>NZ_CM200278.1:400000-6136341 GCF_051842955.2 Metabacillus sp. Hm71 | reverse complement strand
AGTGGTTTGTCCCTCCTTTACCCAAGTATCATCTTTGTACAACCTTTGTACAATATGCGAATAGTCATGTATAAACATACAAATAAGGAAAATGTGAATAAATATATAATATAGTAGAAAAACGACTTTTCGACAAAACGACAAATTTGTGGACAACATTTTACACAAGGTGTTTAAATTTTTCCACAATTTATCCACAGACTGTGGATAAAGATAAATATAGCATTCTATATTAAGAGTGAAAACACAAATATAATATCAGAATAAAACTAGAGATGCAATGGTTTTTACAAACTTATCCACATAACTATCCGATTGTTGAGGAAATTTGTCCACATGGGTGCAAGTTGTGAAAAACTTGTCGATAACTGATGTGGATAGTGAAGAATTATGTCGGATTATTATCCACAAGAGATGAGCCTGTCGAAGAAGATATTTCCTGATGAAATATTTGAGGGAAGGTTGACAATTTATAGGATCGGTCACTATAATTAATAAGACTGTCTTTAACTGTTATTCCTCAGGGAGGTGTCATATATGAAACGTACTTATCAACCAAATAAACGTAAACGTAGTAAAGTTCATGGTTTCCGTAGCCGCATGAGCACAGCTAATGGACGTAAAGTTCTTGCTCGCCGTCGTCGCAGAGGAAGAAAAGTATTATCAGCATAGGCCACTGAAGAATCAGTGGTCTTTTTTTGCAAGTAAGATGAGTGTCAATCATTACGGATTTTTATAATGGAAATGGATCGTTGTGTAAAGATGAAGAAGAAACGATTTTTTCGCCTGGCAAAAGATTGGTTTGTTTAAATCGTTTCTATTTCAGCTATAATGATGGTGAGAATTCTGCCTTAAGAGGATTGCAAGCAGAACATACCGGAGTGAAACAAAATGAGAAGAAAATATCGGATAAAAAAAAATGAAGATTTTCAAGCTGTTTTTAAACATGGAAAATCGATTGCAAATCGACAATTTGTTATTTACATAATGCAAAATCCTGAAGAAAAAGAGTTTCGAATTGGGTTATCTGTAAGTAAGAAAATTGGCAATGCAGTGACAAGAAATAGAATAAAGCGCTTAATTCGACAAGTTTTTTTAGAAGATAAGCATAAAATAGCAAGTGGTAAGGAATACATTATCATTGCCAGAAAGCCAGCAGCTGACATGGGGTATCATGAGGTAAAAAGCAGTTTAAACCACTTGTTTCGCAAGGCAAAAATCTATCAGTCTAAATGATTGTCGAAAAAGAAGAAAGCGGCAGTGCTCTTTGGCGCCCTAGCTGGTTAGCTAAATAGATGGAAAAATTATTTTTCTTTACTTTTTAAAAAGGAAAAATCATGATAAAAATGATAAGATATGAATGATGTGAAACTTTTTCATTTCATTAACGTACGGATAGGTATCTATTTTTTGATTAGGAGGAAATAAGGTTTGAAGAGGCGCATACTTTTAATAACTGGCTTTTTAAGTGTATTAACCCTTTTAACTGGATGTACGGAGGTAAATCAACCAATTACATCTGAAAGTGAAGGATTTTGGAATTCGTATATTGTGTATCCCTTATCACAACTTATTACATATTTTGCAGAATTAACTGGCGATAATTATGGAATATCAATTGTTTTAGTTACCATTATCATTCGCTTAGCTATATTACCATTAATGATGAAACAGATGAAAAGCTCGAAGGCAATGCAAGCCATACAACCAGAAATGCAGAAATTAAGAGAAAAATATAGCTCAAAAGATCAACAAACACAACAAAAGCTTCAGCAGGAAACGATGGCGTTATTTCAAAAGCATGGTGTAAATCCACTTGCCGGCTGTTTCCCATTAATCATTCAAATGCCAATCTTAATTGGTTTCTATCATGCGATTATGAGAACAGAAGCAATTGCAGAGCATACATTCCTATGGTTTGATCTTGGGGAAAAGGATCCGTACTTTATTCTGCCGCTAATTGCCGGGGTAACAACATTTGTTCAGCAGAAAATGATGATGGCTGGAACAGCAAATCAAAATCCGCAAATGGCGATGATGTTATGGCTGATGCCGATTATGATTGTGATCTTTGCCATCAGCTTCCCTGCAGCACTTTCCTTGTACTGGGTAGTAGGTAACTTATTTATGATTGTACAAACGTATTTTGTAAAAGGACCTGAACTTAAGGCAAGCAAAGATGGAGGAACTAAAAAGTGAAAGAGATAACTGCTAATGGACAGACCGTCAATGAAGCAGTGGAAGAAGCATTAAGCCAATTAAAAGCAACTAGAGATGAAGTCGAGATTACGATTTTAGATGAAGGTAAAAAAGGTATCTTCGGAATCTTCGGGAAAAAGCCCGCAAATGTCAGAGTAAAATTGATACAAGACCCGGTAAAAGAAGCACATGCGTTTCTTTCAAACGTGATAAAGAAAATGGGAATAGATGCCGAGATTGAAATAAAACAGTCTGGCAAGGTAGTTAATTTTCAGCTTACCGGAGATAAGATGGCTCTTTTAATTGGTAAACGGGGACAAACGTTGAATTCTCTCCAGTATTTAACACAATTAGTAGCGAATCGATATTCAACCTACTATATTCAGATCATTATTGATGCTGAGAATTATCGAGAACGCAGAAAAGAGACGTTAATTCAATTGGCGTCCCGTTTAGCGCAGCAGGTTATTCGAACATCAAAAACTGTTTCATTAGAACCGATGCCTTCATATGAACGAAAAATTATTCATGCTGCTTTATCTGAATTTCATGATATAAAAACATATTCTGTTGGTGAAGAACCCAATCGTCATTTGGTTATTTCACTAAAAGCAAAAGCCGGCTCAAAATAGAGCCGGTTTTTGTTTTGCTAAAAGTTTAAGATTAAGAATATTAAATTTTCTATACAAATATAGAATTAGAAAAGTCGAATTTTGACGATTAAGAGAAAAGAAAGATTCTGTTGATTATGGATAAAGTATTCTGTGGTGAAGAGCAAATATTGTTATTAACATGTGGATAAGTTAAAATAAGTAGAGGAATAGTTAGAAAAGGGATAACTGTGGATAAAATAAAGAAGTATTTAGCTTTTGTATAAATGTGAAATATGCTATCTTTAAATTTTGGTCAATGCATATAAAAGGATGTCATGATATAGATGAAAGAAACTAAAGAGAGGTGATCGTAGAAATGGAGTTAGATACAATCGCTGCGATATCAACGCCTTTAGGAGAAGGGGCTATTGCCATTGTGAGATTGAGCGGTGAGGAAGCAATCGCTATTGCTGACAAACTATTCAAATCCCCGACAAATAAAAGGCTAAAAGAGGTAGACTCCCATACGATCCATTACGGGCATTTAATTGACCCGGCAACTGGCAATGTTGTTGAAGAGGTTATGGTTTCCATAATGAAGGGTCCAAAAACATTTACAAGGGAAGATGTTGTTGAAATAAATTGTCATGGCGGATTAGTGACAGTTAATCGGGTACTGCAATTGGTCGTTCAACATGGTGCACGAATAGCAGAACCAGGTGAATTTACAAAACGTGCCTTCCTAAATGGCCGAATTGATTTATCTCAGGCTGAAGCAGTAATGGATTTAATTCGAGCGAAAACAGACAGGGCAATGAATGTAGCCTTAGGTCAAATGGAAGGAAGATTATCAAGGCTGATTCAAAAGCTAAGACAAGAGATTTTAGAAACGTTGGCACATGTTGAGGTAAATATTGATTATCCTGAGTATGATGATGTAGAAGAAATGACTCATAACATGCTGGTTGAAAAAGCGACATATGTCAAAAATGAAATTAGCAAGCTTTTGCAAACATCCAGCCAAGGGAAAATATTAAGAGAGGGCTTATCAACAGTTATAATTGGAAGACCGAATGTTGGAAAGTCATCTTTGCTGAATAGTCTTGTTCATGAAAATAAAGCAATTGTCACCGATATCCCCGGAACGACGAGAGATGTCATCGAAGAATATGTAAATGTAAGAGGTGTTCCACTTCGCTTAGTGGATACAGCAGGAATTCGCGAAACGGAAGATATTGTTGAACGGATTGGTGTAGAGAAATCGAGAAAGGTCTTAAAAGAGGCAGATCTCATTCTCCTTGTCTTAAATTATCATGAAGAACTGTCACATGAAGATATCCAGCTTTTTGAAGCCGTTAAAGGGATGGATGTAATCGTAATTGTAAATAAAACAGATTTAGAACAACGGATTGATCTTCAAAAAGTAAAGGAACTGGCAGCTGGGCGCCCTGTTGTTACGACCTCTTTATTAGAGGAAAAGGGGATAGATGAATTAGAAGAAGCCATCGGTGCTTTATTCTTTCAAGGAAATGTACAGAGCCAGGATTTGACCTATGTTTCAAATTCCCGCCATATTGCCTTATTAACTGCCGCACAAACATCAATAAATGAGGCATTAAATGGGATTGAGGAAGGGATACCGATTGACATGATACAGATCGACTTAACACGGTGCTGGGAGCAGCTCGGCGAAATTATTGGTGATGCAGTCCACGAAAGTTTAATTGATCAACTCTTTTCTCAATTTTGTTTAGGAAAATAGAAAAGCGGAAATAAATTTAGATTTTAAATAAGGAGGATATTCTATGTCCTATCATGCCGGAGATTTTGATGTGATTGTCGTTGGTGCCGGTCATGCAGGTGTTGAAGCTGCACTTGCTTCAGCAAGAATCGGTGCCAAAACGCTTGTTATCACAATTAACTTAGACATGGTTGCATTTATGCCATGTAACCCATCTGTTGGCGGACCAGCAAAAGGCATTGTAGTTCGGGAAATCGATGCTTTAGGCGGAGAAATGGGTAGAAATATTGATAAAACACATATACAAATGAGAATGTTGAACACAGGTAAAGGTCCCGCTGTTAGAGCATTGCGTGCACAAGCAGATAAATTTGCTTATCAGCATGAAATGAAAAAAACATTGGAAAATGAAAAGAATATTACTTTGCTACAAGGTATGGTTGACCGATTAATCGTTGAAGAAGGCGTATGTAAGGGGATCGTCACCCAAACAGGTGCAGAGTATTCGGCAAAGTCTGTTGTTTTAACAACAGGTACGTTTTTAAGAGGAGAAATCATTTTAGGGGAATTAAAATACTCTAGCGGCCCGAATAATCAGCAGCCATCGATTAAGCTTTCAGAGCACTTACAGGAGCTGGGCTTTGATTTGGTACGCTTTAAAACAGGAACACCGCCACGTGTAAACAGTCATTCTATTGATTACAGCAAAACGGAAATTCAGCCAGGTGATGAAGTTCCGCGTGCCTTTTCATATGAAACAACAAAATACATTACAGATCAGCTTCCATGCTGGTTAACCTATACAAGTGAAGAGACACATAAAATCATCGATAATAACCTACATCGTTCACCTATGTATTCAGGAATGATCAAAGGAACTGGTCCTCGCTATTGTCCTTCAATTGAAGACAAGGTGGTTCGTTTTAATGACAAACCTCGCCATCAGATTTTCCTAGAACCGGAAGGGAGAAATACGCAAGAGGTATATGTACAAGGACTATCAACAAGCCTGCCAGAGGACGTTCAGCAGCAAATGTTAAAAACAATCCCTGGCCTTGAAAAGGTACAAATGATGCGTGCAGGCTATGCAATCGAATACGATGCGATTGTTCCAACTCAGCTTTGGCCGACATTAGAAACGAAAAAGATTTCTTCATTATTTACTGCCGGACAAATAAATGGTACCTCAGGCTATGAAGAAGCCGCTGGACAAGGGATTATGGCAGGAATTAATGCTGCCCAAAAAGCGTTAGGAAGAGAAGAAGTCATTTTAAGCAGATCTGAAGCTTATATTGGTGTCCTTATTGACGATTTAGTCACTAAAGGAACAAATGAGCCATATCGTTTACTTACTTCAAGAGCAGAATACCGCTTGCTGCTTCGTCATGATAATGCTGATTTGCGCTTGACAGAAATCGGGAAAAAGCTTGGACTGATTTCCGATGAACGCTTTGAAAGATTCTTAAATAAAAAGCAAGCCATCGAAGAAGAAAAGAAACGCTTAGTTTCCACTATTATTAAACCTAATGAAAAAACACAGAAACTAATTCTTTCTGTTGGAGGAAGCGAACTGAAAGATGGCATTAGAGCTTCGGATTTATTAAAACGTCCTGAAATGACGTATGACCATATTAAGCAACTTGTTCCATCTGAAATAGATCTGGATCCAGAAGTAGAAGAACAGGTTGAAATTCAAATAAAATATGAAGGCTATATTGAGAAATCGTTGCAGCAGGTAGAAAGACTGAAAAAGATGGAAAATAAAAAAATCCCTGAAAATATTGATTATGATGCCATTAATGGCTTAGCAACCGAAGCTCGTCAAAAGCTAAAACAAGTTCGACCATTATCCGTTGCTCAGGCATCACGTATATCAGGAGTAAATCCAGCAGATATTTCCATTCTATTGATATACCTTGAACAAGGCCGTATTGCAAGAGTTTCAAATCAATAAAGCGAGACTACCATCAGTTGGAGGTTTTTCCAACTGATGGTTAGCGAGACTTATCGGATCTTTACGGACAGTTTCCCTAGCTATCTAAATTACATGCAAAGTACGGTAGTGGGAATTACTGACCGTTAAGATGGGATAAAGCGAGACTACCATCAGTTGGAGTTTTTCCAACTGATGGTTAGCGAGACTTATGGGATAAACAGAAAGGGTTTGGGTATGGATACAGAATTATTTCAGTCAAGTCTAGCGGAGAAGGGAATTGTCCTTTCTCCGCAGCAATTGGACCAATTTGAGTTATACTTCAACTTATTGGTTGAGTGGAACGAGAAGATGAACTTGACATCAATCACAGACAAAAAAGAGGTCTATTTAAAGCATTTTTATGATTCAATATCGGCTGCATTTTACTTTGATTTCTCAAAGCCGCTTTCTATTTGTGACGTTGGTGCAGGTGCGGGCTTTCCGAGTTTACCGATTAAGATTTGTTTTCCTGATCTTCAAGTTTCGATTGTGGATTCCTTGCAAAAAAGAATTAATTTCTTAACACACCTGACAAATGAATTGGGCTTAAAAAATGTTCAATTGTTCCATGACCGTGCGGAAACATTTGGTCAAGATAAAAGCAAAAGAGAATCGTTTGACGTTGTGACAGCCAGGGCTGTTGCAAGACTTTCGGTTCTAAGTGAACTATGTCTACCCTTAGTAAAAAAGAACGGTAACTTTATTGCAATGAAGGCGGCAGCCGCAAAAGAAGAACTTGATGCTGGTAAAAAAGCACTAAATGTACTAGGCGGTAAGGTAAAAGACATTCACTCATTTGATCTCCCTTTAGAAAAAAGCGAGAGAACAATCTTATTGATTGAAAAAATAAAAGAAACACCTAAAAAATATCCTAGAAAACCTGGAACGCCAAATAAGCTTCCAATTGAGTAAGTGTTTCATTTGAAACACTTACTGGAACTTTTAAATATTTTGCAGGAAATAATTAAAGAAAAAGAGAATATTAAAAATGGTAGTTTTTAAAGGTGGTGTAGGTTCATGAAGCATCCATTTTCTCGTTTTTTCGGTTTGGGAGAAAAAGAGGCAGAACAAGTCGTCGTTGATGAAATAGAACAAGAACAAGAAGCAACAGAGGAAGAACAACACAAGGAAGAGGTTAAGAAAATCCTTATTCAGGATATTGTTCCTAATCGCTTCCAGCCACGTACCGTTTTTTCAGATGAAAAGATTGAAGAATTAGCGTTAACCATTCGTACACATGGAATTATACAGCCAATCGTTGTTCGTGAAATAGATGGGAAATATGAGATTATTGCTGGTGAGAGACGCTGGCGTGCTGTGCAAACCCTTGGTTGGGAAGAGATTCCTGCTATTGTAAAAGATTTTAATGATACCGAAACAGCAAGCGTAGCCTTAATTGAAAACCTGCAAAGGGAAGAATTATCTTCAATTGAGGAAGCAGTTGCTTATGCAAAGCTGCTTGAATTGCATAATCTTACCCAAGAGGCATTAGCGCAACGTCTTGGAAAAGGCCAATCGACAATTGCGAATAAGCTTCGCTTGTTAAAGCTCCCGCAAGATGTACAGGATGCCCTTTTACAAAAGCTTATCACTGAGCGGCATGCACGAGCGCTTATTCCTTTAAAAGATCCAGAAGCGCAAACGAAGCTATTAACGGAAATCATCGATAAGCAGCTAAATGTAAAACAAACAGAAGATCGAGTAGTTAGGCTACTAGAAAAAAAGAATGTAAAACCAAAACCGAAACGAAAAGCATTTAGTAGAGATACTAGAATTGCCATGAATACAATACGCCAGTCGCTAACAATGGTAGCTGATAGTGGTGTAAAGCTGAATACGGAAGAAGAAGAGTTTGATGAGTATATTCAGTTTACGATCAAAATTCCTAAATAACCTTTTGTTATTTTTATAGATAAATAGAAACGAAAAATTTCAATATAACACACGAGGACTGGTTGCCTAACCAGCCCTTTTTTCTCGTGTAGGAAACAATCTTTTTAATAAGGAAAATCATCAAAAAGTAGTGTTGAAAACGTGATTTTCTCTATGTAGAAAATACTATTATCGAAGAAATCCAAAAAAAGACAGACCTTTCGATAAATTTCATGATAAAATAATAAAATGGTAACTAAAAGCTATTCTATTGTTTATTCGTGATGAAAGCAGGTGACATCGTGGGAAAAATTATTGCCATTGCAAACCAAAAAGGGGGAGTCGGAAAGACAACGACTTCTGTAAATTTAGGTGCTTGCTTAGCATACATCGGTAAACGAGTGCTTCTCGTCGATGTTGACCCACAAGGTAATGCAACAAGCGGTATAGGGATTGAAAAAGCCGATGTTGAACATTGCATTTATGATATTTTAGTAGATGACGTAGATGTAAAAGATGTTATTAAACAAACAGCAGTAGAAAACTTAGATATTATTCCAGCTACTATACAATTAGCAGGAGCAGAAATAGAGCTTGTGCCAACTATTTCCCGAGAAGTGAGATTAAAGAGGGCAATTGAATCAGTTAAACACCATTATGATTATATGATCATTGATTGCCCACCTTCATTAGGATTGCTAACAATTAATGCACTAACCGCATCAGATGCCGTTTTAATACCGGTTCAATGTGAATATTACGCATTAGAAGGATTAAGCCAGTTATTGAATACTGTTCGACTCGTCCAGAAGCATTTAAATACAGAGTTAATGATTGAAGGTGTTCTATTAACCATGCTTGACGCAAGAACGAATTTAGGTATTCAGGTCATCGAAGAAGTGAAAAAGTATTTCCAAGATAAGGTTTACAAGACGATTATTCCTAGAAATATTCGTTTAAGTGAAGCACCAAGTCATGGTCAACCAATTATCATTTATGACCCAAGATCCAGAGGAGCAGAAGTTTACTTAGATTTGGCAAAGGAAGTGGTTGTTAGTGGCTAAAGGCTTAGGTAAAGGGATAAATGCTTTATTTACTCATATTGAGGCTGGACAAGATGAAACAGTGCAAGATTTAAAGTTAAAAGAAATTCGTCCAAATCCTTATCAACCACGTAAGGTTTTTGATCAGGAAGCAATTAACGAGCTAAAAGAATCAATTTTGCAGCATGGGATCTTACAGCCGATTGTTGTTCGCAGGAGCATTAAAGGGTTTGAAATTGTCGTTGGAGAAAGACGCTTTCGTGCAGCAAAAGAAGCTAAGCTGACGGTCATACCAGCTGTAATTAGAGACTTTTCAGAACAGCAAATGATGGAATTGGCTCTATTAGAGAACTTGCAGCGTGAAGACTTAACACCAATTGAAGAAGCTCAGGCTTACCAAGCGTTAATGGAAAAGCTTAATCTTACCCAAGAAGTGCTCGCAAAACGTCTAGGGAAAAGTAGACCTCATATTGCCAACCATATTCGCTTACTATCCTTGCCTGAGAAGATTCAACAGCTTATTTCAGAAGGAAAACTGTCAATGGGACATGGTCGTACACTTCTTGGTTTGAAGAATAAAGAAAAGCTGAATCTATTAGTAGAAAAAATAATTCGAGAACAGTTAAATGTTCGTCAAGTGGAATTGCTTGTCCAACAGTTAAATAATGTTCCACGTGAAACTAAGAAGAAAAAGCCTGAAAAGGATGTTTTTATTAGAGAGCGTGAAACATACTTACAGGAGTATTTTGGGACATCTGTTACAATTAAAAAGCAAAAGAAAAAAGGGAAAATAGAAATTGAGTTCTTTTCTCAGGATGATTTAGAACGTATCTTAGAATTATTGCAATCACAACAATCATCCTAAGCTTAATAACTAGTTCAGAAACCGCTGGCTCTTCATCGAGTCAGTATTTTTTATGCAAGAAATGTTTAATAAGCAAAGTATGATACTACTTCTGCCAATTTTAGAAAGACAATCACAAAATATATAGCAAATCATCAGAAAGGCGGAAAGTAATTGGTTTTATTTGGAAGTATTATGAACGCAATAGGAATAATCGCTGGAACCATGCTTGGTTTATTCCTTAGAAGAATACCAGAGCAAATGAAACAAACGGTCATGATAGCAATTGGCCTTTCGGTAGTTATTCTTGGAGTTGATATGGCATTAAAAAGTGATAATTTTTTTATAGTCATTGTTAGTTTAGTAGTAGGTACAGTAATCGGCGAATGGCTGCGAATAGAAGATCATTTGCACCATGTTGGAAATGTCCTTGAACGTAAATTAGGGAAATCAGAAAGCGGTAATATTGCTCAAGGGTTTGTAACGGCAACCTTAATTTTTGTTGTTGGAGCAATGGCAATAGTTGGAGCACTTGATAGTGGTCTTAGACAGGACCATGCCGTGCTTTTAACAAAATCAATGATCGACAGCTTTACAAGTATTGTATTAGCAAGCACTCTTGGGATAGGAGTCTTATTTTCAGCGATTCCAGTCTTTATTTATCAGGGCGGCATTTCATTATTTGCAAATGTGATTCATCAGTTTCTATCAGATTCACTCTTAAATATTTTAATAGCTGAGCTAACAGCAACTGGAGGAGTACTTATCTTTGCAATTGGCATTAATATGCTTGGAATTAAACAAATCAGAGTTGCAAATCTTCTGCCGAGTATTTTAATTGTCACGATAATAGTTTTATTACAATATTATTATTGACATCTACACTGTATATAAAATGCAGTGTTTTTTTATACGTTAAGAAAGCATAAATTTGCAGCGCAGGAGAAATTTCGACCTAGTGGCAAATTTTAAGAATTAAGTATAAGTGCAACTAGGCAGTCGCACTGCGCCTAAAGGCTTGGCGCCAGCCAAGTTTTCTTTATGTTGGTTTGAATTAGTTAATAATAGAATTTTGTTCAGTAAACAGGCTGTCCTGGATTGTACGCCGTTTTTCTACATATCTTTTTTCAGCTTCAATTAAGCCTTTAGAAATGACCTCAGCCATGCTCATAACAAGATGTAATCGTGTGTTTTGTAAGACGAAAAATTCCATAAATCCGCTGACATTTACAATGCCTGTGATATGCATATTTCCAACAGCTGGAAGATCTTTATTTACTCCAGCACCAGGTTTAATTGAGCCTTCAGCAACTTGAACGAAGCCAACACTGCTTAAGCGACCCAAACATGCATCAATTGCAATGATAAATGGATTTTTATGTTTATCTTTAATAAATTCCAATGTTTCTTTTAAATTAACAGCGTGTACAGGATCCTTCAGGGTACCGTAGACATGGAAATGTGATAATTCTTGTTGAATGTTATAGCCAATTAACGGACCTAAACAATCTCCAGTTGACCGATCTGTTCCAATACAGACGATCACTATGGGCTTTATTGTGAGCTTTGGCAAATGCTCATTAATATGATTTGATATGAGTTCGATCGCGTGCTGATCTTCATAATAAATTCGATCTTGTTTTTTTTCAGATTGAAAAAGTCCGGTTTTTAGATTCATAGAATTCACTCCCACATCATAGTAGTAACAGTATACGGAAGAATGTTCATTTCTATACATCTTCGTTTCAATTTGGACAGCCTTAAGAGGTGAGAGAAAATGAAGTCAGGGTTTAAATGGATGTTTTTAATTTTAGGAACGATTATTGGCGCAGGGTATGCCTCTGGCCGGGAAATATGGCAGTTTTTTGGGTTTGAAAGCGGACTTGCCATTTGTATTTTTACTGTTATTTTCATCATCGCTGTGTATGTCATTATGAAAATAAGTTATGAAGAGAGATCCAATCACTTTTTTCCGGTATTAGAAAGATTAGTAGGTAGAAAGCTTTCCTATGTTTATGATGTCTTGATTGTGGTGTATCTTTTTAGTACGACCATTGTTATGATCGCTGGAGGCGGTGCTACACTTGAAGCCTTTTTTGTTCCCTATTGGGGGGGAATCCTGTTTTTTTCAGTCTTATTAGTCCTTCTCTTCCTAAGTAATATAAATGGGATCATTCGACTCAATGTTTTCATTATTCCAATGCTGGTACTGGGATTGATTTATGCATTACTAACATTCAATTTTTCAAACCACCATTCTTGGATGCTGGATTTAACAAAACAATATAATTGGCCTTCAGCCTTTACGTTTACCTCACTTAACATATTGCCATTAATTGCCGTATTATCTGCAATCGGCAAGGAAATGAAAGACCTTAAGGAAGCGAAAATAGCGAGTATCGGGAGCGGTATTGTCTTAGGTGTGATTTCGTTTATTTACAATGAAACATTGGTGCAAATGGCGGATTATTTAGCAGAATATGAAATTCCTTTATTTGCTATTTTAAATGGTTCGCCATTTGCTGTGTTTCTCTTTATGTCGATTATGCTTTGGCTTGCCATTTATACAACAGCAGTTTCAGGTATTTTTGGACTTGCTTCGAGATTTAAGGAGATCTCTAATTTGCCATATTGGGTAATGGCTTTTGTCTTTGTCTTGCTGATGATTCCATTTACCAGCTTTGGATTTTCCAATCTTGTTGCTATTTTATACCCGTTATACGGGTTAATTAATCTTTATCTCCTTGTATCCATCTTACTATATCCAATCATGGGCCGCTATCGTACGTGAAGAAGTTTAAAATAGTAAAGACTGACTCATAGATTATCGATTTTGGATGGATAATCTTTGCCTGAGTCAGTCTTTTTTTGGTATAAAATAAGCAAGTACATGAATGTAATGGTAATATTTTTCGTGCTGCTTTATGAAAGTTCCTTTTTTAAACGAGTGTTATGATAGAGTATAATAAGCTATGAAAATAATGTTTATTCCAGCATGGCAGCTCATTTTAAAAATAGATTAGTGAAAAGGGTGATAAGGTTGAATATCATTGAGGATTTGTGGAAGGACTTTTATCAGTACATTACAGATGCACAACTATGGGTGAACATAGGACAAGGGTTATTAAAGATTGTTTTGGTTCTAGTTATTTCATCTGTTTTTATTCGAATCGGAAAACTTGCCATTGGCAAGATCTTTTTATTCCGCGGGAAATCACCAATCCGTATTTCTGAACGAAGAGAAAATACACTTACAAAACTATTGGAAAACATTTTGACATATGTTGTTTATTTCGTTGCCATCATTATGGTGCTGGAGACATTAACGATAAATGTTGGGGCTTTGCTTGCTGGAGCAGGTATTGTTGGACTTGCTGTAGGTTTTGGCGCACAAAGTCTTGTAAAGGATATTATTACAGGTTTCTTTATTATTTTTGAGGATCAATTTTCTGTTGGCGACCATATTCGTGTTGCAAACTTTGAGGGAACTGTAGAAGAAATTGGACTAAGAACAACAAAAATTAAAAATTGGACTGGAGAACTCCACATTTTACCAAATGGGAGTATTGTAGAGGTTACAAATTTTTCTATTCATAATAGTATGGCTGTTGTTGATGTCAGCATAGCATATGAAACGGACATACCTATGGCTGAACGTGTTATCCAGGAATTATTAGATGAAGTTCCAGAGAAATATGAAGGGGTTGTGAAACCGCCTGAACTGCTTGGTATCCAAACTTTAGGAGCTTCAGAGGTGATTATGCGCGTTGTCTGTGAAGTGGAGCCAATGCGTCATTTTGCCATCGCGAGAATGCTGCGCAAAGATATTAAATTGCGTTTAGATGAACACGGAATTGAAATTCCATATCCTAAAATGGTTATGTATAACAAAAAAGAACAAGTTGGTTAAGAGCGGAGGGGAAAATATGATGGAAAAGGAATTTGGACTAAATGATATTGTCGAAATGAAGAAGCAGCACCCATGTGGGACAAATCGCTGGAAAGTGATCCGGTTAGGGATGGATATTCGCATTAAATGCGAAGGCTGCGGCCATAGTGTCCTCATTCCTCGAAAAGAGTTCACACGAAAGATGAAAAAGGTACTTGTCAAACACGAAGAAACGAATGAGTAGGGTGAAGGGATAGAGGCAATGAAACAAGTATTTAAGTCATCCTGTCCGTTAAACTGCTGGGATAGCTGCGGCTTTGAAGTAACAGTTGAGGATGGAAAAGTAACAAAGGTTGAAGGAGATAAGGAGCATCCGATTACCCAAGGGAAAATTTGCGGCAGAGGAAGAATGCTGGAGGCGAAGACAAATTCCCCGGAACGATTAACAACCCCATTAAAAAAGGTGAATGGGAGATTTATTGAGATCTCTTGGGAGCAAGCATTGGACGAAGTTGCTGGAAAAATGAGAGAAATTAAAAAGATCCATGGTCCAACAGCGATTTTGCATAGCCATGATTATGCTAATAATGGGCTGTTAATAAACCTTGATAAGCGCTTCTTTCATTGCTTTGGCGGTGTAACGGAGTTAGTCGGCAGCATCTGCTGGGGATCGGGTATTGAAGCTCAAACCTGGGATTTCGGCAGTTCATTTAGCCATGCTCCGGATGACATTTTTCATAGCAAGCATGTTGTGATTTGGGGTAGAAATGTAGCAAGAACGAATATGCATTTATTTCACTATTTACAGGAAGCGAAAAAGCGGGGAGCAAGCATTACCGTTATAGACCCGATTTTTAATGCAACGGCGAAAATCGCCGATCGTTATCTATCCATCAAACCTGGAATGGATGGATTAGCTGCAATCGGTGTTATGAAATATTTGATTGCAGAAAATAAGCAGGATCAAACATTTATTGATCACCATACCATAGGCTATCATGACCTTTTAGCATTATTAGATAGCATAAAGATGGATGACATTTTAGCTCAGGCTGAGATGACCTTTGATGATATAAAATATTTAGCCTCCTTATATGCGGATGGTCCGACCTCGACATATATAGGGTTAGGTATGCAAAGATACGCAAATGGCGGTAATACAATCAGATTAATTGATGCATTAGTTGCAGTTAGCGGGAATATTGGAATTCCTGGGGGTGGTGCTAATTTTGGCAACCTGCAGGTAGGCAGAAGCTTTCATATGGACGGGCTTACATTGCCACATAAAAAAGCAGCTTCAAGACAATTTCCTATGATGAACCAGGCAGAAGCAATTTTATCAGCCAAAAATCCAGAAATTAAAATGATCTTTGTAACATGTGGTAATCCGCTTGCCCAGGTTCCTAATTCCTCTAAGGTTAAACAGGCATTTAAATCTGTTGAGACTCTTGTAGTTGTCGATCATTTTTTAACAGATACAGCCGAACTTGCTGATTATGTATTGCCAACAACAACTGTTTTTGAGGAAGAAGATATCTATTATTCCTCTATGTATCATCATTTTGTCAATTATGGGGAGAAGCTTGTGGAACCGCCTGGAGAGGCCAAATCAGATTTGTGGATTTGGACACAATTAGCGGAGCGTTTAGGGTTTGGAGAGGCGTTTCATATGTCGCGGACAGAGTTTTTAGAAATAGGACTTTCCGATTTAAACAAGCATGGCATCACATTGGAAAGGTTAAAAAAAGAAAAACGGCTGCCGCTCCCTGTTCAACACGTCCCATGGGAAACAAAAGAATTTTTAACGCCTACTGGAAAATTTGAATTCACCTCTTCCCTTGCAGAAGTAAAGGGTTATGAAGGGAAACCGGTTTATTTCCCGCCAAAGGAGTCAAGTATAACCAATTCTTCATTGGCTAGGAAGTACCCGTATCAGCTTTTATCGATCCACCCTTCACGGTCAAACCATTCACAGCACTATATCTTAATTAAGGCATTACAGATGGTTAAAATTGAAATCTCAGAGGATATTGCTAGTGAAAAGCAAATAGAAGATGGTGATTCTGTCACCATCTATAATGATCGAGGAAGGCTATCAGGGATCGCCAAGATCATGAAGCAGGCTCATCCTCGAACGATTAATGTCGATGAAGGACAATGGCATAAATTTGGCGGCTCTGTCAATTTACTTACGTCAGACGGTCTTTCAGATAATGGCTTAGGCAGTGTGTTATATGATTGTTTAGTTAATATCGAAAAATCAATTGGATAAAGAATGCTGTTTAAATAGGGTCAGTTCTCAAAACGGGGGACTGTCCCCTTCATTTGCTTGTTTTTTATCCATTTACTATCTATAATTGTTGAAGATTGATTAGAATTCGGACAAATTTTTTTGTTTCATAATAGAGGAGTGGGAATATGGCATTAACTGCTGGTATTGTAGGTCTTCCTAATGTCGGAAAATCAACATTATTTAACGCGATTACACAAGCTGGTGCTGAATCAGCAAACTATCCATTTTGTACAATAGATCCTAATGTTGGGATTGTAGAAGTGCCTGATGAGCGTCTGCAAAAGCTAACAGAGCTTGTAAACCCTAAGAAGACGGTGCCTACTGCGTTTGAATTTACTGATATTGCTGGGATTGTTAAAGGTGCCAGCAAAGGAGAAGGATTAGGGAATAAATTCCTTTCCCATATTCGCCAAGTGGATGCGATTTGTCATGTTGTACGTTGTTTTGCCGATGAAAATATCACCCATGTTTCAGGTAAGGTTGATCCAATTTCTGATATCGAAACGATTAATCTTGAGCTGATTTTAGCTGATTTAGAAACGGTTGATAAGCGAATTGACCGCGTAGCAAAACTTGCAAAGCAAAAAGAAAAAACAGCTGTTTTTGAGCATGAGATTTTAGTAAAGCTTAAAGAAGCGTTTGAAAATGAAAAGCCTGCTCGTTCTGTAGAGTTTAACGAAGAGCAATTGAAATATGTAAAGCAATTGCATTTATTAACCATTAAACCTGTATTATATGTAGCAAATGTTAGTGAGGATGAAGTAGCGGATGCTTCAGAAAATCCATATGTTAAACAGGTTCGTGAGTTTGCTGTTGGTGAAAATGCAGAAGTAATTGTTGTCTGTGCAAAAATTGAATCTGAGATTGCTGAGCTTGAAGGGGAAGAAAAGGAAATGTTCCTTGAAGAGCTTGGAATTGAAGAGTCAGGACTTGACCAGCTAATTAAAGCTTCCTACCATCTTCTTGGATTGGCAACATACTTTACAGCAGGCGAACAAGAGGTTCGTGCTTGGACGTTTAAAAAAGGCATGAAAGCTCCACAATGTGCAGGAATTATCCATACAGACTTCGAAAGAGGGTTTATCCGTGCTGAAACAGTTTCATACGATGACCTGTTAGCTGCAAAGTCAATGGGTGCTGCGCGTGAGGCAGGTAAGGTCCGTTTAGAAGGAAAAGAATATATTGTCCAAGATGGAGATGTTATTCACTTCCGATTTAATGTGTAAGATCGGGTAAATAAGGCGCTTACGCTTGTAATGTTTGAGAATAAAACCATTCTACTTAGTTTTGGTGTTCAGCTCCAGCGCCTAGCCCCTCTAGGGTCTAGTCACTCATGAATTGAAGGCAAAGAGCGCCTTCTATTATTTGCCCAAGGCTGAACGAGGCGCTTGCGCTTTTGTTCTTTTTTTGTTAAAATACCTAATTGTGAGTAATTTATTTTAATTGCTCCTTGCCCATAATTGGGCCGTTTAGTCCAGAAGGAGGTGTAAGATGATGAAAAAGTATGAAGTTATGTACATCATCCGTCCAAATATTGAAGATGAAGCTAAGAAAGCTTTAGTTGAGCGTTTCAACAACGTTTTATCTGAAAATGGTGCGGAAGTAGCTGAAGCAAAAGAGTGGGGAAAACGTCGCCTAGCATACGAAATCAATGATTTCCGTGATGGCTACTATATGCTTCTTCAAGTTAACTCTGAAGCTGCTGCGGTTCAAGAATTTGACCGTTTAGCGAAAATTAACGAAGATATCATTCGTCACATCGTTGTTAAAAAAGAAGACTAATTTATAAATAATAGAAAAGATATTCAAAAAAGGATGGTTCTGATGTTGAATCGAGTCGTACTAGTCGGAAGACTAACAAAAGATCCAGATCTGCGTTACACACCAAGCGGAGTAGCTGTTGCGACATTTACTTTAGCGGTAAACCGTACGTTTACGAACCAACAAGGTGAAAGAGAAGCTGACTTTCTTAACTGTGTGATTTGGCGCAAGCAAGCCGAAAATGTTGCAAACTTCCTTAAAAAAGGTAGTTTAGCAGGTGTTGACGGCCGGCTGCAATCACGTAGTTATGAAGATCAAACAGGCAAACGCGTTTATGTAACAGAGGTTGTTGCAGAAAGTGTCCAATTCTTGGAGCCTAGAAGTGCAAGCGGCGGAGGCGGCAACAATAACTACAACAACAATAATAATAATAATTTTGGTGGGTATCCTGGCAATTCTGGAAATCAAAATCCGTTCGGTTCAGATCAAAATCAACGTAATCAAGGGCGTACAAGCTTTGATGACGATCCATTTGCAAACGATGGAAAACCTATTGATATATCTGATGACGACTTACCGTTTTAAGTTTAAACATATATTCTAATCATAGTCAGAAGGGAGGAAATAGACAATGGCAGGCGGACGTAAAGGTGGACGTGCAAAACGTCGTAAAGTGTGCTTTTTCACATCTAACGGAATCACACACATCGATTACAAAGATGTAGATTTACTAAAAAAATTCGTATCTGAGCGTGGTAAAATCTTACCTCGTCGTGTAACAGGTACAAGTGCAAAATACCAACGTAAATTGACTGTAGCTATTAAGAGAGCTCGTCAAATGGCTTTATTACCATACGTTTCTGGTGAATAAGTATAAAGCACAGATTGGACTTTTTCCGATCTGTGCTTTTTTATACATTTGTAGATACATATTCCACGGTTTATAATTAGACATAATATTTCTCTTTTTACGATATACTAACACTATTTTAAGAGTAAATATGTAAGAAGGTATGTTGCTATTGTTTGTTGTGCCAGATGTTTGATTACAAGTGGAAGGTAGTCTAAAATAAAGCTTGATCCCCTTAAAGAAGAGGTGAAATGATGAGGCGGATTCATGTGATTACAGAAGGCGCCATTTTATTGGCTCTTTTCCTGGTTTTAATGCTCTTTTCGCTTTATGCACCATTTATAGGTACTGTCCTGCTGTTTGTCCTTCCTTTGCCATTTATTATCTTTACGATAAGACATGGTTTAGGTGTTTCATTGATGATGTTATTTGCTGGAAGTCTGCTGTCTATCCTATTTGGTTCCATGACAAACATTCTGTTAGCATTCATGTTTGGATTAAGTGGAGTAACAATGGGTATCTTTTATAAAAGAAAGCAATCAATAGGTGCTCTAATTGGAGGAAGCTTAGCTTATACAATCGGCTTAGTTGTGATCTATATAGGAACCATTCTTATTCTTCAAATTGATATGATTAAAGACTCCATCTCTTTATTAGAGCAGTCAATCGAGCAATCAAAATCGATGTATTCATCACTAAATCCAGATGCTAATGTTGAGGGGCAATTTGAACAGCTTAAACAGGGATTAGATCTTATACATATTTTAACTCCTACAATATTCGCGGCAACAGGAATGATGTTCGCTGTCATTAGCCATATCATCGCCGTACCTGTTCTTAAACGGTTGAAGGTTGGAGTTGCTCCATTAAAGCCATTCAGGTATTTGCGGCTCCCGCAAAGTTTATTTTGGTATTATTTAATTGTCTCCCTGCTAATTATGGTAAACATAGATCCAGACAGCTTCTATTATATGGCGCTGATGAATTTATATTTTATTCTGCAATTTTTCGTCCTGATTCAAGGATTCTCATTTGTATTTTACTATTCCTATATGAAAGGCCTATCCAAGGCTGTGCCGATTATCGTTTTGATTGCATCATTACTTATACCAATCCTGCTTTATCTTGTTAGAATCTTAGGTATAATTGATTTATGCTTCCCTCTCCGTGGTAAAATAACAAAAAAAGTAAGATAGGATTCAGTGCCTAAAGAGGAGTTGATGAGAGCGGATGCCGAGTTTGTATGAAAAACCATTAGTCCGATACCCGATTTATGTGTTAATTGCCGTAACAGTCATTTCTGTACTGTTTCTCTATTTTTTTAATTGGATGATTGGTCTCCTTGTAACGGTTCTTCTAGGTGCTGCCCTTCTTTATTTGAGAAAAGCTGTGGTTGATTTTCAAACTGAAATGGAAGGGTATATCACAACGCTTTCTTATCGATTGAAAAAAGTCGGCGAAGAGGCCTTAATGGAAATGCCGATTGGAATTATGTTATATAATGATCAATATGTTATTGAGTGGACTAATCCTTTTTTAACATCTTGTTTTGATGAAGATACATTAGTGGGACGATCATTATATGATGTTGCAGATTCTTTAGTGCCGTTAATTAAACAAGAAATCAATTCTGAAACCATTACCTTGCATGATCGAAAATTTAAAGTGATTATAAAACGCGATGATCGTTTATTATATTTCTTTGATGTAACAGAGCAAATAGAAATTGAGCAGCAATATGAGAATGAACGGACTGCATTGGCCTTAATCTTTTTAGATAATTATGATGAAGTAACACAAGGAATGGACGATCAGACAAGAAGTGCGATTAATAGTGAGGTTACAGCTTTATTAAACAAGTGGGCGAAGGATTATGGAATCTTTTTAAAAAGGATTTCGTCTGAACGTTTTTTAGGTGTGCTAAATGAAAATATTTTAATAAAACTGGAAAAAACAAAATTCTCGATTTTAGATGAAGTAAGAGAAAAAACGACGGTCCATAATGTATCGTTAACATTAAGTATCGGAATTGGTACAGGTGTCTCATCATTACAAGAGCTTGGCGATTTGGCCCAATCGAGTCTTGATTTAGCTCTAGGCCGTGGTGGAGATCAGGTTGCTATAAAGCAAACGAGCGGCAAGGTCAAATTCTATGGCGGAAAAACAAATCCAATGGAAAAACGGACACGAGTACGCGCCCGTGTCATCTCACATGCTTTAAAAGAAATTGTATTAGAAAGTGATAAAGTAGTGATTATGGGACATAAGTTCCCGGATATGGATGCAATTGGTTCGGCGATTGGGATATTAAAAGTGGCTCAAGTCAATGAAAAAGAGGGGTTTATTGTTTTAGACCCAAATGCCCTTGATTCAGGTGTTGAACAATTACTTGCTGAAGTGAAACAAAATCCAGAGCTATGGTCAAGATTTATTACACCAGAGGAAGCGCTTGAAATTATGACAGATGAAACATTGCTAATTGTTGTCGATACTCACCGGCCATCCTTAGTCATTGATGAAAGGCTGCTTGCAAAAAGTGAGCATGTGATTGTCATTGACCATCATAGACGTGGTGAGGAGTTTATTAAAGACCCAATCCTCGTTTACATGGAGCCATATGCCTCATCAACAGCTGAACTTGTGACAGAGCTGTTAGAGTATCAACCTAAGAGTCAGAAAATGAATATGATAGAGGCTACTGCCTTATTAGCAGGCATTATCGTTGATACGAAAAGCTTTACTCTTCGTACGGGATCCCGTACATTTGATGCTGCTTCTTATTTGAGAGCGAAAGGCGCTGATACCGTTTTAGTTCAGAAATTCATGAAGGAAGATATCGAAAATTATGTAAAGCGGGCAAAATTGATCCAAAATGCCTCTATTTATCGAGAAGGGATTGCGATTACCAGTGCTGAGGAAAATCAGTATTTTGAACAGGTCATTATAGCGCAAACAGCTGATACGCTTTTAACAATGAATGGAGTTGTGGCTTCATTTGTCATAGCGAAACGCAGCGAAGGGTGTATAAGCATAAGTGCCCGCTCATTAGGTGATATCAATGTCCAGGTGATCATGGAAGCTCTTGATGGCGGAGGTCATTTAACAAATGCGGCTGCCCAGATGTATGATGACACGCTTCAGGAAGCAGAAGAAAGACTAAAAGCAATCATAGATGATTATCTAGAAGGAGGAGAAGAATCATGAAGGTTATATTTTTAAAAGATGTAAAAGGAAAAGGGAAAAAAGGCGAAATCAAAAATGTTGCTGATGGTTATGCCCACAACTTTTTGATTAAGCAGGGCCTTGCAATTGAAGCAACAAATGCAAATGTAAGTTCTTTAAATGCACAAAAGAAAAAGCAAGAAAAAGAAGCGATTGAAGAATTAGAGCAAATGCAGCATCTTAAAAAGGTATTAGATGAATTAACAGTTGAATTAAAAGCAAAATCTGGTGAGGGCGGACGTCTATTTGGTTCCATTACAAGTAAGCAAATAGCAGATGAGCTTAAAAAGAGCCATAATATCAAGCTTGATAAACGTAAAATAGACCTTCCAGATGCAATTCGTGCATTAGGTTATACAAATGTACCAGTTAAGCTGCATCCTGAAGTAACAGCAACAGTAAAGGTGCATGTAACGGAACAGTAATTATTGGAAGCAGATGTGGTTTTGTGGAAAGAGTGAAATTGTTCTTGAAGCGAAGCCACATTTTTTTTATCCTTAATACTTAGGGAGATTTACATTTTCATAGCTTACTAATTAACATAAAGGACGGTGATCATCATAAACGAGTTAATTGGTGATCGTATTCCACCACAAAATATAGAAGCGGAACAGGCAGTATTAGGTGCAATCTTTTTACAGCCGGCATCGTTAACTTTAGCATCAGAGCTATTAATTCCTGATGATTTTTATCGGGCATCACATCAACGAATATATAATGCGATGCTTGAATTGTCCGATAAAGGGGAACCAGTCGATCTTGTAACCGTAACTTCTGAGCTGGCGGATGCAAATCTTTTAGAAGATGTAGGAGGAGTTTCTTACTTAAGTGATTTAGCAAACTCTGTTCCTACTGCAGCGAATATTGAATATTATGCAAAAATTGTCGAAGAGAAATCGATCTTACGACGCTTAATCCGCACGGCAACGACCATTGCACAAGACGGCTATAGTCGTGAAGATGAGGTGGAAGTGCTTCTCAATGAAGCTGAAAAGACCATCATGGAGGTTGCTCAACGGAAAAATGCAGGGGCTTTCCAGAACATTAAAGATGTTCTTGTCCAAACATACGATAATATTGAATTGCTCCATGACCGCAAAGGTGACATAACTGGAATCCCGACAGGCTTTACAGAGCTTGATAAAATGACAGCCGGTTTTCAGCGAAACGACTTAATTATCGTTGCAGCCCGTCCATCTGTTGGTAAAACAGCTTTTGCCTTAAATATTGCACAAAACGTAGCAACAAAAACAGATGAAAATGTAGCAATCTTCAGTCTGGAGATGGGTGCAGACCAGCTTGTTATGAGGATGCTTTGTGCAGAAGGAAATATTGATGCCCAAAGGCTCAGAACAGGTACATTAACCCCTGAGGATTGGGGAAAGCTGACAATGGCAATGGGAAGTCTATCAAATTCAGGAATATATATTGATGACACACCAGGTATTCGTGTCAGTGAAATTCGGGCAAAATGCCGAAGATTAAAGCAGGAAAGCGGCTTAGGGATGGTCTTGATCGATTACCTGCAGCTGATCCAAGGCAGCGGACGAACCGATAACCGTCAGCAAGAGGTATCAGAAATCTCCCGTACCCTTAAGGAATTAGCCCGTGAATTGAAGGTACCTGTCATTGCCTTATCACAGCTGTCCCGTGGTGTTGAACAGCGTCAAGATAAGCGTCCAATGATGTCAGATATCCGTGAATCTGGAAGTATTGAGCAGGACGCAGATATCGTTGCCTTCTTATATCGTGATGATTATTATGATAAAGAATCAGAGAATAAAAATATCATCGAAATCATTATTGCAAAACAGCGTAATGGTCCTGTTGGGACGGTTTCACTAGCATTTGTTAAAGAATATAATAAATTCGTCAATTTGGAACGGCGTTTTGATGATTCCGGTGTTCCACAAGGCGCTTAAGGAGGTCGCAGATGCGGTCTTCTTTTTTATACGTTAAGAAAGCATAAATTGGCAGCGGAGAAGTAAATCGACGTAGAGGCCAATTTTAAATGTGAAGTATCAATGTAACTACTCCTCTGTCTTCACCTTTCAGGCTCGCCAGTTGGTGAGTTTTCTTTGTTTTTTAGAGAGTGATCTGTTTATATTAGGATAAAATAATAACGTATGTGGTTTTTTAATTAAGAAGGGTTAAGAAAGATAACGTTATTATTTTAAGGAATAATGATGAATTTACGAACGAATAATCCATTATTATTTATAAATGTTCGTACTTTCATTGACTTTCCTATTCCTCACTGATAAAATAAACATGTTTGATTAGTGCGAAATTACGGAGGTGCACGGAATGTCTTCAGTAGTAGTTGTTGGAACTCAATGGGGAGATGAAGGGAAAGGGAAGATCACTGATTTCCTTTCTGAAAATGCAGAGGTTATTGCTCGTTATCAAGGTGGAAACAACGCAGGTCATACAATTAAATTTGATGGAGAAACGTACAAGCTTCACTTAATTCCATCTGGTATTTTTTATAAAGATAAAATTTGTGTGATCGGTAACGGAATGGTTGTTGATCCTAAAGCACTTGTAAAAGAACTTGCTTACTTACATGAGCGCGGCGTTACAACAGATAATTTACGAATCAGTAATCGTGCGCATGTCATTTTACCTTATCATTTAAAATTAGACGAGGTAGAAGAGGAACGTAAAGGCGCAAATAAAATTGGAACAACAAAAAAAGGAATTGGACCAGCTTATATGGACAAAGCAGCTCGTGTCGGAATCCGTATTTCTGATTTGCTTGAACGAGATACTTTTGAAGAAAAGCTAGTTCGTGCATTACAGGAAAAAAACCGTCTATTAGAGAAATTTTATGAAGTAGAAGGCTTCACTGTTGAGGAAATTTTAGACGAGTATTATGAATATGGCCAACAATTTAAACAATATGTTTGTGATACATCAGTTGTGCTTAACGATGCGTTGGATGAGGGACGCCGTGTTCTATTTGAAGGTGCACAAGGGGTTATGCTTGATATTGACCAAGGTACATATCCGTTTGTCACTTCATCAAACCCTGTTGCGGGTGGAGTTACAATTGGCTCCGGTGTTGGACCTACTAAGATTAACCACGTTGTCGGAGTATCAAAAGCATACACAACTCGTGTAGGTGATGGCCCATTCCCTACAGAATTAAATAATGCAATCGGCGATCAAATTCGTGAGGTAGGCCGTGAATATGGGACAACAACAGGACGTCCTCGCCGTGTAGGCTGGTTTGACAGTGTTGTCGTTCGCCATGCAAGAAGAGTAAGCGGATTGACAGACCTGTCACTTAACTCAATTGATGTGTTAACAGGCATCGAAACATTAAAAATTTGTGTAGCATACAAATACAAAGGTGAAACCATCAGCGAGTACCCAGCAAGCCTAAAAGTACTTGCAGAATGTGAACCTGTATATGAGGAACTTCCAGGCTGGACAGAAGACATCACAAACGTACGTAATTTAAGTGAGCTTCCAGCAAACGCAAGACACTATATTGAGCGAATTTCACAGCTTACAGGAATTCCTTTATCGATCTTCTCTGTAGGACCAGACAGATCACAAACAAACGTTATTCGCAGTGTATACAGCTAATCACTTTTAGGGAATCGGCAGCGATCCGATTCCCTTTTTATATGCTTTTGAAAAAAATAAAAAATAAACAAAAAAATGTATTGTTTTATAATGATAGTGTGTGATATTATAGAAAACGTCCTGTTAAAAGGATAAACAATAGATAGCCATTAAACATAATAGTATTACTCATTAAAAAATGAGCCATTAGCTCAGTTGGTAGAGCACGATCGAATAAGCTGCGAAGCATTGACATCAGCGCACAAATCGAATTGCTTCTTGAATAATCCTTCTGAGATTTGGGCGTCAGAAACAAGTGGTAAACAGAATAGTACTACTCATTTAAAAATGAGCCATTAGCTCAGTTGGTAGAGCATCTGACTTTTAATCAGAGGGTCGAAGGTTCGAGTCCTTCATGGCTCACCATTTTACTTTTTTGTGTTGCAATGGCCCGTTGGTCAAGCGGTTAAGACACCGCCCTTTCACGGCGGTAACACGGGTTCGAATCCCGTACGGGTCACTTGTTTTATAGCTTATAGATTTCTATTTTGGTCCGGTAGTTCAGTTGGTTAGAATGCCTGCCTGTCACGCAGGAGGTCGCGGGTTCGAGTCCCGTCCGGACCGCCATTTACATAGCGGAAGCCGAAAACTATACGGCTCGGTAGCTCAGTCGGTAGAGCACGACCGAATAAGCTGCAAAGCGAAACATCAGCGCACTCATTGAGCTGCTACTTGAATAAACTTACTGAAATGAGGGCGATGGACTTAGTTACAAAGAGATACTTGAACTTAAGTAAGAAGCAGTTATAAAGTCCGTGACCCAAGAAACAATATTTCAAATCAAACTACATACTAATTATGGCTCGGTAGCTCAGTCGGTAGAGCAATGGACTGAAAATCCATGTGTCGGCGGTTCGATTCCGTCCCGAGCCACTTAAAAAGCATGATCCAAATGGATTCATGCTTTTTTTATCGTTTAGGAAATTATAAGATTCATTGAACTGTGGATAAGCACTGCGACATCCAGCTCCGAAGCATAGGATGTGCAAGTGCAGTCAATGCGACAGGACGTCGCGTTTTTGACTGCCAGCGCCTATCGCCTATCAAACTTCAGATCATCTCCCTACGATAAGTCAACATCGGTTCGCTTCGCTTACCGTGTTTCCTTTATCTCAGTCGATGCTCCTCCAGTTTGTACGGCGATGACCAAGGCGCTTGCGCTTTTGATTCTTTATGCAAAAAACTACCCCTTTGGCAACGTTTTCCTCTTAAATCAACAATATATGACAAAGTTAACCAAAATCTGTATGTAATGATACAATCCTATTACAATTTATCGATATTTAAGGCAGTTGCAAGATTCTATGATAAATTAGTAGGGTGTAGAATAACGGGAATTTTGTCGACTAAGATTATATCCCTATGGAAGAAGCTTCCTGAGTTTCTTGTACTATTAATTTAGGAGGAAAATGTCAGTGTGTAAGCGTTTTAATTGTTTGATAGAAAAGAATATTCAAGGAAAATACTCCTTTTTTAAAAAGTTAATATTGCTTGCTGCTTTAACAGCTTCCTTTACATTAGGAGCAGTTAGTGCCTCGGCAGAAACATCCTTATCAACGGTCTACCACGTATACATAGGTGATCAATATATTGGTACAGTTGATAATAAAGAGCTGATTGATAAGGTTTCATCGTCAAAAATAGAGAAGCAAAAAGCAAGCTATTCAGATTTACCTTTAACGATTGAAGATATGGAAGTCATTCCAGAAGAAATGTTCCGACCTATTTTTAATAACGATGAGACTTTATTAAAGCTGGATCAGGAGCTTGATGTTGTTGTTGAAGCAACTGAACTAATAATTGACGGTAAAGCAGTTGCTCATTTTAAAAGTAAAGAGGATGCAGAAGCAGCTTTAAAGGCATATAAGCTTCAATATGTATCTGAATCCGCTTTGAATGACTTGGAAGCGAGTAAAACAGCTGACCAGCCTTTAGAAACATTAAAGGAAGGACAGTCTCGTCTATTAGACGTGGCTTTTTCTAAAAAGGTTTCACTAGAAGCAAAAAAAGTTTTACCAGACAAAGTCATTAGCATCGATCAAGGGATCAATCTATTAAAGAAGGGGACATTAGAAGAATCAACATATATTGTCCAGGCGCAAGATGTTTTAAGTGAGATTGCCTCCAAGCATCAATTATCTCTTGAGCAATTACTAGAATTAAATCCTGGTCTTGAAGAAGACTCATTAATAAAGCCTGGTGATGAGTTGAACGTAACGGTTATAAAGCCATTTGTTAAAGTGAATGTAAAGCAGGAAATGCTAAAAAAAGAAAGCATTTCGTTTGAAACAGAAGTAAAAGAAGATTCTTCACTGCCAAAAGGCGAAGAAAAAACCCTTCAAGAAGGAAAAGTTGGTGAAAGACTTGTAAACTATGTCATCCAGCTTGAAAATGGCTCTGAAATTAAGCGTGAAAAAGTAAAAGAAGAGATCATCAATGAACCAGTCAAAGAAATTATTGTTAAAGGAACGAAGATTATCCCATCTAGAGGGACAGGAAATTTAGCGTGGCCGGCAGTAGGCGGTTATATTTCCAGCGAACTTGGACAGCGATGGGGTAAGCTGCACAAAGGAATTGATATCGCCAGACCAAGTGCACGGACTATTAAGGCGGCTGATAACGGTACAGTGGTTTCAGCAGGTTACAGTGGCGGTTACGGAAATAAAGTGGTGATTAACCATAATAACGGATTAAAAACTGTTTATGCGCATCTGGAGTCCATTTCAGTGTCTGTAGGACAGGTGGTATCACAAGGGCAAAAGCTTGGAATCATGGGTTCAACGGGTAATTCAACAGGAGTACATCTTCATTTTGAAGTTTACGAAAATGGAAGCTTAAAAAATCCAATGGATTATTTACAATAAGTTTGTTTAAGGTCTGACACGCAATGTGTCAGACCTTATTTTATTGTATAGTAAATTTTAGAACTTCCTACAGGGGTATGCATCTATTTTTTTTGAGGTTATGTAAGACGCTCACGTTAAAATTTTAGTTATTTCCTACCATGTAAAAATAGTTCATTTTTACGTATTTATTTATCATGAAACATTTTTTCTTGAATTTTGTTTGATCCTATCATTAGAATAAATAACTCTCTATTTATTGGTAATCACTTAAAAAAGGTGAATCTCATCTGTGAAAATGTTACATTTAATAATAGGGTTTATACGTAAATAAAAGGGGCGAGATCTTTGGAGAAGAAGATTTTAGTTGTGGATGATGAAAAACCAATTGCTGATATATTACAGTTTAATTTAAAAAAAGAAGGTTATACCGTTTATTGTGCCTATGATGGAAATCAGGCTTTAGAAATGGTGGAGGACATTAATCCTGACCTGATTTTATTAGATATTATGCTTCCAAATCGTGATGGTATGGAGGTATGCAGAGAGGTTCGAAAGAAATATGATATGCCAATCATTATGCTGACAGCTAAGGACTCAGAAATCGATAAGGTTCTTGGCCTTGAGCTTGGTGCGGATGATTATGTAACAAAGCCGTTCAGCACACGGGAGCTGTTAGCCCGCGTAAAGGCAAACTTGCGCCGTCAGCAAACGATTGATAATAATGAACCAAAGGCAGCAACAAATGAAATTAAAATTGGCTCACTTGTGATTCATCCTGATGCATATGTCGTGTCTAAACGTGGAGAAACGATTGAATTAACCCACCGTGAATTTGAACTTCTACATTATTTATCACAGCATATTGGACAAGTCATGACGCGGGAGCATTTGCTGCAAACTGTATGGGGGTATGATTATTTCGGAGATGTTCGAACAGTAGACGTAACAGTTAGACGTTTACGAGAGAAAATAGAAGATAATCCAAGTCACCCAACATGGATCGTAACAAGACGCGGGGTGGGATATTATTTAAGGAACTCCGAACAGGAGTAATGTGATGAATAAGGTAAGTTTTTTTCGTTCAATTCATTTTAAATTTGTCATGGTTTACGTGCTCCTCATTATGCTTGCTATGCAGATTATTGGCATTTATTTTGTTAAGGAGCTGGAGTCTTCCTTAAAAGAAAACTTTAATGCTTCCTTATCTAAACGGGCCAGCTTGCTTGTCTATAATATTGAACAAGAAATGACCCCTGAACCGAACGAAGATGAGGATGAGGAAAAAGCAAACGATGAAATAACGACGATTATTAGGGACTTTGAGACCGATGAAATTCTTGAAGTCCGTGTCATTGATTCCAATAAAACGGTTATTGCAACCTCAAGCATCGACCAAGACATTGTTGGTAAAAAAACGACTGAGGCAATGGTCCTTCGAACGTTAGTTGGTCTGGAGGACAGCAATAGCAATTATTCCATCCATCAAGGAACTGGCGACCGTGTAATGGTGTTGACTCAGCCAATAAAAGAAAACAACTTTAGTGATAAAACAGTTGGGGCCGTTTATATCGTAGCTTCAATGGAAGAAGTGTTTTCTCAAATGCAAATTATTAATAGAATTTTTGCGACCGGCACAGGATTATCACTCTGTATAACAGCAGCACTAGGTATTTTCCTTGCTAGAACGATTACTAGACCAATGTCAGATATGAGAAAGCAAGCCATTGAACTAGCAAAAGGAAACTATTCTCGTAAGGTAAAAGTGTATGGAGAAGATGAAATTGGCCAATTAGCTTTGACCTTCAATTATTTAACAGAAAAACTAGAAGAAGCACAGGCAATGACAGAGGGAGAAAGGAAAAAGCTTGCATCGGTTATTGCTCACATGACTGATGGAGTTATCGCAACAAACCGCAACGGGAAAGTCATTCTCATCAACAATCCTGCTTTAGAGATGTTGAATGTTTCACGTGGAACGTTAAAAGATGTGCATATTACTGATTTATTAGGAATTGAAGATGGCAATACCTTTGAAAGTCTTATTGATGAACAAGATTCGCTTATTTTAGATTTTAGCACAAAAGAAGGACCACTAATCATACGGGTAAGCTTTTCTGCCATTCAAAAGGAATCAGGTAAAATAGATGGGTTAATTGCTGTTTTATATGATATTACCGAGCAAGAGAGAATTGAACAGGAAAGAAGAGAATTTGTTGCGAATGTGTCACACGAGTTGCGGACACCTTTAACAACGATGCGTAGTTATCTGGAAGCTTTAGCAGATGGTGCATGGAAGGATAATGAGATTGCGCCGCAGTTTTTAAACGTTACTCAGACCGAAACAGAACGAATGATTCGCTTAGTAAATGACCTGCTGCAATTGTCAAAGCTTGATCGAACTGAATACAAGTTAAATAAGGATTTTATCAATTTTACCGATTTCTTTAACAAAATTATTGACCGTTTTGAAATGACGAAATCGGAGCATGTGTCATTTGTAAGAAATATTCCTAAAGATGCTCTTTATGTTGATATGGATACTGATAAAATCACACAGGTTTTGGATAATATCATTTCGAATGCGTTAAAGTATTCACCTGAAGGAGGAAAGGTAACCTTCAGCATTGATGTTTTGCCTGCAGAGATTCAAATACGTGTTCAGGATGAAGGGGTAGGAATTCCAAAAGGAAGCGTAAATAAGATCTTTGATCGATTTTATAGGGTGGATAAAGCGAGAACTCGCAAGCTAGGAGGTACTGGTTTAGGATTGGCTATTGCTAAGGAAATGGTCCTTGCTCATGGCGGGGATATTTGGGCACAAAGCCAAGAAGGTAAAGGAACAACGGTTTACTTTACGTTGCCATATAACCCGGAACAAGAGGATGAATGGGATGAATAAAGAATCCATCAAAAGCGCCATTTTAGTCATATTAGTCGTTATCAGCTTATTTTTTACATGGAACATGTGGAGTCTTGAGCCAACCTATGAGAAGTTTGAAGGTGAAACGCTTTTTGAAAGTGTTCCAATTGACGATGATGCTCAAAGAAAGATGTATGAGGTGATCACACCGCAGCAGCTATTTATTCATTCGGGTAATAAACACTATAGTACAATAAATGACAGTTATGCAAAAAGTTTATGGAAGGAAATGCAAAATTGGGAGTATAGCAATCAAAAGGGCTTATCGAAGCAGGACTTTGAAGAGATAGTTAGTGGAACAAATATTGCAAGGCTCGAACTGCGGTTTTTTGATGAAATCCCAATAGAAACCTTTCAATCTATGGTAAAATGGAAGGATGAGACAAGCAGTCTTTTTACTTTTGATCGAATTTATTTGCGAGTTGTAGAGGAAAATGAAATTCAAAAGGTTTTCTTTGTATCAGCTTCTGAAAAGGAAATTGTTGAAGCCTCTGTTAATAATTTAGATGCAAATGTCTTTGTTTCAGACCTGTTTAGCAAGCGGGAACAGTTTCAACCTTACTTTGTTTTTCAAGCAGGAGAAGATAATGAGATATTGCTTCCAGAAAATCAATTGAAAGTAAATAATTTTCAATATTTTACTGAAATCATCGATGATGAGAAATTTAAAGATGCTTTGTTTAGCAAGCCAAGAATTGTTAAGCAGGATGTCAATTCAACAAGAAATAGGTACACAGATGCAACAAGGGAATTAAATATTTACCAAGCTCAGCATTTGGTGAAGTTTGCGAATCCAACATTAAGTATTAGCAATTCTGTAGATGCATTTACCTTGTTTCAGCAAAGCTTCAATTATTTGAATGATCATGGCGGATGGACAGACGAGTATGCATTATTTGATATTAATGAAAGCGTTCAGGAAGTATCAATGATCATGTCCATCGACTCAATCCCGGTGATTGAGTCAATGGAATCTAAATATGGCCCTACGATGATTACGCAAAGATGGGGTCAAAATGAAATCGCGAATTATACACGTCCTTCCTATCAGCTAATACATTCGATTTCTGATGATTCTACTGCCCTCATGTCTGGTAGGATGGTAGAGGAATTCATTAAAAATAATCAGCAAATCAATGCATCGCAAATTTATAATATTTTTATTGCGTACGAGCTTGGAAGCTCTGATAAAGAGCAAATTGTATCGGTTTCTCCAGTTTGGTGTATTAAATTGAAGGATGGAACATTGATGAAAATAAGAGATATACTCGAACAGACTGAGGGGGATGAAAATGGAGTGGAGTAAAACAAAAACCATTTTTATTCTCGCATTTCTTATCTTGGATATCTTCTTGGCAATTGAATTCTTTGAATTACGTGGAGAAAATGAATTTGCTGTTATTCAGGAGGCAAAAATAGAGGAGCAATTAGCTACTGAAGGAATTAAATATGGTAATTTACCTGATGATATTGGGAAAAGCTCTTATATTACGTCAAAAAGCAAAGATTTTACCCTTGAAGATATCAGCAAGCTAAAAAATCAAAAATTGGTTGTAACAACTACGAACAATTTTGAAGAATCGTTTCGAAATTTAAGAATGGAGCTTGATGAACCATTTCCTTTACCAGAGGTGAATACACAAAGTAAAATTAATCAGTTTTTAAAGGATCATATCATTTCTGGGGAGCTTTATCATTTCTGGTATCGAGATGAGCAATTAAATGCGATTATTTGTGTTCAAAAATACAATAATCGATATATCTTTCAAAACAAAGATGAACATATCGGAATGGTTATTTTATATTTGAATGATGATAATGAAATTTTCGAATATCAACAGTCAATGCTTGAAGATATAAAAGAGGTAGAGGACAAAGAGCAGGCTGTTTCAGCTTTAAAGGCAATTGAGGCGCTATTTAACAAACGATATTTGAAATCAAATAGTGAAATAAAACAAATCAAATTTGGGTATTACACACATATCCCGCTTTCAAATCAGCAAATTTTAGCACCAACTTGGCATATTGTTGTGGAAACGGAAGAAGAAGAGAGAGAAGAGTATTACGTGCATGCCTTAGAGGGAGACGTTTTACAATCGCCGCAATAGGGAAAAAGAGGAGTTGAATACTTATGGGCTTGCAGTTTAGTGTGCTTGCAAGCGGAAGTACGGGAAATGCCATCTATGTTGAATCAGAAAACCAATCATTTTTAGTCGATGCCGGCTTAAGCGGAAAGCAAATGCAGCATTTATTTGAGCAGATCGGAAGAGATATCAAATCGCTTTCAGGTATTTTAGTTACACATGAGCATAGTGATCATATAAAAGGGCTCGGAGTCCTTGCTAGAAAATATAAGCTGCCGATTTATACAAATGAAAAAACATGGCAGGCGATGGACGGCTTAATCGGAGAGGTTGCAACAGAGCAAAAATTTGTTTTTCAGACAGGCACTGTGAAAACCTTTGGTTCCTTGGATATTGAATCCTTTGGCGTATCACATGACGCTGCTGAACCAATGTTTTTTGCTTTTCACCATGAAGGGAAAAAGCTTGCATTAATCACGGATACTGGCTATGTAAGTGATAAAATGAAGGGAACCATCCGAAATGCTGATGCGTTTGTTTTTGAAAGCAATCATGATGTTTCCATGCTGCAAATGGGGCATTATCCATGGAGCATTAAACGACGCATTTTAAGCGATGTCGGCCATGTTTCGAATGAAGATGCTGCCATTGCGATGATGGATGTCATCGGAGATGCAACAAAACGTATTTATTTAGCTCATTTAAGTAAAGATAACAACATGAAGGATTTGGCTAGAATGTCTGTACAGCAAACATTAGCAAGCAAAGGCTTTATCACAGGCGAGCAATTTGATTTATATGACACAGACCCAGTTACCCCAACACCGCTCGTAGCGATTTAGAAAGACTTTTTAGCGTCTATTATAAAAGATAGACGTACATAGGATTTTTTTAAAAGTAAAGAAATTTGAACTTAGTTTTAGTGTCTAGCTCCAGCGCCTAGCCCCTCGAGGTCATAAGCCAATTTAGAATTGAAGGCAAAGAACGCCTTCTATTCTAAATCGTCTTATGCTTGTCGGGGCTGATCAAGGCGCTTGCGCTTTTCTTATTTGTTCTCTGTCTTAATTTTCAGCATCAATGATAAACAAGCATGGTTAATATTAAGCAGACTAGAGAATAATGTTGATTAGATATAACACTATTCATACTTGAGTTTAGAAAGGGATGGTGACAAGTAGTGGGCTATTATGATCAAGATTATGAAAACTATGATGCGAGAAAGCAAAAAGGAAACCGCGGAGGCTGGTTTTTAGCAGGTTTGGTTGGAGCTGTTATCGGCGTGCTGATTATGCTATTTGCATTTCCTGCTATATCAAATTTTTTACCTTATAATATGGATTTAGGCGGAGAGGCTACGGAACAAGAAGATGCAGGAGAATCAACCGGTCCGGTGAAAAATGTTTCAGTCAATGTGAACACGGCGATAACAGACATCGTCAATGAGGTATCAGATGCTGTTGTCGGAGTTGTCAATCTTCAGGAGGCAGGTTTTTGGAATGAGTCCGGACAAACAGAAGAAGCGGAGGCAGGAACAGGTTCAGGCGTTATTTATAAAAAAGAAGGTAAAAACGCCTTTATTGTTACTAATCACCATGTTATTGCCGGGGCCACACAGATAGAAATCAGTTTAAGCGATGGAACGAGAATCCCTGCTGAAATTCTGGGCAGTGATGAGTTAACTGATTTAGCGGTTCTTCGTGTAGAAAGTGATAAAATTAAAAAGGTCGCGCAATTTGGCAACTCTGATCAAGTAAAGCCTGGTGAGCCTGTCATTGCGATTGGTAACCCATTAGGCTTGCAATTTTCAGGATCTGTAACACAAGGGATCATCTCAGGGACAGAAAGGGCTGTTCCAATTGATGAAAACGGTGATGGACAGGTAGATTGGAATGCAGAGGTATTACAAACAGATGCGGCCATTAACCCTGGAAACAGCGGTGGAGCACTGATTAATATGGATGGGAAAGTAATCGGCATTAATTCCATGAAAATTGCTCAAGAGGCTGTAGAAGGAATTGGTTTAGCGATTCCAGCTAACCACGCAATCCCGATTATTGAGGATCTTGAAAAATACAGTGAGGTTAGACGCCCTTATATGGGAATTTCGATGCAATCATTGAATGAAGTCTCTTCTTATCATAAGCAGCAAACCTTAAAGCTATCTGATGACATTACAACAGGAATTGTGGTTATGAGTGTTGCTCCTATGTCACCTGCTGCTCAAGCAGGGCTTCAAGAGCTCGATGTCATTACTGAATTTGCTGGCGAAGAACTAAAAGACGTCATCGAATTAAGGAAAATCCTATATAAGCAAGAAATTGGTGAGACCGTCGAGTTCACGTATTATCGTGGAGGAGAAAAGAAAACAGGAAAAATGAGATTAGGCGAACAAGATATGTTAGGGGGCTGATGATTCAGCTCTCTTTTTTGTAATATCAGAATTTATATATTTTCTTAACATAGTTTGCGTTTCTGAATCTAGCTCTAGGCGCCATCGGCTCGAGGTCATAAGTCAAACAGGAATTGAAGGTAAAGAACACCTTCTATTCCTGTTCGCCTTATGCTTGTCGCCGATAGGCAGGCGCCTTGCGCTTTTTTATATTAAAAAAGTTTGTGGATAAAACATCCAAGACAGTTAGAAGAAGGTTTGTGGATAAATAAAAAACATGGTAAAACTATAAAGGGACATCCACATGTGGATAAAGGAGGAAGTTAAATGTACTGCTGTGAAGAACATATAGAATTAGCGATTGATATGTACGTTGATGAAAAAGAATTAGCACCTGAGATCAAAAAATTGGATAAGGATAGCAACTTATCCACAAGTTGTGAATTATGCCAAAACCCTGCAGTATACATAGTGGGAAGCTAATCTCCTGCTACTGAATGTGGATAAAAAATGAAGATTTGTGGATAACTTTGTTTGAAATGGGGAAGCAGTGTGAATATTTCAATTGTGACAATTGGAAAGCTAAAAGAAAAATACTTAAAGCAAGGAATTGATGAATACTTAAAACGCCTTTCAACCTATGCAAAAGTCGATATCATCGAATTGCCTGACGAAAAGGCTCCAGAAAACTTAAGTGAAACAGAAATGGAGATCGTAAAGGAAAAAGAAGGAGAACGTATCCTAAATAAAATCAGCGACGACACCCATGTCATTGCCCTTGCAATCGAAGGAAAAATGAAATCCTCAGAACAATTCGCAAAAGACCTCGACCAGCTAGCTACATACGGAAAAAGCAAAATAGCATTTATCATTGGCGGCTCGCTAGGACTAAGTCCCACTGTTATGAAACGAGCAAATGATACCCTTTCGTTTTCTAAGATGACCTTTCCTCATCAGTTGATGAGGCTGATATTGTTGGAGCAGGTTTATCGGGCGTTTCGGATTAATCGTGGGGAACCGTACCATAAGTAATTAAGATTTTTGGAATTATGAAGAAACTCAATATAATGATAAAAAATTTTCTAGGTAATAGTAGAAAAAGCTGAAATACACATGATTTTATTTTAAAAATAAAAACTGTATATTTCAGCTTTTTAAGTAATCATCCCCTTAATACACTCGTCACAAGTGATAGAGTTAACAAAACAGCCATAAGTCCACTTGCTGCAATTGCATGTTTTCTTTGCTTTCCTTTCGCTTTTGGAACAAGGGAGCGATGGTATAGGATAGAGCCATAAATGATAAGAGCAAGCTCGAAAACGATGCTGATCATTGGATATGTCCATAATCCTAATCCAAGCAGCGGAAAGTTTCCGGCAGCTCCGGGAAGGATGGCCATATCTGCTCGATGAACGATTAGATCAAGAAGCCAATGGCTGAAAACGACTGATGAAATGGCAATGCCTCCTCGTTTTCCCCATATGCGCCCAAGCAATTAAACCAGCAATGATCGAGATGATGAGTGCACTAATGAAAGAATGAGTATAGTGAGCATGTATGATCACTGCGCCATATCCGCCGCCATCGACTGGCTCTAAGCTTTCAATTCCAGCGATTAACAATGGAACAAACACAACATCTAATAATTGCGTACTTAACATAAGTGCCCATAAAGGAACTTCAGGTGTTTTTGCTTTTACGGCAGCTGCTACTCCAAAATGGCCTGCAAACATATTAGTTCATCTCCTTTTCAATGGAGGTCCGAATTTTGCTATCAAACACGCCGCAAACCACTGTAAAGAGAAGCATAAATAGGATAAAACTCATTTTTTATCACTCCATTATTTAGGATGATTTTTTATACTTTGCGACTTCATTTTATGAATGCCTGCAAGAAATGTATTAATAAGCAGGCTGATGCTAACATCAAGATCGATTGGGATGCCAAAGCCATTCTTTTGTTCAAGAGAAGCAAAGCCGTGTAAAATGCTGCGAAGCCCTCTGGATGCATGAATTGCTTCTTCATCCTCGAGTTCATAAGCATGTAACACTTGAACAACGAGGTCAACAATTTTTGAACTAATACGATTAAAATCAATATCGTGTACATCAGCATTTGCCCAAAGAGTTGCTTCATATAAACCGGGATGAGCACGTGCAAAGCTCATATATGCTTTACTAATTGCATGAACAGCTTCATCCTTTGATCGTCCAATCGCAGCTTGTGATAACCGTTTATATAATTCCTCTAATCCATAAAGAGCTAAAGCCTTTTGCAAGCCCTGCAAGCCATCTACATGATTGTATAAAGAAGGGGGGCGAATCTTTAATTTTTTTGCTAGTGTTGCTAACGTTAAAGCGTGTACTCCGTCGGTGTCAACTATTTCTGTTGCTGCAGCTAAAATGGTGTTTAAATCTAATCCTGCTTTAGGTGACATTTTCGATCCTCCAATATGTTCAACTAATTGTTTCCTCAAGCTTAGAAATGGCAAGTTCAATTATACTTGCAGGCTGCTTGATCATTTTTCCATGTCCTACAGCAAGAAGGGTTGGGTTTTGCTTTTTAATCTTCATCGCACTTTTTAGTGCATCCTCCTTATTCCAAGTCGCCATGGCAGGGAAAGGAAATAAAATTTGGAAATGCCCTGAAACGGCAACTCCCCCTCGAGTCTGAAAAGCATCTCCAGCAATGATTGCTTTCGTGCGTTCATCAATAAAAGACATTGAGCCAGGAGTATGGCCTGGTGTACTGATCGCTTTCAGTGAGCCGATTCGATCTCCTTCTTGAAGCAATACATCTGGTTGCGTTTTTATCTCTCCAGGCTTAGGCACTCCACCTTTTATAGGAGTTTTATTTTCATTTTCATCTAAAGAGCGATCTCCTCTTAACAATCGTTCGTCTCGTTTGGAAATATAAACCTTTACGTCAGGGAGGGTCTCCTTTAGTTTATCCAATGAGCCGATATGATCCCCGTGTGCATGTGTCAAAACAATTCGCGATAGAGGCTTCCCAATTTTTTGAGCTGCTTCAAGTATTGATTTATAACTATTCGGCAAAGCAGTATCTACCAAAGTCAGTTCATTTTCTTCTTCCACAAAGTAACAATTAACTGGAAAAAGTGTCGGGTAAAAATTTAATTGATGAATAAAACCTTCTTTAACAACCTTCATTTTTTTGTCACCTCTTTTAACTAATAACGTTAGTTTTATTTTAACTAACATTATTAGTTTTAACAAGCAAAAGTTTAGTGTAAAAGAATCTCTAATCCCTTTTAGACCACATCTCATTTAGATTCAATATGGAGTGTATGGAGTACCGTATCCATCAGTAAACAAGGCACTCAATAAAAAGAAGACCACTAATCCAGTGGTCTTTCATCTAATATACTTAATAAGCCGTCCAACCGCCATCTACAGCAATTACTTGACCATTCACAAAGCTTGCTTCATCTGATCCTAAAAAGATGGCCAACTGGGCAATTTCTTCTGGTTGTCCAACTCGCGGATTAATCTTTAAACCTAATGCTTGGCGGCTTGCAATAAAGAGTCCGCCCTTACAGACGGAATCAATCATCAGCTTTTTTGTGCCTATCAAGCGAATGCCATTATTGGCATCATTATTGATTGGTATAAACATGATTTTTCTTATAGTGCAAGCTATTTAAATAATCAGCTTGTTCAAATCTTAAAAATGAAAATAAACACTGAATAGGTTCACTAATAACCGTAAAACAAGGCAAAGAAATGAAGGTTTATCCTTATTTTTTTGCCTTAGTGGAAAGACTTCTCACTTTTTTACAAGCCTTAAATAGTTTATAATTATCAGATAATAGTAGAAATTTTGATGAATAAATCATTATAATAGATATGGTATGGTTTTTTATTGAGTCAGAGAAGGTATGTTTCTGGGTGGCGCCTTGCTTTTGGTGACACCAAAGCAGGAGCGCCTGCTCTTTTTTGCAAATATAGGGGATAAGGAAGGGTAAAATGAGCAACATACAGAACAAAACAGACGTTATCTTAATTGGTGCCGGAGTCATGAGCGCGACTTTGGGATCATTACTGAAAGAGTTAGCACCGGAATGGGAAATCAAAGTGTTTGAGAAGCTCGCAACTCCAGGAGAAGAAAGCTCCAATGAGTGGAATAATGCAGGAACGGGCCATGCTGCACTGTGCGAGCTTAACTATACATCCGAAAAAGCAGACGGATCTATAGACATTAGCAAAGCGATTAAAATTAATGAACAGTTTCAGCTTTCAAGACAATTTTGGTCTTATCTAGTAAATAGTAATCTAATTCGTAATCCGCAGGACTTTATTATGCCAATCCCTCATATGAGTCTAGTACAGGGGGAAAGCAATGTAGCTTTTTTGAAAAAACGTTTTGAAGCGCTGTCAAACAATCCTTTGTTTCAGGGGATGGAGTTTTCTGATGATCCTGAAAAACTGAAGGAATGGGTGCCGCTTATCATGGAGGGCCGTACAGCAAATGAACCGATTGCGGCAACCAAAATCGACTCTGGAACGGACGTCAATTTTGGTGCTTTAACACGCATGTTGTTTGACCACTTAAGAAGTAAAAACGTTGAAATTAACTACAAGCATAGCGTGAAAGATCTTAAACGTACTAGCGATGGCTTGTGGGAAGTGAAAGTGCATAATATGGATAGCGGGCAAACGGAATATCATACTGCTAAATTCGTCTTTATCGGAGGCGGGGGCGGAAGTCTGCCTTTACTACAAAAAACCGGTATTCCTGAGTCGAAACATATTGGGGGATTCCCGGTAAGCGGACTATTTATGGTATGTAACAATCCGGAGGTTGTAGAGCAGCATCATGCAAAAGTATACGGTAAAGCGAAGGTTGGTGCGCCTCCAATGTCTGTTCCGCATCTTGATACAAGATTTATAGATAATAAAAAATCCTTGCTGTTTGGACCGTTTGCCGGTTTCTCGCCAAAGTTCTTAAAAACGGGATCGTATTTTGATTTGATAGGTTCTATTAAACCGAATAATCTCCTCACGATGTTAGCGGCAGGGGTAAAAGAAATGGCATTGACAAAATACTTGATTCAGCAGGTTCTTTTATCGAATGAAAAGCGTATGGAAGAATTACGCGAGTTTATTCCAACTGCTAAAAGCGAGGATTGGAGTATAGTGGTAGCCGGCCAACGTGTGCAGGTTATCAAAGATACGGAGGCAGGGAAAGGAACACTTCAATTTGGTACGGAAGTGGTTAGTGCTGCTGATGGCTCGGTAGCTGCATTACTCGGTGCTTCTCCTGGTGCTTCTACGGCCGTTCACGTTATGCTTGAGGTCTTAGAAAAATGCTTCCCAGAACGTATGATGGAGTGGCAACCGAAAATCATGGATATGATTCCTTCTTATGGCGTGTCACTCGCGGAAAACCCGGAGCTTTTCCAAAAAATTCATGCTTCAACAGCACAAACACTTGGTTTAAGCGAAAAAGAACCAGTCTTTAATTAATTATTTGAATGTAGAGGCAAAGGTAGTACATGAAAAAGTTTGTAAATAATAGAATAGCATTGAAAAGAAAATTAAGAACCTTTGATCTAACGCTGGATTGAAGGTTTTTTTTTGCTTCATTCCATAAACGAATAGAAGGGTCGCTACCTAGGTAACGATCCTCTACTATTTTAAGCTAATCTTTTTACAATGTTTTCTAATTCCTTTGTTAAAGTACCATTTTTGTATTTTTCGATAAAACAGCTATATAAAACTTGGATGAGATCTTTTACAGTGAATGTTATATCCGGTTCTATGGCTGCCAAATCACTTAAAATGATTTCAAGCCTTAGCGCTTTTTTCCTTTTAATCGTACAGTCGATCCTCTTTTCTCCTTGAATCTCTCTTTGAAGATGCAGGATTTCTTGTTCACCTCTGTAATGGTAGACTTTGATAGGCTGCGGAATTCTTGAGTGTAACTCTCTGAATAAGCCGTAAAGGTTTTTTCGGTTGTTTGCCAGATAGAGAAAATCATCAAGAAGAATGCTGATCAGATTTGTTTGGGTAAATGGTTTGTCGATCACTTCAGAAATGTCTTCACAAAATAACTCACCTCTAAGAAATTCTGAAGCAGGAACAGAAATTGTATAGGTTAGGTCAGTGTTAGAAGTAAACCTTCGTGATACATGATGAATGAATTTGTCTAAAAGTCCTTTAGGATGATAGTTGAGTTCATCAAGTTCTTCTTCATAGATTGTATATAAATGTTGATTAGAATAGGTCTTGCTCATCATCTCTCCCTACTTTCTACATGATTCTATCAATTTGTTATATTGCTAGTCTATTCGAGAGAGGGAAGAGGTAGAACGTTTAAACGAATAAGTTTTTGTATAAACTAGTAGAAAAAAGGATGGGTGAGCAAGATGTCTACTAAAAAGAGAGGTAGGAAAAATAGCCTCGAGGGAATCGATAAAAAAGTAATCAAGCAATTTGCCTATGCAGCGAAAAAATCAAAAACAGTGTCTGCTTTTAAGGTAAGATAAGTAAAAAAATTGAGGTTTCACCTAAAGAAGATGAAGCCTCAATTCTCTATTTATATAAAAACACATTCAATTTGTCGTTGTTATCAATTGTAGCTAGCAGAACATTTTTTACCTCTGTTTGATATAAACTCTCTAAATTGGAAACAAGCCAGCTTTCATTCTTTTGAGTTTCATTTAACTGCTTTTTCATTATTTTTCCTTCCTTAATGATTGTCTTTGGCAAATGAAAAGCATTCGTTTTGATTTGTAATGACTCATGTGTGACCGGCATATATTTTGGATCTAGAAAAATAGACATTTTCCCTTCCGCTTCCCAAAACGCTAAGGCGACCTTTTTTACATCTTCTATTTTTTCTTTCCGTAATTCTTCTAATAAAACATCAATTGATATTCTTGCATGCATTAATCCTTTATAATCAATTTCTCCGTTTTGAATGAGGGTGATCGGTTTATGATTTACCCAGTTTCGAACCAAAGGCCATTTTAGAATTAATAATATGCCGGCAAGGTATAAAATGACCAAAACACTTGTGGTAATCATTGACCCTTTTAATCCTAGTTCTTCGTCTGATAAAGGATGAGCGATAATGTTTCCAATGACTAAAGCAATAACGAAATCAAGGAGTCTTAATTGGGAAATCGCACGCTGGCCTAACACTTTCGCAACAATGACTAAAAAGAAAAATGAAACGACTGCGCGAAGGACCCATTCCAATGCAGTAAGTGTTGTTTGGCCCTGAAAAAATTCCATGTAAAACACATCCTTTGTCTCCATAAACTACCTTTAGTTTTCCAATTTTAGTTTTTAATAACCGACAATAAGTGATAAATTTTTAAGTACAAGAAGGTTAGATTAAATGTTGTTAAATGAAGGTTTTTTAAGTGGTAACCTTAGGTTGCGTGTCTTGCAACTATTGCGATCTTTACATTCAATGTACGTTTTAATAATAATGGATTAGAAACAGGAGGAAGGTGAATCCCAAAATGAATTTTGCAGAGAAATTAAAAAAGGGGAGAAAAGAGAAAGGCTGGTCTCAAGAAGAATTAGCAGAAAAACTTTTTGTTAGCAGACAGTCAGTTTCAAAGTGGGAGAATGGTCAAAATTATCCCAGTATTGAAATCATCATTAAATTAAGTGATCTTTTTAACGTAACAATTGATGAATTATTAAGGAGTGATGAAGAATTGAAGGAGAAAGTGATTAAGGATAGTAAACAATTGGCGCATCCGAAACTCAAATTTATGTTTGATGTATTATTTCTGATCGGTACTGCGCTTTTAATTATAAAACTAGGCATTTTTACTCTAAATAAATTTACTGCTTTAGATATTAATCTTTATGGTTGGTCATTTTTTTGGAATTTTGGCCCTTTGATTTTGATGGTTGGTGGAGGTATAGGTTCCGGCGTTATTAAAGAGAAGTATATAGAGGACTAAAATGCTCATATTTTTACAGATTAAATATGTAAAAGGGATCAGAAGTTCCTTCCTTAACGTTTTAACCATAAAAAAGAAAGTCACTTTACTACCCGACAGATAGCAAAGTGACTTTTTAACATGTTATCGATTAATTTCGGATGAGATAGTCGAATGCACCTAGGGCTGCATTAGCGCCTGATCCCATTGAAATAATGATTTGCTTATAAGGATTATTCGTGCAGTCTCCTGCAGCAAACACGCCAGGGATGTTTGTTGCTCCATGATTGTCTACTACAATCTCACCGGTTCTCGTACGTTCAACAGCATCTCCTAACCAATCTGTATTTGGTACAAGACCGATTTGAACAAACACACCTTGCAATTCAATATGATGTTCTTGTTCTGTTTCGCGGTCAACGTAGGTAATACCGTTCACTTTGTCAGTACCGGTAATTTCTTTTGTTTGAGCGTTCTTGATGACTGTTACATTTGGAAGGCTGTAAAGACGGTCTTGCAAGACAGAATCAGCTTTCAACTCTGCCATAAATTCAAGAACTGTAACATGCTTCACAATTCCAGCTAAATCAATTGCTGCCTCGATACCGGAATTACCGCCGCCAATAACGGCTACGTGTTTTCCTGCAAACAATGGACCATCACAGTGTGGGCAGTATGCGACCCCTTTATTTTTAAATTCAGCTTCGCCAGGTACACCTACATTACGCCAACGAGCACCTGTTGAAAGGATAACCGTTTTACTCTTAAGAACAGCACCGTTTTCCAATTCAATCTCGATAAGGTCATTCTTCTCTAAGCGTTTCGCACGCTGCAGGTTCATGACATCAATGTTATACTCTTTGACATGTTCTTCAAGGCTTGCTGCAAGCTTCGGACCTTCTGTATATTTCGTACCGATAAAGTTCTCAATACCCAGCGTGTCCATAATTTGACCGCCAAAGCGTTCAGCAACAATCCCAGTACGAATGCCTTTACGTGCTGCATAGATAGCTGCACTTGCACCCGCTGGTCCGCCGCCAACAACAAGCACATCAAATGGATCCTTATCAGCAAATTCTGATGCATCTGGAGTACTGCCTATTTTAGCTAGAATTTCTTCCAGTGACATACGGCCGCTGCCAAATGATTCTCCATTTAAGAACACGGTTGGTACTACCATGATTCCTTTGCTTTCAACCTCATCCTTAAACGCTGCACCATCAATCATGGTATGGGTAATGCCAGGGTTAAGAATGCTCATCAGGTTTAGTGCTTGTACAACATCAGGGCAGTTATGGCAGCTTAGGCTGATGTAAGATTCAAAGTGATATTCACTTTGAATGCTTTTAATTTGGTCGATTACCTTTTGTTCAACCTTTGGAGCTCTTCCGCTCACCTGTAGTAAAGCCAGCACTAGTGAAGTAAATTCGTGTCCAAGAGGGATACCAGCAAACGTTACCCCAGTGTCTTCGCCGATGCGATTCACACTAAAGCTTGGTGTTTTAGGCAATTCTGTGTTCTCAACTTTAATTTTTGGCGACATCGTCGCTAGTTCATCAATTAAAGCAAGCATATCGCGTGAAACGTCATCGGAGCCTGCGCTAACTTTTAGCAGCACGTCGCCCTCCATCAGTTCAAGATATTGGGCTAATTGTGCTTTAATATCTGCTTCAAGTATCATGAATTTCGTGCTCCTTAAATTTTCCCTACAAGGTCAAGGCTTGGCTTTAACGTTGCAGCACCTTCTTGCCATTTTGCTGGGCAAACTTCACCTGGGTTGTTGCGTACATATTGTGCTGCTTTAATTTTGTTAACGATCGTGCTTGCATCACGGCCGATGCCGCCAGCATTAATTTCAACAGCCTGAACGATACCGTCTGGATCGATAATGAAAGTACCGCGATCAGCAAGACCTTCTTCTTCGTTTAAAACATCAAAGTTGCGGGAGATTTTTTGTGAAGGGTCACCAATCATGATGTACTCGATTTTGCTAATTGCTTCTGAGTGATCATGCCATGCTTTATGTGTAAAGTGAGTGTCTGTTGAAACAGAGTAGACCTCAACTCCAAGCTCTTTTAGTGTTGCGTATTGATTTTGAAGGTCCTCAAGCTCAGTAGGACACACGAATGTAAAGTCTGCTGGATAAAAGCAAACAACGCTCCATTTTCCTTTAAAGTTTTCTTCAGAAACTTCGATAAATTCTCCGTTATGGTATGCATGTGCTTTGAATGGCAGTACTTCTTTTCCGATTAATGACATAATAAATTCCTCCTAGTGTAAATGTTGATGATGTTAGGTATATCGTCAAAGCGATATCTAACAATTAATAATTATAATTTGTTTTTAATTATAATTAGTTATTTAAAATAATTCTAATACAAAAGATATTATTATATAAACCTCATTATTTTGTCAAGGATAAAGTTTGAGTTATAGATAAATCATCATTGGCAGTTGTTGTTAATGAAGAAGTGAGGCATTAATCCTGGTGAATAAAGCTTATATTTTCAATTAATATCAACATTTCTCAATTGATTATTCTTTTGTTGCTGAACTCTTATGTGAAATAGGAAAAAGATTGTTTGCTTTCGATCGAAATAAACATAATCAGACCTAGCAAGTTTATTTTGAGAAATAAAAAAGTTAAATAAAAATCGTGTTACAAAATCTAACATTGTTTTGGGAATGGATAAAAATACTATTTATACTATCTATATCATTGTTATGATGAAAAATTTTTCTACGGATGAAGTAATTTTTTTATTCTTTTTTCAAAGGTTCGGTGTTTTCGAGTTTCATATGGTACGTTTGGCGCTAGTAATATACAGAAATTTTATGAAAGAGGTGATAGTAATGAAATTAACCTCAAGGGAAATAGAGAAACTTATGGTTGTTGTTGCTGCTGATCTTGCAAGGCGCCGCCAAAAACGCGGGCTTAAGCTGAACTATCCTGAAGCAATGGCGATTATTACTTATGAAGTATTAGAAGGTGCACGGGATGGAAAAACAGTCGCTCAACTAATGCAAGAAGGAACAACCATTTTGACAAAGGAAGATGTAATGGAGGGTGTTGCTGAGATGATTTCGGATATTCAAGTGGAAGCAACTTTTCCTGACGGAACGAAGCTTGTTACAGTTCACAATCCAATTCAATAAAAGGAAGGGAAAATGATGATTCCTGGAGAGTACCTATTAAAAAAGGAACCGATTACTTGTAATAAGGATAAGGAAGTAACGATGATTACTGTACTAAATAGGGGAGACCGTCCCATTCAAGTTGGATCGCATTTCCACTTTTTTGAAGTAAACAATATGCTTCATTTTGACCGGCAAAACGCCTTTGGGATGCATTTAAATATTCCAGCAGGAACAGCCGTGCGGTTCGAGCCTGGAGATGAAAAGGAAGTAGAGCTTGTCGTTTTTTCAGGTGAGGGAAAAGTATATGGTTTAAATAACCTAACAAACGGCTCTGTGAAAAAGGAGGGGAAGTAAATGAGCTTTTACATGTCCCGAAAGCAGTATGCTGATATGTTTGGCCCAACTGTAGGAGATGCTGTTCGATTAGCGGATACAGACCTTTTTATCGAAATTGAAAAAGATTATACAACATATGGAGATGAAGTAAAGTTCGGCGGTGGTAAGGTCATAAGGGATGGAATGGGTCAGCATCCTTTAGCAGGCAGAGACGAAACCGTAGATTTAGTGTTAACAAATGCCATTATTGTTGATTACACAGGGATTTATAAAGCAGATATTGGTGTAAAGGATGGGTTTATTTCGGCTATTGGAAAGGCCGGAAATCCATTATTAATGGACGGAGTCAATATTGTGGTTGGAGCGGCAACAGAAGTGATTGCGGCTGAAGGAATGATCGTGACAGCAGGAGGAATTGATGCACATATTCATTTTATTTGCCCTCAGCAAATTGAAACAGCAATATCTTCAGGCGTAACAACAATGATCGGCGGTGGAACCGGACCTGCTACAGGAACAAATGCTACAACCTGTACACCAGGAGCTTGGAATATTCATCGGATGCTCGAAGCAGCAGAGGAATTTCCGATCAATCTGGGATTTCTTGGAAAAGGAAATGCCTCTGATGAAAAGCCATTAAGGGAGCAAATTGAAGCAGGTGCAATTGGTTTGAAGCTGCATGAGGATTGGGGAACAACCGCCTCGACTATTGATACAAGCTTGAGAGTTGCCGATCAGTATGATGTTCAGATTGCGATTCATACGGACACACTTAATGAAGGTGGGTTTGTAGAGGATACTTTGGCAGCAATAGGCGGTCGGGTTATTCATACATACCATACAGAGGGAGCTGGAGGAGGACATGCCCCAGATATTATAAAAGCAGCAAGTTATCCAAATATTTTACCTTCCTCAACAAATCCTACACGTCCATATACAGTGAATACTCTTGAAGAACATTTAGATATGTTGATGGTTTGCCATCACTTAGATCCAAGTGTTCCAGAAGATATTGCGTTTGCAGATTCCCGAATTCGAAAAGAAACAATAGCAGCGGAGGATATTCTCCACGATTTAGGGGTTTTCAGCATGATTTCGTCTGATTCTCAAGCAATGGGACGTGTTGGAGAGGTAATTACACGTACATGGCAAACAGCAGATAAAATGAAGCAGCAAAGAGGGAAATTAAATGAGGACAAAGGTGTCGGAGATAATTTTCGTGTTAAGCGTTATATTGCCAAATATACAATTAACCCGGCCATTGTACATGGGATCTCAGATTATGTCGGTTCTGTTGAGGTAGGGAAACTTGCTGACTTAGTTGTATGGGATCCGGCTTTTTATGGTGTAAAGCCTGAGTTAATTTTAAAAGGCGGTATGATTGCTCATAGTCTTATGGGAGATCCAAATGCAAGTATCCCAACACCTCAGCCTGTTTTATACCGGCCGATGTTTGCCGCTTATGGGAAAGCAAGGTTTAAAACTTCTATGACATTCGTATCGAAAGCAGCTTATGAAGAGGGTGTTCATGCAAACCTTGGTTTACAAAAGATGATCAAGCCTGTGTCAGGAATTCGGCAATTGACGAAAAAAGAAATGAAGTTTAATGGAGAAACACCAGAAATTGAGGTTGATCCGCAAACATATGAGGTAAAAGTAGATGGTGAATTAATCACCTGCGAACCTGCAAAAAAACTTCCTATGGCACAGAGATATTTCTTATTTTGAGGTGAGGAATCGATGATTATTGAAAAAGTAATTGGGAATGTGGCAACGTTTGAAAAAAGAGCTCCCCATGTGGAGCGAGTGTATTTACAAAGTGATGATTTAGTGAAACGCATTCAGCGTGTTGTCACAGATCATGGGAACGAGATTGGCATTCGTTTAAAGGATCATCGTGAATTACTAGATGGCGACATTTTATTTATGAATGAACGGAATATGATTATAGTGTCTGTAAAAGAAGACGACCTCCTGGTTATTAAACCAATATCTATTCAGCAAATGGGGGAAATTGCTCATCAGCTTGGCAATCGTCATTTGCCAGCCCAATTTGAAGCCGGTGAAATGCTCGTTCAATATGATTATTTAGTTGAAGAATTGCTTATGGAATTATCTATTCCGTATAAACGTGAAAATCGAAAGGTGAAACAAGCATTCCGTCATATTGGACACCGCCATGACTAATGGATTGTATCCCCTTCTTCAACTTTGTGATTCAAACTTCCCGTCTGGGGCTTTTTCACACTCGTTTGGTTTGGAGACGTATATCCAGGATCAGGTTATTTCGAATAAAGAAACTTTTGCACAAGCCATCATTGTTTATCTTCGGAAACAGCTTGTATATACAGATGGCCTTGCTTGCAGGCTTGCATATGAGGCATTAGAACAAAACAATCTAACAGAAATCATAAAGCTTGATGAACTATTATTCGCCTCCAGCCTTGCACAAGAAACAAGAATGGGGAATAAACGAATCGGTGAAAGAATGGCAAAGTTATGTGCAGAACTATATCCGTCACCTGTACTTATCAAGTTTGTGAAGTGGTTGAAGGAAAAGAAGGTATATGGCCATTCTGCACTTGTTTTTGCAATGGTCACCCATCATTTAAATGTGACAAAAAAGACGGCAATTGAAACCTATTTGTTTGCAGCTGTTTCTTCCCTTATTCAAAATGCTGTTCGCGGTATACCGCTTGGGCAAACTGATGGTCAAAAGATATTGGTAGAGATCCAGCCTTATTTACAGGATGCTGTGAAAACGATCTGTCAATTATCTATCGATGATTTAGGGGCAGTGAGTCCAGGATTGGAAATCGCACAAATGCGTCACGAACGCTTACATGTCCGATTATTTATGTCTTAAATGTATTTGAAAAAGGAGAGGGTAAAATGGAGCCGATACGTATTGGAATTGGCGGGCCTGTTGGAGCAGGAAAGACGATGCTTGTCGAAAAATTAACAAGAGCTATGCACAAAGAGTTGAGTATGGCAGTCGTAACAAATGACATCTACACAAAAGAGGATGCAATGTTTTTAATGAAAAATGGAGTATTACAGGAAGATCGAGTCATTGGCGTCGAAACAGGAGGATGTCCGCATACAGCCATTCGTGAAGATGCTTCAATGAATTTTGCTGCAATCGATGAATTAAAGGAGCTTCATCCTGATGTGGAATTGATTTTTGTTGAAAGCGGCGGTGACAATCTTGCTGCGACGTTCAGTCCAGAGCTCGTTGATTTTTCTATTTATATTATTGATGTGGCACAAGGAGAAAAGATTCCGCGAAAAGGCGGACAAGGAATGATTAAGTCAGACTTGTTTATTATTAATAAAATTGATCTTGCCCCTTATGTTGGGGCGAGCCTAGAGGTAATGGAGCGCGATACAATTGCAGCAAGAGGGGATAAACCATATATTTTTACGAACTTAAAAGATGAGGTTGGTCTTGATAAAGTAATAGATTGGATTAAAAAGCAGGCCCTATTAATTGGACTTGAATCATGAGCCATACGGGGTTTTTAGACATTACGGCTAAGAAAAAACATCGAAAAACAGTGATATCCTCTTGTTATTATGAAGGGGCACTGAAAATAACCCGACCGGTATATCTTGAGGACAACAATCCTTCTATTTTTTTAATTCACGTTGGAGGAGGATATGTGGATGGAGATTCATATTTGACGAATCTCATCATTGAAAAGAACGCGGAACTTTCAGTTACAACACAATCCTCTACAAAGGTTTATAAAACCCCAAAGCAGCCCGTTCTTCAGCGAATGAATATTAAATTAGCACAAGGAGGAATTCTTGAATATTTGCCAGACCCTTTAATCGCATATGAAGGAGCCCGATTTACTCAAGAAACAATCGTACAGCTTGAAAACGGAGCATGCCTTTTTTACAGTGATATTATTACACCAGGATGGGCAAAGGACGGAAGTTTTTTTCGCTATAAATGGATTCGTTCTAAACTAAAAGTTTATAAAGGGAAAAAACTAGTATTACTAGATCATACATGGTTAGAACCCGACGGTGATATGGGCGGGATCATGCAAATGGAAAAGTATACGCATATTGGGACTTTTCTAATTATTCATGACCATGTAGATAAAAGCTTCCTTAACAATTTATATGAAAAGCTAGAAACATTATTTCCAGATGTACATTTTGGGCTTTCAGCTTTACCAGAAAGCGGCGTTATCCTGCGGATCCTTGCTTTTAATACAGGTATAATTGATAAAATGATTCACTATGCCCATTCAATTGCTAGAGGTAAACTGTTAGGGAAAGAAAATATTGTTTGGAGAAAGTATTGAAAGAGCATCTTTCCTTTCGAGGAAGGGTGCTTTGTTTTTAAAGTTAAAGAATGCATAAAATTTTGTACATAGTTTTTGTGTCTAGCTCCAGCGCCTAGCCCCTCATGAATTGAAGGCAAAGAACGCCTTCTATTCATGAGTGGCTTATTTTGAAATTCGGAGGTTGGTAGAGTGGACGAGGTAGGTTTATTAGCCTTATGGTATAATTAGGATAATAAGATTTAGATGGATTTCATATCTAGCCTTGAAAAGCGATATTTTAGGCAGAAGTAGGCGAAACATTTGGAGATTGAGTTAAATCAAAAAATAATTGAAGAAATGTGCGGTACTGTCTCCTTGAAACGAAGGGACTCTTTTTATCGAGCTAATAAAGTAATATTTAAAAGTTCCACTTCCAATCGGTGTGAAGCAATCGTTAAAGGAACAGAGGATTTCCATGTCACGATTAGTAAGGAGTCTAATGGAAAGATTTTGACGGAATGCAGCTGTCCTACGTTAGCTTCGTTTAAAAATGATTGTCAGCATATTGCGGCCGTTTTACTAGCGATTTATGGAAAGCAACATCATGGAGCTCCTGCTCAATCCTCAACAAATCAAGAACTGGCAGAAGGGCTCATGACTATTTTCAATAATCGTCCTTCTCGATCTAGCGGCAGCCAGCTACATTTTGAAAATCGGCAAGTTCTTGATTTAGGGTTTACATGTAAACCCGTCATAGTAAGAAATGGACAATACATGCTTGCCGTAGAAATGTCGATTGGCGATATCAAGATAAAACATATTCATGATTTTCTAAAGCATGTAAGAGAAGGAGATCCTTGTCAACTATCGGCCACCTTAACGTACGATCCAGATCTTCATTGCTTTCAAAAGGAAACAAATGATGTGATACAGCAGCTCATCCAAGTGAGCCATGATGAAAGAATATATATTGGTGAATTACCGGAAACCCCTGAAATAACAACCAGCAATCATATGTTAGTTGTTCCGCCGTCTTCCTGGGAACGATTTTTACGACACATGAAACTGGCTCCTTTCGTGAAGCTGGAAGTTGGCCAGAAAACGTTTCATGGCCTCCAACAATCTGATGAACATCTCCCTTTAGCGTTTTATTTTTCAAATCCAGAGGGAAAGAGCTATCAGCTAAGGATTGAAGGGATGGAGCAGTTCATTCTTTTAAAATCATATAGCGCTGCTCTTTATGATGGAAAAGTGATTCAGTTAAGAAAGGAGGACTGCACCTATCTGTCTGATTTGAAGCAGCTGCTTGATGCTTCTGGAACGAATCAAATTCCAATTGCTCAAAACCAGCTCAAGTATTTTATAGAAAAAGTAATTCCCGGATTGAAAAGATTAGGAAGCTTCCATTTATCTGGGGAACTATCCAAGCATTTTGAAAAGACGCCTTTAATTGCCAAATTATACTTAGACCGTGTGAAAAATCGCCTTCTAGCAGGTTTGGAGTTTCACTATGGAAATATTGAGATCAATCCTTCTGAGAGTCGTGAAATCAGGACAGGGACCTTCTTTATAAGGGATATAGAAAAGGAAGAGGCCATTTTGGAATGGATGGAGAAGAGTTCGTTTGCTGAAACTGAGGGCGGATATTTTTTGCATAATGAAGAGCTTGAATATATGTTTTTGTATCACCATCTTCCAAAGCTACAAAAGCTTGTGCAGGTTTATGCAACAACAGCAGTGAGGAACCGTATAGTCAAGGGAAACCATCAGCCGAAAATCAGAGTAAGGATAAAAAAAGAGCGGACCAACTGGCTGGAATTCAAGTTTGAAATGGATGGCATACCTGATCAGCAAATACGTGATGTTTTAGCGGCTTTAGAGGAAAAACGGAAATATTACCGATTGCGAAATGGATCATTGTTGTCATTGGAGGCAAGGGAATTTGCAGAAATTCAAAGGTTTTTGCAGGCGGCTCCTATACAGAATGAAGACATGGAAGCTGGTTTACAGGTACCGATTACACGTGGCTTTCAGCTTCTTGATTCTGCAGATGATCAGGTGTTTTCTTTCGAAGCATCCTTTCACCAGTTCCTGGAATCACTCCAAAATCCGGACAAATTGACGTTTACGGTACCAAAAAGCTTAGAAACCATATTACGAGAGTACCAAAAACAAGGCTTTAGATGGATGAAGACAATAGCCAATTACGGATTTGGGGGAATTCTTGCCGATGATATGGGATTAGGGAAGACACTGCAAAGCATTGCGTTCATTGTGTCAGAGCTTACTGATATCCGCCAACAGAAACACCAGGTACTAATTGTTTGCCCTTCATCTTTAACATATAACTGGCTAGGCGAAATTAAAAAGTTTTCTCCGGACATACAAGCTGCAGTTGTTGATGGCAACAAAGATGAACGAGATAAACAATATAAAGACCTGAAGGGGATAGACATTGTCATAACTTCTTATACGTTGTTGCGGAAGGATATAAAGTGGTTTGAAAAGCAATCGTTTCACACAGTGTTTTTTGACGAGGCACAGTCATTTAAAAATCCTATCACACAAACAGCGAGAGCGGTAAAGAAAATTCAAGCAAAACATCGCTTCGCCCTTACTGGTACACCAATAGAGAATTCACTTGAGGAGCTGTGGGCGATTTTCCATGTTGTTTTTCCAGAACTATTCTTAGGGTTAAAGGAGTATAGTAAGCTTACAAAGAAAAAGATCGCTCGGAGGGCCCGTCCATTTATGCTTCGCAGGGTAAAAGAGGATGTGCTTTCAGAGCTTCCTAAGAAAAGTGAATCGCTGGAAGCAGTAGAGCTATATCCAGAGCAAAAGAAGTTATATACAGCTTATTTAGCGAAACTAAGACACAAAACATTGAAGCATTTAGACAAGGATACCATTCGAAAAAATCGAATCAAAATTCTTGCCGGTTTAACTCGGCTGCGACAAATTTGTTGTCATCCAGCCTTGTTTGTTGATGGCTATAAAGGCAGGTCAGCTAAATTTGAACAGTTAAAACAGATCATTGAGGAGTCAAGGTCTGTCGGCAGAAGGGTGTTAATTTTCTCCCAGTTTACAAAAATGCTGAATCTAATCGGGAGAGAATTAACCAATCAAGGATTACCTTATTTTTACCTTGATGGACAAACTCCATCAGAGGAACGAGTGGATATTTGCCATCGGTTTAATGCAGGGGAACGTGACCTCTTTCTCATTTCCTTAAAAGCAGGGGGGACAGGTCTTAATCTGACTGGAGCTGATACTGTTATTTTATATGACACATGGTGGAATCCAGCAGTCGAGGAGCAAGCAGCTGACCGCGCTCACCGGATCGGACAGCTAAATGTCGTTCAGGTGATTAAGCTTGTTACACGTGGAACAATCGAAGAAAAAATGAGCGAACTGCAAGATAAAAAGCGACAGTTGATAGAAGAAATAATCGATTCAGATGAAAAAGCTAATGCCACTCTTACGGAAGAGGATATTCGGGAGATATTGATGATGAATTGACATTACGGAGAATAGCAAAGAGCCCTTCTCAGTACCAAAGGGAGTGAGAAGGGCTCTTTCAATTGGATACGCTTCCTTATACTTTTTTTGTTAAGATAGCTTTTGTGACTTTATTATCTTGAAAAAGGATATGCCTCTTTGAGCATGTATTTTTGAGCTTTTTCATGTTCATGCTACAATGGGTTGATACCTAAAGGAAAGAGGTGTAACAATGAAAATTGAAGTATGGTCTGATTTTGTATGTCCATTTTGTTATATTGGGAAGAGAAGATTAGAGTTGGCTTTAGAACAATTTCCACATAAAAATGAAGTTGAAGTTGAATTTAAAAGTTTTGAATTAGATCCAAATGCACCATTGTATTCTGGAAAAAGCATTCACGAAGTAATCGCAGCAAAGTATGGTCTGAGCGTTGAACAAGCTAAACGGAATAACGTACAATTAGGTCAACATGCAGCTAGTGTCGGTTTAACATTTCATTTTGAGGAAATGAAGCCGACGAACACGTTTGATGCCCATCGTTTGTCAAAGTTTGCAAAAGAACATAACAGAGAAAAGGCGATGACAGAAAATCTGCTTTATGCATACTTCACAGAATCTAAAAATATTAGTGATATAGAAACACTTGCAGATATTGCTGAAGCTTCAGGATTAAAGCGACAAGAAGTTTTAGAAGTTCTTAATGATAAAACAGCATATGCAAATGATGTTCGAATCGATGAAGAAATTGCAGGGCAGTATGGGATTTCTGGTGTTCCTTACTTTATCATTAATCAAAAATATGCCATTTCAGGCGCACAACCACTTGAAACCTTTGTTGGCGCTCTTCAAAAGGTGTGGGAAGAAGAAAACCCAAAACCTAAATTCCAGGAACTATCCTCAGATGGAGCGAACGGAGCCATATGTACGGATGGCAGCTGTGAAATACCACCAAAATAAAAATTGTAATACCGTTTTATATAAATCTGGATAATACAGGGACTTAATTGAACGGTTCCAACTAAATAAGGATTCAAAAAGAGGCAGTTCCAAAAGGGTTTCAACCCTTTGGACTGCCTCTTCATTATTTATGAATTCTATACGATCGTTTTTTATCGTTTAGGATATTATAAAATTCATTGAACTAAGGATAAGCACTGCGATATCCAGCTCCGAAGTACAGGATGTGCAAGTGCAGTCAGTGCGACAGGACGTCGCGTTTTTGACTGCCAGCGCCTATCGCCTATCAAACTTCAGATCATCTCCCTACGATAAGTCAACATCGGTTCGCTTCGCTTACCGTGTTTCCTTTATCTCAGTCGATGCTCCTCCAGTTTGTACGGCGATGACCAAGGCGCTTGCGCTTTTGTTCATTTATTGCCAATTTGTATGGAAAACACCTTCCATATCATTTCTCTCATACGTATGGGCACCAAAATAATCACGTTGTGCTTGCAGTAAGCTTGCATTTGATTTTCCTGTCCGGTAGCTATCGTAATAAGTGAGGGAAGAACTTAAGCATGGAAGCGAAATACCGGAATTGATGCCCTCGCTAACAACTTTTCGTAAGCCCGTTTGATAGGCTTTAGCCTTTTCTGCAAAATAAGGAGCGGTTAACAAATTATTCAAATTTGCGTCTTTCTGGAACGCTTCGCTTATTACATTTAAAAATTCTGCGCGAATGATGCAGCCGCCGCGGAAAATAAGGGCAATATCTTTTAAAGGCAAATTCCAGCCGTAAAGCTCAGAAGACATTTTGTATTGTGTAAATCCTTGCGTATAGGCACAGACTTTCCCCATGTATAAAGCTTGTTTAATGTACTCAATCCACACCTCTTTATCTAAACTCTCCTGATTTATCTCCGGACCAGCTAAGATGGTTTCGGCATACACTCGTTCGTCTTTTAAAGAGGAAATGTAACGGGCAAACAATGATTCGGTAATGATCGAAGAGGGGATGCCATTATTAATTGCTTGAATGCTCGTCCATTTTCCTGTTCCTTTTTGACCTACCTTATCAAGAATAACATCGATCAATGGCAGGCCAGTTATGTCATCTTTTTTCTTTAAAATTTCTGCCGTAATTTGAATTAAATAGCTTTTTAGTTCGCCTTTATTCCAAGATTCAAAGATCTCAGCAATTTCATCAACAGGTAATTGCAATCTTTCTCTTAAAAAAGTATAAGCTTCTGCGATTAATTGCATATCCGCATATTCGATGCCGTTATGGACCATTTTGACAAAATGGCCGGAACCTTTTGGACCGATATACACACAGCAAGGAGTATGGTCAACTTGTGCAGCTATTTTTGTCAGAATTGGTGCTGCTTTTTCATAGGCATCTTTATCTCCGCCAGGCATAATCGATGGTCCTTTTAAAGCACCGACTTCACCTCCGGAAATTCCAATTCCTAAATAATGGATTCCTTTCGCTTTTAATTCATCATATCTGCGTTCCGTATCTTCGTAATGGGAGTTGCCGCCGTCCATAATAATATCTCCAGCCTCTAGAAAGGGGACTAATGAACTGATCACCGAGTCGATCGGTTTCCCGGCTGTCACCATAAGAAAGATCTTTCTTGGTGTTTTTAAGGACTGGACAAAATCTTGAATCTCGTAGTATGGATCGAGTGAATGATTTGAGCTTTTTTCCATCAGCTTATCGGTTAAATCTCTTGTGTAATTATAGACGGCCACTTGTTCACCTTTACTAGCCATATTTAACGCGATGTTACTGCCCATTACTCCTAAACCAATGACACCAATTGTATTCATGATTGATTCTACTCCTTTGAATTCAGATTAATAGGCAGTAAATCCTTTACTTAATCGGTAGTGGATTTACTGCCTAGATTGGTATTGTTGCTTATACAAACAAACTTAGTAGTAGGATAAACACTAATCCAGCTACTGAAATAATCGTTTCAAGCAATGTCCATGTTGCAAAGGTTTCTTTCATGCTTAAGCCAAAGTATTCTTTAAACATCCAGAAGCCGGCATCGTTTACATGGGAAGCAATTAAGCTTCCTGCTCCTGTAGCAAGTACGACTAATGCCAGGTTCACGTCAGCTTGGCCTAACATTGGAATCACCAAGCCAGCAGTTGTTAAAGCTGCAACAGTGGCAGATCCTAAAGCAATACGTAATATAGCAGCGATGATCCAAGCTAGCAGGATTGGCGATAATGTCGTTTCTTTGAATAATTCAGCTACATAGTCACCAACACCGCCATCAATTAGTACTTGTTTGAAGGCGCCGCCCCCCCCGATAATTAACAGCATCATTCCAATATGCAAGATCGCTTGTGTACAAGACTCCATGACATCTTTTATTGGAATCTTTCTTGCTAATCCCATCGTATAGACGGCAACTAATAAGGAAATTAACATAGAAGTTGATGCGTCACCAATAAAGCGAATGACCGCTAGGAAACTATTATCCTCAATTCCTAATGTTTTTTGAAGCAACGTAATAATCGTCGCAATTGACATCAAAATAACAGGAAGCATCGCTGTAAATACGCTGACTCCAAAGCCTGGTGTGTCTTCAAGCTTAAATACTTTTTGTTCGCCTAATGAGGCAATACTTCCTGTTTTTGTAAATGATTCAGGTACAAGCTTTTTAGCAAGCTTTGTAAAGATAGGTCCAGCTAAAATAACGGTAGGAACCGCAATAATAAATCCATAAAGTAAAACTTCACCAAGACTTGCGCCAAATTCACCAGCAATAACAGTTGGCCCTGGGTGAGGCGGCAGGAAGCCATGGGTTACGGATAAAGCAGCAACCATGGGAATTCCAAGATACAAGATTGAAATCCTTAATTCTTTTGAAATAGCAAATACGATTGGAATTAACAATACTAATCCTACTTCGAAAAATAATGCGATCCCAATAATGAATGAAGATGCAACAACAGCCCATTGAATATTCTTTTCTCCAAATTTGTTAACAAGGGTCATCGCAATCCGTTGCGCACCGCCAGCATCTGCGATTAACTTGCCCAGCATAGCTCCAAGTCCAAAGATTAAAGCTAAATGACCAAGTGTCCCGCCTAATCCGGCTTCAATTGTTTTTACAATTTCCTCCAGCGGCATACCAAGGGCTAAAGCTACCCCAAATGAGACAATAATTAACGAAATAAATGTATTTAATTTTAAGCCCATGATCAAAATCAGTAAGGCTATGATTCCTATTGCGACAATAACTAAAGGCATCGTTATTCCTCCTAATATTTATCTGGTTGGGTTGATTAAACTTCTTTGATATTTTGCAATGCGTGAATAATCTTCTGTTAGTACTCTTGAAAGGTTAATAAAGATTGGCAGAAGCTCCCTGTATTCTTTTGCCGCTTCTTCTTTAGGCGTGTGTTTGTAAGTGCTGCCAACCATGTCTGATACAACCTCAAAGGAATCAATTTTTCCAGTTGCATAAAGGCCTAAAATACATGCACCTAGACATGAACTTTCATAGCTTTCTGGAACAACTACTTCTGATTCAAAAATATCGGACATCATTTGCCGCCAAACATCAGACCTTGCGAAGCCCCCAGTTGCTTGAATTCGTGTTACAGGTCCGTCCATGCATTCGGTTAAAGCTAGAAACACGGTGTATAAATTGTAAATGACTCCCTCTAGTGCAGCGCGAATCATATGTTCCTTTTTATGTGACATCGTTAATCCGAAAAATGAACCGCGTACATCTGGATTCCATAGAGGAGCGCGTTCACCGGCTAAGTATGGATGGAAAATTAATCCATCAGCGCCAGGTCGTACACGTTCAGCAATCTTTGTTAAGACCTCGTACGGGTCGATGCCAAGTCTTTTTGCTGTTTCTATTTCTGAAGAAGCAAATTCATCCCTTATCCAACGAAGGACCATCCCGCCATTGTTTACCGGTCCGCCAATGACCCAGTGTTTTTCTGTTAGGGCATAACAAAATATTCTTCCTTTTTCATCTGTTTGCGGCTGGTCAATAATGGTGCGAATCGCACCGCTTGTCCCAATTGTGATCGCAATTTCACCTTTTTTTATAGCGTTTACACCGAGATTAGAAAGCACTCCATCACTTGCACCGATGACAAATGGGGTTGTGGAATCGATCTCAATTTGACGTGCTAAATCCGGATCACAGTTGCTAAAGGCCTTTGTTGTCGGAACAAGCTCAGATAAATGATCTGGGGTTACACCTGCAATCTTTAACGCTTCTTCATCCCAATCCAATGTTTTAAGATTCATCATGCCCATGGCTGATGCGAGGGAATGATCGACTACATATTGGTTAAAAAATCGATGGAAAATATATTCTTTAATGCCAATGTATTTTTTTGCTTTGTCAGCAATTTCAGGACGTTCATTCACTATCCAAGCAATTTTGGTTAATGGGGACATCGGATGAATCGGTGTTCCTGTACGCTTGTAGATTTCATGTCCATTCAGTTCATTCTTTATTTTATGAGCCCATGCTTCACTGCGGTTATCAGCCCAAGTGATACATGGCGTCAGTGGTTGATCATTCTCATCCATAACAATGACACTATGCATGGCACTGCTAAATGAAAGAAACGAAGGCTTTTTTTCTGGATGATTTCTCGTTAGATTTGAAATGGCTTTCAATACAGCTTGAAATATTTCCTCTGGATCTTGCTCAGCTGTTGAGATATCCGGTGTATAAAGGGGATACCCTATATTTTCAGTTTGGATGACTTCACCCTTTTCGGTAAATAAGACCGCTTTCGTGCTTGTCGTGCCAATGTCTATACCTAACATATAGCTACTCATTTTCTTGCTCTACTCCTTTAGATCGCATTTGTTGAGACATCCATAGGTCTTCTACTTTCCCTTGAACATCATCAAAGTTTTCGTGCAAGGACTTAACCATAAGTGTCCGGTCCTTGGTTTTGATTGCTTCAATATAAAGCTCGTGGTTTTGCAAAATTCGGGTAAAATCTTCGTATTTTTCTTTAAAACGGACCCGCATGGATAAAAGAATGAAGCTCTCCATGACGGGTTTTAAATTATCCCAAATCATTTGGATATAAGAATGATTAATCGCTTTAATAATCGTTTCATGGAATAGGACATCCTGATAAGCAAATTCATCAGCATCCTGGTATTTTATTGCGACCTTCATCATTTCAAGGATTTTGCTAAGCTCCATTACTAATTCACTAATATCCATTTTGACGAGCCGTTCAAATACAAATGTTTCAATTAGTAAACGTACATCATAAATTTCTTCTACTTCTTTTTCTGTTAAACCAATGACGACTGCACCCATTCTTTCTAAACGAATCATGTTTTCGGATGCAAGTATTTTTAGCGCTTCACGAACGGGTGAGCGACTTACAGCAAAATCTGCAGCTAATTTATTTTCAGATAGAATGGTGCCGCTTTCAATCATGCCTGAAATAATCCGCATTCTAAGCTCTGAAGTAACACGAGTGCCAGCAGAAGCTTTTGAAAGCCATTTTGCAGGGTAAAGATATTCCTTTGAATCAGTCATATATTCACCTACTCAATTTAAATTCAAGTATACTTGTATACAAGTATTATATATGAGATTCATATTTTTGCAAGCCCTTTTATGAATCAAAATATAAAAAACATCAAAATTCGACAAAATCTACGTCGTGCTGCTAATAGGTGTGAAATTAAAAAATCACCCCGATGAACAACGCTGTTGGGGTGATTTTTAGTACCTTTTAAGATTGCTTAGCTCCCCGGTTACCGCTTCTTTGCAGATGAACTTCATTTTTTAACCCTCTTAGTAATGAATAACTCATGATCACCATGATAATAGCAAAGGGGAGGGCTGCTGCGATGGACGCAGTTTGCAATACGTTTAATCCGCCTGCTAACAGTAATACAGCCGCAAGGGCAGACTGAATGACGCCCCATGTCACTTTAATTTTGTTCGAAGGGTTCAATGTACCGCCTTCACTAAGCATACCTAGAACAAAGGTAGAGGTGTCGGCAACAGTTATATAATAAATCGCTACGACGGCAAAGCCTAAAATGCTTAATAGGGAAGTAAGCGGCAAATAATCAAAAAATATAAAGATTGATAATGAGACATTGTCTTTAATATAGTTTGCCAAATCATTGTTTCCTATGCTCTGAACAATATCAAGCGCCGAGCCGCCAAATATGGACATCCAGGCAAAAGTTCCGAGAGTCGGAACGATTAATACACCAATGACAAACTCCCGAATCGTTCTTCCTTTTGAAACGCGGGCAATAAACATGCCGACAAATGGAGCCCAAGCAATCCACCAAGCCCAATAGAATAACGTCCATGAGGCAATCCATTCTCCCTCGCCAAAGGGCTTTAGCCTTAAGCTCATGTGGATAAAATCACTGATATAAATACCAGTTGTATTAAAGAGCACTTTAATAATTGTCATCGTTGGGCCGACAATTAAAATAAGCAGCATGAGAGCAAATGATAAGATCATAGCTGAATTTGATAAATATTGAATCCCTTTTTCTAAGCCTGTGTTGATGGAGATAATAAACAGAACGGTGGCAACAGCAATGACGACCAATTGAATCACTAATGTATTTGGAACGGCAAAGATATCGTGCATCCCTGCAGTTACCTGCATGGCGCCAAGTCCTAAAGAGGTTGCTATACCAAAGACCGTCGCAAAGATTGACAGCACATCAATGGTTTTTCCAATTGGCCCGTAAATCCGATCTCCCAATATCGGATGAAACGCTGAACTGATGGCAGCAGGCAGCCTTTTGTTATATTGAAAAAAGGCGAGTGCCAAACCAATCACGGTATATATGGCCCAAGGATCAAGACCCCAATGGAAAAATGTATATTTCATTGCAGTATTGGCAGCATCAACCGTGAAGCCTTTACCAACAGGAGGGTCTGTGTAGTGGGTTACAGGTTCAGCAACACTCCAATACACAATTCCAATTCCCATTCCAGCACCGAACAGCATCGCGAGCCAAGATGCGGTATTAAAATCAGGCTTATCTGTTTTTCTGCCAAGTCGAATATTGCCGTATTTAGAAAACATTAAGTAGATCGAGAAGATGACAAAAAATAATGTGGCTCCAAGATAAACCCAGCCAAGATAATCAATCGAACCATTGTAAATCAGGTCAGTTACCTTCGCTAAATTGTCTGTAAAAAAGACTCCCCAAATAATAAAGATGAGAGTAAGTAAAAGTGAGATGGTAAAAACGCTGTTTTCTTTTAATTTATTCATGAAAACCTCCTGGTATTGAATAAAAACGGTATGAGCTTCCTCTCAAACATAAATTTACTTTTCATTGAGGTTATATAGAAATGTCCACTTTTCTGTGTTCATCAGCTCTTCCTGCGGCACCTCTAAACCGTTTCCTAGGAATACCGTTTGTCCTTGTATGGCGACCACCATCGCTTCAACGAGTACTCCGTTTTCATTTGTTTTATAGACATCTCCTAAAATTGGCAGCGGTTCTGTGGCCGTTTGATTTAACGCAGTGGTACCAAGGTTTGTTAAGTCTTCTGGTGCCATATTTTCTACTTCCAGATAGTCGATCTGACGGCTGTTGAGGCTTCGGCCAGGAACCATTAATAAATACTCATTGTGCTTGATCCCGTTTGAATTACTTGTGATGACCCCTTTATGATCAACGGTTTCAACAACTTCAATTTCATTTAATGAATAATGATCCAAAGAATCGGGAGTTGGGTTGGTAATTAAGATATAGTCCCCCGGCTCAGCATTTCGATCTTTTCTGAGCGTATAAATCTTATGATTGTAAGTAAAGCAGTCAAGTTGCTGCGGTTTGTATTTTTCTACATTCGCTGCGGTAGTTAAATTCTGTGTTAAATCCCTCAGCCTAATTAAATGTACGGATTTTTTATAGAGCGGCTTTACCCCGTATACCCTGTGCAGCTCATTATGATAATAGACAAATTGTCCTTTTCTTACATGGTATAGTTTCAATGATTGCGCTCCTTTCCTATATTGAAGCATTTGCCGTCATTTTAAGTGCATCCAAATGATTGGTTACTTAAAACATATAAAATGCAGTCTGCATAGCTATCATGTTTTTTCCTGCTATTTTTAGAATGGCTTATTTTTGCAAAAACATGCTGTTGAAAAAAGAAGGATAAAGAAAGGTGAAGAATAGAAGCATTGTTCTTGTCATCTATCTCATTTATTGTTCATTTGCACTATGGTACATTAGAAGAAATGAAGCAGGAAGGATGGCGAAAAAGGATGCATTTTTTAACCTACGACCTGGCTCAGGAAATTGTTGAGCGGACGATGAAAATATTAAAGACGAATATAAATGTAATGAATGATAAGGGGATTATCCTAGGGTCAGGTGAAAGGGAGAGGATAAATCAGCTTCATGATGGTGCTCTTCTCGTTCTAAAAAACGGAGAAAGTATTGAAATTGATCAGTCTAAGGCAACCGAAATGAAGGCGACAAAGCCGGGAATTAATATGCCGATACGCTTCGGTAACCAAATTGTTGGAGTTATAGGGATAACAGGAGAGCCTGAGAAAATCAGGAATTATGCCCAGCTCGTAAAAATGGCTGCAGAACTTGTATTAGAGCAATCCTTTTTATTAGAGAGGTTTCAATGGAAGCAAAGAATGCAGAGCGAGATTGTGAATCAGCTAGTTTCAGAAGAGGGTTTAAACGAAGCGTGGATTATAGAGCGTGCCGGATTTCTAGGAATTGATTTAGAACAGCCTAGAAGCGTGATTGTAATAAAACCATTGGATCGTTTAGAAAACTATGGTCAAAAAATAATAAGGTCAATTCAATATGAACTGGACAAAACAGATTTAATCGGTGTCACGTTAACTAATGAAATCATTATTTTAAAGGCATCAACAGAAAAAACAAAAAGGGAGCTAAGCCAATTCTTAAAGTGGTTGCAAAAAGTATTGGATGGAGATCTCCTTATTGGGGCCGGGCGTCCTGTCGATAGGATAAAAGAATTAAAAACTTCATTTGACCAGGCTAAAAGAGCAATCCTGGTTGGGAGTAAGCTTCAGCCAGACGCCAGTTTCTATCATTACGAGGATTATCGGTTAGAAGCAATGCTGGTAAAAATGGCGCTGGATGAGCAGGACAAACACACCTACTCCTTTTACGAAAAGCTGCTTGATAAGGGGAAGAAGGGAGACCTGGTCCAAACCTTGGAAGTATACATAAGAGAGAATGGGGAATTAAACAAAATTGCTGAAAGCCTGTTTATTCACCGGAATACCTTAAGATACCGGCTTGAAAAAATAACTGAATTGACTAAGAAGGATCCGCGGAATATACGGGACTTGATGGAATTGTATACAGCAAAGCTATTTCATGATATTTGCTAAATTGTGCTTATGCACAATTTATACAATTTATTATTCTGCTATTTTGTCACCATATACAATGCAATAATGATAGCAAACGTTTACGATTAAGGTATAACAAATGAAGTATTTTGCGGATGTTACAAATCTCTTATAGAAAGGGAGATCGAAAATATGAAAATTGTCATTGCCCCTGACTCTTTTAAAGAAAGCTTATCGGCACTAGAGGCTGCCAATGCAATCGAGAAAGGCTTCAAAACGATTTTTCCAAATGCTATATACTATAAAATGCCGATGGCGGATGGCGGTGAAGGAACCGTTCAGTCTTTAGTAGATGCTACAAACGGCAAGATAGTGGAGCGAATTGTCACCGGCCCGCTTGGTGAACCAGTTCATGCATTCTTTGGATTAATGGGAGATGGAAAAACAGCTGTGATCGAAATGGCTGCTGCCTCAGGGTTGCATCTTGTTCCTCTCGAAAACAGAAATCCATTAGTCACTTCGACAAGAGGAACGGGAGAACTAATAGCAGCTGCATTAGATTTAGGAGTAAAGCATTTAATCATTGGAATTGGCGGAAGCGCCACAAATGATGGGGGGGCCGGAATGGTTCAGGCATTGGGTGGCAGACTGCTGGATGACAGAGGAAACGATATTGGTCCAGGAGGCGGCGCTCTCTCGAAAATCATGACAATTGATGTAACCGGTCTTGACGCTAGATTAAAAGACGTTCAAATTGACGTAGCCTGTGATGTGGACAACCCATTAACTGGCTCAAGAGGCGCTTCAGCCATTTTTGGCCCCCAAAAAGGGGCCACACCTGAAATGATCGATTTGCTTGATAAAAACCTATCCCACTTTGCTGATGTCGCAGAAAGAAGTATTGGCAAACCATTTCGCGATATAGAGGGTGCCGGTGCAGCGGGTGGTCTTGGAGCCAGCTTGCTAGCTTTCCTACATGCAGATCTAAAAAGAGGAATTGAGATTGTCCTTCATGCTGTAAATTTTGATGAAGTCGTCAAGGATGCAGATCTTGTCATTACAGGGGAAGGTCGGATTGATGGGCAAACGGTATATGGAAAAACTCCTATTGGTGTAGCTAAAGCAGCAAAAAAATATGGTGTCCCTGTGATTGGTCTTGCCGGTTCAGTATCTAAAGACAGTGATGCCGTGCATGAATATGGAATTGATGCTCTTTTTAGCATTGTTCCAGGTATCGTATCACTTTCTGATGCATTTGAACATGCTGCAAAATATATGGAAAGAACCTCAAGAAATATTGCGGCGGCTATGAAAATCAGTCAATCATTTAATTGAAGTCTCATATTAGTTAATGGAAAAGTAATACAATGATATGACTAAAAAGTTCAGACTAATGGAAAAATAAGGAGGAACTCCTATCATTCATTAGAATGAACTTTTTGCTCGTGCTGTATTATTTGTTTGGTTTCAACTTGCTAACCAATAGGAAACAACTTACACTAAGGAAAAAGATTACTTTTAACAGGTGGGTAAACATGGCTAAATCAATCGTTGAAAAACTAAACTTGCAAAAATATAAAAAGGCAGCGGTTTTAAATTTGCCGGAGGGTGCGGAATATTTAGCAGAGTTAGAAGGTTATGATACTGAGCTTGCTGGGAGCGGATATGATCTGATATTTGCTTTTGTATTGGATATGGTGTCTCTAAAAAACCTCGTATACAAGGTGATTGAAAAGAACTTTTTAAATAAAAACGGTTATCTTTTTTTGGCCTATCCTAAAAAGGGGAATAAGGTATACCCGACCTATATTCACCGCGATGATTTATTTCCCTGTCTAGGTGTTGATGAGAGCGGGTTTATTGGCACAAGCTCAATTAAATTTGCCAGAATGGTCGGGCTGGATGATGTTTTTACCGTTGTTGGCTTAAAGGAAGATTCAAAAAGCAAAAATAAGACATCAACAAAAGCAAGCCAATGTGTGGATGATTATATCGAGATGATTCCTGATGTGGAAAAGGATTTGCAAGATACGCCTGACTTGCTTGCTTTCTATCAATCCTTAACCCTGGGCTATCGGAAAGACTGGGCCCGCTATGTATATAGTGCGAAACAAGAAGCAACAAGGAAAAAACGACGTGAGGAAATGAAAAGTATACTTGGGGCAGGGTATAAGAGCCGGGATCTTTATAGAAGAGAACATTCATAATTATGATAACAAAAAGCACCATTTCAACATGTGGTGCTTTTTGCTGTTAATGTTTATAATGCTTCCTTAATCATTTTTTTATAGTAAAGAACGGAAAGGATACCAAAGATAGAGTACAATCCTGTGTAGATGACCATTACAATAATCATCGGTGTCCAAAGCTCAGTTCCGAATAAAAACCAGCCGGATTGAACGGCGAAATAGCTATGAAGAAGGCCTATTATTAATGGAATCCCAAAGCTGTAAATTTGTTTGGCTTGGATGCCTCTCAGCAGGTCTCCGCGCGTAAATCCTAGCTTTCTTAAAATCGTATAATTTCCCTTTTCATCTTCACTCTCATCCATTTGTTTGAAATAAAGGATACAGCCTGATGTAATGAGGAAGGTTAGCCCTAAGAAAGCGACAATGAACATGATCAGTCCCATGTTTTGCTTTTGATCATTACTCATATTAAGGCGTGAAGAATGGTTTTCATCATAGTTTGCAGCTTTAAACAAGTCATTTGCCTTTTTAAGCTGGTCTCCATTTTTAATGTCTATACCGATATATACGAAGGTTTCTTTTTGAATTTCCGGGTCCATGTCCTTTTTTAAGTGTTCAAATACGGTTTCATCTACAATGGCAACAGGCAGCCCGCCACCTGTAAATGTATAGGGAAGGAGAAAATCTTTTCTAAGCCCTAAATAGTTTTGCTTAATTTCTCCATTTTTTCCTTTAATGATTATTTTGCCAGAATCTTTTAAGGTCATAAATTTTTGCATCAAATCATTGTAGCCGGAAAAAACCGTGTCTTCTGCAGCCAGATCTAAATCTGGGATAGATTGATCACTTATGACAGCGAGCGTCATGATATTTGGATCAAATGTTACTTCACTTAGATTGATATCCAAAATGTTTCTTGCATCGATGTTTGCCTGAATGACCTCAATAACCTTCTTATCGTAGGCTATCTCATTCTTCTTTAATGTCTCTTCAAATTGCTTTGCATCTTCCATATTTGTCATGGCAAAATGGGAGGGGACATTATTTTCGGCTGATTTTTCGGCTGAGTAATACGAAATATAGCTTAACGATAGCAGACCGATTGCTAGGGCTGATACGGTCGTAATAATCGTTAATAATAAGGCATTCGATTTCATGCGAAACATAATCGATGAAAGGGATAATACCTCATTAATGTTTAAGTAGCCGCCTTTGCTTTTTCGTACCACATTGGCAATAAAGCTAACAGAACCTTTATAGAAAAGATAGGTTCCAATAATAACAGAGCCAAGGATAAAGATCATGGCTAAGAATAATTCATTCATGGTTGTAAAGTCACCATCAAATAACTTTGATGAAACAAAATATCCTAAGATAATTAATGCCAACCCGATGACCCCAATGATGATTTCAAGTACGGACATCTTTTTAACCTTGCCTTCTGTTGAAGAGGTCACTCGAAATAAGGCTAATATGCTTTGTCTTTTGATGAATAGATAATTCATGATCATGATTAACAAGTAGATCACACAAAAAACGATCAAGGTTTGGACAAGGGCTTGCTGTGAGAATTGCAGAGTCGCAATTGCCTCAATACCCGTTATCTTAAATAAAATCATGATGATTAATTTTGAAACAGAAAATCCGACAAAAATCCCGATCAGTAAAGAGCCGAAGTAAAGAATTAGGTTTTCAGCACTTAGGATGCGAAAGATTTTATTTTTTGTCATCCCGATTAATTGAAATAAGCCGATTTCTTTGCTGCGCCTTTTAATAAAAATCGTATTGGCGTACAAAAGAAAGATGGCAACAATCGCAACAAGCAGAATGGATGCTGATCGTATCGCTGCCGCCCCTTTAATCGAGCCTTCCACTTCATCCATTGACGGGTCATATTGCAGGGTGACAAAGGCAAAATACAGGGCAACACTAAAGACTAACGCAAAAACGTAAAGGTAGTAGTTTTTTAAATTCTTTTTTAGGTTACGAAGGATAAGCTGATTAATGTTCATATTGAACACCGCCTAAAACACCTTGGGTTTTCATAATATCCTTAAAGAAGCTTTGTCTTTCCTGTGCTCCTTTCGTAAGCTGAGTATAAATTTGCCCATCCTTAATAAAAATGACTCTGCTGCAATAGCTGGCAGCGACCGGATCATGAGTGACCATAATGATCGTTGCCTCGCGCTTTTGGTTTAATTCACTCAGTTTGTTTAATAAATCAGAAGCGGATTTTGAATCAAGTGCACCGGTTGGTTCATCGGCAAAAATGATACTTGGTTCATGAATAAATGCCCGAGCCGCAGAGGTACGCTGCTTCTGTCCGCCTGAAATTTCATTTGGATATTTATCTTGAAGCTCGTAAATTCCCAGTTCCTTAGCTAAATCTTGGAATTTCTGATTTGCTTCCTTCCTGGATGTATTGGAAATGGATAATGGTAAAAGGATGTTTTCTTTCACTGTTAGTGTGTCTAATAGATTGTATTCTTGGAAGATAAACCCTAAATGGTGTTTACGAAATTCAGCCAGCTGCTTTTCCTTCATTTTTGTCATTTCGATATCTTGAATTTTGATCGTACCGTGACTGACTTGATCAATGGAGGAAAGGACATTAAGCAATGTCGTTTTACCTGAACCTGATGCCCCCATAATACTGACGAATTCCCCTTTTTTAATGCTGATATCGATTCCCTTTAACACTTCTTGTTTATTAAATTTATTACCGTAGCTTTTATGAATTTTCGTTGCTTCTAAAATATTCATCCGAACTAACTCCTTTTTCTTTGATAGTTTTATCATAATAGGGACCGGATTCCTTTTCCTTTGATTGGGCGAACAAAAAAACAAAAGCATGTGACAATTTTGTCACATGCCTGCAATATTCACAAAATCATTTTTCTTTGGGAAGGATAACGTAAAGGTTGTTCCAGCGTCTATTTTTGATCGTACCTCTATATGGATATGTAATGGCTCTGCAGCCTTTTTGGTTAAATAAAGCCCCATACCTGTTGAAGCATTGTCAGCGTGGTTTGTCGTTGAGGTAAAGCCTTTATCAAAAATCCTCGGTAGATCCTTTGGGTCAATCCCTCGGCCAAAGTCTTGAATTTCTAATTTCGCTCTGTCATTCTCCTCAAAGCTCTTAATGTTAATATCACCTGCTTCACTATATTTAATAGAATTGCTCAATAGCTGTCTGATTATAAAGGCAAGCCATTTGGCATCACTTAGCACCTCTGTTACTTCAAGCTGGATGTCGAAGCCAATCCCTTTTCGAATGCACCACGATTGTAAGGTTTTAAGCTCTTTAAAAATCAATTCTTTTAGATTGATGGTTTCTATAAATAAATCATTTTCTATAAATGAGATTCTCTTATGGTGCAGCTGCTGGTCGAGCAGCAAATGAATTCGCAGCCATTCATAGGTTAACTGAGATTTTAACGGTTTATCATCAATTCGTTCAATAATTAAATGCATAGCTGTTAATGGTGTTTTCACCTCATGAATCCAAGCCAAAAGTTCGTCCTTTTCCATCTCTAACACCAGCTGGTTTTCTGAAGCAAGCCGTTTTAATCGCTCTGTTTGATCGGTCATGCTTTTCTCAATGATTTTTTCAAATGGACGTTCTGGTTCAATGATGCTTGTTAAATCAAGATTGTTTTCCCATTCCTCTAAGCTTTTATAAAACTTGGTTTCTTTATGATAGCGGACAACCAAAAAGAGAATAAATATGATCATTGATAAAAAAACGATATAGAGAATGGGCTTGAATGGGATCGCATTGTCGAGATAAGCGACCAAAATAATCACGAGCTGCTGGATGATGAAGAGCAAAATCCAGCTGCGCCGTTCAATAAGGAAGTTTTTAATCATATCCTTCTTCCTCTTCAGTCGCAATATAGCCTTGTCCAACCTTTGTTTCAATAAAACGTCCTAGGCCAATCTCATCCAGCTTTTTTCGCAGCCTGTTTAAGTTGACTGTTAACGTATTATCACTGATGAAACGTTCATCATCCCAAAGGCTTTTAATTAATTCTTCACGACTAACAATCTTATTTTTATGTTCAATTAATTGCTTTAAAATGAAAAATTCATTTTTTGTTAGTTCAATGGTGCCAGCCTCATTGGTTACAAGATTTTTTTCAAAATCGATCGTTGCCCTGCGCCAGATTTTGAGAGAGATGGGTTCAGTATTGTAATTATAAACACGGCGGAGAATCGCTTGAATCTTCGCAATTAATACATCAAAATGAAAGGGCTTTTGGATAAAATCATCGGCCCCAAGCTGCATTGACATAACCATATCAGTAGGATGGTCACGAGATGATAAAAAGATGATCGGCACATTTGAATGAGAACGAATCATCCGGCACCAATGAAAACCATCAAATTTTGGCAGCTGAATATCGATAATCACTAAATCAGGCTTTATCGCTGTAAATTCTTGAAGCACTCTGCTAAAATCAGTGATCCCATATACATCATAAGACCAACCTGTTAACCGATCTTTTATTTCTTTAAACAATGTTTCATCGTCTTCAATCAAAAGCAATGTAAACAATGGAATTCACCACACTTTTCCTTTCTTTACATAAAGTGTATAGCAAAATTTCCATTCTTGCTATAGGAGGAGGTATGATAAAGGAAATCGAATAGTTAAAATGTAACAATAATGAAAGTGAGGTTACCTTTATGTATGAATTAAAAACAAAAGAAACAGACAGCAGTGTCATTGAGTTTATTGAACAGGTTGAAAGTCCAAAGAAACGTGAGGATGCTTATAAATTATTGGATATTTTTACAGAAACGTCCGGCTATGAAGCGAAGATGTGGGGGCCAAGCATTATCGGTTTTGGAAAATATCATTACAAATATAAAACAGGTCATGAAGGTGATGCGCCACTTGTTGGCTTTTCGCCGAGGAAGGCAAAAGTCAGCCTGTATTTTGCAACTGGTGACACAGAGCGAGACGAATTATTAAAGGATTTTGGGAAGCATACAACAGGAAAAGCCTGTGTGTATATCAATAAAGTGGCTGATGTTGATATAGAAGTTTTAAAGAAGCTTATTCTTCAATCCATAAAGTTTTTAAAAGAAACCTATCCAGATCAATAACAAAAAAAGCGAAACGCTGCTGTTTCGCTTTTTGTTATTGCTTAGGAAATTATAAAATTCTTGGACTGTTGATAGCGCTTTGACATCCAGCTCCAGCGCCTAGCCCCTCTAGGGTCTAGCCAATTTAGAATTGAAGGCAAAGAACGCCTTCTATTCTAAATCGTCATATGCTTTTCGAGGCTGAACGAGGCGCTTGCGCTTTTGTTCGTAACATTGATATATTTAAATGAAGCTGACTATTTCACAGGAAATAATCTGGAATGTTCCCATTTCAAATAAAAAAGAAGGCTGTCACAAGATATAAAACCGTGGCAATTGCACAGCCTATGGAGGCAATTTTCAATTTATACCTGGCATAATCGACAAGCGGCATTTCGAGAATGGATGCGGTCGTAATTGTTGTGTCCCCTAATGGCGAGGTTAATGCACCAAATGAGCCGCTGGCAAATACTGCTCCTACTGTAAGTGGTATCGATGCTCCTGTTGCAGTTGCTAATGTCATTCCCAATGGCATAAACAATCCCCATGTTCCCCAAGAAGACCCGATAAAATAGCCGACAGCCGAACCAATAAGGAAAATGATGGCCGGGATGACATAGTCCGGTAAAAATGTCCCTAAGGTTGCGCTAATAAAGGTTGTAAATCCAAGATCCTCCGCTGCTAATGTTAGTGACCATACAAGCACAAGCAGTATGATTGCCTGCATCATTTGATTTCCGCCTTCAAAGAAATGATAGAGAATTTCGTCTAACGGTTGCTTGCGGAATATGTAAAAAACGAATGTTAAGACAAGGGTTATAAATATAGCTAATAGCATAATAAATGTTGAATCCGCCTTTGAAAAAGCTTCGAAAATGGTTTTCGCTCCTTTTGCAGTGCCATCCTGCCATAAAAGAAATAAGGAGAGGCCGAGGAGCAAAATAAGCGGAATGATTAAATTCCATGGTTGAGCCTTTACCATGGATAATTCCTCTTTTATCCCCATCCCGTGATAGGGGTGGGCTTCATGTTCATGATCCAGGTTTTTTTGAGCTTGATGATTGTTTTGTTTCTTTTTCTTTTTAGAAGATGGCCAAAATGTTTTCAAGAGCCCAATTACTAACATACTAATGGCAAAGTAGTTAAACGGAATACTAAGCAAAAACACGTGATATGGGGACATGTCTAATTGATGCTCCTGAACGCCTGCTTCCACTAACGATACCATAAAGCCAACAAATGCAGTGGCAACAGGTAAGAGTACAATGACTGAAGCGGTGGAGACATCCATAACAAATCCAACCTTTTTCTTTGATAATCTCCTTTTTTCCATGATGGATTGGACAATGGGACCAATCATCATAATCCGAAACATCGGCATCATAAAGGTAAAAGGCAGTGTCAGCCAAATAAGGCTTAGCAGACCGCGCTGTGACTTAATTTTTGCGCCAACCCACTCAGAAAAACCTTTCATTCCACCAGAAATTTTCATCATGCCAACGAGACCGCCAAAAAGATAAAGAAATCCGATGATATTAATATTCGTAGGGTCTGATAATGTTTTTACAATATATTTTATTGTTTGTTGCAATCCATGTAATAAATCAAACGTAACCAGTAACGAACCAAGGATAAGTCCCAAAACAAGACCAGGCAAAATTTTCTTTAACCAAATGGACATAGCTATAACAATAAGAAATGGCAATAATGAAAACCAAGTTTGCTCCAATTTCCCACACTCCTTTACCATTAAATTCTCCATTTTTGCATGCTTCATTCATGGATGGGAGGTATTTGTGCGACAGGTTACCAAGTTAAAATGTGAAAAGGGCCGTCCTTTAAGACAGCCCTTTCCATAATAATGGAAGTTTCACTTTATCGTTCATTTAAAGCTAGTTGATGTGTTTTTGCTTTTTGTCTTTTGATTGTTTCCTGTCCCTCATCTTCTTCAGGATTTACCCTTTTAATAAAAAATGCAAGAACAACGGCCAATACCGATAACCAAGTAGCGACGACGAAGGCATCGTTAATCCCTTGGATGGTTGCTTCTTTTACGATAAATGCCATTTGCTGTTTGGCATCTGGTGTGACACTGGAAGCAGCGGCGAGTTCTGTTACATGCTTTTCCGTTTGATTGGACATGACAGTGACAAGAAATGCGGTACCGAGTGCTCCGGAAACTTGTTTAAACGTGTTGGACATTGCCGTTCCGTGTGCGTTTAATCGTCTTGGAAGCTGATTAAGTCCGGCCGTCATAATCGGCATCATTAGCAGCGACATGCCAAACATTCTGGCTGTGTAAATAACTAATAAAAAAGTATAAGTGGTGGAGTCTGTTAGCTCACTAAATTCCCAGGTGGTAACGGTGGTAATGGCCAATCCGATGACGGAAAGCCAGCGTGCACCAACTCGATCAAATATCCAGCCTGTAATCGGAGACATAATCCCCATTAATATCGCGCCTGGTAACAGCAATAGTCCTGATTCCAAAGGAGTAAAGCCCCGGATTGTTTGCAAATAAATCGGCACCAGAATCATGCCTGCAAACATCGCCATTGTAATAATGACATTAATGATCGTCGTAAGAGTAAACATATTATATTTAAATACTCTGAACTCCAGCATTGGATGATCAACCGTCATTTGCCGCCAAATAAATAACGCTAATGCGATCACTCCTACTAGTATCGAGGTGATCACTTCGATACTTCCCCATCCTGAGTTACCGGCACTGCTAAATCCATATAATAAGCCGCCAAACCCTAATGTAGATAGGGCAATACCAGCTATGTCAATGTTCGGATACGTTTGCTTTGTGACATTTTTTAAGAGAAGAATGGCGATGATAAAATCAATCACCGCAATGGGTAGAACGATATAGAATAAGACCCGCCAAGAATAATTTTGCACAATCCAGCCTGAAAGAGTCGGACCAATAGCAGGTGCAAATGTCATCGCAAGCCCAATTAGGCCCATTGCCTGTCCTCGTTTAGCAATAGGAAAGATCGTTAAAATTACCATCATTAATAAAGGCATAAGGATGCCCGCACCTGCAGCCTGGACAACTCTCCCGATTAAAAGAATGGTGAAAGTAGGAGAAATCGCGCAGATGAAAGTGCCAATTGAAAACAATCCTATTGCTGTTAAATAGAGCTGTCTCGTGGTAAAACGTTCAATTAAAAAGGCTGTAACAGGGATTAATACGCCATTAACAAGCATATAACCTGTTGACAGCCATTGCGCTGTATTTGCGGATATATGTAAGTCTTCCATCATTTCCGGCAAGGCTACATTCATTAATGTTTGGTTTAAAATCGCCACAAATGAACCTAAAAGCATAACGGTAAGAATGGCGCCTTTTTTTATTTTCTGGTCGGATACACTTCCTTCAGTGGTCATCTTTATTTCCTCTCCTTTTACCGATCTTTTCAAGTTTTCTCTTTCTGTAATATGTTTTCATCTTTATGAATGAAATATGTTAAAAGTTTTAACCCGATCAGTTAATCATTTACCTTAGTTAATATTTCGATGTACGAAATATTAACGTTATACCATTATACTCCCCTATAAGTGAATGTCAATCAGGAAAAATTTTTCATCCCTGGGTTAATAATGAGATAATAATGCTGAATGAAAGCTAGGAGGGGGTTAAATGCCGGTAAAAATCAAGCGTGCTTATGAAAAATCGTCTGAAGGGGATGGCATCAGAGTCCTAGTCGATCGGATATGGCCAAGAGGACTTTCAAAGCAGGAAATAAACATCGATCATTGGATGAAGGATGTTGCCCCATCGAATCAGTTAAGGAAATGGTTTAACCATGAACCCAGTAAGTTTGAGGAATTCAAAGTTAAATATAAAGAAGAATTACGTAAGGATAAAAAGGACTTGGTGGAGGAGCTGCAAGAAATGGCCGCTAACCAGACCATTACTTTGCTATATGCGGCAAAGGATCAAGAGCATAATCAAGCATTGGTCCTGAAGGAAATAGTGGATAAACAGGAGGACCTGTAGGTAAAAACAAGGGTCAGAGAGCCTAATATTGAGGTTTGTTGACCTTTTCAGTTAAGGTTATATAATCGTTCCTGTTATAAACGCTCTCGGCCAATTTGTAGATGAGTGATAAAGCGCCATTTTACTTGAAGTGAAAAAATCCCCTGGCAAGAAGTGCAGCAGTCAGCGCTTCTTGCTTAGGGGATCGATAAGATTAAATTAACGGACACCTTTCATAAAGCCTTGAATTTTTGGTGAAAGGGAGAAAAGCAGGATACTAAGAACGATTGCAGCTCCTCCGATTGTACCGAAATAAACCATTTCTGTTTCAGGTGTATAGAAACGAACAATTTGTGCATTAATCGCTTGTGCAGCGGCATTTGATAGGAACCATAAGCTCATTGTTTGTGCCGAGAATGCAGCAGGAGCTAATTTTGTTGTAGCAGAAAGTCCGACAGGTGATAAGCAAAGTTCACCAAGGACGACAATAAAGTAACTTAGGACAAGCCATAAAGGATTAACTAATGCATCCTCCCCGCCAATATAGGCAGGTAACAGAATAACGAGAAATGACAAACCAGCAAATAGTAAACCTAATGAGAATTTTTTAGGAATGGAAGGCTGGCGATTTCCAAGCTTTACCCATAACCATGCAAAAAAGGGTGCCAAAATGATGATGAATAATGGGTTCAGTGATTGGAACCATGCTGGAGAAATATGAATACCAGCAAAGTCTAATTGTGTTCGTTTATCAGCATAGTTTGCTAAAATAGTTGAGCCTTGCTCTTGGATTGCCCAGAACATGACAGAAGCAATAAACAATGGGATATAGGCAATAATTCGCGAACGTTCAACTGCCGTTGTTTTAGGGCTTCTATACATCACAATAAAGTAGATCGTTGGGATCAAAATCCCTAAAATACCGACTAAAGCAATAAAACTATTAATCGTTAATATGCCTGCTGGTATAGTGATGGCAATAATAATTGCGATAATAGCAGCGCCTAATCCAATGATGGTATAGACCTTTTTCTTTTCAGATGGAGACATTGGATTTGCAATTAACGTTCCTGCAAGACCAAGATTTTTTTTCTTAGTAAAGATAAAAACTAATAATCCAAGGAACATTCCAACTGCGGCAATTCCGAAGCCCAGGTGGAAATTGTATCTCATTCCAACTGTACCGACAATTAATGGAGCTAAAAATCCGCCAAGGTTAATACCCATATAGAAAATACTAAAGCCTGAATCACGGCGATTGTCTTCTTCACTGTATATTTCTCCGACAACGCTCGAAACGTTAGGTTTTAGTAAGCCTGTCCCAAGAACGATTAAAACCATTGAGACGAAAAACATAGGTACACTTCCAGGTACTGCTAGTACAATATGACCTAGCATAATTAGGATTCCGCCATAAAAAACAGCATTTGATGTCCCGAATACCCGGTCTGCAAGCCAACCGCCAATGATGCCGGACATATACACTAATGAGCCATAAATCGACATGATGGCTAGAGCGGTGTTTTCTTCAATACCTAAGCCGCCTTTTGAAACTTCATAATACATATAAAAGACTAGGATTGCTCTCATTCCATAGTAGGAGAAACGCTCCCAAAATTCAGTAAAGAAAAGTGTGAAAAGTCCCTTAGGATGTCCAAAAAATCCTTTCTGAGGGACGCTTGCCACAATTTTCTGTTTATTTAAATTTGACATTACTCAACCTCCTTTGTTCTTTTAATATAATACTTTTACGATTCGATATTGTCAAAAAAAATAGAAACAAGTCTATTTTACTAGTTTTTTTCTCTTTTTAGTGAAAATTGAATAGTTTTAATATTTTATTAGAATAATAGAACTTCTCAAGAAGATCATTTTGAAATTTTTTATGTAAAAAGAACTAGGAGTTTATAATCAATTCTTGAAAGCGCTTTAAAAATATTCCTGTAGAATAATAGAATAGTAGTAAAAGTAGCAATAATAGAATTTTTTCAAGTGTAGATAATTACTTTCGATAAGAGTTAGAGTTATATCCGCTTTTTTTCTATAAAATAGAAATAAATAGTTTAAGGAGAAGATAGATGGATAAAAAAATTGCTGTTGTGACAGGCTCTTCAAGTGGTTTTGGTTTCATGACATCGATAGAATTAGCGAAATGCGGTTATTATGTTATCGCAACGATGCGCAATACAGAAAAATTTTCTCAGCTATTGGAACGCGCGGAACAACTTGGTGTAAGGGATCTGATTTATGTACTTGAATTAGATGTCACTTCACAGGTTTCGATTCATCATTGGAGAGATTTTATGAGAACATTAGGGCGAATTGATGTGCTGGTTAATAACGCTGGATTTGCCGGTGCGGGTTTTGTTGAGGAGATTCCACTTGATGAATATAGGAAGCAGTTTGAAACGAATGTGTTTGGGGTTATCGCGGTAACTCAGGCAGTCTTGCCACTAATGAGAGAACAACGAAAAGGGAGAATTATCAATATTAGCAGCATAAGCGGACGAATTGGCTTTCCCGGCTTATCGCCATACATTTCTTCCAAGCATGCATTAGAGGGCTGGAGTGAGGCATTGCGATTTGAAATGAAGCCTTTTGGCGTCGATGTTGTCTTGGTAGAACCGGGTTCTTTTCAAACAAGTATCTGGACATCTGGTAAACATGTAACGAAGAAATCGTTGGACGAGAAATCTCCTTATTATGAAATGATGAAAAAGCTGGAAGAACATATTGAAAAAGGGGCAAGCAAGTTTGGTGATCCAACCGAAGTTGCTCAATTAATCGCAAAAATTGCCCAAAAGAAACAGACTAGAATGAGGTACATGATTGGAAAAGGAGTAAAAACAGCTGTTTTTGTAAAAAACATTCTTCCCTGGAAATTATGGGAGAGAATTTTTTTACGGCAGTTAAAGTGAGTTTTGTATTGGTAAAAGTGAGACTGCCGCTTAATTAGGTTGCAGCAGCCTCACGAAACATGGTGATCTTCAGTGAAAAAGGTAGGGAAATGTCAATCTTTGTCCCGCGCTATAAAGCACCTTCAACTATATTTGTTCCTCTGTACTATCCTACCCGAGCCAGCCTCCTTTTAGAGAATTGTACGTTTAAAAACTTGATAAAGTTTTCCTTTGCTATTCCAGCACTATTATCTTCGCCTTCAATCATACACAAATTTCTACTACTATCCTAATTAATAGCCATCAATAGAATTAAATCTCTCATATATGGTTACTACCCACTTGTATTTTTTGTGTACTCAATCTTTTATATTATTATTTCAAAGTTTCGACAAATGCAAAAGCAGGGGAGAGAATATAAGTAAAAAGAGTGATATTTATAGCTCAAAAAGTGACAAAAAACGATGTTTACAAAAATGTATACATGTAAACAAAATGTAATCAGTATGTATACAATAGTGTAAACTTGTGTACAAATCTGTATGCATCTTGATTTAAAGGGATGTGTACAATAATGTTTACTTGTTTTCGTTTATGATTACATGTAAACGTTATTTGTATACATGTTTACGATATGAACACAACGAAAGTAATATTGACGCTTTGAGTGATAAGCTTTACCCTTAAATTAAACTGGTGATCGTTCTTCTTGAACATCATCATTTTAATAGAAAGGAATGATTGGATGAGCGTAACGCGTATTGCAGCAATTGATGTAGGAAATGATTGTGTAAAAGCTTTGTTTGGAAAATTGGATCATAATTTATACATACCAAATGTTATAGCAAGAGACACAGAAGACCGACCAGTTATTGGTATTGAAGAATTAAATGATAAGGATCCGCTAGATGGCATTCATATTAGGGTTCACTCCCCTGCTTTAAAAGAAAATAATGCTATTTATCGTGTTGGGAATCTTGCAACCAAAAGTGATCATGCGAATGAATTAGATCCTGGCAGCAGCAAATCTGAAGAGGATCAAACACTAGTTATGTTGTTTGCTTCATTAGCATTAGATGCAGTAAGAGAAGAAAATTCTAATTTATTTAAAAAGACAAACAATGTCATTGATGCGAACTACACACTTGGAACAGGACTTCCCCTTCGTGAAGTAAAAGAAGGTAAGGATGTTGGCTATCGCTCACAATTACTAAGTTCTGTTCACCAAGTTGAATTTTTAGTTACACCAAAATACCAAGGACTAAAAGTAAATATAAGATTTGATGAGGTTAAGGTGTATCCAGAGGGATTTGCTGCCTATATTAATCTTGTAATGGATAATGACTTAAATATCATTAACCGTGATTTGATTGACAAACGCATTCTTATTCAAGACATCGGCGGTTTATCAACAGATATCGCTGTCATCAAGAATCGCAATGTAGATGACGATAAGGCACAAGGCTTTAATCTTGGTGTTTCTGAATCGTTAGAAGCAATAAGAGAAGAAATTCGCTCAAAGCATGGAGTTGAATTAGACAGCCGAAGAGATGTTGTTGAAATCATTACTCGAAAAAATGACCGAAACCATATTATGGTAAAAGGGAGCCGGACAAGCGTTCATGATATTACAGATCGTATTTTGCTAGAATTAGCGAAAAAACAATATCGTCATTTACGCAATGTGTGGCAGAAAAACTCGCAAACAGAAATCTGCTACTTTGTTGGCGGCGGAGCGATGGTATTAAAGGACTATATCAAAATGTTAAATAATAGCTTGGATGGCTATAACATTGAATTCTTTGAAGATGAACAAGAGAGCATTTGGATGATGGCAAATGCCTATTATAAATTAATCTCTGATTATACTAGAAGAAACAATCCGAATACAAAGGGTAAAAAGGCAGAGAAACAAACAGTAGAAAAATAGGGTGGTTTCATGAATAAAAAGGGCTCGGCATCCATACAAAGGGGACAAGCAATTACTTTTCGCCTTCCTTCAGACACTCCTGATCATCTTTTAAAACAGCTTCAAATGTTAAAGGATACAGAAAGACGAAACTTTTCTAGTAAAATAGCTGAGTTTGTTTTAGAAGGGGTTGGCAGCTCGCAGTCAAAGGATCGTGAAACAATAACACTACCTCTGCCGAAAAAACTAAGCAAAGACCAACGGAACTGGTTGAAACACTCTCATTCAGAAGCGTTATTAGGCAGCATTGTCTATCAGCTGTTAGCAGACCCGGTCCGGGCAACATCGATTTTAGCTTCACTGAACAGCAATGCGTTGGATATTAATGAAGCACTGTATTTGCAAGAATCTGAACCGTTTGACATAAAAGATGATGACATCTCACCAATCTCCTCAACCGAAATGGAAGAACTGGAAGAGGAGGCTGCCCTGCCTAGAGCTGATGAAATGGAGTTGGATTTAATAAACTTCGATTGGGAGAAGGTTAGACAAGAGCAAGCCTCTGCTGAAGAGGAAGATCAAGACGAGAAAGAAGAAGATGTGGATGATCTTCTTGGAGGATTTCTTGCCAATATGAATAAATAAGAAATCTGTAATTAGATTGAAGCTTTTTAGCATATGCAAAAACATATATGAATATATGTGTTATAGATCATTTCCGGGGGAATGATTTTGCTAAAAAGATATTGACAATAATAATTGGAAAATTATACAATGAAACAAGAATATTAATTTACAAGAAATGGAGGGTTACAAAAATGGAAAACGTAATGGGAAACAAATTTTACCCAATTTCATATTTTATATGTGACCCGCAAAGGATTGTAAATCGTTAATTCTTATTTGTGAGCAAATCCTATTTGTCATTAATCGCAGGTCACTACTATAGTGGCGTGCGTTTTTTATTGTCTTCTTTTTTAGGCATCGTACGTTTACCGTACGGTGCCTTTTTGTCTTTATTAAGAGGGCAAATTCCGAGCATTTAGCTCGTTTAGATAGATATTTTTTTGAAGGGAGCTTTGAAAATGGAAAAAGAAAAGATCATTCGCATTCATTTAGATTGGATGAAAGGTGGCTAACGGCCATAAATTGAAATTTTATTTTTAGTTTTGGTGTTTAGCTCGAGTGCCTATGAACTTCACACTTAAAAGTGGAGGCAACTGTTCATAGGTTGCTGGTGTAAGGCGCTTGCGCTTTTCTTATAAGGGAGGGACCTTTTTGTGTTCTCAGTACTTGGAAAATTAAGCTGGTTTTTTAAACAGTATTGGAAGCGTTACACTGTAGCAATAACGTTATTGATTATCGTTAGTGTATTAGATGTTATTCCACCGAAGATTATCGGAATAGCGATTGACGATATGCAATTTGGTCAGATGACGGGCGAAAGGCTTCTTGATCTGCTTCTCTTCTACGGTGCACTACTCATTTTGAGCTATGGGATCACCTATGTGTGGATGTACCAGCTTTTTGGAGGAGCCCATTTGATTGAACGAATTTTAAGATATCGCTTTATGAGACATCTACTCACGATGACTCCAAGCTTTTATGAAAAAAATCGAACAGGCGATTTAATGGCAAGAGCAACGAATGATCTAAAGGCGATATCCTTGACTGCAGGATTTGGGATTTTGACTTTGATTGATTCGACAATCTTTATGATTATTATCATTTTTGTCATGAGTGTGACGATTAGTTGGCAGCTGACTATTGCTGCGCTTTTGCCTTTGCCCTTGATGGCGCTGGCGATTAATTATTATGGAAGTCTTATCCATCAACGCTTTACTGTTGCCCAAAATGCCTTTGGCGATTTAAATGACAATGTTCTGGAATCAATCGCTGGTGTCAGGGTCATCCGTGCATATGTACAGGAAAAAGCGGATGAAAAACGTTTTAAAGACATGACAGAGGATGTTTATCAGAAGAACATTGAGGTAGCAAAGGTTGATGCATTATTTGAACCAACGATTAAAATCCTAGTTGGATTAAGCTATGTGATCGGACTTGGATATGGGGCCTATTTAGTCTTTCATCAAGTGATTACGTTAGGAGAATTAATCAGCTTTAACATTTATTTAGGAATGTTGATTTGGCCGATGTTTGCAGTAGGAGAGCTGATCAATATTCTGCAGCGCGGTAATGCTTCCTTGGATCGCGTAAATGAAGTGCTTGCTTATGAGCCTGATGTTCAGGATCATGAAAATCCTGTTGAACTGGATACAGCAGATTCGCTCGTGTTCTCTAATGTCACGTTTCGCTATCCTTCATCAACAACCGATAATTTAAAGAATCTTACTTTGCATGTAAAAAGAGGCGAAACAATTGGTGTTGTTGGTAAAACAGGCAGTGGAAAGACAACGTTGTTGAAACAGCTTCTGCGGGAATATCCATTAGGAAGTGGAGAAATACTCGTATCGGGAACTTCTCTAGAAAAGGTTGCAATTGACACAGTCCATTCTTGGGTTGGTTATGTACCGCAGGAACAAATTCTTTTTTCGCGAACGATTCGTGAAAATCTTCAATTTGGAAAAGAGAACGTAAGCGAGGAGGAAATTGATCGCGCCCTGCATTTAGCTGCATTTGACCAAGATTTATCTGTTTTGCCGAAAGGCCTTAATACGCTTGTCGGTGAAAAAGGTGTTGCCTTATCAGGCGGTCAAAAACAAAGGATATCTATTGCCAGAGCTCTCATTAAAGATCCGGAGATTTTGTTGCTGGATGATGCAATGTCTGCTGTTGATGGAAAGACAGAGGCGAAAATTATTAAAAATATTCGTAAAGAGAGAGCTGGAAAAACAACCTTTATTAGTGCACACCGTTTATCAGCCGTTCAGCATGCTGATTGGATTATTGTCATGGATGAAGGGAGAATCGTGGAAGAGGGCACACATGAACAGCTCCTTAAGCAAGGGAAATGGTATAAAGAGCAATTTGATCGGCAACAGGCTGATTCCTATGGAGAGGTGAGTTAAAATGAAACAAAAAACAACAGGAAGACGCCTTTTCAACTACGCCCTTCTTTACAAAAAAACAATTTTGATTGCATTGGCGATGTTGGCTCTAGCTGTTACAGCCGAGCTAACAGGACCATTTATCGCAAAAAGAGTGATCGATCACCACATGATGGGAATTGAAAGCCCATGGGTGGAAGTAAAAGAAAAGGATGAACAAACCGTTCTTTATCATGAGCGGTATTACAAAAGAAGCAGCAATATAACCGATGAAACGGCTGTAGGCGATGCCAAGCTGCAGATTGTTCAAGTCGGCAGGTCCTTCTATGTTACGGAAGAGCATCTTAGCTTTGATGGAGAAAGGTCAATAAATGGCAATGAATTAACCATCGTTAAAGGTAATGAGCAAGCCAGCTATGAAGTGGACAGATTAAGCCAGCAAGAATTAATGGCTTTCTATCAACCAGAAATTCGTCCGATTATTCTGTTGCTTGGCTTTTATGTCGGTCTGCTTTTGGTTGCAGCATTTTTCCAATATGGAAAATCGTTAATGCTCCAAAAAGCTGCAAATCGCATTATCCAGAAGATGAGAACAGATGTATTTGAGCATATTCAGCGAGTGCCCATCAACTATTTTGATAATAGGCCCGCTGGGAAAATTGTTTCACGTGTAACAAATGATACCGAAGCAATTAGGGAGCTTTATGTAAAAGTACTTGCGACTTTTTTCACTAGCGGCATTTATTTGACAGGTATTTTTATTGCGTTGTTTTTCCTTGATACAAAGCTTGCCCTCATCACTTTGCTATTGGTACCGATTATTTTCGTTTGGACGCTGCTCTATCGAAAGGTAGCTTCTAAATATAATCACTTAATTCGAACAAGAATCAGTGATATAAATGGAATCATCAATGAATCGATTCAAGGAATGCCAATTATTCGAGCATTTCGACGCAAAGAACAAACGACAAAGGAATTTGAACAATTAAACGAGGAGCATTTTGTTTATCAAAATAAATTGCTCAGTTTAAATGCATTAACTTCGCATAATTTAGTTAATGTTCTTAGAAATGCCACCTTTGTTGTGCTCATTTGGTATTTCGGAGGGCAATCGATTAGCGCAGCAGGAATTGTATCAATTGGTATGCTTTATGCCTTTGTTGACTATCTTAATCGTTTATTCCAGCCGGTAACGGATATTGTTAATCAGCTGGCACAGCTAGAGCAAGCGAGGGTTGCGGCTGAGCGAGTATTTGAGCTTTTAGATGAAAAAGGTGTCCCTGTTGATGAGGGGAAACTTCCAAGATATGAAGGAAATGTTCGATTTGATCAGGTATCCTTTTCCTATGATGGTGAGCATGATGTTTTGAAAAATATCACCTTTGCGGCGAAAAAGGGTGAAACGGTTGCTTTAGTAGGGCATACCGGTTCAGGAAAAAGCTCTATTATTAACCTGTTATTTCGTTATTATGATATTGATCGCGGAACGATTACGATTGATGGTAAAGATACGAGTAAACTGCCGCGTCAGCAGCTTAGAAAGCATATGGGGATTGTGCTTCAAGATCCGTTCTTGTTTACAGGGACCATTGCTTCAAATGTAAGCTTGGATAATCCTGAAATTGCTAAAGAACAGGTCATAAAGGCGCTTAAGGATGTAGGAGCTGACCGGTTTATTGAAAAGCTTCCGAACAAATATGATGAGCCTGTACTTGAAAAAGGCAGCACCTTATCAGCCGGAGAGCGGCAGCTTATTTCCTTTGCGCGGGCGTTAGCATATGACCCGGCTATTCTCATTTTAGATGAAGCAACAGCCAATATTGATACCGAAACAGAAGCTTTGATTCAAGAGGCCTTGAAGATTGTCAAAGAGGGCAGAACAACGTTTATTATTGCCCACCGTCTTTCAACGATTCGCAGTGCAGATCAAATCCTTGTATTAGATCACGGTGAAATTGTTGAAAGAGGACGTCATGAGGAGCTGCTGAATCAAAGAGGAAAATACTATCAAATGTATCAGCTGCAGAAAGGGAAAGAAGTTTCAAGGGTTGGATGATTAAGATAGAGTCGTGATAAATAAACCGTTCAATAATGTTTACCTTCCAGCAAATTCGGGAAAGTTTATTAAAAAAGCGGGAGGTAACGTTTATGAAAAGAGCGTTTAAAAATGTCATGAAATGGGCTCCTATCATTTATCCAATTGTCAAAAAGTTTATAAACAAACGGAAGGCTAAACGAATTTAAATTTTCGTGCGGAAAGATAAGTAAAGTTATGATGCCGAAAGGAGCCAGGTAAAAGTGAACTGGCTCCTTCATTATTAAAAGGAATGTATAAAATTTTAAGCTAGTTTTAGTGTCTAGCTCCAGGCGTCTTGCGCTTTTCTTATGAAAGCTTCAAGATTCATGACTTATAAGGTGTTTCTTCAATCGAAATAGGCAAGGCTGTCTGTGGTTCAGGTACACGAGAGAGAATAAGAAAACCAATAATAAATAAAATTACTAAACTGAATACACCGCTATTTGTATCTCCAGTAAGCTGTGCAGTTATCCCTACTAAAAGCGGCCCCATAATTGATGCAAATTTGCCAAAGATTGTATAAAAGCCAAAGAATTCGTTTGCATTTTCCTTTGGAACCAGCTTTGCGAAATAAGATCTGCTCAATGCTTGGATTCCTCCTTGAGAGGTGGCTACCAGCATAGCTAAAATCCAAAAGTCTAAAGTTGTCTTCAGAAAATACGCATATATGCAAACGATCATATAGATGATAATGCCAACATACAGCATTTTCTTCCCTGTGAATTTCTCAGCCAGCCGGCCATAAAGAATAGAAAATGGTGCGGCAACAACCTGTGTAACGAATAATATGATCAATAGATTTGTAGAGCTGATTCCCAAATCCGAACCATAAGCTGTGGACATCGTAATAATCGTTCCAACTCCATCAATATAGAAAAAATAAGACAGCAGGAATAAAAATAGTGCCCGATATTTGCGAATTTCGGTGAACGTTTTTCCTAAACGTCGGAAGCTGTTTGCAATTGGGCTTGGCTCACGTGCAATAAAATATCGTTGATGGACATTTTTTAATAGAGGGATGGTAAATCCTGCCCACCATAGAGCCGTTATGATGAAGGCGATTTCACTTGCAGTAGTAGTAGAAACAGGAATGACCTTGCTTTGCGCCAATATAATAATCGCAATGCTTATTATAAACGGAATCGTGCTGCCGATATACCCAAAGCTGAAGCCGCGAGCTGACACACGGTTCATTCGTTCATCTGAGGCAACATCAACTAAAAATGCGTCATAAAACACATTGGCACCAGCTGAACCAATTGCTGCGATTGTATAACAGATAAGCAAAAGCAACCACTGGTTACTTGGAATAAAGGCCAATAAACCCGTAAAGATCACACCTAAAGCCACGAAGAATGTAAAAAATCGCTTCTTAAATCCTTGATAATCGGCAATGGTACCTAAAATTGGACCAAGCATCGCTAAAATAAAAGTTGCGATGGCAATCGTATAGCCTAAATAGGCGGTAGAATCTGCAGAACTGATCCCTGCATTTGTCGCCGCTGCTTTATAAAATAATGGAAATACGGCTGTTGTAATAATAATCGAATAGGCAGAGCTTGCCCAATCATAAAAAATCCAGCTATTTTCCTCCTTCGTGAAACGCCTCATTCATAACCCCTCCTAAAGTCACCGGTTCCTTATATTTTACAAGAAAAATAGCCTATATGACCGAAAATTAAAAAAATTAACACTTAGTTTACATTATTACTATTCCATTCTTCATATACACGGTCTTCCACATTTTTTTCTTCTACTAATTCCATTTCCATCACCGTTGAAACGTCACGAAAGCCAAATTGTTCATATAAACGTTTTGCAGGATTGCCGCTAAAAACATTTAGGAGGATTTTTTTATAATCTTGACCTCTTAAGTCATCAAGGGCTGCTTGCATAAGCTTTTTGCCAATTCCTAATTGTCTAAACGGGGGAAAAACATAAAGAGATGCAATTGATCCAGTCTTAACAGTATTTAATGGATTAAAGTCAGGACCTATTAGAATCCAGCCTAAAAGCATTTTATCTTTAAGTGCAACAAGGTAATAAGAGCCGTTATTTAAAAGTGGAATAAAGGCGTGAAAGCCATTTTCGCTGTTTTGCACAAAGCCCATTGAACTTTCATTCATCACATTTACTGTTAATTTTAATAGTTCGTTTGACTCCATCACGGTTGCCTTTCTAATGATCGATCTAGACAATTTCATCACCTTTTCGAAGGATTTTAGCATTATAAACATATTGTATGGAGCAATTAGGTAAAACGTGTAAGGTGCTACTTATCGGCATTAATATGAACGGGTTTGTATAGCAAAGGAGAACTTGGGTTTATATACCTACTTTTTTAAAACTCCTTCTGATTTTTAGGGTTCAAACGACTCATAAACATTTCTTGATAATTATGCAATTTTTCCTGTGTACAAATCTATTAGATAGGGAAAAAGTTCCCTTTTTCGTGACAATTTTTGTTTTATTCTATATTTATTTGGGTAAATATGTTATTGGTATAATATAGGAAAAAGTGAATGTTTTGAATTAATTTCCAATTATTATGTAGAGGAGATTTTCATTTGGTCACTCGCTATTAAGATCGTTTAATAGAGAGAAAACATGTAAAGGGTACTCACAATTAATATAGATGAATACCAAATAACAAAATGATAGGGAGAGAATGAAATGTCTGGAATTATTCGCGTTACCCCAGCAGAGCTAGTTAGTATGTCCAACCGCTATTCAAGTGAAAGCAGCCAAGTAGGAGAGCAAATTTCTCGTCTTGATACAATGATTAGAGAACTAGAAGGCATGTGGGAAGGTGAATCAAGCAGAGCATTCAGCGAGCAATATCAATCATTAAGACCTTCTTTCATTCAAATGCAGCAATTGCTTGATGATATTTCTACTCAATTGAACAGCACTGCTAAAGCACTTGAAGATGCTGATCAACAAATCGCAAGCCAAATCAGAGGATAATCAGTTAAGAGATAAGGGAGCGCTCTTTTACATAGGTGGCGCTCCTTCCTTATGAGGTGAATGAGGTGTACATAGAAGTTACAGTTGATTTAAAAAACTACCAAAAGGATAGCTTTGATTTGCGATTATCAAACTATCATACTGTCAAAAAAATGGTCGATATCGTATGGCAGGCAAAGAAAGTAAACGAGCAGCCGAAAGAAGGTTCTTGGATACGAATCATTAATAAGCATAAAATCGTTCAAGGAAATGAACGGTTAATAGATGTTGGCATTACAACTGGAGATCGAATTGAAATACTATGAAGGAGTTAGTAGGAATGTCATCACAAAACGATCGCTCATACTTAGAAGAAAAATTAGAAGCTAGTATAAAATTTGATAAGCAAACCATCGCGTTTACCTTTCAAATTGAAAGAATTAAATTGGATAATCCTGCAGAAATTTCCTTTTTAAAAGAGATCAACCCGAAGATTAAAAAGGAAATTAACATGATGGATGATGAATTATCCATTCTTCATACAATCCCTAACACATTCACCCTTCTTCCTCGTATGGAGCAAGCAGAGGAGAGAGATCGCCTGATGATTTCATATAAAATTGTTCAACAGGCTGAGCTCCATTCCTTAACAAGAATTCATCTCATTGTATGTCCTGACAATATTGTCCTTGACCAAGGGCTTAATCCATACTTTCTTCATTTTGGGGTAAAAGAAAGTCTTCCACCATATGAAAAAAATTCTAAAAATCTATTAAAAGAGGTAAAAGCAACGGTTGCGGCAATTGCTGATAAACAATTTTCCTTTCAACAATACGTAAACCACTATGAAACACTTAAACTTTCCGATTTTATAAAACGCGTATTCGCAGCACAAAGCTTTGCTGAATTATTGGGAACCATTGAAGAGCGGATTCAGCAGCTAAATGAAGAGAAGTCTCTTTTAATGACAGTGAATAAAAAAACATGGAAACTAAATCGCTATGTTCTTTATGGTGTCACTTTATGCTTAATCCCGGCACTGATTTATTCCTTTTATTCATTATTTTTCCTCCAGCCAAAGCAAGAAAGCTTTATTTATGCACAGGAGAAATTCTTAAATAATGAATTTAGTGAAGTTGTAACAGCTCTTCAACCATATGAGATTGATGAAATGCCTAAAGTCACACAATATGAATTATCTTTGTCCTATATTATCAATGAATCGCTAGCAGAAAATCAAAAAGAGGTTATACGAAATACTGTGTCGTTACAGTCTGATCCGCTCTATTTTGAATATTGGATCCATATCGGACGTGGTAATGCCGAGGAAGCAGTTGATATTGCACGGTTTTTTGAAGACCGGGATTTGATATTGTACGGGCTTGTAAAATATAAAGAACAAGTGAAAGCAGATGATGAGTTAAATACGGATGAAAGACAGCAGCTATTAGCTGAAATTGACGGGGAAATAGAAGAGTATGAAGCAGAAAAAGAAGAGGAAGGACTAACTAGCACAGAGGAAGAGCAAGAGACAACTTCTGAGCAGGTTCAAGAAAAGCCGCAGGAGCAAACGGAGAAAGCAAGTGCGCCAGCTAATACTGATGCTCAAAAGGCTGCGACTCAAGCTAAGCAAACAACGACAACAAATGGACAGGGAGAAAAATCTCCACAATAAAAGAGCTTTATGTGCCTTTAAATGAAGGCTGACGTAAGGCTAAATTGAACGAGTGCAGGTGGTGATACTATGCCAATTTTATGGGTTTTCCATCGAGATTCTTACCAATACATGACATTGAAAACAAATCCAAAGCAGGAGGTGACCATTGGAGGTGATTGGCAGCATACCATCACTATTCAACAGGCATCTTCTACGCAAAAACCACTAAAAGTGAAATATAGCAATGACTCCTATTGGCTTTACCTAGCGGAGGATCATGCTGAACAACTTTTATGGAATAAACAATACAAGTGCAGTTGTGGCAAAGAGCCGGTCACGTTGATGGTCACTGAAGCGTTTTTGCCAGCAAAAACGTATTATATTGGAAATAAAAGTGAGGTCGCTTTTTCAATAACAAAGGAAAACGCAGCCTTTCAAAAGGCTTCTGAAGCATCATGGAAGCAAGACTCTTTTATGCTGTACAAGGAAGAAGATCGCTGGGAAATCATTGCTGATGAATCGGAAACACTTTATCGAAATGGCCGGAGAATGGAGGAAGCAACACAATTAGAAATTGGCGACCAGCTGTTTTGGCCAACCATGGTCATTACATTGATAGAAGAGGATCTCATTCAGATTGAAAGCCTGCTAGAATACAAGACAGACCTTTTGGAAACGATGAAGCCCCAGTCAGAAATGCAAAAGAAATACCCTGTGTATCGTCGAACGCCAAGAATGGTCTATGAACTTCCTGATGAGAAGGTACAGTTCTCCTTTCCGTCTCAGGATTCAGAAGGCTCTAACCGCAGCCTATGGCTGATTATCATGCCGCCACTTATTATGCTCATTGTCATGGGGCTTGTGGCGATTCTGGTTCCAAGAGGAATATTTATTATTGTCTCATTAGTGATGTTTATGACAACATTGGTCACCTCTACGGTTCAATACTTTAAAGATCGCGGCCAGCAAAAGAAATCAAAGGAACGGCGCAAACGTATATATACGCAATATTTAGATGCGAAAAGACAGGAGCTTCAGACGCTTGCCGATAAACAACGGGAGGTTTTGACCTTTCACTATCCATCCTTTGAGAGAATGAAGTATTTAACAGCTGAGCTATCTGACCGACTTTGGGAAAGAACCCTTGAAAGTCCGGATTTTCTTCAATTTCGGCTTGGACTTGGAACAGTTCGGGCAAGCTATACGATTTCTTCCTCCTCTTCCGATATGTCAAATAGGGAAATGGATGAGCTGCTTGAAGAATCCCAAAAGCTTGAAAAAGCCTATAAGTATTTGAAAAACCTCCCGATAACAGCCAATCTTTCAGAAGGTGCCATCGGGCTTATTGGAAAAGACGCTGTGTTGAAAAATGAATTACACCAACTAATTGGTCAGCTTGCGTTTTTCCATAGCTACCATGATTTGCGGTTTGTGTTTATCTTTGATGAGCATGAGTACAAGGGTTGGGAATGGATGAAGTGGCTTCCGCATTTTCAATTGCCAAATTCCTTTGCAAAAGGGTTCATCTACAATGAAAAAACAAGGGACCAATTGCTTTACTCCCTTTATGAAATGATCAGGGAACGTGATCAGGAGGAAGACAAAGAAAAACTGCGTTTTACACCCCATTATGTCTTTGTCATCACAAACCAACATTTGATCTCAGACCATGTCATTTTGGAATATTTAGAGGGTGACCATAAACATCTTGGCATCTCAGTTATTTTTGCTGCAGAAGCGAAGGAAAGTTTATCAGATAATATTCATACCCTTGTCCGCTATATCAATGACGGTCAAGGTGATATTTTAATACAGCAGAAAAAGGCGGTTCAAATCCCGTTTCAGCTTGATTTACATAGCAGGGACACAAATGAGAATTACGCCCGCATGCTCAGGACACTTGATCATCAAATTGGGATGACAAATTCGATTCCTGAAGCTGTATCATTTCTTGAAATGATGAATGTAAAGAGTGTAGATGAGCTTCCAATTAAGCAGAACTGGCTGACAAGAGAGTCAGCAAAATCACTGGCAGTGCCAATCGGGTTAAAAGGAAAGGAAGAAACGGTTGAACTGAATTTGCATGAAAAGGCCCATGGTCCACATGGCTTATTGGCAGGAACGACAGGGTCAGGGAAAAGTGAATTTTTACAAACTTATATTCTATCCCTTGCTGTTCATTTTCACCCGCATGAGGTTGCGTTTTTATTAATTGATTATAAGGGTGGAGGCATGGCACAGCCCTTTAAAAACATGCCCCATTTATTAGGGACGATCACCAATATCGAAGGAAGCAAAAATTTCAGCCTGCGCGCATTAGCTTCGATCAAAAGTGAGTTGAAACGGCGCCAGCGCTTGTTTGACCATTATAGCGTTACACATATTAATGACTATACGAAGCTATTTAAGCAAGGAAAAGCAGAGGACCCTCTGCCGCATTTATTCCTTATTTCTGACGAGTTTGCGGAGCTTAAGACCGAAGAACCTGATTTTATTCGCGAGTTAGTTAGTGCGGCCCGTATCGGTCGAAGCCTTGGGGTACACCTCATTCTTGCAACGCAAAAGCCTGGAGGCGTCATTGATAACCAAATTTGGAGCAATGCCCGTTTCCGTGTCGCATTGAAGGTGCAAAACACAGAGGACAGCCGGGAAATCTTAAAAAATGGTGATGCTGCCTCGATCATGGTCACTGGGCGAGGGTATTTACAGGTTGGAAACAACGAGGTCTATGAGCTGTTCCAATCCGCATGGAGCGGTGCCCCATATCATGAAGAAGATAACTATGACATGGAGGACGAAGTAGCGATTGTAACAGACTTAGGGTTAATTCCTTTATCAGAAGTGTCTGCATTAGATCAAAAGCAGAAGGATCATGAAAGTGAAATTGACGTGATTGTTGATAAAATTGAACAGCTTCAGCGTGATCTGGAGATTGAGAAGCTTTCAAGCCCATGGCTGCCGCCGCTTCCAGGACGTCTCTATCGCGATGGAATGGATCTTGTTCAAAGAGATCAATCAAGCATTGTCTTTGCAATGATTGATGAACCAGAACAGCAAAGTCAATCACCATATTCATATGAGGTGATCGAGGATGGAAATATTGGAATCTTTGGTTCCTCCGGCTATGGAAAAACACAAACCATCCTTACTCTTTTGTTAGGAATGGCAAAGCAATTTTCTCCAGAGGATGTTCACTATTATTTAATGGACTTTGGAAATGGCGGATTGCTGCCGCTTAAGCAGCTTCCACATACCGCTGATTATTTCTTGCTTGATCAAGAGCGGAAAATTGAAAAATTTATGGGGATTTTACGTGATGAAGTAGCAAGAAGGAAGCAGCTTTTCCAAAAGCAAGAGGTAAGCTCCATTAAGATGTACAATGCATTAAGTGAAGAGCCGCTGCCGTTAGTGTTTGTTGTCATAGATAATTTTGACCTTGTTAAAGAGGAGATGCTTGACCTTGAGCAGCAGCTGAACCAGTTTGCCCGCGATGGTCAGTCTCTAGGAATTTACATGATCTTAACGGCTACGCGAATCAATTCGGTTCGCCAATCGTTAATGAACAATTTAAAAACAAAGATTGTACACTATTTAATGGATTCTTCAGAGGCTTATACGATACTCGGAAGACTGCCGTTTGCACCTGAGGCTATGCCGGGAAGGGCGATTATCAAAAAGGATGCCGCCCACTTTGCCCAAGTTTACCTGCCAACAGAAGGAAAAGATGACTTTGAGCAAATGACTAGCCTGAAAGAAGAAGTACAGAATTTGAAGGAAATATATGCAACGGCGAAAAAGCCGGCTCCGGTTCCAATGCTGCCTACAGAGCTTACGCTTAGCAATTTTGCTGCTTATATTGAGAAGCGGAATGGTATGCTGCCGATTGGGCTTGATGAAGAACATGTCACACCAGTTTATATAAACTTCTTAAAGACAAAGCATTGCATGGTGCTTGGACAAGCTCAAAAAGGCAAAACAAACTCGCTTAAGGTGCTGATTCAAACAGCGCTTGAACAGGATATCGAGCATATCGCGATTTTTGATTCGATTGATCGAGGATTATCATCATTTATCGGAGAAGAGAATTTGGTCTACCTTGAAGGAAAGGATCATGTCATTTCCTGGTTGGATCAATTGGAAACACTCTTTATTCAACGGGAGGAAGCCTATCATCAGCAAATCCAGAGAGGCGAACAATTGCCGCAATTTTCTCCGGTTCTGTTTATCGTTGATGGCTATTCCCGCTTCCTGCAAAGCTTAGATAATCTGACCCAAGATCGGATCGTCCGCTACATGAAAAGCTATAGCCATCTTGGATTTAATATGGTCGTATCCGGCAGCAATAATGAATTAACAAAGGGCTATGACCCATTAACAACTGAAATTAAGCAAATCAGACAGGCGGTTATTTTAATGAAAAAATCTGAACAAACCTTATTTACTCTTACCTATGATCGTAAGGAAGCAGAGATCCAGCCGGGCTTTGGTTATTATGTGGAAAATGGAAAAGAGCAAAAAATTCAGATCCCGCTTGCAAATGTTGAAAGGAAGGTACGAATATGACAGAAAAAGCAAGCATATTTAAGCTTATCCTCGTCATTATTATGATTGTCATCACACCCCTTCTTTTCTTCCGATCAATCGGAGACAGCCCGTTGCAAGTCGTGAAACCAGAAAATGCAACAAAATCCATTGCCATTATCAATGAGGATATTGGAACACAGGAAGGCGATGAGGAGATTCAATTTGGCCAGGATGTTGCGGCAATCCTGGCTGAAAACTCTTCCTATGAATGGACGGTTGTCGGCAGAAGTGCAGGGGAAAATGGCCTGAGCAATTTAAAATACGACGCCATTGTTTATTTACCATCAGACTTTTCGCAAAACATCATGACGTATGATGAGGAAAATCCAGTAAAAACGAATCTCCAATATAAAGTGCAGAGCCAATTGAATGCAGTGAATAAAGAAAAAGTATTAGTTGAGCTCGAAAAAGCGACAAAACGAATCAACCGAAAGATTTCATCCCTATATTGGAATTATGTATCAGCCGATATGGAGCATATTCGCCAGGAATTTGATGAAATTCTTGAAAAGGAAGTTGCCTTTCAAGAAACAATGACAGCTTTTTATAAGCCAAGCTCAAAAAATTTAGCGGGGCAAATTGATGATCAAAAAGCCATGCTCACAAGCCTGCAAGAGTCGATTGAGCAAATTGGCGAAAGAGCCCCGGATCAAAAGGCAACGATGGAAGCCTATGCGCAAGACTTAACAACCTTTGTTGAGTATGTGAAGCAATATAAGGAATACCAAGAAAAGCAACAAACCCTTTTAGCTGAGATACAGGCACAGTCCATCGAGACGGTGAATCAGGCAACTGAAAATCAAAAGCCAATGTTTGTGAAATCACAAAGTCTTTTTGATGAAGAGGGCGAGAAGTTTTTAGAGAGCATGTCTCAGTTGGACCAGCGAATGGCCAGCAATCAACAGGTATTTAATCAATTAGAAGACCAAAGGTACAGCCAGGTAGCAAAACAAGTAAATGAATTCTACTCCCTGCAAAAAAAGATTCTTGAGTTTTATCAGCAGTTAAAGGATACAAACCTGCTAAATGATGTAGAAGGTCAGCTTGCTGTCTATAGTGACAAGCTTAGTGTAGGCGAGGAACCGGAAGAGCCTGCTGAAGATGGCGAGGAAAAGCCTGGTAAACCAGATGATCAGGTTATTGTTTCAAATACCGAGGAAAAAAAGGAAGAAACCAATAATAATGGTGCAGAAACTTCAAACGAGGGGAACAAAGGAGAAGATAATGGAAACCCCAATAATCCTGAAGATCCGAAAGAACCATTTGTAGACTTAACATCTGAAAGAGAAGAGCTTAAAAAGATCTCAACTGAAATGAATAGAATAAAAGATTCACTAAATGTTGAGGAACTGCCGCCTGAGGCAGTCGTTAAGGCAGTAGAAGATATAACTAGTCTTGATCATCGTGTTCTTGAGGTTGAAAAGGCATTGGGAGAAAAACAACCAGGAAAAAACCCATTAGAAGATGATGTCAAGCAATTACAGAAGGATATTGATAATTTAATTAAAGCAAAATCAGATCTTGAAACAGAGCTAAACAAAAAAATAGACGAAATTACTAAACTAGAAGAAGAGAAAGCACAATTAGAAACGGCTATTAATCAATTAGAAGAAACGAATAAAAAACTTGATACCGAACTAAGCTTATACAAAGACTATGAAGCAAACATCAAAGATGAGATCGAGAAAATGGAACAATCAATCCTTGCTTCTGAAGCACTTTCTGCAACAAGAAAAGACGTTTTAACAGGCATCTTTTCCAAGGAAATAAAAAGCAAGGATCTTCTCGATATGATGTATTACTTCTCTTACTTAGGCCGCTATCAGGAAACATTGGACAGCATGCTGGCTGAAAACACGGCAATGAACGCTGTTCTTGGGAATGAAGAGTTTAAGGAAGAAGCAAATAAAATTGTCGAAATTACAAGTGAAGAGGAATCGGGCTGGAAACAATTGGGTAAAGATATGCCAACGACCCAGGATGCACTTAACACCATGGAAGATAGCTTTACTGTATTTATGGCAAATTACCGAAAAACCGTTGATGAGCAGCAAGCAAAACTGCTTGAAAGCTTGAACGGCATTCTGCAGGAAGCAACAATGGTACTTGATCAAATTCAACAGCCTCAGCAGATGCTTACAGTTGTAGAGCCGACAGCACCTATTGAAGGTCAGGAAATGGTTTCAGGTACAGAAAAAATTAGCGAGCAATTGGCTTCCATTCATACATGGATGGATTCTATTAGTGAAAGTCAAAACAGTATCATAGAATATACGGGTGAGCTTCAAGTTAGAGTAAATGATGTTCAGGTTGATGCAGATAAACTAAACAACAAATGGGCATCAAATGTTGCTTCAACAGAGCTGATTCGTGATGATGTATTTAGTGTTCTAGGTAATACATTTGTTGATGGTCAACAAAATGGATATGTCTATGATTTCTTAACAAATCCATTAAAGGTGAGCGGCGATATTCCTGAGGAAACCGAAAGTGAGACGGTGAAAAATATACCGCCAGTAGTTGTGTTATTCATCGTGCTTATATCAAGCCTGCTGATCGGTTATACAAGTTATTATTTCCAACAGCCGCCGTTATGGGTTCAAGCCATTCTATTTGTCCTATTAAACCTTATTGTCGGCTTTGTCATTAGTCTGTTTGGACTGGATATTTATCCATTACGAGAAGAAAGTGCGGTTGAATGGACCGTCTATACGATCCTGCTTCTAGCAGCTGGTTCAGCCTTAGTACGAGTTGCATTTTCTGCCCATCATTTAATTGGGCTGTTTGTAACGGTAGGATTGGTAATTTTTTATGTTACACCTTTACTTGCCTTAACAACACCAAACTTTAGTTTTACTGACCCGATGTCAAATGTGTATATGTCGATTCAATATGGTACAGAGTCATTATTCACACAAGCAGTAGTGGTTCTAAGCTTGATTTTAGCAGTGCTCATTGGACTCCAGTACTTCATTGGTAAATCAAGATTAAATATTGATAAGAAGAAGGGATCGGAAACCCATGCAGCATAAGCAAGGTTTGCTGGTTTCATTGCTTTTGCTAATCATAACTGGTTACCACCTTTTAGCTGCAAATCCTGTCCATGCGGATTCGGCGAAAATTGATGAGCTTGTTCCAAATGATTATCAAGAAAATCAATTTAAAAAAAATAATGAATTGCTTCATGATGAATCATTAACGAACCAACGCACAAATATACCTGAAGAGGTAAAGGATCTAACCTTTGAACGGGAAAAACAGTCTCAGGATGACATCATGAAATCAACCTTGTTTTTAAGTGAGACAAGTGACAACAATACGATCAAAGCGAAAGCACTTGAAATGCAGTTGTTTACAAATGTAGAAGATAAAGCTTTGAATCTGGCGGAAGAGGATGAACCATCTTCTTCTAATTTATCCTTAACGATTTTTATTTGGACATTAGTTGGTGTTTGTAGTTTGTTGTTAATTGTTGTCTTGTTTGTATGGGGGAGCTCCCAGAACAAAACAAAAAAATCCTCAAAATTAGTAGAGGGGTGAAGATGATGAGTTTATCAGACATGTTGTATTCGATTCAAAGGAGCATTTCATCACAGTCGAATGATCTTGAAGAAAAAATTCAAAGATTGACCCAAGCCAAAAATGATATTAACAGTGAGCAAGATTTATTGCTCCAAGAAATAAAAAAGATAAAACAGCCTGATTTAGGAAAAGAATGGACAGGAGTAAGAGCTGACAATTTTGACCGTGAGCGCGAGGATGCCTATACGATCATGCAGAGAATTGGACAGATTGATTATTCAAGCTATCAACGATTAATAGAAAGCAAGATTAATAGTTTAGAAATAGAACAAAGTGTTTTAAATGTCACAAAAGCTCTTGCTTATGAAGCAGGTCAGCTCATTGACAAGGGCGAAGACGCTGTTGATGAGCTTGCAAGCAGAATTAGCGATCTGAAAAGGCGGTTATTATAATGGTGACGATTAAACTTAATTACGAAGCAGTTATGAGGGAATTAGATGAGGTCAAGTCTGCATTAGCCAATGTAAAGATTGCACCGCCAGAAGCTGGCAGCCTAGGGCAAAACCGGCTGGATTTTACCACCTATTGGCTTGAACGTGAGGCAAGAATTCATCAGCTCATCAATGAGTATGTTGAGGTTGTTGAGAAAAATGTTGAAGATACAAAAGCAAATGTCCGCTCGTTAAAAGAGCAGGATGAAGCGATAACTAGACAGTAGGGCTGTTTTTGCCATTTACGCTACTACCAAAACTATACCTAATATGAGGCTGTCTCAAATTAAGGGTGACCCTTTGGAGGCAGCCCTTTTTCAAATAGCGTAAAAGAAGCTAAACTAAAGGAAAGGGCAGACGGTGACCGTGAAAGTATATGAAGCGAAATCATTAGTAGATTCAATGGAAGCAAGGGCCAAAAGCTATACAGACTTGCGGGAAAAGCTAGAGGAAGTTAAAAACCAATTCAATGACATCGTCAACCTGAACGATCAACTGCAAGGAAAGGGAGCTGATGCGATTAAAGGCTTCTACCAGGCTCAAATCGATGTAGTCGATGCCTGGCTTCGCCTGATTGACCGGAACATCGCCTTTTTCAACGGCATCGCAGGCACAACAGAGGATGCGGAGCTGTCAGGTGATACGATTGTCCATGTCCCGTTTTTAGAGGATGAACTGACCCATCATGCAAGAACACATAAAGAAATGGTCTCAAGCCAACAGGATGAGCTAAAAAGGATTTTCAACCGAATCGATGACCTCATTTCTCTCGATGTTTTTTCAAAAGAGCGATTTGAAGACCATATGGAGAAAGCGGAAAAAGACCGAAAAGACACCGTTGATGCAGTTGAAAAGCTGGACATTGACTTGAAATCAGAATACATCCTATCAGAGGGTGATGAACAGTATGTAGTAGCACTCTTCGGCCAGCTTATGGAAGCATCCCGCCAAGGCAGCACCATCCAACCGATCCATTTCAACGCAGAAGCCTACAAAGCAAGTGAAGTCTACCAGCTTAAAGAACAAGCTGAAAAACAAACAAGTGAATACCTCTCTTTTAAAGAAGAACAGGAAAAATGGCGAGAAGAGCTTAAACGCCAGGAGGAGCTCGAAAATCGCCCATGGTACGAAAAAACATGGGATGGAATCAAAACCTTCACAGGCGAAATCACAGGCTACTACGATTACATACGAGCTTCAGAAGGGGTTGACCCTGTCACCGGCGAAAAACTAACAGCAGGCCAACGCGTGGCAGCGGGCGCCATGGCAGCCGCCGGCTTCATCCCAATCGTCGGCTGGGCAGGACGCATCGCCAAAGGCGGAACAGCCATCTACCGAACAGCCAAAGGCATGCACGCCGCAGACCAGGCACTTGACATATATAGAACCGCCAACACCTTCTCCACCCTTGAAAAAGCGGAAATGGGCATCTATGGACTTGTATCTGCCAACGGGTTCAGTGAGTACCTCACAGGTAAAGATATGTTTGGAAATGAGCTAACCGAAGAGCAAAAGCAGAATAGCCTTTACCAGGCGTTAGGAATTCTGGCTATTGGCGGAATGGCTTATGCACCACAGCTTGTCCGGAATGGAAGAGTGATAGGAGAACAGACAGTTAATAGGGCACATGAGCTAGCGTTAAAAACGAAAGCTGGGGCTTATAGTTTCATTGATGATGTTAAAAATGGGGCAAAAGCTGCTTTTAATCCTAATGTTAATTATAAAATGGCTAGTGATGTTTCGGATGTGCCGGTGAATGCGATGAGTAGTCCGTCGGTCAACAAGGAATTGGATGGGGTATCTGGTGGCACAACTCGTCATATTGAGGAAAATGTACAGGTAAACACAAAAGCTGGAACATATAATTCTGAGAATTTATCTTCATTAAGAGGGTTTGATTCTACATTAGATAACGTTCTAGACAACATTGGTTTAACAAGAGAACAATTTAATGAGCTAAAACTAAAACCTTCAAGTTCTTTAAGTGAGCAGGAAGTAGAAAAATTAAAGGCAATTCGAGATTCTGTAATACCGATTACAAAGGATACTCTAATTCAAAAAACAATACCTGTTCAAGATATACAAAAATATTTAGAAGGGCAATATACACAAATTGGTGGTTATGTTGCAAAGGCTGAAGATGTTTATGATATAAAAGATTATGATGACTTTATTGAAAGTCTTCGACTAGATTATAAAGATTGGGAAGGAAATAGACCTTTCCCTGATGGCGGAGATTCATATGGAGTAATTAGGTTTAAAACAGAGAGAACTGAAGAAATAACAATTCCGTATGGAGAAAGATTTGGTGGAGAGAACACTGATGGTCCACCTTGTACGCAAAATGGGTTCACAGGATCGAGAAATGAGAAGACAGTTCCTGAATGGAAGTTTAATGGTTACTTTGATCCAAACGAAGGAGCAGAGATTTATAGAGTGGTTAACGGAGAAGAACAATTAGTAGGATTGTATGACAGTGATCTAAAAAGATTTATTAGAATCGAACAATAAGTATATAAGGAGATCATGAACATGATAAGAAAAGGTGACTACGCTGTAGTTCAAGGTAAAGAATATCGATTGGGAAAACACGGAGATGAATGGGTTAACATAATAAGTGATGACCAAAATGATTTAAATAATGGCTTCCAACCACATCCGTTAGATAAGACAGTCTTACTAAAAAGGGTACTAAAGAATGAATTAGAACAGGTATATTATGTTGATACTTACGCTGTTTATAAAGATACAAAATTAAGCGTAGGAAACGTAAAAGATGATAAAGTCCTTTTAGGGACGAGTGATTCCAAAATTGCTAAACAATTAGATTTTGATAGAACGGACAAATATTTTTATGAAAAATGGGTTAATATAAGTGAATTAGAATTATTTGAAGAGAAAAAAAGTATAACTATATAATTGATTTAAATGAGTTATATGAAAAAATATTGAATATTTACTATGCCTCTTTGTAGGGAATAAAGTTTTATCTAATTATATGAATCACTTATTAATCTAAAGACTTTATAATTCATTATATAATGAATTAATAAAGTCTTTTTTATTAATCTTTCTACAGGAACCTAATAATAGAAGCATATCTCGCCAAGGCAACACCATCCAACCGATCCATTTAACGCAGAAGGGAAGTTCGGATTATACCAGAGTTCATATTTAATGGAAGGCATCTTACTGAGATGGAGCAGAATTATACAAAGTAGTTAACGTAAAAGAAAAACTTGTTGGTGTGTTTGACGAGAAATTTGGTTCGTTTATACCTATAAAGTAAAGGGAGATTAACAGGATGATAAGAAAAGGAAAGTACGTCTTATATAATGGTGAAGAATATAAATTTACTAACTTAAATTCACATTTAAATTCTATAGAGTTAGTAAGTAATAAACCGAACGACCTAAATAAAGGTTTCAATTTATATGCAGAAAATGTTTTTGTTAAGACAGTCTCGTTAAATGATATTGAGAAGTTATTTTATGTATATCTATATGTAAGGTATAAAGGTAAAGAATTTCCAGCATCTGATGGTAAAGATGGTACTATTTTATTAGATACCTCTGATGCAGAAATAGCAAAAGAATTGGATTTTGAACAAACTGATAAATATCAGTATTCAAAATATGTCCCTTTCCAAGAGGTTGATATATTTGAAAAAATAGAACCATATAATATTTAAGTGGTATAATAAGGTAAAATGTAGACCCTTTATTAGGAAAAAAATTTGTTCTCTGACCTAGCATGTTTGTTTGCTAGGTCATTCTTATATTATCTGTTTTACTTATTATGGTAAAATAAGTGAGCAGTTTATTATTGTTTAACTGGAAGAAAGTTTAAAAGGAAGGAGCAACCAATGGCGATTGAAATTGTATACGCTGAAACGATTATTGTAGGTGTTCTCTATAAGAATAATTGGTATTGGTATGTTACAGATAAAGAAATTTGGTTTCTAGACTTAAAAAAGCTTGAAAAGGCATTTATCGATGCTGGATATGAGATAAACATTGAAGGTGATTATTCCGATCGCTTTAATATTCCAATCGTTAATAGACAAACAGCAGAAGAGTTTATTAATCACTTAGAGGAATATAAAGTAACAACAAATCAACTGAGAAAAATGATGTTAGAAGAGCTTAGTGTGGATGAATTAGATAAATATCATCCAGCATTATTTGTTAACTTTGATACAGAAACTCTTATATCTAATTTCCCTGAACCCGCCTCGTTTGAGGCTTATGTTCCTGAAAATTGGAAGGGTTTATATAGGGACTTTATAGAGGATGTACCAATGAATGAAAGGTATTGGGGGAAGTAAAAAGATTTCAAGGTAAAACGAGGGTATTATGGATATTAAACAGGAATTAATTGAACAAATAAAAAAGGTTTTAAATATTCTTGAATTAGATTATTGGGACGGAGTATGCAATAACTAAAATGGCAAAGCCAATTTTTTGAAGATGTCAGAAAACCCTCTTGTCCATTTTAACAAGAGGGTCTCATATAAATATTAATTAGTGACTTTGTACCAATTAAAGTGAGTTCACATTAGAATGCTGAGTAGTCTCTACAGCAGGCTTCACATATTCTTCATTTTTCGTAAATATCGTAAGACCGGTTGTGTTCTTTTTGGCGTTCGGGAATAGGAAACTTGCTAAATAGCCATAAGCAAATGACGAAAAGAATGATACAATACTAACAGTAAACGGCGTTAAATCTGTTTGTTGGACAAAATAGGCTGTAAATGCACTTAAGAATAATCCGATTAAAACGCCAGGTGTATTGGCACGTTTCGTAAAGATACCAAGGGCAAATATACCAGCGATTGGAACACCGAATAATCCTGTAATAGCCAGGAATAAATTCCATGTTTCAGCCTGATTTGTTGAAATTAGATATAATGCGGCAGCCATGCCTAGTACTCCGGCAACAATAATGGCGATTCTTGCTAAGAATACATCGGTTTTATCGTTTTTGCCAAAAAATCTTTGCTTAAAGTCAACGGTTATACAAGCTGAAATACTATTCAAGCTAGATGAAATGGTAGATTGACAGGCTGCAAAAATCGCGGCAATGATTAAGCCGGCGACACCCGCTGGCATGCTTGATACGATGAAATAAGGAACAATCGCCGAGGTATTAAATCCTTCTGGGAGTGTTTCCACATTCGTATAATAACTATAAAGGACAGTACCTAATCCAAAAAAGACAGGGATGGTGATAAGTGCCAAAATACCGTTCGTCCATAAAGATTTATTGGTTTCTTTAATCGAACTAGTTGTTTGATAGCGTTGGACAACGTCTTGACTTGCGGTATACTGATGCAAATTATTAAAAATCGAGCCTAAAAAGATGATAGGAATGGCGGCAGTCGCGGCACCGAATTGAAAATGATCGGCTGTGATAAACTTGTCGTTATTTACCGCATCAGTTATAACGGTAGATAATCCGCCATCGATTGAACTGATTCCAAGAATAACAAGTAAAATGGCACCACCTAATAGAATAATCCCTTGAATCACATCACTCCAAATGACACCTTCCATCCCACCTAAGAAGGTATAAATAATACATAATCCCCCAACTGCAAGAGCAATTAAAATTGGGTTAATATCGGAAACAAGGGTAATGGCCAGTGTTGGCAAATAGACAACAATCGCTATACGCCCAATATGAAAAAGAGTAAATAATAAGCTTCCGAGAACACGTAGGGAAACACCAAATCGTTCTTCTAAATATTCATAGGCTGTGGTTACTTTTAATTTTCGAAAGAAAGGAATATAAAAATAGATTAAAATTGGTATAATGGCAAAAATAGCGAGATTACCAGCTGAATAAGCCCAATCCGTTAAAAAGGCTTGCTCTGGTGTTGACATATAGGTAATCGCGCTTAAAGTCGTGGCATAAATGCTAAAGCCTGCGGCCCAAGCGGGAATTTTACCACCTGCGGTAAAGAATGCATCCGTGTTTTCGCCTGATTTCTTTGTAAAATATACTCCTACAGCCAACATGGCCAGAAGATAAATGATCAATACAGCCCAGTTGGCCATTCCGAAACTAATTTTTTCCATCCCATATCACCCTTTCAATATCGTTATCCAGAATTTAATGAAGCGCTTTCTTATTATTGGCAGAAAAGCCAGCGTCTCTATCACCTTTAAGAGAGCATGGCTGGTTTTATATCATTCATCATAAGTTAAATTCATTTACAAGTTGTTTGATTTCTTCCTTTTTACTCGGATCAAGCGGTGCCATAGGCTTTTTAACAGTGCCAGCCTGTATCCCTTTTATGTTTAAAATTTCTTTCAGTGTTTGGTATAATCCAAGATCCAGCACTTTTTCAATCAGATCATTGGTTATATGCTGAACTTCATAAGCTTCAATAAACTTTCCCTCTCTACATAAGTCCATAATTTGTTTAGCGCGCTTACCATTCACATTGTAAGTGCTGCCAATTGCGCCATCAACTCCGGAGATCATACCATGAATAAGCATTTCATCAAATCCTGAATAAATAAGTTTATTAGGAAATCTATTTCGAAGACGTTCCAATAAGTAGAAGTTCCCGTCTGTGTATTTTACCCCGATAACTTTCTCATTTTGTAAGAGCTGATCAAATTGAGACATTGTCATGGCTACACCTGTTAAAAATGGAATAGCATAAATGATCATATTATTCCCGGTTTTTTCAATGATGGTTTCATAATAGCTTTTGATCTCTTCAAAAGAAAACTTATAGTAAAATGGCGTAACAGCAGACAGGCTGTCATAGCCAAGCTCTGTTGCATATTTCCCTAATTCAACGGCTTCTTCCAAGTTGATTGAACCTACTTGGGCAATTAATTTGATCTCTCCTTTATTTTCCTCACTAACAATTTTGAAGATTTGCTTTTTCTGTTCCGTGGACAGCATAAAGTTTTCGCCAGAGCTGCCATTGACATACAGTCCATCCACCTTTTGAACGTCAATATTTTGTCTTACAATCTCACGTAAACCATGTTCGATAATCGCTCCATTTTCATCAAATGGTACGAGTAAAGCTGAAAATAAGCCTCTCATAGCTACTCCTCCTCAATGTTTGCTAAAATTGAATAACCAAGATATAATATTGTCAGACCAATTTTATTTGCAACTTCATCTTAAAAGGCTTTCAAGGAAAAGTCAACACATTTTCGTAAGGGTTTTCATTCGCTTGTTTCAAATTATGATATGATAGACACGAATAAAGAGGTGATGAAATGGCCATACAAAAGACTTCATTAGTCGAAATCGCGATTGAACGAATAAAGAGCTATATTCTAGAAAATAATTTGAAACCGAATGATAAATTTTTTACTGAGAAGGAATTGGTTGAGCAACTTCAGGTAAGCCGAACTGTTATACGAGAAGCGCTAATTTCCCTTCAAACCGTGGGTATTTTACATGTGAAGCCGGGTGGAGGAGTTTACATAGCAGAGCCTACGCTTGATTCAATTAGTACGATCTTAAAGCATCACTATGACACATATGGTGTGAAAATTAAAGAATTATTGGAAACTCGGGAAATTATCGAGCTTGGAGCATTGCGCTTAATCATTGAAAAACAAGTAGATGTCGACATCGATTCGCTCATCAATATCAATGAATCGTACTACCAAACGATCATCGAAAAACAAGATACAAAGGAATTTGACCGGATTTTCCATCAATCTTTAATTAAAGCAACTAAAAATGAGACGTATTATCACTTTAGTGAAATCATCCATGAATATTTTAAGCTAGTAAAAATCGATTTAGTTGAAAAAGAGACTGCACTTATACAAGCCTATAAACAGCATCTTGAGATTATTGAGGCAATCAAAACTAAGAATTTGCAAATTGCTCAAAACATCATGAAGGAACACTTTATACCAATTTACAGTTTTATTAACCAGGTGGAGGAAAAAGCGTAAAATGGAACCCATTCAAGCTGATGAAAGAAAACCGCTTAAGAAAACCGTTATTCAGGAAATTAAACAATACATGATTGACCATCAATTAAAAGCAGGGGATAAACTTCCGACTGAGAGAAAGTTCACGGAAATGTTTGGCGTGAGCAGATCGGTAGTGAGAGAAGCCTTGAGTTACCTTGAAAATACGGAAGTGATTCGAATTAGACAGGGTCAAGGTGCTTTTTTAAATGAATCAAATATCGAAAATTTATTGGACAACTTCTTTTTCTTATGGCAAATGAACGGGGGGAAAATCCAGGATATTTTAGGATTGAGAATCTTATTTGAATCAAGTGCAATTGATGAGATTGTAAAAAATCATAAATCAGAAAAATTGACGCTTTTAAAACAGGTTGTTGAAGAAAGTGAAAAGGCAGTGACTCCTGATGAGTATAGGGATGCTGATATTCTATTCCATAAACAGCTTCTTCAAGCAACAGATCATGATTTGTTTATTCAAATGACGAATATGATTACAAGTTATTTCTTTCAGGTTCAGCATATCAAATTAACACCAGAAGAATATAAAGTCCTTATTAATGAGCATCAAACGATTGTCGAAGCATTAGAGCATGGTGATGCAGAAAAGGCGAAATTACTGCTTACAAAACACATTAAGAATACAAAAGTTTAGGAGGCTATGATGGCTGACTATTTAGCTATTGATATTGGCGGTACGTTTATTAAATACGCCCTTTTAAACGACCAAATGCAGTTGCATGGTCATCGCCAAATAGAAACAAAAGAGAATATCAATCAAGCGATCCTTAAGCAAGTGGAAAGCATCATTTCCCATGTAGCGGACGAGGTCAACATTAGCGGTGTAGGCATAAGCACAGCGGGAATTGTCGACAGGGAAAAAGGCGAAATCCTCTATGCCGGACCAACGATAAAGAACTATAAGGGTACGGCATTTAAGGCATATCTATCTAGAAAATTCCATTTTCCTGTCCATGTTGAAAATGATGTGAATGCCGCGTTAATGGGTGAACTTTGGTTAGGTGCTGCTCGAAATGAAAAGGATGTTTTTTGTATAACATTAGGGACAGGAATAGGCGGTGCCTATTTTCATCAAGAAATCATGGATGGATGTCATCATCAGGCGAACTCGGTCGGGTATATGTTGTACGATCCTGTGACAAAAACAAATTATGAAGCAAGGGCATCAACTGCTGCGTTAAATATGATCATTGAAAAAGAACTAGGAAAAGGGCTGTCGGCGAAGGATGTCTTTGACAGAGCAAGGCTTGGTGAAGGCAGATGTATGTCCATTATTGAGTCATGGTGTAAAGAAGTAGCACGGGGGCTTGCGCAAATTATCCTGTTAATTGATCCTGAGAGCATTCTTATTGGAGGAGGCATTTCTCGCCAAGGAGAGTTTTTATTAACTAAAATTCAAACACAAGTAGAGCAATTTTTACCAGATCATTTTTTGAAAACAGAAATAAAAATTGCCCAATTATACAATGATGCCGCATTATACGGGGCAGTCTATCCATTTTTTAAGGAGGATTAACCTATGTTGCAAAGGGTGAAAGGCGGTTTAATCGTTTCTTGTCAAGCATTGCCGGACGAACCATTGCATAGTTCATTTATTATGTCCAAGATGGCATTGGCCGCTGCCCAAGGTGGTGCCAAAGGGATAAGAGCAAACACAAAAGAGGATATTATAGAAATCAAAAAAGAAGTTGATTTGCCTGTTATTGGAATTGTTAAACGAGATTATGATGATAGTAAGGTGTTTATAACAGCCACCTTAAAGGAAATCAATGAATTGCTAGAAAGCGGTTGTGAAATGATCGCAATGGATGCGACAACTAGAAAGAGGCCAAATCAGATCATTTTAAGAGATTTAGTAGAGTATGTAAGAAAACAAAATCCCCACGTTCAGCTGATGGCAGATATCTCAACAGTAGAGGAAGCCGCACAGGCTGAAAAAATAGGATTTGATTGTATTTCGACAACATTACATGGCTATACAGAAGAAACCTCAGGGCAAAAACTATACGATAACGATTTTGAATTTTTAAAAATGATTCTAAATCATGTACACCTTCCTGTAATCGCAGAAGGGAATGTCATGACTCCTGAAATGTATAAAAGATGCATGGAGCTAGGAGCATATGCGAGTGTGGTTGGGGGAGCAATCACGCGTCCAAAGGAGATTACGCAGCGCTTTGTCAGCGAAATCAAGCATAACATTCTATGAAAATATGAAAGCCATTCAAATTTAGAGCCGCTGCAATGATAGCGGCTCTTTTGCGCCTTTATTTCTAATTAGACTTATACCGATCTGCTAAAATTTGCAATTGCAACGGCGGATGTCTTTATGAAAAAGGGTAAATTTTAAAAGATAGTTACCTTCCTGCTCTTTCCTCAAACAGTTTAATAATTTCGATTATTGTATTGGTTGCCTTGATCATATTTTCAACTGAGATAAATTCAAATTTCCCATGGAAGTTTTCTCCGCCGGTAAAAATATTTGGAGTCGGCAATCCCATATAGGACAGTTGCGATCCGTCTGTTCCGCCGCGTATCGGCTCGACAATCGGCTCAATCCCTAGGTTCTCCATCGCTTGGTGGGCAATGTCGACAATATATTTCACAGGCTCTATCTTATCACGCATGTTGTAGTATTGATCATTTAACTCCAGAATGATGGTATCTGGACCATACACGCTTTTGAATTCATCAACAAGATCAACGACCGTCTTTTTTCTCGCTTCGAATTTCTGTTTATCATGATCGCGGATGATATAGTGAAGCTTTGTTTCCTCTACATCGCCTGTGAACGAAAGTAAATGGTAGAAGCCTTCATAGCCCTCCGTAAATTCAGGTGCTTCCATTGCAGGCAGCTTGCTGTTAAATGCCATCGCAATTTTAGCCGAGTTAATCATTTTTCCTTTTGCGGTGCCAGGGTGGACATTGTTTCCTTTAAACGTAATTTTGGCAGCGGCAGCGTTAAAGCTTTCATATTGAAGCTCGCCAAGCGGGCCGCCATCAACTGTATAAGCAAAATCTGCGTTAAATGACGTAACATCAAATTTATGCGGTCCTCTGCCAATTTCCTCATCAGGTGTAAAGGCGACTCTGATTTTTCCGTGCTTAATTTCCGGATGCTTAATTAAATACGCCATCGCTGTCATAATTTCAGCAATACCAGCTTTGTTATCGGCACCTAAAAGTGTTGTGCCATCGGTTGTGATCAATGTATGTCCTTTATAATTAGCAAGATTCGGATAATGTGTCGGGGAAAGGACAATATGTAAGGATTGATTTAGGGTGATGTCATTTCCATCATAGTTTTCGACAAGCTGTGGCTTCACATTGGCACCTGTAAAATCGGTTGCTGTGTCCACATGAGCTAAAAATCCAATTGTTGGGACTTGTTTTTCTGTGTTGGACGGAAGGGTTGCCATCACGTATCCGTTTTCATCAAGGGTCACATCTTTCATGCCAATTTCCTTTAATTCGTTGACAAGCATATTGGCAAGTGTTAGTTGACCAGGGGTAGATGGACAGGAATCATTGTTTTCATTTGATTGTGTATCTACTTTTACATAGCTTGTAAAGCGTTCAATGATTTCGTTTTTCATAGAAACTCCCTTTCTTATCGCAGGATAGTTTTATCATATCATGAAAAAGGAGATTCACAGTTAACTTATAAGAAGAGAAATCGATCATGATGAAAGATTTTATTACAGATCTAATCAGGTAAGGTAACTTTTTAAATAAAAATGAGCTGGTGAAAAACTAAGTTCCTAAAATTTCTATTATTACTTTGACCAAATGTTCCATCATAACTTATTCTTCAGGAAATAATTATGAAGCATCCTCTGTTAACTTTTTAAAGCTATCCATGTTATTTATCCAATATCCCATAAAAAACAGAAATAAAAAAATAATAAAGTCATAATATGTAGGCCAGCCTTTCGAATTGTAAAAACCGAGCATTTCAAAAAGGTTCATTCCGACAAATGCTGCAATAGCAGAAAAGATAATTCCTTTTATTAATGGATTAGCTCTAGGTTTAATTTGAAGAGTAACCATAATAGCAACTGGTGCTAGAGAAAAATGATAAGGGAGAAATAATTGTGGGGCAATGGGCAAAAATTTCACAGGATATGACCATAAGCCTAAAGAAATCGCAATAAGATCGATCATGAGTGATAAAATAATTGTTGTAAAACCGGCGAATAATAACCTGCCTGTACTATTCTTTTTTCTAAACATAAACCAAAAAAACCATGGGAAAATAATTAAGGCCATTCCCAACCACCATTGCCATGTAAATAAAAAGGCGTGAAAAACTGCATCCGTCATCATCGAATGGGTTTCCGTTATTTGATTGTAGGCTCTTTCAGTTTGTTTTATTCCTTCTTCAAATGTCATTCTTTTTCCCAGCTCCTTAACGTTAGTTGCTAATTTGACAAGGTAGGATAAATTAGTACAGATAAAAAATGTACATATGGTTGCTTTTGAATAATTCCTATAGGGTAACTTTTGCATTTTCTTCAAGATATATGTATTAACAAAACATAAAAATGGTAAAAAAACACATTGGTTCTGCAAGGACCAATGTGTTTTACTAAATTAAAGTCGGAATAGACAGATTACTTAAACCCCGCGACGTGCAAAGTCAACAAACCGGAATTTATCAAGGCGGTGGCGAGATTCCGTGTATTGGAACAGGCTTGCATTATCTAAATAAACATAGTTTTTCACGACAACAATGTGGGAAAAACCCTCCAAGTCGAGATACCCGCGATCCTCCTCGGTGCAATCCTCGACAACAATTTCCTTTTTGGCAAAGCTGATGTTAAGCTGTAGTTCTTTTTCCAGGTACTCATAAATGGAGCCCTCACAAATCTGCTTTGATAAGGTTGGAACAAATTTTTTTAAGAAAAAGTCCTTGTCCAAAATAATGTTTTCACCGCCGATTGCTCTTGAACGGATGACCTTCCAAATTTCGTCCTTGCTTGACGCATTTAATTGCTGCTTGATAAATGGATCAGGCTTGATCAGGCCAAAATCATGAACTGTTGTGATCGGCTCAGCTGTGAAGTTTTTTGAAATTTCCTTAAAGCTGACTAATCCTGAAATCGGAAAGCTCATTTTTTGGACATCAATGACGATCGAGCCTTTGCCCTTGATTTTTTGAATAAAGCCATTTTGAGATAAGAGGTTTAACGCTTTACGGATCGTTTCTCTGCTCGTATTATAGGCTTCGGCTAACTCATTTTCAGATGGAAGAGCTTCACCGGCTTTGATTTCGCCGGTTTTTATTTTATCAGTCCATTCTTTGTAAATGGCATGATATTTATTTTTTCTCATGTCATATCACCATTCTTATCTTACCATGAACAAGCGTGACCATGCATACAGACTAAGGTTTAGCCTTTTCTTAAATAATAAACAACCGATTCATATGGACGAAGCTCCATGTTCTCAAAGGAATCAACTGAATCCGGGTAGTTTGAAATAAGCTGTTTACTTGAATAGCCGTCTACCTGTACATGTTCAGGTAATTTAAAGGTTGTCTTAGCTTCATAAAAATTATTGACTACTAATAGCTTTTCGTTTTCAGTTTTACGAACATAGGCAAATAGCTGCGGATCATCCTGTAAAAGCAGCTCGTAATCACCGTCTGTAATAATGTCATATTCTTTTCGCAAAGATATAAGCTTTTTGTAATGATAAAAGATCGAATTTGGATCATTTAAAGCATTTTCTGCATTTATGTCTTTATAATTTTCGGCTACATCAATCCATGGAGTGCCAGTTGTAAATCCGGCTTGCTCGGTATTGTCCCATTGAACAGGGGTACGTGAATTGTCACGTGATTTCCTTTGTAATATTTCGAGGATTTCCTTTTCAGGCATTCCTTTTTCTTTTAAAATCGAATACATATTTAAAGACTCAACATCACGATATTGGTCGATGGAAGTGAATTTTGGGTCTGTCATGCCAAATTCTTCGCCCTGATATATATATGGTGTTCCTTGCATCATATGAATCGTTGTCGCAAGCATTTTTGCTGATTCACGGTGGTACTCGCTATCATTTCCATAACGGGAAACAATCCTTGGCTGATCATGGTTGCACCAAAACAGGGCATTCCAGCCGCCGCCTTCATTCATCCCTGTTTGCCAAGTGGATAAAATTCTTTTCAGTGCTTGGAAATCCATTTCTCCAATTGCCCATTTTTCGCCATTTGGATAGTCAACCTTTAAATGATGAAAGTTAAACGTCATGCTTAATTCTTTACGCTCAGGATTCGAATACTTAATGCAATGATCAATGGTTGTTGACGACATTTCACCAACGGTCATGCTATCATGCTTTGAAAACACTTCTTTGTTCATTTCGTGAATAAATTCATGAACACGCGGACCATCTGTATAGAACTTTCGGCCGTCACCCGGTGGGGTAGAACCGTCATCATCAGGGAAGTCCTGGTCTTTGGAAATTAAGTTGATCACATCAAGGCGGAAACCATCTACCCCTTTTTTGAACCAAAAATCCATCATCTTGTAGACCTCGTCTCGAAGGGATTCATTTTCCCAGTTTAGATCAGCTTGTGTGACATCAAAGAGATGAAGATAGTATTGGCCGGTTTTTTCGTCAAATTCCCATGCAGGACCTCCAAACTTAGAAGCCCAGTTTGTCGGCACAGAGCCATCTTCTTTTGGATCCTTCCAAATGTAAAAATCCCTGTATGGATTATCCTTTGAGGAAGCGGCCTGCTTAAACCACTCATGCTCTGTTGAAGTATGATTGACAACTATATCCATAATGATTTTAATCCCGCGTTGATGGGCTTCCTCTACTAAACGATCGAAATCCTCCATCGTTCCGTACTCTTCATGAATATTGTAATAATCACTAATATCATACCCATTGTCACGCTGCGGCGATTTGTAAATGGGGGTAAGCCAAACAACGTCGACACCCAAATTTTTTAAATAATCCAGCTTTTCTATAATGCCAGGCAAGTCCCCAACACCATTGCCCTGTGTATCGTTAAAGCTTTTCGGATAAATTTGATATACAACTGCCTTTTTCCACCAAGGTTGTTCCATGTTTTTCCACCACCAAATGTAATTTAAGATCTTAAAGTTTTGATATTCATTCGTAAAAAGCAAGATACGATACCATGATGAACAAGCTTTTGGCTTTTATGTTCCATGGTATCGTTCAAAATGTTTTTAAGGTTTCAAGTATAACTTTCAGCTTGTTTTTTCTTTACGCATTTTTCCAAACACAAGTGTTAAGACAAATGGTACAACTAATACGATCGCCATTCCAATAAAGAATGAACCCCAGTTTTCAGGGAAGATGGATAAAAATCCAGGCAGACCGCCAACGCCAATTGATGGGGCTTTAACACCTTGCAAGGAAATGAATGCACCTGCAATTGCAGATCCGATAATTGCTGAGATAAAGGCAAAACGGAATCGTAAGTTTACCCCGAACATAGCAGGTTCTGTAATACCAAGGTAAGCAGAAACCGCAGATGTTAAAGAGAGACTCTTAAGCTTTTCATCTTTTAGAACAAGCATCATCGCTAATGCAGCAGTACCTTGCGCAATATTAGATAATGCAACCATCGGCCATAAGAAGGTGCCGCCAGTGCTGCCGATTAATTGGAAGTCTACGGCTAAGAATGTATGGTGCATTCCCGTAATAACAAGTGGCGCATAAAGACCGCCGTAAATTAATCCTCCAAGAATTGGAGCTACCTCAAAAATTCCGACAACGATATCTGTGATGACATTACCGATAGCAAATGTAATAGGGCCAATCGCGATAAAAGAAATGAGTCCTGTTAACAATAAAGCAATTGGTGCCACAAGCAGAAGCTGGAATGCATCGGGAATACGTTTTCTTAAGAAAATTTCAAGCTTTGCTAACACATAGGAAGCAAGTAAAACAGGTAATACCTGACCTTGGTAGCCAACCTTCTGTACTTCCAAGCCAAATAGGTTCCATACTGGAATTTCTTCAGCAGAACCATAACCCCAAGCATTTAAAAGATCAGGGTGAACAAGCATTAAACCAAGAACAATCCCTAATAATGGACTGCCGCCGAATCGATTGACAGCTGACCAGCCGATTAAGCCTGGCAGAAATACAAATGCAGTATTTGCAATTAAGTTAATGATGCTGGCCACATCAGCCCACTGGGGATATACCTCGATAAGTGCCTTTTCAAAGAAAATTCCCGGTCCAGTTAAGATGTTGTTAATCCCCATTAATAAACCGGCTGTTACGATGGCTGGCAGGATTGGAATGAAGATGTCAGCCAATGTTTTAATAGCACGTTGCAAAGGATTTAAATGTTGTTCAGAAGCTTTTTTTACATCGTCTTTTGATGCTTCCCCAACTCCTGTTTGCTGGACGAGCTCTTTGTACACTTTATCAACTGTCCCTTGGCCAATGACAACCTGGAATTGGCCGTTTGTCGAAAATGATCCTTTTACAAGATCAATAGATTCAAGTGCATCTTTATCGACCTTTCCTTCATCTACTAAGGCAAAACGTAAGCGTGTAACACAATGTGTTGCAGCTGATATATTCTCTTTACCACCTATTGCGTCAACAATTTGACTAACTTGTTTTTGATCGACACTCATGGTTCTCCCTCCCGGTTTATCATTTTCGTAATCTATAACGTTACATATTTGAACAAGCTCTAGAAGCGTTTTCATAAACTAGTCAGCTTGTCGAAATATGTATATACAAGTCATACCATTATCTTAAATCTGTATATACATGTTGTCAATAAAAATAAATGCGTTTTCAGAAAAAGATGTTAGTAAATGATTTCCACCTTTTTTAAAAGATCAAACTAGTTCAAAAAATTCTTTTTAAATAGTAGTGCATCATTGTGCCAAAAAGATACACATGGTAAAACATAAGTAGAACTTTATGACAGAAACATTAGAAAGAGATGGATCAAAATGAATTTTAAAGAAAGAATTGAGCCCTTTTTGAGAACGGAAGATGCTTTGCTTCAAGATTTTGTTGGATATGCTTTGCATGATTACCCGAATGTGGATAGAAGCTGGACTGAGGAGCTTATAAACAAGGCTGTGAAAAACAGAGGGGCAGCAGCTTTATTGTCGATCGACCCAGAGCATGAAGAAATCGTGGGCTCCTTAGTTGAGGGTGTCAAAAATATCCCCTATGACAAAGTAGGCGGGTATTATACTATGATTAGTGATTTATCCCCTGAGATTGCTTTGAAATATCGTCAGGACCTCGCACCATATCTCTCGAAGGATATGTGGGTTCTATATGAATTACTAGTTCATGGCCCGAAGGAAGAGGTTTTAGAAGAATACGAAATCATTTTAGACAAGCTCGAAGCTGAAAAATATATCCACTCGGGTTTTTATAAAATGGCTAAGAAAATCGCTTATACTCTTGTGAAAAAGCAATGGGTTACAGATGCCCTGCTAGAAAAAGATTTGCAGGATAATTTAAAAGAAGAATGGTTTAATTATCGTGGGATCCTCACCGTTTATATGATTGGTCTTTTAGAGAAGGATAAGTATATTCAGGATTTAGCTCCATTGCTTGTCCGAGATGAAGATATTCTCTTGGAGGAGGTGTCTGCAGCGTTAATCGCCTTTCAAACGGATGAGGTTGTAGAAGCGGTGGCTCCTTATCTTTTAAAACCAGAATCGTCGATTTTTGCAGCGTCGATAGTTGAGAATATTAAGTCTGATTATGCAGTTGAGGTGCTGAAAGATGCTTATCATCAGGTCGAGAATGAGGATAGTCAAGTCATGATCGTTGAGGCGCTTGCCCACCAATTAAGTCCAGCTGCTGAACCGGAAATCAATGAGTTTGTAAGCAAAAGACCCTTCTCCTATTTAATTGATGTCGATCTAATGGCATATGGCTATTATAAAATAATGGGGATCGATCATCCGCTTCTAGGTGAGTGGGAAATGAAAGTGAAAAATAGCGAAAATGAAAGATTATTAAGACAAAAAGAACTAGAAAGCATGTCAAAAAACGTGAAAAAGGTTGGAAGAAACGACCCTTGTCCATGTGGAAGCGGGAAAAAATATAAAAAATGCTGCTTGTAGAGAGTAAGGCTGCTTCAGGAGAGAAAAACCGGGTAAAGAGTGGGGAAAATCCTATAGAAAGCTTCAAAAGGACAAAAATTGGAAAGAGAAACAGGGAAAAGTCCACATACAGCATAGGAAGAACAAATCTTAATAAGCAATTTTGGAATTTAAAAAACTTGCAAATGAGCAGATCACCTTTTATTTTTATCAAGAGAACCCCTTACCATTATAGGCAGGGGGCTTAATCAATTTAATCGATAATATTGATATGCTTAAATTCCTTCACCTGAAATAGTCCGAGATCAGTAAGCTTTAGCTCTGGAATAACAGGTAAAGCTAAGAAGGATAAAGTTAAAAACGGATTGAAATCCCCAGTAAAGCCAATTTCTGTTAAAGCATGATCTATCTGCTTTAATCCTTCATTCACATGGTCAAACTGATTGGCTGTCATTAATCCGGCAATTTCTAATGGTAAAGAAGCTAACACTTCTCCATCTTTAATAACAACCATTCCTCCACCCATCGTAGCCATCATGTTTACAGCTTTGATTAAGTCTTGGTCATTCGTCCCAACCGCAACGACATTGTGTGAATCATGGGCAATCGTTGTGGCAACCGCTCCTGAAGAAAGTCCGAAGCCTTTTACAATTCCAAGCCCGATATTTCCGGTGTTACGATGCCGTTCAAAAACAGCTAGTTTTAGATGATCCTTTTCAATTGAGGGCTGAAAGACTCCAGTCCTTTCTTCGATTTTCTCAACAATATGCCGCGTAACAATTTTGTTTGGAATTATCTCGATGATGTTAGCTACAGCATGGTTTGGGCATTTTATTTGAATGTCTTCAAGGGTAAATTCTTTTAAATGGACCGTGTTTGTTAATGCATCAGGAACAAGCAGACTTGTGGATGTATTCAGGCAATTACCTTTTTCGGCAATGAGTTCCCCCTTGATGAATACCTGATCGATGTCAACTGTTTCTAACTCATTTAATAGGACAAAATCCGCATCATATCCTGGTGCGATCGCTCCTTTAGTTAACAGGCCAAAGCATTCAGCAGCATTGATTGTTGCCATTTGATAAGCTAGCATCGGATCAAGTCCATTAGCAATGGAGAGTGCCACACAGTAATCAATGCTTCCTTCAGCGATTAGATCGTCCAAATGCTTATCATCTGTGACAAATAGACAGCGGCGGGCATTTCTTTCGGTCACGACAGGAAGCAGGGATACAAGATCCTTGGCAGCAGATCCTTCTCTTAGCATGACATACATTCCCCGTTTTAAGCGATCATATGCCTCTTCAGGGGTTATGCACTCATGATCGGTTTTAATTCCCGCTGCTAAATAAACATTCAGAGGGTCACCTGAAATACCCGCTGCATGGCCATCTATTTTTTTCTTTAATTGATTGGTATTTGTGAGTTTCTCCATCATGGCTGGGTCCTGATGAAAGACTGACGGGAAGTCCATCACTTCGCCTAACCCAATCACGTTTTCATTCTCATAAAAAGGCCGTAAATCTTCTGCAGACAATCTTGCCCCTGCGTTTTCAAAAGGTGTCGCTGGAACACATGATGGCAGCATGAAATAAATGTTTAATGGCACATCCTTAGCCGTATCTATCATAAATTGAATCCCTTCAGAGCCGCTAACATTTGCAATTTCATGAGGATCGGCAATAACAGTAGTGACACCATGCGGCACAACAAGCTGTGAAAATTGTGCTGGTGTCACCATGGCTGATTCGATATGAACATGCCCGTCAATGAAGCCTGGAGAGATAAACTTTCCTTTAGCATCAATTGTTTTTACTCCTTCATAGTCGCCAATTCCAACAATGACTCCGTCGGTAATGGCAATCGTTTCTTCTATTATGTCTCCGTTGAATACGTCAATGATTCGCCCGTTTTTTATCACGAGATCGGCTTTCGTTTTTTTGGCGGCAGCTGCTAGTCTTCTGCTATATGAATCCATAAAGGGAAACTCCTTTCGATTGAAAAAACCGCATGAAAAAAGTGTTCACATCCTTCTTTCTGCGGCTTCTTTGTCTATGCTTTAATGAATCTTACAACAATAAAGGACTAATAATCAAATTTGTTGGTATAAAAAGTAACATGGCTTTCGATTATTTTGAAATAACCATTCCCCTTTTGGTTTTCTGATGCCGTAAAAGCTCGTCGAATCCCCCGGCACCAAGGACAACGCCAAAGATAATAAAAATAAACCCGATTACCTGAGTGAACGTGATCACTTCATTTAAAAACAGGGCAGCCCCAACCAATGCGAAGAATGGATTTAAATTAATAAAAATCGCCGACTCGGCCGCACCAACTTTCCCAATTGCATAATTATAGGTCATATGTCCAACAGACGTAGCTAAAATGGCTGAAGCAAAAAAGATGACCCAGATTGAAAGCGAACCTCCAGCCATGCTTTTCAATCCATTCGGTTCAACAACTAAACTAATCATGAATAAGAAAACAGAGCCAATGACAAGCATATATCCTGTCATCAGGCGCGGGTCTAGAGTCGAGGAAACCTTTTTAATGATGATAAAGCTGATACATTGTAAAAAGATCGATAAAAATACTTGAACATCCCCTAGAGTAATAGCTTGGAAGTCATCCCCGCCTTTAAAAACTATAAAGGAAATCCCGATAAAGCCAAACATAATGCCAATGAAGCGAAGTAATGTCACTTTATTATTAAGAAAAAAGATTGCTAGAATTGTAGTTAAAATCGGCCCCATCCCTAAAATAAGCCCGCCATTAGAGGCTGAGGTACCTTTAAGCCCAACCGATAAGAAATAATGGTGGCCAACAACATTAAATAATGAACAAATCAGGATCCAAAGGAATTCTTTTTTAGAGGGTTTTCTAAGCAGTCTCAAGCCGAATAAAATAATGAATACGCCAATACCTGCAGTGAAGATTCGCAGAGCCGTCATTGTGACAGGCATGAAGTTTGCCACAAGCAGTTTGGTTGCAATGACATTAAATCCCCAAGTAATCATGACGAAAAATAACGAAATGTATATTTGATATTTGCTTTTGTTGCTCAAGGTTTTTTCCTTCTTCCTTTTTTACCATTTTCGTAATTGTAATATGCTTCATCCATGATATAGCAAAACAACTTCATCTGTCTAATAATGAAATTTAAATTTTTTGTTGGGCGTTTTCATAATTTAATAGTACATTCCTATATAAAGTATTATTTGCTTTCATATTGCTTCTTCATTAAACTCTAGATAGAATCTGATATGGAGTGATGGCAAGTTGGATCACAAACAAACGAAAAGCTATGAGGTTATTGAGGTATGTTTACTCGCAGGGAAGATTATGCTTCGCAGCGGTGCTGAGACGTACCGCGTAGAGGATACAATGATGCGAATCGCTGCAGCATATGGAATCATGCACTCCCATAGCTATGTAACTCCTACGGGAATTATTTTTTCGATTGATAGTCACCATCCTACACAGTTAGTGAGAATTGTTGATCGTTCAACAGATCTTCAAAAGGTTGCAAAGGTAAACAGCGTGTCAAGGATGATCAGCAGCGGAGACCTTACGATAAAAGAGGCATATGAGCATCTAAAGATCATTGAACAGGATGCCCATGCCTATCCGATATGGGTGCAAATCGCTGCAGCTTCAATTGCTAGCGGGTGTTTTTTGATCATGTTTCAAGGCGGTTGGACAGATTTCCTCCCTGCTTTATTTACAGGAGGTATTGGCTATTCCTGCCTGATCTATATTCATCGGTTAATTGAAATTAAGTTTTTTGCAGAATTTTTAGCTGCTTTTATTATTGGATTGTTATCAGTTATATTTGTTACGCTAAATCTTGGAACCGAGCTTGATAAAATCATTATTGCTTCTGTTATGCCGCTGGTACCTGGCTTATTAATTACAAACGCTGTAAGGGATTTAATGGCAGGTCATTTAGTTTCCGGCATTTCAAAGGGAGCAGAGGCGTTTCTGACGGCATTTGCGATTGGAGCAGGTGTTGCTGTTGTTTTTTCCTTTTATTAACCAAGTCAATCGGACAAGCTAGGATGGATAGGCTTTTTTTAAATGGGGGGATATAGATTGATCGAACAATTCATTACGAGTTTTATTGCTTCCTCTGCATTTGGGATTATTTTTAATGCGCCTGCGAAATCATTATTTAAATGCGGCTTCATTGGCATGGTTGGATGGATGATTTATTTTGGTCTTTATGAATCGACAAATGATAGTGTATTTTCATCGATTATCGCATCCTTTTTTATCGCAATCATTAGTCAATTTTTTGCTAAAGCTTATAAAACACCAGTTATTATTTATAATGTATCAGGTATTATTCCGTTAGTACCTGGAGGGCTGGCCTATGATGCAATGAGACAGGTCGTGGAAAATAATTATAATGAGGCGATTCCTCTTGCTGCCAAGGCCTTTATGATTTCCGGTGCAATTGCGATTGGATTGGTTCTATCAGAAGTGATTAACCAAATTATTCGAAAGGTGAATCTTCGAAAGACTACATTTTAAACATATGCTATTGTATAATGTTTTCATTACTTATAGAGAGGTTTTAACAATGAATGCAACTATTAAACATCAACTTGAACTTTTTCAAGAACGAAATAAAAATCGCGGCCGTCTTTTAGTGAGCTGTCCGGATCAACCTGGTATTGTCTCTGCGATTTCAAAATTTTTGTTTTCACATAATGCAAATATTATCGAGTCTAGCCAGTATTCTACAAACCCTGAGGGTGGGACATTTTTCATTCGCATCGAATTTGAATGCCCTGGTTTAAAAGACAAAGCAAATGAAATGGAGCGGCAATTCACTCAAATCGCTGATGAATTTTCGATGGATTGGAACTTCACACATGTGTACAATGTGAAAAAAACAGCGATCTTTGTTTCTAAAGAACTGCACTGCTTACTTGAGCTTTTATGGGAATGGCAAAGCGGTGATTTAATGACAGATATCGCTCTCGTCATCAGCAACCATGAAGAAGCGAGAGATGTAGTTGAAGGTCTCAATATACCCTTCTATTATATTCCTGCAAATAAGGAGATTCGAAAACAGGTTGAAGAAAAACAGCTGCAGCTGCTTAAAGATTATGATATTGATTTAATTATCCTAGCACGCTACATGCAAATCTTAACACCAACATTTGTTGCGGCAAATCCAAATAAAATTATCAATATCCATCATTCCTTTTTACCTGCATTTATCGGAGCAAGACCATATGAACGAGCATATGGCCGCGGTGTTAAACTAATTGGTGCAACCTCACACTATGTTACAAACGATCTTGACGAAGGCCCGATTATTGAACAGGATATTAGCCGTGTTGATCACCGCGATGATGTTGATAACCTAAAAAAAATTGGCCGTTCAATTGAACGAAGCGTCTTGGCCAGAGCTGTAAAATGGCATTTGGAAGATCGAATTATTGTTCATCAAAATAAAACTATTGTCTTTTAAGGTGAATCCCTTTCCTGAGGGGTTTCTAAAACTGTTAAACATGTTAAACGAACCGTTTGGTGCTGAAAACATTAAGTGGTACATGTTATAGAAAGCACCTTCAGTGGATTAGTCTATATGGGGAACAATGGCAGATTTATCGCATATTGGGAGGGATTGTCGTGAAGAGATTACAGGGAAAAACGATTGCACTTGCTGGACAAAGAAAGTCAGAGGAATTAAGTAAGCTTGTTGAGAATTTAGGCGGGGTTGCTTTAGTGCGTCCGGCACAGGGGACCGTTTTTTTGGATGATTCAAATGTAGAAAAAGAGATTCAAGCATTAGTAGATGGCAATTTTGATTGGCTTATTTTCACGACAGGCATAGGAACAGACAAGCTTTACCAGACCGCGATTAACATGGGCTTAGAAGATGCATTTATTGCAGCCTTAAAGAGTGCAAAGGTGGCGGCAAGAGGCTATAAAACAGTCAATGTGTTAAAAAAGCTTGGGATACAGCCTGTTGTAAGGGATGATGATGGCAGTACAGCCGGGTTAGTGAGAGAGCTAAATGCCCATCGTTTAACTGGCTGCCGTGTTGCCCTTCAGCTTCATGGCGATCCTGCCCCTGTTCTAATTGACTGGCTAGAGAAACAAGGTGCTGATTATCGCGAAATTTTGCCTTATAAGCATATTCCGCCGAAACAAGAGGTAATGGAGCAGCTTGTCGGGGAAATTTTAAATGGCGAGGTCGATGCCGTCAATTTTACAAGTACGCCGCAAGCCCGCTTTTTAATGGCTTACGCGAAAGAAAAAGGGTTAGAAGAAAAACTGCTAACGGCTTTTTCAACAAATGTTGTCGCTGTAGCAGTTGGCAAGGTAACAGCTCAAGCATTACGCGAAGTTGGGATTACAAGAATTGTTATCCCGGAAGAAGAACGGATGGGCAGTGCAATAATTGCGCTTGTTCACTATTACCAGAAGCAAGAGGCGAACGGAATAAAATAAAGAGTTGAATCAGGAATAGAGGAGAAAAACCTTCTATTCCTGATTCTTTATGGGGGAGGAGCGCCTGTTCAAATATTAAATTGTAAAAAATACAATTACTACCTTGCAATGTTCAATAGTAAGTGGAAAAGAGTGCTTTGTGTGCTCTTTTTCAACGTTATATGGAATTATTTAAAGGAGATGAGTAGGACTTAAGTAAGTCTAAATACTTTTGTTAGCGCTTTAAACCTACTATAATAAATTTATTGTGTTAGCTTATTTAAGAGACTACATAAAAGGGATGATGGAGAGCATGAAATATCGTCAATTAGGAAATACAGAGCTTAAGATAAGTGAGTTAAGCTTTGGAACATGGGCAATTGGCGGCTCATGGGGAAAATCGGATGATCAGGAAGCGTTACAGGGATTAGAGCGAGCAATGGATGCTGGTGTCAATTTCTTTGATACAGCTGATGTATATGGCAACGGCCATAGTGAAGAATTGCTGGCAAAGGCAACAAAGGGAAAAGAGGATAAAATTCATATTGCCACGAAGTTTTGTCGAGCAGGAGATATCCATGGTCTGGAGACGTATTCCGAAAAAACGGTGACAGCCTATTGTGAGGATAGCTTAAAGAGGTTGCAGCGTGAAGCGATTGATCTTTACCAGATTCATTGTCCTCCAATGGAAATTCTTAAGGATGGACGAGTCTTTGAGGTGCTGGATAAGCTGCAGCAGCAAGGGAAAATTCGCTATTATGGTGTAAGTGTAGAAACCGTGGAGGAAGGATTATTTTGCTTGGAGCAAGCAAATGTGAAGGCGTTACAGGTTATCTTTAATATCTTCCGGCAAAAGCCTGTTTCAGAATTACTCCCACAAGCAAAGGAAAAGGGTGTCGGATTATTAGCGCGTGTCCCATTAGCAAGCGGACTATTAACAGGTAAGTTTACGAAACAAGCAACCTTTGAAGCAGATGATCACCGAAGCTTCAATAAAAATGGCGAGCAGTTTAACGTAGGCGAAACCTTTGCAGGGGTAGAATTTTCAAAGGGTGTTGAGTTAAGCGAACAGCTAGGTTGGATCGCTGAAGGGCGAGGAAACATGACAAGAGCAGCCCTGCGTTGGATTCTTGACCATGAGGAAATCACCACAGTGATTCCAGGATTTAAAACAGTGAAACAGGTTGAAGACAATTTGCAAGCGACAGAGGTTCCGGCGTTCAGTGAAGCAGAATTGAAAAAACTGACTGACTTTTATCATCTGGAAATCCATCCAAATATTCGCGGAGCATATTAAGGTAAAGGAAGAGGACTGTCTCAAAAATGAGGCAGTCCTCTTTTAAATGTATAAGAAACTTTTTGCACTTTGTTTTTGTGTCTAGCTCCAGGTCATAAGTCAAATAGGAATTAAAGGTAAAGAACACCTTCTATTCTTATTCGCCTTATGCTTGTCGCCGAATGCTTAGCACCTTGCGCTTTTCTTAATGTAAAGGGCAGCAATGTGACATGCCAAATCATTTGATTTATCCATTTGATTGTTTCAGTTGTAAAGCAGGCGCTTCTTTTTTTCGATGTAACACCAATTTATAAACGGCAATAACGACAAGCATAAAGATCGCGGTATAAAAGTATAAATGACCGTATCCAAGCTGTGTAGCAATCATGCCTAAAATATAAGAGCCGGCGGCAATTCCTGAATCAAAGAGAGTGAAAAATGTTGCTGTTGCATGACCGCTTCTGCTGCGGTCAGCAGCTTGAACAGCAAGTGTTTGCATAGAAGGGACTACTGTTCCATAGCCCAGCCCGATAAAGGCTCCTGATAAAAGAAGCATGAAGGATGTCTCAGTAATACTTAATAAAATTAATCCTATCATAAATAAAACCAATGCTGGATAGATGATAATATGAGGTCCTTTTAAATCAAATAAACGGCCGCTAAATGGACGAGCCACTAGCATAACAACAGCAAAGACTACGAAGAAAAAGCTTGCCGCATCTAATAAATCAAGCTGTTGTGCATAAATAGATAAATAAGAAAGGACACTTGAATATGCGATCGCGACTAAGCTTCCAACTAAAGCAATGGGAAGTGCTTTTTGATCGATTAAATCTGAAGCCTGCAGTCGTTTCCTAGCTGTCTTAACATGGTTTTCATCAATTTTGCTTGTCGCTGTAAAGATAACACCTACTGTAATTAGTAAGGCAAATACAAGAAAGAGTATGGTAAAGGAAGCGGTTTGTATTAACGTAAGGGCAATCATTTGGCCAAAAACAACCGCAAGATTCGTTGACATGACAAAATAGCCAAGTCCTTCACCGCGTCTTTTGATTGGCACTAGATCTGCGGCAATCGACCCTGTTGCTGTTGTGGCAATACTAAACCAAATTCCTTGGAAGAAACGCAATACCAGTAATAAAAAGTATTGATCAATCCATAAGTATAAAAACGAGCATAGTGTAAAGAAAATAAGGCTGATCATTAACATTTTCTTTTTGCCAAAGTCATCGAGAAGCTTCCCTGAAAATGGGCGAACAATAATGGCAGATAAAAGGAATATGGTGACAATCAGTCCTGCGTCTACCTCAGAACGATGAAGTTCGTCGACGACATAGATAGGCAGAGATGTTAGTAAGCCATAAAAGGCAATAAAGATAAAAAAGTTGCTTAAAGATGTACTAATAAAGTTCCTTGTCCAAATCGGTTCTTTTTTTCCTTCAGTCATTTGGACTCATTCCCCCTTTTCAATTGTTAACGTTCCTAATTTGTTTAATATGTTGAAAAAATAATCTTGCTCTTCATCTGTTAAATGCTTTATCATCTTTTGCTCAAAAGTTTTGACTTCTTGCTCAATAATCGGCAGCATGTTTTTCGCCTTTTCTGTCAATGATACAAGCCGTTCTCGTTTATCATTTCCTTGTGTCCGCATTACCCAGCCGCTTTCCTCAAGCTTCACAAGCGTTCTTGTGATCGTGGGTGCTTCAACAAGCAAGTAACGCCAAATATCACTTTGGGTCATCGGCCCATTATTTTTTAAACAATAGAGGATCGTCCACTGCGAACTATATAAGTCATGTTTTTGTAAATGCTCATTCAGCTCTTTCGTCATTAAACGAGTCTTTTGATAAAGAAGATGAAATAACTTGTTTGTGTTTTCCAATTTGTTCACCTCAATTTATTTACCTAGGTAAATATATCAGACTTATTTATGATAACAGAATATAGAAATTTGTAAAGTAAATGGATAAGTAAAACCGCTCTTTCAATAAATTTTGATAAAACTACATCAGAAAAGCTCCAGCGCTTAGTCCCTCAAGGTCATGGGGGGCTAGGCGCTGGAGTTAGACATAAAAACTAAGTATAAAAATAAAAAACCCTTGGCCTATTCGACCAAGGGATGGAAGCGTCTCATACACGTTTAAATTTTTACAGCATCGCTTTTTAACTTCCATGATTTTTTCCAAGAATAGCTTGCTAATAACAAGATTCCAAAGGCTATTAATGCAATTGCAGCAAAGGTAATAAATCCTGAAGCGTAAGAACCAGTCACTTCCTTTAAAGTCCCTAAAATATTTGGTAAAAAGAAACCGCCAATACCGCCGGCAGCACCTACGATTCCAGTGACCATTCCAATTTCCTTTTGGAAACGTTGTGGAACTAATTGGAAAACAGCGCCATTTCCCATGCCAAGGCACATCATACCAACAAATAAAAGGGCGGTTATCGCGAATAATGGCGGCAGCTGACTAACACCAATCATACATAGCGCTGCACCGATAAATAAGAAGGATAAAACTTTTACACCGCCAATTCGGTCAGAAATAAATCCGCCTACCGGTCTGAAAAAGCTCCCAGCGGCCACACAAAGTGTCACAAAATCTCCTGCTTGGACATTGGTTAAATTGTATTCATCAACAAAAAACATGCTCAAAAAGCTCGATAATCCAACAAATCCCCCAAATGTAACGCTATAAAGCAAACAGAAAAACCATGTATCGCGATAAGCGAAAACTTTAAAATAATTGGCCAGCGGCTGTGGTGCCGGCTGTGTTGGCGCATCCTTTGCAAGCAGGATGAAAACGACAAATGTGATAAGCAAAGGAATTAGAGCCATTCCCATTGTGACATGCCAGCCAAAATTTTCAGCTAATCGGGGACCGAATAAAGTAGCGAGTAAGGTACCGCTGTTTCCTGCCCCGGCAATCCCCATGGCTAAACCTTGAAGATGAGGCGGATACCATCTGCTTGCCATTGGTAAAGCGACAGCAAAGCTTGCTCCGGCAACCCCTAATAGAATACCGATCATAAAGAGCTCAGACATTGTATTACCTGCCAAAAATCCCCATAGAAGCGGAATCGTTGTAATGATCATGCCTAGAATAGCTGTTTTCTTTGGTCCCATTCGGTCCGTTAAGATTCCCATTACAATTCGAAAGAAAGACCCTGCAAGGATTGGAACCGCCACAACCAATCCTTTTTGTGATGGCGATAAACCAAAATCCTGGGTGATAAAAGCACCAAGGGCGCCAAGAATAACCCAAATCATAAAGCTCACATCAAAATACAAAAAGGAAGAAAAAAGTGTCTTCGGGTGACCGCTAGTTTTTAAATCGGATAGTTTCATACCATTACTCCTTTCGATACGACAAAATTTGTTATAATTTTCAGTTTTTTCAACATAGCCACATTATAAGTGGTGGATTTTTAATCGAAAAGTTACCTGTCAGGAAATATGACGCAGAAAATTAGTTAATATGACACGAAGGGAAGGGAGTTCTTTAAGTGGATTCATTCCAGAATATTCTGTGTTAGGAAATGTGACAACAATAAGTTAATAGTAGAAAGAATATGAAATAATGAAATCATTGGATAAGGTCAGACCATTGATGCTGGAGGGTTTTAAATGAAGCGAAAACTGGTTGTAATCGGGAATGGTATGGCGGGTGTCCGCTGTGTCGAAGAAATCATAAAGCATAATTTAGAAGCATTTGACATTTCAATCATAGGGAGTGAGCCGCACCTGAACTATAACCGAATCTTGCTATCATCGGTTTTGCAGGGCGAGGCATCAATTGAGGATATTACGATTAATGGGCAGGATTGGTATGAGCAAAACAACATCACGCTCTATTCCGGTGAGACGGCGATCAAAATTGATCCTGATAACAATGTGATCTTAACAGATCAAGACCGGATTGTACCATTTGACCTGCTGATCATAGCAACAGGGTCATTGCCTTTTGTGCTGCCAATCCCTGGCGTTGAAAAGGAAGGGGTCATCAACTTTCGGACGATAGAGGATTGCAAAACCATTATAAACACCTCAAAGCAACATAAAAAAGCTGTTGTGATTGGCGGCGGTGTGCTGGGGCTTGAGGCAGCGAGGGGTTTGTTGAATTTAGGAGTCGATGTAACGGTCATTCACAATATGGATTATTTGATGCAGCGCCAGCTTGATGAAACATCATCGAGAATGCTGCAAAGGAAATTGGAACAGCAAGGGATTGAGTTCCTTCTAGGGAAGGTCACGAAAGAAATTGCTGGTGATAATAAAGTCGAAAGACTCTATTTTACAGATGGGACTGATATAGAGGCAGATTTTGTTGTCATGGCAGTTGGTGTCATTCCGAATATCTCGCTTGCAAAAAGCAGCGGAATACAGACAAATCGGGGAATTATCGTCAATGATTTCATGCAGACAAATTATCCAAATATTTATGCTGTCGGTGAATGTGTAGAGCATAAAGGTGTGATCTATGGCTTGGTCAAACCGTTGTATGAGCAAGGGCAGGTGCTTGCTAAGCATATATGTGATCTGGAAGTAGAAGGATATAAGGGTTCTGTTTTATCAACAAGCTTAAAGGTACCGGGAATCGATCTGTTTTCTGTTGGGGAATTTGGTGAAGATACAGCAACGAAATCGTTAACGATGCTCAATGAAATGGAAGAGGTTTATAAAAAAATGGTTTTTCGCGGAGATATCATTGTCGGTGCAGTGTTATTTGGGGAGACGGCAGATCAATCCAAACTACTAGACATGATCGTGAAAAGAAAGCATGTAAACGACGAGGAGAAACGCAATCTTCTCCATTCAGCTGGTAATAACACCTCACTTGTAAAGGCGATGAAGGTAAGCGAAATTGTTTGTAATTGCAACGGAGTTTCAAAAGGAGCGATTATCGAGGCTGTTCAGCAGAAGGGTTTAACAACGGTTGAACAAGTGAAGCAATGTACAAAAGCTTCAGGGTCCTGCGGCGGGTGTAAGCCGCTGGTAACGAATCTGCTTGCCTATATTCACAGCGATGAATGTGATGAGGTAATTGAGAAAAAGTCCTTATGCGGTTGTACTGCATTAACGGAGGACGAGGTTGTCGTACAGATTCAGCAACGAAACCTTAAGTCACTCCGGGAGGTATTTTTAGAGCTTAACTGGAAAGAAAGGGACGGCTGTTCAAACTGTGTTCCTGCCATCAATTATTATTTAGCGATGATTTATCCAGACAATGAAGGCTTGAATGAACCATTCTATATGAATGGAAGTGCAGCGGCTCAGCTGCAAAAGGATGGTACGTATTCGATCATCCCACAAATGTATGGAGCGTTATTAAATGCTGCGGAGCTTAGCCGGATTTCTAGTATTATGAAAAAATACCAAATAACAGATGTGGGGATTACCCCTGAACAAAAGATCCAATTAAAAGGAATCAAAAAAGAATATGTTCAAGCTGTGTGTTCAGAATTGAATGTACGAATGAGCCCTGCACATGGCAATACGATCCAGCATGTAAACACGTTTTTTGGTGACCCTGTTTGCCATTGTCATAAGGAGCAAGCCTTGCAACTCGCGATTGAGCTGGAAAAGGACATGGAATTTTTGCTGACACCTCATCGCGTTGTATTAGGTGTATCAGCTTGTAAGCATAGAGAGACGGAAATGATCACAAAGGATATCAGCATCATCGGTGATAAGCGGGGCTGGGAGATTTACGTAGGCGGAAGCCAAAGTCCTGCCTTGAAAAAAGGAGAATTATTTACGGTGGCGAGTGACCCGGAAGAAGCAAAAACATTGATTTGCGGTTTTGTTCAATATTACCGGGAAACGGCCAATTATCTTGAACAAATTAGTGATTGGATCGAGAGGGTCGGTCTTATTCATATAAGAGAAGTTTTATTTGAAGTACACTTGCGGGATCAGCTCATTAGCAGAATGGAAGCGGAATTGCTTCCATATGTACAGAAGACCGTTTAGAAATGATGAAGGAACGTAGATTGCGAGAGTAAGGGGGGAATTGTCTTGACCGAATTATTATTGAAATATTTCCGGACAAAGCAGCAAGAGGTTCAATCAGAAAAGGTGTATGATACGCAATGTCCGTTTTGTAGTATGCAATGCAAAATGCAATTAATTGAGCAGTCGGTTGTGACAAGGAAAAAGTACACGACAGTGGGCAAAGACAATCCTACATCAGAAGGAAGGCTATGTATAAAAGGTCTGAATGCCCATCAGCATCCCTTCCATCAGGATCGGATTTTGCACCCATTATTAAAGGTGAATGGCGAGTTTGTGAGGATTTCGTGGGAACAAGCCATTGCACATATAAAAGAACAGTTTACGAGGATTCAAGCTGAGGATGGCTTAAATGCTTTATCGGTATACGGCAGTGCTTCTATTACAAATGAAGAAGCGTATTTACTAGGCAAGTTTGCCAGGGTAGCACTAAAAACACGTTATATCGATTATAATGGCCGCCTATGCATGTCCGCTGCAGCAACTGCAGCAAACCAAACCTTTGGCTTAGACCGCGGTTTAACCAATGCGCTATCAGAGGTGCCGCATACAAGAGTGATTATTTTAGCTGGCACAAATATCGCAGAATGTCAGCCGACGATTATGCCATATTTTGAGAAAGCGAAGGAAAACGGAGCCTATATTATTGCGATTGACCCTCGTGAAACAGGCACAACTGAGATTGCTGATTTGCATTTAAAGGTCAAGCCAGGAATGGATGCAGCCTTGGCAAATGGAATGCTAAAGGTGATTATTGAGGAAAATCTCCATAATGAAGCGTTCATTAATGAAAGAGCAATAGGATTTGAAGATGTTAAAGAGTATGTCACATCTTTATCACTAGAGGAAATTTCTGAGATGACTGGTGTTTCTGTGGAGCATATTCGGCTTGCAGCCACTAAATTCGCCAGTGAAGAATCTGGGATGATTTTTACAGCAAGGGGAGTAGAACAGCAAATAGACGGAACCACTGCTGTGAGGAATTTACTGAATATTCTTATCTCTACAGGAAAAATTGGTAAGCCGTACTCTGGTTATGGTGCCATTACTGGGCAAGGAAATGGGCAAGGTGCCCGTGAGCACGGGCAAAAAGCTGATCAGCTGCCGGGCTACAGATTAATCGAGAATGAAGAGCATCGTGCCTATATTGCCAAAGTATGGGGTGTGGATAAGGATGAGCTGCCTGGAAAAGGTGTTTCCGCATTTGAGATGTTCAAAAAAATTGAAGAAGGCGAAATTACGGGAATGCTTCTCATGTGTTCAAATCCAGTTGTATCCAATCCAAATGCAAACTTTGTAAAAGCGGCGTTAAAAAAGCTCAAGTTCTTAGTCGCTGTCGATTTGTTTGTATCAGAAACGGCCAAATTAGCAGATCTCATTTTGCCGGCATCTTCTTATCTTGAGGATGAAGGAACCATGACCAATCTTGAAGGCAGAGTTACCCTTAGGGAAGCTAGTCGTCCTTGTCCAGGAGAAGTAAAACATGATTGGCAAATCCTTTGTGAAATTGCAAAAGCACTTGGGAAAGAGAAGTATTTTTCCTATACAAAGGCTGAGGACATCTTTAATGAATTAAGAATCGCAAGCCGGGGCGGAATCGCTGATTATTATGGCATTACCTATGAGAGAATTAGAAAAGAACAAGGAATTCTTTGGCCGTGTCCAGATCTGGAGCATAAAGGAACAGAACGATTATTTGAACAATCATTTGCCCACCCGGATGGGAAAGCGAAAATGATTGCTGTCCCAAATACTCCAGAAGTGCCAAAGGAAAAACCAAATGAAGAGTATCCGCTCTATTTAACAACGGGCAGAGTGATGTCACATTATTTAACAGGAGTGCAAACGAGAAAGAGTGCGGCTTTGGCAGCAAGGAATTTTGAGTCCTATCTTGAGATCCATCCAGAGACTGCTAGGAAATATAATATTGAGAATCATCGTTTAGTAATGGTTTCTTCAAAGAGAGGCAGCATTGTTGTTAGAAGCAGATGGTCGGAAAAAATCAGACAAGATACCGTTTTTGTACCATTCCACTGGGCGGATAGCCAAAATGTTAACTTACTAGTCGGCGAGGAACTTGACCCTTATTGCCGCATGCCTGGATTTAAAGTAAGTGCTGTTAAAATAAAACCTGTTTAATAGGCTGAATACAAATAGATTGCTAGTTTTCGAGGTGCGAATCGTGCCTCTTTTTTACACTAGGTAAGTTTAGGGAGCCTATAAGTTAGAAAATAAAACCATGTTAGAAAACCTAACATGTATGTAAAATAATTAATTTTACCGTGCTATAGTAGAAGAAACTTTCCAAGGGGAGGAAAATCAGGTGGAAAAAAAGAAGCTTGTTTTAATAGGAAACGGAATGGCCGGCGTAAGAGCAATCGAAGAAATCCTAAAGATTTCAAACGACTTATTTGAAATAACAATCTTTGGGAGTGAGCCGCATCCAAACTATAATCGAATCCTATTATCGAAGGTGCTGCAGGGTGACACCGAGGTAAAGGATATCACGTTAAATGACTGGGATTGGTATGAAGAAAATAATATAACGCTTTATACGGGAGAAACCGTCACAAAAATCAATCCGGATAAGATGGTGGTTGAGTCCGATAAAGGCCGAATTTTACCATATGATGAACTAATTATCGCAACGGGATCTGTACCCTTTATCCTTCCGATTCCAGGTGCTGATAAAGAAGGTGTTACAGCTTTCCGTGATATTAAGGACACTGACATTATGCTTGAAGCATCTAAAAAATATAAAAAGGCTGCCGTTATTGGCGGAGGCTTGCTTGGATTAGAAGCAGCCCGCGGCCTATTAAATTTAGGAATGGATGTTAATGTTGTTCATTTAGCACCAACATTAATGGAACGCCAGCTTGATGAAACAGCGGGAAGACTTTTGCAAAAAGAGCTTGAAAATCAAGGGATGAAATTTTTATTAGAAAAAGCAACAGTAGAGATTTATGGAGAAGATCGTGTTGAGGGATTAAAGTTTAAGGATGGCACCCATCTTGAAGCAGACTTAGTGGTAATGGCTGTAGGTATTAAGCCGAATATCGAGCTAGCTAAGAATAGCGGTATCGCAGTAAATAGAGGGATTGTCGTTAATGATTATCTGCAAACAGATCTGCCGCATGTTTATTCTGTTGGTGAATGTGCTGAACATAATGGCATTCCATATGGCCTTGTTGCTCCATTATATGAGCAAGCAAAGGTACTGGCATCCCACATCTGCGGAAAAGAAACAGAGGGGTATAAAGGATCTGTATTATCTACGCAATTAAAGGTTTCAGGTGTGGAAGTATTCTCAGCTGGTGATTTTATGGAAGGCGATGACAAAAAATCGCTGAAAATCTTTGATGAGCAGGATGGTATCTATAAAAAGATTGTCTTAAGAGGAAACAAAATCGTTGGGGCTGTTTTATTCGGAGACAGTAAAGAAGGAAATCGCCTTTTCTCTATGATTAAAAAGGAAGCGGATATTTCAGATACAGAAAAGGTCAGCATTCTCCAGCCAATCGGCGGCGAAACAGGGGAGAGCCTTGTTGCTTCAATGAGTGCGGATGAAATTATCTGCGGTTGTAATGGGGTATCAAAGGGTGCCATTGTTCAAGCGATTCAAGAGAAGGGCTGTACATCAGTTGATGCCATTAAGGCTTGCACAAGTGCTTCCCGTTCATGTGGTGGCTGTAAACCTTTAGTTGCTGATGTTCTTCAGCTGACACTTGGATCTGAATTCGATGCTTCCTCGCAGAAAGAAGCGATTTGCGGTTGTACAACACTTTCTAGAGATGAAGTAGTCGAAGAAATTAAAGCGAAAGGCTTAACACATGTTAGAGAAGTAATGAATGTCCTAGATTGGGGAACAGCAGAAGGCTGCTCAAAATGTCGACCAGCTTTAAACTATTATTTAGGCATGGTGAATCCGACGAAATATCAGGATGAAAGAGAATCACGTTTTGTCAATGAGCGTATGCACGCAAATATTCAGAAGGATGGAACATACTCAGTTGTACCAAGAATGTACGGCGGTGTGACAAATGCAGAAGAATTGCGCAAAATTGCAGATGTTGTGGACAAATATGAAATTCCTTTAGTAAAAGTAACGGGCGGACAGCGTATTGACCTATTTGGCGTGAAAAAGGATGATCTTCCAAAGGTATGGGAGGATCTAGATATGAATTCTGGTTATGCGTATGGAAAATCGCTGCGGACAGTCAAAACATGTGTTGGTGAAACATTCTGCCGCTTCGGTACACAAGATTCTATGGGCTTAGGGATCAGACTAGAGAAGAAATTTGAAGGCTTGCAAACTCCTCATAAAGTAAAAATGGCTGTATCGGCATGTCCGAGAAGCTGTGCCGAGTCTGGCTTTAAAGATATTGGGTTTATCGGAATCGATGGCGGATGGGAAATCTACATTGGCGGAAATGGCGGTACCCATGTTCGCGGAGGCGACTTGTTATACAAAGTAAAAACAGATGATGAAGCAATGGAGATTACAGGTGCTTACCTCCAATATTACCGTGAAACGGCAAATTATTTAGAGCGTACATCGGCATGGGTCGAACGTGTTGGCTTAGACCATGTAAGATCAGTGCTTGATGACAAAAACAAGCGTCAGGAGTTAAATGCACGCATGGATGAAACATTATCTGTTTACAGAGATCCATGGAAAGAAATTATTGAAGATAAGAAGACCACAAAAGAACTATTTGAAACGGTTGGCATTTAATTGTTTGAACGAAAACAATAAGCAGTTCTTTTAACAACGTATAGCAACAAATGACAGAATATTTTGTAAAGAGGGAGGAAGTTGGACATGAAGGAAATGACAAAAACGAAGGTGTATGTTGGTCCCTTTTTGGAACTGCCAGAGCGTGTCGGGAAAACCGTTCAACTGGAAAAGGACAAAGAAGTGGCTGTCTTTAAGCTTTCAAATGGTACGATTAAAGCCGTTGAAAATAAATGCCCTCATAAAGGCGGAGTATTAAGTGAAGGAATCGTTAGCGGTGAGCATGTATTCTGTCCGATGCATGACTGGAAAATTTGCCTTGAGGATGGAAAGGTACAAGAGCCGGATTTTGGCTGTGTCAAAACCTATGAAACGATTATTGAAGAGGGAGAAGTTTTTCTCTTAATTTGATCAGCATAATATAAGTGGCTTTTTTCTAAAATATTGTTGCTTTTTAGATAGATAAGAATGTTGAAATGAGGCAATCGGTGATTATCCGATTGCTTCAAATTTCATCTCTAACCTCTCTCTTCAAGAGGCGCAATTATTTTGAAATGATAACTTTATCCATAAAGCAACAAAGTTTATGAATACAGCCTAAAACAAAAAGTAAGGTTAGCATAGAATCGCTATGCATATAGAGAGAGCGCACTTCCCTTACTTTAAAAAGGAAATAGAAGCTAAGGGAGGAAGAAGAAAATGGGAAAAGGAAAGGTATATTTAGTTGGTGCTGGTCCAGGGGATCGTGAGCTAATTACCCTAAAGGGAATCAAGGCCATTAAACAAGCGGATGTAATCCTGTACGATCGTTTAGTGAACCCAAATCTCCTTGAATATGCACCAACAAATTGTGAACTTATTTATTGCGGCAAGCTTCCTAACCGCCACTTTATGAGGCAGGATGAAATCAATAAAACACTTATTGAAAAAGCGTTGGCCGGCTATACAGTTGTCAGACTGAAGGGCGGAGATCCAAGTGTTTTTGGCAGAGTTGGTGAAGAAGCTGAGACTCTTGCGGATAAACAAATACCCTATGAAATTGTACCTGGGATCACCTCAGGTATTGCCGCTCCTCTTTATGCAGGTATTCCTGTTACACATCGGGATTTCGCAGGATCATTTGCTATGGTCACGGCACACGATAAGTCAAAGAACGGTAAGCCTGATATCGATTGGGAAGGACTTGCAAGAGGTGTCAAAACGATTGCCTTTTATATGGGAGTATCCAACTTAGAGCATATTTGTGACAACCTTATTCGTCACGGTAAAGCGGCGGATACACCGGTCATCGTGATTCGCTGGGGGACATGGAGCAGGCAGAAAAGTGTCGTAGGTACGCTTTCTACCATTGTAGAAAAGGTCAGGGAAGAAAACATTGAAAACCCGGCGATTACCTTAGTCGGTGATATTGTTGCAACAAGAGAAAAAGGCAAATGGTTTGAGAAAAAGCCATTATTTGGACAGCAAATCCTTTATGTTCGTGGAAGTGCCGAAGAGGAAAGCATGGCAAATGGGTTTGCTGATCAAGGTGCTGATGTCATTGAATTTCCTAAGTGGAAAATCGATGAAGGAACCTTGGAGATCACGATTAGAAAAAAGCTGGCAACCTATAAACGAATGCTGTTCACTACTACAGAGGCAGTGACTCATTTTTTCAGCCTTTTAAGGAAGTACAGAATCGACATTCGCCAACTACAAGCAAAACTGTTTGTTAAACAGCCATCATCCCTTGTTCTGCTGGAAAACTTCGGACTGTTCGCAAGCTTTGTAGAAGAGATGGATCATGACGGAAGCTTATTGATCCTTGGCGCAAATGAAAATAGTGAACAAAGGTGGAAGCTTGAGAAATATGGTGAACATGATTATGCAGGTGTGTATCAAACGTCAATTGACGAGAAGTATGAAACCATCATTCGCAGGTCAATTGAGGATGCGTCGATTACATCGATTGTTTTTCCAACAAGCGATGCAGTTCATACATTTATGAAGCAAGCGGCATTATACGGTATCTCGAACCAGTCAATTGACCCAACAATCAATATCACTTGTTTAAGTAAACCGGCATGGCTGGCGGCTGCAAATAATGGTCTTAATCCTGGAATCTATAGCAGCCATAATGAACGACCATCAAAAGAAGTTTTGAAAAAAAGCGCTGATTTAGTTGTAACAAATATATAAAGGAAGAGGCTGTAATCAATAGACCCCATTTTGCTAAGGGTAAATCTTATTGATTCAGCCTTTTTGTTTGGCGAACTTTCCAACGTAACAGCACTTTTACCATAAAAAATTATAATAATAGCTATAATGAATGGCATCATCGGTTGTACATATGATTAATATTCGATATCCTCATAATCCTTTGGCTGGGGTACCGGTTGCTCGGGGAGGGTGAGATTGTATTCTGAAAGTGCTTCTGATTTTCTTTGATAAATTTTCCCTTCGTAGGAATTCGCAGATTGTTTATTTTGATTTCTCTTATTCATACTAAAGCATCTCCTTTTATCAATGTTATTTTTAGTTTGTCCATAATGGGTGTTAACATGATAAAGTAGGAGCTTATTTTTATTGTTAAAAATAAACAGCAAAAAGAGGGACAGCCCTCCGAAATTTTAAGGGGCTGTTCCCTATTCGTTGCGTTTTTATCTGAACATTTCTTCTAAAATCTAAAATGAGCCATTCATTACGACGCGTTCACGAGTTTTTTGTCGAAACTCGTATATTTTTTGTCTAGCCTGATCATAATTTTCATTCAATATCGCCTCATAGATTGCCCCGTTATATTTAGCACCTGAGAAATATCTTTGTTGTGGATACAGCTTGTAATTTGCAACAGCACTCATCACAATTTTATCTCGATGATCATCCATAATTTGCAACATTACATTATTTTTTGCCGTTGCAATAAAACATCGAATGAATGAAAGCGAATAATTGGAATAGTTAAAGTAGTTATCTTGTTCCTTTTCTTTTAATTGTTGATCTAAAATGGACTTTAATTCTTTAAGGTCGAACGTGAAATGTTCGAAATGTTCGACCAATTCTAATACATACATTTGATGGGCAAAAATGATTTCAAACATATCGATGATTTCTTTAGTCGAAATTTCTTTTACCATGACTCCTCGATTTTTTAATGCTACGACAAGACCTTCTAATTCCAAGCGTGCAATCGCATTGGAAATCGGAGTCCTACTCATTTCCAGTTCTTCTGCCAACTTATATATGGATAACAGACTTCCTGGCATATATTCACAAGATAGAATTTTTTGTCGGATGGTTGTATAAGCAGTATCAATTAAAGATGTAGACATATTTCAATTTCCTTTCAACTATAGCTATAAAAAATATAGGGATTTTACAAGTATTTTCCTATCAAATTATGTAATTCGCCATGGAAGATAAAAAGCTTATCATTCAATTATACCTATTTGACAGCTTTTAATTAAGACAAACCACAAAATTTTACAAACTTCTTTATGTTTAAACAATTATTAATATTTGCAAAATGATAATTAACATCCCTTTAACATTCTATTAACATGCTACTGATATACTGGCAAAAGATTGATTGATATTGAAAAGGAGAATACAAATGTATACGTTAACTGATCAAAAAAAAGCGGTAGAGATTTATTTCGAAAATGTTTCTACTGATAAGCGCCCATGGTTTAGTGATTTGAAGCCCACAAAGACAGGGGATTATTCGTTTGCAGTAGTTGGTGACCGTTGCGGGATTACAACTCCAGGTGTCTTTGAAAAAGGGCTTGAGCTTGTTCAAGTGTTAAAGCCGGATTTCGTATTATCTGTGGGAGATTTAATTGAAGGCTATTGGAATAATGAAGCAGAAGCACATGAAGAGTGGGATTATGTTGATCATTTGTTAACAAAACTTGACCTGCCATTTTTCCACGTTGTTGGAAATCATGATTATGGAAATGAAACGATGGTAAAGGTTTGGCGGGAACGTAAAGGTTTTGAATATTATGCGTTCCGCTATCATGATGCATTATTTTTATTTGTTAATACGGAAGAGTCGCCAGAGGGAATGTCAGGAGACTTTCTCGAGGTATTTCGAAAGGTGACTGAAGATGTTAAACGTGAGCCGGAAAAATCAAAGGAGCACGTTCAAGAATTTTTCAATCAAATGATGAGTAAGGCTTCAAAGGAAGATCTTGAAAAAGGGAATCATCCCAATATTAGTGATAAACAACTTGCCTTTTTTGAAAATGTACTTAAAGAAAACCAAGATGTAAACCAAACTTTTGTATTAATGCATAAGCCGGCATGGAAAACAAAAGACACTCAGTTTCAACGTCTTGAGGAAATGCTCAAAGACAGAAAATACACGATGTTTGCAGGACATCTTCATCAGTTAGAAGTTATGAAAAGAAATGGCCGCGATCATATTCAAATGGGAAGAACAGGTGCATGTTGGCACGGTGAAGCGGTGGGGTCCATTGATCATATTCTCTGGGTAACAGTTAGAAATGGGGAAACGAACTTTCATGTCATTGATCTGAATGGAGCTTCGACATTAGAAAAATTTACCGTTAATGAAAAATCAAAGAGGTGATCTAAATGACAGAAGAAACGATGGAGCTGCAGTGTTTATTGCCTCTGAAAGGTGTTGTCAATTTTCGTGATATGGGTGGCTTAGCAACATTAGATGGGAGGAGGATAAAAAAGGGAATTTTGTTCCGAGCAGCGGAATTAACAGGATTAACGGAAGAAGATAAAACATATTTAGAAACATTAAATCTAAAGTATGTATTTGATTATCGTGACAATGCTGAAGCAGATAGAAAGCCGGATCCGATGATCGGACAAGCCAAAAACGAGCGAATTCCAGCTCATACTGAGGATCAGATTTCAGCACAAGCATCTTCGGAAGAAATGGTTAAAAGGGAGTATTACAAGCTATTCACGAAAGAGATGTTCATAAATTTGTATGCGAAATTGCCGATTCAAAATGCGTCTTACAAAAGGCTTATGACACTTCTCAAAAATCCAGAAGAGAATTTGCCTCTTGTTCATCATTGTACGGGTGGACGAGACCGCACAGGAGTAGGTGCGATGCTTATCCTTTTAACTCTTGGTGTCCCATATGAAACGGTCGTCGAGGATTTCCTTCTATCTAACCATGCGTTAGAAGATTTTCATAACAAAATGTTTGATGAAGCGGGGATGCATGTTTCCGAAGAAGGACTTGCCCGATTTAGAGATGCACTGCTACTGCAAGAAGATTATCTAAAAGCGGCGATCGATTCGATCGTTAGTACATACGGAGATTTCGAAACATATCTTTCAGAGGAATTAGGCATAACACAAGTAATACGTGAAAGAATTAGAGATTATTGTCTTGATTAAATCGCCGTTATATTGCAAGTAAGAACAAAATAAATGAGCCATTTATCTTTATCTAATAAAACTGGAGGAATATAAAATGAATAAACTTACTTTTCTTCATCTAACAGATACACATATTTTGCAAAGCTATAAAGGCAGTTTACTAGAAAAAGTCGATGGGCCGAATGGTAATCCAACTGATTTTTTCATAAAAATTTTAGATCATATTAAATCTTTTACGCAAAAGCCTGATTTCATTTTAATTAGCGGAGATTTGGTACATGAGGGTAATGCAAGTGATTATGCATACTTTAAACGAATCATCGAGGACCATGTGGAAGATATCCCTGTTTATACCGCTCTTGGCAACCATGATGTTACAGCTGCATATTGGGATGGTTACGAAGGGAAAGCAAATTGTTCCGATAAACTATTCTATGAAACGGCTATTAATGGATACAGATTGATTGTCCTAGATTCAAGCCATGATCATAGCGGCGTCGGTATGATTGATTCAAATCAGCTGGATTGGCTCGCCAATGTGTTAAAAACACCAACTGAAAATGGCAGTATAGTAGTCGTTCATCATCCGCTTGAAGCAGGTGAAGTGATCGATGGCCACGCTCTGACTAATTCTAAAGATGTTCTTAACATCATTCATGATACAGATGTCATTGCCGTGTTAAGCGGACATACTCATCAGAATAAAGTAAGCTCTTATGGCAAAATTCTGCTATCTACTGCAGATGGTACGGCATTTGGCGTGAATATTGGTAATGAAAGCATGCATTTGAATGATCGGACAGGTTTTAGCTTATGTACAGTTGATGAAAATGGACTTGCTGTTCAAACTGTAAGATTCCCTGATGATATTAACACAATTTTAAGCTTTTCATTGCAGGCATTACAACACAACTAACCATTAAATTTATGGAAAGAAAGGACATTTCTAATGAAATCTACTAAAAAGTTTTTTTCACTGTTTATTGTCTTAGCTTTAGTTATCTCGGTATTGAGTGCATGTGCAACATCATCAGAAACTTCAAATCAAGCAGAATTAGGAAAATTAGATCCAAACAATCCAACGAAAATTACGTTCTATTCTTATAGTTTAGCTTATCCAACAATGAAAGCGGGCGTAGAGCATTTAATTCAAGAATTTAATGACACGGTTGGGAAGGAAAAAGGAGTGATTGTAGAGGGAGTAGCTGATCAATCTTTTCAGCAATTTAAGGCAGATATCGCAGCAGGAAAACAAGTAGATGTTATCCAACATACATTTTCAACTTTAGATAATTCGAAAGAAACTCTTGGCTTAAAAGCATATGAAGATGTTTTCCCAAAAGATGAATTGGAACAACATTTCGAAGGTATTGCTCCTAATGCATTAGAATTAGGAAAAATTGATGGAAAGATGTATGGATTAGCCTTCACATTTAGTACGCCAATTGTATTCATCAATGGAAAACTATTTGAAGAAGCTGGCTTAGACCCAAACAATCCGCCTAAAACATGGGAAGAAGTAAAAGAGTATTCGTTAAAAATTAAAGAAGAAACTGGAAAAGATGGTTTTGGTCTAGCTCCAAATAACGGTTGGACTACAGAAGGGATTATATTAAGTAATGATGGCGAAGTGATTTCTAAGGATAGAAAAGAAGCAACGTTTGCGAGTAAAGAAAGCGTTGAAGCAATTGAAATGTGGAAGGATCTCTATAAAAATGGATCTCATGCAGTAGGTACTGATGCGGAATTGCCGGAACAATTTATGGCTGGTAACTTAGGTATGTTTATTACATCAACAGCTCTGCATAGCGGTTTCACCAAAGCTGCTGAAGCTGGCGGCTGGAAATTATACGGTGCTGGACTTCCACAATTTGGCGATAAACCATCAGTACCCGTAAACTCAGGAAGTGCATTAGCGGTAAGACCTGATTCGCCAGAAAAAAATGCGGCGGTATGGGAGTTTATCAAGTATGTAACTGGTAATGAAGGGTATACGATTATCACTTCAGAAATAGGTTACTTGCCTTTACGTACGGGACTTGCAGATGACCCTAACTATTTAAAAGATTTCGTTGATAAAAATCCGTTATATAAAATTAATCTTAAACAATTAGAACAAATGCACCCAGTGGCTATCTGGCCGGGAGAATATGCAACTGAATCTACATCAATCTTTACGGATGCGATTGTAAAATCAATATCAACAGATGCAGATGTAGCAGAGACGTTAACAGAAGCAGAAAATCAAATTAACGACATGATCAAATAAAGATTTTTTGTGAGAAAAGTGCTGTAAAAATAAACTTGATTTTTACAGCACTTTCCAACATTTTTTAATAAAGAAGGGAAACGGTATGAGTAGATCACTCGAAAATAATTATCAGCCGCCATTGTCCAATAAAACCCCTGTTATTAGAAAAAGTGTGTCGAAAAAAGCCAAGAAAAGCATTACGCTCAAACCATATTTTTATTTACTTCCGGCTCTTTTATTGCTTGGCATCTGGATGTATAAGCCGTTAATAACAACGTTCTTTTTAGCCTTTCAAAAGTGGAGCATGGTACCAGGAACAACACCTGAACCTGTAGGGTTAGAAAACTTCATCCGTTTATTCAATACGAAGGATTTTCTAATATCAATCGAAAATACAATCTTTTATACGATTGGTTTACTTCCTTTCTCCATTATCATTCCATTGTTTTTGGCGGTTGCCACACATGGTATGACTGGGAAAATAAAAAATGTGTATCGCACTATCTTTTTTATTCCAATGATTTTAGCACCGGTTACGGTAAGTGCAATTTGGAGATGGTTATTTCATCCCAGCAATGGTTTAGTGAATATTTTTCTATTGAAAACAGGGTTAACGGACACCAATATTTCGTTTTTCTCAGATCCTCGCTTTGCTAAGTGGATTATCTTATTTATGACCGGTTGGAGTTTAATTGGTTTTAGTACAATTATGTTTTCCGCTGCTTTAACAAGTATAAATAAAGACTATTATGAGGCAGCAGCTTTAGATGGTTCAAGCAGGTTAAAACGTTTTATCGATATTACATTACCTTTATTATCGCCAACGATTCTTTTTATGCTGACGATGAGCATTCTATTTTCAAGTCAGTTTACCTTTGCCTATATTGATATTTTAACAGCAGGAGGACCTTTTGGCTCATCAACAAATATCTATTATGAAATGTATAAATATGGGTTTTCAAATTTGAATGCTGGTTTGAGTTCAGCGGCTGCGATCTTGTTCTTTTTCGTTTTCGCAATCATCGCATTAGTACTTAATTATGTTTCTAGAAAATTTGCATTTTATGATAATTAAGATGGGAGGTTATGAAAATGAGAAGGAAAGGAAAGCTTTTAAGTGTCATTCAACATCTTTTAATGATTATCATGTGTATCATTGCCATTTTTCCTATCTATTGGATGCTTATTTCATCGTTCAAGAATGAATCAGAGATTTTTACTGCTTCATTTATTCCTTTAAAACCTACGATTGAAAACTATGTTTATGCTTTTTCGGAAATGCCGATTGTTAGAATGATGTTTAATTCATTTATTATTTCAATCCTTATGACGGTACTTCAGCTTATCACGAGCCTTTTAGCTGGTTACGCGCTTGTACGTTGGAAATTTAAAGGAAGCTTTTTTATTTATACATTGCTTAGCTTATCATGGTTAATTCCTTTTCAAGCGATTATGATTCCAAACTACGTGCTTATTAACCAAATGGGATTGAATGAACAATTAGTAGGAGTGGTATTGCCATTTGCCGTGTCAACCTTTGCGATTCTATCACTTTATCAAAGCTTTAAAGCATTTCCTGTTGCGCTTATTGAGGCAGCCAGACTTGATGGAGAAAGTGATTTCGGTATCTTACTTCATGTGATATTACCAAATATGAAATCAACGGTCGCATCTCTCGGAATTTTATTGTTTATTAACGGGTGGAATGAATATTTATGGCCAATGTTAATAACGAAGCAGATGGAAAATGCGCCAATCCAAATCGGATTGAAATCATTCGTTAATTCAGATGTTAATATGTGGGGTTCACTTATGGCAGCGACAACAGTTTCTTGTCTTCCTATCCTCATTATTTATCTTGTATTACAGAGACAAATAGTTGATTCTTTTGTAAAATTTGGAATTAAATAATCTATTCAATATTGTTTAAGCCTACTTTAGGAGTTGGGAAAATGGGTAAAATAACGATCAATCATATAAAAAAATCCTTTCATTCTAATGAAATATTAAAAGGTATTGATGTAGAAATTCAAGACGGCTCGTTTACGATTTTACTCGGTCCTTCAGGTTGTGGAAAATCAACGTTATTAAGAATTATTGCGGGGCTTGAAGAACCGACAAGCGGGAGCTTGCTTATTAATGACGAAGATGTCACATACGCTGAACCAAAAGATCGAAATATTGCGATGGTCTTCCAAAACTATGCCCTATATCCTCATATGACTGTATATAAGAATATCGAATATGGGCTGAAAATTAAAAAAGTACCTAAACATGAGCGAGAAGAAATCATACAAAATGTCTTAAACATGGTTGAACTTACAGAACATGCGAATAAACGTCCTGCTCAATTATCAGGCGGACAACGGCAGCGTGTTGCTCTTGCCCGTGCCATTGTGAAGCGTCCCCATGCCTTTTTAATGGATGAACCCCTTTCAAACTTAGACGCTAAACTAAGAAATCAAATGAGACAAGAGTTAATTGACTTGCATCAACAGTTGAAAACAACGTTTTTATATGTTACTCATGATCAAGTAGAAGCAATGTCAATGGGTTCCTATATCATTATTATGAATCAAGGAGAAATCATGCAGCAAGGCACACCGAAAGAGATTTATACGAATCCGGCCAATTTATTTGTCGCACAATTTATTGGCTCACCGCCGACAAATATTATTGAATTTGATAATATATATATCGGTATTCGCCCTGAAGATATTACTATTTTGAATAAGAACGATTTTAACAGCGATGCCATTCTTTCTGGAGAAATTCTTACAACAGAGCAGCTTGGGGGTGAAACCATTTATCGCGTAAAAACAAAGGTTGGGAATTTAAATATTAGAACACAGAGTTGCTGGGATGAAATTGGCAAATTTGTAGAAGTGCAATTTTCATTTGATAAATTAATGGTGTTTGATAAACAGGGAAATCGAATTGAAAAGGACGAAACAATATTGGATATAATTAAGAAATTATTAAATGTGGAATTAAATGAAAAAGAGCTTTTACACGTTTGATATCTGAAGTATTATATTATCTTTTATTTTAATAGAAGTAATTCTGGAGAAATAGACAAGAAGCAGTATAGCTATAATTTTTCTCAACTGATATTGTGTTAACCTAGCTAATAAAGTGAGTGAATTAAGCCTCTTGGTGATGATCAGCAACACAAAAGAATGTTACGGCCAGTGACTTAGCTAACAGTATTGTGAGAGTAGGAAGTTAGCAAAGTCTAAGGCCGTTATTCTTTTTTGGAAGTATTCATGAAAAAAATTGTTCTAACTAATTCTATGTGACCTTTAAGATATTCCGAAATAATTAATTCAAATCAACCTTTTTCAACGGTTTCTTTGCCGGTCCTTCCACAACATCACCTTGAACAGAAAATCTCGAGCCGTGGCATGGGCAGTCCCATGTACGGTCACCGCTGTTCCACTCAACTTCACAGCCCATATGGGTACAGGTTGTGTCGACCAGATTGATATTCCCTTCAGCGTCTTTATAGCAGCCGGCACGTTTGCCATTTACGACCACGACAGATCCTTCGTCATTTCCGATGTCCTCAATCCGTTTGTCTGCTATATCAATTTTCCCTTCGATTAAATGACCGGCTACATCTAAATTCTGCATAAGGAATTTTTTGATGCTCGGATCGGCATAAAAACGGGAAGGATCATATAAATCTTTGTACGGATTTTCCCTTTCTAATACAAGATCGGTAAGTAATTTGGCAGCAGCCGTTGAATTTGACATTCCCCATTTTCGGTAGCCTGTTGCAACGAGGATATTTGGCTTATTGGAGGTAATGGCTCCAACATACGGCACTTTATCAAGGGTATAAAGATCTTGTGCAGACCAGCGATATTTGATTTCCTCAATACCTAATACAGACTCCCCGAATTCTTCAAGGGCTTTATAGTGCTTATGTGTTGATGTCCCTTGGCCTGTTTTATGACCATCACCGCTAATTAACACAAGCTTTTTCCCGTCCATTGGCGTATATCGTAAGGAACGGGCAGGTGAATCCGCGCTATAGTACATGCCTCCGGGGAAATCGTGCTTCGTTAATACACCTAATACATAGGAGCGTTCAGCATGCAGTTTCGTAAAATAAAACCCTTTCCCATCAAAAAATGGGAAATGTGAGCAGGAGATCGCATACTTGCAAGTAATACGGCGGCCTTCACGGGTAATAATCATTGGCTTTGGCGTATTTTCATCAATATTAATCGCTGTTGTTTGCTCATAGATTTCCCCGCCAGCGTTTGTGATTTCATTTACAAGGCCTGTTAAATATTTTAACGGGTGGAATTGCCCTTGGTTTTTCATGACCAGAACACCCTTAATATCAATTGGCAATGGAATGTCCTTTTTAAATTCGCTTGGGATGCCGAGCCTTTGATATGCATTGTATTCCTTCGTAATTTTACGCTTATACTCATCACTTACCGCATACATATAGGCGTCCTCTTCTGTTAAATCACAGTCAATTTTCAACTCTTGAATCGTTTGACGAACAAATTGCAGCGCATCTGCATTCGCGTCATAATATTGCTTTGCTCTTTCTTCACCCATATGCTGAATCAGTTCATCATAGAGCAGTCCATGCTGGGCAGTGACCTTTGCCGTTGTATGCCCCGTTGTACCGTTAAGCACCTGGCTGGCTTCGATAACAGCAACCTTAAATCCTTGCTTCGTTAATAAATAGGCGGTAGTAATACCTGTTATTCCGCCCCCGACAATAGCAACATCTACTTCAGTATCAATTTTTAGAGGGGGAAAGCTAGGAAGCGTTGCTGACTTTCTCCAAAATGGTTCTACGTCATATGGCATTTTTCCCTGAGGAAATTCATTGGTCATATCAAGACCCTCCTTTAAAGCATTCACTTTATACATCTAATTTTCACCAAATTCACCTAAAAAAAACCTAAATGCTAAAAAGGTCTGGTTGAAAAAGGAAATTCCACATATATGAAGCACTACGTCTCAAGGCTTAGATGAAAATAAAGCCTGCGCTCGTTATAGGGATAATGAAAAGTAGATAAGATAGAGACATAGAAACGAACACATTGTTGAAAGGAGGAAAAAGACATGAAGAAATTTGGTTACTTACTTTTAGGCGGGGTGGCAGTGATTGTGTTGCTGTCAAATCTTGCCCCAATGATTGCTTTAGCGATTAGCCTTATAATTATGTACTTTGCATACAAAGGCTTTATTAAAACAAACTCAACCTTCAATAAAGTTGTATTAGCGATCATTGGCGTTATTGCATTGTTCGCATCTGCTTCAAATCTGCCAGCTATTTTAGGATTTGTTGCCGTGTATGTTTTATATGTGGTCTATAAAAACTGGAAAAAACCAGCGAAAGCAAAACTTGTCGAAGATGATGATCCATTCACGAATTTTGAAAAAGAGTGGAATGAATTAAAAGGGAATTACTAATTCACTTAGTAACCAATTGGCGGGTTTGCCAATTTGGCTAGGAAATAAAGAGTTCAATATCAACATTAAAGGAGAGAATATAATGGCTAATCTATTTACAAGAATAAAAGATACGATTGCAGCTGATTTACATGAAGCATTGGACCAAAAGGAACAAAAAAATCCAATTTCAGTACTAAATCATTATTTAAGGCAATGTGAGAATGAAACGGAAAAGGTTCGTCAACTGGTAGAGCGTCAATATTTATTAAAAGAAGAGTTTCGCCGTGAGTATAAGGAGGCTGTGAATTTAGCTGAAAAGCGTAAATATCAAGCTGAAATTGCTTCGAAAGCAGGGGAAACAGAGCTTTATGAATTTGCTGTTAAAGAGCAAACATATTATGAGGAGCGAATCGCACGCTTAAAAGAGTCAAGCGAGCAAACAAATCGCCAGCTTGAAGAGTTAGAACAAAAGTATGCTGAAATGAAGCATAAGCTAAAGGATATGCATCTTAAGCGAATGGAGCTAATGGGCAGAGAAAATATCGCCCGCGCGCACCATCGTATGAATAAAGTGGTTGAGAACAATAGCTATTCGACAAAGGCATTCTCCAGATTTGAAGAAATGGAAAGCTATCTTGATCGCTTAGAGCATCAAGTGAATTCTGCCTATCACCGCAACACGATTGATGCCCGCATTGCCCAGCTTGAAAAGCAGCTAGAAAATGAGCAAACCGCTTCTATTTCATCATAAAAAATATGGTATCCTAATAAGGCGTAGGTTTCTGCGCCTTATTTAAAGTTTAAAGTATAACTTTTTGTACTTAGTTTTAGTGTCTAGCTCCAGGCGCCATCGGCTCTTGGGTCTAGTCAAATAGGAATTGGAGGTAAAGAACACCTTCTATTCCTATTCGCCTTATGCTTATTGCCGATAGGAGGGCGCCTTGCGCATTTCTTAACCATCATAGGAGGTTTCATAATCGAAGAGAAATTTCTTCTTTCTATTATGAAGCGTCTTATTTGCATATGGCTTACCAGGCTGCTAACGCTTTAGTTTTAATGGAGGGAGGAGACATCTTATGTTGAAAAATATGAAATCAGATTATGTAAACTGGATTCTTTTAATTGGAATTCTCCTTCTTTTGTTAGAGGTTTCGTTTTTTAATGGAGGTCTTATTATTACATTTGTTTTATCGATTGGCTGTATTTATTTAGGGAAGAAGTGGAAGCCGCGAATGATGGGCAAGATCTTCTTTTGGATCGGTTGGATCTGGCTCATTGTAACGGTGTTAAATATGATCACCTTTCGTTACTTTCTCTGTGTTGTTCTTCTGTATCTTATCGTTCAATTTTTCCAATCGCAGAAGCAGCCTAAGCAAATTAAGCCGATCACTGTAGATGATGGATTTGAATCTGAAACAAGGTCTGACCGTTTTATAAAGCGACAAAAGATATTTGATAATAAATTCTTTGGCAGTCAAAAATCACCTGAACATGTATATGAATGGGATGATGTCAATATTCAGGTTGGAGTAGGGAATACAGTTATCGATTTAAGTGATACCGTATTACCGAATAGCGAGGCGATTATTTCCATTAGAAGCTTGATTGGAAATGTGCAAATTCTCGTTCCTTATGAGGTTGGCGTTCATGTAAACCATTCTATTTTGGCTGGAACTGTAACGATATTACAAGATCAAGAGGAAAGAGTCATTAATGAGCTAATTGTTTATGAAACAGCTGAATATGATCAAGCCGAACAGAAAGTAAAGCTTATCACCTCGATGATTACTGGGAAGCTTGAGGTGAAGCGGGTATGACCATCATGCAGCGGCAAATTCTTATTGGTGCGATTTTTTCGCTTGTCCTATTCCTTCTCCTTTCGGTGTTTTTCTTTATTGCTTATCCTTTGGAAAGCTGGAGTTCACTTTGGGTGAGGACGGTCATGGATTTACCCTTTATTTACATTGTTCCTAGTTTAAGCATTTTACTAGGAGTTTGTTATGGAGGCTTTTCAGGATATCTTTGGAAAAAGCAGTTTCATGTGGTTGAAACCGCTGTAAGAGAAGTGGAAAAGGGCCGACCGGTACCAGATGAACCGCAGGCGGCCATTCCTGAGATCCACGAAATTTGGGTTAAAATTGAAAGCATCCAAAAACATATGCTAGAACAAACAAAGCTATCGCAAAAGCTGGCAAATGAGAAAGCGGAGGATCAAGAAAAAAGAATCCAGGAGATGATTTCACAGGAAAGAAATCGCTTAGCGCGCGAGCTTCATGACTCGGTCAGTCAGCAGCTTTTTGCAGCCTCGATGATGATGTCGGCAATTACGGAGTCAAGACCATTATCAGACGACAGGGAGACAAAGCAGCTGAAATTAATTGAAGAAACCATTCACCAATCACAGCTTGAAATGAGGGCATTGCTTTTGCATTTGCGACCAGCTGCTTTAAACGGGAAATCTCTTCAAGAAGGAGTTCAAGAGCTTTTGGTAGAATTAATGCAAAAGGTTTCAATGAATATTAAATGGAAGGTGGAGCCGATTCCTCTTGATAAAGGGGTTGAGGATCATTTATTTCGGATTCTTCAGGAATCTGTATCAAACACCCTGCGCCATGCAAAAGCAACAAGTCTCGATGTTCTATTAATCAAGCGCGATGATTTTGTGATTATGCGTGTTTCTGACAATGGTGTGGGCTTTGAAGTGGAGGAAGAAAAAACTGGTTCCTATGGATTGCAAAATATGCATGAAAGGGCGGTTGAAATTGGCGGCACGTTGAAGATTGTTAGCTTAAAGAATAAGGGAACCCGTCTTGAGGTAAAGGTTCCTGTACTTTTAAGTAAGGATGATGAACATGATTAAAGTCGTTTTTGTAGATGACCATGAAATGGTGCGTATTGGGGTTTCTGCCTATTTATCTGCTCAGCCGGACATCGAGGTCATTGGCGAAGCGGATAATGGCAAAAAGGGTGTGGAGCTTTGCCTGGATCTTCGCCCAGACGTTATATTAATGGATTTAGTGATGAAGGAAATGGACGGAATTGAAGCAACAAGGCAAATCATTGAAGCATGGCCTGATGCGAAAATCATTATTGTCACAAGTTTTCTAGATGATGAGAAAGTATATCCGGCACTTGAAGCAGGTGCAACGAGTTACTTATTAAAAACATCAAAGGCAAGCGAAATAGCAGGGGCAATTCGTGCTACCTATCATGGACAATCGATTCTAGAGCCGGAGGTAACCGGCAAAATGATGATGAAAATGCGCCAAAAGGATGTAACCCACCCTCATGAACAATTAACAGCAAGGGAAATGGAAATTTTAATGTTGATGGCTGAAGGCAAAACAAATCAAGAAATAGCTGATGAATTGTTTATTGCATTAAAAACAGCAAAAACACATGTTAGTAACATTTTGAGCAAGCTTGAGGTTCAGGACCGAACTCAAGCAGTTATTTACGCATTCAAACATTCACTTGTAAAATAAACAATACGTTTTGGGAGAGAGACAATACATGCATCGAAACCGTGATTTATATCAATTTTTAGTAGAGAATTCTTGGCAAATGTCAGAAGACTGGTATCAAAAGGTTGATGATCAAGACCCTGAATCCATTTATTCCAGTCATGATCCTAAAATTATTCAAACCTTAAAGGAACAAAATCAGGATTACTTTCTTCACCTGCATACGCTTTTTATTGAAGAAGAATTACAGTTTTTCAGCGAATTTAAAAAATGGTCCGAAGAGCTTGCTAGAGACCAAAAGCATTTAACGACACCTGTCCATTATGTTGTTAGAGAATTTAATAAAACGAAGGATGTTTATCTCTCCTATATTAAAAAATTCTATCATGATAATACGGATAAAATTAGTATCGATCAATTGCTCAACTGGATTGAAATTGTCGGAAGAGTCGTGAATTTATCGATATACATATACATTGATGAAGCGCATAAAAACACAATAAAACAGCTGGAAGCACAAAAACAAATGATCAATGAATTAAGCTCGCCGATTATTTCTCTTGAAAATAACACGGCCTTATTACCTTTAATAGGCGATATTGATACAGCGAGGGCGAAATTAATTTTAGAGAATACGTTAACTCAATGTGCTGAGAGAAGAATCGAGCAGCTTTGTATCGATTTATCAGGTGTTGCCATTATTGATACGATGGTAGCCCATGAAATTTTCCATTTAATTAGTGCATTAAAGCTTCTTGGTGTAAAATCTATTTTATCTGGCATAAGACCGGAGATTGCGCAAACAGCGATCCAGCTTGGATTGGATTTTGAAGATATAACAACAACATCATCCCTTGCCCGTGCTTTGGAAATGATAAATGCGTAGGGGTTTATAATACAGAAAAGCAAAACGCTTGGAGATTATTAGTATCCAAGCGTTTCTTGTGTTTAGAAAAACCTATTGTTTCTCCGCCCATTCCTCAATATCCCAAACCTTTGTTACCCAATCCTCATAAAAATCAGGTTCATGGCAGACAAGGACAACTGTTCCTTTATAGGCTTTGATTGCGCGTTTTAGCTCTTCTTTTGCAACAACATCAAGGTGGTTTGTCGGCTCGTCAAATAACAGCCAGTTGCTTTCATTCATTAGCAATTTGCATAGGCGAACCTTTGCTTGCTCGCCGCCGCTTAATTGTGTGAGCGGACGGGAAATATGTTCATTTTTTAAGCCGCAGCGTGCTAGAAGTGCTCTAACCTGGTGCTGATCAAGATGTGGAAAGGCATTCCATACATCATCAATCGGCGTAATCGCTTCGGCTTTCACCTCTTGTTCAAAATATGCTGGATACAGGAAATCACCGCGATTGGTTGTTCCGCCTAATGGCTCAATTTTACCAAGAATCGTCTTTAGCAGTGTTGATTTTCCTATTCCGTTGCAGCCGACAATGGCAATCTTATCACCGCGCTCAATTGTCATCGTAAGCTTAGGCAACAGTGGTCGGTCATAGCCAATTTCCAGATCCTTTGCTTCAAACACATAACGGCTGCTGCCTCTTGATTCCTTAAATTCAAATGTTGGTTTAATCGCTGTTTCCGGACGGTCAATTCGCTCAAGTCGATCTAATTGTTTTTGTCGGCTCTTCGCACGTCCAGTAGTAGAGTAGCGCGCTTTGTTTTTAGCAATAAAATCCTCTTGCTTTTTAATAAATTCCTTCTGTTTTTCATAGGCTTGCAGATGCTGGTTTTTATTAATCTCTGCAAGCTCAAGGAATTTTTCATAGGTTGCCGTATAGCGCGTCAGCTTAGAAAATTCTAAATGAAAGATGACATTGGAGACACTATTCATAAATTCAGTATCATGAGAGATTAATAGAAAGGCATAAGGATATTCCTTCAAATAGTTGCTCAACCAGCGAATATGCTCAACATCTAAATAGTTTGTCGGCTCATCCAGCAAGAGTACATCAGGCTGTTCAAGCAATAGCTTTGCAAGTAGAACCTTTGTGCGCTGGCCGCCGCTGAGTGCGGAAACATCACGATCAAGGCCGATCGCATCAAGTCCTAAACCCCTGGCCGTTTCCTCCACCTTCATATCTAATAAATAAAATCCGCCAGCATCTAAACGGTCCTGAATTTTTGCCATTTCCTCAAGCAGGTCCTCAAGCTCTTCAGGTGTTGCTGAAGCCATTTTTTCTGTTACCATATTTAATTCCTTCTCCTGCTCAAAAAGCGGTAAAAAGGCATCGTTTAAAATATCGCGAATTGTTTTTCCCTTTGTTAAAACCGTATGTTGATCAAGGTAGCCATAACGAACTCCTGGAGTCCATTCGACACGGCCCGTGTCGTAAATAAGCTGCCCTGTAATAATGTTCATTAAAGTAGATTTCCCAACACCATTCGCACCAACAAGACCGACGCGTTCACCTGCTAATAGGCGAAGCGAAACATCTTTAAATAAAGTGCGATCACCAAAGCTATGGCTGAGATTATCGATTGAAAGTAGACTCATTTTTTCTAAACCCTCCAAGAGTAAAAACAGTATCTTGCCTCATTCTACTATTGTTTTAGGCAAAGTGCTACTGGAAATAGATGAAGGTTATGTTTGTTAACTTTACCCCAAATTTTCCATTTAAACAAAAAGGGAGAAAGGGTTTACATATTCAATGAAGTATGATTATAATTACAATTGTTGTTAGACATCTTACATCTAAAATATATATATCAATAGAATGACCAATTATTTCGTGAGGTGTTGAGAATAGAAGTCAGACGTCCGATTACAAAAGAAATTAGTGTAGGTTTGCTTAATGGAAGCTAGTCTGTTCGATAAATCATTTTCGCTAACTGAAACGGCGATTTTTTGCACTTAGTTTTTATGTCTAGCTCCGAAGCATAGGCCTTGCACTTTTCTTATCAAAGTGATCAATGAGCTGCTGCTAGGGTATTATTTTTGAAAGTTTTACAAAAATAATAATATTAACTATTTGGAGGAGATTATGAAATATTTATTGGGAATCTTAGGTTTAATCATCGTTTTTGGGTTAGCCTTTATAGCAAGTAATAATCGCAAGCAAATTAAATATAAACCATTGATTTTTATGGTTGTCATTCAGCTGCTTCTAGCAGCCCTCCTGTTAAATACAAAGTTTGGATTTATTATTATTAATGCAATTGCGAATGTATTTAACAAACTTCTTCAATACGCAAATTCAGGGGTAGAGTTTGTTTTCGGCGGGATAGCAAATGAAGGATCTCAGCCATTTTTTCTTACGGTTTTACTTCCAATTGTGTTTATTTCAGTATTAATTGGAATACTTCAGTATGTTAAAATCCTGCCTTTCGTGATGAGATGGATTGGGTTTGTACTCAGTAAAATTAACGGGATGGGAAAACTAGAATCTTATAATGCAGTTGCTTCAGCAATTGTTGGACAATCTGAGGTATTTATTACGGTTAAAAAACAATTAGATCACCTGCCAGCAAACCGTCTTTACACACTGTGTGCTTCAGCAATGTCAACAGTGTCAATGTCCATAGTTGGTGCTTATATGACTATGATTGAGCCGAGATACGTGGTCACCGCCATTGTCATTAATTTATTTGGAGGATTTATCATTGCGTCAATTATTAATCCGTATACAGTAAATCCAAAAGAAGATTTTTTAGAAGTGGAAGAAGAAAAACAATCTTTCTTTGAAATGTTGGGAGAATATATTTTAGACGGATTTAAAGTGGCAATAATCGTAGGAGCTATGCTGCTTGGTTTCGTTGCATTAATGGCTGCAATTGATAATGTATTTGACATGCTGTTCGGCCTTACATTTCAGCAATTACTTGGCTATGTGTTTGCCCCGTTGGCATTTATTATGGGCATACCAGCGTCGGAGGTCGTGTCAGCAGGAGGCATTATGGCAACAAAACTAGTGACAAACGAATTTGTTGCGATGATGAGTTTAGCGGATATGGCCTCGCAATTTAGTGAAAGAACGTTGGGAATTGTATCCGTATTCTTAGTGTCATTTGCTAACTTCTCGTCTATCGGTATTATATCAGGTGCAGTAAAGGGGTTAAGCGAAAAACAAGGAAATGTTGTTGCTCGATTTGGCCTTCGTTTATTGTATGGCGCAACGCTTGTAAGTGTCTTATCAGCAATTATTGTAAGTATTATTCTATAAAATGAAGTAGTGCATGATTGGAAAACCTTCTTTTTGACAGGTAGATGTACTACTTCGAATGGATCGATAGAAGTCCCTTTCAAAAGGTCAATGGAAGCTTCTATTTCAATTAAAGTTGGATAAGGAGATCTTCAGCTTTTGAAGGGACTTTTCGATACATTTTGGCCCTCAACATGGAAATTGTTAGTTCCCCCAATAGAAAAACCTCCCTTTTTAATGAATCGGATTAGATTTCAAGTACAATAACCCCTATAATAGAACAAGGAAACCGGATTTTCGAAAGGATGTTATTATGAGTAAAATAGTCGTTCTAGCTGAAAAGCCTTCTGTAGGCAGAGATTTGGCTAGAGTGTTGAAATGTCATAAAAAAGGAAATGGCTTTTTAGAAGGAGATCAGTATATTGTTACATGGGCGCTTGGGCATCTTGTCACACTTGCTGATCCAGAAAGCTATGGGGATAACTATAAAACATGGCGCTTAGAGGACTTGCCAATGCTGCCTTCCCCACTTAAGCTAGTGGTCATTAAAAAGACGGGTAAGCAATTTCAAGCCGTTAAATCTCAGCTTGTGCGCAAAGATGTACGCGAGATTGTCATTGCAACAGATGCTGGGCGTGAGGGCGAGCTTGTTGCCCGCTGGATTATTGAAAAGGCGAGAGTGAACAAACCGATTAAACGGTTATGGATTTCATCTGTCACAGATAAAGCGATTATAGAAGGCTTTCGCAAGCTTAGAAATGGCAAAGAATATGAAAACCTATATGCTTCAGCGGTTGCAAGAGCAGAGGCGGATTGGATTGTTGGATTAAATGCTACCCGTGCGTTAACAACAAAATACAATGCCCAGCTTTCATCAGGACGTGTGCAAACGCCGACCCTTGCGATGATTGCCCAGCGTGAAGAGGAAATTAAGAGCTTTAAGCCAAAAAAATACTATGGGATGAAGGCAATCTCAACAAATGGATTGGCGCTGTCATGGCATGATGCGAAAACAAATGATTCGAGAACCTTTACTGAGCAGATCATTAATGAGAAGCTAAAAAACCTGAAAGGAAAATCGGCAACGGTTGTTGACATCAAAATATCTCCTAAAAAAGCGTACGCGCCAGCGCTTTATGATTTAACAGAGCTTCAGCGTGATGCCAATAAACTCTTCGGCTTCTCTGCAAAAGAGACGCTGTCGATCATGCAAAAGCTGTATGAGCAGCATAAGGTGTTAACCTATCCACGAACAGATTCACGCTATTTATCAAACGATATTGTGGATACATTAAAGGACAGGCTTGAAGCTTGCAGAATAAAGCCGTATGCACAGGCAGTTGCCAGAATTTTAAACCAGCCGATTAAAGCAAATAAATCCTTTGTTGATGATGCGAAGGTATCTGATCATCATGCGATCATCCCGACAGAGGAATCAGTGCCATTAAGTGCATTAACTGACAAAGAACGCAAAATTTATGACTTAGTTGTCAAACGTTTCTTAGCTGTGTTGCTCCCTGCTTATCAATATGAGCAAACCGTTGTAACAGCCAAAATTGATGAGGAGCGTTTTACAGCAAAAGGAAAGCGGGTCATAGCCCAAGGGTGGAAGGAAGTTTACAGCGATTATGTAGATGAAGATCAAGAGGATGAGCAAAGCCTCCCTGTTTTGGCAAAAGGTGATGAGCTGTCGATTACGTCTATAACCAAAACGACAGGTGAAACAAAACCGCCGGCACGGTTTAATGAGGCAACACTGCTTTCCGCTATGGAAAACCCAAAAAGCTTTATGGCTGGTGAGAGCAAAGAGTTAATTAAAACCATTGGGGAAACAGGCGGACTAGGAACAGTAGCGACACGGGCGGATATTATTGAAAAGCTGTATAGCAGTTTCTTAATTGAAAAGAAAGGCAAGGAGATCTTCATCACTTCGAAAGGAAAGCAGCTTCTGCAGCTAGTGCCTGAGGAGCTGAAATCACCTGTTTTAACAGCAGAATGGGAGCAAAAGCTGACAAGGATTTCTAAAGGCTCTTTATCAAAGCAAGCCTTTTTAAATGAAATGAAGCAATACGCTAAAGAAGTAGTGAACGAAATCAAAAACAGCAATCAACGATTTAAACATGACAATATCACGGGGAGCAAATGTCCTGAATGCGGTAAGCTTCTTCTTGAGGTAAATGGTAAAAAGGGAAAAATGCTTGTATGCCAGGACCGTGAATGCGGCTATCGAAAAGGGGTCTCTAAAGTAACAAACGCCCGCTGCCCGAACTGTCACAAAAAGCTTGAGCTTAGGGGCGAAGGTGAAGGGCAAATTTTTGTATGCCGCTGCGGCCATCGTGAAAAAATGTCCACCTTCCAGGAGCGACGAAAGAAAAATCAAAACAGTAAGGTATCGAAGCGTGATGTTGCGAAGTATATGAAAAAACAGGACAATGACTTTACCAATTCAGCATTAGCAGATGCCCTGGCAAAGCTTAATTTAAAAGAATAGCAAGAAAGCAAAAAGGAAGAACAAAGTGCCAATCATAAAGCGAGACTTCCATCAGTGGGGGGTTCTTCATCCCCACTGATGGTTAGCGAGACTTATCGGATCATTACGGGCAGTTATCCCCCGCTTATTTTCTTAGCAAATCTTGAATCTTGAAGGAGTTTTATTGCCCGTTAAGATTGGGATAAAGACTGATATGTTTACTTATGCACCGCGCGACATTTGCTTTGATGTTGGCGAGATATTGATATTCATACTCAATCAGCAGGACAAACAAATGAGCGGGCTATCGCTGGTGTGACAAGTGGATTAATCGGAACGAAACGGTGACATGGGAAGCCATCCATTTTGGAATCAAACAAAGGCTCACTGTTCGCATCACGGAATTCGATTATTCAAATCGATTTGTCGATGAAATGGAAAAAGGGGCATTCAAGCGTTTTTATCATGTCCATGAGTTTGTTGAAAAGGAAAATGGAACGCTGATGATCGACACCTTTAATTACACCTCTCCATTTGGACCAATCGGCGAGCTTGCAGACCAGATGTTATTAGAACAGTCTATGAAGGATTTTCTCATAACAAGAAACTGGTATAGTAAATGGATTGCTGAAGAGAAGGTAAAGAATGAATAGCGCCGCGTTTGCGGCGTTTTTATATTACCTAATAAAAAACAGAGAAATCGAAAATTTAGAAATCTCTCGGATTTTGTCGAATGCTGGAAAAAATAGCAAAGTTGCAAAATTATCGAGCAAAGTTGCAAGATTCCGCTTCAAAGTTGCAAAATCAATTTTCTAGCTTCAAAAATTTCTATATCTTCAGCAGATTTTTAGTCAAAAAGACCGAATAATGCGGGTGAAACCAGCAAGGAGGTAAGATGTGATTATAAAAAAACGTACAATTCCTCTCCAAATCCCAAAATTACAAGCATTAATTTGCAGAACACCAGAAACTCATCCAAAACTTCCTTTGGTAAATGGAAATCTTTCAATTAAAAAGTTAAGAGGTTTTTTGCAAATCTCTTCTCCGTATTTAGCTTCAAGACTACTTCATTCTATGAAATAACCTAGTAATGGAAAGTGAAAAAATCGAATCTATTATTTGAAATGGTTCATGGAAATTGACACGTTCAAATGGTATAAATCATTCAAAAAACAGTTAAAACAAGCTATAAGGCTGTCTTTATGGTTGTGAGAAATTTGTTGTTTAAATCATTTAAGGAATTGTAAAGAACGTTAACCTTTGTAAAGTCAGTGTTAAACAACAGTAAATCGTATTGACGGTGATTTTTTGCACAAATATAATGAAATCGTAATATAAATTGACACGTTCCAAAAATGTAGAGGAGGCCAAATTAAATCGTTAAGCAGCAAACGGCTGTAATAAGACTAATAATGTATCTATCATCACAGTAAATGAATTTTCAAAAGGAGACGAACAATGAAAGCAAAAAAAACATTTCTACTAGTAATGGCATTAATGTTGGTCGCAAGCATTTTAGCAGGATGTATGGGTAATGAGTCAACAGATAAAAAATCAGTTGCTGCAAAAGATGAAAAGAAATCCCTCGTTATTTATTCGAATTCTTTATCTGATGGTCGTGGAGAGTGGTTAACCGAAAAAGCTGCTGAAGCAGGCTTTGAACTTGAATTAGTGGACGCTGGCGGTGGAGATCTTTTAAACCGATTAGTTGCTGAGAAGAATAATCCTTTAGCGGATGTTGTGTTTGGTTTAAATCAAATGAATTTTGAAACGTTAAAAACAAATGACCTGCTTGTTCCTTTTGAACCAGAATGGAAGGCTGAAATCCCAGAAGGTTCTAGCGACAAAGATAATTTTTATTATCCGCTAGTAGAACAAAGAATTTTTATGATTTATAACAAAGATGTTTATACAGAAGAAACAGCACCTAAAGATTGGACAGACTTAATTGAAAATGAAGAATATAAAGGGAAATACCATGTTCCGGGTGATTTAGGCGGTGCTACTAATCGTGCAGTTGTCTACGGTATGTTAATGAGACATGTAGATAAGAACGGCGATTTAGGAATATCTGAAGAAGGATGGAAAGGGATCGAGGCATTTTTTGACAATGGTTATAAAACACCAGAAGGAGAAGATGCCAACGCAAACCTAGCCTCAGGAAAAGTACCAATTTCATTCATCTATTCAAGTGGTTTACCTGGTATTGAAGAGGAATTTGGCTTTGAGGCTGGCATCGTTTCACCAGAAGTAGGTGTACCAACGACTGTTGAGCAAATTGGAATTATTAATAAAGGGAAGGATCAAAATACTGCAGTAGCTGAAGAATTTATTAATTGGTTTGGTAGTGCAGAGGTTCAAGGTGCTTGGGCCGAAGAATTTGGATCTTTACCAGTCAATACAAAAGCAATTGAAAAAGCGTCAGACAAAATGAAACAAATTCGTGAAAACACAACCATTCAAGAAATGGATTACACGTTCATTTCAGAACATATTGAAGATTGGGTAGAAAAAATTGAGTTAGAAATCTTTTAACTTGAAAAGCGGAAGCGCCTTGGTTAGCTGTATGGTTAATCAAGGCAGGACTGAGCGGAAAAATCCTACTTCTTTCCGTTTAGTCCTGTCTTTTAAGTGGATAGCTTGAAGTTGAAAATGGTTTTACCTTACTCCCCCTAGTAAGAAAAAACGGTTATGCCGTCGAACCAAAAAGATTTGACGGCCTCATGCTGAAGGAGGAAGCCGTGTGATTAGCTTTCAAGATATACAAGTAAAATTTGATGATTTTGTTGCGATACAGAATTTAAACCTGGATATAAAAGAAGGCGAATTTTTTACATTTTTAGGTCCGTCTGGTTGTGGGAAAACAACGACTTTGCGAACATTAGTAGGATTTATAACACCTACAAATGGAAGGATTATTGTCGATGGAGAGGATCTGACAAACACCCCCATTGAAAAAAGGCAAATTGGAATGGTTTTTCAAAGCTATGCTTTATTCCCAACCATGACCGTTTATGAAAACATAGCCTTTGGATTGAAGGTTCAAAACTATAAAAAAGAAGAGATTAAAAAACGTGTAGTAGAAATTGCTAAGGTAGTAGATTTAAAAGACGACAAATTGATGAAAAATGTATCTGAATTATCAGGTGGTCAACAACAACGTGTAGCGATTGCACGAGCATTGGCACTTGCTCCGAAAATCATTGTTTTAGATGAACCATTATCTAACTTAGATGCTAAGTTGAGAAAACAATTAAGAAAAGAGCTAAAAAAATTACAGCTCGAACAAGGAATCACAACTGTTTATGTAACACATGATCAAGAGGAAGCTTTAACATTATCAGATCGCGTAGCAGTATTTAATAATGGATTTGTTGAGCAAGTCGGTACACCAGAAGAAATTTATAATCAGTCAAAAACAGAATTTGTTTGTAATTTTATTGGTGAGGCCAATTCAATCAGCAAGAAATTAATCGAAGAAATTTCAAATAAATCAGGAAGTAAATTCGATTCTACAAAAAAGTTTTATATTCGTACTGAAAAGATTAAAACAAAAGTAATGGATAATGATCAACATTCTGTTGCACTTCACGCAAAAGTAGTGTCGAAAGAATTTTATGGCACATACTCTCACTATAAATATGACGTTATGGGATCTTATCTAATTAATATTGAGAAAGAAGATGGAGACTTCCATTATTCTAAGGGCGACGAAGTAACCTTGTTTATAAATCCAAAAGACATACTTCAATATTAGGAGAATCATCATGAATAAGTTTATACACACTTATATAAAAAATAAGCTCTATCTTTTGCTTGTTGGGATTATTCTTACATGGTTCATTACTGCCTTTCTCATTCTCCCAAATGTAAATATTCTTTATACAACTTTCTTTGCAGAGGGTGCCTTTTCATTAGAGCCATTTCGAAAATTACTATCATCTGAAAGAGCAATGAAAAGTTTAGTTAATAGCTTTCTATTAGGAATAACGTTGGTCTTCACTGTAAACATTGTTGGAATTTTCCTAGTGTTAGTCACAGACTATTTTGATATTAAAGGTGCCAAAATTTTAAGATTGGGTTATTTTACGACCATGATCTATGGAGGTCTCATTTTAGTAGCTGGATATCAATTTATTTATGGAAATACAGGGTTTTTAACGACATTATTAGTGGAAATCTTCCCAAACCTGAATCCAGATTGGTTTATTGGCTATCCTGCCGTTGTGTTTGTGATGACTTTTGCTTGTACGACAAATCATATCATCTTTCTTTCGAACGCCATTAAAAGCATTGATTATCAAACAGTTGAAGCGGCAAAAAATATGGGAGCATCCCCTTGGGTAATTCTCACCAAAATTGTTCTTCCTGTATTAAGGCCCGTTTTAACAACGTTATCCGTGTTGTTATTTGCAACAGGACTTGGTGCGATGTCTGCACCGTTGATCGTAGGAGGAGAAGATTTTCAAACGATTAGTCCAATGATTTTAACATTTGCGAATAGTATGAGTTCCAGAGATCTTGCGGCATTATTAGCGATTTTTTTAGGGATATCCCAAGTTGTTCTACTTTACTTTATCACGAGAGCTGAGAAAAAAGGCTTTTATATGTCTGTTTCAAAAGTGAAAACACAAATCATAAAGCAAAAGATTGAAAATAAGGCTGCCAATTTTTTTGTCCACTTCTTTGCATATGTCCTTTTTGCAATTTATGTATTGCCAATAGCTGCGGTTATTATATTTTCTTTTACAGATACATATAGCATCAGTACTGGCATGCTTTCATGGGAACATTTCACTTTAGAGAATTACGCAAAAATCTTAACCGACACATCAGCATATGAACCTTTTGTTATAAGTATAATCTATTCAGGATTATCAGCCTTTCTTGTAGTAGGAGCGATGTTATTTATAGCTCGTTTCATTCATAAATACAACAATAAATTAACAACTGCTTTAGAGTATTTATTTCATATTCCGTGGTTAATACCAGGTATATTAATGGCTTTAGGATTAATTATTACTTTCGATAAACCAATGCCAATTATCGGAAATATAGTTTTGACAGGGACATTAAGCTTATTGTTGATTGCTTATGTCATTGAAAAAATTCCATTTACATTGCGGATTTTGAAGGCAGCTTATTACTCGTTCGATAGCTCGCTTGAGGATGCAGCTAAAAATTTGGGTGCAAGCTCCATCTATACATTTATTCGTGTGATTCTACCAATTGTTTTACCTACAACGTTAGCGATACTCGCTTTAAACTTTAATAGTTTATTAGCGGATTATGATTTAACCGTATTTTTATATCATCCATTGTATCAACCACTAGGCATTGTGATTCGAAATAATACAAATCCAACTGCGTCAATTGATGCGAAGGCGATGAACTTTGTTTACTCAGTGATTTTAATGGTTATTTCTGCAATTGTTATTTATTTTGTATACGGAAGAGGAAGCAAAAAGAAAAATATATTATAAAAGAGGTTTACTATGAATATCATCAAGGAAAAACTAAAAACAAATCCATTTTTAATTGCTGTTCATCGAGGAAGCAGCATGGGAAATATTATTGAAAATACGATTCCTGCTTTTCATGCAGGTATTCAATCTGGGGCAGACATTTTAGAAATTGATATTATTCGTTCGAAGGATGGAAAGTTTTATATTTTCCATGACGGTAATGAAAAAAGGTTATTAGGGCGGGATCGCAATATAAAAACGATGGATTCGAGTGAGATCGATTCATGTAATTATCGTAATAACAATGGACAGTTTATTCATTTTAAAGTTGAAAAATTGGAAGATGTATTGAATGAATTTAAAGGTGACATTCTCATTAATCTTGATCGTTCTTGGGAATATTGGGATACACTTCTTCCATTTCTTGATCAATATGATATGAAAAGCCAAATTCTATTAAAATCTCCTGTTAACAAAAGTTGGCTTAACATACTCGATGCTCACCAAGAAAAATATCCGTTTATACCGATTATTAATCATTTATCTGAAATTGAAGAAATGGAAGTTTATAAAAATATTAATATGATTGGAGTGGAAATGATTGCAGAAAATCAGAAAAGTCCATTTTTCCAAGATGAGACAATTCAAATGATAAAAGAGAAAGGTTTATTCATTTGGGTTAATGCGATACGCCTTGACGATCAAACTATTTTATATGCAGAATTTGATGATGATGCTTCTATCATAAAAGGACCAGAATACGGCTGGCAAAGGCTTGTAGAGAAAGGGGCCGATATGATTCAAACAGATTGGCCAAGTCTATTATATAACTATAGAGAAAATCTAAAGCTTACCAAGTAATGGGTAAGCTTTTTAACATCGGAAAAGAGGAGATAAGATGGAACATATACAAAAAATGCATAATGAAATTGAGGAATGGTTAAAGGAGATTGTTCCATTCATTAAAAGTGCTATATCTAAAGAAGTGACAATTGAAACAAAAAGAAATCGTAAAGATCTTGTAACGAATATCGATAAACAAGTTCAAGACTTTTTTATTCGAAAAATTTCGGACTCATACCCAACACATACAATTATAGGAGAAGAATCGCAAGAAAGAACAATAAGTGATGATCGAAAGCATGTATGGATCATCGATCCGATTGATGGCACCGCTAACTTCGTAAAACAGCAGGATCATTTTTGTATTTTAATCGCTTATTATGAAAATGACATTGGGAAGCTTGGATATATTTATGACGTTATGAATGAAGATTTATATTATGCAATTGAAAATAAAGGAGCCTTTTTAAATGGCCAAAGAATGTCAAGTCCTGAAGAGATTTCTTTACAGGAAGGGCTCGTTTCAGCAGACATTCGAGACTGGGTTGGCAAAGAGTGCTTAAAAAGATTAGCAGAGGAATCATTCGATATTCGGTATTTTGGCTGTGGAGGTATTGATAGCATTCATGTCATGACAGGTAAGTTTGCAGCATTTGCCACATCCAAAGCGGGACCTTGGGATTTAGCAGCACAACTTGTGTTTGCGAAGGAATTAGGTTTGAAAGTTTCACGTTTTAATGGTAGTCCATTACATTACTTAGATCATGGTGATTGGATCCTTTGTAATAAAGGTGCATTTGACGACTTATTAACGATATTAAAAGTCTGTTAATGTTAATTTTATGTAGATTTTAATTGAATCCTACTATTAAATGCAGAGATTTTTGATAAAATTGGTTGAACCTATCCAATCTAACCAGGCAGGAAGGAACTGAGAAAGAACACTGGACGCACTAATCAAGTGAAAGCAGCACGATGTTGCTTTCAGAGTGTGATAAATTTCGCTAAATATTAGTAGGAGACGAACTACTAACGGTTTCACTTTATCGTTTTTTAGGAGTGGAAAAGATGGTAACAATTTTAGATATTGCGAAGGCAGCAGGTGTCTCACACGGAACTGTTTCAAATGTGTTGAATGGCAAAGGAAATGTTAGCTCTAAAAAAATGGAGCTTGTACTAAAGGCTGCTGAAGAATTAGGATACAATCTAAATAAAAATGCAAAAGTTTTACGTTCAGGCAATAGCCAAACAATCATTATCATATTACCTACCCTTGCTTTAGACGAGTATGCCACATTTTATGAAAGTGCATTAAAAGAGGCGACAGCAAGTGATTATCAAGTGAAATTGTTCTGTACGTATGATAATCCAATAAAAGAATTAGAAATTATTAAGGAAATTATTAAAGAGCGACCTTCAGGAATTATGACAGTCTCTTCGCTAGAAGACGCTAATGCATACTATCATCAGCTTTCCATTAATAAAAGTGATATTATTTTTATCAATCGCCGTCCGTTACATGCCTTAGAGTTTATCTCTTTTGATTTCAAAAAAGCGGGGATAGACATGGCCGCTTATATGAATCTTTTTGAAGGGAAGACAATTGGTGTATTTACTGATGAAGCGAAGCATTCTAACGAAAGCGACTTCATTTCATCATTTTTGAATCAAGTAAACAATAAGAACATTGTGATTTCACAATCTAATATGGCCCATGAATATGAGAATGCGTTTAATATGATACAAAGTACATCATTCGATTTTATTATTACTACAAATGTTTCAAGAGCAGTCATGCTTTTAAAGGCTTATCATTATGGATCGTCCAAACCTTTACCTAAAATCATCGCGATAGCACCTTTTAAAAATACGTATAGTAATGAAATTCTTTATTATTTTCAAGATTATGGATATTTAGGTGTGAGTTTGGTTAAAAAAATTATCCTTAATATTCATTTGAAAGATAAAAGTCATTCAAAAATATACGATAATATAGGGTTTTTAGAAAAGCATTTAAGTTATACAAAATATGAATCACAAATCAATATATTAACAATTGAATCACCAACAACTAAAGCTTTAATGAAAGTTATTCCACATTTTGAGAAAAATACGAATATCCGAGTCAATTTAGATATTAAAAAGAATAGCGATATATTTGAAATTATTAGAGATGATGAAAAGTGGAAAAGCTACGATATTATTCGGTTAGACGTTGTAGGACTTTCCTGGTATGGTCAAAAAATCTATAAAAATTTACAAGGCTTGAATAAACACTTGGATCAAGTTTTAAATAATTTGCCATACTTCTTAAAAGATTATTATGCAAATATTAATGACGTAACTTATGCTCTGCCGTTTGATGTAAGTATCCAAATGCTTTTCTTTAGAAAAGATATATTTAAACATGAAATTGTTAAACGGAAATATTTTGAAAAGACGAAATCAGAATTAAAGATACCGAAAACTTTTGCTGCTTATAATGAAATTTTAAAGTTCTTTAATGAAAGTGATTTTGATTTAATAAAAGAGATTGATGGAGCAGCAATGATTACGGGGAATTCAGGAACAATCGCTACTGAATATTTATTGAGATACTATTCTCTTAAGGGTGTATTAATAAATGATTCTGAAATAAAGCTAGATGTAGATATGGCGAAAAAAGCCATGGAGCTACTATATGAAAATTATCGAAATTCCCAAGTGATTGAGTCGAATTGGTGGGGAGCAGAAGTAAATGCCTTTGTAGATGGTAAAACGGCAATGGTTATAGGCTTTATGAACCACTTATCGGTAGTTTCCCAAAGCAATATTAAAGATTCAATTGGGATAGCGAATGTACCTGGAGACACCCCATTATTAGGTGGAGGGATTCTTGGTATTACAAAATCAACAGACAAGCTAAATGAAAGCATTGAATTTTTAAATTGGTTGAATAGTAATGAAATATCAGAACAAATCACGTTATTAGGAGGGAATTCTGCAAGTTATTTCTTATCTAACAGCTCAGTCGTCCAAACCATGTACCCTTGGTTAAATAAAGCTAAGAAGACCATTATGAACGGAAAACGAGAAAATACCTTTGAAAATGGACAAAGTATTGATTTAAAGCAAGCAGAAGAAATCATCGGGAAATACATTTTGCAATTGCTTAAAGAAGAACAGCCTGATTATGATCAATATATAGCGAAAATAAATGAAGAGCTAGATGCAAAGCAGGAAGAATTGATAAATCAATATTAATATAATAAAAAGGATGACTCATAGAAGTCATCCTTCATCATATTAACGTAAAATCCTTTTTGGACTTTTTAACATTTTAAAGAACGGAACAACAAATAAATGGAAGATCGTCATATGTGCAATCACCACATTGGCGAAAAACGATAAGCCGAACAGGATATGTCCTGTCATTCCTAAATCAAATGACAGATATGAAATAAACACGATCCACATGCCGATGACAACGGGGATATGGCAAATGGCTAGCTTTCTATTTTCTTTCCATAAAAACAACGGAGTTGAACTTGAAATTAATAGATAGGCGAAAAATACATCCATATTAATCGGCTCCTTATATTTAGAATACGCTTTCATATTTGTGTCAAAAAAAAGTACGTTTTGTGAACGTTTTGTTACACTTACTATATCACATATTGACAAGATAAAAAAGTATAAATTACCCAATTGATAAAAAACGTATGAAGAAGGAAAGAATTTGGTATGTTAAGCAATAAATATTGATGTTTAAAAGGGTTTGCAGTATAAGTAATATGGAGAGCTTTTTCTGTCAAGACACCATTAAAGACAGGGGAAAGAGAAAGGTGGTTTAAATGAAAACCAAAGAGATATCCAAAAAAAAATTACTTAGTATTGCAGGCTTAGCATGGATGTTTGATGCCATGGATGTGGGAATTCTTTCGTTTATTATTGCTGCATTACAAATTGAATGGGATTTAACAGCATCTCAAATGGGATGGATTGGCAGTGTCAATTCAATTGGGATGGCAGTGGGTGCCTTGGTATTTGGAATCATGGCAGACCGGATCGGAAGAAAGAATGTATTTATTATTACTCTGCTCCTGTTTTCAGTCGGAAGCGGTTTATCAGCTTTTGTGACCTCATTAGCATTATTTCTTATTTTACGATTTTTTATTGGAATGGGATTAGGAGGAGAACTCCCAGTTGCCTCAACACTCGTTTCTGAAAGTGTGCCAGCTCATGAACGTGGAAAGGTCGTTGTGTTATTAGAGAGCTTTTGGGCAGGAGGCTGGTTAATTGCTGCACTTATTTCCTATTTTGTAATACCAAGCTACGGTTGGCAGATCGCATTATTGTTAAGTGCATTACCAGCTTTTTATGCGATTTATTTACGTTTAAAGCTTCCAGATTCACCACGCTTTCAAGCAATTAATGTATCAAAGCAAAAGGAATCTCCATTCCGAAAAATCGCAATGGTTTGGACAAAGTCTTATGTGAAGCAAACGACGATGCTTTGGATTTTATGGTTTGCAGTCGTTTTCTCCTATTATGGAATGTTCCTTTGGCTGCCAAGTGTGATGGTGCTAAAGGGATTTAGTTTAATCAAAAGCTTCCAATATGTTTTGATTATGACACTTGCCCAATTGCCGGGCTATTTTGCTGCTGCCTATTTAATTGAACGGACAGGACGAAAATTTGTATTAATCACCTTTTTAATTGGAACAGCTGCTAGTGCATATTTCTTTGGAAATGCAGAAACCCTTCCTTTATTGCTTACTTCTGGAATCTTTTTGTCCTTTTTTAACCTTGGGGCATGGGGTGCGCTTTATGCATATACACCTGAGCACTATCCAACAGAGGTTCGCGGTACAGGAACTGGCCTAGCAGCTTCCTTCGGGAGGGTCGGAGGTATATTAGGGCCTTTGCTGGTAGGTTATCTAGTTGCGGCAGACGTACAAATTCAGACCATATTCTTTATATTCGGGATTTCGATTGTCATCGGTGCCTTGGCTGTTCTCTTATTAGGTGAAGAGACAAAACAAAAAGAGCTTGTATAAGAAGGAAATGCTTTGCAGAGATTAGTTTTGAACTAGTCTCTATTTTTTTCTTCAAGCCATTTAGAATGCAGAAAATGAACACAAGCGGTATTCTATAATAAAAAAGGAGGGTGAGCTTTGAATCAAGTAATCAAAACTATATTGGATCATCGTTCGATTAGAAAGTTTGCGGATAAAGCTTTAACTGAAGAACAAATTAAAACCATTGTACAAAGTGCCCAGGCCGCTTCTACTTCTAGCTTTGTACAAGCTTATTCGATTATCGGTGTTAAGGATAAGCAAAAAAAGGAAAAGTTGGCTGAACTAGCAGGAGGCCAAGCCTATGTAGCTGAAAACGGTCATTTTTTTGTGTTTTGTGCTGATTTTTACCGTCATCAGCTAATTGCAGAAATGTACAATCAAGATTTAGACGAAGTGTTAGAAAGTACGGAGAAATTCATGGTAGCTGTTATAGATGCAGCATTAGCGGCACAAAATGCAGTACTTGCGGCCGAGTCAATGGGGCTTGGTGCTGTCTATATTGGAGGCTTGAGAAATAAGCTGGAAGAGGTTTGTAAGCTGTTAAAAACGCCGGCTCGTGTTGTTCCGCTGTTTGGAGTCGCAGTGGGCTATCCGCTTGCCCAGCCTGATCAAAAGCAGCGTTTACCCTATGAGCATGTTTATCATGAAGAAGAATATGAGCAGGATCAAGAAGCATATATATTACAGCTTAAACAATATGATCAAGATATCTCACGCTATTATGAAAAGCGGACAAACGGAAAAAGAAATGATACATGGACAGGACAAATGGCACGTTTATTATCGAATCCAACAAGAATGTATATGAAGGAATTTGTTGAGAGTAAGGGTTTTAATAAACAGTAGTTTAAAGAGGTGACTTTAGGTTACCTCTTTTTTTACTCTTAAAGAGGGAGTGTAAATTGTCAGCAAAGATGAAAGTTCGAAGATTAATGTATCAGGGAAACTAGGCACCGGCGATTGCCTAGTTTCCTTTTTCGGTTAAATACTTTATAAATATAGTATAATTGGTAAAAAAAGGACAACCTTGGGGGTGAAAGGGTGAAAAAAGCGGCTGCACTTTTTCTGCAATTTTTAACAGCATGTATCGGAATTATCATGATTGGGGCACTGCCATCATTATTTGTTGCAACAAACACAGGTGAAGGCCATTTCCATCTGTTAGTCGAAACGATCGGGAAAATCATCTATAGTCTTTTTCATTTTGATCAAATGACATTTTTCATAAGAGGCGAAGAATATAAAGTATATCCATTTATTATAGATGGTGCCTTTTATTCATTAACACTCATCTTTTCTGCCTTGTTTTTAGCCTATATTACAGCTGTTTTCTTAACAATCGGGACCATGCAGTGTCCAAAATGGCTTAGAGACAAAATAAAAATGGTGATTTATTTTTTCGAGTCATTGCCAGATATTCTGGTCGTGCTATTGTTGCAGCTATTCGTCATTATTTTATTTAAAAAAACGGATGTGCTGCTGATGAAGGTTGTGACAGTTGGGGATTCGCGAGCATATGGGTTGCCGATTATCTGTTTAGCTATTCTGCCCGCTATTCAGCTTTTCAGGATCACGCTTCATTTATATGAAGAGGAGCTGGGCAAGGATTATGTTTTACTTGGGAGAGCAAAGGGTCTAAAACACACATTTATTTTAATCATCCATATTTTGCGCAACACAATGATCTCTTTATTTTTCCGTATGAAAGAAACAATCTGGTTTATGCTTTCTTCATTAGTGGTTGTCGAGCTATTATTTGGGATTTTTGGCATCACTCATTATTTAACAACCTATATGATTCCTGAAGTCTTTACCTTTCTACTTCTGTTTATATTTGTTCCGATTTTTCTTTTTTACCACCTTGTTAAATGGCTTCTCGAAAAGACGATTAAAGGAGGCGAAACAATTTGATGATCAAATTATTTAAACAGCCGCTATTTTTAATTGGCTTTCTCTTTATTACTGGACTCCTTTGCACTAGCTTTATTTATTCAGAGGTCGTTGATCATAAGGTACGCCAGATTTACCATATCTTTGGCGAAAATAATGAATTAATCGATTCTTCTCCAATTGCACCGAGAGTAGAAGCTCCCTTAGGAACGGACAGGCTTGGCTTCGATATGTTAAGCAAGGTGCTAATAGGGGCGAAATTTACGATCATCGCGGCATTTGTTATTGCGACACTTCGAATGGTCATTTCAATACCTCTAGGTTTAATGCTAGGATCATATTTTTCAAGAATACGAAGGTATGTAAATAGCTTAGTTGATGCCTTTCACTTTATTCCATTGACGATTATTGCGATCTATTTATTAGGTCCTGTGCTTGTTCAATATCCAGGAATGAATACTTACACGCTTTTTGAGCGAATGTTCATTGAAGTTATTGTGTTAACTTTATTAACTGTACCGATCTTGACGGTGTTAATCGGAAATGAAACAAGTGAATTATTCAAAGCTGAATTTGTTTTAAGTGCAAAAACATTAGGAGGCAGGAAGCCGCATATCATCATAAAACATATTCTTCCCATCTTGAAGGGGCGATTTTTCATCTTATTTGGCCAGCAATTCGTACAAACCTTGCTTGTCATGGCACATCTTGGCTTATTCAATCTTTATTTTGGTGGAACATTAATGTCTCACTCTGGAGCAAATGAGGCGGATCCGCCGCGCTCCATTACAAATGAGTGGTCTGGCCTGATCGGCGGTAGTAAAGAATTTCTGCAATGGGCTCCTTGGATTACTTTTACACCAATCGTCTGTTTTGCGCTAACGATTTTGGCGGTTACGTTTATGGTAGAGGGGTATTCAAGAGTATCTACAGGAAGGCCTGTTTATTTTAAAAAGAGGCGCGAAGCTAAAAAACAAAGGAATCAACCAGTGGAAGCTGATTTTACTTTTCTTAATAAATCGGAGCAACTATAAAATGTTATTTATTAAATAATGTCTTTTAATAGGAGAATAGGGATAATTATGATGAAAAACCTGTGTATAACTTGTGAATAGTGGATAAAAGTCCTAATAGATATTGTGGCGAACGTTTGTACTCACACAAAATGTGGATAGAAATTGTGGATATGTTGATAACTTTTGTGGATAATCTGTTGTTAACCGAAATTTCAGCTGTTAATATCTAAATTTTTCGAGCGTATAATTCAAAAATTCCTTAGAATAATAAATTTTTAACAGCTTATTAGAAAGTTACCCACAATTAAAAATTAATTTTAAGTATCGAATGTGTTTTCTTTTAAAGTTTAAAAAAGTATAAAGTTTTGTACTTAGTTTTAGTGTCTAGCTCCAGCGCCTAGCCCCTCTAGGGTCTAGCCACTCATGAATTGAAGGCAAAGAACGCCTTCTATTCATGAGCGTCTTATGCTTGTCGGGGCTGAGCAAGGCGCTTGCGCTTTTCTTATAAAGTACCCTCGTTTTTTAAACTCAAACCTCTTATTATTTTTTAGATGGAAAGAATGTTGAAATAAAGGAGGCTGCAAAATTAACTTTAAAACATCACTTTGACTTATTCACAACATAATTTACGAAAACAGCTTATCTAGAGATATCCACAACCTTTTTCCCATTTGATGCATGATGCCACCCGAATTTACACATTCTAATTTGAGCGAATAAAAAAAGGACGTGTACGGATGGCGAAGAAAACATTTGAATGTATTATCATTGGGGCAGGTATTGCAGGTCTCCAGGCTGCAATTCAGCTGGGAAGATATATGCATGATGTGCTGGTGATTGATAATCAAAATGGACGATCAAATCTTTGCAGAGGCTATCATAATATCCTTGGCTGGCCAGACGGTGTGAGTGGGCAAACTCTCAGAGAATTAGGACATAAACAAGCAAAAACCTTTGGAATTGAATTTGTGATGGATCTTGTCACCGAAGCGGAAAAACAGGATAAGCAAATAGAACTAAAAACAAAGCTGGGGCAACAGTACAAAACTAAGACGGTCTTAATTGCGACAGGGATAAAGGACCATATCCCGCCAATCAAGCATATAGAACCATGCTTGGGAATATCAATCTACGTTTGTCCGGATTGTGATGGTTATGAGGTAAGAGATCAGCATGTCTTATTATTAGGCTCCGGCAACACAGGCGCAAACCTTGCTTTAACCTTAACCTATTGGACAAATAGAATAACCTTCATCAACCATGGTCAAAAAACGCTTGATCAAGAAGTAAAAGCAAAACTTGTGCAAAAAAACATTAACGTCGTAAATGAACCAATTGATGAGGTGATCGCTGAAAATGAATCAGATTTTAAAGGGATTAAGCTGAAAAATGGTGAAGTCATTTCCGGTGACAAAGGGTTTATCGGCTTTGGCGGCAATGTCGTTCACTCGGAAATAGCGAAACAATTAGGTGTTGAACTGCTTGAGAATAAGCATATCCTAGTAGACCCCCGAACAAAGGAAACAAATATAACAAATGTATGGGCAGCAGGAGATGTTGTCGCACATTCCGAGCAAGTCACAATCGCAATGGCGGATGGCTGTCAGGCAGCTATATGGATACATAAGCGACTTTTAAAGGGAGAATAAAAAGATTGTTTTACCTATTTCAATCCGTCTTGTATCATAGGAGACAAGGAGTTTAAAAGGGGAGACGGAGGCAATGAAGAAAGAAATTGAACAACTGTATGATGATGTATATGAAACGATTGAAAGCTATCATCGCAAATCACATCAGTATGTAAAACAATTTTCGGAAACACCTGGAAGCCTTAGTGAGGAAGAAAAGGAAAAGCTGGAGCGGATTGAATTTGCACTGCAAGCGGCGAAGGATATTTTAGAAAATATGATGACCCCCGGAACAACGATGACCATTATGCACCAAAAGGGATCGATACAGATTGATTTAAATAAATAAAGACAAACGCAGCTTGCCATTGACAGCCAGCTGCGTTTTTGCATGGGTCATTTCCCTTGCCTAATCTCCCCAGGTGATTTCCCCAGCATCCTTCGAGTGACTTTATTTAAATAGTTGGCGTTTTTATAACCAACTAATTGGGCTATTTCATCAACTGAGTATTTCGTATTTTGTAAAAGCTCGGTCGCCTTTTGCAAACGAATAGTTGTTAAGTATTGAATTGGTGTCACGCCGGTTTCTTTTTTGAATAGCCGTGTGAAGTGATATTTGGATAATTGTGAAGCCTCAGCCATTTCCTCGGCACTTATATCATCTTGATAATAATTTTTGGCAAATAGGGCAGCGCTTATAATTCCTTCTGACCAATCCTCCATCAGTTTATCAATATTAGCAAGATGGACATAAAGCTCCATAATAAACTTGTAAGCAATACTTGACCCTTCATAGGCATTGGTGATTTTTTTGCCTCTCGCCTCGTCATAAATTTCCTTCACAAGCTTAATTGGAGCCGATTCTGGATGAAAGCGGACAACCTGGTTGCCTGTTGATTTGACATAATCCCAACAACGTTTCACTTCGTTTCCATATAGAGTTAAATAGATAAACTCCCATTTTAATGAATCCTTCGGCAAATAATAATGATAATTACTCGGACTGCTGACAATGAAAGCATGTCCAGCCTTTACTTTATGCACGTTTCCATCAATATTGATTTCCCCATGGCCGGATATTGTATATTGAAAAATGCACTTATCCTGATCCTTACGTTCTGTTCCGCTCCAATTATAAATAGAAGAATGCTGCTCATCCCATCCGACAGACCAAATTTGGGCTACATGATTTACATAATGCTCTGTAAAACGGAAAGCAATCGCTCCAGTTTTTTTATCCATAGCAAAATAACCCCCTTTTTATACCCTTTTTCTGAGTGTGAAAGCAAAAAAGGGATAAAATTGTCTTTCGTTTTTAATCTATAAGGCTAAATAAACACTAAGTTAACGTTTAATGTACTTAGAATTAAAGCAAATATGTGCTATTTTCTCTTTGTAATTTTACCATTGTAACGTTCGGTTTTGAAACTTACAATTTAAGTAACAAATAGAATTTCTCTTACAAAAAAAGATAGTGATAACCAAAATAAGCTATAATGAAGGGTGATTTCAATGAGAGAACAAATGATGGAGCAATTTACAAAGCTATTTCACACTAGTCACGATATCCGCTCTTTTTTTGCACCAGGTCGTGTTAATTTAATTGGTGAGCATACAGATTACAATGGCGGACATGTTTTCCCTTGTGCGTTAACATTTGGAACATACGCTCTCGCAGCGTTAAGAAATGATCAAACAATTCAAATGTATTCAATGAACTTCCCGGAGGTTGGTGTGATTTCGATCTCACTTGATAAACCGTTATCATATGAGAAGGAACATGATTGGACCAATTATCCGAAGGGTGTCCTAAAGGAATTTATTGATAAGGGTGTCGAAATAAGTCAGGGATTTGATGTATTATTTTATGGAAATATTCCAAACGGAGCAGGCTTATCATCATCGGCATCGATTGAGCTGGCAACAGCTGTGATCCTGCAAGCCCTCTATGAAACAAGTTTTTCAAGAGTTGACCTTGTGAAGATGAGTCAGCATGCAGAAAATGAATTTATTGGGGTAAGCTGTGGAATCATGGATCAGTTCGCGATCGGAATGGGCAAGGAAAACCATGCCATTTTATTGGATTGTCAAAGCCTGAACTATCAGTATAGCCCGATTGTCCTTAAGGATGCATCCCTTGTCATTGCAAATACAAATAAGCGCCGGACACTTGCGGATTCAAAATATAATGAACGCCGTTCTGAATGTGAAAGAGCGCTAAGGGATTTGCAAAAAGAGTTACAGATTCAATCATTGGGTGAATTAACTCCAGAGCAATTTGAGAGCCATCGTCACTTGATTCAAAATAAAATCGATCAAAAACGCGCAAAGCATGCGGTATATGAAAATGCACGTACTCTTGAAGCTGTAGAAAAGCTAAAAGAAGGTGATTTAGCAAGCTTTGGTCAGCTTATGTGTGATTCCCACACCTCCCTACGTGATGACTATGAGGTAACAGGCTTTGAATTGGATACTTTGGTTGAAGCAGCAATGAAGCAAGAAGGTGTGCTTGGATCGCGCATGACGGGGGCCGGCTTTGGCGGATGTACCGTATCAATTGTAAAAAATGATAACCTCGAAGCATTTATTGAAGAGGTTGGCAAAAGCTATCATGAAAAAACAGGGCTGAAAGCAGAATTTTATGTAGCGAATGTTGGTGATGGTGCGAAAGAGCTTAGCTAAGTAAATAAATAGGAGGTAAAAAAGGTGGCAGTATTAGTATGTGGAGGAGCAGGTTATATCGGAAGTCACGCAGTATCAGAGCTGTTGGATCGAAATGAGGAGGTTATCGTTGTTGATAATCTGCAAAAAGGTCACAAACCGGCAGTTTTAGAAGGGGCAAAGCTTTATTCAGGAGATTTGCGTGATGAAGCGTTTTTAAAAAATGTGTTTCAAGAAAATGAGATTGAAGCAGTTATTCATTTTGCTGCTGATTCACTTGTCGGTGAGAGTGTCGAGAAGCCGCTGCAATATTATGAAAACAATGTATATGGCACTATGTGTCTATTAAAGGTGATGACAGAGTTCGGTGTCAATAAAATCGTTTTTTCCTCAACAGCGGCAACTTACGGCGAAGCAGAAAATATCCCGATTGTAGAAACAGATCCAACGGTTCCTACAAATCCTTATGGAGAAACAAAGCTTGCTGTAGAAAAAATGCTGAAGTGGAGCAATCAGGCATATGGCTTGAACTATGTTGTGCTTCGTTACTTTAATGTAGCTGGAGCTCATATGGACGGAAAGCTTGGTGAAGATCATCAGCCTGAAACACACTTAATTCCGATTATTTTACAAGTAGCGCTTGGCGAACGCGAAAAAATCATGATTTTCGGTGATGATTATAACACACCAGATGGCACATGTATTCGCGACTATATTCACGTAACAGACTTGGCAGATGCCCACATTTTAGCGATCGATAAACTGCGCAAAGAAAACAAAAGTGCAACCTATAATTTAGGAAATGGCAATGGTTTCTCTGTAAAAGAGGTGATTGAAACAGCTAGAAAGGTAACCGGCCATCCGATCCCTGCTGAGGTAGCTCCTCGTCGCGCAGGTGATCCGGCAATCTTAGTAGCATCATCTGAAAAAGCGATCAATGAGCTTGGCTGGAAACCAAAATATGCTGACCTTCACACAATTATCGAGAGTGCTTGGAATTGGTTTCAAAAGAACCCGCGCGGGTACGAAAAATAAGATCAGCATAAAAAAAGAGGCTGTCTCAAAATTTAAAGGTCAGATCCTTACGAGACAGCCCAGATCGTCTTGCAACATCATGCTAGAGAATGCTACAAGGGGATGATGACGTGTCTATTAATATTTATCAAGAAATTGAACGATTAGTGCAATTTGGATTGAAGCAACAGCTTATTTCTGAGTGGGACGTTCCTTTAACACGCAACAAAGTACTAGAGGTTTTACAATTAGATGATTTTAAAGCGGTAACAGTCCAAGAAGAAGAGAAGCTTACTTCACCGGTAGCTATTTTAGAAAACATATTAGACTGGGCTGCTGTGAATAACCTTTTGCCTGAAAACACGGTAACATATCGTGATTTACTTGATACAAAGATCATGGGATGTTTTGTCCCATCACAGGGAGAGGTTATTCGCCGCTTTCAAGAAACGGTAAGGAAAGATGGACCGAAAAAAGCGACCGAATCTTTCTACCAATTTTCACAAGATGTTCATTATATTCGCACAGATCGCATTGCGAAAAATGAAAAATGGCTAGCTCACACAGAGTATGGCAATTTGCAAATGACAATCAATTTGTCAAAGCCTGAGAAGGATCCTGTAGCCATTGCCGCTGCTAGAAGCCTGCAAAAAAGCGAATACCCAACCTGTCTGCTTTGTAAAGAAAATGTTGGATATGCCGGACGCTTGGATCATCCAGCTAGGCAAAATCATCGGATCATTCCGGTAACACTAAATGATGAACAGTGGTTCCTCCAGTTCTCGCCATATGTTTATTATAATGAGCATGCGATTGTCCTTTCCGGCGAACATAAACCGATGAAGATTTCACGGGAAACATTTGTCAAGCTGCTTGATTTTGTTAAGCACTATCCTCACTATTTTCTTGGTTCAAATGCTGACCTGCCGATCGTTGGCGGTTCAATTTTAAGTCATGATCACTTCCAAGGCGGACATCATACGTTTCCAATGGAGGTAGCAGAGATAGAATACGCCTTTACGCTTGAAAAATATCCTTCCGTCGAATTAGGGATTGTGAAGTGGCCAATGTCTGTGTTAAGGCTGCAAGGAGAACATCCAGAAGATTTGATCAATGCTGCAGATGAAATCTTGCAGGAGTGGAAGAATTATAGTGATGAATCGGTTGAAATTCTCGCATTTTCTGGCGAAACTCCGCATAATACGATCACACCGATTGCTAGAAGAAGAGGAAGTCTATTTGAGCTAGATCTCGTGTTGCGAAATAATCGAACTAGTGATGAACATCCGCTGGGTATTTTCCACCCACATCAAGAGGTCCATCATATTAAAAAAGAAAATATCGGACTGATTGAGGTAATGGGCTTAGCGGTGCTGCCAGGCAGACTCTTAGACGAACTGAAAAAACTAGCAACAGTTCTTGTGAATGAACATGAGTTAACTAGCATTCAGGAAGATGAAGAGCTGTCCAAGCATTATGAATGGGCGAAAAAGATAAAAGTGAATCATCCGCATTTAGATCAAAATACGGCCTATCCAACATTATTAGAGGAAGTTGGCCAAGTCTTTGCTACGATTCTTGAGCATGCTGGTGTTTTTAAGCGGGATCAGTCAGGTCAGGAAGGCTTTAAACGGTTTATTAGAGAATTACAGAAAAAAGTCAAATAAATTGAAAGTTGCTAGTATAAGATAATGGTAATCTGGCGATGATGATAGTACATCCCCCCCTAATCTTTATATAATGTATGGGCCTCCTTAATTGTAAGGGGGTTTTTTTGGTGTCAAGATATTTATTAGCGTTACGTAATAACTAAATGAAGGTGTCGATATAAAATATTTTCAGTAAATCTCCATCTGATTGATGATATAAATTAAAATTCCTAGTTGACAAATGGGAATAGTGTTATTTATGATATGTAGTATATTTATAATATTTGGAAAATAATTTTATCATATGAGCTTAGCTAATCAGTCAACTGAAGGCTACTTCCATTATTAAGGGGAGTAGTCTTTTTTATTTAAAAGAGTTAGGAGGCCCAAAGGTATGCAAGAATTATTTATAAAAAATAGTAAACAACGTGAGTGGATTGAACGTCTGTCTCCATTAGAAACGGATTTTAAAGAACGTGCCTCCCTCATTGACGAGGAGGGTAGTTTCCCTTATGAAAATATTCAGTCATTACGAAACATGGGTTATACCAAATTAACTTTGCCAACAGAGTTCGGTGGTGCAGGATTTTCTCTATATGATGCCATTCTTTTACAAGAAAAACTGGGAAGCTATGATGGGAGTACAGCATTATCTATTGGCTGGACATTAATGACGGTTGGAGAATTATTTGAAAATCGAAATTGGCATCCAGAAAAGTTAGCCTATCTTGCTGATGAAGTGAATAATGGCGCCATCATTAACAGGGCGGTGAGTGAAGTTGCTACAGGAAGCCCCATTCGTGGAGGACGGCCAGGAACAAATGCGAAACAAGTAGATGGAAAATGGGTGATTAATGGATGTAAAAGTTATACAACCTGCTCACCTGTACTAGATTATTTTTTAACATCTGCTTGGATAGAAGAAAAGGAAACGGTAGGTTTTTTTCTTATTCCGAAAGAAGCTGAAGGTCTATCAATCCAAGAAAATTGGAATGTAATCGCTATGCGTGGCACAGGCAGCCATGATCTAGTATTAGAGAACGTAGCAGTTGATGAGTCTGACTTAGTAGAAATTCCAAGTTATCAGACTGGCTTCAAACTTAATGGATGGGGTCTCCTAATTTCGGCAACCTATTTAGGAATTTCTCAGGCAGCCAGGGACTATGCCGTGCAATTTGCTAATACTCATTCACCAAATAGTATAGAGGGCACCATTGCCGGGCTGCCGAATGTGCAAGCATTAATAGGCGAGATAGACTTGGAGTTATACAAAGCAAGATTTGCACTATATGGTGCTGCAGAAGCTTACCTTGATGAGCAGCGTATTAAAAAAATGACCAACGGAGCGCTTGTTACCAAACATATTGTGACAAATGCAGCGATTACTGTTGTCGACAAAGCCATGCGAATAGTCGGAGCAAAAAGCTTACAATTGTCAAATCCATTGCAACGTTACTACAGAGATGTAAGAGCAGGATTGCATAATCCGCCAATGGATGATCTAACCATATCAAAATTAGCGCAAACAGCTATTCAACAATAGGGGAGGAAAAGACCATGAAAATGAATAAATTTTTAAAAATCGCAGCTGCAGGAATTGCCTTAGTAACCATAATCTCAGGGTGCGGCTCAAATACGACAACCAGAGTAAAATCAGATTCAGCAGCGGCTGGGAAAGAAGTTAGAAAAGTAAAAGTTGCATTTGACCAAGGAGGAAAACCAATAGGATACATTGATGAGGATGGAAATCCAACAGGATATGAAATTGAAGTCTTAAAATTGGTTGATCAAGCACTGCCGGAATATGAATTCGAATATGTGCCAACCTCAAGTGAGGACTTATTGATAGGAGTCCAACAAGGGAAATATCAAGTAGGTGTAAAAAATGCCTGGTTCACAGAGGAAAGAAAGAAGAATTTTATTTTTCCTAAAGAATTCCTTGGCCTGAGCGGCGTTGGTCTTTTGTTAAAAAAGGAAAATAAAGACATAAAGGATTTATCGGATTTTGCTAAAGCTGATCTTTCTTTGGCTCCCATTGCTGCTAGCAATGCCCAATATACCATTGTGGATGAATATAACCAAGCTAATCCTGACAATAAAGTAAAACTAGAAGCTGGAGATGCGTTCTCAGTGGATGTTGCTCAATGGGTAAATGAAGGACGTGTAGATGGTGGCATTTATATAGGGGCCGCTTATGAAAAGCAAGTTCTTGCAAAGGATGGTCCATATCATAATTTAGTTAATGACGTTGTTTACAATGAGTTTGCCGTCATTAAGACTTGGCCCTTATTCAACAAAAAAGAACAAGAATTTGCTGATGCCTATGATCAAGCAATCAAAAAAATAAAAGAGGAAAAGAAAACAAACGAACTGATGGTTAAGTTCTATAATCATGATTTATTTAACCTATTGGATACCGTCAAAAGGTAAATGTATTCCAAGTTTTTGTACATTGGGCTCCTAAACTATGAAAATATATGATTTCCACACAAGGGGAATCAAAAATGGAGGTGGCTTATGCAAGAGTATTTTGATATTACCTACATTTGGGAAGCCATACCACAGCTTATTCCATTTTTAAAAGTAACATTTATGGTTTCAGGACTATCAGTTTTGTTCGGAACAGTTTTAGGTTTTATCTTAGTCGTAATGAAGCTGGGAACAAGTAAGATTGCAAAAAAAATAGCCAATGGTTATACCACAATATTAAGATGTACACCTTCAATTGTTCTCTTATTTTTGGTTTATTACGGACTTCCGGCCATAGCCGGTAATTTTGGTACAGACTTGAATATTCTTCATACTGCTGTCTTTGTTGTGATCACCTTTTCCCTTCAATTTGGTGCATTAATGTCAGAAGTGATGAGAACAGCTTATGAAGCGATTGACCAAGGTCAATATGAGGCAGCGGTTAGTGTAGGGCTTAGTCCCACACAGGCATTTAGGAGAATTGTTTTACCACAAGCATTTGTAGTAGCATTACCAAACTTCGGAAATAGCTTGCTTGAATTAATGAAAGAAGGTTCTTTAGCCTATACCATTGGTTTGGTTGATATTATGGGAAAGGCCAGTCTTATTATTTCAAATAACTTTAATTCTCATTCACTAGAAACTTACCTTGCATTATCGCTCATATATTGGGTACTATCCATCTTCATTGATCAATTCTTCTCCAAATTAGAAAAAGTATTTGGTAAAGGTAAACAGGTAATAAAAACGACATAAGGGGGTGACAGAGTGTTAGTCGGTTTGGATTATCAGTTTTTAGTTAATACATTCTTTACAGCATTATCTGGAGTGCCTACAGCATTGATCATTACGTTTGTTTCATTACTAATTGCCTTACCCTTAGGGTTTTTGCTGGCATTGTCTCGGATCAATCGTATTCCAGTCATTAGCCAACTTGTAAGAGTTTATGTATCGTTTGTAAGAGGGACACCTGTCATTGTACAAATTTTCATTATTTTTACTAGTGTCCCATTACTATTGAACCCAATAGTTGAAAAGTATCATGTTAAAATGAGCATCTATGATATTAATCCAATCTGGTACGCATTCATTGTTTTTTCCTTGAATACAACTGCAATTCTAATAGAAGTATTTCGTTCCGCTATTAGCACTGTAAGCAAGGGGCAGCTGGAAGCTGCATATTCAGTTGGTTTGAACAATATGCAAGCCTTTAGAAGAATTATCATTCCACAGACATTAGTGGTTGCCTTGCCCAATATTTGTACAGCAACAGTCAATCTCATTAAAGCCACCTCTTTGGGCTATGCTTTGTCATTGGAAGAGATTACGTTAAAAGCCCAAGTAGCAGCCAATGTTGGTTACAATTATATTGAAGCTTACATTGATATCTTTTTTGTCTATCTCATTTTATGCAGCTTTGTCGAATACCTATTTAAGCTGTACGAAAAACGGTTAAGAAAGTATCAAGCAGTCAATGCCTAAGATTATAATGGGAGGCAGAATCATGTTAAAGATTAAAAATATTCATAAATCCTTTGGTAAGAATAAGATTTTGAAAGGGGTAGATTTAAAGATTGATAAAGGGGATGTTGTCGTCATTCTTGGTCCTAGTGGTTCTGGAAAAACGACATTACTTCGGTGCATCAACTTTCTTGAACGGGCAGATCAAGGGCAGGCGATTTTTGGGGATATTGATGTAAGTCTCAAATCAGCATCAAGGAAACAAATTCATCAAATCAGGCAAAAGATCGCTTTTGTGTTTCAGAATTATAATTTGTTTAATAATAAAACGGCGTTAGAGAATGTAACAGAAGGTCTTATTATTGGAAGAAAGGTTCCGAAAGCAGAAGCAAATGAGATTGGTAAACAGGCATTGATTAAAGTAGGATTAGCAGATAAATTCAATTCCTATCCCAAGGAACTGTCTGGCGGCCAGCAGCAGAGGGTAGGTATTGCAAGGGCCATTGCCTTAAAACCAGATATTATTTTATTCGATGAACCAACTTCTGCTCTCGATCCAGAATTAGTCGGTGAAGTATTAACTGTTATGAAAACTATTGCAAAAGAAGGGATCACTATGTTAGTTGTTACACATGAAATGACCTTTGCAAAGGATGTAGCAAACAGAGTTATCTTTATGGATGGCGGTGTCATTGTTGAAGAGAACTCTCCTATGGAAATGTTCACAAGACCAAAAGAAGAAAGAACTCAACATTTCTTAAAGAGAGTATTACCAGAGGATTTTATTTATAATATTTAACGAAAATGGAGTCGTAACGAATACTTGCTGTAGTATGGATGGATGTAGAAAGGATAAATAAGTTGCAAGAAAACGAATAGGCGTACAGAAAATCTCAAATTTTCTCTTTATTTTGTCAGAATAATCGATTAAAATAAAATTTATCTGTGAGAAAAACTGACAAACTAGTGGCGATTTTATAAAGCAGGGGGAACAGATGAATATAGAGAAAGTGAGAAGAGCTGAGGTTGGTTCTTTCCCAATTGGGTTCGGTACTTATATAAAGAAAATGAGAGGTGAGGCAAAATATAAAACCAACTTAAACTATGTGGATTTAATGATTTCAGCAATCGGTTGTTTGATTGCAATGAGCCTCATCAGTATCCTTGCCATTTCGATCGGTTATCCGATGGCGCTTGGACCAATTGGAGCCAGCTGTTTATTAATTTTTGGTGCTCATAATGGGCCGTTTTCACAACCGAGACAAATCATTGGCGGTCATTTTCTGGCAACCTTTGCTTCACTAACTATTTGGGAACTTTTCGGGCGTAGTTTTCTGACTATTGGGATAACTTTAGCGATCGTGATTATTCTTATGGTCATCACAAACACCATTCATCCTCCAGCAGCAGCTAGTGCCATCGTTGCGATTAATTCCGGGGCAGGCTGGGGATTTATTCCATGTATGGTCGTAAGTAGTCTTTTATTAGTCCTTATCTCATTGTTTTATAATAATTTATTTCAATCAAGACAATATCCAAAGCATTGGATATAAAAGATGGGGCTGCCAATAGGGCAGCCCCATTATGTTGTTTTAAAGTTTAACTATTATTAGTGTCTAGTTCCGTTTATCGGATAGAAAACGAAAGCGACTGAGCAAGGTGCTTTCACTTTTGTTACTATTGAGCAATTATTACAACTTTCCCCTCGTCCAATTCTCTTTCAAGCTGTGCCGCTTCTGTTTCGGAAACGCCTAATGATGACATCCTGGCGCGAAGTTCGTCACCGCGTGAGCGAAACGCATTTGCCATTAATTCAAAAAGCCCTTCTTCTTTCAAACCAATATTGTTTGTCTCTGTATTTTCTGTTAAATGCTTGGAGCGTTTTAAATCATGTGCGAATAAATAAATGTCATCTCTGTTATAGCCTTGAGTTTCAAGATTTTGAATTGCTTCTGTAGCTTGTACACCATTTTCAACAACATAAGTTTTCATGATTTTTTCATCTCCCTTTCGTTGTTACTTTGAACATACCCGTCTTATTGTGATAAAAACATGGATAAGAGAAAATAGGGAGAAAGTACCAGGTGATACTTTCTCTATATGAAATACTTAAACCTTGTTAAAATAAAGAATAGATATGAGGTGATAAAAATGAAAATATCGATTGTAATTGTAACCTACAATAGATTAATAGAACTTGCTGAGCTTCTTGAATCGATCTCCAACCAAACAGTGCCGCCACATGAAATTATTATTGTTAATGATGCAGGAACGAGCATTGTTCCATTAGTAGAACTTTATCAGGAATTGCCAATTAAGGCGATCGAGCTAGAGGATAATGTAAAGCATGTTCATGCGCGAAATATTGGTGTAAGAAATGTAACAGGTGATATCATCATGCTTTGTGATGATGATGATTATTTTACGGAGAGGCATATTGAACAGGTTCAAAAGGAGCTTGAAGAAGCTGATTTTGTTTATGCTGATGCGGAAATTGTCAGCTTTGAATTAAAGGGGGCAACCCGTTATCCTTTGGCGAGACGTCCATTTGCTTATAAGTATGACCTTGAGGAAATGAGAAAATTCTCGACCTATATTCCTTCAGGCAGTGCCTATAAAAAGGAACTTCATGATCAAATTGGTTTATTTGACCCTGAAGTTCATAATTACTGGGACTGGGACTTTTTTCTGCGTGCTGCTCAGGTATGCCGAGTAAAACGAATGCCTATAGCAAGTGTCATCTATGCTTTTTCTGAAACGGGAACGAATCAATCAGCAGATTTGAATGATAAGCGGAAGCAATTCCTAAGAAAACTATGTGACAAGCACCAGCTTGGTGATTTACCTATAAAAAATTTCTTTGTTCTCTTAGAGGAGCCTGAGATGAAGCAGCGTGAAGCGAAAACGAAAATCGTTTGGAACGGACAGCCTCTTCGTTCACGATTAGTGGAACCAAAGGAGGTAATCGGATGAAGCAATTACTACATTCTGATTGGACTGAAGTATTAAAGAGTGAATTTGAGAAGCCATATTTTCAAAAACTAACCCAATATTTACATGAGGAATATAGGCAAGGAACTGTTTTTCCAAAATGGGAAAATATGTTTGAGGCATTTAATAAAACGCCCTATGATTCAGTAAAAGCTGTTATACTTGGACAAGACCCTTACCATGGTGACGGACAAGCACATGGACTAAGTTTTTCCGTGCAGCCGGATGTTAAGCAGCCGCCATCATTACGAAATATTTTTATCGAGCTTCAGGAGGATCTCGGCTGTCAGCCTCCGTCAAACGGTTCCTTACTAAAATGGGCGCATGAAGGGGTGCTGCTGTTAAATACTGTTCTAACTGTAAGGAAAGGAACGGCTAATTCCCATAAAGGCAAGGGCTGGGAGCTTTTCACCGATGAAGTCATCAAACAGTTAAATCAACGGGAACAGCCAATTGTGTTTATTTTGTGGGGAAGACACGCAGGAGAGAAGAAGAAATTCATCACATCGTCCCAGCATTTCATTATTGAATCGCCACACCCAAGTCCATTTTCAGCAAGAAAAGGGTTTTTTGGCAGCAAACCATTTTCAAAAACAAACGATTATTTAAAACAAAGTCATATTAAAGAAATTAATTGGTGTCTAAATTAGGATCTTTTCTAAAAGATTGTTGTTTTTTAAATAGTTTTTATGCACAAAACTATTTAAGGTTGATTGGAGCGAGACAGGTGAGACCCCACAGGCTGTAAGCCGAGGAGGCTAAACCGCCCGCCCCGCGGAAAGCGAGCAACCTGGAGCGCAAATCAACCTATCCAAAACCTTGTTCAATGGCAACTAAGTTTACGAAAACAGCCTTAAATCAAGTATCAGCCTTATAAAAGGAGTTAAAACTAGTGAAAGAACAAGCTGTAAATTGTATAAAGTGCAGACATTTTTATATTACTTGGGATCCTGCATTTCCCAATGGCTGCCGAGCATATGGATTTAAATCAGCGAGCAGACCGGCGATAATGGTAAAAAAATCATCAGGAATCACATGCTTGAAGTATGAACCAAAGGCGAGCAAGTAAACGGAGGTTTTTTAGTGAATATACATGTATCAAAGCTCCTTGGAAAAATGGAGGAGGAGCTGGTAAAAGCAAAAAATTCAGAAACAGATAAAGAATTAAGGGAAAAGCTTGTCGTCATCCGCTCTTTATGTGAAATTATCTTAGAAGATGATACGTCTAGTAGCTCATTACGTATACCTTCACCAAAACCAAATGAAATTAACCCTGCAGAGCTGCAAAAAATGATGGGGAATTATTCAACAACTGCAAACCAACAATCTGGCATATCCTCCACACGTTACAAGGAAGAGGATGCAAATGGAGATTCCCTGTTTGATTTTTAACAATCGGTAGTTCCAAAGAAATCCATCATATTCTAACTTAATCAGGACAAAATGAATAGTAACAATTTAACTGGAGGTTATGAATATGACTTACGATGACTTATTTGGAATGGGGAGAACAAGGTTTAATATGGGGATTTTTAATGGTCCCTCACCTACTCAATTATCACATGATCGATATGATGTCTATGTGAATCAAGATTTCATTGGTCAGAAATATTTGCTGACCGCACAGGAATCTGTACAGGATATTGACGATTTTTTAATGAATGAAGGCTACAGTCAATTTCAATCCTATTTGGATGGCGATCATTATTATATAAACACAGTAAAAAATGAACAAGACATTGCAAATGTGTTGAAGGTTTATTTACAAAACCGTTAAGGAGAGCCAAGTTTATGGCTCTTTTTTTAAAAGCTTAAGAAAGTATAACTTTTTGTTCTTTGTTTTTTGTGTCAAGCTCCAGGCATCATCGGTCAAGCTCAGGACATGCAAGTGCAGTCAAGAGATCAGGACGCCCTAGTTTTTGATTACCTCTAGGGTCTAGACAAAAAGGGATGAAAGACCTTCTATTCCTATTCTCCTTATACTTGTCGGCGAATGCTAGTGCCATACGCTTTTCTTAGGATACGTTCGACTTTTTAAAAAGAATAATAATTAACTTTACGATAGGATATAAATTTAATGACTCTAGCGTCTTAATCGGCAAAAAAAGGATCTTTAATTGTAAGATCCTTTCCATAAAATCAAGGTCAAATGATCATTTTTTTATTTGATTGTAATTCCACCTCTTGTTTTGTTGAAGAAAGCCGCTGTTTCTTTTTTACCATGAAGTGATAATAGACATAGCAACCTGTGAAAAACGCTCCTCCGAAATAGAGTGCCAGCCTTTGCTCTGGATCAAATGCCAGACTGATCATAACGATGCAGTTTGCTAGTAATGCGATGAGGGGAACGATCGGATAGAGTGGTGTTTTAAATTTTAAATCCTCCACGTTTCCGCCTTCACGTATGAATTTTCTTCTAAATGCGATCTGAGAGGCCGTGATGGCAATCCAGCCGATTTGAGCTCCCAATCCTGCAAGGGAGAGCAGCCAAACAAATACAGTTTCTGCAGCGAAGAAACCTGAAAGTAAAGATAAACAAGCGATTGCAAGTGTGATAACTAGGGCATTAAATGGCACCCCTTTGTGATTGACCTTGCCTAGCTTCGGACTTGCCATGCCTTCTCTTGATAGAGAGTAAAGCATGCGTGTTGCCGCATAGAGGCCAGAGTTTGCAACTGATAATAGGGCTGTAAGAATGATGAAATTCATAATATCTGCTGAATAAGGCACGCCGATGCTATCTAGAACAACAACGAATGGACTTTCAACAACTCCCGCTTCCTCCATTGGAATGATGCCTGCGAGAAGAAACACGGATAAAACGAAAAAGAAAAGTGTTCTCCAAACGGTTTGTTTAATCGATTTAGGGATTGTTTCTTCTGGGTTTTCGCTTTCCCCAGCAGCGATACCAATTAATTCAGTGCCCTGAAAGGAAAAATTGACGGCAATCATTGTGATAAGAAGTGCTGTAACCCCGTTAGGTAAAAGACCTTCTGTGAAAAAGTTTGATAAAAATGGGGCATCTTTTCCGCTCTCCATATCAATCAGACCGAACATAGCAGCACCGCCGACTGTGATAAACATTAAGATGGCCAATATTTTGATGCTTGAAAATAAAAACTCGGTTTCGCCAAATGCTTTTGCTGATAAAGCGTTAAGCAGAAAAATCAATGTACCAAAGAGTACACACCACATCCAAACCGGAGAATCAGGAAACCACCTTTGCATCAGTTGCCCTGCTGACAGGAATTCAAGCGCAACAGTTACTGCCCATCCCAACCAGTAAAGCCAACCGATAGCGAAGCCTGTACCGGGACCGATAAATTTCGTCGTATATGTCTGAAAAGAACCGGAAACCGGCATTGCAACAGAAAGTTCACCGAGACAAAGCATCGTTAAGTACATGATTAATCCACCAACGATGTAAGAAAGGATTGCGCCAGTCGGTCCCGCTTGTTGAATGGTATAGCCGGAACCAAGGAAAAAGCCTGTCCCGATGCATCCTCCTAAAGAAATCATGAAAAGATGTCTTGCCTTCATGCTTCTTTTTAATTCATTTGTTTTGTTAGCTTCTAATGACATTTAATTCGCTCCTTGTAATTAATTTGAAAGCGTTTCCAATATTTAGATATTTGTAAACAACAATATACTTGGCATTACTCTTAATGATGCAAGTTCCGTGCCAAATTGTAAAGAGGTGAATTTTTGAAAGTTAATGAACAAAATTGATGGGAATTTTGCAGGTGATAGTTAAAATTTTTGCAGGGGATGCAAAAAAAATTTTGCGAGGGGGATGAAGCAAAAAAGTGAGGAGTTTCATAGGATTTAAAATCTCAACATAAAACGTACACGTTTCAAAATGACATGATATTTGTGCCGGGAAACCGTCTAGGCACCTTTTTAATCGATTTTTTAGAAAGGTCTTTTTTAAGAGCAGGTTGTTTTAAATAGGGACTATTTAGGGTTGATTGGAGCTGGTTGTGAGATTCCTGCCAGAGCAGCGGAACAGGTGGGACCACACAAGCGTTTGCGTCGAGGAGGCTTACCGCCCATCCCGCGGAAAGCGAGCATCTGGAGCGGAAATCACCTCCGCACTACTTAGTAAATAGCAACAAAGTTTGTGAAAACAGCCTTAAGAAATTTTTACCTGATGATAACATTCAGTTTTCGCATCCGATACTGTAAGCTTTGACGGCTTAAGCCAAGGAGGTTAGCTGTTCGAGAAATGTTATAATCGTTTTGTTTTAGGGCATGCTCAATACAGTACTTTTCAAATGATTCCAGCTGGTCCTTTAAATGGATAGTTGTATTCGTCTTATCATGAAAAAAAGATTCAACTCCAGTAGCAGGAATGGTTTTCTCTTTCATCTGCCATTTATTTCGATAATGGAAAGGCAAATGTGAGTACTTAATCATTTCTTCATTCATCATGATGTTCATAGCAGCTTCAATAATATGTTCCAGTTCTCGGACATTTCCTGGCCAATCGTAGGCAAGGAATGACTGAATGACCTCATCATCTAACCCTTTTACATCCATTTGAAACAATTCATTGTACTTCTCAATAAAGCTTTGGACTAAAAATGAAATATCTTCTTTTCTTTCGCGTAGCGGGGGAATAAATAGGGTCACTACCCCAAGGCGATAATATAAGTCTTTTCGTAAATTATTATTAGCGATGGCATCAATCGGATCCTCATTGATATTAGCGATGACTCGTACATCAACAGGTCTATCTTGTGTATCACCTATACGTCTAATCGTCTTTTCTTGAAGGACACGCAATAGTTTAGCTTGAAGGTTTGGATTTAATGAATTTATCTCGTCAAGGAGTAAGGTTCCTCCTTCTGCTTGTTCAAATAATCCTGCATGATCAGTAGCACCTGTAAATGCCCCGCGCTTTGTTCCGAATAAAAGGCTTTCTATTAAACTATCAGGAAGGGCTGCGCAGTTTTGCGAAATGAAGGGAGCGGCGGAACGGCTGCTGCCGTTATGAATACTTTGGGCAAATAATTCTTTCCCTGTTCCGGTCTCACCGACGATGAGTACATAAGAAGAGGTGCGAGTAGCTCGTTTTGCGCATTCAATTACTTCTTTTATTGAAGGGCTGCTCCCGATGATACTATCAAAGGTGTATCTCGTATTTCCTTTTCTCTTTATATTCCCTCTGATCAAGCGTTCTAGCTTCGTCACATCTTTCGCAATTTCGACCGCGCCTTGAATTTTGTCATTTTCTAAAATAGGAAGCGTATTGTTAATCGTTGTAATCTCTTTCCCTTTGTTATTGAAATACGTTTGTTTTACATTAATGGTTTCTTTTCCTTTTTGTAACGCTTGAACGAGAGTGCTTTCCTGGTTTTCTTTAAACATAAAAACATCCAATAAGTTTTTATTTAATACATCTTTACTATCCATTGACTCCATTTGCATCATTTTTTTGTTATATATGATGGTTTTTCCTGTTTCGTCTACTGCATGGATCCCAACATCTACTTCATCCATAATTCTTTCATACATACGATTCACGTATTGTAGAGCTTGTATCGTTTGTTTCAATTTTTCTACCATGATTTGATTCTCCCTTATCCAGGCATTCAGGCCTTTTTTGCGAATACATAAAACACAAGAAAAATAGTATGGCGTAAATGAATACTAGTTTTCTATAAAATAGCAAAAAAAATTGGCAATATTCAATCCCAATTTCTTTAATGCGCAAATTTTTTAAACCTAGTTTATCCTTGGAGTTAATCCTATACATCTTTTTGTGCAAAAAATTTTTGCGAAAATACCTCTGTTTTCTATAAAAAGGCAAAGGGAATTGGCAGCTTCCCATACTTTAACGCTATAAATGATAGTTGGCATGAAACTTGCAATTACTATCATTGCGCAGATAAAAGGAGGAAGATCAACGGATGTCTTAACCATCCATTCATTGAACCATTTACAGGTTTAATGCGAATTACTGCTCTTAAAAAGGAGCTATAGACACACTTGCTTAACAGGAGGAAAAAAGATGACTAAAACGATCACAAACACAAAAAGAATAATTGATCAAACAGAACATTTCGGAGCGAATAACTATCATCCGCTGCCAATCGTTATTTCTGAAGCGGAAGGTGTATGGGTAAGGGATCCGGAAGGCAACAAATATATGGATATGCTAAGTGCTTATTCAGCGGTAAACCAAGGACACTGTCACCCTAAAATTATTCAGGCGTTAAAAGCTCAGGCAGATCGAGTAACCTTAACATCCCGTGCTTTTCATAATGACCAGCTTGGCCCATGGTACGAAAAAATTTGTAAGTTGACAAACAAAAATATGGCCCTTCCAATGAACACAGGTGCAGAAGCTGTAGAAACAGCGGTTAAAGCAGCACGCCGCTGGTGTTACGAAGTAAAAGGAATTGCAGAGAACCAAGCGGAAATCATTGCATGCACAGGAAACTTTCATGGCCGTACGATGACAGCCGTTTCATTATCATCAGAAGCTGAATATAAAAGAGGATTTGGTCCGATGTTACCGGGGATTAAATTAATTCCGTATGGGGACATTTCAGCATTAAAAGCAGCAATTACACCGAACACAGCAGCGTTTCTAATTGAGCCAATTCAGGGAGAAGCGGGAATTGTGCTCCCACCGGAAGGATTCTTAAAAGCAGCTTCTGATGTGTGTAAAGAAAACAATGTATTATTTATCGCGGATGAAATTCAAGTTGGCTTAGCACGTACAGGGAAAATGTTTGCTTGTGAATGGGAAAACGTGAACCCTGATATGTTGATTTTAGGAAAAGCACTTGGGGGCGGAGTGTTTCCCATTTCTTGTGTGGTGGCGAATCAAGACATTTTGGGCGTTTTTAACCCAGGTTCCCACGGTTCCACATTTGGCGGAAATCCACTTGCTTGTGCGGTGTCCATTGCTGCACTTGATGTAATTGAAGAAGAAAAGTTAGAGGAGCGCTCACTGGAATTGGGTCAATATTTTAAACAAAAATTATCCGAAATCAGGAATCCTCTCATGAAAGAAGTAAGAGGAAGAGGACTGTTTATTGGAGTGGAGCTGCAGGAAGCTGCCCGTCCATATTGTGAAAAACTAAAAGAAGAGGGATTGTTATGTAAAGAAACGCATGAGACGGTGATTCGATTCGCACCGCCGCTTGTGATTTCAAAGAAGGATCTTGATTGGGCGATTGAAAAAATTCGCATAGTCCTGTCTTAAGACGTAAAGAAACGAAAATAAAGGATAGGATTAAATGTTTCATTCTACTATTTATGGGGGCGATAGGATGTCTACAACAAAGGTTTTAGAGAAATTATCCGAAGAACAGAAACTAGAAAAAGAATCATTGAATTTATTTTTTTCCACACAGACTGTTATTAAAAAAGCTCTAGATAAATTAGGCTATTCAAACGAAGTATTTGAATTATTAAAAGAGCCTATTCGAATGCTAACAGTTCGCATACCTGTCAAAATGGACGATGGTTCAGTCAAAGTGTTTACCGGTTTTCGTTCCCAACATAACGATGCAGTAGGGCCTACAAAAGGTGGGGTGCGTTTCCATGCTGAAGTAAATGAAGAGGAAGTAAAAGCATTGTCGATGTGGATGAGTTTAAAATGCGGCATTGCCAATCTACCTTATGGCGGGGGAAAAGGGGGAATTATTTGCGACCCAAGGGAAATGTCGTTTGGGGAGCTGGAGAGATTAAGTCGTGGATATGTTCGTGCCATCAGCCAAATTGTGGGACCAACAAAAGATATTCCAGCACCTGATGTGTATACGAATTCTCAAATTATGGCTTGGATGATGGATGAGTACAGCCGTCTCCGAGAATTTGATTCCCCTGGATTTATTACGGGGAAACCGATTGTTTTGGGAGGCTCACAAGGTCGTGAAACCGCAACAGCCCGCGGTGTCACAATTTGCATTGAAGAAGCGGTAAAGAAAAAAGGCATCGTCTTACAAGGTGCGCAAATCGTGATTCAAGGCTTTGGGAATGCGGGAAGCTTTTTAGCGAAATTCATACATGATGCAGGGGCAAAAGTGATTGGGATTTCAGATGCACATGGTGCACTTTATAATCCGGAAGGGCTTGATATTGATTTTTTGCTTGAACGACGCGATAGTTTTGGCACTGTCACAAATTTATTTACAAATGTCATAACGAATCAAGAACTGCTCGAAAAAGAGTGTGACATTCTTGTACCGGCTGCTGTCTCAAACCAGATTACTGCGAAAAATGCCCATCGTATTAAAGCTTCGATTGTGGTAGAAGCAGCAAATGGACCAACTACCCTTGAAGCAACCAAAATTTTGGATAAAAGAGGAGTCCTCCTTGTTCCGGATATCTTGGCAAGTGCAGGCGGTGTCACCGTTTCTTACTTTGAATGGGTTCAAAATAATCAAGGTTATTATTGGTCTGAGGAAGAGGTGGATGAAAAACTAAGAAAAGTGATGGTTGAATCCTTTGAAACGATTTATCAAACATCACAAGCCCATCAAGTGGATATGCGTTTAGCTGCCTATATGGTGGGAATTAAAAAGCCTGCTGAAGCTTCGCGTTTGCGCGGATGGGTATAAATGGGGAAATACCTCTCGATCTATGGAAAAAACGGTTAAAAAATATTAATTTATTGGAGGGATTTTCCATGTGGATCATCACTGCTCATTCAAAGAACAACATCAAAATGTTTGAGTTTGATACGGAAAAAGAAGCAAAAGAAGCTTTCGGTAGAATTCAAGGCTATAAAATCCTTACCAATGTCATTTACTTTAATGATTATTGCTTCGTTGATTCATGATTGTTGAAATTTCCATTTTATTTACAGATGTATCAAAGGTATAAATGACTCATAAAGTGTCGAGGAAACTTATCTAACAGCCAAGCGCTTTTTCAAAAAAGCCTTGGCTTTTCGTTTAATAGGAATAAAGGTAGTGAACATTTTCTATTCCTATTCACCTTATGTTTGTCACCTTAATGATCAGCGCAATCATATAATATCAATAGTTGCGAAATCGTCAATAAATTCCCCCATTTTAAAGTTGAAAACATGGAATAGTAGGGTAAGATGAAAGAGGAAGAAATAAGGGAGGTATGGAACAAGATGAAGCTTTTTCTTATTTTAGGAGCCATTAACGGATTTTTAGCTGTAGCGTTGGGGGCCTTTGGGGCACATGGATTAGAGGGGAAAATCCCAGAAAAGTACATAAAAACATGGCAGACTGGAGTAACCTATCAAATGTTTCATGCAGGTGGTTTGTTTGTCGTTGCCTTTTTATTAGAAAAATTGACAAATGTCGGATTACTATCAACAGCAGGTTGGTTGTTTTTAATTGGAATTATCCTTTTCTCAGGAAGCTTGTATATCTTAAGTGTGACACAAATTAGTGTTTTAGGAGCAATAACTCCTTTAGGCGGTCTTGCCTTTCTTGGTGGATGGCTGCTTTTAGGCTATGTCGCGATCCGATATCTATAACTAATACAAGAGGCTGGCTGAATTTGAGCCAGCCTTCATATGTTATCTTGGAGGATACGAAACTAAGCCTTGAATATCATAATTCAGCTCTTCATCAAATGTTATATAATCTAAGTACACCATTAATAATAAATAACGCATACCTGTTTGTGGGTCACTGAGAATGATATGATCACGGCCAGCTGCTTCGATTACCCCTTTAAAGATCTTCGCATTCCATTCACGGTTGTTTTCAAATGTCATATAAACTGTCGCTACTTTTCCACGATTCAAACGTAAAATGTTTTCAATATATGATTCTTCCATTGGCAGCATCCCAGGTATTTGCTGGGACGGTGTTTGTTGTTGTGGGAATGGCGGAACTTGCATTTGCATTCCGAATTGCTGTCCGCTTTGGGCAGGAAATGGGTATGTAGGATATGGCTGATATCCTCCACCCTGAAACATCGGCATTTGTTGACCTGCTTGCACTCCTTGTACTCCCGGCATTCCTTGCATATCAAAACCATAAGGCTGTGCTTGAACTTTTTTAGCCATACATTAACCCTCCTCACAAGATGGTAGAAAAATCGAAAGGGATTTCTACAATCATTCTTTGCTCATTCATAGGTATGTATGGGATAAACAACTTATGACTTTTAACGAAAAAATACAAGGAGAGAAAAGATGCAAATCATCACATTTGAAGAAATAACAGGGACGAAGCTGAGTATTGTCAAAGAAATTGTTGACTCAAATAAATGTTATAACCTATTAGAACATGGAAGGGGAACGCGCTCTTTGGAAGAATTAAAGGGTGAATTTCTAAATTCATCGACCCAAAGTGTATTTATTAAATGTGGCAGCAGCTATATTGGCGTTATTGATTTTTTAGATCACAATCCAAAGGATGGTTTTCCTTGGATAGGTTTGCTTATGATTTATAAAGACTTTCAGGGAAAAGGCTATGCCAAGCAAGCATATAAAGAATATGAAAAGAAACTGCTGCTTAATGGGATATCAGCGATTCGACTTGGGGTATTAATCGGAAATGAGCGAGCAAAAAACTTTTGGGAATCTATGGGCTTTGTTTATGTTGAAACAAAGGCATACAAAGAAAAAAGAGAAGTAGTAGTTTACGAGAAAGTGTTTTCCAAAAGATAAAAAACTGACTCGGAGGCTTTCTGAGTCAGTTTGTGTTTTAGTATCATTACTTCACATGAAAAAAGGAATAGAGTTTTGAAGAGCTTAACAGATGGCCTACAAAGAATGAACCAAATTCTCCATAGCGTGCACTGACCTCGTCGAAGCGCATTTCATAGACAAGCTTTTTGAACTGAAGCACATCGTCAGAGAAAAGTGTGACTCCCCATTCATAATCGTCAAAGCCGACAGAGCCTGTAATAATTTGCTTCACTTTACCAGCATAGGAGCGGCCGATAAGTCCATGACTCTTCATTAATTGGCGGCGTTCCTCCATTGAAAGAGAATACCAATTATCATTACCTTGACGTCGTTTATCCATTGGATAGAAGCATGAGTATTTCGCTTGCGGCAGTTTTGGATACAATCTTGCACGAACATGCGGATTTTGGTATGGATCCTCATTGCTTTCGCCAGCTAAATAATTGCTAAGCTCAACCACAGAAACATATGAATATGAAGGGATTGTAAATTCAGCAAGCTTCGTTTTGTTAAACTCTAGCTCAATTTCGTTAAGCTCCTCCATTGTCGGACGCAAAATCATCAACATGAAATCGGCTTTTTGTCCAACAATCGAATAAAGAGTATGGCTGCCTTGCTCAGCATCCTCTGCCTTCTCCCACTTTTCCATCAGCCCTAAAAATTCATGGATAGCAGCTTGACGTTCATCACTTGTTAAAAGCTTCCATGCTGACCAATCGATCGTACGGAAATCATGCAAACAATACCAGCCATCTAATGTTTGTGCTGCTTCATTCATTTATTTTCACTCCTATTTTAAATTCACTATGTACACTTTTAACTATATCATAGTTTGTCCATCCGACCATGTGAATAAAACTTGAAATTTATCGTGAGAAATACAGTGCTTTATAAAAACGAAGAGAAAAAGAATATGGTCAAATTTTAGAGGGAACCTATTGTATAGTCCTATTAACTTTTTTGTTTATTTTGAAATTAAAGACTTTTCAGTTGTAAGCGTTATTAAATGTTTTGGGAGGTTTGAATTTAGGAATAAGTAGAGTATTCTAGTTTGTGGAAGCAGTATTTTGAGAATCAAGGAGGGTTTTTATGTCAGATTTATTTGCGACATTAAAGGAAAAAGTGAGCGGACAACAAATTAAAATTGTTTTTCCAGAAGGGTTAGATGACCGAATTTTAACAGCTGTTAATCGTCTTGCGGGTGAAGGTGTTCTGCAGCCAATCCTTATTGGAAACGAGCAAGAGGTACAAAAGAAAGCCAATGAGTTAAACTTAACATTGGACGGTGTTGAGATCTATGATCCAGCTAACTATTCAGAAATGGACGAGCTTGTCGCGTCATTTGTTGAAAGACGTAAAGGGAAAGCAACAGAAGAGGATGCGCGTAAAATATTGTTAGATGAAAATTATTTCGGTACGATGCTAGTCCATGTCGGTAAAGCACATGGTCTTGTAAGCGGTGCGGCACACTCTACAGCTGATACTGTACGTCCGGCGTTGCAAATTATTAAAACAAAGGAAGGAATTAAAAAGACTTCCGGCGTCTTCATTATGGTTCGCGGTGATGAGAAATATGTATTTGCTGATTGTGCGATCAATATTGCGCCAGACAGCCAAGATCTTGCGGAAATTGCTGTTGCGAGTGCGGATACAGCAAAAATGTTCGGTATTGAACCACGAGTTGCTTTGCTAAGCTTTTCAACAAAGGGCTCAGCAAAATCACCTGAAACAGAGAAGGTGGCAGATGCCGTCCAGATCGCCAAAGAGCTTAATCCAAGCTTAACATTGGATGGAGAGTTTCAATTTGATGCAGCATTTGTTCCTTCTGTTGCTGAAAAGAAGGCACCTGGTTCTGTTCTGAAAGGTGATGCAAATGTATTTGTATTCCCAAGTCTGGAAGCTGGAAATATCGGCTACAAAATTGCTCAGCGCTTAGGGAATTTTGAAGCGGTGGGACCTATCCTTCAAGGGTTAAATAAACCGGTTAATGATTTATCACGCGGCTGTAATGCAGAGGATGTTTATAAGTTGGCATTGATAACGGCGGCGCAGGCATAAAACGATTTTATTTCATAAGAAAGGAGGATGTCTCAAAAGGGTCAGCCCCTTCCTGAGGCATCCTCTTTATTTGCTAAATTCTGTAGATCCGTAATCTGTTATCGTTAATTGGACATTATACTTAATTGGTACCTTGCTAAAGGTTTGGTCCCAATCCTTTTTGACCTTCTCCCACATTTGGGGGTAATGTATTCTCAATTGGTTTCCGAAGCCGGCAACGTCCACTTTATAATCTTCTTGCATAAGTTTTAACACATGATCTACTAATGAATTTACCTTTTCTTCAGCTGCTTTTTCAGCATTCTTTAAAAAAGTACTTTTAGATTCTTCTTCTGAAACCATCCAATTTTCAGATATACGCCCCTCAGATTCAATTTTCACATCAAAAGAAATGTTGTTTCCCTTTACATGAGGGATGATTTTACTTTTCATCGTCTCTACTTCATAAAGGATTTGCTGATCAGTCTCTTTATCAAAGGTTTTGACTAAACCGCCTTTTCCCATGCCAGTAATCCATGTTAAGCCTTCCAATTCCTCTTCATTCAAAAATCCTCGAAGCTTTTTACTTTTTGCTTCAATCACTGCTGCCCCTGAAAATTTCACCTCTCCGTTTGTCGAGATCACATTTTGCAACAAAAAGCTGGAACTTGATTGCAGCTTTCCCACTAATTTTGCAAGTGATACCGGAGCTAAAATTTTTGTTGTTCGATATTCATTATCAGAAATGCCAATGAGCCGAAAGGTTGGAATTTCTTCGGGTGCATTTGTTTCCAATGTAACGCTCGCCTGGCCTTTGCTTATAAGCAATAAACAGCTGGGCCTAATCTCATTATCACGGAGAAATTGATCAAGTAATTGTTCTAAACTGTATTTTCGTGCCAGGTTCTCACTTATGACAATGACTTTTAAATGCTGACTGAAAATGGGGCGCTGACTTCTTAATGAAAATTCCCGAGTCATTTGATGGACGGAATCGCCAGTTTCAGAAATATTAATATATGCTTTTTGTTGACCTTTCCCATCACTTTTTGATTCCGCTCCATGTGGATTAACGAATTGATAGGTCAGGGTCAGAATATCCCTTTTGGGGTATAATCCATCCTGTTCCTTGAGCTCTTTCTCTATAGAAGATTCTTTTCCTTGATCTAATGCCAAGCCTACACTTAAGCCGACATCTTCAATTTCATGGCTGCTCCAGCATCCAGTCAGAGAAAGGAAGGGAAAAACAAATAGTACGCTTAAAAGGAAACGAACCTTACTATGCCCCATACTTCCCACCCCTCCATTTTGAAATAATAAGAAGAATCAGAGGAAGCAGACCAAATAAGTACAGTGCAATAGTGCCGATGATATCGCCTAATTTAAATAACTCATCAATACTTTTTGGAATCGTGGAAATGATGTAGATAATCGGAATTAATACATAAATAAAAGGATGAATGCTTTTTTGAAAAAGATGAGCAAGTCCTAGTGCAGCAATATAAAAGGCAATTGTAAAGCTAGTAAAAATCTGCATGATCCAGATTACGAGCAGCAAGGACTCAAACCGCTCAAATATCAAACCAGGTATTTCAAAACTTCGCATAAGATCAATAGTAGGCCATGTTCTTAATATCACTCCGTCGACAGAAAATGCTCCAATGACCATTATTACGGTTATCACGTAAAAGAAGATAGGTATCGATATGCCAACTAATACGGCTTTTACGGCCTTGTTTGGCTTTTGCATAAATGCAATAAGGAAGAGTATGTATTCAACTCCGGTAAAAGCAAGTGTAGTTGTCTTTATGCCTTTTAGTACGGGTATGACTCCTGATCCTAATACTGGGCGTAAATGATCAATTTCAAACAGTTTAAAGCTCATCATCGTAATCAGCAAAAAAAGGATGACAGTGATAGGTAATATAATTTCAAACAGCCTGGCCATCGGATTAATCCCGCCCATGATGAGATAGAGACCCACCCACATGAATGGCATAATAACAGCCCATGAAGGGGTGCCTTCCAACAACAAGAAGCCGGTTACTTCTGCAAGTGCCCTGACTTCAAATGCAGAAACCGTAAAAAAGTAAATAACAAAAATCAGACTAATAAACCGGCCTGCCCATTTTCCGACAATGTCTTGACTATATTGATAAACGGTTTTTTGGGGAAAACGCTGACATAACTTTACCATAATGATTCCTGCTAAAATCGCAATTAACCCGCCCAAAATGACGGATATCCAAACATCTGGCGTTTTCATCTTCTCAACAGAAGTTCTGGGCAAGGTAAGAATCCCTACAGCAAGTATACTATTACTCAGGATAACAGCAACTTGTTGTGTGGTGATTTTTTCCTTTTGATTGATCATTATCGCTGTTTCACATCCTTTCGTTGAGTAAACTATTTGCGTGAGGGATCTTTTGGATGCATCATTTTCGGACGGCGTTTCATCATCTGGAACGGCATACGTACAATAAAATCTTTCCAGTCGCTTAAGCGATATGGAACTGCTGGAGTGATATAAGGTACCCCGAAGCTTTTAAGCCTGACCAAATGGCTGCATAGCAGGAGAAAAAACAAAAGAACCCCGTACAATCCAAATACAGCTGCGAAAAACATAACCACAAAGCGAAGGAATCGCAATGAAATCCCTGTACTGTACTGTGGAATGGCAAAGGAGGAAATAGCGGTAATAGCCACCACAATGACCATGATAGGGCTGACAATCCCTGCTTGTACAGCAGCTTCCCCAATGATAAGACCTCCGACAATCCCAATTGCTGGACCAATCGGTTTAGGCAGTCGCAATCCTGCTTCCCGCATGATTTCAATAGCTAACTCCATAAAAAGTGCTTCGATAAGGGCTGGAAATGGAACGCCTTCCCGCGTTCCAGTAATTGAAATGGCCAACTTGGTCGGGATCAACCCGGGGTGAAACGAAATAAACGAAATATACAAGGAGGGTCCCAATAATGAAATAACCGCTGCACCAAATCGCAATATTCGGATAAGCGTTCCTGGAATCCAGCGTTCATAATAATCTTCCGGTGATTGTAACATCATGCTAAATGTAACCGGTACAATTAAAGCAAAAGGTGTCCCGTCCAGTAAAATTGCCACCCTTCCCTCCATCAGAGCACTTATGACACGGTCTGGGCGCTCCGTACTCTGTACTTGCGGAAATGGACTTAGATAATTATCTTCAATAAGCTGCTCTACGTAACCTGAATCAGCTACATGATCCATCTTTATTTTCTTGATTCTTTTCTTTGCCTCTTCTACTAAATCTGGATCCGCAATCCCGTCCATATAGACAATGACCAGTCCTTTTTTTGCTCGGCTTCCTACCTGAAAATGAATGATGGATAAGCTTTCATTTTTGCCATGGCTTCGTAAAAGGGCGGTATTATCGCTTAACTTTTCATTGAAGCCGATCCGTGGACCTCTTACCAATGCCTCTGATACCGGTTCTTCAAAATTCCGGGCTTTTATATTTGTTGTGGCAAAAATGAAGGCACCAGTCGAGCCATTGATTAATAGTGCAGTCGAGCCGATTAAAACCTCTGATACCACTTCATGAATGTTTTGGACTTCTTTTAAATCACTGATTGAAAGAACATGATTTTTTAAAAACTCTTTTAAGCTATTTTCTTTTATTGCGGATTGTTCTTGTTTATAGTCTTCAGTAAGCTCTGACATCAAAGGTTTCATAATTTGCTTGTTGATGAAATCCTTATCGGATAACCCTTCAACAAAAATAAGCACAGACCTGATGCCGGTACGGCTGATGTGAAACTCTCGAAAGCGGATATCTGAATTGTGGCCGATTTCTTGCTGGATATGTTCCAAATCCGAGTCTATATCCCCTGTCAGTTGACTTATTTCTTCCTGAGAAAACGCAGATTTCTGGTCTTGATCACTTTTAGCGGAAGAATATTGCTTTTTCCGGCTTGATTTTCGCCATTTCATTCTCATCACTCTTCCTCAAACGTACGAACCCAATTGAAAAATCTGGAGATGACAAATGGGACGAATAATGCAATTAATCCCTGAACAAAGATTTTCCAGTCTGGAAGATACGAAACCACCGTTTTCCACATATGACCACCCTCTACCTAGAAACGCTAAGATTTAATCATTATTATTTGCCGTATTTTACTAGGATATGCGGTGAATGAACTCTTTGAGATTTTGATATACAAATAAAACTTCCTCTTATGTAAATTGAAAGTGATATAATGGAGGGGCAAAAATGTAAAAAGTTAAGGGAGAAATACATGGTATGAACCTTTCATCATCAGCGTCATTAATCAGTCAACCTGAGTGGCGTATCATAGATCAATCCAGTCTTGGTCCGCAATTTGAGGCCAAGCACTCATTTGCCATTGATGATACCTTGTGCGCAAGTGTGGGCAAGCATGAATCACAGGCAACTGCCCGGACGTGGGTGCATCACAATACGATCGTTCTTGGGATTCAAGATACAAAGCTTCCGTATTTAGAGGACGGTGTGCAATTCTTGAGAGAACAGGGTTACCATGTCATTGTCCGAAACTCAGGAGGACTTGCAGTCGTATTGGATCAAGATGTCTTAAATATTTCACTAATCTTCCCGGATCAAGAAAAAGGAATTGATATCAATCGCGGGTATGATGCGATGCTCGAATTGATTAAATATATGCTTGGTGACAATGGCGATAAAATTGAAGCTCGTGAGATTGTCGGGTCCTATTGCCCTGGAAGCTATGATCTAAGTATAAACGGCAAGAAATTTGCCGGCATCTCACAGCGGCGGCTGCGCGGCGGGGTGGCGGTGCAAATCTATCTATGTGTATCTGGCAGCGGCAGCGAGCGCGCTGATTTAATCCGCCAATTTTATGAGATTTCTTTAAAAAAGGAACAAACAAAATTTAGTTATCCTAAGATAAACCCTGCTACGATGGCATCGTTAAGTGAATTGCTGCAAATTGATTTAACGGTTGAAAAGCTGCTATATAAGCTATTAACAGCTTTAAAAGAGCACAGTCAGCGGCTGCTGTCTTCATCTTTAACGGCAGGGGAGCAGCTAGTATTCCAGCAAAATCTATTGAGAATGATAGAACGAAATGAAAAGGTTTTTCTAAGGAAGAATGAGGGATAAAGCATGAGCAAAATTGAAGTGATTGTTTTAAATGAGCGTGATGCCCAAATGGCTGAAGCGTATGGAGCGGATCGGCTTGAATTGGTTACAGCCATTGATGAAGGCGGATTAACACCGAGCTATGGAGTCATTAAACGGGTTGTCCATTCTGTCAATATTCCTGTTATGGTGATGATCCGTCCCCACAGCTATACCTTTGTCTATCAGAAGGAAGAATGGGAGGCAATGAGAGAAGATATTAAAATTGTCCGGGAATTAGGAGCAGCAGGAATTGTATTCGGAGCATTAACGGAAGAGGGAACGGTGGATTTTCCTATCCTTGAAATGGCAGTAAAAGAAGCTGGCAGCATGTCGGTTACCTTTCACCGTGCTATTGATGAAGCCATGCCATTAGACATTTATAAATCTCTTTGCGGTTCACATCTTAAGATCAATCAAGTTTTAACCTCTGGGGGTAAGCCTAGCGTAATAGAAGGATTACAAACATTGCGTAATTTGGTGGGGGACTCTGTGACTGACACTGAAAAACCGGTCATTATGCCAGGTTCGGGACTTACTTTGAACAATATTGAATTTATCCATGAAACACTGAGTGCTCCATATTATCATTTTGGCTCAGGGGTGCGAATCAATGGGGATTTTCGTCATACCATTGATGGTAAAATCCTTCAAAAGATTAAAAGGATCGTCAGTAGCTAAGCTTAATGTAGAAATGTAAGGGTCATTAGAAAAATAAAATGATGGTAACTGGTATTGAATCACAAGATTATGAAAATCTTGTGATTTTTTGTTTAGAATTAAAAATTCCTTACTTTAAAAAAGGGGAATATATAGGCTTTTACTTAGTATAAGCTTAATTTGTAAAGGTTTACATATTGCTAAATAATTTACATATTTACAGTTTAAGAGATGGACAGATATTATAGGCAGGAACTATGTAACAATATGTCAATTAAAATCATGTCATTTTAAAAAATTTAAGAGATTATGGGGGGGGTAATATTTATGGGTAATACCGTTATTTTCTATGATTCTAGTTTTCCAATAGATGGCCAAAGACCGGAAAGATCATTTTTTGAAAGCTTTCGCAATGAAATCATCCTTGCAGATGCTCTTTCATTAGCAGAAGTATTAGCAAATAGTGAAGTGGATTGTTTTGTCAATATGCATGGCCCTTATTTTCCAAAAAGTGCTTGGCAAGCAATATATGATCATCTTAAAAGCGGTAAAGGAATTGTCCATATTGGCGGAATTCCGTTTCGGATTCCATGTTATCTGGCCAATGGCAATTGGGAAAAAGAGCGTGTACAAACGGCTTACCATCAGCAATTAAATATTCATGAGGCTTTGCATGTTAAATCCGAACCGATCGCTTTTTTGCAGCATAATGAGGATATTCCTGTGTTCTCAGGTAAAGAGGATCTATTTCCAATTGAGGATACCTGCAATTTTGTGCTGCATGTAACAAAATCCAGTGCAATTGAGGCTGAAATGGGTTCAGTAGGTCCGATGGATGCACGGATATATCCGTTGCTTAAAGGCGTTTCAAAGAGCGGGCGTGAGGTAGCTGCCCCTGGTGTCTTAATTGAAAATACGAGAGGGAAATTCACCGGAGGACGCTGGATTTTCATTAATCAGAAAGTTAATGAACAATTTTGGATAGAAAAAGGCGCAAAGGCTATCGAGGAATTAGCTTTGTTTGCAACAAATGGAGTAACCGAAATGTGGCTGAAAACAAACTATGCCACGTATGATGAAGGGGAACGCCCAAAAGTAACCTATCAATTACAGTCGTTTAAAAACGAGGTTACAGAATGGACATTAACTTTTACTGTTACAAAAAATAAAGAGACAATCTTTTCTAAAACAGAAGCAGTAACTGCATCCCAACAATTGAATGCCCTTTCATTTATATTGCCTATAGATATTATGCCAGGATTGTATGAGCTAACATGCCATGCTGTATCAAGTACTGGTGAAACCCGAATTCTTCATCAAGGTTTTTGGGGAATGGATAAGCAGCTTTTAACAATAGGTGATCCATTAACATGTGATAGAGATTATTTCCAAAAAGATGGGCGCCCGATGCCAATTGTTGGCATGACGTATATGACATCAGATGTTGCCCGATACTTCCTATTCTTACCTAACCCTTATGTATGGGATCGGGATATGGCACAAATGAAGCATGCAGGTATAAATTATATTCGGACAGGAATTTGGACGGCATGGCGCAACATGATGTTTATCGATGGTCATGTTGATGAAAATGTCCTGCGTTCGATTGATGCTTTTATCTTATGTGCGAAAAAGCATGATCTTGAAGTAACGTTTACTTTCTTTTCCTTTACACCGGAAACATGGGAAGGAGAAAACCCATACCTGGACCCGCGAAGTGTTGAGGCGCAAAAACGTTTTATTACGTCAATCGTTTCAAGGCATACCAAAACGAGCAATATTCATTGGGATTTAATTAATGAGCCCTCATTATTTGATCCGAGCCGTACATTCTCAGGCCCTAGATCACTCCATGATAAGCACGATCGTAAAGCATATCGAGAATGGATTAAGAACCGTCATAGCTCTATTCGTGAGCTTCAGGAAAAATGGAACATGACAGAACAGGAATTGCCATCTTTTGATACGATTGAACCACCTGAACCAAGTGAGATCAATTTTGGGATTAAAGATATGCTTTTTGGAAAAAAAGGCTTAAAATGGCTTGATTATACGTTGTATACGATGGATATGCATAACAAATGGGCAAAGGAGCTTACAGATTCGATTAAGCAGTTAGCGCCAAATCAGCTTGTTACGGTTGGACAGGATGAAGCCCTTGGTTCACAGCGGCCATCACCTCTATTTTACAGTGATGCGGTTGATTATACAACGAACCACACATGGTGGCTGCTCGATCAATTAGTCTGGGATGGAATTTTTACGAAAACCCCTGCTAAGCCAAACCTGATTCAGGAAACGGGAATTATGTATGTAGAAAATCCAAATAATCAAGCGAAAAGGAGTGAAGAGGAATTACGTAACATACTTGAAAGAAAATATGCTTATTCCTTTTCGACTGGTGGAGCTGGCGCTGTACAATGGCTCTGGAACACAAATTACTATATGAACAATATTAATGAATCAAATATCGGGGCAATTCGCGCAGACGGTACCGAAAAGCCTGAAACAAATGTTTCTTATGATTTCGGTGCGTTTATAAAAGATACACGTGATTTATTTAAAGACAGGGTGCTGGAAGAAATCGCCGTCGTATTCCCATATTCAAATGATTTTTCAAATCGAAAGCTGGCTTTAGATGCAACAATGAAGCTTACGAGAACATTGGCGTATGAAATGAATACACCTTTTCGCGCATTAAGCGAATATCATCTTGATGCATTAAAAAGCGAAGCGCCAAAGTTGATTGTTATTCCAAGTCCGCACAATTTTAGCAGCAAGGCACTTACACACATTTTGGAAGTTGTAAAAGAACAAGGTATAACACTATTAATTACTGGACCTATTAACTTAGATGAATATTGGCACGATACAAATCGAATGACTGACATCATTGGTTCAACCAGTATTGAAAATATCCTTCGCGAGGAAATGCTTGAAATAAATGACAAACAATATCCAGTTTCATTTGGAGGAGAACGAATTGCTGAAGCGATGAAAGAGGTTTTAATATCTGATCAAAATTCATCTTCAGTAAAGGAATTTTCATATGGGAATGGTGAAGTGATCTGGTGTCCATTGCCTGTTGAACTGAATGATCGAAGTGAACCGATCATCGCATTATATGAATATGTAATAAAAAAAGCCGGCATCCATCATCAACTGGAATGGCGAGAGGGTGATGTGCCTGGGAATTATGGAAGAAAGCTATCTTTTAAAAATGGCTCATTATTTATTTTTGTGTCCGAATTTGCTAAAGATCTGCAAGTGAAAATTAAAGATCTTGAAACAAATAGAACCTATTCCTTTAGGCTTGAATCCGAACGAACGGTTATGTTTTCAACAGATAAAATGGGGAATCTTACTTCTGTTTACCGTCCTGATGAGGTTGAAATAATAAGCTGAAAAGGTTTTTTAGTATCCTTATTTGCAGATAAATGGTGCACAAATAATCAAATAAATGCTATAATAATTAAATATATGCTATACTAATAGTAGAAATCGGCAATAAGCCGGTTTCTTTTATCTTGTTTTCGACAAATACTATTTTTTGATGGAAGCGCTTCCTTTTAGGGCTGAAAAATTTTTAAGTGGGAGATTTACTTCCCCTGCTGAAAACAATAATCGTCTTCCTAATGCTATTATTCTATCTATTTAGCTTTCTGCCAAAAACCTTTATTGCAGAATTTTCAATTATTTCTTTTCCTCTTTTTAAGATTTTAACAAGTGTTCAAATTAGAGGAAAAAAGATTTAGCATAGACATTTAGGGGGTGGAATTGTGTTGCATAAGAGGATCAAATCACGACTATTATATAAATATATCGTCTCCTATCTGCTAGTTTTCCTTGTTCCATTTCTTGCCATGAGCACAATTATTTACTTTCATTCTGTAGCAAGTCTTCGCGATGAAATTGAACAATCCAATATAAATAAACTGGAACAAGTAGAAAAGCTAACAAATGAGCGAATGAAAGAACTAGCAACTCTTGCAGCAAGAATTTCATATGACCCAAGACTTACTCCGTATATGTTCAGTCATGGTTATTACAGTAGTGAAGCAATTGATGAATTAAAAAAATATAAAGCAAACAGTTCGATCATTGAAGAACTATTTGTTTATTATCATGATGATGAGACAATCTATTCCACTAGCGGTTCATATACGATAGATGCTTTAATGCAGAAAAAATATCGGTTTGGTGAATGGGAAAAAGAAGAACTTATTCGTGATTTACATACGAAAATGCCATTTATAAAGCCTGTTAACAATGTAGTGATTAAGAATGAAATCAATGATAAACATGAGAATATGATTGCTTATTTATTTCCGATCGCACCAAACAATCCCAACCCTTATGGCACAGTCATGTATTTTATTGAGGAATCGACGATGACAGATCTGATTCAAAACATATTAGGTGAATCTAGGGGCAATGTATATATTTTCAATGAAAATAATCAAGCTATTGCTTCTGTTATTAATGATGAATCGATTGATTCAGAACAATTGGATTCTCTTCCTTTTAATCATTACGGTGTTGATAATGTTGAATTAAATGGAAAAGATTATTCGATTGTGTCTGTTAAATCAGAGCTAAGCGACTGGAAGTTTATAACATTGATGGAAGCTGATCAGTTTTTTAAAATTTTAGACAATACGACGATCTTGATTTTTGCCATGTTAATTGTCCTTTTAATTGTTGGCTTTGTATTAGCTGTTTTTCTTGGGAAAAATCAATATAAGCCGATTCAAAACTTGTTTGAAATAACAACCAAAGTAAGAAAGAAAACAGCTGATCTGGAAGGCGGAAATGAATTAGAGACCCTTCGCAAGACGATTGCACATGTATTTGAAGACCATCAGATTTTGAATGAAACGATGTATATGCAAAAACCTTTTGCCAGAGTTCAGTTTTTAGTGAAACTATTAAAAGGTGATATAAGTGATGGAAAAGAAATAGATTCATTACTGCATTCGTTAAATATTCAAATGAAGGATGGCCACTACTTTGTGACGATCGTTTATTTTGAAAAAGGAACTTTTAATGAGGATAATTTGGAAGAGCGGGAAAAGGTGTTTAACAGCTTATCAAATATTTCACTAGAAAACGCCACAGCACATGGTATAGATTTATTTTATCATGATGCAATGGCACTAATTGTAAGCATGGATCAAGTAACAAATGATGCTTATAATGAACGTCAAAGGCTTGTGCCGCAGATTCAACAGTATATTCATAAGGTTTGCCTTATTGATCCAACCATTGGGGTGGGGGGGCTTTATGAAGAAAAAAACCGAATAAACCGATCCTATATTGAAGCCCTTGCAACAATAGAATATAAATTTGCAAAGCCACAAGGCAGCATCATCTATTTTGAGGAAATCAGCGTTCAGCCGGAACAGTCACTTGGCTATCCGATAGAAGAACAAATGAAGCTTGTCCAAAGTTTAAAGCAAGGGGACCAGATTGTTGCTGCTGAAACATTGCGCAACATGTTTACAAATCTGGCTGGTAAAGATCTGTCAATCCAAGTGTTAAAATGCATCTGTTTTGATATTATCAATGCAATTGTAAAAACAGTTTCTGAAATGGGATTGAGTAAATATATCCAGGACTTTAATGTCATAGCAGATTTTAATTCGATAGAACAATTGCACAAACAGCTGCACACGTTAGTTTTAACGATATGTGAAGAGGTTGATAGCAAGAAAGAAAGCCATAATGATAAACTGCGAAATGACATTTTGGATTATATTAAAGACAACTATCATATGTGTGAGTTATCTTTGGAAAGTGTAGCGCTTAAATTTCAACTATCTGTATCTTACCTTAGCCGTTTTATTAAAGGACAAACAGGTGTTACATTTACGCAATATTTACAGGATCTCCGCATGGAAGATGTAAAGAGGCAATTAAAAGAAACGGATAAGCCAATTAAAGAAATCGTCGTTCAAGTAGGTTATTTGGATGTCGCAAATTTTACCCGGAAGTTCAAGAAAATAGTAGGAGTAACACCTGGGCAATATCGAAATTTAAACAGGTAATCGAATACATGAATGACTTAAGGCTATGATTTTTATTAATCATGGCCTTTTTCATTTCTCATCGAGTATTAGCGGGTAAAAGCCCTTCCAAACGGGTTTTGTTATAGTAGTAAGTCAGTGTATCCAAAATAGTCTACGAATTTACGAATAAGGAGCTAGTATTGTTTATGATAACTTTTTATCAGTAGTATTTCCCTCGAAATACTACCGAAAAGGCATTTTAGTGAAAATGTAAAGGTATACATATTGAAATAAAATTGACATATTGCAAGAGGTAGTTGCAAAGTGTTGAAATGTAAGCGGGATCATAGTCGTCATTAATATCCTGACAATACTTAATGAGATTAACATATTAATGGGTGTGATGATTTTCTCTGTGCTTCCAATGATTAAAGTCTATCCATTTTTATAATGCTATTTTGTTAAAGGTGTTATGATAGGCTCGCTGAAAGGGGTAGGGAGTATGGCCTTCTAAACAAAATGTTATTTTGTCCAGGTATTTGCATCTTAACGAATAACTTAAAGTTATCTATGAAGTATCAAATAAAATGGGCATTAATTATTGATTGGGATTAAATAGGAATAGATGGAATGTATTTTTATTCATAAAAAGGAGGATAAAAGTGTCTAATAAACAGCCCAATATTCTTTTTATTTTAACAGATCAACACCGTGTTGATACTTTAAAAGCTTATGGAGGGGAAATTTGCAAAACACCAAATATTGACCTTTTGACAGAGGAAAGTGTTGTATTTAATGGTGCATATGCCAGTTGTCCTGTTTGTACACCTGCCCGTGCTTCACTTCAAACTGGATTATATCCTCACAATCATGAAATGAGAAACAACACCTATGAACCAGGGTGTAGATTTAATGAATTACCAAATTCAACCGAATTACTTAGCAATAAACTTAAAAAGCAACATTACAGTTTAGGTTATACAGGTAAGTGGCACCTAGGATCGGGACCTACCGAAGTTGGATATGAGGGGGATGATTTCCCAGGACATGGTGCAGGTGGACATGATTATGTACAATATCACGATTATTTGAAAGAACATGGTAAAGAGGTTAAGTTAGAAAATAAAATAACTGGACATTATAAAGGACATTGGGCAGCAGAAGTCGTATCTCCTGTTGAAACTACCGTGGAATATTTTTTAACAGATCGAGCCATTCATTATATCGATCAATTCAGACAAAAAGCTAATCCTTTTTATTTCCAGTTGAACTTTTGGGGTCCTCATGAACCATATATAGCACCTACAAAATATTTAGACTTATACCGTGATATAGAAATTGAACCTTGGCCAAATTTTTACGATAAATCCACGAACAAGCCTGCCATTCATAATGTGAAACGAGCTGGTACAACTGAATGGAAAAAGTTTGAACCTTATATAAAGCATTATTATGCCAACGTTAGTTTGATCGATGAACAAATTGGCAGACTTCTCAACTATTTAAAGGAACATGGTCTGTATGAGGATACAATCATCATTTTTTCTGCGGATCATGGAGAATCCCTTGGTATCCATGGAGGATTATGTGATAAAAATTTCTTTATGTATGAGGAAACTTGCCGAATTCCACTGATCGTTAAGCCTGCAAAAAAATTAGAGCAGACGAGATATGAAGATCGTTTTGTTGGAACTTGTGATATTTACTCGAGCATACTTGATTGGGCAGGAGTTCCTGAGGAAGAAATAAATAGTGACGGAAGATCGTTTGTTCCTCTTGTAAATAATGAAAATGTTAGTAATTGGCCCGACCATGTCGTCACTGAAGGAAACGGTCTTGCCGAAATATTGTACACACAGCGTATGATCCGACATGGTCATATGAAGTATGTCTTTAATTGTGGGGATACGGATGAATTATATGATCTGCAAAATGATCCTTACGAACTTATAAACGAGATTGAAAATCTTGCATACAAAGACACACTCCAATCATTGAGGGAACTGTTGGCAGATTGGATGGAGAAACATAATGATCGAGTTTTAGAGCAATACAAGGATTTATGCAAATGATTCAAAATATGAGGAATGGGTAAATTTTGCAAAAGGTGGTTGGCGTTTTGAATAAACCTAACTTTATTATTATTTATTGTGACAAATAGTTTGCTAAGGTGCACATTCCTCATTCTTTTTTCATTTATTGATTTTTTAGTATAAATGAGTGGGGATGTGTGTTTTTTTAAGCTTCGAAAAGATATATACACCAGAAAAAAACATTCGGCAACTAGTTATTTCAGTATTTTTTTATAAGTTACATATAACAAACATATCGAATCTGCATTTTATGGTTTACCGCCTACCCCCATCGTAACAAGTTTAATCATCTATGCTGCCATTAAATTAGCATCTCATATGGTGTGATTTTTGCATCGATCTTCTGAAATAGGAATTCCCCCTAAACACTGCTATGAAGGCATTTAGATAAGAATGTAAAGGGATACATATTGGTGCAAGAGTGACATATTACAAGAGTTGAGAAGCCTTGGAATGTAAGCGTAATCACGTCCGCTGTTATCACATTGACAATGCTTAATAAAAATAACATATTGATTACATTTCCTAAAAAACGCTACCATGAAAGCAGTTTCATACAAAACCAGAAGGAGGGGTTATTGAATGAGTTCAGGTACGGCAACTTCCCCATTACAACAGGAAGAAGAATTTAATAGTGGTTCTGCAAAACCCCATAAATTAACGGAAAAAAAACCTGAAAAAATGAAAAGGAACAGGAAGATCTTACAAAATTGGCAGCTTTATCTATTTGTATTGCCGGCATTTTTATACTTTCTAATCTTTCATTATATTCCGATGTACGGGGTGCAAATTGCATTTAAAAATTTCATTCCAACTTTAGGGATATGGGGAAGTGAATGGGTTGGCTTAGATCATTTTATTAGATTCTTTGAATCCTATTATTTTTGGGATCTAATCAAAAATACATTAGGAATTAGCATTTACGAATTAATTATTGGCTTTCCATTACCGATCATTTTAGCGCTGGCTTTAAATGAGGTAAAAGACAGTATATTTAAGCGGACTGTACAGACAGTAACATATGCCCCTCATTTTATTTCAGTTGTTGTTATGTCCGGAATGATCATCGCATTTCTTTCTCCAGAGACAGGGATTATAAACCATGCGATTAAACTACTAGGTTTTGAACCGATCGCATTTTTGAGTGAACCAGCTTGGTTTAAAACAGTATATGTATTATCAGGTGTATGGCAAAGCACAGGGTGGGGGACGATTATTTACCTTGCCGCTCTTGCTGGTGTGGATCCACAGCATCATGAAGCTGCAATTGTTGATGGTGCGTCGCGTTTACAGCGGATCTGGTATATAAACATTCCGGCACTTGTTCCAACCATGATTATCTTGCTCATTATGAATGTCGGCAGCATCATGGCCCTGGGATTTGAGAAAGTTTTACTATTGCAAAATCCACTTAACCTTGAGTCTTCGAATGTGATTGCAACATTCGTTTATCAAGCCGGTTTATTAGACGCACAATATAGTTTTGCATCAGCAGTTGGTCTGTTCAACGCAGTTATAAATGCAATTTTACTAATCATAGTAAATAAAATTGCGAAAAAAACCAGTGAGACAAGCCTATGGTAAGAGGGGGGAGAGAAAGATGAATTCTTCAATACACGAAACGAAAACAGATAAACTATTTAAGGCGTTTGTTTATGTTTTTCTGACTGCTGCACTAGTGATCGTACTTTATCCATTAATTTATATTGTAAGTGCATCCATAAGTAATCCAGCATCTGTAAACTCAGGGGAGATGTGGCTTTTTCCTAAAGGTATTACATTCGAAGGCTACAAGCTAATATTTGAAAATGGCGCTATTTGGAGAGGGTATCTCAATACAATTTTTTATACTGCTTTAGGTACTTTCATTAACTTAGCAGTTACGATCCCAGCAGCATATGCACTGTCACGTAAAGATTTTGCAGGCAGAAATATTCTCATGGGTATGTTTGTACTGACGATGTTCTTTAGTGGCGGGTTAATTCCAACCTACTTAGTTGTAAAGAATTTGGGACTTATTGACACAATTTGGTCGATGGTGTTACCGAATGCAGCAGCAGTATGGAATATCGTGATTGCACGTGTGTTTTTCCAAACTTCCATACCAAAAGGATTAGAAGAAGCAGCAATCATTGATGGAGCCTCAAATTTTAAAATGTTTATCAAAATAATTTTACCACTATCTGCACCAATTATAGCTGTTATGGCGTTATTCTATGGTGTAGGCCACTGGAACGGATATTTCAATGCATTAATCTACTTATCTGACAAAGAAATGTTTCCGCTTCAATTAGTATTAAGAGAAATACTGGTATTGCAGGAAATGTCATCACAAAACACAAATTTGACAGGCAGCATGGCAGAGGCATTGCATAGCAAGCAGCAACTTGCCGCAATTATTAAGTATGGTGTGATGATTGTCTCTACGCTTCCAATTATTATTGTTTATCCATTTTTACAACGCTATTTTGTTAAAGGTGTTATGATAGGCTCGCTGAAGGGGTAAGGAGAATGGCCTTCTTAACAATATGTGATGATTTAAGGGGGTGATCAGGCAATAAAAAAGATTCATAAGCAAGTATCTTTGTTAATAATGAAAGGGGATGCAAGGATGAGAAAATTGCTGGCACTACTTTTAACAACTATTTTAATCCTTACGGCATGTAGTTCAAAAGAAGACGTAAGCAAAGAAGAGAATCCATCTTCTGCAAAGGTTGAAGTAAATAAAGAAGGATTTCCAATTGTAGACAAAGAAATCGAATTAACATTAATGGCACCAGGCACAGGTTTGGCAGAATGGAAAGACATGCCTACATTACAAGAATATTCAAAGATGACGAATATCAATTTTGAATATACAACACCGCCTCTGAGTGACTTTCAAACAAAATTAAATTTAGCATTTGCCAGCGGGGACGTTGCAGACATTATATATGGAGCTGGATCAAGTAATCTGACACCTGCCATGGAAGTTGACTATGGAAAACAAGGAGTATTATTACCTTTAGAAGATCTAATAGAAGAATATGCCCCTAATATTCAAAAAATTTTAGAAGAAAACCCCGATATTAAAAAATCTATTACGACAGTGGATGGACATATATACTCATTACCAGCAGTAAGTAATGGTCCAACATCTAGCTGGCCAAGAGGTCCTTTATGGTATAACGGTCAATGGCTTGATGCATTAGGAGTTAAAGAGCTTCCTAAGACAACAGATGAACTTTATGAATTATTAAAACGATTTAAGACAGAAGACCCTAATGGCAATGGAAAAGCGGATGAAATACCTTTAATTGATGTTAAAATGGATAGCACCCGTCCATGGCTGCTAGGTGCTTTTGGTATAAAGGAATGGGGGATTGAAGAAGTTAACGGCAAGGTTAGGTATGCACCAATGACAGAGAACTATAAGGAATACTTAACATTCATGAATAAACTTTATGAGGAAAAACTGCTAGATCCAGAAACATTCTCTCAATCAGATGAACAGAAAAAAGCGAAAGGACAGAATAACAGAATAGGGTTATTCCCAGATTGGTACCCATTCTTTACAACAGGAGAAACGGAAGAACAATCAATGAATAACCCAATGTTCTATCCTTTGACTAGCTCTGTTTCCGAAAAAGCTGTAATACCACGCAGCCCTGGAATTGGAAGGGGTACTTTTTCAATCACGAAAAATAATCCAAATCCGGAAGCATCTATCCGTTGGGTTGATTACTTCTATTCAAAAGAAGGCTATGCATTTCTAAATATGGGACCTGAAGGACATCTTTGGAAATGGGCTGATAAAGAAGGCGGTAAGAGAGTAAAACTTGATGTGCCAGAAGGCTTTAAATCCTCAGAAGATTATCGCGGAACATTAACACCAGATTACGGGATAGCTACCCCTTCGTTAAGTGGTCCAATTGAAGGAAATGAACAAACAGATTTTGATAAATTTATTGCAGCAGAAACAAATGAAAAGATTGAGCCATTTGCAAAAGTTCCTTATCCGCTAGTTTATTTAACACCAGAGGAACAGCAACAAGCAAATACGATTGAAGTTGACCTGGAATCGTATGTCAAGCAAATGGAAGCAAAATTCATTACTGGTGTTGAGCCGCTGTCAAATTGGGATAAATATGTAAAAACGATTGAAAATATGAATATTGATCAATATGTTCAAATCTATCAAGATGCTTATGATCGCTGGGCAGATAGTTAAATAAAGCATTTTAAAGATGGCTCGTATGGTCCCAACGCGGGAAGTATGCATACGGGCCTTCAAATATCTCACTTGGTTAAGTTAGAGGCGGCAAAGATGTTGCTGACAGAAGAGAAGTGAATGAAAGATGACTGAACGATCAAAGCTCGATGCTGGGATACTAGCAAATTCCAGTATCTACTACTACATTAATAGCAACCTAGTTTTGGAGGTATAAACTTGGAAGATAAAAAGGTTATCCATATCATTTCTCATACTCATTGGGACAGGGAATGGTATTTGCCATATGAGAAGCACCACGTCCTCTTAACAAAATTGATGGATAGACTGTTGGAAACATTGGAAAGTGATCCTGATTTTAAAAGCTTTCATCTTGATGGACAAACCATCATTTTAGATGATTATTTACAAATTCGTCCTGAAATGAGGGAAAAGCTTCAAAAGTTCGTCAGAGAAGGAAGGCTTCAAATCGGTCCTTGGTACATTTTGCAGGACGAATTTTTGACAAGCAGTGAAGCCAATATTCGTAATCTTCAATACGGGATGAAAGATGCAGCAGGGTGGGGAGGTATTTCAAAGGTTGGCTATTTTCCAGATTCATTTGGAAATATCGGCCAGGCTCCGCAAATTTTAAGCCAGGCTGGTATTAACAATGCTGTCTTCGGAAGAGGTGTGAAGCCAACAGGATTTAACAATACGGTCAGTGAAGCAGAAATTTATGAATCACCCTATTCAGAAATGCTCTGGCGCTCCCCGGACGGCTCATCTGTTCTCGGAATTTTATTTGCAAATTGGTACTGCAATGGGAATGAAGTACCAACAGATGAAAAAGAAGCTCAAAAGTATTGGGAGCATCATATTGCATCCTTAGAAAAATATGCAGCAACCCCACATATGCTCATGATGAATGGTTGTGATCATCAGCCAATACAAATCGATTTGCCGGAAGCAATTGGAACGGCTGAAAAATTATATCCGAATATCGAATTTGTTCATTCGAATTTTAATGATTATGTTGACCAGCTTGCTGCATCACTGCCGGGAAATTTAAAAGTCATTGAAGGGGAGCTGCGGAGCCAGCAAACAGACGGATGGGGGACGCTTGTTAATACAGCATCCGCACGCGTATATATTAAACAAATGAATCAACATGGTCAGGCACTCCTTGAGAAAGTGGCGGAGCCTTTATGCTCATTCGCCTATTTACATGGAGGAGAATACCCTCATCACTTAATTGAATATGCATGGAAAACGTTAATGCAAAATCACCCGCATGACAGTATTTGCGGCTGCAGTGTTGATGAGGTTCACCGTGAAATGGTCACACGATTTGAGAAAAGCAAGCATGTAGCTGAGATGGTAATTGATGAAAGCCTTACGTCTATTTCTGAAAAAATTAATACAATGAGTTTTGAAAAATGGGGAGAAAATGCGCTGCCATTTACAGTCTATAACACGACTGGATGGGATCGCACCGGAGTAGTTTCTATTACACTTGATGTAAGAAGAGATTATTTCTCAGCAGGAGTAAACCAGCAAGACCTTAAAGAATTTCCGTTAGGAGAAAGAACGTTAGTAGATGATACAGGTACCGAATATGACTGTAAGGTAGAAGATTTAGGGATTGCTTTTGATTATGATCTGCCAGCAGAAAAATTCCGCCAGCCATACATGGCAAGACGGGTTCGCCTTACTTTTGAAGCAGAAAAAGTACCAGCACTTGGGTTTAAAACCTATGCTTGGATTTCGTCAGCAAGGCAAACGGATCATTGTTCATTGATCATAAATGAAAATGAAATGGAAAATAAATATGTACACGTAAAAATTAATGAAAATGGTTCTCTGACTGTAACCAATAAAGCAAATGGACGTACATTTGAAGGGCTATGTGTCTATGAAGATACAGGTGATATTGGAAACGAATATATGTATAAGCAGCCGAATAGTGAACAAGCTCTTACAACCAAAGACGTAATGGCAAAGATAAACATCATGGAAGATACACCATTCCAAGCTGCATACGAGATTGTGCATGAGTGGAAAATTCCTAAAAGCGCATCAGATTTATTGGATCAAGAGCAAAAAGAGCTTGTCTGGTTTACTGGCAGAAAGTCGAGACGTGTAGAGGAATTGGTCCCATTTACAATTAAAACAATTGTAACGCTGGAAAAGAACAGCAAAGGTATAAATGTTAAAACATCATACAATAACCAAGCGAAAGACCATCGTCTCAGAGCATTATTTCCAACAAACATAAATACCGATGTACATTATGCTGATTCAATCTTCGAAATAGCAAAACGATCCAACGAGCCGTCGCAGGAATGGAAGAACCCGGATCATTCACAGCATCAGCAAGCATTTGTTGATGTTAGCAATGATATTGAAGGTTTAACGATTGCCAACCTTGGATTAAATGAATATGAAATGATTCGTGATGGCCGGAATACAATCGCGGTAACATTGCTGCGCTCTGTAGGCGAGCTTGGCGATTGGGGCTATTTTCCGACACCAGAAGCACAATGTTTAGGAGAACATTCTATTTCATTTCGCATCTATCCACATGAGGGAAAAGCTGGTGCAGCTAGAGTTTATCAAGATGCATACCAATATCAAGTACCTTGGTCATTGAAACAAACAGGTCTTCATGATGGTGAATTACCGCCTGTTCATTCATTTGTCCAGTGGGAATCTGCCAATCTAGCATTTTCCTCTATGAAAGTATCTGAACAATCTGGTGATGTTATGCTGCGGTGGTTCAATATGTCTGATGAAAGCGATACTCTTATCGTCAAGGCATCAGAAACTTATAACAATATATATAAAAGTAATGTGATCGAAGAAAAAGGGAAATCATTACATGTTGATGGCAGGAAAGCTGTTCACGTTTCAGTTCGTAATCATGAAATTGTTACACTGGGATTTGAAAAAAATTAATTTTATAAATGAGTTCAGAAAGTGTACAGCATGAAACAATGCGCAGTTTTTTGCATATCCCATTACGATAAGACTACTAAAAAAGGAAGTAGGTACTTTTATGCAAGGACAATTACCACAATCAATGAAAGCATTAATTGATAAAGTTAAAACTTCATTCCCGCATGATCAAAAAGTACAAGATATGTTTGAAAACTGTTTTTCAAATACCTATGAAACAACAATTCGACCGCAAGCAGATGGAACAACCTTTGTCATTACAGGTGACATACCTGCAATGTGGCTGCGGGATTCGGCTGCACAGGTTCGCCCGTATTTACTGCTTGCTGAACACGACAAGGAAATGGCCGACATGATAGAAGGTGTCATAAAAAAACAATTGTCGTTCATTATCCATGATCCTTATGCAAATGCGTTTAACGAGGAAGCAAATGGAAACAGGTATCATGATGACAAGACTGAGATGACGCCCCTTTTATGGGAACGGAAATATGAAATTGATTCACTTTGCTACCCAATTCAGCTGTCGTATCTATTCTGGAAATCGACTGGGAGAATCTCTCAATTTAATGAATTGTTCCGGACAGCGGTTGCGAAAATAATCAAAACCTGGAAAACGGAGCAAAATCACGAAGAGAAATCCAACTACCTATTTGAAAGGGATAACTGCCCCGCGCAGGATACATTATCACATAAAGGAAAAGGAACACCTGTCGCCTACACCGGTATGACCTGGAGCGGCTTTCGTCCCAGTGATGATGCTTGCAAATATGGCTATTTAATTCCAGCTAACATGTTTGCTGTTGTTGTCTTAAAGCAATTAAAGGAAATCGCTGAAGAAGTCTTAAATGATAAAAATCTTGCGGAGACAGCCTTTGAATTGGCAAATGAAATTGACCATGGCATCCAACAATTTGGTAAAGTGGAGCATCCCATTTACGGAACGATTTACGCCTATGAAACAGATGGACTTGGAAATTACAATCTAATGGATGATGCCAATGTACCTAGTCTTCTTTCCCTTCCATATTTAGGCTATTGCGATATTAATGATCCAATCTATCAAAATACAAGAAAGTTTATTTTAAGTTCTGAAAACCCTTACTATTATCAGGGTAAGGTAGCGAAAGGGATTGGCAGTCCACATACACCTAAACATTATATTTGGCATATTGCTCTTGCCATTCAAGGGATGACTGCTTTAACAAATGAAGAGAAAGAAGAAATTCTTGATCTATTTACACACACTGATGCAAATACAAACTTTATGCACGAAGGATTTCATGTCGATAAACCTGAAAAATTCACAAGACCCTGGTTCTCATGGGCTAATTCGATGTTTAGTGAATTTTTGTTAAGTCAATGCAATCTGTTTGTGAAAGGAAGTCCATTAGCAAACAGGTAATGGGATAAACAGAGGTGATAATGAAGGTGAAAAAAATGAATGCTGAAGTTCTTGTTGAGGATTATCGAAATGGTTTTCTTGAAAATATTCACCCCGGCCATATTTGCGGAGTTGACGCATCAGGGCATATCAAATATAAGGTTGGAAATTCAGAGCATTTGACATTTTTGAGGTCTGCATTAAAGCCAATACAAGCGATTCCAGCAATTGCTCATCATATTCAGGAGCATTTTAAGCTGACGAATCGGGAAACCTCCCTGATCGTTGCATCACATCGAGGTGAAGCTTTCCATATCGAAGAGCTGGAGAAATTACTGGCTAAAATCGGGGCGGCAGAAGAAGAATTGTTATGCCACCCGACATATCCGCTAAACCCAAATGCAAAGGATGAACTCTTACTAAACAATCGACCGAAAAGAAAACTATATCATAATTGTTCTGGAAAACACCTGGGAATGATTGCCCTCGCAAAAGTGCTAGGTGTAAGTGCAGCAGGATATTTCGAATTACAACACCCAGTACAGCAGGAAATCCTTCGTGTCCTTTCAATTATTTCCGGGTGCAGTACTGATCAAATTAGGACTGGAGTGGATGGGTGTGGTGTTCCAGTCTATGCACTGCCACTTAAATTTATTGCAGCTGCATACCTGCGATTTGCAAAACCAGAGCTTATTTCTGACCAATCCATTCAAGATGCAGTGATCAAAATAACAAGCATGATGAATGAACATCCAGATATGATTTCCGGAACGAATGCGATTTGTACAACTTTGCTAATGGATGACAATATCGTTGCAAAAGGCGGAGCACAAGGGGTTTATTGCTTTGGGTTAAAAGAGGAGAAATTAGGCTTTTCATTAAAAGTTATGGATGGAACAGAGGAACAATGGCCATTAATCGTCGCAAGTATTCTTGAACAAATCGAGTATAAAAACAAGGATACGATTCAAAGGCTTTATCAATTGTCTAATAAAGAAATCTATAACGACAACAACAAGCTTGTAGGGAATAAAGAAGCTGTATTTAAATTAGTGGAAGTTTGATGGGGAGTGTACAAACAGTGAAGATAACAGAGCCTGTGCGGGCGTTTCATTTAAGATTCGGGTCACATGACTTGGTTGAACCGTTTAAGGAATTTATTGAGAAGGTATTGGCTCCAAAAGGAATAAACCATTTAGTGTTGGAAAGTAATACATCTTTTGTATTTGAATCACATCCAGAAGTCACTGGCGGAACATTAACAAAGCAGGACGCAAGAGAAATAGCAGCAGTATGCAAAAATAACGGGATACGACTTATTCCATTATTCCAATGTCTTGGTCATCAAGGATGGGGCGGTGCACCGAATTCAATTTTGAAAGCGCATCCTGAATTTGATGAAACACCGTATGTGCCATTGGATGCAGAGTGGCCGGATATTTTCTGCAGAAGCTGGTGCCCGCAACATCCAGAAGTTAATCAACTTGTTTTTGAGCTAATGGATGAACTTATCGACGCTTTTTGTGCTGATGCATTTCATGTTGGCATGGATGAAGTATATGAAATAGCAGATGATAACTGCCCTCGCTGCAAAGGAAAGGATAGAGCAGAATTATTTGCCAAGGCCGTCAATGATTTGCACAGTCATTTAGTAAAGAAGCGCGGCGTTGAAATGTTTATGTGGGGAGATCGTTTAAACGACAGTGAAAAGCTGGGCTATGACCAATGGGAAGGGGATATGTTTGGTACACATAAAGCAATTGATCTTATTCCTAAAGATATTGTGATAATGGATTGGCATTATGAAAAATTAGCTGCATACCCTTCAATTGCGAATTTTATAGAGAAGGGCTTTACGGTCATTCCAGCTTGTTGGTTCAAAACAGCTGCTGCTGTTGATTTTTTAAACGAAAGCAAACGTCAGGCACAAGAACTAGGATTAGAAGATAAGCTGCCAGGTATGGTTGTAACATCATGGAACGGCTGGGACAAAGAATCTTTTGAAAGATTTATAAATATGACGCCTGCTCCTAAAGAATGTGATGAAAAATTAGAAGAGCTTGAAGAGCTATATCGAACATTGTCTGCCATTACGGAAAAGTTAAATAGTAGAATTTAAAAAATTATTAATTAAGAGGTGTTATGTGATGAAAGTAGGTTTAAGTACGTATAGTTTGCTAGATGCCATAAACGCGGGAGAAATGGATATTTTAGATGTTATCGAGTGGATTGCCGACAATGGCGGTGAGCATATGGAAATCGTCCCTTATGGATTTACGTTAGTTGATAATTTGGAGCTTGCCGATCAAGTACGAGAAAAAGCAAAAGAAGTTGGTATTGAGTTATCAAACTATTCAATGCCGGCTAATTTTGTCCAGGATTCGGAGGAGGAATTTGAAGCAGAGGTTGTACGGCTAAAGGAACATGTAGATCTTTTAGTCCGCATGGGCATCAAACATATGCGTCATGATGTGACGGCATTTACGCTGCCGCCTGAGAAAATGACAATCGAATACTTTGAAAACAGCCTGCCGCAAATTATTGAAGGAAGCCGCCGCATCGCCGACTATGCAGCAGAATTTGGAATAACAACGACGATTGAAAATCATGGGGTAGCTGTCCAGCATAGTGATCGTGTCCAGCGCGTACTGCATGCAGTGAACAGACCTAACTTTAAAACGACATTGGATGTAGGCAATTTCATGTGTGTCGATGAAAATCCGATTGTAGGTGTGAAGAAGAACCTCCCATATGCATCACTTGTTCATTTTAAGGACTTTTACTTCCGCCCTTACTATAACGATCCCGGTGCAGGAAAATGGTTTAAAACGTCTAACGGGAACTTTCTAAGAGGGGCAATTGTTGGACAAGGTGATATTGAAATAAGAGAAATAGTAAAACTGATTAAAGATTCCGGTTATGACGGATATGTAACATTAGAATTTGAAGGAATGGAAGAATGCAGAGAAGCATGCAAAATTGGAATGGATAATCTAAGACGTTTCTGGGAGGAAGCTTAATTCCTAAATCTTGAGATAATCATAGAAAATAAATTTGAATGGGGATGGGAGTATGACGGCAGAAACGAAAGACCAGGATGTAAATCATGGTGTCCATAATTACAGTGCGGAAGAGAAATGGGTTAAACCGGAAGACCCGGTGTTATTAGAACGTTTGGAATGGTTTAAAGACCAAAAATTAGCCTTGATGATGCACTGGGGGCCATATTCTCAGCTTGGTGTTGTAGAATCATGGGCTCTAAGTGATAAAGACAGTGATTGGTCCCGTACAGGTATTGACTGGGAGGAAGATGGCGAAGAATTTAAGCGGCAATATTTCAATTTAAATAAAACCTTTAACCCTGTTCGATTTCAACCAGAAGTTTGGGCTGACTTAGCCGAAGAAGGCGGTTTTAAATATTTGATTTTCACGACGAAGCATCATGATGGCTTTAGTATGTGGGATACGAAAGAGACGGATTATCGTATTACTTCATCAGAATGTCCTTTTCATAGTCATAAGTATGCTGATATATGCAAACATGTTTTTAATGCTTTTCGCAAAAAGGGCTTGGGTATTGCAGCATATTTTTCTAAGGCAGATTGGCATACACCTTACTATTGGGCACCCGGCATGGCCCGGGGCAGGGAGATGTGGCGCGGTCCGTCATATGATCCAGATGAATACCCATGGTTGTGGGATAAGTTCGTGAACTTTACCCATAATCAAATAATGGAGCTAATGTCCAAATATGGTCCAATTGATGTATTGTGGTTAGATGCAGGATGGGTTGGGAAAGGAAAACAGGACATCCGCCTCGGAGAAGTGGTAAAAAGAGCACGTGAAATACAGCCCTGGTTACTAACGGCTGACCGTACGATAGGGGGAGAGTTTGAAAACTATATAACTCCTGAACAAACGATTCCAGACACTCCGATGAATGTGCCATGGGAAAGCTGTATCACAATGGGAACCTCTTTTTCCTTCAGATATGAGGATACGTATAAGTCTACTCGAGAAATTGTTCATACGTTGATCGAAATTGTATCTAAAGGTGGGAATCTTGCTTTAAATGTGGCACCACAACCTGATGGTCGCTTACCTGAAGGAGCCATTAAAAGAATGAAAGAGCTTGGAGCTTGGTTGAAGGTTTACGGTGAAGCCGTCTATGGTACACGCATTTGTGCACCTTATTTCAAAGAAGGTTTCGCTTTTACAAGAAAAGGTGAAACGGCATACTGTTTCCGATTGTATCAAAGCGAAGATCAACGTTATAAAGATGAAACGATTTACATTCCATATACTGAAAAGGTTTTTCGGATCGATATGCTTGATGGTGAAGAAAATCTTGAATTTAGCCAAACAGAAGAGGGACTATTTGTAAGTATGCCAAGAATGACGGCAAAGGAAGAAAATACTCCAATTGCTCATGTATTTAGGTTAACTTAGTCAGAGATTTTGATACATGGAGGGCAAAACGGAATAATTTTGGAAGAAGTTTAAAAGGAGTTAACAAATATGGAGAAAATAAAAGTCGGTGTAATTGGCGCAGGTTCTATTTCTGAAATGCATTTTGAATCCTATAAAAATAATCATGATGTTGAAATCTATTCTGTTTGTGATAGGAATGAACAAAGAGCACAAGAAAAAGCAGAGAAATATGGTGCCAAAAAATATTATAAAAGTTATCAGGATTTACTAGCAGATTCAGAGGTTGATGCGGTCAGCATATGTACATGGAATAACTCGCATGCGGAAATTTCAATTGCTGCCTTACGTGCAGGGAAGCACGTTTTAGTTGAGAAGCCATTATGTAAAACTGTTGAAGAAGCATACGCAATAGAAAGAGCCGTTAAGGAGAATGGCGGAAAAGTGCTTCAAGTAGGGTTCGTTCGCCGTTTCGGGACAAATACACAAGTACTAAAGAATTTCATTGATTCAGGAGATCTCGGTGAAATTTACTATGCAAAGGCATCCTGCATCAGGGCATTAGGAAATCCGGGAGGATGGTTTGCTGATAAGGAAAGATCAGGCGGGGGACCCTTAATTGATCTTGGTGTTCACGTAATAGACCTGTGCTGGTATTTAATGGGGAAACCGAAAGTCAAATCAATCAGCGGAAACACATACAACAAATTAGGCAACCGCTCAAATATTAAAAACAAATCCTTCTACAAAGCAGCGGATTATGATCCTGACAAGAATACGGTTGAAGACTTAGCCAATGCCATCATCAGATTTGAAAATGGTGCATCTTTAATGGTCGATGTAAGTTTCACTCTCCATGCTAAGGAGGATTCGATCGCAGTTAGCGTGTTTGGAGATAAAGGCGGAGCAGAAATTGAACCTAATCTTCAAATTGTTACGGAAAAACATAATACGATTATTAATTGTACTCCACAAATTGATTCATTATCATTTGACTTTCATAAAGGATTCCAAAATGAAATTGATCATTTTGTATCATGCATCAAAAAAGAGACGGAAACAATCAGCCCTGTTCAAGATGGTATGGAAATGATGAAAATCTTGGCAGGGATTTATGAATCGAGCAAAAAAGCGACAGAGATACACTTCGATTAGTAGGTAATTGTGAATATAAAAGTGCACGAAGGACTTTATAAAGATATTGACTTATAAAGTTGCAAAAAACCGGTGGCCCTTAAGTGGGGATACCGGTTTTTGACATAGCTCAAAGCTCGGAACTGTATTTTTCAGCTGTCTCCAATCTATCAAGAATTCTCCTTTTCCGATAAAGCATCATGCCGGTCTCTGCCAGATCATGAATCATCAATCGATTGGTGATCGCACCAAAGACCATCCCTGCGATCGGCACCATTTGCAGAAGCTTTTTCCAGCCGAATTGATCACGGTACGTATAAACAACCTCACGCCAGCCTTGGAGCTGGGAAATCATTTCATTCTTTGTCATGTGATCGCGATGATAAAAGGTAGATAATTCATTTAAAATGGCTTGTTTCCCCACAACGTCAGCCGAGGAAAACTGAAGGCATTTTACAATGAAAATTCGCTCATTACGGTCTTTCGGGTCATAGCCATATGCGATCGCGATTTCCTGAAGTGTTTTTAACGATAGTCCGAGCAGAACGGGAATATCAACGGCCAATGTGAAAATGCCGCCTACCCCTGTTGTAGCCCCTTGAATGGTGGCCAGCTGGCTTCGGTTTGTCTTTAATTCCTCGCTTACCTCATCCATCGCCGCTAACGGCAGGGTAGAAACATCGGATAACGCAATGTCTTCACGCTTCGCATGTTTTTCCAGCTTCGCTAAAATGACCTTTTCCTGTGTTAAGTATTGTCCTCCTGTTTGCACGAAAGCCCCCAGCTCATCTAGCAAGGTACCGATTTTCTTTTGGATAAAAGCAGGTGTAACTTTATCTAAAAGCTTAAAAGGAAGTCGTCCAAGTCTTTCCCAAAACCAAAGTCCTTTTTGATCCTGCTCCCATTTCTCAATAGACTGCAGCTCAGTTTGTAGCCATTCTCTCGTTTCCAACGTCATACCAACCTTTTTTCTTTTATTTTTTCCAACTATTGGGCAGTTAAATGCTATGATGGTTGTCTTACCCCTTACATTATGATACAGTTTTTATTACGTTTTTAGTGGTGAAGAAGTTCCAGTATCATTAATTTTTTTATTATTATCATACCTCTAATTTTTAGGGCATTAAATTTTAGAAAAACTTGGCTTAACGTCAAGTCCTAATGGCGAATGCCTTAGTTTTTTGTACTATCATCCATAAAATCTAACAATTTCTGGTGTACAAAAAAGACGCGAGAACTTTCTCGCGTCTTTGTAAGGGTTATCTTTTATTCAGCCAACTTCTCTAAATTCCCATTGCGGTCCATTTTAAAAGTTGTTGCTGTTGAGCGGTCATCTTCATCGAATAATACTAGTTTTCTTGCGCGGTTCATGATTTTCATTAATGTTTCATAGTCTTCTTGGACCGTAACTGTATCCTGCTCAAGTCTCTCAACCTTTTTCTTCAATTCTTCGTTTTGCGAAATGAGCTCTTCATTTTCACGCTTTAATCGTTTATTCTCACTCATAAGAGCTTCTGAATACTCATTATTTGATTTGTAAGAATGTAAGAAAGCAATGACTTGATCCATTGTGATTTTGTTTGATGATCCAGCTGGTTGATTTACAGTTGGTTTAGGTGCTGATTTAGGTAAGTTTGCTTTTACATCTTCATCAGCAGGCATAACCTCTGCCATATGACTCTCTAAAGCTGACATCATCGTAAGCTCTTCTTGTTCATCCGCATCAATAGAAGGAACATCAGGAGAATAAAGAAGCTGTTTCTTCACTGGCTGGCCTTTGCCAAGAGCTCTCATACGTTGCTTACGTTGCTTTTTAGCAAGCTGTAAGGCTTTCTCATAATCATGGCGGACAACAGCATTCCAACGGAATCCACATGCTGCAGAGGTACGGTTTAACTTATCGCCCACCTCTTCAAAGGCATTTAATTGTGTGCTGCCCTCGCGCACATGTCTTAAAACAGTTTCTGCTAGTAATAAATCATTCTCTTCAGACCAAGCATCTTGTCTTTGTTTCATTTTTTCCAACTCCCTGTGTAAATAGATAATATAACTAGTTGATTGTTAATTATGATGGACAATTTTGCGGTATTTTATACAATTTTCTTAAGAGGATAGTAGACTTTTTATGGAATTTTTAGATTCTACTAGTAAGGAAAAACAAACCAATGCTGTAAAATGGCACCTAGTTGTTCTTGTACTTGCATTGAGGTTGGATAAGCGGTAAAATACCTTTTAGTGTAAACGGAAGATCGGATAGCAGAAAGGGTTGTAAATGAAGATGGCAAATGAATTTAGAATTTGTGACGACTGCCAAGCAACAAATATAAAAACGCTAGTGCCGCGTTTAAAAAAAATAGATTCAGAAGCTGTGATTGATATTGCCTGCCAATCTTACTGTGGTCCAGGAAGAAAAAAATCATTTGCATTTGTCAATAATCGTCCAGTTTCAGCATTAACCGAAGATGAGCTCATTGAAAAAATTGAAAAGAAATTAAAAAAATAACATCACCCTTGTTCACTTAAACAGCGGTGATTTTTTATTGGAAAAAGTCAGGAGATTTTGGCTGTAAATGTCGTCTTGAAATCGATATAATAGAAGACAACATAGAGAAAAGCATGACTTATTCTACTTACTTAACTTTTGAAATAGACAAGTCTGAACGGAAGAGGGAAGACAATGAAAAACGGAAAGTTGTCTGAGGAAAAGGTTTTTAAAGATCCTGTTCATCGCTATATACATGTTCGCGATAAACTGATTTGGGATCTAATTGGAACGAAGGAATTTCAGCGGCTGAGAAGAATTCGGCAGCTGGGAACGACCTACTTAACCTTTCATGGTGCCGAGCATAGCCGATTTAATCATTCATTAGGTGTGTACGAAATTGTGCGCCGGATTGTTGATGATGTGTTTAAGGGACGTCCAGAGTGGAATGATGATGAAAGACTATTATGTCTTTGTGCGGCTTTGCTGCATGACCTTGGGCATGGTCCGTTTTCCCATTCATTTGAAAAGGTGTTCCATCTTGATCATGAGGATTTCACCCAAGCGATTATTTTAGGAGATACCGAGGTTAACGCTGTATTAAAACAAAATGGGGCTGATTTTCCTAAAAAGGTTACCGAAGTTATTGCAAAAACGTATGAGAATAAGCAGGTTGTTAGTTTAATATCCAGCCAGATTGATGCAGATCGCATGGATTACCTGCAGCGGGATGCTTATTATACTGGAGTAAGCTATGGACATTTTGACATGGAACGGATTTTGCGCGTGATGCGTCCTCGTGAGGATCAGGTAGTTATAAAAAGCAGCGGCATGCATGCGGTTGAAGATTATATTATGAGCCGCTATCAAATGTATTGGCAGGTTTATTTTCACCCTGTTACAAGAAGCGCTGAAGTGATTTTGACGAAAATTCTCCACAGAGCAAAACAGCTACATAAGGAATATTACACCTTTAAGCATAATCCTATTCATTTTTATTCCATGTTTGAAGACGAACTCACATTAGAAGACTATTTGAAATTAGATGAATCTGTTATTTTGTATTATTTTCAGGCATGGCAGGAGGAGCAGGATCCGATATTAAGTGACCTTTGCAGTCGGTTTATGAATCGCAAGCTGTTTAAATATGTTGAATTTAATCCAAATGTCCAGATGATGACATTGATTGAGCTGACAGCCTTATTTAAGAAGGCGGGGATTGATCCTGAATATTATTTAGTCGTGGATTCTTCTTCAGATCTTCCTTATGATTTCTATCGCCCAGGTGAAGAGGAAGAACGATTACCGATCCATCTGCTTATGTCGAACGGAGATATTAAGGAACTCTCAAGGCAATCGGAAATTGTTGATGCCATTTCAGGAAAAAGAAGAACTGATCATAAGTTATATTTTCCGCTGGATTTAGTTGAAGATTTTTCTACGAAGCGAACGGTAAAAAAGAAAATTCTTGAGCTTTTAAAACTTTAACAAAGATGATTAGAGAAAAAGAAAGTTAGGAGATGACGGGGCATTGATGAAGGAACATGCAAAGCTGATGAAGGTTATTTCGTCAGCTGGGGAAATCATTGGTCGGAAAAAGCTGCAAAAGATGATTTATATTGCGAAAAAGATTGATCTTCCTTTCTATGAAAAATATAATTTCCACTTTTACGGTCCGTACTCAGAGGAGCTGACACTTCGGATTGAAGAGCTTTGCAATCTCGGGTTTATTAATGAAATTCATGAAAAAAAGGGCGGATATTTTCAATATCGCTATTCATTAACCGAAACAGGCAGTGAATTTTTAGGTCATTATGATTTGGACATGCCGCCGCTAAAGGGCTGTATTCTCGACCTAAATGAACAAAGCTCACGGTTTTTAGAGCTTGTTTCCACAGTTCTTTACTTTGAGGGATTAGGGCAGGAAGAGGTAAAAGAAAAGGTCTTTACCTTAAAGAGCAAGCAGCGGTATACGGAAGAAGAAGTTCTTGAGGCGTATCGCTATATCGATAAAATAAGAGGGTTAGTAAAAGAAGAGCTCGCCGAACAATAAGGGGCGAGCTTTGTTTGCTTAATGTTTAATAAGTTTCAGACACAAGGCGCTTCTGCTTTTTTATTGAAAGATAAAGTATACATTTTTACTTAGTTTTGGTATCTAGCTCCAGCGCCTAGCCCCTCTAGGGTCTTGCGCTTTTCTTAATCGCTTAGTCTCTTCCCAGCGATTGCGTAATTTTCCTTTTTCATTTCTTCAATAAAAACCGCGATTTTTTCTGCAGGGGCACCGGTTGTTTCCGAAACAGCAGCTGTTACTTTTTCAACTAAAGCTCTTTTTTGGTCATCTGTTCTACCTTCAAGCATTTTTACTGTTACATATGGCATTGTTTCTCTCTCCTTTACTAATTATGTATGAAAGGGCTTTGTCCCATTTTGAAGGACTGTCAACCCCCGACTGCTTTATTATGCTTAATGACAAGCAAATGAATGCGAATAAGCCCTTAATTATAGTATACTTTAAGCAAGTTGGTTTGTATAACATGTTAGGCTGGCAGGACTCATTTTTGAATGTTGAACTTTTAAGTCTAAAGGAGAGAGAGATGGACAATTTAAGTAGTATAAATAGTTTCCTGGCATTTCCGCTTGAAATGATTCCATATGTTGTCATTACCCTCATGATCGCTTTCACGTTCCATGAATATGCTCATGCCTATGTAGCTTATAAATTTGGTGACCCAACGGCAGAGAGACAGGGCAGATTAACGCTTAATCCAATAGCCCATTTAGATCCGTTTGGAACGCTGCTCATCTTTATTGCAGGCTTTGGCTGGGCGAGACCTGTTCCTGTGAATCGCTATTTCTTTAAGAAGCCGCGCCTGGCAGGTGTTCTTGTCTCGGTTGCAGGTCCGCTAAGCAATTTGGTGATTGCTTTCCTTGGAACAAGTATTTGGTACATACTTTTGGCAACAGATGCAATAACAGCACTACCTAATCAATATGTGGAAGGGCTGCAGGATTTTTTCAATATATTCGTTTCACTAAATGTGATGCTGTTTATTTTTAATCTGCTTCCATTTCCGCCATTGGATGGTTATCGAATCATTGAAGACCTTGCACCGTCAAATATTCGCGCAAAGATGACTCAGTATGAGAGCTATGGCATCATTATTTTTTTAATACTTGTCATTACACCACTTGATGCATATATCATTCAGCCGATTTTTGATGTTGGCCGAACAGCTGTGATGAATATGTTTCACTTTCTGTTAAGTCCAATATTATAGGAAGAGATGATGAAGGAGGTATCTTAATGGAAGAGAACAAAAAGAAAAAAAGTATTGGTTTTAATATCATTAAAAATGATCCAACAGACGGCCATGGCGGGTTTGGTGTCGGGGCATTAAGTCTTGATAATGTCTCCCCTGTGTTTATTGATATTGAAGAAGGTGAGGCCTTTGTTGATATCGGGGCCATGCATGCTAGAAGTGTTGTTGAAAAGGGGATAAAATTCCTGCCGAATAAAGAGGATGTCCCTAATGGAAAGCCTTATTGGCTAGTCTGGGTGACGATCGACCGCAAGTTAGATGGACCGTATTATGCAGGGGTCACTGCTTGCGAATTGACGGTTAACCGTGAAATAAGAAGAGGATACAAATCACTTCCTGAACATGTGAACCGGATGGATAAATCGTTAAAACGTCATATTATTGTTGATCATATGGATGACCGTTCAAAGGAAATCCTTGCTAGCTTCTTAAAGAAACATGATCATAAAATGTGGGATCTTTCTGAGCAAAAATTAAAAGATGATTTAAACGCATAGGAATTTTGTCAAAAGTGTGACAGTTTCGTGAACAAATTGGTAAATTCTTGTGGTTCTTCATTAAAATTAGTAGACTAAAAATACAGTTATAAAACTAGGACATAAAAAATCCCGAACCTTAAGCAGTTCGGGGTTTTTTATGTCTTTTCAAAGTTTAAGAAAGTATAACTTTTTGTACTTAGTATTTGCGTCTAGCTCCAGCGCCTAGCTCCTCGAGGTCATAAACCACTCATGAATTGAAGGCAAAGAACGCCTTCTATTTATGAGCGTCTTATTTGCCCTAGGCTGAGCAAGGCGCTTGCGCTTTTTTATTACCACCATTTAAACATCCGATCAAACCAACTGTTCTTTTCTTTTTTATGATCTTGCTTCTTTTCTTCCTTGTTTATTGTTTGATGCTCTTGGCAATATTCTGTAGGCTCTGTGCCTTCAATATAATAGGTTAATCTTCGAACAGGACAATCTTTTGTAGCAAGCTTGCCGCTGGCAGGGTTTATATAGACGCCAACAACGCCATCAGGCGGACGGAATGCTCTGACCGATTCATCTTCCAACGCTTGTTCCATGAATTTTGCCCATATGGTTTTTGCGTAGCTGCGCTCTTGAACAAGATCGATTGTCTCGTCCTTGTCATAACCCGTCCACACTCCTGCTGCAAGCTGCGGAGAGTAACCAATCATCCAGCTATCTGTTGACGTCGTCCCGGACTTACCCGCATAGTCTCTAGTTAAAATATCTGCAATGCTTTGTCCTGTGACAGATGTATAATCATTTAAAGCTGTGTCAAACATCCCTTTCATCATATGGGTGGTTACAAAAGCAGCCTGCTCATTTAGAACCTGTTCTTTTGTTTTATCGGCTTTATAAATGACTTCACCATTTGCATCTTCCACCTTTGTGATAAAGGTAGGTTCAATTTTTTTTCCGCCATTTCCAAGCATGCCATACGCATTTACCATCTCAACTAAACGTACAGAGGATGTTCCTAATGCTGCTGACGGAACCTTTTTCATTTTAGAAGTAAGGCCAAACAAATCCCCTGACTGGATTAGCTTCTCCATCCCAAGGAAAAGATGAGTTTTTACGGCGAAAATATTGTCAGATAATGCAATGGCCTGAAGCATTGTAATAAAGTCATTCGCATAATACCCATTATAGTTGCTTGGCTTATAGGTAGCATTGCCGTCATCATAAGAAAATGTCGTTGGCTCACTCATCATTTCTGTAGATGGTGTAAACCCATTTTCGACCGCCGTATAATATAATAACGGCTTAATTGTTGAGCCTGGCTGCCTTTTTGCCTGTGTTGCACGGTTGAACGGACTTTGTTCGTAATCGCGTCCACCTATCAATGCTTTTACATAACCCGTTTTTGGTTCAATCGCGATAAAAGCAGCTTGAATCTCTGATTTCTTTTCGATCGAATTTTTCACAAGATCATCAGCAATTTTTTGCATTTCAGGATCTAAGGTTGTATAAATTTTCAATCCTTTTGTTTCAATGATTTGTGCATCGATATTTAATTGATCTGCCAATGAGCTCATGACAGCATCTTGAAAATACGGGGCGATTCCTTTTTGAACATTTTCTTCTTTTGTCTTATAAGTTAGTTTTTCCTGTAAGGCTTGATTCAGCTGCTTTTCTGTGATATACCCTTCTTTTTCCATCGTTTCCAAGATCATCGTTTGGCGTTCCTTCGCTCTTTCTTGGTTTGCATAGGGAGAATAAACGCTCGGACCCTTTGGAATGCCTGCCAGCATAGCGGCCTCTGCTAAAGATAATTCACTGGAGTTTTTTCCAAAATAATATTTTGCTGCTGCTTCAATTCCGTATACACCATGACCGTAATAAATCGTATTTAAATAACCTTCTAAAATCGCGTCCTTACTGTAATTTTGTTCAAGACGTATTGTATAAAAGGCTTCCCGTGCTTTTCTTATCCATGTTTTTTCATGCTCTAAAAACAGATTTCGGGCATATTGCTGGGTAATCGTACTAGCTCCCTGAACCTTTGCCATTGCTCTTAAATCTGCCAGGGCAGCCCCAGCAATCCGTTTATAATCAAACCCGTTATGATCATAAAAGCTGCGGTCCTCAATCGCAATAGTTGCTTGCAGGACATGTTCGGAAATATCATCTAGATTCACCCAATACCGCTTCTGTCCATTATGCATTTCCCCGATTTTTGACCCGTCACTTGCATAAATAATTGTTGATTGTGGCACTGTTAAGGAAGGAGGACCTTGCCATTTTGCATATAAGACAATACTTAAAATGATCGTCGAAAAAAAGACTAATAATAGCAAACTAATAAAAATAAGTGCACGGATGGTTTTTAATGTAATTCTAATTCGTTTAGGTGTGATCACATCCATCTTAGCTCACCTCCAATCGGTTTTTCTTTTCTTAGGAAATTATAAAATTCTTGAACTGTGGATAAGGCTTTGACATCCAGCTCCGAAGCACAGGATGTGCAAGTGCAGTCAGTGCGACAGGACGTCGCGTTTTTGACTGCCAGCGCCTATCGCCTATCAAACTTCAGATCATCTCCCTACGATAAGTCAACATCGGTTCGCTTCGCTTACCGTGTTTCCTTTATCTCAGTCGATGCTCCTCCAGTTTGTACGGCGATGACCAAGGCGCTTGCGCTTTTGTTCTTTCCAGACATAGATACTATTAGCCATTATTAGTTTTTTATTAGTTTTTTAAACATTTTGCGAAAAAGTCATGATTTTTTTCTTGATTTTTTGCTAGATTCATCTATAGTTTTAAAAGGAATAATGAAAAGTTTTCCGGATGTTCTGAACAACTCCCGGTTAAAATATAGTAGAGCTTAAGGCTGAAAGGATGGTAAAAACATGAGTGAATTATGGTATACAGAAAAGCAAACAAAGAATTTTGGAATCACATTAAAAATTAAACAGACGTTACATACAGAACAAACTGATTTTCAATACTTAGAAATGGTTGAGACAGAAGAATTCGGCAATATGCTTTTCCTTGATGGTATGGTTATGACATCTCAAAAGGACGAATTTGTTTATCACGAAATGGTGGCACATGTTCCTTTGTTTACACACCCTAATCCAGAAAATGTGCTTGTTGTCGGCGGCGGGGACGGCGGCGTCATCCGTGAAGTTCTTAAGCACCCTCAGGTTAAAAAAGCAACGCTTGTTGATATTGATGGCAAGGTAATCGAGTATTCAAAAAAATTCCTGCCTGAAATTGCTGGAAAGCTTGATGATCCGCGTGTTGATGTAAAAGTAGGGGACGGCTTCATGCATATTGCAGAAAGCGAAAACGAGTATGATGTCATCATGGTTGATTCGACAGAACCAGTTGGACCAGCTGTAAACCTATTTACGAAAGGCTTCTATGCAGGAATTTCAAAAGCACTTAAAGAAGACGGTATTTTCGTTGCGCAAACGGATAATCCTTGGTTTACACCAGAATTGATTACAAATGTTCAACGTGATGTAAAGGAAATCTTCCCGATTACACGCCTTTACACAGCGAACATTCCAACATATCCAAGCGGTTTATGGACATTTACGATCGGTTCAAAAAAATATGATCCGCTTGAAGTAAGCGAAGACCGCTTCCACGAAATTGAAACAAAATATTACACAAAAGAATTGCACAAAGCTTGCTTCGTCTTACCGAAGTTTGTAAGTGACTTAATTAAATAAGAACAAAAGCGGAAGCGCCTAGGGCAAATAAGACGATTTAGAATAGAAGGCGCTTTTTGCCTACAGTTCTAAATTGGCTAGATCCTAGAGGCAGTCAAAAACGCGACGGCCTTATCTCTTGACTGCACTTGCACGTCCTGTGCTTCGGGGCTAGGCGCTGTAGCTTGACAATAAAACTTAGTAAAGTGAGGGAATCGTTCTCTCACTTTTTTAAGGAGGAAAAAGAACATGAGATTTGATGAAGCTTATTCAGGTAATGTATTTATCAAAAGCCACCCGAATTATGAGGAAAGCGAAGCCGTTATTTACGGTATGCCGATGGACTGGACCGTCAGCTACAGACCGGGCTCACGCTTTGGCCCAGCGCGCATTCGCGAGGTTTCAATCGGCCTTGAGGAATATAGTCCATATTTAGACCGCGAACTGGAAGAAGTGAAATATTACGATGCGGGTGATATTCCGCTCCCATTTGGCAATCCGCAGCGAAGCATCGAGATGATTGAAGAGTATATTGACCAATTGCTGGCGGATGGCAAATACCCATTAGGTATGGGCGGTGAGCATTTAGTTTCATGGCCGGTGATGAAGGCGATGTACAAAAAATACCCGGACTTAGCTATTATCCATATGGATGCCCATACAGATTTGCGTGATGAATATGAAGGAGAGCCGCTTTCCCATTCAACACCGATTAAAAAAATTGCTGATCATATTGGACCGACGAATGTATACTCATTTGGCATTCGTTCCGGGATGAAGGAAGAGTTTAGATGGGCAAAAGAAGTGGGCATGCACATCTCTAAATTTGAGGTGCTTGAGCCATTAAAAGAAGTGCTGCCAAAGCTTGCCGGCCGTCCTGTTTACGTGACGATTGATATTGATGTTCTTGATCCTGCCCATGCGCCAGGCACAGGCACAGTGGATGCAGGCGGCATTACGTCAAAAGAGCTGTTAGCAGCAATCCATGAAATTGCAAAATCAGATGTGCGTGTAGTAGGGTCTGATTTAGTTGAAGTTGCCCCAATATATGATCATTCTGAACAAACAGCGAATACAGCAAGCAAGATTATTCGCGAAATGATTTTAGGCTGGGTTCAAAAAAAGGGATAAGCGATCTTATATACCAAAAGAGAAGTGTGTTTGCAGCACTTCTCTTTTTCATTACTAGTAAAGGAAAATGGAAGAAATAATCTTAAAATTTGTAATCCTGCCGTTATATCTGTAATAACTAAAAGGGTTTTCAAAAGACGTCAATAGGAAAATACTAATAAAAAACTGGTTTGAAATCCAGTAAATGGGATCCCTTAGATCAATGAATAACGCATCCTCACTCTATGAAACCTCCGATCAATTCTATTAAATAAATAAATTCCGCTAATAATGTTCAAAGGCCGATAAACCATCTTGTAAAATCCTTCCTCAAATATTACAAAAAACACATGTTAAGATAGTTCCGTAGAAAGCAAGAAATAGGGAGGATGAAAAAATTGAAGAAAAAAATGATTTTATCAGTCGTAGCAGGGGCAGCATTATTAATGGCTAACCCAATCGCAAATAAAGCTGATGCAGCTTCGAACTCTATGAATGCGGAATCTAAAGTTTATTATTACCAATCAGGTAATATCAATTTTGATCAAATTGATGAATATATTAACAATTTACTAAAAAACTATCAAATTGAACAACCAACAGAGCAGCCAACTGAAACAGAGCAGCAGCCTAAAGAAGAAACGAATACAGTGGAGCAGCCTGCACCAGAACAACCAGAAGCAGCACAGCCTGCTGAACAGCAGCCAGCTCCAACTCAAACAGAGCAAAAACCAGCAGAGCAAGCTTCATATCAATTAAGTGAATATGAACAACAAGTAGTAGACATAACAAACCAAGAACGTGCGAAACAAGGCCTACCTGCACTTAAAGTCGATCTAGAGCTAAGTAAGGTAGCGCGTGAAAAATCAGCGGATATGCAAAGAAATAACTATTTCTCACATACAAGCCCAACATACGGCTCACCGTTTGACATGATGAAGAAATTTGGCATCACATACAAAACGGCTGGTGAGAACATCGCAAAAGGTCAGCGCACTCCACAAGAGGTTGTCAATGCTTGGATGAACAGTGAAGGACACCGCAAAAACATTCTAAGCTCAAACTATACTCATATCGGTGTCGGCTATGTGGCTGAAGGAAATTACTGGACTCAGCAGTTTATTGGAAAATAAGAATAGATTTAAAGTGGCGGCTAATGGTTAGCCGCCTTTTTATGTTTTAGTCTTACTTTTGTGTAAATAACTTATAGTTGTAAAAGCGTTAAAACTTGTTTGGAAATTGCTTGATGATCCCTTCTGTAAGGACATCAGAAAATTTAATCATGTGGTTTAGTCCTTCGTCAAAAGCCTTTATACTTCCTGTCCAATTTTTATCTAATCTTGCTACAAGATCATCTGTCACCAATTTTAAGTGAGTATGCAGCATGTCCTTCAACAAAGCTTTATCCCAATTTGGGTTTGCTTTGCTGAGAAAATCAGTGATATCATCAGCGTTTTTAAACCATTCTTTATTAAATTTCGCCACATTAGTTTGGTTTCCGCTTTTGGCGGCATCAATGATCTTTCCTGCGATCAATATATGTTCCCTCAATAGTTCAGTTAGCTTATTGCCAGCTTCTTCGCCATAAAATGGCTTGATTGCATTCCCTATATCTGATTGGTTTTTTAATAATCTCTCTAGGACTTCTTCTTGATCGTCTAATCCTGCAACGGCACTAACGGTATAAGCTCTTGTCCATATCGTATGGTCTATCCAAAATTTTCTTAAGTCTTCCTTTAATTGAATTGCATTTTGACTGACAGTAAGATTTTGTCTGTTTGAATTTTCATTAGCCTCTACTTCAAAAGCAGGAAGAAAAACAGAGAAAGACAGTATTAATAGTGCTATTAAAATTGAATATTTTTTCATTAGGACCTTCTCCTTTTAAAAAATATATGTTTGCGGATTACTATTTGTTTTTTTGTCGTTATTTCATTCAGAAATCTAGAAAGGAATATCTTAAAAACTTCTCTCTTGCGTTGTTGCAAATGGTTCTTTACAATAGTAAAGTTATAGAAGAATGATGGAAAGGGAGTGTCTGGATGTCAGAAAGCACGCCTGTTCAAATCCATGTTTTGTCGGAAATCCACAATGAGAACGACAAAGAAAAAGATACAATTGAAATCCGTACCAAAGGGGAATTTGTCCTCAAAGGGAAAACTGCTTATTTAAGGTATGATGAAGAGCATGAGCTTGGTTTTGTAAAGACAACGGTAAAAATCGCGCAAGGTGAGGTCACGGTCATGAGATCCGGCGCGGTGACTATGAAGCAGCGCTTTATACAAGGGAAGCCAACCTTAACTGATTACTCGACTCCATTTGGAAAGCTGCAGCTTGAAACAAAGACAAAATCTTTGGAGGTCAAATCCAATGGACTTGAAGGCAAGCTCGTGATCTTATATGATTTGCAAATAGATGAGAAGGAAAAACACGTACATACACTAATGCTGACATACAAGGAGGAACAATGATGAATATTGTAGAACAAGTCAAAGAACGTTTAAAGGAAGAGATCAAGGCTTCTGTCATCAAAGCGGGACTTGCTGAAGCGGCGCAAATTCCCGACGTCCTTTTAGAAATCCCAAAAGAAAAAGCACATGGCGATTATTCAACAAATATGGCAATGCAGCTTGCGCGTGTGGCAAAAAAGGCGCCTCGTATGATCGCAGAAGACATTGTTGCGAATTTTGATAAAGAAAAGGGATCAATTGATAAAATTGAAATCGCCGGCCCTGGCTTTATTAATTTTTATATGAACAATAGCTATTTAACTGAATTAATCCCAACTATTTTAAAAGCAGGCGAAAGCTATGGTGAAACAAATATCGGGAACAATGAAAGGGTTCAAGTGGAGTTTGTTTCGGCAAACCCAACTGGAGATCTTCACTTAGGCCATGCGCGCGGCGCGGCAGTAGGGGATTCCTTATGCAATGTGCTAGCGAAAGCAGGCTATGATGTATCACGCGAATACTACATCAATGATGCAGGGAACCAAATTAACAATTTGGCGCGTTCTGTTGAAGCCCGTTATTTGCAAGCTTTAGGCAAGGAAGCTGAAATGCCCGAGGATGGCTACCATGGCGAGGACATTGTCGGAATCGGTAAAAAGCTTGCCGAAGAATTTGACGACCGCTTTGTGAACGAAGACAGTGATGAGCGTTTAGGCTTCTTTAGAGAATATGGTCTTAAATATGAGATGGACAAACTAAGAGCTGATTTAGAAGAATTCCGTGTAGCATTTGATGTATGGTATTCAGAGACATCGCTCTATCATAATGGGAAAATTGATGAGGCACTTGCAGTATTAAGAGAAAAAGGCCATATCTATGAAGAAGACGGAGCAACTTGGTTCCGGTCCACAACATTTGGTGATGACAAAGACCGTGTATTAATTAAAAAAGACGGTTCTTATACGTATTTAACACCAGATATTGCATATCACAAGGACAAGCTCGACCGCGGCTTTACAAAGCTGATCAATGTATGGGGAGCAGACCATCACGGCTATATTCCGCGGATGAAAGCAGCGATTGAAGCACTTGGCTACAGCAAAGAAACACTTGAAGTTGAGATCATTCAGCTTGTTCACCTATACAAAAATGGCGAAAAAATGAAAATGAGTAAACGTACTGGTAAAGCTGTCACAATGAGGGAGCTAATTGAAGAGGTTGGTCTTGATGCCGTACGTTACTTCTTTGCAATGAGAAGCGCTGATACGCATATGGATTTTGATCTTGATCTTGCTGTATCAAAATCAAATGAGAACCCAGTTTACTATGCACAATATGCACATGCACGGATTTGCAGCATGCTCCGCCAAGGTGATGAGCAGGGCTTAACGTATGTGGAAAACTTAAAGCTTGATGAGATTTCTTCTGAAAAGGAATTTGATTTATTGAAAAAGCTTGGAGAATTCCCTCAAGCAGTTGCAGAAGCAGCCCAAAAGCGGATCCCGCACCGCATCACAAACTATATTTATGATGTCGCATCAGCCCTTCACAGTTTTTACAATGCTGAGAAGGTATTGGATCCTGAAAACACAGAAAAAAGTCGTGCAAGACTTGGCTTAATGAAAGCAACACAAATTACATTACAAAACGCTCTTACATTGATTGGGGTTTCGGCTCCTGAAAAAATGTAGGTCGAAGATAAGCTGACTCATACGGGTTTCTTCCTCTCCAAAACATTAAAAGTTTGGTAGAGGGCCCTTAATTGAGTCAGCCTTTTTATTTTGTATTCTTTCAACAAAAAAAGCTTGATTATTAAATTTAAAACGTTTACACTAAAAAATAAGTTAAGCGCTTATCTTGAAAATCGTTTGTTGAATGAAAGAGAGTTTAGCAGCCGCCAGATTCTTTTTTTGTAGAGTATTATGACTGCTTTCTACAAATATATGATTTCTTTTATTTTTGGTTATTTTGTTAAGCGCTTACCTTGAAAAGGAGGAAAATAAGTAGTCGTATTAATTGTCTACAACATTGTTTTGAAATCAATTCAAATGGAGGGGTACAAATGATTTGGGTCATATTTGCGACATTTCTGATTTACACGGTTTTTGTCATGTGGTTTTCTTGGTACAAAACAAAGGGGACGGATCTGGATAGTTCAGATGGCTACTTTCTTGGCGGGAGAAGTCTGACAGGGATTGTCATTGCAAGCTCGATCATTTTGACTAACCTGTCTACAGAACAAATTGTCGGATTAAATGGCCAGGCATTTAGTGAATCAATGGTTGTTATGGCTTGGGAAGTATCAGCGCCGCTGGCATTGATATTTATGGCGTTTGTTTTTTTACCAAGATATTTAAAGACAGGTATTACAACGATTCCAGATTTCCTTGAACAACGCTATGATAAGCGAACAAGACAAATCATTTCCGTCTTGTTTATCCTGGGCTATGCGGTTGCTTATTTGCCAACGGTTTTATATTCCGGTGCATTAGTTCTAGATAGCATTTTCTCCTTAACGACAATTACAAATATGAGTCCGTTTATGATTGTTTTACTCATCTCAGTGGCTATTGGTGTGATTGGCTGTGGATATGTCATTTTAGGTGGTCTGAAAGCTACCGCAATGAGTGATACGATTAATGGTGTTGGATTAGTAATTGGAGGTTTGCTTATTCCGCTCCTGGCACTAGTTGCTCTTGGCGGCGGAAATTTAGCTGATGTGGCCAATAAGCTTTTAACAGCAAATCCGGCAAAATTAAATGCAATCGGCAACCACTCATCATCCGTACCTTGGTCGGTGTTACTAACCGGCATGTTATTTAACAATCTGTTTTACTGGACAACGAATCAAACAATTATTCAACGAAGCTTAGGAGCAAAAAATTTAGCTGAGGGGCAAAAGGGTGTCCTTTACGCAGGCTTATTTAAAGTGTTTGGGGTAACCTTCTTAGCCTTACCGGGAATTATCGCTTATCTGCTATATGGCAATGAGATCACAAATCCGGATATGGCTTATCCTTTACTAGTAGTTGATGTATTGCCGGTTGCTTTATCAGGGTTTTTGGCAGCGGTGTTATTTGGGGCAATTATGAGCTCGTTTAATAATGCTTTGAATGCCTCGATTACATTGTTTACATTGGACATTTATAAACCAATTTTCAAACCTCAGGCAAAGGAAAAGGAGCTTGTCAATGCAGGGAAAATTTTCTCGGCCATCTTAGCGGCGATATCAGTTATCGTGGCACCTTTTATTATTTTTGCTCCATCTGGACTTTATGCTTATTTACAGGAAATGTTCGGATTTTATAATTTACCAATCCTGGCGATGGTTATTGTAGGATTTTTCAGTAAAAGAGTACCAGCCAGTGCACCGAAAATAGCGATTATTGTGCATGTCGTGTTGTATGGCATATCAAAACTGGTATTAGGGCATATCAACTTCCTTTATGTGTTATCCGTGTTATTACCAATCAATATTTTAGTTATGGTGATTGTTGGAAGATTAAAGCCTAGAGAAACGCCTTTCGAGCTCCATGATGCAAATGTGGTGGATATGAAGCCTTGGAAGTATGCAAAAACATTTTCAGCTTTCATTCTGGCAGTGATGATCGGTGTTTATGCTTTCTTCTCACCAATTGGCGTTGCAGAAGTAAATGGCAGCTATTCAATATGGTCTGTTGTCTTTTTCCTTGCCGTAATCTTATTAATTGGCGGAGTCATCTGGTTCTGGCGAAAGACAGAGAAGCGATTTGAACCAACTGAAACAAAGCAAAAAAATGCTTCTTGATTAGTGATGAAAATCATAGAATTAATAATATGTTTAAATCGAAATGAATGAAGTTAAGCGCTTCATTTCGGAGTTGATGGATATGATAAAACGAACAACTTTAAAGCAGTAGATAAGCGCTTAAATGATAATGTGATATGAACAAAACGAAAATGGAAGGTGTTTATAATGATGAAAAAGGTAAAAGTAGGAATCGTTGGTCTTGGCCGATTAGGACGTCAGCATGCAGAAAATCTCTGCTTTCGAATTCCGAACTGTGAGCTTACAGCAGTATGTAGTGTAATCGAAGAGGAAATAAAAGAAATTCAAGAAAAATGGGGAATTCCATATAGCTATACGAATTATGAGGAAATGCTCACAAACAAAGAATTAGATGCAATTTTTATTGCATCACCATCAGGCTTTCATTGTGAGCAAATCATCAAAGCGCTTGATGCGGGCTTCCATGTCTTTAGTGAAAAGCCGCTTGGCCTTTATCTTGAGGAAGCATTACAGGTTGAAAAGGCGGTTGAAGCACATCAAGATAAGGTGTTTATGCTTGGATTTATGCGCAGATATGATCGGTCTTATGCCGCTGCGAAACAAAAAATTGATAAGGGGGATATCGGTGACCCGATTTTAATTCGCTGCTATGGACTAGATCCAGCAAGTCAGATGGACAATTTCTTGAAATTTGCACGTGCAAATTACAGTGGTGGCCTTTTCTTAGATATGTCGATTCATGACTTGGATTTGGCTAGGTGGTATATGGGAGCTGAGGCACAGGAGGTTTGGGCAATTGGCGGAGGCTATGCTCGACCGGAATTTGAAGAAATTCAAGATGCGGAAACAGGTGCCGCAATGGTCCGTTTTGAAAATAATGCGATCGGCATTTTTGTTGCTGGCCGAAATTGTGTACACGGCTACCATATCGAAACAGAAATCATTGGTACAAAAGGCAGTATCCGAATTGGTACACTTCCAGAGCGCAATCAAATTGTTCTGCTTCAGGAAAATGGCGCAGTTAAAGAATGCTATGATGGATTTTTAGAGCGTTTTGAACAAGCCTATTTAAGTGAGGTTGAAGAGTTTGTAAATTGTATATTAGAAGGAAGAAAGCCGGCGGTTACAGTCCAAGATGGGGTAGAATCAACCAGACTAGGCTATGCCTGCAAAAAATCGTTTGAAACTCGTAAACTAGTAAATTTACAGAATGAAAAGGTAACAATATAAAAAGAGAATTTTGACTATACCTACTTTTGTTTTTCAGGTGCATACCTTTTTCAACTGTGGTACTCTTTTAGCAAAGAAGATTAAACCATAGGGAAAGTAGAGATGAGACAAAAGGGATGAAGGTAACAATCTATGACGTTGCTAAAAAGGCGGGCGTATCGATCGCTACTGTTTCAAAAGTCATAAATAATACAGGAAATATGCGGGAGTCCACAAGAAAAAAGGTAAAAGTGGCAATGAAAGAACTTAATTATCACCCCAATGTCATGGCATCTGCTTTAATGGGAAAACGAACGGAAACATTGGGACTATTGGTGCCTGATATATCGAATCCTTTCTTTTCTGAAATGGCCCGAACCATCGAGGATCGCGCCCATGAACGGGGAATGAGCGTCATCATGTGCAGCACAGATGAAAGCGCTGAGAAAGAAAAGAAATATATTGAGTTATTGCAACGAAAGCAAGTCGATGGTTTTATTGTCGGTTCGACGTTTCAAGACAAAGCTGTGCTGCAGGATCTTATAAAGAATAATATTCCGCTTGTTATGCTTACACAGGACGATGCCTCACTGGATGTTTCAAAGGTTTCAGTCGATGACTTTATCGGAGGCTATGAAGCGACATCCTATCATTTTGCCAATGGACATCGCAGGGTAGCCATTATTGCGGAAAACGCCCATAGCAGCAATCTTCGCATCTATGGCTACCGGGAGGCACATGAAGCATATGGCATAGCAATTAAGGAAGAGTATATTGTGCGGACGAGTGCATCAATTCCGAATGGAAAGAAATTTTTCGAACAGCTTTTTAGCCAAACAGATATTGCTCTTCCGACAGCCATTTTTGCATGTAATGATCTGCTTGCTATTGGCGTCATTCAAGGGGCAAAAGAAAGAGGTCTTGAGATTCCAAGGGACTTATCGATTATTGGCTTTGATAATACGATTTTAGCTACTACCACAGTGCCAGGACTAACGACGATCGCGCAGCCGATCTCACTGATGGGCAAGAAAATTGTAGATGTGCTGATCGAAGAAATAAATGCCGGACAATCATTGAAGGAGCGAATCCTTTATAACCCTGAATTAATTGTCAGAGGTACTACTGCAATGGTTAAAACCATAGGCTGATGCTATTTATATAGTGATCAGCCGCTTTTGTTTTAAAAGAATTTTGACATTACCATTGAATCGCAGCTCCGCCAATCCGTTTTACCCCTCTTACTCTCGATAGATCCTCACAGAGCTTCAGCGCGGCTTTATCCTTCTGTTTCGCCTCAATCATGAAGTCAACATCGACATTCAATTCCTTTAGTATCTTTACAAAAGGCAGCAAAAATTCAGGATCGACATAATCAGCATGGCTTCTAAATTCATTATCCGATTTAGGTGAGGACACATGAATTTTCGGCTTATGGCCAATCCAGTCCCACGTTTGAAAGATTTCTGGCAGCAGTTCCTCAACAGCCTCATCTTCTGCTTTATTCGACATAAAATGATGATAATCAAATAGCATTGGAATCCGTTCTTTTTTGCATATCATTAAAGTTTCTGATGCAGTGTAGGTTTTATCATCATTTTCAAGGGTCATTCTTTTTTTGATCGCAGCAGGGAGCTTTTTAATATTAACATGAAATCGTTCTGTTGCTGCTTGCTTGTTTCCGTAAGCACCGCCAACATGGATGTTAATAATCGCTTCCTCAGCAAGACCCATGGCGTCAAGCATGTCATAATGGTAAGTCATATCGATCACAGCATTTTCCGTAATATGTGCCTTATCGCTCGTAAACAGCGTAAATTGATTTGGATGGAAGCTTGTGCGAAGCCTATGCTTTTTGACAAGCTTACCAATTTCTTTAAATAAATCCTTAAAAGGTGTTTTGTAATCCTAAAGCACCTCTGGATGGGTAGCTAACGGAACAATTGAGGAGGAAAACCGATATAAAGATATTTCTTGGGCAATATTGTAATGAATCATCCTTATTGTGTGTTCAAGATTTTGCTTTGTCACATAAAAAAGCTGTTCCTTTCTATCGGATTCAGTGAGCTTTTTCCATCTCGTAAATGTTAATGCTTTTGCCGGCGAGCAATCCCAAAGAGAAAGAGCATGTGACACATATCCAAACCGGATAATCATCCAATTCCTCCTCTCAAAAAGAAAAGCGTCTTGCTGATCTGATAAAAACGGCGGCAAGACACCATCAATTCTATAAAAAATGCGAAACAAGTGTCGCAACAGCTTCCTTGCCTCTTTGCATAAACGGACGTTTTTGATAGGCTGCATAAGTTAATTGTTCAGAACGGTGAAAATCTTCATAGATTTGTTTTTTTACACCTTGGATAAACTCTTTGTCATAAATTAAGCAATTCATCTCATCATTTAAATACAAGCTTCGTTTATCAAAATTGGCAGTTCCGATGTCACATAGATGATCATCAATGACAATTACCTTCGAATGATAAAATCCATGGTAATAACGATAAATCTCACATCCTGCTAAAAGAAGCTTGTCAAAGTAAGGAAAGGAGGCTTCCATGACTAATGGATGATCCTGCTTCATCGGTACCATAACCTTTACTTTTACTCCTCTTGCTAACGCAGCAAGCAATTCATTAAAGATCGTTTTTCCAGGAATAAAGTAAGGGGAGCAAATAATAATTTCCTTTTTTGCGTCTTTAATAAACGTAATAAAATGATGAGTTAAGTTTTCTCCATATGTCGAAATAAACGTGTGGGTGTTCTTTCCAGCTGGCTGATCAAGAAAATAGTAAGAATCGTTCAGAAGATGTTCTCCAGTAGCATCATACCAATCTTTTAAAAATTGCTCCTGTAAATCTGTTACCCCTTCACCTGTAATCTTTAAGTGATAATCCCGCCAGAACCCAAACTTAGGGTCTTTGCCGATATATTCCCTTGCGATATTAAAACCACCTAAATAAGAGGTCTTTCCGTCAATAACGGTAATTTTTCGGTGATTTCTCGCTTGGAATGTATAAAAAAGGTACGGTAGCTTTGGTTTATGAGTGTAAGCAAACATAACCCCATTTGCCCTAAGTTCATAGATTTTTTGTTTTTTTAGCTGAAGACTTCCTACATAATCAAGCAAAAGGCGCACTTTAATCCCTTTGCTGGCTTTTTCGCATAATAAGGATAGAAACTCCTGACTGATTCCATCATTTTTAACGATATAAAATAATACATGAATGCTATGTTGGCTATTTCTTATTTCATTAAAAAAGTCTTCATACAGGCTTTGACCATCAGTAAAAAGCTGAATATCACTTTTCTTAGGGGAATACTGGGTATATTTCGATTTTGAAAGATGATCCTTTCTTCCTAAATGATAATCAATCGTTAACCAACAAATAATGACAGCTAAAATGAAGCATATGAAAATTAACAGGTTCACGTTGCATTCCTCCTAACTGCAAGAGACTTTATAGTAGTCTTTTCGTAATGGCTTTTTTTTATGTATTTTGAACGTGTGCTGCATATTTTGGCCTATACCTTAATATCATTTCATTGTGAAGAGTGAAAAAGTATTGACTGAATGCTCATTCATTATTTATGATAGGAATATAGGATAAATGAACAAAGGGGAGAAAGACCAGTTAGCAATTGGGGTGCTGAAACTGGCAGATTGGGGGAAAACGAATGGATGCATTATTATGGGTGAATTTTATTGCATTCGCAATTGTAACCGCTTACGCAATCTATTTATTTAGCTACCTGATTAAAACAAGACTAGCTTACATCAAGCTTGGGAAAAAGGTTGAGTTCGATGGAAAGGTGAAAGAAAGGCTTCAAAAAATATGGGTAAATGTATTTGGCCAGAAAAAACTTTTAAAAGATAAAAAGAGCGGAATCATTCATGTCATGTTCTTTTATGGGTTTATTCTCGTTCAGTTTGGGGCCATTGACTTTATTATGAAAGGGCTTATACCTGGAGCCCATTTACCTCTTGGACCGCTCTATCCAGCGTTCACCTTTTTCCAAGAAATTGTGACATTTATGATTTTAGTTGCTGTCGTATGGGCATTTCATCGCCGCTATGTTGAAAAGCTTGTGAGATTAAAGCGTGGCTTTAAGTCCGGATTAGTATTGATCTTTATCGGCGGACTTATGCTATCTGTTCTTCTTGGAAATGGAATGAGCCTTATTTGGCATCAACATGAGCCTACCTGGACTGAGCCGATCGCCTCTGCCATTGCATTCCTGCTTAGCTTTGCAGGAGAAACAGGTTCTATCGTCATCTTCTACATCGCCTGGTGGATCCATTTATTATTCCTGTTAACGTTTTTAGTATATGTTCCGCAATCAAAGCATGCTCACTTAATTGCAGGACCGGCAAATGTGTATTTTAATCGCCTATCTGCTCCCGGAAAACTTGAAAAGATTGATTTTGAAGATGAATCACAAGAAACCTTTGGCGTAGGAAAAATTCAGGATTTTACCCAGACTCAGCTAATTGATTTGTACGCATGTGTTGAATGCGGCCGTTGTACAAATATGTGTCCAGCTACAGGCTCCGGTAAAATGCTTTCGCCGATGGATTTGATTTTAAAGCTGCGTGACCATTTAACGCTTACTGGGGCTGCAGTGACCCAAAAGCAGCCATGGGTGCCTGCTGCAGCTTTTAGTCATACAAAAGGCAATCAAATTGCGATGATGGCCGCAAGCTCCGGTGCTCAGGAATCGGCCGCTGCTGCTGTTGATTACAATCCATCATTGATCGGTGATGTCATTACAGAAGAGGAGATCTGGGCATGTACAACCTGCCGGAACTGTGAGGATCAATGTCCGGTTATGAATGAGCATGTGGATAAGATCATTGATATGCGCCGTTACCTTGTGTTAACAGAAGGGAAAATGGATGCAGATGCCCAGCGTGCGATGACAAATATCGAACGCCAAGGCAACCCATGGGGCTTAAACCGCAAAGAGCGTGAGACATGGCGCGAGGCCCGCGAAGATGTGTCTGTCCCGACAGTAAAGGAAATGAGCAAGGCTGGTGAAGAGTTTGAGTACTTATTCTGGGTTGGCTCAATGGGCTCCTATGATAACCGCAGCCAAAAAATCGCGTTATCCTTTGCAAAGCTTCTCAATGAAGCGGGTGTGAAGTTTGCGATTCTCGGTAATAAGGAAAAGAACTCTGGAGATACTCCGCGTCGCCTTGGAAACGAGTTTTTATTCCAAGAGCTTGCAACTAAGAATATCGATGAATTTGTTAAAAACGATGTGAAAAAAATCGTCACCATTGATCCGCATGCTTATAACATCTTTAAAAATGAGTACCCTGACTTTGGCTTAGAGGCTGAGGTGTACCATCATACAGAGCTGTTGGCGCAATTGGTGGCTGAAGGCAAATTAAAGCCGGTGCATCAAGTCAATGAAACGATTACCTTCCATGATTCCTGTTATCTGGGAAGATATAACGAGGTATATGATGCTCCAAGGAATATCCTTAAAGCCATTCCTGGAGTGAAGATTATTGAAATGGAACGAAATCGTGAGAAAGGCATGTGCTGCGGCGCTGGCGGGGGACTTATGTGGATGGAAGAAGACACAGGGAGCCGGATAAATGTCGCGAGAACAGAACAGGCACTCGCTGTGAATCCATCTGTTATCAGCTCAGGCTGCCCATACTGCTTAACCATGCTAAGCGATGGCACAAAAGCGAAGGAAATCGAGGATCAAGTCAGCACATATGACGTCGCAGAACTGCTGGAGAAATCTATCTTTGGGGATCGAAAAGAAGTTTCTTAAAACAAGGGGGGACTAATCCCCTCTTTGGTCATGCTTTCTGACTGAGCGAGCGTTCGGTCAAGCTTTGCGAAAGCGATTACTTTTATACTTATACAATTATTTTTTTAATATAAAAATGTTTAAAGGGGAGAAAATCAATGGGAAAAACAGTGATTTTAAGCGGAGTAAGAACACCGGTTGGCAAATTTGGAGGTGCGCTGTCAACATTAACAGCCTCTGAACTTGGCGGGATTGCCATTAAAGAAGCATTAAAGCGTGCAGAGGTTGAAGGCACTCAGGTTGATGAAGTGATTCTAGGTAATGTTCTTCAAGGAGGGCAGGGGCAAATTCCTTCACGTCAAGCAGCACGTCATGCCGAGCTTCCTTGGGATGTAAAAACAGAGACAATTAATAAAGTATGTGCATCAGGACTAAGAAGCGTGACCCTAGCAGATCAAATCATTCGTGCTGGTGATGAGGAAGTAATCGTTGCGGGTGGAATGGAATCAATGAGCAATGCGCCGTACATTTTGCCAAAGGCGCGCTGGGGACTAAGAATGGGAGATGGCACGGTGAAGGATTTAATGATTCACGATGGCCTAACATGCAGTTTTACAGGCGTTCATATGGGCACATATGGCAACAGCACATCTGCAGAATTAGAACTAAGCAGACAAGAGCAGGATGAGTGGGCATTAAGAAGCCACCAGCGCGCGATATATGCGCAAGAATCTGGGCTTCTTCGTGAAGAAATTGTACCAGTTACTGTACCTAAGCGTAAAGGAGAGCCAATAGTAGTAGAAAAGGATGAGGCACCACGCAAAGATACTTCGATTGAACGGCTTTCAAAGCTGGCGCCTGTGTTTGATCATGATGGCACGATTACGGCTGGAAATGCGCCAGGAATAAATGATGGTGCGGCTGCACTTGTTTTAATGAGCAGCGAACGGGCTGAAAGAGAAGGACGCAAGCCATTAGCAACAATTATCGGCTACACAGCGATCGCCGTTGAAGCGAAGGATTTTCCAAAAACACCTGGTCTTGTTATAAATGAGCTATTAAAGAAAACAGGCAAAACCGTTGATGATATAGATTTATTCGAAATTAATGAAGCCTTTGCCGCAGTGGCATTAGCTTCAAATCAAATTGCTAATCTTGACCCGGAAAAAGTGAATGTGAACGGAGGGGCGGTAGCAATCGGACATCCGATTGGCGCAAGCGGAGCAAGAATTATCATTACCTTGATTCATGAGCTAAAGCGCAGAGGCGGAGGAATTGGCATTGCTGCCATTTGCAGCGGCGGCGGCCAAGGTGATGCGATTATGATAGAGGTTTAATTGATAAAGCTGAGGGGACTGCCCCAAATATTAGACCCTTGGGGCATTCCTCCGTGTTTTATATTAATAGATTAATAGGGGGATGTTTAGCATGAGTATTAAAACAATCATGGTGATTGGCGCCGGGCAGATGGGCTCAGGGATTGCCCAGGTATGCGCGATGGCAGGCTTTGACGTTGTGCTTCATGATTTATCAGAGGAATTGGTCAATAGAGGGGTAGCATCGATTGAGAAGCAGCTGCAAAGGCAGGTCGAAAAGGAAAAAATCCAGCCGCAGGAAAAAGACTTTGCACTACAACGAATTACCCCTTCAATCAGCCTCTCAAATGCAGCTTCAGCAGATCTTGTCATTGAAGCAGCGGTTGAAAAGATGGACGTAAAGACAGCGCTTTTTCACGAGCTTGATCAACTGGCACCGGAACATACGATTCTAGCGACAAATACCTCATCATTGCCGATTACAGAAATTGCCGCAGCAACAAAGCGGCCGGAAAAGGTCATAGGCATGCATTTTATGAATCCAGTACCAATTATGAAGCTCGTGGAAATTATCCGCGGCCTTGCAACAGCTAATGAGGTATATCAGCAAATCGAGGAACTGACGAAAACCTTAAAGAAAGTCCCCGTTGAAGTAAATGACTTCCCAGGCTTTGTCTCAAACAGAATTTTAATGCCAATGATTAATGAAGCCATCTACACTGTTTATGAGGGTGTTGCTGCACTTGAGGCGGTCGATGAAGTGATGAAGCTGGGAATGAACCACCCGATGGGACCGCTTACCCTGGCAGACTTCATTGGCTTAGATACTTGCTTATATATAATGGAAACCCTTCATGAAGGGTTTGGCGATGATAAATACCGCCCATGCCCGCTGTTACGTAAATATGTAAAAGCAGGGTGGCTCGGCAGAAAAACAGGCAAAGGCTTCTACACGTATTAAAAAAGACTGACTTATTCCAAAGGGGTGGCATCACGTGAGGTTAGAATTTACGGAAGAACAAGTCATGATGCGGAAAATGGTTCGGGATTTTGCCAAACATGAGGTGGAACCAGTTGTCGAGGAAATGGAAAAGGGTGTTTTTCCGCGAGAAACCCTGAAAAAAATGGGGAAGCTTGGGCTTATGGGAATCCCGGTTCCCCAACAGTATGAAGGGGCTGGAATGGATTATACCTCCTCTATTATCGCAATCCATGAAATTTCAAAGGTAAGCGCAGCACTTGGCGTGATTTTATCTGTTCATACATCGGTTGGCACCTATCCGATTTTAGCCTTTGGAACAGAGGATCAAAAGCAAAAATATGTAACAAAGCTGGCCAAAGGTGAACAATTAGCTGCATTTTGCTTAACCGAACCAAGTTCCGGCTCAGATGCAGCCAGCATGAAGGCAAAAGCAGTGAAGCAAAATGATCATTTTCTGCTTAATGGCTCAAAGATGTTTATTACAAACGGCGGTGAAGCAGATATTTATATTGTTTTTGCCAGAACGTCCAGCGGTTTGAGAAGCGAAGGGATTTCAGCTTTTATCGTTGAAAGGGATACACCAGGCTTTATCATCGGAAAAGATGAACATAAGATGGGACTCAACGGTTCGAGAACCGTTCAATTAATCTTTGAAAATGCGAAGGTGCCTGTCGAGAATCTCCTTGGTAAAGAAGGTGAAGGATTTAAAATTGCTATGGCAAACCTTGATGGCGGGAGAATTGGAATCGCAGCTCAATCGCTTGGTATTGCCGAGGCTGCACTCGAAAAAGCTACCTTATATGCAAAGGAACGAGAGCAATTTGGCAAACCAATTGCAAGTCAGCAAGGAGTAGCCTTTAAACTGGCAGACATGGCAACAAATGTGGAAGCGGCAAAGCTATTAGTCTATCAAGCTGCATACTTGAAACAACATCAGCTTCCCTGTGGCAAGCAGGCGGCGATGGCAAAGCTGTTTGCTTCAAAGATCGCGATGGAGGCTGCGATTGAGGCAGTTCAAATTTTTGGCGGTTATGGCTATACAAAAGATTATCCGGTTGAAAGATATTTTCGTGATGCAAAGGTCTGTGAAATCTATGAAGGCACAAGTGAAATCCAACGCATTGTCATAAGCAAGCATTTACTAAAGGCGTGAAGTAGATAAGGGGATGAGCATATGAATTTTAAGCTGTCTGAAGAACATGAAATGATCAGAAAAATGGTGAGGGATTTTGCAAGGAAAGAGGTTGAACCATCTGCCGCAGAACGTGATGAACAGGAACGCTTTGATATGGACATCCTCAGGAAAATGGCAGATTTAGGCTTGTTAGGTATTCCATGGCCGGAAAAGTATGGCGGGATTGGAAGCGATTATTTATCCTATGTGATTGCAGTTGAAGAGCTATCAAGAGTTTGTGCCTCAACAGGTGTAACACTATCTGCCCACACTTCTTTAGCAGGATGGCCGCTCTTTAAATTTGGCACAGAGGAGCAAAAGCAAAAATATTTAAAACCGATGGCGTTAGGAGAAAAAATCGGTGCCTACGGTTTAACTGAGCCAGGTTCGGGGTCTGATGCCGGCGGAATGAGAACAAATGCCAGATTGGAAGGCGATACGTATATTCTTAACGGCTCAAAAATTTTCATCACAAATGGAGGAATCGCCGATATCTATATCGTTTTTGCGGTAACAGATCCCTCTAGCAAGCATAAAGGGACAACAGCGTTTATCATCGAAAAGGATTTCGAAGGCTTTTCAATCGGGAAAAAAGAAAGCAAGCTGGGAATCCGCTCCTCGCCAACAACAGAGATCATCTTTGAAAATTGTAAAGTCCCTAAAGATAACGTACTAGGGAACATCGGAGAAGGTTTTAAGATTGCGATGATGACATTGGATGGCGGTCGAAATGGAATTGCTGCACAAGCGGTCGGCATTGCTCAAGGAGCGTTGGACGCGGCCGTTGCCTATGCAAAAGAACGAGAGCAGTTTGGAAAACCAATTGCCGCTCAGCAAGGAATCAGCTTTAAGCTGGCCGATATGGCAACAAATATTGAAGCAGCTCGTCTCTTAACCTATCAGGCAGCATGGCTGGAATCTGAAGGACTGCCATATGGAAAGGAATCAGCGATGTCTAAGCTATTTGCAGGCGATACGGCAATGAAAGTCACAACAGAAGCAGTCCAGGTGTTTGGTGGTTATGGCTATACAAAGGATTATCCTGTAGAACGATATATGCGCGATGCAAAGATTACGCAAATCTATGAGGGAACACAAGAGATTCAAAGGCTCGTAATTTCAAGAATGCTGACAAAATGATGAGATGCACCTTACTTAAATGAGAAAGGTGGGAGATTGTTGAAAAAACGCGAGGTGCATGCATCTGTCAAGGATGAGAGATTAATTGAAAAAAGGCGGGAGCAGATGATAAAGGGAGCGGTAACTCTTTTTAAGGAAAAAGGCTTCCACAGGACGACAACGAGGGAAATCGCACGTGCAGCAGGTTTTAGTATTGGGACGTTATATGAATATATTCGCCAAAAGGAAGATGTTTTGTACTTGGTCTGCGATACGATTTATGACCAAGTGCATATCAGGCTTGAACAGGATATTGATACGAAGCAAGGTACAATCGAGAGTTTAAAGCTTGCAATCCATCACTATTTTAAGGTTGTCGATGATATGCAGGATGAAGTGTTGGTCATGTATCAGGAAGCGAAATCTTTATCCAAGGATGCTCTTCCTTATGTTTTGAAAAAGGAAAATGAAATGGCGGCAATGTTTAAAAAGATTATTGACAGCTGTGTGACAAAAGGGGAGCTGAAGTTATCGGAGCAGGAGGCAGAGCTTATATCCCATAACATTATTGTCCAAGGACAAATGTGGGCGTTTCGAAGATGGGCATTGCAAAAGCTCTATACAATCGATCAATATATTGAACTGCAAACGAAAGTGATTTTACAGGGAGTTGTGGAGAAATAGCATTCACTTAAGGGGGGATAGCAGATGGCGGCAATTGACATTTATAAACCGAAGCATCCGATACGATTTGTGACAGCATCAAGTCTTTTCGACGGCCATGATGCTTCAATTAACATTATGCGTCGCATTTTGCAGTCAAGTGGAGCTGAAGTCATTCATCTTGGTCATAACCGATCAGTAGACGAAATTGTTTCAGCAGCCATTCAAGAGGATGTTCAAGGAATTGCAATATCGTCCTATCAAGGAGGACATGTCGAGTTTTTTAAATATATGTATGATCTATTAGTGGAAAAAGGGTCAGGACATATTAAAATTTTTGGCGGTGGCGGTGGAGTCATTATTCCCCGCGAAATAAAAGAGCTGCACGAGTATGGAATTGCGAAAATCTTTTCACCTGAAGATGGCAGGGAATTAGGTCTTCAAGGCATGATTAATTACATGCTTAAGGAATGTGATTTTTCGACGATTACCGAGCATGATATGGAGCTTGATCGGCTTAAAGCAGGCGAACTGAAGACTGTTGCGAAATTTATTTCCTATGCGGAAGCAAAGGTTCTTCATAATGAGGTATCAGCAAGTGTTGAGAGTGTGTTTAATCAGGCTAAACAGCTTGAATCAGCTGCACCTGTTATTGGGATAACCGGGACTGGCGGTGCTGGAAAAAGCTCATTAACAGATGAATTGATCCGGAGGTTTTTAAATGAAATCCCAGAATTAACGATTGCGGTTCTTTCCGTCGATCCGACAAAGCAAAAAACTGGTGGAGCCCTTTTAGGGGATCGAATCCGCATGAATGCAATTTTTTCACCGAGAGTATATATGAGGAGTTTGGCGACAAGACAATCGAAAACAGAGCTATCACTTGCAATTCAAGATGCCATTTCCGTTGTGAAGAGTGCTGGATATGGATTAGTGATCGTTGAGACGAGCGGAATTGGCCAGGGTGATGCGGAGATTACTCAGATTTGCGACCTTTCCTTATATGTGATGACAAGTGAATTTGGCGCACCATCACAGTTGGAGAAAATCGATATGATTGATTATGCCGATTTAATAGTCATTAATAAATTTGAACGAAAGGGCTCGGAGGATGCAAAACGTCAAGTGCAAAAGCAGTACCAGCGCAGCAGACAATTATTTGACATGCCGCCGGATGAGATGCCTGTGTATGGAACCATTGCCAGCCAGTTCAATGATTTAGGGACAAACACGCTATTTGCAAAGCTTTTGGAGCTAATAAATGAAAAGACTAACAAAGACTGGCAGACATCCTTGCCGATCGTAAAGGATGTTGCAAAGCAAAACGTCATTATCCCATCAGAAAGAAGATATTATTTACGGGAAATCAGTGAGACGGTACGAAATTATCACAAGCACGCTGAGGAACAAGCAAAGCTTGCAACAAAGCTCTTCCAAGTAAACGGAACATTGGAGACCTTGTCTGAACTAGAAGGGAATGAAGCGGTTATTCATTCTCTTGAAGCCCTGCAAAAACGACTTGAAGACAAGTTAACGCCACAATCGAAAGCGCTTCTTTCCGAATGGAAGGAAATGAAGGAAAAATATGCTCAGGATGAGTTTAAGACAGTCATTCGCAATAAAGAAATCGTGACAGCATTAAAAACGACTTCATTATCAGGCTTACCAATTCCTAAAGTGTCATTACCGAAGTATCGAAATGACGGCGACATTTTAACTTGGCTTTATAAAGAAAATGTTCCGGGCTCTTTCCCTTACACTGCGGGAGTTTTCCCGTTTAAACGAGAAGGAGAAGATCCGAAACGGCAATTTGCCGGGGAAGGCACACCTGAGCGAACAAACCGCCGCTTCCATTATTTATCAAAGGATGACCATGCAAAACGCTTAAGCACAGCATTTGATTCCGTTACTTTATATGGCGAGGATCCAGCACACCGTCCTGATATTTATGGAAAAATCGGAGAAAGCGGGGTGAGCATTTGTACGCTCGATGACATGAAAAAGCTCTATCACGGCTTTGATCTTTGTGCACTATCCACATCGGTATCAATGACAATCAACGGACCGGCACCAATCATCCTTGCGATGTTTATGAATACAGCCATCGACCAGCAGGTGAAGAAAAAAGAAGCAGAGCTTAATCGTTCGTTAACCGAAGAAGAGTATGAAGAGGTAAAGGCCGATACGTTGCAAACCGTTAGAGGGACGGTTCAGGCTGATATTTTAAAGGAAGACCAGGGGCAAAATACATGTATTTTCTCAACGGAATTTGCCTTAAGGCTGATGGGTGATATTCAACAATATTTTATTGATCACAAGGTGAGAAATTATTATTCTGTGTCTATTTCCGGTTATCATATCGCAGAAGCCGGGGCAAACCCAATCTCTCAGCTGGCATTTACTCTTTCAAATGGCTTTACGTATGTAGAATATTATTTAAGCAGAGGTATGGATATTAACGATTTTGCACCAAATCTTTCCTTTTTCTTTAGTAATGGGCTTGATCCTGAATATACGGTGATAGGCCGTGTTGCGAGAAGGATTTGGGCAACGGTCATGAGAGATAAATATGGGGCTAATGAGCGCAGCCAAAAACTTAAATACCATGTCCAAACCTCAGGTCGTTCCTTACATGCTCAGGAAATTGATTTTAATGATATTCGCACTACCTTACAGGCGCTTATGGCATTGCATGATAATTGTAATTCACTTCATACAAATGCATACGATGAAGCGATCACCACACCTACTGAGGAATCGGTCCGCAGAGCGATGGCGATCCAAATGATTATTACAAAAGAGCATGGGTTAACGAAAAATGAAAATCCGCTCCAAGGCTCATTTATAATCGAAGAATTAACCGATTTAGTCGAGGAGGCCGTTCTGCAAGAATTCGATCGCATTAATGAACGCGGCGGGGTGCTTGGTGCAATGGAAACGCAGTATCAACGCGGAAAAATCCAAGAGGAATCAATGCATTACGAAATGAAAAAGCACACAGGTGAGCTGCCGATCATCGGTGTTAATACTTATCTGAATCCAAATCCTCCATCACAGGAATTTGTCGATAATATGGAGCTTGCACGTGCAACGAAAGAAGAGAAGGAAACACAAATTGTCAACCTCCGTGCTTTCCATCAAAAGCATGAACAAGTGGTTGAGGAGGCTCTGCAGAAATTAAAACTTACAGCAATCAATAACGGAAATATTTTTGCTGAGCTAATGGAAACGGTGAAAGTTGCTAGTCTTGGGCAAATAACGCAGGCACTTTATGAGGTTGGCGGTCAGTATAGACGGAATATGTAAATCGTTTGCTCATGAATGGAAGCCTCTGTTCATGAGCAGCTTTTTAGTTAAAAGATAAATTAGCTTCAAATTTATAAAATGCTAGAATAAACGAAAAAGTTGCAAGATTATTCCTCAAAGTTGCAAAATTCTCTTCTAAAGTTGCAAAAAAACCACTAATAGTTGCAAGATTTTGAATCAAAGTTGCAAAATCCTCCTAAATAAAAGGTTGGAGGCCAAATTTAAAGTATTTTTTACGTGATAAATGTGGCATAAACTGCTAGAATTTGTTTATAATGAATGGTATGTGACTTAAAGCTTGACTTTATACATATTTTTACGTATGAAATAGATTTAGTATTTTAGAAAGGATGTGCCGTACTTGAGTCTAAAGGATTTAACTGAGGAACAAATCAAAGAAATGGCAATGGTTGAAGTTGCATATGAGCTTTTTACAGAAAACAAAAAACCATATCTTTTTAGTGACCTAGTAGAGGAAGTAGCAACTCTTCTTGGTTTAACAAAAGAGCAGGTTGAAGATAGAATCGCTCAATTTTATACAGATATTAATATTGATGGCCGCTTCATATGTGTAGGAGAAAACATGTGGGGATTACGTACTTGGTACCCTTACGAACAAATCGAAGAAGAAATTTTACCTGCTGCGAAACCTAAGAAGAAAAAGGCGAAGAAAGGCCTTGAGGATGATCTTGAGGATGACTTCGATGAAATTGAAGAAGATCTGGATTATGATGAGCTAGATGAGCTAGATGACTTCGATGATACGGATGAAGATGATGATGAGGATGAAGATGAAGATTTCGATGATCTTGATGACACAGATTTAGATGATGACGATGATCTCATTGATGATGACGATGAATTTGATTTAGAAGATGAAGATGAAGATTTAGACGAACTTGATGAGCTAGATGACGAGGAAGAAAAATAAGATTATAATTCGTCTTGACTTTCCCTTTTCAACTAGGTAGAATCTATTTTGGGCTCTTAAAAAAGCATTCGTTTGTATTTAGTATACAATTACAGCTCCCTTTCAACTTGTTTGAAAGGGGGCTTTCTATTTTTATGTAGAAAAAGAAGGTTTTTAATGATTGTTAGTGGATGCGGAATGCTCGATTTTATACATCGTGAGCATGGTGCTTTTAGCTTGTTCAAAGATAAATAAGTTTATGATTTGAATTGGGTGTCAATGTCTAGCTCCAGCGCCTAGCCCCGAAGCACAGGACGTGCAAATGCTGTCAGTGTGACAGGATGTCTCGTTTTTGACTTCCTCGAGGTCACAAGCCAATCAGGAATTTGAAGGTAAAGAACATCTTCTATTCCTGAACGTCTTGTTGCCCGAGGCCGAGCAAGGCGCTTCCGCTTTTCTAATGATTTTATTGTCTTTTGTACAAAATAAATATATATAGCTTCTGAGGGGGAAGACCATGACAAAGTATATTTTTGTAACAGGTGGAGTTGTATCTTCACTAGGAAAAGGTATTACTGCTGCATCTTTAGGAAGATTATTAAAAAACCGCGGTATGAGTGTAACGATTCAAAAATTCGATCCGTACATAAATGTGGATCCAGGAACAATGAGTCCGTACCAGCATGGTGAGGTGTTTGTTACAGGGGATGGCGCTGAAACAGATCTTGATTTAGGTCACTATGAGCGTTTTATCGATGTCAACCTAACAAAGTTTAATAACGTAACAACAGGAAGAATTTATTCAACTGTATTAAAGAAGGAGCGCCGTGGTGATTATCTTGGGGGAACAGTTCAAGTTATTCCGCATATCACCAATGAAATTAAAGATCGTGTATTCCGTGCTGGAAAAGAAACGGGAGCAGATGTGGTTATTACAGAGATCGGCGGTACGGTTGGGGATATCGAATCATTGCCATTCTTAGAAGCCATTCGCCAAATCAAAAGTGATATCGGCCGTGACAATGTAATGTATATTCACTGTACACTTGTCCCATATATTAAAGCGGCTGGCGAAATGAAAACAAAACCAACACAGCATAGTGTAAAAGAACTGCGCAGCTTAGGGATTCAGCCAAATGTTATCGTTGTTCGTACAGAACTGCCAATGTCTCAAGATATGAAAGACAAAATTGCGTTATTCTGTGACATTGATCCAAATGCAGTCATTGAGTGCCGTGATGCGGAAACACTTTATTCAATCCCATTAGATCTGCAAGCACAAAATCTAGATTCTATTGTTTGCAAACATTTAAAACTAGATTGTAAAGAAGCAGATATGACAGAATGGAAAGAGCTTGTAAAACGCGTAACAAATCTCTCAAAAATAACAAAGATTGGTCTTGTTGGGAAATATGTAGAATTACAGGATGCCTATATTTCAGTTGTCGAAGCACTTCGCCATGCAGGCTATCAATATGACTCTGACATTGAAATTAAATGGGTTAATGCAGAAACATTAACAGAAGAAAACGTGAAGGAACAGCTTTCAGATGTTGATGGCATCCTTGTACCTGGCGGCTTTGGTGACCGTGGAGTTGAAGGGAAAATCCTTGCAACAACTTATGCACGTGTAAATAAAGTGCCATTCTTAGGTATTTGCCTTGGCATGCAGGTTGCATCAATTGAATTTGCCCGTAATGTTGTTGGGCTAAAAGGCGCAAATTCTTCTGAAATTGATCCGGAAACACAATATCCGGTTATTGATTTACTTCCAGAGCAAAAGGACATTGAAGATCTAGGCGGTACACTTCGCTTAGGACTATCCCCAAGTAAGCTTCAGGAAGGAACGCGTGCATTTGAAGCTTATAAAGAGGAAGTTGTTTATGAGCGCCACCGTCATCGTTATGAATTTAATAATGAATACCGTCAAGTGATGGAAGAAGCCGGCTTCGTGTTTTCTGGGACTACACCTGATGGCCGTTTAGTGGAAATCATTGAACTCAAAGATCACCCATGGTTTGTTGCATCACAATTCCATCCGGAATTCACATCTAGACCAACTAGACCGCAACCATTATTCCGTGATTTTGTTCACGCATCATTAACAGCAGCTGAAAAGTTATAAGAAATAAGAAAAAGCTAACGTCTTGTAAAATGTACCCTATAGAGTAGACACGTAGAAAAAGTCTACCTATAGGGTACTTTTTTGTATAATTTAAATACAACTAAAGATAAGCAATAGGGGACTGGAGAAAATAATGAGTAAAAAGACTTTTACAGATAAAGAGATCATACAATTGTCAGCTAATAAATACGTTAAATCTGTTAGTTCTAAAGGAATTACTTATACTGATGAATTTAAACGTATTTTCATTGATGAAAATGAAAAGGGAAAGTTACCTAGGGATATATTTGAGGAATGTGGATTTGACATAGATATTATTGGGATGAAACGTGTTCAATCATCGGGCAAAAGGTGGAGGGCTGCCTATCGAGAAAGTGGAGTTTCCGGGTTACGTGATACTAGAAGTGAAAACTTAGGTAGACCTAGAGAAAAAGAACTTACATTAGAAGAGAAGAATGCTCGATTAGAAGCACAAATCAATTTACTAAAGGCTGAAAATGAACTATTAAAAAAGATTCGTTTTGCAGAAAGGGGGATGAAGAAGTAGTACTTCCCCCTTGCCAAAAGTACATTCTTATTCGTTCACTGATTAAAAAATATCAACTAAAAAATATGGTTAGCTACCTGTGTGAACTGGCTGGTATTTCACGAAGTGGTTATTATAATTACTTCTCAGAGAAGTCTCAAGAACAAAGAAGGCAAAGAGATAAAAAGGAAGAAGAAGTGAAGGAGATAATCTTAAAAGCATTCAAATATAAGAATCGTAAGAAAGGGGCACGCCAAATTAAAATGACCTTGGCGGGTCAATTTAATGTTGTCCACAATTTAAAGCGTATCCGACGAATCATGAAGAAGTACGGTATTATTTGCCCTATTAGAAAGGCAAACCCTTATAGACGAATGATGAAAGCAACACACGAACACCGTGTTTTCCCTAACTTATTAAATCGACAATTTAAGCAGAATGTACCTGGAAAAGTCCTTCTTACAGATATTACTTATTTATTTTATGGAAAAGGTCAAAAGGCTTATTTATCAACGATTAAGGATGCTTCTACCAATGAAATCATAGCTTATAATGTTTCAGATCGATTGACGATTGCCTTGGCTACAGACACCCTTTTAAAGTTATGAAAAATAGAAACTTTAAGAAAGCTAAAGATGCCTTAATACACTCGGATCAAGGGGTTCACTATACTCACCCTGACTTCCAAAGGTTAGTTGAAAAATTAGGATTACGCCAATCCATGTCAAGAAGAGGAAACTGTTGGGATAATGCCCCTCAAGAATCATTTTTTGGTCATTTTAAGGATGAGGCATACATAAAACCTTGTACAACCTTGGATGAATTAAAACTCGAAATACTATAGATACCAATGGAATTTAAATAAGATGACCCCTGTTCAATACAGAGATCATCTTCTTAAAACTGCCTAGGCTTTTTTAAAAATGTCCTTTACAAAGGGTACACTTTATTGTGCGTTAGCTTTTTTATATAGAGTTAATACTCATCTTCATATTCATTTAAGATCTCCTTAATGGTAAAGCTCAGTGCATAATAGACATATAAGGAGGTCATTAAAGCAGGAAATCCATATCTTTCACCGTCATCGCCGGGGATTAGAGGCTGGCGAAGTTTTGCATCTATATGAAGATCGGCGACAGATTCCAAGCCTGCTTCAACATTTTTGATTAAGGCGGAAACACCAACTAGCTGAATCCCTTGATCAGAAAGAGCTTTAGCAATGGAGATTGCTTCCTCATCTGTTGATCGATAGGTAAATAAAAGCACGCGATCTTCTGGTGAAAGCTCCTTTATCTGTCCATTTTCGTCAAGAAGCGCTTCAGCCCTATCTAATGGTTCACTGCTTTGCAATGCCTCCAATACGACACCATGGAGCTCCCTGTATCCGTAAAGGTACAATTTTCCTTCGCCAATTAAAGCCTGGGCAAGAAGTCTTGCGCTATCTTCTATATTCATCTCTTCCTGTTCTTGAATCCGATTAAAATGTCCGGTCAATTGAGTCGTGAAAATCTTCATCATGGTTTATAAAATCTCCTTCCACAAATCCCATGTATAAGGTATTATAACGAAAAGTAAAAAAATCTGAAAGAAAAGCAAAAAACGCATTTTCAAAATATGACAAAGATAAGCAGAAATTGTCGACAAATGATCAAAGTCATTTTGCAGGAGATACAAGGTAAAAAAAGAATTAATAATAAAGGTAAAATTGAACATTTTTATTCAACTATTTGTATAAAGGCAATTACAAATCATGAACGAAGCTGATACTAATGTATGTTTGGAACCTAAGAGAACATGTCGCAGTTCATCATTAAAAAGGTCTGAACCTTCGTACATATTGAATGGGAAAAAATAAAACGAAGAGGTGTATGAAATGACAATGTTAAAGGAAAAAATCTTGATTGTAGATGACCAATATGGAATCCGAATTTTATTAAATGAGGTTTTTCAAAAAGAGGGCTATCAAACGTTTCAAGCTGCCAGCGGTTTCCAGGCTTTAGAAATAGTTGAAAAGCATTCCCCTGATTTAGTGTTATTAGATATGAAAATTCCGGGTATGGATGGGATCGAAATATTAAAACGAATGAAAGTAATTGACCAGGATATTCGCGTTATTATTATGACTGCTTACGGGGAGTTGGATATGATTCAGGAAGCAAAGGATCTAGGGGCACTTACGCATTTTGCAAAGCCATTTGACATTGATGAAATTCGTGATGCCGTAAAAAAGTACTTACCAATTAAAACCAACTAAAAACATTATATTACCCAAATATATGTCGAAATGTTGCCGATTTTCGAAGAAATTGGTATGCTATTAAGTGTGAAAAGTATCATGCAGACTCTACATATTCGTGAATATTCTGGTCAAGCTAGGTATGATATACTTTTCTGTATCAGAAAATAAGGTTCATTAGGAGGATTTTACGATATGCCTTTAGTTTCAATGACAGAAATGTTGAACAAAGCAAAAGATGAAGGTTATGCAGTAGGTCAATTTAATATCAATAACCTTGAGTTTACTCAAGCAATCCTACAGGCTGCAGAAGAAGAGAAATCTCCAGTAATTCTTGGTGTATCTGAAGGTGCAGGACGCTATATCGGCGGATTCAAAACGGTTGTAAAAATGGTTGAAGGTCTTATTGAAGACTATAAAATCACTGTACCTGTAGCTATTCACCTTGACCACGGTTCAAGCTTTGAAAAATGTAAAGAAGCAATCGATGCTGGATTTACTTCCGTTATGATTGATGCTTCACACCACCCATTTGAAGAAAACGTTGAAACAACTGCTAAAGTTGTTGAGTACGCTCATTCAAAAGGCGTTTCTGTTGAAGCTGAACTAGGAACTGTTGGTGGACAAGAAGATGACGTTGTAGCAGACGGCGTAATCTATGCAGATCCTCAAGAATGTGCAGAACTTGTTAAACGTACAGGTATTGACTGCTTAGCACCAGCATTAGGTTCTGTTCACGGACCATACAAAGGTGAGCCAAACCTAGGCTATAAAGAAATGGAAGAGATTGCGAATCTTACAAACATGCCATTAGTTCTTCACGGCGGAACTGGTATCCCAACAAAAGATATCCAAAAAGCGATTTCTTTCGGTACAGCAAAAATCAACGTTAACACTGAAAACCAAATTGCTTCTGCAAAAGTAGTTCGTGAAGTGTTAGCTGCAAAACCAAATGAATATGATCCACGTAAATACTTAGGACCAGCTCGTGACGCGATTAAAGAAACAGTAATCGGCAAAATGCGTGAATTTGGTTCTTCAAACAAAGCATAATAGCAATATGGCCGCCTTCTCCTAAAGGCGGTTATATTCTGAAAATTAAGAAAGCGCTAACAAGTAGCGCATATCATTAACCTAGCTGACCAATTATCAAGATCTTATAAAAAACGGACTTGCAGATGCTTGTTCGTTTTATTTTTTGATTAAACTCTGACCTCTTTATGATCGTTAATCCCCAAACCACAAAAGTTGGTATTTTTTTCTTAAAAGAAGATTTCTTTGTAGTAAAACGTTGTTGTCCTGCTTAATAGATGGTTTAATAGTAAGAGATCCTATTTTTAAAAACGAATAAATTTGTTTGTTCATGGTGGCTGAAAAAAACAAACGTAAAGGAAGTTTTATAAATCATTTAAATAATGTATTTCCAAAGGCATAAAAGGAAATAAAAGAGATAACAGCTTGTATTTTTTAGAAGTAAGAAGATATAAATTGGTATTAGTTTTTGGTGTCTGGCTCCAAGGGAATCGGCTCTGGAGTCTAGTCAAATAGGAATTGAAGGTAAAAAACACCTTCTATTCCTATTCGCCATATGCTTGTCGCCGATCAACAGGCTTCTTGCGCCTTTAAAGCTAACAGGCAATAAGAACTAACCCTTTCCTCATAAGAGTTTTTCTAATCTTATATCGGAAAAATTTTGTTGACAAGAGATATCCTTATATTCGGAAAACATGATGGCTAAGGAAGGTTAGGCATATTTCGTGTGAAGTGAATACATAGATGTGCGAATTTGTGCAAAGCTCACCCTCCATGTTCTTTCCGGAGTCAACTTCATAAGAAGGGAGACTATCATGGAAAAATTAAAAGTTGCCGGTGGAGATTTATTGAAAGGTACCGTAAATATTAGCGGGGCGAAAAACAGTGCCGTGGCGCTCATTCCTGCAACAATATTGGCGGATTCTGTCGTTACGATCGAAGGATTACCAAATATTTCTGATGTGAATATACTCGGAGATCTATTAGAAGAAATCGGCGGAAAGGTCGAATTGAAAGATCATGAAATGGTGGTCGATCCATCATCGATGATTTCAATGCCGTTGCCGAATGGAAAAGTAAAAAAACTGCGGGCATCGTACTACTTAATGGGAGCTATGCTTGGTCGGTTTAAAAAAGCTGTTATTGGGCTGCCGGGCGGATGTCATCTAGGTCCAAGACCAATTGATCAGCATATTAAAGGTTTTGAAGCACTAGGTGCACAGGTAACAAATGAACAAGGTGCGATCTACCTACGGGCAGAAGAACTCCGCGGCGCACGAATCTATCTAGATGTTGTTAGTGTTGGTGCAACGATTAATATTATGCTTGCAGCTGTACTGGCAAAAGGAAGAACAATTATTGAAAACGCTGCAAAAGAACCGGAAATCATTGATGTTGCCACATTGCTGACAAGCATGGGAGCAAAAATTAAAGGGGCAGGAACAGACGTTATTCGAATAGATGGAGTTGAAAAACTGCATGGCTGCCGTCATTCCATTATCCCTGACCGGATTGAAGCAGGGACCTATATGATAATTGGAGCTGCGATGGGAAAAGAAATAATGATTGATAACGTCATTCCATTACATTTAGAATCCCTTATTGCAAAGCTTAGAGAAATGGGGCTGCATATAGAAACGAGCAACGATCAAATCTTAATTGTCGGTGGTCAAAAGGAGCTTAAGGCCGTTGATATTAAAACACTCGTTTACCCTGGATTTCCGACAGACCTTCAACAGCCGTTCACCTCTCTATTAACAAAAGCTTCTGGAACAAGTGTTGTAACAGATACCATTTACTCTGCACGATTTAAGCATATCGATGAACTGAGAAGAATGGGAGCGGCCATAAAGGTTGAAGGTCGTTCAGCGATTGTTTCTGGTCCAACAAAATTACAAGGTGCAAAGGTGAAAGCAAGTGATTTACGTGCTGGAGCCGCGCTTGTATGTGCAGGGCTTATGGCAGATGGTGTGACGGAAATAACTGGACTTGAGCATATTGATCGCGGCTATAGTCAGCTCGTTGAGAAGCTTTCAGGTCTTGGGGCAACCATTTGGCGTGAAAAATTATCGGATAAAGAAATCGAGCAACTGCAAAATTCATAAAAACAGCATGTTTGAGATTAAGATTTTGTAGATGTGTGGCCTTATTAAAAGGCGCATTAGGGACAACCTATTTCTTTAAAAAGGTATACCCTTAAAAAGTAAAAACTAGAAAGTAGATAAAAGATAGATACTTGCAAAATAGAAAAGCGAGGTTTTAAAATCTCGCTTTCTCCAGGTGAAAACCCCTTACTTCTAAATGATTTTCCAAAAATGATTGATTAAATCTGAGAAATAGGGTAAAAATAAAGAGTGCTGCATTGAATGAATTACTGCATAATCTACTTCAAGCTCACCTTCATTTTCCTTCTCGATCCAATTGTGCAAGATATTTCTTCATTCGTATATAGCGAGACTTCCAACAGTGGGGTTTTCTCCCTCCCCACTGTTGGTTGGCGAGACTTATCGGATCTTTACGGGCAGTTATCCCCTACGTATTTCTCAGCTTCTCTTAAATCTTGAAGTAGGGATTTTACTGCCCGTTAAGATTGGGATAAATGATGGTAAATCTCTTATTGAGTTATATAACGATCTGATACATTTTTTAATACCAGCAGAAATGAATTTGACAATCGATAGATGGAAAACAACGGTATAAAATTGAAAAATAAAAAGAGTGGTGTTTTTATGAATCAAGTTTCAATTTCTTCATTAGAACATATGAAACTAAAAGAATTATATGAGCTTGCACGTCATTTTAAAATTTCCTATTATAGCAAGCTAACGAAAAAGGAACTAATTTTTGCTATTTTAAAGGCAAACGCAGAGCAAGAGGATCTATTGTTTATGGAAGGTGTCTTAGAAATCATTCAATCGGAGGGTTTCGGTTTCTTAAGACCGATTAATTACTCACCAAGCTCTGAGGATATCTACATTTCAGCTTCGCAAATCAGACGTTTTGACTTGCGTAATGGGGACAAGGTTTCCGGTAAGGTTCGACCTCCAAAAGAAAATGAACGTTACTACGGATTGCTTCATGTAGAAGCAGTTAATGGTGAAGACCCTGAAACGGCTAAAGAACGTGTGCACTTCCCAGCATTAACTCCTCTCTATCCAGATAGACAAATTTACCTTGAAACAAAACCAAACTATCTATCAACTAGAATCATGGATTTAATTGCACCGGTAGGCTTTGGTCAACGCGGATTAATCGTTGCCCCTCCTAAAGCAGGTAAGACGATGCTGTTAAAAGAAATCGCAAACAGCATTACAACCAATAATCCGGAAGCCGAATTAATTGTTCTATTAATCGATGAGAGACCGGAAGAGGTAACAGATATTGAACGCTCAGTAGCAGGGGATGTTGTCAGCTCAACATTCGATGAAGTGCCTGAAAATCATATAAAAGTTGCAGAACTCGTTTTAGAACGTGCAATGCGTCTTGTTGAACATAAAAAGGATGTTATTATTTTAATGGATAGCATTACACGTTTGGCGCGTGCCTATAACCTTGTCATTCCGCCAAGCGGCCGTACTCTTTCAGGCGGTATCGACCCGGCTGCGTTCCATCGTCCTAAACGATTCTTTGGAGCTGCACGTAATATTGAAGAGGGCGGAAGCTTAACTATTCTTGCAACTGCATTAGTTGACACTGGCTCCCGTATGGATGACGTCATTTATGAGGAGTTCAAAGGAACAGGTAACATGGAGCTTCATCTTGATCGTTCACTTGCAGAAAAACGAATCTTCCCAGCAATTGACATCCGTCGTTCTGGAACTAGAAAAGAAGAGCTTCTCATTCCGAAAGATCACCTTGATAAGCTTTGGGCGATCCGCAAATCAATGGCAGATACCCCAGACTTTATCGAGAAGTTTTTAAGAAAATTACGTCAAACAAAATCAAATGAAGAATTCTTTAGTCAATTAGATGCTGAAATGAAGACGGCTAGAAATAGGTAGGGATTGTGGAGCAAGGCGGTTCCGCTTGTGTCCAGAGAAAAAGTACAATTTTTTTGAGCATAGTGTTGGCGTCTAGCTCCAGGCGCCATCGGCGAAGCACAGGACGTCGCGTTTTTAACTGCCTCTAGGGTCTAGTCAAATCGGAATTGAAGGTAAAGAACACCTTCTATTCCGATTCGCCTTATGCTTGTCGCCTTGCGCCTTTCTAGTAAAATTTAACTTCAGCTTGCTTTTACTCTTAGCACTTGTTATAATTTCATCATGTGCTTTTCTAGAAATGATATCGTCAATCGGACGAGTCACCTAGAATATTTAACTCTGTTTCAGATGATTCAGGGCGGAAGGAGATGAAAAGAATGAAAACAGGAATTCATCCAAACTATAATAAGGTTATGGTGAAATGCGCTTGTGGTAACGAATTCGAAACAGGTTCTGTAAAACCAGAAATCCGCGTTGAGGTTTGTTCTGAGTGCCATCCATTCTACACAGGACGTCAAAAATTTGCAGATGCAGGTGGACGTGTAGATAAATTCAATAAAAAATACGGCCTTAAGCAACAGTAATAAAGGTTTTTTCAACAGGCAAGACGAACTGCACTTGCCTGTTTTTTCACGCCAACTTTTACGTAGAACTATGATCATGGTTCCGATATAATGGTGATCCTACATATATTAAAGTAGGTATTTTTAAAATGATTTATTCCATGAAAAACATGTCTATATAGATGATGAAGGTACCAATGAACGGTACGGTCAATCGACTCGGAAAGCATTGACGACGAAGGGAGAGGCCGTTTTCATGTATGTAATGAAACAAAGTGGATGGCTTGAAATGATATGCGGCAGCATGTTTTCAGGCAAATCGGAGGAACTCATTCGCAGAGTGCGAAGAGCGCAATTTGCAAAACAAGAGGTAAAGGTTTTTAAGCCGGTCATCGATAACCGCTTTAGTGAAGAAGAGGTCGTGTCCCATAATGGCACCGCCATCGTATGTAAACCAATTGCCTCATCTCTTGAAATCTTGGAACATATTACTGAAAAAACAGATGTCATCGCTGTTGATGAAGTTCAGTTTTTTGATGAACAGATTTGTGATGTCTTAACACTTCTTGCAAATCAAGGATACCGTGTCATCGCAGCAGGTCTTGATCAGGACTTCAGAGGAGAACCATTTAGCGTTGTGCCGAAATTATTGGCTATTGCTGAGCTAGTAACTAAGCTTCAGGCTGTTTGCTCGGTATGCGGATCACCTGCAAGTCGTACACAACGACTAATCAACGGCAAGCCGGCTTCCTATCACGATCCGATCATTTTAGTAGGGGCATCTGAATCCTATGAACCTAGATGCAGACATCACCACGAAGTTCCAGGAGCACCTGTAAGGGATTTTAAAAAAGAGAACAGCACGATGTAATCGTTAATATAGATGTAGAGCTCCAAGCCTGAATGAAAGGCTTGGTGTTTTTTTTTCAGAACCCACCCAAGTAATATCCGTATTAAGTTCCACCGCGATTCATAACAACAGCACAATCATAAACTACATCACTTTACCCTAATTTTACAAAATATTAAAAATATAACAGAAACATTTGTAAAAATTTACACTCCTTTTAAATTTCGTTTACAAAATTCGATTAGTATTATCATGAATATACATAAATATAAGGAGGACGCCATGAATAAACGAGAAGTTCGTCGAAAAGTGAAAAGTCTTTTTTTATCTATTTGTATGGTAACGTTAATTCTGCCAAGTTTTATCTCGTTTATTCCTGTTAAAAGGATTTATGCAGAAGAAGTGATCAATAACACGGTTTCTACTAATCCTGCCGAGACAGGAACAACTGATACAGGCAATGAAGAACAAGCAACAGACAAAGAAACAGCCACTCAAGAACCACCTGTTCAAGGGGAAGCTGATGGAGTTGAAAGTGAAGAAGGCAATGCAGATGTACTGCCTGTAAATGATGAACCAGCACAAGAAGAAAGCACTACTGGAGAAAAAGAACCAACGCAAGAAAGTGAACCTGCACAACAAACGGAAGAATCCTCTGAAAAACCTGCTCATTCAAACGAACAACAAAACGAATCTGAGCCTCCTTCTCCGCAACAAAATGAAGCAGCAGAAGAAGAAAATCAGCCAGAAGCTTCTGCTAGTTTAGTAGAAGAGGATTTTAATAATAATTCCTACCTATTCATAACAGAAGTAGCCCCTAATTCTAAAGGGACAGATAACTATGAGTTTTTCGAAGTATACAATAATTCGAATCAGCCATTATCGTTAGCAAATTATGCGTTTATTTATCGTTACACAGACACGGGGAAAGAGATCGTGTTCCAAGTTCCTGCTGTGACAATTGATCCGCAGGAAACCCTTGTTCTTTGGTTTAATAACAGCGGCCTTACTTTATCTGATTTTAACAATTATTATGGTTTGCAGTTAACAAGTGAGCAAGTCGTTGAGTTTAAAGATGTATTTCCAGGCTTCGCTAATGGAGGAAATCGCGGCGCGGTGATCAAGGACAAAGATGGAAATGAAGTAACCTCTGCTGCCTATTTGCCTAATGAAACGGATAATAGCGGCTTAGTTGTTCAGTATAAATATTCTGCTTCAAAAACAGCAATGGATAAGCATCAGGTGTTGGCTTCACCAACTCCGGGTACAATAGAATCCGTTCAAGTTCCGGCGAATCCGGTTGTTTTAGCAGAAGTTCCAGCTGACAAAGAAGCGCCGGTTATCACCCATACACCGGTTACAGAAAGTGCTGTATCAGGTGCAATTAAGATTGATGCTAGTGTAACAGATAATTTGGCAGCGATCTCAACGGTGACACTATACTACAAGAATGCTGAAGCAGAAGACTTTACGTCTGTACCGATGAATGTAAGTTCAGAAGACTGGACAAGCTTTACGGCAGAAATTCCTGGTGCCAGCGTTCAATCAAACATAACCTATTATATTGAAGCGACAGATGGCAAAAATTATGCAAAAAGCGAGGAGCAAGTCATCTCTGTTGACGTTCCTCAAGAAACGTATAGCGAGCAAAGACTTTTCATTACCGAGCTTTCCCCGAACACAGAAGGCGCGGGAACCGATTATTATGAGTATTTTGAACTCTACAATAATACGAATCAACCGTTACCTTTAATGAACTATTCATTTGTTTATAAGTATACGGATAGCGGTGAGGAAAGAGTATTCCAAGTTCCTGCTGTGACGATTGATCCGCAGGAAACCCTTGTTCTTTGGTTTAATAATGGCAATCGTACGTTAGCGGATTTTAACGCACATTATAATTTAGGACTAACAAGTGATCAAGTCGTTGAATTTAAGGATCATTTTCCTGGATTTTCAAACGGCGGCAACCGGGCAATTGTCATAAAAGACCACACAAACACAGAAGTTGTTTCTGCCAGTTATTTAGGAACGGAAAATGATAACTTAGGTGCTGTTATTCAATATATGTTCCCTGCTTCAGGTACGGAAATGGAGAAGCTTAGCGTGCTTGCCGCTCCTACACCAGGTATGATTGAAGCCAATCAGGTACCGACAAAACCAGTTGAGCTTGATGAAATTCCAGCCGATACCGAGGCACCAGTTATTACTCATGCACCGGTTACAGAGGGTGCTGCTTTTTCCCCTATCAAAATTGAAGCAACAGTTACTGACAATATGGCTGTACCATTTGTGACCTTGCATTATAAAAAAGAGGGTGAGGAGTCCTTCACTTCTTTATCAATGAATGCCAGCGAAGATGGAGGAAGCTATTCTGCTGACATCCCGGGAGTGAGTGTCGATGCTCAAATCACATACTATATCGAAGCTTCTGATGGAGCAAATAGCAGCAAAACAGAAGAATATGTGATTACTGTTAAAAAGGATGAAGTGGATTACAGCAAAATTCCAACATTCCTTGTGACTGAGGTTGTTCCGGATACAGAGAATGTCGGATCAGCTGATGGCTATGAATTTATTGAAATCTACAATAATACGGATAAAGATTTAAGTTTTAAAGATTATAAGATTCAATATCGCTATGGAACAGATCCTGCAAGTGATGTCGTCTGGCCTTCCATACCGGATAATGTTGTGATTCCTTCAAAAGAAACACTTGTATTCTGGATTATTAATAACCAAAATGGCGAGAAAACCGTTGCTGATTTTAATGCAAACTTTGGAACAAACCTAATCGAAAACAAAGATATCGTAAAAATTCATAGTGACGGGATGGCAAACGGAAGTGCGAGAGGGCTAGTCGTTGCCACGAATACAAAGGAAGAAATTACAGTTTCATACTACAATGAGACAGCAAACACTGATGATACAGTACCTGACAAAGGTATAGTGTATAAGTATCCTGAAGACGGTTCAACACAGTCCTTGAAGGTAAGTGCCGGAATTGAGGATGCAACACCAGGCAAGGTAGAATCATTTCAGGTTCCTTCTCAGCCTGTACACATTGAAGACGACACAGTTGCTCCAACGATCGAAAATAAAACAACCGTTACAGAGGTCAAACAAACAGATGATATTGAGATTGCCGCAGCAGCAAATGATAATGTTGGTGTAAAATCAGTTCGATTGTACTATCGCACAAATGATCGGGATACATTTAATGAAATCCTTTTAGGAATGGATTCTGAAACACAATTATATAAAAATATGATTTATGCTGCAGATCTGATTGCCAAAGAATATGTTGAATATTTCTTTGTTGTATCAGATGGGGCAAATGAAGTGAAGAGTGATACATTTAAGATCACTGTTCATAGCGGGTTGGATCAGTCTGAATTGCGGTTAAATGTAAAAGAACATAAGATCCTTACAGGAGAAAAAATTCTTAAAGGGACATCAAATGAGGAAACAGCAGATGATGTTAAGCTATTCGTTGATGGAAACGAAGTACAGTCTAATACGTATACATCATTAGAAACCCCTGCCTTTTTTGCTTTTGAAGTAAACGGACTTAATACGTATTTCCAAAATGCAGTGACAATGGGCGACGATATTCTTTACCTATTGGATAAAGATTGGCTGTCACATTGGAAGACGTTTACGATTCCTGTTGAAGCTGATCGTTTGAAGCTGGGTGAAAATACGATTACCGTTCGTGCAGGAAATAAGGCTTCGCCATTCCAGCTAGAAGAAGACGAAGAAAACCGTGATGATTATAATTTAAGAAATGTTCGCTTAATTTTAGGAGATGGAACGGTTTTAACTGATCCGGCGAAGAATGATCCAACAAAGGTTTACGATATGGGTGATGATGGCACCTTCCGACCGTTTGAGGATTTTACGTTTACCATTACAGAAGATCATACTCCATCGAAAACTTATGCGTGGGATACAACAGCTGTCCCTGATGGCGAGCATGTGATTAAAGCAACTGATGCGAATGATGAAGTTTCGGCACCTGTATTAGTCGATAATACTGCACCTGTGGTAAAAACAACGATCATTGAGGGCAAGGAATACAAAGGCGAATTTACCATTGATACGGATGTAACAGATGAAATTGCCGGGGTTGATATGGTTCAAGTTCTGCTTGATGGCGAGCAAATTGAAGTGCCTTATAAAACGGCATCCTCACAGCTTACACCTGGAGAGCATAAGCTTACAGTTATTGCGACAGACAAAGTTGGAAACAAAGCAGAGAGCAATGTTCCGTTCTCTGTGAATAATGAAAATCCAACGAAGCCGGAGCTGATTTCACCAGCTGATAATAGCTCAACACCTGTAGATGGTGATCCGCGCTTGAAGGTCAAAGTAACAGACCCGACTGGTGATAAGATGGATGTAACGTTCTATAAAGGCTATCAATATGATGCCAGTCAAACAGATAATGTTAAGGCATTTAAGCATGCAGCAGATGTCGAGCCGCCGCAAACGATGGCTCCAGAGGGTGAAGCAGCCTTTACGGAAGAGGATATCAACTTAGTGTCTGAAAAGGATGGCCGCTACCTAGCAACAGATTCAAGTACACAATTCCCATACCATCGTTTTGATGTGACGGTTGATCCTTCAATTGATGAAAACGATGTTGTGGAGCTTTCATGGAGCGGAAACTCATTTGAAGGCAGAAAGGTATCTATGTATGCATGGAGCCACAAAAGCAGCAAATGGGAATTAATTGATTATCAAGTTGCGGGTATAGAGGATTTTGAATTAAAAGGAACCGTTGAAGTAGGTGAGTTTGTAAAAGAGGCTAAAATCAATGTATTAATCCAAGATGAAATTCCAAAGAGCCCTGAGGAATATGATTATACATTCGTTTGGATGTCTGATACACAATATTACTCAGAAAGCTATCCGCATATTTATGAAAGACAAACGAATTGGATTGCAGAAAAACAAGAAGAGCTGAAAATCAAATATGTTTTCCATACAGGGGATCTAGTCGATAATTTCGGTCAAATCCAAGAATGGGAAAATGCTGATAAATATATGGGCGTCCTTGACGAAAACAATATTCCTTATGGAGTATTAGCCGGAAATCATGACGTAGACCAATTATCGAACGACTACACACAATATTACAATTATTTTGGTGCGGATCGTTTCGAGGACAAACCTTATTATGGTGGAACGTACAAAAACAATCGCGGTCACTATGACTTAATTTCATCAAATGGCAATGACTTTATCATGGTTTATATGGGCTGGGGAGTTCAAGATGAGGATTTGTCTTGGATGAATGAAGTATTAAGCCAATACCCTGATCGAAAAGCCATTTTGAATTTCCATGAATATCTTTTAGTTTCAGGCAACCGCAGTCCGCTCGGTGAAAAAATTTACAACCAAGTGGTAAAACCAAATGAAAATGTCATAGCTGTTCTTAGCGGCCATTATCACGATTCTGAAACATTAGTAAGTGAAATTGATGACGATGGTGACGGAACTGCAGACCGTGAAGTGTATCAAATGCTTGGTGATTACCAAGGTGGTCCCGAGGGCGGCCAAGGCTATATGAAATTGCTGCACTTTGACCAAGACAACAACAGAATCATTGTCAATACGTATTCACCATACCTAGATGACTATAACTTCTATGATCCTAATGAATTCCCTGGAAAAGACGAGCTCATCATCAATCTTGATCTTCAAGTCGATGAAAAGCGCGTTGCTACTGACTACTTTGCTGTAAATGTAAAAACAGACGAAGAAATCGGCAAAAAAGAAAATGTGCCTAGTGGAAAAACAGCAGAAGTAAAATGGAGGAGACTGACTGAAAATCATACGTATTCCTGGTATACAGTTGCAGAAGATGACTACACAGGAAAAGCCGTCTCTGATATTTGGACATTTACAAAAGGCAAGGATCAACCTAACCCTGGTAATGGAACCGACAATCCAGGTAGGTGAAAATCCTGGTAATGGTAGCGGTAATCCAGGTAACGGTGGAGAAACACCAGGAAGTGGCAACAATCAGCCAAATAACGGAGCAGATCCAACGAATAAACTGGGAATTGAAAGTCCATCTGACTCGAAGTCAGCCGAGTCAGCCACCAGCGCTATATTGCCTATAACAGCAACCGATACTTATACTATTTTGCTAATCGGTATTGTTATTAGCTTGGCAGGTGCAGCATTGATTTACTTGCAGAAAAGAAAGACAGGAATTACACTTTCATAAGCCAAAACAGCCTTACTCTTTATTTTTAAGAGTAAGGCTGTTTCTTTACAAAAAAATAAGAGGGAACAATAGCCCTCAAAAGCTGAAAATTGAACTTATGAAATTTTTTCTTCGCGGTTTTTTCTGTTCGGATCCTTGATCAAATACAAAAACATTATCTTTCATCGGCTCACGTTTTTGTTGGGACCGTTCAAGCTCTTCGACCCTTTTCTCTAGCGATTGAACTTTGTTCAGCAAATCTTCCATTTCCCTGCGGTGTTGGAGAAGCTGATAGGAGACAACATCATCCGCTTTGCCGCGAATCTTTCGTTCAAGCTCATCCATACGCTCGCTCAATGTATCCACCTTAGGATCATTAACAACTGTAGTGTTGATTAACGTCCCCTTTCTGCTTGTTTCCGTCATAGCTTGAGGCTGCGGCTGATTATTTAGTTGTTCCTGCAATTCTTTTAATCTTGCCAGATCGTCGTCGTTAAACTGATAGTGCCCCAGTTCATTTTTTTCCAATTCCATATCCAATTGATGGACCCATCTCATTAACGTTCTTCTGGAAACTCCCAGTGCTTTTGCTGCGGCTGCTGTACTCATATTAATTCCTCCTTAAACTTTTAAGTACAATCCAAAACACAAGGCGGCCAACCAACTATATAGCAAATTCGACCTCCGCAGCAAATCACCTTCACGTTAGACAAAACAAGTATCAATTCGGCAAAGAAAGTGGATGTTTTACATATTATGAAATGGCTCTGTCGATAACCGCTTATGCTTCATAAAGCTCTAGCGGCAGTCCATCTGGATCCTGGAAGAATGTAAACCATTTACCGGTATGTGGATCTACTCTGATTGGTTCTACCTCCACACCTTTTTGATTAAGCTCAAGTACTGCCTCTTCAATATTCGGTACTTCAAACGCAAGATGCCTAAGTCCGGCTGCTTCAGGTTGTGTCGGCCTTTTAGGCGGATTTGGAAAGGAGAATAGTTCAATTTGATATGTATCATTTACCATTAAATCTAATTTGTATGAGCCGCGCTCCTCACGAAAAACCTCAGATAAAATCTTTAAGCCAAGTGTTTCTGTATAAAAAGCTTTAGAAACTTCATAATTAGAGCAAATGATGGCGATATGGTGAATTTTATTAAATTTCATGACAAGAACCCTCTTTTCTTAAAATTGATTTCCATGATTTAAGGTACCTATATTATAAAATAACAATTTTTGAGAAAGCTTACTATAATATGAAGAAAAATTTTGTCAATTTGCTTTTGACGCGTTCAGTGACCTATACTATAATTATAATGTTATGCATGAAAATTGAGGTGAACATGTGTGTTAGATCGTTTACAATCGGTAGAAGACCGTTATGAAAAATTAAATCAGCTTTTAATGGATCCTGATATTATCAATGATCCAAAGAAGCTGCGTGAATATTCGAAGGAACAATCTGATTTACAAGAAACAGTTGAAGCATATCGCGAATATAAAGAGGTACGTGAGCAAATTTCTGATACAAAATCAATGCTTGAAGAAAAGCTTGATCCAGAAATGCGCGAGATGGCAAAAGAAGAGCTGTCCGAATTAGAGGAACGTGAAGAAGAACTAACAGCTAGGTTAAAATTGCTTCTCATCCCTAAAGATCCGAACGATGATAAAAACGTTATCATGGAAATCCGTGGGGCTGCTGGTGGAGATGAGGCTGCTTTATTTGCTTCGGATTTATATCGTATGTACAGTCGCTTTGCAGAAACGCAGGGCTGGAAAACAGAAGTAATGGAGGCAAACGCAACTGGAACGGGCGGATATAAAGAGATTATCTTTATGATTAATGGTAAAGGGGCATATTCGAAGCTAAAATTCGAAAATGGTGCACATCGTGTCCAACGTGTTCCAGAAACGGAATCAGGCGGCCGTATCCATACCTCTACTGCAACGGTTGCGGTATTACCTGAGGCAGAAGAGGTTGAGGTGGAAATCCATGAAAAGGATATCCGTGTAGATACCTTTGCATCTAGTGGTCCAGGGGGACAAAGTGTTAATACAACGATGTCTGCTGTTCGTTTAACACACTTGCCAACAGGAACCGTTGTTTCCTGTCAGGATGAAAAGTCGCAAATTAAAAACAAAGAGAAAGCAATGAAGGTACTTCGTGCCCGTGTTTATGACAAGTTCCAGCAAGAAGCACAGGCGGAATATGATCAAAATCGTAAGCTTGCCGTTGGAACAGGTGACCGTTCAGAGCGTATTAGAACGTATAACTTCCCGCAAAATCGTGTAACGGACCATAGAATTGGCTTAACGATTCAAAAGCTTGACCAAATCTTAGAAGGAAAGCTTGATGAGGTAGTTGAGGCGTTAATCGTTGAAGACCAATCAAGCCGACTTCAAGCAGCGGAAGAATAAAAAAGAATGAAATTTGTATACGAAGCCCTCAACTGGGCTTCTTCTTTTTTAAAGGAAGCGGGAAGAGATGAAAATGCCGGTGAGCTTCTGCTGCGCCACCATTTACAGATGGATCGGGCAGCATTGTTTTCGAATTTGAGACTGGTCCTCTCAAATGAACAGCTGCAAGCATTTAAAGCGGATGTCGAAAAACACGGGGACGGTATCCCTGTTCAATACTTAATCGGTTATGAAGAATTTTATGGCAGGAAATTTAAAGTTAATCAAGAAGTGCTTATTCCACGTCCCGAAACGGAGGAATTAGTGGAAGGTGTACTTCAGCGTGCCGCCAGCTATTTTAAGGAAAAAGATGTGCTGCAGGTAGTTGACGTCGGCACAGGTAGCGGAGCAATTGCTATTACCTTGGCACTCGAAAACCCGAGATTTTGTGTGAGGGCCATCGATATTGCAGAGCCATCATTAAAAGTTGCTGAAGAAAATGCTAAACAACTACAGGCAAACGTTCAATTCCTGCACGGTGATCTTCTTGAGCCAATCACAAAAAATCCGGAAGTGGAAAAAATTGATATCCTCGTCTCAAATCCGCCATATATCCCTGATTGGGAAATTGACACACTTTCCCCAGTCGTAAAAGATCACGAACCTATTCGTGCACTAGCAGGTGGAAAGGACGGCTTGGATTTTTACAGAAGACTTGTGAAAGATATGAAGGATCTACTCAACTTACCAGCTATGGTTGCGTTTGAGATTGGAGTAGGTCAAGGCATCGATGTGAGAAACCTGATTTTGCAAACCTTCCCTGCTGCCGAAGTAGACATTGTAAATGATATAAATGGCAAGGATCGGATGGTGTTTGGATTGGTGGAGGGGGAATGAAGCGGGGGACATTCCCCTCCCGCCAAATCGAAGTCGCACTTTTTCAGTGTTCGCCGATAAATTTTGGATTTCGCTGATATATTTTAAATATCGCCGATATATTTTTAAATTCGCCGATAAAATGAATTTTTCGCTGATATATTGGCCGAATCCGCCGATAAAACAAGAGAAGTCGCTGATATCTTAATTCGGGGGAACTGTTCCACACCACCTATTAAACTATTTTTCCAAAAAGGTAGTTTAAGAATCTCTCATGCTGTCCATACTGTTTACCAAGGGAGGCGTGAGATGATGAAAAAACAAAAACTTGCATTTATATATATTCTTTTATTATTGGTTGGGGCGATTGCAAATGTGTATAAAGAACCGGTGGCTGCGAGTACTCAGGAGCCGGTTGTGATACCAGATGAGGCGATTCGCCTGCGGATTTTGGCAAATAGTAATTCGGAGGAAGACCAAGAGCTAAAAAGAAAGGTTCGAGATGCGGTTAACAAGGAAATTACTGAATGGGTAGAAGAGCTAACGTCAGTCGAAGCAGCAAGGGAATTAATTCAGTCGAGACTTCCTCAAATTGAAAAAATCGTTGCGGATGTTCTGGAAAAGGAAGACATGCAGCAATCCTATTCAGTTGACTTTGGTAATATAAGCTTTCCAACAAAGCTCTATGGAAACTTTGTTTATCCTGCTGGTGAATATGAAGCGATTTTAATTAGTCTTGGTGAGGCAAAAGGTGCCAATTGGTGGTGTGTGCTATTCCCGCCGCTATGTTTCCTGGATTTCTCTAACGGTGAAGCCGTTCAAGCTGCAGAAGCTGAAACAACAAACGATAAAGAAAAAACAGATGAAAAGCTAAAAGAGCTTGTTGTCGATGAAGAGGAAGAAAAAGAAGAAGTAGAAGTGAAATTCTTTTTAGTAGAATGGTTCCAAGGCTTGTTTGCATAATTTAAGAACTCCTTTAAAAAAGATGACGGATGTCCTTCTAAAATAAAGAATAAAACTAGTTTTCACCTCATAGTGTTGTAATAGGAAAATTAAATGGGGTGAAAATGATGTTTTATCAGTTGAAAATAGCAGAGGAAAAAGATTTTAACCGGCTGACTAGCTTTGTTGAAAAGGCTGGGGTTAGTTCAGAAGGATTTGAAAGTCTAATAGATTACTTTGTCATAATGGAAAGTGGAGAGCATGAAGTGGTGGCTTGCATAGGCGTTGAGCCGATGGAGGAATATGGTTTATTGCGTTCACTTGTCGTGTCGGACAAGCTAAAGCAGGCCCATATTTTAACGCTCTTTCAAAGCATTCAAGCATTGGCTGAGCAAAAAGGCATTAAGCATTTATTTTTAGTTACGAATAAGGATGCTTCCGTACAGTTTTTGTCGCTAATGGGTTTTGATGAGATTGAGCAAACATCCATTCCTAATCAGCTCTTATCTATTGATCATTTAAAGGGATCTCTTGAACAAGCCAATGCGAAAATTATGGTAAAGTCATCATAATGTGGGTATATCCACATACTTTTCCACAAAAGTCACAGCCTTATCCACAATTTGTGGATAAGGCTTGTTTTATTGTGCTTCTTTTTATATACTTTCTGAGAGTTATTTATCTACGAAATGCGAAAAATAGAGTAGAAATGATCGGTTATTAAGGAGTTAGAACATATGAATACAAAAGTATGGGTTGTGGATGATCGAGCAAATTTATCCACTAGTTATCCACATATTTCACAGGCTGCACAGTTATTAAGAGAGAATGAAGTGGTTGCTTTTCCGACAGAAACGGTCTATGGCTTAGGAGCCAATGCTTTTTCAGATGAAGCAGTGCGCAAAATCTATGAAGCGAAAGGGAGACCAAGTGATAATCCACTTATTGTCCACATTGCTTCTAAAAGCAAGCTTGATGAAATTGCAAAGGACATTCCCGATTATGCCTATAAATTAATCAATGAATATTGGCCAGGACCGTTAACATTAATCTTGCCGAAAAAAGGGAAGCTTTTATCGACTATTGTAACTGCGGGGCTTGATACGGTAGGTGTAAGAATGCCGGACCACCCGATTGCGCTTTCCCTCATCCGTGAGGCAGATGTCCCAATTGCAGCCCCGAGTGCCAATCGGTCCGGAAAGCCAAGTCCAACACAGGCATCACATGTATACCATGATTTAAACGGAAAAATCAGTGGTATTGTGGATGGCGGGGCAACAGGAGTTGGCGTTGAATCGACAGTGCTGGATTGCTCTACCGCAGTCCCAACGATTTTACGACCGGGAGGCATAACGAAAGAACAGCTTGAAGCAATAATCGGAGAAGTGAAAATTGATCAAGCGCTTGTAGAGGAAGGACATGCTCCTAAATCTCCTGGGATGAAATACACCCATTACGCTCCAAATGCTCCTGTTGTTGTTGTAAAAGGGAGTTTAGAGTTTCTGCAGAAGGTAATCAATAAGCATCAATCAGAAGGTAAAAAAGTGGGTGTACTGACGACAATGGAAAATGTCAACCAGCTTGAAGCAGATACAATCATTCCATGCGGAAGTCGTGCGGATTTACCATCAGTTGCTGCCCAGCTTTATGATGGCCTAAGAAAGTTTGATAAAGAAGATATCGACATCATTATAAGTGAAAGCTTCCCGCAAGAAGGTGTAGGGGAAGCGATTATGAACCGGTTGTTGAAGGCTGCAGGAAACAACTTCATTTTCGAACAGTAAAGAAAACTCGCCGACTGGCTAGCCTGAAAAGCGAAGACAGAGGCATAGTTGCCCTGGTCCTTAATACTTATTAAAAGTGAATAAAGAGGGGACAGTCCATAAGAAAATTTAGGGACTGTCCCACGCTTCCCAATTATTCCCCAGTAGAAAGCTTTAGCACCTTTTGCCGCACATAATTCAGATGGTTATACATATGTTGAAACGCTTCCTGTGGATTTCGCTGTTCAAGAGCTGAGTAGATTGCTTCATGATGGGAGACGGTTAGGTCACGTTCCCGGGTTTCAATTAAGCTGTCTATTTTATGATGAGTGATGAGCAGTGAATCAATCATTCCCTCGACAATTGGATTATTTGCACTTACTGCAATGATGCGGTGAAATTCCTTGTCATAGTCACCGTAATTATTGTCTTTGCTGTTTGCGATGCCGTCAATCGTTTCTCGCAGTGCAGCAAGCTGTTCGTCTGTTATTTTTTCAGCTGCCATTGTGACAAGCCCGAGCTCAAGGGCCATTCGTGCTTCAATAATCGCCGGTAAATTATCCACGGCAAGTGCCAGCATAACAGAAAACGGATGACTTCCGATTTTATTATTAAAAAATGTACCTTCCCTCGTTTTGCGGGTAATAACACCTAGTGTTTCAAGTGCGCTAAGGGCTTCGCGGATAACAGGCCTGCTCACATCGAGCTCCTCCATAAGCTCGGTTTCAGGGGGAAGCTTATCTCCAGCTTTCATTTGTCCGCTTACGAGCAGCTGAACAATCCGGTCTACCACCTGTTTCGCAAGTGTACTGCGGCTAACCGATTGAACGCCGATTTTTTTTGATGGGACACTCATTATGTAAACCTCTTTTCATGACAGATTCAATTTAATTGTTATTGTAAGACTAATTATATAATATCATGTAAAAATTTTCATGTTTGGAAAAGAAATAGGCGCTAATAATAAATGCGCCACTCAACAGAGTGACGCAAATGTTCAAAGATAACGAAGGAGCTTATCTCACAAGGCAAGGACGTTTCGGATCAAATTTCCAACCAGGAATTAAAAATTGCATGGCGATGGCATCATCTCGTGCTCCGAGCCCTTTTTGTAAATAGAGCTGATGAGCCTTTTCAATTTGCTCCATATCGATTTCAACCCCAAGCCCAGGCTTATCTGGTACATCGACCATGCCGCCAACAATGGTAAAGGGTTCTTTAGTTAACCGCTGTCCGTCCTGCCAAATCCAGTGGGTATCAATCGCAGTGATTTTTCCTGGAGCAGCAGCGGCAACATGAGTAAACATCGCTAGTGAAATATCAAAGTGGTTATTAGAATGTGACCCCCATGTCAACCCCCATTCATGGCACATTTGTGCAACACGGACGGAACCTTGCATTGTCCAGAAATGCGGGTCGGCAAGTGGGATGTCAACTGACTGAAGCTGGATGGAATGGCCCATTTGCCGCCAATCGGTTGCGATCATGTTTGTGGCAGTAGGCAAACCGGTTGCCCGTCTAAATTCTGCCATGGTCTCTCGTGCGGAATAGCCATTCTCTGCCCCGCAAGGATCCTCTGCATAGGCTAAGACATGATGTTGGTCTCTGCAAAGCCTAATCGCATCCTCTAACAGCCAGCCGCCATTTGGATCAAGGGTAATGCGTGCGTCCGGGAAGCGCTCAGCAAGTGCTGTCACTGCTTCAATTTCTTCCTCTCCGCGTAAAACACCGCCCTTTAACTTAAAGTCATTGAATCCATAACGGGCATGGGCCGCTTCGGCTAACCGTACAATGGCTTCAGGGGTTAACGCTTGTTCATGGCGCAGGCGAAACCACTCATCATCAGCATCCATGTCACTTAAATAAGGAAGGTCTGTTTGGTTCCTGTCTCCAACATAAAAAAGGTAGCCAAGCATTTCTACTTGATCGCGCTGCTGTCCTTCGCCAAGAAGTGCCGCAACCGGGACGCCAAGATATTGTCCAACTAAATCAAGCAGGGCTGCTTCTAATGCCGTTACCGCATGAATGGTGATCCGCAGGTCAAAGGTCTGCAGACCCCGTCCGCCTGAATCCCGATCTGCAAATTGCCTCCGAACTTTGTTCAAGATATTGTTATAAGTACCTATCGATTGCCCCATGACCAATGGCTTTGCATCTTCAAGCGTTTTGCGGATTTTTTCACCGCCTGGAACCTCACCGACTCCGATATTGCCTAGATTATCTTTTAAAATAACGATATTGCGTGTAAAGTAAGGGGCATGGGCACCGCTCAAGTTGAGAAGCATACTATCATGTCCTGCTACAGGAATCACCTTCATATCTTTAATAACCGGAGTACCTGCTTTAATGTTTTCTTTTACTAATTGAGTATTCATTTTTCATCGCTCCCATTCAACTAGAATAATAGATTAAGATGTTAATTCTACGCGCTTGATTTCTCCGACGAGGAATAAATAGCTGAAGATGGCCACAAGTGCATTAGCACCAACGAAGATTAGCGCACCATTAAATGACCCTGTCACTCCGATAATATAACCGATAATAATAGGTGTAGTGATACCGGCTATGTTACCGAACGTATTAAAAAGACCGCCGCTAACGCCAGACATTTCCTTAGGTGATGTATCTGATACAACAGCCCAGCCTAGTGCACCAAATCCTTTTCCAAAAAAGGCTAGAGCCATAACAAAAATGACAACCCATTGTGTCTCTACATAGTTTGCAGCAACTAAACTCATTGACATAACCATTCCAATGACTATAGGGGTTTTACGAGCAACTGTTAACGAAAAGCCTTTTCGCAGGAGGAAATCTGAAAACAATCCCCCAAGAATCCCGCCCAAAAAGCCGCAGATTGCAGGAAGGGATGCAATAAAACCAACCTCCAGGATGGTCATCCCTCTTTCTTGCACAAGATAGACTGGAAACCAAGTTAAAAAGAAATAGGTTAAGGTTGTAATGCAATATTGCCCCAGATAAATTCCTAATAGCATCCGGTTTGATAGCAGTTTTTTAACATTACTCCAGCTTGCACCTTTCTTTTCTTCAGTTTGATCCATATGAATTAAAGCTCCGCCAGCTTCAATATAATCAAGCTCCGCCTTGTTCATGCGCGGATGTTCCTTCGGACTATATATGGTTTTTAGCCAGATAAAGGCGACAATGATACCGATCACACCCATGAAGTAAAAGACATACTCCCAGCCAAAGGTGTATGTAATGTAACCCATGATCGGCGCAAAGAGAACGGTTGCAAAATACTGGGCAGAATTAAAGGTAGCTGCCGCTGTACCTCGCTCATGACCTGGAAACCAAGATGCTACGATTCTGCTATTGGCAGGGAAGGATGGGGCCTCTGCCAATCCAACAAGAAACCGGAGTCCAAACAGAACGGTGACGGCTGTTCCAACAGAACCGAAGATACCGATCATTCCTTGTAATAGAGTAAAACAGGACCAGAGGAAGATGCTCCAAAAGTAAACCTTTTTTGATCCGAAGCGGTCGAGGAGCCATCCGCCTGGAATTTGTCCTGCCACGTATGACCATGCAAATGCCGAGAAAACATAGCCCATCATAACGGAATCTAAGCCAAGCTGATTGGACATATCGGATCCCGCAATTGATAAAGTAGCACGATCTGCATAATTTATCGCTGTGACAAGAAAGAGCATAACAACAATCATCCAACGGGTACGTGTCTTCTTCTCATTATTTGGAATGATGGGATTAACTACTTTTTCAAGTGCGCTCATAATCTCACTTCCTTTTGCATTGTGGTGGCATCGCTTACAAAAGACAAAGAAAAACAGATTCAAATTTTATAAGTTTATTATAAGGGCATCTCTCCTTTTTTTAAGAAATTTTCAAAATATTATTTTGTCCAATAGTAAGACAAATAAATTTGATTGTCAATCATTTTCCAAGGTGAAAAATTGATAGGTTTTATTTTCAAAAATAGTAAAACTTCTTGTTGAAACATTCGTCTATTTGTCTTACAATAAAACAAAACACAAAGGAGGAGGAATGGTTGTGAATCAATTTCGCAAGGCGCCATCTGGAATTTTAGGATTTCCAATTGCTCCATTTACAGTAAATAATAAGCTTGATGAAAAGTTGCTTGCCCAAAATATTCAGTTTCTACTTAATGAAGGGCTCGAAGCGATCTTTGTCGCATGTGCAGCTGGAGAATATCCTTCATTAAGTAAAGAGGAATATGAAGCAATGGTAGAGGTAGCTGTGACTGTAACTAATGGAAAGGTTCCTGTTTACACAGGAGTTGGAGGCAATATCCAAACTTCTTTGGAATTTGCCGAGATATCAGCTAAAAAGGGTGCAGATGGTTATTTAATATTACCGCCATATCTGGTAACAGGGGAGCAATCAGGTCTTGCAGATTATTTCAAAACGATTGCAGAAAGTACAGATTTAAACGCCATTGTTTACCAGAGAGATCAGGTTTCTTTATCAGTGGAAACATTGGAAACGCTTGCGGAGGTGCCGCAGGTTGTTGGTGTAAAGGATGGACTGGGGAATATGGAGTTAAATACGCTTCTTACGCAAACCTTTAAACAGCGATTTGGCTGGCTAAATGGCATGCCATTGGCTGAAGTGACGATGCCGGCCTATGTTCCGCTTGGATTTAACTCTTACTCATCAGCAATTTCAAATTATATCCCGCATATCTCTAGAATCTTTTATCAATCCGTTTTAAACCAAAATCAAGAAACGGTGAATGATCTTTATCAGCATGTCATCTTACCAATCAACAACATTCGCCGTAAGCGGAATGGATATGCCGTATCTCTTATTAAAGCCGGGATGGAAATCATGGGTCTTCCTGTAGGGCAAAACGTCAGAAAACCGATTCAGCCAGTGGAAAGAGAGCATTATGCAGAATTAGAAACGATTTTAAAACAGGCATTGGATCGATATCCAAAACCAATAACAGCTAAATCACTTTAAAAAAGGGGATGAGCAAATGGTCGTAACAGTTGAGACAAAAAAATATCTTAATTTTATCAATGGTGAGTGGGTGCCATCGATTAGCAATGAAGTGGAAAAAAGCTTGAATCCGGCAAATAAGGATCTGGTTGTAGGCTATGTGCAAAAATCCGCTAAAGAGGATTTAGATTATGCTGTAAAGTCTGCCAAGGAAGCGAAGGAGGCATGGCGGAAGCTTTCTGGAGCTGAACGGGGAGAATATTTATACAAAGCAGCTGCGATCCTTGAAAAACGAATCGATGAAATTGCTGAATGTGCAACGAGTGAAATGGGAAAAACACTTGCCGAAACGAAGGGTGAAACAGCTCGCGGCATTGCTATTTTAAAGTATTATGCTGGAGAAGGGATGCGCAAAGTAGGGGATGTGATTCCTTCAACAGATCCAACTGCCCTCATGTTAACAACAAGGGTGCCGCTTGGCGTTGTTGGGGTAATCACACCTTGGAACTTCCCGATTGCGATTCCAATCTGGAAAATGGCTCCTGCGCTTGTATATGGGAACACTGTTGTGATTAAACCGGCGACAGAAACAGCGATTACCTGTGCAAAAATCATCGAGTGCTTTGAAGAAGCGGGATTCCCTCCTGGGGTTGTCAATATGATTACAGGCCCTGGCAGCGTCGTAGGTCAAGGGATTGCGGATCATAAGGATGTTAATGGGATAACGTTTACTGGCTCAAATAAAATTGGAAAGCAAATTGGTCAGGCAGCTCTTGCAAGAGGAGCGAAATATCAGCTTGAAATGGGAGGGAAAAACCCTGTTATTGTTGCTGCGGATGCCGATTTAAGCCTTGCGGTAGATGCGGTCATCGCAGGTGCTTTCCGTTCAACCGGACAAAAATGTACAGCGACTAGCCGCGTCATCGTTTTATCCGAGGTCTATGAGGAATTTAAGCAGCTCCTTGTCGAGAAAACGAAAGAGATTACCCTTGGAGATGGGGCTGACAGCAACACTTGGATGGGACCATGTGCAAATGAAAGCCAGCTTCATACCGTGCTTTCCTATATAAACAAAGGCTTAGAAGAAGGAGCAACACTATTAACCGGCGGGAAACGTGCAGAAGATGGGGAACTGAAAAAAGGCTATTATGTGGAGCCGACGATCTTTGACAGCTGTACTCCAGAAATGACCATCGTTCAGGAGGAAATTTTCGGGCCGGTGATTGCTCTGCTAAAAGCAGAATCCGTACAAGAGGCTATTAAACTAGCTAACAATGTAGAATATGGCCTTAGCGCTTCGATTTTTACAGCCAATATCCAAAACCTGTTGTCATTCATTGAAGATATGGATGCAGGATTAATCCGTGTCAATGCAGAAAGTGCCGGTGTTGAATTGCAAGCACCATTTGGAGGGATGAAAAACTCCAGCTCCCATTCACGTGAACAGGGAGAAGCAGCGAAGGAATTTTTCACATCGATTAAGACTGTCTTTATTAAATAAATGTGAGAGGCGGACATCTGTATTTGCGAATTAACCTAAAATTGGAGGAAACCTTATGTGGATCATCACGCTGTATTCACAGACAACGATCTCAATGTTTGAATTTGCTTCAGAAAAAGAAGCGAGAGAGATCTTCAATAAACTCCAAGGCTGTAAGATTCTTTCTCAAGTTATTTACTATAATGATTCTTTTTAAGTAAAAGAGGAACGAGCAAGGCAAGCGAGCATTCGCCAATTGCCTTACTCCCGCCTCTCATCTCTCTATTGTCATGTCAGTTCTAATCCAAATCGGACGTGCATAAAGTTAAATAGGCGTGTCCGAGGGGGTAAAAGATGAACATAGAAGCGATCATGGGAGAGCTGCTAACATTACTGATTATGGCACTGGCTTTAGGTATGGATGCATTTTCTGTTGGCCTTGGCATGGGGTTAATTCGATTAAAGGCCAGGCAAATCTTTTACATAGGAATCACAATCGGCATCTTTCATATATGGATGCCATTAGTAGGGATGTTAATCGGAAAAGCCCTTAGTGATACATTTGGAACAATCGCAACATTGTTAGGCGGCGGTTTGTTAATCTTGCTTGGCGTCCAGATGGTGTTCGCCTCGTTTAAAAAAGATGAGAAGCCGTTGATTACACCAGTAGGGTTTGGATTAATTGTATTTGCGCTTAGTGTCAGCCTGGATAGCTTTTCTGTCGGCTTAAGCCTAGGCATTTACGGGGCAAAAACCGTTCTAACGGTTGTTGTTTTTGGAATCGTAAGTATGGTGTTAACCTGGATTGGCCTGTTAACAGGTAAACGTGTACAGGCATGGTTGGGCTCATATAGTGAAGCGCTCGGCGGAAGCATCTTATTGGCATTTGGTGTAAAATTAATCTTTCCTTTTTAAGTAACGACCGGTTGGGAGCAGCCGGTCGTTTGTTAAGAAAATAACTTCTTTGTAAATTCGTGTAAATATCCACCTGTGTATTTTTTGCTAATTAGCGAAAAGGGATGGTAGAATACTCAACTATTATATAGTCTTTTATACCTAATGATGATCCGTTTATTGCTAATAATCCCCTTTATCTAGTTCCATTCGATCGATTATCTCCATTTACAAAACTATTACATTTCCTTAAAAGTACATTAAAACTACCAAACTATAATCAGCCATGTCACATAAAGATTAGGAGGAATTATTCATGTTTAATAAAAGATTTAAAAAGAAGCTTCTGCCTTTAGCAGTTATGACTGCTGTCGCTTTTGGTAGTTTAGGCGGAACATTCTCTGTTGCGGAAGCTAAGGAAGCAAAAAATAATGCAAAAATCAAAAATGTCATCTTTCTTATTGGAGATGGAATGGGTGTTTCATATACCTCTGCATACCGTTATTTGCAGGACAGCAATAACTCAAAATTTGTCGATCGTACAGAGCTTGATAAATATTTAGTCGGCCAGCAAATGACCTACCCTGAGGATCCTGAACAAAATGTAACAGATTCCGCATCTGCAGCCACTGCAATGTCAGCTGGTATTAAAACCTATAATAATGCCATTGCCGTTGATAACGACGGATCAGAAGTTAAAACTGTACTTGAAGCTGCAAAGGAACAAGGAAAAGCAACAGGCCTTGTCGCAACATCTGAAATTACGCACGCAACACCTGCTTCATTCGGATCACATGATCACAGCCGTCAAAACATGAACGCCATTGCGGAGGACTATTTTGATGAGTTAATAAATGGCGAACATAAAGTGGACGTGCTGCTTGGCGGAGGAACGGACTTATTTATTCGCGATGACCGCAATTTAGTTGAAGAATTTAAAAAGGATGGCTTCAGCTATGTCACGAATAAAAATGAGCTGTTAAAAGATGATAACGAACAGGTTCTTGGTTTATTCGCAGAACGCGGAATGCCAAAAATGATAGACCGTACAAAAGACATTCCATCATTAGAAGATATGACAACCTCTGCGATTGATCGTTTAAGTGAAGACAAGGATGGCTTTTTCCTTATGATTGAAGGAAGTCAAATTGACTGGGCGGGACATGATAATGATATCGTTTCTGCCATGAGTGAAATGAAAGACTTTGAAAAAGCCTTTAAAGCAGCAATTGAATTTGCGAAAAAGGACAAGCATACATTAGTTGTTGCGACAGCTGACCATTCAACTGGCGGTTATTCAATTGGTGCAAATGGCATTTACAACTGGTTTGGCGAGCCGATCAAAGCAGCGAAACGCACACCTGATTTCATGGCAAGTGAAATTGCAAGCGGTGCGGATGTAGAAGAAACATTGAAAAAATATATCGATCTTGAATTAACTTCTGAGGAAATTCAATCTGTAAAGGATGCTGCTTCTAAAGAAGAAGTAGATATTGATAATGCAATCGAGAAAATTTTCGATAACAGATCGCATACAGGCTGGACGACTGGCGGCCATACTGGTGAAGACGTCCCAGTGTATGCATTTGGTCCTGCATCTGATCGATTTGCAGGAAATATTGATAATACGGACAACGCAAAAATTATTTTTGAGCTTATAGAAAAAGGCAAAAATAAAACAGTGATTGAAGATAAGTAAGAAGAATTTTGTAACAGATAGAGAAATAGAAGGGTCTGGCATCTCGCTTTACGTCAGCTCCTTCTTTTTTAAATGGAGGGTTTTCTTATGAAAAGAACCATTGTTCTTATAGCATTATTATCTGTCATGTTAGTTGCATGTTCGAATAGCAACAACAGCGGTGCTCTTGAACGAGAAAAACAAATCGACACCGGGTATTTGGATGACTACTCATCAAACCCGCAGGTAACGGATGATCGAAACTTGCTTGAGGTAGGAAAATCGGTTTCCGATGAAAAAGGGAAGGCAACATTAAAGGCGATTAATTTTGTTGATAAAGCATACGAAATTGGCCCGATCCAGCTTCGCGTCAAAGATGCAAAGGTCATCCACCTGCGACCGGATTACAGCCTGATTGATTATTTTCATGTGTTAACACATGAGGAAGAATTCGATTTTACAAAGGTGTTTGTTGAAATTGAGAACACATCTGATGAAAAAGTCAGCTTTGCTCCAATCGCGCTGATTAAAACAAGCACAGGTGAGACATTTGATTGGGAAAAAGATATCTATTTGGAAGATTTAAATGGTGAAATAGCTGGAAAGTCTGCGAAAAAAGGCAACCTGGGCTTTATCATTGATTCTTCGAAGGAGCTTGAATGGATTGAAATCACAACGAGTGATGTTTTTGATCAAAATCAAAAGAAAATCCATGACTCGCAAAAAATAAAGATTGAATTCTAAAGCATAGGGTCTTCTCTATGCTTTTTTGCTCTAAGCATGTGACTATTTTCTTTACAACGTTTCCATTATAATAAATAGAAAGGAGTGTTATGACATGACAAATGTATTATTCGTTTGTACCGGAAATACATGCAGAAGCCCGATGGCAGAAGCGCTTTTAAAGCATTTGAAGAGCTCTGATCAGCTGGATGTAAAGTCTGCTGGTGTATTTGCCCTCGATGGCAGTGATGCAACACGATTTGCCCAAGAGGCCTTAAACGAAAAAGGAATCACGTGCGACCATCAATCCTCAAGTTTAAGTGAAGAGCTTGTTAATTGGGCAACAATTATTTTAACGATGACGAATCAGCATAAGCAATCTGTGATCGAGTTTTACCCGCATGCAGGTCGTAAAACATATACCCTTGCTGAATATGTTGCTGAGAATGACGAAGAAAGAAAAGATATCATCGACCCGTTTGGCGGACAACTGGATATCTATCGTCAAACATTAGCAGATTTAGAAAAGTTGATTCATAAATTAGTCCATAAGCTTGAGGAAAATAAAGCCTAAGTTACAAAGGAAATAATTGATCGTATGACAGGATAAGCGATACAATAAAAGAAGAGATTTTACTAAATATCGTTCATTATAGGAGGACCAAAATGAAAGTAGCAGTTGCATCAGATCACGGCGGAGTAAATATTCGGAAAGAAATCATCTCACTACTAGAAGAATTGAAGATTGAATATACAGATATGGGCTGCGAATGTGAAACATCTGTAGATTACCCTGATTATGCATTACCAGTGGCAGAGCGTGTAGCAAGCGGGGAATTTGATCGCGGAATCTTGATTTGCGGCACAGGCATTGGCATGAGCATTGCGGCGAATAAAGTAAAGGGCATCCGCTGCGCACTTGTTCATGATATGTTCAGCGCCCAAGCAACACGTGAACATAACGATAGCAACATCCTTGCAATGGGTGAACGTGTAATCGGACCAGGCCTAGCAAGAGAAATCGCAAAAATTTGGTTAACAACAGAATATCTAGGCGGGCGCCATGCAACACGTGTGGGCAAAATTGACAAATACGAAAATGAACACGCTTAATAAGGAAGTCGGATAAACGATGACAAATCTAGAAAATTGGCAGCGGGAGTTATCCACTTTATTGACTGACTTTCGCACCCAAGCAAACGTTGGCAAAGACGATATTGTGGTAATCGGCTGCAGTACAAGCGAAGTAATCGGAGAAAAAATCGGAACAGCAGGCTCAGAGGACGTAGCAAAAATGATTTTTGACACGCTGGCCACGTTTAAGGAGGAAACAGGTGTACAGTTCGCCTTCCAATGCTGTGAGCATTTAAACCGCGCCCTCGTGATCGAAAGGTCCGCTGCGAAAGTGAACGGATTTGATGAGGTTACCGTCATTCCAGTTAGAAAGGCAGGAGGCGCGATGGCCACATATGCCTATCAGCATATGGAAAACCCTGTAGTCGTTGAATTCATAAAAGCAGATGCTGGAATCGATATCGGCGATACATTCATCGGAATGCACTTAAAACATGTCGCCGTCCCATTGCGCAGCACCATAAAGCAAATCGGTTTCGCCCACGTCACCATGGCGAAAACACGTCCAAAGCTCATCGGCGGTGCTAGAGCTGTCTATGAAGCAACAAAAGAAAATACATCCTGTCATTGATAAGCGGAGAATCAACTTAATGTTGGTTCTTTTTATTTTGGTTAAAGGAATCATTCCCAACCACTCACGTCCTTCTACTACAAAAATGAAAAAACACAAAATATTCTTTCAATAAAGGTTGACTTTGTTAGAAAAACTAACCAAAATAGGTTGTATCAATTTCTGCAATTATAAAAATACTAAATGAGGATAGCTTATTGCATCAAACGAATATTACAATTGAGGAAACCTTATAATATTCGTATTTAAGCCGACTAAACGGCAAATTTCATAAAAAAAATAAAAATATTTCAGAAAATCTTTTACAATACAGCATACTAACGTGTACAATATAGTTGGAATTAGACGTTGAAAAAGCTGTGTAGGACAAATCCATAACAAGGTTTTGATTGAAGGGAGATTGTAACGAATGAAATTTTTACCAGAACAAGATGCGAAAGTTTTTGAAGCGATTCAGCTTGAGCGTACTCGTCAAGAAACAAAAATTGAATTGATTGCTTCTGAAAACTTTGTAAGTGAAGCTGTCATGGAAGCACAAGGATCAGTGCTTACAAATAAATATGCAGAGGGATATCCTGGTCGTCGTTATTATGGTGGCTGTGAGCATGTTGACGTTGTTGAGGATATTGCAAGAGACCGTGCGAAAGAAATCTTCGGTGCAGAATATGCAAATGTTCAGCCGCACTCAGGTGCGCAAGCGAATATGGGTGTTTATTTCACGATTTTAGAGCATGGTGACACAGTATTAGGAATGAACTTATCACATGGCGGTCACTTAACACACGGCAGCCCTGTAAACTTTAGTGGTGTTCAATACAACTTTGTTGAATATGGTGTTGATGAAAAAACACACCGCATCAATTATGAGGATGTATTAGAAAAAGCTAGACTTCATAAGCCAAAGCTAATTGTTGCTGGTGCTAGTGCATATCCGAGAGCAATTGATTTTAAAAAATTCCGTGAAATCGCTGATGAAGTTGGCGCTTATTTCATGGTGGATATGGCTCATATCGCAGGTTTAGTTGCTGCTGGTTTACATGAAAACCCGGTACCATATGCTGATTTTGTGACAACAACAACACACAAAACACTTCGTGGCCCACGCGGTGGTATGATTTTATGTAAAGAAGAGTTTGGCAAGAAAATTGACAAATCGATCTTCCCTGGAATTCAAGGCGGTCCGCTTATGCATGTTATCGCTGCAAAAGCAGTTGCATTTGGCGAAGCTCTTCAAGACAGCTTTAAAACATATGCACAAAACATTATTGACAATGCAAAGCATTTAGCTGGAAAATTACAAGCAGAAGGACTTACTCTTGTATCTGGCGGTACTGATAATCACCTATTATTAGTTGATGTTCGTTCCCTTGGATTAACAGGAAAAGTTGCAGAGCATGTATTGGATGAAATCGGAATTACTGTCAATAAAAACACCATTCCATTCGAAACAGAAAGTCCGTTTGTAACAAGCGGTATCCGTATCGGAACAGCTGCTGTAACAAGCCGCGGCTTTGGATTAGAGGAAATGGATGAAATCGGCAGCATCATTGCGTTTGCATTAAAAAATCACGAAGATTCATCAAAGCTTGCTGAGGCAAAACAACGCGTAGAAGACTTAACAAGCAAATTCCCTTTATATCGTAACCTATAATTAAAAGATGGGCGGCTTCCTATGAAGTCGTCCTTTTTGCAAAGAAATAAGAAATTATAATTTTTTTACTTAGTTTTTGTGTCTAGCTCCAGCGCCTAGCCCCTCGAGGTCATAAGCCAAATTGGAATTGAAGGCAAAGAACGCCTTCTATCCCAATTCGTCTTATGCTTGTCGGGGCTGATCAAGGCGCTTGCGCTTTTCTTATCTACTAACCTTCTCACACTAGAAAATCCTCTCCCATTCTACCAACAATGTTTCCTGGTAACGTCTTAGGTGTATAATTAATAAGATCGAACTTGAAACTATGATTGAATTTCTGTAAAATCTATTGAAGTGTCAAAGAAAAGGAGATGGTTTGATGGGGAAAGTATACGTGTTTGATCATCCATTAATTCAACATAAACTTACATATATTCGTGAAAAAAGTACAGGAACAAAGGAATTCCGTGAGTTGGTAGATGAAGTAGCAAGCTTAATGGCGTTCGAAATTACAAGGGATCTTCCATTAAAAGAGGTTGAAGTTGAAACACCTGTATGTACGGCAAAATCTAAGGTGCTTTCAGGGAAAAAACTTGGCATTATTCCGATTCTGCGTGCAGGTTTAGGAATGGTAGATGGTATCTTAAAGCTCATTCCAGCAGCAAAAGTTGGACATGTTGGGCTATATCGTGACCCTGAAACATTGCAGCCTGTTGAATATTACGTAAAGCTTCCTTCCGATGTAGAAGAACGTGATTTTATCGTTGTTGATCCGATGCTAGCGACGGGAGGATCTGCGGTCGAGGCAATCAATAGCTTGAAAAAACGCGGTGCAAAAAATATTAAATTTATGTGCTTAATTGCTGCCCCAGAAGGCGTTGAAATAGTGAAGAAAGCACATCCTGATGTTGATATATACATCGCTGCACTAGATGAAAAGCTGAATGATCATGGCTATATTGTTCCAGGACTAGGAGATGCAGGCGATCGCCTTTATGGAACAAAATAAATTATAGAAATAGGGAAATCTCAGAAATGGGGTTTCCTATTTTTATGCCTTCTACAATACATGTTTTTCGAAATGAAAGAACAGAATAACGATAGAGGTGGTTTTTAATGGGAACTAAGAAACAATTTATTTTGTATTTGATCTTATTCATTGTCATTTCGATAAGCACCACAGCAAATGGTGAAACCTTTCCTAAAAGACCGCCCTTGCCATCGGATGAAGAGGCAAGCATGCAAAAGCTTATGTTGGTTGTGAAAAAAGATGATTTTCTTCCTATTAAGAACAAGCTGGAGCAACAATCCAAGATCACGATCCATCAAATGTATCAACATGTTTTTTATGGTTTTTCTATAGAAGGGCCTGCTGAAAAAGTAATGGCTCTCAGTAATGATCCTGCAGTTCTGCATTCTAGCCCTGTTGTTTCCTATCGCCCGTTCATCAAAGAAAGTGTGCCATTTATCGGTGGAGGTGATGTGAGAGGATTATTTGACCGTGATCACCACAGGTTAACCGGCAAAGGAGTAAAAGTAGCTGTCATCGATACAGGGGTTGATTATCACCATCCTGATTTACATCGAAACTATAAAGGCGGCTATGATGTCATTGATGATGATAAAGATCCAATGGAGACGAAGGCTTTGGATGGAAATGAAACCATTCATGGCACACATGTGGCAGGGATTATTGCAGCAAATGGAAAATTAATGGGCGTTGCTCCAGAGGCGGAAATCTATGCATATCGAGCATTAGGGCCCGGTGGTATGGGCACCTCTGATCAGGTGATCGCGGCAATCGAAAAGGCAATCAAGGATAAAGTGGATATAATCAATCTTTCTTTAGGGAATAGTGTGAATGGTCCTGATTGGCCAACAAGTCTTGCGCTTGACCGTGCTGTTGAAGCGGGTATCGTTGCTGTGACATCAAGCGGTAATTCGGGGCCAGCTGTCTGGTCGGTTGGTTCACCTGGTACATCCGCTAAAGCCATTTCGGTTGGAGCGTCATCACCACCGCTTCAAATGCCCTATTTAAAAATTTCAGGTGTAAGAACTCTCATTAAAATGAATCAAATCCAGGGAGCAAAGCCTTGGGAAATGCATGGATTAGATGAGGTCGTTTTAGGAGGAATAGGGGCGGAGCAAGATCTAAAGAAGTCGGTAAACGGTAAAATTGTTCTTATCGAAAGAGGAAAAATTACTTTTACAGAAAAGGTGCTCAATGCAAAGCAGCGGGGAGCAAAGGCGGTTATTATTTACAATAATGTAAAAGGCAATTTTTCAGGATCATTAGAAATACCAATAGAAATTCCTGTTGTATCGATCTCAAAAGAAGCAGGGGCCCTAATTAAAAAACAGTTAAACAAGCAGCCTAGCGTTCGAACCATTTATAAAAAGGAAGAAGATGAGCTTGCTGATTTTAGCTCAAGGGGTCCAGTAACAAATACATGGGGGATAAAACCGGATGTTGTTGCCCCTGGTGTTGCAATCGATAGCACGATTCCAAATGGATATTTAGCAATGCAAGGAACAAGCATGGCCGCACCGCATGTCGCTGGAGCCTGCGCATTATTAAAACAAGCACACCCAAACTGGAGACCTGAACAAATAAAAGCTGCTTTAATGAATACAGCATCACCTTTAACGAATGTACGAAAGGAAAGGCTGAAGCCTATTGAACAAGGTGCTGGTAGAATTAATCTAAAAGAGGCAATTGAGGCGAAGGTGCTGATCTATCCAGGATCCCTTACTTTTGGGAAATATGAGACACGGCATCCGCGCACAAAAAAACAACAAAAAATCACTTTTGATAATCAGTCGAATCTTGTGCAAACGGCATATGTAAAAACACCGTACAATGAGCCTGGAATCCAATGGGTGCTTCCAGCAAAAATCACACTACAGCCTGGTGAGAAAAAACAAGTGGAAATTGGACTGGACATAACACCAAGTCGATTAAAGCCAGGGATTCATCAGGGATGGCTGCACGTTATACAAGGTGAAAGGCAAATCGAAATTCCCTATTTATTTGTAGTGGATGAACCGAATTACCCTAGAGTGATGGGCTTTGAGTTTGCCTATGGTGACCAACCAAAATCATATAAGTATCAGCTTTATTTGCCAGGCGGGGCTGATGAGATGGGAATTGCCTTATATGATCCGGACACATTGACGTTTGCAGGTTTTTTGGATTGGCGCAGAAATGTACCAAGAGGGGTGGTTGAAAAAGAGGTGAAAAAGGAAAAATTGAAATTGAAAAAAGGATTGTACAAAGCACTCATTTTTGCCAAAAAAAGCGGAAAGGAAGATCAGATTGAGGTTGATATTTTACTAAGTGAATAATTTAGTTTGTTTAACAAAGTCAAGGGGTTGACTAGTGAAATTGTGAACGATTTGTGAGATTTTGTGACGATTGCGGTAGATTGTGAATATTTTAACTTTAAACAGATTGACATCAACTATGTGCTATTGTATGCTATACGAGGGTGTAATGATAAGGTTTACAATACCATTCTAGAACCCGCTTTTCAACCCCTAATTCCGTTATAAATCAAGTAGCGAGGATTTATAGAATGCGACAAAAACACCGCCATCCGCTTCATGCGATGGGCCTAATGTCAGCCATCCTTTCCCAATTAGCAGGCTCTGTCTTGCTGGGCATTTTTGCTGGGAAATGGGTAGATGAATATTTTCATACTGAACCGTTGTTTTTGATCGTAGGCCTTCTGCTTGGGCTAGCTGTTGGGATTTATGCCATGCTCAGATTAGTCCACCACTATTTCTCAGGAGAATAACATTTCATGTTTGATATGCATCTGATGTTTCGCAGATATCGTAAGTACATATTATATCTACTTTCCCTCTATGTAGCAGGGTGGGGGTTTACGGAATATCAGTCTGTTTTCCTAGGTTTAGTACTCGGGACAAGCATAAGTCTTTACAATTTGTGGATCATGGTACGAAAGCACAATCAGTTCGATCGTGCCATCCAGGAAGGAAGGAAGACGGGGTCGCTGGGAACGACATCGCGAATGGCAGCAGCTGGTGTTGCAGTCTTTTTCGCAATTAAGTTTCCTGACTATTTTCATTTGGTTAGTGTAGTTATTGGATTAATGACGATGTACATCGTTATTATGATAGATTATGTAGTTCAACATTCACGCGCTTAGCTGGGAAGAGAGGTGAATCTATTGGGTCACGAAGCTCCTGTGGTAGAATTTTTAGGTCTTACTTTTAATTTATCAAATGTATTAATGATTACGGTTGCTAGTATAATCGTATTCTTAATCGCAATTGCGGCAACACGCAATTTGGCGATGAAACCAACGGGAATGCAGAACTTTATCGAATGGGTTGTCGATTTTGTTAAAAATATTATCGGCTCTACGATGGATTGGCAAACAGGCGGACGTTTCTTAACGTTAGGTATGACTTTATTAATGTATATTTTTGTTTCAAATATGCTGGGGTTACCTTTCGCTATTGTTGTCGGACACGATTTATGGTGGAAATCACCAACTGCAGATCCTGCAATTACTTTAACTCTTGCAGTTCTAGTAGTAGCATTATCGCACTACTATGGCATTAAGATGAAAGGTGCATCTGAGTATGGAAAGGACTTCTTTAAACCGATGCCTTTCATGTTCCCACTTAAGATTATTGAGGAATTTGCAAACACGCTAACTCTTGGTCTGCGTCTTTACGGGAACATTTTTGCAGGTGAAATTTTATTAGGCTTGCTTGTCAGCCTTGGAACAAGCGGTTATGCAGATGGGTTTGGAAGTGGAATTATCGGTACGATTTCTGCGGCAATTCCAATGTTAGCATGGCAAGGATTTAGTATCTTTGTTGGTGCAATCCAGGCATTTATTTTCACTATGTTAACGATGGTATATATGGCACACAAAGTGAGTCATGACCATTAATCAATATATGTTCAATCAATTTGAACGAATATAAAAGGAATACTATTTTTCATACAATTAAAGGAGGAAATTTAACAATGGGTTTATTAGCAGCTGCAATTGCAATTGGTTTAGCGGCACTTGGTGCTGGTATTGGTAACGGTCTTATCGTATCTCGTACAGTAGAGGGTATTGCACGTCAACCTGAAGCTAAAGGTGTATTACAAACTACTATGTTTATCGGGGTTGCATTAGTTGAGGCGATTCCAATCATCGCGGTAGTTATCGCATTCATCGTTATGGGTCAATAATTCGATAAGGAAAAAGAATTCATATGGCGAAGATCATTCAAAGCGAACCTTCGCCTTTCCTTTATGTCATGATAACGGGCAGAATTGAAAGCCTAAGGGAATAGTAAGCTTTATTTTTAAAATCTTAATTTTGTTTTAACAGATAAATTTTTTGAGAAGTCTGGTGTTTAGAAGCACTTTGAGTGTGAAATTGGCATTCTCTCATTTCTGAAATTCCGGCCTCTGACCTCTGACTTCTAATCATCATAACCCATCATGGAACTCTTGAAGGGAGTGAAACCGAGCTATGTTAACTTTTGATCTTGCATTAGGCGCGACTACAGGCGGCCTAAACACAGGTGATATCGTATTCCAGCTTGTTATGTTCTTAATCCTCCTTGCATTATTAGGAAAATATGCATTTGGACCGGTTATGAATATTATGAAGCAACGTGAAGAGCATATCGCGAATGAAATTAACAGTTCTGAAGAAAGAAATAAAGAAGCACAAAAACTAGTTGAAGAGCAGCGCGAGCTTTTAAAACAAGCACGTGTGGAAGCCCAGGCTCTAGTAGAAAATGCGAAAAAGCTTGGTGAGCAGCAAAAGGAAGATATCATCCAAGCAGCTCGTTCTGAAGCAGGCCGTCTTAAAGATGCAGCCCTTAAAGAAATCGAGCAGGAAAAAGAGCAGGCAGTTGCTGCGTTACGCCAGCAGGTTGCATCTCTATCCGTATTAATTGCATCTAAAGTCATTGAAAAAGAGTTGAATGAACAAGAGCAAGAAAAACTGATCAACGACTACATCAATGAGGTAGGCGAAGGCAGATGAGTAATGAAATCGTAGCAAACCGTTACGCAGTCGCTCTTTTTGAACTTGCGAAAGAACAAAATCAACTCGATCAAATCGAAAGTGAATTACTCGTTGTCAAGGAAGTCTTTTCAACGAATAAAGAACTTATAGATGTGCTTAACCATCCAAAGGTTACAAATGAAACTAAAAAATCGATTGTAAAAGAAGCATTTGCTGGTCTTACACAACAAGTAGTAAATACCCTTTTACTATTAGTAGACCGCCATCGTTCTAATATTGTAACAGATGTTGTCAATTACTTCGTGCAGCACGCTAATGAAGTGCGCGGTACAGAGGATGCCATTGTGTATTCTGTTCGTCCGTTAACCGAAGCTGAGTTAACATCGATTTCGACTTCCTTTGCTAAGAAAATCGGCAAGGTATCGCTTCGTTTAGAAAATGTTGTCGATAAAGGATTAATCGGCGGTGTGAAGCTGCGTATTGGCAATCGGATCTATGATGGCAGTGTGAGCGGTAAGCTTGAACGTATAGAGCGACAATTGGTCGCAAACAGATTGTAGATAGGGGTGAAACTCATGAGCATCAAAGCTGAAGAAATTAGTGCGCTTATAAAGAAGCAAATCGAAAACTATCAGTCTGATATAAAAGTAAGCGATGTAGGTACGGTTATCCAAGTTGGGGACGGTATCGCTCGTGCTCATGGCCTCGACAATGTCATGGCTGGAGAGCTTGTAGAATTCGCAAACGGCGTTATGGGTATGGCTCAGAACCTAGAGGAAAATAACGTTGGTATTATTATTTTAGGACCTTACACAGATATCCGTGAAGGTGACGAAGTTCGTCGTACAGGACGCATCATGGAGGTTCCTGTAGGTGAAGCATTAATCGGTCGTGTTGTTAACTCATTAGGACAGCCTGTTGATGGATTAGGTCCAATTGAAACAACTAAAACTAGACCAATCGAAGGTCCTGCACCAGGTGTTATGGATCGTAAATCAGTACATGAACCACTTCAAACAGGTATTAAAGCGATTGACGCACTTGTGCCAATCGGACGCGGACAACGTGAGTTAATCATCGGTGACCGTCAAACTGGTAAGACATCAGTAGCGATCGATACGATCTTGAACCAAAAGGATCAAGATATGGTATGTATCTACGTTGCAATCGGTCAAAAAGAATCAACGGTTCGTGGTGTTGTTGAAACATTGCGTAAACATGGTGCATTAGACTACACAATTGTTGTAACAGCTTCTGCATCACAACCAGCTCCAATGTTATTCTTAGCTCCATATGCTGGGGTAACAATGGGTGAAGAGTTCATGTATAATGGCAAGCATGTTCTTGTTGTATATGATGACCTTACAAAACAAGCTGCGGCTTACCGTGAGCTTTCATTATTACTTCGTCGTCCTCCAGGTCGTGAAGCATACCCTGGTGACGTTTTCTACTTGCATTCTCGTTTACTCGAGCGTGCGGCTAAATTAAGTGATGCAAAAGGTGCAGGTTCATTAACTGCATTACCATTCATCGAAACACAAGCAGGTGACGTTTCGGCTTATATCCCGACAAACGTTATCTCAATCACTGACGGACAAATCTTCCTTCAGTCTGACCTCTTCTTCTCTGGTGTACGTCCAGCGATTAACGCAGGTCTTTCTGTATCACGTGTTGGTGGTTCAGCGCAAATTAAGGCAATGAAAAGTGTTGCTGGTACTTTACGTCTTGACCTTGCATCATACCGTGAGCTTGAAGCATTTGCTCAGTTCGGTTCAGACCTTGATAAAGCAACACAAGCAAAACTTAACCGTGGTGCTCGTACAGTTGAAGTACTTAAACAAGGTCTTAACAAGCCGTTAAAGGTTGAAAAACAAGTTATGATTCTTTATGCATTAACTCGCGGATTCTTAGATGATGTCCCAGTAGCAGATATCACACGTTTTGAAGATGAGTTCCATGCATATTTTGAACAAAACCAAAAAGCTCTTCTTGAAGAGATCCGTACAACTGGCAAACTTCCAAAAGATGAAGACTTAAAAGCAGCAATTGAAGCCTTCAAGAAAACATTTGTTGCATCAGAATAATCTTTTACGTAAAAGTGAAGGCTCCTTTAGAGCTTTCACTTAGCGTGTTAATAAAACGGAATCGATGATTTTTAATTAAAGGTGGTGAGAACCTTTGGCATCATTACGCGACATAAAATCAAGAATCACTTCAACAAAAAAGACTTCTCAGATTACAAAAGCAATGGAAATGGTTTCTGCTGCAAAGCTGAACCGTGCAGAAAATAATGCGAAAGCATTTGGACCTTATATGGAAAAAATCCAAGAGGTAGTGGCAAGCATTGCAAACGGTAGTTCTGATGTAAGTCACCCAATGTTGGAAAGCAGACCTGTTAAACGAACTGGCTATTTAGTCATCACATCTGACCGTGGCTTAGCAGGAGCTTTTAACAGCAGTGTTTTACGTGCAGCGTTTCAAGCAATTCAAAAACGTCATAAATCAAATGATGAATTTGTGGTTATCGCAATTGGAAGAATGGGTCGTGATTTCTTTAAAAAGCGTGGAATGAACGTTATTTCAGAAATTACGGGCATTGGTGACGAAACAAACTTTGCGAGCATTAAAGACATTGCGAGCGGTGCCGTAAACATGTATGCAGATGAAACATTCGATGAGTTGTATATGTACTATAATCACTTTGTAAGTGCGATTCAACAGGATGTAACAGAGAAAAAGCTTCTTCCGTTATCGGATATTTCGTCTAACAAAAAATTAACTTCCTATGAGTTCGAGCCGAACCAGGAGGAAATTTTAGAAGTGCTGCTACCACAATATGCTGAAAGTCTCATCTACGGAGCATTGCTTGATAGTAAAGCTTCTGAGCATGCAGCACGTATGACAGCAATGAAAAATGCAACTGATAATGCAAAAGAGCTTATCGATACACTTACATTATCTTATAACCGTGCACGTCAGGCAGCAATTACACAGGAAATTACCGAAATTGTCGGCGGTGCAGCGGCGTTAGAATAGGAACGAATTATTTATTTAGACACTTGAAATTAGCAGTGTCAGTGTCTAGCTTCGAAATACAGGACTTGCAAGTGCAGTAGTGGCGATTAACGTCGCGTTTTAGACTGTCAGCGCCTAGACCTGTATGTCTAGTAAGGAAAAGAACACCTTCTTTTCCTGCTATGGCCTAAGCAAGACGCTTACGCATTTCGTGATAGGAGGGAAAACGATGAATAAAGGACGCATTACGCAAATTTTGGGTCCGGTTGTTGACGTAAAGTTCGAAAGCGGACAACTTCCAGACATTTATAATGCCCTTACAATAAAAACAGAAGCGAATGATAATGCAGTCGCTATCGACCTTACTTTAGAGGTTGCCCTGCATTTAGGTGACGACACAGTACGTACTGTTGCGATGGCTTCAACAGATGGACTTGTTCGCGGATTGGAAGTGACAGATACAGGTGCTCCAATTTCTGTACCTGTAGGTGACGTGACTCTTGGTCGTGTTTTCAACGTATTAGGTGATAACATTGACTTAGATGAGCCAATTCCTGCTGAAGCTCGTCGTGACCCGATTCACAGACAAGCACCTAAATTCGAGCAGCTTTCAACTGAAGTTGAGATCTTAGAAACTGGAATCAAAGTTGTAGACTTGCTTGCTCCTTATATTAAAGGTGGAAAAATTGGTCTATTCGGTGGTGCTGGTGTAGGTAAAACCGTATTAATCCAGGAGTTAATTAACAACATCGCACAAGAGCACGGCGGTATTTCTGTATTCGCAGGAGTTGGTGAGCGTACTCGTGAAGGAAATGATCTTTACCACGAGATGACTGATTCTGGCGTTATTAAGAAAACTGCGATGGTATTCGGACAAATGAACGAGCCGCCTGGTGCACGTATGCGTGTAGCATTAACAGGTCTTACAATGGCTGAATACTTCCGTGATGACCAAGGACAGGATGTTCTTTTCTTCATGGATAATATCTTCCGTTTCACACAAGCAGGTTCAGAGGTTTCTGCCTTACTTGGACGTATGCCATCTGCCGTTGGTTACCAACCAACATTAGCAACAGAGATGGGTCAATTACAAGAACGTATTACATCTACAAATGTAGGTTCTGTTACATCAATTCAAGCTATTTATGTTCCAGCCGATGACTATACGGATCCGGCTCCGGCAACAACATTTGCTCACTTGGATGCAACAACTAACCTTGAGCGTAAATTATCTGAAATGGGTATTTACCCTGCGGTGGATCCTCTTGCTTCAACTTCACGTGCCTTATCACCTGAAATCGTTGGGGAAGAGCATTACGCTGTCGCACGTCAAGTACAACAAACATTACAACGTTACAAAGAACTTCAGGATATCATTGCCATCTTAGGTATGGATGAGCTTTCTGACGAAGATAAGCTAACGGTTGCACGTGCTCGTCGCGTTCAATTCTTCTTATCTCAAAACTTCCACGTTGCAGAACAGTTCACTGGACAGCCTGGTTCATATGTTCCTGTAAAAGAAACTGTACGTGGATTTAAAGAAATTCTTGAAGGTAAATATGATCACCTTCCGGAAGATGCATTCCGTTTAGTAGGTAGAATTGAAGAAGTAGTAGAAGCTGCTAAACAAATGGGTGTAGAAGCCTAATTTTGGGACCTAGGAGGGTATGAGTATGAAGACAGTATTAGTCAATGTCGTTACTCCCGATGGCCCAGTTTACGATGCAGACGTAGAAATGGTGAGCGTAAAGGCTCAAAGCGGTGAACTTGGCGTTCTGCCAGGGCATATTCCTATGGTTGCCCCTTTGGAAATCGGGGCAGTTCGCTTAAAAAAAGGGAGCGGCACAGAACTCGTTGCTGTCAGCGGCGGCTTCATTGAAGTACGACCTGACAAAGTGACTATTTTAGCTCAAGCAGCTGAAAGAGCTGAGTCAATTGATGTAGCTCGTGCAGAATTAGCTAAAAAGCGTGCTGAAGAGCGTCTGAATCAAAAAACAGATGATATCGATTTTAAACGTGCAGAATTAGCGCTTCGACGTGCGATCAACCGTTTAAATGTAACGAAATAATCCTAAAAAGGATGGCATTCAAGAGAATAGCTCTCTGATGCCATCCTTTTTACTTTTAAAAAAATAAACCATATATCCTTCCTTTTGAAACACGTTTTAAGGCCCCTGAAGGCTTCGAAATTACACTTTAAAGCGCAGTCAATATAATGAGTGCATCCAGGTTAAAATCAAGTGAAGTAACCGCTATCATTTTATTTTATCGAACATATCAAAGTGGAAAGAATATCATACAAAAATACCTATCAATATCCAAACACTGTAACAATTTATTCATAATTAAAGAACGAATTAGGATTAGCGCCATAGTAAAATGGAGAAGGGAAAAACAGCTTTATGTAAAATATAACCATTATCAATTAAAATTTTGTTAAAATTAAAAATCAATCATGTTACTCCCAAATTTTTATATAATGTTCAAGGGTATGCCGTTTTAAGGATATTTTTGGCTTTAATGGGTATTATTTTATTCTTTTTTAGGTCAAATTGAGGTTGTTTTTTTGAAAAAATGAGGTATGATTTAACTTGCTTTGTGTCTTTTATACGATTTAGTATTGGGAGGGATGGGGCAATGCCCGATTACGGCCAACTGGCTCTAATCAGTATGCTGGTAAATCTCGCCTTTATGGTAGTCACCTGGTGGGCTTTACAAGCATTAAATTTTGAAAAATGGATCAAACCGGGCAAAGTAATTCAAGCAAGGACACTTTTAATATTATTAACGATTGCAATTGGCTCTATGGTTAGTAATTTTTTCCTTGATTATTTTTTATGGTCTAAAGCATTGCCAATGTTATTTTAACAATTGGCGAAATTTTGTAAAAAATAGCTTGTCCTCTTACTAAATGCTTTGTTTATAGGTAATTAGAATGGGGTATAAAAGCTACATATTTCGTCTGTCTAATATTGACGACTATTTCCACGTATGCATACTTTCAATCCGGTAACAATGTTACTAAGGAGAGGAAGTGACCGTATATGAGAAAAAAAGAAATAGCTGCAGTTATTTTTACGATGATTCTGGTGTTTACATTGGTGGCTAATCATATAGGAGCAGAAGGAAACGAGTCAAAGATTTCACTTTTGGCTGATGGAATGGAGAAACAAAATGTACGGATTGATACATGGTCTTTGTATGCCAAAAATTCTGTCGAGAAAAAGTCAATAAAAGAAGTGAAACAAATGGTAGACCAGCTTCGTCAATATAAGTGGGTCTATGAAAAAGACGGAGAAGTGTTTAAAGCGGTCGGTGTGTTTGAAAATAAAAAGAAAAACATAACTGAAAAGCTTCAAATTTTGACAACCCTCACAAACAATCATTCAACAGCGTATATCCTTTATCAGGTCACAGGGGTAGGTGCACAACCAGACTGGGACAAAGTAAATGAGTATTTTCATGAGCAATCATTCGACATTTTTCACGAAAATGTTACAACTTTTGCTTGTCTTCAAGGATTACTTGATGATAATATGAAAGTTAGTTTGTATGAAAAATCACGTGAATTAGTAAATGAATTTAATGCAAATCCAGTTGAACAACTTCAAGAAAAAGATTTTATCTCTATTTCAGGAAAAACCCCTTTATGGGAAGATTTTATTCCAACCGATAACGATAAAATAAACATTCAAATTGCATTGAGAACGGACGAAATGGGCGATTATACTAGCGTTGTAATAGGAACACCAATCATTACGTCTGAATATTAATATAGAGAAATTGGGACGCGGAGGGGAATACTTTGGAAAAAATCATCGTCCGCGGCGGTCAGAAGTTAAACGGTACAGTGAAAGTTGAAGGAGCAAAAAATGCCGTTTTGCCAGTTATCGCTGCATCTTTATTAGCTAGTGAAGAAAAAAGTATTATCAATGATGTACCTACGCTCTCCGATGTGTATACAATTAATGAAGTTCTGCGCTATTTAGGTGCAGACGTCCATTTTGAAAATAATCAAGTGATTGTAGATGCATCAAAAGAGCTAACAACAGAAGCACCATTTGAATATGTAAGAAAAATGCGTGCATCTGTTTTAGTAATGGGGGCACTTTTAGCTCGCAAAGGCCGTGCACGGGTTGCTTTACCAGGTGGCTGTGCAATCGGGTCTAGACCAATTGATCAACATTTAAAAGGCTTTGAAGCAATGGGCGCTACAATTAAAGTAGGTAACGGCTTTATTGAAGCCGAAGTAAAAGGAAGACTTAAGGGAGCTAAAATTTACCTTGATTTCCCAAGTGTTGGCGCAACTGAAAATATTATTATGGCTGCAGCCCTTGCAGATGGAACAACCGTTATTGAGAACTGTGCAAAAGAACCAGAAATTGTCGACTTAGCCAATTATATAAATGCAATGGGCGGTATTATTCGCGGAGCAGGTACAGGCACAATCCGTATTGAAGGAGTTGCCTATTTAAAAGGTGCACAGCATACAATTATTCCTGATCGTATCGAGGCTGGCACATTTATGGTTGCTGCTGCGATTACAGGCGGAAATGTATTAGTTCAAGGAGCAGTTCCAGAGCATTTAACATCTCTTGTAGCTAAAATGGAAGAGATGGGTGTTACAATCATTGAGGAAAAAGACGGTCTTCGCGTAATTGGACCTGAAAAATTAAAATCAGTTGACATTAAAACAATGCCACATCCAGGATTCCCGACAGATATGCAATCACAAATGATGGCATTATTACTACAAGCGAACGGCACAAGTATGATCACTGAAACAGTTTTTGAAAATAGATTCATGCATGTTGAAGAATTCCGCCGCATGAACGGAGATATTAAAATTGAAGGAAGATCTGTTATCATTAATGGCCCTGTAGGACTTCAGGGTGCTGAGGTTGCAGCTACTGATCTTCGGGCAGGCGCAGCTCTCATCCTTGCTGGCTTATGTGCAGAAGGCCATACACGCGTAACAGAGCTTAAGCATCTTGACAGAGGCTATGTAAACTTCCACACGAAACTTCAAGCTCTTGGAGCAGATATCGAAAGAGTGAAAGAAGAAATACCAACAACATCTGATCAGCAAGCAGCTGTATCAGACTAGAGATATGCCTTCATAAAAGAAGCAGGAGTCATGACCATGGCGGCCTGCTTCTTTTATTTGTCTATAATGGTATATTTCTTTCTCCTAGCTCGAAACACTAAACGTGTACGACTTTATTAGATTACCTATAATCAAACAAATATATACATGATCTTACGAAAAACTTCTATATAGCATTTGAAAGTCCCTAACTTGTCCATTCAATGGTAAGACAAACTGGTTCATATTTTTTCTGTCATAATTGCTTGTCCACGCCCATAAGATGAACTATGGATATTCCACTTAACCTAAATCTTATTGGAGGCCTTAAAACATGAAATCAATGAAACCAGTTCTCTTTACATTCGGAGCATTATTCATCATCATTCTCCTCATTCCTACATTACTCGTCACTCCTTTTATGGATCAATCCAAAGGGAAATTAGGTAAAGAACTTTCAGTTGCCAAAAGCGAAACACCCGTACTAGCCGAATCATCAGTTTCAGTCCCTGTTTATCGAAGCCAATTGGAAAAAACCGAAAATATCCCGTTGGAAGAATATGTCATTGGAGTAGTCGCGTCAGAAATGCCTGCGGAGTTTGAAACAGAAGCATTGAAGTCACAAGCATTGGCTGCAAGAACCTACATTACAAAGCGACTAATAAATAACGAAACATTAGGTACTCCTAAAGGTTCAGGTTCAATCGTCACAGATACCCAAGGGCATCAGGTTTATAAAAGTCCTCAAGAATTAAAGGCGTTATGGGGTGATGATTATACGTGGAAAATGGAAAAAATCACAGAAGCGGTTGCAGCAACGCAAGGAAAGATTCTTACATATGAAAACCAGCCAATCGATGCATCTTTCTTTTCAACAAGCAATGGATTTACAGAAAACTCTGAAGCCTATTGGCAGGAAGCTATACCTTATTTAAAGAGTGTTGAAAGTCCATGGGATGAAAAATCGCCAAAATTTTATGATCAAATGGTCATTTCCATTAAAGAGTTTGAAAATAAATTAGGAGTCAATATAGATAAGTCTATTGGAAAAATCACCGCGCTCACACCAGGAAAGCGTGTTGCAAAAGTTGAGGTTGGCGGCAAGGAATTTACCGGACGAGAAGTTAGAGATGCACTTGGATTAAAATCATCAGATTTCACTTGGGAAATCAAAGATGATTCCGTTGTGATTGAAACAAAAGGTTTCGGCCATGGAGTCGGCTTGAGCCAATATGGTGCAAACTTTATGGCAGAGGACGGAAAGAAATATACAGAAATTGTCGCTCACTATTATAAAGGAACAAAAGTTTCAGCAGCTGAGCCATTTTTGACGAAATATACGGCAAGCAAATAAGAGAATTCTATAAGAAGGAAAGTCCCCCAAATGAAACGATTGGGGGATTTTTCCTTTTTTAAGAGATAAGAAAGTATAAATTTTGTACTTAGTTTTGGTATCTAGCTCCAGCGCCTAGCCCCTCTTGGGTCTAGCCCCTCATGAATTGAAGGCAAAGAACGTCTTCTATTCATGAGCGTCTTATTTGCCCTAGGCTGAGCAAGGCGCTTGCGCTTTTTAATAGACCTCTATTTATTGTTTTCAGAGAAATATTTTTTCTTCGCAAACAAATAGGACACAGTAACCCCAATTGTATCTTTTATAAAATCAATCACCGTTGCAGAGCGTGATGGAACAAAGGATTGATGAATTTCATCGGTTAGGCCGTAAAGGATGGCGATGATTGCTGCGGCTAAGCTTGCTCTTTCACTCCACTTATGATGGGCCATAAAGGCAAACACAAGGAGCCAATAAAGAATCGCGAATTCAATCAAATGCAAGGACTCCTTTAAAAGCGCATCAAAAGAAAAGGGTGTTTTAACAATCGCATCTGCTGGATTGCTGGAAAGGATCCAGATCAAGGCCATATATAGAAAGGGTAGAATTGTAATCAAAAGCTTTTTCATGGTTGAACTCCTTTTTCAAAATACTGCTTATTTATCAAATAGTTATATGAGTGGCTGAACGTACAGATAACATAATAGCACGTACCATTCACCATCATAAACCAATTAGGGAAAAGCAGCCAGACTTATAAAGCAATGTTTAAAAAATAGAGAATAAAATGAGACTTTTTGGTGATTTCCTCCGTTTCATGATTGAAAAGTATATAAGAGATTATGAGTTCGCACTTTAAAAGTAAAAAAATGAATGGTTGACATATCTTCGACTAAAGAGCAAGTGTGAATTTCATTCAAGAAAAATAGAGGAGGAGAAATAATGTGTGGATTTGTTGGGGTTTTGTCTAATAATGGACAGGCCTCTTTAAAGATTGATAAACAGTTTGAAAAGATGAACAATATTATTTTTCACAGGGGTCCAGATGATTCTGGATATTACGCCGATCAATACATTCAACTAGGTTTTAGACGGTTAAGTATTATTGACCTAGAAGCAGGCAGTCAGCCGCTTTCTTATGATGATGGGAGATATTGGATTGTTTTTAATGGAGAGATTTATAACTACATTGAGCTAAGGGATGAATTAGAGAAGGATGGATATATTTTTCAAACTTCCTCAGACACAGAAGTACTCTTGGCTCTATATAGTCAAAGAAAAGGAAAAATGCTTTATTCCCTTAGAGGTATGTTTTCCTTTTTAATATGGGACAGTGAAAAAAATGAATTATTTGGCGCCCGAGATCCATTCGGCATAAAACCACTGTATTACCTTGAACTAGAAGATAAACTCTATTTTGCATCAGAAAGAAAGAGTATCGTGCTGGGTACTGATCATGAATGCATTAATGAAGAATCGCTGCACCATTATTTGACCTTTCAATATGTTCCTGAACCAGCAACAATGTCAAGAGGAATAATGAAAGTGGAGCCTGGACATTATTTTTTTAAAAAACAGGATGAGGAATTAGCTATTAATTGCTATTGGAAACCGGTCTTCAAACCAGTAACCGATCAATTTACAAAATTAAAAAACGAATTACAAGAAACACTTTTGGATTCAGTAAGCATGCATATGCGCAGCGATGTACCAGTAGGTTCATTCTTATCAGGGGGGATCGACTCCAGTTTTGTTGTTTCCTTGGCAAGAGAGTCGAATCCGAATCTCAAGACGTTTTCTGTCGGCTTTGCTACTGAAGGATATAGCGAAATAGATATCGCAAAGGAAACAGCTCATGCACTGAATGTCGAAAATGTTTCTTATCTTATACAACCAGAGGAATTTATAAAAGCGCTGCCAAGGATTGTCTGGTTTTTAGATGATCCCCTTGCAGATCCCTCAGCTGTTCCATTATATTTTGTTGCCAGGGAAGCAAGTAAACATGTAAAGGTTGTCCTGTCTGGGGAAGGGGCTGATGAACTTTTTGGCGGGTATAATATTTATAGGGAACCAATTGACCTAAGTGTATTTGAAAAAATTCCTCCATCTATTAAAACGTCAATGAAAATGTTTGCAGGTTTACTGCCAGAAGGCATGAAAGGAAAAAGCTTAATTGAAAGGGGCTGCACCCCATATGAGGACAGATACATTGGAAATGCCAAGATTTTTAATAATGATGAAATAAAGCACTTGATCAAAATGTATTGGGATCATGTTTCATTTAAAGATATTACTCTCCCTCTCTATCATGAGGCCAAACACTATGACAAGGTGACCACGATGCAGCATATCGATATCCATACATGGCTGAAGGGGGATATTTTACTTAAGGCAGATAAAATGACGATGGCTAACTCGTTAGAATTGCGAGTCCCATTTCTAGATAAAGAGGTTTTTCATCTTGCTTCAAAAATTCCAACAGATATGAAGCTTGCTAATAGAACAACAAAGTATATTCTTCGAAAGGCAGCGGAAGGGATTGTTCCTGAACATATATTAGATAGAAAAAAATTAGGCTTCCCCGTTCCAATTAGAAGCTGGTTAAAAAATGAACTATATGACTGGGCCCTGCAAGTTATTCATGAAAGCGAAACTAATTATTTTATCAATAAGAAGTATGTGCTTCTCCTGCTGTCAGAGCATTGTACCGGAAAGAAGGATAACAGTCGAAAGCTTTGGACGGTGCTGATCTTCATGATCTGGCATCAAGTGTTTATCGAAAAAAAATATAGCTTTAATGATGAAGTCTTAAATGGAAATGTTGCAGCTGAATATAAATCGAGAAGACAATAAACTGTGCCTTTGCAATTATCACAATTATAGAAATATTTAAGGAAGCACATATTATATTAAATACTGCACATACTAAATTTTTAAAAAATTTTTTTAAGATGTGTATATAATTCAGCAATTGTGTTCAGAATGATTGCTGAGGTGATGATAGAATGAGAGAGGAAGAAACTAAACGTACTTCTCAATCAAAAATTCAACAATTTTTTAGAAAACGTTGGGTATTTCCGGCAATCTACCTAATGAGTGCAGCAGTTATCCTTACAGCGGTTTTATGGTATCAAAGCATCAGCAACAATGTAGCTGAAGACCTACAGAAAGAAAACCAAGGAGAAACAGCGCCAGAAGCAGTAGAAGTAAACACATTAAAAGAGAACGTTGCAATGCCTGCTGTAGATCCTGAAGCTGTCCAGGTTGTTAAAAAGTTCTATGATCCAAATGCTTCAACAGAAGAGCAAGAAGCCGCACTTGTATTCTATAACAATTCCTACAGAATGAACAAAGGAATTGATATTGCAAGAGAAGATCAAAAAGAATTTGATGTTGTTGCATCGCTAAGCGGTACAGTAACAAACGCAACAAAAGACCCAATCCTTGGCCATGTTGTTGAAATTGAGCATGAAAATGATGTCGTAACTGTTTATCAATCATTAGCAGATGTTAGTGTACAAGCTGGTGACAAGGTAGAACAAAACGAAGTAATCGGTAAAGCTGGCAAGAGCCTATACAACGAAGAAGATGGTGTACATGTACACTTCGAAATTCGTCAAAACGGTGTAGCTGTGAACCCAGAATCTTATATGGATAAGCCGGTAACATCCATCGAGGTTACAGAAGAAGAAGCATCTCAAGAGGAGGCTACTGAAGAAGAAGCCACTCAAGAAGACGCTGAAATGAGAGAAGAAGCTCCAAAAGAAGACGCTGAAACAGGTGACCAACCTGCAGAAGAATCTCCAGAAGCAGATAAAGATGCTGAAACAGGAGAAACTGAAGACAGCCAACAATCTAGCGAGCCAGAAACTAAAAATAACACATTAAATTCGTAAGGATAGATCCAATACGAGGTTGAACTCACACAATAATGAGGTCGGCCTCGATTTTTTTTGGGAATTGGAAATTGGAGAGTGGTTCGATTCCTGAGGTTGGTGGTTCAAAAATATTGGTAGCTGGTTCAAATATATCGCTAGATGATACAATTTTTTGAAGTGAGTGGTTCAATTACTTCAGTACGTGGTTCGATTCGTGAGCAGTGGTTCAAATAAATCGCCAGGCGATACAATTCATGAAGTAGGTGGTTCAAATAAATCGCCAGGCGATACAATTCATGAAGTAGGTGGTTCAAATAAATCGCCAGGCGATACAATTCATGAAGTAGGTGGTTCAAATAAATCGCCAGGCGATACAATTCATGAAGTAGGTGGTTTAAATAAATCGCTAGGTGATACAATCATGAAGTAAGTTGCTCAAATATATCGCAACGTGATACATTACCTGAAGTAAGAGGTTCAAATCCATTATCCGCTGGTTCAATTCTTAAAGAGCGTGATTCAAAAAAATCAGTTAGTAGTTCAAATAGTCATTTATGTGGTTCAATAAAACTCTGAACAAACCTTTCTCCAATTTAGAGCTCAAATCTAACCAGCTAAATTCTTTAAAAAGCCACCATCCCAACTAACCAAAATTTGGAATCTGCATTATTCATCTCGACAAATTTCTCAGGAAATAATTTAGAAATAAACATTCCCGTTAAAATAATTTTCTGCAAACAATCACCTTAAAATACATTAAATTCAGGCAAAAACCTAATAAATTTATAAAAAAATGAATAAAACCCTTGTCCCTCTTGACTTTTCGTGCATATTCCCTAACCCAAGCTAATAAAATGTTACAAACCTATCAAAGAGAGTGTTTGAGGTGAGGGATCGTGAGTGTATATTTTAATCGCAGTAGCAGGGGCATCATACGATCATCTAAGAGAAAGTCAGCCAAAATGTCTTGGTATGCGAGTCTCATTTCACACTTCTCACATCCATATTAGGGAGGCGAGTGGTGTGCACGATTACATCAAAGAACGCACAATCAAGATTGGGAAGTATATCGTGGAGACAAAGAAAACAGTTCGCGTGATTGCGAAGGAATTTGGCGTTTCCAAAAGTACCGTCCATAAAGATTTAACGGAGAGGCTACCTGAAATCAATCCTGATCTTGCGAATGAGGTAAAGGAGATCCTTGATTACCATAAATCAATTAGGCATCTCCGTGGTGGAGAAGCAACAAAGCTGAAATATAAAAAAGACGAGATTTTAGAAGAGCAGCCAGTAAAATAAAGCGTTTGTATCTGTTTCTTAAGTTTTGGAGGTTTGAGTGTCGTATACTCATTTCTATGCTATTAGCTTCTATTTCATTCTATGTGAATCGACAAATTCCTACATAAACCAGTGAATTTATTTTACAAAATCATACTTTTTTTTTGAATTTATGATACAATATTTAATTAGGTCAGTTATTCTGGGAATGAAGATTTGCAAGGAGGATATAGAGATAATGTTTGCTAGGGATATAGGTATAGATCTTGGTACGGCAAATGTATTGATACATGTTAAAGGAAAAGGCATCGTGCTGAATGAGCCATCGGTTGTTGCATTAGACAAGAACTCAGGAAAGGTTCTTGCTGTTGGTGAAGAAGCCAGACGTATGGTAGGACGTACTCCTGGGAATATCGTTGCGATTCGCCCTTTAAAAGATGGCGTTATTGCAGATTTTGAAGTGACTGAAGCGATGTTAAAGCATTTTATTAATAAGCTGAATGTAAAAGGTTTATTGTCTAAACCGCGCATGTTGATTTGCTGTCCGACAAATATTACATCAGTTGAACAAAAGGCGATTAGGGAAGCCGCTGAAAAAAGCGGAGGAAAAAATGTGTTTCTTGAAGAAGAACCCAAAGTAGCAGCGATTGGTGCTGGTATGGATATCTTTCAGCCATATGGGAATATGGTAGTTGATATTGGCGGTGGAACTACTGATGTCGCTGTTTTATCAATGGGCGATATTGTCACCGCCTCTTCAATTAAAATGGCTGGGGACAAGTTTGACCTTGAAATTCTAAATTACATTAAACGTGAGTATAAGATGCTAATTGGCGAACGTACAGCTGAAGACATCAAAATAAATGTTGCAACAGTATTCCCAGGCGGACGTAATGAAGAAATAAGCATACGCGGCCGCGACATGGTTACAGGTTTGCCTAGAACGATTACAGTCAATTCGAAGGAAGTGGAAGATGCCCTTCGTGAGTCTGTTGCTGTTATTGTACAAGCCGCTAAGAGTGTCCTAGAGCGTACTCCTCCAGAGCTTTCAGCTGACATCATCGACCGCGGTGTTATTTTAACTGGCGGTGGAGCATTATTACATGGATTGGATCAGCTTTTAGCAGAAGAGCTTAAAGTACCGGTTCTCGTTGCAGAAGCACCAATGGATTGCGTGGCAATCGGAACAGGTATTATGCTTGATAATATGGATCGCATTTCTCGCAAAAAATTAGTTTAATACATTGTTCGATTAAGAGTCTGATTTTCAGACTCTTTTTTTCATAAATGAATCCTTTGTCCTATAGTTTTTTTGTTTTTTCTAAAATATAACAACCATTTCCTGAAAAAATGTAATGAGAAAACAGTTGTACTCCTTTATAATAAATGGTAGGGAATTCTGTCGAAAGAATTCGGATTGTGCGGTAATTTATATAAAGGTGGTGTATGAGATGTTAAGAGGATTATACACAGTAACAGCAGGCATGCTGACACAGCAAAGGCGGACAGAAATGCTTTCAAACAATATGGCGAATGCCAACACACCGGGCTACAAAGCAGATCAATCATCGATTCGCGCCTTTCCGGAAATACTGTTAAAAAGAATGGAAAATGGTGCAGTCCCTGCCACAGTGGGGTCGTTACATACAGGTGTTTACATACAAGAGCTAAATAGTCATTATCTCCAAGGTGATCTGCGGGAAACGGGCTTAAAGAGTGATGTAGCCCTTGTTGAGCAAAATGTTCCGGTTCATCAAGAAACAAATGTAAAGGGCGCGCTGTTTTTTGCAGTAGAGAATGAATCAGGAGAAGAGCGTTATACACGTAATGGACATTTTACTCTTGATGAAAATGGGAGACTGCTTTCAAATGGAAATCAAGTATTATCTGTAACCGGCCAGCCAATTTTCATACAATCTGGTGAGTTTCAAGTGACTGAGGATGGTGATATTTTCGCTGACGGAGAATTTGTTGCACAAATTGATGTCCGCTTTGAAGCAGATGTCCGAAATCTTGTAAAAGAAGGAAACGGCTTATATCGGACGGCAAACAATCTAGCCCTGCCTTCAGCCGCTAATAATGCTGAGATCGAATACAATTTGAAACAAAACTTCCTGGAAGGCTCTACCGTTGATGTTGCAAGAACGTATACAGAGATGATGACTGCATACCGTTCATTTGAAGCAAACCAAAAGGTGCTGCAAGCTTATGACAAAAGTATGGATAAGGCCGTTAATGAAATTGGCCGCTTAAGATAATAGGGGGAACATATCATGTTACGCTCAATGATTACAGCGACGAATACGATGAGCCAGCTGCAAAAACAGCTTGATACAATTGGCCATAACCTGGCTAATATTGATACACAAGGCTTTAAACGGACCGAAACCTCTTTTTCCGAGCTTGTGAGACAGCAAATCGACAACCAGCCAAATGAACAGGATGAAATCGGTCGGTTTGGCGAATTAGGGATTAGGCAAGGAACGGGAGCAAGACTGGGCAGCAGCCTGGCTTTGACGCAAGGAAGCCTGAAGCAAACAGGCAGAGCGCTTGATATTGCTTTTTCAGTTCCAAATCAATTTCTGCAAATCGATGTAGATGGGGAAATTCACTATACAAGGGACGGCGCCTTATATTTATCACCAGCAGCTGATGGGACAAACCGCTTAATGCTTGCCACCGCTGAAGGAAGGCCGGTTCTGGATGAAAATCAAAATCCGATTATAGTTGAGGATACCTTTAAAGAACTTGTCATTTCAGAGGATGGAACAATTACAGCGATACCGCAAAATGACGGAGATCTCCCGCAGGTCTACAGTCTCGGAGTTGTCCAAATAGATCGCCCCCAATTGCTTGCCGAAAATGGCAGCAACCGTTACAGGTTAACGGACTTAGGCAATAATCTACAAGGTGATATTCTCACCTATTTAGAAGGAGCATTGCGTGGGAACGTCTCGTTAAAGCAAGGTTCATTGGAAATGTCCAATGTAGATTTATCAAAGGAACTGACCGATTTAATGATCTCACAGCGGTCTTACCAGATGAATGCAAAATCGATCACAATGGGTGACCAAATGCTTGGATTAATAAATGGTGTAAGATAGGAGTATAGACTATTGGTTGAAAAACAGACGGCAAAAGCAGCTAGTCGAGAAGAAGTGAAAAAAGCCAAAAAGACGAAGGAAAAACAGCAAGAAAAAGTAAAGATCCGTGTCAGATTAATACCGATATGGTTAAGGGTGCTGCTTGTACTCATTTTCATGGTCATCAGCACTATCGTTGGCGTCATTGTAGGATACGGTGTGATCGGAAATGGCGACCCTGCTGACGCACTTGATAAATCAACCTGGCAGCATATCATCGATTTGGTTGAAAAAGAATGACGAGAAGATTATACTTTGCATATAAGGGAAGGTGAATGCCTTCCTTTTGTCGTATACTTATTAATAGGATTTTTTTAAAAACTATTTGTAATTATGAACGCAATTTAAAGTTTGAAATGAGAGGTTGGATGTTGGATTAATAGGAATCGGCGAACCACAGATTCCTTATAGTCTAGATAAAGATGAATTTTATTACTTTCTTTAACCTTAAGACTTTTTCTATAAGATTTTTAGGAGAAGGTATATAAAGGCAATCGATGAATCGCCGATTGCTTCCAGTCCCACCTCTCATCTCGACTTCAAGAGTAACTCTCCTTCGAAGTGATTTACTCTATATCGAAATGAAACGACATACAAAAAAATAAAAAATAGCAAGGAGCCATACATATGTTAGATACTCAACAAATAAAAGAAATCATCCCGCATCGCTATCCATTTTTATTAGTTGACCGTGTGTTAGAGGTTGAGGAAGGCAAGCATGCAGTGGGCATAAAAAATGTAACAGCGAATGAAGAGTTTTTTAATGGCCATTTCCCGGACTACCCGGTGATGCCTGGAGTGTTAATTGTTGAAGCACTTGCCCAAGTAGGTGCAGTTGCCATGCTTAAGAAAGAAGAAAACCGCGGCCGCTTAGCATTTTTTGCTGGAATTGATAACTGCCGCTTTAAAAAGCAAGTAAAACCTGGTGATCAATTACGCCTTGAGGTTGAAATTACACGTGCACGCGGCGCAATTGGAAAAGGAAAAGGAATTGCAACGGTTGATGGAGAAGTCGCTTGTGAAGCGGAAATCACGTTTGCATTAGGTGAGAAAAAGGAAAAAGCATAAGAAGCAAAAGAGACAAATGGACCATGATCACAGGTCGTTTGTCTCTTTTTTTGCCTATTGTTTGAAAATGCAATCTCGTTCACCAAGAATCAAATCAAAAAAACAGGGAAACCTAATAAAAGAACATTGCCTCATTCATAATGAAGAAAGGAGCAATACACATGAATAAGAAATGGTTATTAACATTATCTGGCTCACTGCTTGCAGCCATGATTGTAACAGGATGTGCCGATGATGCAGACCCTGCACCACCGGATGAAACACATGACCAGCTTCCTGATGAGAATGGCAATACTCCGTCAGATGAGGGCGGCCAATCTCCAGTTGATGAAAATCTCGATGAAAACATGGACCCTCAAGGTGATGGACAAGAGCAATTAGAACAGGATGCAAGGGAAGATACGAATGGGAATGCCGGTGAAGATACGACAAAAGAAGGCAATCAAGATGCGACTGAAAACGATATAACGGAAGATGATCAAATTAAAGAATAAAATAAGTGCAAAAACCTAATGAGATACAGGAAAAGCGACTTTTTCACTGATAACGGGAAGGTCGCTTTTTGATTGTAGAAAAAAATCACAAAAAAACAGAGCGTTCCATTACTTTTACATTTTGAATAGGCACTGATTCCGTACAACAAACTGCTGCAACATAATTCTTCTCTATCTGAAATAATCTGAAGTGAAATGAATGGTGGGAATGAAGAGATGTTCTTAATGTAAGCTTATTTTGTGACCAATCCTCCATATTGAAACCAAAGCCATCGATAGGACAAAGGAGTCCTTTTCCTATAGTTTTCACATATGCCTCTTTTAAGGTCCAAATGGTAAAGAAAAATGGTAGTTGTTCGTCTGGATGAATCATCTGAAAATAATCCATTTCTTCCTGTGTAAAACATAGCTTGGTTACAGAAAGGTCTATGGGCTTAATTTCTTCAACATCTACACCTATTTTTCCCGCTGCCGTCATGGCGCTTAGAATCCATTTACCTGAATGGGAGAGGTTAAAATCTATTTCAAAGCCATGAGAAGGGTCGAGATAAGGACGTCCATATTGATCTCTTATTATGGAGAGAGAATGAACGGGTATTGTTAGCCTGTCTTGCAGGAGATTTCTTATTGCCAAATGCCCCAATAACGTTCGTTGTTGATCTTCTAACTTGTGGAATCGTAAAATTCTTTGTCTTTCATTATCAGGCAATATATGAAGTTTCTGTTTTATCCACTCGAAAGGTACCGGATCTCCTATTTTAAAGGCAATGATTTCTGCGGCATGACTATTTTTATACATGGTAACCTCACTATTAGGGGAATAATCGTTTACAGTATAAATGTATAATGAGATCCGCTTTTTATCAACTAGGTCAGACGATGGTATTTTTTTAACAGGCTTATTTCTAATTTTTTAACACCCAGTACTAGGTAAACGTAGAAAAGGGATCTTATGTCCTAGTTAAATATACTGAGAAATTCCTGGTTCAACTGGATAAATTAAGGCCTTAAGAACTGTTGATCGCATCAACGAAAAAGGTTAAAATTACCAGTATTGGAAGTAATGGAAAATGTAGAGAAAGGTTGGATTTAATGGAATTATCCCGAAAAATTGAAGAATTTGTAAAGAGTTATTATAACCGATTGCCATTCTCTGGCGCAGTTTTGATAAAAGGTGAACAAACACGCTATGAAGGGGAATTTGGCTTAGCCAATCGGAGTGAACAGATCGCCATTACTTCACGAACAAGATTTGGCATGGCATCTGGATGTAAAATCTTCACCTCAGTAGCGATATGTCAACTCGTTGAGAAGGGGCTATTAACCTTTGATACCCATCTTAAGGATTGTTTACCTATTTCATTCCCACATTTTCATCCCGATATTACCATTCATCATTTATTAACCCACACCTCAGGAATACCAGATTATTTTGATGAAGAAGTGATGAGTGATTTTGAAGAACTATGGAAGGCAGTTCCTATGTATTCGATAAGATCACCCTATGATTTCTTACCCATGTTTCAGGACAACCCTATGAAGTTTGAGCCAGGAAAAAAGTTTTCCTATAGCAATGCTGGTTTTATTTTACTTGGATTAATTGTAGAGAAAGTATCTGGCATGTCGTTCCCGGACTATGTGAAGGAACATATATTCAGAGCTTGTGATATGTCAGACTCCGGGTATTTTCGGATGGATCAGCTGCCAGAACGGACAGCACTCGGATACATTGATAGTGATGAGGATCATACCTGGAAAACAAATATTTATTCCGTTCCTATCGTAGGCGGACCAGATGGAGGGGCTTTTACAACCGTATTAGACCTGGATAAGTTTTGGAATGGATTATGGGATGGAAAACTGCTAAACAAAGAATATAGGGAGAGATTATTGACTCCCCATGAGAATAGTAAAAATGATTTGTATTACGGATATGGAGTTTGGATTTTAAAGAAGGAGGATGAAATCTATAAATTCTTTATTTTTGGTTTTGACCCTGGGGTAAGAATGCATTCATCCGTTAATGTTAAATTGAAGACTCAAACTCATATCCTTTCAAATATTGAACAAAATGTAGTTCCAATTGTAATGGAAGTGGATAAATTGTTTTCATCATAATCATTTAGATTATAAGGTGCTTTTTGTCTATCCTTTGATCTGCATTCAGTACCTTTAAGGACTTCATAATACTGGGAGGATTTGAAAGAGGAGTAGAGATAAGTCGTTTTTTAATTGTTGGATGTTAGAGGTTAATTGGTTGTTAGTATTAGCTAAGACTAAATGTTTCAAAGATCATTGATTCTATTAAAAGGAGTTCATAACATGATGAATGAAGCAAACCTAGTAGAAACGACACCCCCCCCTCAAGAGTTAGAGAAGCATCGTTTTTCTCGTGACATTATCGGAAGGATTCGCGAATTGCAGCAAAAGAACAATTGGTACAACTTTTTTGCAATCGGCCTGGATTGGCTTATCATTTCCATATCAATTGCTCTTTGTTATGTAATCCCTACATTTTGGATGTATCTCATCAGCATAGTAATCATCGGCAGCCGTATGCGCGGTTTGGATATCATGATGCATGAGTCCAGTCATCGTATGTTGTTTAAAAACCGGTTATTAAATAAATGGGTTGCTTCCCTTTTCGCTGCCTATCCAATTATGATCTCTTATAAAGCCTATTGTAAAAGTCATATGACACACCATAGATACTTATGGAGTGATGAAGATCCTGACAAACAAAGGTATAAGATAGTTGGATTAGATAAACCACCAAAAAACAAAATGGATTTTTTCCTTCACCACTGTTTAAAACCATTATTTTTAGTGCATGTGCCTAACTATTTAATTGGAATGGTTAAAGTAACGGCATATGCAAAAGAAGAACCTCGTTTCGATCAAATCATCAGAGCTTTATACTGGGGAGTAATTATTACCTGTTTAATCGTTTTTGGCTTCTGGCAAGAATTCATCCTATTTTGGGTTGTTCCGTTTTTAACAACGTTTCAAGTTTTAAAATATTGGGCCGAAATGGCAGAGCATGCCGGCTTAGAGTCAGAACAGGAAATATTTGCATCAAGGAATTCTTTCGGGAATTGGTTTGAACGCATATTACTCCATCCTCACAGAAATTCATACCATTTGGTTCATCACCTTTTTCCTGCTGTACCGCATTTCAATATTAAAAAAGCACACCTTATTTTATTGGAAGACCCCGAATACCAAAAAGCACACCATTGTACTGGCTTTTTTCTGGCGTCTGCACCAGGCTTTACATCAGTTATTGACGATATACAAGGTCGTATACCGTTTTGGAATAAGACGAAGGAAAAGTAGGGTTCGTTTCGCATGACAAAGGCTTTATAGAGAGCTAATAATTTCCCAAGTACATTAAATCCCAATTTCACCAAATAGATTAACATAATGGATGATGAACACCCATAAATGACAGCGGGTCATTTATTATTATCTATAAGGCTCTTTTTGTTGGTATAAAATCCTCTCGTTAGGAGGGAAATTGATGAGAAAGCTTGTTCTTTTTTGCTTTCCTTATGCAGGCGGATCTGGGGCGATCTTTCATCATTGGTCCAAGTACTTGCATCCAAGCATTGAACTTTGCCCCATTGACTATGCAGGAAGAGGCAAGAGATTTCAAGAAAGCTTCTATCAAAATATGAACGAGGCCATAGATGACCTTTTTGATGTTGTACATCCTTTCATTTCTAAAAATCATTATTCCTTTTTTGGACATAGCCTGGGTGGACTTATCGCTTATGAACTTTGCAAAAAAGTGGCTAGTGAATCCTGTCGTCCTCCAGAACACCTCTTTTTGTCAGGCATAAAAGCTCCCAATCAGTTAAGAAAAAAGAAAATTCATCATCTTCCAGAAAAAGAGTTCAAAGAAGAACTGTTGGAACTCAATGGCACACCATTAGAGGTTCTTAACAATCAGGAGCTGATGAACCTGTTTATCCCGGTTTTAAGATCTGATTTTAAATTGATTGAAGAATATGAAGGTGACCAAGTACGTGCAAAAATAAATACAAGCATTACGGCCTTGTATGGTGATAAAGACAATATGTCAAGAAATGACATGATGAAATGGAGGGATTTTACGGCAAAAGACAGCAGAATCATTTGTTATCCAGGAGGACATTTTTTTATTCGCGAGCACTACAAGGAGATCATAAAGCTGATCAATTGTACATTGGCTGAGAGAGGAGACATTTATGAGTACTCAAACTTATAATGCAAATTTGGTAACAGAGGAAGAACAATTCTGGTTGAATAAGCTATCTGGAGATTGGGAGATGAATAGTTTTGCACAAACTGCTAAAAAGAACGAGCTGAAAGATGCTCAGCATGATACTTTTACCTACCAATTTCCAAAGGAGTTATCAAGGAAAATTATAAAAATAAGCAACCAATCTGAAACTGGTTTGTTCATCATCCTGATGTGTGGAGTAAAATACCTGCTTTCCATCTATTCGAAAAATGAAGATGTCTCGATCGGTACTCCAGCTATCCAAGCGAAAACAGGTGCTGCTTATCAGGACCATCCTCTGATTATCCGCAGCAAGGTTCAAACCGGTATGTCATTTAAAGAGCTTCTTTTCAATGTTCAACATACGATTGCTGAGGCCCATCAAAATCAAAAAGTGTCACATGATAGGTTAGCGGCATTATTATGCTTTGAGAATGCTACTAGACTAAGGCCCCTGACTATTGTTCAGCTGGAAAACATTCAACCGAATAAACCAACTTATGCTCGATCTGCTGATACTATCTTTCATTTTACTTGGGATGGAAATGACATTGAGTGCTCAATCGCCTTTAAAAAAGACATAGGGGAAATAATTGAGCAGATAACGGATCAGCTAACACATTTCTATCAGAAAGTAATAGATTCTCCAAATATATCCCTTTCTGACATTGAGCTTTTATCGGAAGAGAAGAAACGTATTTTACACGAGTTTATTGACACTGGCACTGAGTTTCCGATGGACAAGACTGTTGTTGAGTTGTTTGAAGAGCAGGTATCCAAAACGCCTCAAGAAACGGCAATCGTTTTTCAAGGGAAAAAGCTATCTTATGAGGAGCTAAATAAAAGAGCGAATCGTACAGCAAATGAATTAGTCAAAATAGGAGCGAAGGAAGGAAAAATCATAGGGCTGATAATGGATAGGTCGCTTGAGCTTCCAATCAGTATATTAGGAGTATTGAAGACTGGGGCAGCTTATTTACCTATCGATCCAAACTATCCAAAGGAACGTATTGAAAAAATCATAAGTAATTCGAACGTAGATATTGTGGTGAAAGACAGCCGTTATCAAAAGCAACTGATGCATCAACAAACAGCCTTTATTGATGTAGATGTCATTTGTCAGAAGGATTTACCAGCTGAGATGGAAAAGAATCTAAATCTGCCCCTCCAACCGGACGGATTACTTTATGTTCTTTATACCTCTGGAAGCACAGGTGAACCTAAAGGGGTAATGGTAAAGAGAAATTCATTTGCAAACCTGCTTCACTGGTACACAAATGAATTTGATATGAACGAAACAGACAATGTTTTATTAATTGCTCCGATTAGTTTCGACACGGCACATAAAAATTTTATTGCTCCATTAATAAAAGGGGCGCAATTGCACATTTTTGAACCGGGCGTTTATGATTACAACAATATGTCCGATTATATTCACTTACATAAGATTACGAGTATCAATTGTACGCCGAGCGGCTTTTATCCATTGGTTGAATACAATAAAGAAACAGATTATATCAGGCTGGCATCACTGAAACATGTCTTTTTAGGAGGTGAACCTATTCATTCTAAAAGGTTAAAGCCTTTGGCAGAATCATTAAACTTTACCGGAGAAATCGTAAATACATATGGGCCGACCGAATGCACTGATATTTCATCCTTTTATCGGATAAAGGATGAAGAATTGATTGAACGAAAAGAAATTCCAATTGGAAAGCCGCTCAATAATGTGAAGATCTATATCGTTGACCATCATTTAAGACTCCTGCCTATTGGGGTTATTGGAGAGCTCTGTATTAGTGGGGCAGGATTATCAAAGGGTTACTACAATGCCCCGGGTTTAACAAAAGAGAAGTTCGTCGATTTTCCTGCAATCCCTGGGAAAAAGGTTTATAGAACAGGAGATTTGGCGAGGTGGACTGCTGATGGCAATCTAGAATTTATCGGAAGAAAGGACAATCTCACCAAGATAAGAGGCTTTAGGATAGAGGTCGGAGAAATTGAGGCATGTCTTTTGAAGCATCATGAGGTCGAGGAAGCCGTCGTTGTTGCAAAGGAAGATCGTCAAGGTACCAAAGAGTTATGTGCTTATTTTGTGGCTAAGTCGGATATACCAGCTGTCGAATTAAGAGATTTTCTCATGAAACGATTGCCGGATTTTATGATTCCTGCTTATTTTACACAATTGAACAAAATGCCGCTTAATCAAAACGGAAAAATTGATCGAAAAAAACTTCCTGAACCTGAATTAAAGGCAACGGTAAGTTCTATTTACGTTGCTCCTGAAAATGAGCTGGAGAGAAAAATTGCTCAAATTTGGGGTGAAGTACTACAGCTAAAAAAAGTCGGACGTTATGATCATTTTTTTGAAATAGGAGGTCATTCGTTAAAGGCGGCTTCTGTTGTATTGAAAATCAATCAAGAATTTTCAGCAAATCTGCAAATGAGTGAAATGTTCAAACAGCCGACCATTAAGGATCTAGCTAGTTTATTAAGTGAAAACCGTCAATATGAAACAGCAGGCATTTTGCCTGTCAAAGAAAGAGCGTATTATCCCGTCTCATCTCAGCAAAAACGTCTGTATATCATGTGGCAGCTTAACAAGGATTCATTGGCATATAACTTACCAACTGGAATCATGATCGAGGGGGATCTTGACACAGCTGCAATACAAAAAACCTTTCAGATTCTCGTAAATCGTCATGAAATTTTACGTACATCCTTTTCCTTTGCAGATGGACAGCTGGTGCAGCATGTACATCCTATGTTGGCAATTAGTGTAAATTGTATAGAGGCCGACCAAGAGCGGCTTATGGAAGTTGTAAGGAGCTTGATCAAGCCCTTTCATCTTGAAAAACCGCCTCTTATAAGAATAAACCTCATAAAAATCCAAGAAAATCAGCATTTGCTAGTAACGGATGCTCATCATATTGTATTTGATGGTCTCTCTATGGATGTATTAATGGAGGAATTTACTGAGATTTATGAGGGGAAAGATCTGCCAAACCTTAAGGTGCAGTATCGAGATTACGCAGTATGGCAAGAACAGTTTTTTCAGACTGAGCATTTTAAGCGTAAAGAAAAGTATTGGTTGGATCAACTTTCAACACATATTCCGTCACTTGAGTTAAGGACTGATTATCCACGAAGGCCAGTTCAGAAAAGTGATAGTGATCTCATAACGATCACAGCAAGCAGCGATTTGACTTCAAGATTAAAAGAGGCAGCTATGGAGAATGGAACGACCCTCTATATGATGTTACTTTCTGCGTTAAATGTTTTGTTTGCCAAATATACAGGTCAGGAAGAGATTGTGATCGGCTCACCTACAGCAGGAAGGTCGCGGCCAGGCTTGGAAAAAATGATTGGAATGCTGGCAAATACGGTGGTGATGAGAAACTTTCCGCGCCGTGAAAAATTACTTCGGGAATTTATTAATGAAGTGAAGAATACGACACTTGAAGCACTTGATCATGAGGAATACCCGTTTGAGGTTTTGGTCGATCAGTTAGGTGTTCCGCGGAATACAGGCAGAAACCCGGTATTTGACATCGCATTTTCCCTTGATCGTCAAGAGGATTTCGTTAGGAATAGTGGTCATTTAGCTTTTCGCAGCTGGCCGATAGAAAGCAAGATGGTTCAATTTGATTTATTCTTACATGCTCTGGAAACGAATGAAGACCTTACGCTGAAATTTAAGTTTCGCACCGATCTTTTTAAAAGGGAAACCGTGGAGAGAATCGCTGGTCATTTTCTTCATTTGTTAGATGAAATGACGATAAAAGGAAATAGCCCGATAAAAGAGCTTGAATTGATATCAGATGAAGAAAAACAAATGGTTCTTTCTGAATTTAATGAGACAAAGGCCGAATTTTTCTATGATAGGACCGTGCAGGAAATCGTTGAACAGCAAGCAAAGGAGAGGGGAGCCAAAGCGGCGGTTTTCTGTAACGGCAAGGAATTTACGTACACTGAGCTAGATGAAAGATCGAATCAACTGGCTAATCTGTTAAGAAGCAAGGGAGTCAAAAGAAATAGCATCGTTGCATTGATGGTGAGACCTTCATTCGAAATGGTAATAGGAGTTCTGGGAGTGCTAAAGGCAGGGGGAGCCTTTCTGCCAATTGATCCTAATTTGCCGCCTAACAGGATTTCGTATCTAGTAAAAGACAGCCGTTGTCAGTTGATCCTGACAACGAATACAACACTAGAACAGGAAGCCTTTGACCAAGAATTCATTGAATTAACGAATGAAATGATGAGCAAAGAAGACAATTCCCAACCTGAAAATATCAATCAACCAGATGATTTAGCATATGTGATTTATACGTCTGGAACGACCGGAAAGCCAAAGGGTGTGATGATTGAGCATAGAAATCTAGTCAATCAATTGGTCGGGTTAATTGAGACCTTGCAGTTTGATGAGGACTTCCGACATTTGCTGCTTGCCAAACTCACATTTGATGTTTCTGTGCAGCAGATCCTTCTGCCGATTCTTTCTGGAGGAACGCTTTATATCCCTGAAAGAGAAGTGATGGCAGAGCCAAAGGAGCTTTGGCGCTATATAAAAGATCATCACATTAACATGCTTGGTGCTGTTCCTTCCCATCTAAAGGTTTTAATCCATAATCATAAAATGGATCATGAGCTTCGCTGCATTTTTGTGGCCGGAGAAGTATTCACGAAGAGCCTTTACGATCAATTGCGCAGTTCGGTTCATGCCGAAAAAGTGATGAATCTTTATGGGCCGACAGAAGCAACAATCTTCTCAACTTCTTACTGTTGTAATGGAACTGAAGCAAGTTCTGGCATGCCAATAGGAAAACCGTTGAGTCATTATCGGGCCTATATTGTGGACAAGGATCTTAAGATTGTGCCGTTAGGGGCCATTGGGGAGTTATGTATTGCAGGAGCAGGTGTGGCAAGAGGCTATATCAATAACCCAAGTTTAACAAAAGAAAAGTTTATCCCCGATCCATTTGTTCCAGGTGAAAGGATGTATAAAACAGGAGACCTTGCAAGGTGGCTGCCTGACGGGAACATTGAGTATTTAGGAAGGATTGACCACCAAGTAAAGATTAATGGCATCCGAGTGGAGCCAGATGAAGTGAAAAACCATCTTTTGGAATTTGGTGCATTCGAGGATGCAGTTGTTATTACAAAGCAGAATCAACATAAAGAAAACTATTTATGTGCTTATTTTGTAACGAATAAGGATGTTAATCTGTCAGATTTACGAGATTACTTGAAAATGAATTTGCCGGAATACATGATTCCTTCTCATTTCGTGAGGCTGGAAAAAATGCCGGTATCATCTAATGGGAAAATTGACGTGAGGGTGCTGCAAGAAAGGAAGGATGATCAAGATGTGTTGCCTGGAGCAACTTCCCCTGCCCCGGACACACAATTGGAAAAAACGATTGCGGAGATATGGAAGCAGGTTCTTGGTATTCACCATGTGGGAATCCATGATCACTTTTTTGATCTTGGCGGAAATTCACTCAATATTGTTCAGGTTAATGAGCGATTAAAAGAAGTGTTCCAAATTGATCTAGCTGTTGTCACGCTATTCAGGCACACAACCATTGCTGACTTGGCCAAGCATGTAAAATCGTTGGATATGGAAAATGAAGCTCAAACTTCAAATACAGATCGAGTGCAGGTGATGGAGGCATCGAAATCCAGGCTAAAACAGAGAAGACAAAGAAAGAGGGATTGGAATGAATCATAGTCATTCACCAGTAGAAAATGGAATGGAAGTTGCAATTGTCGGGATGTCATGCAGATTTCCCGGGGCAGATCATATCGATACCTTCTGGAAAAATTTAAAGAATGGCGTAGAATCCGTTTCACTTTTCTCTGATGAGGAACTGCAGGAAGCAGGGATTGATCAAGAAACCCTTCAACACCCAAATTACAAGAAAGCCGGAGGAGCCATCTTTGGCACAGAATGGTTTGATTTAAATGTATTCCAATATTCCCCGAAAGAAGCGGAGGTAATGGATCCGCAGCTGAAAATCTTGCATGAATGTGCATGGGAAGCGTTGGAGCACAGCGGTTATTGCCCGGATACCGTAAAGGGACTGATCGGTACGTATATCGGCTGTTCTACAAATTTGTATTGGTTGGACACTGTTTACCGCCATGCAACCGGCTTTTTAAAAGAAGCTGAGTTATTAAATGGCTCTCAATTCTTCAGCACTCGATTATCACATAAGCTAAATTTAAAAGGTCCGAGCTATACCGTTCAAACTGCCTGTTCTTCTTCATTGGTCGCTGTTCATTTAGCCTGCCAAGCTTTGTTAAGCGGGGATTGTGATATGGCTTTGGCGGGGGGAGTTTCCATTACCTTACCAGAGAAAAGAGGTTATTTTTATCAGGAGGGAATGATCCTTTCTCAAGACGGAAAGTGCAGACCATTTGATGCCAGTGCCAGGGGAACGGTGAATGGCAACGGCGCGGGTATTGTTGTGTTGAAGCGACTTGAGGATGCAATTGCATCTGGAGATTTTATCCATGCGATTGTAAAAGGCTCTGCCATCAATAATGACGGTGCCAATAAGGTAAGCTTTACAGCACCAAGTGTAGAAGGACAAGCAGACGTTATCAGAACAGCCCATCACATCTCAGAAGTTGAGCCTGAGAGCATATCCTATGTTGAGGCACATGGCACCGGGACGATACTAGGCGATCCAATTGAGGTTGAGGCCCTAAAATTGGCGTTTAACACAGAAAAACAAGGGTTTTGCGGAATTGGATCAGTAAAAGCGAATATCGGGCATCTTGATAATGCTGCCGGTGTGGCTGGTTTCATTAAAACAGCCATTGCCTTAAAGAACCGGATGATCCCGCCTAGTATTAACTACGAGAAGCCTAATCCTAAGATTAACTTTGAAAACAGTCCGTTTTACGTAAACAAGGAACTAACTAAGTGGAATAATCGGGGCTATCCATTACGGGCTGGGGTGAGTTCTTTTGGTATGGGAGGAACAAATGCACATGTCATCCTTGAGGAGGCACCAGAAAGAGGAAGTTCGGATCAGGGGAGAAAGTTTCAATTGCTCTCATTTTCCGCGCAAACGGAAAAATCACTTGAAGACCAAACAAAGAAGCTTGCTGGTTATTTAAATCAGGAGGATAACGTAAAACTGGCCGATTTAAGCTACACACTGTTAACTGGCAGAAAAAACTTAAAGTACAGAAGAATGCTGGTGGTTTCTACTAAAGAAGAAGCAAAGCGCGAACTGCTCAGCCTTGATCCTGCAAAGGTACAGACGGTGATGGATGACGGCAGCAATAAGCAAATGATCCTTATGTTTCCTGGGCAGGGAACACAGTATGTCAATATGGGCTTGGAGCTCTTTAGAGAGGAAAAGGTTTTTCGTGATGAGATGAATCGCTGTTTTCATCTGTTGGAGGAAATTAGCGGATTGAATTGGCAGGAAGTGATCTATCCATCTGAGATCAACGGCAAGATTGATCAGACCCTTTATACTCAGCCGTCGCTTTTTGCTTTTGAATATTCATTGGCAAAAATGTTAATGGAATACGGTATTCGACCAGACGGCATGATCGGTCACAGTATCGGAGAATATACAGCTGCATGCTTAGCCGGCGTATTTTCCTTGAAAGATGCCTTAAAGCTCGTTTATGAACGAGGGAAGCTTATGCAGCAATTGCCAAAGGGAAGTATGGTAAGTGTGATGGCTTCCGGGCAGGAAATCATGCCGTTTCTTAGTGAAAAACTATCCATTGCGGCAGTGAACGGCCCCTTCGCTTGTGTTGTTTCAGGTCCAAATGAAGAAATCATCCTGTTTGAGGAGCAACTGGCAAGCAAAGGCATGTCTTATAAAAAACTAGCAACCTCACATGCCTTTCATTCTAGCATGATGGAGCCCATTTTAGAGGCTTATAAAGAGAGACTTAGAGAAATAGACTTTCATCCGCCTAGCATTCCCTATCTCTCGAATGTAACGGGTGAATGGATTACGGCAAGCGAAGCAACTAGCCCTGACTATTGGGTACATCATCTTCGCCACACAGTACGGTTTTCCGATGGGATCAGCCAGCTTTTAACTGGCGGAGATTATCTATTCGTTGAAGTTGGGCCAGGCAGGGCACTAAGCACATTGGTAAGACAACAATCTCGCGGAAAATTATCCACTTCTATTGTGAATACAGTGCGGCATCCCAAAGAAGAGGTTTCCGATGAACAGTATTTGCTGCAAACGATCGGCAAGCTTCATATGCAGGGTGTAAAAATAGATTGGTCCAGCTATTTTGCAAATGAAAAAAGGCACCGCATTCCTTTGCCAACCTATTCTTTTGACAGGAAGCTATATAGGCTGCATCAAAATGCTGAGCATGATGTCCCAGAGGCACCTTATATAGAAGAACATCCGGCTGAATCGAAGCAAGCAAGCTCCTCTCCAGATGGGAAAGAGCAAAAGATTATCGAGGCATTCAAGGATGTTACCGGGGTATATCCTATTAGCCGCCAAGATGATTTCTTTGAAATAGGCGGCAGCTCATTGACCGCTGTCAATGTTGTTGCAAGGTTGCAGAAGGATTTTGATATTTCAATTAATCACTTATTTCAATATCCGAGAGTGTCTGACTTGGCTAAGCATATGACTGATAAGAAAGCAAGCCATAGAGTCGATAAAGCTGCGTTGGCAAAATATCTAACCGCAAGACGGAAAAGTCATCGCCTAGTTGAGGATGAAACGATGCAAGAATTGCGTCATGTCTATGAAAACAAGAATAATAGGTATGTGGAAGCAGATCTTTCCCGTGAACGGAACTATAAGGAAATCCTGTTAACAGGAGCAACCGGTTATTTAGGAGCTTATCTGCTTTATGAATTATTAACTAAGTTTAATAGCTTTATCCATTTGATTGTAAGAGGTGACAATCAAGCGGCAGCGGAAAAACGACTAAAAGAAAAAATATGCTCTTATTTCGGCCCTTCCTTTTATGATGAGTATAAACAAAAAATCGTCGTTTATAACGGAGACTTAACTAAAAAGGAGTTAGGGTTGGATCGGATAACCTATCAATATCTTAGTGAAACAATCGAATGTATCATCCATTCAGCCGGCAATGTTAGTCATTTTGGAAATGAAGCTGAATCCTATAAAGCAAATGTAGTGTCAACGCAACATATGGTTGATTTCGCGCTTTCAGGCTCTCGAAAAGATTTCAACCATATTTCCACATTGGCAGTAGCTTCTGGGGTTGTTCTTAACAAAAGGGATATTTTGTTTACCGAGTATGATGATGATTTAGGGCAAACCATCGAACATCCCTATCCAAAGACAAAGCTTCAAGCAGAAAAGCTTGTCATGGAGGCAAGGAATAAGGGAATAAAGGCAAACATTTTCAGAGTTGGAAATATCGTTTTTGACTCTTCATCAGGCAGGTTTCAGGAGAACATCGAGCAAAACTCCTTATATACGATGATGAAATCCTATCTCAGGATCGGTCTTGTTCCCGAGATGGATAGGGACACAGATTTTTCATGTGTAGATGATGTTAGTCGAGCCATTATCAATCTGTTTGCAAAAGAAGCTTTAATAAATGAGACGTATCATATTTTTAATCCAAACTATGTTAGCCTAGCGGATATCTTGACAACTCCAGGCTTAACAATTGACGTTAAAGAAGTGTCTATTGAAGCATTTATCGATTACATCTTTGATGAAAAACAAAGCGAACGGTTTGCTTCAGATTTATATGCGCTCCAACTTCACAGTGTAGGCGAGGACTTAACCCTCACCGAGGAATCAATACAGACCATCTTCCATATCCTTGCTGATAAAACGAACCAACTATTGGGCAGGACGGGCTTTGTTTGGAATGATCTAAATGAGCGAATGATTAAAAAAATGATTGAGCATGGTCAGAATGTGGATTTTTTCAGTAAAACAAAATGAGGTGGTATTTTCAAATGGATCATACGCGGTTTTTTTCATTGACTCACCCTCAAAAACGAATTTGGTATATGGAAAAAATTTATCCAAATAAGCCGCTCCATAACATCGGGGGTATCGTATTGATTAAAGGCAACGTGAATGTTGTCATCCTGAAAAAGGCAATCAATGAATTCATTAAAGCAAATACTGGAATCAGACACTGCTTTTTAGAAAGAGATGGTGAAGTCTATCAATATATCGCTGACTATCAAATGTTCGATGTGCGTCAAATCGAATGTAAAGGAAGACAGGAGCTGGACGAGTGGGTAAATCAAGAGGCGCAAAAACCTTTTTCGCTTCATTCAAGTGAGCTCTTCGACTTTGCTTTGTTTCACTTGCTGGATTCAAATGAAGGAGGATACTTTGTTAAGGTTCATCATCTCTTATCAGATGGGTGGTCAATGAATCTCTTAACCGATCAGATCGGTACGATCTATATGAATCTCTTAATGGGTGAGGAGTTAATCGGTCAATCGGGCATATCCTATCTTTCCTATCTTGAAAAAGAACAAGCATATTTAAGGTCTGATCGCTTTCTTAAGAATAGACAGTTTTGGCAGGCTAAATTTCATACCCTTCCTTCTTCCTTTGAACGGGTTGAATTAGATTGTTCTTCCGGAATCCGAAAGACGTACTATTTATCAAAAAGCCAGTCGGCTAAAATTAATCAATTTGCTGCTGACCATAACGTTTCGGTCTATGCCTTTTTTGTTGGGATGTATTATGCATATCTTCAAAAGGTTAAGAAACAGGATGATTTGATTGTTGGCATGCCAGTATTGAATCGTTCGGGAAAAAAAGAAAAAGAGATTTTTGGTATGTTTACAAGTACAATGCCTTTCCGTCACAAGGTAGATCTCGATTTAACGGTAGAGGATTTTATGAAGGGAATTCATCATGATTTGATGCGTTGTTACTTTCATCAAAGATATCCCTTTGACCTGCTCATGCAGGATTTGCAATTGAAGAAAAAGGGCTATGGCGATTTGTTTGATACATGCATCAATTATTACAATACAAATCTGCAGACGGAAGTAAATGGAACGCCTGTAGAAAATATGGAGTTTTACAACGGAAAACAATTATATTCACTCCAGCTGATTATCCGGGAATGGTCCGGAACGGGTGAATTTCAATTAGATATCGACTATAAGGTTTCAAACTATGAGGATAAGCAAATTGATCATATGTATCGTTGCTTCGTTCATTTAGCGGATCAAATGCATCAGAATCCCAATAGAAAGCTTGCAGAACTTGAGCTTATGCCTGGTGAGATAAGAAACAAGCTGCTATATGATTTCAATTCTACAGATGCAGATTATCCTAAGAGTAAAACCATTTACCAGCTTTTTGAGGAACAAGCAGAAAGAACACCGAATCGAACAGCTCTTTGTATGGAAGACCAGACAATGACCTATAGGGAATTAAATGAGAAAGTAAACCAATTGGCAAGATATTTAAGAGGAAAAAATGTAAAAAGAGGAAAAATAGTGGGAATATCAACCAAACATTCCATGGAAACGATCATTGGAATGTTAGGAATTATGAAGACGGGAGCGGCCTACTTGCCGATCGATCCTGACTATCCATCTGAACGGATTCTTTATATGTTGGAGGATTCGGGAATTGAGCTAGTTTTGACCAACTTTGACATCTTGAATACTTGGGGGATGTCTTTAGACAAGGTGGAGATTGTCGAGCTGACTTCAGCTGATCTATATAAAGGGGAAGCTGAAAATCTTGCACCGATGAGTGGTCCATCTGACCTTGCTTACATGATCTACACATCAGGCTCTACAGGAATGCCAAAGGGTACGATGATTGAGCATAGCGGTCTGGTCAATTATATATGCTGGGCGAAGAAGGTGTATGTCGGTGAAAGTGAAGAAGAGGCTTTTCCATTTTACTCCTCCCTTGCATTTGATCTGACGGTTACTTCGATTTTTACACCGCTCATTAGCGGAAATCAGATTGTCATCTATCCTGCCGATAATCATGAATATGTGCTCTATAAAATATTCAAAGAATCGAAAGCAACCATTATCAAATTAACTCCTTCCCATTTATCACTCTTGCAGGATCTCGAGCTAAAGACGTGCTCAATCAAGACATTCATTGTTGGAGGGGAGGATTTAACGGTTAGCCTTGCTTCAAGTATACAGAGCCAATTTGGCCATGATCTAAAAATTTTCAATGAATATGGACCAACTGAAACGGTAGTAGGGTGCATGATTCATCAGTTTGATCCAATACGGGATACAAGGGCATCAGTACCAATTGGCAAGCCTGCGCAAAATACGAAGATCTATTTATTAGATTCAGACCTTAACCCTGTTCCAGTGGGAGTGATCGGGGAGATCTTCGTTTCCGGTGATGGCGTTTCAAGGGGTTATCGTAATAAGGTTGAATTGACAAGAAAAAGATTTATTTCAAATCCTTTTTCACCAGGGGAGCGAATGTACCGCACAGGCGATTTAGGAAAGTTTATCGATGAATACAGTGTAGAATACGTCGGGAGAGCAGATGATCAAAGGAAGATTCGCGGCTATCGGATAGAAATGGGTGAAATTAAAAACGTGATGATCACCCATCCAAGCGTAAAAGATGCTGTCGTAATCGATCAGAAAAGTGAAAATGCAACCACATATATATGTGCCTATTATGTAAAGAAGGAAGAGGTTTCTTCAGCTGAATTATTCAGATTTTTGGAAAAGTTTTTACCGGTGTATATGTTGCCTTCCCATTTCATACCGTTAAAGGAAATTCCGTTAACGATTAACGGAAAAGTTGACCGCCATGCACTTCCTGCACCTGAAGCAGCTGTAAACGAAGCAGTTGAAAATGGAATGGAAGAAGTTTTAATAAAAACAATCGGGCAAGTGCTGCAGGTTGAAAACGTAACGATGAAGGACAACTTTTATCATCTTGGGGGAGATTCGATCAAAGCGATTCAGATCACCTCAAAGTTAGCTCAGAAGGGCTTTAAAATCAAAACAAAAGATATTTTAGCTAATCCAGTCATTGAGGCGATGGCATTACATATTGAAACAGCTTGCAAAGAAATGCGAAAAAACAGGCACTGTGTTGGCAAGGTAGATAAATGGCCGACTGCTTCTTGGTTTTTCGCCCAAAACATGGAAAATATTCATCATTATACCCAGTCTGTTTTATTAAAGGTTAAAGGAGACCTGAAGAAAGAAATTCTTGAAGATGCCCTGCAGTTATTGGTTTCACATCACGACTCTTTCCGTATGAATTATCAGCCGAAAACAGAAGAGCTTTATTTCAACGAAAAACATATCCTTCCTAAATTTGAGTTAAAATCATTTGATTTATCAAGTTTTTCGGAGCAGGATCAACTTGTTTATATGGCTGAGATTGGGGAGTTGCTGAAGTCGAGCTTTAATATTGAAAAGGATTTTCTATTAAAAGCATGCGTATTTGAACTAGGGAGATATGGAAAACGGTTTTTGATGACAGCACATCACCTGGCAGTTGACGGTATTTCGTGGCGTATTATCCTTGAAGACCTGAGCCAGCTCTATAAGCAGATTGAAAAGCAGGAGCCGGCACTTTTGCCTGTAAAAGGCCATTCCGTGCAGGATTGGGCAATTGAACTGAAAAATTTCGGTGCAGCCATTACGGAAAAGGAAAAACAGTACTGGGGCCGTATCAACCAGCAGCCGGTAAAAGGGTTTAATGATTTTGACTTAGGTCCGGACAAAATGGAGCATTGTGACACATTGGTTCAAAAATTATCAGAAGCTGAATCGCTTCAACTTCTGCAAAAGGCGAATGAGGCGTACCGAACAAAAGCGGATGAATTAATGGTCATCGCACTTTCCATGGTACTGGCTGATTATAGCAAATGCAGTGAGGTGATCATTGAGGCAGAAGGTCATGGGAGAGAAGAGATTGCAGATGGTATGGATGTCTCAAGAACTGTTGGATGGTTTACAAGCCTGTACCCGATTCTTTTAAAGGTAGAAAAGACAGATTTATCCGAACAGATCAAGCATTTAAAGGATCAGCTTCGGACAATCCCTCATAAAGGTCTTAGTTACGGGGTGTTAAAGCATATCACAAAAGAAGGGGGAAACGACAATCAAAAGCTCGTCCGATTTAACTATCTTGGTGACTTTAATGCTTCATTTTCAACTAGCTTATTTGAATTTACGGACGAATATTCAGGTAGAGAAAGCAGCATAAAAAATGAAATCGATTGTTTGCTGGAAATCGTTGCATACATGGTTGATAACAAGCTGAATGTATCCATCACCTATAGCAAAAACAAATTCAAACGCGGAACCATCTCCCAGTTTTTCTATGATTACATAAACCAATTGAGAGAATTGATCCAGCACTGCAGCAAAAGAAATCAAACAGATTTTACACCATCAGATTTTGAAACAGTAAATCTCTCGACTGAAGAGCTTGAGAGTATATTTAACAGTTGAACCCCGCATGAAGCTTCACTTTGTCCCAATCTTAACGGGTAGTATAACTAAAAACCTCCACTTCAAGATTCAAGGAGCAATTATGAAGAGAAGTGGAGGATAACAGCACGTAAAGATCCGATAAGCTCACTTTATGAAAGGGGGGAGTATTTCGTTATGGTAAAAGGAAAAATCATCTTAATGGCTATGGTCGTTTTGCTGTCTTTGCCGTTAATAGCTAGTACTCAGATCGTCAACGCGGAAAATAATGAAGCAATGTTATCGAAGGATGATCAAGAAAGACTGGATGAATTCATTGAACACCAAATGGATGAAGGCAAAATCCCGGGAATGTCGTTGGTAGTGGTAAAGGGTGACCAAACCGTTTATAAAAAGGGATTTGGTTATTCAGACCTTAAGGAAAAGAAGCCGGTTACTGATCAAACGTTATTTGAGATTGCTTCAAATACAAAGGCGTTTACAGCTCTTGCCATCTATCAGCTTGCTGAAAAAGGACTGCTCCGTTTGAATGATTCGGTCAGTAAGTATTTACCATGGTTTCAAATGAAATATGAAGGTGAGCATCAAGGCAGCAAGCTCAATGAGAATGTGGAAATAACGATCGAACAGCTCTTGCATCATACAAGCGGCATCCCATTCAATACGATTGGAAGGATTCCGATAGCAAGTGATGACAAAGCCTTGGAAAATACGGTTAGAGGGCTTGTCAATCAATCGGTGGACACCTATCCAGGTGAGCAATTTGTCTACTCCAGCATAAATTATGACATCTTAGGACTGATTATCCAGGAAGTCACAAGCCAATCTTATGAATCATACGTTCAAACAATGATTTTAAACCCTTTGAAAATGGAACATACCCATTTGTTCAGAGACGAAGCAAGCAGATTTGATTTGGCAAAGGGCTATAAGATCGGATTTTTAAGGCCAAATGAGTATGATGCGCCAATCTATAGGGGCAATACTCCCGCAGGTTATATTATCTCAAATGCGAATGACATGGAAAGATGGCTACGCGCACAGGTTGGGACTCTAGAGGACATAGATCGTCAGGACAAAGCAATTCAACAAGCGATTAGGCAAACACATCTGCCCAACCGTTCAGTTTCCCCCTCTACTGATGGGTCTTCCTATGCTGGAGGCTGGGAGGTTTACCAAAATGGTTCCGGCGAAATTTCCCATACTGGAAGCAATCCTACTTATTCTTCCTTTGTTGTATTTCGTCCCCAGGAGAAGCTGGGCGTCGCCATTTTGGCCAATATGAATTCCGATTATACGCAAAGCATTGGGCAGGGAGTTATCAATATTCTTCTTAATAAAGAAATGCCAGCTGAACCAAAAGATATGTACCAAAGTATTGATTCTTTCTCTTTTACCGTTTTATTGTTTATGGTTCCATTTTCTTGCTTAACGATTTACTTCATGGTGCGAGTCATCATGCAGGTGGTTCAGAAAAAAAGAAGCTTGGAAGCAAACAAAGTGAAACGGCTTGGCGTTCCAATGATTTCGATGCTCTTTTTGTTGGCTGCCGGGTATTCCCTTTATAAAATTCCAGCTTTGTTTTTTTCAGGGCTTTCTTGGGATTTTGTGTACGTATGGGCACCAATTAGTATGATGGTTGCCGCATGGGCATCCATGGCTGGAATCTTCCTATTTTGCAGCTATCTGTCGTTGATCTCAATTTATCCGAACACAGTAAATAAAACTAGGAATTTGTTTCCGCTCTTTGTGTTAAGTGCTGCGAGCGGCTTTGGAAATGCGTTTATCATTTTTATCATTAATGCTGCCTTAAACAGGCCTGATTTAGAAGCAAATAATCAATTGTTTTTATATTTTGCAATGGGAATGATCGTTTACGTACTTGCCCAAAAGCTGGTGCGAACCCAGTTAATAACCCTTACAAATAACTTGATTTATGAGCAAAGATTAAAGCTATTGAACAAAGTTCTGGAAAATCCATATGAGAAAATTGAACGCACGGAATCAGAAAAAATCCAAACCGTATTAAATAATGATACTGAAGCGATCTCAAACTATGCTCCATCGATCATCACCGGCCTGACCGATTCGATTACTCTCCTATGCTGCTTGGTTTATCTCGGAGTCATCAATATTTACGGGCTTTTCATCTCGATTGGCGTCATTCTCGCTGCTGCGGGATTCTATTATGCAGCAGGAAGATCAGCCAACAAATTATGGGAGCAAACAAGAAATATTCAAAACACGTTTTTTCGATATATCAACGATCTTATTGGCGGTTATAAAGAATTAAGCCTTGCGAAATCAAAGCGCGAAGAGTTTAAAGACGATATGAAAGAAAGCATTAGTGAGTATAAGGAAAAACGGATCCAGGGCGGACTGAAATTTGCAAATGTCTTCATCATTGGCGAATTGCTGTTTGTTCTCGTTATCGGTGCTGTTACCTTTTTATTTCCCCTGCTTTTTAAAGAAGTACAAAGCGATTTTTTAAGAAGCTATGTTTTTGTCTTTCTTTATATGACTGGACCTATTCATAGTATCTTAAATGCAATTCCAAACGCCATTCAAATGAGAATCAGCTGGAGGAGAATAAATGAGTTTTCCAACTACCTCGAAATTGCCGGTGCCGGACAAAAGGAAGCTGCTGGTTTAGCCGAGCCTGCAGAAAGTGTGACGGCTGCGTACAAAGGAATAGGCTATCAATATGAGAATGAGCATGGAGAGTCATTTGAGGTAGGCCCGATAGATGTTCAATTCAAATCAGGAGAAATCGTGTTCATAACAGGTGGGAATGGAAGCGGCAAATCCACGCTTGCCAAACTGCTTACCGGCTTGTATTCATCGAAGAGCGGGGAGGTAATGATTAACCATCAACAAGTGGACCAAGAAGAGATTACTGAATTGTATTCGGTGATTTTCAGCGATTACTACCTATTTAACAAAGTTTACGGCATCGATTGCAGCTCAAGGGAAGAGGAGATCAAGCATTATTTACACACTTTGCGCATTGATGACAAAATTCAAATTCAAGATGGAAAATTTAGTACGACAAAGCTTTCAACAGGTCAACGAAAAAGACTGGCTTTGTTGATTAGTTATTTGGAGGATAAGCCGATCCATTTATTTGATGAATGGGCAGCTGATCAAGACCCGGAATTTCGTTCTTTTTTCTATATGGAATTATTGCCTGATCTAAAGGCAAAAGGGAAATGCGTGATTGCTATTACTCATGATGATCGCTACTTCCATCTTGCAGATAAGGTAATCAAGATGGAAAGAGGAAAGATTGTGGAAGAAGTGCATCCAAATGAGGAAATGAAATCATTCATCTAAAGGAGGAGCTTACTGGATGGTAAAATTGGATAAACAACATGTTGAAGATATTCTAAGCCTGACTCCAATACAGGAGGGAATCTTGTTCCATTATTTAAAAGACACCAATAGTGAAGAGTACTTCGAGCAACTATCCTTGGAGATATCAGGGGCCATAAACATGTCATGCTTTACTGACGCATGGGAGTCGGTTATCCAAACCAATGAGTCGTTACGTACACTATTTCGATGGGAAAAATTAAAAGCTCCTGTCCAAATTGTCCTTAAACAACAAAATCTGAAAATGGAATTTATTGATCTTGTGCAAAAGCAAGAAACAGAGAAACAAGTTCTCTTAGAAGAAATAAGAAGGAAGGATCGTGAAACTGGATTCGATCTTCGGGAGGTACCGTTCAGGATCACGTTATGCAAGTTTGCGGAAGATAGATATGAAATGATCATCAGCCATCACCATATTTTATATGATGGCTGGAGCAATGGCATTATGTTAAAGGAATTCCTTGAAGCGTATCAATGCCGTAGCCGTTCAGAGATGTACAAGCTGCCTGTCAAAAGGAAATATAAGGATTTTATTAAATATATCCAAAGCCAGGATAAAGAAAAGCAAAAACGATTTTGGCAGGAATATTTGAATGGGTTTGATGCGCAAACGATGCTCGAACCAAAAAAGAAAAAGGAAACATCAATTCGGAACGACCGTCATAATCGGATTCGGCTTCCAAAAGGTGAATGGCAGGCATTTGCCCAAAAAAAGGAGGTTACCCTTGCCTCGGTCATGTACAGCATATGGGGGATTGTTTTGCAGAAGAACAAAAATAGCGACGATATCTTATTTGGCTCAACCATTTCAGGTAGAGCGGGAGCCTTTCAGGGAATTGAAGAGATGGTCGGATTATTTATTAATACCATTCCTTTAAGAATCAGGAGATCACCTGGTGAAACAGCATTCGAACTAATAAAAACGGTAAATAAGTCCTTACAAGATTGGGAAACATATGGAACCACCTCATTACCGGATATTAAAAGATACAGTGAATTAGATGAAAAAACAGATCTTTTTGACACGATTGTTGTTTTTGAAAACTATCCTCTAGATCAGACCTTACGTAATAAAAATGGCGGAGAAATTACATTTAACTCCTACTCCGCATTTGAAATGACGAATTACGGATTATCCCTCACCATTCACGTACTTGAAGACATTGAAATATGTTTTAGCTACAATGAACAACTTTTTGACACATCGACAATTGAACGTCTTGCTCAGCATTTTCTGGTGATTGCGAATGACGTGTTAAAAAACCCGAATAAACAGGTTGAGGAAATAGAAATCATCTCTTCAAATGAGAAGCAGCAGATTTTATATAAATTTAATCGGACCGAAGCCCCTTATTCAACGAATGTGACGATCAGCGAATTAGTTGAACAGCAAGTGGAAAAAACACCTGATCATATCGCAATAGTGGATAAAGGAAGAAACGTTTCTTATAAAAAATTAAATGAGATGGCCAACAGCTTAGCAAATGCGCTGCTTTGCAAAGGAATAAAAAAAGGTGAAATTGTCGGCATTATGATAGGACCATCTATCGAAATGGTCGCTGGCATCCTCGCTGTCTTAAAAGCTGGTGCAGCCTATTTGCCCATTGACCCAGAATATCCTGAATCCCGTAAGAGGCTGATAGTAGAAGACAGCGGAACAAGGTTTTTGCTGACGGATCAACATTCATTTGCTCAAAGAGAAAATCATGCATCTACTACCATTCTTCTATTGGACGATAGTGGAATATTTTCGGGAGAAACCGCCAGTCCTGAAATAGATCGCAGCCCAGAAGATTTGTTTGCTGTATTTTACACGTCAGGGACGACTGGAAAACCAAAGGGTGTGATGGTGGAAAACCGAAGTGTCGTTAATTTGATTCAATGGTTTGGCAAAACATTTGATATAAACGAACAGACAAATCTTTTGCAATTAACAAATTTCGTGTTTGATCCAAGCATTGAGGACTTTTTTGGCACGCTAGTATTCGGAGCCACATTGCATGTAGCTGAAAAGGATTTGCTTTTGAACAAAGATCGCTTTTGTGAGTATGTCGATCAACGCCAAATCCATATGATTAATTTTATTCCAACAGTTTTAAAAGAATTATTATGTCATAATCGAAGGCTAAAGAGTCTTCACACAGTCATTTCAGGTGGAGAAAGACTGGAGGAATCATTGAAGAATGATTTGATTGATAGAGGATATAACCTGTATAACCATTATGGTCCGACAGAAATAACAGTCGATGCTTTAAGCAGTAAATGCTCAGAGAAAAATGTTACGTTAGGTAAGCCTATTTCAAATGTAAGATGCTATATTTTGGATAAAGATCAAAATCTCTGTCCAATTGGCGTTCCTGGCGAGATGTACATCGCTGGAGCGGGAGTTGCAAGAGGATATTTGAATATGCCTGAAGCAACAAATGAAAAATTCGTAAAGGATCCCTTTTTTCCGAATGAACGAATGTATAAAACAGGTGATTTGGCCAGATGGATTTCTAACGGAGAAATTGAATTTTTAGGAAGAACGGATCACCAGATCAAAATCAGAGGCTACCGTGTCGAGCTTGCAGAAATTCACGAATTGTTACTAAAACTCGAATACATCCAGGAGGTAGCAGTCATTGATTGGGAAAATGAAAAGGGAAGAAAAGTGCTTTGCGCCTATCTTGTGTCCAATACAGAAATTCATGCCAAAAAGCTAAAAGACTATTTATCTTCTAAACTGCCGGAATATATGGTCCCTACTTATTTCATCCAACTAGAGAAACTGCCATTAACATCGATCGGAAAAATCGATCGTAAAAACCTGCCTGCTCCAAAAATGCAGGCAAGCCATCAGCATGTGGCACCTACAGGCAAGAAGGAAAAGGATTTGGCAGAGGTCTGGTCCTCTGTATTAGGAATTGATACCGAAGCCATCAGCATAAATGATAATTTCTTCGAGCTTGGCGGAGATTCCATTTCCAGCATTCAGCTAGTGGGCAAGGCGCTGCAAAAGGGGATTGAGATCACGGTAAGTCAGGTATTTAAACATCAGACAATTGCAGAGCTTGCTGCTAGTGCTGCGGAAAGAACAGTGAGCCATCCTGAAGTAAAAGCGGAAGAGAAAGTTGCTGGAGAAGTTCTTCTTACACCGATACAAAAGTGGTTTTTTGAGCAGGATTTACAAAACCGTCATTTGTGGAACCAATCGATTTTGCTAGAAACGATGCCTGCCATGAATGTGGGAACACTGCGCAAAAGTTTTCATATTTTAACAGAACATCATGATAGCTTCCGTCTCAGGTATGACCAAAAAGAGGGAGAGTGGGTACAGTCTTATGCAGATTCGCAGGAAAATGTGATTTTTGAAAACTATGCGTTTGACCAATACCATGAACAACCGTTGGATCACATCATTTCAAAAATACAGTATGGTTTAAATATCAAAGATGGACCGCTGATTCGTGCGGCATACTTTGACTTTGGCAATGGTCAAAATGGAAGGCTGTTTATTACAGCGCATCATCTTGTTGTGGATGGTTATTCATGGAGGGTCATCCTTGATGATCTTCAAGCCATTTATGAACAGCTTGAAAGCAGCACCCCTGTTCAACTGCCGATGAAAAGCCTATCGTTTAAAAGGTGGTCAGAACTGCTTTACGAGTATGCGAAATCAGATCAGCTGAAAAACGAGCTTTCTTATTGGATGAATAATACGCCAACATCGATAAAGAAGCTGCCTGTTGATATGGAAGGCGGGCTCAATACAGAAAAGGCGGCACATACCCTTTCCTTTAAGTTGACAAAAGAGGAGACAGCATTTTTATTGCAGGATCATCCCCATTTATTTAAAACAAGAATAGATGATCTATTGCTAACCGCACTTTCTAAAACCTTGTCAAAATGGAGCGGAGCCACTTTAATTGATCTGGAAGGGCATGGGAGAGTTCCATTGTTGCAGGAGCATAATCTATCTCGAACAGTAGGATGGTTCACATGCGTCTATCCAACGGTTTTAGGGGATATGGAGCCGAACAGCGGCATGGAAGATGTGCTGAAGCAAGTGAAAGAACGGTATCGAAGCATCCCAATGGGCGGAATTGGGTACGAAATCATAACCTATCTTGCAGAGGATGAGTTGAGTGAACAGCTCACATCAAAGCCGAGAGCGCAAATAAGCTTTAACTATTTAGGCCAGCATGAGCAAGCAGGAACAGAACCACAGCTATTTATGCTCTCTGAGGTGAATGCCGGAACGAACCGTGATGTAGATGGCATAAGAAGTCACTTGCTCGATATTGATTGCATGATTGTTGATAAAAAGCTGTCGATTGAATGGAAATACAGTTCAAATCATTATTTCCCTGAAACGATTCAACGATTAACAACAGACTTTATTCATCATTTAAAAGAGATCATTGAATCCTGCCAGACAACGACGATAAACACCCTTACACCCTCTGATTTCCCGTTTGCTTCCATCGAGCAAGGGAAGCTGGATGAGTTTAGTAAAAGATATAAAGCAATTCAAGATATCTATACCTTAACACCGGTACAACAAAGCATGATCTTCCACCATATCTACTCCCCGGATTCATCTGTAACGGTGGAGCAAACGGTGTTTTCAATCGAATCAAAACTTAATATAAAAGAATTTGAACAAGTGTGGCAAACGATTCTTGACCGCCATGATAGCTTACGAACTTCCTATCATTGGGCGGGCCTAGAGGAACCAGTACAGGTTGTTCATCGAAATCTAAAAGTCCCTTTTCAGGTTGTAGATTGGACAAACCTATCAAAGCATGAGCGGATGAAAAGTTTAGAGATGCTGCTTGAGGAGGATCGCAAAAAAGGGTTTGATCTTTCCGAACCGCCGCTAATGAGGATACTGGTTGTCAAACGGGGCGAGTCTGCCTATGATGTGGTCTGGACTCATCACCACCTGCAGGTCGATGGCTGGTGTAATAGCATTCTCTTTAAGGAAATCGGCGAGATCTATAAAGCCTATTGTACTGGTGAAAAATTAGCATTAGGAAAAGCTCGTTCATTCAAGGATTATATCGAATGGCTTCGAAGACAAGATAAGCAAAAGGCAGAACAATTTTGGCGAAAAACGTTAAAGGGTTTTAAAGAGCCGATCCGCTTTAGTGATCTATTTTCTGTTAAAGCAGGTACAAATGAAGCACCCGCCTTTGGAGATGTTTCATGCGCAGTGTCACAGGAAAAGCAGGATGTGGTCCAAGCCTTCGCAAGGAAGCATCGGATCACGTTAAATACGTTGGTTCAGGGAGCATGGGCGCTTTTATTAAATCGCTATTCAGGGGAAAAGGATCTTACATTTGGTGTGACATCATCAGGTCGTCCTGCCGAATTAAATGGCTCCGATTCCATGATCGGCTGTTTTATGAATACTCTCCCATTCAGGATAAAGATAGACCCTGGCTTGCATATGATCTCGTGGCTTAAAGAATTACAGGTAGCATTAGCAGAAATGCGTCAATATGAGTATACCTCTTTAGCCGATATCCGAAGTTGGAGTGAGGTGCCAAGGAATTCGGCCTTATATGATCTGTATGAAAGCATTGTGATCGTTGAAAATTATCCTTTTGATGCAGCATTAAAGGATGGAATGGGGGATCTAGAGATAAGCTCCGTCCGCACAGATGAACAAATGGATTATCCATTGGTCGTTTATTGCAACCTGCAGCCAGATCTCCACTTTAAGCTTTTGTATGACAGTCGTTTTCTTAATGAACCAGAAGCAAATCAGGTGCTTGCACATTTCATGAACATCCTCTGGGAAATAACGGAGATGGATGCAGAAAATGGCCAATTAAGCAGTATATCAATGATCCCGGAATCAGAGCTTAACCAAATCTTATTTGAACTGAATCCAACCGCAATGGAATATCCTAAAGATGTTTGCTTTCAAGATCTATTTGCAACCCAAGTGAAAGCTCAGTTCGTTCAACCTGCAGTGATCCAAAACGGGGAAAGTCTATCCTATTACGAGCTGGATCTTCTCTCAAACAAGTTAGCAAATAGGCTCACAAGACTTGGAGTAGGTCCTGATGTGCCGGTTGGTTTGTATGTTGAACGCTCACTAAACATGATTGTAGGAATCCTCGGAATCATAAAAGCTGGCGGGGCATTTCTTCCGATCGATGCAGATTATCCAGGTGAAAGAGTCGACATGATGCTGGAGGATGCTCAAGTTTCAGTCCTGCTTACTCTAAGCAGCCTGGAACCAAATCTTCTAACTTATGAAGGACGTACAATTTTCCTTGATGTGGAATGGGATGGGATTCTAGAAGAGCCAGTCGACCAGCCAAGAGCCGGCATCGAACCTAAGAATTTGGCTTACATCATCTATACCTCAGGTTCATCAGGCAGACCTAAAGGGGTTATGATGCCGCATGAAGCGGTTGTGAGCCACTCCATCGATATGATAAATCGCTATGAATTGAAACCATGGGACCGAGTTCTTCAGTTTTCGTCAATAAGCTTTGATATATCATTAGAACAGATTTTTACGGCACTGGCTGCAGGAAGTACTCTTGTTCTGCGGGACCATGATTTATGGACGCCTTATCAGTTTTCGCAAAAATGTGCGGAATATGGCCTTACCGTTGTCAATCTTCCAACCTCTTATTGGGGAGAAATAACTCAGGCATGGCATGGGGAACCTGAACTCATTCCAAACAGCCATTTAAGGCTTGTCATTGTTGGCGGAGAACAAATGTCAGGTGAAAAGGTGAGAATGTGGGAAAAGGCTCCTTTACACCATATCTCTCTTTTAAATGCCTATGGCCCAGCTGAAACAGCCATGACGAGTACCTTGTATCATGTATCCGGTAACGGAATGAAAAGTTCCCATTTACCATTTATTCCTGTAGGTAAGCCGCTTGCAAACAGACGGATTTATATTCTTGATAAGGAAATGAACCCATTGCCAATTGGTGTGAAAGGGGAAATCTGTATCAGTGGCTTGCCTTTGGCGAGAGGCTATCTAAATAATCCTGAGATGTCGAAAGGGAAATTTATTCAAGACCCGTTTGAAAAAGGAAGCCGGCTTTATAAAACCGGGGATATGGGGAAACTTCTTCATGATGGAAACATTCAGGTGCTTGGAAGAATGGACGACCAAATAAAAATTCGCGGACACCGAATTGAAATTGGTGAAATTGAAGCGGCTTTAAACAAGTTAGATCAGATCGTAGATTCAGCAGTTGTCGTGAAGGCTGACGAAACAAATGAGAAATACCTTGCGGCCTATTATGCTTCTGCCGTAGATTCAAGTCTCGATCCTTCTGAAATGAGGAGAATTCTGCAGAGCAAAATCCCGGAATATATGATTCCTTCCTTTTTTATTGAAATGGAAAAACTTCCATTAAATCCGAACGGAAAAATTGACCGAAAATCACTTTCGGCAATGCAAATCAAGGTAGAAATGACGGATGGATATGAAATGCCATACAATGAGACCCAATTGAAGCTTGCAAGCATTTGGGAAAACATATTAGGGGTAGATGGAGTAGGGATCAATCATTCCTTCTTTGAAATGGGCGGTCAATCCTTAAAGGCGATTACACTAGCTTCAGAGATTCATAGAGAATTTCATGTTGAGCTTCCGCTTATTCAAGTATTCACATCACCAACAATCAAGGAGTTGGCGGTATGTATTGAAGAATTGACGGAGAAGGAAGGGAAGCTTCAATCTATTAAGCCGGCAGCACAGAAGGAATACTATGAGGTCTCACCTGCACAGAAAAGAATGTATATCGTCAGCCAGCTTAACGGTTCTAGTACGAATTACCATATATCTGGTGCTGTGCGGCTTGAGGGCAAGGTCGATCTGACCAAGCTGGAAAAGTCATTTCAGGCGTTAATCAACCGGCATGAAAGCTTACGTACATCTTTTAAAGAGGTAGATGGGAGCATCATGCAAAAGGTTCATCAGGACTTTGAGTGGTCTATTCAGTATCTGCATGCCAATGAAAGCAATGTGGAACAGGTCATTGAGGCGTTTATTAAGCCATTTGATTTAGCAAAAGGCCCATTATTCAGAGCAGCTGTAATCGAACTTTCACCAGCAAATTACGTACTTGTTTATGATATGCATCATATTGTATCAGATGGTCTGTCAGTTGCGATTTTAATCAGGGAGTTTGCCACCTTGTATCAAGGTAAAAACTTGCCGGATCCAAAAATCCAATATAAAGATTTTTCAGCTTGGCAGAACGAAAGGATTGAATCTGGAAAAGTAAAACATCAGGAGGAATATTGGCTAAATAGATTTTCAGGGGAAATACCGCTCTTAAATCTTCCAACAGATTTTCCTAGATTGGGAGAACCGATGGTTAATGGTGATCAGCTTCAATTTAGTTTAGATGAACACTTTACTGCCAAATTACATGAAATATCAATGAAAAACGGCGTTACTCTGTATAATCTATTACTCTCTGCATTCAATGTCCTTTTGTATAAATATAGCGGACAGAATGATATTGTTGTTGGAAGTCCTGTATCTGGAAGACGGCATGCTGAGCTTGAAAATATGGTCGGTATGTTTGTCAATACGCTTGCACTGAGAAATAATCTTAACTCAGAAAAAAGATTTGATTATTTTGTAAGTGAGGTAGCGAACCAAACACGCCAGGCTCTTGAGCATCAAGAATACCCGTTTGAGATGTTAGTTGATAAGCTGCCAGTGCAAAAAAGCTTAAATCGCCATCCATTGTTCGATGTTATGCTCGCTTTTGAAAACGTTGATGAGGCAAAGGCGGAAATCGGTGAATTTGTCATTTCCCCATGTGAATATAAAAACCGCACGACTAAATTTGACTTGGAGCTAAAAATTACCGAGCAAGAAGGCATTCTTCATTTTGTAATAGAGTACAGAACCGGCTTATTCCGTAGAGATACAGTGGAACAAATGGCCAAACACTTGGTGAGATTATTCGAGGTCATCAAGGAAGACATAGCGATTTCCATCGGTGAAATAGACCTTTTAACAACAGAAGAAAAAAATCAACTCATCAAAATGAACGATACGGATGCTCTTTTCCCGGAAGAAAAAACAATCAAACGCCTGTTTGAAGAACAAGTGGCCATGCATCCTAATCACACGGCAGTAGTATGCGGTGATAGGAGGATGACGTATAAGGAACTAAACGCGAGGGCGAACCAACTAGCCAACCATTTAATTAAGAAGGGAGCACGACCAAGTACAGTCGTTGGTCTTCTGGCTGAGCCTTCCATCGATATGATTGTTGGACTATGGGGCATTATTAAGAGCGGGGCTACATACCTGCCGATCGATCCTGAGTTCCCTGAGGATCGGATGCATTTTATGCTTGAGTCCAGTCATGCCGCTGCGCTGGTTTGCATGTCACATTTGTACCCTTCTACTGAAAGTTGTTGTGAAGTGATTGAACTCGACCATGAAGACATCGCTTCTGCACATGATATAAATCTTGAAGACAGAAGTACACCTGATGATCCAGTTTATCTTATTTATACATCGGGAACGACCGGCTATCCGAAAGGAGTACCAATTAAACATCAAAGTTTGGTTAACTATGTATCATGGTTTACCCGTGCGGCGAATATCACAGATACAGATAAAACAGTGCTAGTATCATCGTTCGCCTTTGATTTAGGATATACTGGCCTGTATACAGCATTAGTAAATGGCTGTGAGCTGCATGTGGTGCCAAAGGAACTTTATACCGTTCCAAGAACGTTTCTGACCTATTTAAAAGATCAGCAGATAAGCTTTATAAAACTGACTCCATCACTTTTCAAATCAATAGTCGACAACCTTACATTCGAGGAGGATGTCAATCGATTAGCGCTTAGACTGATCGTTTTGGGTGGAGAAGAGATGAAATCGGCGGATATCGTGAAGTTTCATAACCTATGCCCAAACATTGAAGTAATGAACCATTATGGGCCAACTGAGGCAACGATTGGCTGTATTGCTTATAAGCTGGACTTTGAAGGGTATGATCCTCTATTAAATGGAACCATCATTGGAAAACCAATTGATAATGTAAAAGTATTAATTCTCAATCAGCATCAGCAGCCAGTGCCAATCGGGGGAGCAGGTGAAATCTGCATTGCTGGAGCCGGTTTGACAGAAGGGTACCTAAACCAAGCAGAGCTAAATACCGAAAAGTTTATTGAAGGTTCAATTTGGGGCCATGAACCTATCAGGCTGTATAAAACAGGAGACCTTGGAAGAATCACAGCTAATGGGAACATTCAGTTTCTAGGAAGGATAGATCATCAGCTGAAAATACGCGGCTATCGAGTGGAGCTAGATGAAGTAACCTCAGTGATCCTTCAGCATGAGACAATCGAGAATGCATTTGTCACACCTCATGTGGATGAAGAGGGCAATCATGAACTACATGCCTATCTTGTACTAAAAGAAGGTGAAAATGGTGAAGGAATGAGAGACTACCTTTCTAATAAACTACCTTACTATATGGTGCCATCTGTTTTTGTTAAAGTGAATGGAATACCATTGACCGCTAACGGTAAACTTGACTTAAAAGCCCTTGAAGAGATCAGGGATGCTTCTTTAATAAATGTCGAGTATGAAAAACCTAAAGATATAGTAGAACAAAAGATTGCTGACATTTGGGAAGAGGTCCTTGATGTTGAAAAAGTCGGGATGAATGACTCCTTTTTTGAAATGGGTGGAAATTCTCTGAAAATCATGCTTGTAACGACGGAAATTCACAAGCAATTCAATGTAACGATTCCATTGCGGGAATCATTCAAAACTCCAACAATTAGAGGGATGAGCGACTATATTAAAAAGTCATCAGAAACCAAATATTTTTCGTTACAGCCTTTAGCAAAACGAGATTACTATGAACTTTCATCCGCACAAAAGAGGTTGTACACAATTCACCAAATGGAAGGGCTCGGCACAACCTACAATATGCCAAGAGCCACCTTGTTAGAGGGTGAAATGAACCTGGATCAATTGGAAGATGCCTTTGGTGAGCTAGTAAATAGGCATGAGGCATTACGAACCTCGTTTGAAATTGTTAAGGGCGAAGTGAAACAGCGAATTCATGATGATGCTGAAGTCAAAATAATTTATTCAGAACTGAAAGAGGAAATGGTTCTTGAACCTAATGGAGAGCTGAATGAGAAATTAATTAATATCATGGAAGGGTTCATCAAGCCCTTTGACTTAACGAAGGCTCCATTGGTAAAGATCCAGCTAATTCGATTAAACAGAAATCAGCATGTCTTACTGACAGATATGCACCATTTGATTTCAGATGGATATTCCGTCAATCTTTTGCTGCATGAATTTTCCCTGCTATATCAGGGACAGCAGCTTGAGGAGAATCTAATTCAGTATAAGGATTATGTTGGTTGGCAACACCAGTTTTTAAAAACAAAGGAGGCCAAGAAACAGGAAGAGTATTGGTTGGATATCCTTTCAGGGAATCTTCCGGTTTTGCAGTTGCCAACGAATTTCCCGCGTCCGCTTATACAAAACTTTGAGGGTGACAGCTTTTTGTTTAAAAGCGGAAAGGAAATGAAGCAGCGCCTGGAACAACTTTGTTCGGAAACAAATTCGACACCATATATGGTTTTAACGGCAGCATATAGCATCCTTTTATCTACCTATTCGTCACAGCAAGACATCATTATAGGCTTGCCAATTTTAGGCCGAACACATTCTGATTTAAAACATACGATTGGTATGTTTGCTAATACAATTGTAATCAGGACGTTCCCTAATAGAGATGAATCCTTTGTATCGTTTTTAAGCGAAGTAAAGGAACAATTGCTAAAAGCGTACGATAATCAGGATTATCAGCTTGAGATGCTCCTGGATAAATTGAAAATGAAGCGTGAACCAGGAAGGAACCCGCTCTTTTCAACCATGCTTGCCCTACAGGATGCACCAAAAAATGAAAGAACAGTAGGGAACTTGAAATTGAATCCTGTCAATTACAGAAACAAGACATCGAAATTTGACCTATCGCTATTTGTCGAAAACAGGGAGGAAGGCATGTTATTTGAATTTGAATATGCAAGCAGTTTATTTACAAGAGAAACGATCAAGAAATTTGCAGATGACCTGTTATACATTTTGGACTTTGTAAGCTTGGATAAAGAAAGAAGAATAGATGAAATCGAGATTGTTGGATTAGTAGCTGAAAACGAGGGGATTGAGAATGTCACATTCCAATTCTAGCCAGTAGGAACTAAAACGATCACGAGGCTTTCAAACAAAACGTTTGGGAGCCTTTTTTTATTGCAGCATTTATCAAACGGTGAGGGAGTCATTCCAAATTTTTTCAAAAAATACTCATAAGTACAAATCTCTTATGAATATGATGGTGATAAAGTATGTTCAAAAAAGGTTATACAAGTCATCAACATGAAAAAGTGGATGAAAGGGATTAAATTTTGTAAACAAATGGATCCCTTTCGTTCACAAAAAAGAGGTGTAAAAGGTGAAAGATATGAATTATCCTCATGAGCAGCCAGCAACATTCACTAGAATGAAGGCGTATCGACCATTTCATAGCCGCTTTGATCCTTGCCCCCCAATCGGATTGAAGTTTTATTCAACACCGCCTCATTTATATATGGGATTTCAGCCGCCCAACCTTCCGCAGTTTCCGCCTAGGGTTGCCTTGAAAAAGGGTACACTTTGGCCTGCATTATACGATCCATATGAAAACCCGTATGAAGGAAAAGGGAGGTAGTGAATGTGAAGCAATTACCTGATGAATATTACCAACTGCTTGAGGAAATTCAAGCGATCGACTTTGTCCTTGTCGAACTGACCCTTTATCTTGATACCCATCCAAATGATATGCAGGCTCTTCAGCAATTTAACCAATGTGCTTTAAAAAGCAAACAGCTGAAGCAAGTGTTTGAGTCAAAATTCGGGATGCTGCAAGGCTTTGGAAACAGCTTTGCAGATGCAAATTGGAGCTGGGGAACTGCTCCATGGCCATGGCAGGTTTAATATGATAAAGGATCGGTGCTACCCGGTCCTTTCATTACGAAAGGAGACAACAGATCATGTGGGTATATGAAAAGAAGCTTCAATATCCAGTAAAGGTAAGCACATGTAATCCAACCCTTGCCAAATATTTAATTGAACAATACGGCGGTGCTGATGGAGAATTAGCTGCGGCATTGCGTTATTTAAACCAGCGTTATACGATTCCGGGTAAAGTTATAGGCTTATTAAATGATATTGGAACAGAAGAATTTGCGCATCTGGAAATGATTGCAACAATGGTTTATAAACTAACCAAAGATGCTACACCTGAGCAGCTAAAAGCAGCAGGTTTAGGCGAACATTATGTGGATCATGACTCTGCCTTGTTTTATCACAATGCAGCGGGTGTACCATTTACAGCAACTTATATTCAAGCAAAGGGTGACCCAATTGCAGATTTGTATGAAGATATTGCTGCAGAAGAAAAGGCGAGGGCTACATATCAATGGCTTATTAATATTTCAGACGACCCCGATATAAATGATAGTCTTGCCTTTTTAAGAGAACGGGAGATTGTCCATTCACAACGATTTAGAGAGGCAGTCGAAATTTTAAAAGAAGAACGTGATCGTAAGAAGTTCTTTTAAAGGAAATCTCGGAGCGACGGTGCGTTCCGAGATTTTTTATCGTTTACCGGGAAATTATAAAATTCTTAAACTGCGGATAAGCGCACGACATCCAGCTCCAGCGCCTATCCCCTCGAGGTCATAAGCCACAAATGAATTGAAGACAAAGAACGTCTTCTATTCATTTGCGTCTTATGCTTGTCGGGGCTGAACGAGGCGCTTCCGCTTTTGTTCCTGCTCACTAAGATGAAGATAAAATTTTTTCGAATAGATTTTCTTAAATATACGAACATAGAAAGAAGGCTGTTAGCAATTTCTCGACAGCCTTATGCCTTTTTATAAAGCAGTTTTTCTGCTGCTTCGTATTATTCCTTATTTGACTTATCTTCCACACTGACGAAGATTGGATTGGAATAAAACCAAAGATCCTTATAATTTCGTTTATTGATTTCAGCAAATCGTGTTTCATTATCTTCAATATCAGTTACTGGATCAATCAGCGGCTCACCGTTGCTTGTTTCTCCAGGGACATTTACTCCCAGATTGGTTCCTCTTAGACGGAAATATTGGTCCTTATCTGCTTGTACTTTAAATGAGATGACATTGTATCCATTGTGATCCGTTTTCCAGTCTTTGCTTGAGAAGCGTTTAACTACTTTAGTCGTATCATTTGTATTTTTGGTGTAGGCATCTGTATTTGGTGCAGCTTTCCCTGTCACGTCACCAGCAATCAAATCGACATGATCTACTTGAACTGGATCTCCGTTATTATTCTTCTCTGGGCTTTTAAAGCGGATTGTGATCGTAACCATTTGTCCTTCTTTTACTTGAAGGGTTTCACCCATCTCAACTTCGTTCCCAGCACCTTTTACTTGAAAATCAAGTGCATTGATTAAATCTCCAAAAACGGAAAAGGATTTTCCTGACCTCATTCCATCCACAACAGCCTGTGCTGTTGTACCGTTCACCCATGTATAGTTTTTAGAGTACTGACCAGGCCAATATCCACTGGAGTAAAGACCGTTATCACTAATATGGAAATGGGAGTCCGAATTGGAAAAGTTCCAGAAATGTCGTCCTTCTCCAAGGAGTGCATCCCATGTACCGCCAAGCTTAGCGAGCATATAATCAGAACCGCCATACGTTCGGTTTTCTGGCGTAGAAAGATTTAAACCGCCTCTGTCAGGTTCCATTTGATTTCCTGGCATTCCTTCAAATCCAAACGCCACATTTGGGGCGATATTATTGAAGTCGCGAAAATCGGAAATCGTGTATACCCTTTTTCTAGATGGATGATTAAAGATAGCAAAACTTGTATTCTTATAATTTTTCTCAAGCCAAGCCAAAGCTGTCCGAGCATCCTTTGGAGTCTTATAAGCTCTTTGATCTTGAGTTTCCCATCTTGCTACATCTTCCGAATTGAACATCTTTACATCCCGATCCGTAAACAAATACTCAAACTGGTTTATCGCTTTTAAGGTTTCCATTGATCCGGCAATATCGCCAAAAATCCCGATGCCAACATGCTCGTAAGTAGGCATGTCCCACTCGAATCCCGAAAAGATGATTTTATTTTTATAGTTTCCTGCATCTTGCAATTGTTTGATCTTTGGTGCTTGATATTGGATGATTCCCTGTGACATTGGAATCGGTCCTCCTGGAATCGGATTTCCTTCATCGTCCCGAGAGGATGGTCTTAAGTGATCGGAAATCCCAATCCAATCCATCCCATACTGATCAAATCCATGATCTAGAAGCTCTTCTAGAGACTGCTGAGAATCATCAGACTGAAACGTATGGGTGTGATACTCCCCAGTCATCCATCTGCCTCCTGAATTCTCGTTGTTGATATTCTCTACTTCCTTTGCTTCCACAGGCAAGCCCTGAAGAAGTAGAGAAAAGCTGAGAGCTAAAATAGATATTGCTTTAAATTGACGCAGCATTTTCCTGTACCTCCAAATAATTAAAAAAATTAGAACAAAAACTATTTTACTGGAATAATATTAAATCTATATGTAAGTATTGTATCTTTCCTGTAAAGATGTGAGTGATAACAACAATAATCGTTGTTCTTTAAAATCTTTTTATTTTAGGCTGTTTTCGCACACTTTGCTGCTATTTACCAAGTAGTACGGAGTGGTTGATTGCAGCGAGAGATGCTCGCTTTCCGCGGGGCGTGCGGTGAGCCTCCTCGGCGCAAACGCCTGCATAAGTCTCACCTGTCCAGCTACTCTAAGCAGGAGTCTCGCAACCTGCTCCAATCAATCTTAAAGAGTTTCGTTTAAAGAACCTATTAAAAAACAACAATCTCTTAAAAAAGAGACTTATTTTAAGTTTAAGTAGAAAAACAAACTGCACCTAATTACATTTCTGGTCTTTTTTTGCAAAATCAAAGCCTTCCGATATGATTTGGAAGGCAATAAGATTATTCGTATCCTAAGACTTTAAGTAAAAAAATGGGGATGACTCAAGTTGAAAGAATCTCTCATATAAAGGGAGAATTTTCGTCTAAGTCATCCTTTTTGTTACTTCATGTTAAATCTCTCTTTAAAATTAAAATCTAATTCAAATTGATTGTGCGTATCTGTTAAATAGTTAAAATCAACATAAGTTCTTTCCTTTTTCGACATTTTATCTACAAATGGAGAGTAAGTACGGAAAAACAGTTTATTTTTCTCTTCAGCAAATTCGACAAGTCTTAGCCAGCCATTTCCCCCACGATAATCTGATTGGTAATTGACTAGCATTTGAATGACATCGTTCCCTGCTGCGTTTTGTTTCACTCGGTGTGTGATGTCAAAGTAATGACCATTAACCGTCATAAACACTTGATTGTGATTATTGATAAGTTCATTCCATATAAGTTTTCCGTTAGACGACTCAACGGCAACCGTTTCATTATTTTCAACTTTAGGATAAATAATATCATGAGAAACAATAATCGTTGGTTTGTCTTTATGTTGATTTAAAACATCTTTTGACCATTCTAAATCTTTTTGAAGATTTTTCATATCAACAATTAAAAATAAGTATTCATAACTACCAGCTTCAACAATAGCATATGAGCCATAGCCCGATGGAGAAGATCCCTTATAGTATTCTTTATCCGCGAAACGCTGTGGTCCATAATGTGTTAAGAATGGATCTCCGTTAGCATAATCATGATTTCCTGCAGTTATCATATAAGGAATTTCCTTTTTATCTAAATAGGAAATAGATTCAAGCGAATTATTCCATTGCACTTCTGAATTACTATCGACAATATCTCCAACAAATGCATTCATTAGAATATTGTTTTTCTTTGTATTTTGAGTAATCCACTTCATTTGACTGGTAAAAATCTCTGGATTGTGGTTTGAATATTTCTGAGTATCCGGGACAAAAAGAAAATTATAATTATCTTTGTCTGTTAGGAATGGAACGTTATCATTTGTACCATCTATCGGCTGATCATCACGAGCATCTTGAATAAGCCATTCGTTTTCAGACAAAGCCTCATCAGCGATTCGTATTTCTTGAATGTTACCGGCAAATAGTGCATCTAATTCATTTCCCCACTCAGAAGCACCAATGTTCCAGCCTTTACCTTCTACAGCTGCGATGCCTTTCACTTCTATTGATTTTCCGTAATCGCTAACCCCATTCACTGTTAAAGTGGTCGTTTGTCCGTCATTAACAACCGCTAAATGATACCATTCATCACGATTTAAAGAACGAGACCAATTGGTCACATTGTAGTTTAGATTCTCTGGATGGCTTGTCCATTGAATTTCTTGGTCACTAGAAACAGATAATGTCGTAAGAATTTCTTTCTCGCCTTCGGTTTTATTGAGATCAGCACCTTGCCCTTGTCTTGTTAAAATCCCCATCCAGCTATGTAAACTGCTATTAAAATGACTAGGTAATTTAAAAACTGCTTCGATGGTAAATCCATTTTCAAACTTCTCAGAATTGATCGGTGCCCCATCGGTTGTTTTTAAATATCTTCCCGCAGGAGCTTTTTTATAATTAGCAAATTGTAAGCTATTAATATTTTCTTGTTGATTATAATCATCCTCAGACCATGTCAGCATATTTTTTAACTCTGCTGAAGCTAAATCTCCAACCGTTACTAACTCTAAATCATTCCCATTTTGACTCGCGTCTTCAATGATCATATTCCCGTTTTCAATCGAACCGCTTTTCACATATTCTTTTGAAAACTTCCAATCTGCTACAATGCTTGTGGTTTCTTTTTGGGCTGCAGAACCAGAAGAGGCAGCAGTCGCAGTAAAATTAGGAACCATCAAACATATGAGTGAAAGTCCTGCTATTACATTTTTCATTCCCATCCTCTTTTTTCCTCCTAATAGAAATTAGCTAGCAATAGAAGATTATCAGGTATTTATTAATTTCACCTTAATGATAGATTAATGTTTTGTAAAAGGCTGTTATAAGTTTTATTCTTTTGCTATTTTTGTATATTCAAATTAATAACAAGAAGGACTTAAATTGTATAAAAAAGGACTTGCATTAGATTTTGCAAGTCTGTCTGAATGTAAAAATTTTATTGTTTTCGCAAACTTAGAAAAGAGCAGTTAACCTATTAGATTATTTATTGTTTTTTTAAATGCCGAAGGAGTTAGCAAGCAGAATATGATAAGTTTTTAAATGAAAAAAGCACCTAAAATAGTAGCCTTTTAAAACTCTTAATCCTAATAAACGTTCTTCAAATTTTCACGGGCAGGAAACCAACACCTTAAGCTTCAGGAAAAAGAAAGACCGGATAACTGCCAGTAAAGACTCGAAGAAAAGACGTTCGTTTCTTAAGGTGATCGTCACGTATTACAACTTCGTTGATTCTTTCCGCTGATGAACGTTTTCTGAAAATGTTTTAATGAGGGCATCTCCTGATAAGCCCTGCCCCATTAAGGAACGAAGCAGCTGCTCTGGATCATGGATTGGTCTGGATGTTAATAGTCGGCCATCTAATAAAATTGATAAATGATTTTCTAAAGGAGTAATGGTTTTAACCTTTGCCATGATTTGGGCAGGCGAATTTGTCTTTTTCGAAATGGTCACTAGGACTTTCATTTTCTTTTTCGCTTCCGATAGCTTTTCGAAGTAGGTTTGAAACTCTTCTGGAACGAGTGCCTCAATTAACCAGGAGTTTTCTCCATCCTCGAGGTTAATGATTAACCCATCTTCAAGCGGGATCTCTTTGATTGTTTTCTCTTGAACCATATCTTGTTCAATTTTCAAGCCCACAAGCTTAAATGTTTTCATCGACATCACCCCTGTAAGCAAATTTTTTTATGAAAAAGAAAGTTATTGTACTTAGTTTTAGTGTCCAGCTCCAGGCGCCATCGGCTCGAGGTCATAAGTCAAATAGGAATTGAAGGTAAAGAACACCTTCTATTCCTATTCGCCTTATGCTTGTCGCCGATAGGCGGGCGCCTTGCGCTTTTCTTAAAAGGTAAGAAAGTATAAAATTTTAACCTAGCTTTAGTGTCTAGCTCCAGCGCCTAGCCCCTCTAGGGTCTAGCCACTCATGAATTGAAGGCAAAGAACGCCTTCTATTCATGAGCGTCTTATTTGCCCTAGGCTGATCAAGGCGCTTGCGCTTTTCTTATTATACCATAGGAATAATTAATGCAAAAAAATGATCGTTACTCAGATAATTTCTTCGTTTTTTCGATGACGGTAATTAACATCTCTTCAATCAGCTTGCGGTCTTTTGGTTTAGCTAGTAAAAGCTGTTGCAGACATGAAAGCATTTTAGGATTCTTAATTAAATAATCAATAACTTGTGGCAGCGAAGGCTCCTCACAATAGTCTCCATATACCTCAAAAAGGTAATCATTTGTTTGTTGCTTCCTTCCAATCAGTTCATCGATGCTAATATTAAATGCATTGCTTAAGGAAAGCAGATAGGATAAGGCGGGCTCTTGGACACCTGTTTCAAGTCGCGTTATAACCGGTCGGGATACATTTATCCTTTCAGCGAGCTGTTCCTGCGACCATCCATTTTGCTCCCGATAATATTTCATATTCATGATAAAAGTTTTTAGCTCTCTCATTTAGACCTCCTGTATGTTCTACTACTGAACATCCTGCCAACTGTTCGATAATTAAACAGGAATAGATATTTAGACCTATATTGAGAATAGCGAAAAAATATGAAGAAAGAATGAGATGAGTGTTAAGATTTCCTTAAAATTCGTCAAATATCATCAAATATCATGATTCTCTTTTTTCAGTCATCACAAAAAATGCCATATAATGACATTGTAAATTATTTGAAATGGGGTAATAAAAAAATGATTCTATTTAAATTAAAAAGCCTTTATGTCAAACAGAAAAAAAGAGAGTCATTACAGGTTAATGAGAAACCAGCTGAGGGCGACATCGTATTGAAAATAGCTGATTTTAAAAAAGGCAAACAGAAAGATTACTATTTTCTCGTTCCTACTCAAGCAATCGTTGAAATTCACTATGAAACAATCGATCAAAAAAATTTATTGCGTTTTGTTTTCTATTTAGAACAACGAAATCTATCTATTCAATACTTCACATGGAATGAGGTAGAACAACACTACATAGAAGCACCCCTTAAAAATGAAATAATTCAATCCCATTCCTTCCAAGTCATTCTTCAGAGTATAAGCTATTCAGGCGATCAGCATATTTCATTCATTGTAAATTCAATTCAACGCTTAACAGACTTACCGAACTAACTGAAAAAACAATGAAATTGGCGAAATTTGCGGAAAGAATAAGCGATCATTTTTCAAAGTGAAAAAATGTATTAGGTGATAAAGAAGTTTCAGGAGCTGCTAAAAAATCAAAATGGATTTTTACTGATTTTTCCAACAGGGTGAAATCTATTACAATTTATTTGTACATAAAAGGAAAGGAGGGACAAGGTGATCAATCAAATTATTTTAGTAGGTCGTCTAACAAAAGATCCAGAACTTCGCTACACAGCAGATGGATCGCCAGTCGCAAACATCACGTTGGCTGTAAGCCGGCAATTTCGTAATGCAGCAGGTGAAATTGATACAGATTTTGTTAACTGTACACTTTGGAGACGAACAGCTGAAAATACAGCAAACTATTGCCGAAAAGGCTCAATTGTTGGTGTGACAGGAAGAATCCAGACACGCAGCTATGAAAATGCTGAACGAACCCGTGTCTACGTCACTGAAGTTGTAGCCGATTCCGTTCGCTTTATGAGCGGAAAACCACGTGAATTAGTGGAGCAAGAAAGCTAGTTCCGCTTTTCTCTGTACTAGAAAAAATCAAAAGTACCCCCAATACCCCTCGAAGATTGAGAGGCTGGTTACTGCTAGATTCCCTCAGCAAGCCAGCCTATTTTTAGGAGAAATAATGGTATAATAGCAAAGAGGAGGTGATAGAAGGATGGAAGAATTATTAAAAACCTTTATGAGTCAAATGAATCATCAATTTTCACTTTTAACGAAGGAAATCCATGAAATAAAAGATGGAGTAGCAAGTTTAGAAGGAAGAATGGATAAGTTAGAAGGTAAGGTTGACACTTTGGAAGGAAGAATAGATAAGCTAGAAGGAAGGATAACTGCTTTAGAAGAAAATCAATCAAAGCTTATCAAAAATCAAAACGAATTAAAACAAACGATCAACCAGCATGCCACAGAATTTAGAAGCCATTTTAAAAAGATTGAGGAAGAGCTTAAACAGCATCGCGAAGCTTTTAATATTTATGCTGCAGATCTAAGCTCAGTAAAAACAAATGTTGAGTATTTAAGTGGGAAAACAGGTGTGCACGATATGAAAATAAACAACATCGAAAAAAGCTCGAAGTATAACCTACTATTCCCACTACCGCTATTTTTTATATCCTGCTTCAAAATAAAACTTCTCCAGTCATCCCTCAAGAAAATTAGATTCCTACACTTTCAAAAAAATTATTGGTACAATAAGGGAGAGATAAAACAACTATATGAACAATGAGTAGATACATTGGAAAGGTAGATCTTAATGAGATTGTTACGAAATAAGGGACCATTTTATATACAAGTAAAAAATGAATTGAAAGAACGGATCATTAAAGGCGTGTACCCTAAAAATTCGTTAATCCCTCCTGAACCCGAATTAGAAAAGGAGTTTGGCGTGAGTAAAATTACGATACGCAAAGCGGTTGAACAACTGGCGATTGAAGGCTATGTGGAAAAGCATAGCGGCATCGGTACGAAGGTATTGGCAAATCGGGCCGTCTCAAAATTATCGAAGGGACAGGGGTTTTCAGAATATTTATTATCAACAGGATATACCTTGAAAAAGGGCAATGTAACGATCTCTAAAGTTGATGTATCAGACCATCCCGTTTTGTCTGATCATTTTGAGCAAGAGTGCTATTGTATTGAGCGGATTTATACGTTAAATGATCAGCCATATATTCATTTTACCCACTATATTCCTAATCGTTTTTCACTATCATTAGATCCTGAAATGTTTAAGGATTCCTTGTATGAATTGTTGTATGAAAAGGGAGTTTATTTTAATCGGTTTCAAGATGAATTTGGTGTGGACACACCGAATGAAAAAATCGCCAAATTGTTAAAGATTGACCCGAAGCCGCTATTCCAACGAACCCGCTTTTCTTATGATATCAATGAACAATTAATCGAGTATTCGATCGGCTACTATAATACCGATATTCATAAATATGTCGTTAATCTGAATGTATAGGGTAGAAACATAGTGATTTCTATCCTTCTAGCTGCATGGAATATTTTACATGCAAATTTTCTCATTAAACATTATAACGTTATATTTACTTTATTCTTTTTCTATGTTATCTTTACGTTACATTAAGAAATTATTTTTTATTATAAAACATTATAACGTTATGATTAATAAAATTGTAAGCGTCTTTAATTGACTATGAAAAAGGTGATATAGATGAAGGATTTTGTATTGCGTCATGTAAAGCGATTAAATGAAGAGGAAATCGATATCGTCATTGAGGATGGAAAAATTGCCCAGGTAATGAAGGCTGGGGATGGTCACGGAGAGCATGTTATCGATTGCTCCGGCCTATATGTATCAAGCGGGTGGATTGATTTACATGTCCATGCCTTTCCGGAATTTGATCCGTACGGTGATGAAATCGATGAAATCGGAGTAAAGCAGGGAGTAACGACTATTGTTGATGCGGGAAGCTGTGGCGCTGATCGTATTGCCGATTTAGCAGCAAGCAGAGAAAAAGCAAAAACGAATGTATATGCCTTTTTGAATATTTCACGTATTGGCTTAGAAAGAGTTGATGAATTATCAAGGTTAGAGTGGATTGATAAAGGGAAGGTTGTACAAGCTGTAAAGGAATATAAGGATATAATTGTTGGCTTAAAGGCACGGATTAGTAAAAGTGTTGTTTGTGAAAATGGTATTGAGCCTTTGAGAATCGCTCGTGCCCTTTCTAGTGAAACAGACTTGCCGATAATGGTTCATATCGGCTCGGGACCGCCAAAAATCGATGATATTATTCCGCTTTTGGAAAAAGGAGATGTCATTACCCATTATCTTAATGGAAAGCAAAACAATCTTTTTGATGAACATGAGAACCCCCGCCAAGTATTAAAAGATGCCATTAAACGCGGTGTTCATTTAGATGTTGGTCATGGTACCGCAAGCTTCTCCTTTAAGGTGGCGGAAGCAGCAAAGCGTCATCATATCGCTTTAAATACAATCAGTACAGATATTTATCGCATGAACCGATTAAAAGGGCCTGTTTACAGTATGGCTAATGTTTTGACGAAATTTCTCTCCTTAGGATATTCGCTTGAAGAGGTTATCGCAGCGGTTACGATCAATGCTGCTAACTGGTTGAAAAAACCGGAGCTTGGCTGGATAAAGGCTGGAGATGTTGCTAATCTGACTCTTTTCGCAGTGAAAAATGAGCCGATTACTTTAATCGATTCAGACGGTGAAAAGCGGGTATCAGATCAACGAATCGAAACTAAAGGAGTGGTTGCAAATGGCGAATTCATTAAATGCTAAATATGGACTTAAACGTGTGATTAATGCAAGTGGACGAATGAGTATATTAGGTGTTTCAGCTCCAACGGATACGGTAATGGAAGCAATGAAACAAGGCGGTCAAAACTATGTGGAGATTGCAGATTTAGTTGATAAAGCCGGTGATTACGTAGCTAGGATTTTAGGTTCAGAGGCAGCCGTAATCGTAAACTCGGCATCAAGCGGGATTGCCCTTTCTGTTGCCGCAATGGTGACACAAGGAAATCGCCGTAAAAGTGAGCGTCTTCACCAAGAAGAAATTACGAAAAGAGAAATCATCATGCTGAAAGGTCACAACGTACAATACGGAGCACCTGTTGAAACGATGATCTATTTAGGCGGGGGAAAATTAGTTGAGGTAGGCTACGCCAATGAAGGAAAGGCGGAGCATATCGAGGATGCGATTTGTGAAAATACTGCGGCCATCCTTTACGTCAAATCACACCACGCCGTCCAGAAAAATATGATTTCGATTGAAGAAGCTTGGGAGGTTGCCAAACGAAATGGTGTTCCACTGATTGTCGATGCTGCAGCAGAAGAAGATCTTCAAAAATATGTGAAATACTCAGACCTGGCAATCTATAGCGGCTCAAAGGCGATTGAAGGACCAACCTCAGGGATTGTGGCCGGTAAACGCAAATACATTGAGTGGCTAAAGGTTCAATTACATGGCATTGGCCGCAGCATGAAGGTCGGAAAAGAATCGGCATTTGGCTTACTTCAAGCGCTTGATGAATACGGCAATAAAGAAGACAAAAGCGAACAAGAGAAAGAAACCTTGCAGACATTAATGACATTGAATGAACTCAATGGCATCAAGGTGACAATTGTCCAGGATGAAGCAGGTCGGGCGATATTCCGGGCGCGTATTCACATTGATCCAAACGAGGCACATCTAACCGCAAAAGAAGTGAATACAAGGCTGCGCGATGGTGACATAGCCATTTACACTCGTGATTATGGTGTGAGACAGGGCTATTTTGATATCGATCCCCGTCCTCTGCAGCATGATGATATTGAGGTAATTGAAGCGAAAATCCGTGAAATTGTAGGAGGTAAATAAGATGGCAAACATAACAAATCGATTTTACAAAGACCGTGTCGCATTAAATGTGCTAGCAAATAGTGTAGAAAATGCAAAAGAGGTATTTGAAGCAGCTGAAGGCTATGTATTAGTCGGTGTTCTTTCAAAGGATTATTCGACAGTGGAAGAAGCAGTTGCCGCAATGAAAGACTACGGTGAGCAAATTGAAGATGCCGTATCGATTGGATTGGGCGCTGGTGATAACCGTCAGGCAGCTGTAGTAGCTGAGATTGCGAAACACTACCCTGGCAGTCATATCAACCAAGTGTTCCCTTCTGTCGGAGCAACACGCGCCAACCTTGGAGAGAAAGATAGCTGGATCAATAGCTTAGTATCTCCAACAAGGCGGGTCGGATATGTGAATATCTCAACAGGCCCAATCAGCGCTGCCCAGGAGGAGCATGCGATTGTACCGATTAAAACGGCGATTGCCCTTGTGCGCGATATGGGCGGCAATGCATTAAAATACTTCCCAATGAACGGGTTAAGCAGTGAAGACGAGTTCCGTGCAGTTGCTAAAGCATGCGGGGAAGAAGGCTTCGCGCTTGAGCCGACAGGCGGGATCGATAAAGGTAATTTTGAAGCGATATTGCGTATCGCCCTGGAAGCGAAGGTTCCGAAAGTGATTCCTCACGTGTATTCATCAATCATTGACAAAAGCACAGGAAAAACAAAGGTCGAGGATGTGCGCGAATTATTAGAAACGATAAAGAAATTGGTTGATCAATATGCCTAAGAAGATCGCGGCATTCGGAGAGGTGATGATGCGCTTGCAGGTGCCAGGCTATGAGCTCCTATCACAAGCGAGCACATTAAACTACTCCTTCTCTGGAACGGGAGTCAATGTAACCGCAGCTTTAGCACGATTTGGACATACAGGGTATCTCGTGTCCACGTTGCCAGCCAATGCCGTTGGCGATGCAGCTGTCTCGTATCTGCAAAAACTAGGAATAACGCAAAACTTCATTAGACGTGATGGGCATTATGTGGGCATGTATTTTTTAGAAAATGGATTTGGTGCCAGGCCAAGCAGGGTGACCTATACCAATCGTCAAGAGAGCAGTTTTAACACAGCAGCTGAAAAAGCTTATGATTTTACCACCATTGCCAAGAAAATCGATGTTGTTCACTTTTGCGGAATCACCTTGGCGATGAATGATGCGGTTCGTCAGCAAATGAAAACATTCGCTAAAGCAGTGAAGGAAAATGGTGGTACAGTTGTTTTTGATTGTAACTACCGCCCATCGCTCTGGGGTGAAGATGGATATAAAAAAGCGAAGCCGCATTATGAAGAAATGCTCCATCTGGCTGATATTGTCATGATGAATGAAAAGGATGCCATCTATATTTTGGGGATGAAAACGGAGAAGGAAGGTCGTCATGAGCAGCTCGTGGACTTGATTCCAGCTGTGGCAGAAACGTACAACATCTCTGTTATTGCTGGGACACATCGTTCCATTAACGGAGACAACACCCATTCGTTAAGGGGATTTATGTATAAAAATCAAGCATTCCATTTTTCAAAAACACTCGTCTTTTCTGTATATGACAGAATCGGGGCAGGAGATGCCTATACAAGCGGGATTATCCATGGTGAGGTCGAAGGATTTTCAATAGAGAAAACCGTTGAATTTGCTGCAGCAGCAGGGATGCTTGCCCATACCATAGCGGGTGATACGCCAATGTCAACAGAGCGTGACATCATTCAAGCAATGACTGTATCGCTAGGCGATATACAAAGATAACCATAATTAAAAATAGAGACTGCGAGAAAAGGGGAAAAAGCTCCCTTTCTCGCAAAGTGAATGAAAACGTTTACGTATAGGGAGAAGGGGGAAGACCTATGGAATTATATTTGTTAACGATTACCTTGCTGTCCATTGTCATTGTCATTTTAGGTGTCGCATGGTGGAAATGGCATGCGTTTATTAGTTTAACGGTTGCCAGCTTGTTTTTAGCGGTGATGTCCGGATTATCAATGGATAAAATCGTCACGGCTTATGAAACCGGAGTTGGCAGCGTGTTAGGTCATTTAGTCGGAATTTTAGCGTTGGGGACGATTTTAGGAAAGCTGATGTCTGATTCAGGTGCTGGAATGCAAGTAGCGGATTTCTTCATTCGCATCTTTGGTGTAAAAAAATTGCCATGGGCGATGCTCCTTTCAGGCTTTATCATTGGGATCCCAGTATTTTTTGATGTAGGGATTGTCATGCTGCTGCCTCTTGTTATTTCAATCTATCGAACGACAAAGCAAAATATATTACTAATCGCCATACCTGTTCTAGCAGGATTATCCATTGTACATGGCTTGGTACCTCCACACCCTGGAGCTATGACGGCAATCGGCATCTATCAAGCGGATATCGGAAAGGTTCTGATTTACTCGCTAATCATTGCGCTGCCAGCTGCGATTATCGCAGGACCGCTGTTTGCTAAGTGGGTAAAAAATCGCGTGATACCAGAAGGTGAGCCAGAGTTAATTCGTGTAAGCAAGATGTCAGAAAAATTGCCAAGCACGGGCATTTCATTCTTCATCATCTTATTACCGGTAATATTAATGGTCTTATCCGTTATTGCGCCGTATTTGCCAATACCAAGCGCTGTTCTAAAGTTATTTCTCTTTATTGGAAGTCCTGTTATTGCCCTGTTAATTTCGTGTTTTGCAGCCTTTTATTTCCTTGGGATTCGTCAAGGAATGGATAAAACGTATATTCAAAAGCTATCAGAAGAATGCTTACTGCCAGTTGGATCGATCATTTTAATCATCGGGGCAGGCGGAGGCTTTAAACAAATCCTTATTGAGAGTGGTGTAGGTACATCGATTGCCCAAATGTCCGAGCATTTCTCCCTCTCACCGATCGTATTGGCGTTTATCGTATCAGGCTTGATCCGCATCGCCACAGGTTCGGCAACAGTCGCCTTAACAACAGCTGCCGGAATTGTTGCGCCAATTATCGAACATATGTCAGGCGTAAACCTGGAACTGCTCGTGATCGCGACAGGTGCCGGGTCGCTCATGCTCTCACACGTCAATGATGCGGGGTTCTGGATGGTCAAAGAGTACTTGGGCTTATCCGTAAAGGAGACCTTTAAGACTTGGACTGTATTAGAGACGTTGCTTTCGTTTATTGCTTTTGGAACCGTTTTATTGTTTGATTTGTTTGTTTAAGTGATAGAAGGCTGTATCAAACGTTCTAACTTTAGTTTGATGCAGCCTCTACTTCTTTAAAGAACAATTCTTCAAGTTGAAAAGGAGAAAGTGTTCCTCATATCTCCTTTGACCGATATTGCTAAATGAATAAAGGAAAGTGCCTGTCATATCTACTTACATTAAGAAACTAATAAAAACAGCCCAATGAACCAATTGGGCTGTTTCCATTCTTACTTTGAAACCTTCTTTTCAATTAATGTAACAAGCTTCTCCCACTGTGGGGCTTTTTTATCCTCTGTTTTCTTCCCTTTTTTCTGCTTTGCTGCCATGAGTTGTACCCCTTTAACTCCGAAATTTCTAATTTGTAGATTATTTGACAAAATTCAGTCTGTTCCCAACATCTTAAATTGACAACGTAAACAGCTCTTCCAGTTCATCAGATGATAGTTCGGTGATCCAATTTTCACTTTGAATAATTTCATCATTTAACGATTGCTTTTTCTCCAACATTTCATCGATTTTTTCTTCAATGGTACCGGTTGTGATCAGTTTATGGACATGAACAAATCGGTCCTGGCCGATCCGGTATGCACGGTCGGTTGCCTGGTTTTCAACAGCCGGATTCCACCATCGGTCATAATGGATGACATGATTGGCTGCGGTCAAGTTTAAGCCTGTGCCGCCGGCTTTCAACGAAAGGATTAAAAACGGGTACTCCTTCTTTTGGAAGGATTCGACCATGCGGTCACGCTCATTTTTCATCACGCTTCCGTTTAGAAAGAGAACTTGTTCCCCGAATTCTTTTTCAAGCAGATCCTTCATCATTTCGCCCATGCCAATATATTGTGTGAAGATGAGGCAGCTTTCCTGCTGCTCACGAATCGTTGTCGTTAATTCAATGAGCTTCTCTATTTTATGTGACCGGGTGACGAGCTGCTTTGGCTGCGGCTCTTTTAAATAAAGGGCAGGATGGTTGCAGATTTGCTTCAGCTTGCCGAGCATTTTTAAAATTAATGCCTTCCGCTGCATGCCGGCTAGTGATGTAACCTGTTCAAACGTATCCTTGACAAGCTGCTCATAAAGGGAGGCTTGCTCAACTGATAATGGAACATATTCCTTTTGCTCCTGCTTTTCAGGAAGATTTAAAGCGACATGTTCATCGCGCTTCGTTCTTCTTAATAAAAATGGCTTAATATAACGCTGCAGCTGCTCAATCTGTTCGGTGCTGCGATCCTTTTCAATCGGCAAAACATATCGCTTATGAAAGCTGTGCAGGCTGCCTAAGTATCCGTGATTGAGAAAATCGTAAATCGACCAAAGCTCAGTCAGGCGGTTTTCCATTGGCGTACCGGTTAGGGCAATATGATGACGGCCGCGCAGCTTGCGAATCGCTCGCGACTGCTTCGTATGGGCATTTTTAATGTTTTGCGCTTCATCTAGGCAAATCGTGCTCCACGAAATGGAAGACAGTTCCTCAAAGTCGGCATGTGATAATCCGTATGAAGTAATCACCACATCTGCATCCTTGATCGCTTTCGCAAACTTTTCTTCTTTCGCACGGTTTGGGCCGTAATGCAGCTTAATATTCAGATGTGGGGCAAATTTATCAAATTCCCTTTGCCAGTTTCCAAGCACAGAAGTCGGCGCGATAATCAACGCAGGGTGTTCAGGTTGCTCATGTTTCTTTACATATGAAAAATAGGCGATCATTTGAATCGTCTTTCCAAGCCCCATATCATCGGCTAAGCAGGCACCAAAGGAAACACTTCGTAAAAATAAGAGCCAGTCGACTCCATTTTGCTGATAGGGACGAAGTGTGCCGTGAAATTCGCTTGGAATCTTGTTGGTCGGCAGTTCACTCGTATCTGTCAGCTTTCTAAGCATTCCTCTCATTTGTTGATTTAGCTCGATTTGAATGTTGGCAAATGCCCGGGTATCAAGAACATCATCGTCATCCGAATCAATATCCTTTGCTTGCAGCTCCTGCTGTAAAATATCAGAAAGATGAAGGCCTTCGCGATCAGCTCTTTTTAAGATCGCCTGCACCTGTTTAATGAAGGCAGGGTCTAGTTTAATCCATTGCCCTCTAAAATTAACAAGGCGGCGCTTCTGGGCAACGAGCTCAAGAAACTCCTCTTCACTCATTTCTACTCCGTTTGTGGCAAAACGCCAATTAAAGTCGATCAGAGAATTCATTCCAACAAAGGACTGTCCCCGTGGAGTAGACGATACCTTTGCCTTAAGCATAAGCTGTGATTCCTTAACAACCTGCCACCACGAAGGAAGGAGAATTTCTACCCCCATATTGATCAGTGTTTCACTGGCGTCTGTTAAGAATAACCATGCTTCATCCTCGGTCACAAAGGTTGTTCCTGTTTGAAAGCTCAGCCATGGAACGATTTCCGCGAAACGCTCCTGCTCCCGTTCAATTTTAGCTAAATATGGGCGCCATTTACGCGGCAGCTCGCCTTCCCCTTGAAAGTGAATCATTTCTTCTTCATTGTCTTTACTGCGCAGCAAAATTTCCAGTTGCCAGTCGTCACCATCTATTTCAGGCTCATTTAAGCGGAGGCCGACAGTAAACGGTGTGTCATCGATATTCCAGCCGATTTTTTCGAGAAAATCGGCTTCATCAATAAAATGTCCTTGAAACGTTGTGAGGACTGGATAGGATTGGACGATTTCTGCCCAGGCTTCACGGAGAAGATGATCATGTTCAATTAAATCTGCCAGGGCGGCCGAAAACCATTCCAAGGCAAATCCCTCTAGTTGGTTTTCGGCATCCTTAAAGCGGGTAACCCCCTGCTTCCAGCCTTCGAAATCTGGCATATATTGCCCATTTGCAATGAGGTCATAAATCTGGTGGGCGTCGTTTGCCAGCCGCTCTGCATCCTCTGATAGGGTAATCGTTGCAAGCGAATTATAGGTTTCTTTTCCAAGCAGCTCAACCATCATCCATGGCGAAAGCTGCACAGCTGGTATGCCGATATAACTTATGTCCTCAAGCTTTGTTCCGAAAAAAGAAGACTCATGCCATGTGAAAAGGTAGCGGATGAATTCATGCACTTCTAATGGGCTCTCGTCATGTGCCGCTGTGCAATACACATAAAAATGATAATCTTCAATTTGCTCGGCATGAACGACAATATTGACCGTATTAATCATGAATCAGCTTCCCTTTCTTCAGTTCTTCTTTAAAGGCACGAAGACGTTTATGCTCTTCAGATAAATGAAGAATATAATTTTCCCACACTTCTTCCCGTTTTAACTTTTTGTACTGTGCCTTCATTCGTTTTAAGTAGCGGACAGCCATTTTATAGTTTTCTCTGGATTTCATGCTAATTTCCTCTTGAACAGATTTCACATAAAGCGGTAAAAGAATTCCCGGCTCTTTTTTCTCAATTTCCTTTAAAAGATAGGTGTCCATTTCATGAAGCGAAAAGCCTAACAAGGTTTGGAGTTCAATCCATGTTTTATATTCCTCTTTATCCAACAGATAATCATGAAACTCTGCATAACTAAATGGCAGCATGTTGCGGCAGGCTTTTTCAAAAAGCTGATGATCCTTCACGGCATCGCCATATTGTTTGATTAATTGAATCGAATAGCGGATCACCTGCCGTTTTTCTTCAAAAGAGATCTCGCTATTGATATATTCTGTTGAATGCTCCATCATATAGGAAACCCATCCCGAAAGACGTTTCCAATTTTTCTTTTTTAAAATATCCTCCATCCAATTAAAGGTCAGCGGCAAGGCAGCTGGGGTAAGCTTGCGCAACGTCGCAAAAATGTGCTCATCATGTGACTGGAGAAAATCCATGTGCATTAACGCGATTTCCATTTCCACTGCAGATAGTGATTGATTTTTATGTTCATGCTCAAGACGTTCTTCTAGCCATTCCCGCTCAATCGAGATGAATTTATCACGCCGTAAAAGCTCAATCCACAGCAATTGATAAAGGTTGACCCGTTCATATTGATAATGCTGGCTTGTATAAAGCAGTTCCCTGAAGCGTTCTATACTATCAACTAACAGCGGATCAAGTGCAAACGGCAGGGCATAGCGTTTCATCTCACGGATCGCAATTTGGACATTATCGATGATTTGATCAATATATGGATAAATAATATGTTGTAACGTATAGTCAGTTGGTTTCGTCTCATTAATCAGATGCAATATTTTTAAAAAGACAGTAACAGATGCCTGGACAATAAAAAATTGCTTCATCTCAGGGGATTTAGGTGCCTTTTTCCTAAGATTCGAATAATAATGGTGAAACAGACTTTGGAACAGCTGGTGTTGTGATGGAACCTGCTCTTGCCATTCATCATAGACGCGGTCAAAAAAGGCAATCCAGCTCGCTAAGGAAGCATCTTCATAATCCTTTTCAGGCTTTAACAACGAGCTCGCTTTGCGCATATGTTTCAGTACATCATCTACTGGCTTTTCTTCCTTCCATAGGTCAACAAAAGTGCCGACGCGGTCAACACTTGCATATACATAAAGGAAAGCAGCGATCCGATGTCGGCAAATAGCAGTAGAAGGACAAGTGCAGGTGCTCATCACAAAATCGTCTAAATCTAGCTCAACCTTAACACTTGTCACATCCTGTACCTTTGCCGAAACGGTATGACTCGTTGCGCTTACATTATAAATACTGCCTTGTCTATATAAGATGAGTCCTTTTTTTATTAAATTCCGATCCTCCTCATTCTTGGGAGACAGCAATTGTTTAATTTGTTCACCGGCACCAAGCACTAGTTCTTTACTAAGTTCCTGACCTAGCATATGGATATGAACCCCTTTCGAATGAAAACCTAATTCTTCTATTATACCTCAAAACGAAAGGTCTAAAAAGGTTTAGGACGAGAATGAACAGGGGACATAAAATAGAGAAAGCAATCGAATCGTGTTGTCGAAAGGAACTTTAGTGATGAACATCACGAAAGCATGGAAAAATCAGGCGATTATTATTTGCTTGCATGCTTGCTTGATTGCAAGTATAATAGTCCCATATTGTCTGAAATTGTAAAAAAAGAAAGGGATTTGTAAAATATGAAAGATAGTCAGCTAAAACAAGAAGAGCTGCTGCAAATTCTGTTACGCGCTCATGACAAAGGCGAAAAAACAACGGACATCACAACAACTGAATTACTAGAAGACTTGATCTCACAAATAAAGAAAGTATATGCATCATAAAAAATCCGGGCGCTTTAGGGCGTCCGGATTTTTTGATAAACAAGAAAAACTTCGTCATTCAGGCATAAACCTTGAGGAGTAGAACTTACTTTCGTCCTCCGAGCTTAATTTTTTCTCACATTTAGAATTGACTAGACCAGAATTTTGCAACATTGTTCATTTATTTTGCAATTTTATAAAACAATTTTGCAACCTCCTATTCTAATCTCCTGGAAGCAGGAGAATATTAATCCTTTATCTTTGACAAGATAAAGGATAACGAATAAAAGGAGGTTTTGTTATGCCAAATAATGGCCGAATCGTTAATAACTCATACCAAGATAAATCAAAAATATTTAAAAATGGTGTTCAATCAGCGACAAATTATGTGCAAAACGCAATCGAAAATGCTGCTGAGTCCACCCAAGATGCTACTCAAAACCTTGTAAATAATGTCATGAAGAGAAGACGGGATAAAGAGTGATAATGCGCATTGAGATGTTCAGGTCCGTCAACTAGCCCTTTACAAAAAGGGCTGCTTTTGGCTGTAAGGATATTCCGGTTATTTTGGTAAACGCTATTAATCAAATCTACTTTCCTTTAAGGTTCGATAATGAACGCTCATCTTATACATGAAAAGGGTGTCAAAGTGAAGAAGGAACAGATTAGTGCGCTTCAACTATTTTATATCCTTATCGGGGCTCAGTTTGGAACGGGGTTTATTTTGGGGTTGGGAGGAAAGGCTGGGCAGGATGCATGGATTGTCATTTTGGTTGCTGCTTTAAGTAGTCTTGTTTTAGTAGGAATTTATATCAAGTTGGCAGCCTTGCACCCGGAATTTACGTTGATTCAGGCCCTTCCCTTTATAGTAGGGAAATTTATCTCCTATCCACTCATTATTATGTACATCGTCTATTTTATCTATTTAGCTGCGAGAGTGTGCCGGAATTTGGGCGAACTGTTACTATCAACCATCTTAGTAAAAACCCCAATTTTAGTGGTCATTGGAATCTTTGTCATGTTGATCGTCTATTGTCTTCGTGGCGGAATTGAGGCGTTGGGACGCATGGGGGAGATCATTTTTCCGATCTTTATGTTTTCATTAATCATTGTCTGGGTGCTCCTGTTAAGCACAAGGACCTTTAATATTGGAAATCTTACCCCAGTTATAGGGAATGGGATTTTCCCTATTTTAAAAGAAGTTTACCCTACATTTCTTACGTTCCCATATGCTGAATCTGTTATTATGTTAATGCTAATTCCATTCTTAAATAATAAGAAGCAAGCGGGAAAGGTTGGATTTGCTGTAATTCTACTTGGAGGAAGTTTACTTGGAATCAATGCTGTCCTCATTTTATCCGTTATTGGCCCGGAAATTTATCAGCAAAATTACTATCCGTTTCTTTCGGCTACCAGGCTGGTTAGCATTGCTGATTTTCTAGAAAGATTTGATGCCTTAATTATTCTTATGATGGTAGCGGGTGTCTTTTTTAAGGTTGGCGTTTGGACCTATGCAGCAGCATTGGGAATATCCCAATTGTTTAAAGTGAACAATCTTAAATCAATACTGGTTGGTTTAGGGACGGTCATTACGCCATTGTCCCTACTATCAGGGAGTCATTTTGTTGTTTTTTTAGATATTGGTTATAAATATTTAACAACCTATATTCATACGTTGATGGCAATTGTTTTTCCATTTGTTTTACTATGCATTGGACAAATAAAGAAATTTATGGCGAGAAAACCGCTATAGTGGTGTAGAACCACATTATGGTATATTTTTGAATGATTTACATCAAACTACTAAGAAGAATGTAAATAAAGCTTGGTTTTGTTCATGCTAGGCAATAGATGGGATCAGGTGATTCAATGGAGATTATGAAGGCTGAAGGTGAATGGTTTGCTTGGTTATTAGTGATCATTTCGGTACTTATTGTTTTGCTTATGCCAAAGAAAAACCTAACATGGGTTGGCATTTTTATTACTTTTGCTGTAGCCGGGTATTTGACCTGGTTAGCTGATTCAATTGTTGGAGGGTCTTTTGATTTATTTGATTTGGCCGGGAAAAACACAATAGAGCTTGGTGATGCATTTTTATTAAGCTTTGTTCCGCCAAGCTTAGCTACAATATTTGTTAATTTCTACAACTCGAAGTATAGATGGATAATTGCTGTTATTTTTACACTTCTATCTTTTGTTTTGGAGCTGGGTTTAGTTCGAACGGGCTACATGGAAAATAAAAACTGGGAAACAGTGTATGGAATACCCGTGTATTTTGCAGTTTTCGGATTTTTATTCCCTTGGTTTCTAGGGCTGCTTTCAAAGAAAATGATGAAAAGTGATACTAATTAGAAAAATAGTCCTTTATGAAAGGGCTTTTTTTGGTTTACCAGAAAACTATAAAATCCCCTGTACTGTGAATAAGCGCTCATGTATCAGCTCCAGTGCCTAGTCACTTATGAATTGAAGCTTCAAAATACGCCTCCTATTCATGAGTGGCTTATTTGCCTTAGGCTGAGTAAAGCGCTTGCGCTTTTCTGAAATTTGCGATAGTTCTTTATTCACAAATGAAAAAATCAATAGCTGTCATTTCCTGCATAAATCATCTAAAATATTAGCAAGCGTTTACATATAAAAGGTGGGGGATCATGGTCTATTTCCGACGATTTCTATACATAGCAACACTTCTCGTATTCTTGCTAACTGGTTTTCTTACATTATATTACGGCAAAGAAACGTTTCATTTCTCTGGCGGGACTGTCCCCAGTTCAACTACTTCCAATTACCACATCGTGCTTATCCCAGAGGAGCTTGACAACGATTATTGGCGTCTTGTTGAACAGGGTGCGCACGATGCAGCCCAGTTTCATAATGTGTACCTGGAGTATCTCGGCCCAAAGCAAGCCAACAATGACGAGCATGTAAAAACGATTGACATGGCGATTGCCGGTCTTGTTGATGGGATTATCACCCAAGGGTTAGGCGAAGAAGAGTTTGAAAGGCTCGTAACAAAAGCAAAGGAAAAGCTGATTCCCGTTGTAACGATTGACACAGATGCCCCAAATAGTGACCGCGCAGTATACGTGGGCACAGATAACTATTACGCAGGCTTTCTTGCCGGCAAAGCGATGATGAATGACACAGCGGGCCCGCAGCAAGTTGGGATCATAACCGGCCGTCATGATGCACCACATCAAAAGCTTCGCGTCCAAGGCTTTAAGGATGCAGTCGCAACGGAAAAGCGCATCAAGATTATCGCCATTGAAGAGTCAACGATTACTGAAATTGGCGCAGTCGAGGCTGCCCATAAAATTGTAAAGGAACACCCGCAGGTAACAGCCTTCTATGGCACCAGTGCACTTGATGGCATCGGCATTGCCCAGGTTGTCAAAGACCTGAAAGCAGAGGATAACCTGTACATCATCGCTTTCGACATCCTGCCGGAAACACTCGCCTACATGGAAGAAGGAACAATTGAAGCAACAGTCGTTCAATTCCCATACCAAATGGGCTATGAGGCAGTTGAGAGAATTATTCAGCTCAAAAAAGGGGATAAGTTAAACCCACTTCAGCATACCGATACAAAGGTGATCTATAAAGAGGATCTCCCGATTTCACCTGCAGCAATGGGGGGAGGACAGCTGCCATGACCAAAATACGCAACAAGCTATTACTCTACTTTTTCGCCTTTGTCGTATTATTTAACATCGTATCTTATTCTATTTACTTGAGCAGCTCACAAATGGTTTCCGAATACCACGATAGCTTTGAGCGCTTTTTATTGTTTAATGAAATCACTCAGCAATCCACGCAAATCTATGAAAAAATCAATGCCTATGTGGTTGAAAAAGACCCTGCTTTTATTGAGGAATATCAAGATATAAAAAAACGGCTTCTTGAAAACAACGAGAGACTGACAGAGGAAGCAATGACAGGGATGAATCAACAAGAACTGGCCAAATATCAAAGAATGGTCGGCAACCTCATTTTTGAAAGTGACGTAACCATCGCAGCCGTTCGCTTTGGTAATGTTGATCAATATACCACACATGCGAAAGAAGTGCGCAGCATCTCATCCTATATCTTAGAATCAACCTTACAGCTCCTAAACCTTGAGCTCGCGGATTATCAAACGTTTTATCAGGAAATGGAAGAGCGCAGGTACGCATTCAAATGGTTCATCATCAATTTGTTCAGCTCAACCCTGCTTTTTGCGCTGTTAGCGGCTGTTTGGTTTTCACGTGGACTAACTAAGCCTCTTCGCAGTCTTTCAAAAGCCGCCAAGGAAATTTCAGCGGGCAATTTTGACGGTCCGCCGATTCAGGTCAATACAAATGATGAAGTAAAGGTATTGAGCGATTCTTTTCAGCATATGCGCGAAAATATTAAACAATTAATTGAAGAAATAAAGGAAAAATCGGAGCTCGACCAGCTGCTGAAGGAGCTTGAGCTAAAGCATTTGCAAAACCAAATCAACCCGCATTTCCTATTCAATACGTTAAACACTGTTTCAAGAATGGCGTACCTGGAGGATGCAGCCGTCACATCACGCCTCATCCAATCTGTCTCAACCCTGTTGCGCTCAAGCCTCGGCGACATCAGCAAAACCGTAACCTTAAGAGAAGAAGCAAATGTCGTGAAGGAATACTTTTACATTCAAAAAACAAGATTTGCAGAACGAATCACATTTCAAACAAGCATTGATGAAAGCTGCCTAAACGTAAAAATCCCTGCCCTGACCCTTCAGCCATTAGTCGAAAACTCTTTTATTCATGGAATAGAGGCTCTTGAAGAGGGCGGGATCATCAGTCTTGCAATCTATCAGGACAAAGCCGATGTCATCATCGAAGTATCGGACAATGGCAAAGGGATGGATGAGGTAAGGAAAAACCAAATCCTTTCAAATACAGTAGCTGATCTTCACGAGGATCATAGCGGGCATTCAACAGGCATTGGTCTGCGCAACGTCATCAAACGGCTCAAACTTGTTTATAAAAGGCCAGACACCTTAACGATTCACTCAGAGAAAAATAAGGGCACAACCATCCGAATCAAACTTCCATATCGAGAGGAGGAAGCAGAATGAAGATCGTGATCGTTGACGATGAAATGATCGAACGGAAAGCGATGAAGAAATTGATTGAAGAAAGCTTTTCACACATGAAAGTTGTTGGAGAAGCAGCAAATGGAAGGTTCGCCATTAAACAAGCAATGCAGCATAAGCCCGATGTCATGATTATGGATATTCACATGCCAGGCATTGATGGTCTTGAAGCAATCAGGCAAATCCTTCAGGAGCTTCCCAAAACAAAATTTATCATGGTCTCTGCCTATAATTCATTTGAATATGCGAAGGAAGCCATGAAGCAAGGGGTAAAGGAATACATCCTGAAGCCAAGCAATAAGCAAGAAACTCTTGAAGCGATTATAAGGGTGGAAAAAGAAATTAATGAAGAAAAGAGCGAACACTTTGAAACACAAAAAATGGCCAAGCAGCACCTCATCACCGCGATGATGCAAAACGAATGCACAGAGGAAACCGAGACCATGTACAAAAAACATTACCCAACGGCAAACATGGCTTTTTTCCAGGTGATCACAACAACACAGCCAGAATCTGTCTCTAAATGGCTAAACGAAAAAGCACCCTGCCCCTATATAAAAAAGGACCTGGGAGACAAATTGATCGTGCTTTTCATCACCGAGAAAAAATCGGCCCATCACGTAAAAGCTGATGCGCTCACAATCGCGCGCGCCATATGCCAAACCTTGCCGTCATCAACAACTATCGGCATCGGCAGCCCTTTTGCTCAGCTTGATAAACTGTCGATTTCCTACCAGCAGGCGTTACTGGCGTCTGCCCAGCTAAAAAAAGATGCGCATGTATCCTATGGCTATCCACTCGTTGAGGAAAATGTTGAGGATGGGACATTAATTAAGCTCGAAAAATCCTTGATGAATGAAATTAAAGCGGGACGACTAGAGCAAGCTAACGACTATTTTCTGCTATATTACGATTATGTAAGCAAAGAAACAGAGGAAAAAAACATCATTCCTCTGCTAGGAGAATGGGGCATCCGCTTAAAGCAATCATTGGAGCAGCACGGCGTATTCTTCCGCGATCTCCAAGTGCTTGAAGCGAAAACAAAGGATGATTTTCTCGAGCTGATTCGTCAATTTTGTGAAAAAATCATCCTGCAAAAGGAAGAAAATGATTCGATCATGATGGCGAAAACTTATATTCATACTCATTACAAAGAATCGTTTAGCCTTGAAGATGTGGCGGAATATGTAAAGCTAACACCAACGTATTTTACAAAGGTGTTCAAAGAGCAAACGAAACGAACCTTTATTGACTATGTAACAGACTATCGCATTGAAAAAGCAAAAGAGCTGTTGCTTCATACAAAGCTTAGTCTAAAGGAAATTGCCTTTGAGGTTGGCTATAAAGACCCGAATTACTTCAGTCGTGTCTTTAAAAAATGGACGAATTGCTCACCTAAGCGATATCGCAGTTTTGAAAGTACGACCACAAAATAATGCAGAAATAAATAAAATAGTGAAGAAGATAAACGGAAAGAAAGCAGATATCCCCCTCTATAATAGAGATCGAAAGCGATTTCAAACAGAGGGGGATTTTTAGGTGAAAAAGAGTTTTCTATTATCATTGTTGTTAATTTTCTCATTAATCATTTCAGCTTGCAGCTCAAATTCGAGCACGGAAGAAAAACCAGAGGGAAATAGTGAGGGCGGCGGAGATGCTCAGGCTCCGTTAGATATCTTTAGCTGGTGGACTGGTGCTGGTGAAGAGGATGGCTTAAAAGCTTTATTAGCGTTATTTGAAGAAAAATATCCAGATATTCCGGTTGAAAATGCAGCGGTAGCCGGTGGAGCCGGTACAAATGCAAAGGCTGTTTTAGCGAGCCGCATGCAAGGGGACGATCCTCCAGCAACCTTCCAAGTACATGGCGGTGCAGAGCTAAATGAAGGCTGGGTAGCAGCTGGCAAAATGGAACCGCTTAATGATTTTTATGAGGCAGAAGGCTTAAACGATAAATTCCCGCAGGACTTAATTGACATGGTTTCAAAGGACGGAAATATCTACTCCGTTCCCGTCAATATTCACCGCGGAAACGTTCTTTGGTACAACAAAAAAGTATTTGAAGAGAACGGCTTACAAGCACCAACAACTTTTGATGAGTTCTTTGAAGTTGCAGATGCGCTAAAAGAAAAAGGCATCACTCCTTTAGCACTTGGCGACAAAGAGCCATGGACAGCAACACATCTATATGAAACCGTTCTCCTTGGCGTGTTAGGAAATGAAGACTATGGCAAGCTTTGGACAGGGGAACTTTCATTTGATGATCCAAAGGTTGTCAATGCAGCAGAGATTTTCCAAAAAATGCTGACGTATATTAACGACGACCACAGCTCACGCAACTGGCAGGATGCTTCACAGCTAGTCGCAAACGGTGAAGCAGCCATGAATGTCATGGGTGACTGGGCAAAGGGCTATTTTGTAAATGATTTAAACTTAAAGGTTAACGAAGACTTCGGCTATATCCCAACACCAGGAACAGAAGGCCAATTCATGGTCATCACCGACACATTCGGTTTGCCAAAAGGTGTTGAGAATCCTGAAGGTGTTAAGAAATTTCTAAGCGTACTTGCTTCTGTTGAAGGCCAAGACGCATTCAACCCATTAAAAGGCTCAATCCCTGCGCGTGTTGACGCAGATATCGAAAAATATGACCAATACGGAAAAGACACAATGGAGGACTTCAAAACAGGAAAACTCGCGCCAAGCCTTGCACACGGCTCCGCAGCATCCGAAGGCTTCCTAACAAAAGTCAACCAAAGCATCAACATCTTTGTTACTCAACAAAACACGGATCAATTTACGCAAGACATGACAGCTGCAGCTGTGGAATTGAAGTAAAATCTTCGGGACTGTTCTCAACCAGAGGTAGGGAAGGGGCAGTCCCTAAAAACAGCATAGGTGCATTCCCGCAAGACACCTCTTAATGCTAGAGGCTCGTGTTAGGGGGAAAGTCCGGCGCCAAAAAAGGAGGAAAAACCATGGAATCAGTCAAACCTTATCCGCAACAGAAGACGGTTTCAGTCCTGCCTAAAAAGAAAAAGCGTTCAAGTGATCATCTCATGGCCATCGCTTTTATCCTGCCATCATTTTTACTTATCCTGATCTTTGTATACGGCTTTATTGCATGGACCGGTTATGTGTCATTCAGTAATTGGAACTCGCTCGTACCAGACTTTTCTTTCGCAGGTTTAAAAAATTACCTGTATTTGTTCCAGGATTTCCGCTTTCAAGCCGACCTGCGGAATTCGATCTTTTTTACGATATTGTTTATCGGCCTTGTTATCATAAGCGGCATGGGTCTGGCAATCCTGCTTGACCAAAAAATCAAAGCTGAACCGGTTTTTCGTAATCTGTTCTTCTTCCCGATGGCCTTATCATTCGTTGTTACAGGTGTTGTTTGGCAATGGCTTCTTAACCCTTCAACAGGTGTAAACTTATTTCTTAACAAGCTTGGCTTAAGCCCGAAATGGTATACCGATACATCAATATTAGCAGGTTTTGAATGGGGAAGAATCGAATTCGGGATCCCTGTGGCTCTTATCGCAGTCGTTATCGCAGCGGTTTGGCAAATGACAGGCTTCTCGCTTGCGATGTATTTAGCTGGCCTGCGCGGCATACCTGATGAAGTGAGGGAAGCAGCGCGGATGGACGGGGCAACGGAATTTCAGCTTTATCGAAAAATTATCCTGCCATTATTGCAGCCGATTACGGTCAGTGTCATCATTATCATGGCACATATTTCCCTGAAAATATTTGACCTCATTTATGCGATGACAGGTCCAGGGGCCAATTTTGTCACAGATGTGCCAGGAGTTTACATGTTTGAAACCACCTTCCGCGGCAACTATTACGCAAATGGTGCAGCGATTGCGATCATCATGCTTGTATCAGTAGCGATTTTCATCGTTCCATACTTAATCCATAGCAGAAAGGCGGAGAACTAACATGGCCCTACAACGCTTAAGCAAACCAATCATCTATCTCATTTTGATCGCCATGAGCCTTTTCTTTCTCATGCCAGTATATGTCATGGTGATCACAAGCCTGAAACCATTTGATGAGGTCACGCTAGCAACGATGTGGACGCTGCCGTCATCACTCGACTTTAGCGGTTATGCGGAAGCTTTCAGTAAACTATCACCAAACTTAATTAACTCATTTTATCTTGTCATCCCCGCAACATTGCTGTCCGCCTTGCTAGGGGCGATGAACGGATATGTTTTTTCAAAATGGAAATTTAAAGGGGCGGATGTTCTTTTCACGATTATTTTATTCGGTATGTTCATCCCATACCAAAGCATTCTGATTCCTTTAATTCAATTCCTGCGTGAAATCGGACTCTATAACTCAATCCCAGGACTTATCTTTGTGCACGTTGTGTACGGCCTGCCAATTACAACGTTAATGTTTCGTAATTTTTACGCAAACATACCAGATGAAATGATTGAATCGGCACAAATTGATGGCGCCGGCTTCCTGGGCATTTTTCGTTACATCATGATCCCTTTGTCAATTACAAGCTTTGTCGTCGTAGCGATCTGGCAATTTACAAATATATGGAATGAATTTCTTTTCGCCGTCACCATCACAACGTCAGACCAGCAGCCAATCATGGTCGCCTTGCAAAACCTATCCGGCTCGCAAATCGTCCAATGGAATGTGCAAATGGCCGGAGCGCTGCTGGCCGCATTGCCGACATTGCTTGTTTATATTTTGCTGGGCAAATATTTTGTGAGAGGACTGCTGGCGGGATCGGTGAAAGGGTAGCTATTTTCCTCCCTCTAACTAGAGGGGGATGCTTTTTTATTGTTAACGGTATTATAAATGAATGGAATTGTGGAATTAAACTTCATGAAGGACATTATACTGTGAACACATGAAATTTGTTCTTCCTGCTCCAAGTGAAGGACATAATATCAAGAGAACACATGGAAAATGTCTTTCATCCTCCTAGTGAAGATCAAAAACCTCCATGAATACGCGAAAAGCGGCCTTCATCTTAAACCCTCTGAAGACCTTGCTTCTAACCAGGATTTGTCCGTTCCTCTAGTAAATGTTGAAATTTTATTGATTATCTAGTAAAAAAATTATAGTAACCGGGTTCAAATTAAGCTTATTAGGTTAGCAAGAACAATTGCAGATTTATATGGTAGGGAGCAAATTTCAAATGCAGACTTATGGGAAGCATTTTCGTTTAGACGGATAAGTGAAAGTCATGTTCCAAAACAAAACATAAATAGGAAATATGAATTTCTTTAGACAATTTTTTATTAGCAAAAAAAAGTTAAAAAATGTAGAATGGTGTGGAAGGAGGTGAGCACGGTGGAAGAAAGATTCAACCGCATTGAAGAAATGTTAACTACTCTAATAAAAATGGTAGGCAGTATTCGTGAAGAACAGGCTTCAATGAAAGAAGAACAAATGTCAATGAAACAGGAATTAACTTCAATAAGAGAAGAACAAACATCAATGAAAGAAGATCAATCTTTAATATGGGAAGAACTTCGACTCATGCGCACGGAGAGTGAGCAACGGCATAAAGAAATGATGAATCGTTTTACATTGCTTAAGGCTGACCATGAGCATACATGGGAAAAGACTGTTCGGAATGAAAGAGAGATTGGCATAATAAAGAAGCACATTGAGATTTAACCTCCATATAAAATCCGCTAAAAAACACTTCCTTTATTGCCTCAAAAAGCATGAACATCAAAATTATTTTCAACTATAAGAAGCAGTTCTTTCTTATTGTATAGGAATTGCTTCTTTTTCTGTTAGAATACAAGGTAGGAGATTCCTAAAAAGAATAGAAAAGAAGAAATAAGGCTAGAATGTTAATAGTGTAGTAGAAAACCATCGATCGGCAGAAAGCGATGTGAAAAGTGAGCATAAAAAGAAATGACCCATGCATTTGTGGCAGCGGGAAGAAATATAAGCAATGTTGTTTGAAAATAATGTAGTGACGCTAGAAACAATTCGTGATAATGAATTAAATCAACTCCAGTTCGAACTTTTTGCATTTGCAACTAGCCACTTTGAATTTTTATTAACGGAAATGATGGATGACTTTTTGGATGGTTTAGATTTGCTAGAAGTGGAGGAGGACTTAGTTTCTTTATACTTTACTGTTTGGGCAATTTTTTCCGTTCAAATCGAACCAGAGGAGACCATCTTTACACAATTTCTTAACCAGAAAAAGAAAAATCATACGCTGCGATCATCAACCTTACAGCAGCTTGAAGCATGGAATCATACTGTTGCTTCCTTCTCTATAGTGAAAAAGATCATTGATGATCTCCATATTGAGGTTTAGGATGTAATTACGATTGAAACGAAACAAGTAAAGCTTTCTGAAAAGCATGAGGACATTGAGAGGGAGGAATTCTCCTTGGCTTTTTGCTTCCGTATGGAAACTATTATTCATATTTCACGATGTATCTCGATTTTTCAGCAAGCGAAGCGTCAAGTATGGCTGCAGAGGTTTTAGCCGACTTTGATGCTAGTGACTATCCAAGCGCCGAACTGTTTATGGTTCATGAATTCCCAAAATTCCTCCTAAATATATTCGCTGGGCAAATGGGCGGCCCTGATCTTGATCAATTGAATTGGACAAACCCAAAGTATGAAGAGGTTGCTGAGATATACAAAGAACATAGCTAGGAAGAAGAACTCCCAAAGCAATTTCAAGACCTAGGGGTAATGCTGTAGTTTATCTACTGCCAGCAAACAAACCCGTATTTTCGTAAACCGGAGATCTATGCAGCAGCATTGCATTGTTTGGTAAACGAAAATATTCCATTCTTTGACTTATACGAGCAATCAGAAATCGCCGAGATCTATGAAGTGAGTACAGCTTCATTGTCAAAAGCATATCACCAGCTTAAAAATGGCCTGGAAGATGAATTGGAGCAAATAGCCGATTTCATGACTGATGATATATATGACCTTTTAGATGATGAAGATATTTATGATGAATATGACTACGGTGATGAGGATGATGATTACACTGACCTCGAAGATTTGTTTTTAGAAGAGGAAGAATCTTCTGTTAATAAAAAGAAAAAATAATGCAAATCAAAAGTGCCTGGCCACAACCAGGCGCTTTTATGTTTAGTTTAACAGCATCGTCAACATCGCTGTTAAAAAGGCAGTCGCGATCGGTAATGAAACATATAGAATCGTTCGTTTTCTTTTTTTAACTCTTTCAATTTCCTCGGGTGTTGCCCAATGATAATTCGACATCAACATATTCCCCTTTTATCCTTGATGGCAGCTTCTGGCTTTGCGTCTTCACCTTATAGTGATTTTGCCGTTATTTATAGTATCGGGTTGAAATATGTCGATTTTAGTAGGTCTTTTTACCTGTTTTATATTGAGGATAGTCAATAGGTAACGGATCGTTAGGAATAGATTTGTTCTCCGGGAAAACACTATAAAAAAGGTGATAGAGACATGATAATGAAAACCAATAAACCAATTAAGATAGGGTCTAGCAAAACAGATGTTAAGCTCATTTTTAGAATAGAAAACCCTGATTTTCTATTTAGAGTAGAAAGATCGGGATTGTTTTTATGGCCGAAGTTGATCTATGAGATTTATAGAATTTGATTACCTTGGGTTAAAAACGAATGTACTCCTAAATATTAGTTGTATTCATCTTTAGGAGGATATTTGTTTTGCTAATAAAACTTTGTGTCTTACAAATGATGGAATGACCATACTTTCACTATTAACCATTTGGATTTTACCATCTCTTTGGCTGCAACCTTAGCCTATTGCAAGTAAGCGCATGGATCTAAACTATACAGCTCTACATCAATCATGAAGCAGTAACATTTTTCACTTGAATCTTAGGGTAGTTGACTTTATATATATATCACCTTCAAACTTGGCAATTGTTCCTTTACCCCCGAGCATGACAATATGCGATCATTATTCAATATGTTTACTACTATAAGTTTGTAGAATTTTGGTATATAATATAAATGTTTAAAATTGCAACAGAAGGTGATGGGATGAAGATCATGGCAATTGCCCCATACGATGGCTTAAAAGAGCTAATGATTAGGCTTGGGGAAAAGGAAGATTTTGAATTGCAAGTTGAGGTAGGGGATTTACAAAAGGGAGTTGTCCTTGCAAAAGAGGCTGTAAATAATGGTACAGACATTATTATTAGTCGTGGTGGGACTGCTGAATTGATTCAAAAAGAAGTTCCCATACCTGTGGTTGAAATTGAAGTGTCAGGTTACGATATGTTAAGTGTGTTAACACTTGTAAAGGATTATCCAGGTAAAACTGCAATCGTTGGTTTTTCTCCGATATCTGAAGGTGCTGCTACGATTAGCGGAATATTAGATATAGAATTCTCGACATTTAAGGTGAGACAGGAGGAGGAGGTTGAGCCAATATTATTAAAGTTGAAAAAAGAAGGTTACCAGATGATTATTGGTGACGTCATTACTGTAAAAAAGGCAGAGAAAATTGGCCTAAATGGTATTTTACTTACTTCTGGAAAAGAGAGTGTAATAAAAGCTTTTCAACACGCAAAAAGAATCCATGATTTATTTTCTTCTCTTAAAAAGCATTATTTGATCTCTCATAGTATTATTCAAGAAGAGGAAGAAGGTATCGTTGTATATAATCAAGACTTTCAATGTGTTTTTTCAAATAAGTATTTTGATATAGAGATTAATAAGTCATTTGAGGAAAGCTTTAATATAAAAGATGCCGTTAATGAAGTGCTAAAAAAAGGTATTCTTAAAATGATTTATAAAAATGGAAATAGGATATGGAGTATGAAAGGATCCATCATACAAATGATCGATTCAAAGGCAGTGGTTTTTCGTATCCAAAGATGTAAATCAATTGAAAAACAAAAAGAACAAGGAATTTCATTAGTATCCTCTTTAAATGATAACCGCTCAGTAAAATATTTTAATAATATGGTGTCAAAAAATGAAGAAATGCAAAATACGTTAAAAATGGCAGAAGCCTACCGTGATGAACAAGCACCTGTCTGGATTAGTGGTGAAGAAGGGACTGGAAAAGAAAGCTTAGTTTATTTTATGCATTTTACCAGCTCGAATCGTACATATCCTCTACTTATATTAGACTGCAAATTAATAGGAGAAGCCCAATGGGAAGAATTATTAAATGGGGAACGATCCAATTTATTAGTTCAACATGAAAAAGGGACTCTTTTCTTTAAAAATATTGACTTTTTAAAAAGCTCAATACAAGGAAGGATATTTGATTACTTAAGCAAAAACTCACTTGGGTGCCGTTTAATTGCTTCCTCTAGTAAAAATAGTCAAACACTTTTAAAAAGTGGGGCTTTTAATCAAGACTTGTATTATTACATAGCAAGATTAACGTTGCATCTTCCTTCATTGACAGAAAGAAAAGAAGATATTGAAAGTTTATCGCTTATATTCATAAATGAATTCAACACAAAATTTGGTAAGCAAATAGTTGGAATTCGTAATGATGCAAAAGATGAATTAGAAAACTTTAATTGGATTGGAAACATCACTCAATTAAAACAGATTATCGAAGAAAGCATTTTTGTAGCAAATGGTCCATATCTTGAAAATTATGACATTAAAAAAGTTTTAGGTTCAAAAGCTCAAGCTGTTGACAAAGTTCAAATTGATTTATCAGGGACTTTAGAGGAAATTGAACAAAAGATTATTAGAATGATCTGGATTGAGGAAGGGAAAAATCAAACAAGAACAGCTGAGAGACTAGGTATTAATCGAACAACTTTATGGAGAAAGCTAAAATCAGATATGTAATTTTCCAATGGACAGTTTCGGCTATATAGTGAAAAAAGGTCATCGTTGTTTAAAAAATAAACAATGATGACCTTTTTTTATATATTTCTAAATTATTTAAATAATTTTGTTGATTAAATTAACACAATAATCTACAATTTGAAATGTAAGCGATTAATAAATTGTTTATATGATTCAAAATTAAACACTTTAATTAGATTGTTATTGTTTTTCAAGGCTGTGCTTAACGTAAAAAATACCGTGAACTCCTGATTCGATAAGATAATTGGTCAACTGACGTGGTACTCTAGAGGAAATCGAACAGAGAATAATATCAGGCAGGTTTGGCTGGGAAAAAGGTATGAATCCAACCAAAACGGCTGAAAGGCTGGGGATTAACCGAACCACTTTATGGAGAAAATTAAAGAAACTGTAGATAAAAACATCAAAATGTTTCAAAATTAAACAGTTTTGATGTTTTTATAAATTTTATTACATATATTGATTGCAAAAATAAACACTATAATCTATAATTAAACATGTAAGCGATATTATAACTGTTTAAAAAATAAACAATTAAATTAGAAAGGTGTAAGGGTATGGAACTAAAAGGAATCATTCCAGCTATGTTGACTCCATTAACTTTGGAACAAAAAGTCAACGAATCTGTTACAAGACAATTAACAAACCATTTGCTTGATTCAGGTGTACATGGACTCTTCATTCTTGGAACAAACGGGGAATTTCACCTATTGAATACCGAGGAAAAATTAGAAATTGCCAGGATTGTCATCAAGGAAGTAAATGGAAGAGTACCTGTAATCATTGGTACGGGTGGTAATAGCACAGAGGAAACGATTGATTTATCACAAAAAATGGAGCAGCTGGGCGCAGATGCTTTATCCTTGATTACTCCTTTCTTTATAACGCCATCACAGGAGGAAATGGCGGTTCATTTCGAAAAGGTAGCTGAGAGTACTTCCCTTCCAGTTCTTTTATACAATATCCCAGCTAGAACAGGGGTTAATCTTGAGCCTGAAACCGTTGCACGACTAGCTAAAGTGCCAAATATTGTGGGAATCAAAGATAGCAGCGGCAGCTTTGCCAACATCGAGAATTACATCAATGCAACAAAGGATGAAGATTTTTCCGTTTTTGCCGGTACAGATTCTTTGATTCTCCAAACCTTACAGGCGGGGGGGGAAGGAGCAGTTGCTGCGACAGCCAATATGATTCCGGATGTTGTGGTTGCAATTTACAACAAATGGTTAGAGGGCAATATAGAAGCGGCGGAGGAAAATCAGGAAAAATTACAGCCTCTCCGTGACACCTTTAAATACGGAACCTTGCCTTCTGTATTAAAGAAAGCGGTAGAACTTTATAGTGTTCCAGTAGGACCGCCAAAAATGCCTGTATCTGAGATATCAGGAGATGCGTTAGTAAAGGTTGCAGAAATGGTGGAATTTTATAAACAACAAAAAGTATCGATTGTTAAATAACGATAGTATCACAACATAACTGAATGAGAAAGGTGGATGGAAATGCAAACGATTTATCAATTTCAAACCGCACAGAATATTGTAGCAGGACCAAACTCACTCCAGTTGCTTGGAGAAAAATTGAATTTACTGGGAGTGGAGGTGACATCAGTACTGATCATTACACAGCCGACGATGGTGGATTTGGGCTTTGTCAAACAAATAGTTAGTCAATTGGCGGCAAAAGGAATTTCGGCTGATACTAATACGAACATTCTGCCAGAACCAACATTAGAGAACATTGAACAAGTATTTGGAGAAACGGCAAGTAAGAATTATGATGTATTGATTGGTATTGGCGGGGGAAGTGTTCTTGATACAATAAAAATTCTCTCCGTGTTGAAAACAAACGATGCTTCGATTGAGCAGCTTTTGGGAACTGACCTTGTGGCGAATCCAGGGGTCCCAACGATTTTGATTCCAACCACTTCCGGAACCGGTGCAGAGGTTACTCCAAATGCGATTGTCACCCTGCCGGACCAAGAATTAAAGGTTGGTATTGTAAGTAAGTATTTACTTCCAACCCTTGTTATTCTTGATCCTGTTCTAACATTAAAATTACCTAAGCCAATCACGGCTGCAACAGGGATGGATGCTTTTACTCATTCTTTAGAATCCTTTATTTCAACAAAGGCAAATCCAATCAGTGATATGTTTGCGTTAGAGTCGATCCGGTTAATTTCTTCGAGTATTGTGGAAGCGTATCAAAATGGAGAATCGATCGAGGCAAGAGAAAAAATGTTGGTAGGGTCTATGTATGGCGGGATGGCATTAACAAGTGCAGGAACAGCAGCCGTACATGCTCTGGCTTATCCTCTAGGAGGAAAATATAAAATTCCTCATGGTGTGGCAAATTCTATGCTCCTTCCACATGTCATGAAATACAATATGGATGCGATAACGGACCGATTGGCTTTAGTTGCTGAACCTATGGGAATCAGCGTACAAGGTCTTTCCAATAGCCAATTGGCAGAAAAAGTTGTGGAAAAAATCATTGAGTGGACCAATGTGTTGGAAATCCCTCAAGATCTTAAAAACTATGGTGTTAAAGAAGAAGAATTGCCGGAAATTTCTGTGTCAGCCTCACAAGTCACCCGTTTATTAAATAATAATCCGAAAAAATTAAGTTTAGCAGATATTGAAGCGATTTATCGCCAGCTGCTATAATGCCAGATTATGAGAATATCAGTCATTTCGGATGATTTAACGGGGGCAAGTGATTGTGGAGGGCAGCTAGTCCGTTTTGGTTTAAAGGTGTCCGTTGTGGTGCAGGAACATTCTGAAAAAATTAATGACTATGACGCAGTTATTTACAATACAGACAGTCGCTCTGTTACCGGGTTTAAGGCTTACGAAAGAGTGAAGAAGGTATGTGACACGATAAAATCAGGACCAGTTGACTTGGTCTATAAAAAGATTGATTCGACCATGAGAGGGAATATTGGGGAGGAAATCAATGCCATATTTGATTCTTTTTCCCCGGATTTCGTGATTATAGCCCCTGCCTTTCCGGTGAATGGGCGTAAAGTCATCAATGGAATTCATTATCTGAATTCCGTTAAATTGGAGAATACCGAGGTGGCAAAAGATCCAAAAACACCTGTCAGGGATTCAGAGATTAAAAGATTAATAGAGAATCAATCGAAGCGGAAGGTAGAGCATATTACATTCCAAGAGATTCATCAAGGATATGACACGATCATGGACAAACTGGTTTCCTGTAAGAACAATCAGATCTCTTACATTACGGTTGATTCTGTTCAAGAGTCCGATTTGAAAAAGTTAGTGGAGTTGATTCACCAGACCGATTTTTCCGTCGTTTGGGTGGGTTCTGCCGGTTTAATGAATTATTTACCGGAGATTTACGGGATGAAACAAGTCCAAAAAACGCTTCCTTTGCCTATTCATCGTGAACCTGTTCTCTTGGTTGTTGGCAGTGTTAGTGAAACAGGGAGGTCCCAGTTGCAGCATCTTTTGAACTATTCGGATACTGTTGGACTGGAAATGGATTCGGCAAAAGTTTTACAGGACGAAGATTTAAAGGCAATGGAATTAATGCGAATCCTGTCCGGGGCTAAAGAGGCCTTTTTGCAAGGGAAAAATGTAGTTTTATACTCTTCGAATAATGTGAATGAAACCCGTAAAATTGGAGAGCAACTGGGATATGATGCTGTTAAAATCAGTAATATCATTTCAATGGTATTAGGTGAATTTGCGGCAGAAATGATCCGTGTTCATGATTTAAAGTATTTATTTTTAACTGGAGGAGATACCGCTCAGCAAGTTTTCCTTCAATTAAATGCGAATGAATTTATTTTACTGGATGAAGTAGAATCCGGTATCCCGCTTGGCCGGGTATCCACTGACAAAGAGTTATTTATTGTCACTAAGGCTGGGAACTTTGGCTCAAAGGAAGTCATGTTGAAAGCCGTTTATAAACTTCATGGGAGGGTATATGATGAAGCCGATTATAGGGATTACCATGGGGGACGCCGCAGGAGTGGGTCCTGAGATCATCGTGAAAGCCTTGGGCCATCCAGCTGTTTACGAAATATGCAGACCAGTTGTGATCGGTGATGCGAAAATGATAGAAAGAGCCATTCGTATCACTCAATCACCATTAACCGTTGCGGCGGTTGCATCTGTCACTGAAAGCAAATTTGAATTTGGCAGAATTGATTGTATTGATCTGGATTTACTACCTGATGATCTGCCTTTTGGGGAATTATCACCAAAAGCTGGAGATGCTGCCTTTCAATATTTGAAGACGGCTGTTGAATTGGCGAAGAATAGGGAGATTCAATCGATCTGTACTGCACCATTAAATAAAGAAGCCCTTCACAAAGGAGGGCATCTATATCCGGGACATACCGAAATCCTTGCAGAATTAACGGAGACGGTGGATTATTCGATGATGTTATCTTCACCCAAATTAAAGGTCATCCATTTGACCACACATGTTGGCTTGATTAAAGCGATTCAGTCTATTACGCCAGAACGGACGTATAAAGTGGTTAAGCTTGCCCACGAAACATTAACACGTGCGGGCTATACAAATCCAAGAATCGCGGTTTGCGGAATTAATCCACATGCGGGTGAAAATGGCTTGTTTGGAGAAGGGGAAGAGGAAGAAAAACTAGTTCCGGGAATTGAGAAAGCGATTGCTGAGGGAATAAATGTAAGTGGTCCACACCCTGCAGACACCGTATTTTTCCGAGCGGTTCGTGGTGATTTTGATCTGGTCGTTGCCTGTTATCATGATCAAGGCCATGTGCCAATAAAGGTATTAGGCTTGGAAGAGGGTGTTAATATCACGGTTGGTTTAAATGGTGGTGTTATTCGTACCTCTGTAGACCATGGTACTGCATTTGATATTGCCGGGAAAAATATAGCTGATGAAAGAAGTATGCTTGCAGCCATCCAATCTGCTGCTGATTTGTCTCCAAAAGAAATTTTCAATTAAGAATTAGGATATCCATTATCCAAAAAGAGTTTTAAGGGGGCTTAAAGAAAAATTTCCTCGTGTAATGTGAATTGATTTGGGGTCATTCGGACATTTAGCACTTAGGAATAATTTTAAGTTCCCCCAGAAAACACATACCATCGGTATCGGACCTGAAGTCTCAATCAAAGCTTTTCGAAAGAAAAGCTTATATGAAAAATGTAACCCCTTACTTATTGGAGATAAAAGTATACTGAAATTTATGGCAGCTTACAATACTAATAAATATTCTATGATTTTTTAACTGTATTTAAGAGTGGTTCAGATTTCAACGCATGTTTCTGATAGAAGTTTAAATTAGAAAGATAGGGTGATTAGTATGAGTAATAATAAATTAGTAATTAACAAGTCAATTCCAAACGGTAAATTATATCATGATGATTATACAAATATTGATTTTTCTTTAATTCCATCTGGTCCTTTTTCAACCGCACATGCACCAACTATTATTAAGTTAGACGATGGAGATTTATTATGTGCATGGTTTGCGGGTTCATTTGAAGGCAGTCCTGATATTTCAATTGTATTATCAAAATTTAATCATGAATCGGGGGAGTGGAATGAACCGAAAATTATCTCGCAGGATGATACACGCAGTGAGCAAAACCCATCATTTTTCCACGCACCTGATAAATCAGTATGGTTAATATATACTTCTCAGGAAGGTCGACGACCAGATAAAGATAATATGCAGTTTACGTCAATTATTAAATATCAGAAAACATACGACAATGGTGAAAATTGGACTGAACCAGAAGTATTATTTAGCCAGCCTGGTACATTTGCTCGACAAGCTATTCAAGTTTTAAGTAATGGTAGATGGATATTTAGCACGTGGGTATGTGAAGATTCAGAATTAGGTCTTACAAACGATCCTACAGTATTTCAAGTATCAGATGATGAAGGACAAACATGGAAAGAAGTACGCATGCCTGAAAGTAACGGACGAGTACATGCCAATGTTATAGAATTAGAAGATGGTCATTTAGTGGCATTTATGAGAAGTAGATTTGCAGATTATATTTATAGAAGTGAGTCAACGGATTATGGAGATTCTTGGACAGTGCCTAAGCCAACAACCTTACCAAATAATAATGCAAGTATAAGTGCAATCAAACTGGATAACGATGCAATTGCTATTGCATATAATGCAAACTCTGCTAATAATCCTGAAAAAGGTAAAGTAGCATGGCCTGGATTAAGAAACCCGGTAGTGGTTTCAGTGTCTGAAGATGGCGGAAATACTTGGCCAATCGGTCGAATTATTGAACACGCAGAAGGTTTTATTGGAGCAGAGAATAAAACGAATAATTCACAATTTGAATATCCTACTATTTATCAAGATGCGGAAGGACGTTTACATTTAGTATACGCATATAAGAATAGAATGTGTGTAAAATATAACAGTTTTTCAGTTGAAGATATATATGGTGAAAAACGTGAAAATGAAAGTGTTTACAACCCTACATCTGGAGAAATAAGTTAGATATTAAGTTATCACATAATTATATTTGATAGTCTCATTCATAAAAACGGGCTTTAGACAGATTCTTACCCAATAAATGAACAGAGTATGGGGTCAGTTTATAAAGATAATGGTCATCTGGTTGGAGGTGAGGGCTTCGCTTCATGGGGGATGAGAATAAGACCGATAATCGCCAGTATGATTGTCCTTACTTGATGCAGTCTTCTGATGGAGCACTTCATTTGGCTTATGCATCCCATACCCTTAAAGGTAGAAATATGTTCGCTTCACCAAGCAGAATATGGTGGGGAAGAAAAGAGAGTAGGACTTTATAACCCAACGGCTGCTCAGGCTCACTAAGATACCTTGACAGTCTACAATATGATAGCAAAGTGTCATCACTTAAGAGAGAGGAGAAACAAAAAATGACAATGGAAATGATTCTTGCCCTTGGTATCTTGATTCTGATGATTGTAATGATCATGTCAGATAAATTTGCTTTCGGCTTCCCACCAATCTTGGCCTCCCTTCTGCTAGTAGTCACCGGTCTGTCCACTGTTCAGGAGGCTTTCGCAGGCTTCGTGAACCCAAGCGTTATCATGGTCGCTGGCTTTATGGTTGTTATGGCGGGACTAATGAAGACTAGTTTGATTGGTAAGGTTCAGTCCTCTATGCTTGCTTTGGTAAATAAGGGCGGTTATAAGAGCTATGCTCTTTTGCTCGTGGTAGTTATGCTTGGTGCCAGTTTAGCAGGTACCGGTTCCACTGGTTACTATGTACTGATTCTATCTTTGATATCTACTATCCCTTACAATAAAAAAATGCCTACGTCCAAACTGATGATGCCTTTGGGGTTTGCTACTAACCACCCTTTGATTCCTTTCAATGTAGCACTCTTATATGGTGTTACTGTTAGCGTACTGGAAACGGCAGGTTATACCGACGGGCTGTCTATGTCGAAATTTGCTGTAGTGAATTTCATCCTTTCTCTTGGTTTCTTGGTATGGAGTTTGTTTGCTTATCGTCTTCTACCGGATCATCCAATTACGGAAGCTTCTGGATATGATGAGGTGGCGGTTACGACTGAGATTGAGACTATGCCTGCATGGAAGGAATACTGCACCATCGCTGCATTTATCGTAAGTGTTATTGGTATGATGCTTATGAACGTGTTGGGCAATGCTGCCTATGTAATCCCTGGCCTTACAGGAGCATTCTTACTAATAATCAACGTACTTGACTTCAAGGAAGTTCGAGATAATATGGGTGCACCTGTAATCCTTATGATGGCTGGTGTTATCGGCGTTGCTGACGCTTTGGCTAACTCTGGATTTACAGCTATGATCGGAGAGGCTGTGGCGAATTCATTAGGTACTAATATCCATCCATTCATTCTTATCTTCATCTTCGCACTTCTAACTAGTACCTGTGCTACTTTTACTGGTTCAAATATGGGTTCTGTATACATCTTTGCGCCAATCGCTATTGCAACCAGCATTAGTTTGGGACTTAATCCTGCTGCTGCCGCAATTGCAGTTGTAATATCTGGATGGAACGGCGGGTACATGCCAGTTGATGGTATGCCTGCTATGATTTTAGGAATGGGTAAATATAAGCTTCCACAGTTCTGGTTGTTCTCAGTACCTATGTACCTGTTCCGTATTTTTGCGCTAAGTGTAGGTGCTATTATTATGTTCCCTCCAAGCTGATAAAGTGATAGAAGGAACAGTTGGATTAAGTGGGACGAGATGCAGAAATCACTACAGAGACTGGGGGAATAGCTAACCTCAGAGAACTGCTTTTGTTTTTAAACCGACAACGACCTTGATTCCAGATCAGGGAGAAATCCTTCTTCCACCATTAGTTTATCCAAACGCCTGCTGGAAGTTGCCCAATAAAGTCAAGAGATAATGTGGTGGTTGAAGTAGAGCAGATTGGTAAGCTTCGTAACCCTATAGGGACAATATGAATCCTCGTAAAGGGGAGTAGCATTGAAACAAAGCCGATGGATTACGCCATCGGCTTTGTTGGTATATAACTATGCTTAGCGAGACCTTTGCCTAATTAGATGGCAAAGGCCTCTTTATTTTTACTTTTTATAAAGGGAGGAATATAAATGGAAATGGAATTTTTAAAAGTACTTTTTATGATCATTGCCATTAATATGGTATTAGCGGGCGATAATGCCATATTAAGAAGGCAAGCTTAAGAAAAAAGTTAAATTGTTGCATTCTTACATTCCATCTGCTAAAATCGTTTCATAGCTAACGATTATGAAAATTCACGAGGTGAGGAACATCCATTCGTTTAACGAAGCGGGAGAATTGCTGCCCGAAGAGATCGATACAATCAATCTCCTGACGAAAACGCCGATTAGCTCATTAAACCTCGATGCTATTGCTGTTGTGACGAATATTTACCGAATTGCACAAGGCTTAAGAAATAAAATGGAACGTGAAGTGCTTGTTAAGTATGGGTTATCCTGGACATCCTTTTCCATCCTATATGATTTGTGGATCGGAAATTCTGTTGAAACGAAAAAATTAGCTGAGTCAGCTGGTGTAACAAAAGCAACCGTAAGCAATATTACGAATACACTGGAGCGCAAGGAATTGTGTTATCGAAAAGTGGATACAAGGGACCGAAGAATCACATTTGTCACGATCACGGACAAAGGCAAGCAGGTAATGGAGGAGCTATATCCGAGATTTCATCAAGGTGAAGTGGAGATTGTCTCACAATTAACGCTTGATGAGCAAAAAGGCATGGCGGCATTGCTTAGGAGAATCATTCGGGAAAATCAGTTTTAATTTAATAGGAAAAAAGCGCTGAGAGGAAAAGAAGTAGTCGTTATCTCCCTGTAATCAGAGAGTCGATGGGTGGTGCGAATCGACACAAAGATAACACGAATACACTCCTGGAGCTTTCTTTGCGAAATTGCCGCAAAGAACGGGTGACCGTTAATCATTGAGCGGAAGAATGATATTCTTCAATAAGGGTGGTACCGCGTGCAAAAGTTTAACCACGTCCCTTTTTCGGGATGTGGTTTTTTTCTATTCATTTTTAGGAGGGAAAAATAATGAAACAATTAACTGCTGAACAGAGAAATGAAGTCAAAAGGCAGATGGCGATTTACAGCCAAGGTGTACAAGAAATCATACCAAGTGAAGAGTTAGAAAAGAAAGTAGCAACGTCCATTCTTGAAAATCGGCCATTAAAAATAAAGCTGGGGCTGGATCCGTCTGCTCCAGATGTCCATCTCGGTCATACGGTCGTTTTAAACAAGCTTCGACAATTTCAAGAAAATGGCCATATGATTCAACTGATTATCGGCGACTTTACCGGAAAAATCGGTGATCCGACAGGAAAGTCCGTTGCGAGAAAGCAATTAACCGATGAAGAGGTTCAACACAATGCGAAGACTTACTTCGAACAATTTGCCAAAATTATTGACATGTCAAAGGTAGAGCTGCATTACAACTCGAAGTGGCTGTCTAAATTGAATTTTGAGGATGTGATTCAATTAGCGGGAAAAATCACCGTTGCCAGACTTTTAGAAAGAGATGACTTTGAAGAACGGATTGCTTTCGGAAAACCGATTTCTCTGCATGAATTTTTCTACCCGTTAATGCAAGGCTATGATTCGGTTGAATTGGAATGTGATATTGAGCTCGGCGGGACCGATCAGCATTTCAACATCTTAATGGGACGGCATTTTCAAGAGAAATTCGGAAAAGAAAAGCAAGTTGCACTGCTCATGCCGTTATTAGAGGGACTTGACGGTGTAGAGAAGATGTCAAAATCAAAGAAAAATTACATCGGCATCGACGAGAGCCCGCAAGAAATGTACGGAAAAGCGATGTCCATTCCAGATGAACTAATGATGAAATACTTCGAATTGGTAACAGATTGTACACCTGAGCAAATTCAAATGATCAAAGACGAAGTAAACACAGGGAAATTGCACCCTAGAGATGCAAAAATGCTATTTAGCAAAACGATCGTCCGCATGTACCATGGCCAAGAAGCGGCTGAAAAAGCTGAACAGCATTTTGTTTCTGTCTTTCAACAACGAACACTTCCCGATGAGATACCGGTAGTTGAATGGCAAGGAATGACTGAGATCTCGATCATCGATTTGCTTATGGCCTTAAACATGTTCACATCCAAAAGCGAAGCACGGAGAATGATTGAAAATCGAGGGGTTAAATTAAATGGTAACAAGGTCGAGGATACACAATTACAGGTTACTGTAACAAATGATTTAATCGTACAGGTTGGGAAGCGGAAATTTGTGAAAATAAAGATATAGAAACGAAAAAGGATCTTCTAGGAGATCCTTTTTCGTTATATTCAATGCTCTTAAAGATATCCGCTAAAACCAAATTAGTCGTTGTCATCATAGTCATCATAGTCATAAGAGTAAAAGCCGCCACCAGGGCCGCAACGGTAAACCCATCTACATTCGCGAACCCAGCGGCAACGAGGAGGTCGTGGTGGATAGAAACCCGGTCCAAATCCTTGTCCATAACCTTGTCCATAACCTTGTCCGTACCCTTGACCAAATCTTTGTCCATAACCCTGTCCGCCGTAAGGCTTCCCTAATGGCTGTTGTCTATCAAGGTTTTCATATTGGTTTATACCGTGAATATTCATTCCTGGGTAATCGTAGTAATACAAGTAAAACACTCCTTTTACTAAGTTAAAAATTAATGCTGTTTTCTTTTCTACACAATTACACTATATGCAAAAGGAATGGATAGTTATGGACATTTGCCTAGGAAATAAGCCTGAATTTAGGTGTTTACACTAAATACAACATAAACTTGTATATTTCTTCTTTAACTGGATCTGAACCATGATAGCTTGATAGAGTATGAGGGGTGTTGAGGCAACTCTTTTTTCATAGAAACAAAGAGCCGTTTAAAAAGGTTAGTAAATAATATCTTCAGGTTATAGTTGGTTTTTATTTGTTTATTTTTGTTCACTTTCGTTTCAAATTGTAGCTGAAACGTCTATATTTAAATATTTATAAAAAAATTGATAGAAATTATTGACCTAAAGCGCTAATGTAAGTATAATCAAAAACAAAAAGGGAAATAAACAAACATAATGGGATTTAAACAGAAAAATACAAACGTTATGCATTTATGCTCTAAACGGAACAGCATATTCTTAAATGGCGTCTGCTAATAAAAATTGAAAGGCTTTTCAAATGATTGAGTATGTGATACAAAGTAATGTGGAACAACAGGATTGTAGCTTCATAGATGGAAAAACAAGACTTGTAAAAAATTCCTAATACCTATACTAACACACTTATTTGAAAGCGGTTAATGTTAGCGGTTAAATTGTGGAATCGATACCTTATGGAATCGATCCCTTATCGTCAAATAAAATTTCTACGAACAAAAATCCATTATGACATAACAAAAAGAAAAATCGGAGAATGTATCTCTTTTTGAAAACGTTTTTAACATGGAATGAGGAGGTTATCGAAATGAAGGATAGAAAAATTAACTTAGTAAATTATGTTGCATACGGTTCTACTGATTTCTTAGGTGCGGGTGCTTTTGCGTTAACAGCAGCTTGGTTGTTATATTTTTATACGACCTTTTGCGGGTTGACACCTGTACAAGCAGGTTCGATTTTTGCGATCGCCCGTTTTGTCGATGCCATTGCAGCGCCGGTAATGGGGTACATAACCGATAATTTTCATAAAACCAAATTGGGGAGAAAATTTGGCAGAAGAAGGTTTTTCTTATTAATTTCAATTCCTTTAGTGATTAGTTATACCTTTATTTGGGTCAGCGGGATGAGCTACTGGTATTATTTACTCACGTATATTGTATTTGAAATTGTTTATACAATGGTGTTAATCCCTTATGAAACTTTAGCAGCAGAGATGACATCAGATTATAAGAAACGCTCAAGATTCACTGGTGCTCGCATGTTTACTGCTCAGCTATCGGCCGTTTTCGCAGCCTTTATTCCTGGTAGATTAGTAGAAGCGCTTGGCAAAGATGATCCAGCAACATTTCTTTACACTGGCGGAATTTTTACCGTTATCTTTATTTGTGTATTAACGTTTGTGTATAAATTTACTTGGGAGAGACCTTTAGAAGATATCCTTCGTGAAGAGGGAGCGGAGGAAAAGCTTCCATTCCTTGAAAACGTGAAAAAGGTTTATGTCGATTTATTATCGACATTGAGAGTCAGAACCTTTAGACAGCATTTAGGGATGTATTTAGGCGCCTATTTAAGTCAGGATATCTTTAATGCCGTGTTTACGTATTTTATTATTTTTTCGCTGGCACAAGATGCCATTGTTGCCTCCAACTTGATGACGGTCATGTATTTATTGCAAATTCTTGGTGTATGGTTAGCGATGTCGATCACAATCAAGTTAAATCCTGCCCCGGCATACCGGGTGGCCATTTTGCTCTTTATGGCAGGAGTCGTTGGTTATTTAACAGTCTATTACGCGAATCCTTCTAATTTAATGGTGATGTTATTTATTTTGATTGGTGTCGCAGGACTTGGTCGTGGAGGCTTGAATTACATCCCGTGGAATAACTATTCCTTTATACCGGATATTGATGAAGTCCTTACTGGGCAAAGAAGAGAAGGGGTGTTTGCCGGCATGATGACGTTTATCCGCAAAGCGTCGCAAGCACTTGCAATCTTCCTTGTTGGTGTCATATTAGAAAAAGCAGGTTTTGTGTCAGGAGAAACGGCACAAACACAATCGGCACTAAATGCTATTATGGCCATTCTTACAATTGGAACATTGCTCTTCCTTATTGGAGGCTTAATCATCTCTTATCGATACAAATTAACAAAGGAATCCCATACGATTTTATTAAATGAAATCAACCGACTTAAAGCTGGCGGTTCATTGAATAAAATGGACAGCAAAACTCGAACAGTGGTTGAGCAGTTAACAGGCTGGAAATCGATGCAATTATGGGGGAACAATCCAGTTGGATATAAAAATAAAGTGAAGTATAAAAACGCTGGAAATGAAAGAAAGGTCAAAACGAGTTGATTTGAAAGAAAATCTGGAACGCAATTTGTAAAGGTTTGCACATCGTTTCAAATAACATAGAGAAAAGAATCTTCGATTGAAGATTCTTTTTTCTTAAAAAGGAGATGATCACACCTCCTTTAATTTTTTAATAAATCGTATATGCAATGGAAGAAAAAAGGCATAGACAACAAAAAAGATCGGAATCGAATACCAGGTTTGCCAGTTATTAAGTTTCATGATACCAACCTGTACGGCAAACCAATTCAATAAATACGAGCCTAGTGTAAAGCCAATAATAGAAGTCCATTTATGAGCTTCATTATAAAAATTAACAAAAATTATAGCGATCAAACCCGGAATCATGCCATACAGAAACAGTTCCGGAACGGCTGTTACCTTACCGCTTCCTACATTAAAAAAGTCAAGTGGGTCACCCAATGTCATATCCACTGTCCACACGATGTAGCCAATCACCCCAAACGTAGTATAGATTTCTTGTTTGCTTACTCTCTTCGGCATGAACAAAATAAAGACGAGTAGAATCAGACTAAGAGTAATTGGATACCAAAGCCCCTTACTCGTTAAGTCAAAATTTGGTTTCATAACAAAATCCCTCTTTTATTTCGTGAATATTGTTAGAGACGTTTTATATTCCTGTCTCCCAGCTATAGAAACAGTATTAACCATAATTTATGTTAATATCTCTTTTTTCTATTATTTTTAGTTCTAGTTTCCAGGCTTTTTGAGATGCAAAACATTGATAAATCAATGATGTATAAAATCCTGCATAATTGATAAAAAACGGACAAGAGCCAAACCCTTGATATAAGGTTTTGGCCTTTTTGCTTACTTTTGATAGTTGTGATTATGTAGAGTATTCATTCAACGTTTCCGGATTTTCTTCAACGAAAGGGCCATTAAGAATCATGACTGAAAGATAGGTGGTACCTTTATATCTGATGCATTTTTATACGTACGTTAAACCAATTTAACTTAAAAGGGGAGAGTTTATCGCTATTCAACTATTTTTATCAGCTGCGAAACCATGAATTATTTGGTGGTATTAATTGGTAATATAGTCTTAGTAAACATATGTAATTTGAATCTTTTGAAAAAAAATAAAATTTATTATATTTAATTGGGTTTAAATTATAAATAGGGAGGGTGGAGAAGTTTCATTTGATAAGAAGTAACTTCTGAAATTATAAAGTAGAGGAGATGAGACGGTTTTATGATAGTTTGGAAGAAACGTTTTTTTGCGCAAATAACGGTTTTATTGTTGATTTTATCCTTATTATCTCCAGCAGTAACAAGCTTTGCACAAGGGGATATTGCACGACCGACATTACATAGTTTTACAGTATCGGCTAAAGAGGCTACAGTTGGTGATAAAGTAAAGATTTCGGCTGATGTGACAAATGATGTAACAGGGGTTAAAAATGTAAGTCTTTGGTATCATGCAACCGAATCTAGTGGTGGTAAAGAAATTGCTCTCAACTATAACTCTACAACCAGAAAATATGAGGGTACCTTCAACGTTAAAAAGGATGATGCTGAAGGTAAATGGAGAGTAACCTTAATTAATGTAAATGATAATCAAAATCATAATTATAGATTTTATAACAAAGGATATAATCATTATAAGGAAGGAGATAATTACGAATTCCGAGATTTAAACAACTATGATATTAACGTATACGGGATTCCAGACGTTACACCACCGACATTACATAGTGTGACAGTATCGGCTAAAGAGGCTACAGTTGGTGATAAAGTAAAGATTTCGGCTGATGTGACAAATGATGTAACAGGGGTTAAAAATGTAAGAGTTTATTATTCAACTCTATACGAATCTGACTCTGCTAAAAGTATTGACCTCAACTATAACTCTACAACTGGAAAATATGAGGGTACCTTCAACGTTGAAAAGGATGATCGTGACGTCAAATGGCACTTAACTTCCATTTATGTATATGATAATCAAGGTAATGAGTATTCTTTTCAAAGCGATCCAAATTATAAATATGATGAAAGAGATACTAATGAATACCGAGATTTAAGCAACTATAGTATCAAAGTATACGGAACCGGTTTTGACGATACACCACCGACATTACATAGTTTTACAGTATCGCCGAAAGAGGCTACGGTTGGTGATAAAGTTAAGATCTCGGCAGATGTGACAGACCATGAAGCAGGGGTTAGTCGTGTGTTTGTTGAGTATATAAATCCAAACGCTAATCCAAACGCTTATGTTATAGGGATTCCCCTCAACTATAACTCTAAAACCAGAAAATATGAGGGTACCTATAGCGTTGAGAAGGATAAGGGTGAAGGTGAATGGAAAATAGATCGCATTTATTTATATGATAAAAAAGGTAATTACGATTACCGAGAAGTAAGCAAAAGCAATTACCGTATTACTATAGGCTCACCGCCTGTAACAAAAATAGAACGACAATCTTCTTCACCAAAGGGTAATGAATGGTACTCTAGTGATGTCAATGTTTCATTACATGCGACTGATGATCAATCGGGAGTTGCTAAAACATTATATAAACTAAATAATGGTGATTGGAACCAGTATACGAAGGCATTTAAATTACAAAACGAAGGTATTCATACCATTGAATATAAGAGCATCGACAAAGCCGGGAATGAAGAAGAAGTAAAAAGTGAAGCAGTTAAAATCGATAAGACGGCACCTGTTTCAACAGCAAGCGATGTTCCAACAAATAAAACAAATAAAGATGTTTCCATCACACTATCAGCTTCTGATAAACATTCTGGAGTAGCAAAAACAGAATACAGAATAAATGAAGGTGAATGGACGGAATATACTGAACCTATTAACTCCTTTGCTGTTGGTAAGAACCTTGTTGATTATAGAAGCATTGATAACGCAGGTAATGTTGAAGCTTATAAAAGTTTTGAAGTTAACATGGACAAAACAGCTCCTGTCACAACGCCTGATGAAGATGATGACAAGGACAAGGATTCAGGAACGGATAATCAGGATAAGGATTCAGATAACAAGGGATCAGGAACAGACAAGGAATCAGAAATTGACAGTGAAAAGACGGAAAACGATCCTAATTCATCCGATGGGAATAAACAGGTTGATTCGGATAAAAATACCCAACAGCCAGTAAACATGGAAAAAAATGAGCTTCCAGCAACTGCTACATCGGTGCATAATCTTTTACTGCTGGGATTCATGATCCTAGGTTTTGGCGGAGTCGTACTTTATATTGGAAATAAAAAACGAGCAAATCATTTATAATAAGAAAAGTGAAATTTTTAAAAGTATGCGGTAACTGAGAAGTTATTTTTGCAGTAGTTTTACATTTTTCTTCTTGTTCGATTGGGCGTGTTAGTTCAATAAGCATGACAAAAGGATCTTCAATCGGGGCTGTTGACAAAATGGGAAAAGAGCTAAAAACTCTTTTCCCATTTTGTTTTTCACTTATTTTTTCTAGGTCTTTTATAGTTTGCAAGATAAAAGAAAAGTTTCTAATATTTATATAGAGATTGATCATTTCATTTGTAAACGTTTAGATGAATGTTGTGAAGATCAATAAATCTGATTGATTGGATTTAGTTTTAGCCGATTTTCTAGAAAAATATGAAAAGGAACCAGTAGAAATCGATTAACAGTAGCATTTTTACAATTATTTCATGAATCTACCAGTTTTGGGTATAGCTCGCTAAAAAATAAAAAACGCTTTCAATATTTTGTGATCCTGATAAACTAGATGATAGAAATTGGATTTGGGAAGCCCTAAGGAGGAAATAGACCATGTACACAATCGGAATCGACCTAGGCGGCACAAACTTGCGCATCGGCCTTTTTAATGAACAGGGAGAAATTATAGAGGAGCATAGCCGCCCAACGGAGGCGGAAAAGGGGCCGGAGTATGCAATAAACAATATGGCTGAGGTCATCGACAAGCTACAAGCGCAGTACGACATAAAAGCAGTGGGCATCGGCTCTCCAGGACCGCTCAACCCGCATGAAGGGATCATCATTGAACCGCCAAACCTGCCAGGCTGGGTGAATGTCCCGCTAGTCAAAATCCTGGAAGAGAAAACCGGCCTGCCTGTCAAGCTTGAAAACGACGCAAATGCAGCAGCTCTTGCGGAGGCAACGCTTGGTGCTGGAAAGGGAGCAAGCAGCGTCTTCTTCATTACAGTGAGCACCGGCATTGGCGGCGGCTATGTCATCGGTGGGCAGCTTGTCTCAGGTGCCCAGGGCAATTGCGGAGAAATCGGCAATATGATCGTCAATCCGGACCCGAATGCCTACCAGGGCCCAGGCTTAAATAAAGGAGCTTTAGAAGGGCTGGCAAGCGGCACAGCCATTGGCAGAATCGGACAGGAGCGTTTAGGCATCACAAACGGCGCCCAAGGTGTCTTCCAGCTGTCAGAGCAGGGCAACAAGGAAGCTCAGGCTATTTTGGACGAAGCAATCAACTACCTTGCAATCGGCTTGGCGAACATCGTTCATACCGTAAACCCGGAAGTGCTGGTAATCGGCGGAGGTGTCATGAAATCGAAGGACCTTATCCTTAAGCCATTAATTGAAAAAACAAAGCAATATTTGTATCCAAGCTTAAGAAATTCCTTCATCTTAAGACCTGCCTTACTGGATCAAAAAGCAGGGCTCATTGGTGCCGGGCTGCTGCCAAGAGCATAAAAAAATGATGGATCAAGGACAAAAACCCCAAGGGGAAACAGAAGGGATGTTCTTCATCAAGGAACAGTTTTTATTGTTAATAAAAGGCGTGTTTACCAATTACACGCCGTCTTCAATTTCTAATTTACCAAAGTGGTTCTTCTTTATTAGACAGTCTAATCATAAACGGATAAACGGCGAATATGAGCGTAATCATGATGAGCAAGGAGATCAATACTGTTATCCAACTATAATGAACAAATGAATTGATCGGTAAACTGAGTAATGGCAAAAAAGAAAAGATATCTCTTCGTCTCCTTGATGAGGCAGTTTCATATTGTTTTTTACCACAATATGGACAATTGAATTTGAACAATGATTTCACTGTCTGCTTCCATGTCCATTGCTTTCCGCAATTTTGACAATTAGGCATGTAAAACACATCCTTCCGCTCAAAACAATATCCTAATTTTAACATTAAATCCCATAATTATGCACTATTTTATGAAGGAAGGACAATATGAAATGAAAAAAAGGAAAATCATTTTTTTATGTCGAATAGGAAGGAAATTGATGTTAAGTAAGGATTGATAACATGCAGATAAAACCTTTCTACGATAACTTCAAAATCAAGGATCAAATCTTCTCCATTTCGTTATTGCTATTATTAGTCTTCTGCTTGATTGGCATTATCATTTTTAATTTTTTCTCGAATATGTACATAAAGAAAATTTATGAAGAGTCGGCAAACATTATCCAGGTTTCCTCAACGGTGTTAGATAAGGAACTGACGAGGATGGAGAAGTTATCATTACAAATCAGCACCGATAATGTGGTACAGGATTCTTTGGAGAAAATTAATAAGAATCAGTTAAAATACGAAAACTATGTCACCAAATCCAAGCTATTAAATACACTCGTCAATTATGCAACCCAAGAAAAATACATCGCTTTTATTCAGATCATTGATCAGGATGGTGAAAAGTTTACGGCCGGTTTTAATACAAAGGTTGAGAACGATGCTGAAAAGGTCCTGCCTATAGCGGTAGCCGCGCAGGGAGCAAATGTCTTGTCTGCCATGGAAGATGAAAATCGGTTAATGACTGCACGATTGATTAGAAAAAAAGAAAATGTAGAATTAGGCACACTTGGAACGTTAATCATTACCATTGATATGAATAAACTGATTCAAGAAAGCTTAAACTTTCCATCTGATAATCATTTTGTCATTGAAAAAGACGGTGACGTGTTATATATGAGTGATTTCAATAAACTTGATGAGATTCCAAAAGTAGAAAGTGGAAGCGGTTACGATTTCAGACAGATTGATGGGAAGGAATACATGGTCGTCTATCAAACCTCAAAAACGTCGAATTTAACCTATTTTAATATTATTCCGTTTGACAATATAATGGGAGATACGAAAATTATTAAGCTATTAATGGCTTTATGCTTTTTATTTATGCTGGCGCTAACGATTATTCTAAGCAGAAGAGCAGCAGCAACGATTTCCAAGCCTCTTGAGGATTTAACCGAAAAAATGAAGCAGGTGCAAACAGAGGGATTTGAACATTCTGCTTTTAAGGAGGTAGCGTATTCGAATCAAGAAGTCGGACAGCTGCATAGGGATTTTCAAAGCATGATGGATCAAATCAATGAGTTAATAAAAGAAAACTACCAAAAGCAATTAGTCATCAAAGAAACGGAATACAAAGCCTTGCAATCACAAATGAATCCTCACTTTTTATACAATACACTAGATTCCATCAACTGGGCTGCCAGAATCAACAAGCAGCAAAAAATTTCAACAATGACGGAAGCATTGGCCAATATGCTGCGTAACATCATCAGCAAAAAGGAGCCGCTCATTACAATCAAGGATGAATTGCAAATTGTACAGGATTATATTACGATTCAACACTACCGCTATCATGACCGCCTGCATTTTACACTGGAGTGCCCGGCTGAAATTGAACATGTTTACATTCCAAAGCTATCGATACAGCCGATTGTCGAAAACGCTATCCAGCATGTCCTCGAAGAAATTGATTCAGAATGCAAGATTGCCGTTGCGATTTTTACACATGATGACGAAACATTGCAAATCGTGATCGAGGATAATGGCCCTGGGATGGATGATGCAACGATAAAGGCCATTTTTAAAGGAGAAATAAAGCCAAAAGGAACGGGGATTGGTTTACGAAACATAAATGAACGAATGAAGTTAATGTTCGGTGAGGCATATGGTCTTCAACTAGAAAGTGAGAAAGGAAACGGGACAAGGGTAACGATCACAATACCATATAAGACGGGGTGAATGTGATGTATAACGTGTTGTTAGTTGATGATGAACTAAGCATTTTGGAAGGAATTTCATCGCTTGTTGATTGGCAAGGCTGCGGGACAAGATTGATCGGGCAATGCCGCAATGGACAACTTGCCGTTGATTTCATCATGAAGAATCCGCCGGATATTGTGATAACCGATATCAAAATGCCTAATCTTAATGGCGTGGAAATGATTAAAAGGATTTATCCGCTTTTTCCGGCGATCAAATATATTATTCTCTCAGGCTATAACGAATTTGATTTTGCCAAGACCGCGATGCAATACGGGGTGAAGCATTATTTACTGAAGCCGAGCAATGAGGTGAAAATCGAAGAAGCACTCAAGCAGATTATCGAGGAATTGGAGGAACAAAAACAGAAGGATCAATTCGTTGCCGGGATGAAAACAAAGCTGCAAAACGTCTTACCGATAGCAAAAGAGCAATTTTTAAAGGAGTTTATAACAGATAAGAAATACGAGGTTCTCGATTGGGAATATTTTAGTCAGCTCTTTGAAATCAGAACAACAAGTGAGCAGTTTAAATTACTTGTCTTGGAGATTGATGGTGAGCATGACTTTGAAACGATTTTTGCCTTAAAGGAGATTGTCACCGAGAAGCTAAGTCAGCAAATCATTCACCTCTGCACAACGATTGGCGAACGAATCGTCATGCTATGTGAGAACCACTCAGATCAAGAGCTAATCGAGATGATGAAACCTGTCCAAGAGCTTTTCGCAAATGTCTACAGGCTTGACTTCACCACAGCGATCAGTCATGCAGGCAGCATCAGTCAGCTGAGAAAACTGTATCATGAAGCGCTGGATTGTTTGACACAACGGTTTTATTTAGGGCATGGAAGCATCATTTCAGCCAAAGATATGTCTAAGGAAAAGCTGGAGGTTGAGCCTGTACAGCTCTTTGATCACGAGGATCTCATCTTTGCGATAAGAAGCGGAAATCTGGAGGAACTTAATGATTATTTACAGCAATTCTTTGAGAGGCTCCAGAAGGAAAAACTTGAAGTCAATGTCGTGAAATCCCATTGTCTAGAGCTCTTTATGTCAATATTAAGGCAGTCGAAAAAAGAAACAAGAGACAACCTTTTTCAAAAGATCATCTTTTTTCAGGAGTTTCATACATTGGAGCAAATCAAACAGTTTATTGAAACGATCTCCCGTGAAATAGCCCTGCAAAACTATGACCGGGCAAAGGAATCGCAATGTGAAATTATCCAAAATGTCATCAAATATGTCGAAGAAAACTTTGCCGATGAAACGCTGACCCTATCAAAAATCGCCAATGAAGTGTTTTATATGAATCCAGACTATATCGGAAAGCTATTCAAAAAGGAAACGGGCACGAAATTTTCCAGCTATCTCGTCAATCTCCGTGTAGAAAAAGCCATTGAGCTGATCGAAACCCAAGCACATGAAGGAAAAATGCTCGAAATCGCCGAAGCAGTCGGCTTTGGCCAAAACCCAAGGTACTTTGGCAAAGTGTTCAAGAAATATACAGGTTTTACGCCAACTGAATACAAAAATCAGCTGCCGACCCGGATATAATCTGTTTATAGAGAATGCTAGAATCAGGCCTCAAATTGCTAGAATCATTTAAAAAGTTGCATGAAAAATAAGGAAAGTTGCAAAATTATTAATCAAAGTTGCAAGATTCTTAGGAAAGGTTGCAAAATAAATGGGTTCGGGCTCACAAACGGGTACGAGGTCAGCCAAAATGTGGGCTCGGATGTTTCATATTACACGTCAAGTTACAAGATTTAATCCAAAGATTTGAGATTCCGGTCCAAATTTAAGAGATTCAAACTAAAGAAGAGAGATTCCAACCCAAAGTTAAAAGATCCTCCCTTCCAAAACAGCAAGTCCTTTATCCAAGCCCCAAATTAAATGATCATGCCGCACCAAAAGTAACCAAGCTCAACCACCGTGTCTAAAAACACTGTTTTGTACACCTCAATGACTGAAATTTTCATTTTTCAGAAAAGAAAGATATTTTATGATACATATAGAAAGCGTTTTCAAAACAAAACCGGAGCGCTTTTCAAATCAAAGGGGGTAATCACAGGGATGAAAGGGAAGAAGTTGTTACTCGTATTGATGTTGATTCTGAGTTTAGTATTGTCTGCGTGTTCAGACAAACCTTCATCAAGCAGCGGCGGCAAAGAAGAGGATGGGGATAAGATTACGCTGCGCATGACGTGGTGGGGTTCACAAAGCCGGCATGATCAAACATTAGAAATCATTAAGTTATATGAAAAAGAAAATCCGCATATCAAAATTGAGCCGGAGTTTACCGGGTTTGACGGGTATTTTGAAAAGATGGCGGCTCAAGCTTCCGGGAACAACTTGCCTGATATTATGCAGCAAAATTTCGGCGAGTACTTAAATCAGTATGCTGATAAGGGGTTATTAGCTGATTTAACAGAGTTTGTTGAAAATGGAACGATCGATGTTGAAGGGGTCAGTGAAACGATTATGGCATCAGGTACACAAGATGGAAAACTATTGGGAATTCCAACTGGGACAAATGCGCTTGCAGCGATATATGATAAAGCAATGCTAGAAGAGGCTGGGGCACAGCTTCCAAATGAAAACTGGACATGGGAGGATTTCATCGCCATTTCTACAAAGGTTCATGAGGAACTCGACACATATGGCACGAGATTGCTGGAGCCTGGCAATATTTTTGAATATTACTTACGGGAAAAAGGCTTCAAGCTGTTCAATGAGGATGGAACAGACTTAGGCTATGACGATGATCAATTATTGGAAGACTTTTTCACCATGAATAAAGATATGGTCGATAAAGGGGTAGCACCAGGTTATGATGTCATCCAACAAATCAAAGGGGTGGAGGATGAATTAATCGTTCACGGTGACGCAGCTTTTGATATTCGTTGGTCCAACCAAGTAGGTGCGCTTACAAGCGCTGCTGGAAAGCCGCTTGATTTAACCCTGCTTCCTGGTGAAGGAAATGCGCAAGGAATGTATTTAAAACCAGCGATGCTTTGGTCTGTTAGTGAAAGCTCGAAGCATAAGGAGGAAGCAGCCAAGTTTATTAATTTCTTTATCAACAACAGCAAAGTATATGAAATCGGCGGATCGGACCGCGGGGTGCCGATTAAGCAGGAAATGAGAGATGCGATGGAGCCAAACTTGAGTGAAGAAGATAAAAAGGTATTTGATTATATCAATTTGGTTGCCGAAAACAGCACACCAATCGACAGCAATTTCCCGCCGGCATCGGCTGAGGTGCTTCAAAAGTTAGCAGAGATTGATGAGCTTGTGATTTATGGTGAATTATCACCAAAAGAAGGGGCCAAGCAATTTAGAGAGCAAGCAACAGAAATTTTAAACCGATAACGGGAACGTGGCCCTAAGTCCTTTTTAGGGCCACTTTTTTAAAAGCTGAACCATATCGGAGATTGATCTTCAAAATGAATGATCCGAAAAAAAACTGAAGTGAAAGCGAGATGAGACTATGATACCGAAAAAAGCGGAACCTGCTGCTGATCTTCCAAAGAAGCCGGCCCTGCAAGTGATCAAGCGTAAAGGGAAAAAATCGGAATACGAAAATGTAACCGGCTATTTGTTTATTTCGCCTTTCATCATTGGATTGATTGCCTTAACACTGTTTCCAATCCTCTATTCATTGTATCTTTCATTTACGAAATATGACTTGCTTGGGACACCGACATGGATTGGATTTGAAAACTATGAACGGATGTTTACGAATGACAAAATGTTTTGGACTTCGATGAAGACAACCTTTTTCTATGCGGGCATCGCAGTGCCAATCAGACTTGTTTTTGCCCTTTTAGTTGCATTGGCACTAAATAAAATTGTAGAAATGGTTGGCTTGTATCGAACCTTGCTGTATTTGCCGTCTGTTGTTGGCGGCAGCATTGCGATTTCGATTATGTGGCGACAGCTGTTTGGCAATGATGGCGCGATTAATTCGATTTTAGCTTCACTTGGGCTTCCGACCCATTCATGGCTGGGTGACCCGGACACAGCAATTTGGACGTTGATCGTGTTATACGGCTGGCAATTCGGCTCCTCGATGCTGATTTTCTTGGCAGGCCTGCGCAATATTCCAAAAACCTTTTATGAGGCATCAAGTGTTGATGGTGCTCGCCCGATCCAGCAATTTTTCAAAATTACAATTCCGCTTTTGACACCGGTCATCCTTTTTAACACGGTAATGCAGGTCATCCAAGGGTTTATGGCCTTTACGCCAAGCTTCATTGTTACGAATGGCGGTCCAATGAACAGCACGGTGTTATTTGTTCTTTATATGTATCGCAGAGCATTCGAATTCTTTGAAATGGGTTACGGCTCTGCACTGGCATGGGTCATGCTGATCATCATTGCGATCTTTACCGCACTCATTTTTAAGAGCTCCGACCATTGGGTGCATTATGAAGCCGATCAAAAATAAGGAAAGGAGAGGGTGTTTATGACGAAACATAAAAAGCGAAAAAAAATCATCCAGCATACGTTAATGATCATCTTTACATTGTTGATGCTGTATCCGTTAGCTTGGATGGTAGGGAGCTCCTTTAAAGAAAGCTCAGCCGTCTTTGTTGATGCCCATAAGCTGATCCCAGATGTGTTCCAATTTGAAAATTATGTGGAAGGCTGGAATGGCTTTGGCGGTATCACGTTTACAACGTTTTTTAAAAACTCCTTTATCATTGTCTTGATTTCGACGATCGGCAGTGTGCTTTCTTCAACGATCATTGCCTTCGGTTTTGCACGGATTAAATTTGTCGGGAAGAAATTCTGGTTTGTGTTTATGATGCTGACGATGATGCTTCCATATGAGATGGTCATGATTCCGCAATATATTATGTTTAATAAATTTGGCTGGGTCGATACGTATCTTCCGCTGATCCTGCCGACCTTTTTTGGAGCGCCATTTTTCATCTTTTTGATCATGCAATTTATCAGAACGATACCAACTGAGCTTGACCAGGCAGCGAAAATTGACGGCTGCAGTACATTCGGCATCTTTTTCCGAATCATCTGCCCATTGGTTGTACCGGCGATGATGACTGCAGCGATTTTCTCTTTCTACTGGCGTTGGGATGACTTCATGGGACCGCTGCTTTATTTATCAACACCTGAAAAATACCCGGTTTCATTAGCGTTAAAACTATTTTCCGATCCAAACTCTGTGACCAACTGGGGGGCAATGTTTGCAATGTCAACACTAAGCCTCTTACCAGTGTTCATCATTTTCTTTATTTTCCAACGCTATATCGTTGATGGCATCAGCACAAGCGGCTTGAAATCTTGAACAAAACATGGGAACATGTTCAATTAATTTTTTAGCGGAATACCTTGAGCTTGTGGCAATATTCCTGGGTTTTATTGAAGGCTTGATTGCCTATCGGGATCGTGACACTGGGCTTTAGGTGCCATTACCCTGCGCTCTATGTGTTCCGATTGCCCGGGCAATAAATGAAGCGCATATCGCAGGGCGATACAAGGTATACACGATGAAAGGATACCCTAAACTATTAGAGAAAACTGACATATGTATCAGCATATGAGAGATCGATTATGAGCACTACTTTAAAGCGCCCGATATGTGAATATGATCTAACATGGCATCGGCATAAGCTGGGGACAGTCCTCACTAACTAATGAAAAGGAGGAACTCAAAATGGAAATGAGCCGTTTATTAACTGGCATCTATCGTCTTTGTAAATGGATCACCCATTTTGCTTATATCAATCTATTATGGGTCGGCTTTACGCTCTTAGGCGGCATCGTTCTGGGCGTGGTCCCCAGCACGGTTGCCATGTTTGCAATGGCGCGACAAACGGCAATGGGCGAAGAAGATCTCCCTGTTTTTAAAACATTTTGGAGGACGTATAAAACAGAATTTTTCCGGGCGAATGGCTTAGGCTTCATCATAGCGTCGATCGGTCTGATTTGGTATGTTGACCTTCAATTTTTCCGACAGTTTGAAGGCACCTTCTATACGATGATCAATTATGTGATGATGATGCTTGGGTTGGTTTACTTCATTCTTCTGCTTTACATCTTACCGGTCTATGTTCATTATGATTTAAAGCTATTCCAATATATGACACATGCGTTAAAGATTGGCTTTTTGCGCCCGGCAACCGTTGTCTTCATGGCGGTGGGCACACTATGCACCTATTACTTTCTTATCTATTTACCAGGTTTGATTCCGCTATTTGGAATCACTTTGTTCGTGTATTTTAATATGTGGGTCGCATATAAGAGTTTTGAAAGCATTGCGGATGTACGCTCTAATCGAAACAGCTCTTTAGCGTAGATTTTTAATGCAGATGGATGCTTTTAATTGTGTGAAGGACACAACATAAACAACCTGACACGGAAATGTCCTTCATATGCCTTTAAAAAACACTGTTTTGTTTAGTTTAATATCTGAAATTTATATTTTTTAGGATAGAAAGATAGGATATGATTCTAGTAGAAAGCGCTATCAAAATCCGACGTTTCTATTACTAAGGGGGAATTACAGGATGAAAAAATACGCAGTATGCGGGGTAAGCAAGCGGGCAAATGACATGTTTATTAACCCAATGCTTAAAAAATTCGCTAGCACAAGCCGATTAGTCGCGTTACTGGACAAGGATCCAAAGCGATTTGAGGTGTGCAAGGCGGAGTTTCCGCAAATCGACCATGTACCAGAGTATACAGAGGGTGAATTTGAAAAATTAGTGGAAGAAACGAAGCCGGATGTGATCATCGTTACTGGAAGAGATGATACACACGCTGACTATATTATCAAAGCGTTAGAGCATGACCTCGACGTGATTACAGAAAAACCGATGACAACAACGGCAGCCGATTCGAAACGAATTATGGAGGCCGAAGCAAGAAGCAAAGGGCGCGTTACCGTCACTTTTAATTACCGCTACAGTCCTTTCCATACAAAAATAAAAGAGCTGATACTGGAAGGAAAGATCGGCCGTATCACATCTGTCGATTTGAATTGGTATATCGATACGTATCACGGCTCCAGCTATTTTCAACGCTGGAACCGAAATCGGGAGCTATCAGGCGGCCTCTCGATCCACAAAAGCTCCCACCACTTTGATTTAATCAACTGGTGGCTTGACCAAAAGCCTGTTGAAGTCTTCTCTTTTGGAGCACTTAATTACTATGGAAATGAAAGTGAACATAATCCAAGAGAAGAGGACGGCAGACATTGTGTGACATGTGCAGACAAGCAAGATTGCGCCTACTATACGAGATGGAACACAAGAAGCAATACAGCCAATGTACAAGATGATCATATCGATTCCGATGCACGCCGCAAAAATGGCTATACAAATTACCGACCGGATCAATGTATCTTTGACTCGGAAATTGAAATTGAAGATACGTACACAGCAACAGTGAAATATGACAAAGGCGCTTTATTAAGCTATTCGATTAACTTTTCACTGCCATATGAAGGATATCGCCTGGCGATCAATGGAACAAAGGGGCGTATCGAAACAACAGAATACCATGCCCCGTCCCGTGTACCGTTCCCGGTTCCTGAGCAAACCATCGACTACTACCCGCTGTTCGGCGCAAAGGAAACGATACACGTGGTAAAACGAGAAGGCGGCCATGGCGGCGGCGACCCTGTCATCCAAGAGGATATTTTCCTTGGGGAAGACCAGACAAGACCATATCGCATCCTCTCTGGAAGCAAGGATGGAGCTTATGCAGTCGCAACGGGTGAAGCGGTCTGGCGCTCTGTCAAGGAGAAAAGGCCAATCTCAATTGAGTCTTTGCTAATTGGAAAACAACAAGTAACAACTTCATAATTGAATTGGGGACTTTCTCCAATTAGCCTTTTAAAAACGGGAAAAGCTCTCACTAAGTTACATGTGAGGGCTTTTGCTTGGTTAAAGACAAAATTAATACATTCGGTGGAGGAAAAGTTCCATAGCAGCCTTCTAATGGACAAAATCTTTTGTTTCGAAACTTGAAATTTATCGGACGTGTCCTCAATGTCACTAAGCCGGTTTATTGAATCGGCTAGATTTTTAGGATTTAAAAGCAATGATTATAATTTGTAAATCGTAATTATTACAATTTACAAATCGTAATAATTACGATAAAATAATTACCGAATAAAAGGAGGCGTGAAATTGTTTAAAAAAATTGTAGGTGTACTTAGTTTATTTACTGTCATTTCTACGTTAGCTGCGTGTGGAGGAGAAGCAACAAACAGTAGTGAAAGTGAAAAAGAACCACAAGGATCTAAAGAAGAGTTAAAGATATTTACAACGGTTTATCCTCTTCAGTTTTTTGCTGAACAAATCGCAGGGGATCAAGCTTCTGTGGAATCTATTTTGCCACCGGGATCAGACACGCATACTTATGAACCAACCACCAAAGAAATGATAGAAATCGCTGAATCTGATGCTTTTATTTATAATGGAGCAGGTTTAGAATCATATGCAATCCAAATCTCCGAATCTCTTAAATCTGAAGACGTCAAGATACTAGAAGCAGCAAAAGGAATTAACTTGGAAGAGCATGTTCATAACCATGAAGGAGAAGAAGGCAGTCACGAGGACGAACATGCTGGACATAATCATGGGGATCAAGATCCGCACGTTTGGCTGGATCCTATTCGCTCTATTCAGTTGGCGGAGCATATAAAAGATTTATTAGTTGAATTAAAACCTGAGCAAGAAGAAGTGTTTAACCAAAACTTTGAAGAGTTGAAAGGAAAGCTTGAAAACTTAGACCAAGAGTTCCGTGAACAGCTTGAAAATTTACCCGAGAATAAAATTATTGTATCTCATGCTGCTTATGGCTATTGGGAGAAAACTTATGGGATCGAGCAAATTGCTGTGTCTGGCTTGAGCACTACTAACGAGCCTTCACAAAAAGAGGTACAAACAATCATTGAGACTGCTGAAAAGCATGGTTTGAATCATGTATTTTTTGAACAGAATGTAACTCCTAAAGTGGCGGACTTAGTTAGAAAGGAAATCAATGCAGAGGCTTTACGTATACACAATTTATCGGTTTTAACAGAAGAAGATATAAAAAATAATGAGGACTACTTTACACTCATGCAGCATAACTTAGAGGAACTAACAAAAGCTTTATCTGAACCCTCATCAGAGGGATCTTCTGAGACAAAAGAGCAGGGTGAACACGATCACGACCATAGTCATGCACATGATGAAGAAACAGAAAAAATTTATGAAGGGTATTTTGAAGACAGTCAAGTGAAGGATCGATCTCTTTCCGATTGGGATGGAGACTGGCAGTCTGTATACCCATATCTTCAAGATGGTACGCTTGACGAAGTATTTGCTTATAAAGCAGAACATGAAGGTGACATGACAGCTGAAGAATATAAGGAATATTATAATGAAGGTTACCAAACAGATGTTGGGCGTATTATGATACAAGAAGACACTGTAACGTTCTTCAAAAATGGAGAAGAATATTCTGGGGAGTACATCTACGATGGGTACGAAATTCTAACATATGATGCGGGAAATAGAGGGGTAAGATACGTATTTAAACTACAAGAAGAAGCTGAAGGACTTCCTCAATATATTCAGTTTAGTGATCATAGTATCTATCCGACTGAAGCTGGTCACTATCACCTGTATTGGGGTGACGACCGTGAAGCTTTATTGGAAGAAGTTACTAACTGGCCTACTTACTACCCATCAGAAATGGATGGCCATGACATTGCCCATGAAATGATGGAGCATTAAATAAGGAGTAGCAAGGATTATTATTTTGACTATCCAGCGCTCAAAATGAGTGGGCATTCTGGATAATAATTAATGGCACACTCATAACCCCTTTGTCATTTAACAGGCGTACTCATCGAATTTGAGTACGCTTGTTTATTTTATAAGTTAATCCTAAAGCATTTCAGCGAGTAGTTCTTAATGGGATTTAATGTAACGGGGTTCACTCTTAGGGTGTAAATAATAGGAATTTGAATTAAATTGTTAATTGGCAACCGATAGCGATTTGCCCTGGAGTAAGTCATACTCGTAAATCTGAGATAATCAACTTTTTTATAAAAATAACTCACCTTTAATATAAAAGAGCTCGTTTTAATTTTTCCAAAGTTATATTTTCCTTTACAAGCTCATAAACATAATTTAAACTACAAAGCGAAATACTTACGATTTATATTTCTATAAACTTTCATTCTATTTAACAAGTAGGTTTATATAAATAGAAAGAAGAAACAATGAACGTAATAGTGGGAGGAAAATATGTCTCGGATACTTCGTGCAAATATTATTGATCTTACCGGTGTCTTCTTAGTCGTCGTTGCTCTATTTTTTATTTCATTTAGCTCTGGATTTGCATTACCTTCTAGTTTCCCAGCTTCTTTGTTAAATTTAAATACGATTTTTATTAGTATTTTAATAGAAGCTCTGCCTTTTGTATTAATAGGAGTGTTGATTGCGGGTGTGATTCAAATCTTTGTAACAGAAGAACATATTGGGCGATTCATTCCGAAAAATAGACTATTAGCCGTGTTGATGAGCTGTGTGGTAGGAGCATTATTTCCTGCATGTGAATGCGGTATTGTCCCGATAATCCGCAGGCTTGTGACGAAGGGTGTACCTATTTATGCGGCTATCGGCTTCATGCTGACTGGCCCGCTGATCAATCCGATTGTTATTGCTTCAACTTATATGGCATTTGGCAATGATGTAAATATAGCTAGCTTGCGTATGGGAGTAGGTTTTGTCATAGCCGTATTGGTCGCATTTGCTGTAAGCTGCTTATTTAAAGGACATCAATTTAAAACATCGAATCCATCAGGTCACTCACATCCAAAAGCAAACAATGAAGCTTTTACGAACCGAATTTGGTCGATGCTGACGCATTCTATTGATGAATTTTTCGATATGGCGAAATATTTAATCATGGGTGCTTTTTTAGCTGCCTTTGTCCAAACATATTTACCTGCTAATAATCTGCTGGAAGCAGGCAATAACCCCGTTTCATCCTTACTGGTTATGATGGGACTGGCTTACGTTTTATCACTTTGCTCTGAAGCGGATGCCTTTATTGGCGCATCCTTTAGCAGTATTTTTCCAACCTCATCCATCCTTGGTTTTTTAATTTTTGGACCAATGATCGATTTAAAGAATACCTTGATGATGCTAAGCGTCTTTCGATTCAAATTCGTTATGTCTGTACTGGGATTAGTCGCTTCGTTTGTGTTTATCATCATCATGCTGCTGCAAGGCTTTCTATAGGGGGGATCATCTATGACATTTCATTTTCAGCAGGCACTGAGAGCACTCATTTTACTTACATTTACACTATTTATATTTAAGCTTCATGTTACTGGAGAAATGACAAAATTTATTAATCCTAAATATGAAGGATTAAGCCAATCTGCGGCCGTTATTTTCTTGCTGTTATTTTTAGTCCAGCTGACAAGAATATGGTCATTAAAAGAAAATCATCATCATTCTCATTGTGAACATGAACATGGGGAACATAGCTGTGAACACCATCACGATCATGGGGATACCCCTTTTACGATCAAAAAATTCGTTTCTTATTCTATTATTGTTTTCCCTTTATTAACAGGTTTCCTGCTCCCTGCCAAGATACTGGATGCCTCTATTGCTGATAAAAAAGGCGGCATGGCGATTCTAACCAACCAAAAACAAACAGCTGGTGGAAAAAGTACTGAAAACGAGGATGTACCGCAAGCGGAAGAAAATACAGTAATTGACGAAAACGCGGAACCAAATAACTTGGAACAAAACGCGATCTCCAAGGAAGAATATGATCAACTAACACAAAATTTATCGCAAAGCTCTTCTATTGTGATGAACGATAAAATGTTTGCAGCCTATTACGATGAAATCAATATGAATCTTGAAGCATTTAAAGGCAAGCAAATTGAATTAAAAGGATTTGTTTACAAAGAGGACGGGCTCAATCAGAATCAAGCCGTGCTTTCTCGATTCTTAATTACCCATTGTGTAGCAGACGCAAGCATAATCGGGTTTCTATCTGAATTTCCTGAAACCATAACAGTCAAAAAGGATACATGGATTGAAGCAAACGGTGTATTGGATATTGGTACATACAACGGGACTGCACTTCCAGTTATTAAGATCACCGATTGGAAACAAATCAGCGAACCTAAAGAGCCTTATCTTTATCCAATTAGTATTAGAATTATGTGAATGCAAAAACAGAAGCTGAAAGTTACATCTTATTCAGCTTCTGTTTTTTATGGCTTTCGAGTTGTACAACTTAATCTTAAGACTTCTTCCTCGATAGGATAGAACTCCAATATTTGATAATTTAATCTTGTGATTAAAATTAAGCGTTAATTGCGGTAAAGTAGCCGTTATAAGAATCCTTTCTGTGGTTATTTCTTTGTTGTTTTAACCTTATTAGAAACGGATTCTTTTTTCATTTATTTAATGCACAAACGATTTACGAGAGAGGCTATTAGATAGACGATATTTATCTATTTCAGAAAAAATCTGTGAATAAATCAGGATAACATATCTTTAAACATCACTGTCTTATATGAAACATTATCATTTTTGCATCGGAACAAAAAAATGTATTGCTAAAAATCAAAAAATAATATAACATATCTTTAAACATCACTATCTTATATGAAACATCATTATTTTTGAAATAAAATATGAAATAAGGAGGTTTAATATCAGTTCATTCTTTTTCTTTTTAACAAAACATAGTGATGTAAATTTAAAAGTAATTACATTCAAGAAAAATTTTGTTTTTTAGGCATTTAAGGTAATCTTAAGTTAAGTCGTTTTTGTAAGCGCTTATTCTGCTTGTAGGGGAGATAAAGATGAAACAAGCCATGTTGATTAGAGAAAAGGAATTTGAAATTCAAGAAGTAGGAATGCCTGTTAAAAAAAAAGAAGAGGTCTTAGTTCGAGTATCTTCAGTAGGGATTTGTGGTTCCGACCTGCATGTCTATGCAGGGCATCACCCAAAAGTGAAAGCACCTATTGTGTTAGGTCATGAATGTACAGGGATTATTGCCGAGACATTAGAAGGAACTGAGTTGAAAGCCGGAACACCAGTAGCTATTATGCCTTTAATAGGATGTGGTCAATGCCAACATTGTCTTAAGAACAAGCCTAATATTTGCATCAATCGACAGGTGATTGGTTTTCAAAGATCAGGTGCACTTGCTGAAACAATAAGTGTGCCTGTAGATAACATTATAACTTTACCGAAAAACTTTGATTTGAGAACAGGAATCATGTATGAACCATTGTCCGTTATTATTCATGCAGCTAAGTTAGCAGAGATTACGAACAGACGAGATGTGTTAATTACAGGAGCAGGAACAATCGGATTATTAACAGGAACATATTTAAGAGATACTTATGATCTCAACATTATCTTCCTTGAAATTAATCCAAATAGAATTGAATTTGCCAAAAAACTTGGATTTCAGGTAGTAACGAATATTGCTCAATGTTCAGAGGAATTACAAACACCACAAAGACCTATTGTGTTTGAATGTACAGGAAACTTGAAGGTGTTTGAAGGTTTAATGGAAATGCATCCTGCACCTTCAAAGGTGATCATTGTTAGTACCTTTGAAAAGACAAATATGTATGGCTTGCATGCACTTTGCCGATATGAGACATCTCTGATTGGAAGTCAAATGTATACGATGGAAGATGTAGAGGAAGCCATTCAAATATTAGGATCTTCCAAGAAAAAATCGTATGAAGCATTAGTTGTTAAAAAGAAGTTTTCTATTAACAACGTTCAGGAAGCCTATGAAGAGTCGATCCAATCGACAGATGGAGTAAAGGTCATAATCGATGTCGCTAGTAAATGATAGCGCTGTCTTGGGCTTAATTTGTAAGGTTCATAATTTTATAAGCAATAAGATAAAATAAAATGACTTAGGAGGTTAGAAAATGAGTACGAATCATGCGAGTGCTAATATGAGGAAAGTAACAATAGCAAGCTTTATTGGAGCCTTACTAGAATGGTATGATTTCTTCTTGTATGGTACAGCAGCAGCTCTTGTCTTTAATGTCTTGTTTTTTCCGGAATCCGATCCGCTAGTAGGGACGCTGTTATCTTTTGCTACATTTGCTGTAGGGTTTTTGGCAAGACCAATCGGTGGGATTATTTTCGGCCATTATGGCGATAAAATTGGACGAAAAACAATTTTAGTTCTGACCCTTATCATTATGGGTGTCGGCACTTTCGCTATCGGTCTCTTGCCAACATATGAATCGATTGGTATTTGGGCGCCAATTTTACTGATTACGTTTCGTATCCTGCAAGGTATTGGACTAGGAGGAGAATATGGAGGTGCAGCCTTATTAACAATTGAACATTCTCCAAGACATCAACGAGGATTTTGGGCAAGTATTCCGCAATCAGCTACATCAGCGGGGCTCTTACTTTCGACGGCTACTTTTGCTTTATTAACGAAAATGCCGGAAGCTCAATTTTTGGCTTGGGGTTGGCGAATTCCTTTCCTAATTAGTATTTTGTTGCTTGTTGTTGGATTATTTATTCGAATGAATATTGCCGAAACGCCAGCATTTAAAAAGGTAAAAGAATCAAAAGAAGAGGTAAAGGTTCCATTATTTGAATTAATCCGCAAGTATCCAAAAAGCTTATTTTTAGCTTTAGGTGCCCGTTTAGGGGAAACAGTATCATCAAATATTTTTAATGCATTTGGTATAGCCTATATTGGAACGTTAGGACTCTCAAGTGAAGCGTCTCTTAATGGGATCTTGATTGCATCAGCTATTGGGATTGTAGCTTGTCCTCTATATGGAGCTTTGTCGGACAAGATTGGTCGCCGCCCGATTTATTTATTTAGTGCAGCCTTTCTCGTTTTATTTTCATTCCCTTTCTTTATGCTCTTAAATACGACAGAGCCTAGCCTTATCTATATAGCAATCATTGCAGGGTACATTTTTGGACCTACAATGATGTTTAGTATTCAATCTGTTTACTTTACGGAAATGTTTGGCACACGAGTTCGTTACAGCGGTGTTTCAGTTGCTTACCAGGTTTCATCTATTATGGGTGGCTTAACTCCTTTAATTGCGACTTATTTGTTACAAAAGGGTGCAGGTACTCCTTGGCTGGTGGCGGGCTTTCTAGGAGTGATTTCAATTATTTCCTTAATTGCTACGTTCTTGTCTAAGGAAACTTACCTGGTAGACGTATCAGAAAAAGAAGAATCGGCTGAATCAAGCACTTCAAACAAAGGAAATAATAAAGTGATCTCTTAATTCAATATAATAGACATGAGATGCAAGTTGATACAGACTTACATGGTATTATCATACACTAAAAGATAGTTATCTTTTGAAAAAGATAGTTATATTTGTTATCATGTAGCTATAAGAATCATTAAGCAATAAGTTACAAGTCGCGCTAGATACAGGAGGTGGAAAATCCCTCCAGGATTTTAGCTGCTTAGAAAGGAAGAATCGCGGATGCGCAAAATTGCAGTTGGACAAGCTGGAGGCCCGACAGCCGTTATCAATGCAAGCCTAGTTGGCTTTCTGGATAACTTGAATGAAAATGTAGAAATTTATGGAGTGATCAATGGCTATCAAGGCTTAGCAGAAAATGAGTTTGAAAGACTTGAAGGAGAAACACTTGATTGGGTAAAACAGCATAAAAATGTTCCTGGTGCTTGTTTGGGTTCAGGCAGATATCTACTTACGGATGAAAAAATTGCTGATGCCGTTCGTAACCTGAAAAATTTAGACATTTGTTCCCTCGTATTTATCGGAGGGAATGGAACAATGGCTGCTTTGCAACGAATAAGCATGGAAGCCAAATCAATTGGTTATAATCTGCAAGTGATTGGGATCCCTAAGACTGTTGATAATGATTTATTCGGAACGGACCACGCTCCTGGATTTGGAAGTGCTGCCAAATATGTAGCCTTAGCTACAAGAGATATAAGTAAAGATTTAGAAGCTATGAAGAATTTTGAGCAAGTTCGAATCATTGAAACCATGGGCAGGAATTCTGGTTGGCTAGCTGCTGCAAGCGGCTTATTAAAAGGTTCTATAGAGGACGGTCCGCATTTAATTTATATCCCTGAAGTTCCAGTTACGAAGCAAAATTTATTGCTGAATGTACAAGACATGGTTAAGGAATTTGGCATGGCAACAGTGGTTGTCAGTGAAGGGGTTCGTTTAGGCGGGCAGCCAATAGGAAAATCAGTCTTGGATGGAAGAGTGATTTTAGGGGGGATATCGAGCGTCATTGAGAATCTTGTCACGACTGAACTAGGTCTTGTCGCAAGGGCTGAGATTTTAGGCATGAATCAACGCAGTTTTCTAGCAGCAGCATCATCTCAGGATCGGATAGAAGCATATGAAGCAGGTAAAAAAGCAGCTGAACTTCTATTAGCTGAACAAACCCAGTTAATGGTTTCTATTCAAAGAAGTGACGAAATCCATTATACTTTTAAATTAGAGAGTTGTCCGCTTGAAAAAGTGGCAAAAGGTGGAGAAAGATTGTTGCCAGCCGAGTTCTCTTCTAACTATGGAGAATATAATAAGTGGCTTACACATCTAATAGGAGAACATATTCCACCTTATCCCCCTGCTCTCAAAAGGAGAGGTATAAATGAAAAACAGTATAGTGGATGCAAATAAAAATGAACCTTTATATCATCAAGTAAAAGATATCTTAATTAGCCGTATTGAAAACCGTCAGTGGACCCCTGGTACGATTATTCCTACTGAACAAGAATTGATGGATGAATTCAATGTCAGCCGTACCACAATTCGTGAGGCAATCTCTATTTTAGTGAATTCGGGTTTGCTTGAAAGAAAACAGGGCAAAGGCACGATTGTAAAGGCACAACAGCTAACAGGAAGTCTCGGAAGATTAAGAGGCTTTGCAGAAGAAGTAATGGAAAAAGGACTAATTCCACATTCAAAATTGTTACGTATGGAATTTAGTGACACGCTATTTCATGAAAAAGCCATGCTGAATATACCAGAAGGAGAAAAAGTATTGGTAATTGAGCGTGTTCGGCTGGCAAATGAGATTCCCATTGCGATTGAAAGATCATGCTGGCCTGAAAAAATCGGGAATATGTTAATCGAGCATGATTTAGATAAGGCCAAATATTATGAAATTCTTGAGAAAAATAATATCTTTTTGAAGCAAGCCAATGAAAAAATCATTGCCATAAATGCGACCATTCAAGAAGCGGATCTTCTAGGAATACGAGCAGGTGAGGCTCTGCTTGAAATGTCCCGTCTAAGTTTTGGGATTGACAATCGTCCTATGGAGTATACAAGAACAAAATATCGAAGTGATCAATACAGCTATAGTATTGAATTAAAACGTTGAGGAGAGTTTGATTATGCCGTTTATTTCAGGAAAAGTCTTATTAGATCATGCTTATGAGAATAAATATGCGATTGGGGCTTTTAGTGCTCATAATGCAGAAACGATTCAAGCCATTCTTTGGGCAGCCGAAGAAGAGCAGGCTCCGATTATGATTCAAGTAGGACAGCGAGTTATCCATCATATTGGACTTGAACAAATGACAAAAATGATTGAAGTGTTTGCAAAGGATATCACAGTTCCTGTTTGTATCCATCTTGATCATAGTCGTGAATATAACCAAACGATGCAGGCTATGCAATTAGGATTCCAATCTGTTATGTTTGATGGATCTTCACTTTCTTTTGAAGAGAATACAACGACAACAAAAAAGGTAGTGGAAGCCGCTCGTGCTTTAGGTATTGGTTCAGAAGGAGAGATTGGAAAGATTGGCGGGACAGAAGATGATATTACAGTAGCTGAAGAAGACGCGATGATTACATCAGTAGAAGAAGCAGTGTCATTTGTGGAAGCGACAGATGTAGACTATTTAGCTGTTTCAATCGGTACTGCCCACGGGATTTATAAAAATCCTCCTAAACTCGCGTTTGAAAGATTAAACGACATTTCTCAAGCGGTTAAAAAACCAATCGTTCTACATGGCGGATCAGATGTGCCAAATGACCAAATTGAAAAAGCAATCTCGCTTGGAATTGCAAAAATTAATGTTGATACAGAACTGCGACAAGCTTTTACGCAAGGTATGCTGGATGTTTTACAGAAAGATCCAAACGAATACCACTTAGCCGTTTCACTTGGTCAAGGCCGGGAATTCATGAAAGCAAAAGTTCAAGAAAAAATCCGCTTATTTGGAAGTGTGAATAAAGCGAAGCACTTTATTGAAAACCAAAACATCGTGATGTTATGATAAATAAATCACTATGTTATGAATCGCTTAGTCGAAAGGTGGATCAATCATAGAATTCAAGTGTATGGTGTCTTATCACATCATCGCTTGAATTCTACATTAGGTGACAATATGAATATTTTAAAACCAACAAATAGCTTTCTGGAAAAGTGGATTTTTATGATTCTCCCGCTGCTCATGTTTTTTGGCATACTTTCAGGAGAATTTCTTGAACATCTGACAATCTTAACGCCATATTTATTTATGGTGCTAACATTTATCTCATCTTTTTCGGCAGATTGGAGGAAATTTAGTTATTTCATCACCAAACCTTGGTTATTTATCGTAATGACATTGGTGCTTCAATTGATTATTCCCTTCTTTACTTTAATCGTTGTCGGAAAAGTTTTCCCTGGTGAGCCGGATTTAATCGTTGGAATTACACTAACGATGATGCTACCTATTGGTGTTACATCGATTTTTTGGGTGGGTTTTGCTCAAGGTAACGTGACGATGGCTTTATCTTTAGTTTCATTAAATACGTTATTGAGTCCCTTCATCATTCCTGCAACCTTTTATTTAATGTTAGACTCTGTCGTTCAATTGGACACAGGTAATCTCGTTCTAAGCTTACTCAAATTAGTGTTGATTCCTTCGGCACTAGGAATGGTTGTAGGGGAATGGATACGAAAAAAGAAACCATCACCAATCTTTATAACTGCTTCTTCTTTGATAAGCAAAATTTGTTTATATTTAGTCGTTTTATTTAACGCAGCTTCTATTTCAAGCAATCTTGAACTAGTAAGCGATAAAATCGTCCATTTAGTTATTGTACTCTTTAGTTTAATGGCTGCTGGATATTTGATTCATTTTGGACTTAGCATGTTGTTTACGCAGGATTTGGAGAATCGTATATCTGTCGCTTATTCAGGGGGGATTAGAAATTATACGGTTGGTGTCGTTTTAGCAACAACTTTCTTTACACCTCTGGTTGCCTTTCCCGTTTTACTTGCGATGCTTCTTCAACATCCGATTGCAATGCTTTTTAACATTTTTTTCAACATCATCAAACGAAATAAACGTCCTAAATTAGATGTCAGTTACGAATCACGGTTTAAGGTTTAAAATTTTTAATAGTAAAGGAGTAAAGCGATATGCCAGTTGAATTAAAAAACGAGCATTACCCTTTGTACATCAATGGTAAATGGATTGAAACGAAAGAGAGAACAGAAGTGAAAAACAAATATACGAATGAAACGTTTGCTACGATGGGACTAGCTTCGAGCACGGATGTTGATTCAGCGATCTCCTCGGCAAGAAAAACATTTGATACAGAAAAAAGGTTATCTCCATATAAAAGATACGAGATTCTAAAAAAAGCGGCTGATTTATTGCTGGAAGAGAAAGATGAATTAGCTAAAATCATCACAATGGAGGTTGGAAAACCTTACAAGGATTCGTTAGTAGAGGTAGAACGTGCGGCTCAAACCATTGAAATTTCAGCAGAAGAAGCAAAACGCATTCATGGTGAAGGAATTCCTGTTGAAGCTTCTCCAGGATCTGAAAATCGAATGGCCTTTACAATACGTGTACCGGTAGGCGTTGTATGTGCGATTACCCCATTCAATGTTCCTTTGAACTTAGTAGCTCATAAAATTGCACCGGCACTTGCGGCAGGGAATACGGTTGTACTGAAGCCAGCGGAAAAAACTCCTATTATTGCGGCTAAATTTGTTCAAATCTTAGAACGAGCAGGTTTACCAGCTGGCTATTTAAATATGATTTCTGGTCCTGGCTCTGTTATTGGAGAGCTTTTAATTCAGGATCCGCGAATTAATTTATATACGTTCACAGGAAGTCCTTCTGTAGGTCTGAAGATCAAAAATGGAATTGGTCTCCGGAAAGCATCTCTTGAACTTGGTTCAAATTCAGCTGTTATTGTTCATGATGATGCAGATCTTGAGAAAGCAGCAGCATTATGTGCCGGTAAAAGTTTTGCAAATGCTGGTCAGGTTTGTATCTCAGTCCAACGAATTTATGTTCATAGAAGCGTGGAAGAAGAATTTTTAGCAAAATTGAAAGCAGCAACCGATAAATTAGTTGTTGGAGATCCATTTTCCACAAATACAGATATCGGTCCAATGATAAGTGAGCAAGAAGCCCAGCGTGCGGAAGATTGGGTAAATGAAGCGGTAGAACAAGGCGCTAAACTTGTGACAGGCGGAAGACGAGAAGGCTCCCTATATTATCCAACAATCTTATCACAAACTAAAGCAGATATGAAGGTTATTTGTGAAGAGGTATTTGCCCCAATTGTAAGTGTCATAGCTTACGATACCTTAGATGAAGCTTATTCGTTAGTCAATCAATCAAAATATGGCTTACAAGCTGGTATTTTTACTAGCTCCTTGAATATAGCAATGGAAGCTGCGAAGAAAATTCATACAGGTGGTCTGATGATTAATGATGCTTCTCAATATCGAGCAGACCAAATGCCGTATGGTGGAGTAAAAGAAAGCGGATGGGGAAAAGAAGGACCAAAATACGCGATTGAAGAAATGACAGAGGAACGAATTGTTGTTATAAACCTGTAATGATTTAATGTTTGTAGGATTTTAATAGAAAGATAGAATCTCAATTAGTGAATAGGATAAAATGGCGAAGCTATAGATATTTACCTTATTAAGGACAGACTTCACCCTGTGGTGTGGGCTGTCCTTTTGGTGTGCTATATTTACTAGCTGGGCGATGCAAGTCCGCTATGATACGGAGTTTGAAGGAAGCAGCAGGTAAATGAGGTGAAAGATTACGTTAGCTTGTTTTTCAAGAAAAGTAGTGGAATTAAGACTGGGTTTAACTCTAGTTCAAAACCTAAGTAGAGGGAAAAGTGTTCAAAAAAGGTAGAGTCTACAATTTATTTCCCCTTATTTATTCCGATTTTTCATAAATGCTATTCTTTTTATTTATTTTACTTATGGAATAGAAGGCAGTACACTTTAAATTAGTAGATAGATGAATAACGAACATTAAGGCCGCTATTTCAAGATTCAATTGATGCTAAGAAGTTAATTGGGGGATTAAGATCCAATGTGTCTTACTTGAAGCTTTTTGTAAGCGCTATCCCATTTTGCGGTTAATCTCTTTTAAAAAGTTATCACAGGTATTTATGAATGAGTGGCCATTCATGACCTTGGTCTTTACAAATAGCGGTTATTAAAGATATGGGTGAGATTTTTAACGATAAAATGTTCGCACTAACAATAGGGGGAGAATGCTTTGAAGGCGATGATTTCATTTTCAAACAAATTGATGCAAAGGTATATGCCTGACCCGTTTTTGCTTGTCATTGTACTTACGTTTTTTGTCATCGGTCTGGCTGTTTTTTTGACAGATAGCACGCCTGTTCAAATTCTGGGATATTGGGGTGACGGTTTCTGGAATCTGTTGGAGTTTTCGATGCAAATGGTGTTAATTGTTGTCACAGGACATGTGATGGCAAGTAGTCCATTTTTTAAAAAGTTATTAGGAAGCTTAGCCAATGTGCCAAAGTCGCCAGGTCAAGCGATTATCCTTGTCACGCTTGTCGCGCTCATTGCCTGCTGGATCAACTGGGGATTTGGTCTCATCATTGGCGCGTTGTTTGCAAAAGAAATCGCGAAAAAGGTAGAGGGTGTCGACTATCGCTTGTTAATTGCAAGCGCTTATAGTGGATTTATTATCTGGAGCGGGGGACTTTCTTCTTCCGTAGCCTTAACGATTGCTACACCGGGTCATTTTACAGAAAAGCTCATAGGGGTTGTTCCAACAAGTGAAACGCTGTTTTCACCATTCAACCTCATTGTTGTCATTGGGTTAGTGATTTTAGTGCCAATTATTAACCGATTCATGATTCCGCCAAAAGAACAAGCTTTTATAATCGATCGTAAACTATTAGAAGAAGCAGATGATCTGCAAGCAAGTACCGTTGAGGCGATTGACATGACACCTGCCGATCGTTTGGAAAACAGTAAGCTTCTATCCTTATTGATTGGTTTATTAGGTCTTGCTTTTTTAGGCTATTATATCGCGACGAACGGATTTGCGATTAATCTTAATATCGTTAATTTTCTCTTTCTCTTTATTGGCATCATCTTGCACAAAACACCAAAGCTGTTTCTAGAAGCAATTGCCGGTTCCGTCAAAAGTGCAAGCGGAATCATTATTCAGTTTCCATTTTACGCAGGGTTAATGGGAATCGTAACGGCTTCAGGGCTGGCTGGGATCTTATCGAACGCATTTATCTCTATTTCGAATGAAAATACCTTTCACATGTTTACGTTATGGAGTGCAGGTCTTGTCAACTTTTTCGTACCTTCAGGCGGGGGACAATGGGCTGTTCAGGCACCTGTTATGCTAGAGGCTGCGCAAACATTGGGCGTTTCGTTACCAAAAACAGCAATGGCTGTTGCCTGGGGAGATGCTTGGACAAATATGATTCAACCGTTTTATGCCTTGCCAGCTCTAGCCATTGCGGGTTTAAAAGCAAAAGATATCATGGGCTATGGGTTGATTATTATGTTAATTACAGGGATCTTTATTTCCGCCGTTTTTTACTTTTTATAATCCATCCTTGAGAATCCATTTCGATCGATTTCTAAATGGATTCTTTTTATATGTAAAGGACTTTTCGGACAGCCCTGTCCCTTTTTTATTAGTAGTCTATTTGGTGGAAAATGTCGAAAAATTTGTCCCTTTAAATTACCATTATATGGGAAAAACGGACTAACAATTTATCATTCTCGGATGTATAATCTAATAGATTTACATAAATATTTTTAGGGGGATTTTATGAAAAAATCAATTGCTTTATCATTATTGTTAACGCTTGGCCTGCCGTTTGGACAAGCATTTGCAGCAGAGGAGCCTGCTACATACCGTATTTCCGGGGCGGATCGTTATGAAACATCGGCAAATCTATCTTATGAGGGCTGGGAAACGTCTGATGTAGCCGTTCTTGCAACGGGCCGCGATTTTCCAGATGCTCTTAGTGCAACTCCTTTGGCATACAAATATAATGCGCCATTGCTGTTGACACAAACAGACTCTTTGCCTGCTAGTGTAGCAGAGGAATTGGATCGCTTAGGGGTAAGCAAGGTGTACCTTATTGGCGGAGCTTCAGTTATTTCAGCAAATGTAGTAAAACAGCTTAATGAGTTGGGAATCACTCAGGTTATTAGAATTAGTGGGAAGGATCGCTATGAAACATCAGTTAAAATTGCAGAGAAATTAGGAGCATCTGATGGGATTGTGGTTGCAGCGGGACAAAGCTTTGCTGATGCACTTTCAATTGCGCCAATTGCAGCAATCATTGAAACACCGATCCTTTTAACAAAGAAAGATTCGCTTCCTTCATCGGTTGCAACCTATATTAATACAGAAGATTCAATTGAAGGTTCGTTAGTCGTGGGCGGAACAGGGGTTATTTCCAACAGTGTTATGGCAGATTTGCCGTATCCTGAGAGAATTAGCGGAAAGGACCGTTATGAAACAAACAGCGAGATTATTTCATTCTTTGCTGAAGCGGGCCTTCTCGATATGGATTATCCATTTATCGCAACTGGTCAAAACTATCCAGATGCGCTTTCAGCATCTGCGGTGGCAGCAGGATGGTATAATGGCGTGATCCTAACAGACCCTAACAGTCCAAAGACTTCAACAAAATCAATCATCCAACAATACGGTGATTTGGCTGAAGAATATATTATCGTTGGTGGACAAAAAGCGCTTCCTGACAGTGCTGTTAATGCATTGTTTGAGTAAATGACCAAATAAAAAGCATGTAAAAAAGCTGCCGCATCTTTAAATGATGCGGCAGCCTTTTTGTTAAAAACGATTAATATAATGTGACCAAATCTGTATTTGGATAATAGAAATCTAAAATGGTCTGATAGCTTTGTCCAGCGACTGCACGGGCTTGGGCACCCCATTGGCTCATGCCAACGCCATGGCCGAAACCAGTTCCGCTTAAATGAAGGGTGGTAATGACATTTAACGCATCCTTTAATTGCTCGATTTTTGCTTGGGAAACTGCGCCGGTTCCGCCAAGAACCGAAATTTTCTCAACTTGATCCTTGTAACCTGTTAAGAAAGGTTGAAGGGTGTCGCTTAGTTCTGCACCTACAAGGATGAGCGGCGCTTTTTTCGCTCCGGCTAATGATGAGCTTGTTAACGCATCCGGGAAGTTAAGTCCTGTTGAATAGAGGACTTCAGATCCAGTGAAGGATTGTTTGAATCGTTCCAGGATTTTTGCCAATGTTTCGTAGCGGTCAGTACCAGATAATCTTGTCGTGGCAGGATTGATGCCTCTCACTTGGTTAAATACAGTATTTGAGACTGCATTACCTCCACCTAAAACAAAGCTGGACTTACTAGCGTGTGCAGAAACAAAGTCTTTACTTACTTTAGGTAATTCATCCTTCTTCGTTAACACAATCGCATATTTATTGATGGCCGCAACAGAAGAGCCGGCCAATGCATCAGCAAAGTTTTCTCCTGATGCCACAAAGAGACCTTGGACATTTGTTAACATCTTATTAATGGCTGCATTCGTTTCATAACGGGTTGGCCCGCTAATACGCGATACTTGATTTACGCTGCTTATATTATCTATCTGTGCCATGACTTGATCTGATACGGCTGTTTTACCGCCAATAATATAAACCTTCGTTGCTTTTAATCTTTGAATCTCTTGAACAACAGAACTGCTCAAATTCGTTGCATCTGTTAGCAGGATTGGCGCATGGCCAAATTGACTTGCTAGCGGACCAGCAGATAAAGCATCGGCATACTGTTTGCTTGTTGCGATAAAAACGGTTTTGTAAGCATGGCTTGCAGGGAAGCCGCTTGGATAAAGCTGTTTCGAAACCTCTACGGATGTTGCAATCCTCTCTGCACCGCTTACTCGCTGAATATCTGTAGACGTAGGCGATGCAATGGTATCAACGAGCAAGCTCTTCATGTTCATTGATCCAAAAATGGCACGAATTTGATTTGCCGTTAAGTCAGGATTTTGATACGTCATTTGTTTGATATTTCCTGCTGCATCCTTCACAAATCCAGAACTGTTTTTCTGAATATAGGTGATCTGGGCAGCACCGCTTATAATTCGTTTGCCGGCTGTTCTTGCCGGATCGATGGTGAATTCTTCAATCGATAAAATTTTAATATCTGATGTAGAGCCAAGACCTAGTTGTTGTTTAACCCAAGTCTTTACATTGCTTCTGACGATCGCATCTTTTTCCTGAACACTACTCCACCACGTTTCAGGCTTTTTCAGATCATAGCCTTGTAATGAAATTTGGTCTTCCTGGATTTCGATATTCCAGCGTTGTTTAGGATCATATCCATCTAGTTTAGCTGGTAAGTATGGAACCGCTTGGTACCCCCATGCTCCTTGATTCGACTCTGTATAACCTCCATTGCTTGAGGTAAACACAGCATCAATAAGGGACCCGCCATACTTTAATACTTGGCCTCTAGTTGCTTCAACAACATCTGAGATTTCGTCCCGGTAGTGGCTTTCCTCAATTCCGCCATAAACCTGATTCCCTTGGGTATCATTTACTTGGTAGCCTTTTTTGGCAACATAGGTTCTTGCCGCAATAGATTGAGCTTTTAACGCTTCTTCATGCCAGCCAGCAAGCGCTTCTCGCGGGACAACACCCTTGATATACTCTTCTAACAAAATTCTATTATACGGACGAATATATTTACTAGATTCGATCTTAAATTCAAACGAGCCGTGATATCTTCTTGAAGTCTCAGCGGTTGTACTGACAATTTGAACCGTATTGGCTGCATTTGAAGGGATAAGGTGAAGGTTTCCTGTTACATCTCCACGTTTATTCGTTTGGTCATAGACCGCTACTTTTCCGTTTTCCAATTTTAACGTCATGCTCGTAAGCCCTTTAATTAAAAGGTCATTCGCACTATTTCCTGTTGTGTATGTACCTGATAGGTTAATATGTAAAGCATTTTTATTTCCGATATAATTCCGTAATTCAACTGTTACATAAGGTTCGCTTGCTGCACTTGCTTGGATGTTAATTTGCAATAAGAGTGAAAATAGAACGACAATTGCTAGTGCGATCTTAGTAAACTTGCGCATCTCATTCCCCCGAGTCTATTAATATAGTACTATTTATTTATATCAAATAATCAAATGGATTTAAATAGAAAAAGATCCTTTTTTAAGGAAAAATTCCCCGAACCTAAAGTACTATATAATAGAAATAGTGCCCAATCTCGGAATAATCAAGAAAGTCTAACTGTATGTACGCTCCTTCTTTGGACGAATTGAATAATCAATTTGCAAAAACGGAATACCAAAAATCCGCATCTTGTGCTTGGCTGTGAGAAATCCTTCGCTTGTCTCTTGAAGTAAAAAGTACTCACATAATGGCAACTTGAATAGAGAGCGGCCAACTGCCAAATAAATACCTGCGTCTCCGTTTCCCTTGCTTGATAGAATAAGAGAATCGCCTACCACGTCAAGCTGCAGGATTCCGATCATCGATGAACCCGGAAGAGGAAGTGCGATATTCATATACGTTCTGGCCGCTGATTCATGCTGTGAATAAATCGCTGTAAAAACGGTTTTGTTGTTCACTTGACGTACCCAAGCGCGCGGCCTTTGTCTTCCGTCCAACAGAGGATCAACAGCTCGCAAGGTAAAGGTCATTTCCGTCCACTTGCTGGTGAGCGGCAGATTTAGTTGCTGAACCTGTGAGCTGATCAATTTGTAGCAAAAAGCAAATGGTTTAAACCAGACAGCCCATTTTACAGAAGCCAATAATTGATACTGATTTGTTTGTTCATAAAAATCCACGATGGTTTTTGGCAGCGCCTTTGTGTCAACGAATTCATGTAAATGATCAACAAGCCCGGCATATGGTTTGCCAGAATCTTTTAATCTCCCGCGAAGCTGGCTAACTGGGAAATTCCACTCTCCATGCTTCGTTGCCGGTGGTGCCAGCACCCAGCCAATGACACCTGCCAAGCCAAACACAACACAGTTGAGAAAGCCATGAAATGTGAGCATAACATCCATGCTAATAGACCAAACGCCAAATGCATTGCCTGCCGCATAAAGCATGGAAAATAAGATCGTGATGCCTAGGGCACAGTAGGAAAGGCGAATAAGCACTCCCTGCAGCTGTGAAGCAAAACGAGTGCGAAAAGCAAGAATGATAAAGCTATAAATCGCAAAAATATACAACAAGACTGAAAGAACCTCAAGGATCGGCGAAAAGGTGATGCCAATCGCGACGAGCATCGGGCCTGCCAAAATGATTGAGACAATCACCCGATACAAGGCAGAATCATGCAGCCGGCCAAATAGTCCAAGCGAAACCGGCAATAAAAACGCCGAGTAATGAAAATGGATCGCTGTTAACCAAGTGATGAGCAGACTAAAGCCCGTATCGATACCCGCTATATAAGCAAAGAACCATAATCCTCCGATAAATAAATACATCATCCCGATATCAATTGAGATCTCTGCCCAATTGGTAAAACCACGCTGAAAGAAGCGCTGTGCACCTCTAAAGGCAACATAACAAGTAAAGAGCAAATATAGAAAAGCGAGAATGATCTGCCCTGTACTTGATGTGACAGTAAATAATAAGAAAACGGCGAGCATCGCCATCCAATGAATGAGAACGGTGTATCGCTTTGTCTCCAAGAGCAGCTGGAGCATGATGGGCACGAAGATCAGTTGTGCAGCTGTCAGCATCAGCAGGTAGGGCTGGTCTGTCAAAATTGTACTTCCTAAGAAGAAAAGAAGCCCTGCAATAGTAATTGGACTAATAAGACTGCTCTTTAAATTCGCCTTCATACCTCATCAACCTTCCTAGCAAACGGTTTTGAATATCAACTTGAATCGTATATGCTTTCCGCACCTCATCATACCCTTCCTCAACCGTTACATTTCCTTGGAACATAGCCGGGATTGGAAGCTCATGCTTGCCGATCAACAGACGCTGTGCACCTGAGTGGATGCGCATGCGCCCATCAGGTGTCACTGTAAATGATAAATCCGAATAAAATAACCTCGGCTCTCCTAAATAATCCTTCACAACCTTGCGCTTTTTATCAATGGTCATAAACGCATGGAAATGCCTTGTCACCTTTTCAAAGTAAAATTTCCGCTCCCAATAGATTTCCGCTTCACCGGTTGGCAAGAGCCTGCACGTATTTTTAATGGAAAACGGCACATTCTCACCGCTTTCGGGAAAAAGAAAATTCCAGCGGGTCGCTATCGATAAAAAAGGTGTTAACCAAGCAGCCCCTGTTTCAATCTTTGCCATCGTGCCAACGGCAAAAAACGGCTGGTCAATGGGCAAGGCATAACGTGCTTGCAGCATCGGGTGAAGCCTTTGGAAATCTTCCCCTAAAAGGTCGCGATAGATTGTCACGATGCACCACCCTTTCTCGTACGCTTGCAGCTTGCTGCCGTGGGCACATCCTTTGCCAACAAGAGACCAAGCAACGAAAGCACCCAAAGGCTGGCATTCAATGTAACAGGATTAAACGGGTGTAACGAGATTGAAGGATCAGCTAATAAGGCGCTAATGGTTAAGATCGGAAAGATCAGCAACTGCAGCCTAAGTAAATGCCTTTTCTTACGGTAAAGGAGCCAAACGACTGCAAAAAGGATCTCGAGAATCCCGACAGCGCTTACGGCTTTTTCAGCAGCAGTTCTTTCAAATGCAGCCAATTGCGAAAGCATGGAGATTTCCTCAGGATGCCGGGCAATCAGCTTCGGCACCAGCCCATGATACAGCCAAACAAAGAAAAACAACATGGTGATAAGGATGTTACTAGAAAAACGTATGTATTGTGCCCGTGGTGATTCACCTTTTTCAATCCATCGTTTCAGCACATCAAAGCTAAGCGCAGTTGCCCACCCCATAAGCGGACGAAAAAGAAGATCCATCAGCCGTCCAAGGGCACCATAGCGCACCTCATAGTCATATTGCGTAAGAAAAATGATCCCATTATCTGCTGGAATGTAGCGCCAATATCCTTTCCCTTCACGAATCGGTGATATTTTCTGGTCAGTACCAAAATGCAGTGAGGAAGTTTTCGAGCCATCCTTCTTATGGTGTGTCCCGATGCTTTTTCCCCAGCCGGCCACTTTGAGGCCCAGACCTATTTTCGTTTCATATAAAAATTCTTGGGGATCAGCCTCGGATTCTTTCGGTAAATAGGTAATGGAAGAAAAACGCAAATCCCATTGCTCATGGAGTTCAGGGGTTTGCGTCATCTGCCATACCTCATCAATATTGGCTTGAATGGGAATTTCGACATAGATTGGCTTCGGTTTCATTTGGATCACCTCGGTTAAAACGTAACATATGGATGAAGCTAGGATGATAGAATGGCAGATATACTGCTATTCAACATCTTACTGTTAATAGAACACCATAATATATTTGTGATATATTTCACATACATTATAACATTTAATTGGGAATAGTTAGATATAAAAGATAAAAATTAGTTTGAAGACTCTTACATGTGGAGAAACAGGAAAATAAATTATCAACAAGCAATGATAAAAAACTTGTTATCTATCATTTGATATTCTCTAAAAAGGAAAAACTCCTTGTTTATAAAGGAGTTTCTTTGAATGATCAGATTGCTTTGGATGTGGTATAAGGTTGTTTTTCCTTTTTGAAGTAAATGATATAGAAATTCCATAGCTTTTCTCGATAGATTTATCTTGATAATCACCCACCTCCTCGCATTGAGGATCATGTATTACTTTGTGAGTTTTAACTAAATCTGGTTCTTGATTATTTTTACGAATCTTATTGGTCTCATGGATTAAATCATATAAAGATAACCACACCCAAATACTTGTAAAAAACCAAATAATCCATGATGGAATAGGAGGGAGTTCAAAAAAATGACAGTCTTGTTAGTGGGATGAACATTTAAGACATTACTAAATAAACCACCAAGACCAAATGCTACTCCTACACAAGTAACAAAAAACGAAAGGTTTACATAAAATGGAGTTTTGTTTTGGGATTTCCCATCAAAAGATAAGTAGATTTTAATGTAATCTAGAAAGAAAGGAAAAATAAATAGAGTTAAAGCTGAAAAAAATGTTCGATCATCAATTTGTTCATTTTTATTTAATTTAAAGAAAAGTGTTTCTGAAAGGATAAATACCCAAGTAAACAAGGCATATATAAATCTAATTAAAGAATAAGTCACATTTAACCCCCCTTTAAGTGTAACAAATAACCATTATAACTAAATAATTCCAGTTAATAGTTTGATTTTACTTTAAAGTAAAGAGAGATGCCATATACAACTTCTAGTTACTAAATCACATTTTAAAGGGGGAAAAAATGACCATATGTATATGGTTTAAGGGGTGGTTCTTAAGAATTGTATCATCACAGTCAATGAATTGACTCACTTTTTGATTAGTGAAAAGTACCTGATCCTCCTAATTAAGAGGCTCCAAACATATTATCCATACATCAACATTAAAAAGAATGCAATTCCGATTCTGGAAATGCACTCTTTATTAGACTTATTCCACCTCAAGCGTCTGTCTAGCCATCTCTTCATATTCCTTAAGCCCGGATAAAATAGCAAATTCAGCAATGGCTACCGGGTATGCGGCATTCAATTCAATGATATGCTCCTTCATCAATGGCCAAACATATCCTCCAGCCTCGTTGTAGGTATGGATGAGAGATTCTAGGCCCGATTCTCCAAACGCGCGGTAATGGAACACAAAATCAATCGATGGGTCAGCAACCTTGCCTTCTGTCCAATCAATTAAGCCGGTTACATTCGCCTCATGATCGATTAGTGTATGACCGGCATGAATATCTCCATGGATCATTGCGGTTTGCTTTGGCCACATCTCCTCATTGTTGACCCAGGCTTGCCACCTGTTCCATAGTGACTCCCCTACTCCAAACCTTTCTTTAACGGCAGCCATCCGACTCTTCATTGATTGTCTTATGTCTGCTGGTGATTGCACCTCCAAGCCAATCTCTTTTACTTTTTTATGAGGAATACGGTGCAAGGATGCCAACATTTCTCCTAGTGTACGGTGAAAATTCTCGGGTACATTGTTTTCATCGATTTCCCACATATAGGACTGTGTTTCATGGTTGATCGTTCCTGCAGGGGTGCCAGTTAATTTTCGGTAGGCGATCAGCTCATCCGTGTAGATCGACCAATTCGGGGCTTCGAAGTTAACGTTCGCATTGACAAGATCCAGCGTTAGCTTCTCTGGTTTTGTCCGCGGAATGACATCCTCCCGACGGGGAATTCTTAGAACCCATTCATGTTGCTGCCGATCCTTTGCAAAGACCACCTGAAAATCAAGGCCAGACTCGTTAAAGACAAAGGTATCAGCATCTACCTGTAAGCCGTGCTTCTCTGTAAGTTCTAAGATCTGATTTGTTGTTTTGCTCATATTATCACTCCTCAGTTACGTAAATTTCCATTAAAATCTCACTAGCTGCCCACGTTGGCTGAGGAGAATGGGAATGATTCATTTTTAAACAACAAAAAACAGACGAAGACGTCTGTTTTTTGATAGTAATTTGGATTATTAGATTGACAGACCTATCCCGTTTCCCCCACCAACTGGGAGCTAATGAGCACTATTGAATTTAGTGGCACAATTCGGAATAAGAACCAACATCCATAATCCCTCCGTTCATAAAAGTTATCTTTAGTATACCACATTCAGGAGGAATTTGTTGGAATTTTTTATGAATTTACACCTTCACATACACTTTCTTCTTATGCAGCGTAAGCGCAACGACCGTCCAAAACAGCAGCATCAACAACGCATAGGTTAATTGCGGCAGAGGACTAAAGGATTCAATCCATTGCAGCAATAGGGCTGACAAGGGTTGCTGTCCTTTCGTTGTTGCAAGTGTGATATGTGTCATTACCGAAGCAATAATGAACTTTCCGAAGTAAATTAAAAAGCTGTTGCGGCCAAAGGCTTCCAAAAATGTAACAAGCGGTCCAAGCGCTGTCTTTTTGGCATCGATATGTTTCCGATAGTCGGCAAGCAAATAAAAGCCTGAAATTAAAAAGGCCGTTACACCAGCAGAGATTAAAGCGAACGATGGCATCCACATTCTTTTATTAAAGGGGAGCACTTGATGGACAAGCAGGGCGAGGATCACGAGCAACACACCCAACAACAAGATTTCCTTCCAGCCGCCGCTCTCTTTTTTCGTCAAGATTAAGCGTCCGATCGCATAACCGAACAGGACATTCGCTAATGCGGCAAAGCTTGTCACAAGTCCTTCTGGATCAAAGCCCCTTTCTCCTTGGGCATACATATGGTTTTCGCCAAACACCTTCTCATCAATAAGTCCTGAAAGGTTACAGGTTGGCTGTGGAAGGCCGCCTTCACATGACTGGCTTGTTGAGAGCATAGCGGTTCCATAGACAAAAAGAATAAAGCAGGCGATCAATACTAATTTGATTGGCGATTTGATAAACTTTGTAATCGTCACCGTAGCAATCCCTAACAGGGCAAACATTTGTAACACTCCGGTGAGCCTGAGCGTGGAAAAATCGAGGCTCCAGGTGACGATCATCGTAAAAATGATGCCATATACAATAAGGCGTATCGTTCGTTTGATGATTTTTTCCCATACGACACCTTTTTGATAAGCGATGGCCATGCTTGTCCCAAAAATCGTGATAAAGGCAGGCAAAATGAGATCAATGATCGTCAGGCCGTACCACCCTGCATGACGTAAATACTCATAACCCCCAGAGGGAATGGTGCTTAAAAACACGGATAACACGACAATCAATCCCCGTGCCATATCAAGGGAATAAATTCTTTTTTTAATAGGCTTTTGTTGCGATTGTTCCATTACGGTTTCCTCTCAAATCCTTTTATTCTTTCCTAGGAAATTATACACTAGCTTGTAGAACGAGTGGTAAGTGATATACAAAAAAATGCTATCATAATTGGTATCAATTGAAAATGGAGGATTTCAATGAGAATTCTTTTTGTCTTACTTTCAACATGTTTATTGGCGATCGCAGCGGGCTGCACTGAAAAGCAAACGGCGGTCTTTTACTCGCCACATGCCGATGATGAGGTGTTAAGCTTAGGACCGTCCATTTTGGAACATCGAGTACGCGGCGATAAAATTGTTATTGTTTTATTATCAGAGGGGAAGGCGAGCGGAGCCTTTGAGAAAGTCAATCAAAAACTAACCGATAAAGGGCTGCCAACGATATCAAGAGACGAATTCGCAGCAGCGCGGGTAAAGGAATTTAAAAAATCAGTGAAAGCCTTAGGTGTGGCTGATGAAGATGTTCATGTGTACCAGCTGCCTGACGGTGATATCCAAAAGGATGAGGTCAAAGAGATTATGAAGGAAATGAATGAGCGGTATCCGGCTGCAAGCCATCATGCCCTGTCTTACAATGACCCGCATCATGACCATGCTGCCTCAGGCTATGCATTAAAGGAATTCCTGGAGGAAGAGCAGGACATATCCGGAACCTTTTATCTACCTGTCCAAGAGCATCAAAACCTCGAGTATGAAGGAATCTATAAGGTTCCCGGAAAATATCATGAGGATTTTGCCGAAAGCTTAAACGCGTATTCAATTTGGGACCCGGAAAACGGCTTTTATGCGATCGGACATACATCTGTTAAGCCATATTTCAACACAGCAGAAAAAATGAAGGAAAGCAGATGGCATAAATAAAAAAAGCGCAAGGCGCTTAGCATTCGGCGACAAGCATAAGGCGAACAGGAATAGAAGGTGTTCTTTACCTTCAATTCCTGTTTGACTAGACCCTAGAGCCGATGGCGCCTAGAGCTAGATTCAGAAACGCAAGCTATGTTAAGAAAATATATAAATTCTGATATTATAACAAAAACCCATTCTTACCCCTTGTTCCATCAGGCAAACAAGGGAAAGAATGGGTTGAATATATTTGTACGATCTAAATTTTATAAAAAGCTTTTTACGACTAGAAAGAAGGCCATCCACAATGGAATACTAAGCAACATCCCCCACATAATTCCGTTAAACACATTTCCTTGTTGTTCCATGATCAGCACTCCTTCATCTTTTAAGGTAGATTACTTTAAGCTTGTCCTTATTATATTTGAAAACGCTTTCAATGTATATAGTTTTTATACAAATTGGTAAAATTTAACCTAAAATTTTAAAAGTTTATATCTGCTTTTTGTGTCTTTATGACTATATGCAAAAGGTAATAAAACGATAAAGAGTGGCAAAAACTAAGAAGACTTCACAAGCAAAAGGAGGCGATAACGATGGGAGCAAAAGGCAACTCAGGCAAAGTCACGGTCATCTTCCATTATGCTGACCATATCGAGAAAAAAGAACATACTCAAATCGAATTAAATGCCTTATTAGGGGCAGACCTCATTTTCATCGATGAATTTAAAGAGGCGAAGAAAATTGACAAAAAGATTTGGAAAAGCCATGTTAACGGAATGAATTTGGATGTGTATTTAAAGTGAAGGCACCTGATTATTGGGTGTCTTTTTCAAACACCCAGAAAGAACGTCATCTTACGTAACAAGAACAAGGTAAGATCCTTCCAAATTTCTTAAAATAAAAGAAACAGGCAGCACCATCTCGTTAGGTAAAGTGACAAGTTTTCAGGTTTAAGGCAGGAAGAGGATGGCTATATAAGTTAGAAAGAGATAAAAAACAAGGAGTGGATGTCGGGATGGATAAGAATTCACTTAATACGATGAACAAACAGACAAAGGAAATGTTTGACGCTCTAGCTGCAGAGCTGATCGTCGACAAAGCAATACGCGATTTTCAAAAAGAGCAGCTGCACAAAGGAATTGACCAGTCGCTACAGGAGCGAAACAAGGAAGAGTTCCTGCGCTTGACAAAGGCATTAAACGAACTTCACTAAAAAAATTAAAAATTGATCGTTTTTAAGTATAAGAATTTACTAGTTTGGTAATCATGGAGATAAGAAGAAAGGAGAGAGGAAAAATGGCAAAAGAGAAGAAGCTTGATTTAACGGATTTTATAAAGGGTGAACGCTTTGAATTGCATTCCTACCTGAATTATTTAGTCAGTCAAGTATCTGCTACGGTTGGAGAAGAGTCTAAGGAGAAAACGGTCTAAACTGAAAGGAAAACACGGAATGGTAAAAAGGAAAGAATAAAGCGACCTTGTGATTCTCATTTAGAAGACAAGGTCGCTTTTGTTGTTTGCTTATTAACTTTTGATGAATGTTTTAAAAAATATAAGTGCAAAATAAAGACACCAAATCAATTATGCAAACAAGGTAAGTATGTACTTATGTGATCAATTAATGCATCAATAGCGTTAAGCTCGCACTTAGAAGAATCGTCACCGCTGGTACAGCAATCATTAAGATCAGTTTATTTCGCTTCTTTGTCCTCTCGATCTCCTCAGGAGTCATCCACATTGATTTTGCCATGAAACTTAGCCCCTTCTCTTCTATTTTATGGGTAAAACTGTGCATTATAGGTAAGCGCTTTAAATTATAGTATAGGTAACCTCTACTAAACAAGGGCAAATTCCTCCAAATTTCGACTTTTTTAACCATGCTTAAAGTCCAGTATTTTTTCTGAAACCCTTTCATACCTAGGTCGTCTAATTTAGTAATGATGTCAATTTCTTGCAAAGGAGAGAGTCTTTTGAAAAAAACAATGCTTTTATTGATGTTTTTAAGTCTCACCTTTTTTGTACTGGCGTGCGGTTCAAATAAACAAACTTCCTTGACAACAAGTGAACAACCTCAATCAGGATTTAGTCGAAGAAGCAGCTAAGCCTTGGTTTGATGAGATCAAACCAAAAGAAATCGAGGGCTATGTATTTAAAAAAGAAAACGGCAATATTCTGGTCGTTAACCCGAATCCAAGAAAAATAGAGGGGGTAAAGACGATGCATGATGCCATTTGGTTCACATATGACCCACATTCAGTTGAAATTGGCGACAGGGTTCAAGCAACCTATGAAGTCGTGGAGACCTCCTACCCGGCACACGCAAAAGCAACTAAAATCAAGAAACTAGAAAGCCGAAAGCCTCAAGGGGCTGAATTGTCAGAGGCCGAGGCGGTAAAAAAATCTCTAGAGACACATAAACAGAAGCTAAAACAAGTACATAACGTAATGAACCTGATGGATGATTCCAGATCATCTATAAATTGAAAGAAAGAGAAATTGGATAAAAGCAGAACTAAATTTAGTATCCGCTTTTCCTATATAGCTCTTGAAGAATTTGTTTCATACTTTAAGTGTGTAATAAATTAACCTGACAATATATGTTGCTTTCTAGAATCCAGTTAATTACTACTACCAATAAATATAATCCCAAGGCAAATTACTTATACCGTATACGTTGCTTAAATAGCTGATGCTAATTTTACTGCTAGAGAACATAAACCTTTAATATTAGATATGTCTAGAAAAATCCTACATTCCTTGATTATTTCCTTGCCTTTATTTGTTCTCGCCTCCTTAAAGGCAAAATAAAAAGCCATCTTTAGGATGACTTCTGAAAAACAATTTATTGTTTAGTTTGTTTACTGTACTTTACGAATATCTTTAACAGTGACCAATACGAATCTTTTGGCTCAAAATTACTATCGAATATTAACGGTTTTTCTTCTTCCCTTCTCCAGGTATATTTATCTGTAAATCCCCACACTACTAGCGCAGTACAAGATTCAGTTTTCAAACAGATACTCAATATATTTGAGTACATTTTTGATTGCTTATTTAACCTATAATTCATTGAACCTCTGTCGACAATCCCTATATCTAATTCTGTAATGTGTGTTTGGATATCTATTTTATTAAGCCGATCCATACTCTTTTTTACTTTTCTAAGATTTATATCTTGTCCTATCCTTGTGTGCATCTGATAGCCCACACCAGAAATTGGAACACCGTCTTCTTTAAAATCTTTTAACATTGAATATAGAGCATCTGATTTAGGATTAATGCCAGCAATTCCATAATCGTTATAAAATAACAATGCGTCAGGATCAGCTTCATGCGCCCAGTAATAAGCTAAACGAATATACTCTGGTCCAATTGTCCTTAACCAAATAGAATCCCTTAATGTACCATCATCATTCAATGCCTCGTTTACAACATCCCAAGCATATACTTTATCTTTATAACGGCTAACCACAGTTTGAATATGTTCCTTTAAGATTTTTTTCATTTCTTCTTTAGTAAAATCACCATGTTCTAACCAATCAGGAATACTTTTGTGCCAAACAAGTGTATGTCCTCTTACCTTTTGATTGTTATCGATAGCATATCTTACTAATTTATCAGACTTAGAAAAATCGAAACTATTTTTTCCAGGATGTATAGAGCTAAATTTCATTTCATTTTCTATGGTTACGATATTAAATTCTTCACTCAATACTTCCTCATAATTTGGATCATTTATTAATGGGCTTAAACTAATAGCTGTTCCTATATAAAATCCCTCTTTTTGAGCTAGTTCTCTTAAGTTACCAATCGGGACTTTTTCATCTTCCTTTAGATTGAAAAACACGAATATTACAATTGTTACACCGAGTAATGTGAAAAATAAGAACTTTTTCATGTGTCTATGACCCTCCTATTCCATGTAATACTTAGTAACATAGGATTATTAAACTAAAAATTTATGTAAAATTCTATCAGAAAATAAAACTTTTGTTGCATTTGATTGGAAAATATTTAATAATAGTTTACGTGTTTGTTACAAAACTAGAAAAAGGGGTTAAGAAATGGAATATGCTCTTGAACAAGGAAATTTGTCTGTTAAAGAGAATAAATCTCTTCCAATCTATCTTGTATTTTTATTGATTCCGCATATATTGTTATATACTTTGATTTCTAACCTTCATGAATTAAGTATTCCTTTTGCAGGTTTAATATTAGTGTCATTTATTATGGTTTTATTGTTTGTAAATTACTTTAAAACTCCAATTTACCTATTTTACCATTTAGTGTTTTTAATTGCTTCTCAAAACATCCTAGCTGGACTAGGCATGAACCTTTTTGAGTATCAGGTTAATGGTGAAAATATTAAAATGCTAATGGTGTATAAAGAAGTTTTTGCAATACTATTAATTGCTGCGCTTTATATTCGATATGCGAAAAATTTTAATTTAATAAAGTTCGAAAAATTATTACCTTTTTTTATTATTTACTTACTATATAGCTTCGTTACTTCCTCAGCAGACATGGAAAGTAAGTTTTATTACATGAGAGGATTTGCCATACTTTTTGTATCTTACTTTTTAGGAAGATTATTGTTTTTTGCAATAAAGAAACATCAACACAGGGTTAATACCTTACTTTCATTTGTTGTAGTATTAGGTATAATATCAGTTATTTTCGGCTTTTTATTTTTCATCATTGACCGATCTTCTCATATATGGAAAGAATGGTTTAACTTAGGATATGTTATGCAAGCTAAAGGAACCGCGTATACTGATCACCCTGACTGGAGTACTCCAATTGGTCAGTATTACATTCCAAGAATGTTTTCATTTTTCTTCGATACTATTAATTTGAGTTATTTCATTATGTCAGCAATAATATGTTCATTGTTCCTTAAATCAAAATTGATGTTTATGGTAAGATTTTTATTGTTTATTGGTTTATTATGGACACTTGGAAAAGGAGCTTTAGGGATACTAGTACTTGTATATGTTTGGATAATTGCTTTATATAGAATTAAATTTCACCCTAGATTTTTTATTACAACCTTTATAAGTGCAATTGTATTTGTATTCTTTTTCCTAAAAAACAGCGGTATTAAATCAAGTATAATTGTACATTTTAATGGTTTCATTGAGCCACTTCTTAATTCTCCAACACATCCATTAGGTAATGGTATTGGGAACGGTGGTGTGTATTATGCTATGAAATACAATATATCTCCACTTTCAATTCTCCATATGGGTGCAGAGAGTTTCTTTGGTACCATGATTTATCAGCTTGGTTATCCAGGAACAATAATTTATGTTTTATTCCTTGTAGGATGCATCAGATATTTACTTAAGCTTGCTTATAGTGAACTACCGAAAATTGATTTTACCTATATTGCATTATCTGGTATTGTATTTGCTTTATTCACAATTTCTTTATTCCAAGAAGCAACCTTCGGCTTAAACTACACTGGTATTTTGCTTATATTAGTAGGTTTTTATATTTCTAAAGTTCAAGATTCGCTAAAAATTAAAAATAACACCGTTTAAGCAGTTACTTGGAGGTTAAAAATAAAGCCAAATATTTAAATGATAATTAAAAAATGTCCTAATTCGGAACAATAAATTAACAAAAGTTTTGATTAAAGACCGCAATTTTAACTTAATTAGAATTTGAATTATGCCAAATTCTTTCATTAAGACACACATTTTCTGAATCAATTTAGGTGAAAGTCTACTCAGTTTTTTTGGAAGCTACGTTGTAATATGGCATTTAATTCTAATAAACATTTGAAGTTCTTTTTCATCTTTTACATGTTGGGTGAATCTTGTTAAACTTTCCAACTCATTCAACTGTGTAATGATGAATAGTTAAAAAACTTGTAAGTTGTTAACTTTTTAATGATCAATAACTGCAATAAAAATCCCAAAAATCCTTTTTGTTATTTATTTTTACTTATTTATTGTGGATTTTGCGGTACCACAGTAAAAGCGTGACACTTTAATACGATGTTAATTTAAATTTAATGAAAAAATTATAAAAATAGAGCTTTTGAATCAGGTAATCGAATAACTCTTTCCTTTTTTGTTTGATTCAAATTACCCAAAAATAATTGTGAAAAAATACAAATAGATGATAGAATAAGTTTTTTAATTGAATAATAGGATGAATCACATGCTTTTTTGTAAAAAAATGTACTTTCTTGGTAGATATAAAGGGTGATATTCATTATAATAAATTAGTCATATTAAATTTATAGATTAAAATTTCTGGAGGTTAACATGGAAGGTACAATTAGCTTGAAAGAACTATTTCTTACATTAAAGAAACGTCTTTCACTTATTATAATCATTGCAGCAATTGCAACGACAACGAGTGGTATTGTAAGTTATTTTCTTTTGACACCAATATATCAGTCTTCAACACAAATATTAGTGAGTCAATCTAAAAGTGAAGAACAAGTTTATAATTATAATGAGGTCCAAACAAATCTTCAATTAATTAACACCTATACCGCCATTATCAAAAGTCCAGCCATATTAGATAAAGTCGTTGAAGAAGAAAAAATAAATACAACATCTAAGGATCTAAACGAGTTAATTACAGTTTCTAGTGAACAAAATTCACAAGTAGTTAATATATCAGTGCAAAATGAGGATCCACAAAAAGCAGCTAATATTGCGAATGCAATCGCTAAAATATTCCAAACTGAGATAACAAAAATTATGAATGTTGACAATGTTTCCATTCTAACACAAGCCCAAGTTGGAGAAGACCCATCACCAATTAAACCAAAGCCGGCCTTGAACATGGGTATTGCCTTAATAGTTGGCTTAATGGTTGGAGTAGGTTTAGCATTCTTACTCGAATATTTAGATAACACAATCAAAACCGAAAAGGACATTGAAACTCAGCTTGGCCTTCCGGTATTGGGTGCAATTACAACAATTTCAATGAATGATGAGATGAAAGAGCAACCTAGTAACGCAACAACGTTAAGAACGCGAGGTGAGTCTGTTGGCTCGTAAGGATCGGAAACAATTATTTCAATTACAAAATAGAAGTTTAATCTCGATGACAAACCCGAAATCGCCAATCGCAGAGCAATTTCGGACAATCCGTACCAATATCCAATTTTCAAGTGTTGATGAAGAGTTGCAAACGATGATTGTCACTTCATCAGGTCCAGGAGAAGGGAAGTCAACGACGACTGCTAACTTGGCTGTTGTGTTTGCACAGCAAGGAAAACGTGTCCTATTAGTAGATGCAGATTTACGTAAACCAACTGTGCATTACACATTCAGACTTGAAAATCATATTGGATTATCGAATGTGTTAACAAGACAATCAACTCTTGAGGAGGCAGTTCAAACAACATCTCAAGATAAACTTTGGATATTATCCAGCGGTCCAATTCCTCCAAACCCATCGGAAATATTAGGTTCTAAAGGAATGCAGGCAATGATTGAGCAAGCGAAGAATGAATATGATGTCATCATCTTTGATACGCCACCTGTGTTAGCTGTTACAGATGCTCAAGTATTGTCGAACTTAACAGACGGAGTTGTGCTTGTTGTTAGCAGCAGAAATACAGAGATTGATGCAGCAAAGAAAGCGAAAGAGCTACTTGAAAGTGCTAAAGCAAAAATACTAGGTGTGGTATTAAACAACAAAAAGGCGCAAGATAGTCAATATTATTACTACTATGGGGGAAAATAATCACAATTCGATAAAAACCCCCTCTTTTCTTTTGTTTTTTTTGTGTATTAGGATGTAATTTATGTAAAATTATAGAGAAATAGTATCGGATTTTAACCAATATATTCAAATTGGAGGTAGGTAGATTGATAGATATACATAGTCACATTTTACCTGGAGTGGACGACGGGGCACAAACAGTTGAAGATGCGATTAGTATGGCTAAGCTTGCAGTTGAAGAAGGTATTACAAAGATCATTGCTACACCTCATCATCAAAATGGTAAATATATAAATAAAAAGCAAAATATTATAGAAAGAGTATCAGAATTTAACATGATTCTTCAGCAAGAGAATATTTCTTTAGAGGTTCTACCAGGGCAGGAAACAAGGATCTATGGTGAACTGATAGAAGATTTTGTTAAGGGAGATATTCTTCCTCTTAATAACACAAAATATTTATTCATTGAATTGCCTTCAGGACATGTACCAAGATATACGGAAAAGCTCCTTTATGATGTTCAATTAAATGGATTAACTCCTGTGATTGTACATCCTGAGAGGAATTCGGAAATAATAGAAAATCCTGAGATTTTATTTAATTTGGTTAAAAAAGGTTCTCTAACTCAAATTACAGCATGTAGTATTACGGGACATTTTGGGAAAAAAATTCAGAGGTTCTCGACCCAGCTTATAGAATCACATCAAACTCATTTTATATCTTCAGATGCTCACAATATCTCCTCAAGAAGCTTTCGAATTAAGGAATCGATTTCTGTTTTAGAAAAGGAGTTTGGAAGTCAGATAGTATATTTTTTTCAAGAAAATGCTGAACTTCTTTTAAAAGGTCAAACAGTTTATAAACCGGAACCAAACCAAATAAAACGTAAAAAGTTTTTAGGCATATTTTAAGTATTAATTTAAATTAATTGAACCGGTGGAGGTACTCAGTCTAACTTTGGGTGCCTCCTTTATAAAAAAATTTTGTCTTAATAATGCGTTAGGATGACTTAAATAGTCGTGAGTTTGAAAAGCAAAACAAAGATATTTAATCTAAATGAATTTAGTGAATAAAGTGTATTTCCGCTAGAAATTTTACATTTTAAATAAATAGAAAAAGGTGAATATATATGAAAATTGCTGTAGTAGGAACTGGATATGTAGGTTTAGTTACTGGTACATGCTTATCTGAAATTGGACATACTGTAACGTGCATTGATATCGATCAAAACAAAATAAATAAAATGCGCGAAGGTATATCTCCGATTTATGAACCAGGTCTAGATGAATTAATGAAGAAAAATATAAATGAAGGACGTTTGTTTTTTACAGCTAATCATGATGAAGGATTTAAAGATGCAGACGTCATCTATATAGCTGTAGGTACTCCCGAAAAAGAGGATGGTTCGGCAAATCTTTTATTCGTCGAACAAGTGGCTAAAGACATTGCGAAACATGTTGAAAAAGATGTAATAGTTGTTACGAAGAGTACAGTTCCTGTAGGAACGAACGATTGGATTAAAGAAGTTATTCAAACAAATCTAGTAAATAATGTAGAAGTTGATATAGTATCAAATCCTGAATTTCTGCGTGAAGGTTCTGCAATTTATGATTCTTTTCATGGAGATCGTATTGTAGTTGGAGCAGAGAATGATAAGGCAGCAAATACTATAGAGGAAATTAATAAACCTTTTGGAATACCGGTATTTAAAACTGATATTCGAAGTGCTGAAATGATTAAGTATTCAGCAAATGCTTTTCTTGCGACTAAGATAAGTTTTATTAATGAAATTTCAAACATTTGCGAAAAGGTCGGAGCAAATGTTGAGGATGTTGCTAATGGAATGGGACAAGATAACAGAATCGGTTCACAATTTTTAAACGCTGGAATTGGATATGGCGGCTCTTGCTTTCCAAAAGATACAAAGGCTCTTGTCCAAATTGCAGGTAACGTAGAGTATGATTTTGAACTTTTAAAAGGTGTAATAAGAGTGAACCAAAAACAACAAGAAATTATATTAAATAAGCTGGAAGAGCGATTTAATAATCTAGAAGGGAAAAATATTGCAGTATTAGGTTTAGCGTTTAAACCGAACACAGATGATATGAGAGAAGCAGCTTCTATTGTTATTACAAAATATTTAATTGAAAAAGGAGCAAAAGTGTTTGCTTACGATCCAGTAGCAATGAATAATGCTAAGAATATATTGGACCCTAAAGTTAACTATGTATCAGATACCATTGATGCTTTAAAAGGATCAGATGCAGCATTAATTCTTACAGAATGGAATGAGTTTAGAGATTTAGATATACGTATATTTGAAGATAATATGAAACTACCCATTATTTTTGATGGTCGTAATTGTTTTGATCTTGATGTAGTCAAAAACTTTAAAGTGGAATATTACTCAATGGGAAGACCTTCTATTATAAATAATGTTGTTTTGGATGTTAAATAACAAGGGGGATTCAGAATGAAAAAAGTAAGAAAAGCAATTATACCAGCAGCAGGATTAGGAACTCGATTTTTACCAGCAACGAAAGCAATGCCAAAGGAAATGCTTCCGATTTTAGATAAACCAACGATTCAATACATTGTTGAAGAAGCGATTGCTTCAGGGATTGAGGATATTATCATCGTAACAGGTAAGGGGAAACGTGCCATTGAAGATCACTTTGATGTGGCACCGGAGCTTGAACGGAACTTATTTGAAAAGGGAAAAACTGACTTGCTTGAGAAAGTCCAGCATTCCAGCAATCTAGCAAACATCCATTATATTCGTCAAAAAGAACCAAAGGGCTTAGGCCATGCGGTATTGTGCGCAAGACAATTTATTGGCAATGAACCATTTGCGGTCCTGTTGGGGGACGATATTGTTGTGAGTGATACACCGTGCTTAAAGCAGCTGATCGATGAGTATGAACATACCAACTCTTCAGTTATTGGCGTTCAAACAGTGGAAGATAACCAAACCCATCGCTATGGAATTGTTGATCCAAAAAGCATTGAAGGAAGACGTTATCAAGTGAATAACTTTATTGAAAAGCCTGCTCCTGGTACAGCGCCGTCAAACCTTGCGATCATGGGACGCTATATCCTGACTCCTGATATCTTCAGCTTTTTAGAGAATCAGGAATTAGGTGCCGGTGGAGAAATTCAATTGACAGATGCTATTCAAGAATTAAATAAAATTCAACATGTGTATGCATTTGACTTTGAAGGATTGCGTTATGATGTAGGAGAAAAGATAGGGTTTGTAAAGACTACAATTGAATTTGCTCTAAATAATGATGAATTGGGTAAAGAGATCTACTCCTTTATGGAAAAGCTTCTGGAAGAAAGCAGATTCCGTAAGCAAGAAGTGTAAGAAGGAGTGGATAAACAATGAAGGAGTCTTCAGCAACAGCTATTTCATATATAGATCCATCCATTGAAAAAAAATTAGCAAGCACCCAATCCTATGAAAGATGGAAGAGATTGATAGATATTGTCGGTTCAGTTATCGGCATTTTTATCTGCCTTCCGTTGTTTCTTCTCGTCGCACTCTTAATCAAGCTTGAAGATCCAAAAGGAAAAATCTTCTTTTCGCAAGCAAGAGTGGGACTTAATGGGAAGGAATTTAAAATGTACAAGTTCCGATCGATGGTGCATGATGCAGAAGCGCGGCTGGAAAAGCTGCTGGCACAAAATGAAGTAGAGGGCGCCATGTTTAAGATGAAGGATGATCCTAGGATAACAAAGGTCGGGAAAATCATTAGGAAAACCTCCATTGATGAATTGCCACAATTTTTTAATGTGTTAAATGGCAGCATGAGCTTGGTAGGGCCTCGTCCCCCGCTGCCACGAGAGGTAGCAGAGTATAACGATTATCACAAACAACGGCTGCTCGTAAAGCCCGGTTGTACAGGCCTATGGCAGGCTACGGTTAGAAACAGTGTAGGTTTTGAGGAAATGGTAGAATTAGATCTTACTTATATTAAACAAAGGTCGATCCTCTTTGATATTAAGATTGTATTTATGACCGTTATTACATTAATAAGAGGTAATGCGTATTGATGAAAGTTATGTGCAAATCGAAAGCTTTACCCATAACTTTATAGAAATCATTTTTATTATTTTTCATAATAATATTTTTATATAAGGGATATTGTTATTTTTATTTTTGCCCCTTATCAATGAAAAGGAGTCTTGTAGATTTCTAACAGTTTTTTTCTGTTTAAATTCACCAAAGTTATCTAACATATTTTTAGGCACTAAATTTTTGGTGAATAGTTTTTTATTCTTTCAAACTTTTATATATACGGTTTAGTTAACGGAAGTTCCTATCATTTTATTTCTTGTGACAATTACTAACTCGTTTATTATATGTTCAACTTGTCAATGTATAATAATCAAAATATATATTTCATGACAATCATATTAATTTTAGCGTATCAGCTTCGATACGATGAGGGTGAGCAAAATGAGTAAAACATATTTAGGTTATTACGGCATGCTGAATCTAGGCGATGATTTAATGCTGAAGACATTATTGGAAACAGGTACGAATGAAAAAAGAACGGTCATTCAGTTTAAAGATAACCCTCTGCCAGGTCAAGACAAGAACATCAAATTTTTAACTTGGCCTGATGGGAAATTTACTAAAATTACATTCGCACTTCGCTTAATTTTGCAATCAAAAGAAGTCATCTTTGGTGGCGGCACATGCTTTACTGATGAAGATGGCGATGGCTTCTTTAAATACATGGTCATGGCCAAGCTCTTAGGAAAAAAGGTGAAATATAAAGCGATTGGGATTGGAAATTTAAAGCGAAAATCAAGGATCTTCAAAACGAAAATATTATTATCGATTGCGGATGAAATCACAGTTAGAGATGAACAATCCTTTAACAGGGCCAAGAAATTTACCAAGGATAAGAAGAGAATTGTGAAGGAAGATGACTTAGCGATTAAGTCAATCGGGAACATTATTAAACAGGAAAAATTCACAGTGAATCGTAAGGACCCATATCTAGCATTGGGATGGAGAGATTTAAAAAGGTACGACTGCAAGGAATGGAATGACCCAAATTATGTGGTTGATTATATTTTGAAGCTAGCGAAGGAAAAAGGATTAAAGAAAATCGTGATGTTTGATGTCGATTCCTATTTTGACGCCGATATCAATCAAACCCTTTATGATTTGCTAGTGGAAAAAACGGACTTGGATGTCGTCTACAACAAGAGTACAGACATCATTGAAAAGATGAAAGTGATCTGTGAATCAAACTTTGTTTTCACGTCAAGATTGCATGTTGCAGTCATTGCGGAAGAAGCAAATCTTCCATGTGAAGCTCTAAATTACTCGCCGAAGATTCAATATTATGTTGATGAGGTGCGTAGTCAGCATGTCAAAGTAGTGTTATTTACATGAAACTGATTTTTCTTTATTTATTTCAGTTATTGTCAGTATTATCAGGTTTTATCTATCAGGTCATTCTGGCAAAGAATGTTACGGTTGAGGAGTTTGGGACCTTAAATGTCATTATAACCGCAATTGTTATTTTCGGTACGATTGGCTCGTTTGGGATTGGTCCCAATCTTCTAAGAATCTATAACAAATTTGATCTTAAACAATCGATAAAACCTATTTTTACTTTACTGATGATCACAAGTTTATGTTCAGTTATTATATTTAGTCTTTTCTTTCTTACTGTTGTTGATGATTTAATCATTATTCTCTTGATATTTTCGATTGTTCTATTAGTAACAAGGATTTTTACGCCTGTTACAGAAGCTGTTTTCCAGATCAATGATCAAATGATCTCTTTGAGTTTATTACGGTTTTACCAGCAGTTTGCGAGACTATTGGCAGCTGTTCTCTTAATCTTCTTACCTTTTAATGGATTGGATTTTTTAATTCTAGCTGGTGCTCTATCGCTTCTTTCGATTTATATTTCGCTTGTTTCATTTAGGGATCTGAAGCAAAAAAAGAACAACTACCAGGATTCGGTTATAACCGATGTAAAATCGGCCTTTACGTTTACTGTCCCATACGCAGGGGCCAGCATCTATTACCAAATTTATTTTCAGGTGAATATTATCCTGTTTGGTCTTTTACAAATGGATACAGAAGCAGCCTATTATTCTGCTGTTTTTAATTTCATGAATGTAGCAAGTGTTTTTCTGCTTCTTTATTTTCAAACCTATATGCTTCCAAAGATTCACCAAAACTATCGCTATGACTATTTTGCGGCGTTCAGAAAAACGACGATCATGTTAGCTCTGTTATCGGTAATTCCCATTTCGATCATCAGTTATTTTGGCCAGGAGATCATTCAGCTGGCATATGGGGATGATTTGCTAGACGCAAGTATTTATTTTTCCATCATGATCTTTTTTGTCCCAATCCGGATTTTAATCAATGGGTTTGGATCTTTATTAATTAATGAGGATACAGTTGAGCAGAAATCAATCATACAACGATATGCAGCCATCCTGTCGATTTTAATGGGTTTCCTATTTATCTATTTATGGGGGATCCTAGGCGCCGTTGTTTCCTTCTATATAGTTGAACTATTTATTTTAATAAGATTCACACTCTTGGTGTCTAGAACAATAAAAAAATTAAGGAGCATCTAATATGGAATTTATCATATGGGGGAAATATCAATCTAGAGCGGAACGGTTAGCAAGTTATCTAGATTGTAATATCCATTATATTCATTCGGATCAATCTATACTTGTCAGGTATATGTCTAGTCTTACCAAGTCCCTGAATATTATGTTGAAATCAAAATCTGACACGTTTATCATTCAGCTTCCGCCTAATTTAATTATCTATCTGCTTCCCTTGATTAAGATGTTTAATAAACGAGCAAAAATCATACTTGATATGCATAATGGCGCAACAAGGGGGAGTTGGGGGAAGCTTCCTTTTATCTGGAAGATTATGGATAAATATTCAGATCTGATCATTGTGCATAACGAGGATTATTTTAAAGAAATCACGAATACAGGCAAGGTAACGACGAAGTTAATCGAAGTGCTGCCTGATCCGCCGGCAGAAAAGCATCGAACGGCAATTTTAGGTTTAAACCATTCAGATTTCTTGAAAGAAGGCAAAACAAACGTTCTAATTCCTTGCTCATATAACCCGGATGAACCGATTTTTGAGCTGGTGGAATTAGCCAAAATGAATCCGGATCTTCATTTAATTTTAACAGGGAATAAAAATAAGGCCTTCAAGTTATTAGGTGATAGGGAGATTCCAAAGAATATTACATTCTCCGGCTTCATAAGCGCAGAGGAATACAAATATTTGTTCTTGCATGCTGATGTAGTAATGGGGTTAACAAAGAATGAAAATATTCAATTAAGTGTCTCGACGGAAAGCTTATCCTTCGGAAGACCAGTTATTTTATCTGATACAAAAACTTTAAGGAAGCTGTACCCAAATGGATTTATCTTTACGGTTAACCAGCCTGAACAAATGAAAGACTGTATCAAGCACTACTTAGAGGATTATCAAGAGCTTACGAAGGAATTAGGTGTAGTCCGACAAGAAAAAATCAACAAGTGGAACGTTAAATTAGAAAAGTTGAGAGGAGAATATAATCTATGAGAATTTTATTTACCTCTTCTACAGGTGGACATTTAGAACAATTAAAGGTATTGATCAATGAATTAAATGTTGGAAAAGAGACAGAGCGATATGTATTAATAGAGAAAAGTCCTTTTGAAAATAAATTTAAGAATGTCAAAGATATCTTCTACTTAATTCAGCAAGATCGAAAGGATAAATATTTTATTTTTAAATTTATCAAAAACATCTTTACAGCCTTTAACGTATTACGAAAGGTAAAACCTGACTTTTTACTAAGCACAGGTGCAGGCGCCACACTGCCAGTAATTATCTTAGCAAAATTATTTGGGACGAAGGTCATTTATGTCGAGAGCCTAGCTAAAATCAACAATCTGACGATAACAGGTAAAATCAGCAGCAAATTCGCCAATCGATTTTATGTTCAGTGGAATGAACTATCACAAAAAGTACCAAATACCGTTTATAAAGGAAGATTATATTGATATTTATTACATTAGGAACACAGAGGTTTCCATTTAATCGAATAATTGATCAGGTGAAAGAACTTAGAAAAACGTATAAAGGTGACATCGTGATTCAAAGTGGCTATACAACATGTGAGCTAAATGGTGTTACTTCCCAGAGTTTTATGGATAGTGATCTTTTTATCAATAATATCAATAAAGCTGACATTATTATTACACATGGTGGCACATCGAGTATTATTAAATCACTTGAAGCTCAAAAAAAGGTTATTGCCGTTCCTCGCTTAGCTAAATTTAAAGAACATGTTGATGACCATCAGCTTGATATTTGCCTAACCTTTGAGAAAAAAGGGTACCTTACCGTTTTAAAAGAGAATGAACATTTAATTGATAAAATTGAAAACTTGAAAAACCAAACTTTTAATCAATATGTCAGTAATAAACAGGATTTATTAAATGATATTGCACTTTATATCGAACAGGTAGGTGGACAGGCATGAAGTTGATTCTACTATCCGGTGGAAGCGGAAGCCGATTATGGCCACTTTCAAATAATGCCAGGTCAAAACAGTTTTTAAAAGTGTTAAAAAACGAAAATCAGCAATTAGAATCAATGGTTCAACGGGTTTGGGGGCAGTTGAAAACAGTTGGTTTGGCAGATTCAACGATTATTGCCACTAGCAAATCCCAAGTCGATATGATTCAAAGCCAGTTGAATAATTCGGTAGATTTAGTGATTGAACCAGTGAGAAGAGATACGTTTCCTGCCATTATTCTTGCAGCTTCCTATTTGCACAGTGTGAAAAAGGCTTCATTGGATGAAGTCGTTTCCGTTTTACCTGTAGACCCTTATGTGGAAGCTTCGTTTTTTGAAAGAATGCTTGATATAGAGGATGTGCTAAACACAAGCCAAGCTGATATTGCATTAATGGGGGTTCAGCCGACATTCCCTTCTGAAAAATATGGCTATATTGTACCTGATCCCGATACAAAAACGAGTCAATATCAAGTTGTCAATCGATTTGTCGAAAAGCCAAAAGAGAACCATGCGAATGAGTTAATGGAAAATGGAGCCCTTTGGAATTGCGGCGTATTTGCTTTTAAACTGGAATATATCATCAAACTTCTAGAAGAGAAAGGTCTCCCAATCAATTATGATGAATTGTTAGAAGGCTATGGTGAATTGCCAAAGATTAGCTTTGACTATGAGGTTGTGGAAAAGGCTGAGAAAATTGTCGTTCTTCCTTATGATGGTTATTGGAAGGATTTAGGGACGTGGAATACGTTGACAGAAGAAATGGCAGCTGGATTGATTGGAAAAGGTCAAATTAGCCAGGAATGTGAAAACACGCATTTAATTAATGAATTAGATATTCCAGTAGCTGTCATGGGATTGTCAAATGTCGTAGTGGCGGCAAGTCCAGATGGAATCCTGGTTACTGAAAAAAGTGCAAGTCCTCGCGTGAAAGAAGTGGTATCCAATCTAGTCGATCGTCCGATGTATGAGGAACGTCGCTGGGGCTGGTATAAAGTCCTTGATCACAGTAAATTTGACGGCGGAAACGAAGTTCTGACAAAGCGAATTGGCGTAAAAGCCGGTAAAAATCTCAGTTATCAGTTCCATCATCAACGAAGTGAAGTATGGACAATTGTCAAAGGAGAAGGTGTCCTTGTGTTGAATGGCAAGATGAGCGTGGTCAGACCGAATGATGTCATTCAAATTAACAAAGGTGAATATCATGCCCTTAAGGCAGTAACAGATCTAGAGCTAATTGAGGTGCAAAGCGGCAGCGAGCTCATCGAAGAGGATATCGTCCGAGTTTTGATGAACTGGAATGAGATTGAAGAACTATGTTATGCGTCTACTAATTAAGTTCAAATATTTCTATATTAAAAGGTAAGCTGATAGAACTGGAATATAAAATTACAGAATAAAGCTCTGCTGACTTTTCAAGAAAAGGTTCAGAAAAGCAATCAGAATTATATGGTAACATCCTTCTTTCAACTTGTATATCTGCTAATAATTGCAAAGCTTTATGTAGGATTTACGGACAAACATAGCTGGATACCAAAACAAATCGAAACAGATGATTACCCACTTATCATTGATCGTAATTATTAACTAAACCAACTTATGATTTGGTTAAACGATATTTTGTTATCAATATAAAAGGAGTTAAAATTGAGCTATACATTTTTTGAATAATACTTTCAGTACAATCAAAAATTTTATAGTCTTTTAATGTATGCGAAGCAGAGAAAAAGCTGTTATCTATTTCAGCCTTTACTCCTTTGCTTTTCATATCGAATAAGTCAGGGAAGCTTGGACATATACCGCTTATATTGCTGCATGTGATTTCTTTATCACCAAGGCAGGCTGGGGTACTATAGGAGAAGCTGTCGCAGCTGGAGTGCCGTTGTTAATTATTGAAAGAGAAGGAATGAGAGAGGATAAGAATACAGTTGAGTATTTAAAGGACAAAAATCTCGCTGATGCAATTAGTGGAAGCGACTTTAAAGATTTCGTATTGGATGATAAGAATACATTCTTAAAGACAACATATAAAAAAGGTCAACGCAATGCTGTCGAAGAAATTGCTGGAGATATTTTAAGATTAATTGCTTATTAAGTAAAGGAAATACCAGGGATAATCATAAGAATGTTCAAATCAAGCAAAGTATACGAAGAAGTGAAGGCATCTTTTACACCTTTTCTCCTTCGTATTTTATTTTCTACATACCAAACCCTATCAATAACGGAATCTCGTAACAGGGAATCATGTCTTTAAAGTTTACTTGTTTCTTAATGAAAGTTTTAACTCTTTTTCAACACTTATCATAACATCCCTTGGCGTAAACCCCTGTTCCTTTAGCTTTTGAATGAACACGATCCATTTTGGTTCAATATGAATTGTTTCTTCATCTAATCCTATTAGGTACAATGGGGAAACTTGATAATAATTCAATAAAAACTAAATGTTCACATTTAAAGGATTTGTACTTCACTTGTTCTAACTTATGAAAACAGTTAATGACAACCCTTACTTACTCTTATTTCTTTCAATCTCTTCCCTATATCCATTTTCTCTCCTCTTTTCTTTTGATTATTTAAGTAGATTGTATTCAGAGAGATACTCCCTAGACAAATAGCCACCCTTCCCACCTAAATCCTTCTACCTATCCCATTTTCTAACATCCAAACAATAAAAACCCAAAGGATCAAATTCTATTGAGAATTGTAAAAATAATCAGATATTTTACAAAGCTTTACTTAAATTTAACATTCAAAAAATTGGAAGAAACGTTTGACGATTAGTAAATACCGCCTAAAAAATTCGAACCATTAGTACTACCTAAAAGCAACTAAATTATCACCAATAGACTAGTTTGTAAAAAAGCAACAACTAAATTTTGGATGGTGTTTGTCTAATATAGTATGACATCTCGAAAAGAACTTGTCTTTATGAATGTTTATGTAGCAGGTGCCCAAAAACGCTGGAAATACTGTATATCTACGGATATTTCCCGAAATTGTAAGCGTTGAATAGGTAACGTTTACAATTGGTGGGGGATTAAAGCGTTGATTGGAATAACGTTTTTATGCAATTAGTCCCTCCCCTTTATACCGGGGCAAATTCAGTCCCAAAAGGATCGGGAAATGAAATTGGTCGTAATGACCCAAAGAAATCGCCAAAAAAAATGGTAGAATAAGTCACGTAAGGTGGAGTAATTGAGAAATATTCCTAATTACGTCACATTATGTAACAATAGTAAGATCTGTTCGACAAATTTTTTGTTTAGCAGCTATTGCTAGAACGTAATTGATTAAAACGATGGAGGTTATCATGGAAGAAACAATCAGCTTGAAGGAGCTGTTTCTGACACTCAAGAAACGTCTCTTACTCATTCTACTTATTGCAGCAATTGCGACTTCAACGAGCGGTGTTGTTAGTTATTTTCTGCTCACACCGGTTTATGAATCATCAACACAGCTTCTCGTCAATCAAGCAAAAACTGATCAGCAAGTGTATAGTCCTAATGAGGTTCAAACGAATCTACAGCTCATTAATACGTATAACGTCATTATCAAGAGTCCAGCTATTTTAGATAAAGTTATTGCTCAAGAGAAGCTGCCGATGACTGCTGAGGAACTAAACGAAATCGTGACAGTATCAAGTGAAGAAAATTCACAAGTTGTTAATATTGCGGTTCAGCATGAGGATCCGCAGCAAGCTGCAGCTATTGCGAATTCCATAGCCGCTATTTTTAAGACAGAAATTACGAAGATTATGAGTGTTGATAACGTAAGTATTTTAACTCAAGCACAGGTTGGTGAGGATTTGTCACCAGTCAAGCCTAAACCAATTCTTAACATGGCCATTGCCTTAATGGTAGGGGTAATGCTTGGAGTCGGACTGGCATTTTTACTTGAGTATTTAGATAACACGATTAAATCAGAACAGGATATTGAAAAGCAGCTAGGCCTTCCAGTATTAGGTGCAGTTACGGTGATTAATACGGATGGCGAATCAGCTAAAATGGTTAGCCAATCAGCGGTAATCAGAACGCGAGGTGAGTCAGTTGGCTCGTAAAGACAAAAATAAAGCATTTAAATTACAAAACAGAAGTTTAATTTCTATGACAAGTCCAAAATCACCGATTGCCGAGCAATTTCGGACAATCCGTACGAATATTCAATTTTCAAGTGTTGATGAAGAGGTAAAAACGATCATCGTCACGTCCGCTGGGCCGGCTGAAGGAAAATCAACAACAACGGCGAATCTGGCTGTTGTCTTTGCCCAACAGGGGAAAAAAGTGTTAATGATTGATGCGGATTTACGCAAACCAACCGTCCATTACACATTCAATAAAGAGAATTATATAGGTTTATCAAATGTTTTAACAAAACAAGAAACGCTTGTTGAAGCTATTCAAACAACTTCACAAGAAAATCTCTTTGTCTTAACAAGCGGTCCCGTCCCGCCAAATCCATCAGAACTTCTCGGGTCAAAAGGGATGCAGTCGATGCTTGCGGAGGTTAAACAGGAATTTGATGTGATCATTCTGGACTCGCCGCCTGTATTAGCTGTAACAGATGCCCAAGTCTTGTCAAATCTTACTGATGGTGTGGTATTGGTTGTTAGTTCGGGAAAAACAGAAGTGGATGCTGCGAAGAAAGCAAAGGAGCTTCTTCAAAGTGCAAAAGCGAAAATACTCGGAGTTGTTTTAAACAACAAGAAGGCTCAGGACAGTCAGTATTATTATTACTACGGTGGAAAATAGTTCCTTCTGCTTTAATCTCGAAATTGCCCTTTTGCGGCATCGTATAGGGAAATGAATGAAATAAGTAATTTTCCTTGGAGGGAAGTATAATGATCGATATTCATAGTCATATTTTACCCGGAGTGGATGATGGAGCCCATTCTGAACAAGATGCGATCAATATGGCGAAGCTGGCGGTGGAAGAAGGAATCACCAAGATCATTGCAACTCCCCATCATCAGAATGGTAAATATCGGAATAATAAACAGGATATTTTAAAGAGGGTAGATGAGCTTAATCATTTATTTCAAAAAGAGAAGATCCCGTTAGAGGTTTTACCAGGACAGGAGACGCGCATCTATGGTGAATTGCTGGAGGATTTTGAAAAGGGCGATATTCTTCCACTCAATCAAACAAATTATTTATTTATCGAACTGCCTTCCGGGCATGTCCCGAGGTATACGGAAAAGCTGTTGTTCGATATTCAAATGAAAGGTTTGACACCGATTATTGTTCATCCTGAGAGAAATGCAGAAGTGATGGAGAATCCTGATCTGTTGCTGAATTTAGTCAAAAAAGGCTCGCTGACACAGGTAACAGCAGGGAGTGTTACCGGGCATTTCGGAAAGAACATTCAAAGGTTTTCTATGAAATTGATTGAAGCGAATTTGACACACTTTATTTCTTCTGATGCCCATAATATTTCCACAAGAAGCTTTAAGATGGTGGAATCGATTTCCAAAATTGAAAAGGAATTTGGCAGCCAAGCCGTTTACTACTTTCAAGAAAATGCTGAACTTCTTACACAAGGGCAGGTGGTGTACAGACAAGAACCAAGTAAAATCAGGCAGAAAAAATTTTTGGGGCTCTTCTAATAAAATAGGAGTCACATTTAGCTGCCAGGTTATGTTTAAAAACAATGACTCCTGATATTTGCAAACAACACGTGCAAAACAGCAGGCTTGTGTCGAATTATGTCTGAATATTCTGAATTGTTTAGAGGGGATATATTTAAGAAATCGACATGATCATTGGTTAGACTGCCTGAATTTGTTGAAGAATCTTGTGTCAATTCTTTTCTGTGAATACCTCTTAAAAATTAATAACTTTAGAAAAAGGTGAACGAATATGAAAATTGCCGTAGTTGGAACTGGTTATGTTGGGTTAGTGACGGGTACATGCTTATCTGAGATTGGTCATCATGTAACATGTATCGATATTGATCAGGTCAAAGTAAATAAAATGCGTGAAGGGATCTCTCCCATTTATGAACCGGGTCTTGACGAATTGATGAAAAAAAATATTCAAGAAAACCGCCTGTTCTTTACAACCAATCATGATGAAGGCTTTCACGAGGCAGATGTTATCTATATTGCGGTAGGTACTCCGGAAAAAGCGGATGGTTCAGCTAATCTTACATTTGTTGAGCAGGTAGCAAAGGATATTGCAGCACATGTGAAAAAAGATGTCGTTGTCGTCACGAAAAGCACCGTACCGGTTGGCACAAATGATTGGATCAAATCAGTGATCGAACAGCATCTTGTTCATCCGATAAAAGTAGATGTCGTATCAAACCCAGAGTTTTTACGAGAAGGATCTGCCATCTATGATTCTTTTAACGGGGACAGAATCGTTGTTGGCGCTGAAAATGAAGCGGCAGCCGCAATGATCGAGGAGATTAATAAACCATTTGGCATTCCGATCATGAAAACGGATATTCGCAGTGCCGAAATGATTAAATATGCGGCAAATGCGTTTCTTGCGACAAAGATCAGTTTCATTAACGAGATTTCCAATATTTGCGAAAAGCTTGGCGCGAATGTTGAGGATGTTGCCAATGGAATGGGCCAGGATGGACGAATTGGCTCGCAATTTTTAAATGCCGGGATCGGTTATGGCGGCTCCTGCTTTCCGAAGGATACAAAGGCGCTTGTGCAAATTGCCGGCAATGTTAAATATGACTTTGAGTTATTAAAGGGCGTCATTCGCGTCAATCAAAGGCAGCAGGAAATTCTTTTTGAAAAGCTAAAAAGTCGCTTCGATCAATTAGAAGGAAAGAGAATTGCTGTATTAGGATTGGCCTTTAAGCCTAACACAGATGACATGAGAGAAGCACCGTCCATCGTCATTACGAAAGAATTGCTTGTAAAAGGAGCAGAGGTCGTTGCTTATGATCCTGTTGCAATGGACAATGCCAAAAACGTTTTAGATCCTAACATCAACTATGTTTCTAGTGCGATCGAAGCCTTAAAAGGCGCTGATGCGGCATTAATCTTAACGGAATGGAATGAATTCAAAGACCTTGATATTGGAGTATTTAAGGAAATGATGAAAACTCCTGTTATTTTTGACGGTCGTAATTGTTATGACCTTTCAATAATCAAAAACTATGAAGTTGAATATTACTCAATGGGTAGACCGTCTATTAACTCTTTACATTTACTAAGTGTTGAATAAATAGGAGGAATTGAACATGACAAAAGTGAGAAAAGCCATTATTCCAGCAGCAGGACTAGGAACTCGATTTTTACCAGCGACGAAAGCAATGCCAAAGGAAATGCTTCCGATTTTAGATAAACCAACGATCCAATACATCGTAGAAGAAGCGATTGCTTCAGGGATTGAGGATATTATCATCGTGACAGGTAAGGGAAAACGCGCGATTGAAGATCATTTTGATGTGGCGCCGGAGCTTGAACGGAACTTATCTGAAAAAGGCAAAACAGACTTGCTTGAGAAGGTCAAGCATTCCAGCAATCTAGCAAACATCCACTATATCCGTCAAAAGGAACCAAAAGGCTTAGGCCATGCTGTATTGTGTGCAAAACAATTTATTGGCAATGAACCATTTGCTGTCCTTCTGGGAGACGATATTGTTGTGAGTGATACGCCGTGCTTGAAGCAGTTGATGGATGAATATGAAAACACGAACTCTTCAGTCATTGGCGTTCAAACAGTGGCAGATAACCAAACTCATCGCTATGGGATTGTTGATCCTAAAGTTATTGAAGGACGACGTTATCAAGTCAATAACTTTATTGAAAAGCCTGCTCCTGGTACTGCGCCATCAAATCTTGCGATCATGGGACGCTATATCCTGACTCCTGACATCTTCAGCTTTTTAGAAAAGCAGGAATTAGGTGCCGGCGGAGAAATCCAATTGACAGATGCGATACAGGAATTAAATAAAATTCAACATGTCTATGCATTTGATTTTGAAGGAATTCGCTATGATGTCGGCGAGAAGATGGGATTTGTAAAGACAACGATTGAATTTGCGCTGAATAATGATGAGCTGGGTGAAGAGATCTTCAATTTTATGGAAAAGCTTCTGGAAGAAAGCAAATTCCGTAAGCAAGAAGTGTAAGAAGAGGTGGATAAACAATGAGGGAGTCTTCAGCAACAGCTATTTCATATATTGATCCATCGATTAAAAAAACATTAGCAAGCACGCAATCCTATGAAAGATGGAAGAGATTGATTGATATCGTCGGTTCAGTTATCGGTCTTATCATTTGCCTTCCGCTGTTTCTTCTCGTCGCACTCTTAATTAAGCTTGAAGATCCGAAAGGGAAGGTCTTCTTTTCACAAGCAAGAGTAGGACTTAATGGGAAGGAATTTAAAATGTACAAGTTCCGTTCGATGGTGCATGATGCAGAAGCGCGGCTGGAAAAGCTGCTGGCACAAAATGAAGTAGAGGGCGCCATGTTTAAGATGAAGGATGATCCTAGGATTACAAAGGTCGGGAAAATCATTAGGAAAACCTCCATTGATGAATTGCCTCAATTTTTTAATGTATTAAATGGCAGCATGAGCTTGGTGGGGCCTCGTCCCCCGCTGCCAAGAGAGGTAGCAGAATATAACGATTATCACAAGCAACGGCTGCTGGTAAAGCCCGGTTGTACAGGCTTATGGCAGGCTACGGTTAGAAACAGCGTTGGTTTTGAGGAAATGGTGGAATTAGACCTTACCTATATTAAAAAGAGATCTATTCTCTTTGATATTAAGATCGTCTTTATGACTGTTATTACATTAATAAAAGGAAATGCATATTGATGAATGTTTATGCGAATCGCAAGCTTTACAATTTCTTATATGTATTGATCATACCTGTTATTTATTTACTTGTGGTCGTACTTAATAAGCTGCAGCTAGAGAAATATTTTCTCATGCTAAGCGTTGTATCCTTAGTGATGTTACTTGTCTTTATAGTGTCGAAAAAGAAAACCTTTCTATACGGTTTGCTTTTTGCGACACTCGCTTTTAATATCGAGTATCCAATTATCGCAGAAGGTCTTGGCTTTGGGGGCACACATGTAGGAGGGTTACGAGCAGCTGTTGTGGTTAACCACTTTCAGCTGATCATTTTTGCGATCCTTGCATGGACTTATTTTGCCAAACCGGAGAAGCCAACAATCGAAAAACAGAATGATTCATTTATGATGACTGTTTTATGGATCTTTTTCTTTGGGACGGCACTGCTCTCTACCTTCTTATCCGAGAATACCTTCGCTTCATTATATGTTTTGTTGCGGTATATTTGTTTATTCTTTTTGGCATTCATCCTGATAAGGAACCGCCTGACATTGAATTTGACCTATATGATCTATGGGCTGATGGTTCTCATCCCTGTGGAAATGGTCATCAGTCTCATTCAGTTTGTAACAGACAGCTATGCAGGATTTCGTATCTTAGGGGAAAGCTATGAGCCATTTCGGGCAACATCTCTCATCGATGAGTCTGAAAAAGGCGTGAGCGGAACTCTTTCCCATCCAGGGATTATGGGCCTGTTTCTCTCGCTCACCATTCCATTGCAGATGTATTTCTTTCTTTCGGACAGGAAATATGCGTTTAAAAAAATGAGGTTCATCTTATTCCTTTTAACGATGGTGTTAATCATTCTTACAGCATCGCGAACCTCGCTCTTTATTACACTTTTTGCGATCGGAATGTTGTTGCTGTTTCATGTAATCTCACAGAAACGGTTTAAAAAATCGAGTGTGTTGATTGTGTTATTTTCTATCATCCCTGTTTCTGGCATCTTTTTCTATGCCTTGTCTAAGCTGGGGATTGTTGAACGGTTTCTCAATAGCGATTTTATTTACCAAATCTTTTACCGAAGCGATTTAAATGTGATGGCACTCTCTATTTTCGGTGAATCAGCCAAGAATATGATTTTTGGTACAGGTTTAAATGCTTATACTGATGTGATCTCCTCACGAGGTACAGGTTTTGCCTATGAGCATCCAGTGCATAACTTCTTTCTGCTTATGCTTGTTGAGGGTGGTATCCTGCATTTCTTAAGCATCGCGATCTTTTTTGTTTATGTCATAGCGATTTTGATTAATAGCATCCGCTTAGGTAAGCAGCGATTGCTGGCATTTACCCTGTTCGTGACGATCGGCATTTCCTTTATTTATTGCATGTTCGGCTGGGCGATGTACCACAATCAGAACATGTATTTCATGACAATCATATTAATTTTAGCGTATCAGCTTAGATACGATGAGGGTGAGCAAAATGAGTAAAACATACTTAGGCTATTACGGCATGTTAAATCTCGGCGATGATTTAATGCTGAAGACGTTATTGGAAACTAATACGAGTGAAAAAAGAACGGTGATTCAATTTAAAGATAATCCCCTGCCAGGACAAGACAAGAACATCACGTTTTTAACATGGCCTGATGGGAAATTTGCCAAAATCACCTTCGCACTTCGCTTTATTTTGCAATCAAAGGAAGTCATCTTTGGCGGGGGCACCTGCTTTACTGATGAGGATGGCGACGGCTTTTTTAAATACATGGTCATGGCAAAGCTATTGGGGAAAAAGGTGAAATATAAAGCAATTGGGATTGGAAATTTAAAGCGTAAATCACGGATTTTCAAAACGAAAATATTATTATCGATTGCTGATGAAATCACAGTTAGAGATGAACAATCCTTTAACAGGGCCAAAAAATTCACCAATGATAAGAAGCGAATTGTGAAGGAAGATGACTTAGCGATTAAATCGATCGGGGACATTATCGCAAAGGAAAAATTCGAGACGAATCGCAAGGAGCCGTATTTAGCATTGGGATGGAGAGATTTAAAAAGGTATGACTGCAAGGAATGGAATGACCCCAATTATGTGGTTGATTACATTTTAAAGCTAGCGAATGAAAAAGGCTTGAAGAAAATCGTGATGTTTGATGTCGATTCCTATTTTGACGCCGGCATTAATCAAACCCTTTATGATTTGCTGGTGAAAAAAACGGACTTGGATGTCGTCTACAACAAGAGTACGGACATCATTGAAAAGATGAAGGTCATTTGTGAATCAAGCTTTGTTTTTACATCAAGATTGCATGTTGCGGTCATTGCGGAAGAAGCAAATCTTCCATGTGAAGCCCTAAATTACTCACCGAAGATTAAGTATTATGTCGATGAAGTTCGCAGTCAGCATGTCAAAGTAGTGTTATTTTCATGAAGCTGATTTTTCTCTATTTATTTCAGCTATTGTCAGTACTATCAGGGTTTTTCTATCAGGTCATTCTGGCAAAGAACGTAACGGTTGAGGAGTTTGGGACCTTAAATGTCATTTTAACCGCGATTATTATTTTCGGAACGATCGGTTCGTTCGGGATTGGTCCCAATCTTCTTAGGATCTATAACAAATTTAATCTTACACAATCGATCAAGCCTATTTTTACGTTGCTGATGATCACAAGCTTGCTTTCGATCTGTATATTTAGTCTATTCTTTTTTACTGTTGTCGATGATGTAACCTTTATTCTCTTAATCTTTTCGATTGTTTTATTGGTAACAAGGATCTTTACGCCTGTTACAGAAGCTGTTTTTCAGATCAATGATCAAATGGTCTCTTTGAGCTTATTACGATTTTATCAGCAGTTTGCGAGATTGTTGGCAGCTGTTCTCTTAATCTTCTTACCTTTTAAAGGACTGGATTTTTTAATTTTAGCTGGTGCTTTATCGCTTCTTTCGATTTATATTTCGATTGTTTCATTTAGGGATCTGAAGCAAAAAAAGAACAACTACCAGGATTCGGTTATTACCGATGTAAAATCTGCTTTTACATTTACGGTGCCATACGCAGGGGCGAGCATCTATTATCAAATTTATTTTCAGGTGAATATTATCCTTTTCGGTCTTTTGCAAATGGATACAGAAGCAGCCTATTATTCAGCGGTGTTTAATTTCATGAATGTGGCAAGTGTTTTTCTGCTGCTTTATTTTCAAACCTATATGCTTCCAAAGATTCATCAAAACTATCGCTATGATTATTTTGCGGCGTTCAGAAAAACGACGATCATGTTAGCTCTGTTATCGATCATCCCAATTTCACTGATTAGTTATTTTGGGCAGGAGATTATTCAGCTGGCATATGGGGATGATTTGCTAGACGCAAGTATTTATTTTTCCATCATGATCTTTTTTGTTCCAATCCGAATTTTAATCAATGGATTTGGATCCTTATTAATCAATGAAGATACAGTTGAGCAAAAATCAATTATTCAACGATACGCAGCCATTATTTCGATCATCATCGGCTTCCTATTTATTTATTTATGGGGCGTACTAGGCGCCATTGTTTCTTTCTATATCGTTGAACTATTTATTTTAATAAGATTTTCACTCTTGGTGTCGAGAACAATAAAAAAATTAAGGAGCATCTAATATGGAGTTTATCATATGGGGAAAATATCAATCTAGAGCGGAACGATTAGCAAGCTATCTAGATTGTAATATCCATTATATACATTCGGATCAATCAATACTTGTTCGGTATATGTCTAGTCTTATCACGTCCTTGAAGATTATGTTGAAATCCAAATCTGACACGTTTATTATCCAGCTTCCTCCTAATTTAATTATCTATCTGCTTCCTTTTATTAAGATGTTTAATAAAAGAGCGAAAATCATTCTTGATATGCATAATGGCGCAACAAGGGGGAGCTGGGGGAAGCTGCCTTTTATCTGGAAGATCATGAATAAATATTCAGATCTGATCATTGTGCATAACGAGGATTATTTCAAGGAAATCACGAGTTCAGGCAAGCTAACGACGAAGTTAATCGAAGTGCTGCCTGATCCGCCGGCAGAAAAGCATCGGACAACAATTTTAGGTTTAAACCATTCGGATTTCTTGAAAGAAGGCAAAACAAATGTCCTGATTCCTTGTTCATACAACCCGGATGAACCAATTTTTGAACTGGTGGAATTAGCCAAAAAGAACCCTGATCTTCATTTAATTTTAACAGGGAATAAAAATAAAGCCTTCAAGCTATTAGGTGATACAGATATTCCAAACAATATTACATTCTCCGGCTTCATAAGCGCAGAGGAATACAAATATTTGTTTTTGCATGCTGATGTCGTAATGGGCTTAACAAAGAATGAAAATATTCAATTAAGTGTCTCGACGGAAAGCTTGTCCTTTGGGAGACCGGTTATTTTATCTGATACGAATACCTTAAGAAAGCTGTATCCAAATGGCTTTATCTTTACGGAAAACCAGCCTGAACAAATGAGTGTCAGCATTAAGCAATATTTAGACGATTATAATAAGCTGACGAAAGAATTAAGTGAAGTTCGACAAGAAAAAATCAATATGTGGAACGTGAAATTATTACAGTTGAGAGGAGAATATAATCTATGAAAATTCTATTTACCTCTTCTACGGGCGGGCATTTGGAACAATTAAAAGTATTAGTCAACGAATTGAATGTTGGAAAAGAGACGGAGCGCTACGTCTTAATTGAGAAAAGCCCTTTTGAGAATAAATTCTTGAATGTGAAAGATGTGTTTTATTTTGTTCAACAGGATCGCAAGGATAAGTATTTTATCTTTAAGTTTATCAAAAACATTTTTACAGCCTTTAACGTTTTAAGAAAAGTAAAGCCTGACTTTTTGCTAAGCACAGGGGCAGGTGCTACATTGCCAGTGATTGTCCTGGCTAAATTATTCGGAACGAAAGTCATTTATATTGAGAGTCTTGCCAAAATCAACAATCTGACGATAACAGGTAAAATCAGCAGCAAATTCGCCAATCGATTTTATGTTCAGTGGAATGAACTATCACATAAAATACCAAATACCGTTTATAAAGGAAGATTATATTGATATTTATTACATTAGGAACGCAAAGATTTCCATTAAATCGGATTGTTGATCAGGTGAAGGAACTTAGAAAAACATATAAAGGCGACATCGTGATTCAAAATGGCTACACAAAATGTGATCTGAGCGGGGTTCTTTCCCAAAGCTTTATGGACAGCGAGCTGTTTGTTAATTACATCAAAGAGGCTGACATTGTGATTACACATGGCGGCACTTCCAGTATTATTAAATCGCTTGAAGCGCAAAAGAAGGTTATAGCTGTTCCGCGCTTAGCTAAATTTAAAGAGCATGTTGATGACCATCAGCTTGATATTTGCTTAACCTTTGAGGAAAAAGGCTACCTTACCGTTTTAAAAGAGGATGAACATATCATCGATAAAATTGAAGGCTTGAAAACACAAACGTTTAATAAATATATCAGCAATAAGCGTGATCTATTAAATGATATTGCACACTATATCAAACAGGTTGGTGAATATGCATGAAATTGATTCTATTATCCGGCGGGAGCGGAAGCCGATTATGGCCGCTTTCAAATAATGCAAGGTCCAAACAATTTTTAAAGGTATTGAAAAATGAACAGCAGCAATTAGAATCAATGGTGCAAAGAGTTTGGGGGCAGTTAAATACAGTTGGTCTGGCAGATTCAACGATTATTGCGACGAGCAAATCCCAAGTTGATATGATTCAAAGCCAGCTGAATAATTCGGCTGATTTAGTGATTGAGCCTGTGAGAAGAGATACGTTTCCAGCCATTGTACTTGCTGCTTCCTATTTGCACAGTGTGAAAAAGGCTTCATTAGATGAAGTCGTATCGGTTTTACCTGTTGACCCTTTTGTTGAAACCTCGTTTTTTGAAAGAATGCTTGATATGGAAGGTGCACTAAAAGCCAGCCATGCTAACATTGCGTTAATGGGGGTTCAGCCGACATTCCCATCTGAAAAATATGGGTACATTGTTCCTGATCCTGATCCAAAATCGAGCGATTATCAAGTTGTCAATCGCTTTGTCGAAAAGCCAAAAGAAAGCCATGCGAAAGAGTTAATAGAAGATGGAGCCCTTTGGAACTGCGGCGTGTTTGCTTTTAAATTGGAATATATCATCAACCTTCTTAAAGAGAAAGGTCTTCCAACCAATTATGATGAATTGTTGGCGAGCTATGGGGAATTGCCAAAGATCAGCTTTGACTATGAGGTTGTAGAAAAGGCTGAGAAGATTGTCGTTCTTCCTTATGATGGATATTGGAAGGATTTAGGGACATGGAATACGTTGACAGAAGAAATGGCAGCTGGGTTAATTGGAAAAGGCCAAATTAGCCAGGAATGTGAAAACACGCATTTAATTAATGAATTGGATATTCCGGTTGCGGTCATGGGATTATCAAATGTCGTGGTAGCGGCAAGTCCTGATGGAATCCTGGTTACTGAAAAAAGCGCAAGCCCTCGCGTGAAAGAAGTGGTATCCAATCTAGTCGATCGTCCGATGTATGAAGAACGTCGCTGGGGCTGGTATAAAGTCCTTGACCATAGTAAGTTTGACGGAGGAAACGAAGTTCTGACAAAGCGAATTGGTGTAAAAGCCGGTAAAAATCTTAGCTATCAGTTCCATCATCAACGAAGTGAAGTATGGACAATTGTCAAAGGAGAAGGTGTCCTTGTGTTGAATGGCAAGATGAGCGTGGTCAGACCAAATGATGTCATCCAAATTAATAAAGGTGAGTATCATGCGCTTAAGGCAGTGACGGATTTAGAGCTGATTGAGGTGCAAAGCGGCAGCGAGCTTATCGAAGAGGATATCGTACGAGTCATTATGAACTGGAATGAGATTGAAGAGCTTTGTTATGCTCCTTCTAATTAAACTTAAATTCTATAAAAAATTGTATCTTGAAGCGCTCTAAGCGCTTTTTCCTTTGTTTATAAAATAGTTGGACGCTTCACAAGCAAGTTGTTTTTAAAAGGAGGGAAATCTCATAAGAACAAGTTATTTCCGAAAAAGGTATTGGATGTCGCGGGAAATGAGGTATTACCCGATCATTATCGTCCTGATAGGTATCGCTGCTTTTTTCTTTTTCACCTTTTTATTTGACGAAGAGCCACTGAAAGAATACGCGGAAAAAAGTGATTTCTTAATCGGTTCTGCCGTAAGATATGACCCATTAATGAAGGAAGAGGGCTATAAGGAAAAGATAAAAGAAGAATTTAATGTCATGACAGTGGAAAATGAAATGAAGTTTAGTACGATCCATCCAGAACCGTACGTCTATGATTTTACAGAAGCAGATGCCATCGTTGAATTTGCAAATGAAAACAACATAAAAATAAGAGGACATACATTGGTCCATCGGTCACTTCCTAAATGGCTTACAGAAGGAAATTATTCAAAAGAAGAAGTCCGTGAGATACTTGAATCTCATATTAAAACTGTCGTTACTCATTATCGCGGAAAAGTATTTGCCTGGGATGTTGTGAACGAAGCTTTTACAGAAGATGGAGAGTATCGAGATAATTTTTGGCTGCGCAAACTAGGCCCCGAATATATTAAACTTGCATTTAAATGGGCGCATGAAGCAGATCCTGATGCTTTGCTGTTCTATAACGACTATGATAACGAAGAAGTAAATAAAAAATCGACAGCTATCTATGAACATATCAAAAATATTAAAAGCAAAGGTGTCCCTGTCCATGGCGTTGGTTTTCAAATGCACACTACGATCAATCATGAGTTTGATTTTAACAGTATAAAAGAAAACATGAACCGATTAGCTAAATCAAACCTGCAGGTACATATAACGGAATTGGATATAAAATTGCAGAATAGAACCGAGCTGACGTTCGAAGAAAAGCTAGAGAAGCAATCGGACATATATGGGGACATCCTTTCCGCTTGTTTATCTGCCAATAATTGCAAGGCATTGGTGATGTGGGGCTTTACGGACAAACATAGCTGGATCCCAAAACAAACCGAAACAGATGATTATCCACTTATCTTTGATCGCAATTATGAACCGAAACCTGCTTATGATGTGTTGAATGATATTTTGTCATCACAATAGGAGACAACAAGGATTTATTGCAGGTTCAATGTTAAAACTGTCAATCTTTTATAATATGCGAAGCAGAGAAGGAGAAGCTATTTATTTCAGCCTGTTCTCCTTCTCTTTTTCTTTCGAATTGTGCAATAGAATCATATCATTAGTTTATGTAATAAGCCTGCCTATACAGCTCCTCCAATGCCTGGCTTACCGCTTCCTTTTCACTAAGAGCGCCAATACCCTCTGCATAAAAATCCTTAAAAGGCTCTTCCTCTTGACAAATTGTGGCCACGGCACGGTAGTGATCAGAATACTGGACCGTTTCCAATTCGACTTCATCCCCATGCTCATTGACAAATTGTGTGACCTCCCGCGCAACAAAATTCAATGAAGAATATAGTTCTTTTCTGTCCATTCCTATTCCTCCTCCTAAAATGATCTTACAATCCTATGATAAACGAACTAAGTCCTTAAGGCCTATAAATTTACAAAAAATACATAAAATCTATACGTTGAATTAAAAAATTCATTCGTTTGCAAGAAACCATTTACGTTTTTTACATTCATATTATTTTCTCATCATGATAACGGTTTATTTTAGGGGACCAAGCCTATGTTGATACAATTAGCCGCCCGCCATTTTTAACGAGAAGCCTTCTTTTATGTGCAGGTATTTAAAACAGAATAGGAGGAAAAACCGACATAAGGTATATGAGAAGAATAGGAATAAAACGTTGGTTTAAACACCATGATCTTTGCATAGTTGGCAAATGTTACGTCGGAATTGGCGGAATTGGCGAATTAAATCAGTCATTTCTCATTTTATTATAAATTGCACAATCATCTGTCATCAGAACAAATATTTAAGGGAATAATTTACTAATAATTGAAAATTTAAACATTTTGCAATATGATTAATTTAGTTCAAAAGTATCAATTGAGGGGTGATTCTTTTATACTGTCTAAATTATGCGCGAAGCACTAAACGAGCAGCTAGTAAACTATTAATCACTATTTTTATGGCACTTGTAAGTATCATGGCTTTTGTATTTTCGGTGGAAAGGTAAAGCAGTCTATTCCAAAGCAAGAAGTCGCACCAGAAGGGGTGAGGGAAAAACAAAAGGAAAAACGGTTCTATGTATGATGTGGAGGAATAAGCGGTCACAAGACTTTCGACGGTGCTGTGCTTAAGGACTCGGGTAGCTGGATAAATACCAACTATATTGGTATTATATCTGACTCCTTTTGAAATGAAAAGTTTTATTAAACGTTGAAAGGAGCAAGAACATGAGCAAGGATTATATTGTAAATGTAGAAAATAGTGAAGTCATTATTACGGAAGCAACGATGGCCCTGATCCCTAAATATGAATTAGGTACAGGAAACCCTCATTGTACAATTTTGGGACAATATGGAGCAAAAGAGGTGGAGCAAAGTACGCTCGCTATTGTAAAGGAAAGCTGTATCTTTTATGGCAGTGATTTTAATGGGAGAATTAATTCAGCGCGAAAGATTCTTAAGAGACAAAGGAATCTGCCTATCATGATTAGTTTAACCTTCAAACACTGCATGATCCCGTTATCCTCACCTATGAAAGAGGATTGCCCATGGATCGCCTTTCGGCATGTAAAAAAAACGTTCCCAAATCGAGAGAACTCGATTATCCTTTTTTCAAACGGTCAGCGGCTAAAAGTGAATATTAGTTGGAAGGTGCTAGAGGACCGCATCAACAAGGCAGGTCGTTTAATCAGTACATATGATTACAGGTATGAAAAAATGAAAGATCTCTACATAACGAGTATGGTGGCGGAGGGCCGAGAGGATGACCTATTTTCCAAACAAGAAAGTCTATACAGGGTGCAGCCGTCTATAGACATGGGATGATATTGAGGTCGGATACGAAGGCACCACTAATAACTGGAAGGTTTGTGCTGCTTCAAGTATCCGAACATTCCACTTTTTTGCTTCGGCTTTTTAAAATGGGAAGCAGAAGTATAAAATTTCAACTTAGTTTTATATCTAGCTGCAGCGTAGTTCAATCAGCATGTGGGCCTTTTACAGATTTCAATATTTCATAATGTGGCGCGTTTATCGAATAACGCGTCTTTTTGTTTTGGCTATATTCTTGCATAACATTCTATAAGGAAGTCCGAAAAGTTGTTTAAGAGGTATACTTGGCGTGAATATACCTCATGCTATTTTGTGAAAAACAAATATTGACAGGACACTATTAGGTGTCGTATTATAAAAATGACACTGAATGGTGTCAGATTAGTAATTAGCCATTTGGATCCCTTCGTACCATCAATAGATCTCTACTACAGTAAATAATAGTTGGAGGGAGTGTTGTGAGTGAGCATAACAAATCACGGGACGTGTTTGACGCGATTGCAGATCCAACCAGGCGCAGACTAATTCGTCTGTTAGCAGATGTTGAGGAGATGCCGCTTCATGAATTAACGGCGCAATTTCAAATGGGTCGTACCGCTGTTTCTAAACATTTGGCTGTCCTTAAAGAAGCTGGTTTAGTTGCTGACCGTAAAGTTGGCAGGGAAACAAGGTATCGATTAATTGCGGCTCCCTTGCAGGAAGTGAAAGATTGGGTATCTTTTTACGAGAAATTTTGGAAGGAAAGAGTGGCACTTTTAAAAATTTTATTAGAGGAGGAATAAATAATGGCCGAATTTTCATTGGATTTTCAGTTTATAAGCTCAATTAATAAGGTGTGGAACGCATTAACAGATTCGGATACGCTTGCAAAATGGGTCATGGAAAATGATTTTAAACCAATCGTGGGACATAAATGTCAATTCCGAAATCCGCAATGGAATTTAATTGTAGATAGTGAAGTATTAGTTGTAGATGAGCCAAATAAATTATCTTACACGTGGGTAGGCGGTCCGATAGACACGATCGTCACATGGACATTGAAGCACGAGGATGGAATAACCTACTTGCATCTTGAACATACTGGATTCGAAAAAGAAGATCAAGCATTCAATGGTGCAAAATATGGTTGGGCGAATATGGTTGACGAACTAAAAAAAGTGTTAGGGGAATTGTAAGAACCTCTGAACCTGGTTTTAGATCCGCTATCGAAGCAGGATAAGCAAACGGACCAGTTTAGGACTGAGCCGTTTGCTATGAAAACTAAATTTTTGTGAATGTAGAGAATATCAATATGAACATACATCAGCTCATTGAATAATTGGAGAGAGGTGTTCTAATGACAGATAGTAGAAGGAATCGTAAGGTTGATGGATTTATTAAGAAAGCGAAAAAGTGGCAGGAAGAATTTGAGACGCTGCGAAATATCGTTCTTGACTGTGAGCTGGACGAAGATATTAAGTGGATGCATCCTTGTTACATGTATGAGAATAAAAACATCGTACTAATACATGGATTTAAAGATTATTGTGCACTTTTATTTCACAAAGGTGCCTTGCTAAAGGATCCCCATGGGATTCTCATCCAACAAACGGAGAATGTCCAGGCGGCGCGCCAGATTCGCTTCACCAATATTCAAGAAATTGTTGAAATGGAATCCATCTTGAAAGAGTATATTAAGGAAGCCATTGAAGTTGAAAAAGCTGGTTTGGAAGTGGAGTTTAAAAAGAATACAGAATTAAACATTCCTGAAGAACTTCAAACTAAATTCGATGAACTCCCAGCTTTGAAAACGGCATTTGAAGCATTGACCCCGGGACGGCAAAGAGCATACATTCTTCATTTTTCTCAAGCTAAACAAGCCAAAACCCGTGAGTCAAGGATTGAAAAAAGTATGGAGAAAATTCTGGCTGGAAAGGGATTAAATGATTAGTATATTTGGGCACGATCCTTCACAAGGAAAGTGCTCATTTTCTATTTTTATCCTATTTAATGGAATAACGCTTTATGGCTGTTTTTCCAAACTTCTAATAACACGTCATTGATACAGTCATCGATTGAATCACGTTTATCAATTGGCTGAAATATTTTAACTGCAATGGCTTTGACAAAGGCGATATACTGCGAATAGCTACTACTTAACTAGACAGAAAAAGCTGTGTCTGTAACTAAAATAAAGACATTTTTCCTATATTCATTATTAATTTCAATACTGGAGACTTATGGAAGTGGCATTTTAATTATAGTAACATTTACTTATCTATAATAGGAAATTATTGTATTAGAATGGTATTTGAGGATTAGAGCAAAAGTACGGGGTGAAAAGATGAATTCGGATAAAGTTAGAGCCTTAGCAAAAGTGTTTCAGGAATCTTCTGAGGAGTTAAAAGTCGATGAAGCAAAATTAATGCAAAGTATACATACAAATACAGCAACATGGTCAGGTGAAGCCCGGAAAAAATTTGATTCGATGCTTGATGAAGCTGCGATCTTATATCAACGACACTCAGACAATCTTTATCAAATCAGCAGAGAATTAGAAAGCGCAGCAAATGATGTTGACAGAGTAAGAGAAGAGATTGAAAGACAAAAAGAATTAGAGCGGCTTGCTTGTATGAAGGATGAGTAGAAATGAAACCGAAAAACAGGGATCGTAAAAGTTTGGAGGAGGAAGGCTGGATTCTCCCGGATAAGAATAAGGACTCTAAAGACGGTAGTTTACTTCCAGGTTGCAGTGATTTTTTTGTTTTGATTATTCAATTAGGTGTTTTGGTACATCAAGTAATTTGACCAATAGATAAAACTAGGAGGAAATAAATGAGTAATGATAAGTCGAACTATGAAAATAACAACGAAAAAAAGCCAGTAAAAGATGGTTGTGTCTTACCTGGGTGTGTAGACTTTTTTCTACTGCCTCTACAGATTGTTATATTAGGACATCACTTTTTTACTAGTATTACATAAATGAAATATTAGAAATGTTAAAAAGCTAAAAGAAAACGAAAAAGAGAGTGATAGAATGGGGAATAAAATATCAGTAAATCCAGATCGTTTAGAAGATTTAGCAAATGAGCTTGTCTCGAAATTGTCAAAAATTGAAGCGGAATACAAGGATCTACATTTAGAGCTTTACAACCTAATTAGCAGTGCTCCAGCAGAATATAGTCATTGTTTTTATCAAGTAGGGGATCCTTGGGGAACGGGAAATCAATTAGTTGATCTTCTGAGTGAAATGGAGATTGACCTGCGAATGACGGCAAATAAATTTTCAGATGCTGATAACTTAGTTGGAAAACTTTATAAACTGTATGATCAATATGGCGCACTCACTGCGATGGGTGCTTTAGCTACAAAACAACTGACATTTTACGGACTCGGTTTCACACAATTTACAAAGAATGCGGATGGGTTATTTACATATAAGCATATGGGGGCACTCAATCAATTATCGGATTTGATTGACAATTCCAAGTATAAAACTGTGGGCAGAGGATTACTAAGTCCAAGCTTTTTATTGAAAAAATATAAAGATGTGCCATTTGCAGATTTGGTGCATAAAAAAATTGCAAAATATTTACCAGACGATGTAACTAAGTATACAGATAGTTCAAGAGCTTTATATAGAGGGGTTCTAAATAATACTTTAGATTCTACAAAATTTAAATCATTTGTTCAAACTGGAGCAAAATTCGCAAGAACAAATGCCGTTAGTACATTAGCAGTAACAGGAATAATGGAAGCAGGCGGAATGAGTCTAAAAATTTCTGAAAACTATGCGAAATATGGAAATAATCCAGAGGTCTTAAAACGCGAAAATGCAAAAGCGGTAGGGAATGCAGTGAATAATACTGTTGCAATTACAGGAGGTTCCATTGCAGGTGCTGTAGTAGGAGGGGCATTATTAAGTTGGGCTGGGCCAGTAGGTACTGTAGTAGGAGCTACTGCTGGTTCTTTCGTAGGAGGAATTGTTGGAGAGCAAGCTGCCAAACTTACTGCAGGAATAGCGGAGAAAGCGGCTATAGCTTTTAAAGAACCTATACACGCTGGGGTTGAGTTTTTTAAAGGCGGTCTCGAAAAAGCCGGGAAAGTTGTTGAAGGTGTAAATAAAGGTGTTGATTTTGTAAATGAGCAAATTAAGGAGACAATTGCTGACCCAGTAGGGAAGGTGAAAGAAATTGGTTCAAAAGCAAAAGAAACTGCGAGCTCTCTTGTCGATGGAGCAAAAGATTTTCTCGAGGATAAATTGTCATTTTTTTAAGGAGGCCATATGAATACGATTCAATTAAGTATTGAGGAATTACTTTTTTCCTTTTATAGTGAAGGTTTATTTGAACAAGGAATATCGATTAAAGAAGCCTATTTTCCAACGCTTCAGGATGCGGAGTTAAAATTAATGCTGGAAATTGCCTCTCGCTCCTTGTTAGCGAAAGATATGATAAAGGAAGTTGATAACCAATATAAATTAAAAGATGAATTTGCTTCCTATATTCAAACATTAAATAATGCAGAAAGTACTGTTAAGGCTTCGAAACATCAGTCTGACTTAAATGGAGAAGAAAGTATCTCCTTCCATTTTAAAAATGGAGAGATCTATTTACATAAACTTTTGTATGATCATCAAGTTCATTCTATTTCTAAGCTGCCGGAAGAAGAAATTATTTCAGTTATAAGAAGGTTTTTTAATTTCCATGCCTTAGAAGAGCAAGGTGAAGTCATTCTCCAGTTAAAAAGTGAAGAATTTGAAGAACTATTAGAAGATGTAAGTCAATCTCATACTTTACAGGAATCAATTATTCAGAAATGGATAAGCAAAAAGGGGTATTCTAATAGTATTCTAGAGTTTTTAAGTGACCTTTCTAATAGAAACGGGAAAATGGATAGTTTATTAAGCTTAAAGTATAACTCAGATAATAATCCAGATGTAATGGATCTTTATTTTATTATTCCAGGAAAAACTGAATGTTGGCTAGCTACAAGAGACAACAGCCTTGACCTAAATTTTCAAAAAGTAAATGAGGCATCTATTAAAAAGCTTTTATCAACGAACAAGATTTTATCAGCTTAAGGAGGTGCACAGTTTGTTAAATGTTAAGAAAGATAATGAAGAAATAAAAATAAAAGGTTCAAAGTTCATGTACGGGTGGATATTCCTTTCTTTAATTGGAGGAATAGCTGCATGTATATTCTTAATTACACACGGTTTGAAATTTGATTCAAAATATTCATTGTTTTATCTTGGCGGCGGTATTATGTGTATGCCTTTTTTCGTTTATATCACTCTCTGGCACTTACCTGCCCTTATCCCAGGGAAGATACTATTAACGATAGTCCAAGGTGAGACCTGCACGATAAAATCGAAAAAAGGGTCAGTTTTAATTAAGAATATCCGGAATATCAATTTAATAAGAAATCCACTAAATTTGATCAATGATATTGTCATTGAAACCTTCGATAACAAAAAAGTAAAAATTCGTACTTATAATCTCCTTGACGACCTAGATTATGAGGTGATGGTTGATAAATATATGTATCCTTATATGACAGAAAATGCAAGAAAAGTATGGGATCGCAAGGTTAACTTAGATTTATTGTTAAAGGAAGTAAAATATGAACGGCAGGAGCAGAAAGTTGATTAAGCTTACTTCTTCTATGTAAATAATGCTACACAATGTCGAAAAATCACTGTTTCTTTATGTATGGTTACCTACTTAGGAGGAAAAAGTTTGGTCAATATAAAAGCAGAAGAAAATTTGATTAAAATCAAAGGCTCAAAGTTCATGTACGTATGGATGGCATTATTTGTTTTAGGTGGTTTAGCAGCCTGTTTATTCTTAATTTTTGAAGGCCTTTCATTTGAATCGAAATATTCGTTGTTTTATATGTTTGGAGGCATCATTTTTTTCCCTATTTTTCTATATTTAACTCTCTGGGCACTTCCAGGTTTTATTCCAGGAAAGATCCTGCTAACAATTGTTCAAGGAGAGAACGGTACGATAAAATCGAAAAAAGGTACCGTATATATTAAGAATATCCGTAATATCGATTTAGTGAGAAATCCACTAAATTTGATCAATGATCTAGTCATTGAAACCTTCGATAACAAAAAAATAAAAATTCGTACGTATAATCTTCTTGAGACCTGGATTATCAGGTGGTCGTAGATCAATATTTGTACCCTTATATGACTGAAAATGCAAGAAAAGTATGGGATCGTAAGGTGAATTTAGATAAATTACAAAGAGTAGCTAAATACGTGCGGCAGGAACAGAAAATTGATTAACTTTCATTTCCTTTAGTATTACTAAAATTAAACCATTTCACTACAGAGGGATAAACCATGAAAGCAATATATTTTCATGGTTTATCCCTGTGTCAAACAAACAGTTAATCTGTTAACACAAGCTAATGAATGTCAGCTTCATAAACTAAAAATCCTCAATAGATTGCTTCTTCAGTCGAGCGATTGCATCTTTTAACAAGCATGCACTACAGTATCATGTCCATCTCAAAATTTCACTTTCTTAGCTCTGCAAAATTCCCGCTTGTTACTAAGGAGTATCCAATTAGAAAGAGAAAAAAATAAATAGGGAGTGAAAAAAGGTGATTCCAGTTTATTAATTTATAAAATCCTAACCATTCAAATAAAGGTTCTCCTATAAATGCACAAAACATTGAATAGAAAAGGCCCTTTAAAATAGAAGAAGTATTTCGTTTTATCTGCATAAGAACAAGAAAAACCACTGGGAGAAGGCTTAAATCCCAAGGTAAGAAAGACGGCAAGAACGGAATAGGTTCAAATCTATAATCCCAAAGATTTAATTCTGCTCCAAACGAATCTAAGAACATCGAAAAGATTATGATAAAAAATGCCCCGTATAATAAACGACTTGTGCTCTCTTTTTTTCTAAATTTCCACCATAAAACCCAAGGGATAACTGTAAGTGTGACACAAAACCACCATTGCCAGGATAGAAACACATATTCAAACCAAATTTCATGATCTTTTTGATCAGCAAAAACTAACATCTTATAGACATCATCTATTTTTTTCGCAGCTTCCTCTGGAATAAACATTTTCCCATTCCTTTACATCAATTCCGTAAATTATTAAAACTACATGAAAGGCTTATTTTCATCTAAAACTTTGATCATTATTCAAAATCTTCAATCACTATATTCATAAGATTTTCCACTTTTGTCTTCATAATTGATGTTATCGGCACTTTAAAAAGGGCTTCATTAGGTATTTATTCGTTTTAAAGGCAATAAAATTAAAAATAACAAGTCCAATTATGTAAAAAAATACCTTTTTTAATTGGATTTTCCCCTTATTCTTATTATTCCCGCTAGTTAATTGTTAGATAGTTTGGAGTTCTAAAATTAATTAAATGGGAAATGTAAACTTTTCACCCTGAACTCGAATCAAAAGCTTGCCTATCAAATTGTGACTCTCTTAGGCTGTGAAATGGGAAGAAGTTCGACATCAGCAGAAGAAATGCGATTATCATTGACGATTTGATTGATACGGCAGGCACTATAACATTGGCTGCGAATGCATTGATAAAGAATGGAGTAAGAGAGGTTTATGCCTGCTGTACCCATCCCGTCCTTTCAGGCGCAGCTATAAATAGGATTGAATCGTCAGCCATCAAAGAGCTGGTTATCACAAATACGATTGATCTACCAGAAGAAAAACAGATTCCTAAAATCACCACTTTATCTGTAGCTCCGCTTATAGCAAGGCAATTAACCGTATTCATAATGAGCAATCTGTTAGCATTTTATTTGAATAGCGTAGTAAAAGGAGATCATGCTCTGTCTTGTTTCCAAGAGGATGACGATCTCCTTTTATACGGAAGGAGTATAACCCCACCAGCATATTTAATCAATGATGTTGTCATCGAAACCTTTGATAACAAAATCAATTCTTATTTCAGGATCCATTTTTAAGGTTTCTTAAAACCATAGGCATTTCCTTTTCTTCTTTTCCTTTCTTCTCCTTAAGCTTCCTATCAGCTGAATTTGCTGATTGAAATCTTGCAGCGTCCATGCCATCGATAATATTCGTCAACCTAACACCTCCTATTTGCATTTATTATTTCCTTCAATGTGAATATTATCTTGATAATTATTCAATTTTCTTCGATAGTTGAATATCAAAAACCATTGATTTCGGATGGCTAAGTCCTTATTCCTTTTTGAAAGCAGCCGTTAAAAAGGAAATCATAACGATTGATGAATTGGTAAATACTAACCAAGAGGTGATAGGTATGGATAAGAATAAATTAAAACTCACATCTTCCGAAATAGGAACACTGTGGGGAGAATATATAAACGGAACAATGACAGATGTAGTAAATAGATATATGTTCTCTATAATTGAGGATGAGTCAATCAAAACTATTTTCGAGGATGCGATCAAGACCTTTGAAAAACAAAAGAAACAAATCGTAGCTTTTATGGAGAATGAGGGATTTCCAGTACCAATTGGATTTACTGAATCTGACCTTAATAAAGGTGCAAGGAAATTGTTTTCTGACATATTTTGCTTGAATTATTTACATATTATGACTCTGCATGGCTTGCTGGGACATACCACTGCATTAGGCGTCTCTGTCAGGGAGGATTTACGTTTTTACTACGACTCAAGTGTTAATGATGCAAAAAGAATGTACCATCAAACCATTGATTTACTGCTTGAGAAAGGGAATTTTCAGAGAGACCCATTATTTTATCCTGCCAAGAACCCTGAATTTATTACTAGCAAAGATTTCACGGATGGAATTTTTGGAAAAGGGAGGCGGTTATCTGCAACAGAAATCATAAGTATTTCTTTAAACCTAAAAAAAAGTATTATGGCTAAAACTCTTTCTATCGGATTTAGCCAGGTCGCTCAAACAAAAGAAGTAAGAAAATTTTTAGAGGATTCCGAGAAAACCTCAGATAGTCAAATACAAGCCCTTTCAAAAATCATGCACGACGATAACTTGCCAATTCCAAGGTCTTGGGAAACAGAAGTGACAACTTCAACGGAATCTCCTTTTTCGGATAAGTTAATGTTGTATCATATTGGTTTCTTGTATCAAGCAGCACAAAACTATCACGGGACTGGTCTAGCATCAGCCATGCGAACAGACCTTGTAGCGACTTATGAAAGCGTCATTCTAAAAAATCTAATGGTAACAAAACAATGGTTTAATCTTATGGTGCAAAATAAATGGTTAGAACAACCACCACTTGCTCCTAATAGAAAAGAAATTGCAAAAGAAAAATAATGAATCGCACTTCCTGAATATCACTTCACTACAGGCAGATAAACCATGAAAACAGCAATTTTCATGTTTTATCGTATGATTCTCAGAGATATACTTTATTTGAAACGTAGATATTCTAAGCGGCAATTTCCAGCAGTGACATGATGTACCTCTTTTGGAGTGGCCAAAGTATTTAACATTTCAATTATATAACCATTTGCTTTTCCAAAAATTATCTGTTATCATTAAGATGAATTATTTTTGTTCGGTCTGTAAGGAAAGATAAGTATTTAAACTTTTCGCCTTTGATATCTAATTGAGCAAGGATAGTATTAAACAGTGGGTATATTCCACGCAGGAGGCAAAAAACATGCAACAAGGTACAGTAAAATGGTTTAATGCAGAAAAAGGGTTCGGATTTATCGAAGTTGAAGGCGGCAGCGATGTATTCGTTCATTTCTCAGCTATCCAAGGCGAAGGATTTAAATCTTTAGACGAAGGTCAAAAAGTGACTTTTGATGTTGAGCAAGGTCAACGTGGACCACAAGCAACGAACGTACACAAAGCATAATGAATGAACAAAGGGACTCTAATACATTTTAGAGTCCTTTTATTGTTTAGGAAAACTTTTTGTGATCGGCGACAATAAAGTTGTTTAATTTTCATGTAAAACACTTTTTCTATACCAAAAATACAACTATAAAATCGTTTAAATTTAAAGGTTATGCAACAATCGCGCCCGTAATATTAGTTTAACCAGTTTTTACTGGTTGAACTTTTTTTATTTGGTTTTATTATAGCGGTAGTCGGAGTAGAACGTAGCGCCCGTGGGACATGATCCCGTCCGCAAAACTGTTCACTCCCTACTTGTATAAGCATGTTTCAGGCTGGTTGGGAAAAGATCCCGTTTAACAAGCGAACCTATGACAGTACAAGCAGCTCTAGGGACAACCGACTAATCTTAATTTCTAAGGAGAAGATGATGATGAATCCAGTAGTAGGTCTGGATGTATCTAGAGGGGAAAGTCAAGTACAAGCATTCTTGGATAAGGGTCAACCGTTTCGTAAAAGTTTTAGTATCAAACATACTGTATACTGTGGAGGGCTTTGAGCATTTATTAGGATTCTTAAAAGAGATTGAAAGAGTAGCTGATGGTAAGCAACCTTCGGTTATCTTAGAATCAACAGGACATTACCACTCTCCTGTTATTCAATTTTTGGAGGAACAGCATTATGTTTATATTATTGTGAATCCCCTTATCTCTCATCGAGCAAGGAGTGCAAGTCTAAGAAAGGTAAAAACAGACGCTGTAGACGCCTATCTACTTTGCGAACTATTCTATAAAGAAGAAATTGAGCCATATAAGAAAAGAGGTATTCAACTCTTAAACCTTCGTAATCTTACAAGGCAACAAGAGACAATTTCAGGAATCTCTACACAAACTAAGGTACAGCTTCTAACAGTGCTAGATCAAGTATTCCCTGAAGATAGAGGTGTCTTCGGTAATTTATATTCGAAAGTCTCTTTACAGACTCTTTCCTTATTTCCTACTTCTGAACATGTACTAAGTACTACCGAATCCGTATTAACTGACAGGATTGTATCGTTATGTACCAGACGTTCAGAAAAGTGGGCAAAAGAAAAAGCACAAAAGCTTATTGAAGCAGCATTACGAAATCCATTTCAAAACAACTTGTATGAAAGCCACATTTATAACCTAAAGATATAACCTAAAGATGTTAATTACCATCGTTCTTCAATATCAAGAGCATCTATCACAACTAGAAGCAGAAATAGATGCCCTCGCAAAAGAAATTGAAGAATATAAGATTATCCAGACTATCCCTGGTATCGGAGAAAAGATTGCGGCAACAATCATTTCCGAAATTGGAGAGATAGATCGGTTTAATCACCCTAAAAAGTTAGTTGCCTTTGCAGGAATAGATCCTAGTGTTTACTCTTCCTCGAGCCCTTTTAAGTAGTGATTCTATAGATGTCTTAACTTTTCCGGATTTGCGACAGTATAGATCGCTTCGATCTTATGATCTCGATAAGCAAAAGAATAAACATATTGAATCCCTTCATCCAAACGAAGGCGGATTCCGGGGAGCCCATTTACCATGAGGAACGAGTACGTAAATTTACCTGCATGCATGTTCAACACATTTTGATGTAATCTCAGCACTTGCTCAAACCCGACAACAGGCACTTGCGCCGCTCTTACTTTGCCTCCGCCGTCCGAGTATAACACAACATTTTCACTAACCAGTTCAAGAAGCTTTGTCGTATTTCCTTGCAACAGCGAATTCACAAACTCTTTAATCTTCTCCTCCGCAATAGAAACCGACGGTTGTTGGTCCGGGTCGAAAAAGATGCTTTTTTTAGAGCGGTGGAAAATTTGCCGGCAATTCGTACTGCTTTTCCCGACTATGTCGGCAATCTCTTCAAAAGAATAATGAAAAATCTCTCGAAGAAGAAAAACCGCCCTTTCAGTTGCACTCAATTGCTGCAGAAGCAGAAGATAAGCCGTAGAAATCGACTCCGACCGCAAATACCTATTGGATGGATCGTCGTCCGAAGCCCCTCTTTCAATCAGGGGCTCCGGAAGCCATGGACCGACGTACATTTCCCGTTTTTTGGCCGACGAGCGCAAAAGATCAAGACAACGATTCGTTACGATTTTATATAAAAATGCCCTTTCGTTTCGGATTGTCCCGACGTCAGACAGTCCGTCATAGCTCAAAAAAGCATCTTGTACGATATCTTCCGCATCCATGACGCTGCCGAGCATTCGATAGGCTAACGAAAACAGCTCCGTTTTATAACGTTTATATAATTCCTCTGTGCTCATAAAAGGCATTCCTCTCCTTACCCTCAAGGGAGAGCATGTGTTGTATAGCTCTTTTGGCACTTGCCGTCGCGGCATCAACCAATACTTCACCGTGCGACGCCCATTCTCCTGCTACATATAATCCTTGTATTTCAGGGACAGCGGGTCCGGGATTCTCATGACGTTTCATATGCATAAAGTCGTGACAAACCGTCATTTTAGGAAGGTATTGCTTGACAATCAATTCTTCCCGCCATCCCGGCTGCATCAAATCCAGCACGCCTTCCAGTTCTTGCAAATCTTTATCCGGGTCCGGTTCTTTCCCTTGGTACTTAATGAGCGATATGACTTGCGCGCCATCGTCGCTTAGATAAGCCGCACGCGAATGATTGCTAAGAAGCACGGTCTGATCAATCCCGTAAGCAAATTGTTGTTTAGGCTTGGGAAGTCGTTTCAAGGCCACATCCAGGCAAGCCGCTGTGATCTCAATCGCTTGCTCTTTCCAGGTATGAAGGGCGGTTACCTCTGCAAAAGGCACGAGCTGATTTGCAATAGAAGGCGCCGTAGCAAGGATAACATAATGCGTATCGATTTTCGTTCCGTCTTTACAGAGAACCTGCCGCACGATCCCGTCACGGGTATCGATGGACGAGACTTTGGTATTTGTTAATAACCGCACTCCCAGGTCGGATGCCTTTTTCCGCAATTCCTCGATCAATTCGCCCCAGCCACGATCCAGGTACAACGCGCCTTTAAGGGCATTCTGCAGCTGTTTCAATACAGGACCGGCGGCTGGCAAATCCGGCCCGACCACATAACTGGCGGCACGAAGTAACGAATAAAAGATATTGCGCGCCATAGGATCTCGCAAATTCCCTTCTACCCATTCGCGGATACTGATCCGGTCAAATTGACGAGTATCCGCTTTTGAAAGTTTCATAAGACAGGAAGCAAACTCCATCTTTCCTTTCCAAGACAACAGCGGGGTCGTAAACAAGGATTTCATATCCGAAGGCAAGGTTTTCAATTTCCCTTTCCAAACGCCATAAGCGAACGATGTAGGCCGCTTTCCTTGCAAGGTCAGCCCCAATTCCCGGAAAGTCGCGTACGCATCTCCCTTATACAAGGAATGCGCGCCCAGATTGAAGTAAGCCCCTTTTTTCTTATTGGAAATGGCTCGGCCGCCTAAGCGATTCTGTTTTTCAATGACCACCGTTTGTTTCCCGGCTATGGCTGCGTAAATTGCAGCGGTTAAACCCGCAATACCTCCACCAACCACGACCACATCAACCTTTTGCATTGCTCATCATCCCTTTCAAATTTTACCTGTATGACGGGCAAGGGATGTGATTTGTGACAGAAAAGCAAAAAAAAATTAAGGGAAATTTCCTCGGTTAACCCGGTTTTCGAATTAGTTCCTTATTCATGCTGATTTCTACTCTTCGCTTTACCACTATTTGTGATACGGTTTACCGTGATGTGTCTAAATGAGGTTCTTCTTTTCCCCCTCTATACATGGTTAATTATCTAATCTATCGTCATTGTAGCTAATTCTTGTTTATTACATTAAAATGCTCAGGGACTGACTTCTTCCCATTCTTTCCTCTATTTACAACATAAAAATCCCAAAGATTTAATATTATATTGATGACCTGAATTTTCTCAATGAAGGAGTGAACTGATGCATTATTTTATTGGTAAAAATCAAAATAATCATGCTCCTATTTCAAATGGTAATGTATTAGCTTGGCTTCAGCAATATGATGTTGTATGTCGTCCAGTTGATAAAATAAGTCAACTTTTTTTCGAAAACTTTGACATGTCAAGTTCACTTTTAGATAATTCAGGTTCTTATATACTAGCAAAAGACCAAAATGAGAGAATTTGGTATGATCCATATGGAATCGTTAAAGAAAAGCTGGGACAAATCGGGGAAATTATTTCAATAAATAGCACAAGGTACAGTCATGGCTATGGAATATATGAAGTAGTCTCTCATAAAGGTAATACAGTAGTTAGGACAAAAACATGGGCTCCTCCTAATAGAAACTCTTTTATACGCTCTATCGAAATTAAAACTCTCCGCAGCAATCCTTCAGAAGTATCGATCTTTCCTGTCGTGCATTTAAAAAACATTGTTCAAAGAATTGATAACACCTTTATTTCACGAATTTCTGAAAACCAATGGCTGGCAACCACTGTTTCCCCCTCTGTAGAAGGAATAACAGGCGATATTTCTAAAGCAGTAACTGGAGGTCAGGTAACGATCTTTGAACACAGCTTGCTCCCTGTTCCCTTGGTCTTTACCATTCCCGCTCAAAAGGTCCCAGGTCCAGAATACAGCAAGCCTGTCTTTCAGGTATTTGCAGCAGGTGCTTCTAAAGAGGAAGCCCTTAAAGAATTAGAGAATACATTAGTTCACATTAATCAAAGTGAACAACAAACATTAAAAGAATGGCAAACATGGCACAGTAAAACAGTAAATATCAAAGCACTCCCTCCTAAACTAGAATATTTTTGGAGAGTTAGTAACACGTTAACAAAAATGAGCCTACAAAAAGATGGAACACCTATTATCATTGGATTTAAACCCTATCAAGGCAATGTATGGATTCGTGATAGCTTGTGGATTGCATCTACTTTAGCGCTAGCGGGGCATCATGAAGACGCCGTAAGGGCATTATACGCAACGTTGAGTTATTTAGTAGAACGCCCCGATGGCAATTATTACTTTGCTTATAATGTAGTAACACGTTTACCGAACGAGCATGCTTATGAAAACGATACGACTGGACTCATTTTATATGGAATATGGCAAGTATGGTCGTTGGTAAAAGATCATTCAATCATACTTGATCTGTGGCCAATTATAAGTCAATCTACCGAATGGATTTTGAAAAATCGTGATTCAAGCGGACTTATCTTCCCAGATGCGGGCATTTGGGAAACATTCGGGCCGCATTTAGGAGAAAAATTCGAACATATGACTTGGACATCAGCTATTTCAGCATTTGGATTAATAAGAGCAGCCGAAATGGCTGAAGCTATCTTTGAAAATGAGAAAGCATATCAATTTAAACTAGGTGCCTCTGAATTAATTCAGGCAATTTCTAAGCATAACGTTCATAACGGAATTGTAACTCGATCTTTGGAATCAAGACGATTAGATGCATCTGTTACTCTATTTTTCTCTGAATTTCCTATATTTCCAAAAGAGTGGCTGAAACCGACACTTAAAGCCATTCAGCAAAGACTTGAAGATCCCTTCATTGGAGGTATTTGGAGACATGAGAGTTTAACGACAGAAGAAGGCGATTTAAAACCGTGGGCTGGGCCAACCTTTTGGTTAGGTGAAGCATTCTTAGTTAACAATGATATAAACCAAGCATGGAAATATTTTAACCATAATTACAATAACAGTGCTTTTTGTGGTCTTTTACCCGAATTATTGTACAGCAAAGGCTGTCCAAGAGGGATTGGGATGCCAAGTTATTCTCAATCAGGTGTGATAAGATCACTATTGTTATATAAAAGTTTATATGGCTGGGAGCCATCATAATTTTCTAAAAAATTAACTCAAAAATTTTTACGGAGAAATCTTTTCAAAAGTCATTCCTATTTATAATCCCCCCATTTGCTCCCACTCAGGAGAAAGTAGTTTAACTATTACTTTCTCCTTTAATTAAGTAAAAACCTTATTTACTTATAATAAGGCTCTCCATGACACATCTAAATGAGGTTAATAAATTTTGTATTCCCTGGTAAAAAAACTTATGGTTTTTGCTAGAAAATCGAGAAATGATGGTAAACTTTTCTTGAGTCATGACCTTTTAAAAGATCTTTCATGCTTAAGCAGCCATTCCTTCCTCCATAAACCACCTGCATAGCCGGTTAATTTTCCATTTGAACCGATAATTCGATGACACGGAATCACAATACTTAACTTGTTTTTACCATTTGCACTTCCGACTGCTCTAATGGCTTTTTCATTCCCAATCAAAACAGCAATATCCTTATAGGATCCTGTTTTAGCGTAGGTTATTTTTGTTAAAGCAGTCCACACTGTTTTTTGAAAATTCGTACCCTCAAAGATATAGGAAAACGTAAATTCTTGACGTATACCTTTAAAATATTCATCAAGTTGATCAAAACAATCCATTAAAACCTTGGGAACTTCGTCCTGCATGACATTTTCTGTTTTGTCCCGTTCAGAGAACATGATTGAACAAATACCTTCATCTGTTCCCAATATTTCTATAACTCCAATCGGAGATTCGTAATCTAATTTATGTAGTTTACTCATATAAGGACCTCCATAGATAAAAGGTAGCATATGCTTGCCAACCTTCCCAATTCGTTGACATTTCTCTTATTTCCTCTATTGTTGGTTTTCGCTCAATCCCTAACTGAAGCATTAATGCATGATGAAGGCCAACATCCGCTATTGGAAAAGCAGATGGATAGTGTAAACATTTCATCATCACATAATCTGCCGTCCATGCTCCTATACCTCTAATACTCATTAAAGATTTTTGAATTTGTTGATAATCTTGTTTTTGGAGCAACATTTCTTTTGACAATTCACCACTTGTCATGGCTTTCGCGACACCAATAATATATTCAGCCTTCCTACCAGTAAATTGAAGTTTCCTTAAATCACTCACTTCTATGGATGCAATTTTTGTGAATTCAGGGAATAACCAGAAAGTGTATCCCTCGATAGTATAACTTTCTCCGAATTGTTCCACGAAACGTTTCTTTAATGTATATGCAAATGTTAAATTGATTTGTTGTCCAATAATCGCCCAGGTCAGTGCTTCAAATAGATCTGGAATACATATTATCCGTAAACCATAATATTTAGGGGCAATTTGTTTCAAAATCATATCTTTACTAGCTACTTCATAAAAATCCCCCAACGCTTGATCCAAATCAAACCATTCCCATATATAGGATACTACTTTTTCAAGAGTGCTTATAGATGGGGTACTCATTGGGAATTCAACTTGAATTGAATGTGAGGTGCTTCCTATTTTTAATAAAACCACTTCTCCGTTCACTTTTACCAGTTTATATAAATAACCATCCTTTATTAGATGCATTACTTCCTGCTCAGATCTACCTAAGAAAACTAAACACTCCTTAAAATTAAATTCGGGAGGCGGATAAATCTCAATAGATAAACCTTTATTGATCCATTTCATTTCTGTCATTCCTTATTTAAGAGTGTTCGATATTCACTTGGTGAGGAATTTTTTAAACGTCGAAACACCTTATAAAAATTTGAAGGACTTTGAAATCCGACCTCATAGCAAATCTCAAGGTTCGTTCGATCTGTACTTGTAAGAAGATAAGCCGCTTTATCAACTCGTATTTTTTCCAAATAGGTACGAGGAGTTTCTGAAGTTTCTTGTTTAAATAACCTTTCAAGATAATAAGAACTTACACCAACATGATTTGCAATATCCTGTAATTCAAGCTTTTGTTTATAATGATTTACTAAGAACGCAACGACATTTCTGACAAGTTCAATATGTGGAGAATGATCAGATTCTGGTTGACATCTTTTGCAAGCACGAAAACCAGCTTTTTCAACGTCTTTGATATCATAGAAGAATTCTACATTTATTTTCTTCGGCTTTCTTGATCTACAGGAAGGACGGCAGTAAATTTTGGTTGTTTTCACTGCCGTAAAAAATAACCCATCATATTTACTATCACAAGCAATGATTTTCTCCCACATTTCTTCAAAAGAAAGATTGATATTAGCACCCAATATACTCTCCGTCCTTTCTAGTTTAATTTTCATATAAATGTGAAGTATCCTTAAACTCTACTAATCGCTCCGCATTCTTTTCCAAAAAAGCAATATAATGGTCAGATAGTGCATTTCCAAAACTAAAACGTTTAACACCTAATTCCCTAAGCTTATTACAATTCGTTAGTCCAGGTAAAGATAATACATTAAGTGGTGCATTTACATTCATAGTAATTTTTCTTATCTCATCATGATCGATCAATCCAGGAACAAATATTCCACTAGCTCCACTCTCCACATAGGACTTGGCTCGATCAATAGCCTCCAATAATGATTTTTTGCTCTGTAAATAAGTGTCCGTTCTAGCGTTAATATAAAAATTTTTATAACCATTTTTATCTAGAGCCGATCTAATTTTTGATAAAAGGTTACAGTGCTCCAATATAGCTCTTAACCCTCTTTGTTTTTTTAATGAATCCTCAATATTTATTCCAGCAACTCCAACATCTGCTGTTTTTAAAACATTGTTAACAATTTGTTCCTTGCTATCACCATAGCCTGCCTCAATATCTGCGGTTACAGGTATTTTAACATTTTCTGTAATTTTTTTGATGATTCCAAGATGTTTTTCAAAATCAATTAATTCACCATCAGCATATCCAAGAGAATTAGCAATCCCCCAGCTCGTCGTTCCAATCGCTTTAAATCCCACTTTCTCAAGTGTTAAGGCGGATAGGATATCCCACGCATTTCCTAAAAATAATACTTCCTTTGACGAATGCAGCTCATTGAATTTCTGAATTTTGTTCATTTTATTGCCTCCTAATGGTTGTTGGACCCATTTTAACAAGGAAGCTATCTTCTTTTCGTCCTCATTCTTGCTCTTATGGTCTATGGAAATAAAAAAGAGAAATTTATTCAATTCCTCTTAAAAAACCTCATTTACTTATAATATGGTTTACCGCTATTAATGCTGAACTACATCCTCCACAATCTGGACCTTATATGCAAAATGGGAACTACTCTTTACTAAGGAATAGCTCCCGATCGGAAGATTGTCATAAGGAGAAAGGAGACACGCCTTTGTGAACATGTCCTCTGATGTTGAGAAATATCATTTTAAGTTTATCGCCACTCAACAATCTCATCGAGATTTTGTCTTGTTTTTGGACGTTTGGGATCCTCTTGCCGATATCCGAAAGCGACCATACAGGCTACACCGAAATCGTTGCCGTTAATGATACCCTCATTTTGCAAAATAGTGGTCACCTGCTTTTTATCAAAACCTTCGATCGGACAGGAATCAATACCGATTTGAGCCGCAGCTGTCATCATGTTTCCCAATGCTATGTATGTTTGTTTGCTTGCCCATTCAAAAATGAGACGGTCATTATCTTCGAGTTCTGTTTCGACGAACGATTTGTAGAAACCGGTAAGAACTTGCACAACCTCTTCAGGCATATGATGAATGTCTTTCATCATTTTAATCACGTGTGCCGAATCGTGCCTTAAACCTTCTTTTCTTCTGGCCAATATAACTACAAAATGACTGGCAGTGGGCAGTTGTCCCTGAGCACCGCCGGATACAGATTTTAATTTTTCGCGAAGCCCTGCATCCTGGATCACGACAAATTTCCAGGGCTCCAAGCCTACTGAACTTGGAGATAATCTTCCTGTCTCCAAAATAAAGTGAAAATCTTCATCCGAAATCTTTTTGTTTTTATCAAATGCCTTGCAAGCATGTCTGAACTGGTAAGCTTTTAAAATTTCTTGTTTTTTACTCTCCGTTCCTACCATGTGGAATCAACCTTTCTTTTCTGTTTTTTTGTAAACAGCTTTTTCAGACAATCACTGGATTTATATTTCCTCTGTTTGATAATAGATCTGCTGTTAGAATAACCAATTTTTGGATTGATGTCCATTAAAGTCTCTTCTCATGAACTAGCTTCTTTACAAAACTCCCGTTAATTGAACAACTTATAGATCGATTTTAATTACGAATAATTCCTTTTCTTATTCAAGAATATGGCTCTTTTCAAATATTTACTATAAAAATCATGTCTCAATTTCCCGCTTAGCTGAGCAAGGAGCTTGTGCTTTTCTGTGGTATAATTGTACATATGACATTTGCGGCTGCATATTGAACTCAACGTCAATAGAGGTGAGATAAAATGGATATTACCATCCTGTTAGTTGCACTAATCACTTTCTTATTAATTTTTAAAGGAGTGAAAAAAGGTACTATAACTTTCACTTGTAAAAAAATTATTCTTGGATTGGTTATAACTTTGTTAACAATTAATGTGATAATGTTTTTTATTATGTAGTAAGCTACTTAAAAAGAAAATGTTAATTACTTAGAAATATTTAAAAAAGATTAATTTCCATACTATGTTAAAAAGTTGGTGCTGCTCCAATAGAGTAACTCCTTTTTCTAAGCATAGGAAAAGAATGTACTAACATGGGATTTTCCGTTCACTTTCCAACAAGTGAGCGAAGAAGCCTTTTTTGTTCTTAGACAATAAAAATCCCCACTCAATAATGAGCGGGGGAGGAAAACATGAAACTAGTATTAAAATGGTGAGTATTTAAACTTTTCGCCTTTGATATCTAATTGAGCAAGGATAGTATTAAACAGTGGGTATATTCCACGCAGGAGGCAAAAAACATGCAACAAGGTACAGTAAAATGGTTTAATGCAGAAAAAGGGTTCGGATTTATCGAAGTTGAAGGCGGCAGCGATGTATCCGTTCATTTCTCAGCTATCCAAGGCGAAGGATTTAAATCTTTAGACGAAGGTCAAAAAGTGACTTTTGATGTTGAACAAGGTCAACGTGGACCACAAGCAACGAACGTACACAAAGCATAATGAATGAACAAAGGGACTCTAATTCATTTTAGAGTCCTTTTATTGTTTAGGAAAACTTTTTGTGATCGGCGACAATAAAGTTGTTTAATTTTCATGTAAAACACTTTTTCTATACCAAAACATGCAACAATCGCGCCCTAAATCGGAATAACAATACCTAATCTAAACTAGCTAGTTTAATTAAAGAGAACAATATAATATACCTAAGCACATTTTTTTGTGCAACAAGGGCCAGATTCCTTGTCACCCTCAAGTATAGGGGAACATTATCTCAGTCTTTACGTCCCATCATTTATTAATCTTTAAAACAATTACATCAAATAATTCCCTATCCGCGTAAAGTAAGAATGCCCATTCGCCTCGTTCAGGAATGGTAACAGTTGATGGGGCATGGACATCTGCACCATTATTCTCTCCACCTAGATCAATTGTCCAGCCATTTTTTAAAACGGAATGGACTGTTCTAGAATCTCTGTGAAATCCGACAACGGTTAGTTCTGAAGCGTCTGTACTCCATAGATGCCACATCCATTTTTGACCGGTTAAGCTTGGCATATCTGCACCTATGATACCTGATTGATTTTCATTTCCGATGATGTTTCCAAACGTGGTTGCTTTTCGATTCCAATTGATTTTTTCAAAATGACTTTTTTGAACGTAATCTGGGATATCTTCGGGTAAAGTGACAGCGATTTCTTCTGCTTTTTCAAACACTCTAACAACAACATCACCGTATGCTTTGCCGTCTAAGTATACCTCATACATCCATAAGCCTCCAAAAGGAACTTGGAATGTAACCGTAAATCGCTGTAAACTTGAGTATCCAGTTGATGGTTTAATTATTTTTTTAGGAGATAATACTTGAATTCTTTCACCGGTTTCCTTATGAACGGCAGAAATGGAAAGTTCCTTTCCTTTAAAAGTGTCAAAGGGCTCTTTGAAACTAAAGATATAGCCATATGGAGTTCCTGCTTTTAACTCAGGGTCAAGAAAAATGCTAAATATTAAATTCTGTTTCTCCTTATATTCGTGTCGTTCTTCCCACATATTAAGAGCACTTGGACCACCATTTATCTTTTCATTATTTTGCATGATTAACATCTCAGTCGAAACGAAGAAGGCTAATAAACAGATGGCAAAAGTGGAAATGACGAATATAACTGATTTATTTGGTCTGTTTGACTTCTCTTTTATATCTGTAAGGACTGCTTTCCTAATATTATTTTTTTGAAATTCCGTAAAGTGAACTCCTTTGTGAGTCGTAGAATCCATCGTTTTCCGTAACTGTTTAAGCTTACTCTCCATCATGCTCCCACCTTTCCATCATTTTTTTCAGCTTTACCCTACCTCCTCAATCTTGTTTTGATCGTATTTTGGTTAACACCTAACATCCCATTAATATCTTCAATTGAAAACTCTTCATAATAATAAAGTGTAACTACTTCCCTATATTTCACAGGCAGAGACAATACACACATAGAAAGAAATTCTTCTTCACTGCGTTTCAATAGATCCTTTTCAGGTGACAATTCCTTTGATGGGAAAAGGGTAAAAAGGCTCGAATTCATCACCACTTTTCGAAAAGCCGAACTCTTCAATACATCCTTTGATTTATTAATGGCTAGTCGATAAATCCACGATTTTAATGAAATAATCTCATCTATTTTTTCATAATTCTTGTAGCACGTGATAAATACATCTTGAACAATATCTCTCTGTTCTATATAAACACCTAATTACTTAATACAAATTACCATACTCAAATTCAACTCTATCTTTTTCCACAAAAAAGACACTTACCTTATTACGGATAAGCGCCTTATGGAATAACTGAGTAGCTTCTATTAGGCTGGTTTTGGGAAATAAGAAAAGAATATTTCTATTTCTGTATATTTAACATAAGTAAGGATTATCAGCAGTTAGTAAAAAAACTATTTTTTCGTATTCATTGCATACAAATAAACAACATAATCAGTCATAACCCCAGGATACCCTAACTGTCGCAACATAGCTGTTATATTCCCACGATGATACGTTCCATGATTGACAACATGCTGTACCAATTCAAAAAAATTGGTTTCCAGCCGACCAAAATGAGGATGCTCATAGAAAGTTGCTTGATCGAGATTTCCTTGACGATCGAAAAATTCCGCAAATTGCTCAGATAAGTTAAAATACATCGTTTCCATCTCTTCAATACTTTTTCCTTTTGTTTTCTCTCGCAGTTGTACTCTCAATTCTGCTTTATCAAAACTGATGCCTGACATGACATTCAACCATATAGTATCGGCAATATAAATATGCACTAATACCTCTGAAATGGAAGAGAAAACACTTTGAATCTCCTTGCGATAAATGTCCTGTGGCAGTTCTTTTAAGTACTCAAAAATTCTTTGATTTGCCCAAACGTGATAATCATACAATTGTAATGCATGAGGCTTCACTTGAATTTCCTCCCTAGTCTGAAATTTGTAACCTATATGGGTTATTCTTCATTGATTTTATAGCACCTTTAAAAGAATAGCGTACCATAGTGTTTTCACAACATGGCACGCCTTTTGAAACTTTATTATCACAAAACACTTGAGCGCTTATTCTTGTTCCAGAATCGCTCCCTTGAATAAGCTAATCTTATATTGCATATTTTTAAGGGTCTGACGTAATAAAACATTGTGGTATAATTAACCAAAAATAGGATGTAGAATTTATATAGAATGATATTCTTTAATTTTAGTTCAATACAGTTTATGAATGGTTGTCTTCTGAAAATCTGATTTGAATCCAAATGAATGTGTAAAGCAAAAATGACCTAATTTTGTTACTTTTTTGCTGAATTTTTTAGCCCTTCCAATAGTTTCGTGATCGTAGCAATTGCGTCTTCTAAGGAGTTTTCATCATCTGGATTATTTGCTATCCAAAGGGCTGCTTCATTCATTGCTCCCGACAGACAGTGGGTCAGAGCATCCACAGATATTGGTTTTAAGTATCCTTGATTTTTTAAATCTTGTAATTGCTCGCGCAAATGTCTCATTGAGTTTTGTTCATCCATTAATCTAAAGACATCCCACCCTAAGATTGCAGGACCGTCAATTAAAAGGATTTTCAAGTTCTGTTCTTCAACTGCAGCTGATAAAAAGGCTTGACAGCCAAGTAGTAATTGCTCCCAAGGCTCTTCACTTTTTAAAGCCTCTTTTTCAACCCGTTCTCCAACTTCCTTTTGTACGAGTTCAAAAATGTGAAAAAAAAGTCCCTTTTTATGTTTAAAATGATGATAGAGAGCACCTCTGGTTAAATTTGTCTCTATAACGATATCTTCTAAAGCTGTGTTAGCATATCCTTTTTCTGCAAAATGTTTCCTTGCAATTGAAAGTAATTTCTGAACAGTTGCATCGGTTTTCATTTTATTTTTTCTCATAATATTAAGCCTTCCTAAATTGTGAGCTGTTTTTATACTTGCTGTGTTGGAATCAGTCATTATTTTTCAGACCATATTTTCTCATTAAATTGAGAACGATATGTCTCATCAGGTGGTATGATTTGAATCACATCGATTAAAATGCCATTCGGGTCACTTGTGATGAAATGTCTTTGACCAAAATCTTCATCTTTAATATCCTGGATGATGGGCAATTTTTCACGATGAATTAATCTTTCATACTCGTCATTGACATTATCAACCTCAAAATTAAGAATCAATCCCTGTACTGATTTACGATAATTTGAAGGAATCGTTTCATGGGTTTTGTCAATGATTGCTAATTCGTAAGGGACAGGATTTTCATTCATTTTTAAACTCACATACCAATCTGATTGGAAAACAGGCTTAAATCCAAAATTCATTTCATAAAAATTGGCAGTCGCTTCTAACTTTTCAGTTAAAATAACTGGATAAAAACCATTAACCAACACAACCATCTCCTTGTTTTAGGTTGATTAATTTTAACATACATTCAGTATGTATGTAAAACGATTACGAACCTAAAAATAGGAAGATTACTGTTAGTAGCAATCAAACATGACAGGTAAGTAGATGTTATTCCTTGTCAAGAATTTGCTGAATTGCCGAGTGTAATGACCTCATCAATTAATGTTGGAAAAAGAAAAGGAAACCTCTCGGCTGAACCCCTGGATAATAACCAAGCTTTCTTTGTAGCAATAAAAGGGTTTAGGAAAGAAAAAGGATGCCAGAAGCATCCGAATAAGGCTAGTGAAATATCTCAACTACATAAAGATAGATTTTTTTATTATTTAGTTGGATTCAGCAACCTCATTAGTTACAGACTGCTTTTCATCTGAATAAGTATTTTCTCTTTTTATTAACAGTACTTGAATGGATGTCAATATCAGCATAAGAGCCAAGAACGCTAACCCAAAGGCGATACTGCCAGTAGCATCATTCAACATTCCTATTACATATGGTCCTACAAAGCCACCGAGGTTACCTACCGAATTGATGATGCCAATTCCTACTGCTGCAGCTTCAGCTGCCACAAATGAAGAGGTGAGTGCCCAATACGGCCCAGAAAAACTATACAAGCCAATTGTTGCTACACACATCATTATAATAGCCAGAATGGGATTATGTGATGATACTAATACTCCGATTAATCCTAAACTTCCAACAACAGGCCCGAATGCCGCATGGTATTTTCGTTCCCCTGTCCGATCTGAGCGCCTAGCCATCAAAACCATTGCAATGGCTCCAAGCAGATAAGGAATCATGGTAATGAGCCCTACTTGGGTATTCGTTAAAATACTAGACAGCGATTGAATAATACGAGGCATCCAAAAACTGATACCATACAATCCGACAACGAAGGTAAGGTTAATAGCTGTGAATTTCCATACGATTCGATTTTTAAAGACTTCTTTAAATGAAAGTTTTTTAACATTTATCTTTTTGGCATGTTCTCGCTGCAACTCATTGTTCAGCCAGTTTTTCTCTTCTGATGTTAACCATTTTGCTTGTTCAGGACGGTCATTTAAATAGAAGAGTGTGATAATCCCTAGAATAACGGCTGGTAATCCAGCAATGATGAAGAGCCAGCGCCATCCTGGCATTCCTGCCCAATGAATATTTTCAACAATCCATGTTGAGATTGGAGCACCAAATGCATTCGCAAGCGGTGGTGCTGTCATAAATAGAGCTACAGCCCTTGCACGTTCCTTAGAACGGAACCAGTAGGTAATATACAAGATCATTCCTGGGAAGAAACCTGCTTCTGCCACCCCAAGCAGGAAGCGAAGAATATAAAGATGTGCTGCACTATTCACCCAAGCGGTAATAACGGTTACAATTCCCCACGTAATTAAAATACGGGCAATCCATTTCCTTGCTCCAATGCGCTCTAGAAAGATATTACCTGGGACCTCAAAAAGAAAATACCCTAGAAAAAAGATACCTGCGATAAGACCAAACGCTGTACTAGTTAAATTTAGTGCTTTGTCCATCCCGCCTATAGAAGCATAAGTAATACTAACTCTGTCAACAAAAGCTACCAGATAGGCTATGAACATATAGGGGATGATTCTCCATGCTACTTTTTTTACAGTCCTTGTTTCTAATGTTTCTGCACTTTTCATTTTTTATTTCCTCCTCGTATAGTATTTGCCTTTAAGAAAATAAAAGCTTATTAATCTGTAATCACAGGAATCCTCTTAATTCTAGGATCTGTAAAAATATCATTTTCATCTGTACTAGTGGAAGAGAACTCAGATACAATGGCGCCTTCCTCCCCTGCTTGGAACCAGTGAAGTGTATTAGGCGGTATCGTATATTGCTCACCTGGGCGTAAAATAATTTCGTGCCAAACAGTCAAATGTTCTTCATACTCTTTCGGAACTTTAGCATGAATCACCTGAGGTTTGGGGCCAGGTACATATAAGTAGACAGTTCCTTTCCGGCAACGGAATGTTTCTTCCTTTCCTGGTAAGTTGTTAATAGGTGGATGCAAATGCTCAGGGCATGTTTGACCAGGCAATAAGATAAGTTCTTTAGCACAATAACGATCTGTATTTGCATATACGACTAACTGAAGTCCCAAATCACGTATATTCCCTAATCCGAAGTCTGCTACTTCAAATGATTCTACTTCTTCCTCTGTAAGAACAATATTGGCCTCCTCTAGGTATTTTAAAGATTCAGATTTAATTAACTCATATTCCTGTCTATTCACAACGATTGTAACCCCTTTCATATTTTTGTTTATTGTATCCTGTAAGGATATAGATGGCGATATCTAAAACACACATCTTGTTAACCAAAATTCAGATATTTGCGCAAGAAGTTATAGATAAAGAAATACATGAGTTTTGGAAAAGAATAACTGTATTTTCGATATGGATAGCTTCAACCGTATCACTTAGACTTGAAATTATTAATGACGCTATATACACAAGCGTCCATTAAAAATAATAATATTAGGGGGTTTTATATATGGTAAGAAAAATGACTGTCCCACCAATGGAATTAGTAGAACAGGATGGACTAGACACTCAAATGTGTGCGGTTATGGATGATGTTGGTTCTATTTCTATTAAGAAAGCGCTTATTCCTGAACCTAAGGAAGGAGAAGTAAGGATTAAAGTAAAGTGGGTAGGAATTTGCGGAAGCGACCTAGAGGTGTATAGAGGAGCCCGGGAGCCTGAATTCATTACTTATCCTACTCGATTAGGGCATGAAGTGGCTGGCGTTATCGATAAAGTAGGAGAAAATGTTATGGGGTTAAAAGAAGGAGATCATGTAGCATTACGCTATGTATGGGGGGCATTTGCAGAGTATATCTGCTGTACTCCGTTTGCTGTAAAGGTATTGCCGAAGGATTTCCCTTTAATTGAAGGATCTCTGATTGAGGTATTACCTCCACTACTTCATACAGCTGAACGTGCTGAAATTTCCCCTAACAAAAATGTGTTAATTATGGGGCAGGGGGTAAGCGGACTTGCAATGACACAAGTTATTAACCTGTTTAGTCCCCGAAACCTGGTAGTAACAGATCTATTTGATGAGAAACTTGAGCTCGCTAAAAAGTATGGTGCTACTCATACTTATAAGCTACCTACACCAGAAACCAAAACTATGGACGTTGTAGGTAAAGACTTTCCAGAAGGGTTCGACGTAGTAATCCCATGCTTACTTGAAGGATCAGGAATGGTGGATGCGATTGATGCGGCAGCCCAAAATGGACGAATTGTTATGTATGGTTGTATAGGAACAAGCCATAAGCCAATTGATTTCTTTAAGGTTCATAAGAAACGTCTGGATATTTTATCGACGGAGCCTAAACGGGACATTGATAATAGAAGATTCTTTGAGGAAGGGTTACGTTTAGTCTTAGACGGACTAATTAACACGAAAGAGACTGTTACTCATATCTTCCCTCTAGAAAAAATAGAAGAAGCCTTTGAATTACGCAACGCCCGTAAAGGGGATACTATCCACGTTATGATTGATTGTGAAGCAAAGTCAGATATGAAAGAATAAGGTGCGATGATATAGTATGCATGATTTAGAATGTTTCTATTGTACAAAGAATCAAGATTTACAAAACTTGATGATTGAAATTGCAAAATTGAAAGTCTCTACACTCTATCTTAACAAGGATCAAACTCATAAAGGACGTTGTATCATTGCATTAGACAAGCATGTAACCGAGTTATTTTATTTAAATAAAATTGAGCTTCTTTATTTTATGGATGATGTTTCTAGGGCAGCAGAAATAATCCAAACTACATTTAAACCGAATAAGATAAATTATGCTATCTATGGAGATCTAGTATCACATCTACACTTTCATCTTGTTCCTAAGTATGAAGGATCTTTAGAGTGGGGAGAAGCTTTTAATCATTCACCAAGCGATAAGCAAATTTTGGGCGATGCTGAGTACCGAGCGATGGTTAGCGATCTCCAAACTAATTTGCTGCAGACTAAGACTGTTGTTTAATAAATGGTTATATACAAAGAACCCAGTAATCTAGATTACTGGGTTTCTATTTTACAAGTAAAGAAAGAATATTTGAACTTAGTTTTAGTGTCTAGCTCCAGCGCCTAGCCCCGAAGCACAGGACGTGCAAGTGCAGTCAAGAGATAAGGACGTCGCATTTTTGACTGCCTCTAGGGTCTAGCCACTCATGAATTGAAGGCAAAGAACGCCTTCTATTCATGAGCGTCTTATTTGCCCTAGGCTGATCAAGACGCTTGCACTTTTCTTAGTAAATGGATGGCTGTGAGTCAATGATAAAATCTTGTTCTAAGACAATGTCTTTGCCTACTACGGTCCGCATTTGTTCCCGAATTTGAGTTGGGGGCATTCCTAAGCGTTCACAACATAGTCTTGAAAAATAAGGCGTAGTAAAGCCGACTAACTCAGCAATTTCCGACACAGAGTATGAGGTAAACTCTAAATACTCTTTTGCTTTCTCCAACCGCAGGGATTGCAGATACTGCATAGGTGTAGTGCCTAAATTTTTTTTGAAAAGTTCGATCAAGTAATGCGGATGGAACCCGAAATGAGCAGCCATTTCTTCTAGACTCACTTTGGATTGTAAGTTTTGCTTTAAATACTGTACCATTGGAAATCCTTCATCTGTCTCCCGGACAGGAATCTTTAATTGGTTTTTAAATGAGTTATATTCAGTAATCTTATCTTGTAACATACCTAGTAAAGCGCTTTTAAACCCTACATCTATTTGAAAAGGAAGCAAATTATTTGGATTCTTAAGGTTGGCACTTGAAAGCTGAAACAACTGCTTGAATTCATCTATATTATTTACTTTACAGGCTCCCATTAGATTACTAGATTCAATTAACTGGATTAGATCTTTACTTAATGAAAATTTAGCATCAATAGTAATAGTTTCTTTTGAAAAGTGGAATTCATGAGGAATATTCTTCTCAAAGATATAACAATGGTTGGCTAATACTGGGTAGCTCTGTCCATTTATTTCTATGATTCCTTCACCATCAATGATTAGCTGAAGTTGATAAAAATCATGGGTGTGCATTTTTACACCACTGTTTTTTAAATAGTCAATACGCGCCATCCATAACACTTGCAGCTGACTGTCTCTTACTTTCATACGTTTTGACTCCTTCTCAACAGAATATTTTTATCTTAGCATAATCAAAAAAGAAATTATATTTGATGCAAATAAAAGAAGGGAGAAATCAAATGACATACTCACTTGGTATTGACCTTTGAACTTCTGGGGTAAAGATTGTATTAGCAAGTCCTAAAGGTATGGTTATTAAAGGAAACATCAAAAACATATCCTTTACATTATCCTCAACCAAGCTGGGTGGAGCAACACCCAGATGATTGGTGGGATAGTATTAGAGACCTAATTTCGGCTCTTTTAAAGGCAAAATGCATCTTCTACTTATGAGCGTCCTATTTGCCCAAGGCTGAGCAAGGAGCTTGTGCATTTCTAATTAGACAATAAAAATCCCCATTCAATAATGAATGGGGGAGGAAAACATGAAACTGGTATTAAAATGGTTAGGTAAAGCATAACACACTATTTGTAGATTACCTAATTAAAATTAAAAATAAAGTGTGAACTAGCTTTCTTCTCATTTATCTTCCGCCATTCCTAACTATTTTTTATTACATGTTTGCCCCTACATGATATAAAAAACAATATAAGCAATAGTGAAACCCTCATCTTTCCAGGTGAGGGTATTGTCTTTATTAAAATTGCACTTGATAATACGAACGTCTGTTCTTATAATATTTCTTAAAGGAGCGTGATGTTTATGTATAGTGATCTTGAAAGGAAAATTTTCCGCATTTACTTTAATACGTCAATACATGGTAAAAGTCCTACACTTAAAGAATTAATGCGATGGACTGGAAAATCGGAAGTAGATGTAAAAGAAACTGTGAAGATACTACTGAAAAAAAGCTTATTGGTTAAGGACGAGAAAAATAATTTGATTGCAAATAGGATTAAAGTCAAAGAATTATAAAGCATTTCCATTTAAGTTTAGCCTCCTGCGATTTACTTGTCTTAGGGTTAAATAATCATAGGAGGCTTTATTTTGTATGATCAAATAATAGATAAGAAAAGACTTCAACATCAGGCACTTATATGATTGAAATCTTAAGTGGGATATTGACCAATTAACACATAGTAGTAACAAGCTGCTGCTTCAATGATCTCTACATCCTTCCTCATCGTGTACAGGGAATTTACCCGATGTGTTTCTTATTTGTACAATTCCTGCAAATCCATCTTTCCTTCCGCTGATTTTGTATTCAACTAGCTCCCTCCTTAAAAGCTGTAAACCGCCATGTTTAGACAAACCTCTACAGGTATTTCGAATATTCAGAATCCAATGACATTTTCAATAAAAGTTATGTACAAACAAAAAGTATGTATGTTATACTAACAACTAACAACTATGATAACAAAAATAACAAAATTAAGTGTGAGGGGGAAGGAGATACAATCATTTTTAAAACAGTTTGTTGGGGGATTTTTATTTTTTAAGTTTTGTAACCGTTTGCACTTTGTGGTGGAGACTCAAAAATCGCAAGGGGATCCATGAAAAGGATGGTTCGCTGAACAAAAGGAGGGGGATTGGTTTTGGGGACTTCCATAAGACGGATGTTCAAAAGTAAGACATCCATATTTTATTTGTTTATTTCTCCATGGTTGCTTGGGTTTTTGGTTTTAGCGGCCGGTCCAATGTTGTTTTCGCTCTATATGTCGTTTACCGATTGGAAAATCTTTGGGGGAACAACTTGGGTTGGACTTGAAAACTATAAAACGCTTCTAAACGATCCGCTATTTTGGAAATCATTGTGGAACACGGTTTATTACACGGCGATAGGTGTTCCGCTAGGGCTTGTAGCCGGGTACTTGCTTGCAGTGCTATTAAATCAAAAGGTAAAATTCATGGGTTTTTTCCGAACGATTTTTTATTTGCCGTCCATTGTTCCGGCGGTAGCAAGTTCTCTGTTATGGATACTTATTTTCCAGCCGGAATTTGGCTTAGCGAATGCGATGTTGGATCAATTTAATCTGCCCACCTCAAAATGGCTGCTTAGTGAGACAATGGTGAAACCAGCTCTCATTATTATGAGCTTATGGGGCGTAGGTGGGGGAATGGTGATCTATTTGGCAGGACTTCAGGGAATTCCAACAAGCTTATATGAAGCGGCTGATATTGATGGGGCAGGAAGCTGGAGCAAATTTTGGCATATTACCGTACCGATGTCTTCACATGTCATCTTCTTTAACCTCATCATGGGGATTATTGGCTCGTTTCAAGTGTTTACACAGGCCTATGTGATGAGCAGCGGCGGACCGAACTATGCATCACTATTCTACGTTCTATACCTTTATAATAATGCCTTTGAATATTTCAAAATGGGCTATGCATCTGCACTGGCATGGGTATTGTTTCTCATTGTTCTACTCTTTACATTGCTTCAGTTTAAATTATTTGGAAAAAAAGTCTATTACGAGTTTGATGATTAAAAAGTAGATTTTTAGAAAGGAAGGAGTTATATGGAGAGAGTAGCTGCTGCAACGAATGGCAATGTGGAAATAAAGTATAAAAGCATGTCTAAAACGAAGCGGTTGCAACGTTTTGGAATCTATACTCTATTAATCCTGTTTTCTATTTTATTTATTTTACCGTTTGTTTGGCTGATCAGTACATCGTTGAAGCATGAGGCGCAAGCGATTACCTATCCGCCTACGATTATTCCGACTGATTTTGATTGGGCAAATTATCAGGAAGTCTTTCAAGTTGTTGATTTTCTCAGGTTTTATTGGAATACCATTTTTATTACCTTTTTCACTGTCATTGGGACGATCTTATCGAGCGCGATTGTTGGCTATGCCTTTGCGAGAATCAACGGAAAAGGGCGTAACTTTTGGTTTGTGATTTTGTTAAGTACGATGATGCTGCCGCAGCAAGTGACGATGATTCCGCAATACATCATTTTTTCTAAGCTGGATTGGGTCAATACCTTTTTGCCATTAATTGTTCCAGCGTTTTTAGGGAATGCCTTTTTTATCTTCCTGCTGAGACAGTTTTTCAAAACGATTCCACGTGAATTAGAGGAGTCTGCCATCTTAGATGGATGTAACACATTTGGTGTCTTTTGGCGCATTGTCCTTCCACTATCGAAGCCGGCGCTGATTACGGTTGCCATTCTAAGTTTTATGTGGACATGGAATGACTTTATGAATCCTTTAATCTATTTGAATGACCCAAATAAATATACCCTGGCACTTGGCATTCAAATGTTTAATGGACAATTGAATATGCTTTGGGGTCCAATGATGGCTGCAAGTACTTTGGTGATACTGCCACTGATTCTCTTATTCTTCTTTGCTCAAAAACATTTTATTGAAGGAATTGCTTTATCGGGCATTAAAGGGTAGTTGGGACTGTCTCCGAAGCCCCATTTTATCAGCGTTCGCCGATAAATTTAGAATTTCGCTGATAAATTTAGAAATACGCCGATAAATAAAAAAAAGCGCCGATAAAATTAGAAATACGCCGATAAATAAAAAAAGCGCCGAAAAATTTAGAAATACGCCGATAAATAAAAAAAAGCGCTGATAAAATTAGAAATACGCCGATAAATAAAAAAAAGCGCCGAAAAATTTAGAAATACGCCGATAAATAAAAAAAAGCGCTGATAAAATTAGAAATACGCCGATAAATAAAAAAAAGCGCTGATAAATTTAGAAATACGCCGATAAATTAAAAAAAGCACCGATATATTTTAAATTTCGCCGATAAATTAAAAAAAGCGCCGATAAAATTAGAAATACGCCGGTAAAATTAGAAATACGCCGGTAAATTAAAAAAAGCGCCGATAAAATTAGAAATACGCTGATAAATAAAAAAAAGCGCCGATATATTTTTAAATTCGCCGATAAAAAGATTTTTTAGCTGATATTTAAGTAAACCGATCGGGGGACAGCCCCAAATAAAAGACCATGAAGGGGGAAGTATGGGATGAAATTGAAGAAGCGTTTCACTTTATTTGTAAGCGTTTTACTAGCATTCGCACTACTGCTGGCAGGGTGCAGTGAGAGCTCTGGAGGGTCTGGAGAATCATCAGATGGGAAGAAAACAACGTTAAGAGTGCTGGTTTGGGGGAATGGGCCGGAAGAATTAAAAGGTGAGGAAGAAATTTATGCGAAGTTTGAAGAGGAAAACCCGAATATAAACGTTGAGTTGATTCATGCTCCTTATGATCAAGTGATGGATAAATTCGTCACCATGTCGGCAGGCGGAGATCAGCCGGATTTAGTTTGGCTGCAGAGTGCCTATTTGCCTGGGTTTGCAGAACAAGGCCTGCTGATGAAATTAGACGATCTTATTGAAAAGGCAGGGATCAATAAAGAAGATTGGCTTCCTGGCGGCGTCGAGATGGGGACTTGGGATGAAACGATCTATGCCCTGCCAAGAGATATTATTTCCCACCACATCGTCTACAACAAAGATATGTTTGATAAAGCGGGAGTTCCTTATCCTCAAGATGGATGGACATGGGATGATTATGTAGAGACGGCCAAAAAATTAACAATCGAAGAGAATGGCAAAATTGTTCAGTTTGGTTCTGCAAGCTACTCTTGGGAAGAAGCTTTAGTTGAAAACGGTGCTGCGAAGTTCTCTCAGGATGGTTCAGAAGTATTAGTTGATTCACCTGAAGCAATTGAAGCTATTCAATGGGCAGCAGACTTAAGCAATGTGCACCATGTCTCACCGACTGCAACAGAATCACAAGGTCTGGGCGATTTATTCCTTGCAGGAAAAGCAGCCATGGCGTTTACCGGTCCATGGAACTGGAGACCTTACACAACGGAAGGCAAGTTTAACTGGGATATCGTTGAAGTTCCAGCAGGAAAAGCAGGAAATAAATCACAATTACTAGGCTTGCCGATTGCGATTGGGGCAAATACGGAGCATCCTGAAGAAGCATGGACGCTGCTTGAATACTTAACACATGGCGGCGGTCAAGAAATCCAGTCAGAAATCGTTGGTGCCTATCCTTCCGTTAAGAGTGCGACTGAAAAATTCTCTGAGGGAGAATATGCTCCGGCAAATGTCGACACGGTGCATCAGGCAATGGAGGAAAATACAGTGGTCACGCCAAACTTCCCGACATACTCTGAAGCGATGAATACACTGCAGCCTGTTATCGATCAAATTATGAATGGGGAAGTAAAGGCAGAAGATGCGCTTCCAAAGGTCGCTGACAAAATACGGAGCCAATTAAATATGAAGTAAATGGAAAGAGAGGAGAACCTTTCGAATAAGGGGGTTCTCCTTTTATTCAAAAATTAAAAAATTTTACTCTATGAAACTATTTCATAACACCTAGGAGGTTACAAATGGGCAGGTCGCTTTTATTTTATGATCAATCGTTTCCATATGCAGGGGTAAGACCCAGCAATGAGGTTTTTATGAATTTATCCAAACAATTCACAATCGTCTCTGCAAATGAGCTGAAGGAGCATTTAGATTCTAGCAAATTTGATTGCTTGATTCATCTTCATGGCGCTTATTTTCCCAAAGAATGTTGGAGTGCGATTCTATCATTTTTGAAAAAAGGCGGGAATCTCCTTCATATTGGCGGTGCTCCCTTTAAACATCCGGTCTATCAGGAAAATGAAAGATGGGTAGTAGAGCAGGCGCAAACAACTTATCATCAAAAGCTTTTGATACATGAAGCTTTACCAGTTGATGTAACGGGCATAAAACAACATAAACATCATCGGGATATTCCATTGTTCGAAGGAAAAGAACATCTTTTCACAATCGAACCTACATATGGGTTTATTCTTCATGTCACGAGACATTGTGATACGCCAAAGGAAATGGGCTCGGCTGGACCAATGGATGCTCACATTTATCCTCTGCTAAAGCTTGTCTCGGATGAAGGACGGGAAGTGGGAGCCCCAGCTGTCTTATTGGAATATACAAAAGGTGATTTTGCCGGGTGCCGGATGATGTTTATCAATCAACCATTACAGGAACAATTTTGGACGAATAATGGAAGTGAAGCATTAATTGAATGGGCAAATTATTGTGCTCAAGGGGTAACAGAGGTGTGGCTGAAATCCAACTATGCGTCCTATGATGCAGGGGACAGACCGACGATCACGATCCAAACGCAGTCATTAAGGAGAAAAGATGGGCTTGCTCCTAAGGAATGGACGTTTGACCTGACCGTTAGGAAGAAGGATGCCCCAAATGAATTGGAATGGAAAAAAACGCTACAAATCGAGACAACGAATCAATTTCAACGAACTCGGATTCCTGTTCCAATTCATGTGGAAAAAGGAATGTATGAGGTAGTTTGTGAGGCTAGGTCCCAAACGGGTGAAAAACGTATCTTTAAACATGGTTTCTGGGGTTTTGATGATCATCTATTGAAGGATGGAAGCCCTTTAAGCTGTGATCGCGATTATTTTTGGAAGGATCAGCGCCCTATGCCGATTGTCGGCATGACGTATATGACGTCTGATGTAGCAAGGAAATTTTTATTCCTACCGAACCCGGCTGTCTGGGACAGAGATATGGCGCAAATGAAAAAGGCTGGGATCAATTTCATCCGCACAGGGATCTGGACAGGCTGGAGAAAGATCATGTTCGAGGATGGTCATGTCCATGAAGAAATCCTGCGCGCGATTGATGCCTTTATTTTAACAGCGAAGAAACATGAGCTTGAAGTAACGTTTACCTTTTTTGCGTTTACCCCGGAAAACTGGGAAGGGGCAAATCCATATTTGGATCCAAGAAGTGTCGAAGCGCAGAAACGATTTATTACGACTATTGTATCGAAGCATAAAGAGACAACAAATGTCCATTGGGATTTAATTAATGAACCATCGATGTTTGACCCTAATCGCATCTTTTCCGGCCCGCGGTCTGCTGGAGACCGGTTTGAGAAGGCTGCTTATTGTGAGTGGGTAAAGAATCGCCATGGGACGATCCGGAATCTCCAAGAAAAATGGAATATGACACCTGATGAATTACCAAGCTTTGAGGCAGCAGTCCCACCGGAGCCGAGTGAGATTAATTTTCATATTCAGGATATGGGAACGGAGAAGAAGGGGACAAGGTGGCTTGACTACTCCCTATTTACGATAGACATGCATAATCGTTGGGCAGCGGAGCTTACATCTGCCATTAAAGCGATAAACCCAAATCAGCTTGTAACGGTTGGCCAGGATGAAGGACTTGCAGGTGGGCGCCCATCGCCATTCTTTTATGAGGAGGTCGTTGATTACACAACTGTTCATTCCTGGTGGCATATGGATGCCCTTGTTTGGGACGGTATTTTTACCAAGACGCCTAACAAACCAAATTTGGTGCAGGAAACAGGCATCATGTATGTCGAAACGCCGGATGGACGTGCGAAAAGGTCTGAAACAGAGTTGCGAAATATATTGGAGCGCAAGTATGCCTATGCTTTTGCAACAGGCGGAGCCGGGGCCGTTCAGTGGATTTGGAATACAAACATTTATATGGATAATATTAACGAATCAAATATCGGGGCCTTACGAGCAGATGGAACGGAAAAGCCGGAAGCGAACGTTTCCTATGATTTTGGCAAGTTTATCGAGGGAATTCGCGACTTGTTTGTCGGAAGAGAACTTGAAGATGTGGCCGTCATTTTTCCTTATTCCAATGACTTTTCGAATCGGAAAGTAGCCTATGACGCCACAACCACCTTAACGAGAATTCTCACATATGAGATGAAGGTGCCATTCCGTGCACTTGGTGAATACCATGTCGATTCTCTATGGACAAATCCACCTAAACTCCTTATTCTTCCTAGTGCCCATAATGTGAGTGATCAGGCATTTAAGAAAATCGTAGAGGCTGTAAAAGAGAAGGGAATCACCTTACTGATGACAGGACCTCTTGGGCTTAACGAGTATTGGCAGCCGACTAGCCGTCTCATTGATGAGCTTGGTCAACGAACGATCTCCAATGTAGTTCGTGAAGAAATGCTAAGACTTGAGGGGGAGCTGCTCCCGGTTTCATTTGGTGCCAGCAGAATTGCCGAACTGAATAAGGAAGTAGTGATGGATGAGAACGGACATCCTTCACAAGTAACGAATATCCATGAAATCCAAATTGGAACAGGATCGCTCATTTGGTGTCCGTTGCCAATTGAGTTGAATGAACGGAAGGACACGATGAGAAAAATGTATGACTATGCCTTAACAAAGGCGAACATTCATCGTCCATTAAAGTGGCATGTTGGTGGTGATTTGCCGGGAATCTATGGACGAAAAATGTCCTTCAGAGAAGGAGCCCTCTTTGTCTTTACATCTGAATATGCATGTGATACTGAGATTGAGGTAACAGATACAGCGACAAACATGACGTACTCCTTTACACTGGAGAGTGAAAGGTCAATCCTGTTTGCGGCAGATCGATCAGGGAGAATTGTCGGAACCTATCGTCCAAATGAGGTCACGATTCAATCTTCCCCATATGTACTGGCATAATCCAAAGCTGCAATCTAGATAACCATTTTGTTAGGTTTGATTGAATGGTATAATAACAACGATTAGTTTCAGAAACGGATAAAATCCCCTTGGTTGGAGGTGGTAGAATGGCACGCAAAGTAACCATGCAGCAAATTGCAGATTACTTGGGGGTATCAAAATATGTCGTTTCAAGAGCACTTTCAGGTAAGAGTGGTGTCAGCCATTCAACCAAGGAGAAAGTGTTTCAAGCCGCATCACAATTAGGTTATTTCGCTCAAAAAAACATGAGTGTTAATTTTGACCATCTGGAGAAGGAAACAGCTTCAGAAATCGAGGAGCAAAAAGAGACCGTATTAGTGTTAATGCCGAATATCCGTCATCAAACGAAAGAATCTTCTTATTGGGGCAGAATTGTTGACGGAATCTCTGCGGAATTAGAGCGGAATGGATTTGGATTAGTAATTATTACAGAAAATACGGTCAAAAGCATCGCAACGATGATAAACCCAAACGGTTTGCTTGGCGTCATCGGAGTAGGGGTTGTATCGACTTCGCTTCTATTAGAGGTTCATCAATTAAACATCCCAATTATCTTAGTGGATCATGAGGATCCTCTCATTCCAACAGATACAATTTTTAATAATAATTTTGATTGCAGTGCCATGCTGACAAATTATTTAATCGGATTAGGCCACAACAACCTATGCTTTGTAGGGGATATCGACTATTCCCGAAGCTTTTTTGACCGCTGGCTCGGATTTAGGAGTGTATTAGAAGCAAATGGTATTTTTCATCATCATCCTGACTTGTTAACCTCAGTAAAATTTTCCGCAAATGAGGATATTAAGCAGCAGATAACAGAGTGGATCCAGGGAAAACCAGTGGATCAATTACCGACAGCCTTTGTTTGTGCGAACGATTCGATTGCATTAAGTATCATTTCTGCTTTGGATGAACTGGGGATAAAAGTACCTGAGCAAATCTCGGTTACCGGATTTGATAATATTAAGGAGTCCTACCAAACAAGCCCGAATTTAACAACTGTAAATGTAGCGAAAGAAGAGCTTGGAAAAAGGGCGGTTGCGATGCTGATAAGCCGGCAAAAAAGCAAGGACTCCCCAACGGAAAAAATTTTATTGTCCGGTGTAATCATGCATCGTGAAACATGTGCTCCGGTAAGAGCGGAGAAGGGTGTAGAACATTCGAAGTGAAGTGGAAAATCATATAATTGAGGTGAAAAAATGGAGTAAGCTGTTAAAGTGCTCCATTTTTTATTTGCATATACAACGTTAAAAACCTAGCTAATCTTCACAAGTGAAGGGTGGATTACTTTCATGGAGAATGGAACAAGCTGTCGAAAAAGGTTTAAAAGGGGTAAAATCATACCCTGGATTACTATTAAAGTCAAGGGCATATATTATACATGTCTAATATAATAAAACCCTATAAAATCAAGGGATTTTCACCTTTAGTCTAGATAAATTCAAAAGCAACAGGATGTAAACTAGGAAAATGGCCAGACAAAAAACGCAACCAATTAAAGATTGCGTTTTACAATTCCATTTATATGTGAGTGACTTTTATGAATTGAAGCCAACATACTCTTTAATCCAAATATTAATTACTCTCTAAATCCTATATAAAATGAATCTTTGTGTAAAATTCGATTATATGCATACCATGCTGCAAGCCAGCGCCCATGAGTATTGTTTGCATCTCTGGGAATGTATCGTACAGAAAACCTGCCATCACCCTTGCCAGCTCCTTCATATGTGCTGGCAAATGGAAATTCATCACATTCATATCCTTCCGGTTTATTAAGATTCTTACATGCTTGATTTTTGGCATTGGTATTCTTGTTATATTGTTCTCTGTCATATGCAGAATAAATTCGGGTGAGTGGAGGCTTAGGCTCCTTCCCTGGGATTAAGCTTCCTTCTGAGGTCAAGGCGTCTTTATGATGCTGAAAAGCTTCTTTCATAATAGTAAAGTACGGATCATTCATATCATAGGTAAAGGTCGGAATGAAATTCGCAAAGATAGCCCCTTCTCTTTTAGAAAAGCCAGGAGTAAACAGATAATCGGCTGAGTCCATTCGAATGGTTTCTTTTGGACCATCGTTTGTGAGTGGAGGATATTTTTGGCTAGGCGGATCTACAGTTATTCTTGGCCACATATCCATGTAACTTACCTGATCCTTATTATTATTCGTAATGGGTGGGGCTTCAGATGTAATATAAAACTGGTAATGACTGCTTGATTCCCAATTTGCCAATGTTCTTGTGACATTTTCATCCGCACCAATACAATCACGGGTTTCTGAAATACCGTCACATTCCGTGCTGAGGGTAACTTTGGAACCTCGCCGCCATCCCTTGCTGTCAAAGTCTGAATCAATATCGTCTATTGTATAATTGTAAGTAACTCCCCGAAATCCGTTATATCCATTTGCAATAACGGTTACTCGAAAGGCAACCCAGTCACAACCAAATGGAAACCAACTTGGACCACATCCGGCTGGATCGCTATACACAACGTAGCTCGACCAACATTGAGAATAACGGTTTTTAATCCAACCTGATGCTGCCTTTTCATTCTCCACACAGGAATCAAATGTTATATCATCGTACTGAAATGAAGGGGGGGTCCAATCATCTCCATCTGAAGCAGTAATGGAATTCGCCATAACAGAATCTTTTCCCTTATCTGTCCTTTCCTCCATTATCGTAACCGCATTTTTCTTAACCTCTGAATTCATTTGCTCCAGCGTTTGTTCTCTTGGGCTGTGCTTTTGACTTGATATTAGCCCTAATGTTTCCGGAGATTTCCCTTGTTTCAGTTGGCTAATAACTTCATCTGCTTTTTTGGGATCACTCGTTGGAATAAAATATAATTCTGGTTTTGCTTGATTGATTTCATTTTTTTCTTTTTCCGTAACTTCTGACGAGGAATTTACTTTAGCCTCCATTTCAACTGGAGCAGCAAAAAACATGCATAACGTGAAAAGTAAGGCTACAAATTTGTAGTACTTTTTCATTATCCTTCCTCCATTTCTTATTTCCAAAAAAATTTCAGTATGAATCCTCGCACCATGCTAAATAACTTTTTTCATTACTCCAAAACAGGAACACCATTGTTTTCATTTTCTTTTGCGTTTTTTTGCATTAACACTTTCATTAAATACAAGTACTGGAATAACCTAAATTAATAATTTCCATTTTTTATCACCCCCATGAGGAAAAATATTACAAAATTATCATATTATATATAAAATAATTTCATAAGGGGATAAATTACTGAATATTCCTAATTTATTTCTCCATATCAGAACTTTCTACATATCACAATTTGCTTAGAGTTTGTTTTCCACCAAAAATTGTTGATTTGAAATAGAGTCGTGATGTTTATAAAAAAGTTGCGAAGCTTTTCCCTGCACCGTTTTGAAATAATCGAACCGTTTGTAAATGTTTGATCAAAAATCCTGTATTGCAGGATTTTTTTATTCAGCAAACGGGCCTAGATAATGGAATAAGGGTTTAAGGAAATCTGTTTAGTTTAAGTTAAAAGACAAAGGATGATTAATTTATTAAATATATTTATAGTCATTATTCGACGTCACTCAGTGGAGATTATATTTTATAATTGAAGAATATAACAAAATCTGAGAAGGTGTTAGTTTTATGGAAGATTGGATAATACTTGTCTTTATTGTTCTTTTAGCTTCATTATTGCAAACAAGTACTGGCTACGGCTTTTCTATTGTTGGTACACCCTTTTTGTTATTAATCTATCCGGGTCATACAGCTATACAAATTAATATTATACTTTCACTTTGTCTTTCTATTTTCATGATTTTTAAAATTGGAAAAGAAGTAGACAAACCTCTGTTAATTAGACTGATTAAAGGAAGTATTATGGGGCTAGTTTTAGGGATCTTTATTTATCTTTATTTAGATATTCAATTGTTAAAGATTGTAGTTGGCGGGCTTATCCTCATTTCAACGGTATTGCTTATTTTAAAACTAACTATACGTCAAACAAAAAACAGAGACTTTTTGGCTGGGGGAATCTCAGGGCTGTTAACTACGAGTATAGGTGTACCTGGACCACCTCTACTGCTGTATTTTTCCGGTGTTGGAACTGATAAAGCAATTCTTCGAAGTACTACCTTAGCCTACTATCTCTTTGTATATTTCATCAGCTTATTCATGCAAATATTGTTTGGTGGTACTAGTAAAGAGGCTTGGATTTCATCCCTTGTTGCAGTACCTTCCCTTTTTGTTGGAATATTGCTCGGGCAGTTATTATTCAAATGGATTAGCCAAAAAATTTTTCGATTAATAACGTACATAATCCTTCTTTTTACAGGGGGCTATTTGTTGGTAACTAGCCTTTAATTATCTTGCAAACCTTTTAACGGTACTTAGTAACCAGCTTTTTTATCATGAAAATTGTTCGTTTAGTAAGATCAGGGTAAAAAAGTAAATAACTATTATTTTGAAGCTTTATAATTCCGGCCGGAAAAAGCGACTTTACGTCGTTGAAAGTAAAGAATTAAATCACTTAAAAGGGTGAGGTAAAACTGGGAAATTTTAATTTCACTAATAGAATGTTAAGAATAATAAGAAATGCAGAAAACGAGGCTGAAGTTTCTAAAAGGAAAGTGTTAAAGCCGGTACATTTACTTTTAGCCTGTTTAAAGGAAAAAACAGGTGTACTTGGGGAAATATCTTTGAAAAGCACGTTAGACGTATCTTCTTTAAGGATTCAGATTGAGGAAATGGATCATTTAATAGATCAAAAATTGACTAGCAGTTCCCTTTTTAATGTTACCGTAACTGAAGATGTTATAAAGGTGTTTGACGTAGCCAATAGTTATATGGAAAAATACAACCAAGTCTATCTAAATGAAGGTCATATTCTTAAGGCATTAATAAAAACTAATGTGATTGATCGTTTTTTAACCGATGAAAACAAGCAGATCATTTTAACTCTTGGTACTACCTCGCGGGATATGATTACACATCTTGGCAATTACACCCTTCCCAAATATAAATTCGCAGCTTGTTCGTAAAGTGAAGTATAACGATTTAAATAGACTTGTTAAGTTTGTAGAACATAATTTTTCATATGAATGGTCACAAACTATAAAAGATGGTTTTTTATTAAGTGAACCTTCGATATATATAGCTACAGATACTGAAGGAGAAATAGTTGGTTTTGCTGCTTTTGATGTATATAAAAATAAAAAATGCTATTTTGGTCCTATGGGAGTATCAATGTCCAATAGGATTAAAGGGATTGGTTATTCATTACTACATCAATGTTTAAAAGATATGAAAGATATTGGTTATGAGTATGCCATTATTGGTGAAGCCGGACCAATAGAGTTTTATGAAAAGGCGTGTAATGCAGTTGTAATTCCATCGGCATATTAAATGACAATTCTTATACAACCAACAGCAAAAATAGGATAGATGATCTTCCACTAAAAGGCGCCATTCTTGAATATGAAGGCGTTTTTTTTTCTAAAGGTCAGCAAGTTTTTTAGTAAGGAATTGAGGGTGATTTTATAATAACTTTAACTAAGGCAGTTGAAGAAGGTATTTCATTAAAAAAATTGAATAATATGTAAAACAAAAAGTCTATTTGAGATATTAATAGAGATATTGAGTCAGGGAGGGTCTGATGAGAAGATTAAATGTGCTAATATTTTTACTTTTACTGTTAGTAGGTTGTCGTTCTACACCGTTTGGTGGTCAAACAATCATAGACTGGGTTGATTTCATTAAATGGAATGGAATAGAGTACAATGGTATATATTCGGGAGTTTTAGCTGACGAGAAATTTATTGGTGAAAAACTAGGAGAAGTAAAGTTTAAAGTAGCAGATAATGTCACTTATCCGGGCTACAAAACAAAAGATGGAGATGCTGCATTCCACGAGAAAGGAACAGAAATTTATAAAATCAAAGGAAACCCCGATTTACTAGCATTAAAGGATAAAAGTGCAATACACGGTTATCGAGTTTATTATGCAATAGATGAAAATGAATATCGATGGCATTTTAAGAATGTACCCATTGAAAAAGTAAATGTAATTGAGATTCATCAATCCTATACACCTATAAAAAAGAATACAGAGTTTAAAGACATAGATGAAGTGAATACTTTACTGAAAATCTTAAACAACAGTAAAGAAAATTCCAATTTTCAACCCGATAGATCAAAAGGCGACCCTACTTATTATGAAATCATTTTATATACAGACGAACCTATTGCATACAAGTATGATATACAGTTTGACGGAACTACTTACTTTTGGCATCCATGGGAAACTTCGATTTTGCCGAATGAGATTTGCATCCCTTTTGTGGCAAGAACAATACCGACGCCGCTTCCACCATCTAGCAGCACACTGGACGGTGTTTCTTTAACTACATTGATTTCTGTTTGCCTTTTCATGATGCCAAGATCGAGCCGTTTCGTATAAATGTCGACCCGGCTAACCCCGTGGGAATCAATGCCTCTTAAATTCGCCAGCACAAGATGACGTGATACAATACCAGCCTGTTCTTCATTTAGGCCAGCGGCTTGAAAAATTTCAAAAACGCACTTTTCAAGATCTTCTTTCCGAACAGTAATCAATTTTCACCCTCCTATTTTTAAAGCGTTTTCAAAAAGGTGTTTACACAAGAAATAAACGGTGTTACTATAATTTCACAAAAGGAATAAATATTACTTCGTTAAAGAAAGTTGTTATTTTTACAACTAATTTTCTTTATATATTAACTGACGAGTCTTAATTCGTCAATAAACCTCTAGAGATAATACAGGAAAAAGTAATAACAGCATGGATTAGTGCATGGAAAAGCAGTGTATACCGTTATTTAGAGGATATACCCGGTTTTTCCTTTTCTTCCTATAGATTAATGGATCATGTTGATGATGTTATGTATTTTGGCATTCCATTGGCCGAAGGAGCTGAAAAAAGGTGGAGGATCAACATCGACTGGGAATTCTTAATCCCGTTATTTTTATTACATGATATTGATAAACCGCTTCTTCTTAATGTAGAGAATGGTGAAATCAAGAAAACAAAAGCAGCATTTGAATTTCCGCATGGTGTCCTCGGAACTATGCTGGTAAAAGACCTGGGATTTTCAGATAAAGTGGTTAGTGCGGTGGCAACACACGCTACTAGCAGCCCGTTTCATTCTTCCACAAGGGAAGCTTATATATTGCACTATGCGGATCTTTTTGCTGCGGATCATGCTTTAATACTCGAAAACAAATTACCGTACTACCAGAAATTAAAGTAAGAAAAAGATTCGGGCTATTATTTAGACCGAATTTTTTTATGTAGAAAAGCAAAAATGTCAGAAAAAATATTTACTTTGCCTGTTATAGATGTTACGATGTTTTTATTAGTAGTAATAAATATTACAAAGTTAATTTTGTTAGTTATTTTTACTACAATAGCAGCATTTGTTTTTTTAAATACAATTTGAAACCGTTCTCAGTTGTTTGAAATCATTTGAAAGGGGAGTTTAAAAATGAGTTATACAGAACCGCTTTTATCACCGAAAGTAGTCGAACGCGCAAAAAAACTGAATACCACACTGATCTCAGATGCAATGGGGTGTACCGGGTCCATGCACTATACGGTAAAACCGGTAGCTCCTGGCATGAAAGTAGTTGGAACCGCTTTAACAGTAGACATGAGAGCCGGTGATAACCTTTTCCTGCATCAAGGTATTTACTGTGGCGGTGAAGGCTATGTTCTTGTGGCAGATGGAAAGGGATACACGGAAAATGCATACATGGGAGAATTAATGGCTGGAGCGGCCAAAGCAATTGGCCTTGAAGGAATTATAATTGATGGCTTTGTTCGAGATAAAGAAATGCTTGGTAAAATTGGCTTACCGATTTTTGCAAAAGGATTTATTCCAAATGGCCCTTTTAAAGATGGACCTGGAGCCATTAACACTCCTATTTCCTGCGCTGGGGTAGTAGTTCATCCAGGAGATTTAATTATTGGGGATGAAGACGGTGTCGTTGTCGTTCCTAAAGACAAAGTTGAGGAAGTTCTACACAAAGCAGAAAACAAATTTGCATATGAAGAAAAGCGACTTCAGACGATTGCAAATTACGAAGAAAAACGAAAACAAGGAAACGCAGATGGAGTCAGCATAGCCCCCCCATGGTTAGAAGAAAAGATAAAAGAATTTGGGTTTTAAGGGGAAAGGAGAAAGAATATGCATTTAGGATTTATTGGATTTGGAGAAGCAGCATTTGAATTGGCATCAGGATTAAAACAGCAAGGACTAGAAAAGATGACGGCTTATGATCCACTATGGAATATGCCAGCATATAGCGAATTGATATTAAATCGAGCAGCAACAGCAGGGGTAACAATTGTTCAAACGCCAGAGGAAATTTTGCGACAGGTAAATGCTGTAGTCGTTGCGGTGCCCGCAGATAAAGCACTGGAAGTAAGCAGTCAGTTAAAACCATATTTACAAAAAGATATTTTATATATAGATGTATCCGCCTCTAATCCTGATGTAAAGAAGAACATTGCTAAAAACGTTCAAGAAAAAGGCGGCAAATTTGTTGACGCTGCAATGATGGGCCCCCTCCCTTTATACAAACATAAAGTTCCTATTTTAGCAAGCGGTGATGGAGCAGAAGTCTTTGTAGAAACCATGCAGACTTTTGGCATGAATATCACCAAAGTCAGTGAGGTGCCCGGAGAAGCAACAGCCGTGAAATTAATTCGCAGCATCTATATGAAGGGTATTGCGGGTCTTTATATTGAACTCCTTGAAGCAGCACACGAGTTCAATGTGGAGACACTAGTTATTGATTCACTCAGTGAAACAATTAATGGCCGGACATTCGAAGAAACAATGAATCGACTTGTTACTGGCACAGCTCTTCATGCAGTCAGACGATCTGTAGAACTTAGTGGAACAATTGCGATGCTAGATTCTGCACATATTGATTCCTCTATGTCAAAAGCAGCAAAGGAAAAAATTGAAAAGCTTGCTTCTTTAAATTTAAAAGATAAGTTTAAGGGGGAGAAACCCGAACACTGGCTTCAAGTAATTGAAGCTTTTAAAGTAATAAACTAAACACATGAGGTGAATGATTACGGCTGCCGGCGATGCCGGTGCCGTATACCGTAATAAATATTATGTGAAAAGAGGTGCCTTATGGGTATTGGAATTTGGGCGTTACTTGTATTTATCGGAATCATTGTGTTCTTTAATCTTGTATTAAAACGAAATATTGCTGAAGCAATGCTTGCAGGCTTTATTGTAACCGCTTTATTTGGTGGTGCTCAAGCACCGGAGTTAATGTGGAATGGATTAGTTTTTGCAGCTACTAATGATGTCCTATATGCTTCAGTAGCCTTTGTATTCATGGCCTATGTAATTGACAGAACAGCAGTTATTGCCAGCCTTATCAAAATTCTCAATTCCCTTCTCGGGCGTCTTCCTGGAGGAGCGGCTTATGTTGATACAATAGCATCAGCTGTGATGGGTACGCTGGCTGGTTCTAATTCAGGAAACACGGCGACAACGGGTGCTATCACAGCCCCATGGATGGTAAGGTCTAATTTTAGCAAAGAACTGTCTGCGACAATTGTTGCAGGTAATGGCGGTCTCGGTGCTGCACTGCCTCCTAGTGCGTCGATGTTTATCATGCTCGGCTTCGCACCGGTTGCGGCAGTAGTTTCCGAAGGAGATTTGTATGTTGCCTTATTTATTTCAGGTGTTTATCAGGTAGTTTATCGAATCTTTTTAATTATGTATTTCGTGAAAAAAAATAATATTAAAGCTATTTCACCGGATTTTATACAGCCTCTTAAAGAGTCTTTACGTACGGACTGGAAATCAACATTAATTTTTTTAGGTGCTTTAATTCCGATTATAGCGACTATCGGACCGCTTGCTGAGAGCTTTGCAGCAAATCCATCTATAGGAGAAAGCGCCCTTGAAAGCATTTCACTTATTACATGGATTCCCATTTTAATTATTATTATTAGTTTTATGGTCGGCTGGGCGCACCTTCCTAAAACAAAATCTGACTGGTCTAATTTTTTAAACAATTCAATTACCCGCTTTTCAACAATAGGAGCCCTTCTTGTCTTTGCATACGCATCAAGTCAGGTATTAACGGATTTAGGGCTTCCAGAAGATTTATCGACCCTGATGGGATCACTAGCAATCTCTAAGTGGCTTATGGTACTACTTATTGGTTTACTCGTTGCACTTGTAGCTGGACCACTGTCTTCAACTGCCACCTTAACAGCTATTGGAATGGTTGCTTTTGCAGGAATGGTTTCTGCTGGAGTTGACCCATTACTTGCAGTCGTCGCAATTCTAGTATTTGCTTCAACGGAAGGTGCTTCTCCACCGGCTTCCGGTTCCATCTTTATCGCGGCATCTTTAGCAGGAGCGCAAGCTGAAAGAACATTTATGCCGCTAATTGTATATTATGTCCTTCCAATTCTATTAATCGGTTATTTAATAGCTATGGGCATTCTTCCGGTTCCAATGTAAAAGAGAGGAGTAGAAATGATGAGAAATATTATTGCTGCTTTATTTAAAACTTGCCTTGTCTTGTTTTTATTAGGAGGTACATGCCTTGTTTTTGGGCAATTGGGTGGTTTGTTTCTGCAAAATGGTGATATGGTTATCAAAACATGGGACATTTTTGCTAATCCGACTTTTACGATTAGCGCTATTGGCGGCATACTCGGCTTTATTTTAGGGTATTTCCCTAAAGAAAAAACAGATGAAGTTGATTTGTATTCTTCAGACGAGTTTAGTGAGGAAGTAGAAAACGTACGCTGATTAATAGATTTAGGCAGACAGTCCAACTGGATACGTCTGCTTTTTTCTTTTTCCTGTATGTTGGAAAGGAGCCAGGAAAGAATGAAAAAAAGAAGACAGTTTAATTCATATCTATTCTTTACATGCACAACTCTCTATATGATAAGTATTGCAGGCAGCAGACCTCTCATTCCATTATATGCCAACAACTTGGGTGCCAGTCATATGGAAGTTGGAATTTTAGTGTCCTTATTCTCTTTTTTACCGCTCTTTGTGTCTATTCAGTTTGGGAAATTGATAGACCGTGTCGGCATTAAGAAACCTTTAATAACAAGTATTATGTTAGGAAGTATGTCTCTGATAACATTGTTTTTATTTGGCAATATAACAGGAGTTTATCTATCACAAATATTTTCCGGACTTTCCCAGTTAGTATTTGTATTGTCGATGCAGGCATATTCAGGGCAGTTTTCAAAAAGCAAACTTCGTGAATACTATATCTCGGTTTTTAGTATTGCTGTAGCAACGGGCAGTTTTATTGGCCCATTAATAGCAGGTTTTTCATCTGATTTATTCAGCTATAATTTTGCATTTTTATTATTAGGAATTCTATTAATCTTTATGCTTCCATTGTCTTTTGTATTTAACGGTAAAAAAAGAATAGAGAAGTCATCGCGGAAAAGAACGAGAAATGCCTTTGGTCTGCTTCGAATCTATGACTTGAGAAAGGCGGTGCTGGTCAGTTCTATCGCTCTGCTTTCAAAAGATATATATATCGCCTTTTTCCCCTTACTTGCATCTGAAAATGGGCTCTCCGCTTTTGTTATTGGCGTTATTGTATCGTTAAATGCAGGAGCCGGCATGCTGATACGTGGCTTTTTGCCATGGATTTCTCAGCATTTAAAGCGGGATGTTATTATGACCCTTTCGATCCTTTTGGCTGGTCTGTCTTATCTTTTACATCCCGTTGCAGAGCATATTATATGGCTCACTATTTTGTCTCTTCTTTTAGGATTTTGTACTGGAATTGCTCAGCCGCTTTCTATCTTTGCCACAATCATTGCACTGCCTAAAAACCGTGTAGCGGAAGGTCTGGGATTGCGGCTGACATTTAACAAATTGACTCAAATCATTGTACCGTTTTCGCTAGGCACAGCTTCAAGTTTTATTGGAATGTCTAGTGTATTCTATATATGTGGAATGATTATTTTGACTGGTACTATTAATTTTCAAAAAGTAATTTTTACAAAAAAAGAATAAGGTGATATTATTTTTTTAAGAGCTAATAGGTGAAAAAATTACAACATTTGATGTCTATTTGGAGAGATAATATGGAAAATCCAATCATTAAACTGCAAGAAAAAATTTCAGAACTGACGGAAACACAAAAGAGAGTAGCAGACTATATTATTAAACACCCGCTTGATGTGGCCTTTTTGACAGTGGATCAATTAGCAGGCATTGTTGGTACAAGTACAACAACGATTATGCGCTTAACTTTTAGTCTCGGTTATACAGGATACACAGAATTCCAAAAAGGGCTCCAAGAGATATTACGTAATCGTGCTGCCCCACAAACACGACTTGAAGCTAATATAAAAGGAATGGGCGAGGACAATTTATGGGGGCAGTATGCAGAAAGCCAGATCAACAGCATTCAGGATACCATGAATATGATATCGTCTGAAGTCCTTGAGGAGACTATTGAGAAAATTATATCTGCTGAACGTATTATCTGCACAAGTGTTAGGAGCGGTCTGCCTGTGGCACAATACTTAACACATGGACTTAACCGGCTTTTGGGGAATACACAACTAATCCTCTCAGATGTAAGTGATTGGGTAGATACTATCGTGAATATGTCAAAAAACGATTTGGTTATTGCCATAAGTTTTCCGCGATATGCAAGGAGGGTTATTGACTTTGCGGAAATAGCAAAGGGGAACGGAGTACAAGTTATTTCTATTACCGATAGTTACTCGTCACCACTAGTGAAGTACTCTGATTTAATTTTACCTTGCAATTCCAGCAGTATCGCTTTTCATAATTCAGCGGTATCATCCATGTTTGTTGCCGATTATTTAGTCAGTGCCATTGCTATCAATTACCCAGAAAGAACCAAGGAACGTCTCGATAAAGTAAATGAGATTTTAACAAACATGAATTATCATTCCTTAAATGAGTAATCCTTAATTAAGATGAGGTATTACTTAATTTTTAAAACAAGTAATTTCATTTTCTAATTTTTATCTAGTGTAACTCTAATAATGTAAAAGCTTTTTAAACTATAGTAATTTAGAAAGTTTCTTTCCTATCAAGAGCAGGTTACTTGCTCTTCTTTTTTATTTAGTTCGGTCTATAGTTTCATTTCAATTTAAACAAACCTTCGTTAACTCAATAAGAAAAGGCTGCAACAACGACAGCACTGATCTTCTACTCTTGCTAGCCGGAGTTATTATATAAAATTACATTATATTGTAAATTAACTTAAAATTTCCAAAAATATATATCAATATCAAGAGGGAGCCAACAAAAAATGGACCGATCAGTAGGGGAATCACTCCTAAAGCATTTGGCTTTACATTGTAATGAAACCACCACCATTTTTTCTTTTCTGCAATAATACTTCCTCCGAACAGATAGAATATGATGAATACATAGGAAGGAATCTTTTTATTGATTTGATTCTAAAAACGGTATAGATAACATGGAAGCAATTTCATTAGTAGGACATAGTTATTTTTCCTATTCATTATTAAAACCACCTTTTGATATATCAATGTATAAATTTTGCGTAAAGGGTATAGATGTATACAATTAACAAATAAATTATCTTACATGAAACTTAAAAAATGCTACAGTTCAGTTATTGAGCACTATTAAATACAAGGTCTTGTTTTCAAGGGGGTAAAACATGGATGACATTTCACCGAAAGAAGCGGTGTTAAAGGTGAAACGGTGGCCTAAAGATACCATAGCGGCGGGGTGTCGTCATACCGTTGGGCTTAAATCGGACGGCACGGTAGTTGCTGTGGGTGATAATAAATATGGCCAATGCGATGTAAGCGGCTGGCGCGATATGGTGGCGGTCGCGGCTGGTAATGTTCATACAATCGGTCTTAAATCTGACAGTACTGTGGCGGCTGTAGGTTGGAATGAGTTTGGCCAATGTATAATGTAAGTGATTGGCGCGATATGGTGGCGATAGCGGCGGGTTGTGCTCATACTGTCGGTCTTAAATCGGACGGCACGGTGACGGCTGTGGGTGATAATGAATATGGCCAATGTGATGTAAGCGGCTGGCGCGGCATTCAAATGCCCAACAACTAGTTTTTAGGTAAAAAGGATACAGTTTCTGCAGCTAATAAATCCAAAAAAAGGATTAAATATAAAAGGTAAAAAATTATAGTTGTTCATCAGTGAATCCCTTACCTGAATCCTTGGAGTTATTATTACTGCTGTTGCTTGGTTCATTTTTCACTGCATTTTTTAGTTTAAAAGGACAATTAAAAACAATTACTTTATCTATTTCTTCTATTGGCCTGTTATTTTTATTAGTCGTATTTATTTTCGTTATTAGTATGATGTTGTTTGGTAACTTTGGGACATAGAGATCTTCGATTCGAAGATCTCTTTTTAGTATCTAGAATTGCGATTATATAAACAAGATTTGTAAACAGTATTCATTTTATACTGGAGGATCTTGTTCAACTAAAAAACCACCTAAAAGGTGGTTTCAGGAGTGCAGCAAATATGTTCTACACCAGAAAGTATAAAATTTGAACTTAGTTTTAGTGTCTAGCTCCAGGCGCCATCGGCTCTAAGGTCTAGTCAATTCGGAATTGAAGGTAAAGAAATCCCTTCTATTCCGATTCGCCTTATGCTTGTCGCCGAATGCTTAGCGCCTTGCGTTTTTCTTAAAAGGAAAGAGAGTATAAAATTTTGTACTTAGTTTTAGTGTCTAGCTCCAGCGCCTAGCCTCTAGAGGTCATAAGCCACTCATGAATTGAAGGCAAAGAACGCCTTCTATTCATGAGCGTCTTATTTGCCCTAGGCTGAACAAGGCGCTTGCGCTTTTCTTATGAAATTGGGAAAACTGTCTTAAATTCATTATATGTAAGAAATTTTATTAGGTGAAAGTTTGGCTGGACTAGCTGGATTCGAACCAACGATCACGGAGTCAAAGTCTGTTGCCTTACCACTTGGCTATAGTCCAACAAAATCCCCTTTGAAGGGGATAAATATTATTGGTAACGGTTTTGTTGATTTTGTTGTTGACCTGAATTTTGTTGTACTTGAGATGTAGCTTGGGCTTGCTGAACTTGTTGTTGTGCCTGTTGAATCTGCTGTTGTGCTTGTTGTAATTGTTGCTGTTGTTGTGCAGAAACTTGAGCCCCTGTTTGGTTTTGTACTTGTTGTAGTTGTTGCTGTGCTTGTTGAAGCTGTTGTTGTGCCTGCTGCAGTTGTTGTGGATTTGCACTTGCTTGAGCTGATTGAATAGCTTGTTGTGCTTGTTGAGCAGCATTGATCGCTTGCTGAAATTGTTGTTGATTCTGATTATTTTGTGTCATTATTAAAAACCTCCTGCACCATTCACCATATTTGCTAAAGGCTAACCTTCAACGCTATTTATTATGTTTAAGTCTTTTGAAATTATGTACAATGTGAGCAAAAAAGTCTGGGAGATTGTAACCCTGACTAGTCGTAATATATGTTTGTTGCAAAGATACATACTACAAGTAATTATTGGAATGATAAAAGTATAAAATCCTTTTATTGGAGGAGTACTTTTTATGAAGGAACAGGGAAAACAGTTAAAGCTAACATCAACAGAAATTACATCACTTTGGACAACTTATATGAATGATAGTGGACTGATATGTCAGTTTCAATTTTTCTTAGCTAAAGTGGAAGATGAAGAAATTCGACCAATCATCAAACAAGCCTTAGATTTATCTCAAGGAAATTTAAAAACTTTAACTGAAATTTTTAACAGAGAAAACTATCCTATCCCATATGGGTTTAAAATAAATGAAGATGTAGATGTGTCTGCTCCTAGATTATATTCTGACACTTATGTTTTACATTACCTTCATGATGCAGCACAAATTGCCTTGCAAGCATACAGTATTAGTTTATCTTTGTCTGTAAGGGCAGATGTTTATAGTTTCTTTAATGAATGTCTTTCACAATTAACTACATTTCTTAGGAAAGCAAAAGAACTTTTATTATCAAAAGGACTTTATATAAGGTCACCATATTTGCCAACACCTGATCATATTGACTTTGTAAAAAGCCAAAGTTTCCTTACTGGCTACTTTGGGGAAAGAAGACCATTAATAGGTACCGAAATTTCAAACTTATATGCTAATTTTCAAAGGAATGCTTTAGGAATTGCCACTTTAATAGGTTATAGTCAGGTTGCAAAGTCAAAAGAAGTAAGACAATTTCTTATAAGAGGTAAAGAAATAGCATCAAAGCATTGTGAAGTTTTGGGTTCAATTCTTAAAGAAGATGATCTTCCCGTACCAATGGGTTGGGACACAGAAGTAACAGATTCCACAATCTATACCTTTTCTGATAAGCTTATGATGTTTTATACAACAGCCTTAATTGCCCTTAGTGTTGGATATTATGGGGCAAGTATAGCAGGAAGCCCTAGGAGAGATTTAGGTACACAGTATAGCAGATTAATATCTGAAATACTAAAATATGCAGAAGATGGCGCAAATATCATGATTAAAAATGGATGGATGGAAGAACCACCAAGAGCAATAGACAGAGATGAGATGGCAAAATTAGATACTTAATTATAGGGAAGTGGAAAGCATTGATTCGGTTAAGCTTTATGCAACAAAAAAGTTAGGTACCTTCTGATATGCAACTTTTTAATTCCCTATAGCAGGTAAGGATAATCAAATAAAATAAGGGTAGTATAATTAAAAAAGGAATAATTTTACATGATTGGACTTGCTATTGCTGTTATTCTTTTTAATTTTATTGCCTTTAGAACTAATAAACGCCTTACTAAAAATCAAATTCTTCATCTCTGGACATTTACAATTTCTTTGCAAGGAATTGTCGATTTATACATCGACTGTAAATATTCAGCTTATTGGTATTTCGAAAAAGGAGTGGATTGGTCTTCTCTTCCTGCTCTTACATTGCTTATTCCACCTATAAATATGATGTTTTTGAATTGGTATCCTTTTGGATCCCCATTACTTAAACATGTTACGTATTACTTTTATTGGGTAATATTCATGCTTATTTATGAAATGATAGCTATGCTGCCAGAACCATGGGGTTATTTTAACTATGGATGGTGGAGTTTATGGCATTCTGCACTTATAGACCCTTTTTTATTATTGTTTGTCTTAAATTATTATAAATGGATATGTAAAATCGAGAAAATTAACTAACATAAAAATGAGATGAAAGAAATTTTGTAAGTGAATGGGGAATAAACATCCCTGAAAATATGAATGGATTAGGATTTAATGAAGAAATAACTGATGAAGATGGGGACATCTTTAAGGGAGAAATCTGGTTTATAAGTGAACGATGAAAATCTTGGTTTCAATTAAAACCAGCCAATAGAAGCTATGATGAATATTCTACAAAAGTGCGCATTTCCAGAGTAAGGAACTGTGCATTTTTTCATACACCAGAAAGTATAAAATTTGAACAAAGTTTTAGTGTCTAGCTCCAGCGCCTAGCCCCTCTTGGGACTAGACAAATTGGAATAGAAGGCAAAGAACGCCTTCGCCTTCTATTCCAATTTGTCTTATTTGCCCTAGGCTGAGCAAGGCGCTTGCGCTTTTCTTATGAAATGGCCACTATATTGAATAAGAATTTGCATAAAACTCTAATTTATGCAGCAAATCAGGATCGTTGATATATCAACGAAGTACTAAAATCATGCATAATAGCAAAACCCCTTGATAAATACTGGGTTTGGAACTCCTTAAAACTGACATGATGCAAACTAGATTTGTATAGAGTTTGCATTCTACATCCCTTAAAAGTATCAAGAATAGAAATAAGGATAGAATGAATAACTAGATGAGATATACGAGCGTGCGGATTAAATCATAAAGGGAGTTTCTAGACAGTGGAGAAAGCAAAAATTAGTGTTATTCAACTATTTTCCTTGTTGTTTTTATTTGAAATGGGAAGCGCACTGGTCGTCAGTTATGGAATAAATGCTAAAAAAGATGCCTGGCTTGCCATACTTCTAGCAATGTGCGGGGGAATTATCTTATTTTTTATTTACTACTTTTTATTTCGGCAATATCCAAACTTGCCATTAACCGGATATGCTAGAAAAATATTAGGTAAATACGTTGGATGGATAGTTGGTTTGCTATATGTCGTCTTCTTCTTGTACGGTGCTTCCCGGAATGTGCGGGACTTCGGTGATTTGCTGCTTTCATCGACAATGTCAGAAACACCGTTATTGGCGTTGAATATCTTGTTTGTTCTTGCCATTTGTTATGTACTTTATCTAGGGATTGAAGTATTGGGCAGAACAGCGGAAGTATTTATTGTTATATTGATCTTATTTGGGATAGTAGGAAATTTTTTCGTCTATTTATCTGGTAATGTAGATCTTAACAATTTGAAGCCGTTTCTGGAAAATGGATGGAAACCTATCTTAATGACCGTTCCGATTACTACTTTTTTCCCTTTCGGAGAAATAGTAGCTTTTACTATGCTGCTTCCTTATCTAAATCGACATGAATTAGTGAAAAGAATGTGGCTATCTTCCGTCATTTCAAGCGGTCTTATCTTAAGTTATACAACAAGTTTAGATATCGCCGTTCTAGGTGTTGAAGCAACAGAGAGAGCGACATTTCCTTTGTTATCAACCATTGGAAAGGTGAACCTTTTCGAGTTTATCCAACGGCTCGATGCTCTCGTTGTCTTTAGCTTTTTAATTACGATGTTTTTCAAGACATCCATCTTTTTATATAGTACAGTGATTGGAATCGTTGATTTATTTAAATTAAAAAATCATCAACAAATTATTTTTCCAATTGGTCTTATTCTCATCTTTTTATCAATGGCAAATGCTTCAGACTTTTCGGAACATGTTGAAGAAGGGTTGGAAATTATCATGTATCCCCTTTATATTCCTTTATTTGTAATCATTCCATTGTTCATGTTGCTTGTTGCTATGATTCGCAATGGTTTCAAGAAGAAAAATCGAAATAATGAAACATAATAATTATGATGCTATATGTTAAAGTCATCGGGTTGAAATAGATCCAATGGCTTTTTGTTTATCGATAAAAAATCGTCTATGTTTACTAAAAATCAATATTAGTTATTTTCCATATGTATAGTAGGAAACTCTAGTTATTAAGCCCTTACTTTGTAAATCATTCTCTTAATATTCTTAACATTAATTTAATGTCATAAAATGACAATTATATCCTTATTTTACCAAAATCCTAGTTTTATCATCCCTCTTTTGCATTCTCACATGATCAATTTCATTACTAATGACTGACTAACTTCATAGGTTGATTCCAAATATTCCCTATATTCTCGTTCTTTTGGATTATTTTTCTTTGCAAACCGCAAAATTACATTTAATTTACATAGTTTTCAAACCCATTTGGTAACGTTTTAGTAGAGCAAATTTCATAGAATATGACTTCAATACTAAAATCATAGGGAGGAATAGGTAGTGAATGGTAGCAGTAAAGGTTTGAACAGACGTGATTTCTTGAAGGTCGGCGGTATGAGTACGGTTGCCTTAACACTTGGAACAACTGGGTTATTGTCATTAAACGGTGCAACAGAAGCTGAGGCGGCGGCTAGAAGCACAAGCGGCGGGTTTGGCGGCTATGGTCCGCTTGTAAAGGATCCAAATGGGATTCTTGATCTTCCTAGAGGCTTTCAGTATAAGATTATTTCTAAAACTGGCGATCCGATGCCTAACGGTGACTTAGTACCTGCGATGCTTGATGGAATGGCGGCATATAAGGGTGAGAAAAATACAACGATCCTTGTACGTAACCATGAGAACGGAACGAATTCTCAATATCCTGTAAACGGGAAAAACCCTTGGAGCAAGGGAGCAGCTGGCGGGACGACAGCTCTTATTGTGTCACCTGACCGTGAAGTGATTGACGAATATGTGACCAACTCAGGAACAATCCGCAACTGTGCCGGCGGAGCTTCCACTTGGGGTACTTGGTTAACATGTGAAGAAACGCGTGAACTTGGTCATGGTTTTGTGTTTGAAGTAAATCCGCTTGATCCTGAGAACGAAATGTCGAAAACACCGATTCGTGATATGGGGTATTTTTCTCATGAAGCATGTGCGGTTGATCCATCAACTGGTATTTGGTATTTAACGGAAGATAGCGATCCAAGCTTCTTATACCGTTTTACACCGCATGATCGCAGCCAAACGCTAGGTTCGCTTCAAAAAGGCGGAATTCTTGAAGCGGCAGCGATTGATGAAATTTCCACTTCATCTCCAAGTCAATTAAACAGCGGACAAAAGTTTGGCATCGTTTGGAAAAAGTTAAATCCTGAGCGTGCTCAGCAGGATGCCAAGGATTTAGGTTGTATTCAATTTAGCCGCTTAGAAGGAGCTTATTTTTCTGCGGGAACATTCTGGTTTGATGACACAAGTGCCGGCTCTAAAGAACTTGGCCGTGTGTATCGCTATTTCCCTGCGACAAATACACTTGAGCTTTTCTATGAATCTACTGAACAAAATGAATTAGAAATGCCTGACAATATCACGATCACTCCATGGGGAGACCTTTGGATTGCAGAAGATGGCGGCGGAAATGACCGCATCGTCGGCTTAACACCGGAAGGCAAAATTTATACATTTGCAGAAAATATGATGAACGGCTCTGAGTTCGCAGGCCCTACATTCTCACCAGATGGAAAAACGTTCTTTGTAAATATGCAAACACCTGGAATTACCTTTGCGATCTGGGGACCTTTCGCTCGCAGAAATACGGCACGTCAACGGACAATGGGACTAGCTGCACCACCAGCATCCTTAGCACCATCTGTATCGGACAAGCTTCTTGCATTTGCTGAAGAGCAAGGAATGTCTAGATTAGAAGCGGCTGCCCTAGAGCGCCACGGCATGCCGATTCTCTAATTGTTTTGACCGATATTGGACGAGCCTTCTTAGTATCCTTAAAAGATTTCGGAATTCGCTGATATAATTTGGAATTCGCTGATATAATTTGGAATTCGCTGATATATTTGGCGTTTCGCTGATAAAACTCAGAACTCGCCGATAAATTACGGATAGCGCCGATAAATTTAGGAACTCGCCGATAAATTACGGATAGCGCCGATAAATTTAGGAACTCGCCGATAAATTACGGATAGCGCCGATAAATTTAGGAATCGCCGATAAATTACGGATAGCGCCGATAAATTTAGGAACTCGCCGATAAATTACGGATAGCGCCGATAAATTTAGGAACTCGCCGATAAAATTCGAATACCGCCGATATATTTGGGAACACGCCGATAAATTTCGAATACCGCCGATATATTTGGGAACACGCCGATAAATTAAGGAATCCGCCGATATATTTAGGAACTCGCTGATAAATTTTGAATTCCGCTGATATATTCCGTATATCGTCGATAAATTTTAGATTACGCTGATATATTCCGTAAATCGCCGATAAAATTCGAATACCGCCGATATATTTGGGAACACGTCGATAAAATTCGAATACCGCCGATATATTTGTGAACACGCCGATAAAATTCGAATACCGCCGATATATTTGGGAACACGCCGATAAATTACGGAATCCGCCGATATATTTAGGAACTCGCTGATAAATTTTGAATTCCGCTGATATATTCCGTATATCGTCGATAAATTTTAGATTACGCTGATATATTCCGTAAATCGCCAATAAAATTCGAATACCGCCGATATATTTGGGAACACGTCGATAAAATTCGAATACCGCCGATATATTTGTGAACACGCCGATAAATTTCAAATTTCGCCGAATAAGCAAAGCGAGGAGAAAGAATAAAAACCGGGAGGGAATAAAGTTGGGTATTAAAAGCACATTAGGAATGGGTTTGGCAACAGCTGTTTTAGGAGTCGGACTAATCAGTGGTGGGACGTTTGCTTACTTTAGTGATACGGCACAAGCGAATAATACATTTGCAGCTGGAACATTAGATCTTTCCGTTGATCCGGAAGTGATTATTGATGTCGATAATTTAAAACCGGGCAGCTGGGAGATTCGTGCCTTTGAAATTGTGAATAATGGTTCACTTGATATTACAGAGGTTCTGATCAAGACAAGCTATGAAGTAATGGATGCACAAGGCGACAATACGGATGACTTTGGTAAGCATATCCGCGTAAATTTCCTGGAAAACAGCGATAAGTCTGAAGAAACTGGTTATAATGACATCATTTATTCGACAACTCTATATGAGTTGCAACAAATGACACCGGATGCTGTTGAGAAAAAGGTAATCGGCTTTGATAATGAACAAAGCGGATTACCAGCTGGTACACAAGATACGATGTATGTTGAATTCGAGTTTGTTGACAACGGAGAGGACCAGAATCAATTCCAAGGTGATCAATTAAAGCTTAATTGGGCATTCGAAGCAAAATAAGAAAACAAAGGTAACTTATGATGAGTGAGGAGAAGATCTCTCCTCCTTTTCTGCATTTTGACGTAAAGGGAGGGACTAACATGAGTGTAAAAGGGAAAATTTTGACTAGTATCGCGATGGCTGCCCTGGGCTTGAGTTTAATGACGGAAGGAACGGTTGCGTATTTTAATGACAAGGAGCCGGTAACGAACACGTTTACGACAGGCATGTTAGATCTTGAAATCAATAAGGAAACGATTTTTCAGCTTGAAGATCTTGTACCAGGTGATACGATGACAGGGAATGTCGAGCTGATTAATGACGGCAGTGTCGATATGAAGGAAGTGAAGCTGCATTCATCCTATGAAGTTGTGGATAATGGTGAACCAAATCAAGGGGATGACTTAGGGAAACACATCCGCGTTGAATTTGTCAGAATGGTCAATGGCAAGCAATCAGTCGTCTTTCAAAAAACATTAGCTGAGCTAAAGGCTTCCCCGCAGCAAGTTCTAAAAGAATTTCCGGCTGGCAGTGATGCAGAAAAATGTATGATTCGCATCACCTTTCTCAACAATGGCAAAGATCAAAATCATTTCCAAGGTGATCAAGTAAAGCTTACCTGGGAATTTGAAGCTGTTCAAAGAGATGGGAAACCGATTCGAAGATAGATGAAAAAGGAAAGCCGGAGGTTAATATGAAACACATCCGTAAACAAACATCCACGTCACAAAATTGGTTGTTAACGGCGTTGGTTTGGTATGTCTTGATTCTATTTGCCGGATCTGTAACGAATCCTACATCAGCCTATTATCGTGACGAGAAGCAGATGAATGGGAGTATCACGATTGGTACGTGGGAGAGTAACCAGCAGCAAACAAGTGATGAGGAATCAACTGAGCGCAAGCAGAACGATGAGTCAAATCAAACAGCAGAATTAAACAAAGTAATAGAAAAAGAATCGGAGCAAAAACAAGTTTCTGAATCAGCCAAGGAAAATAATCCAGAGGAAGATATAGATCCTGCAAAGACTGAAGAGGAAGGTGAAATGGTTGAAAATGAAGAAGCTGATAACATGGATTAATCGGATTATTACAGGTGTTCTCATGGTTTGTATTGTAGCTGTAGCCGGAGTGGTTCTTTCATCTAAAATGTCCGGCGGGATGCCCGAAATCTTCGGCTACCAATTGAAAACCGTCTTATCCGGTTCGATGGAGCCTGGTATTCAAACCGGATCCGTCATCGCCGTGAAATCTCTTGGTGAAGAGGAGCGAACTCAATTACAAAAGGGCGATGTGATTACGTTCAAGGAAGATGAAAATATGCTCATCACTCACCGAGTCATCGATGTCCAATCGACAAATAGCGGAGTTCAATACACAACAAAAGGTGACAACAACAATACACCTGATTCCAACCCTGTTTTAGCTGAAAATGTCGTTGCTGAATATCATGGATTCACGATCCCCTTTGCCGGCTATCTCATCAATTTTTCCCAGTCCCCTAATGGTAGTATTTTCTTTATGATTGTACCTGGCGTGCTCATGCTGGCATACTCGATCATCACCATTTGGCGAGTTTTGAGACAGGTAGAAGAAAGACAAAAATCGAATTCAAATGAAGCAAATGTGTAGTTTTACTTTAAAAAGGGAGCTGTTTTGCCTATGTAGGAACCAGACCGCTCCCCTTCTGTATTAAGCTATTAATAAAAGTTCCTCCACCGCATACCTCTTCAGGCTAGCATTCCGTATCCCAGTGTTACGGTAAACATTAAAGTTAAAACTTTCATTTATTATCCTTTCTTATAATCTGTTTTGATCCTTTTTATGTTCCCAAAAATTTTTATATGAATCAGTAATAAAAAGGGCTTCAACCGATCTCCTTTTAATTGCCGATAACATCGCTTGGGAACGAGTGTATACAGGATCTTTTTCAGCAATCAGGTGTGAACCAATTCCTGAAAAATGGGATAGATTACTTATTCCCTATTGACTAGTTATAATTCATATTGAACAATAACCTTTATGCAGCTAGTAGATAATCAACAACAGACTAGAAGGTGGGAATAGAACGTGGGGAGAATGGATAGAAGGCAACAACAAAAATCAATCAAGACGATTTGGAGCAATTTTAAGAATAAAAGTATGAAGGTAAAGGTTTTAGTAGCGAGTTCAGTATTTGTTTTATGCTCTTTTCTTATATTAAATATGTTAATTTGGACAAGCGACGTCAGCAAACTAGAAGATCCAGCTCCACAGCCAACGATTATTTATGATCAAAATGGAGATGTTGCTAGTAAGATTGCCGTTTCAAATATTGAAGGGGTAAGTATAAAACAGATTCCCGAGGACCTAATCAACGCAGTAATTGCAACAGAAGATCAGCGTTTTTACAAGCACGAAGGAATTAATTTTATAGCCATTGCTCGGGCATTGACCCAAAACATCATACACGGTGAAATTCTGGCGGGTGGAAGCACAATAACACAGCAATTGGCAAAAAATGCCTTTTTAACGCATGAACGTACCTATACACGAAAATTTAAAGAATTAATTTTAACAAAAAAAATTGAACAAACATATTCTAAAGATGAAATTATGGAACGGTACTTAAATCAGATTTATTTCGGGGAAGGTGCATGGGGAATTCAACGTGCTGCCCAAACCTACTATGGCAAAGATGTTAGCGAATTAACCTTAGCTGAGTCTGCTATGCTCGCGGGATTGATAAAAGCACCATCCATCCTGTCTCCATTTAAAGATATGAAAAAATCCATTGAACGGAGAGATCTTGTCTTAGCATTAATGGAAAAAGAAGGATATATCAGTCAACTTGATGTAGATAAGGCAAAGGAACAGACTATCGTATTAGAGGGCAAAAAGATTGATGATTATAAAGGAAAATACCCTTATTATGTCGATCATATTATAGAGGAAGCGATAAAAAAATATGATCTAACAGAAAATGAGGTTCTTTCGGGTGGACTTCATATTTATACAGAATTAAATCCTGCCATTCAACAAGCAGTCGAACAGGTGTACAGGGATGAAGAGATGTTTCCAGAAGGACAGCCTGATCAATTCGTTCAAAGTGCGGCCATATTTATCAACCCCTCAACAGGTGGAATCAGTGCACTTGTTGGCGGAAGAGGGGAACATACTTTTAGAGGATTTAATCGTGCGACTCAGCTTAAACGACAGCCTGGATCTACAATGAAACCGTTGGCTGTCTATACTCCGGCTCTAGAACAAGGATACGAGATTTATGATCAATTACAAGATTCGCCTATTAATATTGACGGTTATCAGCCAATGAACTATGACAAGCAATTCCGTGGAGAAGTTACAATGTATGAGGCCATAGTGAATTCATATAATGTTCCTCCAGTATGGTTATTACAGAGAATGGGATTGAAATATGGTGCGAATGCAGTTGAGCGCTTCGGTATTAAATTAAAGGAAGAAGATTATACTCCAGGATTAGCACTTGGCGGCTTGAGCGAGGGGGTATCGCCTTTATTAATGGCTCAAGCATTTTCGACCTTCCCTAATCAAGGCGTTAGGGTAGAAGCACACGCTATTCAAAAAGTTGAAGATGCAGATGGTGAAATCATTGGAAAATGGAACAGTCATTCTATAAAAGTCACGGATCCTTTAGTTACCGAGAAGATCACTTATATGCTTAAAGGTGTTGTTGAAGAAGGGACAGGAGCAATGGCTCAAGTGAAGGGCTGGGAATTAGCCGGTAAAACGGGAACAACCGACCTTCCTTTTGCTAATGAAGGAGGTTCAAAGGATCATTGGTTTGTCGGATATTCTCCAGAAATTGTTGGGGCAGTTTGGATGGGCTATGATCAAACAGATGAAAATCATTATTTGTTAGAATCCAGCGGCTCTACTGTCACAAAAGTTTTTAAAGAGATAATTTCTGAGTCTATTTCCGAATTTTCCCAACGTAAATTCAACTTAACTACATTAGAAAAACAGCTGTCAAAGGAAGAGGAAAACCAAAGAGTGAAAAAGGAAACAGAGGAAGAAGAGAAGAAAGAACGGGAAGAAGAGAAGAAAGAACGGGAAGAGGAGAAGAAAGAACGGGAAGAGGAGAAGAAAGAACGGGAAGAGGAGAAGAAGGAACAGGAAGAAGAGAAGAAGGAACAGGAAGAAGAGAAGAAGGAACAGGAAGAGGAGAAGAAGGAACAGGAAGAGGAGAAGAAAGAACAGGAAAAAGAGAAGAAAGAACGGGAAGAGAAGAAGAAAGATGATTAGAAGGAAAAAGTTAGAATAGAAAATGTGTAAGTTTCCTTGGTACCAGCTAATTTGAAAGGAACAGGTTAGGGAAGAAATAAGAGGTACAATATAATCCACATTACGTGAACGTATAAAAGGTGACAAAAGCTGATGAATAAGATTTTACCTACATATTCTTTATTCAAATGGCGCTATCCTGGAACAAGGATAAGCGCTCACTTTTCATTTTAGGGCCATCTTGTTAAAGATCGAAGTTCTAATAAGAAAGGAGTTGAAAAAGTGAATATCAAAATGTTGAAACAAAAAAGAAGGTCTGTTCCCAGGGTTTTATGTTAGGGATAGACCTTTTGTATTAGTAATAGGTGTTGATTAATTTTTGTATCCCTTCCCCAATTTTTTTCACCCCAATTGGAATTTTCCAATCCTCCACCTGAGATACGCTCAACCGGATTCGATTTTCCTTCCTATATACAGGAAGATACATATTGGTTGCATCCTGGACAAGAACATTCTTCTTTTTAAGATGATTGACAAGCTGCGTCGCTTTCATTCGCTTTGGAAGTTCTATGGTCGAATAGAAACCGGAGTTACCGCCAGTAAAGGAAGCCTCAGCTGGGAGATACTCGAGAAAAGCATTTTTCAGAATAGTGCCTTTCTTCTTGTATTGCCTTCTGAGCTTTTGGATATGGGCTTTATACATTCCGCTGTTCAAATAGATCTCAAGTGCACCTTGAGTGAGGACTGGCGTATGAACATCTGCAGCAAACTTTGCTTTCATGAAATCCTTCAGCAGAGCTTCTGGCAAAACGGCCATTCCTAATCTTAACCCTGGCAGCAAGACTTTCGAAAAGCTTTTTGTATAAATCACTCTGCCAGATGGATCATTAGCAAACATGGGATCAGCCTTTTTATTTGTATCCAGGTCTCCCATGTAGTCATCCTCAATGATGTACACATCATATTTCTGTGCAAGCTCTACCATTCTCTTTTTTTCATAATTGGAATAACTGTAGCCTGTGGGATTTTGGAATCTTGAAACCGTGTAAAAGAATTTGATGCTCCGTTCCTTAAATATTTTTTCTAAATAATCGAGGTCAATGCCATTTTGTGTCATTTCTATTCCAATTGCATTCAATCCACGGGAAGTAATGGAATCTATAAAACTGAAATGTGTTGGCTGCTCTAAGCAGATTTCTTCTTTTCTATTAGGGAAGGGAAGAGAGACCAAAAGATCTAGTGCCTGCTGGGATCCGGATACCACACAAATCCTTTCTGGGGGCGCAAATACTTGAAGGTCCTGAAGCTGCTTTGAAAGCTGATGACGTAGACTTGGCAAACCAAGAGGCTCGGAATATTGAAACATTTCCTCCCTGTAAATCTCTATCGCCTGATTCATGCAATGTTGATAGTCCCGATAAGGCATTTTACTCTTGTCAGGGCCTGCTGAAGAAAAATCAATGGTTGTAGGGGGTGTCTTGCTGCTTAATTGATCGCTTCCCACTAAAAAGTAGCCGCTTTTCGGAACAGAATAGATTCTATGTGCTTTTTCAAGCTCATTGTATGCCTTCAAAATAGTATTAATACTGTAGTTTAATTCTTTTGCAAAGTTACGGACCGAAGGGAGTTTATCCCCGGGCTGAAGACGTCCATCATCGATTCTCGACTGGATTTCTTCCATGATTTCTTCGTATTTATTCCTCAGAGTCTTTCTTCCTTTCTTAGAAACTGTATGGGTACAGACTGCTAAAATGATCCTTTTCTGTATCTCATAGGTTGCTTATAGTATAAGGGAACATGAGAGGAAATGAAACGTTATTGAGGGAGGAAGTAACATGAGAATGATGAGAAGTTTTGGCTTAGTTTTAATGTCTATTATTTTGCTATTGGCTGGTACGGGTGCATCCCCTATTGCTGGACAGCAAAAAACGAAGCAACTGCACATTGAAAAGGTTTTTAACGGGAAAGAGGGTACGATGGTGCTTAAAAATCTTAAGAATAACAAGGTATATGTGTATAACAAGGAGAGAAGCACTGAGAGATTCACCCCGGAATCCACCTTCAAAATAGCAAATGCTCTAATCGGATTAGAAACCTCAGCGGTAAGAGATGAGTATGAAGTGAAACGGTGGGACGGTGTGAAACGAGAATTCGAAAACTGGAATCGTGACCATACACTAGCATCTGCCATGAGAGAATCAGCAATTTGGTTCTACCAGGACCTGGCGAGAACCATTGGGGAAGACAAGATGAAAGAGTACGTTTCAAAGATGAGTTACGGAAACCAAGATCTTTCAGGAGGAATTGATATGTTTTGGCTTGACAGCAGCCTAAAAATTTCTGCTATCGAGCAAGTCGACTTTATGGAGAAGCTGGTTAGCGAAGAACTCCCGTTTACTGAGAAGTATCAAAAAACTGTCAAAAGGATGATGATCCAGGATGAACAGGACGATTACATCCTACATGGAAAAACAGGAACAAGGCTATCAGACCTCGGATTGGGCTGGTACGTTGGTTTTATTGAAAATGAAAAGGGAACTTGGGCTTTTGCCGTTAATATTAATGGGTCCGGAACAGAAGCTAAGACTATTGCGGTAGAAGTTTTGAGGGAAAAGAATATTATTCAGGAGTGAAATTCATTTAAATAAAAGAGCAGCCAATGGTCTTGGCTGCTCTTTTAAGACAAAAAGGAGAAGTGTATGCCATTTCTATCATATCATTCTATAATAAGAATCAGATAAGAAGCTGCTTACGTGATATTCCAGACTAGGGCGCAAGGATTGCGTAATTTTATACTTAACGTAAATTGCGGCATGAAAAAAGGACTCATCGATACGAAATAAAAAGGCAGATCACGAAAGTAGTCTGCCCGCCTAACTAGAACTAATTTTTAAAAAGTCCTGCTTCCACAGCTGCTTCAAAGCTTTCTCTAGCAAAATCAAACGGATCCATGCCAACATTCTCCCAATGCATATACATTAATCGTGGTTTATCAAACAGCCAATGGTTATGAACTGCTGTTACGATAATTCCTCTTTTTCTTAATGCAGACATTAATGGGTTAATTTCTTTCTGAAGTACAACAGATTCACCAAGATTAAGACCATTATTTTCAAAGGATAACATAAATGGAAGTGCTAGTGGAGATTGAGTGCGACGATTTAAAATCGTTGCTTTAATATCTCGAAGACGCATAACTACACAAACAGGAGTCGATTGAATAACTTCTCCTCCAATAATATTTGCAAGTTGTTGACAGTTTGAAGTGCTTATGTTTTTACCTTTACCACTATAAACCTTTTTCTTTTTATTTATATACACTTAAAATCATCTCCCTTCTACTATTCTTATAAATAGTTTATTCAGAGAGGGGAAAGATGAATGGGTGGACGATAGAGGAAATCCACCTATTTGAAAGAAAGAATGCTTTTTAAGATTATTATTTAATGTCGTACTTCGCTTAAATTTTGTAATAGTCTATTCAAGGAAAGAGCGTTCTTATCGAGTAATGTGCCTTTTAGTTAATTTATAAAATTTAACTTGAATAGCCTGTAATGCAAAAAAATGCAAATTAATATTCAAAATAAAAGGAAAGATCCATTTTAGAACGAATTATTTGGAAAAAGAGAACGGATAATGGCATTTTCGATGAGCTTTAAGGAAGGTCTATTTATGCTAAAAATAAAACCACAATTTGCAAATCTTTTTCCAATCTTTATAACTGGAGTAATCTTAGGAGCTTTCTTTACTGGACTAGTTTGTTTTATCCTTTTTCAGTTTGGCATTTATAAATTTTAAATGCTTAAATTCATCTTTTAGTTATTCAAGAAAAGGGCGGAATAAACCCCGACACATCAGGTATGCTTACATCATCAGCGAGACCATCCAATGTTAAATAAACGTTTGTTTAACATGAATTATGGCATGTGGAGGGATTTTAATGAGAAGTGAACAAGAAATGATGGACCTAATATGAAACACTGCCGAGAAAGATGAGCGAATTCGAGCTGTTTACATGAATGGTTCCAGAACGAATTCAAACGCACCGAAAGACATTTTTAGAGTAACGAAAAAAGCCCAATTTCTTAATTTTATTACTGAGAAACTGGTTATTTATCAAAAAAATTACGATATTTTAACGGGAATTCATAATTGAACTGAGGGCAGAGCCAATTGGCTGGAATCTAAGTTGTAGACTTAGAGATTGAAGCAGGAATTACTTATTTGGTTCCTATTTCTGTACATAATTTCGTGGGGAAGAAGGTAAAACTGTGAAAACAACAGAAAATTTCACCAACAAGGCCGATCTATATGCGAAATATCGCCCCAGTTACCCTAATGAATATATTGATTATTTATTTTCAGCTAACCAACTGAAAGAGGATCGGATCGTGGCCGATATTGGTTCAGGTACGGGGATATTTAGCCGCCAGCTGCTTGAAAGAGGTTTAAATGTTATTGGAGTTGAGCCAAATGATGACATGAGAAAGATGGCTGAGCAATCGTTAAAACTTTATTCTCGTTTTAAATCAATAAAAGCAACTGCTGAAAATACTACTTTAAATGGGAAAAGTGTGGATTTAGTAACTGTTGCCCAGGCATTTCATTGGTTTGATAAAGAAGCATTCAAAATCGAATGTCAACGGATTTTGAAACAAAAGGCAAATGTCGCTCTTGTTTGGAATAGCAGAGATTTAACTAGTCCGATTATTAAAGAGAATGCAGAAATTTGCCAAAAGACCTGTCCAAATTTCAAAGGATTTAGCGGTGGAATGGAGGAATCTCCAGAAATATTTAACGGCTTTTTTAAGAATGGAAAGTATGAGTTTAAAAAGTATCAAAATGATTTGCTTTTTGATTATGAAGGATTTTTAGGAAGGAATTTATCAGCGTCCTATGCTCCGAAAAAAAATGACGAAGAGTATGAACGTTTTGTTTTTCTCCTGTCAGAGTTATTCGAAAAATACAGTAAGAATGGAAAAATTGTTCTCCAAAACATAACGCGAAGCTATCTAGGCAATGTCTAGACAGCCGAACATAAGAGGGCTTTATTTGAAGTTCCATTTAGAATTTTAAATTATTATTTACTAATTTCGATCTTCAACAAACTGGCGCAATTCTGGGGCAGAGGCTACTGCAAAACACCATTTTTTAATTTTGACACACAATTTGCAGAGGGTAGCAATAGGGTGAAACACTACCAATGGTAAGTGATCACCTTTTTTCATATATTTAGTGATCACCTTTTTTCATATATTTTTGGAAGTTTTCAGTGCTTTCGGTGCAAGAATTGTGCTCTTTCTTCATGTTAAGGATCATTTAGAGGAGGAAGTATTTCAAAGGAATTTTTTTCATCAAAACTGTCTCCACACGGTGATAAAAATTGCAGAATCTATATTCCTAGTGATTCAACAAGCAATGACAATGCTTTCTTAAAGAAAAGTATGGTATAGTGATTTTAATATTAATTGATTGCTGCTGTGGAATGAAAGGTGGCGTACTGTGAAAAATAACATATTTACTAATATTAAATATGCAAGAGTATACGAACAAATTGTGGAGCAAATTAGAGTACTGATTCAAGAAGGAAAGTTACTTCCAGGTGAGCGGCTGCCTGGCGAGCGGGATCTTTCTACAATGCTTGGGTGCAGTAGAACTTCCCTGAGAGAAGCTCTTCGGGTATTGGAAGCTGAAGGAATTATTATTGCAAAACCAGGCGGCGGACGTTATGTACAGAATGTCGACCAACGTCTTGTTATGGAATACAGCTTTGATCCTGTAGATCTCATGAAAACAACATCCATTATTTATTTTTTAGAAGTACGTGAAATGATTGAACCTAATATTGCAGCGCTTGCTTGTGAGCGAGCTACTGAAGAAGACATTTTAAAAATGGAAAGAGCTTTGTTGAAAGTTGAAGCAGAACGAAAAGATATTGATGAAAAGCTGGTGCGAGATAGTATGTTTCATTTGGCTCTGGCAGAAGCAACTGATAATTTTGTGCTTGTAACTACACTAGAAACAAATTTAAATATGCTTCAGCAAATAAGGCTGAAAACATTGTTATCACCTGACAGGCTAGAACGCTCAAGTGCAGAACACCGAGCTATTTTTGATGCAGTGAAAAGCCGGAACCCAAGAGAAGCATCGGAAGCGATGGCTGCACATTTGCGTCGATTGCGAGAAAGTATTTTAAATAATCAATGATCTATTTCTTTGACCCTATCATTATTGATAGGTTTTTTTATATTAAAAATTGTTGACGTTTTCAAATGAGAAGGTATAATTAAAATTAATTAAACTGGTCAGACCAGCAAACCATAGGACCGATAGGTCAAGAAAAGATAAGAAAAGGTTTACTGAGTCTTTTCTTTTCTATCAGAATGAAAACGTTATCTAAAAAGAGGGGTGAAGAAATTGTTAACATTTTTAGGGTTTTTAATGATCGTCGTTTTTATGTATTTAATTATGAGTAATAAAATGAACGCTCTGAATGCTCTTATTTTCATTCCAGCATTATTTGCTCTTTTTGCAGGCTTCACAGATGTGGGCGACATGATTTTAAGCGGAGCTGAAACGGTAGCTTCAACTGCCATCATGGTGACTTTCGCCATCTTGTATTTTGGAACTTTGATTGATGCGGGAATGTTTGATCCATTAGTCAAAAAAGTGATTAAAATTTCAAAAGGTGACCCTCTGAAAATAACAATGGGAACGGCCCTTCTGTCTTTATTGGTAGGTTTAGACGGCGATGGAACGATTACGTATCTAATTGTTGTCACAGCATTTTTACCCCTTTATGAACGTTTAGGCATGAACAAACTAATCCTCGCTTGTTTACCTGCGATGTCGATGGGGATTATGAATGTTCTTCCTTGGGGCGGGCCGACTGCACGTGTTATGTCTGTTTTTAACTATGACGCGATGGCAGTACTTACTCCACTGATTCCTTCAATTATTGCAGCGGCTCTTTATGTATTAGGTCTCGGCGTTTTTTTTGGCTTGAAAGAAAGAAAAAGGCTGGGCATTCAAAATGTTTCTGTCGATCATCAGGTGGAAGAGGAAATGGCAGCAACTGTGGTGGATGTATCAGCTGAATCATTAAAAAGACCTAAACTATTTTGGTTTAATTTGCTTATAACCGCTTTATTGGTTGTAGGGTTATTAACAGCTGTCCTTCCATTACCTGCCTTGTTTATGCTCGGATTCGTTATCGTAACCATTGTTAATTATCCAAAGTTAAGCGATCAAAAAGCAAGAATAGAAGCACACGCTGGGAATGTTTTGACTGTTGTTTCACTTATATTTGCTGGCGGAGCATTCGCCGGGATATTAGAAGGGACTGGCATGGTAGATGCCATGGCAACCTCTATAGTCAATGTGATTCCTGATTTCCTTGCTCCTCAACTTCCATTACTTGTGGGTTTAACGAGTATGCCATTCACTTTCTTTATGGCAAATGATCCTTACTATTTTGGTATTGTTCCTATTCTAGCTGAAACAGCTTCACAAATTGGAATTAGTAAATTAGAAATTGCACAAGCATCACTTCTTGGACAGCCTCTCCATTTGTTAAGTCCGCTTGTTGGCTCTGTTTATGTATTAATTGGTCTTGTAGGTGTTAATTTTCAGGATCATATTAAATTTTCTACTAAATACGCAGTCGGCAGCGCTCTTGTCATGATAGTGGTTGGTATTATTACAGGTGCATTGTCCATTTAATTGAATACTGTTTTCTAAAAAAACTGAGCAGAACACATGGATTAACGAACTGTCCTGCTCAGTCTTTTATGTTTGAGGGAAAATTTGGCATCAATGCACACAAGAGCCATTTCGGAATTGTATGACTTGGTTTGTCCCAAAGGAATTTGGCCCATATTCTTGAGGAAGGTTTTCAAATATTTTTTTAGAATCATAATTGAGATTGAAGAGATTTTACCTGACTCACGAAGCAGTATAGCAATAAGAAAATTTACTTTGGTATTATAAGTAGACTAAATAGATGTTGTGAAATTAAAGGAGGTATGAAAAAATGCTTGGACCACCAAAAGGTAAAGTGTTTTTAGTTCCTTGGACAGATGAGTGGGAAAAGGCATTTAAATTAGGGGAAGAAAGATTACAAATTGAAACCTTGTTCCACTTACGGGCGCAACAATAGAACATTAATGGGCTGTTTTAGTAGACTTATTTTTTGCTATTTACAGTTAAAGGATAGTTTTAGGGAGTTGAAGAAGAAAGAGAAAAATAATCCTGATTAATGGTAAAATTGTACAGGTAGAACATTTATGTTCATTATAGTGAAATTTTAAAATAACAACACACAACTTATAAAAACAGGAGTTAATATGCAAACGATAACGGAATTATCTAAAAAGCCATGGTTTCTTGGGAGTCTAGTTCTAGTTTTTGTTGTCGTGGTCTTATGGAGCATCCCGATTGAAAAAAGAAAATATGGACTTTCTCAAAGTAATTTAGTAACAGACTATACAGGCCTTCTTCCTGAACGTGTTGAACGAGTAGTTAAAGCGGAAAATCGCACTAAATTACAAAAGATTGTAATGGAAGCAAACGAAAAAGGTCAGCAAATTTCAGTTGCTGGATTACAGCACTCACAAGGAGGCCATACTTATTACAAAGATGGTGTCGTTCTTGATATGCGATCATTCAATGATGTGTTAGAAATTGATGAACAGGATAAAACCATACGTGTAGAAGGTGGAGCAACATGGGAAGATGTTCAAGATGCCATAACACCTTATGGTTTAGCCTTAAAGGTGACCCAATCACAATCGATTTTTTCAATAGGAGGTTCCCTTTCAGTAAACGCTCACGGGCGAGATATTCAGTTTGGCCCAATGGCAGGAACGGTAAAGGAAATGACATTATTAACCCCTACAGGAGAAATTAAAAAAGTAACCCGAGAGAGCTCAGAGGAATGGATGCAGTATGTTTTTGGAGGATATGGATTATTTGGTGTGATTTTAGATGTGACATTGGAATTAACGGAAAATGACGTATACACCATCCATACAGAGGAATTAAAAACAGATGAGTATGAATCCTACTTTAAAAATTTATTAGATCATAATAATACAGCTATGCACTATGCAAGGGTTAGTGTTGCTCCAAGTTCCTTTTTAGACGAAATGTATGTGATTAATTACAACTACACAGGAAAACAGGATCATAAAACTCCGCTCAAAGGAGAACAAGGTGTTCGTCTAAGTAAGCTGGCGCTTGATCTAAGTAGACAAGGTGGATTCTTAGAGGAACTTTTCTGGGAAACTCAAAAACTATATATTGATTCAATCGACGGCAATACGATTACTCGAAATAACGCTATGCGCTCGGAATCCACATTCATGGAATTTACGACACCTGGTCGAGTCGAAGTCTTGCAAGAGTTTTTTATTCCAGTCCACTCTTACGAAGAATACATAAATGATTTAAAGCAATTGCTCTCATCAAACGACAAAAATGAAGATTTTAAAGTACATAATATTACGGTCCGCTATGCAGCAAAAGACAACCACACAAGTTTGAATTATGCCAAGGAAGATATGTTTGGTCTAGTTATTTTGATCCAACATGGATTAAAAGAAAAAGAGATTGCTAATGCTAAAGCAATTATCCAAGATTGGACCAGTTTAACCCTCGACCATGGAGGAACTTATTACCTCCCTTATTATCGTTATCAAACAAAAGAACAATTCATGAAGTCTTATCCTGAATGGGAAAGGTTCCGGGAAGAAAAATTACGAAGAGATCCAAACGAAGTCTTTCAAAACTTATTTTATGACTATTACATCAAGTGAAGAGGTAAACATGAAAAATAAAAGTAAACGGTATGTCCCCCTTGTTGTAACTGTTGGACAGGTCGCTATTTTTCCATATTATATTGTGTGGTTAAAAGAAATATCTTTGACCTTCACCTTATTTGCATGGTTATTTGCCGCTTTTTCTTTTGCAGCTGCTTGGGGCTATCGTGTCTTTCAGTCGCAAAAGAATAAAAATAATTCTAATATCCCTTTTATATATGCAGGGATGGGTTTTGTATATATAGTTGTAGGCTGTATAAAAAATTCGTTTGAATTTCTTCCCTATGCTGCACTTCTATTGCAAATCATCTTAGGATTTTTACAGGGTTACTTTCGTGCATGGCATATAGAGCAGAAGAACTATCGATTACATGCTGTTAATCACTATTTAATTGTCGGTGTTACTATGATTGGGTTTTCTTTTGTGAAAATAATTTCTCCTGCTGTCTTTATTACTTTTTTTGGGAACGTGTTGTGTGTTTGTGGCTTTTGGGACTATATTCGAAATAAGAAAGCTGAAGTTATTTAGGAACAGACTACGTGAAACTTATATCTCACTGGGGGTAAGAAAGGGTTAATCTCCCATACGTGCTATCCGTGCTATCCATATAGGGTGCTACAGTCAGTGGGCATCGTCGATCTTGTGCTGCATGGCTGACTAACGGGAGCGATTATCGAGCACGCGTCTTTTTGTATAGGGTTATATTCTTGAATAAAAGTTTGGATAAAACACATATTTTTTTACACATGAATTATGTAAATTAGAAGTCAGGTTAGAAGCTAGGATTACCCTACCAAGTAACGAATTTAATTAATATGGTTTTCTCATATTTTTTATTGGAGGATTTACCTATGAAACTATTCCATTTTAGTGAAGATCCAAAGATTCCTTTCTTCGAACCACATGTTCCCAAAACTGATTTCAAGGAACAGCCATTTGTCTGGGCAATCGATGAAGAGCATGCACCACATTATTATTTTCCTCGTGAATGCCCACGTGTGGCTTTCTGGTCATCTTCAGAAACTACACGTGAAGACCTAAATCGTTTCTTTGGCCATACTTCTGCCCATCGAATTATCGCTATAGAGACAACTTGGCTTAAACGAATTCGTGAAACACAACTATACGCTTACACGTTACCATCTGAAACTTTTGAGTGCATAGATGCAAATGCTGGTTACTATGTTTCTCGAAAAGCAGTTAACCCTAGTTCTGTTGAGCCCGTTGGAGATTTATTAGATAGACTTGTAGAGACAAACATAGAATTACGTATTACACCGTCTCTTTGGAAACTGCATGATGAAATCATAAGTTCATCAATAAGCTTTTCTATAATTAGAATGAGGAATGCATCCACTAATATTTAATTGAATTTAGATTCTTATAGAATGGGGGAGTAAAGGAATTTATCATGAGTGATTATCGATGGATAGGAAGCCAAAAACATTATATAGATGAAGTTTACACTGAATTGTTGATCAATAATATTGTAATAGGTCATTTTGGTGGTAACTCTTCAACTGGGCAATTTAAGAATGAAGATGGATGTTTAATTTGGATTAATCGAGAAGAGGAATGGGAGTTTGTCATTATTCTTGATGCTCATAATACAGCACAAAGTGCAGAATTAGTACTTAAAACCTTTGAAAAAGAAAGAGACTCAGTTCAACAAATCTTAAAAGTACAGACTGGAGAAGCTTTCGACAACATATCCACTTTCATTCTAAATATTTTTAAGGGTAAAAGCTTTCGAGAAAATTGTAAGAATGTCCAAGGAGAAACTGCTTGCCTTTTTGTTGTTAGGAAAGGTAAATTTCTTTGGTGGCTATCTATAGGAGATTGCATTCTTTATTTATTTCATCCTGAACTTAAAGCACTAGGAGAATTCCAACAGAATCATAGAAGTTTTTATGAGTGGGTTGGTCAAAGGAATACTTTTGATTTAGCAGTACCTTGTTACAGTTCTGGAAGGAAAGAATTACGGAAAGGAGAAAATCATATTTTCTTAACAACTGATGGACTTATTGAGTGTCCAAATACTAATTTTTACAACCCAATTGAAATATTTAATAATTTCGAAGGGATATCAAATCAAAATGGTGTTAAGAAATTATTAGAAGAAATTAAGGAAAATAATGTACGCGATAGTACAACAATAATTTCTTGGAAAGTAACTATCAACAATTCGGCTATGTTACCTAGTGATCTTTAGTCCCACAACTAAATTTTTATAAATACTTTGTATTTGATATTAAATAGTGATATTCAGCAATGGGGTGCTTATTCGTTAGGTTTATTTACTAGGGGGATTTTAATGGAGTATAGAGGTCCATCAGCTTATAATGATGATCAATTTTTCGAAAATTATATCACTAGGAGAAATCGAGAAGTAAGTCCAAACAATATTATTGAAAAACCAATATTGCTTGAAATGATTGGTGATGTTAAAAGGAAAAAGGTATTAGATCTAGGTTGTGGTGATGCTAAATTTGGAGTTGAGCTTTTAAAAAAAGGATGTATCTCTTATGACGGTGTAGAAGGCTCAGAAAATATGGTCAAAGAAGCGATTAAAAACCTAAGTGGAACAGTAGGGAACGTTCAATTTTCTTTTATAGAGACCTGGATTTTTAAAGAGAAACAATATGATCTAGTTGTTTCTAGATTAGCTCTTCATTATCTTTCCGATTTAAATAAAGTATTTCAAGGTGTATATAATACCCTAGAAGATAACGGAAAATTCATATTTAGTGTTCAGCACCCTGTTTTACTTTCATCAGTAAAAAGTGCATCTGTTTCTGCACTTAAATCAAATTGGATTGTTGATAATTATTTTAAAAGTGGTGAGCGAGTTGAACCGTGGATCAATAAAAAAGTGGTTAAATATCATCGAACAATTGAAGAATATTTTCAATTGTTAAAGCAAGCGGGGTTTAAGATTGTCGATATTAAAGAAGGTACTCCTAGAATTGAACAATTTAAGAGTGAAAGTGAATATGAACGTCGAATGAGGATTCCACTCTTTTTAATGTTTTCTTGTGAAAAGTAGAAAGTTTTCGTACTATTCACGTGCTTTAATTTAATAAAGAGCATAAATGGGTCTTCGATCGAAGGTCCTTTTTCATATATACCGATAACATCGTTTATTTTGATTCATACCCCTCTGTGGTTTTCTTTTACAAAAATCTGCTACTAGGTAATCAATTTTTCATTAAAGGGGCATTTCCAGATTAAGCCCGAATTATAAAAAATAAGCGCACCTTTCCGGTACGTATCACAAATAGCCGTATATCCTGATTTTTTTCAATCGAATAAACGGCTTATTTCATTTATTTACTACATTCTGCCTGAATCATTTTTGACCAGGGTATGTATGCCGTAATGTAAACTTAGTTGTTCTCCCAGATGTTGAACATTTCAAGATAATTGATCCTACTTCAACAGCTTGGGAATCAGTAATTGATGTCATTTAAGCCAGGCTTCTTTAGAAGTTAAAAACCTTGATAAATCAACGATGTATAAAATCATGCATAATTGATAAAAAACAGATAAGAGCCAAACCTTTGATATGACGGGGATTGGCTTTTTGGCTTACTTCCTATCATTACAATTATGTAAACAAAAAATGTATAAAGTATTCATAAGTTATCATTTATACAGAACAATTCGGTGAGTTTTAATTGTTCGTAAACATCGATTTCTGAATCAACCCTCGAACGAAGTTCGTAACCTTCCAATAAACTGATAAGCATATTGACCATGACACGAACGTCTATATCGGTACGGATTTGTCCTAACTCTTGTCCCCTACGAATAATCTTTGACATAAAGTCTACCCAAGCATGATATTGTTTTAGCATCCATTCACGAACGAATTGATTTTTCCTTGAAAGAACAACCATTTGATAATAAGCAGCAGTCCATAACTCTCGATCTACTCCACCTGTACCTACATGTACTAAATGCATTAATCGTTTTAATACCAATTGAACATTGCATGTTTCATCCGATAATTCTTTTAAAGTCTCTTCTACAATGTGATCAAAATTTCGATCTAATCGATTTTGTATAACTTCATATAGTAAATCTTCTTTATTCTTAAAATGAACATAGAATGAACCTTTTGTTTTTCCTGCTCCTTTCATAATTTCATCAATGCTCATTGCATCATACCCCTTATCTGCAAGAAGTTGAAATGCAGAATCTATAATTTTCTTTTTAGTTTCTTCACCTGTTGTGTACTTCATAAAAGCTCTCCTTTAACTTATGCTATAGGTTAATGACACGAACGAGTGTTTGTTAATTAACCCACATTAAAACTTATGGTATTTTATTGAATTAAATAAAATATTTAGGAGATTAGGTATTGACTTAATGGATAATTCTGTATATTATGAAATCATTATAACCGGTTAGTATGATTTTGTCTAATCCCGATTCTTGTTGTTGAGACAAATAAAGTGAAATTAATAAAGAGGGGAGGGTTATTATTAATAAAAGGATGACTGCTTTATATTTAAACTCTAATGTTGTTACACCCACATAATTTATAAACAAAAAACACTCAATCATTGTTAATGGTAGAGAAATAGGTAGCATTTTGATTGAAACATTTTTGAAACGGAGTGGAAATGTTGAAAAAAATCTTCTATTGGATCATCCCAATTTTATTAATTGTTTTTTTAGGAAATGCTGTGTATGCTACAGAACAACTCGAAACATCTAAAGTGAAAGAATCTTCTGTATTAAAGGGGCAATTCTACCTTGAAGACGTAGTGAAACTTTATGTACCATCTACATATAATGTTGATCAACCAATTGATAATACTCAATATGTTAACAAGTCGTTAGAAGAATTTTCTAGAATGTTTGGAGGAGCAACAGCTATCGATGGGACGGGATCATGGCTCTCTGATGAAAATCAGTTAGTTAAAGAGAAAGTAACAATTGTCTATAGTTATGCAGAAGATTTAGACAAGGAAAAAATTAATCAAGTAGTTGCCTATACCAAGTCTTTAAAAGAAGAGATGAAACAATCATCCGTATCACTTGAAGTAAACGGAAAGATGTATTTTATAGAATAATAGTATAGTAATTAGGTACTTGTTAAACAATAAATCTTAAGAAAAGCAACTTTTAGTGGGGTAATGTTAGGTGAGCTTTTTTACAACTAAGTAAATTTTCATTACGATTACCCCATCTATAGGGTTTAGATCAAAGTTTAAGTTTGATCGTTTAATAAATATTGCATAGAAGTTGTCTTATTATTCTTTCTTATTAGGTTCTTGTAATTGAAACAGTTCAATAATTACAGGTATTGCGTCTTGTATTTGAATTCGATTGTCAATAAAGTGTTGCACATTAAATCCATTAAAAAGAGCCATGCCTGCCGTTGCTAAAGTTCTGGCATCTAATGGGCTTCCAACAATACCTTCATTTTTCATTTCTTGAATAAAATGTGTAAGGAATGACCTCCATTCCTCCATTTGAACAGTAAGCATTTCTTTTATCTGTGGTAATTCATTCGAAATCATACATCCTTGAAGAAGCATAGGAGAAGACCCCTTTTCATAAGCTTCATTTAATAAACGCTTTGAGTATTGTAAAAGCTTATTAAGCAAATCACGATCTTTTTTATTAAGAACTGCCTGCAGATCCTCAAAATAAAAATCAATACCTTCTTTAATCAGTTTTAGCATGAATTCTTCTTTGCTTGAAAAATGAGCATAGAAAGCTCCTTTAGAGTAACCAGCGTGTTTTACAAGTTGATTAATGCTTGTACTAGAATAACCCTGTTTAGAAAATAATTCTATTCCTGACTGCATTAATCTGTTAATGGTGTCTTCTGATTGCTTTTGAAAATAATTCAACGTAAAAGCCCCTTTTTAGAAAATTTTGTATAAAATATGTATAATTTTTACATTTCGTATTCCAAAATATGGTGTTTGGAGTTATAATAAATACAAACCGGTTGGTATTTATTATAGCTATAATGTTACTAAATCAAAAGGAGAAAGGAACATGAAAAAATTAATGATATGTTTAGCTTTAATAATGAGCTTAACATTTTTTGGAGTTTCCAAGGTAACTTTTGCAGGCGCGATTGATACCACTCGTGTTGATTTAGATCGGGGTGAATCTCTTGTTAGTACGAAACTTTGGATAGCTTGGTATAATAATGTGAGTTTGAGGGGAAGAGTTAGTGAATATAGTAATCACTCGGTGATTGTTACGTTTAAAGACCCTTCTGGTAAGGTAATTAACTCAACTGTCGTCGGGCCAGGTGGAAGAGTTTTTCAAGATATTTGGTGGCCTAAAACTGGGTATTATTATGTAATTTTAGATTGCTATGGGACTAATAAGGATTGTTTAGCCTCGGGATATATATCCGAATATTAATACAGTCCCATAAGTCTCTATACTAAAAAGTCTTACTTTACAGGAGGAGAAAAAATGACAGTATCTCAAAAGATTGTAAAGAAATGGCTGTTACCGTTTGTTTTATGCTTTTCGATGATTTTTGCAATTTTCCCTCAATCTAAAGCAGATGCGGCTACTACAACATTCTATGGGACTATTCCTGCTGGTACAAGTAAGTATAGCTTTGCGTGTTCAACTTCTCACCGATATATAAGTCAGAGTGTGAACGTGAAAAACGTTAATGGAGCAGTTAAGATTTCTTACTGGCAGTACTATGACGGTGCATGGCATCTCAAAGATTATAGCGGTTGGGTGGCACCAAGTCAATTAACGTACTTTAATACACCTTATACTTATAGTAAATATAGTTCAAGTGGATATAAACATCGAATTAAAATTGAGGCTCTAAATACATCTACAGTGCAAGTTAACTGTTGGGGTAGCCCATCATAAGCTTGACTTAAACAAGTAGCATAAAAGGATCTTCCAAAATTGGGAAGTCTTTATGACCGCATAAAACAGTTGCCACAAAGTGACAAAACAAGAAAGACAATTGTTATTGATCGTACCATTGGTAAACGTTTAGATTCTTTACGAAGCTAAGTGTCAACTTTCGATTAGGCTGACACTTAGCTTTTTAAACATGAATGGTAATCTTTACTTTACAAGAGAGGTAAACCTTTTAATAAACCTTTTACATAAAATCTATCAAAACTTAAAATATCACCTTTACAATATAGCTAAAAAGGAAGGTGAAAGAACAACATGTACAAGTATACAATCAATGTAACATTCAAGGGGAAAATTTATCAAACGAATGTAATAGCCCCAAAAAACAAATCAGAAAAAGAAATTTATCAAATTGCAAAAGAACAAGTTCTGAAACAATGGGCAAGTTAAACAACTACATGTTCATTCAAATGATTAAAGGGAAGTTTTGCTTTTTTACTTATACATATTAGGTCTGCACCATTGTTTGAAAGATTAGTCAAACCCACTCGATACAACGGGTGGGTTTGACTTTATAGTTGAATATTATTAGCACACTTCAAAAGGATTCATAACATAGAAGATTAGTAAAATAAGACTATCCATAGGGAGAGAAATATAATACTATAAGAATAGATTTCCGGAAAATGTAAGGAGAGGAATTATTTTGACGGACCAGGGGGCAAGTGCATCCGAACAGCGTGTGCTAAAAAAATCAAGATTTATCCGAATTAATGTCTTATTCTTTTTTATCTTTTTATTGTTTGTTGCCATCATTATTCGTCTTGGAATTGTGCAAATCGTCCAGGGGGAGGATTTTTCTAAAGAAGTATCACGAACCGAATCAGATTTTGCCAGTCTTCCAGCTCCTCGTGGAAAAATGTACGACCGTTACAATCGGGTTGTTGTTGATAATAAAAGTGTACAAGCTATTACATACACCGTTGAAAAAACAACAAAAACGGAAGACAAGATAGAAACTGCAAATAAACTTGCGAAATACATTAGCTATCAGCCTGATTATTTTAAAAAAGAGTTAAAAGAACGTGATATTCGTGACTATTGGATCGCATCACATCCTGAAGAAGCAGAAAAGCTGCTTACAAAAAAAGAATTAGAGTTAAAACCAGCTGAAACGTACAAATTACAGGTAGATCGTGTACCGAAAGAAGCAATAGCAGCAATTAAACAAAATCCCGAACAACAAAAGCTTGCTTATATTTACACTCGTTTTTCATCAGGCTATCAATATGAGCCGCAAATCGTAAAATCATTAAATTTAACAGAAGAAGAAATTGCGACAGTCGCCGAAAATTTAGAGGATCTGCCCGGAGTCGATATTATTACCGATTGGGATCGCGCATACCCTTATGATTCTTTAAATACGATCTATGGCGGTATCACATCACCTGAACAAGGGATTCTCCAATCACGTGAGGAGTTTTATACGGCAAGAGGATATTCACGTAATGAGCGGGTAGGAAAAAGCTATCTTGAATATCAATATGAAGATTACCTGCATCCAAGAAAAGCAAAAATTGAATATATCACAGATAAAAATGGAACGATCGTTTCTAAAGAAGTCGTTGATCAAGGACAAAGAGGACATGATTTAAAGCTTTCGTTTGATATCGAACTGCAAATGGAAGTAGAGAAAATTATCGAAGAGGAATTACGTAGGGCAAGAAGCAGTTATGGAAACTACTTGTTGGATCGTGCATTTGTCGTGATAATGGATCCTTTCCAGGGCGATGTTTTGTCAATGGCAGGTAAACTAATAGATGAAGAGGGTGAAATGCTTGACTATGCATTTGGTGCCTTTACTTCCCAGTATGAAGCAGGCTCAACTGTAAAAGGAGCAACCGTTCTTTCAGGATATCAAGATGGTATGTCCCATGGTCACGGTGAATACGATACAACCCTTTATTTTAGAGGTACACCCCCAAAGGGATCTTACAGTAACCTGGGATATGTTAATGATTTAAGCGCTTTAGAGCGTTCTTCTAACGTTTATATGTTTTATGTCGCAATGCGAATCGCTGACATTACCTATGTGAAAAATGGGCCGATTAATGTAACACAAGAAGATTTTCAGAAGCTGCGAAACTATTTTGCGCAATTTGGTTTAGGGGTACCAACAGGTATAGATTTACCACAAGAATCTGCAGGTTTAATAAGCACCCCAGATACCGGCGGTAAACTCTTAGATATTGCAATCGGCCAATTCGACACCTATACGCCGCTCCAATTAGCTCAATATGTATCGGTTATTGCGAATGGTGGTTATCGTGTTCAGCCGCGAATTGTAACAAGTATTCATACCCCGTCTAATGACGGAGAACTTGGTCCAATCGCTGTAGATAAATCTCCTGCTATATTAAATAAAGTAAAAAACACATCAGAAGATATTGAACGAGTACAACAAGGATTTAAACGAGTTGTTTCTGGAAGTCGCGGGACAGCTAAGGCATACATTAAATATGATGTGGCAGGTAAAACAGGTACGTCACAAACACTTTATTATGGACCTAAACGCGCTTATTGGGGAAGAGAAACAAATAACTTAAACTTTGTTGGCTATTATCCCTCTGAAAATCCTGAAATTGCATTTAGCGTTGTTGTCCCTTGGGCTGGCTCAGACCAAGACCCCGTAAATAAAAAAATTGCAAATCGAATAGTTGGCGTTTATATGGATCTTCAGAAGAAATACGTAACAAGTACGGAAATTAAAGAAGAGAAATAAAGAAAAAATAAGTAGGAATTTATATTAAACAAGTAGTAATAATCTTGAACAAGCATTAAACAAGGATCTTCGTTTGAAGGTCTTTGTTTAATGTCAATAATGATTAGTGTGTGGCTTCATTCGTCTAATAGCTAAAATTATTTACACTCCCCATTTTTAATTAAATTCATTTAAGGTGCAGGTCGGAGGAATTCATCTATAAATTCCATTATTAGAAAATAAACTAAAAGACTGACCGGCAATGAATTTACAATTAAAGCAAAAATTCTAGAGGTTCATCTTCTTTTTTATTTGAAGAGGTATTTGTCAACAGCCCCATAATAGCTTTAACATTACTTTTTCTTCAGTGATTCCAAAATCCTTATTAATAAAGTAATTATGATAGACAATAACAAAAACAAAATAATCCCGACTGAAAAAGCACCTGATTGATCATTAAATAACCAAACGAGTAGGTAAAACAGTATCACACTACCAAAAAAAATTAACATAGATATTGAAATGGCTCTTCCCATATAAAAACCTCCTAATGTATATGTTCCATTTTATAACAATTTAAATTTTTAAAGGGCGAAATTTAAGAATATGGAAAATCCTTTTCTCAATCCTAGAACATCGCATTTATTGACTAGGTTTGTATGCATATTCCTTTGGGGATCTTCTTCAACGAAAGGAGCAGTTTACTTGAAGAAGGCTTTTTAATTATCTAAGGTGAATTAGTATAAATTATCTTTTTATTCATAATTCGCTGGGGGAAAGAATATGAATGTTAAATTAAATGAATTAAAAATAAGTGACGATAAATCACTTTTAAACATTGAAACAATTTACGATTTTATGCAACGTAGTTATTGGGCAAATAAGAGACCAAAGGAGAAAATTAAGAAATCTATTGAAAACTCTTTATGTTATGGGGTTTATTATGGTGGTAAACAAGTGGGCTTTGCCCGTGTTGTTACCGATTGGGCAACTATGTACTATCTATGTGATGTATTTATTGATGAAGAATACAGAGGACAGGGGATAGGAAAGAAATTGATTGAAGAAATATTAAATTGTGAAGACTTAAAGAATTTATTTGGTTATTTAGGTACTAAAGACGCACATACACTTTATGAACAATATGATTTTATTCGAGAACAAGAAAAAGTAATGACTCGGATACCTGACTTTTTAAGAAGAAAATAAGGGTATTCTTGTTCAACGTGAAGCGATTCTTAATAATGGAGGATCGTTTTTTCTTATTCGACTAACGTGGCAGTATAGTTGAAGAAAGAACTGAGAAATTCTCAAAGAATTAATACTTAATTTAACTATTGGAGTTGAAAAGTATGGATTTAGTAATAAGAGGAATTTCAATGAGTGAACTAGAAGAATTCTCTTCTATCCTTATAGAGGCTGCAGAATGGTTGATAAATAATCATAAAGAAATGTGGACCCCAAATCAGTTAACAATTGAAAACTTATTAAAAAACAATGTAATTGAGGAGATGTTTATGGGGTTTATCAATAACCAGTCAGCGACAGCTATGATCCTACAAGAAAAAGACCCTATTTTTTGGACTGATTCAACCCCATCTTTGTATTTACATAAGTTTGCTATCCGACGGAAGTATGCACAAAAAGGGTTATCCGAACAAATGATAAATTGGGCTAAATTAAGAGCAAAACAACATAATAAAAAATATTTAAGGCTTGATTGTGATGCTGATAGACCTAAGTTATGCAATTTTTATGAAAAACAGGGTTTTATAAAAGTAAGAGACGAAGTTATGTTTGGTAAGTATCCAACGTATTTTTATGAAATCGTGGTTATTTAATAATACAATTTGTTGTTCAGCTGACGGGTGCTAGTTCAAGAAGGGATTGTAAAAATATTAATAGAATAAATTGATATTAGCGAGATTTAAAAGAGAGTAGGTGTTAAAATGCTACAACAGATTAGAATAGCAAATTGGTTATTAGAAGTTGATATTGATAAGACACGAGAGTTTTATAATAAAGGTATAAATGTATGTAGTTGTCTAGACTGCGACAATTTTGTGGAGGCCTGTAAGCATTTAGATACTTCCGTAGCAAATTTATTCAACGATCTAGGAATCAATCCTGCTATGCCAGCACATCTTTCTCAATTTCCAACCGAAGAAACTATGACAAAATTATACATAGGGAATTATCATTTGGTAGGCAAAGTGTTAGAAGGAGAATTGAGTACAACATCCAACTGGAATGAAACTAATACTACTGAAATAAAGAATTTCATATTTGGGTTTTCAGACGACCTTGAGTTTGTTCCAGGAGGTTTTCCTAATCCTGTCCTTCAGTTAGATTTCGAGGCTGAAATTCCTTGGGTTCTTGATGAGAAGCCAGATAAAATTTAAATAAACGAGGATTCTTGTTCAACTCCCTCAGTTAGATACATTTATCTCTCGAATGCTCACTTATTCGCAGGATTTCAAACCACTTGATCGAACAATAACGGATGAATGGAATGAATTTTGATACTTTTGGCTACATGAAGGCATGCGGAAATAGAGGAGGTAGAAATAACTCCAATTATTACCATATGATGCACGCATTCTTCACGCCGCCCCTGGAGGCTATCCCTCCCATGTCTCAACGGGTCTAAGCCCTCTCATTCCTTCGTCATGCCTATCCAAGGGGTAGAGGCCGGTTTTGCTAACGGAACGGGTCGGTGCCCTTTGGTTGAACACATCCAGTACTCCGTGCTTTCTTTGAGATCCTACGAATAAGGCAACATTCGATAATATACTAATCTAAATATTAATTTGATAGGTATTTAATTTATAAAGGTTCAGTTATGCTGCTAATGGTGTTAAAGGTTGTACTTTTTGAGGACAATAAGATTCATTACGTCGGGCCATTCCTACTAATATTCTTGCAAACTTACCAATCAGTTTCATAATTGATTTCATTTTCTTCATTTTTTTCACTTTAACATTGTTGGAGTGAAGCTCCTTGAACTCGGGATTGTTCATGACAAGACTCATTGTCGCTAAATACAAGAAACGCCGCAGTCTGGATCTCCCACGTTTAGAGAGAACGATTTGTCCTTTCCATTTACCCGAGCTAGCCTCTGCTAGATGTAATCCTCCATGTCGTAATAGAGAGTTACCATGGGCGAAACCACTTAAATCTCCTGCTTCTCCTAAAATGCCTGCTAATGTAATTTCACTAATTCCTTTAATGGCAAGTAATTTCCTTGAGAAAGGAATTTGTTTAAGTACGTCAGTAACTTCTTTTTCGACTCTTTCGAGTTGGGCTGTAGCGAGATCAAATTCTTCAAGTAACTGTTCTAAGTGTAAAGCCCATTTCATTATTTTCGAAAGAGAGAGGATTACCAACCACAATACCACGATAATTTACAGCTCGAGCTACATGGACTTGTTGTGCAATATCAACTCCGACAACGAGATGACGGTTTGAGATTCTTTCAATAAGTTGATTTTGTTTGTCTTGCATTTTATACTTCATAGTAGAGCTTCCTCCTTAAGATTTGAGTTTAGAGTGGTGTCTATATTCAATCTTACTGAGGAGCTCTTTTTTTATCAAAGTCAATAATTAACTCTCTACAGGAATGCTAATGGGTGCAAGAGTTGAAGATCAGGGCTGTCGTTGCGGCAGCCTTTTCTTATTGTGCTAAACTGGGCAGCTCTGTTAACGAAGGAAAATAAATCCAAATGTCGAAGTTAGATAGTTATAAAGGAAATGACTTATGGAGGTTTATTTATGAGTACACCAAAGCATATTATTTCAGCAGCTACGATTGTATTGAATGGTCAAGGAGAAATTTTATTGATAAAAGGCCCACGTCGAGGATGGGAAATTCCTGGTGGACAAGTAGAAGAAGGGGAATCGCTTAAAGATGCAGCAATCAGGGAAGCAAAAGAAGAATCAGGAATCGATATTGAGATTACAAAATTTTGTGGAGTATTTCAAAATGTAGATCGTTCAATTTGTAATACATTATTTTTAGGAAAAGCAATTGGCGGGGTACCTACTACTAGTTCTGAGAGCCTAGAAGTAGGATTCTTCCCAATAAAAGAAGCATTAGAAATGGTAAACTGGAAAAATTTTAGAAAGAGGATTGAATATTGTTTAAATGAAAGTATTCAACCATTTTATTTAGAGTTTAATGGTAAAGATAACGAAGGAATTATTTATGAACTCTAAAAGTAGTCTAGCTTATTAAATGGGCAGATCTGTTTGGAGAGAGGGGACATTAAGAAGTGCAAAAATGGTTTGGTTCCTCAGGTGTTTGTATTAATGAAAATGGTCAATTGTTAATGGTCTTGCAAGGAAGACCCGAAGAGAAAAAAACGTGGTCTATTCCATCGGGAGGAAGAGACCACGATGAGACATTCGGAGAATGTTGTATTAGAGAAATTGAAGAAGAAACGGGATATACAGGCGAAATTGTTGAAGAAATTAAGATTAAAAGAATGACTTATGAACATCTTAATATATCTGCTGAAGCTCATTATTTTTTAGTGAAGATTGTGGGTGGAAAAAGAAATTTTCAAGACCCTGATCAACTTATTTATGATATTGCTTGGAAAACCTTGGACGAAATAAAAACTTTAGAATTAACCTTCCCTGAAGATAGAGATTTTCTTATTAGCTATATAACGGAGGTATTCCATTCCAAATCCTTATTCAAATAAAGGGTGGAATAATTTAAGAATCAAGTTTGTCTTTTCGGCAGCCTTTTTCTTATTGGACTAACGGGGTAGGTTAATTAAAGAAGGATTTTGTAGATCAAATATTGAATTTTACAAATTTGGTAATGGATAAAAATTGTATAGGGGGTACTAAATGGGACGTTCTATTAGCCATGTGCAAATTCCAGTCAAGAACCTTGAGAAAGCAATTGAATGGTATGTAAATAATTTAGATTGTGAGTTTCTAGCGAATTTTGACGATTTCGCAATAGTAAGATTTAAAAGCGATAACGTAAATATTTTTATGTGGAAGACATCTGATGAAACACATGCGACATTTAATGTTAGCGGACAGGCTTTTCCTACAATAGGTTTCCAAGTGGATGAAATGGATTCCCTTTACAATGTTTTATTAAAATCTGGAACAGAATTAGGGAATGTTGCTGAAGAAGATGGAAGGAAATTCCTAAAGTTTTTCGATTTATACGGAAATATGCTTGTGGCACATACAGAATAATAAAAAAATGTTAAACCGATAGATTGTTAAAGGAATTATCATAATAACTTTTTAATAAACAGGGGCATATTAATAAGATGTTTGTGAAGAAATGTACTTAAAGTAACGGGTAGCAAGAGTTCAAGATGGATCGCCGCGGCGGTCTTTTTTGCTTGTTGTGCTAACGATTCAGAATACTTGAAGAAGGAATTTCTAATTTCTTTATAGAAAATAGTGATTATTGTTAGCCGAGCTTAGTTAAGAAGAGAAAGGTGAGATGAGAATGGGTCAAATTAAGATTTATGGGGTAAAAGACAGGTTAAATCCAATTAAGGAAACACTATCGAATGTAATTCACTCTTGTATGGTGGAAGCACTTGAATTTCCTTCGGATAAGAGATTTCATCGTTTTTTCCCTATGGAAAAAGAAGATTTTTATTATGCAAGTGGGGAACCGAAGCATATACCGTAATTGAGATTAGTATGTTCGAAGGTCGAACAGTAGAAGCTAAAAACATTTAATTAAGCTACTATTCGAGCGTATAAATAGTGAGTTGGGTATATCTTCCAAAGATGTTGAGATTACAATCTTTGAAACACCAAAGTATAACTGGGGTATAAGAGGGTTACCTGGTGATGAGTTAGCATTGAATTATTAAGTAAATGTATGAGTAATGGGCGGTCGTTAGTGACTGCCTTTTTAGCTTATGAAGTAAAGGGTGCTTAAGTTCAACAAGAATGACCATATGTGAGAACCCTAATCCGCATTTTTCAGATTGATGGGAATTTTGGCGGTACTGCCGGTATTGATGAAATGCTCGTGCAAAGTCATACGGGATCAATACAGTTCCTTCCTGCTATTCTTAGAACATGGAATAAAGGATTTATAAAGGGAATAAGGGCACGAGGTGGATTTGAAATTGATTTATATTGGGAGAATGGTTCAGTAGTAACAGCAGCAGTACACTCATTATGTGGTAATGAGTGCAATATAAATTGGATAGGACCCTTTCAGTTAACTGATGAAAATAGTAGAGAAATAAATGAGTTTCTTTATGATAATGAAATTATATGTTTTCCTGCAAAAAGAGACGGAGTTTATACCCTTAATGTAAAATAAATCCCGAAAGAGGTGAGGGGAGTTAAAGGAAAATTTGTTTTAAAAATTATCACGATTAAATAGTTATCAAAGCCAAACAAAAGAAGATGTGTATGTACACATCGACGAGTTGTTTTCCTGAAATTGATTGGAAAACTGATAGTAGATCATTATGAAGATATGCTTCGAGTGGAGATGTCGATTAATGCAGGGAAAAAAGGGGGCATTATAAAAAAGTGCCTCCTTTTTCGGGTTTCTCCGTATTGAAAAACTACCCTTTAACACCTGTAAGAGTAATCCCTTCAATAAAATATCGTTGGGCGAATAAAAATATAATAATGATCGGAAGTAATGTAAATACGGATGCTGCCATTAATAAATCATAGTTCGTTGTGTATACTCCATTGAATGCAGATAAACCCAATTGAATGGTAAATTTGTCACTACTATTAATGTAAACAAGTGGCCCCATAAAATCATTGTATACCCCTTGAAATGTAAACACTGTTATAGTTGCAATAGCAGGCTTTGATAAAGGCAAGAACATTTGCCACCAGATTCGAAATCGACTACAACCGTCAATCATTGCTGCTTCTTCTATGTCAGCAGGAAGGGTTAGGAAAAATTGTCTGAGCAAAAAGATCGCAAAAGCGTTACCAAACAATCCTGGTATAATTAATGGTTTTAAAGAATCTAACCAGCTCAGTTTACTAAATATTATAAACTGTGGGATGAGTGTTACTGTCGCTGGAATCATTAATGAGGCGAGCAACATCATAAAAATGAGATTCCTTCCAAAAAACTGAATTCTGGCAAATGCATAGGCAGCAAGGGAGGATACAATGATTGTAAAAACTGTGACTGGAATCACTACAAGCATTGTGTTATAAAACATTAAGCCGAAATTTAATCCACCAGCATGCCAGGCCTCAACATAATTGTTCCAATCAAACGCTTCGGGTATCCAAACCGGAGGCATTACAAATATTTCATTCGGTTTTTTTAGAGATGTAGAAACCATCCAAATAAATGGCAATATACAAAGAACTGACATAATTGAGAGTATAATATAAGCGATCAGTTTCCTTACTTGACCCTTCTTTTTCATATTTATTCACATCCTATCCTACATATCATATTGAACTTTCCTGCCTAATAATCGATTTTGAACTAAAGTTGTAATTAAGATTAAGATAAACATAAGGACTGATATCGCACACGCATAGCCCATTTTGTTATACTTGAAAGCATTGGACCATAGATAATAGGTCAGCGTATGGGTAGAGAACCCTGGACCACCACTTGTCATCACATAAATTTCTCCAAAAACTTGGAAAGCACCGATAACAGACATAATGGTAATAAAAAATGTTGCAGGTGTTAAAAGAGGGAATGTAATCTTCCAAAACTTTTGCAGTTTGGTCGCTCCGTCTAGATCGGCCGCCTCATAAAGATGCTTTGGAATTCCTTGCAATGCCGCTAAATAAATGAGCATATTATAACCTGCACTTTTCCAAATAGCCATAAGGGCAATACTAGGTAACGCAAGTTTTTCACTCGTTAGCCAGCCTAACGGTTCAACACCTACTTTAGAGAGAATGTAATTGATTAGGCCGAAATCTGGATTGTATAACCAAACAAATAATAGAGCTACCGCTAGCAAGGGACTAATGACCGGTATATAAAGGAGTGTTCTGTAAATTGTAATACCTTTTAGAGGAAGATTCATAGCTAGAGCTAAAATTAGTGAAACAGCAATGGAAGCCGGCACGAAATAAATCACCCATAAAATTGTGTTTTTTAAACTGATCAAAAATATTTTGTCTTGAAACAACGTGATATAATTTTCTAATCCAACCCACTTCGCAGGTGATATGACATTCCATTCGGTACTGCCAATGATAAAGACCGCGATAACAGGAATAAGGGTAAACGATAAAAATCCAATAAGCGCAGGAGCGATAAATAGGTAACCTTCAATATTATCTCGTACTCTTTTTTTATTATTGATTTTTCTTCTCTGTTGTATCCTTACGGTCGTACTCTCTTGAGGAACTTGATTCACTTAAGACACCTCCGTCATACAAGGAGGAAATAGAACAATTCCCTCCTTGTATAAAATTATTTAAATAATACTGTGTTCGCTTGTTCGTCGATATTTTCAACCGCTTCTTCAATTGTTTGCTTGCCATTGAAAGCTGCATCCAATTCAGGTGTTACATATTTCTCCATATATTCAGAGAAATGACCGCTCCTTGCTGCCTCCAATTGAACTTCAGTGTCTAAATAATCGGCCATTGCTTTATAAGGTTCAACTTCAGGAGGAGCAGTTACAATATCAGGATCATCGAAAAATTGTGTATTAGTAGGCATGGCAAGACCTAGACCCAAAATGCCTTTAAGTCCATCTTTACTCAATACATGTCTTAGCAGTTTTACAGCTGCCTCCTTATGTTCACTTTCATTGCTCACGGCTAACTGCCCTGAACTAACCGGTGTAATCCTCGTTACTCCCTTTGGCATTTCAACAGCTGTCCATTCAAAATTTAATGCCTGTCGATAAGTGGGAACCATCCAGCGTCCAGTAGGGAACATAGCCACCTTACCGGTTTCGAACATTTGGGATTGTCCCATTCCAGCTTGTTTTGTTGCGGCGGGAGATGGTGCAGCTTTGTATGTTTGAAATAAATCATACATCCTTTTTAACCCTTTAATAACCGTTGGATCGTTGAAATTTGATTTTCCATTTTTAAACCATTTTCCGCCTTCATTTCCCACGAATATGCTCCAGGGCGCCCACCATGTTTCAAGAGCTGCACCATATTGTGTAATTTTTCCCTTCTCGGTGATCGTTAAATTTTGCGCTAAATCCATAAATTCTTCCATCGTCCAATCACTGGTTGGGATTGGAATTCCGGCTTCTTTAAATAAATCTTTGTTGATATACATAGCGTAAGGTGACCAGTCTTTTGGTATAGCGTATTGTTTGCCCTGATATTTTCCATACTCTAATAGACCAGGTACAAAATTTGCGACTAATTCTGGATACTTTTCGATATAAGGATCGAGTACTGCTAGTTTTCCACTTTTTGCATACTCAGTTGCTAGATTTTCACCAATATAAAATACATCGGGCATCGTATTACCTATGATCATTGTCTTTAATTTTGTATCATAGTCTTTTGGAACATAAATATAGTTCACTTTATAACCGGGATTCTTAGTCTCAAATTCTTTAAACACTTTTGTATATAGTTCCCGTTCTTGTTCATTTCCCCATCCCATGAAACTAATTTCAATTTTTCCTTCCTTAGAGGTCGTTTTCATATCATTACAACCTGCCATAGAGATAATTAGGGAAAGGCAAAACAACATGATTGTAGACGCTTTCAAAACCCTGAACAATATTTTCATCCTCCCTCCATATTTTGAATAATTGTTATAGCAATTTATAATACATGTTGTTTTTTGTAATATTATTTGAAATATTCAAAATTGTATATACACTTTATTATCCATTTTTCATACAATATTATCTTTTGGGAAAATCTTGTTATAGCCATTTTTGATTTGACTGTTTCTGACTTCTGTAGGGGAAGCACTTTTAATCTTTTTAAACACCCTTCCAAAGTACGTAATACTCTCAAATCCAACTTTCTCGGCAATTTCTGTAACTTGCCAATTTGTTTCGATGAGCATTCTTTCCGCCTCATTAATCCTTAGAAGATGAATATACTCAATCAACGTTTTTCCTGTTACTTTTTTAAATACTCTGCAAAAATAATTCGGACTGAGGTTCACCATTTGTGCGGCATCCTTCACACTGATTTCTTTTTCGTAATTCTCGCGCAAGTAATTAAGCAAAGTGGTAAGATTGTAATTTTGAAAACAGTTGATTTGCCTCTTTTCCATTTGACAATAATAACGGAAGATCAGCCCGAATATACGGAAAAGTTCTGCTTTAACCAACAATTCAAAGCCGGTTTCTTCCCGTTTGAATTCATCGATCAAATTGTAAATCGGAGTACTGATTTCTTTAGAGTAGGGTTCATCGTTATGCAAAAAATTCGGGAGTTTTAACTGCTGATTTAAATAAGGAGAGAAATATAGGTTTTCAGTGTTATCTAAACCGTTATTCCGAACTAGTGCTTCGTTAAACACAATTGCAATAAGCTCAGTGTTGTTATCAAGAGGCCATGCCGCATGAAGCTGTTTTGAATTTACAAATGCCAGTTCGTCCTTTTGCAATTGAACAAAGGTGTCATCAATTTGGATTCGTGCACTACCTTCTTTTACAATGATCCATTCCATATGGTCATGCCAATGAAGAGGAATATCTAAAGTGAAGAACACATTAATAGGAAACGACTTATCCGGAATATATGTTGATTCTTTCAACTTATTTACCATCATAATGCCCCTTTATTAATAGGATTTAACTTTATCTCCTAAACTATCAAGTTCTTATAACTACGTCAACGTCAAAAGAATAATATCGTACGATTTTTGTGTAATATCATGTATAGCCAACCACACTCTTTTCCATTACGATAGAGATGAGAAATTTAGAATGTACTACAGATTTTCTGAGATAAAAAGACTATATTGATTGATATGGAGGTACATAAGATGCAGCAAATTCGAATTGGGACTCTTGTTAATGGCCCGAATGCCATGCATACTCTCCCGCAAATTATTCCACACGGCTTCGAATCGTTCAGTCTTACCTTTTGGCAAACAACAAATCAAACTGATTTGTCTGAACTGGCGAAGCAGGTAAAAGACATTTTAGCAGGTAAGGATATTGCGATTTCTAGCCTTGGCATTTTTGGAAATCCTTTGACCGGGGAAGGTGCGAATGCTGATACTTTAGCTAGTTGGGAGAGGCTTATCGACCATGCCCATGATTTTGGGACAGATCTCATATCAGGTTTTACAGGGCGCATGCCTGGAGCAATCGATCAATCGATGTCACGCTTCAAAGAAGTTTTTGGCGAACTGGCAAGGAGAGCTGAAGATCGAGGAGTCAGAATTGCCTTTGAAAATTGTGATATGGGAGGAACCTGGAAGGATGGTGATTGGAACATTGCCCATAACCCTACAGCCTGGGAGATGATGTTTCATGCCGTTCCATTCGATCATATTGGGCTTCAATGGGAACCATGCCATCAAATGGTTAGTCTGATTGATCCCATTCCGCAGCTGAGAAAGTGGGTCGGAAAGATTTTCAATGTGCATGGAAAAGACGCCACAATTGCCTGGGATATTGTCCGAGAATACGGCATCCATGGGCCGAAAGAGTTTGTATGGCACCGTACACCGGGCTTTGGAGATTCCAATTGGACAGATATTATTTCTATTTTAAGACAAGGCGGTTATGAAGGAAGCATTGATATAGAGGGATTCCATGATCCCGTATATCGCGATGAATGGGAAATGACTGGACAAGTCCATGGGCTTAATTATTTAAAAAGATGCCGTGGCGGGAACTTCATCCCTAACCCTGTTTAAACAAATAATAAGAAGGAGAATTTTTATGAAGAAACATAGAATAATAGTAGCGGGATGCGGTGGTATGGCGAATACTTGGTTAGATTATGTCGCCGAGCGTGAAAATGCTGAAATTATTGCACTTGTCGATGTAAATCTCGAGGCTGCCCAATCCATGAATGAGCGGCGGGGATTAAATGTACCCGTATTCTCCGATTTATCTAAAGCGCTTTCAAAAACGGATGCAAATCTAGTATTTGATGTGACCATTCCTGCCAGTCATAAACAAATTACAACAACTGCACTAGAAGCAGGATGCAATGTATTAGGAGAAAAACCGATGGCCGAATCGATGAGTGATGCAGAAGATGTTTTAAAAATTGTGCAAAAAACAGGAAAGAAATATGCAGTCATGCAGAACCGCAGATATTTACAAGGGATTCGTGCATTTCGAGATTTATTGTCTAATGGAGCAATCGGAACTGTCGGTTCCATACATGCAGATTTCTTCCTTGGACCCCACTTTGGCGGTTTCCGTGATGTAATGGAAAGTCCGTTAATTGTCGACATGGCCATACATACCTTTGACCAAGCACGGTTTATTACCGGTGCCGACGCTGTATCCGTTTACTGTCATGAATTTAACCCACCAGGATCATGGTACAAAGGAAATGCATCAGCCATTTGTATTTTTGAGATGAGTAATGGGTCTGTTTTTTCTTACCGCGGCTCTTGGTGTGCCGAGGGATTAAATACTTCATGGGAGTCCGATTGGCGCGTAACAGGCAGTCGGGGAAGTGCTCTATGGGACGGAATAAATCAGCCTGTATGCGAAGTAGTCGATGATTCACAGCCCACAAAGTTTATGAGAGCATTGAATTCGTTGGAAGTACCAAACGGTTGGGACGGCAGGGAAGGACACTTTGGCTGTCTTGATGAAATGTTTGCATCCATCGAAGGAAACCGATTAGCTGAAACAGATTGCAGCGATAACATTAAAAGTTTAGCTATGGTATTCGGAGCGTTAGAAAGCGCAAAAACTGGGAAGAAGATTTCATTATAAGCTTTAGTTGTTAGAATAATATAAGAAATGCTGGTTGATAAGTCCCTCTTGTGGATCATTACCGCAGGAGGGACATCTTTATAAGCATAATAGACGCTCTTCAACCAAAGGCAAAGGGGCGCCAAATATTTTAGAGCGTGATTTCCAAGCAACCAAGCCTAATGAGAAGTGGGTAACAGATGTAACAGAATTCCATTTACACGGTGTTAAGCTATTTTTATAAGGCACAGCTTGATGCTGTTAGTAACAAAACTACCATCAAGCCTATAAAAGTAACAGTAACAGATTTTACTATTAAATTGTTAGCTTCAGATGTTTTAATAGCAACGTATCGCACATTTGTACATCACAATAGTAAACATGCATTACGAAGTTCTATTTGGAAAAAAAAACGAGGGTAAATGGCAAATGATATTCCATCAGGGAACTCCTACCAAATAAAGCAAAAAAGATTAGTATGTGAAGTATTGTACATAAAGTAATGGGTGCTTAAGTTCAACAAGAATGACCATATGTGAGAACCTTACTGAAGACTTTAATCAGGTTTAAACCTGATTTTAAACTTAAGTGTAAACAAAGCGACAGCGTAATTAATCCTTTTTGAAGTGAATAAAGAAATCAACCCAAGAATAAGAAGAAGAGCACCAATATAGAGGGAGTTTATTTCAATAAAGGCCAATAAGAATAAATAAAAACTAAAGGTTAAAAATAGCCACCCCACAATTAACAAGATGTTTGAATAAACCTCACGCATAGGGATTCAACCTTTCTATAAACTTTTATTATATTTTAATGTACTCCCCAAATTTTGGAAAGGTTTTTTGTGTGTTGTAATTGTTGTTCAACATATGTGTAAACCTTGTGCTTCGCTTCAATAAGGAGCAAGGTAGAATATGCTTAACAAAAAAGTGTGGGAATTTCAAAAACAAGAGGGCAGCGGCTATTTTTTCGAAAAAGATCATAAGACAATAATTGCTGGTACACAAATGTGGACAGGAAAATATGTTATTGTTCAAATTCCAAAGGAGTGGAAAGAGTAAATTTTTATTGTTTGTGAAGTATTGTACTTCAACAATTGAGTGCGATGCTTTAATAATGAAGGATCGCTTTTTCTTTATTCAAGTAACAAGGCAGGTTTTAATGGTTATAATTAAGGATGCAATTAAAAAAACTAGCAAGTAATTATGTTAGAAAAGAGGTTAACAATGAAAAATAGAGAGGAAGCTATCAGTTACTGTTTGGGGATAGGGAATACATATGAAGATTATCCATTTCGTGATAAGAATTGGACGTTAATGCGACATATAGATAACAAGAAAGTGTTTGCGTGGATATTTGAAAAAGATGGCCATATTTGGATTAATGTGAAATGTGAACCCGGTTTTTTGGATTATTGGCGTCAGATTTACAATTCTGTAGTTCCGGCATTTCATCTTAATAAAGACCATTGGAATTCGATAATTCTTGACGGCACTGTTCCTAAGGGAGACATTTACGAAATGATAAAACAAAGCTACATGTTAACTAAAAAAAATAATAGTAAAGTTAATTTCAAAAAGTGAAGGCATTGATTCAGCAGGAAGGATTAATGCCTTGCGCTTATGTTCAATAAGGCTTTCAACAATCTGGTGTCATTCATGATTAGGCTAGAGGACTTTTTGAATTGGACTATTTTAAAAAAGAAGGATCGCAATCCTTCTTTTATTATACACACTCTTTAGTTTAAATGAAGAAGAAAGAGTCGTTAATTAATCATCATAATCCTCATCTTCAGTTTCATCATAATTAATAATATATACATTTCCGGTAGCGTAGTCAGCTCTTATATCCCATTCCCATGAAGCGTTTAATCTTTTATAGATTGGTATCCATATTTCATGCTTCATCTTTTGGATGTTTTCCAACCTAGCAAAAAGTTTATCTAATTCCTCTAATGAGGAACATTCTATATTAATTGAATTTATTACTTCTTCCTTTATTTCTATATCAATTACTTTTTTAATTCATCATCAGTTAATTTTCCAATAATTGTTCCATCAGATGGTTTAAAATCTTTAATGTTTGGCATCTTTTTTACTCCTTTTATATATTCTTCAGGTATTTCAATATAATCGTTCAAATCAATAGCAACATATAGATCTCCATTGAAATCAGAAAGGCAGTTATACCCAAATAGGTAAGGTAAGTTACTCTTTTTGTATATAGGTAACCAATATTTATTACGTTCTTGCTCATACTCCTTTTCATAGAGTGAGAATAAATATGTCGTAAAGTCTTTATAATTTTTTGTTATTCTAATTAAACTTTTAAAAGCATAGTACTTGCATCTTAGACTTATAATTTTTTCGATTGTCGGGTTAATATCTTCAGGTTGAAGTTTTCCAATTATATCTCCGTACCTTAAGTAGCCTTTGATCATTTTTTTTCCTCCTTTCTTATGTCTTTGAATTTATTAAATATGATAAGTTTATTTAGAACTCCTATTATTTCTTTCCAATATGTGAAAATGGGAAGGAGCCATAGTTAACAATTATTTCCTATATAGATGCGTTTAACTAAAAGGATATTTAAAAATCTGATCATTTAATGAAAATAACGAAAAAAAGCCCGATTTCTAAGAAATTAGGCTTTTAAATATTGGAATTTCCTTAACGTTGTATATTTGCGCTTCCTGACGCTGCCGCTAAATATGTAGATAGCATTGTTTTAATAGGTTTTTTATCTTTAAATTTGCAGCACTTATGATCCATCATCGCGATAAATCCATTGATAAAAATGAGTAACTGTGGTAAATTTATATAGATGCACGCTGTTAATGGATTTTTGTATAAATTATCCCTATTTTAATTATACTTCATAAAATCCTTGTCAGTCAACCCCTATTTTTATTTTTTTTTGAAGGAGTGTTTGGTATGAACATGGAACTTCGCCAGGAGCAAGAACGAGTGAACACTGTCATGGAGACAATTACAGAGCAAATCAGTAGATTGGAGGGCGAAACTTCCAGACGTCGGAAGGAAGTTGTGAATATCCGCAAACACTTTTGGGATGAAGTAAAGGTTAATCTTGATACCTTTGACGATTATCTTGAGACGATCATCAATTTGAGACAAGAGGCTCAAGCTTTATCAGTAAGCCAAAGCACCCATAGACATGCATCTAAAAGATTATCTGCACTGCGCCGAATGAAAGAGATGCCCTATTTTGGCCGAATCGATGTCATTGAAGAAGGAACTTCAACTGCGGAACGAATCTATATCGGCATCTCAACGCTCACGGATACAAACGGAGAAAATTTCCTTGTTTACGACTGGAGGGCTCCGATTTCGAGTGTCTACTACGACTACCAGCCTGGTCCTGCCAAGTATACGACACCTGGTGGAGACATCCATGGCATGCTGGAGAAAAAGTGGCAATATCTCATCCGCGGCGGCATGATCCAATCGATGTTCGATACCAGTCTCACGATTGGTGACGAAATTTTGCAGCAGGTGCTTGGTAAAGGGACAGACAAACATATGCACAATATCGTAGCCACCATTCAACAGGAGCAAAATCGGATCATCCGGCACGATCGCGGGCGGATGCTTATTGTACACGGTGCTGCTGGAAGCGGTAAGACATCGGCTGCGCTGCAGCGGATTGCTTATTTGCTCTATAAATATCGAGATATGATGAATGCCGATCAAATCATTCTTTTTTCGCCTAATTCGATGTTTAATAGCTACGTTTCTAATGTGTTGCCAGAACTCGGCGAAGAGAATATGCAGCAGGTCACATTCCAGGAATACTTGGATCATCGGCTTAAGGCTGAGTTTCAAGTGGAGAATCCTTATGATCAATTGGAATATGTATTGACTGCAGTGGATAGTCCATCATACGAAACAAGGATTGCGAGCATCCGCTTCAAGGCTGCCAACTGTTTTTTTGAGGCGATCAAATCATACAGGGAATCGCTGGAATTATCCGGAATGGTATTCAATAGAATTACCTTCAGAGGAAAGACAATTGTTAGTGCTGAACAAATCGCAGAAACGTTTTATAGCAGCGATACCTCGCTTCGTTTTCATGGCAGACTTGAAAAATTGAAGGATTGGTTAATGAAGCAAATAGATGAAACCGAGAAACGCGAACGGACTAAGCCATGGGTACAGGAGGAAATCGAACTGCTCAGCAATGAGGAATACCATAAAGCACGTACCTACTTAGCGAAAAAACGCGGCTTTAAAGGAGAGGCGATTCATGATTATGAAATGGAGCCTAAAGCGTTAGCTCGCTTGATTGTTCGCCGGAAGTTAAAGCCGTTGCGCAAACGGATCAAGGCGTTTCATTTCATCGACATTAAAGGAATATACAAGCAGTTTTTTACCGATCCCATCAAGATCAAACAGTGGATGGACCAGGAAGCACCCGAGGAGTGGCCGGATATTTGCCTAGCGACTGTGAACATGCTGGACGAAGGTAAATTAAATTACGAAGATGCTACTCCGTTTTTACTTATGAAAGAGCTGATTCAAGGATTTCAGACGAACAGCTCGATCAAACACATCGTTGTTGATGAGGCGCAAGATTATTCTCCGTTTCAATTTGAGTTTTTGAAACGTTTGTTTCCTTCGGCAAGAATGACCGTGCTCGGCGACTTTAACCAAGCGATCTTCGCCCATGCCAGTGAAATGGTTGATTTCCACACGCTTACCAGCCTTTACGGTCCTGATCAAACGGAAGTGATCAACTTGACCCGCAGCTACCGATCGACAAGACCGATCGTCGAATTTACACGCGGACTCGTACCTAATAGTGAACGGATTACCCCTTTTGAACGCGATGGCGAGAGGCCAGTATTGACACAATTGTCCAATCGCGCTGAATTGCATCGCTCCATCGCATTCAAAGTTGCTGAATTGCGGAAACGGCAGTATCACACAATAGCGGTTATCTGCAAATCTGCAGCAGAAAGCATTGCTGCATATGAATCCTTGAGAGGCATCGAAGAACTTAAGCTTGTGAAGAGCGGATCGATTGAATACGAGCAAGGCGTTGTCGTCATACCGGCGTATTTGGCCAAAGGGATCGAATTCGACGCGGTGATTATTTATGACGCATCAGCTAAATGTTACGGAGATGAGAGCCTGCGCAGATTGTTTTACACCGCCTGCACCCGAGCTATGCATCACCTGCAGCTGTACAGTGTAGGTGAACCGAGCCCCTTCTTGCGCGACGTTGCGCCGGAGAGTTTCATTGTTGATTGAAATGAAAAATGAAACTCTCGATCGAAAAGAGAAATGCAGCATCAATTATTTGGGGGGGAAGGAAGTAAAATATGAACGGCAAGAGCAGAAAGTTGATGAACGTTCATTTCTTTTATTAACTTAAGTGTGAAATCATTTCACTACAGGTTGATAAACCATGAAAACACTATATTTTCATGGTTTATCCCTGTCTCAACATAAGCTAATCACATAGCAGAGGAAGATAAATATTTAGTACTCAAAAAAAGCGCTAGTTATTACCAGAGCTTTTAAGGGTTCATTTTCAATACGCTTTTCAATATTAAACAATCGTTTGTTTAATTGTGTTAATCTGTTGCATTTTCTTTTTAGTCTCTTTCAACATTCTCACCACATCCTCATTTTGGGATGCATCCATTCTGTTTACAGTTCCTTTCATTTCTTGGATATCAGTTTTTACTTGTTTCATATCCTTTGTAATGATAATAAGGTTTCTAAAATTTGTTTATCCAATCCGTTCACTATCCATTGTTATAATAATAACTCGTTTTGTAAATGATCACCATTTTTGTTACCTGCATACATTTTTAGTCTAAAATTTCACGCCTTTCTAACTTCTCTGGTCACTACCAAGCAAAGAAAGGTAACAGTTTACAAGAGTTTAATACTGCAGGTTGATAAACCATGAAAACATAAATTTTCATGGTTTATCGTTTTTTCCTTTATATAAATGCTACGTAATACTCAAAAACTCCTCACTAAAATGCTTTTTTAACTTAGCGATTGCATCCCTCCGCCAAGACTTCACGGCAGAAACGGAAACTCCTTCCTCCTTTGCAATGTCAGCTGGCATTTTCCCATGTAGACAATACGCTTTTAACCATTTGCTTTGATTTGCTGTTAAAAGGGAGGAAATGTCGTCAATAACGGAATTTATTAGCAGGGGGGTAAAATCGCTTTCTCCTGCGTCTTCAAGGTTTCCGTCCTGTTCAAGCTGGCATTCCCTATCCATTCTTCTCCTTTCTCTTGTAAGGGCTGTTTTCATTCGACCGCTGATATATGCATAAACATAAGACTGAAAATGTCCCTTTTCTTCATTAAACCGTTGGGCTGCCTCCCATAAGGCAATACACCCAATTTGATAAAACTCCTGTTCATTTTTATAAATGGCTAAATTCCTCATAATATAATAGATCATTGGTTTATATTGATCATGCAGTTCCTCAAATTTCTTATCTTCGACCATGTAAGAATCCTTTTTAAGAATGCATTCTTACTTTATTCCGCGGTAATTTGAGAATAGCAAGCTCTGTTTCTATGAGAAACTTTCCTTATGGCGCGTAAGGGAAGGGAAATTTGGCTGATATCTTCGTTTTTTCTTAGAGATAATGAGTTTATCTACCTAAAGGAATTGAAGAAAATGACGTTATTGTGTGATTTTCGGTTTACATGATGGAGGAGTATTCGTCATTGCTCAATAGCAGGTAATTTCCACCATTTATCGAAATCAATAAGAGAAGTGGTTAAAACTTGATTGGAGGGATGAGAATGCCAGAAAAATATCCAATAATAGAAGGGGCGGAACCTTTTTATTTTGAAGGAAGTAAAGTCGGGATTTTGTTATCGCATGGCTTCACAGGCTCCACTCAAAGCATGCGTCCCCTTGGAGTTGCTTATGCAAAGGCAGGCTATACGGTTTGTGGGCCGAGGCTAAAAGGACATGGGACTCATTATGAAGAGATGGAAACAACCACCTATCACGATTGGGTTGCTTCTGTTGAAGAGGGCTTGCAGTGGTTGGAAGAGCGCTGTGAGACAATCTTTGTTACCGGTCTTTCCATGGGGGGAACGCTGACATTGTATCTAGCTGAAAATCATCCTGAGATTAAAGGGATTATTCCGATCAACGCAGCGATTGAGATTCCTGATTTTGCAGAGCTTGAACAAACAGAAGCCAGATTTTTAGATGCAATCGGATCTGACCTTAAAAATAAGGACATAACCGAATTGGCATATGAAAAGACCCCTGTTCAGTCATTAAAGCAAATTGTAAAGTTGATGGAAGGTGTGAAAGCAAAGCTGTCGGCTGTTACATGTCCTGCATTAATCTTTGTTTCGACAGAGGATCATGTGGTGCCGCCAACAAATTCCCATTATATTTACAAGAATATTTCTTCGCAAAATAAGCAGCTCGTGGAATTAATTAACAGCTATCATGTTGCAACCCTTGATTATGATCAGCAGATCATTATTGATCGAACACTGGCCTTTGTTGAAAGCGTTTTAAATGGATCGCTTGATTAAAACCGTTCATTAAAGCTGAATCACTGTCATCATCACAAAGACATTGGTTCAGCTTCTTCATTTTTTTCTATGAATCCATAATAATATGAATTTCCCAAAAAAATTTAACTAAAACACTAGTATACTAGTGTGGAAGTGTGATATTATTTCTGTAAGGCACTTTTCAATTACAAGAAATGAAGGGGCTTACATGTAAAGTGGGGTGAAAACATTTATAGGGGTAAATTTTTTTGCGAGCAAAAGTAAACGGTTTCATTGATGTGAAATGCAAATGATATGAGGAGGTAAAGATATGTTTTCAAAAGGAAGAACGTCTGTATTACTTTTTCTTTTCTTGGCAGGTGTTGTCAACTATCTAGACCGATCAGCTCTCTCGATTGCCGCACCTTTTATAACCGAGGATTTGCAATTAACACCAACGCAATTAGGGATCATTTTTAGCAGCTTCTCTGTAGGGTATGCGATTTTTAATTTTGTCGGCGGAATCGCATCAGACCGTTATGGTGCAAAGCTGACCCTATTTGTTGCGATGATCGTTTGGTCCTTATTCAGCGGGGCTGTAGCGCTGGCAGCTGGTTTTATCAGCATGATTATTATTCGTGTTCTCTTTGGGATGGGGGAAGGTCCATTATCAGCAACCATTAATAAAATGGTGAATAACTGGTTCCCGGCCGATAAACGCGCGAGTGCAATCGGATTGGCCAATAGCGGTACACCGTTAGGAGGCGCCATTTCCGGACCAATCGTTGGGATCATTGCGTTGAATTATGGGTGGAAAATCTCTTTTGTTCTCATTATGGTCATTGGACTGCTATGGGCCATCGGCTGGTGGTTTCTTATTAAAGATAAGCCTTCAGAAGAAAGCAACCAAACAAAACGTAATGCCAAGCTGGATAATCATGAGGTAAAAGGGGAAAAAATCTCTTTAACCTTTTATTTAAAACAAAAAACGGTCCTATTTACCGCTTTTGCTTTCTTTGCCTATAACTATATTCTGTTTTTCTTCTTGACGTGGTTCCCAAGCTATTTAACAAATGCTCGCGGCTTAAGTATTGAAGAAATGAGTGTTGTGACAGTGATTCCTTGGGTATTAGGCTTCATTGGTCTCGCTTTAGGCGGAGTTGTTTCTGATTTTGTTTATAAGAAAGTAGGTAAGGCATTATTTGCACGTAAAGTCGTGTTAGTCACCTGCCTGTTTTTATCTGCGGTCTGTATCGGACTTGCCGGACTTGTTACGACCACGGTGTCGGCTGTTACATTAGTCGCTTTATCTGTGTTCTTCTTATATTTGACTGGTTCGATTTATTGGGCGATTGTCCAGGATGTTGTCGATCAAAATAATGTAGGATCTGTTGGGGGATTTATGCACTTCTTAGCTAATACAGCAGGAATTATTGGGCCGACATTAACAGGATATCTTGTCGAAGTAACGGGTACTTATACAATTGCCTTTCTATTGGCAGGTGGCCTTGCCATTTTCGCCTCATTGGCCGTAATAAAATTTGTTGGACCGATTCATAAACATAAAACAAATTTGTTAAAAGAGAACGTGATTTAAAGGTTTTTTCCTTGTTTTATCGAATTATATTGTTTAAGCGGTTTTCATAAACCGGTTTTTATTTAGCCTCACTAGTATATTAGTGTGGCAGGTTGTTTCTTTAAGAAGAAATCTGAGGAGGAGTACAAGTAATGAAAATGGTTTTTAGATGGTATGGGGAAAACAATGATACCGTTTCATTGGATCAAATAAAACAAATCCCTGGTACAGAAGGAATCGTCTGGGCCCTTCATGATCTCGCCGCGGGGGAGGTATGGCCGCTCGAACGTATCCAAGAGGTGAAAGAGCAAGCTGACCAATACGGCTTACACATTGAGGTGGTAGAAAGCGTCAATGTCCATGAAGACATCAAGCTTGGGCTGCCTAGTCGTGATCAATATATCGAAAACTATAAAAAAACGATTGAAAATCTCGCACAAATTGGGGTAAAGGTGATTTGTTATAACTTTATGCCGGTTTTTGATTGGACACGGACAGACCTGTACAAACCATTAGAGGATGGTTCAACGGCCTTGTTTTATGAAAAGAGCAAGGTCGATCAGATGGATCCGTATGAGCTTGTTGAGAAAATAGCCGGCAGTGATGTAACGATGCCGGGCTGGGAGCCAGAGAGATTAAAAAATTTATCAGCATTATTTGATGCCTATAAACATGTGACAGAAGAAGATTTATGGGATAACCTGAAATACTTCTTAGAGCAAATTATTCCCGTTGCAGAAATTCATGATATTAAGATGGCGATTCATCCTGATGATCCGCCATGGCCAGTATTCGGGCTGCCGCGGATTATGACATGCCAGGAAAATTTTCGAAGATTATTAACGCTTGTCGACAGCCCGTCTAATGGGATAACGCTATGCAGCGGATCATTAGGAGCAAACCCTGATAACCATATTGTTAACATGATCAATGAATTTGCAGACCGGATTCCTTTTGCCCATATTCGCAATGTCCGAATCTATGAAAATGGTGATTTTATTGAGACCTCTCACCGCACTCAAGATGGTTCAGTCGATATAACTGGTATTGTTGAGGCTTATCATCAAAATGGGTTTACAGGTTACGCCAGACCAGACCATGGAAGACATATTTGGAATGAAGAATGCCGGCCAGGCTATGGGTTGTATGATCGGGCGCTTGGCATCATGTATCTTTGGGGCTTATGGGATGCGTTTGAGAGAAGAAAACAAAACGAATTGGCGCAGACAACAACAAAGAGCGTAAGTACTATATGAGGAATGTGAAGGAATAGGAAGGATGTAGAATTATGAAAGCAGCTGTCATGACAAAACCTTTCACAATCGAATTTCAAGATGTGGCAAAACCGGAAGTAGGACCAAACGATGTCCTCGTTCGCATAAAAGCAGCAGGGATTTGCGGCAGTGATGTTCATTTTTATGATGGATCCAATCCCTATGCCAACTATCCGCAAATCTTTGGCCATGAGTTATCAGGAATTATTGAGGAAATCGGGTCTGAAGTCAAAGATCGGGGAGTGGGGGAGCGGGTTGTCATTGAACCGGCCGTCCCATGTGGTGATTGTTATCCATGCCGAATTGGGAAAACAAATGTATGTGTCAACATAAGGATGATTGGCTCTGTCAAAAAAGGAGGCTTTGCCGATTATCTTGCGCTGCCGGAAAATTATGTTCATGTGATGCCGGATGACATGAGCTTTGAAGTCGGCGCCTTATGTGAACCCTTTACAATTGGTGCTCAAGCGATCGATCGGACGAAACTTAAAGATGGGCAAACTGTCACGATCTTAGGCATGGGTCCCATCGGCTTAAACATATTAGCACAAATTAAAAGACAGTATCATGTCACAGTGTATGCAGTTGATGTTGTCCCGGAAAGATTAACCCGTGCAAAAGAATATGGTGCTGATGTTGTAGTCAATTCAAAGGAAACAGACGTGATTCAAGCGATTGACGAAATGACAAATGGGGAAGGCTCAAATATTGTAATTGAGTCGGCTGGTATTCCGTTAACGATTGAACAAACCGTGCATCTTGTTAGCGCCGGAGGGAGAATCGTAATTGTTGGATTAACAGGAGAGGAGATCACATTACCCGGCTTATTATTAACGAAAAAAGATATTGAATTACATGGGACAAAGCATAGTGTTAACAAGTATCAGCAGGTGCTGAACTTCTTGCAGAACAACAAGGATATAGCTGAAAATTTTATCAGCAGCGTCTTACCATTTGAACAAATTGAAGAAGCAATTTTAATCGCTAAAAATCACCCAAATACGGTTACGAAGGTGATATTAACTTACTAAAAGACTGCTGGATATGTCCTTCAACCAAGGAATCTTAGTTTGATAGCTTTTGTTATGAAGGGCAGAGCTGAGCTTTGAAGGCTTGAGTCTTGTCTTTCATCACGGGAATAAATGCAGATTTGAGCTTGATAGTTTGAGTTATGTCCTTCATCACGGGAATGAATGCCAGATTTGAGTTTGATAGTTTAAGTTATGTCTTTCATCACGGGAATGAATGCCAGATTTGAGCTTGATAGTTTGAATTATGTCCTTCATCCAAGTATGAAGGACAAAACGGGAGACGAACGACTAAATTATTGTCTGTCATCCAACGTATAAGGTCAAATCCAATCGGAACTGCATGCAATTTGTCTTCTGGAGGTAAGGATAGAATAACAAATAAGCCTATTTCACTGTTTGGTGGAATAGGCTTATTCTTATTTGAAATACTCTGGATACATGTCTATGACCTTTGGTACTTCGTCTTTTTTATGATGAAAATGGTGCCTTACTACTTTTTCTGTTTCCGCCTCATCTTTAGAGGAAATGGCTTGAAGAATTTCTTGGTGCTGCTTGATCACATTTGACATATGGTTAGGAGTTTCTAACTCTAAATATCTCATACGGTGTAAATGACCTTTCATTTGGGAAACGGTCGAAAGTAATGTCGGATTATCCAAAAGATCTAAAAACAGTTGATGGAAAGCCTCATCTAATTGCATGAATAGGACATGGTCTTGTTTTAAAACAGCATGTTGATGTTCCTCAATCAGATGAATCGCTTTTTCATACATTTCTTTATAACGTAAGTCAGCGGGATTCCAGGCTCTCGCTACTGATTTAAACGCACTTATTTCCAAGCTTTCTCTAACAAACCTGGTGTCTTCTACTTTTTTCAATGAAATATAAGCAACACGTGCACCTCGCTGGGGAAGGATTTCAAGCAACTCTTCATGTGAGAGCCTTAAAAAAGCCTCTCGAATGGGTGTGCGGCTTACTCCTAGAGTCGTAGCAAGTTCGCTTTCCGACAGCATTTGTCCCGGTTTAAAGTTTAGATTGATAATTTCCTCCCGGATTTTCTCATAGGCAGCCCTTCCAAGTGTGTTTCTATTTTGAGATGAGAGATGATTAAGACTCATGTTTACACCTTTTTCGTTTTTGATCTTCATATCCTTGTTTAAAATTTTAAGTTTATACATTACATAAGTCAATAGGACTATTAAGGATAAAAACTACTAATATAACAGGAATGGAAGCGTTTAAAAATATGTTAATAAATATTGACGAACAATTTAATTTGTCTTACTATATAAAAGTATTAATATTCAAAAAATTAAACAGAGGGAGGTTACCAATCAAAAGTAAGGAACTTAATTTGTAAGAATCCACTAAGTTTAAGTCACACTAATTATTTTTTTCTTCTTTGATTATTGAAATTTCCTACTACAAAGCAGTAAAAACCGGACTGCAAAGATGTCCTTCCATCATGTTGTTTCAGAATCCATTAAAGCCTATTTGTGGAACCACCCCCCATGAACTTTTTTACTTGGTGACATCAATATCAAAGTGATGCTCGTTAAAAAGCTCAGCTAGCAAGACTAAAGGTGTTTTGTTCACTAAAAATGAAAGCGAATACATTGTTATTTGAATGGAGGAAGGCCTGTGAAAAACGAATCAAACCTTGCTGAATCTACTGTAACCACCCCTGAGATTAGGGAAAAGAAAAGTAATATCATAACGAAGTTTAAAAGTACGTATGGCCCAGGTATTCTCGCTGTTTTAACGTGGCTTGGTGCAGGGGATTTAGTGACCTCATCGGTAGCAGGAGCGGATTATGGCTATAGTTTAATGTGGATCCTCGCTTTATCCTTATTACTTCGTTATCTCATTGTGAATGTCATTGCTCGGTTTCAACTATGTAATACAGAAGGTTTGACGTTGCTGGAAGGATATGGACGACTCCATCCTTTTTTTGGCTACTTTCTATTTGGCTATGCCTTAATAATGGGACATCTATTTAATTCCTACATGATTAAGGGAGCTGGAGAAGTATTATCGATTTTGCTGCATATCAATCAACCTTTTCTAGGTTCGGTTATTGTTGTTGGATTAGTTTTATTATTAATTGGTCGAAATATTTACAATACAATCGAAAATGTGATGAAGATTATCCTGGCACTAATGACCATTGCTTTCCTCGTTTTAGCCTTTCAATCCACACCGGATGTAGGGCAAATCGTTAAAGGAACGATCGGCTTTAGTATTCCAAGTGATACAGGTGTCCATGGAGCGCTTTTGGTGGCGGTTTCAATTATTGGTGCAGTGGCAGGCTCTATCTCTAACTTTGTGCATCCGTATTTCATGAAAGAGAAAGGATGGGTAAATCCTAATCATTTAAAAGTACAACGAAATGATTTGTTATTTGCGATCGGTGTTTGTATTGTTATAAATTTGGCTATTTGGATTGTAGGGGCGGAAATTTTAAGGCCAAATAATATTCATGTAGAAACCATTACCGATTTGGGTCAAGCTCTTCAACTAGCATTAGGTCAAACAGGCTGGCTGATTTTTTATTTAGGTGTTTTTGCGGTCTTATTTGCTAGTATTGTTGGGAAGTCAACTGGTTATCCGCGGTTAGTCACAGATGCTTATTATGTTATTAATAAAAAGCGACGTGACAAATATGAAGGTCAATATAATAAAGATCCGATGTCGAAGTGGATCATGATTTTTGTCCTCGTGACTCCGATTATTTGGTCCATTCCTGGTATGCCCGGGTTTATTACTCTTACCATTGTGGTGAATGCGTTAAATGTTGTCGGATTTCCGGTCATTGCCATCGGAATGCTGATCCTCTCTAACAAAAAAAGTTTGATGGGGAACTATCGAAACAACTGGTTTGAAAATGTGTGTCTATTTCTATCGTCGGGCTTAGCCATATGGTCAGCCGTACAATTAGCAATCAGCTTTTTCTAAATGAGCTAAGAAGGGAGGAATAAAGAATGAAACCAAAGGTAATTGTTTATAAGAAAGTAGATCAGAAGGTAATAGAGTTTATTCAACATACCTGTGACGTTGTTTACTTTGGAAAACTAGATGCAGAAACCTATCCTGAATTTCTCCAAGAGTTGAAGGAAGCCCAAGGAATATTGGGTTCAGGGTTAAAAGTGGATAAGAAGTTATTAGATCAGGCTCCACATTTAAAAATAGTTTGTAACACCTCTGTCGGCTACGATAATCTCGACCTTGCAGAACTGACAGAACGGGGGATTATGGCTACCAATACTCCTGAGGTTTTGAATGACACAGTGGCAGACACCATTTTCGGCTTGCTTTTATCTGCGGCAAGAAGGATGCCGGAATTGGACGATTGGGTGAAGAACGGCCACTGGAAGTCGAATTTAGGGGAAGAGTGGTTTGGGGTAGATGTCCACCATAAAGTATTAGGCATTATTGGGATGGGGGGAATTGGAACGGCGCTTGCGAAAAGAGCCCATTTAGGGTTTGACATGCAAATTTTGTATCATAACCGTTCTAGGAATGAAAAAGCGGAACAAGATTATCAGGCTATTTACTGTTCGTTGGAGGAACTTTTAAAACAAGCGGATTTCGTTTGTTTAATGACACCGTTAACACCTTTGACTGAAAAGATGATGGGAAAAAGAGAGTTTGAGTTAATGAAAGAAACGGCCATTTTTGTAAATGGCTCAAGAGGGAAAACTGTCGATGAGGAAGCCCTTATCCATGCACTAAAAACGGGCAAAATTCTTGCTGCCGGACTGGATGTCTATGTTCAAGAGCCGGTGCAACCAGAAAACCCATTGCTTTCAATGAAAAATGTCGTGACTTTGCCGCATATTGGATCTGCCACCTATGAAACTCGTTTAAAAATGGCAATGGTAGGAGCAGCCAATTTAATTGCCGGATTACAGGGGGAAACTCCACCCAACTTAATTAAAAGTGGAGTAAGGGTTAAGTATTCACGTTCTATTTCATGATAAGAAGCTGTCAGAAAGTCAGAAAAGATTCCTTTCTGACAGCCTCATTAATTTTATCCAAATTATTTCATTATCTATTGCTGGTAATTTCCCATAAAGACCGTACGCTTTTAACCATTTGCTTTGATTGGCCGGAAATGTCGTCAATAACGGACTCTGATAGAAAGTGGATAACATCACTTTCTCCCGATTCTTCAAGGTTTCCTTCGTTCTCAAGTTTACATTTCCTCTCTATTTTTCTCCTTTCTCGTAAGAGCTGATTTCATCCGGCCGCTGATATACGAAAAAACATATGACCAAAACTCTCCCTTTTCTTCATTAAACCGTTGCGCAGCCTCCCATAAAGCAATACACCGATTTGATAAACTACTGTTCATTTTTATAAATCGCTAATTTTCTCATAATGTAATAGATCATTTGTTTAAATGGATCATGCAGTTTTTGCCCTTAATGCTTCTTCAACCGTTCTCTGTTGATCCATCGTTCATCACAATGATCTTCATATTGCCGTCGTAGTGTGGGTTTGATGTCAAGTTGGTGGTCCCTATTTGAATTTATTCCGTATAGGTATAAATTACCTTACATAAAACAAAGATAATAAAAGATGGTGTTTTTATTGGAATATGGGAAAGGATGACCATCATGAATCATATATGGCGAAAGCTGCTGCACTCTAAAACGGCAATAAAAACACCAACAGCGGAACAGTTCACGCAAGAACAGGATCTCCTATCTGATAACTTGGCTGATAACGAAAACAAGTTCCGCTCCGTTTACAAAGATTGCTCTGATGTGATCTTTCGTCCTTTTTTTATAGGTGGAAAAGATAAGGCCATTCTTATTTACATTGATGGTTTGTCAAATATTGAAGAAATAGATGACAACGTACTTTCACCGCTTATGCAGAACACAGAGGAGCAATTTCACGATGTTAATAGTCTGATCGAAAAAAGAATTTCCGTTTCCGATGTGAAAGAAATCAAGACATTTTTCGAGTGCATACATGAGATCTCTTTGGGAAATCCAGTGATACTTGTAGATAAAAGGAAAACGGGGTTTTCGTTAGGGCTCTCAAAATGGGAGAAACGTTCAGTTGAGGAACCGTCAGCTGAAATGGTTGTCAGGGGACCACGTGAAGCATTTGTGGAAACCCTGCGTGTAAACACTTCCTTGCTTCGAAGAAAAATAAGAAGTCCCAAATTAAAAATGCAATCTATGGAAGTAGGTCGTTACACTAAAACAAAGGTTGTCATCTCGTATATGGAAGGAATTGCAGACAAGACGTTAATAGAAGAGACCAAAAACCGGCTAAGCCGAATTGAGATTGACGGAATATTGGAAAGCGGAATGATAGAAGAATTCATCGAAGATAACCCGTATTCCCCTTTTCCGCAGGTTTTAGAGACTGAACGACCAGATGTAGTTACCTCAAACCTGCTTGAGGGACGTGTGGCCATACTAGTTGATGGTACTCCTTTTTCTCTCGTTGTGCCTACGACTCTTTATTCGTTGTTGCAATCTGCAGAGGATTATTATGGACGATTTCTGATCGGGACAGCTATCCGCTGGCTTCGATACCTTTTCCTTGTGATTTCACTGCTTTTACCTTCCTTGTATGTAGCGGTGATCACCTTTCACCATGAGATGGTTCCGACGACTCTTTTGATTAGTATGGCGGCCTCTCGTGAGCAGGTCCCTTTTCCCGCTCTTATTGAAGTTTTAATTATGGAAGTCACATTTGAAGCGTTGCGTGAAGCTGGACTAAGACTCCCAAAACAAGTCGGAGCAGCAGTAAGTATCGTCGGGGCCCTCGTTATTGGAGAAGCAGCCGTTTCCGCTGGAATTGTCTCTGCACCGATGGTTATGGTCGTTGCGATTACAGGGATTGCCTCTTTTACAATTCCGCGGTATTCGGCATCAATCGCCATTCGTATGCTTCGCTTTCCGATGATTCTTCTTGCTGGGACGCTCGGGTTGCTTGGAATTATGCTTGGGATCATTACAATTATCGTCCACCTATGTACACTTCGTTCTTTTGGTGTACCGTATTTAAGCCCGATGGCTCCAATGAAATTCCGCGATATGAAAGATGTACTTATTCGTGCTCCATGGTGGAAACTGAACACAAGGCCTCACTTTACAGGGAGTTATAACAAATATCGGCAATCCACTGGGCAGAAACCAGATCCGACAAATGGGGATGAATAGTAATGAAACATGTCTTTTATGTAGAGAGGTGAGTCGATATGATTGAGAAAGGCAAAATTAATGCCCTGCAAATGGCGATCATGATTTATCCGACAATTATGGCAACCGCCATTCTCTTAGTGCCGGCTATTACTGGAACATTCTCAAAACAAGACATGTGGCTGTCACCAATATGGGCTTCGTCTATCGGTTTTTTTTCGGTTTACTTAGTATACCAATTGAATAATCGCTTTCCGAAGCAAACGGTCATCCAATATAGTGTCGAAATTCTTGGTTTCATTCCAGGAAAAGTAATCGGATTTGTTTACTTATTCTTTTATTTACATATAAACGGAATTGTATTAAGAGAGTACGGAGAATTTGTCATTGGGAATTTTCTTTTTAAAACTCCAATGATTGTTGTAATTGGAACCATGGTACTAGTATGTGCCTTAGCCGTACACGGCGGCCTTGAAGTAATGGCTAGAAGTGCACAAATTTTTGTTCCGGTCGTTATTTTATTGATTCTGTTCATCCTTATATTACTTATCCCAGATTTAGAACCTAAAAATATATTTCCAGTTATGGAGAAAGGGATTATGCCTTCTATAATGGGAGCAGTGGTACCATCTAGCTGGTTCTCAGAATTCTTTCTTCTCTCTTTCTTACTCCCATTTGTAGGCGAGAGGGAAAAAGGAATGAAATGGGGCATAATCTCGGTGTTTGCGGTGATGGTTACATTGGTGATAACAAATTTGTTCTCTCTTTTCTTATTTGGGGGTATCACAGCCACCTTTACATATCCGGTTATGAATGCTGCACGGTATATAAGTATAGCTGATTTTCTCCAACACCTTGAGTCGATTGTGATGGCGATTTGGGTAGCGGGTACGTTTGTGAAAATTTCAGTATTCTATTATGCCAGTGTTATTGGTACTGCAGAATGGCTGCATTTATCTGACTACAGGCCGATTGTTTTTCCGCTTGGATTTCTATTAACGCTCGTCAGCATTTGGTCTGCACCGAATTTAGAAGAGCTGGCTCATTTTCTTGGTACTACTTCACCATTTTATTTAATCTCGATCCAAACGCTTCTACCAATGTTACTGTTGTTACTTTCTATTTTTTGTAAAAAAACTTCTAAAAGCCTTACAAACCATGCAGGGGAAAAAGGATGAAGACTATTTCTTTTAAAGCAGTAAAACGAATGCTCACTATTTCCGTATGTTCTTTTACACTCTTCCTTACAGGCTGCTGGGATCGAGTAGAACTCAATGACTTAGCACTTGTTATGGCAGCAGGACTTGATATAACCGATGACGATATGATAGAGCTTACAGTGCAATTGGCTGTTCCGCAAGCTATGGGAGGTGGACAAGGAATGGGCAGTGGTCAAGGCGGAGGAGGTAATCCGACGACTGTTGAAAAGGCAACTGGAAATACAATCTTCGATGCCGTGTCCCGGCTTCAAGAACAAGTGTCCCGCCGCATTTTTTGGGGACATAATCGGGTGATCATTTTCGGTGAGAAGCTGGCCGAAGAAGGGATTCAGAAGCACATTGATTTTTTCGCTCGTCACTCAGATCCCAGGCTCCGGGCTTTTACATTTGTCACTGACGGTAAGGCCGCTGATGCTTTGAAAGTTATTCCTGATTTAGAGAAAAGTTCAGCAGAAATTGCAAGAGAACTAGCAAAATTCAAAGTTGGAATGAGTGTCACCGTGAAAGACTTGCTGCAGGGGTTAAGCGGCGAGGCGGGAGCGACAGCACTGCCATGGATAGAGGCAGAAGAAACTGGAGGTAAAGGTGGTTTACGCATGAACGGAACGGCTGTTTTTAAGAAGGATAAAATGGCAGGACGAATCGATGATCGTGTAACTAGGGGAGTGTTATGGTTAAGAGATGAAATCGAATTAGCATCCGTAACGGTGGAGCCAAAAGACGCTGATGGCCAGATTTCCTTCAGTCTCCTCCGTTCTAGAACGAAGCTGATCCCAAAAATAAATAATGGAAAATGGAAAATGATCGTTAAAATTGTCACGGAAGATGATGCGGTAGAAAATGAAACAAAATTAAACTTGATGAATCCTAAGATTGCGCAAAAACTTGAAAAGCAATTAGAACAAGATATTGATAAGCGAATTCGCATGACGCTTGATCAAGTTCAAAAAGAGATGGAAACAGACATTTTTGGTTTTGCCGAAGTGTTTCACCATCACTATCCAAAACAGTGGTCAAAAGTAAAGCATCAGTGGGACGAGAAATTTCCGGAAATAGAAGTTGAAATAAAAACGAAAGCGTATATAAGAAGACCAGGAATGTCCACTTCACCGCAAGGAGTACCGGAAAAAGAGGTAAAAGGAAAATGAATTTGGCATCTGTGTTCGGGATAACAGTCGTTGCTATTCTTATTACACTATATGAATGGCCGAAAATGAATAAGAATCAGAAAAAGGAAAAATGTGCATTCGTGTCATTAACGATTTCAGGATGGCTGCTGGCTGTTCTTCTTGTTTATTTTCCGGATATGCCAGGACCGACTGATTTAATTGATATGATTTTTAAACCTTTTGGTAAGCTGCTTCAAAAATAAGGAATAGAAAAGGCATGTATACATCATGATGAGGTGAATGAAAATGATTGAGAAAGGGAAGATTTCGGCTAAACAGATGGCAATCATGATGTACCCTGTAATCGTGGGGACTGGAATTATTTCTGTTCCGGCAGTGACAGCGAAATATGCCAAGAACGACTTGTGGGTCTCGCCGATATGGGCTTCCCTCTTAGGTTTTATTGCAGTTTATATCGCCTTTCAATTACATAAGTTGTATCCAAGACAGACAATTATACAATACAGCGAACTTATTATGGGTCGAATCCTTGGTAAGATCCTCGGCTTTATTTATTTGGTCTTTTATATCCAAATGAATGGTGGAGGGATTCGAATTTATGGAGATTTCGTTACGGGAGCTTTTTTAACAAACACTCCGATTATTGTCGTTATCTCAACAATGGTCCTGGTTTGTACCTTTGCTGTAAGAGGAGGGATAGAAGTAATGGCAAGGACTGCTCAGTTTTTTATTCCTCTTTATGTTTTATCTACGGTAATCATTATTATACTGCTTCTTCCTGAATTGGATTATAAAAATATGCTCCCTATTTTGGAGCATGGTCTTATGCCTTCAATGAAGGGAGCGATTGCACCAGGCGGCTGGTTTGCTGAATTTATACTAGTGTCATTTCTATTTCCTTATTTAACTGACGTTGAAAAAGGAGGGAAATGGGGCATGATCTCTGTGTTTTCAGTCATGATCACGTTTATCGCAACGAACTTTGTTATTCTTTTTCTATTTGGGGGAAATACAGCCAGGTATTTATATCCGCTATTCGCAGCTTCCCAGTACATTAGCATCGCTGATTTTTTGGAACATCTTGAGTCGGTCATCATGGCGATGTGGGTAGCGGGAAATTTCATCAAATTTTCAGTCGTTTTCTATGCTATTGTATTATGTACGGCTCAATGGCTGAATCTATCCGATTACCGGCCGCTCGTATTTCCGTTAGGTTTTTTGACCTTATTGTTCTCCATTTGGGGAGTCCCCAGCAAAATGGTGGAAAGCGAGTATAACTTTATCGTTTTCCCTGTTTATTCCTTTTTTGTGCAAATCCTTATTCCTCTATTGCTGTTTATGGTCGCTGTCTTACGGAAAAGAAATCGAACAAAAAGGATGAAGACTACGTAGCGGTAGAGGCTGTAAAGAGAAGTGTTCGCTCACTTCTCTTTTTGATTATATAGGTTTTGTAAACTAGGACGAATAGGCTTGTAAATAAAGCTCCTTGAGTGCTTTTCTAGCAGCGCCCCTTACCGTTTGATCCTTCGCTTCAGCAAAGTAATCTTTATAGGGAGGTTTCTCCTGGCAAATGGTTGCCACCGCACGGCAGTGATCATAATATCGAATTGTTTCCAGCTCAATTTCATCCCCGTATTCATTTACTTGTTGTGAAACCTTGCGGGAAATATAGTCTTGAAGGTAATCTTCTCTATCATTCAATGAAATCGCCTCCTGAAGTGGTTCATTTTACCTATTTATAGTATAAACGATCTTATTGTAAATGAATGTAAAAGTATGGCTAAATCTCTGTAAATCATAATGGTGCTGGTGTCTTGGTAGGAGGGGCGTAAAAGAATCAGTTATTTTTAGTGATTCTTTTACGCATGTCCTTTTTACACGTTCCGCGCTACTGCTTTTGCAACTGAGAAGGAAGCATCTGGATCGACTGATTCAAAGTATCCAGCTTGCTTTCAATCCTATTTAACAAATATAAAGTTACGATAATAGGAAAGCCAACCTCGCTTATAACAGATAACCACTGTTCCATGTCTTTCACCTCTTTTTTAAGTAGATTAGCAGCTGTGAATTTTATCGCTGATAAGATCGGGAAAACGTCGATAAAAATGAAATTCCACTGATAAAATTGGAAAATCGCCGAAAAAAATGGAATTCCGCTGATAAAATTGGAAAATCGCCGAAAAAAATGGAATTCCGCCGATAAAATCGAGAAAACGCCGAAAAAAATGGAATTCCGCTGATAAAATCGAGAAAACGCCGAAAAAAATGGAATTCCGCCGATAAATCGTGAAAACGCCGAAAAAAAGTAAATTCCGCCGATAAAATCGAGAAAACGCCGAAAAAAATGGAATTCCGCCGATAAAATCGAGAAAACGCCGAAAAAAATGGAATTCCGCCGAGAAAACGCCGATAAAAAGTAAATTCCGCCGATAAAAATGCGAGGTTACTCCAAATAATGAATGTTAGAACGATAGGGCTGACAACATCCAACCTGTCAGCCCCACCCCCACTTATCCAAGCGAAATATCCGTCACATTACGATCAATGATTCTAGCACCTTTCTTAGCAACAAAGTCCCCATCTGTTGAGATAAAAATATTAGCGGCTAAAATTTGATCCATCGCCGCGTTTAGCGCAGTTTGATCAACGGGTTCGACTGGTGAATCAATGCTGATTTTCACTGTTTTCCCGGCTGTATTTAAAAATTGCAGCTCAAGTGTTTTCGCCATGTCCTTACCTCCTTTCTATTGTTTTTTCCTAAAAACCTTACGCCGTGATTTGGTTCGTGTCGTTACGCTCAACGTATAATAGAGTTTCAGTTTGTAAGCTTACAATTGCTTGTGCAACTTGAAGCAATTGGTCAGGTGTCGCTGAGGTTTTGACATTGTTGTAGTTTTTGCGTTTCGTCTTCACTTTTCCGTTCTCGTCTAAGCCCATGTCGAACACAAGGCTTAATTGGGAATCTAGTAATGCTGCAACCGCCATGCTCGATCACCTCCTTTCACCCTTTATATATAGGGAAGAGGAGTGCATAGTAGCGTGTAATTTAAAATTTTTTTGATTGGTGTAAATATAAGAGGTATGGTGCATAAGAATTTTGTCGAAAGATGGGAAGTAATATAATTAGAAAAACATGCTAGAATAGACTTGCAGCTGAATATTGTGAGGGTGGTTGGTTGTCAGTCTTCTTTCTGTAAAGGAAAGGAGGTGATAATCATGGAGACATTTCTTGAATTTCTACGAGAAGCTCTGAAGGGTATTGTACGTGAGATAAGTGCTTATTTCTTTCGGAAAAACGTATTAGAAAACAGGAAAACCACCCCGCGCCGTCACAAGCATAAGGGTGGTTCTCAAGTTAAATAAGTTTTGACAACCACCACCCTGACGGTAGAGGCTGTAAGGAGAAGTGTTCGCAGCACTTCTCTTTTTATTATATTCTTATTATACACGACATAAACCTTAAAATGAAGGGGAATTGTACGAGAAGTAAGTGCTTATTTCTTTCGGAAAAAAACGTATTAGAAAACAAGGAAACCACCCCGCGCCGTTGGAAGCATAAGGGTGGTTCTCAGAAAAAATAAACATTGACAACCACTACCCTGACGGTAGAGGCTGTAAGGAGAAGTGTTAGCGCACTTCTCTTTTTAATTATATTCCTATCATACATGAAATAAACCATATATTAAACATGTTTGTTTTCCTGCATATCAATTTGTTGGGGCCGGACCAGTTGATGCCCGATTAATTAACGTAGTAGGTAAGAGAATTTCCTGACAGACAGCGTCTTTGTTGCTGATTCGCCAGATTAGGCGGTCAACTGCTTTTTTTCCATAGAGCTTTAGATCAATATCCATTGTTGTGATTTTTGGAGTAGAGAGCTGGGAAAGTTGTCCATTGTCAAAATTGCAAACCGAGACTTGCTCAGGAATTTTGAAGCCTGATTGTTGGAGGTAGGAGCTGACCAGGAAACCAAATCCATCATTTACACAAAACCAGGCGGTGGGCTTTTTTGGTAACCGTTCAATTGCCCCGAAGATCTCGTTCTCTTCTTCTTGACATTCGAGAGAATATAAGTTGGATTGACCTCTATTCCAAATTGATGGAAAGCTAAAAGATAACCTGATTGGGCTAAGAGCTGGAAAATGGGATGATGGCCGAATCGGCGGTGGAGCTGTGCCGTTTAAAACAGATAAAGGCTGGTTAGAACTTTATCATGGGGCAAGCAAGGATCACCGTTATTGCATGGGAGCGGTATTATTAGATTTGAATGATCCGACAAAGGTCATTGCCCGCTCAGAGCATCCATTAGTTGAACTGGATGCTCCATATGAGAAGGAAGGATTCTTTGGCGATGTTGTCTTCTCATGCGGCGTCCTTGTAGAAGGCGATGTTGTTAAGATGTATTACGGAGTTGCTGATACCTCAATGGCATGTGCAGAGCTAAGTCTTCAGGATATCCTTGATTCATTAACCTATTTTTAAGGGAGAGATGGCAAAACAGAGTAAGATCGGTTTTGGCTTTTGTTTTATAAGAATCGTAGGATACTATACTATTAGAGGATGGGAGAAAATTAGCATTACCAGTAGGTTTGAAAAGAAAGGGGTTGAATAGAAATGAGTAATCATAATACCATCTATATCATTTCCGGTCCTTGCGGAGTGGGCAAATCGACTGTTTCAAAGGAGGTTGCCCGTATGATTGATCGTGGTGTATTAATTGAAGGGGATTTGCTCAATGCAATGATTGTTGATGATTCAGAGCTGTCCTGGGAAGAGCGCTTGGAAATCAATTGGAACAACATTCTTTCCTTGACGAGAAACGTCATTTTGCATGACTACAATGTCGTGATTGATTATGTAGTGGAAACAGAATTAGAATGGTTTTGTCAGCAGGTTTCAGATCTGAATGTGCAGATCAAATATGTCGTATTAACGGCAAAAGAAGCCAAATTACGTGAGCGACTTCATCAGCGGGGAGACTCATACTTAATTGAACGATCTTTATTCTTACACAAAGAATTTGAAATATCTAGCTTACATCGGTTGTATCTATTAGAGACAACTGACAAAGAACCCTTAGAGGTGGCTCAAGAAATTTTAGGTAATGCATCGATATTGGAAAACACAAGACCATCTAATGAGTAGTTGTACTCACCCTTTTTATGTACCATGTAGAAGGGGTTTTTTTACACTCACATTTAATTAGGGTTCGCCGATAAAACGGAAAAACCGCCGATATATTCAGGAACTCGCCGATAAACAGGAAAAACCGCCGATAAAATCGAGAACTCGCCGATAAATTGAAAAAAGCGCCGATAAAATTGTGAACTCGCCGATAAAACGGAAAAAACGCTGATAAAATTGTGAACTCGCCGATAAAACCGAAAAAAGCGCCGATAAAATTGTGAACTCGCCGATAAACTGAAAAAACCGCCGATAAATTCAGGAACTCGCCGATAAACCGAAAAAACCGCCGATAAATTCAGGAACTCGTCGATAAAATGAAAAAACCGCCGATAAAATTGTGAACTCGCCGATAAAATGAAAAAACCGCCGATAAATTCAGGAACTCGCCGATAAAATGAAAAAACCGCCGATAAAATTGTGAACTCGCCGATAAACCGGAAAAATCACCGATAAAACAAAACATCATTTCCTCCAACTAATAAACGTAACAGGGCTGACAGCAATCTGTCAGCCCCCAACCCGCTTACCCGAGCGAAATATCCGTCACATTACGATCAATGATTCTTGCACCTTTTTTAGCAACAAAGTCCCCATCCGTAGAGGTGAAAATATTAGCGGCTAAAATTTGATCCATTGCTGCGTTTAGTGCAGCTTGGTCAACGGGCTCAATTGGTGAATCAACGCTGATCTTCACTGTTTTCCCAGCTGTATTTAAAAATTGCAGTTCAAGTGTTTTTGCCATGTTACTTTCCTCTTTTCTATCGTTTTCTCCTAAAAAACTTATGCCGTGATTTGGTTCGTGTCGTTACGCTCAACGTATAATAGCGTTTCAGTTTGTAAGCTTACAATTGCTTGTGCTGCTTGAAGCAATTGATCAGGTGTTGCTGAGGTTTTGATATTGTTGTAGTTTTTGCGTTTCGTCTTTGCTTTTCCGTTCTCATCCAAGCCCATGTCGAACACAAGGCTTAATTGGGAATCTAGTATAGCTGCAACCGCCATGCTTCATCACCTCCTTTCACCCTTTATATATAGGGAAGGGGGTGGTAGAGTAGCGGTGGTTTGATAGTTTTTGAGAAAAATAAAAAGCAGCGGAAGAAAAACGAGATGTTTTCCTTTCGCTGCTTGCTGCTTAGTGCTTATTCAAATAAAGCGTTAACTGCTTCGTTCGGAAGGGCTTTTTCTCCTCCGATGATGTAATACATTGAAGCGTAATCTGCGTATGCAGAAATTGTATCAATTGTTGTTTGTTTTGCTTCAGCCGGATCTGTTAGGATCATTGGGCTTCCATGCATTGCTGCTAACGCAGAACCTGCAAGGGCATCTGGGTAATTATTGCCTGTAGCAATGAATGGTGTTGACATGTTCAGCATGTCTGAGAAGTAATCGATGATCACACTATTTGTTTCATAGCGAGTTTCACCTCTTAGACGTTCATGATTAGGGAAAGTATTAGCTGCATCATTTGATACTGCTTGTGTTCCGCCAATGACAAACGAAAACTCAATCGTACTTGATTCAACATACTCTTGGACAGAAACCGGTACATCCTCTTTCTTTGTTAATAGAATCGGCATGTCCAGAGTAGAGGCGATAGGTGCGATCGATAGTGCATCTGCATATCCTTGGCCGTTTGCCACTACTGCTCCATATACTTCTCCCATTTCTTCTGCAATTTTCACAGAAGTTTCATACCGGTCTTTTCCGCTGATTCTTGTAATTGTTTCAATGCCAAGACTTTCAAGTTCTTCTTCAACGTTTGGTGAGATGACTGATTTTCCGCCGATGATAATCACTTCAGATACGTTTAAACGCTCAAGTTCTTCTTGCACTGCTTCAGGTATTTGGTTTGTATTTGTTAAAAGCAATGGTGCATTGTAACGGTAAGCAAGAGGTGTCGCGCTTAATGCATCCGGGTAATTGTTTCCAGTTGCAAGGACGGCAACTTCAGACTCCTCCCAGCCATTTTTAGAAAGCTCTACAGCTGTTTCATAACGGGTTGCGCCTGAAATGCGCTCCTTTACGATTTCATTTGCTCTGTCAATGGCTAAAATGGCTTCAGGAGCATTTAATCTTCCCCAGCCTGATACATTGTCGTACTCTGTAGACATTGCTTCTGCTGGAACGTCTGATTCTTCTTCAGGAAGGTATCCATTCAATGGATTATCTTGTTCCTCGAATTTAACATTGTCCGCAGATAATGTCAGGATCTTTTCTACTTCCTTCGGTGTTAAATCAGGATTATGAGAAAGAATCAATCCTGCTACTGCTGCAACATGTGGTGCTGCCATCGATGTTCCTGTCGCATACGTGACATTTCCGTCCGGCATTAAGCTTGGAATGTCTGTTCCAGGAGCAACAAGGTCAATACCTGTGCCATAGTTTGAATAATCTGAAACGATGTCCATTTTGTTCGTAGCCCCTACAGCTGTCACATATTTCGAAGAGGCTGGGTAGGAAAGCTCCTCCATTCCATCGTTACCTGATGCTGCCACGACTGTTACGCCGTGATCATACGCATATTTCAATGCATATTCCAACATGCGGCTGTAAGTACCGCCAAGACTTAGGTTAATAACTTGAGCGCCTTGATCCACTGCGTAAATAATACCGTAAGCAATTGATTCAGTATCACCCATTCCGCTAGCATCAAGAACCTTAACCGGAAGAATTTTTGCATGGCTGTTTATTCCGGCCATAGAGTAATGATTGTCAGCTTTCGCTGCGATAATTCCTGACACATGTGTACCGTGTCCATTGTCATCCATTGCGTTGTTGTTATCCGCTACATAGTTGTAGCCTTGATCTTCAAGTACGACTCCACTTAAATCAGCAAGAGTATGATCTACTCCAGTATCGACTACTGCGATGACAGTATCATCAAGCTGTTTATCCTTTAGAAGCTCTTGAAGCTGTTCATATTGAATGTCGGCTCCTTTTTTGCCGCCATCATTGCCGGCATTTTTAAGGGACCACTGGTAAGGATATTGAGTATCCGCTGCTAGGGAACGATACTCTTTAATCTGCTCAACAAACTCAACCTCAGGTAATTTAGAGATCTTTGTCACGGATGCATTAACATCAGAAGCATTGCCGCTCGTTTCTAGTACAAACGCATTCGGAATCGCAGATTGCTTTACATCAAGCTTATCTACTGATTTAATTCCGTATGATTTGATTTTTGATTGGACAGCACTCAATTTTTTGCCTTCTTTAAGTTTTACAATCAATTGGCCGCTGTCGCTTGCGTTAGGCAGGGCAAGTCCTGCTTTTTCCAGAATCGCTTGAACAGTGTAGTTCGTTACATTTGAAATGCCGACTTGCTTTCCTGTCTGCTCAACTTGTTCTTTGAGGGAGGCAGGAACAGAATCAAGAACAGTCGTATATAAGCGGTTAATCGCTTCCTGATCTTTAGCTGTAATTTTATAGGTGCTGCTGCTTCCGTTTTTCGCTACATCAGCAAATACTGCCTTCAATTGCACGAGATCTTGATAAACCTGGTCTCGAAGTGATTTATTGAGAAGCAATTCTGCACTTAGGAATGGAGCAACTTTATAGTAAAGGGCAGTTAGTTCCTTCCCTTTATCTGTATTTGCAAGGACATCCTCTCGAATGGTTCTTAAGTTTTGTAACATGGTTTTTCCATATTCTCTTTGCTTTGTACTCAACTCAACAGGACATTCCTCTACAGCAGCTGCGCCATCTGTAGGCGGAAGTTTTACTCCTTCATAGCCGATTGTATAAACAGGAGCTGGAATTTCAATCTCTTCCATTCCTTCTTCTACAGGTATTTCCTCACCTGCAAAATATTCAACCTTTACATAATATGGACCTTCCCAGCCGATTGGAAAATCAATCACAGCTGCCTCGTTTTGGAATGAATATCCCATATAACGATCAATTGCCACATTATTCGCTGCATTTTCTAAACTTGAATACACCGTTATATTCATTTCTTGTTCAGATTGCAGCTGAATACGGTAATGTGTGAAATCTTTAATGTCGTTTTCTTTCAGCTCAATTTTATACCAATGTTCTTGTTCATTTTCTTCAAACTGAGCTTCAATTGGTTCAGAAATGGTAAGTAATGTTTCTGCTTCGGGTATATTCGTTGTTTGAGCATTTGTTTGAAAAGGAGTCAGCAGTCCAACAACCAAAGCAAACAACACGGCGAAAATAACCTTGGAACGAATTGAGTGTTTTCTCATGTAGAACCTCCGAAAATAGTATATTGTAAATCTTCTTACCTACTCTATTAAACCATATTTCTAGTAAATTGGGAATTATTTCTATTACGTTGCATGTTTTTTCTTATAAGTCTTTTGCTCTATGTAACTAAAAAAATTTCGATCCAGACGCTACTCTACCACCCTTGCACCTATATATGTAAAGTGACAGCGCTAAGAGATGCTGATCTACTAAAAAGGAGCTAGCTAACATGGAAAAGCTAAACTATGAAACAATCCAAAAGCATCAATCATTCAACACAATTGATGAAATGGACCAAGCTGTCCGTGGATTTCTGTATAAGCATAAGGGAGAGTTATCAGAAGGAACGCTTTCTGTTCTTCATGTGATATGGAAGCATTCGGTGAAGGTGATCGGGGTGTCTTATGCTAAATATGAGTACATTGCGGAGCAGATTAAGATGAGCCGGCGGACAGTGATTCGTGCGGTGAATGTGCTGGAAGAGAAGGGATTTATTAAAAAGATCCCAACTGCCAGGTTGAATGGCAAGCAGGGGGTCAATCTTTTAGTTATTCAGCCGTTTGCATCGGTTGAGGCTTTAAAACATAACAAGTCACCCCAAGATGTCACTCTACCTGACACTCCTAATAAAACAGAGAACAAGCAAAGCTCACTCTGTGAGAAGAAAAAAGAACCTAATGACGTAAGCAAACCGTCAGAGCCGTCTCTACACCAATTAGATGCCAGCTATCTTCCAGACTCGGTTCATCAAGAATTTATCGAAGCAGCAAAACCCTTTTTCAATGCCATTGAGATTTACGGTCTATGGAAAAGAGTGCTGATCGCCTATAACAAGCTCGACTTGGAAAGAAACATATATGAGGTCATGTATTGTATCGTGGATTCCTTTAAACAAACGGTATTTGCTAAAAAGCTTGGTAAAATTCATTCAACCTTTGAAGGCTATTTTTACAGGATTGTGTATGCAAATTTGCTTGTGGAGAAACGACGTGAAAATAGGCATAAACTTTACGATTTTATTGGAGATTGAGTAGATAAAAATTATGTGCTCGAGAGCGTTTCTATGGACACTCACATGATTTCCGAAGAGTGTGTTGTCCATAAGATATACATATTTTAATCAAAAATAAGTGTATGCAGAAAATATAAAGTTAAAGCAAAGGAAAAAGACAGAAAGGTTTACATTAACTACTGTCTGCTTAATCTTTCTAATTCTGATTCTGCTTTAAAAACTCTCTTATATAAAACTTCAGGTTTATCGTCAACATGGTCAACGAGTTTTTGTGTGTAAACACCTAAACTTTCAAAAAGGTTTTTTGCAATTTTTCCTGGCCCTCTTCTAGTCTTTTTTGTCCTTGTTTTAGCTCATAAGCCACTTATGAATAGAAGGTAAAGTACACCTTCTATTCATGAGCGTCTTATTTGCTCTAGGATGAACAAGGCGCTTCGGCTTTTGTTGTTGTATTAATGTGCATATTAATTCAAGGGAAAAATGTTAAAAAAAGTAAAAATAAATGTTATGATAAATAATAAGTTATATGATGGAGGTGTTAATGTGATTTGGTTATATATGTTAATACCTGTCGTTATTATAGGTGGTATTGCTGTTTATTTTGAAAGAAAATCTGGAATGACTCCACCCGATGAAACTATACAAGATGAAAAGCTAGGGGAAATTTTAAATCAAAATGGCATCAATTCTAATGGAATACATGATGGAACAAATGGAACAGGAACATATTGAAATTCACAGATGCTTTCATTTAATATTAAGACCTTCAGTAAGAATTGTCTCAAGAAACAAAAAAGTTGATATTAGAAGTTCAAGAATAAATGGCTTCATCCTTTTATAGGGGGTCCATATGATATTAGACCATAAAAAGAGAAAAATACAACAAAAATATAGAGAAAGCATGCAACAAAAGAAAGCATCAAAAAAACATACTTTAGAAGCGATTTTTATTATAGCTTTTTTTATATTGCTTGGATTTTTAGTCTTTCGTAACTATCTAACTTGGTAACGAAGAGAATTGGGTATACAAAAAGTTCTTGTTGCCTGTGATAAGAGTATTATAGGTTCAGCAAAAATATTATTGCGGTGATGGCTGAAAGAAAACAACGGTGTGTTAATCATATTGAAGGCATTGACCGTAAACGGAAAGATAAAGGCTATTAATGGCTGTCTGATCTGCTTGTTATTAAGTGAAGAAGTGTTTGCATTTGGTTACGTTCGGGGATTGCTTTGAACCCCTTTTTGTTTTTCAATTTCTCCTCTCAACACTATGTTGTCAGAATAACTTACCCTCTAACCATTCCCTGATGTCGATTCAGGTGCACCTGAGACGTTATAAGATTCCACCAATTGGCACTAGCGTTGCATTAAATAAATTTTATATTGTCAAGGAAAATTAAATTTCAATTATAGGGGCATTTTGGGGGATTCTAACTGTTTGTAAACAAAAAAATCCTTATGATTAGTTTTGAAGGTACAAAGTCCTGTCCAAATCCTAATTATAAGGAGAACTCATGGACAAGAATACCATAAAAACAGTATTTAAGGAATACCTACATCCAATGGATGAAAAGATATTATGTAAAATGTCTTCTCATCTGAACTTAGATAAATACATAAAAAAGCTAGATGCATTAACTTTTTAAAGCTGTTTATCTATGCACAATTGCATCAGATTTCCAGTCTGACGGATATAAGCTTTCAACTTAATAATAATCGAGCTTTACAAGAAGAACTAGGTTTAAAAAGCATAAGTAAATCTCAATTGTCACGGAAGCTAAGAGATAGTCCTCCTGAAATTCTCCAAGCTGTTTTGAATCATCTAATTCAAAAAGTATGTCAGGTAATTGGACTGAAAGAAACAAATAGAATACTTGGTAAACTTCATCTGATTGACTCATCTACTATTACTCTTTGTTTGAGTCAGCATCCTTGGGCATCAAAAAACAGGTTTACAGCAGGAATCAAGATGCATACAAGAGTTGTACATCATGGTGGTATAACGTATCCTGATCGACTAATCCTTACTCCTGCACGCCCTGCAGACCAGACGCAATTAGATCACTTCATAGTCAACGAACATGGTGCTCTACATATATTTGGTCGCGGCTATTTCGATTTTAGTAAATTCGAAGAATTTTTTGTAAAAGGAATTCGCTTTGTTACTCGGATTAAGGAAAATACGGTTATTCAAGTGGTTGAGGAAGTCCCTGTCCCTTCGGATTCTTCTATTAAGCGAGAAGCAATTGTATATTTAGGAAAAGAGAAATACCCTTTACGTTTAATCGAAACCGTTGATAGCGAGGGAAACACTAATGAAATCATTGCCAATGATGCCAAAATAACTGCAGAAGTAATAAGTATTCTTTATCGTAATAGATGGAAGATAGAGTTATTTTTTAAGTGGATGAAACAGCAAACTGTATTAAAAGTCTTTTCGTGTATCGGACCAGATTGTTAAATAAGAAATAGCAGGATTGTTAAAAAACAGGATGTTTTATAAAAATGCCGAATCTTATACAGAGGTAATTCAAATTCTAAATATTCAAGGAGGAGATGACTTTGAAACGAATTGACTTACTTTTAAATGTACTAGATTCAACATTCGATCAAGAGAGTTGGTATGCACCGTTTAAACATGCTATAGAAGGACTTACAGCCGATCAGGCGATCTGGAAACCATCTGGAGAGGCAACTAAAACCATTTGGGAGAACGTTAATCATCTTATTTATTACAAAGAGAGACTTGCTGCAAACTTGGAAGGCCGTGAATGGACACATAATCTCGACGGTGATGAAACTTTTTATTTTACCGATCAATCTAATGATGATAAGGAATGGGAGAAAGTCGTTGAACGTTCCGAAAACGCTCAACGCAAGTTAAGGCAGGTATTGAGTACAATTTCCGACCGAGAGCTTGATCAAAATTCACTTGAGGGGAAATTACTGGACATCATGCTTCATGATGCTTATCATTCAGGCCAAATTATTCAGTTAAGAAAAATGCAAGGGTCGTGGCCATCGAATCGTTGACCGAACGAAGAGATATTTTGTTTTGGTAAAATAAATTAAACAAGGAACTTTATAGTGATTAAATTAATCGTCGCAAACTTAAAGAAGTACCACTTAATTGCAGAATAAAAAGGATAGTATGTGCTGAATTTTAGTACATGATATCTATATAAAGTAAGCAAATCATGCTGTTCTATAACGGGCGGATTTACGGAGTAACGAAAAAAACTTCACTTTTCAATTTTTTTGTTGGGAAAATGGGGTTTTTTAGATTGGTCTATGCATAACTTTATTATTAAGTTTCACTCATCTCTTAACTTCCTCTTTCGAATCTTATGTGTTAACTGCAAAGCTGATTAATAGGGCAGTTTTGCTTTCAATGGGAGAAACCCAGTATTGGCGCGGATATCAAAACTGAAACAAGATGGACGAAAAAATCTTTGATAATAAGCAGTTTTGTTCATTTGATTCCGTAATAACACATTCATCTCCCCGCTCAATTTTACGTATCCATTTATAATAATTTAAGACAAACAATAATAAAAAAGGATCTACAAGTGCAGAATGCCATAAGCTCCACCATCCATAGTTAAAATAACCCCATGGTTCTAAAGCGATCAATTCATAAATAATACCCAATAAAAATCATACATTATACATTTAAACAATGTGTATCCAACGCGATACCAATTAAAAAACATCATATTTATCGGTGGAATAAGCAATGTGAGAGCAGGAAGAGAAGTCCAATCCACTCCTTTATCAAAATACCAATAAGCTGAATATTTTACAATCAATGTACAAATCAACAAGCCCTTGCAAAGAAATGGTAAATGTTCAGATATGTAAAATTTGATTTTTATTGTGGTGTTTATTAGTTCTAGAGGCAATTAAATTAAAAATAATGTGGCAAAAACAAGTCCAATCATGTTAAGGTATTCCTTTTTTGATTAAGTTTCCCTTATTATTGTTCAATTATCCTCATGTTATTCTAATTAGATTCCAAAGGATCAAATACATATTGAAATATTCCTTTATTCCTTTCATTAACCTTCCTGTAATTGGTGTTTAATTCAATTAAGCAATGAATTTGTATCGAAGGTCCGAGTGCAGCGGGAAAACAACTTCTTAGGATATAATGTTGCTTGGAATACATATTCAGCTGCGGGCCAGCACCTGTTCTAGGTGGAATGTTAAGTAAAGAAGTAAACCGATTCATTTAAACTTCAAATCTTCATCAAAATTGCGCATCCCTTAAGCAAGTTGGCACCTTTTCCAACTTGGTCCCAGAAGATTAAAAGACATTTCATATAGAGATTCCTATTTAATTCCGATGAAAAAGGTGAGTGTTATATTATTCCTGTATGCAATTGTAAGAAAAAACATTAAAATATGAACAATACTATTAGAAAGGTTGAATAAACAACATGAATGAACATAAAGCAGCAGGATTTTGGATTCGATTAGGTTCAATTATTATTGATGGATTATTACTTATACCATTTTATTTTATTTGTATGTTACTAGGGGTATCTGACATGGCAACAGAAATATTTGTAAATGGCATTAATTTTTTATATTATCTGATTATCCCTGTGATATGGTCAGGTTTTACAGTTGGTAAAAGAGTGGTAGGGATTAAAATTGTATGTACAGATGGCAAGAAAGTAGGAATTGGTACAACATTGAAACGTTACATTTTAGCTTCCCTTGTTTATGTTGTAACACTTGGAATTGCCTTCATTATTAGTGCATGTATGATTGGATTAAGAAAAGATAAACGATCTATACATGATTTCATTGCAGGAACTCAAGTAATCTATACATCTAAAAATTAATCAGTCAGGAAATTACAAAGAGCTATTATTATGCAGCTCTTTTGTGATTTTATTATGGTTGAAGGAAAAAGATGAAAAGGTATACGTTTTCTTATCAAATCTGATCATGGTGAGTTTCTTTAAAAAAGGATTCTTTAAAGATCCTTTTTCATTATCGATAACCTCTCACTATGGAAATTAGATTTGTATAGTATACGGCCGAATACCAACGAAGCGGCTATAAACCGCAATATGAAATCGGAATAAAATTAAACTCTTGAATCATTAGGTATTTATCTGACTGAATGTAACAAAATACTGTCACATAAATTTTATGTTGGTACAAATGATCATAGAGGAAATCTTCTTATTGTGGTTGAGGCAACTTCGCTGGTACTACCCGTATTTACACTTAATTTTTTACAAACACCTACATTTTAGATACTAAAATATAATATATTATAAAATGCTACTTGTTATTTGATAAAATAAATGCTTATAAAAAGATCTTCTAACATCCTTACGTTGACTCGATCTTTTTTAAAAAGCATCCTGGAGGATGCCCTTTCCTGAAAGTAGGAATAATTATAATTTACACAGGAGAATGTAATCTAATTAAAAATACCCCTTCGAAATGCTATTGAGATACTCAACAACCGCAAGGATACGGTAGATTTGGCATCATTATCGGCACCATACCTTGGCCATTCATACCAGGAAACGGCATCGCACCTTGGCCATTCATACCAGGAAACGGCATCGCACCTTGGCCATTCATACCAGGAAACGGCATTGTACCTTGCCCATTCATGCCTGGAAACGGCATTGTACCTTGGCCATTCATACCTGGAATTGGCATCGCACCTTGGCCATTCATACCAGGAAACGGCATCGCACCTTGGCCATTCATACCAGGAAACGGCATCGCACCTTGGCCATTCATACCAGGAAACGGCATTGTACCTTGCCCATTCATGCCTGGAAACGGCATTGTACCTTGGCCATTCATACCTGGAATTGGCATCGCACCTTGGCCATTCATACCCGGAATTGGCATCGCGCCTTGCCCATTCATACCCGGCATCGGCATCGCACCTTCACCATTCATATCAGGAAACGGCATTGTACCTTGGCCATTCATACCAGGAAACGGCATTGCATCTTGGCCATTCATACCCGGCATCGGCATCGCACCTTCACCATTCATACCAGGAAACGGCATTGTACCTTGGCCATTCATACCCGGCATCGGCATCGCACCTTCACCATTCATACCAGGAAACGGCATTGTACCTTGGCCATTCATACCCGGCATCGACATCGCACCTTCACCATTCATACCAGGAAACGGCATTGTACCTTGGCCATCCATACCTGGAATTGGCATCGCGCCTTGCCCATTCATACCCGGCATCGGCATCGCACCTTCACCATTCATACCAGGAAACGGCATCGCATCTTGGCCATTCATACCCGGAATTGGCATCGCGCCTTGGCCATTCATACCAGGAAACGGCATCGCGCCTTGGCCATTCATACCCGGAATTGGCATCGCGCCTTGGCCATTCATACCTGGAATTGGCATCGCACCTTCACCATTTATACCAGGAAACGGCATTGCACCTTCACCATTCATACCCGGCATCGGCATCGCACCTTCACCATTCATACCAGGAAACGGTATTGTACCTTGGCCATTCATACCTGGAATTGGCATTGTACCTTGCCCATTCATACCTGGAATTGGCATCGCGCCTTGGCCATTCATACCCGGCATCGGCATCGCACCTTCACCATTCATACCTGGCATCATAAATGTTGGTATTGGTCGTGTAACATTAAATTTATAATTGTAATACATTAAGCATCCACCTCTCTCAATTTTTGCCTACCTTTGCATGATATGTGTCTATTTTTTCTTTGTATAGGTAAATGACTCAAAGAGAAAAGCCTATTGTATAGTTATTTTTCAATAGAGAAAGTAAAAAATTTGAACTTGGTTTTTGTGTCTAGCTCCAGCGCCTAGCCCCGAAGCACAGGACGTGCAAGTGCAGTCAAGAGATAAGGACGTCGCGTTTTTGACTGCCTCTAGGGTCTAGCCACTCTGAATTAAAGGCAAAAAACTCCTTCTATTCATAGGTGTCTTAATTGCCCGAGGCTGATCAAGGCGCTTGCGCTTTTCTTATAATACAGTTACTAATAGGCGAAATAATAAAGCTTAATCTTTAAGTATTAAGCCAGACAATTTCGTCTGTTTTTTTATGATCATAAAATTAAACATTTATTGTTTTTTCACCATGTAATGAATAAAGGAGGGTTTCTATGCTGTATTTTATAAAGGCAAATGATACCTTACATGATATTTCAGTTAGATTTCGAAGTTCTATTCAGGCAATTTTAAGAGCAAATATTATTTGTGATCCAAATAGAATTTTTCCTGGAACACCTTTAATGATTCCTCAAACAGGTATTAACTTACCTCAAGCAGGTGGAAATCCTTATTATGTTATACAACCTGGTGACACGTTAGAGTGTTTAGCCTTTCGTTTTCATTCACCTGTCGAAACACTAAAGGAAATAAACCATTTAAATTATTCGGCTCCTCTATTGCCGGGTACTGAATTACTTGTCGGTGTTCAGAAATACAACTCTAAAGAACTTTACGATAGGTGGACAGCTGCTGGAGATACCGATTTGAAGTGCAGTGCATCCTCAAATCATGAAGTTTTTTTCAGAGGCTCATATGAATGGGAAGCGATAGGAGACCCTGGTATTCCCTATCTTGCCGAGTTGCTTAAACATCCTTGTGACGGTGTGAAGTTAGGGGCTGTACTAAGTTTAGGTAGGATCGCAAGCTCTAATGCTCAACAGCTATTGGGAGCTTTTATCAAACAAAGTAATGATCCGTTAATTATTGAGGTAGCACAAACAGCATTGCAAAGAATTCAGGTTGTGCAACAAACTAAAAATAAACGATTTCATTTGACAATGCATGATTGGTTAATTTTAAAGGATCCTATATCAAGCTCTATCCAAACGAACATTCCAAAAGGAACGGTTGTGATCGGTATACGTTGGAACATTCCGAGTCCTTTTCAAGAAGAAGGACCAAAGGGAGGATTGCAAATGTTCGATTACATTCAAATTGTTAATACAGGTCAAACTGGATTTATGCCTCGTGTTGGTTATAATTCGATCTGGTTAATTTGAATTTACAAGTAAGCAAACCTCCAGCGTTCCAAGCAGGCGGCGGTGGGCTGCTCTCAACTGTCGACGACTATCACGCCTACTTCCGAATGCTGCTGAACCAAGGGATGCACGGGACCAAACGGATTCTGTCCCGTCCAGCTGATGACCACCACCCGCCTTACGCCCGAGCAACAAGCTGCCCGAGACGCCCTTGCCAAAAACAACGTCCATTTGTCGCACGGCCAAGGGCAGCACGGCGGCTGGGGCTTCGGGATGGCGGTGCGACTGTATTACTTTTCTTTATATGCTCAAAATGCTAATGGTCAAAATTTTTATGGATTACTCGATTTCATGCAATCCGATGTATAACAAGTCTTAAAATGGATTTTCAGTTGAAGATTTTTTTTCATGCCGATAATCCTTCATTATGGTTATTACAGATGAATACGAATACGATATGCATGCGTTTTAATGCTAGAAATACTTCTTAAAACAGTATTTATCAATATTTTGGAAATTTTTTTATTAGACAATCAACTAATAATTGTATATCCAAATAAACTAAGATGAAAACCAAAATCAAGTTTAGGAGGAACATATTTTGAATCCAAATACATTTGGACATTATCCTTATGTTGGGTATTCGCCATTAATAAATCCCTATCACTATTCTGGATTAAATACTGCACAGCCCTATCTCAACTCAATTCGATCTGAATCTTATCCATATACAGTTCCAGCGGTGATGTACCCATACACAATGCCAACCGAGACCTATCCCTATATAGTTCCAACAGAAATGAATCCGTATTTTGTTCAAAGAGAGTACGATCCCACTATAGGAACTTATGAAGACGTTAGAGTTATCGCAGGTATTTTGGCAGTTGCTGGGGCGGCAGGGTCAGTTGCTGGGGCGGTTAATTCAGTTGCAAGTGCGTTAGGTACAATAAATGCAGCAAGGTCCGTAATCCTTACAATCACTAACCATACGAATACGACATTGAGAAAGGTTCGGGAAAAACTAGATCATGGTGGTTGGGCAGCTACTCCAACTGCTGAAATTCCGCCAGGTCAAACACTCGTGTTCGGTGCAACGAGTTCAGCTTGGAGTATAGCTACTGGAACGGAAGGAAGTATTACCTACGCTGGTGAGGGAATTGAGATGACAGCCTATTGGAATAACCCATTTATCGGTAGTAATAGTTGCAATATTACGGTAACGGGTCCTAATGCTATTAATTATATTGGCACCAGAGAATGTGGAGCAGGGAACACAAATGCTCAAATGCGTTACGAACTTAAACCGCTCCCTTTCCCAGTATTTGGAGCAATACGAGACAAATGGTTGCAATTTCAAGGACCACTGGGTAATCCACTTGATGTAGAAAAACCGACATTTGATGGAGTTGGACGGTCTCAGCAGTTTCAGGGGGGGACTGTTTCTTGGCATCCGGAGCTTGGTGCTTTTGCGGTCTGGGGCTTAATTAACGCTCGCTGGTTACAGATTGGGCGAGAAAAATTTGGCTATCCAATCACCGATGAATTAAAAACTCCAGATGGACGTGGACGGTTCAATCATTTCCGAGCCATACATTTACCCGGTAAGCCAGATGCATCCATCTACTGGAGCCCAGAAACCGGTGCCCACGAGATATTTGGAGCAATACGACACAAGTGGGCAGAATTAGGATGGGAAAAAAGCCATCTTGGTTATCCCATTGGTCCAGAACAGGATCGACCTGGCGGAGGGAGAATACAACGGTTCCAAAGGGGATCAATAAGTTGGACTCCACAAGGGGGAGCAGTAGTAGGACCTTAATAAATAACTATCATGCCGACAAAAACAGATATAAAAAACGCCTAAAAAACCCTAATATTTAAAGGGTTTTTTAGGTTAGTTGAATTTCAGAGTTAGTGGTACAAAAGTTTCAAGATAATTAATTTTCTAAATCTCTGACATACTGATACTAGTACTCTGAATTATTATATTAACGGTAAGATGGTACTTACGGTATAACTTAAAGAACTCCGAATTTGATTAGCTAACGTCCACTATTAAGAGTTTTTCTTCCTTAAATTAAAATGGAATTCTATTTTTACAGCGATTTTCTTCGAAAACTTTTTACTTACCATTACTCATACGGAAAACTTCCTGATTTTATTGAAATGATGACCATTGTTCGTAGCATTTATGGTGATGAATTTATGTGGATTTTTGCATACTATTTCGATAACAAAGAAGAAAAAAGCACTAAAGAGGACGGAATCCTCCAAAAATGACTGGGAGACTTTAACTAAATTAGTAGCATAAAAAGGATCTTCGATTTAGGGCTGTTGACAAATACCATTTCAAACAATAAAGCAGCCGAATTAAGCTGCCTTCATGATACACATTGGACGAGTGCTAGTTGAAATAAGTCAAAATGCCATAGTTATCCCTAGGAGAATAAGTCTGTTAATTTCCCTGAGACGGGAAGAAAGTTCCACTTTTATCAATAAAGTGCAGATTCTACAAAAATGGTCAAAAGCTAAAACAAGGCAATTCAAAAAAGTATCATTGTAGGCAAATGAAAAGGTTTTTACGATAAACATAGTATTTCACTTTGATGTGAAATAACGACACAATTGGGAGGGATATATGGTGAAAAGGAAAATCAAGTTTAAACATTGCTTAATTGCTGCATTGCTTACAAGCGTATGCTTGCCTCAATCACAGCAAGTGGCAACCGCGGCCGCACCATCGAGTGAACCGGTGGAATTGCGTCAGATGGAGCATTTGAATCGCGGCCTTGTTGCTGTCAAGACAGAGGAAGGGGTATTTGTCAGCTGGCGCTTGTTAGGGACAGAGCCTGAATCGATTACCTTTAATCTTTATCGCGATGGGAAAAGGCTAAACAAGAAGCCAATAGCAGCGAGTACGAATTACCTTGATAAGAAAGGGACTGTGGATTCAACTTATGAAGTAATAGCTGTCCTTAATGGCAAGGAACAAGGAAAATCTGAAAAAGTGGAGGTGTGGGCAAATCAGTACAAGGACATTCCGCTGAAAAAGCCTGAAGGCGGTGTGACACCGGCAGGCGATGCTTATACATATAGTGCCAATGATGCGAGCGTGGGCGACCTTGATGGCGATGGTGATTATGAGATTGTGCTGAAATGGGATCCTTCAAATTCAAAGGACAATTCACATAACGGCTATACAGGTGAAGTATTTGTTGATGCCTATGAGATGGATGGAACGTTTAAGTGGCGAATCGGCCTGGGCAAAAACATCCGCGCAGGTGCGCATTACACGCAATTTATGGTATATGACCTTGATGGTGATGGAAAAGCAGAGGTTGCGATGAAATCAGCAGACGGCACAAAAGATGCCACAGGAAAAGTCATAGGTGATGCTTCGGCCGATTACCGGAATAGCCAAGGGCGCATCCTTGAAGGACCTGAGTTTTTAACGATTTTTGATGGGAACACAGGAAAAGAGCTTGTCACAACAAATTATGAGCCAACAAGGGACAGTGCTGACTGGGGCGATAATTATGGCAACCGCGGCGATCGCTTCCTTGCAGGGATTGCCTATCTTGATGGCAAACAGCCGAGCCTGATTATGGCGCGCGGGTATTATACAAGGTCAGTGCTTGTTGCTTATAACTTCCGCGATGGGAAACTAACAAAGCAATGGACTTTTGATAGCTATGAACCTGGTAATGAAGCATACTCTGGGCAGGGCAATCATAACCTGAGCATTGCCGATGTTGATGGAGACGGAAAGGATGAAATTATTTACGGAGCGATGGCTGTAGATGATGACGGAATAGGGCTTTACACAACAGGGCTGGGCCATGGCGATGCCATGCACCTAAGTGACTTGGATCCGAGCCGCCCGGGCATGGAAGTGTTCCAGGTACATGAAAGCAAAAGCGCAAAATATCATCTTGAATTCCGTGATGCCGATTCCGGTGAAACGCTTTGGGGAGTCTATGAGGGCATTGATGTTGGAAGAGGCATGGCTGCCGATATTGACCCGCGCTATGAGGGCGCCGAGGCATGGGCAGCAGATCCGCCGGGCAATCGCGGAAATATTTATGGCTTATACTCTAGCAAGGGTGAAAAAATAAGTGATACCGTTCCTCTCTATCCGAATGCTGGCATCTGGTGGGATGGCGACCTTCTCCGTGAGCTCCTGGATCACAAATGGACGGAGCCGGTCGGTGTTGGAACAATCGATAAATGGGATTATGAAAACAATAAAACTACCAATCTTTTAACTGCTGACGGAACATATTCAAACAACTATACAAAGGGAAATCCTAGCTTACAAGCAGATTTAATCGGTGACTGGCGTGAGGAAGTCATCTGGCGCACCGAGGACAGCCAAGCATTAAGAATGTATACCACAACAAGCGTAACAGAACATCTCATCCACACATTAATGCATGACCCTGTCTATCGCTTAGGCATCGCGTGGCAAAACGTGGCATACAATCAGCCGCCACACACAAGCTTTTATTTAGGCGCAGGTATGGAAACACCGCCACAGCCAAACATCTATACAACCGTTCCAGCTGATGTCGATGTTAAGCCTGAAGTGATCAACCTTAAAGAAAATAAAGAAACGATCACACTAACGACAAAGCTTGACTATCCAGAAACAGCAATTATTTCTTCAATTGATCAAAACACAGTAACAGTGACTTTGAATCAACAGGAAATCGACGTGAAGATTCTCTCAATTGAGTCATCACATCTTACCTTTAAAGCATCTGCTGACTCACTAAAGGATGCAATTGGTGAGGGCCAGGGTGAAGCGGTTATCATAATCAGCGGTGCTTTAACAAATGGCCATCACTTTATTGGAAATGGAACTGTAAACGTTATGCAATAACTAATTCGTATTTAACATCAATTTCACAATTCTCCTAGTCAACATAATCATTGATTTAAAGAAGTTAGCCAAAGAGCCAAACCCAATATTATCAAAGGTTTGGCTCTAATTCGTTTTTTATTGATAATGCACGATTTTATACATTGTTGGTTTATCAACGGTTTTGGCTTCTGAAGATGCCTGGTAGCTGCATAAATAAGCGGGGTTTTATGTTTATCTCTTCTTTTATTAAAGTACACTTGTTTAGCTTAATAAGGATCTCTAAATTTCGACTAGTTTTTTGTTTGAGTATGTTTCCACTTGTTTTGGGCAATGTGTTTGCTGATTTCCAAATAGAGGGTTTTGACGTTTTCTTCTTTTCGGACTTTGCCATTGTGCAGGACAAAGGGACAAGAGCGACATGTTTTACATTCTCCTAAACAATCTTTTCGTTTGATTTTAAGAAGGGGAAAAAGTGTTTGAAGGGCTTTGAATACCTTTTTTGTTCCTTTTTTGTTTTTCTTGCAGAAGTAGAGTTTTTCCACCATAATGCCCCCCTTATTGATAATGATTATCAATAATTATACCAAAGGAGAATATTTATTGTCATGACAATATTAAACAAAAGGCATGAAAAAATGGTCGTCTATACTTTGGTGGAAATATATAATATTTATCTAAAAGGTGGAGACTGGTTACGGTTTCCACTTTTTTGCAAAATATCTTTGAAAACCCTTACATTATAATTGACAAACGCTTACATTCTGAATAGAATGAAAATTAACTTAGTTTATTGAGTATACATACTAACTTAACCGAGGAGGTAAAGCAATGGGCAGAAAAGTGGCTTGGCCAAAGTTTTTCCTGATCATCGTTTGTTTCACTGTTATCGTCTGGGCTTCGGGTTGTTCTCAGAGCTCGAGCGGGGAATCATCAGACAATAAGCTGACTGTGTGGTTATGGCCTGGAATGGGAATTGAAGATCAGATTAAGCAATATGCGGAAGAAAATGATATTGAAATAGAAATCCAACTTGCTGAATTTAATGACGTGCATAATAATTTAACCACTGCATTGGCTGCAGGAAGTGGAGCGCCGGATGTCGCGGCAATTGAAGTAAAAGGGATTGTGAAGTATTTGGATTATCCGGAACATTTTTATAACTTACTAGATTTTGGGGCCGATGAAGTGAGCAGTGATTATTTTGATTGGAAATGGAAGCAAGCGATGACGCCGGACGGTAAAGCGGTGATCGGCCTGCCGACAGACATTGGGCCGCAAGCGATGGCCTATCGAACCGATGTGTTTGAGGCAGCGGGATTGCCTACTGATCGAGAAGAGGTTGCACAACTGATTCAAACGTGGGATGACTACCTTGAGATAGGCGAACAAATTAAAGAAAAGACAGGCAAGGCAATGATTGATAATGCAAGTGCGCTGTATTCTGTCATTGAAGGCCAGGGCAAAGAAAAGTATTACGATGAAAATGGACAAGTCATCGTCAGCAAAAATCCCCAACTTAAAAAAGCGTATGACTACACGATGCAACTCATTGAAAAGGACCTTTCAGCAAGTTTCGATGGCGGGTCTACGGAATGGGGCACAGGCTTAACGAACGGCGACTTTGCTACGGTTATGATGCCTGCATGGCAGATGGTGTCTGTGAAAGCAAATGCACCAAATGCTGAGGGAAAGTGGGATCTAACACAAATACCAGAAGGTTCAGGGAATCAGGGAGGATCTTTTCTCACCATACCAAAACAATCCGATAATCCAGAAGAAGCGTATAAGTTAATTAAGTGGTTGCTTTCACCTGAGCAGCAGCAGGTAACGTTTGAAGAAAAAGGAAACTTTCCTTCTACCCCAGAAACATATGAAACGGAAGCTCTTCAAAATTTCACGGATGATTACTTTAGCGGTGCTCCTGTAGGAAAAATCTATGCTCAAGCTGCCGAAAGAGTAAAACCGGTTATCGAGGGTAAAAATTCAATTAATATTGAGAAAATCATGACAGATGCCGTTGTAAGGGTTGAAGATGGGCTTCAGCGACCAGAGGAAAGCTGGGAAAGAGCGATGGATAAGCTGAAGAGATACGAAGAGCTAGACAATTAATTCTATTATTCACAGAATTTTTCATTGAAGAAAGGGTGGAGGATAGTATGAGTGTCAACATTGAACTGGACAAGAATCGAAAACAAATCGCTCAACAGAAAAAGAGCCGGGGGCAATTATCCCAGCGAACGAAGGATCATATATCCGGTTATCTTTATATTTCCCCGTTTTTTATTCTATTTGGAATTTTTGGGGTTTTCCCTCTCGTCTATACTGCCTTTATTTCATTTCACGATTGGAATATCCTTGGCGGTAAAGAGTTTATCGGAATCAATAACTATGCTGTTTTATTTTCCGACCCGGTTTTTTGGATTTCCATTCGAAATACGTTTAGTATTTGGATCCTTTCGACATTGCCTCAATTATTTATAGCGTTAGTACTGGCGTTTATTTTGAATCAAGCGTTTATAAAAGGAAAACAGTTTTTCCGGCTTTCCATCTTTTTGCCTAATATTACTTCCATTGTGGCAGTAGCCATTATCTTTTCTTCGATTTTCGGTGAGCAATATGGCATTCTCAACTACTTGCTCTCCTTAATAGGAATCGATCCGATCAATTGGAAAGGCTCAACACTTGCTACTCATATTGCAATTGCTTCAATGGTGATGTGGAGATGGACAGGCTATAATGCCATCATCTATTTGGCCGCTCTGCAAAGTATCCCGAAGGATTTATATGAAGCAGCAACGATTGACGGAGCAAGCAAAACACAGCAATTCTTTCATATCACGATCCCAATGATCCGACCTATGATCATCTTTACCGTTATCTTATCAACCATTGGCGGTTTGCAAATTTTTGCGGAACCACTAATGTTTTCTGGATTGGGCGGCGGTGCTATGGAGCAAGGGTTAACGATTACACTTTACCTTTATGAAGAGGCCTTTGTCAGGGATTCATTTGGGTATGCATCATCGATCGCATGGGTGTTATTCTTGATTATCGTTCTGTTCTCGTTATTTAATTTATTCTTAACAAACAGGATAAAATCTGCAGACTAGGAGGAAGAGGATCTATGAAAGAGGTTGGTGTATCAAAATTTTCGTTCGGCAGACAAATAACTTATGGTTTTTTAATCATCATAACCATTCTGTCCATATTTCCGTTTTATTGGATGTTTGTTATAGGATCAAACCAAACTTCTGCAGTTAATAGCTTTCCACCAAAGATGATCCCGGGTGCTGACTTTTTTGAAAATGCGGCAAAGGTCTTTAATAATATTGACTTTTTAGCTGCGATTACAAATTCATTTATCGCGTCAACGGCGATTACCATTTCGGTGCTGTTCTTTTGTTCGCTTGCGGGATTCGCGTTTGCGAAATTGCATTTTAAGGGGCGGAACTATCTGTTTATTTTTGTTATTGCGACCATGATGGTTCCTACTCAATTAGGGCTTATACCGTCCTACATGATTGTAAGTAAATTAGGCTGGATTAACTCCTTAAACGCCGTTATCGTTCCGGGGATGGTCAATGCATTCGGTGTCTTCTGGATGAGGCAATACATTTCATCGACGATTCCTGATGAATTGCTTGATGCAGGAAGAATCGACGGATGTTCGAATTTTCGTTTGTTCTGGAATATAACGGTTCCTGCTATACGCCCTGCAATTGCGACATTAGGGTTAATCACATTTATGAATGTTTGGAATGACTTCCTCTGGCCATTGGTCGTATTGAAAGACCGGAGCGTTCATACAATCCAAATTGCGCTCAGAACACTGAATAGCGCTTATTTCCAAGACTTTTCAATGATTTTAGCCGGGACATTCATGGCCACGATCCCAATATTAATCGTATTTTTACTTTTCAGTAAGCATTTTATAGCAGGCCTCACAGAAGGATCTGTGAAACATTAGTGAAGAGAAAAAGGTTGGATATCAAAAGAGGTATCTAACCTTTTTCCTTAAAAGGTAAGTATATCCACGAATTATTGGTCACAAAAACCCCTAATCCGATTTTTGAATCGAGGAAACCATCTGCCCTTTATTCATCAAGTGCAAGTTGGACAGTGCTTCGATTCACATTAAATTGCGTTACTAGTTGGCGCTGTGTTGGAATCTTTGTGCCAACACTCCAACCCCCTCGTTAAATTCGAGATTTTATCCAATCTACAATTTGCTCTTGAATGGTCAAATGAGAATGGCGATTTGGTTTCCACTTCATCAAATCCTCTCCAAAATTGGGTGGATAAAAAACCATCCAATTGGTTGTTTTCTTTTAGTTTTATCATAGTAGGATAGTAATTGAAAGGGAAACCATTAGTGATTGTGTTACAAGCAATTCACTCCATAAATACTACGGGATTGTTTTCTCAATTTATCTCTTTGCTAATATTAATGTACATTAAAGGAAATAATAACGGACAATATTTGTGATAAGAGAAAACATTCGAAGGGAAGTCAGTAAGATGAAGAAGATTTTCTGTTGTCTAGTTCTTTGTCTATTTATATTTCCATCATTGTTAATAGCTTCAGAAGAACCAACAGAAATCATGAAAGCAGCATTTGTTAAAAACGATCAATTATGGATGAAAATTGGAGAGTACGAGAAAAGAATCACCAATGGAGAATATGTAAGATTTCCAAAATGGTCATATGATGGGAGTTGGCTTGCCTATCTTAAGGGAGAAAAAAGTGTTGGTTCTTCACTTTTTGAAGGAGAACTTTGGCTTTATAACATTCAGCAAGACAAACATGTTAAAGTGTATTCGAATAGTAGAAGAAATTTTCAATGGGCACCAGATAAAAATGTGATTGGTTTTCAATCGGCACCTGACAAAAAGATGTTTGGTCATCAATCTGAAGATAGGTTGTATATAACCGATACTTTTTCAGTCAATACCATTCATCATATCGGTTCTGGAATTTCAAACTTTTCATGGTTACCTAATGGTGAAGGTTTTTTAACCTCATCAAAAACAGGTGAACAGATTGATTCAGATATTGTATTGTCAAAAATTTCACTTGATCAATTTAAGAGTGAGCCGAAAACTCATGTATATACGATACCCGTCGCTAAAGATGAGTATTTTACTTCAACTAGTCCGTTTAAATGGTCACATGATCAACAATGGGGCGCATTTTTGTTAGTGCCTACTCCATCGATGTCCGCCGATTCAAATACACTCTGTATTCTCTCTAAAGATGGAAAAGCTTTTAACAAAATTGATGAAATGTTAAATCATGAAGAATGGTTTCAATGGGCACCAACCCATTCACTTCTTAGCAATATTAGTGGGGGAATAAGGGATGCAATTAGAAATAAGCAATTAAAGGTTTTCAACCTACCTAATCATACATCTGAGGTTTATACTCCCCAAGGTTTTGTGGATCGAGATTTAACATGGCTCGATGAACCTCATATTATTACGTCAAGATCAGTAGAAAGTGATTGGGTCGATGTTGAACAAAGACCATTACCAGCATTATATAAAATCAATATCAAGACTAACAAGCAAACAAAATTAACATTTCCCCCGACAAAGCACGGAGACTTCCGTCCGCAATACATAGACAAAAGGATTGTTTGGATTCGGACAGATCGACAAACAGCCAATGTATGGGTTGCAAATTCTGATGGTTCCAACCAAATAAAATGGATTTCTAATATCAATTTAGGAAATTGGTATTATGAAAAGTGGGACTGGGATGAGGTATTCAGTTTATATTTGAACAAGCTAAAATAAATGAAAAAACAATTAAGCTAGAGTACATAATTACTTCGTTTGTTAAGAAAAAGTAGTTATCATCAGTATCAATATTCCATTAAAGGACGCTATTGTTCAATAAGATTAATCGCTTCTTGTGATAACGAGCTTTGGTAGGAGCTGAAATAGGTGAAAAAAGATAAAGCTCATCTTACTGAGTTATTTATTGAAAATGCCATTATTCAAGGTGAAGCAGCCTTAACTGGTAATTATAAAAAAGGTAACAATGCAAGCGATACACTTTATAAAATTGTTAATGTAATAAAAGAGGATAAAGAGTTTGCCAAGGCCATACTCGATATTCTTATGGTTAATCCAGAACCAAATGTGAAAATTTGGGCTTGTGGAATTGCTATGGATATAAATTATAAGTCAAACGAAGCTGAAAAAATATTAACAGAAATATCTAATCAAACTGAATTAGGAATTTTGAGTTTTAATGCTGAAATGAGTTTAAAAGTGCAAAAAGGCAAAGAATAGCTTATGAAGGTATCGGGTGTCATCCTTTACTAAATGATTTTCAGCAAGGGCGATTTCCTTGGTAACAGGTAGTTAAGTTGAATAAATAAACAGCGAAAAGGATCTTCCAGAAGATCCTTTTCAGTACCCATATACCTCATTGTGTTAAATTAAAGTGAATATACTATCCATTATCTTTTAATTCATCCATTAATTGTCGAGAACGTTTAGCATTGCCTTCAGCAAAATTTCGCAATCGGTTTTGTAGTTCTTCATTGTCATGAATGCGTTCAGCCGTGATCAAGTATGTTTTCATCATTTCATTTTCTCTTTCTAAAGACATTTGTAAGATTTGTTTTAGTGACTTCTTAGATAATTCGTCTTCGTTATCATCGTCACGATCATAATCCAGTTCGTGATTCATTTTAATCCTCCCATGATTTTCTTCTTTTATGTTTTGTACATAAAAATCATCATTTATGCTAAAAAACTATTTCTGATAACGTGTTTTTTTTCAACCTCTCTTGTCTTAAGGAGATTTTTATGGTCTGTCTTGTTGAACTAACAAATATTTTCTTTAGAAGCAATATCCTTCACGACATCTTCTAAAGTAACATTTTTTAAAACCTTCTCCATTGCCAATTGTGCTGCTGAGAATAATGGTTCAATTGTATTCTGGATGTTCCTACCTACGAGACAATCAGGATTTGGATTTTCATGTTTGCTAAACAATTCTTTCTCTTGTACAACATTCACTGCCTTATAAACGTCGAACAGTGTAATTTCAGATAATTTCTTTGAGAGTTTAGCCCCTGCAATACCTGGATGTACCTCAATCAAACCGGCTTTTTTTAGCATTCCCATTAGTTTTCTAATAACGGCTGGGTTCGTGTTAACACTTGAAGCTAAAAATTCAGAGGATGTTACCCCTTCTTTATTTAATTCAATTAGAGCCAATATATGAATTCCGACAGAAAATCGGCTGCTGATAGACATATTCAGTTACCACCCATTCACTATTTTAGTTATTTAAATGTATCCTTCATCATGTAATTAATTTGATTACAAGTTTATTATACCAAATTACGAACAAAATCATAAATAGTATTTCACCTGTTGACAAACTAGATACAAGTAACTAAAATGAATACATGTAATCAATGTTGTTACAGAGGGAGCCGATTAGGAGGAATATAAAGTGAAAATATTAGTTACAGGAGCAACAGGGAAATTAGGTTCAAAGGTTGTAGAATCATTATTGAATTCTATACCTGCAAGTGAGCTGGCAGTAAGTGTTCGAAATCCAGAGAAAGCAGAAGGACTTCGTACTCGTGGAGTGGAAGTTCGTCAAGGAGATTTTGACCGTCCAGAAACATTGGATACTGCCTTTAAAGGGATTGGCCGCTTATTAATTATTTCTGCTGATGGTGACAATGAAACAAGAATTCATCAACATACTAATGCTGTCCAAGCAGCTGAGCGTGCAGGGGTAAAATTTATTGCTTACACAAGTTTGGCAAATGCAACAGTAAGCAAAAATTTAATGGCTCCTCCTCATGTTGCGACAGAAGCAGCCATCATTAAGACGGGTATCCCATATTCTTTCTTGCGTAACAATTGGTATTTGGAAAACGAAATCGGAAGCATTCAAGGTGCCATGGCAGGAGCTCCCTGGGTAACTTCTGCTGGAGGAGGTAAAGTAGGTTGGGCACTGCAACAAGATTACGCAGATGCTGCGGCAGCGGTTCTTGTTGGAAACGGTCATGAAAATACAGTGTATGAACTTTCTGGTCCTCTTTTAGCTCAAGAAGAATTGGCATCTGCTCTTGGTAATGTATTGGGTAAAGAAATACCTGTACAACAAGTTAGTGACGAAAAATATGCAGAGATTATGAAAGGCTTAGGTTTACCTGATTTTGTGATTCCGATCGTAGTAGGAATTCAAGAAAGCATTCGGAACGGTTCACTGGAAGTTGAAAGTAATGATTTTGAGAAAGTTCTTGGTCGTCCAGTTACACCGATCAACGAAGCGCTGACCCAACTTGTTAATGCAATTTCACAAAAGTAAAACTTAGAAAGTGAGAATGTGGAAAAATATACTAACGAGTAGCTATAATTAAAAGGAGCTAAAAGGATCTTCAGATGATTGAAGATCCTTTTATGCTGCATTGTGGCTCAACAACATTCCTTAGCACATTCCTAAAAGAATGGCAAGCCAGGCGTTAAAGGAGATTGATATATATTGGAATTCTGGGAATCAAGTTTTATAGAAAAACAAACGATGTGGGGATTTGAACCTGCAGAATCCGCAATCTTAACAAAGAACTTTTTTCTTGAAAGGAATGTTAAGGATATTCTGGTACCAGGTATTGGATATGGCAGAAATGCAAAGGTTTTTATTGACAATGGAATGAATGTAACAGGTATTGAGATTTCAAAAACAGCGATTGATTTGGCGAGGCAAAACGGGCTTGATAGTAGTATTTTTCATGGTTCAGTAACTGACATGCCTTTTGATAACAGACTCTATGACGGTATATTTTGCTATGCACTTATTCACTTATTGAATAAACGTGAGAGAGATAAGTTTATTAAAGATTGCTATAATCAGTTAAAACCAAATGGATATATGATTTTTACAACTGTTTCAAAAAAAGCCCCAATGTTTGGAAAGGGCAAACAATTGGATAAAGACTATTTCGAGATAATGGAAGGCGTAAAAATGTTTTTTTATGATTCTGACTCCATAAAACAAGAATTTGGACAATATGGACTGCTAGAGTATTCAGAAATTGATGAGCCAAATAAGAACATGAAAGGTAAACCTCCAATAAATTTTATAATTGTAAAATGTAAGAAGCAACTATAAAGATATATTAGAAGAGAGCAAGCGCCTTGATCAGCCTAGGGCAAATAAGACGATTTAGTATAGAAGGCGTTCTTTTGCCTTCAATTCTAAATCGTCTAGACCCTAGAGGCAGTCAAAAACGCGACGTCCTTATCTCTTGACTGCACTTGCACGTCCTGTGCTTCGGGGCTAGGAGCTGGAGCTAGACACAAAAACTAAGTACAAAAAGTTATACTCTTAAACTTAAAAGGCGAAATAAGGAGAGTCTACTTTTCTTGAAAACGGAAAAGGGCACCGAAAATCCCGGTGCCATTGTTGCACTTACAAAACTTCTTGTCTCAAAAATATTAAGACGATAACAATTCATCCTTATTCCCTGCTTTTTTCTTAGCAAGCAAATTAACAAAGAGTGTAATCATGAACGCACATACTAAACTTCCTAGCATCGCAATGATAAAACCACTCATATTGTTGGAAAGGAAAGGCGCCATGACGGATGGAACATAAGCTGTTCCGCGTACATCAAAGAGACCAACCAGCAAGCCTCCTATACCGGATGAGACGATGGCTCCAGCAAATATAAGTTTGTTGGAGAACATGAAGGGATAGGCTGCTTCCACAAATGTACCAAATCCAACATTAATCAAAAATCCTGGTGTAGCTACTGCGGCTTCTCCTTTATCTCGAGGGGCAACAATATTAGCTAATGTGATGCCAGCTGATACCATCACTAAGCCGACCATATCGACCGCACCTAAAAAACTGTTTCCGGTACGTTCCATTTCTAATAAGACGATTGGGAGAATCGCAGCATGATAGATTCCTCCGATGATTGCTGGCCAAATGAGTAAACCGGCGATCAATCCTGCAAGAATCGGATTCATTGCGACAAGTGTATCTAATAATGAGCGAATCCCTTCACCAAGTTGAAGAGCGATCGGAGCGAAAAGAAAATAGACGATTAATCCTGAGATTAATCCAGCAATCCCGCCAGCAGCAATATTGACAGTTGTAGCTGGAAATTTCCATTCCACACATTTTCTGAAAATATATTGAACCAAAAGTCCTGCACCAATCCCGCCAATAATTCCCCCAATAATTCCGCCGTTTGTGGACAGTACGCCTGCCACAATTCCAGCAACGATGGAAACATCATCAAGGTCAGCCACTTGCTTTGCGGCAATAACTGCTAGAATAATTGGAAGGGCATTGATCATCAAATCAAAAACATCGCCAAGCATAGATAAAGCAGGGATCTTACTTAATGCGAGAACTAATGCCATCGCAATAAAACCAGGTAGAGAGGCAAGCATCATTCCGCGAATATTTATCCTTCTCCAAGGTGACGTTTTTTGGGTATTTTCGGAAGCAGTTACTTTCCCGATAATCGGACGATAAGAAATCCCCCAGTGCTTACTTAATGATGTCATAAAGGTCACCGCGCGTGTTCGATTGGTCGTTCCAGTCGTTCCCGAAGTGGAAATAACATGTACCCCTTTTGAACTAATCGTTGCCATGGAGGTGCCGCCCGTCCCTGTTGCCGGCAATTTCATTTTTGCTGCGGCTTCGACTGCTTTTTTGTTGGCGCCATTTGGATCAGCACTCATGAAGATTAGCCCATCAATCTCTCCATTTTCAATCTTTTCTGAAATTTCTTGGTCTGTTTTTGCTGCTTCTTTATTGACCTCCTTTAATGTTCCTTCCAGCATTATATATGGCTTACCCGAATGTTCATCCCAGCCATAAAGAGTGGCTTCTGTAAAATCTTTCACCGAATCCATCGAGCCTTTAGCCGCAATAAACTGGAGAGATTTGCACTCCATTTCTGCTGCTTTTATTTGTAAAAGGAGTTCGCCAAGAAGTTTCTCTGGTTCTTTTCCACCGAGAGAATAAAGATTCCCTCCACTGCTACCAAGGATAGCAACTTTCTTTTTCATGATTGATACCCCCAAAATAATTTGATATATGTCAATATTATAATTTAGTATTTTAATTAATTAAAGTGATAATGAGATAAAATGTGAAAGCGAAATTTAGTAAATTAAAAGTATAGGGAGCATTTTTAATGGAGGAATGGTGCCTGTACCTATGTGGCCAGTCTGATAGCATGCCCATGTTCGCCATTCCCCTGCCCACCCAACCAATCCTTATGTTCCAATCCACCTTCCCTAACAAAAAATCTGGTATAATATGAATATTTAGACTCAGGTTTTCGACAAGAATGCTGATCGTGATGGTGTTCTTACTACTTAGTATATTAGAAAATTCTTGAACTTTGGATAAGCGCTTCGACATCCAGCTCCGAAGCACAGGATGTGCAAGTGCAGTCAGTGCGACAGGACGTCGCGTTTTTGACTGCCAGCGCCTATCGCCTATCAAACTTCAGATCATCTCCCTACGATAAGTCAACATCGGTTCGCTTCGCTTACCGTGTTTCCTTTATCTCAGTCGATGCTCCTCCAGTTTGTACGGCGATGAACAAGGCGCTTGCGCTTTTGTTCCTAGTTGCAAGTTCTTATCAATCAGGTGCATTGCCACGTTTTTAGATAGAGAAAAAAGGGGTGTTAGGCGAGTGAGTGATTTGTGTAAGGTGGTCATTGTTGATGATGAACTTTTGATCAGACAGGGAATTAAACATTATATTCAGTGGGAGCAGGAAGGCTTTCAAATTGTGGGTGAGGCATCGAATGGGCAGGAGGCGCTGCAGGTGATTGATGCGGTGCGGCCGCACATTGTGATTACCGATATTGTGATGCCGGTGATGGATGGGGAAGAGCTTACGAAAGTGATTAGAAATCAGTATCCTGATATTGAAGTCATTGTGCTCAGCAGTTTTGGGGAATTTGATTATGTGCGTTCGACCTTTCAACATGGCGTCACAGATTATATTTTAAAGCCGACATTAGATGGAGATATTCTTTTGAAAACGCTTAACAAGGCGGTGGAGAAAATTCCATCGTTAACGATCAAGAAACAGACAAATGAGATTTCGATCCAGGCTATGCTTGATAAATGGATGACAGGGTTTGAAAGTGATGGTGGGGAGACTGCTGTCATTGAAGCCTTTCCTTACTCCAATTACCTCATTATCGGGGTAGATGTAAAAAAACGGGAAAGCTCCTGGCCATCTTTAGAAAAAACGATCACCGATGAGCTGGAAAAACATGTGCCAGAATTTGTTCGTTATCCGCTGCCTACAGAGGATGGCTACAAGTCTTTATTGTTAAATGTGAATGAAGAAACCATACCATCCGTCATTACGTGTATAGAGAGGCTTGCTGCTTCTTATACTCATTTTAATTGGGCGGTGAGCGACCCATTCAAAGCTGTGCAGAAAGTGAAGCAGGTGTATGACAATAGCTTTGTCAGACTGATGAACCATGCATTCTATTATCCGGAGAAAAATTTCTTCAGGTATGAAGGGATAAAGGAGCAGCCATCGGTAAACGAGCCGTTTAACTTAACAGCGTTCACGGAAATGTTTAAGCGAGAACAGTTTGAAAAGGCGATGGATTATTTGCAGTCACATGTATCTGATATAACAACGACCAATTCGATGAATGTCGCCGAATTTAAACGATTTTTAAGCAATGTCATTTTTAATATTACCTTGCTTTTAAACAATATGGGATTCGACTCTTCAACCGTTAATCAAAAGAAATTTGCTTATTTTACTGCGATTGAGGGAGCCGATCATGTAGGTGAGGCGGTTGATCAATTACAGCAGTTTTTAGCTGAAGTCACAACGATTGTTGGACAACCATCAACTAATGATCCAAGTGTAAAACGAATTCTTGATTATATTGAAGAGCATTATGCAGAGCCGCTCACACTAACAGAACTGGCGAAGCGATTTCATTTTAATCCGACGTACTTATCTACTTACTTTAGTACCCATATTCATGAGGGGTTTACTGAGTATGTAACAAAGGTTCGCATTGAAAAATCGCTCGAGCTTTTGCAAAATCGCAACATCTCGATCTCCGACATCAGCGGCAAAGTAGGCTATTCTGATCACAGTTATTTTTGCAAGGTTTTTAAAAAGCTTAAAGGCATGTCGCCGAGCAGCTACAGGAAACAATTTGTTAAGTAGAAAAGAGAGTGAACATGAAGCGCCTTTTAGAAAAATATAATGTCCGCGGATTATTTATTAAAATGTTTTTCGTCATGTTTGTAAGCATTGTGGTGGTGTCTGTAACGATTACTTACAGCACCATTCGCATGTCCGAGCAGCTGTTTATTGACACATTCAGCATCACGAATTCGAAGATCATCAATCAGCTTCATCGCAGCATGGACGAATTTAGTTATTCGGTTGCGGCAGCTGCCAGCGAGGTCCAAGGAAGCGGCATTATTAAAAGCTATTTAACCCAAGAAAATGGCAATTCACTATCGATGACGAAGCTGTATTATAATACAGACGTTCAAATGGAACAGATTTATTATGAAACGATAGATGACTATAAATTAAGCATGACCATTACTGGTGAAAATGGACGTCTTTTTTCAACCAATCGTGCCTATTGGCCAACGACGTTCGAAGAACTGGAAAGAGCTGACATAACGGAGAATACGTACAAAAAGCCTAAACAGTTGTTGTATCAGTTTGTCGAAAAGGGTGTGATGAGCAATTCAGAGCCGATGATTGTCATCACGAAGGCGCTGATGGAGCACACCGCGGCTAGTATTTATGGCACTGTTTATATTGCGATTAAGGAATCAGACTTTAAACAGTTTTATATCCCTTATACAAGTGAAGGCAATGACATGATTGTGCTTAATTCAGCTGGGAAGGTTTTTTCCAGCAATCAGTCGGAAATGGTTGGTCAAAATTCTAGTGAGCTTTTGCGGCATGCAGAAGAGATTATACAGGATGGGGTTGAGTATAAAAACATTGAGTTTTTAGACAAAGATCAACTCATCTTGGCCACGTATCTCCCTGCAATTGATATGTATGTGGTGAATTTGATCGACAAGGAATTGGTGATGGACAACCTGATTAATACAAAAACAATCATTATGATCAGTGCGTCCATTGTCCTTATTGCTTTAATGGCCGTCTTCTTAATCTCGAGAAGACTGACAAAATCTTTAACACTGCTTGTGAAGCAAATTTCAACCATCTCCAAAAATCAATTTGACGGCTATGTCACAGTATCTGGAAGCTCTGAGACAAAAGAGCTTGCCCATGCGTTTAATTACATGCTTGATGAGCTTCACGACTATATAGAAGAGCTGATGGAATCACAAAAAAAACAGCGCAATGCAGAATTGGCAGCCCTCCAGAGGCAAATTAATCCACATTTTCTGTATAATACGTTAGCCTCAGTGAAAATTATGGTCCAGCAGGGCAATAAGGAAAAAGCGGCAGATACGATCAATGCCTTGATTTCGTTGTTGCAGCATGCTGTGGGGAATGTCAATGAAACGATCTCGGTAAAGGAAGAAATTGAGAATTTAAAAAGCTATGTGTTTATTAACCAGGTGCGATACGGAAATCGAATCAATGTCAATTACTTCATTGCGCCAGACTGTCTGGATCTGCAATTGCCGAAGCTTGTGATCCAGCCCTTTATTGAAAATGCCTTTTTTCATGGCTTTACGAAAAAGCAGGAAGGAATGATTCATATTGCGATTCAAAGAGAAGGTGAAAGGCTGATATGTGAAGTTGTCGATAATGGCGACGGGATGCAGATGGAGGGACGGAATCTGCTGCCGGCATCGAAACGGAAAAAGAAGCTCTTCAGCGGAATTGGCGTTCGGAATGTAAATGAAAGGATCAAACTGCTTTATGGAGAAGAATACGGTGTTCATATCTCCAGTGAAATCGGAGTCGGAACCCATATAAAAATCATTCTGCCTGTTCAAGAATCGAAAGATATTCCTAAAATCTAAAAATAATACCAATGATGAAGGTATGGATCATAATAAAAACCAAATATTTTGATAAAACAATATAAAGATCGTTCTAACGGTCTTTTTTTCTTGAGTGCTATGATTATCTCAAGAAGTGAAACGCTTACAAAAAGGGGGAAACATAAATGAAAAAGGTATTACTATTATTGGTGGCAGCTATTTTCTTCTTATCAGCTTGCTCATCATCAAATGGCTCTGATTCAGCTGGTAAAGGCGGAGGATCAGAAAGCAATGAAGTGACAATCTGGGCATGGGACCCAAAATTTAATATCGCGGCATTAGAGATCGCAAAAGAAATTTATGAGAAAGAAAATCCAGATGTCAAAATTAATATTGTCGAAAATGCACAGCAAGATATTGTCCAAAAATTAAACACAGGGTTAAGCTCTGGAACAACAAATGGACTACCTTCGATTGTTTTAATTGAGGATTATCGCGCACAAAGCTTTTTGAAAGCGTACCCAGATGCGTTTTATGAATTATCAGATGTGTTTAATAAAGATGATTTTGCTGAGTATAAAATAACAGCAACAAGTGTTGACGGAAAGCAGTATGGCTTGCCATTTGACACTGGTGTAACAGGCCTTTATGTCCGTACAGATTATTTAGAACAGGCTGGATATACAGTTGAAGACCTGCAGGGCATTACATGGCAGGAATATATTGAAATCGGTAAAAAAGTAAAAGAAGCAACTGGAAAGCATATGCTTACTATTGACCCGAATGATCTTGGCTTTATCCGTGTCATGATTCAAACAGCAGGTTCATGGTACTTGGATCAAGATGGTGTAACGCCGACTCTTGCTGGAAATGAAGAAATAAAAGAAGCTTTTGGCATTTACAAAGAAATGGTGGATGCAGATATTGTGAAACCGAACTCTGACTGGAGCCAGTTTGTTGCAAGCTTTAACTCTGGAGATGTGGCATCGATTCCAACAGGAAACTGGATTACACCTTCTGTAAAAGCAGAGGCATCACAATCAGGAAAATGGGCGGTTGTGCCAATTCCTAAATTATCAGCGGAAGGTGCTGTAAACGCATCCAACCTTGGCGGCAGCTCTTGGTATGTGTTAAATGGTCCAAATGCAGAGAAAGCAGCTGATTTCTTAGGAAAAACATTTGGTTCGAATGAAGAGCTTTACAAACGTCTTGTGACGGAAATTGGGGCAATCGGTACGTATAAGCCGGCTGCAGACAGTGAGGAATACAAAGCAGCAGATGAGTTCTTTGGCGGACAAAAGATTGTGTCAGATTTTGCAAAATGGACAGAAGAAATCAAGGGATTAAACTACGGGATGCACACATATGCAGTTGAAGATATTTTAAAAGTCGAAATGCAGAACTACCTAAATGGGAAAGACATTGAAGATGTGCTGAAGGATGCTCAAGCACAGGCAGAAGCACAGCTAAAATAAGGAATTAAAACCATCCCCGTTCCATAAGAAAAGCTTAAGAACGGGGTTGTTCATTTCTTTAGAGGGAGTGAGAAAGATGAGCAGTAAACTAAAACATACCGTCATTGGCTGGTCATTCATTGGCATCTCAGTCATCATGATTTGTGCCTTTTACTTTTATCCAATGATACAGGCTCTTATTTTATCGTTCCAATCAGGTGCCGGAACGAATTTACAGTTTGTTGGCTTTGAAAATTATCAGAGGCTTTTAACCGATTCTACGTTTATTACCGCTGTCAAAAACACCTTTATTTATTTAATCATTCAAGTGCCAATTATGATCATTTTGGCGTTGTTCTTATCTGTTCTCTTGAATGACCGCACCTTAAAGTGGAAGGGGATTTACAGAACGGCGATCTTCTTGCCTGCTGTAACCTCACTCGTCGGTTATTCCGTTATTTTTAAATATTTGTTTGCCCCTGAAGGATTAGTAAATACGTTATTACTAAAGGTTGGCTTTATTTCAGAAGCGATTAACTGGCTGGGCGATCCGTTCTGGGCAAAGGTGACGATTATTTTGGCGATTACGTGGCGCTGGACAGGCTATAATATGATTTTTTATCTATCTGCCCTTCAAAATGTTGATCAATCGATTTATGAAGCAGCAAAAATTGACGGAGCTTCCTCATGGCATCAATTTTTCAAGATTACCATCCCGATGCTAAAGCCGATTATCTTGTTCACTTCGATCACATCAACGATTGGAACGCTGCAATTGTTTGATGAGGTCATGAATATTACAAAAGGCGGACCTGGAGATGCAACGACAACGATTTCGCAATACATTTACAATCTGTCGTTTAAATATACACCAGACTTTGGCTATGCTGCGACAGTCTCTTACTTTATTGTCATTATGATCGTGCTTCTCTCCATTATTCAATTTAAAGTGGCAGGTGATCGAAATGATTAAATTGAAACGAATTTTTATGTATGTTTTTTTAACCATTGCAGCCATCATCTCAGTGTTTCCGCTCTTTTGGATGGTCATCAGCGCAACGAATCAATCTGTTGATGTAACAAGAGGCAGACTGCTTCCTGGAGCCCACACACTTGAGAACTTACAAGCGCTATTAAATAGTGTTGATCTTATGACAGCCCTAGCAAATTCGGCGAAAATTTCCATTACAACAACGATCCTTTCTATGCTGATCGCGTCATTAGCAGGGTATGGGTTTGAAATTTATAAAAGCAAAGCGAAGGATATTGTGTTTACGATCTTACTATTGTCAATGATGATTCCATTTGCCTCCTTGATGGTACCGTTATACCGCATGTTTGGTTCGATTTCGCAAACGATGCCGGCGATTGGGATCAATACGTTATCAGCGGTCGTGTTACCAACGATGACAACGGCATTCTTAATCTTTTTCTTCCGTCAAAACACGAAAATGTTCCCGAAAGAGCTTGTAGAAGCAGGGCGAATTGACGGATTAAGCGAGCTTGGTGTGTTCTTCCGTATTTATGTGCCGACGATGAAAACAACCTATGCTGCAGCAGCCATTATCACATTTATGGCAAGCTGGAATAACTATTTATGGCCGCTGGTTGTGCTTCAATCACCAGATAAAATGACGATTCCATTGCTGATCTCAAATCTAGGCTCAAGCTATTCACCGGATTACGGAATCATTATGATGGCACTCGTTATTGCAACACTACCAACTGCACTGATCTTCTTCTTAATGCAAAAGCACTTTGTAGCAGGAATGATGGGATCGGTGAAGTAATTTAAAAGATGACAAAGAAGTGAGGGGACCGATTGTTTTCGTCACCTCCTTCTTTGTTAGAAAAAAGAAAATGGAGCCAATTTAATAAAGAAAGAGAAGTGAAACTGATATGACGACACCTACAGAAAAATGGCTGACAGATATAAATGTGTTTGCTGTCAATCGAATTCCAGCCCATTCTGATCACCTATACTATGAAACAGTTCAAGAGGCAAGAGAACGCCGTCCGATGAAGTGGAGACATAGTCTGAATGGCAGCTGGAAATTTTCATATGCAGTGAATCCGGAGACGAGGGCAAAATCGTTTTATCAAGCCGATTTTGACTGCAGCGGCTGGGATACAATTCAAGTGCCGGGCCATATCCAGCTGCAAGGCTACGGAAATCCGCAATATGTGAATACGATGTATCCATGGGATGGGGTGACACATGTACGGCCTCCGGAAATTACTGAAAGCTTTAATCCTGTCGGCAGCTATGTGAAAACCTTTACGGTGCCAGAAAACATGGTGAATAAACCGTTATTTATTTCTTTTCAAGGGGTTGAATCTGCGTTTTATGTCTGGCTGAACGGCCAATTTGTCGGATACAGCGAAGACAGCTTTACGCCATCGGAATTTGATTTAACATCATATGTCAAGGATGGGGAAAATAAGCTGGCAGTTGAGGTGTATCAACGAAGTACGGGAAGCTGGCTGGAGGATCAGGATTTCTGGCGCTTTTCCGGAATATTCCGTGACGTGTATTTGTACACAGTGCCTGAGATTCATGTGCAGGATCTTCATGTCCGTACGGAGCTCGATGATTCGTTTACAAAAGCGGTTTTACATGTTGATACGAAACTATCTGCTGATATTTTGTTGAGACTGGAAGATGCGGAGGGAAAAATGGTAGCTGAGGGAGCAGCCGATGCTGTTGGTGCATGTCAGCTATCAGTGGAACATCCTCACCTATGGAGCGCTGAATCACCGTATTTATACCAGTTGTTTATTTCCGTGTTTGACGCTTCAGGAAAGCTGATGGAAGTCATTCCGCAAAAGGTCGGCTTTAGAAGATTTGAAATGAAAAATAAGGTCATGCATTTGAATGGCAAACGAATAGTTTTCAAAGGTGTCAACCGCCATGAATTCAATTGCCGCCGCGGCCGTGCTGTCACAAAAGAGGATATGCTTTGGGATATTAAAACAATGAAGCAGAACAACATCAATGCGGTACGGACATCGCATTATCCGAACCAAACCGAGTGGTATGAGCTTTGCGATGAATATGGTCTCTATGTCATCGATGAAATGAATTTGGAAACACATGGATCATGGCAAAAGTTGGGCGCCGTTGAGCCGTCTTGGAATATCCCTGGAAACAAGCCTGAATGGCAGGAGATTGTCATGGACCGTGCAATCTCCATGTTTGAGCGAGATAAAAATCACCCTTCTATCCTGATTTGGTCGTGCGGAAATGAATCATACGCAGGTGAAGTGATTTTAAATGTCTCGAAATATTTTAAATCAGTAGACCCAGGTCGTCTCGTTCATTACGAAGGAGTTTTCCATAATCGCGATTACAACGAAACAAGTGATATGGAAAGCCGCATGTATGCTAAGCCAGCGGATATTATCGAGTATTTAGAGGATAATCCGGAAAAGCCGTATATCAGCTGTGAATATATCCATGCCATGGGCAATTCACTCGGTGGCATGCACAAGTATACAGACCTTGAAGCGAAATACCCGATGTATCAAGGCGGGTTCATTTGGGATTTCATCGACCAGTCGCTGATCAAAAAAGATCGTTATGGTAATGAATTTCAAGCCTATGGCGGAGATTTTGGAGACCGTCCGACAGACTACAATTTCTGCGGCAATGGAATTGTTTATGCAGATCGCAGACTGTCGCCAAAAATGCAGGAAGTTAAGTTTTTGTATCAAGACATCAAGCTAATCCCTGATCAGCAGGGCGTTCTTGTGAAAAATGAACAGCTTTTTGCAGGAACGGATGCCTACGAGCTGCAATGCACGGTTTATCGTGAAGGAAACGAAGTGTTTACGAAATCGCTTGAGCTTGACGTTCCCGCGCAAGAAGAAAAATATATAGCACTGGAATTGCCTGAGTTTGAAGAGGTTGGAGAATATGCGATCCATACTTCGCTTCATTTAAAAGAAAAAACAATCTGGGCAGACCAAGGCCATGAGGTGGCATTTGGACAATTTATTTATGATGTGGAAAAAGTCGAAACACTGCCTGTTGTGAAAGACTCAGCATTTCATGTTGTCCATGGTGATGTGAATATCGGCGTTCACGGCACAAACTTTAGTGTGTTATTTTCAAGAGCGCAAGGATCACTTGTCTCGCTTAACTATGCTGGAAACGAAATGATTGCCGCGCCGCCGTACCCGCTGTTCTGGCGGGCAATGACCGATAATGACAAAGGAAATCATTTCGCATTTGATTCACATGGCTGGTACACATCAAGCTTATTTAGAAAATGTACCGCGATTGATATTGAGGAACAAACGGATAAAGTGACGGTTTCCTTTAAATACGAACTTCCAATTAGCAAAGATGTGCATGTAGTGACTGCTTACACAGTTTATCCGAACGGCTATATTCATGTGAGCTATTCCTATGCCGGTGCAAGCCAGTTACCTGATCTGCCCATCCATGCAATGTCCTTTAAACTATCAGCTGATTACAATCAGCTAACATGGTATGCGCAAGGACCGGAAGAAAATTACGAGGACCGCGCACAAGGAGCAAGACTGGGCATCTTTAAAAACAAAGCCGAGGATAACGTGTCAGCGTACCTCGTCCCACAGGAATCAGGTGGGCGCACAGGCGTCCGCTATGTAAAAATCGCCGATGGAAATGAGGCAGGCATCAAAATTGCCTATAAGGAGAAACCATTCCAGTGTAATGTTTCACCATACACGGCATTTGAACTCGAAAACGCCGCCCACCATTACGAGCTGCCAAACATCCACTACACAGTAGTGACAGTAGCTGGGCGCCACATGGGCGTAGGAGGCGACGACAGCTGGGGCGCCCCTGTGCATGAAGAATACCACATCAAAGCTGATCAGAATTTCGATTTTGAATTTGTGATTCAGCCGCTGTAATTGATAGGGAATGACTCCTTCTTGTTGGGCATGTAGGAAACGATGCTGCCTGGAAGGAAGGGGTTTTTGTTTCGATTTGAACCATGGGAAGAGGGATGCCACGTGAATAGCGGTGATTGAACCACGAATTCGGGGAATTGAACCACAAAAGGTGGGTAATGAACCACGGATTACGATAAATGAACCATCAATTGAGGAAATTGAACCATTGCCCTCGTGATGCCAGGTGAATAGCGGTGATTGAACCACGAATTCGGGGAATTGAACCACAAAATGCAGGTAATGAACCACAGATTACGATAAATGAACCATCAATTGAGGAAATTGAACCACTGCCCTCGTGATGCCAGGTGAATAGCGGTGATTGAGCCACGATCACCCATACAAAAAGCCCTTATCTAAAACCGAGTTAGATAAGGGCTCTTATATGATGATTTAAGAAATACTCTTTAATTCCTCTGTTAATCGTAAAAATTCATGTTTGTTTTTATCTCGCAAGGATTGGTCGATTTTCTTTTGGATCGTTTCTTTTCGGAAATCAAGCAGAGCTTTGTCTAACACCATTTCAGCTAATAGGGCATCGATCACATTACCTTCAGTGTTTGGTGAATGAAGCAAATTCTTTTCCATAAAAATCAACTCCTAGACCTTTTTTCTATTATACTACCCATTTTTGAAATTTTCAAAACATTTAATCTGGAAATTTAATACAACAATTTCAACGGCGCTTCCGAAGTCAAATAAGAAAAACATTAGATGAGTTTTGTTACATTTCTTTATCAGAAAAAGACATGTTAATGGTTCCCTCTTATTTAATCAACAGGAAAAATTTTGCTTTTTTACTCGTTGGCACCAGGGTGTATATCCGTTCCTACTATATAAGTAAGGATCAAATTAAAGTAATCTAGTACATGAATTCACTATTCTATCAAAAAATAGGTATTTAATAGTTTCCTCTGTTGCTTATCCCACATACAGTACAAGCAAAGGAGGTTTTTTATGACCACAATTGTATTGGACCCTGGGCACGGTGGAACCGACTCCGGTGCCGTGAATCAGTCCTTTTTTGAAAAAACATTCAACTTAGATATAGCTTTAATGACACGTAACTATTTACGGAAACATTATGATGTCAATGTTATCATGACAAGATCAACGGATACGGAACTCAGTTTGTTTACTCGAACAAATCTAGCTAATCAAGTGAACGCCGACTATTTCTGCTCCATTCATATTAATGCAGGCGGAGGAACAGGTTGGGAGAGTTATATTTATAATGGTTCCGTGTCTGAGCAAACCGTTAGAGCTCAAGAGACGATTCACAACTATGTCATGAGCCAAATTCGCCCCTACGGTGTTCGAGATCGCGGTATGAAACGAGCAAATTTTCACGTTCTTCGTGAAACTAATATGTCTTCTATATTGTTGGAAAATCTATTTATCGATACCAATTTTGACTTAAATCTTTTGCGAAACAAGACGTTTCTAGAAAAGTTGGGGAACGCCATTGGTGAAGGACTCGCTAGAGCGTTAGCACTACCGAGAATAAATGTGGATTTGTATGTCGTGATAGCTGGAAGTTTTGTATCACTTGACAACGCCCAACAACGCAGAAATTTCTTAAGATCAAATGGAATAGAAGCTATTGTCGTTACAACAGAAATTGATGGTGTTACTAAATATAGAGTTCAATCCGGAGCCTTTCGTAACCGAGATCTGGCTGAAGTCAGACTTGACGTTGTTCAAAACCTTGGAATTGAAGATGCTTTTATCATTACAAAATAGCGGATTACTGATAAGGCCAACTGATATGGCTTAATGACAGAGTAGTAACTACCCTGTCATTAAGCCATATCAAGTACTCCCCAATTCCTTTTTTATATTGTTAAATCCGGAGATACAGTTAGTGAGATTACTTCTAGTTTTAAATGTTAAAAAATGTACTATATGGGGGACGTCTGACAAAACACAGATTATCATCTGTCAATCAAATCCCATCAGATGAAATTTATTTCCTACTTACACAATTAAAATTGTTGTTCTCTTCTAGTTCAAAGCTTTTAGGTTAAGTAACAGGACAAAAAAAGCAAAAATTAGTCATTTTCCTACAATTAAACTAATTTTTCTGAAAATTTTTAATTTTTGGTATTTACAATAAGGAGCTTATTTTATATAATTAGTACAAGCTATAGCTAATACATAGAAAAAGAGGGTGATACCACCAGAATAGCGAAAGGCGAAGGCGTATTTTATGTGCTACTTACGCTGGGGATCAAAATAATCATTATCTAAAGAAAAATGAAACAGGTTAGTGCTTTTTTATAAAAATCAACTCCCTGTAATAATGAAAGGATTAGTAAAAATAATGAGTGAGGAAATAGTGTAAGCGACCTTGTGATTCTAATTAGGATGAACAAGGTCGCTTATTTTCATTGAAAGGTTTAAACTACTCTCTCACTTCAGTATTTGAAAATGAATGAATGTCTTGATTTTGAAGATTATAGATAGGGAGAATGACATTAACTGTCGTTCCTTTATTCACTTCACTTTCAATCATGATCTTTCCTTGATGTGTTTCAATAATTTTATAACAGATCATTAATCCTAAACCGATTCCTTCTTCTTTGATACTGTAAAAAGGTTCTCCGAGATATGGGATACGTTCTTTTGGAATCCCGCACCCTTCATCGATAAAACGAATACTTACTTGATCATTATCAGGTTTATCAATTTGAACCAAAATGTTTCCTCCCATTGACATTGCTTCAATGGCATTTTTTAAGATATTGATAAATACTTGTTTTAATTGAGCCCCTTCACAAAGAATCAACGGAATCTCAGATTCAAACCTTGTAATAATTTGAACATTATTCATCAAGGCTCTGGGTTTAATTAGCGTGAAAACTTGTTCTAATAATCTATGTAAGCTATTCGGCTGAAACTTTACTGCCTGTGGCTTGGCCACTGCCATAAATTCATTGGCAATACTTTCTATTCGATTCATCTCTGACAACACCACATCTATATAAAGCTGCTTGTTCTCATTTTCTGTTGATTTTAGTAATTTTATAAATCCTTTCATTGAAGTTAAAGGATTGTTAATTTCATGGGCGATTGCAGTAGCTAATTGCCCTACAATTGCAAGCTTCTCTGATTTCCGTAAAAATTCTTTCGTTTTTAACCGTTCGGTAATATCTCGAGAGATAAGCAATAAAACTTCCTTTCCATTCAAGTTAAAAACACGGACACTAAACTCATTATTTATTTTTTTACCTGTTTTTATAAAAACAAATTCGTCTTGTAAAGTGAAAGAACGTTTTCCTTCTCTGATTTTTTCTACAGTTCTTTTAAACATAGTAGAATTTTGAGAATCAATTTTTGGAAATGGCATCGAGAGAAGTTCGTCCCTACTGTACCCAAATCTTTCACACCCAACTGGGTTTACTTCAAGAAATCGAGTTGGAAAATGCTCTTCATTCAATTCCACTAAGTATACGGCATCAGGTGACTGTTCAAATAGAACACGGTATTTTTTTTCACTTTCCTGTAATTGTTGATGTAATCGATGGAGGTCTCTTTCTATTTGTTTTCTTTCGGAAATATCTCTATAGATTGCTGATAAAGAAATCACATTACCATTTGAATCTAGAATAGGTGAAAGCGTTACACTTACATCAATAAGACTTCCATCTTTTCGTTGTCTAACTGTTTCCCACTTCGTGTTAATTGATTCTCCAGATATTATCTTTGAAATGTTTTCGAAAGATCGATCTATTAAAAAATCAGGTACACATGGTAATGTTTGTCCTTTGATTTCTTGTATAGACCAACCCATCATCTCCTCATAAGCTTTATTAGCTTGTAAAATATGTCCTTTTAAATCAGATATAATAATAGCATCCAGGTTATGACTGATGAATGATTCCAGTCGTTCTTTGGTCATCCTTAGTTCCACTTGTATCTTTTTTCGCTCCATTACTACTCGAATAAGTATACCCGTGATAACCAAGAACGAAAAAATAATAAGAATAATAAAAAAATTATTGTGAATCATTTAAAAAATCTCCCTCTATTTTTATAAGGCTTTAATGAACGTAACAATGTATTCGAAGCGAATTCTTAACTCTTCTTTTAAGTTAAAGACACGTTCATACAGACTATTTATCCATTTGAGTTGCCTATTCTAGAGGTGTTAAATCTAAATGTTTCACTAATAAGACTTCATTAAAACCATGTTTAATTTCAAAATAATCATTACTGTAATCATAAATAAGCATATAAATTTCAAATGATAAAAAACTTGCTGCTACCATTCATTCTTAAATCAATTCTGGGTGACTGTTAAAGTAACCAATTTTTTCAAATTCCCTTGAAAGTTATCAACTTCTTGCGCAATGAATTTTAACTCAAAAAACTATATAATTCGACTTAATTCACCAATATTCTACTTTATCATACAAGTGAAATAAATTTCTCGTACAATAGCTCTATTTTTAATTAGTCTATTTACCCTAAAAATAGTAGTTTTATTCTATCAAAGGTTTGGCTCTCGACTGTTTTTTATCGTTTATGCATGATTTTTTACATTGTTGATGCATCACCGTTTTCGATTTCTGAAGAAGCCTGGCAACTGCATAAAAAAGGGGGACGCATCACCTTCACAATGGGGAAAATAATGTAAAGAGACGTTACCATACGTCAGGAGAAAATTCAAAAAAGTAATTGACAACTCCGCTGTTTGTTCATTATATTTGAAGTATAAATTGATATCGTTCTCCTAAAGGGGAGTAGCTTTTACAGCAAAGTCGTCATTTCAGAGGTTTTACATCTCTCGGCTTTGTTGGCAACGAATTTGTTGTTAGCAAGACCTTTGCCATTGGTAAAGGTCTTTTATTGTCTAAAAAACCTTTGCCATTTTTGGCAAAGGTTTTTTTATGCTCATTTACGGAGGACCTAGATAAAGGAGAGAAGACAAATGGAATGAGTGAGTGCAGATTCCTTATAAATGGCTTAACTAAGGCTGGTTTCAAGCTGGAGCTGAGCAGGGATCATTTAAACTCAAAGGATTCTTTTCAAGAAAGTTATGATTGGAACTCGGGAGACATGAATAGTGAAAGTAAAGGAGGAATATGATTGGAACTTTCTATGTTGTTCGAATATGGATGGGTATTGGTCTTATTAGTTGCCCTCGAAGGTTTGCTGGCAGCGGATAATGCGCTTGTATTGGCGATTATGGTGAAGCATCTCCCTGAGAAGGAAAGGAAAAAGGCGCTATTTTACGGACTTGCAGGAGCCTTTGTCTTCCGCTTTGCATCATTATTTATTATTTCTTTCCTTGTCGATGTTTGGCAGGTTCAAGCGATAGGTGCTTTATATCTGTTATTTATTGCGATCAATCATATTTTGAGGAAAACCATCCTCAAGAAGAAGGACGTAGATCACGTAGAAAAAGAAAAAAAGAAAGCTGGCTTTTGGGGGACGGTTATCAAAGTGGAATTGGCGGACATTGCATTTGCGATTGATTCTATCTTAGCTGCGGTTGCCCTGGCGATGACATTGCCAAACACAAATCTTCCGCAGATTGGCGGAATGGATGGCGGTAAGTTTCTCGTTATTTTTGCAGGGGGATTAATTGGTTTGATCATTATGCGTTTTGCGGCTAATCTCTTTGTCAAGCTGCTCAATGCGAAGCCAGGCTTGGAAATTGCGGCGTTTGCGATTGTCGGCTGGGTTGGTGTTAAGCTTGCAGTCTTAACATTAGGTCATCCGGATATAGGCGTTATTTCCTATGAATTTGCACATTCAAAAGAGTGGAAGCTGACCTTCTATACCGTATTAATTGGGATTGCTGCAGCAGGCTGGTTCTTGAATAAAGAAGAAGCAGAGAAAAGGGAAAAAACAGAAAATGCAAGTTGAATAGCCCGAATGCTTAGAGCCTTGCGCTTTTCTTAGGGTTTCTTAAATCAATACCATTCGTTAGTTCATTAAGGATATTAGGATGTTTATATCTATTTCCTTTAATTCTTTACTTTTCTAATCAGAACACAATCGCATTTAACGCCTTGGTTTCTGCACTAATTGAGGCAGAGGCGTTGCTGCAAATTGTCAATAATATCTCACAAACAAAATAATGGAACGCAACCTAAAACCGACCATTCTGAATGTAGATAGGTCGGTTTTTAAATATGAATAATGCCAGGTCTGTTTAGCAATCTCCTTATTCTACTCAATTAACCTTGCTTCTGTTTAAGATGTGCTTCAAACATATCAATGATTTCAAGAAATCTCGAAGCTTCGCGGAATGTGTGGTCAGCAAGCAAAGGATGAATATTGCTTTTAATCCGGCATGCCTCTATTAAGTCTCTTGCTGTCTTTTTAAAATCACGTAAAGAAACGACCGAAACCCGGTTTTGATCCAGGAATTGGTCTAAGAGTGGTGGTGTTTCAGATTGCGGACGCATGGAATCTAAATCAATCGCTTGGTATAAAAGCTGGTCAAAATCATGGCTAAACTCCCGGGCTTGCTCAACCAATTTTCTTTCAGAAGGATCAAGGAGATGGCCAATAAACTTGGCATGGTCAGCCATAATTTTAAGAAAGAAGACATTTTCTTTAATGATCGCTTCAGGCAAAGGCTTCAGCTTGCCCTCATTTAATTCCTTTAAACGATTTGCAAAATAAGCGGCTTCCCGACTGACGTGATCAACTAATAAGGCAAAGTTATTTGATCTGATTTCACAACGTAAAATGAGACCGAGTACCTTTCGTTTATAAGCCCAAATCGCAGCAGCTGCCTGATAAACCTGATTATTAAATTGTCGAATTTGATCAGGGTCCGAATTCGCTGAAAACCCGCTAAGCTGCTGTTCAATCCTTTCGAATAAGGCAATAAATTGTTTCGCTTCCTCCACCAGCCGCCTGTCATCATCATGGTCAAATCCTAAGCTTAAAAATAAAGCGTGCTCCTTCATAATTCTTGACCAGAAACGAATTTCATTTAAGGACCTGCTTACAAATAAATTTGTCATCCTCCCACCCCCGTGGCTAGTAATAGCTATCATTGTCATCTTATTCCTTTTCCTTGCTTTATATGTGCACTATATTTGAGGATCCTTCATTGTAAGAAATAGTAAAATATCAGCAGGTTGATGGTATAATTTAATAATTAATTGCTTTAATGGGGTGGATCATGAACCTTATTCAGTTGCAGAAGGAAATACAATGTTTACAAGAGCAGTTATATCAAATCGGGAAAAATACAGATTGTTATTCTGAAGGTGAAGTGTTAAAGGTTAGCCAGCAGCTGGACCAAAAGATTATCATCTATCAAAAACAGATGAAAAGGCTCTCGGATAAGCAACGAAAATAGTTATTATGACCCACAATAAACGATGACAATTAGACTACCTATTATATAATGAGTATAAAAGCAAGAAAAGGGTGGTTTGCTTGAAAAGTAAAATCGTTGTAACGGGTTATGGAGTAAAAGCGCCAAAATCAACGAATATTGCACAGTTTATCCATCATTTGAAAAATGGGACCTGTTGTTTAGAAGCTGTTACAAATCTTTTGCCAAATGGAGATACGATGATTATTGGCCGTATTGATAGAGGATTAGAAGAATATGAATCTGATAAACGCTTTAAACGTTTACCAAGAGTGACGCTTTTAGGCATGGCTGCGGGAATGGAAGCGATGAAGCATGCAAAGCTATCCAGCTTATCTGATCAAAAAGTTGGACTTTTTGTAGGAGTTTCAGTCGGAGCAATTGGTGATAAGATATACGGAGAATCAATTATGAACATAAGCAACGGCAATCTGCGAAAAGTACCTGTTACCTTTTCTCATTTTGCCAATTATCATAGCATTACCTCCGCTATCGGTCACTATTTAGGGATAAAAGGAATCACAAAAACGATCACCACTGGATGCACGTCCAGCTTGGAAGCGATACAAGATGCGATCGTTTATTTACAGAGTGGTATGATTGATGCAGCAGTTGTAGGTGGAACTGATAGTGTCCTTAATCAAATAGCTGCATACGGATTTGCTAAAACCAAATCAATCACAATCAATCAAGGATTAGATGATGGTGCTGTCCCATTTAGCGAAAAAAGCAAGGGCTTTGCGATTGCAGAGGGGGCAGGATTTTTGATTCTTGAAAGAGAAGAGGACGCATTAAAAAGAAATGCAAGAATCATAGGGGAAATCGAGCAAGTTGTTTCGAATAATGATGGTGTTTTTATTTATTCTGTAGATGAAACGGGAGCCCAAATGGTACAAGCCCTAAAAGAGGTTACGAAAGGAAGAAAACCGGATTACGTCAATAGCCAGGCATTAGGCTGGAGAATAAATGACCGGATCGAGGAATATGCTTCGAAGGAATTATTTAACCATCGTGTCCCATATACATCGATAAAAAGCATGATTGGAAATCCGTACGGTGCTACTGGTGTATTGCAGGTTATTTCCTCATTAATTAGTATAACTCAAGGGTTTATCCCCCCAACTATACGTACCCAAAAGGATGGATTTGAAGCAATGAATATTGTCACCGAACCGTTGTATCAGGAGGTTCATGAGGTGGCGATCACCAATCATGGTCATGGAGGCAATAATGCTTGTGCTTATGTAAAAAGATATAACTACAGTAGGTGATAGAGTGATCATAGCATTTTTAATCGCCATCATCGGGATTATTCCGATTGTTTTAGCGATTTCTGCTTTAAAGCTATATAAAGGCTCTGAATTGGCAATTCCATTACTGCTTTATATGGTTTCCATTAGCTTTTGGCAATTAGATATTGCGGTATTATATTTACAGGACACCTTTTCTGAGGAATTGATATTATGGTTATTTAAACTATTTAGAGCGGGACCAACCTTTTTGGTGCCTCTGGTCTATTATTTATCCTATATTATCATTAAAAAGCATTCAGCCTTCTCAAAGAGTAAAATAGTGAATCGCGTACTCTTTTCGATCTACAATAAATACGTTTTGGTTTGTTTATTAATCTGGAGCACGATGATTTATGTCATCAATTTGACGGAACTTGGCATTAGCGGTCTTCAGGTAATAAAGGTCGCAGGCTCGAACACTTCTATCTATTTTCCTGAGTATGGGCCGCTGCAATTTTTGTATATTATTCATATTGTAAGCTTTATTCTTTTCTTTGCTGTTTCCTATCTCATTTCGAAAGGCTTTCAGAATCAATTTTTTAGAGAGTTTATCGCGACCTTTTTCTTTTGTTCTTTTTTTCTATTTATAACGGGGTTATTAAATTTTATCCCCGGCAGTGGAGCATTATTTAGTAGTTTAGGCATTATTATCTTCTCCGTTATTATTATTTTTTCATTTGTCAAAATGAATACCGTGATGACCGTCAACTATAATCGGTTACTGGAACGTCAGAAGAAATTAGATTATACAGGGAATTTAACCGGAAGTTTAGTTCATGAGGTGAAGAATTCACTTGTCATTATTAAAGGCTATTCAAAATTGTTGAGTGAGCTGACAGCCTTACCGTCTCAAGGCAAAAAAATGAATGAAATGATCCAAACAGCAGCCGAGCAAATTGATAATTTAACGGTAAATTACACGAAATATATCGAGCATAAATCGATTGAATATAAATTGACCGACCTAAATGAAACCATTGACCGAGCGATAAAATTAACAGCTGAATTGACATCAGAACATGCGATAGACGTGTATTTTGAACGGAAATTTAAAACGTTGAAGGTTTATTTAAATGAAACCAATATGAAGCAGGTGTTTATCAATCTCATTAAAAATAGTACAGAAGCGATTCCGCCTGAACGAACAAACCGAAACATAACGATTAAAACAAATATCGATGCTGATAAAATCGTCATTGATGTAATTGATACAGGAAAAGGAATCCAATTCGAATGCTGGGAAGCGATTTTTGATCCATTTATTTCTTATAAAGAGGGAGGATCAGGACTAGGCTTGCCATATGTAAAAAAAGTCATTTTTGAGCATCGCGGAGAAATCAACGTGATCGAAAGCAGCCCTGAAGGAACTCACTTTCAAATTACCTTGCCGCAATTTGCTTTTAGTGATTTTTGATAGGAAAAAGGGGGAGAAACATTGACTTCAATTTGTATCATCAGACATGGAGAAACGGATTGGAATGCAATCGGGAAGCTGCAAGGCAGGACAGATATTCCTTTAAATGAGACAGGTGTTTTCCAGGCAGAGGAGTGTGCCGAGTTTTTAAAGGAGTTTCAGTGGGATGTGATTGTCACAAGTCCTCTGAAGCGAGCCAAGCAAACAGCTGAAATTATTAAAAGGAAAATCGATGTTCCATTAATCGAAATGGAAGAGTTTGTTGAAAAGGGGTTCGGTCATGCTGAAGGTTTGATGTTGGAGGAAAGAGAAGCTGCATTTCCAGATGGAAACTACCCAAACGAGGAAACTAATTTATCCATTACAACACGTGTGATGGCAGGGATACAGAAAATAAATGAAACATTTAAAGATAAAAGAGTTTTATTAGTAGCCCATGGAGTTGTGATTACTACGATTCTCGCTTCCTTATCTAATGGGGAAATAGATGCGGGGAAGACAAGACTTATCAATGCGTGTATTAGCAATATTTATTTCCAGGAGGAACAGTGGAAGATTAAAGATTTCAACCAGATTACACATCTTTCGAAATTTCTTGAAGTATAGAAAAGGGGCTGTCTAAAAAGTCCATTTTAGTGTAATATAACTCAAAATTTAAAACCCAAGAATGTTGATATAACAGCATTCTTGGGTTTTCTTTTATCAAGATTGGGTTGAAAAGTTACTTTTCGGACAACCCCTTTTTGAAAGAAATCCGTTCACTAATAATTCCTCCACGCCTTCTCATATTTCTCAATGATCGTCGGACGTGTTAGTGTATTTATTTCAATTGGAACGGTGTTGCCTTTTTCATCTGTTATTTCTTGGTCAATATCCTTGCCAAATGTAGTCAGCCCTTTAAGTCCTTCTGTTGTAAGGAATTTGGTTTCAACTTCTATGACTGCTTCATCGAGGTTGACTGCTTCTCTTTTTGCTAATATAAAGCCCCAGTCGCCGAAGCTTGGAACATCAACGTGAAGGTTGGCGGTTTTCAGGTTGGCTGCCTGGACGGTTTTATTAATCGACCAGTATACCTCAGTTGCAAAGGTCGGGCTTGTTGCTTGGATCATCAGAGAGCCGCCTGGTGTTAAATGGTTTCTTAGCAGCTGATAGAATTCCAGGGTGTACAGCTTGCTTAGTGATTCATTATTCGGGTCAGGCAGATCGACGAGAATCACATCATAAAACCCCTGATCATGTTGAAGAAATTGAAAGGCATCTTCATTTTTGACATGTACTCGTCCATCCTCAAATGCGTGTTCATTGAGGGATGCGATGTCCCGGTTGGTTTTTCCGAGCTCTACAACCTTTGGATCGAGATCAACAAGTGTCATGGAATCGACTTCTTCATATTTTTGCAATTCCCTTAAGGCTAAGCCGTCGCCGCCTCCGAGAATGAGAATCTTTTCCTTCGATTCCGCTGTGGCCATCGCCGGGTGGACGAGTGTTTCATGGTAGCGGTATTCATCGCTTGAACTAAACTGCAGCTGGCCATCGAGGAACAAACGCAAATCGCCTTGCTCCTTGGTTAAAATAATTTGCTGGTACTCGCTGCGTTCTGTATAAATAATGGGATCACGGTATAGTTTTTGTTCAAAGGAAAACGCGGTTTCTTCTCCAAACAGCACGCCAGCTGTCAGCAAGATGAAAATAGCGATTCCGGCAGAGAAATGGCGTTTGAACCCTTTGATTTCGCTTTTGAAATATAGCAGAATCCAAATTGCTACACCAACATTGATCATCGCGACGAAAAACGCTGTTTTCACAAGGCCGAATTCAGGTCTGAGCAAGTAGACGAAAAGGAGACCGCCAATTAAGCCGCCGGCATAGTCGGAAAACAGTACTTTAGCCGTGCTTTTCTTTACGGTAACACCAATCTCATTTGCTTTTCTGATTAAGATGGGCAGCTCCACTCCTGTTAACGCCCCAACAATTAACGTAATCGCATAGAGAAAGAAGGCGTCCATACCGGAGCTTAGGAAGGCTGAAACACCAAAGAGCAAAAAGGTCGAAAAGCCGGCGATGATGCCGATCAGATATTCAATCCACACAAATGAGAGAATCAATTTCTTCGTCACTTTTTCACTGATTGATGCGCCGATGCCCATTCCGGTAAGGAAAAGAGAAATGGTGAGAGTATATTGCTTGACACCGTCACCAAGCAGGTAGGAGCCCGCCGCTCCGAATAATACCTCAAAGATAATGCCGCATACAGAAACGATTCCTGATGCCCAGTAAATCGCTTTGCTTCGTTTTATAGAATCTTCGATCACGAAATGGTCGTCTCCATTCTTATGTAATGGATGCACCGATCACGAATGCAAGGCCGATCGATACACACATACTGATAATTCCGACAGAGATATTTCCTTTTTTCAGCTGATCCTCAACAGAGAATTTCCTTGAAAACAGCTCAAATAGCAAGTAGGCAATCATTTGCAGAAGGATACCGAAAGCTCCCCAAATGATTGTGTCCATCACACTTGCACTATGATAGATCGAGAATGCGAGAATAATACAGATCCCAACGATTTTGCCGCCAATTGAAAGCGAAACCGCATGATTTCCGTTTAACACTTCATCCCAGTCTTTATATTTTCTCGTTAACAGTTCAAAAATGGTTAATCCGACAATTACGATCGCAATCGCGATAATAAAGTAAACAGCCGTTAAAATAAATGGCTCCATCTCGTTTCATCCCTTCTATTTATTTTCCAGTTCCTGGTCCGCCGCCGCGAACAGAGGAGGTTCCGCCTCTGACAGACGAATTCCCGCCGGATTTATACCAGCCGCCAGACGATTGATAGCCTCCATAACAGTCGTTATTATTTTTGTAGCACTTGGATTGCTGTTTTTTTCGCCAATCGTCAACATCCAGCACATTATCTAATAGCCAAAAGGCAAATAATCCATTAAAGAAACTAGGGTTGTAGTTGTTTCGAACAAAGTTGTATGTAGAAATTTCAACTAATGTATGTTCCGGGTTGTCTTGGTTCTTCGTTAAAATAACAAATGAATCCTGGTAGATGAGAACTTGCTTATCATCCTTTTTTTCGCTGACCTCACGAGGCTTCTCATACTCCTGCAATTCAGCGGCAACCTCATCGATCGATTTGTTTTCTGCCAGGTAAATCTCAGAAATTTCATTAGACCCTTGCTGACTTGATACGACATCTTGCAGGACATAATTTGTTTCAATAAATTCTGCAATGCCATCTTTAAAAAGTGATCCGCCGGTAGGCCCTTGAGTTCCGCCTCCACATGCTGTGAGGAAGAGAACAAAACATAGCATAACTAAAAGAAGCGACTTTTTCATGTGCTCACCTTCTTTCCCTTACAATCCGAGGGGTGACTCACTGATCCCTGAGTCACCCGCCGATGTTTTCCTATTCCTTTCCCAGCTTGCGTTTTAATGCTGCCAGCTCGTCATCCACGTCGTTTTTCTCTAATGCCGCAAATTCATCATCCAAGCTTCTGTTTGCTGTGCGCATATCCTCGCTTGTTTCTGCCTCTGCTTCATATTGAAGGACCTTTTCCTCCATACGCTCAAAGCCGCGTCTTGATTCATCGCTGCCGATTCCAGACAGCGTCCGGTTGATCTTTGTTTTTGTTTTCGCTGTTTCCGCACGCGCTTTTAAGGAGTCCTTCTTCAATTTCATTTCATAATATTCAGCTTTCATTTCATCCAATTTCTTGCGTAAAGAATCTGAATCCAGCTTAGCCCGTTCAAAGGATTCTTTAAGGGTATCAGCGGTTTGCTTGTGGATTTTCTTGTCTTCTAATGCGCGCTTTGCAAGGTCATCATTTCCAGCTTCAACCGCCTTAATCGCTTGTTCATCACGCTTTTCGACCATTTTCTGGGCATCCTCATATTTCTTTTGCAGCATTTTTTCATTGGCAATTTGCTTGGCAACTGCTGACTCTGCATCGCGAATATCTGCTTCCATATCTCTCATAAATTGCTCAAGCATTTTCACAGGATCCTCGGCCTTATCCAATAAAGCATTTAATTCAGCGTCTACAACTGTTTTCACTCGTTTAAATAATCGAAACATCTGTTTTTTTCCTCCTAATTACTTGCTATTATTTTGATTTCATATTCTTCAATCGCATATCCAGCACTTGCTTCAATTTCACTGCCCCATTTCTCGACAGATAGAAATTTCTCTTCCTCATCATCACAATAGTCATAGTACTCGCAAATCATGCCATTAATGTTTTGATTTCTGCCAATGCCTGTTACCCGGGCAGAACCTGATTCATCTAAGTGGTACGTTGTTCCATCGAATTTGATCATGTTAGGAATGGGCTCCTGCAGCTTCATTTTTACTTTTTCATAAATGCCAAGATAAAGCTCATCATCCATCTCAACGCTGAGCCAGATTGTTTTCGACACTCCCTCAAGCTGATACGCATGCCATTTGAACCCGTGGTCATCATAGCTGATTTTCCCGACAAGCTTATAATCCTCTAAATCATATGTAATGATGTCATTTACCTGTAAATTGAACATATTGCGTTCTTCCACGGGCTTGGCGGTGTTGCTTTTTTGGCCAAATAGTCTCTTTAAAAAGCTCATTTAGATTTTTCACCTCTGATCTCTGCTAGGTTCTAGTTAATATACGATTTAAAAAAGAAGAAGTTTCAGAAATTTCCATAGCCTTTGTAGTTTATACCCGAATGAGCAGGAAGCATTCGTATTTTGAGTAAACCATTTAAAGAAAAATGCCTGGGTTGAACCAGGAAATTGAGATTAAACCACCAATCTTAAGAAATGACCCGCATCTTGAGATAAATGAACCACGCGGCGAAATAATTGAACCACTTATAGAAAAATGCCGAGAAAATGAATTGGGATACCCCTGAATGAACCACCTATTGGAATAATTGAACCACCTATCACAAGAAATGACCCACATCTTGAGATAAATGAACCACGCGGCGAAATAATTGAACCACACAAAGAAAAATGCCGGGAAAATGAAAAGAGCTCCCCCTGAATGAACCACCAATTTAGATAATTGAACCACCAATCTTAAGAAATGAACCGCATCTTGAGATAAATGAACCACCAAACTTAAGAATTGAATCGCTCATCTTGAGATAAATGAACCACACAGCGGAATAATTGAACCACTCACAGAAAAATGCCGGGAAAATGAATAAAGCTCCCCCCTGAATAAACAACCTGGGGTAGCGCCAGGAATATTTCAATATTTATAAGCCTAATTTCTCAATTTAATGCTGAGACATTAGGCTTGTTTCATTGCTCCATTATTGTTTTCTGAATATTAAATAAATGAATATATAAATTCCCTTTTCAAAAAAAAGATTTACAATAATTCATTTTGTTGGTAGTATTTATTTTAACAAATGATTCAAAAAATTTAGCAATTTAAAAATAAAAAGGGGAGGTATTTGAATGAAAGCAACTGATTACAAATTAAAACCGAAAGTAATAGAATTCTTGGAAGGGTCTATTGGTCTTTATATCAATGGAGAATACGTACCAGCGGTTAGCGGAAAAACATTCGATGTTATGAACCCTGCTACTGAAGAAGTCATTGCACAAGTTAGCGAAGCACAACCTGAGGATATCGATATTGCCGTACGAGCAGCAAGAAAAGCGTTTGATGAAGGCGAATGGTCAGAAATGGAAGCGGCTACACGTTCACATCTTATTTATAAGTTCGCAAACCTTCTGGAAGAAAACCGTGAAGAGCTTGCGCAACTAGAGGCACTTGATAACGGGAAACCATATAAAGTTGCCTTAACAGATGATGTAGATGGTTCCATCCAACACTTCAGATATTATTCGGGTTTTGCAACGAAAATTCAAGGAAAAACAACACAGGTATCACCAGAATATGTAAATTATACTGTGCACGAACCTGTCGGGGTTGTAGGCCAAATTATTCCATGGAATTTTCCTCTTTTGATGGCTGCTTGGAAGCTTGGATCGGCTCTAGCTGTTGGTTGTACAGTCGTTATTAAACCTGCAAGTGAAACGCCGCTTTCTTTACTTTATATCGCAAAGCTGTTCAAAGAAGCTGGTTTTCCAGACGGCGTTGTTAACATCACTCCTGGCTCCGGTCGAGCTGCTGGAGAAGCAATTATCACCCATAAGATGGTGGATAAAGTATCGTTCACTGGATCAACAGCTGTCGGAAAAGAAGTCATGAAGAAAGCTGCAGATCAAATCAAAGGAGTCACACTTGAACTAGGAGGTAAATCACCTGCAATCATCTTAGAGGACGCCAACCTTGAGGAAGCAATTGATGGGGCATTTAACGGTACGATGTACAACCATGGACAAAACTGTAGTGCTTGTACACGAGTCTATGTTCACCGTAAACATTATGATCAGGTCGTGGATGCATTGGCAGAACGTGTGAACAAGTTGAATCTGGGCCCGGGATTGGATTTGGAAACAGATATGGGTCCGCTCGTCTCAGCAAAACAGCAACAAACTGTTCTTGACTACATCGAGCAAGGAAAAAGAGAGGGTGCACGACTTGTAGCAGGAGGTGAAAAAGTTTTTAATAAGGGCTATTTTGTTCAACCAACGATTTTTGCGGATGTAGAAGATGACATGATCATTGCACGTGAGGAAATCTTTGGTCCCGTCATGTCGGTTTTGGTTTTTGATACTGTTGAGGAAGTCATTAAAAGAGCAAATGACAGCGATTACGGCTTAGCAGCTAGTATTTGGACAGAAAATATTAAAACAGGTCACTATATTGCCAGTAAACTACAAGCAGGGACAGTTTGGATTAATGACGTTGGTCTCGAGTGGGAGACAATGCCATTCGGCGGATACAAGCAATCTGGGATTGGACGCGAAATGGGCGGCGAATATGGCTTAGAGAACTATACCGAAGTGAAAAGTGTATATGTGAATATTAAACAAAAGTAGCCTAGAAGATTTTAAAATCACGCAAATCTGGGGAAGTAACATACCTATTTAGATGGCTGCAGCTTTTCCATGTAGATTATCAAGCATCAAGTAATCAAATTAGAAATTCTGTTTCATTAACATTTTGAGGAGGATAACTATGTATAAACCATTTGGAATGATCCCAGCTTTACCTACACCTATGAAAGAAGATAACAGTATTGACTATAAGGGGCTTGAACAACTTATAGAACATTTGATAGATGGAGGAATGAACTGTCTTTTAGTGGGGGGAAGTACAGGAGAATACTCACTAATGAGCATGGAAGAACGAAAAGAAGTCATTAAATTTGTGTGTGAAACATCAAACGGCAGATTACCTGTTATGGCGGGAACAGGATGTCATCGAACAGAAGATACCATTGAACTTACTAAATATGCAGCTGAAGTTGGTGCAGATTGCGCCTTGGTCATTAATCCTTATTATATGACAACAAGCAGACAAGGAATTATTGATCATTACAAGGCAGTAGCAGAAAACTCCAGCATTGGAATTGTCATCTATCATTATCCTGATGCGACAGGTGTTGAACTTGATCCAGAATTAATTCATGAAATCAGTCAAATAGATGGAATAGTTGGGATTAAAAATACTGCTGATGGACTGCATACTTCTAAACTGATTACCTTGACAAAAGACAATCCAAACTTTGCGGTACTTACTGGATTTGAACATTTAATCTTACCTACATTAGCATTAGGGGGACATGGTGCTGTTGGATTAGTCCACAACTTGGCACCGAAAAAAATAGCAAAACTATATGATTTAATCGTAAATGAAAACAACATAAAAGAAGCTACGAAATTAAATCAGGAATTGCTAGATTTATATAATGCGATTGAAGAAGAAACGATTCCAGGAACATTAAAGGCAGGCTTGGAAGTACTAGGATTACCAGGAGGATCAAGCAGATTACCGCTAGTGCCTGCTTCCGAAACGTTTAAGTCAAAGATTGAAACAATTTTAAATGAATTAGGGGAACTAAAATTGAAACAACATTAATTGAATAAGGAGAATGATAAACATACAAGGGGATGGGAGGAAATCCAATGAAAGATGTAATTATCATAGGCGGCGGACTTGCTGGTTTGTCTGCTGCCTGGCGCCTTAAACATCATGATATTTTACTTTTAGAATCCGATGATCGTATTGGCGGGCGTGTACGATCTGAACGCCGAGGAGATTATTGGTTAAATTGGGGCGGACATCTCTATGCTGGAGCTGGTTCAGCTACAGATGAATTATTTAAATCTGTCGGAGTAACTGCAGCACCTGTACCTGGAATTTTAGCTGCAATGTCTTTGAATGGGAAGCTGCTTAAAGATGGTCCGGTTGAACTGTATCCATTTAGGGCCCCTATGTCATGGAAAGCTAGATTTGCTATGATACGTGCAGGTGCTAAAGTACGTGCAGCTGTTATCAAATATGGCAAAATGGCAAAAAAACGTCCGGGAGAGGACTATAGAGTTCGACAACAACGAATTTTAGAATTTATGGGTGATCGAACTTTTGCTGAATTTACTGGTAAATTACCACCAGATGCAGATGCCATTTTTAGACCTACAGTCAGCCGTTCGACCGGCAGTCCTGAGACGATGACTGCAGGATCAGGTGTAGGATATTTCCACACTGTATGGAACAAAGATGATGGGTTAGGGAATAACATTGTTGGGGGACCATCAACGCTTACAAACACGATTGCAACAACATTAGGTGAACGGGTTCAACTAAATGCAAACGTTTCAGAAGTTCTTCAGAAAGAAGACAGTGTTGTCGTACACTATATGCAAAATGGCGTGAAGCATGTGGTGGAAGCACGTTATGCCGTACTTGCAACACCTGCCACCATTACAAAAAAAATAGCGAGAAACATTGACCCAGAAATCGCAGACGCACTTGGTAAGATTAAATATGGTCCACATGTGAGTGCAGCATTTTTAACAAATGAAACAGGACCACAAGTTTGGGATGATGTCTATTCTTTTGCTACGCCTAAAAGGTCATTTGACATTATTCTTCATCAATCGAATCTAGTCCGTTCTTGGGAAACTGAGAGGAAACCAGGAAGTAGTTTTATGACATTTTCACCTGGAGAAAGCGGGCGTCGGCTTATTGATAAATCTGATGAGGAAATTATTCAATTGAAATTGAAAGATTTAAATGAAATATTTCCTGGTTTTAGTGATCATGTAGTGGAGGCTCACGTAATGAAATTTCCATTCGGATCAGCTTATATTTTCCCAGGTCGTGCAGAACTGCAGCCAAGTTTAACAAAATCTGCGGGTCGATTGTTCTTAGCAGGCGATTATTTAGGTTCTTATTATACGGAAACAGCTATTCAAACAGGATTCACTGCAGCACAAAATATTAATAGCTTACTGGAATTCGAGGTTGTTGAATCTCGAAAAGAGAAGAAATTCAAGACTGTGGTTTCTAATTAATTTCCATGATTAGAGAATTAGTTAAACTCATTTTGAAATAATACTAAGACTTATATAGATAGAAAAACCCTCATTAAACTCAGTCATTTACGGTTAATGATGTGATTTTATGGGGGATTCCTACAAACTTTTAGTTGATCGAATACGAAAAATCCTAAGTCTATTTAAAATCTATCTAAAATACAGGCTTACACTATTTAATTAATCACTTTATTTACAACCGTAATGAATAGAATACATGTTGAAAGTAAGGGACAAATTTCTAAACCATGGAAAATGGAAATGCTTACTCGGAAACTTTGAGCATTAGTTCTACCGATTTCCTCATTTTGTAAACTAAGAAATGTTTTCCTGTGCTGGTGGAAGTTATTGAAAACGTTTACTATTTTATTATATCAGAGAGTCAATGTTTTATCCCATTCTTAACGGGCAGTAAGACCTCCTTTGAGTGAAGAAAAGAAGCGAAGGTGGGGAAAACTGCCCGTAAAAATCCGATAAGTTTCGCTACCATTCAGTGGGGACGAAAAAAACCTCCACTGAATGAAGTCTCACTTTATATTTCGCTTGGACCTTAATGTTAATAGAAATAAGAAGGTAAGGGGGTGTAGAAACTCAATCAACAAGAATATTAAATTCTTTAGTGAGATTGATTGAATAAAAGGAAGGAGAAGAAAATATTATGAGAGAAAATAAAAAAGCATATAGACTTTATAAGGCAGTATTTATCCCAGCTATCATTATTCTTACGGTGGAAATTCTTTTCGGTATGTTTTTTACAGAAAAGTTTGGTACGGTGCTTATTAATACCATTTATTGGGTAGGAGATAATTTTGGTTGGTGGATTAATATTTTATCTGTATTGTCGATTATTTTTGCCATTTGTTTCGTGATATTTAAGTATGGGGACGTTCGTATCGGTGGTGCGGATGCAAAGCCGGAGTACACTACCTGGCAATGGATTTCCATCTCCATCTGTGGAGGTGTTGGCGTTGGCCTGCTGTTCTGGGCGATGGGAGAGCCAATCTACCACTTTATGACACCGCCAGTAGCAGCCGGTGTAGAGGCCGGTTCCCGGGAGGCTGCCATTTTCGCAGTCAGTCAGGCAATGTTTAACTGGTCCTTCGTTCAGTACGCCATGTATGCTTTATGCGGTCTCGCATTCGCTCTGCTGACTTATAATTCCAAGAAAAGTCTTTCCTTTGGTTCACTTGTAGAGCATAGTTTTCATCGTAAGATTTTTTGGCTGACCACCATAGTACAGGTATTTGCTGTTTATGCTCTTGCCAGTGGAGTTTCCAACTCCATGGGTGCTGGTCTCCTTCAGATAGGTGCCGGTATTCAAAGTGTATTTCATATAGCACAAGGGAATATGGTCTGGTTGCTTATCGCGATTTTTGTTGGTGCATTTTTTATCATCTCCTGTGTTACTGGTATCTCTAAGGGACTGACGAAAATTTCATCCATCACCATGATGCTGTTCTTTTTCTTGTTAGGATATGTGTTGATTTTCGGAGATGCCCGGTTTATCAGTAAAATCAGCACTGAAGCTATTGGCAATATCATGGATAATTTCTGGAGTAAGATCACTTATAATAATACGATGGTTCCCGAGGATCAGTGGCCGAATGAGTGGACGATTACCTACTGGAATTCCTTTATCATCTATGCTCCTGTTATAGGAATGTTTTTGGCTCGCCTGGGAAAAGGGCGAACTGTTCGCCAGTTTTTGTTGTTTAACATACTTGTACCATCTATCTTTTGTATCATCTGGATTGGGATTTTTGCCGGTATGATTATGAAGGTGCAGTCTTCTGGTCTAGTAGATGTCTGGGCTGCTGTACAGGAGTTAGGAATGCAGACTACAATTTACCAGGTTCTTGGTGATATGCCCGGCGGTACCTTTATTCAAATTGTTTTCCTTATAACCGTTATCTTTTCCTTTGTAACTCTGGCCGACCCTATGAGCTCTGTACTCGCTACTCTGTGTGTTCATGACCAGCAGATTGATGATGAACCACCTACAAAGATTAAAATTTTAATGGGAATTATTGTGACTACTGTCTCTTACCTTCTAGTGTCTTCTGGAGGTTCTGATTCCGTTAAGGGTTTGTTGAATCTGGGAGGTTTGCTGATGACGATTCCAATGCTGTGGTTGTTCCTTGAAAACTTCCGCATTGGTGGCAAGCTGCTGAAGAAAAAGAATTACCTAATGGATACTGAAAAAGGAATGAATGCTGCCCGAAAAAAGGAGGCGGTGATCGAAATGAATGCTAACACAGAAAAGGAGGTAGCAAAATAATAGTTTCTTCTGTATTTAAGGGGGCCAGCTCTTAGTGAGCTGCGTTATATTATTCTGGACTAAAGGAAGAAAGGGCACGGCCACTTTCAGCAGCGGCTGAGACTGGTAATGTGTTTTTAAGGTAGACTTAAAACACCGGCCACAATTTTATGGCATGTGAGTGATTCATCCTACCTTCTTGGTGAAAAATAAGGTAGGATGAATCACTCTAAAAAAAATGTGTACTGCACACTGTTAATCCTGAAAGAGCGCCACATGCTCTTAGAAAGCAGACTCCGTCTATTGGATTCTGTTTCATCATAATTTGTTGTACTGAGCCCGTGTATTGATACTGCTCTTCTTACAAAAGGTTCTTGAAAAAATATTTAATATACCAACTCTCTGTTGGTATTTAGGCAGGGAGGAAAAGACAGATGGAAAACAAATTAGCGTTGCTATATATCGGCGCTGGGGCATCTTTATGGGGGATTATTGGTATTTTTGTAACATACTTTTATGAATTAGGTTTTTCACCAACACAGGTTGTTGCAATTCGTGCTTTGTCCGCATCTTTATTTTTAGTATTTTATGTCATGATAAAGAACCGGCAGCTATTTAGAATCAAATTTTCGGATAGTAAATATTTTATCGGAACTGGAATTTTCAGTATTGTCCTTTTTAATTGGTGTTTGTTTAGTGCGATTGAAGAAACATCTATTTCCATTGCATCGATTCTTCTTTACACAGCACCTGCTTTTGTAACGATTTTCTCAAGACTCATTTTTAAAGAATCTCTGACGACACCAAAGGTTATGGCTTTAATGACAACATTTGTCGGTTGTTCATTTGTTATTGGCGTACTGCCGAATACGCATGAATCCATTTCATTATATGGATTCATTCTTGGGCTTGGATCAGGTCTTTTTTATGCGCTTTACAGTATATTTGGCAAATTTTCATTAAGGAAGTATCACTCTTTAACTGTTACTGTCTATACTTTTTTGTTCGCAGCAATTGCCATAACACCTTTTAGTGGACTGTGGAACGTACTGCCTTTATTTTCAGATATCAAAGTATGGTTCTATGTAATAGGTCTTGGTTTTCTCTCAACAATGCTGCCCTTCCTTTTGTATACAAAGGGTCTAAACACTATAGAATCAAGTCGAGCATCAATAATAGCTACAATTGAACCTGTAGTTGCATCCCTGATTGGTTTTATGGTTTTCCAGGAAAAGTTAAATTTATGGCAATACATAGGAATCATTCTTGTTATTGCAGCTGTCATTATTACATCTAAAAAGTCTACTAAGAAAACATTGATTTCTAATGAATTATCTCTTTGAATTATTGACTTAAGTGCACTAGAGAAGGGATATAGCAACAGGATAGACAACATTATAAAAGAAAAAGACATTCTTTAAAAAGAGTGTCTTTTTCATAACTAAAATCCCTTTTTCAACTTGGATAAAAAATAGTTTTTCTAGTTTTAATAAGAAAACGTTATATTCTTTTCTAGAAGTGTTTTTTCAAGCTTTTTCAGCTTTTTAATCGATTCTTCTGATGATCGTTTACCAATTTCGATGACCAATGCATCTAACAATGCCATAATAGGTATGACTGAAAATTGTTCTTCACTAACTTCTACTTTCAACGTTACAGACGCATATGAAATAATTGGGCATGAGATATGGTCTGTTATCAATAGAATGCTATTGCCTAGTTCATGGGTCAGCTTAACGGCTTCGATAATCCGATTCGTGTATGGTTCAAATGCAAAAACCACTAAAATTTCATCCTTTTCAAGTTGCAAAATCCTGTCATAAATTACTTCGGTATCATGGCCCAGTTGCCTTATCTTAGGATAGAACTCTCCGAGCAATAGTTCGAAATATAATGCAGTTGCTTTGTAAGGCCGAGTACCCAAAACATTGATATAACTTGATTTTACAATGAGATCAATTGCATTTTCGAAATTTTCCATTAAATTAGCATCTAATGATTTGTTTAATAAATTTACTGACTCCTTCCAAACTTGCACTAAAGTTGAAGCTTTTCCACCTTCTTTTTGAATTTCAGTCAAAGACTTTTTCAATGTCCATTTTGAGACGGAAGGCATCGATTCATCATAGATATCTTTTCGTAAATCATTAAAATTTTCATACCCTAAGGCATTGATCGTACGCATAACAGTTGAAATTCCAACCTTGGCATTACTAGCAAGCTCTTTAATTGTTATCAAACCTATTGACTGATGATTTTTTAGAATATAATCACATAACTGTCTTTGTTTTTTTGGTAAAGAGTCTTTAATATCAACTATTTTATTAATTGTTGTTTGATTATCTGCACTCATTTAGATCCCCTTTTCACCTTCAGTTTTTTAGAGCATCAGTCCAAATTGATTTATAACCATTCTTTAGCCATATATAAAGGCAATGCTCTAATTGAAACTATTTATAAAATAACTAAGTCTATTTTTAAGCCATTTTAAATAAATATTGAAGTCCTTGCATTCGATAAATTTGTCCGCGCTTATTCCTTTTATTATAGCAGATGACAGAAAGTGAACCATCATCTCGAGATAATGAACCACACAGCAGAGTGATTGAACGGCGGCTAACATAAAAACGCCACAAAATGAATGAATAAGATCCCGATTGAACCACAAAAACTAGTAATTTCACCTATCCAAATAAATGAACCACCGATCACAGGAATTGAATCACATCTTGAGATATATGAGCCACACATCCAAATAATTGAACCACTAATAGATAAACGCAGAAGGCCCCCGATTGAACATCTAAGCTCAGTAAAGAACCACACTAAAATAACATATACTGAATCTATGTCACATTTCTTACCAAACTCAAACCGAATTTCTCTATTCAAATTAAAAAGATGCTAATTTTCTTTAAAAATCCCCCTATTTCTAACATTTAAAAACAGCTTTTTTAAAAAAACTACGTAACCTTATCTTACAAATTTATACAACTCTACCAAATAATCTATTAAATTAATGTTATTAACAGGGGGTGTTAATAGATGACAAAGAATCAGGAAAAAGGGATGACGAGAAGGGATTTTTTAGATCAGGTTGGGAAAGTTGGCGGAGCAGTTGCTGTTTGGGGGGCGATGGAATCGCTCGGATTGTTAGGGAAGCCGCTGATGGCGAGTGCGAAGGAGTTTCAAAGTCCTAAGCAAAGTGATTTAGCCATGGCGAACAAGAATGGTAAAAAAATCATTATCTTGGGAGCGGGGATTGCTGGTATGGCGGCTGCTTATGAATTACGAAAGGCGGGGTATGATTGCAAAATTCTTGAGGCGAGGGATCGCAGCGGCGGCCGAAATTGGACCGTGAGAAGGGGGACGGTAGAAACCGAAATAAATGGTACAAAGCAAGTTTCCAATTTTGATAAAGGCCAATACATGAATGCGGGGCCAGCTCGTATTCCGCAGCATCATGTAACGATTGATTATTGTCGGGAGCTCGGTGTTGAGCTTGAGGTTTTCTGTAATACAAATGAATTCTCCTATTTTTATCAAGAAAATGCTGGTCCTTTATCAAATCAGAAAGTGAGAAAGGGTGTTGTAAAAGCTGACACTCGCGGTTATATATCTGAACTATTAGCAAAGGCTGTTGATCAATCAGCATTGGATCATCAGCTCTCAAAGGATGATCTTGCAAGATTAACCTCCTATCTGAAAACAGAAGGAGATTTAACGACAGATCTTACATATAAAGGGACAAGCCGCCGCGGCTATAAGGAATTGCCTAGCGGAGGAGATAAGCCTGGTATATTGGAAACACCATTTGCTTTTGCCGATCTTCTTCAATCAGGGATGATGAACAGCATAAGCGGTGATTACAGTTTTCAGCAGCAGCCAATGATGTTCCAGCCCGTAGGCGGGATGGATCAAATACCAAAAGCGCTTGAAAGCAAGCTTCCGGGGGTCATAACCTTTGGTGCTGAAGTAAAGGAGATTAGACAAACAGCTGAGGGGGTTCGGATTGTTTACAAAACAAAAAACGGCAAAACAACTGAATTGAAAGGGGATTATTGCATTTGTACCATCCCGCTGCCTGTTTTAAAAAATATCCCAGCTGATTTTACAGCAGAAATGAAGCAGGCGATTAAAAGCATCAATTATGCAACAACTGGGAAAATCGGTCTACAGTTTAAGAGCAGATTCTGGGAGAAAGAGGATCGTATTCTTGGCGGAATTACGACAACGAATATGGACATTTCACAAATTTGGTATCCATCCAATGACTTTTTGTCACGAAAAGGAGTGTTGGTTGGCTATTATAACTTTGGTCAAAATGCCGTTGAATATGGAAATCTGTCACTTTCGCAAAGACAAGCCCGTGCTTTATCTCAAGGTGGTAAGATCCATCCCGAATATGCGAAGGAATTTGAAACTTCCTTCTCTGTTGCCTGGCATAAAATAAAATATAACGAAGGAGGCTGGGCTGAATACTCTGCATCTGATCGTAAAACGTATTATCCAATTTTAAATGAACCACAAGGGCGAATTCATCTTGCAGGGGAACATCTCAGTTATTTAACAGGATGGATGGCAGGTGCGTTTGAATCTGCCAGAATTGCCGTCACGAGAATTCATGAGGACGTACTAAAAGAAAGCAAGGTAACCTCTAAGGCAGGGTAAGCATGAATAAATAGAAATAATAAAAGGGGATCAAATAATGAAGAAAACGGTGAAATCAATGGTTATGACGACTGCGTTAGGGACAACCCTGCTTGCGGGATTCACGCTTGCTTCCGCAGGCAGTGAAAGTACGGCATTGAAGGCAAACAAGGTAACCTTCTTCGGTACGCCAACATCTTCTATTTCCAGCTCGGTTGCTGTGCCGCACAATTTCAATCGAATCTCCTATAGCGGGACTGTGCCGCCATTATTAAATAAGGACGGAAAAACGGTATATGAGAGATATGGTGATACAGAAACTCAAGCGATCGGGATTTTAAAAACCTTTAAAGCCGACCTTGAGGCAAAGGGGCTTTCGATGTCGGATATTACATACCTAAGAGTGTACCTTACACCAGATCCGAATAAAGGGAATAAGCAGGATTACCAAGGCTGGTTTAACGCGTACGCCAAGTTTTTTAATACGAAAGAAAATCCGGTAAAAACGGCCCGTTCGACTGTCGGAGTTGATAGTTTAGTTAATTCAGATTGGTTAATCGAGATTGAAGCGGAGGTAGCATACAAACCTAAAAAATAGGGATCAGCTAAAGGGGAGGAAGCAAGATGTTACAAAATATTGGTGTTCCGGGATTGATTTTAATCCTGATCATTGCCCTGGTGATTTTTGGGCCATCGAAATTGCCGGAGATCGGGCGGGCATTCGGCAACACACTGAAGGAATTTAAAAAGGCAACTAATGATCTGGTGAATGGAGACAATGATTCAACAAAGCCTCAAGAAGAAACAGCAAAGCTTCTCGCTGTTGAAACAACGAAACAAAGCAACACTGGAAGCTAGGTTGAAAAAAGGTGCAGGCAGGAATGTTGCTTGCATCTTTCTTTTTTTGAATAAAGGGGGATGACATATGGATGAAACAAGAATGAATTTGGTTGAACATTTAGGGGAAATGCGGAAGCGAATCATCATCATATTAATCTTTTTTATGACCTTCCTTTGTCTTTCTTTTCTTTTTGTGAAGGATATTCATCAGTTTTTAGTGAGAGATTTAGATGATAAATTGGCTTTGTTAGGTCCTGGAGATATTCTATGGATTTATATGATGATCGCAGGGGTTGTTGCGATCGCGGCAACCATACCTATTGCAGCTTTCCAAGCTTGGCATTTTGTCAAACCTGCACTCAAAAAAGAAGAACAAAAAGCCACCTTAGCCTTTATACCGGGGATCTTCTTCTTGTTTTTATTAGGAATTTCCTTCGGCTATTTTATCCTCTTTCCCATTGTTCTATCCTTTTTAGAAAATTTAGCAGGTGATCAATTCGAAGCATTCTTTACCGTCGATAAATATTTCAACTTCATGATCAATTTAACCCTGCCATTTGGATTTTTATTTGAAATGCCTGCTGTTATTCTGTTTTTAACCAAACTGGGCATTATCAATCCTCATCTGCTAGTAAAAGGAAGAAAAGGATCTTATTTTGTTTTAATCGTTATTTCCGTGATCATTTCTCCTCCTGATTTGGTTTCGGATGTTCTAGTCATCGTCCCTTTGCTCCTCTTATATGAATTTAGCATAACCCTTTCGAAACTGGTATTTAGGAAAAGGACAGAATGGCAAATAGTAAATGATAAGGAAAGGGTTCCGTTATGACCCATAGATATTGGTAAAAAAGCAAAACTCACCGCAGAATCGGTGAGTTTTTTTATAACTATTTACAAGAAAAGTTGAATGTAAATACGCCGAAATATCCTGGAAATCGCTGATAAAATCAGAAACCCGCCGATAAATTTCGGAAATCGCTGATAAAATTAGAAAGTCGCCGATAAAATTCGGAAATCGCTGATAAAATCAGAATTCCGCCGATAAATTCCGGAAATCGCTGATAAAATCAGAATTCCGCCGATATATCTTGGTATTCACTGACAGAATCAAAATCCTTTTCCTGTTAAAGAAGCAATCTATAAAATTATTAATCTTGCCAAATAGGAATGATTCCGATAAAATTTAAATCGTAATAATTTCGTATTAGGGGGAGTCAGTTTGAAAAAAACTCATGATCATGGTCGTGGTATGATTTTTAACCGTTTTTATACATACATTAAAAAACATGTTTCAACAATAGGCATCTTATTCATCCTAGCCGGTTTATTAAGTGGATGTGCGAACACATCGGAAAGTACTGAAGAGAAGAGAGAAGGTAAGCATATTCATTTTCTGTATAATTTCGCTACGAATTCTCTTGATCCCCATGTTGATTCAAGCTATGTTCCATTACGCGCGGGAATAACGGAAACCTTGGTTCGTCTGGACGAAGAAAATTTAACGATTGAACCATGGCTGGCAGAAAGCTGGGAAGGGGAGGATGGGCAGCATTGGACGATTAAACTTCGTGAAGATGTGACCTTCCATAATGGGAAACAAATGGATGCTGAAGCAGTAAAAGCCTCTCTTGAACGGGCGCTTAAGGAAAGTGTTGCGATAAAACATGCATTAAAAATCGATAAAATTGAAGCGGATGGCTATTTCTTGCATATTTCAACAACAGAACCGTTTCCAGAGTTTGTATCAGAGCTTGTAAACCCAAATGTGTCCATCATTGATGTCACAGAAGGGGATTTTGTTAATAAACCAGTCGGTACAGGACCTTTTGTGCTGAAGGCATTCACACCTGGAAGCAAGCTTGAACTTGAACGGTATGATGATTATTGGGACGGGGCCTCAAATCTTGATTCTGTCACCTTCTCATTTAATGAGGATGCTAATGCCCGGTCGCTTGCATTGAAGTCTGGACAGGTGGATATTGTTTATCGTCCAGAGGTAGAAAGTCTTGAATCATTAGAAGCAATGGACGGCATCAAAGTTGAGTCCACAGCGACTTTCCGTGTTCATCAAATGACCATGAATATGGAGCGCAAAAGTTTGCAGGATGTCAATGTGCGGCGGGCTGTTGATGCGTTGATAAACCGCGAGGAAATTGTCGATACGATTTTGCTTGGGCATGCTGAAGCTGCTCAAGGACCATTTCTGCCTTCTCTCCCATTTGCACCAACTTATGGAGAGCGTCAAACGGGTGAAGATATTGCGATTAAGTATTTAGAGAAAGCGGGTTATACACTAAAAGACGGGATAATGCAAAAAGATGGTGAGCCGCTTACGTTTACGCTGCTAACGTATTCAGCACGAGCAGATTTGCCATTGATTGCTCAGGTTTTTCAATCAGATGCTAAAAAAATTGGAATTGATGTTGAGATCAGACAAATTGACATCCCTGAGGAATATATGGCATCAAACCGCGATTGGGATCTGGCTACTTATAGTAATCTGACAGCACCGCGCGGAGATGCGGGGTATTATCTAAATGCAACCTACCATCCAACTGGAGCTCTAAACTTTAGCGGTGCAAGCGAGCCGGAATTAACAGCAATTATTGACAAGCTTAATCAAACAGTCAACCAAGAAGATCGGGCTGTACTTGCCGAGCAGGCGGCTGATTATGTAAATGACCATGTCATCAATTCATTTATCTTACATCCGTCGACAATCGTTGCGTATAACGAGGGAAAAGTGAAGAACTGGGTGACGACGAGAAGTGAATATTACATGATAACAAATCAATTGGATGTGAAGTAAATGGGACAAATTCTTGTCCGGAAATTTCTTGAAGTTTTCTTTTTTATGTTATTTCTTACATTTGCTAGCTTTTTGTTTATCCGGCTTGCACCTGGAGATCCTGTTTTGACGATTCTGAACGTTGATGAGCTGTCTGTCAGTCAGGAGCAGGTCGTATCACTAAGAGAAGAGATGGGGTTTAACAAGCCGTTGCTTGTTCAATACGGACATTGGCTTCTTAAGTTTGTTCAGCTTGATTTCGGTCAATCGTATGTTACAGGCCAGCCTGTGATGGAGATGATCCTTACCGGCCTTCCTGCTACAGCTGAACTAGCGCTCGGTTCGATGCTGGTTATGCTGGCGGTGTCGATTCCATTAGGCTCCCTATCGGCCCTTTACCGAAATAGCTGGATTGACCAGATGAGCAGAATTCTGTCCATTATTGGGGCGGCGATCCCCAGCTTTTGGCTTGGTCTTATTTTGATCGATTTATTTGGTGTGCGTTTTAACTGGTTTCCAACCATGGGGAGAGAAGGATTTGTCTCATTGATTTTACCATCGCTCACACTTGGTTTAGCGATTTCGAGTGTTTATGTCCGGTTGCTTCGCTCGAGCCTGCTTGATTCACTTGGCCAGGAATTTATCCGGGCGGGGAGAGCGCGCGGATTGTCAGAACAGCGAATCTTTTTCGTTCATGCATTTCGGCACAGCCTCCCTCCTGTTATTACAGTATTTGGTGTAAGCTTAGGAAGCTTAATTGGCGGCGTTGTTGTGATTGAAGTTTTATTTGCCTATCCAGGCGTTGGAAAACTGGTCGTTGATGCGATCCGTCAACGTGATTATCCGCTCATCCAAGGCTATATTTTCATCATGGCTGTCGTTGTTTTTATTGTGAATACATGTGTTGATTTATCTTATCGATATCTAAATCCAGAAATGAAATTAAAAGAAAGGGGGAGCAATCGATGAAAGATCTTTCTATGCATTTGCCTAAGGGAAAAAAGCAGATTTGGCAAGGGACACTTGCGTTGATATTGATCATTTTTGTTTTGGCAGTCTCTCTTTATGCTTTTTTTTATTTACGGTATGACCCAATGCTGACCAATCTTGGCGAACGCCTTCAGGGAATGAGCCTTCAACATCCGCTTGGAACAGATCATCTCGGCCGGGACGTACTGACCAGGCTTATGCTGGGAGGTCAGCAGACCATCGGTTATAGCTTGCTGGCGCTGCTCGCTGCTCTTATCATTGGAATCCCCTTTGGTCTTATTTCAGGATATAAAAGAGGGGCAGCTGATCGGATCTTTATGCGGATTGCTGATGGATTTTTAGCATTCCCGGATACGATTGTTGCCATTGTTTTAAGTGGTCTCCTTGGACCTGGTATTGGCAATCTTGTGCTTGCAATTGTGCTGGTCAAATGGGTGAGTTATGCCCGCCTTGTTCGCAGCACCGTTTTATCGGAATCGCAAAAAGATTATGTACTAATTGCAAAGATTAACGGATTATCATCAAGTAAGATCATGTGTAAACACTTATTCCCGCATATTATCGGGCATGTTCTTGTTCTGGCAAGTCTTGATCTTGGGAAAATTATTTTGCTCATTTCTTCCTTGTCATACATTGGACTTGGTGCACAGCCCCCAACCCCTGAATGGGGAGCGATGCTAAATGACTCACGTCCGTATTTTCAGTCAAAACCCGAATTAATGATCTTTCCTGGCTTAGCGATTGTCATAATTGTCCTATTAACCAATATGCTTGGAGATTATTTACGTGATCATTTTGATGTGAAGAAGGAGATACAGAAATGATTTTATCCATTGAGCAAGTGTCGATTAGCAGCAGAGAAAAGAAAATTGTTGATAACGTATCCCTTTCCATTCGCAAAGGAGAGTGGTATGCACTTGTCGGGCAAAGCGGAAGCGGCAAAAGCCTGCTGTCCCAGGCAATAGGACAAATGCTCCATCGTAATTTGAAGGTAGAAGGAAAAATTCTTTTTAACGGGCAGGATTTGCTCACATTTTCACAGAAACAGATGCGAACGATACGGGGTCAACAATTGTCCTATATTTTTCAAGATTACCAGGGTTCCTTTACACCGTTTCGAACCATTGGTCAGCATTTTGACGAATACCTGAAAGCCCACGGAATGTACGATCGAAAAACGCGAAGGGTAAAGGCAAAGGAAGAGCTTGAATTGGTTGGGCTGGACGAAACGGTATACAACCGTTATCCGTTTCAATTAAGCGGCGGACAACTTCAACGAGTTTCAATTGCAATGGCCCTTTTGCTCTCACCGGATTTATTAATTGCAGATGAAATAACCACAGCACTTGACAGTGTTTCCGGGCACCGGATTTTAGAATTACTTGCAAAACGGCAAAAAGAAACGGGCTGCACCATTCTTTTCATTACCCATGATTGGCGCCATGTCAGGCGCTATGCCACTCGGTTGGCGGTTATGAAAGAAGGGGAAATTGTTGAATCAGGCGGGAAACACCGCATACTTGACCATCCGATGCACGAGTATACAAAGCAGTTGATTAAAGCAGCACCTACACTTGGCCGCAAAAGGCTTCCATCCGGTTTAAAGGAGGTCGAAACGAGATGAACCTGCTTACTGTTCATAAGCTGACAAAATCATATCAAGGCCAAAAAACAGCCGTGGATAACGTTTCTTTCTACCTGAAAAAAGGCGAATGTCTTGGCCTTGTTGGTGAAAGCGGCTGCGGTAAAAGCACATTGGCCCGCTGTCTGCTGAGGATTGAACCGATTGACAGCGGCTCGATTACCTTTAAGGGCCAGGCAATTGACCAACTTAATGAACGTCAGCTGCATCCTTACCGAAAAAAGATCCAAATTGTGCTTCAAAATCCATCGGCTGCTTTAAACCCAAAGCTCAAAATTAAGGATTCACTCATTGACCCTTACGGCCAGTTTAGGAAAGATCTGGATCTCGGCTACTTTTCCTATACCTCCAAGGACGCCTTTGTGAAGCAGCTGCTTGAAGCTGTTGAGCTGCCGTCTAGCTTGGCCAATCGATATCCTCATGAATTAAGCGGCGGGCAGAGGCAACGTGTAACGATCGCTCGTGCGATTAGCATTGAACCTGAACTCATCGTTCTCGACGAGCCGACAGCAAGCCTTGACGTGATTTCTCAACGGGCGGTGCTTGCTTTACTGACAGAGCTTCGAATTATATTAAACCTATCCTATTTGTTTATTTCTCATGATCTTGCTGCTGTCAAAGAAATGAGCCAACGAATTATGGTCATGAAAGATGGAAGGCTTGTCGACCAATTCCATCATGATCAATTATTTGAAGCGAAACGTCATCCTTATACAAAAGAGCTGATCTCCATTTTTTAGATAAAACCTCGTATAATAAATGAAAACCCTTGGTCCGCTTATGAGCGAGACCAAGGTGTTGCTTTGAAATAAAATTTGATTAAAGACACCTCACAAACCCGTAATCCCTCCTAGTCAATAAATCTTTATGCATACCTTAACATTTAACTTCAAATATTTTATTCAACTAAATAATCCTTGTCTCATAGAAAGAGCACAATTCTTGCTGCAGATTGCGCCCTTCGTATTATAAGGTCATCCAGAAAATATATCTGGTTGGCCTATTTTTAATAGGTTATTCTTTAGGTAGCCGGGGTAGGACGTTTTGTATAATTGCATTTTAACTAATAGAAAGTTGAAGGAAAATAAAAACTCTCATGTAAACAGGTTATTATTCATCTAAATTCGCCACTTTTAGTCTTTTAACAACCATTAGAATGATGAGTTAAAGTCTACCACAATGCTTGCATCTTCCCCTTCTTTTTAAATAATAGGCTAAAATTGCTATCCCTAGAGATATTCCCCAGGGTAACCAGAACAAAAATGGAACAAATTGTCCCCAATTTTCATGTGTTATGGAACCATTCATTATCATAAATAAGATTTGTGGAGTGAGCTTTAACCCCGTAATCGTGATAATAGCAGACATCAATATAGCAGGTACCATAACAAACCAGATTGGAATTTGTTTACCTGCTAGAAATAAACACCACCGTGGAAAAATCACTCCCCATTTTTGAATAAGCCCAAGGGTCAGAATTCCACCGCCAATACATAATCCTCCCAATATGGCTTCAGCTATTAAATTGTCTTCATTCCCAACCATTGATAAGTCGTTTGTCCCCAAAGGAATACCTAAGGCCCACGCCCATCGAACAATACCGTATGGAAATGCCGTAATGACAGCTAAATAGGTAAACCACTTTCCCCATTTTGCTGCTGCTTTTGCTGATGATCCTTCATCAGCGTCATTCCTGCCGCAATTGCCGCAAGTATCCCGTGTAAGACGAAAGTATGCTATTGCAGAAGCGCCCCATATGAACCCACCAACTATACAATAAACTTGATTAACAACCCTCCAGTCCAGCAGATCAAAGTGAAGCAAGAACAAATAAGCAAAGTTCTGTGCAATTCGAGAATCTGGAACTAAAAATATAAGCGTCACACTCATTATCCACGCGAAGGAGAGCAATAGTGTACGAGGAAAACGACGTCCCCATGTCATTACCATCGCTAGAGCTGCTACTGTTCCTACTAATCCAGCTATGGCAATGACTGGTCCCCCGAACTCAACATTAAAATTTGATAAAAATGATCCCATCATTTCTGCTTTTGGATCGTTTTTACCGAATGGAAATCCTTTGCCACCTAATAACCAGAACAGCCCGAGTAACCCGTATATTAGGGACCATAGAGCTGCGGCATACCCAGTCCACTGTGGCCATCGCGACAGCAATGAAAAATGAGTTGAATGATTGATCTTTATTTTCGGTTCCATTTCGCCCTCCTTAAAGCATTTTCATAAAAAATTAAAATGTCATACTCTAAGATATCGTAGCCCTTTCAATTAATTAGTTAACTTCCCAAAAACTCTCTTACTAATTTTACCATTATTTTCTTTCTAAATTAACCTCCCATTAAAAGAAAATAGCTTTATCCTTGCTCCATAATCTGGCCCTTTAACGGAACAACTTTTTTGTCACTCAACAGCTCCTAATCGATCTTTGAATTCAGATGTTCTTTTCTTTTGTCCTTTGCACTATAAAAACACCCCTTTAGTGAACATATCCAAAGAGGTAAACCGGTACATCTTTTTTATAAATCTTTATTTCAAATCTACACAAGAGTTTACTGTGCGGCATGCAAATAATTAACATTTTTAACAATAAAAAAATGATGATTGGGGGAAACTACTTTATATAGCCTAATGAAGGGATAATGAGTATGCATCTTGCAATCACGCTTTTAACGATTTTGGCTTCTTTAAAGTGGGGAAAGTGGAAAAACTGGAAAGAATATCATTCAAGTATGTTTTTTATCGCTACTTGTGGATTGCTTTATGAATATATCGTGCAAGAATATAACCTATGGGAATTTCATGCTGATTGGTTGTTTAGCGTGAAAATGATCGTCATTATTTACGCGGTTATTACCATGCCGGTTAGTGTTTTTCTTTTTTTGTCCCATTTTCCTTCGAAATGGTTTCAGCGCATCGTTTATATTTTTATTTGGTCCTTCATATACATAGCGGTTGAGTTTGTTTTAGATCAATCCGGCAGAATCACATATGACCATGGGTGGGGAATCGGGTATTCGTTTTTATTTGATATCGTGATGTTCTCCGTCATCGCCTTCCATCACTATTATCCAGTTCGTGCTTATCTTGTTTCGATCTTTATTATTGCTTTTCTGATCTCCTATTTTCAGGTTCCTTTTGACGTTTTTAAATAAAGGAGCACGTAGATCATACTAGTAACGGTTAAGTCGAATGTTTAGAAAACTTAAGTTTATGCTATGGTAACTGTGAGAAACCCGTCCTTATAGGATGGGGTTTTCAAATGTTAGGGTAGGTATTTGTTCCTTATTTATGTTATTTTAAAGTGAATAATTTTTCATAGGAAGTTCATTATCTTTCGTTATAAAGGTTATATATGCGCTATAACAAGAACGTGTTTTAATAGATATAAATTCTTATTTGGCAATGTCCGTATGTGAGGAGGCGAATTAATGAGAAGTGGTAAGGTTTTGGCGAGTTAGTAAGGTCCACTCACATAAAGTTGGAGAGGACCTTACTTTTTTATACACCAGGAAATTATAAAATTCTTATACTGTGGATAAGCGCAAGCTGATCGTTTATCATTTTTTAGCGAAAGGTTAAAAACTTTCCAGTATGTGATCCTTCAGCAAGAGCAATTTGTTCAGGAGTCCCTTGAGCAACAACTTGTCCGCCAGCTGCTCCGCCTTCTGGTCCAATGTCAATCACCCAATCAGAAGCGCGAATCATCTCCAATGTATGTTCCACGACAATAACCGTGTTTCCAGCATCAACCAGTCTGTTTAAGAGATGAAGCAGCTTGTTTACATCTGATGGATGAAGTCCTGTTGTCGGTTCATCAAGCAAGTAAAGGGTATGGTTCGAGTTTTGCTTGTATAATTCTCTTGCTAATTTCAGACGCTGGCCTTCCCCGCCAGATAAGGTTGTCACCGACTGTCCCCAGTTTAGGTAGCCTAGACCTACTTCACACAAGATCTCAATGATCGGTCCGATTTTTTTAACATCCTTGAACAGAGGGCGGCTTTCTTCAATTGTCAGGTCAAGAATCGAAGAAATGCTTTGCCCTTTATAAGTAATGGCAAGAATGAAGTCTTTGAATCGTTTTCCGTGACAAACCGGACATTTTACTTCTAGATCTGGCAGGAAATGCATGTTTGTTGTTACAAACCCTAGTCCTTGGCAATGCTCACATCTTCCTCCAGGCGTGTTAAAGGAAAAGTCTTTTGGCTTTAAGTTGTTTTTCTTCGCTTCAGGCAGGGAGGAAAAAAGATTTCTGATGAATGTGAAAGCATCTGTATACGTTGCGACATTTGATCGCTGCATACGTGTTAGCGGTGATTGGTCAACGGTAATCATGCTTTCAATTAATTCAAAACCGGTTATGCGCTCACAGCCATCAGGTGCTCCGTTTTTTCCAGACGAAAGCACATCAAAAACTAAACTCGATTTTCCAGAACCAGAAACACCAGTTACAGAAATAAAGGTGCCTAGCGGAAAGGAAACGGTCATATTTTTTAAATTATGTTTCGTTGCATTGTGAATCGTTAAACATTCTCCATTCCCGGTACGTCGATTGAAATGGAAGCTCAGCGGCTTGTTTAAGAATGCACCTGTAATCGACTGCTCTTGTTTCATTAGCTGCTGGACAGTTCCTTCGCCAACGACTGTTCCGCCGTATTTTCCAGCGCCAGGTCCGATGTCGATGATATGATCTGCTCCTCGCATCATTTCTTCATCATGTTCAATCACTAAAACCGTATTTCCTAGATCCCTTAGTTCCTTCATAACGTTCAACAGTCCGTGCGTATCTTTAGGATGCAGCCCTGCTGTCGGTTCATCAAGAATATAAAGGACACCCGTCAAGCCTGAGCCTAGAATCGTTGCCAATCTTAATCGCTGTGCTTCTCCGCCTGAAAGAGTGATGGTTTGGCGATCTAATGAGAGATAGCCTAATCCAACATGGATAATCCGGGTTACTTTTGTTTTTAATTCGTGCAGCAACGCTTCAACCATGTGCATACTATCACTAGACAACGTTTGCTGAAGTTCAAGGATCCATTGGAGAATCTCTTCGAGCGACCACTTTGTCAGAGTTGTAATTGAGGTTCCTGCTATGACGACTTGACGACTTTCATCTCTTAAGCGATCTCCTAAGCAATCCGGACATACTTTGGAGGTAAATAATTGGGCTTCACCAGATTGACCGCCTTTTTCTCGGTATCTTCTCCAAATCCCTGTCACAACCCCTTCAAACTTTCCTTGACTAACCGTTTTTGGAAGCTTTTTATTTGGAAAATAGGCTGTGAATGGTTTACTTTCTACTCCATAATATAAAAGATCTTTTTGAATGTCGGTAAACTCCTTCAAAGGCAGGTTAAGGTCGAGAGGGATGCCATAATAATCGGTTGCCGCCTTTAAAATATTCAGCTGATATTCACGGAATTGACCTTTCCAAATCCGGACACAGTCTTCTTTTAGACTAGCTTCCTCATCGAAAACAGATGTGAAATCCAACTCAGCAACATTTCCGAGGCCATCACAGGTAGGGCAGGCACCATTTGGTTTGTTGAAGGAGAAATGGCTGCGTGTTATTTTTTCAACCCGCTGTTTGCAATGCGGACAATCAATAAATTGTTTAAAACCAGCATCCTCCTCATACATTTCCTTATCAAATCGTGGAGGTATTTTGTTTTGGCAATGTGGACAAGGGCGTTCTCCGAGCTTTTCATAAATTACACGTAAGTAGGTGTACATATCTGTCGTGGTACCAACTGTTGAACGAGGGTTACGGTTCGTGATGTGCTGGCCGATACTGATTGAAGGGGACAATCCAATGATGGAATCTACCTTGGGTTTACTGACAGCATCTGTTGTCATGCCCATTGATTCCATGTATTGCCGCTGACATTCTCTTTGAAGGGTATCTAATGCTAACGTTGATTTTCCGGAACCTGATGGCCCTGTTAGTAAGACAAGCTTATTTTTTGGAATTCGAAGTGAAATGTTTTTCAGATTATGTTCACGCGCACCATTAATTTCGATAAATTGATTCAAGTAATTCCCTCCTAAAATTTCACTTACACATCCATTCTACAACATTCATGCAAATGCTAATGTTAAATGAGTTATATGTTGATATAATAAGATTCAATCCGTCATGGTTGTTTAAGGTTTTACAAGAATGTTTGGAGGAATAAAACATGTATAAACCAATTGAGATTGCCAAGAGGCTTAACATAAGTACAAGCGCTCTGCGCCATTATGAATCCTGGGGAATTGTGCCAAAGGCCGAACGGAGAGAAAATGGGTACCGAATCTATACAGAGGAGCATGCAGCTTATTTTGATTGTATTCGTGCCATGAATGCGGGATTTGGTATGAAGCTGGTACGGGAAATTATGCCAATGATTCAGAAAAGGAACATAACAGAGGCATTATGGAAGGTAAGTGAGATTCATTCTCAGTTATATGAGGATAAAATGAAGGCTGAGCAAGCACTCAAAATACTAGAGCAGGATCGGATCGATGAAGTTGTTAAGCCCATGCCGAAAAAGAATTGGTATTCAATCAGGGAAGCAGCGGAAGCCATTGGTGTTGCCAAATCCACATTAAGACACTGGGAAAAGGAAGGTTTAATTGAGCCGGAGCGGGATCCCGAAAACGGATATCGGAAATATACGATAAATGATGTAAGAAAATTATTAGTCATCCGCACGCTTCAAAACGCTGTATACTCATTGGATGTGGTAAGGGATGTACTAGCTGAACTGGATAAGCATAATCTAGCTGAAGCGATAAGAATCACAAGAGAATCGCTCATGTACCTGGATTATTTAGTGAAGGTACAACTGCGCGGGATGAGTTATTTATATCGGTTATGTGCGATGATAGAAGAGGGAAAAAGCGATTATTCATCTTTAAAGAATTCAACCTGCAAAAATACCCCTTTTTGATCATAGAGCAGGGGTTTTTGCAGATTTTAATACAGAACGATTTACATTACTTATTCCGAACAGATAAACAATATTTTCCATTCACAAGCAATAAAACTATACTCATGATAATAATAGAGAAAAGCTGGGAGTTGCCTGTAGAAAGGGAATAGAGTGTTGAAAGGACAATGGCGAAAATTAAAGCAACACTTAATAATTGATAAGCTTTGTAAAGTCCGATTAGCATGACATGTTTTTCACCTTCATCTGAAATGTCCAAGAGCTTTTCTGAATAATTCGGTTCTGAAATGCTTGGAAGATTCCGTTCAGGATAGACGAGTTGCATTAAACTTGTCATTAAAGCAGTGAGTATATAACTAAGAATCAATGTGACAACCGCAATAATGGTGAAGACTAATTTTTGTGAAGTAATAACAGTTATACATAAAGCTAAAATTGAAAGTGTATTACTCACCTGAACAAAGAAAGAGTAATCCATGAATTTTTTATACATTAATACATCTGCTTCATCTTCTTCATCCCCTGTAAATTGGGTATGATTCAGCTTCTTTATTTGTCTATAAAGGAATACACTCAGTCCCAAAAGGATGAAAATCATGACAAGAATACTGATGACGATTGTATCGGCATAATTTGAGAAGTCAAATGTAAAATAATTTAGCAAAAGTATAGCCACAATAAATCCAACTGCACCACTTATTATTAATTGTATCCAAACTTTTTTCATTACACTTCATCCTCCTCAAACATAAATACATTTTCCACAGGTTCCTTAAAAATACGTGCAATCCGAACGGCAATTAAAAGTGAAGGAATGAATTCTTCACGTTCAATCAAACTAATTGTTTGCCTTGAAACCTTTGCAAGCTTCGCAAGCTGGGTCTGATTTAATCCATCACGTGCCCGAAGCTCCTTAAGACGACTTTTCAAATGGAATCACCTCTTACTTGTATTGTAAACGATAATGTTCATTTTGACAAATATAGTTGTCAGAATGAACATTAACCTAGTCATAAATAGGTGTTTTCAGAATCGCGATTTCCTGGGTAAATACGAAATTCGTAGATACATCTAAGGAATAAGAAGATGTTTTTTAGTCAATCAAAATAAATTGTTTTTAATTGTAATATAGTTGAAAGGACATTTAGTACCAGAAACACAAAAGAACCCACTTTTTAGTCAGTTTTTAAATTGTGTTTTCTTTTTTTGCGCAAACAAACTCAATAATATTTTATAAATTCAATTGTTTTTGTAACAACAATAGTGTATGATGCATAGTATAAAACATATACTGTATGACATATAGTAATAAAAATGAGGTGGGTGAATGAGTCAGTTATTGAATTCATTAACGACAGAACTTAGAAGAGGAACGTTGACATTAGCGGTTTTAAGCCAATTGCAAACCCCCCAATATGGATATTCACTTGTCCAGTTATTAGAGGGATCAGGCATTGCTATTGATCAGAGTACCTTATATCCATTGCTTCGCCGCTTAGAAAAACAGGAGCTGGTGTCGAGCAGCTGGGATACATCTGAGAGCAGGCCGCGTAAGTATTATGTGTTAAGTGACTATGGAGTAGAGGTATTTTTGGAGTTGAAAAAGGAATGGCTTAAAAATTCGAAAGAGCTTTATCGCTTATTAAAGGGGGAGGAAGATAATGAATTTAATTGACGTTTATATTCAGGAGGTTACTAGAAGGCTGCCTGAAAAAAATCGTAAGGATATTGCCCTTGAATTACGGTCAACGATAGAGGATATGCTGCCAGATGATTACAGTGAAGAAGATGTAAAGGCGGTGCTTGAAAAATTAGGAAGTCCGGTCACATTAGCAAGCGGGTATCTAGATCGGCCAATGCACCTGATTGGACCGCGTTATTTCGATGTATATGTAACGTTATTAAAAATGATTTTGCCGATTGCCACGGTCATTTCCTTGATCTCGGTAATTGCTGAATATTTTATTGGTTACAATGGACAGGAAGCAGTCATAAATGTGGCTCTTGATATTACCGGGTTTGGTATATGGAGAATGATTGAAGTTGGAATCCAAACATTTTTTTGGTTAACCGTTGTGTTTGCTTTTATCGAAAGGATAGATAAAGGAAACGATCAGCAGCCATTAACAGCAAGCCTGCAAAAATGGACTCCTGATGATTTGAAAAATATTGCTTATATTCCTAAGAAAAAAGCCATTTCGAAATGTGAGGTATTTGGGGGGTTAATGTGGACAGCGATCTGGGCAACCCTATATTTTTATGCGTACCATCTTGTAGGTGTATATGAAGGTGGCGGAGACGGGCTTGAATTGGTGGCTCCAGCTTTTAATCAAGAGGTGCTGCTTCAGTATTGGCCGATCGTTGTGATTTTAATTGGTTTGGAAATCGCATTATCCATTTATAAATTGGTAAAGGGGCAATGGACGAGAAAAATGGCAATATGCAATACGGTCCTCCAGCTAATTGGAACGGTCGTTTTTATCATCATCTTGCTAAATACAAATATACTAAGTCATGATTTCATTATGTATATGACAGATTTATTTACGATTACGTCAAATGAATTAAAAGCGTGGATCATTGGCGGCGGCATTTTCCTCTTTGCGGTCTCAGCTGCAATCAATGTGTTTGATGGCTTTCGCAAGTCAGGTATTCGTTAAGTGTAATAGAGAAGTATAGTAAGGCAGACCTTGATTTCGATTTAGAGTACAAAACTTCAAGTTGGAATCACAACAGAATTAGCAATTGGTATAAAACGCTCATTGCATTGAAAAGCCTTGGGCGTTATTATTTTGTCTTTATTCCAGCTGTGTTTCTCAGGACAAAAACGTAACCTTTAAAAATACTTTGCAAATGTTTAATAGTCAAGCCCTAGTCAAAACCGAGCAGCAGTGGAACCACTTTGTTTTCATCAGACTTATGAAGGACAAAACCGAGTCGCAGTGAAATCGAATTGTCTTTCATCCGACGGATTTCCACCTCAGCGTATTCTGAAATCAACAAAAAAGAGACAGTCCAACTCTTATGCGACTTGGACTGTTAATAAGTGTTTAATTTAATGTTTATGTTCAATTATGATCAATTTAGAGTGAATGAAATATTTTTAATGCTTGAAACAGATCAAACTGAAGTTTTATTTCTCCACCAACCCAATCAAAAATGCTTCCCATCTTTCACGTTTTGAAAGGGCTTTGAACGCCGCTTTATCAATCCGGCGAGGCTTCATTTCCGTTACAAAGCTGGCTTTGTTTTGCGGCACACGATCAGGTTGAAGCATCATGACTTGTCCGAGTTCGGCACCTTTGGTTATTTCTTGGATACCGTTAAAGCCCAGTCCGGTTTGAATCGTTTGCTTAGTGATTCGGCCATTTTCGTTTAGTCGATATCCGAGATTACTTTTTTTGCCATGAAGCGCTTGATCGGAGAGTGTCGGCACCCCGATTGCTTCCGCTGTCACGACCGAAACCGCAGCCTGTGCGCCGATTGCGACCGTTTCTGATTGCTCTGTCAGTTGGCCTTCAAAAGGGTAGTAATTTTTCTGTCCGATTTCAGGCTCCTTAGCCGGATATGGACTAATTTTTTCCAGCGTTCCTTCAAGCGGCTTTTTCTCTTCAGCCACATTCGCAGTAAACTTCATGCCTGTTTCGGCTTTTTTAAATTGTGCTTCTGTCAGCGCACCCTTTACTGTTAGAGTATGAGAGGCGATGGTGACGACAGGGTTTTCAAGCTTGTCATCGACCTTTTTGACAATCCCATCTATTTCACTGACAAGGACGGCTGTTTCACTTTGCTCGTTAAGATGGCTTAGCTGGCTATCATATTTTTCAACCACTGCTTCGAGCTTGCTTTTTTCGAGCTCCTGTCGGTAAATCTCCTGTTGGATCACACTGATGATCATATCTGAGGAGGCATTTTCATCAATGTTCAGATCTTCATTTAAGTTCTCATTTTCGTCAAAGTTCAGGTCTTCCTCAAATGTGGTCATTGTCTCTATACCTGTTGAGGAAGAGGGGATGGACGCTTGATAATCTTCCAATGAGCTGATGTAGTCATCGATTCCTTCAATTTCACTCTCTGTTTGTTCCTTTTCGGCCTCAAGTGTCTCGCGCAGTTGATCCAGTTCTGGTGTTGTGTATTCTAACAATGGAGTTCCTGTTGTGATTTCATCCCCTTCTTTTACGAGAAAACGCTGAAATTCTTTATCTTCAGGATGAAAATAAACATCAACTTCTTCCTGTGGCTTCATGACGGCATTGGTCTCAAAGGTTTCAACGATATCGTCCTTCTGTACGCGAGTCCACTTTTCAACATGAACGGTATGTTGTACCTTGCTGTCTTCCTTTCCAATTAAAAAGACATTTAAGCCGATGAAGCTAATTGTTACAGCCGTTAATAAGATGATTTTCCATCGTTTCATCACAACCACCCCCTTATAAGGACAGGAACTTCAAGAAATGACATGAAAGCTGTGATCATCCAGATGAAAAGATAGACGAACACGATGAGAATGAGTGTTCCAAATTTATTCTTTTCGGTTAAATTTTTTAGGTAATAATAAAGATAGCAGATCGCTAGAAAGTCAAATAGCGTAATGGCACCGAAAACATGCTGCCAAAAGTCATGGTCGATTATATATTGGCCGATCACGCCGAAGGAAAAGGGATTGCTGAGCTGATTCAAGTCAAAGAAAACAAGCACCGGGATGGTGATCGCTTGTCCGACTAAATGAATCGCAAAGACGAACATTTGCACAATCACGGCCTTCATGTATGAAACATCAAGCATCAGCCAAAAAATAAAGGCGATAAACCAAATAAACAGTGTTGTATATAAAAGGCTTGCAGCAAGGTCCCCGCCAAGGAGCAGGAGTTTGCCGGCTTCGTATTCGGCAATTGTTCTGTCTGTAATGGCGCCGGAATAGGACTCTGTTCCAATTCCGAAATAGGTGCTGATGGCAAAGCTGATTAAACTAAGCAGATATAACCATAACAGTCTAGGAGCCAAACCTGAAAGAGCTTCAGCTTTTTGCAGTTGATAAAGGCTGGTCCCCGGCTGGAAGAGTCCTTTAAATAGTTTCATCTGGTATAACATATATGGTCCCCTTTTTAATAAATAATTCATCACTTCCCATTCTATCTTAGGTTGGAGGAAAAGTGAGTAATTATTTGACATTTTCTATGAAAAATCGGGCAATTGTCACAAAATTAGCAATGTTCGAGAGTAGTAGAGGCTTAAGAAAAGTTGCCGTTTTTCATAAGATTAAATCGAATGTGATAAACTAGGCTATATAAGGAGGGATGTTTGTATGATTAGTGAAAAGCTGGTAAAGGGATTAGTCAAACAGATGAATTATGAGTTTTATTCGGCACATTCTTATTTAGGAATGGCAGCTTATTGCTCAGCAGAGAGCTTGGATGGGTTTGCCAACTTCTTTCTTGTCCAGGCCGAAGAGGAACGTTATCATGCGATGAAATTTTATAACTTTATTAATGATATGGGAGAGCGTGCGATTGTTGAGGGATTTCCTGCTCCGAACAACGAATTTGATTCAGTTCTTGATGTGTTTGAAAAAGGACTTCAGCATGAAAAAGAGGTAACCCGCCGGATTTATGAGCTTGCTGATATTGCTTTAGATGAACGCGAGCATGCGACAATGACCTTCTTGAAATGGTTTATTGAAGAACAGGTTGAAGAGGAAGCAACCTTTGACAATCTTATTCAAAAGCTGAAGCGGATTGAATCTGACAGCAATGCATTCTTCATGCTTGATAATGAGCTTGGGAAACGGACGTTTGTGCCGGAGGGATAGAATGAAGTAGAAATGCCGTCTCAAGGTAAAGGGTGGTTCTCAAAAGAAAAATACCTAATGACAACCACCACCCTGACGGTAGAGGTTGCAGGGAGAAGTGTTGGAGCACTTCTCTCTTTAATTATATTTCCATTATGCTAAAAAAATAAAAGGATCTAAGATTTATTACGACTCTTCCACAATCCTCTCAGATATCCACCCTTGAGTGCCTGACGCTGTTTCAACCTTAAGCCAGATGATTCCCCTGTCATCTGTGGCTTCTTCATCTAAGTAGGTAATCGTTTCATCTGTGTTTAATTCCGCAACAACCTTTCCGTTAAGGGATGGGGTGGCGCGTATGTTTCCACCTTCATTATATTCTTCCTTAAGCTTCAGCTCTGTTCGTTTGACCGATTCTACCGTTTCGAGCAGCTTGCCTGGGAGTTGCGGGAACTCAAAACCGAGGGTTTTCTGAACCTTTTCTTCCAGCACCCATGCATCAAATTTATGCCATGTTTTTGAATAGGCTTGGGTTGGGTTATTGATAATGGCAAGCGGCAAAAGGATGGCTAGAACGAATGCTGCAAATCGAAATGTCCTTTTCAGACGGACTTTGTGCCGCGTTTTTTTCTTTGATAGGCCTTCGGTTTTGCTAAATCCTTTTATGAGAACGGCGCATGTATCTTCCAGAAAATCCACCCAGGCCGGGATGTCGTGGTAGCCTGACAGTCTTCTTTTTGTTAAATAGCGATGCATCCATACCATCAATGGATAGGACAGCAGCTCAATGGCTTTTTTCATAAAGCGGCTGAACCACCCAATCAGCTTCGGAAGGAGGCCGACAAGAAGCGGTCTTGCAATGATAATCCCAAAATAGGTGACGATCGCAATCCTTAACCAAACCGGCAGGAAAGACAGTGGGACCCAAAGCCAAAATACTTGATTGATAATGGTTTCCACGGCTCTTACTCCCCTTTAGTTGTTTGATACATATTCCTTGTTTCATCATATGGGTCAACCATGCTTTGTTCATGTGAATCAGGCATGTCTCCACTCAATGGTTCATGCGGGAAATAGGCTCTTATTTTTGCAAGCTGCTGCTTGACCTCAGCCTCATTAACAGTAGGATCGAGCAACATTTTTCTGACCTGGTCCTGGACTTCAAGGCGGAAAGATTCTTCATGCTGTAATCGGTTCTTCACAATCGCCAAAGCATCTTGATTTTCCTCAGCGATTAATAATGCGGTAAGGAGATCACCTGATTCAATCGCTTCTTGGATGCTTTTTGCCAAAACGCGCGCTTTATTTAGTTTTTTCTCACGGCGGTACAGTTCTAATTCATCCTCTTGATCAATGGCTCTGAATTTCTTATCATGCTCTTGATCATCCTCGCTTTGCTTGACAAGAACATTGATATCCTTAATCGCGACCCCGACCTGTTTTAGACCGGTAACCATTGAGGAATGCTCATGCAGGTCCTCAATATGACGCTTCACCCGTTTAGCTTCCGTGATTGGATAGTCAACAGTGATTTCCTCCAACCAGTATGGAAGCTTCTTTTTCATATAGCTGACAATTTCCCCGGCATCTTGCTGAATCAGCGAAATCGGGTCAACGACCTTGTAATCAATGGACAGGTCAACAAGGAATTGGCGGCCGCGATCCTGTGAAGGAACCTCTTTTTCATAATGAAAATTCAATGTCGACATGTTCACGATATAAACTTTGTTGTATTTTCCTGCGCGCAGATCACTGCGGGAGATGCGGTCGCCGTTTTTCACAACGAGGAAATTATTTTCCGCATTTGTGTAGACAAATGCCTGTGTCATTGAGGATGCTGGCGGCTTTTCAAAAAAGCTAAATTTAACAGGTTGTACATCAATTAAATTCATCTGTTATCCTCCTTTTTTAAAAGTAAGGTATAAAATTTTAACCTAGTTTTTGTGTCTAGCTCCAGCGCCTAGCCCCTCTAGGGACTAACCACTCATGAATTGAAGGCAAAGAACGCCTTCTATTCATGAGCGTCTTATTTGCCTTAGGCTGATCAAGGCGCTTGCGCTTTTCTTATATCACTTATAAAAAGGCTGGTCGTTTAGCAGCTTGTTTTCTCCTAATCTCTTATTCATTCTATGCATGAATGATGTGCTTATGCAAGGTTGAGAGTCCCTGCTTTTATTGTATCAGTCAAGCTGGCGTTGCAAAGTGATGGAGGGAAAATTTAAGAAAGTTTTAAAGATTAGCTTGATGCTGATTAAAAAATGAATTTATTCCCCAAAATGGATAGAAATAATGCAATTATAGGGGATTATGCCATGAAAAGGTTCCTAAAGTTCGGGACAGTAGGTATTTTTAATACATTGATCACCGTTGGCAGCTATTCGCTTCTCGTGATGCTCGGAATGGATTATATTTTTGCCAATATCCTGGCCTATAGTCTAGGTGTAATCAACAGCTATTATTGGAATAAAAACTGGGTGTTTGCAGCAGGGACAGGCAGGCACACCGATTTTTTCATTCGATTTGTTCTTGTCAATCTGATCACCCTTTGCTTAACTACATTCTTTCTTTATTTGCTTGTTGACCGTTTCTCTATGCAGCCGCTGCTTGCCCAGGTGTTTGCAACAGGCTGCGGGTTGGTGGTTAATTATGCTCTTAATCAAAAGTGGACGTTTAAAAAATAAAGGAATTCGAGTGGTGAAATCGCCGCTCGAAGACTGGTCATCGTTTTTGTAGAAAAATCTATGCAGATAGTTGTTCATGCAGGCTAGTGAGTTAACGCTTAAAAGCAGCAATGGATAAAAATTTATAAATATAGTAATAGATTATAATCATAATAGGTGATTTATATAATTGGAACAGCAAAAGGGTGATCAAAAAAATTGTCTAAAATAATACCTATCCCCTCTTTCTACAAAAACAGACATTATTCACCTTGGTCAAAAGTACTATTTTAATAGAATGATTCGGGACTATTACTTCATTTTACCATATTGAAAAGGACTCCTTATTTCGAAGGTCGAAATTCATTTTGTTAGGATTTCGATTAAAGGATAAAGGGGAGATTTGGTTGAAAAAGGGGAAGATGATAAAAACGGCGATGGCGGTGGCGCTTGGGATGAGCACGGTTGCTTTTGGTGCGTTTACGCCTGTTCAAAAGGCGGCTGCAAGGGCGGCGCTAGAGGATGCAACAGCACCATCACTTGGGGCTACAGTAGATGTAAGCATTGCTAATGATGAACGATTAATTGAAATGCTGAAAAAGGAAGGGAAGATTGCGAAGAACGCTAAACCGTCTCAAGCAGAAAAGGTATTAAAAGAGTACCTGAAAAGCAAAGAGAAAGCTGTTACCACTAAGGATAAGCTTCCGAAGCCGATGAAAAAGCTTGAGGGGTCAAAGGAGAAGGTCAAGCAAGGCTTGAAAAATGGAAAAGGGAATAAGCTTGGACAAGCACAGTCGGTTGCTCCAGTGGTTGAAGAGGAGTATTCAGGTGAGGTTCGAAAGGATAAGGTGTTAGTGCTTGCGATTGATTTTCCTGACTACCAAAATAGCTCGATTACAAAAGAAGAAACCGATATGTTTTATGAAAATTATCCGCTTAGTCACTTCCAGGATATGATTTTTGGTGACAAAGGATACGCTGGGCCAAATGGAGAAAACCTTGTTTCAATGAAGCAATATTATGAGAAGCAATCAGGCGGCAGCTATACTGTTGAAGGGAAGGTAGCTGGCTGGTACACAGCTGATCATCCTGCGAAATATTATGGGGAAAATGTTCCCGCTCCCGATGGCAATGATGCGCGCCCGCGTGAGCTCGTTTACGAGGCTTTGAAAAAGGCTGCAAAGGACCCTTCTATCAATCTAACAGAATATGATCAATGGGATCGCGATGATTATGACGGAGATGGTGTGTATGCGGAGCCGGACGGGATTATTGACCACTTAATGGTGATCCATGCCGGTGTTGGTGAGGAAGCTGGCGGGGGCAAGCTTGCAGGTGATGCCATTTGGTCGCACCGTTCAAAGCTTGGCACAGGTCCGGTAGCAGTGCCAGGTGCGACATCTGAAAGTGATCGCTTTGACGGCTTATTAGGAGCTTGGGATTATACAATTGAACCAGAGGATGGCGCGGCGGGCGTGTTTGCCCATGAGTATGGCCATGATCTTGGGCTTCCTGATGAGTACGACACGATTTACAGTGGTGCCGGTGAGCCTGTTGCCTACTGGTCAATTATGTCATCGGGCAGCTGGGCAGGAAAAATTCCGGGTACAGAGCCAACTGGATTCAGCCCATATGCAAGAGAATTTTTACAGGCTGCCCATGGTGGTAACTGGTTAACTGGAACAACCATTGATGAAAAATATATCACGAAAGAAGGATCAACGCTTTTATTAGATGAAGCGGTAACAAAGGGTGTAAATAATGATGCTGTCAGAATCAATTTGCCTGATAAAAAGACCGTTGTCAACACGCCGGTAAGCGGAAAATATGAATACTTCAGCGGCAGTGGTGATGAGCTTAATCATTCGATGACCACGACTATTGATTTAACAAATGCAACAAATGCCCAGCTTACCTTTAAAGCTTGGTATGATATTGAAACAGATTGGGATTACGCGTCTGTTCAAGTGAAAGAAGCGGGCGCAGGCGAATGGGCAACAGTAAAAGGTAATATCACCACTGATGCCAATCCGAATGAGCAAAACCCGGGACATGGAATTACAGGAAATTCGAATGGATGGGTTGATGCAGCCTTTGATCTTTCTGCGTATGCAGGCAAGAAAATTGACGTAAGATTTACCTATTGGACAGATGTAGCCGTTGCGATGCCAGGCTTCTATGTCGATGACATTGCCATTAAAGCGGACGGCAACACACTTGTTTCAGATAATGCCGAGGGGGCTTCCGCATTTACATTAACTGGCTTTAAAAAGGATGAAGGGTATTTTTATTCTGAAAATTACTATCTATTAGAATGGAGAAGTCATCATGATGTTGATAAAGGCTTGGCACATATTAGCCGCGGCGCAAGTCTCATGAAATATGACGAAGGCCTTGTAGTTTGGTATGTGGACAAATCTTTTGACAATAACTGGACAGGCGTTCATCCTGGAGAAGGCTTCCTTGGAGTCGTAGATGCTGATCAGCGGGCAAACTACTGGAGCGACGGAAGTGTCGGTGCTGCGCGCTATCAACTGCATGACGCTGCATTTAGCCTGCAAAAATCCAGCAAAATGTTCTTGGATTATTCAAGTATTAATGGTCTAACAATGAAGGATAACCATACAAAGCGAAATCCATTATTTGATGATCGCAAAGATTACAGCAACAAAGGCCTTATTGATGCAGGGCGTATTCTGCCAAAAGAAGGCCTGAAATTCCGCGTTGTTGGTGAGAGTAGGGATGGGTCTGTTGGTAAGGTATTGATTTATAAATAAGGATGACATGAAGGGATTGAACCAGTAGAGGGTTCAATCCCTTTTCATCTTTTTGCCCTTGGAATTTGCTGTTATTCAATCGTTTATAAAGCCAAATAACGCAGCATACGAAGCAGTGTAGCAATGTCTGACCGTTGGTAATAATCTTCTGCTACCGAAAATGAAAAAATAACAGTTAAAAAGATATAGACAATTTTGAATAGCATATGTATACTATGTATTAGGTCAACTTAGTATACAAGTATATGACATTCTAATCTAACAGGATTGGAAACAACTACTGAATGATGGAGGTGGATAGCGATAATATAATAGTTTTAATGTGATAAGTTTTTCGTATTTTTACCGATCTTGTCAACTATGTTAAGGTTTATTTTTTTTAACGCTTTATGATAGCGGTTTCAAAAAGGGATTAAATGGATTTGGTAATCATTTGTTAAAAATGGTGTTCTCTCTTTTTGGCTTAGGACAAGAATATGAAACATCATTCGCTAAGGAAGAGATAAGGCAGAAACCAGTACAAAAAAATAATGGAATGCCTAATCTTAAAAACGATCGAAATGTGCAGGATAGGAACCAATGAAAATCAGCAAGTATACAAATATAAAAAGGAGGGGTTATATTGGGAGACTCAGTTTCGGTAATTGTTGTGGCTGTTCTTGCAATTGTACTCTTGTTATTTCTAGTTTTACGTGTAAAGATGCAGGAAGTTCTTGCCTTGCTTCTCGTTAGTATATTTGTAGGTATTGGTGTTGGAATGCCGCCTCAAGAGATTTATGCGGCCATGGAAAAAGGGATGGGCAGTACCCTTGGATTTCTTGCAGTTGTTATTGGGTTAGGAGCCATGTTTGGAGAAGTGCTTAAAGTTTCTGGCGGTGCTGAACGTCTTGCTTCAACCCTTTTTAAAAAATTTGGGGAAAGTAAAGTGAATTGGTCACTAGGGTTTGTAGGGATGATTGTTGCTGTACCTATCTTCTTTGAAGTAGCAATCGTTATTTTTGCCCCTTTAATCCTTAGTATGGCACGAAATTCGAAAAAATCTATCTTATACTTTGTTCTTCCGCTTATGGCAGGGATCGCTACTACGTTTTCGTTAATTCCTCCAGCCTCAGGGGCGCTTGCTGGTGCTACAATCTTAGGAGTTGATTTAGGATGGCATATTTTACTTGGAGCCATTGTAGGGATACCAGCAATGATTATTGGCGGGCCACTTTTTGGTAGTTTTATAGCTAAAAAAATGAACGTTGAACGTGCGATATCGGAAGTTGCTGCTACTGTAGAAGCAGAAGTAGACAGCAAGAGGGAAATTCCAAGTTTTGCAAGTGTTGTGTGGATTATCTTACTTCCACTATTTTTGATGGTCGCCAAAACGATTGCAGAAAATGTATTAGCAGAAGACAGTATGGTCAGAGGGATTTTAACCTTAATCGGTCATCCTTTCGGTGCTTTGACGATTGTTGCTCTATTAACCATTTATCTATTTGGAACAAAAAAAGGATATTCCAAGCTTGATATACAGCAAATTACGACAAAAGCTCTCGAACCTGCAGGTCTAATTATCTTGATTACCGGTGCAGGATCCGTTTTCGGCGAAGTATTAGTAAGCTCAGGTATCGGTGACATTATTGCCAATGCTGTTGCTGGATCAAGTCTTCCGATTATTGTATTTGCCTATTTGACTGCGGCATTGATTCGTGCTGCTCAGGGGTCAGGAACAGTTGCTATCGTGACTGCGGCAAGTCTGATCTTACCTATTATTAAACTTCAGCCAGTGTCAGAGCCAATGCTGGCATTAATTATAGTAGCAATTGGTTGTGGAGCGATCATGACTTCCCATGTGAATGATTCAGCATTCTGGATGATTAAGCGTTATTTTGGTTTAACCGAAATAGAAACATTAAAGTCATGGACTGTTGCTACAGCCATTATTTCAATTGCGGGTTTTATTCTTTGTCTTGTGATCAGCATGTTTTTGTGATGTGAAAAGGATCTTCTCTTAGAAAAATCGTAAATTCCCTTTAAGCATTTGATAAAATGAGGGAAGGATTTAAGATCATAAATGTTTTTAATAGAAGGGTTAAAATGTAAACGGTGTCAATTGGTTGGTGTATACCCTAATTACGACTTAACTTAGTATACAAGTAGATAATCTATTAAGTTTATAAGGTTTAAATGTAAAAATATCCTATTTGGGATGATAGAAATGAAACATATAAGTAAATTATCAAAACAGCTAAAGAATTGCTTGCATCATCATAACATTTTTAAAAGGTGAGGAGAGAATAAGCATGTTTCAATTAAATGATCGAGTAGCAATCGTTACAGGAAGCGGTTCAAAAAAAGGGATTGGACGTACCATTGCCCTAACACTTGCAAAACAGTGCGCAGCTATTGTAGTTGCTGATTTAAATGCAGATGGAATTCAAGATACTGTTTCTGCAATTCAGGAAGAAGGCGGAAAAGCATTAGGGGTAGAACTGAATGTAACGAGCAAAGAATCAGTTGATGCAATGGTTAAAAAAGTACTAGCGGAGTATGGACGTATTGACATTCTTGTTAATAATGCGGGGATTTCACAAAAAGTTACTGTTGAAGATATGACGCTTGAAGATATGACAAGAATCTTTAATGTCAACATGTTTGGATTATTCTTATGTACACAAGCTGTACTAGAAACGATGAAAAAACAAAAGTTTGGTAGAATTGTAAGTCTTTCCTCTGTATCTGCAAAAAGAGGAGGAGGGGTATTCGGCGGGGCACACTATTCTGCATCTAAAGCTGCTGTTTTAGGATTCTCTAAAAACTTAGCTCGTGAAGTTGCAACAGAGGGCATTACTGTTAACTGTGTTGCACCAGGTCTTATTAATACTGAGATTTGGAAATCACTTCCGGAAGAAGATGCGAAAAAAGTTATTTCAGCTATACCAATGGGCAGACCAGGTGAAACAGAAGAAATTGCATCAACCATTGCTTTCTTAGTTTCAGAAGAAGCTTCTTATATTACAGGTGAGGAAATCGATATTAACGGTGGGTCACATATGGATTAATTAGTCACTATTATGAAACAGGCATTCCAGAATGGGATGCCTGTTTTATGTATACACACATTGATTATCATCACATGATATTCTGATTGGGCATGCCCTATCCTTTACTTTTGGAGTCATAAGGTCATCGGTCTTATAGAGTCTATGTGGTTGCTATAAATGAAAGAAATCGGTATAATGATAACGTTTAAATAGTGTATTGAAAATAAGTAAATAACGATCGAAAGAAGTGGTTTACATTAAATTTAATCCAGTTTCTAGTAATAAATTATATGTCCAAATTTACAACCAAATTCTTTCAGAAATACAATCCGGTTCATTTGAAATAGGTGATAAACTCCCTGCTGAGAGAGAGCTTTGCGAACAGTTTGGTGTTAGTCGCGCTCCCATTAGACAAGCGCTTAGTGCACTAGAGTTAAATGGGTATATTTATTCCCGCCAAGGTGAAGGGGTTTATGTTAAAAGTAAACAATCAGCTTCTGAAAGTCAAAATTTAGCCATAATAGTTGAGGCCGTATCCCCGGAGGATATTGTCGAAGCAAGAATGAATATCGAGCCGCTTATAGTAAAATATGCAGCTCTCAGAGCCACAGAGGAGGATATTGAGGAACTGCGTTCTACTATTAAAAAGATGGAGGAAGAGACTGAGGCCGGAATCTATGTTCCTGAAACCGATGAAAAATTGCATAAAGGGATCGCAAAGGCTTCTCATAATGATTTATTTATTAATTTTATGGCAGCGATCAGCAATGCAATGGAACAGCAAAAAATGTGGAAATTTATTCGGGATCGTACGGTAACTCGACCTGATTATAGAGAAGTTAATTTTCATGAGCATAAATTACTTATAAAAGCGATAGAAGAACATAATGAAAAAGAAGCAGTCAAACTAATGACCGACCATATGCAAAACTTATATAATCGGTATTGGAAAGTTTAATAGTCCGCAAATTCCCCTATGGTAAACTTTTGCTATTCCTCGTTTTTAGAGGAATTATTTTTTTGCACTTTAAAAAGTATAATGGAGCGTAGAAGGGAAAGCGACGTAGTGGCCAATTTTAAGTATAAAGGATAGGGGCAACTGCGCCTTTGCCTTCACCTTCCAGCGGGTTTCCCTTATCAACCGAAAAATTAAAAACATCGCCTTTTAATCAATCAAATGCTTTCAGTAAATTAAACACACGTTATGTACTGCTTGTTTGACATCCACCAGATAACCATTGAATCTTCCATAAGTTTTCAACCTTGTGTTAAAATGTTTGTCCCTTTTCCTTGCTGTAACATGTTTAAAGAGTATTCGTCTCATATTCTTGTTTCCTTTTTACTTCAAAATTAGCAAGTTTCTCTTAGTATTGAACTAAACCACTGTGATCAAGCTTTTCCTTTCCCTCTCCTTTTAACGTGTAGATCTATATAATAGAGATTCGAGACAAAATTGATTTTTAACTTCTTTTATTTAACAAGCGAAAAAAAGGGATATTTAATCCTTTTTAATTACCGATAACATCGCTTTTAGTGACTAGATTTGTATAGAGCATACATTCCTCGACCCTTAAAAGTATTGAGTATAGCAAAGTTGGGGAGGATGAATAACTAGATAAGAAGTATAAGCGCTCACTGTCAAACAAATTTATAGATCAAACCATGTATTGTGATAAAGGAATGAGGGGCCATTAGACAATGGAGAAAGAAAAAATTAGTGTTATTCAACTATTTGCCTTGATGTTTCTATTGGATATGGGGACTACACTGGTTGAAAGTCATGGAATATCCGCCCAAAAAGACGCATGGCTGGCCATTCTTTTAGGGATGTTCGGGGGAATTGTCTTATTTTTCATTTACTACTTTTTATTTCGTCAATATCCCAATTTGCCCCTTACTGGACTTACTAGAAAAATATTTGGTAAATACCTGGGATGGATCATTGGTCTGTTATACATTCTCTACTTTTTGATGATTGCTGCCGATAATGTACGTGACTTCGGGGATTTGCTGCTTACCTCGGCAATGACAGAAACACCGTTATTAGCAATCAATCTCTTGTTCGTTCTTACGATGTGTTATGTACTTTATCTAGGGATTGAAGTATTAGGGCGAACAGCAGAGGTCTTCATTGTTATTTTACTTGTGTTAGGAGCAATAGGGAATTTTTTCGTCCTTATTTCAGGTAATGTTGATCTTCATAATTTGCAACCATTTTTGGAAAATGGATGGAAACCAATCTTAACTGCATTACCAGAGACTAGCAATACTCCTTTTGGTCAAATGGTTGTCTTTATGATGCTGCTACCTTATTTAAATCGTTCCGGATTAGTAAAAAAAGTGTGGTTGTCTGCGTTGATTTCAAGTGGTCTTATCTTAAGTTGGACAATAAGTTTAAATGTCGCTGTTCTTGGCGTTGAAGAAGTGGAGAGATCTACGTTTCCTTTGTTGTCAACCATCGGAAAGGTCAACCTTTTCGAGTTTATTCAACGACTTGATTCTATTGTTGTTTTTACTTTGTTGATTACGGTGTTTTTCAAAGCATCCATCTTTTTTTATGGTGTCCTAATTGGAATCGTAGATTTGTTCAGGTTAAAAAATCATCAACAAATTGTTTTACCAATTGGTTGTATTCTCCTTTATTGGTCAATGATTAGGGCATCCGATTTTTCGGAACACATAGAGGAAGGTAGTTATGTTAGCAGTTACGTTACTGTTTATTTTCATATTGCTTTTCCATTGCTAATGCTGCTTGTTGCCTTGATTCGCAATCGTTTCAAAAAGAAAGTTAGATCCAAATCAAATGCATGATAATAGTTATAATGCTATATTCCAAAGCCATCGGGTTTAAACAAATACCGAGGTTTTTTTGATTACTGATCATCGTTATGGTGACAACATACCTTTTTTTATAATAAATGATTGAATAGCTTCTATCCCCCACCAATAGGCAAAAAACAATAGCTCTGTTGAATACAGCACCAGCAGATTTCACTCCGACTTTAACTTGAAAAGAGTGTGCTTTTTCCATTCCAAACGTATCGTGAAATGCATCCTTGATTAAAGAAACTTCTGTTATATTTTCATCTACTCAACGATTTTCGGAGTCAGTTTCTTAATGATTATGTTGACAGTTGAAGTTAATTGAAGATAAAATATACATATATTGGTGTATTAAAGTATTGATACACAATTTTATCACTAGTGTATTATAAGTTTAATACACTAACTACATATTTTTTTATCAAGTGTGTATTAATGGGTTAGTACACTTGATAAAGGAATTTAGGAGTTGGGTTTATGAATTTTAATCATCGCGAACCTGTCTATGTACAAGTCATCCGCCATTTTAAAGAGCAGATTGCAACAGGGCGACTTGAGTCGGGTCAAGAAATTCCGTCGCGCAGGGATTTGGCAAACAAGTTGAAAATTAATCCGAATACGGTTCAAAGAGCTTATAAAGAGATGGAGGAACAAGGTTTGATTTATACGGAACGAAATGTACCAAGTCGTATCACAAAAGATGAAAAAGTTTTACGTGAAGTGAGAGAAGAACTTATTTTAAATGCTGTAGAATCCTTCATAACATCTATACGTTCTATTCAAGTTCCACTGGACGATGTTTTGGAACTAGTAAAACAAAAATATAAAAATGAACAATGAAACTGGGGGATCAAAATGATTGAACTTAAGAATATAGCGAAAAAATTTGGACGAAGGAAAGTTTTAGAGGGTGTTTCTTTTACTGCGAATAAAGGGGAAATAACTTGCTTAATTGGATTAAATGGTGCAGGTAAAACAACAATCTTAAATGCCATCATGGGATTAACTCCTATTCAAGATGGGGAGATTCTTATAAATGGAGAAAGAATACATAAAGAAAGCTACGAAAAAATTTGTTATATTCCAGATGCGATTACCATGTTACCACAAATGAAAATTTCAGAAGCGATGAAGTTTATGGATGATTTTTATTCTGGTTGGAATCAAAAAAGAGCAGATGATCTACTGGAGTTTTTTTCATTAAGCAAAAATGAACGGATTTCTAGGTTATCAAAAGGGAATGTCGCTAAAGTAAATATTCTTCTTGGCTTATCACTTGATGTAGATTTTATTTTAATGGATGAACCTTTTTCAGGAATCGATTTGTTTAGTCGTGAACAAATAGCGGATGTATTTACTAGCCATCTTGTAGAAAATCGCGGAGTGATTATTACAACACATGAAATTAATGATATTGAACATTTAATTGATAAGGTGATTTTATTGAATGATGGAACGGTTTTGAAAGAATTCCGAACAGAAGATGTTCGTGAAAATGAAGGGAAATCTGTAGTGGATGTCATGAGAGAGGTGTATCAAAGATGAGCAAATATTTTAAGTTAGTCCACTTTGAATTTAATCGTTTTGCGAACATGTACTTTATTTTAATCGGGATCACTATTATCTCACAATTAATAGGCGTTTTCGTATCAGCAAAAAGTTATGTGAATACAGTCAATGAAATGATCTATCAGGGATCATTATCACAAGAGGAGTTTCTTAATCAATATGGAAGCATGTCTTTGCAACATTTTATTGACAGTTTCTGGTTTGTAGGACCAATTGCTTTATGTATTGTAACATTATTAATTTATTTATTTTTTATTTGGTATCGCGATTGGATAGGAAAAAACACGTTCATTTACCGTCTATTAATGTTGCCAACTGCACGCATTCATCTTTATCTGGCGAAGGTAACCACTATTATGATCATGGTTTTTGGATTAATCGCATTACAACTATTATTACTGCCAGTTGAAAATAACATCCTACAATTGATTGTCCCGGCTGATTTCAGAACAGATCTCACGGTGCATGAGACGTTTATGTATAACAGGTTTACAATTTTATTTCCGAAAACATTTATGGAGTTTTTCATTCATTATGGTATTGGTTTTCTAGTTGTGATGGTTTTATTCACCGCAATCTTATTTGAACGAAGTTTTCGTTGGAAAGGAATTGCTCTTGCCGTTATCTATTGTTTGGTATCTGCATTTGTTTTTCTTTCACCATTGCTTATACATACCTTTCTATTAGTCAATTATTTTTATCCTATTGAATTATTAGGACTAGAATTAATTACAGGACTAATTGTTATTGCGGGATCGATTTGGATGAGCCATTATTTATTGAAAAATAAAATAACAGTTTAGGAGAATGAACATGAATCGATATTGGAAGCTGATTTCAATTGTACTTATCACCGTTTTCGTAATTGGTTTCTTTTATATTCAATCAAGTACGGCGATGAGTAATAATCCGGAATTTATTATTAAAAAGGTGAGTGGAAGTGATGATGAAGGGAAAAAACTTAGCGTTTTTGGCGAGTATATCACTCAAGGCAGACATCAAGATACTGTTCGCATTGATGAACAGGAAACTATCTATACAAATGAACTCTCCTATATTGAAAGTTTAAACGGAGTATATAATACACCTGAAATAAAACTACTGCAACGGAATTATCGAAATTTCATGCGCGGAAAAGAATTAAATCCGACTTTGTTTTATGAGGACGAAGCTTATTTAGCTTATGCGAATATCGAAGGGGATTATTATGAACTAGATCATAGACCAAGTAATTTTACATTTGAACTTGAAGTGTTAGACAAAGAATCAAAGGAGGTTACATCAATAAACGAGACTCTACCAAAACAGAAAGAATATAGCTTTGCATATGTTGTTGATGTACAAAAGCTCGATGACAAGCTAAAAGTACTTGTTCAGATAGAGTCAGCTATAAATCAAAGTTATGAGACTGTTGAAGAAATCCACATCTATACATTTGATCTTAAAAGTCAAACTTTAATTGGTGATGATATTGTCGTGTCTTCTGGCAGCAGTCAACAAAATGAGAATTCAACGATCTCGAATCGCCTGTCTATTTTTAATGATTTAGAAACTATTCAACCCCAACATTATCTGTTAATTGAGAAAGTAAAAGTCAAAGAAGTTCAAGAGGGTGATGAGTCCAGTACAGAAGAAATCGATCAAACATTTACGTTATATAATTATGAAACAAATGAGCATAAAGAATTATTTAATGAAAAGCAACAAATGGATTTTGAGAATATTTATCTTTATGGTTCAACGATTTATTTTATAAATATAACTGCAAATGGTCTTGAAATCCTTCCATATCAAATAGAGAACCGGAAATTTTCGACAAAACAAACGATCGACATCAACATACCGGAACGATTGGACGAAAGCGGCTCTTCAACGATCAAACTCAAAAATAATAGAATGTATGTTGTCAGTCCTTACAAAGATTTAAAAACAGAGGCAGTCATATTGGTTGCTGATTTGAAAACATGGAAAACAGTATATGAAGGTGCAATTGAAGCAACAAATAGTAGTAAAAGCGAGGAAGATTACACGTTACGTATTAATTCTTTAAATATAGAATAAGGATCTTTTTTCCTTCTAATTTATTTTTAAAAAGGAGAACATAATAATTGAAATTCTCTTTTGAAAAACAAATAGGTGATGTGTTTATAGAAGCAGATACAACGGTTATGGGAGAAATTGTGGGCAATGTTGTCGTTTTATCAGGAGCTAAATTAGAGTTAATAGCTCCAGTGAAAGGGAACGTTACATTAATGAAGTTCTCCAAGGCTTTGATTAGAGGGCAAATAAGAGGAAATCTGTACGATGAAGGTGCTGAAATAGAAGAACTTGCAAGTAATGTGAAAGGACATATAATCCATAAAAGATAAACGTGGATCTTTGGACAAGAAAACTTGTGAAACCATATATAAAGATAAGGGAGGATTTTATATGGAATTTGTTTTTCTGCCATGGTTGTTAGGGATAGGAGGCGGAACTTTACTATTATCCCTGTTGCTATTATTATCTTCTAACAGATATACCAGAAAGAAGTTAAAAGAAATGGAACAAGAAGATACTTCATTTTAAAGAATTGCATTTATCATTAGCCGGTTTTAAATGTGATGACTATAAAGAGGTTTAAGGATAGATGAACCAAGAGGCAGGTTAATGGAATAAAACACTGCAATATTTTGAGAGAAGGAACTAACCCTATTATAAAAAATGGGGTTAGTTTTTTGCTCTTCACCCAATCATGTTGAACTTTAATCAAAAATGTGGTGAGCTATCCAGATTTATTTTAAACTCAATTGCAGATTAAGGTTTGGTACCGTTAATGATATGTTATATTAATTAGCGATGTTTAAAATGTAATTTCACAGTAGTTGGCAGCAGCATGATCTTACTCGCTCTGATCATATTAGGTGTTGCGATATGGAATATTAAAGAAGGAGTAAAACAATTAAAACGAAGTTTAGGTGGTGGAAGTGTTTATGAATCATAAAATACAAGAAAACTCATCCCCTGAAAGAGATAATGCTGCTTTTTGGTTCCCCGGGCGCTGGATCGGAGGCCTCTCCTTAATCATTGGACCGCTCTTATTACTAGCGGCCGCTCTTCTTAGGATACAATTTCATTTTTTCTATGATGCGCAGCTTGCTGCCTACGCCGATCATCCTGTACTCATCACTTCCGCCTACAGTTGCTTTGTGCTAGGTTGTCTCTTCCTCTGGCCTGGGATCATTACCTTAGTAAGATTCATCGGCATGAAATATCCCGCTTTAGCAATTTGGGGCGGCATGGTTATAATCTTAGGGCTAATAGGCCGTGTTTTTCATGGCGGCATTGATCATATGGCTTCCAACTCGTCAATGTACAAAGCCTTGATCTCGCAAAAAACACAGTAAGCGACTCGTACCACGCATTCCATATCGTCCGTTATTTTAATGGCATGATGATGGTTGGCTGGATAATATTAGCAATCGGTGCTTACCGTTCACGTACATTAGGGATCATTCGCTCGGTAGCACTGGCCTCCATGTTCTTCCTACCCTTGGGCACCCTTAAAGGCACAAGATTCGAGTCTCCATTCCTGATACTTGGACTATGCATAGCTTTAGTCCCGCTAGGTGTCAAAGTGTTGCGCGAGGGCACGCCTCCATCACGCAAAGCAATAATCTGGGCCATTGCATTCGTAGTAGGCGAGATTGTATTTATTGTACTTTCGATTCTCTTCCCAGAATTTATGCTGCGCTAATTATAGTTTCTTTATAAATTCACCTTAAATCCCGTATACTTTTTCTATATATCAAACATGTTTGGATCGAAATATTATTAAAAAACGCATTGAAAAAAGCTCATTTCTTGCTAAAGTTGAAAAGAGGAATCAAGCAAGAGATAAATGGATGCAGGCATTAATTGAGATTGATACGCTTCTTGTAGAGATAAGTAAATAGTAGAGTGTTATCAAAAAAGATTGAAGCAAACACATCATTTGCAGATTACATATCCAACATTAGTAAAAATCATACGCATTTTATTTCCAATTGACTTGAGTAACAGAATAATAGCTGTTAATATTTTATGATAATAAGCAATGGAAGCGAACAAGCAATATAAAAAACTGAAACAAGGAGAATTAAAACAATGATTGAATACGGTACTTTCCATAAAACCGAAAGTCGTTACCCTTTACGATTTGATCGTTTTTTCCCCCATCAAGAGGCTGAAAATGTCTGGCGAATCCTTACTGATCCTGTTCACTTTTCTAAGTGGTACCCATTTGCTACAGGGGAGATGAAACTTAAACTTGGTGGTATTATCTTTTTTGATGACGGTGAAGGTTCAACGTATGAAGGGATCATCACTGAGTTTGAACCTCCTCGAGTCTTTGCTTTCCGTGAGATTGATGACATCCTTCACATTGAATTGCAATCTGAAGATCAAGGATGCCGAATGATCTTCACTCACACTTTTGATGATCAATCCATTTCGGTCAATACTGCTGCCGGATGGCATCGATGTCTCGATGCCTTAGGGATGATAGTTGACGGTAAACCTGTCGAGTGGCCTGATAACTCAGCAGATTTGCGTAAAGCCTACAAAGATGCCTTTGACCTTAGCTAATTTGTTTCAGCGTCTAATTTTACTATTATTGTATTAACGAAATACAGTTAGAATAAAATAATCAATCTTCGGCAATCGTGCACTTTTCCGCAACTGAGGGCACTATAAAAGGGAAGTTTTTTTAAATGAAAAAAAGAAAAATGAGCCTCTAAAATCATTTCAAAGGCTCGTTTGGCATACAGGGAGACACTTTTGCTGCATTAACTATTTAACCAGTCGATTGCTTAGATAACTTAAAAAGAGGTTAGCCGATTTACTATGATCAAACACCAATCTTTTACAAAAGAGCAAATAAAAAAATGATCCCTGTTTAATTCAGAGATCATTTTCTAAAAGTTGCTTGCCTATTTTAATAGGTACTTTACGAAGGACACTTTTCATCGCATCTGTCTTTTTTACTCATTGACTAAATCTCGTTTTTTATAACGGATGAAACCAATAACGATCATGAAGAAAGCCGATAATTTAATGAGGATTATGGTTCCCCATTTCCATTCTTCAATTGGAACTTTTGGAATATAGCTAAATATATCAAGGTTCGTGACGAATTCTGGAATGTCCATCATTTGCCCAAAATAACTAACAAAGAAAGCAAATAATAGATAGCCCCAAATTATTGCCGTAAAGCGCGGCAGCCAACCAATTAGTACAGCTAATATACCGATAAAGAAGAAAATTGCAGGTACCCATGCAATTCCAGCCTTAGTGATTTCCCACAGACTTAACGGTGTTTCCATCACACTTCGTTGGGCTAGGTAGAGCCCCAATATCGCAGAAAATTGTCCGACCACTCCTAGTATGGAAGTCAAGATCACATGGTACCAGTAGAATTTTGTCCGACTTAATTTAGTGGCATAAAGCTGATCCCAGCGCCCTTTCTTTTCTTCGTTTACGAGTTTCATCAAACTTCCTGCAATAAAAATCGTAGTTAATAAAGATAAAACGATAAAGAGAACACTTATAAATTGTTCTTGAATGGTGTAATTTGCATTGTGAAGGAACATTTGCTTCATCATTTCATTTTCACTTACAAATTTATCCATGTCACCGAAAATTGACCCGTACATAGCCCCGCATATAAAGAGGGCGAAGAGCCAGCCGATAATATATATTTTTTGAAGGCGTAAGATTAGGCCAGGAAGACTTAACAGCCGTTCTTTTGCATGAGCACGCCCAGTCCGTTCTGGTAAATAACCAGCTCCCATGTCTCGAGATTGTTCCAAAAGATAGGATAGGGCTAAGAAAACGATACTGGCAACAAAAGCAATGACGATTGGAAACCAGCTATCATTAACGTAAACATTTACTAAATAGCTCCATCCCAGCGGGTTGAACCAAGAAGCATCCGGTGTGTTCATATCTGTTGCCATTCGAACAATGTAAAAAAAGCCAAGAGTCAAGAAGCTCAGTCCTCTTGCACTTCCAGCTCCGGATGCTAATTGGACAAATATGAGAGCAATCATTGCCCATAAGAAACCTTGCATACCTAATGAAGCGGAATATAACAAATTACTAGAAAAATTCATTCCAGGTACATGTTGAACTTGCAGCAAACCTGTAGAAAGGGCGATGATAACTAAATGTAAAAGAAACATTTCGATAACGATGGCTGTCGTGCCGGCCAGTCGTCCAACTTGAAAGGAACGGATAAGCTCTGTTGTTCCATCATCCTCTTCTTTCCGTGTACGACTGATGACATGCATAATAGATACAATGGCAAATACGAGTGCCGTAAAGAGGATCATTTCATGTGCGTACATAGCTCCTACGGTATACGTTTCGGCAGTAGCTGCTGTCGGTCCAAGCATGGCAATCATTGCCGGATTTTTCAAAGTTTCATACATAGCCTTCAATCCAGCAGGATCTTTTCCATATATTTCATACATCGCACTGGCAAAGCCGCCCGTGAAAAGACTTAAGGCCACTGCCCAAATGAGAAGCTTTAACCAATCTCTACGTAATGTATGAAGAAAGAGCATTCCAGTCTTATAAAATCGATTTTTCATCTTGCTCACCTACTTTCCAGTGTAATGACGCATAAACAACGCTTCAAGGGTCGGCGGCACACTCTCAAGCTTTGTTACATGGTAAGGCATGATTTCTTCTAGAATGGCTTCAATTTGATCACTATCGGCTTGGGAAACAGCTTCATTTCCATTTATTACTAAGTCGTGCACACCACTCACTTGTTTTAATCCAATAGGCTCGTCACGAGTAGTCACCTTGTATTGATAACGAGTTAAATGCCTTAATTCGTCTAGTGTTCCCGTTTCAATTACTTCTCCTTGACGAATAATCGCTACGCGGTCACATAAGCGTTCTACCTCACTTAAGATGTGGCTAGAAAGAAGGATGGACTTTCCTTGCTTTTTTAAATTTTCCACTTCCTCTTGAAATACAGATTCCATCAGAGGATCCAAACCACTAGTCGGTTCATCAAAAATATAAAGTTCTGCATCGCTAGCAAGCGCGGCAATAAGCGCAACCTTTTGACGATTTCCTTTTGAATAAGTCCGTGCTTTTTTCTTAGGATCAAGTTGGAATTTGTGAATTAATTCATCGCGTAATGCATCGTTCTTCGTTCCTTGCAGGCGCATAAATACATCAATAATTTCACCGCCGTTAAATTTGGCCAAAGGTTTACATCTCCTGGAACGTATGCAAGTCGTTTATGGATTTCAATCGAATCTTTCCAGACATCCTTCCCGAAGATCTTGGCTGTGCCTCCGCTGGATTTTATAATGCCAAGCAGGATTCGGATGGTCGTTGATTTTCCTGCCCCATTTGGTCCGATAAAACCTAACACTTCACCTTTTTTTAGATCCATCGTTACATTTTTTAACGCATGGGTAGATTTATATTTTTTTTGCAACCCCTTAATTTCTGCGATAACCATTCCTCTTATCTCCTATTTTATGAGAATTAAAGTTTTTTACTAAAAACTACTTTATAGTTCATAATATACGCTTTTTTCTAGGGTTATTCAAATTATTTTTTACTGAAATGTTTGAATTAGTTCAAATAATGAAATACTATATAAATAGGTAGAAAGTAATTTAGAAAAGCGCAAGCGCCTTGATCAGCCTAAGGCAAATAAGACGATTTAGAATAGAAGGCGTTCTTTGCCTTCAATTCTAAATCGTCTAGACCCTAGAGGGGCTAGGCGCTGGAGCTAGACACAAAAACTAAGTGCAAAAAGTTATACTTAAACTTATAAAAAAGGGGAAAATGTGGTGGGAAGATGACAAAGAAAAATGGCTTTGATCTAAGACGAGAAAAGAAAATGAAAGATATTGAAGAAGCTACGCTTGAATTGCTGAATAAAAAGGACATCACCAATATAACCATGGATGAGATTGCAAAAAGTGCGAGTGTTAGTAAAGTAACCTTATTTAATTATTACAATACAAAAGATAATTTAATTAATACAACGATTCATCATTCATTTGCCTCTATCCATGAAGAATATGAACGTTTGATTGAAAGTGATTTATCATTTGAGCAAACGTATATGGAACTCACGCAATATAAAATGAAAAAAATTCAAAGTATGACATCTATATTTTTTCATAATGTGATGCAGCAATTTGCAAGTGACCCGTCTTTTTTTGATAAGGATGCACAAGAAACAAGTGATCGATTAGTTTTAAAAATGTTTCAAAAAGGGCGTAAAGAAGGAAAAATTAATCCCGCATATTCTGATGAGGTTTTACTGATGTTGATGCATATTTTCACGGAGGGAATGAAGAGTCAAGCGATTAATAGTGATAATTTGATAAAATATGGCCCACAAATTACGCAAATGTTTTTGAATGGCTTGCGTTAAAGTAAACTCGACGACTGAATCTATGTGTAAAAAGATTAAAAATTATTAATACAATTATAATGAAATGACTATTGCTGCTTGTTTAGCTAAAGGGTAGCTTTTCTTCGATAAGTAAACATAAATAATCTTCGAACGGGCGCTATCTTTAATAACGAATGCGTCTTTTGACAAATGGCAAGATTGTTGAATCATTTAATGGTCATTTTCTTGAACAAAAGTTTGAAAGAAAAATTGGATATCATAGGTTATCGTTTAGAAGATGTTGGGAAGAAGTGTACTTAAATTACGCAGGAAAGTGAAAAGATAAATCCTGTCCAAACAGAGCACAAATTAACAGGAAATTTGATCATATTATATTTATTATTTTATTAAACTTTTACACTAATAAAGCACGCTTTCCCATGCATGGTAAGCGTGCCAATCATGGATGCATTTTTCAGCTGCCGTAATTGGTGGTTTTAGTAGTTGAAGCAATTCTTTTTAGAAGCTTTAAGTTCTATTTCGATAAATCTTGTCTAAGCACTGAGGAGGATGAACGTGTTTTCATATGAGGTAATTTGCTGTAGCTGTAGAAAAAAATTTAGAGTTTATGAAGGAACTAGGCAATATAAGCAGTTCAAAGAAAATAAGCATAGTATATTTTGCTGTGAAGATTGTAATCATACTATTCGCCTTGATGCAATAAAAAACTTTTTTAGGTATATAGGATGAAGAATGTATGAAGTGATGTATCTGGAAAAATATGGGCAATGTATAAAAAGCACTGCGAACAACTTGCGAAACTGTTTGCAGGGCATCTTTTTATTTGATAAAAGACTAATCGCTTATGGAGACCTTCACTATCTCATCGGCCAAATTTCACTTCAATGGGCTATTCGGAATCGTTGAGCATTTCAAAGCTAATGTGGTGAACAAGTACGTTTTCTTTCATTAGTCCCTTAAAGCGTTCTTTTGTAGCATCCGCTGCTGAAATATTGATCGATCTATATATCATGACAACGCCGCCTGTAATCAATTTCATCCCCAAAATCTTATAATTACACCTTTTAAAGGAGTTAACGATGTTCCTGCTCCTGTCCAAGTGGCAACGTCTTTGATAATAAAGATAAAGAATAGAAACCTATCCAAAACCAACCTGCTTGTAGTTTTAAGTATTGAACTGCCTAACACTTCATTTACAATGCCTATTGTTTATAGTAAAAATGCATTCATCGTTATCCCTCACTTTTTGACATTTCCAAATAATGATGATTCAAAATTAGCAGTTTAGACGTTTTTGAAACAGGGTATAGTAACGTTATGTATCTTTAAATAGAGACTTATAGACGTAAAGCATCAAGAGATTAAAAACAGAAGGTGATTCAATCGAATGATTAAATTAAAACATGTCCAAAAGAAGTATAGTGACGGGTATATTGCTCTGAAAGACATTAACCTCGAATGTAAAGAAGGAGAGATTACCGTACTCATCGGGCCAAGCGGGTGCGGAAAATCAACCACCTTGAAATTGTTAAACCGCCTAATCAATCCTACTAAAGGAAAAATCTACATTGACAGTAAAGACATTTCGAACATCAATCCGGTGAAGTTAAGAAGAGCAATCGGATATGTCATTCAGCACATCGGACTTTTTCCTCATTTAACCATTTCTGAAAATGTTGCAGTCGTTCCTACTTTACTCCAATGGGACAACGATCGTATTGAAAAACGTGTAGATGAATTATTGGATTTGGTCGGATTAGATCCGGAGACATATCGAAATCGACGACCATCGGAGCTAAGCGGTGGGCAACAGCAGCGTGTCGGTGTGATTCGGGCAATGGCAGCCGATCCTTCCATCATTTTAATGGATGAAGCTTTTAGCGCGCTTGACCCGATTAGCCGGGAGCAGCTTCAAGATGAACTCATTCGTCTTCAAAAAGATATCAAAAAGACGATTGTGTTCGTGACGCATGACATGGATGAAGCGCTAAAAATTGCTGATAAAATCGTACTTATGAAGGATGGCGAAATTGTTCAGGAAGGCACGCCGGAGAACATTTTACGACATCCGGCGAATGATTTTGTGAAAAACTTTATCGGTAAAAAACGTCTTCAGCAAGTTGCAGATATCCCAATAGCTGAGGAAGTGATGAATCGGAAACCGGCGACAACGTTCCCTAATCGCGGGCTTGCCGAATCCGTTAAAATGATGGAGCGAAGACAGGTTGATTCACTTCTTATTGTCAATGACCAAAACGAATTACAAGGCTACATTACGATTTATGATGTATTATATCAATACAGGGATGAAACGAAACGAGTCTGCGATATTCTTCAGCCGTTTCAGCATGCCATAAGTCCTGACACCCTTTTAACAGACGTTATGCAAATGATTGATGAATACAAATTGCCATATATTCCGGTTGTCAATGAGGAAAAGAAATTACTCGGCATTGTCACAAGGGGCAGTATTGTCGGATTCTTATCAGACATTTATCCCCCACAGACCGGAGTGATGTAACGTGAATGAGTATCTATTCGTTTTTGTTGAGCGTTGGTCGGATTTAATGAAGGCATTAACGGAACACCTTGGCTTAACTGCCGGTGCAGTGCTGCTAGGATGTATTGTCGCTATTCCTCTTGGCATCTATCTGACGAAAACGAAGGTTCAATGGATTCGGTCACTTTCCTTTACGATTACGAATATCTTTCAAACGATCCCAAGCCTTGCTTTGCTGGCTATTCTCATTCCTCTTATTGGCATTGGCACACTACCGGCTATTATCGCTCTTTTTCTCTATTCTTTGATGCCGATTTTACGAAACACTTACTCTGGGTTTCAGTCCATTGATCCGGAAATTATGGAAGCGGCGAAAGGAATGGGTTATAGTGCGAGACAAAGGCTGTTAAAAATTGAACTGCCGCTTGCAATCCCGTATATTATGTCAGGCATTCGCTTAACAACGGTCTACATTATTAGCTGGGCAACCCTTGCAACATTAATCGGTGCAGGGGGGTTAGGGCAGCTGATTGTCGGAGGACTTGCGGTATATGATAAACCGCTGATTTTTGCGTCTGCCCTTTTAGCGATGGTCCTCGCGCTTGTCATTGATTTCCTTCTCTCGTTAATAGAAAAAGCAATTACAAAACGGACTCTCAATGATGCGAAATCCTTTTAACATCGGAGGTTATTAAATGAAAAAACGAACGGTTCTCGCTGCGTCAGTACTTCTCGTTTTCTCTCTTGCGGGTTGCGCGGGAGGCAAAACCGTTACTGTAGGAACGCAAACATTTACAGAGACAAAAATTTTAGGCTATATGTACGAATATTTAATAGAAAACAAAACAGATATCGATGTCGATGTCAAAACTGACCTCGCATCAAGCCCTTTCGTTCTCAATGCAATGAGAGAAAACCAGCTGCAAATTGGGACATTGTACAGCGGAGAAATTTTTAATAACCATTTCCCTATTGAAGAAACGAAAGATCCTAAGAGAGTATTGGAGCAAGCCCAGAAAGGGTTTGATAAATACATGGGGATGACATGGTTTGACCCTTTAGGGTTTGAGAATACCTATGCGTTCACCGTAAGAAAAGAAGTCGCTGAAACATACAATTTAAAGAAAATCTCCGACCTTAAAAACGTTGCAAACAAGATGACTCTTGGTGTCGATACAGCCTGGCTAGAACGCGAGCATGATGGATATGACGCTTTTTCGGATCATTATGGGTTGAGGTTTAAAAAGGTGTATCCGATGGAAATCAATCTTGTCTATAAAGCGGTAGAGAAGAAGCAAATGGATATTGTCCTGGCTTACTCGTCAGATGCGCGTATTAAAGAATACGATCTTGTCACACTTGAGGATGATAAGCGTTTTTTCCCTCCTTATGACGCATCAACCGTCGTATTGAATGATACGATCAAAAAATATCCTAAAATCAAATCAGCTTTGAAACCATTAGAAGGAACTATCAATCTGGACACAATGAGGACATTAAACGCCAAAGTAGATATAGAGAAACAGGCCCCGAAGGACGTGGCTAAACAATTTTTAGAGGAACAAGGTTTATTAAAGAGGTGAAAACATGAATGCATTTATACAGTACATTGAACATAACTGGAGCACGCTGCTGTTACTGACATTTCAGCATATCGCGATGGTGGTCTTAGGAGTTGCCCTTGCTCTTGTTGTCGGGATACCACTTGGTATTATATCGGCGAAAAACGAACGTGCTGCTTCTATTATTTTGGCTTTTGCCAACATTATTCAAGTATTTCCAAGTCTGGCGCTATTGGCAGTTTTGATGGTTTTTTTCGGGATTGGTTTTACCTCTGTTGTCATCGGTCTCTTCTTATATTCGTTGTTGCCGATTATTCGCAACACTTATGTCGGGTTAAAGGAAGTCGATGAAAGTACAGTAGAGGCCGGAATAGGGGTTGGGATGACTAAGTTTCAATTGCTCACAAAGGTTCAGTTTCCCCTGTCTTTGCCGTTTATTCTGGCAGGGGTGCGGATTGCAGCCGTCATTGCCATTGGTGTGGCCACTCTTGCTCCGTTTATTGGCGGAGAAGGACTTGGAAAAGAGATCTATTCCGGTATCAATCTGCGGGACAATGTGAAAATTTATACGAGTGCAATCCTTGCCGCAATCCTTGCCCTTTTTGCAGACTTTCTGCTTAGCAAAGCGCAAAAACGCGTGAATGTAAAATAAATGCTAGTGCTGATATTTGCAGATTGGCAGACAGATGTTTCTTTTAATGTTCCAAATGGTGCAGGTAAATACATGTGTGATGTTGTAAGTTCTCTTGATCCTATTGAAGCCCATTGGAAAATGAATCATTTAACATCAACCACAAATGAATAAAAAGGTGTAATTAGTGAAATAAACAGCTAAAAGGATCTTCAGATTGTCGAAGATCCTTTTTTAATGCCGATAACATCGCGTATGTGAGCTAGGTTTTTCATAGGATCCTTGTTTGATCCGGGCCATTTTCTAGAAAAACAATAAAAAAGGAAATCTGAAGTTTATGTTCATAAAACGAATTATGGTTGACGAACTAAAAAAGTGTTAGGGGAATTGTAAGAACCTCTGAACCTGTTTTTTCGTTTAGCTAACGAAGAGGGATAAGCGAATGGCTCAGTTGGACTGAGTCGTTTGCTATAAGACTACATTTTGTGAATTTAGAGGATATCAATATGACATTCTTGGCTGTCAGCTGATTGAATAATAAATATATACAAAGGAACATTTAGCCTATTTTGAGTGTATTGTAGCAATGTCTCCCGGGTTTGGAATATCATCAATAATTCATACCTTTAATTATCATACTTTTATGGAGGAATCATGGGATATTACCACCAAACATGTAAGAACTGCTTTTCATGGCAACACTGCATTGTGCAAAAGTTTCCGCACATACATGAGTAAGAACAACTCACCCAATTGGAAGGCCGTTAATAAACCTAATACCCAATTACCTGAAACCTTGAGTATTCCTAATTGATGCAAAAATAAATTTACACAAGCTAAGCCGATAATTAATAAGGCATGCCAAAACCAATAAGTCCTTAAAACAACCACTAAACTAAAAAAAATCGAGTCGATGAAAAAGTACAAAGTAACCAACGTAATATGATCTCTTGAAGGATCATCAAACCAATTGACATGGAAAAAAAATAGATGAAAAATGGCGACTAAGTAAAACATAAAAGTACCCTGTATGGTTATATTGACGAAATAAAGTACGGTTATACGCAGTGTGAACCGATCTACATGGTAGCGAAGCATACGCCATAAATATTTTCCCAAATAGAAAAAGATAAACAGACAAATACTTGTATAGATTGTTTTCCACCAAAAATGGCGGTACACACCTAGATACAAAAACAACTCTTCAATTCCAAAAAAACCAATGGTAATTAGTATGATCCACCAAAATCCCAAGTCAAATACGGCAATCAAAACAGTTACTGAAGGGACAATGAATCCATTTGATACATTAGCTCCGAGAACATTATCGAAGTAGTCGTCTTTGAATACACCAGGGAAGTACTCATAACTTTTGAATAAAACGAGAATGGCATACTCGAATAAATAGATCAATCCGGCCATGCACAAATAAAATGGAATCAGCTTTTTGTTGGCTGCTTTGCGCCAGGAGATAGTAAAAATTATGATGCTAATAAGAATAAGGGAAAGGTATGGAATAAAGTTTAGAATAATCTTACATCCTTTCGATCGATAGGTAAGTTTTCTTTTATATTGTAATTTTAAACAATGAATAAGACTTTTATAAGTTCAGAGAAGGACTTCCCAACTGTTTTTTCCCTTGCTCCTTAAACTGGATAATGAAAAAAGAAATTGGGGAAACTTTTTAAAAAAGGACCTTATTAGATGATTGGACTTATTATAGCTATTATTATTTTTAATGTTGTTGCTTTTATAACGAATATACATCTTACTAAAAATCAAATTGTTCATATATGGGCATTCACTATTGCTCTACAAGGACTTGCTGATTTGTATATTGACCAAAAATACCATGCTTATTGGTATTTTTCAAAAGGGGTTGAATGGGAATCATTACTTACTCTTACATTGCTTATTCCACCTATAAATATGATGTTTTTGAATTGGTATCCCTATAGATCTACATTAATTAGACGCGGTCTTTATTTTTTTTATTGGGTAATGTTCATGGTTATTTATGAAATGATAGCAATGCTACCTGAGCCATGGGGTTATTTTAACTATGGATGGTGGAAATTATTGTATTCAGCCCTTGTAGATCCTTTGCTATTAATAGTTGTCTTGAGTTATTTTAAATGGATATGTAAAATTGAGAAAATCAAGTGGTGAGAAGTGCCTGTGTAAATTTCATATTATATTTCCTTACATGTTTGTTTGAATATTTTAAAAAGATTGATATTTTTGAATCACAAAAGATTCAGAAAAATAAGGAGGAAATTAAAATGAAAAACATCGGTCATTTCTCATTTTTAATATTAGTAGTAAGAGTCATCTTTTCAAAAAAAGCTCCTGTTTTATATTAATGATTTGAAATAAACACTCATATGATAAATTTGTTGAATGCTGCAAAGATTTTATAGCGAAGCTCCCTGTATTATCCATTCCTGCAAAGGTTTTCACTCATGGAATTGCATTAGATTCTGGTGAAAGAATAATATTTTACTTGAGGCTGTCAAATTTGGCAGTCTCTTTCATTTTTCCTTGACGGTGTCCCATGTAGAACAACACCATAACATGTTCTTCGTATTGAAAATTCTATTTCAATACCGATAACATTAACTAAACTTGTTAAAAAGGATGTCGGTTCCTTAATGAGGTTGGTTAAACTATTTTTATACAATGTAAGTGTGACAAAAGCACCTTGTTTTTCAATTTTTGGGGTGCTACTATCAAGATTATAAAATATAATTTTAATAAATATAAAATTTATTTAAAATTATATTTTAAAAATAAGGCGATGGATACATAAAAAAGGGGAGGGAGAAAAACAATGAAGAAATGGATTCGCTGCGTACTTTGTTCATCTGTCGGGCTCTTATTGATTATGCCTTCAGCAGCGCTGGCGAAGTCAAATCAGGATGAAACTGATCACCATCAGGTTCTAGAAAAAGCTGCAAAGCCGGAGGATGTTGGGTTTTCCTCTGAAAAATTGGAAAAAGTCGATCAGTTAATCGAAAAAGAAGTGGCGGCTGGATTTCCTGGTGCATCCTTGATCGTTATTAAGGATGGGAAAATTGTAAAAAAGGATAGCTACGGCTACAAACAAAAATTCGCAGGGCATACACCGTTGAAAAGGCCTCTTAAAATGAAGGACGATACGATGTTTGACCTTGCATCAAACACGAAAATGTATGCGACAAATTTCGCCTTGCAGAAATTAGTTGCTGAAGGGAAGCTTGATCTTTATGCACCTGTTCAGCAATATATTCCTGAGTTCAAGGACAAAGAAACCGATGTGATTAAAGGCAAGGATACACTGCGCATTATTGATGTGCTCCATCATACAGCAGGATTTACTCCTGATCCGCAATACCATAATCCGAAGGTTGCCAAGGACTTGTATTCACAGGAACGGGAAAAAACAATTAAGTTCTTGTCTGATACTCCGCTTATCTACGAACCTGGCACAAAAAATATTTACAGTGATGTCGATTATATGCTGTTAGGTGCCATTGTCGAGAAAATCACAGGACTGCCGTTGGATGTGTATGTTGAAAATGAAATCTATAAGCCGCTTAAATTAAAGCATACGATGTTTAATCCGCTGCAAAAAGGGAATAAACCAAAGGATTTTGCGGCAACAGAGCTGCTTGGAAATACGAGGGACGGGGTCATTGAGTTCCCGAATATTCGCACATACACCCTTCAAGGGGAAGTTCACGATGAAAAGGCTTACTACTCGATGGAAGGTGTATCGGGACACGCAGGCCTTTTTTCTACAACTAGTGATATAGCCGTACTTCTGCAAGTGATGCTAAATGGCGGAGGATATGGCGATCATACCTTTTTCGATCAGGACATCGTTAAAACATTTACTGAGCCATCTATGGTGAATCCTACTTATGGTCTTGGCTGGAGACTTAACCGTCATGACAGCATGGAATGGATGTTTGGCCCGCATGCAAGTGACAGCGCTTACGGTCATACAGGCTGGACAGGAACGGTGACGATTATTGATCCTGAATTCGATTTAGGCATCGTCCTGCTGACAAACAAAAAACATTCACCGCTTGTCAATCCTGAAAGTAATCCAAATCAGTTTATCGGGGACCTTTTTCAAACAGGAAGCTATGGAAGTGTTGTAACGGCAATTTATGAAGCGTTAGAGAAAAATAAGGAAAGTGAGAGGTGGATGTCACATTGAAGAAAAAGAGATGGTTATCGGCCGGGCTAGCGGCAGCCTTAGCGTTGACAGCATTTACAGGCTTTATGTCAGCAAAAGCAACCACTAAAGAAACAGCGGCAACTGATGTAAAGTCAATTGTGGAGGAGATGTCGCTAGAGGAGAAGGTTGGGCAAATGCTCATGCCGGATTTCCGAAACTGGCAAAAGGCTGGGGAAACCAAAGCAACCGGCTTTACGGAAATGAATGATGAGGTTGGAAGCATCATCGAAAAATACCATTTAGGCGGTGTGATTTTATTTGCTGAAAACGTGGTAGATACCGAGCAAACGGTAAAGCTTGTTGACGGGTTGCAGGAGGCTAGCAAGGACATTCCCTTGTTGATCACGATCGATCAGGAGGGCGGTATTGTAACCCGCCTGCAATCAGGGACGAACCTTCCAGGAAATATGGCCGTAGGAGCCACACGAAATGAAAAATACGCCTATCAGACTGGGAAAATCATCGGAAAGGAATTGGCGGCATTAGGGATCAATGTTAATTTTGGTCCTGTTGTTGATGTTAACAATAACTCAGAAAATCCTGTTATTGGTGTTCGCTCCTTCAGCTCAAATCCGGAGCTAGTTGCAAAGCTTGGCATTCAAACGATAAAAGGGTTGCAAAGCCAGAATGTCGCAGCAACAACCAAGCATTTTCCGGGTCATGGCGATACGGCGGTTGATAGTCATTATGGAATTCCGCTTGTTCCATATGAGAAGGAGAGATTGCGTTCGGTTGAGCTCATTCCGTTTCAACAGGCCATCGATGCGGGTGTTGATATGATGATGACAGCCCATGTTCAATTCCCTGCATTCGATGATACAACCTATATCAGCAAAAAGGACGGCCAGGAAATCATGGTTCCGGCAACATTATCTAAAAAGGTCATAACAGGCCTATTACGGGAAGAAATGGGCTTTAATGGTGTCGTCGTAACGGATGCGTTAAATATGAAAGCGATTGCTGATCATTTTGGGCAGGAAGAAGCGGTTGTTTTAGCCTTAAAATCAGGTGTGGATATTGCGCTGATGCCAGCACAAGTGACCTCGCTGGAAATGGAAGAGAATTTAGCATCAGTTTTTGAAGCAGTGAAGGAAGCGATTGAAACAGGAGAAATACCGCTTGAGCAAGTCAATCAATCTGTTGAAAGAATCCTTGAGCTGAAAATCAAACGAGGCATCTATAAGCCTGGTGAAGACCGCGAAGATGCTCCGCTTGATGAGAAGATTGCCAACGCGATTCAAGTGATAGGAAATAAAAAGCATCTAAAGCAGGAAGAGAAAATGGCAGAGGATTCAGTGACCCTTATTAAAAATGAAGAAAAAACATTGCCTTTTAAACCGAAAAAAGGTGAGCGCATTTTAGTTCTTGCTCCGTTTGCCGATCAGGTTGAAGCAATGACAAGGAGCATTGAAGAAATCGCTGCTAAAAAGAAATGGAAGAATGTTACGGTAACGGGAATGGACTTTTCCGGAAAAACAGTTGATGATGAAGTTCGTTCTCTTATTAATGAAGCAGACTATGTCATTACCGGTTCCTATGTCGTGAAAAACGATCCTGTCGTAAATGATGGGGTGATCGATGACAGCGTACAGGATTCAAGCAAATGGGCAACCGCCTTTCCAAGAGCAGTGATGAAGGATGCCCAGGAAAAGAATAAGAAATTTGTGTTAATGAGCTTACGAAATCCGTATGATGTGGCGAATTTTGAAGAAGCAAAGGCCGTACTTGCTGTTTACGGATTTAAAGGCTTTTCAAATGACCGTTATAGACAACCGAATATTCCGGCGGGCATCGAAGTCATCTTTGGCGAAGCAAAACCGAAGGGAACATTGCCAGTAGATATCCCATCTGTCACAAATCCATCTGAGACGTTATATGAGTTTGGGCATGGCTTGCATCTTAATTCTTGCAAGGAATTAAACTAGGAGGGAGAGTTACGATGAAAAAGCTGCTTTTATTGATGGTAATTGGCATGTTGGTTTTAAGCATGGTTCCCTCTGTTAATGTATCAGCCTTGAAAGAAAAGAAAAAACAAAAGGTTACCCCTGGCGTTGAGGTGCTTTTAGGTGATCAGAAGGAATTATTAAAGGGGAAACGGGTTGGGCTGATTACAAATCCAACCGGAGTAGATTCAAAGTTAACGAGCATTGTCGATTTGCTGCATGAGGATCCGGACATTGAATTAACAGCTCTTTACGGACCTGAGCATGGGGTGCGCGGGGATGCGCAGGCTGGGGAATATGTTGACTTTTATGTGGATGAAAAGACGGGCCTGCCGGTTTACAGCCTGTATGGGCAAACGAGAAAGCCGACACCTGAAATGCTTGAAAACGTTGATGTTCTTGTCTTTGATATTCAAGATGTGGGCACACGTTATTACACGTATATTTACACAATGGCTTATGCGATGGAAGCAGCGAAAGAAAATGATATTCCATTTATCGTTCTTGACCGACCGAACCCTCAAGGCGGGCTTACGGTGGATGGGCCTGTGCTTGAGCCGGAATTCTCTTCCTTTGTGGGCTTATATCCGATCCCGCTCATCCATGGCATGACGGTGGGCGAACTGGCAATGCTGTTCAACGAAGAATTTGACATTGGCGCTAATCTAAAGGTGGTAAAAATGAAGGGCTGGAAACGCTCAATGGATTATGATGAGACCGGGCTGCCATTTGTCTTGCCATCGCCCAACATGCCTACCGTGTCAACGACAATTGTTTATCCGGCAACAGGCTTAATCGAAGGAACAAATGTCTCTGAAGGAAGGGGAACGACAAAGCCATTCGAATTAATCGGCGCCCCATATATAAACAGTACAGAGCTAGCGGAAACATTAAATTCATTAGGCCTGCCCGGTGTCACATTCCGAGCTGCCTCTTTCACACCTGCTTTTTCAAAGCATGCGGGCAAGCTTAGCCATGGGGTGGAAATCTATGTCACGAACCGTGACACATTTAAAGCTGTGCCGACCGGCTTGCACATCATCAAGACGATCCATGATTTGTACCCAGATGACTTTGAATTTCTTGCAGTAAACAACTTTGGCCGCTTAATCGGCAATGACTGGGTAAGGACGATGATTGAAGAGGGAGCATCTGTTTCTGACATCGTGACTGAATATCAAGATGACCTCATGCGTTTTAAGAAGATTCGTGAGCAGTATTTGATGTATAAATAAATACGTTGGGTTGTCTCAAGATAGGGTCAGTTCCTTTGAAGGAGCAGCCTGATTTAATCGTTTAGAAAGGGTTGAATCTATGTGATTCAGCCCTTTTATCCATATTTTGAAAAACTAATTTTTAAACATAACCCCGTTGTAGTAAACACTTTTCATTTGATACTCCCCTTCGTTTCGCATCACGTCCATGATTAGCTTTAGCTGATTAACCGCGTCGACAATTCCATTTGCATTGAAAATAAGTTCACGTTTGCAATCGTTTGTTTCCACTGTGAATACATATTGTTTCAAAGTTAAACACCCCTTTTATGAACTCAGTATACTACTGATTTTAAGGGGAGTTTTCAAGGTAATCCATTAGGTTGTTCGTATTGCTTACACATTTTTTTCTATAGAAGGAACAAGCAATGTCTTTCCATACACCGAAAAGATGAAAAAATGGAAATGGTTAAAACATTAGGGAGAAAACGTAACGATGTTGTTGTATCAAGTTTTAAAGGCTACTATGATTAGGATTATAAAACTAATTTTCTCGTATAACCTTAATAATCGGATTAAGGGTCTCTACTAGAAACCGTAAATTTCTGGCTACGAGGAAAATATGCTTCTTTGGCATATTTTCCTCGTAGCTTTTTTTATCGTTTAGGAAATTATAAAATTCATTGAACTGTGGATAAGCACTGCGACTTCCAGCTCCGAAGCACAGGATGTGCAAGTGCAGTCAGTGCGACAGGACGTCGCGTTTTTGACTGCCAGCGCCTATCGCCTATCAAACTTCAGATCATCTCCCTACGATAAGTCAACATCGGTTCACTTCGCTTACAGTGGTTCCTTTATCTCAGTCGATGCTCCTCCAGTTTGTACGGCGATGACCAAGGCGCTTGCGCTTTTGTTCTCCTATACAAGTTGACGAAAGTTGATTGAAATGGGTTGACTCTCAGAAGGCAGAAGCGGCATCAATTAAGAGGAATTTAGAAATGAAAGACATCATATTATATGTAACTGCCGGATTTGTCATCGGAGTTTTTTTAATCAATGAATTTACCAACTCGTTCGCAGCCAATTTTTGCAAGGAGCAGGGGATGTCGTGTCTATTTTGGCGGCAACGTTATTGCGTGGATACCGTTTTATATGAAAATAGGGGGTTATGTTATGAATCTACTAATTAAAAATGCAGAAATTGTGACGATGAATAAAGAGGGAGAAATCATGATAGGCGATCTTCACATCGTTGACGATATCATTATGAACATTGGTCCTAACCTAGAGGTTTCGCAACCTGATAAAATCATCGATGCAAAAGGAAAGACAGTTATCCCGGGCTTTGTCCAAACCCATATTCATCTATGCCAAACAATCTTCCGTGGCCAAGGTGATGACCTTGAATTAATGGACTGGTTAAAAAAGAGAATTTGGCCGTTAGAGGCTGCACATGATGAGGAATCAATCTATTATTCTGCTATGCTCGGAATTGGGGAGCTTATCCAGAGTGGAACGACAACGATTGTTGATATGGAGACTGTCCATCATACTGAATATGCTTTTAAAGCAATTGCAGAAAGCGGAATTAGAGCCTTGTCCGGGAAAGTAATGATGGACAAAGGCGATGAAGTGCCTGTTCCATTGCAGGAGAAAACGGAAAACTCTATTAGAGAAAGTGTCGACCTCTTGGAAAAATGGCACAACTATGATAATGGCCGGATTAAATATGCGTTTTCTCCTAGATTTGTCGTGTCTTGTACGGAAAAGCTGCTTCGAGAAGTTCAGTTTCTATCAGAACATTATCATGTAATGGTTCATACACATGCTTCTGAAAACCTTGGAGAAATTGACATTGTTCAAAAGGAAACCGGAATGAGGAACATTGTGTATTTAGATCATTTAGGGCTGGCGAATCCCCGCCTTATTCTTGCTCATTGTATATGGTTAGATGACGAGGAAAAGAAAATCATTCGAGAACGAGGTGTTCATGTTAGTCATTGTCCCGGCTCTAACTTGAAGTTAGCATCAGGTATAGCAGAAACTCCATATATGATATCGGAGCAAGTTTCCTTAAGTTTAGGTGCAGACGGAGCACCATGTAATAACAATCTAGACATGTTTAATGAAATGAGATTAGCCGCTCTCATTCAAAAACCTGCCCACGGTCCTACTGCAATGGATGCACATACCGTTTTTAAAATGGCAACGATCGGCGGGGCAAAAGCTGTTGGCATGGAAAATGAAATTGGCAGCATTGAGGTTGGGAAAAAGGCAGACTTAGCAATATTAAATTTGAATCATTTTCATACGTATCCCTCGTACGGCGTTGATCCAATTTCAAGAATTGTCTACTCTGCAACCCGTGCAGATGTGGAAACAACGATTATTAACGGTGAAATTGTGATGGAGAATGGCCTCTTAAAGACGATTAATAAAAGTATTGTGTTACATGAGGCAAATAATTGTATCAAGAGATTGTTGCAGAGAGCAAAAATGAAATAAATAGATTTAGATTAGCAAGTGAAAAATTTTTGTTTATTAACGAACCATTTCATAAAGGAATATCACATATCAGGGGAGTATATATCTAGTAACGAACTAGGAAAAAAGCAATGCTTAACCATGTTATTTAGGCTGCCCGTAAGGTAAGCTGGCAGCCATTCATCGAGTTTATGTGTGTCCTTATTATTATAAATCAGTAAATCAAGGAGTGCGGGTCTTGGAAAATGTGATCAATGTTAGAAACTTAGACGCCAAAAAGGACTTTTTAAATAAATATGGCTTGAAACGATTTATTGAATTTTATTTTCAGCACTACCATGGCTATCCATGTCCCCTGGACAATCCTCAGACATTATCTGAGAAAATCCAGTGGCTGAAGCTTCATGGAAACCTAGAACAGTTCTCGCGTTTCGTTGACAAGTATGAGGTGAGAGAGTTTATTAAGAAGTCAATTGGAAACGAGTATGTCATCCCTCTTTTGGGTGTTTATTCAAACTTCGAGGAAATGAACTTTGACAGGCTGCCAGAGCAATTTGTGCTTAAGACCACACACGGTTCCGGGTGGAATGAGATTGTTTTGAATAAACGTGAGCTCGATTTAGCGGAATTGCAGTCGAAATGTGAAAATTGGCTTGCGGCGAATTTTTATGATGTCAGCGGGGAGCCGAATTATCGGCCTCTTAAAGGGAGAATCATTGTTGAAACCTATATTGGAGAAGAAGGCCGTGATTTAAAAGATTACAAGTTTTTCTGCTTTCATGGCGAGCCATTCTTTATCCAGGTTGATAGCGAGAGGTTTGACGGGCATAAGCGGGATCTGTTTACAACCGAATGGAAGCCATTGGACTTTCGGCTGCTCTACCCGAAGTCAGAGGAACCACTTGAGAAGCCTGCACTCTTGAAAGAAATGATGGAGATTGCTAAAGCGCTTTCGAAGGATTTCTCTCTTGTGCGAGTTGATTTGTATCAAACATCTGATCGGATCTACTTTGGGGAACTGACCTTTACACCGGGAAGCGGGTTTATTGCTTACGATCCGAAGGAGCATGACCTTTACTATGGAGGGAAATTGGATCTATCCAGGTACTAATGGGTGAATGCTAGAATAAATTTAAAAGTTGCAAAATTAGTAAAGAAAGTTGCAAAATTCTCTACAAAAGTTGCAAAAAAATCCCTTAAACTTGCAAAATTCCGCTCCAAAGTTGCAAAATACCTTGTGAGCGGCACTGCATTTTCTTCTAAACAAGGCAGGATTTTTAGTAGAAAACAACGAATCAAGGAAGAAAATCTAGATTGGAGTGATGATATGATCATTAAAAAACGAGCAATTCCTCTTTCCGTTCAAAAAATGCAAGCATTGCTTCGCCGGATACCCCCAAATCATCCCAAACACCTCATTATAAAAGAAAATCTATCTAAAAGACTGTCAGGCTATAAAGGAGAAACCTATCTTGACTATCCATTAAGCTTTCTTTCTGAAAAAGATACCTACATTCTTCATGATCTTCGGCTAAAGGATTCAGCAAATTATTTCCAGCTTGATTCCCTGATCATAACTCCAAATTACATGCTCATATTGGAGGTAAAACATATCGTAGGGACGATTTATTTTGATCAGGTCTTTCATCAGCTTATTCGAACACTTGATGGAAATGAGACCGTTTTGGAAAATCCTATGATTCAGATAAGCCGCCAAGAGATGCAGCTTGAAAAATGGCTGCAAAATAACCGGTTTCCGAAAGTACCTATTCTCTCCCTCGTCGTTTTTAGTCATCCAAAGGCACTTCTTCGTACGTCTCCTAAAGACCAAGAGCTAGGTCATAAAATCATCCATCGCCATCTACTTCCGACAAAATTTCTTCAATTTGAAAAAGAATATCCTGAAGAGTGTTTAACGAAAAAAGAGATTAAAAAGATGATTAAATGTATAAGAGATCAAGATACTCCTTTTGATCAGCCAATTCTCGAACAATATGAGATTCATTATGATGAGTTACAGAAAGGGATCCTTTGTCCTTCCTGCGGTCACTGTCCAATGGTGAGAGACTATGGGAAATGGTGCTGCAAAAAATGCAACAATCAAGGAAAGGATTTACATATTGAAGCATTGAGAGACTACTATTTTCTATTCGGACCTGAAATAACGAATAAAAAGGCAAGAGACTTTCTACAGATTTCTTCCCCATATTTAGCTTCAAGATTGCTTCATTCGATGAATATGAAAAATATTGGCGTTACAAAGGATAAAATCTATTATTTGTCGTTTGAGGAAAAGCTTTGGAAATAATTAATAAAGGATATAATGTGGACTTAAAACTAAGATTTATTAGATATTATAGATTGTTGCCTTTTATATTTTTCCTATTCTGGATGGATGGAATAGGAGGTTGCAAAAATGAAATACAAGAAGAATTCTAAGGCATTGTTATTAATGATGATGATTCCTACCTTGGTTTTCGGTTTCTATGTTGGGGAAGGATGTATTTAAGCGATATTTGCCATCTGGTATATTTATTTCATTTGTGGTACTGATTGTTAATTTCATCGCTAAAAAGCGAAGATGGTGGCGGTGGTAGTTGGGAACATCCTTTTCACGATCGCATTTTTTACAATGAATCGTCGTATATATTAAATTAAACTTATAATTCAACTTGATAAGGTCCAATATATAGTATGATTATTTCAAGTTGTGATCAATATATGTAAAAATTAAGAAGCAAAAACCCCTTTTTCTTTATTGTTTTTTCCGAAAAAGGGGTTTGTCTACACTCTGAAAGATATTCAATCTAAGATTTTTTTATATGCCGATAACATCACTTATGGTGCGACAAGAAGTCGCATTCGCACAGTGTAGCTTACGCAGGGATGACCCTCGCTTATCCGGCTTAAACATTGGTCATATCAAGTCCGTTAACTGGCCTTCTCTAATTGAGTTCGATTATTTTTCATTCTCTCTTTAAGATAGAGTAAGAAAGAAAAGCATAACCCTGCTCCAATTCCCGTTGTTAAATTAGTGAAGACTGTCAACAAAAAGGTAATCATTAACACCAATGAATGTCCCGATTTTTCTTTTAGGATACTAGCAAATTGTTCCTTTTTACTTATCTTCCATGACACTACCATCAAAACCGGAGCTAGGCTTGCAAGCGCAACATGTGAAGCAAAGGGTGCAAGTAATACCAATACTAATAAAACAAATAAAGCATGTGTGATTCCCGCAATAGGTGAAGAGGCGCCATTCTTAATATTTGTTACAGTTCGTGCTACCTCTCCTGCTGCCGGGATTCCATAAAATAAAGGTGTAACCATGTTTACAATGCCTTGACCAATTAGCTCTTTTTTACTGTTATGCCTTGTACAAGTCATTTCATCCGCAACTCGAGCCGTTAACAAAGACTGTAATCCTATAAGGATGGCAATAACAAAGGAAGATGGCAAAAGAGCCAGGATTTTTTCTATGGTCACCTCAGGAAAATGAGGTATAGGGAATTGATTTGGTATTTTTCCATAAATCGAACCGATCGTTTCAATTTGAGTTGAAAAGAAAAAGGAAGAAGCTAGACTTGAGACAAGGATTCCGAATAAATAGGAAAGCCCTCCAGCTTTTGGGAAAAAACGCAGAACAGCCAAAATAATGAGCAAACAAAGAAGTGCAGTGATGATACTATAGATGCCCACTTGGTGAATGTTGCTGAATATTTCCTTTATATTCAAATGAAAATATTCGTGTTTCTCAATAGTATGTAGTCCTAGAAAATTAGGGATTTGTCCGCTGAAAATAATGACCGCAATGCCAGACTGAAAACCTATAATAATGGACTTGGGAAAAAATTCAATTAAGCTTCCCACCTTGCATAGCCCAAAGATGATAAGTAAAATACCCGCCATAAACCCGGAAATTAATAGGTTTTCATATCCAAATTGCAAAACAATTCCGAGTAAAACCGGAACAAAAGCACCGGTAGGCCCTCCAATTTGAAATCTGGATCCACCTAAAATCGAAATCAGCAAACCGGCCACAATCGTTGTATAAAGCCCCGTGACGGGAGCTACTCCAGAAGCAATAGCAAACCCTAATCCCAAAGGAATAGCTATGATGCCAACAACGATTCCCGATAGCATATCTTTTTTTAAGTTTTGTAAGGAATATCCTCTGAACGCTTCTAAGTTCATAGACACCACTATCCTCCCATTTGAAATAGTTAAAAGGTGATTATGCTATATAAAACTGAATTGAGTTAATACAAGCAAATTTCAGTAATGCTCCAGGGGTTTTCCGGAATCTGCTTCTTGAAGAAATCAATATAGCGTTCCCTTTACATACTGGCTGGTTCTGTTTCCTTAGCGTTGGCATGGTTATATCCATCCACGATGAGATCCAATTTCCCCGTTTCAGGACAGATAACCATACCATGAACAGCAATCTTGTCTGGCATTAATGGGTGATTTTTGATTAAATGAACGCTATTTTGGACACTCTTCTCCACGCATTGAAAACCAGTCAGCCATTTGGATACATCAATGCCGGCATTCATTAAAGTTTCAATCCGATTTTTGCTAACCCCATTTTGTTTTGCGGCTTCAAGAACGGAGGAAGGTTCAAGGCCGACCATTCCGCATCCGTGATGTCCAATCACACATACTTCTTCAGCTCCTAATTCGTAAATAGCTACAAGAATACTTCGCATAATGCTGCCAAAGGGATGGGATATTACAGCGCCGGCGTTTTTGATTATTTTTGCGTCACCGTTTTTTAAACCGAGCGCTTTTGGGAGCAGCTCCAGCAAACGGGTATCCATGCAGGTTAGAATCACCATTTTTTTATCTGGATACTTTGTTGTTTGAAATTCTTCATAACCATGTTGATCAACAAAAGTCTCGTTATACTTTAGAATGTTAGAAATAATAGACATTGATTTTCTCCTTCCTTCCCATTGCATTTTTTTGCTAAAACTATGATTCTATCGTCATCTTTTCCTAATGTGGCGCTATTTCGTATGTGCTAAAACTTTCTTTACTATCCCATCTTAGAATGGCTAAATTAAATTCATATAAGGAGTAGATTAGAAAATAATTAGAAAATAATGAGAATTTAATTGCTTTCTCAGATGACCAATTGAACATTCTCCTTTCTAAAATCTTTTGGAAGATAGTTAAAAATTTAATATGTAAATTTGGAGAAATTGTGTATTTTTTTATTTTGATTCTTTTAACCTAATTGATTTGTAAAAATTGAGACTATCGTTTCTTATTGGTATTATTCTCTAGCCCTTTTTCAAAGATAAGTACTAGAACTATGGTCATCTAATTTGAAACCTAATTATCCTGTGTTATGGCACGAGATCTGGAAACATATGAAATGGCCAAGGCCTTCTTAAGAAAGCGCTTGGCTTTTTCACATGTATTCATCATTAGTTAACATAAAACTGATTGGAAGCAATCAAAAATCCTCAGATTTTATACGAATCTGAGGATTTTTTTTGCACTTTAAGTATAAATTGGCAGCGAAAAAGGGGAGCGATAATGTCAACCCTTACTTATCTGTTATGAATAAAGCGATTGCTCAAATCACTGAATTTTGAAATAATTGCATCAAGAGATAAGGAAGGATTGTGTAATGAGACTTTGAAGTGATAACGAAAACCGGAAGGGGCTGTGTATATGTTTGAAAATAATTTGAACTGTCCATGCAGGTGCCAGAATTCTCACGCACTATTGTTATCTAAAGAGGTTGTTTCGACCCGTTATAGTACGTACACTTATATCTATCAATGTTCCATATGTTAGACACTCTTTATGTTGCTTGATCGTGGGGAAGATCAGAAAAAATGGCTTCGTGTAGGGGAGTATGATTCAGCTTTTCCATTCGTAGTGTTCAGTGCAAAAAAGGCAAAGCAATTCGGATTCCAAATTCCTTGCGGCAGCAAGGTACGGCAATTTGGTTATACCGGATTATCCTGTGATGCCGATTTCTTGGAAGTGTTGGAAACCGTATCTGAATCTAAAGTGATAGGTTATGAGAAAAGTGTTACGATTAGAAGATGTAAAAAGTGTGGTCAAAACTGGGGAATATCTGCCAAATTTGACAGTCATCATGGCTTTAATGCCTTGGCAAAGAGATTAAGCTCAACAATGAATGAAAAAAGTAAAATCGCCTTTGTATCCGCTCGTGAAGCGAAGAATCAGATTTATGTGATGAATGCGGATGGAACAAATCAGACCCGTCTCACTAATTCACAAGGAAATGACACCTCTCCTGCGTGGTCTCCATATATTCGTTCTTAAATGAATAAGATTATTCTATATAAAGGGTCCATCTCTCCAATAGAAATGAGTCTATTTATAAAAAGTATTGTTCATTTGTAAGTTTGATTAAAAGTCCTGTATTGGTATGCAGGATTTTTTTGTTTTGCAATCGGGCCTCCGATAATTGAATAAGTGACGTGAAAAACTACGTAAAATTATATAAGTTCTAAGTTAGAGTACAGTTTTATTGAAGAAGGGATTTTGTTACAAGCAATCAGATACTTTATTAACCTAGTGAAATATTATACAATTTAAGTATACTTCCATTTCCTTATACATTAGAAATTAGCAATAAGATGAATGGAGAAAATAGAAAGAATAAAGGTGGTTTTCAAGTGGACGGTAGTGCTTTTATACTTAATCTTTTAGAAATCCTTGTCATCAATATCGTTTTAAGTGGAGATAACGCTGTTGTCATTGCGCTAGCTTGTCGTAATTTACCGGAACAATATAAAAAGAAGGCAGTATTTTTCGGTACTTTTGGAGCGATTGCGTTAAGGGTAGCTTTAACGTTTGCAGCCGTATATTTATTGATGATTCCTTACTTAAATTTTATAGGCGGATTATTGCTACTTTGGATTGCAGTGAAGCTATTAAAAGGTGAAGAAGAGGAAGACATTGCAGCGAATTCAAACCTTATGGGAGCTATAAAAACGATTATTATTGCCGATTTGGTCATGAGTTTGGATAACGTTGTCGCTGTGGCAGGTGCAGCGAACGGAAACATTTTGTTGATTATACTTGGTTTAGTGATCAGCATTCCATTAATTATTTGGGGAAGTCAACTCTTAATGAAAATTATGGAGAAATTCCCTATTATTATCATGATTGGAGCTGGATTATTAGGATATACTGCAGGTGAAATGGTCTTAGAAGATAAGGCTATTGGGCATATTTTGGAGGGAGTCAATCATAGCCTTCACCTTGCCATCCCGATTATTCTAGCTATTTTAGTTGTTTTAATTGGTAAAATTAGCGAATATTTAGCAAAAGAAAAAGGGGCTGTCAGCCCACACTAAGATGTAAAATGGAATTAGAGCTATTTTAGGAGGTTGAGTAATCGAAATGGTTGCTTAGCCTCTTTTCCTTTTTGTTTTAAATAAAATAGCCACTCACTATACAATCAACAAGATGTTTGATTAAATCTCTCTCGCTTTTTATCAAATAAAAGGCATAAGAATCAAGGTCCAATAAGAAGGATCCGCATAATAAATTGGTGTTAATAAAGATACCTTAGATTAAAAAGTTGATAAAAAACAATAAGAAGCCTACATGGTTTATAATGGAAATGATCATCGAGTAGTTGGGAGGTGATGAAAATGGCAAGAAAGATTACATTGCCCGATTCTGCAGCGTCCCATGCAAAGCCTGTTATCAGGAAGGCGATACTTTGCATGGGGTAGACTTTCTAAAAGATCGCCCAAGTAAGCTTTTCTGATATATAGGCTTTGCACCTTATTTGGCTATAAAAAAATAAGGAGCTGGCAGAAATGGCATATATAAAAGCAACGGCTATTCTACCTGAAAAGCTGATATCAGAAATTCAAAAGTATGTTCAAGGAGAAACAATATATATTCCTAAACCTAAAGTCTCTTATCAAAGATGGGGTACACGTTCAGGATCAAGAAAGCTGATTGATGACAGAAACGCTTCTATTAAAAGTGCATTCAAAAACGGCAGGACGGTCGATCAATTGGCTGATGAATATCACCTCTCGATAGAAACGATCAAAAAAATAGTTTACTCAAAATAAAGAGGAAAAAGCACTGATGGAATAATAGTTGGCTCCAAACAGGACCGAAGAAGTAATGAAAAATTAAAAAGGGACAGTCCCGCACCACATATAAGCGCAAAGGAACTTGTCCCTATTCTTTTCTAATGGAAGAAAGCAATGATAATGCCTCCGACTGTTATCAAACTAAAGATGATTTTAAGAGAAAGGGGAAGCGAATCCCTTCCCTTTCTTTTCACCTTCTTTTCATTCTCAATGACAACCTTGCGATATTCAGGGCTGCAGCAGCTCATTATGCCACCTTATCCCAACCTGAAATATCCTCATCAAGCTGAAGGTTATTTGCTCGAGCCTTATTTGCGGCACGGAAGAATAGGACAAGCAGGATGGCCGTTCCGATCACACCGCCATACCATGAAACATCCATTGATAGGCGGAAGCCGATTTGCGCATTAAGGATATAGGTAATAACCATGACGAGCATGAACGATCCTGGGATAAGCGATACCCAATAATTTTTCTTCGCAATATATAAATACATAGCACCGACAAATAATGCGATAACCGCTGTTGCTTGGTTGGCCCAGCTGAAGTATCTCCATAAGATGTTAAAGTCGATCTGAGTTAGGACAATTGATATAACAAATAACGGTGCTGCAATCCATAAACGGCTAGAAAATTTCTTTTGGGCAATGTTCAGGTATTCGGCGATAATCATACGTGCACTTCGGAAAGCAGTATCACCAGATGTAATCGGTAAAACGACAACACCAAGCACGGCAAGAGTACCACCGATTGCCCCAAGCATCATTGTTGAAACTTCACTTACAACTGCACCAGGACCACCTGCTGCAAGTACTTCATTTAAACCATTATAACCGTCAAATAAGCTCATAGATGCTGCTGCCCAAATCATTGCAATGATACCTTCAGCAATCATCATACCATAGAAAATTTTACGACCTTGTTTTTCATTTTGCGTTGTACGCGAAATGATTGGTGTTTGTGTAGCATGGAAGCCTGAAAGTGCACCACATGTGATCGTGAAAAAGATCAATGGGAAAATTGGCGCGTTATCAGGATGGAAATTTTGCAAAGAAAGCTCAGGAATTGGTGCTCCTGTTACGACTATACCAATACCTACGCCAAGTGCACTGATAACAAGCAATGCTCCAAAGTATGGATATAAACGACCGATGATTTTATCAACTGGTAATAGAGTAGCTAAAATATAATAAAGGAAGATAGCTGCAACGATCACGCCTAATGCGATTTTGCCATCCATTAAAACATGTAAAAGACTTGCTGGTGTTGAGACGAACACTGTTCCTACTAATAGAAGAAGCAGGATTGCAAATGCGTTTACAACGTGTCTCATGACTTTTCCAAGAAACTTACTTGCAAGCTCAGGTAAGTGGGCACCGCGGTTTCGGATTGAGATCATCCCTGTTAAATAATCATGGACAGCCCCGGCAAAAATACAGCCCACAACGATCCAGATAAAGGCAGCTGGTCCGTAAAGCGCTCCCATAATTGGACCGAAAATAGGTCCTGTGCCCGCTATATTTAACAATTGTATAAGTGAATTCTTTGATGTGCTCATTGGCACATAGTCAACGGAATCGTTGTTCACATATGCCGGAGTTGCACGATCTTCTTTTACCCCAAATATTTTTTCAATAAATTTTCCGTACGTAAAATAACCTATAATTAATAGAGCAATACCTCCTAAAAACGTATACATGATTACTCCCCCTTTTCTTTATAAAAAAATGAATGCGTTTACACAAAGTATAATGCACGATCAGTTTGAAAGGGGAAGATTGAGATCAAAAGGTCAATAACGGAGACTATCATGTTAAAAATCGCAATTAAGATGCAAGTAAGGGGGCTAAATTTCCATGTGCGTTCTTAGTGCCTTCACATAATTTCGGCTAACTGCCAACATTTCATCTCTGCCTTCGATTTGCAGCTGATAAGCACCATTGAACCATGGGGTTAGTTTCGAAACGTATGATAAGTTCACGAGGTAACTTTTATGTATTCGGAAAAAATCGAACGCACTAAGTCTGCTTTCCAGCTCCTTAAGAGGTGTTTTTGTTTCAAATTCTCCTGTTTTTGTGATTAGCTTCGTTACTTTTTCGTCCCTGTATATATACAGGATGTCCGCTGGTTCGAGATAAATGATCTCGCCTTCTGCTTCAATAGGGAGTTTTCCTGAACGTTTACCGATCTCACTTTCATCCTTACTGGAAAATTTTTTCTCAATCCGCTGAATCGTTTCCTGCAACTGATCTTCGTCATACGGTTTCAATAAATAATCTACCGCATCATAACGGAACGCCTCTGCCGCAAATTGCGGATACGCTGTCGCAAAGACAATAAGCGGGACCTTTTTTAATTCCATTAGTGCTTTTGCTGCTGCCATTCCGTTCATTTTTGGCATCTCTACATCTAAAAAAACAACATCAGGCTGAAGCTGAAGAGATTTTAAGACTGCCGCTTCGCCGGTTTCTGCTTCACCAACAATGTTGATAGCCGGGAAATTCTGTAACAAATGCTTTAGCTCATCACGACTATATAATTCATCATCGACAATTAACGTTTTAATGGATGATTTCATTTGCTTTTTCCTCCACTTCATACGGGATTGAAAAGGAAATTTCTGTGCCTTTATCAGGTTCGCTTACAATTATTAACGCCGCTTTCTCTCCAAACATCATCGTCAGCCTGCGATTTACATTATAAATGGCGAGACCGCTTCCTTTCTCAGATTGAATCGGAGCTTTGGAAATTTGATTGATGCCTTCTTTACTCATTCCTTTTCCATTGTCTTTCACACTTATATAAGTAATGTTCTTTTTCTTTTTTATCGTAATGATTAGCAAGCAGTTTTCCTCTTTATCCTTGAATCCATGTTTCACTGCATTTTCAACAAGTGGCTGCAGCGTAAGCGGGGGGATGCTTTGAAAAAGAGCTTCTTCATCTATATCATAAAAAACTTCCAAGCGATCAACAAACCGAGCTTCTTCAATCGCTAAATACGCTTTTACATGACGTAATTCCTGCTCCAGCATAATCTTTTTATGTGTTGTCACAGTCAGGTTTTGTCGTAAAAAATGGGACAAAGAAACAAGCAGCTTACGTGCTTTTGCCGGATCGATACGTACAAGGGAAACGATTGTATTAAGCGTATTAAATAGAAAATGCGGGCTGATTTGTGCTTGAAGCGCCCTTATCTCTGTTTCCTTTGCAAGCTGATAAGCTTTATCCGCTTCAGAAATTTCAAGTTGATTGCTGATCATCGAACTAAGCCCAGTAATCAGCTCCATCACAACATTCGTGATTTCCTTTTCGGAGCGAAAATAAAATTTTAACGTGCCAATCGGTTTACCACGCAATTTTAAAGGAGCAATCACCGCTGCACCGAGAGGACATCCTTCAACACGACAATGAATCGAGCGTTGATTCGCCACCACAATTTTGCCCTGCTTGATGGCATCTATTGTAATCTTCGTCTGTATCGGGCTTTCCTCACGGTGATGATCATAGCCAAGACCCACATGGGCAAGAATTTCTGTTGTATTCGTAATCGCCACGGCACTTGATTTGATTTCATTATGGATAATGTGGCAAACTGCACCAGCAGAATCAGTGGTGAGACCATTGCGCAAATAGGCAAGCGTCTGGTCGGCAATGCGCAGTGTTTTCTGGGCCTGCATGGCACCGGCCTTTTCTTCTTCATTAAATACACTTTTAATAATCAATAGAAAAAGTGCAGATCCGACTCCGTTTGCAAAAATCATGGGAATGCCGATCATTTCCACTAATGCCACAGCCTGCTCAATAGGGCGCGATATGAGCAATATGATGATCATTTGCAGTGTCTCAGCCAATGCTCCAATTAAAAATGCAGAACGTAACTTTACATGTTTGTTTTTTTTATGGAAGAAACCGGCGATCACTCCCGCAAGAATCGTTGCCAGGCCACAGGAAATTCCCGTAAACCCCCCTAATGTTAACCGATGAAGCCCTGCAATTAAACCGGCGCCAATCCCAACTTTATACCCGCCGAGAAGCCCGCCCAATACGACACCAATCACTCGCGAATTGGCGATCGCTTCATCAGCGGCAAGATCGGAAGGGAGACGATTAAATTGGAGGGTTTCAGTACTAAGACTTAACCCTGAATATGTGCCGATAATACCGAAAAAGCCGAAGAAGATCAATGCCGTCACATTCTGTTTGTGATTGAGCTGATCGTGATAAATCATTTCTCGGAAGAATTTGAATCGCGTTAAGATGAAAGCAATCATGACAATGATGCCAAGACGTTCGACCATTGTGAGTAGTAAATCAAACATGTGATTAACCCCTTTTTATAATGGAGACTGTCCCCAATAGCTAACTTCCCCTGTAGTATTGCTGATCAGACTTTATTTCAAAGCAACACCTGACTCCTAGTGAATCTATTAAACAGGTACACTTGCTTCAAGCGAACGAAGCAATTCCTCTTCCGTTTCCTTTGTTACCTTTACGACTGTTTTTGATAAAGACGTTGATTTTTGCTTTTGGTCAAGCCACTTGGCAAGAGCTTTCGTCGTGCTGATGAAATCCTTGATCGCTGTTTTTGTTAAAATTTCATATAAGCCTGTGAAATCCTTTGTAAAAACACGTTCCCAAAATGCTTGGTCACATTCTTCCCAGCTTGTTACGTCAGATTGTTCAAGGATGAGTCGCAAGTCTGATAAGCTGCTGCGGTATTTTCGCATCGTATTTTCTGATTTTCCTTCTGTTTTTTCTTTAAAGAAGGCAATGAAATCCTCTGCATAGAAGTTATTAATCGTATCAGGTGTGAAGCCAAGCTGTTCATAGTAAGGAATGTCCTCTTCTTTCACAGCTATTTGTCCTTCACCTTGATTAGCAGCTCCCAGCTTTTCAATTTGTGAATGTCGCGTTTCCCCGCCTGTTACAAATGGGGATAACGGGAGCCCAAGTTCTCTGCGAATGGAATTATAGTCAGCTGTTGCGATCACCTCTTTATTTTGCTGCTGCACAACTTGATACGTATTGTATTCCATTTGCTTCAGCCAAAGCTCGGCCTCATCGACTCTGCCTTCAGCCATCAATTCTTTTATCGACAAGCCGTTAAATTGTCGGATAGGCTTATCAAATTCAAGACGAATGTCATGCTGTGCGTAAATGCCAAAGTATGGCGGTGTGTCAGGCTCTAAAGACAAGACCATATCTCTTATTTCCGCTTGGACTGGGATGGAGAAGGCCTTTGTTTTTTCCTCGATAAATGTTATAGCTTTACGATCAAGCAAGCTTTGAATCATCTGTTTAAATTCTTCTATACGGGAAGAGTCTAAGCTTGTAAACTGTAAATGGCCATTTTCTAAAAAGATCTTTCCATAGATTTCAGCGATAAGGACAGGACTTGAAATTTCCGTATCGGTATAGGAATACCAGCTGTCAATCCAGCTGCATAGCTTTTTGTTTTCTTTCCATGTATCAATGATAAATTGTTCCTGGCCTTGTAAGAAGCTGGTTACCGCCTCATTATCCTCCACTTTATAGTCCAGCAAATAGTCATGGATCTCTCTTTTTTCATGAAGAGCAGCGTCCTGATCCGTGATAAGCGCTGCTAAAATTTCCGGGAAGTAATCAAACATAACCTGTTTGCAGCTTTGCTTTGTTGAATCGATTAGCTCTTCAGCTTTTTTCATCGCTCTGTTTAGGCTATACGGATCTTCAAAGATGCGGACGCCATTAAAATAGTAGAAATCATCATATGGTTCAAGTAGGGCGAACGTGCCATACCAAGGAATAAAGGCAGGGTCTGCCCCCTTTAAAATAGGTACCCGATATTGTTCCTTCGTGTCCAAGTCTTCAAAGACAATAATCTTTTCTTCCTTGTCTATAGCCTGGACAAATTTCGGTGTTAGCTCCTCCCATGTTTTCGCCATTTTTGTTTCTTCTTCTGTTAGGCGCGATTCCTGATTAAACCATTCGATGCCGCGAAGCCCGTTTTCAAAACGATGGAAGAAAAACAGCCAAAATTCAAAAAAGCCGGTTTCATACTTTCCTTTAATAGCATGGAGCGTACGCTTTTTAAATTCGGCTTGCAGCTGGTAATTTTGAGTTGCGGATACTTTTTTTGTAATAAACTCTTTTAATTTTAACACAAGCAAATGTTTGCTTTGCAGAAATCGTTCTTCTCTTACTTCGTGAATTTGAACGACCTTCGCTTGATTCAAGCAGCATTTCTTATATTTTTTTCCGCTGCCGCATGGGCATGGATCGTTACGTTTTACTGTCAAATTGATCACCTATCATTTTTTTAATATCAGAACTTAAATATTTTCTTAACCTAGCTTGTGTTCTGGATCAAGCTCCAGGCGCTTTTTTATATGACATATGTGATTTTAGATGAAGTTACCGAACTATTCAAGTGATTGTTTTTTCCTGCGGGAATGAAACCTTCTTCCTGCACAATACGTACTAATATAGTAGTTTAACTAATAGGAGTCGATTCGAATGAAACAATTCTTTCATTTTTTACTTCGTTCATCAACAGCTGCTTTTTCTACAGGCACTATATGGCTTGTTAGTTTTTTTCCGTTAGATCAACCCTTTCTTTATTCAAGCGGGTATGCGCTGGGCGGGGGCGGGCTTGTTTACCTGACAATGAAAGGGATTACTTCCCGGCGTTTTTTGAAGCAGAATCAGCTTACAAGGAAGGAATATCTCTATATTAAAAAGAATTTAGAGGAAGCGAGCAAAAAAATCAGGCGGCTTCGCAAGGCACTCTTACAAGTGAGAACGATTGGTTCGATTAAACAAAATATCGAGATCATTCGTGTTGTGAACAAAATCTACTCCATTACAAAAAATGAACCAAAGCGTTTTTATTTAGTAGAGCCATTCTTTTACTCACACTTGGATTCAATGGTAGAAATAAGCGAAAAATATGCATTTCTAGCCGCGCAGCCGAAGAAAAACGCAGAGCTGAATATTTCCTTAAGCGAGACGCGCAGGACGATTGAGGAGCTTGCGGAAACACTGGAAAAGGATTTATATGATGTGCTGGCTACGGACCTTGATCATTTGCATTTTGAACTAGACGTTGCAAAGCTTACCATCGATAAAACCAATAAAAAATGACCGTTGGAGGATATGTCATATGAGTAAACAAAATGAACTTGATGAGCTGCTTGCCAATCCGTTTGGCGACACCGAGATTGTAAATCACGACCAATCTGCATCAGCAAAACCTGGGAGACTGATCGATGTTTTGCCTGAGGAAAACCGTCAAAAAGCCATCCAGCTTGCCGAACAAATCGATCCGAAGAACCAGCAAGCGATCTCCTTATATGGAACACAAGCGCAAACAAAGCTGATGAATTTTTCCCACACGATGCTTGATCATGTGCAAAAAAAGGATAGCGGCGAGATTGGCGTTATTATCAGTGACCTGATGAAAAAGCTTGAACAGGTAAGTCCTGATGATTTAAAGCCGGTTAAACGCAATATGATCTCCCGAATGTTTGGGAAAATCTCAAATTCCGTCCAGGAAGTGCTGTCAAAATATCAAAAAACCGGTGCACAAATTGACCGGATCAGCGTCAAGCTGGAGCATTCGAAAAATGACCTGCTTAAGGATATCAATGTCCTTGAACAGCTCTATGAAAAGAACAAAGAATACTTTCATGCCTTAAATGTGTATATTGCAGCAGGGGAGCTGAAGCTTGAGGAATTAGAGAAAAAGACCATTCCTGAATTAAAGAAAAAGGCTGAATTGACGCAAGATCAAATGGCCTTTCAGGAGGTAAATGATCTGATGCAATTTGCCGACCGCCTGGAAAAACGAACACATGACCTTGTGCTAAGCAGACAGATCACGATGCAAAGTGCACCACAAATTCGTTTGATTCAAAGCGCGAACCAAGCATTAGTCGAAAAAATCCAGTCGTCCATCACAACGGCCATCCCGCTTTGGAAAAACCAAGTAGCGATCGCCCTTACCCTGCTTCGCCAAAAGAACGCCGTTGAAGCGCAAAAGCTCGTCTCAAAAACAACGAATGATCTTTTACTGAAAAATGCAGAAATGCTAAAAATCAATACACTTGAAACAGCAAAAGAAAACGAACGCGGTCTTGTCGATGTCGACACACTAAAGAAAGTACAGGATCACTTAGTTTCCACACTTGAGGAGACACTCCGCATTCAAGCCGAGGGCCGCGCAAAACGCCTGCAGGCTGAGCAGGATTTGGCTTCGATGGAGACGGATTTGAAGAAAAGGCTGGCTAGGCTGTGAAGAAGAGAGTATGGAGGTACTCTCTTTTTTTGTGGATGGGATTAGCGGAATATCGGGGGAGGTAATCATCGGGGAGAGCGGATATATCGGAGAAAAATTAAATATATCGGCGGAATCGAGGAAGAAATCGGCGAAAAATCAGATATATCGGCGGAATCGAGGAAGAAATCGGCGAAAAATTAAATATATCGGCGGAATCGGAAGGATATCGGCGAAAACTCAAATATATCGGAGGAATTGGGGAAGAAATCGGCGAAAAATCAGATATATCGGCGGGACCGAGGAGGATATCGGCGAAAAATCAGATATATCGGCGGAATCGAGGAAGAAATCGGCGAAAAATCAAATATATCGGAGGAATTGGGGAAGAAATCGGCGAAAAATCAGATATATCGGCGGAATCGGGAAGGATATCGGCGAAACTAAATTTATCAGCAATTCAAAAGTACCAAAAGATAGAAATAAATCCAAAAAGTTGGTTGTAAAAGATATAATAATATCATCACAATAAAGATTGGATGATTTTAAGTGGAAATTAAGTTAGATGATTTATCTGGAGCTAAAATTGCTGCCTTAATCGGGGAGCATCTTCAAGGGATGGCCCTCCATTCACCGCCAGAAAGTATTCATGCGCTTAATCTTGATGGCTTAAAGCAACCGGATGTTACATTTTGGAGCGCCTGGGAGCAAGATGAAGTGGTAGGCTGCGGGGCTCTTAAGGAGCTTGATGACACACACGGCGAGATAAAATCAATGCGAACGTCTTCAGCACATCTTAGAAAGGGTGTTGCTAGAAAGCTTCTCGAACATATTGTGGCAGAGGCTAAGCAGCGCGGCTATCAGCGGCTAAGCCTGGAAACAGGTTCGATGGCTGCCTTTGAACCAGCAAGAAGACTTTATGAAAGCTTTGGATTCACCTATTGTACTCCGTTTGCGGATTACAAGGAGGACCCAAATAGTTTGTTTATGACGAAGGAATTATAAGAATAGTGAATTTTTTAAAACTTCTCTTGTCTTAAGAGAGGTTTTTTATTATGAGCAAAGGAGGAAACTTATTTTTCTGGCTTTTACTTGCTTAACTTATCTCATGACTAACTATAAAACTACAAAAAAAACGAAATAAAAAACAAGATAAAATCATGATTATTAATTGGTTTTAACCACATAAAATAGAATTATATGTTGTTATTTTTGTTTTTATGCTTTAAAATCACATTTAACAAAACAAAAAGACCAATAAATAAGGAATAATGTTTGGTAAATGATGGATTATTACTTATTAGTGCTTGTTTATTAAACAATAAACAGGAGGAACGCAAATGAGAAACAACAAGATTGCAATAGAAAGACAAAAAGAGATCTATTCATTGATCGTTCAAGCCGGTACGGTTCGTGTAACCAATCTTAGTAAGCGCTTTAAGGTTACGGCGGAAACAATTAGACGAGATCTGGAACAAATGGAGAAGGATGGTCTTGTACAAAGGATACATGGTGGTGCTTATATAAATCAGCAAGAAAATAAAGAAACGACACTTTTATTTAAACAGGATCATTCCAACCAAGAATCGAAGCAGGCTATAGCTCAAGAAGCAGCAAAACTAGTTAAAACAGGGGCGATTATTGCTCTTGATAGCAGTGATATTTCGTACGAATTAGCTAAAAAACTAGTAGATATAGATATTACCGTTATTACAAACTCGATCCCGGTAACATTGGAATTTTTAAATAGAAATGATAATAAAGTGAAGGTTATTACAGTAGGAGGGTATTTAAATAAAGAAATGTCCTCATTTATTGGAACGGTGACAGAGAAATCGATAGAGGTCTATAACGTTGATATGTTCTTTTTTTCATGCAGCGGCTTTCATCTTGAATATGGGGTGTACGAAAACAATGAAATGGAGGCGCAAGTCAAATATAAATTTACAACCATTTCGGAGGAGAGTATTTTATTGGCTGATCATACGAAATTTGGGCAGAAATCACTAACAAGCTTTATAGGAATTGATAAGATTCATAAGCTTATTATGGATCAGGGTGTAGCTATTCATAACCTAACTGCACTAAAAAATAAAGGTGTTCATGTGGAAATAGCTAAGTAATTGATGAGCAATACTTTGAAAAAACAACATATGACGAAAATCAAAAAATAAAACAAAGCCATTTCATTAGTTGGTTTTGTTTTGTTTTTTTTATGGCATTTTGCTTGAAACACCAAAAAAAGTTGATATGATAAAGTCATCAAGCACAAAGTCCTACTGTGATGGAAAAGCTGCGAGATTCTTCTAGTTTGACTCAGTTATGAATTCGTTTACAATTTTTAGGAGTGAAAGGAACAGCAATGAAAATATGCGTAATTGGAAGTCTCAATACAGATATGGTTATTTTGACGCCAAATGCTCCTGATCGGGGCGAGACTGTCTTTGGGGAAAAAATGGACATCCTGCCCGGCGGCAGAGGAGCAAATGCTGCAACAACGATATCCAAACTTGGTAAAGATGGGATGCTTGTCGGGTGCATAGGTCTGGATCCATTTGGTGAAAAGCTTATTGCTGAATTAAAGAAAAACCATGTTGATGTATCGAATATTAAACGAACGATGCAAACTTCGACAGGAACATCGATTATTATGATTGACTCTTTAGCTGTCAATACAATGGTAGGGATAAGTGGAGCTAACTTTTATCTAACACCTGAGGACATTGACGCTTCTGTAAATAAATTTGAAGATTGCCAAATTCTTTTAGCGCAAATGGAAGTAGCGGAAGAAACGATTGTTCATGCGATGCAAAAGGCTAAACGCAACGGGGTCTTAGTTATTCTCGATCCTAAGCCTGCAAAGAACATAACCATGAAAGTATTGGAAGCAACAGATATTATCATTCCGAATGAGCAGGAAACCAAATATATGACTGGTATTGAAGTGAATGGCATTGATGATGCGATCCAAGCTGGACGCTATTTTGAATCTCTTGGCATTTCACGATCAGTCATCAAAATGGGGCAGCGAGGTGCTTTAGTTTATACGCCAGAAAGAGCCGAACACATCGCAGCCATTCCAGTTAAAGCAGTGGATCCTGTTGTTGGCGGAGCGTTCGCTGGTGCCTTGGCTTGTGCGCTTTCTGAAGGGAAGGATCTCTTTCTTGCCACAAGATTTGCCTGTGTGGTAAGTGCGCTAAAGGTTACGAAATTTGGTGCACAAGTAGGCATCCCAACTTTAGACGAGTTAAACGAGTTTATTGAAGAAAACAATCTATCTAACTATCTAAATGGATTTAATACCTCATTTGAATGACTAGCTTAATTAATAGGCTCGGTGAAGGGAATCTGTCATAACAGGATAACGGAGCTGTGCCTTTAATTATATAAAAACAAAAGAATCTTTTTATTCAGGAAAGGAGAATAGGTATGTCAAACGTATCTGAAAAGGAGAAAACAACTAGGGATCATATACCAGCTGAAATGAAAGCGGTTGTATGTTATGGGCCAGGGGAATATAAGCTTGAAATGATCGAAACACCATCCCCAGAAAAAGGGGAGGTCCTTATTAAGGTAGAGGCCTGCGGTATATGTGCAGGTGATGTAAAAGCATGGGATGGTGCACCAATGTTTTGGGGAGGTGATGGTCAACCTCAATATGTAAAAACACCTGTCATTCCTGGTCATGAGTTTGTTGGTATTGTAGTAGAGGTGGGTGAAGGTGTAACAGAATATGCGATTGGTGACCGCCTAATTTCTGAACAAATTGTACCTTGTACAGAATGCCGTTTCTGTAAACATGGACAGTATTGGATGTGTGAAAAACATGATATATATGGTTTTCAATATAATGTAAACGGCGGCATGGCTGAATACATGAAATTTCCTGTGAATGCCATTAATCATAAAGTACCTCATGATTTGCCTTTAGAAAAAGCGATCTTAATAGAACCCTATGCATGTTCGATGCATGCTGTCAATCGGGGAGATATTCAAATCGGTGACTTCGTTGTGATATCTGGTGCGGGAACATTGGGATTAGGTATGGTCACTGCAGCAAAATTAAGAGGACCAGGAACACTGGTTGCGATTGATATGCGTGATGATCGCTTAGAACTTGCGAAGGAGTTTGGAGCAGATATCGTCCTCAACCCATCAAAAGTAAATGTTGTGGAAGAAATTAAAAAGCTGACGGATGGTTATGGATGCGATGTTTATATAGAAGCAAGCGGTGCACCTGCAAGCGTCATACAAGGGTTACATGCCATTCGCAAGCTTGGACGATTTGTGGAATTTAGTGTGTTCTCTAGTCCGGTAACGGTTGATTGGAGCATAATAGGGGACCGAAAAGAACTTGATATTTTAGGTGCTCATTTAGGGCCATATTGCTATCCGCATGTTATTAAAGGCATAGCTTCAGATGAATTATCAACAAAGGGTGTCGTTACACACCAGCTGCCTCTTGAGGAGTATAAAAAGGGGTTTGAAATGGTGAAAAAAGGAGACGAATCGTTAAAAGTTATTTTAATCCCTTAAAAGAATAATAGGGTCCTAAAAGTCGTGTTCTTTATCATTTTGGCGCTGCGACCTGCCAAGATGATAAAGAAAACACGTTGCGAATGTTTTCACAGAACAACGACTAGAACCCCATTTTCTTCCTTTAAGGAATAAACTTCAACTAAAATTATATCGATTTATATTAAAAAAATCCATCTTTTAAAAATAACAGTCTATTACTATATAAACGATTACCTCTAGGAGGGAAACATATGGCTAAGAGTTTATCAACTTCTCAATCAAAGCAAATTTTTGGTTTGCCAATTGCCCTAATATGGGGGTATGTGGCAATTGCCTTTTTTATGACAGGTGATGGCATTGAACAGGCCTTTTTATCAAAGTATATCGTAGATTTAGGTTTTTCTAATCAGCAAGCATCATTGGTATTTACCGTTTATGGTCTCACTGTAGCAATCGCAGCCTGGCTTTCAGGAGTGACAGCAGAAATTATCGGACCACGCCGAATTATGATATGGGGATTTTTGCTTTGGATCATTTTCCATATCGGTTTTATTACATTAGGTCTAGAACAAAAAAGTTATGCGATGATGATTACCATGTATGGAATACGTGGAATTGCTTATCCAATGTTTATCTATGGATTTGTCGTTTGGATTGCCTATGCAGCGCCAAAACAGCGATTAGCTTCGGCCATGGGATGGTTTTGGTGTATGTATTCTGTGGGAATGGGCGTTTTTGGCTCCTATCTTCCGAGCTTTTCAATCCCGATGATTGGGTTTATGGGGACATTATGGATGGCCATTGCTTTTATTGCAATTGGCGGACTAATGGTGATGTTTTTAATCAAAGATAATTTTGATCATTATAAAAAAGAAAAAGCGAGCAATGATAACAAATTCCGTGAGATTTTAAGGGGCATTACCCTTGCCTTTGAAAACCCGCAAATTGCAATGGCATCCGTTGTACGGATCATAAACCAAATCTCTTTATATGGTTTTGTGGTTATTTTACCGATCGTATTTACAGATCAAATTGGCTATACGATGTCAGAATGGCTGCGTATTTGGGGAGCTATTTATGCGACGACAATCTTTACAAACTTAATGTGGGGTCTTCTTGGAGATCGCATTGGCTGGGTTAGACAAGTGAGATGGTTTGGCTGTATCGGGATGGCGATTGCCACACTATTATTCTATTATTTGCCGATGTCTGTTGGTCCAAATCTAACAATTGGATTATTAGTTGCGGTCGTGTTTGGAATTGCCATTGCGGCCTTCGTTCCAATGTCTGCTATTTTTCCGACACTTGAACCGAATCATAAAGGTGCAGCGGTATCGATGCATAATTTATCGGCAGGCTTAAGTAATTTTGTTGGTCCGGCTCTTGCTACTGCCATAATGCCATTGGCAGGTGTAGAAGGTGTGGTATGGGCATTTGCTGCTTTGTATATTGCTGGCTTTATCATCACTTTCTTCATGAAGGTAGAGCAACCAGCTAAAGGATCGAATGAAGGCAATGAACCTGTTCGAGTAGCAAAATAAGCTTTATTATCGATGGAATGAAAGCGATGCCAATTGTAAGCGAGGTGAATGAAATGAATATTCTAGAGAAATTTAGTCTGAAAAATAATGTATCGATCGTAACAGGTGGGGCAATGGGATTAGGTAAAGCCATGGCTGAAGCATTAGCTCAAGCTGGTTCGAATATTGTCATTGCTGATTTAAACCTTGAGGAAGCACAGAAAACAGCTGATGAAATAAAACGAAACGAAGGAATAGAAGCGATTGCAATTGGTATGGATGTAACAAATGAAGCTCAAGTAAATAACATGGTAAGCGAAGTGATGACCTATTTTGGGAAAATAGATGTGCTTATTAATAATGCCGGAATCACTCACTTAGAAAAAGCGGAAAATATGGCATTTGAGGATTGGTACAAGGTCATGAATGTTAATCTAAATGGTGTCTTTTTAGTATCAAAAGCGGTTGGGAACGTCATGATTAAACAAAAGAAAGGTTCGATCATCAATATATCTTCCATGTCAGGAATCATTGCCAATGTACCACAGGGCCAAAGTTCATACAATACGTCAAAAGCGGGTGTGATCATGCTTACAAAGAGCTTGGCAATGGAGTGGGCGAAACATCATATTCGAGTAAATACCATAGCGCCAGGCTATATGAAAACAGAACTAACAAAGCCTTTTTTTGAGGAAAATGGAGACATGGTTAAAACATGGCTGAGCCTAACACCTATGGAAAGACCTGGAACTCCTGATGAACTTGGAGGAATTGCACTGTACTTAGCTTCTGAAGCTTCGTCATTTGTGACAGGAAGTGTATTTTCCGTAGATGGCGGGTACACAGCATTGTAATTTTAAAAAAGCCACGCAAAATGTCGCAGATGCCAAACAAGGGATACGTCCAAAATATTTGGTGAACGATGAAGTGATTCATTTATCAAAATAGTCAAAAGCAGACGTTTATTTCCCGGAAAATACATCCTTCGACTGAAAATGACGGTGAGGGAATGCATTAGTTGACAAAAAGGTGGAAATGGGGACAGTCTCTCTTAATTTGGGAACTGTCCCTATTCTTAAATGTACCTTGAATCTCATACAAGGCTAAATTTGTATAATCAATCCAATGATCGAGACATACGCATTTTGATTAACTCCAACTGAATGTCAAGGAAGAGTATGCCTATACGGATGAGGAGGTTATTAAATGCCTGAAAATAATGAAATAAATGATTGGTTTTAAAGAACGTTTAATTACTGTTTGAACTATTAATATTTCCATTTTTATATTGCTTTGGTGTCACTCCTGCAAATTTTTTAAAAACCTTTATAAAATGACTTTGATCATGGAAATTTAGAAGGCTAGAAATCTCTGCAAAAGAATTATCAGTATAAGTCAATAAGTGTTTTGCTTCGACTACCTTAGTTTGATGGATATATTGGATAAGTGATATTCCCACTTCTTTTTTAAACAGAACAGATAGATAATTTGGATTCATTGATGTCAATTCAGCTAAATGAGTTAAAGTGATATCTTCGTAAAGATGGGTAAATATATAATTTAGGCACATGTTAATCGGTTTGGAATATTGATGTTTCTTACTATTTCCCACTCGTTCCGCGAACTCTAATAAGGCACTTTCCGTTAATTGTGTGACTGCCTTACTTTCATTTAGTTCCTCAAGCTTCTGGATATAAAAATCACTAAGGTTGTAGGCAATCTCTTGAAAAAGACCACCTTCTACTGCTGCTCTTGTTGCAAGTGTAATAGCTACAATGCCTAGATTTTTTTGGCTCCGCAAATAACTAGTCTTTGAAAGAATTCCAATTTTTCCTTGTTTAAGAATGGCATGAAACGTTTCTCTAAGTTCATCCTTTCTTCCCATCTTTATAAAATAAAATACTTTCCTTTCAACCGATATATCCGTATGAAACTTTTTACTTTGGCGTCGTTCTGTTATTTGAATATCTGATTGTTCTATTTCAATTCTTTTCTCTTCAAGTTGTTCATTCTTTTGCAAGATATCTACCAAGTCCATTTTTTGTTGATAAATGATGTAGTAAAGAACCATGCTCATATTAATAAACTCAAAATTATTTATAATGGGAAGTTGATTATAATAACGAACCATTTCTTCTTTGCTTACTTTTATATTAAGATCTTTAAAAATGCCATTAATGGTTTCTTCTGTCATCCTAAAATTCATTATAGGACCTATTACAATCGTTCCGTTAAATTGATTATTTGAATAAAGATTAATCGAGAAATATTTTTCAAGATGTGCAGATTCCTTAATTATCGGGAAAGGATGAAGGCTCGTTCCCGAAAATAGTTGAACAATAATGTCCTCGTTTGAAGGATACAAGGGATTATGAGTAAAATTGGTGGAAATTTCATATTCCAAATTCCCCGTACTATTGAAAAAGTAGACTGGTATTTTATACAAGTTATAAGCTAACTTACAAATATATTCTAAATCCTCTAGTAATTTTTGCATTTTTAACTCCTCTATTCTAAACCTGTTCTATAGAAAGGTTATGTGTGATTTTTACTTTTTTTCTGTAAAACATACCATAATATATGAAAAATAAAAACTATAATCTTTTTAAAGTAATTAAAATGATATAAAGAGATTGTAGAGCTAGTTATTAAAAAATTGACACTAAAAGAAAGAAGTTTGTAGTTTTGGTAGTGATTTTTGAAAGTGTTTACAAATCCGCAGTGAAAAAAAGAAAGAGGGAGTCGACTAATATGTTATACCCAATTATAACTGATACTCGTAGTATCATTGACCTAAATGGTATCTGGCAATTTAAATTAGATAAGGGTGAAGGACTTCGAGAAAAATGGTATAAAAACGGTTTAAAAGATACGGTCAGAATGGCTGTGCCTTCTTCTTATAATGATATTGGTGTTACAAGTGATATTCGCAATCATGTTGGTTTGGTATGGTACGAGAGGGAATTTATTGTTCCAAAACTTTTTTCGACAGAACGGATCGTTCTAAGATTCGGATCAGCAACACATAAAGCAAAAGTATATGTCAATGGGAAGTTTGTAGTGGAGCATGAAGGTGGATTTTTACCATTTGAAGCAGAGATTAACAATTATTTGCAGAGCGGGAAAAATCGCTTAACCGTTGTAGTTGACAATGTAGTAGATGAAACAACATTACCTGTTGGTTTTTACAAAGAAGATGAGGTTAAAGGTGTAGGGAAGGTAAGAAGAAATCAACCGAATTTTGATTTTTTTAACTATGCCGGGTTACATCGACCTGTAAAAATATATACAACACCTAAAATATTTGTACAGGATGTTACTGTTGTTACTCAAATGGATGGGACGATTCAATTTAAAGTTGATATGGTTGGGAACGCAGAGGTAACTGTGTATGTATTAGACGAAAGCGGTTTAAAAATAGCATCAGCATCAGGGGAAGAAGGGTCTCTTTTTATTTCAGATGTGAAACTGTGGGAACCTTTACATGCATATCTTTATACGCTAAAAATCGAAGCTGCAAAAGATGGAAAAGTAGTTGATGTATATGAACAGCCATTTGGTGTGCGGACTGTTGAGGTAAAAGATGGCAAGTTTCTAATCAACAATAAACCATTCTATTTTAAAGGGTTCGGAAAACATGAAGATACAGCCATTCATGGCAGAGGATTTGACGAAGCGGCAAATGTAATAGATTTCAACTTAATAAAATGGATTGGTGCAAACTCATTTCGTACTTCACATTATCCGTATTCAGAAGAAATTATGCGCTTGGCAGACCGTGAAGGTATTGTTGTCATTGATGAAACTCCAGCTGTGGGGGTTCATTTGAATTTTATGGCTGCTTTTTTAGGGGGTGGGAATTTCCGTAATACATGGAAACATATTGGGACATTCGAACACCACCGTCAGGTAATAAAAGAGTTGGTTGCAAGGGATAAAAATCATCCTAGCGTTGTTATGTGGTCTATTGCAAACGAACCAGCATCAGAAGAGGAAGGTGCTCGTGATTATTTCGAACCCCTTGTGAAATTGACAAAAGAGGTTGATCCACAGAAGCGGCCGGTTACAATCGTTACTCATGTTGAGTCAAGTCCAGAAAAATGTCAGATCGCTGAAATTGTCGATATACTTGCCCTGAACCGTTACTATGGTTGGTATATCGAAGGTGGTGAATGGGATATAGCCAAAACATATCTTCGTAAAGAACTTGATGGCTGGAAAAAACGCTGCCCTGGAAAACCAATTATGTTCACAGAGTATGGTGCAGATACGATAGCAGGTTTCCATGATGTAGACCCTGTTATGTTTACTGAAGAATTCCAGGTTGAATTTTACCGTGCAAATCATGATGTTTTTGATGAATATAAGGAATTTATTGGCGAACAAGTGTGGAACTTTGCAGATTTCGCCACAAGTCAAGGAATTGTACGTGTTCAAGGCAATAAAAAAGGTATTTTCACCCGTGATCGTAAACCAAAGGCAGCTGCACACCTATTAAGAAAGCGTTGGACAGAAATACCGGATTTTGGTTATAAAGGGTAAAGAGTCTTTAGCAATGTCAAAGTGTAACTAAGTCAACACACTTTGACATTGTAAACAGAAGGTACCATAAGGAAAATATTAATTTACTCAATTTGTTTAATAAACTAATTAATTTAATCATTGTTTTTGGGATTTTTTAGAACTAAATGAAAGGGCTTTTAGATGTGTCAATGGTTAACAAACGAAAATTAAGTAGTTATTTATAGAACAAAGGTATAGGGAGGTTCAAGAAGCATCGTTTGCATGTTTAAATCTTTCATTTAAATGAAAGCGGTTTATTTGAGACAAGGGGGTAATCATGATGTCAAATTCAAATGATAATAATGTTCAGTCTAATTCAGCAAAATTATGGCAAGTAGCCTTTTTTACCTTAAATAACACATCAACAAATCTTCATGCGTTTATTTTAGGGTTTGTCACTTATTATGCTACTGGGATTGCAGGACTTGCTGTTATGGTTATAAGTTCTGTTTTAATGGCAGCACGGCTATTTGATGGGATCATTGATCCTGCGATTGGATATATCATTGATAAAACAGAGTCTAAGTTTGGGAAATTTACACCGTTAATTGTAATAGGAAATATTATTTCGGCTGGTACCATTATTATTATCTACAGTGTAACTCATTTATTGCCAGAATCGATGCAATTTATTTTCTTCACTGCCATGTTAATCATAAATAAAATAGGTTATTCATTACAAACAAGTGTAACAAAAGCAGGCCAAACGGTATTGACTAATCACCCAAAGCAACGTCCGCTCTATGCTATTTTTGATAGTATTTATAACATTGGAGTTTTTACTGGCGGACAAATGTTTGTATCAAACTATCTAGTTGCTAAACATGGTAACTTTACTTTACCTTTATTTATCGAATTAAATACTTATGGACTTATTCTTTCAGGAGGATGTGCAGCCCTTGCTATTGCAGGTATTTGGTCAAAAGATAAGAAGGAATTCTATGGATTAGCAGAAGAGGGAACAAACACCACTTTACGCGATTATTGGGGAGTTGTGAAAGGAAATAGACCATTACAAATGCTTTCTATTTCAGCATCATTTGATAAACTAGCCATCAGTATTAATCGTTATTCCGTAGTAGGAGTTATGTTGTTTGGTATTTTACTTGGAGATTATGCACTAAGTGGTACAATTGGTATGATTACAATCATCCCCACTCTATTCATTACTTTTTACGTTGTTAGTATTGCTAGAAAGATGGGTTTAAAAAAATCCTATGTTACCTCAGCGGGGATTGGAATAGTATCCTTTGTGGGATTAATTGTTCTATTTTTACTGATAGATAATCCTTCTGCAATTTTGCTTAAGAATATCGGTGTTACTACTATATTATTCATCGTATTATATTCAGTAGCAATAGGCTTTGCTAATATACCAACAACGCTTGTTGTTCCGATGATCGCAGATGTGTCAGACTATGAAACACACAAATCAGGACGTTATGTACCAGGTATGATGGGAACAATTTTCTCTTTTATTGATCAACTTGTTTCATCATTAGCACCTACTATTGTAGGAGTGGTTGTCGGAATTATTGGATACAAATCACAATTCCCTGAGGTTGGTGATACTTTAACAACACCATTATTTGTTACAACATTAGTATTAGCATTTGGATTACCAGCTTCATGCTTATTAGTATCAATTACAGCCATGAAGTTTTATACTCTTGATGTCAAGAGAATGGAAGAGATTCAAAAGGGAATTAGGGAAAAAAAAGCAAAAGCGATTAAAGACGATACCGCAGCAATCTAATAAATAAAAGTGATTTCAACCCCTGGCGAATCTTATTGCCAGGGGGTTTTTTAACACTAATTGAGGGACTGGCCTTATTTCATGGAGTGCTTAATTGGCGTTCAATCGTTCTCTGAGTTGAATGGGTTTTGGTGGGTTCTGTGTTATTGGGAAAAGCATAGGTGTTGGCAAGTGAGCATATGACGATAAAAATAATAGTAAAGATGACCAGCTGTCTTGTGTTCACAAATTTCCCCTCCTTAAGTGAGACGTTTCTATCCCCATTTTTGTCATTTTTTCACCTATATAATCAATCTCTTTAAAAGTTGTCATGAATTGGATTAATAGGATCATAGCATTTTTAATCATAAAGAAAGTTTCCGATATTAGATTGACAAGTTTATGGTTCCTGCCTAAAATTGAAAATGATTATCAATTCTAATTAGGAGGCACCATTTTGTTTAATAAATCAAATAGTCGAAATATTTTAATAACAGCAATCATTATTCTATTTTTATCCACGATATTACTTGGTTGTACAAATGCCAGCGATACTGATTCAGCGTTAAATGACGATAATGACAATATGTTTACGATCGCTTGGCCGAGAGATATAGGAGAAATGAATCCCCATGTTTATAATCCTTCACAATTATTTGCGCAGTCGATGGTGTATGAACCGTTAGTAAGCTATCAAGAAGGCGGCGAGCTAAAACCGCATCTAGCTGAGTCATGGGACATTTCGGAGGACGGCAAAGAATATACGTTTCATCTTCGTCAAGATGTGAAATTTTCCGATGGTACAAGCTTTAACGCAGAAATTGTGAAAAAGAATTTTGATACGATTTTAAACAATGTTGATTTGCATAGTTGGTTAGGTTTCATTACGAAAATCGACCGAACTGAAGTAATCGACGAACATACGTTTAAACTGATATTAACCGAACCATATTATCCAACGATTCAAGAGTTAGCTGTTGTCAGGCCAGTTCGTTTCTTAGGTGAAGCTGGATTCCCTGAAGATGGTGATACCTCAAAAGGTGTCGTTGAACCAATTGGTACAGGTCCATGGGTATTGGAAGAGTATAAAACGGATGAATATGCGATTTTCAAACGCAATGAAAATTACTGGGGCGAGCTGCCAAAGGAAGAAAAAATCCAAGTGAAGGTCATTCCTGATGCGGAAACGAGGGTACTTGCTTTTGAAAAAGGTGAGCTGGACCTAATTTACGGAGAAGGTTTGATCAGTTTAGATGCTTTCAAACAATTGGAATCTACGGGAGATTATGAAACGAGCATTTCAGAACCAGTTGCAACAAGGCAGCTAGTCATCAATTCAACGAAAGAACAGCTTTCCGATGAACGGGTACGTCAAGCGCTGCATTATGGTTTTAATAAAGAAGCACTTGTTGAAGGGATTACATCTGGCTACGAGGAAAAAGCAGATTATATTTTACCGACAAACCTCCCTTACACAAAAGGCAATGATGCTAAGGTCATTGATTATGATGTAGAAAAAGCGAAATCGTTATTAGATGAAGCAGGGTGGACGCTTCCTAAAGGAAAAACGGTTCGTGAAAAAGATGGACAGCCTCTTGAAGTCGAGTTGATGTATGATTCAGCAGAAACAATTCAAAAAACAATGGCAGAAACGCTGCAAGCTGAGTGGGGAGCCATTGGTGTAAAATTAAACATTGTTGGTGTAGAATTAACAGAGCAGATTCAGAGATTTAAAGATAATAAATTTGATATTAATTTCTTTAGTAACTACGGTGCTCCTTATGATCCTCATACATTCTTAAACATTGTTTTGTCAGAAGGATTTGGGTTTAATGAGGCGATTTCAGCATATCCGAACAAAGCCGAATTACTGAAACAAATCGCCGAGGTTCCGAAGACAACAGATGAGGTAAAACGCCAACAGCTATACTCGTCAATTTTAACATCAATCCAAGATCAGGGAGCGATTATTCCGATCTCTTATGTTAAGAAAACAGCGATTTATCAAAAGGATGTTACTAATTTTACTTTCCCTGCTAATCGCGACGAACATCCATTCACGGGAATTAGCATTGAGCAGTAAGTAGCAGGAGGCTTTCATGGGCACCTATATTTTGAAACGCATGATATCTATTATTCCGGTTTTTCTTTTCGCTACACTTCTTACGACCGGAATGATCCATCTTTCACCGGTAGATCCGGCTGAGGCCTACTTAGCAGCCGCCCATATTCAACCAACCGATGAGATTTTGGAGCAAAAAAGACAGGAGTTTGGTTTAGATCAACCATTCTTCACTCAATATGTAAACTCAATTATGAAGATATGCCAGCTTGATTTTGGCATATCTTATGTTTCGAATAAACCAGTTTGGGATGAGGTTACAGCCCGAATCCCGGCAACCTTCCAGCTTGCTTTAGGAAGTATTGTCATAGCTGTTCTAGTGAGTATCCCGCTAGGATTTCTTGCTGGAGTAAAGAAAAATAGCGTAATCGACCATTTTAGTAGGATTCTCTCGTTTTTAGGGGCATCGATTCCCTCTTTTTGGCTCGGTTATCTTTTGATTTTTTTCTTTTCTGTTAAACTTGATCTTTTTCCAGTTGAAGGTATTGGGACATGGCAGCATCTTGTTCTGCCTTCTGTGACACTGGCCCTGCCGTTAATTGCCATCTATACAAGATTGCTGCGTGCGAGTGTGCTTGAAAATTTGCAACAGCCATATGTGCTATTTGCGAGGACAAGGGGAATTAACGAAACAACGATAATGGCCAAGCATGTCTTACGGATTGCCATTTCCCCGATGATTACGGGACTTGGGATGAATCTTGGGAAGTTACTGACTGGAACCATCATTGTTGAAGCCGTTTTTTCTTGGCCAGGATTTGGGCGGTATTTTATTGAAGCTATTTTTAATCGTGATATACCGGTCATTCAATGCTATGTGCTGATTGCAGCCACCTTATTTATTTTAAGTAACTTACTGGTTGATTTATTTCAAATGTATATTGACCCGCGTATTTCCAGGAAAGAAGGACATCAGCAATGATCATAAGTGTACCTAAGATATTCAGAAGTCAAAAAATTATTCCCATTTGCTCGATTATATTAAGTATTCTTGTGATCATTGCGATCTTTGCGCCATGGATTGCACCAAATGATCCGATTGCGGTCAACTTAGCTTATAAACTTCAGCCGCCTTCTTGGGCTTATCCGTTAGGAACAGATCATTTAGGCAGATGCAACTTTTCGCGGATTTTATATGGTGCGCGTCTTTCATTAGGGTTTGCGATGCTAATTTTTATTTCATCCATCCTCATTGGTTTACTTGTTGGCACTTTTTCAGGGTATAAGGGTGGCATTATTGATCATGTTTTAATGAGGTTTTGCGATGGTGTCATGGCATTCCCAAGTCTTATCCTTATTCTTGGACTTGTTGGTATTTTCGGACCTGGACTTACGCAAGTGATTATCGCACTGATGCTTGTGCAATGGGTCTACTACGCAAGAATGTTCCGAGGAATGGTCCTTAGTCTGAAGGAACAAAACTTTATTGCAGCTGCGAAAATAAGCGGCTCTTCGCAATGGAAGATTATTAAAAATCATATTGTTCCAAATGTGCTCCCGCCACTTGTCGTCATGGGTACATTAGAAATGGGCTGGGCGATTATGGATATATCCGCGATGTCGTTTCTAGGGTTAGGAGTGCAACCTCCTACACCTGAATGGGGAGCGATGATTCACGAAGGAAAATCATATATTCGGACAAATCCAGAATTAATGCTTTATCCAGGATTAATCATAATGGTTGTTATAGTTACATTCAACTTACTAGGCGAAGCGTTATCAGAACGGTACGGTGTCAAACGAGATTTTAAAAAGGGATGAGAATATTGGGTGCAGAACAGTCGAATGTGTTACAAGTGAAAGATTTACATGTGCAGGTAAAAACAAAAGATGGTGTTATTCCACTTGTTCAAGAGATCAATTTTGAACTAAAGCGTGGACATGTACTTGGACTTGTTGGAGAAAGCGGCTGCGGTAAAACTGTGACAAGTATGTCCATTCTTCAGCTGCTTGATCGGAAAACGACAACGATTGAAGGAAGTATTACATTACAAGGGCACGAATTGAACGGTTTAGCTGATAAAGAAATGCGGAAGATCCGCGGCAAGGATATTGCCTTTATTATGCAAAATCCGATGAATGCTTTTACACCTGTTTTTACGATTGGCCACCAATTTATTGAAACCATTCGCTTACATACAGGGTGGAATAAAAAACAAGCAACAGAGCTTGCCATTGAGGCTATGCAGCATGTGAACCTGCCCAATCCTGCTAACCTATTAAAATCATATCCTTTTCAATTGAGCGGCGGTATGCTGCAACGGGTGATGATTGCCATTGCCGCCTGCTTACATCCAGCCGTGATTATTGCGGATGAGCCAACTACCGCACTTGATGTAAATAATCAAAAGAAAGTGCTGTACCACTTAGATAAAATTCGCTCTGAATTTGGATCAGCCATTTTATTAATCTCCCATGATCTTGGCGTCATTTCGGAAATGGCCGATGAAGTAGCCGTTATGCAGAATGGCAGAATCGTAGAAAAAGCGGATGTGTTTCAACTATTTGATGAGCCGCAGCATGAGTATACGAAAAAACTGCTAAATGCACGCTCACAAATTCATTTTGACGAATCGCTTATCCATTTTGCTTGAATAAGGAGTGAACAAATGAGTTTATTACAAGTAAAAGAAGTCACTCATAGCTACGGATCTCGAACGTTTTTTAACTGGAAAGGCCGCTCTAAACAAGTACTATCCGATATTTCACTTGAGATTGAGGAGGGTACATGCTTAGGAATGCTTGGTACAAGCGGGGCCGGCAAAAGTACGTTAGGAAAAGTGATTCTTGGTTTGGAACGACCACAAACTGGACAAATTTTGTTTCAAGGCCATGAGATTTATACGGCAGATAAGCAAACTCGCCAAAAAATTCGTCGCGATATTCAAGCTGTCTTTCAGGATTCATACTCATCCGTGAATCCCCGCATGACAGCCGAACGGATTATTGCGGAGCCGTTAGAAAACTATGAAAAGCTTACAGCAGCTGAACAAAAACGAATGATTATTGAATTATTGGAGCGGGTTGGACTAAGTGAAGCGGACTTGAAAAAATACCCGCACCAATTTAGCGGCGGGCAATTGCAGCGGATTAATATTGCAAGAGCGATCTCCCTTAAACCAAAGCTGATTGTTCTAGACGAATCTGTCAGCAGTCTGGATATGGTTAACCAAACCCTTATTTTAGAATTACTAAAGGAGCTAAAAGAAGACTTCGGGTTATCTTATTTCTTTATTACCCATGATATTAAAGCTGCTTATACGATAAGTGATACATTAGGTGTGCTAGAAAAAGGAGAATTAGTCAACTTTTACGAATCAAAAGAGCAGTTTTTTACGTCTGAACATCCTGTCGTAAAAGAGATGCGCGGTTCGATCCTTGCCGAGCACCCACGGTTTCGCTCGATTCGAACGAGGGTTAGCCATAGTTAATTATATTTTTTCGAATGCCTCGATTCATTCATATAATCGGGGCCTTTGTTTTCGTTTAGGAAATTATAAAATTCATTGAACTTTGGATAAGCACTGCGACATCCAGCTCCGAAGCACAGGATGTGCAAGTGCAGTCAGTGCGACAGGACGTCGCGTTTTTGACTGCCAGCGCCTATCGCCTATCAAACTTCAGATCATCTCCCTACGATAAGTCAACATCGGTTCGCTTCGCTTACCGTGTTTCCTTTATCTCAGTCGATGCTCCTCCAGTTTGTACGGCGATGACCAAGGCGCTTGCGCTTTTGTTCAAAGGTAAGAAAGTATATAAAATTTTGAACTTAGTTTTAGTGTCTAGCTCCAGCGCCTAGCCCCTCTAGGGTCTAGCCACTCATGAATTGAAGGCAAAGAACGCCTTCTATTCATGAGCGTCTTATTTGCCCTAGGCTGATCAAGGCGCTTGCGCTTTTCTTATTGAAGGAGGAAAGGTGGATGAATCATCGTGCCTATTTGGCTTTAGCGATCCCATTAACAATCTCAACGATGACACAGCCATTATTAGGGGCTGTCGATACAGCCGTTGTCGGGCAGCTGCCTGATCCAGCTTATATTGGCGGTGTTGCCGTTGGGACCCTTATCTTTAATACATTGTATTGGGTCTTCGGGTTTTTACGGGTTAGCACATCTGCTTTTGCCGCACAAGCTAACGGGGCAAGCGATTCAGCTCAAGGAGTGCTTGCTTTATCCCGTCCATTTTTATTAGCGGCTATTGTAGGTATGTGTTTTATTCTTTTACAATGGCCGATTGAATATGCTGCACTTACATTGATAGCCCCTGATTCGGATGTAAGCAAGTTTGCAGCTGAATATTTTCGAATCCGAATTTGGGGAGCTCCCTTCACATTGATGAACTACGTGATTCTTGGCTGGTTAATGGGGATGGGGAAGATTAAAGAATCTTTATTTTTGCAAGTATTAACGAATGTTTTGAACATGATGTTGGCGATTCTTTTTGTCCATGTCTTTTCTTTTGCTGTAAAAGGAGTCGCTGCAGCCACTTTGATTTCTGAAATGACAGCCTTCGTATTAGGATTGCTCATTGTTATGAAGGCATCACCGTTTGCATGGAAAATGCCATCCATTCAAGCACTTATTGATACACAGTCTTTGAAAAAGATGTTTAATGTGAACAAGGATTTGTTTATCCGAACGATTTGTTTATTAGTCGTTATTAATATGTTTACAGCAAAAGGTGCCTCGTTTGGTACAGAATTACTAGCTGCCAATGCTGTGTTATTTCAAATTCATTACATTATGGCTTATTTCTTTGATGGGTTTGCCAACGCCTCGAGTATTCTCGTAGGCAAAGCGGTAGGATCAAATGATGAAAAATTATATAAAAAAACGCTTAGCTTATCAACGCAATGGTCGGTGATAACAGCTTTTATCATCGCTTGCGTATACGGAGTATTTCAACAACACATTATTGAGCTTTTTACAAATTTACCTAGTGTGATCGAACTTTCAACCAAATATGGAGGATGGCTCATCATCTACCCGTTTGCTGCTTGTTTCGGCCTTGTCATTTACGGTGTCTTTACAGGTGCAACTGAAATTGCACCCGTGCGAAACTCGATGATTTACGCCATGATCATCTATATCATTATCCAGATCACTATCACCCCGATTTGGCATAATCATGGCCTATGGCTTGCTTTTATCGTATATACTATTGGACGATCCGGCTTCCTCGTGATGTATACTCCTAGATTAAATAAGAAATTATTGCATCTATCGGAGGGAGTTTAATAGGTATTTGTAAAGCCGCAAGAATTAAAAAACATTTTAGGAGCACTTAAAAAATAGCATTGTAGATAACAAAATGTAAACAACCTCAAAACACCGTTCAAAAATAGAACGGTGTTTTATATGTTAAAAGGGCAATCGTATTATTACTTCATATAATTCGTGGAAATTGCTGACATAATTAGCTATCATGAAAGATGAATAGCTAAGGTTTCGGAACGTATAAGGGGGATCGGCCATGAACAACGAATCAATATTAATTGTAGAGGACGAAGAAAAAATTCAACGTTTGCTTGAATTAGAGCTTGAATATGAAGGCTACCAGGTCGTGAAGGCGTCAGATGGAATAGAGGCGCTTGAAGCGTATCGTTCGGGGAAATGGGATTTGATTTTGCTGGATGTGATGCTGCCGGGACTAAGCGGCATTGAACTGCTGCGCCGGATCCGGGCGAAGGATTCATATACCCCGGTTATCCTGTTAACGGCAAAGGGCTCTGTTGAGGACAAGGTGTCAGGACTTGATCTTGGAGCAAATGATTATATCACAAAGCCATTTCAAATAGAGGAGTTGCTTGCAAGAATTCGTGCTGTGCTAAGAATGCGTGCAACTGCACCTGCCGCAGAACCTGAAGCGGAGGAATGGTTAACAGCCGGGGACTTAAAGCTGAATGAAAAGACGCGAGAAGTCATGAGGGGCGAGGATGAAATTGAGCTGACACCAAAGGAATATGATTTACTGCTTTATTTATTGAAAAATAAGCGGCAAGTATTAAATCGGGATCAGATTTTAGAGGCGGTTTGGGGCTATGATTATTTTGGCGACACAAATATAGTCGATGTGTATGTTCGCTATGTTCGAAAAAAGCTTGACTACAACTATGAGACACCGCTAATTCATACCGTAAGAGGCGTTGGCTACGTTTTAAAGGATGCAAAATGAGACTGCGAAATAAAATCAATCTATATACCGCTGTTTTATTCAGTTGTTTGTTAATCATTATGAATGTCTCGATTTATCTTGTGTTCAGCAAGATGATGATCTCAAATGAGCTTGAACGTTCCAAATCAGAGGCTGCGATGGTGGCTAGTAAAGTCAGTGTAGACGTAACGAATATTGCCGACCCTGGAAATCTGCTTCGTGCCTATGTACCTGTAGATGGAATGCTGCAAATTGTCTTTGAGCAGGATAAGCCCACAACGATTACATCCCGGACAGAACAAGAGTTAAAAGGCAGAAGCACAACCTTTTATCCTGGTGAAAAAAGCGGTGTGATCTCGTTTCATCAAAAAAAATATGTGTTCACATCAAATCCGATCATTTGGAAAGACGGAAGCGTTGTCAATTTGCAATTTACAAAGAGTATTGAAAGAACAGAGGAGATGCTAGCGATCCTTCGTGTTGTCCTCCTGGCAGTAACGTTGATTGCCATGATCCCTGTGCTTATTTCAACAAGTCTTTTAAGTAATCTTATTACAAGTCCGATTCGTTCGATGATTGATACGATGAAGGACATTCAAAAAAGCGGACAATTTAAACGTCTGAACCTAAAAGGGAAATCAAAAGATGAGCTCGTTGAAATGGGCAACACCTTTAACCACATGATGGATTTGCTTGAGACAAATTTTGAAAAGCAGGAGCAATTCGTATCAAATGCTTCACACGAATTAAAAACACCGCTGACGATTATTGAAAGCTATGCCGATTTGTTAAAAAGAAGAGGCAAAAAGCAGCCGGATATATTTGATGAATCAATTGAAGCGATCCATTCGGAGGCGATCAGAATGAGGGACATGACCGAGCAATTGCTGCTGCTGGCAAAGCATCAAGCACAATGGAAGATCGAGCTTGAAAAACTTAATTTACATGAACTTGCAGCAGAGTCAGCAAAAGTGTTCCAAAATACCTACCAGCGCCAGATTGATATCCCTGTGACGGAAGAAATTAGTGTCACGACCGATCGTCAAAAAGTAAAGCAGCTTTTGTTTATTTTTTTAGACAATGCCCGTAAGTATAGTGATGAAGAAATTGCTGTTTATGTTGGGAAAACAAGTGAGAAGGAAGCCTATATCCGAATTGAGGACAGAGGAATCGGCATTCCGAAGCAGGACCTGCCGAAGGTGTTTGACCGTTTTTATCGTGTTGATAAAGCAAGAAGCCGCAAGCATGGCGGTTCAGGCTTAGGACTTTCAGTAGCAAAAGAAATTGCCGACGCGATAAACATCAGGATCGAAATGGACAGCCTTGAAGGCAGGGGAACAACGGTAACGTTGTTTTTACCGCTAGCTTAATGTGATTTCTCAGTAAATTCTCATCTTGCAGCGATATAATAATCGAAACAACTTTATAGAGTTTTTTGAAATGGAATTTTGCAACTTTCATTAATTTTTTTGCAGCTTTACGATTTTTTTAGCAATTCCAAATATAGTGGTGGTGTGACAAAATGACCAAGAAAAAATGGTTCTGGTTCGCTGGAAGTGTGATCGTTTTAGCTTTGATTCTCTTCATTAGTTTGCAATGGTGGGTACCATCATTATCTGCCCAAACGTTAACAGAAGCTGAAGCAAATGAAGCCGCAAAGGAGGTCTATCCTGGTAAAATTATTCAGACCATAAAATCAGATGATGAATATCGGGTTACGATGAAGCTTGAAACGGGGACTTATCTTATTCGAATTGATGCAAAAAGCGGTGAGGTCATTTCAGTTAAAAGAGAAACAAAGGCTGAGCAGTCAACAAAAGAGGAACCCCCAAGCAAACCGGAAAAAAAGCAGTTAACTGAAAATGAAGTAAAAGAAATTCTTGCTGCAAAAGGAGAAGTAAAATCAATTGAGTATTTGCAAGAAAAAGAAACGTCGTACTACAAAGCGGTTGTCAGCAAAAACAATACTTCAACTACATTCAAAATTGATCCTTATTCTGGTGAGATCATTGGTACGGCAATTGAACCGTCGCGCCTTTTAAAAGAAGAGGAAGCAATTAAGCTCGCTCTGGAAGAAGAAGAAGGAACAGTTGATGATGTGGAATTTGAGGAACCACTTGATCAATCGCCATATTATTTAATTGAGATTGAAAAAGAAAATGGTGAAGATGCTGTCATCCAAGTCGATGCCTATACTCGTGAAGTTAAAACCGTGTTATGGGAAGAACATGAAGAAGCTGAAGATGACGATGAAGATGAATCAGAGTAAATCCAGAGAAAAAATTAATCCGTTTCTCATCAAATTTTAATCTTTCTTTTCTTCTCCTTTCATTTTTGTTGTTTATAGTAGTGTCTGTAAGACGAAAACAGAAAAACATAGGAGGAAAAAGAAATGAAAAAAATCGTGACAATGACATTGGCAGCAGCCGTTGTATTAGGTGGTTCACTTGCAATCAATCATGGATATGCACAAGAGGACAGTCAAAAAGCTTCACAAGCAAAGGAATTGATCGGTATTGAAAAAGCGAAGGAAGCTGCATTGGCAAAGGTAAAAGGGACGGTCGAAAGCGTTGAATTGGAAAAGGATTTTTCGAAAACCTATTATGAGGTAGACATTGATCAAGACCAAAAGGATTTTGATATTGATGTTGATGCATATACGGCGGAAATTCTAAAAGTTGATGAAAACCGAGATGACGACGATGATGACGACGAGCTACAAGCAGCTGCAGCAACAGATATTATTTCAGAAAAAGAAGCCATTGAGATTGCGAAAAAACATGTGACAGGTGAAGTTGTTGAAATCTCATTAGATGAAGATGACGGCAGATATGAATATGATCTCGAGTTAAAGACAAAGGACGGCAAAGCGGAACTTACGATAGATGCTGTAACGGAAAAGGTCACAGAGCTTGAAATAGATGACAATGATGACGACGGTGATGATGATTAATCGAATAGAGGTATAAATAGAGCCCCCGCGCGTAAAATAGTGGGGGTTCTTTTAACGTTTAAGAGAGAGTAAATTGGCAGCGATGAGGCGAATTTGACGTAATAAGTTTAAAGACAGCTGCGACAGTCGGCGAGTTTTCTTTATGGAAAAAAGCAGAAATCTAAGATATGATGAAAAGAAGGAAATTGGGTATTTTTAGTAGGAGGTTTAAAAGTATGGTTAAATTTGATCTTCACACACATAATGAACTTTGTGGACATGCTATCGGTACAATTGAGGATTATGTAAAGCAAGCCATTGAATACGGGCTTGATTATATTGGGATTTCAGATCACTCACCTTATTTTTACAGCGAAGAAGATCAACTGTATCCAACGATTGCCATGGCGAAAAGTGATTTTGTCCCGTACATTGAAGAAGTCATGCGTTTAAAGGAAAAATACAAGGATAAAATCCACGTCTTATTGGGAATGGAAAGCGACTTTTACCCTAATTATATCGATATTTATCGAGATCAATATCTTCTCCATCCGTTTGACTACATCATTGGCTCTGTGCATTATGTGCAGGATCTAAATATTTTTAAAAAAGGACGCTGGGAAGGACTGACCACTCAAGAGCAAGTAAGAGTGAAGGAAGAATATTATGATCTAATTCAGCAATCAGCGAGAAGCGGCGTCTTTCAAATCCTCGGACATATTGATGCGATGAAAGGATTTTATCCGGCATTCTCAGACATCGAAACAGGAGCTGTGGAAGAAACATTAAAAGTGATTGGTGAAGAGGATATTGCGATTGAAATCAATACATCTGGTAAAACAAAGGATTGCGGTGGCTGGTATCCATCGGACGATATCCTGGAACGCGCCCTCTTCTATAATGTAAAAGTCACCTTTGGCTCGGATTCACATAAACCCGAACGGATTGGCGATGAATTTGAACAGGTGAAAAAACGGCTAAAAGAAATCGGCTTTAAAGAATGGGCTTATTTTGTTGAGAAGAATCGGGTTATGACTGCGCTTTAATAATACAAAAAAGAAGTAACGCGCATCGGGTGTAAGGCGTTACTTTTTTTTAAAAGTTTAAGAAGGCATAACTTTTTGTACTTAGTTTTTGTGTCTAGCTCCAGCGCCTAGCCCCTCTAGGGTCTAGCCAATTTGGAATTGAAGGCAAAGAACGCCTTCTATTCCAAATCGTCTTATTTGCTCAAGGCGCTTCCGCTTTTCTATATATCCACATCATCTTTTTTTGTTATTTTTTTAAAGATGAATTTTATCAAGTAAACCATCACAGCGATGAAAACATACACGAAAAAGATCGCCATAAAACCCCACAGGCCGATGACGGCATCAATAAACTCCATATTGCCGCGATTAGTGATTGCCTGCTGAATTTCGATGGCAAATACAAGAACAAACATAAAGGTTAACGTATAGAAAAAGGCGATTAGATGGATGCCAAACGGAAGCTGTGACAACCACTTTGTGATCACATACACACACGCAAATGCCACAATCCCGATAACCCCCATAATCCAAAAATGCATATCCTTATCCGTCATTTGCAACCCAAGAACATTATTTAAAATGAGAATCAACAGATCATGAATCGCATTCACAACCTCAACAATAAACTTAATACCCTCTCCCAAATTCTCACTCACCTTTTTTGTGGACAGCCCCACAATTAATCAATATCTACATCTAACTATTAATTTTACAATTTTAGGGACTGTTCCCGCAATGACTATTTATTTACATTCAAGCGTGCATTCTCCTGCTGTTAAAATTTATTTTTAATTTTTAGGATAGTCCCCAAAAACATAAAGATCCTGCACTTCTGTCAAAAGAAGTGCAGGATCTTTTATTAAGAGATAAGCGTATAAAATTTGTACTTAGTTTTTTGTCTAGCTCCAGCGCCTAGCCCCTCTAGGGTCTAGCCAAATTGGAATTGAAGGCAAAGAACGCCTTCTATTCCAATTCGTCTTATTTGCCCTAGGCTGAGCAAGTCGCTTGCGCTTTTCTTTTGTCACATACTATTAAATAAAAAGAATACACCAATGCCGAAAAATAAAATGAATAATAAGATAAGTAAAACCGAGATGACAAAGATTATCCAGCCAGCGACTTTGCGGCCTGTACGAATGAAATAAATGCCGAGTACAATTGGTCCAAAGATGAAGCCTAAAATTCCCCAGAGCCATGGATTTTTATTATGCTTTGGTGCATCGATGGCTAAATAGATCGCAATAGCGATCGAGACAATAAAGCCAAAAGAAAATTCCATCTTAATCCCTCCCTAAATCAATCATCCCTTAAGGATATGACATTCTGCTTGTTTTATTCTGAATACCTATACCATAGCCTTTCCCTTTAGTATATGTCCTTAATCCTGTAGATTATTTCAGGGTCTTAATGAAAATTTTAAAACCCCTCACTCATAAAAAAAGAGCAAGGCGCTAAGCTTTCGGCGACAAGCATAAGGCGAACAGGAATAGAAGGTTTCTTTACCTTCAATTCCTGTTTGACTAGACCCTAGAGGCAGTTAAAAACTAGGGCGGCCTTATCTCTTAACTGCACTTGCACGTCCTGTGCTTCGCCGATGGCGCCTGGAGCTAGATTCAGAAACGCAAGCTATGATAAGAAAATATATAAATTCTGGTAGTACAAAAAAGCCAGTCCATATGGACTGACTTTTTACTTTAGTTCGCACTAGCCGTATTTGTTGTAATTTCTAAATGCTCTTTTAGCTGATTAGATAGAGCCAGGCGTTCTTCCTCTGGAACGATATAATAATATATTCCATCGATTTTATCACCTGTCCCCTTTACTTGAAATTGCTCAAGGTTTTGACTTGCAGCTTTATAGTTTGCTTGGATTTCCCACATTTCATCAAAAGTTAGGTTTGTTGTGACATTGTCACGAACAACGCCGAACATGTCACCGAATTTTGTGATGGTTGAGATGTTTGCTCCTTTTTTGATAACTGCTTCAATTACTTGGCGCTGACGATCTTGACGGCCGAAATCTCCGCGTGGATCCTCATAACGCATTCTTGTGTATGCCAATGCCTTTTCACCGTCTAATGAAACCATGCCTTTTTGAAAATGATAGCCCTCATAAGTAAAATCAAGCGTATTATTTACCTCAACACCGCCAACAGCATCAACTGTATCCTTAAAGCTTTCCATGTTGATTTTCACAAAGTAATCTACAGGAATATCGAGAAAATGTTCAACAGTGTTAATCGCCATTTCTGTTCCGCCAAATGCGTAAGCATGGTTGATCTTATCCTGTGTTCCTTTGCCGACAATTTCCGTTCTTGTATCACGCGGAATGCTGACCATTTGCGTTGAGTTTGTATTAGGATTCACTGTCATTAAAATCAAAGAGTCTGAGCGTCCTCGATCACCTTTACGTTCATCAACACCCATTAACAGAATGGAGATCGGGTCTTTTTCCTTGAATTCCACTACTTCTGTCCGCTTTTCAGATTTCTCACGGTCCAGATCTTCATGAATGCTTGCGACCGTGTCCGCAGCAGATTTATATAGATAAAATGCATATCCGCCTGTACCGAGGATAAGCAAACCAATTATGCTAAGAGCAATCAATAGAAACTTTTTCTTTTTCGTCTTCTTTTTTGTTTCCCTCATATCTATTTCATCCTTTTTTAGTTTAATGTTAATTGCCTTGCTATAACGATTATAGTTCTCTCCTCCTATTATCACAATCTTTTTTTGTAAAAAATTGTTTCCAATGACCCCGATTTAAAACGGCAGTAAATTGCAGCTATGAAGGGAAGTGTGTAAGATCCGGCGAAGGATTGTTGTTCAAGTTAGGCGAGCATAAGGCTGTGACGTCTAAGTGGGATCATTCTTGATTAATATGACGACAAGTCCATAATAAAGGTTTCACCTCTTGTTGAAATTTGACAAAAAAATCGAATTAATAAGCATCACCATCAATCATTTTCCTTATTTCTCTTAACATTTACTTTTTTTATGCCGAAATAATAGTTGGAGAAAAAATAGGTTTTGTAAGGAGTCATTTAAATGGTAGGTCATGAGTTAACTGTGTATTTACAAATGATTTCCTAGCATTACTTATTTGCCCTAGGCTGATCAAGGCGCTTGCTTTTCTTTAAAATGGTTTGTAGATTCATAGAATTTATGTATAATTTTATATAGAAAAATGTCGATAATTGGGGGATATCAATGTGAAAAAGCTTCTTGTCATCGTCACACTGGTTGTTTGTGGGGCGGCGATTATTTTGGGCAATATCCATTGGAAAAATAAAATTTCTGCACATGGAGAAAAAGAAAAAAGCAACAATACTGTTGTAGTAACCGAGGAAGAGTCCATCACGAGTAATGATATAAATACATATTCTAAAAATCTGCCCGAGCATTTGCAAAAGAAAATAGCAGAGGCAGCAAATATGGGAAAGCCGGTAAATCTAGTCATCTTTGGAACATCCAGTGAAAAAGAAGCATGGTCTGAACAACTTAGCAAGGAGCTAAAAACAGTATACGGAGAAAACGTATTTGCGGTAACGATCCTTTCGACAGGTGATAAAACGACACGTGATCTTGTAAATGATGATTCATTTGAGCAAGTAAACGAGCTGCAACCTGATATTTTGTTGTTTGAACCTTCTATGTTGAAGGACAATGGTGTTGTAGGAATCAGTAATACGTTGGAAAATATTCAAACGATGATTGCCTCATGGAAAGCGGCAAATAAAAATATAACCTTGATGATGCAGCCTCCTAATCCATTATACTCTGCATCGTATTATCCGAAAGAGGTAGCACAACTCCAGGATTATGCAGAAAACAACAAAATCATCTATTTAAATCATTGGGAGAATTGGCCTGATTTAGAGGATCCTAAAATGCAAGAATATTTAACCGAAGATAATATAGCCAACGAAAAAGGAAATAAAATTTGGGCGGACTATTTAATTAAATATTTTATTGCGAAGTAGACGGTGATTGATTCATCGTCTTTTTCTTATTGTTTATACAAAAAGGAACTAAATTCAATCTAGGTATTTTGACAGGTGAAAAAAATAACAAAAATCGCCAATATTTTCAAACAAAGCCTTTAATCCTATTGTTAAATTTTGCTATAGTAATAGTAGGAATCTATTAATCTGGGAGGTTACATGTTGAAATTTAAAATCTTTATCGTGATCGTCACATTAATTTCGGTTATCAGTTTTCAAGGGAAGCCAGCGTCAGCTTCCGAAAGTCTTTGTGGTTACACACCGGAAAAGGGGAAAAATCCCTCATTTCAACAGGTGAATTGTTTGCTCACAACCATTTCCCAACAATATGGAGTGCCGCCTGAAATCGCTAAGGCAGTAGCCACGGAGGAAAATGGAGCCTGGAAACAATTCAAGAGCGATGGAGAGCCGATCGTTACTACTGACGGTGGGATAGGCATTATGCAATTGACTACCTATGATCCTGCGCTTGAGGAGAAAATCAAATATAACGCGATTGGCAACATTGAAGAAGGGATGAAACGATTAGCGGAAAACTTTTATTCTAGAACAGATTTACCGAGAATCAATGATCATTCCCCGGAAAAGCTTGAAAGCTGGTACTTTGCGATCATGGCTTATAATGGAACAAAGCCGGTAAACAGTCCTTTTCAAAAATGTACGAATTCTGAGATTACGAGAAATACAAAAGCATATCAGGAACGAGTTTATGCAAACTTAGAAAGCGATTATGAGGTAACAACAAAGGTTGACCAGCTGCCATTTAAAGCAGAAGACTTCCAATATACTTGCGAGTCTAAGGAGAATATTCAATTCAAAACAAAGCATTACAATCTAGACGATTCGTTAACAGACTCTAAAGAATTCCATCTCCAAAAAAATGAATATATTGAAGCGACTCTCAATACAAATTTACGAGAAAAACCTTCAACCACAAGTTCGGTTATAAGAACGATTAGTAAGAATACAGTGATGAGTGTGCAAGGCCAACTTGCCTATGATGCGGTAAGCGACCGTATGAATCGCTTTGCTTGGGTTCCTGCAAAAATCGGGACCCAGCAAGGCTTTGTCACTTCTAAATATATAAATCGCATTGGTTCACGAATTTCTGGAATTGACCGTTATAAAACGGCGGTTCAAATCTCCAAGGCTGGTTGGGATCAAGCGAACACAGTCATTTTAGCTAGAGGTGATATGTTCCCTGATGCTCTTGCAGGCGGTCCGTTAGCTTATAAATATGATGCACCGATCCTTTTAACGCATAATAATAAGCTGACACCTGCTACAAAGGAAGAAATCAAGCGCCTTAAGGCAAAAAATGTGATTATCCTTGGCGGGGTTGGTGCGATTAGCGACACTGTCAAGAAAACAATCGAAACAGAACTAAAACTACCTGTCGAAAGGATCTCAGGTATCAACCGGTTTGAAACCTCTGTTAAAATTGCCCAAAAGCTTGGCGGCAATTTTGAAAAAGCAATCCTAGCATATGGGAGAAATTACCCTGATGCGTTAGCAATTGCTCCTTATGCAGCTCGACAAGGCTATCCGATTTTGTTAACAGAGAAGGAGAAGGTTACGACTAATGTCAGCCAAATCCTTTCGAGTGTTGAAGAAACAATTATCGTAGGTGGAACAGGTGTGGTTAGTCCAGAAATTGAGAAACAGTTAGAAAATTCCACAAGGTTAAGAGGCGCTGACCGCTTTGCCACAGCGGTTGAAATTTTAAACGGCTTATCTCTTGACCAAAGCAAGATTTTCTTTACGTATGGTTTTAACTTTGCAGATGCTCTTACAGGCTCTGTTTTAGCGGCAAAGTTTAATGCACCATTATTACTTGTTGATAAAAATAGCATCCCATCTGTTGTTTCTGAGAATATTAATGGACTGGAGTATTTTTATATACTAGGAGGAAATGGTGCCATTTCGGAAACACTAACCCCTTCCTTCCAAAGCTTAATACATTAAACTCCCAAAATGAGGCTGTTTCAAAAGGTAAGTCTTTTGATTTAGCCTCATGTTTTTTTGGGGAAGATTAGAAAATAATTCTTTATAGAAAATTAACGAATCCTTAACTTTTCTATTGATAAAATACAATAAAATGAATATATGTAGGTAAGGAGAGAATGAGTTTGTACTCCTGCTCATGATACGAACAATCACTAGACTCTGCATCACAAATGGCATACAAACGAAATCAACACTTTAAGGAGGAGTATCTATGCAAATTAAAAAAGCGATTATTCCTGCAGCAGGACTGGGGACAAGATTTTTACCTGCAACGAAAGCACAGCCTAAGGAGATGCTGCCAATTGTTGATAAGCCGACCATTCAATATATTATTGAGGAAGCTGTAGCTTCTGGCATTGAAGACATCTTAATTGTAAGTGGTCGCGGCAAGCGGGCAATTGAGGATCATTTTGATAAATCATATGAACTTGAAGAAACATTAGCAAGCAAAGAGAAATGGGATATTCTCGAGGATGTACAACGCATATCAGAGCTTGCTAATATTCATTATATACGCCAAAAAGAGCCAAAAGGCCTTGGACATGCTATCTTTTGTGCGAGACGATTCATCGGCAATGAGCCTTTCGCTGTTATGCTTGGAGATGACATTGTTCAAACAAACGGTTCAGTCCCTTGCTTAAAGCAGCTAATCGATGTTTTTCACCAATATGACCAAGCGGTTGTAGGGGTTCAAAAGGTCGATCAAGCGGATGTATCGAAATACGGTATCGTCAGCTATGAGGAAGAGCAGTTGCAAGAAAAAATATACCGCATCGTAGATTTGGTTGAAAAACCAAGTATTGATAAAGCTCCATCAAATAGCGCCATCATGGGAAGGTATATTCTAACTCCTGAAATTTTAGATATTTTGGAACATCAAGCCCCAGGTGCCGGCGGCGAAATTCAATTAACAGATGCATTGAAAGCATTATTAAAAAGACAAAGCATCCTGGCCTATCATTTCCATGGGAAGAGATATGATGTTGGAGACAAGCTTGGTTTCATTAAAGCGACGATTGACTTTGCATTGGAAAGAGATGAATTGAAAAATGACTTGCTGGACTATTTAAGTAAAATCATGAATCAAGAGGAATATTTGAATCGTTAAAATACAAGGGGGCAAATACCTTGAAGGTAACGGTAGCAGGTACAGGCTATGTCGGGTTGGTAACGGGCGTTTGTTTAGCTGAAATCGGGCATGAAGTGATATGTATTGATATAAATGAAGAAAAAATCAGGTTGTTGAAACAGGGGAAGTCACCAATCTATGAACCGGGTCTTGAGGAGCTGCTCGAAAAAAATGCTAAAAGACGGAGTCTCTATTTTACAACCTCTCCAAAAGAGGCTTATTCCGAAAGGGAAGTCATTATCATAGCCGTTGGCACACCTGAAAATAGAGATGGTTCAGCAAATTTATCATATGTAGAAGCTGCAGCAAAGGATATAGCCGAGCATATGACGGATCATGTGATTGTAACCATTAAAAGCACGGTTCCAGTGGGGACAAATCATCGGGTGAAAGAGCTGCTAAATCAATATAAAGCACCCCATCTTCAAGTTAAAGTCGTTTCCAATCCTGAGTTCTTGAGGGAGGGTTCTGCAATTCAGGATACATTTAAAGGTGATCGCATTGTGATTGGATCAGCCTGCCAGCATGCCGGTGATGTCATTGAAACGATGTATAAACCTTTAAACATTCCAATCGTAAGAACGGATATTAAAAGCTCGGAAATGATTAAATATGCATCAAATGCATTCCTCGCAACGAAAATTAGTTTTATTAATGAGATTGCGAATATTTGCGAAAAGCTTGGAGCGAATATTGAGGATGTTGCGAGGGGTATCGGCCTTGATAGCAGAATCGGGGATAAATTCCTTCAAGCTGGAATCGGCTATGGCGGGTCATGCTTTCCAAAGGACACAAAAGCATTGGTGCAGCTTGCCGGAAATGTAAAGCATGACTTTGAACTGCTTGAATCCGTTATAAAAGTAAACAATCACCAGCCTCTTTTATTACTGCAAAAAGCAACGGATATTGCCGGAGATTTATATAGGAAGAAAGTCGCCTTATTAGGCCTGTCCTTTAAACCGAACACAGATGATGTTAGAGAATCAGCATCATTAGTGCTGGCAAAAAAATTGTTAGAAAACGGATCAATCGTGTCTGTCTATGATCCCATCGCCACCGACAATGCGAAAAAAATGCTAGGAGATCATGTGATTTACTGCACATCGATTGATGAGGCAATACGTGGCGCAGAGCTAACCTTTATTGGTACTGAATGGGTGGAGATAAAAGAATACCCTGTTGCAAACTACAAAAAACTAATGAAAAATCCAAGAGTATTTGACGGAAGAAATTGTTATTCGCTTGCAGAGATGAAAAGACATGAAATTGTGTACGTTTCTATCGGGCGAAAGGCCATTCTGCAACAAATGTAGATGGAACTGAGATCTACCAAGACCAAGCGGCTGCTGCTATTGCACAAGGAATACTGATTTTTATAAATGGAAGAGCGGGAAATAGGATGGAAAAGCTAGTGGTCGTTTTAAACGATGCTAGCTTTTTTCTATCCTGCATTTTTATGGTTGTTGAAATTAGACAATTTTCGATATAATAAATGGAGTCTAAAAGGGGAATTACAATATAAATTATTGCAAAGTCTATACATAAAGATTTTTGTACAATAAATTGGAGGAGTTATCTTGGGAAATCTTATTATAGATCGTGTAAATGAAGCTTACTATGGAGTTTTAGGGGCTGATTTTAGTAAAAAAACGAGAGAAAGAATCAATTGGATTGTTACTCATGTAGAAGGAAACAAGATTTTAGATATTGGATGTTCTCAGGGAATCAACGCAATTTTATTGGGACGTGAAGGCAAAAAGGTTGATGGAATCGATATTTCGAGCGATGCAATCGATTATGCAAAAGAAGAACTTAAAAAAGAACATCCATCGGTTCAACAGTCTGTTACCTTCCGGGTTAGCAATTTTATGACTGATCATGAAATTGATTTAGATTATGATACGGTTCTCTTAACAGAGGTTATTGAGCATATAAGCGATCCTGATTCGTTTTTAGAAAAGGTTAGTAAACATATTAAGCCTGGCGGGAAATTAATTGTAACAGTACCGTTTGGAATTAATGATTTTATTGATCATAAAAGAACCTATTTTTATTCGTTGTTAGCGGAGCAATTAAAAGGACATTTTTCTATCGAGTCTTTTACATATCTTGGAAAGTGGACCGGGGTTATATGCAAAGCTTCATCAGAGGAAGGTGCACCGTTATATACTGCTCAAGCAGTTCAAAAACTAGAAAATGCGTTCTATGAAGTGGAAAGAGAATATCTTGATCGAATTGAAAACTACATGAATGAACTAAATAAGTATAAAAATGAGCGCCAGGAATTATTAAAAGAAAAAGAAGAGCTTGAAAAATTAAAAATATTACATGAATCCTTAATAGAAGATCGCCAAGAAAAGGAAGAGCTCATACGTCAACTGCAGATTGAAACAGTCGAATTATTAAATAAAGAAGAAGATGCATTAAAGGATGCTCTAATAAAGTCAAATAAAATTGAAGATATGAGTAAACAAATCAATTTACTTGAACATCGCTACAAAGTGTTAAGAAGATCACGTTTTGGACGGATTCAAATAAAATACTGGGAGTTAAAGAAAAAAATTGCTGGAAGAGGTAAAAAATAATGCTGAAACAAGAAATAGTTAAGCGTTTAGAAAAGGTAAGACAAATTCGTGCTCAAAAATTGGGATACGAATCGATAGAAGAGGGTGTTCGTAAGAAAGAAAATCCTCTATATGAAAAAGGGATCAGTATCATTTTGCCAACCTATAAAGGTGAAAATGTTATTATAAAATGTTTGGAATCGTTAGCAAATCAGACTTTAGATGCATCATTATTTGAAGTGATTGTCATTATTAATGGAGAAAAAGACCGTACAGAGGATTTAATTAATCAGTTTATTGCTGAACGGCAATTGGAAAATATTAAGGTGGTTATCCTCGAAGAAGCCGGTGCGTCTATTGCACGTAATAAGGGAATTATGATGGCGAGCCGCCAATTTTGTACGTTTATTGATGATGATGACTACGTTTCAAGTAACTTTTTGGAAGAAATGTATAACTTAGCAGACCAAAACACAGTCGTTATCTCACAAATTTTTAATGTTGAGGAAGATGGGAAAGTCCAGGCCTCGAATCCAATTAATAGGCAAATCTTAAAGTCCGTTATTAGCAAACATAGTCCATATGATAAGCTTTATACGGTGTTGACACTTAATGCCTGCAAGTTAATCCCAACTTTATATGTACAAAAATACAAATATGACGAAAGTCTTCAGAGCGGCGAAGATGTCGTCTTTTTCACAGAGCTAACTGTAAAAAATGATCTGCAGTATGTAGTGGCTCCTGTGACCAAAAAAGTTGTATACTACCGAACCTTAAGAGAAAATTCAATCTCAAGACAAGCCATGACGTTTGATTTTAACGTAAGTCAACGGCTGGAATGTATTGCAAAACTGAATGAATTACTTTCACTAGATTATATATCACCTATAAAACGAAAATTTATACAGCGTAAAATAAATGCTCAAAGTTCCTTTATTCAAAACTATTACGAAGAACATAAAGATGAATATGACCGAATTATTAATGCTATTACAAACAAAAAATTCATTTATTTTCCGTATAATTTATTAAACCATGATAGGGTAGAACAATTAGTTGTATCTTATTGTTTTCCGCCATATAATGACACAGCAGGAAATGTTATGGCAAAGCGCATGAGGGAATCAGGAAAGGTATCGGATGTTATTTATAATATGATGGATAAAGTGCGAAACAAAAATGTGTCTTTAAACCAGATGGTTGATGACTTAATTAACGTTCGCTTGCCGATCAATTCACCTTCAAGCTTTTCTCATTGGGCACATATCAGAAAATTTGTCGATTTGGGTATGGAAGGTGCAGAAGAATTAGTTGAAAAAAATGGAGTGCATAAGCAGGTTTTCAGCCGTGCTATGTGGGCAGCCTCTCACTTTTTAGCTTATGAGTATAAAATGAAATATCCTCAAACGAAATGGATTGCGGAGTTTTCAGATCCATTAATTTATGATATTGAAGCGAAAAAACGAGTTGTCGATATCACAGAACCGGCTTATGTGAAAAAACTTGAAGCAGCTGTAAAAAAGGCAGGATACCCATCTCCAAACGATAATAGTCTGTTTCTCTGGTGTGAATATTTGCCTTATATTTTTGCTGACGAATTGATTTTTACAAATAAGAATCAGTTTCAATATATGATGGACATGTTTCCAATTAAAGAAGTTAAGCCGCTTATTCAACAAAAAGCGATTATTGAGCCACATCCAACACTTCCAGAAAAGTATTATCATATGGAAGAGTTTGAGTACCCATTGTTATCTAATGAGCATGTAAATGTCGCATATTTTGGAAATTTCTACAGTAAAAGAAATCTCAATGATTTATTTGATGGATTAAAAGAAGCAACAAGTGAGGTTAAGGACCGGGTTCTCATTCATGTCTTTACCTCAAAACCGGGAGAGTTAGAAGAACAACTAAAAAATGATCCGCTAGAAGACTCAATTATCGTTAATGGATTTGTTGATTTCTATCCATTCTTAAATTTATGTACGAAATTTGATTGCTTAGTTGTTAATGATTCAACTACGAAAGACAACAAACCAATTAATCCATATTTGCCTTCAAAACTAAGTGATTATAAAGGAAGCGGAACAGATATTTGGGGAGTTTATGAAGAAGGAAGCATCCTAAGCCAAAGTGAGAATATCACATATCTGTCTCCTCTAAATGATGCGAAAGAAGCTGCAAAGGTTTTTGAAAAGATGGTGCTGAAAAAATTCCCGGGCTAATCCATTTACTGTGGAAAGAGAAGGAATAATCGTTTTCTCTATACTGTAAGGTATTGTGAAAGGAGCAGATTTAAATGGATACAACAATTGATCAAAAGGTAAGTGTGGATAAAGACGAATATGAAAGACTGAATAAGCTTGTTGATCGTCTTATTGAAGATAAAAAAGAGATGGAAACTGAATTTAAACAAATTATATCTTCCATTCTTAATGAAGTTGAAGCACGGGATAAAGCTGCAGTCAGTGATGGAAAAGTATCAGCTTCTTTACAGGAAAAAATAAGACAGCAAGAACAAACAATTAATGATCTGCAAAAACGATTATCCAAACTGCAAAATTCGAAATTGGGAAAATTGCAAATGAAATATTGGGAACTTAGAAAGAGAATTAGGTAAGTTTATGAAATCACATGTTTTGTATCGTTATGACAGGAGGGGAACGTATGTTGAAAAGTGATCCAGTCGAAGTGAACCATTATGTAGATAAGTGGCCAAAATATACAGATTCAACATACAAAGTTTCAATAGAGAATGCTGATGATTTAACCATTAAGGTTCAACAGGTAAACAAGGATGCACGGCCACTTATTATTTATTATGATCAGAATAAAGCTGTGAACACAAAGTTGAATTCAAAATTCACATACGTGGCCAAAATTGATGGTGAAATCGATAATGGCTTACAAATCCAACAAGTGATCATCGGTTATGACCGGAAAAAGCAAAAAATTTATGTTCAATATAACCCATTAGGATGCGAGATGAATCTTAGTTTCCCTGAATCTGTTGTAAGTTATTCTTTAGGGATTCGGTTAACAGGAACTGGAGAAGCGAAGATATCCGAATTTACTGTTTCCGCTTATAATATGACGAACGAAGAAAGCAAAAAAGAACTATATTCTCGTTATCCAGAGGTTGACCATTTAATCATCACCAATGTTTATCCGGAAAAAAATACGTATTATCAAAACATGTTTATTCATAAACGGGTCTTAGGCTATAAAGCACAAGGCATTAATGTTGCAATCTATAGACTTAATACTTCACCTACCAGTGTGGCTCATTATGAATATGAGGGTATACCGGTGTTTATAGGCGGAGAAGATGTGCTGACGGGTTTATTGGATAGCAAGCCTTATAAAAAACTATTATTCCATTTCATTAATGAAAGAATGTATAGGTCTGTTCGTAAATCAAAAGCCCGAAATACCCCTAAACTCGTATGGGTACACGGCTTTGAAACTACTAAATGGTATCGACGCTGGTTTAATTTTTACAATGACACAAAAAGTCTGCGTGAAAGTTTGGCATATGCAGAAAGAAATCAGCAGCAATTAGATTTTATGCATGACATCTATAATACAAAGGATGATCAAATAAAGTTTATTTTTGTTTCTAATTGGTATAAAGAAAATGTTGCTGAAAAAGACACAAATAGTATTGTGAAGAATTATAGTATTATCCACAATATGATTGATGATGAATTATTTAATTATGTAGAGAAGTCTAAGGAACAGAGAAAAAAAATATTGACGATTCGGCCATTTGCTTCACGAACATATGCAAATGATTTGACGGTTAAAGCAATACTGACATTAAAGGATAAGCCGTTTTTTAATGAACTCGAATTTAATATATACGGCCAAGGTCCATTATTCGATGAAGTCGTGGCACCGATACGCAATATTCCAAACGTACATCTTCATAATTACTTTTTATCTCAAGAGGAAATAGCTGAACAGCATAAAAAGCATGGAGTCTTTTTGTGTCCTTCCAGAATGGATTCTCAAGGGGTATCCTTAGGGGAGGCAATGTCAAGCGGACTAGTTCCAGTAACAAGCAGTGTATACGCCATTCCGGAATTTATCGATGATACATGCGGCTATTTAGCCCCGAAGGAAGATTATCTCGGTTTAGCAGATGCCATTGAGGATTTATATCACAACCCTGAAATCTTTCTGGAAAAATCAGCAAATTCCGCAAGCAGGGTACGTAATCAGTGCGGAAAGAATAAAATGGTTCAGTCTGAATTAAATGAAATCATGGCTTAGGCACATGTTCAGCTTGTGCTCTGTCATGTAAGGTAAGAAAGTATCCAATTTTAACCTGTTTTTTGTTTCTAGCTCCAGCGCCTAGCCTTTCTAGGGTCTAGTACTTGCCCTTGGCTGATCAAGGCGCTTGCGCTTTTCTAACTTGTTCAGATAATTGACATGGTAGATAGTAAGTTGTAATGTGGTAAGAGAAATTGAAAATTAACATATTGGTATATACTGGAGGAAATGAACTATGAAGTTAGTCACAATTGGTCTTGGTTATATTGGCCTTCCGACTTCGATTATGTTTGCTAAGCATGGAGTAGACGTGCTTGGAGTAGATATTCAACAAGATGTTGTTGACTCATTAAATCAAGGGAAAATTCATATAGAAGAGCCTGGCTTGCAGGAAGCATTAGAAAATGTGATGGAATCCGGAAAATTCAAGGCTTCTACTAAACCAGAAAAAGCAGACACTTTTATTATCGCTGTACCAACGCCAAATAAAGATGATCAATATAAATCAGTTGATTTAAAATATGTATTAAGTGCTGTTGAAACGATTATTCCTTATCTCGAAAAGAATAATACGGTGATTGTTGAATCAACAATTGCACCTCGTACAACAGATGATCATGTAAAACCGCTATTAGAAAAAGCAGGTTATACAATTGGGGAAGACTTATTCCTTGTACACTGCCCAGAGCGCGTACTTCCTGGTCAAATCATGCATGAACTGATTTATAATAACCGCATTATTGGCGGTGTAACCGAGGCTTGTAAAAAAGCAGGTGCAGATGTTTATCGTACATTCGTGCAAGGTGAATTGATTTTAACTGATGCAAAAACAGCGGAAATGTCAAAGCTGATGGAAAACACGTATCGCGATGTTAATATTTCATTAGCAAATGAACTTGTTAAAATTTGTACAAAGCTTGAGATTAATGCATTAGATGTTATTGAAATGGCCAATAAGCATCCGCGTGTAAACCTGCATCATCCAGGTCCTGGAGTTGGCGGACACTGTTTAGCTGTTGATCCATATTTTATTGTGGCGGAAGCACCTGAACAAGCGAAATTAATCTACCAGGCGAGAGATATTAACGTATCAATGCCTTCATTTGTTGTGGAGCATGCAGCGAAAATCCTCAATGGTTTTGAGGGTAAAAAAATCACGGTCTTTGGTCTTACGTATAAAGGAAATGTGGACGATGTTCGTGAGAGCCCGGCAATGGATATTTATGGTCACTTAAAGGCTGCAGGTGCAGAAGTGATTGCCTATGACCCGCATGTTAAAAAAGATTGGGTTGAACAAGATATTAAAGCAGCTGTAAAAGATTCAAGCTTAGTGTTAGTGTTAACGGACCATAGTGAATTTAAATCAATTGAAAAAGACGATTTAAGCGGTATGGCCAAAAAACAAATTTTTGATACGAAAAATATTGTGAAGAATTATCCTGAAGACGTTGATTACATTAATTTCGGTAATCTTTATCAATATATTTGATTTATTAAGATAGAAATCATGAAATGATCCTTTGCGACCATAATCTTTTATGGTCGTCTTTCTCTTTTTGGGCTCTTGAAAGCCAATTAAATAGGGAAGTTTAAACATATTGTGAACAGAATAAATCCATTGTTGGATAGTCATTAAGTAAAAACTTGAAAGCAGTCTGAACTAAGTTTATTATTATAAGGATGCAACATTTTGTAGGTTAGGAGAACGTGTATGTTTATTGATACAATCAAAGCCATTAAAGCCAACAAGGATTTAATCTATCACTTGACCACTTCTGACTTTAAAGCTAATACTTCAAGAACCTATTTTGGTTTTTTATGGTGGATATTAGACCCAATTTTCTATATGGCGGTTTTTTACTTATTAGTTGTTGTCATACTTAAAAAAGGCAGTCCGGATTATCCGATCATTATATTTACTGGATTAATTCCATTGAAATTTGTAACGGCTTGTCTTGTTGAAGGAACAAATGCGATATCATCAAAGGGAAATATCTTGCAGCAGGTTTATGTCCCCAAGATCATTTTCCTCATTGTCCGTCTATTAGTGAACTGTATTAAATATTTAATTAGTGTGGTCGTGTTGTTTATTTTCCTTGCGATTTATGGAATTGATTACACATGGAATGTCCTTTACTTCCCGTTGATTTTTATTGTAAATGCCTTCTGTTTGTTGGGAGTCATGATATTCCTTGCGCATCTGGGGGTATTTTTAAGGGATATTAAAAATATGATGCAGTATATTTCCAGGGTGCTTTTGTACTTATCACCTGTCTTATTTGAAATGAGTGATGTACCTAAAAGCCTGGTGCCGGTCCTATATTTAAATCCGTTTACGACCTTTTTAGAATCTTATCGTGATGTGCTGATTTACGGAAGACCGCCGGAGTTTTTACCGTTATTTATCTTAACAATTGTTTCCGTGTTTATTTTATATTTGGGATTACGCTTGTTAAATAAAAATGAAAAAGAATATGCCAAGGTGATTTAATTGACTCAAAATATAATTGAAGTAAAAGATCTTTGGGTTTCGTATCCGGAGTTTACGGAAAAACCTTTAAAAAAGTTAATAAATCTTCATAAAAAAGATGATCGTTTTTGGGCATTAAAGGGTTTGAACTTTGAGGTTAAAAAAGGCGAAGTTCTTGGAATCATTGGGCGAAATGGATCCGGAAAAAGCACGCTGCTTAAACTGTTAAGCGGGTTGATCTCACCTGATAAAGGCGAATTTCTTATCCATGAAGAAGAGCATCCTGTTTTACTATCATTAGGTGCCGGGTTTCAGCCTGAATTGCCAGGAATTGAAAATATTTACCTGAACGGGCTGCTTCTTGGTCATAACAAGAAAACGATCGATGAAAAGATTGATGAAATCATTGAATTCTCTGAGCTTGGCGATTTTATTTATAAGCCGGTTAGAACTTATTCAGCTGGGATGAAATCAAGATTAGCTTTTGCCACAGCGATTTCATTAGACCCGGAAATCCTCCTTATTGATGAAGTATTAGGAGTAGGGGACACCGCTTTCCAACAAAAATGCAGACAAGCTATTATGGAGAAAATCAAACAAGACCGTACAGTGATTCTCGTCACCCATTCATCAAATCTTGTAAGATCCATTTGTGATCGAGTTGTATGGATTCACTTAGGTGAACAAAAAGCGGTCGGGGAAACAGGACCGATCGTAACGGAATATGATCAATTTATGAAGAGCAGTGTTGCGAAATGAATATCTTAATGCTTTTGTATAAAGATATTCATTATGATGCAAGGGTCAAAAGGGAGGCTCTTGCATTAGCTGAGGCAGGCCATGTCATCCATCTCGCTTGTGTGAAGGAATACAATGAGCCTGCTCCTTTTTTACATGAAAACATTAAGCTCGTACATATCCAAATTACAGTGAAAAACATGAAGGCACAAATCTCACAGCATAAAGGAAAGAGCCAGAGAAAATCTGGCTTTAAAAGCATGCTGGTTTGGGCAGCGCGGAGGCCTGTTATAAAGATTGTAAAGGATTATCTGGCCTATTATGAGTTTTATAAAAAGGTAAAGCAATCTGTACAGAAGATGGATATTGATGTGATCCATTGCCATGATTTAAACACACTATGGCAGGGCACCATGCTTGCCAAAGACTTTTCGGCAAAGCTGATCTATGATTCTCATGAAATCTTTAATGAAATGGCCGGACGGAATCAGCTGGATCGGTTTGTTGGCTATCGCATGGAAAAGAAGCTGTTTCGTAAGCTTGATTATTTAGTAACAGTGAACGCTTATTTAAGGGATTATTTATTTGAGCGTAATGGGGAAAAACCAAGTGTTCTTATTCAAAACATCCCGATTGTTGATCAAAATCAGCTTGTGTCCTCGAAAGTGCCTGAGTCATGGACATTTCCTTTTCAAGCAGATGATCGTATTTTAATCTATCAGGGGGGCTTCTCTCCTTATCGCGGCTTAGAGCTGATTATTCATTCGATGAAACAGCTGCCTGATCACTATAAATTAGTGTTAATAGGTTCAGGGATCTTAAAAGATGAACTAATTGAGCTTGTTCACAGCCTGGGCCTTAAAAAGAAGGTTTTTTTCCATGATCAAGTACCATCAGAAGAATTAATCTACTATACCCAGCAAGCACATATAGGACTTGTTATGTATGAAAAGATTTCTAAAAACAATTATTACTCAACACCAAATAAGATATTTGAATATATCCAAGCAGGCATTCCTTGTGTCTCTTCGAATCATCCGGGGAAAGCTGTCGTCATTGATCAGTATAAAACAGGTGTTTTAGCAGAAGAAACCACAGAGGGCATTGTTAATGGAATTAAAGAGATTGTTAACCAATATTCATTTTATAAACAAAACTGCTTGGAAGCACAAAAGGTGTTAACGTGGGAAAAGGAAAGCAAAAAATTAGTGGAGTTATATAAAAGCATATAGGCATATACATGTATGGTTGTGGTGTTCAATAATGGCACCACCTTTTTTGTAACAAAAGTGAAATTTGTAGAATGATGTAGAATATGCTAATTTAGTTTATAGAACGCATTAAAGGAGACATTAATATGGATCGCAAAATAAAAGTGATGACAATTTTTGGAACAAGGCCAGAAGCCATTAAAATGGCACCGCTTGTGTTAGAGCTTGAAAAGTATCCAGACGAAATTGATTCAATTGTAACGGTAACAGCTCAGCATCGCCAAATGCTTGATCAAGTCCTAGAATTATTCGACGTAACACCTGATCATGATTTGAACATCATGAAGGATCGTCAAACACTGACAGGAGTGACAGTAAAAGCATTAGAAGGCTTAGATGATGTCATGAAGACGGTAAATCCTGATCTCGTTCTTGTCCATGGAGACACGACAACAACGTTTGTCGCGAGCTTGGCTGCCTTTTACAATCAAATTGCAGTGGGCCATGTGGAAGCAGGCTTACGTACTTGGAATAAATATTCTCCATTTCCAGAGGAGATCAATCGCCAAATTACAGGGGTTATAGCAGACCTTCACTTTTCTCCAACAAATGCAGCAGAGCAAAATCTGTTAACAGAAAATAAAAAAAGTGAATCGATTTATGTGACAGGTAATACAGCGATTGATGCGCTTAAAACAACTGTTAAAGATACATACTCTCATGAAATTCTTGATAAGGTCGGTTCTGACAGAATGATCTTATTAACGGCCCATCGCAGGGAGAACTTGGGAGATCCAATGAGAAACATGTTCCGTGCGATTAAACGCCTTATTAATGAACATGATGATGTTCAAGTTGTCTACCCAGTACACTTGAATCCAGCTGTACGGGAGGTAGCAGATGAAATCTTAGGAAATGACCCAAGAATCCATTTGATCGAACCATTAGGTGTCTATGATTTCCATAACTTTGCTTCAAGAGCCCACATTATCTTAACTGATTCCGGCGGTGTGCAAGAAGAGGCACCATCTCTAGGTGTACCAGTTCTTGTTCTAAGGGATACAACAGAGCGTCCTGAAGGAATTGAAGCAGGGACATTAAAACTGGCAGGAACAGATGAGGAAACCATTTATAACCTGGCCTATGAGCTGTTAAACAACAAAGAAACATATGAAAGCATGTCAAAAGCGTCAAATCCATATGGTGACGGCCAAGCCTCCAGACGAATTGTGGAAGCGATTCTTTATCACTTTGGCAAACGAAGAGATAAGCCGGAACCATTTCAGTCCTAGGAACAAAAGCGCAAGCGCCTTGGTCATCGCCGTACAAACTGGAGGAGCATCGACTGAGATAAAGGAAACACGGTAAGCGAAGCGAACCGATGTTGACTTATCGTAGGGAGGTGATCTGAAGTTTGATAGGCGATAGGCGCTGGAGCTGGATGTCGCAGTGCTTATCCACAGTTCAATGAAATTTATAATTTCCTAAACGATAAAAAAGACGACCAACTACTCATTAGATTTGGTCGTCTTTTTATGTAACGTCTGCTTAGGTGCATCCGTCAAATTGTTTAGGGCTTCAGAAAGCTCCTCTGCCAGTTTTTTTCGGTTAAAGGATGTAAGCAGTTTATTCGGAAGTTCAGGTCTAAGCTGCTTCAGCTTCTCCTGCTGGCTTTGAGCATATTTTAATACCCGCAGAAAGTCGGCTGGATTTTCCGGTTCAAAAAAGTAACCGGCTTGGTTTTTTTCAACGATTTCCCTTGCTTCCCCATCTACACCGATTAAGACAGGAAGGGAGACAGCCATATAATCAAACACTTTTGAAGGAATGGTAATTTCAAATAATGGATGCTTTTTTAAGCTGACAATACCGATGTCTGCAGCATGATAAAATGCGGTAAGCTCGTCCTTTTTTTTGCTATCGAGAAAAAGAACATTCGTTAATTGTGATAATGCTGCCTGTTGCTTTAGGACTTCTTTCTCTACCCCTTCGCCGATAAATAAGAAAAACACAGTTGGATCATCTTTTAGTTGTTCTGCAGCAGATAAAACGGTATGAAGGCCCTGAGCAGCTCCGATATTGCCTGTATAAAGGACTAGAAACTTATCCTCTAGGCCAAATTCTTTTTTTATTGTATGATCTTTTTTATATGGCTTAATGGCAGAAGGATCCACACCATTTGGGATCACGATCATTTTATGTTCAGGTATCCCTTGCTCGATTAGCCTTGTTTTATATCCATTGGTGACGACTACAATTAAATCTGCTTTTCTGTAAAGGAATTTTTCAAGCTTTCTTGCAAGATTAAGCAGTTTTTTATTATTGAATTGTCCGAGCAGCTCAGCAAAGTCTACCCAGAGATCACGTACTTCAAAAACAAATTTAGCACGATGGATGCGACTTAAAATATAGCCTGTTACTCCCTGAAAAAGCTGTGGAGAGGTAGCATAAATAATATCAGGCTTTTTCGCCAGCAATCCGCTAAAAATACTAGAAATCATAAATGATAGGTAATTTGCAAGTCGTCTTATAGAGCTTGTTTTCGTATCTTTGATTCTAAAGGAACGGTATACCTCTAGACCATTTATTGTTTCTTTTTTAAAAAGCTTATTTGTATTACTCGAGTTTGGAAAAGTCGTCAGCACGAGTAAATCATGGCCCAAGAAAGATAGATTTTTGCTCATATCATAGGCCCGGCCTTGTGCTGCGCCAATTTCCGGCGGAAAATGCTGTGTAATATAGACGATTTTCATATGAATTCCTTCCGATAAAAAATTAGAAATTGTCAATATAATAGTGTAAAGTATAAATGGAAAAGTTACAACTTTGATTGCTAAAAGGAACTGATAGAATGAAAAAAATCTGTGTATTAACGACAGTTCATCATGCGTACGATGGACGTATTTACCATAAACAATGCAAATCATTAGCAAGAGCCGGTTATCATGTGACACTTGTGGCGCCTAAACCGGAAAAAATAAACGAAAACGATCCGATCGAGCTCATTCCAATCGAAAAGCCAAAAAAGGAATGGAAACGATTTTTTCGATCATTTTCTGTCTTAAAGCTTGCGAGAAAAACAGAAGCTGATTTGTATCACTTTCATGATCCAGAGCTTTTGCCAGTCGGTGTACTTTTAAGGCTATTAACAAAAAAACCGGTTATTTTTGATGTGCATGAGCATTATCCAAATGCGATCATGAGCAAAAAATATTTAAAACCATGGCTTAAAAAGCCTATTCGTATTGCTTACGAATTAATTGAAAAACTATGTATACCATTTTTAAGCGGTGTTATTTATACGACAGATGAGGTAGGCGAACGTTATCTTTCTTACCATTCATGCAAGATTGAAAATTATCCTTTAGCTGAAATGTTTGCTTCTACGGAAAGTAAACCTAAAAAGAATGATTATCTTTTATATTTAGGTGGTATAACTCCGATTAGAGGGATAAATGAGTTAATAGATGGCTTCACTCAGGTAGCTAAAAGCAAGCCGGAAGCAAAGCTTCTGTTCGTTGGCAGTTTTGAATCACGTTCCTTCGAACAGTTTATTCATGATAAAGTGAAGTCTGAAGGATTAGAGGAAAAAATCGAATTTAAAGGCAAAGTACCCTATGAGCAAATAGAGGCATATCTAGCAAACGCTTCGATCGGGATCATTCCTTATTTGCCTGTACCTAATCATCTGGTTTGTTTGCCGAACAAGCTTTTCGAATACATGGCTGCTGGTGTTGCCGTTATTGCGTCAGATTTCCCGCATTATAGGAAAGTGGTTGAATCTGCTAATAGCGGGCTATTAGTCGATCCGGAGAACCCACAATCAATCTCAAGAGCAATCATTACGCTTTTAGAGGATCAACAGATGACGAAAAAAATGGGAAATAATGGTAGAGTAGCCTTTAATAAAACATATAATTGGAATTCTGAGGAGAAAAAACTGTTAACATTTTACAGCAGCATCTTAAAAAAATAGTAAATGTTTCAATTACAATGTCAATGAAATAGGTTTTAACCTGACTGTTAATGATAATACTTAAGAAATGTAATAAAACATTAAAAAAATAACAATTGAAAGTTTATAAATTTTTGCTATGATTGAGGAGATGTTAATTTCTCACACGAGTGGGTGGATATGATATGCATTCTTATATTGACTACATTATAGCCTTTATTCTTGCATTTGCTGTGGCTGTACTTGTTACACCATTGATAAAAAGGCTGGCAGTAAAAATCGGCGCAACTGATCAACCAAATGCTCGTAAAATTCATAAAGATCTTATGCCGCGACTTGGCGGACTTGCTATTTTTTGCGGAGTAGTTGCTGGTTTTCTTTATTTGCAACCACAATCCATTTATATGAATGAGATTATTCTTGGTGCATTTATTATATTGGTTGTCGGAATACTGGATGATAAATTCACTTTAAAAGCGAAATATAAGTTTTTAGGGCAACTAGTTGCTGCCATTGTTGTAGCATCCTCAGGGCTCTTAATTGATAAATTTACGATTCCATTTTTTGGAATGGTAGAACTGAATGAATATATAAGCTTCCCTGTGACTGTGCTTTGGATTGTGGCCGTTACAAATGCGATTAATTTAATAGATGGTCTCGATGGGTTAGCGGCAGGTGTATCGACGATTGCAATGACCAGCATCCTGATCATGGCTTTTGCTGATTATCAATTTCTAGTTGTCGCCCTTTGCTTTATCTTGATTGGAAGCACATTAGGATTTTTGATTCATAATTTTTATCCAGCGAAGATCTTCATGGGGGATACCGGTGCATTATTTTTAGGATACTGTATCTCGATCATTTCTATGCTGGGCTTATTTAAAAACATCACATTATTCAGCTTTATTATCCCGATTATCGTTTTAGCTGTACCTATTTTTGATACATTCTTTGCGATTATAAGACGAGTCCTAAATAAGAAAAGCATCTCTGCACCAGATAAAATGCATTTGCATTATTGTTTGGTGGATCTCGGCTTCAGTCATCGATCTGCCGTATTAGTCATTTATTTCTTTAGTGCATGCTTTGGCTTTTCAGCGATCATTTTCTCAAATGCAACTCTTTGGATTTCGCTGCTCATTATGGTCATCCTCCTAATTGCGATTCAGTTTATCGCAGAAATAGTTGGACTGATTGGTAAAAATCGCAAGCCACTAATTAATACCTTTAAACGATTAACAGCTGTAAAAAAACCGCAAAAAAACAATTAAGCATAAGAAATGCGCAAGCGCCTTGCTCAGCCTAGGGCAAATAAGACGCAAATGAATAGAAGACGTTCTTTGTCTTCAATTCATTTGTGGCTAGACCCTAGAGGGGCTAGGCGCTGGAGCTAGACACCAAAACTAAGTACAAAATTTATACTTTCATATCTCTTAAACAAATAGGGACGCCTTCGATAGGCGTCCCTGTCTTCGTATTAATTGCTTTCTTCTTCTGATGCTGCTGCTGAATCAAACTCATCTTCTTTCTCAAAAGTGTTACTAGAAAGCTGGATTTCCAAATGGTTTTGCAATTCTGTTTGAACTTCTTCGACACTTTCATCTTCAGGGATCCAATAGGAAATGCCGTCAATCTCTTCCCCTGCACCATCAAGCTTTATGGTTTCAATTTTATTTGTGTTAAAGCCAGAGTATTTTTGATAAAAGCCAAGTAGTTCAGATACCTTCATATTTGTTTCGACATTATTACCAACTTCATCTGTTATTTGATCTACTTTAAAAAGGGTTCCAGCTGAAGCAATTTCATCAATAACGGCTTTTACCACCTCTTGCTGACGCTCATTACGGCCGATATCGCCCATTGGATCTTGGTAACGCATCCTTGCATAGGCAAGGGCGTGTCGTCCGTCTAACTCCATCGGTCCTTCAGTAAACTCGAGCTTTTCAGCTTTTGGATCATCACTATTTTGCGTAAAATCAAATGGAACATTAACTGTGATCCCGCCGACAATATCAACAATATTTTTAAAGCCTTCGAAGTTTACAGTGGCATAGTAATCAATTGGAATATTTAAAAAGTCTTCAATGGTTTCAATGGTTAGCTCTTTTCCGCCCTTTGAGAAAGAATGGTTGATTTTATCCCTTCCCTCACCAGGGATATCTACTCGTGTATCACGTGGAATACTTAAGAGCTTCATCGTTTGATCCTCAGGGTTAAAGGTAGCAACCATTAACGTGTCTGAACGACCGCCATTTCCACCGCTTGAATAATTTTCTACACCCATAAGCAGAATAGATACCGGGTCATTTGAAATGCTGACGGCCTGATCACGTAATTTGGATTTTTCACGTCCAAGATCGTCATAGGATTCATTTGCCGCTTCGAACGTTTGGTAAAAAACATACCCTAAATATCCTCCTACACAGATCAAGAGCAGCAAAGCTAGAAATAACAGTCTTCTTAAAATCGGACGTTTCCTTTTCTTCTTTATTTTTTTCATCTGTTTTCTATTCATAAAATAAATTTCTCCTCATTCTCATTAAATTTGAACGGCCTGTTCTAAATACGTAACCTCGCCTTCGGAAATCTCACTTTTCCCATTCGTCAGCTCAGTCATCCAGTCAGTAAAGGAATCCTTTTTCTCTTCTTCTACATAGGTTTCCACTTCAACATCATTTAAATAATGTATATCCTTTATTAAAAATGTGGAAGAACGTAATTCATTTTCCACTTTTCCCAGCCATGTATAATCAATCTTTGTGTGAATGACGCGCATGAGCTTTCGTTCGACTATTCCGATTTCACGTAATCCTTCGGAAACAGATTTTCCGTATGCGCGTATTAGACCGCCTGTCCCCAGCTTAATCCCGCCAAAATAACGGGTGACAACGACTGCGGTGTCCTTTAATTTTTTCTTTTTTAACACCTCGAGCATGGGTACGCCGGCTGTTCCGCTCGGTTCACCATCATCATTTGCTTTTTGGATTTGATCGTGTTCACCAATCAAATAGGCAGAGCAATTATGATTTGCATCATGATGCTTCTTTTTTATTTGCTGAATAAAGCGTTGCGCCTCTTCCTCAGTGGTCACTCGCTCTGTGTAGCAAATAAAACGTGATTTCTGAATAATAATTTCATGCTCTCCATAGCCTTTTACGGTATAATAATGTGAAAGCATGCTTGTACACCTCCTGACAAGCAAGCGAAAATTAAATGGCGCATTCTATTATTATAAAACGACATTTTTTTTACTTCAATCGTTATTAATGTGACAAATTAAAAAGAGAATCGTTGAATTTTGTAATATTGTGTAATGATCGTTATTTTTTCGTATAGCTATGTTAAACTCATAGTTGATATTATTACTATGTAAATGGCAGACTTCGCAAGGATTTTTGCGGGTATAAAGGGTGGCTAAAACGATAGGGGTCTACCTGATCACTGCTTAAAAGCGTGAGCCTGAATTGTAAATCAACAGGAAAGTATTAACAACTGCTTAAGTATAAAAATCGGAGGGTAGATTGTGAACTCCAACAAAATAAATAGCAAAGTACTTGATGAAGTGTTGGACAAAATGATCCAAACAGTTGATGGAAGCAAGGATGAAATATTCCAAATTGGCGAACAGTCGCGCCAGCAATATGAGTCATTGGTTGTCGAACTTAGGGATATTAAAACTCAAGTAAGCAATGTGATTGAAGTGGGAGATCAGCTTGAGGTTCAGGCGCGGTTAGCTCGTAACCGGCTTTCAGAGGTAAGCAAGAATTTTAAACAGTTTTCAGAGGATGAAATCCGACAGGCTTATGAAAAAGCCCATAAATTGCAAGTTGAGCTTACGATGATCCAGCAGCATGAAAAACAGCTGCGTGACCGCCGTGATGATTTAGAAAGGCGACTGCTCGGTTTGCAAGAAATCATTGAGCGTTCCCAGTCGCTTGTCAGTCAGATTACGGTTGTCTTAAATTATTTAAATCGGGATATCCGCCAGGTCGGCATTCTATTAGAGGATGCGCAGCAGAAGCAGGACTTTGGCTTACGTATTATCGAAGCCCAAGAGGAGGAGCGCAAACGGGTGTCCAGGGAGATCCATGACGGCCCTGCCCAAATGCTAGCAAATGTAATGATGCGTTCAGAGCTAATCGAACGGATTTACCGGGAACGCGGTCCGGAAGAGGGCTTTAAAGAAATCCGCAACCTCAGACAAAATGTTCGTAACGCCTTATATGAGGTTCGCCGGATTATTTATGACTTAAGACCAATGGCGCTTGATGACTTAGGTCTTATTCCAACCCTCAGAAAATACATGAATACAATCGAAGAATATAATGGGAAAACAAAAATCCACTTTGAAAGCTTGGGCTGTCTTGAAGCAAAGCGGCTGTCACCAAGGTTTGAGGTTGCACTATTCAGGCTGGCCCAAGAGGCTGTAACAAATGCGTTGAAGCATGCTGAAGCAACAGAAATTTCCGTCAAGGTGGAAGCCGCGGAGGAGACCTTTACCATGGTGATCAAGGATAATGGTAAAGGATTTAGTCTTGAACAATTTAAAAGAAAAAAAGACAAAACCTCCTTTGGATTGATTGGCATGAAAGAAAGAGTCGATCTCCTTGAAGGGAAAATAACAATTGATTCGAAAATAGGCTTAGGGACTTTTATCATGATTCAAGTTCCGTATCAAGTTGTGTAACAGATGGTAAATAATGATAAATACGTTCTAAAGGCTTATTGACGGTATAGATGGCTAATAGACTAGAATAAACAGTGGGGAGGCGTAAGCATGAAGACGAAAATTGTAATTATTGATGATCATCAGTTATTTCGTGAAGGTGTAAAACGCATTTTAGATTTCGAACCAAGCTTTGAGGTAATCGCAGAAGGTGATGACGGTGAAGAGGCATTAGCAATCGTTGAATCGCATAAGCCGGATGTCGTTATCATGGATATTAATATGCCAAAAGTCAATGGTGTCGAAGCGACAAAGCAATTAATCGAAGCGAATGCTGATACAAAGGTCATTATTTTATCAATACATGATGATGAAAACTATGTAACACACGCTTTGAAAACTGGTGCAAGAGGCTACTTATTAAAAGAGATGGATGCAGACACTCTAATCGAAGCGGTAAAAGTTGTAGCAGACGGCGGTTCCTACTTACATCCGAAAGTAACCCATAATCTTGTCAATGAATTTAGACGTCTTGCAACAACATCAGGACAAGCTGCCCCAACTCAGAGCTTACAACCAGAAATCCGACGTCCATTGCATATTCTTACTCGTCGTGAATGTGAAGTGCTGCAAATGCTGGCGGACGGAAAAAGCAATCGCGGAATCGGTGAAGCTTTATTTATCAGTGAAAAAACAGTTAAAAACCACGTAAGTAATATTCTGCAAAAAATGAATGTAAATGACCGTACACAAGCTGTAGTCGTTGCGATTAAAAACGGCTGGGTTGAAGTGAAGTAAAATGAGAGTCAGGCTCTTTATAGGGCTTGGCTTTTTTATTTAGGAAGTGGGGGATTTGATTTAAGTGAGGTAGGCAAAAAATGAGGTAGGTGGTTCAATTAATTGTTTAGGTGGTTCAAATAAAAAGGAGCGTGGTTCAATTTAAATTAGGTGGTTCAAAAATTAGTATACTTGGTTCAAATAATCAGATAGATGGTTAAATAATTCAAGTAGGTGGTTCAAAAAACAAGACAAGTGATTCAATCCCACTCTCTTTCCCATTCCCCAACCATACCATCCGGCTAATTTCAATTTTCAACAATCACAAACCCATCAGTAACTAGTGAAATTCCTGACAGTATCCGTTAAAATGAAAAGAAAACGATGATTTCGTTGTAGGAAGGAATTTAATCATGAAAACGGCTATTTTAACAGATAGTACCGCATATATAACAAAAGAATTGCGCGAAAGGCACCATATACATATGATTCCATTAAGTGTTATCTTTGGCACGGAGACCTATCAGGAAGAGATCGAAATAACGGACGAAGAATTTTTTGCAAAGGTAAAGGAGATGCAGACACTTCCGACGACCTCACAGCCTTCAGTAGGGGAGTTTGTTGCTATATTTGAAAGACTTGCAAAGGAATATGATGCAGTGATCTCGATTCACCTTTCCAGCGGTGTAAGTGGTACCTATAATGGGGCGGTAACTGCAGGCGAAATGGTCGAGGACTTAAAGGTGTACCCGTTTGATTCGGAGATGAGCTGCATGGTGCAGGGCTTTTATGCGCTTGAAGCTGCGAACATGGCCGAGGCAGGAAAAACACCTGATGACATTCTAGGCCGTTTAGAAGAAATGAAGCAATCAATGCGTGCCTACTTTATGGTAGATGATTTAACAAATCTGCAGCACGGCGGGCGGTTAAGCAGTGCACAGGCGTTGATTGGCAGCTTGCTTCAGGTAAAACCGATTCTCCACTTTGAAAATAAAGTAATCGTTCCATTTGAAAAAATCCGCACCCGTAAAAAGGCGTTAAATAGGGTTTTTGAACTTTTTCATGAGGATGCGATACAAAAGATTCCGATGCGAGCGGTTGTGATCCATGCCAATCGTCCCGAGGAAGCGGCGAAAATGAAGCAGGAGCTTGAAGAGAAATATCCGCATGTTGAATGCTTGACAAGCTATTTTGGTCCGGTTATTGGCACACATCTCGGTGAAGGTGCAATTGGTTTAGGATGGTATAGGAAATAAGTCTTAATTCAAGTGGCTTAAAAGTTTGGATAAATGAGGGGAAAGTACGAAAGATCTAGTTCTTTTCTCCTTTATTTAAGTAAAATTATGGACATGTCCTTTTTAATCCTTCATAATACTCATGGAATTACGTATAGGAAGGTTTGATCGTTATGAGTGTTTCTACTAATCATTCTCAATCCGCAAAGGACATCAGTAAACGTACATATCGCCATTGGACAACCCTAGAAGACAGAAAGCTTTTAGAATTACGCAACAGTGGCATGAAATTCCGCCATATCGCAACACAGTTATCCCGCACAGCGATTAGTGTCGAAAAACGCTATCGAAAAATCTCAAAATCTGATTGAGGTGACATATGAGATTTTTACTCCACCATCATAGCTTGACTCCAGTATTATCCCGCCAGAAAGGATTGCCAATCGGGCGCTTGTATCCTCTACTACAGAATCCACTTCAGCATGATTTTGATTATTCCATCCAGCTTCAGCATTACCTTTTTGGTAGGGAATTACTTCATTCGGAGCTTCCATTCTCGATCGAGCTGCTCCACACTCATTATCAAAAAGGGTTTATACAATTAAACCATGGAGTGACCCGCAAAAAAGACCGTTTACTCTGCAATCGCTGCGGCAATGATAAACCTGCTTATTTTGCCTACTTTTCCTGCGCGCGCTGCGGGGAAGCCCAGTGCCATTATTGCAGAAACTGTATTATGATGGGGCGGGTAAGCGAGTGTACCCCTTTATATCGCTGGGTTGGGCCTGCGCCTGAAGGGAAGGCCGCTGCTTCATTAGAGTGGGATGGTGTGCTGTCAAAAGGGCAGGCCCACGCCTCAGAGCAGGTCGCGGATGCCATACGTCATCATCAAGAGCTCCTCGTTTGGGCCGTATGTGGCGCGGGGAAAACAGAAGTGTTGTTTAGCGGCATTGAATATGGACTGAAAAATGGTAAGAAAATCTGCATCGCCACCCCTCGAACAGATGTTGTACTAGAATTAGCCCCACGTTTAAAGAAAGTCTTTCCAACCGTTGACATCACGGCCCTCTATGGCGGCAGTGAAGAAAGAAACAAGCCTGCCTCCTTATACCTTTCAACGACCCATCAATTATTACGATTTAAAGAAGCCTTTGACGCCATCATCGTTGATGAGGTTGATGCGTTTCCCTATTCGGCTGATAAGTCCCTGCAATATGCCGTAGAAAAATCACGAAAGCCTGTCAGCTCGCTCATTTACTTAACTGCGACACCATCAAAACGGTGGAAAAGAGAGGTTGAACAAAACAAGCGCAAGGCAGTGAAAATCCCTGCGCGCTACCATGGGCATCCGCTCCCAGTTCCGGCATTTAAATGGTGCGGCGATTGGCGGAAAAAGGTAAAAAAGGGTACCTTGCCAACTGTTATTTTAAAGTGGATCTCCGCACAGCTGCAAAGCAAGAAGCAAGCATTTTTATTTGTTCCTTCCATTTCCATCATTGACCAGGTTGTTCAAATATGTCAGAAATTTGATGGGCGTATCATTGGGGTTCATGCTGAGGATCCGGAGCGAAAAGAAAAGGTCAAAAGCTTTCGGATCGGAGATATCCCGATTATTGTCACATCTACTATATTAGAGCGCGGTGTCACGATACCTAACAGCGATGTCGCAGTGCTCGGAAGTGAGGATGATATTTTTACGGAAAGTGCCCTTGTGCAAATATCAGGACGGGTCGGAAGAAGTGCTGCCTATCCAACCGGAGACATTATTCTCTTCCATTTTGGCAAAACACAAGCAATGCTCGATGCCAAAAGGCATATTCAAAACATGAATGAGGCAGCAAGAAGAAGTGACCTTCTTACCAAAAATTAGCAGAAATCTTTTAAATAAATCCTTTGTATGGCATAATCAATGTAAAATTTTCATTTGCAAGGAGAGCGATAGTATGATCGTAAATGCAATGGAACGGATTATGAAGGATTTATTGGACGAGTATCAAAACCGTTTACAGCTAACATGTACGTGTGATGAATGCTTGGACGATATTTTAGCGCTCACCTTAAACAAAACCGAGCCTCGTTACGTGACAAAGGAAGAAAAAATCATGTTTGTCAAAGCGGAGTTTGTTGATAAACAGGAAATGACCTCGCTTTTAGTGAAGCTGGCCGAATGTGCAAAAATTGTTTCAGACAGGCCGCTTTGTCAAAACCAGCAAAAAGGGAATGATTCCAATCATCTGTCTAATCTGTAACCAAAAAATGTCTGCAAAGGCTTCCTGGACAAGCTTGCTTCTATTACCAGAAGAAAAAGCTTGTGATGAATGCTATCAATCATTAAAAAAGATTACAGGCACCACCTGTCCAGCCTGCTGCAGACCACAAGAAGCAGAAACGCTTTGTAATGATTGCAAAAAGTGGGAGGATGATCCGCAGTGGAAAAATATCCTCCAAAGGAATGTTTCGGTGTTTGAATATAATGATGCGATGAAGGAGATTTTGTCCACCTTTAAATTCCGCGGTGATGCCTCTTTAGTGGAGGTTTTTCAAAAAGATATTTCCGCCTGCTATAGAGATGATATTTCCACCCTTCAGATTGATTTTGCTGTCCCAATCCCCTTAAGCAAGGAACGTTTGTATGAACGCGGCTTTAATCAGGCGAAGCTTCTTGCCGACCTCCTGCCTCTTCCGCAACAAGAGCTCCTCCAGCGTACCCACCATGAAAAACAATCCAAAAAATCACGACTTGAACGACTTTCAGCTGCAAATGTGTTTTCTTATGCGGCCTCTAGTAAAATAGAACATAAGACAATCCTGCTTGTTGATGATATTTATACTACAGGCAGCACCTTAAGAAATGCTGCAAAGCTACTTATTCAAAATGGGGCAAAAAGTGTTTTCTCTTTAACATTAATTAGAAGCTAAAAATGTGAACATTTCTGTCGATATAAAAGATAGACAATAACCGGATAGGAGAATGACAATGGGAGAATTAGCGAATTGCCCAACATGCAATGCCTTGTTTGTGAGAACACCATTTCGCGTTGTTTGTGATGCATGCTTTCTAGAAGAAGAAAAAACATATGAAACGGTTTATCGTTTTTTACGCAAGCGGGATAACCGCAAGGCGATGCTTCATGAAGTGGTAGCAGAAACGGGTGTTGCAGAGGATTTGGTGTTAAAATTTATTCGTACCGGGAGAATTCAGCTTGTGAACTTTCCTAATCTTGGCTATCCATGTGACAAATGCGGGAAGATGATTAGAGAGGAACGCATGTGTGAAGGCTGTAAAAAGGAACTTACCAAACAGCTTCGTCAAATCGAGCAGGAAGAAAAGATCAGCGAACAAAATAAGTCGAAAAGCCCTAGCTCCACTTACTACTCCCAAAGAACTAAAAATTAGCTTATTCCTAAATAAATCGAAAAGCGATCCGATATAGAGGTTATGAAAAACGAACGAAAGCGAGGGATCTTCTTGAAAATTAATCATCTAGGCTCCATGGGCATCAATCCATACCAACGAAATATAGAAAAAAATGCGGCTGCCGCACAAAAGCCGCAAGCAAAGGAAGATAAAGTAGAGATTTCCCAGGAAGCGTTGGATCTGCAACAAGCCAACGAAATGACCAAAGCAAGACAGGAAAAGGTCCAAGCGATCAAACAGCAGCTGGAGAGCGGAAACTATACAATTGATCCAAAGGCCATTGCCGAAGGACTGCTTAAGTTTTATAAAAAATAACATCTAAGGCTATGGAGGCTATACAATGTCAGCCGAAACATTAATCCGAACATTAGAAAAGCTTTTGCAACTTCATCGAAATCTCTATCAAGTAACCACTCAGAAGACTGAAATCCTTAAAAATGAAAATATAGGGGAATTAAAGGAGCTGCTTAAAAAGGAGCAGATGTTTGTTCAAGCGATCAAGCAAATTGAGACCGAGAGAATTCAAGCATCGACTGAATTTTTAGGTGCTGAAGACATAACCCTTACAGCATGCATTGAAAAGGCAGAAGGGGAACAAAAGGAGAAGCTTAAGCAATTTTCAGCTAATTTCAGTGTGATCATCGACAAGCTAAAGGCGGCAAACCAGCTCAATCGGGAATTGACACAGCAGGCTTTGCAATTTGTTTCTCTTTCTCTTGATATGCTAATGCCTCAAGAAAGCTTAATAAATTATCAGCGCCCGGACGGAATGAAACAACCATCAGATAAAACGAGAAGATCACTATTTGATTCTCAAGCATAATGAAAGGAGGAAACGAGAATGTCGACCTTTTTTGGATTGGAAATTGCCAAGAAGGGAATGTTCACGCAGCAAAGCGCATTAAGCACAACGGCGCATAATATTGCCAATGCCAACACACCGGGATACACCCGTCAGCGAGTCAATTTTGTCCAGACCGAGCCATATCCGCCGGTTTCAGTGAACAGCCCGACGATTCCGGGACAGCTTGGAACAGGTGTAAAGGCAGGAACGGTGCAGCGTGTGCGCGAAGGGTTTTTAGATACGCAATATCGAAGCGAAAATAATAAATTTGGCTATTGGGAGTCTCGTGCTAATGCCTTAGAGAAAATGGAGGAAATTATGAATGAGCCCTCTGATACAGGATTGTCCGTCACGCTTGACCGCTTCTGGCAGTCAGTGCAGGATTTAACCGTTAACCCGACGAATGCCGGAGCCCGTTCAGTCGTACGTGAGCGCGGTGTTGCGGTTGCCGAAACCTTCCAGTATCTTTCAACTTCGCTTAAGTCGATTCAAGGGGATTTAAAAAATGAACTTGATGTGACTGTGAAGGAAATCAATTCGCTTGCAGCACAAATCAATAATATTAATCAGCAAATTTCAAAGGTTGAGCCAAACGGCTATTTGCCAAATGACTTATATGATGAACGCGACCGTTTGCTTGATCAGCTATCGTCCCTTGCGAATATAAAAGTGTCAGCCACTCCATCTGGAGGCAACGCCCTTCCAATTGCAGAAGGATCGCTAACCGTTGAGATTGTAGACGATAATGGGAACTCACTCGGTACGCTTGTTGACGGCAGCGAGAAAACCATTTCCGAGCTTTCAGTAGGCTACAATGCGGATAATGGCTTAGTCGAGTCGGTATCAATCGGTCAAAATCGTCTCGATGTATTAGATTTTAATAGCACCGGAAAAATCAGCAGTTTAATCGATTCCTACGGCTATACGTATCAGGAGGGAGGAAGCATAGTGGAAACCGGACTGTTCCCTGATATGCTTTCAAATCTTGACACGATGGCGTATGAATTTGCTGCTAAATTTAATGAGGTTCATAAAGAAGGCTGGAGCATCGAGGATTACAACTCCGGTTCTCACACTCCTGTAGATTTCTTCACATTTGGAGAAGAAGGGTTAACTGATTCAAAAGGGGCAGCTTCCCTCATGCAAGTATCAGAGGATATTCTCAATTCAACGGATCATATCGCAGCAGCTCTGCCTGATGAAGCCGGAGAGGTTTCAATAGCTGACAACCAAAATGCGACAAGACTAGCTGATGTGAAAAACAAAACCTTTACGATTGATGGGAATACAACCTCTTTTCAAAATTACTATGAAGGCATCATCGGCGGCATGGCTGTTGATGCGCAAGAAGCGGAACGGTTAACAACAAACAGCGGTGTCCTAAGGGATGCTGTTGATCTAAGAAGACAATCTGTAAGTGCCGTCTCGCTTGATGAGGAAATGACCAATATGATCCAATTCCAGCATGCATACAATGCAGCGGCGCGAATGATCACGATGCAGGATGAACTATTAGATCGGATTATAAATGGTATGGGAATATCCGGAAGGTAGGTGAATAAAACATGCGTGTTACACAAAGTATGCTGGCAGCCAACTCGCTGCGCCACCTAAGCCAAAGCTACTCTAATATGGGGAAATACCAGGATCAGCTTGCAACAGGAAAAAAAATCAACCGCCCTTCTGACGACCCGGTTGTCGCGATTAAAGGGATGTACTACAGAACAAACCTGACCGAGGTTGAACAATATAAACGAAACCTGTCAGAGGCTTATCAATGGATGGAAAACTCTGAAGCGGGCATCGAGCATGCAACACAGGTCATTCAGCGTGTTCGCGAGCTGCTCATTCAAGGCCAAAACGGGACAAACAGCCCTGAGGATTTAAAATCGATTGCCGTAGAAATCGGCCAGCTAAAGGAAGACTTGGCAAGTGTGGCAAACACCCAGGTTGCCGGACGCTATATTTTTAATGGCACGAAAACCGACAGTGCACCGGTAACGATTGACAATGGAACGATCACAGTCGACATGAATACAGAGGCATTCAATGTAGAGGTCTCCAGCGGGGTTAACTTAAAGGTGAATATCAATCCGTCAAATATATTTGGTGAAGACCTGTTCATCACCCTGCAATCGATTGAAGATGCCTTGAACAGTGGAAACATGGAAACGGGGGATGAACTGCTAGAGCATTTAGATAACCACTTTGATGTTATGTCTGCCGAACGCTCTGAAATTGGCGCGCGCTATAATCGGTTAGAAATGATTGATGCGAGAATTCAAGATCAGGAGATCATTGCGAACAGGATTTTATCAGAGAACGAGGATGCGGATATCGAAAAGGTGATTACAGATTTAACGATTCAGGAAAGCATTCACCGCGCTTCATTAGCTGTAAGCTCGAAAATTATTCAGCCGACATTGATTGATTTTTTAAGATAATAGGATAATTTGGTCTGACACATGTGGTGGTCAGACCTTTTTACTAGGGAGTGATCATAAATGAATGTACCGCAAATCCGCCTGCAAAGTATATCCGCACAACTTAGCATTCATACTACTAAAGGACACCAGATGATTGAGCAGCCGAAAGCGGAGTTGTCTATTGAACAGCCAAAAGCTGAACTAACAATTGAAACGACTCCTTCCAGCTTGACAATAGATCAGACAGAAGCGTGGGCGGATATGGATTTGAAGCATATTTCTCGTAGAATTGCAGAGGCTGCCGAGCAGGGGAAACAGGATGTACTAGAAGGAATTGCAAGGAGAGCCCAGGAAGGCGAAAGGCTTAAGCGAATTGAAGATGGAGGCAATCCGATTCCTGAAATCGCCAAGCAGCGAAGCCAAAAGCCAATCTATCCTGTTACTATCGGATATATTCCTTCAGCCGGCAGTGTGAAAATCAACTACGAGCCAGCGAAGGTCAATATTGATGTGAAACCCAGCAAACCAGTGAACAATGCGACAATCCATAAACCGATCATAGTCTATCAGCCTGGAACGGTTGACGTAGAGCTTGCAAGAAGAAATGAACTGTTTATCGATTTTGAATCGGATAATAAAGGAGATTAAAAGAATGAAGATTACGACAAAGTATCATGGAGCGATAGATATTGCTGAGAAGGATATCCTGCATTTTCAAAACGGGCTGCCGGGTTTTAGTGACGAAAAAACGTTTGTGCTTCTCCCGTTAGATGGAGATTCACCATTTTGGATCCTGCAATCAACCTCAACCCCGGAGCTCGGATTTGTGCTGGTTAATCCATTTGGCTTTTTTCCAGAATACGAATTTGATATCTCAGAAAATGACAAGCAAATGCTAGAGTTGAAATCAGAAAAAGATGTAGCGGTTTGGACAATTCTGACGGTGAAGGACCCATTTGAAAACTCAACCGCGAATTTGCAGGCACCGATTGTTATCAATGTGGAAAGTAATCAAGGAAAGCAACTGATTTTAAATGATTCACGCTATACAACAAGACAATCATTATTTCTTGAAAAGGTTGCAAAATAGGAGGTGGAAGCATGCTAGTGTTGACAAGAAAACAAAACGAATCGATCCAGATTGGCGACAATATTGAAATCACCATTCTCGCGGTTCATGGAGATCATATTAAATTAGGCATTAAAGCGCCAAAAGACGTTGAAGTGCATCGGAAGGAAGTATATATGTCCATTCAGGAATCAAACAACGAAGCGGCCTCCACACTCCCGAACATCATGGATATTTTAAAGAATTCATCGAAAAACCTTAAGTAAAAACTTGAGGTTTATTATTTTTTTCTGCAGAAAACTATAAAACTATTTTCGCAAATGTCGATATATAAAGTAAGAGGTTGAACAAATGGCGGCCGACATGAGGGAGACCTTATTTTAGAAGATTCACATGGATGTGAATCGGACTTATATTCAAGGAGGAAGTATAGAAATGAGAATTAATCATAATATTGCAGCGTTGAATACTTATCGTCAGTTGAATAGTGCTTCTACTGCACAATCAAAATCTATGGAGAAATTGTCTTCTGGACTTCGTATTAACAAAGCTGGTGATGATGCAGCTGGTTTAGCGATTTCTGAGAAAATGCGTGGGCAGATTCGTGGGTTGGACCGAGCAGCTGCAAATGCTCAAGATTCTATTTCATTGATTCAAACTGCTGAAGGTGCTTTAAACGAAACACATGATATTCTTCAACGTATGCGTGAATTATCTGTACAATCTGCAAATGATACTAACACAGCAGACGACCGTGCTGAAATTCAAAAAGAGGTTGACCAGTTAAAAGAAGAAATCAACCGAATCTCTGATACTACTGAATTTAATACTAAAAAGCTTCTAAATGGTAATGTTGCAAGCACTGCGACAGTTGGTGGTACAAATACTGCAAAAATTGATGCGGCAACTGTGGAAAATGCTAAATTAGATAGTGGAACATATACAATTGAAATTAGTGGAACAGCTAACCAAGGATTTGCAGATGCAGTAGATGCTGGAACTGGCTTAGTTGCTGGTACGGATGTAACGGTTGGAACAGCCGCCTCAGCAAAATATGGAAGTTATCAATTAAAAGTTGAAGATGACCAAGAAAATGCTGGCATGAAAAAACTAACATTAATTGATAGCAATACTGGTGAAGAATTGGCATCCCAAAATAATGTGTCTACTGCTGCTGGTACTACAAGCCTTCAAGGTTTTTCAATTGATAATACAGCAATTGGTGGAAATGGTACTCTATCTTTTGACTATGAAGGTGACCATACAGTAACTCTTAAACAAGGAGCAGCAACACTAGAAACTAGAACATTAACAGATTTAAATAAATCTGAAATTGAAATAGGGGGCTTAAAGTTAAGCTTTAATGCGGATATTACGGATGGTACTGATACATCAGTTACTATTGTAAACAACTCGTTAACTACTCATATTGGTGCAAATAAGGACCAAACAATGAGTATTAATATAAATGATATGTCTTCAAAAGCTTTAGGTGTAGATAATCTCGATTTGACTTCACAATCTGGTGCAGAAAGTGCCATTGAAGCACTTGATAGCGCAATTAAATCAGTATCAGCTGAACGTTCTAAGCTAGGTGCATTCCAAAACCGTTTAGAACACACTATCAATAACTTGAATACATCATCTGAAAACTTAACTGCTTCAGAATCACGTATCCGTGACGTAGACATGGCGAAAGAAATGATGAACCAAACAAAGAATTCTATTCTATCTCAAGCAGCTCAAGCAATGTTGGCTCAAGCGAACCAACAACCACAAGGAGTTCTTCAACTTCTTCGTTAATAAGACTTATAAAAAATGGCCTTCTCATTTTAGAGAAGGCCATTTTTATATGTTTTGCCCAAAATATGGTAGAATTAAATAGCAACTGAATATTGGAAGGGTGGTTGGTTGTCAGTCTTCTTTCTTTTAAGGAAAGGAGGTGATAATCATGGAAACATTTCTTGAATTTCTCCGAGAAGTTATGAAAGGGATTGTACGTGAAGTAAGTGCATATCTCTTTCGGATAAACGTTTTAGAAAACAAGAAAACCACCCCTCGCCGTCGAAAGCAGGGTGGTTCTCGAAAAGTAAGATAAATTTTTGACAACCAGCACCCTGACGGTAAAAGGTTGCAGAGAGAAGTGTTGGCGCACTTCTCTCTTTTATTATATGTCCATTTTACACCAGAAGTATGCTTTTGTTCAAATTTGAATTCTAATACCGAATATATGTTCCTATCTTGTTATATAATGAAGTATAATATGGTTAAGGGGTGTGATAAACTAATGATGATAAATTATGTCCTCGAGAAGCCTCAACATTACGGTGTGATCGATTATGATGGTCTTTGGAAGAAGCTGATCTATGAATTGTTTGAAGAGTTTGTGTTATTTTTTGCTGCAGATTTGTATGAGGAAATTGATTTTTTAAAGGAACCTGAATTTTTGCAGCAAGAGCTCTTTCAAGAATTCATTCAAGAAAAAAAGGGCAGACAAGTAGCGGATCAAATTGTTAAAGTGTTTTTAAAGAGTGGCGAGGAAAAGTGGGTACTGATTCATATTGAGGTGCAGGGAGACAGGGAATCAGACTTTTCGAAGAGAATGTTTCGGTATTATTACAGGATTTTTGATAAATACGATCAGGATATTGTCGCAATTGCCCTGTTAACGGACGACTCAAAAAGCTTTCTGCCTAATCAATATCACCGTTCGTATCAAGGAACAGAATTAACATATAAATATAATATGTACAAATTTCATGATCAAGATGAAAATGAACTTTTACAATCAAGCAATCCATTCGCCATCGCTGTGCCAGCAGGCAAATTTGCAAATGAGACAAAAAATGATGCTGAAAAGCGCTACCGCTTTAAACACAAATTTATCCGGTTAGTATTGCAGATGAACGAATATCAGCCAAAAGAACAACGCATCTATCTATCTGCCTTAATCTACTTCATTAACTACTTACTGCAAATTCCTGAAGAACTAACAGAAAAACTAAAAAATGAAATCATTCTCTCAAAGGAGGAAATAGAGATGGTGTATTTAGACCGAAAAAACTTACCGCCAACTTTTGGTGAATTGATCAAATTAGAGAGGGAAGAGGGATTACAAAAAGGATTAAAAGAAGGACTAGAAAAAGGTCGACGAAGAGTTGCAAAAAATATGCTTAAAGAAGGGTTCGCGATTGAGATGATAGCTAGGTTGACGGAGCTATCAGAAGAAGAGGTTCGGAAGTTGTGAGGAGCAGGGTGGTGGGGGACAAGGAACCAATCTCATGATCAAGATAAAAATGAACTTCTACAATCAAGCAACCCATTCGCGCCAACACCGTGTTATACACTGGAACTATTCTTATGTCACTGTACATCATCTACATTTTCAATTTTCCTAAAGCGCCTATTATTCTACATATAGACACCTCTAACTTTACCTTATTCACTATAAAAATAGTTCACTCAATCCCTAAACATACCCAAACAAAAACCGATAAAAATAGTAGACAACGAACCAATAGGAGTGTTACCCATGACTGTTGAAAACCTTTCTTCACAGCCTGCACTTCATCGTAAAGACAAAAACCATAAAATCGGCTCCAAGGAGACCTTAAACAAACGTTTAATTGAAAATCAACAAGCAGCAAATCAGCCGTCTAAAGAAGAACTTGAAAAGGCCGTTAAAAGCTTAAACGATTTTATTGATTCTTCCAGGACACATATTCAATTCAAGTTACATGAAAAATTGAACGAATGCTATGTCACGGTTGTTGATGATCAGACACAAGAGGTTGTTCGCAAGATTCCCTCTAAGAAGCTGCTTGATATGTATGTAGCAATGACAGAGTTTATCACAATCTTAACGGGCAGTAAAGCACCCACGTCAAAGAGAAGCTCAAAGAAGATAAGTGGGGGCTAACTGCCCGTAAAGATCCGACGAAGGACAGGATGTCCAAGTAGGCGAAGCCACAGGATGTGGCGGTTTAAGCGTGATAAGTCTCGCTTTATCGGGTTATTCATAGATAAAAAAATATAGGAGGTGCTTGCGGACATGGCAATTCGAATCGGCGGTTTAGCCAGTGGCATGGACATTGACACCATTGTGAGTGATTTAATGAAGGCGGAGCGTATGCCATTGGATAAGCTCACCCAAAGAAAGCAAATTTTAGAGTGGCAGCGCGATGATTACAGAGACATGAATAAGCTGTTAAAAGAGCTGGATGACATGCTGTTCATTAATCAAAACAGTGTTGGCAGGGAAGCGACGTTTTTAAAGAAGACTGTCACTAGCTCTGATGAATCAAAGGTAACGGCAAAAGCGATTAATGCACAAACCAATGTCTCATCCACAATTGACGTCTTAAGTTTGGCCAGTTCTTCTACCTGGAAAACATCAGGCGATATTAACTACACCGCACAGGACATTGAATTAAAGTTTAAGGTAAAAGATCCTGGTGCGAATGAATATCGTTATACCTCGGTCAAACTTTCAGCAACCGATACATTAGATAATGTTATCAATAAAATTAATGCTTCGGGTCTTGGCGTAACCGCGATGAAGGAAAACATCAAAGTACCGAATACAGACCCTGCAATCTACCAAGATACCATCGTTTTTACAAATAATAAAGCAGGGGCTGGAGTAGAAATTGCAGTAGATGAACGTGATGCAGCTTCTGCGACCGCGACGAAAGACTTTATGAGCAGTCTTGGTTTTTCTTGGGGAGGAACCTCAGGCAATTCGTTAGTAGCCGACCAAAATGGACAAGACGCTACGATCAAAGTAAACGGCTATGAAATGCAAAAAAGCTCCAATACCTTTACGATCAATGGCATTGAATACACAGCTAAAGGAGTCACAACACAAACAGTGGATGGTGTAACGACTTCAAACTCTGTATCCGTCTCATCATCCATTGATGTAGATAGTATTCTCGATTCCATCGTCCAATTTGTTAATAAATACAATGAGGTTATTGATAAAATCAATGATAAAGTATCTGAAGAGCGGTATCGTGACTACCAGCCGCTTTCCGACGAACAAAAAAAGGAAATGGACGAGAAAACAATCGAGCTTTGGGAAGAAAAAGCCAAAAGTGGTTTGTTGAAAAATGATTCCATCCTTCCTAGCGGGTTAAATCAAATGAGAATGGACTTTTATAAACCAGTTACCAATTCAACCAATATCAAAGGATTCACACAGTTAGCTGAAATCGGAATCAGCACTTCCTCTAACTATTTAGAAAAAGGGAAATTAATCATCGATGAATCCAAATTGCGGGAGAAGATTCAGGAAAACCCTTCTGCCATCTATCAATTATTCAATGCTGATGGAGGGACAGAAGAGACGACCGGAATTGCTAAACGACTCCGTGAAACAATTGATGAAACGATCAAGAACATTGAAGAAAAAGCAGGTAATTCGTTAAAAGTGAACAACCAGTTTACCATCGGACGAACTCTTAACTCGATCGAAGACCAAATCGATCATTTCGAAGACCGTCTCATCCAAATCGAAGACCGTTACTGGCGTCAATTCACTGCAATGGAAAAGGCGATACAGCAATCAAACTCGCAAATGTCCTATCTTATGCAGCAATTCTCAATGTAGGAAAAAGGAGTGTCAACTATGGCCATGAATAACCCATACGCAGCTTACCAGCAAAATGCCGTCACAACCGCTTCTCCAGGTGAGGTAACACTCATGCTGTACAATGGCTGTCTAAAATTTATTAAGCTTGCGGGTCAAGCGATGGAACAAAAACAAATTGAAGTGAAAAACACAAATATCCAAAAGGCGCAAAAAATTATTACAGAACTGATGGTCACGTTAAATATGGATCTTGAAATCTCGAAAAATATGCAAGTGATGTATGATTACATCAATTACCGTTTAACCGAAGCGAATGTAAAGAATGATCTGTCCATCCTGCAAGAGGTTGAGGGGCTTGTTGTTGAGTTCCGTGATACGTGGAAGCAGGTTATTCAATTGGCGCGTGCGCAGCAGCATGCTCAAGGTGGACAAGCGTAGTGAGCTCTATAGAAAAGATATACGGCATAACCAAACAGTTATTTGAACTCATGTCTCATCCGGTCATAAAAGATACAAGAGATGACGTGATTCAACGGATCACATCCATGCTTGATCACCGTGAAGAGCTTTTAAAAGAGGTTCAACCTCCTTTTACAGAAAACGATAAGCGAGCTTTCGAGCAAATCGTAGCGTGGAATAAAGTGATCAAAACCAAATTTACCGAGCTTAAACAGCAAATTCAGCTCGACATGGTGCAATTAAAAAGAGCAAAGTCATCGAAGCAGCAATATGTTAATCCATATCAGCATGTCTCCACATCTGACGGCATGTTCTATGATAAGCGAAAATAGGTGAAAACCCATGGTATCCTTAACAAATGATCAATATGAAATGCTTCACTACTATTACACTCTATTGAATACCATTGAAGAAGGATTTGATTATGTCATTGAAAGCTTTACGAATTTAGAGTTAACAGAGGGTGATAGTCTATTTAAAGATATCCTATCGGCCTTTTATCATATCGACTCATCACACCTGACATTATATGCTCTTTTAGAGGAAGAAACCGGGATGATTGAGGAAATGCAGAAGTTCGATCAGGTGATTTTAACATTAGATCGGGAGGCTGCCATCTTTACAACGATTGAACAGCACCATGATTTTGTAAAAAATCAATTATTTCCTGCATTTTTAGCCTGGAAGGAAATGGTCCAAGCCAAGCTGCAGCCATATATTGTTCATTAAAAAACTCGTCATTACCGTGGCGAGTTTTTTCATATCCATTCATGTAGGCGCATATATTATTACACTTAATCCTGTATTTACAAAAATTAAACAAATCTCAACAATTTTCACAAAAAAATTATGAAAATTTTACGTTTAAGCAGGAGACGAGCAAGGGAATATAGAATTAAGTATACATAGCTTTATCATAAAGGAGGAGTTCAATCATGAGATATAACGTCAGAGGGGAAAACATTGAAATAACTCCAGCATTACGAGAGTATGCAGAAAAGAAAATTGGTAAGCTTGAGAAATACTTTGAAGAGTCAGTTGAGGCAAATGTGAATGTCAATCTGAAATTTTATAATGATCAAGAGTCTAAAATAGAGGTAACGATCCCTATGACAGATCTTGTGCTACGTGCAGAGGAGCACCATGAGGATATGTACGCAGCCATCGATCTTGTTGTCAATAAATTAGAACGTCAAATTCGTAAGCATAAAACAAAGGTCAACCGCAAGCTGCGCGAGCAAGGTGCTCCAAAGTTTGTGTTTAGCAATAATCAATCAGAGGAAGAAAGTGCAGCTGTCTTAGACTTGGAAGAGCCACAAGAGGTTGTCCGGACAAAGCGATTTAACTTAAAGCCGATGGACAGTGAGGAAGCGATTCTGCAAATGGACATGCTTGGACATAACTTCTTCGTCTATACAGACTCAAAAACAAATAAAACAAATGTAGTTTATAAACGAAAAGACGGGAAATACGGCTTAATTGAGCCTCACGTATAAAAAGCGACAGCGCCTAACGGGCGCTGTTCTTCGTTTAGAAAGGAGAAAAGATGAACAAACCAAAGATTACCGTTATAGGAAGCATCAATATGGATTTGGTAACGAAAACAAATAAGATTCCAAAGATTGGGGAGACCGTTATAGGCGACTCCTTTTTCACCATACCAGGCGGGAAAGGTGCGAACCAGGCAGTCGCCGCAGCAAGACTAGGTGCTGAGGTTACGATGCTTGGATGTGTAGGAGAGGACGCCTTTGGCCAAGAATTAAAGCAGCATCTTTCTGCCGAAGGAATCAATAGCGAGCATATCCAAACTATCCCTGCCACCTCAACAGGCATTGCCGCGATCACATTATCAGAAGGGGATAACAGCATAATCGTCGTTCCCGGTGCTAATTCTCACGTAACATCTGAATTCGTACGCCAGTCTGAAAGTCTAATTGCCAAAAGTGATATCATCATCCTCCAGCTTGAAATTCCTTTGACATCAGTCATCGAGGCTGTGACAATAGCGAAAAAACATCATGTGTCCGTGATCTTAAATCCAGCACCGATTCAACAACTGCCGAAAAGCCTTGTGCTACAAGCTGACTACATCACCCCTAATGAGCATGAAGAAGAGCAGCTTTTATCAGCCAATGATTTAACGAAAGAAGAGATAAGGGAACTCAAGCAAAAATGCATCGTCACAAAGGGTGCAAAAGGCGTCCAGCTTTATCAGGATGGTAAAGAACTAATCCCGGGCTTTCAAGTAAATGCAATTGACTCAACTGGCGCCGGCGACTGCTTCAACGGAGCATTAGCCGTTTCCATCAGCAAAGGTGCAACTCTAAAAGCAGCCTGCCAATTTGCCAATGCCGCCGCAGCACTTTCCGTAACAAAGCTCGGGGCGCAATCAGGCTTGCCAACTTTAGAAGAAGTTGAGTCGTTTTTGGGTGAAAGTCTCCGACAGGTTTAATAGCTGAAAATAAGAAGGTTCGGTAAATGACGGACAGTCCCAAAAAATTGGGGACTGTCCCCATCTATAGATGTCCCACTCCTTAGACACTTGCCATTGTTGTACCTCCCCATAAATAGTGCTAAAATAAAGAAGAGTTTATTTTAATTAACGTAGGAAATGAATTATTCACTCTACACACAGAGGAGCGTTATGAATGCTTGGAATTTTAAATAAGGTGTTTGATTTTAACAAACGAGCGTTAAATCGTTATGAAAAGATGGCTGATCAGATTGATGCCTTAAGCGGTAAGATGAGCAGCTTATCAGATGAAGAGCTTAAAGCAAAAACAGAAGAATTTAAAGGTCGTTTAGCGAAAGGCGAAACGCTTGATGATCTATTAATAGAGGCTTTTGCTGTTGTGCGTGAAGCAGCGAAGCGTGTGCTAGGCTTATATCCTTACAAGGTTCAGCTTATGGGGGGAATTTCCCTTCATGAAGGAAATATATCGGAGATGAAAACAGGGGAAGGGAAAACCTTAACTTCTACAATGCCTGTTTATTTAAACGCGCTTTCTGGCGAAGGTGTGCATGTTGTAACTGTCAATGAATACTTAGCAGGCCGTGATGCACGTGAAATGGGACAAATTTTTGAATTCCTTGGCATTACTGTTGGTCTTAACTTAAATTCCTTAAACAAGGATGAAAAGCGTGAAGCCTATGCAGCAGATGTTACCTACTCAACAAATAATGAGCTTGGCTTCGATTATCTTCGTGACAATATGGTGCTTTACCGTGAGCAAATGGTACAGCGTCCGCTCAACTTCGCCATCATTGATGAGGTTGACTCGATCTTAGTCGATGAAGCGAGAACACCGCTTATCATTTCGGGACAAGCTGCAAAATCCACTAAGCTTTATCTTCAAGCAAATGGATTTGTCCGTCAACTTAAGCAAGAAGAGGACTATACGTACGATGTAAAAACAAAGGCCGTTCAGCTGACAGAGGACGGAATTACAAAGGCTGAAAAGGCGTTTGGCATTGATAATCTATTTGATATTTCTCATGTAGCATTAAATCACCATATCAACCAAGCATTAAAAGCCCACTTCGTTATGCAGCGCGACGTGGATTATGTTGTGGAAGAAGAGCAGGTTGTCATCGTTGATTCCTTTACGGGTCGTCTCATGAAGGGCCGCCGCTACAGTGATGGTCTCCACCAAGCGATTGAAGCAAAAGAGGGTCTTGAAATTCAAAACGAAAGCATGACACTTGCAACAATTACATTCCAAAACTACTTCCGGATGTATAAAAAGCTTGCCGGTATGACCGGTACAGCGAAAACAGAGGAAGAAGAGTTCCGCAATATTTATAATATGCAGGTTGTTGCAATCCCGACGAACAAGCCGGTTACCCGTGATGACCGACCTGATTTAGTTTACCGTACAATGGAAGGGAAATTCCGTGCGGTTGTTGAGGATGTTAAGCAGCGACATGACCTTGGTCAGCCTGTATTAGTTGGTACGGTTGCTGTTGAAACCTCTGAATTAATTTCCCAGCTTCTGAAGAAAAAGGGTGTACCGCATCATGTATTGAATGCGAAAAACCATGAAAAAGAAGCGGAGATCATCGAAAATGCCGGTCAGCTTGGTGCTGTAACTATTGCTACCAATATGGCAGGCCGTGGTACTGATATTAAGCTTGGCGATGGTGTTCGTGAAAAAGGCGGTCTTGCCGTTATCGGGACAGAGCGCCATGAATCACGCCGGATTGACAACCAGCTCCGCGGACGTTCTGGACGTCAAGGAGATCCTGGTGTGACGCAATTCTACCTTTCAATGGAAGATGAGCTGATGCGCCGCTTCGGTTCAGAAAATATGATGAATATGATGGACCGTCTTGGCATGGATGATACTCAGCCAATTCAAAGCAAAATCGTTTCGCGTGCGGTTGAATCTGCGCAAAAACGTGTTGAAGGAAACAACTTTGATGCCCGTAAGCAGCTTCTCCAATATGACGATGTCTTGCGTCAGCAGCGTGAGGTTATTTATAAGCAGCGCTTTGAGGTTCTTGACTCTGAAAACCTGCGTGATATTGTCGAAAAAATGCTTGTGTCAACAATTGAGCGTACCGTAGCTTCCTATATGCCGCAGGATGAGGATGAGGAAAACTGGAACTTAGATGGCATTGTTGATTATATGAATGCTAATATTCTTCAAGAGGGCGACCTTGAGTTAAATGACCTTCGCGGCCAGGACCCTGAAGAAATCATTGAGATGATCACCAAAAAGGCAAAAGACTATTATGATCAAAAAGAAGAGGATTTTGGTCCTGAGCAAATGCGCGAGTTTGAAAAGGTTATTCTTCTTCGCGCGGTTGATTCAAAATGGATGGATCACATCGATGCGATGGATCAGCTTCGCCAAGGGATTCATTTACGTGCTTACGGGCAGACTGATCCGTTGCGCGAATACCAAATGGAAGGATTTGCGATGTTTGAAAACATGATTGCCGCAATTGAGGAAGATGTGGCGAAATACATCATGAAGGCGCAAATCCGCAATAACCTTGAGCGTCAAGAAGTGGCAAAAGGCCAGACAGCCGTCCATCCAAAAGAAGGCGATGAAAAGCCAAAGAAAAAGCCGGCTCGCAAGGTCGTTGAAATTGGCCGAAATGAGCCATGCATCTGCGGCAGCGGCAAAAAATACAAAAACTGCTGCGGCCAATAAAAGCTAATAGAGATGAAAAAATGAGAGAGGTGACCGCCGCCTCTCTCTTGTTTGCGAAATAGAAGAATAAAAAGTAGTCGGTGCTCATCGGTCGCACTGATTCTGGCATCTGACCTCTGACTTCAAGCACGAGAGTTATCTCAAAGTGAGAGGTTATGTTGATGCGAAATAAATTATACAATTTAATCCTGAGGTGACGGAAATGGAATTAGTAGAAATTCGACAAGAGTTAGAAAAAACAGCTAAACGTTTAGCGGACTTTAGGGGGTCTCTTTGACCTCGATATTAAGGAAGCACGCATTCAGCAGCTTGAAGGACAAATGACTGCCCCGGATTTCTGGGACAACCAAAATGCGGCACAAGCTGTGATTAATGAAACAAATGCGTTAAAAGAGATGGTAGATCAGTTCCATAACTTAAATGAAACCTATGAAAACCTGCAATTAACCTATGACCTGGTAAAAGAAGAGCAAGATGAGGACCTTCAAGCAGAGCTTGTTTCTGAACTAAAGGACCTGGTCGATCAGTTAAATGACTTTGAGCTTCAGCTTTTATTAAGTGAGCCATATGATAAAAATAATGCGATTTTAGAGCTGCATCCAGGTGCCGGCGGTACGGAATCTCAAGATTGGGGCTCCATGCTGCTTCGCATGTACACACGCTGGGCTGAGAAAAAAGGCTTCAAGGTTGAGACCCTTGATTACTTGCCAGGTGACGAAGCAGGGATAAAGAGCGTTACCCTTTTGATCAAAGGGCATAATGCTTACGGCTATTTAAAGGCAGAAAAAGGTGTTCACCGCCTCGTCCGGATCTCACCGTTCGACTCATCAGGCCGCCGTCATACTTCATTCGTATCATGTGAGGTTATGCCGGAATTTAATGAAGAAATCGATATTGAGATCCGCACAGAGGATTTAAAAATTGATACGTACCGTGCAAGCGGAGCCGGCGGCCAGCATATTAACACAACCGACTCGGCCGTACGGATTACTCACATCCCAACGAATATCGTGGTAACGTGTCAAACAGAGCGCTCACAAATTAAAAACCGTGAACGTGCGATGAAAATGCTTCAAGCAAAGCTATATCAAAAACGAATTGAAGAACAAGAAGCAGAGCTTGCCGAAATCCGCGGCGAACAAAAGGACATTGGCTGGGGAAGCCAAATCCGTTCCTACGTGTTCCACCCATATTCAATGGTAAAGGACCACCGCACAAACACCGAAATCGGCAACGTTCATGCTGTCATGGATGGCGAATTAGACCCATTCATCGACGCCTTCCTACGTTCAAAATTATCATAAAATCAAAAAAACAACCTGAGATGGGTTGTTTTTTTGTGCTGCAAAATAAATATCTAAAAGAAGTTGCTAGAAAATCACTTTAAAGTTGCAAAATAACGGTCATAAGTCTCGAATTACGTAAGAAGTGAAAAGACACTTGCAATATTTCTTCCCAACAAGCAAACACTAAACAAAAAAACAATTACTTTACCTCATTACCACGTTATTTTGCTGTTATTCACAGATGAAATAACGAATGCTATACTCATTTTTGGCATCTTGAGAAATCATATAAATAGCAAAAATGGAGGTACACATACTTATGAATGTTAGAAGGAAAAATCATCTCTCCCATCTTAAACAGGGACATCTGATTGAATACATATATATCTTGATCGGCTCATCATTCGTTGCCCTCGGTTTCAATTTATTTTTGCTGCCGAATCGGATTGCTTCAGGAGGGGTGAGTGGGATCAGCACGATTTTTGCTGTACTCTTTGGCTTTGAACCCGCCTATGTGCAGTGGTCTTTTAATATTCCATTGTTTATCGCTGGAGTGATTTTATTGGGCAAACAATTTGGCATCAAAACCCTAATTGGCACGATTTTTGTTCCGTTTGTTGTGTTCTTAACGAGAAATTGGGAACCGGCGACAATGGATCCGCTGCTAGGCTCATTATTTGGCGGAATTGCGATTGGGCTTGGATTAGGGATCGTGTTTAGAGGCAAGGCGTCAACAGGGGGAACAGATCTGGCTGCACAAATTATTCATAAGTTTACAGGGCTTTCCCTTGGGACATGCGTTGCCTTAATTGACGGATTAATTGTGTTTGCAGCAGCGTTTGTATTTGATGTGGAACGTGCCCTTTATGCACTAATAGGTTTGTATGTGACAAGCAAAACCATTGATATTGTCCAAATTGGCTTGGGACGGTCGAAGATGACAATGATCATTACGAATAAACAGCAGGAGATCCAAGAAGCAATTCTTCAAGAAATCGATCGCGGAGTAACAAGATTAACCGCACATGGAGGCTTTACAAACAATGAACGACCTGTATTAATGTGTGTGGTCGATCAAACAGAATTCACAAAGTTGAAACAACTCGTTAGAGGCATTGATCCACAAGCATTTGTTACGGTAACTGACACATCAGAAGTTCTTGGAGAAGGTTTCAAACGGGCATAGTTAGGTTATAATATCCTTGACTTTAGAAATTTGGCCTACATATCGATTAAAAGGAGGATGTTCATCGTGAAGGGAAAATTACTTGCACTATTACTTGGAACATCAGTCATTCTTGGAGCCTGCGGCGGTGCAGAGGAGCCGCAAGATGATGCTTCAGATACAAATCAAGGTGCGGAAGGTGAAACAGCTGCCGGTGATGCAGAACAAATCGTCCAGCAAAACTGCATCAGCTGCCATGGTGAAAACCTTGAAGGCGGAGCAGGTCCTAATTTAACAGAGGTTGGGGCAAAGTACGATAAAGAAGAAATTAAAAATATCATTATTAATGGACAAGGAAGCATGCCAAAAGGCATTTTAAATGAATCAGATGCTGATGTCGTTGCAACATGGCTTGCAGAGAAAAAATAACGGCTGTACTTCATAAACTTATTTAAGCAGCAATGAAAACGAGGCTGTCTCAAAAGTACTGAGATAACCTCGTTTATTATTTTAAGTGCATGACATTTGTCTTTAATTTATCTTGCAAATTTAGTCAGAAAGTTCTAAAATTTTTCATAGATAAGCAAAGCGCTTTCAAAAAATGTATACAATTTTGTCACATTATGCCAAGACCCTTCTTAAAACCCTTTTTAAAACAGGGCTTTTCCTCCACTTAATATTACTGAAATAAAATTGTAATATAAATTTAGTCACCTTTTGCCGAAATTTGATGGTATAATGAGTTTTGTAATTTAGAAGATACGGTATTTTTCTGTCTGTTCTGTCGACAATTTACGACAACGACTGACAATTTTTCGAAAAAACACAACTATTAGGTGGGTTTTTATGATTGAAATGTCCGAAGTATATAAAACATACCCAAATGGTGTTTTAGCCATAAATGGGATTGATATTAAAATAGAGCAAGGCGAGTTTGTCTATGTCGTTGGACCTAGTGGCGCCGGTAAATCAACCTTTATTAAAATGATGTACCGCGAGGAAAAACCTTCAAGCGGTAAAATCATTATAAATGGTGTTGACTTATCTACTTTAAAGGAATCGAAAGTGCCTATGTTAAGACGTAATATTGGCGTTGTATTCCAGGATTTCAAGCTGCTGTCAAAGCTAACAGTCTTTGAAAATGTGGCATTTGCCTTAGAAGTTATTGGTGAAAATCCAAAAAATATAAAAAAGAGAGTACTAGACGTACTAGATTTAGTTCAGCTCAAACATAAAGCACGTTTCTTCCCTGATGAGCTTTCAGGCGGGGAGCAGCAGCGTGTTTCTATTGCGCGTTCAATTGTGAACAATCCTGCGGTTATGATTGCCGATGAGCCGACAGGTAACCTTGACCCTGATACATCTTGGGAAATTATGAACTTATTTGAGGAAATTAATAATCGCGGAACAACGATCGTTATGGCAACACATAATAAGGAAATCGTCAATACGTTGAAAAAGCGTGTCATCGCAGTCGAGGATGGAAAGATTGTACGTGACGAAGCAAGAGGGGAGTACGGTTTATATGATTAATACTCTTGGTCGTCATTTTCGTGAAAGCTTAAAAAGTTTAGCTAGAAATACGTGGATGACGTTTGCATCAATTAGTGCAGTAACTGTGACTTTGATTTTAGTTGGTACATTTTTAGTTATCATGATGAACTTGAACAATGTAGCGGATAATCTAGAAAACGATGTAGAAATCCGCGTTCTGATCGATGTAACGGCAAATGAGGATGCACAAGCAAAGCTTAAGAGCGAGATACAAAAAATAGAAGAGGTCGATTCGATCACCTATTCGTCTAAGGAACAAGAGCTTGATAATTTAATAGAGAGTTTAGGAGAAGAAGGTGAATCCTTCGAGCTCTTTGAACAGAACAATCCATTAAACGATGTATTTATTGTAAAAGCAGCGGACCCGCAAGATACAAAAGTCGTTGCAGATAAAATTGCCAAGCTTGAAAATGCATCAAAAGTAAAATATGGACAAGAAGAAGTAGAGAAGCTATTTGATGTCATCTCTATTTCAAGAAACATTGGAATTGCTCTTATTATTGGACTTCTCTTTACAGCGATGTTCTTAATTTCCAATACGATTAAAATTACGATTTTTGCTCGTCGACGTGAAATTGAAATCATGAAGCTTGTCGGAGCTACAAATGGGTTTATCCGCTGGCCGTTCTTCCTTGAAGGATTATTCCTTGGAGTTCTTGGAGCGGTGATTCCGATTACGCTCATTATCTCTGTCTACCAATCACTATATAAATGGGCATTGCCAAAGCTTCAAGGCTCGTTTGTCGAGTTCCTGCCATTCAACCCATTTGTTTTCCAAGTATCAGCGATCCTTCTATTGATCGGTGCATTAATCGGTGTATGGGGAAGCTTAATGTCTGTCCGTAAATTCTTAAAAGTGTAAACTAGCAATCTTTTGATTGCTAGTTTGCTAGCTTTTTTTACATATAAACAAGAGTCTGGCTCAGGCTCCTTATCTAAAAGAAAAATGCTTACATAATGTATGGGAGGAGACATGATGAAAAGAAGATTAGTATCGTATAGCCTGGCCGCAGTCATTGGGACAAGCGGGTTGTTGCTTCCGTATAACAATCTTGTCTCTGCTGAATCGTTAGAGGAGAAGAAGCAGGAGATTCAAGAAAAGCAATCAAGCGTTTCGTCAAGTATTGAGAAAAAAGAAGGTGAAATTGCGAATTTAGAAGCGGAAAAAGCAAAGCTTGATGAAGAAATCAAAAATTTGGACTTCAAGGTTTCGGATACGAACGAAAAAATTAGCGAAAAAGAAGCCAGCATTGAAGAAACAAAGAAAAACATTGAAGAGTTAAAAGCAAAGATTGAAGAAGTAAAAGCTAGAATTGAAGAGAGAATGAAATTACTAGAAGAACGTGCCCGTTCCTTGCAGGAGAGCGGAGGAATGGTCAGCTATTTAGATGTGCTTCTAGGTGCTCAGGATTTTGGTGACTTAGTGAGTCGCGTAAGTGCCGTTACAACGATTGTTGAGGCTGACCAAGAGATTATGAGAGCCCATGAAGAAGATAAAAAACTGCTGGAGCAAGCAGAGGCAGATCTAAAAAGCGAGCTTAAAAAGCTGGAGGACTCTTTATCTGAATTAGAAACGCTCAAGCAGCAGTTGAATGTCCAAGTTAAACAAAAGCAAGAGCTCTTGAAGGAAGTAGAGGGCAATCATAATGAAGCTGTTCACGAAATGCATGAGCTTGAAGATGAACAAGCATTTTTGGCTGAACAGAAAAAGGCGATTGAACTAGAAGAACAACGACAAAAGGAGGCAGCAGCAAGAGCGGCAGCAGAAGCAGCAGAGGCTGCAAAAAGAAAAGCTGAAGCGGCTGCAAGTTCATCAAGTTCATCAAGCTCATCAAGCTCATCAAGCTCATCAAGCTCATCAAGCTCATCAAGCTCATCAAGCTCTACTTCATCAGAAACACCAGCTGTTACAAGCGGCGGCTTCATGTGGCCTGCATCAGGTACCTTTACATCTGGATATGGTACTCGTGTCCACCCTGTTACAGGACAAACAAAGCTGCATGCAGGTATAGATATTGCCAATAGTACAGGTACTCCAATTGTTGCGGCAGCAAGTGGAACAGTCATTCGTTCAAATTATTCAAGCAGTTATGGAAATGTAGTGTACATTTCTCATAAAATTGATGGACAAGTTTATACCACGGTATATGCACATATGAATTCCCGTCTTGTAGGATCAGGTCAATCGGTGTCTAAAGGCCAGCAAATAGGAACTTTGGGGACTACCGGCCGTTCGACAGGTCCGCATTTGCATTTTGAAATTCACAAGGGTGGATGGAATGGATCAGCAAATGCAGTGAATCCTTTAAACTATTTACCATAACGATACCCATTAAAAAACCTCTGAAAACATTTGTTTTTAGGGGTTTTTTGACGTTTTTCATATATCTTCTTAGCACCGTTCTAGCCCAGACGCTTTCGCTTTTACTTTTTTACATGATTTGTACAAGCTCCGCATATACTAAAAAAAGTCGAATCTGTTTTTGCATAAACCTGGCTACGCTGAAAAGAGGAGGTACATGATGAATCAGAAATTAACCGCATTGTTAGTCGCACTAGGCTTAGTAGTTGGCGCAGGTGGAATGTATGTAGGGATGGAGTACATAGAAATTGGTCATGATGCTCCTCAACAACAAGCTGAAGCCGTCCCGACAATGGGCGATATGTTCCATGTAGAGGATGATGCTTCCGAAATTGAGGGGTTTGATAAATTTAAGCAGGCTCTCGAGCTGATTTCTACCAAGTATGTCGAAGAAGTTGATGAGAAAGAGCTGTTAGAAGGTGCGATTCAAGGGATGCTATCAACCTTGGATGATCCATATTCGGTGTATATGGACAAAGAAACCGCACAGCAATTCTCCCAGTCCCTTGATTCTTCCTTTGAGGGAATCGGGGCAGAGGTTGGGATGAAAAACGATCACGTCACCATTGTTGCTCCATTTAAAGGCTCTCCTGCTGAAAAGGCAGGGCTTCAACCGAATGATCAGATTGTCAGCATAAATGGTGAAAGTGTTGAAGGTCTTGATCTGCATCAAACTGTGTTAAAAATCCGCGGCAAAAAAGGTACAAAAGTTGCGATCGAGGTTGTTCGTCCGAATTCCCGTGAAAAGCTCACCTTTACTGTCGTTCGTGATGAAATTCCGCTTGAAACGGTTTTTGGCTCGATGAAGGAGTATAAAGGGAAAAAGGTCGGGTATATTCAAATCACCTCGTTTTCTGAAAACACTGCAAAGGACTTTGAAAAGACTTTAGCAAAGCTTGAAAACGATGATTTGGAGGGTCTTGTTTTAGATGTCCGCGGAAATCCTGGCGGCTACCTTCAAAGTGTTGAGGAAATTTTGAAGCAATTTGTGACAAAGGATCATCCATATATTCAAATTGAAGAGCGCAGCGGTGATAAAAAGCGTTATTTTTCCACTTTATCGAAGAAAAAAAGCTATCCAGTATCTGTGCTAATCGATAAAGGCAGCGCATCTGCTTCGGAAATCCTTGCTGGCGCTTTAAAAGAGGCTTCCGGCTATGAAATTGTCGGTGTGACCTCATTTGGTAAAGGAACTGTTCAGCAGGCGGTGCCAATGGGTGATGGCAGCAACATTAAATTAACACTTTACAAATGGTTAACACCAGATGGGAATTGGATCCACAAAAAAGGTGTTGAGCCGACCGTAAAAGTAGAGCAGCCAGAGGTCTTTCAGGCAAGCCCGGTTCAAGTGAAGGAAAGCCTTGAGCCTGATATGAATAACGAACAGGTGAAAACTGCTCAAGTTATCTTAAAGGGGCTTGGCTTTGAACCTGGCCGAGAAGATGGCTATTATAGCAAGGAAACAGCAGCTGCGATAAAGGAATTCCAAGAAGAAAATGAACTGCCGATAAGCGGAAAAATCGATCTGCAAACAGCAGATACACTCAATCAAAAAATCAAAGAATACAAAGAAAACGAAAAAAATGATCTTCAATTAAAAACGGCCATAAAGGCATTGTTTACTAAATGAAATGATGGGAAAGTCCCTCACTGTTATTAAGCGGTGGGGGACTTTCCTTATTTTGTTTTGTGTTAGGGACGTAAAATCCCACACAATTCCGAATTAGTATAATGGTAAGAGATATGAGATGACGTACTGCCTGGAATGATGATAGGTAGAGAGGCCTAAGTAAATAGATTAGATTAGAGGAGAAGAACGGGGGGTTACAGCATGAAAAAGTCCAGTTACCAAAAGGAACAGGTTTATCAAGGCTTACTATCTGAATTGAGCGAAAAACATCTAGAAGCTCAATCCTATGCAAGTTTTAGCAAATGGATTCGATTATTCTGTATGTACCTGGCAAATTATACGTCCATAAAAGAAATTGACCAGGTCGATGAAGCATGTGTTCAAGAGTACTTTTCCTATTTAATTAATAATCATAAGCGGTTGTCGCTTAGTTTAACAGATATAAAGAAGTCGATGCAAATGATTGAAGAGCTTTTACAAATAGAAGTAGACAGTTCATTAAGTGATTTTTCTCTATCAAATATGAGTCTATGGAACAACTTAAAATAAGCATACTCAATTCCTCATTGAGATGGTAAAATATGAGTAACTTATAGATATGCGTAGAAACAGTAAGGTGGGGTTCTGTTTTGATTGATAATTGGTTGCTTGAGTTGCTTTGGGCTGTTGGACGCTTCTTTATTCATCCACTCTTTTATTTGTTCTTCCTCTTAACACTAGCATACGGTTCGATTCGTATAAAACGGGAAAGGAAGTCTTTTCATATACGTGTTCATGACATCTATGATGAAATGAAATTCACCTATACAAAGGGTTTGATTGCAGGGGGCATCGCATCACTCGTCCTGTTTGGGATCGGCTTAAGCTTGCCCTTTGGCACCATACTTTTATTAACGATTGTGACAGCTGTTTTAGGGTTAACGTGTCGGATGCGGTGGCTTTCCCCTGCATTTTCAATCGGTATCACCCTTTTTGCAGTCGCGATCATCACAAGTGGACAAGTTGATACGCTTGAAGCGTTTTTTGTAGGAATAGCGGAAACAAACTATGCTTCACTAAGCCTGTTAGCAGGTCTTATGATCATTGCAGAAGGCTTTTTAATTCAGCGTACGGCACATAAACATACATCACCATTTATAAAAACAAGTACAAGGGGTTTACCAATAGGTACCCATGAAGCAAATCGCACATGGATGCTGCCATTGCTATTTCTTGTACCAGGTGGCCAGCTTACCTCATCATTGCCATGGTGGCCTGTCCTAACGATAAATGGAGAAACATTCCTATTAATGTTTGTTCCATTTTTCATCGGCTTTCAACAGCGAGTACAAGGTTCGCTTCCACAGGAAAGTATTCAAGTTACGGGAAAACGTGTGATTTGGCTCGGAGTTGTAACATTAGTTGTTTCGGTTATCAGCATTTGGTTTACCGTTGCTGCTTTTCTTGCACTCATCATGGCCATCGCCGGGCGTGAATTTATTACCATTCGTCAACGGATCAATGACGATTCCGCCGCATTTTTCTTTTCAAAACGAGATAATGGCTTAATGATCCTGGGAATCCTTCCACAATCTCCGGCAGAAAAAATGAATCTTCAGGTCGGTGAAATGGTAATGAAGGTAAATGGTGATAGTGTAAAAACTGTTGAGGAATTTTACCAATCGCTTCAAAAAAATGGCGCGTATTGCAAGCTTGAAGTCATCGCCCTTAACGGAGAAATCCGCTTTGTGCAACGGGCACTTTATGAGGATGAGCATCATGAGCTTGGGATTCTGTTTGTTCAGGATGAGAAGAAATGGGAGACAGAGGCGGTTTAGTTTGTAAATTTTCAAAATCCCGTGGAATATGTTCATCATTTTCCGGAATGAATTTTCATAATCCTACAGAATGGTAAATTATATAAAAGTAAAAGTCTAACTGAATAATTTTTAGAGAAACGATTTATTCGTTTCTCTATTTTTATATAGAATGGAATAAAAAATTAGCCTCTAAGATGTTTTTTGAAATCAAAGGCTGCTGAAGGTGGCTCATACTTATTGAACTCTAGCAACCCATTAGTTCAAATCCGACGACTATTCAAGTATTAATTTCTATTGTACTTTTTATAATCTTTAAAGACTTTTTCGGGATTTCCTATCATGATAGTCTTCCCATAGTGGGCCGATGTATTTTTCTAATGTTTTAACAATAACATCTCTTTGGCTCTCTTCGATATTTCCAATATCGTTTGCAATATCATTTCTGACTCGTATGAGCACATATAAAGGGGGAAAGTCAGTCTCACGGAAAGCCTTAATCAGTGCTTCTTCTTGTGGTGTAATATACATTAAGCATTCTCTTCCTTTCCAGTTAGATTATAAACAACTCTTAGATCATTAGGAACCGGCTTGAGCATGTATCGAACGATACACTTCCGAATACTTTAGCGATCCAGACGTTCTCGAGATAATCTCATTCCGTTAGGGTCAAGTGAAAATAAGTGATGACTAATGTAGCACTAAATGATCTACTTAATTCGTCTGGAAATTGGATGATCTTCATTAAACTCCAGAAGGTCCCACAAATTACCGTATAAATCTTTAAATACAGCAACCTTTCCATATGATTGCTTTTTGGGTTCTCTAACAAATTCTATTCCTCTTGAGACCATTTCATTATAATCTCTCCAAAAGTCATCGGTACTTAGAAAGAGAAACACCCTACCACCCGTTTGGTTACCAATAAATGGTTCTTGTTCAGGTTTCGATGCTCTTGCAAGTAAAATTGTAGTGCCAGCCGAGCCTGGAGGAGATACTACTACCCATCGTTTATCTTGCTCGGGCTGGTATGTATCTTCAACTAAAGAAAAATTTAGCTTTTTTGTATAAAACTCTAATGCCTCATCATAATCTCTTACAACTATAGCAATATGAACAATGGATTGAATCAAAAGGAAATCAGCTTGTTCTTTTTTTTGCGGGGTATTAGAATTTATTGACTCCCATTCTTTAGGATTCGTATCATCTGGGACTACACCATTGATAATATCAAGGTAGTGATTTGCTTTTTCTTCCATATATTTAGCTCTTTGTTTTGCCTCATCTAACTGAGTCAGAGCGATGGCTTTTTGTTTCATAATGATATCATAGCGTTCATGAATGGTAGAACGTCCTTCCAAACACAGGTCTACATAGGATTTAATGTCTTCCACTGACATACCACATTGTTTTAGATATTTAACACCTATAAGCCAACTGATTGATTCTTCATCAAAAAGTCGATTATTGTTTTTGTCTCGCTGTACACTTGGAACTAATCCTTTATCCGTATAGAAACGAACGGTATGTTCAGTCAGATCAAGTAGCTTGGACACTTCCTTCACAGTACGCATTTTAACCACTTCCTAAAAATTTTTCATTAAAACTTTTTAAAATCCCTTGCCTTCGTGTTGCTCGAAGGTGATAGGATTATCATAGTTCAAGTTACTGAAATTGTAAATCACCATAGAGGCCTAAATGGGATAAAATCAGTAATTTAAAATATTACATTTAAAATACAGGAGGAATTATATATGCATAAAGTAATTTTAAACAACGGTGTTGAGATGCCTATTCTTGGCTTTGGTGTATATCAAATTGAAGATCCAAACCTATGTGAACAGGCAGTTTATGATGCCCTTATGGCAGGTTATCGCTTGATTGACACAGCAGCAGCTTATATGAATGAAGTAGCAGTAGGCAGAGCTATCAAGCGAAGTGGTGTCCCAAGAGAAGAAATATTTATTACGACAAAACTTTGGATACAAGATGCAGGTTATGAGAATGCCAAGAAAGGATTCGCAAAATCACTGGAACGATTACAAGTAGATTATATCGATTTGTATTTAATCCATCAGCCATTTGGGGATGTATATGGTTCTTGGCGTGCGATGGAGGAATTGTATCGTGAAGGTAAGATTAGGGCGATTGGAGTCAGCAACTTCTATCCAGACCGTCTGGTGGATTTGATTGATCATAATGAAGTAGTTCCAGCAGTAAACCAGGTTGAAACTCATCCTTTTTGCCAACAAATAGAAAGTCATAACCTTATGAAAGAGAACAATGTTCAGATTATGTCCTGGGGTCCGTTTGCCGAAGGAAAAAATAACATGTTCCAAAATGAAGTATTAGCATCAATATCTGAAAAATACAATAAATCTGTTGCCCAAGTGATTTTACGCTGGTTAATACAAAGAGAAGTAGTCGTGATTCCAAAGTCAGTTCATAAAGAAAGAATCATTGAAAACTTTAATATCTTTGACTTTGAATTAAGTAAAGAAGATATGGAGACTATTGCTACTTTAGATACGAAAGAGAGCGTGTTCTTTTCACATAGAGATCCTGAATTTGTAAGATGGCTTGGTAACGTTAAATTTGATGTTTAATGTTATTTATCACTGAAAAACCGAATTTCCAAATTTGGAAATTCGGTTTTTCCCTTTTGAAGACATTAATATTAAGGGGGAAAAAAGCAATGAGAAAGAATTTCAGGAACAAATCAATCAATGATACTTTTATAAAAGAAGCTAACTGCTCTGCAGTTGTAGTTGGTGCGTCGCTTTCTGGACTAATGACAGGGATTGCTCTTTCACGAGCTGGACTGAAGGTTACTATTTTAGAGAGAGCTGGGGCGAAACCACGTAGTGGTGCTGTTCTTCAAGTTGATAGTGGGGAAATTGATCGAACAAAAACAGCTAAATTCTTGAGAAAACTTGCTTCTGGTGGAATTAGGTCGGCTGAGGCTTGGTCATCTATACAGTTTCGATTACGCACAGAAGCCGAAGCTGATTCCAGAATTGACTTACGTTATGATAAGCGTGTTCAAATTGTTAATCAGGATGAGAACTCTGCTTGGGTTGTGACGGATAAGGGTGAAACATTCCACGGAGATATTTTGATTGGTGCTGATGGTCACCGTAGTATTGTGCGACGTTATGTTTCACCGCATAAACCGAACGCCACTTTTGCGGGATACTTGATATGGGTAGCTATTGTAGATGAGAAAGACATACCTGAAAAACACCGACCTAGCCTCAATGCCCCGAAGTTTACTATGCCAGATGGTATCGGTGACTTTTTACTGGGTTCCATTATTGCTGGAGCAGACGGTTCTACAGCTCTAGGAGATCGACGACTGGGATGGGCTTGGTACGATAACACTCAAAATGATTTGTTACGTCGTCTTGGATGTGTTGAAGGAGACGTTGTGCAATATTCGCTTCATGCACCTGACATCCCTGAACAGACATTGATTGAGCTAGCTGAAAAGGCTTCTGATAGATGGGCTCAACCTTGGTTGGACGCAATCCTCCATAGTATTCAAACACGTAATCTTATCGGAACACCGATTGCTGAGTACGTTCCTGAAAATCTAGTGAAAGGACGTATAGCAATCGTTGGAGATGCTGCACATCTACCTACACCACTAACTGCGTCAGGATTTAATGCTTCCTTACAAGATGCTTCTACCTTAGCTGAATGTGTTGCAAAGGGGATACAAGGAACTGGAGCATCTGAGGCTCTTCTGGAATATGAGTCTTTCCGTCTAAAAAATGCACGTCAAATTGTGCAATCTGGACAATCTTTTAGTCAATCATTTGGACGATAAATGTGGAGTATACAGCATACGATAATTTGTGAAGCATTACACTTAAACTATCTGGCTTCAATAATGATCTTCAACAATCAAGCGCGATTGTGGCATAATGATTGTTTTTTTAAACGACTTTATTGTTACTTCCATGAGTTCTTATTCGGCAATTGTACCAAAAATTAAACGGCTTTATTTTTACACCGTCCATTTGCGGACGGTGTAATTGCAGCTTTGAAATAAAGTTGCACCGTTTTAAACAAAGTTTGATCAAAAATCCTGTATTGCAGGATTTTTTTCTATACAACAAAGGGCCAGATTGTCGTATAACGGATGATGAATATTTTGCTAAAGTAGAAAGGGTTTTTGAAGGCGTGTTAATAACCTTTAGGGTAGCTCAATAAAAAACAAATTAGGTGTAATGATAATGTAAATTGGTGTATAGTAAAAAGAAAAATTTTCCTTTATATCTAAGGGGTGGGAGGATGCTATGGAAAAGATAGAATATAAATGGGTAAAACAAACACGTCAAATTTTATTAGACCAGTGTAGAGAATTGAATGAAGATGAATTTACTAAAGAGTTTGAATTTGGTTTTCAGAGCATTAGAGATTCTTTAGTTCATGTGGCAGGTTGCTATCATGCTTGGCTAGGTTCTTTTGTGCTAACACAAACATCATCTCCATTATTAACGAAGGAAGTAATTAATAATATGAAGGTAGATGATATTAAACGCTATTTTAAACAAGCTGATGAATATGTAGAGAGTGTATTTGAACAATTCAAAAACAAATTTGATGAGTTTATCGAAAAAGAGCCTTCTTGGAGAGCAGGCAGTGGGCTTATAAGAAAAACGCCACATCAATTACTAATCCATTCAATTACTCATGAATCACATCATAAAGGGCAAATTGTCGCAATGCTACGTCTACTTGGTCATATACCTAAAAATACAGACATATTGGGGTTGCCTGAAAAGGAATTCGCTAAATAATAAGGAAGTCTTCCACATTCGGGCGAGATTGTTTAACAGGAAGGAAATGATCCTACATATTTACATTTAATTTAATATGTACTAAAAATGGGGAAGTATTTTTTCTGGAAGTTTATGAATAATTGTGGAACAATTGATGATTTTTTCAAGTCATTCCGGAGAATTATCAAAAAAGTTGAAAATTACACATTAATATTACCATGTTCCATTCCGAAAGATTATGAAAAATTACATAGTTGTAAATTTTCATATCCTGAAGCAAGTTAATAGGATGGCTTTTTGTTTTAGGAAGGTTTGCCTCATACTCAGGCTCCTGATTAAATATTTAGGAAAAAAGATATTGGGGGTTTTTTCTGCTTTAGTTATTTTTTTGAATCGCCTCCTTGTTACCAGCGATATAGAGAACATAATGAAAACCTGAATGGTTTGAAACAGAATAGGTGAAATTAAGCTATATATGAAAAGGAGGGGTTTTTGAACATGTTCAATCGAATTGAAGCATTGAGAAACAACCTTCCAGAAGGACACAAAGATATTGCTGTATTAACCCGGCATATATTTGAGGCGTTTGATAAGTTAATTGAAGAACACAGAAGATTGATGGGGATCAGTTCTACTGCAAAAATTAAGCCAGATCCAATTGAAGAAAGAACGTTCTTTGAAACGATAAATGAAGTAAAGAAAATCATCCTTTCAGAGTTAGAAAAAACAACCGCAGACATTGAACATCTTGGTGATAAGCATTGGGAGAAAAATTATAAAGACGGCATCGAATAGCTGTCTCAAAAGGTACAGTTCCTTTTGAGACAGTCCTTTAAGCTGTTTGGATGTAGAACAGAACCAATTTTCATAAAAAACGATAAGAAATATTATTGACAATGAAGAATAATTGTAATATTATTATCTCGTATTCGAGATATTTTATATCGAGATTATTGGATTTAATCAATTTTGGAGGTGGTTCATTAAGAAGTTGACTGTTGAAGCTTTGTTGTAAAGATGGGTTAGGTACTTTGCTTAGTTGAAATAATAAATCATTTTTATTAAACGTATATCTCGAATTCGAGATAAAACCAAATAGGAGGAATGAAAATGTTGAATATTGGATTATTAATTATTAGACTTGTTATTGGAGTAATATTCATTGGTCACGGTGCACAAAAATTGTTTGGCTGGTTTGGCGGTTATGGATTAAAAGGAACTGGCGGCTGGTTTGAATCAATTGGTATGAAACCAGGAGTAACGATGGCTCTTTTTGCAGGCTTGGCTGAACTTATTGGAGGACTATTGTTTGCATTAGGATTCTTAACTCCACTTGCAGGAATTATCATTGCAGGAACGATGGTGATGGCAATTGTGAAAGTACATGGTCAAAACGGATTATGGGCAACAGCAAATGGATATGAATATAATTTAACCTTGCTGGCGGTTGCAATAGGAATCGCTTTAATAGGTGCTGGTCAGTACAGTGTAGATGCTTTTTTATTCTAAATTATCTTGAAATCGAGACAATTTGCCAACTGTGAAACTGAAGATAAGAGAGGCTGCAAATGGGCAATATATAGAATCAAGTGCATTTGCAGTCATTATGATACTTGGTGATAAAAAGCTTTTCACCAATTAATAGGCGAAAACCACGAGGATTATTTGTTACTTATATAGAATTCAATTAAAAGGAGTGAAAAAAATGAGCAAAAAAACAATGGGTATTCACCACATTACGGCAATTGTAGGACATCCGCAAGAGAATGTTGATTTTTATGCAGGTGTGTTAGGTCTGCGTTTAGTGAAACAAACGGTTAATTTTGATGATCCAGGCACATACCATCTTTATTTTGGTAATGAAGGAGGAAAGCCAGGAACAATTATTACATTTTTCCCATGGGCAGGAGCTCGTCAAGGAACGATAGGAGACGGTCAAGTTGGTGTTACCTCTTATGTTGTTCCAAAAGGAGCGATGGAGTTCTGGAAAAAAAGACTGGAATCCTTCCATATTCCTTTTACTGAAATGGAGCGCTTTGGCGAAGGATATTTGGAATTTGATGATCCTCATGGGCTTCACTTGGAGATTGTTGAAAGAGAAGTAGGGGAAGGTAATCCATGGACGTTTGGAGGAGTAACGCCTGAGGTAGCGATTAAAGGCTTTGGCGGTGCTACTTTATTATCAACCCAGCCTGAAAAAACCGCTGAATTGTTAGAAAACATCATGGGACTAGAATTAATCGGCAAAGCAGGAGATTTTGCCCGATATCGTTCTTTAGCGGATATTGGCAATATCATTGATTTAAAATTAACCCCAATAGGACGCGGAACAATGGGTGTCGGAACCGTACACCATATTGCATGGCGAGCGAAGGATAATCAAGACCAATTGGAATGGCAAAAATATATTGAAGAAAATGGTTATGGGGTAACCCCTGTGAAAGATCGAAACTATTTTAATGCCATTTACTTCAGAGAACGTGGGGAAATTCTCTTTGAAATTGCGACAGATCCTCCAGGTTTCGCCCATGATGAATCCGAAGCAACGATGGGCGAAAAATTAATGTTACCTGAACAGTATGAACAGTTTAGAGGGCAGATTGAACAAAGTTTACTGCCATTTGAGGTTAGAGAATTAAATGAATACGTAAAGGAATGATTGCGTTGCTATCTATTGACCCTGCTAAAAATACTGAAAGAGAAAATTATAAATTTCTAATCGGAAGCATCATCCCTAGACCGATTGCCTTTGTCACAACACGTTCAGAGGATGGAGTTTTAAATGGGGCACCATTTAGCTATTTTAATATCGTTTCCTCAAATCCTCCGATGATTTCCTTATCCATTCAGCGGTCAGGAGGAAGACAGAAAGATACAGCAAGAAACATCATCAATTCAAAAGAATTTGTGATTCATATCGTTGATGAACAAAATGTTGAAAAAGTAAATAAAACAGCTGCTAGTCTTCCTCCTGATCAAAGTGAAATCGAGTTAGCAAAATTAACGCCAGTTGAAAGCGAGAAAATTTCGGTGCCAGGGGTAAAAGAAGCAAAAATCCGAATGGAATGTACTTTAGAGCATTCTTTAGAATTGGGAGGTTCGGATACACCTGGCTGTGATCTTATGATTGGAAAAGTTGTTCAATTTCATATTGAAGAGAACCTTTATGAAAAAGGAAGAATCGATCCAAAGGGCTTAGCAGCTGTGAGCCGATTAGCGGGTACAAACTATGCGAAATTAGGAGAGATTTTTTCCATAGAGAGACCTAATTAATGTTATAAACAGAAGCATGAAAAGTATGGAGACGTACGCAGCACAGGGTATCTACAATTGTAATCAAATTAATTTACCTTTGCTTAGAGATTAAGAATTGGATTGTTTAATAGGTGGTTAGAAAAAACACACCACATCAAGTCAATGATAAGGTGTGTTTTTTCGCATCCAGCTCCAGCGCCTAGCCCCTCTAGGGTCTAGCCACAAATGAATTGAAGGCAAAGAACGTCTTCTATTCATTTGCGTCTTATTTGCCCTAGGCTGATCAAGGCGCTTCGCTTTTGTTCAAAGGTAAGAAGAGTATAAAATTTGATCTTAGTTTTAGTGTCTAGCTCCAGGCGCCATCGGCTCTAGGGTCTAGTCAAATAGGAATTGAAGGTAAAGAACACCTTCTATTCCTATTCGCCTTATGCTTGTCGCCGATAGGCGGGCGCCTTGCGCTTTTCTTATTACATTAGCAATATTTATTCGTCTGAAGTATCATTCATATAACTACCTTCAAAAAGAGATTCATTCAATGGGCGGCGGTCGCTCGGCTGTTCACGGTCCTGAAGATTCTCTGGAAGAACCTCTTTTTCCCCTTGATAGCCAATAGCGATAACAGCATGAAGGTCATAATCTTCAGGTACGTTTAAGACTTCACGAGCTTTTTCTTTTTCAAATCCTCCCATAGCATGGGTGACTAAACCTTTGCGATGTGCTTCTAAAGCAAGATATCCCCAAGCTGTGCCTGTATCAAAAGCATGCCAAGCGTTAAATCCGCGTTCAGTGGTTGTTTTCGAGATGATGACAGCTAATACAGGGGCCTTTTTACACCATATAAGGTTCCCCGGCATGATGAAGGAATGAAATTTTTCACGGTCTTCTTGCGTGCGTGCGATAATAAAACGCCATGGTTGCTGATTTGAAGCGGATGGAGCCCAACGTGCTGCTTCAAAAACACCGAAAAGGACATCTTCAGGTACCTCTTTTTCCAAGAAAGACCTAGGAGACCAGCGATTTAAAAATTGAGCGTCTATTTCGAAATCAGGTTTACGTATATCTGCGGCATTCACCATTTTTTAATCCTCCATAATTAAGATAGTATTATTTTAACATTATTTACCTTAAATAAAAAATTTTTAACACAAGTGTGATGCCGTTGTTCTATGTCGTGGATTAGAACCGGGATATTATAAGCTTTCTACGCTTATTCAAGGCGGTGATGCAGGTGACTCTTACATGTTTATTTATGCTTCTACTAGTGATAAAGAATATAAAACAGATACATCTGTAAATGGCTGGGTTAATTGGAGCCATCCTGAAATCGGCGAGATCTTAATCTTAGATGGTACCGTCACAATTGGAGCAAGCATAAAAGCTTCTGCAGGAGCATGGGGAAGTTTAGATGATTTTGCTCTTTACCGAGTAAGAGATGTTGAGTAAGTGAAAGATAAGAGGAGTGAAAATGATTCACTTCTCTTTTTTTATAAGTAAAGAAAGCCATAAAATTTGAACTTAGTTTTAGTGTCTAGCTCCAGCGCCTAGCCCCTCTAGGGTCTAGCCAAATTGGAATTGAAGGCAAAGAACGCCTTCTATTCCAATTTGGCTTATTTGCCCTAGGCTGAGCAAGGCGCTTGCGCTTTTCTTATTTGAAGGGATTTATAAATTGACAGTGAAGCGCTATCACAAATATAATTGACCGGTCAGTATAGAAAAACAATTTTTTACAGATAGATCATGGGAAATAAGAGAGGAGAATGTGTGTGAATGCAAGTGCAACCGTATCTGCACCGAAAAGTGCGGATAAAGAGTATAAGGTTATTCCGATTTTGGCTGCATTTTTAATCAGTGGGTTTATTGGCTTATTTAGTGAAACTGCCTTAAACATTGCGTTAACTCAGCTTATTGACGTGTTTAACACGACAGCAGCTACTGTTCAATGGTTAACAACCGGATACTTATTAACATTAGGGATTTTGGTTCCTGTTTCAGGACTTTTGCTGCAATGGTTTACGACAAGGCAGCTGTTTATCACCTCGTTAGTTTTATCGATAATCGGCACGTTTATTGCTGCGGTGGCGCCAAGCTTTGAGGTGTTAATGGTAGCGCGTGTTTTTCAAGCGATGGGTACAGCATTGCTGCTTCCGTTAATGTTTAACACGATCTTGTTGATCATTCCTCCAGAGAAGCGTGGAGGAGCGATGGGAATGATCGGGCTGGTCATCATGTTTGCGCCAGCTGTTGGTCCGACGTTTTCCGGATTAGTGCTTGAAAATTTATCTTGGCACTGGATTTTTTGGTTATCCCTGCCGTTTTTAGGCATTGGTTTAATGGCTGGTATTCTTTATATGGAAAATGTATCTGAAGTGACAAAGCCAAAAATTGATGTGCTCTCTGTTGTGCTATCAACAATCGGTTTTGGCGGAGTTGTGTTTGGCTTTAGTAGTGCTGGAGAGGGAACTGAAGGCTGGAGCAGTCTGAAAGTGATCGGCTTTTTAATCGCGGGAATTGTTGCATTGATTCTATTTTGTTGGCGCCAATTAAAAATGGAGCAGCCGATGATTAATCTGCGCGCCTTTCGCTATCCAATGTTCACATTGGGCGTAGTCCTTATTTTTATTTGTATGATGGTCATTTTGTCATCAATGCTTCTTTTACCATTGTATTTACAAGGCGGCATGATGCTGACTGCGTTTGTAGCTGGCCTTACTCTTCTTCCAGGCGGTGTCATTAATGGGTTATTGTCGCCTGTTATGGGAAGATTGTTCGATCAATACGGTCCGAAGTGGCTTGTCATTCCGGGATTAATTATGACAGCGGCTGTCCTTTGGTTTTTATCAAATGTTACAACAACATCAACAATTGCTGTAATTGTATTGCTTCATATCTTCCTGATGATCGGGATTGCGATGGTGATGATGCCAGCTCAAACAAATGGCTTGAATCAATTGCCGAAGCAATATTATCCAGATGGTACGGCGATCATGAATACACTTCAGCAGGTGGCTGGTGCGATTGGAACAGCGATTGCAGTAAGTATTATGTCGGCTGGCCAGAAGGATTATTTAGCAACCGTACAAGATCCAACAGATCCGAGTAATATCGCTCCTTCCCTCACTGCGGGAATTCAGGACGGCTTTATTTTTGCATTGATTGCTGCTGTCCTCGCGTTAGTCTGTGCATTCTTTATTAAACGAGTAAAAGTTGAGCATTAAACGATTGAGTTAAAGCTGATGAGCTTTAACTCTTTTTTTATCGAAATTAGTCGAATGCTAGAATGAATCGAAAAGTTGCAAGATTCAACTTGAGTCCAAATAACTAAAGAATAAAACCCCTACTTCTTTCCAAAATTAATCCTGTCAACATTTGATTCGACAAAATCGCATTTTCTTAAAATTGTTTCTTAGCTGAAACCGTTTTATCATAAAGGCATGATAGAAAAAGGGGTGACTCAAATGGAAGAAACACAAAATAAATCTGACTTTCGCGTGAAGATTCAACGCTTTGGAAGTTATTTAAGCGGCATGATTATGCCAAATATAGGTGCATTTATCGCATGGGGTATTATTACAGCATTATTCATTCCGACAGGCTGGACGCCGAATGAACAATTGGCATCATTAGTTGATCCAATGATTAAGTACTTATTGCCATTATTAATTGGTTATACAGGCGGAAAAATGATCTATGATGTCCGCGGTGGTGTCGTTGGGGCAACCGCGACAATGGGGGTTATCGTTGGTGCGGAAATCCCGATGTTCTTAGGTGCCATGATTATGGGTCCGCTTGGCGGATATTTAATTAAAAAGCTTGATGGTTTATTAAAGGATAAAGTAAGATCAGGCTTTGAAATGCTTGTCAATAACTTTTCAGCAGGTATTTTAGGTGCACTGTTAACAATAGCAGCACTTCTAGGAATTGGTCCTGTTGTCGAAGGATTAAACAAAATATTAGCAGGTGCGGTTCAAGCGATTTTTAACGCGGGCTTGCTTCCACTTGCAAGTATTTTCATTGAACCAGCAAAGGTTTTATTCTTGAACAATGCTATCAACCACGGAATTTTAAGTCCGATCGGAATTGAACAGGCATCAAATGCAGGGAAGTCTGTTTTATTCTTATTAGAATCAAATCCAGGACCGGGTCTTGGTATCTTATTAGCATATATGTTCTTTGGAAGAGGAACAGCAAAGCAAACAGCGCCTGGAGCAGTGATCATCCACTTTTTAGGTGGTATTCATGAAATCTATTTCCCATATATCTTAATGAAGCCAATGCTGATCCTTGCTGCGATTGCCGGTGGAATTAGCGGTGTGTTTACTTTTACTGTTTTCAATACGGGTCTTGTTGCTAGTCCATCACCAGGAAGTATCATTGCTTTACTTGCAATGACACCAAAAGGTAATTATACCGGTGTGATTTTAGGTGTTCTTGTCGCTGCGGCTGTTTCTTTTGCAGTTGCTTCCCTCATTCTAAAAACAAGCAAGCAAAAAGAAGAGGATATCACAGCTGCAACTGAAAAAATGGAATCATTAAAAGGAAAGAAAAGCGCTGTAAGCAGTACATTAACAGCAGAAGTAGCACCAGAAACTGCTGAGGCAAAAACAGTTGAGGAATTTGATTTTAAAAATGTGAAAAAGGTTATCTTTTCATGTGACGCAGGAATGGGTTCAAGTGCCATGGGTGCTTCCATTCTTCGAAATAAAGTTCAAAAAGCAGACATAAAGGATGTCGAGGTAACAAATACTTCAATTAATAACATCCCGAATGATGCTGATATCGTAATTACTCATAAGGACTTAACTGATCGGGCGAAAGCGAAGCTGCCAAATGCCCATCATGTGTCTGTTGATAATTTCCTTAACAGCCCGAAATATGACGAGATCGTAAATAAGTTAAAATAAACAGAAAAGGGGGATGCTGCTTAAACGCATCCCTTTTTGGTTGCTTAGCAAAAATTATTAAATTTTTGAACTGTGGTTAGGCGCTTTGACATCCAGCTCCGAAGCACAGGATGTGCAAGTGCAGTCAGTGCGACAGGACGTCGCGTTTTTGACTGCCAGCGCCTAGCCCCTCTAGGGTTTAGTCAGTTTAGAATTGAAGGCAAAGAGCGCCTTCTATTCTAAATCGTCTTATTTGCCCTAGGCTGAACGAGGCGCTTACGCTTTTATTCTATTAATTAAAAAATGTCAGGAACTCTTTTGAAAAAAACGCGTTTTCATTGTTTTGATTCATAGATTCTCTCACCCTTATAATTAAAGTATGTCAATAACTCATTTGAAACGAGTTGATCATTATGATTGTTTCGGCTAGGGAACGTCTTATTCTGCAATTTTTATTGGATGAGGCAAACCAGGAAGTGACAATTAAAGAACTCGCTGATCACATTGATGTCAGCGAACGTACGATTCATCGCGATTTAAAAAATATCGAGCCGCTGCTAGACGATTTTCAGCTAAAGCTTGTAAAGCGAGCCGGCATTGGCATAAAAATCGTTGGCAGTGAGAAGGATTTACATGAGCTGAGAATTGCGATTCAAAAGCTGGATTACAAAGAATATACACCTGATGAGCGGATGATGATTGCTCTTTGCACACTATTAGATCAGCATGAGCCAATAAAGCTGCAAACCTTGGCAAGTGATTTAGGTGTAACAACCGCAACCATCAGTCATGATTTAGATCGAATGGAGCCGTTTGTCCAAGAATATGGCTTAACGCTTATTAGAAGAAGAGGCTATGGAATTGAATTGATAGGCTCTGAGGAAGCAAAGCGCAGAGCGATTCGCAGTCTGATTTCCAATCAGTTTGATGTGCCTGACTTTTTAAAGATGGTCAAGGAAAATATTGAAAGGAAATCATCCAATAAAATTGATTCGATCTCAGAGCGGCTTTTAGGTCTTGTGCAAAAAGAAAAGCTGTTGATAATTGAGAATCTGATTAATCAAATGAATTCCCGGCTTCCCTATCCTTTAGCTGATAGCTCATATGTCGGATTGGTCGTTCATCTTGCGTTAGCAATGGAACGGATCCAGCGCGGTGAGAACATTACGATTAAAACAGAATATTTAACACAGCTTAGGGCTTCAAAGGAATTTCACTTTGCCGAAGAAATCGCGAAAATGCTTGAAGAAACCTTTCAAATAGCGATACCGGAAGAAGAGATCGGTTATATCACAATGCATTTGCGGGGAGCTAAGCTGCGCTTCGAAGGTAAAGTGGATATCGAGGATGAAAATGTAGAAATTGCCTATTTGGTCAGACGGTTAATCGAGCAGGTTGAACAACTCTCGGGAATGAGCTTGTCGCACAATTCATCCTTGTTTCAAGGCTTATTAGCCCATCTCCAGCCTGCCGTTTATCGGTTGAAGCAAGGGATGAAAATTACAAATCCGCTTCTTGCTGAGATTAAAAGGGATTATAAAGAATTGTTTCAGATTATTACTGAAGCGGCAGCTGCTGTGTTTCCGTTTAAGTCTGTACCTGAAGAAGAAATCGGTTATCTCGTTTTGCACTTCGGGGCCGCGATCAATGAGCAGCAGGTAAGAACGAAATTAAAGGCATTAATTATTTGCTCAAGCGGGATCGGAACCTCGAAGATGCTGGCAACACAGATTAAAAATCAATTCCCGGACATTGCCGAGCTTAAAAATGTTTCAGCCTTTGAGCTCAAGGATATGGACGTTAATGACTATGATATGATTCTCTCGACAATCCCGATCGAAGACATATCAGCAGATTATTTGCTAGTCAGCCCGATTTTAACCGCTAATGAGATGGATTTGATAAAAGAGTATATTCATAAAAAGGGATTGATTTTAGCAAATGCGAAGCAAGATGCACAGCCTGACTATAATACGGAAATAGATATAAGCTTTGAGCAGTATAAAACATTTATTGGTCAATCAGAACTTTTAGTTGATTTACTAGAGAAGATGGAAACTTTTCAGATTGATGAATCAGCAACGACAGAGGAAATTCTGCATATTGTTTGTGACAAACTGTTAAGTAAAGGACTTATTACAAATCGTGCTGAGCTAGTTAAAGCATTGCTGCAACGCGAGCAAATCGGCGGCTTAGCGATTCCCGGCACAAAACTCGCTCTGTTCCACACAAGAAGTGCGGTGATCACTCAGCCCAACTTCCATACGGTTGATTTGAAAATACCTATGATGTTAAAAGCAATGGATAACGAAATGATCACCGTCAGCCGGATGTTATTACTGCTTGCACCAGAGCAGGCATCGCCGCATCAGCTTGAACTTATGAGCTTTATTAGTGCAAGCATTATTGAATCCCAAGCAAGTATTGAAATGTTTGAAACAGCGTCTAAAAGCAGCTTAATTCAAGCAATCAGTCAACATTATTTTAAAAACTTTGTTCAACAATTAAGGAGTGTATAAACGATGAGTATTTTAAATGAAGCGAATATCCTATTAAATCAAAAATTAGCAAATAAAACAGAAGCGATTAAAGCAACAGGCCAAATCCTTGTTGACCGCGGCTATGTAAAAGCAGAATATATTGAGGCGATGCTTCAAAGAGAAGAAATGTCATCTACTTATATGGGGAACTTCATCGCGATTCCTCACGGTACTGAAGAAGCAAAAGCAGCGGTTCTGGAATCAGGTCTTTCCGTTATCCAAGCTCCAGAAGGTGTTGATTTTGGCGGCGGCAATATTGTCAAAATCTTAATCGGTATTGCGGGTAAAGGCAATGAGCACTTAGATATTCTTTCGAAAATCGCGATTGTCTGCTCAGAGGAAGAAAATGTTGAGAAATTAGTCCAAGCTGGATCAAAAGAGGAAATTCTTCAGCTCCTTAGCGAGGTGAACTAAGGTGAAAGCAACGCATTTCGGAGCCGGAAATATCGGCAGAGGCTTCATCGGCCTTTTGCTGCATCAATCTGGCTATGATGTAGCTTTTGTTGATGTTAATGCAGAGCTGATTAATGAAATCAATAAGGAAAAAGCATATCGCGTCATTCTAGCTAACGAACAAAAACAAGAGTTTCACGTTAATGGGGTTTCAGGGATTAACAGCCAGCAACACCCAGAGGCTGTGATTGAAGCTATTGCAACAGCTGACCTTGTGACAACAGCGGTAGGACCGCATATTTTAAATTTTATTGCCCCACTTATTGCTGAAGGGCTAAAAAAACGAATGCAAGCAGCTAGTCAGCCTGTAAATATCATAGCTTGTGAAAACATGGTTGGCGGAAGCAGCGAGCTGAAAAAATATGTTCTTGAAGCATTAACTGAAGAGGAAACAGCATGGGTACAGGAGCATGTAGGCTTTCCAAATTCAGCGGTAGACCGGATTGTACCGAATCAGCAAAATGAAAGACCGCTTGACGTGTTGGTTGAGCCATTCCACGAATGGGTCATTGACTCCACTGCACTGAAAGGGGCTAAGCCTGAAATGAAGGAAGCACTTTTTGTCGACAATCTGCAGGCATATATAGAGCGAAAGCTATTTACTGTCAATACAGGCCACGCATCGACCGCCTATCTTGGAAATGCAGCAGGGTATGAAACCATTGCTGAAGCCATCAGTGATAAATCGATCAAGCAAAACGTGTTAGGCACACTTGAAGAAACGGGCAAGGTTCTAATAGCCAAATATGGTTTTGATCAAAGTGAACACGAGAAATACATTGAAAAAATAATCGGCCGTTTTTCTAACCCGTATATCGTTGACGACGTGAAACGTGTCGGCCGGGCCCCGCTTCGCAAGCTTGGCGCGAAAGATCGTTTGGTATCACCAGCACTTGAATACATGAAGCAATTCGATCAAGTGCCACAGCATTTAGTGAATGTGATCGCAGCAGCCCTTAAATTTGTTTCTGAGGAAGATCAGGAATCACTGACACTTAAAGAAATGGTTGAAGAAAAAGGAGCAGCCGCAGCATTTAGCGAAATCGCAGACTTAGCACCAGATCATCCGTTAGTTGTGAAGGTTGCTGAACAATAGTAAAAATATTGATCCACCGTATAGGTGGATTATTTTTTTTGGATCTTTTCTAAAATACTAATTATATCGGTTATCAATCAATATGGGTTGATTGTTGGCGAAAATCGATAAATCGGATTGTTTCAAAGAATGTATTTATATTAAAGATAAATTCCCCATTTCGAAGAAAAAATCTAAATTTCGCGTTAAGTGACACGTATCAAGTAAGTTGGTGTAACCAACTTGAAAAATATTTTTTTATTCTTCAAAAAAAGAGATTGACGAATCGGTTGGAAGGGGTTACAATCAAACCTAAGTTAGGAAAGCACTTTCCTAAAAATCATTTAATTAGTTAAATTTTAAATGATAATTCTTTATTTATTCGTACAAAATTTATAAATGGTAAAAAAAGTATTTCTTAAAAGGATGAGGAGTGATTGGATTGAGTCAATTAAATGTTGGATTATTAGGTGCTGGTCGAATGGGGGCATTTCACGGGGAAAGTATAGCAAAACGAATTCCCGAAGCTAATTTATATGCAATAGCAGATCCCTTTCCTGGTGCAGCTGAAGGATTGGCAGATAAACTAGGAACAAATATAAAAGCTTATACAGAGCCACTTGAAATGATGAAGGATCCTAATATTGATGCAGTTATTATTGCTTCACCGGCACGAACACACGCAAACAATGTTATTGCTGCTGCACAAAACGGAAAAGCTATTTTTTGTGAAAAGCCAATGGCCATAACCTTAGAAGAAGCGGATAGAGTTCTTCAAGTTGTTCAGGAAATGAAAGTACTTTTACAAGTTGGATTTAACCGTCGTTTTGCAAAAGGGTTCAGAAACGCACACGATGAAATCGTCACTGGGAAAATTGGCACCCCTCAATTATTGCGTTCTATAACAAGAGATCCAGGCTTGGGTGATCCAACACCTATTCCACAGTGGACGATCTTTTTGGAAACACTTATTCATGATTTCGATGCATTATTATACTTAAATCCAAACGCTAAACCAATTGAAGTATTTGCAGTCGCGGATGCTCTTGTCCGTCCAGATTTTAAAGACAAAGGTTTACTTGATACAGCTGTAGTAACGATTAAATTTGATAATGGAGCTATTGCTACTGCGGAAGCAAGTTTCCAAGCTGTATATGGATATGATGTGCGTGGAGAAGTCTTTGGTTCTGAGGGAATGATGCAAATGGGAAGCATCCGTGAATCAAGTATGACTAGATACACGAAAGAGGGAGTGAGTTATGACACTTGTCGCTACGATCAAGATTTGCTTTTTGATGCCTATGTAGATGAATTGAAATCTTTTGTAGATGCAGTAAAAAATAATAAACCGACGTACGCAACAGGAGAAGATGCTCGATCTGCACTATTAATAGCACTTGCTTGTATAGAATCGTATAAGACGAATAGACCGATAAAAGTAGAAAACGGTATTTTAACTGTAGTTTGAGTCGATAAGAAATAGCCCTTTTTACTGATGATTTTCTGTTGTTAGTTTATACTGAAAAGGAAAATGCGGAAAAAGGGGAACTTACAATTGAAACCAACCATTTATGATGTTGCAAAAAAGGCTAATGTATCTATTTCTACTGTATCAAAAGTACTGAATGGTACAGGAAGTATCAGTGAAAAGACCAAAAGGAAAATTTGGGACGTTATTGATGAATTGCAGTATCAACCAAGTCTTGTTCCGTCTGCTAAAAAGGCACTGAAAACAATTGGTGTATTAATTCCTGATATCTCCAATCCTTTTATGGCTGAAATTACAAGAGCAATTGAGGATAACGGCAGAAAAAAAGGGTTTAGTGTCATTATATGTAGTACGGATAATGACTCTACAAAAGAAGAAGAATATATTTCCATGTTAAAACAAAAATATGTGGATGGAATAATTGTTGCAACAGGCTTAAAAGACAGTCGAAGTATTCGAGAATTAATAGAAAGCGATATGCCAGTTGCTATGCTTTCTCGGGATGTTCCTTATTTACCGGTTCATACAGTGGTGGTAGATGATTTTCAGGGCGGATATGAAGCTGCTGTTCATTTAGCACAGTTGGGTCATCGAAAGGTAGCTATGATCTCAGAAAACATAAATATTCCTTCCATTAAAAAACGAGTAAGCGGATTCAAAGAAGGATTGCAAGTTTCAGGGATATCTATTGATGACGTTCCCGTCCTATATAGTTCCCTTAATTTAGATGAGTGCAGAAAAGTATGTTTGGGTTTATTAGAAGAAAAAGAAAACAGACCTACTGCAATTTTTGTTTCAACGGAGATGCTGGCTTTTGGCGTATTGCAAGCAGCTAGATCACTAAACCTGCAAGTTCCGAATCAGTTATCTCTTATTGGCTTTGATAATAGCATTTTAGCGAAGCTTTGTGACCCTCAATTAACGACCATAGCTCAACCCATAGAAGAAATGGGAGCGAAAGTAATAGAGCTGCTTGTTAATGAAATTACTAATAATCATCAAGAGGAGACAAAAAAAGTTACGCAACGGGTTACCTTGTCTCCGTACTTAATTGTTCGTGATTCAACATGTCCTATTTCTTAGAACAAAAGGAGAAATTCTTTTCACTTTTCTAGGGGAACAATCTTTTTAAGATTACTCCTAGATAAATAGTATTTATTTTATTCTTCCACAGGAAAGGGAGATAGGTATAACTATATACTTAAAGATATCTCCCTTTTTATTTCAAGTGGAGCAATGAATACACATTAGGGGGTTCCTTTATGAAATCAAAAAAAGTATATATTAATTTAATCTATTTTTTCGGGGCTTTGGGTGGATTACTGTTTGGGTACGATACAGGAGTCATTTCAGGTGCTTTACTTTTTATAAAGGATGATTTGGGTTTAACACCATTTATGGAAGGATTAGTAGTAAGTGGAGTTCTGATCGGAGCGTTAGTAGGAGCTGCGTTTTGTGGACCTTTTGCAGACCGTGTTGGAAGGAAAAAGGCCATTATTTGGTTAGGTGTGCTTTTTTCCATCGGAGCAATCGGAACAGGGCTTGCAGGAAATGTAGAAGTTTTAATCCTATTTAGAATTGAATTAGGTGTTGCTGTAGGGGGCGCATCCGCAATTGTTCCATTATATTTATCTGAAATGGCTCCAGCAGCCATTCGCGGAAGAGTAGCTTCCCTAAATACACTAATGAATGCAATAGGGATACTACTAGCTTATCTTATTAATTATGCTTTCTCTTCATCAGGTCGTTGGGATTGGATGTTATTATTAGCTGTTATTCCATCTCTTCTTTTAATGATAGGTATGTTATTTATGCCAGAAAGCCCTCGTTGGTTATTGCAAAACAATAGAGAAGACGAAGCGCGCAAAGTCCTTCTTTTAACAAGAGATGCTGATAATATTGAGTCAGAAATAAGAAATATAAAGGAATTAAAGCCGGAAGGTAAAGTGCCATTATCTGAACTATTCTCTCCATTAATGCGTCCAATTCTTTTAATTGGAGTAGGTGTAGCAGTTTTTCAGCAAATAATAGGAACAAATACGATTATTTATTATACGCCCACTATTTTGGCGGATTCTGGTATGGGATCATCAAGTGCAATCGCTGGAACAATTGGAATAGGTATAGTTAATGTACTGTTTACCATAATTGGGACTTTATTAATTGATAAAATAGGCCGCAGAATGTTGATGCTTATTGGGAATATAGGAATGTCTATAGCACTTGGTATTTTGGGGGTTAGTACATTGTTTTTCCAAGCGCCAAGTTGGTTATTATTAGGTTGCTTATGCTTATTTATGGTAGCGTATTCAGCAAGCTGGGGAATGGTTGCATGGGTTGTTCTCGCCGAAATTTTCCCATTAAAAATAAGAGGAACTGCTGTTGGATTTGCAAGTACAAGCTTATGGTTAGCGAATATTGTTGTATCACTATCCTTTCCAGTTCTATTAAGAAGTTTGGGATCTAGTGTATTATTCCTCATTTATGCAACAATTGGTATAGTAGCATTCCTATTTGTCATGAAGTTTGTTCCAGAAACAAAAGGTAAAACATTAGAGGAAATTGAAGAAGAAATAACATCGAAAAAATCAAAAGTTCCAAAAGTATCATAGTGGTCTTTGGAGTATAGTATTTCTACAAATAAGAAGGAGTAAAAAGAGATGTTCGAGCATAACAAAATACATTTAGGAATTGCACCACTCGGGTGGAGCAATGATGATATGCCTGAACTTGGCCGTGATATTACGTTTGAACAGTGTATTAGTGAAATAGCACTTGCTGGTTTTGAGGGAACGGAAGTCGGCATTAAATTTCCTGAAGATTCTGATATATTAAAGAGATATTTAGGAGTAAGGGGACTTCGTATAGCAAGTCAATGGTTTAGTTCGTATCTTTGTTCATCTTCATATGAAGAAAATGAAAAAGAGTTTTTGAAAACGCTAGACTTTTTAGAAAAGGTTGGCGCGAATAGAATTAATGTTTGTGAATTAACTCATTGTTTATTTGCTTCAGAACAATCAATGTTTGGGAAGAATAAGCCAATGGCAACAGATGAAGAATGGGATATGTTATGCACAGGTCTAGAACGACTCGGAAAAATAGCGAAAAATAGAGGTTTTACTTTATGTTATCACCATCATATGGCTACCATTGTTCAAACTATAGATGAAACGAAACGATTATTGGACCACACAAATCCCGAGTATGTTTCCCTTTGTTTTGATACCGGACATTTTGCATTTTCGAATGAAGATCCGATAGAAGCTGCGAAGATGTTTGGAAAACGTATTGGTCATGTTCACTTAAAGGATATTCGCAAAGAAAAAATGGAAGAGGCAATAGAAGCCTGCTTTGGATTCAGAAAATCAGTTTTAGAAGGGTGTTTCACGATACCTGGAGACGGAATGGTCGATTTTAAAAGCGTATTAAAGATAGTGGACGATTATGGGTATGAAGGATGGCTTATTGTAGAAGCAGAACAAAATCCAGCAATTGCTAACCCGTTTGAAAACGCTCTAAGAGCAAGACAGTTTATAAAGAAACTCATTCATATATAAATTGATTTAATTAAATAAGAGATCATTAGTTGGGAGGAAATTAAATGAGCAGAGATTATGGTTTATGTTTATGGTCGTTTGGAGATATTTCTGTTGAAGACAAATGTAAAATAGCGAAAGAGATTGGTGTAGATGGCGTAGAGGTTCAAGGAGATTTAACACAGGATCCGAAAGAACTAGCAAATATATTGTCTGGATATGAGTTAAAGGTCTTATCTGTTACGCCTGATAATGTGGATATTTCTAGTGCGAATGAAGATACGAGATTAAAAGCAGTAAAATACTTTATAGACTTATTAGATTGGGCGAGTGATTTAGGTGCACATAGAATCTGTTTACATGGAGATGTAGGTAAAACAGCTGGATGTGGAGACCTTGATAAGGATTGGCAGCTTCTTGTAGAGAGTTCTAAAACAGTGTTGGAGAAAGCAGAAGCTTTAAACATTGAAGTAGTATTTGAGGTGTTAAATCGCTATGAAAATCATCAAATTGTTACAGGTCAAGAAGCTTTAAAACTAATCGATGCTGTAAATAGCCCGAATTTATTTGTTCTATTAGATGCCTATCATATGAATATAGAAGAAGCGGATCCAATTGACGCATTAAGAGAAGCAGGAAGTAAGTTGGGTGTTTATCATGTAGCAGATTCCAATCGTCAAGCCATAGGAAATGGCCATGCCAATATAAAAGGCCAGATAGAGGCATTACATGAAATAAATTATACTGGGCCAATCATTATGGAGATGATGGCAGAAGGTCCAAATCCTTTTACAGCAGTTAAAGGAGAAGATTATCTTCAGGTTCTCACCAATTATTACAAAACTTCTTTAGAAAAACTAAAAGCATGGGATCATTCAAAAATAGTAAGTTAATAGATTACTGAAAAAGATAAAAATACTTAGATTTTAAAACGACTTATTGCTAAATTTTTATAGTGTAGTGAAAGATCTTTCTTCCAAAATAAAACAACTATATTTTTAACCCCGTCCTAAATTTAGAACGGGGTTATGCTGTTTGAACTTTTTAAATGAAATAACTTTATTCACTTTACATTTTGAAGATAAAATCTCGATTACGAAGATAAATCGTCAATAACTTACAATAATCCTGGATGTAAAGCACTAAATTTAAGATAGCAATCTTTTGAAAATAGCTATGTTAATATTCATTGTTAATTGAAGCGGAAATCAACAGGCTTGTTTAACCGAGTAATTATTCATTCATTTTAGCACAATGGCATCCTAAGTTACACTGTGTTATGTCTAAGAAACAAATCACTTCCGTTGTTACTATTAACTAGATGTACCTGAATTATTTACGATTCATTTTCTGACCGGTAAGATGTCTAATATAGTCTCTTTGAACGAAAAGATGGTTATAAATTTATACAACAAACAAATGCTAATGATTATTAGTTAAAGATATTGGGAGGTAATCGAATGAAACCATTTCAATTCCCGAAAGGCTTTTTATGGGGAGGAGCAACAGCTGCCAATCAAATTGAAGGCGGCTTTGGTGAAGGAAATAAAGGATTAAATATTGCTGATGTTCTTCCAGGCGGAAAAGAAAGACTTGCCGTTTTACAAACTCCTGGCTTTAATTTTGAAATCGACCGTGAAAAATACAGCTATCCAAACCATGAAGCGATTGATTTCTATCATCGTTATAAGGAAGATATTGCTCTATTTGCAGAAATGGGATTCAAGGTTTTCCGTATGTCGATTGCGTGGACGAGAATTTTCCCGAATGGCAATGAGCTTGAAGCAAATGAAGAAGGCTTAGCCTTTTATGACCGTGTATTTGATGAATTGCATAAATATGGAATTGAACCAGTTGTCACCATATCTCACTATGAAATGCCGTTAAATCTTGTAAAAGAGTACGGCGGCTGGAGAAGCCGCGAAGTTGTTACCTTCTTTGAACGATATGTGAATGCGATCTTCAATCGATATAAAAACAAAGTGAAATATTGGATGACCTTTAATGAAATCAATAGCGGGTTTGTGATGCCGATACAGGGGCTTGGGTTCGCGATTCAAAAGGAGGAAGACAAATACCATCCAACATTTCAGGCATTCCACCACCAATTTGTTGCCAGTGCGATTGCGGTAAAAGCGTGTCATGAAATCATTCCCGACGCGAAAATTGGCTGTATGATTTTATATGCACCTGTTTATTCTTTTGATTCAAACCCGGAAAATGTCATGTATGCACTCCAAGAGGAACGCCTATTTAATTATTTCTGTGCAGATGTTCAAGTAAGAGGAGAATATCCAGCGTTCATTAACCGTTATTTTGAAGAGCACCAAATTGAATTAGATATTCAAGAAGGTGATCTGGAATTAATAAAAGAGGGAACGGTTGACTATATCGGATTTAGCTATTATATGTCCAGAACCGAGAAAAAAGAGAAGACAGAGCTTGAAAAATCACAAGGAAATCTCATCGGAGGCGTAAAGAATCCGTTCCTAAAAGCAAGTGATTGGGGCTGGGAAATAGACCCAATGGGACTGCGCATCAGCTTAAACCAATTATATGACCGCTACAGAGTACCGCTCTTCGTTGTCGAAAATGGCTTAGGAGCCTACGACAAAGTCGAAGAAGACGGCTCAATCAATGATGATTATCGCATTGATTTCCTTCGTGAACACATTAAAGCCATGGGTGAAGCCATCAAAGACGGTGTGAACTTAATGGGCTATACAAGCTGGGGCTGCATTGACCTTGTCAGTGCTTCATCAGGCGAGTTTTCAAAACGGTACGGATACATTTACGTGGACAAACATGATGACGGCAGCGGGACATTGGAACGTAAAAAGAAAAAATCGTTCTTCTGGTATAAAGATGTGATTGCGTCAAATGGGGAGAAGTTATAAGAAAAAGGTTAGTGTTGTGATTTTTAAATAACATATCAGGACTCTTAGGATTCTACTAGAACCTCTACCTTTCTTAATATAAACCTAAATGAAAACATCCTTCGGGGTGTTTTTTGTTTTTATGAGAGGAGAAAAATGGTGTTTCATTCAACAAAAGGACCAGATGGAAGTTAAATTGGATATTTATACAAAAAATAGATATAGTGAAGGAGTATACTTTGGAATAGCACTGCCCTGAAATGATCTCATTTGATGCAATAAAAATTACAAGGGGATATACTATTGAATTTACTTTCATTATACTCGAGTTGAGCATTTGTAGGGGAAATTCCAAATGACTCTGTCACAATTTGCTGAACAGTTACCTAAGGAGTGGGGTGATTATAATGGTACGCGTTTTATTTATTAATGGTGGTGCAGAAGGACATATCAATCCAACGATTGGAGTTGTGCAAGAGCTTATTTCGCGTGGAGAAGAGGTCGTGTACTTTACGACAGAAGCTTTTCGAGAACGTATTGAGAAGACAGGAGCTACTGTACGAACATTTGACGGTGAAAAATTTATCCAAGCTTTTATCTCAGGTGGAAGAAATTATTTAATCGAAAGAATCAATGGTCTTTTGCGTACGGCAGATTTCATGATACCTAGTGTCCTGGAGCAAATAAAGGGGGAATATTTTGATTATATCATTCATGATTCCATGTTTGGGTGCGGACGTTTACTTGCCCAAATACTTAAACTTCCGGCCATTAATTCATGTACCTCATTTGCACAGACAGAAGCATTATTTGATAAAATGCTGAAACATCTTTCACAAAATATCCCAACAGAAATTGAAAAAAAGATAAATGATGATTATCAAAACCTGAAAACAACTATTGAAGAAAAATATGATGTTGAAATCCGTTCTCCCTTTGACGTTTTTTGTAATCCTGCAGCGCTTACAATTATTTATATAATTAGGGAGTTTCAACCCTCCGGAGAAACATTTGATCAAACATGCAAATTTGTAGGTCCATCCATCTCTTTACGATCATCGCAAGCAAACTTCGACCTTGCAGCAATCAAGGGAAAAAGCTTAATTTACATTTCTCTGGGTACTGTCTTTAACCAAGCAATTGATTTCTATAAGCTTTGTTTTAAGGCATTTGGGAGTACTGAACATACCGTTGTCATGTCTATTGGGAATCAAACCCAAATAGTTGAATTGGGAGAGATCCCCTCAAACTTCATTGTGGAAAATTACGTTCCACAAACCGAAGTACTAAAATACACTAAATTATTTATCACACATGGAGGAATGAACAGTACCAATGAAGGTTTCTATTATGGGGTACCGCTAATTGTTATCCCGCAAAGTGCAGATCAGCCGATTATCGCCGGGCAAGTTGCCAAAATCGGAGCAGGTATTCAATTACAAATGCAAAATTTGACGGCGAATCAATTATATGAAGCTGCAGATCATGTGTTAAACCACCCATCTTTCTATAAAGCTGTTGCAAATATGAGGGAATCCTTTCAAAAATCGGGTGGATATCACCAAGCTGTTGATGAGATTTTCAAATTTAAAAATGAATATGATATCTAAAGACTAATCGTTCAATAGGCGAGTCCTCTTGTATTGAGCTATAAAAAAATTGAACAGTTTTGTTTTTTAGTACTGCCTTTTTGGGGATTGATCCGTGAAACTGGATCACAAATCTTAACAATTGTATTATTTTCTTAAAATGGTAGTCGGAACCCCCTTGAAAAATGAAAGTAAAGGGAATAAAATGGAAGAGAATAATCATGAACGGAGGTGGGGAAGGATGTTAAATCAAGCTGTTTTAGTGCACGGTTTCTGGACGGAATTTTTATATCTTAACCGTGCAAAATTTGCTGCATCAATTGTTAACGGGATACGTATGCCCTTTTTTAGCAATTGAATAGCAAATCTAAAACGGTGAAAACATCTCTTAACCCACATTATATCAGGACAGGTAAAGGAGAGCTTTTTCATGCTCTCTTTTTTCATGCCATCATAAGTCCTAATTCTTTGAGCCATGGGAGGTTGTGTCTTCCCATGGTTTTTTGTGTACTTTTTTATTCAAGGAGGAAAATGAACATGATCGCATGCAGTGTATACCAAGCAGGTAAAATGTATGGTGGGACTTCCATTTTTGAAAATATATCATTTGAAATTCACGAAAAGGATCGGGTTGGTTTAGTCGGGAAAAATGGAAGTGGGAAAACAACGTTATTTCGTTTACTAGCTGGTGAAGAAAAACCTGAATCGGGCCAAATACATTGGAAAAAAGGAATTGAAATTGGCTATCTTGAGCAAATTCCAAACTTTCCTGGAGAATCAACGACTAAGGATGTTTTGAAAACAGCTTTTTTAGAACTTTTCCAAATAGAAGAAAAAATGAAGAAACTTGAGGTTGAAATGGGGAAGGAAACAAACGGAGAGAAACTACAAAAATTAATCGATGATTATGGGAATCTCCAGGACCATTTTGCATTAAAAGGGGGATATGAAATCGAGGCAAATATTGAGAAAATTGTTAACGGTCTAAACATTCATGATCTACTTGATAATTTATTTGGCAAATTAAGCGGCGGAGAAAAAACGAAGGTTGGCTTAGCCCTTATGCTTCTCAAAAAACCAGACTTTTTATTATTGGATGAACCGACCAATCATTTAGATTTAATGGCGGTGGAATGGCTTGGCGGCTTTTTGCAAGATTATAGTGGAACGGTTGTCGTCATTTCTCATGATCGCTATTTTCTTGATGAGGTTGTAAATAAAATATTGAATTTGGAGGATGGAGAAATTGAATGCTATCCTACAGATTTTTCTGGCTTTGTGAAAGAAAAAGAGGAACGGCTTCTAAGAGAATTCCAAGCATATGAAGAGCAGCAAAAGAAAATAAAGAAAATGAAGGAAGCTATTAAACGGCTAAGAGAGTGGGCGAACAGAGCCAATCCACCTAATGAAGGTCTTCATAAACGTGCGAGAAATATGGAAAGAGCATTAGAAAGAATGGAAAAAATGAATCGTCCCAAATTAACTCGAAAGAAAATGAATCTTGAGATGGATGCTTCTGATCGAAGTGGAAATGACGTCATTATGCTTACTGGTATATCAAAATGTTTTGGAGAAAAACCATTGTTTGAAAAAGTCCAAATGCATGTGACTTATCAAGAACGAGTTGCTATTGTCGGAGAGAATGGAACGGGAAAATCAACCTTAATCAAACTTATTATGGGGCACCTGCAAGCTGATGGAGGAGAAGTAAGGTTAGGTAGTAACGTAAAGATTGGTTACTTATCTCAAAACATTTTTTCTGATATTGAAAATGAAACAATCATTGAGGCATTTCGCAATGAGGTCAGGGTGACGGAGGGGGAAGCAAGACATATCTTGGCTAGGTTTTTATTTTATGGCCATATGGTTTTCCGAAAAGTTTCTCAGCTCAGTGGAGGGGAAAAAATGAGGCTACGCTTAGCCCAACTTATGTATCAAGACATTAATTTGCTCATTTTAGATGAGCCAACTAACCATTTAGATATTGAATCTCAAGAAGTTTTAGAAGAAACTCTTGAAGATTATAACGGAACGATATTAGCCGTCTCTCACGATCGTTATTTCCTGAATAAGTTATTTGAGAAGATTTATTGGATTGACTCAAATGAAGTTCAATGTTTCAAAGGGAACTACAATTGGGCTAAGGAGAAGATGGTCTTGAGAAAAAGCAGGACGAGACATGTAACAGTAGAAAAAAATAAAAAGAAAGCACCTGCTTTGAAGAACACGATAGATCAAAAGAATGTCAAGTATGAATACGTGGAAAAGGATTTAGAAAGGGTAGAACAAAAGATTTCAGAGTTGGATAGAAGGTTAGAGGAAATTCAAGAATTGGAGCATTTACAACAACTATATAAAGAAAAGGAGAAACTTGAGAGGCAGTGGGAAGAACTTTATGAACAACTTGATTAATAACTAACCAAATTGATTTAACAAAAATGGCAGAAGCAGAAAAGCGTTTGACATCCAGCATCGACTCCTAGCCCTCGGGAATAGAAGGTAAAGAATACCTTCTATTCCGAGCGCCTTATTTGCCCTTGGCCTGAGCAAGGTGCTTGCGCTTTTTTAAGAGATAAGAAAGTATAAAATTTGTACTTAGTTTTGTGTCTAGCTCCAGCGCCTAGCCCCTCGAGGTCATAAGCCACAAATGAATTGAAGACAAAGAACGTCTTCTATTCATTTGCGTCTTATGCTTGTCGGGGCTGAGCAAGGCGCTTGCGCATTTCTTATGAAGGAATCTCTAAAATCTTTGTACTTTGGAGGGGGACTGGTGCTACTCTTCATATCCTATGTAAATGAAATAAAGAACAGTTATTTGTATTTGGTTGTAAATTATTTCAATTAGTTGTATTTTATTGTTATAAGGTGATAGGAGTGGGGCTATGTTTGCACAGCAACGGTATAATGATATTTTAGATCTCCTGAATGAAAACGGGTCAGTGAAAGTTTCGGCCTTAATAAAACGTTTTGGAGTTTCGTTTGAAACAGTAAGAAGAGACTTAGAATATCTTGAAAAAGAAGGATATTTAAAACGGGTTCACGGCGGTGCCGTCTTAGATGAGGTAAACAGTGTTGAGTTGACCTTTACAACGCGTGAAACGAAATATACTGCAGAAAAGAAGGAGATTGCGGAGATCGCTACAAGGTTTGTTTCGGAAGGCCAATCGATTGCAATGGATGTTAGTACAACGAACACTGAGATTGCTAAAGCTTTCAAAAAAAAGTTCGAACGATTGACCATATTAACGAATTCATTACCCATTGCGAATGAGTTGGCAGAGATGCCGAATTATACAATCATTCTCCCTGGAGGAGTTTTAAGAAACCAAGAGCTTTGTCTAGTAGGAGATATGGCTGAAAAATTTATTTCTCAATTTTTTATTGATACGTTTTTTATGAGTATCAGCGGTGTTTCTTTGACACAAGGACTAACAGATTATGGTATAGGTGAAATCCAATTAAAAAGTCAAATGTTAAAACAGGCTCAAAAAGCAATTGTTGTTGCAGACAGCAGCAAGTTTGATGTTGTTTCGCTAATGAAAGTATGTGACATTGAACAAGTTGATTCCATCATAACGGATTCAAATTTAAGTGAGAAAATCCGAGATAAGTATATAAATAATGGAATCCAAATCATAAATAAGTAAAAATAGCAGAATGATAAGCCTCCCAACAATGGCGGGAGGCTGTTTTTTATATGCAAATGTTGAATTGGTTGTGTTTAATTGAAATTTAATGTTTATTTAGAATAAATTTACATAGAATTCACAATAAATGCACATTTTTTCGATAATATGTACTTAATTAATAGATTAACTAATTAGGTGGGTGTTGCTCCTTAAAGATTGATAAGGTATTAGATCCATTCTTTTTTAAAGAGATTTATCATAAGAAAAATTTTTGATAGATAGGGGATTTTAAAAAGTGGCAAATGAATTTGAATTTCAAGATGAACAGATCGAATCAAAAGAAAAGAAATTTACCAGGCGAAAATTTTTAGAGGGAACAACAAAGGTTGCAGGGCTTTCTTTAGGAATGGCGTTGGTTAATCCAATGAGCAATTTAACCGTTTTTGCTGCTGATGATAAAGAGAAGGGTGATCATCGCAATAAGCCTATTCTTGTGTTTCCTGTCATAAGTGATGTACATATTAAAAAGACTGGTACGAAGGATATACAGAAGTTTAGCAATACCCTTCAGCAGTTGAATGAAGTTGTACCTAAGCAAGATGCTTTCGTTGTTGTCGGAGATTTAACTGACAATGGATTTACAGAAGAATACGATCGCTTTATGTCCGTCTATAATGCCGGAAAACAATCACAGGCCGTTTCTTTAATGGCTATTGGAAACCATGATTACTGGAATGGATTATCCGTTGCTGATGCGCAAAAGCTTTTCTTTAAGAAAACAGGGATGGAATCGATTTATTTCCATAAAGTGATTAAAGGATATCATTTTATTATTCTCGGAACTGAGGATGGAAATACAGAGGGGACTTTTTCCGTAAAGCAAATTAACTGGCTCGGTGAAAAATTAAAGCAAGCAAAAGCTGATGATCCTAATAAACCAATTTTTGTTTTCCATCACCAGCCAATTAAAGATACGATTTATGGAAGTGAGTGGGGCTTCTCTGAAAATAGAGATCTTTTTTACAACACATTAAAGGAATATCCGCAGGCGATTACGTTTTCTGGTCACACCCATTATCCATTAGATGATCCAAGAATTATTCATCAAAAAGATTTTACAACTGTAGGTACTTCTACAGGCTCTTATATATGGCTTGATGCTGGAAGAATTCAAGGGGAAGTGCCTGAGGGTGCTGATTTTCTTAATCAAGCTCTCATTGTAGAGGTATATTCTAACAAAGTCATCATTAAACGTCGTGATATCCATAACAATGACTGGACAGGTGAGCCGTTTGTTATTAGCTCTCCTGGCGATAAGAATAAGTTCCTTTATACTGAAAAAAGAGCGGATAAAACGGCTCCCTACTTTGAAAAAGATGCAAAGCTTACGATCGTCCAACCAACTTTAACGGGATTAACGATCGCTTTTAGCCAAGCGAAAGACAATCTTCTTGTCCACGATTATAAAATCGTAGCCAGAAACTTGGGGACTGGAAAAGCAGAGAAGGAATTCCTTGCCTTTTCAGAATTCTATAAAGATTTTGTGCCAAATCCGTTAGTGCTAAATCTTGAAGGATTAAAACCTAATACTAAATATGAGCTTGAAGTACAAGCGCTTGATGCCTATGGAAATGGAAGTAAGACTTCATTAAAAGCAACAGGTAAAACCCTGCAAGGAGAAGTGGAGGAAGTATCGATCACCTTATCAAAAGACTCATTAAATGGAACAGCGGATACAGTAGAAGTCACGGTAGAAAATGCTCGAGTTCCTCAAAGTGACTGGATCGGATTATTATGAAGTAAATGAAGAGCCGGGAGGAACGGCTTCCATCTGGTGGATGTATACAAAAGTAGAAAATGGAACCTTTAAAGTAACGTATAATCCAAAAGATAATAAATATCCAGACCGATACAAGGAAGGTTCAACCTATAAATTCGTTTATTTCTATGGCAGTGGTTATGATGCTGTTGCTTCAGCCACATTTACTGTTGGCAGCAAAGGATAGGAGGAATATGTCTTTATTTAAAGAAGACTATGAAAATAAGAATGGAAAGCCTGCTCGAAAAAAATATTTGAGGGTTGAATAAAAGGATAAAACAACCAGTCATCTGAACGTGGGCAGAGCAACTTGAAAAGGCTGGTATAAATTAAGATGAACAAAATAAAAGGAATCTTATTCGATAAAGATGGAACTCTCATTGATTTTCATTCAATATGGGTACCCGTTGCATTAGACCTAGTTGATCAGTTATTAGTTAAAGTTGCAGCAGATAAGAACGATGATTTGAAAAGGGACTTATTAAAATCGATCGGGGTTGAAGAGGAGCTCATTTCCGCTGATGGTATTTTAGCTTCAGGTACAACTCGCGACATCACTCATGCATTTGAGGCTATTCTTCAAAAACATGGTTTTGTTTTCCGTTCTTCTCAGTCATTATACGAGTGGACAACGGAAAGATTGTTAGCTTCAACAAGGAATCACGTTGAAAACATTCAACCGGCTGCAGACTTAAAATCATTACTACAAGGACTTACTGATCGAGGGGTTGCAATAGGAATTGCAACAGCAGATGATTATGAAACAACAAAAATCTGCTTAGAGAAGCTTCAAGTTGAACAATACTTTGGGTTTATTGGAACATCAGATCGATATGAGAAAAAACCTAATCCATTCATGTTAGAGGCATTTTGCAGCCAATTTCAGTTGATGCCGGAGGAAGTGGTGATGGTTGGTGATACAATCGTAGATATATTGTTCGCAAAAAATGCGGCTGCAGGACTGGCAATTGGCGTTTTATCAGGAGCAAGCAAGAAGGAGCACCTTGAGCCTGAGGCAGACATGATTCTTCCATCTGTACGTGACCTTATTACTGTAGATGGCCGGCTTGTCTGGGATACGCTAACAAGTGAATCGATCTCGGTCAAAAACTCGTAAATTGAAATGGGGCTGACCAATTGGGTCAGCCTCATTCTATTTATTGCAGGTCTGCTGCACCTTTTGCAATTAGATCAAATAATTCCTCAATATCAGATTCCTCTACACAAGAGAAGGCGATGCGAAGATCTGTAGAGTTGATTGAGATTGTTCCAACACCGTATTTGTCTAAAAGGTGGACACGAAGCTCTTCAGCATCAATGTTGTGAAGCTTTAAGCACATAAAGTAGCCTGAATTGAATGGATAATAAGTCCAGTATTTTTTGTAATCCTCTTTTGCAAGAACCTCTTTTGTTTTATCGGCTCTGCTTTTCATTAGCTCAAACTTCTGTTGTTTTTCATTTTGGAACTCATTGGATTGCAATGATTGCAGAATAATTGTTTGTGAAGGGTGTGAACCGCTTGAAATCGTTCCGCGAATAATTCCTTTTGTTTTTTGCTCCAATGCGTTCAGAATCGCAGCGCTTTTGCTTGCATAAGTGATAAAGCCTACACGGAAGCCCCATACGTAGTTTTCCTTTGTCGCTCCATCTACTTTAACCGCGAGAATGCGCGGGTGAGCATCTGCTAATAAGCTAAAGATCGATTCCTTCATTGAATCCTCGTAAAATAATCCGAAATACGCATCATCAATCAGTGTAATAATGTTTAAGCCATCTTCTGCCGCTTCTTTAAGAACAGCTGCAATTTCCTTTGCTTCTGATTCAAGAGGTGTATAGCCAGTTGGGTTGTTCGGGAAGTTTAATAACACTACAACTTTCCCAGCCGCCTTTTGCGCTTGAATCGCTTCTTTTAAGCCGGCCGCATTAAAGCCTTCCGCTTCATTAAATAGAGGGAATGTATTCATTGTTCCGCCGCGGCGAACTTTGAACGTAATATTATAGTTTCCCCAATATTTGTCCGGTACGATAACAGGAGTGCCTTCATCAACAAATAAGTCAGCAACAATACTTAAACCATGTGTTAGAGCATTTGTAACAATCGGTGTTCCCATTACTTCTTCATTCAAGCTTGGATTGTCAGCGAGAATTTTTTTCTTCCATGCGCTTCTGAGGTCCTCTTTTCCTTGCGGAGCAGCGTAAGGAAAAAGATCTTTAGGCGCTACTTTATCACCGAACATGTCTTGAATGTGTTTAAAATGCATCGGCTGATTGTTTTCCGTTGCGATCCCGATCGTTGCATTAAAGCGGTGAGCTTTTTTACCTGCTTCCGCAGATTGGCTCAAAATTCCCTTTGGATAAAATAATTCTTTCCCAAGCTGGGACAGCATATCATAGACGTATTCGTTATCTTCTTTAATTGCATTATTTAATGCTTGTGCTAACTCATTCATTCCTTGTTTTCACCTCTATGGAAAATTAAATGTTTTGAAAATTCATTAAGAGATATTTTATCATACTAAAGATTGTTCTCACAGTGTATTCAAAAAAATTTAATACGGAAAGTTTTGTTGGATTCACATTAACATTTAATGGCAAGTCTAGTTACCTTAACTTTTATTTCACGTTATACTAATAGGGGGAAACTATAAGTGAATATTCCTTAGTATACTCCTATTGAGTACAGAGTGGGATATACTAGAGATCATTTTTATGAAACAATTTTGAACATGGGGCAGTTTCCTACCCCTTAATTCAGACGCAAATGAGGAATAGACATGCATATTATCTCAATTTTACTAGGAATTATTATCTTTCTAAACATCGCTTTTGCCGTTGTCATGATTTTTCGTGAACGAAGAGATGCATCCTCATCATGGGCATGGCTGCTTGTATTATTTTTTATCCCGTTGCTGGGCTTCGTCCTTTATCTCCTATTCGGGCAAAATTTAAGCCGCTACCACATGTTCCAGTGGGAGGACCGGAAAAAGCTTGGAATCGAACGGTTGTTAAGCAGTCAATTGGAGCAAATTCGCAATGATACATTTGAGTTCCGCAATGAAACCGAGCGAGATTACAAACAGCTTATTTATATGCATTTAATGAATAATGATGCGGTGTTAACAAAAGACAATCTTGTTGATGTCTTTACTGATGGGAATAAAAAGTTTGCGAAGCTGCTGGAGGATATTGAACAGGCAAAGGATCATATCCATCTGCAATATTATATTTTTAAAAAGGATCAGCTTGGCAAGCAGCTTCTGGAGGCATTAACGAAAAAGGCGCAGCAGGGAGTGAAGATACGAATTTTATATGATGATTTAGGTTCGAGAGGACTGCGGCGCTCCTTTTTTGCTAAGCTAAGAGCGGCAGGCGGAGAGGTTGAAGTGTTTTTTCCATCAAAGCTAAGGTGGATCAACCTCCGCCTTAACTATCGTAATCATCGGAAATTGGTCATCATTGACGGTCAAATTGGCTATGTTGGCGGCTTTAATGTTGGGGATGAGTATCTTGGGCTTGATCCGAAATTCGGCTATTGGCGTGACACGCATTTAAGGATTCAGGGTCCAGCCGTATATGCCGTGCAGACCCGATTTATCTTAGATTGGAATCAGGCAGCACATAAACGGAAAATTCCTTACCTGCCAGAGCATTTTCCAGAGCCGGTGCGAAAGGGAGATAGCAGCATGCAAATTGTCACTAGCGGCCCTGATTCAGAATGGGAGCAAATAAAACACGGCTATATCAAAATGATATCTACCGCGAAAAGAACAATTTGCATTCAGACGCCGTATTTTATTCCTGACGCCAGCTTGCTTGATGCCTTGAAAATTGCCTGCTTATCTGGTGTTGAGGTTAAGCTGATGATTCCGAACAAACCTGATCACCCATTTGTTTATTGGGCAACGCTGTCCTATGTCGGAGAAATGCTCAGCTCAGGTGCACGAGTATTTATTTATGATCATGGATTTATCCATGCAAAAACAATTGTCGTGGACCATGAAATTTCATCTGTCGGCACAGCAAATATTGATATGAGAAGCTTCCGATTAAATTTTGAAGTCAATGCGTTTCTTTATGATCCTGAGATTGCGAAAAAACTCCATGATGTCTTTCATGACGATATCGCCTTATCTCGTGAGCTGACACTAGAGGACTATGATCAGCGTTCAAAACTGATTCGATTTAAAGAATCAATTTCACGATTGCTTTCGCCAATATTATAAAAGGAGGTTGTCTCAAAAAGGTCTAACCTTTTGTTTTGAGGCAATCTTTTTTTAGGTTTAAAAGAGTACGCATAAAAATGGGATGCTATTTTGCTAAACAAACGAAAGCAGCCTCTCGTTTTATGATATAATGAAAGCGTTTTAGAGAAATTATTTTTACATAATAGATTCATAGAACGGATCAAAAGGATGATACAAGCATGAGAATATCATACAAAGGAGGAGACCGTATGAGCAGGCTGCTTAAGCTAAAACCTGTTTTTAAAGAACGGATTTGGGGCGGAACCGCATTAAAAGATTCATTTAGCTATGAGATTCCTAGCGACCAAACGGGAGAGTGCTGGGCGATAAGCGCCCATCCAAATGGCAACAGTATCATCGAGAACGGTCTATTTGCAGGCAAGGAGCTAAGCTGGCTTTGGGATCATCATCGCGAGCTCTTTGATCAATATGAAGCAGAGCGTTTCCCGTTATTGACCAAAATCCTTGATGCGAAGAAGGATTTAAGTGTTCAGGTACACCCTGATGACCACTATGCCAAGGAACATGAACATTCAGAATTAGGGAAGACAGAGTGCTGGTATATTATTGATTGCCAGGAAGATGCTGAGCTGGTCATTGGCCATCATGCCCGTTCAAAAGCACAGCTTGTGCAAATGATTCATTCTGGCGGCTGGGAAGAACTGCTTAGGAGAGTAAAAATAAAACCTGGTGATTTTTTTTATGTTCCAAGCGGAACCATTCATGCGTTATGTGAAGGAACATTGGTGCTTGAAACCCAACAAAGCTCAGATACGACCTATCGTGTCTATGATTATGATCGTTTGGATCAAAATGGAGAAAAACGAGAGCTTCACTTGAAAAAAGCAATTGATGTCATAACAGTCCCTGACACCATCCATAAATCAAGTCCTCATACATATGACCATGGCCCGGCACGAGTAACAACTTATATTGAGGACAAGTACTTTTCTGTTTATAAATGGGTTGTTTCAGCCGATTATCATGTGAAACGCCATGCACCGTTTTTATTATGCAGTGTCATAAATGGACAAGGTGAGATAAAGTCCGAACAGGAAATACTTTCGATAAAGAAAGGTGATCATTTTATTATCACCGCTCTTGCATCAGACATCATTCTTTCAGGAAAGCTTGAGCTTATCGTTTCCCACCCTTAACTTAAAAGGGGAAAGTCCCCTTTTAAGCTTTATTCATTCCCCAAATGAAAGAACTTTTCAATCAATGTTTTTACGTTTTCTAAATCAGGCTCATTTTTTAGATTTCCCAGCATACCAGAGATCACTGGAATCCGTGGGTCCTCTCTTTCTATTTCAGCCTCTAACACCTCTAATGTGATTTTTAGATCTTCATTCTCTATTTGCTCTTTCGTATGATGTATTTTTCTTAGTACATCCTCTTTAGCGGGTTCAGGGTAAAGCTCAGACAATCTTTCCACATAATCTGCGGTTAAAATAGGCTCTTCATTTGAACGGATAAAGCCTGCTGCAAGATCATCCATTCTTTTTAGGATAAAGTGTGAAAGCCTGTGCAAATCAAAGGAAGCCTTATCGAAAATGATCAGCTTTAAGTAAGAATGGACAATGCCCTGTAGAATGATGTTTAAATCATAGATAAACGGATTGATTGGCGAACCGTATATTTTTATTAATGACTCATGATAAAAACTGCTAATTTCAGCACTGATTTTCCTAATGAAAAGCTCGACTTCCGAATTGATCGGGATTGTCTGTTCACGAATTTGCATGATAATAAATTCTTTGTTTTTTTGAATTTCCTCCAGTTGTGCTACTAATTGGGCAATAAATGTCTCCCGTGGCGTTAAATCCTTGATCTTCAACGAATCTAGTTTTGATTGAATTGATTGGAATTGATATTTAAAGGCTGCCAGTAAGAGAGCCTCTTTTGATTTGAAATATAGATAAAATGAACCTTTAGAAATACCGCAAGCATCAACAATTTCTTGGATTGATGTGGAGGAATAGCCCTTTTTAGCAAAAAGACTCATACCTGCTTCAATAATCTTCTTTTCTTTGTCTTTCATCTTATTCTCCTTAAGATTGATAGCCAAATTAATGGTTATACTTTAAATAAATTGACCATTTGTTCACATTTACAAAAAATTAAAATCTAAATATTATCGGAATCATTGACTATGACTAACCGGTCATTTATATTATTAATTGTTGTGACCAATTAGTCAAATGCGTTTGGGGGATAATATGAATAGCATAATTAATTTTGTCTTAAGAAACAAGTTTGCTGTATGGCTTTTAACCATTATTATAACCGCAGCCGGACTGTATTCGGGGTTAAATATGAAGCTAGAAACAATACCAAATATTAATACCCCGATTATAACGGTAACGACCGTTTATCCAGGAGCAACACCTGAAGAGGTTGCAGATAGTGTGACAGAGCCGATTGAACAGATTGTTCAAAATCTTAATGGCGTAAATGTCGTTAGCTCGAATTCGATGCAAAATGCCTCCTCGATCCAAATTGAATATGATTTTGAAAAGAATATGGATGAGGCTGAAGACGAGCTGAAAGATAGCTTAGAAGAAATTGAATTACCTGAAGGGGCGAATGAGCCGGATGTAGCAAAGTTAAGCATCAATGCCTTTCCGATTCTAGCCCTTAGTATTGCAAATGAAAACCAGTCTCTTGCAGAGCTGACAACAGTTGTTGAGGAAGAAATTCTGCCAAAATTAAAGGGTGCAGATGGTGTTTCTTCCGCTCAGATTGCTGGACAGCAAGTGGAGGAAGTTCAGTTTACATTTAATGATGAAAAAATGCAGGAATACGGGCTCGATGAGGAGACGGTGCAAAATATCATCAAGGGGGCAGATGTTAAGCTCCCGCTTGGGCTATATACATTAGATGACACAGAAAAATCTGTTGTTGTTGATGGAAATATTATGAGCATTGATGATCTGAAAAATATTGAAATTCCTGTGACACCTTCCACTCAAAGTGCAGCACAGGGAGCGATGCAAGGGAATCAAGCTTCTGGTATGACCGGTCAGTTGGAACAAAATGCTCAAGCATCTCCAGGACAAAGAGCTGCACAAACTGCTCAGGCAGGACAAGTGATGGAGCTTCCCACTGTCAAGCTTTCGGAAATTGCCGATATCAAATTGGTGGGCAAGGCTGAGTCAATTTCACGAACAAATGCGAAAGAGGCAATTGGTATTCAAATTGTCAAAGGAACGGATGCGAATACCGTTGATGTTGCGAATGAAGTTAAAGAGGTATTGTCTGAGTTTGAAGATGAAATCGATGGACTCGAGGTTATTTATACGTTAGACCAAGCAACTCCGATTGAAGAGTCTGTCGAAACGATGTTAAGTAAGGCATTGTTTGGAGCGTTATTTGCTGTCGTGATTATTCTCTTATTCTTAAGAGATATTAAATCAACGTTGATTTCTGTCATCTCGATTCCATTATCATTATTAATTGCGATTATCCTATTAAATCAAATGGATATTACACTGAACATGATGACGCTTGGTGCGATGACGGTTGCAATTGGCCGCGTGGTGGATGACTCGATTGTCGTCATTGAAAACATTTATAGAAGAATGTCACTTAAAGGTGAACCACTGAAAGGAAAAGCGTTGATTCGTGAAGCAACGAAGGAAATGTTCATCCCGATTATGTCGTCAACGATTGTTACGATTGCTGTATTCCTTCCGCTCGCATTAGTAAAAGGAATGATCGGTGAATTATTTATGCCATTTGCTTTAACAATGGTTTTCTCCCTGTTAGCGTCATTGTTCGTGGCGATTACCATTGTTCCAATGATGGCCCACAGTTTATTTAAGAAAAACCTTTATGGTGAAGGCAAAAAAGTGAAGCACAATGAGCATAAGCCAGGCCGATTTACTAGTGCTTATCGCCGCATTTTAAATTGGACGTTAAATCATAAGGTCATTACATCGTCTATTGCGATTCTGATGCTTGTTGGAAGTTTATTCTTGGTTCCAGTCATTGGGGTAAGCTTCATGCCATCTGAAGAAGAAAAAATGATGATGGTGACATATTCACCAGAGCCGGGGGAAACAAGAGAGCAAGCTCAGAAGAATGCTGAAATCGCTGAAGATATTTTCTTAGATCGACCTGATGTCAAAACTGTTCAATATTCATTGGGCAGTGAAAACCCAATGAACCCTGGAGATACGAACAGTGCGGTATTCTTTGTGGAATATGAAAAGGATGCAAAGAATTTTAACAAGGAAAAGGAAGAGGTTGTAAAAGACATTCAAGCTGCTGCCGAAGGCGGCGGAGAGTGGACGTCACAAAACTTTGCTATGACTGGAGCAAGCAACGAATTAACGATGTTTGTCTATGGCAATAGCATGGAAGAGATTGAACCAGTTGTAGAAGAGATCCAAACGATCATGGAGGACCATGATTCTCTGGATAAGGTTGAATCAAGTATGGCGGAAACTTATGAGGAATATACATTTGTTGCTGACCAAGAAAAGCTCAGCAAACTTGGTCTAACTGCAGGACAAATTGGCATGGAGCTAAGCCAAACGAGAGAGCGTCCGATTTTAACAAAGATTGAAAAGGACGGCAAGGAATTAAATGTTTATCTGCAGGTTGAGGAAGAAACAGTTGAGACGGTTGAAGATCTGACTGAGCGAACCATTCAATTACCGCTTGGAACAGAAGTAAAAATTGGTGATGTGGTGGAAATAAAAGAGGGTGAAACCTCTAATACTGTCACAAGACGTGATGGCAAAATCTATGTACAAGTATCTGGAGAAATTAAAACGAATGATGTAGCCAGCGTCTCAGCAGATATTCAAAAAGAAATTGACGACCTAGATGTTCCTTCATCCATCGATATTAATATGGGTGGGGTAACCGAGGATATTCAAGAATCCTTTACACAGCTTGGGCTTGCGATGCTTGCAGCCATTGCGATTGTATACTTCATTCTAGTCGTTACCTTTGGCGGCGGTTTAGCACCGTTTGCGATTCTGTTCTCACTTCCATTTACAGTCATTGGTGCACTTGTCGGCTTGTACATTGCTGGTGAGACCGTTAGTGTCAATGCGATGATGGGTGCTCTCATGCTGATCGGAATTGTTGTCACGAATGCGATTGTTTTAATTGACCGAGTGATTCACAAGGAAAAAGAAGGATTAAGTACTCGTGAAGCATTGCTTGAGGCTGGTGTAACCCGTTTGCGACCAATTCTCATGACAGCCATTGCGACAATCGGTGCTTTAATTCCGTTAGCTTTAGGCTTTGAAGGCAGCGGGATCATATCGAAGGGACTTGGAGTAACCGTTATTGGCGGTTTAACAAGCTCAACCCTGTTAACACTTGTGATTGTCCCAATTGTATATGAACTATTAAGCAAACTGCGCCGCAAAAAAGTGGCAGTGGAAGAAGAATAACAATTGATTAGGGTCTGACTTTTTGTCAGATCCTTTTGTATTTTATTCATAGTTTACATTTTAGACATGTACCCTTCATAATAGGACGTATAAATGAAATATGAAGACTTTGTAAACTTTTCGACAAAATCTATCATAGTTCGCCAACTTTTTATATAATTCGATAAGTGTGGTTTTTTACTAGTCTTTGATGGGGGAAAGAACATGTTTCTTTTTAGGGGGAAAAAAGATAAATTTTCAATACTTTTATTGCAAATGACAGCAAATCTCCAAGCAGCAACTCAATTTTTTTTAGAGAAAGAGATTACGAATCAGACTGATCTACAAGAATTAGTAGCTGCCATTGAAAAATATGAAAAAGCTGGGGACGAATATGTCGAAACGATCATGAAGGATTTAAATCATTCATATATTACGGCCATTGATCGGGAGGATATTTTACAGCTTGTAGTTTGTTTAGACAATGTCTTAGATGGAATGGAGCATTGTGCGGGGTTGTTAGACATGTATGCGATAACGAAACCAACTGAGCAAATGAAAAAATTTGTGCAAAAAATCCATGAATCCGCGATTGAAATATCTCATGCGGTTGAGCTATTATCACGCCGGAAATTAACGGCGATGACACCGTATTCTGCAAAAATCAAGGAATTGGAAGCGAACACAAATAATCTTTTAAGAATGTCGATTAAACAATTATTTGCCACAACGAGAGACCCGATTAAGATCATACAATGCAAGGAAGTGTATGAATCATTAGAGGGAATTGTGAATGAATGTCGCAGTGTCGCTAACACGCTGGATAGTATTATCATGAAAAATGCGTAGTGGAAATGCTTTACATGCTTTAAAATAATGCATAACCGATAAAAAATAAAAAATCGCCGAACCCTTGGTAAATGGGTTTGGCGATTTCAATATAGGGGGATAAGATTAAAACCTGCTAATTTCCAGTTGGCTATTGATGACAGGATCATTTTCTTTCCGTTTTACATAATGATAATTTCCTTTTTGATCTTGTTCACGTGCTTTTACATTATCAGCTAACCAAAGGGAAAGCCATTTTTGAACTCTTTTCTTGTGCCGATAATCAAATATCGGGAAAAAAATTTCAACACGATTTTCCATGTTACGTGTCATCATATCAGCAGACGAACAAAGGATTTTCTCTTCACCATTATGGTGAAAATAGTAGATTCGGCTATGTTCTAAAAATCGCCCAAGGATACTTCTTACTTTAATATTTTCACTAACACCTTTAATACCAGGTTTTAAACAACAAATACCTCTTACAATCAGATCAATTTTTACACCTGCATTGGAAGCCTCATATAGCTTCATAATTAACTTTTTATCTGTAAGTGAGTTCATTTTTGCTATAATATGTCCATTTTTGTAAGCTTTATGGAATTTTATTCCATCGTTAATTAATGAAATAAAATCGTTTCGAATATCAAAAAGTGCAACTGACAAGTGATGATAAGAAGGCTTTTCCATATACCCGCTCAGGTAGTTAAAAAAGTTGGTAGCATCGATCCCGATTTTTCTATTCGCTGTAATTAATCCTATATCAGTATAAAACCTTGATGTTACGTTATTATAATTTCCAGTTCCTAAATGAACAAAAGGTTCGATCCGCTTTTTTTTTGCGTCGTACAACGAGTGTAATTTTTACAATGAGTTTTTAAGTTCGTCATGCCATAAATAACTTGGCAACCTGCTTGTTCCAATTCTTTTGCCCATTGCACATTGTTTTCTTCATCAAAACGTGCTTTTAATTCTACTAAAACGGTTACTTGCTTCCCAAATGCGTTTCTTCATCGTCTCAGCAAAAGAGGGAATTGAGGACATGGTGGCAGAGGCAAAAGTCGAACGTATGAAAAGACACGTAAATCATCAATTGGTCATTGACTACAATGAAATGCTAGAAGATGTTGCGGAATAGGATTGAAAATGGTGAGAGGAGGAGAGCGTGTGTCTGAAAAAGATAAGCAAATCATACATCAGCTAAAACAGTCCTTGCTGCATTTAGATGAGGCGTTGACCTTATCGATCCAAATGCTTGAGGAAGATGCAAATAATAAAAATAAAATAACTGCTGTATGGGAGGAATTTTTAAGTGCCTTTTTTGACCGGGTCAAAAGCAGAGGGGATGCAAGTAAAGTAAATTTATCTAAATTGGTACCATTGCCAAAGCTAATCCGGTTTTTCAAAATTTAAAAAAGGGAGGTATTTGTCCGTTTGGTATAAAACATCTTCTTACTTATGGACAAATACTTTCCCTTTATTCAAAATGTTCCTCCCTTTTATTGCAGCATCATCACTTTGTACATAGGTAACCCTCGCTTGTTTGAAAAAAATACAAACAAACGAGGGTTTTTGTTGTTTACAGCTCCTCTATTACATTTCACTATCTTTAAATCATCCTTACATGAAAAATCTATTTTCCTATTCAACAAATGGATGCACTCATTAAGATTTTTACACAAAATTAATAAACATTTACAAATAATCAAAATTCCTTTTACATAGGAATGATAAATTAATCGATGTCGAAAAAAATTTGGAGGGGAAATAATGGACAATCTTCGTAATAAGATTATGGGTATCACATTAGCTACAACGGTAGCTTTAGGTTCCTTAAGTATAGGAAGCATGATGAACAGTGAAGAGGCAAAAGCCGAACCAAAAACAACAGGAAAAGAACCTGTTAATGTGATCATGATGGTCATGGATGGTACAAGCTCTACAGCTACAACATTAACTCGTTGGTATAAAGGTTCACCTCTTGCTATGGATCAAATTGTATCAGGGGGAGTTCGCACTTATTCGGCAGAATCAGCGATTACTGATTCAGCGCCGGCAGGAACAGCTTTAGCAACAGGAAATAAATCGAACTCAGGTTACGTAGGGGTATTACCTTCCGTTGTGAATTCACCTGGCTTAGATCCAATTAAAGAAGAAGACAAGTTTCGTCCGGTTGCCAATGTGTTAGAAGGTGCGGAACGTACAGGACGTGCGACAGGAATCATTGCTACATCGGAAATTCAGCATGCAACACCGGCCGGTTTCTCTGCACACCACGCTAACCGCAATAATTTTGATGTTCTTGGTGAACAACAAGTCTATCAAAATATGGAGGTTGTATTAGGTGGAGGAAAGGCATCACTCTTGCCAACGTCAAGCAATGGAACTCGTAAAGACAACGAAGATTTAGTGAAGGTAATCCAAGAAAAAGGGTATGATTTTGTTGAAACAAAGGATGCTCTATTAAACTCTAAATCTGATAAAATCTGGGGTTCTTTCTCCAATGCTGCTCTTGCGTATGACATAGATCGAGAAGCAACTAATCCTGAACAGCCGACGCTTGCTCAGATGACAGACAAAGCGATCAACACTCTATCAAAAGATAAAGACGGCTTCTTCTTATTTGTAGAGGGAAGTAAGCCGGATTGGGCGGCACATTCAAACGACGCAATCGGGATTATTAGCGATGTATTAGCATTTGATGCTGCGGTTGCAGAAGCTTTAGAGTTTGCTAAAAAGGATGGAAACACGATGGTTATTGCTTTAACTGACCATGGCAACAGCGGTATTTCCATCGGTAACAGCAATACAACAAAAGGTTATGATACAACACCGGTGTCAGCTTACATTGATCCTTTGAAGGAAGCAAAAATGTCACTTGAAGGTGCTACAAGCAAACTTAAGGATGATTTATCTAATATAGAAGAGGTAGCGGCACTTTACGGCTTAGATAACTTAACAGCTGATGAAAAAGAAAAGTTACATGCTGCTAAGAAAAAAGCGGATGTAGGTCCAATCTTGGTTAAATTATTAGCAAATCGTGCAAACCTTGGGTTTACAACAGGTGGTCATACTGGTGAAGATGTATTCTTATACTCTTACGGTCCGGAAAGACCGTTCGGTCTAGTCCAAAATACGGACATTGCAAATACAATGGCTGAAGCAATGGGCTTTGATTTAAAGGATTTAACGAATGAATTATTTGCAGAAGCTGGATCTGCCTTCAAGAAAATTGGAGCAGACGTTACAATCGACAAGACCGATGCAGCAAACCCTGTGCTTGTCGTAAAACACAATAAAGCGGAAGCTCAATTGTTTGTTAATAAGAATATAATCCGTATCAACGGAAAAGATTATGAGCTAGGAAGCGTCGTCGTAGAAAGCAACGGCAAATTCTATGTACCTGAAAAAGCTGTTCAATTATTCAAGAAGTATTCTCGCTAAAACTAAATAGATACAAAAGAGCTGATCTTTTTCGATCAGCTCTTTTTTTTATTTAAGGCAGGAAGGGAGAATAAAGAAAAAGCTTTTAATCGTAAAAATGCCATTTTAAAAAGAAATCGTTAACTTACATAACGTTTTATAACTGGGAAATAATAACCAATATTATTTCATAATAGGAGATAAAAATGAATAAGCAAAGTATAAGCGCCCTTCAGCTTTTCTATGTCATAATTGGATTTGAAGTAGGAAATAAGTTGATTTTTGGAGGAGGCGCACCTGCAAAACAGGACGCCTGGTTAACAATCTTATTTGGCATGCTATGCGGATTAATTTTAATGTGGATTTATGTAAAATTATCTGATTATTATCCAGGCGATACATTAATTCAAATGATTCCTAAAATTGTAGGGAAGTTTCTTGGATACCCACTCATTTTGTATTATCTTTGCTATTTTACTTTTCTTGCTTCAACTGCCTGCAGAGACTTCAGTGATTTAATTTATTCAACCATTTTAGTTGAAACCCCTATGCCGGTTATAACCGTAAGTTTTATGGTGTTAATGATTTATTGTCTTAGGGGAGGGGTGGAAGTTTTTGCTCGTATGGGAGAGGCAGTTTTTCCTATTTATATTTTCTCCCTTATCGTGATTTGGATTCTTTTATTTACTGTAAAAGGCTTTAACATTGGTAACCTTACCCCGATATTTGGGGATGGAGTAAAGCCGGTATTAAAGACAGTTTTTCCAATTGAACTTACGTTTCCATTTGGTGAAACAGTCATTATTACCATGTTTTTACCCCTTCTAAACAAAAAGAAGCATGCCAGAAAGGCAGGAATGGCCATCATTTTGATAGGGGGGTTTTTGTTAGTGATAAATACCATATTAAATATTGCAGTTATAGGCCCGGAAATTTATAGTAAGTCCCCTTATCCGTTAATGCGTGCTACACGGATGGTTTCGATCGCCGATTTTCTTGAAAGGTTTGATGCCTTGGTTATATTAATGATGGTTGCTGGGGTGTTTTTTAAGGTCGGAGGGTGGATGTATGGCGTTTCGGTTGGTATTGCACAATTATTTAACCTAAAGGATCAACGTTCCATAAACCTTGCAATCGGTACAATTATTATTCCTTTATCATTCTTATATGCTTCCAATTATATAGAAGCCAGGGAGGTGGGAGAGGCATTTATTCAACCTTTTCTACATATACCATTGCAAATTATTATACCGATCTTATTGCTTTTAATCGCTTTTATTCGGAATAAATTCAATTTAAACTCGAGTCGTAATGGATAGAGATGCTTTTGTAAAGCTAAATGTAACTTTTGCAAGTAATGATGTAAATAAGTCGATTCCAAATAGATAGATCGAAATCGGTTTTTTTACCTTATGTTTCAAGGGAGATATAGTCTGTTTGTTTTGGGGATTTTATAATAAAGTTACCACAAGATTGAGCCATGATAAAAGGGGCTGCTCCTTTGAGGCTGCCCCTTCTCAATTAATATTTTAATAAACTTAGCTTTTAACACTTTCTACTTCAATTACGCGTTTCATCGCCTGAATTTGCCCAATATGAGTAGCTTCATGTATAACGGTAAAACCTGCAAGCTCTCCATATGTCTGACAGCCGATGATCGGTTTTTCGAAAACGAGATCCAGCCGTTCGGCAGGGATTTCTTTGATGCGGGTTATTTGATCCTTTAATTGCACGATGAGCTGCTCTATTGGAGGGATTTCTCCTTTCCAGTCAGCAGGTTTTGTACCATTTCCGAATAATTCTACATAATTCACAGGAAGGTGGGTTGATAGCTGAGGGAAACCGAACATCGTTTGCTCAGTAATGGTCAACACATGACCTGCATGCCAATGTATCGTGTTATTAAAACCACCTGGCTGCACATCAATATGTTCTGGTGAAACGGGCTCTAAAATCTTAATTAAGTATTCTCTAGACCTTTCAAATTGTCTCAATAAAAGCTGATCCATCATCATATCCCCTCTCTTTTACAAAGTCATCTACATTATAACACCATATATTGGTAAATGACATAGGAGGAGAAACCTACCTATCATAGAAAGTTGTCATAGAACTTTTTTCTCAGAGATATAAATTCATCTATTCTTATAAGCGAGTTTCCGATAAAATGAAAATGGCAATTGCAGGAAGGTAGAAAAATAGTTTTCAAGAAGTACGACAACAGAAACTAAGCGTAATAAAGGAAGTGTAAAGGTTTGTTAAAACAATTGAGTGCAGACTGTGAAAATTGCTTTGGTTTGTGCTGTGTAGCTCTGCCATATGCTAAATCGGCTGATTTTCCAGTTAATAAGGATGGCGGTACCCCCTGTTCAAACCTGCAAGCGGATTATCGTTGCAGTATACATAAACATCTCAGGAAAAAAGGCTTTCGTGGCTGTGCCGCCTATGAGTGCTTTGGTGCAGGGCAAAAGGTATCCCAGGTCACATTTAGGGGAAACGATTGGCGGCAAAGCACAGCAATCGCAAAGGAAATGTTCGAGGTATTTCCTATCATGCAGCAGCTTCATGAGATGCTTTATTATTTACATGAAGCGACAAGCCGACAAGAAACCGTGCCGATTCGCACACAGTTACAGGCTGCTTTAGAAGAAACAGATAAACTCACGAAATTAAGTCCAAAATCAATCATAAACCTTGATGTCTCAGTACATCGTTCGAGTGTAAACGAACTGCTTCTTCAGACAAGTGAACTAGTACGTGCAAAGGCTTTACATTCAAAAAATAAAAAAACGCCGAAGCTAATAAGGGGAAGTGACCTTATCGGAGCTAATTTACAAGGAGCGGATCTAAGAGGTGCAAATTTAAGGGGAGCTCTGCTTATTGCAGCCGACCTCAGAAAAGCTGACATGGGAACGGCTGATCTGATCGGGGCAGATCTTAGGGATGCTGATGTAAGCGGGGCTGACCTGACAGGAAGCATCTTCCTCACTCAAGCACAGGTTAACGCGGCTAAGGGAGACATCTATACAAAATTACCGGCTTCTTTACGAACTCCAGACCATTGGCTGTAAGACGGGAGTAAGTGAATTTTATATAACTGGAGGGCTTATGATGGAAGACATAAGAAATAGAATAAGAGAAAGCAAAACACTTGTTGGACCTTTTCCAACTTTTCATGTTGATCTTGCCGGGCAATACCCTTATGAGCTTTTTCTCAACTGGTTCCAAACAGCCATAGATTATGGCGTACATGAACCCCATGCCATGACCCTTTCAACAACAGACGAATATGGCTATCCAGATGCACGGGTTCTTATTTTAAAAGATGTTGACAGTGAAGGCTGGTATTTTGCATCAAGCGCTCAAAGTAAGAAAGGCAAACAAATTGAGGCGAACCCAAAGGTTTCGTTAACGTTTTATTGGTCATTGATTGGAAGGCAGATTAGAATCCGCGGAACAGTAAAGAAAATGGGGGAAGAGCAAAGTGCAAGAGACTTTTTAAATCGCGGGCAAATCCCAAGAGCGATGGCATTGATTGAAAAACAAAGCACCGTACTATCAGACCCGCGTGATGTTGAAGAGGCATTACATAAACAGCTTCATAGAATCCAACATAATCCAACCCTAGTATCTCCTTCATGGACATTGTATAAAGTCGTTGCCGATCAGGTTGAATTTTGGCAAGCAGATGAAGAACGCAAGCATATCAGATTGCAATATCAATTAGAACATGGAAAATGGTTAAAACATTTGTTGTGGGCTTAAATAGATTGACAATAAAAGATAGAAAATAAAAAAAAGTTGATTTTCATGATTTCTCTCTTTACATATGGTACTATTAATACTAATATCTTCCATCAGGTAGAGGGGAGTAACCTACCTTACGATACAGAAAAACAGATAACGCCAATATACCTGTTGAGTATCTGTTTTTTTGTTAGGAAGGTAAATTTTTTTAGGAGGCATAAAAAATGAAAAAAGTAATGAAATTTTGCAAAAGGTTTAATCCGAGCTTGGGGGTTATATACTATGAGCCGTAGTCCACATAAAAGTAAGGAATACTTCGCGAAACAGTTGAATTATATTGATGAAAATATAAAGGAGTTAACTGAGCTTTATATCTCATCTACTCCTGTACAGGAACGATTAAAACACTTTTTTGACAGGTATGTGTTAGAAGTCGAGGACTTATTAAAAATAAATCAAAAAAATGATGTTATTTCATCATTTCCGAAAGTGTTTATTGGGACAAAGGTTACAGTATTGTATGATGAGGATAACGAAACAGAGGATTATCTCATTTGTTACCCAGAACAAACAGATCCAGATTGTGGTTATATATCCTTTTTATCTCCAGTGGGCAGGCAGCTCCTTTTAAAGAAGATCGGAGAAAAGGTATTGTTAAAGATTCCTACCGGGGACCTTTTCGTAACCATTAAAGAAATCTCATTTGCTGAAACCTTTTTAGATCTAGAAAGGAAAGAGGCTTAAATAGATATTTTGAAAGCCTTTTTATTATGATAAAAGATTGACCAACAATGAATAAATACGATTTCGGACTATAAAGGCAGCCAAAACAGCTGCCTTTTATTATATTCAAATAAGTGCACCGCGTTAAGAATGACAGGAGGGACCTCTTGTTTTTTTCTTTTGTATTAATACTTGGTTGTCTAGTGCTGTATTGTAATAAATAGGTTAAATTCTTTGAAATAAGGAGAAAGCTGCTCAAGGACAAATCACTAGATAAATTGCTGAAAAGAGCCCCTGATAAGCTCCCTCATGATTATCATGCATGAAAAAAGAAACCATTTTTGATAAAGTTAAATCAACGCAAAATAAAGTAATTAGGAGTGAAATATTATGCTTATATCTGAGCGTCATCGTTTAATATTAGAGCTTTTAAAAGAAAAAGGGAATGTTACAGTTCATGAATTAGTAGAGGTAACAAATAGCTCAGAATCCACATTGAGGCGTGACTTAGATCAATTAGAGAAGGAGCACTATTTAAAGCGCGTACATGGCGGGGCTTCACTGTTACAAAGAAAACGTGAAGAACCTAGCATGGTTGAAAAATCAACTCAGAATCTTAAAGAAAAAAACAATTTGGCAAAATATGCAGTACAACGAATTGAAGAAGGAGACTGTGTATACCTTGATGCAGGTACAACAACCTACCAAATGATCCAGCATTTAGACAAAAAGAACATTGTAGTCGTTACAAATAGAATCGACCATTTGGATGCATTGCTTGAAAAGGATATAAACACCTATATCATTGGAGGATATGTTAAAAAAGTGACAAGAGCGATGATCGGCAGCAATGCATATGAAAGCATTCAACATTATCGATTTGATAAATGCTTTATCGGAACAAATGGAATTCACCATAAACTTGGCTTTACTACTCCAGACCCTGAAGAAGCACAGCTGAAAGCAAAAGCGATCCAGCTCTCACGCGAACCATTTGTGCTTGCTGATCATACGAAATTTGGGGAAGTCTCATTTTCTAAATTTGCTGATCTCCATCAAGCTAAAATCATTACGAATGAAGAGGATTCGATGATGTTGGAAAAGTATAAGGAGAAAACGGACATTTACAGTGCAGCTTTTTTATAAGCTCTCATTCATTCTACATATATAGTTTAATTGGAGCTGAAAAGCTCTTTTTATTTTGCCTTCATTCTGCAACATCAAAAAATTTTTTCTTTTAGTTTTACAAAAGTGAGTATTTTAGGAAAATGTTTTTTGGGAATTTAGCAAGGATCAATTGAAATTAATAACAATCCTTTATTCAGTCAAAACTCGCAATAAAACGTATATAAAGGACTAGTGCCTTAAAAAGGGATAGTTAAAATTTTACATTTTTAATATAATTTACAGAATTTTCCCAATATGTTGACAATTGCAAAAGAGCATAATATAATCAAAATCAATCAAAAGTAATCAATATTAGTCAATTTCAACAAGAATATCATCATAAAAAATCATACAACCTTCACACACCACTAACATGGAAACCGCCAATAAACATACCTTTGAAAATTCTTATCATCAATTTAATCAAACAAGAACATCTTTTAAGAAACTGACATCCTATTAAAATGCCTTTAAGGAGGTGATGTAGCGACGTATTGTAAGCGTTAACAATAAGGATCGCCAATTTGGCAGGTTAATTCAAAAAATGTTTTTATCAATTTATTAATTCCTACAAGGGGGCTCACTATGAAAAAGAATACAAAAACATTATTCGTGCTAGTTTTCCTATTGATCATCACTTTAATGTCTGCATGCAGCAGTGCAAGTGAATCTTCAAGTGGCAGCGATGGACAAGAAAACGGTGACGATAAATTAACAATCGGATTAACAGTAGGTACTATGGCAAATCCATTTTTCGTTGCCATGGGAAAGGGTGCTGAAGAAGCCGGGAAAGAATTAGGCGCAGAGGTTCTTGTCGAAAGCGCCGAATATGATCTTGCAAAACAAACCTCGCAAATTGAAAACTTTATTACCAAAAAGGTCGATGTGATTTTATTAAATGCAGTTGATTCGAAGGGGATTGCTGCAGCCGTTCAACAAGCGAAGGATGCCGGCATTCCAGTCATTGCAGTTGATACAAATGCTGAGGGCGGTGTTGATGCAACGGTCACATCAGATAACTACCAAGCAGGTCAGCTTGCTGGTGAATATGTAGTTGAACAATTAAATGGAAAAGGAAACATTGTTATAATCGATGGACCGCCAGTTTCAGCTGTAACAGATCGTATTCAAGGATTTGAGGATGTGATTAAACAATCTGGAATTAAAGTAGTTGCTAAGCAAAATGGTGAAGGTAACCGTGAAAAAGCATTATCCGTTATGGAAAGCATTTTGCAAGCGAATCCATCTGGCTCAATTGACGCTGTATTTGCGATCAATGACCCTGAAGCAATCGGAGTGGAAATTGCTCAAGAGCAAGCTGGAAGAAAAGATGAGTTTTTCATTGTAGGTGTTGACGGTGCTCCTGAAGTAACAGAAGCAATGAAAAAAGAAGGAAGCTCTATTATGGCAACTTCAGCTCAATCACCTAGTGAGATGGTGAAAAAAGCAGTTGAAATTGGTATGAAAGCAAAAAATGGTGAAAAAGTTGAAGAGATGATAAAAGTGCCTGTTGAGCTTGTCACTCAAGAAACATTAGATTCTTACAAGGGTTGGTAAGCCTCCCTGATGAAAGAGGCTAATAAGGGTCTATCCCCTTATTCAGCCTTTTTAAAAAAATAACGGGTGGGATTAATGTATGGCTGTTAAAGAGATGTTACCAAAAAATCGACAAATTCATAAATTGCCGGTTCTGAGTCTTGAAGGGATAAGTAAAACATTTTCAGGTGTAAAGGTATTAAACAATGTAAGAATGGAACTTTATCCAGGAGAAGTACACGCTTTAATGGGAGAAAACGGCGCCGGGAAATCAACCTTTATGAAAATCCTTGCAGGGATCCATTCACCTGATTATGATGGCGGATCGATCTATTTTAAAGGTCAGCCTATAGCATGGAAGGACCCTGTTGATGCAAGAAATCGAGGAATAAGCGTGATCCACCAGGAGTTAAATCTCTCTCCTAATCTAACAATCAGTGAAAATATTTTAATGGGTTCAACGTTTCCGAGAAATCGCTTAGGAATGGTCAAATGGGATGAGGTACATGAACGTGCACAAATGGTGCTGGATTCAATGGGATCTAACCTGAACCCCCGTCAACTCGTTTCAACCCTGAGTGTCGCACAACAACAAATGGTCGAGATAGCACGGGCATTATCCTTTCAGGCAGAAGTTCTGATCATGGATGAACCTACAGCCTCACTGACAGATAAAGAGATTGTCATGCTGTTTAAAATTATTGAAGATTTAAAAAGGCAGGGAGTTGCAATCGTTTATATTTCTCATAGAATGGACGAAATCTTTAAGATTTCAAATCGATTCACTGTCTTGCGTGACGGTGAGTGGATTGCAAGCGGGCCGATTGAAGAGACAAGCCCTAACCACCTTGTAAAGCTGATGGTTGGACGGGATTTAAAAGATTTGTTTAATCGAACGATAGCATCTGAATCAACGCTCTCATATGGTGCTGCACCTGTTTTAGAATTGAAAAATGTTTCTGACAATACCATTGTAAAAGATGTTTCGTTTAACATTTATCCTGGTGAAATTGTTGGTTTAGCAGGACTTGTAGGTGCAGGTCGAACAGAGCTGGTTAGAGCTCTATTTGGTGCATCGGAGCTGAAAAGCGGGGAAATATACGTAGATGGCAAGGCTGTAAACATAAAATCGCCTATTGATGCGATTGCAAATGGAATTGCCCATGTGCCAGAAAGTCGCAAAGAACAAGGTTTATTTTTATCGATGTCAGTAAAAGAGAATCTGTTAATGGCAGAATTGAAAAAGCATTCCAAGTCAGGGGTCGTTCGTTGGAAACAGGTTCATGTAAGTGCCGATCAATATATAAAAGACCTAAATATAAAAATTGCCTCTCCCGATCAGCAGGTCTCACACTTGAGCGGCGGTAATCAACAAAAAGTCGTCATCGCTAAATGGCTGTCCATTGCACCAAAGGTTTTACTGCTTGATGAACCAACCCGGGGTGTTGATATTGGGGCAAAAACTGACATACACAAAATTATTTCAAAGCTTGCGGATGAGGGCTTAGCCGTATTGGTGATTTCATCTGAACTCCCGGAAGTATTGGGAATCAGTGATCGAATTCTTGTCATGTGTGAAGGGAAATTAACTGGGGAACTTTCGAGAAAGGAAGCTACACAAGAAAAAATTATGCACTTAGCTACTAGAGGGGAGTAAAGGAAAATGAAGGGAAATATTCAAACAGCTTCACCATCGCAAAGCCTGCAAGTAGGAAATATCCTTCATGGTCTATGGAATCGTTTAGGGATGATTATGATTCTATTACTATTATGTGTTGTTCTTACGTTCACAGCACCAAACTTTTTAGATACTGCCAATATGTTAAATGTATTAAAGCAGGTTTCCATTATTGCGATATTAGCTGCAGGAATGACAATTGTTATTTTAACAGGCGGAATCGATTTATCAGTTGGTTCTACAGTTGCTTTATCTGGTGTTATCTCAGTTATGGTTTCTGCTGCAGGAGTTAACCCGATACTTGCGATGTTATCAGGTGCAGCAGTAGGTTATGCAGTAGGTCTAATCAATGGCTTTTTTACAGCAAAAACGAAATTGCCATCATTTATCGTAACATTAGGAAGCTTTACATATGTTCGCGGTCTTGCATATGTCATAAGTGGCGGCTATCCAATTGTTTTGCAAAATGAAACCTTTAAATTCATTGGCGGCGGGGCTATTTTTGGAGTGCCTACCCCGATCTATATCATGCTTTTGGTGTATGGCGTGATGTTTTTTGTCCTTAAGTATACAATGTTTGGCCGCCATATTTATGCAATCGGCGGAAATGAAGAAGCAGCACGATTAACAGGAATCAAGGTTGAAAAGGCATTAATTAATGTTTATTCCATTAGCGGCTTATTAGCTGGCTTAGGCGGTGTCGTATTAGCTGGAAGATTGTATTCCGGCCAGCCGACTGCAGGGCAAATGTATGAATTAGATGCCATTGCTGCAGTTATCTTAGGCGGAACAAGTTTAACTGGAGGAAAAGGCAGAATACAAGGAACGATCATCGGGGTTTTAATTATGGGTGTTATCAGTAATGGGTTAACACTAATGGATGTGAATTATTATTGGCAGTTGGTTGTAAAAGGCGGCGTGATTGTAGCAGCCGTATTATTAGACCGTTTAAGAGGAAGCAGTGCAGCATGAACTTCACCTTGTTATTTTAATGATAAAGGAGTTTATATGAAAATGTCTATAAAAAGGAAGATTTCTGCGCTTCTAATCAGTTTAACTGTTCTTGGTTGTCCGTTTACAAGTGTTTCTGCTGCAGAGGATTCTGGGTATTATCAAGAACCTTTTCGTAATCAATTTCATTTTTCCCCTGAAGCAAACTGGATGAATGATCCAAATGGAATGGTTTATTATGACGGTGAATATCATTTGTTTTATCAGTATCATCCTTATGGGACCACATGGGGACCGATGCATTGGGGTCATGCAGTAAGTAAAGATCTTGTATATTGGAAGCATTTGCCGATTGCCTTATCACCTGATGAAAACGGTGACATTTTCTCAGGAAGCGCTGTGATCGATTGGAACAATACAGCAGGGTTTGGAAAGGAAGCAATGGTTGCCATCTTTACTCATTCAGGGGAAAAAGGCCAAGTCCAAAGTCTTGCCTATAGCCTTGATAAAGGAAGAACGTGGAAAAAGTATGAAGGGAACCCTGTAATGCCTAATCCACCTATCCCTGATTGGCGTGATCCGAAGGTTTTCTGGCATGAAGATACAAGCAAGTGGGTGATGGCGTTAACAGCCAAGGATAAGGTTATGTTTTATACGTCACCTAATTTAAAAGACTGGGAGTTTGCTAGTGAATTTGGTCCAGATGGCGGGATCCAAGCGAATAGTCTTGATCGCACCTCTTATGCGATGTCTTCGCAAGCAGGCGGATCTTTTAGCTATAATGGCGATATCACCCTTAACGAAAAGAATGGGAGAGAAGGCGCTGGCGGTCTTGTTTTTCGCGCTGACAAGGATGCGAAGAATGGATATGTGGCCAACCTGGATGCAAAAAATGATGTTGTCACATTAAGTAAAAATGTAGATGGTATTTCGAAAGAAATTGCTCGCAAACAATTAACTCTAAAAACCTCAACGACTTATCAAGTAAAGATAGATACCAATGGGGACCAAATCAAAGTTGCTGTTAACGATCAGTTTGTTATTGAAGCAAATGATCCAACTTTCGAAAGCGGTTACTATGGTTTATCTGCTTGGAATTCTACAGCAGCTTTTAGAAATGTTGAATTTACTAATAAATCAAATTTTGTGACGAACCTGTCAAAATGGAAGGTTATAGGAGGCACTTGGGAAGATACGTTAGCAGGGAAAAATGGGAGCTCTGCGGACGATGCGTTTATTATGAGCGGTCAAACGGCTGATGACTTATTATATGAAGCAGATCTCATGATTTCTGGAGATAAAGAAGGAAATGGAGCAGGCGCACTCGTTTTCCGCGCAGATGCTGATGCAAAGAATGGTTATGTTGCAAATATTGATGCATTAAATGATGTGGTCAAGCTAATGAAAATTGAAAATGGACAGATTTCAGTCTTAACTGAAAAAGCAATGAATCTTGATACAGACCAAAAATACCATTTAAAGGTTAGTACGTATGGAGAAAACATTAAAGTATATGTAGATGGTGATCTCATTCATGACATCAATGACACAACATTTTCATCTGGATATGTAGGCTTGAACATTTGGAATTCCTCAACGAATTTTCAAGATGTTCAACTAAATAAGAATATCATAACAAATGAGAAGGAAATCAAAAACCATGATTTCGAAACAGATGATTTAACTGGTTGGAATATAATTAAAGGAAATGCATTTACAAATGATCATGTGACAGATGCAGCATCCTATTGGGGCGGTCCATTTGGCCATGAAGGAAACTATCATTTATGGGGATTTTCAGATCTTCAGGGTGGAGACGATGCAACAGGTGAACTGCATTCCTCTTACTTTAAGCTGGGTGGATCTGGTGAAATTAATTTCTTATTAGGCGGTGGCAATGACATAAGCAATCGCTATGTATCATTAGTGAGAGCCTCTGATAATAAAGAATTAATTCGTCAGGCAAATACGAAATTTAATGATGAAAAATATAACAAATACGTATGGGATGCTTCTGATTATATCGGTGAAGTGCTTTATATGAAAGTGGTTGACCAAGCTGAAGGCGGCTGGGGTCATATAAATTTAGATGATGTTCATGTTTATAATGAGGGCCCTATGCCTGCAGAAGTTGACAATGTTGCAAAAGAACCTATGGAAGCTGAAATTAAGCAGAGCGGAACCCTTACAGACTGGACGGCTGTTTCAGGTGAATGGATTCCTTCTACACAGGGCAGCAACGGCGGTATTTGGGAATGTCCTGCTTTGGTTGAATTGCCAATTGATGGCGATCCGACAAAAACAAAGTGGGTGCTGCAAGTAAGTTTAAATGATGGAGCCCCTGCTGGCGGGTCTGGTATGCAATATTTTGTCGGCAGTTTTGACGGAAAAACATTCAAAAATGAGAATCCGTCTGATCAGGTATTATGGACTGATTACGGAGCAGACTACTATGCTGCAGTTGAATGGAGCGGAACCCAGGGCGAGAATGGCGAGAAATATTGGCTTGGCTGGATGAGCAACTGGCACTACGCCAACAATACACCAACATCATCTTGGAGAAGTTCAATGAGCTTGCCTCGTAAGATGGAGCTTACTCAAACGGAAGATGGTGTGCGTTTAAAACAAACGCCGGTTTCGATCAATTCAATTCGTGACAAGAGCAAGAAAGTATCTTATAAAAATAAAGTGATTTCAAATAAGAGCAATCTTTTAGATGATTTTTCGGGAGATGCTTTTGAAATGATTGCTGAATTTGATGTCTCTAATACAAAGTCAACTGAATTTGGATTTGAAGTGCGTAAAGGCTCTGCAGATGAGTATACAAAAATAGGCTATGACGTTGCGAACAAGCAATTATTTGTTGACCGAACGAAATCGGATTCTTTTGATTATGGCAGCGATGTTTTAGAGATGCATGAAGGTCCTCTATCTGTGTCAGATGGAACAGTGAAAATGCATATCTTTGTCGATCGTTCTGCTGTTGAAGTGTTTGGCAACAATGGAGAGACAGTTATTACTGATCAAATCTTCCCTAGTCCAACAAGCAAAGGAGTTAAGATTTATAGTAAGGATGGAAATGTAACATTAAAAACTTTGGATATCTATCCATTAAAGAGCATCTGGAAAAAAAGCGGATTTATATCAACCTTAACTGGTTGGAAAACAATAAATGGCAGGTGGACAGATACAATTGCAGGAAAACAGGGACAAAGCAGTGGGGATGCATTTATTTTATCGAATGAAGCGGGAGGCAATTTTAAGTATGAAGCAGACATAAAAATTCTTGATACGGACTCCCATCCAAATGATCCTAATAAAGATACAGTTGGAAATTTAGTAGGTGCGGGAGCATTGATTTTTCGCTCAGATTCAGAAGCGAAAAACTTGTATGCTGTCAATATTGATGTGAAAAATAATGTTGTCAAACTAATCAAATTTGTAAATGGTGTCGGCCATGGCCTTGCTTCTTATAACAATAAAGGAAACCTTAACCTGCAAGCAAATGAAACCTATCATCTTACAGTAGTAGCTGCAGGTGATAACATTAAGGCTTACTTAGATGGAAAACTTGTCATTGACGCAAATGACAAAACCTATAAAGAAGGATACTTTGGACTGAATGTCTGGGATTCAACGGCAGTGTTTAACAACGTAAAAACCAAGTTAACGGAATCAAGGGAATAGGGTGGAACTTTAAGGGTAGGGTTTTACAGTCCGTTTAGAATAGGATCATGATCTCCCCCAATCATCATAAAAATGACGAATGATTTTTGTTCATAAGCATATACATGGTACAAGGATGATTGGGGGAGTAGCTATGAAAGAAATTTTATTTTTAATTGTCGTGCTTTTGCTGTTAAGTTTTATTACGGGATTTAGAATGCTCATTGATGTATGGGGCAAAAAATACAGATATAAGAGCTCATGGGAGATGCTCTATTCACAAGATGAAAAAGGCAAGACACGGAATAGGACATTAAAACATTATGGAAAATGAGAGGCAAAGCAGGAGGGTGCTCCTGTTTTTTTCTAATATTAGAATTTATATATTTTCTTAACATAGCTTGCGTTTCTGAATCTAGCTCCAGGCGCCATCGGCGAAGCACAGGACGTGCAAGTGCAGTCAAGAGATAAGGCCGCCCTAGTTTTTGACTGCCTCTAGGGTCTAGTCAAACAGGAATTGAAGGTAAAGAACACCTTCTATTCCTGTTTGACTTATGCTCGTCGCCGAATGCTTAGCGCCTTGCGCTTTTTTTATTTGTCTAAAATCACAAAGATGGTTGCCCTGCATATTAATTGATTAGACGAATAGATAACAAATTGTTCTTTGCTTATCTTTATAGTATAGTTGAAACACGAACATATTAAAAAGAGGTTATTGCGAATGAGCTTACAACAAGAAATAAATAAACGACGGACGTTTGCCATCATCTCACACCCTGATGCTGGGAAAACGACCTTAACAGAAAAGCTGTTATATTTTGGTCAGGTAATTCGATCAACTGGTACAGTAAAAGGGAAAAAAACAGGTAAATATGCTGCATCAGACTGGATGGAGATCGAAAAGAAGCGTGGGATCTCGGTTACATCGAGTGTCATGAGCTTCCCATACCATGAGTTTCATGTCAATATTTTGGACACACCGGGACATGAAGATTTTAGTGAAGACACGTACCGTACATTAACGGCTGTTGATAGTGTCGTGATGATTATTGATTCCACAAAAGGTGTGGAGCCGCAAACGATTAAGCTATTTAAGGTTTGCCGGATGAGAGGGATACCGATCTTTACCTTTATTAATAAGCTTGACCGCGAAGGAAGGGAGCCGTTGGAGCTGCTTTCGGAAATCGAGGAAGTGCTTGGGATCGAGTCCTATCCAATGAACTGGCCGATTGGGATGGGGAAACGATTTTTAGGAATATACGATCGTTTTAACGACCGTATCGTTCAGTTTAAAGGTGAAGAGGAAGAAGAAAACATTCCTTTGCAGGATATTGCGAGCCATGGTATAGAAGAACATCCTGTATACCAAGAAACATTAGGGGAAATCGAGCTTCTTGAGGAAGCGGGAAATGAATTTTCTCCTGAGCGAGTAAAAAAAGGTGAGTTAACGCCGGTGTTTTTCGGCAGTGCGTTAGCAAATTTTGGTGTGCAGACCTTTTTTGATACCTTCCTGCAATTTGCTGCACAGCCGCAGCCGCGTAAAACAAACCAAGGCTTAGTGGAGCCGCAGACAAATCAATTCTCAGGCTATATTTTCAAAATCCAAGCGAATATGAACCCGGCTCACCGTGATCGGATTGCGTTTTTACGCGTTTGTTCAGGGAAATTTGAACGGGGCATGAGCGTAAATCTTAGCCGGACAAATAAAACAATTAAGCTGAATCAAACCCAAGCGTTTATGGCAAAGGACCGTGATACGGTTGATGAAGCCTATCCGGGAGATATCATTGGAATATATGATCCAAACATTTATCAAATTGGTGATACCTTAATTGAAGGAAAAGGCCAATATCACTATGAAGAACTGCCACAATTCCCGCCTGAGTTATTTAGACGGGTCCAAGCGAAAAACGTCATGAAGGCAAAGCAGTTCAGAAAAGGGATCGAACAGCTTGTTCAAGAAGGTGCGATCCAATTATTCAGACAGGATCTCAATGATTCCATTATTTTAGGAGCAGTTGGACAGCTGCAGTTTGAGGTATTTGAATACAGAATGAAGGCCGAATACAATGTCGAATTGGAATTCACATCACTTGGCGAGAGAATCCCGCGCTGGATTAAAAATGAAAAGTTTGAAAAACGATTCTTTGATTCAAGAAGCATGTTAGTTCGCGACCGCTATGGCGCTTATGCTGTCCTATTTGAAAATGAATTTACGCTAAGATATTTCTTAGAAAATCAAAAGGATATTGAACTGGTCGATCTATTTGAAGAAAATGACTATCAAGGTGTTACATCATAACGATTATGACAGGCTAATTCCTATTTGGAGTTAGCCTCTTTCATTGGCAGCGTGGTATGATGGTGATGGAAGACTAGTAGCTGCAAGCTTGCAAGAACGGGGGACTAAAATTGCAGATCATTCAAGCAACCTTAAAAGACATTGACGATGCTTCATCACTTTTTAATGAATACAGAGTATTTTATGGCCAGCAATCGGATATTGCTGGTGCTAAAGCGTTTATTGAAGAGCGGATAAAGAAAAAAGAATCAGTTATCTATTTAGCGGTGGATAAGGGAAAACCAATGGGCTTTATACAGTTATACCCAATCTTTACATCAGTTGGCATGAAACGAAAGTGGCTGCTGAACGATTTATTTGTTGGGGAAGCTTATCGTCGGAACGGTGTAGCCAGAGCATTAATGTACCAGGCAAAGGCATTGGCACAACAAGCAAATGCTGCCGGGATCCTGTTGGAAACAATGAAGGACAATACGAAGGCTCAAGCTCTTTATGAAAGCTTAGGTTATAAAAAAGAGGATTCCGTGTATTTCTATAATCTATCACTATAGCGTAAAGGAGAATAAATATGGTATTAAAAGTAATCCTAGCGCTGTTCCTTCCCTTTTTATTAGTGGTCCTCTTTACGCGAGTAAGTTATAACCACTATGTAGGAACGGCGCTAACAGCGGCACTGCTCATTGCTTCTTACATAAAAGGATATACATATAATCCATTTATTATTGCATTGGACATTTCCTCCCTTACAGCCGGATTTTTCTATGCACGAAAAATGAAAGCAGCATTATTAAAAAAGTAAGAGGTTTGCGCACAGCCAAAACGAGATATACTTATATAGAAGGAAGGGAGCTACCAAATGGTGCTTCTTTTTTCATTGCCGGGAAATTATAAAATTCTTGAACTATGGATAAGCGCTTTGACATCCAGCTCCAGCGCCTAGCCCCTCGAGGTCATAAGCCAATTTAGAATTGAAGGCAAAGAGCGCCTTCTATTCTAAATCGTCTTATGCTTGTCGGGGCTGAACGAGGCGCTTACGCTTTTGTTCTTGATTCAAAGAAATATGTAGTTGTAAGATTATTTTTATAAGTTGCAAAAATGCCCATGATTTCTTACATAATCAAAATAAAAAACCTGTTTAACAATATACACGATAAAAAAATACGAACTATAGTTCGTATTTTTAGTGATTTTCCATTTATTTGTGGTAAACTATTACTACCAGAAACTTTCTGAATGGAGGCTTATGCGTGAGCGAGCAATTTGAATTAGTCTCGAAATACAAGCCGCAGGGTGATCAGCCTGCGGCAATAAAGTCATTAGTCGCTGGAATTCAGCAAGGAAAAAAACATCAAACATTGCTAGGTGCAACGGGAACAGGGAAAACCTTCACTGTTTCCAATGTCATAAAAGAAGTAAACAAACCAACATTGGTGATTGCCCATAATAAAACGTTAGCAGGACAACTCTACAGCGAGTTTAAGGAATTTTTCCCGAACAATGCTGTTGAGTATTTTGTCAGTTATTATGATTATTATCAGCCTGAGGCCTATGTTCCGCAAACAGATACCTTTATCGAAAAGGATGCAAGCATTAATGATGAAATCGATAAGCTTCGCCACTCAGCCACATCTGCTTTATTCGAACGCAAGGATGTCATCATTATTGCCAGTGTATCCTGTATTTACGGCCTCGGTTCTCCAGAGGAATATAGAGAGCTTGTTGTGAGCTTGCGAACAGGCATGGAGATAGAACGGAACCAGCTGCTTCGGAAGCTCGTTGACGTTCAATATGAACGGAATGATATCGACTTTCGAAGAGGTACCTTCCGCGTACGCGGAGATGTTGTTGAAATTTTCCCGGCTTCCCGGGATGAGCAGTGTATTCGCGTTGAATTTTTCGGAGATGAAATTGACCGGATTCGCGAGGTTGATGCATTAACAGGCGAAATTTTAGGCGAACGGGAGCATGTTGCGATCTTCCCTGCCTCTCACTTCGTAACAAGAGATGAAAAGATGCAAAAGGCAATCCTCAATATTGAGGCAGAGCTTGAGGAACGTTTAAAGGACATGCGGGAAAACGGCAAGCTGCTGGAAGCGCAGCGTCTTGAGCAGCGAACAAGATATGATCTGGAAATGATGAGAGAAATGGGCTTTTGTTCAGGGATTGAGAACTATTCACGCCATCTCACACTTCGTCCGGCAGGGTCAACACCTTATACCTTGCTGGATTTCTTTCCAGACGACTTTTTAATTGTCATTGATGAGTCACATGTTACCCTACCTCAAATCAGGGGTATGTATAATGGTGACCAAGCGCGGAAGCAAGTGCTGGTGGATCACGGTTTCCGTCTGCCTTCAGCCTTAGATAACCGCCCGCTTCGTTTTGAAGAATTTGAAAAGCATATTCATAATATTGTCTACGTCTCAGCGACACCAGGCCCATATGAACTTGAACATACCCCAGAGATGATCGAGCAGATCATTCGTCCGACAGGCTTGCTTGATCCGACGATCGATGTGCGTCCAATTGAAGGACAGATCGATGATTTAATTGGTGAAATTCAGGCAAGGGTCGCGAAAAATCAACGTGTGCTAATTACGACGTTAACGAAAAAAATGTCTGAGGATTTAACCGACTATTTAAAAGAAATTGGCATTAAGGTTAATTACTTGCATTCTGAAATCAAAACATTAGAACGGATTGAAATCATCAGAGAACTACGCCTTGGAAAATATGATGTTTTAATTGGAATTAACCTGTTAAGAGAAGGGCTTGATATTCCGGAAGTCTCCTTAGTAGCGATTCTGGATGCCGATAAGGAAGGATTTTTGCGATCAGAGCGATCGCTTATCCAAACCATTGGCCGTGCTGCACGGAATGCAGATGGCCATGTCATCATGTATGCCGATAAAATGACTAACTCGATGGAATTGGCCATTAATGAAACGAAGCGACGCCGGGAAATCCAGCAGGCGTTCAATGAAAAGCATGGCATCACACCAATGACGATTCAAAAGGAAATTCGTGATGTCATTCGGGCAACAATGGCTGCAGAGGAGCAGGAGCAGTACGAAACAGCAGGAGAAAACAAATTAGCGAAAATGACGAAAAAGGAACGCGACAAGGTTATTTCCGAAATGGAAAACGAGATGAAGGAAGCGGCAAAGGCGTTAAACTTCGAGCGTGCCGCAGAGTTGCGTGATTTAATACTAGAGCTTAAAGCGGAAGGATGAAACGAGTATGGCAATGGAACATATCGTTGTGAAAGGAGCACGTGCTCACAATTTAAAAAATATTGATGTGACCATTCCGCGGGATAAGCTTGTTGTGCTGACAGGGTTGTCAGGCTCAGGAAAATCATCCCTTGCGTTTGATACGATTTATGCAGAGGGACAACGGCGCTATGTTGAATCCTTATCAGCCTACGCCCGCCAATTTCTTGGACAAATGGATAAACCTGATGTTGATGCGATCGAAGGGCTGTCTCCAGCCATTTCGATCGATCAAAAAACAACGAGCCGCAATCCCAGGTCAACGGTCGGAACCGTAACCGAAATTTATGACTATTTGCGACTTCTCTATGCAAGAGTCGGCCGCCCAACCTGTCCGATTCATGGCAATGAGATTTCTTCGCAAACGATTGAACAAATGGTAGACCGAATCTTGGAATACCCTGAACGAACAAAGCTCCAAATTCTTGCACCTGTCGTTTCAGGAAGAAAAGGGGCCCATGTAAAGGTTTTTGAAGATATTAAAAAGCAAGGCTATGTTCGTGTTCGTGTTGACGGTGAAATGATGGAGCTTGCTGATGAAATTGAATTGGATAAAAATAAGAAGCATTCGATCGAGGTTGTCATCGACCGGATTGTCGTAAAAGAGGGGATTGCTTCACGCCTGGCAGATTCCCTGGAATCAGCCTTACAGCTTGGAGAAGGCAAGGTGATTATTGATGTTATCGGCGAAGAAGAGCTTTTATTCAGTGAGCACCATGCCTGCCCGCAGTGCGGTTTTTCCATCGGTGAACTTGAACCGAGGATGTTCTCCTTTAACAGCCCGTTTGGTGCATGTCCTGAATGTGATGGCCTTGGAACAAAGCTTGAGGTAGATCTCGACCTTATTATTCCGAATAAAGAGCTTACCCTGCGTGAAAATGCAATAGCACCATGGGAACCGACAAGCTCACAATATTATCCGCAAATGCTTGAGGCAGTTTGCAACCATTATGGCATTGATATGGATACACCAGTAAAGGACATACCAAAGCATTTGCTTGATAAAATCCTATTTGGCAGCAATGGTGAACAAATCTATTTCCGTTATGAAAATGATTTTGGCCAAATCAGGGAGAATTATATTCAATTCGAAGGTGTTGTCCGCAATGTGGAACGCCGTTATAAAGAAACAAGCTCAGACTATATCCGCGAGCAAATGGAAAAATATATGGGTCAGCAAAACTGTCCTACCTGTAAAGGGCATCGCTTAAAGCAAGAAACACTTGCTGTCTTAATTGACGGCAAACATATTGGTGAAATCACGAAACTATCTGTTCAGGATTCACTATCGTTCTTTCAACACATAGCCCTAACAGAGAAGGAAATGACAATTGCAAACTTAATCTTAAAAGAAATAAGCGAGCGCTTAGGCTTTTTAAATAATGTCGGACTCGATTATTTAACACTTAACCGTGCAGCCGGGACATTATCCGGCGGTGAGGCACAGCGGATTCGTCTTGCCACGCAAATTGGTTCCAGGTTAACAGGTGTGCTGTACATACTTGATGAGCCCTCAATCGGATTGCATCAGCGCGACAATGACCGTCTCATCCAAACCATGCAAAATATGCGTGATATCGGCAATACGTTAATAGTCGTGGAACATGATGAAGATACAATGATGGCCGCTGATTATTTAATCGATATTGGCCCAGGCGCAGGGATACATGGCGGAGAAATTATTTCTGCCGGTAAGCCTGAAGAGGTGATGAATGATAACAACTCCTTAACCGGGCAATACTTGTCAGGGAAGAAATTTATTCCGCTTCCATATGAACGAAAAAAACCTGATGGCCGCTATATTGAAATTAAAGGTGCCAAGGAAAATAACCTGAAAAACGTCGGTGTGAAGTTCCCTCTAGGGACATTTATTGCCGTAACTGGTGTTTCCGGTTCAGGGAAAAGTACATTGGTCAATGAAATTCTTCATAAATCGCTCGCCCAAAAGCTTCACAATGCCAAAGCAAAGCCTGGCGAGCATAAAGAAGTAAAAGGAATCGAGCATCTTGAAAAGGTTATTGATATTGACCAATCACCAATTGGCCGAACACCGCGTTCCAATCCTGCTACATATACAGGTGTGTTTGATGATATTCGCGATGTATTTGCAGCAACAAATGAAGCGAAGGTTCGCGGCTATAAGAAAGGCCGCTTTAGCTTCAATGTGAAGGGCGGCCGCTGTGAGGCCTGCCGTGGTGATGGGATTATTAAAATTGAAATGCACTTCCTTCCAGACGTTTACGTCCCTTGTGAGGTTTGCCATGGCAAACGTTACAATCGTGAAACACTGGAGGTTACGTATAAAGGGAAAAACATTGCGGATATTCTTGAAATGACGGTAGAGGATGCTGTGTCATTCTTTGAAAACATTCCGAAAATTAAACGGAAGCTGCAAACGATCTTAGATGTCGGTCTGGGCTATATCAAACTTGGACAGCCAGCGACAACTTTATCAGGCGGTGAAGCGCAAAGGGTAAAACTTGCCTCAGAACTTCACAGACGTTCAAATGGAAAATCATTATATATTCTTGACGAACCAACAACAGGGCTACACGTCCATGACATAGCCCGATTATTGAAGGTGCTGCAGCGGTTAGTCGAAAACGGTGATACCGTCTTGGTCATTGAACATAATCTTGATGTAATCAAAGCAGCAGACTATCTTGTCGATATGGGCCCTGAAGGCGGCGACAAAGGCGGACAAGTCGTCGGTGTCGGAACACCCGAGGACATTATGAACAATGACAAATCATATACAGGAAAGTATCTAAAACCAATCATTGAACGTGACCGTGAGCGAATGAGAAAACTTATTAAAGAAAAAGAAGAGGTTGCTCAATAAAAGCAGCCTTATGTTTAGTCATAATGAGAGCATTGAAAAATCCATCGATGCTCTCTTTTTTATATAGTATAAAATTTCAAAAAGCTTTTTAAAATCCATTTTTTCATTTCAACACATAAAAAGGGCTGCCCCAATTCTTTCGAGACAGCTACACAATGTGCGGAATGAGTAGAATACTTTGGATATTTATTATTGCAGTTATTGTAAGCGATATCAATATTAAAAAAATGGAAACAATGAAACACCCAGTGAATGATCTTTTCCGCTAAAAAAGATAATCTGAAACCTATTCTTCTTTCATACGTATTAAAGATAAGGAGAGTGAAAGAAAAATTGGATAAAACAAATAAAGTGTTAGCATCCATCAACTATTTTAGTGTGTTTTTTGCTCCGTTTCTTTTACCAATTGTAATTTATTTTATTGTTGACCACAGAGAAGTGAAGAAACATGCCAAAAAGGCGCTTGTTTCACACATATTTCCATTTTTATCAATTCTTGCAGTCATCGGAGCAATCATCTTTAGCAGTTTCACTAATTTGTCTGAAGCGGCCTATTTAACAATCTTTTTTGGCGGCTTCATCGTTGTCGGATTGATCAATCTAATTGTGTTTATTTGGAACCTTGTAAAAGGCATTAAGCTATTAACAACGATATAAAATTTATATAGGAGAGTCAAAGGGGAGGATGAACCATGAAAGAGCAAAAAATTCGTATCTTAAAGCTAGTGGAACAAGGGAAGCTTTCTGCAGATGAGGCCCTATCCTTAATCGAAGCATTAGATTCTGATGAGCAAAAAAAGGAAGAGAAAATAACGGCTTTGTCAACGGAAGTAATTGATTTTACATCACAAGATCATGCTGGCCAATCAAATGAAAAGCAAGCGTCATTAGGGGCTAAGCTCATGGATTGGGTGGACACAGCTGTTAAAAAGGTAAAAGAACTCGATCTTGACCTAAATTTTGGTAAGTCGATTGACATTCAGCATGTTTTTCAGTTTAATGGTTCAGCCTTTCATGACCTTGATATCCAGCTTCCGAATGGCAGTGTGAATCTTCAGCCATGGAATGAAAGGGATATTAGGGTGGAATGCAATGCAAAGATCTATAGAGCTGAAAATATCGAACAGGCAAGAGAAGCCTTTTTATCAGAAGTAGAATGTCATGTAGAAGGAAATCGCTTTATTTTTCATTCAGATAAAAAGACAATGAAGCTGAATACGATTGTTTATGTTCCGGAGCAAGCATATGACCAAATTAAAATTAAGCTGTTTAATGGTCCTATAAGAGGGGAAAATGTAAAAGTAAATACTATAAAAGCAAAGACGGCAAATGGAATGATCTCATTTTCAGCCATCAATGGGAAAAAAGGTGAGTTTGAAACGGCAAATGGGCAAATTAAGCTTTCAAGCTCCAGGTACGAAAAAATTGAGGTTGAATCCATTACAGGCTTAGTCCAGTTTAAAGGTTCATCTGACAAAATCGATGCCCAAAGCTTTAATGGTAATCTTCAAATAACCTTGGAGGATCGTGCGTGTGAAGCATTGTATGCGAAAACGACAACAGGGAATATTGAAGTCAATGTACCTGAGGAAAGCAAAGTAATCGGTGTGCTCAAATCAAATTTAGGTACTCTGTCTGCCCAGCTAAAGGATGTAGACGTGTCATTTGAAAAAAATGAAACGATCCAAAAAGAGCTTAAATTCCGCACATCACCTGAAACCAATTTCTCACTATTTGCCGACTCGAAGACAGGATCAATATTAATCAAAAATACGTAAGGGTGAAGGCAATGAAAAAATTATACAGGTCTCGTTCAGACCGTAAGCTATCAGGCGTGCTTGGAGGGTTATCCGATTATTTGGGCATTGATGCCTCCATCTTAAGAATTTTGTTTGTCATCTTATTAATACCGACCGGCTTTTTTCCATTAGGTATTATCTATCTTGCCTGGATCTTCTTAGTCCCTGAAGAGTCGGATGTTAGGTAGTATGATTAGGTGGATTGTCAGTATTCTTGTTAATGCCTTAATATTACTTGTTGTATCAGGCTATTTTGACTCCTTTTATTTAAGTGGGATAGGAGCTGCATTAGGAGCAAGCTTTATCCTTTCCATTCTAAATGTGTTCATCAAGCCATTTCTCATTTTGCTTACCCTGCCAGTAACATTTGTGACATTAGGATTATTTCTTTTTGTCATCAATGCGGTGACGTTAATGATCACAGAAGGACTGATGGGTGATGCGTTTAATATTGATGGATTTGGGACAGCGATCCTCGCTGCTATCGTGATTGCCCTCTTCCATCTCATGATTCAAAAAGGGATCATCGAGCCATTGCGAAAGAAAAAAGAATAAATAAAAGCAGAGTTTCTCTGCTTTTTATTTTTGTTGTATTTCATCCAGGTTTTCCCAACTTCCATTTTAGTTATCTACTGGTAAAATCACTAAAAACTGCACATACTACCATTGGGTGAGAAGCATGTACAAAGGTAACCATGTATTTGTTGTTATATGTATTACGGTTCTTATTATATTATTGCTCCCTACACAGCTTGTAAAAAGCAATACACTAAGTCATGCCCAATCGAAGATTACCGCATCAGAAAACTTTTACCAGGCACATCAATATTCTTCTTCAGAAAAGAATCAAATGATAGTAAGCGAGAATGCAGCAAGAACAGAGCCGCCGACAGCTTATGACCCCTTAGGTGAAAAAGAATTCTCCACGGAAAAATATCAGGCACTTCAAGAACAAAACAGCAGTGGAAATGAAACTTATTCGGTCAGTAATTTTCCTTATCACCGCTTTGATATTGAAGTACATAAGGATGTGAAATCAGGAGACCATGTTACCATTCATTGGAAAGGAAGATCGTTACAAGGAAGACAAGTAACGATGTTTGCCTGGAATGTTTCAACAGAAGAATGGGTGGAGCTCGATCGGAAAATAGCCGGAACTAGTCAGTTCACTCTCAATGGCACAGTTACTGCCGGTGAATATGTTAAAGAGCAAAAGATCAGTGTCATTGTTCAGGATCAAATTGCCTCTCAATCAAAGAGCTTCGACTATTCATTTGTTTGGATGTCTGATACACAGTATTATGCTCAGGATCATCCTGCTGTGTTCAAAACGATTACCGAATGGATCTCGCAAAATAAAGACGTTATGAACATCAAATATGTGTTTCATACTGGTGACATCGTGAATAAAGGCAGTGTTGAACAACAATGGAAGCGGGCAAACAGTTACATGAATACATTGGATGTTGCAAAGGTTCCATATGGTGTGCTTCCAGGAAACCATGATAAGGGGAATAATTTTAACCAATATAAAAAATATTTTGGTGAGAAGCGCTTCTATCATAAACCGTATTATGGCGGCTCCTATCAAAACAATTTAGGCCACTATGATTTACTATCTGTTAAAGGAAAGGATTATATCTTTCTTTATATGGGTGGAGATGTAGAGGAAAGGGAGATCAAATGGATGAACAAGGTATTAAAGCGTCACTCTGATCGTACAGCCATCCTGGCCTTTCACGAATATTTACAAAAAAATGGAAAACGGTCACATCAAGGGAACGACATATTTGAACAAATTGTGGTGCCGAATAAAAATGTCGCCGCCGTACTTTGCGGTCATTACTATAATAGTGAAGTGTTGGTTGATGAATTAGATGATAATTTAGATGGCATTACAGATCGTAAGGTGTATCAGATACTTGCTGATTATCAAAAAGCACCAAATGGCGGCAACGGCTATATTCGTCTCCTCCAAATAGATGAAGAAACAAACTCAATTGATATCCAAACGTACTCCCCATATTTGGATCAATATTATTATTACGATCCGGAAAACGAACCTGGCAAAGATTCCTTTACGATGGACATTGATGTAAAGAGGAAACATAAAATGGTTGCCACAAGCTATTTTGAGGTAAATGTTTATAAGAGGATTAAAGGGGAGAAGGTGGTTATGGTCCAGTGAATAGGATTGATAGGGGGAACGTAAAACACCGTTTCCCCTACCTAAATTAGTCAATATTTAAATGCTGTTTCAGCATGGCCGATAGTTTTGTACGCTCTGATTGAGGTACATTGTAGTAATAGACGCCATTGATTTCTGTCCCTTCTCCTTTTATTTGCACCTGTTGTAAACCATGGCGGGCTTCTTTATAGTTAGCCTGAATCTCGATCATATTATTGAACGTTAAGTTTGTTCTAACATTTTTTGCAATGACCTCTAATATGTCACGATAATTTGTTAGAGAATTAAAGCTTGCTCCTTTATCAATTACGGCTTTCATAATCTGAGCTTGCCTGTCCTGACGGCCGAAATCACCGCGTGGATCTGCATATCTCATGCGGGAATACTTGACTGCATCTGTGCCATTTAATTCTATTTGACCTTTTGGGAAATGCACGCCTTCATAATCAAATGCAAGTGTATTGTTGACCTTTACTCCTCCTACTGCATCAACTATATCTTTAAAGCTTTTCATATTAACTTCAATATAAAAATCGATTGGTATATCTAAGAAATCTTCAACGGTTTCAACTGTTGCATCTAAGCCGCCGTATGAATAAGCATGATTAATTTTATCCTCTTTTCCTTGGCCGGCAATCTTGGTCCGTGTATCACGTGGGATGCTAACCATTTTGGTTGATTGATTTTTGGGGTTCACTGTCAATAAGATGAGCGAATCAGAGCGCCCGCGGTCATTTTCGCGTTCATCAACACCCATTAGTAAAATAGAAATAGGGTCTTGATTTTTGAAATTTATTTGTTGGTCACGATTTTTTGATACTTCAGACTTTAATGGTTCATGTGTCTGTTTTAATGTATTTTCAACGGAACTGTAAACCGAATACCCGTAGACACTGACACCAATGATCATAAAGAAGATGATGCCAATGATCAACTTAAAGGTCAGTTTCCTATTCTTTCTCCGTTTATCATGTTTCAATGTTTTTTCCATTTTCAGTCTCCTTTACAGTCATGTTAAGTGAAGAGGAAAGTGCTCAAATAAAACATCATCATTTTATCAGAAAAAAATGAAAAGTTTAGTAATCTTTATTAAATTAATCAAAAAATGGTAGTTTTTTAATATAAAATAAGACAATGGATGAATAAAGGGAAATTTATGAAATTATTGACTCCTTTTGTACCATCTTTGCTCTAATTATATTGTTTCCTCATTCATTTTACCGCCTATAACAAAGGGCAAGACCACAATTTTTTCAAATTTTCAAATGCTCTAACTATCCATAGTATTCGGGAAAAAAACTCTTACATAAGTCACATGCATGAAAGTATATAAACAAATTATGTGAAAAAGTTACTAGTAAATTTAGTAAAAATATGCTAAGACCCATACTTCTAAACCATAAAGGTAAGGGAAACCATAAGAAAAAGTAATCCTATAATATTCGTTAAATTGGCATATATACTGACCAAAATCTCTTTGTTATTCTTAAATGGGTTTTTAGTAAATGAAATGTGATAGAGCTTTTATTGCCTTTGGATGATAGGTGAAATGAAGCTAAACAGGCGTTAAAGAAACAGCATTTCTTGTGAAAAAGTGAACAAAAATGCATTTCTCTGTTTAGTTGGACTATAGAAGCAGTTTGAATAGCAGAAAAGAAAGCCCTGATTCTAATAAAGATATGTTTTATGAATCAATTGGGACTAATTTTATCGTTATAAAAATTAGATCAATAGAATTCCTTGCTATTCATTCATAAGTCTTCTTAAAAAAAGGTATAAAGCAGGTGATACGATGTTTAACAGGATGAATAAAAAAATCAGTGGGGATCCTGAAGGGAATTCTATCCATTTTGTTTTTGAAAAAGGTTCAAATAAAAGATGGGGTATTTTACTCGGTATTTTCTCCATATCGGTTATTTTTTGCCTCTTACTAACTTTTTTATTGGGTCTAAGTGTTTATTTTAATCCCATCTTACCTAAGTGGAAATCAAAGGAGATAAATGAATATTCAACTATTAGCCAATCAGAAATAAGAAATGTAGAAGCCTCTACACCTAGTTCTCCTAATGAAAAGTTTCTGCAAAATACGGTAAACAACAATCAAGATTTTTATGCTTTCTATGTAAATTGGGATGCAAATAGTGAACGTTCATTAAGACGTAATATTGATGAAATCGATGTTCTGATCCCGCAATGGTTTGATTTAAATTCAAAATTGGAGTTAAAAAGCGATATTCAAAAAGAGATAGCGGACCTAGCAAAAAAGAATGATATAAAAGTCCTTCCTTTAATTAACAATGAAGTGAATGGGAAATGGGATCAAGAAATCATCCATAATTTATTGAATTCTCCTGAAGCACAGGATAAGCTAATAAAAAATCTTCATCAACAGATTAAGAGGCAAGGATTTCATGGAATAAACATAGACTTTGAAAACATTCATAAAAATGATCGTGACAAGCTGACAAGCTTCATGAAGAAGCTTTATAGCGCTTTTCATGCCGACGGACTTATGGTAACAATTGATGTACCGCCCAAAAATCCGGCATTTGATTACATAAATCTTGAAAAGTATTGTGATCGTATGATGTTAATGTTATATGACGAGAATTACATAAATCCAGGTCCTATTGCTTCGTCATCATGGTTTGAAGAAGCTCTTTCAAGTATACCTAAGGACAAGCTTATCGCTAGTCTAGGGAATTACGGATATGATTGGGATTGGGAAAAGCAGCAAGGCGGACAAGCTGTATCCTTTGAAGAGGCTATGAGAATGGCAGACAAAGCAAACCTGAAGGTACAATGGGATGATATGAGCAAAAATCCTTATATTCGCTACAAGGATCATAATAAATCACATGAATTATGGTTTTTAGATAGTGCGACCTTCTACAACCAATGGAAAATGGCTTTATCAAACGGGGCTAAAGGGGTCGCATTATGGAGATTAGGCACTGAGGATCCATCTGTTTGGGATGTAGTGAGAGGACATCAAACCAGCGAGCTGCTTACTGTCAAGAGTGGTGATATTACCTACAGTTATGGCGAAGGGAGTATCTTCCGCTCGTTAACCGATCAGCAAGACGGGAAACGCAGTCTGGAATTTGATGATTCTGGTTTCATTTCAAGTGAAACATACCATTCTGTTCCAAAAGCATCTGAAATTGAACGCTTAAGCAAGCCAGAGAAAAAGGAGATTGTGTTAACGTTTGATGATGGGCCAGATCCTGCATATACAAAAGAAATATTGGATATTTTGAATAAGTATGAAATTAAGGCAACATTCTTTACAACTGGTAAACAAGCAATGCTTCATCAAGATATGATTACACAAATCTATAAAAAAGGCCATGAAATTGGAAATCATTCGTTCTCACATGCAAATATCGATGAAGTATCTGAAGCACAATTAAAATTTGAATTGAACACTACCGAGCGGATTATTCAAGGCATTACAGGGCGATCGCCTATTCTGTATCGTCCCCCATTTGGAAATTATCTGAATACACATGATGGTGATAACATGGATAACTATGTTAAATTCAGGTTTCAAAGACTAGTAGATGTCACACAAATGGGATATATCACAGTAAATTATGATATCGATTCCAGGGATTGGGATACACATAACAGCAAAGAAATCGCTGATAACGTGATAAAACAAGCATCTGACGGTGATATCATTTTACTTCATGATGGCGGGGGAGATAGAACAGCCACAGTTGAAGCACTGCCTGTCATTATTGAAACATTAAAAAGCAAGGGTTATACATTTGTAACCGTTGGTGAATTGATGAACAAAAGCAAAAATACCGTTATGCCTGCTGATACACAGGTAGAAAACCCATTGATACAAAGCATAAAAGTATTTTTAATCAGTGTAGCTACTTTTAACAATATTATTTTTGTTTTATTTTATAGTGCGTTATTTATTTTCACTTTACGTTTGTCAATCCTTCTATATTTAGCCTTTAAACATAAAAGAAGGGCTCGTCTTTCAAGTACCGGAGACTCATTTCAACCACTTGTCACTGTTGTGATAGCTGCTTACAATGAAGAGAAGGTTATTAGAAGAACGATAGAGTCGGTTTTAAAGAGCAATTACGGGGATTTTGAGATCATTGTTGTGGATGATGGTTCTTTTGATCGAACTTACAACATTATCAAAGATCATTTTTCTAACTGCGAAAATATCCATCTTATTCATAAGAAAAACGGGGGAAAGGCTGCAGCGATTAATACGGGGATTAAAAAGGCGAATGGTGACATAATCGTAGCCATAGATGCAGATACCATTATTTCACCTGATGCTATTTCGCTGCTTGTCCGTCATTTCATAGATTCGAAGGTTGCTGCCGTATCCGGAAATATTAAAGTGGGGAATATGAGAAATTTATTAACCATTTGGCAGCATGTTGAATATGTAACAAGTTTTAATTTAGAAAAGCGCGCTTTTGCTCTGCTTAATTGTGTTACGGTTGTTCCAGGTGCAATCGGTGCTTGGCGCAAAAAAGTGTTTGAAGAAATTGGCTATTTCACAGCTGATACATTAGCAGAAGATACAGATATGTCGTTAAGAATATTGCGCAAAGGATATAAAATTACGATTGATGAAAAGGCATATGCTTATACGGAAGCACCAGAAAACAGCAGAGATTTTCTTAAACAACGTTACAGATGGAATTTCGGAACACTGCAATGTTTTTGGAAGCATAAAAAAGCCTTTGGTGGAACCAAGCATAAAGCATTAGGGTTTATTGCGCTCCCTAATATGTTGCTGTTCCAATTTGTCTTCCCTTTGTTTGCCCCATTTTTAGATGTTTTATTTGTTTTGGGAATGATATCAGGTAATCTAAAAGAACCATTAATGTTTTACGGCTGTTACTTTTTCATTGATTTTTTCATTTGTTTATACGCGTTCAGGTTAGAGAAATTAAGTCTAAAACCGTTAATTTTATTATTTTTGCAAAGGATTTTTTACCGGTACCTGTTATTGTGGGTTTCATGGAAATCACTTTTTGCCGCACTGAAAGGTACACGTGTAGGATGGAATAAATTAAAAAGATCGGGAAATTTGGAAGTGAATCAAGAAGCGAAGAGAGCGGTATAAAGTGAGACTTTCATCAGTATGGAACTAAACTGCGTAGCTTAGAAGCAACTTCCTAAAAAATCGCCTCAAACATTACTGTTCACAGGGATGTTTGGGGCGATTTTTTAAAAAATGGCTTGAATAGCCGATGGCACCTGCTAGACACCAAAACTAAGTTCAAATTTTATACTTTCTCTTAATAAAAAACCCGAAAAGACACTTTTTACAAGTGTCGATATTCGGGTTTTTGAGTGTAATCAGGATTACAATTCCTCACCATTCGTTTTAATCACATGCTGATACCACTTAAAGGAGTCTTTCTTATAACGCTTCATTGAGCCGTTTCCTTCATTATCACGGTCCACATAAATCATGCCGTATCGTTTTTTCATTTCACCTGTTGTGAAGGAGACGATATCGATAATTCCCCAAGGAGTGTAGCCAAGTAAATCAACACCATCGTAAGTGACCGCTTTTTTCAATGCCTCGATATGTGATTTTAAATAATCGATTCGTTGCGGATCATGGATGGAGCCGTCTGCTTCTAATGTATCCACTGCACCAAAGCCATTTTCAACAATAAATAATGGAATTTGGTAGCGATCATAAAAACGGTTCAATGTATATCGTAATCCTGTTGGATCAATCGCCCAACCCCAGTCGCTTGATTTGATGTAGGGGTTTTCTACACTATTTGGCAATCCGCCATTCACGACATCACCGGTATTATCATTCACAACATCGCTTTTCACAGTTGTCGACATATAATAGCTGAACCCTAAATAATCAACAGTACCATTTCGTAAGATTTCTTCATCACCATCTTCGAATTTGATTTGATAGCCTTCTCGTTCAAACTCCTTTAATGCGTAGCTAGGGTAGTATCCGCGAACATGCACATCCGGGAAGAAGTAGCGTTGTCTCATTTCTTCCTCCGCTAGCATCACATCTTCCGGATTAGATGAATATGGATAAATCGGTACATGAGAAACCATGGCGCCAATTTTGAATTCCGGGTTAATTTCCTTTCCTTTTGCAACGGCTAAGGCGCTAGCTAGTAATTCATGGTGTCCTGCTTGGTACATGACTTCTTTTGCGTTTTCACCTTCTTTTACAACAACACCCGAGTTTGTCCACAAGAAGATCGGATTATTGACATCCATTTTATTGTTGATTTCATTAAAGGTCATCCAGTATTTCACTTTATCTTTATATCGTTTAAAGCATACTTCAGCGAATTTTGCGAAGTAGTCTACGACCTTTCTGCTTCTAAATCCGCCATATTCTCTTGCTAGATGTAATGGCATTTCAAAGTGAGAGAGCGTGATGACAGGTTCGATCCCATTCTTTAATAATTCATCGAACACATCATCATAGAATTTTAGTCCTTCTTCATTAGGCTCAGCCTCATCACCCATTGGGAAAATTCTGCTCCAGCCGATCGACGTTCTCAAGCATTTCAAGCCCATTTCAGCAAATAATGCGATATCTTCTTTATACTTATGGTAGAAATCAATCGCTTCATGGTTTGGATAAAACGTATCAGCTTCAATTGTTTCAGTAATTCTTCTTGGTACACCATGTGCACCTGCTGTCATCACATCCACAACACTTGGTCCTTTTCCGCCTTGATTCCAGCCGCCTTCAAATTGGTGAGCGGCTAAAGCACCGCCCCATAAAAAATCCTTAGGTAATGTTGCCATTTTCAATTCCTCCTTATTTTACAACCGTTAGTAATCTTTCATTTAATCTACTATTCTGATGATCTTCAACAATAATTTCTTTATAAGCATGTGAATTCGTGACGATAAGTGGTGTCGTTATTTTCAGGCCTTCCTTTTCGATCGATTCTTTATCAAATGTGATCAGTAAGTCGCCTTTTTTGATCTTATCTCCATCGTTTACATGTAAAGTGAACGGTTTTCCGTCTAATGTAACGGTATCCAAGCCAATATGCACAAGCAGTTCAACACCTGATTCTGAACGCAGGCCGATCGCATGCTTAGTAGGTGCCACCATGACAACATTTCCATTAAACGGTGCATATAATTTGTTGTCTGAAGGCTCTATCGCTAAGCCTTGTCCCATCGCCCCTGAGCTAAATACCTCATCAGGTACCTCTGATAGCGGGATGATATCACCCTCTAATGGGGCATCGATCGTTTCTTCATTTGTCTGTTGGAAGCTTGGTTGCTCGGATCCTGAATTTTCACTAGCTTCTTTAGTTGCGGAATCCTCACCATAACCGAAAACCTGAATCAATACGACAGGAAGAATAACCGCAATGGCAGCACCGATTAAAATTCCCCAGATGGAAGATGGCTGATCAGGACTAATACCGTTTACAATTGTTAACGGTCCCGGAAGTCCGGCATAAGCAAAGTAGTACGGATTAAAGAAGCTTGCTGTAATGGCACCGATCGCCCCTGAAATACAACCAAAGATAAATGGTTTCTTAAATCTTAATGTAACGCCATAAATCGCAGGCTCAGTGATTCCGAATAAACCAGTTACACCTGCCGAAACACTGACTTTACGTGTTTCTTGATTTTTAGCCTTTAGGATAACCCCAAGTACGGCACCAACTTGCGCGATAACGGCGATCGTTTGATACGCCTGGAATGAATCGCGTCCATATAAATCAAAATTCGCTAAAACCATCGGGGTGATTCCCCAGTGTACTCCAAAGATAACTAGCACTTGCCAGAATGCACCGATAATCGCCCCGGCTACTGCAGGTACGTTTTCCGCTAAGAAGTTATAGCCATTCGCAATTCCATTTGCGCCCATTGTTGTGACAGGTCCAATTAGTAAAATCGTTAACGGCACCATGATCACCATACATAAAAATGGAACAAATAATGGTCTAATAACTTCATTCATCCGCTTATTTAAAAATCTTTCAACATATGACAAGATCCACACTAAAAAAAGCGGCGGCAATACGGATGAAGTATATACTGTTTCAGATAAGGCAATACCTAAAAACGTGATGCTTTCACCAGCTGCAATTTTTGCTGCAAGCTCTGACCAAGTCGGACTGACTAATGCAGCACAGCATGCGACGGCAATATAGGTGTTTGTTTTAAAATGCTTTGACGCTGTAATCGCAATAAAAATCGGCAAAAAGGTGAAAGGTGCCCAGGAGATAAAACTTAGAACCTGATAAGTTCCCGTTTCTGAAAAGCGATCAAACAATAAATTTATGAGAATTAATGCACCTTGCAAAATACCAGCCGCTGCTAAAATATAGACAAACGGAGCAAAAACAGCTGACATCGTCGCAATGACACGATTTAAAATCGTTCCTTTGTTTTCGCTTACTCCCTCTGAATCTTCTACCTTAACTAAGCTGGAAAATTGCTCATACACTTCTCCAACATGCTGCCCGATCACAACCTGGAACTGTCCGCTATTTTCGACAACGGTAATAACGCCGGACATTGATGATACTTTTCCTTTGGCTTCTGGTTTTGAGCGTTTTAGAACAATTCTAAGCCGAGTGGCACAACGTGTAACGCTTAGAACATTTTCTTCCCCGCCAACAGCTTCTAATATATCTTTAGCAAGTTTCGAATAATCTCTAACTTTAGTAGCCATGTTGTATACCTCCTTAATATCATAATACGCTTTCATTATAATTGTACCGGTATAATTTATCAAGTGCATAATAAAATTATAATATGTGTATAATATGGTTAGATATTCTTTTGAAATTTATGGTATAATGCTAATACTGTATGAGATTAATCAAATAATGAGGAATGCACATGTTAAAATATCAACATATCGCAAACGAAATAGAAAAATATATCGTAGATCATGCCCTCCAGCAAGGAGATAAACTGCCATCATTAGAAACATTTATGAGTCAATTTGAAGTGAGTAAGAGCACAGTTACAAAATCATTAGATCTCTTAGAGAAAAAAGGGGTCGTGTTTCAAGTCAGAGGCAGTGGGATTTTTGTTAGAAGGCATAAGCGAAAAGGATATATTGGACTGCTTTCCAATCAAGGGTTTAAAAAGGATCTTGAGGATTTTCAGCTCACGTCAAAGGTATTAGAATTAGATGTGAGAAAGCCAACACAGGAAGCGGCCCTTAATTTAAACATGGAGCTTAACGATGATATTTATTATGTCAAACGAATTCGTTATATTAACGGACAAACTCTATGCTTAGAGGAATCGTTTTATAATAAATCGATTGTTACGTATTTAAATAAAGAGATTGTATCTGAATCAATCTTTCACTATATAACGGAAGGGTTAGGACTAAAGGTCGGTTTTTCAGACATCTATCTTCATGTTGGCAAACTTAATCAGGAAGAAGCGGAGTATTTAGGCATGAAAAAGGGTGACCCTAAGATGCACGTAGAACAAGTTTTTCATTTAACCAACGGGCAGCCGTTTGACTTTTCAAAAGTTACCTATAACTATGAACAATCACAGTTCTTCATCCAAGCAAATAGTTCTTTCTTTTAAAAGAAATGTGTAAGTGCCAGCCCCTAAGCAAGAAGGCTGGCACTGATTATTTAACAAATCTTGTTTAAGTCATCATTTAACTTTCGTGCTTGATATTTAAAGAAAAGATAGAAGGCAATCCAACATACAGCATAGATGACAATGGAAATGATGAGTAGTAAAAGAAAATGCATCATCGTGAATGGGACCCAGCCAATCGAAAAGGCTAAGATGATGTACAGAATCATAACGGTGAGAAAATGAAGGATGGTTTGCTGGTGAAGCTTTAATTTTCTATTCTCAAAATACATCGGACTTACTGTGAAAAACCAACCGCAAAAAATAGTTCCGAGGGAATTTTTCAAAAATAAGCTTCCATCAATCACTTCAAGACCACCGAAATAGATCGATAAATTGGTGACTAACACCGTGATAAACCCGCCAAAGAAAATCCCGATAAAACTTCGTAAAATAAAGGTTTTCATTCTTCTTTCCTCCTATTCATTTTCAACGCTTCCTTTATAGCAGGGACATACGTACGTGACACATATTCTTTCGCCCCTGATTTAAAATAAACACATAGTGTACCATTGAAAGACGCTTCAAAACGGCTCAATTCATATAAATTAGCAATGACCGATTTAGAAAGGCGGATAAATTTCGATGAAGGGAGCATTGCCTCAAGCTCATATAACTTCTCTTTTAATCGAAATGAATCCGTTTTTGTTACTGCAATAACTTGCTCGTTTTCAGTATGAAAATAGTGAATCTCAGACGGGTTAAGAATATATTGCATTTCGCCTTTTTTGCCAACCAGGAATTCCTTCTTCTTCCCATTGATGAAGTCAATAAGCTCCTGAACCTTTTCATCCAATTCAGGCCCCTCGATTGTCACCTTCGTCTCCTTAAAAGCACTATCGATATTTAAACGTAATTTCAAGTTTCAGACACCTCTTTTCATATTTAAAGTATAATTGTTCCAGTTTTTGATGTCTGCAACTAAAGCTTCTCTTCAAGCCCTCCTTTCACTGCCTTTCTAATCAAATTGTATGTAAAAGTTCCCCTCAAATCTTTTGATTTTCAGTAAGGAGCAGGAATTGAAAGGTAAGTGGTGGAAAATGAATGGTAACTTTCATGATGAGGAAGAGGTGATAAAGTGAATAGGAAAATGAAATGTTTAGGCTGCAGCTTGGCGAATAAAATGGAAGCTGTAAATGTCATCTACGAAAATGATTCGGTTTGCTGCATCTTAGACCATGACCCATTTAATGAAGGCCATGTACTGATTCTACCAAAGCAGCATGCTGAAGATGTTGATGATCTAAATGAAGAAACCGCTAACGCTGTCATCCAGGCGGCAAGGCTCATTTCAAAAGCGATAAAGACACTATATAAACCTGATGGCATAACCATCTGCCAAAATGGAGGAATATTTAGCGAATTAACCCACTTTCATATGCACGTCGTACCACGGTATAAGCATCAATCATTTGCTGATTTTTATTTGGAAATGCCTTTAGATAATGGAGATAGTAAAAAGAAATTGCTGAAGACCAGGAATGAGTTAGCAGCAATGATCACCAAGAACAACGAGGAAATAAACCATTAAACTAAATAATTGAACTATTAACTTCAGGGTGATCTTTGAATCACGGTGATTGAACCACTAAACTTAAAAATCATAACCACAAACTGCAGAAGAGCTCGTGATCTAGACGAATCCTGGTAGTGCAGGTGACAAGGACGATAACCTTGAAATATTAAAGTTACTCTCTCACAAGAATTAAAATTTCCACTTGGGAAAGCGTTGGTCTAAAAAGGATAAACGCATTTTTATTTTAAGAAAGGAGGAAGGATTGTTACATGAAATAATAGAATTCAAAAGAAAACGTTTTGAGGGTGATTATATGGTAAAAGATTGTGTTTTTTGTCATCTGGAACTAGAGCCTAAGCAAAGAGTCATCTTGAGTAATGAACATTGCCTGTTTTTGCAGCTGGAGCAATTTGACCAAAAAGGGGTCCAGCTTGAAGGTGCCGGGCTTATTGTCCCTAGAAAGCATAGGAAAACTGTTTTTGATTTGACGCGGGAAGAATGGGATGCAACCTACAGCCTTCTTAAGGATGTAAAAACATACTTAGATGAAAAGCACCAACCTCAAGGATATAACCTTGGCTGGAATAGCGGCGAAGTTGGTGGTCAGCATATTTTCCACTCGCATTTTCATGTTATACCAAGGTATGAGGATGAAGCATTAGCGGGTAAAGGAATTCGTTATTTGTTTAAAGGGAAAGAAAATAAAAGGAACGTCAGAGAAAGGTGAGATGAGGATGGGACAGCTTAAAATTTATGGAGTGAAGGATCGATTAAATCCTATAAAGGGAACGTTATCAAAGGTGATTCATTCATGTATGGTAGATGCTCTTGAATTCCCCCGAAATAAGAAATTTCATCGTTTTTTTCCTATGGACAAAGAGGACTTTTATTTCGGGAACGGCCGAACAGATGCCTATACGATAATAGAGATTAGTATGTTTGAAGGTCGGACAATAGAAGCTAAAAAGCAACTCATTACACTTCTGTTAGAACGGATAAATCGTGAAGTCGGCATATCTCTCCAAGATCTTGAGATTACAATTTTTGAAACACCCAAACATAACTGGGGAATAAGGGGATTGCCGGGTGATGAGCTGGAACTTGACTATAAAGTGAATGTTTAAATGGAGGAGAATTACTTGGCAGAAGTGCTGCAATTTATAAAGGATTATAAAAACGATGAACAATATAGAGAGAGCTTCTTCAAACTTGCTAACAGTATTTTTGGATTGAATTTTAAAAGATGGACAAATACGAATATTGGGGCAATAACTATATCCCCTTTTCTTATTCATATGATAATAAAATAGTAGCAAATGTTTCCGTTAATTTGCTTGATTTCATTATTGAGGGAAAGCAGCATCGTGCAATTCAAATAGGTACGGTTATGACCCATCCTGAATTCCGGCATAGAGGGCTTTCAAAACAGTTAATGAACATCGTTTTAGAGGAGTACAAACATTTATATGATTTTATGTATCTGTTTGCAAATGAAAGAGTGCTAGATTTTTATCCGAAATTCGGATTCGAAATCGTACAGGAGTATCAGTATTCGACGAATATTTCTTCCAATTTAACGGCGAAAAATGAATTTCGTAAATTGGACATTACAAATAAAGCTGACCTTCAATTTATTTATACATTTGCAAAGGAAAGATTGCCCGTTTCGAACCGTTTTGCAACGGGAAATTCTAAAAGCATATTCATGTATCATTGCTTAAATGTTTTTTCAAATGATTTATATTATCATCCTGCTGAAAATGCCATTGTGATATTTACTAAAGAAAAAGATGAGATTGAGATCTTTGATATTATCAGTAAGCGCCCTGTGAATATTCAAAATCTATTACTTGATCTTTCAGGGAAAGGAAGCTATAAAATCACTTTTCACTATACTCCAGATTACGAGGGAATGAAATTTGCTAAAAAACAGAGAGAAGGTGGAGGAAAAATGTTTGTAAAAACAAATGGTGATCATTTTTTTCCAGAAAAGGTTAAGCATCCGATGACTTCAGAGGCTTAATTCTAATACACCAAAAGTGAAAGAAATCAAGGAAATAGAGTAACTTTTGCTGCTTTTATTGAGGCAGACTCGTTAAAATTTGATAATTGAACGGGGGGAGTTAATGCTGAAAAAACAATTGTTATTACTACTAAGTGTCTCTCTTTTATTATTACTTATAGTAGGTTGCCAGAGTCTTGAAAAGGAAAAACCCTTTATTTTTTCCTACAGCCATAACACCATTAAAACTGAAAATGAAGACGAAGTTCATACATGGTTAATGAATGCGAAAAATGATCAACAATCTCTTATCCATAACATGGGTACGAATGATGGATACGAGTATTTTTATGCAAAGGGATTTAGAGATGTGTCAGTAACATATCAAAGAGAGCAAAGGAAAGAAGAACCATATAGCCTTATTAAAGCAAATTTTAAAAAAGGGAATGAAAACGACGAGTTGTTCATCGAGGTTAAATATAATCCTTTGGTTTGTTGTGATGGGATTCTTATTGAAGATAACTATTCAGGAGAGTAACAATTCACTAAGCAGCTTCAACTTGCGAAAAGTTTCGTACAATAAGGATATTATATCGATTATTTTGAGAGGTGTCGTTCGTGATCTTAGTCAGTTCTTGTTTAGCAGGGTTAGAGGTAAGATATAACGGTACGCATAGTTTAGACAATAGAATAAGTAACTTAGTGAAAGAGAATAAAGCTGTAACGATCTGTCCGGAACTGCTTGGCGGGTTTTTAACCCCAAGGGAACCTGCTGAAATAGTAGGAGGAGATGGTGAGGATGTAATTGATGGAAAGGCTAGAGTGATTGAGAAATCTGGTAAAGATGTAACCGAGCTTTACATAAAAGGAGCTTATGCCACCTTAGAAAAAGCCAAAACAATAAACGCAGCAATCGTTGTTCTCAAGGAAAATAGTCCATCCTGTGGCAGCTCAATGATTTACAATGGCGAATTTAAAGGAAAGAAAATTGCCGGAAATGGAGTAACCTCAGCTTTGCTTAAAAGATATGGATTACAAGTAATATCCGAAGAACAATTTGTTGATTACATCTTTTAATTTTTTCAGTGATAAAGGTAGGGGTGGAAACGTTGTTATGAAAAGCAGACTAACAACCTTGTGTATCCTATGAATTAAAAGCGTATAATCAATTGGCTTGGCTGTAGACTTCCCTTGGGAAGGAATCTCTGTCTGGACTTTACCTGTATTTGGTCTTCTCATGGAGGCTTATTATACAAGGTATTTGCAAAAGGACTAAAGAGAATTTGAAAGATTTATTGTCCTATAGTTCTTTAAAGGCGATAAATTTTCAGTATTTGAAGGTTACAGTTGAGAAAAGAGGCAAGAAACCTAGCAATATAAAGAAACAAAGGGTGAATGCTTTAGAGTTTATTCTATAACTTTCAATTTGAGCGGAGGACCCACTATGAGTAAATTTGCCAATACACCACAACCGCCTTACTATGCGGTTATCTTTGCATCCGAGCGAGCAAAAGCGGGTAAAGGTTATGAGAAAATGGCAGAAAAAATGGTAGAGTTAGCTTCTGAACAAGAGGGTTTTTTAGGAGTTGAAAGTGCACGTGATCATGAATTGGGAATTACGGTTTCATATTGGGAATCTTTAGATGCGATAAAAAGGTGGAAGGAACATTCCGCACATATGGTTGCACAAGAACGTGGCAAAAAAGAATGGTACAAAAGCTTCGTATTACGAGTTTGCAAGGTTGAGAGAGATTCATTTTTTGAGATGTAGTGTTAAGGTTAATTAACCTTCTATAACTTACACCTTGCTAAAGCATGAAATGCTCAGAGACGAAGAGCTCTGAGCATTTTAGATGGGAGATCGTATTTGCTAGCTGCTTTTTGATGACACAATAATCGCGTCATACCCCTTCTGTTTTAACTCATCTGCCAGCCTAAGTGCATTTTCTTTTTCAGCAAAGGCTCCTGTTTGAACCTTGTACAAGACCTTTTCAGAAGCTTTTTTTGTCTTTTTCTTTAGATTGTAGGTTGTAATTATCCCAGCTACAATGGCTCGGGCACAGGTTAACCGGTAGGCGGCTGAACGCAGAAGGCTTGCTTCGATTTTGTTAGTCATAAACCCGCATTCAACCAGGATCGCAGTCATATTCGTTTCCTTCAGCACATGGAAATTGGCAGTTTTTACACCACGGTCTTTGAGAGAAGTGTGCTTCACAAGACTTGCTTGTACATTTTTGGCTAATTGATAAGCGGCCTTAGGCTTTGATGAATAGACATAGGTTTCGATACCGGCTGCTGATGTCCATTCTCTCCCGTTACCATGTGCGTTCGCATGAATTGAAACAAACAAGTTAACATTTTCTCGATTTGCCTTCGCTGTTCTTTCGCTAAGCGGTACATCGCGATTATCAGAATGCGAAAAAAGCACGGTTACCCTATCATAAGCGGTTAATAGCTTTCTCATTTCCTCCGCAACCGCACGATTAAATTCATACTCCCGCATCCCATCAACAGTTCTTTTCCCCGGTGTTTCATACCCATGCCCTGCATCAATCATGATTTTCATAGGCTATTCCTCCATTTAAACTATTATTCATATGTAATATAGAGATTAGTTGGTAAAAAAGTAGCGGATTGGTTGAGAAAAATTAAGTTAATAATTTGGAAGTGGTTCAATAAATCAACTGTGTGGTTCGAAAAATAGCAAAACAGATGCAATTCTCGAGTTCGTGGTTCAAAAAGTAGAATAGGGGGTTCAATCCCATTCCTAAAACGAAAGAGTGGTTCAATAAATCAGGTAAGTGGTTTGAAAAATACCAAAAGAGACGCAATTCCCGCGCTAGGTGGTTCAATCCCCTTACTCTTGGTTCACCCCACCCCTGATTCCCACCTTACACCCCAAAAATAAAATTCTATTTTGGAATGTCCAATACTAATGCTAAAATAATAAAAGAGTCTTTCTTACATTAAAAGGATGACAAAGGTTTTAGTTAGCTCTCATCATAAAGGAGGATAAGCCGTGCCTAAAGTTCGCACAAAGGATCTTATTGATAAATTTAATTTTGAAGTGATTAGCGGTGAGGAAGGGATTAATCGGCCGATTGTGACGAGTGATTTGTCTCGTCCTGGGATCGAGATGGCTGGATTTTTTACATATTATCCAAAGGAACGGGTTCAGCTGCTTGGGAAAACGGAGCTTTCGTTTTTTCTTCAGTTGTCAGATCAGGAGCGGAAGCATCGGATGGACGAGCTTTGTACAGATGTGACGCCGGCAATTATTGTGACAAGGGAGATGGATGCTCCGCATGAATTGATCGAGGCTTCTAATCGCGAGGGTGTTCCAGTGTTACGTTCACCAATGAAAACAACGCGGTTATCAAGTCATTTGACCAATTTCCTTGAAACAAAGCTTGCGCCAACAACGGCGGTTCATGGCGTATTGGTCGATATTTATGGTGTCGGTGTATTAATTATCGGGAAAAGCGGTGTTGGTAAAAGTGAAACGGCTCTTGAGCTTGTTAAGCGCGGGCACCGTTTAGTCGCGGATGATTGTGTTGAAATCCGTCAAGAAGATCAGGATACATTAGTTGGAAGTGCTCCAGAGCTGATCGAGCATCTTTTAGAGATCCGCGGGCTGGGGATCATCAATGTGATGACCTTATTTGGTGCAGGTGCTGTTCGCAGCTTTAAACGGATTACACTTGTTGTCAATCTTGAGCTTTGGGATCAAAATAAGCAGTATGATCGCCTTGGTCTTGAAGAGGAAAAAATGCGGATTATTGATACTGATGTAACTAAGCTGACAATTCCGGTTCGACCTGGACGAAACTTATCGGTTATTATTGAGGTAGCGGCGATGAATTACCGTCTAAAACGGATGGGGGTAAATGCTGCAGAGCAATTTACCAATAAGCTTGCTGGTGTGATTGAAGAAGGAGATCATGAGGAAGAATAAGATTTCCACATTAAAGGGTCAGACCCCAAGGAAAAAGCTGCGGGTCACCCTGACATACATATAATGCTGGTTTAAAAAATAGGATAGCAGGGAGTTGAAGAAATGGAAGAAAATTTACAGCCTCTTGATCCCATTTTTCTTGAATTAGGTCCGATTCAAATTCATTGGTATGGATTGATTATTGGTGTTGGTGCCTTGCTTGGACTCTTGATAGCGGTGCGAGAAAGTGAGAGAAGAGGGCTTCATAAGGATACATTTGTTGACCTGGTTTTATTTGCGATTCCAATTGCGATCTTAGGGGCAAGAGCCTATTATGTCATTTTCCAATGGGACTATTATTCTCAAAATCCTGGGGATATTATTAAAATATGGAACGGCGGCCTTGCGATACACGGCGGCCTCATTGCTGCGGTTCTTACAGGGATTGTGTTTGCGAAGGTTAAAAAGCTTTCATTTTGGAAGCTAGCTGATATCGCGGCGCCAAGTATTATCCTCGGGCAGGCGATTGGACGCTGGGGAAATTTTATGAACCAAGAGGCGTATGGCGGGCCGGTTTCAAGGGAATTTTTAGAAGGGTTGATGCTGCCTGATTTTATTATCAACCAAATGTATATTAATGGAGAGTATCATCATCCCACCTTTTTATATGAATCATTATGGAATTTTGTTGGATTTATTGGATTAATGCTGTTAAGAAAAGCGAATTTCAGGCGCGGAGAGCTGTTTTTAACCTATGTTATTTGGTATTCAGTTGGCCGGTACTTTATCGAAGGCATGCGTACAGACAGCTTGATGCTGACAGATACGCTAAGAATTGCACAGGTTATTTCGATTGTCTTAATTGCGGTAGCGGTAGGCATCATGATCTTCCGCCGTTTGAAGGGCTATTCAAATGAGAGATATCTAGACTCTGGTCAATAAGGCAGATTTAAAAATTCATCAAGGAGGATTGGCTGTGGGGAATAGCTTAAAAAAAGGATTTCATGCTGGATTCCAGACAACCTGGACATTAGGAAAAGTTATTTTTCCGATTACATTACTTGTTAGTGTGCTGCAATATACGCCTGTGCTTGATTGGCTGGCAGTGCTTATTGCTCCGCTCATGGGCGTTTTCGGCTTGTCAGGGGAGGCGGCAATCCCGTTGGTTATCGGGAATTTTCTTAACCTATATGCAGGGATCGGGGCGATTTTATCACTGGAATTAACCGTTAAAGAGGTATTTATTTTAGCGGTCATGCTGTCATTTTCTCATAATTTGCTAATTGAGTCGTCTGTTGCGGCTAAGGTAGGGTTAAAAATGTGGATTATTCTGCTAGTAAGAATTGGTCTGGCCTTTATTTCAGCGATTGTGGTGAACCTTGTGTGGCATGGAGGCAGTGAAACGGCCCAATACGGGTTTGTTAACAATACTCAAGCAGAACCAAATGGCTGGCTTGAGATCATTCTTTTAGCGATCCAAAAGGCAGGGTTAGGTGTAATCCAGCTTGCCTTAATTGTCATTCCATTGATGATTGCGATCCAATTTTTAAAGGATTTAGGAATGCTAAATGTATTTACAAAATGGATGGCACCAGTGACAAGAATGTTAGGAATGAAGGAAAATACCTCGATGACATTAGTAGCAGGGCTGACGATTGGCTTAGCCTACGGTGCCGGCGTGATGATTCAAGCAGTAAAGGAAGATAATGTCAGCCGCAGAGATTTAACGTTAGCGTTTATTTTCCTCGTTGCCTGTCACGCAGTAGTTGAGGATACGCTGATCTTTATCCCGCTGGGCATCCCTGTTTTACCATTGCTTATCATCCGGTTATCTGTTGCCATCTTACTAACAATCACGATCGGTGCCATTTGGCGGAAGGCTGAAGCAGTACCGAGCAGAAAGGAAGCTACTTATGAAAATTAACACATTACTATTTGACTTAGATGGAACATTGATCAACACAAATGAGCTGATCATTGAATCATTTCTACACACATTAAATTCCTACTATCCTGGACAATATAAACGTGAGAATGTCCTTCCGTTCATTGGTCCGACGCTTTATGATACGTTTGGAAGCATCGATCCGGATCGGATGGAGGAAATGGTCAAAGCATACCGGAAATTTAATCATGAGCAGCATGATTTGCTCGTAACTGAATATGATACGGTCTTTGAAACAATCAAAACCTTAAAGGAAAACGGATTTAAGCTAGGTATAGTGACGACAAAAATACGAGATACCGTTAATATGGGGCTAAAGCTTACAAAGCTTGATCAATTTTTTGATGTTGTGGTTACACTTGATGATGTGGAAAATGCGAAGCCGCATCCTGAGCCAGTCTTAAAGGCATTGGCTCAGCTTGGCTCATCTCCTGAGGAAGCAATCATGGTTGGTGATAACCATCATGATGTGGGGGCAGGCAAAAATGCCGGAACAAAGACAGCGGGAGTAGCGTGGAGCATTAAAGGGAGAGACTATATCTCGAGCTATAACCCTGATTATTTATTAGAAAAAATGAGTGATTTATTGCCGATCGTCGGAGTGGAATGATGTGAGAAGAACGACGAGATATCCGGTCTCAGCTGCGAATTCCTTATGGCATATGTATAAAACCGTGCCATTTTGGAAGGTTGTTCGAAACTTTATCGTCATTCAGCTTGCAAGATATACGCCATGGTTAGCGATGAAAAATTGGCTATACCGTACGTTTCTTCACATGAAAATCGGCAAGCAAACATCCTTTGCCTTAATGGTCATGCCAGATATTATGTTTCCAGAAAAAATTACCGTTGGCAACAACTCGGTCATTGGCTACAATACAACCATTCTGGCCCATGAGTATTTGATCAGGGAATATCGGCTAGGTGATGTCGTGATTGGTGATGAGGTCTTAATTGGCGCCAATTCCACGATTCTCCCTGGGGTCATCATCGGCGACGGTGCGATCGTATCAGCCGGAACCCTTGTTCATAAAGATGTTCCAGCTGGAGCATTTGTCGGCGGAAATCCAATGACGGTTATTTACACAAAAGAAGAACTGGCAAAAAGGGAAGGTCAAGAGGCTGCTAGTAAGGACTAGTGGCCTTTTCACTTAGATGAGACAAAATCTTAGCTTAATTAAACGTTTGCTTAACCACATTTTGAAAAGACTGAATAAACAAACAATTTAAAGGGATACGAATAAAGTCTAAAAATGAACTAATTCTTGAAATAACATCTTCACTTTGGTAATATATTAGCATATTAGCGAAGTAAAGCATTCTGAAAATTAAAAACGAGTATTCATTGACGGGGGTACACACACATGTTTATGTTTGAAAAACCGCTTGGTATGGTTGATACATTACCAGCTTTATATGAAATAAAAAAGAAGACTCGGCAAGCAATGACAAATGTTATTGAACAATGGGGATTCCAGTTTATTGAAACACCGACACTTGAATACTATGAAACCGTTGGCGTTCAATCAGCGATTCTCGATCAGCAGCTTTTTAAATTATTAGATCAGCAAGGACATACATTGGTGCTAAGACCGGATATGACAGCACCGATTGCCCGTGTAGCTGCCTCTAAATTATATAATAATCTTTATCCATTACGTCTGGCATACTCGGCAAATGTCTTTCGCGCCCAGCAGCGTGAAGGAGGACGCCCTGCGGAGTTTGAGCAGGTCGGCGTGGAATTAATCGGGGACGGAACAACAAGCGCAGATGCAGAAGTGATTGCTTTAATGGTTGCTTCCTTAAAGAAAGCCGGACTTGAGAATTTTAAAATTGCAATCGGACATATTGGCTATGCGAATGCTTTGTTTAAAGAAGTATTAGGCAATCAGGAACGCGCTGATGTGCTAAGACGCTTCTTATATGAAAAAAATTATGTCGGCTATAAAGAGCATGTGAAGGGATTGCCGCTTTCATCGATTGATAAACAGCGCTTATTCACCTTGCTAACACTTCGCGGCGGCATCGATAAAGTAAGTGAAGCAAAGGATCTTATTTCATCTGAAGAGGCAAGTGATGCGCTTGAGGAAATCAGTCAGCTTTGGTCCACTCTTGAAGCGTTCAATGTCACGGATTATTTAAAGCTTGATTTAAATATTGTCAGTCATATGAGCTACTATACAGGCATTTTATTTGAGGTGTATGCAGATAATGTCGGCTTCCCAATTGGAAATGGCGGCAGATATGATCATCTCTTTGAAAAATTCAATCGGGCCGCACCTGCAACAGGCTTTGGCTTAAGACTTGACCGATTAATCGAAGCGCTAAAAACAACGGAAGAGCAAAAGCTGCAATGTGTGATCTATAGTCAGGAACGCCGTGCAGAAGCGATTGCCTATGCAGCAGAGCTCCGCGAGAGCAAGAAGCGGGTCGTGATGCAGGATATTAGCGGAATTAAAGATGTAGATGCCTTTACAAAGCAATTTATAGAGGTTGACTATTTTATCGGTTCAAGAAAGGAGGAGCTGTAGGTGACAAATGTATTAACCATTGCGATGCCAAAAGGGAGAATTTTTGAAGAAGCAGTCGAAATGCTTCGCAAAGCCGAATACCAGCTCCCGCCTGAATTTGACGAATCAAGAAAACTGATTATCGATGTGCCAAACGAAAACATCCGGTTTATTTTAGCAAAGCCAATGGATGTCGTGACCTATGTTGAGCATGGCGTGGCTGATGTCGGAATCGCCGGCAAGGATGTCATGCTTGAAGAAGAAGGCGATGTCTATGAGGTTCTGGATTTAAACATTAGTGAATGTTATTTAGCTGTTGCCGGACTGCCAAATGCAAAGCTTGATGATGTCGCTCCTAAAGTGGCAACAAAATATCCTAAGGTAGCTTCAAGCTATTTCCGTGAACAAGGGGAGCAGGTCGAAATCATTAAGTTGAATGGTTCAATTGAGCTCGCTCCATTAATTGGCTTAGCGGACCGGATTGTTGATATTGTCTCAACAGGAAGGACATTAAAGGAAAACGGGTTAGTCGAGCTTGAGCGGATTTGTAATATTACATCCCGTCTCATTGTCAATCCTGTCAGCTACCGAATGAAGGATGAGCAAATCGATGAGCTTGTTGAACGGTTATCGAAAGTAATTGGGGGGTAAAGGGATGAAAATTACTCGGATTACGGATGAAAAAGTATCATTAAGACGTACGATTGATACAGGGACAGAAGAACAGCGTAAGGTCGTGCAATCCATTATTTCGGCTGTTCGCGAACATGGAGACAAGGCGCTTTTTTCTTATACGGAAACCTTCGATAAAGTAGCCTTATCAAGCCTAAAGGTAACAGAAGATGAATTTATTAAAGCTTACAGTGAGCTTGATGAAGAATTAGTCGAGATTATCCGTGAAGCAGGGGCAAACATTCGCTCCTTCCATGAAAAGCAAAAACGGGAATCATGGATCAGCTACAACGATGAAGGGACAATGCTTGGGCAAAAAATTACGCCATTGGATGCGGTTGGTGTTTATGTACCGGGCGGAACCGCTGCCTACCCTTCATCCGTGCTCATGAACGTGATACCGGCACAGGTTGCGGGAGTAAAGCGGATTGTCCTAGTATCACCGCCAAATCAACAAGGCACACTGCCTGCAGGTGTATTAGTTGCGGCAAAGGAGTTGGGCATCACTGAGCTTTATAAAGTAGGCGGTGCGCAAGCCATAGCAGCCCTTGCTTATGGAACAGAAACGATTGCAGCGGTTGATAAAATCATGGGCCCAGGGAACATCTATGTGGCGTTGGCGAAACGCGAGGTATTCGGCATCGTTGATATTGACATGATTGCCGGACCTAGTGAAATTGTTGTGTTAAGTGATGAAACAGCACGGGCAAATGAAATTGCCGCAGACTTATTATCTCAAGCAGAGCATGATAAAAACTCATCAAGCATTCTTGTCACAACCTCAATGGAACAAGCAGAGGCAGTGAAAGCTGAGGTAGAAAAACAGGCAGCTGCCTTGCCGCGTAAGGAAATTGCCGAGGCATCCATTGAAACGTTCGGACATATTTATGTTGCAGAAAATCTGGAAACAGCGATTGCGGTGGTTAATGAACTGGCACCAGAGCATCTTGAAGTGCTAACTGAAAATCCGTTAGCGATCTTGAATGACTTGAAGCATGCAGGGGCGATTTTCCTTGGCCGCTATAGCTCTGAGCCTGTCGGCGATTATTTCGCAGGCCCTAACCATGTACTGCCGACAAATGGAACAGCACGCTTTTCAAGTCCGTTAAATGTTGATGATTTCGTGAAAAAATCAAGTATTATTTCATACAGTGAAAAAGCGTTTTATAACAATTATGCAAAAATCGCGAAGCTAGCGAGACTAGAGGGATTAGAAGCCCACGCCCGCGCGCTCGAGGCACGATTAAAATAAGGGGGAATTACGATGACAAGAACGGCATCAATTGAACGAAATACGAAAGAAACGCAAATTTCCTTAGCCTTTAATGTAGACGGCACAGGGCAGTCTTCACTGAAAACATCTGTCCCGTTCATGGATCATATGCTGGATCTTTTTACAAAGCACGGCCAATTTGATTTAACAATAGAAGCGAACGGCGATATTGAAATAGATGACCACCATACAACAGAGGACATCGGCATTTGTTTAGGTCAGGCCCTTCGTGAAGCATTAGGTGATAAGCGCGGGATTAAACGCTATGGCAATGCGTTTGTGCCAATGGATGAGGCGCTTGCCCAGGTTGTAGTTGATTTAAGCAACCGCCCGCATTTTGAATTAAAAGGGGATTTTCCAAGCAAGAGAGTCGGAACATTTGATACAGAAAATGTTCATGAGTTTTTATGGAAATTTGCCCTTGAAGCACGCATCAACCTTCATGTCATCATTCACTATGGACAAAACACACATCATATGATTGAGGGGATTTTTAAAGCATTGGCAAGAGCTTTAGATGAAGCGACAATGATTGATCCACGTATTGAGGGGGTTCTTCCTTCAACGAAAGGAATGTTATAAAATGATTGCCATTATCGATTATGGAATGGGAAATTTATATAGTGTCTCAAAAGCGCTTGAACGGATGAATGTAGATTACATTCTTTCACCTGACCAAGCTGAGCTGGAAAAAGCAGATGGCTACATTCTTCCGGGTGTTGGTGCGTTTAAAGATGCAATGTCGATTTTAAATGAAACAGGCTTAACAGATTTCATTCAGAAAGTCGTTGCTGACGGTAAGCCGCTGTTAGGCATCTGCCTTGGCATGCAGCTTCTTTTTGAAGAAAGCGAGGAAAACGGGCTTTCAAAGGGATTGTCCCTTTTACCAGGTAAGGTTGTCAGGATCCCTGAAACGGTTGGGGGAACAACGCTTAAGGTTCCGCATATGGGCTGGAATGAATTGCAGATACAAAACGACAGCCCGTTGCTTCAGAACTTGTCAGGCGGTCATGCCTATTTTGTTCACTCGTATTATGTTGACACAGAAGAGAAGGATGCGCTGTTGGCAACGGCAGACTATGGCGTTGATGTTCCCGCAGTTGTTGGAAAAGGCAATGTATTTGGCACACAATTTCATCCTGAAAAAAGCAGTGAGCTAGGGTTAGCCATTCTGAAAAATTATATTAAGCTCGTGGAGGGAGAAGGAAGATGAGCCAATTTATCATTTATCCTGCAATCGATATGCGGGGCGGCAAATGCGTACGCCTGCTTCAAGGCGATTATAATAAAGAGACGGTCTATGGCGATTCTCCTTTTGACATGGCCAAGCAATTCGATGACCAAGATGCCAGCTGGATCCATATGGTTGATTTAGATGGAGCGAAGGAAGGAAAGCTTATTAATCACCAGCATGTCATTGATGCGGCACAGAAGCTTTCCGCAAAGATTCAAATCGGCGGCGGCATTCGCACCGAGGAAGATGTAGAATTCTATTTATCAAATGGTGTAGATCGCGTTATTTTAGGAAGTGCAGCCATCTCCAATCCAGATTTCGTGAAAAAAATGCTCAGCAAATATGGGGAAAAGATTGCGATTGGCATTGATGCAAAGGATGGCTATGTGTCAACAGAGGGCTGGTTAAATACGTCCAATGTAAAAGCAACAGATCTTGGCAAAGAGCTTGCGAACGCTGGTGCTGAAGTATTTATTTTCACAGATATTGCGACAGATGGCATGCTGTCAGGCCCGAATGTCGAGGCAATCGTTGAAATGGCAAAGGCAACGAATAAGCAAGTGATTGCTTCCGGCGGTGTAAGCTCATTAAAGGATTTAGAAACACTTTCTGAATACGAATCGACAGGCGTATCAGGTGCGATTGTCGGCAAGGCGCTTTATACAAATCAATTTAGTCTGACTGAGGCATTGAAGGTAGGAAAACAATCATGATTACAAAGCGTATTATTCCATGCTTAGATGTAAAAGAAGGACGAGTGGTAAAAGGGATTCAATTCCTAGGATTAAGGGATGCCGGTGATCCGGTCGAATTGGCGAAATTTTATGATGAAGAGGGCGCAGATGAGCTTGTGTTTCTTGATATTTCCGCTTCACATGAGGGACGGAAGACAATGGTAGATGTGGTTGAGCAGGTTGCTGCCCAGCTTGCTATACCATTTACAGTCGGCGGCGGGATCAATTCACTTGAGGATATGAAACGAATTCTGCGCGCAGGGGCAGATAAAGTATCGTTAAATACGGCTGCCTTGCTGAATCCGGATTTGATCACGGAAGGGGCCAACTTTTTCGGTTCCCAATGTATTGTTGTGGCGATTGATGCAAAATATGATGAGCAATTAGGCAGCTGGCGCGTGTACACACATGGCGGCAGAAATGCGACAGAATGGGAAGTTGTACAATGGGCGCAGGAGGCAGTAAAGCGCGGTGCCGGTGAAATTCTGTTAACAAGCATGGACAGCGACGGAGAGAAAAACGGTTTTAATCTTGCGTTAAACAAAGCGGTAAGTGAAGCAGTATCTGTTCCTGTTATTGCCTCAGGCGGTGCAGGGAATGCTGAACACTTTTTGCATGCATTCCAAGAAGGAAAAGCAGATGCAGCGTTAGCAGCGTCGATTTTCCATTATAAAGAAACATCTGTAAAGGAAGTTAAAGCGTATTTAGAAAACCAGGGGGTGAATGTAAGATGATCGAATCGATTAAATTTGACCAAAACGGACTAGTTCCGGCAATCGTACAGGATGCGGCAAGCAAAGAAGTGCTAACATTAGCTTACATGAATGAGGAATCCTTAAAAAAGACATTGGAAACAAAGGAAACATGGTTTTACAGCCGTTCCCGACAAGAGCTGTGGCATAAAGGCGGCACATCAGGAAACATCCAAAAGGTCGTGGAAATGAGATACGATTGCGACCAGGATGCTATCTTGGTTCTCGTACAGCCAGCAGGCCCTGCCTGCCACACTGGGGCATATACATGCTTTAGTGAAACGATCGATAAACAGGAAGTCGTTGATGTAAAACAAGATCGCTTCCAAATTTTAAACACCCTTGAAAAACTCATTGCCGAACGTGAAAACGAGCTTCCTGAAGGTTCTTATACTACCTATTTGTTTACAGAAGGTGTCGATAAGATTTTGAAAAAGGTCGGCGAAGAAGCATCCGAGGTGATTATCGCCTCAAAAAATCGAGACCATGAGGAACTTAAATGGGAGGTTGCCGATTTACTGTTCCACTTGATGGTCCTATTAAGAGAGCAAAAGCTTCCGTTAGATGAAGTGTTGAAGGTTTTAGAGAAAAGACATGTTTCAAAAGAATAGTTATGATGAGAAAGTTTTTGAGCACATTACATTAAATCATACACTAGTTAGCAGTCCAATTCACCTATGAGTTGGACTGCATATTTTGTTGATTGACAGGTTTTTGAGGGGAGAATTAACCTAGGGTTTAAACTGGAGTTTTGTCCAATAAAGCCAATTCATTAGACATTTTCTAAAATGAATAAATCAAGATTAGTCCAATCGAGGCATTCTTTGAGACAAAATCAAAAATGAATAAATCGATTTTTGTCCATTTGAACTTTACTCAAATAAGTTTAAATCCGATAAACCCTGCTGTTCCCCACATGACGATTGCTGAAATCCTATTTAAAATGAATAAAAAACGCCCTGATTTATCCAGTTTTCCTGACATTCTCCCGACAATCCCCAGTCCTCCAAACCATACCCATGAAACAAGTATACAAGAAACAGCAAATGCCAACTTTTCGACTCCTAAATAGGTTAAGGAGCTTGTTCCGATGACACCAACTGTATCTAAAATAGCATGAGGATTTAATAAAGATACAGACATAGCAAAGACAATCTGCCTTTTGGCTGAAAATGAATCTTTTTCATCCTGTTGATCCATCATAGGTTTACTTCTCCATGTAACAAACCCCATATATAGTAAAAAACAAATACCTGAAGAGAGGAGGGCTGTTTTTAACCACACATATTCAAGAACAACCATAGAAACCCCTAAAACGGCTAAGGAAATTAGTAACGTATCACAAATGGATGCAGTAATGATAACTGGTAATGCTCTAGAAAATTGAGGTTGTGTAGCACCTTGATTAAACACCAACACATTTTGCACCCCTAAAGGCAGGATTAACCCGAGTGCTAAGATAAAACCATGAAGTATAGCTTCTAACATTTTTACGCCTCCAGTTTAATTATTACCTATATTTTATAGGAAAAAGGGAGGTAGGTCTCCAACCAATTGGTTGAGACTTTATCCAACCAATCGGATATAATTGAAAGAAAAAGTCAGGAGTTTTCTTTGTGCCAAAAGAATGGATGTTAAACAAGTCATCTTCTATACCATTGCATCAACAAATAGCGGAATATATGAAAAGGAAAATAATGAATGGTGAATGGTCTGTCGGAACCAGAATCCCTTCACAACGGGATCTAGCAAAAAAATTTCAAGTTAATCGCAGTACAATTGTTTATGCGATGGGAGAGCTGGCAGCGGACGGATTCATTGAATCAAAAGTTGGAAAAGGTACGATTGTTGTCAATAATACTTGGAGTTTACTCGCTTCTACTCCTCCGCCTGATTGGAACAGCTATGTGAAGGCAGGTTCTTATCAATCCAACATACAAATCATACAAGAAATCAATAGAGCTGAATCAAATCCCAACATCATACGCCTTGGTACAGGTGAGCTTTCTCCCGAACTATTGCCTTTTGAGAAAATGAAACAAATCTTCCAAAACGATTCTTCAAAGATGTTCACTTTAGGATATTCAGAACCGAAAGGGAACCTTTACTTAAGGGAAATGATAAGTGAATATATAAAATCTAAAGGAATTGATGTTTCGCCTTCTTCAATCTTGATTGTTTCAGGGGCTCTCCAGGCATTACAATTGATCTCTTTAGGTTTATTGCACCGTGGATCAACCATTTTCCTTGAATCTCCTTCCTATTTGAATTCAATTCATGTCTTTCAATCAGCAGGAATGAATTTATTTGGTATTCCTATGGATGATGAAGGAATCATAACGAATACAATTGGAAGGTTAAAAAAGCAGCATAACGGAGCTTTACTATATACTATCCCAGCTTTTCACAACCCAACAGGTATTTTAATGTCTTCGCAAAGACGTATGGAGTTATTAAATGTTTGTCAAATTGAAAGGCTGCCGATTATTGAGGATGATGTTTATGGTGATTTATGGTTTGAAAAGCCGCCGCCAATTCCATTAAAAGCAATGGATAACCAAGGTCTTGTATTATATGTAGGAAGCATGTCTAAAACCCTTGGTCCTGGGCTTAGAATTGGGTGGGTAATTGGTCCTGAACCTGTTATTGATCGTTTATCCGATATAAAAATGCAAACAGACTATGGGGCAAGTTCTCTATCTCAGTATGCTGTTTCGGAATATCTATCATCTGGTTTATACGATCAACATCTTAAAAAGATTAGAGGAGAATTAAAATATCGAAGAGACTTTACTGTCGCTATCTTACATAAATACTTTAAAGATATAGGAACCTGGAATAAACCAGATGGTGGTTTTTATATATGGCTTTCGATAAACAAACAAATTTCAATGCGAGGTTTGTTTGAAAAAGCATTAAAAGCAGGCATTTTGCTTAACCCGGGAAATGTTTACGATCGAAATGATCAACAACATCTCCGCCTATCTTATTCATATGCTTCCCCCCGACAAATAGAAAATGGGCTGATTAGACTGGCAGAAATCATTCAAGATCTCACTTCTTAGTTAGTAAAAAGGACCATCAGATTTACTGAAAGCACTTTTTAATGTTTAAGTCCTTGGTAGAGATGAAGTGTTAGACATCTTTGAGTTAGTCCTCGGGAAAACAAGGATATATTTTGACAACCATCTTTTTTAAATAAAGAGAGCTTTTTCTTAGAGGGAGACAAGCTAAGGGGGAGTTCGATCCATGCAGACCTTAGCTTGTCTTATATACTACTTGTCCTGTTTCTGAAACATCATAATCTCCTAAAGATTGAATTTCTTCCTTTACAGAAGCAGTACGTAATATACCTTCTACGATTTCAATGATTTCCTGATTTTGTTGATTATGGATCATCACTAAGTCATATCTTTCGGTAATTAAAGGGATAAAATCAAGACCTACCATTTTTGCAACCTTTTCAATTCCAATTCCTACATCTGCTTTTCCAGAAACGATAGAAGACGCGACACTTAAATGACTTGTTTCTGCATTTTCATACCCTAAAATTTCCGAATGAGATATGTTATTGATTCTTAACTGTTCTTCAAGCAGTATTCTTGCTCCTGAACCTATTTCACGGTTCATTAAGCGAATATTCTTCTTTTTTAAATCATTCCACGTAGTTAGATTTTGCGGATTTCCTCTTTGTACCATGAAACCTGCTTTTCGCGACACTAAATTTATTATAGTATATTGAAAACCAATTAATATCTTTCTAACAAAAGGAACATTATACTCTCCTGTATCACCATCAAACATATGTAAACTTACAATATCACACTCTCCTCTATACATCGCAAGGAGACTGTTTAAACTTCCCTCATAAGTCCTTAAGGCCTTAAAATTCCCTTTCTTTTCTATATGTTTCCCGAGTATGTCTAATACCATATCTTGGCCGCTTATTAATACATGTTGTTTGTTTTCTTTTTGCTGTTTTTGTTTATTATTAGTAGAAGAAGGGTGTAGTCCGGTAGTATGCTCTGCTTGTTTTCCGCTTATAAATGAATCTAAATCTTTTGCATTGACTCTCATTTGTCTGCCGACTTTAAATGAAGGAATTTTCCCTTTTTTTATCAAGTCATAGACAGTTAATTTAGATACTTTTAATAAGTTAGCTACTTCTTCTACGGTATATGAAATTTCATTGGTCATAATAAACCTCCTTTTGATTTATTGTAACGATAACCACTTGATAAGAAAACAAGGATTAAAAGTATGTGAAAAAATCTGACAATAATATATTATAATTAGTTATAATTAATTATATTTAGTTATATCTAATTATATTATAAAGAGGGATTTTAATGAAAAGATTATTACCTATATTAATCTTGCTGATATATGTAACCGGCTGTAACGCTGCAGGACAAGTAACAGAAGAAGCACAAGAAAATAGGCATGAGCATACAGAAATAACGGTATCAGCAGCAGCGAGTTTAACCGATGCTTTAAATGAAATTAAAACGACTTTTGAAGAGGAGCATCCAGACATTGAAGTTACCTATAACTTTGGGAGCTCTGGAACACTGCAACAACAGATTATGCAGGGGGCACCAGCAGATCTTTTTTTCTCAGCTGCAGAGGATAAGTTTGATGAACTGGTGAATAAAGGTTACATTGACCAAGAAAATGGGGTTGATTTAGTTGGAAATAAAATTGTGCTGGTAACTCCTAAAAAAAGTAAAAACGGTATTGAGGAATTTAGTGATTTAAATGATAAAGCGCAAAAAATAGCGATCGGGACCCCAAAAACAGTACCAGCTGGAAAATATGCAAAAGAAATGCTGGAAAACATAGGTGAGTGGGAAGGTGTTAAAAACAAGATGGTCTATGCTAAAGATGTAAGACAAGTTTTGACATATGTAGAAACAGGAAATGTAGATGCTGGTATTGTGTATAATACCGATGCACTCATTTCTTCTAAAATAAATGTTTTAGCAGCAGCTGAAGAAGGTACACACACACCAATTATTTATCCATTAGGCATAATTAATGAGAGTAAAAAACTAGAAGAAGCAAAAGCTTTCTTTGACTATATGCAATCAGATAAAGCTTTAACCATTCTAGAGGAATACGGATTTTCCAATCTCTTAAAATGACATTTCATGATATTTTTTGGTCTCCAGTTCAACTTTCATTAGAAATTGCTTCTTTCTCACTCTTAATTGTATTAATAGTTGGTGTACTAACTGCAAGAATAATGGCAAATAGAACTTTTAAAGGAAAATCGATTATAGATACCGTTCTGCTTTTACCATTAGTTTTACCTCCATCAGTGGTGGGATTTTTATTAATTGTGATATTTGGTAAGCAATCATTTTTAGGTCAATTGATTGAAGCTCTATTTAATCAACCTCTTATCTTTACATTTTGGGCTGCTGTTATCTCTGCGGTTGTTGTTGCTTTTCCACTAATGTATCAGTCAGCAATAACTGGATTTGAAACGATCGATAGAGAAATTGAAGATGCTTCAAGAGTTGATGGGGCTAACGAGATGAAGGTTTTTATGTTTATTTCTCTTCCATTAGCTTCAAAGGCAATTATAACTGGAACTATTTTAAGCTTCGCACGGGGACTTGGCGAATTTGGAGCTACTCTCATGTTTGCAGGAAATATACCTGGGGTAACACAAACGATACCGACTGCCATCTATTTAGCTATGGACTCGGGAAATATGACTTTAGCTTGGTCTTGGGTAATTGTCATTTTAATCATCTCTTTTATGATGCTATTATTAATGAATGTTATCAAAAAACGTTATTAAACAAGCAGGTGCTAAAGAGAGAATTACAGCTCTCTTTTTCTTTTGATCTTGAGACGATAAGTGGAATAAGCTTCTCCGAATAAAACCTCTTAATTCCTGATTTTCGATTATATTGATTAAATCCACAAAAGAGTTTGAAATACGTTTTGAGTAATGGTTTTAGATGAGTAATGGTTATAATAATTGGTATGAATTGTATGTTGAAAGATAAAATATGATACATATTGGAGTAAAGCAGATGAGATATGAAGAAAAGAAACCACCAGTTGAATTAGATCCGTATATCAAATGCTTTTGGTATTTAGATAGGGAATATAGTGAATACGATCAAGGTGAAGTGCTTTGGCCAGATGGATGCTATGAAATCATTTTTCATTTTGGTTCTAGGTACAAAATTCATAATCAATCAATGGATACCTCATTTTTAATAGGGTCATTGACTCATTATCATCGATTAACTGCGAACGGTAACATTCGTTTATTTGGTGTTCGTCTAAAACCCTGGGGATTAAAGTTTTTGCTTGATGCGGATTTAAAAGAACTTAGGGACAAATTTGTGCCTCTTAGCACTCTATTTAATAAAAGTAAGATTGAAACGATAGAGAACGAATTAAGGGATCTTGAATTAGGGGAAGGGATGAATCTTCTTCAAGAGTTTTTGTTGGAATCATTCAATCAAGGCCATGATTTGGATAAAGAATTTATTCAGATTTTGACTGAACTGTATGAATCCCCTGTCCAACGGAACATACAAACTTTTGTTTCGATGAGTAACTATTCTCAAAGACAATTTGAAAGAAAAGTAATTGAGTTAACAGGGCTTACTCCGAAAAAGTTAAGCAAAGTAGCAAGGTTTAATCAAGTTCGGCTAAAAATGTTTTTTAATCCCGCAATAGACCTTTATGATTGTATGGAAGAGTTCGGTTACTATGACTATGCTCATTTTTCAAAAGACTTTAAAGAATGTATAGGTCTTACTCCTAATGAATATAAAAACTGGATGCTGGAAAAAAGGAGCCGGGGACAAAATGCGCAAAAGAATGTCGTTTTTTTACAAGATGAATAAAAACGGTTTTGCTACGATAAAAATCGAAAATATTGAAGGAGGAACATCTGATGATTACGAATATAGGAACTGTGGCAGTATACGTTGAAGATCAACAAAAAGCAAAGGAATTTTGGGTGAACAAAGCAGGCTTTGAGGTTATTGCCGAGCATCCAATGGGGCCAGAAGCAATGTGGCTTGAAGTCGCTCCTCAAAATGCCCAATCTCGTTTAGTGATTTATCCAAAGGCCATGATGAAAGGCTTTGAAAATATGAGAGCATCCATTGTATTTGAATGTGATCATGTTTTAGAGACATATGAAAAGATGAAAGCAAATGGAGTAGAATTTAAGGAAGAGCCAAAAGAAATGCAATGGGGAACTTTTGCACAATTCAGTGATGAAGACGGTAACGAATTTATTATTAAAGGATAGACAAAAGACAGGCGAGTTCTAATATGAACTGAACCCTATAAATAAACAAATTAAATAAAAGAAGAAACTGCTTTTTTATGCAGCGATTTGATGACTTCGGTAAACTGATATTCTCCCCTTATAGTAAAAAGCAAGATGCTTTACTGTTTACTATAAGGGGATTTTTTTATAGGGGAATTAGAAAAACCTATACTTTAGATATTGAAATAAAAGTAGATAAATTTATATTTTAATAAGGTTTTTGGAGCTAAATCTATTGGACAAGAGTATACAGAATTTGTTAATCACTATAACTATAAAAGAGAAGGAATTGAGGGGTTAAAAGAAAAATGGGAAAAAGCTAAGGATGTAAATAAAGGAAGACTAGAAAAATTTCATTCTAAAATAGCTTTAACAACTTGGATTTTAAACTCAGATGTAAACTGAATTGTTCGATCTGAAACTGAAGAGACATTTGGGGTGAGTCTAAAACTCTTCATTCATGATCATTAAAAATAATCTTACTCATAAATTACCTCCCCGTTTCTAATGGATAAATTCTCGTATAAGAACGGGTTTTGGGTTATAAAACCACAAAAATCCCGAATAGAAACACTTTTTTAACGTGTCTATATTTAGGGGTCATTTCATGGTGCTACCGGCTCTCCTTTGCTTTAGTCTTTGTCCGTAAACGGAGATAAAATTATCCCTTTATAAGTAGCTGATAAAGAAAAACTTTAGTGGATAAAGCGTCTTATTTTATAAAAATGCAAAAAATTCGAATAGAGAATTCACTGAAGAGGATCTAAAGTATGAATTTATGGCCAATAATAATTATAACGAGAGGTTAAAGGCGGTCCATTACGGATTGCCATTTTTTATTTAAGAGATTTTTAAGAGATAACCGATAAAATGAAAGCACAATTAAATATATTTAGGGGGAGAAGAGGATGAATAATACCTGTAAAAAAAATCAATTAGATGAGGAATGGATCTCTTTAATTATTGAAGCAAAGAAATTAGGAATGAGTATAGAGGAAATTAGGGCCTTTTTTCAATCCAATAATAAAATGTGGAAAGATATATGACCCTCTGGTAATAGTTATCCTAATAGTAATGACTGATAAAGTGTTGTGAGACGGCCTCTGGGTTCAAGTCCTAGATCTTCTGAAAGCAATATCTTATACTCATTATATATTTTCATTGCTTCAACATGGTTTCCTTTTTGAATAAGAAGATGCATAGTGCGCTCTATATTTCGATCTAAGTATGGTGATAGCTTTCTTTGGATTTGTAAATAATGTAATGCTTTATAAAAGTTAGTGTCACTATAATAATCTATTACTTTTTCTAAAAGTATAATAACATCATTTTCAATTTTTTGTGCGACTTCATTTGCCCATTCATAGTTGTTCCATTCCATAAAAGAACCAGAATATTGTTTAAGTGCTTCCTCGACCTGAAGTATGTTTGATTTGTTAACCATTTCTATAGTTTTAACAGTCTCATTGAACAAAGTAAAATCACAATAAAACGAATCCATTGAAAAAATATAACTCTGATTTGAAAAAGTAATACAGTTTGGATAGCCAATTGTACTCAAAAATTTGCGCAAATGGGATAGGCAAGTATGGAGATTGATTTTTGCCTTTTTGCTGTCATGATTAGGCCATAGGCTATCGATAATACGGTCACGAGGAATGTATGTATTCATATAGGTTACAAAATAGGCGAATAACTCCTTTACTTTTGCCGTTTTAAAATGCAGCAGTTCTCCATCTTTTAATACCTGGAATTCATGAAAGCAATGAATAGATATTGACGGTTTCCCTATATTACTGTCAACTTTCTTGTCAATGATCGTTTCAGATAATCGTTGGATGGTTTTAGCTAATCGATTGGGCATAACCGGTTTTAATAAATAATCAATTGAATTTAGTTCAAACGCTTTTATTGCATGTTCAGCATATGCAGTGACAAAAACAATTTGAATTGAAGGAGATAAAGAATAAAGAATTTCTGCAAAGTCTAAGCCGTTTCCATCAGCCATTTCAATATCTAAAAATACCACATCAACGGGATGCTTCTGAATATCCTCAAGAATACTAGTTTTATCTGTATACGTATTAACAATATGAATCATAGGATACGCTTGTAGTAAATTAGTTAAATAATTTAGTGCCAGGATTTCATCATCAACTAATATGGCCTTAATCATTCTTTACCTCCTTTAGTTTCTATCAATCTATCATTATTCCTTAATCTTTTCGGATAAAAAATGTAACTTTTGTTCCTTGGTCTACTTTACTTTGAATAGTTAATCCTTGCCTGTATATTTGCTTCAGGCGACGATTTACATTCATAAGCCCTATTCCTCTTTTTTGTTCAGTCTTTTCAAATGTAAACAGATTATGTTGTTTCTCTGGACTTATCCCTTTACCATCATCACAAATTTCAACTTTTAAATCATTGCCTTCTTCGGATAGTTTTATCGAAATAGTCCCCCCTTCTGGCTTCGATAAAATCCCATGTTTAACAGCATTTTCGACAAGCGGCTGAATGGTTAAAGGCGGAATCATCCATTCACCACTGTAATGAAGCTCCCAATTAACTGTAAGACGCTTATTAAACCTTACCTTTTCAATATATAAATAGGATTGGACAAGCGAGAGCTCCTGCGATAATGGAACAAGAGGTTCAGCATTATTAAAATCAAAGCTTAAGCGTAAATAATTGCTGAATTCATTGAGTAACATAAGCATTTTAGATGAATCAGTAACCACTAATGCAGCAATTGAATTTAGTGTATTAAAGAGAAAATGCGGCTGAATTTGTGATTGCAGCCAAGCACTTTCCATTCTTAATCGTTCCATTATCGAATGCTTTAGGTCGATCACAACGCCAATCCGCACCCTTAATTCCAGTGTATCGATTGGTTTTACAAGATAATCGTTTGCTCCTGCAAGAAACCCTGTATAAACTTCTTCAGGGTTATTGTGAGCTGTTAGTAATAAGACTGGGAGTTCAGAAATAGAAAAATGCTTTCGAATCTTTCTTGTTAATTCGTAGCCTGACATGGTTGGCATCATCACATCGGCAATAATGAGATCCCAACCTTCATCCAAGCGATTTAAAACTTCTTCAGCGCTTGTGACGGTTTCAATTGAATACTCTTCTGCTGAGAGAATGTTTTTTAAGACATGAAGATTCATTGGATCATCATCAACAGCCAAAATTTTTGGTTTGATAGAACCATGTTCATTCCTTGCAGACAGTTGTGCTTCAGACACTGCTAACTCTTGGCAGACAATGTCTTCTTGGCTGATGGTTGGAGCAGGACTATTTTCTGCATGTATTCTCTCTTCATCATGTACGAGCGGCAAGGTAAAGGTGAACACAGAGCCTTTTGAAGGGTTGGATGTAACGGTTAGGGTTCCTCCATTCATCGTGACTAACTTTTGGCAAATACTCAGTCCTAACCCCAGCCCGCCTGGGTCATCGGAACGCTCCTTTGCTCCTTTCTCATACGGAAGAAAAACCCGCTTTTGTGTTTCTTCATCCATTCCGATGCCAGAATCCTTTATATGGATGACTGCCTGTTTGTTTTTCACCTTGGCTTCAACAGCGATCACACCATTCTCTGTATATTTCACCGAATTATTCAGCAAATTGAACATAATTTGTCTGAGATGGGTCTCATCCGCATAAACATACGGAAAATCGTTAGGGATATCTAGCTGAAAGTGAAGATTTTTCGAGTCCATCAATATTCTTTGAACATTAACAACAGTTGTGATGGCAGGAAGAAGGGCAACTGGTTGTTTATGTAAGCTGATTTTGTTTTGCTCCATTTTCGTCACATTAATTAAATCGTTTACTAAATAGGACATCCGCCGACCTATGATCATGAGCAGCTCAAGGTTTTGTTTGCTTTGAAGAGTAAGTCTGCCCCCATCTCGATCCGTGATGCTTTGAGCCATATTGATCATTCCGTGCAAGGGATTACGAAGCTCGAGGGATGTATTAACTAAAAATTGATCCTTTGTCGCATACTCCTTTTGCAGCTTTTCCACGAGCTCGCTATTTTCGTCATTTGCGCGAAAGAAGCGAATGAACCAAAAAGTAGAAAATGTCAAAAATGCAAGGGTCAAATCAACTGGATAAAAGCTTGGATCAATCATGCTAATCATCCCTAAGTTCAATGCATGTATTCTTCCGGCAAAAGATGACCATAGGATGCTTGAAGCCACGCTAATAGCAGCTAACAGTAAAAAGAGGGAATCTTTCTCTTTTTTTATAATTACTTGAGCCACAAGTAAAATAATCGCAGTAAAAGGAATGGCTAGAACAAAAAGAAGCAATATGGACCATCCTCGTATCAGTGTGGTAGGAGCCAAAGCAATAAACAGCCCATATAACCAGCAAAATCCAGAAATCCATCGCACCATATGATTTCGTTTATCATTAGTAAATAGGTATCTTACAAACAATAAGAAGAAAAGGGAGAGCCCTGTATATGTCAGGTACGCAAGCTTAACAAATAGCTCATAATTTAATGGTATCCATTGAAGAATGAGGCGATCGTCACTAACCAAAACGGATAGAGAGGAAAGTAACACGGCCACCATAAAATACAAAAGCTCGATTTTTTTCGGACGAATAAAATAAAGAATACACGCATAGATTCCGTGGATTATCATGATGGCAGCCACCATAAGCTGCATGGCCAATGATGTCAAATGTTCTCTCGTAATAGCACTTTCTGTTCCGAAGCGAATCGATTTTAATAACCCGCCATCATAGATTTCATCACTAGAAGAAACAGCAATGACCAGATGAATCCATCCAGTTTTATCAGGCTTCACCGTTAAAATAGATGGAACAAGGGAGGACATTGTGTTACTATAAGCAGTTCGTTGTTCGATCTTATCTCCGTTTGCGTAGAGAATAAATGAGTCTGCAATTCGGTGAACTTTTAACCTGTACTCTTCTTTATCGTCTTGTACATGGATCCGCAACTCATAAGTGCCTACTTGCTCTTTTTCGTTTGCTAAAGTGGAAAGCTCCTTCCACCCGCGCGGTACTTGAATGATGTTTTGTTCTGCCACAGCTGCTAGATCTTTAGGTGAAGCAAATACATTTGGATAAAATGTCCACTCCCCATCAAGAGCAACGGTAGATTTATCAGATAATGGTAACTGAGATAAGTCAATGATTCCTTTCTCAACAAACGGTTGATTGAGTGGTAAATGGTTGATAAACCAAACGAATCGGAGGCTTGTAAGAAGGATAATAAAAAAAATAATGATTGCAAGTATTTTTCGAAAAGACATTTGTTTTCTCCCTGATGTTTGATTACTAGTTAAATATATTCTTATTTAATAAGTTGCCAGAAAAGGAAATTATTTGCAACACTCAATGCTTAATACCTAGAAAAGTTCATATTAAAGTAGGTAATATCAGACAAAAGAATGCCAGGCTTCTGTTTTTAGATGAAAAGACTGTTCAAGCAGAAGAAAATAAAAGCGGATATGAAATGACAATGGAGGATATGACCGATAATTGATATTTTGGGTTATAAAAAATGCCATCAGATTGTTCTGAAGGCACTTTTTAAAAGAAATATAAAACATTTTCATTTATAGTAGAAGATCTCTACTCATTGCTCATGACATGCAGATAAAAGCTCAAGTCATTTTCCAGGTGTTTTTTCATTAAGATTTCAGCCTTTTCCCCGTCTCTTGACTTTATGGCTTCATAAATTTCCTCATGTTCATCAATTAGATGCGGTCGATTATAAATCACAACCGTTTTTCGAAATAGGTAAATAATCGCCTGCATCCTGTCAATGATATCAATCATCACCGGATTATTGCTCGCTTTCACAATATCATTATGAAAGCTTTCATTGGCGGACATGATTTCTTCTTTATTCCCTTTTCTGCCAATCTCAACATATTCGTACAGTTTTTCAATATCGTTATCTTTTAAAAAGGTTGCAGCACATCTAGCAGAGTACCCTTCTAACAGGATCCGGACACTAAACATATTTCGTAAATCCTTCTCCGTAGGTTTAACCACTCTCTTTTTAACAATAAGTCCTTCATTTTCTAATTTTCGTATTGATTCTCTTACAGGTGTTCTGCTAAAGCCAAGTTCAGCAGCGATTTTTTCTTCCACTATTTTGGTACCACCTGAAATCTCACCATTCAAGATTTTATCACGGAGAATTTCATAACACTGATGATACGCAGGCCGTGAGCTATTACTTTCAAGCACTAATTTTTCACCCCAGTATTTATTTCCTATTAATATCCATAGTACCAAATTATTTTTAAAAATCATACTGGATTAAACAGACATAACAGCAAAAAGTATACTGTTTAAATTAAATTGTATACAAAAGATAATAAAATTGTATACAAAAATAATTTCATAGTATACAATAAAAACGTAAACATTGATGTAAGCGATTGCTATTGAACAATTTATTTTACTTTACAATATGACCGAGTGATTAATTCGGTATAAACCATCATTCACATAGGGGGAATTCAGCATGACAAAAAAAATAGGCTTTATCGGACTAGGCATAATGGGAAAACCTATGGCTTTAAATTTGATTAAGGCAGGACATTCGTTAACAGTTCATGATCTTAATCAAGATGCAGTACAAACATTATTGAAAGCGGGTGCAACTGCAGCTGGTTCAGCGAGGGAAGCTGCAGAAAAAAGTGAAGTCATTTTCACCATGCTTCCAGCGTCTAAACATGTAAAAGCTGTTGTATTAGGTGACAATGGAATTTTAGCAGGAGCAAAAGAAGGCTCCATTATTGTTGATATGAGTTCCATTACACCTGATGTTTCAAAGGAACTAGCGGCAGAAGCAGCAAAAAGAGGCGTTGGCTTTTTAGATGCACCAGTAAGCGGCGGTGAACCAAAAGCAATTGACGGGACATTAGCCATCATGGTTGGCGGGAAGGAAGAAATATTTGAAGCTGCCAAACCTGTTCTAATGGACATGGGAAAAGATGTGACATTAGTTGGAGACAGCGGATGCGGGGTTACGGCAAAGCTGGCTAACCAAATCATTGTAAACCTTAACATTGCTGCGATGTCTGAAGCACTAGTATTAGCAGCTAAAGCTGGAATTGACATTGAAAAAATGTATCAAGCGATTAGAAGCGGATTAGCAGGCAGTGCGGTACTCGATGCAAAGGTTCCATTAATTATGGAAAGAAATTTTGAACCAGGCGGTACGATTGCCATCAATATGAAGGATATGACAAATGTAATGGATACCGCTCATGAAATTGGTGTACCTCTTCCATTATCAAGTCATCTATTAGAAATCTTTCATGCCTTAAAGGTTGATGGCAAGCTAATGGATGACCACGGCGGTATCGTTCAGTATTATGAAAAGCTTGCAAACGTAGAAGTAAGGGGTGGTTCTAATCAATGAGTACAAATAAAAGATTAGTAGAAGAAGTGTTTAACAGAATACCAGCTGTTGATACAGCCACCGTGAATGAAATGATAGAGAAGGAACTTAAAAACTTGAATAAAAAAATTATCGTTCTTGATGATGATCCAACTGGAGTTCAAACCGTTCATGGGATTTCCGTTTTTACAGATTGGACGTTGAACAGCATCGAAGAAGGATTTAAAGATGAAAATGCCATGTTCTTTGTTTTAACTAACTCACGCGGATTTACAGCTGCAGAAACAGATCAAGTACATCAAGAAATAGCAGCTAATATTGTCCAAGCAGCAAAGAAGTTCAATCGTGAATTTATCATTATTAGCCGCGGCGACTCTACATTAAGAGGCCATTATCCGCTAGAAACTAAGGTATTAAAGGAAACGGTTGAAGCAAATTCTGATAGTAAGTTTGACGGTGAAGTCATCCTGCCATTTTTTAAAGAAGGAGGACGCTTCACAATTGATAATATCCACTTTGTTCAATATGATGAACAGTTAGTCCCAGCAGGCGAAACTGAATTTGCAAAAGACCGTACGTTTGGTTATACAAAATCACATCTGGGTGAATGGGCAGAAGAAAAATCTCAAGGTGAATACAAAGCTGAGGATATGACGTATATTTCCCTTGAAAGTCTGCGTTCTCTTGATATTGAAACGATTGAACAGCAACTGTTGAATGTTGAAGATTTTAATAAGGTCATTGTCAATGCAGTGGATTATGCTGATGTAAAAATTTTTACTACTGCTTTAATTCGATCAATCAATAAAGGAAAAAACTTCATGTTTAGAAGTGCAGCCGCACTAACGAAAGTGATTGGAGGCGTTAGTGACAAGCCTTTACTTTCCCGCGAGGAATTGATGAGTGATGAGACAACAAATGGCGGCCTCGTTATTATTGGTTCACATGTCAAAAAAACAACAGAACAGTTTGAAGAACTGAAAAAAGCGGATAAAGTTAAGTTTATTGAATTCAATGTTCACCTTGTGTTAGAACCTGAAAAATTTGAAAAAGAACTTGATCGAGTTGTAGAAACAACGAATCAGCTGATCTCGAACGGGAAAAATGTCGCCGTTTATACAAAACGGGAAAGACTTGATCTTGGTGAGGGCAAAAAAGAAGAGGAATTAAAGCTATCTGTAAAAATATCCGATGCTGTAACAAGCATCGTGAAAAGATTAGAAGCAAGACCTTCCTTCATCATTGCTAAAGGCGGCATCACATCAAGTGATATTGGAACAAAAGGTCTTGAAGTTAAAAGAGCAACGGTAGCAGGACAAATTAGACCTGGAATTCCAGTTTGGACGACAGGCAGTGAAAGCAAGTTCCCTGGGATTTCTTATGTTATCTTCCCAGGAAACGTAGGGACAAAGACTGATCTAAGAGAAGTTGTTGAACAGTTAAGCAACTAATAAGAAAACTTAGACCTTTGTAAGACTATCCTCGAGGTGTTAGTGTCCAAGCCTCTGGGAGCTAGATTAGAAAACGAGACAATATTTCTAAAAAGGTTGATTTAAGTAAGGAGTCTGCACATTCAGCACAGAATTTTAGGACAGCAAGAATAAAGGATTAATGTAGACTCCTTATAGTGGTGAACCTCTTTTATTATTCAAATAGGAGGAATAAAAAATGCCGATTATTTCAGTTACGATAGGGGTAGCTCTGTTATTACTATTAATGATGACGTTTAAATTAAACGCTTTTGTAGCATTACTTCTTGTTTCCCTCGTTGTAGGAGTTCTGGAAGGAATGACTCCGATAGAGGCAATAGAATCAATTGAAGCCGGATTGGGAGGAACACTTGGACATCTTACGATGATTATTATCTTTGGGGGTATACTCGGTAAGTTAATGACCGATTCTGGTGGTGCACAGCGAATTGCGACAACCATGATTAACGCATTCGGAGAAAAGAAAATTCAACTTGCTGCTGTCATAACTGCGGCTGTAGTTGGAATCGCCTTATTCTTTGAAACAGGGGTTGTTGTTCTTATCCCGTTAGTGTTTACAATTGCAACAGCAGCAGGAGTGCCTGTCCTTTATATTGGGATGCCGGTTATTGCTGCACTGATTACAATGCATGGATTTGTCCCCCCACACCCAGGACCAACTGCAATAGCAAACGTGTTTGGGGCAAATATTGGCTTAACGTTAATTCTGGGAATAATCATTGCAATCCCTGCTTTTATTCTTGCAGGTCCGGTTTATGTCAAATTCTTTAAGAAAGAATCACTAGAAATCGAGATTCCAAAAGGATTATTTAACCCTAAGGAATTTAAAGAAGAAGAACTTCCTAGCTTTGGGGTTAGTATTTTCACAGCACTCTTACCTGTTATTCTCATTGCTTTACAAGCATGTGTACAAATTTTTGCTCCAAATTCAGCGATTGCACCGGTGACGGACTTTATCGGAAATGCGAATATTGCACTATTCATTTCAGTTCTTGTTGCTTTCTTTACATTTGGTCTAAACTTAGGCAAAAAAATGCCGGAAATTATGCAATCTCTTACTGATTCTGTCAGCGGTATTGCGATGATCTTATTAATTATTGCTGCAGGCGGAGCATTCAAACAAGTCCTTGTAGACAGCCATATTGATAAATATATTTCTGATACGATGGCTGGCTCTACTCTTTCTCCGTTGCTTTTAACTTGGCTAATTGCAGCCATTCTTAGGGTAGCAGTAGGTTCTGCAACAGTAGCAGGTATGACTGCAGCAGGAATTGCCGCACCTCTTGTCGCTGCAACTGGGGCTAGCCCGGAATTGATGGTATTAGCTGCAGGTGCTGGAAGCGTTACCTTCTCACACGTAAATGATGCAGGCTTCTGGATTTATAAAGAATACTTTAACCTTTCTATTGGGCAGACAATTAAAACTTGGTCTGTTATGGTAACCATAATTTCTTTAGTTGGACTTGCTGGTGTCTTAATCTTAGATATGTTCATGTAAGGTGAGATACTTGTAGTGTTTCATTAAGCATAGTAAGTTTTGAATATAAAAGGATGAAACGTCTTAAACCATTGTCGATAATGGATTTAAGACGTTTTTTTTAAAAGTTTAAGTATAACAATCAAATAAATAATTTACTTAACAGTTAAATGGTATAATTTAGGAAAGTAGTTAGGGGTGAAGGTATGGGTTTCTTTATCGTCATAATTTTATTAGTATATTTGTTTGATTTTACAAAATTAAGAAATCAAAATCGAACAATCATTGAGCAAAATGATAAGATTATATCTTTATTGGAAGAGATTAAAAATAAATAATAGCAGTTTTGAAAAGTAAATTTAATAGTCATTAAGCAAGACAAGGAAGCAGCGGGACAGGTGAGACCTATGCTGCGTTTACGCATGGAATGCTCACAGCCCGCCCCGCGGAAAGCAGGGTGATATCTAACTTTCATTGTTATTCTTTATTTGCATGTCTTCCCAAGGTTCAAATGAAAATGGAATACCGACCATTTTAGCCGTTAACTCGTCGTAAGATACTAAATCTTTTTTTGACAGCTCTTTTAATGAGCGTTTTCCCATTGCTCTTAATGCCATTTTTATTTCTTCAGTACTTGATGTTAAGAATTTCTCTGCTGCTTTAACGCCCTCCTCGATCTTAAATTTATCCTTAAATTTTCCTTCATTCCAAACAACTTGTGTAGGTGGTTCAAAAGGTAGTGCTTTGAGAGTTTGGGTATGTGAAACGGTAAATAAGATGGCTGAACCTACACATACAGCATCTGCACCAAGTGCAAGTACTTTTAAAAAGTGCCCAGGTACTAATAGCCCTCCTGAGACAATTAAACTAATCTCCTCCTTCATCTTTCTCTTTTCTAGATGATTAACAGCCCGGACAACCGCATGTAAGGTCGGAATACCCATATCATCAGATAAAATAGGCGCCGCACCTAGTGTGGCTGCTTGTCCCCCGTCAATCGTAATAAAATCTACGCCTAGGGATATTATATGATCAAGATCTTCTTCAATCTTTCCTCCTGCCCCTATTTTTACACCAATAGGAACACCGCCAGTAAAACCTCGAAGCTCCTCAACAAGTGACTTTAGATCTTCTAATGTTTGATTTTTAATGAAATTATCATAAATCACGGCATCCTCATTTTCCTTAAGTCCCATCACTTCCCGTGCACGACCTGTTAAATTTTTAGGTGAAATTCTTCCGCCAACCCCGAATAGTGCACCTTGCCCTAATTTAATTTCAATCATGTCTGCACGTTTAATAAGAGCTTCTTCCTTTGACCAATCTGTTTTAGCAAACTGTAAAATATATTTTCCTGCTTTGTCCAATTCTTCAGGTAAAACTCCGCCTTCACCAGAATTAATTGCCGTTCCTGCATTTTTAGCTGCTTCCACCAAAGAAATTCTCACTTCCTCGCTTAGCGCGATTCCATAGGCCATGCCGCTGATCATAATGGGAATTTTTATTTTCATTGGTTTTTTTGCTTTTGGTCCGATTGTTACCTTCACATCCACATCTTCGTCACCGTCAATAGGAAATGGTGTTGTTTGTGCAGGGATAAACGTAATTGGATCCAAATGTGGCCACTTTTTTGATGATCCAAGCGGGCGATGAAGAATGTCGCCTGATTCGGCACGTAAGCTGTTTTCTAGCATATTTTGAATGCCCATATGCCGTAATCCTGGTAGTAACTCAATAAGATTTTCTTGATAACTATCGGTTAGGATGATTTTTCCTATTTGTTTCACCATTCGTTTCATGATCCAACGCCAACCAACAAGTACGAATAAAATGATAACTAATAATATTGAGATCACAGCAATAGACACATAAAATAAAAAGTACGTCATCATCATTTCTCCACTATTGTATATATTAACAAGCTATTTGCCATTATTGCCCAAAGAGAAGAGATAATTAACATTTGCTATTAAATTACACTCTAAAGCTTATCGTGGAAGGTATATGTTTAAAATTTCCTTCAACGGAAAGACTACAAAAGATCTCTAAGTTGATCACTTTACTTTGCTACTTTCTTGTAAGGAGGAGGTCAATTATATGAACTTATTAAATGACTTCATTCATCGTCCTTTTCCATTACCATCGAAAAAATATATTATGCGGCAAACTTGGAGAAATCTATTGTTTTTGCATTGGCCGATTCCACTTGAAAAACTGCGTCCATATATTCCTTCTGCATTACAAGTTGACACCTTTAATGGCTCCGCTTGGTTAGGGATCATTTTATTCGTTATAGAGGGAATCTATCCTCTTGGACTATCATCTGTTTCCTTAACACCTAGCTTTCCAGAAATCAATGTAAGAACATATGTTACATGTAATGGCAAGCCCGGAATTTATTTTATGTCTATTGATGTTGAGAACTGGGCATCCTTAAAGATAGCAAAGAATTGGTATCATTTACCCTATCATTCGGCTGAAATATCTTTTCGAAAAGAAGGACAAACCTTTCATTGCCATAGTATTCGTAAAGGAAACGAAAGTGCTCCGATATCATTTATGGGGAAATACGTTCCTGTATCGGAAGTATATTGTCCAAAAGAAGGAACGCTGGATCATTGGCTTACAGAGCGATATTGTATGTATAGTTCGAAAAAAGGAGTCAACATCTTTTGCGGAGATATACATCATCGGCCTTGGCCGCTGCAAAAAGCAGAGGTAGAAGTAGTTAAGAATACTCTTTTTACACCTTATCAATTTGACCTATCTGAAGTAACACCGATCGCTCATTTTTCGACAGGTGTCGACTCGCTTATTTGGAATATAAAGAAAGTACAGTTCTAGTAAAGCGGGGCTATCGGAAATTGTTTCTTTCAAGAATAGTGAAGATCACAATATCCTTTTAAGGAGGAGCTTGAGCTGAATGGTTAAATTTAATACAAAAATTGCATTCTCGTTAGCTACATTAATTTTGCCTTGGCTAACCGTCCCTTTTATGGGAAAAAGAAATTTTTTTAGGTTTTTACCTGTTGCAAGTTTTATCAATTTATTTTTAAGTGTATTTAGTCTAATCTGTACCAAAAAGAAATGGTGGAAAACCAATAACCCTATATCTCCTGGGCCAATCGATTTTACATATATATTAGGTCCTTATTTTGTAGCAACATTATGGATATTTAGATTAACATATGGGAATTTCCCCAAGTACTTAATCACAAATATGGTTTTGGATTTAATTAACGCATATCCTATGCCTTACATTGGGCATAAATTTGGTGTTGTCAAATTTATTAAGATGACACACACTGCTTGGTATTTTATAAATGTATCTTTAGCAATAATTATCTATGGCTTTCAATACGTTGTGGAACAATCAATTACGAAGGCATCTGGTTATAAAAACATAAGGTTATCAAGTAATAAAAATTAAGTTGAGGGTTAAAGAAAAACTTTAGCGTAATTCAAGATTTGACCAATTTTTAAATGCAAAGTATAGCGTTCGTTAAGAAGAAAGTCAGACTTTATGAGATCGGACTTATTATGGGCTCTTAACTTATAGGACTACATTATTCACCATTTCATATTACTTTATGCGATTGTGCTTTAAGCGAGGAGGTAAAAGGCGCAAAATATGAGATTAACTCATTATTTTAATAGGGCATTGAAAAGCAGCCATTTTAAGAGAATTATATAGGACCATTATGTTGAATAGGAATAAATAAAATCAATAAGGTCCTCACATAATAAAGCTAAATTCTTTAATCTTGAGGAGAATATTAATTGGATCATATTGAAAAAAACCTTGAAAACAACATCCAGCATATTAATAATTTATTTCATCAAACATCTGATTTAGTCGTGAGAAAATTAAAGTTTGGTATGGAAAAATCAGAACATGCAGCCATTATTTATATTGATGGTATTATTGATTCGGAAATATTACAGGTTTTTGTGATTAAACCATTACTTAATTTTACAAAAACATCTGAAAAAAACAATATTATAAATTTAGTCAATGAAGTCATTGTATCGCCCAATGTACAAACGGTAACAACGTTTCAGGAAATAACGGATGCAATAGTTAATGGCAAATCAGCTATATTATTTGAAGGTCATGACATTGGAATGATCGTAGAGACTGCAAAGTGGAATGAAAGAAGTATAGAAGAAGCTTTAGGAGAACGTACACCAAAAGGACCTGTTATTGGTTTAACAGAAAAACTCAAAACGAATATTAATATTCTGCGTTCAATGATTAAATCCCCCAAGCTATGTATAGAAAATAAAGAGATTGGACTAATTTCAAAAACACAAATATCAGTGATTTATATGAATGGAATCGTCGATAAAGGAGTGTTAGAAAAAGTTCAATCACGTTTAAGCAATCTCTCTGTTAATTACATAATAGAAGACAGAATCATTGAAGAAGTAATTGAAGGACAGAAAAGTATCTTTAACTTAAACAAAACAACAGAACGTCCAGATGTTCTCGCATCGGCTTTGTATGAAGGAAAGGTAGGTATTATTGTGGATGGTAGTCCTTTCGCTATTATAACACCTTCCTTATTTATAGATGCTTTTCAAACGCCAGATGATTATTATTTAAAAGCAGGTCGAGTTACAACCCGATTTATCCGCTTTATTGGTTTTATCTTATCTGTTTATCTGCCAGCAATCTATGTAACATTAGAAAACTTCCATCAAAACAAATATTCCCAAAAAGTAGTAAAGTCATTTTTTTCTGATGGTGAATTATTACCTGCATTTTGGGAAATGATGTTTTTGTTATTTTTATTAAAAATTCTTATTGATGCTACTTTCCGTATACCTAAAAGCTCAATCATTCTTTTATCTTTGGTTGCAGCAATTGTTATTGGTGAAACTGCTGTAACAGCTAAAATCATTCACCCTGCAGGCCTAATTACCATAGGAATTACTTTTTTAACAAGCTTTGTCATCATCTATAGAGGCTTAGCAGATGCAATGGCAACAATGCGTTTCCTTTTTTTATTAATTGCTAATTTTTTTGGATTTACTGGTTTAATTGCTGGCACAACAATCCTCATTTTGTATATGACAAATCTTAAGTCTGCAGGGGTTCCTTATCTTTCGCCATTAATCCCGTTTAGATACGAAGAGTTAAAAGATACTCTTTATAGAGGTGATTTAAAATCCTTACTTAATAGTAAGCACTCATACCCTGACAATAACTAGTTATAAGTTAATCAAAATTTTCTTCTAACAAAGTTTGTCAACATTTTTCATTAGTGCGTTATTCAAGAAAAGGGCGTGCGCGACAAGCTCTGTAATAAACGCTTTCTAGAATTTCCTTGGCGTTGTAAGTCTAAAAGTATTGACAACGTTTTTATTACGCCTCTCATTGTGATGTCAGATGTAGAAATGTTCAGGCTTCCATTGGGGAAGGGCAATACATAAGTTACTGGAACTATATCATGGCTGCATCCATAGTTTTTACAATGCCAGTCTTGATTTTATATGCTTTCTTTAATCGATACTTTGTAAAAGGAGTTACGTTTACAGGGGAAAAATAATGGGTTCTAGTACAGGATATCGATTGGAATTGACTTCTAGCTACTGAATTGACAGATACAAAATCCGCTAAGTGCTTGTTTAAAAGCATTGATGCTCATTTTTAAATTAACATGAAATCAGGACTCTATCTCCCTCTTAGGTTTTCTTCGAAAATAAATATTTATTAAAGAACGGAGTAAAGATAATAAAAAGATAAATTAAAAGTATTCAAAATATTAATTAAAAAAGGATCTCTGGAAGATCCTTTTTTAATGCAGATAATGCTTCATACTGTTAATCAAGAATGAATAGCCTATACATTATTTTTTATTTCATCCATCAATTGTCGAGAACGTTTAGCATTACCCTCGGCAAAATTACGCAGTCGGTTTTGTAGTTCTTCATTGTCATGTATACGTTCAGCCATAATTAAGTATGTTTTCATCATTTCATTCTCTCTTTCTAACGACATTTGTAAGTTTTGATTTAGTGACTTTTTAGATAATTCATCTTCGCTGTCATAGTCACGATCATAATCCAGTTCGTGATTCATTCTAATCCTCCTATGATTATATTCTTTTATGTTTTGTACATAAAGATCACCTTTTATGCTAAAAGACTGTTTTTTGATTCTTATGTCATCAAAAAGGGGCAATATCCAAAAATTCCCGACCTCTTTCATTGCCGATAACATCGTATGTGAACTAGTTTTATCATAGGATCTTATTCAACAATTGGGCCGATTGTTGAATAAGATTTGTTGATATAGAAGGGTCTTAATGTAAGAAGAACCTATATTTATGGTAATATAAGGGTGTGTTTGCTGAATTTTCTAAATAAAGGGGAATGATTTTGGAAAAGGCTCAAATATCTCAACGATTTAAGAATTTTGCTAATGGGGAATGTAAAGGTTCGAGTGAACTATATGAGTTTTTATCTCTAAAAATTGCTGAAGATGATGAAATGCTTGATTTATGTTTAAAAGCTAAGGAAGGACAACCAGTTCCTAACTTATTTTTGGCGGCTGTTCATTACCTCTTGTTAAACGGTAAAGAGCACGATTTAAGAGAATATTATCCAAGCATAGTTGAACAACCACAGGAAGTAGAGAATTCTTTTAGCCATTTTAAGAATTTTTGTAAACTTTATAGAGATGAAATTATTTCAATTATTGAAAGCAAGTTGGTACAAACTAATGAAGTTAGGCGTTGTGCGTACCTGTATCCAAGTTTTTGTTTTATTTATAATAAAATAAAAAAGCCTTTATCATTAATTGAAATTGGAACTAGTGCTGGTCTTCAACTTTTATGGGACAAGTATAGCTATTCTTACGGAACTAATGAAATCTATGGAAATGAAAATTCGAGTGTTCATATAACTTCTGAAATTATAGGAGAAAATATTCCCACGTTACTTATTAAAAGTCCGCCAATAGCTACGAAAATTGGACTAGATTTACATATATGTGACCTAAGAAATTTAGAAGATTATCTATGGCTGAAATCTCTTATTTGGCCGGAACACCGAGAAAGATTAGAATTATTCGAGAGGGCGGCTAGTTGTTTTAAGGAATATCCTGTAGAACTTATTGAAGGAGATGGAGTAGATTTATTAACTAAAGTTATTGAAACACTTCCTAAAGATACTGCTATTTGTATTTTCCATACTCACGTTGCAAATCAAATACCAGAAGATTTAAAGTATAAGCTTATAGATAACATAAAAAAAATCGGTTTTAATAGAGACGTTTTTCATCTTTATAATAATATGTGGGATAGAAAACTTCACCTTGATTATTTTATTGGGGGTAATGAATACAATCGAACTATTGGGGATTCTGATGGTCACGGAAGATGGTTTGAGTGGAATATAGTATAGAAATTCATTTTAATTGAATGAGAGAAATACTTCTACGAGGAGTTGCTGCGGCAATCCTTTTTCTTATTCGACTAACAGAACAGTTATTTTGAAGATCAAGTAATGTACATAAGAAATACTAATAAGGGGTCCAGGTGATGAATTGTATATTTTGTAAAATTATTAATAGAGATTCTCCAGCAAAAATCATTTATGAAGATGAGTATGTCATTTCATTTTACGGGTTACATTTTAGTGCACCAGTTCACGCGTTACTTGTTCCAAAAAAACATATAGAAAACATACTTGATATAACAGAAAAAGATGAAAATGTAATACTAAAGATACATATGGGAATTCAAAAAGTAGCAAAAAAGCTGGGTGTAGATAAAACGGGTTTTAGAGTCATAACTAATACAGGAACTCACGGACAACAAGAGGTTTATCATTTACATTACCATATTATTGGAGGAAGACAGCTTAAGTGGGAAATGTAATTGGTACTTATTCAATGAACGGGTTCACCTTTAGTTCAATAACGATCTTCGGCGTACTATTTGATGATCAACATATTAGCGAAGCAGGGAAAATTTAATAGAAGGAGTGAGTCACATGTTAATCGGTCATATTAAGGAAATTGTTCGCCATCCTGTGAAGTCATTTTCCGGGGAGAGTGTGAAAAAAACAAACATAATGGAATATGGTTTATACGGGGACCGCAGCCATGCTTTTCTAGATGATACGAGAAAGGGAAAGTTTTTAACGATCACTCAATTCCCAGAGATGGTTACATATAAAGCAAGATTTGCAGGAGAAGAATCAATGGAACAATACCCCAAAGTGGAAGTCATAACGCCGGAGGGAAAGGTTATGAATTGGGAAGATGAAGAACTCCGTGAAGAAATCGCAAGGAAATCGAAACGAAACATTTCGCCGATTACCTATACACCTGCCCGTGTACCTTTAGGGGCAATTGAAGAAGAACATATTCAACTTGTAACAGATGCCTCATTAATGAAATTAAAGGATATATGGGGAAAAACAGATGTCGATTATAGACGGTTCCGGCCTAATTTACTCATATCGTTACAGGAAAAAATTCCGTTTATAGAAGAAGAATGGTTCGGAAGACATCTCAAAATTGGAAGTGAAGTAGAAATCCAATTAAAAAGGCATTGTGAAAGATGCATGATTATTACCGTGGATCCTGAAAATGCAGACCGAGATGCCTCTTTGCTTAAAACAGTTGTAAAGGAAAGAGAAAATCATTTTGGCGTTTATGCCTCTGTTATAAAGACCGGCCAAATTCATTTGGGTGATGAAGTGGTTTTGCTAAGATGTCGCGTTTAATTACTAACGCGTCTTTATTTTACAATTAAGTAAAAAAGGAGTTGGTTAGTTGAGAAAAACTGAAATTGTTCCCTGGTCAAAAGAATGGGCCGAATTATACGCTAGTGAAGAGAGGATCCTTAAGGAACTATTTAGAGATGAATTGGTTGATATTTTTCATATTGGAAGTACCTCTGTAAAATCAATAGGGTATGCAAAACCAATAATAGATATTTTACTAGTAGTTAGTAATATTGAACATGTTGATTTATACAATGAAAAAATGAGGTCTTTAGGATATGAACCAAGAGGCGAAAACGGAATATCTGGCAGAAGATACTTTCCTAAAGGGAAAGAGAAAAGAACCCACCATGTACATATCTATGAAGTTGGTAACGAGAATATCGAAAAACATTTAAGTTTTAAAAATTACTTGTTAAACAATCCAGAAGAAGCAAAAAAATATGGTGAATTAAAACTTGTATTAGCAAAACAGTTTCCAATTGATACGCATCGGTACCAAAAGGAGAAAGAAGCTTTTGTAAATGAGCTTGTTGAAAAATCTCTTAAATGGAGTTTCTTTAATAATTAGTTTTAAACTAGAGGGGACTAATAATGAAAATTCGTTTAGTAAAAGGATCAGACTACTATGCCATATCACCTCTAATAAATGAGTGGTGGGGCGGAAGACAAATGTCTGATAAGCTATCGAAATTATTCTTTGATCATTTTACAAACACAAGTTTCGTTGCTGAAAAGGAAGGGGAAATAATAGGTTTTCTGATAGGCTTTCTATCTCAATCACATCCTAATGAGGCATATATTCACTTTATAGGAGTTCATCCTGATTACAGAAAACATAATATTGGTAAAACATTATACAACGAATTTTTTAATAAAGTGAAACAAAATGACCGGAACATTGTCCGCTGTGTAACGTCTCCTGTTAACAAAGCTTCGATAGCGTATCATACCAAAATGGGGTTTGAGATTGAAAAAGGAGATAAAACAATTGATGGTGTTTCTGTCTTTACTGACTATGATGGACCAAATCAAGATAGAGTCCTATTTGTGAAACAGTTGGTTTAATTAAAAAGCTGCTTATTTTATAAATAGGCTTATTTCTTGATGAAGATGGGTGTTCTTTTGAGAATCATTATTTGAAAAATAGTGATAGCTACATATATACCCAAGGCTTTTAAGGTTAATGAAGAACGAAAGTAAATATTTTTATCAAAATGAACAGTTATTGGCTGTTCATCAATTATGTGCGATTCTTCATTAAGGAAGGATCGCTTTTCTTTATTCAATGAACTTATTACTGTATAAATTTTCTAATTAGATGGAAGATAAAGGAGTAATTATTTTTGAGGAGGGTTTCATTTTGGCAGAAAATAAAGAGTTGAATGCTTCAAACGGAGAAGATGTGAAACGTGAGACGCTGACAACACGCCAGGGACATCCTGTAAGGGATAACCAAAATATCCGTACAATTGGCAATCGTGGCCCCGCAACTCTAGAGAATTACCATTTTATTGAGAAAATTTCCCACTTTGATCGAGAAGAGGTGCCGGAGCGTGTGGTGCATGCCCGAGGAACTGGAGCCTTTGGCTACTTTGAAACTTACGGAAAAGTTGGAGACGAACCGGTAGAAAAGTATACTCGCGCGAAGGTATTTTCCGGTGCAGGGAAGAGAACACCGTTAATGGTTCGCTTCTCTACAGTGGCAGGAGCGAAGGATTCGCCGGAAACCGCACGAGACCCACGCGGCTTTGCAGTAAAAATGTATACCGAAGATGGCAACTGGGATTTGGTTGGGAACAACCTGAAAATCTTCTTTATCCGTGATGCAATGAAGTTCCCTGATATGATTCACGCATTTAAAGCAGATCCTGCTTCGAACGTGCCAAATCCTGAGCGCATGTTTGACTTCGTTTCACGTACACCTGAAGCAACGCATATGATTACATTCCTATTCTCTCCATGGGGGATTCCCGCTACATACCGCCATATGCAGGGGTCTGGGGTAAATACCTATAAATGGGTAAATGACAAAGGTGAGGCTGTGCTGGTGAAGTATCACTGGGAGCCGAAGCAAGGGATCCGTAATTTAACACAAGAAGAGGCAAACGAAATTCAAGCGAAAAACGTAGGTCATGCGACGCAAGATTTATATGAAGCGATTGAGCGTGGAGATTATCCGGAATGGGAGCTTTTTGTCCAGATTATGGAGGATGATTACCATCCGGAACTTGATTTTGATCCGCTCGATGATACGAAGCTTTGGCCGGAGGAAAAGTTTCCATGGTTGCCGGTTGGTCGGATGGTTCTAGATCGCAATCCAGTGGATTTTCATGCAGAGATTGAGCAAGCAGCCTTTGGTACAGGGGTTCTTGTCGATGGAATGGACTTTTCAGACGATAAAATGCTGCAAGGCCGTACATTCTCATATTCCGATACACAGCGCTATCGTGTAGGAGCGAACTATTTGAAATTGCCTGTGAATGCACCGAAAGCTCCTGTTCGTACGAACCAGCACCGCGGCCAAATGGATATACGTGATCCGAAAGAGTCTGGAGAAAATCCGCATATTAACTATGAACCATCGATGCTCGGCGGCTTTGAGGAGGCAGGTAAAGAAAATCATCCGCCGCATCAGCCAACGTATAATGCGGCAGCAATGAGTGCGCCTATTGATCGTCCTAACAACTACGGACAAGCGGGTCACACATACCGCAGCTTTGAAGATTGGGAGCGCGATGAATTGATCAAAAACCTATCCGAAGCTCTTGCAGCATGTAATAAACGAATTCAGGATGCCATGATTGAGCACTTCACACAAGCAGATGAAGACTATGGCCGTCGTGTAAAAGAAGCTCTAGAAATGAAAATGAAAGAAATGAAAGAAATGGAAACAGAAAGCAAGGTTCCAGGCCGTGAAGCAGGTCAATCGAAATATGGTCAAGGATCATTAGCTGCGAACGAAGCAACAAGAGATGCTGTGAACAAAAGCCACGAAGCTGATCCTTATTAGTGAAGAAGTAATAGGTTGTCTTAGATGGTTAGTGATTATAACCTGACTGGGCAGCCCTTTTTATATGGAAAAACTTTTGTAAAACAAGTGTTATTAGCTGAGAATTTGATTTATAACTTGTTAAGCGATCATGTGCAATGCTATTAGAATGGCATTGTTTTTTTTTTTTTTGACAAATAAACAGGAAGTTTGATTTATGAAAGGAAATTTTATGTTGGATAGCGAATGCTCTTAAAGGAAACTATTTACATTTTAGGAGATGATAAAAATGAACATTGCCATAAAGGAATTGCCTGAATTAGAGGTAGCTTTTGTTAGACGGTTTGGAAGTTATTTTAAATCAACAGAAGATCATTGGGGACGATTGGTTAATTGGGCAGTAAATAATGGACTTTATCCACCTAAACAAAGTTTTATCGGAATATCATTAGATAACCCAGATGATGTATATGGAGAAAATTGTCGTCACGATGCCTGTGTTACGATTCCAGAGGGTTTTGAAAAGGAGAAACATATTCATAATGGCATTCAATTTAGAAAGCTAGATGGCGGGCAATATGCTTTGTATTCATTTTATGATACACCGGAAAAATTGAATCTTGCTTATAAATATATGTATGAAGAATGGTTAGCAACTAGCAAGTATGAAGCTGATTATGACCGGTTTAATCTTGAATTTAATTTGAATAATCCTGCTGAAGATCCAGAAGGGAAATGCAAGGTTGATTTATATGTACCGATAAAAAATCAATAAACAAATTGCGTACCTTTTGTTTCATCAATCTGGCGTAACGTGCCATTTTTGTGGGGAAATGAGAGAAAGAGAGTATGGAGGAAAGATGAAAATAATAGAACTGCCAATTGAATTTAATGGACAAAAAAATACCATATATCCTAGTTTAATTATCTTGAATAATGAACTAACCCTGGTCGATACAGGGTATGCTAATTTTTTGACGTTAATTGAAAATGAAATTATTAAAAGTGGATATGAAATGAAAAATCTAAAAAATATCATCATTACTCACTATGATGATGATCACATAGGTTCTTTATATGATTTCAAAGAAAAGTATCCCTGGATAAGCATTATAGCTAGTGAAATAGAATCAAAATACATTTGTGGTGAAAAGAAGTCAGAGAGATTGGTTCAAGCCGAAGAAATGCTAGAAAATTTGCCGGATGAAGAACAAGAATTTGGAGCGTGGTTTATACAGCAGTTAAAAAGTTTGAAGCATGTCCCAATTGATAGAAAGGTACAAGATGGAGATATGATTTTGAATAACAAATGCAAAGTAGTAGCAACACCTGGTCACACTTCAGGGCATATCTCCTTATATTTTCCTAGTTTAAAAAGCGTCATAACAGGTGATGCAGCAGTTAAAGAGAATCATGAATTAGCCATCGCTAACCCACACTTTTGTTTAAATCTTGAGAAAGCAAAACAGTCTTTGGCAAAGCTTAAAAATCTTAAAGCCGAACATTACTATTGTTATCATGGTGGAAAATTTACTTTTTAGTGGTAAAGGGACACTATTTCTTAATAAGAAAAATGGCATTTTTATTTAATGGAAAGATTAAAAGTATGCGGTTCCATCTAAATTATTATGGGAAGGCGATTAATAAATTGAAATATATAAAGGAAATGAGAAAGCATATTGGTCACGAAACTCTATTAACAGTAGGGTGTGGGGTTATTATCGAAGATAACGGTATGATATTATTACAGCATCGTACTGATGAAGATAATTGGTGTATCCCAGGTGGAATGATGGAGGTTGGAGAAACATTCGAAGAAACAGCGAAGAGAGAAGTTTATGAAGAAACTGGATTAAATGTAACTAGTTTAGATTTGTTTGGTATATATTCAGGAGAGCAATGCTTTGTTCGATATCCGAATGGAGACAAGGTATTTAGTGTTCAAGTTATATTTATCTCTAAAAAATACAAAGGAAAGTTAAAACAAGTTGATGTCGAAAGTAGAGATCACAAGTTTTTCCGAAAGACCGATCTGCCTGTTCATATAAATCCACGCCAAATACTGTTTATACTTGATTGGGTTAATGGTAAGGAAATACCAATAATAAATTAGTATAAAATATAATGATTTTTTCTTTACTAATGAGATCGATGCTTCAATAAACGAAGGATCGTTTTTTTGATAGTAAAGAGGGTAACAGTTTATTCAATATAGAATGTTTATCGGAGGAGGATGAACCTATGAACAAACTTGATTTTATTCGTAAAGAGGAAAAGAAGTACCATGATTTTTGTTACGAGAATTATAAACTATTTGAAGAAGGTTCTTGGCTATCTAAACCCGTTAAAACAGTGCTGGATTTACTGCCTTTATTAAAAAAAGACCATATCCAGGTATTAGATTTAGGGTGTGGAGTGGGAAGAAACAGTATTCCTATAGCCGAAGCGATTAAAAATCATAATGGTAAGGTTGTCTGTGTTGATTTATTAAAATCGGCGTTAGAAAAATTGGATCAATACAGTAAAGAATATAGTGTTAATGATGTAATTGTATTAGAAAAAGCTGATATAGGGGATTATCAAATTAAACAAAATAGCTATGACCTCATTGTTGCTGTATCTAGTTTAGAGCATGTGGCTTCAGAAACGATCCTTGAACATGTCTTTAGGCAAATGGAAGAAGGAACAAAAATAGATGGAATTAACTGCATTATTATCAATTCGGGAGTAGAAGAGATTGATATAAAAACAAATAAAAAAGTAGATGCCTTAATAGAAATTAACATCCGTACAGAAGATATGATCCGCAAATTACAACGTAATTACGATGGATGGGAAGTTTTAATGCAATTAGTAAAGCCTTTGGAATTCAAAATAGTACGGAATAATGAAGATATATTATTAAAAACAAATGCAATAACTTACGTTGTAAGAAAAAGTAGATGATCTAACTATTAGTTCCCACAGGTCTAGTCGTCAGCATCCACCCTATCCCTCTCGAGAGAAATTGTTCCTTTTTTGCTTTTAGGAAAGGGTCTGAAATGACACTGGATGTAAGTTTGGTTGTATTTTATTGTATAAAGTTAAATAATCAACAAATACTAACAATATTGGACAAAATATAGACATAAGAAATCCGTCTTTCCTCTATAGTAAACACAATGAATATAGTATGCGGGAATGAGGAGAGTTTATGGAAATTGTTGAACGTTTATTTGCTCAGTATGGATATTTAGTGTTGTTGATTGGTCTTCCCTTGGAGCTAATTGCTTCCCCAATACCTCCTGGAAACTCGACATTAGCATACACCGGATATTTATCCTACAAAAAAATTCTCGATTTTCTACCAGCGCTTGCTGCGGCGTATTCAGGAGTATTGTTGGGTATAACAATTACATATTGGATTGGAAACAAGTTTGGTATGCCACTAATCGAAAAATACGGTAAATGGCTGCATTTGAAGCCGAAATATTTAAAGAAAACGAGAAATGCTTATGAAAAATATGGGAATAAAATGCTTCTTTTTGGTTTCTTCTTGCCTGGTGTTAGACAGTTTAACAGCTACTTTGCGGGTATCATGCATATACCCTATCGGACATTTGCTTTGTATGCCTATATAGGGTCATTCTTATGGGTATTGGTATTCATTGGTATCGGTTATGTGTTTGGGAATCAATGGCAGTTTGTTTTTGCTTGGATTGAGCATTTCTTGCTAGTTATCTTACTTATCTTATGCTGTACAATTGTTGTTTATTTTCTATATAAATGGCGTAATCGGCTAAAAAACCAACAAGACATTCACAAAGGGGAATCTGAGTAAACGACTGCCAAATGATTTGACCTATCACTTGATAAGATTTAGCCAATAAAAAACTCAGTCATTCTGTGATGACGAGTTTTTTATTGTAAATTTTTATTATAAAGAGGACTTTTTAAAAAAGGGTGAACTGTCTCCCGAATAATGGACACTTATAAAAAATTCCATTATTCGGGATTTTTTATGTTTTATCATAGAAAACCCGTTATAATCAAAACAAATAGAGAGAACGGGGAACTAATATGAGTAAAATTATTTTTAATGAATTTCAACGTAAACAACTGGAGAACAACCCAAATGTCAATCATGTATCAGACCGGTCGATCTCATACAAACCTGAATTTAAAATTGCTGCCATTAAAGAAAACCAAAATGGCAAAGGGCCAAAAGATATTTTCATTGAATATGGATTTGATCTAGACATAATTGGCCATGAAAAGCCTCTACAATGTTTAAAACGTTGGCGAAAAACTTATGAAAAGTATGGTGAAGAAGGTTTTAAAAATGAGCGTCGCGGAAAAGAAAGCACAGGACGTCCATCTTCGAAGGATCTTACATTAGAAGAAAAACTAAAAAAGGCTGAAGCACGTATAGCTTTCTTAGAGATGGAAAACGACTTCTTAAAAAAGTTAGAAGAACTAGAGAGGAAGGCGAAGAAACAAGACTAACATTATCAGAAAAGTTCCAACTAATTGAGGCCACTATTCGTAAACATGGTCTAGTTAGGATGGTTTCCTATCTGTGTGAATTAGCTGCAGTAAAACGCAAAAGTTATTATGTCTGGCTTAAGGCTGAACCTAAGCGTATCGAAAGAGAACGTAAGGATGAACAGGATTTTAAACTTATAAAACAAATCTACGATGAAAAGAATGGTAAATCAGGTGGACGAGATATAAGAATGGTTCTAGAAAATGACTATTTCACTGTGATGAATCTCAAGAAAATCTATCGTATTATGAATAAGTTTAACCTAAGGTCCAAAATTAGAAGGTCAAACCCTTACAAACGAATGGCTCAGGCAACACAAGAACACCGCACTTGTGCTAATATCCTGAATCGAAACTTTGTACATAGTGAGCTTGGTAAAGTGTTACTTACCGACATCACTTATCTTTATTTAGAAAATGGAACACCTGTTTATTTGTCATGTGTTAAAGACGGTTCTACACGCGAAATTTTGGCCTATTATCTCTCGACAACATTGGAAATGAGACTTGTTTATCGAACACTTGATAACTTAATTGCTGCTTTGGACGGAAACGTTCACCCAGAAGCTATTCTCCATTCTGATCAAGGATTTCACTATACAAATCCAGAATATCGACAGAAGGTTAAGAAACTTGGATTTATTCAATCAATGTCTCGTAAAGGAAACTGTTGGGATAACGCACCAATGGAATCATTCTTTGGCCATTTAAAAGATGAAATTGATGCCTCTTCATGTCAAACACTCACACAGCTAAGAGGGGTAATTGAAGATTATATGGTTTACTATAATTCGTACCGATATCAATGGGGATTAAAGAAGATGACCCCGGAACAATACCGAGGCCATCTATTGAGTGCATAAAGGTCTTTTTATAAACTGTCTATTTTTAAGGGTACAGATCAGGGTTAATTTATCGGGTCTTTTTCAAACTGCTTATTAAAAACGATGTTGATTACGGCCTTGCCATCACTTGGGCAACCATTTGAGAGATCAGTAGGGAATAGAGAGAAAAACACATAGTAAACAGAAAAATAAACAAATTGATACAGCACAATATTAGGATGAAGAATTTCCTGAAGAATTAAGCCGTTAACAAGGATAATGGCTGCGATGTTAAAGATAGAACCGCCTAGATAAACAAAAATCCTTTTCGCTTTTCCATTCTTCTTTTGATGTAATGCTTTATATTTACACCAACCATCAAAAAAGTAAAGCTTACGGATATAAAAAGGGCCTATTTTGCACAGCATATTTCCTGTGCCGATATGGATATCTACATGACAGCCGAACAGCTTTGCAAAAAATAAATGGCCGATTTGATGGATGATGGTCACAAGTGGAAATACTAAGAAAAGTGAAAGAAAGAATGTCCACATGTCTTCAAAGCCGAACAAGGTAATCCCCCTTTTTCAATAATGCTTTTAAATCACCTTCCCAAAATTAATAAAAACAAAACCTTTTAATAGAAAAGCTTTTTGTTATTATGATATTTTCAGATTCCAAGATAGTTAGAGAAAGAGATTATTTATATTTTGTATACGTGTGCTTTGCTTAATGATGAACACGCCTTTTACCATTTGTATGATTTCGTTTTATTAACAATATTCCCATTTACATTTTTTGGTTTAATGTTATTATCTTTTTAAGAATATAAGAGCACACGGAGATCAAAAATGGATATTATTATTGGAATCATTTTGGGGATAGATAAATGGAATTGGAACAATTAAAAATTTTTGACGATGACAGAAATCAAATCGGTGTTGCTTCCCGTAAGGATGTACATAGAATAGGATATTGGCATGAAGCGTTTCATTGCTGGTTCATTAGTAAAGAAGAAGGGACCGATTATATTTATTTGCAGCATCGCAGCGAGACTAAAAAAGATTATCCTAATTTATTGGATATTACGGCTGCTGGACATTTGTTGGCTGATGAAACGGTTAAGGATGGAATAAGAGAAATAAAAGAGGAAATAGGAATTGATGTTCTTTATGACGAATTAGTACCATTAGGCATCATTCATTATTGTGTCATAAAAGAAAATTTCATCGATAAAGAATTAGCAAACGCTTTTTTATATATAAGTGATCATACATTTGATGACTTTACACTTCAAGCTGAAGAGGTTTCAGGTATTGTGAAAGCTACATTTAACGATTTTGCCAAACTTTGGCTAGGTGAAAAAGAAACAATTAAGGTAAAGGGATTTAAACAAAATAAAGCCGGGGATAAAATCTTGATTGAAGAAAATGTGGGAAGGGATAAATTTGTTCCACATCAACCTTCATACTATAAATCTATTATCTTAAAAATAATAGAACGGATTGAATAGAGTCATAAAAAATCGATAGCAGGTGGTGCCAAAATGTTGATTAAACCAAAGGGCTTGCAGCCTGGAGATCTAGTCGCGACAGTCAGTCCGTCATGGGGAGGAGCGGGTGATCCTGAAATAAGATGGCGTTATGAGCAAGGTGTAAAGAGATTAGAAGCAGTATTTGGCCTTAATGTGATCCCAATGCCGAATAGCTTAAAAGGTGGAGACTATCTTTATCACCATCCTCAAGCGCGTTCGGAAGACTTGATGACGGCATTTAAAGATAAGAAAATTAAGGGTATCTTTGCGAATATCGGTGGAGAAGACAGCATCCGCTTACTTCCTTATATTGATTTTGAAGTGATCCGTGCGAATCCAAAAATATTTGTAGGTTATTCAGATGTGACGATTTCACATTTATTTTGCCATAAAGCAGGGATTTCCTCCTTTTACGGTCCAGCTATATTAGTTGATTTTGCAGAGAATGTGGAAATGGATCCATATACGATTGAAATGGTAAAGCGAACATTTTTTTCAAATGAAGTTATTGGCGATATTCAACCAGCTAAGGAATGGACTAGTGAGTACTTGGAATGGGATATAGCCAATAAGCACCGAAGACGTAAAATGAATAAGAACACAGGTTACGAGGTGATTCAAGGCTCCGGAGTCGTACAGGGACGTTTGATTGGTGGCTGTATTGAGGTACTTGAGTTTGCGAAAGGAACCGACATCTGGCCGGATCAGTCATATTGGGAGGATAGCATTCTTTTCTTTGAAACATCTGAGGAAAAGCCGGAACCAAATCTTATTAAGTATTGGCTGCGAAATTATGCGGCACAAGGAATTTTGCAAAAAGCGAACGGTATTGTGTTTGGTAAACCACAAGACGAGAAATATTACGATGAATATAAAGAAGCCATCAAATCGGTGATGAAGGAATATCAGTTGGAGGAATTGCCAATCTTGTATAACTTGAATTTTGGCCATACTGAACCGAAATGCATTTTGCCATATGGCGCAATGGCGGAAATTAATTGTGAGAAGAAGACGTTTGCCATTTTAGAAAGTGGCGTGGAATAGTCGTAAGGCAGAGGAGAAAGCAGATGGATTTGAAACAGAAAGCAATCGAATTAGCAGCAGTATATAAACAAAATAGTAAAATTGAAGCCATTTTACTTGCTGGATCGGTATCAAAAAACTTGCATGATGAGCATTCAGATATTGAAATTCATATTCTGTGGAAAACACCACCGGAAGATCAGGATCGTCAACTTCCTATTCATAAGATTGGAGGCTCGATTTTGGCTTATCATCCTTATGAGGAGGAAGAATGGTCTGAGTCTTTTCTAACGAAAGATGGGATAAAAGCAGAAATAAGCAACTTTTTATCCTCAACCGTTGAACGTTTTATAAATGATGTAGTGGACAGGTATGAAACGAACTATGATAAGCAATGTGTGGTTGCTTCGATAGATGATGGTGTCATTCTTTTTGGGGAAGAACAAATAAAGGAACTAAAAAAGAAAATCGCAGTGTATCCTTTAGCACTTTCTAAGCAGATGATTTCGGAAAATCTTTGGCTGGAAAATCGTTGGAATAACCGAGAGGCCTTATTGAATCGAAAAGATTGGCTTATGCTCTATGAAGTGTTTTGCGATGTGCAAAAAAAGTTGTTTGGTGTTTTGTTCGGTTTAAACAAAATGTATGTGCATCATCCTTCATTTAAATGGATGCATCACAATATTGAACAAATGAGGATTAAGCCTGAAAAGCTATATGAACGTATGAGCAATATCCTGATAGGATCTCCAGAAAACAGTGTGAAGGACATGGAAAGTTTAATAGAAGAAGTACTTGTTCATGTTGAAACCCATCTACCAGATTTGAACATTAATGAACAAAAGAAGCATATAAGATTTGCAAAATGATTAAAAACAAGGCAAAAATTTTATTGCGAAGAGAACAATCTTTTAAAGGCTTCGGTAAGAAAGCATTTTATACTTTGTTTTGGGGTGATATAGTGTCAATAAAAGGTCTTAACCATCTATTATTTTCCGTGTCCAATTTAGAGGATTCAATCGAATTTTATAAAAATGTGTTTGATGCAAGATTGTTAGTAAAGGGAAGAAGCACTGCTTATTTCGATTTAAATGGGATCTGGCTTGCGCTTAATGAAGAAAAGGATATTCCCCGTAATGAAATCATGCAATCATACACACATATCGCTTTTTCAATAGATGAAGCAGAATTTGATCATCTCTACAACAAACTAAAGAAGTTAAAGGTAAAGATCCTCTCAGGCCGCCCAAGAGATGAAAGAGATAAAAAATCCATTTACTTTACCGATCTTGATGGCCATAAGTTTGAATTTCATACAGGTACGCTGCATGACAGACTGGATTATTACAGACGGGAAAAAACACATATGGATTTTTACGATTAATTATTCCTTATAGTTTTAAAATGATAACGATTAATTAATAACAGTTATAAAAAAAGGAGGGATTTTAAATTATGAAACGAGTAGATGTTACATATGTACTGCTCTTTGATGAGTCGGGAGAAAATGTATTGATGGTTAAAAATAAGGGAGAAAAATCATCTTATTATACACTTCCTGGTGGAGCAGTTGAGCAAGGAGAAACATTAGAAGAAGCTGCCATTCGAGAAGTAAAGGAAGAAACGGGCTTGGATGTAGAAATTCATGGTGTTTTCTCTGTCGGCGAGGCATTTTTCTAAGAAAAAGGACATCACACCATTTTCTTTACTTTTAGCGGGAAAATAATCGGTGGGGAAATGAACATTTCAATGCCAGAAGAAATTGAAGAAATCATTTGGATGGATTCTCAAAAAGCTGAAAAATACATACATATAACAAGCGAATCAAAAGGAATGATATACAGTAAAACAACAGTGCCATATTTACTTAGAAAAAGAGTTATTCAGAATTCCTGAAAACAAATTATTCCAAAGGGGACAATCTATTAACATGAAACGAATTAACTACTCGATACAGTTAGTAAATCTGATGGAGCTTGTATCGAGTTTAACCTAGTGTCTGTCAGTTAACTGTATCGTCCACAAAGAAAAAACAGTGGAGGCATAGTTAGTATGAACATAAATGAGTTAAAAAAAGAATGGCTTGAATATGAAAAAGTACCATTTGAGGGTTGGGATTTTTCTTATATAAAGGATAGCTGGGAAAATGAAACACTTCCCTGGGATTATACAGAAATTGTAAAGAAGTATTTGTCTTCAGATATAGAATTACTTGATATGGGCACAGGGGGAGGAGAATTCCTTCTATCTTTACATCATCCTTATGAAAAAACATCGGTAACAGAAGGCTGGGAACCTAATATAAATCTATTAAAGAGCAAATTGGTTCCTTTAGGGATAAAGCTAGCCCCGATAGGCGACGATGACATCATTGATTTTCCAGACGATCATTTTGATCTTGTTATAAATAGACATGAATCCTTTCGTGTTGAAGAGGTAAAAAGAGTTCTAAAACCTAACGGTGTGTTCATTACTCAGCAGGTTGGCGGGAAAAATGGAAAACGATTATCCAATATGCTTATTCCGAACTTTCTTCCAAACTATGAAACCTTTACTATGAAAACTGTGAAAGAAGTTTTAAACGAGCATAAATTTAAGACCGTGTTTGCTGATGAATATTTTCCATACCAAAAGTTTTTTAAAATGGAAGCTCTTATTTATTATGTCAAAGTGATTGAGTGGGAGTTTCCAGGGTTTAATGTAGAAGGTCACTTTAATCAGCTGTTGAATGCCTATCATGAAATAACAAAGAATGGTTATATTTTAAACTATGAGCATCGATTTGTCATTGTTGCTGTTAATCATAAAGAAACTTAAATTCATCCCTTTTCAAAAATCGCTCATAGGAAGCTTATCAAATGAAACTTTTTTTACGAAGATTTCGTATTATCTTTTATAAAAGGTAAAAGGGTGATAAATATGAATGCAAAGGGATGTATCAAGTGTGGCCATAAAGGGGCTAAAACGAAAGAAATCGCAACCTCAGGTACTGGGTTATCAAAATTCATGGATATTCAACATAATCATTTTGTTGTTGTCTATTGTACAAATTGCGGATACTCCGAACTTTATAATAAAAAGTCATCAAGAACTAGCAATCTGTTAGATTTATTTTTTGGAGGTTAAAGGTTGTTTGGCTGTTAATTCAGTCAACATGTTTTAGTTTGCTGTGGAAACTATTTTTTTTTTATATGTTTTACAAATTTGGTTCTACTATAGAAGAATCAAACTTTCAAAAGAATAGGTGAGAAATGTGAGTACCGAGACATTACCAGCTTGGTTTTGGCTAATCTATTATTCATTTTTGCTGATCACATTTGGAACAGTCATATATAGCCTAATTCGAAAAAGAAATATCCGAATGTCTATTACCGGCATCGTTTTTTTGATGACAGTTCCGGTCATTTCTTTGTTAGGTTGTATTGGAAGAGGAGAAGGGCAGAATGAATTTGAATATATATTTGCTCAATTCCTGCAAGGTGCTGTTTGGTCAATTTATGTGGTGATCGGTTACTTGTTTTTAATTGTTTGGTGGTTTGTGTCCTTTTTCAATAACAAAAATATGAAGTTACAGGGAAAATTTTAATACAAGCATGTTTGCTTTTATATATGTAATTCCGAAATACAAAATGCTTCAGAAAAGGAACTTAGGGAGGTAAGGACGTGATACTAAAGAAAACAGACATTAAAGTTGTGATCGGTGCAGGCGAGTACAATAATAACCCAGGTTGGATCCATACTCAGGAAAATGAACTTAATTTAATAGATATAACGACTTGGAAGGTTCGGTTTGATAAAGATTCTCTAACAGCTATACTCGCTGAACACGTCTGGGAGCACCTTTCCTTTGAAGAGGGGATTGAAGCGGCAAAACTTTGTTATCAGTTTTTAAAACCTGGGGGCTATATTCGTTGTGCGGTTCCAGATGGATACTTTCCAGATAAGGATTACCAAAACATCGTTAAAGTAGGAGGACCTGGTCCATTAGATCATCCTGCTGCCAGTCATAAAATAGTCCATACTTATAAAAGTCTAGCAAACATGTTTGAAACTGCTGGGTTTACAGTAAATCTACTTGAATACTTTGATGAAACAAGTCATTTTCACATCAATGAATGGAATGGTGAAGAGGGGGTTATTTTTCGTTCGAAAAAGTTTGATCCTCGAAATCAAGGAGATAAACTAGTTTTTCCTTCACTAATATTAGATGCAATAAAACCATAATTTTTATTTCCAATCTATTAAAAATGAGCCACTAATAAATGATGGATATTTTTACATAGCAAAATTGTTAGATGAAATAAAGAACCAATTGAAGATGACCATTTTATCCTGCAACTCCCTAAATCATATTGGTGCCTGTTCCTTGCAATTTGAGTGGTTGACATCTTAAGATAGGCACCAATAATGATTTTAAACATAAGTAATTTCTCTTAACATTAACGTTTAATTATCAGTTTTATTGTTTGATTTGATCAGATTTTTCTCTTGCAAAGGCTCCACCTTCTCGAATTGTTTTAGCTAGTGCTTCTTTTGCCAGGTTTTCCATACTTATTTCTTCCTTAAACCTTTGCCGGTTTGAAGGACTTACATTAGATCCATTCCTAGATTCGTTCGTCATTTTATCCCTCCTTTCAATGGTTAGTATGGTTTTTTATCTAGGAGATCTTTTATAAACTAGGTGGATTGTAACTTCCCAAAGTTATTTTCATTTCTAATGAGCCTAATATGTATTGGTAATAAAAAGCCGAAAACGATAAGAAAAACAATAATTGACATTAACCAATTCCAGCCTTTATAGTTCATATACCCAACATTGACCATTCCAATATCTATGAGAAGCGATATGACAGTGAATATGATTGTTAATTTCCATTTGTTATTTTTTGTTAAGTAATTTAAATATAATATGGCAAGTGATGATGGTACAAAGGTATAACAAAGAGTATCTCCAAGTCCAGCTTTATTAGGGTGTCCCAGATCCAAGAGATCGAATTCCCTGGCAACAAGACCATCACAAAACCAAGTAACAAACCCTACAACCCCGAATGTAATATAGATTTCCCGCCAAGAAATGTTCTTTTTAGGAATAAAAAGGACGATAACAGCTAATAAAATGCTTACTGAAACAGGAAACCACAGTCCCTTGGCACCTAAGTCTAAATTTTCTATAAAACCCTGCATGTATTTTTGCTCCTTATTATTTTGTATTATCTTTTGTTATTGGTAATCGATATATACTGTGGAAAATAAAAAAGATAACAGGGATTATTTGAAATAGTGGCAGGAAGTTTTGGATTGGATGAACCCCCGTCCTACAATAGAACGGGGGTTAAGTTGAAACATGCATTAATATTACTGTTACTTAGACTAGTACCAGATCGTTACTGCTTTATTATAGGCGTCACTATTAGGGATCGCGTGTATACCCTGAGCTTGTGCTTTGCGCGGGTCTAAATCATATACCATTGCTGTATAGCATGAAGTCTGCCCTTTGTTAACTACTCCGTTTCCTCCAGAGCTATTACACGTATAGGCTTTGCCGTCTGTGCTCCGTACGATTCTAGCATCAGCTTCAAGGTTATATATAGCAGGTCGGGTAACAGTGACTTTTGCCCAGGCCGTTTTACACTTCGTGCTGAATTTTAATTCTACATATGAAATGGAATCAATCCATTTTTTATCCTTTGTTACAGCTGAGCTTGCACAACTATTGTAGTAAGGACTTTTGCCATCATATGAATGAGTTTCTGCAGCTGCTTGATGATTCCCAAATCCAACAGAAACGATCAATGTCGATAAGATCAGCATCATTGATTGAGCAATCAGTTTAAGCTTTTTTTTCAAACGGTTCATTCCTTTCTTTACAAATTAGCAAATTAACGTATGTGTTTTTTAATACCAGTCCGTTTCCCCTGCTGTATATGGCCAGTAACCGACTGCCTTTGCTTTACGAGGATCCAGATCATATACCATTGGTGTGTAACATGAAGTTTGACCTTTATTAATTTCACCATTTCCTCCAGGAGAAGCACAGCTATATTGCTTATTGTCAGTGTTTCGAACAACTAAGGCAGTTGCCTCTCCATCCGTTTTTGCAGGTCGACTTAGCGTGATTTTTGCCCAAGCCGTTTTGCATACTGTACTAAATTTCAACTCTAATTTTGCTGAAGCACCGTCTCTGTAAATGGTCACACTCTTTTTTGTAACTCCACTCGCAGCACAGCTGTTATAATAAGGACTCTTCCCATCGTAGGTGTGGGTTTCTGCAGAGGCCTTGCTGGTAAAGAAACTGGATGTACCGAAGAGGACAAAAAATGCTAGAAAAGTTATGGAAATACACGACAAAATTCTCTTCAATGCTCTCATTAAACTCACCTCATTCCAAAAATTTCAAATACCACGTTATCTTACCCCTTATGGAATTTACTGGTAAGGGGATTTTAACCCAAATTTACTTTACAGTTTCTAATCCGATATACCTCCAATTTGTAACAATTACTGGAAATTTTACTTAAAGAAGGAATTACTGCTAACAAAGGGAATTAGATAGTAAAAGATAATGATTATAAAGGAGGATATATAAAATTTGTCTTGATATTTGGACCGCAAGCAGTTGGGAAAATGACGGTTGGCCAGGAAAGAGAATTTAATGGACAATATTGATAAGCGAAATCGTTTAGACGAAACTCCTTTTAGTTATCGAATCAATAAAAATAATACAGTATTTTTAGATTATCATGGGAAACAAGTAAAAATTCTAAAAGGGAAAGAGGCAGAGAGGTTTTTAAGGAAAATCAGCATAGCTGAAGATGAAAAGGCAATACAAATAATAATGGCGAAGATAACAGGTAATTTCAAAAGAGGAAATGAAGGGAATCATCACTCGAAGAGATGATTTTATCAGCTATAACGTTCCATACTTTTAATAGGTTGTGCTAATAACGAACACCCTCATGTAATAAAGAGGGTGTTTCGTCGTATTATGTACCGTAAACACCACACCTTTAAATGATCATAACCTTTAGAATCATAGCTCCTGTCGTGTATTCTTTTAGTCACGATATTGAGTTGGTTCGTGGCCTTATTCCTGATTCCCAATATACTCAAATGAGTAAATATGTGTTTTCGTAAGTTCAATAACTTCACGGATAAATTCTTCTTGAGTTTCTATAAAACCATTTTGGATCCAATTATGAAGGAGGCCGTAAAAGCCATAGGCTGTATAACGTTTGAAATAGTCCATATTCACTGGGATATTGTTAATTGTTTCGAAGATAAATTGTTCCTTATAGATTTTTAAGATCGTTTGCGGAAACCGTGTATGTAATCCTGGTAACGTGTCATCATAGTTGATCAACTCAAAAAAATCCCGGTTTTTATAAATATAGGAAACGATATTAAAAGATGATGTTTTAAGCTTGGAGGTATAAACCTTGTGACCAGATACATATGGTTTGCCTACTGAAGCTTCTAAACCTTGAAACATGGAAGCAAGTAAATCTTCAGCTAATTCAATTTTATCCGTGTAATGAATATAAAAGGTACTGCGGTTATAAGCGGCATAATCGACAATGTTTTTTACCGTAACGGAATGGTAGCCCTTCTCTTTTATAAGCTCTATTAATGCTTGTTTTAAATGTACTTCTGTACGATTTTGTCGCCCTGATGTTGTAATTTGTTCGTTATTCATGAAAAAACCTCCCTCAAAATAGACAGATTCATCATAAGTGTCTAACTAGTAGACACTTAATGATATCTTAATGATTGTGAAATGTGAACAAAGGAGTACAATTAAATTGTAAGCAATATAGTACTGATAGTAGATCTGTCTAGTACTTTTCTCCAGTATGAGGAGAAAATTTTAACACTAGGAGGATGTATGATGGGTAAATTACAAGACAAAGTAGCTGTTATTACTGGTGGAGCATCTGGTATTGGAGCAGCAACCGCACGTTTATTTGTATCAGAAGGAGCCAAGGTGGTTCTTGTTGATTTAAATGAGGAAAAAGGAAAAGCCTTTGAATCAGAGTTGAAAGCGCTTAATGCTGAAGCTCTTTTTATAAAAGCAAATATTACGAGTGAAGAAGAAGTCGCAAATATCTTTAAACAAACGGTTGAAACATTCGGCAAGGTAGGTGTTGTCTTCAACAATGCGGGAATCGGCCGCGTTCACCCTTCACATGATTTAGAGTATTCAGAATGGCGAAACACCGTAAATGTTGATTTAGATGGTGTTTTCTTAGTAGCACGTGAATCGATCCGTGAAATGTTAAAAACAGGTGGCGGTGCGATTGTGAATACAGCATCTATGTACGGTTTGGTTGGATCACCTGGTTCAGCAGCCTATAATGCAGCAAAAGGCGGTGTTGTTAACTTAACTCGTTCACTTGCACTTGAATACGCAGAAAAAAATATTCGAGTTAATGCGTTATGCCCTGGTTTTATTGATACACCTATTATTCCAGAAGAAAGCAAGCAAGTTTTAGCTGCATCCACACCTTTAAAACGCCTTGGTCAAGCTGAGGAAATGGCAAAAGCTGTATTATTCTTAGCTTCTGATGATTCTTCATTCATGACTGGCAGCACATTAACAGTTGATGGCGGATATACGGCACAATAAAAAAATCATCGGGATGGATCTATTAATGACTGGGGATACTTACTAAAAGATATCTTTAATGCGAGATATTTTAATTGGGAATAATCTGAGGGATATCTCTATTAATGATAGGGTATTCCCTTAAGTTGGTAAAAAAGGAGGAAACTTAAATGAGCAATCGTTTTGATGGAAAAGTGGTCTTAATTACAGGTGCAGGATCTGGCTTAGGCCAAGCATCTGCTTTACAAATAGCAAAAGAAGGAGCAAAGCTAACACTCGTTGATTTAAATGCTGCTTCATTAGAAGAAACAAAAAGCAAAGTGTTAGAGGTTGCACCAAACGCAGAGGTATTGTTGATCACGGCAAATGTGGCAGATGAAAAAGCAGTTGAAAACTATGTAAATGAAACAGTTGAGAAATTCGGAAAAATCGATAGCTTCTTCAATAACGCAGGGATCGAAGGGAAACAAAACCTAACAGAGGATTTCGGCATTGAGGAATTCCATAAAGTAGTCAATGTTAACTTGAATGGTGTGTTTTACGGAATGAAGCATGTATTAAAAGTCATGAGAGAACAAGGTTTTGGTTCTATTGTCAACACAGCCTCTGTTGGCGGTATTCGCGGAGTAGGAAACCAATCCGGTTATGCAGCAAGCAAACACGGTGTGGTTGGATTAACAAGAAACTCTGGAGTTGAATATGGTCAATACGGAATCAGTATCAAAGCCATTGCACCTGGCGCCATCATGACACCAATGGTTGAAGGATCGCTAAAACAAATTGATCCAGACAACTGGGAAGAAGTGGGTAAACAATTTGTGGAGCCAAACCCAATGAAACGTTTTGGTAAACCAGAAGAAGTAGGATATTTAGTGGCATTCCTGCTATCCGACCAGGCTGACTTCATCAACGCTGCCGTTATTCCAATCGATGGCGGACAATCTTATAAATATTAAGAAATGTGAAAGCATGGGGACTGCCTCGTGCTTTCTTTATGCCCAGATTTGTAACAATAGATCTATTTTGATGATTTATATCAGTGTCAGTGTCTTAAACCAATGGTCAGCATCTTTCAAAATATCAGTGCCCCTTCTTAATCAGTACGATCTAAGATTTTTTCACGTACTCTACGTATCTATCACTCACTTTCACTTTTTTTATTGAATATATAATTAAATTATTATATAGTAATATGCGAATGAAAAATGGAGGTGTTTCAATGGCAGAATCATTCATTGAAATTGATAAAGCTGCAGTCATTTTGAAGCTATTAGGTGATAAAACAAGACTGGCAATGGTGAAAATGCTGGATTCTAATGATTGTTGTGTTTGTGAGTTTGTAGAGATTTTTAAGGCTAGCCAGCCTGCTATTAGTCAGCACCTTCGTAAGTTAAAAGATGCGGGAGTTGTCAAGGAATCAAGAAGGGGGCAGTGGATTTTTTATTCTTTAAATAAAAGCAGTGAATACTATCCGCTTGTTCAAAACATCCTTGAGCACTTGCCTGATCAGAATGACCGGATTAAAGAATTAGAAGCACAGGGTTTACGAATTTCGTGTGACTAGATGGAGGATTTAACAAAATGACATCAATTATTTTGGCATCAGTGATCTTTTTACTCACACTTACGCTGGTTATTTGGCAGCCAAAAGGATTATCGATCGGATGGTCTGCATGTGGCGGTGCCGTTTTAGCACTCATCGTAGGTGTAGTTGATTTAAAAGATGTTTTGGATGTAACATCCATTGTTTGGAATGCAACATTAGCGTTTATTGCCATTATCATTATTTCACTTATTTTAGATGAGATCGGCTTTTTTGAATGGGCGGCTTTACATATGGCAAGAGCTGCACAAGGAAATGGCATAAAGATGTTCGTAAATGTCAGTATTCTTGGAGCGATTGTCGCTGCATTTTTCGCAAATGACGGAGCTGCATTAATTCTTACACCTATCGTTCTTGCGATGGTTAGAAATTTACAGTTTAGCGAGAAAATGGTCTTTCCATTTATTATCGCGAGCGGGTTTATCGCAGATACCACTTCACTGCCGTTAGTAGTTAGTAACTTAGTGAATATCGTATCCGCTGACTTTTTTGGAATTGGGTTTGTCGAGTTTGCATCTCGTATGATGATACCTAACTTTTTCTCTTTAGCTGCAAGTATCTTGTTCTTGTTTCTTTTTTTCCGTAAAAGCATTCCGAGAAACTATGACCTTTCTCAAGTAAAAAAACCGGTTGAAGCGATTCGTGATGAAAAGATGTTCAACTTATCTTGGGTGGTTTTGGGGATATTACTAGTTGGCTATTTTACATCTGAATTTCTAGGAATCCCTGTTTCCATCATCGCTGGTATTGTGGCTATATTCTTTTTATTTATGGCAAAAAGAAGTTCTGCGGTTAACACAAAAACCGTTGTCAAAGGTGCACCATGGGCGATTGTCTTTTTTTCAATTGGTATGTATGTCGTGGTTTATAGCTTACGTAATGTTGGCTTAACAAATGTGTTGGCTGATTTAATTCAGGCAACAGCTGATCAGGGATTATTTGCTGCAACCGTTGGTATGGGCTTTATCGCAGCTGTACTATCTTCGATCATGAATAATATGCCAACCGTGATGATAAATGCATTGGCTATTTCTGATACGAATACGACCGGTGTAATCAGAGAGGCGCTCATTTATGCAAATGTAATCGGTTCGGATTTAGGTCCAAAAATCACACCGATCGGATCGTTGGCGACACTACTATGGCTCCATGTCTTATCGTTAAAAGATGTAAAAATCTCTTGGGGCACCTATTTTAAAACAGGAATAATCTTAACGATCCCAACATTGTTTATTACGCTTGTTGGTCTTTATATTTGGTTACTTATCATTCACTAATCTACTTTAAAAGGAGCAATAAACATGTCAAAAAAAACAATATACTTCTTATGTACTGGAAATTCCTGCAGAAGCCAAATGGCAGAAGGCTGGGCAAAAAAGCATTTAGGTGACGAATGGGAAGTAAAAAGTGCTGGGCTTGAAGCACATGGATTAAACCCAAATGCAGTGAAGGCAATGAAGGAAGCGGAAATTGATATTTCAAATCAAACTTCTGATGTGATTGATCCTGAAATCTTAAACAACGCGGATTTAGTTGTGACCCTTTGCGGTCATGCAGCAGACAATTGCCCGGTAACACCTCCACATATTAAACGTGTGCACTGGGGCTTTGATGATCCGGCAAAAGCTGAGGGCACAGAGGAAGAAAAATGGGCGTTTTTTCAGCGCGTTCGTGATGAAATTGGCGAGAGAATTGAACGCTTCGCCAAAACTGGAGAATAATAGGGGAGAGAAAAGCCGTAGAAATTTACATGGCCTTCATTTTACCTTTTTTAAGGAAAAGGAGTGATTGCTATCATTTACGCAACAATGCTTTTTATCCTTGCAAGACTTGCTGAAATAGGCGGGGGTTATTTGATTTGGTTATGGCTAAGAGAGGGAAAGCCATTATATTGGGGGATTTTTGGCGGGCTCACACTTGCTTTATATGGTGTGATTGCCACCTTTCAAGCTTTTCCATCATTCGGCAGAGTGTACGCTGCCTATGGTGGTGTATTTATCGTTCTGTCTATCTTATGGGGATGGGGCATTGATAAAAAAACACCTGATTTTTATGATTGACTAGGTGCGGGTATATGCTTAGTCGGGGTCTCAGTGATGTTATTGGCGCCGCGCCAATAGATCAAATACATATAATAAGCTTACATGGGAAAGGTCATGAAAAATGTAACGGTTTCGGAAAACTATTCGGATGATTTCAGGGCGATTTATGAGGGACAATTTTTCGTCGACTTGAATCATTTTGTCTTTTCATTCTACGTATAAGGAAAGTTCAAAGCCAGCACCCTCATACTTTGTCATGTAGGAGGGTGCTCACTTTGTCTATCAATCTATTCCAATTCCTTCTCAACCGTATCCACCTGATGCTTCATATCCATTTGTTTATCTGTACGATGGTCGATGCTAATATTGGTGACAATTCGGTCAGGGCCTGCTGATAATGCTTCTTGGTGCATGTCTTTGGCAATATCCCATAGTTGTTCGATTTCACCTTCGATGACGGTTGCAGTAGGGGTCAACTTATATGTTAATCCTTTTTCCTCAATTTTTCGGACAACATTGGTGACCTCTGAACTAAAGCTGGTAGAATCAGTTCCTATGGGAATGATGCTTATTTCCAATAATGGCATTTTTGTCACTCCTCGTATTGTTTTGGGCCATTCAAAAGATTAATGATTCGGTTCGGCTGGAACGGAAATATCCTCAAGGGCTTTTCCGGCTTTTTCCGTTGATTTGTTATGGACGGCTAAATCACCAAGCGAGACCATTCCGACTAATTTGTCACCCTCGACAATAGGAAGACGGCGAATTTGATATTGTGACATGATCTCTGCCGCTTGCTCCACGGACATATCTGGCGTTCCTTTTATGACATCTTCGGTCATTAGTTTCGAAATGGACGTTTCTCCTGATAGATTGTTTGCGATTCCTTTTATCACCATATCGCGATCGGTTACGATCCCTACTAATCTTTCATTCTCACAAATTGGCATTGAGCCTACCTCTAGCTCCTTCATTTTCATCGCTACTTCGTTGCAAGAGCTTTTAAGTGTACAGCTTTCAACATCGGTTGTCATAACTTCGGTAATATTCATATTTCATTCCTCCTTCATAAATTATTCGTCCTCATTTTCTTGCATACCCGTCCTCTTTTTTTGTAAACACATTCTTTTATACTATCACCAGAAAGTATTAGATTTTATGGAGGATAGTGTAAAAAACTATAGCCCTTCGCCAATAATCCAATTTTTTCAATTCCTTTTTATCCTTTCAAACAAAAGAAAATTTGTTGTTTAGCAAGCAGATTCATAGGGAAAGGAGACTGTGAAACGAACAGAACACTTAATCGCAGTTTTAAAGGAGGAAGAAAATAATGGATTATAACGAAGTAACAGATTCCTGGATGGCTTATTTCAGTAGATTACCAGATTTAGTGCTTGCGCTTTTCGTTCTATTAATAGGCTGGATTGTAGCAGCACTTATTGCAAAGGCGGTAAAAGCAGCCTTGCATCGTACCGACTTAGATAACAAAATGGCAAGATGGATGAAACCAGATTCTGATGGAGACAGAGGTACTTCCCAGTCGGTTAAGTATTCATCTGAAGTTATTATTAGTAAGATTGTTTTTTGGATCATTATGGCTGTAGCATTTGTGATGTTTTTAAACATGTTAAGCTTGCCATATGTTGCGCAGCCGATTTCACAAGCACTAGGCGTCATTGCTGCTGCGATACCAAATCTATTAAAAGCGGCATTGATTGCCGTTGTGGCTTGGTTGATCGCGTCAGGATTAGCGCTCTTAGTTAAAAAGGCAGGGGGGAATAGCCGTTTTCTAGGCTTTTTATCTCGCTGGAAGCTGACAGGTGACCGTAATCAGGCAAATCATGCGGTAGTCTCTGCTTCTAAAGCAGTCTTTTATTTAACATTGCTTCTATTCTTGCCGGCTGTTCTTGCAGCGCTGGGAATTGACGCAATTTCAGAGCCTCTTGAAGGCATGTTGAATAGCTTCTTTACGTTTATCCCAAATGTTATTGGTGCTGCGGTCATTCTATTTATTGGGTGGTTAGTAGCGAAGATCGTAAAGGAAATTCTCGTGAATTTCTTGCAAAGTATTGGCATAGATCGCTTAGCAGAGAAATTAGGTGTTGAGAAAGCACTTGATAAAACATCACTTTCCCAACTAATAGGGACGATTGTGTATGTCTTTATTTTAATCCCGGTTATCATCTCGGCACTTGAAACATTAGACATTGATGGTATTTCAGCGCCAGCAGTAGGAATGCTTAGTCAAATTATGGATATGATTCCGAACATTATTATAGCTATACTTCTTGTTGCCGTTGGTACATGGGTCGGAAAATGGGTGAAAACTGCCATCACTTCATTGTTGGAACGTGTTGGGTTTAACAGCATTCTTTCGAAAATCGGATTAGGGTCTCTGCAAAAAAGTACACAAACATTAACCATTTCAGAGTTAGTCGGTCTGGCGGCACAGATTGTCGTGGTACTGCTATTTACCATCGAAGCATTACAACTTGTCAATCTTGATCGTTTAGTTTCAATCTTAACGGTTGTCTTAGCTTATATCCCAATGGTGTTAACTGCTGTTCTCATTCTTGGGATTGGATTTTATTTGGGTGACCTTGTCAAACGTGTAGTTAAGAGCATGGTAAAACAAAAAACAGAAGGGAAGCTGCTTGGCAATATCGCTAAATATACGATTATTACATTAGCTTTCTTTATGGCACTTAATCAATTAGGTGTAGCTAGTACGATTGTGAATGCTGCGTTTATCTTAATCTTGGGAGGATTCACACTTGCATTTGGATTGGCCTTCGGGTTAGGTGGAAGAGAAGCGGCTGGTCGTACACTGGACAAATTGGGTAATAAAGTGGAGCAAACGACGATTCAAAGCCCTGATATTTCAGAATGGAAGAATTCGCAACAATCGAATATTACGACGAGTGACACAAATTTATTTCAAGATCGAAACATGAAGGATCTAAACAACCCAATGAATTCTCGTAACAATCCAAGACGAAATAAATAGGTTTTATCGAGAAAAAGGAATACTGGACCGCAATATGCAGTCTAGTATTCCTTTTTTGCGTGATAGGAAAGTATAAAATTCTGTACTAAGTTTCGGTGTCTAGCTCCAGCGCCTATCGCCTATCAAACTTCAGATCATCTCCCTACGATAAGTCAACATCGGCTCGCTTCGCTCACCGTGTTTCCTTTATCTCAGTCGATGCTCCTCCAGTTTGTACGGCGATGACCAAGGCGCTTGCGCATTTCTTATTTAGGGAGATCCCCTGAATGTTTATTTTTCCAAATGTGGCGGGTAATAGAACCTATAAACTAGTAAAAATGAGGAGAGGAATATGATCGAAATGTATTTGGAAAATAAAAAAGAAGAGATGATTGAGCTTTTGGAGCTGCTCGTGAATACAGATAGCGGAACTTACAATAAAGAGGGTGTCGATGAAGTAGGGGAAATTTTAGAAGAGAAATTTGAAGAGATCGGAATGACTGTAAAAGTACATCCTGAGCGAAAGCTTGGTAACCATTTGGAGGTGAAAGCCACAAGTGACAGCGACCCGAAAATTTTGATTATTGCCCATATGGATACAGTTTTTCCAAAGGGAGAAGCGGCAAAACGCCCGTTCAAGGTGATTGGAGATAAAGCCTTCGGTCCTGGTGTGAATGATGAAAAAGCGAGTCATGTTCAGGTTTTATATGCGCTAAAGGCGTTAAAAGCAGCCGGATCTGACGCTTACAAAAATGTGCATATTATCTTTAACAGTGACGAAGAAATCGGTTCACCTACCTCAAAGCCTCTCATTAAACAGGCAGCTGAAAATAAACAGTATTCGTTAGTCGTTGAATGCTCCCGCCCAGATGGAGGGATTGTGACAGAGCGAAAAGGTGTTGGCCTCTTTACACTTGATGTGAAGGGGAAGAGTGCACATGCAGGTGTAGAGCCGAAGCGGGGAAGAAGTGCGATTGAGGAAATATCTCATAAAATTCTCAAGCTCCAGGAGTTAAATGATTATGATGAAGGGATATCTGTAAATGTAGGATTGGTACAAGGCGGGACCTCGACAAATACCGTCCCATCGGCTGCAAAAGCTAAAATTGATGTGCGTTTTAAGGAGGAACATCAGGCTGCCGAGATCGTCAGGAAGATGACTGAAATTTCTCAAGAGGAGCATGTATCAGGAACCAGTACCAAGCTAAAGGGTGATATTAATCGACCGCCTATGCAGAAAACAAACGAGACGGAGCAGCTCATTAACGTCATACAGGAAGCTGCTGCTGAGCTTGATATGTCGATACGAGAGGTAAGTTCAGGAGGAGGATCTGACGCCTCTTTTACGGCAATTGAAGGAATACCGACGGTTGATGGAATAGGTCCGATGGGTGAGTTTTCACATGATGAAAAAGACGAGTATACCGATTTAAAGACATTCCCTCAATTTACAGCATTACTTGCAAAAACAATAGAAAAATTAAGTAAGTAGTATTTTTGCTTAAATGGGCTGATTCATAAGGGAGGATAATCTTCCCCTTTGTCATTATTTTAAAACCAATACTTTCATGAAAAAAATATAGCGTTTAAAAATTTAGGTTTAAGGTTTGTCCATTCAGTGAATAAAAAAGATAATACCAAACATAAAAGGTAGAAAGAGAATACTAGAATTCCTAAAAATTAAGTTTTTGAAAGCTATGAATAAACGAAAATACTAGTTTACAAAATATGGTGAATTCAGGGAGGTTTTAATATGGGAGAAGCAGCGAAAAGATTAACAACGACGAAAGGTCAACAAATGATGAAATTTCGTCCAGCTTATTCAATGCAAGACATTTACGGAGAAGGAATCATCTACAATCCCAAATTGTATGCTGAAGATTATCAGCATTATTCAGGGGATTTGTTAAGCTTGGACGCTCTCACAGGAAGGGAATTAAGCGTAATTGGAAACACACCGGTTGTTTGTCATGCTGCATGTGTGACAAAACCAGCTATAAGATTGCTGAAAAAAGCAGGGCTCCAGGTGCCGCCTATCCTTTATACGTATCAAACTGAAGATGAATATATAGACGTTCTTAAGCTTCTGTCTAATCAAAATAAAAAGATGATTTTTCAATATCCACACCCTGAAGAAAAGGTATCAACAGATCAGTACAGGGTTGACCCTAAAGTGTTAGCCTATTTATGTGATAAACGGAATATACCTGAGCTTGTTCCTTCACAACATATCCCAAAGCGAAGAATGATGAGCTTAGAACAAATTTTAGAGGAAAAGCCGAAGCTGCCTTTTGTTTTAAAAACAGGGGATGGCCGCCCGACCTCTGGGGGATACGGAGTCTTGCTTATTAATGAGGAACAGCAGCTGGATGAGATTACTGAAAGCTTTGGTGATTTATCATCGATCATCGTTGAGGAGTATATCCCTTACGAGCAGAATATTTCTGTTCATTACATGGTCAACAAAGAGGGAGAAATTGAATTTTTAGGAAAATCAGAGCAACTTGTAACAGAGGATGGCAATTTCTCAGGAAGCTGGATTACAACCGAGTTTGATCACAACATCGCTGACATTATTGAAACCGGCTATGAAGTCATGAAAAATATAGCGGATAAGGGATATATCGGAATGGCAGGCTTTGATGTCCTGCTCTATAAAGGTCAATATTATTTTATTGATTTAAATGTTCGCTTTAATGCATCGACATGCGGACTCTTGCTCTATAATGATATTCAAAAAAGATTTGCCACAACGTTCATGCGACTTTGCAACTTCAATTGGACGAGTCATTTTGACAGTGCCATTCCAGTGGTTGAAAAATTTGTAGATAAGCAACAGTTTATTCCGTTAAGCTTATTAGATCCCGGTTATTTTCCAGATGAGGAACAGGTAACGAAGATCATTGGACTTGTGATCGGAAAGTCTTCGGAAGAGGTTGAAGATATCCTTGGAGACATGGCGAGAGCTGGTTTTATTTTGAAGGAATAACCGGATAAGAGATAAAAATGGAAGCTTTCGTGTTCAACTGCACCCCCTATATGTTAGTAGAGCTGACATATGGGAGGTGTATTTTTTTGCACGTTAAGAAAGTATAAATTTGCAGCGCAGGAGAGAATTCGACGTAGTGGCAAATTTTAAGAATTAAGTATAAGTGCAACTAGGCAGTCGCACTGCGCCTAAAGGCTTGGCGCCAGCCAAGTTTTCTTTACGGCTTTATTGGTTTTATGAACCAAAACTTCTATCAGTACCACTTATTGAGTTATGATAATAGGTAATCATTAGTTACGATCAATTTTATTCTAGAAGAATGATCATTTAAATAGAAAAAGCATGCTGAACCATTGAGGTGAAGAGATGAAAAAAGGAAAATGGAGTTTACAGACAACGATCACGCTTTTTGTCTGTGCTGTTGTTGCTCTTTCATTACTAATAACCGATTTGCTCATTAGCCGAACTGTTGCTGAAAGCATTGAGGATAGCCAAGCTGAAAAAGCAGGAAATGCTGCCCGAATGGTGGCAAGTTCGCCGCTAGTGATTCAAGGGTTAAGCGGCAGTAGGGATGAAAAGGACATACAGACATTTGCAAATAACATACAAGCTGTTACAAACGTACAATTTGTAGTCGTAATGGATATGAAGGGAATCCGTAAATCTCATCCTGACCCAAATAAGGTAGGAAAGCGGTTTGTTGGAGGAGATGAAAAAGCGGTCTTAGCAGGAAAAGAGCATGTTTCGATTTCAAAAGGCACGTTAGGCCATTCCTTGCGTTCGTTTACCCCGGTATTCGATGAAAGCGGAAAGCAGGTAGGAGCAGTAGCGGTGGGCATATCTCTTGAGAAGGTCAATGAAGCGGTTGAAAAAAGCCGCTGGGACATTTATGCAGGGACGATTTTTGGCATCTTAACCGGAATTGTCGGAGCAGTCATTTTGGCCAAATATATTAAAAAGATTTTATTTGGGCTTGAGCCGATTGCAATTGCAAAGCTGCTTAAGGAGCGAAGTGCCATGTTACAATCAGTTCGCGAGGGGATTATAGCGGTTGACCAAGATTCAAGGGTTACTCTTATTAACAAGGCCGCATTAGGGATTTTGCAAAAAGCTGGCTTAAATGAAAATCCGATTGGAAAAAAGATCGATGATTATATGATTACCTCAAGGTTAAGCAGAGTTTTGCAAACAGGACAAGCTGAATTGGATGAAGAACAAAACATAAAAGGTGTTGCATTGCTGGTTAATCGTGTTCCTGTGCTTGTCGAAAACAAGATTGTTGGTGCTGTTGCAACATTTCGTGATAAAACGGAAATCAGCCAGCTGGCTGAGCAGCTAACAGGTGTACGGTTATACGCTGAGGCGCTTCGGGCACAGTCGCACGAATTTATGAACAAGCTCCATGTCATTCTTGGTATGGTCCATATGCGTCAATATAATCTGCTGGCTGATTATATTAGTGTAATCGCAGACCATAGCAAAAACGAGGTAGGTTTTATCACAAGAAAAATGAAAGATCCCGTGCTGGCCGGCTTTTTACTCGGGAAGCTGAGTTATGCAAGGGAGTCAGGTGCTGAGCTTGTGTTCAAATCAGAATATCAATTGCCTGAACCTGAAGATGCAAGCATTACTCATGAATTGATTACGATTATTGGCAATCTCATCGATAACGCCATTGAAGCAGTTGAAAGCAGCACGTCCAAACAAATAGAAGTGGAGTTTGATTATGCCGATGAAATCTTGACAGTTGAAGTGAAGGATACCGGAATCGGAATAGTTGAAGAGATACAAAACCATATCCTTGAAAAAGGTTTTTCCACCAAGGGAGAGGATCGTGGATTTGGACTTTACTTAGTAAACAAGAGCTTAAAAAAACTTGGCGGAGAATTGGACATTTCCTCAAAAAAAGGACAAGGAACGATGTTTGCTGTTTACATTCCATATAAAAGCAAAGGTGATGCAAAATGATTCGTGTCATGATTGTAGAAGACGACCCGATGGTGGCAGAATTTAATAAACGTTACTTGGAACAAGTAGGAGGCTTTGAATTAGCTTCTGTTTGTTTTTCAGCTGAGCAGGCAATCTATGAATTGGAGAAGGAAAGAGTCGATTTATTGTTATTGGATATTTTTATGCCTGGCAAACATGGACTGGATTTGCTTTCATATATACGAGAAAGTGAAAAGAAAATCGATGTAATTGTTATTTCGGCTGCATCTGATATCGACAGAATTCAAAAGGCCTTAAGGCTGGGGGCTGTCGATTATTTAATTAAGCCATTTGAATTTGAACGTTTTCGTGAGGCATTAGCAGCATATCAGGAGAAAGCAGCTTTTATTCAAAATCAGCAAGTCCTTAATCAGGCGGAATTGGATCAGCAAATTTTGCGTAAGGAAGAAAAACGGCTTCCAGAAGAATTACCGAAAGGGTTGACAAAAGATACATTAAACATCATTTGGAATGTGATCACGAGTATAAAAACAGGTCCATTTTCAACAGAAGATGTGGTAAGCCGTACAGGAATTTCAAGGGTATCGGTTCGAAAATATTTGAAATTCTTAAAAGATATTGGCGTACTTGACGTAAAAGTGATTTATGGAACGATCGGAAGGCCGGTTTATCAGCATGAATATATTGAAGAAAAAAGCAATATCATCAAACAATATTTGTAAGCAGTCATTCGGCTGCTTACTTTTTTTAATGACAAAAACACTTACATAAGTTACAAAAACTATTTATGTTTCGACAAAACGACTAACATAGAGTACAAGAAAAAAGGAGGTCATCAACATGGAATCAGTAAAAAAGTTGGAAACGCTTCACATAATAGAGAAAAAAGAAGAGAAAAGAGGATTGTTAGAACGGCTCAAACAACTCAAGGTAGGGGTCATCCCGTTGCCGCTTTACTTAGTGCTGGCAGCTATTATTTATGCAGCATCTGTCTATAATCAACTTCCGCCGGATATGATCGGAGGCTTTGCGGTCATCATGGTAATGGGAATTTTACTTGGGGATCTCGGTATGAAAATCCCGATTTTAAAAGATATTGGGGGACCGGCGATTTTAGCTCTGTTAGTTCCTTCTATTCTAGTATTTTATGACCTGTTTAATCCAGCTTCACTGGAAGCGGTCACAACTTTAATGAAAACGTCAAACTTTCTTTATCTATATATTTCTTGTTTAGTTGCAGGCAGTATTCTTGGGATGAATCGCAGTGTTCTTATTCAAGGATTCACAAGAATGTTTATTCCACTAATCCTAGGAACCCTTGCATCTGTTGCGGCAGGAGTATCGGTAGGATCCTTGTTTGGATATGATATGAAGCACACGTTCTTTTATATCATTGTCCCGATTATTGGTGGAGGAATTGGTGAGGGGATTTTGCCGCTTTCGCTGGCTTACTCGCAAATTCTAGGCGAGCCTGCAGAAGCGTTTGTTTCGCAAATGATTCCGGCAGCAGTGATTGGCAATATCGTTGCGATCATTTGCGCGGGATTAATGAAAAACTTAGGTGAACGAAAACCGGAGCTTTCCGGAAATGGCGTACTCGTCAAAACAAAAGGCGGAGACGGGTTGAAAGAAGATACGACGAGTAAAGTGCCGATTGATTTTTCGTTAATGGGAGCAGGATTGTTGATCGCTTGCAGCTTCTTCATTTTTGGGGCACTTGCCCATAAGTTCCTGGGGATTCCGGGTCCTGTCTTGATGATTGTGGCTGCAACATTAGTTAAGTGCCTTCAACTAATACCTGCCAAAATGGAACAGGGTGCTTATCATTTATACAAATTTGTTTCCACAAGCTTAACGTGGCCGCTTATGGTTGGGCTAGGTATCCTTTACATTCCGCTTGAGGATGTTGTGAAGATTGTCACTCCGGCTTATGTTGTTGTTTGTACAGCTGTTGTGGTTGCAATGGTCGGTACGGGCTATATTGTCGGAAAATTCATGAAAATGTATCCGGTTGATTCAGCCATTGTAACGGGATGCCATAGCGGTTTAGGAGGAACAGGAGATGTAGCGATTTTGTCTGCCTCCAACCGTATGTCATTAATGCCATTTGCTCAAGTGGCGACAAGACTTGGCGGAGCGTCAACGGTTATCATCGCAACGCTTTTAATGAAGTTATTAAGCTAATAAATTAAGAAAAAAAGCAGGAAAAAGTACAGTAATCAAAATTCATTTTTTAACTTTAAAAGGAGATACATGAAATGCCAACTTTACGTGAAGAAACAATCAAGATGCACAAGGAAAATCAAGGAAAGCTTGGTGTCCATTCAAAGGTTCCCGTCCGTAATACAAAGGACTTAAGTCTTGCGTATTCTCCAGGCGTAGCAGAGCCATGCTTGGACATTTATAAAGATGAGAGTAGAGTATATGAGTATACGATGAAGGGAAATTTGGTTGCCGTTGTCTCAAACGGAACTGCCGTACTTGGTTTAGGTAATATCGGACCAAAAGCAGCCATGCCTGTTATGGAGGGGAAAGCATTACTGTTCAAATCATTTGCTGATGTGGACGCATTTCCGATTTGTTTGGATACAACGGACCCGGATAAAATGGTAGAAGTTGTGAAACTATTAGAACCAACGTTTGGCGGAGTGAATTTAGAAGATATTGCAGCACCTCACTGTTTTGACATTGAGGAACGATTACGAAAGGAATGCAATATTCCGGTTTTTCATGATGACCAGCACGGTACAGCGATTGTAACAGCTGCCGGATTAATCAACGCGTTAAAATTAGCGAATAAAAAAATTGAAGATATTCGCGTTGTTGTAAACGGTGCAGGTGCTGCGGGAGTCGCAATTGTTAAGCTGCTTCTTCATATGGGTGTAAAAGATGTCATTTTATGTGATACAAAAGGAATCATTTATGATGGTCGTCCAGTGGGCATGAATTCATTTAAAGATGAAATGGCCCAAATGACAAATAGCGAACAAAAACAAGGTCTGTTAGAAGATGCGCTTGTCGGAGCGGATGTATTTGTGGGGGTGTCAGTTGCAGGTGCTGTCACAAGAGAAATGATTCAGTCGATGAATCAAGATCCAATCATATTCGCCATGGCTAATCCAGTACCAGAAATTATGCCTCAGGATGCTAAAGAAGCAGGAGCACTTGTCGTTGGAACAGGCCGTTCTGATTTTCCTAATCAGGTCAATAATGTCCTCGCATTCCCCGGGATTTTTCGAGGTGCGTTAGATGTTCAAGCAAGAGAAATTAATGAAGAAATGAAGTTAGCTGCTGTTTATGGGATCGCTGGACTGATTGCAGAGGAAGACTTACATCCCGATTATGTCATTCCAAATCCTTTTGATCCAAGAGTGGCAGCTAATGTAGCAGCATCTGTTGCTTATGCTGCAATGGAAACAGGTGTTGCGCAAAAACATGTGAATGTTGAAGAGATAAAAAAGCGTCTAGAAAACCTTGCAGTAGAAGCTTTTGTATAAATGATCACTTGCACTTATAGAGGGTGTCTAAAATGGGGCTGATTCCTGTTCTGGCACCCTCTATTTTTTGTGGAAATCTGCTATTACTGTCCATGTCCCCTCATCTATCGAATGTTAAGATACATTCTGTAAAGATAGTTCATCGTATTTTAGGCAAATGTTTAGTCCTAGGACAATAGTGGAACATAATATAAAATTGCAGGTAGCAGGATTTGCTGCATGAAGAATAATAAAGGGTTTTAAGGGGTTTTTATAAAGTTTAATCAGAGAATGATTTCAATTGGTGTTGATTTATGAATAGAGGTTATCAAAAATGCTCTAATCTTATGATTATGATAAGTATCTTATGTAGATTAAAAATAAATAAAGTATAGGATGTATGTTTTATAACTGTACTTTTAGGAAGGGATCGTATGCTTATTACTTTTTTACTTGAGAACTTACCCGTTATTATCTTATTAGCAATCACAATGCATGGTTCAATACTTAAAAATTCATTACAAAAGAAGAAAAAAGAATCGAATTAAGGGTTGAATTCTAAATTAACACTCTTATTACGATATCTCCTGATTTGATTAGGAGGTATTTTTTGTTGTTAAAAACAATAATGTATACAGCGGAACTGTTATAAGTGAATCACTGATTTATCGGACATAGAAATTGCAAAATAAAAAATCATAACTTACTTCTTAAATTACATGCTTGTACATAGATTTATAGTAAAAAAATTAAAAGGTGATTTATATTTTCCAGAAGATAGCTGCTATTCTAATAGGTAGTTTATTGATAAGCATTGGAATAAATGGTTTTTTAGTTCCACATCATTTGTTAGACGGGGGAATTACAGGAATAGCTCTTATATTGCATTATTACTTTAATTTCCCAACTGGTTTAGCTATGTTTCTCTTAAGCATACCTCTTTTCATCTATGCGTGGTTCTATAAACGAACATATTTTTTTAATAGCTTTTTAGGTTTAATTGCTACTTCTATAATGATTGATTGGTTAACGCCTTTAAGAACTCAATTTTTGCTTTCTATCTATATCAGTGTCATATTAGGTGGAGCAATTATTGGAATCGGAGTAGGAATCATGCTTCGGTATAAAACAAGCACGGGAGGAACCGACTTGTTAGCCCAATTTATATCAGATTCTATTTCTGTCAATATAGGTGTTATTATTTTGATTATTGACGGCTTAATACTAACAGCTGGGTTTAATATGTTAGGAATAAATGCATTCCTTTTTTCTTCCGTAAATATTTGTATAATTGGAATCATTACGTCAAAGATTGCAAAGCCAAATATCTTTTTGGAATAAATACCTTTGAGCGAGGTTAGGTTACGAACAGCTTTAAATATTAATTGCATATTTAATAGAGAAAAGGAACTATACCTAAAAAAGTGGAATAGTTCCTTTTTTTATTTTGATAAACTTGATATGTTTAAACATCATGGACCTATTCTGTTTGATAAATCATTTAGAATAACGGAAACAAATGGATTAGTAAATGGTTAACAACTAGTTTTCTCGTCTCTGTAATTTTGATATTATTTTAGTGATAAAGTTTTTTGGGGGAGTATTGATATTTAGATATAACAATAAAACAGACCAGGCTTCAAATGTTTTTAGTAAGGGAAGGGGAAGGTGTATGGAAGAACAAAAATTGTCGAGAGGTCTTAAAAACAGGCATGTACAACTAATCGCCATTGGCGGGGCAATTGGAACGGGGTTATTTCTTGGGGCAGGGAAGTCTATTCATTTGGCCGGACCATCGATCTTATTTGCTTATTTAATTACAGGAGTCATTTGCTTTTTAATCATGCGTTCCCTTGGAGAACTTCTTTTAACCAATTTGAATTATCATTCTTTTGTTGACTTTGTAGGAGACTATTTAGGTAATATGGCAGCATTTATTACAGGCTGGACTTATTGGTTTTGCTGGATTTGCATTGCCATGGCCGATTTAACTGCTGTTGGTCTATATACACAGTATTGGTTCCCTAGTGTACCACAGTGGTTACCAGGATTTATTGCCCTTGTTATTTTGTTAATAATGAATCTTGCAACCGTTAAACTGTTTGGTGAAATGGAATTCTGGTTTGCATTAATTAAAGTTATTGCAATTCTCGCACTAATTGTAGTTGGGATTTTCATGATAATAAAAGGGTTTTCCACAAATTCTGGCACATCCAGCTTCGCGAATCTGTGGAGCCACGGGGGTATGTTCCCGAATGGCATGAATGGGTTTATCCTTTCATTCCAAATGGTCGTGTTTGCGTTTGTTGGCATTGAACTCGTAGGACTTACAGCGGGAGAAACAAAAGATCCTGAAAAAGTAATCCCAAAAGCGATCAATAATATCCCGATTCGAATTTTGATTTTCTACATCGGTGCACTTCTTGTCATTATGAGTATTTATCCTTGGAGTGCCATTAATCCGGCAGAAAGCCCATTTGTTCAAGTTTTCATGGCGATTGGTATCGTTGCAGCTGCAGGTATCGTCAATTTTGTTGTCCTAACATCCGCAGCTTCTGCTTGTAATAGCGCTATATTTAGTACAAGCCGGATGGTTTATTCACTTGCCAAAGAAAAGAATGCACCTGTTTCATTTGCAAAGCTTACTTCACGTAAAGTACCTTCCAATGCATTGTTCTTTTCAATTGCCGTCATTCTAATTGGCGTTGTTTTGAACTATGTGATGCCTGAAGGAGTATTTACGCTGATTACAAGTATTTCTACCGTATGTTTTATTTATATATGGGGAATTACTGTCATTTGCCATCTAAAATACCGTCAAACAAGACCGGATCTTGCGAAAAAGAATAAATTTAAAATGCCGCTTTATCCATTTTCCAATTATCTGATCCTAATATTCCTGGCATTCATTCTAGTCGTGCTGGCACTGGCGGAAGATACCCGTGTTGCCTTATTCGTCACACCTGTTTGGTTTATTTTATTGATTGCGATTTATAAAATGCGAAAACCAAAGGAGAATTATGCGGATCAGGTAAAAGAGGAAAAAGCAGTGGGAAATTGAGCAGCAATACGAAAAATAAAAATGGGACAGAGAAGGGTAGATGAAACCAAGAAACTACTCTTATCTGTCCTTTTTTGCATGGGGCAGGATGTGTCGTAAATTTTAGAAGGAGTGTCGCTTTTCTTACATCCATTAACAATGAACATGCTCAAGCTTAGTAAAAGAAAGGGTATAATAAAAACATGGAAACAGACACTAAACATATTAATCATGATTGGAATGAGAATACAAAGAAAGAGAGGAGATTTGATGACGAACGAGAAAAGTGAAGCAGGATGGAACCTAGATAACAGCTATGCTCAGCTGCCGAAAATATTTTTTACCAGCCACAATCCAACCCCAGTAGAGTCACCAAAGCTGATCATACTCAATGAACCGTTGGCAGCATCCCTTGGATTGAATGCCCAGGCTCTGCAATATGAAGATGGAGTAGCCGTGTTTGCCGGAAACAAGATTCCTGAAGGTGCTTCACCGCTTGCGCAAGCATATGCAGGGCATCAATTCGGGCATTTTAACATGCTTGGGGACGGGCGGGCTTTACTGCTTGGCGAACAGATCACTCCTGAAGGAGAACGGGTTGATATTCAGCTAAAGGGATCAGGGAGAACGCCTTACTCCCGCGGGGGCGATGGGCGAGCTGCGCTTGGACCGATGCTGCGCGAATACATCATTAGTGAAGCGATGCATGCCCTTGGGATTCCGACCACGCGCAGCCTTGCAGTGGTCACGACTGGTGAGCCCATCTACCGGGAAACGGAACTGCCTGGTGCGATCCTAACTCGAGTGGCAGCCAGTCATCTGCGCGTCGGCACCTTTCAATTTGCAGCACAATGGGGCACAGTAGAACATCTCCGGGATTTGGCTGATTATACATTGCAACGGCATTATCAGGACGTTCCCGCTGATGAGAACCGCTATCTCCGCTTGCTTCAGGAAGTGATCAAGCGCCAGGCTGCACTGATTACGAAATGGCAGCTAGTTGGCTTTATTCATGGCGTAATGAATACCGACAATATGACGATAAGCGGAGAGACGATTGATTACGGCCCATGTGCGTTCATGGATACTTATGACCCGGCAACCGTCTTTAGTTCAATTGATAGGCAAGGCCGCTATGCTTATGGAAATCAGCCATACATTTGCAGATGGAATCTTGCACGATTTGCTGAAACATTATTGCCGTTGCTGCATGACGATGAGGAAAAGGCTCTTGAATTGGCTCAGAATGAGATTTCTCATTTTTCGAAGCTGTATCAGGCTAATTGGCTTGAGGGAATGAGAGCTAAGCTGGGAATCTTTAATGAAGAGAAAGAGGATGAAGCCCTGATTGAAGATCTCCTCAAATTGATGGAAAAGCATCGTGCAGATTTTACAAATACCTTCCGTGCGTTAACGATTGAGCAACATGAGGGATCAGACCTGTTTGGAACCGAAGAATTTACACAGTGGCATGAGCGGTGGCAGGTAAGACTGGGCAAGCAGCAGGAATCGAAGGAATCCTCACTTGAATTGATGCGGAACTCTAATCCGGCGGTTATTCCTCGTAACCACCGGGTAGAAGAAGCTCTCGATGCTGCAGTGCACCAAGGAGACTATAGTGTGATGGAACGACTTCTTAATGTTTTATCAAAACCATACGACCACTCTCCTGAACAGATTGAATATTGCACTCTGCCTGCGCCTTCATCCCGACCGTATCGAACATTTTGCGGCACATAATAAATGAAGAACAATGTGGCTGCCTTTAAGGGGCTGCTCTTCCACAACTATCAATATATGGTGATATAGACTGATGGAGATCCTGTATATTGTGTTTGAGGGGCTGGCTTTTTTTGAGTCAGCCTCATTTTTTGCAGCATTTCCCAGCGGAATGGATTAAATTTTAAAGAAAAACAAAATTGTGTCGATATAAATGGTAGATATTGATAACTTAAATGTTTTACTTTTAAGGATTAATTTAGCGGTTGCTGATGAAGCATTGTAATAAAAGAAGGAAACAGATCGTAACAGTTGCCTCTTTCAAACTGCTAAATGGTTGACATTATCATATTAGAAAAGAGGAACTCTCAATAATGTTCACCAAACAGTTAGAAAACAAAGTAAACAAGTTTATGAGAATACTGGATGCTCGTGATCCATATACCGCTGGCCATTCCAAGCGGGTTGCAAAATATTCCATTTGGATTGCAAAAAAATTGAGTCTGGATGATAATGCATGCAGTGAGCTATACAAAGCGGCCTTGTTACATGATATTGGGAAAATTGGCATTCCTGATCAGATTCTTCTAAAACCAGATCGGCTAACAGAAAAGGAGTTTGAGATCATTAAACAGCATCCTAGGATTGGAGCCTCAATTCTATCAAATATGGAACCGAAAGCTTCAATGGTTTATGCGATTCAAACAGTCAGGTCACATCATGAAAGAATGAATGGAACGGGGTATCCGGATCAGCTAAAGGGGGATGATATTCCGCTTTTCGCAAGAATTGTCGCGGTTACGGATTCATTTGATGCAATGACAACCCCTCGATCCTATAGCACTCAATTATCTTATCGAGAAGCCGCTGCAGAGCTCATTCGCTGTAAACATACTTTGTTTGACGCAAAAATCGTTGATTCGTTTACAGAAATACTTGAAGAATGTGATTATCAGATTGCAAACTATGAAATTGAATTTGGTGAGGGGTTATTGTGAGTTGATATGGCAACAAAAGAAGGTCAGATCCCTCAAACACCGTAAATACCAAAAATTTAGATGTTGGAGGATCTGACCTATGTGCATCAAACACATCTTTTTGAACTGTATTTTGTTCCTTTTGTCATTTTTGTTTGTTTACTATTCAGTTTGCGTATCGGTATTTTGTTCTGTATTAAAAGGATTTCGACCTTCCATGCCTTTTGGACCGCCGCCATTTCCGCCAAATCTCCCGGCAGGTGCCTCTGTCACACCAGATTCATCAAGATATGTGATGATATCAGATAGTGTAAATGTGATCGGTTGTGTGCCATCTTTATATTGTGCTGAATCATACAAGCCATCTTTATTTTCTCCGCTTAAAGCTCCGCCTGAACTAATTGTATAGGACTGGTCACTTTGCAGGTCTGGTGTACTGATGAGAATGGTTTGGTATTGCTTTTCAGGCGCAATGGCAAAGATTTGTTCACCTTTTTGATCTGCTACATAGACGGATGTTCCGGCTTCTTGGAACTCGGAAAAAGTCATCATCACCGCGTTTTGTGTTGAATCCTCTGAAATTCCTTGGGCCATGCCGCTGCTGCCTGCAGCAACTAAAATGCCTCCTTCCATCATGTAGGACTCCGTATAATCCAGCGAACCATTTCCAGATGAGGTAGGTCCGTATACAAGCACCGTCCCACCCGTCTGTTTAATTGCAGTATTTGAGTCGAGGCCATCACCATTTGCGTCAACATATAGGTAGCCTCCTTCAATTATTAATTGACTATCTTCCGTTGATTCTTCACCAGCTGTTTCTTCTTTAGCTGCAGCTGTTTCTTCCTCGGCTGAAACATTCATACCCATCCGGGGCATTTCCGCATCACTGCTGCCTCCATTAACATTTACGCCATCATCTTCTGAATGAACATAAATGCTGCCATCAGCGACTGTAATATTTACCCCTTCAATACCTTCTAAGCTTTTTTCAATATCGATGGTTCCGCCGTTTATAGCTACGTTTGCACCACCGTGAATACCATCATCTCCAGTTGAAACCTTGATTTTGCCTCCAGCAATGGTTAGGTTTTTATCACTATGAAGAGAGTCTTCGAGAGAGTCGATGGTAAATGTTCCTCCAGCAATGGTCATCTCAGTGCCTGCTTTTATCCCTTTTGTGCTAAATGTATCCTCTGATTCTGTTTCTTCCGCATTCATTTGCGGCGGCTCACCACCTGCCGGCAAGGCACGGGACGCTTGCAATTGTTCTTGAATCTCGGGATAATTTTGTAAAATTGTTTGGATCTCCTCAAAGCTTTTTGCATTTTGAAGCTGTTCTTTTATTTCATCGGAAACCTCTATTCCCGCTAACATAGGTTCGATCATTGTTGACATATCCTCAGTGGTTCCCAAAGGACGATCCATTGGCTGTTCAGCGCTTTCAATTGTTTCCGGGCTTCCTCCACCTGCAATAATCGAATATTCTCCGTCTATAACGGTAACAGCCTTTTCAGCTTGTATGCCATCACCTTTTGCTTGAACCGTTACCGAACCGCTTTCCAAAACAATGTTTCCTTTCGATTCGTCCTCATCATTCGAGGCTTTCAAACCATCTCCGGTTGCTGTTACCGAGATCGCAGCATCCTTTACAGCTAATAAGTCACGGCCGACAAAACCATCATCAGCAGATGTAACCTCAATCGTTCCGCCTGTAATTTTTAAATCGTCACGACTCGTAATGCCGTCCTTGAAATTGCCTGTTACGTTTAACTTACCAGATCCATTGATCGTTAAATCGTCTTTACTAAAGATGGCCGCTTCTGGCTCATCTGTTTCACCATCTTCATAAACGTATTCTTTTCCATCAGAAAGGGTATTCTCAGTGTCCTTTTCAAGAGACAGCACGGTCTTATCTGCCTGTTTTACATAAATAGGTGCACTTGTTGAGGAGTGAATCTCTGCGCCATTTAAAATAAGTCGAACCTTGCCGGCATCCTCAGCATCGACCACAATTTGGCCATCCTCTAGTGTTCCCTCTACAACATAGGTTCCTGTTGTACGAATCAATATTTGTGATTCCTCAACAATGACGCCATCATTTTCTTCCACCGTTGCCGTTGTTTCCTCTAAACGAATATAGGTTACATTTGAATCTTGCCAGCTGGTATACGTATCATCGCTGTCATACGTGACGAGATTACTAGCAAGCTCAGCTGCATTTGTCCTGCTGCTCGGATTGCTGCTGCAACCACTGGTGATAATGGCAAGACAAGCGAATAGAGATAAAAACCTAGTCATGCTTTTGTTCATTTTATTAACCTCCTTTGTTAAAACTTTGCGTTTGATGGGAAAAAGAAGGGGCTAATATCCCCTTCTTATGCTGTAAAGTTACCATCATAACTTAGCATGACGGCAGAATGAACGCCTTGGATGGCTGAAAGCTCGGATGCAATCTCGGCATCGTTTTCTTTTACACGAATTTCATATGTGACTTCCATTTCATGATCTTGAATAATTGATGTTGATTTTAACGAGAATTTTTTTGTTTTTTCTTTCATGATGCTTTCAATTTGTTCCCCGACAGCATGTTGATCATATTTCACAACCAATAGGTAAGGGTTGTCCACTTTGATTTTATTTGCGAATAAAAGAATAACAAGCCCAATAAGGACAGAACCGACAGCAGATAATAATATGAATCCTGCACCGCTCAAAATACCGGCAATAACAGACCAGAATAAGTAAACTAAATCCATTGGGTCTTTAATGGGTGTACGGAAACGAACGATTGATAACGCTCCAACCATACCGAGTGATAATAATACGTTTTGGCTGATTCCCATGATGACTAACGCCGTTGCCATTGTCATAATGATTAGTGAAATATTGAAGGAATGTGAGTAAATCACACCGTTAAAGGTTTTCTTATAAATGGCGTAAATAAATAACCCGACTAAAAAAGCTACGCCAATCCCAAGCAGGGAATCAATAATAGAAAATGAGGTTGTTTTCTCTATAAAACTTGATTTGAAAATATCTGAAAAATTAGTAGCATCCATTTTTTTCTCTCCTATTATGTTTTTTAACCATACATGCGACTTAATTGATATTTTGAATATGCTTCTTGCCTTGTGTCTGACAGCTGAAGTAAAAGTTTAATAGAATCTGGCAAGTATTCATCATATTTTACTTCCAAGATGACCAGATTTGGTTCAAGCACATCTACCATTGGTAAATGTTTATTGAACATATCTGTATTTTGTAAGCTTGATTGAACCTTTGTATCAAAGGTGATTCGAACATTTCCATAAGGGTACATTAATGCTTCACGTTCATAGTCAACCACCGTCTTCGGTTTAATTTGGTGATTTTGTATTTCAAAAAATAAATTGCGAATAAGGGCTCGTTCGTCTTGATTCATCCAGTGAACGTCACCGGTCCGCATTTTTTCAAATTCTGCTCGTGTTATTTTGCATTTTGATTTGTATGTCAAATTATTTCGTTTGCTTTTTCGCTCAAGATTGATGACATCATCTTTTTTCTCATAAATGCGAACACGGTATTTATCCCTTTTTAGGAACCCTTCCTTTTTCTCGTTCAAAATTTTATTATCAAAATTATCGAAGTATGTTGAACGAATCAAATATTTCCCATTTGCTCCAGCATTGGCATCTCTTTTCATAAAATGCAGCAGTTTACGACGCAGCACGTGATATTCTGCCACCGAAATCGCATGTTTAAGCTCTTTGCGACCCTTTGGATTAAATGAGGTCTGAATCGGCATTTTCATTTCCTCCCTTTTATCATTTTTACAAACCTCCTTTTTAAAGGAGATGAGTAATCAATTAGTTGATTAACACAATAGTTACTCTAAAGGGGAAATGTGTCAGGTAGATGTCAAGTAAAGATTTTGTGAAAATAATTTGGTTTTTGTAAATTTCTTTAGGGAAGAAGTGGGAAGAAGAGGGGAGGGAAAATGGGCTGTTCCATTTTCTCGGTTTTTCTCTGCCAGGAAATTATAAATTTCTTGAACTGTGGATAAGCGCTTCGACATCCAACTCCTGCGCCTAGCCCCTCTAGGGTCTAGGCAATTTAGAATTGAAGGCAAAGATCGCCTTCTATTCTAAATCGTCTTATTTGCCCTAGGTTGAACGAGGCGCTTGCACTTTTGTTCATAAAGTATCATTTACATTTTGTGTCCTTAAAAGGCGTACAACGATATTCCCAAGTTGCCTGCCTAATCTTAATCCTTCATCATTATCTATTTTAAAATGAACACCGGCGTACAAACGTGACAGGGCGCATCCTTCCATCACCTTTTTAATATTTTCGGCCTCTGGCGGGAAGAAGTAGCTTAAGATCGACTCAGCAGATCCTGCAACAGTGGCGTGTGCAGAAGGGTAGGCTGGAAAACGCGGTGTTGTCAATACAGGAGAAAGGTTCCTGCCATATTGATTCGGTCGTGCCACATCCCAAAGATACTTAAAATACCAGGACATCACAAAGGCATCATTAACAGCAGCATGAAAATATCCAAGTGCTCTGGCAAGATGCGGAGAGCCTAGCCGGTATTTTTTTGCAAAGCTGAAAATCATTGGTGTCATGTTCTCCGTTGCTTCGACCGTTCCCCAGTATTGTGCGAGGCGGATTTGCTGAGGTGTTAACGATGCTAAAGTTTGTTCAACAATCGATAACTCCTTCTCCCAATCAATCTCAAGAGGATGTTTAATTTGCCAATGAATCCGTTGCCCAAAGGGATCAAGAAATATATTGTTTCCTTGTCTCTTAATAAAAAACATCGGAAAATAAGCGGGAGCCGGATAAGCCTTAGGCGGGGTTTGCTCTCCTTGATAAGGATACTCTGACCACCTTCGATAATTTGTCCTCATAACAACCAGCCCTTTCAATTTTCTACTTATTCAATATGAGAAGGGGGAAGAAAATATAACATGAAATGTCGTTTAAGTAGGAGAATGAGTAGTCACAGAACAGAGGAGTGGTTTAATTAATGAGAAGAGTGGTTTAATCAACAGAATAAGTGGTCGCAGAACAGGTGAATGGTTCAAAAAAATTGGTAAGTGGTTCAATAAAAAAGAGAAGCGGTTCAATTAATGAGAGAAGTGGTTCAAAAAAGAGGAGCCGTGGTTCAATCCCAAAGAACTCAGGGATAGTCCCCAAGTTTTGCTATTCTTAGCTTTGCGGCAATATCTTCTTTTTTAATGAACATACAGGTATAATGAAGTCAGTTAGATTTATTTTTATAGAAAGGAAAAGATTAATGAGTCAGGAGAAATTAAAAAATCATAAACATACAGGAGAACATAGTACAGGAAAAGTATTATGGCAATTAACTCGTCCTCATACATTAACGGCTTCATTTGTACCTGTCTTAATTGGAACGGTTTTAGCGATGTTTTATGCGGATATAGATCTTTGGCTTTTTGGCGCGATGCTTTTTTCTTGTCTTTTTATTCAAATTGCTACGAATTTGTTTAATGAATATTATGACTTTAAACGCGGGCTTGATACGGAAGACTCTGTAGGTATTGGAGGAGCGATCGTACGTCACGGGATGCAGCCAAAGACGGTGCTGCAATTAGCGTTAGCTTCATACGGAATTGCATTATTGCTTGGCGTCTATATTTGCAGCAATAGCAGCTGGTGGTTGGCTGTGGTTGGACTTGGAGGGATGGCGATTGGATACCTGTACACAGGAGGACCTTATCCAATTGCGTATACACCTTTTGGAGAACTATTTGCAGGGATTTGCATGGGTTCATTTTTCGTACTGATTTCTTTCTTTATTCAAACAGGCATGATCAATACACAAAGTATTTTAATCTCCATTCCGATTGCGATTCTTGTTGGTGCTATCAATCTCTCGAACAACATTCGTGATATAGAAGAGGATATAAAGGGCGGACGCAAGACGCTAGCGATTTTGATGGGACAAAAAAGAGCCATTTATTTCTTGGCATTTTTATTTGTACTGGCTTATGTATGGATTACAGGTTTAGTCATTACGACGAATATAAGTCCGTGGCTGTTTCTTATTTTCCTGAGTATCCCAAAGCCGATTCAGGCTATACAGGGGTTTGTACGCAGAGATAATCCATTGAATATGGTGATGGCGATGAAAGCAACTGGCCAAACGAATACCATTTTTGGCTTTCTGCTCTCAATTGGCTTATTTATAAGCTATCTTTTGTAACATTATAATCCAATGACCCTCCTGTTAATTCTAAATGGGTTATAATGGAATTAATTTAAAATGGGGGACTGTAAATGATCATTGGACTGCATCACGCACAAATCACGATTCCAAAGGGTGCTGAGGAAGAAGGGAAGCATTTTTATTGTCGTATCCTAAGATTAAAGGAAATTGAAAAGCCGGACTCCCTTAAAGGAAGAGGAGGGTTTTGGCTGCAAGTTGGGAATCTTGAGGTACATGTAGGAACAGAAGAAGGCTTTGATCGATTCAAAACAAAAGCCCATTTAGCCTACGAAGTAGAAGATGTTTCATATTGGAGAAGAGTATTAGAGAAACATCATATAGAAATAATCGACTCTGTTCCGATCCCTAATTATGAACGCTTTGAGTTTAGAGACCCTTTTGGTAACAGAGTAGAGATGATAAAAGAAATGTAAAGTGAGAGCGCTGATTATGCATCAGCGCTCTTTTTAAGATATAAAAAAGCCTCTGTGAGGAAATTTTACCCTATTATAAGAGTAACTAACTTAAAAAATTTTTAAAATTAAGATGAACTTTTAAGGTGTTTGCATTATCTAACGTGTAGGAACAGAAGGGAGGGTTCTTGTTGTCAGACTATAATAACGTCATAAGGGCGCAAAAAGGTGATAAAGAAGCATTTAGCCAGCTGATAAAAAGTCATCAAGCACAATTGTATCGTATCTCTTTATCTATTTTAAGATCAGAGGTTGAATGCGCAGATTCGATTCAAGAAACGATTTTAAAGGCGTTTGATTCAATCAAAACCTTAAGAGAACCAGACTATTTCAAAACTTGGATCATACGTATTCTCATAAACGAGTGCTATGCGATTTTACGAAAGAAGAAGCGAGTGATCCCGACCGATACGTGGGAGGATTATCCTGAGGTTGAAAAAGATTACCACCATATTGAAATACGGGATGCCGTCAACAAACTGTCAAATGAATTACGTACCGTTATTGTTTTATTTTATTTCGAAGATTTATCTATAAAGGAAATTTCTGATATTGTGGATATACCCGTAGGGACTGTTAAAACAAGACTTCACCGTGCGAAAAAACAGTTGGAAAAATCCTTGAGTTCGGAGAAAGGAGTGGATATACATGAACAAGCTTGATGAGCAATTATCCAGATTAAAAGAGGAGCACCTTAAAATTGAGATACCAGATTCTATTTCTACTAAAATCGATCAAACACTTGCAAATTTACCACGGAAAAACTCAAAAAGGATAAAATATAGAATCTCTTATTTGATATCGGCTGCAGTATTGATGATTGGATTATTTACTGGAACTTATTACATGGTCAATCAACCATCGGAAACAGAAATTATAAACATGGATGTGGGTTATGAAGTAGATGTAAGCGATCCTCGTAAACTGGTAGGTTATGCCGATCATGTATTTATTGGTAAAGTCATCGAACAAGCTGGGACAAAGAAAATAAGCGGGTTTCCAGAAACCCAATTTAACGTAAAGGTGCTCGAAACGATCAAAGGTGATTTAAACGGAACCATTATCGTCAATCAGAATGGCGGCTATGATGGAAATCAATTAACGGTTATAAATGGAGATTCCCTCATAAAGCCTGGAAAAACTTATTTGTTTGCAACAAAATACCTTGAATCAGAGAATTGGCATACGTTGGTGCCTGCTTATGGTGATGTATTAATAGAAAATGAGGAGAAGCAGAAAGAGTTAATCGAAACCTATAAAAAAGCGTATGAAAATCAAATTCCTTATAAGATTGAGCCTTGAAAAGCAAACAGTCCAGCTTCTTTGGTTGGACTGTTTTTTTTATGTAAAAAGCACTACAAAATTTGGACATTTTGAGATATTATCCTTATTTTTCAATATTTTACAATTAATCAGGATATGTGATGAAATTTTTGAATACTGTAAACAGGTGATAAAAAGAGAGGGAATTATTTTACATAGTTTTCAGTTTCTTGTTATCACTAAAAGCATACAAAAATGATCAAAAGGAGAGGGATGAAATGAAGGCAAAGCTGTACACCCTTGTCATTGGTGCTTTAGTTTTTACGATGCTGCTAGTTCCAACTAGTACGAAGGCTCACTTTTTAGGTTATGACTCTGTTGATGATGGAGAAATTCGTTATGGTGACGAGACTGGCTACAATAATGCGATCAGTCATGCTCGCAGTCAGTGGAATAGTGTCGGCAGAATTAATATCGCCCCAGACGACTCTTGGGTTTATGAAGATGTCACATATATGAGCACAACCAGAAATGACGTAACATGGGCTGGTTTATATACAAATACATCAGGTGCAGATGAAATCTATTTCAACAAGAAATATATGGTGCCTTATGGGGATCGTAAAGAAGAAATTGTCGGCATTCATGAAACGGGGCATGCGCTAGGTCTTGCCCATAGTTACTCAGGTCAGGTTATGGCCAAATATGTCAGCGACATGGCCCATACACCGCAATCACATGACAAAAGCGATTACCACAGTTTATGGTAGGGAGGGGAAAGGATAATGAATAAAAAAGCTCTCATGATAACAGCAGGCATCATCCTTGCCTTAGTTGGTATTTTTTCTTATGCTAATGCCAATTCATTTAAAGATCAAGCTCTTGAAAACAAACAAGAGCCAGAAACGGTTATTGTTCACACAACCTCTGCCCTTGATTTGTCTGATCGTAATCAATTAGTTGGCTGGGCTGACAATGTATTTGTTGGAAAAGTTGTAAAGAAAAAAAGCTCAAAAAAATTAAACACATTACCCGAAACGCAATTCGCTGTTGAAGTAAAGAAAAATCTTAAAGGCGAATTGACTGGTACCATTGTTGTCAACCAGCAAGGTGGCTATGATGAGGAAGAAAAGAAAACGTACGTTATTGAACATGATAAGCTTTTAGAGGAAGGAAAAAAATATTTATTCGTTACGAAACACAACAAAGAACAGAACTTCCATACCCTTGTTCCGGAATACGGTGACCTTCTCATTGAAAATGATGTAAAATATAATAAACTAGTAAAAGAGTTTAAAACAGTTTCAACAAAACAAGTTCCATTTAAGATTGATCCAGGACCTGGGCCTGATACAGGTAATAATTAATTTATAAGTTTTAGGAAGACCGTTATTCTTGGCGGTCTTTCGTATTGAAACTCGTTCAACCTCAAGTTGATGAAACAGGATTACTGATTATTGTCCTATCCACTTTTTTAGGAATAGACATGGTCTTAATTGAAATAGGAAACCCAGTAGTTGACTGAAGCTTCCAATGAAGCAGTAACATGAGATGATGAGGTGAGATCGGATTGAATCCATTGTTAATTGATGTCCCTGAAAAAGTTGAAACAGAACGATTACTCATTCGGATGCCAAGACCTGGGGACGGCTCTGCGGTATATCGCGCGATTCAAGCGTCTATCAATGAATTAAAGCCGTGGATGCCATTTGCCCAATACGAGCAGACGGAACAGGATGTAGAGCTTAACATCAGAGAGGCACATATAAATTTTTTGAAAAGAGACGATTTGCGCCTTCACGTCTTTTTAAAAGAAACGGGTGAATTTGTGGCTTCATCTGGATTACATCGAATCAATTGGTCAATTCCCAAATTTGAAATTGGCTACTGGATTGATACTCGTTATAGCGGAAAAGGTTATATGACAGAGGCGGTTCAAGGTATTACCGATTTGGCTTTTCATAAACTAAATGCAAGAAGGCTAGAGATACGCTGTGATTCAAATAATGTCAGAAGCAGAGCGATACCGGAGAGATTAGGGTTTACATTAGAAGGAATTCTAAAAAATGATGGAATATCACCAGGAACACAGGAATTAAGGGATACTTGTGTTTTTGCAAAATATAAGGGATAGATTAAGAGATTTTTTACTAGAAAAAACAGCTTAGGTCTTCGAAGGAAGATCCTTTTTCAAAAGGAAACTATAAAATTTTAACATAGTTTTTGTGTCTAGCTCCTGCGCCTAGCCACTTGAGGTCATAAGCCAATTTAGAATTGAAGGGAAAGAACGCCTTCTTTTCTAAATTGGCTTATTTGCCCTAGGCTGATCAAGACGCTTGCGCTTTTCTCATGTAATTGGAAAAATAGATAGGAAGGGCTATGGTGCAATATGGTAAAATAAAAGGAATAATAGAGGAAAAGTAAAATTCATAGCTTTTCCTTTAAAATTTACTTGTTTTTATCTTAAAATAATACTATTAGTCAAAGGAATTTAGAGGGGAAGTTCAAACGTGAAAAAAGGTATTCTTGGAGTTGTTTGTGGTGTTATCATTATTGGTATTTTATTACTTATGAATATAAATACGCCTTCTCAAGAAACGGAAGGCTCAAATACAACGGAAGAAAGTGTTCCAGAGGAAATCGAAACAGCTGCTGAACCTGAGGTTGAAAAAATCGCAAATGAAAATGACGAAGCAGAACGAGAAGAAGAATTAAAAGAACTGGTGAAAAATCAATTTGAATATTTTGATTCACTTGTGAATGGAAATTATTTTCGAAATGCCAGAAGGAATGGACCAGATGGAAATTACTCTGACGGCTGGGTGTCAGCAAAAGTTGTAGATGAGCTTCACCAGCGTGCTGTAGAGATTGATGAATTTTTGCCAGAAGAAATTTCATCAACTGATTCCACATCTCAAGATTTGTTAAACGTGTTAATAAGAATTAATCAAGCAGCAAGTAAAACTGAAAGTCAAAAAAATGTGTACCATATTTATAAAACCCTTTACAATCTGCATGTTTCAGTAAATGAATATGAACTGGAAGAAGGGAAATTTGATCCAGAGGAAGATTGGTCACAAGTTTTTGATGCAGACATTGATCAAACGGTGAAAACAGAAGCCGAATTAAAATTGGAAAACGCAGCGGAAGAAACGGAATAATCAGAGCGAATTTTTTAAGGATCAAAAAAGTGATTTGCCACAATAGACCTAAACGATTAATCGTTGCATAAAAGGAGAATAAACCCTTGAATAATGTGAATTACAATGATATAAATGTTGTCTGCCCCGAGGATTGTGGAAATGCCCCTAAAAAAGTTGTGCTTAAGGAATTTATCATTGCCTTGGCCAAAAAAGATGTAAGCTTTATTTTTGAGAATGTTTCTGATGATATTCAGTGGAATAAAATCGGTTGTGAAAAAATCAAAGGGAAAGACCAATTTGCTGCTTCCCTGCAACAAATGAACGATAGAGCCGTAAGGGAAATAAAGATAACCAACATCATCACCCATGGACGGTCCGGAGCTGTTAGCGGTACGCTACTTTTAGAAGACAATAGAAAGTTAGAATTCTGTGACGTGTACATGTTTACAAGTGCAGGCAAGAATTCGAAAATAAAAGAAATGACGTCGTATGTGATTGAAATAGGATAATGAATCAAAAATTAAGGGCTTATCCATGCTCTTTTTTATTTCAGAGAAATGAAATACAGTTACGCCTTGACATAAGTCTGTACAAAAATCCCGTCTTCCTCAAGCCATTCAGCAATAAAAACATCTTTATAATCTGAGATATTTTGTGATAACAGCTGAATCTTTAGCCAGTTTTCATCAAAGCCGAGATCTTTTAGTTCATCCCATAATACTTGACCATCACGAATGAGGGTGACCGGAACATAGACTGGCTTTACTGAAAGATTCATATCCTCTTGGGTTGTTTTCTGATAAGGAGATTTCTTTAAGATGCTGATTGACCCATTTGCCTCCAAATAGCAAAAGGCGACCTCCCGAATAGAAAATGTTTCGCTTTGGCGCAGCAGGCTTTGCAGTTGATTTAGATTCATCCGGCTCTTTTTCAGGGCTTCCTGATCGACCACCCCGTTTTTTATGAGTGCAGCCGGCTTCCCTAATTCCCCTTAAAAATAAAAACTTTTGTGCAAGAAACTCAACAAGAAAGAGAAATAGTCCCCAAAGGACCATGGAATAAATAATATAGCCTGCACCAATGTGGTGGTCATATAGGGCATTTCCAAGCAAATCGCCTAATACAACGGCAGCAATAAATGTAAATGGAGTGATTTGGGTGATAATTTTTCTGCCCACGAACTTAACAAGGATAAACAATAGGAAAAAACCAATGATCAGTTCAACAGTTATAGATGCCACCTTCATCATTTAAAAAGCTCCAATCTGATCCAACGAATGATAATTTTACTTTATTTATAACCAAGAAAGGATGAAATATGTGCTTGAATGCCTTGATAGCATTTGCAGGAACTTCAGCAAGAGTAGCGGTTCTATAGAAAAAGGTATTGACTGATCTCTGAGAAAAAAATGAAAACAGCCTCTTGAATTTCCCTTACTTCTTTTTCCAATTATAAAATCTCCCCAAGTCTGTTCTATTCATACTATTGTTCCCTGCTTATCTTGTGGTATACTAACCTACGGTGAAATGAATGAAATGGAGGATTTCAGTGGGAAAACAATTGAGCAAACAACAACAAAAAGCACAGGTTGTCCCGTTTCTCCAAGATGGACAATATTATTATCATAAAGGCCTAAAGGCTTATCGAGAACAAAACCTTCAAAAAGCAAGCAAATATTTGCAAAAGGCAATCGAGTTAGATCCAAAGGACTCTGTAAAGCTCTCCCAGCTCGCGACTATTTATACCGATATGGGAAAGTACAGCCAATCAAATGAATTGCTTTCCTATATACTTGATGAAGTTGATAAAGACATGAATGAATGTCACTACTTTATGGCAAACAATTACGCACATCTTGGATTATTTCAGGAAGCATACAAGTGTGCAACTGAATATGCAAATAAGGAACCATTTGGTGAATTTACGATAGAAAACGAAGATCTCATTGAGCTTCTTACAATGGAAGATGATGATGAAGATCCATTTTTAAAAGATCCTGATGATTTAATTTTAAAACAGGATGCAGCAAAGTCACTCCTCGAAAGCAGTCAATTTGAAGAGGCGATTTTATTGCTTGAAGAAATTGTCGCAGAATACCCTGAATTTTGGTCTGCCCATAATAATTTATCGCTCGCTTATTTCTATATTGGAGAGGTTGATAAAGCGAAGGAATATTTGCAAACTGTTCTTCGGAGCAATCCTGGTAATCTTCATGCCTACTGCAATTTATTAGTTTTTTATTATTATGAACGCCAGGATGACAAGGTGGAGGAGCTTGCAAACATGCTGTCATCTGTCCATCCGCTTCTATACGAGCATCGCTATAAGCTGGGAGCAACCTTCGCATTGGTCGGGTATTATCCGCTCGCATATAAATGGCTTCGTTCCCTTTATAAGCAAGGCTTTGAAGGGGATGACACTTTTTATTATTGGCTATCCTATGCCGCTTATTTTACCGGTCACATCACGTTTGCTGAGCAAATGTGGGAGCGGGTCCTTAAAGAAAATAAAAGCAAGGCTGGCTCTGAGCCGTGGAATAACCAAAGAGATCATAGCGATCAGCGTATGAAAAGCTTGACACTTGAAGAGAGATTGTATGCTGTTTTTCTTGCTGTGCAAACGAATAATGAAGATCAGATTCTTGGGCTAAAGACAGCGAATGTCCCACAATCTCAATTAGAAAAAGAATTTATTGAGATGGCTTTATCAAAGGATTATAACGCTTATGATAAAATAGCCTCTATTTATCATATCGCAAATGTATTATTTGTTCACGAAGAGGATGATGAGTTCTTCTTATTTGTTTTTCGCACGCTTGTCAAAGCGTTTAAAAACGGGACTTCATTGAAAAATTATCTTGGCTGGGCCGCAGCACTGCATTATATTTGGAAAGACCAGCAAGACGAACCTATAAGCCAAACAGCTGTCGCAGAATTGTACGTTGTTTCTGTTTCAACGATAGGAAAATATGTAAAACAAGTGAGAAGGTTGGCGGATTAAGGAGCTTATGCTTTTAGTTTGAGACAAGAAAGTTTGTACTTTCTTAAAAGTTAAGTATAAAATTTGAACTTAGAATTGGTGTCTAGCTCCAGGCGCCATCGGCTCTAGGGTCTAGTCAAATAGGAATTGAAGGTAAAAGACACCTTCTATTCCTATTCGCCTTATGCTTGTCGCCGATAAGCGGGCGCCTTCCGCTTTTAGTTTGAGCAAAAAAATGGCAAGATTCGTTTTAATTTTATAGGATGTTTGTAGGGTAAACTAAAAGAAGACTTATTACGAAGAAGAGCTATTAGAAGATGATGTCTTCTTAACATAACAAGTTATTTAAGTTAACAACGTATGAGGAGTGAACATTCGTGTCTGAAGAAAAAATTTATGACGTAATTATCGCAGGAGCAGGTCCAGCAGGGATGACGGCAGCTGTTTATACATCACGTTCAAATCTTTCAACGCTGATGATTGAGCGCGGAGTGCCGGGCGGACAAATGGCCAACACGGAAGAAGTTGAAAACTATCCAGGTTTTGATCATATTTTAGGACCTGAGCTCTCAACTAAAATGTTTGATCATGCGAAGAAATTTGGCGCGGAATATGCTTATGGCGACATTCAAGAAATTGTTGATGGCGAAGAGTACAAAATTGTAAAAGCTGGGAAAAAAGAATATAAAGCACGTGCTGTTATTATCACAACAGGTGCTGAATATAAGAAGATCGGTGTACCGGGCGAAAAAGAACTAGGCGGTCGCGGGGTTTCTTATTGTGCGGTTTGTGATGGTGCATTCTTTAAAGGGAAAGAGCTTGTTGTAGTTGGCGGCGGAGATTCGGCGGTTGAAGAAGGAGTTTATTTAACACGCTTCGCTTCTAAAGTTACAATCGTTCATCGCCGTGATGAATTACGAGCACAAAAAATCCTTCAGCAACGTGCATTTGATAATGAAAAAGTCGACTTCATCTGGAACCATACAGTTAAAGAAATCCATGAACAAGATGGCAAGGTCGGCAAAGTAACCTTAGTTAATACAGTATCTGGGGAAGAGCAAGAATTTAAAACAGATGGTGTCTTCATTTACATCGGCATGGTCCCATTATCAAAGCCTTTTGAAAGTCTTGGAATTACAAATGAAAATGGCTATATTGAAACAAATGATCGTATGGAAACAAAGGTTCCAGGAATTTTTGCTGCTGGAGATATTCGTGAAAAAATGCTGCGCCAAATAGTTACAGCAACTGGTGATGGTAGTATAGCTGCTCAAAGCGCTCAGCATTATGTTGAAGAACTAGCTGAAAAGCTAAAGGCAGTTAAGTAAGAAACAATTATGAAGCTTGTTTTACAAATTCGTAATTCTGTTTTAACTTACCTGTAACATGGGTGAAACAATTATAAGTTATTATATAATTAGTAATTGACCCCCTTTTATAAATAGACTTATTTTAGAGCATGGGCGCCCTTTCCCATGCTCCCTTTTTTTGTCCTCCAGCTGTTTTACTTTTGCTTGGCCATGTATTAGTACAGGTTATCTATCTGAGTTTCTTTTTTAAAACAACTTTTTTAAAATTATTGAAACTGTTTTCCATTTCAGACGTATATACATATAAAAACAACTAATGACGTGTTCGTTGTTAAGACACAATTAAAATAGTATAATAAATGAAAGAAAGTGAAGAACGTAACAAATGTTTCTTAAAGGGATGCAATGTCATCTGTTAGAAGGGAATGTCGATCATTCTCAGCTAATCATTCCTTAGATTTTAGCGGTTATTTTTGACAGAAGATAAAAAGCTTCATTATGTTTTTGATTTCATGTGAAAATTGAGGTGAAGAAGTTGCAGCGAGTGACAAATTGCGTCTTAGTAGAAGGAAACAAAGTTCTTCTCCTGCAAAAACCAAAAAGAGGCTGGTGGGTAGCTCCAGGAGGGAAAATGGAGCTTGGGGAGTCAATCAAGGATACCGTCACCCGTGAATATCGTGAGGAAACAGGCATATACATTAAAAACCCTCAGTTGAAGGGTGTATTCACCTTCATCATTCAAGATGGAAAAGAGATCGTTTCTGAATGGATGATGTTTACGTTCCTGGCTACAGATTATCAAGGAACAAATGTCTTGGAATCTGAGGAAGGAACGATTAAGTGGCATGAAAAGGAAGACATACAGCAGTTGCCGATGGCTCCTGGTGATCATCATATTTTAGATTATGTCATTAAAGGGACGGGCATGCTATATGGAACCTTTACATATACACCTGATTATCATTTGATTTCTTATCGTTTGGATCCACAATAATCACCGAGCTTCGAAGATTTCACGATACAATAAAAAAGAGCTAGGTATCAGTAGAGAGGAGGAATAAACGATGACAAATGAAAAAGATGAGCAGCAAACAACACCTAATGATGTACAAATGGTCATCATTACAGGTATGTCAGGTGCAGGTAAAACCGTTGCCATTCAAAGCTTTGAGGACCTGGGATATTTTTGTGTTGATAACTTGCCTCCAACGCTGCTGCCTAAATTTTTAGAGCTGATGAAGGAATCTGGAGCAAAAATGAATAAGGTTGCCTTGGTCATGGACCTCCGTGGTAGGGAATTCTTTGATCATCTTTTCCAGGCTCTTGATGATTTGGCGGAAAGTACTTGGCTAACACCGCAGATTCTATTCCTTGATGCGAAAGATGCAACGCTTGTAACCAGATATAAAGAAACGCGCAGGTCACATCCATTAGCATCAAAAGGACTTCCTTTAGAGGGGATTGGATTAGAACGCGAACTTCTTGAGGAGCTAAAAGGCAGAGCGCAGCTTATATATGATACGTCCGACCTGAAGCCAAGAGATTTAAGAGAAAAAATTCTAAAGCAATTTTCATCAAGTGTTGAGCATACATTCACCGTGAATGTTACTTCATTTGGTTTTAAATATGGTATTCCAATTGATGCAGACCTTGTATTTGATGTTCGATTCTTGCCAAATCCGCACTATATCGAGCATATGCGACCAAAAACTGGTTTGCAGGAGGAAGTGTCCTCCTATGTGCTGAAATGGAATGAAACACAAAAGTTCTTAGAAAAACTCATTGATTTGCTGACATTTATGCTTCCTTATTATAAGCGGGAAGGAAAAAGCCAGCTCGTCGTTGCGATTGGTTGTACAGGAGGACAGCATCGCTCAGTTACACTTGCCGAATACATTGCAAACTACTTTAAGGATGACTATCATACTCAAGTATCTCACCGGGATATTGAGAAGAGGAAGCATCGTTAATTAATGGGACAGGAACATATTCCAAAGGTTGTCATCATAGGCGGCGGAACTGGTTTATCCGTTCTTTTGAGGGGATTAAAGCAGTTCCCGCTTGACATAACAGCTATTGTGACAGTCGCAGATGATGGCGGGAGCTCCGGCAGGCTCCGTGATGAATTGAACATCCCTCCTCCTGGTGATATTCGCAATGTATTGGCCGCTTTATCTGATGTGGAGCCTCTTGTTGAGGAGCTCTTTCAGCATCGTTTTAATAAAGGGAATAACCTAATAGGACATTCACTTGGAAATCTTATCCTGGCAGCGATGACAAATATAACAGGTGATTTTGTCCATGCAATAAAAGAAATGAGCACGGTGTTAAATGTACGCGGCAGAGTATTACCTGCTGCTAATACAAGCGTGATTTTAAATGCGGAAATGGAAGATGGCACATTCGTTTCCGGTGAATCGAAAATTCCGTTCTCTGGAAAGAAAATAAAACGGGTCTTTTTAAGCCCTGATGAGATTGAACCATTGCCTGAAACTATTGATGCGATTCAGGAAGCGGATTTAATTATCATCGGACCGGGTAGTCTGTACACAAGTATTTTACCAAACCTTCTTGTTCCAAAAATAGGAGAAGAGGTTTGCAAGGCAAAAGCCAAAAAGGTTTATATTTGCAATGTGATGACACAGGCAGGGGAAACATTAAATTATTCCGCCAGTGATCATGTCAGAGCATTATACGATCATATGAAGTGCACATTTATGGATACCATTCTTGTCAACAAAGAAGAAATTCCTGATCATATTAAAGCATTATATGAAGAGGAGCTTGCCAAACCTGTCCACTATGATATTGAAAATCTAAAGGCATTAGGACTTCAAGTCATAACAGACAAAATTGTAAGTTATGAAAATAATGTGATTAGGCATGATACAAATAAAGTAGCTAAACTTTTATATGGAATTCTTCAGCAGGAATTAACATAAGTGCATGTCTTAGAATGGGGGTGCAGAGGTTGTCATTTGCATCTGAAACAAAAAAAGAACTCACAAACTTAGATCTAAAGCCTTGCTGTATTAAAGCTGAGCTGTCTGCACTCATTAGAATGAATGGATCGCTTTTCTTTTCTAATCGAATGATTATGGTGGATATTCAAACAGAAAATGCTGCAATCGCAAGGCGTATCTATACGTTATTAAAAAGGCAATATGAAGTTTCAGTCGAACTGCTTGTTCGGAAAAAAATGAAATTAAAAAAGAACAATGTTTATATTGTTCGCCTTGTTGAAAAAGCTAAAGATATTTTAGAGGATTTACAAATTTTAGAGGAAGATTTTTCCTTAATACGGAACATATCGCCATCACTCGTCAAGAAAAAGTGTTGCAAGCGCTCTTATATCCGCGGTGCATTTCTTGCAGGCGGCTCCGTAAACAATCCGGAAACCTCCTCTTATCATCTTGAAATTTTCTCGCTATACAAAGAGCATAATGATTCTCTTTGCGAGTTAATGAATACATTTGATTTAAATAGCAAAACGCTAGAAAGAAAAAAAGGCTTTATCACGTATTTAAAGGAAGCTGAAAAAATTACTGAATTTCTTAATATCATTGGCGCACACCAAGCTTTGCTGCGTTTTGAGGATGTGAGAATTGTCCGCGATATGAGGAATTCCGTCAATCGCCTCGTCAATTGTGAAACAGCCAATTTAAACAAAACAATTGGTGCTGCACTAAGACAGGTGGAGAATATTCGATTTATTGATGATAAAATCGGCTTGGATGCATTGCCTGATAAACTCAGAGAAATTGCCAAGCTGCGTGTCGAATATCAAGATGTCACCTTAAAAGAACTTGGAGAAATGGTATCAAGCGGCACAATTAGCAAATCTGGTATAAACCATCGCTTGCGAAAACTAGACCAAATTGCTGAACAACTTAGATCAGGACAACCGCTATCATTAAAATAAAATGACAAAAAGAGAAGAGGAGATCATTATGGTTGAAAAACAAGTTGAAGTTCATCTGAAAACGGGCTTACAAGCTCGTCCAGCTGCTTTATTTGTTCAAGAAGCAAACCGTTTTGCATCAGATATTTTTCTGGAAAAAGACGGTAAAAAAGTAAATGCAAAAAGCATCATGGGACTCATGAGCTTAGCAATCAGCTCAGGCTCCATCATCACCCTGATTGCAGAAGGCAATGACGAGCAAGACGCCGTAGAAACCTTAGCAAAATATGTCCAGCAAGAAGGATAAAGTGAAAAGCACACCGTTTAGGAAATTGACGGTGTGCTTATTTTTATTGTTTTTGTCAACTGTGTTGGAGAAAGAGAAGTGAATTTTATCAGCGCTCTCTCTTGAACATTTATTAGAGGATTCTACTTTAGTCGATATATCGACGAGTTTTAAAAGAGATATCGGCGTTATTGGGAATATATCGGCGTTATTCGAAATATATCGGCGTTATTCGAAATATATCGGCGCTATTCGAAATATATCGGCGTTATTCGAAATATATCGGCGCTATTCGAAATATATCGGCGTTATTCGAAATATATCGGCGCTATTCGGGATTTATCGGCGTTATTCGAAATATATCGGTGTTATTGGGAATATATCGGCGTTATTCGAAATATATCGGCGCTATTCGGGATTAATCGGCGTTATTGGGAATATATCGGCGCTATTCGGGATTTATCATCGCTATTCGGGACAAATCAACACTTCCTGACTATAAATCAGCGTTTCCCGAGCATATATCGGTGATTCCCACTTTTATCAGCGCTCTTCCCATATATCAGCATCTACCTCTTTTTATAAAAGGTGAAAAGGGGTACTCAGATCTCTTCCGCTGCTTAGCATGCAAGTTCAGATACTGCGATCATACAAATTCTTTTAAACGTTCAATAAAAGCAAACAAAAAGTCCTTCATCAATTAAGATGAAGGACTTCCTACAGAAATTACTTCCCACCAAGAATGTTACGCTCTAACACTTTATCAATTAAGCCGTACTCAAGGGCACGTTCAGCAGTCATGAAGTTATCGCGCTCTGTATCGCGTTCGATTACTTCTAGAGGCTGGCCTGTGCGGTCAGATAGGATTCTGTTTAATTTATCACGTAAGAAAAGGATGCGTTTTGCAGCAATCTCGATTTCAGTTGCTTGCCCTTGTGCTCCGCCAAGTGGTTGGTGGATCATAACTTCACTGTTAGGAAGGGCATAGCGTTTGCCTTTTTCACCAGCAGCAAGCAAGAATGCACCCATAGAAGCTGCCATTCCAATACAAATCGTCGAAACGCTTGGTTTGATATATTGAATTGTGTCATAGATTGCCATACCAGCAGTGATGGATCCGCCTGGTGAGTTAATATAAATAGAAATATCCTTTTCTGGATCTTCTGCTTCTAAGAATAATAGCTGTGACACGATTGAATTTGCGACATTATCATCAATACCGCTTCCAAGCATAATGATACGGTCTTTTAATAAACGAGAGTAAATGTCATACGCACGCTCACCACGATTTGTTTGTTCGATAACTGTAGGGATTAAATTCATTCTCCATTCCTCCTTTAAAAGTAAGAAAGATTGTACTAAAGGAAAATCTGTCTTATGTAATCCTTTAGAACATAATTCTGTGACTACCAATTGTATTGCTTATGTAATTCCATCATACAACTATGGTCAATAAAGGTCAAACGAAAAGACTATAAAAACCTTTTTAACCATGTTTATCCTATAATATGTACTACATCATCATAACATGTAATCATGTTTCCCACATTTCCAGTATTTCAAACGGATTAAATCATGAAAATCCGTGTTTAACGTAATAACACATATTTTCGTTATTTTACTATAAAAAGACAGTTGAAATTCTCTGCTGTTTCCCGTATAATTTTCCTTACTGACAATAATATGCGCTCGTAGCTCAGTTGGATAGAGCGGTGGTTTCCGGTACCACGTCTGCCGGGGGTTCGAATCCCTCCGAGCGCGTCTAAAGTTAAAAAGCGTTGATCTGACAAGGTTTCATCCCGAAAGAATTCGGATAAACGTCACTGAACATTGCGTCAACGGACGCGAATCCATGAAAACGGATCGGAAGTTTTTCAAAGGTTCAGCGACAGTTTTTTCGAAGGGATGCCACGTCAGTTCAAAAAATACGATAACCTCTCGTATCGAATTAAAAAATTCGAATGCGGGAGGTTTTTTTGTTGTGCCGAGAATTAAGCGCAAAGGAATAGTAAAACGCAGGAATGTGCCAAAGATGGACGTGACTGTCGATAACAAGATCAGCGTGGAAGATGCTCTGGAAGTCGTAATGAGGATTTACTTATCCGAAGGGTACCGCGAAAGAACAATGCACGATTATCGAAAGTTCTGGGACGAGTTCATGCGAATCATTGATCGCAAATACATCCAGGACGTCACTGCGGACGATTTTAGAAGATACATTACAGAACTATTGAAGGTACGTGAATTGTCGCCTGTGACAGTGAACATTCGACTGTCAGCCATGCGGACAATGTTCAGGCGGCTGCATAATGAAAAATTCATTGCAGAAAATCCTGGCGCACGGATCCATAAGCTGCGAACTGACGAACAAAAATTATTCACGCTGACGGATAAACAGGTGAAGCGATTGTTTTCGACTGTGGATCATGATTCATTCGCAGGATATAGGGACTATGTCGCCATGCTGGTGATGTTAAAGTGTGGACTGCGATCGAATGAAATCAATTCGCTAGAAGTTAAGGATATAGACTTCGACAATGGCGTGATACTGCTGCCAGGCGCAAAGAATAAGAATCGCAAAACAAGGACTGTGCCGATGACAAAGAAAGTGATTGATCATCTGCTTCAGCTAATCAATGAAACCCGAGAATACTTTGATTCAGCTGTGACTTTTGTCTTTACAAATCAATTTGGGGAACGGATGAAGGATGACCATCTGCGCAAAAGAATGGACTTCTACGCGCGTAAAGCTGGCTTAAAGGGCGAATGTCGCGCCAGCCCGCACTCACTGCGCCACACATTCAGTACAAATTTTCTGAAGAATGGCGGCAATATTCGAACGTTACAGCAGATACTGGGGCATTCTGATATATCCACAACACAAGTGTATTTGAACTATACAGATGATCAAGTCATTGAACAATATCGCAAGGTGAATGAATCAGATTCACTGGACGTTTAAAGAAAAATAAAAAGGACGTCAGCTGCTGCAACAGCTAGACGTCCGAAAACACTTGCGCAAGCACACAAAGGACAGCGCAATGCTTAAACCATAATGCGATTATAGCAAAAAATCTATAATTCGTAAATTCTGCTCGTCTGTCCATTTTGCAGAACATATGTTCTCATTTTGTTTGTGCTGCGCTCATAGGGGCGAAGGAAAATGAAATCATTACACGAATATCAGATGTTTGAAACAGTCGCAGCAATGGACGCAGCAGCTGCGGCACACATTGAATATTATCGCAACGAACTGACCGAAACGGATCGGACTGTTTTGCGCACTTTACTGGGATACAGCTGCAAAGTTCCTGGCGTATCTTATTTGAAGATGGCGACACTGGCGGAGATCATCGGCATAAGTGATCGCCAGGTGCGCCGGATCATCAAGAAGATGGCGGATCTTAAAATCATCGAAAAGATCCAAACGATCCGCAGCAAGTCTGGCGGCTACGGTGTAAATATTCTTCGTGTGCTGCCGTTCTGCGCAGAAGGTGTCAGATCGACATGTCATATCGAAGATGATGGCGCAAACACAATCCAGACAAGCGATCACGGCGCTGCTGGACAACAGAAAACAATTATTTCTAAATCTAAAAAAAAGCACATATTAGAAACGGAACCAGGCGCAGGATCCATCGGATCAGACATCTTTGCGGGATCTGTTCCTGCGGCGATCCACGAAGCGCTGGCGTCGTTTTTTAATGCTTCCGACTATTATCGTATCTATGGGATCTTACTGCGTGCGAAGGCGTCCATAGATCGCAGCATCACACTGGAAGATCATGCCCAGGAATACGTCCAGATGTTCAGATCTGCGATCTGGCGTCTGAAAACGGGACGGATCCGTTCACTGGACGGTTATTTGTTCCGCAGCTGGCAATCTGTCAGCTGCTGGATCCAGCGAAAGCAGGCGCAGAAGCCATGCTGGATGTACGATTGGATCAATGATTAAAATAAATATCTTTCGCTCTGTTATTTTGCTATTTATCACTCTATAGAACTATTCGTTATGGTAAAATTTACTTAAAAATTAATTTAAGGGTGGTTGTATAGTGAAAATGAATTATAGAGTAGTATTATTGTCACTGCTTGTAATTCTTGCGATAGTTTCTGCTGGAATAGAATATTTTATATCAGGTTTTCAAAAAGATGACGCTTCTTCTTTACTTATCAATTTAGTGACTGAATTTTTAAGTGTACTGATGACGGTGATCGTAATAGAAAAACTAATAGAAAAACAAAAGACCAAACAAGAAATTGAACATATGAAGAAGATAATTGGGAACCAGTACGATCTCTTTTTAAATGGAATAATAAGAAGATACATTCAATTCATTACTAAGAATCCCGCAAACATGACCTTTAAAAAAGAGGAAACAGTAAAGTATTTAACCGAAACAATTAATAAGATGGATAAATATATCGACGAAGAATTCTCAATAAAAGGCGTAAATCAAATGATTTTGAATCCTGCTGATATATTTAATCCTATAAGAAATACCGTTCCATACCAGAAGTTTTGTGAAGAAGATTTTAAAAAGTGGATTAGTATTCAGATAAATGAATTCACAATAAAATACATATCTCTTTTGCCGCAAGAAGTGAGTAGTGCAATTTTTACAATTGAAAATCGTTTAAGGGATGACACACTTGCTACATTTTATCAACATGGACAGAATGTGCAGATGAAATTCTCAAGCAAAGAACATGCGGATCGCTATGTACAGGAAGTTAGACAATCGTTAAAAGAAATTGGACAAAGTCTGTTAATACTGACGAACTATCTACCCGAAAAGGCGGAAGTGAAATGATGTTTGATCGAAAATACAATCGCCAGTCAATCGTGACTGGCGAACCTTCAGCATTATTAAAATATGTAGGGATCGTGGGCTGATTGGTTTCCATTTTGAACGATAGTTTTACATGACGGACATTGAAACCAATATGGGGTATCGCCATGCATTCTAACTAGTTTGCGATCTACATCCCAACATTTTGAACAGTATGGATCTTTATCATCCTCTCGAAAATACATTTTATCCTTGTATGTCATCTTCCCAGCAGTTTCAAGTTGCTCTTTTAGCAATTTGTTTTCTTCTTTGAGATTATTATACTTTTCCATTAAATCCATTGCTTCAGCTTGTACGTCCAATAATTTTCTATATAGATCTATGTTATCGGCTTTTTGTACCACTTCGGCGACTGATTTAATATCGCTTATTATACTCATTATATATCCCTCCCTTTTTCCTATATTATACAATAAATTGTCAGAATACTGTATCAAATTAACGATTAATTGGTACAAATTGATAGATCGATAGTTATAATAGAAATAGATTTAAATTATCTTAATACAGAAGGATGTGCTTTTATGGATAAAACAGAGGAATTAGTCCAAGAAATGCTGGGTAGGGTTTTGTCTGATGCGCAACAAGAAGCAGCAAACTTACTAATAGATCTTAGTGGATCAATTACACCTATCATAAGTTCATTGTGGACAAGCTATAAAATTGGGAAATTAAAGAAGCGTTTAGATATCGTTGAGCCTGAACTGAGGAAAATCAAAGAAATGCTTGATAAAAAAGAGAACGATTTGTTTTATAAACAGGAAGTATTTCCACTAATTCTGAAGTATATTCATGATGAAGATGAAGACGAGAAAGTCAATATTTACATAAACGGATTTAAACATACAGTAGATGAAGACATTGAAGATATGGAAAAAATATATCACTTTTACGATGTATTGGCGCAGCTTAGAATAAGTGACATAGTTCGTCTTTGTAAAAAATTCGTGCCAGGTAAGAAATTAAAACTAGATACCGATTTTCCAGACATTAAAAGATATGAAGAAGATCAGGAATATAGAGAAGAATTAAGAGAAAAGGAAGACATTGAGGTATACATTGATAATAAACTTATCAGACTGGGAATTGTAAAAGTTATACAAGAAGATCCATTGGAAAAACTCACAAAAGGTATGCAAGGGCGTACATTAACAAGGTCGCGATCTAAGACTGAATATAAATTATCGAGTTTTGGAAGAAGATTTGTTAACTTTTTCGCTGTAGAAGATTAAAGCATAAAGATGAATCGCAACAAACACGACATTCTGGCGCCATCTGCCGGGATGTTTTTTTATTTTGTAACATTGCGCTGGATGATCGATGGAATGCGCAGAATGCTGATGTGACAAGGGTAACACGATTTAATTCTGATGTGTTTACTGGGAATTAACGTTACGGAAGCGCAGGATGTCGGGGTAAAATACCTGCCGAACCGTTCTGGACAGAGGGGCTGCCGAAAACATCAGGGGGTCTGCACGCCATCCGATCGCCAAGCAGCGCCTTATTGATATACATTATCACTGCGTTCACAACCGCAACAAACCGCGCCATATCAACGATGTATAAAATCGTGCATAATCATATAAATTTACGCAGTTATAAACGAAGCTGTCACGCTAACAGCCGCAAGGGATGCATCGATTTGGTGTTTCTGTACTTACTTCTTATAGCTGCTATTATGTAAACTAGAATTGCATATTGGATTCACTTTTCTGCATATGAAAGACGGCGCAAGATGGCACAAGATGGACGGATCGGCGGCTTTGAAAGAGGGGGGCGGCATCGGCGCCAGATCCCCTTTTCCTGCTGCGCTCATCTTTGCGCCAGAATTCAGAACTCCAGGGGCTGGAACGTCGTCCCACGAAATCAATCGCTGCACAAATCGACATTCTGATCGAAAAAAATTTTTCGGTGAATTTTTGAAACCTCAACCCTTCGAAGCTGCCACAGTTTGCGCCGTATTTCGCAAGAAATAGTCCCACATCATTCGAAGACATCCAGCAGCTGCGGATCCCTTGAAACGACGTAGATCTGGAATTCGTTTCGATTGTCTGCGCAGGAATTATGATCGGAACGTTCCTGGACGGACTGGATTCGTATCTCAATTCGCAATGTTAATCGCAGAAGTGAGGGACGCGGATGCGAAAAGTATCTGTAAAAATTACGGATAGGTACCTGTAAAAATTACAGACACTTTTTTCGGTTAGGATCCGTTACACTGCGAATCTGGACTGTATGACTAGATGTCATTGTGTTGTATTCGTCGGCTTGTTGGTTAGTCGGCATTGTCTTGGCGCAGCTGTTCGGATCATCCCGATGGCTGCGTCTTTTTTATTGGCGCAAATATATGAAATTATTATTCGCAAGATTATCGATGCGGCGTCTGGTTAATCGTTATATAAGAGATTAAAAGATATCACTTGCCGCTGGCGCGGCTTCGTGAACTAATTATATATCTTGCGATGAAAATAGTACGAAATAAACTATGGTTCATGGCGTGCCGCTAGGCACGTCACAGCAAGTGCGGAAGCACGCAGCTGGCAAAGGTCTATGAGTTAAACAAAGAATAAGAGCATAAAACTACTGAAAATGGGCTTCGTCCCAGTCATATCAAGGGTTTGTGCCGCTTCGAAAAGGGTCGGTTTTCACCCTATACTTTTGCAAAAAAGTCGACTTTTCACCCTAACGTTACAGCGGTAACATTACATAAAAATTTTTTACATACCTGTCAAATAAATTATGCAGTCAAACTACGACAGATGAACGGAAGAAACTGATCGGAGCGCTTATCGGTTTTTTGTCGTTATCTAAAAAGGGGGATGTCCGAATGAAAATCACTGAAGTCGAACTAAAAAAGATCCGCGAAGTGTACCGCTTATCGCTGAAGGAAATGGCGCCGCTTATCGGGATCAACTTCACTTACCTTTCTTTGATCGAAAACAGTAAACGCAACCTGACGGACACAGTCCGTTCGAAGCTGATAGTAGCCTTCGATCTGACAGATGAAAAACTGGAAAGAATCTTACGAATCCACGAAGAATTCACATACACAGGAGGATCAGCACAATGACAAACAGCAAGATACAGAATTATGTAGACGAAAATGGCGAACTATATCACGCAGCACCAGCACGTGACTATAAAGTCATATCTATTGCGCAATCAGAAGCATACAAAGCAAAAATAAGACAAGAAAAACAAATCGATGGGAGGAAGTTTGTTATGGCACATAATGATCCGATCCGCGAAATCACAAAAGATCTAACACTTATCGAAGCTGGGGCAGTGATCAAGCTGCTAGATTATATGAAAAAAGGAGATGGACTGTTGCAAGTAAATGCGGAGCCGATGAAGCAAAAAGACATCCAGACTGCGATCGGTAGGGGAAAAGAAATGACAAGTAAAATCCTGGGACGTCTGGAGGAACTGGACATCATCAATAAAGTTCGCGAAGGACGACGCAACGTGTTCAAGATCAATCAGCGATTCTTTTCATATGGTGGCGCAGCTGGCAGCTTCACGAAGCTGTTAATGGTAACATTGCGTGAAAGAATCGCAGATCTGAAGCTGAATGAAGTCGGCATGCTGTTCAAAGTGCTACCTTATTTCCATTATTCCAGGCTTTGTCTATGCGCGAATCCAGATGAACCATTGCCAGCTGATCCCAATGAAGAAGATCTGAAAAAACTGCAATACTTTTCACGCGAAGATCTTGCGCAAGAATTAGATCTGGACGTAAAAACAATCTACGAGATAGTTCGGACTTTAAAAAAGAAGAAGCTGATGATCTCGACGGAAACTGGTGGGAAGGTTCGATATTGGATCCATCCAGACGTCATGTACCGTCAGACATATGAAACAGAATGGGCGGATAGTGTTCGCGATCTGTTCAAAGCACATGCATAAAACAAAAGGCGCTGGGATCATTGATCCTGGCGCTTTTTGCATTGAAGGGGGATGGAAATCATGACTATAGAAAAGCAGGTACAACGATATGCAAGAAATCACTGCGCTTCATTCAGTGGCAAAGATGGTTGCCTATTGGAACCAGAAGGGTGCGAAACGTGTAGATATTTTCGAGACGGATTTATCGGGCATAAACGCTGTCAATATTTCGAACGTTTCGTTCTTCCTGGGGATCCAATGCAGGAACTATCCTACTGGAAAGAAATTGCAGGAGAAGCGCCAGCGATGGATGTTGGAAATTGTGATCGCTGCGGGACGAAGTTCATAAAAGGATCGGGTGCTGCAAAATATTGCGACAACTGCCGTCCTATTGTTCGTAAACAAAAGAATGCCAAAAGAATGCGAGAGCAACGACTTCAACAAAAGCTGAAAAGTGTGCAAATAGATGAAGACGAAGCCAGCCACAGCAAGGGATCCAGCGGCTGAAAAATCGGTTCAAATGGTCTTATACCTGAATTCGATTTTCACGGATCAATATGCACACAAAACAAAACAGGGGGAAGATCGATGAAAGCAATCATTAATATCGACGTAACCATGCGCAAGGGCAAGAAGGATCTGCATGACATATCAGTAAAAGTCGGTACTTATTCGGCGTATTACGAAGAAGGGGATTCAATTGAGACTTTCGCAAAAGGGACTGAAGAAGATGTATTGATCTATGCTGATCGTCTTGCGGATCAATTGACGCAGCGATATAGAATGGCTGGTTTTATTCATTCTGGCAATCCTGCAAAAAAGATAGTGCGGATCACACACTGCCAATAGCGGACACAGAAATGTGTTCGTTTTTTTGTGGTATCAGCAAATTTTTCGATGTCTTATACCATATATGATGCAGAAGATCGGAAACTTCTGCTTTGCTGAATTCATTTAAGTGCGGATTCTCCTGCCATTGAATCCGCCACCTATTGATGCGTGCTGTCTTCGGAAGGGCGGCACGTATTTGCATATGCACAAAAAAGGGGATGAAGATGTGACAGATAAATTCGAAATTACAGGCGCGGATGTTAAAAACATAAGACAAGCGCGAGGTTTCTCAAAAGTTGAGTTTGCGGGCATTCTGGGGTATACGGTCGCGAATTTAAAGATAGTTGAAAATTCACCGGATCGCAAAGTCAGCAAGCGACTGAAGGCGAAACTATACGAGAAATTCGATTTAACAGATGAACTGGTGATCATGACACGTGAATTCATGTTCTATATAAACAATCCAGATAAGCTGCCAGAAGCTGAACGATGGAAGCCGAAGATCGGCTGATAAATCACTGAAACACTGACGAGAATCAGTGTTTTTTATTGCCAAAAAAACAGACAACACAACAAGGGGGAATTATAGATGGCTGGATTAGCGCATCTTAAAGAATTTCAAAAGGAATCATTAAGGGGTTTAATCGATGAATCGGTCAAGCAATCTGAACCGACGCTTGCGGACAAGTATCTTCCAAACGCGGAAACGTATTCAAGAAACTTTGCGTTTGATCTGATCAAAAAGAACAAAAACATCGCGCCTATGATCGCGTTTGGTGCAGAAGCGCCGATTGTAGATCGTGACGCTGTGGCGAAAATCAGCGGTCAGATCGCAAAAATGGGTCTGAAGTATGTTGCGACAGAAGAAGAACTTTTGGAAATCTTCGAAGCAAGAAGCAACGAATCGCGAGCGGACGCAGTCGATCGTCTTGTGACGAAAGGACTTGATCTTGTTGAAGCGATTCAAAAACGAATCGAATTGATGAAGATGGAAGCGATCACGAAAGGATCGTTAACACATAACGGAAATGGCGTCAAAGTGAATGTGGACTTCGGCATTCCTGCGGAACACAAAATCGCATTAACATCACCTAATGACTGGGATGACATTGCACATGACGTCATCGGCGACTTACTTCAATGGCAAGGAACCTATGAATCTACGAATGGCAAACTGCCAGATGACATTCTGGTCAGCCGTGAAGTGGTCAGCAGAATGCAAAAGAACACGGCAATCATCGCTGAAGCTGGACGTCCAGATGGGACATTGCGCTGTTCACTGAAAGATGTGAACGAAGTTCTTGATTCATACGGATTGCCACAACTAACAGTGGTAAACAGCCGCAAGATAACTGTGTACAATCTTGAAACTGGGCAAGATCAAGTCATTGAATTCATGCCAGAAAACCGTCTTATCATGATATCTGTGGGCGTTGGTGAATTCTTACTCGGTCCGACTGTTGAAAATGACTTCAAGCCAGGAATTGCTGCAAAGGCATACGACAAGGACGAGCCGGAAGAATCTGTCATCAAGGCAGTGGCTGCTGGCTTCCCGGCATTTTCAAATCCATCACTGGTCTTGCATGCTGACGTGTTCACAGCATAAAAAACAAACAAAATGGGACGGTGTACTTAAACGGTACATCGTTCTTTTTTTATTTATCTACAACAAGGGGATGACAGCATGAATATCATCAATAAAACAACGCAAGAAATAAAGGCGCTGAACTTTGCGTATGTATCCGGTCAAATAACCGCGCAGATCGTGGTTGCAAAAGTTGATTCGATGATCTGAGACATTGAAGCAGATCAGGGGATCCCGCACAAGGTCAAAACGAATATCGTCCTTGCGATGAAATGTTATCAAAAGATGTATAGAATGGCGCAGCTGATTCAAAATGGCGAAACTGTCAGCCAATCAAAGGTCAGCAGAGAACGTGCAGCTGCGGAAGTTTATCTGGAACGTGCGCGAAAGCACGTTTAATAAAAAGTAAAAATCCGACATTCAAATTAAACCGCAAACGAGCAGCAAAATTCTACGAAAGTAAGGTGAAAATGAATGTCGGATATTAGCTTCGCAATAGAAGCGCTGGATCGATTTACTAAGCCGATGAAGGATATGGAAAAAGCGACAGCTACGATGTCAGCAGTGACATCTTCTGCGCTGGGACAAGTAACATCGAAAACAGAAGCGATGTCTAGGGAAATCTATGAGGCATTTAGTTCTTCGAAGGAAACAATGAGATCCTTTAAAGACGCACAGATCGAAGTGGCTCATGGATATTTGCAATTAACGAAAAATGCGGATCAATATCTCGGAAAAACTGGCGAATTCATCAACCAGATCGAAGCGCTGGGCAAAAAGAACAAGAAGATCACGGATCAGATGGTCGCGCAAAATGAGATCTATAAAATGTCATTCTATGAATCTGTCGGCGATATTCTTGCGAGATCTACACAATCAGAAAAGATCGCGGCGAACTTTGAACGCATGGGGAATCCGTTATACACAGTCAATAATGGTCTGTTGAATATATCGGGCAGCCTGGAAAAAGTCGCAAAGAGTGGGAATCCAGCAGTCCTTGCGATTCAGCAGCTGGGATCTAACGCTAGTTTAAAAGACTTGCAGGATCATGTTCGATTGATCAATCAGGGAATCTTGCGAATGGGTGCAGTAGCAGTGGCTTCAGCTGTTGTGTTCGGAATCGCAACAGCAAAGATCATCGATCGGGCATATGCAGTGAATGACGCACTGGCGCCTTTAACCGATAACATGAAATCAACCTGGGCGACGGTATTCGATCCACTGGCTGAAGTCATAGGAACAATACTGGAACCAGTGATCCAGTTTGCGACAAAGATCGGCGAAATGATCAACAAGTTCAACGAAGCACATCCGGTGCTGGCGAAGATGATCCAGTCCTTCATGTATCTATTCAGCGCACTAATGTTGATACTTAGTCCGCTTGCAGTCGGGATCGGCTTGTTCGGAGGATTAAAAGCTGCATTGTTCGCAGCCTGGACAATCATTGCGCCATTCGTGACGGGATTCGCAGCAGTGGCAGGAACAGCAGCTGTCGTGGCAGCAGGAATCGTGGCTGTAGTCGCTGCGATATGGTATCTGTATAATCGATTCGCATGGTTCCGGGATGCTGTTGGTGAGATCTGGGACGGAATCAAGACAGGATGGAACACAGCAGTCAGCTTCATTCAGAGTGTGACTAAATCCGTCATGTCTGCGGTCACTGCGTTCGTCGGAGAACAGTTGGACAAGATCAGCGCATGGTGGGATAAGCACGGAACTACGGTGATGGCTGGCGTTGACAAGTTCATGAAGTACATCGGAACGGCGATCGACGCAGGAATGCAGTTCATCAAGGGCGTATTCCAGGTCGTGTTCCCGATCATTCAGGGAATAGTCGAAATCGCGTGGGCGTTTATCAGTAATATCATAGACACTGCGATCGATGTCATCTTAGGTATCATAGAAGTCGGAATGGCACTGCTGGAAGGTGACTGGGAATCAGCTTGGACAGCCATCGAAGGAATCGCAACAGACATCATGGATGGAATCATCGGATTCTTCGAAGATATCGATTTATTCGAAATCGGAAAAGACATCATCCAGGGACTAATCGATGGAATTGCTAATATGGCAGGCGCAGTCGCAAAACAGGTCAGCAACATCGCAAGCAGTATTCCAGAAGGCGTCAAGAAACTTCTGGGGATCCATTCACCAAGCCGGGTTCTAATGGAACTGGGCGGATTTACTACTGAAGGATTCGCAGTCGGTATGATGGACATGATCAAATCAGTCGGCAAAGCTACGAATAAAATCGCAGCAGCAGCTGTTCCATCTATAGATCCGGAAGGGATCCGCCGTCCAGCAAGATCATCGCAAAGCTTGAACGCAGAATCAATCACATCTGCGATCATCAGCGGGCTGGCAGCAAGCAGCAGTAGTTCGAATCGTAATCCGATAGAAGTCGTCATAAACATGGACAGTAGAACTGTCGCAAGGCAGCTGGTTGATCCGATGGAAGACGAACTGAAGCGCAAAGAAGCTGGAAAAAAGCGCTCAAAGGGCATTCGATAAACAAAACGGGCGTCGTGGGAATTAATCCTGCGGCGCTTATTTTTTTGTTGTATACGGAACGTTTGTTCGCATATAATAAGCGCAGGGGTGATCGCAATGATTAGAGACAGAGGGACGAAAAAATGGACATCGCTGATGCTGCCGGAGCACGTAAAACTAATGAAGGAAGCCTGGCGCGATTTTAACAAAGAATCCAAGCCGATATTAGATGAACATGAAATTGAAGTAATGGAAAGCAAGATATGCTATTCGATGGAACATCGCCTGGAAATCGAGATTACAACCTGGTGTGATGGCTTCACTGAAGTTCTGTGTGGTTATGTACATTACATTGATCCAATCACGAAAGAATTGCGCATAGTTAACAAAGAAAGTACGATCCGACTGAAGTTCGACGAAATTATAAAACTGAATGTTATCGATTGAAGCCGTGGCTGAATGCTGCGGCTTCTTTTTTACATATCGAAAAAGTCGCGCGGCACATCATGTCCCAGCTGCTTCACTGCTTTCTTGATCTTCGCAGCTGTCGATATCTTTGGACGATAATCTGGATCGTTACAAATGCGTGATATCGTCATATCAGCTACATTCGCATGCTTTGCGAGATCAGTTTGTTTTATCCCCTTTTTATCTATCCATTTTCCGAACTTGCTTCGCTTTTTACCTAATCCGAACATATTATCACAACCTTCGCTTTTTATCACACAGGATGTCCATTTTTAACAAAAGTTAAACTTGCGCAAAAAATGGTAATGTTGGACAAGCAACAAGGAATAGATTCAAGTAAGACGTCAAAACAAGACGTTCAAACATTAAGGAGGTCGTGAAAATGACACAAGAACTGGCGAAAATACTGATTAAGAAGAAGGACGTCTATTTGTCGGAGGAAGGACGCAAGCTGCTTGAAGTTATTGCAAAAGGAGGTTCAGAAAAATAATGGTTTATCGTCCGACTGTTCGATATGCTGATGTGTATTGTGACTATGTGAACAGTTTATTCCATGCAACAAACCTGGATCGAAATCAAATCATTCGTGCGGCGCTGTTTTCAGCTGCACATTCCGCAGAATTCAACAAACTGCTGCGAGACTATAAGAAGAAAGACGTCCCCCTTCCTCCTGCGCTGTGGGGCAGCGATGAACATGGGCTGTGGCTGGGAAATGGTCAATCGAAAGAAAGGGGAGGGAAGGACGTCAATGTTATCAATAGAAGAACGGGATCAGCTGAAAATGCTGCTAGAAAAGATTCAAGGACAACAGGATCCAGCAAAGAAGATCAATCTGGACGTGTCGGATCGGCAGCGCGATTCCCAGGGTCGGTTCCTGCCGAAAGAATCGCAATCAGAAATCAAGGAGGAATCACGATCAAGATCGGATAGAATGATTAAGGTCGTAAAGGTAAAAGGCAGCTATAATTCGTATTTAGTGAAAGACGTCTGGCTGACTGATGCAGAAAAGGATCTTCTGCTAGGTGCCGCGATCGTTGTCTTCCTTGCGGTTATGTTTTAATAAATTAAAAAGGCGCCATTTTGGCGCTTTATTCTTCTACTATCGTTATAAGTTCGTTTATATCACTGATGCCAAGCGCAGCTGCTATCTTTAATAGATGCGAAACTTCGATTCTTGTGACTTCGCCACGTACCCAGCGCGATATCGATGGCTGTCTAATGCCAGTCATTTCTGCGAGTTCCATTTGTGTAATGTTTCGTTCATGCATTCTTTCCCTTATGTGAAATTCTATTTTTTTATTCATATGTATCCCCTCCGTATGTACTAATATATTATTTTTATACGTTTGGCGAAATAAAAAGATTCGAATAATGAAAAATATTCCTTTACTTTATACGCTTGCAATTATAAAATGTCGAATAAAGGGTATATTTTCAAAAATAGGGGGAAATTACAATGAAGAAAATTTATATCGACAACGAAACAAAAACAATAGTTATCGAAGATCAGCACAGCTGCTTCGAAATTCCGTTCAAAGGCGAAGTTTCGGAACTTCTACATAATCCAGAAGTGATCAAGCTGCTAAATTTAATAGACATTAATGGCAATCTTCCGCAAGAAATGTTGTCAGCATAAAAAATCATCGCCGGGACGTTTCCTGGCGTATTTTATTATATAATGGTCGCAAGGATGGTGATCTAATGGATGCCATGAAGCCGGAATGGTTCGATGAATGGGTAATCTTTACGCCTGGGAATTGGCAGCTGCGGGACGGTGCGCCAGCCGATGTCGTCACAGAATTCAAGGAATTCATGCAGCAGCTGGATCAGGGATCTTGCGATGATCTGTGTCGCTGAAGACGATTCTGACGCAATTAACTATTGATTAACGTGCAAAGGGACATCTGATTGCGAAATATGTCCGAAAATAATTTGCTGCAAATTGATTGAACCGTTATAATGTGAAATATAGTAGCACTAAACGAAATAGGGTTCACATCATCGATAAAGTTTTCGTGTAGGTTCCCGATCAGTTTGTGCCAATGATACGAGAAGATTATCGCACTTTTTAACATATAAAACGCGCCATAGGGTTTCCGGTACCACGTCTGCCGGGGGTTCGAATCCCTCCGAGCGCGTCGTAAATAGCAAGGGTTGAGATTAGCTCAACTCTTGCTATTTTTATTTTGGAAACATTCTTCACAAATAAATCTTCCTTCATTTTTTAAATAGGCTTTTATTTCAGTCATACCCCGCCGTTTTGGGTAACGCAATGCAATTTTACATAAACAAGCCCATCATCTTTGATTGCCCTGCCACATGTTGAACAATTAGGTTCTTCTCGAAACATTTTTTACACCTCAAATTAAATTCAGATTTATTAGTACTACGATAATTTTTATTAAAAGTTTCTATAAAAGACCTTTTCAATGCAAAATTTGGAATATGCAAAATAAATTGGATGCCTCTTTTTTATCTAATTATCTACCATCAATCTGACGTTTCAAAAAGCTTGTCGCTTAAAGGAACAATCTGTATGATACTAATATCATAAAAGTTAAGAAAAATCCTTTATTACTATTTGTTATTAACAGATTATAGGAGAAGCTATAATTATCTTTTCAGGTTATCCTTTTGACACATAATGAGGTGTGATGAACTTGATATATCAGAATTTTCATAGTTTTAATCTGGTGCTTGTCTTTGCATCATTTTTTATCGCTATCTTTTCTTTTTATACTTGTTTTGAGATTCTTAACCGCATCAAAAGTTCAGAGGGTCGAAAGAATGCATTTTGGATTATGTATGGCACTATTGCCATTGGACTTGGAGTTTGGACAGCTCAATTTCTAGGAATGCTGTCGTATTTTCCATTTCATGAATTTGACTTATCATTGATGCTTCTTTCATTGCTATTAGTAACAATCCTTATCTTTTTGACTTTGCTGACGTATACCAAAACTAAATATCATAACCAGCCATCTCTATTAGCAAGCATCTCTCTAGGGGGAAGCTTTTTTATCTTTCAATACATTGGTATGGAAGCACTTATTGGACAGATAGATGACGATATATTTATTGTGTTTGCTAAAATGCTGCTGGCGTTTATTGCACCTTACTTCATTGTGAAATTGATGTTAAGGGATAGGAGAAGTCAGCTGAAAATAAAACTATTTGGCGGGCTTCTTTATGGGATGAATATCATTTGCTTGCATTATCTTTCGATGGTAGGGATGATTGATCACCATTATGTCTACCTATCCATTGGATTATCGATGGGCGGCCTTTTGATCTTTCTTATTTTTCTGTTCATTTCTGTCATTGATCGCAAGCTCTCTAAACAGACATTAAAACTGGTACAGACTGAACAAAATTATCAATCGCTTTTTGAACAAAATCCGGATATTGTTGCCACCCTTAGTCAGGATGGTGTGATTTTATCAATTAACAAAGCTTTAGAAAAAATAACTGGGTATAAGACAGATGATTGGTTAAATAATCACTTTGAGAAAATGATCAAACCTGAATATCTAGAAAAAACAAAAAAGCACTTTTTGATAGCCTCAAAAGGGACAGCAACGAATTATGAAAGTGTTTTCGTTCATAAGAATGGACAGCCCATTGATGTAAGTATTACGAATGTCCCGATCATTATTAATAGAAAAATCGTTGGTGTATATGGGATTATCAAGGATATTACAAGACAAAAAGCGCTCCAAGAGAAATTAAAAATTAACGAACAGCGATACAAGTCACTCTTTGAATATAACAGTGACCCTGTTTATTCCTTCAATTTAAAAGGACAATTTACAAATGCCAATAAAGCAAGTGAGCAATTATCCGGTTATACAAATTCAGAACTGATTCAGATGACATTTATGGACCTGATTCACCCAGATGATCTCCATAACGCATGTGTTGCTTTTGAAAAAGCGGCAAAGGGGAGCACGGAAACAATAGATGTCACTATTGTTACTAAATCAGGAAATCACGTTCATTTAAATGTAACAAGTATCCCGATTATCATTGATGGGGAGATTGTTGGAATCTATGGAATTGCGAAGGATATAACTAAACAAAAGAAAGCTCAGGATATGATTCAACATTTGGCATACCACGATTATTTAACAGATTTACCTAGCAGAAATATGCTTGAAAAATATCTCTCAACTTGTTTGGAACATGAAGGAAACAAAGAGGTTAAAAAAGCCATTTTATTTATTGACCTTGATCGTTTTAAAGTAATTAATGATACATTGGGGCATGCGATGGGCGATCTTTTATTAAAAGAGGTAGCGAAACGATTGCGAGGTTCTGTAAAAGCAAAGGATAAAATTTTCCGTCAGGGCGGAGATGAATTTATCGTGATTTTGGAGGATGCCGATCGTGATGAGGCAGCTAAAGTGGCCGAACGAATGATTCAAGTTTTATCAGTGCCGCATAAAATAAATCAATATGATGTTTTTACTTCTCCAAGTATTGGAATCAGCTTATATCCTGATGATGGCGATACTGTGGAGACAGTTATCAAACATGCCGATTTTGCGATGTACCAGGCAAAGTCGGCCGGTAAGAAAACATATAAATTTTATTCATTGATAAAGGAAGACAGCAGCTATAATTCTTTGCAACTGGAAATGGAATTGCATAAAGCGATCGATAAAAAACAACTCGTTTTGCATTATCAGCCAAGGGTTAATCTTAAAACAGGCCGCATTATTGGCGCCGAGGCTTTAATACGCTGGAACCATCCAAAATGGGGAATGATTCCGCCTGAGAAATTTATTCCAATAGCAGAGGAAACAGGGCAAATTCTTTTCATTGGTGAATGGGCCATGTATACTGCTTGCATCCAGGCGAAGGAATGGCATAAGAAAGGTTTTTCAGGATTTATCATATCTGTTAATTTATCAGCACGTCAATTCTCCAGGGCAAATCTTGTTGATGCTATTGCAGATATTCTCAAGAGAACAGGACTGGAACCGCAGTATTTAGAGCTTGAAATAACAGAAAGCATGACAGCAGATATTGAACGGGCCATCACTACGTTACGGGAATTAAAATGCCTGGGCGTCAGAATTAGCATCGATGATTTTGGAACAGGATTCAGCTCGTTGAATTATTTAAAACGGTTCCCTGTTAATACGTTAAAAATCGATCAGTCTTTTGTTCAAGAGCTTCACAATAATTATCACGATGAAACGATTGTAAAAACGATTATTTCCATGGCCCATAACTTAAATTTAAACGTGGTTGCAGAAGGAATAGAAAATAGGGAACATCTTGAATTTCTTCAGCAACATCTTTGTAATGAAGGTCAAGGTTATTACTTTAGTAAGCCTGTCCCGGCAAGCTTATTTGAAGAGATCATTGATTCATTTTTTGGACAATAAAGCTAAACGACTAGACAAAGAGAAGTAAATAGCGGGGCTGAACCACCTTTTGGCAGCCCTGTTATTTTAGGATGTTTGCGTAAACTTTGATGCGATTAAATTATTATGATTTCAAACAATTTTTGCACTTTGAAGCAATCGGCAAACCGACTGTTTCTTTTATTTAACATTCCTTTATAGCAATGTAACAATTCAAGAAATTTTAAGAAGAGCCAGACTAAAAATTATACTCGTTTTAGCGATAATTCTTCTAATTTCAGCATTTTTTTATGACAAAAACATAAGCATGTAGTAGGATAATTAATGATGGGTAGTTAGATTAGCTTAGAAAGCTGTTATTTAGCTTTAGCAAATTGTAAGCGTTTTACTTTTTAGCTCAAATGCCTGGGTCTTTTGTCCAAGTTTAAGAAAGTTTAACTTTTTGTACCTAGTTTTGGTGTCTAGCTCCAGGCGCCATCGGCTCGAGGTCATAAGTCAAATAGGAATTGAAGGTAAAGAACACCTTCTATTCCTATTCGCCTTATGCTTGTCACCGATAGGCGGGCGCCTTGCACATTTCTTAGTATGCTGCTGATCAAGGCGATCACGCTTAACGAAGTACGTTTTTTCATAATTTTGAGTAAAATGTAGTTATAGGAGGAGTTAAAATGAAAATTGGGTTAATTCAAGAACAAACGTTAAAACTAAAGATGACTCAAGAACTGCAGCAAGCTATTACTCTATTGCAGTATTCCTCTGCTGATCTCCTTTCTTATGTCCAGGAACTTACAATGGAAAATCCCCTCATTGAAGTGAAGGAAACCTATAGCTCGCGTTTTCGGAAGCAAAGTGCCAAATCTGATAAACAATCCTTTATTGAAAATACCTTTAAAGAGAAAACGAGTTTACGAGACCATCTGCGTAATCAGCTAATTGATTTTTCGTTGGATAAGACCGAACGTGCTTGTCTTGATTTATTAATTGACGCGCTTGATGCAAATGGGTATATAAAGGATGATCTTGCTGACCTGGCAAAAGTATTAAATGTTCAGGAAGAATTGTTAGAAAGCAAGCTGTATTTTCTCCAAAGCCTGGAGCCAGCAGGTGTTGGGGCCCGTTCTTTGCAAGAATGCATTTTATTGCAGCTAAGGCGATTGCCGGTCAGGAACACGCTTGCTGAAACGATTATTTCTGATCATTTCCGTTCGTTTGCAGAAAAATCATGGAAAGACCTCGCAAAGAAGATAAATATTTCGATCAGTGACATCCAAGAAATACAGGATGAAATTAAAAAGCTTGAGCCGCGGCCGGGGTTGAAATATGAAAGTGATGAAGAAGGGTATGTGACACCTGATATTATTGTGAAAAGGGCAAATAACAAGCTGCAGATTATCTTTAATGATGAACTTCTTCCACAATTAATTGTCAGTGAGCCCTTAGAACCATCTAATTCGGTATTGGATTCAGAAACGAAAGATTATTATTCTAAAAAACTATCACAAGGGAAATGGCTGCAACGAGCAATCGAGCAACGAAAAGAAACCATGATGAATGTGATGAAGGTCATTGCCCAAAAACAGAGGGAATTTTTCGTTCACGGTAAAACGGTCCTTAAGCCGTTAACGCTTAAAGATGTAGCAGATATTTTAGAAATTCACGAATCGACAGTCAGTAGAACAATCAAGGATAAATTTGTTCAAACCCCACAAGGGCTACTAAGCATGAAATCATTCTTTTCCAATAAGCTTGATGAAGACAATGGAGAAATTTCAACTGCATCTGTCAAAATGAAGCTCCAAGAATTAATTCAATCTGAAGATAAAAAGAAGCCTTTTTCAGATCAAAAAATTGCAAATGAGCTAAAAACGAGGTATGGTATAACTATTTCAAGAAGAACGGTTACAAAATACCGCGAACAGCTGAATATTCCTACATCTGCAATAAGAAGACAGTATTAGCTTGGCGGGAAAAGGGGAGACCTTGCAGGTGCATAGTTGTTGGGGCTCCCGGACCAATATATCAGTGAGCGAAGGAAACAGACAACAAGCTTGCAAGTTATACAAAGCCATAAACATTACATAATTTGAGAAAGGCTAGGAGTTAACATGAAAAAGGTCATTTTTTACTCAAAAGAAAATTGCTCATTATGTGATAAGGGCCTTGCGATTTTAAAGGACATTCAAAAAGATCTTCCATTTGAATATGAGATTGTGGACATTTATCAGGATGATCGGTTATTAGAGCTTTATCAAATTATGATTCCGGTCGTGAAAATTGATGATGAGGTTGTCTCATATGGAATATTGGAAAAAGATGCAATTAGAAAACGCTTACTTTAAAACTTTAAGAAACAATTCTTGAAACTCCGATTTTACCCTGTTAAAATGAAATTGTAGCAGGGAGATTTTTTTTTGAGTGAGTGGGACATAATAAGTCATAGCGGGACGATATTGGTCCAGTTCGACTCAGAAAGGGATAGCAAATGAAATCATTAATAGAAGTACAAAAAAAATTATTGCCTGACCTTTTAGAGGTTATGCAAAAACGCTATCAAGTTCTGCAATACATTCGATTAATGCAGCCGATTGGACGCAGAAGTCTCTCAACTAGCCTTGGGTTAAGTGAACGAATACTTAGAAATGAAGTTCAATTTCTGAAAGATCAGAATTTGGTTGATATTCACACTTCAGGTATGAGCTTAACAAAGGAAGGAAAATCTCTTTTGTCGGATCTCGAAGAAATGATGAAGGATGTTTTAGGATTATCTCTTTTGGAAAATACCTTAAAGGAGAAATTTAATCTTAATAAAGTGATCGTCGTTTCTGGAGATAGTGATCAATCCCCATGGGTTAAAAAAGAAATGGGAAGAGCATGTGTATCATGTATAAAAAAACGATTGGACGGGAATAATATCGTCGCTGTTACAGGAGGAACCACACTAGCCGCTGTTGCGGAAATGATGACTCCTGACAGTAAAAATCGTGAAATTCTTTTTGTCCCTGCACGAGGCGGGCTGGGAGAGACAGTGGAGAATCAAGCAAACACAATCTGTGCAAAGATGGCTGAACGTGCTAGCGGAAATTATCGGCTTTTGCATGTCCCAGACCAGCTAAGCAAGGAAGCTTACCAATCGATTATTGAGGAACCCTCAATCAAAGAGCTTCTTACGACAATGAAATCCCCAAGTATGGTCATACATGGAATAGGAGACGCTAAGACAATGGCAGAGCGCCGGAGAACTTCGGAAAAGGATATGCTGAAAATCATAAACGGAAATGCTGTTGCAGAAGCGTTTGGCTATTATTTTGATCAAGAGGGTGAAATTGTACATAAGGTGCAAACGGTGGGGATTCAGCTTGATGACGTTGGTGAAGTGCCGGATGTTATCGCAGTTGCCGGCGGTGCATCTAAAGCAAAGGCAATAAAAGCCTATATGAAACAAGGGTTAGATTCTGTTCTTGTTACAGATGAAGGTGCCGCAAATGAGTTAATAAGGGATTAATTATCCCTAATTATATATGTTTTATTCCTTATTAAGGGATCAAACAACTAATTTTGTATTTAACGTTCAAAGGTTTAAGCCTTGAACATAATTAAAGGAGGAAATTTATCATGGCAGTAAAAATCGGTATTAATGGTTTTGGTCGTATTGGTCGTAATGTATTCCGTGCAGCTTTAAAAAATCCTAACGTTGACGTAGTTGCTGTTAACGATTTAACAGATGCTAACATGTTAGCTCATCTTTTAAAATATGATTCTGTACACGGAAAATTAGATGCTGAAGTTTCTGTTGACGGTAATAACCTTGTTGTTGACGGAAAAACAATCGAAGTAACAGCTGAGCGTGACCCAGCGAAATTATCTTGGGGCCAGCAAGGCGTTGAAATCGTTGTTGAATCTACTGGTTTCTTTACAAAACGTGCTGACGCTGCGAAACATTTAGAAGCAGGCGCTAAAAAAGTTATCATTTCTGCTCCAGCAAGCGATGAAGACATTACAATCGTTATGGGTGTTAACGAAGACAAATACGATGCAGCTAGCCACGATGTAATCTCTAACGCTTCTTGTACTACTAACTGTTTAGCTCCATTTGCTAAAGTTTTAAATGATAAATTCGGTATCAACCGCGGTATGATGACAACTATTCACTCATACACTAATGACCAACAAATCTTAGATTTACCACACAAAGACTACCGTCGTGCTCGTGCAGCAGCTGAAAACATGATTCCAACTTCAACTGGTGCAGCTAAAGCGGTATCTCTAGTATTACCTGAATTAAAAGGTAAATTAAACGGTGGAGCAGTTCGTGTTCCAACTCCAAACGTTTCTTTAGTTGACTTAGTTGCTGAGTTAAATCAAGAAGTAACAGTTGAAGAAGTAAATGCAGCTCTTAAAGAAGCAGCAGAAGGCGATCTTCAAGGAGTTCTTGGTTACAGCGAAGAGCCACTAGTATCTGGCGACTACAATGGCAACACAAACTCTTCTACAATCGATGCATTATCTACAATGGTTATGGAAGGTAAAATGGTAAAAGTTATCTCTTGGTATGATAACGAAACTGGTTACTCTAACCGTGTAGTTGATCTTGCTGATTACATCGCATCTAAAGGTCTATAATCCTTAAGAAGAAATTCTTGTTTTAAGAATGAACTAAATAAGGGTATAATCATAAACGGGGAAAGGGGTTCATCCCCTTTCCTTTTGTTGTTTTGAGAGTGAGTTTTGACATTGAAGCTTTTGCGAAGTTTTGGTGTCTAGCTGCAGCGCCTAGCTCCTCGAGTCATAAGCCAATCCTGCCTGAATGGCAAAAAACGCCATTCCTGCAGGCTTGTCTTATGCTTGTCGGAGCTTAGCAAGGCGCTTTCGCATTTCAGATTAGGAGGGCTTTTCATGAACAAGAAGTCAGTTAAAGACATTGATGTTAAAGGGAAAGTCGTCTTTTGTCGCGTTGATTTCAATGTACCGATGAAGGATGGACAAGTTACAGATGACACACGGATCCGCGCTGCTTTGCCAACGATTCAGTACCTTACTGAGCAAGGGGCAAAGGTTGTATTGGCAAGCCATTTAGGCCGTCCAAAAGGACAAGTAGTGGAAGAACTTCGCTTGAATGCAGTTGCTGAAAGACTTCAAGAGCTATTTGGCAAAAATGTTGTTAAAACAGATGAAGCTTACGGTGAAACAGTGAAAGCTGAAATTGCTAAATTAGAAGAAGGCGGCGTTTTATTATTAGAAAATGTACGCTTCTATCCTGGCGAAGAAAAGAATGATCCAGAATTAGCGAAGGCTTTTGCTGAATTAGCTGATGTTTATGTAAATGACGCATTTGGTGCAGCACACCGTGCCCATGCATCAACTGAAGGTATTGCAAAGCATATTCCAGCTGTTGCCGGCTTCTTAATGGAAAAAGAGCTTGAAGTATTAGGTAAAGCTCTATCAAACCCTGATCGTCCATTCACAGCTATCATCGGTGGTGCGAAGGTTAAAGATAAAATCGGTGTTATTCAAAACTTACTTGATAAAGTAGACAACTTACTCATCGGCGGTGGATTGGCTTATACATTTATTAAAGCGTTAGGTCATGATGTTGGTAAGTCACTTTTAGAAGAAGATAAAGTTGATTTAGCAAAATCTTTCCTTGATCAAGCGAAAGAAAAAGGCGTTAATTTCTATATGCCGGTAGATGTTGTTGTAGCAGATGATTTCTCAAATGACGCAAACACTCAAATCGTTGCAATCGACAGCATTCCAAGCGATTGGGAAGGTCTTGATGCTGGTCCGAAAACACGTGAAATTTATGCGGATGTTATTAAAAAATCCAAATTAGTTATTTGGAACGGACCAATGGGTGTATTTGAATTAGATGCATTTGCAGGTGGAACGAAAGCTGTTGCCGAAGCACTTGCAGAAGCAAATGATACATATTCGGTCATTGGAGGAGGAGATTCGGCTGCTGCTGTCGAAAAGTTTGACTTGGCTGATAAAATGAGCCATATTTCTACAGGCGGCGGAGCTTCTCTTGAATTTATGGAAGGTAAAGAGCTTCCAGGTGTTGTAGCTTTAAACGATAAATAAAAACATTCGGAAATAGTTGTGAAATACGCTCAAGATTTGTCGCGACATCTTGATTCCTTTTTTGCTCATTTTCGAATGCCATAAGGACGGTGTAAAACATGAGAAAACCAATTATCGCAGGTAACTGGAAAATGAATAAGGTTTCCTCTGAGGCGAGAAGCTTTGTGGAGGAAGTAAAAGGTTTAGTACCTAACGCAGAAAAAGTTGACTCAGTAGTTTGTGCTCCAGCTCTATTTTTAGAAAGCCTTGTTGGCTTGACTGAAGGCAGTGAACTAAAAGTAGGTGCACAAAACATGCACTTTGAAGAAAGCGGAGCATTTACTGGTGAAGTTAGTCCTGTTGCACTTAAAGATTTAGGTGTAAGCTACGTGATCTTAGGTCACTCTGAAAGAAGAGAAATGTTTGCTGAAACAGATGAAACAGTTAACAAAAAGACGTTAGCTGCATTCAAGCATGGTTTAACACCAATTGTTTGCTGTGGTGAAACGTTGGAAGAGCGTGAAGCTGGCAAAACAAATGATCTTGTTGGCGACCAAGTGAAAAAAGCTTTAGAAGGCTTAACAGATGACCAAGTAAAACAAACAGTTATCGCCTATGAGCCGATCTGGGCAATTGGTACAGGAAAATCTTCATCTGCTCAAGATGCAAACGAAGTTTGTGCTCATATCCGCCAAGTGGTGGCAGAGCAATTTTCACAAGATGCTGCACAAGCAGTTCGTATTCAATATGGCGGCAGCGTAAAGCCTGAGAATATTAAAGAATATATGGCACAATCAGATATTGATGGTGCTTTAGTAGGCGGAGCAAGCCTTGAACCACAATCCTTCCTTCAGCTTTTGGAGGCAAGTAACAATGAGTAAAGCCCCTGTTGCATTAATTATTCTTGACGGTTTTGCTTGCCGTGAAGAAACAAAAGGAAATGCAGTAGCACAAGCTAAAAAGCCAAACTTCGACCGTTTCTGGAACCAGTACCCGCATGCTACTTTAACTGCTTCAGGAGAAGCTGTTGGTCTTCCTGAAGGACAAATGGGTAATTCTGAAGTTGGTCATTTAAATATTGGTGCGGGTCGTATTGTTTATCAAAGCTTAACACGTGTAAATGTAGCGATTCGTGAGGGTGAATTTGAAAAAAATGAAACGTTCACCGCTGCACTTAACCATGTCAAGCAAAATGGAACGAATTTGCATCTTTTCGGCCTTTTATCTGATGGCGGTGTTCACAGCCATATTCACCATCTATATGCGCTTTTAAGACTTGCCGCTAAAGAAGGCGTTAAAAATGTGTATATTCATGGCTTCCTTGATGGACGTGATGTTGGTCCGCAAACAGCCAAAACATACTTGAATGAATTACAAGAAAAAATCACAGAATACGGTGTTGGGGAAATTGCGACATTATCTGGACGTTACTACTCAATGGACCGTGATAAGCGTTGGGACCGTGTTGAAAAATCCTACCGTGCCATGGTGTACGGAGAAGGACCAACCTACAGCACACCAATGCAATGTATTGAAGATTCATATAATAACGGAATCTTTGATGAGTTCGTGCTTCCATCTGTGATCACAAAAGAGGACGGTTCACCAGTTGCAACAATTAAAGACAACGATGCGGTTATTTTCTATAATTTCCGTCCTGACCGTGCGATTCAAATCTCAAATACGTTCACAAATGAAGATTTCCGTTCATTTGATCGCGGTGAAAAGCATCCAAAGCACTTGCACTTTGTTTGCTTAACACATTTTAGTGAAACAGTTGACGGATATGTTGCATTCAAGCCAACAAACCTAGATAATACAATTGGTGAGGTTTTATCGCAAAACAATTTAACACAGCTTCGCATTGCGGAAACAGAAAAATATCCTCATGTTACCTTCTTTATGAGCGGTGGACGTGAAGAGAAGTTTCCTGGTGAAGAACGAATTTTAATTGATTCACCAAAGGTTGCAACTTATGATCTAAAGCCTGAAATGAGTGCATATGAAGTGACGGACGCGTTGCTTGCCGAAATTGAGGCTGACAAATTTGATGCAATCATCTTAAACTATGCCAACCCGGATATGGTTGGACATTCCGGCATGCTTGAGCCGACAATTAAAGCAATTGAAACAGTTGATGAGTGTTTAGGAAAAGTTGTTGACGCGATCATCGCAAAAGGCGGTAAAGCGATTATTACAGCTGACCATGGAAATTCTGATGAGGTTGTGACATTAGAAGGTAATCCGATGACTGCTCATACAACAAACCCAGTTCCAGTTATCGTAACAGAAAACGGCATTACCCTCCGTGAAGGCGGAATCCTGGGAGATCTGGCACCAACAATGCTGGATCTACTAAAAGTTGAAAAACCAGCCGAAATGACAGGAACTTCACTAATTCAAAAATAATGTTTAAAAAAACAATCGGTAATCGCCGATTGTATCTAATCCGGCCTCTGAACTCTGACATCAAAATGAAAAATGAGTACAGGGCAGGAGCAATTCAAACAATAAATTTCTTATTGAAAAGGAGACGAATAAAATGCCATACATTGTAGACGTATATGCTCGTGAAGTATTAGACTCTCGCGGTAACCCAACAGTTGAAGTAGAAGTACACACTGAATCAGGTGCGTTCGGTCGCGCATTAGTACCAAGCGGTGCTTCAACAGGTGAATATGAAGCAGTTGAGCTTCGTGATGGTGACAAAGAGCGTTATTTAGGAAAAGGCGTTTTAACAGCTGTTAAAAACGTTAATGAATTAATCGCTCCAGAATTACTTGGTTTTGAAGTAACTGAACAAGTTGCAATTGACCAAGCCTTAATCGAATTAGATGGAACAGAAAACAAAGGTAAATTAGGTGCGAACGCAATCCTTGGCGTATCGATGGCTGTTGCCCGTGCTGCTGCTGACTACCTTCAAGTGCCTTTATACCAATACCTTGGCGGATTCAACGCTAAAACATTACCAGTTCCAATGATGAACATTGTTAACGGCGGAGAGCACGCTGATAACAACGTTGACATCCAAGAATTCATGGTTATGCCAGTAGGTGCTGAAAACTTCCGTGAAGCACTTCGCATGGGAGCTGAAATCTTCCACAGCTTAAAATCAGTTCTTAAAGGCAAAGGCCTTAACACTGCAGTAGGTGATGAAGGTGGATTCGCGCCAAACCTTGGTTCAAACGAAGAAGCACTTCAAACAATCATCGAAGCAATCGAAAAAGCTGGCTACAAACCAGGCGAACAAGTTATGTTAGCTATGGATGCTGCTTCTTCTGAGTTCTACAATAAAGAAGACGGCAAATACCATCTTTCAGGTGAAGGTGTTGTGAAAACATCTGAAGAAATGGTTGATTGGTACGAAGAGATGTGCTCTAAATACCCAATCATCTCAATCGAAGACGGTTTAGATGAAAATGACTGGGAAGGTCACAAATTATTAACTGAGCGCCTTGGCGGCCGTGTACAACTAGTTGGTGACGATTTATTTGTTACAAACACGAAAAAGCTTGCTGAAGGTATTGAAAAAGGAATCGGCAACTCAATCCTTATCAAAGTTAACCAAATCGGTACATTAACTGAAACTTTCGAAGCAATCGAAATGGCAAAACGTGCAGGCTATACAGCTGTTGTTTCTCACCGTTCTGGTGAAACTGAAGACAGCACAATCGCTGACATTGCGGTTGCAACAAACGCTGGTCAAATCAAAACTGGTGCTCCATCACGTACAGACCGTGTTGCAAAATACAACCAGCTTCTTCGCATCGAAGATCAACTTCAAGATGCTGCGAAGTATGATGGAATTAAAACATTCTACAACTTAAAGAAATAAGGAAAGAACGATAAAGGAACTGCCTGGTGAAAAGGGTGGTTCCTTTTTTGTAATACCAGAATTTATATATTTTCTTAACATAGCTTGCGTTCCAGGCGCCTTGCGCTTTTCTTAATAATTATTTGCTAATTGAGAAGACTATTTCATTACATGAGTACTTGCTTTCATTTGACAGGTGGCTTAAATCGTACATATAATATAACTTACAAAACATAAAATTAGCAGGCAATTAGTTGCAATGGTGTCGCTTTTGATTTGTTTTAATCGATTTAAGGCGCAAGAAATTGAAAAATCTAAAAGTGAAAGAAGTAGATGAATTTTGCAGTTAGCAGGTGATTTTTTACTATGAAACGAGAAAAACGTCCTCGTGTTACCTTGCAGCAAGTAGCTGAACATGCAGGTGTATCTCGTGCTACCGCTTCACTTATCGTTAGAAATAGTCCAAATATATCAGAAAAAACTCGAAAAAAAGTGTTAGCATCAATGCGTGAACTTGGTTATGTTTACGACCGTGTTGCGGCTAATTTGCGCTCACAGCGTTCTTCCACAGTAGGAATCATTATTACAGATATCGCTAATACATTCTTTTCAGAATTATTGATAGGTGTCCATCAAGCATTAGAGAAGAAAGGGTATACCGTTCTGCTTGGCACCACTTTTGACTCAGATGTAAAGCAGGATAAACTTCTTTCTACAATGCTTGAACATAGAGTTGGAGGAGTTATACTGTGTCCTGTTTCAGGCACTTCTAAGGAAACAATTGATCGAATCAAACAATTGGATATACCAATTGTGCATGCTGTTAGAGAACTATCTGATACAAACTGCGATTATGTAGGTGTTGATTATGTAAGCGGGGCACAAATGGCTGTCAGTCACCTTATTAAGAAAGGCCACCATAGAATTGCCTTTCTAGGAGGTCGTTCTGAATCCTCTACTTGGAAGCACAGAATGGAGGGTTACAGCAGGGCATTCCAACAAGCAGGTTTAGAAATCGATCCAACCTTAATTATCGACTCAGCTCCAACAAGAGAAGGCGGGATGGAAGCGGTGGAGAAGGTTTTACAACTTGATTATCCTCCGACAGCCATCTTTAGTTTTAGTGATTTAGTAGCTTTTGGCGTTATGCTTGGTATGAGAAATTCAGGTTTAATCCCTGGAAAAGATATTGCTGTTGTTGGATTTGATAATATACCAGAATCAAGAGTAGCAAATCCTCCCTTAACAACCGTGTCGTCTTTTGCTCGTCAAATTGGTTCCAATGCTGCAGAGCTTCTTCATAAAAGAATTCTGGAATTTGATCGCGAAAACGAACGTATTATCCTAAGTCCAGAGCTTGTTGTCCGTGAATCTTCATTGGTCACAAAAGAAAAAAGCTTGTGAAGGAAAAATTCCTTTACAAGCTTTAGGTAAGAAGTATAAAATTTTAACATAATTTTAGTGTCTAGCTCCAGCGCCTAGCCCCTCTAGGGTCTAGCCACTCATGAATTGAAGGCAAAGAACGCCTTCTATTCATGAGAGTCTTATTTGCCCTAGGCTGATCAAGGCGCTTGCGCTTTTCTTAATCATAAAGCTCCCATGCTGTTTTTAGTGAATCAACAATAAAATCAGCAACAGATTCGATATCAAGATTGTCTGTTTCGACTTTTGAATGATGTAAAGAGTAGATTTCTTGCCTTTTATAAAAAAGCTCTTCTATTTCCTCCAATGTTCTGCCTTGTAAAATTGGGCGGCTGTCAATGATTAAACTGATTCTTTCTTTCCAGGATTCCCAGGATAAGTCTAGAAAAAATACAATACAATTTGATAAGCAAATCTTCCGGATCTCCTCTTGTAAAAAAGCGCCGCCACCTACTGAGATGATTTTCAATCTTTGCTTAGAAAAGTGGTTAATAATGCTTTTTTCCTTTTCCCGAAACACTTTTTCACCTACAGTTTTGAAAATTTCTGAAGTAGGCATATTATATTCCTTTTCAATTTCCTTATCTATATCAACAAAATCTCTGTATAGTTTTTTTGCGACTAGTTCACCAATAGTGGTTTTACCAACTCCCATGAACCCTATAAAAACGATACTTTTTTCTCTAAGAGACATTTTATTGTTTATCATTTAGTGAGCCTCTTTCATTTATTTTTAATGTTTATCATTCCATAGTATATACGAAATAATTATAATGTTTCGAAAAATGACACTTAAAATTATAGTATAAAATTCCGATTTTGTAAAAAGACTTTTATCATATCGAGTTTAGCGAAAAAGCAATAAAAATATTTAATAGCATATAGAAAATAGCAAAAACGATATTCCATAAACCTAATCTGTATGGATTTATTTTTAATTCGTCTGAAAGGATCGAAACAGATAAATTAAAAGGACTGTACATGACAGTTGCTAAACTGCAAGATATTAATACAATTGTAAAGGAAATCGTTGATACCTCAGGTAAAATAGGTTTCAATAATTCTGCTAGGAGTGTCAGTGATACGAGTGGATGAAACCCTATAAATGAGGTAAATAAAAAATATCCCCCAACCATTAAAAATAAAACGAATGTTTGATCAGTGATTGAACGGAATGCTGATTGTAAAAACGTAAGATGTCCTGAAAGTGAAAGCATTTCAACAAATAATCCTGCACTTAAAAACATAAAAAAGTAGTTAGATAAACCCTTTGTTCGTTCTTTCCAATGGGGAATGGTAATCGAAAAATATCTTCGTATTTTACGGATATATAGTGCCCAAACAATTGAAATTGGAATAATCAAAAGTACAACTGCAAAAAGAAAGCCTCTATCAATCACCTTTTGTAATAAGGAAACGGAAACGATAAAGAGAAACAGCATGAATAGCATTTCAACTATTTTTCTATAAACCTTTTTATATGAAATTTCTGAGCTGTTTTCGATAACTAAAGGAACATTCCGATACTTGAAATATGAGAGCATCCAATCTGAAAGGATTGTGATGATGGCAATTGAAAACATAAATGGAAATATTTGATAATATTCTTTGTTGGTTAAATCAATGGATGTACTGACCATAACTTCCATCGGACTCCATGTTAGACATAAAGCATAGCTGCGTAATATATTTTGGGTGTAGTATCTATTTGCCATTATTTTTGGCAGCTGGGACAATGTTCGATCTAATGATTTTTTCAATAGCGGAAGAGTTGCTATATTTAAAAATAAACCAAGAAAATGAGTAACCAGGAAGCTTCGTTTATATAGTTTACTCAAGCGATCTACTTCATTTTTTAATAAGAGACCGAGATTAATATCGTACCGGCCAACACGAATAATAGAGTTGATAAAAGGTAGAACTAAAAATAATGAAAGAACTCCCAGCATAGATTCGAAGTGTAATAAGAAAGCATACCAAGGACGATCACCTGTTAGAAACAATAGAATGCCGATGGCAAGAAAGCAAATACCAGATATTAAATATAAACCTTTCGCGCGGAATAATGAAAGGAATAGTGTAACTACTGCAAGAATACCTATACAATAGCTGAAAAAAAGATCTGTGAAAAATCTTGAGACGATATATAAGATGATAAGAAGTGTATAAATAAAAATAGTCAATTCAAATTTGCTCCTTTCAATTAGATCGATCTAATAACAGCATTTACTTTATTAAATAGGCAATAAATATTAGATGAATACTAACAAAATCTTCTCATATCGTCTAGAGGAAAACAATTTTAATAAATCGAACTAGTAAGAATATTAAAAAAAGGGTATTGCAAGGTATTTGTTTATATTGTAAGATGTTGATAACGTTTACAGTAAGCATTTTCATTTTGATAATCCGCTTTATTAGATCGATCTAATAAATATTGAATTTTGTTAGACGGCAAAGAAGGCAAGCCCTCATGAAGTAGCCGAAAATGTTCAAGTTGTAATACGTTATTATTTATTTTGAATAATTAGATCGATCTAATAAACTATTAAACTATAGTACATAGCATGTACTATTTATTTCAGCCAACAATTAGATCGATCTAATAAAAAGAAAATTGTCATGTGGGGATCTCAATAAAAATGAAAAGCAGGTGGAAAACATGAGTGTAAACATCGCACAACCTTATATTAACGGTGAATGGATTTCTTCCAGCGGTAAGAGTGCTCCTATCATCAGTCCATATTCACAGGAAGTAATAGGCGAACAATTTTTTGCAACAAATGAAGATGTAGAAAATGCTCTGGCAGCAGCTTATAAAGCGAAAAAGCAGATTGCAAGCATTCCTTCACATCAAAGAGCGAAGATTTTAAAGAAAGCTGCAAGCTTATTAGAAGATGAGAAAGAAAGATTTGCAAACCTGATTTCTAGAGAATTGGGAAAACCTTTAAAAAATACGCTTGATGAGGTGTCACGTTCAATTGAAACATTGGAACTGTCTGGTGAAGAAGCGAAAAGATTAATAGGTGAAACATTACCTGGAGACGCATCTGAGCGGGGAACACAGGCGATTGCTTCAACGTTCCGGGTACCAGTCGGCTTAGTCGCAGCTATTACGCCGTTCAATGCTCCATTAAACTTAGTTTGTCATAAAGTTGGCCCTGCATTTGCCGCTGGTAATAGCGTGATTTTAAAGCCAGCTCCACAAACTGCTTTAATCGCTACAGAACTTTTAAAATTATTGTTTAAAGCAGGGTTTCCTGAAAATGCAGTAAATATGGTCTTAGGCGGTGTCGAAGCAGGTCAGCAAATTGTAAAAGATGACCGTGTAAACATTATTTCATTTACAGGCGGAGTAGTGGCCAGCAGAAATATTTGTGAACTTGCCGGTATGAAAAAAGTACTTCTTGAGTTAGGTGGAAACGCTTCAACAATCGTTCATGAGGATGCTGATTTAGACCGAGCTGCAGCTATGTGTGCGAGAACTGGATATAGTAATTCCGGGCAAAGCTGTATTTCGGTACAAAGAATCTATGTTCATCAATCAGTCGTTCCGAAGTTCACTGAACTTCTAAAACAAGAAGTGTCAAAGCTTAAAGTTGGAGATCCCCTGCAGCCGGATTCTGATGTAGGTTGTCTAGTTGATAAAAATGCAGCAAACCGTGTGATGGAATGGATCGATGAAGCAGTTGGTTTGGGAGCGGAATTAATCTGTGGAGGAAAACAATATGGAGCAACAGTAGAACCTACCGTGTTATTCAATCCGCCAAAAACAAGTAAAGTCGTGTGTGAAGAAGTCTTCGGGCCTATTGTCAGCATTATCCCTTATGAAACGATTGATGAGGCGATAGAAGAAACAAATGATTCATCATTTGGACTTCAAGCAGGGCTTTTTACAAATCAAATGGATTTAGCATACAAAGTAGCACACTCACTTGAAGTTGGCGGGGTAGTAATAAATGGAACATCTAATTATAGATTGGATCACTGGCCATATGGCGGCGTCAAAAACAGTGGTATTGGTCGTGAGGGCCCCCGCTATGCGATTGAGGATATGACTGAAACTAAGATGATTGTATTACATATCCCTGTAAATAAGTGATTACAGATAAATGAAACGTTAGCGAAAAAAGAGTTAAGAAAGTAGTGAACTGGTGGTGAAAAAGGTGCAAGGATTATTTATAAACAATCCAGGTGATTTAGAACTAAAAGAGTTTCCGTCTTCACCCTCTTTAAAAGCGGATGAAGTGAGAGTCAAATTAATATATGGCGGAATTTGCGGATCAGATATTGGTGTATTCAAAGGGAAGATTCCACATGCCTCATATCCGATCAGACCAGGTCATGAATTATTAGGAACAATTATTGAAGCAGGCGGAGATTCTAAATACGGAATTGGTACGAGAATTGTCGTGCAGCCTAATTCATTTTGCGGAAAATGTGACCTGTGTTTAAAAGGTAAGACCAATATTTGCCGGAATAAAAAGTCGTTAGGCGTGAACACGGACGGCGGATTTTCGGAGGAGTTTATTATCTCCTCTAAGTACGTATTGCCAATTCCTGATGAATTGCCAGATGAAAGAGCTGTGTTAATCGAACCTTTTGCGGTAATCGTCCATGCCTTCAAAAAGGTTGTGATTACAAAAGGGACCTCTGTTGCAGTGATCGGCTGTGGAACGGAGGGTATGCTCGCTATTTCGTTAGCCACTTATTTAGGAGCAAATATAACAGCTATAGATATAAGCAAAGAGAAATTAAATAAAGTAAAAAGCTTTGGCGATATTAGAACCGCACATCCAGAAGAAATAGGGGACGAAGAATTTGATGTTGTTATTGAAGCAGCTGGTGTACAACAAGCGGTGGAACAGGCGATGCAAATTGCGGGGCCTGGCGGCTCTGTTGTACTCATCGGACTTGCACCAGAAGCAAACTTCCCAGCTGTACGAATGGTTAGAAATGAATTGACTGTATATGGATCGATCATTTATAACTTCCCAGATGATTTTGAGCAGACTCTTGAGTATTTAATGAAGGATGATTTTTATGTTGAACCGATTATTTCAGAGATTATTCCTTTTAAAGAATATGAAAGAGCATATGAAGCGGCTGTTTCAGGGAAGTATGGAAAAATTGTCTTAAATTTTAAGGAGGGCTGTGACCTATGAAAGATTTAATTTCACATCAATTAATCAAATACCTAGAAAATAGAGGCGTAGAACATATCTTTGGACTTTGCGGACATACAAATATTGCCGTACTTTCAGCCTTAGAAAAAAGCTCAATTAAATTTATTAACACCAGACATGAACAAATTGCAGCACATATAGCTGATGGATATGCAAGAGCGAAAAAAGGAACTTCTGTTATCTTAAGTCATTTAGGGCCTGGTTTAACAAATGCTGCAACTGGTGTGGCAAACGCAGCCTTAGATTCTATACCGATGGTTGTCATTGCCGGAGATGTTCCGAGTCATTATTACGGAAAACATCCACACCAAGAAGTCAATTTACATGCTGATGCCTCACAATATGAAATTTATCGTCCTTTTGTAAAACGCGCATGGCGTGTCGATCGTCCAGACCTTTTTCCGGAAATTATTGAAAAGGCTTTCCAGTTAGCTGAAAGCGGAAACCCTGGACCGGTTTTAGTTTCGGTCCCAATGGATATTTTCTCTAAAGAAGTTGATACCGCTTTATTTGAAAGATTAAACCATAATACAAAATCTCTGCATAAACCCTCTATTGATGATGAAACTGCAAAAACAATTATTAAAACATTAGTCAATGCTAAAAACCCTCTCTTCTATGTTGGCGGTGGAATTATGTTAGCTGATGCTGCTGAAGAATTAAGAGAATTGGTTGATCACTTAAGCATTCCTGTCACACATTCGCTTATGGGGAAAGGTGCAGTATCAGATGATAATCCATTAACGCTTGGAATGACAGGATTCTGGGGAACAAAATTCATTAATGATAAATGTAAGGAAGCAGATTATATTCTAGCTTTAGGAACTCGATTTGCAGAAGCTGATTCAAGTTCATGGGAACCAGAATATACCTTTAATTTTCCACCAACTAAATTAATTCAAATTGATATCGATCCAAGTGAAATCGGCAGAAACTATCCAGTTGAAATCGGTGTTGTTGCAGATTTAAAACAGGCTTTAACGGTGTTAAATCGAGCAGCAAAAGAATTGGTGCCTAACGGACTGCAAAATGATGAGCTAAAACAAGAAATTGTTGCAAATAGAGAAGAATTTAAGAACAGCAATAAAAAATATAATACAGACAATTCTTTCCCAATGAAGCCACAGCGTATTTTACATGAGGTTCGCGAAGTACTTCCTAGAGATGCATATATCACGACAGATGTAGGCTGGAATAAAAACGGAGTTGGGCAGCAATTCCCGATTTATGAAGCTGGAACCGTTCTTACACCTGGCGGCTTTGCAACAATGGGATTTGGAGCACCAGCTGCTTTAGGAGCCAAACTTGCACAACCGGAAAAGATAGTTGTTTCATTAGTAGGTGATGGCGGCTTTGGACAAAATCCAGCGGTCCTTGCAACAGCAGCAGAATCGAATATCCCTGTCATTTGGGTAGTAATGAATAACTGTGCATTTGGTACCATTGCAGGGCTAGAACAAGCTCATTTTGGCACAACATTCGGAACGATCTTCCAAAAGGATGGGGAAACTTTTTCACCAGATTATGCACAAATCGCAAAGGCATATGGGATCGAAGGAGTGAAAATTGAATCGGCAGAACAATTTAAGCCTGCATTGAAGCAAGCAATTGAAGCTAATAAACCATTTGTCATTGATGTTCAAATGCAGAATATCCCGACTCCGACTGCCGGGCATTGGAATATCATGGATATTTACTCTCCTGGTAAAAAGGTTCACCACGTAGCTGTTGAAGCCTAAGGTCAGATTACCAGATTGGAGGAATACAAGATGACAAAACAATTTTCGCTAGCCCACCTTACCGCGCTTGGTTGTACACCACCTGAAATGACTTACCTAGCAGCGAGAGCCGGCTATGATTTCGTCAGTCTCAGACCCATTTACATGGGTCTGCCTGACGAACCTAACTACGCGTTAGCAGAAAACAAGCAGATGCTGCGGCAAACGAAAGCCGCCCTTAGAGAAACGGGTGTCAAGCTGCTTGACATCGAACTAGCACGGATCAGCAATGACATCGATCCGAAAAAATATGTACCTGCTATGGAAGTAGCTGCGGAACTTGGCGGACGTCATGTTCTTAGTAGTATTTGGACGAACGACCGCAATTGTTATATTGAGCGTTTTGCTGAACTTTGCGAGCTAGCCAAACCTTTCGGACTGACAATTGAATTAGAATTTGTCCCAATTGCCAGTGTTACAAATCTTGCGGGAGCACTTAATGTACTTCGCACAGTAAAACAGCAAAATGCCGGTCTGATGATCGATATCCATCATTTCCATCGCTCAGGAGATAAGGTGGAGGATCTTGATGCGGTTCCACGTGAATGGTTCCGATATCTTCATCTTTGCGACGCACCTGCGGAAATTCCGACCTCAAAAGAAGAGATGACGAAAATCCTTCGCGAGGCACGCTTATATGTAGGAGAGGGCGGCATTGATATTGCGAGTATCGTGAATCGTATTCCCGAGATCCCATATTCGATTGAGCTGCCGCACGATAAACGTGCTCAGGAGCTAGGTTATGAAGAACATGCGCGACGCTGCTTGCAATCTGCAAAGGATTATTTCGAGGTCCACTCGCTTAAACAACAGATCAGATAAATTAACAAACGAAGTAGATATACATGAGAACCTGAAAACGTAATCTCGTTACGTAAAAGCGTCATGAGATTACGTTGTCCTTTTTCGCTTTACACCAATTTTAATAGAGTCTATTGTTGAAGTAACTTGATTTATTGAGGGAGATTTAGTTAATGTTGGTGTTGGTTTGACAGGAAATTTATTTTGAAAACGTTTACTAGAGGATATATTTACGAAAGAATAAAAAAATTTAACTAAGTGAGGGAAAAGGATGAAAAAACATCGTTGGACAATAGTACTATTAATTGCTATTGGTGTGATCGTTAACTATTTTGATCGAATTAATATGTCAATCGCATTGCCGTTATTACAACAGGAATTTGATTTGACAGCAGGTCAGATGGGGATTTTTTTATCTGCCTTTGCATGGTCATACGCTCTTCTTCAACTTCCTGTCGGGCCATTGCTGGATAAAATAGGAGTCAAATGGGTAACGCGAGTGGCTACAGTGATATGGACAGTAGCCTGCCTATTAACTGCAGTCGCTAATGGATGGGGATTAATCATATTATCTCGGGTCTTGTTGGGGATTGGGGAGGCTCCGTTTTTCCCATCTGCTGCTAAAGCAGTCAGTCACTGGGTTCCTCGAAATGAACGAGGGAGGGCCATAGCTGCCTATGATTCGCAGTCTAAACTTTCAAATGCAATTGGTGCTCCTATACTGGCCTTGATTGTGACTGAATGGGGATGGCGCGGCGGTTTTTTAGCAACTGCCATTCTTAGTTTGGTCTATGCCATCGTGTTTTGGGTGTGGTACCGCGAACCTCATGAAGATAAACGTTTGACGAAAGAAGAGTATCAATATATTACCGAAGGTGGTTCACAAAGTTCAAAAGAATCGACTGGTAGTGCAATGAAAAACTTACGTTACCTATTAACAAAACGAAAAGTGTGGGCAGTATTTATTGGATTTGCAGCCTATGGATATTCATGGTTTTTATTCTTGACATGGCTTCCTGGATACCTTGCAACAGAAATGGGTATGTCGATCTTGAAATCTGGATGGTACTCGGCGATTCCATGGATTGTCGGTACAATCACAGAACTTGTCATTGGCGGCTGGCTCGTGGATCGTCTCATCAATAAGGGCTACAATCGAACACGTGTGTGCAAAGTGTTTTTAGTTACGGGGATGATTTTCGGTTTGTCAATCATTGGTGCAGCGTTTACCCATAGTGCAAATATGGCTGTATTTTGGATTTCGATGGCGCTTGGTGGTCTTGTCGTTACATCTGCGGTTGCCTATAGCATTCCTACTTTTATTGCTCCTAAGGGGAGTGTGGGAACGTTGACAGGACTTCTAACCTTTGGAAACAATTCGATGGCAATCATAGCTCCAATTACCACAGGATTTATCGTTCAGGCCACAGGTTCTTTTATGTATGCATTCCTATTAGCAGCAGCTTTTCTAGTCGCTGGAATTTTGAGCTATACGTTCCTGCTGAAAGATCTAGAACCAATTGAAAGTGCCACCTCAGAATCATCATCGCAAAATGAGTTAATTTCATAAGGAATTCAAAAGTGAGTTGCTGCGAGTATTATCATATTTCTATTTCCGTTGGCAGCATAATGCATATAGAAATCAACCCTTAAATTTGAAACCGTTTTTTATTCTTAATATTAAAAATAGTGTAAAATTAATATCGGATAATTATTAAATGACGAAAAAACAAAAATTGTTCGAAACGAAATAGCATTATGAGGAGGAGTAATGATGGAAAGGGAGTTACTTGAAAAATGGCCATCTATTTGTACACCATTAACGGGTAGAAATACTGAAGAACTTATCGTAGAACTGAATAGTATTGTACCTAAAAAACCTGATTTAATTGAGTGGCGTGCTGATTTTTATGATCAAATTGACCAGTTTGATCAAGTAATTCGTACTGCCGGAGAGATATTTAAAAATTGTAACGATATTCCGATATTATTTACAATTCGTTCCCATAAAGAAGGGGGACAAGCAATTCCTTTAACAGAAGAAGGGATAGTAGATCTGCTTAGTAACATATGTCAGACTGATTTTGTAAAGATGATAGATTTTGAGGTGTCTAATAAGCTTGAACATATAAAACGGCTTAAAGAAGTTTCAAGCAATCATCAGAAAACATTCATTCTTTCCTATCATAATTTTGAATATACACCGGAAAAGCCTGAGTTATTAGATCGCTTACGGACGGCAGCGTCTTATGGTGCAGATGTAGCTAAGCTCGCTGTTATGCCAAAAGATGAAAAGGATGTATTAGCATTATTAGAAGTGACGAAAGATGCCCAAGATGAATTGAATATTCCAATCATAACGATGTCAATGGGTGGCATGGGGGCAATTAGCAGAATGCTAGGCTGGATTTATGGTTCTGCGGTAACCTTTGCCGTCGGAGAAACAAGTTCAGCACCAGGTCAAATTCCAATAGAAAATCTTAGAAAAATCATAGAATTAGTTAAAGAATCAGTAGAGTAGGAGAAGGAAAAATATTATATTTAAGCGTACTATAGCTCGATTTTATTCGTAACTTGTTCTATTCATACTTTTGAAACTAATAAGAGGTTAATCCAATTAAGGATTAACCTCTTACTATTTACTGTTCAATCTTCTCTTGACTTTCTGGTTTCATATGCAATTGAGAACATGGACCAGCTTGAAGCATATAGCTGCCTCCATCATGCCCAAGTGAATGTTTGACATCGTTTGCTACTTTGATCAGTGCCTCGAGATTAATTCCTGTATCAATGCCCATTTCCTCTAGACTGTGAACAAGGTCTTCTGAAGCAATATTGCCACTCGCACCAGGTGCATATGGACAACCGCCTAAACCTGCAATTGAACTATCAAAATGGACGATTCCTTGCTGAAGAGCAGCGACAGCGTTCGCAAGGGCCATTCCTCGAGTGTTATGCAAATGCATGGAAAAAGTCATTTGTGGAAAGCTGGACTTTAAATGTCCTAGCATCTCAAATACTTGCTTAGGGTGTGCCATACCGGTAGTGTCTGCTAACGATATTTCATCAATTCCCATTGTCGTGTAACGTTCAACAATTGAAACAATACGCTCTAATCGAACTTTACCTTCGTACGGGCATCCAAATGCTACTGAGATCGAACCGCCAACCTTCACTCTATGTTTTTCAGCTAATTCAATAATAGGGGCAAAGCCATTTTGCGCTTCCTCTACAAGACAGTTGGCATTTGAAAGGCTATGAGAGTCTGTGGCAGAAAGCATTAGCTTTAACTTTTTTATCCCTGCATTAATCGCACGCTGTGCACCTCTAACATTGGGTACTAATGCTCGAAACTTAATAGAAGTTAAATCTTGGACACTTTTAACGACCTCCTCGGCATCCCTTAATTGTGGAATTGCACGAGGATGAACGAATGATGTAATTTCCATAGATTGAATACCGGTTTTTGCAAGTTCACGTATGATTCGTATTTTTTCCTCTGTTGGAATCCATTCCTTTTCCATTTGAAAGCCATCACGAGGGGCCACTTCACAAATTGTCACTTTAGCAGGTAATGTCATTTCTAGTAATCTACTCATTTAAATAACCCCCTTTTCTTTTAAAACTGCAAGCTCTTCAGTAGATAAACCAAGCTTGCCGCCTAAAATCTCTTCGTTATGCTCTCCTAATTCTGGAGCGCGATGTCTAATTGCTCCAGGTGTATGCGAAAATTTTGGTACAATTCCTGGGACTTTAATTTTACCTAAACGAGGATGGTCAACTTCTACAATATTTTCTCTCGCTTGGTATTGTGGATCATTAAAAATATCTTCTATCGTTAAAATCGGACTTACTGGAACGCCAAATGAGTCTAATTTTTCTTGCAGTTCATTTTTCGTATGAAGACGGATCCATCCAGATACAATTTCTTGTACTTCTTGATCATGCTTTAATCTTTCAGAATTTGTATAATAACGAGGATCAGATAACATATCTGTTCTTTCCATGGCTTCCGCCAGACGGTCGAAAGTAGAGTCTGTACTGCAAACAAGGACAACAAATTTTCCGTCCTTTGTTTCGTATGTTCCGGCTGGACTTGAATGACCTGCTAAACCAGGGCTTCGCTCTCTTACTTTTCCGTTTTGATCATACTCAGCAATTAAAAACTCCAGCATACGGAATATAGATTCATATAAACCCATTTCAACAACTTGTCCTTCTGGCTCGTCGTTTGCTTCGCGATTGTAGAGAGCGCTTACAGCAGCGAAAGCAGCATAAACACCTGTAATATAGTCTAACAAAGAATACGAAGGACTGACAGGCGGTCGATCTGGATATCCCTGAATAGCTGTATGTCCGCTAAATGCCGTTGCTGGAGTCCCAAACCCAGCTTTTTCTCGATAAGGACCTGTCTGTCCATAACCGGAAACTCGTACCATAATCAGTTTAGGATTCACTTTTTTTAATTCTTCATAGCCTAAATTCCATCTTTCTAATGTACCAGGGCGAAAATTCTCAATTAAAATATCTACTTTACTAATCAACTTTTTGAAGATTTCTTTTCCTTCGTCTGAACGAATATCTAATGTAACAGACTTTTTATTTCGAGCTAACCCAGGCCATCTCAAAGGCTCAGTACCTTTCCAAGGTCCTACTGTTCGAAGCGTGTCTCCTTTTCCTGGTAACTCGACTTTCGTAACTTCTGCCCCTAAATCGGCTAACAAAGTTGCACCAAAAGGAGCAGCAATCATAGTTGAAATATCCAATATTTGAACACCTGTTAATGGTCCATAATTTTGTTTAGACAATATTCTCACTCCTATTTTTAAAATATAAAGTATGACTTTTTGTACTTAGTTTTTTATGTCTAGCTCCAACGCCTAGCCCCTCTAGGGTCTAGCCACTCATGAATTGAAGGCAAAGAACGCCTTCTATTCATGAGCGTCTTATTTGCCCTAGGCTGAACAAGGCGCTTGCGCTTTTCTTATTAGTTAATTCCTAAAACACTATTTCGAAGATGCAGCAAATGAATATGAGTAGCTTCGATCGCTCCTTTTACGTCCCGCGCTTTAACTGCCTCTAAAATCGCTCTATGTTCAGCTAAAGATTCTAAATAACGCTTTTTTGAATGCAATGTTTGTTTTCGAACCTGGCGATTCATATTTAAATTCGTTTCCATCATAGACACAAACACAAAGTTTTGAGTTGCTTCTGCTAATGCAAGATGAAAACTGCTATCGGCTTCTACCATTTCATCTGGATATTTTAATTTTTCTTCCATTTTCAACAAGACTTGCTCCATCTTTTTTATATTCTCAGCAGTGGCTCTTTGACTAGCTAATTCGGCAATTTTAGGTTCAAGAGTTTCTCTTGCCTCTAAAAAATAAATAACAGCTGTCTTTTCAATCAGATCAACAGTATTAAATTTGTACTCTAATTTCATATTTTGATCGACTTGCTGAATAAATCTTCCGCCGCCAGGCTTCGAAACGATTAAACCTTCTGACTCTAACACACGGCAGGCTTCACGTAATGAAGTACGGCTGCACCCTAATGTTTGTGCTAGAACACGCTCACCTGGCAAACGATCACCTGGCTGCAACTTTCCATCATCGATTAGCTTTCTGATTTGGACGACTATCTTTTCGTACAGTCTTTCATTTTGTACTCCAGAGAACATTTGATCACTCATGGGAACACCCCCTCAAATTTTAAATTATACTGGTCTACTGGTTAGCCCACTTTTATTTAAAGTATATGGATAAAAGTAAGGAACGTCAAGATGAATAATTTTAATTTCGCATAAAATTAGATTTTTCTATTTACTGTTATGGATATATAGGGCAAGTTATTTAGTCAGACATAATTTTTTCAAAATAAATTTTGATTTTAAGGGAGGATTCTGGTAAGGTTAACTTAAAATAAATTGGACTAACCAGTAGTCCGTTAAAAAATCGGTAGCCTGTGTTCTAGTGTTTTTGGGAAGGAGGTACATGTGATGACTCCCACATATAGTGAAATGCTTAGTACGTTAGGGTACGATGCATTAAATATTATATTTGGAATTAATACAAAACCATTTAAAGAGAGAGAAAAGAAGGATTTAATTCGATTGCTCACCATATCAGAAAAAGATGAAATAATTAAAGCTAGAATTCAAAAGGTTTTAGAATTAAATCATAGTGACACTATGAAAAAAGAAATGTTACTTTCTTTATTGAAAGATGAGCATAAAGGAAATAATTAAAAACAAGTTCTATTTATGTGGTGAAAAATTGCGGTTTTTAAAGGTTTTTTGACTTATTTGATAAATAATTTTTGTAGGATTTAAAGGCAGCAATCTAAACTCTTACTTATTATTGTGAAGATTAACTATTTATGATACATTTAAGGTATCTATTTGTGCGCATATCAGGAGGTGTCATTTCATGCATACTGCATTAATTATCCTACTTGTTTTAGTATCAATCGCGTTAATCACTGTTGTTTTATTACAATCCGGTAAAAGCGCTGGTTTATCAGGTGCAATTTCTGGTGGTGCCGAGCAGCTTTTTGGAAAGCAAAAGGCCCGTGGACTTGATTTAATTTTGCACCGAGCAACCATTGTGTTATCTGTACTATTTTTTATTTTGACAATCTTGGTAGCCTATATAGTTGAGTAATGGTAGAAGCAAAGGGTCTGGATTCAGGCTCTTTTTTTACTGCCAGGAAATTATAAAATTCTTTAACTGTGGATTGGCGCTTCGACATCCAGCGCCTAGCCCCTCTAGGGTCTAGCCAATTAGAATTGAAGGCAAAGAGCGCCTTCTATTCTAAATCGTCTTATTTGCCTTAGGCTGAACGAGGCGCTTGCGCTTTTTTTATTAGGGTTAATTAGACTAAATCATGTATTAAGCAAACATCTTGGTAAACAACCATAAGGTTTGTTTAAATAGAATAGATGGAACATAATGAGCAGTACTACTGCGGAATATTTAGGTTAAACTAACGAAAAGAACTTGTCGTAAAAAGGAGTAACTAAGTATGAAAATAGTATTACCAAAACCGTTTACATTTGAAGGCGGGGACAAAGCCGTTTTATTATTACATGGATTTACAGGAAATACAGCAGATGTTCGAATGCTTGCACGTTTCCTAAGTGAAAGAGGCTATACATGTCATGCACCGCAATATAAAGGGCATGGTGTTCCTCCTGAGGAGCTTGTTCATACAGGTCCTGATGATTGGTGGCTGGATGTCCAGCAAGGCTATGAGCATTTAAAAAGCATGGGTTTTGAAGATATTGCGGTTGGGGGATTATCGCTGGGCGGAGTGTTTTCGCTAAAATTAGGTTACACTGTACCTGTAAAGGGTATTGTTACCATGTGTGCCCCAATGTACATAAAAAGTGAAGAGGTTATGTATCAAGGGATTCTTGACTATGCTAGAAATTATAAGAAGTTTGAGGGAAAATCACCTGAGAAAATAGAAGAAGAAATGAAAGAGTTTGCGAAGACACCGATGAATACGTTAAAAGCATTGCAGGATCTAATTTCAGATGTCCGCAACAATGTTGACATGATTTATTCCCCTACATTTGTCGCGCAAGCTAGACATGATCACATGATCAACGCAGATAGTGCGAATATTATTTATAACGAGGTAGAAAATGATCACAAGAAAATAAAATGGTATGAGGAGTCTGGCCATGTTATTACGCTTGATAAGGAGCGTGATCAACTGCACGAAGATGTCTACCAATTTTTAGAGAGCCTAGATTGGTAAAAAGGAGGATACTAGATGGAGCAAGAAATTCAAGTACATATCGATAAGCTGCTTGCTTTTATGAAGGAAGAGGCTTACAAGCCACTAACAGTCCAAGAGCTTGAAGAAGCGTTTGGAATAGAGGATTCTACAGAATTTAAAGAGTTTGTAAAAGCTTTGGTCGCTATGGAGGATCAGGGGCTGGTCGTTAGAACGCGGAGCAATCGCTACGGCTTACCGGAAAAAATGAATTTAATAAAAGGGAAGCTGATTGGCCATGCAAAGGGCTTTGCTTTTGTTGACCCGGATGATGCAAGCTTAGATGATGTGTTCATCCCCCCTACCGAGCTTAAAACAGCGATGCACGGGGATACTGTTTTAGTTCGCGTAAGTCCAAAAACATCCGGAACACGGCAGGAAGGGACAATTATCCGTATCTTAGATCGCGGTGTAAAAGAGGTTGTCGGGACTTATACAGAAAGCAAAAATTTTGGCTTTGTGATCCCGGACGATAAAAAAATCGCAAATGATATTTTTATTCCGAAACATGCGTCAAACGGGGCTATTGAGGGCCATAAGGTTGTTGTCAAGCTAACGACCTATCCTGAAGGCCGCATGAGTGCTGAAGGGGAAGTTGTGACGATTTTAGGTCATAAAAATGATCCAGGTGTCGATATTTTATCGGTAATCCATAAGCATGGACTGCCTGGTCCGTTTCCCGCAGAGGCACTTGGACAAGCCAATGATGTGCCGGATTCGATCAACGAGGAAGATTTAAAGGATCGTCGTGACCTCCGTAATGAAACCATCGTGACCATTGATGGGGCGGATGCAAAGGATTTAGATGATGCGGTTACCGTGCAAAAACTAGAGAACGGAAATTACAAGCTTGGCGTCCATATTGCTGATGTCAGCCATTATGTAACAGAGCAGTCGCCAATTGATCGCGAAGCATTGGAGCGCGGGACAAGTGTCTATCTCGTAGACCGTGTGATTCCGATGATTCCGCATCGCCTTTCAAATGGAATTTGTTCCTTAAATCCGAAGGTGGACAGATTGACATTGTCCTGTGAAATGGAAGTGGACGAATCCGGCACTGTCGTGAAGCACGAAATTTTCCAAAGTGTGATTAAAACAACGGAGCGAATGACCTATTCAGATGTAAATAAAATCCTTGAGGACCGCGATGAAAAGCTGATCGAAAAATATAATGAGCTTGTACCAATGTTTGAACTGATGGGCGAGCTTGCGCAAATCCTGCGAACAAAGCGGATGAACCGCGGCGCGATTGATTTTGATTTCAAAGAAGCAAAGGTCCTTGTCGATAAAGAAGGGAACCCTACGGAAGTTGTGCTTCGCGAGCGCTCTGTAGCAGAGCGGTTAATTGAGGAGTTCATGCTTCTTGCCAACGAAACAGTGGCTGAGCATTTCCATTGGATGAATGTTCCCTTCATTTATCGTATCCATGAGGATCCTAATGCTGAAAAGTTGCAGCGCTTCTTAGAATTTATTACAAACTTCGGCTATGCAGTTAAAGGGAAATCAAACGAAATTCATCCCCGTGCCCTGCAAAGCATTTTAGAAGAGGTACAGGGAACGCCAGAGGAAACTGTGATTTCCACAGTTATGCTTCGCTCCATGAAGCAAGCAAAATATGATCCGGAAAGTCTCGGGCACTTTGGATTAGCAACAGAATATTATACACATTTCACTTCACCAATCCGCCGCTATCCGGATTTGATTGTACACCGTTTAATCCGAACCTATTTAATAGAAGGCAAGGTGGATGAAGAGACTCGCACGAAATGGGCAGAGAGCTTGCCTGTTATTGCTGAGCAGTCTTCTAATATGGAGCGCAGAGCAGTTGAAGCAGAGCGTGAAACAGATGAATTGAAAAAGGCTGAATACATGCTTGATAAAATTGGTGAAGAATATGACGGCATTATTAGTTCTGTCACTAACTTTGGAATGTTTGTCGAGCTGCCAAATACAATTGAAGGTCTTGTACACGTCAGCTATATGACAGACGATTATTACCGCTATGATGAACGTCATTATGCGATGATCGGTGAGCGTACGGGCAATGTTTACCGGATTGGTGATGAAATCACCGTCCGTGTCGTAAATGTCAATAAAGAAGAACGCTCCATTGACTTTGAAATTGTTGGCATGAAAGGAACAAGAAGACGTTCGGCCAAGGAAACACCGAAAATTATTTTAGCCGGACAAGGCCGAAACAAATCTGGCAAAAAGGATGATCGAGGCAAACGCAATGGTGACGAGGAATGGTCAACACGTCCGCCGAAGAAGAAGAAAAAACATTATGAAAATGCACCAAAGGCAAAGCGGAAAAAGAAGAAAAAACGATGACCTTTACAACGAGGGACTAGCACAGTCCCTCGTTTCGGTTTCTTCCATTTTATAAATCGCTCAAACTATTTAAGTTGCAAAATAAATAGCTAAAGTTGCAAAATTATCGAAGAAAGTTGCAAGATTAACAAGGGAAGCTGCAAAAAAATAGTCAAAAGTTGCAAAATAAACCATTTAACTTGTTAAAAGATGATGAAAGTCAGCTGCAATTTAAAAGATGAAGCAGGTCAGCCACACTTGTTTATCCTTCAAATACGCATAATTATTGAGAAGAAGTCCAGTTTTTGCTAAAATAGAAGTTATCGCTATACGTAATAGCAATTGAAGGGAGGCTTTTCAATGCCAAAAGGAATGGGAAAAACAGTTGCTCAAAACAAAAAAGCGAATCATGACTACACTATTGAGGAAACATATGAAGCAGGCATTGTCCTTCAAGGTACTGAAATCAAATCGGTTCGAAATGGCCGTGTCCAATTAAAGGATTCCTTCGCACGTGTTGAACGAGGTGAAGTATTTTTGCACAATATGCATATTAGTCCGTATGAACAAGGAAACCGATACAACCACGATCCGTTGCGGACAAGAAAGCTTCTTTTGCATAAGCGGGAAATTGTTAAACTGATTGGGGCTACAAAAGAGGAAGGTTACGCGCTTGTACCATTGAAAATGTATTTAAAAAATGGTTATGCCAAGGTTTTAATTGGTCTTGGAAAGGGTAAAAAGAAATACGATAAGCGTGAGGATCTGAAGAAAAAAGAAGCGAAGCGTGACATTGAACGCGCCTTTAGAGAACGACAAAAGATCTAAAGGTAAAACCTTACAATTGCAATCTCGTCCAAGTCTGTTATAATAGATTTTGTAAGACATCACAACACAATTTCATAAGCAATTAAGCTTATCTAACTTTTATAACTTCCCGTATTCCCAAAGATGGCATATACGGCTTATCATGGGGACGTTACGGATTCGACAGGGGTAGATCGAGCTTAGGTTGCGGGCCGAAGGGATCGTCTTCGTTAAAACGTCACGCCAATAATAACTGGCAAAACTAACAATAACTTAGCTGTAGCAGCTTAATAACTGCTTAGCTGTTCCTCCCTCCATCGTCCATGTGGTAGGGTAAGGGACTCACTCTTAGTGGACTACGCCTAATTCCTCCGTCTGGGGATGATGGAAGAGACCAATCAGACTAGCTGCTCTGACGCCTGTCGATAGGCATAGGAGTTAGCGAAACCGCAAATATATCGACTACGCTCGTAGATGCTTAAGTGGCGATATTTCTGGACGTGGGTTCGATTAATTATTAGTCGCCTTATGTGGCAACACATAAGTGAAAATTCGGCTTTATCGGTGAAACCTAAGTCACTGAAGAAGTGATAAGGCAATGCCGAGCGGTATGTGGAGCAATCCAACAGCCGTGTATCGACTTATAGGCTGCCATGACACATGGTAGTACTAGGATACGAAAACCTGCCTGAATTTATTAGGTAAATCTACTTTTCGTATAAGACGCCGAAGGACCTGATTAAAAAGGTTCAAGATATAGTCAGTGCCATGACGAAAGCATGGAATAGCACGTCCCACCGTCTCCACCAAATACATAATTTGGTGGTTTTTGTTTTTTTGTGACTTTAAACCATAAATTTGCTGTTTTACATTAATAAATTAGAAAGAACTGTAGGTAAGACACTGCAGTTCTTTTTGTTTTATATTGAGGATAATAATCCATTATTCATTTCTCTTCATCTTTTCTAAACATTAAATGTTAAAAAACGCCTCCTCAATTAATAATTTCTTCTTTAATTGTTCTGAGTTGTATTTTCCATTCCTTATTGTCACTCTTTCGTAATGCTTAAGTATCCATAACGCACGATTTCTCTTCTTGTCTACTCTTAAATAAGGAGTAATATAATTTAACAGTAATAAAACATCATCTTTTTTCTTTACGTATAATGTGTAAGAATTCTTATGCTTGTCAGGATTATAATTCTTTTTATTAATCATGGTTCCTTTTGTTAAGGTTTGGACATAGGTTAATAATTCTTTGTCAGTTGATGCAATTGAAATACATGGTCGACGATGTTCACTTTCATGCATTCTGGTTAATGTGATTGAGCCTTCTCCGTCTATAATTCCAGCTAAATAAGCGGCTTCCCAAGCCTCCATTTTGTCATCCTCCTAGAGAAATGGCAATGATCTTTATTAAATGTATAGAATATATGTTCTGTAAGTATTTTAAATAAAATAATCATTATTTTCAATATAAGGATTATAAAGTTTACTTTATTAAAGAATTGAATTTTTTAGATAAGCTTAGTTGACAACATAAAATATTGGCATCTTTCTAAATAGCTTTAGAATATTAATAAAAGGGTATCGATACATGTGATTATGAAGTAGGGGAGTAATATTAATTAAATCCATTGAGGATATTCAACAAAAAGGCGCGAACTCTAAAGTTCACGCCCTTTATTTAAGTCAAGCTTGTTTAATAAAGGTAATGTTAAAGCCTATTTAAATTTCTTGCTATTTTCTTTTGTTTTTATTAAAAAATATGCAGTAATCCACGAGGTAATGGGAATAATCAGAGCGACACCTATTCCGGCACAAAATATCGTGATCATTTCGGCACTGAATACTTTTGAGTTTACGATATCTCCTATTGAATAAGATAAATCTTTAAACCAGATCAGCAGTCCGAGATAGCCTCCAAAGAAGGCGAAAAATAACGTATTCGTATTGGTTCCTAAAATGTCCCTTCCAATGCTAATTCCAAATTTAAATAGCTCTTTCCTGTTAATTTGCGGATTATGATTTAATATTTCACGCATGGGAGAGGCAATGGAAATCGCAACATCTGTAATTGCACCTATTGTACTCATAATTACTACGGCAGCTCCAATTTTAGCAAAATCCACCCCGATAAATAGGGAAAAAGCACTTAGTTCCTCTGTTTCTTCCTCACCAAATCCTTGAATCATGGCATGTTCTGTCACGAAGAGAATGAAAAAGAGTAATCCTACTATTGTGATAATAGTTGAAAGGAATGCTGTTGCTGTTTTACGGTTTACTTCATTTATAAAAAAGAGAGTAATACCACTAATCAAAGTAGATGCAATCACAGTTAAGACAATGGGATCAACATGTGGATCTGTCATAAAAAGAATCGTAAGAAACAATACAGCAAAATTTAAGAAAAGGGCAATAAAAGACCTCGCTCCTTTTTTGCCGCCAATGAGTATCATTAATAGCAATAAAATACCTGCTAGCCATACTAACACATTCATGATCTTGCCTTCTTTCGATTAATGAAAAAAATAGAAGTATAGAGACCGATTGGAATTGTTAGTACAATCCCAATTCCTCCTGCCAGGGCCCGTGCCAATTCCAATGAAAGGTTCATAGAAAGTGTAAATCCCAGGGGAGACGAATTTTTAAAATACAAGATCAGCATTGGAATGGAACCGCTGATATAAGCAAAAAACAAAATATTCGTCATCGTTCCCATAATATCCTTTCCAATGTCCATTCCTGATGTTTTTAGTGCTTTTATCGAAATATTGTTATTCTGTTCATACAATCCAAATATAGAAGACGACATGGTAATCGCTACATCCATTACGGCTCCTAACGATCCGATTAATACTCCTGCCATAAACACCAATTGAGGAGGACGAGTTAGAAATTGCATTTCTTCATAACGAAGACCATTTTCTAAAGTTAGCCTCATAGCAAGAAACGTAATAAGCAGTGATATAAACGTTCCTAAAAGAGTCGCTATAATTGCCGCATACGTTTTCCCATTAAAACCGTTAACAAGCAACAAAGAAATAATTGTAAATAGAACGACACTAATACCGCATATCCATAACAAACTCGAAGTTGATGACTTCATATAAACATCTAACGCATAGGATAACAAAGCCCCATTGACTGCCAAACTGATAATCGAAAACAGTCCTTGCTTCTTTCCAACAAACAGTAATGTAAAGATAAAAATCCATGCGATCATCAAAACATGTTTATCACGCTTTACGTCTTTTATGGTACCAGTTAAAACCGAGTTTTCTTTTGTCTTCACATCAATTGAAACAAACAATTCATCTCCAACATGGTATTCCTGATCAAAAGCTCCAGAAAATGAATACTCATTTGTTAAATGAATAAGCTCGCCTTTCTTCTCTCCATTTTTTAGTTCGGCGATTATATCCTGAGTGTATAGACGGTCCTCATTATCATGCATATCCATTATGTCAGTTGAATCTTCCAGACTGGTTTTGACGACTTTGACTATTGGACGATCATAAAATGAATAGTTGTGGTTAATAAAAACAACAGAGACTGCAAAACAAAGTCCTATTATGGTATACAAAAATATTTGTTTGTACGTAATTTTTTTAAATTTGTTTAGGATAACATTCAAAAAAAAACCTCCGATATTATTGGGATTGATCAAAATTTTGAGCAATTGGTGGTTTCAAGGTCTAATTGGACTTTTCATCATTTTTTTAAAAGTGCATTGTCCTGTCCAGCAGCATATCTCTAGAACAGGAGCCTTATCTAAATGCGATATTCAGTTAACAATGGACATAGAATAACAGGAATGTTTTCAAACAGTCAAGATTTTGTCTAGAGACAAATCGTCTTAAGTTGATCAGTATTCAAGGTTCTTTCAGCCATTCAAAAAAAGAGGTTTGCGCTATGTACAAGAAACATGAGGAGGGTGGAATATTTCCTTGCAAAGGAAAAGTATAAGGAACATTTACAAATAGAGGGAATTATATTTGCCAAGATAGTCAAACATGCAATCAAACTTGATGGCACTCGACAAATTATATGAATTTGTCGAGTTGGTTAAAGGTTCGTAAACAATGGAAAAACGGGCATAGTCCTTATTTAGGAAATGTGCCCGCTTATAGAATAAACTACTATCTGCTTACTATTAGAGCTTTTCTCCATTTGTTGCAATAACATCCTTATACCAAAAGAATGATTTTTTCTTTTTCCGTTCAAGGGTGCCGCTTCCGTCGTCATGTTTGTCTACGTAGATGAAGCCGTAGCGTTTTGACATTTCTCCTGTTGAAGCACTTACTAGATCGATGCATCCCCAAGATGTGTAACCCATTAGCTCTACCCCATCTTCAATCGCTTCTCCCATCGCTTTAATATGTTCGCGAAGATAATCAATGCGGTAATCGTCGTTTATACTTCCGTCTTCTTCTACTTTATCGTAAGCGCCAAGACCGTTTTCAACGATAAATAGAGGCACACGGTAGCGATCATACAATTGATTTAATGCAAGTCGCAGACCAGCCGGATCGATTTCCCAGCCCCAGTCACTTGCTTTCAAGAATGGGTTTTTCACTCCAGAGAAGATATTTCCTGCTGCTTTTTCTTCTTCTGTTAACTCTTTCTTTTCTGTACGAGACATATAGTAGCTGAAGGAAATGAAGTCGACTGGGTAGTTCTTGATTGTTTCTAAATCTCCTTCCTCCATCTTGATGTTGATGCCGTTTTCTTTAAAGAATCGCTTCGAGAAAGCAGGATATTCCCCGCGAACTTGAACATCCCCGCAAATATAGTTAAAGATTCGCTCCTCTTTGAATGCATGTAATACGTTTTCTGGGTTGCAGTCGTAAGCATAAACTGGAGCATAGATTAGCATACAGCCAATTTGAGAGTCAGGAATGATTTCATGACAAGCTTTGACTGCTAAGCTGCTCGCTACAAACTGGTGGTGCAAGCCTTGGAAGCTTTCCTGTAATCGAACTTCTTCTGTAGCAGGGGAGAAACCAAGACCAAAAATCGGATGGAAGGTTGCCCCGTTAATTTCGTTGAATGTTAGCCAGTACTTTACTTTGTTTTTATAATGTTTAAATAGTGTCGTTGCATAGCGCTCGAAGAAGGTGATTACTTCACGGTTTCTCCATCCGCCGTATTCTTTAATTAAATATAAAGGCATTTCATAGTGAGAAATCGTGACAACTGGTTTGATTCCATGCTTTAAACACTCATCAAATACACGGTCATAGAATGCTAACCCTTCTTTGTTCGGCTCAAGCTCATCTCCTTTAGGGAAAATACGTGACCAAGCGATGGACATACGGTAGGCTTTAAAGCCCATTTCTGCAAACAGAGCGATATCCTCAGCATACCGGTGATAGAAATCGATTCCGTCGTGGTTCGGATACGTATATTTTTCCTTATCGATTTCAAAATTGAAGCCAGGTGTAGAAATCACGTTTAAGCGAACTTTTCCGCCAGGCATCACATCTGCAAGGTTCATGCCCTTGCCGCCTTCAAGATAGGCACCTTCTAATTGATTAGCAGCTGTTGCACCGCCCCATAAAAATCCTTCCGGGAATTGATAGTTAGTCAAAAATAAAACCTCCATCTCTATTTTTATAAAAATAAAAAAACCTAAATCACGTAGGGGAGACATAGTAGTCTCATCGTTTACGTGATCTAGGTTTTGCCTGCATAACCAGTAACAATCCTAAAAAGGGATGTTTGTTTAATTGGGTTAACTATAGCATGATTTTATTGATCAAGCAAGAATTTTTGTAAACGTTATTTTTTCATTTTTAGTAAGAGAATTAAAGAAAAGTTTCATAGTAAGCTTCAAAAGGTTAAACTCCTATAAAGGAAGATGATTTCTGGCAATCAATAAAATTATTAAATTTTTAAAAAGAAAGCGTTGACATAAACTAATTACCCATGATAAATTACACATATCAAATAAAACCTAATAAATTCCTTGAAGGAATGTTACCTTAAGTGGGCATAACCTGAACTGATTAGAACACGCTATTGCTAGCTGTGTGTGTTTTAATTGGCTCAGGTTTTTTATTTGTAAAAATCACCATTTATATACAGAAGGAAGGGTCAAATATGAAATATGAGCAATTAGCAAAGGATATCATTGCCAATGTGGGTGGAAAAGAAAACGTTTCCAGTGTTGTCCACTGTATCACACGTCTACGTTTTAAATTAAAAGATGAAAGCAAAGCGAACACAGAAGTACTAAAAAATATGGATGATGTTGTAACTGTAATGAAAAGTGGTGGCCAATATCAAGTAGTAATCGGAAATCACGTTCCAGATGTGTATAAAGCAGTTGTAGCAGCAGGTGGATTCCTAGGGCAAGATCCAGTTGAAGCAGAAGAAGGTCCAAAAGGATCATTATTCAGCCGCTTTATTGATATGATCTCAAGCATTTTTACTCCGGTACTTGGTGTTTTAGCAGCAACAGGGATGATTAAAGGTTTTAATGCTTTATTTGTCGCATTTGGATGGTTAGAAAATACGTCAGGTACGTACCAAATTTTAAATGCTACAGGTGATGCCCTCTTTTATTTCTTGCCAATCTTCTTAGGTTATACAGCCATTAAGAAATTTGGCGGCAGTCCATTTGTTGGGATGGCGATAGGGGCAGCGTTAGTGTATCCGACCCTATCAACAATCACAGCTGGTGAACCGTTGTATACGGTTTTTGCAGGAACGATGTTTGAATCACCTATATACGTTACATTTTTAGGGATTCCAGTTATTTTAATGTCTTATTCTTCATCGGTTATTCCGATTATTATTTCAACTTTCTTTGCAGCTAGATTAGAAAAAGGGTTAAGAAAAGTGATTCCAGATGTTATTAAAGCGTTTATTGTACCATTGTTAACATTAGTGATTATTGTACCAGTTACATTCCTCGTGATCGGTCCTGTTGCCACATGGGCAGGAAGTTTATTAGGTCAAGGAACATTAGCAATTTATAATTTAAGTCCAATTATTGCAGGTTTATTCTTAGGTGGATTCTGGCAAGTATTTGTTATTTTCGGATTACACTGGGGTTTAGTACCAATTGCATTCAACAACGTGGCAACTATGGGATATGATACGATCTTAGCTCTTATATTTGCTGCTTCCTTTGCGCAAATTGGTGCGGTACTAGCGATTATGATCAAAACAAAGAATCAAAAGTTAAAAACATTAAGTATTCCAGCATTTATCTCAGGAATTTTTGGTGTAACAGAGCCGGCGATCTACGGGGTTACCCTGCCATTAAAGAAACCATTCATTATTAGCTGTATTGGTGGAGCCGTTGGTGGTGCAATTCTTGGTATGACAAATGTAAAGGGTTATATCATTGGCGGTTTAGGGATCTTTGGTATTCCTTCATATATTAGTCCAGAAGGAATTGGCATGGATTTATACGGAGCTCTAATTGCAATTGTCGTTGGTTTTATCGTCGCATTCGTTCTAACATTATTTTTTGGGGGTATTAACAAAAAACAAGAAGTTAAAACAGAAGCAACTTCAGCAAGAAATGAAGTTGCAGCAACAAAGGTTCAAACTGAAAAAATAGCAAGTCCTTTAAACGGAGAAATCGTAGAATTATCAGAAGTTCAAGATGCAGCATTTTCATCAGGAGCATTAGGTCATGGTATAGCCATTGAGCCAGAAGAAGGGAAATTGCTTGCTCCTGTATCAGGTACGGTTTCAGCTTTATTCCCAACAAAGCATGCGATTGGCATAACAACAGATTCAGGTGCAGACATTCTGATGCACATTGGAATGGATACGGTTCAATTAGACGGTAAGTTTTTCACAACTCATGTAGCTCAAGGTGATTATGTTGAAATAGGACAACTATTAATTGAATTCGATATCAAGCAAATCAAGAATACCGGTAAACTGTTAACAACACCGATTATTGTGACAAATCATAAAGAGTACCGCTTAGATTTAACAAAAGAAAAAAAGGTGAAAACAGGCGATCAATTATTTACACTAACGACGAAGTAAATTACATGTTCAGGAGAAAGGGCAGGATTTGTTTCTTTCTTCCTGACGTTTTATTTAAGAAAGGGAGGATATTTATATGGCTTTTCCAAAAGGATTTTTATGGGGTGGAGCGCTTGCAGCTAACCAAACAGAAGGTGCGTATTTAGCAGATGGTAAAGGACTAACAACAGTTGACTTATTGCCAACAGGAAAAAAACGCTGGGAGATCATGTTAGGGAATCTTCCTTCCTTTGAACCGTTAGAAGGAGAATTCTACCCCTCACATGAAGCAATTGATTTTTATCATCGTTATAAAGAGGACATTGCTTTATTTGCTGAGATGGGCTTTAAAGCATTACGTCTTTCGATTTCATGGGGGAGAATTTTTCCGAATGGAGATGATGCTGAGCCAAATGAAGCAGGACTGAAATTTTACGACAATGTATTTGATGAGCTATTAAAGCATGGCATCGAGCCAGTTGTGACGATTGCTCATTTTGATGTACCAGTGAACCTGGTGAAAAACTATGGCAGCTGGAAAAACCGCAAGCTTGTTGGCTTCTTTGAAACATATGCTACGATTCTATTTAAAAGATACAAAGACAAAGTAAAGTATTGGATGACGTTTAACGAGATTAATATGCTTCTTCACCTGCCATTCGTAGGAGCGGGTCTTGTATTTGAAGAGGGAGAAGATAAAAAACAAGTAAAATACCAAGCAGCCCATCACCAATTGGTAGCTAGTGCATTAGCAGTAAAAGCGGGTCATGAAATCAACCCGGATATGAAAATCGGCTGTATGTTAGCCGCAGGTCAAACATACCCGTACTCATGTAATCCAGATGATGTTTTTGATGCAATGGAAAAAGACCGTGATTCCTTCTTCTTTATCGATGTGCAATCTCGCGGCAGATATCCAGGGTATGCAAAAAGATTCTTCAAAGACAACCACCTGACGATTGCAATGGAAGCGGGAGATGAAGAACTTCTAAAGAATCATACGGTTGATTATATTGGCTTCAGCTATTACGCAAGCCGTACAACAAGTACCGATCCGGAAATCAATAAGACAACGGCTGGAAATGTGTTTGGTTCGATTGAAAATCCATACTTACAGAAATCTGAATGGGGCTGGACCATTGATCCAAAAGGCTTCAGAATTACAGCCAACCAGTTATACGACCGTTATCAAAAACCTCTATTTGTAGTGGAAAACGGGCTAGGTGCCGTTGATGTTCCAACTGAAGATGGAGAAGTGAACGACGATTATCGTATTGAGTACTTACGGAAACATGTGGCCGAAATGTCAGAAGCGATTGAAGACGGTGTAGAAATAATAGGTTATACAAGCTGGGGACCAATTGACCTAGTCAGTGCGTCCACTGGGGAAATGAAAAAACGTTACGGTTATATTTATGTTGATAAAGATAATGAAGGAAACGGAACATTAAATCGTTCGAAAAAGAAAAGCTTTCACTGGTATAAAGAGGTGATTGCAACAAACGGAGAAAAACTATAAGTTAAAATGAGACTTCCATTAGTAGGTTTTTACTGCCCGTTAAGGATAGGATGATAGTGGAGAAATTTTGATAATGGCTTTCATTCTTATACAATGTAAGAATAGATAAAGGGAAGAATCCATAATAAACTTATAGGTGGTCAAATGAAAATAGCCAAAGTATATAACAACAACGTTATCAGTGCATTTAATGAAAAAAACGAAGAGCTGGTCGTCATGGGGAGAGGTCTGGCCTTTCAGAAAAAGCCGGGAGACCTTGTGGACGAAGAAAAGATAGAAAAGATTTTTGCGCTGAAAAACAACGATATGTCTGAAAAATTCAAAACCCTTTTATATGAAGTGCCGGTTGAATACATGGAAGTGACAGAAGAGATTATTAAAATTGCGAAAAGCAGGCTTGGAAGAAGCCTCAATGATAGCATCTATATCTCTTTAACAGACCATATTCACTTTGCGGTTGAAAGAAATGCAAAAGGGTTTGATATTAAAAATGCCCTGTTATGGGAAATCAAAAGATTCTACAAAGAAGAATTTGCGATCGGCATGGAAGCATTACAAATTATCAAGGACAAGTTGGGTGCCCTTTTACCAGAGGATGAAGCGAGCTTTATTGCCATGCATATCGTCAATGCAGAGCTCAACCAAGAAATGCCGAATGTCGCTAATATTACAAAAGTAATGCAGGACATCTTAAATATTGTGAAATATCACTTTAAAATGGACTTTGATGAAGAATCATTAAATTACTTTCGCTTTATTACCCATTTAAAGTTCTTTGCTCAACGATTATTTAGCAAAACATATATAGAAGACGACGATCCCTTTTTATTCGAAACGGTTCGTCAAAAGCATCAAGAAGCGTTCGAATGTACAGAAAAAATTAATGACTACATCAAAAATCAGTTCGATTACAGCCTGACAAATAACGAAAAATTGTACTTGGCTATCCATATTCAAAGAGTTGTCAATCGCTGATTGCATAATTAGGAGAATAAAACCTACGACGTAAAAAGAGGAGAATGATTATATGGGGTCATTCTCCTCTATTATTTTTTAGGTGTGTTTAGTAGAAGCAAAATTCAGTTTTAATAGAGTATGTATATTGATTGGCACCTTTTTTCACTAATGCGAACACGAGTCCTAGTTATAGAAACGTATCCCTTTTAGAGTATTGGTCCTTTTATAAGAAGTAAAGAGTATAAAATTTGAACTTAGTTTTAGTGTCTAGCTCCAGGCTCCATCTGCTCTAGGGTCTAGTCAAATAGGAATAGAAGGTAAAGAACTTCTATTCCTATTCGCCTTATGCTTGTCGCCGAATGCTAAGCGCCTTGCGCTTTTCTTATGAAAAAACCTAAATTAGTCTTTATAAAAATGTTGAAAAGTTTTCAACAAGGTAGTAAAATGATCACGTAAACGTTTTCTCTAGATTGAAAGTAGGTGGATTATGTCTTGTACCATCAAGGATGTTGCTAGGCATGCAAATGTGTCAATTGCGACTGTATCGAGAATTATCAATAACCAGGTGGGTTATTCGGAAAAAACGAAGAAGAAGGTTCTTGATGCGATTGAAGAATTGGGGTATCAACCGAATGCTGTTGCAAGAGGGTTAATAAGTAAGCGTACACATACAATCGGAGTGCTTTTCCCTAAGCTATCAAGTACATTAGTAACAGACCTCTTAAGTGGTATAGAAAAAGCAACGCATGAGGCTGGTTCAAGTGTCATTGTTTGTCATACCGAATCAAATGGGGAAAAGACAATGAAATACTTGAAGCTATTAAATGAAAAGCGGATTGATGGGATTATCTTCACCAGTGCTCCTTTATTAGGTGAATACTATGACTATATAAAGAAAATGAATGTTCCTATGGTTCTGTTATCGACGGAAACCTATGCTTACCCGGTCCCTTACGTAAAAGTAAATGACCAGCATGCAGCATATACGGCAACACAATACTTAATTAATAAAGGCCATAAAAAAATCGGCATGCTTAGCGGAAATATTGAAGATACTATTTCCGGAAAACCACGATTTGATGGTTTTAAAAGCGCTTTACAAGATCACAACATCCCATTTGATGACTGTCATGTTGTGTTTAATAGGGGCTTTACCTTTTCTGACGGGATGGATGGCCTAAAATCCTTACTTAAACAGGTGTCAGACCTTACCGCTGTTTTTGCGGCAAGTGATGAAATGGCAATGGGAGCGATATCTGCTGCCTACGAGCTGGGGATAAAGGTTCCCGATGAGCTATCGATTATTGGTTATGATAATTTAAGTATTGCCAATATGTCGATTCCGCCATTAACAACCGTTGCACAGCCCTTAACAGAAATGGGAGAAATGGCTGCAAAAATGCTATTTGAGCTGCTGGATTCTCAAAAAACAGTTGAAAGCAGGATTATGCCACATAAAATTGTCGAAAGAAAAAGTGTTATCGCAAAGGAGGGGTAATCTTTTTTTATCACTTTACGTAAACGTTTACTCATATATTAAAAAAAGTTGCGGAAATTCAATGAAAATATTTTTTTAATACAATGAGTAAACGTTTACTATAACTTTTTATTAAATGTTTACACAATATAAAACTACATTTTAGGGGGAACCAACAATGATAAAAAAAGTAACAGCAAGTATCCTAAGCCTTGCGGTAGGAACTTCGATCTTAGCAGGATGCGGTGGAAATGAAGGCGGTGGTGCTGAGGGTGGAAAAGTAACATTAGAGCTGTTCTCAAATAAAGCCGAAAGCATTGATACTTATAAAGGGATTATTGCGGAATTTGAAAAGCAAAATCCTGATATCGACATAAAACTTGATGCCCCTCCAGAGGCAGAAACGGTATTAAAAACTAGATTAACGAAAAATGATTTACCTGACATCATGTCAATTGGCGGTAATGCAACATACGGAGAATTAGGACGAGCTGGAGTATTACATGATTTTTCTGATTCTGAATTAGTAAAAGGCATTCAACCTTCTTACGTTGATATGATTGGCCGCTTAGTTGGAACAGAAGAAGAAGGGGTATTCGGTCTTCCATATGCGACAAATGCAAACACGGTTATTTACAACAAGCAAAAGTTTGAGAAGCTCGGTTTAGAGGTTCCAAAAACATGGGATGAGTTTATTGCCGTTTTAGAAAAAGTGAAGGCAGCTGGGGAAATTCCAATTTACTTTACATTGAAAGATGCATGGACTGGGATGATTTCTTGGAACTCACTTGCAGCAAATATTACTGGTGAAGATTTTGCAGAAAAGAAAAATGCCGGTGAAACAACATTTGTGAAAAGCTATGATGAAGTGGCTGATAAAATGCTAACTCTTACAAAATACGGTCATAAAGACAATTTAGGTGTTGCTTACGGTGATGGAAACAATGCATTTGCAAGCGGTAAAGGAGTTATGTATATCCAAGGAAACTGGGCCATTCCGGAAATCCTAAAGGCGAACCCGGATATTGAATTAGGTACCTTTGCAATGCCAGTTACGAATGACCCTGCGCAAAATAAGCTAGTCTCTGGCGTTGACGTTTTATTAGCGATCAATGAAGAAACAGAGCATAAAGAAGAAGCACTAAAATTCGTTGAATTTATGATGAACAAAGACACAGCAAAACGCTATATCGACGAACAAAAAGCATTCTCTGCTATTGAAGGTGTATTCCAAGAAGATCCTGTATTTGAAGGCATTAAACCGAACTTCGAATCAGGTGCGATTACAAGCTTCCCAGACCATTACTATCCATCAGGCATGGGGGCAGAAAACCTTGTACAAGAGTTCTTAATTAAACAAAAGAAAGAAGCTTTCTTGAAGAAATTAGATAGCGAATGGGAAAAAGTACAAAACCGTTAAAAAAGAATAGGGGGCATCACTTGTTGATGCCCGCATATTCTCTTAGCTCTAAATGTATAAGCCACTCCTTAATAAAAGGTTTGGACGAGGAGCTACCTTTTATTAAGGAGCGTCTTATGTGTGAGAGCTAAAAAATGCCTTATTACATGTGTTTGATAAAGGAGAGGTAATGATGAAAAAGAAAAATTATGTGTACATGTTGATCGCAATTCCAGCGTTTGTCCTTTTCTTCATCTTCCATACGTATCCTGCCCTTCAAGGGATTTTTTACAGCTTTACGGATTGGAAAGGGTACGGGGATTGGAATTTTGTAGGCTTGAAAAATTACTTCAATGTTTTTAAGGATGAACGTGCATTAGATGCATATGGCTTTACCTTTAAATTTGCGATTATCTCTACGATTCTTGTAAATATTTTTAGCTTGCTTGTAGCGATGGGGCTTAATGCGAAGATTAAATTTCAGAAGACGCTTCGTGCCATTTACTTTTTACCCTATATTTTAAGTATTTTGATAGTAGGTTTTATTTTTAACTTTATTTTCACACATTTCCTACCTGGAATTGGAGAAAGTCTAGGAATTGAATTTCTAGCCAAAAATATATTGGGAGATCCTAAACTAGCTTGGTTAGGGATTGTCCTTGTGGCAGTTTGGCAATCGGTTGCCTTTAATACGATTCTCTATTTAGCAGGTCTGGTAACGATTTCAGAAGACTTATACGAAGCGGCGAGTATTGATGGAGCCGGGGTTTGGCGAAAGTTCTGGAGTATTACATTCCCGCTTATTGCCCCTTTCTTCACGATTAATATGGTTCTAGCTATGAAAAACTTTTTAATGGTCTTTGATCAAATCATAGCCCTAACCGGCGGAGGTCCTGGCACATCAACAGAGTCGATTTCATTATTGATTTATCGCGGCGGTTTTGAAGGCGGAGAATTTGCGTATCAATCCGCAAATGCTGTTATTTACTTCATTGTTATTGTCGTAATTTCAATCATTCAATTAAAATTCCTAGAGAAAAGAGAGGCGGAAAGCTAATGATTAACAAACAAACAAACTGGCCTGTGACTACTCTCTTAATTATTGGTACATTACTCATCTTACTGCCTTTGTATTTAACCATTACGATTGCGTTTAAAACACCGCAGGAGATGGCCGGGAATTTATTAGCCCTGCCAAAATCCTGGTCGTTTGATAACTTTACACAAGCTATTGAGATGACAAATTTCTTTAATGCCCTTGGAAATACTGTATTTGTGACTGTATTCGTAGTTATTTTTACTGTGTTAACAAACTCGTTAGTGGCGTATGCGATCGCACGAAATATGCACAAAAAGGCTTATAAATTCCTATTTTACTATTTTGTTAGTGCGATGTTTATTCCCTTCCCAATTATTATGCTTCCGATCGTTAAGCAAACAGCTGCATGGGGGATGGATAACCTAGTTGGTTTAATCATTTTATACGTTGTGTTCAATTTATCGTTTAATACGTTTATCTATGTAGGATATATTCGCTCGATTCCAAAAGAGCTGGAAGAAGCAGCAATTATCGATGGTGCAAGCACATGGGGCGTCTTCTGGAGAGTGATTTTCCCATTATTAGCACCAATGAATGCAACTGTCGCCATCATCACCTGTTTAGGTGCATGGAACGACTTTATGCTTCCTCTCGTCATGTTAAGTGACCGGGAAATGGCAACATTGCCGTTAGTCCAATACATTTTCCAATCACAATTTAGTACAGACTATAATCTGGCATTCGCCTCCTACCTTATGGCGCTGGCACCGATGATTGTCGTCTACATCTTTGCACAAAAATGGATTATTAGCGGCGTAATGAAAGGTTCGATTAAGTAATAGAAATGGGGGATAGGACTGTCCCACAAAAAAAGTGTATTCCCAAAAAAAGGAGTGTATACATGTTGGAAAAAGCATGGTGGAAAGAAAGTGTTATATATCAAATATATCCGAGAAGTTTTAATGATAGCAATGGTGATGGGATTGGTGATTTAAAGGGGATTACAGAGAAGCTTGATTATTTAAAAGATCTTGGCATTGATGTGATTTGGCTTTCTCCAGTCTATAAGTCACCTAATGATGACAACGGATATGATATTAGTGATTATCAAGATATTATGGATGAGTTCGGAACGATGCAGGATTGGGAAGAGCTTTTACATGAGGTTCATCAGCGCGGAATGAAGCTCATCATGGATTTGGTTGTAAATCATTCATCTGATGAGCATGCCTGGTTTGTTGAATCAAGGAAATCAACAGATAATCCGTATCGTGATTACTATATTTGGCGACCTGGAAAAGAAGGCAGTGAACCGAATAATTGGGAATCCGTCTTTAGCGGATCAGCATGGCAGTATGATGAAACAACAGATGAGTATTATTTGCATCTCTTTAGCAAAAAACAGCCTGATCTTAATTGGGAGAATGAGAAGCTACGTGATGAAGTATACAAGATGATGACATGGTGGCTTGATAAAGGTATTGATGGGTTTCGTATGGATGTGATCAATTTTATTTCAAAAGTACCTGGGCTGCCGGATGCGCCAAATCCTCCAGGGAAGAAATATGCTCCAGGCGGACAATTCTTTATGAACGGACCGCGAATGCATGAATTTTTACATGAAATGAATCAACAGGTGCTATCAAAGTATGACATCATAACAGTTGGTGAAATGCCGGGAGCATCAGTTGACGACGCGAAGCTGTATACAGGTCATGATCGTGATGAATTAAACATGGTTTTCACCTTCGAACATATGGATCTTGATTCAGGTCCAAATGGAAAATGGGATTTAAAAAAGCTTAACTTACTAGATTTAAAAGAAAATATTTCAAAATGGCAAAATGGTCTTAATGGGGTAGGCTGGAACAGCTTGTATTTAAACAATCATGATCAGCCGCGAATGGTTTCGCGATTTGGCAATGATCATGAATATCGTGCCGAATCAGCGAAAATGCTTGTAACCTTCCTTCATATGCTGCAAGGAACACCATATGTGTACCAAGGCGAAGAAATTGGGATGACGAATGTCCGTTTTGCTTCCATTGATGAGTACAAAGATATTGAAATCTTAAATATGTATAATGAAAAGGTGATCCAAGGTAATGAGGATCCTGCAAAGATCATGGAGTCAATCTATGTAAAGGGCCGTGACAATGCCAGAACACCTTTTCAATGGGATGATAGCGAAAATGCAGGCTTTACAACAGGAAATCCTTGGATTAAGGTAAATCCGAATTACAAAGAAATCAATGCAAAACAGGCAGTAAACGATCCAAATTCGATTTATCATTATTACAAGAAGATTATTGCCCTACGTAAAGAACATGACATTATTGTCTATGGTGACTATGAGCTGATCTTGCCTGAGCATGAATCGATTTTTGCCTATATACGGACATACGGAAGTGAAAAGCTAGTGGTTATTACAAACTTTAGCAGTGAACACGTTCCATTTACGCTGCCTGAAGGTCTCAAAGTTACTTCTTCACAGTTATTAGTAAGTAATTATGAAATTGATAATCATGAAGATGTTGCCTCTTTTTCGTTAAAACCTTATGAGGCAAGGGTTTATAAAATTTAATAACAGAAAAAAGCAGATCAAGGTATTGGTCTGCTTTTTTTCATCCGAAGAAATTTAAAGATAGTGTATCCTATTAATCCCTTTTGCATATATTTTGATGAATCAGATACATCAAAGGTTCATTAAATTTAATCTCCATCTGTTATTCCGTTATACTTTGTGCCAATTGCTTTTCCTTCCACATGACGGTAATGCTCAGGCCGATGACCATAATGACAGCGGAGAAAAGATAAGGATAGTGGATGTTTACATCAAATAGTATTCCTCCAATTGCCGGACCTACGATATTCCCTAAGCTCGTATAGGTTGAGTTCATTCCAGCAACAAATCCTTGCTCATTTCCAGCCGCTTTTGATAAAAATGTCGTTAATGCCGGGCGAAGCAGGTCAAATGCAAGGAAGATGAAGCAAGTTACCGCAAGCACCACCAAAAAGCTAGAGATCACGGTAGACACGACAGCTAACACAGCACCTGTTAATAAACAAATTTGAATCAGCTTTTTTTCGCCAATCATATCAACCATTTTTCCAAACATAAATACTTGAACAATTACGCCGAATAGTGAGCTTATCGTAATGATCGCTGCAATGTCCTTCGGGGTGAAACCGAACTTATGGTCAGAAAATAAGCTAAAAACCGTTTCATATGCGGATAAACCGAAAGCCAGTACAAATACAATCATAAATGCAATAAAGTAAAGGGGATTAAGCGATCGTTTTAAATCACTTAAAAAGCTTGACTGTTTTGTATTGGAAGAAAGTTCAGCAAGCTGTTCCTTTGTTAGCGGTTCTTTTAACAGAAATATCGATGAAATGCAAGCTAAAAAGGCAATGGCTGCGGCAAAAAAGAAAGGCATACGTATTCCGTGTTCAGCAATAAAACCACCGATGCCAGGTCCTATTATAAAGCCAGTGCTTATCGCCGCAGAAATATACCCCATTGCTTTTGGACGTTCCTGAACAGAGGTAATATCGGCCATATATGCAGTAACACCTGGCATGATAAAGGCGGCACTAATCCCTCCCAGGATCCTTGATAAATAGAGCAACGATACATTTGTTCCTAAACCAAAGATCAGTTCTGAAACCCCGAAGAGGAATAGTCCTGCTATGATTATGTTCTTTCTGCCGTAACGGTCCACCCAACGTCCTGCAAATGGTGACATCAGTAGTTGTGAAACCGCAAAAACGGCAACTAGATAGCCCATCGTTTTTCCTGATAAATGCATGATATCCATAAAGGATGGCATAACAGGGATGATGAGACCAATTCCTAGAAAGGCAATAAATAAATTGCTAAGGAGGATAATAAGTACTGCTTTTTGTTCTTTTATTGGTTTCTTCATGGATCAACACCTCTTTCTGTCATAAATCATTGATGTGAAATGCCTCTCCAAAATACCTTCCAAGAGGCTTCTAATTTGTCCTTTAGTCGTTTCTCATCATTGCCGTATACAAGCTCAAGCATGATGGAATCGACTACACCTAAGAACGCGAACGTGGGTGTTATTGCTTTATCTTCTACGATTGCTTTCGCATTCATCCAATCCTGAAATTTACTTTCGAGGATCGCCTGCACCTTACTCTCAATATCAATAACTTCCATTTCAATTGCTTTTGCAAGGTGGGGTGGCGGAAAAAAGGACATACGCAGCCAAAACTTTAACTGTTCATTTTTTTGGAACAGATCAATTATGAATTGCAGGAATCCATATAGGTCTTTTTCTGGGTTTTGTGCATCTACCATACTGAAATAGTGGAGCTTTGAAGACAGCTCAGTCTCTTTTGCATCATGTAAAACTTGCAGAAAGAGATCATCCTTCCCTTTAAAATGGGCGTAGATCGATTGCTTTTTCATGCCAACTTCTTCTGCAATTTGGGAGAGAGAAGCACCTTCATATCCATGAATCGTAAAATATTTTAGAGCTGCATCTTTAATTTCATTACTTTTCAATAAACTTCACCTCGTATTTTACGAACGTTCGTCAGTTATCTTACCAGATAAAGTAATAGTAAGCAAGTTTTTAATAATAGATATAGAGATTCTAAACAAGTTTTTAGGAAAATTATATAGAAGATAACCATGTATTGACAATTTATTTAGGATCGCTATATAATTTAATTGTGAGGTGAATGTATGATGGAAGCACGTGATAAACAGCTGGAACATTTTGTAGACTGTTTTCAAGCGATTGGCCGGTTTATGAAGCGTAATCAGTGGAGTAATCAAAAGGCAACTGAAATTACAAAAACGCAATGGCTGATTCTTCGCTTTTTGTGGAAACATGATGGTTGTACAATCGGGCAGCTTGCGGAGCGGCTGGAGGTTCGTTCGAGTTCAATGTCACAAATGATTGATCGCTTAGAGCTTGCAGGAATGGTATATCGTGAACCAGACCAGTACGATGCGCGAACACGAATTGTCAAATTAACAGAGGCTGGTAAAGAGACGATCACGAAAATGAAAAATGCCCAAGTCGAGTTGCTGTCTGGTCCGTTTAATCAGCTAACACCGGAGGAACAGTCCACACTTGTTGAGATCATGACGAAAATGGCAAGTCAGCTAAAACCACAAGGATTTAAACGGAAATAACTCTTTTATAGTCGATTAAATGTTTAAGGTCGCTATATAAAATAATTTCTGTTCCTAAATTGACTATACCTTTAAGTTCACAAGCACTATACACTGATTTAATTTACCTCATAAATTTAAGCTTAAGCACGTTATATATAATGAAGGACAAAACCGGTAGGAGAAGCGCAGGAAAAGTTTGTCATCCCGATTTTGAATGACAACACAGCAAAGTAAAAGTCTTGATAAAAAATATGCAAAAAAGTTCCAAACATTCTAAAGGAGGAATCTTTCATGAGTATTCTTAATATCATCAATTCACGACGTACGATTAAAAATTTCAAAGCAGATCCGGTTGAAATGGAGCAAATCAGCAAATGGCTGCAAGCGGCTGCAATGGCTCCGAATCATAAAATGACCGAACCGTGGGAAGTGTATGTGGTTGGTCCGGAAACAAGAGAAAAATTAAACCACAAAACAAATTTCTTTAATGCGCCTGTAGTACTCGCAATTTTATCAAAGCATGGTGCCACTGAAATCGAAACAGAAGAAAACCTCATTGCGACAGCATGCTTTGTGCAGAATTTTAATTTAGCTGCCTGGGAAGAAGGAGTTGGCACATTCTGGTCATCCATGGGAGGAGCTGCGAGAAACCGTGAAATTCTTGGGGTGCCTGAGGGATATGATGTGGTTGGAGTATTTGGTGTAGGTTATCCAGAAGAAATAAATCAGCCAAAAGAGAGAACACCAATTCAAGAAAAAATAAAGCATTTATCGTAAGCGGACATAGATTCTATTATTTATCCGCAGCAATACCACCTTACTTTCAGGAGGAAAAAGGATGAAAGTTGAAGAGTATATCCATTCTCTGTTTACGAAGGATGATGCTGTTTTAGAGCAAGTCTTGGCGAGTATTCGTGCAAATGGAATGCGAAATATATCCGTACCGCCGGAAATCGGAAAGCTGCTGACCCTATTAGTGAAAATTTCAGGCGCCAAAGAGATTCTAGAAATTGGAGCGCTTGGCGGATATAGTGGAATCTGCCTTGTTCGCGGCCTTGGGAAAGAAGGACATTTAACCTCATTAGAGTTAAAAGAGAAATTTGCCCAAATGTCCCATGAAAATTTTAAAAAAGCTGGTTTTGGCGACCGGGTAACCTACTATACTGGCGAAGCCTTAAACAGTTTAGAGCAGCTCGAAAAGGAACAAAAAAGGTTTGATTTTATTTTTATTGATGCGGATAAGGAGAATTATCCGAACTACCTGGAATGGTCAATAAAACTTGCCAATCCCGGTGCACTAATTGTCGGCGATAATGTGTTGCGAGGGGGACGGGTATGTGACAGTTCCTATATTGATGCGCAAACAGATTACATACGTACCTTTAATGAACGTCTGGCAAAAGATCCTAAATTTGAATCGATCATTCTGCCGATTGGAGACGGAATCGCAATTGGTCGGGTAAAGGAATAAAAATAATATCATGAAATTAAGGATTACCGATAGGTTTATCGCCGATGGTATCCTTTTTTTATTTTATATTCTTTGTTTCTGAATCAATTAGATAAAAATTATGGTTAAGTAGACTAACCTTAAACTTTGGCATATTACAATTTCTTTAGCAATCGGGCCATTTTATTTAATAGAATAAGGCTTATTATTAACGGGGAGTTTAGTGAAATTCTTGCTTATCATATAAAAACCATTCAAAGTAGAGAATGGTTGTTTAAGAAAAGTTATTTATGCTTTTTCTAATTATAAATCCGATTATTAAACCAGGAATAACAAACAACATTGGGAGCCATACAGGACCCAATAACACTCCAAATATTGTTAAGTTTGAGGAGAAAATTAATCCTAGGGTAACAAAATAGGCTGAAAATACAAAGGGGAGAAACGAAAAACGGTCTTTTCCTCCTCCAGCGTCTTTATATGCATCCCACATTGCAAAGAAATACAAACAGGGATAAAACATCAGCCACTGGTAATTCGTTTGTTCTATCGCTAATTGAATATTTCCTTGAAAGCTTGAAATAATCGTTTCGTTGAGATTGGCTAATATGTTAATAAGAAGTTCTAAAATTACTAGAACAATCCCCTTTATCAGTTTACCGTTTAAAAACTGGCCAAATCCAGGGAGGGCAATATTCCATAGTAATTTTTCTAGTTCATTTGACTTTATCTCTACTATCAACTTTTATTTTTACTTTGGCTGATTTACAAGTGCTTGACGGTCATCTGCTTGCGGTGGTTCCTCTAGCCAACCGTGTTTTATCAAAATGTTTGCGCCATCTTCTGCATACAAAGCAATTTCTGCTGAAAGGCGAGTATATGTCGCACTTAAATCCATTCTATGACAAGTTCCAGCAGCGGTACCGTAATTCCCTATCCCGACCGCAATCATACCGGTTGTATGGAACATCATCAATTTATCCGAAAAGGGTGCAACAGTACTATCCAAAACATGAGAATCCCAAATCATTGGAGCAGGAACGTCTCCGTTGGTTAGTATTGAACTAAATTTTTTGATGTGTTTATTAGCAATACCTTTTCCCTCCATAAAATATTGTTTCACGTCTTCACCTTTACAGACTTGTGCAAAAGCCATCATCATTGCTTTCCCTAATGCGTTCGTTTGGACGTTTATAAATAGATGTGTTATTTCGATTGAGGATAACGGTCGTTTATTCTGTCCTAAAAAATCAAATAAGAAACTTTGTTTTTTTACAAAATCAACCTTGTCTGGTATTGAAATATGCGGTGGTCGAATATACACGCCTTTTGATAACATAACTTTTCTCGCTTTATCGTGTAACTCTGAAGTAGACAAAAGTAAATCTGTGAAGAAATTACTTACATCTGAACGAGCAGAAACACCAATTGCTACGCCAATACCTGCCATTGCAATAATCCCCATTTTTTGCAGGTACATGAGCATAAATGTATCTGTAAACAATCTTGGTGCATTTACATTTACGTCTTCATCCGTAAATCCAACGGGTATTGGGTGTTTTTCATCGTTAAAAATATATGTAATTGTTTGTAGATTCTTTTGTGATAAATTCATGGCGTCTTTAATGAGCGAAAGTATTTCTTTATCCTCGCATACCTTTTCAAAATATTTGAAGACACAAGTTGCCAAAGAATCGTTTAAATACTGTGTCCAAAGAAAACCCATTTCCGAAGCAGTAAGTGGAATGTTATGCTCGGTCATTACCTTTCCTTTTTCTACACCAGAATTACTCATAACGCATTTCTCCTTAAAGTTCAAATGATAATGCTATAAACAAAAAATACTTACTATTATCATGATGTTTTATACACAGAAACATTATTCATTAATTAAATGGTAAATAATGGGTTTTGAGTATCTATAACAAATAGAAACTTAGTTTATCTTGAGTTGCTTTTCTATTTTATTGTAATCGTAGCACCTTTATTTCGATAAATAGATGTATTAGTTTATGAAGAATTAAGTTATTTTTGGACTGAGGTCTTATTTTAGTTTTTCCATTAATATAAGGGCAAATTCTTTATTGAAAAATTCTATAAACATTCTTTATCTTTTTTTTGGATTTAGTGAAATTGCCATCTGATTCAAAGGGGAGTAATTTGTCTTAGTTCTTAATGACTAGCATTGAAGATTCTAGAAAAATCAACAGATTTTATTTATCTGTAAATAAATCCACATTTTTAATTTTTTTGTAAATTTTATCTTTGTTGTTTTTCTTAAAATTAAGTTAATTAATATTTTTTAAATATAAATTGCATTTAGTTTCTATTAAAAAAACATTATAAAAAGTGAAAAAAATATAGTACGTAGTTATTTTGGTATAAAAATAATTCAAAAAATATTTGTAAAGAGAATATTAAGCTAGAGAAGATAATCTAACAATGCTGTTGACAACAAAAATCAGCTCAAGTAGAATCCAATTTGTAAAACTTATGTGTGACAAAAAATGGATAATACTTACTTTCATTAACAATTTAAGATGAAATAGTTAATTTATCCTAAATAGGAGATGGTGCTAAAAAAGCAGTAATATTTCCTTTTATTGTTCGTAAACTTAATCTTGTGTCAAAATTATAATTTGAGAGGGGAATTTTAAAAATGGCAGATGATACTTTGTACAAATTATCTTATTTGAATAAGTTGGGGGAACTAAAAGAAAGGTCTCCTCAAGTAGCACAAAAGTTTATGCAGTTTGAACATGAAGTGTTTCAGAATGGTGAAATTCCAACTAAGACAAAAGAGTTAATTGCGATAGCTGTTGCTCATACTACTGGTTGCCCTTATTGTATTGAAGCTCACGTAGCCAAATATAAAAAGTTAGGTGGAACGATGGAGGAAGTAATTGAAGCAATTGCTGTTGCAGCTGCACTTAAAGCAGGTGCTGCAATTAGCCATAGTGTAAATGCGATCAATGCCTATGAAAGAAATTAATGATAAATTTTGAGGGGAATAAAGAAATGCTGCAAACCAGTTTAAATAAAAATAGTACACACTCCTCTTTAATAGATTTATTGAATAGCAATGCAAAAAAGCATCCACATAAAATAGCTTTTAAGTACTTAATTGGAGAAGAGGATGAAATTTCCCTTTCGTATAAGCAATTAGTTGTGGATTCTAAAAGAATTGCAGCTTATTTGCAAAAGGAAGGATTTTCTGGGAAACAAGCCTTAATTATGTATCCACCAGGGTTGGAATATGTGAAAGCATTTCTCGGATGTCTTTATGCAGGCGTTATTGCAGTCCCAGTATATCCGCCCACTCTTAGCAGGAATATGGATAGAATTAGAAGTATTTTAGTAGATGCTTCAACAAACATAATCTTTACTACTTCACAGCTACACTCTAAAATTGTCAAACATTTTTCTGAGGAAACAGCCTCAATGGATATAAAATGGATTTGCATTGATGAGTTAATTCTCCCCCAAGCCGATCAATGGAAACAGCCAAATGTTAATGGAGAATCCATTGCTTTTCTACAATACACATCAGGATCTACTTCACAACCAAAAGGTGTAATGGTCACACATCAAAACATTCTGTACAACGAAGAAATGATAAAAAAAGCATTTGATAATAATGAAAACACAATCGTATTAGGCTGGCTGCCTTTATACCATGATATGGGTTTAATCGGGAACGTACTTCAACCACTGTTTTTAGGCGGAACGAGTATCCTGATGTCACCAATGGATTTCTTGCAAAAACCATTGAGATGGTTACAAGCCATATCGAAGTATAAAGCAACCGTAAGCGGAGCACCAAATTTTGCTTATGAGTTATGTGTAAAAAAGATAACTGATGAACAGAAAACTCTAATTGATTTAAGCTCTTGGAAAGTAGCCTATAATGGTGCCGAACCAGTAAGATATGAAACTTTAAAAAAGTTTGCTGAGGCCTTTAAAAATTGTGGATTTAAAGAAGAAAGCTTTTATCCGTGTTACGGGATGGCAGAAGCTACTCTGTTTATTTCGGGTGGAGAAAGTAATAAAAAGCCAATAATCAAACACTTTGATTCACAAGCTTTAAGAGACAATAAAGTACAAGAGACTAGTGAAAGCAATAAATCCACTGCATTAGTCAGCTGCGGAACAACCTATCTAGAACAAGATATCAAAATCGTTAACCCAAATACATATCATATCTGCTCAGAAAATGAAATAGGTGAGATATGGGTCAATGGCGTAAATGTGGCAAAAGGTTATTTCGGTACAGGGGATAATGCAAGTTTTAGCGGACTTATATCTAATGAAAGTGCTGATAAATATCTTAAAACTGGAGACCTAGGATTTATTAATAATGGTCAGTTATATATTACCGGAAGATTGAAAGATATCATTATCTTAAGGGGAAAAAATTATTATCCCCAAGATATTGAATTAACAACGGAAAAAGCTCATATAGGAATACGAAATGGATGCAGTGCTTCATTTTCGATAACTGAAGAGAATGAAGAAAAACTAGTCATTGTTGCTGAAGTCGAAAGAGCTTTTAGACCAAGAGAATCAAGTCATCAAAATGAAAAGTCAGATGCTAATAATGTCTTAATTCGCATTCGTCAAAAAGTCATGGAAGAACATGGGGTTCAACCATATTGTATTTGTTTAATAAAAACAGGTACCATTCCTAAAACTTCAAGTGGGAAAATTCAAAGAAATGCTTGTAAACAGGAATTTTTAAATAACGAATTAGTCATTTGGCACATCGATAAAAAAGAATAGCCAAGATTTTTGAAAGGATATGTTTCTGTGGTAAACCGATATAACACAATAATAGTTGGAGCAGGGCAAGCTGGTTTGGCTATGGGGTATTATCTCCGAGATATGACAAATTCATTTTTACTAATAGAAAGTCATGCTAGAGTAGGAGATTCTTGGCGATTCCGTTACGATTCGTTAAGATTGTTCACGCCTCGATCGCATAGTGCATTACCAGGTATGTCATTACCCGGAGATCAGAATGGTTATCCAACAAAAGATGAAGTTGCGGATTACTTGGAAGAGTACGCCAAAAAATTCAATCTGCCTGTAAAACTAAATACAAAAATTACAAAGGTCTCTAAAGAGGGAGATAATTTTCATATTATCACAAACTCTGGTGAAGAATTTTTAACAAAAAACCTTATTATCGCGACAGGTCCATTTCAAAAACCATCTATACCTGATTTTAGTGACAAAATACCAAATGATATTTTTCAAATCCATTCTGCACACTATAAAAATCCTTCTCAACTAAAAGAAGGAACAACTTTGGTGGTGGGTGGCGGGAACTCAGGAATGCAAATTGCTGCTGAGCTGTCTTCTACAAGAGGTGTATATCTATCATTGGGTAAGAAGCCTAAATTCCTGCCATATCAGGTTCTTAACAAAAGTATTTTTTGGTGGTTCAGTGTACTGGGAATATCTAAACTTACTGTTGATTCAAAACCGGGCCAATTTCTTAAAAAGAATGATCCTATCATTGGTAAAGAAATAATACCATTAGTCAAGGAAGGGAAAGTTAAGATGCTTCCCAGAACTACTGGTATTACAGAGCATAAAATTAAATTTGAAAATGGTAATGAGATACAACCGAAAAATATTATCTGGGCCACCGGATTTAAACCTGATTATGATTGGTTAGATATATCAAATATTTTTGATGAAAAGGGTAATCCGATTCATGAAAGAGGAGTAACAAAAGAACCGGGGTTATTTTTCATAGGATTATCTTGGCAATATCGAAGAGGTTCGGCTTTATTATTAGGCGTTGGAGAAGATGCCAAATACTTAGCAGGGAAATTGCAAACCAATTAATGTTGGAGGATAAACATGGAGAAACAAGAAATGCTGAAAGTGATCCAAAACTCTATTACTTCTTTTACTTCATTAAAAGCTGAGAAAATTAATTTTGATAGTGATATGTCAGGAGACCTAGCTCTGGATTCTGCTGATCGAGTTGAACTGGTATTGGACTTAGAAGAGAAATTTAACATCTCTATATCTCAAGATGATTATAGCTGGTGCAAAACAATTGATGATTTGATTACGTTAATTAATAATATCCAAAATTCTCAGGAGGTAAGTCAATGAATATATCTGAACAATTAAGAGATTTAGGACTTAATCCACTTAATACGTTAGTCGGCAGTTCACATGATTTATATAAACTGCCTTTCGACCTTGTAAATGAGTATAAAGGTAGTATCATTGCTGAGAATTTTAAGCACCATTATGAAAATAATGAGTTTTATCGAGATGTTTGTCATAAAAAACAAGTAACTCCAGAAGACGTTAAAGGGTTCGAAGATTTAGTGAAAATCCCACTAATTCCGGTACAGACTTTTAAACAATGTGATTCGCACCTTTTAATGACATCGAAATTAAATGAAGTTGAATATGAGATGCGCAGTACGGGAACAAGTGGTATTCCGAGCGTTTCTAGACGTGACAAAATTACTGTTGATAATGCATTTGAAAGTGTTGTATCAACTTACAGAGAATTTTTCCAAATTTCCCGCGGTATGGGACTATTTCTTTTTCCTCCAACTGAAGAGATGCCAGAAATGGGCATGGTGAAAGCATTAAATATATTTGCAGGTTTACTTGATGGAGCAGCAAATGTGGTAAAACGTGTTACATTCAATCCAGAGAAAGCGGTGGAATTACTTCATTCATGGGAAGGAAAACATACTCGTCATTTAGTTGGACCGCCTTTTCTTATTCATAAGCTAATCAAATACTGTATGGAAAATAATCTAAAGTTAAACTTGGAAAAGAAAAGCTACATTATCACACTAGGTGGATGGAAAAAGTTTACTGGCGAAGAAATTCCAAGGGAAGAATTTAACCGCCTTTGTCATGAATATCTAGGTGTACAAATTAATAATGTACGTGATATGTACGGGTTAGTAGAAGCAAATATGTTAGCAGTAGAATGTGACCAACAAGAAAAGCATGTTCCACCTTGGGTTCATTTATCACTAAGAAATCCTCGGAATGTTTTAGAAGAGGTAGAATATGGTGAGCGTGGCGTTATTGCTATTTATGATCCTACTTGCATTTCCTATCCTGGTTTTGTCTTGACAGAAGATGTGGGATATTTACGTAAAGATACTACATGTGAATGTGGACGAAATGGGCAAAAATTAGTTTATATTTCACGTATGCCAGGTGTAGAGGTGGGCTGCTGTGCGATTAACTTAGAAAAGTTTATTGAAGAAAAAGAAAAGCAAATGATGGCTGTGCCGGGAGGCGAGTAAATGTTTAATGATATTATTTGCGAGCATTTTATGAATCCAAGAAATATTGGTGAAATGGAGAACCACGATTATGTTGTGGAAATTGGTAACCCAATATGCGGCGATACCGTTCATATGTTTTTGAAAGTTGAGGAACAACAAATTACTGAGGTTACTTACCGAGCATATGGATGTTCAACCTCCATTGCAACAGCAAGCATCGTTTCAGAAGTCATTAAAGGAAAAACATTCGATGAACTTACTTCAATCACTCGTGATGAAGTTGCAGATTGGTTAGGTGAACTTGAACCAGCTCAATATCATTGTATTGACATTGGACTTAGCATCATCCATCAATGTTCACATCCAATTCAGAAAAACCTTGAGAAAAAAGAGTTTCTAGTAGAAGGCGAAGGTGCATTTTAGTGATAAATAAGGAGACTATTTATCTTGATTACAATGCTACGACCCCGTTGGATCATGATGTATATCAGGCAATGGTTCCTTATTTGATGAATTCTTTCGGTAATCCTTCTAGTAAATATTTTTTAGGTAAAGAGGCTAAAGATGCCATTAGTGAAGCTAGAAGAAATGTTGCTGAACTAATTAATGCTGAAGAAAACGAAATTATTTTCACGAGTGGTGCTTCTGAATCCAACTCTACCATATTAATGGGGATTGCACTTAAGAACTTAGATAAAAAACATATCATTACAAGCTCTATTGAACATCCAGCCATTCTAGAAGCTTGCAGGCATCTTCAAGAATACTATGGTTTTAGAATTACAAAGCTTCCAGTAGATTCTAATGGTGTGATTGGTATAAAAGAATTATTGAATGCTATTGACACACAAACCTGCCTTGTAACCATCATGATGGTTAATAATGAAGTAGGTTCAATTCAACCGATTGAACAAATTAGTAGAATCTGCAAGGAAAACGGAATTCATTTTCACTGTGATGCTGTCCAAGGGGTTGGAAAGGTAAAGATTGATGTTAAAGAAATAGCTGTTGATAGTCTTTCTATTTCAGCCCATAAAATATATGGTCCTAAAGGTGTTGGGTGCTTGTATATAAGAGAAGGCATTAAAATATCCCCTCTTATATACGGTGGATCACAAGAAATGGGGATTCGTTCAGGGACTGAAAATGTAGCGGGAATCATTGGGTTTGGAGTTGCAGCAAAAATTGCTAGAGATCATTTAAGTTCCAATCATCAACAAATGCAGGATTTAAGAAATATTTTTTTAGAAGAATTAAAAAATCTCTCTGACTGGTCCATAAATGGAAGCCTTGAATCTTCAGTACCAACTACATTAAATATACAGTTTTCAGGGATAAGAGGAGAAGCGTTAGCAGCTGCCTTAAATCAATATGGTGTATGTGTGTCAATTTCATCAGCATGTAGCTCCTCTTCAGCGAAATTATCCTATGTTTTAAAAGCAATGGGGAAGTCTGATGATGAAATTAGAAGCTCTATTAGAATAAGTTTTGGGAAGTTTACAACTCAATTAGAAATCATTGAGGCTGTAAGGTTAATTTCAAAAATAGTATCTCAATTAAGGACAATTTCAAGTAAATATTCTCCTAAAATAGAGGAACGTGTTCATATAGGATGATATTTATAAAGGAAAAAACTCTCGGTACACGAGAGTTTTTTTGATCTTACAACTATTAAATTGAAATGATTAGTTTGAATTGGTTATTTCAATTTGTTTCTCTTTTTTAATTTGTTTTTTGAAAATAGAAAGTGTCATAAGAATTAGAGAGCCTATTCCAATATAAACCAGTATATTCAACGATTCACCAATATTATGGTTATCAAAGAAGAATATCCCTCTTAGACCTTCGACACTAAATTTTAATGGAATCCACGAATATAACCAATCCTTCGTTAGGTCTGGTAAAAACTCGACAGGTAAGTTCAGTACAGGGATTGAAAATAAAAACATTAGTAAAATAAATGGTGCTGCAATAACTCCAATCCAATTGAATAAAGTATTTTGTAACAAAAAGAAGGTAAAGCCGCTCAAAAGCAGGAAAAGGAAGGTGATTTCTTTATTAGGAATATTCACATCTAATATGTAATCTGCAAATAACATAATAGACGTAACAATAACTAATAGAAATAAAATACCGCCAATTACCTGACTTGCAATAGAAGTTAAACTTATTTGTGAATTTGTCGTTTTCTTTAAAGTGATGAATAGTATTAAAGAACAAATAAAAACAGAAAGCCAAAGAATTTGTGTAAATAATACTGGGGTATTTCCATTAGCTGTATGGCTATCTACATCATTTATTACCTGTTTTTCAATTTTTAAAGGATTTATTACTTGTTTTATTTTATCAGCTGGAAGTGATACAGACTGTGCTTCTAATTGACTAAACATGATATTTTGAACTTGAGTGTTCATTTCCAAACCTATTTGGTTAGCAATTTGTCCTATTGTATTTGCTGCAGTATAATTCATTCCTTCGTTAATAATGACTTCTACTTGAGGCTGCCCAGGGCTTGATTGAAGCAACGCAGCAATATTTTGCGAAGTATTTTCCGGAATGATAATTGCTGCGTAGTAAGATCTATTGTTCATTCCGTTCATTGCTTCGTCTTTGTCCTTTAAGACACTCCATTTAAAAGGTATATCCTTATTTGTTATTAAAGTTTCTTTAACTGTTTCTCCAAAGTTTAATGTATGATTAGGCATTTCAACACCCTTATCTTCCACTACGATAGCTACTGGTAAATCTTTTGGTTCAGGGTTTACTATAGAGCCCATAAAACCGACCATGAATATACTGACAACTACAATGATTGCTAACAACCCTCCCCAAAACAATTTTTGAGAAAAGAAATTCTTCATTACACACAAAATGACCAACTCCTCAAAAAATAATCAACAACATGTTGTATAAATAACTATTTGTTATTTATAATTTCATTATAATGACCAATTTTTGATACTCAATAATCAATATCTTTCGATTTATTAGATATACGACAAATAAACCTGATATGTCTAGAAACTAACAAATTTTTAAGGTGGGTGTAATGATGTCAACAAAAACTGATTTGCGAATTGTTCGTACACGTAAATTAATTAAAGAAGCATTTCTTGATTTAATTCAAACGAAAGGGTACGAGTCCATCACAATTCAGAATATTGCCGATTGTGCATTGGTAAATCGCGCTACTTTTTATTTGCACTATAAAGATAAGCAGGATTTATTAGATACCCTTCTTAATGAGATATTTAATGAATTAGCAGACGCAATTAAGCCATGCAGCTATGTTCAAAACAAAATGGTCAAAATAGCGAATTTCCAACTATTAATTGAAACAATTTTTAATAAAATTGCTGAACATAAAAAGTTTTTTAAAGTGATGTTATTTGAAAACGGTGTTAATGGATTTAATACTAAAATGCAAGATGTTATTAAAGAAAAATTTAATGAAGAGTTTTTAACATATGGACTTGATGAAGAAATCCTATCAATTCAACCTGAATTATTAACTACTTTTATTTCTTCTGCTTTAATAGGAACAGTAAGTTGGTGGTTAAAGGAGGATTTGCACTATTCTCCTAATCAATTAGCTAAGCAAACTGTAAAACTATTTTCTATAGGTCCTTTAAAAACAGCTGGGTTCCAGATAATTGATTAATGGAAGGGGCTTATTTTTCTATATTGATTCAAAAACAGATTATATACTTAGTCCAATTTCGATAAATTCATCCCAACCTAAACTTTATTAAAAATGAAAAAAAGAAATGTCGGAATTTATACAATTTTTCTAAAAAGGTATTGAAATCTGATTATGGATCATATAATATAAAACCATAAATAGGGTAATCGATTACCCTTGATTTATCGAGAATGATAACGTTTTAAACTATGTTTTTTGTAAAAAGTTGTAAAAAAAACTACAAAAGGAGGTTTTTTAATTAATTTGGAATAAATTATCTGCCTCAATTAGGTAATCGATAAATCTCATTTGGTGTATAATTAATCTTACCGGTTGTTAGAAAAACAATTTGGACGATTAAAGGTTTTAGAAATGTAAGCGTTACCTAGTTGTTTAAGATAGTTGTAGTGAATTTACTAAGATATGTAAACAATCTCTATGATGCAATTCATCTATTAGAATCTCACTCGTTGATTCAAAAAATAAATAGATAAAATCTATTTATCTATTTATAAAGGGGAAGAGAGGAGAAATCCATATGAGTAAACAAGGAAACCAAAAGTCGTTTTTACGTACGATTATCATCGTCTCAACATTCGGAGGGCTTCTTTTTGGATATGACACTGGAGTGATTAATGGAGCCTTACCGTTTATGTCTGAAGCGCTTGGTCTTACTTCTTTCACTGAAGGGCTTGTTGCCAGTTCACTACTTTTTGGAGCAGCACTTGGTGCGTTATTTGGCGGCAGGCTTTCAGATCTTACCGGGCGTCGTACCAACATTTTATATCTTGCAGTGCTTTTCTTTGCATCTACACTTGGATGTACACTTGCTCCGAACGTAACGGTTATGATTATTTCCCGTTTCTTTTTAGGACTTGCTGTAGGGGGAGCTTCAGTAACAGTTCCAGCTTATTTAGCGGAAATGTCACCAGCAGATAGACGGGGGAGAATGGTTACTCAGAACGAATTGATGATCGTAACCGGCCAATTATTAGCCTTTGTTATTAATGCGATTTTAGGGAGCACAATGTCCCATCATGATCATGTTTGGCGCTACATGCTGGCGATCGCGGCACTTCCGGCTATTTTCTTATTCTTTGGTATGCTTAAAGTACCGGAAAGCCCGCGTTGGCTCGTATCGAAAGGGAAAAATAGAGATGCCTTAAGCGTCCTTCTTAAGGTACGTGAGGAAAAACAAGCTCAATCAGAGCTGAATGAAATTGAGGAAACGCTAGCGAAAGAGGCAGAAGCTAAGCAAGCAACATATAAAGATTTAAGTGTACCTTGGATTCGTCGTATTCTATTTCTTGGGATTGGAATTGCTGTGGTGCAACAAGTAACAGGTGTTAATTCAATCATGTACTACGGCACTCAAATTCTAAAAGATGCTGGTTTAGGAACTGAGGCTGCTCTGATCGGTAATATTGCAAACGGTGTCATATCAGTTCTCGCTACTTTTGTTGGTATTTGGCTACTTGGCAAGGTTGGCCGCCGTCCAATGTTGATAACTGGTTTGTTAGGAACAACGATGTCACTTTTGCTTATTGGGATATTCTCACTTACACTTGAAGGATCTGCGGCACTTCCATATGTCGTACTTAGTTTAACAGTTACGTTTCTTGCCTTTCAGCAAGGAGCGATCTCACCGGTAACATGGTTGATGCTCTCAGAAATATTCCCACTTCGTTTACGTGGGATAGGTATGGGTGTTACAGTCCTTTTCTTATGGGTTGTCAATGGTTTTATTGGTTTGGCATTTCCGGTATTACTTGATAAAGTGGGCTTATCTACAACGTTCTTTATTTTCGTCGCTTTGGGACTTGCAGCAATCGGATTTGTAAATAAATTCTTACCGGAAACAAAGGGACTGACACTTGAACAGTTGGAACAGAAATTCCGTCATCATGATGGGCGAAATCACCAAGACTACGTGGAACAGGTTGATATCCAAGCGAAATAAAACGGAGCAATAATGTTGTTTGAAATAGATTATATAAATTGGTATAGAAATTGATCAAAAGACTGCAAAGGAGTTCTTATGAATTCTTTGCAGTTTTTTTTCATTAGGATTAATTCCCTCCTTACCATTTCTGCAATTTGGTAGGAAGAGAAAGATATGCTGAACTCAAAGGGTTGTGATATAATGATCAAATAATAAATCAGTACGATAGCCGGGAGTATACCACTTCGTGAAAAGGATATACATCGGTTGAAAGAGTGGGGAGAAATGAAACCAACCATTTACGATATTGCGAGGGAAGCGGGAGTCTCTGCTACTACGGTTTCCAAGGTTATTAATAATAAGGGTCGGATAAGCGAGAAAACAAAAAATAAAATCATGCAAATCATCGAGGAGTTTCATTATCAGCCCAATGTGCTGGCTTCTGCGATGAAAGGAAAATCCACTTACACTATTGCGCTATTAATCCCTGATGCGGCCAATCCAATATATGCCCAATATTTAAAATATATAGAGGAATATGGGCAAGAGTTGGGATTTAGTGTTGTTATGTGCAGTACCGGGAGCGACCCGGAAAAGGAAGCTAGGCATATTACCTTATTAAAGCAGAAACATGTGGACGGGATTATTATCGCTTCGATATTTAAAAATGAACCAGTGTTAAAACAGTTAATTGAGGAAGAATTGCCGATTGTCTTCGTTAATTTTCAACGGCCAGAACTTCCTGTAGGCAGCATAAGCGGCGATGATTTTTTAGGAGGTTACATGGCGACTGATCATCTTTTGTCATTAGGTCACCGAAGAATTGCAATTATTGCCGAGGATGCAACCATAAGCGGGGAAGAACGGATCAAGGGATATAAAAAAGCTCTCGAAAATGCCGGGATAGAGGTTGATGAAAACTTAATTATTACAATTAATGAACCAACCATTGAAGGTGCAGAGGTGCATGCTAAAGAATTGCTTAACAATGCTCAAAGACCTACAGCGATATTTGGATGTAATGATATATTGGCAATTGGATCGATGCTGGCAGCAAAGGGCCTTGGGATCAGGATACCGGATGAACTATCTATTATTGGATTTGATAATACGATTATGTGTAAGATCGTAGAACCTCAGCTATCATCCGTAAATATACCGATAAACGAAATGGGTAAACAGGCGATGGAACTGTTGGCTCAGCAAATTAATAAAAAGAATAACATGAAGCAACGCACTTCTCTTTTACCAGAACTTATTATTCGTCATTCAACGGCTAAACGAAATGAAAAATAGTAAAAGATAGATGGAATTAGATCAGTATGAGGATTCCTATGAAAAAATGCTTGTCAAAACGATAAAAGGCGAGAAATCTTAGTTTTACTTTGATTTCTCGTCTTTTTATCGTTTACCAGGAAAGTATAAAAATTCATTGAACTGTGGATAAGCACTGCGACATCCAGCTCCGAAGCACAGGATGTGCAAGTGCAGTCAGTGCGACAGGACGTCGCGTTTTTGACTGCCAGCGCCTATCGCCTATCAAACTTCAGATCATCTCCCTACGATAAGTCAACATCGGTTCGCTTCGCTTACCGTGTTTCCTTTATCTCAGTCGATGCTCCTCCAGTTTGTACGGCGATGACCAAGGCGCTTGCGCTTTTGTTCTGTAAGGGAAGCGTAGGGTTTAACAATGAAAAGTGAGAAATCGATAACTCTGATTGATTCTTATATTCAATCATTATAAGAATCAGAATACAAATTTTATTAAAAAAATATTGAAATCTCGTGAAGTTTAGGATAAAATGAAATCAAATTTAAAAGGGTAATCGATAACCCTAACCCGAAGGATTTTAGTCCATTAAAGAAAGGATACTCTGTGGAGATACAAATCTTTATAGCTTTATTGAATTTGTAAGCGTTATCTGTCCATTTAGCTGATTATGATAGCAGTGATGCTGAAAATGATTTAGATGGTGTGCAGGGTGAACGTTAAACAATAAGACTTGTCCTTTCAATAAACAAACATTCGATAATTACTTTATGAATTTGGAGGAATGACCATGACTTTAAAATTTGGCGTGATCGGAACGGGTGCCATCGGCAGTGAGCATATTAGAAGAATCACTAACAATTTATCTGGCGGAAAAATTGTCGCTGTAACGGATGTGAACGAAGCATCGGCAAGAAATGTTGTTAATCAATTCGAGCTAGATGCCGTTATCTATCCTGATGACAAAGCGCTTGTTGCAGATGACAATGTGGATGCGGTGCTAGTAACAAGCTGGGGCCCTGCGCATGAACAAAGTGTACTAGCTGCCATTGAAGCTGGAAAGTATGTTTTTTGTGAAAAGCCGTTAGCAACTACAGCAGAAGGCTGCATGAGAATTGTAGAAGCAGAAATGAAACACGGTAAGCGTTTAGTGCAGGTTGGATTTATGAGAAGATATGACAGCGGTTACGTGAAATTAAAACAAGCTATTGACAGTAATTATATTGGGGATCCATTAATGGTTCGCTGTGTACACAGAAACCCATCAGTTGGCGAGAATTATACAACAGATATGGCCATTCACGATACGCTCATTCATGAAATTGATGTTTTGCACTGGTTAATTAACGATGACTATAAATCAGTACAGGTGGCATTTCCGAAGAAAACATCTCGGGCACTTGCACACTTGTCCGATCCGCAGCTCATTACGTTAGAAACAAATAGCGGTATTATCATTACGGCAGAAGTGTTTGTAAACTGTCAGTACGGCTATGATATTCAATGTGAAGTGATCGGGGAAGAAGGGGTTGCCTACCTGCCGGAGTTCCCAGGGATCACCACTCGTAAAAATGCGAAACTTGGAACAAGCATCTTGATGGATTGGAAAGATCGATTTATCGATGCTTATGACATAGAGTTACAGGATTTCATTGACTCAATCAAGAAAACGGGTGAGCCTAATGGTCCGACATCTTGGGATGGCTACATCGCAGCAGTCACGGCGGATGCTTGTGTGAAGGCACAACAAACAGGTGAGAAAGAGCCGGTGACATTAGCTGAAAAGCCAGGCTTCTATAAAAATGAAAAAGAGGTTGTACAACAGTCTTAAATTTGGTTGAGACATCCTCACTTGAATAGCAGCCTTTAATAGGCATAATAAAAAATGAATGGGGGAAATCACTTTATGAAACTTTGTTTTAATCAAGCTACGACGTTAGAGAATTCCAATCTAGCAAAGGACTTAGAATATTGTGAAAAACACGGCTATGACTATATCGAAATTCGAACAATGGACAAATTGCCTGAGTATTTAAAGGAAAAGTCTCTGGACGAGCTCGTTGAATTTTTTAATACACACCATATCAAGCCGTTAGCATTTAATGCTTTAGTGTTTTTCAATAACCGCGATGAAGCTGGTTACACGGAAATCATCAATGAATTCAAAGAGATGATGAAAGCAGCGAAAAAACTAGGCGTAAAATATGTGGTAGCAGTACCGCTTGTGACAGAGCAGAAAATTTTGAAACAGGATATTAAAAATAGTTGTGTAGAGGTATTGAAAGAACTTTCAGATATCGCAGAACCTTATGGCGTAAAAATTGCCGTCGAATTTGTGGGACATCCGCAATGTACAGTCAATACCTTTGGCCAAGCTTACGATATTGTGGAAACCGTAAATCGTGAGAATGTCGGCTTAGTTTTTGATTGTTTTCACTTCCATGCGATGGGGTCAAAATTAGAGGATCTTAAAAAAGCGGATGGCTCTAAAATCTTTATTTTGCATATCGATGACACAGAAGATTTCCCAATTGGTTTCCTAACAGATGAAGACCGTGTGTGGCCTGGACTTGGAGCGATTGATTTAGATACTTTATTATCAACATTGAAGGAAATTGGATACTCTGATGTTGTATCTGTTGAATTATTCCGACCTGAATATTATCAAATGGATGCTGAAGAAACGATTAAGACAGCAAAAGAAACAACACTCAAAGTAGTGTCAAAGTATTTTGACTTGCAGCCAGTATAAATATATTTTACTTCAATTTTTGTTGCTAACAAGATCACAATCTAACAAAAAATATAAATGAACGTTTTAAACCCTTGTTAATATGGGGTTTAAGACGTTTTTTATTTTTATTAGACAAACGAAAAGGAAAATAACTCAAACGATCCATGGGAGCGGTATGTAAAAACTTTATATAAGGCATCCAATTATCTCTCGACTTTCTTTTTAATGAAAACACTCTCAGTCAATTTCAGTTATAATCAAGACAGTTTCAGGTAACGAAATGATGACATTTTTAGTATAAACTGATAGTAATTTCACGTGGAGGAATGGCGAATTGAAGGAAGAAATATTGCGTGTGAAATATAGAATACAAGGGAAGGATGACTACTCTTTTGACTTCCATTCCCATCCGGAATATGAAATTTATTTTTTCCATAAGGGTTCGTGCCGGTATTTAATTCATAACAAAATTTATGACTTAGAACCTGGTGATATTTTGCTTATGGATGGTCTGACAATGCACAGACCAAATTTTGATCCTAATATGGATTATGTTCGAAGTTTGCTTCACTTTTCACCGGAGTGGATTAAAGGTTTACTGGAAGAGCTAGGAAGTATGTATTTAATTGAAGTTTTTCAAAAGCTCCATCATTGTTTAATACGAACAAATGAAAGTAAGGAATCGAAGCGATTAGAAGCATTGATTTCTCAACTGGCTGAGTTGAAGAATAAATCTAAATTCCATGACCACCTTGCAGAAACAGAAATGAAAGCTTTATTTATACAAGTGTTAATTAGTGTATATCGACTAGGACAGTTGGTATCGATCAAAATTCCGAATCAAAAAGGCGACAAAATCGAACATGCTGAGAATATAGCAAATTATATTCAAGAGAATTATATGAATAAATTGACACTGGTTATGATTGCTGAAGCACTTAATTTAAGTAAATCCTATGTGTCACATGTATTTAAAGAAATGACAGGCTTTACTGTTATGGAGTATGTCATGGGATGTCGGCTAACCCAAGTAAAATATTTACTTGAAATGGAGCCGGATAAAGCCATTCATGAGATTGCTTATGATTGCGGTTTTGAAAGCGCCTCCCACTTTAGCCGTTATTTCAATGAGAAAATGGGCGTAACAGCAAGAGAGTATCGTAAAATGCGTCTGCAAAATCGATGAATATAAAACTTGATTATTATGGAATTTTGAAAGCGGATTCTTTATTTGGAATTACTTTCGGTTCATGGAGAAATACAATTCTTCACCTATCAACTTCAAAATCTATGGGGAGTACTTACTAGTTTAAAGAAGACTCATATAGAGGTCTAAACAGTAATTCGCCTCTAGAATGTTTAAACAAATGAATACCTTAAACTTATAAAAGACATGTGGTTGAATTTAATTCTTTAAAAAGGGGACAAAATCATGTCAAGTACAACAATGAATGGAAATGATTATAACAATGCAAGGATATGGCAAATTGCTTTTTTTACCTTAAATAACACGTCATCAAATCTTCACCTATTTATTTTAGGATTTGTCTCTTATTATGCGACAGGACTAGTTGGGCTTGCCGTTATGCTAACAAGTACGCTCTTAATGGCTGCGCGTATATTCGATGGGATTATTGATCCCAGTATAGGCTATATTATCGATAAAACAGAGTCGAAATTTGGTAAGTTTATTCCATTAATGATTATAGGTAATCTCATTTCGGCAGGTACTTTGATTATTATTTTTAGTGTAACTCATTTATTACCGGAATCAGTTCAGTTATTTTTTTTTATTGCGATGTTAATTGCAAATAAAGTCGGTTATTCACTTCAAACAAGTGTAACAAAAGCAGCGCAGACTGTATTAACCAATAATCCCAAGCAGCGACCGCTTTATGCTATTTTCGATGGGATTTATAATATAGGAATTTCTACTGGTGGTCAAATTTTTGTTTCTTCCTATTTAATAGGTAAACACGGTGAATTTAATCTAGGACTGTTTACTGAATTAAATGCCTATGGTCTTATTCTGTCTGGAATCTTTGCATTCCTTGCTGCAGTTGGTATTTGGGCGAAAGATCGTAAAGAATTTTATGGATTGGCTGAGCAAACGATCAGTACAAAACTTCGTGATTATTGGCCGGTCATTAAAGGAAACAGACCTTTGCAAATGCTCTCTCTTTCAGCTTCCATGGATAAACTAGCGACCGGTCTTCTTCGTAATTCAGTAGTGGGGGTCATGTTGTTTGGCATTTTGCTTGGAGATTATGCGTTGAGTGGTCAAATAGGATTAATTACTGTCATACCAACGCTATTGATAACATTTATAGTAGTTGCCATTGCTAGAAAAAAAGGGTTGAAAAATTCTTATGTTAAATCGGCTTGGATAGGAATCCTGTCTTTCCTTGGATTGATTGCTTTATTCCTGCTAATTGATGATCCTACAACGATCTCACTTGCCAATATAGGGATAGAAACGATTTTGTTTTTAGTTTTATATTCATTAGCTTTGGGATTTGCTAGTATTCCAACTACTCTTGTTGTACCGATGATTGCAGATGTTTCAGACTATGAAACATTTAAATCAGGACGTTATGTACCTGGAATGATGGGCACCATCTTCTCATTTATTGATCAATTAGTTTCATCTTTAGCTCCGACAATTGTGGGTGCTGTTGTGGGTATAATTGGATATCATTCAGCATTTCCGCAGGTTGGGGAAGCATTAACTCCTTCATTATTTGCCGCAACATTAGTTTTAGCGTTCGGTTTACCAGCAATTGGGTTGGTTGTGTCAATTATTGCCATGAAGTTTTATAAACTTGATGATAAAAAGATGAAGGAAATTCAAAAAGGGATTGCTGAGATCAAAGAAAAAGTTAAAGGGAAAAAAGATTCTCTTATTATATAGAAAATCAATAATTGTAAGCGTATAACAACATCAATAGCTTCATTATCAACAAAACAGCAATAAAGCAGGCAATTGCAAAAAAAGATTAAATGGCAAAAAAGTATCATTATCTAGAGTTCTAATGTTGAGTGCTATATATCAAAATAGTCTGATTGTAGGGAAAAATAATCTGCAGAATAATAGAGTTGAAGGTATTCTTACATTTTCAAAATAAGAGGAAAGGTTGTGTTGGTTTTGAAATTGAAATGGTTAAACCATAGTCCGAAAAGTCCCTCTGGTGTTTCATGGGGAGTCCCGTGGGGGAGAGGAAGTCTGAAAAGAGAAGACACAGTAACTCTAATCGATGAAGATGGTAAGAAGACTCCTATTCAAAGCTGGCCGATGGCTTATTGGCCGGATGGAAGTGTGAAATGGACAGGTCATAGCGCAATTTTTCATCCAAATGATGGTTCATATGAATTAAAAGTTGGTGAAACTCAAAATCCAGACATTCCCTTACAAGTAATAGATTCAGAAAATCAGATAAAAGTAGATACAGGAGAACTGCAATGGATCATTAACAAAAAAGGGACCCATTTTATCGAGAAAATTGTAAGCGGTTCAAAAATGCTGGGGGAAAAAGGAAGATTAATTTCAATACAAGAAGTGAGAGATGAGACTTCTGAGGTAAAGACTATTCAGGAAATCCCGTTAGAAAGTAAGATCAAACATGCAGAAATTGAACAGCATGGCCCATTAAGATGTGTTATTAAAATTGAAGGTGAGTATGCTAGCATTTCTAATCATCACAAGCGCTCATGGCTGCCTTTCCATTTACGCATCTATTTTTATTCTGGAACTTCATCGATAAAAATGGTTCACACATTTTTCTATGATGGAGATCCTCAAACTGATTTTATTAAAGGGCTGGGAATGGAATTTTCAATTCCTTTAAAAGGAGAGCCATGGAATCGCCATATTCGCTTTGCTGGTGATGCAGGCATTTACTCAGAACCGGCTCAGTTATTGTTAACAAGACGACATCGAAATGCCGATGGACTGTATGAAAAACAAATTAATGGAGAAATGATCAATCTTTCAGAACAAAAATATGAGGACTTACTTGACCACGTCAAGCAAAATGCAATTTGGAACGATTTTAAACTAACCCAGGATTCTGCAGATCATTATCGAATAGCGAAACGAACAAAAAGCGGCTACTCATGGGTTGAATCAACTCATGGCACAAGATCCAAGGGATTGATTTATGCTGGTGGTGAAAATGGAGGGATCGGAATCGGTGTTAAAAACTTTTGGCAGAAGTTCCCTTCAACTTTAGAAGTAACTGGATTAAATAAAACAACGACAAAACTAAAGGTCTGGTTTTGGTCCCCTGACTGTGAGGCAATGGATTTAAGACATTACAGCAATGATACTCATGTGGTGAGTGCTTATGAAGGATTTGACGAAATGCGAGCAACGCCATATGGAATTGCAAACAGTAGCGAGATTTTTTTACAGTGCTATATCAATGCACCATCACATGAAGAGTTAATCGAGAAAACAGAAGAATGGCAATCACCGATTCTATTAGTCTGTGATCCAGCCTATTATTATGAAACAAAAGCATTAGGCATTTGGAGTTTACCAGATACAAGCCATCCAATAAAAGCGCAATTAGAATCAGAGCTAGATAAGGCGATTGATTTTTACAAACGTGAAATTGAACAACGCAGATGGTATGGCTTCTGGAATTATGGAGATGTCATGCATACTTACGATCCGATTCGTCATCAATGGAGATACGATTTGGGGGGCTTTGCTTGGCAAAATACAGAACTGGTGCCGAATATTTGGCTATGGTATGCCTTTTTACGTTCCGGCAGGGAAGATATCTTCAAGATGGCTGAGGCGATGACCCGTCATACAAGTGAAGTAGATGTCTATCACTTTGGTGAATACGCAGGTCTTGGGTCAAGACATAATGTCGTCCATTGGGGATGTGGCTGTAAAGAAGCAAGAATTAGCATGGCAGGTCTTCATAAATTTTATTATTTTCTCACAACAGATGAACGTACTAGGGACTTATTAATAGAAGTGAAAGATGCAGAACTTGCGCTTTCAAATTTAGACCCGATGAGAGAATTTTACCCAGATGATCATTATAAGACACATGTTCGTGTAGGTCCGGATTGGTCAGCGTTTTGTTCAAATTGGCTATCAGAATGGGAGAGAACAGGGAATATCGACTATCGGAATAAAATAGTAAAAGGAATAGAAACGTTCAAACAATTGCCACTACGATTGCTTTCAGGTCCAACCTTTGGATATAACCCAGAGACAAATGAGCTTTATCATATGGGGGATGGTAATGAGGGAGGCTATCATATGATTATCGCTTTTGGCGGTCCGCAGGCCTGGATGGAGCTTGCCCAATTATTAGAAGACGAAGAATGGGAAGACATGCTGGCGGAATTCGGTGAATTTTATGAATTGAGCCAAGAAGAAAAGCTAAAAAGAAGTAATGGAAAATTGCATAACAAATTATTTAATAATCGAATGTTAGCTGCAGGTATAGTTGCCTATGCAGCAGCAAAAAAACAGAGTCCTTCTATAGCAGCAAAGGCCTGGAATCTATTATTAAATGAAGATATAAGTCAGGTGAAACTGCCTTTGGAAGAAAACGAAGTTCAAGCATGGAGAAAAATCACTGAGGTTCCCACGATAACCACAAATACAACGTCACAATGGTGTTTAAATACAATGATCGCTTTAGAGTTGATCGGAGATTATTTAATCTCTGATGAAAGCCTATATAAGAATAATGAGTTGAAACAACTTACTTAAACGGCGTTTGAAAAAACAGGGGAATAGACACGATCCTATCCGTTTTTGTAAGGTATGAACTATTGTGCATGAGGAGGTATGCTTTATGATCCAACGTTATTTTTTTGATAAAGGCAAAAGACTATACAGTAATACATTGTCATCAAATAACGATATTGCAGATTGGGTTCTTGAAGGAGAAGCAAAGGTCCGTTTTAAGGAAGACCGGCTTCAGTTAGAAAATCAATTAGACCCGGCTATCTATGGTGACAACGCTCATTGGGTATTTTGGTGCCCAGTTGATTTTCCAGATAAGATTATGATTGAATGGGATTTTTATCCGATTAGGGAGCCAGGTCTTTGTATGATGTTTTTTGCTGCAACAGGACGTAATGGGGAAGATTTGTTTAGCGCAAATCTTCCTCAAAGAAATGGAAAGTATCCTGAATATCACTCAGGAGCAATCAATGCTCTCCATCTATCTTACTTTAGACATAAACACGAGGATGAACGAGCCTTCCGAACGTGCAATCTTCGAAAAAGCCACGGCTTCCATTTAGCAGCGATGGGCGCCGATCCGCTTCCACCTGTTGAGGATGCAATAGCTCCGTATCATATGAGGCTTGTAAAATATGAAGGGATCGTCCAATTTTCTATTAACAAATTAACCGTACTTGAATGGAAAGATGATGGAAAGAAATATGGAAGTATTTTAAAGGGTGGAAAAATTGGCTTTCGACAAATGGCACCAATGAAAGCAGCTTATCAACATTTGCAAGTTCACGAGGCCCTTTTGTCTGACAACTAAATTGAAATAACCTATAACAAATCAAAAATCCAATTTACAAGAAAGTATTACCTAGTCAATAAAGTTGAAATTTATCCTAAATACTAAGTATACAAATAGGATTAATAAGTAAATAAATGGAGATTTATAGAAAAACAGAAGGGATGCCTGCAAAGGTAGAAATCATCCTGTTCACATCAGTGAAGGCCTGATTCTAAATAAAAATCTTCCATTACAGGGGGCTGGATTTTAAATGAGAAAAGATAAAAAAGAATTAAGTAAAAAAATTGTCCTTCCATTCCTTTCGACCATGCTTCTTACTTCATCATTAGTCGCATGCAGCAATTCAAAAACAACAAGTAGTGATACTGATAAAGGCGGATCGGATAATACGATCACCATTATGACAACAACTTTTCAGCCAGATCCTCCAGGTGATGACAATCCCATTTTAAAAGCACTTGAAGAATATACAAAAACAGATATAAAAATAAACTGGGCACTTAATGCTTCTTACCAAGAAAAACTAAACATTACGTTAGCGTCTGGAGAATTACCTGATATTATGATGATTCCATCAAAGGATCCAAGTTTCATAAGTGCAGTAAAGGATGGTGCATTTTGGGAACTTGGGCCATACTTAAAGGATTATCCAAATTTGAGCCAAGCAAATGAAATGATTTTAAATAATAGCTCAATTGGCGGCAAAATTCACGGAATCTATCGTTCTCGCCCGCTGGGGAGACATGGAATTACCTTTAGAAAAGATTGGTTGCAAAATGTCGGGTTGCAAACCCCTAAAACGATCGATGATTTTTACAATATGTTAAAGGCGTTTTCGGAAAAGGATCCAGATGGAAATGGAAAAGATGATACTTACGGAATGGTTATATCAAAATACACAGGTCCATGGGATATTATGCAAACATGGTTCGGTGTTCCAAACAAGTGGGGAGAAGACGCTGATGGAAACCTGCAGCCTGACTTTATGACTGAGGAATATTTCAATGCATTAGAATTCTTTAAAAAGCTCTATGATGAAGGGTTAATCAATGAAGATTTTGCGGTCATGGATCCGCAAAAATGGGTAGATCCGCTTTTGAATGGGCAAGCTGGTGTGATTGTTGATGTAGTAGACCATGCCCATCGTGCAGAAGAGGATATGCTCGCGGCAAATCCTGATTTAAAGGAGCCAATCGATGTAATAGGTGCAGTGGAAGGGCCTACTGGACTTCATAACCTTCCTACATCTGGATATGCTGGTATACTTGCCATTCCTAAATCCAGCGTAAAAACAGAAGAAGAGTTGAAAAAGGTTTTAGGGTTTATTGATAAATTAAATGACGAGGAAGCACAAAAGTTAGCCAATAATGGTATAGAAGGCCGCCATTATGAAATAAAAGACGGTAAATTCGTAGATTTAAAGGAAGGTAATGAAGCGCTTGTTAATGAAGGTACAGGCTTTAATCAATTTCAGCCATACATCCCGGAAGAGCGTTTTATTAAACCAAAGCAAACTCCTTTAAGAGACAAAGAAGAACAGGTTAAAAAGGAAAACGAAGAAATCGTTGTTCCAAACCCTGCTGAATCACTCGTTTCTGAAGTATACGCACAAAAAGGTCAGCAATTAGACAATATCATTAATGATGCACGCATCAAATTTATCGTTGGGCAAATCGATGAAGCCGGTTTTAAAGATGCGATTGAATTATGGCGCAGTACGGGTGGGGACGATTATATCGAAGAAATAAATAAACTGTACAAAGAAACAAAAAAATAAATAGATTTGTAAAGTCAGGTGGTGCAATGCTTACCTCCTGGCTTTTCACAAAAAATCGTATTACATAGGAAGGAAGGGAGAGAAAGTGGCTTTACTAAAACAAAATGTTAATCAAGAATACCGTCAATCGACGCATTTATTGAGCAAAAGGCAAACGACTACCATTACCAAACGGCAGCGATTGAAAAGAGACCGCTGGCTTTATTTCTTATTAATTCCGGGAATTCTCTATTTTCTCATCTTTAAGTATGCACCTATGTGGGGAGTGGTCATTGCCTTTCAAGATTATTCTCCATTTAAAGGAATGCTAGGCAGTGAATGGGTGGGATTTGAAAATTTCATAAATTTCTTTCAAAACCCCGATTTTTTTAGATTATTACGAAATACCTTCATTTTAGCGGCATTAGACCTGGTCTTCTTTTTTCCAGCACCAATCATCCTTTCACTTCTTTTAAACGAATTACGGATTAATTCTTATAAAAGAACGATTCAAACCTTTATATACGTGCCCCATTTCATGTCATGGGTAATCGTTGCAAGTATCACGTATATTTTCTTTACAACAAGCGGTGGGGTGATGAATGAAATTGTTTCTTATTTTTATGGAAAGGAAATCAACTTTTTATCATCACCTGAGTGGTTTCGCCCGCTCATAATGGGACAAATTATTTGGAAAGAAACAGGCTGGGGCACGGTTATTTTCTTAGCCGCTCTAGCAACTGTCGATCAAGAACAGTATGAAGCAGCAATTGTAGACGGAGCAGGTCGTTTCCGAAGATTGTGGCATGTTACGCTGCCAGCTGTAAGAAGTACAATTATCGTTTTACTCATTTTGCGGCTTGGAAACTTCCTGGATACAGGCTTTCAACAAATTTTCTTAATGTCGAATTCATTAAACCGCAGTGTGGCAGATGTATTTGATACCTATGTCTACTTTGTAGGGATTACACAAGGTGCATATAGTTATAGTACAGCAGTGGGCTTGTTTAAATCAGTCGTCGGCATCATTCTTGTTTTAGGTGCGAACAAGCTGGCGAAGAAAATGGGACAAGACGGGATCTTTTAATTGGTTTTAATTTTAGAGGAGGTGTTTGCAAATGGCAATGCCAAAAATGCACAATACTCCAGCAGGTCGAGTATTTGATGTATTCAACTTTATTTTTTTAGGAATCATCGGATTGCTGATGGTTTGTCCATTCCTATATGTGATTGCTGGATCATTTGCTACTGAAGCAGAGTTAACGAGAAGAAGCTTTTTTATCATTCCAGAAACATTTTCACTGGAATCCTATAAATATATTTTTTCAACAGCTACATTTACCCGAAGCATATTAGTATCCATTGGTGTAACAGTTGTCGGAACGCTTGTATGTCTCTTTTTTACCTTTACGATGGCTTATCCGCTATCTAGAAAACATTTAATGGGACGCAGTACCATAATGAATCTCATTGTATTTTCAATGTTATTTAGCGGAGGAATGATTCCTACTTATCTAGTTGTGAAATCATTGGGATTATTGGATTCTTATTGGGCTTTGATTTTGCCTGCAGCGATTAATCCATTTAATTTAATTATTGTAAAAACGTTCTTTCAAAATATCCCTGCAGAATTAGAGGAGTCAGCTAAAATTGATGGCTGTACGGAGTTTGGGATCTTCTGGAGAATTATGCTCCCGCTGTCAAAACCTGTGCTTGCAACCTTTGCACTCTTTTATGCGGTCGCGATTTGGAATGATTTCTTTAGTGCATTATTATACATCAATGACAATACGAAATGGCCAGTTCAAGTATTGCTTCAGCAAATCATTCTCCTTTCCCAATCGATGTTGAGCGATCCAGCCTCAATGGGTGCAGAATATGTTGAACCACCAGAGCAATCATTGAAACTTGCCGTCGTTGTCGTAGCAACATTACCGATTTTAATCGTCTATCCTTTCCTCCAAAAGCATTTTGCCAAAGGAATGTTATTAGGTTCTGTAAAAGGATAATAAGTTGGAGGGCAATGTATTTGTTTAAGTACAGTAGATTGTCCTTTTTTATGGAGAAATAACATATAAAACAATCTCAGATAATTTTAGGAGATAACTAGGCAATATGAGACCATGAACCGAACGATTATTAAACTATAATAATACATAACACCTGAAAGAACACTGCTTAATTGAAGATTAAAAGGCTATTGTTTACATAGTTTTGAGAGCGTTAAACATTTTGCCAACTATAGCGGCCAAAAGACCTCTCTAAACTTTCTTATTAATAGGGAGAGGAAGTGTTACTAATGGAAAATAAATTTGCAGTCCAATTATATACATTACGAGAAGAATTAAAAGAAGGAATACGTCCATTATTCAAAACCATTAAGGATATGGGCTGGGCAGGTGTGCAGATTTCCGCTTTGCCAAAAGACTATGATCAAAACGAAGTGGCTTTGGCTTTAAAAGAAAATAACTTGTATGCAGCAGGAATGCATACTTCATTAAATCGGTTAAAAAATGACCTTAATGGTGTATTAAAAGAAGCAGAGTTGTATGGCACAAAAGATATTATTCTGCCTTTTTTGGCTCCAGAATTGCGGAGTCCTGAAGAATATAAAGGAATAAAAAAATTGTTGAACCAAATTGCAAAGGATGCCCCAGAATATAGGATTTCCTATCATAATCATGCATTCGAGTTTGACATCGATATAGACGGGCAAGACGCACTTCGTTATTTACTTGATCCATCGAAAGATAATCACATTCTAGCAGAAATTGATGTGTACTGGTTGAAAAAGGCCGGAATGGATCCATCAGAATATATCGCTCCTTATGCAAATCGGATGCCGATCATCCACTTAAAGGATATGACGAATGATGTACGACAAACCTTTGCAGAAGTGGGCACTGGAGTTATTGATTTTCTCCCGATTTTACAATGGGGTGAAGAAAATGGAATCGAATGGTATGCGGTCGAGCAGGACATTTGTGAACGTCCGCCACTGGAATGCTTAGAAACAAGTTTAAGAAACTTAAAGCAATTGGCAAAACAATTAAAAGAAAGATCGAGTAAAGGAGATTTAACTGCCCGTTAATATTTGAACATTATAATATGGAGTGAGACAGATGAGTTTAATTAAAGTTGGCGTTATTGGGATTGGAAATATGGGGAGATCACATGTTCAGCTTTTGGGTAAAGGCAAAATAAAAGGAGCCATTCTAACCGCAATATGTGATTCATTTCAAGATCAACTCGAATCATTAGTAAGTGATTTTCAAGGAGATGTACAGATTTTTAGTGATGAAGATGAATTTTTGAATAAATCCGGTATTGATGCAGTCCTTATTTCAACTCCACACTATGATCATCCAAGACTAGCAATAAAGGCGTTCGCAAAAGGGCTGCATGTTCTTATTGAAAAACCGGCTGGTGTCCATACCAAAGATGTAGCGGAGATGAATCTTGCAGCAAAGGAAAGCGGAAAAGTCTTTGGGATTATGTATAACCAGCGTTCCAACCCAATTTATCAAAAGCTGCGCGAGCTTATTCAATCTGGTGAGCTAGGTGAAATTAAAAGAACCAATTGGATTATCACGGATTGGTACCGCTCTCAAAGCTATTATGATTCAAGCGAGTGGCGGGCAACATGGCGAGGAGAAGGCGGAGGGGTTTTATTAAACCAGGCACCGCATCAGTTGGATTTATGGCAATGGACAACAGGACTTATGCCGAAGAAAGTTCAGGCATTTTGCGGCTATGGCAAATATCATGATATTGAAGTCGAGGATGATCTCACAGCCTATGTAGAATATGAAAATGGCGCAACTGGCGTATTCATTACCTCTACCGGTGAAGCACCTGGAACAAACCGCTTTGAAATTGCTGGTGATCGCGGGAAAATAGTGGTTGAGAACCATAAACTGACCTTTTATCGCTTGACGCAATCAGAACGTGATTTCAATGCAACCTATACTGGCGGTTTTGGAAGACCTGAATGCTGGACAATCGATATCCCGATTAAAGGCATTTATACAGAACACCAAGGGATCATTCAAAATTGGATAGACTCGATCACTAAAGGCACACCTTTATTGGCACCAGGGGAAGAGGGAATAAAAGGCTTGGAAATCTCAAATGCCATTTACTTATCCTCTTGGTTAAACGAGCCAGTTGAGTTACCTATTGATGCAGATCTATATTATGAAAAGCTGCAAGAAAAAATAAATCATTCTACTTTTCAAAAAGAGAACGTAACAAAAGTTGTTTTGGATGTTGCAGGAACACATTGATAATAAGTGAAAATGGCTTACTTCATTTAAGGTAAGCCATTTGAGACTATTGGACCTAGAGTAGCACGAGAATGGCTAGAATCTCAAAAGGTCAAAAAGAGGATATTATTCATCCTCAAATTATTAAAGATGTTTCCTTCAAAGGGGCATGTACAAAATCTCCAAGCTAATAAGTAATAACTATCATTCGCAATAGTTCGGTTATTACTACAAAAATATTATTGTCATAAAATATTTAAGATATTTTTTATTAAAAAACCGTATATTATCTTGTCTTAGGGTCGAAAATGTGTATAATTACTACTAACGATAATTTTGGCAGGTGATTCGCATTTTTCCGACTGATTCGAATGAAACAAAGAAATTCCTTTCCCATTTGTACAATGAAGTATCTAAGGAATTATTTGGCTTCGGTACAACCTTATTAAAGATTAAAGTTGAGGATAATGTGATTACGTTTCAAGCCAAGCATCGCCGTGCTCCGCGTTCTGCCGCTTTAGAAGGAGAGGCTCCAAACTTAAAATTGGAGGTCGATTTTCATATGTCGCTCCTTTATAAGAAGAAGCTAAAGCAAAAGCTGGAAGAGCAGACGGATTGGAAGATTGAAGCTGTTCTAAGAGATTATGATTCAGCGACACAATTTGCTTTTACGAATATTGTGTTAGAAGAAAATTAACAATAGATGGACTACCTTCTTTGATTCATCTTAGAAGGATGCCGGCATAATGTAACGACAGATCGGTTTTATCTTTGTTTACAAAGAAAAGACAATCTTGAGTAGAATAATTATTCTATTTAAGATTGTCTTTTTTTTGCATATAAAAAGACATAATAAAAATAAAAACTGGAGGTATAACATAATGAAAAAAATCATTAAGGGTCTTGTCGTGTCATCTTTATTTTTATTAGCTGCATGTGCTCCTAATGGAGATTCAGCAAATGATAAGCAAGAACCAGTCGAATTAGTCATTTCTACTTGGGGATTCGCTGAAGACTTCTTTCGTGAAGAAGTGTATAAACCATTTGAAGAGGAGCACAATGTTGAAATTGTGCTAGATACTGGAAATAATGCCGACCGTTTAAATAAAGTCCGTCAAGGTACTGCTGATGTCGATGTTATTTTCCTGTCGGACTACTATGCTCAACAAGGAATTAATGATGGATTGTTTGAAACCATCAATCGCAGCAAGATTCCTAATATTGATCACATTTATGATGCAGCAAAAGCGCCGCTAGGTGAAGAGTATGGACCAGCTTATACGATTGCGCAATTTGGAATTGCTTATAATCCTGATGAGGTGGCTCAGCCGATAACTTCATGGAAGGATCTTTGGAGTGAGGATTTAAAGAGTGCCATTACGGTTCCTGGGATTACTTCAACATCAGGTCCAATGTTTTTAGATGCTGCCTCAAAGGTTAGCGGAAGCCAAGAATTTAATGAAGATCAGGCTTTCGAGCAAATGAAAAAGCTTATGCCTAATGTTGTAAAGGAATATGGCCAAACATCTGAGTTTGTTAATATGTTTGCACAAGGTGAAATTGCGGCAGGTCCGATTATGGAAATGTACTTTGCAGATTTGCAGGAGGCTGTTCCGAATGCAGAATTTGTATCACCTAAAGAGGGCGGATATGCCGTCATGAATACGGTCAATGTTGTAAAAGGAACTGACAATAAAGAATTAGCAGAAGAATTTATTAACTATCTTTTAAGTAAGGAAGTTCAAGAAAAGTCTGCGAAAGAGAAGATAGATTCTCCGGTTAATACGGAAGTTCAACTATCTGAAGCAGAAGCTGAAGGATTAACTTACGGTGAAGATGTTGTAAAAAGCTTAGTAGTTTTAGATATGAAGTTTGTCAATGAACACTCAAAAGCATGGATCAACCGTTGGAACCGTGAACTTGCACAGTAAGAAAAAGAGGTGTTAGCGATGAAAAGAAAATTGATTCTCGATGTAGATACAGGAATCGATGATGCAATTGCGATTATTCTTGCTGTAAAAAGCCGACAGTTTGACATTTTGGGAATTACAACCGTAAACGGGAATGTATCCCTAGATTCAGCTACGAAAAATACATTGAAAATTCTTGATCTTTTAGGGGAACGAGACATTTCAGTCATTAAAGGGGCGAATGCCCCTATTCTTAGAGATCGCTTTTTTGAACATCGAATTCATGGAGAAGATGGTCTAGGTGGAGCCCTAAAGGATGTAGAGATTTCCCAGAAGCCTGAAGAGGGCTTTGCCCCTGACTTTCTGATTAACTCCATTTTAAATTTCCCGCATGAAATCACGTTAGTTATAACAGGGCCGTTAACAAATTTGGCACTAGCTATTAAAAAATGCCCGCAAATTACCCAATATGTAAAAGAGGTCATTTTTATGGGCGGGGTTATCCATGGCAGTGGCAATGTGACGCCAACCTCGGAGTATAACATGTATGTTGATCCCGAAGCAGCCAAAATTGTATTGCAAGCGGGCTTCAATTCGATAACACAAGTCGGATTAGATGTAACACGAAAGACTCTATTAACAGAAGAGCATATTCAACTGATTGAAAATAACACACTCGCTGACTATATAAGAACGAGCACATCAGATTACAGGCAGCGATATTTTGAACGAAATGGTGTATGGGGCTGTGCCATGCATGATCCTTTAGCTGTCGGCGTTGCCATCCAAAAAAAGCTTGTGATAACTGAAAAAGTTTATGGTGATGTCGAAACAAGCAGTGAGCTTTGTGATGGACAGTTCGTTTGCGACTTTCAAAATCGGCTCATGAAGCCGGAAAATGTCGATGTTTGTCTTGACGTTAATGTAGAGGCGTTTTTTGACCTGTTTATTCGTATTATCAACTCATAAGGCGCTTTTCTAAAAGATTGTTGTATGTAACGATAAACAGATTAAAAGATAAATACCAGAGTTGAAAACAGCCAATCATAAAACAAATCGAACAGGGGGTTAGAAGATGAAAAAACATTATGCATACCTGTTGCTGTTGCCTGGTGTTCTGTTTTTAACCATTTTTATGTTGATTCCAATCATCATGACGATTGGGACGACATTTTTTAACGAAAATGGTTTTTCCTTTCAAGGATATCTTGATTTTTTCACAGATCGATATTTTGTAGATATCCTCCTCACAACGCTTAGAGTGAGTCTGCTCACAACGTTTATTTGTATTTTATTAGGTTTTCCAGCAGCCTATTATATTTCAAAACTTAGTGCAAGAATGAAGGCTATTATGCTATTATTGACGATTTTTCCGTTATTAACAAGTTCAGTTGTCCGTTCATTTAGCTGGATGATTATCATTGGTAAAAATGGTTTGCTTAATTCGATTTTGCTGTTCTTCGGGTTGATTGAAGAACCGTTAGATATTCTTTATACGCCGACTGCAATCATCATCGGTTTAGTTCATTTATTTTTGCCGTTAATTATCGTCACGCTAGTAGGTGTAATGGAAAACATCGAACTCGATTTGTTAAAAGCAGCTGAAAGCTTAGGTGCATCAAGAGTGACTGTCTTTACAAAGATTGTTCTCCCGCTTTGTGTTCCCGGCTTAGTGATTGGCAGCATTCTTGTGTTTGTAGGGAGTTTTACTGCTTATACAACTCCTGCATTGCTTGGCGGAAAGCAGCGTGTCATTTCGACGTTTTTATATCAAAATGCTATGACGTTAAATGATTGGCAGGTAGCATCTGTTGTCGCAGCGATCATGATTGCGGTAACGATTCTGATTATTGCCATCATGAATGGGCTGGCAAGAAAATTAAATCCGAAGGGGTAGAGGTGTATGCAGGAAAAAAATCGAGGATTGGCCCTGTTTACATTCCTGGTGTTTGTCTTTTTACTAGGGCCTTTACTAATTATATCGATTACATCATTTGAAGGCGGAAGTATTTTAAAATTTCCTCCAGAAGAGTTTTCATTCAGATGGTATCTCAATATTTTTGATGTACAGATGTTTTTAACGACTTTTAAAACGTCGATTATTGTTTCACTTGCCGGCAATCTAATGGCCCTTTTACTCGGAGTCCCGGCTGCTTATGCATTAAGCAGATTTGATTTTAAAGGAAAAAAGCTATTAGATGCTATTTTCGTTTCACCTATTATTATTCCGGGAATTGTGCTCGGCTTTTCATTTTTGCGCTATATTGTCGGGGTTTATCAGCTTCCGATCTATACCGCTTTATTTATCGGACATACCATCATCATGCTTCCGTTCATTATTCGCGTCATTTCTTCAAGCTTGTCAAACTTTGACTTTTCAATTGAAGAAGCGGCGGAAAGCTTAGGTGCCGGAAAACTAAGAACGTTTTTTACAGTGGTCCTTCCGAATATCAAGTCAGGAATTTTAGCTGCTGTTATGATCGCCTTTTTGGAGTCCTTCAATAATGTAGACATTTCGGTTTTTATGACAGGTCCTGGAGTAAGTACGTTTCCGATTCAGATGCTGACATATGTAGAAAACTATTTTGACCCTACGATTGCAGCCATTTCCGTACTACTTATGATCATTACGGCTTTCTTCATGTTTATGGTTGAGAGACTCATGGGACTATCTTATTTTACAAAACGATAAAGGGGGTTTTAGTGGATGGCTTTATTTACTTTACAAGACATATCTGTTGCTTACAATAAACAAAATATTTTAAAAGACTTTAATCTTGAAATAGAAAAAGGAAAGCTTGTTTCCCTGCTTGGTCCAAGCGGCTGCGGGAAAACGACGACCCTTCGGTTGATCGCTGGATTTTTACAAGCGAATTCAGGGAAGTTTTTATTTAAAGATAAGGATTATACAAAGGTGCCAGTGAACAAGCGGAATTTTGGCTTTGTGTTTCAAAACTATGCGTTATTTCCGCACTTGTCTATCTTCGATAACATCGCATTTGGATTAAGGCTTAGAAAAGCAGCGAAAAGTGACATTGAAAAGCGCGTCATGAATGTATTAGAAATTGTCGATCTAAAGGGATTTGAAAAAAGGTTTCCAAAAGAACTTTCAGGCGGACAAAAGCAGCGGGTTGCGATTGCACGGGCACTCGTTATTGAACCAGATATTCTTTTGTTCGATGAGCCGTTAAGTAATCTTGATGCAAACCTAAGAGTGAATATGAGGGTGGAAATCCGCCGCATTCAACAGGAGCTAGGCATTACAACTGTTTATGTTTCACATGACCAAGAGGAATGCTTCTCGATCTCTGATCAGGTAGCAATTATGAATAAAGGCGTCATTGAGCAGCTTGATGAGCCAACAATGATCTACAAATATCCAAAGACTAAATTTGTTGCAGACTTTATCGGATTTAAAAACTTTATTGAGTTTGATGAGCGGAAAGATAATGGAAATCAAATCGAACTAAGCAAATCGGGTCATTCTTTTATCATCGATAAAAATGAACAAATAATCAATCATTCTGGAAAAACAGGGGCAATTCGACCTGATAATTTGATTATTACGGAAAAAGGTCAACTTGTAATGAATCCTGCAAATAGTGTGTTTGGACGGGTTAAGATTAGCACATATCTTGGAAGAAGCTTTCAGTATGTCGTCGAAACGCCAATTGGGGATTTTACGGTGAATAAGGAAATGATCGAACCTTATCATGCAGGTCAGGAAGTGATCCTCGAAATTCCGAAAGATCAAATGGTGCTTGTTGACTAGCAAGAGGAGGAGAAAGTATTGAAAATTGATATGCTGGTCGTAAATGCTAATGTTTACAATAGCTATTTTAAAACCTTTGATAAAGGCAATGTAGCGATAAAGGACGGTAAGTTTTTATATATTGGTAAACGTGGTGCAGAAACTTTAAAAGCAAACGAAATCGTTGATGGTAACGGAAAGTATCTAATTCCCGGTTTGATTGATATTCATTTGCATATTGAAAGCACAATGGTGACACCGTCTACGTTTTCCTACGGGTTAATAAAAAACGGTGTAACAACGATTGTCCCGGAGCCTCATGAGATGGCCAATGTGTTTGGTATTTCAGGTGTAACGGAAATGATTAAGGCAAGCAAGGATTGTGTCGTCGATATGTTTTATGCCATTCCTAGTTCTGTTCCTGCAACAACGATGGAAACAACAGGAGGAGCGATTGAAATAAGTGATATCGATCAGCTGCTGAAAACGGAAGATATTAGATGTCTTGGCGAGATTATGAATTACTATGAGATCGTTTCAGATCATGATGGGAAAACGAATCAAATTTTGGAGTATATCCGCACACACTATCCTAATCTGATTATTGAGGGCCATGTTCCAAAATTGCTTGATTTAGACTTGCAAAAAGTGGCATTTGCAGGAGTGAATTCAGATCATACCCATCAAACAGTAGAAGGAATGGAAGCGCGGATTGCGGCAGGAATGTTTCTTGAAATTCAGGAAAAATCAATGACGAAAGCCGTTATGAATTATTTAAATACAAAGCAAGTTGATGAGCATTTTTGTTTTGTGACAGATGATGTTATGGCTGATTCCTTCCAAAAAAGAGGCCATTTAAATGTTCTATTGAAGAAAGCGATCCAGATGGGGATGTCGCCAGAAAAAGCGATTTATGCGTGCACTTATACACCTGCACAGCGGATGAGAATGTACGACCGAGGAGCTATTGCGCCAGGTAAAATAGCAGATTTTCTTCTTGTCGAAAATTTAAAGGATTTTGAAATTGAGATGGTTTATAAAAAAGGAGAGCTTGTGTTTGATGCATCCAAGCCTTATATTCAAGCAAGACAGGATGGAAAATTTCCAGCGCCTTTCTATCATAGTGTAATCCTGGAAGAACTGACCGAGCAAGATTTTGTGATAAATGTTTCACTCGCTGATGATCACTATAACTGCCGAATTATGCACGTTCAAGATGGTTCGACATTTACTGAGGAAAGACATGATCAGATCGAAGTAAAAGACGGCAAGCTATGCTGGGAAAATAGCCAATATGCGCAAATCACCACGTTTGCACGCTACGGCAAAAACAACAACCGTGCGCAAGGCTTAATTGGCGGAGACATTTTAAAGCGAGGCGCGATCGCAACCACTTATTCTCATGATAATCACAATCTGTTAGTTGTTGGTTATAATAAGCAGGATATGGTTCTAGCAGCTAATGAGGTCATTCGCAAGCAAGGCGGTATCTGTTGTGTAGAAAATGGGAAAATCCTTTCTATGCTAGAATTACCAGTAGGTGGAATTCTTTCGGAAGAGCCGTTAGATGTTATCTCAAAGCAAGTCGATCATCTAACGAATGTTCTTAAATCGTTAGGGTACAAACATTACAATGTTATTATGTCCTTGTCCACTCTTTCACTTCCTGTCAGTCCGGAATTAAAAATAACTGATTACGGATTGATTAGTGTTAATGAAGGGAAATTAGTTCCTTTGGTACTTGATGGAGTATAGGGGCCCTGTGCCAATTGAATGAAGATCAATATGCGAAGAAGAGAAGGTTGGTGTATGACTTTTTCTTCTTCGCATTTTTGCTATCGTAAAATTTGCTATGGATTGAGGCTTTCACCATTGGGAATGGGTGATTAGTCAAGTTTTTCTAAAATACCGAAATAATAAGTATCAACACATACGGAGGGGTTTTAATGCCAAAAGACATAATAGTTTAGTACATACGACCTGAAATTAGTTTATCACCATGCTAAACATTCTAAAATTGCATACCTGGATATGAATTATTTCAATTTTTTTAACGTCTAAAATCGAGATACAATAAAGTAACTAAAGAATTCGATCAATTGATTTTTTTAGTAACTTCTTTAAAGGAAGGGGGATTTGTTAAAGGAACCCGTGTTTTAGAGATAAGCAGAATATTAGATATGAATAAATTTTTTTTGTGGGGGGAACTGGGGATTATGAGGGATTTACTATTTGATGAAGTACTATAAGAGCACGGTCAATAAAATGGGGGATTCAGATGAAAAAATTTTTATACTTGCTTTTAATAGGGATTGTTAGTTTAAGCTTAACTGCATGTGAAGGAAATTTAGCCTCCTCAAATGCGAATGATACGACAAATGAAAAGACCTCAAACTATCCAGCTAAACCAATTACTTTTTTAGTGCCTACTGGTGCCGGTGGAGGGCTTGATACGACGACAAGGGCTTTAACAAAGGTTCTTACAGATACAAAATTATTGAGCCAAACAACCATAGTTGAAAACAAACCTGGAGGCGGACAAGTTGTAGGAACAGTCGAGTTTGCTACAAAGGAAAAAGGAAATGATTACAAGCTGCTAGTCACGTCAACACCTTTTCTGTTGAATCATCTAAAAAAAGAGGGTAACAGTCCTGTTTCATATAGAGATATCACACCATTGGCACAATTGGTAACAGAGCATGACGTATTAGCTGTAAGTGCTGATTCCAAATACAAGGATTTGAAAGCGCTTTACAAAGACTTGGCAGCTGATCCAACAAGAATAACGTTTGCAGGCGGATCAGGTCCTGGGGCATTTGATCACTTAAATGTTGTATTTCCGGCTATGAAAGCCGGTGTTGATCCAAAGTCGATCAAATATGTATCCTACGATGGCGGAGGAGAGGCGTTAACGGCATTGCTTGGCGGTAATGCAGATGTGATCAGTTCTGATGTAACTTCTGTTTACGAGTATCTAAAAGCCGGGAAAGTAAGGATATTAGGCGTTTCCTCTCCAGAAAGACTTCCTGGACAGTTTAAAGAGATCCCTACTTATAAGGAACAGGGGGTTGATGCAGAATTAACAAATTGGCGCGGAATTTTTGGCCCGGCAAATATGTCAGACGATGCAAAAAAATATTGGGAAGAACAAATCAATTCTTTAATAGAAACAAATGAATGGAAGCAGGAGCTTGAAAAACAAGGGTGGCAGGATGGTTATTTGAGTTCAACTGATTTCGTAAAGGCAATGGAAAAAGAGGAGCAAATGTATAAAGAACTCTATACTGAGCTAGGTATGGCTAAATAAAAAGAAAATGAAGCTTACCGAATGAATTCAGTCTCTAAGAGAGGAATTGCCCCTTTTACAAAAGGGTGAGCTTCTTCCTCTCCCTATTTTTACTTTTGGGGGTTAATCATGAGCAAGACGTTTGATAGATATTCAAGTTTACTATTTATGGTGATTGGACTTGCTTTTATCGTAGAAAGTAGAAAAATATCTGATAGTGCCTATGGAAGCAACGTTGGACCAGACATTTTTCCGTTAGGCTTAGGAATACTCTTAATTCTATTGAGTTTACGTCTCTTCTATGAAACGTTTTTCTATCAAGCTAAGAAAGATCGTTCAGCTCTCGACTATAAAAGTTTTCTGATCATGCTTCTATCTGCCATTCTTTATGGTTTGTTTTTAGAAACGATAGGTTATGTCATGTCTACCTTTCTATTTCTTATTATTGGGTTTCAGGTCATGGAGCGCGGCGGTAGGTGGAAAACTCTTCTGATTGCCGGTTGTTTTTCATTTGGTGTGTATTATTTGTTTGTGGAAGTGTTAAATGGAACTTTGCCGGGGTTTCCCGCGTGGTTTAGTTAGGAGGTGGACCAGATGGAAACGTTGCAATTTTTAACAGATGGTTTTTCAACAGCATTGCAGTGGCATAATTTAGTTTTTGCACTTATAGGTGTGTTAATTGGAACGGCTGTTGGCGTACTTCCGGGTATCGGGCCGATGAGCGGTGTAGCCTTGCTCATTCCGGTGACCGCCTCGATTACGAGTGGTCTTGACCCGTCATCTGCTGCAACAAGTTCAATAATCCTGTTAGCCGGTGTTTATTATGGAGCCATGTATGGCGGATCAACAACTTCAATTCTTTTAAATACTCCAGGGGAATCCTCATCTGTAGTAACGGCGTTGGATGGCTACCAAATGGCGAAACAGGGAAGAGCAGGTGCTGCCCTCTCCATTGCAGCCATTGGCTCTTTTGTGGCAGGAGTTGTCTCAATAGTAGGACTTGCCATGATGGCAAAACCATTATCTGAACTGGCTCTTAAATTTGGTCCATCTGAGTATTTCTCCTTAATGATTTTAGGACTATGTGCTGTTAGCGGTTTAGCTGGAAAATCAATGACAAAAGCGTTAATGATGACTGTTTTTGGTTTGCTGCTTGCGACTATTGGCTTGGACAATGTTTCTGGGGTTGCCCGGTTTACTTATAATAACCCGAATTTATATTCAGGTTTGGAATTTCTTACGATTGCTGTTGGACTGTTCGCACTTGGTGAAGTATTTAAAACGGTACTGGAAAAGGATTCTGATGAAGGGGAAGTTTCAAAAGTAGGACGGATTTTACCTACCCGTCAGGATTTGAAGGATAGTGCTGCACCAATTACCCGCAGTTCTCTATTAGGATTTTTTATTGGTGTTCTGCCTGGAGCTGGGGCCACGTTAGCATCATTTTTTTCTTATATTATGGAAAAAAAGCTTAGTAAAAATCCATCAAAGTTTGGAAAAGGGGCCATAGAAGGGGTAGCTGCACCGGAATCTGCCAATAATGCTGCGTCAGGAGGGGCAATGATTCCGCTTCTTACTCTTGGAATACCTGGTTCAGGTACAACGGCTATCCTGATGGGGGCATTAATTATGTATAATGTCCAACCAGGTCCTCTGCTATTTGAGGAGCATCCTCAAGTTGCCTGGGGATTGATAGCGAGTATGTTTATCGGAAATGTCATGTTGCTGATCCTAAATATGCCGCTTGTTAAGGTATTTGCCAAGATTATTGAAACACCAGCAAAGTACTTATTGCCTATTATTATTGCTATCTCATTTTTTGGTGTATATGCCGTTCAATATTCCACATTTGATTTAATGTTGTTACTTGTGTGCGGGGTGTCTGGATATTATTTGCAAAAAAATGATTTTCCACTTGCACCAGTTGTTCTCGGATTGGTGTTAGGTCCTATGATTGAAAACAATATGAGGCGTGCTTTAACGACATCAAATGGGGATTTTATGGTCTTTTTAGAAAATCCGATCTCACTTGTATTTCTAAGTATTGCAGGGCTGTGGGTCATCATCCCGTTGCTTTTAAAAATGAGAGGAAAGAATATCATCATAAATGAGGAGGCTTGAGATCTTATGAGCGGAATTGAAACAAGAGCCATCGTAGAGATAAATCAAGCAGCAAATAAATTCAAGTCCAGCAATGTATTAAGAACAAGTGATAAAAATCTCGATGTAAAAAGTATTCTCGGGTTAAGTTTAACATTACTCAGTTCCCCAACCTATATACTTGAAATCCATGGAACTGATGAAAAGGAAGCGAAGGAGGCCATGGCTGATGTTTATAAAAAACATCGTTTAGTCGTTGAAATCAATTAAGATGGATGAGGAATCGAGAGCAGCTTTATGAAGTTAATATAATAGAATAGGAGATAATATTTATGAGTATCGTAAAACAATTTGAAGAAATTCCAACAACATGTATATCTGATGCTATGCAAGGACTTAATAACTTAGATTCTTCGATTAAATCGCTAAAAGAAGAATATCGTGTAGCCGGACGGGCATTTACTGTCAAAATGCCGGTAGGTGATAACCTTGTCTTTTTAAAAGCCATTCGGGAGGCGAAGCCAGGAGATGTCTTAGTGGTGGATGCAAAAGGTGATACTTACCGTGCGATTGCTGGTGATTTTATTGTCGGAATGGCACAGACATTAGGGATCAACGGTATTGTTGTTGATGGAGTTATCCGTGATATTGAAGGAATAAAGCAATTAAACTTCCCGGTTTTTTGCAAAGGAACGACAATTGCAGCTAGCGGAAAAGCGGGACTTGGAGAGTTAAATGTACCGATTTCATGTGGGGGAGTTACTGTTCACCCAGGTGATCTTATTGTCGGTGATGCTGATGGAGTGGTCATTATTCCGCAGGAAATGGAACAAGAAGTATTGGTTAAGTCCTCAGAAAAATTAGCATTCGATAGAGAAAGGGCTGAAAAAGTTTCTGGAAAGCGAGAAGAAGTCATCAAATATCTCGATGAGTTTCTTTCGAAGTGAAATGGTAAAATTGGAAAAAACAGTAAAAAATGATAAAAAACAAGAAAGGGAATGGTAAATTTGAAATTTCGCCATTCCCTTGGTTATTTTATAAAGTTTAAGAACACTTAGTAAAAAATATATACTTTTAACCCTTGTATAAAATGAACAAAGGTTTTTAGGAAGTAGTTATTTCTCTTTCCAATCGAAATTTTTAATAAAATTGACGAAGGTATTAACAACATTCCATTCCAGCGATTCCTCATGGTAATACATCCACGTTCTTCGCATGATAGGATTTCCATTCTGATCAGTTAAGTCTATTTTATATAAATCATCAATCCCGGTAAGTACCCTGCTGGACAAGATTCCATACCCTAAACCGTTGATCACCATTTGCTTACAGGTATCAACTTGGTCGACTGCTATACTAATAAAGGGTTCTTGAGCAAAGTTTTCAGCCCACCAATGATCTTCTATTGATTTTAATAAGTAATCCCCTTTATATTCGATTTTTGGAAGATGGGGAAGTTCCGAAATATCTATTTCTTCCTTTGAGGTAATACATATTGTTTCTTCAAATAATAGATGTTTCATTAACCCTCTCCAACCATAGTCCCCGCGAATAAAGCTGATATGAACATCTTTATTGTGTATCAGTTGAGTGACGTCTCTGCTCCATCCTGTAATCACCTTAAATTCAACATGGGGATAGTGCATTTTAAATAATTTTAAAATATAAGGAAGTTCATAATTGGCAAAAAAATTTGATACACCCAATTTTAATGTCCCCGCAACTTCATTACTGGAATTATTGCTCATATTTTGGACTGTTTCTTTGACTTTTTGATAATGAGCAAGGGCCTCGTCCGCACATTGGACAAGATATTCTCCTTGAGGGGTAAAATGAACTCCTCTGCTTTCACGGGTTACGATTTTAACACCCAATTCTTCCTGCATATGCTTTAAACGGTTTGTTAATGCTGGTTGGGTAATAAATAAAAGCCTGGCTGCTTTTGTTATATTTTTTTGGCTATAAAGAACCTTCAGTATTTCCCAATCACGATAATCCATCAATTCCACAATCCTTGCGATATATTTTTTTTTTATATTTCTATATAATTTTTCACTATTTTATTTATTTCAATTATTGCATTATCCTTATTTGTAAGCAATCAATACTTATTTATCAAATCATACAATACAAATCAATGGGGGTATTGTAATTGACAATACAGAAAAATCAACAAAATCCTTGGGCGAATTTTCATGGTCCGAACCTTGGCTATGTAATGGAACAATATGAGTTGTATGTAAATGATGCTGACACCGTTAGTCCAGAATTAAAGGAGCTATTTGTAAGTTGGGGTCCTCCTTTATTCGTGGAAGAAAAACAACAAAGCGTGAAAAGTTCAAGTCCTGTTCCTAACGATTTGACAGATACGAAAAAAATAATAAAAGCAGTAAAACTGCTTGATAACATCCGTTCATATGGACACTTAGGCGCGCGAATTAACCCGTTAGAAAGTAATGGGAATGATTCCGCTTTACCAACTCCTGAACAATATGGGTTAAGTGAGGAAGATTTGAAAGCGATTCCAGCCGAATTGGTATTGACAGACGTTCCAACAGGGATACACAACGCACTTGATGCAGTAAACCAACTAAAGAATGTCTACACGGGCTCTTTGTCCTACGAGTTCGGTCATGTACACAATATGGAAGAACGAACTTGGTTAACGCAGATGGTGGAAAGTGGTGTTTTAAAACGTGCACGATCAAAAGAAGAACGTAAAAACTTGTTAGAGCGGCTGGCAGAAGTAGAAGGATTTGAACAGTTTTTACACAAAACGTTTGTTGGTCAAAAACGATTCTCGATTGAAGGAGTCGACATGCTCGTGCCGATGCTCGAAGATGCGATTCATGAAGGTGCAGCGGATGGCGTTCACAATGTCATGATTGGGATGGCCCACCGCGGACGTTTAAGTGTCCTGGCTCATGTGTTGGAAAAACCTTATCATAAGATTTTCTCTGAATTTCAGCACTCCTCCGCAAAACCACAAGGTCCATCAGAAGATTTGCTCGATATTAGCGAGGGATGGACTGGAGATGTGAAATACCATTTAGGCAGAGACCGATTTATGGAAGGTTTTGGTTCGGTTCGTACCCGGATTACTTTAGCGAATAACCCTAGCCATCTTGAATTTGTCGATCCGGTTGTAGAGGGATTTGCTAGAGCCGCTCAAGAAGAACGCCATCAAGCCGGCTACCCTAGACAGGATACATCAAAAGCGTTTGCGATTTTAGTCCACGGTGATGCGGCATTTCCTGGTCAGGGAATTGTTGCCGAAACCTTGAATTTAGGGGGATTAAAAGGATATCAAACAGGAGGAACCATCCATATTATTGCCAACAACATGGTCGGTTTTACGACAGACAGCCATGATTCCCGTTTCACAAGATATGCAAGTGACCTGGCGAAAGGATACGAAATTCCTGTTGTACACGTGAATGCCGATGACCCGGAAGCTTGTCTGGCAGCCATCTATCTTGCCTATCAATACCGGGTACGCTTCCGAAAAGACTTTTTGATTGATTTAGTCGGATATCGACGCTTTGGACATAATGAAATGGATGATCCGGCGGTCACCCAGCCGCAGGTTTACAAAAAAGTGACAAAGCATCCAACCGTAAAAGCATTATATGCGGAACAATTAAAGGCAAACGGCACTCTTAATCAAGAAGAAATACAACAAATCGATCGCCGCGTGCAAGAAACCTTGCAAGCCGAGTTTGAAAAAGCGTCAGAGAAGAAGCGAGAGGAACCAGTCGCAGAAGTAAATGTACCAGGGGTTATTGCTAAAGGAATTCCAAGTATCGAAACGAAGGTGCCGCTTGATGCTCTTCGCGAATTAAATCAGGCATTACTGAAATGGCCGGAAGGGTTTCATGTGTATCCAAAATTAAAGCGTATTCTGGAACGTCGTGAAAACGCCTTAGAACAGAACGGAAAAGTAGAATGGGCGGTAGCGGAAGCTCTGGCATTCGCAACGTTACTAAAAGAGGGCACGCCAATTCGTCTAACCGGTCAGGATTCGGAGCGTGGAACGTTTGCCCAGCGTCACATTGTACTGCATGACACTGAAACAAACGAAACCTTTTCACCTTTGCATCGTATCCCGCAAGCTCGTGCTTCGTTTGCGGTTCACAATAGCCCTCTGTCAGAAGCAGGAGTTGTTGGTTTTGAATATGGCTACAATGTGTTTGCACCTGAAACACTTGTGATTTGGGAAGCGCAATACGGTGACTTTGCCAACACCGCCCAGGCGCTCTTTGATCAATTCATTTCCGCAGCGAGAGCGAAATGGGGTCAAAAATCAGGCCTCGTCCTCCTGTTGCCTCACGGTTATGAAGGGCAAGGTCCTGAACACTCCAGCGCCCGTCCGGAACGCTTTTTACAGTTGGCAGCTGAAAATAACTGGACAGTTGCGAACTTGACAAGTGCAGCCCAATATTTTCATATTTTACGTCGTCAGGGAGCTATTTTGGGAACAGAGTTTGTTCGACCGTTAGTGATTATGACGCCAAAAAGTCTGTTGCGTCACCCACTGACCGCCTCTGTCGGCAAAGAGCTTAGCGAAGGTAATTTCCGAACGGTAGTGGAACAGCCTCAGCTTGGAACTAAAGTGAACAAAGTGAAGCGTTTAGTATTCACAACCGGTAAAATGGCGATTGATTTGGCAGTAGAAATTGAAGCGACTAAAGAAAATCAAAGCCTGGATGAGATACACATCATTCGCATCGAACAATTGTATCCATTTCCAAAAGAAAAAGTAAAAGCAATCTTAAAGCGGTATCTGAACCTAGAAGAAATAGTCTGGGTGCAAGAAGAACCGAAAAATATGGGAGCATGGCATTATATCGCACCAAAGCTGTTTGAGCTTGCTTCTGGCAGCTTAAAAGTAGGGTACATTGGACGTCCAGATCGTTCCAGCCCAGCAGGCGGTGACCCGCTAGTTCATAAAAAAGAACAAGAACGCATTGTCCAACAAACGTTGACAATTGAAAGTATAGTAGATACACAAAAACAAGGAATATAAATGTTATAAACTAACCATTACAAGCGAGACGGAGACTGGTTAACACATTATTAAACTATGAAGATAAAAAGGCCGGGAGGAGAAATCACATGTTTGAAATCAAAGTACCAGATCTAGCAGAATCCATTACAGAGGGAACTATTTTAGAATGGCTAGTTACGATTGGTGATAAAGTGTCCAAAGGTGATAGTGTAGTAGAACTTGAAACAGACAAAGTCAATTTAGAAGTAAACACAGAATACTCAGGTGTCGTAACTAAAGTACTTAAGGAGCCTGGAGATACAGTAGAGGTAGGGGATGTAATCGCCATTTTAGAAGACAAAGTTGCAGAAGGCGAAGCGCCAGCTGTTCCAGCAGCTCCGGAAAAATCGTTAACGGAAGAGGTTCAGCCTGCGAGTACCCCTCCAGCAGCAGAACTTCCAAAAGCAGCCCAACCGATTGCTTCTCCGTCGGCAAGAAAACTGGCAAGAGAACTAGGAATTGATTTAAATCAGGTAGTCAGCAGTGATCCACTTGGAAGAATCAGACCGCACGATGTAAAAGCACACACGCAGACACCTGTTGCAAAGGAAGAGCCACAAGTAGAAAAGGCAAGTTCCAAGCCAGCCGCTATACAGGCAGATCACGAGAACGACAAACCGATGGAACGTATAAAAATGTCCCGCCGTCGTCAAACCATTGCCAAACGTCTCGTTGAAGTCCAGCATACTGCTGCGATGTTAACGACATTTAACGAAGTCGATATGACTGCCGTTATGGAGTTACGAAAAAAACGGAAAGATGCCTTTTTTGAAAAACATGATGTTCGCCTAGGATTCATGTCGTTCTTTACGAAAGCCGTTGTCGCAGCTTTAAAGAAATACCCGCTTTTGAATGCCGAAATTCAAGGTGATGAGCTTGTTATTAAGAAATTTTATGATATTGGAATCGCAGTAGCAGCTCCTGAAGGATTAGTTGTACCGGTTGTGCGTGATGCGAATCAAAAAAGTTTCGCTGAAATTGAAAGAGATATTAGCAATCTCGGCAAAAAAGCACGAGACAATGCCCTCTCCTTAAAAGATTTACAAGGCGGTACATTTACCATTACAAATGGCGGAGTATTTGGATCATTAATGTCAACACCGATCCTAAACGCTCCACAAGTAGGGATTCTCGGTATGCATAAGATTCAAACAAGACCGGTCGCTATCGATCATGATCGAATAGAAAACCGTCCAATGATGTATATTGCTCTTTCATATGATCATCGCATTGTCGATGGCAAAGAAGCTGTTAGCTTCCTGGCTATGATCAAAGAGCTGTTGGAGGATCCGGAGTCTTTATTATTAGAAGGATAAAATTTAAATAAAATGATTGTGATATAGCTTCTCTGTAATGAGCGCTTGATTCTAATAGAGAAGCTAAAATAAGTTTTCAAAGCCCCAGGTCATGAGTGGGGTAATCAACAGCGTCAATAGATTGATATGTTTTAAGGGGATGTAGGTATGGAAGCAAAATATTGTAAAGAATCACGTGTGATACGAACAAGTCGTGTATTCCCAAACGATGTAAATAATCATAATACGTTATTTGGCGGAAAATTAATGAGTGATGTGGACCAAATTGCTTCCATTTCCGCAGCGCGCCATAGCCGGAAAGAATGTGTAACGGCTTCCACTGATTCAGTTGATTTTTTACACCCTGTTCAACCTACAGATTCAGTCTGTTTCGAATCCTATGTGACATGGACAGGCACATCGTCAATGGAAGTATTTGTGAAAATTATCGCAGAAGACTTAAAAAGCGGTAAGCGTAAAATGGCAGCGACTGCCCTCTTAACATTTGTCGCACTTGATGAACAAAAACGTCCAACACGTGTTCCACAAGTAATTCCTGAAACAGAAGAAGAGAAAAAGTTACATGAAACCGCGCCAGAGCGAGCAAGGATGCGTAAAGAAAGAAAACAAAAAAGTAAGGAACTAGCTGCGTTTTTAACAACAAATCAGCCATGGGATTTACATATCATGTAGTGGTTTGGCTAAGGTACAGAATTCAGTTTGGTTTTGAATCATCATGATGACAATAAATTTGGAATGATAAATAAAGATTATACTGCTGGTTTATGAATTACTGATCTATCTTTTATAGGAAATCATGAAACGTTATCTATGGGGGAATTTATTGTGTGGGTCATTATTCACTATTCAAAGGCTAACATGACAATGTTTGAATTTGACACAGAAAAAGAAGCAAGGGAAATGTTCGACAACATCCAAGGCAGCAGCAAGATTCTTTCCGAAATTATTTACTTTGATGATCATCGATTTCAAATTGCAACGGTCTAAGATCCTTACTATGTAAATAAGAGGAAAACAAATTGAACCCAAAGGTGTTTTCTTCGTTCCAGTTAACGCATTTTTTCAGATACTCTAGGCCCAGATATAAGGAAATAGTGGTTTAGTCGTTCTGCCTTTTAAACATGTACGAAGAGTCCTTATCTCATAAAATCATGATCTATTACACTAATTGAAGGAGAGTCATAAGATGTCCACATTGCGTGAAGAAGCATTAAAGATGCACAAGGAAAATCAAGGAAAGCTTGGTGTCCACTCTAAAGTGGCTGTACGAAATGCAAAAGATTTAAGTCTAGCTTATTCACCAGGGGTAGCAGAGCCTTGCATCGAAATACATGAAGATGAAAGCAAAGTGTATGATTATACCATGAAGGGGAATCTTGTTGCGGTTGTCTCGAACGGAACAGCTGTACTTGGCCTTGGCAATATTGGCCCGAAAGCCTCTATGCCGGTAATGGAAGGTAAATCATTATTATTCAAGTCATTTGCTGATGTGGATGCCTTCCCTATTTGTCTGGATACAACTGATCCAGATAAAATTGTTGAAGTTGTCAAATTATTGGAGCCAACGTTTGGTGGAGTTAATTTAGAGGATATTGCGGCACCACAATGCTTTGAAATTGAGGATCGCTTACGAAAAGCTTGTAATATTCCGATTTTTCACGATGACCAGCACGGTACTGCAATAGTAACGGCTGCCGGTTTAATCAATGCGTTAAAGCTAGCGAATAAAAAAATTGAAGATATTCGAGTTGTCGTAAACGGTGCGGGTGCTGCAGGGGTGGCGATTGTTAAGCTGCTTCTTCATATGGGGACAAAAGATGTTGTTTTATGTGATACAAAAGGAATCATTTATGAAGGGCGCCCTGTGGGAATGAACCTATTTAAAGAGGAAATGGCCCGCATGACCAATAGAGAACAAAAACAAGGTATATTAGCAGATGCGCTTGTGGGTGCAGATGTATTTGTGGGAGTCTCAGCAGCAGGTGCTATTACAAAAGAAATGGTTCGTTCAATGAATCATGATCCAATCATTTTTGCCATGGCGAATCCTGTACCGGAAATTATGCCGCAGGAGGCAAAAGAATCGGGGGCACTGGTAGTAGGAACAGGACGTTCTGATTTTCCCAACCAGGTCAATAATGTGCTTGCATTCCCTGGTATTTTTCGGGGAGCTTTAGATGTTCTTGCAAAAGAAATCAATGAAGAAATGAAGCTTGCAGCTGTTTATGCAATTGCTGGATTAATTGATGAGAAGGACCTTCATAGCGATTATGTCATTCCAGATCCATTTGACAGCAGAGTGGCCGCTTATGTAGCGGCAGCCGTTGCTGACGCAGCAATAAAATCAGGTGTTGCGCAAAAGCATGTAAATGGAGAAGAAATCAAAATGCGTCTATTACCCTTAGCAGAAAAAACTACAGTAGTGAGTTAAGAAATCAACTAAGAGCGAAGTTAAAAGGACATGGTATTTTACCATGTCCTTAAGTATTTTGTATCATTCATTTATATTAATACACATCACGTTGGTAACGTCCTTGTTTCTTCATCTCATTTAGATACGCTTCAGCTTCTTCATGGGTCATTGCACCTTCTTTTTCTATAACCCTAATAAGCGTGTTGTGTACGTCTTTTGCCATATTTAGTTTATCACCACAAACGTAGAAGTAGGCTCCGTTTTTCAGCCATTCGAACAATTCTTTGCTGTTTTCAAGCATTCTATGCTGTACATATATTTTTTCCTCCGTATCACGGGAGAAGGCAGTATCTAATTTTGTTAGTACCCCATCTTTTTGATAATGCTCTAACTCGTTTTGATACAAGAAATCCGACGCTGTATACTGTTCTCCAAAAAATAGCCACGATCTGCCTGTTGCTTTAGTTACTGCTCGTTCCTGAATAAAAGAACGGAATGGTGCAATACCTGTCCCTGGACCAACCATAATAATGTCTCTATCCCCGGAATCCGGCAGATAAAAGTGTTTATTTGGTTGAATAAATATAGGAAGGGTATCTCCTTCTTGAATTCGTTCAGCAACAAAAACAGAACAAACTCCTTTTCGTTCGCGTCCGTGAGCTGTGTAGCGTACAGCACCGATGGTGAGATGCACTTCCCCAGGGTTGGCTGCAATGCTGCTTGCAATTGAATAAAGACGTGGTGTCATCTTCCTTAGTAGAGATACAATTTTCTCAGCAGAAGCGTTCCATGGACCGAAGTCACGCAGCATATCAAGCAAATCGCGTCCGCTGGTATATTCTTTTAGTTGGTTTGCATTTTCAACTAGCACCAGTCTTTGTAACTCTTCGTTTTCTGTTAACTCCGCTGCTTGCTGTAAAATCTTTTTGGTCAGAAGTGTAATTTCAAAGTGAGTTGTTAGCGCTTCCTTTAATGGAAGTGTATGACCCTCCTTATTAATGGTTACTGGCGTTTCTTCATCCCACTCCATTTCCTTAAGAAGGGAAGCAACTAATTCCGGATCATTTTGAGGGATAATGCCAAGGGTATCCCCTGGGACATAGGAAAGGCCAGAGCTACTTAAAGATAACTCGATATGCCTAGTTTCTTTATTCGAGCTAGCTTTATTTAAGTTAATATTTTTGAGAACTTTTGCTTGAAATGGATTTGTTCTTGAAAAAGCTGTTATCATCTTATTCGCTTCAGTAAATTGCATGATCATCTTCTCCTGTCTAAAATCTGATTTATAAAGATCTAGATCAAATAATGATCGTGATCAAAAAAGTATAAGATCATTATAGAATAGAAAATGGAAAGTTTACAATTGATTTTTATCATTTTCTTAACTTTTAGCAATGGCATGTCTATTTTAATCGACGTAAAAACTGAAATCGCTTTACCTTGGGTTAAGTCTACCATGACAATTCCCAACGATCCATATTAAGACTTAAGCTGTTGAGCATTCTCAAGCATTTTAATTAAAAATATAGATAAGCGGTTTACTCTTTCTATACTCAACAAGATACTACTTGGCATGAGCATTTGATAGACTGGCGTTGCAGCTTGTTTAGTTATTAAATCTGTGTTATTATCGCAATAAAGTTTTTGATCAAGATCATAAAGTTTATTGCGATAATCTTACTTATGTATTTAAATAAATCTCTTAATAATAGAGAACATATGCCTCGAAGTTATGTGAAATGCATAATATAATTTAAGTTTATCTTTTACTATTTGTGATTCATACACATATATAAATGACTTTTTAGATGAAAAAATGGAGGGCAATTTAATGGCGAGAAGTGAAAAACAAATTGAACGAATGATAAATTATTTTATTGATGCAACGGCTAAACTAATAAAAGAAGAAGGAATCAAAAATATCAGTATAAGAAAAATTGCAAAAGAAGCAGGATACACAAGTTCTACGATCTATAATTATTTTTCGGAAGTTTCCCATCTTATATTTTTTGCAGGAATGCGCTTCGTAGAGGACTATATTAAGGATTTACCTAAATATACTTCAAGAGCAAAAGATCCATTAGAAAAATATTTAGCAGGGTGGGAATGTTTTTGTGACCATTCATTTAGGGAACCTGAATTATATTATGCAATATTTATCGCAGATCTAGGAGAACATCCGGAGGAACTGATAAAATATTACTCTTCCACATATCAATTTGATACGATTCAACTTCCGGAAGAATTAGAGGTAATTCTTACTGAGCAAAACTTAAGTAAAAGAAGTAGAGAAGTTCTAGAAAAATATGCAGAAAAAGGTGTATTTAAAAAAGAAGATGTTGAAAACCTTAGTGAAATAACAATCTTGATATGGCAAGGGATGATTACATCTCTCCTTAACAAACGGGTAACTTATACACCTGAAGAAGCTTCGAGAAAGACGATGGAATATATACGGGATATAACTTTTAATACGGTAAATAAAGTAGATAGTATGTAATTAATTTTTTGTTTAGAGGTGGAAAAACTAGTTTTTCTACCTCTTTTTGATTTTGTACAAAGTGTGGAGGATAGCAGAAAAAAGTTAAAAAATTTTTTTATTTTGATATTTACATAAGCTAAAAAACGAATTATACTGTGAATAAGAAATCGCGATCATTAAAAAATCTAGATTTTAAAAGCGTTTTCAAACACGCAAATTTAGAAGTTTATTTAGTGACTATGAAAATGACAAAAACGTTGATTATGAGAGGAGTAATGAAAATGATTAATGCAATTAACGAAAAGAGTGTTACAGGTTCTACAAAGACAAAACAGTTGGTTATTGATTCTGATGTTCATTCTTATTTAAATTCACTTGATGATCTTGTACCATATTGTGATGAGTCGCTTCAAAAGCGTTTAAATATTGGTAAATTTAAAAAAGGAGCATTTAACGGAAAGTTAATCTCTGCAGCAGAATTTCGCTTCCCTGAATGCAGATATATCAACCCAGTTTCGGTTGTACGTGGAGATGCTTTTTCACCAGAAGGGGCTATCCCAGGTTCTGATCCTGAATTTGTAGCGAAAGATTTGTTTGATCGTTCAAACACACAATATGGAATTTTGAATTCATGTAATGCAACAATGGGTGCTTTTCACAATATCGATATCGCTAATGGATTTAATACAGCTTTTAATGATTGGCAATATGAGAATTGGATTGAAAAAGACAGCAGGTATAAGATGTCTATGCTTGTATCACCTCTTGATCCTGTAGCAGCAGTAAAGGAAATTGAAAGAATCGGGAAAAAACCAGGGGTTGTAGCCGTTAATTTACAAACTACTACTATTCCATTTGGCAATAGAAGTTTATATCCTATTTATGAAGCTGCGGAACACTATGGACTGCAAATGCTTATCCACCCAGATTCTGAGGCCTCAGGGGAGAACGGCCCAGCACAAGCAGTAGGTCCGGCATCAACTTACATGGAATGGCATACTTGTTTAGGGTTCAATGCTCAAAGAAATATAGTTAGTTTAGTTTGTGAAGGGGTTTTTGATAAGTTCCCTAACCTAAAATTTGTATTTGTAGAATATGGTGTCGCTGGGATTGCGCCACTTCTGTGGAGAATAGATAAAAACTGGAAGACACTTCGTGAGGAAGTACCGTGGGTAAAAGAATTGCCTAGCGAATATATTAAACGAAATGTCCGCTTAGGAACGCAGCCAATTGAAGAACCGTATCGTCCTAAAGATTTATTCGAAATCATTCAAATGGCTGGGATTGAGGATATGCTTCTTTACTGCAGTGATTATCCACACTGGGACGGAGATGAAGCAGATCGGGTATTCAATACGTTTCCAAAAGAATTAAAAAATAAAATTTTCTATGAAAATGCTTTAAATACGTACAACTTTAATCGGTAGTAGAAAGGAGAACTAATATGGATGAATTAATAAGTGTGACTGTTTGTTCATCAGAGGATTTACAGCCTGGTCAACGTAAATTAGTAAAAGTTGATGGATCAGAAATTGCTATTTTTAATGTTAATGGTGAGTTATATGCCGTTCGAAATAAATGCCCGCATCAAGGAGTATCCATGGTATATGGTTCGGTAGATGGAACGATGCTACCAAGTGATCCTCATACTTATCAATACGGAAGACATAATGAGATTTTACGCTGTCCTTTACATGGATGGGGATTTGATATGAAAACAGGGGAATCTTTGTTTGCAAAAAATTGTAAATTAAAGACTTATGATGTACGTCAAGAAGGGAATGCTATTGTATTGTATCTTAATAAAGAGCCGAATACTGTTTCGTTAATTGAACCTCACGCTTGTATTGTATCATAACTTCATTTTTTATTGCCATTAAATGATCTCGATCATTTTTATATCTTGATCATTTAATGAAGTGTTTATAATATTATTAGTGCTTTTTCATAGTACCCTGAAAACGGGCGCAGCTAGTGCAGGACTCACACTGAAAACATATGTCTGTTATTTCTGAACCTTATATGGAAAGATTCGGGATTCAACAGAAATATAGAGAGGAGGAAGGGAGCAAGGATGGCTATTTATACGATCGTAGATAAAGAAACTTGTATTGCTTGCGGAGCTTGTGGTGCTGCAGCTCCTGATATTTATGATTACGATGATGAGGGTACTGCGTTTGTCATATTAGATGATAATGAAGGAACTGCAATAGTACCTGATGAATTCGAAGAAGATATGATGGATGCCTTTGAAGGTTGTCCAACCGAATCAATTAAAATAGGTGAAGTTCCTTTTAATGGCAATCCTTCCTTGCAATTAAGAGTAACATCTTAAATACTTGATCAGTATGGACATTTGCAACTAATTCTTAAAAACGGTTAAAAGAAATTAATCGCGTTATTGATTAGATTTTAAGTTTAGTAACAATCTAGAAAAAAATTAAGAATCAAGAGCAGTAAATAGATAAGGAGAGAAAAGATTGGGGAGAAATGGTTTGTTACAATCAATTCCATCAAAAATGAAGGCTGTAGTTGTAACAGAATATGGAGGAGTTGAAAAGCTTGAGGAACGGGAAGTACCTGTACCAATTCCTAAGGAAAATGAGGTGCTAGTAAAAATATATGCATGTGCTGTAAATAACTCAGATATTTTATTGCGTGAAGGTGGTTACGGTACTGATACGAAATCAAGCGAAAAGGCTGGTTGGAAACGAGAGGCAATTTCTTTTCCTCGAATTCCTGGAACAGATGTTGCGGGGCAAATCGTAGCTGTAGGTGCAAATATCAATCCAGCATGTTTAGGAGAAAAAGTAGTGTTATTTCCCTTTATTTCTTCAGCTCCTGATGGTTTTGAACATATGTCAGAAGATATAACGTTAATGAGTTCCGAGTGTGATGGTGGTTATGCAGAGTATATTGCATGGCCAAAGGAATTATGCAGACCAATGCCATTGTCTAGTTATGTTGAAAGTTCTTCTTTTATTGTTAGCTGTTTTACTGCGTGGCATATGCTTGAAAAAAGTAAAGTTGTTCCTGGGGAAAAAGTTCTTATTACAGGGGCTACTGGAGGAGTTGGTTCCTATGCAGTTCAAATTGCATCAAAAGTATTTGGTGCAAATGTCATTGCACTAGTAAGAGATCTAACTTTAAAAGAAAAAATGATCGAACTCGGAGCAAGTGAAGTTATATCCTACAAATCAACAACTTTACCGAATGATATTTTTAAGGCTGCAGGTGGCAAGCTTGATGTTGTACTAGATGTAGTAGGGGATCCTTTATTTTCAACTTGTTTGCAGATATTAAAAAACGGTGGACGGTTAGCAATTTCTGGTGCTGTCAGTGGTGCGATTACACAGCTTGATATCCGTACAGTTTATTTAAAACATCTTTCAATAATCGGGTGCACGTTAGGTACTCGGAAAGAATTTGATGAAATGTTAGATGCGATTCGTAAAGAGAAAATTAAACCTCTTATTGATAAGGTCTTTCCATTAGAAAAAGCGCGAGACGCTCAGGAATACTTTAAAAGGTCAGAAAAATTTGGGAAAGTAATCTTGCAAAATAAAAATTAATTCATATACGAGGAGGGCTCTCTGTTGAGTAGAGTAGTGTCTGAAAAAATTAAAGATCTTGCAAATTATTTAATTGAAGCTGAGAAGAGTCAAAAGCCGATCGACCCATTAACTCAATTGAAGCCAGATTTAACGTTAGACGAAGCTTATGAAATTCAGCTGCAAGTGGTTCAGGAAAAACGATCTCAAGGACTTAGAATTGTTGGTAAGAAAATTGGTTTAACTTCTCGTGATATGCAAATAATGTATGGTATTGATACGCCAGATTGTGGTCATTTATTTGAAAATATGATTGTTGAAAATAACCATGAGGTATCCCTTAATGATGTCATTCAGCCGAAGATCGAATGTGAAATTGCGTTTGTGTTAAAAAAAGATTTACAGGGCACGAATGTTACCGTTGAAGATGTTCTTCAAGCAACAGACTATGTTCTTCCTTCTATCGAAATCATTGATAGTAGAATAAAAGATTGGAAGGTGAAATTGCAAGATACCGTTGCGGATAATGCATCCTCTGGTCTTTATGTTCTTGGAGATCAACCTGTTTTAGTGGATCAAGTTAATCTTCCTGATATTACGATGAAAGTATATCAAAATGGCCAGTTAATGAAAGAAGGTATAGGAAAGAACGCTATGGAGCATCCTGCAGCTTGTGTCGCATGGTTAGCTAATAAATTAGCAGAGTTTGGTGTAGTTTTACGAGCTGGAGAAGTGATTCTTTCCGGAGCCCTTGCTACTACTATTGATGTTGAACCAGGTGATGAATTTACAGCTGTATTTGATCATTTAGGAGAAGTGAAAGTTTCATTCTCAAAATAATCGAGTCTATCAAAAGCTCTAATTTAAAATAGGACTCTAATTATCATGTTAGCACTAGTTTTTTAAGAGGGGAGCTTAACTTGGTATTTCTATCGATCTTAAGTTCTATGTTTATTATGGCAGTTATTTCTGTAATTGGATATATGATCGCAAAAGCCAATGAAATAACAGAGGAATCAAAGCAGCTGCTTATAAGTATTATGCTTCATGTAGCGATCCCTTGCATTATACTGGATGGTGCTTTTAAAGCTGAGGTAGGGAAAGAGTTAATTTCTCAGCTGATGATTATTTTTATTTTTTCAATAATCATCAGTTTAGCAGGGTTACTATTGGGATGGATTTTTGCAAGAATATTTAAATATTCTCCTAGTAATGCAAGGAAAATGGCTTTTATTGCTGGATTAGGGAATACAGGTTTTATTGGGATTCCTTTATGTGCGGCAATATTTGGTCCAAAAGGGGCTCTACTTGCAGCAGCATTTGATACAGGGGTAGGGATCATTTTATTTACGGTAGGTATTGCGTTATTGCAAGAAAATTATCAGTTTTCACTTGCATCTTTAAAACAATTAATAAATCCTCCAGTTATATCAATAGTTATAGCTTTATTCGTAATCATGACTGAAACGAAACCGACAGAAATTATTCAACAATTAAATGGAATGTTAGCAAATTTGGCTACCCCTCTGGCAATGCTTTACATTGGAATACTAATAAGGATGATGCTTAAACAAAAGGGAGCTTTGACAATTAGTAGATTGACAGTACCTATTTTATTGAAGTTAATTATCATTCCAATTCTAACAATAATAATTGTGGTGTTTACCAACTTTTCAATGATGATGAAGCAAGTCATTATTATTCAAGTAGCAATGCCTACGATGACAATCGCTCCAGTCCTATTAGCACGTTATACAAAGGATGAAGAAATTGGGGTAAAGGCAGCGGTTTTTTCAACCATTATCGCAATATTTTCAGTTCCTTTTATTGTTTTTTTAGGAAGTAAATTTTTTTAAAGATAAGGTGCAGTGACAGAAAGGATTGATTTTTATGACAGTGAAAGCAGAAAGTAAAACATTTGTTAATTATATAAATGGTGAATGGAAATCTTCTTCTACGAATGAAGTTATCCCTAGCATTAATCCAGCTAATAAAAATGAAATCGTTGGATATGTTTCAAAATCAACGAAAGAAGATTTAGATCATGCAGTTTCTGCTGCTAAGCATGCACAAATTGCTTGGAGAAAATTATCTGCACTTGCAAGAGGAGAGTATCTTTATAAAGTTGCAAATGTGTTAGAAGCACGATTAGCAGAAGTGGCAGAAACCATGACAAGAGAAATGGGAAAAACCTTCCAAGAGGCGAAAGGAGAAACGGCTCGTGGTGTAGCCATTCTTCGTTATTATGCCGGAGAAGGTATGCGTAAAGTAGGAGATGTCATCCCTTCTACAGATAGTGAAGCACTTATGTTCACTAGTAGAGCGCCTTTAGGCGTTGTGGGAGTGATTACACCGTGGAATTTCCCAGTTGCGATTCCACTCTGGAAGATGGCACCCGCTCTTGTATACGGTAATACAGTTGTATTAAAGCCTGCAACCGAAACAGCCGTTACAGCGGCAAAAGTAATCGAATGTTTTCATGAAGCAGGATTACCAAATGGTGTTATTAATATGGTTACAGGTTCAGGATCTGTTATTGGACAAGGCATTATTGATCATCCCGACATTAATGGTATCACATTTACTGGTTCAGATAATGTAGGAAAACAAGTTGGTCAAGGAGCACTTGCACGCGGTGCTAAATATCAGTTGGAAATGGGTGGGAAAAATCCAGTGATTGTTGCAGAGGATGCTGATCTTGACCTTGCTGTTGAAGCAACAATAAGCGGCGGACTTCGTTCAACAGGTCAGAAATGTACTGCTACGAGTCGTGTGATTATTCAAAGCTCTGTTTATGATGTATTTAAGGAAAAGCTGCTAGCTAAAGTAAAAGAGATAAAAGTAGGGCAAGGATTAAATAGTGACACTTGGATGGGACCATGTGCAAGTGAGAATCAGTTAAATACGGTATTAAGTTACATTGAAATAGGAAAAGCAGAAGGTGCAAAACTTTTATATGGTGGAAGTAAATGTGAAGCTATTGGTTTGGAGGATGGCTTCTATGTTGAACCCACAGTATTTGAAAATGTAAATTCAAAAATGACGATTGCTCAAGAGGAAATTTTCGGGCCTGTATTAGCCTTAATGAAGGTTGATACAATTGAAGAGGCATTAGAAGTAGCGAATGATGTAGAGTTTGGACTTAGTGCTTCTATTTTCACAGCAAATATCCAAAAAATGCTGTCCTTTATTAACGAAATGGAAGCAGGCCTTGTACGCATCAATGCTGAGAGTGCAGGAGTAGAACTTCAAGCTCCATTCGGTGGTATGAAAAAATCTAGTTCTCTTTCACGTGAACAAGGTCAAGCTGCCATAGAATTTTTTACAAATATTAAAACAGTATTTGTAAAGGGTTAATATCATTTTATCTTTCATAGTACGCTTTACCTAAAAGATTAGAGGAAGAGTTGCAAGTAAGTTATACAGTCCTTGCAACTCCTGCTCCAATCACAAGCAAAATGCTGTAGCTATTGAACCACGAATTGGAGAAGTCTGGATAAGGTTGTTTATGGTCCACGCGCTAGTCGCTGCTTTTTTAGCAAATGAAACGGGACCTCAAGAACGGAAGAATGTAAACGCTTTATCGGTACCTAAGATTATTTGATGTTCTTATCCATGACTCAATTTTATTGAAACCGAAAGACAACCAGGCAATAGTTTCAAAAATATATCAGGACTTATTAATGTATTGAAATATTTAATAAGTCGTAGGAGGGAATTTATGAGTAAAGTCCGCACAATGGAAGAAATGCCTTTAAGCCGTTTTCATTATAAAATGTTTGCCTATGCCAGTGGGAGTACATTCCTCGATGGGTATATTATCGGAATTATTGCAGTAGCACTTTCTGTCATGCAGACTCAACTTGATATGTCTGTAACTATGATAGGTTTGGTTGGAGCGGCAACTCTTGCGGGTATGTTATTTGGTGGAGTATTAGGAGGCTATCTTACAGACCTTATTGGCCGGAAGAAGATGTTTCTCATCGATATGCTTGTCATGGCTATTGTGTCAATCCTTCAGTTTTTTGTCAACGATCCCGTGCAGTTGGTCATTTTACGATTTATTTTAGGAATTGCGGTAGGGGCAGATTATCCTATTGCAGGAGCCTTGATGACGGAATTTTCACCAGCAAAAAATCGTGGTGCCCTACTTGGAGGTCTTAATGGACTCTGGTATGTCGGTTACGCGAGTTCATTTTTAGTCGGTTATCTATTGTTATCCATCGGTGATGACAGCTGGAGATGGATGCTTGCAAGTAGTGCGGTCCCAGTAATTATCATGCTTATTTCACGTTTAAATATGCCAGAATCCCCTCGTTGGCTTGCAAGCAAAGGAAGGGAAAAAGAAGCAAATGCTATTGTTCAGAAAATATTCGGAAAACATGTCATCATGTCTAACGAACAAGAGGACAAGATGAAAACCAGCTTTCTCGATATATTTCGAAATGGTTATGGGAAATGGGTGTTTTTCGTAGCAGCTTTCTATTCGCTTCAAGTCCTCCCTCTCTATGGAATAAATACCTATATTCCAGAGATCCTTGGACAATTTGGTTTTGCTGATGGAACGAGGGAATACCTGGGAGCGGCAGTCATTAATATCATCTATCTTGTCGGCTTGTTTCCTGCCCTTTATCTTCTTGAAAAATTCGGAAGAAAACCTACACTTTATTGGGCGTTTTTAATCTGTTCTATCTCTTTATTCGTACTGGGAGCAACCTCTGGAATGAATATGCCATTTGTTTTCATCCTAGCTCTCTTTGTCATTTATGGAACGGTTAATACCGGGATGGGAGCTCATACCTGGATCTATCCGAATGAGCTTTTCCCAACCCATATACGGGGAACAGCAGGGGGCTTTACTACTGGAGTGGCTCGTATCGCCTCATCCGTTGGTACGTTTCTCTCTCCGGCTATTATGGCAAATTATGGTTTGTCAACGACGTTGTATATTTGTGGGGCAGTGCTTTTTATTGGATTCTTAATCACTCTATTCATGGCTCCGGAAACAAAGAATATGAGTTTAACGGAAGCCAGCTCTATCAACAAATCCAAAAATATCGAAAAAGACTGCTTCGCATCGAAAAAGACTGCTAATTAGAAAGTTGAGCACCTTTGTTGAACAGAAACAAGTTCTGGATTTACCTCATCAAAAAGGTGAAAGAGTCGTCTGAGATCCAGAATACGGACTTGTTTCTGTTTTAATGAGGCAACTTAGCTGCCCGATCTTCAAACTTTATTGGAGATCAGGCAGCTTTTTTTAGTTCTTGAAAGCTTTGTTACTGATCGGCTAAAATTTATGAAATTAATTCATTTACAAAAACCTTAAGAGGGATTATACTGCAATTAATAAATCATGATCATTTAATAACCATGATATTTAAAGCATTTCCAAAATAACACCGTTGTTGATAATGATTGCGTAATATTGAAAATCAAACTTAATAATTAACAAATATTTGTTATGAGAGGAGTAACTTAAATGGTTAATGCAGTTAATGAAGAAAATATTGGGAATTGTCAAATAAGAGTACACATTCATTTACATATAATATCTAGCCATCTCTAGTGATATATCGAATAGTTTCCTTCCAATCTTACTGAGCTTTTTACCTGTTTATATAACGTTATGAGGTGATATAGTGAAAGAAATTCTTCTTATTTTATTATTACAGCTTATTTATGTACCATTACTTACTCTACGGACAATTTTTTTGGTTAGAGGCATTCCAGTCCTTGCTTCTATAATCGGAATAGCAGAAATATTAATCTATGTATTTGGTTTATCCCTTGTATTTAGTGGTGAACAGAGCTTTGCTGCAATGGTGGTCTATGCCTTAGGCTTTGGTATTGGAATTATTTTTGGAACAAAAATTGAAAAAAGATTAGCGATTGGTTATATTAACGTAACTGTCAATACACAATCAAAAAATGATGAATTAATTGATACCCTAAGAAATAATGGGTTTGGAGTCACTCTATATATCGGTGAAGGACGCGATAGTAATCGATATAAACTTGATATATTAACAAAGCGAAATCGCGAAAGTGAATTAATTGCGTACGTAGAGAAGTTTGAACCTCAAGCTTTTATTATTTCATATGAACCACGTTATTTTAAAGGTGGTTTTTTATTAGACCGGATAAAACTGTCTAAGTAAGAGAGTTGCTATTTAATATCAAGGGATTGAATAAAAACTATAAAAAAGGACAGACGAATAAATGGCTTTTCTTTAAAAGATAAGAAAGTATAAATTTTGAACTTAGTTTTGGTGTCTAGCTCCAGGCGCCATCGGCTCGAGGTCATAAGTCAAACAGGAATTGAAGGTAAAGAACACCTTCTATTCCTGTTTGACTTATGCTTGTCGCCGATAGGCGGGCGCCTTGCGCTTTTCTTATGTCTTGTCCTTTTTTACATATATTAAAGATGATATACATCCAACTCCTTTATAAAATGAACAAACGCCTGAACAACATTTACCTCTAACGATTCCTTATAATAGAACATCCACGTCTTTTGCGTTAACCGATTTCCTTCTTTATCTTTCAAATAAATTTTATGAATATCTTCTATACCATGTAAAAAAAGGGAAGGCATTATGGCATAGCCTAATCCATTTAATACCATTTCTTTGCAGGTGTCACCTTGATTCACCGACATAGCAATGTATGGGGACTGAGAAAAATGCTCTGTCCACCAATTTTCGACTAACTGTTTATAAAGTTGATCTGTTCGATAGTCTATTCTTGGTAAATGGGGAAGATCATCGAGGTGAACTTTCTCTTTTGACACGACACAAAGATCTTCTTCAAATAATAAATGCTTTTCATCAGGCCAGCTATACTCCCCTCGAATGAAACCGATGTGTGAAGCTTGGTTATATACCAAATTAAAAATATCTTTACTATAGCCAGTATCCACTTGAAATTCAACATCGGGATACTTATCTTTAAATAGCTTAAGTAAAACAGGCAGTTTATACTTGCTAATAAAATTAGAAACTCCTAATCTTAAAGTTCCTGACACATTATGATGAAAGTTCTCTACATCTTCTTTTATTTCACGAAAAATAGTCAGCACTTCTTCAGCACGTTTTGCAAGATATTCCCCTTCAGGAGTAAATTGAACTCCTTTTATGCCACGATCGACAATTTTTACCCCGAATTGTGTCTCAATTTGCTTTAATCGTTTTGTTAACGTCGGTTGGGCAATAAACAGACTCTGTCCAGCTTTTGTAATATTTTTTTCTTGAAACAAAGTATGTAAAATAAGCCAGTCACGCTCATCCATTCGATTAACTCCCTTAGTTTTCTTAATAAAACCATAGCACAGAATAACAGATTAAAGAAGAAAGATTCCGTGTCTATTATGAAAAAGTTTCATATCTAACTATGAAATAATGATATTTTTCGAATGTCAAAATTTGAAATAAAATAATTTTTAGAATAGAAAGACTTAAGGGGTTGAGAGCAGTATGAAAAATAGAAGAAAAGATGTATTTGGGACCCGTGCAACTCTTAACGTTAATGAAAAAGTATATCGTTTTTATCGAATAAACGCGCTAGAGGAAAATGGACTAGGGAACATATCTACATTGCCCTATTCGATTAAAGTGTTACTGGAGGCCGTTTTACGTGAATATGACGGTATTAGTATCACAAAAGTGCATATCAAAAAATTAGCAAACTGGTCAAAAGAGCGTGATCCAAACCAAGAAGTTCCATTTAAACCTTCACGCATTCTGCTTCATGATACGACAGGTCTGCCGGCAATTGTCGATTTAGCTGCGATGAGAGAAGCGGTGAGGCGGATTGGGGGAAAGGTTTCTGAAGTAAATCCGTTGATACCTGTTGATCTTGTGGTGGATCACTCTGTTACGGTTGATTATTATGGAAGTTCTGATGCGATGGAGTTAAATGAAAAAATTAATTTTGAAAGGAATATGGAGCGGTTTCGATTTTTTCGCTGGGCGCAAAACTCCTTCCATAATCTTCTTGTTATTCCTCCAGCAACTGGGATTATGCACCAAATCAATATGGAGTTTCTGTCATCAGTAGTTACGTCAAAAGAAGTGTGCGGTGACATTTTAGTTTATCCCGACTCTCTTGTAGGAACGGATTCACATACAACAATGATTAATGGACTTGGAGTAGTAGCCTGGGGAGTAGGAGGTATTGAGGCAGAAGCGGCAATGTTGGGTCAGCCCTTATATTTTGTGATCCCTGAAGTCGTTGGATTTAAACTGACAGGATCTCTACCAGAAGGAGCAACCGCAACAGATTTGGCTTTAACAGTGACAAATATTCTTAGGAAAAAAGGGGTTGTCGGTAAGTTCGTTGAATTTTTCGGGACAGGTATAGCAGAGATGAGTATAGCGGATCGTGCAACAGTAGCCAATATGGCGCCAGAGTATGGAGCGACAATGGGTTTTTTCCCCGTAGACCAACAAACATTGAATTATTTAAGACTGATTGGTCGAAGCGAGGAACACATCTCGCTTGTCGAGTCCTACTATAAAGCTCAAGATATGTTTTTAGATAGTGACAGCCCTGAACCTGTTTATTCGGATTTGATCGAGCTTGACCTATCAACTATAGTACCATGCTTAGCCGGCCCTAAACGCCCGCAGGATCGAGTCGACTTAACAGCGATGAAACGGGAATATCATAAAGTCATGCTTGAACCGGTAGATAATGGTGGATACGGTTTGAATGAGGAAGATCTAACGAAAGAGGTCTTACTAAAGCATGATAATGGAGAAGAATCGATGCTTAAAAATGGCTCTGTTGTTCTAGCTGCCATCACAAGTTGTACCAATACATCAAACCCTAATGTATTGATTACAGCCGGACTGGTCGCTAAAAGGGCGATCGAAAAAGGACTCCATAAACCTGCTTATGTAAAAAGTTCTCTCACACCTGGTTCCCGTGTAGTTACCGATTATTTAAAAGAATCTGGACTTTTAAGCTATCTGGAGGAGCTTGGATTTCATATTGCCGGATATGGTTGTGCGACTTGTATAGGCAACTCAGGTCCGCTTCCTAATGAGGTAAGTTCAGCCATTGCTGATCACGATTTGACTGTGGCAGGTGTGCTTTCAGGCAATCGAAATTTTGAAGGTCGTATACACCCTCAAATCAAAGCAAATTATTTGGCCTCTCCACCGCTTGTCATTGCTTATGCTATAGCAGGGACGGTGGATATTGATCTGATTAATGATCCGATTGGTCACGATCAAAATGGGCAGCCAGTTTACTTGAAGGATATTTGGCCATCTGCTCAAGAAATTCAAGAATATTTGGATAATGCTGTCCGTCCTGAATTATTTCAGGAGCGCTATCAAAATGTTTACACAGCAAATGAAGCCTGGAATTCTATTGATATTCCTAAAGGAGAACTATATGATTGGGATGAATCTTCAACCTATATTCAAGAGCCGCCGTTTTTGAAGGATCTTCCTGAGGAGCCAGACGATATTCAAGAAATTAAAAAGGCACATTCTCTTGCTTTGCTTGGTGATTCTGTTACAACGGATCATCTTTCTCCATCCGGAGCAATAAAGGCCGAGAGTCCTGCTGGCTTGTATTTGCAGCAAAATGGAGTTAAGCCAAAAGATTTCAACTCTTATCCTTCACGCCGCGGTAACCATCAAGTCATGATTCGCGGAGCCTTGGCTAATCATCGAATTCGTAATCAAATGGTTCCAGGATCTGAAGGCGGTGTAACGAAGTACGTACCGACAGGTGAAATCATGCCGATCTATGATGCAGCGATGAAGTATCAGCAAGATGGAACACCTCTTGTTGTGATTGCCGGTAAAGAGTATGGGACAGGAAGCTCGCGCGACTGGGCAGCAAAAGGGACGTATCTGCTAGGGGTAAAAGCAGTGATCGCACAAAGCTTTGAACGTATACATCGTAGTAACTTGGTAGGAATGGGGGTTCTTCCTCTTCAATTCATAGATGGACAAAGTGCCGCATCACTTGGCATTGTTGGAAATGAAACCTTTGAAACGATAGGTTTATGTAATACCATTCAGCCATGGCAAACGATAAAGGTGAAGGGGATTCGTGAAGATAGCAGTTCCTTTGAATTTGAGGTCATCGTACGACTGGATAGTGTGATCGATATCAATTACTATCGTAACGGAGGAATTATGCAAACTGTTTTACGCCAAATAGTAAAGAAAAACAAAAATGATGAACAAGAAGTCTATCAACATGATATAGAAGCTTAAGATTGTGTATTTGAAATAAAAGTGAGAATTCAAGATTTTATATAATGTTTGAATTCTCATTTTATGTTACGAAATAAACTTGTTTAGTAGCATGGTATAACTATATTTGAAAGCGGATTCAATTTAAAGGGAGTGATTAGATGATTGCATTATTAGGGTTTTTAATGATGACATGTTTTATCTTTTTAATTGTCACGAGAAGGATGTCAGCTTTACTTGCGCTGATTGTTGTTCCTATCGTATTTGCGATTATTGGAGGATTTGGAAAAGACCTTGGACCGATGATATTAGATGGGCTAAGCGGTGTTGCTCCTACAGGAATCATGTTAATGTTCGCTGTCCTGTATTTTGGCATCATGATTGATGCCGGTTTATTTGATCCACTTGTATTAAAAATTTTGTCAATCGTTAAAGGTGATCCCTTAAAAGTTGTTATTGGGACTGCAGTCCTTGCAAGTCTTGTCGCTTTGGACGGGGATGGGACAACGACCTACATCATCACAGTTTCCGCATTACTACCGCTTTACAAGCGCTTAGGCATGAATCCACTAATCTTAACCTGCGTATCGATGATGGCTTTTGGGGTCATGAATATGCTCCCATGGGGAGGTCCAACAGCCAGAGCGATAAGTGCATTAAAGCTTGACGCAAATGACGTTTTTCTTCCTCTTGTTCCAATTATGATAGGAGGAATGCTATGGGTATTATTTACGGCTTATCTTCTTGGGAAAAAAGAACGTAATAGACTAGGAATCTTGCAGATAGATATGTCTAAGGAGTTTATGGAACAGCAAGAAATAGCTGCTACAGTGGAGTCGGATTTTAAGCGGCCTCATTTAATATGGTTTAATCTTTTAGTAACAGTTTCTCTAATCATAACACTAGTTTTAGGGGTGTTGCCTTTACCTGCATTGTTTATTCTCGCATTTGCTTTAGCTTTAATGGTTAACTATCCTAATCTGGAAGTTCAAAAGAAAATCCTTTCGTCTCATGCAGATAGTGTAGTCATCGTCGTCGCTTTGATTTTTGCATCAGGAATTTTTACTGGAATCCTTTCGGGAACACATATGGTTGATGAAATGGCGAACAGTCTCATTTCCATAATCCCTGAAGAACTTGGTTCTTATTTCGCACTCATTACAGCGATTACAAGCCTTCCTCTCACTTATGTCATGGCGAATGACCCTTATTATTTTGGCGTCGTTCCCATTATTGCTCAAACAGCTGCTGCCTATGGAGTAGACCCAGTTGAAATTGCACGGGCCTCTGTACTTGGCCAACCAATTCACGCAATGAGTCCATTAATCGCTTCAACCCATTTATTAGTAGGTATGGCAAACGTTGATTTTGGGGCACATCAGAAGTTTATTTTAAAATGGGCGCTAGGAACTTGTGTTGTCATGATACTTGTTGCATTACTGACAGGAGCAATTTCTTTCTAAAATTTATAATACAATGTTAAAATTTTTTACAACAGTAAGAAAACCTGTTTAACTTAGGAAGGAGTTTAAAAAAGATGAAAGCATGGTTCATCAAAAATCCCGGCAGCATAGGCAACCTTACATGGGGTGATATACAGGATGTTACTGCCGGAGAAGGACAACTTGTTGTAAAGGTTGTTAGTACTGCTTTGAATCCTGTTGATTATAAAATGATCGAAAATGGTAGTAACAACTGGAGCTATCCACATATTCCGGGAGTAGATCTCGCAGGAGAGGTGGTTGAAATTGGTGAATATGTAGTGGGATTTAAAGTGGGGGACCGTGTAGCATGTCATACAGATTTGAATCAAAAGGGTGCGTTTGCTGAGAAAGCGGTAATTGATGCACACGCTGCGGCTAAAATTCCTGAAGGTGTTTCTTATGATCAAGCGGCAGCAGTTCTTTGTGCGGGGATGACGGCTTACCAAGCTGTGATTCAAAAATTAAATCATCATCACAAAAAGACGATATTGATTCATGCAGGAGCTGGCGGGGTTGGCGGATATGCGATCCAATTGGCTAAAGAGCTGGGATTAAAAGTGTTTACAACAGCTTCATCACATAACCATTCTTGGGTAACATCTCTTGGAGCAGATGTGGCCATCGATTATAAAACAGAAGATGTCACGAAACGAATTTTAGAAGAAACAAATAATGAAGGTGTTGATTTGATTTTCAATACAGTAGGCTCTAATGAAGCTACAGAAGACTTAAAACGACTGGCCTTCTCCGGGCACATGGCTTATATCGCTGGTGCACCAGATATGTCTAATGTTAAGCCTTTTACTCTTTCTCCATCCATACATGAGGTTGCGCTAGGTGCAGCTCATTCCAGTGGTTCCATTCGTGCGAGGGAAAACTTGGCCTTTATGGCAAAAGAATTATTGGAAAGGGTCGATGCAGGAACGCTTGATCCGATGATAACTGAAGTTCTTCCTAAAGAGGAATTACCTGCTGGTTTGGATAAATTAAAAGGCCGTCATGTACGTGGAAAAATCATCATTAGAATGCATGCTGAATAAGAAAAGCGCAAGCGCCTTGCTCAGCCTAGGGCAAATAAGCCTAATTGGAATACAAGGCGTTCTTTGCCTTCAATTCCAATTAGGCTAGATACTGATTACCATGTTAAAAGAAAAATGGTCGAGGGCACGCTGACAGAGGAGCAAATGCAGATCTCTAACGAATTAAATTAAGGCAAATAGAAGCAGAAGCCATCCACAGCTTGGTATCGCAAGTGTGGATGGCTTCTATATATTGAAAGTTTCCAAGAAAGTATAACTTTTTGTACTTATTCCAATCTAACTAAAATTAGATACATATTATACCAGTTCTCTGCTTTGAACCTTCCGAGACCAAGCAACAACAGGTATCAGCAACAGGGAAAGAATCGCTCCAGAAAGAGATAGTACCGCATAACTAGAATGAGCGACGACCATTCCTGATAACGCTCCGCCGGAGGCACCTGATAGTGCAAGCAAGACATCAACCGACCCTTGAGTTTTTGCACGAATAGATGGATGTGTTGCATCGACAATGAGAGCCGTTCCGCTAATTAAGCCAAAATTCCAGCCAGCGCCAAGCAGTACTAGTGCACAGATAAGTAGTATCATGGAGTCTCCTGGAGCAAAAGCTGCCAGCATACCAGAGGCCAGAAGCGTAGAACCAGATGCAACTGCCATCGCAGTACGGCCGACTTTATCTACTAATAGGCCTGTAACAAGGGAAGGAAAGTACATGGCACCTATATGAAAGCCTATAACCAATCCCACTTCCCTCAAACCATGGCCATGGTGTCCCATGTGTATCGGTGTCATTGTCATAATAGCAGCCATGACAAATTGTGTTAAAACCATAACTGCAGCGCCGACTACAATTCCTCTTTTGCTTATTGGAGAGCTATTCGAATTTGGTTTTTCCTGCACTGTACTGTTTTCCTCTTGGGCATTTGCAATGGCTGTAGATACAATCAATGGATCTGGACGAAGGAATAGGAGGAGAACCAATCCTGCAAGAATAAAAGCAGCCGCCCCTAAGACAAAGGGACCAGCCAAAGTTGGAATCCCAATAGAATCTGCAAATCCACCCATAACACCCACCAAGTTAGGACCCGCTACTGCACCGAAGGTAGTCGAAACCATAGCCATGCTTACAGCAGTTGCCCGTTGTTTAACTGTCGCCAGGTCTGTACCCGCGTATCGTGCTTGCAGATTTGAGGCGGTACCAGCTCCATAAAAAAGCAGAGAAGCAAATAAAAGAAAGACGCTGTTGATTAAGGCGGCGATTATTACGCCGATCGCACCAAGTCCGCCAGTAAGAAAACCTGCTGCAAGTCCTGCTCTACGCCCGAAACGCTGAGAAAGCCTGCCTACAAGCAGTGCGGCCCCTGCAGAGCCTAAAGTAAGTAAGGCAACAGGAATCCCTGCTGCACTTTCAGTCCCCAGCATCTCTTGTGCAAGTAGTGCGCCTACCGTGATACCTGCTGCAAGTCCTGCCCCTCCAAAGATTTGTGACAGGATCACAATTCTTAACGTTCTTTTATAAAGCTGTTTTTGCTTTTCAGGTGAATCAATATAATCTTGAAGCCAAGCATGCTGCTGTTTTACCCCTTTTGTAACTACTGTTTCAGTTATCATAAACGGCACTTCCTTATAAAATAATTTTTTTGATTTTACATGCTTTCCTACCTATCTTCTACTAGAATATTACTGTTTCGGGCAGCTATAGACCTATAATTAAGAAGAAGCTCATGATTGTCAACGACATGATCATGAGCCCCTTGTTATTTCAAATGCGTAAGTAAATAAACTTAAAAACCTTTCACACTATCAAATTCTTTTTTTTCTCTATTTAAAATGAGTATGATTCTCCGTCCTCTGGTACTAACACATTTGAAGAGATTCCTTTTTCCTCAATGAAGCTTTTTAATTCTTCTCGTGATAATGTCCAATGGTTGACAGCTTCCATATGGACAGAAATGATTTTGGCATTAGGAGCGGCTTTATGAACTTCATAGATGTCATCTTTCCCCATTACTAAGGATCCGCCTTGTAGGAATTGATTATCACCGCCATTTACAACAATGATTTCTGGTTTATGTGTATGGATCTCTTCTCGAACTCCATCATACCACACTGTATCTCCAGCCACATATAACGTTTTTTCATTTGGGTGTTTGAAGACAACACCGCACACTATACCAGCAAGTTTTAAGATTTCTCCTCTTCCGTGTTCACCTTTTGTTTTCACTAATTGGATCCCTTCAAAGACTGTATCTTCTTGCAGTACCTCTAAATGTAGAAACCCAGCGTTTCTTACTTCTTTCGCATCTTCATCATTTTGGACAAACATTTTGATCTCCTTTGGCAATACTTCCTTGGCAGCATCATCAAAGTGGTCTAAATGCAGATGAGTGACAATGACAGCATCTACATTTTTTATAATGTCGTCAATAGATGTTGGTAAGCTAACTAAAGGGTTATGTTGATCTTGTCTTACTGAATTAGGAAAAGGTGGGTAAGTTCCCTTATCTGCTAAAAATGGATCGATTAGAAACTTTTTGCCTTTATATTCAACAACGATGGTTGCATTTCGAATATGTGTAATCTTCATTTTTACAACTCCTTTTCTTTCATTTACGTATAGTTTATACTATGTCCGAATACCATTTACATAGATAAAATCAAGTCTTTTGGCCGTTTCACTTGATTAATGAAAGGAGTTGACTAAATGTTAGATAACACAGATATGCGGATCTTGGATGAGTTATCCAAAAACAGTCGGATTACGATGAAAGAATTAGGTGAGAAAGTCCACTTGACTGGACAAGCAGCAGCGTCCAGAGTCGCGAAATTAGAGGATAATGGAGTCATTGAGGGTTATACCATAAAAGTAAATCAAGCTAAATTAGGCTGTTTTATCCATGCTTTGATTAATATCTATACAAAAAGTACCCACCATGAACCTTATCTCTCCTTCATAAAAACACAAGAACAATTCGTCATAAACAACTATAAAATCAGTGGAGATAGTTGTTATCTTCTCGAATGCAAATTTCCATCTAATGAACGTTTGGATCAATTTTTAGTAGACTTAAACAAGCATGCAAACTATAAATTATCGATTGTTATTAATAAATAGTGCTCCAATTAAAGATTGATGAAAATGTTAGTTGCTTTTTAACTTAGAATATCTATTTTAATATGATACATTATGATTAGAAAATAAATGTAAGCTAATCAAATAAAACTGGTAACATAGTCAGGACCTCTAAAAAAACTTGATATTGTTTTTAGAGGTCCTGACTTTTTTGAATTGCTAAAAATGTAAGCTTATTCTTCTAAAATGTAATATTACGAAACTTATTTGGAGGCAGACCATTTGCTTTTTTAAAAGAATTAATAAAATGTGTTTCGCTTTGAAATCCACAGGTGAATGCAATGTTTTTAATTGAAGAGTCGGTATTTTGCAATAAATGTTTGGCATGATTTAATCGGTGCCGAATTACGTACTGAATTGGTGTTACATTAGTAGATTTTTTAAATAGTCTTAAGAAGTAATATGGACTTAAATTGACATGTGATGAAATATCCTCCAAAGTAAGTTCTTTACTAAAATTGGCTTCAATAAAAGAAATGGCTTTCGTCACAACAGTATTCATTTGATCTTGCTGCTTGAAGGCAATTTTGTTTAATTCGTAAAGAATCTTACTGATTAAAATAGATATATGTTCTTCGTCATTCTGTTTTTTTTCCGCGTTTTCAAGAAGCTGGCTCATAAGCATTTTTAGGTTGTTTTGAATAGTGGGGAAAACACACCCATGCTTTGAAAAAATCTGATCGAAATAGGCACGGCTGGCATTTCCTGCAAAGTGAACCCATTTAAACGTACTATTTCCTTCTGAGTAATAGATATGAGGTTTATAGCAGTTAAGAAAAATAAATTCGCCTTTTGTGGCGCAATACTCCTTGTTTTCAAACTTCACAATCATTTTTCCGTCTTCTACATATAGAAATAAAAAACTGTTCCAGTTGTTACGATTTACATGATAATCACTATTTGTATAAAAGGTTCCGCTATAAATTAAATGGTATAAGGCCTTATACGCGAAGTCGCTTGGTTGATAAAAGCGCATTTCTGAATGAGGTAAAATACCTTTTTCGTTCATTTTCAAAGCTATCACCTCTTTTATTTCCGTTCCTGCTATGTTTGGTTGGAAAGAGCAATTATTTACAATATAACAGCAAGAATCACTGATGACAACGTTTTCTTTAATCTATAGTATTAAATTAAACTTTTAATAGGGGGAATAAAAAAGATGGATGTACGAATTGGTTTGGTAGGAGCAGGTTGGATGGGAAAAGCCCATGTTTCATCATTTCATCAAGCGGCAATGGTTTTTGGAAGCCGTAATGGAAAGCCGGTCTTTGAAATCATTGCAGATGTCAATATAGAGGTTGTTGAAAAGGCAAAAAATACTCTAGGTTTCAAGCGATCAACGACAAATTGGCTCGATGTTGTAACAGATCCCCATGTAGATATCGTTGATATTGCCACACCGAATGCCTTTCATTATGAAGTTGCGAAGGCTGCGTTAGAAAATGGGAAACATGTGTATTGCGAAAAACCTTTAACGCTTACGTTTGAACAATCATATGAATTGGCGGAGCTGGCGAAAAAGAAAGGCGTAGTCAACTATGTCGGCTATAATAATGTCGTTAATCCAGCATCAGCCTACATTAAAGGGTTAATTGATTCCGGGAAACTGGGAGAAATCATTCGATTTAATGGCACCTATGATCAAGATAGCTTGCTTAACCCTGAAATTCCACTATCATGGCGCCATATCAACAAATATTCAGGATCAGGTGCATTAGGGGATCTTGGTTCCCATTTACTAAGTTTGTCACAGTATTTAATGGGAGATATAAAATCTGTTCAATCTGTATCAAAAACATTTATTAAAACTAGACCAAAAACAAATGGGTCACTTGAACATGGAACGGTTGAAAATGAAGACGTTTTACTGTCAATCGCTCAGTATGATAGCGGAGCAATAGGTACCATATCTTGCAGTCGGGTTTCCGCTGGAAGAAAGAACTATTTAACCTATGAGATTCAGGGTACAAAAGGAAGTGTGTACTATTCACTTGAGGATATGAATGAGGTTCACGTCTATTTTACCTCTGATGATCCTTTTGATAGAGGATTTAGAAGGGTGTTTTTAAACGAAGGGCATGAAGGCTACAGTGCTTTTCAGCCGGCTGCTGGAATTGCAATTGGTTATAACGATATGAAGGTGATAGAAGCACACAAATTGTTGAAAGCTGTTACTCAAGGTGCTGCTTATACATGTGATTTTGCTTTTGCAGCAAAAGTTGATGCAACAGTGAAAGCGTTGCTAGAGTCAGCTAAGAGCAATATTTGGGTTAATGTGAAGACTGAAGGAGGAGTTAACGTTGGCAATTAAAATTGGTACTGCCCCTGATTCCTGGGGTGTTTGGTTTCCACAAGATGAAAAGCAAATCAATTGGAAGACATGCCTTGATGAAATGGCGCAAGCTGGCTATGAAGGGATCGAATTAGGGCCATGGGGGTATTTGCCTAATGATTATAAGACGTTAAAACATGAATTAGATTCGCGAAACCTTCAATTAGTAGCCACGACTTTAGTAGGCGATTTGATGTCAGTTGAAAAAACAGAAAATATGATCGAGCAGCTTCATATGATGGCAGAGCTGCAAGTGCAATTTGATACTGCTCCATATGTTGTATTAATTGATGATTGCTATACAGACTTATTTACTGGTGAGATCTTGCGACCTGTTGAGCTGAACGAACAGCAGTGGAAGCAATTTATTGAGAATGTAAATCGTATTCGAAAGGTTGCAAAGGAAAACTATGATCTTGAAGTTGTGTTTCACCCCCATGCACAAAGCCATATAGAAACAGAAGAACAAATAGAACGCTTATTAAAAGATACAGATATCAATCTTTGCCTGGATACTGGCCATCATGCTTACTGTGATGGAGATCCAGTTGCTTTTATGAAAAAACACCATGATCGCATTCCTTACTTGCATATTAAAAGCTGTGATATGGAAGTGAAAAAGATGATGCAAGCAAATAACTGGTCGTTTGCAGAGGCTGTTAAGAGAGATGTCATGTGCGAACCGGAGTTAGGTGTTGTTGATATGAAAGCATTCTTTCAGGTATTGGCTGACATTCGTTATGCAGGTTGGGTAGTTGTAGAACAAGATATGTACCCGGCACCTTTTGATAAACCATATCCAATTGCTAAACGAACAAAGGAGTATTTAGATGGGGTGTTAAGTCAAACGATGAATATGAGCAAGTCATGAAGATTAGCTGTTAAAAAAACCGGTTATTTTTTAAGCTGGATTTGATAACTTAATTTTATTGCCAATCCTTTTCTCACATTCATTTTAGTGAAAAGCAACATTCGAATTTATGCGGTGTATTGTATAGTTTGGACAATCATGATGTATACACTGCATAAATTCGCTTCTAACCAAAAAGAACATTCTAGAAAAGAAAAAAGCAGATGAATAATTGAATAACCTAGAGAGGGGTTGTAATTTTGAAGGCGTATTCAAGCAAAGAAGAAAATCAATCCTCAAGAAAATATTTAATGTTAGTGGTAACCATCGCCACTTTTGGCGGATTATTATTTGGGTATGATACAGGTGTCATAAATGGGGCATTGCCATATATGTCGCAGCCGGGGCAACTTGACTTAAGCCTGCTGGGAGAAGGTTTTGTAGCGAGCTCTTTATTATTAGGGGCAGCATTCGGTGCATTATTCGTTGGCAGATTATCAGACTTTCAAGGAAGGCGTAAAACAATCTTACAACTATCGGTTGTATTTATCATAGCAACAATTGGTTGCAGCTTAGCCCCGAATTTTATAACAATGATTATAAGCAGATTTATTTTAGGGGTAGCAGTCGGAGGAGCGTCTGTTACAGTTCCAACATTTTTAGCAGAAATGGCACCTGCAGAAAAAAGAGGGAGACTCGTAACCCAAAATGAATTAATGATTGTGACAGGGCAATTTTTGGCTTTTCTGTTTAACGCATTTCTTGGAAATATGTTTGGAGACACAAGCCATATTTGGCGTTATATGTTATTTATTGCAGCTATTCCGGCAGTGGTATTGGGAGTCGGCATGTTGTTTATGCCTGAAAGTCCAAGATGGCTTGCGGCAAAAGGAAGAGACCGTGACGCATTGGATGTGTTTAAAAAGGTGAGGGAGACAAAACAAGCCTCTGCTGAATTAGAAGAAGTTAAAAAGTCGATTTTACTAGAATCCAAACAAACACAGGCTTCGTTAAAAGATTTAAATATAAAATGGATTCGAAACATTGTATTGCTCGGAATTGGAATTGGCGCGATTTCTCAATTAACAGGCGTGAATTCTATTATGTATTATGGAACGCAAATTTTACAAAATTCTGGTTTCGAGACAGAAGTAGCTTTAATTGCCAATATTGCAAATGGAGTGATATCTGTATTGGCATGTTTGGTAGGACTTTATCTGTTAGGGAAAGTCGGCAGACGGCCAATGTTTATTACCGGCTTAGCAGGAACAACAACGGCATTAGTGTTAATAGGCATATTTTCCATTGTGTTTGATGGTTCCGAATGGCTTCCATATCTTGTTCTTTCTATGACTGTCATGTTTTTAGCGTTTTATCAAGGATCGATTGGCCCTCTGACGTGGCTGACATTGGCTGAAATATTCCCAATGCGGTTAAGGGGATTAGGTATGGGTGCAGCCGTTTTTTGTCTCTGGATGATGAACTTTTTTGTAGGTCTTTTCTTTCCGGTTTTTATGAATAGTGTAGGCATCTCTATGACATTTTTCATTTTTGCAGGGTTTGGTATTTTGGGTCTTGTGTTTATTATAAATTATTTACCGGAAACAAAAGGGGTGAGTTTAGAAGAGGTTGAGCGTTATTTCAGAAATGAAACCGAACCAATTCGAAAAATAAGTGGATAATTTAACAATACGATTAGATAGAAAAAATAAGCCATATCAATCTCGTAATATTGTTGCACAGGATACCAATTGGTCTATGACCGATGGGTATCTTTTTTTCTTCCCAAAATGTATAACGTTTTCTATTTTTATAAAATCTTTTCCCTTTCACCAAGTTTTCACCAAACTCTACTAAACTACAACCAATGATAACGAAAGGAGGAAAGAAAACGATGAGTTTTAAAGTCAAAAAATCGCTTTTTTGGGGGACAATCATCACTCCAATGGTGTTAGGAGTCTACTTTCTATTTGGGGGGGATCGTACGCTGGCAGGCGGCCCTCATGGACATGGTCCAGGCGGAATGGGGCCGCGAGGAGGCTTCGATGGACATCACATGATGAATGGACCTTATCATGGAGGATTTCCTTGGTTGAGCATTTTGCTATTTTTGATCATCGGAATCGCTATTTTGCTTCTTTTAGTGAAAATGCTTAGAAAGAAATCGAAGGCTTCTTCGATGCAACAGTTTATTGATACATCTTTCATGAGTCCACGTCAACCGATCATGAACAAAAATGAGAGTTTTTTAGATCAGTGGGAAAAAAATGTAACAACGAAAAAGGAGAATGAGTAAGATGGGTATTTTTAAGAGAATAAAAACAATTGCAAAGGCTGATATTAATCAACTATTAGATGGAATGGAAGATCCAATTGCCATGTTAAATGAGTATTCCAGAGAAATGGAAAAAGAAATGGCAAATGCCCAAAAGGCCCTTTCACGGCAGATGTTTGTAGAAAACAAACAAGCTGCGCTTATCCTTGAAACAAAAAGTTTAGTAGAAAAAAGAACTCGACAGGCGAAGCTGGCTGTCGAGCATAAAGAGGATTCAATCGCGAAGCTGGCTATTCAAGAAAAATTACATCACGAAAAGCAACTCAGCCTTTATCAGCAGCAATATGAAGCGATCCAAGCACAAACACAACTTCTAAAGGAAAAAGTAAGTGAGCTGCAAGAAATCTATTATGAGCTGCAGCATAAGAAAGTTTTATTGGCATCGCGAGCGAATGTGGCTCAATCTATTAAACAAATTCAAAATACAACGGCTTCCTTCCAAACTGATCATCTTGCAAGAGGGGTTGCCCGGGCAGAAGAACGAATTTTATTAATGGAAGCAGAAGTACAAGCTGGCAGCCAATTTTCTCATCCGTTGGCACAGCACGATGCTGCGTTCAGAAACTATGTGAATGAAGAAGAGCTAAATAGAGAGCTCGACATGCTAAAGAGTGAAAACGAGAGCCAGTCAAAGGCGAAATAGGATGAATACTGGAAAGAAAGCACCAGCACGATATGCTTAGGTGCTTCTTTTTCTTAATCTATAAAAGAAAGGAGAATGATCATGAATCTGTATCAATATCTAGATTTAAATCTAAATTTAAATCATCCATTTCCTATTCTTGTTTATCTGCTTGCTGCATTGATTGTATCCCATATTCCTTATATAAGAGTGTATTTTTCTCTTTGCAATACTCTCCTCCGTGAGGTCATTCGAGCCTTGTTAGCTGGGGGATTGTCTTATAGGATTAAGCTGAATAATGATGAAGCAAACCGGATCACAAACAGTGATCATTCCTTATTTAAGCATACACTTATCACATATGCTGGATATACGGGAGAATCACTTACGGCTATTGGGTTATTTTATTTAGTGTCAATGCAAAACTATGAGTATATTCTCTTTCTGTTTATTGGATTGATAGGGATGGCTATTTTACTTTGGATACGAAATGTATGGGGGATCCTCTGGGCATTGTCATTTGTGAGTTTATTAGCTATGCCTATTTATTTCAGGTATGATATCGCGATTATGCATATAAGTATCCTTCTATCATCCTTCATCCTTATCCAATCGATTCTTAACGGAATTCAATTGTGCAAGCATATCCTTTTGAAACGAAAAAACCCTGCTATGTCAGGATTTCTTGCTAGGGTCAGATTAATCCCCGCTATGATGCTGGGGGCAGTTCTTCTTGGACAATCTGTTTATACTGGATATTTTATTGTGAAAAATATTATAAGTTTATATTAACAAAATGAACAAGCGTTAAACTGTATTACTTTGAGGAGAATTTCGCTATTTTAAGCTAAAAATAAAAGGTATTTTCCTCCTTGTTACGATTATACAAAAGACAATTATAAGGAAATTCAACGAGATGATTGGGAAGGGCTGATTCGAGCTTTTCAAACAGCGAATAATTAAAGGAGCATGTATATCTCGGCCTCCTCCAACCGATAATGGAGTTGTGGAGGTGTGTGAATGAACGAAGATTTATATGTTATAAACGGGAAAGCAGCTATTTTATCATCGCTTTTAGACGGCAAGGTCACTTCCGCAGACGCTTGCGAGGTTACACCAGAAGACTTCGCAAAGATATGCGGAGACATGAAGAAAGAAGGCTTAATTAGACAAGTCAATTTTGGAAATGTATTAAATGTTGAAGTAACGGAAAAAGGAATAAATTATTTCGATAGTATTACGAATAAATTAAGAACCTAAAGGCAATCGATTACTTACGGTTGTCTTTTTTAAAAGGTAAGAAAGTATAAAATTTTGAACTTAGTTTTAGTGTCTAGCTCCAGCGCCTAGCCCCTCTAGGGTCTAGCCACTCATGAATTGAAGGCAAAGAACGCCTTCTATTCATGAGCGTCTTATTTGCCCTAGGCTGATCAAGGCGCTTGCGCTTTTCTTAGTCGTATTTTAACTTGGTGTATGATCCATGACTGATCGCTTTTTTAGAAAACCATTCAGTATTATTATTTCTATTTTAGTAAATACTTTGTTTATAGTCTTGACAATGGAGGATCACAATGATGAAAAAAGGTTTAATTTTTGCAATCATATATGGGATTATCCTCCTTACAGCCATTTATTATAGAGATTTTTTATTAAATTGGCTAAATGACAGTGATTTATCCCAAATTCCTTTAATGTTTTTTCTATCTATCGTTTTAAGTGTATTCCCTATCTTTCCATTTTCGGTATTTGCTGGAATGATGGGAGCGAAATATGGGATCATGATTGGAAGTATTATAAACTGGTTTGGCTCTGTAGGTGGAGCAATCATCTTTTTTGTTCTTTCACGTTATTTTTTTATTGCTGAATTTAAAAAGTTTGTAAGTCGTTTTAATAAATATGATAATTTAAATACAACGATTAATCGCAATCCTTTTTTTGCTGTATTATTGGCTCGAATCATTTATATTATCCCTCCCCTCGTAATCAATATTTATTCTGGTCTAAGCTCTATTTCGTTTAGAGTATATTTTTTTGCAACTGCTATTGGTCAAGTTCCAGCAATGATTGTCTATGCCTTGTTAGGAAATCAATTATTTACTTCAGTTCAATCTTTTCTGCAAGTTTTAATCATTTATATAGGATTTATTCTAATTGTTTTGTTTATTTATAGATGGTGGCTTAAAGAAAAGTCAAAGATTGCTGTTGAGTAACGATAAAGTCATTTTGGCAAGTAACGGATTTTTTTTAAAATCCTGCGTAAACAATAAAAAATGAACAAACGCCAAACCCTTGGACAAATACCGGGTTTGGCTATTTGGCTTATTTCCTAGAATTAGCAATATGTTAACCAGGGATGTATTTTCTATATATTTCTCGTACTCTTAAAAGTATTGAGCATTGCAAAGTAGGGTAGGATGAATAACTAGATAAAGGCGTAAAAGTGTTCATCAGAATCAGATGCAACCTAATCTATTTATTATATTACATCCCAAAGTCTTCTATTTAATGAATTCCGAAGACTTTTATGTCGATACGAAAAAATGAAAATAATGAACCAATAAACTTTCTATCAATCTGGTAGAAGTTATTTTATTTACAGGTTTTTTGTTTAAAGACTTTTTCTGCAGGGTAAAACCCCATATAAGTAAAAAAAAGGAGGAGTTTAGCCATGAATCTTAATTGGAAGAAACGATTCCTAGTAGGTGGTCTTTTTGCGACACTTACATTAGGAGGATTAACTGGATGTGCTGATGGGGTAGATCAAGATAATGGTCCTACTGATGGTGAGCAGAAGGACGAGGTGGATACTGAAAATAAAAATCAAGAAACAAACTAATCTAGCATTAAAAAATCAATTTTTTTAGGAGGTATTTATCTCATGAAAGATGTAAAAGTTGTAGAAAATGCTGTTGAAGCAAGAGAAGCGATTGGACAATTTATCACTCAAGGGTTTACCAAAGATGAGGTTTACTTGCTGGCTCATGACAAAGACTTTTCTGAGGATCTAACAAGAATAACAAATACGGAAGAGATCGGTGTAAAAGAGCAAGGGGTTTTTGATTCAGCAGCAAATGTGTTTCGTTCCCGCGGTGATGAGTTACGCTCTAAAATTCAATCGTTAGGTGTTTCAGATGCAGGTGCACAACAACTAGAGGAAGAATTGGACCTGGGACGCATCGTGGTGGTTGCAGCAAAATCAGTTTCATAATTTTCCTTAAAGGCTCGTCAGCAGGCGGGCTTTTCCATGTTAAATACATAAACTTCTTTTCCTATTAATCTCTCCTCGTACTTAGATTCTCTAACGTCATAACAAGTAAACTAATGTTGGAGGACATATGAAAAAACGAAGAATTGAATTCTTTTTTGTACTTATGATTATTGCATCCGTTTATATGATCTTTTTTACAAATAGCAGCTACCTATTAAAGGCTGGTTTTGTTATTTTATACGGACTCATTATTGTGACAACTATTTTTTCATTAATCCTAGAAAACCGAACTGCACATAATACTCTATTATGGATGTATGTCTTGATCTTTCTCCCTGTTTTTGGCTATATCTTTTATTTGTATTCAGGTCAGCTGTACTTGAAAGGCTACCTTTTTCAAAGCAAACGAAAAAATGACCGCGAAGCTTTGAAGATGACGACACAGCAGCATACACCAGATTTAGCAAAGCTTAAAGAGCATCAAAAGGGATTTGTCTATTATTCCCAACGTGTTGCGTTAACGGAGATGAATACATCTACACAGACAAAGGTTTTAACAAATGGTGCTGAAACGTTCAATGAAATGAAAAAACAGCTTAAGAAAGCAAATGACTTTATTCATATCGAATACTATATTTTTCGTTCTGATCGACTTGGGAAAGAGATCATGGATATCTTAATTACCAAAGCAAAAAATGGGGTAGAAGTACGATTTATCTATGATGCAGTTGGAAGTCGGTCATTGTTAAGTAAAGATATAAAAAGAATGAAAGACGCGGGTGTTTCCGTCTATCCTTTCTTACCAATCAAGTATGGATTTTTTAACCAAAAATTCAATTTTCGCAATCACCGGAAAATTATTGTGATTGATGGGAAAATCGGATTTGTCGGAGGATTAAATGTGGGCATTGAGTACCTCGGACAAGATGAAGAGATCGGTTTTTGGCGGGATACCCACTTGATGATAGAGGGAGAAGCCCTTCAAACACTGCATTCTATTTTTCTTTTAGATTGGGAATATATTAGCAATGAATGTTTGCTTGATGATCCGCACTACAACACGTCATACTCTGTAGAAGGAGATGGGCTGGTCCATGTCGTGGCAAGCGGACCAGATACGCAGGAGGATATTATAAGTGACATGTACTACACGATGATCTCCTTTGCCACCAAATCGATTTGGATTGCAACCCCATACTTTGTTCCAAATGAATCCATTCGGACAGCCTTAAGGGTAGCCGCGAAAAAAGGCGTTCAGGTTCGGGTGATGGTGCCAGAAATTAATGACGGCTTTCTTACCCAGTATGCAACAAGATCATACTTTCCTGAACTATTAAGGTGCGGTGTTGAAATTTATTCCTATCAAAAAGGATTTTTGCATCAAAAAATCATCATTGTTGATGGGGATCTTGCCTCAATTGGAACCGCGAATATGGATATGCGAAGCTTTCATTTAAACTTTGAAGTAAATGCTTTTTTAATTGGGACTAGTTCTATTCAGGATTTAGTGGCCGATTATGAAGCGGATATGGAAGCGAGTAAACGTATACGGCCTGTAGAATTTTATAAGCGGAGCCCCATCGAAAAGTTGAAGGAATCAATTGCCCGTTTGTTTTCCGGGGCTTTATAATGTCTCTAGGGGGATGATAATGTTTTCTTATGAGGTAATTTGTTATAGCTGCAGAAAAAGTTTAAAGTTTATGAAGGTACAAGGCAATACCAATTGTATAAAGAAAACAGAAAAGGCTTTTTGTTGTGAAGACTGTAACCATAAAATACGTCTTGAAGCCATTAAATTCTTTTTTAGATAGAACGTTTAACAATAAGTGAGCATTTCTTTTAAGCAGGAGAAGTGCTCTTTTTGTTGAAGATTTGTGTTATAACCCTTTGACTTTTTTAAAAAGGAATTCTATAATGGCATTGTACTTTTAAATATTAAGGAGGATTATTAAAAAATGACACATGCTATGAGACTACGATTCCCAACTTTGAACCAGTAATTGAATACGTTCAAAGTCTCTGCTTTGTGATTGCAGAGTAAATGGGATCAGTCTGTCCTTTTTTAATAATCTTCATTTCATATTTATTTGCCCATGCTAGCTTCTTTATGATGAGCAGTAGGCAAGTATAGAAAAAATATGTAATGTCCAGAAAGGCGGAGTAATCTGTCTTTCTTTATTTTTGTCTTAATTTCCTTCTTTTGGCCGGTAAAAGGAAGGTTTATTTGCTGACGGCTTCCTATTAGCCCCTAACTTCATAAGGATGGGTATGTTTCTTCCCTTTACTCTGAATCACAGGCAGATGCTTGTGATTTTTTTTTCGTTTAGGAAATTATAAAATTCATTGAACTGTGGATAAGCACTCCGACATCCAGCTCCAGCGCCTATCGCCTATCAAACTTCAGATCATCTCCCTACGATAAGTCAACATCGGTTCGCTTCGCTTACCGTGTTTCCTTTATCTCAGTCGATGCTCCTCCAGTTTGTACGGCGATGACCAAGGCGCTTGCGCTTTTGTTCATTAGAAAGGAAGAGAGAACATGGCCGATAAAGCAAAGAGTGTTAGTGAATTTCTGGAAGTATTTAGATGTCCGTATTGTAAAAATTCGTTTAGAGCGGTTGATTTAAAAAGCTTGAAATGTCCAAATAACCATACGTTTGATTTTGCAAAGCAAGGATATGTAAACATGATGATCCGTCCCTCTATTAGTCATTACAATAAGGCATTATTTGAGGCAAGGCAAAAAATGATTATGGAAAGTCATTTGTATTCATTGCTTCATAAGGAGATTTCAAACTTGATAAAGGAACATTTGGGTGAATCATCTTCTCCATCTTTAATTCTTGATGCAGGATGTGGTGAAGGTTCCCATTTGCAAAAGATTATAGAGGAAGCCAGGAATAGTTCCATAACAGGGATTGGGTTGGACATTTCAAAAGAAGGCATTCTTATGGCCGCAAAGAAATACAAAAAACTAATTTGGCTTGTAGGTGATGTAGCAAATGCTCCATTTGTGGATCAATCGTTTCAGATTAATCTCAATATCTTATCACCTTTAAATTACACAGAATTTAAAAGATTGTTAGCTCCAAATGGTCTCGTTATGAAAGTTGTTCCTCGTTCTAGTTATCTAAAAGAACTACGGGAAGCACTTTTCAATGATACAGAAAAGAAGGTCTATCATAATGATGATACCGTGTACCTTTTCAAAAAGCATTTCCAACTAAAAGATGTGATCAGCTTACGTTATACAAAAAAACTGGAGCAGACAGAGTTGGAACATTTCGTTCAGATGTCACCCCTTTCTTGGACATCAAATCAAGCAGATATTGAAGCGTTTATTCTTAAAGGTTTTTCGGAGGTCACAATCGATTTAGATATTTTAATTGGATTAAATAAAAAGAATGAAGAAAAAAGCGAGGTAATAAATAATGGAAAAAGTATGTCTTGAACTAGAAAATATCGAACTATCATTTTTAGATCGATTAGTATTAGCGATTCCGCGGCTGGCGGTACATCAGTTAGATCGGATTGGGATTGTTGGCAAGAACGGGGCTGGTAAAAGCACGTTATTGAAACTTATGAACGGACAAATCAAGCCTGAGAAAGGCCATGTCAAACGCTTTGTGCAATTTGCTTATTTCGATCAACTGGAATCACCAGTTGAAAAAGATGTAGATTATGAACTAGTTGGAAAGTTATCCATCCCGCAAACCAATATTGAAAATTTTAGCGGCGGGGAACAAACAAGGCTGAAGTTAGCACAAATTTTTTCAAACTACTATGAAGGTCTATTGATTGATGAGCCAACAACACATCTTGATGAAGAGGGTACACGCTTTTTTACCGATGAATTGACTTATTATTATGGGGCACTTGTGCTTGTCAGTCATGACCGTTATATACTTGATAAACTCGTAACGAAAATTTGGGAAATCGAAGATGGATATGTAACTGAATATACAGGAAACTATTCGGATTATGTAGCTCAAAAAGAGCTTCAGCGAAATCAGCAGCAACAGCAGCATGAAAACTATTTAAAAGAAAAAACACGTCTGTTAAAGGCTGCAGAAGAAAAAATGAAAAAGGCTGAAAAAATCACACAAGCAAATGGACATATTTCTAAGAAGGAAACGAAAGCAAAAGCAAATAAAATGTTTATGACAAAATCAAAAGATACAAGCCAAAAAGCAGTTCAACGTGCCGCAAAGTCGATTGAGCAACGAGTGAAACAGCTTGAGGCAGTTGACGCTCCAACAGTAGAACAGGCATTAAGGTTTCATCAGCCAAGTGCACTTCAGATGCATAATAAGTTTCCTATTATGGCGGATCGCCTGACACTAAAGATTGGCAATAAGATTCTTTTGAAGGAAGCATCTTTCCAATTTCCATTGGGGAACACCATTGCCATAAAAGGAAAGAATGGTTCAGGAAAATCAACCTTACTCCGCCACATTTATCAAAGGGGAGAAGGGATGATCATTTCACCAAAAGCGGTCATCGGACGTTATGAACAAATGGGTTACCAATTTGAAAAAGACAAAAGTGTATTAGACTATATGAAAGAAAGAAGCGACTATGATGAAGGGAAAATTCGGGCAGCTCTTCATGCGATGAATTTTATAGGTAATGATGTTAAGAAAAATGTCCGGGAATTAAGTGGCGGTGAAGCGGTTCGTTTGGAATTGTGCCAGCTTTTTTTAGGGAGATATAATGTGTTGATCTTAGATGAACCAACCAATTTTTTAGATGTTTTTTGTATTGAAGCATTAGAACGCTTTTTGAAGGCATATGAAGGTACAGTCCTTCTTGTATCACATGATCGCACCTTTATTGAACGGGTAGCTGATTGCGTGTATTTAATCGAAAATGAAAAATTACTCGTAATAAAATAATGTGGGGAAGCAGAGGGATCTCTGCTTCTTTTAGTTCAAAAGTATAAAATTTGAACTTAGTTTTAGTGTCTAGCTCCAGGCGCCATCGGCTCTAGGGTCTAGTCAAATAGGAATTGAAGGTAAAGAACACCTTCTATTCCTATTCGCCTTATGCTTGTCGCCGAATGCTAAGCGCCTTGCGCTTTTCTTAATCACATAGTTGAAAAAGTTTTTGAAACGAAAAGAACATGAATCCGTAAATATAGGTAAGGGAGAATTTCCATAAAGAGGTGAATGAAATGGGTTTATACGCAACACTTGGGATTATTGGTGCATATCTGTTATTATCGTTACTCTTATTACCGATGCAATATAGGTATATCAAACAATTAAAGGAAGACGAAAAGGAACGAAAGGTATTAGGCTTAACCCAGATGAATATTATGAACGAATGGGGTTTGAAACACAACAATTACACTTCAATGCACAAGGAAACCTATTATTTTTAGGTGCCAACCTTTTGGCCACTCTTGTCTATAATTGGAAACATAAGAGAAGCTAAAATACGATACGGGAATGCTTCGTTTTAAAGGCTGTTCTAAAAAGAAAATCTAATTGCTGAAATAATGCTTGTACTTTTATTTATCCTGAAGTATTTTTAATCTATTAAATTTACTTTGAACAAAGAGGAGCAAGCACATGGAAGAATCCCGCTTACAAGAATTATTGAATGTCGTGCAAAAGAACACATCTTATTATCATCTAAAATGGGGATCGGTTAATGACCCTGGGAAGCAAAACACGTGGAATTGGGCCGCGTTTTTCTTTTCTACATTCTGGCTGGCGTATCGTAAAATGTATAAGTTGTTTTTTCTTTTTCTAGGAATTGAATTGCTTTGGACCATTCCTGCCTATTTTGTAGATCTTCCCCTATGGGTGATGTATAGCTTTTATCCGCTTGTAGCAATCATTACTGGCTTGTACGGAAATCGCTGGTATTATTTACACACTGTAAAGATTTTACATGAATCTCAAAAATGTCCCGATTCTCAGCAAGAATCTTATGTGAAAACGAAGGGCGGGGCACATCTTGGGATTATGTTCGGTCTTATGGCATTTAGTCTATTATTCTACTTTCTAACAGACTTTGCTCTTGCTCATGTCCCAACTACGACTAATATTAAAGATATTGTCCGCTATAGTGATGATGCGATTACACTTGAAGTATTTACAGAAGATTATGAGTGGAATTATGTGGAGAAAAAAGATCGCTACCATGTGGTTGAATTCAAAGGCTATGACTATACAGAAGATGAAGATGTGCGTATTCTCTTTCATGTGTTTTTTGATAAACAGATCTACGAATGGAGAGATGTCTACCTGAACGGTCAGAAACTCAGTGAAGAAGAAGCGATAGACTATGAATTGTGGATTGAAGAAAACTGGTAGACGTAGTGAAAGCTTCAATAAAAACCCCTCAACCGACTCTGAGGGGTTTTTCATTTTTAAATGTTTTACCAGTTTTAGAGGAAGACTTTTTATTCAAAGCTAATATTAAAATCATCGTGATAATGCAGGCTGTACCAACCCATTGGAAAAATCCAAATGATTCTTTTAACCAAAAGACGGTAGTTAAAACTGCTGCCAACGGTTCTAAACTGCTTAAAAGACTTGTTTCTTTAGGCGAAAGACTTTGCAAGCTTTCAATATAAAACCAAAAGGCCAGCATCGTGCCAAAGATGATCACGAATAGTAGGTAGACGTAAGTTTCCAGCGTAAAGCTTGAAGCATCTACCTGCCAAGGGGGATGGATAATGCTTAAAGCTAAACCGCCGATGACCATCGCCCAGCCAACAATGACAAGTGAATCGTACTCCTTCAGCAGAGGAACAGCATATAACGTATAAAATGCTAATGCAGCTCCAGATAAAATCCCCCAAATGATCGCTGGTGAAGGCACAGATAATTGTGAGATTGAGCCATTTGTTAACAAAAAAAAGCAGCCGATTAAAGCAAGCAAAATCGTGACTGAATCTCTTCCTGTTAAAACAGTTTGCTTACGTAATAGGAGATAAATGATAATCATCACAGGTGCTAAATATTGCAATAATGTAGCAACAGCTGCATTACCATGATGGATAGATGACATATACGTATATTGAACGGCAAGCATGCCAACTAAGCCGAAGATGATTAGTTGAACAGCTGAAGTACGATTTTTCCACACACCAACGATTTGAGAACGGTCTTTTCCTAAAAATTGAACGGTTAATAATAATAAACCAGCGATAAGCAATCGTACTGTAACAAGCCAATTTACATCGATTGCGTATTGAAAGAGCTTTTGTGCAACTGTCCCGCCAACTCCCCAAAATACCGCTCCTATTACCACGAGGAACAACCCTGTTCTTCTCGCAGGTTTATTCATGATTGCCTCTCCACCTTTAAATATAATAATATTGTTATCATAAGTGTAAAGATGGGTTTATTCTACTGAAATTGAACGAAAAAATATCAATATATTGAGGTGGTCGTATGCAAATAAAGAATTTTGTCATTGATCAAAACTTAAAAGAGCAAACGAAGCATCGCACAGTGGCATTACCAATTGCCTGCTACGAAACAACGATTCAGCAAAATATACATGGTTATATACCACTACATTGGCATGATGAACTACAATTTGTCCTAATTGTAAAAGGGGAAGCAATTTTTCAAATAAATGAAGAGAAAATAGTGGTTCGAGAAGGTAATGGACTATTTATAAATAGCGGCTGCCTTCACATGGCGAAAGACCACAATCAATCAGGGTGTGTTTATATTTGCTTAAATAGTTCACCTCATTTCCTTTTACCCCAGGAACTTTATACAACCTATGTCTTTCCCTATATTCAAGCGACTAATTTACCTTTTTTATGTATAGATGCATCTGAGCCTTGGGGGAAAAACATTTTAGATGCCATGATTAAAATCAATCAATGGGTCCAACAAAAACCATCATACTTTGAAATCGACATTACCCTACAGCTGACGATCATTTGGCAAAACTTAATCATTAATGGCTTTCAATTAGAATTCGATGAGACAGAGATGGTGAAAAATAGCCGTATGAAGGAAATGTTAAATTGGATACATCTCCATTATGCTGAGAAAATTTTGCTGGACGATATTGCAAAAGCAGGCCAATTGAGCCGCTCTGAATGCTGCCGGTATTTCAAGCGGATATTAAACACTACCCCATTAAAGTATGTAACCGATTATCGAATTCATAAAAGCTTAAGCTTATTGCAGCAAACAGAATCCAATGTGACGGAAGTCGCCTTTCAAGTAGGATTTAATAGTACGAGCTATTTTATTGATAAATTTCGAAAGTCGATGAATATGACGCCATTGGCCTATAAAAAATCGAGAGTAGGCGATTAAATTCATATATGGCCAAAACAAATGCAGCCAAGTGAGTATAAAAGCTGATTCCTTTTTGGATGAGGAAGGATCCTTTTGTTTTTTTGTTGAAAAATTCAAAAAATAGCATTGACACTTTTATTATTTGATATTATGTTATAGACATAACATATGTAACATACATGAACAAATGTAAATGAACGTCATTGTTTATTAATCTGGGAAACATATGTTATTGCACTTTTTCAGAAATAAAATGACAGCGTTTTAATTATGTGATCGGAAAGTATTAAGCTGCCATCACATAACCAAAAAGACATAAAAGGGGAGGATTTATTTTCTAAAGCAAGATTGAATTTGAAAGCGCTTAAATTATTTGAATATCGACAAAGGGGAAGGAGTGCAAGGATAATGGAATGGATTCAATGGTTTGGAGAACACTTTATTGGGATGTTTAATGCTGGCGGAGAAACATTTATGGGTTTATTAACCGGCATTGTTCCAACATTAGTTGTGCTATTAACCTTTACGTATGCTGTAATGAAATTTATTGGGGAAGAGAGAGTAAACAAAGCGATTCAGTTTGCAGCAAAATATACATTATTAAGATATACGGTGATGCCTATTCTAGCAGTCTTGCTTTTAACAAATCCCATGGCTTATACATTTGGCCGTTTTTTACCTGAAAAGCAAAAGCCGGCATTTTATGATTCAGCTGTCTCGTTTGTTCATCCTGTAACAGCGTTATTTCCATATGCAAATGCAGGTGAGCTTTTCGTTTATCTTGGCATTGCAAACGGAATTAAGGAAGCGGGTTATTCCATGTCAGAGCTTGCCGTGCGTTATTTTTTAGTTGGTATCTTAATCATTCTCATACGCGGGATTGTGACGGAAATGATTACAAAGTATTTAGCGAAAAAAATGGAAGTCAAATCATTATAGAAGGAGGAGATGTTAGATGGCCTATCGTGCGGTTTTTGTTGCAAAAGGATCTGGCGGCTGGGGAGCAGGGCTTCATATTGAACCAAAAGGCAAAAGAACAAAGGTCGTGTCTATTACTGGAGGCGGGATTCATCCGGTTGCAAGAAAAATTGCTGAATTAACTGGAACAGAAGCAATTGATGGCTTTAAAAATGCTGTTCCAGAAGATGAGATGATGTGTGTTGTTATTGACTGTGGCGGTACGGCACGAATTGGGCTATATCCAATGAAGCGAATTCCAACTGTTGATATTATGGCATCTTCACCTTCTGGTCCGCTTGCAAGGCATATAACCGAGGATATTTTTGTTTCGGGTGTTACTGAAAAAGAAGTTGCTGTTGCCGAAGGATACAATGAAGCAGCAGGTGCTATGGAAGCTTCACAAGAATCCGTGTTTAACACAAAGGATAAAGAGAAATTTAAAGAAAACTATGAAAAGCTCAAAAAAGAAAAACTAGGAAATAGTGATAATTTTTTAACGAAATTTTCAAGAGGAATTGGGAAAGTAACAGGTACGTTCTATCAGGCTGGACGTGATTCGGTTGAAATGTTAATAAAAAATATTATCCCATTCATGGCTTTTGTCAGTATGTTAATTGGGATTATTAACTATACAGGAATCGGTGACTTCATTGCGAACTTTTTATCTCCGCTTGCAAGCTCACTTGTAGGTTTGATTGTTATCGTAGTGGTATGTACTTTGCCATTTTTATCACCAGTACTAGGCCCTGGTGCCGTTATTGCCCAGGTTATCGGAGTATTAATTGGCAGTCAAATTGCCTTAGGGAATATACCTCCTCAATTTGCGCTGCCGGCCCTATTTGCTATAAATGGTCAAGTTGGCTGTGACTTTATCCCTGTAGGTTTATCGCTGGGAGAAGCAAAGCCTGAAACGGTTCAATACGGTGTACCCGCGGTTTTATACAGCCGCCTTATTACTGGTGCATTAGCCGTCGTGATTGCTTATTTTGCTAGTTTTGGAATGTACTAATCTCTGGGAGTATTTTTATACGTATTCGCTTAAATAAAAGTACGGACTAAACTGCTAAACTGCTATAAAAAAGCTGAAGAGGATGGCTCAAAAAGGCTTAGATAAGCCGATTGGGTTATTCTCTTATTTGTTTAAGTGAAAAATAAAGCTTTGAAGCAATCTTGCTAACAGGTTAAGGAAGGATAACACTAAAAAAGTAACGATAAATTTACAATATATTAATTAAGTATTCATACTATTTAAATAATTAATTGGTCTAATTTAAGTGTATCTAATAATAAAAAGGAGGCTTTGTAATGAAAAACAGATTATTATCTCTAGCATTACCTGCTATTGTTGCACTTATTGCGTTATTGGGGCTTTTTCCGAATACATCATCTGCTGCTACATATAAGGCTACGATTGATCGGGTAGTTGATGGTGATACGGTTTATCTCAAAGAAACCATCAAAGGGACGTACAAAGTAAGAATGCTTTCAATCGATACTCCTGAAACCTATTATCAAGGACAAGCTCAAGAGCCCTGGGGAACAGCGGCTAAGAACTATTTGAATCAACTTCTTCCCGCTGGAACAAGTGTAACGATTGAGACGGATGTTGAAGAAACAGATGCTTATGGTCGTTTACTCGCTCATGTCTATAAAGGTACGTTAGATGTTAACAAAGAGATGGTTCGGCAGGGACATGCAGTAACGTATTATATTTGGCCAAATATGCTTCATTTTACAGAGTACCAACAAGCTTATTTGGAAGCAAAACAAAACGGTCGAGGGATGTGGAACCCAGCCAACCCTATACAAGAACTCCCATTTGAGTTTCGTGATCGTGTCTCAGGGCAATCTCAAGATAAGTATGTAGGAGATTTCTTTACAAATAAGTATGTAGCACCAAACGATTATAAACAAATACCGATTGAAAAACGTGTGTTTTTCTTTACTGAGTCTGATGCTCTTGCTGCAGGATACACAAAAGAAGGTTCTTCAGGTGGTGGAGTAATTTCAAATGAACTTGTAATCAATGAGGTACTTCCTGCTTCAGGTACTAAATATCAAAAAGAGTTTGTAGAAATATACAATCCAACAAGTGCTGCTGTCGATTTATCTGGATATGTTCTAGATGACTATGTTAATGCCGGTTCAGCTCCTTATACGATTCCAGGTGGAACTATTATTCCTTCCAAGGGATACTTTGTCTGGGAAACAAGTAGCTACTTTAATAATACAGGGGATGATGTTACATTGAAGGCTCCGAACGGAACGATCATTGATCAGTACCATTACTCATCATCAAGTGCTGATAAATCTTGGGTACGTATGCCGGACGGTGGAAGCTGGTCATCTACAATGGATTCCACACCAACCAAGGGAGCACCTAATAACTGACTTTTTACACCAGAATTTATTTTTTAGGATGATAGTATTAGAAAAGAGGGTGTCCAAAAAGCTGGGCTTTTTGGACACCCTCTTTGTCTAATTGCTTTTTTATCCAGGTTTATAGAGTTAATTTATTCACATTTTCTTTCAAGCCAATTAGGGATGGATGATTTTTGTTTAGTTTAAAAAATAAATAAAATGATTGTATATAGAAGAAAGCCATGATAATATTAAAACAGTAAATCACATATATGATTTTAAATCACATATGTGATTTTGGAGGTATGACATGTCAGTAAAATCTGCAGAACGAGTATTAAGAGTATTTGAACTATTGGGGCAACACACAGAAGGTCTAACGATTAAAGAAATGAGCGGTAAACTTTCGTTTCCTCAGAGTAGTACATCTAATCTTATTGGCACTCTGTTTAAGGAAGGATATTTAAACCAAGATTCCCTTAAACGGTATAAACTAGGGCCAAAACTGATTCAAATGGGAACACTTGCAATGGAATCACTGGATATTTCTTCCCAAGGAACACCATATCTTAAAAAGTTAATGGAAGATGTACAAGAAACGGTATTTATGGCTGTATTATCCGAAGGGGAGCTAGTCTATGTTTCAAAAATAGACAATAACCGTTCGATTCGAACAACGGCTCAACCGGGTTATCGTAAACCCTTATATTGCACTGGACTAGGCAAAGCATTTTTAGCTTTCTTACCCGAAAATGAAAAAAATGCGATTTTGGATCATGTTGAACTATCCCCCATCACAAGAAATACGATTACGAATCGACAAGAGTTAGAAAAGAAATTGGAGATGTTTGTGGATATGGGATATTCCATTGACGATGAGGAAAATGAGGAAGGTTTGTATTGTCTAGCTGCCCCAATTTTCGGTCCGGACAATACAATTCAAGCAGCGATTAGCGTTGCTGGACCTAAAGAAAGAATGCTCAACCGGAAGGATTTAATTGTAGAAAAACTCCTTCAAACATCAAAGAAAATCTCAGAAAGCATTGGGCATTCTTAAGAGAAGCAAAAGTGAGAAGTGGAGGCTTAACATGGATGTAATGAGTATAGGAGAAACAATGGTTTTGTTTACTCCTGATACACAAGGGCAGATGAGATACGCCAGGAATTACTCGTCAAAAATGGCTGGAGCCGAAACCAACACATTAATCGGCTTGGCAAAGCTCGGTCATAAGACAGGTTGGATCAGTCGTGTAGGGAAGGATGAATTCGGATCGTTCATCCTTTCTGCAGTCAGAGCAGAGGGAGTCGATACAAGTCAGGTGGCTACTGACAATAACGCACCAACCGGACTTTTTTTTAAAGAGTTGATAAATGAAAAAAATGTTCGAGTCTATTATTATCGTAAACATTCTGCTGCAAGCTTTTTGACTCCTGACGATATTAATGAAGAATATGTTGCGAACACGAAATATCTGTACATAACAGGTATAACCCCCGCTCTCAGCCAATCTTGCCGAGACAGTATCTTTTATGCTATTGAGATAGCAAAGAAACATGATGTGAAAGTGGTTTTTGATCCGAATGTGCGTCGTAAATTATGGAGTGATGAAGAAGCGCGTACTACACTTTTAGCAATCGCAAAGATGGCAGACATTGTTTTGCCGGGAATAAGTGAAGGAGCATTTTTATTGGGGACAGAAGACTGTGAGGAAATGGCAGAACTGTTTCATCATCACGGAGTTGGAACCGTTATTATTAAACGTGGCGAAAAAGGAGCTTATTATTCGACTCTGTCGGAAAAAGGATATGTAGAAAGCTTTAAGGTGGAAAAAGTAGTAGATCCGGTCGGAGCAGGAGACGGATTTGCAGCAGGTGTGCTGTCAGGTCTATTGGACGGCCTTACTCTTAAAGAATCTGTATTGAGAGGCTGTGCCATCGGTGCAGCAGTGACAACAGTCAACGGTGATATTGAAGGGTTGCCTGATAGAGAAATATTAGAAGCGCTTGTGAAGTTATCAGGAACAGAAGATGTTTCTCGTTAACTAAAAAGGGAGGATCATTTTTTTTATGAATACACTGTCCAGCATTCTAGATAACAAAATTGTAGCAATAATCCGTGGTGCAAATCCCGAAGACGTTATAAAAATTGCTAAAGCACTGCATGAAGGGGGAGTGAAAATTTTAGAAATTACCATGAATTCTCCAAGGGCATTATCTGTTATTGGAGAGGTATCAGATGAACTTGGCGATCAAGTGCTGGTAGGTGCCGGTACCGTTTTAGACTCTGAAACTGCCCGATCAGCAATTTTAGCAGGCGCGAAATTCATTTTATCTCCTACTGTTGATATCGAAACGATTAAAGTGACAAAAAGATATGGAGCAGTGAGCATTCCCGGTGCCTTTACTCCAACTGAAATTCTATCAGCCTATGAAAATGGCGGAGATATTATCAAAGTTTTCCCTGCGACTTTGGGACCAGGCTTCATAAAAGATATACGCGGGCCTCTTCCGCAAATTCCATTGCTTCCGACTGGTGGGGTAGATTTAGGCAATATTCAGGAATTTATGAAAGCGGGTGCTGTTGGTTGTGGAATTGGAAGCGCTCTTGTGAATGCGAAGCATGAGATAACAGATGAATATTTAATGCAAATAACAGAAAAAGCAAGCCAATTTGTTTCAGCTGTAAAAACAAACAACTAAAAAGGAGAAGTTATTTTATGAAAATTACAGGTTATGAATTATTCCAAGTACCGCCACGCTGGTTGTTTTTAAAATTGGAAACAGATGAAGGAATTATCGGATGGGGTGAACCAATCATAGAAGGGAGAGCAGCTACTGTTAAAACAGCTGTTGAAGAATTAATGGAATATCTCATTGGCAAAGACCCGCTTAATATTGAAGATCATTGGAATGTTATGTATCGCGCTGGTTTTTATCGCGGCGGCCCGATCTTAATGAGTGCTATATCTGGTATTGATCAAGCCTTGTGGGATATAAAAGGAAAGTATTACAATGCCCCTGTTCATCAACTTCTTGGAGGAAAAGCAAGAGAATCCATCAAGGTATATTCATGGATTGGAGGAGATCGTCCGGCAGATGTTGGAGAGGCAGCGAAAGAAGTTGTATCACGTGGATTTACAGCCGTAAAAATGAACGGTACGGAAGAACTTCAATATGTTGACTCATATGAAAAAATAGACCAGGTAATTGAGCGTATTGCAACAGTAAGAGAGGCGGTAGGACCTTATATTGGAATTGGAATTGACTTTCACGGCCGGGTACATAAACCTATGGCAAAAGCTTTGGCAAAAGAGCTTGAGCCTTTTCGACCTATGTTTATTGAAGAACCTGTTTTGCCGGAAAATAATGAGGCCCTTCGTGAAATTGCAAACCATGTGACCATTCCTATTGCAACCGGTGAAAGAATGTTCTCAAAATGGGATTATAAAAAATTATTAATAGACGGGTATGTTGATATTATTCAGCCAGATCTATCGCATGCAGGCGGGATTACAGAATGCAAAAAAATCATTTCAATGGCTGAAGCATTTGATGTTGCTGCAGCTCCACACTGTCCATTAGGTCCGATCGCGTTAGCCGCTTGTCTTCAGGTTGATGCTACTTGTCACAACGCATTTATTCAGGAACAGAGTCTTGGCATTCATTATAATCAGGGCAGCGATTTACTAGATTATATTATAGATAATCGTGTTTTCCAATATGAAAGCGGATACGTGAAGATACCGGATGGTCCTGGATTAGGTATTGAAATCAATGAAGAACATGTAAGGAAAATGGCTGACATCGGTCATAATTGGAAAAATCCAGTCTGGAGACATAAGGATGGCAGTGTCGCTGAATGGTAATAAAAACTGGTGAAATGGGTGAATAACATGGGCAATAGAATGACAAAAGTACGGTATGGAGTAGTTCTTATGTTGTTTATAACAGTCATTATAAATTATATGGATCGAAGCAACATTTCAGTAGCAGCACCTTTAATTTCAAAAGATCTAGGTTTAGATCCTGTTCAGATGGGATTGATTTTTTCAGCTTTTGGATGGACATACGCTGCTCTTCAAATACCGGGTGGATGGATACTAGATAAGTTGGGTAACAGAAAGACCCATACCATAGGGATAGCTGGCTTTTCTATTGCGACTTTACTGCAGGGGTTTATCCATGGTTTCTCAGGATTTATATTTCTCCGTATTGCATTGGGAGCCTTTGAAGCACCAGCATTTCCAACCAATAGTAAAGTAGCTGCTTCTTGGTTTCCGGAAAAAGAAAGAGCTAGAGCAATTGCTATCTATACCTCAGGACAGTTTATTGGATTAGCCTTTTTAACACCAACATTAATATTCTTGCAGCAGTGGTTTGGATGGAGAGGTTTATTTATTATCACAGGTGTCATTGGTTTATCATGGGCTCTTCTATGGTATTTATTTTATCGTGATCCTCTACAGAGTAAGCGGGTTAATAAACAAGAACTTGATTATATTAGTAAGGGCGGAGCAGTTTTTGATTCTGTTTCTGAAGAAAAATCGAAAAAGTCTGAATTTGGCTTAAAAGACTTTGCAACTGTATTAAAAAGCAAGAAGTTATGGGGCATATACATTGGCCAATTTGCAGTAACATCAACTTTATGGTTTTTCTTAACCTGGTTTCCAACTTATCTTGTTGAGTATAGAGGAATAGACTTTGAGAAATCTGGCTTTCTAGCTGCATTGCCATTTATAGCTGCTTTTGCAGGTGTATTAACTTCAGGATTCCTCTCTGATTTTCTTGTGAAAAGAGGTTTTTCTGACAGCGTTGCAAGAAAGGTGCCAGTTATCACTGGACTATTATTGGCGACATCTATAGTTGGTGCAAACTACGTTGAAAATACAAACTTAGTCATAATGTTTATGTGCATAGCATTTTTTGGAAACGGCTTTGCATCGATTACCTGGGTCTTTGTTTCCTTATTAGCGCCTAAACGACTTATAGGTATGGCAGGAGGTGTGTTTAACTTTATTGGTAATACATCATCGATCATCATTCCTATTATTATTGGTTTTTTGGCGAAAGGAGGGAATTTTGCGCCGGCACTTACCTTCATTGCATGTGTTACACTGTTAGGAGCTTTATCTTACATCTTTTTGGTCGGAAAAGTTGAGCGGATCCAAGTTATAGGGGAAGCCATAGAAAGCAATAAATCTGCATAAATTAAAAAAGAATATTTTTTGCTCTAAAACCTTAAATATGTTGCATTGAAATTCATTTAGTTAAGTTCTTAAGTAAATTGGTATTTAATGAAAAAGTATATAACTATTTTTATTGCACCGTTCTATTTTTGAACGGTGTTTTTTGTGTTTAGAAAATGAATAGTTAAACGATTTTATTGTAACTTCCGATTCTTTCCTCCTTTAGAAAACAGGCAAAAGATAAAAAATTCAAAAAATTACAGACAATACCTTGACTATTTTCAATAATAGGATTACGATATTTACAAATGTAACACATAAGAACAAATGTAAAAGGAGGAAGGGAATTGATGTTAAGCACAGTTAAATTGCCACCCCATATCACCAATGAGAAGCTAATTTCACTCTATAAAGAAATGTGGTTAATTCGTTATTTTGATGAAAAGGTTGACCAGTTTTTTGCTAAAGGAATGATTCACGGCACAACCCATTTATGTGTTGGGCAGGAGCCTTCTGCAGCAGGGCCAATCGCTGCTTTAAAAGATATAGATAAAATTACAAGCACACATCGAGGGCATGGCCATTGTATTTCAAAAGGAGCAGATGTTAAACGCATGATGGCAGAGCTGTTTGGACGGGAAACAGGCTACTGCAAAGGAAAAGGCGGTTCCATGCATATTGCCGATCTTGAAAAAGGGAATTTAGGAGCAAATGGAATTGTAGGCGGGGGTATCCCGATCGCTGTAGGCGCAGCATTAACGTCAAAAATGAAAAAGTTAGGCTATGTTGTCCTCTGTTATTTTGGTGATGGTGCAAGCAATGAAGGAAGTTTCCATGAAGCTCTTAATCTAGCATCCATCTGGGATTTACCGGTCGTCTTTATTTGTGAAAATAACCAATATGGAATGAGCGGTCCTGTAAAGGAAATGACAAATATTGAACATATTGCTGAACGTGGCAGCAGTTACGGAATACCGGGGAAAATTGTTGATGGCACAGATGTGATTGAAATGATGAATACCGTTTACGATGCGGTTGAACATGCTCGCAGCGGCAATGGGCCAACATTAATTGAAGCAAAAACATATCGTTGGAAAGGGCATTCGAAAAGTGATGCGAAAAAATATCGGACACGTGAGGAAGAGCAAGAATGGAGAAATAGAGACGGCATTAAGAAGTATAAAGAGCTATTAATTTCAGAAGGCCTCATTACCGAAGAAGAAGCGAAACAACTTCAAATGGAAGCAAAAGAGGAAATTGAAGCTGCTGTTACCTATGCAGAAAATAGTCCAGAACCATCCATTAATACTTTATTAGAAGATGTGTATGCGTAAGGAGGAACGTAGCATGAGAGAGATTACGTATTTAGAAGCCGTCAGGGAAGCAATGAGTCAAGAAATGAGACAGAACGAGGACGTTTTTATTTTAGGCGAGGATATCGGAGTTTATGGAGGCGCTTTTGGCGTAACCCGTGGAATGATTGAAGAATTTGGGCCTGAGCGTGTCCGTAACACTCCAATATCTGAAGCAGCTATTGCAGGTGGTGCAGTTGGTGCAGCATTAACAGGGATGAGACCAATTTTAGAACTACAATTCTCTGATTTTATTACAATTGCAATGGACCAAATGGTTAACCAAGCAGCTAAGCTCCGCTATATGAACGGCGGGATTGGGAGTGTGCCAATGGTGCTGCGTACACCAGCCGGATCAGGTACAGGTGCGGCGGCACAGCACTCACAAAGCTTAGAGGCTTGGATGGCACATATTCCAGGTCTTAAAGTGATCCAGCCTTCAACAGCTTATGATGCAAAAGGCTTGCTCAAGGCTGCGATAGATGACGATAATCCCGTGATTTTCTATGAGCATAAGCTTCTTTATAAAACGAAAGGTGATGTTCCTGAGGAGCAGTATTCGATTCCGATTGGTAAGGCTGACGTGAAGCGGAAAGGAACGGATGTCACGATTGTCGCAACATCCATTATGGTCCATAAAGCATTGGAAGCAGCTGCAGAGCTTGAAAAAGAGGGAGTTGACGTAGAGATCGTTGATCCAAGAACACTCGTCCCCTTAGATGAAGAAACGATCATTGAATCTGTAAAAAAGACAGGCCGCTTAATCGTAGTTCATGAAGCTGTAAAGCGGGGCGGATTTGGCGGTGAGATTGCAAGCATGATTGCAGAAAGTGAAGCTTTTGACTATCTTGATGCACCTATTAAACGCTTAGGCGGACTTTCAATTCCCATTCCATATAATCCAACTCTAGAAAAAGCGGCAATACCGCAAGTACCAGATATTATCGGAGCTGTAAAAGAAATCGTTCGCTACAAATAAGGAGGGATGATCGATGGCAAAGGAAATTTTCATGCCGAAATTAAGCAGTACGATGGAAGTCGGAACCCTCCTTCAATGGTTTAAAGAAGAAGGGGATCCGGTAGAAATTGGCGAACCGCTGTTTGAAATCATGACAGATAAAATCAATATCGAGGTAGAGTCATATGATGATGGGGTTTTACTAAAAAAATACTTTGATGTGGATCAAGAAATCCCGGTAAATCAAATCATTGGCTATATCGGAGAAGAGAGTGAAGAAGTACCAGCTGAATCACCAGGGATTTCTTCAGATGATTCAAGCGGGGAAGGTTCAAAAGCGACTACAGAGGGAACTGATAACTCAGCTCCGGTTGAAGAAAAACAACTTGTTTCGACTGAAAAGGTAAGGGCAACTCCTGCGGCAAGAAGAGTGGCAAGAGAAAAGAAAATCGCGCTCACTCTTGTAACCGGCAGCGGACCAAATGGCCGTATTCATGAAAAAGATGTGAAGCATATGTCTGAGAATAAGGCAGCAGCTGTAAAAATGACACCGCTCGCTAGAAAAATTGCCCAATCAGAACAAGTGGATGTTTCAAAAATAACGGGTACAGGTAAAAACGGAAAAATCGTAAAAGACGATCTTGTAAATCCCCGAAGAGGTCAGAATGCCGTAGCAGAAACAAATCAATCAAACCGTAAAAAGCTTTCTGGTATGCGAAAAGTGATCGCAGATCGTATGCAAAAAAGCGTAACAACTGCCCCACATGTTACGTTAACAAGTGATATCGATATGACAAAGGTAAAAGAACTACGTGGGCAGCTTTTGCCAACAATCGAGAAACAAACTGGCTATCGTTTATCATTCACTGAAGTCATTATCAAAGCGGCAGGTATGGTTCTCTCACGTTATCCATCTGTTAATGCTTCGATAATCAATGATGAAATTGTGATGAACGAACAAATAAACATTGGCTTGGCAGTTGCACTTGAGGATGGCTTAATGGTACCGGTGTTAAAGGATGTTAATAAAAAAGGATTAAGTACATTAACATCTGAAGCAAAGGATATTGGCAAACGAGCACGTGAGCTCAAATTACTTCCAGATGAGATGAAGGGCTCGACCTTCACGATTAGTAATCTTGGTATGTATGCGATTGATACGTTTACTCCAATTATTAATTTGCCAGAAACAGCGATCTTAGGTGTAGGAAGAATTCAAGATAAGCCGGTTGTGATCAATCAGGAAATTGTGATACGACCAATGATGGCAGTCAGTCTTTCCTTTGATCACCGGGCAATTGATGGTGCTCCTGCCGCTGCATTTTTAACAGAGCTTAAACATGTACTGGAAAATCCATTTGAATTGCTAGTTTAGGAGGTGCAAAGAATGTCAAAAAGCTATGATATTGTCGTTATAGGCGGAGGACCTGGCGGATATGTTTCCGCTATCCAAGCAGCTGAATTAGGGAAAAGCGTAGCGTTGATAGAAGCAGAATTTTTGGGCGGCACCTGTTTAAATCGCGGGTGTATCCCGTCAAAAACATTCCTCAGACATGCGGAAATCATTGAATCGATTGAACAAGCAAAAGCTTGGGGCATTGAAACAGGTGAGCTCACCTTTTCATTTGAGAAAATGAAAAAACGAAAAGATGATGTCATACATCGGTTGCGCAACGGGATTTCCTTCCTAATGAAACAAGGTAAAATTGATGTTTATGAAGGATTTGGCATGATAGAAACCCAAAACCAAATTAAGATTGTCTCAAATGAACAGTATGAGTACATTCAAGCAGATAAAATCATCATTGCTACAGGTTCTACACCAGTCGTACCGGGCATACCTGGACTTGAAGCTGTGCAATTCGATACAAGTGATTCGATTTTTGATTTGCCTAAGATACCAGAGTCGATCACCATTATCGGCGGTGGTGTGATCGGTGTTGAGTTTGCTTGTATTTTTGCCAGCTTAAACACGAACGTAACAATCATCGAAATGGCTGATCGTCTTGTACCGAGTGAAGATAAAGACGCTTCAAAGCTTTTAGAAAAGCAATTAAAGAAAAAAGGCGGGCAGATTTTAACTGGCACTACCGTCGAACGTGTTGAACAAACAGATCAACTCAAACACATCATTTGTACCAACAAAAAAGGTAATGAAAAAATTGTTGAATCAGAAATCTTGATTGTGTGTATTGGTAGAAAGCCCAATCTCTCTGCTATAGCACAAATAAAGCTTGAAATGGACGGACCATTTATCAAAGTTAATGAAAAAATGGAAACAAGTTTAGCAAATGTTTATGCAGTAGGGGATGTCGTGGGAGGTTATCAGCTGGCACATGTAGCAAGCGCTGAAGGTATTGTTGCGGCAAATAATGCTTCAGGTGTTGCTGACACAATTGATTATAAAGTTGTCCCTCGTTGCATCTATACACTTCCTGAAATCGCTAGCGTTGGTATGACAGAAGATGAAGCACGTGGAAAAGGCCTTGCAGTCATAACGGAAAAATTTGATCACGTTGGTAGCGGAAAGGCCCTTACCATCGGCGAAACATCGGGCTTCACAAAGATTGTCTACGAAGAAAAATACGGAGAGATCATCGGAGTAACAATGGTTGGACCACATGTAACGGAAATGATTTCAGAAGCTTCAGCTTTTATGTATTTAGAAGGAACCGTAGATGAAGCAGCTAAAATGATCCATCCTCACCCAACGGTATCTGAAACCTTTTATGAAGCAGCGCTGAATCTAGCGAATAAGGAAAGAAAGAAACGAAAAGAAATAGTGAAAACTACTTGATTGAATTTTAAGAATATTTTATAATTATTACAAAAGTAACATGTCAGAACAAATGTAAATGATGTTCTGACATGTTATGATAAAGAGTTTTTGAAAAGAGTATAGTAAGAAATATTTTTGAGTAAAGGGGAGGAATAAATGGGGGAGTTATTTTGTTTAGATCAACAAGTTGTTTTTTTAGATGTTGAAGCAGAAAAAAGTGAAGAAGTCATTACGTTTCTTTATAAAAAATTGAAAGATTTAAACTATGTAAAAGAATCATTTCTACAGGCTATCTTGGAAAGAGAAAATGTTTATCCAACAGGATTGCCATTGGCAAATATGGGGGTAGCTATTCCACATACAGACCCTGAACATATTGTCAGCCCCATGATTTCGTTCGCTAAATTGTATAAACCGGTACAATTTCAAATGATGGGAAATCCAGGGGAAACCGTTGATGCCGATATCGTATTTATGTTGGCGATCAAAGAACCAGAAAATCAACTTGTGATGTTAGAAAGACTAATGGGGGTTTTTCAAAACGAAGAAACGATGTCACGATTACAAGATGCAAAAAGTGCTGAAGCAGTAACAAATATACTTAATAAAGAACTAAATCGAGTAAGTGTTTAGAGATGTTAAGGGCGTCAAAAATGTAAGCGCTCTCTATATTGAGGAGGTGGATGAATGATTAAACAGGCTGTTGATTTTGTTTTGGATTTGGGTCCTACAATCATGCTTCCGATTATTATGACGATTTTTGGAATGCTGCTTAAACAAGGGTTTAAAAAGTCATTTACAGCAGGTGTAACAATCGGAATTGGGTTTGTAGGTGTGAATCTCGTTATTGGTCTTTTAACTAGTGCTCTTGGGCCTGCCGCACAAGCTATGGTGACTTCTTTAGGTCTAAATTTGGATATTTTAGATGTCGGCTGGCCAATTGGGGCTGCAATATCATTTGGAACACCAGTTGCACCACTTATGATTCCATTAGTTTTACTTTTAAATGTAGTGATGCTTTCACTAAATGTAACCAAGACACTTAATGTAGATATTTGGAACTTTTGGCATTTAATCTTTGCGGCATCTGTAACCTATTATGCCTATGACAACATGGTTTTAGCATTAGTAGTGGGACTAATTGTGTCAGCTATTACGCTTAAATTAGCTGATTGGACCGCACCTGCAGTCGAGCATCATTTCGGATTAAAAGGTGTTTCAATGGCTCATTCTGAAACAGTTAATTTTGCACCGATTACGTATGCTAGTAATCGAATACTCGATAAAATTCCAGGTATAAATAAACTTCATGCTGATCCAGAAACATTAAGTAAAAGATTTGGACTTTTTGGAGAACCGCTTGTTATGGGGTTAGTACTAGGGATGATTATCGGTTTACTTGGTGGATATGATGTGAAAGGCGTATTAATGCTGGGAGTTCAAATGGCAGCGGTATTAATTTTAATGCCTAGAATGGTTGCTTTATTAATGGAAGGGCTTATTCCAATTTCCGAAGGTGCCAGGGAAATGATTAATAAAAGGTTTCCAGGAAAGGATGTCTATATCGGATTAGATACAGCAATCGTAATTGGCACACCATCAAACATGGCCGTTGCGTTAATTATGGTCCCAATTACCATTCTTCTGGCTGTTACCCTTCCATACAATGGAATGTTGCCGTTTGCAGATTTCTCTGTGTTGCCATTCACAGTTGTCTGGGCGGTTGCAGCCGCAAGAGGAAATATCATTAGGGGGATCATTAATAGTATCGTAACGTTAATGATTGTATTCTTTATAGCTACCAATCTTGCAGACTTGGCAACCACGATGGGCAGGGCTGTTGGATTTGACTTCCCAGAAGGAGCTACCAGCATTTCTGGCATCGATTTAGGATCACATGTTATTCCATGGATTATTGTTCGCTTATTAGATCCAAGTAATCCATATTTTATAGGTGCTATTATTGCTGCAATTGCCTATGCATTACTATGGTTTTGGGTTCGGAATGATATCAAAAAACAATATGCAAAACAGATGGGATTGGATCCAATAACATTAAAGGCTGAGCAAGTAATTGAGGCTAACGAAAATACAAAGAGTCTATAAAAGAAAATGAGGAATGGAGGAAACAAACATGGCAAAACGTATTTTAGTATCTTGTGGTACAGCAGTTGCAACTTCAACAGTAGTAGCAAAAAAGGTAGAGGAGGTTTTAAAGAGTAAAGGGTATGACGTGGTAGTTGAACAATGTAAAGCTTCAGAGGTCCCATCTAAGGCTGAACGAGCAGACCTTATTGTGACAACTACACCAGTAAGCGGGGTAGGAAGTAAGCCTGTTATTCATACACTTTCTTTCCTTACAGGGGTAGGAGTAGATGAGGATATTAAAAAAATTATCGAATATCTTGATTAATATTTGCTTCATAGTAGTGGAAAGCCATTTATAAACCAAGGTGCTCGGTCTGCTAAGGAAAAGGAGTTTACTTAGTTTGGACCTGAGCACCGTTTAGAATAAAACTGGAGGAATGGTCATGAAAAAATATGTTTATAGCAAACCAGTTCTTTGGGTTTCTATTATTTTGCCTGTATTTTTAATGATGGGCTTATTTCTTTGGGCCATTTATCGAAGTTTAATGGAAGGTCCTCTTCCATTCTATCAGTTACTTATCATCACGATGCCGCTTCTTTTGTTATCAACATTAATGGGACTTCATAATCCTTCTTCTGTTACCGTTACAACCAATTCAATTATCTTTGAGGGGTTCGGCAGAAAGCATGAATATCTTTGGGAGGACATTGAAGGTTTGTCAGTAAAAAATTATGGATATGCTGGAAAATCCTTTATAAGAATTGGGAAATATCGTTTATTCGGAGGAAGGTATTGGATATCGAACAAAATGCATGGCTATAAGGAGCTGCTGAACTTTTTACAAACAAAATTTGGCCAATTGGGGTGAAAGAATGAAGGCTGCTGTTTATTATGACAAAGGTGACTTTCGATTTCAAGAGATGCCTCTTCCATTAATAAAAGAAGATGAAGTTTTACTCAAAATGCATGCCTGTGGCTTATGTGGAACAGATATTCATAAGGCTTTGGAGAAGACAGTACCTCCTAAAACCGTACTAGGACATGAGGTTTCAGGAGAAATTGTCAAGATTGGAAGTGAAGTAGATGGTTATCAGGTTGGTGACAGGGTATTTGTTGCACACCATGTTCCTTGTTTTACATGCCATTATTGTAGAAAAGGATCTTATAGCTTATGCCCGCAATTTAAGCAAACAAATCTTGATCCTGGAGGATTTTCAGAATATATACGAGTCCCGTCATTACATGTTAAACATACAATGGGAAAAATTCCAGAGGATTTGAGCTATGAAGAAGGTGCCTTGGTTGAGCCAATTGCATGTTGCCTTCATGGGTTTGAGTCCATATTGTTTCAGCCTGGTGATTCAGTACTTATTATGGGTGCTGGTCAAATTGGTTGTATGCAAGTCCAAATTGCAAAGTATTTAATGGCAGGAAAAATAATGGTAAGTGATATTAACCCATATCGCTTAAATAAATCGTTAGAATTTGGTGCAGATTATGCGATTGATAGCAAGAATGAGGATGTCGTTCAACAGATCATGGATATAACAGATGGATTGGGCGTAAATATTGTGATCATTTCAGCAGGGATCCAGTCCCTTTTGCCTCAAGCGATGGAATGTGTAGCAAGGGGAGGAACCATATTAGTTTTTGCTCCATTTAAAAACGAATTGGTTCCGGTACAAGCAGCACGATTCTTTAATGATGAAGTTAAGATTATTGGCTCCTATTCCTCTAATCCATATAATTATCAGGTTGCTTTGGAAATGTTAAGAAATCGAGTATTTGATGTTGAAAAAATGGTGACTCATCGCTTTTCTCTAGCCCAGCTAAACGAGGCGATCGAATGTGCACATGATCCTAGTGAACAGATTCTAAAGGTGTTAATAAAACCATAATCTACAAATAATGGAGGGTGCCATGTATCATTTCAATTTGAATAATAAAGTAGCACTGGTCACAGGTGTGGCAGATCATCTCGGTATCGAGATTTGTGAAATACTTGAAAAAGCAGGTGCTAATGTATGGCAACACCAATTTAATGAAGACCATTTGGTTGAGGAGATTTTTACTAAACTTCGCATTGATGGTAGTAAAATACAAACAATAACAGGTGATTTAAGAACTCCTTACACAGTAAAATCCTTAATCGGAGAGATATTGGATAAGAGTGGAAAAATAGATATCCTCATTAATTTATCAGAGATTGCTTCTCCAAGATCTTTACACGAATTAACACCTGAGGAATGGCTAGATACTTTTGCGGTTAATTTAGATGTTCCGTTTTTATGTTGCCAGGAGATTATACCTTTAATGGTGGAAAATGGAGGAGGAGTTATTGTTAATATTTCCTCCCAAGCAGCTGAGACAGGAGGAATAGGTCCCCATTATGCGTCAACAAAAAGTGCTCTAGACGCGTTAACAAAAGGGATATTAAGAGAATATAAAGAAAAAGGAGTTAGGGTCAATACCATTTCTCCTTCTGTTCAACTTCATGATGAATCCTTATCGGAACAGATAAAAATGAACATCAGAGCAACAATAGCCAATATGATTTTACTTTTAAGCTCATCCTCTACATGTTTGGTAAATGGGGAAACTCTTTTTATAGGCAAGGAGGCCACCATAAAATGAAGAATGTTTTAGTTATCGGGGGAGCGGCTGGTATTGGTAAGGACATTGCTTTGAGTTTCGTAATGGAAGGCAATACGGTGGCGATTGCTGACATTAATAAACAGGCTCTTACCAAAATGAAGAATGAATATGGAAAGGAAAATAAACTTTTTGTTTTTGAAGCAGATGCTAGCGAATGGAAGAGCATTGAAGATTTAGCAAAGCAAGTAAAGGAGCAAATTGGAACAATCGATCTTCTGGTCTACTCAGCAGGGATTACAAAGCGAATAAAATTTGAAGAAATTGATTGGGAAACGTGGAAGAAGACGATGGCCGTTAATTTGCATGGTTTATTTTATAGTATAAAGTCATTTTATCCTATTTTAGAATTTGGTGGCAGTGTCGTCATTATAGGGTCGGGTTCTGCCATAACAGGATCCGGCGGTGGAATCCACTATGCCTCTTCTAAAGGGGGAGCATTCGGATTCATAAGATCATTAGTAACAGATTTAGGTAAGTTGGGGATAACTATTAATGTTTTGGCACCGAGAGTGATTGAATCTGAAATGCTTGATTCACTATATCCTTCACATGAAGCGAAGCAACAATTAACAAATGAAATTCCTATCGGGAGATTGGGAAAGCCTTCCGATATTACGAGTGCTGTTAAATATTTATGCAGTGATCAAGCTAAATACATTCATGGGCAAGTTATCTTATTAGATGGCGGGAGAACGTATAAAAGCTCCTAATATAGAACAGCAATAAGAGATGAAGTTCACCTCCCTATTTATTAAAAGAGAGGTGTTTTCTGTTTTTGGTATAAAAACACACTCTTACCATAGCAGTCCAACCAGTAAATACGATATGATAGAACTAAAACATATAATTAAAGGCTTGAGGTGAAGCTATGCTAAGCTGGGAAGAAAGAAGACAGCTAGTGAAAACGGCTAGCTTGTATTATATAGAAGGATTAACTCAGGAGCAGATTGCGAAAAGGGTTGGAGTATCAAGGCCTGTTATCTCGAAGCATCTGCAAAAGGCTAAGGAATACGGAATAGTCGAAGTGTTTATTAAGGATGAAAGCTTACATACAGTTGAGCTTGAAAACAAACTTGAGACAAGATTTAACTTAAAGGACGCTGTCGTTGTTCCAAATGCAAGTTCCAAAGAGCTAAGCAAAAAAGCAGTCGGTCAGGCAGCAGCAAACTACGTATCCAAAAATTTAAAGCGTGTAAAAAAGATAGGAATCAGCTGGGGAACGACGTTAGCGGAGTTTGTGAAGGAATACCCGTTTGAAAGAAGAGAGCATATGAAAATTGTCCCATTAGTAGGAGGAATGGGAAGTCAGCATGTTGAAATTCATGCTAATCAATTAGCTTATGAATTGGCGAAAAAAATGAATGCAGCGTGCTCGTATCTTTATGTCCCGGCTTTTATTGAGTCTGGGGAATTAAAAGAACGGTTAGTCGATATGACAGACGTTAAATATGTCCTTGAAGAAGGAAAAAATGTTGATATGGCTATTGTCGGCATTGGAAACCCATATCATGATTCCATCCTAGAAAAAATCGGTTACTTAACAGCAAAAGAATTAGAGGAATTTAAAAAGGTGGAAACCGTGGGTGATATCTCATCCCGCTTTGTCGATATAAATGGAAGGTTAATCAATCACCCTATAAATGATAAGGTGATTGGAATAACCTTGGAAGAACTAAAGGAAATTGATGATGTTATTGCTGTGGCAGAAGGATTAAATAAAGTTGAAAGTATTTTAGGAGCACTAAATAGCCACTGCCTTGACGTGTTAATCATTGATGAATCAACAGCAGCAGCTCTTTTAGAAAGAGTGGGGGACCTATAGTATAATAACCATGACAAAGATTCGCTTTATTGTATAGCGTTAGTTTTAATGTTTAGTATTAGTGTAGGGAGATATCGCGAAATAAAGTTTTACTTTAGCAATTGATGAAAAAGGGGCGATAAACATTGAAAAGATCTGAGATGGATGCTAATCTTTTTTGTATTTATTGCAATGATGAGACACCACATGTGCTCGTATATCTTAATGATGAAATTACCAGAATTGAATGCAAGGAATGTCATCATATCGTTGAGCTGAAGGTGGATATTATGAAAGAATTTTACAAAGAGATATATGAACGCGTCTCAACAAAGCCATCTCGAATAACGAGTGAGTATAAGAAGGATCTAAGCAGCTTTTTATCGAAACTCCCAATAAGAATTGCCAGCAAACCTTATCGGTTAATGCATGATTTAAACGAATCAAGAAAAATAATTAGAAAGTACAAGAAAAAGCAATAATTAATTTTTAATAAAAAATAATCCACCAGTTTTGAACAAAAAAACGGTGGATTATTTTATGTATCCTTGTTTCAGTTAAACGAACAATCCAAGTTGGCTTTATTATTTTCCTCCTTGTAACCATTCTTTTATTTCATCCGTCGTCTCAATCACCTGTTTATCGTTTCCTGGCGGTGTTTTAACGAAAAAAATCTCGGTACCTGGTTGTGAACGTTGTGCATACTTAATTCCAGGAGGTGTCACATAAAAGTCGCCTTGTTTAAAGGTATATACTTCTCTGGTTTCTACATCTATATATTCGGTCATCCCTTTCACAATAAACTGATATTCATAAGCTTGTGTATGATAATGCGGAAATTCGCTAATATATTCATCATATGAAGTAATCCCAATCTCCAACTTTTCATCTTCGATATAATCAAGCTCTTGAGGGCGTGATAACCTTCCTACTAAGTACTGTCTACTTGTATTTTCCAATGATTTTACTATTTGTTCTCCTCTAATAATTTGAATTTGCTTTTTCATCTTACTTCCTCCTTGTAAACGATTCTCTGATATTTTTGAAATAGGTTCCATTATAAATTTATTTAAAAAGGAAATCTGGAATTTCGCTGATAAATCGAAAAAATAGCCGATAAAATTGGAATTTCGCTGATAAATCGAAAAAATAGCCGATAAAATTGGAATTTCGCTGATAAATCGAAAAAATAGCCGATAAAATTGGAATTTCGCTGATAAATCGAAAAAATAGCCGATAAAATTGGAATTTCGCCGATAAATTGTAAAAAATCGCCGATATACCGGAATTTCACGATAAAACAAATGGCCAATAGCATAAAACTCCTCTGATAGCTTAAGTTTACCAGAGTAGCCCTTTAAGAACGCTGCCTTAGCTTCCTGCAATTTATAAACACTCTTAAAAATATGTATGAATGAAACCCGCCTACATCATATTTTTACCCCTTCACCTATATTATTTCAAATTTTATTGTTGACAACCCTTTCATTTCATTTTAGAATGAACACATAACCAGTAGCAAATGATAATGATTGTAACATATGTTACAAATTAATTATTTTTGTTCTTAAAAGGAATAATTGTTATGTAAGTTTTAAAAGTGTTATTGAGATTAACAAAAGTTATATATTTTTGATTTACACAAAGGGAGGATATTAGAATATGTCTATTTATCAACAGCTTTTAGAAAGAGAACGTGCGAATGAACCAATTAAAGTAGGAGTCATCGGTGCTGGACAAATGGGTTTTGGAATGATTGCTCAAATTTCTACGATTCCTGGGATGAGTGTTACAGGAATTAGTGATATCAATTTAGAGGCAGCAAAAAGAGCCGAAGATTTCTATCTATCACATTCAGCAAGAAAAGAATCAATCGTTGTATCAAATGATTTTCGTGAAGTGATTCATTCTCCAAATGTTGAAGTAATTGTTGATGCTACTGGTGTTCCAGAAGTTGGAGCTAATATTTCTTTAGAGGCTTTAACAGCTAAAAAACACCTTGTTTTATTAAATGTTGAAGTCGATATCACAATCGGTTCCATCATGCATCAACAATTTAAAAATGCTGGCTTGGTTTACACAGGGTCAGCAGGTGATGAGCCAGCAGCAACACTTGAGTTATATGAGTTTGCGAAAACAATGGGTATGGAAGTTTTAGTTGCTGGTAAAGGAAAGAATAACAAATTACGAGTTACAGCAAATCCAGATACAGCAAGAGAAGAAGCTAAAAAGAATAAAATGGCAGCACATATGCTGGCTGCGTTCCAAGATGGTACGAAAACGATGGCGGAAATGAACTTATTGTCCAATGCGATTGGATTTGTTCCAGATGTTGTTGGAATGCATGGTATTGCTGGGGATCTTGATTCCGTATTAAAAGATTTAGATCTTAAAGAAAAAGGCGGAGTTTTAAGTCAATATGGTGTAGTTGAATATGTAGACGGTCTGGCACCTGGGGTATTTGTCATTGTAAAGGGACAAAATGAAGGTGTAGCACATGAATTAAATTATTTGTTGAAAAAAGGTGAAAGAGACCATCACATTCTATATCGCCCATATCACTTAGCAAGTTTAGAAACACCAATTACAATCGCAAAGGCTGTTTTACAACATGATTCATCGATTCATCCGTTAGGTGCACCGGTATCAGATACGGTTACGGTTGCAAAACGTGATATTAAAGCAGGAGAAACATTAGATGGTATTGGCGGTTATTCTGTACGCGGTGTTCTTGAAACACATCAAGAAATGAAGCGTAACGGACATATTCCAATCGGCCTCATCAGCGGAAAGGTTGTTGCGAAAAGGGATATTCGTCAAGGTCAATTCCTTACAACTGACGATGTTGAATTAGATCATTCAACAACAGTTTGGAAGCTGAGAGCGCTTCAAGATACGTTATTCCCAACAGTTTAAGGGAAAGTACAATCGTATTGTAAAACTATAAAGGGTGTTGCAAGCCAAATCTTTTCATCAGTTTTGTAACACCTTTTAGAAAACATAAATGAGGGGTGGATGCTCTTTATGAAAATTGCCATTATTCTCTGTTGTTTATTAGTCATTCAATATGCCCTAACCTTTATACAAGTACGTTATTATCGAAAAAGTATGGATAAGATTGTAAGCCGTTACACTCAGAAAGAGGGATATTATTTGTTTTCTGGTATGGAAAGACGGCAATTCCGCCCTGGAGCGATTGCGATGCTAGTGGTGGACAATCAATATATTATTCAAGAATGTCATGTCGTAAATGGTTTTTCGGTATTATCAAAGTTTAAAGAGTTGGAGAAATATAAAGGACAGCATGTAGGAGCTGTACTAGATAGTGTTCAAGAAAATAGCGGGGAGAAGCGCAAAAAAATGCCAGCAATCAGTTCAGCTCTTGCAAAAGCTGCTGAAAATGCCTTGTTGTCGATATCGAAAAAAAATATCTCCATGGTTTAATGGGAAGGAGTGTTTAAATAATGGAATGGATTCAATGGTTTGGTGAACATTTTATTGGAATGTTTAATGCTGGTGGAAAACAATTTATGAGTCTATTAACTGGCATTGTTCCAACGTTAGTTGTTTTATTAACATTTACGTATGCTGTTATTAAATTTGTTGGGGAAGATAGAGTTAATAAAGTTATTCAATTCGCTGCTAAATATATGATCTTACGATATACGTTAATGCCAATCTTATCAATCTTGTTATTAACGAATCCAATGGCTTATACATTTGGTCGTTTTGTTCCAGAAAAACAAAAACCAGCCTTTTTTGATTCTTTAGTATCCTTCTTACATCCAGTTACAGCGTTATTTCCGTATGCTAATGCTGGTGAGCTCTTTGTTTATTTGGGAATCGCCAATGGTTTAGCGGAAGCAGGCTATTCGATGTCAGAACTTGCGGTTCGTTACTTCTTAGTCGGGATTGTCATTATGTTGATGCGCGGAGTAATCACAGAGTTGATTACAAAATATCTTGCTAGAAAAATGGAAGCGAATTCTTAATTACGAGGAGGTATCATCATGACACAACGAGCAATTTTTGTTGATAAAGGTTCAGGCGGTTGGGGAGTCGGTCTTAGAATTGAACCGAAAGGAAAAAAAGTAAAGGTTGTTTCCATTACAGGTGGCGGAATTCACCCTGTTGCCAAGAAAATTGCAGAGTTATCAGGAACGGAAGCTGTCGATGGCTTCAAAAACTCTGTACCTGAAGATGAGATGATGTGCGTTGTTATTGACTGTGGAGGAACAGCAAGAATCGGTCTATATCCAATGAAGCGTATTCCAACAGTGGATATTTTGCCTTCTTCTCCATCTGGCCCGTTAGCAAAACACATTACAGAAGATATATTTGTATCAGGTGTAACGGAGAAAGAAATTAAACTAGCTGACGAAGCAACAGTTGTAACAAGCCAGCAAGAAGAAGCAGAAACTCCTAAGTTTGATACTAAGGATAAAGAAAGCTTTAAAGAAAACTATGAGAAGTTAAAGAAAGAAAATCGAGAAAGCAATGATAATTTCTTAATGAAATTTTCAAGAGGCATTGGAAAGGTTACTGGAACATTCTATCAAGCAGGCCGTGATTCCGTAGACATGTTGATTAAAAACATTATTCCTTTTATGGCATTTGTCAGTATGTTAATTGGAATCATCAATTACACTGGAATCGGTGATGTGATTGCGAATTTCCTATCACCATTGGCAGGTTCACTTTGGGGCTTAATCGTCATTGTTTTTGTTTGTACCTTGCCATTTTTATCTCCAGTGCTTGGTCCTGGTGCCGTCATTGCACAAGTAATTGGGGTGTTGATTGGTACGCAAATAGCTGCAGGAAACATTCCGCCGCAGTTTGCCCTTCCAGCATTATTTGCTATAAATGGGCAGGTTGGTGCGGACTTCGTACCGGTTGGTTTATCATTAGGTGAAGCAAAACCGGAAACCGTTCAATATGGGGTGCCTGCTGTATTGTACAGTCGCTTAATCACAGGTGTACTTGCTGTTGTCATCGCTTATGTTGCGAGTTTTGGAATGTATGAGTAAACTTTTAATAGTGTAGAATGCTATCTAAAAATGGAGGAATGAACATGTATAAAAGTATAGTAAAAGAAATTGGAGCATTAGCCTTATCATTTGAAGAAGAAAAAATTGTCATCTTATTTGGTCCTCAAGCACCTCAAGAACTAAAAGAAGTAGCTGTTATTCATGAATTCGAAGAAGATAGCTCAGATGAACCAATTAAGGTTGGAGGCATTCTTCAAGTAGATGATCAACAATTTACCATTACAGCAGTAGGCTCAGCAGCAAACAATAATCTAAAGGAACTTGGTCATATTTCAATTTATTTCTCAGAGCCAGCTGAACAAGTTCTTCCAGGAGCTGTATTTGCAAGTCCTTATGAGCTTCCAAAATTTAAAGATGGCAGTGTAATAGAATTTAAAGGGTAATGTCACCTAGACATGAATTGAAAAGAACGGAATAAAGGGGGTGCTGATTTGTCCTTTTTTGAAGATAGAAGATTGCTTGTAAAAATTGCACATATGTACTATGAGGAGGGGGCTACTCAATCACAGATTGCCGACGAAATTGGGGTAAGCCGTTCGCTGATCTCGAAATACCTCTCCAAAGCCCGAGAGCTTGGGATTGTGGAAATTATTATTCACGACGATACCATTCACCCCTTTAGACAGCTTGAAGGAAAGATTGAACGGTTATATGGGCTGCGTGAAGTGGTTTGTGTTCCAAACCTTGGTAATGAATCATCAAAGGCTCGAGTAGGAGCTGCAGCGGGTAAATATCTGCTAAGAGTCATCCGGGATGGACAAACCATTGGAGTTTCGTCTGGAACGACGATACATGAAATGGTAGAAGCGATTTCTACCAACCAGCAATTTCCAACTGTTACGTTTGTCCCGCTAGTTGGCGGAATGGGAAATGAGCGGGTTGATATTCATGCCAATCATATAGCAGCTACGTTTGCTGAAAGAATGCAAGCTCAATATAAGCTCCTCCATGCTCCGGTTGTTGTAGATTCGAAAGAAGCGAAAGAAATCTTTATGAGGCAAACCTCAATCCAGAATATCTTTTCTTTAGGTACGAAAGCGAATATAGCGATTGTAGGGATTGGCGGAACTCCTGAACATTCGACAATGGTAAAGTCCTATTTAGGGCAGGAGCATCAAGAATATTTTGATCAATCAGATGTAGTCGGAGATATTTGTTATAACTTTATCAATGAGCATGGACAGGCATCAAATGTGTCATGGAATGAAAAAGTTATTGCTTTGGAAGTAGAGAAACTAAAAGATATTCCGCTAGTTGTTGGAGTAGCTTGCGGAGTGGAAAAAGTTAAGGCGATAAAGGCATCATTGGAAGGGAAACTAATAGATGTTCTTGTTACTGATGAGCAAACGGCAAAAGCCTTATTAGAGGAAGCATAGCTTTATTATGGGACGAAATAATGTTATCGTCCCATTCTAATTTTTTTGGAAAATTTTTTTAACGACAATTAACTGAATATTCAGTTATAATAGAACTACTAAATATAGGAAAGCTAGAAATAGGGAGGAAGAATAAAATGACGACGAGATACAACCTGATTTTACGTAATAAAGTTTATGTGGTTGATTTTGCACGTCCAAAAGAATCGAACGAAGCGCTGCTCGATTTCTTTTCTGATGTTCAAAAGATAGATAATAATATAGAATGTTTAGATCAGATCATCACAAAAATGAGAGGTAGAAATGTTGTTGATCATGATATTGTGCAACTTGCAAAAACGTATGAAAAAAATCTAGAGGAGCGGTTGAATTTTATCGATTGATCGATAAACTTTGCCGTTCTCATTTGTTATTTCCTCTTTTCATCAACTCCAAAATGAACTTCAACGATTTTTTGACAAGGTGAATTAGAAACCATCCAAGTAATTGAAAAATCATAGTTTTTGCGAACTTTGCAGTAAGGAAATGTATTCTAGGTGAATGAAAGACGAAATTAATCAATAAAATCCCTTGAGAATATCTAATTTTCAAGGGATTATTTTATTGATTTTTCCAATCTGTGGATTTTTTGAAAAACATCATAAATTCTCATGCAGTTGCAATAAATAATTTACAATTGCTTATTATCCTGTTTTTATAATTAAAATCTATTTGATTAATTACTAGACAGGCAATAAAAGTTTTTGAGTTCAATGAAAAGATTTCTCCTCTACTGGAAAGCTCGTAATAAATCATATCAGCCACTGTATTTGCTCCTATAGCATTTTATTTATCCATTTTTGTCATTTTTTAAATTATCTCTTGTTTAGAATTTTGTTTTAGGTTACTATCTTAGTAGTAACTTTGAAAAAGGGGAGCAAGAGAATGGATAAACGTGTCTACTTATTAACAATCGTTTCGTTTGTTGTTGGAATGGTTGAATTGATAATCGGCGGGATCCTTGATTTAATTTCGTCAGATTTAAATATAGGCCTGGGAAAAGCAGGATTTCTTATCACAGTGTTCTCACTTGTTTTTGCGGTTGCGGCACCGGTTTTATTGACCATGACAGCGGGTGTTGAGCGAAAGCGATTAACCTTGCTTTCGTTATTAATCTTTTTCATCGGGAACGGCTTGGCTGTCTTCAGTCCATCCTATAGCATGCTGTTAATCGCTCGAATTATTTCCGCTGCGAGCGGATCCTTGCTTGTCGTATTATGTGTAACGATTGCTTCAAGCATTGTTGCAGAAAAATACCGGGCGCGTGCTATTGGCGTGGTATTTATGGGAATCAGCGCTTCTCTTGTGCTAGGTGTTCCTATCGGCTTGATGTTAGGGAATGAATTTGGCTGGCGGGCTCCATTCATTCTGATTCTCGCGTTAACACTGCTCTCAGTAATCGGTGTGTATTTCTTTATGGATAAAATTGATCCGAAGCCTGCCATACCGATTAGGGTTCAGCTTCGTACGTTGAAGAATCGGAAGGTATTATTTGCCCAGCTCACTTCCTTTTTATTTTTGGCAGGGCATTTAACACTATATGGCTATTTAACTCCATACTTAAAAATGGAGATTGGCCTTGATGGAACATGGGTAAGTATTGTCTACTTAATCTTTGGTGTTGCTGCCGTAGCTGGCGGAGGTATTGGCGGGTTTCTAGCTGACCGGTTCGGTACAAAGCCTACCATTTTGTTTGTGACGGTTGTTTTTGGAATTGCCATCTTTTCCATTCCATTTACGACTTTCGCTCTTCCGTTATTTTTAGCGATCATGATGATTTGGAGCATGTTAAGCTGGGCGATTACGCCTGCTATGCAAAGCTATCTAATCGAGTCTGCTCCTGAAACCTCTGAGATTCAGCAAAGCTTAAATAATTCTGCCCTTCATTTTGGTATTGCTTTTGGATCGTTTCTCGGAGGGGTTGTGATCGAGAAAGGATCAGTCTCCTTAAACCCTCAAGTTGGAGGTTTAATTATTATTGCCGCTTTGGGAGCTGCAGTGATATCAATGGCTCAACATGATCATTCGTTCATGTCTTTTACTAGAAATAGAGAAATGAACGAAAAAATATAAATCTAGTTTTTTACTATTTACGATGGAGGTGAACATCATGACAATTGTTACCCAATTGTCATGATCAATAAAATGAGTACACATATTAACGCTAAACAAGGTGAAATCGCAGAAACTATTCTATTGCCTGGAGATCCGCTTCGTGCAAAATATATTGCGGAGACATTTTTGGAAGATGTCATTTGCTATAACAATGTAAGAGGAATGTTAGGATTTACTGGAACATTTAATGGAAAACGTGTGTCTGTGCAAGGTACTGGTATGGGAATTCCTTCTATTTCGATCTATGTCAATGAACTGATTCGTGACTATGGCGTAAAAAATTTAATTCGCGTGGGAACATGCGGTGCGATTCAAAAGGATGTGAATGTGCGAGATGTCATTGTTGCGATGACAGCTTGTACCGATTCGAATATAAACCGCCTAACCTTTCCGGGAATTGATTTTGCCCCATGTGCAAGCTTTGATTTATTAAAGAAGGCGTATGATTCTGGAGTTGAAAAAGGACTGTTTGTACGAGCGGGAAATGTTTTAACAGCGGATATTTTTTATCGTGATAGCATGGAAATAGTAGAGAAATTAGCCGCTTACGGGGTACTGGCTGTGGAAATGGAAACAACCGCTCTATACACCCTTGCCGCAAAATATGGTGTTAATGCCCTGTCAATCTTAACGGTTAGTGATCATATTATCACTGGTGAAGAAACATCTGCTGAAGAACGGCAAACAACCTTTAATGATATGATTGATATGGCGTTAATAGCAGCGATTTCTTCCTAATTTCTTCGGTAAGAGAGGCGGCTCATATGAGTCAGCCTCTATTTGTATTGAAAAAAATACCTAGTAGCGCAATTTCATCAGAATGTTTTTGATCTCTTCATCATTCATCAACAGATCAAAATGCTTTTCATTAATTTTTGCCAGTGCCACATCATGGTAGAAGAACTCGGTAAAAACCTTGATAAATGGTTTTGACATTGTCTTCATGGCTTGCCAGGATTGATCCTCCATGCCGGCAAAAATGACTTCTTTATCGTCAACGATAATCAAGCGAAACCGTTCTAATGAATGGTGTTCTTTTGCTGGAATCAGTGAATGAATAGTCGATAAGGATGTTTCCAATTCACCAACGACCAGCACCTCGACATCTACGCCTTGTTTTTCTTTTTCAGTTAACAATGGCAGGTATTCGTCTAGGTCATCCTTCCAAGCCGAAATACGGATTGATTCTTTGGCTTCTTGAACAAGCTGTTTACTTTGGGCACGAATGGATGTATCCACCTTTAAGCTCCAGACATGCTCATCATTGTAGGACCGCTTTTTGATGCCGCTCTTTTTTAATTGTTCAACGTTTGCTTGAAATTCTGTTGTTAATTTTTCAATCGCAAGCGATAGTGGCAGCCCGGTATAAAGCTTTTTATTATCTGAAATGGAATCCATTATCATGCCTTTTTCAATCATGCGTGAGATCACTTCATAAATTTTTGCCTTTGGGACACCTGAATATTTAACAATGGTAGTAGCGTCCATAGGCTCCTCGCTTGTCGCCAGAACTTCATAAACTTTACTCTCATATTGTGAAAAGCCAAATTTTTGTAACATGGTTCCTCCAATGTTATCCTATAGAATTTTCTGTTTTAATAAAGGGGGATACCTATTAATCATAATCATATTGTAAGTGGAAAATCAATTTCAAAAGCTCCTTGCTTTAAATCTAATAACGGATTGTTTCAGGAAGAGGATGTACAAGCCTTGAAACTCTGATTTTCTCAATGGATATTATTTCTTGCAAATATTGGAGTTATGTTATTTGCATAGAGCAATCATATAAAAAAGCTTCAAATCCTTTTTATTAGGATTGAAGCTCTATTTTTTAGGTAGACATTAATTCAATGGGTTTATTCTTTTGATTTCGCAGCTTTTTTAATGTTTTCATCATTTCTACATGCTGTATACCATAGTAATTTTGCATTTCTTTATAATAGTAAAACAATTTTTCATAGATCTGTACATGTTCTGGATGAGGATAATACGTTTTTTCAACTGGTGAAGCCATATGCTTGACTGCTTCTTCCATCCTGCTAAATCCTCCATTTTTATTACCTGCGGCAGTTGCTCCTAATATGGCAGCGCCAATTGCAGGTGCATAATCAGATTTAGAAACTTTTATTGGTTTATTTAAAACATTGGCATAAATTTGCATAAGAAGGTCATTGCGCTGAGGTAATCCTCCACATGCGACAATTTCTTCTATTTTCATCCCCCACTCCAAATAGGTTTCTACAATGATTCTTGTCCCAAATGCTGTACTTTCAAGATAAGCACGGTAAATTTCTTCAGGTTTTGTCTGTAATGTAAGTCCAATTAAAACACCTGATAAATCAGCATCTGATAAGATGGATCGATTCCCATTATGCCAGTCAAGTGCTAATAAACCATTTTCTCCAGGGGAGAGCGAGCGTGCTTTCTTTTCGAGGAGGTCAAAGATAGATAAACCTGCTTCTTTTGCTTCGCAATGGTAGGATTTAGGCACATGATTTTTCATATAGGAGCCAAATAGGTCGCCCACAGCGGATTGACCTGCTTCGTATGCATACATACCTGGCAAAATAGCGTCTTTAACAACACCAGAAATACCGGGGATTTCCTTTAACTCATCATTAAGCATAAGGTGGCAAGTAGAGGTGCCCATGACCATAAGTAATGTTTCAGATTGATAGACTCCAGTACCTAATACAGCGGAATGGGCATCGATGATACCTGTAGCAATTGGTAAACCTATTGGTAATGAAAGTTTATTTGCCCATTCTTCTGTAAGGAAGCCTGCGCAAGTCCCGACATTTTTTACGTTTCCTTGTAATTTAGATAGAAGTGTTGAGCCAAACTCTGCATCAAGCTCAATAAAAAATGCCTCCGGAAATCCTTCGCTTTCATTCCAAAAAGTCTTAAACCCTAATGAGCAATTGTTTCTGGTTAGGGAAGATGTCAGAGTTGAAACAATCCAGTCTGCTGCTTCTAAAAAAGATGCGGAAGCATCATATAAATCGCGAGCATCTTCAAATACCTCAAAGATTTTCGGAATTGCCCATTCCTCTGAAATATTAAATCCTAATTGTCGAAGCCATTTCTCTTTTCTCTTAGCAGCTAATTTATATATTTTTTCTGTTTGAACTTTTGTATGATGATGTTTCCAAAGCTTAGCCCAAGCATGATGAAAATGCTGCCACTCCTTTTGAAAACATAAAGGAGTAAGCTCTCGATCTACTGGTAAAATAGTAGATGATGTAAAGTCAACTCCTAAACCAATAATTTGATTCGATTGGATGCCGGCTTTGGTCATCGCACAAGGTATCCCCACTTCTAAAACGTCCAAATAATCTTGTGGATGTTGAAGAGCACTTCCTATGGGAATTCGTTGCGAATTGATAGGTAATGATTCAGTTATAACACCGTGTTTATAGGGAATGACATGCATTCCTTTTATCTCCCCGGTTTTTACATTAATAATTAAAACTCTCCCTGATTCTGAACCATAATCAATTCCGATTGAATAGTGTGATTTTGTCATTATTACGTACACCTCTCATTGTAAACCTTTTCAAAAACTATAAATGATTTTAACATAAATGAGCATTAATGAGCAATAATTTTATAAATTCGGAAGTAATTTATGAATTTTTGTTAAAAATATATTGACTAAATTTAAAATTGACATTAATTTTAATGATAACGAGCGAAAATAAACAAAAATGAAAGAGGTGGATGTTCATTCGTTTCTAAAAGCTCGATTTTGGTAGATTTAAAATTTAATAGAGGAGGTAACAAGCATGAATACAATTTTAAATAAAATGGGGTTGCCGAGTAATCTCGTTTGGGGCTATTTGGGAGTATTGGTTTTTATGATGGGGGATGGTCTTGAGATTGCTTGGTTAAGCCCATGGTTGATAGACAATGGATTTAGTGTACAACAGAATTCCTTGTTGTTTGCTGTGTATGGTGTGACAATTGCTCTTTCATCTTGGTTTTCAGGCGTATTAGTCGAATCCTTAGGACCAAAGAGAACGATGTGGCTCGGTGTACTCATGTATATTTTAGGTACAACAGGCTTTATTGGTTTGGGGGTAGCTGCGGATTTACATTATGGAATGATGCTTGTTTTTTATTCTGTAAGAGGGTTAGGTTATCCGTTATTTGCTTATTCATTTTTAGTGTGGATTGCTTACAGGGCCCCGCAGGAAAAGCTTGGAACTGCTGTAGGCTGGTTTTGGTTTGTGTTTACAGGTGGTTTAAATGTATTGGGTGCTTATTATTCAACTTGGGCTATACAGCATTTAGGCCATGTTAATACCCTGTGGAGCTCCATTATCGTTGTTGTGATTGGTGCAATTTTGGCGTTAATTGTAAATCAAGATAAATTAGAAAGAAAGTCGAAACAAGGGACACAAGGCAAAGTAAAGGAATTATTGAAAGGGCTTACTATTGTAAAGGAAGAACCCAAAGTGTTGTTGGGGGGGATCGTTCGTACGATCAATACGACAGCTCAATTTGCATTTCCTGTTTTCTTGCCGACCTATCTTGAGGATTATGGAATTCCGACCACAACATGGCTTGGAATATGGGGGACCATTTTTATCGGGAATATTCTCTTTAATCTTTTATTCGGAATCATTGGAGACAAATTAGGGTGGCAAAATACGATCATGTGGTTTGGAGGAGTGGGATGCGGTATTACGACTTTAGCGTTATATTATGCTCCTCAGTGGTTTGCTGGAAACATTTGGGTTGTAGGTTTTATCGGTTTCTTATGGGGAGCTCTATTAGCTGGATATGTACCGCTTTCTGCACTTGTCCCATCTTTGGTAAAAGAAAATAAAGGAGCTGCTATGTCTATTCTAAATCTTGGAGCAGGTTTTCCTGTTTTTCTTGGACCAGCAATCGTGGGTGTCTTTATTGGAGAAATTGGCCCTCAAGGAGTCATGTGGATTTTAGCTATTTTATATTTCGTAAGTGCCCTATTAACAAAGTTTATTAGTGTTCCAGAGCAAAAGAAATCACAAGTAGAAAAAGCAGTTTCCTAATGATTAATATACCCATGAATTTTTACACATTTTTTTAAATAAATAATGGGTATTATTCATTTAAAAGGATGCGCATAATTGCTTATATTCATTTTATTTACATTAAAAAAATGCTTGACTTCGTATTTTTAATGGTATTATCATAATTAATGAACAAAAACAAACATTTTATTCACTTATTCAAGCATTTGTAGAAAGGGAATTGAAGAATAGTGTCAATTTTTAATGATGATAAGGAGGACTAGGAGTATGCAAACAACAAAAACATCCGTGGATTCACGTACATTTCGTTTAGTAAGTCCGGGACTAGTAGAGGAAATGACTGTTAAACGGTCAATTCGAAAAGGTGAAGTTGCAGTAGAGCCAACAATAGGAAGTATATGTCATGCAGATTTAAGGTATTATATGGGGCTTAGAAGACCGGAAGCACTTGCTAAAAAGCTGCCTATGGCCCTTCTCCATGAAGGAATAGGAAGGATCGTAGAAAGCAGCTCAGATTCACTAAAAGTAGGTCAAAGAGTTGTCATTGTTCCCAATATACCTGGAAAAGAGAATACTGAAGAGTGCAGTTCTTTATGTGATAAAGAGTTTATTGATAATTACAGTGAGAAAAATCATTTCTTAGGAAGCGGCTATGATGGAATAGCACAGAGCCGCTTAGTATTACCAGAAGCGTGTGCAATTCCAATTTCAGATCAAATTCCAGATGAAATTGCAGTCTTGGCTGAATTATGTACAGTTTCCTATCATGCGCTAAGCAGAGTAAAGGGTAAATTAGCATTTCCTAAAGTAAAGGTTGCTGTTTTTGGAGATGGTCCAGTTGGATACTTAACAGCTGCGATGCTTCATCATATTTATGGGCTTGATCAGACAAGATTGAAAGTTTTTGGTGCAATTCCAGAAAAGCTTGAGCAATTCAGTTTTGCTGATCGTGCTCTCGTACAAGAGTTTGATATTTTCGAAGCTGAAAAAGTGGATATAGTTATAGAGTGTACAGGAGGGAGATTTAGTGAAAGTGCAGTGAATCAAGCGATTGATTTATTAGCACGAGGTGGTTCTCTAATTTTAATGGGAGTAACAGAAGAAAGAGTGCCAATTAATACGCGGGATGTATTAGAAAAAGGACTTACCTTATATGGAAGCAGCAGAAGCTCAGCACCTGATTATCATGCCGTGTTATCAGCCATGCAAAACATCGAATATCAAGAAACCTTGCGAGCGATTCTTCCAGAAAAATTTACACCGATCGAAAATGTTAACGATTTTAAAGAAGCAATGGATTCCGCTGCTGAGCATAAAAGCTGGCAAAAGGTCATCCTTGATTTCAATTGGTCATAATGCTTGAATACAGTCTGCCTTTAGCAATTAAGGGCGGACTGTTTTTTTAAAAAGGTAAGAAAATTTTGAACTTAGTTTTAGTGTCTAGCTCCAGCGCCTAGCCTCTCTAGGGTCTAGCCACTCATGAATTGAAGGCAAAGAACGCCTTCTATTCATGAGCGTCTTATTTGCCCTAGGCTGATCAAGGCGCTTGCGCTTTTCTTATTTTCTATATGCTTGACAATCAACTTCAATTAAACATAATCTTAAATAAGATAAACATAAATGAACATAAAAATTGTGAAATATAAGAAATGTTTTAAAGGAGGACTGTCATGCTAGCTGCGGAGCGAAAGCTGAAAATCATTGATTATGTCAAAAAAAATAATGTTGCTTCAGTTGCCCAATTATCAGCCGAATTCAATGTGCATGAAGCTACAATTCGAAGAGATTTGTCTGAAATTGAAAAAGAGGGACTTTTAAGGAGGACACATGGAGGAGTTGTGCTTGGTGAAGGGATTAGCTCAGAACCATCGTTTACCGTCCGTGCGACAGAAAGGGTAGACGAAAAGCAAAGAATTGGAGAAAAAGCTGCCGAGATGATTAACGAGGGAGAACATATCATCCTAGACTCAGGCACAACAACCTTGCAGATTGCTAAAAATATCGTGAATAGGTCAAATATAACGGTCGTAACAAATGACGTGAATATTGCAGCGGAGCTGAGAGATTCAAAAGGGATTAAAGTTATTGTAACAGGAGGGATTCTTTATCCTGAAAGCTTTATGTTAAATGGCATGTTTACGAATGAAGTATTAAAGACGTTGCATGTTCATAAAGCTTTTGTTGGAACTCCGGCAATTCACCCTGAATTTGGGCTTACTCATTTTGAAGAGCAGTTAGTTCCTGCAAAAATGGGCATGATTCAAGCGGCTAAAGAAGTCATTGTTGTTACTGACCATACGAAAATAGGCGGTGTTTCCCTTCATACTGTATCTCCGATCAATAACATACACAAGCTTGTTACAGGTAAAGAAGCTTCAGAGCTTCAAATCCACCAATTTGAGGAGAAGGGCATAAGCGTTATTACGGCATAATTTTAGAAAAATTCTAACTGAGCTATTGGTTTGAATTTGTCAATTCTGCTGTTGAAAATGTAACTGACGTCCCTCCTATGACCATGATAAAAAGTAAAAAATTAACTTTTCACTCCCCATTTTAAATCTTTATGGCGAAATGGGGATGTTTTCAAATATCTTTCACCCCAATTGAAGTACGATTGATTAATAATCCTCAGTCTTATGAATTCCGCTTATAATACCTATGAAAACAATCCTATTCATTAAATTTCTTCTATTTTTTAAAAATGGTAATGCAAAACAATGAAAATATTTGTTAGAAATTCAAATTTATGCACGGTTTTTACATGGACTATTTATCGATAGTATGGATCGAGAATAAGTCTACTATTTTCATGATAGTAAGATTCACTTATCGAAAAATCATTGATGGAATATTATTTCTAAAATTTACACATTCTATATTTACAATGCTATTAGGAGATTAAATAAAATGGAAGAACATAATATACAATTAACTTCTCCAGAGATTACAGGGCTTTGGACTACATACATTCAAAATAGTGCAACAATCTGTTTTTATAAACATTTTCTTCAGAACCTTCAGGATCTGGAAATAAAGAAGATTGTGGAAGAAGCATTGTCTTTAGAGCAATCAAATATGGAAAAGATTAAAACAATCTTTACGAGCGAAAACTTTCCAATTCCCAAGGGCTTTTCTGACAAAGATGTTGACCTATCTGCCCCGTCATTATACACTGATTTGTTTGCTCTAAGTTTTGTGTATCGTGTAGGTCAAATGACAGTTCCTTATTACAGCACAGTCCTCACAAAAATAGCAAGGACCGATGTTGTTGCTTTTTTCGATGAATGTATGAAATCCTCAACAGAATTGTATAAGAGATCTTTAAATTTAATGCTTTCTAAAGGGATCTATGATAGGCCGCCTAAAATCCCATATCCAAATGAAGTGGAATTTATGAAAAAACAACAATCTCTTCTAAGTTTATGGTTTGGTGAAAAGAGACCATTAAATGCAATCGAGTTAGGTGAAATTTTTTATACAATTGAACGAAACTATATTGGTTTCCTTTTGTTAATGGGTTTAATCCAAGTAATGAAGGATAAGGAAATAAAGGAATATCTAAAAAAAGGGAAAAAGCTATCAGAAAGACAAGTCGACATATTTAATAAAATTTTAAAAGAAGATGAACACCTTGGTAATATTCCAGTAAGTTTAGAAATTACAGAATCAACCGTTTCTCCATTTTCTGATCGTCTTATATTGTTTCTTATCACTACGACCTCTTCAGCAGGAATTTATTTACTTTCATATGCCATGTCCATTTCATTGCGAAAAGATATAGTCGCTCAATATGTCTTACTTATCCAAGAAATTATGAATTATAGTGAAGAAGGATTAATGATTATGATTAAGCGGGGATGGATGGAGCAACCGCCGCAACCAATTAACAGACATGATTTATATAATGAATAAAGGCAATGAATGTTAAACAAAAGTTAAAGTTTTTCAATTATGGATGATAAGAATCCGATACGAAACATATAATAAAAGCGACACTAAAAGATCTGTGTCGCTATTTTAAATGGGGAATTATGTTTTTTATTATGAACGTTTACCAGTACCGCCTACATCTCTTGTTACATCTTTTCTTTCATCTCTTGTCAATTTAAGCACCTCACTAACATTTTCTTATTACTCATAAGTTGTCCACGAAAAGGAGGTGATATACATAATGAATAAAAAAAATAATTCAGAACAAAATAAGGTCACATATGTTAGTTTTGGCGACAGTCAGACATCTGAAACTGAGGACCAATCTAAACAAGATGAATATGTATTTATAAAAGTGGGCTTTAAAAAAGAAAACTTTGATAAAATTAAAGATTACACAACCTATGCAAATGTAGAAGCAAAAATGGATAAAGTCGATGTGGAGTATACCCCGGAGGATTTCATAAAGGGCGCAACTATGCTTTTTATCGACTCTATGCTTGATAATATTGATGCACACCAGCCGAAGGAAATAACCAGGAAATTATATGAATCCCTGCCTGAATTTTTGCCGATTATAAATGAGGCCGCTAAGCAAATGAGCGACACTCCTAAGGAAAATGTTGAATCACTTATTAACCGTCATGAGGGGATTATTAAAAATAATATAAAGAAAATCATGAAGCAACAAAAACTGACGCAAAAAGAGCTTTCAGAATTGACCGGCATTGATAAAAGTAATTTATCCATTTATATGAATAATAAATCTCAACCATCGATTGAATTTTTTTTGCGGATTTGGCATGCGCTTAACTATCCTCCCCTAAACGAAATGTTATATAGAGAAAAAACACGTGATGCTTAAGAAAAGGCATCTTTTTTTTTCTGTACGGAAGTTAAAAATTTTTAATAAAAGTTAAAAATTTTTAAAAAAAGGTCATAAAACATGCACCAACCTCAATATGCTATACCATAAGAAATAAGTGAATATTTTTGTGCCATGACATTATGACAATGGCCAGCTGGGGTGGCATAAAAGCCTCCCATCATGGAGGTGCACCGATGGATATTAATACAGCGATGTTTATGATTGCCTTAGTTACGTTGGTCGTTTTATTAGTTGAAAAAGTTAAAAAGTAATCAGCCCTTATTTATCACTATGAGGGTTGGTTACTCTTTTTTTTGTTATAATTCTCATATTTTCACCTGATTTTTGTGAAAATTAGTAAGGTATTTTTAGCGTCTTTCCTCCTTTAAAATGAAGATAAAGAAAAGGAGGAGTCTTATGGAAATGGTAAAAAAGAAACCGATTACAAGAGGAAATCTGACGATGAAAACGAAAAAGACACGGAATTTTTGGAAGGTGTTTTCAAGTCAAAAAATCCTTTATGCGATGTCACTTCCTTTTGTTGCATGGGTGTTTGTTTTTAATTATTTGCCTTTATGGGGCTGGACGATGGCGTTTCAAAATTATCGGCCTGCAAGGTCATTCTTTGAACAAGAGTGGGTCGGCTTCGAGCATTTTATTACCTTGTTTACCGATGAACGTTTTTACCTGGTGTTAAGAAATACGTTGGCGATGAGTTTCCTTAGTTTAATCGTTGGGTTTACGATTCCTATTTTGTTCGCTGTTTTGCTCAATGAAGTTCGTCATTCAGTCTTTAAACGAACTGTGCAAACGGTCACTTATTTGCCTCACTTTGTGTCATGGGTTGTGGTGGCAGGGATCGTCACAAAAATGCTATCAATTGATGGCGGTATTGTTAATGACCTTTTATTGAAATTAAACATTCTTGATGAGCCTTTTCAGTTTATGGCCCAAGGGACATGGTTCTGGGGAATTGTAACGGCCTCAGATTTATGGAAGGAAATGGGTTGGAATGCGATTATTTTTTTAGCGGCGATTGCCGGACTTGATCCACAGCTTTATGAAGCTGCAAAAGTAGATGGGGCGGGCAGATTAAGAAGAATCTGGCATGTGACGTTACCAGGCATTCGTCCAACCATTCTCGTAGTACTGATTTTAAATATCGGTCACTTGGTCAGCATTGGATTTGAAAAACAGATGTTATTAGGGAACTCACTTGTTGTTGATTATTCAGAGGTCTTAGATTTGTATGCGCTTAATTATGGAATTGGTTTAGGACAATTTTCTTATGGGACAGCCATTGGTATTTTTAATTCAGTCGTTAGTATTATCCTTTTGTTTATTGCGAATGGAATCTTTAAGCGCTTTTCAAATCAAAGTGTCATGTAAAGGAGAACGGATAAATGGCTGCGAATCGAGCATTAAATAGAGTTATGAACAAAGACCGTGTATTCGATCTACTAAACTATACTTTCTTAACGGTGGTCATGATTGTCACACTTTATCCTTTTTTAAATGTATTGGCGATATCATTAAATGAATCAACTGATACAGTAAGAGGCGGCATCTATTTATGGCCAAGAGAGTTCACGTTTAATAATTACTTAGAAATTGCTAAATACGATAACTTAGTGACAGGTTTTTTTAATTCTGTCATGCGAACAGTGGTTGGCACCGTTTTGGGCGTATTTGTTCAAGCAATGGTTGCTTTTACCTTAAGCCGGGCAGACTTCCAAGGGCGGAAGTTTGTATCCACTTTTATTGTGTTAACGATGTATTTTTCCGGGGGGTTAATTCCTGGTTATATGCTTGTGAGAGATTTAGGCTTAATGAATTCATTTTGGGTATATATTTTGCCGGGTTTAGTTAGTGCTTTTAATATCATTATTATCCGGTCGTTTATGGATGGTCTGCCATTTTCCCTCCAGGAATCAGCGAAAATGGATGGAGCAAATGATTTTACAATCTTTTACCGGATTATCCTGCCGCTCTGTAAGCCAGTGTTAGCGACAATCGCATTATTTGTCGCAGTAGGACAATGGAATAGTTGGTTTGACACTTATTTATACAATAGCATGAATGAAAGTTTGACAACCTTACAGTATGAATTAATGAAAATTTTAGATAATACCTCCATGAGTGGAAGTGTTGATGCGAATCAGATGCGGCCAAACGCGGAGCAGCAATCAAACATGGTTTCACCAGAATCCATTAAAATGGCGATCACTATGATTACCGTTATCCCGATTATCTTGGTGTATCCATTCGTGCAAAGATATTTTATTCAAGGGATGACATTGGGGGCAGTAAAACAGTAAGACTTCTGTAGGTTTACCTGTTGTCGGACAATACCTGCTATCTGACAATCGAAGGACTATCAGATGTTGAAAAAGTAGTTCTGAAAAATGATGTATGGAAATCGTTTAATTATGGAGCAAGAAATAAATTGTTAATTTGAAATAGGGTCCTGAAGGCAGGACCCTATTTTGTTAGCTCGATTAATAATTTCAGTGCATTTTCTTTATTATTTGAGTCTACCCGTATTGCGGCAATTTTCTTCTCATCATTGACTTGGATTCCATTAAAGAATTTTGTGTCAGAAACGACAACTCCGTATAAATGCTCAGCATTATCTTCAGGTGATGTGGCATAGATAAGTTTGTCTGGATCAACATTTTCTTTAAGCGAAGGCTCCAAGTCGTCCAAAGGCAGGAACATTTCATTCGTCATGAGCTGTTCAAAGTTAATAGAATCCATAACGTAAACATCTGATTTATCAGAAGCAAGTGTCACAACACTTTTCTGCTGCATGCCAACATCCATTGAGTCGTTTACTTCAGTCGGCGAGTAGTTCAAATTAACGGTAACCCGCTCCCATGAAGGAATGTCAGCCAAAACATTATCCGATACAGGCGATTTGTCACTATTTGGGTCAAAATAGTCACCATGCAGCATAATGCTTACATTTTCAGGTGGAAGGCTTGCCAATCTTTTTTGTTCCTGAAAATGAGAAACGACACTTTGGGTTATATAGACGCAAAGCGCAATCAGGATGATCACCCCGACCATATGGAGCTTGTAATAATGAAGAAAATGATCCATTTTCTCGCGAAAGGTAGTTGGGCCTTGCTTGTCCTCGGTACCATCCCGATAAGCTTTAATCTTATTATAGGCATTCGTAATCTTATCAAAATCGAAAGGCTTTTCGGCATCCTTCTGACTTTGGTAAGCATGATTCCGCCGAATCCATGTCATATATTGTTTTTCAATTTGATCATCAGTAGCATCCTCTGGAACACCTAGTACTTTGTAAGCTTCTTGTATGTCCAATTTTAGCGTCACTCCTCATTTCCTAGTTTGCTTTTTCGTTTGTAAGTGAAAATGTTAAATATAAGATAGATTACTATAAAGATACCTCAAATTGAAGGCGTTTGCACTATGTATAAGGATATTGGGAAAAGTTTTTTGCTAAGTCTATTAAATGTTTATGGATAATAAATATAGATGGATTTTAATAGAATGCAAAGAAAGATTTAAGAAAATGTTAAGAAAAGAACTATTCAATCATTTGTCAATTAAAGGTATACTAACATGTGGGATTAAGAATTTTGCTTTCCGATTTATTTAAAAGAATAATAATGTAAATTGATTCAGTAATAATGGAGGTTTAAATGGAAAATTGGATAACAGGTATCATTGAACAATTTGGTTATGTAGGAATCTTTCTGATGATTGCGCTGGAGAATGTTTTTCCTCCTATACCATCTGAGGTCATTCTTACGTTTGGGGGCATGCTGACGAATTTTACTGACTTAACGGTCCCGGGCGTAATCCTGTCGGCAACTTTTGGGTCTGTTGTCGGAGCAGTCATTTTATATAAGATTGGAAATCTTCTAGATGTTGAAAGACTCGAGAAAATTGTCGATCGATGGGGAAAGGTTCTTCAAGTAAAAAGAAAGGACATTTACAAGGCGGATCAATGGTTTGATAAGTACGGATATTGGACAGTCCTTATCTGCCGTATTATTCCATTAATCAGAAGTCTCATTTCAATCCCTGCCGGAATGGCAAGTCTGAACTTTTGGCTGTTTCTCCTTTTTACAACGATTGGAACATTAGTTTGGAACGTTATCTTAGTTACGGTTGGCGCGAAATTTGGAGAGTCATGGGAAAAAATAGTGGAAGTAATGGATGTTTATTCAAATGTTGTCTATGTGCTAATTGCGGTTGCAGTAATTGTTTTCCTAGCACTATTTATTAAAAAGAGAAAAAAAAATAAGGGAGATTAGATATGGATTTTCTTACGCTTTTAAAGGCCATCATCTTAGGATTAGTAGAAGGATTAACAGAGTTTGCGCCAGTATCGTCGACCGGACATATGATAATCGTTGATGATATGTGGCTGCAGTCTGAAGAGTTTCTCACGAAATATGTAGCAAATACATTTAAAATTGTGATTCAGCTCGGATCCATTTTAGCTGTTGTAGTCGTTTTTAGGAATCGTTTTATTGATTTACTAGGTTTAGGCCGTCTCAATAAAAAGTCAGTTTCTGAAGGTCAAAATCGTCTGAAGTTAACGCAAGTCATTGTGGGATTGATTCCAGCAGGTGTTCTTGGTGTGCTGTTTGAAGATTATATTGATGAGCATTTATTTTCAATTGAAACAGTATTAATCGGTTTAGTTGCTGGTGCGATTTTGATGATTTTAGCAGATGTTTTTGGTCCGAAACAGCCTAAGACCGAAACAGTGGATCAGATTACATATAAACAAGCGTTCACGGTTGGACTTATTCAATGTCTTTCTCTATGGCCTGGGTTCTCTCGTTCAGGTTCAACCATTTCTGGCGGGGTTTTATTAGGTATGAGTCACCGTACTGCTTCCGATTTTACGTTTATTATGGCCGTTCCAATTATGGCCGGTGCCAGCTTTATATCTTTATTGAAAAACTGGGAGTACTTTACGCTTGATGCCATGCCGTTTTTCATTGCTGGGTTTATTAGTGCATTTGTGTTTGCATTAGTTTCGATTCGCTTTTTCTTAAAGCTGATTAATAAAATTAAGCTTGTTCCATTTGCGATTTATCGTATTGTTTTAGTAGTGGTAATTTATTTTGTTTATTTTTAATGACAGCGGGCTAAGAGGCGCGAATTCGTGCTTTTCTTAGCCTTTTGTAATAATTAGGGGAGAAGAAAATGAAATTTTTGAAAATAGTTGTAGCATCAATATTAATCTTGATTATTTTAGGCTATGGCCTTTTGCAAGTGATAAATTCTAGAAGCTTTCAATTCTTTGGTGAAATCATAAACAAGGTAGATACAGATAAAAAGGTTGTGGCACTGACATTTGACGATGGACCAACAAATAAAACAGATGACATTTTAAAAATCCTTCATGAAAAGAATATAAAGGCTACCTTTTTCTTAACTGGTAAAGAAATAGAAGAAAATTTTGAAGAAGCTAAAAAAATTTTTAATGCCGGACATGAGATTGGCAATCATACATATTCCCATCAAAGAATGGTTTTTAAATCACCTTCCTTTGTAAAGGATGAAATTGAGAAAACTGATAAGCTTATTAGGAAAACCGGCTATTCCGGGGAGATTCTTTTTAGGCCGCCTAATGGAAAAAAGCTCTTATTGCTGCCAAAATACTTAGCTGACAATGATCGAAAATCCATCCTCTGGGATATTGAGCCGGAAACAGATCCGGAGATTGGCGCTGATTCCGAAAAAATCGTTCAATATGTTAACGATCATGTCGAAAATGGATCGATTATCTTATTGCATGTTATGTATGATAGCCGACAGGAATCCCTTGAATCTGTTGAAGGGATCATCAATGAATTAACTGAGCAAGGATATGAATTTAAAACCGTATCAGAGCTCTTGAAATATGAAGAAGCTAATAATTAAGGTTAAATGTCTGAATGAATCAGGCATTTTTTATTCCTGATAGCTATGTTAATCATCAATGACAGCTAAAAAAAAATAGATTTCTATTTTAATAGCTTTTACATTCCCGCTGGAAAATATGTTTTTAAGAAAAGGATTGCAAGCATAACTCTAACTTTTATCCTAACTTAATTTTATAACAATTTTATCCATAATTATAATATATTGGTTTATTTAATTGTATACAACAACTTGGCTAATAGATAAAATGAATAAAGTGTCTGAAAATGTAAGCAAAGGGAATAGATGAAACAAAAGTGCCTGATGATACGTATTTACGATTAAAGAAGGGGAGTGGATATAGTGAGTAAATATTCAATTAATGAATTTATTAAACAAACCGAACAGGAAGACAAAGGAGAAGGTTTGTTTGAATTAGAAACACCTCGTATGCTGGAAGTAAATCTTGATGGCCAGGTTTGGGCAAAAGCCGGATCAATGGTTGCATATAGTGGTCAAATAAAATTTGAACGTGAAGGTTTGCTTGAGCATGGATGGGGAAAGACATTTAAAAAAGCGTTGACAGGTGAAGGCACTTCATTAATGAAAGCAAAAGGACAAGGCAAAATGTATCTTGCAGATCAAGGTAAAAAGGTCATTATTCTTGATTTGCAGGATGATATAATTTTTGTTAATGGAAATGACTTGCTTGCTTTTGAACCGAGTATTCAATGGGATATTAAGCTGATGAAACGTGTTGCCGGTATGGTAGCAGGCGGGCTTTTTAATGTTAGATGTGAGGGAACTGGGATGATTGCGATTACTTCACATTATGAGCCTTTGACTTTAAGAGTTACTCCGGGAAGACCAGTGATCACCGATCCGAATGCAACGATTGCATGGTCAGGTCAATTGCAGCCGGAATTTCAAACAGATATCACCTTAAAAACACTGTTGGGGAGAGGAAGCGGCGAATCCATTCAAATGAGATTTGAAGGCCAAGGCTTTGTTGTTGTTCAGCCTTTTGAAGAATCCTATATGAAACCAACTAGTTAAGTCTCATTTCATAAAGTTGGAAAGATTTTTTTCTAGAAAAATGGTAAAATAATATTCAGCAACTGTTCACAAGCCCCAAATTTTAATAATGCTACATCTCAGGCCCTAGACCAATATAAAGCCTGAGGATGTTTTAACATTCATTGATTCATAGGATGATAGAAGAGGGAAGATCTAGAAGTCTCACTTTATATAAGGGCTTTTCTATTTGTTAAAAACGCGTTACAATCAATGTCTAATACACTATCATTCATCATCACTATTTATTTGCCTAAGTTAGGAGATACAAACGTGTTGGTAGGAAAATCAAAAGTTTTAATATTAACAGAGAAATATGGAAACGGACATATTCAAGTAGCGAAAACCTTGGAAAATGAATGTAGAAAAATGGGATTTAAGCAGGTTGTCGTTTCCGAGCTATACAAAGAATCACACCCAATCATTTCGAAATTGACAAAACATTTATATATTAAAAGCTTTTCTTACGGAAAACAATTTTATAAAATTTTTTACTATGGTATTGATAAAATGTACAATAAGCGCTTCATGAACCTGTATTATACACTTGGCCAGAAAAAGCTGAAAGAGCTGATACAGACAGAGAAGCCGGATATGATTATCAATACATTTCCAATGATGGTTGTTCCGGAATATCGGAATAAAACAGGTGAGGTTATCCCGACATTTAATGTGGTAACTGACTTTTGCCTTCATAAAATTTGGGTTCATCAACATATTGATAAATATTATGTTGCGAGTGAGCATGTTAAAGAGAAATTAGTCGAGCTAGGCGTTAACCATAATCAAGTAAAAATTACTGGGATCCCCATCCGTGAACAGTTTGAAATGGCAAACGGTAAAAATGAAGAAGTATACAAAAAATACAATTTAGATCCAAATAAGGAAATTGTGTTGATTATGGCCGGAGCACACGGTGTCTTAAAAAATGTAAACTATATATGTGAATCCTTCATTAACCAGGATAACCTGCAGATTGTCATTGTTTGCGGAAATAACAATGCATTGATGAGAAAGCTCGAGCCATTTGCATTGGCACATCCAAAAACAATTATTCCATTAGGATATGTAGAAAAGGTTGATGAGTTATTCCGTATTGCCTCCTGCATGATTACAAAGCCAGGCGGAATTACCTTATCTGAAGCTACGGCACTTGGCGTCCCTGTCATCTTATACAAACCGGTCCCTGGTCAGGAACAGGAAAATGCTTTATATTTTGAAGAAAAACGATCTGCTATGATCGTCAATGATTATAAGGAAATGAAAGAGGTTGTTTTAAAGCTTCTTAATGATAAAAAAACATTAAAAGAAATGAGAGAAAACATTAAGCAAATGCATTATCCTAACTCCGCTAGAGCGGTGTTGGAGGATATGGTTAACGAGGCATTCAAGCAAGATGTTGCAGAACGGTCTCGTACCAAAAAATCAGTCAAGTTGAAAGTCGGTATGTCCTGATCATCTTTTGCCTGAAAACAAAAATGTGTTATGAAAGGCTGTTTCAAAAGGGTCTGCACCCCTTTAACACCAATAGATGGTGTTAAAGGGGACAGTCCTTTTTTTGTTTTTCAAAATTTAAATGGTCGATTAATTATTTTAATTAAGAATGAATATTATTAATTATTAATGATAATAAAATTAACATTTTTGAAAATTGAATTGATAAATTTAATTTATGTTATATAATTGAATTATTATTAGGAAAGGAGAGAAACATGGCATTTCCTCTACTAACAGATTGTCCAGTTTGTCAAAAAACATTAACCGTAACAAAATTGCATTGTTCCAATTGCCATACGAGTATTGAAAATGAGTTTGCATTATCCAAATTCTCTTCCCTTGCTTCGGAGCAGCTTCATTTTATTGAGGTCTTCTTAAAATGCAGGGGGAATATTAAAGAAGTTGAAAAGGAGCTTTCGGTTTCATATCCTACTGTTCGCGGCAAGTTAAATGAAATTATTGAGGCGTTAGGATATTCTGACCGTACGAAACCAAAGGTTGATAAGAAAAAAGTGATCTCAATGCTTGATGCTGGAGAAATAACGGCTGAAGAGGCCATTCAATTACTAAAAGAAAATGGGGAGGATGCGTAATGAAAGAAGAAATTTCAAAGGTAATGACCATGGTGCAAGAAGGGAAATTGGACGTTGAAAAAGCAACAGAGCTGCTCCACGTTATGAAGGATAATAAAGAGAGTAGTATTCATGTTGATACGAGCTCAGGTTATCATAAAAGGATGCTTAAAGTTAAAGTTGAATCAACTGATAAGGATAATATTAATGTCAATGTTCCGATTAATCTTGTAAAAGCTGTTTTAAAAGCAGGTCATGGAATTGCTGCAAATATACCGCAGGCTGCGATGTACGTAAAGGATATTGATATTGAGCTTCTCATCCATGCGATAGAAAATGAAGTAGATGGCCAGATCGTTGATGTTTCTTCTGCAAACGGAGATAAGGTTTCTGTTGTTATTGAGTGAGAAGAATGATTAAAGTCATGATTAAAACAAGAAAACATGTTCAATTTATGGTTCCAGTCCCCTATGCTGTTTTGAACTGTTTAGGAGCTTTGCTCTCCTCGCAGCTGCTTTGGAAACAGATTAAAAAATGGACTAACCAGACGAAAGCAGATCCCTGGCTCCCTGATTCACTCGATAAAGAAATGTTCAATCTCATCGTGTCTTCTTTAAAAAAACATAAAGGATTGACACTAGTTGATGCTGATTTGCAAGAGAACATGAAGGTCAAAATTATCTTGTAAACGATCGAGGGGCTGACGCCTTGGTTTTGAGACAGCCCCATGTATTCTTTATACATTTGCAGTCTTCTTCTTTTCCTTCCGCGGCCAAATAAAATAACTAATCGTAAAAATAAAATCAATTCCCAACACAAGAGACCAAATTCTTAATACGCCGCCTAATGCTTCTGTTCTGGAAGGATCATCAATCAAAAACATAATGCCTGCCAACAAACCAACTCCAATGACATAGGCGATGATATGACGCAGAAAGTTCGTAAGATTATGTTTTGCATATTCCATCCCATATTGCTTCCTCGGCTTTTCTCCTTGTTTCATCACATAGTACTGAAAGCGTTGATCTGCCCATTCAATCATACTTTTACCATAGGCAAGCGAGACACCGATATATACAGCGGCAAGTGCATGGGCAAGTGTTGCGTTAGCTCCACGATATAAATCAAAACCTGCCGTAATTAGCAGAATCAAGTCGATAAGAGGGGTTAATGCTAATAAAATGAGGCCTAATCGTTTTTGCTTGAAGAGATAACGTACCGTTAAACCTAAAACGATCACAACCCAAAAAGCAACTTCACAAAAAACGATCATCCATCCGACTATACTCATAAAGTGCACCTCTTTTCAATACAGTTGTATTATTTAAATCCAGTTTACTACAGAATATTTTTCAATACAAGTGTGTTATAAAAATCTATTATTTTTGGTACAATAAACATATGCCAAAAATAGTTGATCATGAATGGAGAAAAAAATTAATTGCAGAAGCTTCGTGGAGGGTTATTTTAGAACGGGGAATGGAAGGAGCGACGGTTAGAAATATCGCAAAAGAAGCAGGTCTTTCACTAGGAGCCTTGCGTCATTATTTTTCAACACAGGATGAGCTGCTCATTTTTGCAATGAATCTAGTGATTGAACGAGTAACAGAGCGAATAAATAAAATTGCCGTTCAAGAATTACCTCCAAAAGAAAAAATACTTAAGATCATTCTTGAAATGGTGCCAACGAATGACGAATCAATGGCAGAAATGGAGGTTTGGTTTGCCTTTACTGCATATGCCAGACATAAAAAGGGTTTTGATGCCCATCATGATGGACTTTTAACAGGTATGCATCGATTAATTGATTCCATGGAGCAATACCAGCTGCTAAAAGAAAATGTAGACAAGTCTATTGAGGTCGAGCGGCTTTATGCGCTGGTGGATGGAATCGCCTTACATGCCATGCTAGATCCTAAGCGGCTTAATCGAGATCGCATCTATAAGTTGTTTGTCTATCATTTAAATTCAATTAGTAAAGAAGAATTTGCCCCATCTTAACGGGCAGTAAATTGTTTTGAATTGCATATTTGCTATTCTAATGAAAAAGATAGATTAAAGATTATAAGATGTTTAATGAAATAAAGGAAGGTGATAGAAGTCAGAATAGGATTTCTATCACCAAACAAGTTTTCATTCTTTTTTAGCAGACAATCCATGCAGTAAGAATTGCACAGTTCTTTCAATTTCAGCCTCCTCATCCCATTCAGCCTCTGGTAAGAGGATATATCTCGCAATAACATAACCGAAAATTGTAGAAGCAGTCATGCGGATCACACTAAAAGCAGGGATTTCAATAATTTGCCCCTTTGCTTGATAATGTTCAACAATAGTTTGAAAGCGATCAATGATTTTTTTTGCAATATGTTCTTTGAATTGTTCCTTTAATTCAGGCTGAAAAGGAATTTCCTGGATTAAGATCCGGAAAAGCTGCATGTTATTGTTAAGAAAGTTAATTCGGTTTTCAATTATCGCTCTTAAGAAGTCTTCATAGGTTTCATAATTTTGATTTAAAACCTTATTAAAATCCTTAATAACAAAAGGGGCAATCAGCTTTGCCATCATAGGTGAGACAATGGAGATCAGCAAATCTTTCTTTGTTTTATAGTGTCTAAAAATAGTCCCTTCAGCAACCCCTGCCTTTTTGGCAATTTCACTTGTAGATGTTGCTGCATATCCCTTCTCGGCAAACGAATCAATCGCCGCGGCTAAAATCTTTTTTTGCTTTTCTGTTAACCCTTCATCTTGATCAAACCATTCATCAAATAATGTATCTTGTTCAGACATTTTTTGCTCCTTTATAACATGGATATAATACTAATACTAATTGATATGATTAGATTTTTCGATATTTTCTTAGTGCCAGAATGTTTAATAGCATAAACAGAATAGAAAATCCCGCCAAAACGAGAAGGTCGATTTGAATTTCCTCCCATCCGTAACCTCTTACCATGACATTTCTTAAGGCATCTGCTGCATAATACAAAGGGGTATACGGGCCAATCCAGTTGAGCCACTCTGAGATTGTGTCCAAATTAAATAATCCTGAAAAGAAGATTTGGGGGACAACGACGATCGGAATAAACTGAATCATTTGCAGTTCATTATTGGCAAAGGCTGAAAGTAAAATACCCAATGTTAGAGCTGTTAAAGAAAGCAGCAAAGTGATTAAGAGAACATAGCCAAATGCTCCCTCCATCAGCATGCCTAACACATAAATGGCATAAGCAGCGATAATGGAAGCCTGAATCACTGTAAAAAGTCCGAATCCGATGACATAACCGATGACAATTTCCCATTTTCTTAGCGGACTTGAAAGAAGCCGCTCCAATGTTCCAGTTGTACGCTCTCTTAAAAACGATACACCTGCAATAAGGAAAACAAAGAAAAAGACGAAAAATCCCAGCAGCACCGGACCGAAATAATCAAATTGTCCCATTTCACTTGAACCATGCAAGTAATCGATCTGGAGCTTCTGCATGGCTTCATTGTTTCCCTGCAAAGGCTTTAACGCTGTTTGAAGCCATTTAATTGTTGCAGCATTGACACTTGGGTCACTGCCTTCAAGAATGGTTTCGGGACCACTGCTGTCAAACTGGACATAAGCATCGATTTCTTGATTTGCTAAGGCATCAGTTGCCTCCTTTTCATTGTCATATTCCGTAATCGCTGCTCCGGCTTGATCTATTTTTTCAAATACTGCTTCTTGCACCGAAACAAAGCCGATCTTAGGTTGATAATCATCACCATTAAAGACAAGATGCAGCATGGTTAAAACAAGAATCGGAGCAAACAGCAGCAATCCCATTGTTCGCTTATCACGGGTAATTTGCCGTAAGATACGTATAACTAAGGCTCTTATTCTCATGATTGAACACCTCCATAAACGAGGAATGCCTCTTCAATTGATTCGGAATTTGTTTTCTCTTTTAATTCATTCGGAGTACCGACTGCAATCAGAGAACCATCACGCATTAAGCCCAATCGATCACATTTTTCAGCTTCGTCCATGACATGGGTGGTCACAATGATTGTCGTGCCTTTTTCCTTTAATAGATAGAATGCTTTCCAGATGCTTTTTCTTAAAACAGGGTCAATTCCCACTGTAGGCTCATCAAGAATTAACATGGCAGGCTCGTGCAAGAGGGCAATAGCCAAAGAGAGTCTTCTTTTCATTCCGCCAGAATAGGCGGAAACAAGCTTGTTGAGATCATTCGTAAGCTGAACCAGCTCCATTACTTCATTTATTCTCTTCGTGAGCTTTTTTCCTTTTAGCCCGTAAAGCGCACCAAAGAATTTAAGATTTTCCTTTGCTGATAATTCACCATAAAGGGCATCAGACTGTGCCATATAGCCGACCCTTTCGATTAATCTTAAAGAAGGCATTTTCTCATGAAAAAGAAAGATCTCACCAGAAGTCGGAATTTCCAATCCAACCAGCTGCTTCACTAATGTTGTCTTACCTGCGCCAGAAGGGCCTAAAAGTCCAAAGATCTCACCTTTTTGTATTGCTAAAGAAATATTAGTTAAAACCTTCTGTTTTCCAAAAGCCTTTGATATATGTTGAATAGAAACAATTTTTTTCTCTTGTTCCATAAATCTCTCCTCTTCCATCGAATGAGTGATTACTCACTATTATATTAATGATTTTAAATGAATTTGTAAAGTGAGTAATCACTCACTTTCCCCGAATATGTTTTCGATAGATTACTTCATGCAAGAACTGTATAATAAGGCTGAATGAAACTGAATTCTTTCAACTGATGAAATCATGATTCTTATGATTGTTCATTCTGAAGGGGATAGATTTTATAGCCAAAGCAATGCTTAACCATCAATAAAAGCATGCCTGCTTTTACTAAATTTTTATAGATGAAAAGGTGAAGATATGCAAAAAATATTACCTGCTTTTTCTTCCATCAAGCAGTTTGAAAAGTTTTTACAAAGTGATTATGAAATCGGTGTATTCTTGGAAACACATATTTCCCAATTAGCGCATATTCAAAAATTGGCAAACCAATATCAGAAAAAAATCATTTATCATGTCGATCTTATCCATGGCTTGAAAAATGATGATTATGCAACAGAATATATTTGTCAGGAGTTCGCTCCTTATGGGTTAATATCAACTAAATCAAATGTCATTTTAAAGGCGAAACAAAAGGGAGTCATCGCCATTCAGCGAATGTTCTTAATTGATTCGCATGCCCTCGAACGAAGTTATCGCTTAGTGGAAAAAACAAAACCGGATTATATTGAGGTGCTGCCTGGTGCTATGCCTTGGATGATAAAAGAGGTTAAGGAACGAACGAATATTAAAATTTTTGCTGGAGGATTAATTCGCACGATACAGGAGGTGGAAGACGCGCTGGAAGCTGGAGCTGAGGCAATCACCACTTCAAAGAGGGAGATATGGGAGCATTTTAAATAAGATTTCAAAGAAAATGGCCGTAAAACGTTTACTTTCGGTCTTTTTTGTTTAATGAAAGAAAGATAAAATCACATAAAAGGGGTGGCTTTCATGGAACAAAAAAGTTGGGTAACCATGTCAGATGGCCATGACGTTTTTTTGACGAAATGGTATGTAGAAAATGCGAAGCCAAGAGCGATCCTGCAATTATCACATGGAATGGCAGAGCATATTGGTCGCTACCAGGAGTTTGCTGAATCACTTGTGTCAAAAGGAATAGTTGTCTACGGAAACGATCACCGCGGTCATGGAAAAACAGGTGAAAGAAGCGGAATTTTAGGGTTTTTTGCTGATGAAAATGGCTTTGAGCGAGCAGTTGATGATTTGAGCGAAATTAATGCATACATTCAAAAACAATATCCCAATACACCTGTCTTTATAATGGGACATAGTATGGGCTCGTTTTTAGTTAGGCGATTTTTACAGCGCTATCATGGAAGAGTTAAAGGCGTGATTCTTTCCGGAACCGGTGGAAATCCTGGATTCATGGGTAAGATCGGCAAACGAATAGCAAAATCACAAATTCGCAAATTAGGAAAGAAAACAGAAAGTCCGCTCATGAATAAATTAACGTTTGGCAATTATAATAAAAAATTAGCTAGTATTGAAACCGAATTTGATTGGCTGACAAGTGACCGCGCTGAGGTGCAGAAGTATATAGGAGACCCTTATTGCGGCTATGTTGCAACTGCGGGGTTTTATTATGATTTGTTATCAGGATTGGAAACGATCCATCATCCTCATGAAATAGCAAAAATGGAGAAGGAATTGCCTTTCTTCTTTATTAGCGGGGAGCAAGACCCGGTCGGTCATTATACAAAAGGAGTAATGAGAGTTATTCGGCAATTTCAAGAACATGGGATAAAAAAAATCGATTATACCTTTTATCAACAAGGCAGACATGAAATGCTGAATGAAACAAATCGTGGAGAAGTCATTGCTGATATTATTCAGTGGATCGAGAAAAAATTGGCAGAGGCTTAAGGTTGACATGTAACCAAAAGGTTTCGTATTATTGATGCGAAACCTTTTGGTTACATATTTTTTATTGGAGGAAATGAACATGACAACACATCAGGAACAAGTACCAGATATTCGCAAAACCGTTGTTTTCGAAGCGCCGATTGAAAAGGTTTGGCAGACTGTTTCAACTGCAGAGGGAATTGCCGAATGGTTTATGCCAAACGATTTTGAACCAAAGGTCGGTCATGAATTCACACTTCATTCGCCTTATGAAAAATCACCATGCAAAGTACTTGAAATAGATCCGCCAAATGGTCTTTCTTTCACATGGGGAAATTTTGGCTGGAAAGTTTCGTTTGAACTAAAGGACCTGGATGGAAAAACGGAGTTTACGCTCATTCATACAGGATGGGGAGCTCCAGACAAAGTAGCTGGACCAGCAGGCGAAACCTTTGCGGTTATTCGAAATCGCATGAACAATGGCTGGGATGGAATTGTTGATGAGCGTTTACGCAAAGTAGTTGAGGCTTAATGACAGCTGCTCAAAAATATGATGTTTTTCAAGCAATTTCCGATCCATCGCGTAGGAAAATGCTAAAGCTTCTAGCAAATCAGCCATTGCCGGTAACTGTGATCAGCAAGCACTTCCCAATGAGCCGCACGGCTGTATCTAAGCATTTACGGATTCTCTCGGAAGCTAATCTGCTAAGCGCTGAAAAAGTAGGGAGAGAAACAAGGTACAAGCTCGAGCCTGATGCGCTGCTTGAATTAAAGGAATGGCTCTCGTTTTATGAACAGTTCTGGGATAATAAGCTGTCCATGCTTAAATATTTGGTTGAAAATAATGAAAAAGATGAGTAGGAACAGACCCCTCTAACAACATTTGTGCAGGGGTCTCCCTTTGTTTTTAAAAAAGTGTAAAGGAGAAAAAAATGGCTGAAGAATTGAGAAAGGTATTTGATCATAGCTTTATAAACCAGCTTTCTTCTTTGATTAAAGCGAACTATCCTTCATTTAATGCCTCTGGATTTCAAGAGCTGATTTATGATGATAAGTGGGAAGAGCTGGCACTTAAACAGCGAATAAGACATATTACGATTTCCCTTCATCAAACAATGCAACTTAACTATAATGAAGCCATTTCGGTATTAAAAAAAGCTGCCCTGCATGTTCAAAACGGGTTGACGGGAATTATTTTTCCGGATTATGTAGAAGTATACGGTCTAAACGACTGGGATGAATCAATGGAAGCACTCGAATACTTTACTCAATATTCCACCTCCGAATTTGCGGTAAGACCTTTTGTTATTAAAGACCAACAAAAGATGATGAAACAATTCTTAGCATGGAGCAACCACCCAAATGAGCATGTAAGAAGATTGGCAAGTGAAGGCTCAAGACCCCGTTTGCCATGGGGAATCGTCCTATCCAGCCTAAGGCAAGACCCATCCTCAATCCTGCCGATTTTAGAAAATTTAAGGGAAGATCCGTCATTATATGTCCGAAAAAGTGTAGCCAACAATTTAAATGATATTTCAAAAGATCACCCAGATCTTGTCCTCGAACTAGCAAAAAAATGGAACGGACACAACGAAAAAACTGACTGGATTATCAAAAAGGGCTTACGCACCTTAATGAAAAAAGGAAACAAGCAAGCCCTGGAATTACATGGCTTCACCAGTAATCCCAAACTCTCTGTAGAAAATTTACTTGTAACAGATGCCTTACACATTGGAAGTTCTTTAACTTTCTCCTTTCAGATCAGCTCCACAGACGAAAAGCAAACCCAACTAAGAATTGAATACACAATCGATTTTGTAAAGGCAAGCGGAAAGCATTCCAAGAAAATCTTTAAAATCGCTGAACATGTTATAAACGGCGGGGAAAAAAGAGCTTACTCCAAAAAGCACTCCTTCAAAGACTTAACAACAAGAAAACATTATCCCGGCGAACATCTGCTTTCTATTATCGTAAATGGAGAAACAAAAGCAAGTCAGGGTTTTACCGTTTTGTGATTTGAGTCCTTTTTCTCGAGGCGGCGTGGATTGAAAAAAAGGGAGTGGTTCAAATAAATTGGCAGGTGGTTCAATAAAAAAGAAAAGTGGTTCAATAAATGAAAAGAGTGGTTCAAAAAAGGAGGAGCGTGGTTCAATCCAAAAAACAAAGTACTCAATAATTTAACTTTCCAAAGAAAGAAGGATTTCTCATATTCACATCGAATATCAATCCTTGTTTATTAAAATATACAGGGAGGAAATGAGTTTGATAATAAAAGAGCATAAAAAGCCTCTTATGCTGTATAGGTATGAGGCGTTGCTAAGCCGTCTGCGAAGGTCGCATATTAGTTACCCCATGTTAGAGAAAGAGTATTCAAAAAGGAATGCAGGATTTAAGGGAGAGATGGGAATTCAATACTTCTTAAGATACCTTAATGATGATTATCTTATTTTTAATAATATTAGACTTAAAGATAATGAACAGTTCTTCCAGATGGACACGCTTATAGTTACATCTTGTTTCATTTTTATTCTTGAGGTAAAAAATATTATTGGAACTTTATATTTTGATGAGGAATTCGATCGAAGGGTTTCAAAATCCATTTATTCAAATAAAGAGACAGCAATACCATCTTGAAAACTGGTTGAAGGAACGACATTTTACTCCAATCCCCTGTATGGGTTATGTTGTGATTAGCAATCCTGCAACAATTATCAAAGTTCCAAAAACGTTTAAATCCAAAATCATTCATAGTGCAAACATCCCTTATATACTAGAAGACAAAAACATAAAATCTACCAAACCTACTCTTTCACGCGTAAAGGCAAAAAATTTAACGGATTCGATAATCGATAATGATACGGAAGAGGATGTTGATTTATTAAAAAAATATAACATTACAGTAAATGACCTTGTAACAGGTGTTCAGTGTCCGAATTGTGGACAGTATCCATTAATAAGGGTAAATGGATTTTGGCGATGCTCAAGCTGTCAGCATTTATCAAAGGATGCACATCTTAAGGCATTAGAGGAATATAAATATTTATTTGGTAAAAAGATAACAACTCAAAAGCTTCGTTCATTTCTCCATATCCCTTCCAGAACAACCGCTACAAAGCTTTTCCGCAAATTACAATTTCCTCATACAGGTACAACGAAAGATAGAGTCTATTTTATAGACTAAGAATCAAATCATATTCCCAGTTCATATATAATTAAAACCAACATATTTTAAAAATTAATGCAACACCCCATATCTTTTTATACCGTCTTATCCGTTTAGATAGCAGAGAGTGTTCAAAGGAGTGAAAGACATGCACAGGAATGTGTCAAATGAATTCAGTCAGCAGCAGATGAAAATCGAGGATATTTTACCGTCACTGCTTACTTATTGCCGTTTTTTAACGAAATGCAGGTGGGATGGCGAGGATATTGCCCAAGAAGCAGTACTGAAAGCGATTGAGAAGTATGGTCAAAAACCAGAGGTGCTTTCACCAGCTTTATTAAAAAAAATAGCGTATAATCAGTGGATCGATACGGTGCGAAAGCGGAAAAAAGAATCACTTGAAACAGAAATAGAGGTAAAGGAAGCGGCAAAAGATTCCGCACTTGATGTACTTGACCTTGTTCAATTTTTAATTAGTCATTTCACACCAAAGCAGGCGGTGATTCTGTTTTTAAAAGAGGCGTTTGGCTATCGATCGTCTGAAATCGCTGAGATACTTGGGACAACTGAAATGGCTGTGAAGGCGATTTTACACCGGACAAAAAAGCGGATTGAGCATCATCAAAACCTTTTTGAGCTAGTTTGGGAAAAGGAAGAAGAACAATTGCTTTCAGAGCTTTTTTATGACTCGCTTATCCAACAGGATCCAACGATTTTAATTCGCCGCATTCCTGCTATACACTCTTTAAGAAGGGAAACACAGCTTCCTTCCAAAACACTCTCTCCTTCATGCGGGCTATGCATGGCTGCTTAATGTAATCTGGATAAGGAGGGTAACTTTAGATGACTACGATTCCGTATGTAATTGATCAATCTAATCGAGGGGAACGCTCATATGATATTTATTCACGGCTTTTAAAAGACAGAATTATCATGATTGGTGATGAGATAAATGATCATGTTGCCAATAGTGTTGTTGCACAATTATTATTTTTGGCTGCTGATGATCCTGATAAAGACATATCATTATATATCAATAGTCCTGGCGGCTCTGTTACTGCAGGTTTTGCTATTTTTGATACGATGCAATATATCAAACCCGATATTAGAACAATATGCACAGGTTTAGCCGCTTCATTCGGGGCTACATTGCTTCTTGCAGGAACAAAGGGAAAACGCTACGCCTTGCCTAATAGTGAAATCATGATCCACCAGCCTCTAGGCGGTGTAAAAGGGCAAGCAACCGATATCGAGATATCAGCTCGGCGCATTTTAAAGCTGAAAGAGCATGTCAATCAATTGTATGCAGATTTCACGGGACAGCCAATTGAAAAAATCAGAATAGATACTGAGCGGGATTTCTATATGAGTGCAGAAGAAGCAGTCGAATATGGGATTATAGATGAAGTGCTTAATTCAACTAAATAAAGTGAGACTTCCATCAGTGGGTTTTTCGCGAAGTACAGGATGTACAAGTGCCGATTTTGCCACAGGACGTGGCGAAGTTAGTCGGCAATTCCCCACTGATGGTTCGCGAAACTTATCGGATCTTTACGGGCAGTTATCCCGCACCAATCTTCTTAGCTACACTTGAATCTTGAAGTAAGGATTTTATTGCCCGTTAAGATTGGGATAAAATGAAAAAAAGCGGTTCTTTTTTTAGAATCGCTTTTTTGTCGTTTTTTGGAAGGAATATAACAGAAATGTTACATGCGCTAATCTACCTATATAGAATTGGAAAAAAATAGATACATATACCTTGTGTTCTTCATAGAGGATATGGGTTAGAATTGCCTCGGAATTATGATAGAGTTTACATTGTAGTTTTACTAGTGTAGAAATAAAGGATGTTTTGTTATATTTGAAATGAAATTGTAATATTAAAAACATATTTTTGTCACTTTTTGATGATATACTTCTAATTATGAAAATAAGAAAAAAGTAGTAGAAGATTTATTATACATAAGATAAATAGATACATAGAAATAGATTTCGTTTTTACAAAATGGGAAAGTAGGGGAAGAGAAATGTCGAAAAAGAAATTACTGGTCATGAACTTAGCGGTCATGATCGGACTAGGAAGTTCATTTGCTATTCCTTCGGCAAAAGCTGAAACTGAGAGTGTATCAGATGAGCGTACAAAAATCCAAGCTGATATAAATCAAGCTGATCAAGATGCACAACGTATTCAAGCTGAGATTCAAAATTTAAATGAGCAAAAGCAGCGTGTTGCTCAAGCAATTCAGGATAACAACAATAAGATCAACCAAACACAGGAAGATATTAAAGCTGCAAATAAAATCATTAGTGAAACAGACGCTGAAATCAAAGAATTAGAGACAGCGATTCAAAATAGAACGGAAATTTTAAAACAACGTGCTATTTCCTACCAGCATAGCGGAGGAAATGTTGAGTATATTGATGTGTTACTAGGGTCTTCAAGTTTTAGTGATTTCGTTAATCGTGCGATTGCAGTTGGCAAAATTGTTGAAGCAGATCGTGCAATGATGGAACAGCAAGAAGCGGATCAAAATGTGTTAAAAGAAAAGAAAGCTCAGAAGCTGCAAAGCCTTGCAAAACTTAATGAGTTGAATACAGAGCTTAAAGGAATGCAAGAGCATTTAAATGCGCAAAAAGCAAAGAATGATGCGTTGGCAGCAGATCTTCAAAATGAAAAAACAGCTACTGAGGCAGCTATAAAAAGCTTAAAGCAAAAAGAAGCTGATATTGCTGCTCAAGAAGCTATTAATAAACAGCTGGCAAGCGCAAATGCAAATGCAAATGCTAATAGCGAGGGACAAGCCTCCCAGGAAGCTGCTGTTGAGCAGACAAATACTAAAGCTGTTACAAGTGCAAAAACATCTAGCCCTGCAAGCAAAGAAACAACGTCTTCTTCAAAATCAAGTCCTGCTAAGGAAACAGTTGCGGCAACCCCTGTAAATTCAAGTGGTTCTGTTAATGATTTGATTCGTGCTGGTTATAAATATATTGGAAACTCTGTCTATGTAATGGGCGGTGGAAGATCGGCGTCTGATATTGCTAACGGAAGATTCGATTGTTCAGGATTTGTTATTTGGGCATTTTCAACAGTTGGTGTTCAATTAAGTGGTAATACAGATACTTTAAAACATGCTGGAACACAAGTTTCAACAAGCAGTATGCAGCCAGGAGACCTTGTTTTCTTTGATACGTATAAAAGAGATGGCCATGTCGGCATTTACGTTGGCGGCGGTAAATTTATCGGTTCACAAAGCTCAACTGGTGTAGCGATTGCCAATATGTCCAGCGGCTATTGGGGCGAAAAATTTAACGGACGTGTTGTTCGAATTAACTTTTAATAAATAAACTAGAGTTGGTGTATGAAATATGCCAACTCTTTTTTAATTCTATTACTCTATTCCCGTATTTATTGACTTGAAACATAAAACTTTAAAAAATTATAAACAAGTATGTTGCAAAAAAGTAACTGATTGTGTACAATTTGAAACGTAATGATTACGATTTAAAAAACTAACTCATCTATATGATTAGTGTTTCAACTAGAAAGGGTGTTATCTACCATTTAAATCGTAATAATAACGATTTATGAAAGAAGGAATATTATGAAAACTGATAAGATACCTGTCACAGTATTAAGCGGCTATTTAGGAGCGGGGAAAACAACTTTGCTCAATCATATATTAACAAATAAGGAGAATAAGCGAGTGGCCGTCATTGTCAATGATATGAGTGAGGTAAATATTGATGCGGCACTTGTTAAAAAAGGCGGTTTTTCTCAAACTGAGGAAAAACTTGTGGAGCTGCAAAATGGCTGTATCTGTTGTACACTGCGTGAGGACTTGATTTTTGAGGTGGAAAGGCTGGTAAAGCAAGGGGATATCGATTATTTAGTGATCGAATCATCTGGCATTTCAGAACCTATCCCAGTTGCCCAAACCTTTACATATATCGATGAAGAGCTTGGCATTAATCTATCCGAGATATGTCAATTAGATGCCATGATCACCGTGGTTGATGCAAACCGCTTTTGGCATGACTTTTCATCAGGGGAGTCCCTATTAGATCGGAAGCAGGCAACAGATGAATCAGATACTAGAGAGGTATCCGATTTACTAATTGATCAAATTGAATTTGCAAATATCATTGTGGTAAATAAAGCCGATTTAGTTCCTGAAGAGGATCTTCTTGAAATAAAAGCAGTGATCCATAAATTAAATCCCGGTGCATTAATTTTGGAAAGCACCTTTTCAAAGGTAGCACTAAGTGAAATCTTAAATACGAATTTATTTGACTTTGAAAAATCAAGTCAGGCTGCCGGATGGATACAGGAACTGATGACGGAACATACTCCGGAAACAGAAGAGTATGGTATATCATCGTTTGTGTATAGACGTAAGCGGCCATTTCATCCTGAAAGATTGCTGAAATGGCTTGAGAATTGGCCTGTAGATGTTGTACGCGCGAAGGGATTCTTTTGGCTCGCAACTCGAAACAATATCGCTTGCCTGCTTTCCCAAGCTGGACCATCGATTATGCTTCAAGGGGCTGGTGAGTGGGTCGCGACCTATTCGGAAGAAGAAAGACAGCAAATTTTGCTTGAAGAGCCAGAGCTGCTTGAAAAATGGGATCAGCAATATGGGGATCGTATGACAGAGCTTGTGTTCATTGGTCTTGATATGAACCGTGAAGAAGTTGAAGATACTCTTGATGTTTGTTTATTAACAGATGAAGAAATGGAACAGGATTGGTCACTTTTTAACGACCAGCTGCCTGCATTTTCAGAGGCTGCTTTAGAAATATTTTAACTATTTGAGGAGGAAAAGAAATATGAGAGTGAAAATTACATTAGCTTGCACGGAAACTGGAGATCGAAATTATATCACTACGAAAAATAAACGAAACAATCCAGAGAGAATCGAATTAATGAAGTATTGTCCCAAGTTGAAGAAAAGGACATTGCATCGAGAAACGAAATAGATCATCGCCGGAGGCATTACATGGGAAGAAGTCCCTGTAATGCCTTTCTTAAGGTTTTAGTAACCATAAAAACCCAGTACACTGGATAAGCGCTCAACTTTCAGCTCAGAAGGACAGGACGTGCAAGTGAAGTCAATGCGACAGGACGTCACGCTTTTGACTGCCAGCGCCTAGCCCCTCTAGGGTATAGACAAATTGGAATTGAAGGCAAAAAAACGCCTTCTATTCCAATTCGTCTTATTTGCCCGAGGCTTTTTAAGGCGCTTTCGCTTTTGTTCATGTTCTGGGAATAATTTCCGTCTTTGAATTTAACCGCTAGTAGTTTAAAATCAAATCTTGGAAAAGTCAACATTAAAATTTTCTCAAAATGAAGAAGGTTTTTAGCGAGTTATGTCTAAATTTTATATGAAATAACCTTGAAAGAATGAAAGCGGTGGTATTAGTTGAAGTCTGCATCCGAACCAGTCGTTTCAACAGAGGATAAATTAATTAAGTTTCTGGAAGAAAGAGAAGAGGCTTTCCTAACTTTATGGCAGGAAACAATTATTATTCATGAAGAGGATCTTTATAAGGAAGAGGTAAAGAAAAACGGCTATCAAATGTATTTATTAATAAAAAGGTCTATTACTCAATTTGTTTCTGATGAAGAGGTAAAAGAGCTTGCTTATAAGGTGGCCAAACAACGGGTATTAAGCAACAGCAACATAGGGGAATTTGTTTATAATGTTAATTTAGGCAGAAGTGCAGTGATAAAATATATTAACAAATCTGGTATAGCGATTGATAAATTACAGCCAATCATTGATAAGGTGAACCTTCATTTTGATCGTTATTGCTATCATGCGGTTACAAGATATACGGAATTAAAGGATTTTGAATTGAAGGAAAAAATGTTATTTATCAATCAATCACATAAGGATCGATTATCTCTACTTGGCCAGATGTCCTCAAGCTTTGTTCATGAATTTAGAAATCCCCTTACCTCGGTTATGGGCTTTATCAAGCTTTTAAAGCTGGAAAACCCCACTTTGAAATACATGGAAACGATTGAGCATGAATTGGATCAGTTAAAGTTCAGGATCACACAATTTCTGCATGCTTCGAGGCTTGAGATTGTAGATAAACACCGCGAAGAAATCCAAATGGAAGACCTGTTTTCAGAAATACTTTCCTTTTTATATCCGAGTATTGTCGACGGAGACGTCGATGTCAAAACAAACATCGATTCAACTTGTAAGATTATCGCTGTAAAAGATGAAGTGAAGCAGGTATTAGTGAATATCATTTTAAACTCGATCGATGCCTTGAAACATCGGCCATCCAATCGCTGCCTGTCCATTACTTGTGAAAAAAAACACGAAACGATCGTTTTTACGATCACAAATAATGGGCCGGAAATTCCCGAAGAAATGAAGGAAGCGATTTTTGAGCCGTTTTATACAACCAAAAGCTTAGGAACGGGAATCGGCCTATATGTTTGCAAAACCTTGATTGAAAAGCATAATGGGACAATTAACTGTGAATCAAATAAGGAACTCACTTCTTTTATTATTAGTTTGCCAACGATTTGAATTATTTTAAATAAGTATGGATGATATGTTTATACTATAAACGACCACTACATAGTTGTAACGGTCGTTTTTTTGTGTTCGTTCAAGAAATTATAAAATTTTTATACTGTGGCAAAGCGCACAGATCCAGCTCCAGCGCCTAGCCCCGAAGCACAGGACGTGCAAGTGCAGTCAATGCGTCAGGAGGTCGTGTTTTTGACTGCCTCTAGGGTTTTGCTAGAAGGTAAAGTAGACCTTCTAATCTTGAGTGTCTAATTTGCCTTAGGCTGTTCAAGGCGCTTGCACTTTGTTCCATGTAAATACAATTAATTTTTAGAAAATTAGTGTTATTATCTATTTATCTTTTTCACGATTTCATGTATACTATCAAGGTAACAAATGTTCAATGAACTATGAACGAAATTTCTATTTAAGGGGGGTAACGTAGATGAAGATAGGTGTGGTTCATTTTGGATGGGCTTCAGCAGGTACAGCTCAGATCGTTCGTACCCTTATAGAAGGATTATCTAAAGAAGAGAATACTGTATATGGGATCGAATGCAATAAAACAACAAAAGATATAGAATTGAAAGAACTATCGAATAAGGATTTATCGAAATTTGGTTCACATCGCTATGAATTAAGTATTTTTCCTCCTGAAATCTGGACAGAACAAGCTTCAGCCCTTGCAAATTCGCTGGGTAATCTCGATAAAATCATTTTATTAGGTCAAAGTGAAGTGAATCTAAAACAGTTGGCTGCTAAAACATTACAGGTTCCGATTAGTATTTTTAATCATATCGATGGATCACAGCTGACATTAGGCTATGATACGGCTTTTAATGCCATTGTGAAAAACATTGAAAGTGTTAGAGATACGGCTAGTTCCTTATCGTATGGAAAAGTTAGGGTCTTTAATGTGCAAATTCCTGGAGCCGGACCATCTAAGCTGCTGGAACATACTGCTTTAGCAGTTGAAGCAGAAGTGGTGAAAAATTCGAATGAGGAAACTATCGCCAAATTAAAGCAGCATATTCGTGAGAAAGAAGCGAATAAAGAAGGGTATACTTTTTTTATAATGGATCAAACCGTTAATCCGGAACATTTAGCCGAACATTTTAAAGAATTTGATCTTGATTGGAAAGTTGTTGAGATTGATGAATCACAATGCGGAGGTCCTTATCCTACTGCATTGGACCAGCTTCTTGCTAATCAATTGAAAAAAGCTGTGGTCGATTGGACATTATCTGATCAACCTTCAGGCCAGTTACTTATTCAAGACAATCAAGCATTGTTTGAAGAAATAAATTCTATTTCGGAGGTAGTAAAATAATGAGTGAATTAACACAAATCGAAAAGTTATCAATTGAAACGATCCGTACATTATCGATTGATGCCGTAGAAAAAGCAAATTCAGGACATCCTGGTATGCCAATGGGTGCAGCGCCAATGGCTTATGCACTTTGGACAAAGTTTATGAACATCAACCCATCTAACCCAAGCTGGTTTAACCGTGACCGCTTCGTGCTTTCTGCAGGACATGGATCAATGCTTTTATACAGCTTGCTTCACTTAGCTGGCTACGATGTAACAATGGATGATATCAAAAACTTTAGACAATGGGGAAGCAAAACACCAGGTCACCCGGAATATGGCCACACTCCAGGTGTTGACGCAACAACTGGTCCATTAGGACAAGGTATTGCAATGGCAGTGGGTATGGCAATGGCTGAGCGTCATTTAGCTGAAACTTATAACAAGCCGTCATACAATGTGGTTGATCACTTCACATATGCAATTTGTGGCGATGGAGATTTGATGGAAGGTATTTCTTCAGAGGCAGCATCACTTGCAGCACATTTAAAATTGGGTCGTCTCATTGTATTATATGATTCAAACGATATTTCACTGGACGGCGATCTTCATCTTTCATTCTCAGAAAATGTTGAGCAACGCTTCCTTGCGAAAGGCTGGCAAGTCATTCGCGTAGAAGATGGAACAGATGTGAACGAAATTTCAAATGCGATTGAACAAGCGAAACTTGAGTTAGACCGTCCAACATTAATCGAAGTAAAAACAACAATTGGTTACGGTTCACCTAATAAAGCTGGTAAATCTGCTTCACATGGTTCACCACTTGGTGCTGATGAAATTAAATTAACGAAGGAAGCTTACGACTGGACATTTGAAGAAGATTTCCATGTACCTTCTGAAGTATACGACCACTTTAACAAAGCGATTAAAGAAGCTGGAAATGCAAAAGAAAATGAGTGGAATGAATTAGTTGCAGCATATGAGAAAGAATTCCCTGAGCTTGCCCAGCAATTCAAAACAGCGATTAGCGGAGAGCTTCCAGAAGGCTGGGATAAGGATATTCCAGTATATGAAGAAGGCTCAAGCCTTGCATCTCGTGCGTCTTCAGGTGAAGTGTTAAACGGCATTGCGAAAAACTTGCCATCATTCTTTGGCGGATCTGCAGACTTAGCAGGCTCAAATAAAACAACGATTAAAAATGGCGGCGACTTCTCAAGTACAAATTATGGCGGTCGTAACATTTGGTTCGGTGTTCGTGAATTTGCAATGGGTGCTGCCCTAAATGGTATGGCATTACATGGCGGATTGCATGTATTCGGCGGTACATTCTTTGTATTCTCTGATTACCTGCGTCCAGCGATTCGTCTAGCTGCATTAATGAACCTTCCTGTTACGTATGTATTTACACATGATAGTATTGCTGTTGGTGAAGATGGTCCAACACATGAACCAATCGAACAGCTTGCATCATTACGTGCAATGCCAAATCTATCTGTTGTACGTCCGGCAGATGGAAATGAAACAGCTGCAGCATGGAAATTAGCAATTGAATCTACATCAACTCCAACTGCACTTGTCTTAACTCGTCAAAACTTAAAAACAGTTAAAGGTACAAATGAAACAGCTTATGAGGGTGTACAAAAAGGAGCATATGTCATTTCTCCGGCTGCTAAGGAAACGCCAGATGTCCTTCTTTTAGCATCAGGTTCTGAGGTTGGTTTAGCAGTAGAAGCTCAAAGTGTGCTGGCTGCTGAAGGTATTGAAGCGTCAGTTGTAAGTATGCCTGCATGGGATCGCTTTGAAGCTCAATCTGATGAATATAAGCGTTCAGTTCTACCAAAAGAAGTAAAGAAACGTCTAGCAATCGAAATGGCATCTCCACTTGGTTGGGACCGTTACACAGGTGATGAAGGTGATATTCTAGCTATTAATACATTTGGTGCGTCTGCTCCGGAAAAACGCATTTTGGCTGAGTATGGCTTCACAGTTGAGAATGTTGTTGCGCGTGTTAAGAAACTTCTTGAAGCATAATTGAAACATAAGAGGCTGACGAATAGATACTAGTGTCAGCCTCTCTTTTTTACAAAATGATTAATTAGGTGCTGTTTAAATGGAAAAGGATAAGCTTAATAAAATCATCGAAGTCGCACGGCTCTACTATCAATTGGATTATAGCCAGCAGGAGATTGCCAAAAAATTAAATGTGTCAAGGCCAACTGTTTCAAGGATGTTAAAGCAAGCAAAGGATTCAGGGATTGTCGAAATTAATATTCATAATCCGCTTGAAGCTGGTGAATTGCTAACCGAACGGTTAAAGGATAAGTTTGGCTTAAAGGAGGTAGTTATTGCCTCTGTCTCAGAATACGATCACACCTTGGTTAAGCGACAGCTAGGTGAGGTTGGTGCAAACTATCTTAATCGGACGGTGAAGGATTATGATGTGATTGCAACATCATGGGGAACAACTGTATATGAACTGGCAACAAAATTAAAACCAAAGCCAGTTAGTCATACAACTGTTGTTCAACTGAATGGCGGTGTCAGTCATTCTGAAACAAAGACCTATGCATCAGAAATTATCCATTTATTTGGAGAAGCTTTTAATACGCAAACGTTTTTGTTGCCGCTGCCAGCCATTGTTGATCACATTGTTGTGAAGCAAGCGATAGAAGCTGATCGCCATATTCACAAAATTTTAGAGTTAGGCAAGCAAGCAAATATCGCTATTTTTAGTGTTGGTACACCTGTCGTCGATTCCCTTTTATTACAGGCTGAATATTTTACAGATGAAGACCAGCATTTAATCCAATCAAAAGCTGCGGGAGAAATTTGTTCGAGGTTCTTTGATAAAAATGGGGAAATCTGTGTTGAAAGCTTAAATAATCGTACGATCGGCATCGAGCTGCATGAACTGGCAAAAAAGGAAAAGTCGATTTTAGTTGCTGGCGGTCCTAAAAAATTAGAAGCGATTTATGGAGCATTGAAAGGGAAGTATGCAAATGTGCTCATAACAGATGAGCATACAGCAAGTTTATTAGTTGAAATGGATTATTAAAATAGCCGTAGAGGGGATTACTTTCCTTTATGGCTTTTTAGTTTGAATAAAAAAGGTAAGCATAATCCCTATATGCTCACCTTTCTTATTTTACAATGGGAAAAAGAAGATACACTAGAATATTCAATGCTTATGTGAAAGATGGTATTCTAAACAATGATCGTAGCTTAGAATTTGAATTTTCAATTAAGAATCTAGCTCTTATCACCAAAGAAAGTAAAGCTGACAATAAGCCAATAAGAATATTCAAACGATATCCCTCCACATTGAAGTGTAGTGTTAAAATGGTAACACTACGCTTAGTATGAATTAATTTAATTAAGTTATCAGTGGTGAATTTTTCCTTATAATTTGTCATAGCTGAGCTGTTTATGTATCGTTCAATAGCTCTTATCTTAATGTTACTTCGATTTGTTAGGGACGCTCTTCCATTTGTGGCGGCTCTTCTAACCATCCTTTTTTAATCATAATTTTAACTCCTTCGTTTGCGTAGAAATAGATATCCTTTGTAAACAATGCCGTTTTCATGGATAGGTCATTTCTTAAGCTGAAAACTGCTCCGAAGCTGCCTCCTACAATACCGAAACCATTTAGAAGGTATATACAAAACATCATAAGCTTTTGAGAAAATGGAGCCACCCTTGAATTCGTAACAGTGCTTCCTGAACTTGCTGAAAATTGAACATCGCTATGAAGCAGAACTTCCTCGTAAACTTTTATTTGTTTTTTGGCAAGATCGATTCCTTTTTTGAAATACTGTTTGATTTCTTTATCCTCTGCACATTGTGCAAAACCGGTAATAAGCTGCATGCCAATATTATTTGTTTCAATTCCATGATGAAGGTAGCCTAATTCAATATCGTTTAGCGCCCTTTTTTCACCAAAGGGTTTAAACCCATTTAAATAACTTTTGCTCATAATAAATTCAGTTGTTTTAGGCATTGTGACATTTGGCGGGGTCGTGAGAATCCCTTTTTCAAGAAGATACAAGGTAGATAATTTATATATTTTTTGTGTTACCACAGTAAGACCTTCATAAATCCCTATAACATCTTCCCGATAGGCCATATTCATATTGATTGTATACAAACCCATGCTAATCTCTTTTAAGATGCGAAGAAACATAATATCAAATCCATTGTCGTATAACTTAGGTGCTTCTAAGTTAACATCTTCACTAGTAAATCCTTTCGGAATGGCTACTCCTTCCTTTACGAAAATAGCTTTCATTTGTTTAACATAATAATGAAGCTCCTGCCATAAGCCACCCATGATATTCCTTGCCTGTTGATCTTCGGATTTTTCAATGAAATATTCTAAAACTCTAAGGATCAGTGTTTTTTCTTGATATGTGAGCCAAAGGGTTCCCAGCTCTGATGAACTTAAAGGATTTTTAATATCCAACATTATTCCCCCTACTCTTTTATTGTCATTATTTTCTTAAAGCGTGCTAATTATTCTTAAAACTTAAGTGCTAGGTGATCACTGAAAAACTAAACTTTAGAAGAGTAACTGCAATATCAGAATTGTTATATAAAATGATAGAAATGTGAAAGAAATAAGGTTTAATAATCAGTATTATGGTAATAGGAAGAAGGTTTCAAGTGAATGGGGATCTGGAATCGATATCATAATCGTAAAAAATCAAGGAATGGGTCGATGAAAAGTAAGCCCTTTCTAAAACGCAACATGTTAAATCATATGTGAAAGAGTGGGATTGTCAATGAATGAAAATCAAGTTGGCTGGAAAGAAAGAATTAGCTATGGATTAAGTGATACTGCCTGTAATTTAGTTTTTCAAGTTATTGGTACTTATTTAATGTTCTTTTACACAGATGTTTTTGGATTAAGTATAGCAGCAGTGGGAACCTTGTTTTTAGTTGCGAGAATTATCGATGCGTTAGACGCACCGCTTTTCGGCGTATTAATTGACAGAACAAATACGAGGTGGGGGAAGAGCCGTCCTTACTTTTTATGGCTAGCTGTTCCGTTTGGTGTAATGGCCACTTTAACATTCTTTACACCGGACCTTAGTTACCAAGGAAAATTGATTTACGCGTACATTACGTATATTTCCGTTGGAATTATTTATTCTGGAATAAATATACCTGTCACTTCTATTCTTCCCAGCTTATCGAGTAATCCTCAGGAACGCACAGTGCTGGGAACCGTTCGCTCGATAGGGGGTCAGTTGGGAGCTATTATTGTAACCGTTGCTACTCTACCTATTGTAAGCGTTTTAGGAGGAGGAGACGACCAGAAAGGCTTCTTTTGGACGATGCTAATCTTTTCTGCCTTTGGTGTAATCATGTTATTCATTACCTTTAAGAATACAAAAGAACGGGTCATAATTCCAGGAAAAAAAGTCACTCCTTTTAAAGAAGGGATAAAAGCTATCAAAGGGAATCTTCCTTGGTTCATTATGATTTTCTTAAATTTTATTTATTGGATGGGGCAAACCATTAAAAACCAGACAACAGTTTATTACTTTGCAAATAATATTGGAAATGCAAAGCTTGTTCCAATCATGATGAGTTTTAATTTTATTACTCTTTTTAGTTTGATTTTAACACCAATGTTCTCTAATCGTATTGGAAAACGAAATACAATGATACTTGGACTCGTTATTGGTGTAATTGGCCAAATCTTTATTGGTATCGGCGGAAAAATGGTAAATATTCCATTGATCATGACAGGTACAATTATCGGAACTTTTGGAACCGGATTCATTTTAGGGTTGATTTCTGTCATGCTAGCTGATTCGGTAGACTATGGTGAATGGAAAAGCAAAGTTCGTGCAGCTGGTTTATTAACCTCAGCATCAAGTTTTGGTGCAAAATTTGGCATGGGGATTGGCGGGGCACTTACAGCTGCTATTTTATCTGCAGGAGGATATATTGCCAATCAGAAACAGACGGCTTCTGCATTACAAGCAATCGAATTTAACTTTATTTGGCTGCCGATTATTTGTAGCGGACTAGCAATCATAGCTTTATTATTCCATAAATTTGATAAGCAAGAAAAACAAATTATAAAAGAATTGAATGAAAGAAGAAGGTTAATGGAGAAAAAAGAGGGGCTGGAAATAGCCTAACGTTTAAATGAAGAGTGTAACGAACTTAAAAATAGGGATGTAAGAAACAAAGACAGCCCCAAAAGGTACTAATCCTTTTGAGGCTGTGTTTCTTTTCTTTCTATTTTTTAATCTGCCTTATCAGTGGAAGTCAGTCCGTAGGCTTCCCGGATAAGTGAGAAGTACTCATCAGCTCTGACGATTTCATACTCTGGTCCGAGCGTTTCAGTTAGAGCTAATACATGCGAAGGATTCATTCCCCAAGCATTAATCCCAATGGAAATGAACTTAGGTGATTTTCCGTCCCAGTCCTTTTTGTAATCTGCTAGTAAATTCATTCCATCCTGAACAGTTGCGATTCCGCGTAAATAGGAGATTGGAAGGCTGCCGTTCATGATTTCGATACCGACTTTTTCTCCCCCGCCTAGGAAGAGACCAGGAACTTTATAGTTGTTCTCATATGCTGCGGCTTTTGATTCGCTAAGCGGAAGATCCAACGCCACATCCCGGTTCAGAACATAAGGATACGACATTTTTGATTTCTTCAAATAGGAGTAAGTATCGTTTAGGAAATCAGAAAAATTCTCTTCTGGCCAAGCATATGGACTAAAGTAACCGACCCCTGACGGTCCTGCGACAAGCAGGTCATTTTCTGTCGCAGTTGACTGGTAATAATTCAGGATAGCGGGAGCTGCATCATAAAGCATCGGGCTTGATGTCCAGTTAATCGGCACTTTACCTCTTGCAGGATCATTCCATAAATTCCGCATATGGTTCTGATCGTATTGCAAGTTATCGCCTTCTCCAAAGGTGTAGGTTACATAAATTTTATTTTCAAGTTTTGGTGTGGTCGGCACGTTCATCTTTACGTTTTTATGTTTTGTTCCCGAAAAGACCGTCATGTTATGAAACCAGTCTGATGGAAGAACATAAACACCGTGCTTAGAGGTTATATCGATTCCGGCAACTTCACCTTCAAAGTCGTTGTCAAACCATCCCATATACGGGGTGCCAGGTTTAACATCTGACAAAATTTTTTCAAAGAGCGCCTTTTCTTCTGGCACGCTTGTGGATAGCCAGAAGACCATAGCTTTGTTCGCAACCGCATAGTCACGTAAATAGCCGTAAGGTTCCTTTTGTTCGGAAGAGAGTGGGCGAACATTGCTTGCGGACACAGCATATTGGTTCCACATATCGACATAGACCGTTAACTGCTTTGTTCCAGCCGGCGGTTTAAATTCGTACATGAAGTAGTTGCCGTGATCCGCAAATCGGTGATCACTCCCTGGTAAAAATTTTGAGCCGTGTTTATCATAAAGAAATGGTTCTTCCTCAGATGTGCCAGTTTTAAATTGAGCAATCGTCACACCGTCAGCTTTAACGACGATTTCATGAACAGCTGGTCCCCAGCCATCTTGCGTAAATGCATCATTAAAGCGGAGATACACTGCCTCATTTCCTAAAAAAGAAGACAGATCAAATTCGTATGTTTCCCGATTGCTCTGATCTCTAATTTGTTCCTTTTCAATTGCTATTGTTTGAAACGCATCATAATTATCTGGTGGAATTGGGATGGATGTGTTAGGACTTAACCCAACTAACATTCTCTTGGTTGTTTTGCTCCAAAGATTCTCATATTGCCATGTATACGCTTCTATTCGGTTGTTAAATTGACCTCGGAAATCTTTGAGTACATTGAGATTGTACGGCTCAGATGTCAATTGCTGTGCTAATTCAGGGCCAGCGACAACGGCATTTTTAAGCCCGGCTAAAGTTGTAGCCACGTTAATTGAATCCGGAACTTCTGGATCATAGATAATGATGCCTTCAATTTCATCCTTATAAGCCTTGAAGACATCCATCGCATCGTTATGAAGCTTGTAAGGTACTTGAAGATCATTTAACCAAGGATCTGTTTCATTCTGCTGCACATAAATCCGTGGCTTCTCCCGGTTAACAATCCCTTGAAGGGTCGTTAAAAGAATCTTAATGTCCCCAGACTCTTTATGAACATTGGCCACATCTAAATGCTTTACTTTCGCAAAGGTAGGGAGCTCTTGATGCTTTGGCCACTTAACAGAGCCATTGTGCAGTGCAGTGTCCGCTGAAGCGGAGACCCCAAACGTTAAAGAAAGTGTACAAAGTGTAATCACTGTTAGAATCATGAGCTTTCGAATCAAGATTTTACACATCTCCTTTTCAGTAGTAGTGGTGGAACGTCAACGTCTGATTCATCACCTCCTTTATTGAACCAATTACAGTAATACAGAAAATTAATCTTAAATTACCATATTAAATATATTTATATATACATATATTGTTATAGTCAACAAAAAAATTACTGAATATCATTTTTTCTTTTGTTTGTTTATGAGGCGAAAGGCTGTTAATTACTTGATAATATTCAATATGTTGTAATCAAAAAAGTTCGTTTATGAAGAATTTGGACTTTCTTGAAATAAAAAACTCAAATGATATAATGATATAAAGACGCGAGGAGAACAGGAGTAAACATTCATGCAAAATAACCAAAATTCGAGGACGCCATTGTACTTGCAGATTCAAGAATATTATAAGAACCAAATTTCTTCCAAAAAGCTATCAGAGCATGAAAAAATTCCACCGGAACGTGAAATAATGGAAAAATTTAATGTGAGTAGAATTACCGTTGCGAATGCATTGGCTGAATTGGCGAAGGAAGGTTGGATTTATCGGATCCCAGGAAAAGGAAGTTTTGTCCAGGAAGGTATCCACCGGTTAACCGGTAAAAACATGGAGAATGACTTAGATAGAAAGGTTTTAATGGATGAATCAATACAAATTCCAGCCCCAAACTCGAGTAAGCGTAAAATGATTGGGTTAATAATGCCGTCGGTTGATGATTTTTTTGCTATAAGGTTAATCAATGGGATAAAAAAAGTGTTAAATCAATCAGATTATTATCTTGTTATCATGCTCACTGATAATTCAAAGGAATCAGAGCGGGAAGCGATAAGGGAATTGCTTCGGATGCAGGCTGTCGGGCTTCTTATATTCCCTATAGATGCAGAAACATACAATGATGATATTTTGGAATTGAAGGTTCGGCATTTTCCATTCGTATTGATTGATCGCTACTTGCCGGGAGTTGAAACGAATTATGTGAATTCAGACAGTGTCAGCGGAGCTAAACTTGCTGTTAATCATTTATGGGATTTAGGGCATCGGAACATTGCTATCTGTTCCGATTCTGCACTTCCGACCATTACAGTTGAAGACCGGATTAAAGGCTATATGGATGTATTTAAAGAGAAAGGAGCGATGATTAATCCCTCGTTAATTCTTACTGACTTTAGAGTGAATTACGGTAACATGGATGACGATCATCCGTTGTATCGATTTATCGCTTCTCAATACGCTTCAGCTTATATTACACTGAATGCAAAGCTTGGATTGCACATTTCCAGATTGGCAAAGAGGATTGGATTGAAAGTTCCTGAGGATGTATCGATTCTAACCTTTGATGATCCGTCTTCCGGATATGATGAGTTTAGTGTTTATACTCATATTTCTCAGTCTGAACAGGAAATGGGACAAGAGGCTGCAAAGATATTGGTGGAAATGCTTGATAAACAAAAAAACAATACACGCATTGAGTATAAGAAGATAAACCTCACCCCGAAATTAATTGTTAAGGAAACGACAGGGGTTTTAAATAAATCGAAAAGTTAATCTGCTTTTAAGATACCTGATAAAATCGGGTATTTTTTTATTCTGCTTATTTCGATATAATGCAATTTTTTCAAATGTATTATTGACATAAATGAATTATTATATATAATCGTATATAACAAAGTTGATAGTGAACAAATATTAAAAATTGTTCACTTAAGGATTTTACATGTATTGATTGCTTCTTAGTTCCCTTCTTGAATGAACTTCCTTCTTTGTTACGACATCTACAATTAACATTTATGATATTTCCGCTTTGATATATAAAATAAACCAAATTTTAGTAAACTAATAATCTTCTAATTTAGATTTTGAAAATTTAACTTACCCGAATCATAATCAATATACCAGAATGAACAGTAGCTTTACTCCAAAAAAGTAAGCGCTAACAATAAATTAATAGAAACTTATCATTTTCTAAATTCAAGGAGGTGATCATTTAATCATACATATTTTCCAGAAAGAGGTAATGCAATAATTGATGCCTGTGTGAAGTTGTTTTTAAGGATTAGGCTACTTTTTTATAGGGAGGATAATATGGTCCGAAAACTTTTATTGTTAAGTTTAACATTGCTATTAGTCCTTACGGGAACTGCTGTCTACGCTAAAGATGCAAATTCAGAATCAGTCAAAAATGGAAACATATACTGGCCTGAAAACCAGGCACTGCCTACATTTGCTGAGGCAAAGCATCTGGATGTCCTTGATTTAAGAGATAATACTGGCGATGAAAAGCTGCTTTTCACTACACTGCAAGGTAATGTAAATCGCGAAAAGCCGAGAATTTATTCGATCGAAGTGAATTATGAGGAAGGAAACTATACTTGGTTAAATGATTTGAATGTACCTTATACAATGATTGAGGATCCTTGGGAGTTAATTTTGAAATACAAAAATGACATATCAGGCATTATCATCTATGATCCCGAAGTCGAGGATTCGATCAATGTTGCCACAACAAAGGCGGGATTGGAAAATGCAGTGGTTGCCAGTCCTGAACTCGCTGAGAAGCTTACGAATGCACCGTACAATTTAAAAGTGATTGAAGACTTCCGCGGGCGTTTTAAAGACGGGTTGGATGCATATAAGTGGCAATTTGAAAATCTTTGGCCGGAGACGACTCACCGTATGCTGATCGGCTTGAACCCGAGTAAAAGCGTTGCCCTTCCTGACGACAATTGGAACGATTTTCGTACCATTATTGAGGAAGATGAGCAGATTAGAGATAGCTCAAATCGTGATGTATATGAGTCGGATTTGTCTGAATTTCTTGGAGAAGAAGCTGTTTATCTCCGTTTCCAAGATGCGTTTACGAATGATGGCTGGGGCCCAGCTATACATGAGGTAACAGTGAAAGCAGATGGAAAAATCATTGCTCAATTTATACCTGGAACAGCAGAAGAAGAGCCGTTTTTATATGACCGCAATAACTCAAGTTCCGATGAGCGCTTTGGCGGACATAGATGGGCGGATAACGGCAATTATTTCGTGTATCAATTTGATCCGCCAGAAGGTACTCAGGAATTAACCGTTTCGATTGATATGTGGAACCAATTTAAAGTTTCGGCATCAAATGTTCAACCGTTATCGTCAGAGGTGACCGAGCCTTATGGTTATTTAAGAGATTATGCTGTCGCAAACAAAGCCATGGTGTTCTGGCTTGAATCAAATGATCCAGAAGAAAAGGAATTGTTTGAGAGCATCCTGTCAGATGTTGAACCAAATACACCTTATTTAGGATGGTTTGGAAACGATGTTGCCGGAGAATTTAGCTCAACAGAAATTACGTCAAGGCATAGCGTTTATGTCCTAGCTGCCGATTGGTTTAACAATATGACCGTCTTCTCAGGCACAAAGGGGAAACTTAAGAAACAAAAGCCGCTGCCGGCACCAGAACTTGATAATAAAATTTACGTTACCTTTACACTTGGTGAGGGGGACAATCTGCAGTATAACCAGCATAAATTAAGACAGCTTTGGGATGATGAGGCAAGAGGAAGTGTGCCGATTAACTGGTCAACCACTCCGCTGCTTTATGATGCAGCTCCAATAATGCTAAGTCATTATCAGCAAACTGCAACGGAGAATGATCTGTTAGTTGTCGGTCCTTCAGGTGCAGGCTATATTTACCCAACACCTTGGCCAGATGAAACGTTCAGTACATTTGCTGAGCAGACAAATAAGTACATGAAGCTTACCGGTATGGATATTATATATGCATTAAATCGGGTGGATGAGCAAAATGTACCATTATCTGAAACCGAAGCACAAGACTATATCGATTATATTAACCCTAAAGGAATTTTCATGAGCTGGGAAAATAACACAGGAACATCCATCCTGAATGGGAAGCTTCCACAGTCGATTTTGCGCGGTGCAGGAAGTGTAGTAGAAGCAAAAGAGGCGATTGCGCAGGCAGCAGCCGAATGGGATGGAACATCACCTTTATTCATCTCAATGGGAATGCTATCTTGGACTGTTACTCCTTCAGATATTAAGGAAATAGCAGATTCTTTAGGTGAAGAATATGAGGTTGTACGGGGAGATCAATACTTTGAACTCCTTCGTAAAGCAAATGGCCTGCCTAGTAAATAAAAAGTGCTTTCTATCTAATCGAAAAGGATAAAGCAGGTGAACTCCTCTAGATGGGATGTAACTTTTAGAGGGGGCCTGTCTTACATAATACGAAAATGAATCTTAAAATAGGAGCGATTAATTAGGATGATAATCAGGGACCGAAGTGAAGAAAGAATTGGTTTTCAGGAATCTTCCCCTTACAAGCCTACCTATGATTTACAAACTGATTTTGTGATGGTTTACGGAATTGATAGGACGATGCCAGAGCGAATAAAAGCGTGGAAAGAAAAAGGCTATGTCGTTCATTTAATGACAGGGGTTGCATGGGGAGAATATCAGGACTATTTGTATGGCAAAATCGATGGCCGGAATCATTGGGATGAAGCACAAAAAAATAAACATGATTCATACATTCAACACGGAAAAGATGTTCCCTATATGGTGCCGACCATTTCTTATACGAATTTTTTGACAGAAAGAATTAGAGCTGCGGTTGATGCAGGTGTTGAGGCCATTCATTTAGAAGAACCAGAATTTTGGGCGGACGGAGGGTATTCTGAAGCGTTTAAAAGAGAGTGGCAAATTTATTATAAGGAACCATGGCAGCCGCCTCATGAATCTGTTGATGCTGAGTATCGTGCTTCCCATCTGAAAGCTTATTTATATAAACGTGCTTTAGACCGTTTATGCAGTGAGTTAAAAGAGTATGCGTTAGTCAAATATAACCGGTTTCTACGATTCTATGTTCCGACACATAGTCTTATCAACTATACACAATGGCGCATTATTAGTCCGGAATCTATGCTGATTGATTTGCCGGCGATTGATGGTTATATTGCCCAGATTTGGACTGGAACATCGCGTACACCGAATGTATATGAAGGTGTTCGTAAGGAACGGACTTTTGAAACCGCATTTTTAGAATATGGAATGATGCAGGAGCTTGTAAGCGGGACGGATCGAAGAATGTGGTTTTTACATGATCCAATCGAAGATAATCCAAGACATACATGGTCAGATTACCGAAGAAACTATTATAAAACTGTTGTTGCTTCCCTATTGCATCCCGAAATCTCTCATTTTGAAATTTCACCATGGCCAAAAAGAATTTTTGAAGGGAAATATCCTAAGGAAGATGGTACAGGTGTAGAAACCATCCCAGAAGACTATGCAACAAACCTGCTGAGCGTTATGCATACATTGGGCAACATGGATCAGCAAGACATCCATGTTCACGGAAATGCTGAAAAAATTGGTGTTCTTGTTGCTGATTCAATGATGTATCAACGAAGGAATTTTTCGAATGAAGAAAATGAATCAAATGCTCGTTATGATGGAACAGATCCGGATTCAGTAGGTAACGAGGAAGATATTGAACTATTAAACTTCTCGCATTTTTATGGATTAGCATTACCGCTATTAAAGAGAGGATTATGGATCAGACCTGTTCAACTAGATAATGTTCGCCGCTTCTCAAACTATTTAAAGGATTACCGTTTATTAATATTGAGCTATGAGTTTTTAAAGCCTGAATATCCGGATTTGCATAATGCCCTTGCTCAATGGGTGAAGGAAGGCGGAGTACTCATTTATGTAGGTGATGATCGTGATCCATACCACAAGGTTAGAGAATGGTGGAATACAGGAAAACACCAATATAAGTTTCCTAGAGAACATCTTTTTGAATGCTTAGGATTAGTTAACGAGCTTGATCAAGGAATCTATCGAATCGACAAAGGCGTTCTTGGTTATTTAAGGCTTTCTCCTAAAGAATTGACGACATCGAACAAAAGTGCAGATTGGTTAAGAGATATCGTTAAAAATAGTTTAGAGACCTATGATCAACAGATTACCTTGGAAGAAAAAAATTACTTTATGCTGCAACGGGGACCGTATCGAATCGCAGCGGTAGTAGATGAATCAATGAGTTCAGACCCATTAATCATTAGAGGGAACTTCGTTGATTTGTTTGATCCAACTTTAAAGGTACTTGGTCACATTCAATTGAAGCCCGATGAAAACGCTCTATTATACGATCTAAACTATGATTCTAATAAAGAGGATGTAAAGGTCATTGCAGCTTCCTCTAGGATTGAAGAATTAAACCAGTCTGAAAATGGCTTTGAGATGATCGTTAGAGGACCTGAAAAAATAAAGGCAGCAGCCCGAATATATTGTCCAAAAAAGCCAATGGAAGCAAAGCTTGTGATCGGGAAAGTAACGATACCGATCAAATACGAATGGCATGAACCATCAAAAACCGTTTTTCTAAACTATAAACACAGTTCAACTGAGCAAACAAAAGTCGTAATAAATTGGAAGTAATAACGTTGCTGTATATAAGGCTTCATAAGTGAAACTATGGGAGGAGAGAAAAAGTGAAAAACCATACGGAAACAAAGCTAGCTTCCCAGCCCGTTTATGTAACGAAAACTAGGAAACAAAACCTCTGGTTAAGAATATGGCAGCATAGAGTATTCTATCTCTTTTTGCTTCCAGGGATTATTTGGTTTTTTATCTTCTCTTATATTCCATTGTATGGGATAACCATTGCCTTTAAAGATTTTAACTTTGTAAAGGGAATTCTGGGAAGTCCATGGGCTGGATTTAAGTACTTTCAACAATTTTTTACCTATTATCAAGCAGCGGAAATCATTCGAAATACGTTAATCATAAGTTTGATGAAGCTGCTGATTGGTTTTCCGATGCCTATTATATTAGCGCTAATGTTAAATGAAGTGAGAGTTTCGAAGTTTAAAAGAACGGTGCAAACGATTTCTTACTTACCCCATTTTATCTCTTGGGTTGTCGTTGTCACACTTATGCAACGAATGTTAACTCCGTACGGAGGTCCAATAAATGAACTTATTGCTGCGCTTGGCTTTGATAAAATCCAGTTTTTAGGGAATGTTAATTATTTTTATCAAATCATTATTGCCTCAGATGTTTGGAAGGGTGTAGGATGGGGAGCCATTATTTATTTAGCAGCTATTTCGGGAGTTGACCCGCAATTATATGAGGCGGCAAAAATGGATGGCGCGAATCGATTCAGGCAGATGTGGCATGTGACATTGCCCTCAATAAGAGGTGTAATGGTCATTTTGTTTATTCTTGCATGCGGAGGAATTATGTCTGCTGGGTATGAGCAGCTGTTGTTATTGAACACACCGGCAACGGCAAAGATAGGTACTGTATTAGATGTTTATGTGATCAAGGCTGGTTTGGAGCAAGGACGTTTTAGTTATGCAACAGCGGTAGGGCTATTCCAGGGGATGATTGGATTAATTCTGATCATTACAGCAAATCGAATTAGCAAAAAAGTCAATGGAACATCTTTATGGTAAAGGAGTGAAGGCGTGAATGAAAGGAAAATGGTCACTATTCTCTATCATTAACTATTCAATATTGGGGATATTTGCTTTTAGTACGCTTTACCCCTTTATTTATATATTAGCTTACTCCTTGAGTGATGGGGTGGAAGCGATGAAGAACCCTATTTATTTTCTTCCGAAGGGTTTTACATTTGAAAACTATATTCAGATCTTTCAAGACACAAAGTTTCTGGAAGCCTATAAAATTACGATTCTTCGTACAGTGATTGGCACGGTTTTACATGTGTTTTTAAGCGCGTTATTTGCCTATGCCTTAACGAAAAAAACATTGCCGGGAAGAACCTTTTTTACCTTTTTCATCTTTATCCCGACACTTTTTGGCGGCGGAATGATCCCAACATTTATTTTATATCGGGAATTAGGGTTAATCGACTCATTTTGGGTGTATGTCATTCCATTTTTATATAACTTCTTCAACATTGTTGTCTTAAGAACCTTTTTTCAGCAAATTCCTAGTTCTTTAGAAGAGTCAGCGAAGATTGATGGGTGCGGGGATTTCAAGATATTCATGAAAATTATTTTACCTTTATCTGCACCTGTCCTTGCCACCATTGGATTATTTATTGGGGTATTCCACTGGAATGATTGGTTTACAGGTACCTACTTTGTGACAGATAAAAATTTATTGCCTGTTCAGACATTGCTTAATGATCTGTTAAGCCAGTCACTTGCACAAGCTGATGCGGCAAAGAATGCTTCCCAAACAGGTACCTCTGTAGGACTGCAGGCTGTTGCGCAAACAACACCGGAATCATTGCGGATGGCAACTTTAATGGTGGCGACTTTGCCAATATTATGTGTCTATCCATTTTTGCAAAAGTACTTTGTTAAAGGGGTCATGATTGGTTCGGTGAAGGGATAAGCCTTCTCTTTTAAAAGAGAAGTTATCATATAAAAAATATTCAATTTAGGGGGAGAAAGATGAAACAGACTTTTAAGCTAGTCATGACGTTGTTCCTGGTTTTCTCGCTGACTATTTTAGCTGCTTGTCAGAAACAGGAAACAAGTACTGAAACTGAGGACGGTCCTGTTACAATCAAGGTTTTGCATAACTGGGCCGGTTCAGATGGAAATGCTCCAAAAGATGCTGTCAATAATCCTGTTGCTAAAAAGATTTTGGAAGAAACAGGAGTAAAAATGGAATTTGACTTTCCAAAAGGGATGAGTGAAGTAGAAAAAATTACTCAAGTTTTTGCTACCGGTGAATTTCCCGATCTATATACAGGTCCTGCTTGGGGAAAAGAAAGTGAAACCTTGTTAAAGGCAGCAAATGAGGGGCAGCTTCATGATCTAACAGAATACATCGAAAAATATCCAAATCTCGCAGAATTGGTGAAGAAAGAAAATATGTCACCGTCTTTATACGACAGTATCATTAGTAAACAAGAGGGCGGTCAATTTATGCTGCATGCTAGTTATCCTGCTACTGATGATGATGTGATTAATTGGTTATATGGATTATATGTTAATAAAGAGATTGCTGACAAGGTTGGGATTGATCCACAATCTGTCCATACGCCAGAGGATCTTTACAATTTTCTGAAGGCGGTAAAGGATGAGAATCTCCAGGTTAATGGGAAGCCAGTTTTTCCATTGGGAGCAGGTGGAAGCGGGTGGCCTTTAGACATCATGTCTGAAATGTTTGTACCTGTTGCAGGTTCTTCCAGCTGGATGATTGATGACAATGGCAATACGCAATTAAATTTTATGACAAAAGAATATGAAGAGTATATTTTATACATGCAAAAATTACGCAATGAGGGATTGCTTGATCCGGAGGCATATACACAAACCGGTGCGATAGCCGAGGAAAAGTTTACACAAGGACAGTATGCAGTCGTCCCAAATCAATTCCCTGGATTATGGACGGGGTTAGTAAAAGCAGGACTACAAGATAAATTTGTTCCATTAGGACCATTAAATGATTTCAACGGTGATCCTCATCGAACAGAAGTGAATGTAACAGGATCTCAGCTTATTGCAGTTCCAAATACAGTTTCTAAAGAAAAATTAGATGCAATTATGAAAATGTTAGATTATTTGGCATCTGATGAAGGATTCCTCTTAACAAACTTCGGTATCAAAGGTGTTCATTATGACATGGTTGATGGCAAGGTTCAAGCGAAAAAAGAATGGGTTGATAAACTAAAAGAAGATCCTAAAGCATTGATTAATGAGGGAATTGGTTCTTCTTACGGTACATTAGCAGGTTTATATCGTACCGTTTCTTTAGCAGGCGGTGCGTATGGATATCAATATGATGAACGATACAAAAAAGAAGAAGAATTCAAAAAGATCATGTCACCAAATGGAATTAAGCCAATTGAAGGAAAAGATCCTTATAACGTGTATCAGGGACATGAAAACTTTGAGCAAATTCAGCCTGTGTTTGATACGTTGGGAGATGTTGTCCTCCAGGCGATTCATGCTAAATCTGAAAAAGAAGCCCTGGACTTAATTAAGGAATCTCGTGAAGCATTAAAGAGTGTCGGAATTGAAGATGTAGCTGATGAAATATCAAAACAGGCAAAAGAAGGAACAGAATTCATGCGCTATCGGACATCAAACTAAACACGTATTGATCTGAGTTGTGCTAAAAAGGAGAGCATTGCGCTCTCCCTTTCCCTTACTTAGATATAAATAATAGCTAAAAGGAGATAGATAAAATGATTCAACAATTTAGACCCCCTTCCGTACCGCTCATTACAGTTGATCCTTATTTCAGTGTTTGGTCGGCCGGTGATCATCTTTATGATCATCATACGGTGCATTGGACAAATAAACGCAACAGCATGGTCGGTATGATTGTGGTAGACGGAAAGACTAGCCGATTCATGGGAAAAATTGAAATGGCTCCTGATGCAGAATACGAGGAACCACCTGCTTTCTTACAAAAGTCTTTAAAAGTTGAGCCGTTAACAACTACATACTTATTTGAAGGAGACGGTATCGAGCTGGAAGTGAAATTTATGACACCGCTGCTTCTAAATGACTTAGATCTATTGTCAAGGCCAGCATCATATATAACATTTAATGTACGCTCCATCGATGGAAACGTTCATGATGTCAAAATCTATTTTGATGTATCTGGAGATCTGTGTGTAAATACAGCTGATCAACCTATTGTATGGGATAGAAAATTGATAAATGGACAAATTTCTGCCATGTATATGGGTACCGAAGAACAGCCAATTTTAAGACGTGTTGGTGATGATACAAGAATTGATTGGGGGTACTGTTATTTAGCTTCACCTCAAGTAAGCTCAATAAAAACGGTTATCCATTCCTATGACGTAAGGAAGCAGTTTGTGGAAACAAGACAATTGCTAGAGAAAGACGATGAGCAGCAGCCAAGACCAGTACAGTCAAACCCGGCAGTCATGGCTGCACTAGTAGATATTGGCGAAGTTGATGAAACTCAAGTATCTCACTTTCTGGTTTTAGCTTATGATGATATCCATTCAATTGAATATTTTGGCAAGCCTTTGAGTGCATATTGGCGCAGAAATGGAATGACGTTTGAAGAAATGATCACCTTAGCAATCACGCAATACGAGGAAATTCAACGAAAATGTGAAGAATTCAATCGAGAACTGATCAATGAAAGCCAACAGGCAGGAGGAGAGAAATATAAGGATTTGATGGCACTTTCCTTTAGACAGGCGATTGCTGCTCACAAGCTGGTTATAGATGAAATTGGCGAAGCTTTATTTTTATCAAAAGAAAACTTCAGTAATGGCTGCATTGCCACTGTAGATGTGAGTTACCCATCCATTCCGCTGTTCTTACGGTATAATCCTGAGTTTGTTAAAGCGATGATGAGACCAATTTTTCGATACGCCGCAAGCGAGGATTGGACATTTCATTTTGCGCCGCACGATGTTGGATGTTACCCAAAAGCAAACGGTCAAGTGTATGGTGAAAATAAATTAGAATACCAAATGCCAATCGAAGAATGCGGAAATATGTTGATCATGGCGGCTTCTATTTGTCTTTATGATAAAAATGCAAGTTTTGCAAAAGAAAACTGGGGCCTATTGACTGAATGGGCAAATTATTTGATTGAAAATGGACTTGATCCGGAAAATCAACTTTGTACGGATGATTTTGCTGGACACTTGGCACATAATGCCAACCTGTCGATTAAAGCCATAATTGGGATTGGAGCTTACTCGATTATGTGCAAGTTGCTAGATAAACAAGATGGAGAACTTTTTTACCAAAAGGCAAAAGAGATGGCATTACAATGGGTAGAAATGGCGGCAGCTGATGATCATTATAAGCTTACCTTTGATAGTACTGATGAGACATGGAGTCTAAAATATAACCTAGTTTGGGATCGGCTATTCGGACTAAATCTATTTCCAAAAGATATCGTTGAGAAAGAAATCCCTTATTATCTAGCTAAACAAAACAAGTTCGGAACCCCTCTGGACAACAGGAATTCCTATACTAAGTCTGATTGGCTAGTATGGTGTGCATCGTTGGCAAAATCGCAAAGTGATTTTGAGCAAATGATCGCACCGCTATGGGACTTTTTGAACGAATCTCCGAGTCGTGTTCCTTTTACGGATTGGTATGATACGATCACTGGAAAACAAATAAACTTTCAAAACCGGTCTGTTGTAGGAGGTCTATTTATTAAGTTACTAACTCCAGTCGGACCGGAATCATAGTCAACAGAGCGAAAATAAATCAATATCAATATGATAAATATTACTTAGAGGAGATATACGTAAATGAGTGAATACTATGTGACTCCAACCGAGCTTCGTCCAGCATTTGCACAGGAGTTTGAAACAACAGACTTTTCTACTTCATTTGAAGAGAAAGACGTGCAACTTACTTGGAAAAACGCTGTAGAAACTGACCGTGATGGAAATCAAAGAGCCTTAGGAGTTAAAGGAGGCATTATAGATGATTCGAATCAGGAGAATATCACTCATAATGGAAAAGGTGATGACCAGCATCTAGTTGTGGACAAAAGGAAACAGATAAAATCCCTAGAGGTTGAATCTCCCAATATGATTTCACAAATAGGGAATGGTCCGAAAAACAGTTATACCGGAAAAGTCAATGCAGGATGGACAGGTGGTAAAGCTCTTCTTTACTCAGGAAGGCATGTATCAGAAGGCAGAGCCTATTCTTATAATAAAATTTTCGATGTTAACATTGCGATTACTTCAAAATCAAAGCTTTCCTATTATATTCATCCCCAGTTTATGGATGAAAAACAAATGGATTATTCAAGTACCTATGTAGCTATCGATCTTGCATTTTCAGATGGAACCTATCTTAGCGAGCTTGGGGCAAAGGATCAGCATGGCATTGAATTACATCCCCAGGCACAGGGTAAATCCAACACATTATATCCTAATCAATGGAATTACAAATCATCTATGATAGGAAAAGTGGCTGAAGGGAAAACGGTTGAACGAATTTTAATAGCCTATGATCATCCTAATGGTCCGGCGATTTTTGAAGGCAGTATTGATGATATTAAAATCGAAGGGAATCCGAAAGAGGAAATCTATAATAGTCCAGTAGACTATGTGAATATTTTGCGGGGCACAAACTCGAATGGAACTTTTTCAAGAGGGAATAATTTTCCGGCAGTGGCTGTACCACATGGGTTTAACTTTTGGACTCCTGTGACAGATGCCGGTTCGACAAGCTGGCTATACACGTACCAACAGGCAAATAACTCAGATAATTTGCCGGAAATTCAAGCATTTTCTCTAAGTCATGAAACAAGTCCATGGATGGGAGACCGTCAGACATTTCAAATCATGCCTCAGGCGTTGGAAAAACCAAGTGCGAATCGACAGAAGCGTGCATTGGCATTTAAGCATGAAAATGAAATAGCGAAGCCACATTACTATTCAGTTACATTTGAGAATGGAATGAAAACGGAAATAACGCCAACAAACCGTGCTGCAATGTTTGCGTTTACATTTGTCGGTGAAAAATCCAGTCTGATTTTTGACAATGTAAATAATGAAGGCGGCTTGACATTACATCCAGAAGAGCAGGCATTAACCGGATATACAGATGTAAAAAGCGGTCTTTCCGATGGAAGCACAAGGATGTTTATTTATGCAATCTTTGATAAGAAAGTAGTAGACAGCGCGAAGTTAGTTGGAGAGAACAGGGACAATGTTGCCGGCTATTATTGTTTTGATACCTCAGGTGAGGATAAAACCGTGACAATGAAAATCGCGACGTCATTGATTAGTGTCAACCAGGCGAAAAGGAATCTTGAGCAGGAGATAAAACCTGATGCCACTTTTGAAAGTGTAAAAGAAGCTGCAAAAAAAGCATGGGAAGAAAAACTGAAAATCATTGAAGTGGAAGATGCAAGCAAAGAAGAACTTATCACCCTGTATTCCAATATGTATCGTTTATTTTTATATCCTAATATTGGATATGAAAATACAGGTACGGAAGAAAAACCAATCTATCAGTATGCTAGTCCGTTTTCAAACCAGACAAATGAAAACACACCGACAGAAACAGGTGCCAATATTGTCGATGGTAAGTGCTATGTCAATAATGGTTTCTGGGATACGTACCGAACATCGTGGCCAGGTTACGTCTTGTTTACTCCGACAAATGCTGGTGAGATGATCAATGGCTTTATCCAGCAATATAAAGATGGGGGATGGATATCTAGATGGTCTTCGCCTGGCTATGCGAATTTAATGGTCGGCACAAGCTCTGATGTTGCTTTTGCTGATGCTTATTTAAAAGGAGTAACAAACTTTGATGTGAAGGCCTTTTATGAATCAGCAATAAAGAATGCTTCTGTTGCGAGTGATGAAGAAAGTGTGGGACGAAAAGGATTAGCGACATCAATCTTTAATCGTTATACTAGCACAGCAACTGGTGAAGGATTGTCGTGGGCAATGGATGGCTACATTAATGACTTTGCGATTGCGAATATAGCAAGAATGCTGGCAGAGCTGACGGATAAGTCGAATCCAGATTATCAACAATATTGTACGGATGCTGTTTATTATTTAGAACGTGCCCAAAACTATGTTGAAATGTTTAATTCTGAAGTGAATTTTTTTATGGGAAAAGAGCCGTCAGGTGAATGGCGAACCTCTGCTGAAAACTTTAATCCTGAATCCTGGGGTGGCGATTATACAGAAACAAATGCGTGGAATATGGCTTTCCACGTACCGCAGGATGGTCAAGGCTTGGCAAATCTTTATGGGGGCAGAGCTGGATTGGCGGAAAAACTGGATGCCTTTTTTTCTATTCCTGAGACAGCCTCCTACCCTGGGCATTATGGCAGCATCATCCATGAAATGCTTGAAGCGAGGGATGTAAGGATGGGGATGTACGGTCATAGTAACCAGCCTGCCCATCACATTCTTTACATGTATAACTATGCGGGGCAGCCGGCAAAGGCACAGGAAAAAATCCGTGAAGTGTTATCAAGATTATATATCGGCAGTGAAATCGGCCAAGGGTATCCTGGAGATGAAGACAACGGGGAAATGTCTTCATGGTATTTGTTCAGTGCTGCAGGATTTTATCCGCTGCAAATGGGTTTACCTGAATATGCAATAGGGGCTCCTTATTTTAAGAAAATGACGATCCACCTTGAAAATGGGAACACCATTATAATAAAAGCACCAAATGTTAGTCATAAAAATAAATATGTCCAAAGCATGAAAGTAAATGGCAAACTCCATGATCAGTTAACAATTGATCATAAAACGCTAATTAATGGGGCAACCTTGGAGTTTGAAATGGGAAGCGAGCCATCAGAGTGGGGAACAGGCTTAGAGGCCTTACCTAGGTCGATTACCGATCCAGCAACAAATGGAACATCCGTGCAGCCAACGATCTTGTATGATTTGACTGATCATAAGAAAGGGATCTCCCAGCATTCTGATAAAGGTGGGGCTGAAACGTTATTTGACAATACTTCTAACACAATTCTGTCGCTCAAAAGCAATCAACCATGGGCACAATATCAATTTGAAAATGGACCTGAAGAAGTGTTGATGTACACGATCACTTCTGGCGAGGTTGAGGAACAGGACCCCAATTGCTGGGTATTATTAGGTTCTAAAGATGGTGAAGCTTGGCAGGTTCTTGATAAAAGGGAAAATGAATGTTTCCATTGGCGAAAATTCACCAAGCCATTTTTAATCAAAAACCCTGGTGCCTATTCTTTCTATCGATTAGAAGTGAAAGAGAATGGAGGAGCAGCCATCACTTCTATCGCTCAAATCGAGTTGCTTGGATATGGTAATATCATAAGGAAATTTCATCACGTTGAAGCAGTCATTCAGCGTTATGTAGAATCTGGAGAGATTGAGGACACATTAAGAATCCAATTTTCTAGGTCGCGGGAGCAGTATCAACAAGGGCATTACAAGCAAGCAATGAAGACATTAAGTGACTTTTTAAAGGAACAAGGGCCCCTTCCAAAGAAGGCAAGTGAGAAAATAACAGCTGATATTCATGCGTTGATTGAAGCAATAACAAAAATTACAAATTGTTATCACTTAGGCAAAACAAAGTAAATAAAAAAGGAGCCTGTTTGATTGAATAAGCAGGCTTCTTTTCTATGGATTACGACAATATCATTTTTTTACTGCTGCTATAATAGGATTACAACGAAATTCTTGCTGAGATCCTATTATTTTGTTAGATTTGGAATAGAATTTCCTTTTATTCTTCTAGAAAGATTAAGAGAGAGTTTCTTTAAGGTGTTTTTTGGGAAAGGGTTGAAAACAAGGAGGGAGCACAAATGAAATTAGCAGGAAAAAAAGTATTAAGCTTTGTCCATGAAGATTTTGAGGACTTGGAGCTTTGGTATCCAATCCATCGTTTACGCGAAGAAGGGGCAACTGTTGATTTAGCTGGAGAAGAGGCTGGATTTACATATAAAGGAAAGTATGGGGTGCCAGCAACTTCTGATTTTGCCTTTCAAGATGTTGACCCTAAAGATTATGATGCTCTATTAGTTCCAGGAGGCTGGGCTCCTGATAAGCTGCGCAGATTTCCAAAGGTGCTGGCTATTGTTCAGCATATGGAAGAGCAGAAAAAACCGATTGGCCAAATCTGTCATGCTGGCTGGGTGCTGATCTCTGCAAAAATATTAAACGGCAAAACCGTAACAAGTACACCAGGTATTCGTGATGATATGGAGAATGCCGGAGCGAAATGGCTGGATGAAGCAGTTGTTGTTGATGGACATCTTGTATCAAGCAGACGTCCGCCTGATTTGCCGGACTATATGAGAGCGTTTATTCAGGTTTTAGAAGGCAAGTAAGGCGAATAAGACTAAAGGGTCACAGACACTCTAAACACAATGATTAAGTTTAGTAGTGGGCTAGTGATCCTTTTGCTTTTATACATACAAAAGTTGGTAGATACGATATAGTTATATATATTTCATGATTAAGAGAGGGGAATAGCAATGATAAATAAGTTAACCTACCAAGTGAATGACACGATCCATGCCGAGGAGCTGTCAGAAGTATTTAAAGCGTCTGGCATAAAACGGCCTGTTGAAGATCTTCCGCGGCTGCAGCAAATGATTGAACATGCCGATCTCATCATCACTGCCCGGGCTGAAGGTCGTTTAGTTGGCGTAGCACGTGCGATTACGGATTTTAGCTATTGCTGTTATTTATCAGATCTTGCTGTTGATCGGAACTTTCAAAAATGCGGAATTGGTAAAGAACTTGTCCGCTTGTTAAGAGGAGAGCTTGGGGAGCAGGTGTCATTAATCCTATTATCTGCTCAAGAAGCCATGGATTATTATCTGAAAATCGGCTTTGACAAAATTGACAATGGTTATAAAATAAATCGAAAAAGCTAGTGTAATAAAGGGCTGTCTCAAAACTTGAGCAGCCCTTTGTTGCTGCTTTTATTCCATATCCTTCTCCATTTTATAATTCCTCCATAAGAACGGTTTGTGCTCAATGCCGTCCCCCGCTCCATTTGTTGGCGTTTACATAAACAGCCTTTAGTAATATACGCCTTAAGCCCTAGATAGTTTTACACCTTAAGTCATTTAACTCTTCCACTTTTTGCTATTAGAATGATGACTGTAGTAATGAGCTGCTTATACGAAATTTTTCCTGCAACTAGATTGGTTCAAAACTAGTTGGAAGCAAAACGAAAATTGAAAGGAGTTTGTAAGATGTCTTGGCTGACGAAATGGTCATTTAAGAACAAAGCTGCAGTTGCTATTATGTCAATGTTGATACTTGTGTTGGGAGTTTTAAGTTATTTTCGATTGCCGATGGAGTTTTTGCCTTCTGCTGACCAACCCTTTATTTCAGTGGTTGCCATGGGTGAAGGTTTAGACGCAAGTATGATGGAGGAGCAGGTGACAACTCCGATTGAAAATGCCGTTGATGGTGTAAATGGGAAGACCAATGTGTTTTCAAGAATTGGTGACGGCTATACATCCGTCGATATTCACTTTGAGTCTAGTATTGATAAGAAAGAAGCGAAGCGGGAGATTGAGGAGGCTTTAGCAAATGTAACATTACCCGAAAATGTTATGAAGCCCAATATTGTCCAATTGAACACGTCCATGATACCTGTTTCCTACATTGCGTTAACGTTTGACGAAGGAATCAATCCTGAAACAATTCAGTATGCGAAAGATGAAATTGTTCCTTATTTTAAAGAAATTGCTGGAGTTTCATCGATCCAAACAAATGGAACTATACCTTCGTACGTATCGGTTGAACTAGATGAAAAAAAGATGGCTGCAAAGAAAGTTTCTATTGAGCATATTATGCCATTGCTTCAAGGACAGAATATGGCAACGGCAGTCGGAGAAAAAACAGTAGATGGGAAAACAGCTAATCTTAAGGTTGTTGGCGATTTAAATTCGATTGAAAAACTAAGAGAAACGGAAGTGCTTCCCAACGTACCTCTTAAAGATCTAGCAACGATTAACGTCACAAAACAAGAAAACAATCTTACACGAGTGAATGGAAAGGATGCATTGATTTTCGTTATTACGAAGGATGGTCATTCAAACGCAGTAACGATAAGTAAAGAAGCTGAAAAAGCGTCACAGGAAGTAAATGAAAAGTACGACAATCTTGAAACGACTGTTGTTTTAGCTTCAGCTGATTCGGTAGAATCGTCTGTCCACAGTATGATTAAAGAAGTTTTATTAGGTGCCTTATTTGCAACCATTGTGATCATGTTGTTTTTACGTAATCTTCGCTCCACTTTAATAACGATTGTGTCCATTCCACTTTCATTAGGGTTTACTTTATTCCTGCTCAATCAGTCTGGTGTCACATTAAATATTTTGACATTAGGCGGAGTAGCCGTTGCAGTTGGACGTCTTGTAGATGACAGCATCGTCGTTATTGAAAATATTTTTAGAAGAGCACAACATGAAAAATTCACGATCAATATGGTCATGGATGCCACAAAGGAAGTTGGCTCAGCGATTACTTCTTCAACCCTTACAACGGTGGCTGTATTTTTACCAATGGGGCTGTTAAGTGGAAGTTTGCAGGATTTCTTGCTTCCATTCGCATTAACCATCACTTATTCTCTGTTGGCTTCTTTAATTGTGGCCATTACAGTTGTACCTGTTATGAGTGCCGGCTTGCTTAAGAAGGCGAAAATAGAAGAGCACAATCCATCTCCGCGTTTTGCGAAAATGCTAACCTGGTCATTAAATCATAAATGGGTGGTGCTTGTAACCGCATTGCTTTTATTTGTCGGCTCGGTCGGGGGGTACTTCATGCTTCCTAAAGGCTCTGTTAATAAAACAAAAGCGGATTACGTCTTGGTCTCTTTAACATATCCGAATGAAACACCAATTGAAAAAGTAAAAGAAGAATCAATGAAGCTTGAAGAATATTTGTTAGCGCAAGAAGGGGTTGATACATCATATTTGCAATTAGGAAATTCTGAAGATGCAGCAAAATACGGAGCCGTTGGTAATCCAACTCAAGCGCAAATCATGGCAATCTTAGAAGAGGATGCAGATATGGGCGCCTTTATCGATACGATTGATACACAAAAAGATGTGTACAAGGATGCAACAATTGAGGCTACAGAAGCGACAATGATGGGCGGAGGCTCGACTTCCATAACCATTGATTTAATCGGTGATGATGTGGAAGGACTCATCATATTATCAGAAGAAGTTGAAGCAGAGATCAAGGATATTGAAGGAATTGAGAAGGTAAGTTCCAACCAAGAGGAAACAAAAGCGGTTTATTCCTTTGTTGTTAATTCTTCCGCTGCGAAAGCTGACCAAGTTGCCCAACAAGCTGCAGTCATGCTGAACAAAACCCCCCTTGGTTCTGTTGAAATGAACGGAATGCAAACCACGGTTATGCTGGAACCGTTATTTAATCCAGAGACGGAAAAAGAATTATCAAATGTTCCGATTATAACGGCTAATGGTATGACAACGATCGCAGAAGTAGCGGAGTTAAAGCAGACAGAAGAACCTACTAGCACATTCCATAAGGATGGGGATCAATATATCAGGATAACGGCAACTGTTGATCCAGAAAAATTATCAGACATTTCCACGGAAATCAATAAGCGTATTTTTGGTGATAAAACGACCGAAGGCATAGAGATTCCTGAAAACATGGAAGTACTTGTCGGCGGGGCAAGTGTTGATCAAGCAAACGACTTTCAGGATTTATTTATGACGATGCTTGCTTCGATTGGGATTGTGTTTCTGATTATGGTGATCACCTTTAAAACCATCCGAGCACCAATTGCGATTCTCTTTTCTTTACCGCTTGCCGCAATTGGAGCGATTTTAGGAATAATCATCAGCGGCATATCTGTTGATGTAACGGCTTTATTGGGAGCATTAATGTTAATTGGTATCGTTGTAACAAATGCGATTGTTCTATTAGATCGCGTGAAGCAAAATGAACAAACTATGATTATTCGTGATGCGATAGTGGAGGCTGCTTCAATTAGAATGCGCCCGATCATCATGACAGCTGTAGCAACCATTTCGGCGATGCTTCCTTTATTATTTAAAGAAGCTGAAATGGGGAATTTAGTATCTGCAAGCTTAGCAGTAGTAGTTATTGGCGGATTAAGTGTCGCGACACTTTTAACACTTATTGTCATTCCAGTTGTTTATGAGCTGCTTCATTTTAAAAAGGCGAAAAAGCAAAGACTAAAGGCGGAAAGTGAAAGCCATGTAGAAACATTAGAAATGTAAACAAAAGAAGGGGCGGACTGCCCCTTCTTTTATTTAGTCTCTTTGTTTACAGATTGTTGCTTTTTTAGTAACAAGGAATGGCTCTTTTCAAAAGGTAAAATAGGTTGCTTCTATTCAATTTATCACATAATCCTTCAAGTATTTAATGATAAAATATAAGATTATGAAGTTTGCGATAGGTAAAAAAGCCTATAAACTAATAATAGCAAAAAGTTTTTTATTAAATATTTGGTGAAATATAGTATAATTGTAAGCGGATACAGGATATAGAGGAGAAAAAACACGAATATAGTTATTTAGAACCAGGTATAAAGTACTGTATTTTTTTGCTCTCATGTCAGAATATTTTGTGAATACATACAAAGGGGTTAAGATGGTGAAGGAAAAAAAGAAGTCTGTTGCCAATAAGTCCTATAAAAAACGGCAGAAAAGAAGTTATCTAAGAGGGATGACATTAAAGTCAAAAATTATTTTATTGATCCTATTATTTACGATCATTCCAAGTGTCATGATCGGGAATGTTGTATACTTTGTTTCATCAAGTACGATTGAAAACAAAGTTTCTGATATGAATAATGAGATTGGTGTTCAGGTTACGAAAAATGTAAACCATCTGTTAAGAGAAATTGAAAACATTACGCTAATTCCTTTATCGAACATGGATTTAATGGAACAGTTAAAGAATAATGAGGGGTTAACAGAGTATGAGAGATTTACAAAGGAAAGAGAAGTAACAGAATATTTCTCGAGCATTACATTTACAAATGAAAACGCTGAAGCGCTATTATTTATTAATGAAGAAAACATTGTTTTTGGTGAGTCAAGCACTACAGATGATTTTAAAGTGGATGAATACTTTGATTCAGAAATTCCTGACAAAGTGGAAGAATTATCGGGTTCAGTATTATGGACATCCGGTTTAGGGGATCTTTATGAAAATATTTACTTGTTTCGAAAATACGATCAGCTAGGCACCCTTATCCTTATCGCTAATGCAAAGCTTTTTGATGATGTGTTTGAAAATGGAAGAAACACATCAGCAAGAGAAATTTCGATTATTAATGAAAACGGTATAATAATAGCTAGTAATAAACAGAAGCTTGTTGGAAGTATCTATGAATCTCAACAACTTAATGATGAAAATTTAGTTTCGTTGCATGAAAGTGAAAACGGCTGGAAGGTATCTGTTTCAACCTCAAAAGCATATTTATTAAAAGAAATTCATGATGTGATTTATCTTGTCTATATCCTTATTTTCGCTTTTGTCCTTTTATCTGTTTTTGCGAGCATCTTTTTAGCCAAAAGTATGATTAGGCCCATACAGCGCATCGTTTCAATTATGAAAATGGCTGAAAAAGGTGACTTAACACACCGGGCAGACTATTTATATAAAAATGAAGTCGGTCAGCTAGGGAAAAGCTATAACACGATGATTGACAATATTACGGTCATGATTGAAGAAAATAAAAAGGTATCAACCTATGCGGTGAACCGGGCCAATGATCTGAAACGAATTGCCGAAGAATCGGCAATAGCCACTGAACAAATTGCCAGCGCAATTGAAGACGTTGCAAAGGGAGCTGTCAGCCAGGTCGATTATTCAGAACGAACAAACCGGGAAATGAAAGAGTTATCAGCTGAAATAAATGAGGTAGCCAATAATATGGAAAGAGTATCATCTATAACGCAAACAACAAAACAGCTTAGCAGTACATCTATTGAAACGATTAAAGAGTTAACCAATAAAAATCAAGAAATGGGAACGAATATTGAACAAGTTGAACAAACGATGAATGTGTTATATGAGGAAATAACGCAAATAAAGGACATCGTTGAAATCATAAAGAGTGTAAGTGAGGAAACAAACTTATTATCATTAAACGCAAGCATCGAAGCGGCAAGAGCTGGGGAGTACGGTAGAGGATTTGCGGTTGTTGCCCAGGAAATACGAAAGCTTGCTGATCAAACGAAAACCTCGTCGCTGAGAATCGATTTGGTTATTGCCAGTATATTATCGCAAACAAAAAAATCGGTTCAAATGGTTGATACAACGATAAGACTATTTAATGAACAATCGAATTCAATCCACGATACACAAAAGGCGTTTGAAAATATTCTTGAAGGAACAAATGCGATTATCAGTGAAATTGATTATGTGGAAGCCTCAATTGGAAAGATCACGATCAATAAGGAAAAGGTAGAAAAAGCGATAAATGAAATGGTCGAAGTAGCAGAAATTTCTTCCTCCACAACTGAAGAAGTAACAGCAACAACAGAGGAACAGGCAGCATCTGCAGAGGAGTTGGGAGATTTAGCTTCTGCTCTTACAAGCACCATCCAAGAAGTAGAGGAGCTGATTCATAAGTTTAAGGTAAGAGAACAGCTGAATAATGTTGATGGTTATTAGGTGAAAAGGGCTGCTCCTTTTCACTTTTTGTAAAGGTAAGTATAAAATTTTGTACTTAGTTTTAGTGTCTAGCTCCAGGCGCCATCTGCTCTAGGGTCTAGTCAAATAGGAATTGAAGGTAAAGAACACCTTCTATTCCTATTCGCCTTGCGCTTTTCTTATGTTTAGTTGGCTTTACCCCATTCTTTGTGTTAGGAAATTGTCATAGTTTATCACAGCCTGTCTAAATGATCCATGTATAATAAAAGTATAAATCGCTAGAAATTGGAGTTGATATGATGTTTCAAACATCTGTAGGTTTTTTGCGCTTTGTTGGGAACTTAGAGGGGATTTCTTATTTAGTGTTACTGATTATTGCCATGCCGCTAAAGTATTTTCTTGATTTTCCTCTTGCCGTCACCATCGTTGGCGGTCTGCATGGATTTTTATTTGTCTTGTTTGTCGTCATGGTAGCTGTTGTGAAATTTAAAAAACATTGGTCAGTTCTCTGGGGAATATGGGCTGTATTCCTTGCATTTATTCCATTTGGCACGTTTTATTTGGATAGGCAATTAAAGAATAAGGAATAGGATCAATATCAATATCTATTTGCTCGAGGCATTATCTTTTTTATAAAATAAGAGCAAAAGGAAAATCCACGACGATGTGGATTTTCCCATTTTTGTATTATTAAATGACTTTGGCGTTGTTTTTAAGTCTCTTACTCCTCTATCTCCACCTTCTCCAAAATATTCTGAGACGTTTCTTCATTAAACCGATACTCAATATGAATTTCTTTATTTGTCTCCAGCGGTTCTAGGATCTTCCTTTGTTCTTTTGTAATTTGCAAAGCCAAGGGTTTATTATTGACGATTACTTCAATTGTGTGCGGATCCATGAGTCCGATATAAGTGGCTTGTGCAGAAATCATTTCTTGCTCTTGCATATTCTTTTCACTAGCTCCTTTTGTTGTAAGAGGTTCATTTGTTTGCTGCTGAGAGTTGCTGCATCCTGATAAGAAAATCATTATAGAAATAAAAAACGCAAAAAAATGTTCAGACATAAAAGCCCCCCAATACACCCTTTTTTCTTTTATGTATAGACTAATAAGCAGGGTGACATGCCTAAAATAAAAAAAGTAAGAATAAATGGTGGAAAAAGGATTGACATATACCATGGGGGGGTATAGTATAATACATAACAAAGGTGATATCACTCAAATTTTTTAAACATGTGTGAAGTGAATTTACATTGAGATAAAGGAGACATTTCAATGAATCCATCAAAGCAAGAAATTAACCTGCCGATTATAGGTATGACATGTGCAGCATGTGCCAATCGAATTGAAAAAGGTTTAAAACGAATGGAAGGGGTGGAAGAGGCGAATGTCAATTTTGCCTTAGAAAAGGCTTCGGTTACCTATGATCCCAATCAAGTAGAAATCGATCAGCTTTTTCGAAAGGTGAATGATCTAGGATATGAAGTCGCCACAGAAAAAACAGAACTATCTATTATGGGCATGACTTGTGCGGCATGTGCGAACAGGATAGAAAAAGGCTTAAACAAGCTGGACGGAGTCGTAAATGCCTCAGTGAATTTTGCTTTAGAAACAGCAAATGTAGAATACAATGCTTCACAAGTAACCGTTCAAGATCTTAAAAATAAGGTTTCCCAACTAGGCTATGAGGCAATGGTAAAAGAAGAAGAGAAAGCAGAAGGAAGTGATCACCGTTCACAGGAGCTGGAAAGACAAAAAGGCAAATTTATTTTCTCGCTTATTTTATCTGTTCCATTATTATGGGCGATGGTCAGCCATTTTGAATTTACGTCCTTTCTTTACTTGCCAGAGATGTTCATGAATCCTTGGTTTCAATTAGCGTTAGCAACACCTGTACAATTTTTAGTTGGAAAGCAATTTTATGTTGGAGCATTTAAAGCATTAAAAAATAAAAGTGCAAACATGGATGTATTAGTCGCGCTTGGAACGTCTGCAGCTTATTTTTACAGTTTGTACTTGGCAATTAAGTCAATTGGATCGAATGAGCATATGGTTTCCCTTTATTTTGAAACAAGTGCTGTTTTGATTACGTTAATAATTCTCGGGAAATTATTTGAGGCACGAGCAAAGGGCCGTTCATCAGAAGCAATTAAAAAACTCATGGGCTTACAAGCAAAAACTGCGCTAGTCATTCGAGATGGTAAAGAAGTTGAGATACCGATAGAAGAAGTCGTCGTTGGAGATTATTTTCTTGTGAAGCCGGGTGAAAAGGTGCCGGTAGATGGGGAAATTGTTGAAGGACAGTCAGCCTTAGATGAATCGATGATTACTGGTGAAAGTGTTCCAGTGGATAAAACAGCAGGGGATGCCGTCATTGGAGCCACAATCAATAAAAATGGATTTTTAAAGGTGAAAGCAACAAAGATAGGCAAAAATACAGCGTTGGCACGAATCATTAAGGTGGTTGAGGATGCACAAGGTTCAAAAGCACCGATCCAGCGTTTAGCCGATCAAATTTCGGGCATCTTCGTACCAATTGTGGTAGGAATTGCTTTTCTTACCTTCTTTATTTGGTATCTCTGGGTTAGTCCTGGTGAATTTGCCGTTGCCCTAGAAAAGCTAATCGCCGTGCTCGTTATCGCTTGTCCATGTGCATTAGGCTTAGCAACACCAACATCGATTATGGCGGGATCCGGTCGTGCAGCCGAATATGGGATTTTGTTTAAAGGCGGCGAACACCTAGAAACAACTCACCAAATTACCACTGTTATTGTCGATAAAACAGGGACTGTTACAAATGGTAAACCGGTTTTAACGGATGTGATCGTGGAAAACGGCATAAATGAAGAAGACTTTTTACGTTATGTAGCAAGTACTGAGAAGCAATCGGAACACCCGCTGGCTGAAGCGATTGTAAAAGGAATTCAGGAGAAGCAGCCTGCTTTGGAAAAGGTCGATTCCTTTGAAGCCATACCGGGATATGGGGTCAAAGCACTGATAAATGGTACAGAAGTTCTGATTGGAACAAGAAGCTTAATGGAAAACAATCACATTCAGATTGGTCATGCAAATGAAAAGATGGAAGCACTTGAAATGAAAGGAAAGACTGCGATGCTTGTCGCAATCAATCAGCAATATGCGGGAATTGTGGCTGTTGCAGATACAGTAAAGGATACTTCTAAGCAGGCGATTCACCGTTTGAAAGAAATGGGGCTGGAAGTAGTCATGATGACTGGTGACAACGAAAGGACGGCAAAATCGATTGCTGCTGAAGTGGGAATTGATACGGTTATAGCAGAAGTCCTTCCTGAAGGTAAAGCAGCAGAGGTGAAAAAATTACAGCAGCAAGGGAAGCTAGTCGCAATGGTCGGAGATGGCATCAATGATGCTCCCGCACTAGCGGTTGCAAACACAGGAATGGCAATTGGAACTGGCACAGATGTGGCAATGGAGGCAGCGGATATTACGTTAATGAGAGGCGACTTAATGAGCATTGCCGATGCGATCCTAATGAGTAAGAAAACTATTCGTAATATTAAACAAAACCTGTTTTGGGCGTTTGCTTATAATACAATCGGAATTCCGATCGCAGCAATCGGTTTCCTTGCACCATGGCTTGCTGGTGCGGCAATGGCATTTAGTTCTGTATCCGTTGTATTAAATGCCTTGCGATTACAAAGGGTAAAATTAAATGTAAAGGATGCTTCATAAAAGGGGTTGGAGAAAATGATGAAATGGGCAGCAGCTGCAGTCGTATATTTACTGGTTGTAATGGGCTCCTATTTGTTTTATTCAGAAGTAATTGCTAGTGAACAACAAACAACGAATAAACATCAAGACAGTCATGTGACAGAAGACAAAACAAGTGAGCATGGACATCATGGTGAAGAAAATAATCTGGAACATAATAGCGAAGTGGATGCAGATGTAAATTATGATGGCACGTCACTTGTTGTGAAGCTGACTGATCAACAAGGAAATCTAGTGGATGATCTCGAAGTGAATCATGAAAAGCTGATGCATTTAATAATTGTTGATGAGCATTTAGCTGAATTTTATCATGTTCATCCAGATAAGACTGGCAAAGGAACATTTAAACTGAATAAGAAAATGCCTGAAGGAGCCTATAAAGCGTTTGTTGATATCAAACCAAATAATTTAACGTATCAGGTCAAACCCATAACATTAACGGTTGGAAATAAGGAAACAGCTCATAGCCATCAGGCACTACAGCCTGATCAATCGTTAATCAAAAAGATAGATAGCTATGAAGTGACACTAAAAATGAGTTCACAAAAGGCGAACGAGCCAATCACCATGTCATTTGAATTGGATCAAAGTAAATTAGAGCCTTATTTAGGGGCAATGGGTCATATCGTGATTTTAGATGAAGAAGGGACAAACTATATTCATGTTCATCCGGTAAGTGATCAGGAGCCACGCTTTGAAACACAATTTGACGAACCCGGCAATTATAAAATCTGGGCTGAGTTTAAACAAAATGGAGTGGTAAGAGCATTTCCATTTGTTGTTGAAATAAAGCAATAATCAGCAGATTTTGAATAGATGAAGGGGGGGTATTATAATATAAAAGATAGTGAACGTAAGGGGGCATATTCGTTGAGCAATGATCATGAAAATCTTGAGCACGACCTTGAACAGGAACAATGCAGCCATCATGAGCATAGAACAAGTCATCATTCTGAAAAAGTGAAAAAAAATTTAATCACCCGGTTAAACAGAATAGAAGGACAAATTCGCGGGATAAAATCGTTAATTGAAAAGGATACGTATTGTGATGATGTCATCACCCAAATCTCAGCAACCCAATCAGCACTTAATAGTGTTGGAAAGCTTCTGCTTGAAGGACACCTTAGAACATGTGTTGTCGAAAGAATTCAAGAGGGTGACGAAGAAATCATCGATGAACTATTAATTACTGTGCAACGATTAATGAAAAAATAGGAGGATAATATAAATGGAAACAATTCTTTTAAAAGTAGAAGGAATGTCATGTAATCACTGTGTAAATTCAATAGAGGGAAGTATAGGAAAATTAAATGGTGTATCTAATGTAAAAGTAGACTTAGGTCAAGGAACAGTTGAAGTCAAATTTGATGCTAGCCAAGTAACAGAAAAAGAAATGAAGGATACAATTGAAGATCAGGGATATGATGTTGTATAAGTTAACAGTTTAAATAGAATGGATAAAATCGAGTGTAAACAACGTTTACACTCGATTTTTCTATGTGGTGATCAAAAATAGAAAAAATGACAGAATGGTGAAACTTTCATTCTTTCTATCCGTATTACTTGATGATCCTGATTGGACATTGTATGATGAAACCATCACGTTATAGTTTGGAGGTATAATATTGGGACTGGCAAACTAAAAATTGGAGAATTAGCCGAAAGAACTGGTGTGACAAAACGCACGATTGATTATTATACCAATTTGGGGCTGTTGGAAGTAGAACGTTCCCCTTCTAATTATCGATACTATGATATGTCGGCAGTTGAGCGGTTGCATTTTATAGAAAAGTGTAAAAAAGATGGGATGTCATTAGAACAAATAAAAAAGAGACTAATAGATGAAAATGCAGAAGAGATTGATGTATTAGAATTAAGACTGAAAATAAAAGAACTTGAAAGTGATGTAACGAAAGTATTAGCACAACTCGACCATAATCAGGAATATATCAAAAAAAATATTTCCCGTGAAAGTCTTTCGTTAATACAATCTTTGCTCTTGCTCCTGAATTAATTTCTTACAATTTGGGTAATGAAAAGAATAACAAGTATATAAAGGAGGTGTAGATCTTACATCCAGTAAGATCACTCATTGACCACTATTAATTTATTTATTTTTGTATTATTAATTGCTTTAACTGCCTTTTTCGTAGCCACAGAGTTTGCGATCGTAAAGGTAAGAGCATCAAAAATTGATCAGCTGATTGCAGAAGGGAAAAAAGGAGCAGTTTCAGCAAAAAAAGTCGTTACCCACTTAGATGAATATTTATCTGCTTGTCAGCTCGGAATAACGGTTACAGCACTAGGAATTGGGTGGGTTGGAGAATCGACATTTGAAATCCTATTACATCCTGTTTTTAGTTATTTTAATGTCGATGAATCATTGTCACATATTCTCATTTTAGTTATTGCTTTTGTTCTTGCAACATTCTTGCATGTTGTAGTGGGGGAGCTTGCTCCTAAAACAGTTGCAATTCAAAAAGCAGAGACGATAGCACTTCTGACGGCAAAGCCAATTATCTGGTTCTACCGCATTTTGTACCCATTCATTTGGTTCCTAAATGGATCTGCACGTGTATTAGTTGGATTCTTCGGGCTTAAGCCGGCTTCAGAGCACGAGTTGGCGCACTCTGAGGAAGAACTTCGCATCTTGTTATCAGAAAGTTATAAAAGCGGAGAAATCAATAAAAATGAGCTAAAGTATGTAAACAATATCTTTGAATTTGATGAGAGAATTGCCAAGGAAATTATGGTTCCGCGTACCGAGATTGTGACGATATCAATTGATGATTCTTATGATGATATTGTAAAAATAATTAAGAATGAACGATATACCAGATATCCGATTGTAGACGGGGATAAGGACAATATTATAGGCTTTCTTAATATTAAAGAGTTTTTAACTTCAAAGGTTATGGCGGGAACTAGTACGAAAGCATTTAACATTGATTCGTTTATCAACCCTGTTATTCAAGTTATTGAAACGATCCCTATTCATGATTTATTAGTAAAAATGCAAAAAGAACGAACACATTTAGCTATTTTGATTGATGAATATGGCGGTACCTCAGGGTTAGTTACTGTTGAAGATATTCTTGAAGAAATCGTTGGCGAAATAAGAGATGAATTCGATGAGGATGAAATCCCTGAAATACGTAAATTAAGTGATCAGCATTTTATTTTAGATGGCAAATTACTCATTGATGATGTTAACAACTTGCTAGATACGCATTTATCTGATGAGGGTATTGATACAATCGGAGGCTGGTTTCTTACGCAAAACTTTGATGCAACGGTTGGAGCAGAAGTTGAGAAAGATGGATATCTATTCAGAGTGCATGAAAGTGACGGACACCATATCCTCTATTTGGAAGTGTTAAAAACAAAACCACAAAATGTCGTTTACCTGCAGAACTAACAAGGCAAGCTTTTAAACCAGCAGGCTTCAAAAAGTAATAACACTTGTCCAAAAAATGCGAACACCTCGAATTATGTTGAGGTGTTCGCATTTCTTTTATAAGGTAAGAAAGTATAAAATTTGAACTTAGTTTTGGTGTCCAGCTCCAGGCGCCATCAGCTCTAGGGTCTAGTCAAATCGGAATTGAAGGTAAAGAACACCTTCTATTCCGATTCGCCTTATGCTTGTCGCCGAATGCTTAGCGCCTTGCGCTTTTCTTATAAGGAAAGTATAAAATTTTGTACTTAGTTTTAGTGTCTAGTTCCAGCGTCTAGCCCCTCTAGGGTCTAGCCACTCATGAATTGAAGGCAAAGAACGCCTTCTATTCATGAGCGTCTTATTTGCCCTAGGCTGATCAAGGCGCTTCCGCTTTTCTTATAACAATCTCTTTAAGATTTAAGCTTGTTTTTCCATTGCTTCTTTTGCTTTCAAAAATTCCTCTTCCACCTCAAGAGAATATGTTTTGTCTTGAAGCGGTCTATTTTTAGATAAGTAATCAAGCGCACTTGCTTTAGACTCTAAGTGTAAAACCTTATCTTCCATTCTAGCAAAACCATTTACAATGCTTTCAGATTGGGAAGAAAACAATGTGTTTTTCACTCTGTAGCTTGTCTGGGCTGTTGTAGCTCTTGAGAGAAGCATTGTTTTGCGATTTTGCAAATCAGCATATGTTTCCTTTAATTTTACAACCTGAGCTTTTAATTGATTTGTTTGATCTTTTATTCCTTCAAGCTGTTCCTCAAGTGCTTGTAGCTTTTTTTCTTGCTCAAGACGATCTTGGATAGCCATTTTTGCCATTTCATCATTCTTCTTTTCCAGAGCAAGTTGCTGCTGTCTTTTGCGGTCCTGAATGGTCTGTTTGACCTGACGAATATACCCTTCATGCTTTTGTTCAAAATAAAGCTGGTTGCCTAAGGCAGATTGTGCTTTTGCTAGTTCTGCCTCCAGCTCTCTAATATATTGTTTGACCATACTGACGGGATCCTCACATTTGTCCAATACATGATTGAAATCGGCTGCTGCAATTGTTTTTACTCGTTTAAAAATTCCCATTATTTTTCTTCCTCCTTTTTTGTTTTGCGTTCCCATTCATCAAGATGATCATGGGTTGTATAAGCTGGGGTCATAATAGCCATTTGTTCATCTATTAAATCGGAATCCGCCTTCTTGCTTTTAAAAGCGAGATAGATAGCAAGCAGCAATGCTGGAATTGCAATCACTAGCGGAAGAATTGAAAACACGCCAACTGCTAGTAAAATACCTCCTAGCCATTTTTTTACTGACTCACCATCTGCTTTTTTCCAAATCCACCAGCCAAAGGCAATCAATCCTATAGCAAAGAGGAATGGAACATTAAAAAAGTCAAAGTGGCTGCCAAACCCTGCATGTGGAATATAGCGACCATGGCCCATATGTGACTGCTGAAGACCATAGTGGGTAAAGAAATGGACAATCATATTTACGATGGTGGTTAGGAAAAACAACCCTGCTAGGGCAATCCCTATCCAAACGAAAGGATGTCTTCTCTTTCTCATCAATCCTTCACCTCCTTTCAAGTTGTTATCTTGCTATGGTTATAATGTAATAGAGTTTGGTGAAAAGACGGTGAAAAATAGGGGAACTTATAAAATTTCTAGCAAGAAAGTAATAGAAAATAAAAATAGCTTGCAGATCTATCTGCAAGCTACAGTTTTTTATATGGAATTTTAACTAAAAATGTACTGCCTTCTCCTAATTTGCTTTCGACTGTGATTCGGCCGTTGTGAAGCTCCACAATCCATTTTGCTATCGAAAGGCCAAGCCCATGCCCGCCTTGCTGTCGTGTTCTCGCTTTATCTACACGATAAAACCGTTCAAAAATATGGGGCAATTCCTTAGGGTCCATCCCGATTCCTGTGTCCTTAACTGCGATTAGCACCGTGTTTGCTTCCTTCTTAATAGACAAAGAAACAGATCCAGGGTCTTGAGAATATTTAATCGCATTATCAAGCAGGATATACAGCAGCTGGGTTAGTCTTTCCTTATTTCCATTGATTTTGATCATTTCGTGACTATTTAATTCTAGTTTGATATTTTTGGCTAGAGCATGTGCTTTAAACGAAGCAACCGTCCGTTCGGCGACCGAATATAGGTTGAAATCCTCAAAGGTAATTTTCTGGTCATCTGAATCTGATCTTGCTAGTGTGAGCAAATCACCGACAAGTCCAGTCATACGTTTCACTTCATCTTTTAAATTATCAACCATTTTTCCTGCCATTTCATTTTGTTCTTGTTTCTCCATTTCAAGAATATCTAATGAGGACAGCATGACACTTAACGGTGTTCGTAATTCATGGGAGGCATCTGCAACGAATTCCTGTTGCCGCCTGAAGGCTTGTTCAATTGGAACCATCGCCCGCCTTGCCATAATACGGCTAAATGAAAAGGCGATTCCGGAAAAAATAAGTGCTGAAATCACTAAAATCGTTAAAAGTCCTTTTAATAGCTCAGATAAATCAGTGATGTTTTGTCCGATATAAAGATAGCCAACAAGCTGGTTTCGTTCATAGATCGGCTTTGCAATCATAAGCAGCTTTAACTGTTGATCCTCTGGAACATATGTTGAAAAGCGGTTGTTATCGATATTCTCCATCATTTGGCGATGATTTATCGATAATGTCTCTGTGCGTAATTCTTCTCTGGGCGGCTGCCAACCTTCTATGAAATTGATAAAGTCTGTTTGAAGAAATGGCAGCTGCTCATTCTGTAAAATCAGTTCCCCTCGAATAGTTATAACATAATAAAAGAGCTGATCACTATCTGTTGAAACAAATTCAGGATCCTGTTTCCGCCCGTTAGGACCATCGTCAAAGTCCTCTTCTAAAAAACTTTCAACACGCTTTGCTTCATGCTCAGCCATATCGCGCAATTCATTTTTTTCAGCAGCAGTAAACCATACATATACAATTGAATATAGAATTGTAATAAATAAGAGCAAAAACAAAATAATGAGTAAACTAAAGTTAATTGTTAATTTCCTCTGTGTTTTAAAAAATAAATTGGTCTGATTACGCTTCAAGCTTATATCCAACCCCTCTAATGCTCTGCAGCCAATCTCCTTTTCCAAATCGGCTCAGCTTTTTGCAATTTTACAGTAGCATCAATTGTTTTATAAGAAACATCTGTTTCATTTCCCCAAATCCGATCAAAAATAATCTCTCGTGTAAGAACCTGCCCCTTATTTTGTACCAATAAATCAAGAAGCTGGTATTCACGAGGGGTTAACTGAATGACATGTTGATCCATCTGCAGGGTGTGGCTTGTTCGATTGATGGTAAGGGCATCGATTGTAAAGATTTCTTCGCGAATCGGTGAAAAATTGCGACGACCTAGCGCCCTGAGTCTTGCTAACAGCTCATCAATCTCAAAAGGCTTTACTAAATAATCATCTGCTCCAGCATCAAGTCCGACAACACGATCCTGAATCGCGTCTTTTGCGGTTAACATTAAAATAGCTCCGCCATAGCCTTCTTTTCTTAAACGCTGGCAAATCTCAACTCCGTCACCATGTGGCATCATCCAATCCATAATGATTACATCATAAAAAGAGGCTGTTGCATAATCATAAGCATCCTCTCCAGTTTGAACCCATTCTACTTGATACTTTGCCTTTTTCTCAAGCATATATGTAACAAGCTCGCCAAGCTTTACATCATCTTCGGCTAATAAAATATTCATCATGTCTATCTCCCTCCACAAAACTAAAGCTATGCTTATCCTATTATTATAAAGTGAAAAATCGGAGAAAAAAATGAGTGCTGGATTTTTTACATACAAAGTAACTCTATGAATATAAGGAGACGGAGTGGGCTGAAAATAATGAATAAAAAGTTTTACGCTGAATTTTGGAAGATTAGTAGAATGCTTTGTTGCATAGAAACCATAGTATGAGACAATTAATGCTGATAAAAATAAAGAACTATGTAGCGAATTTGTGCTGATGGAAGATAAATACTATCACTAAATTCAATGTCCAAAAGGGGATGAAAAAATGGTAGAAAAGATGATTGAAGCTTTAGATCTCGCGTATGTATCGTCATTTTCAAAAAAGGTAGAAACAATCTGGGGCTATCTTTTTTATAATGTAGACCAGCCAGATTATTATGATGCGAACCATGCCTATATTTCCTCTTATGATCAAAATCATGAGGATATCATAGATGAAGTCGTGAACTTTTATCAGGGGAAAGGACTTATTCCAAGATTTTATCTATCCCAATATGAAGAGCATCCCGATTTTGTTAAGGCTCTTAAACAAAGAGGCTTTGGTTTTGAAGAGTTCGAATGTCCAATTCAACTCATGAAATTAAAGGTAGATGTGAAAAGGGATTCAAAGGTAACGATTGAAAAAGTAACAGAGGAAAATAAGCAGGATGCCATTCACATTGAATGCCAAATAAAAGAACTTGGCGGAGCAATCCGAAAAAAAGCTTTTGAGGAAGAATTTGCTCATGAAGCGTATACACATTATGTATTAAAATATGATGGGGTTCCTTGCTCAACAGCTTGTATCTTTATGCATGAACAGGATGCAAGATTAGAAAGCGTGGCAACTTTGGAAGCGTATCGTGGTAAAGGGCTGATCGGCCAGCTGATCCATTATATCCAGGAGGAAGTATCAAACATGCATGTGGAACGCTTTTGGGTCATTCCAATTAACGAGACAGTGGAAAAGGTGTATAAGAAATCTGGCTTTGAAACAATTAAAACAGTAAAAACCGGCCATGCATTTTTAGGCGGAAGAAGTATCGAGGAAATCCGCAATAGTTAATAGGATTCCTTATATTGACAGTGTGATCCATTATCTGTTATTTTATAGGTAACAAAATTTTAGGAGATGTGTTTTGTGAGGGTTTCTGTTCTTAACTAATCGAAGTAAATACTTCAACTGCATGACTTAGCTTGGAAAAACTTTTACAATCGTAAAGGTTTATTTAGCTATGTATCTGCAGAAAGTTAAGAACAAAACGGTCATCATACACAATTTGCAATCTCTTGCATAACGCCCGTAGACAGCCGTGCTTTGTTTAAGCATGGTTTTTGTTTGTATTGGGTGATAGCTTTATTAGGCGAAGTCTGCTTAATAATAGGGATAAAAAGGTGATGAACAACCAACTGTTCATCACCTTTTTTTATTTTATTAATGGAGGTTTAAACATTGAACAAAACAGCAATGGAACGTTTAGAATTTACCAAAGTAACAGCATTGCTTAGTGACTATGCAATGAGTGAGACGGCGAAAAGAAGAGCTGTTCAGCTTGAGCCGATTCATGATGAGAAAAAAATTAGGCGCTGGCTTAATGAAACAACGGAGGCATGTAAAATTTTCGAAAAATCCTCGAGCATACCTGTGCATTCCCTTCATGGGGTTGAACAAATGATTACCATGGTGGATAAAGGATATATTCTCACACCAGAGCAATTTGGATTTTTAGGCGCTTTCTTAGATAGCGTGAAGAAAATTAAACGTTTTATGGTGAAACAGGAATATATTGCACCAACGATCAGCTCCTATGCTTATTCTCTTTATGAGCTTTCAGATTTGGCAGATGAAATTGCACGATCCATTCGAAACAATACAGTGGATGACTATGCGAGCAGAGCTTTAACGAAAATTAGAAGTAAGATCGCATCAACAGAAGAAAAGATAAAAGCAAAGCTTGCACAAATAATGAAAAATTCAGCTTCTTACCTGCAAGAGCAAGTAGTCAGTGTTAGAAATGGCCGATATGTTGTCCCAGTGAAAAGTGAATGCAAACGGAAATTTTCAGGAACCATTTTAGACCAGTCGTCAAGCGGGCAAACCGTTTATATGGAGCCTAAAGATTTAAATAAGCTGCAGGATGAACTGACGTTTTTAAAAGTGGAGGAAGAGCTTGAGGTTCAAAAAATTCTTGGTCAATTAACTGAAATGACAGCGATGTATAAACAGGAGCTTCAGATCAATATTGAAGGAATGGTGTCCTATGATTTTATTTTCGCAAAGGCAAAGCTAAGCAGATCGATGCAGGGAAATGAAGTCCAGCTGCAACCTGATGAAGGGCTGCAGCTTATCCAAGCAAAACATCCCTTATTAGGTGTGAATGCAGTGCCATTAACGGTGGAATTAGGGAAAGAGTACATGGCACTAGTGATAACCGGACCAAATACAGGCGGTAAGACGGTTACGATTAAAACGGTAGGATTATTAGCAATGATGGTCCAATCAGGTCTCCATATTCCTGCCGATTCGAATAGCAGCTTTTGCATTTTTAAAGATATTTTTGTTGATATTGGTGACCAGCAAAGTATTGAGCATTCCCTAAGTACTTTTTCTTCCCATATTCGGAATGTGATTGATATCCTGCAAAAATCCCGGAAGGATACGCTGATTATCCTTGATGAAATAGGTTCAGGAACAGATCCTCAGGAAGGAATGGGGCTGGCAATTTCAATCTTAGAGGCATTATACCGATCAGGGGCCATGATCATTGCTACCACACATTATAGTGAACTAAAGGACTTCGCAGAAAAAGCAAATGGATTTCAAAATGGCTCAATGGACTTTGATATTGAAACACTTCAGCCTCTCTATAAGCTGATTATCGGCAAGGGTGGAGAGAGCCAGGCATTTACAATTGCACAAAAATTAGGGATGTCTTTGGAGATTATCAAGAGAGCAAAAGAAATCACCCATCAACAGCCTCGTAGTGAACGTGAAATACTGCCAAATGTCGTTCCATATGAGAAAAATCAAAAGCAGAAAGCTCAAGAAAAGAAACAAATGACAACCTATCAAGCTGGTGATGTAGTATGGATTTCACATCTTCAAACAAAGGGAATCGTTGCATCGGGTGCAAACTCGAGAGGAGAGCTTGAACTTTTAGTGAAAAATCAAAAAATGATGGTCAATCATAAACGAGTTCAGCCATTTATTGAAGCGGAAGACTTGTATCCTGACAATTATGATCTTGATCAAGTCTTTGATTCTAAGGAAGTGCGCAAGAAAAAGAAAGTGATGGGTAGAAAGCATGTTGAAGGTCTAAAGATTGATCATGAGGAGTAGAAAGGGGAGTTTTTCCCCTTTTTAAAAAGGTAAGAAATGATAAAATTTCAACCTAGTTTTTGTGTCTAGGCACTCATGAATTGAAGGCAAAGAACGCCTTCTAATTCATGAGCGTCTTATTAGCCCTAGGCTGAGCAAGGCGCTAACGATTTTCTTATTTAATTTGTGAAAAACTTCACAAAAAAGTATTGCCTTTTTCATAAAGGCGGAATATAATAAAACCATAAACAATGTGAAACATTTCACAATTATATGTGAAAAACTTCACAAACTTATTTTTAGGAGGAAATTAATATGAAAATTGCTGTTATTGGATGTACACATGCAGGAACTGCAGCTATTTCAAATATGATAAAACTATACCCAAATGCAATTATAAATGTTTATGAAAAAAACGATAATATCTCTTTCTTATCTTGCGGAATTGCCTTGCATGTCAGCGGTGTTGTAAAGGATGCAAATGGCTTGTTCTATTGTACACCAGAGGAGCTTACTCAGCTTGGTGTGAATATGTTTATGCAGCATGAAGTCCTTGATGTAAATATTGAAGGGAAAACACTTGTCGCTCGAAATCTTCAGACAAATGAAACGATAAATGATACATTTGATAAATTAGTGATTGCAACTGGATCTTGGCCAATAATTCCTAAGATTGAAGGAATCAATCAAGAGAATGTCCTCCTATGCAAAAACTTTCAACATGCAACGACCATTATTGAAAAAGCAAAGGATGCGGAAAAGATTGTTGTTGTTGGAGCAGGCTATATTGGTATCGAGTTAGTAGAAGCGTTTGAAATGAGAAGGAAACAGGTAACGCTTATTGATGGGGAAAACCGCATTTTGAGCAAATATTTAGATGAGTCTTTCACTGATATTATTGAAGAGGATTTCCGCAATCGTGATATTCACTTAGCATTAGGTGAAACGGTTACTCGTTTTGTTGGAAAAAATGAAACAGTTGCAGCTGTTGAAACAACAAAAGGAACGTATGAGGCGAATCTTGTCATCTTATGCATCGGTTTCCAGCCAAATACGCAGCTATTTAAAGGGCAAATCGACATGCTTGAAAATGGCGCAATCAAAGTCGATGAATATATGCGCACAAGCAATGAGGATGTGTTTGCAGCTGGTGACAGCTGTGCCATCCGCTATAATCCAACAGGTGAGCATGCCTATATCCCGCTTGCAACAAACGCGGTGAGAATGGGAACATTGGTGGCAAAAAACCTGATGGAGCCAACGATTAAATATATAGGGACACAAGGAACATCTGGTATCAAAATCTTTGATCAAAATATTGCAACAACTGGTTTAACAGAAATGATGGCACGTCGTATGGGTATGAATGTGAAAAGCATCACAATCTTAGAGCATGACCGCCCAGAGTTTATGCCAACCTATGAAGACATTATGTTAAAGGTAGTCTATGAAGAAGAGACAAAACGAATTGTCGGGGCACAGGTGATGTCTAAAGTTGATGTTACACAATCTATTAATACATTATCTGTTTGCATCCAAAACAACATGACAACAGATGAGCTAGGATTTGTCGATTTCTTCTTCCAGCCGCATTATAATAAGCCGTGGAATTTCTTAAATCAGGCTGGATTACAAGCACTCTAAGCTTACTTAGGAGGCTGGCTCAATAGAATGAGCCAGCCTTTTCCTTTTAAAAAAATAAAAATAGCCATAATATAGATGTGTGACATCATTTTTCGGAGGTGGTTGAGGATGAATTTTCGTATTGAAAAAGACACAATGGGTGAGATTCAAGTACCAGCTGATAAGTATTGGGGAGCTCAAACACAACGCAGCAAGCAAAACTTTAAAATTGGCGGAGAAAAAATGCCAAGTGAGGTTATCATTGGTTTCGCTATTTTAAAAAGAAGTGCGGCAAAGGTAAATGAATCACTAGGAAAGCTACATAATGAAAAGGCACAAGCGATTATAATGGCTTGTGATGAAATCATTGATGGCAAATTAACTGAGCATTTTCCGCTTGTTGTATGGCAAACGGGAAGCGGAACACAAAGCAATATGAATGTAAATGAAGTGATTGCACGAAGAGGCAATGAAATTCTAAAGGAAAAAGGGATCGATGCCGTTATCCATCCAAATGATGATGTAAATATGAGCCAAAGCTCAAATGATACATTTCCAACAGCGATGCATATTGCGGGCGTGATGGCAGTGGAAACGAATTTGCTTCGAGCGATTGAGAAGCTATCAGCAACGTTAGAAGAAAAAGTGAAGCAATTTAAGGATATCGTAAAAATCGGACGTACCCACTTGCAGGATGCGACACCTTTAACCTTAGGCCAGGAAATTAGCGGTTGGGTTCATATGCTTCAGCAAACTAAGGAAATGATCCAGCAAGCAACATCATATATGGAAAATTTGGCTATAGGCGGTACTGCAGTAGGGACGGGAATTAATGCTCATCCTGAATTTGGCGATCGAGTAGCAAAGGAAATCAGTGAGTATACCAAGAAAACATTTCGCTCTTCAGCAAATAAATTTCATGCGTTAACAAGCCATGATGAAACTGTTTATGCACATGGCGCGTTAAAAGCATTAGCGGCAAATTTAATGAAAATAGCCAATGATGTCCGCTGGCTGGCAAGTGGTCCTAGATGCGGAATCGGGGAAATTACCATTCCTGAAAATGAACCGGGAAGCTCAATCATGCCGGGAAAAGTAAACCCGACGCAAAGTGAGGCCATGACGATGGTTGCTGTTCAAGTAATGGGAAATGATGCAGCCATTGGTTTTGCGGCAAGCCAAGGAAACTTTGAATTAAATGTGTTTAAGCCGGTAATCATTTATAATTTCCTGCAGACTGTTCAGTTGCTTTCTGATGCAATTATTTCCTTCCATGACAATTGTGCAGTTGGTATTGGAGCAAATCTGCCAGTCATTCAACGTTACCTTAATGACTCTTTAATGCTCGTGACTGCATTAAATCCTCATATAGGATATGAAAATGCGGCTAAGATTGCAAAGCTTGCTCATAAAGAAGGGATTACGTTAAAAGAAGCTGCCGTTCAACTAAACCTGCTAACAGAGGAACAGTTTGATCAATATGTAAAACCTGAAGAAATGACTTATCCAAAATGAAAAGGGGGGCTAAAATAGCCCCTTTTCACTTAATGATCAAAGGAATTTTCGTATAAAAAGCTGCACCGTTCTCCTCATTTACCGCCCAAACCTTTGCATCATGTAAATCGGCAATTCGTTTTACGATGCTTAAGCCGATGCCAAACTCTCCTTTATGTCCTTTTTGGAAAGGCTCAAAAAGCTGATCCATAATCCCCTCATCAATGGATGGACCATCATTCCAGAAACGCAGCAGGATTGACTGGTCTGTTTTTGTAATAGAAATGGAGATTACATTTTTGGCATAACGTAATGAATTTTCAAGCAGGTTTTCGATCAGCTTTTCCCATTGCTCGGCATCACCTAAAATTTCTGCTTCTTCCAAGTGAAGCTGCCAATCAAGATCAGCTTTCGCCCATTTGATTCGTTCCACTTCATCGCTCACAAGCTGATCAAGGTGAAACACGGCTTTTGTCGGCTTGCGGGTTGATAAGAAGTCGAGCTTTGTTAAATACAGCAAATCCTTGATTTTTTTCTCAAGCTTTTCGGACTCCTCCTCGATGACATCCATCGTACTTGTTAAATCACCTTTAGGAAAAATACCGTCATTGACAGATTTAGCATAACCGCGTATAACCATAACCGGTGTTTTTAAGTCATGTGAAATATTTTGCAGCAAGGTTTGTTGGGCTTCATCTTTCCGAACAAGATGCTGCCGCATTTTTTCAATCGTATGACCGAGCTTGCCAATTTCATCATTTCGATCTACCTCAACCGGCTCATGCCATGCTTGTTCAGAAATATCTTTTACATGCTTTTCAAGCTTAACGAGCGGCTTTGACAAGTATCGTGCAAGCCAAATCGAAGGGATCCAGCTAAATAAAAAGACAATAAACATTACAACCATTAATTGCCTGAAAAGTGTAAACACAAGATCATTTCGGTATGAATCCCAGGAATAAGATAAAAGATATACGGGTTCGCCATCCACCGTTAAATTCTTCCGTATCACATAAAAGAGGGTTTGGTCTTTTATGTTTTTTTCATACCTCGCCGTTGCATCCGTTTGATTGGCTGCTAAGTCTTGTGTCTGCCTGATAAAATCAAGCGGTAATTCTTCCGAATATAAGAAAAACGGACTTTGAATAGGAACCACTACATGTGAAACAGAACGATCTTTTTTCTTGTCTCGTCCTAATTCATTGATATCAGGTTCCCCATAATCAGTTAGAACGAGTTGTTGATTTTCAATGGTTTTATAAATTTCCTTCGTAAAAAATCCCCGTAGGGTCGTTGGAAAAAGAATGACCAGTAATAAGGAGATAACGAGGAGAATTCCTGAAAAAACAACCCATATTTGAAAGGCTAATGATTTATTTTTCATCCTTTTAACATCCTATAGCCAAACCCATAAATTGTTTCCAGCTTGAGATCGGGCATTTTTTTTCGCAGCCGCCTTACAAGATCATCTACCACCCGATCTGTGCCAAAATAATCCGGTCCCCAAAGATTCGTTAAGATTTGCTCTCTTGAGAATGCCTGTCCTTGGTTGTGGAGAAATAACTGCAGCAAATCAAACTCTTTTGAGGTCAGGTTTACTTCCTCCCCGTTAAGGTAAGCGATCCTTAACTGTTCATCAATATGGTATGGCGGAAGATTTGTCAGTGCATTCGTTTCCTCTGTATAGGTTCGTGATAAAAGCTTTTGCACGCGGATGACAAGCTCTCTAGGCAAAAATGGTTTTGAAATATAATCATCGCTGCCTAATTCCAGCCCTAACACACGGTCAATATCCGCATCCCTTGCTGATATAAAGATAACAGGTATTTCTGGTGTTGCTTCTTTAATTTCCCTGATTAATTGATAGCCATCAATATCCGGAAGCATGATATCTAAAATCCATAAATGAGGCGGCCGGTTAATTAAGTTTTTTGCATCGGTTCCTGTTAAACATGAAGTGACCGACCATCCTTCATTTTTTAAATACATAGTTAGCAGTTCATTTAAGTTTTTTTCATCCTCGACAAGATAGATGGTATAGCTCATGGTTTCACTTCCTCTCAAGGGTATTATACATCGTACTTGTAAATGTGGATGCCCTTTTCACAATTTCCCATAATTCTTTCATTTTTATCCCAAACTCGTTATGTATAGTTACCTTATAAGACAGGACAATGTTATATACGAAAGAAGGAATTCAGTTATGAAAGCCATTATATTAACAGGAGTATCATTATTATTCATTTTAATTGTCATAGGCGGATATGTTAGCTCAGGAGCTTAATCTTTTATCATATTAACAAAAATAGGAGGACTAAAGAATGGGATATTATGACGACACTGAACTTTCTCGTGAAAAAGCAAAACCGTCCAGAAGCATTAAACCATTTTTTTCATCGTTAATAAGTGGTGTAATCGGCGGAGCGCTTGTACTAGGAGTAACGACATATACAGACCAAAAGGAAAATTCAACTTCAGTTGCTGATAATAATTCGGTTGAAGCATCTGTACAAAAGAATGATCAAGAAAGTACTTCAACAATTACCGCACAGGAGCTGTCCAGCAATGCAAATTCGATTGCAGATATTGTGGAAAATTTATCACCAGCAATTGTAGGAATTACTAATATGCAAGCAAGCGGAGCCGATATGTTTGGGAATACTCAAAGTGAAAGTGTGGAGAGCGGGACAGGTTCAGGTGTTATCTTTAAAAAGGAAGGTGATGCAGCATATGTCATTACAAATAATCATGTGATTGAAGGTGCTCAGTCGATTGAGGTAACACTTTTTAATGGAGAGAAGGTGGCTGCAGAATTAGTTGGAGCAGATGCGTTAACAGATATCGCCGTATTAAAGATTGATGCCGAGCATGTCACTGTAGTTGCTGAATTAGGTGATTCATCAGCCCTTCGCACAGGAGAAAATGTCATTGCGATTGGAAATCCTTTAGGAGAAGAGTTTACAAGAACGGTTACCCAAGGCATTATTAGCGGTGTTGACCGGACCATTGACGTGACAACATCTGAAGGGGATTGGGCATTGAATGTCATTCAAACAGATGCCGCTATAAATCCAGGGAATAGCGGTGGACCGCTTATTAATATGAGCGGAGAGGTCATTGGGATTAACAGCTTAAAAATTAGTGAAAATGGTGTTGAAGGATTAGGGTTTGCGATCCCGAGTAACGATGTTAGTCCGATTGCTGAAGAACTAATGAAAAATGGTAAGATTCAAAGGCCATTTATCGGTGTAGGTTTACTCGATATGAGTGAGATTCCAGAGTATTATTTACAGCAAAACATGCAGCTTCCGGATAATGTAACAGAAGGCGTAATCGTTGGCAATGTTCAACAAGGCTCACCAGCAGATGAAGCAGGCTTAAAGCAGCAGGATGTCATTATCGCGATGGATGACAAAGAGATCGGTTCAGCAAGTGATTTAAGAAAATATCTTTACACTGAGAAGAACATTGGTGATGAAGTGAAACTAACCATTTATCGCGCAGGAGAAAAAATGGATGTTACACTTAAGCTTGTGAACCGTGATGGAACAAATGCATAATTGGTTCGAGGATTAACATGTTACTCTTTATATAGATGATAAGAACTGACCAAAGGATGTTTCAGCTAATTAAAGTCTGACCTTCCTTTTGGTCAGTTTTTTGCATATTCATCTTTGTTTTTGGGAATGGTTATATTCGAGGAGTGATGTAATTGGAAAAGAAATCAAACCAAGTGGATCCAAATCAAATTGCACCAGGTATGGATGATGACCAGGAATTAAATGAAAATGCATCGCAGGAGGAAATAGAAAAAGGCGAATCAACGAAGGTGGTTACATTATCTTATGATGAGGTCGATCCTTCCTGAGAGAAAGACCTTTTCATTAATTATGTCTTATAAGGAGTGGCCAAGGATGGATAAAAAACAAAAAGTGGAAAGCAGCCAAATTGCAGGAAGACATTATGAGCCAGAGGATTATAAGCGTCAGGATGAACTTTCGGAAGGATTGGCAATGACTCACGAACAAGCGTCAGATGATTATATGGAAGGAACAATTGATGCAAATTTTGAAGAGAATGTTGATCAATCAAATGGAAGCGCAAGAAAAGGTAAGCAATAAGCTATACATATTGGGCTGTCTCAATAGATCTGAAATCTATTTTGGGATAGCTTCTTTTTTTACTAAAAAATTGGGTTCTTGAAATAGAGTTATTGAATAACGATTAAAATCACTTCGGCATATATTAGTTATGTATCGTTACACTTAATCCAGAAAGAGGTGAACATGAATGAGTCAAGAAGGTGGATATGCAGGAGGCTTTGCATTAATCGTTGTTTTGTTCATCTTGTTAATCATTGTTGGTGCTGCTTATGTTGGTGGCGGATACTAGAATCAACAATGAATAGTAGAATGAAAGAGCCTGCTTTTTAGCAGGTTCTTTTCCTGTTAAAAAAATTGAAATGTTTGAAAAAATGAAAGTGTAAACTTAGAATATAAAGAATAAGAAGATTTTTACATACTAGCCATTCATCGTATCTAAGAGTGATTATGAAAAAGCTATGGAAGGAGAACAACATGAATAGCGCAAACGCTAGGATAGAGAGAGATAAGCTTAAGGTTTTCTTAAAGAATAGCGGTTTTTTTAATCAACAAATATTCGAGGAACACCCTAATGGATATTATGCCTTAGATAGCAAACCGTTTTTTACGACGAAAGAAAATGGAATAGGCTTAGGGTTTATGGTTAGCTACGAAATTATTAAACATCATAACGGTGAGGTAAAGATAGACAGTCATTCAAAGGGGACAACGATTTCTGTCATTCTCCCAATCTCAAATGATGACAAGAAAAAGAGTCTTGGTTTGCACTTATAACGGTTGATTTAAAAAGAGGTTAGAAAGAGGAATTCAATATGGAAATAACGACAAAGAGATTACTTATTGTACCGTGTAAAGAAGAATTATTAAGCGATGATGTTGATGTAAGCGATCATATTAACTTTTATTTACATGAAATTGAAAGCGATCCTGGTTTAATAGGTTGGGGAGTTTGGCTAGTCTTTCTGAAAGAAACAAATCAATTTATTGGAGATATCGGTTTCAAAGGAAAGCCGAAAAATGGCGTGGTTGAAATCGGCTACGGGATCCTTAAGGAAGCCCAAAATAACGGATATGCAACAGAGGCTATGGAGGCTCTTATCAATTGGGCTTTCCAAACGAAATCGGTTGTAAAAATTACAGCAGAATGCTTAAGTGACAACAAACCATCGATCCGGGTGCTTGAAAAACTAGCTATGCTGAAAACATATGAAGATGAGGAAATGATGTATTGGGAGAGAAATCTTGAGCATTAAATTATAAGCGGAAGCGCCTTGCCCTTGGCTGAGCGAGGCTCTTCCGCTTTTGGTCTTTTCTAACTGCTAAAATACATAAATAATAATATACGCCGTCTCTTCATACATTTTAAAGAATAAGGTTTAGGAGGAGTTACATGAAAACTTTTGAAGAGGCAGCTGTTTTTGAGCATCAATTTTGGCTTCAGATTTTAGGGGATCATGCTAGATTTATATTAGATTCTTTGGCTGTTAGTCAACAGGATGATATAAAAAAGGCTAGACAGTTTCAGCAAATTTTTGACACTTTGCTGAAAAAAGCAAGGGAACAGACCGATTTGAATTCTTTGACATTGGAAGCAGAAGAGTATGCACGCGAGCTGCGAAGGTTTAAACTCTCTTTGATTAAAAGGCATCTTGTTGGGAAGATAACCATTCATTTAACGCCAACCTTTATTAACCATATGGTGAACGAGCTTGAAGAGTATTTGCTTGTGCTCACTTATTTAAAAAGGAAAGAAAAACCGCCTGTTTTTCATGAGCTCCATCATCACTTATTATGGCTGCTAGATGCTTCAGGTCACGCTGGAGCCATATCAGATACACTTGATCGTACGGAAAAAGAATTGAAGCTTAAAAGTGAGCTGTTTGCAAAGCAATTTGAGGATTTCTATTTAAAAGCCGTTGAATTGTCAGGGTATTTAAGAGCCAATATAGATTCCTTTCCGGCACTGGGGAAAATGAATAGAGATGTTAAGCTTGAAATCGAGTTATTTAGAGGCTTCTTAGCTGAGGTGGAAGAAATGGAATTATCCAATGAAATGTTAAGCACCTTTTCACCTTTAATGGCCGATCATATGTTGAGAGAGGAATGCTATTATTTAATGAAGGTAGCAGAGGCAACCAGTACGAAAAAGCCTGATTGTAATCCGGCGAAGCCGAGATTAGAAGCATAATAGAGAGAGTCCCTTTTATTCGGAGCTTAAAGGGACTCTTTCGCATTTCCATTGTGCAAAGTAAGGAGCAGCAATACCATATTAAAATAATCAAAACGCCGATCATTTGACTAGTTGACACCTGTTCGTGAAGAATAATGGATGCAGTGATAACGGCTGTTGGCAGCACGGTCGCTCTTAAGATTGTCGCAAAGCCTGAACCTATTTTTGGAGTTCTAATAAAAAAAATAAAACAGGTAAAAGGACCCCAAAAAACCCAGATGATTACCAAGAAATCGATAAACCACTACCAAAAGATCCATTTATACTATATATCTGTGAAACGACAGTTACTAAAAAGAGAAATTCTTCTATGAAAAAAATCTACTTACCAATTTACGCTAATAGGGAATAAATTTAAGACCGATTGTAGCAGAAATAATCATCGCAATAAATAATAATCGTTTCCAACCTGCTGATTCACCAAAGAAAAGGATGCCCATTAATGCACTCCCGACAGTCCCTATTCCTGTCCAAACTGCATAGGCTGTTCCCATTGAAATGGTCTTCATGGCAATTGAGAGCATAAGAAAGCTCAATGCAAATCCAGCTGTCATATAAACGATATTGATGAGCGATTTATTTTTATTAAACTTAGAAATCGCAGCAACTCCGGCAACCTCGCAAAAGCCTGCTAAAATAAGAAAAATCCAATCCATGATTTTATGCCTCCTTTTCTTGAACCTCATGCTCACTAGTTACTACTTTTAAGCCGATCACACCGGAAATAAGAACGGTACATAAAGCGATTTTCACCCAATTAAAGGGATAATCAAAAAAGATAATTTCCGCAAGAACAGTGCCAGCTGCACCTAACCCAGTAAAGACGGCATAAACGGTGCTGACAGGTAATGAATTTGTTGCTTTTATAAGCAGATAAAAGCTAATGATAATAGCTGAAAATGTACCAATCCATGCAAGAGGATCTTGAGCGTGCTTTAATCCAGCCACCCAGCTAACCTCAAAAAATCCCGCTATATAAACGAGCAGCCACTTTTTATTCATATTCATATCCCCCTTTAGAAGCAATTCCTTGCCAAAAAATTTTCCAACCAGCGTTTAATCTCCGTTGAAACCGTTCATTTCCGCTGTATAAAAGCTCGACTAGAACAGCATCATTTAGGCCAATAAAGGCGATTACTGCATCATTTATGCTCACTGCCCCATTTAAGCTTTGTTTATTTTCCTTGAATAGCTCGACTAGAATGTCCTCTAATTCATCATAATAATGATAAATATTATCCATTACTTGATCATAGAGGTGATTGGGCGGTAAAAAGCCCATTCTTAGCAAAAACTTCGTATCAGCCTGTTCTTCATACCGATTACTATACTCTTGCAGAAATTGAAATAGCTTTTTCTCCAAGGATAGTTGCATATTCTTTATGAAGAAATTTATAATGTATTCTTTTTCCTGGATTAGCACCTCATTCATGACTGTAAGGAACAAATCATCCTTATTGGCAAAATGGGCGTATATTGATTGCTTTTTAATTCCAACCTCGCTTGCGATCGCGGATAAGGACGTTCCTTCATAACCGCTGTTAGCAAAGTGATTTAATGCTGCGATCTTAATTTTGCTTGCTGACATGCCTCTCACCCTTCCTGACGTTCGTCAGTTTATTAGTATAAACGTCCAATAAAATAGTGTCAATGTAAAAAATGGAAAAAGAATGAAGGTGGGTACTTTTGCCTATTGTTATTTGATCATGATATTGCTTTTTTTTATGCCGGACTTGTTATTCTATTGAAAGTGGAGTTAAAATGCTCACCGCTACAAGTAAAAAAATACTTAGGAGTAAGCAACATGAATATAAACATATTTCAATATATCCTTATATTGCCCCTGTGCTTATTCGTCTTTCCTTCAATAATAAGTGCTGAAACAGAAGAAATTGAAAATATCCAGTTAGATAGTCAATCCGCTATATTGATAGAAGCAAACTCAGGTCAAGTTTTATATGAAAAAAACAGCCAAGAGAAACTCCCGCCCGCCAGCATTACAAAAATTGCAACCGCTATTTATGCTATAGAGAAGGGAAACCTCGATGATCTTGTTACGGTAAGTGAAAAGGCCAGGAATGTCGATGGAACCCGCGTATACTTAGAGACAGGTGAACAAGTTCCTTTAATCAAACTAATACAAGGTCTTGTGATTAATTCTGGAAATGATGCAGGTGTCGCGATTGCTGAACATTTAAGTGGGTCGGTTGATGAATTTGTCATCGATTTTAACCAGTATCTTCAAGAAGAAATAGGCGTTGAACATACACATTTTACAAACCCGCATGGACTTTATGATCCCGAGCATGTAACAACAGCTGAGGATATGGCCAAGATTACTCAATATGCGATGAAAAATGATATTTTTCGTGAGATTTTTAATACGGCAGAGCTTCCGTGGGATGGTGAAACATGGGATACAACCCTCATTAATCACCATATGATGGTGCGTGATCAATCGTATGAAGGAATAACCGGCGGTAAGAATGGATTCGTTACTGAAGCAGGCTTTACACTCGTGACGACGGCTGAACGTGAAAATTTAAGCTTGATTGTAGTCACGTTAAATACAAAGACTGATGAACAATCGTATGAAGATACGGTAGCATTAATGGATTACGGATTTCATCATTTTGAAACAGAAAAAATAGCAGAGGATATGCAATTTGTAGATGATTTAGAGAGTCAATATGTAACGAATGAGGAAATCTCCTTTACAAAAAAAATAGGTGAGCTTACAGAGGAAGAGGTTCTTTCTTCCGGAATGTTAGTCATAAAGGGAGAAGATGGGAGAACCATTCTTGAGCAACAGCTGACAGCAGTCAATACAAAAGAAAAAAATGAACAAATGGATAGTAAAGTCGTAGCTTCTCCACTGCCGGAAGAAGAGCTGAATCATGAAGACCATTTATCTTTTCTCGTCCCTATAGCTCTTGTGATTACTTTAATTATTTCAAGTATGTTTTTATTACAGGTAAGAAGATTGTAAAGGGAGAATCTTTTTTGCATAATACGGCTTATTCAGCTATAATTTATTAAGATTCTATTCTTTTAAGAAAGAAGTGTTCAAGAATGAACTTAGGCTTCGGCGAAATCATGCTTATTGTGTTTGTCGCTTTACTTTTATTCGGTCCAAAGAAGCTGCCAGAGTTAGGTAAGGCTGCTGGAAAAACCTTAAGAGAATTTAAACGGGCAACAAAAGGTCTGATGGATGATGAGGACGATACCTCAGTAAAAAAATAACGATTGATTATGATGATGAGTGGGGCATGGCGTCTGCCAATGTCTCTTTTTTTTGGTTAAATACGTTATAAACCATTTTGTTTGTACGTATTTTTATAAGTAATGAACAAAAAAAGGAAAGCGCTTTTATCAGACCTCAGGAAAGGAAGATTCTTTGTCTTCATTTCGGAGTTGGCGCTGGCATCGAATTGAACAACATTCCTTATCTCTTTTTGCACTATCAGAGTCATGAGCGCTTAAGCTTTTTCTGTTAAGAAAAAATTCATTTGCCTAAAGGAGGCATGTAACGTGCAAACACCAATATACAAGAACAGTTGGAACCTTGAGACGATCTTCAAAGGCGGCAGTCTTTCTTCCGAATTTACCGGTTATATAGCTGAGATCGAGCAGCTTGTTGCAGAGTTGGAAAACATAATGAAGAAATGGCCGGTAGAGTTTGCTGTAACAGATATAAAGCATTTATTGGATACACTGGATAATATCACGTACATAAAAATTAAATTAGAACAAGCGGGATCATTTGTTAGCTGTTTGCAGGCACAAAACACTTCAGATGCACAGGCAAATCTCTTGCGTTCAAAGGTAACAGCAATTGGTTCAACCTTTGCAAAGGCAAAACTTACATTCGAACAGCTGCTTGGTAATATGAACCAAGTTGTTTGGGATGAACTGCTAACAGACAAGCGGCTGCAAGGTCTTTCCTTTGTACTGAATGAAATGCGTGATCATACAAAGGAAAGGCTATCTGTTGATAAAGAGCAATTGGTTCAAGGCTTGTCTGTTGACGGTTATTATGGATGGGAACAGCTATATGATCTTTTAGTCGCAAAAATCCAAATTCCATTCGAAGAAAATGGCCATGTCAAGTCATTATCAGTTGGCCAAGCTGCAAATAAATTTTCTGAAAAAGACCGTTCTATTCGGAAAGACCTCTTTGTTAAATGGGAAAAAGCCTGGGGATCACAGGCAGATGTGTTTGCAGAGACATTAAATCGTATCGCAGGATTCCGCTTAACCGTTTATCATGAGAGAGGCTGGGCTGATCCTTTAAAAGAACCGCTTGAAATAAATCGAATGAAAAAGGAAACACTTGAAGCGATGTGGCAGGTTATTTCAGAAAATAAACAGCCGCTCATAAGTTATATGAAGCGGAAAGCAGAACGATTGGGCATAAATAAACTAAGTTGGTATGATGTCGAGGCTCCAATTGTGGAAACAGATCATTCCGAGGTCACCTATCAAGAAGGATCCCAGTTTATTTTGGAGCAGTTTAGCAAATTTGGACCGAATTTAACGGAGTTTACTAAAAAAGCTTTTGAACAAGAGTGGATTGAAGCTGAGGACCGTCCAGGAAAAGCACCAGGTGGATTTTGTACAGGATTCCCTGATAGCAATGAATCACGGATTTTTATGACGTTCTCAGGCTCGCCAGGAAATGTGTCAACACTTGCCCATGAATTAGGCCATGCGTTCCATTCCTTTGCGATGAACAGTGTTCATCCGCTAAATTGCGATTATGCTATGAATGTAGCGGAGACTGCATCGACATTTGCCGAAATGATTGTTGCCGATGCTGCAGTAAAACAAGCAAAAACTAAAACTGAAAGACTTGCTTTGTTGGAGGATAAATTACAGCGAAGTGTTGCATTGTTAATGAATATCCATGCCCGCTTTTTATTTGAAACAAGGTTTTATGAAGAAAGAAAGGCAGGATATGTTTCAAGTGAAAAATTATCAAAAATGATGGTTGAAGCTCAAAAAGAAGCATATTGTGACGCATTGGAGGAGTACCATCCGCATTTTTGGGCATCAAAGCTTCACTTTTATATTACCGATGTGCCATTTTATAATTTTCCGTATACATTTGGCTATTTATTTTCCCTTGGCCTATATGCAAAAGCACTTGAGGAAGGAGTAGCCTTTGAAAAGCAATACATAGCACTGCTAAAAGATACAGGTTCAATGACTGTAGAGGAATTGGCTGCAAAGCATTTGTCGGTAGACTTAACCAAACGGGAATTTTGGGAGAAAGCGGTTCATTTGGCTGTAAGCGATGTTGAAGAATTTATGGAGTTAACAAATTAAAAAGAAAGAATGGGTTTTCATTTAGGAAAGAAAGGGAATAGATCATAAAGTGTGGTTTACTCCCCGTTATGACCAGGTTAATTGAAAGAAACAGAGGTGGTTAAATTGAAGTTAGCAACGAAGATTATTATAGGATTGATCACTGGGGCAATTGTTGGATTACTCTTAAATATTTTTTCTCCTGACTTATTTGGAACACTTAATACCTTTTTATTTACACCATTAGGAAAGATCTTTTTAAATTTAATTAATATGCTTGTTGTTCCTATTGTGTTTTTCTCGATCACACTTGGGGTTGCAGGGCTTGGAGATCCGAAGAAGCTTGGAAGAATCGGATTTAAAACCATTGCATTCTTTTTAGTAACAACGGCGATTGCGATAATAATCGGATTAGCTCTTGCGATGATTATTCAACCAGGCAATGTCGGCAACTTTGATACGGCGGGAGCGAAATTTGAAGCGGAAGAGGCACCATCAACCGCTGAGACATTATTAAATATCGTTCCAACCAATCCGATCAAAGCATTTGCAGAAGGAAATATGCTGCAAATTATCGTATTTTCGATCTTTGTTGGCTTTGGGATTACGATGCTAGGTAAGAAATCAAGCGCTTTGCTAAATGTTGTTGAGCAAGGCAATGACTTGATGATGTTTTTAGTCAACTTGGTCATGAAGTTTGCTCCGTACGGTACGTTTGGGTTAATTGCAACAGCTGTCGGCAGTCAAGGTCTACCGGCTATTAAAGCAATGGGCTTATACATGAGTGTTGTCGTGTTAGCCCTTATTATCCATGCGATCGTCACGTATGGCTCAGCAGTGTTTTTCTTAGCAAAATACAATCCATTAACATTTTTCAAAAAGTTTGCCCCAGCAATGAGTGTTGCGTTTAGTACATCCAGCAGTAATGCAACCTTGCCTGTTTCCATGGAAACGGCGCAAAAGGAGCTCAAAGTGCCTGAATCGATCAGCAGCTTTGTTCAGCCGCTTGGTGCAACAATTAATATGGATGGTACAGCAATTATGCAAGGTGTGGCAACGATTTTTATTGCACAGGTTTACGGTGTATCTTTATCCCCAATGGAACTTGTGACCGTTGTATTAACTGCTGTATTGGCAAGTATTGGAACAGCAGGAGTGCCCGGCGTTGGGTTAATTATGCTGGCAATGGTATTAAGTTCTGTAAACTTGCCTGTAGCGGGAATCGGTTTGATTTTAGGTATTGATCGTTTATTAGATATGGCACGTACCGCAATTAATATTACAGGTGATGCTGCTTGTGCCTTATATGTTTCTGAAACAGAGAAAAAGCATATGAATCTTAAAGAGGAAAATTGATTATTACCTATAAAATGGAGCTGATGATAAGGGTCTGTCCTTATCATCAGCTCCATTTTTTATTAGAGGTATATACTAATCACTTTAAGGAGATGGATAAGATTGGGGTTTATTGATTAAAGGCCCTTATAGTTGTGAAAGAAACAGCGAGCATAATAATCCAAGGGAAGCGATTAAACCAACAATTGCACCACCTTCTTCAAACGCTTCAGGCATCATCGTTGATGCAACCATTGCCATGATTCCTCCTGCAGCAAAAGCGGAAATAAACGATAAAATGGTTGTTGATGTATTTTGCAGCAGTGAATAGCCAAGCAATGAACTAAGTGAAGCGAGGAATACAACGATAAGCCACATCGAAATGAGCATTTTTTTACTATAGCCGTCTTTTTTTAGCCCTACCGTACTTGAGAGCCCTTCAGGAAAGTTGCTAATAAAAACAGCAATAACCATTAAATAGCTGACAGTGCCCTGCTCAAGTAAGCTTACGCCAATAATCACCGATTCTGGAATGGCATCGATGATGGTCCCGATAAAAATCGATAACCCGGAATGATTCGTGTTCCGCTTTTTTGTCCGTTTCCTCTCGTTACCGCCTCTTTTCGCGATGATTGCTTCCGAAATGGTAAAAATGGATGCGCCAGATATAAACCCAACCGATGTTGCGATAAGACCGCCCTCTTTGACAGCTTCTGAAAGCAGCTCAAAAGAAGCAGCCCCGATTAAAACACCGGTACCAAATGACATGATCAAGCCTGTTATTTTTTTTGGCAAATCTGTTAGCAGCCCGATTAGCGCACCAATTAAAATGGAAGAACCGGCAAATGCTCCCCAAAGTCCAGCTTGAAGCAAATTTCTCATCTCCCGTCACTTCTTTTGGTGTTATTTTCCCCGACTTTCTTTAGAAAAAACAATGAAAACCTCAAATCATAAATAAAAAAGGCGGCTAACATTTGTCAGCCGCCTAACGCTTATTCAGCTAAAATCTTTTCAAGATCGTCTAGTAATTTATTTGCCGCAATGACACCGCCTGCAGTGTTCCAAATAGCATCATCCACTTTATAAGCTTTTCCTTCTTTTACGACATTAAGGTTTTTCCAAAGAGGATCATTTGTCCATTCTTCCTCTGTTTTTGTTGCTTCTGTATCACCAGGAGGTGCATAAGTAAAGTAGAATAAAAGATCTGCATCCATTTTTGGAATGACTTCTTTACCAACCTCACGAACAAAAAGATCATCTGGATTATCTGCAAATAATTCTTGAACAGAGCTTGAGTGTTTTAAGCCAAGCTTGTCAAATATTACTCCAGAGAATGTATCAGTATAATAAACTCTTGTTAAACCAGCCATAAAACGAACGACAGAGACCTCTTGGTTCAATTTATCACCAGCTGTTTCTTTTAATTCTGTAATACGTGCTTCAAAATCTTCAATTACTTTGTTGCCTTCCTCTTCACGGTTTAAAGCTTTAGCATATAATTTGAAGTTTTCCTGCCAGTCGCCTCTTAATGTTTCAGCAAAAACAGTCGGTGCAATGGCACTTAATTTATCATAAATTTTTTCCTGACGCATTTTGTTGCCGATGATAAGATCTGGTTGAAGTGCGGCAATTGCCTCAACATTCACTTCACTTTCTGTTCCGACAACTTCCACATCCTTCATGTCATCTGCAATATGATCATACCATGGTTCACCTAACCAAGATTGAACTGCCCCAACAGGCTTAACACCCATTGATAGAAGGGCTTCAGTTCCTTCATTAGTTAAAATGACAACTTTTTTTGGAGTTCCTTTAATTTCAGTTGATCCCATTGCATGTTCGATTGTATAGGTTTCTTCAGCCTTCGCATCAGTACCTCCCTCAGCACCTTGAGATTCAGTGCCTTCTTCTGTTGCATTATTGCCGCAAGCAGCTAATAAAAGCATTACAAAGCTTAATACGAATAATGATAGCCATGATTTTTTATATGTAGCTTCCATTGTTTGTCCTCCTCGACATGATAATCATTTTCATTTACAAAGAGAATGATAAAAGTTATCAAGTAAAAAGTCAATATATAATTGAAAATGATTTTCAAGATCAACTGTTTTTGATATGATAGATATAGATATAAGTAGTGGTAGGGAGTACAACATGTTAATTAAATCTAATAAATTAAAAGTAGCTTGCCTTTTAGCAGGAGTTATCATCCTTCTATTTTTAATGTGTGGGAGTCTTATTTACGGCTATACAAATACAAACTGGAGAATGGTGTATGAAGCTTTTACTCAGTTTAATGGCTCTAATGAACATATCATCATTCAAAATGTTCGACTGCCAAGAGCATTAATAGGGGCGGTTGTTGGTGCAAGCCTGGCGATTGCTGGAGCGATTATGCAAGCATTGACGAAAAACCCGCTCGCATCACCGAGTGTTTTTGGGATCAACGCAGGTGCGGGATTTTTTATCGTTGTTGCCGTTTCCTTATTTTACGTTGACTCTTTGCAAGCCTATACTTGGATCGCATTTGCTGGAGCTGCTTTAACAGCCTTTTTAGTCTACTTCATTGGCTCCTTCGGAAGGGAAGGGCTGACTCCAATGAAGTTAACATTAGCTGGTGCTGCAATGGCGGCATTATTTTCTTCGTTAACACAAGGGCTGCTTGTTGTGAATGAATCAGCATTAGATCAAGTTCTATTTTGGCTCGCCGGTTCCATCCAAGGCAGGAAAATGGAAAGCCTAACGACTGTGTTACCTTATGTAGGAGCAGCGATTATTCTAAGTATGTTTTTGACGAAGAAAATCAATATCCTCACAATGGGGGAGGATGTGGCAAAGGGGTTAGGGCAGCGCACAGGAACTGTAAAGCTTCTTGCAGCACTTATTGTAATCGTGCTTGGCGGCGGTTCTGTTGCAGTAGCTGGACCGATTGCTTTTATTGGAATTGTGATTCCTCATTTTACAAGGTTTTTAGTCGGACACGATTATCGCTGGATTCTTCCGTATTGTGCTGTGCTCGGTGGGTCGCTTTTAGTATTGGCTGATATTTTGGCAAGATATATTATTATGCCTGAAGAGGTTCCGGTAGGAGTTATGACAGCCTTTATTGGAACTCCCTTTTTTGTCTACATTGCACGCAGGGGGTTCGGACAAAAATGAAAAAGTATTTAAAACTGCGGATTGGCTCAGATAAAATTTCGTTTTTAATTGATAAAAAAGCACTTATTACATCTGTTATTTTACTTTTAATTGTCAGCGCAATTTTTCTTATCAGTACCGGGATTGGAGAGGTTTTAATCAGTCCGGTGAATGTTTTTAAAACACTTATCGGATATGGAACGGACATGGAGAATTTATTTGTTTTTTCATTCCGTTTACCAAGGATTATGGTCGCTTTATTAGTTGGAATTTGCTTAGCAACAGCAGGCGCTATCCTGCAAGGCCTGATCAGAAATCCGCTGGCTTCGCCAGATATTATTGGGATAACGGGAGGAGGTTCAGTAGCAGTTGTTGTTTTCCTGATGTTATTCAGCGATAAAAACAATGCTTTAACTGTAAGTATTGAATGGATGCCTGTTGCAGCCTTTTTAGGGGCGACCCTTTTGGGACTGCTTGTCTATCTTCTGTCTTGGAAAAATGGTTCATCCTCAATCAGACTTGTCTTGATTGGAATTGGTTTATCCATGCTTACCCAATCATTAACAACTCTTTTTATGATCAGGGGGCCGATTTATCAAGCTGCACAAGCAAATGTATGGATTACAGGAACAGTATATGCAGCTACTTGGGAACAGGTTCGTGTGATGCTGCCAGTTGTTCTTATATTATTAGTTATCTGTATGATTTCGGTGCGAAATGTGAACATTCAGGAGCTAGGTGATGAATTAGCAACAGGTGTTGGGAGTGCTGTTCAAAAAAACCGGCTTTTCCTGTTGATTTTAAGTACAGCCTTAACAGGTATTGCGGTAGCATTTGCCGGTGCAATTAGTTTTGTCGGATTAATGGCTCCGCATATAGGCAGGAGGCTTGTCGGATCGTCTTTTGGTTCTTTATTGCCAGTTTCAGCGCTGATCGGAGCAATTCTGGTGATGGTCGCAGATTTAATCGGGAGGTCACTATTTTCTCCGTTAGAAGTTCCTGCAGGCGTGTTTACCGCGGCAATCGGGGCACCCTATTTTATATATCTATTATTTAAGACACGGAATACGTAAAGCCTTAAGAGTTTTTGATAAAAGGAGTGGTTTACAATGCATGCAATTGAAACAAATGCCCTCACACTTTCATACGGCGATACAATCATAATCAATGAATTAGATGTGAAAATTCCCAAGGGGGAAATTACGGTTTTTATTGGTAGTAACGGTTGTGGAAAGTCTACATTGCTTCGCTCAATTGCGAGGCTGCTAAAGCCAAAGGAAGGCTCAGTATTACTTGAAGGAAATGCGATTGCAAAATTACCGACAAAGGAAGTAGCGAAGCAGCTTGCCATCTTGCCTCAAGGCCCTGTGGCTCCTGAAGGGTTAACCGTTTTGCAGCTAGTAAAACAGGGAAGATACCCTTATCAAAGCTGGTTAAAGCAATGGACGAAGGAAGATGAAGAGGCGGTTACAAGTGCCCTTGAAGCGACTGGAATGGAAGCTTTTGCCGAAAGACCTGTTGACTCATTATCCGGTGGTCAAAGGCAGCGTGCATGGATTGCCATGACGTTAGCACAGAAAACAGATATTATTTTGCTTGATGAACCAACGACCTATCTTGATATGACACATCAAATTGAAATTTTAGATCTGCTCTTTGAATTAAATGAACGTGAAAAACGCACCATTGTCATGGTGTTGCATGATCTAAATTTAGCTTGCCGTTATGCGCATAATCTAGTGGCTCTAAAAGACAAAAAAATCTATGCTCAAGGCAGACCGGAGGAAGTCATCAATTGCAGTTTAGTTCAACATGTTTTTCAAATGAATTGTGAAGTAACGGTTGATCCATTATTTGGAACTCCATTATGTATACCGCACGGAAGGGGCAGATGCATCGTGAGAGAAGTAGGGGTTGTAAATGGTTAAATTAAACGAGATTGAGATTGCTGCATTAAAAAAGTATCGCTTAAGCACAGAAGAAGCTGCACCATATGAAACGATTAAAGGCTTGGATTTGTTAAATGATGATTTGATGAAGCGGATTTTTGATAAAAAGCTTCAAGAAAAGCTAAATACAGATAAACAAAATGTTATTGGTTCAATGCTTGTAAAAAGATATGCGTTTATCGCTGCATTAGTGTTATATTCGATGAGCGTGTTTGATAAAGGAATAAACAGCTCGATTGAAAATGTTTCCTTGCAAACAGATGAAAATGATCCTTTATGGCTTCCAAGCTTTAACTTTGGAAACCTTGAAGTAACTACTCCTGGCTCTGACCGGGCAGACTGGAGAGCTGAAGTTGTTCAAACTCTATTTTTGAAAAATATCACAAAAGTTGTTTCATCCATATCGAGTCAAACGAAGATTGCTAAATCAGTGCTTTGGGAAAATATTGCCGTTTATGTCTTCTGGATGTATGAAACCTTGTTAAAGGATGAGAGCCTAACTAATGAACAATATTCAAAGGTCCAAGAGGATTTTCACTATGTTGTCATTGATGCTCCTCCATCATTGTTCGGGACAAAGTCACGTAATCCGCTATCACAATTTTATCAGCCAAAACAAAATGATATCAGAACGCGAAAGACATGCTGTCTGTTTTATGTAACCTCAACGAATGGTGATCGCTGTACAACATGCCCTATTGAGTGCAGTAAAACGTTCATTAAGGAGGATGCTAAAAATGGATCATGAACTGGTTGAAAAGTTTGATGGACTCCTTGAAAAATATACAGAATTACTGTTAGGGGATGCATCAGATGAGCTAATGGAAAAGGTAAAAATGTGGGCGCTATATTCCCATATAGCAAAATCGATGCCGCCTTTAGTAAAGCATTGGAATGCAACCTATCCAGATGCCAAAAATGAATTAAAAACGTTGATTAACGAGATTAAAGCGCTTAATGAAAAACATCGTGAATCAGCTAATAAACAATAAAAAAACCTCAGCTTTGAAGAGAAAGTGAACTGCACCCCAATTGTTAGACACCATCTAACAGTTGGAGGTGCAGTTTTTTATGGCTAAATTTTCTGCAGAAGATAAATTACAAGCAGTTCAACGTTATTTAAATGGAAATGAGAGTTCATATGAATTAGCTAAATCTTTGGGAACTGATAATAAAGCAATTCTTAAATGGGTCAAACAATATGAATACAATGGTGTAGAAGCATTCGTAAAATTATATACAAATTACACCCAACAGTTTAAACTAGACGTACTAAATTATATGATTGAACACGGTACGTCCATAATGGAAACAGCGGCTATCTTTAATATAGCTGCTCCATCCACAATACTTGTTTGGAAAAAGCAATTTGAAACACAAGGATTAGATGCCCTTCAATCAAAGATAAAGGGGCGTCCATCCATGAAAAAAGATACGAAAAAACAAACTAAATCCACACCACTTGAAGGGTCTGTCGAGGCACTGGAATCACGTATTAAACAACTTGAAATGGAAAACGAGTATTTAAAAAAGTTGAATGCCTTAGTTCAAAACAAGAAAAAATCACCAAACAAGACAAAGCGCAAGTAGTCTATGAATTAAGGCATAAATATCCGGTGAAAGCACTCGTAAAACTCGCTGGCATTCCACGTAGCACTTACTATGATTTAGTGGAACGTATGAATCGTCTAGATCCAGATGCTGATCTAAAAGTGGAAATAAAGGCAATTTATGAAGAACATGAAGGGCGTTATGGCTATCGCCGTATTCGTGATGAACTTGCGAATCGTGGGCAAAAAGTGAATCACAAGAAGGTTCAACGGATTATGAAAGAACTAGGGTTAAAGTGTATCGTACGAATGAAAAAATACAAATCTTATAAAGGTTCGGTCGGTAAAATAGCGCCAAATATTTTAGACCGCCATTTTACGGCAAATACCCCAAATGAAAAGTGGGTAACAGACATTACAGAATTTAAGATATTCGGTGAGAAACTTTATTTTTCGCCTGTCTTAGATTTATTTAATGGGGAGATAATCACGTACACAATTGGTTCTAGACCAACCTATTCTCTTGTTTCAAATATGTTGGAGAAGGCTTTCGAACGTTTACCTGATATCCACCAGCTACTTCTGCATTCCGATCAAGGCTGGCATTATCAAATGAAGAAATATCGTCACGCACTTGAATCCAGAGGGATAGTCCAAAGTATGTCTCGTAAAGGAAACTGTTACGACAACTCTGTTATGGAGAACTTCTTTGGAATTATGAAATCTGAGTTCCTCTACATAAGAGAATTTGAGAGTGTAGAGCATTTTAAAATAGAATTAGAAAAATACATCGATTACTACAATACAAAGCGAATAAAGGCAAAATTAAAAATGAGTCCGGTGCAATACCGAACTCATTTTACCCAAGTTGCCTAATGAAATAACCGTGTCTAACTTTTAGGGGTCACTTCAAAGCTAAGGTTTTTTGTCTTATTGGGAAATACCGTTATAAGGTGATTGCTGCCCAAGATAGTTTGAAAATTGTTGATAAGATTGTTGAAGTTTTTGAGTTTCTGCTGCTTCAAGTGAGTACCAGCCATTTTTGAACATAAGATTGAAAAGGTCCCGCTGTGCTTGTTGTGTTTCATTGGTAATAGTTAAGATATCTTGATATAAAGCTTGATGGCTTGCTTCATTAAGGACTGTTGAATAAGCATCGGTCATATATTTTTCAGTCGATAAAAAATCGTTAACAAAGTCACGATCATTCATTTGTGAATTTTTTTGCATCTGTGTCGCAGGGTTCTGAATTTTCTGCTGATTATTATTCATGCCTATCACTCCTCACTTTATTGAAACTGTGAACTTGATTGTGATTGTTGCCCGGATCCAAGATGGGTTAAGATTTTCTGATAATGCTGATGGTGCATTTGACCAACTTGATCCAGTTGTGCTTTGATTTCTTGGTCCTGACATTGGGATGCATAAAAATGAGCTTTTTTCATCGCTAATAGATTCCAAGAAAGCATATCTGTCAAATAAAGCTGATCCTTTGTTGTTACAACCGCAGGCGGCTTCTGCATGATCCCTTGCTGCTGCATATTTTGTTGTTGCATCATATACCCTCCTAAGATCATAGTGTCACACATATCGTTCCACTAAACACAGGAATTATACACAATCTTTCACTCGAGGACATATTGATAAGATGGGCAGAATACAGTCTGTAATAAGACATTTTGCCTAAAGATTTAAATTCGCTCTTTATGTATGTAGTGTTGGATTAGAAACGGTATAAAAACGATTAAGGAGGGTTTTATGATGGAACAGCTTCTGCGAAACTCTTTTATGTTTTTATCCAAAAATAGAATGATAACGAAATTAGCAAAAAAATATGGCTTAAAGTTCGGAGCGGCAAGGTTTGTAGCTGGTGAAAACATTGAATCCGCCATAAAGGTCATTAAGGACTTAAATGAAAAAGGTCTAGATGTAACGCTTGATTATTTGGGAGAATTTATTAAAAAGGAACAAGAAGCAAATGAAATGGCTGATCATTGCATACAGGCAATCGAAGCAATTTCACAAAATCAATTAAAGTCACAGCTTTCTCTGAAGTTAACCTCAATGGGGTTGGATATTTCAAATGAAGTAGTATTAAACAATATGAAGCGCATTCTTACGGCAGCTAAGCAATATAAAGTGTTTGTCACAATCGATATGGAGGATTACTCAAGATGTGAAAAGACACTTACTCTATTTAAACAACTAAAAAAGGAATTTAACAATGTCGGGACTGTTCTTCAAGCTTATCTTTATCGTACAGGCAGGGATATTGAGGAACTAAAGCGGTTTAATCCGAATTTGCGGCTTGTCAAGGGAGCATATAAAGAATCCTCCAAGGTAGCATTTCCAGAGAAAAAAGCAGTTGATGAAAACTTTAAGCAAATCATAAAAGCTCATATGCTGAATGGAAACTTCACAGCAGTTGCCACTCATGATGATATGATTATCAACTATACAAAAAGGCTTGTAAAAATTCATAAAATACCGAAGGAGCAATATGAATTCCAAATGCTTTACGGAATTCGTCCGGAAAAACAGCTTGAACTGGTAAAAGAAGGGTACCGCATGCGTGTATATGTGCCATATGGGACCGATTGGTATGGATATTTTATGAGAAGACTTGCAGAACGACCAGCAAATGTTGCCTTTGTATTAAAAGGAATTTTGAAAAAATGAATGAAGGCTGGCCTTTTAAGTCAGCCCTCACACAACCTAAAAATTGTCATTCCCCATATTATCCTGCTTGTATTGCTGGTTTTGACTTGTGCGTTTACCGCCGCCAGTCTTTTCATTTGTAGGACCAGCGTTGCCCTTTACACTTGCAGCACTTACACCTGCTTTGGAAGGATTCTTTTTTAAACGTGCCATCAATTATCACCTCCTAACAATGTAGCTTTTCCAAAGTAGAAATTGATTATTTCGAAAAAAAGCGCTGAATGTATTGAAGAAATTTTCGAAATCTTTTATATTAAGGATAGAGGAACATATTTGCAATGAATTTTTTTTGGGAGAAAAATGAATGAGTATTCATTCAAATGGAGGGGAAGTAGCATGATCCAACGAATTAGAAAAGCTGCCGTACTAGGTTCTGGGGTAATGGGCTCAGGCATTGCAGCACATTTAGCGAATATCGGCATCCCGGTGCTGCTATTGGATATCGTGCCGCGTGAATTGGATGAAGGGGAAATCAAAAAGGGATTAACATTAGCAGAAAAGTCTGTACGAAACCGAATCGCTCAAACAGCAATTCAAAAGCTATTTAAACACAAACCAGCTCCATTAACTGTTTCCGAAAATTCTTCCCTCATTGAGGCCGGAAATCTTGAAGATGATCTGCATCGACTTTCTGAGGTAGATTGGATCATTGAGGTTGTTGTTGAGAATCTAGCTGTAAAGCAAAAGGTTTTTGCTGAGGTTGATAAACATAGAAAACCGGGGAGTATTGTTAGCTCAAATACATCAGGAATTTCTGTAGAGGCTATGGCTGAAGGGCGGTCGGAGGATTTTAAAAATCATTTCCTTGGAACGCATTTCTTCAATCCCCCTCGTTATTTAAAGCTTTTAGAAATTATTCCGACTAAGGACACAGATGAAAATGTTTTATCGTTTATGAAATCATTTGGTGAGGATGTTTTAGGAAAAGGTGTCGTCATTGCAAAGGACACACCTAATTTTATTGCAAACCGTATCGGTACGTACGGACTTTTAGTAACAGTACAACAGCTCATGGAGGAAGGCTATAGCGTTGGAGAGGTTGACTCTGTTACTGGACCTCTGATCGGCAGACCGAAAAGTGCCACCTTCCGTACACTAGATGTCGTTGGCTTGGACACCTTTGCTCATGTGGCCAAAAATGTTTATGACCAAGTGGAAGGAATGGAAAGGGAGGTTTTTGAGCTTCCTGGATTCATGCAGAAAATGCTTGATAATGGCTGGCTTGGAAGCAAAAGCGGGCAAGGCTTCTATAAAAAGGAAGGGAAGGAAATTCTCGAATTAAACCCGGAAACGCTTGAATATGAACAAAGAAAAAAGCTTTCTACCCCATCGATTGAAGCAGCAAAGCAGACTAAAGGTTTAGAAAATAAATTGAAAGCGCTTATCTATTCGGATGACCGCGCGGGTACCCTTCTGCAAAATATTACGATTCCTACACTCATCTATTCTGCAGAACTTCTTGGAACCATTGCAGACGATATCGTTGCGATTGATCGCGCGATGAAATGGGGCTTTGGCTGGGAAGCAGGGCCGTTTGAGCTTTGGGATGCCATTGGGGTTGAAAAATCAATTGAATTAATCGCGGCACGTGGCTTTGACGTTCCGGATTGGATAAAAGAAATGATAGCGAAAGGCTATGAGACATTTTACCGCAAGGAAAATGGGGTTCTTTTCTTTTATAACAATGGTGAATATCGTCAAGTGCTCCAAAATTCAAAGGTGATCGATTTAAAAACACATAAAGAAGTACATGGTGTCATTAAGAAAAACAGTGGAGCAAGTTTGCTTGATATCGGTGAAGGTGTTGCCTTGCTTGAATTTCACTCAAAAAGCAATTCAATTGGTTTAGATATTATTCAAATGATTAATTTTGCCATTGATGAAGTTGAAAAAAATTACAAAGGACTTGTGATCGGAAACCAGGGGAAAAACTTCTGTGTCGGAGCAAACCTTGGCTTAATTTTAATGGAAGCTCAAGATGATAACTATTTTGAAATTGATATGGTCATCCATCAATTTCAACAAGCGATGATGAAGATTAAATATAGTAAAAAGCCGGTCGTTGCAGCACCATTTGGTATGACGTTAGGCGGTGGTGCAGAAATATGCCTTCCAGCAAGCAGCATTCAGGCTTCAAGTGAAACCTATATGGGATTGGTTGAAGTTGGCGTTGGCTTAATTCCAGGTGGCGGCGGCAATAAAGAGCTATATATGAAGCATTTAAACAGCATGCCTAAAGGTATTGAATTTGATTTACAATCTGTTGCAAATAAAGTGTTTGAAACGATTGCAATGGCTAAAGTTTCCACCTCAGCAGCAGAGGCAAGAAAGAATCGATTCTTAAATGATAATGATAGAATTAGTGTAAATAGTGATCACTTGCTATACGATGCAAAGCAAAGAGTCATTGAACTCTATAATAACGGCTACCAGCCGCCAATTAGAAAAAAAGTACCTGTTGTTGGAGAAACCGGATATGCAACATTATTGCTTGGTGCGCAATCAATGTACTTGTCAGGTTACATTTCAGATCATGATTTAAAAATTGCCAAGAAGCTTGCCTATGTGATTGCAGGAGGAAAGGTTCCATTTGGAACAGAAGTGGATGAACAATATCTGCTAAATTTAGAAAAAGAAGCCTTTTTAAGTTTAGTAGCGGAAGGAAAATCTCAGCAACGTATGCAGCATATGCTTGTAAAAGGTAAACCGCTAAGAAATTAATGTTCCGTTTCTTGAGGAATTCCTTGAATGTTCTAATAAGCAAAGCTTTGATGATAGAGATCACAAAGGGAGGCATGAATGAATGCGCGAAGCTGTCATTGTAGCAGGTGCAAGAACACCTGTTGGAAAAGCAAAAAAAGGGTCATTAGCAAATATGCGGCCAGATGATCTCGGTGCGTTGGTCGTAAAAGAAACGTTAAAACGAGCAGGGGATTACAAGGGGAATATTGACGATTTAATCATCGGCTGTGCCATGCCTGAGGCTGAACAGGGATTGAATATGGCAAGAAACATTGGAGCGCTTGCAGGTCTTCCATATACAGTGCCGGCGATTACGATTAATCGCTACTGTTCATCAGGATTACAAAGCATTGCATATGGGGCAGAAAAGATCATGCTGGGTCATGCAGATACAGCCATTGCCGGTGGTGCAGAATCAATGAGTCTTGTCCCAATGATGGGGCATGTCGTGAGACCGAATGTACAATTAGCGGAGAATGCGCCAGAGTATTATATGGGAATGGGGCATACGGCAGAACAGGTCGCCCAAAAATATGGCATTTCCCGTGAGGAGCAGGATGCCTTCGCAGTTAGAAGTCACCGAAGAGCGGCTAATGCGATTAAGGAAGGAAAATTTTCTGAGGAAATTGTTCCAGTAGAGGTTCCGGTAAGAACAGTTGGCGCAGATCATAAGCTGAAAGAGCAGATTATTTCTTTCACTCAAGATGAAGGAGTACGAGAAAATACAACATTAGAAGTGTTAGCGACGCTTCGACCTGCGTTTTCCACAAAGGGTTCGGTAACAGCTGGCAACTCTTCACAAACCAGTGATGGAGCAGCGGCAGTGATGATAATGGACAGAGAGAAGGCAGAATCAGAAGGTTTAACACCAATGGCCAGGTTTCGATCATTTGCAGTAGCAGGCGTTCCGCCGGAAATAATGGGAATCGGCCCAATTGCTGCCGTTCCATTAGCTTTGAAATATGCTGGATTAGCACTAGAGGATATCGGTCTATTTGAATTAAATGAAGCGTTTGCTTCCCAATCGATCCAAGTGATCCGTGATCTTGGACTAGATGAAGAAAAAGTAAATGTCAATGGAGGAGCGATTGCTCTTGGGCATCCGCTCGGTTGCTCAGGCACCAAATTAACACTCTCTCTTATACATGAAATGAAACGAAGAAATGAGCAATTCGGAGTTGTTACCATGTGTATCGGCGGAGGTATGGGTGCTGCAGGGGTATTTGAATTAGTGTAAAAGCAGATTTTTAGATTTATTGAAGCCTAGCGTATTAAAAAAATGCATAAATGGGGGAGTTTTTCATGGCAAAAGCAACGGATGCAGTGATTAAAGGCGGCAGTTTTTTAATTGAGGATCTACCGTATGACCGTTTATTCACACCAGAGGATTTTACAGATGAACATAAAATGATTGCCAAGACAACAGAGGACTTTGTTGTAAATGAGGTGTTACCGCATCTTGAAGATATCGAAAATCATCAGTTTGATAAATCTGTAAAGCTATTAAAACAAGCTGGTGAACTTGGTCTTTTAGGTGCAGATGTTCCTGAGGAGTACGGTGGTTTAGGGCTTGATAAAATCAGTTCGGCTTTAATCACAGAAAAGATTTCAAGAGCGGGAAGCTTCTCCTTATCCTTTGGCGCACATGTCGGAATCGGCTCGCTTCCAATCGTGTTATTCGGTAATGAAGAACAGAAGCATAAGTACTTGCCAGGTCTTGCTGCAGGTGAAAAGCTTGCCGCATATGCATTAACCGAACCTAATTCCGGTTCAGATGCCCTTGGAGCAAGAACCACTGCAAAGCTTAACGCAGAGGGTACCCATTATGTGCTTAATGGTGAAAAGCAATGGATTACAAATTCAGCTTTTGCTGATGTCTTTATTGTCTATGCGAAAGTAGATGGTGAGCATTTTTCAGCTTTCATCGTTGAAAGGGAATATCCGGGAGTATCGACAGGACCTGAAGAAAAGAAAATGGGGATAAAGGGCTCCTCAACGAGAACGCTTATATTAGAAGATGCACTTGTACCGAAGGATAACTTATTAGGTGAGCTTGGTAAAGGTCATGTTATTGCTTTTAATATCTTAAATATCGGCCGCTACAAATTAGCTGTAGGCACTATCGGCGGGTGTAAACGGGTCATAGATCTTGCAGTTCAATATGCAAATCAGCGCCAGCAATTTAAAACACCGATCTCACGTTTTTCTCTGATCCAAGAAAAGCTGGCGAATATGGCAGCCAAAACTTATGCAATGGAAAGCTCGGTATATCGCACAGTTGGTCTGTTTGAGGACCGCATGGGCCGTCTAACAGATGAACAATTAAAAGATGGAAAAGAAGTAGCTGCCGCTGTTGCTGAATATGCAATTGAATGCTCGCTTAATAAGGTGTTTGGCTCTGAAGCGCTTGATTATGTTGTAGATGAAGGGGTTCAAATCCACGGCGGATATGGTTTCATGGCAGAATATGAAGTAGAAAGAATTTATCGCGACTCACGGATTAACCGAATTTTTGAAGGGACAAACGAAATTAACCGTTTATTAGTTCCTGGAACTTATTTACGAAAAGCTATGAAGGGAGAGCTTCCGCTATTCCAAAAGGCTCAAAGCTTACAGGAAGAGCTTATGATGCTTATGCCTGAGGAGGTTGGTGAGGGAACACTCGAGCAAGAAAAATACCTATTGAAAAACGCTAAGAAAATTGGAATCCTCATTGCCGGATTGGCAGCACAAAAGTTTGGAAAGGACCTACAGAAGGAACAAGAGATTCTTGTTAATATTGCTGATATCGTAAGCAATGTTTATGCGATGGAATCGGCCATCCTGCGGACAGAAAAGGCAATTGCCAAATCTGGAGAAGAAAAAAATAAACAAAAACTCTTATACACGCAAGTATATTGTCAAGAAGCCTTTAATGAAATTGAATCGAATGCAAAGGAATCATTAATTGCGGTAGAGTCAGGAGATGCATTACGCATGATGATGTCAGCATTACGCAAATTTACTCGCCATACCCCAATCAATGTTATTGCAAAAAAACGTGAAATTGCTTCTGCATTGATTGATAAAAACGCTTATCTAGCATAGGCAGGTGGCTGAGGCTGTTTTTAAAACAGCCTCTTTTTTACCTATAATAACAAAGAAAATAAATATCGCTAATTAGGCTTGTACGTCTTGATATGATAAGATAAAGTTAAATTAAGTAAAAAGAGTAGGTGGTGAGATGTATGGCTTTAAATTTTTATTGGTATCCTAAATGTGGTACTTGCCGTAAAGCAAAGAAATGGCTTGAAGAACATAATATTGCCTTCAATGAAATACATATTGTTGAAAATCCACCGAGCAAGGACGAGCTAGCGTCTTTTTTTAAAAAAAGTGGATTGGAATTAAAAAAATTCTTTAACACAAGCGGTCAGAAATACAGGGAGCTAGGCTTAAAGGATAAACTAGCGACAATGTCAGAGGAAGAAATGCTTGAACTGTTAGCTTCTGATGGCATGTTGATTAAGCGGCCAATTGCTGCAGACGAAGATGCGGTTACTGTTGGGTTTAAAGAAGAGCAATATGCTGAAATCTGGGGATCTTAATAGATAATTCTTGCATACTTTGCTGCAAACTGGTACAACATTATTGAATAACTTCAAAAGTAAACGAGTAATAACAATTGATCAATTAAAAATGAACGAATGCTGGAGGTAAAGAACATGAACACACCTAAAGAACTGCGTTATTCTGAAGAACATGAGTGGGTAAAGGTTGAAGGAGATAAGGTTCGCATTGGTATTACGGATTTTGCACAATCAGAGCTTGGTGATATCGTATTCGTTGAGCTGCCGCAAATTGGAGACGAAATCCAAGCGGACGAGCCATTCGGCAGTGTTGAGTCTGTGAAAACTGTTTCCGAACTTTATGCGCCAATCAGCGGAAAGGTTGTAGAAATTAACGAAGATCTTGATGATAGCCCGGAATTTGTTAATGAATCACCTTATGAAAAAGCGTGGATGATTGTTATTGAACCAGCAAATGTAGCTGACGTTGAGAATTTAATGACAGCTGAACAATATGAAGAAATGACAAACGAAGACTAATAAGGATGATAACATGATTTATGGACACCCTACAAATAGATAAGGAGGGTGTCCATATGTCTTTTGAAAAACAACGTTTAGCAGTGGAACGCTCCATTGCTCTTTTTAAAGGTGGTTTCTATCAATCGTTTTTTCCTGAAATTTTAAATTTGAGAAAAAACATTTAATAAAAAGGAAACAACCTCGACAAATCGAATAGTTTATAGAAAAGACTTTACTTTAAAAACAGGTGATGTTTATGTCGTTAGTTGAGGTTGAAAAGGTATTAATTGTTGAAGGTAAATCAGATAAGAAGAAAGTGCTTAATGTCTTAAATGAACCAATTGAAATTATCTGTACAAACGGGACAATAAGTGTGGCAAAGCTTGATGAGTTAATTGATGAATTATTTTTAAAGGATGTATATATTTTAGTTGATTCTGATGATGCAGGTGATCGCCTGCGTAAGCAATTTAAAAGAGAATTACCAGAGGCTTCACATCTTTATATTGATAGAGCCTACCGTGAAGTAGCAACAGCGCCAGATCACCATGTTGCATCTGTGCTATTAAGTGCGAATATTGATGTGAATACGAAATATTTATAGAAAGGTACTATTTTTTTACTTATGGTTGAATGGGAAAAAAAGCAGCTTACGATACAAAACGAGGGTCTTATGTTTTTGTATTTATATACCCCAATGTGTGGAACATGTCAAGTAGCTAAACGGATGTTATCTGTTATAGATGAACTATTACCGTCAATAACGATCCATTCTCTAAATCTTAATTATTTTCCTACTGAAGCAAAAGAATTGGAAATTGAAAGTGTGCCATGTCTACTTATTTATGAGAATGGTTTGGAAAAGGAAAGGGTCTATGCATTCCAATCTGTGAGCTATCTACATGAATTAATGAAGCAATATATCCATTAAACTGACATATTTCTTGGGAAATAGTAACGAAGGTAGCATGAAAATGATAAAAAGGGCAGAAAGTGTCGACTTATTTTTAAAGGATTCTTCCGTTATTCAATGAAGTTAGTAAATAACTTGGTTGAAATCGGGAGGTTTTTTTATGTTTATGAAAACATTTATTGCTAATTTTAATAAAGCGCAATTTTTAGCACCACTTTTCATGAAACACTCTCTTTTTATTGAAATAAAACCTCATCATGAGAATAGCTATTATATTGAATTGTCATCAGAAGGCGCTAAAACATTAGCATATCCCCCTAATCATATTGACTTTCTCATAGAGGGTGAGCTTGAGGACCTGGAAGAGGTTTTATTAAACCACGCTAGTTTAAAACAATTGATTGCCTCTGGAAAAGTGAAAATTAAAGGATCTTATCGTCATTTTTTAAAGTTTGACGCGATCATTAAGCTAAGCGCATGTTGATTATCCTTGAAATCTTCGATTGAAATCGCTTACCATATAAATAGTTGGAATATTCACAACTTTATATTAACGTTCTCTGACAAAAGCTTTATAAATAAAGAATGAGGAGGAAAACAGATGGAGAAGAAAAAGTATCGGCCTGAAACAATTACAATCCACGGGGGATTACAGAAAGATACGATGACTGGTGCTAGATCTGTACCAATTTATCAATCAAATGCTTATTTATTTGAGAGTACAGAACATGCGGCAAATCTCTTTGGATTAAAAGAACCAGGTTATATTTATACACGAATCCATAACCCGACAGCAACCGTTTTTGAAGAAAGAATTGCTCAGCTGGAAGGCGGGGTAGGAAGCTTAGCTGTTTCCAGCGGTATGGCAGCCATTACACTTTCTATATTAAATATAGCCGAAGCTGGGGATGAAATAGTTTCAGCAGCAACATTATACGGCGGAACCTATAATCTATTTGCTAACACATTACCTAAATATGGAATTAAGGCGGTTTTTGTCGATTCAAAGAATCCTGAAAATTTCCGCTCTGCTATTACGCCAAATACAAAAGCCATTTTCGCTGAAACGATCGGAAATCCAAGCTTAGATGTACTGGATATTGAGGCAGTTGCCGATATTGCCCATGAATCAGGGATTCCTTTAATCGTTGATAATACTTTTGCCACTCCTTTCCTTTGCAAGCCGATTGACCATGGAGCAGATATTGTTGTACACTCAGCGACAAAATGGCTGCTTGGAAATGGGACAACCCTTGGAGGCGTCATTGTTGATGGCGGAAAATTTGATTGGAATAATCCTAAGTTTCCTAGTTTTATAACTCCTGATCCAAGCTACCATGATTTAGTCTATGCGAAAGCATTGGGCGAACAAGCATTTATAATAAAGGCTCGGGTCCAATTGTTAAGGGATTTAGGTCCAGCAATCAGTCCTTATAACGCTTTTCAATTTAATTTAGGTTTAGAAACGCTTCACGTTCGAATGAAGGAGCATGTTGCAAACGCACGAAAAATCGTAAAGTATTTAGAAGAGCATCCAGCTGTTGAATGGGTGTTATACCCTGAACATTCAGACCATCCTGCAAAGGAATTGGCTGCTAAATATTTACCAAAAGGTGCCGGCTCGGTTGTTGTATTTGGTATAAAAGGTGGTCGTAAAGCTGGAGCTGCTGTGATTAATCATGTTGAATTATGGTCACATGTGGCAAACGTGGGTGATGCAAAAAGCTTAATCATTCATCCTGCCAGTACAACCCATCAGCAGTTAAGTGCAGAGGAATTAAAAGCATCAGGTGTGACAGAGGATTTGATTCGCTTATCTGTTGGTATAGAGCATATCCAAGATATCATGGAAGATCTTGATCAAGCAATTTACAAAGCAACTGGTGTAAAAGGACTAGAACAGCTTCAATCATAAACTATCAATTGGGGATGGCTTAGAAATCTAGGTCATCCTGTTTTATTTTCTTTAGCAAGGCCATCCACTTTTTCAAAATAGTTTAGTAGTAAATTAATTTTTGGTAGTTAAGGAGATTTTGTTGACATCCTTTTAAAATGCATGATACAATCACAAACGTATTTAAAGCTCATCATGAATTCTATGAAAAACTTTTATTATATAATTTGATCTCTTATCAAGAGAGGTGGAGGGAAGTGCCCTATGAAGCCCGGCAACCATCAACGCTGTTGAAATGGTGCCAATTCACGCAAAGCAAAAGCTTTGAAAGATGAGAGAAAGGACATTTGCTATGCCTTTCTGCTCATTTAGCAGAAGGGTTTTTTTCTTATCTTTGTCTTACAACCATTTTTTAGGTGAGATTTTAAGAATCGAAAGAAGGTGACACAATGATTACATTAAAGAATGTAAAAAAGATATATCAAACAAATTCAGGTAATGTAACGGCTGTAAATAATGTCAATTTAACGATAGATAAAGGGGAAATCTTCGGAATCATTGGTTACAGTGGTGCAGGAAAAAGCTCTTTAATTCGATTGCTGAATGGCTTGGAAAAACCAACAAGCGGAGAGATCAATGTCGCAGGAAGCCAAATTGACTCGATTAGCGGGAGTAAATTACGTAAAGCACGCTTGGAAATTAGCATGATCTTTCAACATTTCAATCTATTATGGTCACGAACGGTAAGAGAGAATATTGCATTTCCATTAGAAATAGCTGGCGTAAATAAAACCGAACGTTTAAAGCGTGTTGATGAGCTAATTAAGCTTGTAGGGCTGGAAGGCCGTGAAAATGCATACCCATCTCAATTAAGCGGCGGTCAAAAGCAGCGGGTAGGAATCGCTAGGGCATTGGCCAATAATCCGAAGGTATTACTGTGTGATGAAGCAACCTCTGCACTTGATCCGCAGACAACAGACTCCATCTTAGATTTACTGGTTGATATCAACAAAAGATTAGGTCTTACAATTGTTCTGATAACACATGAAATGCATGTTATTCGAAAAATTTGCCATCGTGTAGCAGTTATGGAAAATGGACAAGTTGTTGAGGAAGGAAATGTACTTGAAGTATTTAAGAATCCTAAACAGCCAATTACGAAACGGTTTGTGAAGCAAGTCACAGAATCGGAAGAAACAAACGAAGTGGTTGCCCATTTAGCGGAGCTATATCCAAAGGGCAAAGTGATTCAATTAACATTTGTTGGCGAATCAGCTGAACAGCCATTGATTACAAACTTAATCAGAAGGTTTGATCTTGATGTTAATATTTTGCAAGGGAAAATTTCACAAACACAAGGCGGCTCATATGGAAGTTTGTTCATCCATTTAGATGGGGAAGAAGAAGAGCTCAATAAGGCTTTAGAATTTATTTATCATCAACAAATTGAGGTGGAGGTGATTGCAAATGCTTGAACAGCTTCTACCTGAAGTGGATTGGGAAAAGGTATTGGAAGCCACGAATGAAACCATTTATATGACCGGCATATCTGTCGTGGCAACATTCTTTTTAGGAATTATCCTGGGATTATTGTTATTTTTGACAGCAAAGGGAAATATATGGGAAAACAAGCTTATCAACGCAATTGTAGCTGGGATCGTCAATATTTTCCGCTCCATTCCCTTTATTATCTTAATTATTTTATTACTGCCATTTACAAAAATAGTGGTGGGTACTATTTTAGGTGCTAATGCAGCCTTACCTGCACTGATCATCGGTGCAGCGCCATTTTATGCACGTATGGTTGAGATTGCCTTACGTGAAATCGATAAAGGTGTTATTGAGGCAGCTAAATCAATGGGGGCTAAAACAAGCACGATTATCTGGAAGGTTCTCATTCCAGAATCAATGCCAGCGTTGGTTTCTGGTATTACTGTAACAGCTATTGCGCTAATTGGATATACAGCAATGGCAGGGGCAATTGGTGCCGGCGGTTTAGGAAATTTGGCCTTTTTGGAAGGTTTTAACCGCGGCAATAACCAGGTTACATTTGTAGCAACGATAATTATTTTAATCTTTGTGTTTATTATCCAATTTATTGGGGATATCATAACTAAATCTATTGATAAGCGATAGGAGGAAAAGGAATGAAAAAGACTTTATTTGCAATCATTCTTGCGATTTTCACAACTGCATTAGCTGCTTGCGGCGGTGCAGCACAAGAAGAAGGAGCCGGTTCAGAGGGAGACACTAAAACATTAAAAGTTGGTGCATCACCAGTACCGCATGTTGAAATTTTAGAAGAAGCAAAACCTTTATTAGAGGAAAAAGGTATTGAATTAGAAATTGAAGAATTTACAGATTATGTTTTACCTAATAAAGCATTAGCGGAAGAAGACCTTGATGCAAACTATTTCCAACATGAGCCATACTTACAGTCACAAATTGCTGATAATGATTATAAATTTGTCAGTGCCGGCGGAGTACACATTGAACCTATTGGTGTTTATTCAAAGCGTTATAAATCATTAGAAGATCTTCCTAATGGTGCAAAGATCATTATGAGTAACTCTGTTGCAGATCACGGTCGTATGCTTTCAATGTTAGAAGAAAAAGGCTTAATTAAGCTAAAAGAAGGCGTAAATAAAACAGAAGCTACGATTGAAGATATTGCAGAAAACCCAAAAAACCTAGAGTTTGAAGCAGATATTGAAGCACCAATGCTTACAAAAGCATATGAAAACGATGAAGCAGATGCATTTTTAATAAATGGTAACTATGCATTAGAAGCAGACTTAAACCCAGCTGAAGATGCGATTGCTCTTGAATCTCCAGAAAACAACCCGTATGTTAACCTGATTGTTGTTCGTGAAGGTGACGAAAACAGAGAAGAAATTAAAGCACTTGTTGAAGTATTACAATCAAAAGAAATTCAAGATTTTATTAAAACGAAATATAAAGGCTCAGTTATCTCCGCTGCACAAGGAGAATAATTGTGACAAAGCTGACAGCATGGATGTATGCTGTCAGCTTTTTTAGTATGGGCTTTAGAAAAATGATAGGTGGTTCAATTATTAGTGAGAGTGGTTTGGAAAAAGCGGTGGATGGTTCGATTCTTTGTGAGAGTGGTTCAAAAAGTGTAATAGATGGTTCATTTCTTATTGAGTGTGGTTCGATTCACAGTATACTTTTCCCTATGTACAGCATACTAACCGTGAAAAATTACTGAATGGAGCTGATGATAAAATGGAACATACACATGAACCTCGAAATTCAACAGAAGCTGCTTTGTTAGAATTTAAGACGGGAATAGGAACGTTTACACAAAAAATGCCGGAAATTGCTCATCATTATAATGCATTTACAGAAGCCTGTTTTAAAGAAGGGGTTTTGTCTCAAAAGCAAAAGCATTTGATTGCTTTAGGGATCAGTATTCAATGTCAGGATGAATATTGTATGATCTACCATACAAAAGGCTGCTTAGATCATGGTGCAAGTGAAGAGGAAATTTTAGAAGCCATTGGCGTATCAGCAGCCTTTGGCGGCGGGGCAGCTATGAGTCAAGCAGTAACCTTAGTACAGGAATGTATAACTGAGCTTAATCAGTTAAAACAATAATTTTCAACTTGTAAGATTTTGTTACCGTAACAGCGTGAAAAGAACCTGAGGTCGAGGGATTCAAAGGATCGTTGAGGGAATGTGCGAAAAAATCACCTGTTTTTGCATAATGGATTCATAAGAAACATAAATCATCGTCACATTATCTTACGGACTTTGAATAGTTAGAAAATTCTTGATAAAGTTTTTATTGTAAATAAAAATTGAAGGGATTGGTTATTATCCACTCGAGTCAGGAATTACTTGACCTCACCTACACGTCCGAAATGGAAAAGGCGATGTATCACGCACATGGTATTGGCTATGCTGAGTACTCTAGGAAATTATCGAGACGTATGGATGTAGAAATCAGTCGTGAAGAGGACCATCGGAAAAGTCAGCTGCTATTTGCTGGTCTTGATAGACGAATGAAAAAATAAATGAGATGAAAACAAGGAGAATCAGTCATTCAAGGCTGGTTCTTTTTTCGCATATAATATCACTTAAAAAGCAGATCACGTTCACATTAAACCGGGCATATCGTCAAGAACGGAGAATGTTTTTTTTAGAAAAGTAAAAACTAATCTAGGTGATGAAAGGTAGATTCACGGGCAAAGATGTTATATAGTAGAAAAAGGCTCATTTTCTCTCTCTTAGTACATATGATGTGATGATTATTTAACTGGAACTTTCACATTTTGACATATTTCGAGTGAATTCCTAAAAGGTTGTGTTCACTTTTAATTTGTTATAAGATAAGAATGAGAATAAACTGAGAATCAGGAAACTTTATATATTATGGAGGTATAGTTATGGCAGGTTCTACATTAATCATTAAGGATTTACACGTAGAGATCGATGGGAAAGAAATTCTTAAAGGTGTAAATCTTGAAATAAAAGGCGGAGAGTTCCATGCAATTATGGGACCGAACGGAACGGGTAAATCAACTTTATCATCAGCAATCATGGGTCATCCAAAGTATGAAGTGACAAAAGGAAGCATTACATTGGATGGCGAAGACGTGCTTGAAATGGAAGTAGATGAGCGTGCACGTGCAGGTCTATTCTTAGCCATGCAATATCCAAGTGAAATTAGCGGTGTAACAAACGCAGACTTTTTACGTTCAGCGATTAACGCTCGTCGTGAGGAAGGCGATGAAATTTCTTTAATGAAATTCATTCGTAAAATGGATGCAAATATGGAAGAGCTTGAAATGGATCAAGATATGGCACAGCGTTATTTAAACGAAGGCTTCTCAGGCGGGGAGAAAAAACGCAATGAAATCCTACAATTAATGATGATCGAGCCAAAAATCGCAATTCTTGATGAAATTGATTCCGGACTAGATATCGATGCCCTTAAAGTTGTAGCAAAAGGTATCAATAAAATGCGCAGCGATGAGTTTGGCTGCTTAATGATTACTCACTACCAACGCTTATTAAACTACATTACACCAGATAAAGTACATGTTATGATGCAAGGCCGTGTTGTAAAATCAGGCGGACCTGAGCTAGCACAACGTTTAGAAGCAGAAGGATATGACTGGATTAAACAAGAACTAGGTATTGAAGACGAAACTGTTGGGCAAGAAGCTTAAGCGTAAGGGGGAGTAATGAGACATGGAAACAAAAACGTACAATCAGGACTATGTCACAAGCTTTTCAAAACAGCTTGGTGAACCGGACTGGCTTACTGATCTTCGCTTACAAGCTCTTGCGAAATTAGAGGATCTTCCAATGCCAAGACCGGATAAAACAAAAATTGACAAATGGAACTTTACGAACTTTAAGGAGCATACCGTTCCAGGAAAAGAATTAAGTTCTTTAAATGAGCTGCATGAAGAAGTAAAATCATTAATTGACATTGAGTCAGATACTAAAAACTTATATGTCCAAATTAATAATACAGCTTCATACACTTCTTTATCTGATGAATTAAAAGATAAAGGTGTTATTTTAACAAATATTCATACAGCTGCAAGCGAGCATTCTGAATTGCTGCAAAAATACTTCATGAAAGACGGCGTAAAGGTTGACGAACATCGTTTAACAGCTTTACATGCTGCTCTAGTAAATGGCGGAGTTTTTGTTTATGTTCCTAAAAATGTAGAAGTAGCGGAACCAATTCAGGCAGTGTTTGTTCACGACAACCCAAATACAACATTATTCAACCACGTCATCGTAGTTGCAGAAGATAATAGTTCTGTTACGTACGTTGAGAATTATATTTCAACTGTGGAAAATGTTGAAGGAATCTTCAACATCGTTTCCGAAGTATTTGCTAATACAAATGCAAAGGTAACATATGGTGCGGTTGATACCCTTGCAAAAGGAATCACAACCTATGTGAATCGCCGCGGTGTTGCCGGCCGTGATGCTCGTATTGAATGGGCATTAGGGTTAATGAATGACGGAGATACAATCTCTGAAAATGTGACAAATTTAGTTGGCGATGGATCTTTCGGTGATACAAAATCAGTTGTTGTCGGCCGCGGAGAGCAAAAGCAAAACTTTACTACAAAGGTTGTCCATTTTGGAAAACACTCTGAAGGCTATATCCTAAAACACGGTGTTATGAAAGATAGTGCATCATCTATTTTTAACGGGATCGGAAAAATCGAGCATGGTGCATCTAAATCAAATGCCGAGCAGGAATCACGCGTGTTAATGCTAAGTGAAAAAGCTCGTGGTGATGCGAACCCGATTTTATTAATTGATGAGGACGATGTAACAGCAGGCCATGCTGCGTCAGTCGGCCGTGTTGATCCAATTCAGCTTTATTATTTAATGAGCCGCGGTATTCCAAAGGTAGAAGCAGAACGCCTGGTTATCCACGGATTCTTAGCGCCGGTTGTAAATGAGCTTCCAATTGAAGGCGTGAAAAAGCAATTGGTGAATGTGATTGAAAGGAAAGTTCAATAATGAATATCCATGATATTCGTTCACATTTTCCGATTTTGGATCAGCAGGTTAACGGGAAAGACCTTGTTTATTTAGATAGTGCTGCAACCTCACAAAAGCCATTAGCTGTGATTGAAGCATTATCTACCTATTATCGTGAATATAATTCAAATGTTCACCGTGGTGTGCATACGTTAGGCACAAAAGCAACAGATGGTTATGAAGGAGCCCGTGAAAAAGTAAGAAGATTTATTGGGGCAAAATCGACTCAAGAAATTATTTTTACCCGTGGGGCAACAACAGCCATTAACATGGTAGCGCAAAGCTATGGATTAACGAATGTTCGCGAAGGCGACGAAATTGTGATTACGTATATGGAGCATCACGCAAATGTAATTCCTTGGCAACAGGTTGCAAAAGCGACAGGTGCGACCTTGAAATATATTCCTTTACAAGAGGATGGCACGATCGATCTAAAGGATGTTGAAGAGACGGTTACCGAAAATACGAAAATTGTTTCGGTTATGCAAGTTTCAAACGTCCTTGGCACGATTAATCCGATTAAGGAAATTGCCAAGATCGCTCATAAGCATGGGGCTATCATGGTAGTGGATGGTGCCCAAAGCACGCCGCATATGAAAATTGATGTTCAAGATTTGGATTGTGACTTTTTTGCTTTTTCGGGACATAAAATGTGTGCTCCTACAGGCATTGGTGTTCTTTATGGAAAGAAGGAGCTTCTTGAAAATATGGAGCCGGTTGAATTTGGCGGGGAAATGATTGACTTTGTTGGGTTACAGGAGTCATCGTGGAAGGAGCTTCCGTGGAAGTTTGAAGCAGGAACGCCAATTATCGCTGGAGCCATTGGTCTTTCGGCAGCAATTGATTTTCTGGAGCAAATCGGCTTAGAAAACATTGAAGCACATGAGCAAAAATTGGCTCAATATGCTTTAGAAAAATTAAGTGAAGTAGAAGGCATTGCCATTTACGGACCGAAACATCGAGCAGGTTTAGTAACATTTAATATCGAGGATGTACACCCGCATGATGTTGCAACAGTATTAGATGCTGAAGGAATCGCTGTTCGGGCAGGTCACCATTGTGCACAGCCGCTTATGAAATGGTTGAAGGTTTCTGCAACAGCAAGAGCTAGTTTTTACCTGTATAATACTGAGGAAGAAGTTGATAAATTAGTAGCAGGTTTAATTAAAACAAAGGAGTACTTCAGTAATGTCTAATCATATTAACCTTGATACTTTATATCGCCAAGTGATTATGGATCATTACAAGAACCCTAGAAATAAAGGGGTGCTTGAGGATAGTCTAACAATCGATATGAATAACCCGACATGTGGGGATCGTATCCGTTTGACACTTGATCTTGAGGATAATGTAGTAAAGGATGCGAAATTTGAAGGAGAAGGCTGCTCCATTTCAATGTCATCTGCATCTATGATGACACAAGCAATTAAAGGCAAAACAGTTGAAACAGCGCTGAAGCTTTCGGAAATCTTTTCGAATATGATGCTAGGGAAAGAGTATGACGACGATATTGACTTAGGTGATATCGAGGCATTACAGGGTGTAGCGAAATTTCCTGCACGCATTAAATGTGCCACATTAGCTTGGAAAGCTATGGAAAAGGGCGTAAATAGCAGTAAATAATAGTAATATCGACTCTTCTCCATGAGATTGTTGCTTTTAAATTGTAAGGGATATTTAAGTAAGGCAATTGGTGGTCGCAAATTGCTTCTAGTCCGGCTTCTGACATCTGACCTCAAGTGGATTAAGATGTTCGAAGCGATTGACATGAATAATAAGCAACAAAATTTCGAAAACAGTTTAAATTTAATAGGATAGGGGAGTGAGTGTAGATGGCAAAAAAGGCACCTGAAATCGGCGATTACAAATACGGGTTTGCTGACAAGGATGTTTCCATCTTCCGTTCAGAGCGAGGGTTAACGAAAGAAATCGTTGAAGAAATCTCTCGTATGAAAAATGAACCACAATGGATGCTAGATTTCCGATTGAAATCATTACAGCATTTTTATGAAATGCCAATGCCGCAATGGGGCGGTGATTTGGCTGCATTAAACTTTGATGATATTACGTACTATGTAAAACCATCTGAAAAATCAGAGCGTTCTTGGGATGAAGTACCAGAAGAAATCAAACGTACGTTTGATAAGCTTGGGATCCCAGAAGCTGAACAAAAATATCTTGCAGGTGTATCGGCACAATACGAGTCAGAGGTTGTTTATCATAATATGAAAGAAGACCTTGAAGAGCTTGGCATTGTGTTTAAGGATACAGACACAGCGTTGAAGGAGAACGAAGACATTTTCCGTGAGCACTGGGCAAAGGTTATTCCGCCAACAGATAATAAGTTTGCTGCTCTTAACTCAGCTGTTTGGTCTGGCGGATCATTTATTTATGTTCCTAAAGGCGTAAAGGTTGATACACCATTACAGGCGTATTTCCGTATCAACTCTGAAAACATGGGTCAATTCGAACGTACGCTGATTATTGTTGATGAAGGCGCACATGTTCACTATGTTGAAGGATGTACAGCACCGGTCTATACAACAAATTCACTTCATAGTGCGGTTGTTGAAATCATCGTAAAAGATGGCGGTTATTGCCGTTATACAACGATTCAAAACTGGGCAAACAACGTCTTTAACCTTGTAACAAAACGTGCTGTTTGCGAAGCAAATGCAACGATGGAATGGATTGACGGTAACATCGGTTCTAAGCTGACAATGAAATATCCTGCAGTTATACTTAAAGGTGAAGGGGCACGTGGTATGACATTATCGATTGCCCTTGCAGGTAAAGGTCAGCATCAGGATGCAGGTGCGAAAATGATTCACTTAGCACCTAATACTTCTTCAACAATCGTTTCAAAATCCATCTCAAAACAAGGTGGGAAAGTAACATATCGCGGAATTGTTCACTTTGGACGTAAAGCAGAAGGCGCAAGATCAAATATTGAATGTGATACACTCATTATGGATAATCAATCTACATCAGATACAATCCCATACAATGAGATTTTAAACGACAATATTTCTCTTGAGCATGAAGCAAAAGTATCGAAAGTATCAGAAGAACAATTATTCTATTTAATGAGCCGCGGTATTTCTGAAGAAGAAGCAACAGAAATGATCGTAATGGGCTTTATTGAGCCATTTACTAAAGAGCTTCCAATGGAATATGCAGTAGAGATGAACCGTCTGATCAAGTTCGAGATGGAAGGTTCAATCGGTTAATAAATGGGGGACTGACAGCTTGTCAGTCCTTTTTATACTATCAAAGTATAAAAATTTATGGATGATAGTATAAAAAAAACTAAGGCTTTCGCTATTAGGACTTGTACTCATAGAGCATAAGTCATTCTAAGCAAGCAAAATACGCTTGCTAAGTAATGCCATAGCGACAAGCCAAGTTTTTCTAATCTTCTTAAACAATATTCCCCTTTAACGATAAAATACAGTTCAATTTTCTATCTCCCCTAGTCATGGTATAGTATGTGTAGACAAACATTTCTAAAGGATGATTTGAATGTCAACAATTCAAATTGGTTTAACGGGGTGGGGTGACCATGATTCTCTCTATCCGTTAAAAACAAATACAACAAATAAATTGCAGGAATATGCTGCACATTTTCCGACAGTTGAGATTGATGCCAGCTTTTATGCGGTCCAGCCGGAACGAAATATCGTGAAATGGATAAATGATACTCCTGATACATTTCAATTTATCCCTAAAGCGTATCAGGGGATGACAGGACATCTTCGCGGGGATATTCCGTTTGAAAATAAAGAAATGATGTTTAAAGCATACATGCAATCACTAGAACCATTAAAAATAGCGAATAAGCTTGCTATGGTGTTGTTTCAATTCCCTCCGTGGTTTGATTGCCGGAAAGAAAATGTTGCGTATTTAAAGTGGTGCAGAGAACAAATGGGTGATATTGAAGTAGCTCTCGAATTTCGGAATAGGACTTGGTTTTCCGTTGAATATTTTGATAAAACCTTGCAGTTTATGGAAGCGGAAAAGTGGATTCACAGCATTGTAGACGAGCCGCAAGCTGGAGAGAGGTCGATACCTACAGTTCTTCATCCGACTGATCCTGCTAAGACACTCATTCGTTTTCATGGAAGAAATGTTCATGGCTGGAATAAGCCGGCTTCTGGAGATAATTGGCGAGATGTCCGTTATTTATACCGGTATAATCAAAAAGAACTGCTAGAATGGAAACAACATATACAGTCATTGCAAAAAGCGACAGATGTTATTTATCTGCTTTTTAATAATAACTCTGGCGGTGATGCCGCTGATAATGCAAAGATGATGATGAATCTATTAGACATCTCCTATTCAGGTCTTGCCCAAATGCAGCTAAGCTTGTTCAGTGATGAAGAGGAGAGGTAACGAAATATGGAATGGGTTATTCTTTTAATTATCGGTTTTATTGCCGGAACAATCGGCAGCCTTGTCGGATTAGGCGGCGGGATTATTGTTGTCCCGATGCTGCTTACATTAGGCTCTTATTTCCCGAATTTTCAAGATGTTTCTCCACAGGTAGCTGTGGGGACATCATTATTGGTGGTTATTTTTACAGGGCTTTCCTCCACTCTGACCTATATAAAATATAAGAAAGTAGATTATAAAAGCGGACTTATTTTCTTTATCGGAAGCGGACCAGGCGGAATTGTCGGAGCTTATGTGAACAAGCTTTTTGACACGGAATCGTTTTCCTTATGGTTTGGATTATTTATGATTTTTATATCGATTGTTTTAATGATAAAGGATAAGCTTCCAAAACGAAGAGAAAAACAACAATCAAAGAACGCAGTTGTTCGTTCCTATATAGGAGAGGATGGGAGTGAACGTTCATATTCCTATCATCCTGTTCCTGGCATTATCATCTCGTTTGTAGTCGGATTGATATCTGGTCTCTTTGGCATTGGCGGAGGGGCATTAATGGTTCCGGCGATGATCTTATTGTTCATGTTTCCAGCCCATATTGCGGTGGCGACTTCAATGTTTATCATTTTTTTATCAGCGTCGACAAGTTCGGTTACACATATCGCATTAGGAAACATTAACTGGATGTTTGCCGCTGTGCTTATTCCTGGTGCATGGTTTGGCGGTAGATTTGGTGCAATGATTAATACGAAGCTGAAAAATAAAACAATCGTTCATTTACTAAGAATTGTTTTAATTATTGCAGGTTTAAAATTAATTTATGAAGGATTCACAGGATAATTGGATGTGAACGTAAAAGTAAGGAAGTATGATTGTTAACAAGAAGAACCTTATGTGCAAGGAGAGAAGGACATGCTAGAGAAAATTCACCTTTACCATACAAATGATCTACATAGTCATTTTGAAAATTGGCCTGCGATCGTTCAATTTTTAAAAGGCAAAAAGGAATTGCATGAACAGAATCAAGAACAAATGATCCTTCTTGACATTGGAGATCATGCGGACCGTTTTCATCCATTAACAGAAGCAACTAAAGGGAAAGCCAATGTGACACTGCTAAATATGCTTCAATATGATGCGGTAACGATTGGGAATAATGAGGGAATTACGTTTTCTCATGATGATCTAAATACGTTATATGAGAGGGCAAACTTTCCTGTTATTCTATCGAATTTATATACAGAGCTAGGTGAACGCCCGCCATGGGCAGTGCCTTATAAAATCATAACGTTACACAGTGGAATAAAGCTGGCCCTGTTAGGAGTTACCGTCTTTTATGAAAAATTCTATGAATTGCTAGGGTGGAAAATAAAGGATCCTTTTCAAAGTCTCTTAGAAACCATCGGCCAAGTGAAAGAACAAGCTGATATCATTGTACTTCTTTCACATCTTGGGATTAGTGATGATGAGGTGATCGCAAGGGAATTTCCAGAAATTGATCTTATTCTTGGCGGCCATACCCATCATGTGTTGCCATCTGGTAAAAAAATTGAGAATACACTGGTCGCTGGTGCGGGGAAGTATGGGCAATATGTTGGTCATATTTCGTTAACAATCGACCATGAGCAAAAAACATTGGTTGATCGCAAGGCGACTCTCCATTCAATGTTAGAGCAACGAGAGATTTGTGAAGAAACAGAAGCATGGCTGCAGCAAGCGTTAGAGCAAAGCGAAACAGAGCTTGCTGAAACCGTAGGAATATTGGATAATGACCTAACCTTGGATTGGTTTAGCGATTCTCCCTTTCCGTTATTTTTAGTGAGAGCCATTCGCGAATGGTGTGATGGAGAGGTGGCAATGGTAAACTCGGGAATGCTTTTAGAACCATTAAACAAAGGGCCAGTGACGAGAAAGGATCTTCATCGAATTTGTCCACATCCTATTAATCCATGTAAGGTTTTTTTGAAGGGTGATGTGCTAAAGGAAATCATCGTTCAAGCACGAGAGGAAAAAATGGAACATCTAAAGTTAATGGGCTTAGGGTTCAGAGGAAAGGTAATGGGACGAATGGTGTTTGACGGTATTGAGGTGAAAATGGAGATGCTGGCAGACGGAAAAAAGCATGTTGCAGAAGTGCTCGTCCATGGAAAGCCTATCGATTATGATCGAATTTATGCTGTGGCAACCGTTGATATGTTTACCCTTGGCCCCCTGTATCCGGAAATCAGCCATGCAGAGAAAAAAATCTTTTATATGCCTGAGCTTTTACGAGATCTCTTAGCTTGGAGATTAGCGGAAAATTCACTAACAAAGTAGGCGAAACATCTACACGCATCCTTTCATTACTCATAAAGATATAGTAAGAAAGGAGTGTAGAGATAGCGATGATCAGCATGACTCCAATTGTCATTGAAGGAAAACAATTTACAGCAATCACAGTTGCTTTACCAAAAACGAACTTTATGGCAGTCACAAATGATAAAGGCTATATTATGTGTGGTGCCTTAGACGTAGCTTTATTAAATGAAAAGTTAAAAGATAGAGGAATCATTGCAGGCAGAGCAGTTGGTGTTAGAACAATTGAACAATTACTTGAGGCGCCATTGGAATCTGTCACATATGAAGCGGAAAAGCTGGGCATTGTTGTTGGGACAAAAGGAAAAGATGCCTTGGTTATGATGGCATAAGGATTACTGTTCCATTTAATTCGTTAAATGGTTTAATGTTTTTAATAAATAAAGAATTTGAGTTGATTGTAAAAAAATAATGCGTACATCCCTCCTTCCATGCATACACATAACATGTAAAGGAGGGATTTGTTTTGCCTAAGTTCCGCGCCCGTCGTCCGCGCAGAGGGCCATTGCCTCTTCGGTATGTATTATTACTAACCTTGGTTATTTTTATATTTTTAACAGCTACAAGCTTTTGGATTGTGAATGTTCAGATCGAAAAAACGATGATGGAAATTGCAACGTTAGAGGCGAATAAAGTAGCAACAACGATTATTCATGAGGCAGTCGAAGAGGAAATCCTTACAAAAGAAGAACAAGAGAGTTTAGTTGTTGTTGGCAAGGATAATGAAGGAAATATCAATTCATTTTCCTTTAATCAACGTTCTGTAGCTGCAGCCAAAAAAAGAGTAACAGATAATGTAACGAAAAAGCTAAGTGAAATTGAACGAAATAATTTTCATGATATATCGCCTAATCAGCAAAGAATTGATGGAATCGTCTATGAAATTCCGTTAGGGAAGATCACGGGTAATTCTATTTTAAGTACATTAGGACCAGGTATTCCAATTGAATATTATTTAATAGGTGATGTTTTTACAGATATTAAAAGAACGACAGAGGAATATGGCATTAATAATGCTATCCATGAAATAGAGATTTTTGTGGAGGTTAGTGTTCAGGTTGTCATTCCATTTGCAACAGATGTCATAAAAGCCAAAAATTCAATCCCGATTATTATCCAGACTGAACAGGGAGATGTTCCGCAATACTATAATGGAAACGGTGAGATGGATCACTCAATTGAATTACCAAAAAAATCATAGTTGTCGTATCAGTAACGAATTTACATTATTCATTAAAAGGAGTATAGATAGATTATTTTCTATCATTACTCCTTTTTACGTTTAGTCCATCCTTTAGCCCGCTAATAGAACCTTCTAAATGGTTACTTTTTAGTGGAATTACATCATATGTTAAGCTTTTTATCATCAGATAAAAAAGGTAGATATTATTTGCACCATTTTATCCAAATAATACCATTCATTGTTTTCTATTAATAGTTTTGCTTCTATGAATAAAATATATTAATATTACACTTGGAAAACAATTTACAGAAAAAAATAATGGTTTTATGCTTTACAGGAGTAATAAGCAAAAGGGGAAATAAGTGATTATAAGGAATAAGTTGAATCTATTCATACTCTATTTTGAAAAATGTGAAACTTCTGAAAATATCATATTAAAATAATATTTTTTAGAATTTTTTGTGGACATAGGCATAAAGTCCATTTATACTATGTATAGATTATAATAAATAATCAGAAAATTATATAATTTCAAATTGTTTCCACATTTTAGGTGAATTTGAAAAGGAGGAAAAAAGATGGAAAATCGTCCACAGTGGGGGACAAGGGCAGGGTTTATTTTAGCAGCTGTCGGTTCGGCCGTTGGTTTAGGAAATATATGGCGTTTCCCAGCGACAGCATACGAAAATGGAGGAGGAGCGTTTTTCTTACCTTATTTATTCGCGCTCTTAACTGCTGGTATCCCATTACTAGTTTTAGAGTTTGCTTTAGGGCATAAATATCGCGGTTCATCACCGATGACGTTTGCGAAAATAAGCAAAGGAAAAGAATGGCTGGGCTGGTGGCAAATTGCGATTGCATTTGTTATCTCTTGTTATTATCCTGCCATTATTGCATGGGCATCTTCTTATTCTGTGTTTGCATTTAATCAAAACTGGGGAAGTGACCCAGAAGGCTTTCTTTTTGGAGAATACTTAAAGTTGGCAGAAACGCCAGGACAATTCGGTGGTATGGTTCCAGGTGTATTGATACCGATTATAGTTGTATGGATTGTGACATTGGGTGTAATGTATGCCGGGGTTAAAAAAGGAATTGAAGCAGCAAATAAAGTCTTTATTCCACTTTTAGTGGTTATGTTTACAATTATCGTGATTCGGGCTCTTACATTAGATGGGGCAGTCCAAGGTTTAGAAGCCTTTTTCAAACCAGATTGGAGTAAGGTTTTAGACGGTAAAGTTTGGGTTGCAGCTTACGGGCAAATTTTCTTTAGTTTATCAATTGGTTTTGCTATTATGATTACTTATTCAAGTTATCTTCCAAAGAAATCAGATTTGACGAACAATGCCTTTATTACAGGATTTGGAAACTCGGCATTTGAAGTTTTAGCTGGGATCGGTGTATTTAGTGCTCTTGGGTTTATGGCAGCACAACAAGGGGTTCCTGTTGCAGAGGTTGTTTCCTCTGGAGTGGGTCTTGCATTCGTTGTATTCCCGCAAATTATCAATGAGTTTCCAGCATTTAACGGACTATTTGGATTCTTATTCTTTGGTTCATTAATTTTGGCTGGTTTAACCTCTTTAATCTCTATTATTGAAACATATGTTGCCGGAATTCAAGAGAAGTTTCATGTCTCACGGACAAAGGCTGTTACAATTGGTGGAGGTTTAGCGGCGCTTGCTTCTTTAGTATTTGCAACAAGAGGCGGACTGTACTTCTTGGATTCTGTCGATTATTTTATCAATACATTTGGAATTACATTAGCTGGATTCATTGAAGTAATTGCTATTGCTTGGTTTGCTAAGGAATTAAAAAATCTGCAAAAGCATGCGAATGATATATCTGACATTCAGCTTGGTGCATGGTGGAGAATCTGCCTCTCAGTCATCACCCCAATTGTTTTAGGTTACATGATGTTTGATAATTTAAGAACAAACCTTACTAGCGAATATGAAGGTTATCCACGAGAATTTCTATTTAATTGGGGCTGGACAGTTGCGCTAGGAGCTATCTTTGCAGGAGTTCTCCTATCAATTAGACGTAAAAATAAAATAGCTTCTTCAAATAAGGAGGTATCACAATAATGAGTGCATCTGCAATTACAATGATGGTAGTTGGTATTGTGGTTATTTGGGGAGGTTTGGCTGCAAGTATTACCAATGCAGTTATTAAGGCTAAACAAAATAAATAAACAGAGAAGATAGGCTGACTGCATGTGTCGGCCTATCTTCTTTTTCTTTCTGCACGCTCCCATGCCTTTAAGTGAGGATAAGGATCAAATGACCATTCTGTTCTCCCGTTATCCTTATAAAGTCCATAATGCAAATGAGGCGGGAATTTTCCTGCGGTACCAGGGGGACCATAGCCAGAGCTTCCTACAGAACCGATTAACTGTCCCGGTTCGACAATTTGTCCTGTTTGCAATCCGTCAGCAAAACCATTTAAATGGGCGAAATAATGGTACGTATTATCAATGTCCCGTATTCCAACTCGCCAGCCTCCATAGCGATTCCAGCCCTTCATTTCAATTACCCCATAGCATGTTGCCCTAACAGGTACTCCGTAACTTGCAAAAATATCTGTGCCCTCATGAATTCTTCTGCCGCCCCAGCCGCGAGCATCACCCCATGTGTTTTTGTAGCTATAATTGTGGTTTAGGGGAACAGGGAAGGCGTGCTTATCCAAGTCTAAGTGGCCATATTTTTTATATAGCTTCATATGCCCCATAATAAGTCCAACTGCTTTATCCCGTTGATAATAATCCCATAACCCAATTTTTAAATTGTCGAGATCTGTTCCATAGGATTGCAAATAATGAGCAAATGAATAAAGTACATCTTCATCATTTGTCGGGTCAGCGCGATTGTCACCATTTCCGTCCTCGCCAATTCCTCCGAATAACCCGATGCTTTTAGGATTTGTATCCTCTTTATTCGGATTAAGCGGTCCGGCCCATGCTTCTGGTTTGATATAGATTTCAATCAATCCATCAGCTTTGGGAATGTCCTTGCGTGAATGGCGGACATTTCGTTCATATTGATCAATAGCAGCTAAGACATACCATGGTATCGTAGTAATAGTTTCAACTTTTTTATACAAGCTCATTAGCCTTTTGTATTCTTGATTTTGGTCTGTTTCAGTTTCAGCACCATAAGCCAGAGGTTGAACTGAAAAACATATCACCGTAAAGATAAAAATGGTACTGAGAAATTTGCGCACAGTAATAAGCTCCTTTCAGCCGGTTTCATAGATCCCGTATGTGCTGGCAGTTATACCAGCAGCAAGCAAATAAATATTAGGGATACAACTGCCAGTAAATGCCGGATAAGATCAACTAACCTAATTACTTGGAAGTTTCTCTTACTAGTTTGGTGTTAGGGGTGCTTTTTCATTAATAGCAAATGTTAGAAATTGCATAAGCACCTTTTCTTGTCCAGCTTGAATTCATATGTTAAAGTGGAAACGGATATATTATTTTTTAGGGAAAATGAGATTATGTAATTGGAGATGAATCAGATGGCGAAAAAGGAAGAATACTTACGTAAGCCAGAATGGTTAAAAATAAAATTAAATACGAACGAAAATTACACAGATTTAAAAAAGCTAATGAGAGAGAAAAACTTACATACCGTTTGTGAAGAGGCGAAATGTCCAAATATCCATGAATGCTGGGCTGTACGAAGAACAGCAACCTTTATGATTTTAGGCTCTGTATGTACCCGCGCATGCCGATTCTGTGCAGTAAAAACAGGTCTTCCTAATGAGCTTGACTTAGCTGAACCAGAACGTGTGGCAGATTCTGTTGCTTTAATGAATTTAAAGCATGCTGTTATTACAATGGTAGCTCGTGACGATTTAAAGGATGGCGGTGCGAATGTATTAGCTGAAACTATTCGTGCTATTCGTCGTAAAAGCCCATTTACAACCGTCGAAGTATTACCGTCGGATTTAGGCGGTGTTTATGAGAATCTGAAAATGGTCATGGATGCAAAGCCGGATATTTTAAATCATAATATTGAAACAGTTCGTGAGCTAACACCAAGAGTTCGGGCACGTGCTAAATATGAAAGATCGTTGCAATTTTTAAAATGGGCAAAGGAAATGCAGCCTGAAATCCCGACAAAATCAAGTTTAATGATCGGTTTAGGGGAAACAAAGGAACAAATTATTGAAACAATGGATGACTTACGAGAAAATGATGTCGATATTATGACGATCGGTCAATACTTACAGCCGACGAAAAAACATCTTAAGGTGCAAAAATATTATCACCCGGATGAATTTGCAGAGTTACGTGACATTGCACTAAGCAAAGGATTCAGCCATTGTGAAGCTGGCCCGCTTGTACGTTCATCCTACCATGCAGATGAGCAAGTAAACGCAGCAGCAAAACAAAGACAAGCACAGGCGTAAAGGGAAAAAGGAAGAGAGTCTCTTCCTTTTTTCATACCATTATTTATTTCTCTCATTGTTATAGCGCGTTTTTTCATATTGATCCTTTTGATCATCATCAAGTTCTTCGTTTGTTTCGCCATAACCCTCTCCATTAGGATTCTCACCTTTATTTAGAGGCTTTCCCTGCGGAGATTTAAGCATTTCTTTAATTGTCTTGTCTAAAATCTGATTAATATCGCGGCTATTTGAATCGAGCGGGCTGTATGCCTCGATTTGCTGAATCATATTGGCGTTATCAGACACATAGACGTGGTAATATCTGGGAACGACAGATATCGCGGTTTTCTTTACTTGGTCTGCCGTATCATTACGATTTTTTGAATCTGTTTTATATGCTATTAATACTTCTTCATCTGTTACTAATGTAGCAACATCCTGTACGTTAGGAAGCTGAACAATTAAGCTGCTTATCGTGTTCGCGGTTTGTTCCCGATTAATGCCAGGTGTAGGTGTATGGGCGACATCTTGAGGAATCCCGCTCTTTTGATGTCGAACGTATCCAAAGTTTGCTGTATTCGAATCATCTCCATTTGGATGTCCTTCTTCATTGTAAAGATCGGTACGGTCCTGTACATTTATTGTATTACCGCTTTCGTGCATTAATTGAGCATCTTCTTCAGCACCATACTGACAAGCCGATAAAAGCGATAGACCAATGACACTTATGGCTAATTTTAATTTTATCAATATTAGCACCCCCTCAATTTTAGGATGACCAAAGCGGTTTGAATTTTTCTTAGTAATTGATGGTTAGGCATGTATAGATTATGATAAGAATAAGGAATATGGATGGGGTGATAAAGAACATGATCGTTGTACAAAACCAATGCTTTGAGTTGGTTAAAGAGGAAAGAAACGGCTTTAATGAAGAAGTCTTTAAAGAAAGATACAGTGATATCTTAAATAAATATGACTATATCGTTGGTGATTGGGGGTATAGTCAGTTAAGGCTGCGCGGATTCTTTGATGACCAAAATCAAAAAGCATCCTATGACACGAAGATAAGTACACTTGATGAATATATTTTTGAATACTGCAATTTTGGATGTGCTTATTTTGTCCTGAAGAAAATAAAAAAATAAGGTATGTTAAAAGAAAACGTGGCTAAGTAAAAAAAGCCACGTTTTGTAATCCCTAAATAATTTCATATAAAAAATCTCGAAGTTCTTCCGCATCTTCTTCCTTAAGCTTGTATGCATATTCTAAATAGCCTGGTTCTTTTAAGTCATCCTCGCCGATAATGGCAAAGCGATTACTTTGTATATCAAGAACGATATGCTTCCCGTAGTAACGGTCACTTTGGATAATGGCCAGATCAAATCGCTGGTTTTCCCCCATAAAGCTTACAAATCTTGTCTTCGTTTCAACAGTATCATCATATAAAAAAAACCGTTCAGACATCCTTTATCCCCTTTCTAAGTCCTCTTTAAAAGGTATTTTCATCATATCAAATAGTGGGTATTGAATGAAGCTAAAAAGATCATCAATCTATAGATGTATACAAACTTAAAACTTTTGTACGTAATGTTTGTGTCTAGCTTCAGGCTCCATCGGCGAAGAATAGGACATGCAAGTGCAATCAAGAGATAAGGGCGCCCTAGTCAAATCGGAATGGAAGGTAAAGAACAGCTTCTATTCCTATTCGCCTTATACTTGTCGCCGAATGCTTAGCACCTTGCGCTTTTCTAATTAAATTTTCCAAGAAATAAGTCGAAATATCCATATTTGTGGTAAAATATGATTACGCTGCGGTGACTACCAGAAGGGTTGAATGCTTATGGCCACTGGATTTTGGGAAAAGCAATACAAGAGGGTGAAAAAGTGGAGCAAGTTATTTCTGCCACACCAAAAATTACGTTATTTCCCACCCAAGTTTGTCTTAAGAGATCCTGTTTTAGAAGGGGTTATAGATGCGCTGTCTAATGGTCAGCAAGTGGCAGTTGTGGTGTTATCGATTTCAAATCTTAAGGAGTTTTCCCAACAATTAGAACTCGCTCAATTACATGAATACAAAGACGAACTAAGAGTAGGGTTTCAATTTATTTTTAAGGATTCTGCTTATAAAGATGATCTAATTATTGTTCATGATTATTATAGTGATGGATTAACGATTTTTTTGAGGATTCAAAGTGAAAAGCATCGGGTCATACATATTGAAAACATGTTAAAAACGATGATGCCAAAGCTGGAAAGGTGGATAAATACAAAATATCCATATTTTCAGCATACGTTTGATATTGGTTATATGTTTATTGAAAGGCAGTATTGTACGACACAGGATGCATTGTATATCGCACAGCAGCAAGCGGTCGCAATGGCGGAAAAGCGAATACATTCCCGGTATATCAATACATTATTAGAGGTGCGGCAAATCATTCAAAAGCGGCAAATTACCTTATTGGCACAACCTATTATTGATTTACCGAAAAATGAAATTATTGCCTGGGAATTTCTCACGAGAGGGCCAAAAGGAACCGCTTTGGAAACACCTCTTCAATTGTTTTCGCTTGCTAGACAATCCAACCTTATTTATGATTTAGAGCTATTAGTGTTGGAAAAAGCATTTAAGTTGATTAGTAAAGCTGGGTGCTTGGATGACATCTTTTTAAATTTCACACCCATTACTCTTGGGAATAAACGTTTTATACCTGCACTAGAAAAATTATTAGAGGAATTTCCTGAAATCGAGCCTACAAAGCTTATTTTTGAAGTAACCGAACGTGATTCGATTGAAGGATTAGCCTTTTTCCTTGATAATATAAAGCAACTGCGTCAAAAAGGATTTCGGATCGCTGTAGATGATACGGGTGCAGGTTATTCAAGTCTGCATACTATCAATGAATTAATGCCAGATATTATAAAAGTAGACCGTTCTGTCATTCAAGATATTGATACGAACAAACTAAAGGAATCCATGTTAAAGGGCTTAATTTTGATTGCAAAGGAAGCGGGGTCCCTTGTTGTTGCAGAAGGAATTGAGAAAAAGGAAGAGGCAGATGTATTGCTGCGAAATCAGGTTGATTTAGCTCAAGGTTACTTTTATGCGAAGCCTGGGAGGCTTGAGAAGGATCGAGTTGTGTTAGTATAAGGAAGGTGAATGATAATGTATTTTGTTGATCGTGAATTAATAGAAGCAAAGCTGAACTATCTTGATAAACAGGTCGAACTATTTGCCAAGCAAAAAGATTGGACTAGTGATATCGAAAGAGCGGCTCTTGAGAGGATCTGCCATATGTGCATTGAAACCATTCTGGATGTGGGAAATGCTATGATTGATGGTTTTATTATGAGAGACCCGGGAAGCTATGAGGATATAATTGACATCCTTTTAGATGAAAAGGTGATAAACAGCAGTGAAGCAGCGGGGTTAAAGGACGTCATCCTGCTAAGAAAAGTGATTGTTCAGGATTACTTAGCTGTTGATTATGATCATCTGGTGCAGGTTCTTTCTCTTCAAGAGCCCCACCTTAGAGCGTTTCCAACAAATGTTCGAACTTATATCCAGAATGAACTTGGACCTGTTTCAGCATTTAAACCATTATAAATTGGAAAGGGTGACTTATTTTCGGTCATCCTCTTTCAATTGAAATCCAAACGGAAGAAGTGATGTTAGATGAAGCAGTATAAAGGCTATTTAATCGATTTGGATGGCACCATGTATCGTGGAACTGAACAAATTGAAGCAGCAGGGGAATTTGTCGCATTTTTGGCTAAAAAAGAGCTTCCTTATCTTTTTGTGACAAACAACTCCTCACAAACGCCGGAACAAGTGGCAAAAAAGCTGCAGGAATTTAATATCCAGGCAACAAAGGAAAGTGTGTTTACCACTAGTCAGGCTACAGCAAATTATATTTGGGAGAAAAAGCAGGATGCAACGGTTTATGCAATTGGAGAAATTGGCCTTAAACAGGCATTGCAACAGCGGGGATTGAGGTTTGTCGACCATGATCCTGATTTTGTTGTAACTGGAATTGATCGGGAAATCACGTATGAAAAGCTTGCAAAGGCATGTATCGCTGTTAGAAACGGTGCAGTATTTGTTTCAACAAATGCAGATGTTGCGCTTCCGACAGAAAGAGGCCTTTTACCTGGAAACGGCGCCATGACATCTGTAATTACCGTTTCAACAAATACTCAGCCAATCTTCATAGGAAAACCGGAGGGCATTATTGTGGAGCAGGCCTTACAAGTTTTGGGAACTGCAAAACACGAAACCTTGATGGTTGGCGACAACTATGATACAGATATCAAGGCTGGGATTAATTGTGGACTCGATACGTTACTTGTTCATACTGGGGTAACCTCAAAAGAACACTTAAAAACCTATCCGATTCAACCTACTTATTCAATGGATTCTTTAGAGGAATATGTTCGTTGTGTATTGAAGTAAGTAAAAGGGACTGTCTTAAAAGGGTCATTCCCCCTATGTTAAGACAGTCCTTATTTTTGATATTAGTAGACTCTACCTATCGTTATTCTACATCTCTTGCTCGATGGGCAAGTCTGCTGGATGCCGCTGCGGCAATTGCCCCTACAATATCATCTAAAAACGTATGGCATTTTCCGGTTGATTTGTCATTTAAATATTGCAGAATACCTGGCTTAAGCTTATCGATATAACCGTAATTTGTGAAGCCGATTGAACCGTAGATATTTACAATTGAAAAAGCTAAAATTTCATCTACTCCATATAAGCTTTCATCTGTTCCAATAATGGTTTGTAACGGTTCCTCTAATTGACCCTTTTCAGCTAATATATCAAATTGAATTCCGGTAAGAACGGCGTTTTGTACCTCCCGCTTTGTCAGAACACGGTCAACATTTTCTAAACACTCTTGCATTGATAAATCAGGGTGATACTTTTCTTGTAAAAAGTATACGAGGTCAGCAATATCTTCGGGTTTAACTCCTCTTTTAACCATCCATTCTCGTGCAGTTTTTTCAACGATATCCATCTTTTCTTCACTTTTCATTAAAAATCACCCAATTCTTTTTGTTTTGCGCATTTATTTAGTTTATGAATCGTATCTATAAGATATTACACTATAAAAAATTTTTTTATGAAAGTTTCCCTTAACATTTTAAACCTATTTCGAAAGAATAAACCTTTATCCTATATTCTTCTACAAAAACATCTATTCTCCCTGCAGCAAATAATCATAATCATATGAATCGTCGCTTACGATAGAATAAGGGCAATTTGTTTACTGAGGAGGAGTGTTAATGAAAAAGGCGATTTATGAAGAGTACGGCATAAAGGTCCAGGATCTAAGAAAAATAGGAAAATTCGATTCCTTTCGTGTTCATCAAACTGATTTTTTAATTGTACCAATTACAAATATAGATGAGGAAGAAATGTACGAGTTATATCAATTAAGTGAATTCATGGTGGAAAAAAGAGAGCCTAATATCGCCCGTATTGTGGTAACGAAAAAAAACAACTTGTTTTTTGAAAAAGATAAGGCTAAATATGCGCTTGTCAAATACGCTGCGTTTACTCAAGGGAGATATCAGCAGATAGGGAGAAATTTAGCAAGGTTTCATCAAAAGGCAAGAACATATCCCTATCAATTATCCAAAACACAACGAATTGGACAGTGGAAGTATTTATGGGAAAGGAGGCTTGATCAATTAGAATCCTTTTGGAGCGGGAAGATTCATAGCCAACCTTTCACTCAGTTCGAAAAAATGTTTATCGAATCATTCCCATATTATTTAGGATTAGCGGAAAATGGAATTCAATATTTGGTCGATACGGAGCTTGATGAGGAGCCACAGCCAATTGATTCCGGAACAATTTGCCACCATCGCTTTCATCCCACTACATGGGGCTCTGCTCAAGGTGTAAAATTACCGACTGATTGGGTGTTTGATCATGCCAGTAGAGATATTGCTGAATATTTGCGCCATCTATTCTTTGAAAGACAAGAGGAGCTGCAGGAAAATGGCTTTCGTTTTTTAGATGATTATGATCGCACCACTCCGCTCTCCGCATTTACATGGAGATTGATATACAGCAGATTATTATTTCCGATCCACTATTTTGAGTGCGTAGAAAATTATTATTTATCATCTGACAACGATAAACCAATCTTTGAAGCAAAGCTAAAGGAAATTTTAACGGCTTCGGATCAGTACGAGTTATTTCTAAAGAGTTATTCCAACATGTTATCCATGAGGAAAAAAAGGATTGTTCTTCCAAGCTTGGAATGGCTATCCTCATAAGCTGTCAAATCGTTTGTGTGACTGATTCAAACAGATGAATCAGTCACGGTGTTCATCTTGTGGTAAAATAAGAAAAAACAATTTATGAACCTGAGGTGATCACATTGACAAGGCCGTTTATTTATGTGACAAGGAAATGTTCCAAAGAGCAGCTTCAACCACTTTACGAGATTGCAAATGTTGAAATGTGGCCAGAAGAGGAAATACCTTGTCCAAGAGAATTATTACTTGAAAAAGCAAAAAAAGCTGATGCATTATTGACGATGCTGTCAGATGCGATTGATAAACAATTATTAGATGAAGCTAAGCAATTAAAAGTGGTAGCAAATTTAGCAGTTGGCTTTGATAACATTGATGTTCGCTATGCAAAAGAACGAGGAGTTGTCGTCTGCAATACACCTGATGTCTTAACAGATACGACAGCAGACCTGACATTTGGCTTAATTCTTGCTACAGCACGCCGGTTAATGGAGGCTAGTGATTTTGTGAAAAATAACCAATGGAAGAGCTGGGGACCATTGCTGCTAGCTGGACATGATGTTCATCATAAAACAATCGGAATTGTTGGCATGGGGAAAATTGGACAAGCTGTTGCAAAACGGGCGACAGGCTTTGAAATGAACATTCTTTATCATAACCGTTCGAGAAATGAGGAAGCGGAATCAAGGTTTGGTGCCAGCTATGCTTCACTGGATGAATTGTTAGCAAAAGCTGATTTTGTAATATGTCTAACCCCGCTAACGGAAGAAACACGTGAGCTATTTAATAAAGAGGCATTTAAAAAGATGAAAACCTCTGCGATCTTTATCAACGTAAGCCGCGGTGCCGTTGTAAATGAAGATGACCTTTATGAGGCGTTAACCAAAAATGAAATTGCCGGAGCAGGACTTGATGTCTTTTTAAACGAGCCTATTGAAGCTGATCATCCATTAGTTGGCTTAAACAATGTCGTAGCATTGCCTCATATTGGCAGTGCAAGCTTTGATACAAGATATACGATGATGAATTTATGTGCGGAAAATATCGCATCTGTTTTAAAGGGAGAAGAGCCAAAAACAAGGGTAGTTGTAAAATAAGAAAAGATTTTAGTGTTTTACTATCGTAATAAATTTTCTACATAGTAATAACCTGGCTGTTAATAAAAATTCAGCTAAAAAATATATACTTATATATCAACGTAGGAAGCGTTTTCAAAATAAAAACTGAAAATTCGCCCTTGTAAAACAGTTCTTAGCATTTTATAATGACAAGTATATTAATAGTGTCTTTTATGAGGATACAACTGTACTCTCTAGATGAACATAAAGGAGTGGAAACCTGTGGAGGCAATACATGTAGGGCTTTTAGGTCTTGGAACGGTTGGAAGTGGTGTTGTTAAGATTATCGAGGATCATCAAGATAAGCTTATGCATCAAGTTGGATGTCCGGTAAAAGTGAAAAAGGTCGTAGTAAAAAATTTAAATAAAGCTCGACAAGTTCAGATTAATCAAGATATTCTTACAACAAATGTAGATGATGTCATTAAAAATCCTGATATAGATGTTGTGATTGAAGTAATGGGCGGAGTTGAAGAAACGAGACAACATTTAATTGAAGCATTACAAGCAAAAAAACATGTCGTAACAGCGAATAAAGACTTAATGGCTGTATACGGAACGGAATTGCTATCGATTGCTACTGAAAATGGCTGTGATCTTTTCTATGAGGCAAGTGTAGCAGGAGGGATCCCGATTTTACGAAGCTTAGTCGATGGTTTAGCCTCTGATCGGATTACGAAGATGATGGGGATTGTTAACGGAACAACAAACTTTATCCTAACAAAAATGACGAAGCATGGAAGTGCATACGAGGATGTTTTAAAGGAAGCCCAAGAGCTAGGATTTGCAGAAGCTGATCCAACATCAGATGTAGAAGGATTGGATGCTGCCAGAAAAATGGCGATTCTAGCCCGCTTAGGCTTTTCCATGCACGTTGATTTAGAGGACGTAAAGGTAAAAGGTATCTCATCTGTAACGGACGAAGATATCGGCTACAGCAAGCGTCTAGGCTATACAATGAAGCTGATCGGAATAGCGCAGAAGGAAAACGGGAAAATTGAAGTTGCGGTTGAGCCAACATTATTACCGGAAACACATCCATTAGCTGCGGTTAATGATGAATATAACGCTGTGTATGTTTATGGTGAAGCAGTTGGTGAAACGATGTTCTATGGTCCTGGAGCAGGAAGCCTTCCTACAGCAACATCTGTTGTATCTGATTTAGTCGGTGTTATGAAGAATATGAGACTTGATGTCAATGGCAGAAGTGCAGTCGCACCTCAATTTGAAAAACAGCTAAAAAGCCCAGATCAAATTTACGCACAGCATTTCTTAAGAATTAGTGCAAAAGATCAAGTTGGTGCTTTCTCACATATTACATCTCTTTTCTCTGAGAGAGGTGTCAGCTTCGAGAAGATCCTTCAGCTTCCAATTAAAAATAGCAATCTAGCTGAAATTGTCATTGTGACACATGAAGCAGCACAAAGTGATTTCGAGGAAATTTTACAACGTTTAAATGATCTAGAAGTAGTTGAAGAAGTAAAAAGTACGTATCGAGTAGAAGGGAACGGTTCAATATGATGTGGAAGGGTCTTATTCAAGAATTTGCAGAGTTTTTACCAGTAACAGATAAAACACCAAAATTAACATTACAAGAAGGAAATACGCCGCTTATCCATTTGCCAAAGCTTTCTGAAAAGCTTGGTGTCGAATTATATGTGAAAACTGAGGGGACAAATCCTACAGGGTCATTTAAAGACCGCGGAATGGTTATGGCTGTTGCTAAAGCAAAGGAAGAGGGCAGTGATACCGTCATTTGTGCATCAACAGGAAATACATCTGCAGCAGCTGCGGCTTACGCTGCGAGAGCAAACATGAAGTGTATTGTATTAATTCCAGATGGCAAGATTGCATTTGGGAAGCTTGCGCAAGCAGTTATGTACGGAGCAGAAATTTATGCAATTCAAGGGAACTTCGACCATGCGTTAACAATGGTTCGCAACTTAAGTGAAAAATTGCCGATTACATTAGTAAACTCAGTGAATCCATATCGAATTGAAGGACAAAAAACAGCTGCATTTGAAGTCTGTGAGCAGCTCGGCAGCGCTCCGGATTACCTTGCTATCCCAGTTGGAAATGCTGGTAACATTACAGCATACTGGAAAGGATTTAAAGAGTACAATGAAAAGAAACAAACAGGTCTGCCTAAGATTCATGGCTTCCAAGCTGAAGGTGCAGCAGCGATTGTTCGCGGTGAACCAATCGAAAACCCTGAAACAGTAGCAACAGCGATTCGCATTGGAAACCCGGCAAGCTGGGAAACAGCTGTAAAAGCAAAAGAAGAGTCAAATGGAAAAATTGATTCGGTTACAGATGAAGAAATCTTGGCAGCTTACCAATTAATTGCCCGTGAGGAAGGTGTGTTTGCTGAACCTGGTTCTTGTGCTTCAATCGCCGGTCTCATCAAGCATCGTAAATTAGGATTAATTCAAGAAGGCAGCAAGGTTGTAGCTGTATTAACTGGAAACGGCTTAAAAGATCCAAACACAGCCATCGATGTTTCTGAAATCAAACCGGTTGTGCTTCCAAATGATGAAGAAGTCTTCATGCAGTATTTAAACGGGGTAACAGTCCGATGAAAGAAGGCGACATGTTAAAAATTACAGTACCTGGCAGCACAGCTAATTTAGGTCCTGGATTTGACTCAATTGGGCTTGCGCTCGGTAAATATTTAACACTTGAGGTAAAGAAAGCCGATCAATTTCTTTTTATCCCAATGACAGAGCATGTCAAAGATATTCCTGCTAATGAAGATAATCTAATTGCAAAGGTAGCCATTGAGGTTGCCTCTTTGCATCATCAGCAATTGCCTCCATGCGAGGTAAAAGTATGGAGCGATATTCCGATGGCAAGGGGAATCGGCAGCAGTGCAGCAGCGATTATTGCTGGAATCGAGCTTGCTAATCAGCTTTGCAATCTGCAATTAACGAATGACGAAAAGGCGCGAATTGCCAGTCTTGAAGAAGGTCATCCGGATAATGTCGGGGCATCCTTATACGGAGGTCTAGTTGTCGGTCTTCACCAAGAAGAGCAAACCGAATTAGTTTGTGTAAAGGATATCGATGTTGATACCGTTGTGATTATTCCTAAATATGAGGTCTTTACAAGTGATGCGAGAAACGTCTTGCCTGAATCGCTTGATTATAAAACAGCCGTTGAAGCTAGTGCGATTAGCAATATGCTTGTAGCAGGACTGCTTACGAACAACTGGAAGCTTGCTGGGGACATGATGAATAAGGATCTTTTTCATCAACCGTACAGAAGCAGTCTGATCCCGGAAATTCAGGCTGTCCGTGAAAAAATTCGTGACCTTGGTGCATATGGCTCAGCCTTAAGCGGAGCCGGCCCTACGGTCATTTGCTTCACTGAAAAAGGAAAAGGTGATTATTTAGCCGAGAAGCTTTCCAGTGAATTTTCAAACTGTGATGTTGAGCGGCTTGATATTGACTTTGAAGGATGTAAGGTTGAACAAATACAAGAAGTAAAAAGCTAAAAAATAGGGGCTGTCTCATTGATGAGACAGCCCCATTGTATTAAAATACTTGCTCCACTTCTACAACACCAGGTACTTCTTCTAATAATGCACGTTCTATACCAGCTTTTAAAGTGATTGTTGAGCTTGGGCAGCTACCGCAAGCACCTAAAAGACGAAGCTTCACAATACCATCTTCTACATCCACTAATTCGCAGTCTCCTCCATCACGAAGTAAGAATGGACGAAGTTTATCTAATACTTCTTGTACTTGATCAAACATTGTTGTTTCAGTCATTTCAATCGACTCCTTTCCTTGATACATATTATATTTGAATTAAAGCGAAAAATCTAATCGAAAGATTTTGGCAATCAAGCCTATTATTTATTTTACCATATTTTTATGATGAAAAAAATGGTTCATCACCCGCCAAGAGGATGGAAACATTTCAGAAATTCGAATACAATGAGAGAAAAGAAGGGTGGAGGGAACTATGAAACCAGTAGAAATTTGTGTCTATGGAGCGGAAATTCTTTGTCCAAGCTGTGTGAATATGCCATCAGCTAAAGAAACGTACGAATGGCTGGATGCGGCTTTAAAACGAAAATACAAAGACCAGCATTTTACGATCTCCTATATTGATATCAACCAGCCGCCTAATGATCCAGATAAGCAGGAGATGGCAGAAAGGGTCTTGAATGATGAGTACTTTTACCCGCTCGTTGTCATTGAAGGCACGGTTGTTGGAGAAGGAAATCCAAGATTAAAAAGGATTTATGAAGTAATGGAATTACATGGGTATGTGAGTGAGGCGCTATAATGAGAAGAGGATGTCCACCGTTGGTTAGACATCCTCTATTTTAAAAGGTAAAAAGGCATAAAATTTGAACTTAGTTTTAGTGTCTAGCTCCAGCGACTAGCCCCTTGAGGTCATAAGCCAAATTGGAATTGAAGGCAAAAAACACCTTCTATTCCAATTCGTCTTATTTGCCCTAGGCTGATCAAGGCGCTTGCGCTTTTCTTATTATCCGTTATGATACTTGTACATCCAAAGTACCCCTGATTTTAATAAACGCGGAACCCGGCCCATTAGCGGGCGATCGTTAACAAGACCAAATCCCTGCTTTTTACCTAGTGAACCTAGAACACCTTTAAGCTTAAATGGAGGGAAGGATTCTGGCAGAGGCTCTCCATTCCATTTTTTTTGTAAAACCTGAACGATTTGTTCAGCTTGAGCTTCGGCAAGCTGGGCACTAGGAGCATGCGGGAGGCTGGCACAATCTCCTACGACAAATGCATCCTCATAATTTGGAATAAAATGTTGCGCTGTTAAAACAACACGACCTTGATTATCTTTTTCAACCTCCAGATCGCGAACAATTTTATTCGGCTGAATGCCTGCAGTCCATACAACGACATCACATTCAATCGGGTGATCATGGTTATAAACAATATTTGGTTCTACCTTTGTAATATTAGCCCCATTAATTATTTCAACACCATGCTCTAGGAACCATTTCTCAACATAACTGCTTAGTCGTTCCGGAAAGCTGGCAAGGATATGTTTTCCGCGATCAAACAGCTTGATGTTTAAATCTTTACGGCTTTCTCTGAGCTCACTGGCAAGTTCAACACCGCTTAATCCAGCTCCAACAATGGCAACGGTAGCACCTGCGCTTAAATTATTTAGATTTTGATACGTTTCCCGAGATTGGTCAATCGATTGGATGCTGTATGTGTATTCTTTTGCACCTGGAACATTATGATATTTGTCCTCACAGCCTAAGCCAATAATTAAGTCGTCATAAGGTACAACCTCTTCATCTTTTAAAACAATTTGCTTGTTATCAAGGTCTACCGAAAGTACTTCAGCAAATTTTGTTTGAAGTCTTGGATGTTCTGGAAATGAAACACGAATATGATGGTCAGAAATCGTACCGGCTGCAAGTGCATAATATTCGGTTTTAAGACAATGATAGGGATTTTTATCTATCAGCGTAATTTGAACATCTTCTGGCAAATGATTTGGTAATAATCTAAGGAGAATACGCATTCCACCGTATCCGCCGCCAAGGATCACTAGGTTCTTCATAATCGATACCCCTTTTTCCCCACGTTTTTAATAAAATTGATAAATTGAGAAATTATACGTAAATAATTCAAAATTCCATAAAAAAGTATAACGAAATTAAGCTAAAATAACAACACATTATCAGAAAAAACGTTTTATAAATGATGAACTTTATAAATAGATAAGAACATTAGTTATTGTTTACAATCCGTTAAATATTTTTGATGAGAAAATATCCCATTCAAAGTTGTATACCTTGACCTAACTATAATTGTATAATAAAGTTTGATATAAGTGTTTATTAAGATCGAGCGCATTGTGAGAGGTGTAAAAATTGAAGCCGATTATTGAATTTTGTATTAGCAATTTAGCAAATGGCTCACAAGCTGCTTTACAACAGCTTGAAAAAGATCCAAATTTAGATATTATTGAATACGGCTGTCTGGGATACTGCGGCAAATGCAGCCATTCACTTTATGCATTAGTAAATGGTGAAATTGTGACAGGAAACAGTCCTGATGAGCTTGTTGAAAATATCTATACTTTTCTTGAAGAAAATCCTATGTTTTAATATAGAAGGAGCTAGGGTCGTTACAATCAGCTCCTTTTCCACCTTGCGTTATCCTCGTATTTCCTTCCAAAAGTACCCTTCGATTCAGTAAAAAAGAAAAGCTCCCTACAATAAGCAGGAAGCTTTTACTTCTATAAAACGGGGGATATATGTATTGTGCTCATATTTCCAACATTTTATACTAATAAAAACAAAAGTTCATGGAGGACAAAATGAATTCATTTACATTCACAAAAATGCACGGATTAGGAAATAATTATATTTATGTTAATCAATTTGAGGAGCAGCTTGAAGAAGCAAGCCTGCCTGAAATTGCTAGACAAGTATCAAATGTGTATACAGGCATTGGCTCTGATGGATTAATTTTAATTTGTCCATCTGATCAGGCACCTGTAAAAATGAGAATTTTTAATAATGATGGCTCAGAAGGGAAAAATTGCGGCAATGGTTTACGATGTGTTGCGAAATATGCATATGAGCATAAATTAGTAACAAGTACAGAATTTCAAATTGAAACCTTATCTGGCCTTGTTCATGCAAAGGTGCATGTTGAAAATGATACTGTCAAATTAGTGACGGTTGATATGGGGCAACCGCGTTTAGAAAAAGCACAAATTCCGATGGCAGGAAACAGTGATGAAAAAACGATAAACGAAAAAATGGACTTTGCCGGAAATTTATATGATGTGACAGCCGTTTCGATGGGAAATCCGCATTTGATTTTTTATGTGGATGATATCCGTAAAGCACCTGTTACAACATTGGGGCCGATTGTTGAGAAGGATGAACGTTTTCCAGAAGGTGTTAACGTTGAATTTGTAGAAGTGGTATCAAAAAATGAGCTGCATTTTAGAGTGTGGGAGCGCGGATCTGGTGTCACACAAGCTTGTGGTACAGGCGCTTGTGCTGCTGTTGTTGCTTCCGTATTAAACGATCTAACAATTCAAGGTGAAGAAACAACAGTCCATTTAGCAGGCGGAGACTTAAAAATCAATTGGACCCTTGAAGGAACAGTACTGATGACAGGTCCTGCTGAGGTTATTTGTAATGGAACCTATTATTTGAGTGAGTGACAATGAAGCTGTATACTAAAGATAGAATCCTTTCATAAATGATTAAGGAGGTTGTAAAATGACAGATGTAGTGAAAATTACAGAAGCTGCTGCTTTTCAAATAAAAGATATGATGAAAGAGCATGAAGAAGAAAATGCATATCTTCGTGTAGCTGTAAAGGGTGGAGGCTGTAGCGGTCTATCCTACGGTATGGGGTTTGAACACGAAATGACAGATGAAGACCAAGTTTTGGAACAACATGGACTAACCATTCTCGTGAAAAAAGAAGATGCGCAAATATTAAACGGAACGACGATTGATTATAAGCAATCGATGATGGGCGGCGGTTTTACGATCGACAACCCTAACGCAATCGCATCATGCGGCTGCGGTTCATCGTTTAGAACAGCACAGGTTGCTGGTACACCTGAGGAATGTTAATTAATTGAATAATTGTTCGGGGTTATGAATTACAGACTTATTTTGGGTGTACACAAGCCTCAAAATGTGTGTTAACAACCCTAAAAGCTTCAAATCTAGGTTGTGAATTACATGCCTTCTCGGTAGTTAATGTCTAAAACATTACTATTTGAGGAGGCTTTTTTAATGTCTTTAAACAAGCGAATCAGAAAAAAACCCGTTGGAAAAATGTCTAACCAAAAGGAATATCCAAAATTAACAATGGAACAAGCAATTGACTTAGTTATTGCTGGGAAGAGTGCAGAAGGTTTAAGGGAACGAACGTTAAAAGATTATCGAAAGGATTGGAAGTATTTTGTTTTATGGCTTCAAAAGAACTATGAAATTGAATCAGTAGATGAACTATCACCACAGGTTTTTAGGGATTACATTAACTATTTAAAATATGATGCACCAAAGTATGACGGACATAAGTATATTCAAAGTGAACAAGGCATTGGCTTATCTGATACAACGATAAACATTCGCTTAAGGGTATATCGGGCAATGTTTAATTTTTTGGAGCGGGAGGATTTGATTGAAGTAAATCCAATGTCTGGTGTGAGATTATTAAAACAAGATATAGACCTTACAAACTGTTTTACAGATGAAGAGGTCAAAGAGGTTTTAAAGCAACCAAATCAACGAGATTATGTTGGATTTCGGGATTACGTAGCCATGATATTGTTGTTAGATAGTGGAATCAGAGCAAATGAACTTTTAAGCTTACAAGCGGGCGATATTGATTTCCAAACTAGGTTCATTACCCTTGGAGGAGAGAAAAATAAGAATCGAAAACCACGTATTGTTCCGATTTCAGCACATACAGTCAAATTACTATTGCAACTGATTAATGAAAATAAAAAGCATTTTTCAACTGATAGGATTTTTCTTTCTTCATATGGTGAACCGCTTGGACAAAATCACTTTAACAAGCGATTGAAATATTACGCAGATAAGGCTGGTATTAAGGATAAAAAGGTTACTGCCCATGTCTACAGACATACATGGGCAAAGAACATGACCCTTAATGGCTGTGATGCTTTTACACTCCAAAAAATGGGAGGATGGTCAGATATTCGGACAATGAGAAGGTATATACAAATGGATACTGATGACCTTCGAAAAAGTCATGATACATTTTCTCCAGTGATGAAGATGGTTACTAAGAAACGATGAGCAAAAAGTATTGTCTTCATGTATAATCCGTTAAATTCATTAGATATTTAAGAGTCCTCGAATGAATAAACAAATGAAGCACATTGCCTATTACACAAAGAAAGTTGCTCAAGAGGGTGCGAAGGCAAACCCACATATAGAGGGTATAGAAATTCCTATCGCAGTAATCGCTTGCTTTTGTATAAACGAATGTTGAATGAAATGATTAAAGCTACTATGTAACTTGAATTGATTGAATTACTTGTGGCAGGGGCAAGTTCCTGCTCACTAGTAATGAAAAAGAAAGCCAAGAGCTTTAAACAAACCAACGAAGTGGGATTCCTGTCCTTTCAAATGGTATTTATCAACTTTATGATAAGGAGTGGTCTTTTATATATTGGGAAAGGTAAAAAGGTTCTTAATAGAGTTCTTGACCATATGACAGGTAAAAGTTCAAATACGAGGCGTTTTTTCGAGGAATAGAGCGGGCAGAAATTTACTTATTAACTCTGTATAGTTCATTGAAGACAGAAAACCTTGAGCAATACCTAATTAAAGTATTAATCCAAGATACAATGAACTAAAATCGTCTGAACATGCCATTATGATTAGAAGTAAAGAGTTTGAAATATGAAACAAATTAAACCGTTCATCAATTACGGTGGACGGTTTTTATCGCTGCTATTGAATCAGTCCAAAAACCATCATAAAGGGTGTTTCCTAAGGCAGTTGCTGAACCATTAGGCATGAATACTTAAGGAGGGAAAAATTAGTAAATTGATTGATAAAAATGTGATGTGACTAAATAGCAGAAAGAAGTATCACAAAAGGACGGTATCGGGCTACAACTTACGTATTTATCTGTAAGCAGTTCTCCAATGTCAAGGAAAGACAGAAGAGGGAGAGAACCATTCTAAAGCTTGAGTGATTCTCACCTTCTATTTGTTTTTTTGTAATAAACCCGCACCGTAAATGTACAGGAAAATAGAATTCATATTTCATTTACATATCCAATGATACTTGTTCCACCTTAGAAACTGCCTTAGATTTCCTTTTCAGTACCTTTCGCTCTTGACTTAATAATGGAGTAAACAGATTTTCGTAATCCTTATCTCCTATAATCTCGATGAAAGGATGTTCTAGAGACATTTGATTTTCCAAACTAAAAATGTAGTTAAATACCTTCTCTAACTTCTCTCTAGCTTTAATATAAGATACATCAACTGCATCATGTATAATTCTGTGAATGGTTTCTGTTTTTTTATTGTTAGGAACGTCACCTAAGCCCATAGCACGTTCAAGGTTAGGGACTGAGCCAAAGATTCTAGTAGAATCTTCTTTTAAAGCGTATATGTTATAACAGTTTGTTTGTTGAGCCTTCAGCGTTGAATGTGTAAATCTCTCGTGATTGTCTATGTCATGCAAGATGTAATATCTGGTGTTAAATTGGTTAAGAATTTTCATGAGGGAGCAGATTGTTGCCTTGCCTCTTGCTCTAATAACATGAATGTTCAAACCACGCTCTTTAATAAAGTGCTTAAATGCAACATATTCAGTATCGCCTTCTACAACAATTATCTTATCAGCAAAGAAGAATTCATTGACATATGAATCCACATAATTCAAGAGCTTCATATTTTTTATATCATCTTCGTCAAACTGGGAGCTGGATGATTGATACAGCTCAATGGCTTCGGTTTTTCCAATTCTAAATACTTGAATAGTAGTATGGCTCTCAGAGAGGTCAATCAGTACAGGAGAGTGGGTAGAGATAATTAATGGCAACCTATTTCCGATAGCATAAAGCGACCTACTTAAAGCTCTAACAGCTTCTGGGTGTAAAAATGCTTCTGGCTCATCAATAAGTAGCATTTTCTGCGTGCTGTTTGTCCCCATTAATCCTTGTTCAATCATGTTTTGGATGATGTATATTAAACTCATTCTTTGTATTCCTGTACCTTGTGTAGAGAGGGGCATATCACTGCTTTGCGTGTTTCCAATTAGCACACTGGAGCTAGTAGACTTGACTATATCAGATACCGAAAAGCCATTACTTTCTCCACCTTGAACTGAAAGCTGAAGAGAGTTATTAGAAAATACACTTTGTAAACTTTTTGAAACGCTCTCACTAACATTTGAGAGTGAAAAATCTGTCTTGCTTTTTAATTTCTTTAATAATTTTGGGATTGAGCTTTTAAGCTCTAAGTATTCTCTCTTTATTGCTTGTAGCTCTTCCTCAACAAACTCTTCCATTTCCAACTTGCTTAATTCTGCCGTAATTATCTGTGAGTAAATTTCTTGAACTTGCTTGTCAATTTCTTCAGTAGTCATATAGGGTGTGATGTAATAAGGGCTATTTGCCAAAATTTCATCTAATGTTTCTTTCAGCTCATGAGTTCGTTTAATTTCAGCACCTTGCGTATCAAAGTATTTTCCATTATCATTCGAATACTTTTTCACAATGGTTACTGTTTCACCAGTCTCGCTGTCCACAACAAACTCAGCTTCTAATTCAATGGTTTTGTTCTCGTCTTGGTTGGAGTAGCACTCAACTGGTATCTTCCCTTTTGCGGTAGTAGGAAGATAAAACTGGTTAATTGCTTCTAGAAATGTTGATTTACCCGTATTGTTTCTTCCTGTCAAAATAACAATGTCCTCACTGGAAAAATCAATGCTGAACTTTGTATTAAAGACTTTGTAGTTTAAAACACTGAACTTTTTCAGTCGCAAGGAAACACCCCCAATATGTAAATGTATCTATAACAATCGTCCTAATTATAACAAAAAATTACATAAAAACCCATAATATTCTATAAATTGCGATTTATTAATGAATAATCTGGAGGATACTGGTTCGGAAGGGCTTTCAGTAACATGAATGTTCTGTTAAATTTACATATTGTGTTTAAGGATAATGTATTAATTACCATAAGGTAATTTGTGCAAGTCTTTTGAGAATAAGTAGAGAATAAACTTTGTTTTCAAGCCTTCAAAAGCGAATTTGTGGTTTTACTGATTTGTTTTAACACTAAACATCTGATTTGATACAATGCTAATGTAATTCTTTCACCATGAATTAGGCGAGAGAAATTACTACCCTAATTTCTCAATATCAATAAATCTCAGTCGATACTGAACATTGAAAGTGTAAATGCCACAATTTACCTATAAAAAAGTTCTTGGTTGGCACTTTTGCGAGATTAGTAAGCTTTTTCCTAAAGGTTTTAACGAAAATCATCATTTTTGAGTTTTGTATAATAGAAGTATGAACTGCATAAAGGTTACTAGTCCCAACGTGAATGGATGATATAGTGACCTTTGCTAATAGAAATAATCGAAACAGAAAGAGAGTGACCTTATTGGAAAATATGTTAAACCAAAAACCAATTAAAATAATAGATGCGACTTGTGGAAAAGGAAAAACTTCTTGGGCAATTCAACTTATGAATGAGGCTGATAAACCAGAGAAGTTTATGTTTATTACTCCATTTTTATCGGAAGTCAAAAGGGTTAAAAACGCTGTTACAAACAGGAAGTTTTCAGAGCCTGAGGTGGATAAAGACAACGTAACAAAACTAGACAGTTTAAAACGATTAGTAAGGCTTGGAAAAGACATCGTTAGCACTCATGAGTTATTTTCTAATATCGATGAAGCAACATTAACTTTTATCAAATCTCATAACTATACACTTATTTTAGATGAGGTAGCGAACGTTATTGAACAAGCACAAATTTCGAAAGATGATATTAAATTATTGCTTGGGCATGATGGGAATGAACCATACGTAACGGTTGATGAAAATGGTTTTGTTGCTTGGAAAAAAGAAAAATATGATGGAACGTTTAAACGAATTGAAAGGCTAGCTAAGACAAACAATCTAATGATTTTCAACAATACAGCTATGTTTTGGACATTTCCTGTGTCAGTATTCAAAGCGTTCAAGGATGTTTTCATACTCACTTATATGTTTTGGGGACAATCGCAGCGGTATTATTTCAAAATGTTTGAAGTGCCAATGTATTTCAATTCTGTGGAATTAATCCGTGAAACAGGTCGCTTTGAGTTAATTCCATATGTTAAACCAACGCAAGAGAATGTCGCATTCCTTAAACAAAACATCAATATTTATTACCCGACTAGATACAATGAAAAGGATATGAACGCTGTAGGAGATAAAAAAGGTGCTTTCAGTAAAGCATGGTTAACAGAGAATGTAAAGGATAAAGAGATGGTTAAATTTAATTAGCAGTCACGCTTATAACTTCTACTGGAACAAATGCAAAGTAAAGTCTGAAAAAGTAATGTGGACATGTTTGAAGGATTTCGAAAAGAAATTGACCCCTAAATCAGCAAAGAAACAGTTCGTATCACTTACTGCTAGAGCAACAAATGATTATATAGATAAAGAAGTTTGTATTTACCTTGCAAATCGATTTATGAATCCAGTTGAAGTGAAGTTTTTTCAATATCACAAAGTCAAAGTTGACGAGGATTTCTGGGCATTATCAGAGTTAATTCAATGGCTGTTCCGAAGCAGAATAAGACGTGGAGAACTAATCGAATTATATATTCCTTCGAGTAGAATGAGGGGTTTACTAGAGAAGTATTTAAATGGAGAAGCTGTTGCGTGGTTTGAAAAAGATGAAGTATTTGTAGTGCAGTAGAAGGTTTTAAACTTGATGTATAAAATTTTGCATAAGTGATTCTTCAAACCCTTGTGGTTGTTGTGGTTTGATTCATTTTCCTTATAGAAGATTATATGAAAAACGCATAAGTATTGATGGGAAAGAACCATATACATGTGTCTAATCGTAGCGTAGCGAAGATTAGCACATGGGCGGGGAGGAATGAGTGAGGAACGAACTCATGACGGGATGCCAAGCCTAAAAAGCTTTTAAAAGAGACTAAGAAGGCGTTGTCCACGCCCGTCACTACGCTATCGCTCCGTTCCTCCTCGGCAGTTGCTCGTTCTTCACTACGTTCAGAACGGCAACTATCATAATCATTATGGGGATAATTGGAGAGTTGTTTGAAGACAAATTTGGGTATTTGGTACTATAGGAAGTAATTAAGAAAGATGAGAAGTGACCATATACTGAAGCAGATAAGAAGCTAATAAAGGCATTGTATGAAGAGAACTTTTAAGAGGTTTATTCAAGTAGAAAATATAATGAGGTATTTATACTTCATGAGAATGACTAAGCGAACAACTCCAAGCGGAAAAGTAATATTTGAGCCTTATACTAGATTCTATTAGAGAGGAAAAACTGCCGTAGAGGCAATCATAAATCTTGCGACTGAAACTCCACAAGCATTTCAGCTACATGTCCCTGCGATAAAATGGTTAGAAACTACAAGAGAACACGTTCTAGAACCAATCTCAAAGGAGGTTAGTTCCTTACACCTCACGGTTAATCTCATGAAAAAGCCACCCTACCTAACCAAAGGAAAAAAGGGTGGCTCTTCTAAACGCAACAAGTAATCCTTTTTCAATATTGCTCCTCTTACCTACCTTCCCTCACACCTTTAATTCACCTATATGAAATCGCCCTGCAATCTACTTCGCCATCAATCCGTAGCTTAAAATACCGTAACCGAATTTCTATTATATACCAATATAGACTTCACAATGAAATGGATAACTACATTAAAATAAGAAGAAATTAAGATGAAAAGGAGTTGCTTTCCAATCGTTTAGATAAAAAGACAAAAATGGAATGAAGGTAAGGAATTGTGATAATCTATACAGCTACTAATAAGGTTAATGGCAAAATTTATGTGGGTCAAACAATTCAAGTGTTTAAAAATAGGAAGAAACAACATAGAGTTGTTGCATATAATCCCGAAGCAAAAAATTATAATAGTAAATTCTATAGAGCCATCAGAAAGTATGGTTGGGATGTCTTTGAATGGAAGGTTATTGACAAAGCTGATACACAAGGTGAGTTAGACAATAAAGAGAAATATTGGATAAGCCACTTTAACTGTCTTGACGATAGTTTTGGATATAACCAACAAGAAGGTGGCAGTGGTGGCTCTCCTACTAAAGAGGTTAGAATTAAAATATCAAAGGGAAGAGGTGGTAAACCCTTTTTAATATACAGGGCGAACGGAGTGTTCGTAAAAAGATATGATATTCAATTAGAGTGCGCAATAGAATTAGGATTGAGCGCAGGAAATTTGAATCAGATGTTAGTTGGAGAACATCATAATCTCAATGGATACTTTGCTATATATGAAGATGAATTTACAGAAGAATTACTAATAAAAAAGATTAAGAAAGCAAACTCAATTAGAAAAGGCTCTGATAATGGGTTTTCTAAATTAACTGAGGAAAATGTTATAGCAATAAAAGAGATGTTAGTGTGTGGTATTAGCCAATACATAATTGCAAAAGCGTTTAATGTAGGACAAACAACTATTTCGGCAATCGCAAGAGGAGAAATATGGGGTTATATAACAGTTGACAAGTGGATTCCAAGCAATAGAGGAAATAGTAAACATCTAAAATTAGATGAGGTAATTGAAATTAAGCGAATGCTGATTCAAGGAGTTCCTCATAGGAAAATAGCAAAAGAGTTTGGTAGAGGTAAAACAACAATAACTCAAATAAACAATGAGGAAACGTGGTCAAACCTAAAAATTGATGGATGGTATGAATATCAAGCTAAACGTCAAGATAAAATGAATAAGAAATCGTAAACGAGTGCCATACAGGTACTCTTTTTTTATGACTCACAGCATATTAACCGAGTTTCTTCTAACAATAACTAATAAAACTGTGATTTTATGAAGCGTACACTCCTTCACTCTCTAACCCTTTTCGATATTAAGATAAAATGAAAAAAGATAATCATCATTAGGAAGCAACGCTTTGTGTTTTTCCATGTTCCGAGCAATTTGAATTTAAGTACATTCACCTAACATAGTGCATAGGATAATTTGATAATCTGTGAAGGGATTGAGGAAAATGTACTACTATCCAAATATGTATCCACATCAATATCCTTATTATGTTAATGTACCAATGAATAACTATGGTAGACAGTCTGTTTATTGGAATATTCCTGTTGAGGGACATGCAAACAGTTCTTTTCGTTTTTCCAATGGTGATGCCAGAATTTCATTAAAAGATTATGGAGCAGAACCGTTTGTCGTTAATATCAATGAAGCTACGAAGCAAAACAACACGTACCGTACCGCTTTATGGACAGGAACTCATTTGCAAGTTACCTTAATGAGTCTAAATGTTGGCGAAGATATTGGTTTGGAAATGCACCCTAACGTTGACCAATTCTTACGTGTTGAACAAGGTCAGGGCATTGTTCAAATGGGCAAGCGGAAAGATAATTTAAATTTTAAAAGAAATATCTATGATGATTCTGCAATCATGATACCTGCTGGAACATGGCACAATGTAATCAATACAGGTAATATCCCGCTAAAACTTTACTCAATATATGCTCCTCCCAACCATCCGTTTGGTACTGTTCATAGGACTAAAGCAGACGCAATGGCTGCAGAAGAAGGCTATGGTAACGAAAATGGAAATACAGTAGTTTTTGGAAGGACTCCAGATGAATGGATAAGATATACGGAATTTTTGGTAAAAGAAGGCTTGGAAGACGTTAAAAGAGGAATTAATATGACACACATTCTTCAAGAATTTATTCTAATGGGAGTTCTTGTAGGGAAAGGGTATTCTCCTGAGAAAGCATATGAAACAGTTGAAGAATGGGAACGTACAGGAGAATCCAAACTTCTACAGAAAAGCAAAAAGATGCAGAATTAGAGTAAAAGCATATAGTTAAAAGAAAAAATCCTCTTGATAAAAGATTTACTTAACCTTTGCTAACTTTAGGTTCTACTAGTAAACAATACAAAAGGAGTATGATTCCATTAATAATCATACTCCTTTTTCTGTATTTAAAACTACTGAAAAAAGGATTCCATTAGAAAAATTATTAATGATGTAAATTGACATAATTACACCTTAATCTAAAAAGTTCTTGCAAGACCTCTTTCAAATGCTGCAAGATGATTCAAAGAGGCGTTACGAAGTTGTGAAAAAACCGTTCTCATATCGTTAGGGATATCAAGTGATAAAAATCTTTCATACATAGAAATATTGTCTATTTCTCCTTGAACGCCAGCAGCATATGCTGCCTTAATGTTTTCTGGAGTTGAAACGAATGACTGCGATATATCTACAGGTAAAGGTACTTGATAACGTTCAAAAAGAGGCAACAACGCATTTATATGTCTCATTTCGGCTTCTTTTATTTGTGCAAATGTACGAATATATCCAAAAGTTCCTAGAATATTATCATATCTTGCTTGTGCCAAGTATTCGTCTTGAAGGGTATAAGTCAGCATTTGAGGTACGGACAATGTGGAAGCACTTAATGCTCCTTTAGCACCGTAATTTTCAACTTGCCGATTAGTGTGTGTTACCTTGGATTTAAAAAAAAAACAAAAACCATACAGCGTGATTTTGTTCATCTGCTGCTGCACGACGAAATCTATCTTTAATAGTAGCATCCTGTGCCTTATCTGCGATATCTAAATAAAAATCAACGGCTTCTTGTTCATCTTTAAAGGCAAATTCGATTCCTGCTCTGTACTTAGCTGGACATTCCTCACTGATTTTAAAAGTTGGCTGCCTACCTGTTAGATTTGTATAAATTTTACTGAACTCTTCAAGATGACGCTTTTCATCTTTTTGTATCTCAAGTATTTTGTTCCTTTCATCCTGTGTAGGTGCTAGTTTGGCTAACTTTTCATAACAAGCAACAGCACTATATTCTGCATTAATTGCTTTCTGAATATCATTTACAAGTTGAGTGTCATTTGTTGTACGATAATAGTCATTATAATAAACACCATAATTATAGAAATTATGATTTGAATACATGATTGTCCTCCTTTTGCATAATTGTCAACGTATCTTATGCCTTATACATAGGTAGGTGTGCAAGGTCAATTATCGGAGGAATAGTAAGTTAGAGAAATTGGAGGGGTTCTTACCACTTTTGTTCATTTATGCTTGGATTAAATCTGGAGCATAATGAAACCTACTGTAAAGTTCCATGTTAATTTGTTGGTGGATACAGAAACCATGCTCATCCACAAACAAGTATTCGGTAAATTTCCGACACGACTCAAATATTAGGTTGGTTTTAGTATGATAAAGTAATTAAACATATAGCGACAATCTGATTAACTTCGATAATGATATCCGACAACAGAAGTAATTCTATACGTGAGATTAGAGGGGAAATCTCACTGCTGCTTTTGTTATGTTGTTTCTGATTAGCTATAGTTTCAAAAGGTACACTTTCTGAAACGCATTTAATGAAACGGTCGAATAAGGGTTTGGATAGTCTCATATGGTATTGAATTCACTTTTGAGACGTATCGTAATTTATATTGACCTTTTGATACGATATTCTTTAAGATAAGAGTATTAAATAACAAGGTGGAATTAACCATGGAGAACAAAGAATTCGGATATGTACGAGTAAGCAGTAAAGACCAAAATGAAGTACGACAACTTGATAGCATGTATGCTCTTGGAATTGATGAGCGTGATATTCATATCGATAAGCAAAGCGGTAAAGACTTCAATAGACCTCAATACCAAGCTTTGAAAATGCGATTGCGTAAAGGTGATACGCTATTCATTCATTCTTTAGATAGGCTAGGGCGTAATAAAGAGATGATTCTAAACGAGTGGAAAGATATCACCCAGAACATCAAAGCAAATATTGTTGTAATTGATATGCCACTATTAGATACACGAAAATACAATGATAAAATTGGTTCTTTTGTAGCTGATTTGGTATTACAGGTATTATCATGGGTTGCTGAAGAAGAAAGGACTAAGATTAAGGCTCGTCAAGCTGAAGGCATAGCTTCAGCAAAGGCACAGGGTATACACCTAGGAAGACCTAAAACATCTATTACTTCTGAATTTAAAGAGGCTTATAAGCAATGGAAAGCAGGAGAAATTACTGCAGTTGAAGCAATGAAGAAATCAAATATGACTAAGGCTACATTTTATCGCAAGGTTAAGGAATATGAAGTAGTTTAAGGAGACTTCCAAGGGGGTCTCTTTCTTTATGCTGAGGATATGGGGGCGATATTTCCACATTTCTTTAACACTTTTTTTATAGAGTCGATAAGCAGTAGCCTTTTTCACATAATACTTAAATTACTATTAACCGATACGACAATGAGTTGTTCTCTTTGTAGTTTCTGTTTATATATCAAAAAACAAGTCTTCTTTTCAGTATTTTAAAGAATTTTGCTCAACCATACATTGAAAATATTATTTAAAAAGGAGTAAAGAGTCTCAACTTTCATGTATTTATTATAATATAATGGTAATATGGAAAAAATTCATAAAATAAATTTAGAAAAATTGAATAGTGTATTTACCTTAAAAGAAGTTTACATTACTGGTTCATTTTGTAAGGGCGAGACTACAGAGTGTTCAGATTTAGATATGATTATAATATCTGATGATTTTCAGGGAATAAGTCATTTTAAACGAAGAGAGATAGTGGAGAAATATATTGAATTGTCTTTACCAATAGATGCAATTTGTTTAACCTCCTTTGAACTCCAAGTGGCAACTAAAAAATCACCTAATTTCTTTGAAAATGAAAAATTAGAAGGTATTAAAATATGGGGGTGAATGAAAAATGAAACAGTTCTTTATTAACGACTTTCCAGCTTTAATAGCTGGAATAGAGCTTACTGAAGAGCGTCTCACATACAAGAGTATTGAATTTTTAGGAAATGCAGCATTATTAGTCGATGATGTTCTTATTAGTTTAGACATAGAACCTCATGAAAGGGTTATCCTTGAAAGAATTTTACATAATATTAATGATATTTTGTTCTACAGAGAGAGTTTGTGGTACTATAGCAGTTTTTATTACTTCCCTAAAAGCGTAAAAGGCGATAACCTTGAACAGGATTTTAGAAGAGTTAATAATGATTTTTTAACAATGAGAGTTCGTATTCGAAGTTCTAATATTGGAAATTATTCGTTAGGTGATTCAGTAGATAATAATTTCTTTAAGCGAATTAACAGCGGATTCTTCAGAGGAATAAAAATGATATTAGATGGGGATTCTTCAGAATTTTTTGTTCCTGCAATATATACTTTATTAAATGCCATCCAAACTCTTTATGAATATATTCAATCAAATGATGTTATTTATCAGGAGCAGGCGTTAAGTAATTTAAATGCTTTCCATGATTACATGTGGAACTGTTGGAACAATCCGATAATAAAAGAAGTAATAAAAGAAAATCGTAAATTGCATCTGTTCTTCTTAGAACAGCGTTTTAAATATTTACATTTCATTAAGAAAGAAAAGCTTGCTGACATAGAAGATAAGTTAGTATCATTAATGTCTTGCGACATTAAAGTTTGGAACATTAATGATAAAATATGGGGATATCTTAACCTACAATCAATAAATCCAAGCCTTTTTGTTAGATTGTTTAAGGATGATTATAATTTATTTAAGGAACACATCCAAAAAGGACAGATTAGGTCAGTAAATCATATAACTTTACTTAGAAATGTAGTAAAAAGCCTTAAAGAAACAGAAAATCCAAAAATAGGTGAAATGGGTATTCCTTATCCCAAAACCACCAAAATACCAAGGTGGTTTCGACTTCAAGATTATTTTAATCAGTATGATAAAATACCTACAATTAATGTTACCGAAGAAGATATGGGCAAATTATTAGATTTTGATGATGATACTTTAAGAAGAAAAATTGCTAATTTAATGATTAACATAGATGAGGGAATTGCGCAAAAAGAATCCCAAAAACCGCATGGTGCATTTGAAATTTCTGATATGGAGATTCCGATAGGAAAAGCTTTCGAGCAATTTTATATCTGTATGCCGTTTAAGTCAGGAAGAGAATTTAAGAAATTAGTGCCAGAGAAAATTGCTTACCAGATATTCAAACCATTTTCTTATTTAGGTGATAAAGCTATTGTTGTATTTATTTCAGCTGCCAAGGTATCTGAAAGTCTAGATACTTATGTTAAAAGAATGAAGACTTTACTTAATTGGGAAATACATATAATTTCGCATGAGCAGCTAGCAGCCCTATTGAAGATAAACAATCAACTGTAGCAGAGTTAATTTTAGTTTCATCTTATTAAGGATGTTTAAGGGGAATAACACCTATTAATAGACTGCTTTACATGTTTTTACCACTACTTTCAGTGGTAAGGAGTGTCTTATAGGTAACGTGAGAACCAAATCCTATCTCCTTTGGAAGGTAGGATTTTTTACTACCCAAAGGGAATTGATAGTTGGTTATTGCTTGTTTGAAGGTAAAACTTTGGGTATAATTCAGTTAACGACATTAACAATCGAGTTGGCTAGCAATTAACAATCATAATTGCAATTCATAATCATCGAAAACTATAAAAAACCTTGATATATCAACATTTATAAGCAATCGATGATGGGCGGCGGTTTTACGATCGACAACCCTAACGCAATCGCATCATGCGGCTGCGGTTCTTCATTCCGTACCGCTACAAATACTGGTACGCCTGAAGAGTGCTAAGTTTTATATAAACAGATCGCTTTAGATTGTTGTTTTTTACAGTCTGAGGGGGTCTGTTTTTTTCAGCATCAATCACCGAATCAAGATAGCAACAATCTCACTAGTAACGTGCATATGAATTTATTAAAACAAAGTAGGATTTTTCATTTCTTCTATCGAATAACTAACTAAGATAATAGTTAGGAGAGTGGAGACATGAAAATTAAAGTTATTATGAATAGTGGAAAAGAGTATGTGATAGTAGAAGAAAATTATTCAGTAAATGACTTTAAAAAAACCCTTTACAATGACCGGCCTGAGGGAAGGGAATTGTTTAATGGCTTTATTTATTTGGATCGAGCTAAAAAAATTACGATTAATCCGACCCATATCTCCTCAATTGAAGTTTTACAAGAGTGAAAAAATAAATAGGATCTGATCCCCTCTAGCACAAAACTCCTATATACAGATAGTTGTGGGAGGGGGCAGACCCTTATGTGACTGCCAAATTAATTAAACAAACTAGTACTGTGCAATGGCTGAACTCTTGCCTTTGGATCGATGAAGGCTTTTGCGTTGTTAACAGCGGTTGGGGCTTCACCAAATCCGCTAGCAATCAGCTTCACTTTCCCATCATACGTGCAGATGTCTCCAGCAGCATAAATTCCTTCAATATTTGTTTCCATTTTGGAGTTTACTTTAATTGAATTTTTCTCAATTTCTAAGCCCCAATTCTTAATTGGTCCAAGGGAGGAAACAAAGCCATAGTTGATAATTAAATCATCTATTTCAAGTGCTTCTTTACGGTCTCCTTTTACTTCTTCTAATAAAATTTTCTCAATGTTTTCCTCACCGACTAATTCCGTAGGAACAAATGGTGTTAGGATATTTACCTTTGATTTTTTTAATAATTCGACACTATGTTCATGTGCTCTGAATTTATCACGTCTGTGAATAAGGCTGACGCTTTTGGCAATTGGTTCAAGCATAAGCGCCCAGTCCACAGCAGAATCGCCTCCCCCACAAAGGGCGACACGTTTGCCAGCAAACTTGTTTAAATCATCGACAAAATAATGGAGGTTTTTGTTTTCGTACTTTACGGCTTCAGCTAACTCTAGCTTACGAGGTTGAAACGCTCCGTTACCGGCAGTAATAATAATTGTTTTCGTGTAATGAATTTCAGCGTTTGTTGTTAGCTTAAAGACGCCATCAGCCTGTTTTTCCACATGTTCTACCGCTTGCTCCAGTACAACTGATTGGGAAAACATACCCATTTGTTCTTTTAAATTGTCAACAAGCTCCTGTGCTCTTACTTTTGGGAAGCCTGCGACATCGTATATGTATTTTTCGGGGTATAACGCAGAAAGCTGACCACCTAATTGCGGAAGACTTTCGATAATTTTGACGCTTGCTTGTCTCATTCCGCCGTAAAAGGCAGTAAACAAACCGACTGGCCCTCCGCCAATGATGGTAATATCATATACTTTCGTATCTTCTTGCATTTGCCATCCTCCTCTTTAAAGGTATACGGAACCTATGTAAAAATCTTACCATAGGTCGATAAAGGATTTCATTTACTTTTGCTTCATTGTCCCAACTATCATATGACATTATTCGTGAGATTCATTTGAATTTAAGGTTATATGTAAGCGTTTTAAAAAGCGGGTGTAAAAAACAATATAAGATTATAGATTATTTTTAGAAAAATATGTACTCCTTTGTAAGAAAAAATTACTTGAAAAAATAATTTTAAATAGTAATATGGAATATAGGCATAATTATATCTATTTCTATTTTTGATAAGCTTTTTCCTTCTTTATGTGAAGGTAAGTGAATGATTTCACAAACTTTTATCTCTTATCCTAAAATAAAATGTAGTCCTTCAGTGGATGATAGTAAGAGACATTATTCGTTTTATTTTAACAATTATTAAAAAAGGTGGTTGTATTCGGTGAGAAAGCCAAGAGTTGTCATTTTAGGTGCAGGTTATGGTGGATTAATTACAGTTACACGTTTACAAAAGCAAATTGGCGTAAACGAAGCAGACATTACATTAGTGAATAAAAATGATTATCACTATGAAACGACATGGTTGCATGAAGCATCAGCTGGTACTTTACACCATGATCGTGCTCGTTATCAAATTAAGGATATTATTGATAACAGCCGTGTGAAATTTGTAAAGGACACTGTTGTGTCAATTGATAAAGAAGCAAAGAAAGTTGTCCTTGAAAATGGCGAAGTTGAGTATGATTATTTAGTTATTTCTTTAGGTGCGCATCCGGAAACATTCGGTATCAAAGGCTTAAAGGAATATGCATTTGGGATTACAAGCATCGATTCTGCTCGTCAGTTACGTGAGCATATTGAATATCAATTTGCTACTTATAACATGGAAGCTGAGAAAAAAGACGAGCGTTTAACAATTGTTGTAGGTGGAGCAGGCTTTACCGGAATTGAATTCTTAGGTGAGTTAGGAAACAGAATTCCTGAGCTTTGCAAAGAGTATGATATTGACTTTAAAAAGGTACGCATTATCTGTGTTGAAGCAGCACCAACTGCATTACCAGGTTTCGATCCTGAGTTAGTTGAGTACGCTGTAAACCATTTACAGAAAAAAGGCGTTGAATTTAAAATCGGTACAGCGATTAAAGAATGTATCGAAGACGGCATCATTGTTGCAAAAGATGACAAAATGGAAACAATCAAGGCTGGCACTGTAGTTTGGGCTGCAGGTGTTCGCGGTAACAGCGTTGTGGAAGAAGCAGGTTTTGAAAACATGCGAGGCCGTGTAAAAGTTGATGAATTCTTACGTGCTCCAGGACATGAAGAAGTGTTCATTATCGGAGATTGCTCATTAATCATCAATGAAGAAATCAATCGTCCTTACCCGCCAACAGCGCAAATTGCGATGCAGCAAGGTGAAACATGTGCTAAAAACCTTGCAGTTGCGATTCGCGAGCGTGGTGAAATGGAGAAGTTTTCACCAGATATTAAAGGATCTGTAGCATCTTTAGGTGAAGACGATGCAGTTGGTGTTGTATTCGGTAAAAAGTTAGTCGGTACAAAAGCATCCTTCATGAAAAAAATGATCGATAACCGTGCATTATATATGGTTGGCGGACCTTCATTAGTATTGAAAAAAGGTAAGTTTAACATTCTTTAATTTCATCATATTTTTGTAAAAGAGGCTGTTTTTTGGAGACAGCCTCTTTTATACTATTAGAAAGTATAAAATTTTATGGATGATAGTATAAGAAATACTAAGGCTTTCGCCATTAGGACTTGCACTCATAGAGCATAAGTCATTCTAAGCAAGCAAAATACGCTTGCTAAGTAATGCTATAGCGACAAGCCAAGTATTTCTAAAAAGGTAAGAAAGTATAAAATTTTGAACTTAGTTTTAGTGTCTAGCTCCAGCGCCTAGCCCCTCTAGGATCTAGCCACTCATGAATAGAAGGCAAAGAATGCCTTCTATTCATGAGCGTCTTATTTGCCCTAGGCTGATCAAGGCGCTTGCGCTTTTCTTATAATCAATCTGGCAAAAGGGGTTAAAAACGATGTTGAAGTCAAAACGGGGAAATGTCTGGCTGGCTGTAGCAGGTATTGTTCAGAATGAAAAAGGTGAGTGGCTGGTTGTCAAGAAAAAATATGGCGGGTTAAAGGGGAAATGGTCATTGCCAGCTGGTTTTGTTGAACAAGCAGAAACAATTGATCAAGCGGTTGTGAGAGAAATTCGTGAAGAAACAGGAATTATCGCAAAAGTTGAAAGTGTTATTGGAATACGATCTGGTGTCATTAGAGATGTGATAAGTGACAATATGATCATCTTTAAGCTCCAAGCTGAAACCACCTCTATTATTGTTCAAGAAAAAGAGCTGGAGGAGGCTGCTTTTATTCATCCTCAGCAGCTTATTCATAATCCTGATGCCTCTTTATTGCTTGTGAACTTTGCTAACTCTTCCTTTGATACTGAGTTGAAAAAATATGATCATCACAATCCTGGAGACCATTTTGGCTATACAGCGTATAGACTATTTTTGTAATTTTCTTAATTCTACGAAAAACAGAGCATTCAAAAGAGAATACAATATGTATTCGCTTACATCAAAAAATATGTCAGATTATCTTCCTTTAAAATTGTCAGAATACTTGGTATATTATCAAGACCTATTACAATTTTAAAGGGGAGACATTTATGAATACTGCAACAGAAGTTAAGACACAAGAATGTCCTTATTGCTCTGGGAACGGCTATTTTCAGTTATTACTAGGCGGCTCCGAAACATGCAAAAGCTGCGATGGAACAGGTAAGAAGTCATAAAACGTTCACTGACTTAGGATTGACTGTCTATCTTTCATTTTAGTACACTTAAATAGGTGTAATGGAGGTGATAGGCATGTTAAGCTTACCTGTTTTATTAATTTCAATGCTATTATTTTTAGTCTTATTTTTTGGAATCGGATTTTTACTAAATATGCTATTACGGATGTCATGGATCATGGCGATTGTGTATCCAATTGTTTGTATCTTTATTATAGATAATGTGAGGTTGATTGAATATTTTGTAAGTCCTGGTGAATCATTTTCTGCCTTAGGCAATAAAATTGTTTCATTAGCACTTGCCGATATCCTTATTTTAGCTTGCGGCCTTGCCGGAGCCATTCTTTCTGGTATCGTGATTAAAATGCTTCGTAAAAGGGGCTATCAAATGTTTTAGGTATGAGAAAAGAGTAAGCGCTTTGCTTAAACTTCTATATAATACTGGATAGATTCATGATAAAACTTGTCATCAATAACCAATGGCAGGTTTTTTTATCGTTTACCAGGAAATTATAAAATTCTTGAACTGTGGATAAGCGCTTTGACATCCAGCCCCAGCGCCTAGCCCCTCGAGGGGGCGGGGCTGATCAAGGCGCTTGCGCTTTTGCTCTTTTACTGCTGAGACTCCTTCGGGAAATGCAAGTTAAAGGGAGCTAAAAGAGCACCCAAACCGTCGCTTAAAGGGATCCATTTGCAATGGGAAACAACGTCAAGATTTGAGAACCATTTCAAGAATATGTGCAAACGATCAATTTTCTTATTTATGAATATTCTCTCATCAATCTGGGAACGATTAGATTTGTGAGAGGAGTGAATAGGAAATATATGATAAGTATAAAGAGAATTGGAAAAAGGATGTTAATGAGCCTATTATTTTTAGGAGCATTAACGACAACATATGAAGCGATTTCAGGTGTTGAAGCAGAGGATGTTGTGCATTGGTATACTCATGATTATTCAAATTCAAGTGAAAGCTCGGATCAAGACAATGAAGATAATGACGATACATTTCGATTTTTAGGCTTAACATTTAAATCAATGAAAAGTGAACCAACTGTTGGAACACAAATATCCTCAAGTGTTGAGGCAAGTAATCGCAATGTTTCACTAGAGGATGCATTTGATTGGTCTAAGTATCCTGCAAAGAAGGTTGTTGCAACAGGGTACACAGCCGGTGTTGAGTCGACTGGAAAAAAACCCGATCATCCTAGCTATGGGATTACGTATTCAGGAGTAAAGGTTAAACGTGATTTATACTCAACTGTTGCAGCAGATATCAATGTGTTTCCTATAGGAACAATCTTATTTATTCCGGAGTATGGATATGGTGTTGTCGCTGATATTGGCGGGGCCATAAAGGGCAATCGATTAGACCTTTATTATGAGACAGTAGAAGATGTATATAATAATTGGGGAAAGAAACAATTAGATGTATATGTCATCAAAATGGGCGATGGAACATTAACGGAAGAACAGTTGGAGCGTTTGAATAATGATGAGTCGATGCAAGTTTTTAGACAAAAATATTTAAAGAATAAAACAAAGAGCTAGCAGCATTCCGCTAGCTCTTTGTTTCAGTTGGCTTTGGAAACAAAGCGGGATGTAAAAGATGGGCAAGCTGTTTTAATCCCTCTATCAAACGTGGTGAAGGTCTGCAAAAAAGTGATTCTTCTAGTAAATGGATGTGGTCATTTTTCACAGCCTCAAGGTTTGCAGCATGCTCCCTTTTTAGTACATGCTCCCGCTTCATTCTTGATTGCTTTACACCTACCCATGATAAGCAAATATGCTCGGGATTTCGATTGTATACATCTTCCCAGGTTGTTTTCACACTTGCAAGCTCAACATCATCAAAAATGTTCTTTGCCCCGGCTAATTGGCTAAGCTCAGTAAGCCAGTTGATTTTCCCGGGAGTAAAGATAGGATTTGGCCACCATTCGAAATAAACAGTTTTAGGCTTTTCAATAGTTGCAGCGATTTGCCGATATGTATCAAGAGTGTGTTGATAGTCTTCAATAGCATGTGAGGTTTCTTTTTCTTTTCCCATCAAGTTTCCGAGTGTTTTTAGGTTTTCGGCAATATCTTGGAAGGATTGGGGATGAAACACAATATGAGGAATGTTTCGTTTTATTAATTCATCCACATTTTTCTCCATTCCAGGGACACTTAATGAGGCAAGCACTAAGTCAGGCTTATATGTCTCTAATAAATCGATATTAATGGAGAGGTCAGGCCCTAGCCGCGGCAGGTGGGAAATCTCCTGCGGCCAATCGGAATAATCATCCAGTGCAACAAGGTGATCGGTTAATCCGAGATAAGCGACAAGCTCTGTATTGCTTGGACAAATCGAAATAAGTCTCATTGTAATCCTCCTACAACAAAGTATAAAAATAGAGTGAGAAGTATTCCAGTTAATCCGCCGAAGAACACTTCAATTGGCTGATGGCCTAGCAGCTCTTTTAATTTTTTTTGTTTATCCTGCTCCGCTTTTTTAGGCCAAACCTTTGCTTCCTCAACAAAACGATTAAAATCAAGCACAAGCTGGTTTAAAACCGTTGCCTGTTCTCCAGCATGTCTTCTCACGCCTGTTGCATCAAACATGGTAATAATGGCAAACACTGCTGAAACGGCAAAAATGGAGGAGTCAAGTCCATGATCAAGTGCAACCCCGGTAGATAAAGCTGTAACCGCTGCTGAATGTGAGCTGGGCATCCCGCCTGTACTTGTTAGGAGGGACCAATCCAATTGTCGTGTAGCGATGAATTGAATAGGCACTTTGATAAATTGGGCAAAAAATATTGCTGCTAATGAGGAAAGTAAAGGAAAATTATAAAGTAAATCCAAGTGTATACCCCTTTCATAGATGTACAGAAAACCGCCATGATTAATTTTCACGTTTGTTTTTGATATGCTTACATAGAGTCTGACTGCTACGTTTTGTATACTAGTAGAGTATCATCAATCGATCGTTCTGCAAAAGATTTCCTTCATTATAGCACATCTTAAAAATGTTCGATCGTATTTATCATGAATTCGGAGGTGCCGCATTTGTTTAAGGTACATAATAAATTAGAACTTAATAAAATGAATGAAACATTTATCATTGGTATGTTTCAGCAAAACAGGAAATTATCAGGACTTGCTGCTGAACTGGATCAGCTACTAGATGGGCAAATCACTGAATTGATGAAAGAAGGAGATCTGTCCACAAAGCAGAAATCGATTACTAAATTACATACCCTCGGAAGACTGGAAATCAAACGCATCTTTTTTGTTGGATTAGGAAAGGAATTGACATTTGCTGATGGAAGAGAAGTGTTTGGAAAACTGTTCAAGACTGTTCAACAAGCAAAATTACAAGATGTCACCATTGCTTTAGACACATTTGTAACAGAAGATTTTGACCGCAGTGAAGCTGCCTATACACTGGCAGAAGCATTTGCGTTATCTACTTATAAAATTGTCGATTATAAGCAAAAATCCAATGAGCCTGAGAAAAATATAGAAACGATCAATGTTGTGATTGATGGGGAAGAGCTGGACGAAATAAAAACAGCATTAGAAGTCGGCTATGCTTTCGGAAATGGAACTAACAGTGCAAGAACGTTAACAAACATGCCGCCTAATCTTTTAACAGCAACGGAATTAGCAAACTATGCAATAGAGTTAGCAAACAAATATCAATTTGAGTATGAAGTGCTTGAGAAGGAAGAAATGGAAAGACTCGGCATGGGGGCTCTGCTGGCTGTCAACCAAGGGTCTGAAGAACCGCCAAAGATGATTGTTCTGAAATATCAAGGAAAAGACGACTGGACAGATGTTATCGGCTTAGTTGGTAAAGGGATTACCTATGATACGGGCGGCTATTCGATTAAGCCGAAAGCTGGCATCGTCGGGATGAAAACAGATATGGGCGGTGCTGCTGCTGTGTTGGGGGCAATGGAGATCATAGGTGAGATCAGACCTGAACAAAATGTTGTAGCTGTTATTCCTTCAACAGATAATATGATTAGCGGCAAAGCATTTAAGCCGGACGATGTTATTGTATCTTTAAGTGGAAAAACGATTGAGGTATTAAATACGGATGCAGAAGGCAGATTAGCACTTGCTGACGGAATAACGTATGCTAAGCACCATGGTGCCAATTATTTAGTGGATGTTGCAACCTTAACCGGCGGTGTCATCATTGCATTAGGAAACGATACAACTGGCGCTATGACAAATAATGAACAATTATTTGAACAAGTTTTGCAAGCCTCTCATGAATGTGTAGAGCCAATTTGGCGCCTGCCGATTACAGAAAAAGATAAAAAACGTGTTCGTAACAGCAAGATGGCTGACCTAAATAATTCACCAGGCCGAGAAGGACATGCAATTATGGCCGGAACTTTCTTAGGAGAGTTCGCGGAAAATACGCCATGGGTGCACTTGGATATCGCCGGAACAGCTACCACATCAAAGGAAACTGACCTTGGCCCTTCAGGAGCAACTGGTGTAATGGCAAGAACATTAGCAGCGTTTGTTGAACGCTTTGAAACAGGAGAGTAAAAAATCGGCCGTAATGGCCGATTTTTTTGAATCTATAATAATTGCTTGAAAGAATCGTAAAGTTGCTAGAATAAATGAAAAGTTTGCAAGAAAAGGTAAGCTTTTTTCGAAAAAAATCTCCACACTAAAATTTTTCATTATACTTCTAAAGCTTAGAAAATGTCTCTCTTTTACTTTAGTCTGCTAATTAGATAAATTTCTTAGTTGACACGATAAAAAAGGTTGTGATAAATTTAGTTCTGTTGTTTTTATTTCTCTACCATATTAGTAAACTAAAGGATTTTTGGAGGTTTTATTGGTGAATGCTGTTGTAATAGCTGTCATTGTGATGCTCATATTGAGCTTATTAAGAATAAATGTGGTGTTCGCCCTTATTGTTGGATCCTTTGTTGGCGGGTTAACAGGCGGGTTGGACGTGGCTACAACGATCGAAACCTTTACTAGTGGTTTAGGCGCGAATGCAACGGTTGCTCTTAGCTATGCCTTATTAGGAGCATTTGCTGTTGCGATTTCAAAAACAGGGCTGCCAGATGCGATGGTTGCAAGTGCGATCAAGCTTGTCGGTCGTGAAGGGGAGACAAACCGAAAAACTCTTTCTAAGGTACTTATCGTTTTCATGATTTTAATCATGGCGATCTTTTCACAAAATGTGATCCCTGTCCATATTGCCTTTATTCCAGTCCTTATCCCACCGTTATTAAAGGTGTTTAATGAGCTCCAATTGGATCGTAGATTAATTGCATCTGTCTTAACATTTGGATTAATTACACCTTATATGTTTTTACCAGTTGGATTTGGCGCGATCTTCCATGGAATTATGCAGCAAAACATGGAGGAAAGTGGCTTAACTGTATCTTTGGCAGATATTCCAACGGCTATGGCTATTCCTGCGATTGGAATGGTTGTTGGACTTTTGGCAGCGGTATTCTTCTCTTATCGCAAAAAAAGATTGTATGAAACTCGTGAACGATCAGGCCAAGAAATCACTCAACCATATACGAAAAAATCTCTCATTGTTGCATTTGTTTCAATCATTGCCTCTCTTTCTGTTCAGCTTTTTCTTTCCCAAAAGCTTGAAGTTGACGGAATGATTTTTGGCGCCTTAGCCGGTTTAATTGTTTTATATATCGGGGGTACTCTTAAACTTAAAGAGGCGGATGTTGTTGTGACAAATGGAATAAAGATGATGGCATTTATTGGATTTGTCATGATGACTGCTTCCGGCTTTGCTAGTGTTTTAAATGAAACAGGTCATGTTGAACAGCTAGTAGAAGACTCCGTAACGATTATTAATGGCAGCCAGGCGATTGGTGCGTTATTAATGCTAATCGTCGGTTTACTTGTCACAATGGGAATTGGTTCTTCCTTTTCAACGATTCCGATCATTACGACCATCTTTGTTCCATTATGTTTGGAGCTGGGCTTTAGCCCAATGGCAACGATTGCTATTGTTGGGACAGCAGGTGCTTTAGGTGATGCAGGCTCCCCTGCGTCTGATAGTACGCTTGGGCCAACCTCAGGCTTATCTGCTGATGGGAACCATAATCACATATGGGATACATGTGTTCCGACATTTATTCACTATAATATCCCGTTGATTATCTTTGGCTGGATTGCAGCACTTATTCTATAAAAAGCAAAAAAGGCTGATGCTGTCGCAAAAGGGTTAACCTTTTTTTAGAAGGTAAGCAAGTATAAAATTTTGTACTTAGTTTTAGTGTCTAGCTCCATCGCCTAGCCCCTCGAGGTCATAAGCCACTCATGAATTGAAGGCAAAGAACGCCTTCTATTCATGAGCGTCTTATGCTTGTCGGGGCTGAGCAAGGCGCTTGCGCTTTTCAAAGACAGCATCAGCCTTTTCATTTTATCTATTATGTTTAATTCTCTCCAGTAACTCCTCGTCATCCCATTCTAGTATTGTTTCTGCTAGCTCAGGATGTTTTTCTAGCATTTCTTTTTCAAGCTGTTCTCTTTCATTTATATCTAAAAAATATTTTTTAACCACGATTGTTTTCATTGCTTTCACACCCTCTTCATGTACTCTACTATTTTTATGGTCAAAACTAGTATCAATTATACATTTAAAATGGAAAAATAGTAAAAAAGTACGATTGTGGGAAATTTAGACAATTCTTTCTCTTGTCTACCTTGTTTTTAACGTTGTATCATGAAGATATCCTAATTTTTAGGAGGTAAAAACTGTTTAAATAAATATAATCAACCCTTATAATAAATGGTATAATCTAAAGTAATATATTACCATGTTTACAGGGCCCAAGCGAAGAGGAAAAATCAGTGTTAAATAATTTAATGCGGGTATTTCCATCCATGAAACGATTTGCTTTCAATCGGTTAAAAGACGGAGAATCAGCGAAGCTTTTAAAAAAGACACTTCCTCATATTTTTAACGTAAATATACGGTATGCTGAAGATGCAGTATTGCTCGCACAAGGAATTGTTACAAGTCAACAGGAACTGCTTCCTTTACGGATAGAAGATACAAAAGCAAAGCTTCAAAAGACAGAACGAAAAATATATGACTATGAAACAGGTAAAAAGAAGCCAAAAAATGTTGATCTTCACACTTGTTTAGTCGGTTAAAGAACGAGAAAGGATAAATTACAAGCTACTCTTAACAAATTAGTACAGCATCAGGAGAATCGTACAATTCCAACTGTCATTTTTTGTGGGCAAAAAAACTTCCTTCTTCGTCGAAAAGGGAAAATCTCGAATGAAGAGTGGAAAGATGTACGTTCGAACGAACTCTATGCCCGTGGAGATAAAAGTAAAAAGGGAAATCTCAATATTCGCATTCTTTTTAACGAAACAGAATCATCTTTCTCCCTCAGTATTTGTAACCCCCTTCACCGAGTAGAGGGAAAACGAACTCTTCCCTGTCTAACTATTAGCCTCCATGTGCCTGATAAATTTTTTGAAGAGATTTTAGACTTTACCATTCCAGATGTGGAAGGCATGACTCCTAAAGGAAAGCCAATAGAGGTCTTTAAACCGTACACCATTCAAATCAAGCGCAAAAACGGAGAATATTACGTTCATTTTATTTATGAGGAAAACGAATATGGAAGAGAACTTTATTCGACTGATATCATCAAAAAAAATGTAATCGCAGGAATTGATATTAATATCGATCGTATCGCGGTAAGCCTTGCTTCAAATCAAGGGAACTTCCTGGAAAGTAAAGTATTTTATTGTCATGAACTGGAATATGTTCGTGCAAATAAAAAGGGCAATCTCGTTGGTGAAACCGTTAAAACAATATTTGAATGGCTAAAGTTAAAAAATGCGGGTGCAATTGTTATCGAAAATCTAACATTAAAGCAACAGCATGATACAAATAAGAAATTCAACCGTTTGACACATAATTTTAAAAAGAAAAAGCTAATGGACACCATCATACGCCGTGCGTTAAGGGAAGGCTTTCTTATTAAAAAAGTGAATCCGGCCTATACATCAGTTATTGGCCGTTTTAAATACAGTGAAAAATATGGTCTATCCGTTCATGAAGCAGCATCATTTGTGATTGCTAGACGTGGGTTAGGTTTTGAAGAAAAGGTACCAAAGGCATTACTCCTCGAGTTAAAGAAAAAAGTAAAACCTTATCTAATTGCAAGACTCGGTTCAATGGAAGAATCCGAAAAGCATTCAGAGCAAGGCAAAAAACAACGTCAATATATCGGTATGTTACTAAACAATATTAACAACTTTAAGAACATTCATTTATGGTCATTATGGAATGTCGTACATAAAACCTTATAGTTAACTGAACATCAAATAAAACTGAAGGAGGTGTAACCTGGAGCTAAAATCTTTACCCTTGCGATAGGCTGATCAAAGGAAGAAATGGTGTATCGCAACTAGCCGTCCCTAACAGGGAACCGCAGATGGTCTTGTACAGTAGGTACATGACAGAGGTCCTATCCCTCTTCTGACGGAATGGAGTGCGAGTCTCCACGGTAAGTCACGTTTTCTTGGTTCCGTGGCGTTTTAGACTTTTATAGATTTTAGTAACCAGGAATTTCATGACCTGGATAAAGGAACATAAGCTTATTGTGACATGTATGATTGTATTCGCTATTTGTTTAGGGGGATTAGGCATTATTTTAGTAGATATGATTGATCAAAAAGCTGTCTCATCTTCTACACAAGCCTCATCAACAGAGGATCATGCGGCTTCAGCTCCGTCAACTTCTGAACAAGTAAATGTGGAAGCGGTAACAGAAAACCCTTTTGATCATGGGAATTCAAGCTTAACAGAGGATGAGCTCCTTAATTATATGCATGGCATGTCCCATCAAAAGGTTGAAGCTGAAGAAAAATGGATTCATTATGAAATGACTGAGGAACGAATTGGATTTTTACTAACTATTGTTGAGAATGGAAGCTTTAAAAATGAGGATCTCTATTTAGACATTCTAAATCGCTGGGCTGAGGGCGACTTCACTCAGGCAGATAAGGACCATAATGCGATTTGGAAATTGCAAGGTGGAACGATTGGAGAGGCGACAGGAGTTTTGTCTCCTGAGGAAGAACAGCAATATTTAGAGGATTATAAGAGTAGTATAAAATAGTGAAGACAGCTTTGGCTGTCTTCTTATTGTTATGCAGCGATTCGCCTTTGTGCTGCCTTCGTCACAGCGAAATAAATTCTCGGGGCAATAAGTGCGCCTAAAATGGTAAATGCTGCGTCCTTGACAATAAACCATGCCATAACTCCCCAAGCAGCTCCATAAGACATTGGTGCATTCATCCAAACATTTAAAGCAAGCCACATATAGGTTGTACCTATTACATAAATAAGGGCAATTCCCACAAAGGATGCCGTAAAAAATGTTGCCTGCTTTTTCTCCTTGCTTAGCTCAATGACTTTGCCAACAGCATATGCACTAATAATATAGGAAAGAATAAATCCGCCAGTACTGCCAAAAATAACGCCGATCCCGCCACTGAATTGAGCAAAAACAGGTGCGCCTGCAACCCCTATTAACGCATAAATCGTCATTGATAATGCGCCAAGCCTGCTCCCTAAAAGGAGACCTGCCAAAATACAGAAAAACGGCTGCATCGATAAAGGAACATTTGCAATTTGAAGAAATGGCGCCCAGGATGTAATATTAGCACCAACAGCCATTAAAGCAGCAAACATTCCAACCAATGTTATATCATATGTAGTTAATTTTCTTTTCATCGTGATCTCCCTTACATGTTAAGATCTCTTAAAGAAAGAATAATCGAGGATAATTAGTGTGTCAACTTATTTTTGGTTATGGTTAACTAAAGAGGAGGGTATAAGTAAAAATGTATTTTGGGAAAAAGCGAAAAACACATTCATCAGACCGAGTACCGCCGAATCAAAATGTAACCACCAAGCTGCCGGTACTGCATGCCGGGAATGTCCCCTATTATGAAGATATCTCGAAATGGAATTTGCAAATCTATGGTTTAGTAGAAAATCCGAAGCTTTATACTCTTGATGATATCATGACATTATTTCCGCAGGTCGACCTTTCCAATGATATTCACTGTGTAACAGGCTGGTCAAAGCTTGATGCCTGCTGGAAAGGAATTCGAACACAGGACATCGTAAAGGACATAAACATTAAGGAAAATGCCCATTATGTCATTTTACATGCTGAAGAAGGTTGGACAACCAATCTGTCCATCGAAGATTTCTTAAAAGAAACCAGTCTGCTCGCCCATTCGTTTAATAACGAACCGCTAACACCAGAGCATGGATTTCCGCTGCGAGGCGTATTCCCGCATCTCTACTTTTGGAAAAGTGCGAAATGGCTCCGCGGGATTCAGTTTACCGAACAAAATCATCCAGGCTTTTGGGAGCGGAACGGGTATCATATGAAGGGGAATCCTTGGAAGGAGGAGAGATATAGTTTTGATTAGAGAAAAACCTTCACGTGTCAAAATACGATCATTTGAGGACTTTTAAGGCTTTGCGCTATTCAAGGTCTTTTTCCTTTTATACAGATGGCTGAACAAGTTCCTAGTAATGAATGGTAAAATCATAATAGGAACTGAACTTAAATATTGGGGGGAATAGTTGTGAAAGCAGTTAAGGTTTATCATTATGATGCATTTAGTAATCAACCAAATAAAGGGAATCCAGCAGGTGTTGTTTTCAAAGGAGAGGATCTTACCGATAAGGAATTGCAAGAGATTGCTTTAAAAGTAGGTTTCAATGAAACTTCTTTTCCGGTTAAATCTGCTATCGCTGACTTTGGAATTCGCTATTTTACCCCAGGGCATGAAATGAATTTATGCGGGCACGCAACAATGGCAACTGTGTTTGCGTTAAAAATGAACGGATTATTAGGTGATAAAACAGATTTTACCATTGAAACAAAAGCAGGTGTTTTACCAATAAAGATTAGGTCAACTCCTAAAACATCCATCACGATGAAACAAGCTTCACCACAATTTAAAGAATTTAACGGTTCAAAGGAAGATTTAGCTAACTCAATCGGGTTAACAATAGAGGATCTTGCTGGTGAATTCCCTATTCTTTATGGTAGTACAGGTACTTGGACACTATTAATTCCAATAAACACACTTGATTCCTTTAAAAAAATGAAACCAAATAATAAGCTATTTCCAACTATTTTAAAAGAAATGCCAAAAGCATCTATTCATCCGTTTTGTTTAGAAACCTATGACCCTCACGCAGATATGCATGCTAGGCACTTTTCATCACCTTACTCCGGGACGATCGAGGATGCAGTTACGGGAACTGCTTCAGGGGTAATGGGAGCATATTATGCAACATACATAAACTCCGATTTTGAAAAATCTCTAAATCTTGTAGTTGAACAAGGTCATGAAATCGGAAAGGACGGTCGGGTTATGGTACAGGTCTTAAAAAACAATGACAATTATGATATCGAGATTACGGGAAATGCAGTATATGTTAAGGAGTTTGAAGTGGTTCTGTAGAAGAGGGATAAGCTCCTAAAATAGCTGTTGGTTTCGTTTTAGGTGGCAATCTTACTAATAGGAGATGATAGAGGATGAAGCAAAACAAGTATGATGATGTAACTTTCTTTGCTAAATATGAAAAAATGCCACGTTCAGTAAAGGGACTTGAAGGTGCAGGCGAATGGCATGTCTTAAAAGAACTTTTACCGGAATTAAAAAATAAACGTGTTCTAGATTTGGGCTGCGGTTTCGGCTGGCATTGCCGGTATGCTCGTGAACAACAAGCAAGTTCTGTTATTGGCATCGATATATCTGAAAAAATGCTTCAGAAAGCCCGTGAAAAAACAGATGATCCTTTCATTTCATATATCCAATTACCGATTGAAGATATTGATTTTTCAGAAGCTTTTTTTGATGTGGTCATCAGTTCTTTGGCTTTTCATTATATTGAATCGTTTGAGCCAATCTGCAAAAAGGTCTATGAATGTCTAAAGCCTAATGGTTCTTTTGTTTTCTCCGTAGAACATCCAATTTTTACTTCACGTGATGAACAAGATTGGTATTATGATGAACAAGGAAACCGGCTGCATTGGGCAATTGATCATTATCAATCAGAAGGAATACGAAAAACAACTTTTCTTACTGAAGACGTTATGAAATACCATCGAACGTTGTCAACCTATGTAAATACCTTAATTAATGCCGGTTTTCGTATCAATGCAGTCAAGGAACCAACTCCTTCTGATGAAATGTTAAAGAAGTACCCTGATATGAAAGATGAACTCCGGAGACCGATGTTTTTAATGATCTCAGCTGAAAAGTGAAAATTTAGTTTGTGCGTTCCTGCAAGAAGTAGGGACGTTTTTTCTGATTGCTTAGGAAATAATAAAATGCTATAACTGTGGATAAGCGCTTTGACATCCAGCTCCAGCGCCTAGCCCCTCGAGGTCATAAGCCAAATTTGAATTGAAGGCAAAAAACGCCTTCTATTCAAATTCGTCTTATGCTTGTCGGGGCTGAGCAAGGCACTTGCGCTTTTGTTCTTTATCAGCACCTTTCCCGTATATCAGCAAGTTATCCAGGACCTTCCCAAAATACCAGCAAATTACCATATATTCCCCAGTGTAATCCCATAATCTAAACAAAAAAGCGCCATCTAGACGCTTTTTTATTCAATATTCAATTTTCTCAACGATCCTCTTTATCCAATTCCCGTCGCTCTGGTGTTAGCTCCTCAGAAGCTTCGGTTTGAAACCTTACATTGTTCAGCTTTTCATTCGTCTCAACGTTATTCAATACGTTTGCTTTCATATAGCGATGGAAGAAGGCTTCAAACAAGGAGACACCGACTGCTATTATTAGTGATGCGATAAAGGCATTCGTATCATTGTAGGTTATATTTGCGAGGTAAAACCATGTTAAGAGCAGTGCTAAAGCAAAATCTGAAATAACTGCTGTTGTATTGCTTGTTCTTGGAAGCAAAAGGAGATCACCAAGAATATATGAGATAATCCCTAATAAAAATGTAATCGCTAGAATATTGCCAAAGGAAACATCGAAGCCAATTCCTAAAATGACAAAAAGGAGAACGAAAGTCGCGACCGCTTTAATAATCAGTGCTTTTATATGCTGCATTTACATCACCCTTCTTTTTTCATTTATTATTTGTGAAGAATGACATAATTATGCAATAATAAAGCAGAGCAAGCCGTTACCGAGAAACAGGGCGCTTAAGCGAATAGAGGTCCTCCTCGGCATTCATATTTCGTTCGTTGATGATTTTAATAGCATCCTGTACACCCTCGTTATAAAAGTAAGGACCAAGCTTTTCCATGCAAAAATCCAGGAAAGAATCTGAAGCAATTTCTCCAATTTCTTCATCTCTTTCATTGTAAAAAAAGCTTTTAATTTCTTCCTTTATCATTTCCTTTGCGTCTTTAGAAAGTTGACTAAACATTGATAAAACCTCCATTAGTTTTTTCGTCATATACAAATAAGGAGACAGGCTCATCCAAGCTGTCTCCTTTTATCCTAATACATTAAGTGTTCCTTCGCTAATACTTCTTCAACTGTTTTGTAAGGATAGCCAAGATCACGGGCAACAGCTTCATAGGTTACTTCGCCAGCTAGTACATTAACGCCGGCTTTAAGAGCATCATTGTCACTGATTGCTCGATAAACACCTTTGTTGGCAATTTGCAAAGCATATGGCACCGTTACATTCGTAAGGGCAATGGTTGATGTACGTGGAACAGCCCCTGGCATGTTGGCAACGGCATAGTGGAGAACCCCGTGCTTTTCATAGGTAGGCTGGTCATGTGTTGTAATATGGTCAACTGTTTCCACAATTCCGCCTTGATCGATGGCCACGTCAACGATAACAGAGCCTGGATTCATGGCTTTTACCATTTCTTCGGTAACTAAGGTTGGCGCCTTTGCACCTGGAATTAATACAGCGCAAATGAGTAAATCAGCTTCTGCTACAGCAGTTGCAATGTTGACCGGATTAGATATTAATGTCTTGATTTGCGTTCCGAAAATATCATCTAGTTGACGCAGACGCTCCGCACTTAAGTCGATAATTGTTACATCAGCACCTAAGCCAATGGCCATTTTTGCTGCATTTGTTCCAACAACACCACCGCCGATGATCGTAACTTTTCCTCTGTTAACGCCTGGAACACCTGCAAGCAGAATGCCTTTACCGCCCTTTGGCTTTTCAAGGAATTGCGCTCCGATTTGCGCTGCCATTCGGCCCGCCACTTCACTCATTGGTGTTAACAATGGCAATGTCTTATTCACTGTCACTGTCTCATAGGCAATCGCTGTTACCCCTTTAATCTTTAAATGTTCAGCTAAAGCAGGCTCAGCTGCTAAATGTAAATACGTAAATAAAATAAGACCTTTACGGAAATAACTATATTCTGATGGAAGCGGCTCCTTCACCTTCATAATCATTTCTGCTTCTTCCCAAACTCTTTCAGCTTTTTCAATGATTTCAGCGCCTGCTAATGAAAAGGCTTCATTTTGAAAGCCGCTCCCTATCCCGGCGTTTTTTTCTACTAATACACGATGACCGCAAGCAACCAATTGAGTTACTCCGCCTGGTGTTAGTGCAACACGGTTTTCATTATTTTTTATTTCTTTTGGAATCCCGATAATCATAAAAACCCATCTCCCTAGAAGCTATATTTCTTATAAAAAAGTATAAAGAAAATGCTTCTAAACATCTTTGTTTAAAAAAGAGAAAAATGTTTCTTGTCTTTGTGAAATTTTACAAAGACATGCGATCGAGCTTTAAATCGAGGTAGATGGTCATTTTTTGATTCGGGTTTTTCAAGTTTAATTCTGCAATTTCAGCAATTCTTTTTAACCGGTACGATAACGTATTCACATGGATATTTAACGCTTTGGATACTTCATGGACTTGGCTGTCATGGTCTAAAAAGACCTCTAGTGTTTGGACCAAATTGGTTTTGTGCTGCTTATCATAGTCCTTTAATTTTTGTAAGGAGTAGTTTGTGTATCCTTGTTGTTTACGTTGTTCGTATAAGAGATCTAAATACTGATAGATCCCTAGTTCCGAAAAACAGGATAATTCGTTTGTTTCGGCCGGAAATCTTTTTTTGATACCTTGGACAGCTTGTGCTTCCTTATAGCTTTTTTCAATAAAACCAGGTTGTGAATAAATGCCGCCAATGCTAGCGATAACATCCTTCATCGAATAACGTTCTTTAAGCTGACGAATAAGCGAGCGGGTGAACAGTTTTATGTCCGTTAAAGGCGCAGCGTTTTTTGTAGATAATAATATGATTAACTCATCGTAATCAATGGTATCAAGCACGATGTGAGCCTGCTGTGTTGTTTGTAATAAATAGGAGAGCTTTCTTTCCGCTGCACTGTTTATCTCATGTGGGAACTTAAAGACAACTACGGAAAAGATAAAGGGAAGAGTTAAGTTTAACTCATGAAAGCCTTCACGAATCTCATTTTCGGTTGAAATATGTCCGGTCAATAGCTTCCAAAAAAACTCCTGGTTCCGTTCAGCTTTTTCCGTTTTTCTTATTTGCAAATGCAACATTTTATTTTTAACAGCTTGGGCAGCCTTTTTTAACAGATGGAGTTCGTTCTCCTGAAGGCGCTTTTCAATTTCCAGCGCCCAAATGAAGCCTAATACCTCATTATTTTTCCAAATGGAAATTGCGATTCGATTCCCTAAACCAACCTCATCAATCTGTCCAACCCGAATCGGTTCATCTGTGCTTAACAGCTTTGGGATGGTCCCATCCTTCCATAAGCTATTAATCACCTTTTCGGGAACACGTCGCCGGATAATCGTAGAAATTCTTGCTTGGTCAGTGGATTCGTCATGTGTACTATAGGCTAGTAATCTATGGTTAACATCTTCAATGGTAATTGGACATTGCAAAACTTCACTTATTTTGTCTGCAACATCTTCTAATCTATCAAAATGATAGTGAAATGGATTATTTGAAAGCTCATTCATCATATCCCTACTTTACTCTTATAGATGAGGATAGGAGCCATTTATTTGACTCCCCATGCATTATTTTATCGCTTGTCATTCTTGCTTTTCAATAAAAGCTATGAAAAAATGGCTAGTGAATCATGCTTGAACGTGTAAGAAATTTGCTAATGAAGGGATGAAAAGAATGAATTATTACATTGTAACTGGTGCATCTCGTGGGTTAGGCGAAGCTATAGTAAGCGAATTGTTAGAAAAGGATAATACGATATTTTATTTGTCTAGGACAAAAAATCATTCCCTTGAGGAAGCTGCTTTGGAAAACCAAACTGACCTTCAATTTATCGAATGTGATTTAACTAATGTTGCTCAAATAAATGCGGTTATAGAAAGTGTGTTTGCAAAAATCGATGTATTTAAGGCAGCGAAGATTACATTGGTGAATAATGCAGGAATGGTAGAGCCGATTAAAATTGTTGGCGATGCCGAGGAGAATGATATCATTGCCAATGTTCAGCTTAATTTACTCGCGCCAATGCTGTTGTGTGAGTTTTTTATGAAAAAAATGAAAGACATTCCATGTGAAGCAGTCATTGTTAATATTACCTCAGGTGCTGCAAACCGGCCGACATCAGGTTGGAGTGCCTATTGCAGTACAAAGGCAGGATTAAATATGTTTACAAACACAATCGGTGTTGAACAAAGCGAGCGTAACAATAAAGTAACTGCCATTGCTTTTTCGCCTGGGATTATGGATACACAAATGCAAGGGACGATACGTTCTGCAGGAAAGGAAAACTTTTCATCACTTGAACAGTTTAAAGACTACCATGAAAAAGGGTTATTACGGTCACCGAAATTTGTTGCTAATGTGTTGATCCAGCTTCTTTCAGGTTCATTAGAAAATGGACGGGTATACGATATAAAGGAGTATGTCTAGGTCGAATTATAAATTCTTTGTAAATTTTCTATTTTATTATAAAAAAAGATTCGCAAAAAATATCAACTGATGCAATAATATTTTATGAAGGAAATGGGGAGGATGCATCACGCTGGCTTATGAAAACCTTCCTGCTTATGTTTCACGTAGAGCGATCATTGATGAAGGTAAAAAGTGGCTTAATGTGCGCTTTTCTTTATATATTGTAAACAGTTTAGAGGTGGCTGAATATTAATCGGATAAAACAAAAAAAGGTTGCAGTCATCATCTCCGTAACAATTTTACTTATTGCGTTATTATCTTTCATAAACTTATATGCAACCTATGCTAGTACGCGCAAAACGATTGAAGTAACAATTGCAAACCAAGGAATCTCAACAGCTAGAGCTGTGCTGAATCAATTTAATGTACCTACATATGAGGCTTATTTAAAAGACGAGGATTCTATGTCCAAACTTCAAAGGCTTGAAGAAAATTTGCGAAATGCAAAACAGGATATCGGTGTAAAGTATGCTTATATCTTAAAGGTTGGTAAAAAGCACCAACTAAAGGTGGTTGCAGATAGTATTACAGTAGACGATTCTGTATCAATTAGCGGAGAGTGCTGCAAACTTTCCAATGAACTCAAGAGGGAATTTACAGAAAATCAATCCTTTTCTATTAGGGTAAAGGATGACATAAATGGGACATATGTGCTGGCAGGAGTCCCTATTATAAACAATAGCGGGCAATCTATTGGATCACTTGTTATCGAAGAAAATGCTGCAACGGTAGACAATATAGTGGATAACGTGATAAAAAGCAGTTTTCCATTTTTTCTATATAGCGGATTGTTTACGTTTTTTACATTTAGTATTTTTCTAGCTTTTCAGTTATGGCTTCGGCGCGATGCGATCTCTCAAGTAGGTGATGCAGAAGAAACCTACCAGGGGGAGTATCAATCGATGCTTCAGACAATGAGGTCGATTCGACATGATTATATTAACCATATTCAAGTTATACAAGGTTTATTAAAGCTAAAAAGGGAAGACCGGGCATATGAATATGTGAATTCTTTAACGAAAGAAGTAGAATCTATGGAATTGCCACAAAAAGTAAACCATCCGGCTCTTTATATTTTATTACAGTCAAAGTGGGTAAGGGCGCAAAATGATAAGGTAGATATGCACCTGCTAGTAGATGATGATCCTTTTCACAAAATGAAATCAATTGATATCATCAAGGTTCTCTCAAACTTGATTGATAATGCATTTGATGCAACGATGATGCTTCCTGAGGCTGAACGGTTCATTAGCATTGAAGTCAGAGCAACTCCATCTCTGTACATTTTTAAGGTTGAAAACATAGGACCGAAAATTCCAAATGAATTAAAAAAGGAAATTTTCAAGGCGGGATTTTCAACAAAAGAAGAGAGAAGAGGAGTTCCAAGAGGAGATGGACTTAGTATTGTCAAACATGTTGTTGATCAATATGGCGGAATAATTGAGGTTGATTCCAATAAAAATTCCACAATCTTTGTTATTACAATTCCAATAAAATCTTGAGACTGTCTTAAAGGAAGTGGCTGATTCCTTAATTTTGACAGTCTCTTATTTTTACTAGATTTTCTCTTCATTAAATTGAAAAATTGTTCCATTCTTCAACATTTTACATATATATAATAAAAATGCTTTATAATTGAGAGAAAACCTGCCTTTCTAGTTGAAGATGCTGACTGGATATGTTACATTGATCTGAATATTTAACAAAAGGAGGATGACCATGCGACGAGTAAGAATCATGGATATATTTATCCATCCTATTGCACAAAAGTATTTAAATCGATCTGGAGTTTTACATGCGATTAGGGTTGCCCAATATGCTGTTCAACTCGCCATTAAGCATGGAGTGAATCCGGATATCGCAGCTAAAGCAGGCTTGCTTCATGATATAGGTCATTATGAATGGTATACAAATGGAAAATGGGATTATGAGGAATATAGAAAAAATGACATTCATGCTATTAAGGGGGCAGAGCGTGCCCATAAGCTTCTCATCCGACTTGGCGAGGATCGGCAAAATGCAAAGGAAATAGCGTTAGCTGTTTTATTGCATACAGATTCCTATTTGCCAGAAAACTCAATGAAGAAAACGTCACTGCAGCAGATAGTTCGTATGGCGGATGAAATGGATGAAGAGCCTCTTGGAAAACATCATTATCGGAAAATTAGTGAAGAAGAAGCGCTGAAAATAGTCGAACGCTTGGATCAGGAAATAGACCGGTTATTAACGAAATATCGAAAAACAGTATAATATAAATAGATCATGGTAAAACAAGCTTTCTTATCGTTTAGTAAATTATAAAATTCTTGAACTGTGGATAAGCGCTTTGACATCCAGCTCCAGCGCCTAGCCCCTCGAGGTCATAAGCCAAATTGGAATAGAAGGCAAAAAACGCCTTCTATTCCAATTTGGCTTATGCTTGTCGGGGCTGATCAAGGCGCTTGCGCTTTTGTTCTTAAAAGCAGGTTTTACCATTTCTTTATATACATAGTTATTTTGCATATGAAATAAATGAACAAACCATAACGTTTGACTGTACAGTTTTAAAACGATAAAATGAAGGTATTACTAGTAGTACGAGGTGATTTGATGGGGTTACGCTGTATAAAATTGGTGAAATAGCAAAAAAGGCAAATGTTTCGAAACGGACCATTGATTATTACACTCAAATAGGACTGCTGCAGGTGGAATCAACTTCTTCCTCAAACTACCGTTTATATTCTGAACAATCGATTAATGATATTCGCTTTATTGAAATGTGCAAAGAATTAAATATGAGCTTACAGGATATTAAAGAACGTCTGGAGCTGAAGCGTTCGGGAAGGCAATCGGGCCAACAGCAGGATAAATGCTTAAAACAGGCGGAAATTTTGGCAGCCCATATGAAGCAGCTTGAAATTGAAATTAACGAATTGAAGCCGATTTTTGATCGCTTAAGCGAGGATTCACAAAAAAAGGTTTCAAAGCAGATTACTCCGCAAAGCAGGGCTCTAATGCAATCGTTGTTGTTTCTTTTGCAACAGTTTTAATTGTCTAATAAAACATAAGAAGGGCCAGAATAAACAGGGGTATAATAGATGCAAATAAAATTCAAACTCACTAGTCAGTGAGATTTTAAAAAATTTCTTTATAGGAGGTTTTACCAATATGGGATTTCTTATTTATTTTATTATCATAATGGCTGTACCATTATTGATTCAATTGTATTTAAGAAACACTTATAATAAATATTCAAATGTAGGGACATCATCGGGCATTACCGGTGCTGAAGCTGCAAGGCGGGTTTTAGACGAGAATGGATTATATCATGTTAAAGTTGAAGCAGTAAGAGGTAAACTAACGGACCATTATGACCCTAGAAGTAAAACAGTACGTTTATCTCAGGACAATTATTATGGAAATTCGATAGCGGCTATATCAGTAGCCACACATGAATGTGGTCATGCTGTTCAAGATCAAGTGAACTATGCCCCGCTTAGAATCAGACACGCTCTTGTACCAGTGGCGAACTGGGGTTCAAACCTATCCTTTTTCTTTATTCTAGCTGGTATACTGATGCAGGCTTCCGGAATGTTACTCCTTGGAATTGTATTCTTCGCGGCTTCTGTACTCTTTCAGGTAGTTACTCTGCCGGTTGAGTACAATGCTTCATCAAGAGCACATGATTTTATGGTGAGCTCTGGTATGATTCGAAACAACGAAGAGGGTGGAGCGAGAAAGGTCTTAAACGCTGCTGCTCTGACATATGTTGCTGCGACAATAGTTGCTATAATGGAATTGTTACGTTTTATCCTAATGTTTACAGGGATGAATAATAGCGAGGAATAATATGTAACAAGCTCGTGTGTAAAAAATGATCCTTAACGATGAAGAACATTGCATAAATAAATTGTTAAGTGCCGCTGCTTTAACATATGTAGCAGGAGTATGAATGGCTCTTTTTGAAAGTTTAAGATTTGTTATGATCTTCTTCTAAAGAGAGGAAAAATAACCTGACAGAGAAAATTTCATTTCCTAGGAGGTGACTGGGACTGTCCAAGCGAGAAAGTTAATGGTTTACCATTGAAGGCCAGTCCCTTATTTTGGATATAGTTAACCTGGTAATTGTTGCGATATTAATAGCAATAACGGCATTTTTCGTAGCTTCGGAATTTGCGATCGTTAAATTAAGAAGTTCACGGCTTGATCAGCTTATTGCAGAGGGGAGCACTTCTGCAATAGCTGCGAAGAAAGTGACTTCAAATCTTGATGGCTATTTATCGGCATGTCAGCTAGGAATAACCATCACTGCATTAGGACTGGGCTGGCTCGGAGAACCGACAGTAGAAAGATTGCTCCATCCGCTTTTTGAAACCTTTCATTTGAATGAGTCGCTTGTCCACCTTTTAACTTTTGTGATTGCCTTTCTTGCCATTACATTTTTACATGTTGTCATTGGAGAGCTTGCTCCTAAAACAGTGGCGATTCAGAAAGCGGAATTTATTACATTAGCCTTTGCAAGACCGCTTATCTTATTTTACAAGGTGATGTTCCCATTTATTTGGATATTAAATGGATCAGCTAATTTGCTTGTTAGGTTATTTGGTCTGAAACCCGCATCAGAGCATGAATTAGCCCACTCAGAAGAGGAGCTCCGAATTATTCTTTCTGAAAGCTACAAAAGCGGTGAGATCAATCAGTCAGAATTTAAATATGTAAACCGTATTTTTGAATTTGATGAACGAATCGCAAAAGAAATTATGGTGCCGCGGACAGAAATCGTAACAACATCAGTGGAAAAAACGTTTCATGAAAACATAGAAATCATGAGAAACGAAAAATTCACCCGTTATCCTGTCGTAAACGGGGATAAAGACCATATCATTGGTATGGTTAATCTAAAAGAAATTTTTACAGATTTGTATTATTTAACACCCGAAAGAAGAAATGCTACAACAATAGAAAAATATATTCGTCCCGTGATTCAAGTAATTGAATCCATTCCGATTCATGATTTATTAATTAAAATGCAAAAAGAGCGCGTGCATATGGCAATATTAGTTGATGAGTACGGAGGCACAGCCGGTCTTGTGACAGTAGAGGATATCATTGAAGAGATTGTCGGCGATATCCGCGATGAATTTGACCAAGATGAGGTACCGGACATTCAAAAGCGCGGTGACTCGCATTTTGTAATTGATGGAAAAGTGCTTATTTCCGAGATTAATAATATGCTAGGCTTAGATATAAATGATGAAGACATTGATACACTTGGCGGTTGGATTCTTACCCAAAATATTGAGAGTAAACAGGGAGATAAGCTGAATTACAATGGTTTTGAGTTTCATATTCTTGATATGGAAGGTCATCTCATCCGCTCAGTTGAAATTCAAAAAATACCTGAGCTAGAACCAGTACAGCTACTGGAAGTTGAGGATTAGGTTTACGTAATTGGAGAAGTGGTTAGATTATAAGTCTAGCTGCTTTTTTCGTTTTACAAAAAGAAAATATGTAAGGAAGCAGGATATTATTGGTAAACGTAAGAAAAATATTGTACATTTGTTATAGAAAGAAAGACATTTTTGAAACCATTTATCAAAAACATTCGTATACATAATTAATTCTTATGCCTGCTCTAGCCATTTTGCCTAGAACAAAAGGTTCTCACGAAACAGGAGGAAAAAGTGTGTTTAAATCAAAGATTCATTTTTGGTCATTGCAGATTTTATTGCTGCTCTTAATTATTTATGTTGGTACAAAGGTATCCTTTTTGTTTGAACCGATCATTGTCTTTGCTTCGACGCTATTCTTTCCGATTCTCATTGCAGGGATTTTGTATTTTATTTTTGCTCCATTAGTGAAGCTGCTTGAAAGAGGAAAGGTTCCGAGAACATTGGCAATATTAATTCCATATATTGTGTTTATCGGAGTTATTTCCGCACTTATTGCCTTTATTGGCCCCATTCTTTCGGACCAGGCCACTGACTTGGTTGAAAATTTTCCTACATATATTGGAGAAATAACAGAGTTTATTTTAAATATGTCGCAATCACCTGGATTTAAATGGCTGATGGAACAGGAGTATGTTTCCTTTGAGCAAATCGAGGCTACACTATCAGACTATGCAACAAGCTTGCCTGAAAACATTACTGCCAGTTTTACAAAGATTTTAGGCGTTGTAACAGATATTACGTTAACAATCATTACGGTTCCGTTTATTTTATTCTATATGCTAAAGGACGGTCACAAGCTGCCTTCAACCGCAGTGAAAATCCTTCCTTCTGCCTATCGTCGTGAGGGAATTAAAATTTTCCATGATTTAAATGAAACCTTATCAGCTTATATTCAAGGACAGCTAATCGTGTCACTTGCCGTTGGTTTAGGGTGTTTCATCGGTTATACAATCATTGGATTAGATTATTCGTTAGTTCTTGGAATTGTCGTGGCTGTTGCGAACATTATCCCTTATTTAGGACCGTTCATTGGTGCTGCACCTGCTGTGATTATCGCTCTGCTTGAGTCACCAACGAAGGCGCTCTTGGCAGCTCTTGTCGTACTTGTTGTTCAGCAGATCGATGGGAACTTTCTCTCACCTCTTATTATTGGGAAACGATTAAACACTCATCCGTTAACGATTATTTTATTATTAATTGGTGCAGGAAGCTTTGGAGGAATTATCGGGATGATATTAGCTGTTCCAACCTATGCCGTGTTAAAGGCGGTCATTCTGAATATTATTAGACTAATAAAATTAAGAATGAAATACAAAAAGGAGCTTAAGATGGAGAAAGCTGAAGGGTAAGTAGAACCCTTTTTCCTTTTGCCCATATAATGACGTTAAAGCTGCTTTATGGGCAAGAAAGGGAGGAAGAGCAATGCCTGCAATTGTCGGTCCGGTTCAATTGAACTCGATTGAGGGAAATGCGATTTTTAAGGTAGGAGATTCATTCAGCTTATCTCCAAAAAGTGCAGATAAGTCTTCATCAGGCTCTGGTGTAGCCAATAGCGGGGATTTTATTGAAATGCATAATCTATTCAATATAACAAATTTTAGTGATATTGACCTGTTTGATCAATCCGATTTCTTTAATAGCTAACAAAAAAAGGGGCAGACTCCAAACTAAAATGTACCCTATAGAAAGAGCACTTTTTTTTAGTGCCTACTCTATAGGATACATTATAAAAACGGGTCACACCCTTTTTTTGCTTTGCAAAATTTACTATAATTATAGCAGATGAAAGTGGGAAAGGATGTTGTATATGAAAATAAGAAAAGCAAACGTACATAATGGAAATGCTTTTATAGAAAATGTTTACATATATGAAAATAAAAAACAGGAATTCACCATGATTGCGATACCTGAAATTGAATGGTCAACAACGGTGCAATATGAGGAGGAAAGAGAAGAGCTTAAAGCTCGGCTTATTGCGTCCTTGTCGAAAAACGCAGCGGAAAATACAGCGGAAGAGTTGGCGGCTAAATTAATTCACTGGGTTGGAGAAATGTAAAGCAATTAGTAGAGGCTCTAAGATTAGTGAGCCTCTTTAATTTATTCTAAAAAATCTTCAACTTGTTTAATATATTCATCCCTTGGGTAGCTGTTATAGATATTGGAAGCCAGCTTCACTGGGTCTCCAAAAAAATAACGTTCATATTGTGTTTGGCGCGTTCCAAAGGCACTCATGGTTAAGTCCCAGGCAAGCCTGAAAATTTTCGTTTTTGTGATTGCATCACAGGCAGTTCCCTGGCAATACTGAGCCATTTCTACATTTAATTCGGACTGGAAATCCTCTTCATTTGGAAGAGAAACTAAGCCCCCTGCTCCAATAAGCTGTAAGATTTCAATGATCCGTGGATATAGTTTTGGAAACATCGTTATGGCAACATATAATGAGTTCACATTCGGAACTACGGATCCCCAGTCATCCTCACTAGCTTGGAGCTCAGCGCGATCCAATAGCGCCTTCATCGTTTCTAACCCGATGATGATTTCACTTATTTTTTCCTTAATATGCTGATATTCTGATACATTCAAAGTGAGCACCATTTTCTGGGCAAGCCCTAAAATGAACTCAGTTTTTGTAATTTGCCTAATCACAACTTGGTGAAGCGCTTGTGATGTAAAGCTGCTTTTGGAAAAGAGCTTTTGTGCTATATCTTGCCGGTGATAAAAAAATACACGCTCCCAAGGTACCAGCACCTTATCAAAAATCATGATTGTATCCATTTCATGAAAACGCGATGAAAGGGGATAATTAACCGTTGATTCACCTTGATAATAAGATTCGCGGCATACAAACTTTAAGCCCTTTGTATCAGTCGGAATACTAAAAGAAAAAGCATACTCTTCATCCATTGGATAAGAGCCTGATGGTAATACAAAGACCTCATCAGTCATGCCCCCTTGAGTCGCCAAAAGTCTGGCTCCGTTAACGATAAGTCCATCTGAAGTTTTTTTCACAATCGTGAGAGCAATTGGCTGACCAGATTGTTCAACATAGCTTGAGGACCGATTCACCTGTGGATTGATAAAGCTATGGGTAAAAGAAAGATCTTTTTCACGCGCCATTTCATAGAGATTGATAAGGTTTTTGCTAAACTCTTCGTCTTGATCATTAAGAATACTTGCCGAAGCGGCTAACGTCATAAGAACTGTATTCAAATAATCAGGCGTTCGTCCCATCATTCCCGCCGTTTTTGTCGCCCAAATCTTGATCATATGCCTCCTCGCTTCAAGATCTTCCTTTGATTTAGGCTGTAAAAACGATAACCCGACCCGATCATTTGTTTTGGGCGACCTATATGTCATGTTATTGATTAACTCAGGATGAACCTGTAAATCGTAAAGAGCTGCTTTTGTCTTCATCGCCCCTTTATATGCAGGGTGCATTGATAAATTCCCTTTTATCTTTTCACCTTTTATCCACACCTCGGGCTTTAATTGGTTCATACGTGCTAAGTACTGTTTCCCGTTAATGGCAGGCATACTTCCCACTCCTTACCAATAATATGTAACACTATATGCGGATAAAATAATTAATGTGTTTTTATCTTTTAAAAATAGGGAAAGTTAAAAACAATGTAAGAAAATGAAGAAATTTTTTCGAAGGAATTAAGCTTCTAGAAACGGAATAAAGATAATAGCAAGAAGGAATAAAAAATGTAAGCGTTTTCTAAATGTTTAAATACATACACCATGGAAAAGATAGGATTAACATCTAATTTTGAGAGGTGTGAGGAAAATGCACGAAGAAAACTTTATGAAAGGTATGTTTTGGGCAACATTATTAAGTATCCCATTGTGGTTATCCTTTTTCGGTTGGATAAAGATGACAATTAGCTTTTTAAAACACTTTTAATACTTTCGATTCTATAAATGTTAATTTCAGATATGATTTCAATATTAGAAGTGCTAGTTAACTTTCACTAACTAGCACTTTTTTCTCTTGTTTCTTCACTTAAAATGTTGCGCTTCATTTTAATATAACCCACAATTAAGATGGCTGCCACGACAATGATTTCAAAGGCATATTGAACCCATTCATCCGCAAAAAGGTTTTGAAGAAAAGGTTCTTTTACAATCATTTTTGTAGCTGTCCAAGCGACAACTGCGGCACCCACTAATATAATTTGCGGGTATTTTTCCATGAATTTCAAAATGACTGTGCTCCCCCAGACAACAATTGGGATGGAGATTAACAAGCCTAAAATGACTAATAAAAAGCTTCCGTGTGCTGCTCCAGCTACTGCCAGCACATTGTCAAGCCCCATTGCTGCATCTGCAATGATAATGGTGCGTATCGCTGCCCAGAAGCTATAGGTTGATTTTACCTCATGACTATCTTCTTCCGTCATTAAGTTGTAAGCAATCCATAATAAAACCAAGCCCCCAACAAGAAGAAGTCCAGGTATCTTTAGCAAATAAACAACAACCAAAGTTGCAATAGCCCTTATAAAAATGGCCCCTATCGTTCCAAAAAGAATCACTTTCTTTTGCTGATCCTTAGGAAGATTACGGGCAGCAAGCCCGATGACAATAGCATTATCACCGGCAAGAACTAAGTCAATCATTACGATTGACAGAAGTGCAGTAAAAAACTCAATAGAGAAAAAATCCAATTTTTTTCACCCCACTTCTTCTAGTTTTGACGGGATAAAGCAATGTATCCTTGTTAAGATTTAACACCAATGGGTAAAGGAAAATAGCGTAAGTTTTTAGCGTTTTAGAGCATAATGAGGAATAAGAAAAATCCTTTTTTTAAAATTTTTTTTCCTACAGACAAAAAAATAAAAAATTAAGAAAAATAAAAAGGAAACATACATAGGCCGTAGAATTTTAATAATTGTAAAAGCCTTTTTTGAAAATGAAAAATGAGCAATTAAAGGAGGTCTTTATCTCTATGGGAGGGCAGCCAACATTTTTTGTCTTGGACGATAAGATGGTTGCAGTATTTTCGGTTATGAAAGACAATTGCAAAATTAAAATGGAATGCTTGTTTTCAAAAACTGGAATTGAAGACTACACCTTAGAGTATCAGGGGCCAAAAGAGAAAAAAGCAGAATTAATTGAACTAGCAATTATAAAGGCGCAGAATATTTTTGATCATAATATCCTAACAGTATAAAAACAAATGGGTTGACTTCCTCCGTATGCATGTTTGAATACGCTAGGGAGTCAACCTTTTGTTTTGAATAAAAAAATAACAGCATCCCCCCAATTTGCTTCTAAGAAGACACGTATCGTTAAGCAGGAGAAAAAAGACATAGAGATGACTGAATCAGGTATAAAGATGTATCGAAAATACATAATTTGGACTATTGCGTTTGTTTGCGGTATCACGCATTGAGTATTACGTATTATTTTCGGTGAAAATCAACGGAAAGTATTTTAGAATTTTAATAGATAGAACAATAATGTTGTGTACGTTGGCCATGCATTCGCTTACCAACTTATAAGGAGTGTGAAACGATGGATCAGCAAAAGATTGAAGAAATGACGAAGCTGCTACTGAAACTTGAACAAGAAATTAAAGAAACGAAAGAATCATTACACAGTATAAATAAAAGTATTGATAAGTATGATAAATATGCAGTATTGAACGTCTCTTAAATGAATAAGCTTAAAAAAACTTGGCACTTTTGCCAAGTTTTTTTGTGTTATTAATTGACATTTTTAAGTGAAATAGGTAAAAATGGAATGGAATAGGGTACAATATACTATTTTTACTACTCAAATCCTCTTTTGTATAGTAATATTAAGCCGAAGGGGTGATTGTGATAGTAGATGTAGACTTTCAATCTATAAAGCAACAGATGAACCAGGCGATTGCCATAAATGTTAAGAATCCTAATCTGCAAAACCTATTACACTCCTTTGTTAATGAAAAAAAAAGTTTTAATTTTGGTCATTTGGCACTAGTTCATCATAAGGTGTTCGGGGGAAAAGACCCAGAAGTTCTGCGGATGGCAGCAGCTATTGAATTGTTAATTTTATCGTTTGATATGTTTGATGACCTGGAGGACTTGGATAATAAGCTTGAGCCTTGGATGCAAATTGATCCTGCTATTGCTTTAAATGCTGCTACGACACTGTATACAGTTAGCCAACACACTTTTTTAACACTATCTTCACCGTTTCAACATCAGATTTTGCATGCTGTTAATAAATACGCTGTTCAAGCAATGGAAGGGCAGCACGATGATTTGCAAAATTCATTAAATACAGAAAAAGAATGTTTAGAGATGATGAAGCTTAAGTCAGGGTCGCTTATTGCACTGGCCTCTGTTAGCGGGATGCTGTTAGCGAATGCCCATTACCCTGTGGTAGAGGAATACTCTTATCAGATTGGTATTGCTGCCCAAGCTGATAACGATTTCAGAGACCTCTTTCATCCGATGAAAAATGACCGTTCGCTCCAAAAGAAATCCTTGCCGATTTTATATTTGCAAAAGGGCTACAACAAGCATGCTCATGACCTGTTAACGTTTTTTGCGAGTGGAAAAGAGATTAATGAGGAATTTGGCGATATCAAAAACTATAAACAAAAACTCATCGATTCTGGAGTTGCCCAGTATTTAAATGTTATTAGACAAGTTTCCATCAATAGGGCGATACGAATGATCGAAGAATTGAAAATCGATGCAAAGCAAATTGAAACCTTGAAAACTAATATCATTAAAACTAATAAAACATTCTAAGGAGTGATAAAACCATGAACGAAATTGTAAACTTTTTAATTGAAAATCCCGATGTATTAGAAAAAGTTGTTAATGGTCAAGCAAGCTTACTTGGTGTGGATGTAGATGATGTTTTGGGTGTGGTTGAGGGAATTCTTGGAACAGGCTCTTTAAAGAATTTTTATTGGTATTAATTTAAGCTGAAAGGTGTTTGTAATGCGATTTACTTTTAATAGGATACTCCAACTAACAGTAATATTCAGTATAATTCTAGTTGCTTATATAATACTGCTAAATTTCAAGTATCCCTACGTTGGAGCTGGAGTAGAAGTAACAAATGAAAATAAAATGATTATAGCTAATATAGAACCAAAAACATGGGCTGAAAAAGTAGGAATAAATGTTGGAGATGTTGTAGTAGAGATCAATAATAAAGATCCTATGTTACATTATCCTGCTGTTAGAAATGGTCTTTTTGAGCAAGTTTTTACATTTAAATTAGAAAAAAAAGGAATAATACGGGAATATAAAGTTCCTAAAACCTTAATGAGTTTTCAAATTTTATTTATAACGGTCATACCTTTAACCGTCCTTTTTTTATGCTTATTTTGTATTTATTTTGTTTATCGTTCAAATAAAGAAGCAAACCTAAAATCTGCCCATTTATTAAATTTGTTTCTATTGATAATTGCATTAGCTTATATAAGTGCAAGTGGTTCCTCCAGAGGGGATATAATTAGCCGATACATTAATCTAACGCTATTTATATTAGTTCCAGTGAGCTATCTTCATTTTATTTATCAATATTTCAAAGAACTAGGAAAAAAGCTTTTTCATTTTAATTTCATCCGTTTCGGTTATTTGCTTGTTTTTATTAATATCGTTGCAGAAATAGTTTTTAATATGTTATTGGTAAATTTCAGTATTAATAGATTATTAAACCTTAGTTCTTTTTTTATTATGCTTATCTTAACCTTTGTATTAAAATTTACAGGATTGAAAAAAATAAAATATTCAGAACAAGCATATATCGTTAAGATCTTAATTGTAACAAATGTTCTTGCTTTTACACCGTTTTTATTATTTTACGTAATGCCATATTTGATCTTTCAGAGATATGTGTTTTCACCGACATTTCTATCAGCATTCCTATTGTTAATTCCTTTTTCGTTAGTTTATCAATTTATTGCTACTAAAATATATGACATAGAATTTTTATTGGGCAGGCTAAGGTATTATTCATTATTAGCGATCATTCCTGCCATTATTTTGGTTGGGATCATGTTGAATTTAAAGGAAAATAATCCTGGTTTTTATCCAATTCAGCTTTCAGTATATATTTATTTAGCTATAATTGGAGTATTTTATATTAAAGAAATCTTCGACTTCCGCTTTAGGCTGAAAAGGTTCTCGGAAAAATACAATTACCAGGACAGTATCTTTAAATATACGCAAAGTATTCGGAAGTCGAGCAATTTGGATCAGGTTGTTTCCGAGCTAAAACAGGTGATCGTGGACGTTTTGCTTGTCAGCAAGGCCTTTTTTATTGAGGTGGATAAGCAAAAAGAGATTAGGTCTGTTGACCCACATGCGAAAGAGGCGGACTATGGACCATATCTTTCAGAAATAAAAGCTGTTTCGAATGAAATTGGGAAAATTATTGAACTTGATAAGGGATTTGTCATCAATGTTGGAGAAACCGAGGATAAGAACTATGTGCTGCTTTGTCTGTCCATCTTAAATACGCCGAGACTTACACGTGATGAAATATCATGGCTGAAAACCTTATCTTTTTATACCAATGTTTCGTTAGAAAACTTTTTAAAAATTGACGAGCTCATGCAGCATTTGCAGAAGATTGAAACTGAGGGGCAAAATCCAGCATGGCTCACAAAGCTGTTATTTTCAATTGAAGAAAAGCAACGGTCTAATCTTGCAAAGGACCTTCACGATTCAGTGCTTCAGGATTTGGTTTCTTTAAAAAGACAGTGTGAGCTTGTCCTAACTGGAATTGATGTGGACTCAACAGAATTAAAAAAGCAGCTGCAAGAAATGAATAGCAATATGACCAAAATCATTAAAACCACACGCGAAACTTGCCAGGAATTGCGGCCGCAACTGCTTTATGATTTGGGCTTGGTTAAGGCACTTAATAAGCTTGTGATGCAGTATCAGGAAATTGTAGACTTTGATATAAGATTAAATACAGGAAACTTTACAATGAATCTCGATATTGATACACAATTAAATCTTTATCGTATTGTTCAAGAATTGCTGACAAATGCCCATAAGCATTCAAAAGCATCCCAAGTTTTAATCATTCTTGTTTGTATAAAAGAAAAAATAGTTCTTCATTATGAGGACAATGGGGTCGGGTTTGATTATAATCATATGTATGATAAAACCGAAAGCATGGGATTGTCAGGAATTAGTGAGCGGGTAAAAGCCTTAAAAGGATCAATTAACATTGACACAGCAAAAGGTAATGGATTAAAAATTGATGTTGAGATTTAGGTTCAGCGTCTACTAAAGGGGCTTTCTCAAAACGAAGGGGTCCAACCCTTCATGAGACAGCCCCTTCTTAATTGGACATCTCATTGCTAAGTACTTTATTAAAGGGTGAAAAAAATGAAAGAAAAAATAACGATTTTAGTTATCGATGATCATCCAGCAGTAAGAGAAGGGACAAAAGCTATTCTGGAAGCGGAGCCCGGAGTTCAGGTAGATTGCTTAAATCCTCCCTATACAGTTGAGGCTTTTGAACAATATGATTTTTCCCCATTTGATGCGATACTAATGGATTTGAATCTTGGGGACATTAACGGAATGGAGCTTTCTAAAACGATTATTCGCATGGAGCATTCATGCAAAATTATCTTGTATACTGGCTATGATGTGGAGGATTATTTAGAGGAGGCACTTCGACTTGGCATTCATGGAGCAATCAGCAAGACCGAGTCCAAGGAAAAGCTGCTCTCCTTTGTTCGTCATGCCATTAATGGAGATATAGTCGTCCCTTATCAATATTTAAGAAATCTGCTTCATCATAAACAATCAAAAACTGCTGATTCTGACTCTGTTCAAAATGTGTTTAACGAACGTGAAAAAGCGATTCTGCATGAGGTTGAAAAAGGGTTAACCAATCAAGAAATTGCCGATCAGTTGCATTTAAGCAAAAGATCGATTGAATACAGCTTGACATCCATTTTCAATAAATTAAATGTCAATACCCGTACAGAGGCAGTTCTCATTGCAAAAGCAGAGGGAATTATTGAATAGTAGAGGATAAGGAGCCTGTTCATTTGGCTTCTTTTTTGCATTTACAAAGTCTAATCTAGTTTTTACGAAAATTAAACATAGGATAAACATTGTCATGATGTTCATGCTTTATGATGGTAACAAAGCCTGCATGAAAACGGTTAACCGTTTTCATAAGATAGGGGGTTATCATATGGACATTCTGGCTATAACACCTACATTGCTATTTCTATGTTTCTATTTGCTTTTTGTGGTGGTTTTACTAAGAAAATAACGATTAGGCTGTGTTATACTCATTGTATTCTACATAAAGACATTACAAGATGAAGGAGGTAGTGAAGTGGACGTTAATGTGAAGAATACCTTAATGGAGGCATTAGGTATAGAGATCACATCGGTTTCAGCAGAGGGAGTAGTAGCGACAATGCCGGTTGATCACCGTACACATCAACCGTTTGGATTATTACACGGCGGTGCTTCTGTCGCATTGGCGGAAACAGTCGCAAGCATAGGCGCCTATTCTTTAATTGACCAGGAAACAGAAGCTTGTGTCGGACTGGAAATCAATGCAAATCATATTCGCGGGAAAAAATCAGGGACCGTGACCGCATACGCTAAGCCTGCTCATAGGGGAAAAACAACAATGGTATGGGAAGTTAAGATTGTTGATGAAGAGAATGAATTAATTTGTTTGTCACGGTGTACAATGGCTATTCTAAAAAAGAAGCAATAAAAGATATTTCGGTAAAAACTGCTAGCAGAACGGGATTTGTCGGTTTATTTTATAACGCTTTCGGTATTAAGTGTCGAAACGGTAATATTATTTAAAAATGGGAGGATTCTAATAGGAATCCTCAGATTGTTGAAAAACCCCCTATTTTCAAAATTCGATTTCGAAAAAGGGGGTTTTGATGTTTTAATTGTCTTTTTATCACAAATACGGGTATTAACACATTACATTAAAGTCAGTAGTTACTTGTTCTCTTCTTTCTTAGCTTTCCGTGCCGTTTTCAAGTCATCACGGACACTCTTAGCCCATAAAGGAACACCCATATTGTAGGCAGCCCTCATAATGAGATGACCAGCTACAGGTGATGTAAGAAAGACAAAAACAATTCCTAAGAGTATACGGGCACTAACATGATGATCAATTAGTAAATAATACATAAATAAGCCTAACAGAATACTTAAAACCCCTAAGGTTGAACTTTTTGAGGCAGCATGGTTGCGTGTGTACGTATCTGGAAGCCTGACAACACCGATCGCTGCCACTAAACTGAATAGGGAGCCAAGGAGAACGAGAAAGCCTACGATAAATTTACTGATCTCGATCATTTTCGATGATTTCTCCTTTCTCCAGCCATTTTGAAAAAGCAACGGTTCCAATGAATGCTAGAATCCCGATTAAGAGAATGATCTCCACAAATGCATTTGAATTGAGAACGATTGAGATGATGGCCGTAATGCCAATTAAATTTATGCCTATCGCATCTAGCGCAATCACTCGATCGGGTGTGGAAGGCCCCTTCACAAGGCGGTAAACAAATAATAAAGTTGAAATTGCAACAATGAGCAGCGAGAGGCCGATGACAAATTCAAACATTAACGGCTCACCTCCTTAATAGCCTTTTCAAATGAATTTTTAATATCAAGGCGTGCTTGCTCTACATCCTCAATATCCATTGCATGAATGTAGAGGGTTTTATTGTCCTCAGAAACCTCTAACACGAGTGTACCTGGTGTTAAGGTAATTAAATTCGATAGGATGGTAATTTCCCAATCCTTCTCAAGCTCTGTTTCTAACGCAAAAATGCCTGGGCGCATTGTAAGCTTTGGTGATAAAATGACTTTTAACACAGAGATATTTGCTTTAACAAGCTCAATGCAAAAAATAAAGAAAAGGTTGATGACAGCAATCACATTTAGTAAATAAAAGCGATGGTCAAAAAATTTCCTGAACGCAAAGATAATAAGTCCGCCAAAGAAATAACCTTTAAAAAATGCTAGAGTTGAATAATCATTTGATAGAAACATCCATATAAACGCTAGAAAAAAATTAAGTAAAATTTGAAATGCCATATTCACTACTCCTTCAATACTGCTTGAATATAGATTGTCGGGTCAAGCAGAGTTTCGGTAGCTTGCGATATATAAGGTGATATCCATTCAACACCTAATCCATATGCAACAGTTAATGTGAGCAAGATGACAATCGGTAAGAGCATTCCTTTTGCCGATCCTTTTTTGGATGCCATTTCCGGCTTCGGTTCTCCCCAAAAGCCGTTAATAAAGATCTTCATAACAGAATAAAGGACGAGCAGACTTGAGAGAAGGACGATAAAGGAAATCGTATATTCCCCAGCTTCAAAACCGCCTTGGATGATTTTCAGCTTTCCAACAAATCCGCTAAACGGCGGAATTCCTGCCAGTGATAATGCAGCAATAAAGAACATCCAGCCCAAAAACGGATGACTTGCAATCAACCCGCTTATTTTTCGTAAATTGCTTGTTCCAGTTATCGCAATGATCGCTCCAGCTAAGAAAAACAATGCCCCCTTAATGATCATATCATGAACTAAATAATACACGGACCCTTCAACAGCATTTGGCGTATTTGCAGCCACGCCAAATAGGATAATGCCTACAGCAGTGATAATATTGTAGATGACAATTTTTTTGACATCCCAATATGCGATTGCACCAATGACTCCGAAAATAATCGTGAAGGCAGCTAACCATGCCAATAATTGATGGGTAAAGGATGGATCATGATAAAAAATAAGCGTGAAAACTCTCGTTACTGAGTATATTCCAACCTTTGTTAACAGCGCACCGAATAGGGCAGTGACAACGGATGGCGGTGCTTGATATGAACCAGGCAGCCAAAAATATAGCGGAAAAAGGGCACCCTTCAGACCGAATACAATTAAAAATAGGAGGGAAATAACGGTTAGCAGCCCCGTTTGCCCCATTTCAGCTATTTTTACACTTAAATCCGCCATGTTTAATGTTCCAGTAACAGCGTAAAGGTACGCAACCGTGATAACGAAAAGCGCAGACGAAATGACGTTTACGAGAATGTATTTAATTGATTCACGAAGCTGAAATCTCGAGCTCCCTAATACGATTAATAAATATGAAGACATGAGCATCACTTCAAAGAAAACAAACAGGTTGAAAATGTCACCAGTTAGAAAAGCGCCTGATACACCTAAAATGAGAAATTGTACACCAGGATAAAAATAGAATTTTTCCCTCTCCATATTTATCGATGAAAAAGCGAACAATAACGATGTAAAGGCAATAATACTAGTTGTTAAAACGAGTAAACTTGAGTACATATCCGCAACAAAAACAATGCCATAGGGCGCCTTCCAATTTCCAATCTCCAATGTTTGTATTCCATTTGTGTGAACCGTTTGAACAATAATACACGAAATCATGATTCCGGCTAATGAAGCGATCGCACTCAGCCATCTCTGAATCTTGATGTTTTTATTAAAAAAGATTAAGATGATCCCTGCGAATAAAGGTATAGCGATTGGTAAGATAATTAAGTTATTCATTATAATCATTTCCCCTTAGTTGATCCATATCATCTGTTCCAAGCTCCTGATAGGATCGATAAGCTAGGACGAGGAAAAACGATGTAACCCCGAAGCTAATTACGATCGCTGTTAAAATTAACGCTTGCGGCAATGGATCAACATAGCTTTGAGCATGCTCACCAAGCAGGGGGGCAGCTCCCTTTTTTAGTCCGCCCATTGTTAATATTAATAAATGGGCGCCATGACTTAGTAAACCAGTTCCAATAATGATGCGCAATAAGCTTTTGGAAAGCATTAAATAAACGGCAGCAGTAAAAAGAACACCAACCACGATAGACATTAAAACTTCCATTATTCCGTCTCTCCAATCGTTTGGATAATGGTCATTGTTACACCAATAACAACGAGATAAACACCTAGATCGAATAGGACGGCAGTTGCTAATGAGGTTTTCCCAAGTACAGGGAGATCAACATAACTGAACGTGTGGGTTAAAAATGGAACATCGAAAAAGAATGAACCCACCCCGGTCATTAGAGCAATAAGCAGACCGGTTGCCGTCAATTTGATATAGTCAATTTTCAACGAATTCACAACTGTTTTTATATCAAATGCTAAAAGTAACAGCACAATTGCTGAAGCTGTCATTAATCCGCCGATAAATCCTCCTCCTGGAGTATAGTGTCCAGAAAAGAAGAGATGGAGGGAGTAAATAATAATAATAAACACAGCGACCTTTGTTACTGTCTGGAATATGAGATCGTTTGTTTTTATATTTGTTTTCTTCACCCTTCTTCCTCCCTCCTTACATTCAGGCGTATCATGCCATAGATTCCTAACGAGGCAATGCCCAAAACGGTAATTTCAAACAATGTATCAAAACCTCTAAAATCGACGAGGATGACATTTACCATGTTTTTCCCGCCTGCAAGCTTATAGCTGTTTTCAATAAAATAGCTTGCAATGGTGTCTGTAGTACGCTGACTGTTTGCTGACAATGCAATCAGTGTCACGATCGTTCCTACCCCTAAGGAAATGATTAGGTTCGTCATTCTAAACCGAAGCTTTTTCTCCTTCTTCTTAAACTCTGGTAAATGATAAAAGCAAAGTAAGAACAGAGCAACTGAAACGGTTTCAATACATAATTGAGTAAGAGCTAAATCCGGAGCTCTAAATAAAACGAAAAAGAGTGCTAACGAATACCCAACTGATCCAAGGGCAATGATTGCTGTTAAACGGGATTTGGAAAATAAAACAGTGATCGTTCCAATGATCATTACCGCAGCAAGAACCGCTTCATAAATTCCCACAGGTGCCGTGCCTTCTAGCGAAAAAGAAAATCCTTGTTTCAAGATAAGCGCAGTTCCTAAAATAACGATAAAAAATGTAAAGATATAAACTAAATAATCCCGAATAAATCCTGTCATATAGAATTTTGTTATCCCTAGAGAGGATTTATCAAGACGATATAAGGCTCGGTCATATCCTTTATTTAATGTAAGCTTTTCTGGAACGATGCGATAAACGCCGCGCCATTTTGTCAATGTGAAATAGCCCAGTGCTCCCAGCAAGACTACACCAATCGTCATATAGAGCTCAGGTGTAGGGCCGTGCCACTGGCTTAGATGAACATGGAAATGTCCACCGTCCCTAAGTAAGTTTGGCAAAATGGAAGCCATGGCAGGTTCTATAATCGTGTACGCTAAAATGTTAGGGAAGAAAAAGAAAATAATCACAAGCGACGCTAATATAATCGGTGAAATCAGCATCCCGATTGGCGCCTCATGCGGCTTTTTCTCAAGCTTCTCAGGCTGATATTTCCCGGTAAATGTTTTAAACACAAGAACCATGCTGTATATGAATGTAAAGATGCTTCCGACCCAAGCGATAATCGGGAATAAAAGCCCGATCGTTTCAGCATTAAAAAAGTCCATTTCAAGAACATGAAGCATACTAGTAAAGAACATCTCTTTACTCAAAAATCCATTAAATGGCGGCAAGCCTGCCATTGAGAAGGCCCCGATTATTGAAATTGTAAAGGTAATCGGCATTAGACTCATTAGACCGCCAAGCTTCCGAATATCACGCGTACCTGTTTCATGATCGATAATTCCTACGACCATAAATAAGCTTCCCTTAAATGTAGCATGGTTGATTAAATGGAAGATCGCTGCGAGTGTTGCGACGATAAAAAGATTATCATCAATTGAATCTAGTGCGATGGCAGCAGATCCGACACCAAGCATGGACATAATCATCCCGAGTTGACTGACGGTTGAAAACGCTAAAATTCCCTTTAAATCTGTTTGTTTAACAGCATAGAAAGAGCCCCAGAACATTGTGAAGATCCCAAATGCCGAAACAATCCAAAACCATTCAGGTGTTCCTGCGAATACAGGGCTGAATCTGGCAACTAAATAAATTCCGGCTTTTACCATTGTTGCTGAGTGTAAATAGGCACTAACAGGTGTAGGCGCCTCCATAGCATCTGGCAGCCAGATATAAAAAGGGAACTGTGCAGACTTCGTAAATGCCCCAAATAAAATCAAAATTAATGCAGGGATGAACAAGTCATGTTGAGTGATTTCAGGCACTTGTCCAATGATTTCTCTAATACTAAAGGAATTTGTCATGATATAAAGCATAATGAATCCGCCAAGCATAAGGAGTCCGCCAAAAATCGTAATAAACATCGATTTTTGTGCACCATAGCGGGATTTCTCACGCTTATACCAGTACCCAATCAAGAGAAAGGAGGAAAGGGAGGTGAATTCCCAAAACGTATACAGAACAATTACGTTATCGGATAGGACAACACCTAGCATAGCACCCATGAACAGTAACAAATAAACGTAAAACGTATGTAATTGCTCTTTATCTTTTGATAGATAATAAATCGAATATAAAATAACAAGTGCACCAATTCCTGTGATGAGCAATGCAAAAAGCAAGCCTAAGCCATCTATGTATGCAGTAAAATTAATGCCAAGAGAAGGAATCCAATTGGCTGTAGAGATGACTGGCTGACCGTTCATCGTCGTGTTTATATATTGGAAAAAATAGATAAAAAGTAGAATTGGTAAAACCAATACGAACCAGCCTGTATGAATTCTATTGAATAATTTATACAGGATTGGAACAAGTATGGCTATTAAAAACGGTGATAAAATGGCCAAATGTAATAATGTCATTTTTTAACCCCCTTACAGTATTGGCGTTATTTGGTAAATGATCTGGTTGCTGCTTTACTAATTTATTATGTTCTAGAATGCAGATTGGTATGAAATCGTCACCTGAAATGTTCATTTCAAGTTCATATGAACATAAAAATGATAACAAATTTCTGTGAACTTGTATATTCTTAAGATTAAAGAGCATCCTAAATCTTGAGGTGATTTCATGCAAAAAATGAAGCTTCTTGTCGCTGGATGCTTGTTTTCATGCATGTTTGGCAGCGGATGGTTTCTAAATGAAAAAATCAAAAGAGAATATGTTGATTCGATAATAGAGGGAGAGTCAACTATTCAACTTATTAATACAGAGGCAGAGGTTGAATTTTTACTTCAGGAAGAAAAAGTATTTGAAAAATTTAAACCACGGGAATATGTTCGAATCGTTAACCGGTAAACAGGATGTATACATAGAAGCATTCTGTTTTTTTATAGGTACATATTCATAGAAACTGTAAAAATTTACTTGTCAAATGGAGATCTCTACCTCATAATTATGAAGATGAAAAATCAAAGATAATTTGGGGAATGAAAATGAAAAATACATATTTTACTAGTTACTTTCCACTTATTACGATTTTATTATTCAGTACATCCTTGTCGATTGCGACCGTTATGGCGGTAATCGATTATCTGCAGATTTTTGGAATCTATGAAGGAATGCTAGAGTTTTTTTCGAATAATGGAATTAAACTGGCTTTATTTATTTTATTTGCGCTGCTCTATTTTATGGTTTTTTCAGCATTAAAATTAATTGCAAACACAGTCACCGAGCTTTCCCTTTTATTTTTCTCGAAGGATGTTACGGGTGAGAATCTTTCAAAAATAAGAGGCGGTTCAGCCATCTACTTAATCGCAGGAGCACTATCTCTAGCTGCAATTCAATTCCCATTAGTGATTGTAGCGATCTTTCTTGTGGCAACAGGCTGTTACTTTGTCTATATTGTCTACAAAATCAGCAACTCGCTCACTTTCTTTTCTTTGATCGGCTTGGTTTTGTTTCATGTCCTATTTTGGTTTATTTTTCTATTAGGAACGATGTATTTATGCTTTAAGTTGTATAACAGTATAATGGCAAGTTTGCCGGTTTAGAGGCGGTTGCGGCGGATATCATTAGAAAAGAATTCGCTGACAAAATCAGAATAGTGCCGATAAAATCTGAAATTCGCTGATAAAATCAGAATAACGCCGATAAAATCTGAAATTCGCCGATAAAATCTGAAATTCGCTGATAAAATCAGAATAACGCCGATAAAATCTGAAATTCGCCGATAAAATCTGAAATTCGCTGATAAAATCAGAATAACGCCGATAAAATCTGAAATTCGCTGATAAAATCAGAATAACGCCGATAAAATCTGAAATTCGCTGATAAAATCAGAATAACGCCGATATAATCTGAAATTCGCCGATAAAATCTGAAATTCGCTGATAAAATCAGAATAACGCCGATAAAATCTGAAATTCGCTGATAAAATCAGAATTACGCCGATAAAATCTGAAATTCGCTGATAAAATCAGAATAACGCCGATAAAATCTGAAATTCGCCGATAAAATCAGAATAACGCCGATAAAATCTGAAATTCGCTGATAAAATCAGAATAACGCCGATAAAATCTGAAATTTGCTGATAAAATCAGAGTAACGCCGATAAAATCTGAAATTCGCTGATAAAATCAGAATAACGCCGATATAATCTGAAATTCGCTGATAAAATCAGAATAACGCCGATATAATCTGAAATTCGCCGATAAAATCAGAAAAACGCTGATATAAATAGAAATCCGCCGATAAAATGATAAGCATTAAAAAGATGGAGCTGACATAAAGTCGCTCCATCTTTTTCTCATGATAAAAATCGTTTCCGAACTTCAGGGGAAGGAATCATGCATTGGTCGCTTTTCCCAAACCATTTATAGCGATTTTTCGCTACAAAATTGTAGAGAGCGTCTCTAAGCGGTTTTGGAACAATGATGAACAAGGAGCATAATGTCCAAAGCCATCCAAATTCTTTGCAAACTTGGATGGCAGCTGTTGATTTTTGATAGCAAGTGTTATTTTTGATAAGAACGAAGCTGTCAAAATCATGTAAAGGAAGATTGTGCTTTTTTAGCAGTTCTTGCCCAATAGGTGATTGAAGGGCCGCAAACTTAAATTTTCCCTGTTTATCATGCCGAATAACAAATTGAACCGAATGATTGCAAAAATGACATACCCCATCAAACAGCAATATGCGTTCATCTGAAATGTTCATTTACAGCCTTCTTTCTATTTCATGATATCTCTCCAAATCAGCAGTTGAGGTCCTTGGTCATAAAGATTGCTAACATTGCCAGCCTGATCTTTTCCAACCCAAACACCTGCTGTGTATCGATCTGTTAAGCCGACAAACCAAAGGTCGCGATAGTCACTGGATGTGCCAGTTTTTCCGCCGACATATTCGCTACTAACGGCCGCCTTCTGTCCGGTTCCACTTTTTACAACAGCAGCTAAAAGCTTGCGCATTTGATCATTTGTCGTTTCCTTCCAAACTCGAACAGGATTTTCCTTCCATTCATAGAGCGTTTTTCCAGATAAGTCGGTGACTTTATGTATCGCATGATTTTCAACATAAAGTCCATTATTAGCAAATGCTGTATAGGCCCCGGTTATTTCTAACGGTGAAATGTCAAGTGCACCTAATGCTGCTGATAGGTCATAATCATTTTGTAATAAAGCAGAAAATCCAAATGGCTCTAAGTAGGATAAACCTGTATCAATTCCTATTTTATCTAGCATGCGTACCGCTGCAGTATTATATGAATATTTTAAGGCTGTTTCGAGGCTCACCATCCCATAATTCTTTTTACTATAATTTTCCGGACAGTAATCAGCTTTACAGAAAGCTCCTGCGTCAATCTTAGAATTTGCTGTTGCCCCGGTTAAATCAATATAAGGTGCATAATCAAGCAAAGGTTTTATCGCAGAACCCGGATGGCGATATGCTTGATATGCTCGATGGAACGAGTACTTTTTATAGTCCTTTCCGCCAGAAAGGGCAACAATCTTATGTGATTGATGATCAATTACTGCCGCTGCACCCTGCACTCGGTCAGAAGGTATATGCTGCTCGAGTGCGTTATCAAGCTTCGTTTGTATGGACGAATCTAATGCTGTATGAATAATAATCCCTTTGCTTATGATGTCGTTAACTCGTTCTGAAAGCTGTTTTTCGATTTGCTCTTTGTTTTGTGATTTAGCAAGCTTTTTAGCATAGCCTTCTTTTTCTGAAATTAATTGTTTTAATTCTTCATGAACAAACGTAACATAATCTGGATAACTATCCACTTTTTTGTTAATTGAAAGTGTAATAGGGTAGTGGACAGCTTCTTCCATTTCCTGTTTTGAAATAGTCCCGGTTTGATAAAGCAGGCTTAACAGGCGCTCTTGGCGATCCTTTGTTTTACGAAAGTTTTTTATTGGGTCATACATGGTTGGGTTATTAGGGATAGCACTGATAAAAACAAGCTCTGCTAAATGAAGCTCTTGGATCTGTCTGCTAAAATAGAAGGTTGCTGCTGTTCCGATCCCGTACGTGCCGTTTCCAAAATAGATTGCATTTAAATAAGCCTCAAGAATCTGCTCCTTTGTAAAGTTTTTCTCAAGCTGGTAAGAATAAAGGAGTTCACTCAGCTTGCGGTTATAGGTTTGTTCATGAGATAAATAAACATTACGTGCAAGTTGCTGTGTAATCGTACTGCCGCCTTGCTCCACAGTTTGATTTTTCGCGTTGATAAAAACGGCTCTCAGCATTCCGGCAGCATCAAACCCAATATGCTCAAAAAATCGTTGATCTTCAGATGCAACATATAAAGCTTTAACAGCCTCAGGTATGTTTTCGTAACGTATATATACCCGATTTTGCTGGTTAGAGGTGATTTCTGAAATCAGCTCTCCTTCATGATCAAAGATATAACTGTTTTGTGCTAATTCTATTGCTTCGATCGGGATCTTTTCCTCCAAAACAGTCCCTAGTCCTTTAACGGCTTTCGATTCTTTACCAGCAGCAAATCCGCTGAAAAGAAAAATTGGCACCATGAGGACAATACAAATCCATCCAAATACACTTCGCACTCTAAGTCACACTCTTTCTTAACAATTATTCTAGTCTTATCTTAATCTTAATATGTAGTGAAGAATCTGCTTGTAAAGTTTCGATAAGTTTTGCCAATCATCAGTAGGAAAATCCACCTACTGACTTCATTGTAACCGATTCTTTCCAATTAGCGGATAAATTTTTTGCATGAAGGAGGAAAACCTTTTATTACTTAATCCATTTGAAAAAATAGACAAGGGATAATTCATTATTTTTTGAAAAATTGGAGTTAAATTGGCAGCTCCGATGATATAATAATAGAAACAAACTGTTGACTTTACAAAAAGGAGGGTTGAGATAGTATGAAGGGACAAGAGCGATTAGTATTTATCGATTTTGAATTTACGATGCCGGAAGGAAAGGCAAAGCCTAAAGGGTTTTATCCAGAAATAATTGAAGTTGGCATTGTTTCTGTTTTAAACCATGAAATAGAAGAGCAATTTTCCTCATATGTTAAACCGATTCGATTCCCCTTATTAAGCGAGCGCTGTAAAACCTTTCTAAAGATCTCTCAAGCTAAAATTGATGAGGGAATTTCCTTTTCAGAACTTCTAAAAACGTTAACAAAATACAATGATCCATCTCCTGCTACTATCATTACTTGGGGGAACATGGACATGAAGGTATTGCGGCAAAATTGTCAGATGAATGGTGAGGTCTTTCCGTTTACCGGGAATATCAGAGACCTATCAATGGAATATAAAAAATTTTTTGGTGACCGTAACCAAACTGGCCTGTGGAAGGCGGTGGAGGAATATGGGAAAAAAGCAACAGGTAAGCATCACTGTGCGTTAGATGATGCGTTAACAACCTATAATATATTTAAGTTGGTTGAAGAGGACAAACGATACTTACAGAAACCAACGCCTCCTACAATTGGTGATAGAATTGATCTAGCGAAGGTATTAAATAAATATGCAACATAACCAAACACAGACTATACCATTCATAGATAACATACTCAATAACAATAGTTGTCGTTTTGGTGTACGAATACTTATTGTTATTGAGTCATGTTGACCGATTACCCTTTATTAGGGAAGTAATCTGCCTCTAATGAAGAAATCATGGTGAGTGATTTTTGCGCCCACGGGGTATCCATCACTTCTAATTCGCTTTTTAGAGCAACCACTGCTTGCTTTAGCGAATCCTCATATTCTGGGATAGATCCATCATAAGGTTTGACCATTTGCTTAGGAATATTTGTTTGTTCATTGTACGCTAATGCACGTCTTTCATGAAAAAGCTGAACATCTGCTTGTTTTGGATGATGTAAATCGCCTTGTTGCGGATGCTTAAGGACAGCTTTTACTTTAACCAAATAATGCATTGGACGAATATCCGTAATTTCTCCAATATATTTTCCGGTTTTGTAGATTCCTGTAACGATTTCTCCTAACTTTCTTTCTTCCATTTCGCATCAATCCCTTTTCTTCTAATTGTACGAGCTTAATCTATTGTTATCTTAACATGCTAGAATAAAAAAATAATATTGAATGTTTTATGAAAAGCAAATACAGCCTAGTGAATCAGAGCAAAACTTGTTATAGTAAGGGTAAGAAAGGTCGTGACAATATGATCCAATTCATCCCTGTTTTAGGTTTGTTTTTATATTTTCCGGAAGATAAAACGGAATATATTCCAGCAGGTATTACGATGGCGGTCTTTACCATCTTAGCCTTCATCGCTTTTCGTTTTATCATAAAGCTATCGAAGAAAGAACAGCAAGAAGTAGACGAGCTGATAAAAAAGTCAGAGCAGAAAGAAAAAAATTAGGTAACCAAAAAGGTCAGATCCCCAACCAAACCACAATATACAAGATCTAAGAAAGTCAGAACTTATATATTGTGATTTTTAGAGGGTATGACCTTTTTAATAATACACCAGAATTTATATATTTTCTTAACATAGCTTGCGTTTCTGAATTTAGCTCCAGGTGCCATCGGCGAAGCACAGGACGTGCAAGTGCAGTTAAGAGATAAGGCCGCCCTAGTTTTTGACTGCCTCTAGGGTCTAGTCAAACAGGTATTGAAGGTAAAGAACACCTTCTATTCCTGTTCGCCTTATGCTTGTCGCCAAATGCTTAGCGGCTTGCGCTTTTTTTAAAACAGCTGTTTAGCCTGCATCTTGCTCATTATCCGAAACATAGTAAGGCAGAGAAACTATAGCAATTGTTCCTTTGTTTGGTTCACTTTTATAGCGGATGGAGCCACCGTGATTTTTTATAATCGAATAGGTAACGGTTAATCCTAAGCCTGTCCCTTTTTCCTTTAAGGTAAAATAGGGCTCCCCAATTCTGGCAATTTGTTCTGGTGACATGCCTATTCCATTATCCATAATTTTTATTCTAACAAATTCATGTGAAACATATGCTTGAATTGAAACTTTGCCATCAACATTAGGTACTGCTTCAATGGCATTTTTAATAATATTAATAAACACCTGTTTTAATTTGGCATGATCGCCTATTACATATAATTGCTTGTTAATGTTTCCGTTAATTGTTACTGTTTTAAAATTGGCATAGGAGGTCATCAGTGTTTTAATTTCTTCTAGTGTTTCTGCTAAATCGATTTTTTCTTTCGTTATGTATTGCTGGCTCGCTAAACCTAAATAGTCCGAAATAATCGATTGAGCACGATCTAATTCAGCAAGCACAAGATTCATATACTCTTTTCTTTCGGTTATATTGTTATCTGTTGAATTTCCAATTAATTGAACAAAGCCTCTTACAACGGTTAAAGGATTGCGAACCTCATGAGCAACACTTGCTGCAAGCTCGCTGACCATCGACATTTTTTCAGCTTTCACCAGTTCCATGCGAATCAATGCATTTTCTTTCGTATATTCAATTAAATAGATGGTAACTAAAAGGATCATCGTCAGTACAAGGTTGAATGCATTCGTCATATAAAGGTCTTTTATTGGAATGATCGCATTTTTAAAAACGCTTTCAACAACGAGCGAACAAATTGAAAATCCAAAGAGGACTGCACCATAAACAATTGCCCAGCCTTGCTTCCGTTTTAACCCGAAACTTTGCCATTTGATTCGAAGCAGATAGGGAAGCGTGCAATAAGCAATTAAACATAAAATAACCGAATACCATTCTAGATGTAATAGAAAAAAATGGTAAATTGAAGTTGGCATCAATGTTAATAAACCTGGAATAAATCCTCCATAAACAATACTGATAAATAAAGGAATCCCTTGAAGGTTAACGTATATTCCTTCCGCAAGTTCAATCGGGTAAAGAATACATAGTATGGAAGATAGAATCGTACTGCAAGAAATAAGAATTTTGTTTGGCTCTAATACTTGAACATGTGTTTTACTTAGCCAAAATAAATGATAGATGAAAATTGGAAAGATAATAAATGTAATTTGCAGGATGATATCTTTTAACAGTTCCATTAGATTGTCACCTTAGAAGTAGTTTGCCTAATTATACCATTAAATCTTCGCAAGAAGGGTTAATTTTTAATAAATTTACGTTTACATTTTATTAAAGAAGTGCTCAAAGGGCAGACTCATTAAGACTGCCCCTTCTGACAACTTCTATTTTAATGCTCTAACTAAACGATTCAATCCATCCTCAACCGTTTCTCTTGGGCAGGCAATATTCATTCTTAAAAATCCAGCACCGTTTTCACCAAATTTAGAGCCAGGTTCTAAACCAAGCTTTCCTTTTGTGAGAAGAAGTTCTTTTATTTCTTTGTCTGTCTTCTTTAGATAGCGGGCATCAAGCCAAACAAGATAGGTAGCCTCAGGCCGCATCACTTTTAACTCTGGAAGATGCTCTTTCAGGAAATCTTCAATAAAGAGAATATTTCCTTGTAAATAGTCAATAAGCTCATCCAGCCATTTAGCTCCATGGGTATAAGCTGCTTCCATAGCATCTGTACCAAGTGTGTTTAATGTAAAAAGACCATAGAGCTGAAGGACAGCATTATATTTTCTTTTCAGTGTATCGTTTGAAATGAGGACAGCTGATGCCTGAAGTCCTGCTAAATTAAATGTTTTGCTTGGGGCAATACATGTAATGGTCCGATCCGCTATTTCATGATTAATTGAAGCGATTGGTGTATAGTGGTTATCAAATAATAACAAGTCAGAGTGGATATCATCAGAAACTATAAGAACATCGTGCTTGATACAAAGTTCCCCAATTCTTTCTAACTCTTCCTTCCTCCATACACGCCCGCTCGGATTATGCGGGTTACAGAGAATAAACATTTTCGTCATTGGATCAGAAAGCTTTGCTTCAAGGTCATCAAAATCAATATCATAACAATGATCATTGTTTAATAAAAGCTGATTATATAAGACCTCGCGATTATGCTTTTTGGCTACTTCAAAAAATGGATAATAAACTGGAGGCTGAACGACAATTTTGTCGTCGGGACCTGTATATGCCTGGATTGCCAAACTAATCGCCGTTACGATTCCAGGGCTATATGTAATGATACTTGTGTCAATTTCCCAATGATGGCGGGTTTTTAACCAGTTTTGAATAGCTTGCTCTGTTTGCGCACCAGGGATGGTATAACCAAAAATCCCATGTTCAACACGTGCATGCAGAGCATTGAGCACCTCATCCGGCGCTTTAAAATCCATATCGGCTACCCACATTGGCAAGATATCGTCCATGCCAAAGATTCTCTTTGTATCCCATTTCACGGAATTTGTATTCATTCGATTCAGTACCTCATCAAATCTGCTCACTTGTTTTCACCTCAGGTATAAGATTGCTTGCTCACCTTGCTTTTCCTATTATCTTTAATGATAAATGTGATACAATGACAGTGCAAAAAATAAGATTGGTAAAGGTGAAAAAATGGAATCACAGCAAACGAATCTAAAATTAATGGAGCTTTTATTACAGTGGGATCCGCTAGGCTATGGAGAGGGTAGCTATGAAACGGAAGTAGTGGACGTCCTTCAAGCTGTTCATCAATATGATGATGTCATGCTCCTTGCTAGAAAAATTCAAGCGATCTATGAGTTTTCATTTGAAGAAATTATCCCTCTGCAAAAATGCGAAAGCTTAGCTAAGCAATTGATTCTTTTAAAAAATAGTGCTAGCTGTGAATTATAAATCGTTGCAATATAAATATTTTTTTCTTGTACTTGTCTAGCTCCAGCGCCTAGCGACTAATGAACTTCCCCCTCCTCGCATCGTAAGTCAACATCGAATCGCTATCGCTCTTCGTGTTTCCTTTGCCCCACCTTAACGGGCAGTAAAGTGGGTGAGTGCTCTAGTAAAAAATTTTTCCTGAAACTGCCCGTAAAGGTCCGATAAGTCTCGCTATCCATCAGCAGGAAAACCATCTGCTGATGTAAGTCTCGCTTTATCTCATACGGGGTGCTCTTTTTTCTACGTCGCTGAGCAAGGCGCTTCCGCTTTTCTTAATTGGCATGGCAAAATTCAAAAATCATATCTGACACATGCTCCGGTCTTTCTTCAGGCACTAAATGACCCGTGTTTTTAAAGGAAAAAAAGTTGGAATTAGGCAGGTCGTTTTTGAGTCTTTTGCCGATATGGACAGGGACGACCTTGTCCTCATTGCCCCAGATCAGAAGACTGGGCTGTTCGATTTTCTTTAACTCCTCAGGAAGCAGATCTCCCTCATGATCACGTATCATTCTGTTAAGCGCTCTGAAAATTCGGTCATCATGAAATGGCTCCATATATCCATCCATCATCTCTTGGTCAATCAGCGACCTGTCATACACAACATTGTATAAATTTTTTAATACTCCTTGGCTTGCAAGCCAATGTTTGATCCCTAAATAAAAATAAGGAATGTATGAGCCAACGATCAAGCTTGGATGAACTCGTTTCATATATCCAGAGCTGCAAAGGAGTACAACCTTTTCAAATAAATCAGGTCTTTCCTTCGCAGCAATCAGCGAAACTTGTCCTCCCATCGAATGACCGACAATATATGCCTTTTTGATTTGCAGGCTTTCGATTAATTCAATTACCAGCTTTGCCATATTCCGATAAGAATGAACAAACCTTGTTGATTTCTCTGTTTTCCCGAAAGGCGGCAAATCAATTGCTATAAGTTTAAATTCATTTTCCAATAAAGGAATTATTTTTCGATAGCAAAAGCTAGAAGATAAAAATCCATGTATTAACACCATGGTCGGTTTTGAAGGGTGTTTCTCATATACTTCATAGTGAACGTTTACACCAAGAATGTTCATAGTACTGCAATAATAATGACTCTTTTCCATAAGCATTCACTCCGTTTTTCCTATAGATAAAAAGTAATCTTATGTTAAAATGAAATGTCGATTAGCATTGCCACTTTGCAAAAAAAGTGCGAGATCATCTACCAGCAATGCAAATGAATTTTATTTTTTTTATATTTTCACCGAAAAAAAAAGAATCACTCATGTAAAATCTACCCTTAATTCTTTCGGTGAAACATATGAAACCATGCTGTATAATGGTATAATTATCTGAAGATTTGAATAGTGGGAGTGGTGAAAATGAAGTTTACAGACAAGGAAGTCGAGATTTTAGAGATCTTAGAAAATGACTGTCGCCTATCTGCAGAACAAATCGCCAAAATGATTGATTTAACCGAAGCAGAAACAAAACAGTTAATAAAAAATTTAGAGGATCAGCGCATCATTGTTGACTATACTGCCCAAGTAAATTGGCGAAAGGTTGATGGTCATGAAGGTGTAAAAGCAATGATCGATGTGAAGGTACAGCCTAAACGCGGAGTCGGATTTGATGAAATCGCAAGCCGTATTTATAGATTTAATGAAGTGAAATCTGTTTACTTAATGTCAGGTGCCTATGACTTATCTGTGATTATCGAAGGGAAATCTATGTCAGCTATCGCTCAATTCGTATCAGAAAAATTATCTACATTAGATTCAGTCTTATCAACAACAACTCATTTTATCTTAAAGAAATATAAGCATGATGGAACAATATTTGAACAAGATGATGAGGATAAGAGAATTGTGGTGTCACCATGATCGAGCCTTCTCATTACCTCTCGAGTACAGTCAAAAATTTAAAACCATCCGGTATTCGCAAATTTTTCGATTTAGCTGCCGGTATGGAAGGGGTTATTTCGTTAGGTGTTGGAGAACCTGACTTCGTAACACCTTGGAACGTCAGGGAAGCATGTATCCTCTCGCTTGAGCAAGGATATACTTCTTATACAGCAAATGCAGGATTAATTGAATTGAGAAGCGAAATTAGCGATTATTTAAAAGAGAAAACAGCGATTCACTACGATCCAAAAACAGAACTACTCGTAACCGTAGGTGCGAGCCAGGCATTAGATATTGCGTTAAGAGCAATCGTCAATCCTGGTGATGAAGTTATCGTGATTGAACCTAGCTTTGTATCATATGCATCGCTCGTTTCATTAGCGGGCGGTGTTCCTGTGTCTATCCAAACAAGTGGTGAAATGGAGTTTAAACTCCAGCCGGCAGAGCTTGAAGCGGCAATTACAGAAAAAACAAAGGCGATTATTTTATGCTCGCCAAATAATCCAACAGGTACTGTTCTTGCAAAAGAAGATCTAGAGAGAATTGCAGAAGTAATTGAAAAGCATGATTTACTGGTCATTTCAGATGAAATCTACGCGGAGCTTACATATGATGATGCGTATACAAGCTTTGCTTCAATTAAAGGGATGGCTGAACGTACCATTCTGGTTTCTGGATTTTCAAAGGGGTTTGCTATGACTGGGTGGCGTTTAGGCTATGTGGCTGCAAATCCTGAATTTTTAAGTGCAATGTTAAAGATTCATCAATATTCCATGATGTGTGCACCAACAATGGCACAATACGCTGCAATCGAAGCGATGAAAAATGGGAAAGAAGATGTTCTTCATATGAAGAAAAGCTATAGACAGCGGAGAAATTTATTTGTTGGCGCTTTAAATGATATTGGCTTGACATGCCATGTGCCTGGTGGAGCTTTTTATGCTTTCCCATCAATTAAAATAACGAATCTTTCATCAGAGGAATTTGCGGAAGCATTGCTTTTAGAAGAAAAAGTAGCCGTTGTTCCTGGAAGTGTGTTTGGCGAAAGCGGGGAAGGGTACATTCGCTGCTCATATGCATCTTCATTAGATCAGCTGCAAGAGGCATTAAAAAGAATGAATCGCTTTGTAAAAAAGCTCGTATAAAAAAGAGACTGTCCTGATTAGTACAGACAGTCTCATATAAGAGAAAGGGGGGAATACTAGAAAGCCTTGCGCTTGTCTTATTCCCCCTTTCTTATGCACATAAACCACTTTTAAGTTATTCTAAAGGAATAATCTTTCATCTCTGCCTCATTTACCACACCTAAAATGTATTCCATTATGAAACAAATGAATAATAAGTCCCGTTTTATAAGCGAAAAGGGAGGGTAGTTGAAAATGTCTGAAGAAGAACTGATAAAAAAGGCTAAGCAAGGAAATATGAATGCGTTTCAGCAGCTTGTTGAGCTTCATTATCCTGTCGTTGAAAAGTTTGCCTATCAATTAGGGAATAGACATGATGAAATCGAGGATATCACTCAAGAGGTTTTTATTCGTGTCTACCGGTTTATCGACCAATTTACGAAGGCGAAGTTTTCAACCTGGTTATATAAAATTACCTTAAATGTTACAAGGGATTTTGCTAGAAAACGACAATCAAACCTTCGAAAGGTTTTTAAAATACAACAGGACTTTCGAAATGATGATTATCCAGAAACAGAAGCAGCCGTGTTAAAAAGTGAAGAAGATCGAATGTTACATTTAGCGATTCAAAAGCTTGATGAGAAATATCGAATACCGATCGTTTTATATTATTTTCACGAGAAAAAATATGAGGAAATTGCTGAAATCATGTCGATTACGCTATCAACTGTCAAAACAAGAATTTTACGAGGAAAGACGATGTTAAAAAAAGTGATCGAGGACCTTAATAAGAAAGAGGGTGACATAAATGGATGACAAACAATTTGAAGAGCGAATGAGAAATTTAAAACAATCCTACGGGAAAATCCCAACGGTATCATCGCCAGATAAAATAATGGATCAGCTAAAAAGACAAGAAAAGCCAGTGAAGAAACGAATCTTCTTTCAGCTTCCATTTGTCGCATCTTTTATTGGGGTTCTCCTGATCGGAGGAATTTTAGGAATACAATTGCTTTCTCAATCAAACCTTTTTATAAGCGGAGAAAAAACACCAACAAAGGAATCAACGAACAAACCTGTAACAGATAAGGAAATAGAAGCCGCAAATAATGAAATTAGAGGCTATTATGAACGAAAGCTCGATAAACTAATAGTGCAGCTTGATTTCGAAGAGGCTGAGCAATATAAATTTGTACAGGAAGCAAAAGCGGCCGTAGAGAAATTTGAACAACGGAAAAATTATGCAACACAAAGAGAACTTACAACATATAGGGACAAGGTAATGGAAATTATAGACGATCGCGTTTCAATGCCTAATGAACAATTTGAATCTTTCGAACAGACGGCAGAAGATGGGGAAGAAATACCTGTCAGTCAGATATATAGCTATCTTGATAAATTGGAGCTGCTTTCCGAATTGTTCTATGAAGAATGGTATCCATTATATATTGAAAATCAGCAAAATATTACGGATATTGAAGCTTACGTAGAAGGTATCAATAGTGGTGAAGCCATAACAGGTGATCAAGAATTTATTGACTATACAAATAGACTTCGATCATATGGCTATACCTTTTTCCATGAAGGTGAGGGAAGTATTAATTTTGCGCCTGATTATACGAACGTTTATAACGATTTAGAAAGAGCTTTAACAGATGATGCGAAAGTATATTTGGAAATCAAGTCAGAGAAGAAAGCAATGATGGATGGGGCTTTAGTAATTAGTCATACTGAACTTGGAGAACGATTACTCGCAATTGAAGAATTTATTTTAAAAAACCAATCTTCACCTATAGTAGAGGAGCTTAAACTACAGTATCGGCATTACCTTACTCTCTATTTAAAAGGAACAAACAACACAAGCATTGTAACGGATGGTGGGAAAATAAAAGAGGAGATAAAAACCAATTTTGAAAATTTAATTAGTGACAATAAATATTCAGAAACGGCAAAAACGGTAGAAGCATTTTATCAAAAATTAAAGGATGCACAATTTATATTGACTGATGAAATAAGAGCAGAAGAAATTAGCTTGCCCGAATTGTTAAAGCCAAAAATTGAAGAATATTCTTTGGAAAAGCATTTATTGCCAATTACGAAGGAAATGCTTGCTCGATATAAGGCTTTGAAACAAAATGGCGATACAACTGTTTACAATGAAGCATATAGCGGGGCTAATACTTCAATAGAATTTGCAGTCGCAAGAATATACATGCATGCCATTACAAAAGGCGATTTTGAGACTGCCTATCAACTTTCATATCATGGAAAAGACTCTGATTTGCCTGAGTTAGATGTGTTTATTGAACAAATGAAAGCTGCACAGGCTGATTATCAAGCATTATCAAACGAGGTAAAATATGTAAGAACAAATTATAAAGAGGAAGGTGAAGTAATCGAGCATGTTCTCATCAAAGAAACTGGCGAATCAGTCCTTTTTAAGATGAGACGTGAGAACGGTCTTCCAAAAGTTGAGTATCAACCACTTTCTTAAGCAACGACTTCAATCGTTGCTTTTTTGGCATACTATGGCTGACAATAGAAAAACCTTTTGAAAAAAAGGTGTAAATGTGATATAATTTTTTATTGCGTATAAAGAGACCTTTAAATATAAGAAAATTAGGAGTGTTATCATGACAACAAAGTACGAAGTAGGAAGTGTGCATACAGGTAAAGTTACAGGAATTCAACCATACGGAGCGTTCGTTGCACTTGATGAAGAAACTCAAGGATTAGTTCATATTTCAGAAATTACTCATGGATTTGTAAAAGATGTAAACGAACATTTAAAGCTTAACGACGAAGTACAGGTTAAGGTGCTTTCTGTAGACGAAAATTCAGGGAAAATCAGCTTATCCATTCGCGCAACACAAGAGCCGCCAGCTGAAGAAAAGAAAGAAGCACCGAAAAAACCTAAAAAACGCCAAGCAACTGTTAAAACCGATACTGAAACTCCACAAGGATTCAATACATTAAAAGATAAGCTCGAAGAATGGATCGAACAATCGAAGCGTGAAGAAATCAAAAAATAAATGATCGGATAAAGAAAACTCGCCGATTGGCGAGCCTGTAAAGGCGAAGACAGAGGGGTAGTTGCCCTTATACTTCATACTTTAAATTGGCCACTACGTCGAATAGTCTTCTACGCTGCCAATTTTATACTTCGCTTACCAATGAAAAAAGGATGGAACGCATTGCGTTCCATCCTTTTTTCATTGGTAAGCGCAAGAATAGTTAGATGTCTAGCTCCAGCGCCTAGCCACCCATGAATTGAAGGCAAAGAACGCCTTCTATTCATGAGCGTCTTATTTGCCCTAGGCTGAGCAAGGCGCTTGCGCTTTTCTTATTATCTTGCTTCTGGACGAGGTTCTCTTGCAACTTCAGCTGAAGGCTTGAAGAGCAAACCGAGGTTTATTAATCCTGCAATTCCAACTAGACCGTAAATGATACGTGATAATGCAGTATCGCCGAAGATGATAGCTACTAAATTGAAATCGAAAAATCCGATAAGACCCCAGTTAATTGCTCCGATTATTGTAAGAACAAGTGCTATACGTTGAATGGCGCTCATTGTGCAACCTCCTTTGAATATGACTACATGATTAGATTGTGTAGAAAAGGAAATTATATTCAGTGGGAATTCATGGGAAAAGCAGTTTTCTTTACAATAAAAATGGTAATGTAACATAATCTAACTATGGAGGCGATCTGAAAATGGAAAACTTTACATACTATAATCCAACTAGACTGATTTTCGGGAAAGGGCAGGTTCAACAATTAGAAATTGAAGTTCCAAAATATGGAAAAAATGTTCTGCTTGTATATGGTGGAGGAAGTATTAAGCGAAATGGTCTCTATGATGATGTTGTCAATGTGTTAAAAAAAATCGATGTTAACCTATATGAGTTATCAGGTGTCGAACCAAACCCTAGATTATCAACGGTTCATCGTGGTGTGGAAATATGCAAAGCGGAGAAGATTGACTTTATTTTAGCCGTAGGCGGAGGCAGTGTTATTGACTGTACTAAAGCCATTGCTGCTGGCGCAAAATATGACGGAGATGCTTGGGATATTGTGACAAAAAAACATATTCCAACAGAGGCGCTTCCTTTTGGCACAGTTTTAACACTCGCAGCTACTGGGTCTGAAATGAATTCAGGATCTGTCATCACAAATTGGGAAACGAAAGAAAAGTATGGATGGGGCAGCCCGCTTACTTTCCCGCAATTTTCTATTTTAGATCCGGTAAATACGTTCACGGTTCCAAAGGATCAAACGGTATATGGAATGGTTGATATGATGACACATGTTTTTGAGCAGTATTTTCATCATACGAAAAACACACCGCTCCAGGACCGCTTTTGTGAATCACTATTAAAAACGGTGATTGAAACGGCACCAAAATTAATCGAAGACCTAGAGAACTATGAACTGCGTGAAACGATTCTTTATTCTGGAACGATTGCTCTTAACGGCCAATTGCAAATGGGCTATCGTGGAGATTGGGCAACCCACAATATTGAGCATGCAGTCTCAGCCGTTTACGATATTCCGCATGCCGGGGGACTGGCCATTCTATTCCCAAATTGGATGAAGCATACTCTTGATGAAAATGTATCGAGATTTGTTAAGCTTGCCGTAAATGTTTTTGATGTTGATCCAAGCGGAAAAGATGTCAGAACGATTGCATTAGAAGGGATTGAAAAGCTTCGTGAATTCTGGAGCAGCATCGGAGCGCCAAGCCGTTTACAAGACTACCAAATTGGTGATGAGAATATCGAACTCATGGCAGATAAAGCGATGGTAAATGGTGAATTCGGCAACTTTAAAAAGCTAAATAAACAGGATGTAGTGGCGATTTTGACAGCATCATTATAATTTTTCAAGGCTTACTCAATAGGGGCTGACCCATTCATGAAACACTCTTCTAACAGATTGTGTTTAAGTGGTCAGCCCTTTTAGTCTTTTGGTATTAACGAAAAAAATATTAATGGTTACGCTTACATCGGAAGCTTGGCTTGATTTACCTCTTTAGTTTAGATAAAGTGATAATAGCTATAATTATTTTGATGAATATTGGAGGAAAATGGTATGACACATGTACGCTTTGATTACTCAAATGCACTTTCTTTTTTTAATGAGCATGAACTTACATACTTGCGTGACTTTGTGAAAGTTGCACATCATTCAATTCATGAACAAACAGGTGCTGGAAGCGACTTTTTAGGATGGGTTGATCTGCCTAAAAATTATGATAAGGAAGAGTTTTCCCGCATTCAAAAAAGTGCTGAAAAGATCAAATCTGATTCAGATGTTCTTTTAGTAATCGGGATCGGCGGTTCTTACTTAGGAGCACGCGCAGCAATCGAAATGCTGAACCATTCTTTCTACAATTCTTTATCTAAAGAGCAAAGAAACGCTCCTCAAGTGATCTTCGTTGGAAACAATATTAGCTCTACATATATGAAGGATGTTCAAGATCTACTTGAAGGCAAAGATTTCTCAATTAACGTTATTTCTAAATCTGGTACAACAACTGAGCCTGCGCTTGCATTCCGTATCTTTAGAAAGCTTCTTGAAGAGAAATACGGAAAAGCAGAAGCGAAGCAGCGTATTTATGCAACAACAGATAAAGCGCGCGGCGCATTAAAAACTCTAGCAACAGAAGAAGGCTACGAATCATTCATTATTCCTGATGATGTTGGCGGTCGTTATTCAGTTCTTACTGCTGTTGGTTTATTGCCAATTGCGGCAACAGGTGTTGACATTGAAGCTATGATGAAAGGTGCAGCAGCTGCAAGTGAGGACTTCGGTAAATCTGAGCTAGAAGAAAACCCTGCATATCAATATGCGGCAGTTCGCAATGTCCTTTACAACAAAGGGAAAACAATCGAAATGCTTATTAACTATGAGCCAGGGCTTCAATATTTCTCTGAATGGTGGAAGCAATTATTTGGTGAAAGTGAAGGGAAAGATCAAAAAGGCATCTATCCTTCATCTGCAAACTTCTCAACAGACTTGCATTCACTTGGACAATATGTTCAAGAAGGACGTCGTGACATTTTTGAGACAGTTATCAATGTAGAAACTCCACGTCATGAGCTAATTGTTGAGGCAGAAGAAAGCGATTTAGACGGCTTAAACTACCTAGCAGGAAAATCTGTTGATTTTGTTAACAAAAAAGCATTCCAAGGTACAATGTTAGCTCACACAGATGGCGGAGTACCAAATTTAGTTGTATCCATTCCTAAAATGGACGAGTATACATTTGGCTATTTAGCGTACTTCTTCGAAAAAGCTTGTGCAATGAGCGGCTATCTGCTTGGAGTAAATCCATTTGACCAACCAGGTGTTGAAGCTTATAAAGTAAACATGTTTGCGTTACTAGGCAAACCAGGCTTTGAAGAGAAAAAGGCTGAATTAGAGAGCCGTCTGGAGAAATAAGGGTTTTCCCACTAAAAATAGTATATTTTAAAACTGAATTTAAGCTTTAATTATATGGATAAAATAATGATGTGACCATATTTAGTTAAAATTGGTCACATCAGCCATATGATTTGCAAATTTTTCAATTGATTTAGATTTCATTTCCTGACAACTAAAGTTATAAATTAACAAAATAATAAATCGAATAAATAACATTAAATAAGCGTTTTCAATTACAAAACTTCCAAATGGAATGTCAATTCAGTGTGAAACATTAGATAACTTTTTCGAGATTGTTATTGTTAACATATTTAGATATCGCGAAAGTATATTTATTGAAGGGTACCATTTTTATTTCAGGTTTATTCCGAAGCATAAACAGGATCGCATTATCAATCAGAGCCGGAACCAGAGCCGGAACCAGAGCCAGAACCTGAACCAGAGCCGGAACCAGAACCAGAGCCGGAGCCAGAGCCGGAACCAGAGCCGGAACCAGAACCAGAGCCGGAACCAGAGCCAGAACCAGAACCAGAGCCGGAACCAGAGCCAGAACCAGAGCCGGAACCAGAACCAGAGCCAGAATGTTTACCATTAGCTTTTGATCCTGGGTTTCTACTTAGGAATTCTTCATTTCCAGCATCTTTTGCCTTTTTAAGTATCTTTTTTATCTCTTCTCTTCCCATCTATAAAACCACCTTTCAACAATGATCCTTAATAAATAAGGTAGTGTATTTTATGAAATATTTTTTAATTGGTTCTAAACTAGTTAATTAATTTATTATCAAACGCCCTATTTTTTCATATGATAGTGAGAAAAGTGGGAGGCAATGATGTAGATGCAGAAAAATACTATACCTACATTAAGTATTTCTATTCAACCCAAACTTCTTGAATTTTTAGAAGGAAATGTTTGGCATGAAGAACCTATTCCTTCAAAATTAGTTGCAAACAATACTTCATATGATATTGGTATTACTTATCGTGGAAATCACACTCGAAAATTTAGTAAAAAATCTTATAAAATCGACTTTGGAACATTTAATGAGGAATTTGCAGCGCGTGAAGTTCACCTTAATGCAGAATATTGTGATCCTTCTTTTATTCGAAATAAGCTATCTTTTGATTTTTTTAAGCAAATAGGGAGTATTTCACCTGATTGCAGGTATGTTTTAATTGAGGTTAATGGAATGCCTTCAGGAATTTACTTGCAGCTTGAATCTGTCGATGATTTGTTTTTGCAAAAAAGACAGCTCTTATATGGACCTATTTATTATGCAACGAATCATCAAACTAACTTTTCTTTATTAACCACGAAGGGAGAGCCCAAAGCTTCACTTATTTCAGGGTATTTGCGCAAATTAGGAAATGATGAGGATGACCTTGATTTAGAAAGTCTAATAATAAAAATCAATACGATTCCGCGATTTGATTTTGGCAAAGAAATTGTAAAGTACTTGGATGTCAAAAAATATTTAATTTGGCTTTGTGGTGTGGTTTGTACACAGAACTATGATGCATTCATTCAAAATTACGCCCTTTATCGAAATGGTGAAACAGGGTTGTACGAAATGATTCCATGGGATTTTGATGCAACCTTTGGAAGGAATTGGAATGGAGGGGTTATGAAGTTTAATCGGGTGCCCATAGAAGGATATAATACACTCACTGCACGACTTCTTGATGTAAAGGAATTCCGCGTTCAATATCGCTTACTCCTAGAAGAAATATTAGACAAATATTTTACAGTTTCGGAATTTGAACCCCGAATTACAAATTTCCACAAGCTATTGCGCCCCTATATATCATTAGATCCTTATAAAAAGAATACCATTGAGTTATTTGATCAAGAGCCAGAATTTATCCTGGAATTTATTTCGAATCGTAATGATTATCTTAGAAAACATCTTAATAATCTGAAATAAAAGGGAAAAAGTACTAAAATATAATGCAAAAAGCTCTCAGCATTTTCATACACCAGAATTTATATATTTTCTTAACATAGCTTGCGTTTCTAAATCTAGCTCCAGGCGCCATCGGCGAAGCACAGGACGTGCAAGTGCAGTTAAGAGATAAGGACGTCGCGTTTTTAACGCCTCTAGGGTCTAGTCAAACAGGAATTGAAGGTAAAGAACACCTTCTATTCCTGTTCGCCTTATGCTTGTCGCCGAATGCTAAGCGCCTTGCGCTTTTTTTATGTTGGGAGTAATTTTAGTGTGCCGGGAATGTTTATCAACTTGGTTGTGAGAGTCATTATGTGTGTGGGGGATACGAACAATTAGATGAAGGCAAGGGTGCCCCCTCGGTAACGAGGAATCTGAAGGCAACCCTGGGGACAAATCATCTGTCTGAGGTACACGAAGCAAATTTGAAGCTCACTGTTATAGGACGAGTTATCCTTTTGTCTATTCATCCTCTTGCTCTGATTTGCTCATTACTTTTTGGAGTAGCTTGAAATATCCTTCTTCCGTACCAATGTCATAACGTTTGCTGGAGACTTCCACTCCGTAGCACTTTTCTAGCTTTAAAAATTCTTTTATTGAATCGGTCAGTTGAACTTCTCCTCCAACTCCTTTGTGTCCCTTTTCTAAATATGAAAAAATAGATGGTTCAAAAATGTACCTCCCGCTTACCGCCAAATTAGATGGGGGATTGGAACGAGGTTTTTCTACAATATCATAAATCTCATAGATATTATCTTTTATATCAATTCCTTTTACTACCCCATAGTTCTTTAATAATTTTTCATTTACTTTTTCTAGGGCAATTACTGTAGATTGATAATTTTTATATACGTCTAAAAGCTCTCGTAAAGCTGGCTGATCATTTTTTAGAAATATATCATCAGGAAGAAGAACAGCAAATGGATCTTTATTAGCAAATCCCTTGCCTAAAAGTATCGCCGCACCTAGTCCATCTGCAAAGGGTTGGCGTATATATTGAATAGAAATAGCAGGCTCCACGATTTTTTTCAATAAATGATGCTTCCCTGTCTTTTCTAAAAAAGCTTCATATTCTAGTGAGCGGTCAAAATAATCTAAAATCATATTTTTAGTACGGGATACCACAATTAAGATTTCTTCAATTCCTGATTCTATGGCTTCTTCAACAATATATTGTATGGCTGGTTTACCTGCAACGGGAAACATTTCTTTTGGAACTACCTTTGTTATTGGTAAACTTCTCGTTCCATAACCTGCAGCAGGAATGATTGCTTTTTTTACTGTCTTCATCATAAACCTCTCCTCTTCACTTTCTATATTTTAATCTATAATATTTACTTGGTAATTTGTCCGATCAGAAAAGGTGAGAAAGTATAATTTTTTACTTAGTATTGGTATCTATCTGCAGGGTCTAGCCAATTTATAATTGAAGGCAAAGAACGCCTTCTATTCATTAGCGTCTTATTTGTCTTAGGCTGATCAAGGCGCTTGCGCTTTCCTTATTTTTGCACCCATTTAATTCTAAATACTTAACCCACTTTCACGTTTTGTATAAAGCTAAATAAGATATTAGTATATTGAATGTTTCTAACATATAGCCAATGAGGGTTGATAATGATGAAAATATGTGTCATTGGTACAGGGTATGTTGGTTTAACTACTGGTGCTGTGTTGGCGGACTTAGGTCATGAGGTTCACTGTGTTGATAAGAATAAATTGAAAATAGAGAAATTACTGGAGGGGGAAATCCCCATCTATGAACCAGGATTAAAGAAACTGATTGTCCGAAATAAAAAAAGGGGTCTCCTTCATTTTTCAACTGATATTCAGGGCGTGATGAAAGACTGCCCAATCCTTTACATCACAGTCGGTACTCCCACAAATAAGGATGGAAGTCAAAACCTGACTGCCATTATAGAAGTCATAAACACCATAGTACAGACGACGATAACCTCCCATAAAACCATAATCACTAAAAGTACGGTATTACCAGGAACAAATGAATGGATACATCAGTCTTTAATAGAAAAAGGTATTGACTCTAGTATGTTTGACGTTGTATCCAACCCTGAGTTTCTTAGAGAAGGAAATGCTGTATTTGATATGATGAATCCCGATAAAATTGTGTTGGGTGCAAGAAGAACGAAACCTATTGAAATAGTAAAAACGCTGTATGAGAAGCTGCATGCCCCTTATATTATTACTTCATTAACGGGTGCAGAGATGATTAAATATGCCAGTAATGCCTTTTTGGCAACAAAAATATCATTCATTAATGAAATGGCACGTATTTGTGACGCCTATAATGTAGAAATATCCCATATTGCAAATGCGTTAGGAACGGACAAAAGAATTGGTCCTTATTTTCTTAATGCCGGATTAGGCTATGGTGGATCTTGTTTTCCAAAAGATGTGCGGGCATTAGAATATGCTGCCAAACAGAAAAATATTGTTCCTGAGATGTTAATGGCTGTTCAAAATGTGAATGACTCTCAAATTGATTTATATATTGATAAACTAGTGAATAAATTAACAAGCCTCGATGGGAAAAAAATGACCGTTTGGGGATTATCCTTTAAGCCTGAAACAGATGATATACGCGAATCAAGATCATTATTATTAATCGATAAATTGCTCGAAAGAGGGGCAGAGATCCATGCCTATGACCCTATTGTCCATTTATTTGAACCTGCCATTACCATTCATCAAGATATGTATGAATCTATTAAAGGAGCAGACGCATTAATTATTGCTACAGAATGGAATCAGTTTAAAACCGTTGATTGGAAAAAGGTAAAGGATTTTATGAAGGGAAATATTTTAGTGGATGGCCGGAATATTATTGACCCTAAAATCGTAACAAGCCATCAATTTCATTATATTGGGGTGGCTAGAAAATGAGAATTATCGTAACGGGAGCTGCTGGGTTTATCGGTTCTCACTTATGCGAAAGGTTATTAAAGGAAGAACAGAATGTAGTTATTGGCATTGATGGCTTTATTGACCCTTCCAAGAAGCAAATTAAATTAAAAAATTTAGAAAATCTTCTGATCCATCCCCGTTTTCAATTTTTCAATCAAAATTTATTAGAAATTGATTGGAGTAAAATTTTTTCTAAAGATGATGTAATATTTCATTTAGCAGCTGTGCCTGGTGTTCGTTCTAGCTGGGGGAACAACTTCCAATTGTATGTAGAAAATAATATACTCGTTACCCAACGACTGTTAGAGGCTTGTAAGAATGTTCCTTTAAAGAAGTTTATTTATGTTTCCACCTCTTCTGTATATGGAGAAAAGGTTGGCATGGTTTCGGAAGATAGTATGCCTTCCCCTCTTTCTCCATATGGAGTAACAAAGCTTACAGGAGAGTATTTATGTAAGGTATACAGTGAAAACGATGGCCTTCCTATCACCATTCTTCGATATTTTACTGTTTATGGACCTAGACAGCGGCCGGATATGGCGTTTCATCGATTTATTGAATGCATGTTAAAGAATAAACCTATTCCAATTTACGGTGATGGGAAACAAACACGTGATTTTACGTTTGTAAGAGATTGTGTAGAAGGAACTGTTGCCGCTCTTTATGCAGAACATACCCTTGGAGAAACAATTAATATCGGTGGCAAGGAACGTAAATCTATATTAGAAGTCATTAAAATATTAGAAGAGATAATGGGGCAAAAAGTAACCCTTGACTTTATTGGGAAAACTCGTGGGGAACCGCGACATACTTGGGCAGATATTTCAAAAGCGGAGAAAATACTTCAATATAAGCCAGTAGTGTCATTAAAAGAGGGGCTACTCCATGAAATAGAGGATTTACTAGTTATTTATAAGGGGGTTGAGTAATGAGACTCGCTTTTATTTGTACAGAAAAGCTCCCTTCTCCTGCCATAAAGGGTGGAGCTATTCAAATGATGATCGACGGTGTAACGCCATTTATCAGTAAAGAATATAATTTTACTATTTTCTCTGTCACCGATCCATCCCTTCCTGAATATGAAGTACGTAGCGGCGTACAATACATTCGATTACCGCCTGAAAATTATGAAGTAAATATTGCTAAAATACTTGCTGAAAAAGCGTTTCACATTGTTCATGTTTTTAACCGACCATTAAGTATCCCCCTTTATAAAAAGGCTTCCCCATCAAGCCAATTTGTTTTAGGACTTCATAATGAAATGCTTTCCGAAAAAAAAGTTTCTCTGGAGAAAGGGAAGGAAATTGTAAACTCTGTGGAAAGAATTGTTACTGTAAGTAATTATATAAAACAAACTGTTTTGGAGCGGTTTCCTGAAGCAGAGTCCAAAATAAAAGTAGTTTACTCAGGAGTAAATTTAATGGAATATCCCCCTGTTTGGTCGCCAGAGGGAGAACAAATTCGCAAGGAATATCGACAAAAATACAATATCGGAGATAAGAAGGTCATATTATTTGTTGGAAGGCTCACAAAAAATAAAGGTCCTCATCTTCTGATATCTGCCTTTAAAGCCATTGCTAAAAGACATCCTAACGCGGTCCTTGTGATTACAGGGGGAAAGTGGTTTAGTGATGATGGGATCAATAAATATATTCGTTATTTAAAGAAATTAGCCCAACCATTAGGAGACAAAGTTATTTTCACGAATTTTATTCCTGCAAAGGAAATTTCGAATATTTTTTTAATGAGTGATATTTTCGTCTGCTCTTCCCAATGGCAAGAACCGTTAGCACGGGTTCACTATGAAGCATTTGCTGCTGGAATTCCAACTATCTCAACTAATAGAGGAGGAAATGCAGAGGTCGTTTCCCATAAAGAAACTGGCTATTTAATAGAGGAGTACGATCAAGTTAGTGAATTTGCAAAGGGAATCCATTTTTATTTGATGAATCCTGTTACAGCAGATAGAATTACAAGAAATGCTAGAAAATTGGTGGAATCAAATTTCCAATTCCATCATGTAGCAAGCCGATTAACCAACGTTTATTCTGAATTGATTCCAAAAATCAAGGAAGATCAATTTCATAAAAAGTTTGGATTGCCGTTATTTCGATTCTGATTCATTTAACAATATTTAGGGTAAGCAAAAAGTTATACCGTACCCTATAGGGTAGACTTTATTTTTATGTCTGCTTTATAGGGTACTTATATGTATAATGATAAAGAAAACTTGGCTAGCGCCATGCCTTAAGTTTGCCGGGGATTGACTAGTTGCCCTTATACTTTAAACTTAAAATTGTCCTCTACGTCGAACTTTTATCTTTGCTGACAATTTATGCTTTCTTAAAGTGTAAAGAAAAATTGGCTAGCGCCATGCCTTAAGGCGCCGGCGATTGCCTAGTTGCATTTATACTTTTTTAACGTAAAAAAATAGTCAAATAGGAATAGAAGGTAAAGAGCACTTTCTATTCCTATTTGACTTATGCTTGTCGTCGAATGCTTAGCGCCTTGTGCTTTTCTTAAAATGTCCTTTCCAAAGGGGAAACTTTAGGTTGCCAGCCAACCTTTTACCCGCCATTCAAAAGGTTAAGATTCAATCGTATTTACCTTGATAGCCATATTTTCTTTATTAAACCATGGCGTTGAAGGAAGAGGGAATTTCTTAATTGGCTTCTTTAGTTTTTCTCGAACTTGCTTCTTCTCTAATGGGGAAGTCTTTTCAGTTGCTGTTTTTTCAGTTAACGGTTGCTTATCTTTCTTTTCGTTAATTATTGAAGGAGTACTAATGTCTTTCTCGTCATGAATTATTGAAGGACTGCTAATGTCAATGTTATTTTTAATTTTATGCTCAATCCCACTCCAAACTTGGGATATATCATCGATGACTCGATTCCAGTTATGATTTTTTTCTGCAATGTGCCGTCCATATTGTCCCATTTCCCTACAGAGGGAAGGACTAGAGAGTAATTTAGATAAGTGTGTGACAAATTCCTGAGGATCGTCTGGTTTCTCAACGATAAACCCATTTTTTCCAATCTCGATTATTTCAGGGTTTCCTCCACGGGCAGTTGTTACGATTGGCAATCCTGCTGCCATTGCTTCATAATGTACCCGGGCTAACGGTTCTTCCCATTGAGAAGGACAAACAAAGATATCTGCAGCAGCGAACCAGTCTTGAATTTGATCTGGCTGCACAAATCCAGTAGTGATCACTGGGATAGGAAGGCGGTCTGCAATCGCTTTAATATAAGAAATGTAATCGGTCATTCGATTATCACTAAAGCCTTTACTTCCCATTAGAACTAAAGCCACATTTGGGTGCTTCTTAGCTAAATCCACCATCGCTCGCAGGAGTACATCTGCCCCCTTGTTCACTGAAAGCCGCCCAGCAAACAAAATAACCTTTTTTGATTCAAGGCCGTGTTTTTGACGCATGGAAGCTCTAATTCTTTTGCCTTTTTCCGAATATGTTGGAACAAATCGATCCAGGTCAACACCAGAATAAATCGTTTGAATTTTAGGTTGGGCATCAGGGTAAAGCTTTACTATTTCTTCTCCAATATAATTACTTATTGTAATAATTTTATCTACTTGATTAATTGCATTCTGAGCTTCTTCAGGATCTATTTTTTCCCTCTTAAACATATCATTGTGCATGCTTAAAATGATACGTGAACTTGGTGCCGCTTCCCGTATCGGTAAAACGAGGCGGGGGCGATTAAAAATGTGAATTAAGTCAAAGGTATTGTTTTTAAGAAAATTTACAACACCCTCCTGATATGTCTCCAATAACCCGCCTGGGACCCTTACATAATGAACACCATCTTTTGTTTCCTTATCTGGTAATGTTTCATCGTCCCTTCCTATTATTGTAATAGTATGGTTTTTTCTTAAGTTTGGAATAGCTCCAGCGATGAATGTTTGGATTGCCCCCCCTTTTACTGGTGGCACTGGGAGTTTTTCCGTACTAACTATTAGTATTTTCACTTCCTATTTCCCCCTCTCCATTCTTTCCGCAATTGCTCAATTATTGGCCATTTTGTCTTATCAATTTCTACGATTCTTTGGACAACAGAATCCAATTCACTATTTAAAGCTATGGTTGGCTCAATCAACATTTCTTTTACATTTTTATAATATAAATTAGGTAATGAAAAATCGATCAATAGAATTTCAAACAAGTCGTCTGTGATAGGGTTCGCCTCATTGTATGCTTCCAGCATTCCTACAATCCAATTGATATCCCACTTTCCTAGATCATCCATAGAGCCGGTAATGAGCTTGCGTAAATCTCGAATAGGAATATCATACGCTACTCCATCAAGGTCGATGATCCACATGCCGCCTGGTCCCATTTGTCCGTTCGACCATCCATAATCCTGATGCACTAATCCCCATTCCTTATTTCCTTTGGAGACCATTTGTTGATATGAGGATTGCTCCAGCATAGTTAATGCTTTTTTTGCTTGCTCCTCAAATATATCTACTGTGTCTAGAATGGTCCTGCTAGCAGGCATTTCTGAATATAGTTTGGCTACATCTTTAAACCAGGTCATTTTTCTAACAATCTTTTTATATGCATTTGGCCATCGAAAAAGTCTTGAAGCATTTTCTGCTCCTTTAGGAGGAACATATCCTTGAGAAAGTTGATGAAATTCGCCAATGGCATTGCTTAGTAGCTTTGCCCCTTCAATATCTGCAGATACTTGATAAAGAGGTTCAATCCAATCAGCAACAAACCAGATTTTCCCTCCCATTTCCACTATATTGCTGCCCGATTTTGTCTTTACAATCGGTGGTACTCTAGCCTTTTTAACATTGACTAAATATTCCTGTGCACCAATGCTAAATAAACTCCTGGATGGTCTCCGATGGAGTATTTTTAAACTTTTAGGCCCCTTGCTCGTATTGATTTTCCATATTAGTCCACCCTTATCCGCCTTTGTTGTAATAACTTCCATGCTGTTCACTTTAAAGTCGTATTGATTAATTACTTGTTGAGCCATTTCCTCTATATATTGTGGAACATATAAATCATCTAATATTTCATCTGAATCCCATGGTGTAATAAGCTGCTCCAAAACTAGTCATTCCTTCCCTGGGTATTTTGTTTTTACATTGTATTCACTTAGTGAAAAATTGGGTGGACATTTGTCCATAGATAAAAATAATTGTCTATAAGTTCATTTGAATTAAAATGAATCTAAAAGTTATCGAGGGAGGATATCGGCGGAATAGAAAATAGAATAGCGGAAGTAAGGTTGATATTGGCAAAATAGAAATAAGAACGGCAGAATTGAGGTTGATATCGACGTAATCGAGCAATGATTAGCGCGAGCGAAAAAGCAGCCCCACTCATTTCAGCACATCTTTAGCTGCAAAAGAATGTTTTTTTATCATTAGGAAAATCTAATGGTAAAAGGGGGTTAAACAATGATCGAGATTGAATCAAGATTAGAAGGGCAAACGATTGAATTGTATGATCTTGAACAAAAGCTGAAGCCTATGGGGTATTCAATTGGCGGCAATTGGGAGTATGATCATGGATACTTTGATTATAAAATTGATTCTCAAAATGGCTATCAATATTTAAGAGTTCCCTTCAAAGCGACAGATGGTCAGCTTGACACACCTAATACGATGGTTGAAATTGGCACACCATTTTTATTATCCCATCGATATCAGGAAGATATGGATGATCATGCGAAAATTGGGAATTTTAGTGCTTCGTTTAATCAGTTCCAGGAGCCGGAAGAAAAGGATGCTGCCTTCCCTGAAAAATATGTTGAGACCGGGAAGGAGCTTGTTAAGCAATTGGAAGCGGAACTGCTTAGTTAGTGTGTAAAAACAATTAATGAATCCAAGGGTTGAATTTCATAGGTGAGGGGGGGATTGACTTTTGTTTCCTCTCCTCTTTTTATTCCAATTAAAATCGATTCTTTTTCAAGAAGCTCATGGCTTGCTTCTTTAAATGTTTTTCCAATTAGCTCATCTGATACTGGCAAGATTTTAAATAAATTTCCACTTGCTGGATTCAGCTCAGAGTAAAACTTAGATAGTCCATTTTTTGCTAAATAGCTGCTCATCATAAAATGGCTAGTTAGCTTATAGGAGCGGATGATTTCATCGGCACCGGCACGATCTGCGTTTTTCGTTTGCAGCTCGGTTAAAATTTCAATTATACAGTACAGACTAGGGTTGATCCCTTTTAATGTTAATAAGACAAGAATGGAATGCATATCTGCATCATGCTCATTTTTATGCTGGTCAGCAGTGATAATGGCCGCATCGGCTTCTAAAATATTTGCTTTCAGTAAGGTTTTATCATGGAGCGGATTTCCGCGTACAAAGTGAACATTTTCAATTAGCGGTGATTCTTTTAAAGAATCATCTACTAAGACAATTTGTTTATACGGTTTTACGGATTGAAGTGACTCGATCATTTCGTTTGCTTTTTCATTCCAGCCAATAATGACAACATGATCTGAGCCTTTAAATGAAATAGTGCCCTCTGCATGTGAATTTTGCCTTTTAATCGCCGCTGCAGAGATGCTGGCAAAATAAGCTGAAACAAAGCTTGCGCCTGCTAAGATCATGATGATCGCTATTCCCCGTCCTAAATAGGTTTCAGGAACATAATCACCAAATCCCACAGTTGAGACCGTCACAACAACCCACCAAATCCCGTCAAACGTTGTAGGAAATTCCTTAGGTTCCACTAGTGAGATGATTTCTCCAAAGACAAGGATCATAAAAAGCACGATTAATGATATTCGGTAATGTATGGGCCATCTCAGCCATTGGATAATTGTTTTGTTCGTTTTGGCCATTGAACTCAACCCTTCTTATTAGGTAAGAATGATAAAACTTCTTTAATAATCGTATTTATTTTTGCTGTGACTTCTTCTTTCCCATAAACTTCGATTGCGTTTTCGATCGTTTTGATGGTTTCCTCTGAGAACTCAATTAATCCTTTATCTTCTTCAGAATCATTATAAAATCCGATAAATGCATCTAAGCCTTCGTTCATCTTATCAATTGCTTCACTAAGCTGCTTTTTTTCCTCTTCACTGACTTTCAAAAAATCACCACACCTTCTCAGCGCTTTCGCTTTTCTTAGTATGCGCACTTCCTAAAATAGCTTGCGAAAATTATACAATTTAATGGTAATGAAAATTAGTCTGCTGGAAAAAATAGCAGGATGGTTTAAAATAAGAAGAGAGATTGTCAACTTTAAATAAACCAATGGGATTATCCGTATTAAATATCTTGCAAAGGGTTTTATCCAATGGAATGTAACTCTGATAAAGGGAGAGACTGACATGTTAAAAAAACAAACGCTGCGTACAAATAAACGCGATGAGATGATTGAGGTAACAGAAGAAGTCCAAGCCTTCGTGAGTGAATTAGGAGTACAAGAAGGGGCTGTCTTAATTTATTGTCCGCACACAACGGCTGGAATAACGATCAATGAAAATGCCGATCCAGATGTAAAACGGGATATGATTAGACGCTTTGATGAAGTCTATCCGTGGAATGTCGTAAAAGACTTGCATGCAGAAGGTAACACGGCAGCGCATATGAAAGCAAGCACTGTTGGGGCATCACAAACAGTAATTATTACGAATGGGAGATTGCTTTTAGGAACATGGCAAGGCATTTACTTTTGTGAATTTGACGGTCCAAGACAAAGAACCTTTTATATAAAATCTTTATCCCAATCTTAATGGGAGTTAATTTGGAATGCTTACTCTATGTTTGATATGTTAATATGATGTATTAGGAAGTGTCAGTATGAGGTGATGTATGGAATTCTTACTAATATTCTTTTTTGTTATAGTCATCTTAGTTTCAATTGCAGGGTTTATGATGACCAAAAAAATCTATGTTGCACCTGCTGTTGTTTTTGTTCTCTTATCATTTATTCTGCTCCTGTTTTTTAACGAAACATTTTTTATTTGGGTGCTCGGATATACATTGTTATCAACGATCATTTCTTTTCTGATGGCGACCATTAAAAAAAAACGGCCTGAATAAATAAAGAGGCTGTCTCAATGGGCCTAATCCATTTTAGACAGCCTTTCTTTGTCGTTTACCAGGAAATTAGATAGCGCTTTGACATCTAGCTCCGAAGCACAGGACGTGCAAGTGCAGTCATGGCGATTAACGTCGCGCTTTTGACTGCCAGCGCCTAGCCCCTCTAGGGTCTAACCAAATTGGAATTGAAGGCAAAAAACGCCTTTTATTCCAATTAGTCTTATTTGCCCTAGGCTGTTCAAGGCACTTGCGCTTTTTTTTTAATCATAATATAAATGTGTGCCAATTCTCCCGACTATTTTTTTGAGTGAGATAAATCGCGGAACATTTCCTTGACGATGACTGTCATTTGCAAATTGATAGAGATAATAATCATCAATTCGAGTCACCTGTGACAGTAAATAGGCTGATATAGTTGCGTTAGGATATCTCCGCTTATTTAAAGCCTCGATAACACCTTCTGCTGTTTTTATACCTATTCCATGAGCAAAATATAGTCCCTTACTTAAATCAATCACATTCTCCCCGCGCCATTGGGGCCTTTTTGGATCAAATTGCGGGTTATTAAAATATAGGCAATCACCGGGAATAAAATCATTTCCCCTTCTTGTATAAATGGGCAGGTCATCATCCGATTGCCAGTCACGTAAGTACATGCCTTGATAGATTCGGTCAAATTGGGTGCGATTTATCGAATCAAGAACGGCTTTATAAAAAATAATTACAATCGCAGTCGCACACTCAAACCCGTACTTGGCGCCATTTTGAAAAATATCATTGATCGCATCGGACGGACGAATTCCGTCTCTAAGCTTAAAGCCTCCTTGCACTGTTAATCTCCAATACCGTTCATTACAACGGGCGTTTTCAAAAGTGGTGAACCTGGCTTCACTAGCAAACAAATCTCTTGATGCCTTAATAATTGAAGAGCGCAAATGAAGGACAAACAGAAAATGATCATTATTCAAAAAGGTATACTTGATTGGATACCGGCCCATACGATCAATCATTTCTCTTTCTTCCTCTGAAAGTGTCGATGTGTGCAATTGATTTTCCTGCACAAAGTTATTTCCTATATAAATCATCTTCTCCCTCCTATCACTAAAGTGTATGTGGAGAGAAGAAAGGTTAGAGATAGGAAACAAAATTGTATGATATCATTTTCTATTTTTCGGAATTTCGGTTTGATCAAAGTGAAGTGCAAGTTTTCTCAGCTCTGTCCTTAACTCATCATTTGCCATTGGCAGTCCATGTCCTGAAATAGCGATTGAGGGCATTAATGCATCTAGTTTTTTGACAGATTCCCATGCATCCTGCCAATCAATCGTGAAGTAGGCTGGCGGGCCATGCATTTCCTGTTTTTGTGTGATGACATCATATAATGATTCCTGTTCAACCAAGGTAAACGCATCTCCAGCAATTAATGCTTGGTCATGCTCTCTGTACAATGAAATGTGACCTGGTGTATGTCCTGGTGTGTGGATATAACGCCAGTCCGGTAAGGAAGGCAGGATACCATCGTTACTTAACAGCTTTAGATGTGAGCTAATATCGATGCTATGTCTTGGAAACTTTTTAGACATTTTTGCGACAAATCCTTCCACTTCTTGGTTTGGCGGCGGATAATCACTTTTTCCGGTTAAATAGGGCGCTTCCAAAGGGTGAGCATAGACCGGTACATCCCATTTATACAGCAAATCAGGTAAAGCACCAACATGATCAAAGTGTCCATGTGTCAGGATGATGCTGCTCAATCTGCAGCCTTCCCCGAATCTTTTTTCCGCTTCGTTTATAATGAATTCACTAGATCCCGGCATTCCGGCATCAATCAAGACAAACTCATTCGTCTCTCTTGGGTTTCCAATAAAACAGAGATTGACAATTTGATCTGATAAACAAAAAACATCTGGAAGAACTTCAATTCCCATTCCACTCGTGATAGAGGTCAATGGCATTTTTTTCACTTTTGACACCCCAAAGCATTTCATTTTCAATATTTTTCCCTGCGAAAAAGTAAAGTATGCCATGTTTAAAAAACGAGAAAGAGGAAGCATTGCTGGATAATACATTGAGGGATACGAGGAAAACTCATTGCTCCTTCAGGAATGTTGAGGGTTTCTATCCTTTGCTTTTCCCTCTATAAATCAAGCCAAAAATAAGTGGTGCTGCAATTGTTACATACAAAAAGGACCAATCCTTATAAATGAAAAAATCAATTGTATAGCCGATTAGCAGGATAACGAAAATGAAAAAAAAGAGCCATGAAAGATCTTGTTGATTTCTCTTGAAAAACTGCTTACGACTGAACAAAAGCTTCATCGTTTTCCCTCCTCATTCCGATTATTGTTTCCTATTATATGCCTATAATGATGATTCCATGTTCTAGTTCAATACGTATCAGAATATTCATTGACATGCAGTCGAATGCCGATATATAGTTAAATAGTTGAATAGTTAAATCGTTGAACTAATAAGAGAGGCGGCTTCTTTATGAAGGAAAAACAGATAGAAGATTTGATTAATCGGTACCTTTCCGTGTCGTTTTCTGTAACAAAAAAGGGTGAAAACCTTATTAAGGACAGTATCGGTGAAGAAATTACAAATGACCAGCATTACACATTGCGGTATATCCATCAGGCCGGAACATGTACATCCACCGAGCTTGCAGAGGTCTTTGAGGTAAAGAAAAGCGCGATTACTGCAATCATCAATCGCCTAACAGACAAAGAGTTAATTAAGCGGACACGTGATGAAAATGATCGCCGTGTCATCTACTTAACACTAACGGAGAAAGGGGAAGCGTTATACAAAAAAACAGAGGATAAAATTTGCAACTTAGTAGGATCCATACTTACAAGTTTTGAGGAAAGCGAAATTGTCGCATTTATTGAAACATATGAAAAGCTTGATAGACTTTTAAAGTCTCTTAAAAACTGTCATTTGGAGGAATAGCGGTGAACACCATCATTAAAGGAAAATGGCTTGTTATTGTTGCTTGGATTACTGTACTAGCAGGGTTATTTTTTGCTGCGCCTAATATGGCAGACCTTGTGCGTGAGAAAGGGCAGATTAGCGTCCCGGAAGGATATTCTTCAACCTTAGCAAGTGAGATTTTGGAGGATGTTCAGAGGCAGGAAAATGCCGGAGATGAAACACAGGTGGCCCTTGTTTTTCATAATGAAGATAAACTGTCAACTAAGGAAATCAAGGAAGCTGAAAGAGCGATTCGTTTGCTCGAGGAGAACAAAGAGCTTGGCGTCACAGAAATTCTGACTCACTTTAATGAAGAAAGTTTAAAGGAACAGCTAGTATCAAAGGACGGTAAAACCATTTTAGCGTCTGTGTCGGTTAGTTGGAATGACCGGGAAGCCAAGGAAGTATCAGCATTACTTTATAAGGCAATTGAAGATGTCAATGTGGATCATTACTATACGAGCGGCTGGATGATTGATCAAGATGTCATGACAAGCTCACAGGAAGGCTTAAAGAAAACGGAAGGGATTACCGTTGTGTTTATTTTAGCTGTCCTGCTCCTTGTATTTCGATCTGTTATTGCACCACTTATTCCGCTTATTACCGTCGGGATTACCTATTTGGCTTCACAATCAATTGTTGCGATTTTAGTTGATGTTGTGAACTTTCCAATCTCAAATTTTACACAGATCTTTTTAGTCGCTGTTTTATTCGGAATTGGTACAGACTATTGTATTTTGTTGTTAAGTCGATTTAAAGAAGAACTGTCACATCATGAAAGTGTGCCAGAAGCGATTGTTGCGACGTATCGCAATGCAGGACGTACTGTCTTTTTCAGCGGGATAGCTGTCATGATCGGCTTTGCTGCCATTGGGTTTTCCCAATTTAAGCTTTATCAATCCGCATCAGCTGTAGCGGTTGGAGTTGCCGTCTTGTTGGTCGCATTGTTTACCGTTGTTCCCTTCTTCATGGCGGTACTTGGGAATAAAATCTTTTGGCCATCAAAAGGAACTCTTGAACATAAGGATAGTAAATTATGGGCAATTGTCGGCCGTTTTTCGCTTACCCGTCCAATCATCGCTCTGCTAATTGTTGCAGCGATATCTGTCCCATTTTTAGTGCAATATGATGGCGAATTATCATATAACTCCTTAGAGGAAATCGGCAGTGATGTCAACTCAATAAAAGCGTTTAATGCGATTTCAGACAGCTTTGGTCCAGGGGAATCTATGCCGACACAAATTGTTTTAAAAAATGATGAAGAAATGGATTCAACAGAATATATCAGCTTAGCTGAAAAGATTAGTCAGGAGCTCGAAACAGTTGATTTAGTCGATTCCGTCCGTTCTGTGACTAGGCCGACTGGTGAAAAAATAGACGAGTTCTATGTGGCTAACCAAGCGGGAACGCTTGAAGAAGGTCTTAATGATGGAAAAGATGGGATTGACACGATAAGTAAAGGATTGGCAGAGGCGGAAAGCGAACTCACCAAATCGTCGCCACAGTTTAAAGAGGCAACAAGTGGAATAAATGATTTGATCTCGGGTACTGAGGAAATTCAATCAGGAATGTCAGAAGTTCAGAGTAACCTAGCCAAAATTGAGGCTGGAATTCGTCAAGGCTCTGCCGGTTCTGATGAGATAAAGAAGCGTTTAGCTCAAGCGAAGGCAGGAGTTGAAGAACTTCAGGCCAGAAGCAGCCAGCTGCTTTCAGGATATCAAAATGCAGCAAATGGTCTGTATGCTTTAACTTCAGAGTATAGCAAGATTGGCAACGGGATTACAGGGCTATCTAGTGCCTTGTCTCAATTAGATCAAAGTTTTAAAAATCTAGAAGCGAAGTATCCAGAGCTGACTGACGATGGAGATTATAAAAATATCAAAGTTACGGTCCAAACTACAGCTACACAGCTTCCTAAGCTAGCAGAAGGAATTGGTAAATTAACCGAAACACAAAGTGGTATCAGCAACGGCTTAAGTAAGGCAAATGAGAACTTCGCTCAGCTGATTGAGGGCCATAAACAAATCTCAGCAGGGTTAGCACAACTTATTGCCGGAATAGAAAAGCAGCAAGCAGGCTTAAATGAGCTTGCAAACGGACAGAGCCAAATTGTAAGCAATATGCCAAAATTATCAGATGGTCTCTCAAGTGTCACAACAGGTCAAAAGCAGCTGCTAGATGGTTTTGGCGATCTTGATGGACAAATGAATCAATTAACAAGTGGATTAAATCAAAGTGTTACAGGATTAAATCAAGTATCAAATGGACTCGGCTCTGCTCAGGATTATTTAGCCGACTTAGCGAAAACATCCGAGACAGCAGGCTTTTACTTGCCTGAAGACGTGTTAACAAGTGAGGATTTCCAACAGTCGCTTGATACCTATTTATCTGGTGACCGTAAAGTCATGAAATTTGATGTGATTTTTGAGGCAAATCCTTACTCTAATGAAGCAATCAATCAGGTTGATGCCATTAATGCGGCGATTGAACGTGCGACAAAGGCTACGAAGTTAGAAAATGCCAAGGTCGCAATCGGAGGAATTACAAGTACAAATGCTGATTTAAATACAATGTCTAATAACGACTATACACGTACCGTTATTTTAATGCTTGTCGGTATTTCGATTATTCTAGTTTTCTTATTTAGATCACTCATCATGCCGCTTTATTTGATTGGCTCCTTGATCTTAACGTATTACACAGCCATTGGAATAAATGAAGTGGTCTTTGTGAATCTATTAGGATATACAGGAATCAGCTGGGCTGTTCCATTCTTTGCTTTTGTGATTCTCGTCGCCCTTGGTGTTGACTACAGTATTTTCTTAATGGATCGTTTTAATGAGTATAAGGATTTATCAGTAGGAGAGGCCATGCTTTTATCGATGAAAAAGATGGGAACCGTTATTATTTCGGCTGTAGTCATCCTTGGCGGGACATTTGCAGCTATGATTCCTTCAGGCATGCTTTCCCTTATCCAAATTGCTTCAATTATTTTAACAGGCTTGCTCCTTTACGCATTAATTGTTTTACCTCTATTTGTTCCGGTTATGGTCAAAACATTTGGTGCCGCAAACTGGTGGCCGTTTAAACGAGCATAAGTGATTTTTAGGAAGAGGCTGTCTCAAATAGATAGAGACGGCCTCTTTCCTTTAAGACCGATCATGTTTTTTGAGAAAGCTAATAAACGCCCTGATGCTGATTCCGAATAGTAACAATCCAATGAATGAACAGGTGTGATTCCACCACTTGTAGCTTTGGTATATATCAAGGAGGGTAAATAAAGGCTCTATGACATAGGCTAGCAAAAATGCAAATAGGACATAGCGCCAAATGTAAGAAAACCAAGTAGAAGAGTATTGATAGACGATCATAGAGCCAACTGGAATAACGATTAAATCAGCTGGAATGAGTGGAGGAATAATGGAGATTAATTTATCTGGATATCCCCAAAGACCTAGCGATACACCAATTAAATCCAAAAAGGAAGCAAAAACAGCACATATCAACCCGAATGCAACAATTTCAAATAAATTGGTTTTATCAACAATTTTCCACCATAGAATATAAGGAAGGATTGTCGATAAAAGCAAGATCCACCATGCTAATGCAAAAACATCATCATGAAACCAATGATCAAAGCTGGTCTCTTGAAGCTTTTCCCTTACCTTTTGCACGTCGTCAAAGTCAGGTGTATTCATAGAACCTCCCTTTCCAATAAAGATAGTGGGGAAACTTTCTTATTATTCTGATCACCTTTATAATAATTATGTAAATCAATCAAAGATATCTGTTTCGATCCTTGATTTTGGGGAAATAAAGTGTTAGAATAATATTAATTATTTTTGTTCGGATAAGGATTATTGATGGAAGTTGCTTTAAAAGTTTCCTCTTGAAAGGTCGTTGTCTAGCAAGAATAGTAATACAATGTGGGTTAATTATTCCACACAGGAGGAAAAACAATGTTACAAGGTAAAGTAAAATGGTTTAATTCAGAAAAAGGTTTTGGATTTATCGAAGTAGAAGGCCAAGACGATGTATTCGTACACTTCTCTGCTATCCAAGGTGAAGGTTTCAAAACTTTAGAAGAAGGCCAAACAGTTACTTTTGAAGTTGAGCAAGGCGCTCGTGGACCACAAGCTGCAAACGTTCAAAAATAATGAAATAACGCTGCATAGGCAGCTCTAATAAAAGACTCCGGTTTCGGGGTCTTTTTTTTACGCCCAACAAGCCGTTACATGCTAAATGGAGAAGTTCAATCTTGAATTATTTGTACACCGGGTGAGAAAACGATAAAATGAATAAATGTAGAACTATATTTAGGTTTTAGATACAACTGGCAGGTGGAAAATGAACGTTTTAGTGATTGAAGATAATCCAAGTGTTTGTTCGATGCTTGAGATGTTCTTTTCAAAAGAAGGAATAACCGGTAAATTTGTTTACGATGGACTTAAGGGCTATGAGGAGTATAAAAAGCATGAGTGGGATTTATTAATTCTCGACTGGATGCTTCCAGGAATGGATGGTGTCACACTCTGCAGAAAGATTAGGCAAGAAAAAAGCACTATCCCCATCATCATGCTTACAGCAAAAGATAGTGAGTCAGATCAAGTGCTTGGACTTGAAATGGGGGCAGATGATTATGTGACAAAACCGTTCAGCCCATTAGCCTTAATGGCAAGAATAAAGGCTGTCACGCGCCGCTATCAGCTAGCCGAACAGGATCAGCAAGTAAGCAGCTCAGATGTTTTGCTAACGGAAAACTTTAAAATGAGCCAATCAACACGTGAGGTTTATTTGCAAGGGCGGAAAATCACGAATCTTACTCCAAAAGAGTTTGATTTGCTTTATTATTTTCTAAAACATCCCCGCCAAGTATTCACAAGAGAGCAGCTGTTAGAACGGGTTTGGGGTTATCAATTTTATGGCGATGAACGTACGGTTGATGTCCATATTAAGCGATTGAGAAAGAAGATCGAGACAGAAACACATCCATTTTTTCATACCGTATGGGGAGTTGGCTATAAATTTGATGAATCGGTAGAAGCGAATGAGGATTAAATATATTTATCAGCTTTTTTTAAGTCATATCAGTATATTGATCATTGCCTTTTTAATTTTAAGTTTGCTGTTTGCCCACTATGTTGAAAATTTGGTGTACGAAAATAAAGTATCAGAACTAACCGAGTTTGGGGAACAGATCCTTGATGATTTTAACCAGACCGGACAGGAATTTGTTTTAGCCCAATATAATAATGTTTTAAGCTCACAAAATATCTTTTTCAGTATTTTTGATCAGCAAGGCAGAATTGTTTATCCTCTTTCCCCGAGCTCGCCTAGAACGCGTATAACAGAAGAAGATTGGAACAAGCTTGTTAATGGTGAAAAAGTTGTAACAAGGCATAATATTAAATGGGCCGACCAACAGGTTTCGTTAGTCGCTATCCCATATATTGGCGGAGGAGGGCTGATCGGAGGAATATTGCTTATCTCCCCGGTTAGCGGCTCCCGTCAGATTATCAGTGAAATGAATCAATTTTTGCTCTACACGGTGGTTATTGCGTTATCAGTGTCCTTTCTGTTAAGCTGGATTCTTTCAAAAATTCATGTCAATCGGATCCAAAAAATAAGAAATGCCACTTCAAAAATTGCCAAAGGTGATTATGATGCCTATATTCCTGCTTCTAACTTCGATGAAATAGCAGAAATGGCGAATGATTTTAATGAAATGATTGATCAATTAAAATCGCAAAACGATGAAATCGATCGCCTGGAGAAACGGCGAAGACAATTTATTGCCGATGTTTCCCACGAGCTCCGTACACCGCTGACAACGATTAGCGGTGTGATTGAAGGGCTTAAAAACAATATGATTGCCGATAGTGAAAAGGAAAAAGGCATTCAGCTTGTAAGCCAGGAAACAAAACGGTTAATTCGTCTTGTGAATGAAAATCTTGATTATGAACGGATTCGTTCAAATCAACTGAAGCTGCTGAAAGAAAAGATCCAGTTGAAAGAGGTACTGGAAGTCATTAAGGATCATTTACTCTATCAAGCGGAAGCAAAGGGAATTGAGCTGCAAATTGACGTTGATGAGAAGAGTATCGTCTTTGGTGACTATGACCGGCTTATTCAGATCTTAATGAACATTACAAAGAACAGCATTCAGTTTACAAATCAAGGCTCAGTCTGGCTTCGCGGCAGCCAAACAAGTCATGAAACAATCATTGAAATTGAAGATACCGGAATAGGCTTAGATAAGCATGAGGTTGAATCCATCTGGCAGAGATTTTATAAAGCGGACTTATCAAGAACCAGCAGCCAGTTCGGCGAATTTGGCTTAGGCCTTTCGATTGTTAAACGTCTTGTCGAGCTGCATGAAGGGAGAATCTCTATTTCAAGCGATCAAAATAAAGGGACGAAGTTTACGATTAAGCTGCCAATTTCATGATTAATGGTTACTGGAGCAATTCTAGTAACTTTTTTCATTTTTTCATCATTTGTTCATAGTTTATTAATAATTTTCCGTTACAATAAAAAGAAGGCTAATATGCAGATTATTTTGATTAAGGAGACGTATGATGATTGAGAAACTATTTTCGAGTAAAAAAACAATTGCGATTTTGGCAGTGCTTGTAGTAGCAGCAGCTGCAGTATTTATTTTTCTTTCCACACGAGGCGAAGTTGTCGCAAAGGTTGGGGATGAATCTATAACAAAAGACAATTTATATACATTCTTTGTTGAACAAAACGGTGAAGCGGCAGTCGATACACTGATTACGAAAAGCATCATCGAGCAAGAAGCAAAAAAGGAAAAGGTTTCTGTTTCTGATAAAGAAGTCGATGCAGAGCTTCAAGAGCTGATCGATTCCTACGGCGGTGAGGAAACATTTAACCAACAGCTAACTGCGAGCGGATTAACGGAAGAAGATGTAAAGGAAGATGTGAAAACAAATCTTCAAATTGAGAAAATATTAGAATCGAGTATTGAAATTACCGAAGAAGAAATGAAAACATATTTCGATGAAAACAAAGAATCCTTTGCCAAAACAAAACAAGTAAAAGCAAGCCATATTTTAGTAGAAGATGAGAAAACAGCGAATGAGGTCAAAGAAAAGATCGACGCAGGTGAAGATTTTGCTGAACTTGCAAAAGAATATTCAACAGATACAGGCTCAGCAGAAAATGGCGGTGACTTAGGATTTTTCGGTGAAGGCAGCATGGTTGCTGAATTTGAAAAAGCAGCTTTTTCAATGAAGGTGAACGAAATCAGCGAACCAGTTAAATCAGAATATGGTTATCATATTATTAAAGTAACAGACATCCAGGAAGCAGCCGAAGCTAACTTTGAGGACAGCAAAGAAGAAATTAAAGACATCTTATTTGATGAAAAAATGCAGACTGAATATCCAACATGGTTGGAAGAGAAAAAAGAAGAATATAAGGTGAAAAATTATTTAAGTCAAGAAGAGGAAGAGAAGTAAAGACATAAAAACGGACTCCGCAGGGGGTCTGTTTTTTTATACATTAAGAAAGCATAAATTGGCAGCGTAGAAGACTATTCAACGTAGCGGCCAATTTTAGGTATGAAGTATCAGGGGAACTACGCCTCTGTCTTCGCCTATACAGGCTCGCCAATCGGTGAGTTTTCTTTATAGAGTATGGAACTATTCCCCGGCGCAAAGCGTCTTTATAGATGTACTTATAAGAAAAGGTGGATATTTGAATGAAAAGAAAGATTTCGTATTTTCATCTAGTCATTTTGATGAATATCGTGCTGTTTGGAATAATGCTTTGGTGCTTAAACGAAATTAGAAAGTAGTAGATTTGCTGACATTTGTCGATTTAGAAATGGTATAATCATAAAAGACGATCATTTCTGAATATTTGCATTTTTAATCGACGAAGAGGAGTGGCGAGATGGAAAATCGAACAATGGAAAAAGGTTATTTTGGAGAATTTGGGGGAAGTTTTGTACCTGAGGATTTAAAAAATGTGCTGAATGTATTAGATGAGAATTTTGAAACATATAAGAATGACCCGGAGTTTATTAAGGAATTTAATTATTATATGAAGGAATATATCGGTAGGGAAAATCCGCTGACATACGCTGAAAACTTAACAAGGCAGGTCGGTGGAGCAAAAATCTATCTAAAGCGTGAGGATTTGAACCATACCGGAGCACATAAAATTAACAATGCGATTGGACAAATATTATTAGCGAAGCGTATGGGAGCAACGCGCATCATTGCCGAGACCGGGGCGGGCCAGCATGGGGTTGCGACTGCGACAGCATGTGCGATTGTAGGCGGTATGGAATGCACGATCTACATGGGAAAATTGGATACAGAAAGACAAGCATTAAATGTGTTCCGCATGGAGCTGTTAGGTGCAAAGGTTGTTCCTGTTGACAAAGGACAAGGCAGGCTAAAGGACGCGGTTGATGAAGCATTAAATGATTTAGTGGCAAACTATAAAACAACCTTTTATTTGTTGGGCTCCGCAGTTGGACCACATCCATTCCCAACAATGGTGAAACATTTCCAATCAATTATTAGCGAAGAATCCAAAAAACAAATCCTCGAGAAAGAAGGCAAGCTTCCTAGGGCAGTTGTAGCCTGCGCCGGAGGGGGAAGTAATGCAATTGGCGCGTTTGCCCATTATATTGACGAAAAATCGGTTCGTTTAATAGGTGTTGAACCTGCAGAGGCTCCATCATTAACCGAAGGAACTCCAGCAGTCATCCACGGCTTTAAATGTTTAACATTGCTCGACGAAAACGGTGAGCCTCAGCCAACCTATTCGATTGCAGCTGGATTAGACTATCCAGGTATCGGTCCTGAGCACAGCTATTTAAAAACAACGAACAGAGCTGAATATGTAACAGTTACCGGACAAGAAGCATTAGAAGCGTTCCAAACTCTTTCTAAAGTGGAAGGGATCATCCCGGCTCTTGAAAGCTCACATGCTATTGCCTATGCTATAAAACTGGCAAAAGAGCTTGATCAAGATGATGCGATTATTGTTAACCTGTCCGGAAGAGGAGACAAGGATGTGGAGCAAGTTTATAAAATGCTTCAATCATAAAATAAATGAGGGATGACGTATGTCATCCCTCATTTATTTCCCCCACTGCGCTCCCCACTTTTTCATTTCCTTCAACATTTTATTAAGTGAATGACCCTTTTCAGTTAATGTATATTCAACCGTCACAGGGACTGTAGGAAAAGTTTCGCGTGTTAATACTTCATGTGCTTCTAAATGGCGCAGAGTATCTGTTAAAGCTTTCGGACTTATTTTTGGAATGGCACGCTGCAATTCCCCAAATCGCTTCGTTCCATCAAAAAGTTCTTTAATAACTAGGAAAGACCATTTTCCACCGATAATTTCAAGCGCTTTTTCGATTGAGCATTCAATCTGTATTTCCTCTAATTTTTCCATCATATCCCCCTCAGGTAGTTACTATAAAATTTATAGTAGGTTACTAGATTTTTAGTATATCAATAATATTTCAGTACTTGTACACAAAATTCGTAAAATTTATAATTTTAGTGGGAGAACCAAAAAGAAACCATTTTTGGTTTGTAAATGAAGAGGAGGATGGGATGAATGAAATATCGTCGTTTAGGAAGATCCGGATTAAAAGTAAGTGAGGTAAGCTTGGGAAGCTGGTTAACATTTGGTGCATCGACCGAAAAGGATAAGGCTATCCAAACAATTGAGACCGCTTACGATTTGGGGATAAATTCTTTTGATACAGCAAATGTGTATGCAAGAGGCGAATCTGAAAAAGTAGTTGGTGAAGCGCTTAGCAAATATGCACGAGATTCATATGTGCTGGCAACAAAAGTGTTTTGGCCGATGGGAGATGGCCCAAATGATCGCGGGCTGTCAAGAAAGCATGTATTTGAACAGCTTCACGCGAGTTTAAAGCGATTAAAAACAGATTATGTTGATATCTATTATTGCCATCGTTATGATCCGGAAACACCTGTTGATGAAACATTAAGAACTATTGATGATTTAATTCGTCAAGGGAAAATTTTGTATGCTGGGGTAAGTGAATGGACAGCGCAGCAAATCCAAGAAGCGGTAGGCACAGCTGATAAGTTTTTATTAAACCGTATTGTTGTCAATCAACCAAACTATAGTATGTTACAGCGCTATATTGAAAAAGAAGTCCTACCGGTATGTGAACAGCATGGCATTAGTCAGATTGTGTTTTCGCCATTAGCCCAAGGGGTTCTAACAGGAAAATACAGCTTAAGCAATCGTGCACCAGAAGGAAGCCGTGCTACAGATTCGAAGGCAAACATGCATATGGGAAAACTTTTAACAGATGAAACCTTGTTAAAGGTGGAAAAATTAGGCGGAATTGCAAAAGAGCTTGATATTAGCTTATCACAATTAGCAATTGCCTGGATTTTACGCCAGCCGGGTGTTGCCAGTACATTGGTTGGGGCAACAAAGCCTGAGCAAATCCTTGAAAATGTTAAAGGGGTTGAAGTGACATTAACGGAGGAAGTCATTTCAAGAATTGAAGAGATTCTAAAATAAAGAGAAATAGTTTATAATTAACCTCTTGATGGGGAATAGAGAAGGTCGATAAATGGATAACTATTTATTGTCCTTCTCTATTTTAATGTGAAAAAATTCCGACGGATCTAAACAAAAACCCCCCTTTTCTCAGAATCAACTATGAAAAACTATTTGCTATCCTAAATCGAAATATATTACACTGTGAAGGGATAATTGCTGTCCATCAAACTAGTTTGATCCAAACAGAGAGGAATCGATCGATGTTATACGAATTTACTTTACATGTACCGTTTAAGCGGATTGATGAATACACGGAACTGCTGAATGCAGCGGGAATCTATAATCTTTATTATGAATCACCCATTGAAATCATTAAAGTCCAGAATGGCTATGGCTATGAAGAAAAAGAAAACGAGAAGGTTGATTTAAAAATTTACGCAAGTGATGCAGAGGTCGAACATTTACCAGAAGCATATTTTGCCCTTTTAGAAGAAACATTGTCTATTTCAAGAAACGGTATAAGCTATATTTCCCGTGAAGAAACAGACTGGGAAGAGACTTATGAATTTGAAGATATCGATCTAGGGAATGGCTGGGTTATCATGTATCCAAATTCAAAGGCACAATATGATGATCAGCATGTGTTGAAATTTGATCCATTGGCTGCATTTGGAACAGGCCTTCATGAAACGACCCAAGGCTGTTTGAGAATGATTATGGATAAGGATTTAACAGGAAAAAGCGTTCTAGACTTAGGCACTGGTTCAGGAATGCTGACGATTGCCGCTTCCCTAAAAGGGGCTGAAAAAGTTGTTGCCGTTGATTATGAGGAGGTTGCAAGGGAGCTTTATCATAATGCTGAGCTAAATCAGCTGACGAATAGACTTGAGGTTGTGCAGGCTGATTTGATTACAGGTGATTATACAATTGATGATCAATATGATTTGATTTTAATCAATATTGGGGCAAATGAAACGATGAGCATCTTAGAAAGACATGACCTTTTAAAACACAGCAATGATTTTATCATCTCAGGTTTGGTTGAATGGCATATTGATCAATTGATTGCTGTATTTGAAGCCGCCGGGTTTTCTATTAAAGAAAAAGCACAAACGAATGAATGGGTAACGATTCATTTTTCAAAAGGATAAACGCACTTTTAATAGAAGGGTCTGACTCTCGATTTTGAGTCAGACCCTGACTATTTTAGGAAACGATAGCGATTGATCGGCCTCCCAATTCCCCCATATTCGATATGGATTTGTACAGTTCCCGTTTGCTCCATATATTCAAGATATCTTCTCGCCGTAACACGGGCGATGCCGATCCCTTCTGCCACCTCTTCCGCGGAAACGGCTTGACTTTGCTTTTTTAAATAATCACTTATTTTTTCCAGTGTAAGAGCGTTTAGACCTTTAGGAAGCTCCTTTTGTTCGGTTTTAGATGCTTGAAATCGGAGTAAATCCAATTCCTGCTGAGTAATTGCGTCCTTTTCCTTAAACTTTAAATGGTAGTTTCGGTAATTTGTCAGGGCTTGTCTGATGCGTTCAGATTTAAAAGGCTTCATAATGTAGTCAATTGCTCCGTGCTGAAGCACCTGTCTTACCGTGTCTATATCACTGGCAGCTGTGATTGCAATCACATCGGTATTTAGCCCTTCGGAACGAATTTGCTTGATTGTTGTTAGCCCATCCTGATTAGGCATATAAATGTCAACTAAAGCTAAATCAGGCTTTTCCTTTTTAATAAACTCGATTCCTTCCTTTCCATTTGACACTAAACCAATAACCGTGAAGCCTTCTACCTGTTCAACAAATTGTTTGTTGATTTCTTGAACCATCGGATCATCCTCAATCAGTAAGACACGTGTAGATGTACTCTTCATAGAAAAATTCCTCCATAACTTTACAGATTAAAGGTGATGGTAAAGGAGGTACCTTGTTCGGATGTGGATTCAACTTTGATCGTGCCATTTGCTTTCGTAACAATCTCTTTTACTAAAAACAAACCGATCCCTCTGTTGGAGCCATCTTTTGTAGAGAAGCCTTCTTGAAAAATGAAAGCTTCTGCTTCCTTTGGTATTCCTTTTCCATTGTCCTCAACAAGGATGGATAAAAGCTTTTCATGCTGTTCTATACTTACATATATTTCTTTTTCTTTTCCGTTGCAGTCTTTAAAGGCGTCAAAAGCGTTCTCAATCAGATTTCCAAGGATGACGACAAAGTCATGATCATCAAGGGGAGGGGGGAATGAAGTCAATCTGCTGTGACGGTCAATATGAACGGTAATGCCAAGCTCCTTCCCGCGGCTCACTTTGCTTAATAGGAGGCCTGATAGACTCTCGCTATGAATGTTTTTGGATAAAAAACGTGTTAGCTCTTCGTGTTCCTCGGTTATTTGAAACACATACTCTAACGCTCTCGCTTTATGGCCAAGCTGGAGCAAACCCGCTATTGTATGAAGCTTATTCATATGTTCATGATTTTGAACGCGCAAAGCGCTTACAAACGCTTTTACCCCTGTTAATTCTTCGGCGAGCTTTTTCACTTCTGTCCGATCCTGAAAAATCGCGACAGCTCCAACGGTTTTTCCCTCCACTTTTATCGGGATACGGTTTGAGACAATATTTAGATTGCGAACGGTTAACTCTTTATTGTAGAGCGGTTTTTGCAGCTCGAGAATTTCTGGTAGTCTTGTATCAGGTATAATGGAATTAATGTTGCGACCAATAACGTCACCTGTAATGCCCATCATGCTTTTCGCTTTGTCATTAAAGATCGTAATCGTTTCATTTGTATCAATCGCAATAATACCTTCATGCATCGCATTAAAGGTTTCTGTTCTCTCGATCACTAATTGAGCAATTTCATGTGGCTCAAGATTAAACATTTCTTTTTTGATTCGCAAAGCTAAAAGCCATGCACCCCAGCCGCCGAATAAAAGGGAGATCCCTCCTGTTAAGAGGATTTCAAAACGGACATTCCAGATCATTTCTAAAAATGTCGGAAGGATGTAGCCAACAACAACGACACCGACTTGATGATGGTCTTTATTCATAATCGGAACAAATCCGCGAATAACGGTTCCGGCATCTCCTTTTGCTTTCGTTGTATAGGTAAGCTCAGCGAAGGCTGGCCTCTCATCATTACCTTGAGACCTTTTGCCAATCAGGCTGGGAACAGGATGGGACAGCCGAATATGGTTCATATCCATAACAACAATATAATCAGCATCATGGATGATTCTTAAGCTTTCGACTCTGCTATTAATCGTGTTCCGTTCATCTTTCGTACCTGTTATACTAGTGCTGATCTCCGGGACCTCGGCAACAGTACGGGCTGTCAGCAGGGCGCGCTGCTTTAAATCATCCTCGCGGGAATCAATAAAATTGCCAATAATCACGATACCGGCAAGCAACAAGGAAAAACTAACGATAAAAAAGGTGAGCCCCATAATTTTTGTTTTGATGGAAACGTAATGCATCCTGAGAGTTCCTTTCTTTCCAAAGAGGATGAACTTATTTTACCATGGAAAATCACACATGTTACAATGATCAGGATGAAGAATGGGAGTAGATGTTAAAAAATGAAGTATTTAATCGCCTCAAGTATTCTTGTCATCATCGTGATACTATGTTTCCTATTCTATCCCTTTGAGTTATTTAGTCATGAAAACATTAGTTACGATGACGAACAAAAAGGCTTGTCTGAACAAATTACGATTCGGTTTAGTCATGTGGTTGCGGAAAATACACCAAAGGGACTAGCAGCACAGAAGTTTGCTCAATTAGCCTCTGAAAAAACAGATGGATTAGTCAATGTTGAGGTTGTTCCTAATGGGACATTATTTACAGATGAAGAGGAATTGGATGCATTAATGAAAAACGACGTCCAGATGATCGCCCCATCCGTATCAAAAATGACAAAATTAGCACTAGAATGGGGATTATTCGACCTGCCTTTCTTGTTTCAAACAAATGAGGATGTCACAGCTGTCTTTACGAGTGAAATTGGCCAAAATTTTTTAAAGCTCCATGAAGATGAAAACATCAAAGGAATGGCGTTGTGGAGCAATGGACTGAAACAGATGACAAGCAGCGTAAAGGCGCTAAAGAAGCCTGAGGATTTTATTGGTCAGCGCTTCCGAATCATGCCGAGTGACATCATTGCAGAGCAGTTTAGGCGATTAGAAGCAGTGCCAATTCCGCTGCCGTTTGATCAAGTGTATGTTTCTCTTGAAGCGAATAGGTTTGAAGGACAGGAAAACACCATTTCCAATATTTATTCTCGAAGATTATATGAGCTTCAAAACTATATGACAATCAGCAATCATGGATTTTTAGGGTATGTTGTTTTAATGAACAAGGAGTTTTGGAATAGCTTACCTAAAGATGTGCAAACAAGCTTAACAGAAGCTATGGAGGAGGCAACTACCTGGATGATCAACGAATCCATGAAAATGAACAAACAGCAGCTAAAAGTGATCGACAAAGATTCCTCGATTCAAATTCATTATTTAACAAATGAAGAAAGGGAAGCTTGGTTAAACAAGCTGATGCCTGTATATCAAACGCTTTATAATCAGGTGAATGAAAAATTTGTGAAGGATTTTATTGAGCAAAGAAGGAAGCAACTGGAGACGCAGTAATCTGTGTCTTCTTTTATTATTATTTGAAATATGAATGATGCTCAACAATTACTTATATTTCTATAACCCTTTAAAACTTTTAGGGATGAATGATGGCTTTTGGAATAATCGCAAAATGAGCAAATAAGTTATATAAAGCGAGAATATGGAGTGGGAGATATGAAACATGCATCTTTAAAGTATGATGTAAGGACAAATAAAGGGTTGAAAAAAGCACTAATTGTATATGGCGGAGCTCCAGAACATCATCCAAAAGAAATTGCTGATATTTTGAGTGGATTGTTAAGAGAAGAATTTTTTTTCGTTCAAATTTCTACTACTTTAGACAGTTTTATAATGGCTGAAACCCAAAAGGATGTCGACTTAATTGTCCTCATATGGACGAGAGGAGAAATTTCACAAAAGCAATTAAATGCGTTACTATCTCTCGTTCATTCTGGAGCGGGGTTTGTTGGAATACATGCATCCGTAGGAGCTTTTCGATCAGAAATAAACTATCATAGTTTAATAGGCGGTCAGTTTTTGTCACATCCAGGAGGGGTTAATACAACATATAAAGTCTTTATATTAGATAAATGTCATCCAATAACTAGAGGTATACAGGATTTTACGGTAACTACAGAAAAGTACTATATGCTGATTGATCCTGCAATTCACGTGGTGGCTGCAACTTGTTTTAGGAATGTGATGATGCCAGTCGTATGGACGAAATATTACGGTAAAGGACGGGTATTTTATAATTCATTGGGACATACATTAGATATTGTATGCATGCCTCAGGTTTTACGTATTATGAGAAATGGCATGATCTGGGCTGCACGTAAAAGGTAATTGAATGGCAATGCTGATAATGGATAGCTAACATGCATCTCGAATCTACATATAAAGGAATTTGCGGAAAAATAAATTTATAAGGGGGGAGGAGCTTTGTCAAAGTTCTGGATTCCTTTTTGTCCATCAGAATTCCCAAATGATTATATGGAAGAGTGGATTCCAACTGTCCCTTTACATGCAATGGAAAAAAAGGAGTATGATGTATTAATTATTGGAAGCGGTGCAGGAGGCGGAGCACTGCTCTGGAGGCTCTGCCAGCAGTGGGAAAATAAAGGGAAGCGTATTGGGATGATTGAGGCAGGAGACGCTCTGTTGCCGACACATTCAGCTAACATCATGACTATGAATAGCGAGACAATAAGTAGATATATCGTTAATCCTAAAATTTCAGAAAAGATTGGTGAGCGGCTTCCTCAATATAGGGGGGCAATTCTCATTAAGATTCTTGGGGGACAAACAATATTTTGGGGAGCGGTTTGTCCGCGTATGCCTGTTTCTGAACTCAAACATTGGCCGATCCCGCTTCATGAGATGGAAGTGTATTATAATATTGCTGAAGAGGCAATGAACATTACACAAAATTACTTTCAAGAATCTCCTTTTACAACAATCCTTCTAGAAAGACTTAGAAAAAATGGACTACCTTTTGCGATCCCCATGCCAATGGCGATGAATCTCCAAGCAACTCAGTTTGGTTTCTTACAATCAAATGCAATATTTAGCTCCATTGAATTTCTCGGTAAAGCACTGCAATTCAGGCCTTTTGATTTAGCAGTCAATGCACGTGCTACCCGTCTTTATAGCAAAAATAATGCTATTACAGGCGTTGAGGTAATGGCACCTGATAAAACATCATATAGAATAAGTGCAAAAAATATAGTGGTTTCAGCTAGTGCACTTGAAACACCTAGACTTCTTCTCCATTCAAACATTCCCGGTGACGCTATTGGTCATTATCTGACAAATCATACGATCTCGAGAACTTCTGCTATCATTAGTCGTACTGTTTTTCCTGAATTATTAGGGGCGTTAGGTATACTCATTCCCTCTGGGCCTGATAGGAATTATCAGATCCAGATAGCAAGTAACGTATGGAACCAAAATAAAAATGCTCTAATAGAGCAGGAGTTGGATATTGACTTAAGTGCTTTTGGTATGGTGAAGTCCCGTTTTGAAAACAAAGTAACCCTAGATCTGTATCACAAAGATAAGTATGGTGTTCCGAAAATAAACGTACAGTTTTCGTTTAGTGACTATGATCAACTTGTTATCCATCAAATGTCAACAGCTCTTATGAATGTCAGTACAGCCCTAGGAACGAAATTAACCTTAAAAAACGGTATGTTTAATCTTTGCTTAAGCCCCCCAGGCAGACCATTTCATCATTCTTGTACCTGTAGAATGGGTGTGGATCCTTTAACATCTGCTACAGATCCATATGGTCGAATTCACAGCACTAGCGGTCTATATATAGCTGACACCAGTGTTCTTCCAACTGCTGGTGCAGTTAATCCCACATTAACAACTGTTGCCCTTTCTATTCGAACAGCAGATGCAATCGCTGCTCAAAATAGTGATTATTGTTAAGTTGCTACTTTTTAGGCAGCTCCTTTATGGAGCGAGGATGGAGGATTATTTTATCCTCTTTTTTTTTATCTAAAAATAAAATCATTGTTATTTAGTAGAAAGACATGTTAGGATAAAATTAATAAATCACATATATGATAATTAATCTCATATGTGATTTTGGAGGTAATAACATGTCAGTAAAATCTGCTGAACGGGTTTTAAGAGTATTCGAGCTATTGGCTCATCACACAGAAGGTTTAACGATTAAAGAAATCAGTGGAAAGCTTTCATTTCCACAAAGCAGTACGTCTAATCTTATTGGTACTCTCTATCAGGAAGGATACTTAAACCAGGACTCTCATAAACGATATCGATTAGGGCCAAAGTTGATTCAAATGGGAACGCTCGCAATGGAGTCGCTTGATATTTCATCCCAAGGAACACCGTTTCTGAAAAAGTTAATGGAAGATGTACAAGAAACGGTATTCATGGCTGTTTTATCTGAGGGGCAGTTAGTATATATTGCCAAAATAGACAATAACCGTTCGATACGAACAACAGCTCAGCCAGGTTATCGCAAACCGTTGTATTGCACAGGATTAGGAAAGGTTTTTCTTGCATTCTTGCCTGAACATGAAAAAAACGCTATTTTAGACAAAACTGAACTTACTCCGATTACAAATAATACAATTACGAATCGCCAGGAGTTTGAACAGAAATTAAAACAGTTTGCTGAATGGGGATATTCTATTGATGATGAGGAAAATGAGGAAGGTCTATATTGTCTGGCAGCCCCCATTTTTGGCGCAGATCGAACAATCCAAGCTGCGATTAGTGTTGCCGGGCCAAAAGAAAGAATGATCAACAGGAAGGATTTTATCGTCGAAAAGCTCCTGCAAACAGCAAAGAACATTTCCGAAAGCATTGGATATTCATAAAGCAGAAATGGAGGAGAAACATGGAAGTTTTCTCCTCATACTTAATAGATTAATTGGAAGCGCTTTTAAATCTATCAGGAAAAGAAGATGTATCCAGGTGAAAAATAAAGGTGGAACAGCATGTTAATGAATACACTGTCTAGCATTCTTGAAAACAAACTGATTGCTATTATCCGCGGAGCAAACCCTGAAGATGTTGTATCGATTGCGAAAGCATTGCATGAAGGCGGAGTAAACATGATCGAAATCACAATGAATTCTCCAAAAGCATTAGCTGGTATAGAAGCAGTAAAAGCTGAGCTTGGAAATCAGGTTCTGGTTGGTGCAGGTACCGTGTTAGACGCTGAAACGGCCAGAGCTGCCATTTTAGCAGGTGCCGAGTTCATCTTGTCTCCTACTATTCATCTTGAAACCATAAACATGACCAAAAGATATGGAGCAGTAAGCATTCCAGGTGCCTTTACGCCAACTGAAATTCTAGCAGCCTATGAAAATGGCGGAGATCTTATTAAAGTATTCCCTGCAACATTAGGACCAAGTTATATAAAGGATATCCGCGGACCTCTCCCGCAAATACCGCTACTTCCAACAGGCGGTGTTGATGTAAACAATATTAAGGACTATTTGAAAGCAGGTGCAGTTGGCTGTGGAATCGGCAGCGCGCTTGTGAATACGAAGCAAAAGATAACAGCTGAATATCTCGAAAAAATAGCAGAAAAAGCAAGACAATTTGTAGTCGCTGTAACATCTGACAATTAAAGAGGAGAGTGTTATTGATGAAAATTACAAATTATGAATTATTCCAAGTACCGCCACGTTGGTTATTTTTAAAAATTGAAACAGACGAAGGGATTACCGGCTGGGGTGAACCAGTCATTGAGGGCAGAGCTGCGACAGTTAAGACGGCTGTGGAAGAATTAATGGAATATCTTATGGATAAGGACCCGCTTACGATTGAAGATCATTGGAATGTGATGTATCGGGCTGGTTTTTACCGAGGCGACCCTATTTTAATGAGTGCCATTTCCGGTATTGACCAAGCGCTATGGGATATCAAAGGAAAATACTATAACGCACCAGTGCATCAGCTGTTAGGAGGTAAGGCAAGAGAATCGATCAAGGTTTATTCATGGATTGGCGGGGACCGTCCTGCTGATGTTGGAAATGCAGCAAAAGCGGTTGTGGACCAAGGCTTTACAGCTGTAAAAATGAATGGGACAGAAGAGCTTCAATATGTAGATTCCCATGAAAAAATTGATCAGGTGATTGAACGAATTGCAGCGGTTAGAGAGGCGGTAGGTCCTTATATAGGAATCGGAATTGATTTCCACGGCCGGGTACATAAACCAATGGCAAAAATTTTAGCAAAAGAGCTTGAACCTTTCCGTCCCATGTTTATTGAAGAGCCTGTTTTACCGGAAAATAATGAGGCGCTGCGTGAAATTGCCAATCTTGTCACCACTCCTATTGCAACAGGTGAAAGAATGTTTTCAAAATGGGATTTTAAAAACCTTTTAATGGATGGATATGTTGACATTATTCAGCCGGATTTATCCCATGCAGGCGGGATTACGGAATGCAAAAAAATCATTTCAATGGCTGAGGCGTTTGATGTTGCGGCAGCTCCACACTGTCCGTTAGGGCCCATTGCATTAGCTTCCTGTCTCCAAGTAGATGCTTCATGCCACAATGCCTTTATCCAAGAACAGAGTCTTGGCATTCATTATAACCAAGGGAATGATTTATTAGATTACATTGTTGATCACAGCGTGTTCCAATATGAAAACGGGTACGTAAACATCCCGGATGGACCTGGGTTAGGAATTGAAATCAATGAAGATTATGTAAGAAAGATGGCAGAAATCGGTCATAATTGGAGAAATCCAATTTGGAGACATGCTGATGGCAGTATTGCTGAGTGGTGATCGTTACCTAGTAATTTTATTTTCTAGTAATGAAAAATATGCTGATTAGAGCAAACCTATTATTGGGTCTGCTCTTTTTTATTTTAAAAGGAATTCCTAACTCTAAATAAAGACCAAAAAGAACAAAAAGACCATTAAAACCATAAATATAAAGTTTCAAAATTATCAGTTATTATAAAAATCAAGAAGTGAAAGCGGTATCAATAAGGGGTGAATGATGAATGAAAGTAAACTTTAGAAATTTAACAGTCCAGGTGATTATCGGGATTATCCTTGGGATTACAATCGGCTTTGTTTTCCCGGAGTTTGGAGCACAGTTAAAGGTATTAGCTGACATTTTTATTAAGCTCATTAAGATGGTGATCGCACCAATTATCTTTTTTACGATTGTCATTGGAATTGGCAGCATGGGAGATTTAAAGAAGGTTGGCCGAATAGGCGGGAAAGCCTTACTTTATTTTGAAATTGTGACGACTTTTGCTTTAGCCATCGGTATTTTAGTTGTTACGATTATTCAGCCGGGCAATGGCTTTAATACAAATGGGGCAGAAGGGGCGGATGTCTCGCAGTACACACAACAAGCTGAAGAATCAAGTCATGGAATGATGGATTTTATCATGAGTATTGTTCCTGAAAATGCGGTTGCAGCCATGGCAGGAGGTGAATTATTACCAATTCTATTCTTTGCGGTATTATTCGGAATTGCAACGGCATCATTAGGCGAAAAAGCATCACCGGTTATCACGTTATTTGAAAAATTAACAGATATTTTCTTTGCAATTGTTAATATGATCATGAAAATTTCACCAATTGCAGCTTTTGGTGCCATGGTGTACACAATTGGGAACTTTGGTCTTGGATCCCTCGTAAATTTAGGTAAATTAATGGGCTCTGTGTATATCACGATGTTTTTCTTTGTCGTCCTTGTTCTTGGTGCGATAGCAAAATTTTATCAATTTAATATTTTTAGCTTCATCAAATATATTAAAGAGGAAATTTTGCTTGTTTTAGGTACTTCATCTTCTGAATCTGCTCTTCCAAAAATGATGGAAAAGCTTGAAAAATACGGGTGTTCTAAATCGGTAGTAGGTCTTGTTGTGCCAACAGGCTATTCCTTTAATCTGGATGGAACGTCGATTTATCTGTCGATGGCGGCCATTTTCATTGCCCAAGCCTATGGAGTTGATCTATCAATCTGGCAGCTTGCAACATTATTAGGTGTTCTAATGCTGACATCAAAGGGTGCTGCAGGGGTAACCGGCTCAGGATTTATTACATTGGCGGCAACATTAGCGGCGTTTCCGATGATTCCAGTTGAAGGAATGGCGCTTCTGCTAGGTGTGGACCGCTTTATGTCAGAAGCCCGTGCCATTACGAATTTAATCGGCAACGGAGTTGCAACAGTAGTTGTTGCGAAGTCAGAAAATGAGTTTGATCCAAATGGGTATATAGAAGTAGCAATTAATGAACCGGAAGCAAGTACATCGAGTTATGAAACATCTGTCGGTGCAGCAGTAAAATAAACTATTATATGAATTACGGAAAAAGGCTGACTTAAATTGGGTCAGCCTGTCTCTATGGAAAGGGAAAAAGGAAATGATTTAAAAAGATAGAATTCTATAGAGAGGATCATTTAAGGAGGCAAGCCATGCAATCAAGTCTATGTAAAGTGTTAGGTATTACACATCCGATTATTCAAGCAGGGATGGCTGGCGGTGCAACGACCGTTGATTTAGTAGTGAATGTATCTGAAGCTGGAGCCCTTGGTACATTAGGTGCTGCATACATGAAGCCTGAAATGATAAGGGAAGCCGTTAAGAAAATAAAAGATCGGACAGCTCGTCCCTTTGCTGTTAATTTGTTTTGTACCTCAATGAAGGATGATGATAAAAATTTCACAGAGGTCCAATCAGTCCTAAACTGTTTTCGCAACAAATTAGGAATTCCGGAAGGAGAAGGAACAGTCAAGACAGCAGATGATTTTGAGGAACAATTTCAGGCCGTGATCGATGAAAATGTGCCGATCATAAGTACTGCATTTGGTCTGCTATCGGAAGAAAAAATGGAGCAAGTGAAAAGAAAAGGGATAAAAGTGATTACTATGGTAACAACGGTTCGTGAGGCGATCATGGCTGAAGAGGCTGGAGCCGATGTTATTGTTGCACAAGGAAGTGATGCAGGCGGACATCGAAGCACCTTTGATATCCACGAGCATCCAAATGGAGCGAATATCGGAACATTTTCGCTTATTCCTCAAGTGGTTGATCATGTGAGAGTGCCAGTCGTTGCTGCAGGCGGGATTATGGATGGAAGAGGAATGCTCGCAGCGTTTGTTTTAGGTGCACAAGGAATACAAATGGGTACACAATTTTTAACAAGCAAAGAATCTGGGATTCATCACAGCTATAAACAAGCATTATCTAGTAGCACGGAAGAAAGCACAGTGCTAACAAAAAGCTTTTCAGGACGTCCTGCCAGAGGGATTCAAAATGAGTTTATAACGGAATTTGAAAAGACAGGTGTTTCGCCTTTACCTTTTCCAAGTCAAAATACATTAACAGCAGACATCCGAAAGGCCGCTGCAGCACAGAATAATCCTAACTATATGTCATTATGGTCTGGGCAGGGAACGAGATTGCTAAAGGAGGATAAGCCAGCTGAAAAAATCATCAAAGAGGTGCTAGCGGAAATGGAAGAGTCATTGCGGCTTATAAATAAAAACTAATGCTCCTTCAATGCCGTGTAATCCGATAAAATTGGGATTATTATTTGATAATTTTCAAATTTGATGGTTATTTTAATAGATGAAAATATGATATGATAGAATATATTTTATTGTGTAAAGGAGCTTTCTTATGGAAAAAGTACTTGTTTTTGGTCATAAAAATCCGGATACAGATACAATCTGTTCTGCGATTGCGTATGCTGAGCTGAAAAATAAAATCGGACAAAACGCTGAGGCTGTTCGCTTAGGTGAAATTAACGGTGAAACACAATATGCGCTTAACTACTTTAAAAAAGATGCACCACGTTTAGTAGAAAAAGTAGCCGGTGAAGCAAGCGAAGTTATTTTAGTTGACCATAACGAGCGTCAACAAAGTGCGGATGATATTACAGAGGTACGAGTACTAGAGGTAATCGACCACCACAGAATCGCAAATTTCGAGACTAGCGATCCGCTATATTACCGTGCTGAGCCTGTTGGATGTACAGCAACCATTCTTAACAAACTGTATAAAGAGCATGGCGTACAAATTGAAAAGGAAACAGCTGGATTAATGCTATCAGCGATTATTTCTGATTCTTTACTATTTAAATCACCAACATGCACACAGCAAGATGTTGACGCAGCAAAAGAATTAGCTGAAATCGCTGGAGTTGATGCAAATACATATGGATTAGATATGCTAAAAGCTGGTGCTGATCTAAGCGATAAAACAGTTGAGCAGTTAATCTCGCTTGATGCAAAAGAATTCCAAATGGGCTCAAGCAAAGTGGAAATCGCACAGGTTAATGCTGTTGATACAAATGATGTGCTTGTAAATAAAGCTGAAATTGAAGCAGCTCTTTCCAATGTTGTCGCTGAAAAGGGATTAGATTTATTCCTATTCGTTGTAACAGATATTTTAACAAATGATTCTGTTGCTGTAGCCATCGGTAACGAAGCAAGCAAAGTAGAGCAAGCATTTAATGTTGAGCTTGACAACAACCAAGCCCTACTAAAAGGTGTTGTTTCACGTAAAAAACAAATTGTTCCTGTATTAACAGAAGCATTTACAAAGTAATTAATAGAGAAGCCATTCGCCTTATTTACTCAAGGTGAATGGCTTCTTTTTTATACATATGAAAAGTCATTATATACTTATTCTTTGTCAATTCTTGCTACAGTTTTGCAAATAATACATAATGAATGGAAATGCTATTATCTGTCTTGCGCTATTTATAGTATAATAATGGAGGTTAAGTAAACGTTGGAAAGGTGGAATCACATGCTGAAATTATCTATTTCTTTCATCATAATTATTTATGTGTTTATTTCACCTGTTCTTCAGATAAAGGGCCATTTGACTGATGATGATTTGGAAAAAGAATTTCTTTCTATTATTTCTGAACTGGAGATAGAAGCTTCCAAATTAGCGGTGTTTAAAGAAATGAAAGTGACAAAGATGTTGACTGCATTTCATAGTAATGAAAAAAACGTCGCTATACATCTAATAGGAATGGATCAAATCTTACATAACTTAATCGACTATTTTCCTCATGATAAGTCCTTTCTCATTGTGAAGAAATACCAATCAAATTATCTCAGCTAACTATTGATTATCAATATTTGAAGGTAATGATTTATCATAATGAAGGTAGGAGATTTTAAACAATGGTTAAAAAAAATCGCATCGTCGCATTTTTTATATTTCTTGTCGTTTTTTCAAGCATCATGCTGGCGACTTCTAAGGACATCTTAAACAATATTAAATTAGGCCTTGATCTGCAGGGTGGTTTTGAAATTCTCTATGAGGTGAAACCTGCAAAAGAAGGACAGGTGATTGACCAAAAAGCACTTGCAGCAACTGCAGAAGCTTTAGATAAACGGGTAAACATTTTAGGTGTGAGTGAGCCTAATATCCAAATTGAAGGTGAAAATCGCATTCGGGTTCAATTAGCAGGTGTTGAGGATCAAAATGAGGCAAGAGAGATTTTATCAACAGAAGCAAACCTGTCTTTTCGTGATGCAAATGATCGTCTCATGATGGATGGTTCTGATCTTGCCGAAGGAGGAGCAGAACAAACCTTTGATGAGAATGGTAAGCCAAGTGTTTCAATAAAATTAAAAAGTGCTGATAAATTTCGTGATGTAACCCAGCAAATTGTTGATCTCACTCCAAACAACGTTTTAGTAATTTGGCTGGACTTCGAAGAAGGCAAGGACTCTTTTGCTAAAGAAAGTGCGAAGCCGGAACCAAAATACATTTCAGCACCAGTTGTAAACCAGGTTTTTAATCAAAATACGGTATCCATTGTAGGGGATTTTACGATAGACGAAGCAAAAAATTTAGCAGACATTTTAAATGCTGGTGCGCTGCCTGTTAAACTTGATGAAATCTATTCCACTTCAGTAGGTGCTTCATTTGGTGAACAAGCAATGGATAAAACAGTATTTGCAGGTATTATTGGCGTACTGGCAGTTTATCTCTTTATGATTTTTTACTATCGTTTTCCCGGCTTTATTGCCACGATCACCTTGACCATTTACAGTTATTTGACTGTTCTCGTTTTTGATTGGATGAACGTCGTTTTAACACTGCCTGGTATTGCAGCGCTTATTTTAGGTGTTGGTATGGCGGTAGATGCTAATATCATCACATATGAACGAATAAGAGAGGAAATTAAAGTTGGCAAATCAATGCAAGCTGCGTTTAAAGCGGGGAATCAAAGCTCGTTTTCTGCCGTTACCGATGCAAACTTAACAACGCTTTTAGCTTCTGCTGTTCTTTTCTTTTATGGGACAAGTTCGGTAAAAGGGTTTGCGACAAGCTTAATCATTGGGATACTCGGAAGCTTTTTGACCAACGTCTATCTGTCAAGATGGTTGCTTGGCCTATGGGTGAATAGTAGAATTTTCAATAAAAAACCTGGTTGGTTTGGGGTTAAGCAAAAAGAAATACATGATATATCCGAAAACTTTGATACTCTTGATCTTCCTACTAAATTTGATCGTTTTGATTTTGTAAAGCATCGTAAAAAGTTCTTTGCTTTTTCAGGAATCATCCTGCTGTTAGGGATCATATGCCTATTCGTGCTTCGTTTGAATCTAGGCATTGACTTTACAAGCGGGACAAGAGTGGAGCTGCTTTCTGATAAACCTCTAAATACGGAGTTGGTTGCAGCTGAGCTTGAAGAAATTGAACTGCCGACAGATGATATCGTCATTTCAGGAGAAGAAAGCAATTTAGCGGTTGCAAGATATAAAGGAATCCTTTCAAAATCAGAAATCGCAACGTTAAAGAGCCACTTTAGCAAGGAATTAGGGGCAGAGCCAAATGTCAGCAGTGTGACGCCGACTGTTGGTAAAGAGCTGGCCAAAAATGCTTTGACCGCATTGCTTATTTCTGTTGTAGGATTGATTATTTTTGTCACCTTCCGCTTTGAACTTCGAATGGCTGTTTCAGCCGTCATCGCGCTTTTATATGCAACATTTTTTGTCATTCCATTCTTTAGTGTTACGGGTCTGGAAGTAGATATCACGTTTATTGCAGCGCTTTTAACGGTTGTCGGCTATTCAATTAACGATACAATTGTCACCTTTGACCGCATGCGTGAAAATATGCAAAGAAGAAGGTATTTGAAGACATATGAGGATATCGTTGATGTCGTCAATACAAGTTTACGACAAACATTGGGGCGTTCTGTTAACACCGTTTTAATGGTTGCGATCACTGTTCTTTCGCTGCTGATCTTTGGAAGCGAGGCGATTCGACCGTTTTCAATTGCATTATTAGTTGGTTTGATCGTTGGAACTTACTCTTCTATTTTTATCGCTGCTCAGCTTTGGGTAGAGTGGAAGCATAAGGAATTGAAGAAGAAAGGTGTTATTAAGACCTTTAAAGAAAAACGTGTGTATTCAGATGAACCACAAGTGTAAGCTGCGATGCTAGAATAAAAAAGGTTAGATCAGGCACAGAGGTGAGTAAACCTCTGTGTATTTTTTAAAGGTAAGAAAGTATAAAATTTTGTACTTAGTTTTAGTGTCTAGCTCCACTAGGGTCTAGCCACTCATGAATTGAAGGCAAAGAACGCCTTCTATTCATGAGCGCCTTATTTGCCCTAGGCTGATCAAGGCGCTTGCGCTTTTCTTAAAAGGTAAGAAAGTATAAATTTTCAACTTAGTTTTGGTGTCTAGCTCCAGGCGCCATCGGCTCGAGGTCATAAGTCAAACAGGAATTGAAGGTAAAGAACACCTTCTATTCCTGTTCGCCTTATGCTTGTCCCCGATAGGCGGGCGCCTTACGCTTTTCTTATGAGGAGATTGGGTTATTTACCTTCATTACCATCTTCTCTTATTGCCTCATTATGATCTTCTATTGGCTGGGGATGTCCATATAGCAGGTTAATTTCTCTTGCCACCTCATTTAAAAACTCGTCCGATAATAAGAGCTTCTTTTCCTTTGACATGTCATTCACCCTTTACTCGTTTTACCTATCATTATCATTGACGTTTTCATCATGAATATTCCAGGCTCATTTTTTATGTTCAACAAGAAAAAATTACGATTAGGTATTTACATAGCAAAATCTTAGGAGTATGATAATCATCAGTTTCATAATTCAAATCGCTTAATCCATTAGGAACGGGGGACCCATTTTTTATGTGGATCTATGATCCTCTTGGGGTGAATCCTTAATAGGTAGGGATACTCTTTTGTCCCGAACCCGACAGCTAACTCCGTAAGCGTTATGAGAGGAAGGTGGAGCTGGTGTGACAGACAAAATGAATGTCCACAAGGCTATTAACGGTGCCTTTGTGGGCTTTTTGGCGTTCCTAAAAAAGATATAAATTGATCTTATTGAAGGCTTATATCCCTGAATGGGGGGAATATAAGCGTGTAATCAAAAAAACGTGGTGGTGCAAGAAATGGTATCTACGGTAAAAAGAATCTTAATAGGTCGCCCCTTAAAGTCAACAGAATTAGGGGAACAAAAACTGAATAAGAAGAAAGCTCTGGCTATTTTATCTTCTGATGCTTTATCATCTGTTGCATATGGGCCAGAACAAATTTTGCTTGTTTTAATGACAATAAGTGCCGTTGCCTTTTGGTACTCAATCCCAATCGCAATTGGCGTATTATTTCTCTTATTGGCGCTCATATTGTCCTATCGGCAAATTATTTTTGCCTATCCGCACGGAGGCGGGGCATATGTCGTTTCACGGGAGAATCTTGGAGTGAATCCAGGGCTCGTTGCAGGCGGTTCGTTATTGGTTGACTATATTCTGACTGTGGCAGTTAGTGTGTCGGCAGGAACAGATGCGATTACTTCCGCTTTTCCAGCCTTACATTCATACAATGTCATCATTGCGTGTTTACTTGTTGTGTTTTTAACTATCTTGAATTTAAGAGGGGTTACTGAATCAGCTTCCTTTTTAGCCTATCCAGTTTACTTATTTGTTTTCGCTTTGTTTGTCTTAATTGGAGTAGGCTTATATCAGATTGTGACTGGTCATGTCTCACCAGAGCTTCATGCACCTGTTGGTTCGCCGGTTACTGGTATAACCTTGTTTTTGCTGCTTAGAGCATTTGCGTCAGGTTGTTCTGCTTTAACTGGTGTAGAAGCGATTTCGAATGCGATCCCCAATTTTAAGGACCCAGCTCCGAATAATGCAGCGAAAACACTGACAGCAATGGGGGTATTGCTCGCGATATTATTTTCAGGTATTGTGTATTTAGCCTATTATTATGGCATAACGCCAAAAGCAGAGGAAACGGTTGTTTCACAAATAGCATCAGAAACATTTGGAAGGAATTTCATGTATTTCTTCATTCAAGGAACAACAGCTATGATTCTTATTCTAGCGGCAAATACCGGTTATTCTGCTTTCCCTCTATTGGCTTTTAATCTTGCAAAGGATAAATATTTGGCAAGAATGTTTACCATTAGAGGAGATCGCTTAGGGTATTCTAATGGTATCATATTTCTTGGAGTGGCTTCCATTCTTTTGATTATCGCCTTTAGAGGACATACTGAGCAATTAATTCCGCTCTATGCAGTTGGTGTATTCATACCATTTACCTTATCTCAAACAGGGATGCTGGTTAAATGGATTCGTGAAAAGCCTGATGGCTGGGTGGTAAAGCTGACAATTAACTTTGTCGGGGCATTCATTAGCTTTTTAGTTATGATGACGTTCTTTATCACTAAATTTGGCCAGGTGTGGTCTGTGTTGGTTTTCCTGCCAATTCTTGTGTTCATTTTTCATCGGGTGAAAAAGCACTATGACGCAGTAGGAAACCAATTAAGAATCACAACATGTGAACCAGTTAAACCAATTGAGGGAAATGTGATTATTGTTCCAGTCGCAGGAATTACTCATGTTGTAGAGAATTCATTAAATTATGCGCAATCTTTAAATGCTGACCAAATCATTGCTGTTTATGTTTCGTTTGAACGAAAGGATGAAAAAACCTTTGAACAGAAATGGGAAAAATGGCAGCCGGATATTCGGCTAGTGACATTACACTCATATTACAGAAGCATCATCCAGCCGCTATCAAAATTTATTGATACAGTGGAACATAAAGCAGATGAGTCAAATTATCGGGTTACGGTGTTAATCCCGCAATTTATTCCGAAGAAAAGATGGCACTATATTCTTCATAATCAGTCAAGCTTGTTAATTCGGGCTGTCCTTTTGTATAGGAAAGATGTTGTAGTTACTACAGTTCCTTATCACCTAAAGGAATAGGATTCATTTCTGTTAACTTATTCCATTAACCTTACTTGATTAAAATGTTCAACCTAAAAGGAATAGCGAAAAACCTTCTATCTTAAAGGATATGAAGGTTTTTCATTTTTTAAAATGAGAATCATTCTGAAGAAACAGAATATTAGAGCTTTTTTTCAAATGATTGACCATCGGAAAATGATTTGCTATTCTCGAAATCTAGTAAATTAAATATCGATAAAATCCTCATCGCTATCCCGGTGAGGTAGAGGTTGCGACAATTAAGAGTAGTTCTTACTGAGATCTGGTGGGATCGTTGAAGGAGATACAAAAGGAATTGTTGCCGAAGCAAGTATAGACCACACATCTATTCCTGCTGGGACTGCACTGAAAAAGTGCAGGACTGTCATAGATTGTTTCTATGGAGAGCTATAACGGGATAGGGAGCGGGTTTTTTGTGAAAAACGCGTAGAGTATGAATCTATGCGTTTTTTTTATAAAAAGGTAAGTATAATATTTTAACCTAGTTTTAGTGTCTAGTTCCAGGCGCCATCGGCTCTAGGGTCTAGTCAAATAGGAATTGAAGGTAAAGAACACCTTCTATTCCTATTTGCCTTATGCTTGTCGCCGAATGCTTAGCGCCTTGCGCTTTTCTTATATAATTTATCAATTCGGAGGAATTCTTATGATAGACAAAAAATGGGGGCTTTTAGTTTTGACCTCCTTAGTAGTTGGAAATATGGTAGGCTCGGGCATCTTTATGCTTCCAAGCACACTTGCACAGACAGCAAGTCCTTTAGGGGTAACCTTTGCATGGATCATTACCGGGCTGGGTGTTTTGATGATTGCCCTTGTCTTTGGTAAGTTAGCAATCCGCAGGCCTGATTTAACAGCTGGGCCTCAAAGCTATGCACGTGAATTATTTGCATCAAAGAATAAGGGAAATGTTGCCGGTTTTGGTATGGTTTGGGGATATTGGATCGCAAATTGGATAAGTAACGTTGCGATTATTACAAGCTTTGCAGGCTATCTATCTACTTTCTTTCCTATCATGAGCAACCCATCCATTTTGTTTACAATTGGAAACCAAGATGTTGAATTAGGGAGACTTGTGACATTTATTGTTTGTACCCTGTTACTATGGGGAACACATTTCATTTTGGTAACGAACCTAAATGTTGGAGGAAAAGTAAATGTTGTAGCAACTTCTACAAAAATTATTGGCTTTGTTTTATTTATTGTCGCAGCGCTTTTTGCATTTCAATCCTCAAATTTAGGAGATTTATATTCACCTGTTGTAGATGCTAATGGACAAACACATGGATTATCCAGTCAAATCAATTTAGCGATGATTTCGACCCTATGGGCATTTGTTGGGATTGAGTCTGCTGTGATCTTATCTGGACGGGCAAAATCTCAACGCGATGTCAGCCGCGCAACTATTATTGGCTTGTTTATCGCGTTAACGATCTATATAGGAATTACATTACTGATCATGGGCGTTTTACCGCAGGAGGTATTAAAAGCTTCTGACAAACCATTCGTAGATGCGCTTTCTGTTATGATTGGCGACATGGGTGCAACCGTTATGGCCATCCTTGCGATTGTTTCATTGCTTGGCTCGACAATCGGTTGGATCCTTCTAAGTGCTGAAGTGCCTTATCAAGCGGCAAAAAAAGGAACTTTTCCAAGCTTTTTTGCCAAGGTAAATAAGAAAGGAAGCCCGGTTCGTGCTTTAACCGTTACAAATGCTATGTCGCAAATTTTTATTCTTTCCGTCATTTCAGGTACGATTAGTGAGGCATATACATTTTTGACAACTTCTGCAACACTGGCCTATCTTATTCCTTATTTTGTTTCAGCGTTATTCTTCTTAAAGCTTGTGATAAAAGGAGAAACATATGATCGTATAGCAGGTTCTAGATGGTTCGACGGTTTGATTGCAGTTTTAGCACTTATCTATTCGGTATGGGTTATTAAATCAGGAATCTCAGATTTAACGACATTTTCGTTGGGAATTGGATTATTTCTAGCAGGTATTATTATTTATCCGTTTGTAAATCGTAAAAAAACTAACAGTCAAGTTGGTCATGAAGCCGAATAACCAACGATTTTAGATTAACCAATATCGCGTCTATTATTTTTGCGAAAAAATAAAATTTAATATAATATAAATAGTTGGGATTGATGTAAACTAGATTTAGATAGGAGGAATCAATTTGAAAAGAATTGGGCTAGCTTGGCAAATTCTTATTGGACTCATCCTCGGAATTATTGTAGGAGCCATTTTTTATGGAAATGAACAAGTGGCGTCATACTTACAACCGATTGGTGATATATTCTTAAGATTGATTAAAATGATTGTGGTACCTATTGTTATTTCAAGTATTATCGTTGGTGTTGCAAGTGTAGGTGATACAAAAAAGCTTGGTCGTTTAGGCGGCAAGACCATACTTTATTTTGAAATTATTACGACGATTGCCATCATATTAGGTCTCGCAGTTGCGAACATCTTCCAGCCTGGTGCAGGTGTGGATATGGGAGCCATTGAAAAAACAGATATTAATAGTTATGTTGAAACATCTGAGGATGTAGAAAGTCATGGCATCGCTGAAACATTTGTCCATATTGTACCAAGTAATGTCTTTACATCATTTGTTGAAGGCGATATGCTGGCGATTATCTTTTTCTCTGTCCTATTCGGTTTTGCTCTTACAGCAATTGGAGAAAGGGGGAAACCTGTCCTTGCCTTTTTCCAAGGCACAGCTGACGCCATGTTTTACATGACAAATCAAATTATGAAGTTTGCTCCTTTTGGTGTTTTTGCTTTAATAGGGGTAACAATTTCAAAATTTGGTTTAGAGTCTCTTATACCACTAGGAAAATTAGTGATTACTGTTTATTTAACGATGGCGTTTTTTATCATTGTCGTACTAGGTTTCGTTGCGAAATTAGCAGGAGTTAATATTTTTCACTTTATCCGAATCATAAAGGATGAATTGCTATTAGCTTATTCAACAGCCAGCTCTGAAGCAGTATTGCCAAGAATTATGGAGAAAATGGAGAAATTCGGATGTCCGAAAGCCATTTCCTCATTCGTCATTCCTACAGGTTATTCGTTTAATTTAGACGGTTCGACTTTATATCAAGCATTAGCAGCTGTTTTCATTGCGCAAATGTATGGCATTGATTTATCGCTATCACAACAGATTTCTTTACTGCTTGTGCTAATGGTCACATCTAAAGGTATAGCAGGTGTTCCAGGTGTGTCATTTGTTGTGCTGTTAGCTACCTTAGGTACAGTTGGTATTCCGATTGAAGGTTTAGCTTTCATTGCAGGGATTGACCGTATTTTAGATATGGCCAGAACAGCAGTGAATGTCGTAGGAAACTCACTGGCAGCAGTGGTTATCTCCAAGTGGGAGGGCGAGTTCAAACCTAATACTTCTCCTTCTAGGCAAATTGCATAACGATATAATGATTGGAATAACCTTTATCTCAAGACGTGAGTTCTCCATCATTATGGCGACCCTAGGAATTGCCGGCGGGCTAATGCCTTGGAGTAACAAAGGTCAAATAGTAAAGAACAACAAAGAACCCCTTCTTGATGAAGAGGTTCTTTTGTTTAAATGAGCTTTAATCCACTAACGAGAATAATTGTTGCCATGACCGCTTGTAGTGGTTTAGGTGATACTTTTGCAGCCAGCATGCTTCCTACTATAACTCCAGGGATTGAGCCGATTAGCAAGTTAGCTGTTAGCAAATAGTCAACACTTCCAAATCCGGCATTTAATATTCCAGCCACAGTTACAAGTAAAAAGGCATGTGCAATATCTGTACCAACTAGTTCAGATGTCTTCATTTTGTATAGATAAAGCATAGCAATTGCAAATAAAGATCCAGAGCCAATCGATGTTAAGCCAACGATGAATCCAAAGATGACCCCAATGAAAATCGTTAAGGCTTTTTTGTTTTCTAATGGCAGGCTCTGCCACTTGTTAGGGCGAATTTTCTTATCGAAAAATACTCGAAGCAATATCGATATAGCAACTAAAGTAAGAACGTATCCTAAAGCATGGGTAATGATTTTTTCCTGGTGCTGGTGAAGTGCTGGAAATAAATGAAGAGTTCCGATCGCTAGCACTGCACTAGGAATACTGCCAAAAGCTAAATATTTAACCATTTTAAAATTAATGGTTTTCTGTCTCCAATGCTGAGCAAATCCAAATAATTTTGTAATGGAATTATAAACAAGGTCAGTTCCTACTGCGATCGTAGGATTAATCCCTAAAGCTATTAAAAGAGGAGTTAACAAAGCAGCGCCTCCAACACCTGTTAAACCTACTAATATACCAACTGCTAATCCCATAATCATAATACTAATACTCATTTGGTATCCTCCTGATCAAAATCCGAGTATGTTTATCTGATTTTAACCTATTAGCGTTATTTAGTAAATAAAATTCTTACTATTCAGCTAATTTTTTCTTAACATTAGGGGCAGGAAGCCTCCTCACGTTTTTTTCTATTCCTGCAGGTACTTTTTGTTTCCTTATTCACTTTCGAAGCATCAACAAGCTTAAACACAATTCTTTTAAAAAAGGGAGTTAGTGTAAAACAAGAAAGATAGATTGTCTTATTTTTCTCAATTTGACTTACGGTATCATTACGAACTATTATATTCATTGATTTTATAATCGCTATTACATTTTTAAAAAATGTTCATTTGTGCAAGAATTGTATAATAGGGGTGCAAGTTTGTGAGAAGGAGACTTATCAGTGATTAAACTATTGCGGTAAATGATTGAGCGGGTGGGAATTCTCATTAATGTTGTTGTAGGACTCATGGCAGGAACAAGTGCCTTGCAAACATAAAAAGCACTGTACATCACACAGCATACGTTTTTTTCGACAAGGGCTAAACCCCTATTTGTGCAGGGAAGCAGCCGAAATGATCCTGAACGGCAGCGCAGCGAAAGCGATGCGATTGCCATCAGGAATCAAAAACGTGCACTTGCACATGTAGGAAGAGAAATAAGATAAGATCGCTATATGCTTAGATAGCGATCTTATCATTAAAAACAATGGTTAATCTATCATTATATCAAATCCATATAACCGAAACCATATACAGAACCAACTGTCAATGCAATGGTCCATAGTGCAAGACTAATAGCCATCCAAGAGATAACACGAGGACGAGAAGATCCGAAGCTTAGGGCCAAGATTGCTGCTAAGTCTGTTCCAACTATCCCTGGTGCTACTAAAGCTAGACCGGGAAGTCCATATCGTTCCCATATTCTTCTTGCTCTTGTTTCCCTTTTTGACGGAGTTGTAATACCTTTCTTTTGTCGTCTTTTATCTCTCCATTTTGAAAGTTGCTTAAAGAAGAAGCCAAAAAGAAGTACTATTAAAAAGTTCCCAGCAAAACCAATAATACCGACTGCCATTGGATTTAGACCTAATGCTACCCCAAAGGGCACAACAAGAAATACATCTAATAACGGTGCTGCTGCGAGCACAAATAATATAACATATTGCCATATTCCATCAGTTTGTTGAATCCATTCCATCATTAACATAGCCCTCCGTTATTCTATTCATTGAATACATATACGCACCAATTTTGCAAAAAGTTTCATAGTAATATTAATTTTTGAAAAAAAGAAAGCTTGTAAAGAAAATAGAATCCTTTTCTTTACAAGCTGAGCAAAAAGCTAATGCTATGGGTCTTGTTATTTATTATAAAATGGTGTAACTCCCTATATCTTGATTAGTGAAGCTGATATTTGTCTTTTAAAGACGCTGGAGCCATTTTAATCATCCCATCTAAAATAAATCCTGCAATTACAACATCATCGACAATCCCAAGTAGTGATAAAAAGTCTGGGATTAAATCAAATGGGAAAAAGACATAGGTTAATATTAATAAAACCCCTAGTACCTTTTTATGGAGTACAACCTCTCTTGAAAGAAAAAAATCTTTTAAGAAAGGAATGAACTTCCAGAACTTAAGGATAAATTTTATTCTTTTAAAAAACTTAATCAAACGAATCACCCCTTTTAAGGTAATTTTCATGCTTACTTATTTCTTAGATTACCTGGATGATGTCTTGGTCTTTACTTTCAACCCCTTCGTTAAAGGTCAATCGAGTTTTAAAGCGATAAGAGATTTTCTCGCTTGAAATAGGAATTGACTCAGGCAGCTTAAATGTAAAAGAAACGGTATTTGATTCATCTGAATGAATATTCTTTGATGATAAAATGGTCGCGGTATCGATTACCTTTTCTTGACCAGTCGTTTGGTCGTGCATCACTAAATCACAGTCAATACGTTTAAGCTGTTGTTCTATAGTACCGCCTTTTATATAGAAATGTCCGTTTATTAGCTCGCCGCGTCGATACGTTTCCTTTGGCAAAATGAGGTCAATAATTGCTGAACCTACACCTAATAGCGACATATATTTTCTAAGTAGCATCATGTTCCTCCCGTATTCTCCTTTTATTTGCTTTGTTTAATATATTTTTGATCAAGACGTTTTTCAATTTTTTCTAGTTGTTTTTTATCATTTAGCAGCTCTTCCTTATTCTTTTTTATTAATTCAACGAATGACATTTTTTTCATAGTATAGTTCTCCTTTCGTTACCCTAAAGAAGGATGTTCAACAGAAAAAAACCTTTACCGTCTTGGTAAAGGTTTTAGAAAACAAATAAAGACCTTTACCAATAAGTAAAGGTCTTGCTAACAACGGAATGTTGCCAACAAAGCCGAGAGCTTAACATCCACTCTGTAATGACGACTTTATTGTAAAAGCTACTCCCCTTTAGGAGATACGATATATTATTTGAGTAAATCATATGCTATTTTAAAATATTCGTCAACAGGTATTTACATGATTTTTTAGGGAAAATGTTACAAATATGTTAACTGCTTCTCGATTTTATTTGAAAATAGTAATAAAATACGTTAGACAGTAAGATCTTTACAAGTTTACCAATCTATTTTCAACCAATTATCGGTAATGGGCTAATCATAGGAGTTATTTTATAGATATTTATCGAAAAATAATCAACTGGGAAAAGGTAGAACCTTCAACATAACGAATTTCTATTAGATAGAAGGTTGACTTAAATGGTCGGCCTTATTTTTTAATTTAATGAAGAGAAACGTGTTAGAATCAGCCCATCAATGAAGAAAAACAAATCAAACCAAAATAAACAAATGCTTATATCTAAAAAACAGACAAAAACGGGTGTTAAAACAAAAAGAAAAGTAGTATAATCATATTAATAGATAGGAAAGAGGAAATTGGTTCATATTGAATGGAGGTTATGAAATGAAGGTCTCTCTTTTTATTACATGCTTGGCAGATGTATTTTATTCAAATGTTGGGAAGCATACAGTAGAACTTTTAGAGAAACTGGGCTGTGAAGTTGATTTTCCTGAACAACAAACATGCTGCGGACAGCCTGCTTATAATAGCGGTTATCATAAGGAAACAAAGGAAGTAGCAAAGCATATGATTCGTACGTTTGAAGGATCTGATTATGTGGTCGGTCCATCAGGGTCATGTGTGGCCATGCTGCGTGAATACGGACATTTATTTGAAAATGAACCAGTTTGGAAGGAAAAAGCTGAAAAATTAGCAAGCAAATCATATGAATTAACACAATTTATTGTAGAAGTATTAAAGGTCGAAAACGTGAATGCTAGTTTACCAGCATGTGCCACTTATCATAAATCCTGCCATATGACAAGGCTGCTAGGTGTGAAGGATGCCCCTGGAAAGCTTTTAGAAAATGTAGAAGGCTTAAAGGTGAATCCGCTTCCGAACAGTCAGGATTGCTGCGGCTTCGGCGGGACGTTCTCAGTGAAAATGGTGCCGATTTCTGAGCAAATGGTCGATGAAAAGGTGCAGCATATTGAGGAAACAGGTGCAGAAATTTTAATTGGCGCGGATTGCGGCTGCTTAATGAATATCGGTGGGAGAATCAACCGTAAGGGCAAGCCAATCAAGGTGATGCATATTGCAGAAGTACTGAATAGTGAGGTGAAGTAAGATGGCAATGAAAATTAGCGATGATAAGTTTTTTGAACGGGTTGATAAAGGTGTTCACAATACATTTATGCGTAATGCAGTTGTCTCCGCCCAGGAGCGTATGCAGGGAAAGCGTTTGGCAGCGGCTGAGGAATTAGGAAATTGGGAGGAATGGCGCAAGCTTGGTGAGGAAATTCGTACACACACGCTTGAAAACCTCGATTACTATTTAGAACAGCTAAGTGAAAATGTCACGAAGCGCGGGGGTCATGTTTTCTTTGCTTCAACAAAGGAAGAAGCAAATGAGTATATTTCCAAAGTAGTCAAAGAAAAGCAAGCTAAGAAGGTTGTAAAGTCGAAATCAATGGTAACAGAAGAAATTCATTTGAATGCTGCCCTTGAGGAGGCTGGCTGTGAGGTCATTGAAACAGATTTAGGCGAGTATATTCTTCAGCTTGATGATCATGATCCGCCATCCCATATTGTCGTTCCTGCACTTCATAAAAATAAAGAGCAAATTCGGGACACATTTAAGGAAAAACGGGGCTACGATAAGTCGGAGATTCCCGAAGAGCTTGCGCTTTTTGCAAGAGAGCAGCTTCGCCAGGAATTTTTAACTGCAGATTTAGGAATTACAGGCTGTAATTTTGCTGTTGCGGAATCCGGATCAATTAGCCTTGTAACAAATGAAGGAAATGCAGGACTTGTAACCGCTTTACCTAAAACGCAAATTACGGTTATGGGGATGGAGCGGATTGTTCCTACCTGGGAAGAGCTTGATATCCTTGTAAGTTTACTGTGCCGAAGCTCTGTAGGGCAGAAACTAACAAGCTATATTACAGGCTTAACAGGGCCGAAGGATGAAGGGGATGTTGATGGTCCTGAGGAGTTTCATCTTGTCATTGTCGATAATGGACGTTCCAATATATTAGGCACTGAATTCCAAAGTGCGCTCCATTGTATTCGTTGTGCAGCATGTGTGAATGTTTGCCCGGTTTATCGCCATATTGGCGGCCACTCCTATGGATCGATTTATGCTGGTCCAATCGGGGCTGTCTTAACACCATTATTAGGCGGTTATGAAGATTATAAGGAGCTACCATATGCTTCTTCTTTATGTGCGGCATGTACGGAAGCATGTCCTGTAAAAATACCGCTGCATGAATTGCTCATTAAGCACCGGAGAAAAATTGTCGAAGATGAGAAAAAATCGCCATTTGCTGAAAAGCTTGCCATGAAGGGCTACCAGTTAGCTGCAAGTTCACCAAGTCTTTATAAGGCGGGAACAAAATCAGCTTCAACCGTTATGGCGCCATTTACCCAAGCGAATAGCATTCAAAAAGGGCCTGGTCCTATGAAGCCTTGGACAGATGTTCGTGATTTTCCAGCGCCAAGTAAGGAAAGATTTAGAGATTGGTATAAAAAGAGAGAGAAAGGTGGGGAATAGAAATGGCACAGGGACAAATCTATCATCGCGAATCATTTCTAAATACCGTTGCAGCAAAGCTTGGTCGCAGACGTAAATCAACTGTTACTAAGCCTGAGTGGAAAACAACCCCGCAATATGATGTGTTAAAGGATGCTTCACAGGATGACTTAGTAACGGTTCTAAAAAAGCATTGTGATGTAATCCATACACAATTTATCGAAACGAATTCAAATGATTTAACAAAAAACCTGCGCAAGGTTTTTGAACAATATGAAGTTGGCAGCGTTGTAACCTGGAAGGATGACCGTCATAAAGAGTTTCATTTGGAGGATGAGCTTCAAACAAATTGGCCTGCTGAAGGTATTGATGTTCATATTTGGGACCCTGCCCTTAAGGAAAAGAATCTTGAAGCGGCAGAAAAAGCGGATGTAGGAATCACCTATAGTGACATCACCCTTGCTGAATCAGGCACAGTTGTCTTATTCAGCAGTGAAAATAAAGGCCGGTCAGTTAGCTTATTGCCTAAAACGTATATTGCGATAATTCCAAAAAGTACGCTCGTTCCAAGAATGACACAAGCAACATCATTCATTTCTAAACAAGTCAAGGAGGGGAAAAACATTTCTTCTTGTATCGACTTTATTACCGGTCCAAGCAATAGTGCTGATATCGAACTCAATTTAATTGTTGGTGTACATGGTCCGATAAAGGCTACTTATATATTAGTAAACGATAAATAAAATAATTTCAAAAACAAACAAAAAATATATTCAAAAACAAACAAAAATATAGTATAATAAAACCAAGATATAAAAAGAGGAAACAGAAATAAAGAGGAGGAAACAAAAATGGTACAAAGCTTATGGAATAAAGAAAAGGCTTCGGCACTACAACCGGGGTTAGAGGAGTTAGTTTACCGCTCTAATCTTATAGGTTCAGACCGTTCCGTTTGTAACTGGGGCGGCGGCAATACATCAATGAAAACAATTGAAAAGGATTTCCGCGGCCGTGAAGTAGAAGTCATGTACGTTAAAGGAAGCGGATCTGACTTAGCAACGATGAAGGCTCACAATTTTACTGGCTTAAGAATGGAAGATATTCGCCCATTAATCGAGCGTGACGAAATGTCAGATGAGGAAATGGTAGCATATCTTGCTCACTGTATGATCGACAGCAAGCATCCCCGTGCATCAATCGAAACATTATTACATGCATTCTTGCCATTTAAGCATGTTGATCACACACATCCAGATGCGATCATCAGCATTTGCTGTGCAGACAATGGCAGACAAATTGCTGAAGAGATCTACGGTGACCGTTTCGTGTGGGTTCCATATGTTCGACCAGGATTCACTTTATCAAAAATGATCGCTGAAGGCGTCAAAAACAATCCAAATGCAGAGCTTGTTCTTATGGAAAAGCATGGATTAGTCGTTTGGGGAGAAACAGCTGAAGAAAGCTATGAAAAAACAATTTCCGTAATTAATGAGGCTGAACAATATATTCAAGCTAAAGTGGTAGAAGAAAACGTATTTGGCGGTCAAAAATACGAAGCGCTTTCTGAAGAAGATCGTAAAAAAGTTTTAGCTCAAGTTATGCCTGTTATCCGAGGTGCAGTTAGCGAAGAAAAGAAAATGCTTTTAACTTATGATGATGCTGAAGATGTATTACAATTTGTAAACAGCAACAATGCTCCGGAATTATCACAAGTAGGAGCAGCATGTCCTGATCACTTAGTTCATACAAAAATGACACCATTATTCATTGACTGGAATCCTCAATCTGAAGATGCTGCAACGCTGATAGAAAAAGTAAAAGCCGGAATTGCAAATTTCAAAGAAGAGTACAAAGCATACTTTGAAAGAAACAAAAATGAAGGTGACCAAATTTCTGAAACAGCTCCACGTGTTATTTTAATTCCTGGGATTGGAATGGTGAACACTGGTAAAAATATAGCAATGGCTAACGTAAGTGGTGCTCTATACCACCGTGCAATTGCGGTTATGAAGGGTTCAACGACTCTAGGAAGCTTTGTTTCTTTAAATGAAAATGAATCATTCAATGTTGAATACTGGCCATTAGAGCTTTACAAATTATCTCTTGCTCCTGCTGAAGCTGAATTTTCAAGACAAGTAGCATTTGTTACAGGTGGTGCAGGCGGTATCGGCAGTGAAACTTGCCGTCAATTTGTTGCAGAAGGCGCACATGTAGTGATTGCTGACCTTAATCTTGAAGGGGCAGAAAAAGTTGCAGCAGAAATCAATGAAAAATATGGTGAGGGCCGTGCATTCGCTGTGAAGATGGATGTAACAAGTGAAGAGGCTGTTCAAGCTGCATTTGAACAAACTGCCTTAACATACGGCGGTGTTGACATTATTGTTAACAATGCAGGTCTTGCAACATCAAGTCCATTTGACGAAACATCTTTAAAAGAATGGAATCTTAATATGAATGTACTTGGAACTGGTTATTTCTTAGTTGCCCGTGAAGCATTCAAGCAAATGAAAACACAAGGCACTGGCGGTAATATGGTATTCATCGGTTCGAAAAACTCAGTATATGCTGGTAAAAATGCAGCAGCTTACAGCTCTGTTAAAGCGATGGAAACTCATCTTGCAAGATGTATTGCGGCAGAAGGCGGAGAATTTGGCATTCGCGTAAACTCTGTACTTCCAGATGCTGTGCTTCAAGGATCAGCTATTTGGGGATCAAGCTGGAGAGAAGAACGTGCTGCAGCATACGGAATTCACCCAGATCAGCTAGAAGAGCACTATCGCAAACGTACAACTTTATTAGTGAATATCTATCCAAAAGATATCGCTCAATCGATTTTATTCTTTGCTTCATCTAAATCAGATCGTACAACGGGCTGCATGCTAACTGTTGACGGTGGTGTACCAGCTGCGTTTACTAGATAATAGATAAACGTTCAAGAGGTTATCCCAAAGGGTCTGACTCCTTTAGACAAACACCAATATACGGAATTTTCTTTTAGTCAAAATCCATATATCATGTGTTTGAGGGGTCTGACCCTTTTCTGTAAGAAAAAATTTTTTACAGACAATGAAAACGCTTAATATGGAAGTCTAATAAGGACTATACGACATTTGCAGACTATGTGATAATATGAAATTAGGGACAACAAGCACAAGGTCTGGCACTTATAGTCATTCCTCATTGTAAGTATAACTTGGAGGTATTCATTCAAAATGCTTGTAGCAGAAAGACATCGGAAAATCGTTGAAGTAGTAAATGAAAAATTAAGTGTAAGAGTAACAGAGTTAAGCAAGCTTTTTAAAGTTACCGAAGAAACCATTAGACGTGATTTAGAGAAATTGGAAAAAGAAAATTTACTTCGCCGCAGTCATGGCGGTGCCGTAAGTATTCAGGATGAGCAATCAGAGGTTTCTTATACCGAAAGAGAAATTACGAACGCAGCAGAAAAGAAAGCTATTGCACTCGAAGCAGTAAAGCTTATTCAGCCTGGTGACCAAATTGTTTTAGATGCAAGTACATCCGCATGGTATATGGCAAAGGAAATGCCTGATTTGCCATTAACCGTCATAACAAACTCTATTAAAGTGGCGGTTGAGCTCAGCAAAAAAGAGCAGGTGAAAGTGATCTCGACCGGAGGGATGCTCTTGGCAAGATCCCTTTCATATGCAGGCCCTTTAGCAGAAAGATCATTAAATATGTACCATGTAAACAAAGCGTTTATTTCTTGCAAAGGAGTTCATTTGGAAGGCGGCTTAAGCGATTCAAATGAATGGCAGGCTTTATTGAAAAGACAAATGATGTCAATAGCAGATCAAACCATCCTGTTGGCGGATTCTACGAAGTTTGGTGTTCGCACCTTTGCTCATATCACCAACATCGGGCAGGTTAGCTCTATACTGACTGACTCCAAAATTGATGATTCATACAGCAAGGCATTGGAGGAAAAGGGTGTCCAAGTTAATACTGTTAAGGTTGCAGAATAAATCCGGGCAGGCAGCATGACAAGCTTGCCCAATTTAAATGAGGGATCTAAGGTGAATTCTGATCTTTTACAGGAATTACTCCAACTGACTGAAGAAGAAAAGCTAATGCTTCAACAAAAAAAAGAAGTGAAAAAAGAACTGTACACAAGCCAGGATCACTTTATTGTTGAAAGTGAGAAATTTCTTAATAATAATTCGATGATCATGGTGCGAAAGCATACAAGGTTTGTTGACTTTCCAAAGCATAAACATAATTATATCGAATTGAATTATGTGTATCATGGAACGCTAAAGCAAACGGTCGGAAATGAACGTTTTACCTTAAAAAAAGGCGATCTTCTGTTTTTAAATCAACATATTGAGCATGAGCTTGAGGCATGTGGTGAAGAGGATATTATCATCAATTTTATCATCAAGCCAGAATTTTTCTCGTTTATCTTCTCCTACTTAACAAGCGAAAACCTGCTCAGCAATTTTTTAATCAACAGTCTTTTTAATCATACTCAAAACGGGCAATACCTTTATTTTGCTGTATCAGAGATTGAGAGTATCCAAGAGCTGGTTGGGAAAATTATCGTTGAAATCATGCAGCCCTCGTTCATGTCTGAATCAACCATTAAATTATATATGGGCTTATTAATGGTCGAACTTATTAAGCATTCTGATAAGATGAAATATAAAGAGGATGCTGATAAACATCATACCATTATTGAATCGTTGAAATATGTAGAAGAACACTATCAAGACGCATCCTTATATCAGTTAGCTGAAAAATTAAATCAGCCGCACTATGCCTTAAGTAAACAAATCAAAAAGGCTACGAATCTAACCTTTAAAGAATTGCTGCAGGAAAAAAGATTAAGTGTTGCAAAGGATTTATTAGAAAATACATCTTTATCAATCACTTCGATTATTGAACAGGTTGGATATGAAAATATCAGTTACTTCTATCGAGTATTTAAAAGCAAATACGGATATACACCAAAACAATTTAGAGAACTGACAATTAAATAGTTTTCACAAATAGCCATATTCCATCTAGTTAAACTAAGAAAATATGGCTTTTTTTGTCGGTAATCGACAAATCAGGTGAATGTGCAAATAAGGACAATAAATTGGTTGAATGGCGATATTGGATAAACGGCTAAACTATTTTATTATATAAATAAGCAAGCGTTTTCAATGAAGAGGGTGAAAAAAATGAGTAAATACAGCTTAGCAGTAGATATAGGAGCTTCAAGTGGAAGATTGATTCTTGGGCATCTTGAAAATGGCAAGCTAAAATTAGATGAAATTCATCGCTTTGAAAACAATATTGTTCAGAAAGGTGAGCATTATTGTTGGGATATAGAAAAACTATTCAATGAAATAAAAGCGGGAATCAAGAAATGCAATGATTTAGACATAAAACCAGAAAGTATAGGGATTGACACTTGGGCTGTTGATTTTGTGCTGCTAGATGAAAACGATCATCCATTAACAGATGCAGTCGCCTATCGTGACCCGCGCACAGATGGGATGATGGAGGAAGTTTTTAAAATCATTCCTAAGGAAAAGCTTTATTTAGAAACAGGTATTCAATTTCAAAAATTCAATACAATCTATCAGCTTTATGCATTAAAGCAAAAGTCGCCAGAGGTACTAGAAAAAGCGAAATCATTTCTCATGATACCAGAATACTTTAACTTTTTACTAACCGGCAAAAAGGCAAATGAATATACAAATGCAACCTCAACACAGCTAGTGAATGCATTTACAAAAAAATGGGATCATGAGATTTTGGATCAATTAGGAATAAATAATCAAATGTTTCAAGAAATCCATCCGCCAAAAACGGTATTAGGCACTCTTTCTGAAGAGCTTATAAGTGAAGTTGGATTTGATATGAAGGTTGTTCTGCCAGCAACGCATGATACCGGGTCAGCTGTCATTTCTGTTCCTGAATTAAAGGATACGATTTATATCAGCTCTGGTACATGGTCATTAATTGGTGTGGAAAACCGCTTCCCAATTTGTGTACCGAAGGCTCTTGAATATAACTTTACAAATGAAGGCGGAATGGATTACCGCTTCCGTTTTTTAAAGAATATTATGGGACTCTGGATGATTCAAGAGGTGAAACGAAATTACAATGATCAATATTCATTCGCTGAATTAGTTAACTTCGCTCGTGAGGAAAAGGAGTTTAGCTCAATTGTGAATGTTGATGATGACCGTTTCTTAAAGCCTGAAAATATGGTTGCGGAAATTCAGAAGTACTGTGAAGAAACGAATCAGCAGGTACCGCAAACACCGGGACAAATCGCAAAATGCGTCTATGAAAGTTTAGTTGAAAGCTATAAGCAAGCTATTAATGAAATTGAAGAAATCTTTGAAAAGACATTCCCTAAAGTAAATGTCATCGGCGGGGGCTGCCAAAATGAAATGTTAAATCAACTTATTGCCGATGTGACGAATAAAGAGGTCGTAGCCGGACCGGTTGAAGCTACAGCGATTGGCAATATTGTCTCACAGCTTATGGCCCTTGGAGAAATAGAAGACATTACCCAAGCACGATCAATTATTAAAGATTCTTTTGAAGTGAAAACCTATAAACCGTTATTAGTGAAAGGATGAGAGCAATGTCAGTAAAAGAAAGCTTTGAATTAGCTAAAAAGGAATACGAAAAATGGGGAATCAACGTTGATGAAGTATTCGAACAATTAAAGCAGGTGCCTATTTCGATTCATTGCTGGCAAGGTGATGATATCGCCGGCTTTGAAGTAAATAAAGGTGAACTATCCGGAGGAATTGATGTAACAGGAAACTATCCTGGAAAAGCAACAACACCTGAAGAACTAAGAAGCGATTTAGAGAAGGCACTTTCCCTTATCCCTGGTAAACACCGTGTCAATTTACATGCAATCTATGCTGAAACAAACGGTGTAGCTGTGGATCGAGATCAATTAGAACCAAAGCATTTTGAAAACTGGGTAAACTGGGCAAAGAAAAATGGGCTAGGCCTTGATTTTAACCCAACGCTATTCTCCCATGAAAAAGCAGCAGATGGCCTAACATTAGCACATCCGAATCAAGAAATTCGCGAGTTCTGGATTAACCACTGTATTGCCAGCCGTAAAATTGGCGAGTACTTTGGAAAAGAATTAGGTACACCAGCGTTAACGAATGTCTGGATTCCTGATGGCTATAAAGATGTCCCAAGCGACCGCCTTACACCAAGAGTACGTTTAAAGGAGTCTTTGGACAAAATTTTTGAAGAGCAAATTGATGAGCAATACAATATCGATGCAGTTGAAAGCAAATTGTTCGGCATCGGCTCTGAATCCTATGTTGTTGGCTCACATGAATTTTATTTAGGCTATGCCTTAAAAAATAACAAATTATGTCTGCTTGACACTGGACATTTCCATCCAACTGAAACGGTATCAAATAAAATTTCGTCCATGCTATTATATAGCGACAAGCTTGCCTTACACGTTTCACGTCCGGTACGATGGGACAGTGACCATGTTGTCACACTCGATGACGAGTTAAGAGAAATTGCCTTAGAAATCGTTCGCAACGATGCATTGGACAAAGTCATGATCGGACTTGATTTCTTTGACGCAAGCATCAACCGTGTTGCAGCGTGGGCAATCGGAACACGCAATATGATTAAATCCTTGCTGTACGCAATGCTTGTTCCAAATAACCACTTAAAACAACTGCAAGAAGAAGGCAACTTTACAGAAAGACTAGCATTAATTGAAGAATTCAAAACATACCCATTCGGAGCGATCTGGGATTACTACTGCGAACAAATGGGTGTACCAGTAAAAGAAGCTTGGTTAGAAGAAGTGAAGAAATATGAACAAGAAGTATTATCGAAAAGATAGATAAAAGGCAAGGGCTGCAGCCGCTTGGGAAGAGTGGTGCAGCCCTTTTATTTTGGTCATAAGGTGTCTTTCAAAAATGTGAGATACGCAGTTTAATTGGGTTTCGCGGAAATAAAGGGGGAATTTCTGATAAATTTGAGATTCCGCCGATAAAAAGAAAAATCCGCCGATATATCTGAGATTCCGCCGATAAAAAGGAAAATCCGCCGATAAATTTGAGATTCCGCCGATAAAAAGGAAAATCCGCCGATAAATTTGAGATTCCGCCGATAAAAAGAAAAATCCGCCGATATCTTTGAGATTCCGCCGATAAAAAGGAAAATCCGCCGATAAATTTGAGATTCCGCCGATAAAAAGAAAAATCCGCCGATATCTTTGAGATTCCGCCGATAAAAAGGAAAATCCGCCGATATATCTGAGATTCCGTTGATAAAAAGGAAAATCCGCCGATAAAAAGGAAAATCCGCCGATATATCTGAGATTCCGCCGATAAAAAGAAAAATCCGCCGATAAAATGCAGAACCCGCCGAATAGTGCCAATGCACCTATTAAAAAGGAGAGGTATCCGTTAAATTCCGTTTAAATTGGTTACCCCTCCAATCAATCTCAACTCACTATCCTTAACATTCTCTGCAAAACCCTTACTCTTCCTGAGAATCCTGCAAAGCTTCCAATAACAAATCCACAATATGCAAGGCACGCACACGCTCAGACAGTCCTTCACGTTCAATCCCGAGCTTCATTTGCAATAAGCAGCCTGGATTCGCAGTAACAATCGTAGTAGCATGTGTTTCTTTAGCTTGTTCCATTTTATGATCTAAAATCTGCATGGACATTTCCGATTCGACAATGTTGTAGATTCCAGCTGAACCGCAGCATCGGTCGGCATCCTTCATTTCCTGAAAATCAATGCCTTTTATCGCTTGCAGCAGAAGGCGCGGTTCAATGGAGGTCTTCATCACATTACGTAAATGGCAGGAATCTTGGTACGTCACAACTTGTGCGGGCAGCTTCAAGTTTCGTTTATGGAATTCCAGCTCAACTAGGACAGCCGAAACATCCTTCAGCTTGTCAACAAAAGCTTTGGCACGTTCCTTCCATTCTGGATCATTTTTTAATAAATGATCATAATCGATTAGGAATGCCCCGCAGCCGCCTGCATTGGTAATAATATAATCAATGTTAAGTTCTTCAAACGCTCGAATATTGCGTTTTGCTAATTCCTTTGCTTGTTCTTTTTCTCCGCTATGACCGTGAAGTGCGCCGCAGCATGCTTGATTTTGCGGAATCACGATTTCACAGCCAGCTGTTTGTAGGAGTTTGACCGTTGCATTATTTGTCTCTAAAAACATCGTATCCATTAAACAACCTGAGAAAAAGGCGACTCTTTTTTTACGTGTCCCTTCAGCTTGAAGATGGGTAGGCCGGTTTTTCATTTCCTTCATTGTCGGTACTTTCGGAAGCACTTTTTCCATTGTCACCAGATGATCAGGCAGAAGATTTAGTAAGCGGGTTTTTCTCATCATGCTTTGTAAACCTGAACGCTGATAGAATCCTAGAAACCCGGTGGCCATCATCATTCGATTTTGATGTGGAAAAAGTCCTGCAAAGACGGCCTTTCGTACGGCACGGACAGGCAGTGAATGTTTTTTATTTTGGTTAATAATATCCCTTGCTTCCTCTAGTAAATGTCCGTAATTGACACCAGATGGGCAAACAGGTTCACATGCGCGGCAGCCAAGGCAAAGCTCCAACGAACGTTCAACATCCTCGTCTGGTTCAATCAGTCCGTCTGCTACCGCCTTCATTAGGGCAATCCGTCCCCGTGGAGAATGGGATTCCTTAAAACCTGATTCTACGTAAGTCGGACAAGATGGCAAACAAAAGCCGCAGCGCATGCAATTCAGAAGCTCATCTTCATTCATGCGTTCTTTAAATTGTTGTTGAATCGTCTCACGTTCTTTTAAGGTTGTCATCTTGTTACCACCACCCGTTTACGAGATTCCTTGGCAAAAACTTTCCCTGGGTTCATAATATTGTTTGGGTCTAAGGCAGTTTTGATCGCCTTCATCGCTGCGATTCCTTCTTTTCCAAGCTTTAGTTCCAGGTATGGGGCTTTCATCACGCCGACACCATGCTCGCCTGTAATGGTTCCGCCAAGCTCGATTGCTTTTTCGAAGATCTCCGCGAATGCTTTTTCAACACGTTCAATTTCATCATGGTTTCGTGAATCTGTTAAGCATGTTGGATGAAGGTTTCCGTCACCTGCATGACCAAATGTACAAATGTTGACCTCGTATTTTTTCGCGATTTCATTAATGGCACGTACCATCTTCGCGATTTCTGAACGCGGAACAGTTGCATCCTCCAGAATCGTTGTTGGTTTTAAACGAGCAAGCGCTGATAAGGCTGAACGACGTGCGGTTCGAAGCGCCATTGCCTGTTCTTCTGATTCGGCCACTTGAACGGAAATAGCATGTTCCGCAGCACAAACTTCCGAAATTCGTGTTATATCTCGTTCAACTACTTCAGAAGGTCCATCTTGTTCAATTAAGAGAACGGCTTGGACATTTGTCGGCAAGCCAATTTTTGCAAAGTCCTCCACGACCTGAAGTGTAGGCTGATCAAGAAATTCCAGTGTCGTTGGGATGATTTTACTAGCGATCATTTTTGAAACAGAGCGTGCTGCGGCTTCAAGATCCTGATATAACGCAAGAATGGTTTTTTTCGTTTCCGGCATCGGGATTAATTTTAAAGTAGCTTCTGTAATGATCCCCAGAGTCCCTTCAGAACCGACAAATAATCGCGTTAAATCATATCCAGCTACATCCTTTGCCAGTTTTCCTCCTGTGCGGATGATATCTCCGTTTGCCAGCACAATTTCAAGGGCGATGACATAATCACGCGTCACTCCGTATTTTAAGCCGCGCAAGCCTCCGGAATTTTCGTTAATGTTCCCGCCAATGGTTGAAATTTTCATTGAACTTGGATCCGGTGGATAGAATAAGCTGCGTGCCTCAACTTCATTAATCATATCGAGCGTAATCACACCGGGCTGAACCGTAACAGTTAAGTTTTCTTCATCTATTTCAAGGATGTGGTTCATATGCTTAAACAAGATGACAAGTCCGCCTTCAGTCGGACATGTGCCTGCACAAAGATTTGTGCCAGAACCGCGAGGCACGATCGGAATTTTATATTCATTGCAGATTTTCACAATTTCAGAAATCTCTTTTGTGGTTCGCGGAGAAATGACCCCATCTGGCATTGATTGAAACTGCGGGGTCGCATCATAAGAGTAAACAAGTCGTCCGGCCTTGGAATCATCAAAGTTTTCCGCACCAACGATTTCGATCAATTTCGATTTAATGTCTGATGTAATCATTTATTTCACACCTTTATCATATAGATTAAATTTTGCATTTCTTCTATTAAAAAATCAATCTATGCATCGATAGTTTACAATAGAATTGAAATAATATTTTAATAATAGTATATTATAATTAAAATAAAAAATCAAAATGAATTCGCGAGGTGTTAATAATGAAGTATTCAATACTGGCTGTTGACCTAGACGGAACGCTATTAAATAAAGAACATGAAATCGATAAAGAATCGGTTGAGGCGATCCAGGAGTATCGCGCAAACGGAGGTAAGGTGGTGATTTGCAGCGGAAGAACGACGCTATCGACAAGATGGATTGCAGAAACGATCGGGATTACAGACCCGATTGTTGCGTTAAATGGTGCAGTTATTCAATCACATAATGGAAACATTATAGAGAGATTCCATTTTGAAAACAGAACTTTGCCTGGATTTATTGACTTTTGCCTTACACATGGGGCGTATGCCCATTTTTATGAAGAGGATTCGATTCTTGTACCTGAAGAAAATCGTTGGAATGACAGCTGGGTGGAAAAAAACATTTTGCCATTGCAAAGGACTGGTGGTAACCCGGAGGTTTGCCAACAGTACCGTGATCAATGCTCTGTTCAAGTGGTGACAGATTTTAATCATTATATTAAAAAAAATCCGATCATCTCAAAAATTGCAGTTTTTCATGAAGAAGACTCACTTTATGAATTTTCAAAGAAGCTTGCCGAGCAATCGAACGATTATGAAGTTTCCTCCAGCCTTAATTATTCAAATTTGGAAATATCGCCAAGCGGCGTTTCAAAAGCAGGGTCAATTACTAGGCTGGCCGCTCAATTAGGTGTTCCCTTATCAAAAGTAGCTGCTATTGGAGATAATTATAATGATATGAAATTACTTAAAGCTGCCGGATTGGGAATTGCGATGGGAAATGCTCCTGAAAAAGTGAAATTGGCTGCAGATGTGATAACTGATACGAATGGTGAAGCTGGTGTTGCAAAGGCGATACGGAAATTTTTATTCTAAAACTAAAATTTAATTTTAAAAATTTATTTTATATGTTGAAATTTAATTTCAAACACGCTATACTGAACGTAGATTTTGCAACACGATAATTGGAGGTCAATTCAATGGATCAAAAACTCACCTTATTGACAACAGAATCTCGTAACGAACGAACCATGCATATAGATACTGCCGATACGGCTGAAATTTTAAGAGTGATGAATGAAGAGGATCAGAAAGTGGCCTTGGCTGTTCAGCAAGTGCTTCCCGATGTCGAAACGGCGATAAATTTTGCTTTTGAGTCATTGAAAAATGGCGGCCGTCTTATTTATCTTGGAGCTGGTACGAGCGGCAGACTTGGTGTGTTAGATGCGGTTGAATGCCCGCCGACATTTAGTACAGACCCAAGCTTAGTCCAAGGCATAATGGCTGGTGGAGAAAAAGCATTTGTGAAAGCGGTTGAAGGTGCTGAGGATAAGGAAGAACTTGGTGAGCAGGATTTAAGAGATATTCAGTTAAGTTCAAATGATACAGTCATGGGCATTGCAGCAAGCGGTCGTACTCCTTATGTAATTGGAGCCCTAAAATATGCAAGAAGTGTTGGTGCTAAAGCTGTGGCATTATCCTGTAATGAAAACTCACCAATCAGCCAGGTGGCAGATCTTAGCATTGAAGTTGTTGTTGGTCCTGAAGTACTGACAGGCTCAACAAGATTAAAAGCTGCAACCGCACATAAAATGATTTTAAATATGATCTCAACAACGACGATGATTAAGCTTGGTAAGGCATATGAAAATTTAATGGTAGATGTGCATGTAAGTAACTTTAAATTAAAGGAACGTGCCACAAATATTATTCGTAAAATTACCAATGTCTCGTATGAACAAGCGAAAGAAACGCTGGAATTAGCAAACAATGAAGTAAAAACAGCGATCGTCATGATTAAAACAGGAAGAGAGTATGAAGAAGCTAAAAAGCTGCTTGAACAGGCGAAAGGATATGTGAGAACAGCAATTGAACTTAGTAAGAATTAAAGGAGAGTACAGATGGCATCAGGCGGATTAAACATGATTAAAAATGTAATACCGAGTCTTCCAGAATCTGAGCGGAAAATTGCTGACTATATTTTAGAGCATCCAAAAGAGATAGTGAATTGTACCGCTGGAGAGCTGGGGACATTGGCTGGTTCAAGCAGCGCAGCTGTGATTCGTTTATGCAAGTCGCTTGGTGTAAAAGGGTTTCAGGAGTTAAAGGTAAGGATTGCCGGAGATTTAGTGAAGCCTGTTGAACAAGGGTATCGGGACATTGAGCCAGATGAAACGATTCAATCAATTGTTCAAAAGACAACAAGCAACAGCATCCAAAGCTTGAGCGACACATCTGAGCTTATCAACAACTATGAGCTTGAGCAAGCAGTAAATGTGCTGCTTAAAGCAAAGAACGTTCATTTTTTTGGAATTGGTGCTTCACATATCATTGCGATGGATGCCCAGCAAAAGTTTCTGCGAATTAATAAAGGTTCAACAGCCTTTACAGATGCACATCTTGTTGCAACATTAATTGCAAATGCAGATGAAGATGATGTTGTATTTGGCATTTCCTTTTCAGGAGAAACAAAAGAGGTCATTAACGTACTTTCACTGGCAAAAGAAAATAATGTGAAAACAATAAGCTTAACGAAATATGGCCAGTCAGCGGTTACTTCTTTGGCAGAAATTAATTTATTTACATCATACTCAAACGAGGCGCCGTTTCGAAGTGCTGCCACCTCTTCCCGGCTTGCCCAGCTTTATGTCATCGATTTGCTGTTTTTATGCATGGCGGCTAAGCAGTATGATGATACAGTCCAATATATTGATAAAACAAGAGAAGCGATAAAATTTTTAAAAAAGAATAAATAATTGCCTGTACCTAATGATTTCAGGCTTTTATTTCAGAAAAATAATAGCGTTTTCAAAACAGCAAGATTGCCGAAATAGAAAAAAGGGGGATTTAAAATGTCTGGGGAAAATCAATTATTAGCAAAAAAAATACTTGAAAAGCTTGGTGGAGCTGAAAACATTGCATCATATACACATTGCATGACCCGTCTTCGTGTAACGCCAGTTGACGGAACAAAGGTTAATAAAGAAGCACTCAAAAAGATAGATGGTGTGCTAGGACTTGTTGAACAGGAAACATTACAAATTATTTTAGGCCCAGGGAAGGTTGCGAAAGTGACAGAGGAGTTTGGCAAGTTGGTAGATGCTTCAGGAGGCATCGATTTAAAAGAGCGTGCAGCTCAGAAAAAATCAGAGCTAAAAGAAAAAAATGCGACACCATTTAAGCTTTTATTGCGAAAAATTGCGAGCATCTTTATCCCGCTTATCCCTGCTTTAGTAGCGTCTGGTTTAATCACAGGGATTACAAAGGCGATTGTTCAGGCGGGCTGGCTGCCGGCAGAATCACAAACGGCAATTATCTTGTCAACGATCGGAGGAGGCCTGTTTGCCTATCTCGGAATTTTAGTGGGGATCAATGCAGCGAAGGAATTTGGCGGTTCACCGGCGCTTGGAGGTTTAGCAGGTATCTTAATTATAAACCCTGCTGTTGCAGGCATCAGTCTTTTCGGTACAGAATTATTGCCTGGTCGCGGCGGTTTAATAGGGGTTTTATTTGCGGCGATCTTTATTGCTTTGGTAGAAAAGCGTGTTCGCAAGTTTGTACCACAGTCACTTGATATTATTCTTACGCCAACAATAGCTTTACTCATTACTGGTATTTTAACTTATCTTGTCTTTATGCCAATTGGCGGAATAATTTCAGACGGATTAACAAAAGGCTTGCTGGCTGTCTTGGATATGGGCGGCATTGTCGCTGGATTTGTGTTAGGCGCAACCTTCCTGCCTCTTGTTGTTACTGGATTGCATCAAGGATTAACACCAGTTCATTTGGAATTAATTAACTCAATCGGTGATGATCCATTGCTTCCGATTTTAGCAATGGGAGGTGCAGGTCAAGTTGGTGCAGCATTTGCTATTTATATGAAAACGAAGAAAAAACGTTTGAAACGAGCAATTGGCGGTTCCCTTCCTTCTGGGATCCTTGGAATTGGCGAACCATTAATTTTCGGGGTAACGTTGCCGCTAGGTCGACCGTTTTTAACAGCATGCCTAGGAGCAGGAGTTGGCGGTGCATTTCAGGCCTACTTTAATGTAGCAACAGTTGCTGTTGGTGTTTCAGGAATACCATTAACATTCTTAGTTCATGCCCAACAGATCGTCTTATATTTAATTGGCTTAGTTATTGCATATGCAGCAGGCTTTATCTTTACGTTCCTATTTGGATTTAATGATCGGATGGCTGGTGAATTTGAGTGATCGGTATCTCATTTTATTTAAATGATTCAAAAGCTGAACAACGGATAATAGAAGCGAGCAAGAAAGGTGTGAAGCGGGCATTTACCTCGCTTCACATTCCTGAAGAAACAGGTGATCTTGCTAAGAGAGCCAAAATACTTCTTGAAGTGGCAAGAGATTACGGGGTTGATGTATATGCCGATGTATCGAAGAAAACACCTAAACACCTGGGAATTCAAGCATTAGAAGATTTATCGTCCCTTGGTGTTGTAGGATTGCGTCTTGATGATTTTTTTGAGGATGAAACCATTCTCAAGCTTTCAAAACAATTTCGGCTTGCCATTAATGCAAGCATCATCCTGGAAAGTGACCTGAATTCCTTATTGGCAAAGGGGATCGATGCAGATCGATTAATTGCTTGGCATAACTTTTATCCCCGTCGTGAAACAGGGCTTGATGAAATGTTTTTTCAAAAGCAAACCGCTCTCTTCAATCGTTATAATATTCCAGTGTATGCGTATGTGCCTGGTCGAGGGGAGAAGCGGGGACCGCTGTTTGAGGGATTGCCTACTTTGGAACGCCATCGTTATCTAGATCCATTTGTTGCTGCAGTTGAGCTTTATCGTTGGGGCATTGCTGATGTGTATGTCGGCGATCCTGATCCTGGTGAAGGGCTGTTGGAACAATTGGTAAAATATGATCAGGACAAAGAGATTCCAATCCGGATTCAATCGTCTGTGCTTCAAGAAGGCGAGTATCGTCCGCGTCCTGACTTTGCAAGAGATGTACTTCGGTTAATGGATACAAGAACAGAAGAAGCGGTTGTTCCTGACAATACAATTGAACGAACGCTTGGCACGATTACAATGGATAATGATCTTTACGGCCGCTACCGCGGTGAAGTGCAAATCGTTTTAAGAGATCTTCATGCCGACGAACGAGTTAATGTAATCGGCCGGGTAATTCCTGAGGATTGTCCGCTGTTATCTCTAATTCAGCCGGGGCAAATGGTGTTTTTTAAGAAGATAAATGGTTAAGCTATTGAAGAGGCTGTCTTGATTTCAAGACAGCCTCTTCGTGCTTGATTAGAGCATCTAGAACATCTACTCATGCAAATTTAAAAACACACTAACCTACCTCACTCGAATCGTATTCAAGATATCAATCATATGCGGTGTAATCCCTTCAGATTCTTCCTTGTTCAGGTAATGGATCGTAAATCTGATTAATTTTCCATCTACTTCTTTCACGACAATATTTGTTTGTGTTTTGCTGTTTGTACCATGTAAGAAGAATTCAGCATTTTTATAAAATGGATGGGCAATTCGGTCGGTTGAATAATCGGTTATTTTGTTACCTTTTAAATAGGCCATTGAATTTTTCTTAATCTCATTCAAATTGGCATTTGCATTAAGCACTTCTATTCTAGAAAAATAGCCATCATTTTTCGTATATTGGACGATAAATCGTCTCGGTTCTTCTGCATGGAAGGTGAAATGATCTGTTACAGTAACTTCAACCTTTACCTTTTCAGGATCATAGTGGTCAGGAGCAGTCGTCACACCTCCATATTTCGCAACGATGAGTTTTTGACCGATTTTTATCGTTGTGGAGGTTAATCCATTAATAGCTTTAAGTTCATCTACCGTCAGTCCGTAATTTTTGGCTATTCGATAAAGTGTATCGCCTTTTTTAACAATGACAGTTGTAGGAATGATTAGCTTTTCGCCTGCATAAATCATAGTTGAAGACAGATGATTTATAGATTTGAGCTGGGAAACACTCGTATTGTACTTTTTAGCAAGACTAAATAAAGTATCGCCTTTCTTAATGGTGATGGTGGTAGGAAGCATAAGATATTGGCCGGCATAAATGATTGGAGAAGTCAGGTTATTTAGCTGCATTAATTGTGAGACAGATACATCATTTTCGCTGGCAAGACTGTACAAGGTATCGCCTTTCGTAATTTTATATATCGTTGAGGCAGCTGCATGTGTATGACCGAATACAGATACTGTAGCGAGTCCTAACATGATGGCTGCAATTTTTAAAAAGTGAAACTTTTTTTTCTCCATAGTAATCCCTCCTTTATAAATGAACGGAAGTGCTTATTACACCAGAAAGCATAAAACTTTATGGATGATAGTATAAGATAAACTAAGGCTTTCGCCATTAGGACTTGGCGACAAGCCAAGTTTTTCTAATAAGATTCCGTATTACTCTATTTGACGAGGGAAAAATCAAATAGTTTCATTCGGATAAGCCTAACTTTATATCGATTGCCATTAAAAAAGCGTAAAACAATAGAGGACAAATTGTTTTACGCTTTTTGCTGTTATTGCATAGGAAATTATAAAATTCTTGGACTGTGTATAGCGCTTTGACATCCAGCTCTAGCGCCTAGCCCCTCTAGGGTCTAGCCAATTTAGAATTGAAGGCAAAGAACGCCTTCTATTCTAAATCGTCTTATTTGCCCTAGGCTGAACGAGGCTCTTGCGCTTTTGTTCTCATGCACAATAAAGGCTGTTTTTTCACATTTTTATTCGTGACTTTACAAGTTCTGATGGGGTATAATAATCCTTATATAGTTCTTCTTCTTTTTTAAAACATTATTAAAATGTTTTACTCAACTATGCTTCACGACTTTCCTTTTTTAATTTCTCCAATACCTCTGGAGGGAACACTAGCCGGCATATGACTTTAGCAAGTTCATAGTAGTCTGTTCGATCGCCGCTTTCCTTTTGCTTTTCTGGTACTTGATCTGATAACACCATAATTGACCATGAAACGGTCTCTAAATCTAGGTCTTGCCATACCATTCCTTTTTCTTTAGCATGTTTCAAGCTTGAATATATTCTGGCATGTATTTTTTTTCTAGCTTCAAAAATCACCTCAGCTAATTGAGAATCCTTCAGCAACAATTCAGGTAATACACGGTGCAGGCCTAATTCTTCAAGACGATTGTAATGCTGCTCCAAAAGTGTGGAAAAAAATGCTTCTGGATCAACATTCGACCAGCTCGGTTCAGGAGGCAGCAGCTTCGCCAATTGATCTTCCAACAGCGACATCATCAGCTGCCGTTTATCAGTGAAATACCTGTAAAATGTTCCAATTGCAACACCGGCATGTAATGCGATTTCTTTTGCGTTTGTTTGCTCATATCCTTTCTGGGTAAACAGAGCACGACCGCTCTCAAGCAATGCCTGTCGTTTCAATTGTGCCCGTTTTTGTTTTGGCAAGTAAGGATATTCCCCAACTAGCTGTTCATCATCATGCTCAGACATAGGATCACCTCGGTACTACTATACCATAAAAAAGCAAAACGTGAACTTAAGTTCATATTTATTGACATAGCTATCAGTTGGTGTAATACTTGATTTATCGTTCAATGAATCATTGAATGAATCCATTTAAAGTGAAAAAAAGAAAATGGAGTGTAAGGCTAAGATGAATGAAAATAACATAGCTAAAGAAGGAGAGAAGATCCGCTTTGAGCGGAATGGATTGGTGCTTTTGGGTGAAGTAGTAAAAGTAAGAGAAGAAAGTGTCATCGTACAGATTAGCAAATCCGATGCAGAAGAAATAAATGTTGAAACACCATTAACTGTCGTTTCTCACAAAAACTATCAAATTATTAAAGACTAATTTAGCTAGGAAGGTGTGAAATTAGATGGCAACAGATACTCCAAAACCAATTGCTGTTAATTCAACTATTTCTTTAAAAGGAATTGTTAAGGCTATATTTAATGATACTGTTCATGTTCAAATTGGCGGAAAGATTATTGCCCTGCCAATTTCAGATAGCAATCTATTAAAAGGTGACCATGCGAAATAATGTTCACCGCCCCTTTAATATAGGTATAGAAAAAAACGGCTGACCTTTCGGTTAGCCGTTTTTATGTGTTTCTTTGGTTATATGTTAGATACTGTTTCGGGGTAACCATTCGATCATTGTTCGCTGAATATATTCCGCAATAATTGCCCCCTCTTTTTTTGATGCATCGCCGCATTTTCTGCAAGAAGCGGACAGCATGGACACATGCTAATCAATTAGAAAAAAAGACTATCTTTAAATAGACGAAACCATCTTTTTTAAAGATAGTCTTTTTATCTATCATTTTACGATTTATAATTATCAAAATATCAGTAAAAAGCAGATGGAAATCCAAATGGAGGATGAATCATGAGATTTCGAGGCAGAGTAAAGCATTATTTTAACAAATACGTTATTGAAAGCATTAAGCACAAGTTAATGGGGACCCTGCTTCTGGTCATGATGGTTCCGCTTTTAATCTTCATGCTGATCTCAACTCATATTTCCAGAGGAACCGTTGAGTCATCAGAAATTAGCTCCAATCTTTCCCGGATGGAACTTTCGAAGAGTTATATTGAAGAGCAAATGTACTGGTATAATGACTTTTTATTTTCAGCACTTGTGGACGAAAAGCTGGTGCCAAGCATTACGACTGTTGATAATATAAGCACGATTAATGCTTTTAATATACAGTCCTATCTAAAAGATAAACTATTTGGTTTATATAATGGGGATGATGATATTTTATCTGCCTCACTTGTTTCCTATGAGGATGATCGCTTATACAAAGTGGAAATGAACGATTTTTATGTAAGCAATGATGTAAGCTCACCATCGAATCAAAATAAGAAAGACGCTATTTTCAATGTCGATCCAGCTACAGAAAGTTTTTCATTATCGCGTAATATCTATCGATTTGAGGACCAAAAGCTGGTTGGGAGACTTGAAATACAAGTGGTGTTTTCATTTATGGATCATATAGCCGAAAACCTGCAAAGTAATGAAGAAGAGTCAGTATTGCTCCTTGATTCCCATGGGAATTTGCTCTTTAATCCGGATCAGCTCGATATGAATAGAGAGATCAGCAAGGACATCTCCAACGAAATCATTTCTTCACAAGAAAGCCATTACTTGAAGAAGGATAAGAATTATTATTTCTTTCAGGAAATGATGAACGGAAAAATCATCTTATTAAAAGTGGTCCCAGAAGAAGTGATGATGGTAGGAGCGGTTTATATTGGCCAATCTGGTTTCGTCATTCTTATTATATCGATCTTCTTAACGGTTTTATTATCGATTATCGTCTCAAATCAAGTGGCCAAACCAATTGTAGCACTCTCTAAGACAATGGAACATGTTGAAGATACAAACTTTAACGTTCAAATAAACGATAGACGTACAGACGAAATAGGGATTCTTCAAAGAAAATATAAAGAAATGATAGAACGGATCAGAGAACTGATCGAAAAGGATTATAAACGTGAAATGGAAAATCGCGATGCACAATTTCTTGCCCTGCAAGCACAAATTAATCCGCATTTTTTATATAATACGCTGCAAGTCATCAGCGGGATGGCTTTGAAAAAACAAGCTAAAGACATGTATGAAATGACACAGCGTCTTGCGAACATGTTTCGTTATATCACAAATAAGCGTGGAGACTTGGTTCCTATCCGTGAAGAGGTTAGCCATTTGAAAAATTATTTATATATTCAAAAAGTTAGATTTGGTGAAAATATTTCGATTCACTTATTTGTTGATGAAGCTGTCAATGATGGCCTTATTCCGCTTTTATCCCTGCAGCCGATTGTAGAAAACTCTTTTAAACATGGCTTTGAGTCACAAATTGAAAAAGGCAGGATTAAAATTGATATTCAAAAAATATTTGATGAAATTGAAATTGTCATTGAAGATAATGGTGTGGGAATGACAGCACATGTTTTAGATGAGATTAGGAGAAAGCTGCTGATTGATGAGGGGACACAAAATCGAAGCATTGGCTTAAAAAATGTAGATGCGAGACTGAAGCTTTATTTCGGAAATGATTATGGGATTGAGCTATACAGTAAGGAAGCGGATTATACAAGAGTGATTTTAAGAATGCCGTATATACAAAGGGATGTGAATTGATATGAATACTATCTTACTTGTTGACGATGAAAGCTGGACTAGAGAAACGGTTAAAGCATTAATAGATTTCGAATCATTAGACATCACACATCTAATGGAGGCAACAAATGGGGAAGAAGCCCTTGAATCCATTAAACGCAAACGCCCTGATTTCATCATAACAGATATGAAGATGCCGGGAATTGATGGAATTGGACTGCTTGAAGTACTTGAAAAAGATTTTTCACATATCCCGGTCATCGTTCTAAGCGGTTATCAAGACTTTGTTTATACTAGACAAGCCATTAAATCACGTGTGATTGAATATTTACCAAAGCCTATCGATGGAACAGAACTAAATAAAGCATTAGAGAAAGCTTTGTATGAAAAAAGAAAATGGAAACAGCAGCAAATAGGTTTCCCATTATTTACAGTAAATCCTGAACTGGAAGAATTAATTCAACCCTTTCATCACACTCTGGCTTTTTCCTTAAAGGAATTGAATGCTTCCGAGCTTTCTAAAAGTATTGAGCGGTTTCTTAGCAAATTAAATGATTCCCAAAAGAAAGATGAATTGCTAATTTTTCACTTGCATCAAGAATTTTTATTTCTCCTTAAGGAAGCTTTGAAGGAACATAACCTTAGAATGGAGGATATCGGTTTAGATTGGGAGCAATTAAGCCACCATGCAAATATCACGGTTGAAGATGAGCTTACAAACCAATTAAATATCGGCAAACAAATCATGATAAAATTTGATGAAATCAGGAAACAGAAAAACAAAATAAACTTGGAAGATATTAAGGACTATATTGATAATCATTCTGCGTCACCGAATTTATCACTTGAAATGATCGCTAAAACCTTTTTTGTCAGCAAAGAATATTTAACGACAGCCTTTAAAAAAAGATATAGCTGCAATGTGACTGAGTATATCATCACAAAACGGATGGAAAAGGCAAAAGAGCTAATCATGACTACTTCATTACAATATAAGACAATTGCCGAAATGGTTGGATATGAAGATGTTTCATATTTTTATCGCGTTTTTAAAAAATACTTTGGAACATCTCCGGGAACAATTCGGAAAACTTAAAATAGTCCAAATGTAAGCGTTAATATTTTCAATTTCATAACCAATACAAACAGATTATGATTAAAACAGAAAGGGGAGATTACCAAATGAGAAAAGCGCTTACATTATTTCTTGTTTCCATTTTATTTGCAGGTTTACTTGCAGGGTGTACTGCACCCGGCAGCAGCAGTTCATCTGGTGATGCAGGTGGAGGCGATGGGAAAAAGGTAGAATTAAAGGTCTTTATCGGACAGCCTCGTTTTAAGGAGCAATACGAAACATATATTGATCAGTTTATTAAAAAACAAAAAGAAGAAAAAGGTCGAGATGTAACAGTTAAGCTTGAATTGCCAAGTGTGAATGAAGCAGATCAGTTATTAAAAACACGTCTAGCTTCTGGTGATAGTCCGGATGTTTTTGCTCTTCATGCGGTCAATGACATCCCGGTATATGATAAGGCAGGTTATTTAGAGGATTTATCTGGTGAACCATTTGTGGAAAATCTTTATGACACAGTATCACCAGCGGTAACAAGAGATGGCAAGGTTCTTGCTGTACCTTTAGAAACACTACAATGGGGATTTATTTATAACAAAGATATCTTTGAAGAAAATGGCATTGAAGTACCAAAAACACTCACAGAAATGAAAGCGGTTATAAAAACACTTGAAGACAAAGGAATTACACCATTCATTCGTGCTTATAAAGATTCCTATATTCCACAGCTGTTCCTTCCTTTAACGGTTGGTGCATTAGAAAGTACAACAAACAAAGGTTTTATCGACAGCATGAATGCTGGAGAAGGCTCATTTGCTGATTTAAAAGGCATGTTTGAGATCATTGATCTTGTTCATGCTCATGGAACAGACCGTCCATTTGAAGTTGGTCAGGATCAAGGGGCTGCAGCCTTTGCGAGCGGTGAAGCAGCCATGTGGGTTCAAGGACCATGGATGGCCGAGTCTATGCTTGCAACAAATGAAAAGTTCAACTTCGGTGTTGCAGCACTTCCGATTAATGATGATCCAAATGCTACGCTCATTAATTTAAGTACATCTACATCTCTAGCAGTTTCAAAAGTAAGTAAAGTGAAAGACGTAGCGAAAGATTTTGTGAACTATATCTTAGATGAACAAGATTCTAGTGCATTTTATGAGAGCTTAGGCTTTAATCCGATTTCTGAAGTTCATACATTTGAAACTTACCCTTGGTTAAAGGATTCGGCGAAATATGTGGAAGAAGGAAAAGTATATCAGGATCCGGTTATTCCTGCAGCAGTAAAATCTGCTTCTGAAAAATTACTGCAAAGCTACTATGCTGGCGATTCCTCTAAAGAAGATGTTATTAAAGGATTAGACCGGGCATGGCAGGAGTATAACAAAGTGAACAAGTAAAAGAGATTAATAAACAGTGAAAGAGAGGCTTTAGAAAGCCTCTTTCACTTTAAGAATCTAAGAATGAAAGGAATGAAACCAAGTGCCTGTTAAAGAATTGAATGTACCAAATGTACCTATGAAGGAAGCGGCAACGAAGAAAAAGCTTAAAGCAAAAAGCAACCATTTAAGTTTGATTTTATTTGTCCTTCCGGCATTTGCTTTTTATTTCGTGTTTTTATTTATCCCAACGATTGGTGCAGGAGTGTATAGCTTTACGGACTGGAATGGATTAAATCCAACGTTCAACTTTGTTGGATTCAGTAATTATTTTGAGGCCTTTAGTGATGATCCAGCATTTAGACATTCCTTTTGGTTTACGTTGCGTTACACGATTTTCATGTTTGTGATTCAAAATGTTGCCGCATTGCTTTTAGCTTTATTAATAGAGTCACGAATGAAATCAAAAGGATTTTTTCGAACGATTTTCTTTATGCCAAATATGATAAGTTTAATCATTAGCTCATTAATGTTCTCATTCATTTTCACAAATGTCTTTCCAGAACTTTCAGAACAAGCCCTCTTTTCAATTTTAGATCAGTCCTGGATTGGGGATGCTAGGGTATCATTTTACTCAATTTTAATTGTTTCGCTTTGGCAGGGAATTGGCTATATGATGGTTATTTATATGGCAGCATTACAAGGCGTTCCAAAACAATTAAAAGAAGCTTCAATGATTGATGGTGCAAATGTTTTTCAACGATTAAGACATGTTGTAATTCCAATGATTATGCATGCGATTACCATTTGTTCGTTCTTAACCTTAAATGGAGCGTTTAAAGTATTCGATGTTGTCTATGCTTTGACACAAGGCGGTCCAGGGACTTCAACTCAAGTAATGGCTTTAAATATTTACGAGGAAGCCTTCTCTAATAACTTCCGTTTCGGCTATGCCAATGCAAAAGCAATGATTCTGTTCCTCGTTGTATTGATTATTACATTGATTCAAGTAACGATCTTAAAGCGTAAGGAGGTTGAAGCATGAGGGAGAACCGTGCCGTTTCATTTTCCATTAACCTAATCTTGACTGTTTTTGCGGTTATTTCATTTTTTCCGATCTATATGGCCGTGATCAATTCTTTTAAATCACAAGGGGAAATCTTTAACTCGGTGTTATCGATGCCCAATTCACTTTCACTAGAAAACTATCTGGGTGTTTTTACAGAGTTAAACCTATTAGGAAGTGGTTTTAATACATTGATTGTTACCGTAATTGGCCTTGCGGGGATTGTATTTTGCGGGTCACTTGCCGGCTATAAGCTTGCTAGAACATCAGGGAAACTTAGTGCACTTATTTTTACGCTTTTCATTGCCTCAATGCTCGTACCTTTTCACTCGATCATGATTACGTTGAGTCAAATGGCAAAAATTCTTGGCTTCCAAGGATCACTTTATGGTCTTGGTCTCATTTATATTGGGCTGGGTGTAAACATGGCTGTGTTTCTCTATCACGGATTTGTGAAATCGATTCCGAAAGAGCTGGAGGAAGCAGCGAAGATTGATGGCTGCAACGATTTTCAAATCTTTATTAAAATTATTTTTCCATTGCTTAAACCGATAACGGCAACCATATTGGTATTGAATGTGCTTTGGCTTTGGAACGATTTCCTCTTGCCATTGATCATGCTGACAGATGTCAATAATTATACGCTTATGCTATCGATTAATATGCTGTTCGGCCAATATGTTGCAGACTGGCCGAAGATCCTGGCTGCATTGGTATTAACAGCATTGCCTGTTATCGTCTTCTATGCCTTTTTCCAAAAATATATTTTGGAAGGCATTGCTGATGGTGCGATTAAGTAATGGATGAAAGGAAGAGAGAAAGTTGAAGCAATTACTATATGGTGTCGCTTATTATGACGAATATATGCCGCATGACCGGCTGGAAACCGATATCCAAATGATGAAGGATGCAGGAATCAATGTCGTCCGCATCGCTGAATCAACATGGAGTACCCATGAGCCGCAAAACGGAGTCTTTGATTTTACATCTGTTAATAGAGTACTAGATGCCATGCATAAAGCGGAAATTTCTGTTATTGTCGGCACTCCGACCTATGCGGTGCCGACTTGGATGGTAAAAGAACATCCAGACGTATTAGCTGTCACGAAGCAAGGCAAGGGAAAGTATGGCGCAAGACAAATTATGGATATTACAAATCCGACCTATTTATTTTATGCAGAGCGGATCATTCGAAAGCTGATGGAAAATGTGAAAGACCATCCAGCCATCATCGGTTATCAAATCGATAATGAAACGAAGCATTATGATACGAGCGGACCGAATGTCCAGCATCAATTTTTGAAGTATTTAAAAGAGAAATTTAAAACGACAGAAGCTTTAAATAAGGAGTTTGGACTTGCATATTGGAGCAATGATGTTCATGCTTGGGAGGATATGCCTTCGGTTGTTGGGACAATTAACGGCAGCTTAGGAGCAGAGTTTTCTAAGTTTCAGCGCAAGCTTGTGGATGATTTTCTCGCATGGCAGGTTGATATTGTCAAGGAATATCGCCGAGAAGGACAATTTATTACGCAAAACTTTGACTTTGAATGGCGAGGCTATTCATATGGAATTCAGCCGAACGTCAACCATTTTACTGCATCAGAACCATTTGATATTACCGGAGTGGATATTTATCATCCATCACAGGATGATTTAACAGGAATGGAAATTTCCTTTGGCGGGGATGTCGCTCGTTCAACGAAACAGCAAAATTATCTTGTCCTTGAAACAGAGGCACAAGCCTTTACGAATTGGACACCTTATCCAGGCCAGCTTCGCTTACAGGCTTTCAGTCATGTTGCCTCAGGTGCGAATATGGTTGCATACTGGCATTGGCATTCGATTCATAACTCTTTTGAAACGTATTGGAAAGGGCTTTTAAGTCACGATTTTCAGCCGAATCAGGTCTATAATGAAGCAAAAACAATTGGCGCTGATTTTAACCGTCTATCACCAAAACTCATAAACCTTAAGAAGAAGAATAAAACAGCGATTCTTGTAAGCAATGAAGCTTTGACAGGTGTTAGCTGGTTTAAATTTAATCAGAAATCTGAGTTGAATTACAACGATATCTTTCGATTAATCTACGATGAACTTTATAAATTAAATGTAGAGTGTGACATCATCAACCCGGATACCGAGAACTTAAACGATTATGCAATGATCATTGTTCCTTGTTTATATGTCGCTTCAGACCAATTGCTTGATCGTTTAAATCAATATGTAGAAAATGGCGGTCATGCCATCTTTACCTTTAAATCTGGATTTACGAACGAACATATCAAGGTGCGAACATCTGCTCAGCCAGGAATCATTGAAAAGGCTTGTGGTGTGCAATACCAGATGTTTGTGGAGCCAAAGAATGTTAAGCTTTTGGGCAATCCATATGGAGTTGAGGAAACTCATAATCATATTCACACATGGATGGAACTGCTGACACCTACAACAGCAGAAGTATTGGCTACATATGATCATCCTGCATGGGGGGAATATGCAGCCATTACTGGTAATGAGTATGGAAAAGGATTTGCGACTTATATTGGCTGTATTGTATCTCCAGAATTGATGTCTGCGATTCTTGCTCAAGCCCTTAAACGGGCGGGTATTTGGAATTCAGAACAAGAGATCAGCTTTCCGCTGATTGTGAAGAGCGGAGTGAATGAACAAAGTAAAACGATAAAGTTTATCTTTAACTATTCAGCTGAATCACAAGAGTTAATGTATCCGTTTAAAGATGCTGTTGAATTATTATCTAATAAACTATTTAAACAGGGTGAAACCATCTTATTAAAGCCTTGGTCATTTATGATTTTTGAAGTGAAGTAGAGGAGAGGGAACATGGGAACAAGTTGGATTTCAACAACAAAAGAACAACTCTGGAAAGAACAACGTCCAGTGCCTTCTTCTGCAGGGGCAACGCCAAATTTACTTGTAACAAATGAAACAAAACGCGTTATTGATGGATTTGGCGGCTGTTTTAATGAACTTGGCTTTGAAGCGCTAAGCCACTTGTCAGAAGAAGATCGCAACAAAGTATTTGATGCGCTATTTTTGCCAGAGGGCGAGTGTCAATTCTCAATCTGCCGCCTGCCAATTGGGGCCAGTGACTATGCGCTTGAATGGTATAGTCATAATGAAACACCTGAAGATTATGAGATGAACTATTTTAGCATTGAGCGCGATAAAAAATATTTAATTCCATATATCAAGGAGGCTTTAAAACGTAATCCGGAGTTAAAGCTATTTGCCTCTCCTTGGAGCCCGCCAACATGGATGAAATATCCGAAAGCATACAATTACGGAACACTTCGCTGGAAAGCGAAAGTGCTTGAAGCATATGCCCTTTATTTTGTTAAATTTGTTCAAGCCTATAAAGAAGAAGGAATTATCATTCATCAAATCCATGTTCAAAATGAAGTTGTGGCGGATCAGAAATTTCCTTCATGTCTTTGGACAGGGGAGCAGCTTCGCGAATTTATTGCTGATTATTTAGGACCAGCCTTTGAAAAACATGGGATTGATGCTGAAATATGGCTAGGAACGATTAACGCACCTGAACCATGGGAAGAGTTGATGAAAGGAACAACATCGGATTATGATGCGTATGCAAATACGGTGTTAAGTGATCCAAAGGCTTACCGCTATATAAAAGGTGTCGGTTACCAATGGGCAGGCAAAATTGCGATTCAACGTACAGTACAAAGCTATCCTGAATTAAAATATATGCAAACCGAGAACGAATGTGGAAACGGTGAAAATACATGGGCATATGCTCATTATGTTCATAATCTGTTTCGCCATTACTTTGTAAACGGAGCGAATGCTTATATTTATTGGAATATGGTCTTAGAACCTAAAGGCAGAAGTACATGGGGATGGGAACAAAACTCCATGATGACAGTAGATCCTGAAACAAAACACACGATTTACAATCCGGAATATTACGTGATGAAGCACTTTTCTCATTTTGTCAAACAAGGCGCAGTTCGGCTTGAAACAGTTGGTCCATGGACAGGGAATACAACGGCTTTTCTAAATCCCGACGGATCGAAAGTGCTTGTTGTTGCAAATCCGTTCAAGGATGCACGTGAACTGACAATTGAAGAAAATGGAGAAGTTTATTCGTTTAAATTAGAAGCCGAATCTTTTCATACAATTGTGTTATAAGGGAATCTTTAGGCGCCATTCGATTTTTTATGTGATTTCGTCTTCAATTTTGAAAGGTAACTGAAATTCAATTAAAATGAAAGAAAAGTAATCAGTTTCTATTGTTCAGGAGAATGAAGATGAATCACCAACAATTAGATCAATTCTTGCGCAAGCTGGATGATATTGAAAAAATTCAAATCATCACCCATGAAAATGTAAATGATTATGATGGGAATGAGCTGATCATTGAAGATGACAGCTCTATTCCGCGTTTACAGGAAAAGTATTTTTTTGATAAAGGGTCTGTCTATATTAGCAAGCACCATCGTTTTGCCGATATGCCCCTGCATATGCACACCTTTATTGAAATGAATTATGTGTATTCAGGGGAATGCCGGCAGCTTTTAAATGGGAAAGAAGTAAAATTGACTCAAGGGCAGATTTGCTTGCTAGATAAGGATGTTCCGCACTGCATCCCTGAATTGGGGGAAAATGATATATTGGTTAATATCATTATGAAAAAAGAGACATTTTCAACTGCCTTTTTAGGACAGTTGAGCAATAAGGGCATTGTTTCGAGCTTTTTGGCGAATGCTGTTTCAGAGAATCAGCGTCATGACAGGTATATACTATTCCATACTGAAAATCATGAAAACTTGCAATTGATTATTCGGAATATGCTTTGCGAGTATTTTGATCCGCAGGACTACTCGATGGAATTGGTGAGCTATTATATGCCAATCCTCTTTACTGAGCTTATGCGTGTTTACACATTAGATAAAAACTTTGAACTTGCGAAATCATCAGGAAAGACAAATATCATTGAAATACTGCAGTATATTGAGGAGCATTATAAGGATTGTACATTAACAAGTTTAGCAGAAACCTTTAATTTCAATGCAAATTACCTAGGAAATATGCTAAAGGAACGAACAGGTAAAACATTTCTTGAACTTGTGCAAACACAAAGAATGATTAATGCTGAAAGCCTACTAACAAATACTGATAAAAGTATCGATGAAATTGCTTTTCAAGTCGGCTATGACAGCCTTAGCTTCTTTTACCGAAAGTTCAAAGAGCTTTACGGAGAAACGCCGAGTCGATATCGGAAAAATAAAAGGACTGTCTAAATACGGGGGCAGTCCCAGGTATTTTTTACGCGAATTAAAAGGGACAGTCCCAAAAATCGTACTATTTGGGACTGTCCCTTATATTGAAATTGATAAATCTATAAAGCATACTTACGTATTAAATACGTAGGAGTACAGCTCCAAGCATGGCAGTAACTATTGATTAGATAGCTTCCGTACGGTGAAAAGCTCTTATTGGCGGGATCGTATAATTCCCAGAATGTATCAGCGCCATCCTTGATCATTTCCCCCCAGTAAGCCTTCATCTGCTCGATGGCTTGTTCTTTTTCACCAACTAGTATGAGTGCTTCCACAAGATAATGATACATATAAGGTGTTGTCAGCCCAACTTCAGGCTTTTTGGCTAACAAGTGATTCATAATCTTACGGTTAGCTTCAGGTGCCGACACTTCCGCATGAACCATCCAGATTTGGCTTGCCCAGGAAACTTGGCGATCTGAGCCGCTTACGAAAAATCCGAGGTCTTCATCCCAAAGATGTTCCTTTGTCGCATCAATCACTGCTTGCAGCTGTTTTTCTAAATACGCTTGCTTATCGCTCTTCAGAAGAGCTGCCATTTTTATTGTTCTTCTTAAAGTATAAATTAAGATTGCTTGTGAAGGAGCTTGCTTATTTAGTTTTTCATTCCAATCAATAAATGACCACCATGTTTCATCATCCTTGACAATTCCTCGCTCATCTAATCGTTCAAGTGCAATCTCAACCTGTCTGTATGCCAGCGGCCACAATTCTGCCAGTGTTTCGTAATCATTCGTTGCTTCAACATAATCGAATAAAGACGTTGTAAATAATAAGGAATAATCAAATAAATACGTGTCATCTGCGATTAGAGAAGGGGCGATAAATAAGTTTGCTGCCACTCTTCCCTTGTCATCAGGTACGCCGGCAAATAAATACAAGCATCTTTTCACTAAATCATTTGCTTGAAAGGTCTCATAATTCGCAAGGGCCTGCAAGCGTAAATCACCAACCCATAAACGGCGATCACGTTTTGGTCCGTCCTCGAAGACCTCTTGCATACAATCCTGCAAAGTTTTGATGCTTACTTTGTCAATTTCCTTTAGCATTGCATCTTCATGAGCTAATTCTTTTACAAGTGAAGCATCACCAGAAGTAACAGTTATACACTCGACATTATCAAATGCTACACGATATTTTTTGGATGTATCAAGAACCTCAACTTTTAAATAGCGGAAGCTGTAACGTCGCGGCAATTCAATTACTCCTGGCAACACATCAACATGCAGCGTTTCCTCCTGCAGCCAGGATGAGCTGATCCATCCGTTATATTCAGAAAAAGGCTCAGCCATTTCAACGGGCATTTCTCCGAATGTCAATTTCAGGTGAAGTGGAGCATCAGGCGGACTTCCTACTGGACTTACCTTCATGGAAAGATACCCAACAAGATGTGTACCAAAATCCAAAATGAATTGACCTCCTTTCCCATAATCGTAGTTTGATAGGTGATCTGCTGATTCAATCACTTCTGTTCCCCAGCCATGAATTTTAGCGGGATTTTCCTCTATTTTTATGAGGCTTTGTGGACGGACTGTTTCTTTTAAAAATTCAGGCATTAATCGTTCAGCTTTTGAGATAAATGTTTCATTTCGTACGATGACTTGATCGGCAACTTTTTGAATTTTTTCGGACATGACAATTTCCACCTATCCTTTGCTAGTTTCATATTATGCTAATTTTGAATGGTCAAATGTTCCATTATCTTCTTTATTTCGTGCATCAATTTCTGCACGGATTTTTGGATACAATTTATCCAAATTATAAAAACACATAATAATCATTGAAATCACGACCATACCTGCTGGAATGATTAAATAGTTCATTTTAATGGCAAATAAAGCAGAAGCAGTTTGCGTTTGATTTGGAACATAATTTCCCCAACTTAAAAATAATCCGGAAAGAGCTCCGGCTGCTGCTAACGCAACTTTGCCAATAAATCCGTTTAAGGCCATCATGATGCCGGCTGCACTTATTCCTGTTTTCCATTCGCCAAAATCTACGGGATCTGCTTGCATTGAAAAATAAATACTTTGTTTTACTCCAAAACCTAATGCTGTAATGACAGCACCAATCATTAATCCTGTAACGTTTACATTTGCGATGATCATCATGATGATGCCTGCAAGATTAATAGTACTTGAAATCATAAACAAGGTGCGTTTATACATTTTACTTGCAAGAAAAGGTGTGAAAAATGTTCCAATGATTGGAACGAAGGCTCCAATACTAGCTACTACTGAAGCTAATTCTGGCTGCCCAACATTATAAGTGTAATAATAAATTAATGCTCCCTGCATAAAGAAATGAGATCCAAACATAAACACAATATTTAATGCGAAAATCAACCAAGGCTTATTCCCTTTTAACGTTGAAAATGCTTGTTTTACAGTTACCTTTTCCTGACGCAATTTTACCTTTTCCTCAACGTTTTTAAAGGTTACGAAGAATAACAATGTTGCAATGATTGCGAAAATCACCATCGTCCACAAGAATCCTTGAGCTTGAGAGCCATTTCCTAAAGCATTAACTAAAGGAAGGGTAATGGCACTAACTGCAGTAGCTCCAATAAAGGAGAAGATCATTCTAACGGTAGCAAGATTCGTACGCTCCTGTTCATTACTTGTTAAGCTCGGCAGAATTGATGCCAACGGAACATTTACCATTGTATAAGCAGTGGATAAGCCGATATAGGTGATATATGCATAAATGAGTTTGCCAACAGGTCCTATATCTGGAACATAAAAGGCTAAAATGGCGAGCAAACCAAATGGTATCGCTCCCAATAAAAAGTAAGGTCTGGATTTTCCCCAGCGTGTATTCGTTTTATCAATGATAACCCCCATAATGATATCAGTAATCCCATCGACGATTCTTGTCACAAGGAACAGCATGCTGACTTGAACAAGAGCAAGTCCCATAACATCTGTATAGAAATACATCAGATAAAGCGTTATCATTTGCCATATTAAATTACAGGATAAATCGGCAACGCCATAGCCCAAACGTTGGCGCCATAAACCAGTATTGTGATTCATATCATTTCCTCCATTTTTTTAACACTAAATTTATCAAAAGATCTTTGTAAAATAGCTTAGTTCTATTAAAGCGATTTCTGAATGCGTAAACAATGATTGTTTTACAGGAAAAGTTGTCCGTTTTACAGGTGGGAAATATAGTTATTAGTTTTTGTTATTCTTTTCTATTTCTTTTTTTATTTTTGTTTTATATCATATAGTAAATTAATATTTTTATTCGTTCGGTTTTGAAAAAGATAGATCACTAGGGTTTTTAAATTATTTTTAATATCGCTAGAGTTTTCGAACATCCTAGCAAAGAAAGCAGGTTCTAGTATGATCAAGCATTTTCATAAGTTTGCATCTCGCTTTCGGTTTCGAAAAATTCGCAGTCGCTTTCTCGCTGTAATGATTGCTTTATCAGTTCCCCCGATCTTTATCGTAGGGGTTTTGTCTTATCACATTTCGAAAGAGACATTAATAGAAAATCATCTCCAGGCAAATGAAAATCATTTAAAAACGACGAGCGAAAGAGCAGATTTATTGTTGCGCAATGTCATTAATATGGAAAGAATTATCCTATCAAATAAAGATTTACGTCAGCAATTAATTGAAAGCGGATCCATTTCAGATCAGGAACAGGAGGCGCTTAAACTTAGCACATCCAGCCGTTTGCAGCAGATTATGTCAGATTATGCAACTGAGCAGAAATACATTGATTCTGTCTGCTTGTTTGATAATTATTTTCGAGCTGTCTGTTATGGGCGATCTGACAATGCGGGACGTTACGAAAGTGAAAATAAGCGAATAGGGATTAAAGAAAGTGACTGGTATAAAAAAGCTGTCCAAGCTCAGGGGAAAGAAATCTTTTTTGCTAATAATGTACTAGAGGACTTAGACTGGAACAAAACGTTTTCTTCTGTGAAATTATTAAGAAATCCAGCTTCAAAGGATTTTGAAACAATCGGACTATTAATTGTAAATATTAATAAATCGATGTTTTCCGAAATGATGAACGAGACGAAGAATAATGAATATTTAATTTTAGATGCTTCTAATAATGAAACGAATACAGTATACGCTTCAAATTCACATTATTATGATGAGAATTCAAAAAACGACTTATCGGAAATTTTTAAACAAAAAGAAGAGGATGGTTATGTCGTAAGCAGTTATGAAAATGAAACAACTGGTTGGTCGTTTGGTTATTTTATTGAAGAACAGGAATTGTTAAAACAACCTCACCAAATTCGAGCCGTTACAAACTTAATTGCAGCACTCATTGCGATTAGTGCCGTCATCTTTTCGGTCATTTTATCTGATACCATTACCCGCCCTTTGCAAAGAATTAAAAAAATGATGGTGTTATGGGCCAAAGGATCAAGTGAATTTAAAGAGACATTTCATGATGATGAAGTTGGGGCTATTGGTGAAACCTTTAAACGAATGACAGCAGAAAATAAAGACCTCAGCGAGAGGCTTATTCGTTCACAATTAAAAGAAAGAGAGACTGAGCTTAGAGTATTACAGGCGCAAATCAATCCTCATTTCCTCTATAACACATTAGACTCAATTTATTGGATGGCGATGATTCACAATCATGAAGATATTGGAAAAATGGCCGTTTCTCTATCTGAAAGCTTTAAAATTAGTTTGAATAAAGGGAAAGAGCTTATTCCGCTTCATCAGGAATTGAAGCATATTGAGCATTACATGACAATTCAAAATATTCGATTTGGCAATCGGTTTACCTATATTCAAGAAGTTGATCCTGATCTATTGGATCAGGAAATCTTAAAGCTTTTGCTGCAGCCTCTCGTCGAAAATGCCATTTACCATGGGCTGGAGCCCAAAGTTGGAGAAGGAACGATACGATTAACAGCCAGTCGTCTTGAATCAGGCTACATTCTTTTTATTGTCGAAGATGATGGGGTAGGAATAAAGGACATAGCATTAACTGAAAAGGGCTATGGATTAGGAAATGTACGTGAGCGTTTGAAAATTTATTACGGATCAACTAGTTCATTGACGATTAAGAGTGAGGTAAACAAAGGGACAAAAATTGAAATTCGCTTTAATCCTAACGAAGGGAGATGGATGGGAGATGTTGAAAGTCGCAATTTTTGATGATGAATTTATTGTCATTGAAGGCTTAAAAAAAATGATTGATTGGTCTAAATACGGAATGGAGCTTGTTGGTACTGCGAAAGATGGAAATACAGCGTTATCCATTTTTCATTCACAACGACCAGATATAATTTTTACTGATATTCGTATGCCAGGTCTAGATGGTCTTCAGTTAATTGGCAAAATCTTATCAGAAGCTCCGGAAACGAAATGTATCGTTTTTAGCGGATTTAATGAATTTGAATATGTAAAACAAGCGATAAAATTGGGGGTTATCGATTATTTACAAAAGCCGATTACGATCCCAATGGTTGAGGAGGCTTTGGAGAAAATTACCCATCGAATTACTAAAGAAAATGAAGTGTTGGAGCTACGTTCTAGATGGCACGAAAGCCAGGAGGAATTGTTACAGAAGGCTACGTTAGATTTATTACTAGAAGGAAAGGAGGCTGAATCCAAGTGGCAGGAATGCTTTGGAACAGCAGAGGCAAAAAAAATAATGGGTGTTACGGTTCTTGCCTATTCAGGTGATCGCTCACTGTTACAATCGAATGCTATGTTCAGTGTTGTTCCGGTTTGGAATGGCACCACACAACTACTGGTGTTATTTCATTATGAAAATAATCTTGAGACGGTTGCGGAACAATTACTGGCTTGGACTGAACAGGAAGAAGTTACAATTGGTTCTGGTAACACTTATCCTGCTATCAAAGATGCAAAGAAAAGTTATCGGGAAGCGCTACATGCATTAAGATATGGCCGTTTTTTGGAAAGTAAGGGTTGGACAAGATTTGAAGACGTAGGGAAAAACAATAAAATTCCTGAGGATTTATCAGCACAAGAGGAAGCCGTTTTGTATTATATGCGCACGGGAAATAAAAAAAGTCTGCTTGGCCAGCTGGATATTTATATTCAATGGCTTGATTCACAAAAACTCAATCCGGACATGACTGAAAGTGAATGTTTAAAGCTTGTTTATCTCGGCTTAGAAGTTGTAAAAGAAACAGGTGAGGATATTAAATTAATAGGTTACTACCCGCAAAGGGAAATCCGAGAATTAAACACAAGGGAAGAGATGACGAATTGGTTATTTTGCCAAATGGAAAAGATGATTGATTTAATCATCACATCTAAAATCTCAAATAAACACAAGGCTGTTGAAAAAGCTAGAGAATATATTGAGAAGAATTATGATCAAGATATAACTTTGCAAGAGGTCGCTGAACTTGTAGGAATGAATCCTAACTATTTTAGCGTCTTGTTTAAAGAAGAAATGGGTCTTACGTATATTAAATATTTAACGAAGTACAGAATGGAACAAGCAAAGATCATGCTGAAAGCAGGACAAAAAATTTCTGAGGTGAGTGAGAAAGTAGGGTATCTTACGTATCGGCATTTTTCAGAAGTGTTCAAAAAATATACTGGCATGACGCCAGGGCAGTTTAAAGAGTCATAGAAATTATTCTTATTAAATGTTCGTTCATAGCGGCAAACAGGAAAACTGTTTGCTCTTTTTTTTGATAATCTGAATAAAACGGACATCACCTGAAAAATGAAGCGCTTACAATAGGTTTTTATTTTATATAGAATTTAGTTAAGGATATACATCCTAAATAAACACATAAAAAGGGGCGTTGTTTGATGAAAAAGGTATTTTTATTATTATTATTATCGATTGTCATGATTTTCGCTGTTGTCGGTTGCGGTGGAAATAATGATTCAAGTTCTTCGGGTGGGGGAGAAGAAGGCAATAACACAATGAAATTTATCTCAGAAGATACGGCTGATGAATCAGATGCAAGTATCCTCATGGGACTTACTGAAGAAAAAACAGATGCAAGCATTGAACTAGAGACTGTTTTACGAACGAATTTAATGCAAAAAATTCAGCTATTAACAGCTAGTAATGATCTTCCTGAATTATTCAAATATGAGTCTAACCAGCTGGGAGATATGATAGATAACGATCAATTGCTTGATTTGGAAAAGACATTTAAAGATCTGGGCATTTATGAAAAGTTAAATCCAGGAGCAGTTGATTTGTTGAAAAACCTTAGCGGTGACCGGGGTCTTTATGCGTTGCCTGTTGAATTAAATATTGAAGGTTTTTGGTATAACAGGAAATTGTTTGAAGAAAACAATTTGGAAGTCCCAACGACTTGGGATGAAATGATGGCTGTAAGTAAAGTCTTTATGGAAAAAGGAATCCAGCCTTTTGCTGTAGCGGGTAAAGAAAAATTCCCGATCACACGTTTAATCAATGGCTATGTCATCCGTTTATATGGAGCGGATGCAATGAAGCAAGTAAAAGAGGGGAAATTGAGTGTTACGGATGAAGGATTTGTTGAAGCAGCTAAAATGGTACAAGAAATGAATGCAAAAGGGTATTTTGGCGAAGGTGTAAATACAATTGATTATGATACAGCAAGCAATACATTCCTTCAAGGAAATGCAGCTATGTATTATATGGGAAGCTGGGCTTTAAATGAGTTTAATGATGAAAATTTAAATAAAATTGGCATCGACAATATTGGCTTTTTTAATATTCCGCTTGTTGAAGGAGGAAAAGGGACGATCAATGATTACTCAATGAATGCGGGCTTAACGCTTTCATTCTCTAAAGCAAAATATAATGAAGAAGTTGGAAACTGGATGAAGGAAGTATTCTCAATCTATGGCGAAAAAGCAATCTCAGAACGCGGTTTAATTTCCGGCTTTAAGGTTGAAAACATGCCTGAAGATGTAAGCCCTTTAACAAAAATGACATTAGAGAAAATCGAAGAGGTCGAAAATAGTGCCCTTTGGTTCGAAGGTTATTTTGATCCAAAAACAAAAACGGTTGCAGAAGATGGTGCACAAAATTTACTCAATGATGGAGTTACTCCTGAAGAGTATATGAGCAGCATAGAGAATTCTTTAGAAAGCGGTAAATAAGCTTTGGAAGGTCCGAATACCGGGCCTTTCTGTTACCTTAATGCTGTAAGGAGTGAAAATTCATGGAGAAAATCTTAAAAGACCCTAAAGCCATTCTGATTTTTGTTGGACCGGCTTTATTAATTTATACGGCGATACTCTTAATTCCAACAGTATGGTCTACTGTGTATACATTTTATTCAGGCTCACTTATTAGCGGGTTTGAATTTGTCGGGTTAGAAAATTACCTTACTTTATTTAAAGACAAGGATTTCTTGTCAAGCTTGTGGATCACACTTAAATATACGATTTTCGTTTCAGCGGGACAGATTATTTTAGGTTTAGGTCTTGCCTTACTGTTTGCATTCTATATTAAGCGTTATTCTACACTGATTCGAACGCTTATCTTTTTCCCGGTTGTTCTTCCTGCTGTAGCGGTATCGCAATTGTTCGCAAAACTCTTTGAAATTGCCCCTCAAATGGGACTGGTAAATAGTTTACTTAATTTCTTAAACTTAGATATGTTTGTTCAGCCTTGGCTTGGTCAAGGAGATACAGCGTTTTGGGTACTTGTGATCATGGATATTTGGAAAGCAATTGGTTTTTATGCAGTTATTCTTTTTGCCGGTTTAGTAGATATACCTGAGGATGTTCTAGAAGCGGCCAAATTGGATGGGGCAAAAGGCTGGAAACTGATGCAATTTGTTGTGCTTCCGTTATTAAAACCTGTTTTAATTTCATCGATTATTTTTAGCTTAAACGGAACATTAAAAGTGTTTGAGTCAGCCGTTGCTTTAACAAATGGCGGACCAGGTAACAGCACAACGACTTTATCCATTTATATGTATAACAATGCCTTTACGTATAACCAATATGGATATGGAAGTACTGTAGCGGTATTTTTATTAATCTTTTCTCTTCTGATCACATTAATTGTTTACAAAATTGCTAGAAATGATGCATAACAACAAGGAGGGAATAACGTGAATCATTTAACCGGAAAATCTAATAGTGTTGGTATGCTAATTGGGAAATTAGTCATCCTTCTTTTATTAATAGTAGAAGTTTATCCTATTTTGTGGTTATTACTCTCTTCATTTAAAGCACCAGATGAATTTTCTGAAAATCCAATGTACGCCTTACCGGAGGGTCTGCATTGGCAGAACTTCACAGATGCATGGAATATAGGGAATATGGGCACTTACTTTCAAAATAGTATTCTAGCGACTTTTCCATCACTGTTTTTAATTATCTTTTTAGGAGCGGGGGCTGCCTTTGCGATTGAGAAAATGAGATGGAAATGGAGTAAAGGTGTCATGCTGTTGTTTACAGCAGGCATTATGGTACCAGTACAAATTGTCCTTCTGCCTTTATTTACAATCTTCTTTAAGACAGGTCTATTAAATAATTTTTGGTCGCTTATTTTAGTATATACAACGTTTGGTTTACCACTAACAATCTTAATGTTTTCCAGCTATTTCAAAGCATTGCCGAATGAAGTGATTGAATCGGCTGTTATGGATGGGGCAAATATTTATCAAATCTTCTTTAAAATTGCCATACCAATTGTATCAAATGCAATTGTCACAGTCGCTTTAGTTCAGTTCTTCTTTGTTTGGAATGACTTAATTTTCGCAATGACCTTTATTAGTGATACAGAACTTAGAACATTACAGACAGGTTTAATTTCATTTACTGGAGAATATGGCCAAAAACAATGGGGGCCGATTTTTGCCTCAATCTCTCTAGCTGTCGTTCCAACCCTGCTTTTATACTTGTTCCTAAATAAACTGGTGATGAAAGGGATGACAAGCGGAGCTGTTAAAGGATAACGTAACGAATAACTACGATAAAAATCATGGGGGGGAGTAGATGATGAATCATTTAAAAGTAAAAGAAACGAAGTGTGAATACAGAAAAAATCCGCTTGGATTGGATGTTCCAAACCCAAGGATTAGTTGGACAATTGACGCTGATCGCCGCGGAACGCTTCAACAAGCTTATCGATTACAGGTTTTCCTTTCAAAAGATGAGTTAGAAAACACGTTTTGGGATACAGGCAAAATAGATTCCGAGCAATCGATTCATATCGAATACAATGGACCGAAATTAACTTCCAGAACTAGATATTACTATCGGGTGAAGATTTGGGATAACTTTGGTCAAGAGTCTGATTGGAGTGAACTGGCCTGGTGGGAAACGGCACTCTTACAGTCGAGTGAATGGCAAGCAAAGTGGATTACACCGAACCCTGATGAGTTAGACCCGTTGATGGAACAAGTATTTCTCCTAAGAAAACAGTTTGAGCTAAAAGAAGGCGTAGAGTCAGCGCGAATTTATGCAACAAGTGCTGGTCTATATGAATTGTCATTAAACGGGAAAAGAGTTGGTGACGAGCTGTTGACACCTGGATGGACAAGCTATGACCACCGACTTCAATACCAAACCTATGACGTCACTGAACAGCTTTTACAAGGGACAAATGCACTGGGCATTGCTTTGGCGGACGGATGGTATAAAGGAGATTTAACGTGGCTTGATAAACGTCATATATATGGAGACCGTCGTGCGGCATTGCTCCAGCTTCATGTTCGCTATGAAGATGGTACAGAGGAAATGATCGGAACCAACTCAACATGGAAGGCCTCAACTGGACCGATTTTAATGTCGGAAATCTACCATGGTGAAGTTTATGATGCCCGTTTAGAAAAAAGTGGTTGGGACAGTGCTTACTATGATGATACAAATTGGAAAGGTGTAGTCATTTACAACTTACCAATGGATCATCTAGTTGCTCAGGAGAATTGGCCTTCACGAGTAACTGAACAAATTTACCCTGTATCAATAATCGTTACTCCTGCTGGAGATACAGTGTTAGATATGGGACAGAATATGGTGGGGCGAATTAGATTAAAAGTAACCGCACCAAAAGGAACTAGAATTGTCTTGCAGCATGCTGAGGTGCTTGATAAGGAAGGGAATATTTATTTTGGCAATCTTCGAAAAGCAAAGCAAACAGTAGAATATATTACAAAAGGAGAAGGATCGGAGGAGTATGCCCCTTATTTTACATTCCAAGGCTTTCGATATGTTAAAGTTGAGGGATATCCGAACCAAGAAAAGGGTCTGCCACTTGAAAATTTTATTGGTGAAGTGATCCATTCAGATATGGAACCTACAGGAGAATTTGAATGCTCGAACCAAATGGTAAACCAGCTTCAACAAAATATCGTTTGGGGGCAAAGAGGAAATTTCGTAGACGTACCGACAGATTGTCCACAGCGGGACGAGAGGTTGGGTTGGACAGGGGATGCTCAAGTGTTTATTAGAACGGCTTTGTTCAACTACCAAGGAGGTCCATTTTTTACAAAATGGTTAAGAGATTTAAAGGCTGATCAAAGGTCTAATGGCTCCGTTCCTTTTGTGGTTCCAAATGCGCTGAAGGATTATGTATCGTCAATGTGGGGAGATGAGACGTATACATCATCTGCCTGGGGAGACGCAGCAACTGTGTGTCCGTGGACTTTATACCTGTGTTATGGTGATAGACGAATTCTTTCCGAACAATATGAAAGCATGAAAGCATGGGTAGAATTTATTCGCTCGCAAGGAGAGAATGAATATTTATGGGATACTGGCTTTCACTTTGGGGATTGGCTTGCTCTTGATGCCGAAGAGGATAGCTATTTTGGCGCAACTCCTGTTCATTTGGTTGCAACAGCTTATTATGCTCTCTCTACTCGGATTCTTCGTGATATAGCAGCTGTCCTAGAAAAGAATGAGGATTTTACTGATTATAGTGAGCTGTTAGTTGGCATTATTGCCAAATTTAATCAGACATTTATTTCAGCTGACAATCACATGATTGCCCAAACTCAAACGGCGAACATTCTGCCGCTAATGTTTGATTTAGTAGGGGGAGATGTTAGAAAGCAAATCGCCCATGACCTCAACGAGCTTATTGTCAAAAATGACTATCATCTGACAACTGGTTTCGTTGGTACCCCTTACCTATGCATCGCTTTATCTGAAAATGGCTATCATGACACTGCTGTAAAGCTGCTGCTTCAGGAAACCTATCCTTCCTGGTTGTACTCGATTAAAAAGGGCGCAACAACCATATGGGAGCATTGGGATGGCATTAAAGAAGACGGTTCATTCTGGAGCGATGATATGAACTCATTTAACCATTACGCCTATGGTGCTATTGGAGATTGGATGTACCGCTTTGTTGCAGGATTAGACCTGGATGAAGCAAAGCCAGCTTATAAACATATTCGTATTCACCCAAGAATCAATGGTGGAGAAATGACTTTTGTCCGTGTTAAGCACAATTCCATGTATGGCCAAATTGTATCAGCATGGAGCCTTTCAGACGAAAACATAACGATTGAAGTAAACGTTCCAGCTAACACAAAAGCAACAATCATCTTACCATTTGCTCAACTAAAGAGTGTGAAAGAAAGTGGTGTATTACTGCCGGATGTAGAGGGTGTTTCAAATGTAAACCAAATAGAAGAAGGTGTCTCGCTGGAAGCTGGTTCTGGCACGTATCGATTTGTCTATCAAAACGAGCTTATCTTGAATAGTAAAAAATGAACAGAAAAAGCATTATGAAGCAATAAAAAAGTCAGCAGAAGCTGGCTTTTTTATTTTATAACCTAGTATTTTATTTAGAGGAAACATACCTCACCATTCCCTTCTCATATAAATGGAGTATATCAAGGAGGAAAAAATAGATGGGAAGGGTGTTTAACATGAAAAAAGATTTGGACGTCATCGGGGAGCTAACCGAATTAGATAAAAAGCATTTCCTTCATCCGACATCACCGATTCAACAACAGCAAGAACAGGGGCCAACGTTTATTTTTACAGAAGGAAAAGGGGTATACCTCTATGACCTTGCTGGAAATAAAGTGATTGATGGCATGTCCTCACTCTGGAATGTCAATATTGGTCATGGGAGAACAGAATTGGGGCAGGCAGCTGCGGAACAAATGTCAAAATTGGCCTTTACCTCCAGTTTTGCAACGTTCAGCAATGAGCCTGCTATTCGATTGGCAGCGAAACTAGCAGAGGTAGCTCCAGGGGATTTATCTGCAACATTCTTTACTTCTGGGGGGTCTGAGGCAAATGATACAGCCTATAAACTGGCTCGCCATTATTGGATGTTAAAGGGAGAACCAAGGAGAAAAAAAATCATTTCGCGTACAAAGTCTTATCATGGTGTCTCGATGGGAGCAACAAGCGCGACCGGCCTTAAGCCGTTTAGGGATTTTACAAACTCCTTAGCCCCTGATTTCTATTACACTAATAATCTCTCTTCACAATCTCTTCGGGACGTTATTGAAGCGGAAGGTCCTGAAACCATTGCAGCATTTATTGCAGAACCCATCCAAGGTGCAGGTGGTGTTCATATCGCTCCAGAAACCTATTTTATAGAAGTTAGAAAGATATGCGATGAATACGGTATTTTATTTATTACTGATGAAGTGATTACAGGTTTTGGCCGGACAGGAACGTATTTTGGAGTGGAACATTATGGAGTCACACCAGATATGATGTGTTTTGCAAAGGGTGTGACCAGCGGCTATGCTCCGTTAGGCGGCGTTATGCTTTCAAAAGACATTCACCAACAATTCATAGAGCTTTCAACAGGTACGCTTTTACATGGGTATACGTATAGCGGGCACCCGATGGGATGTGCCGTAGCATTAAAAAACCTTGAAATTCTTGAAAACGAACAACTAATGAATAATGCGAAGATAATGGGGGAAGAAATGCTGAAGGGCTTCCGCTCTATTCAAAGGATGTGTCAAATAGTTGGTGAAGTAAGAGGACTAGGATTGATGGGGGCTGTTGAAATTGTTAAAAATAAGTCTTCACGAGAAAGATTTTCAACACCTTTAGCACCAGTTATTGTTTCAGAAGCAGCAAAGCGCGGACTCATTTGCCGCTCAGTTGTTTTTGATGGTCAAGATACAATCGTTTTTGCCCCGCCTCTCATCATTAGTAACAAAGAAATAAAAAGCTTGATTGAAATTCTCTATGATTCAATTCATGCGATCGAGCAAAAACAGTTGCATTAACCGATTCACTTTTAAATACCCCCACCTTTATTGGATTGAATGTTTTCTTCTAAAAGGTGGGGATATTAAATAATTACATATGATTTTATATTGGTTATGTTTTGGTTCATTCAAGCTAAATTTGACCAAAATGTTAAAGGTGAAAATAAAAACTAAATTATATTTCAAAAAAGTGGTGAACTTTTGGGTATCTTTTGTTAATATGTAGGTAAGGTTCAGAAAACTTAGAGCCTTTGGTGGAATTTAAGTCAAGAAGGGGTAGTCATGTTAAAAACAGAACGGATTGAACAGATACAAGAATATGTACTAGTCCATGAAACGGTTTCACTGGATGAGCTTTGTAATGTTTTTAATGTATCAAAAAACACCATTCGCCGTGATATTCAGCAATTGGTTGATCGTGGAACGATTAAAAAGGTCTATGGCGGAGTTGCTGTTAATCATGCAACACTAACATCCTTTCATGAGAGGCAAACAAGAAACGCACGTCTAAAAAAGGCAATTGGCAAAGCGGCAGCGGACTTTGTTGAGGATGGGGATATTATCTATATTGACTCAGGTACAACTACATTAGAAATGGTGGATTATTTACAACAGAAAAATGTAACAATCCTTACAAATAATCTTGATTTTATTTTTAAGTCCTTTCCATACAACAACTTAAATGTCATTTCTACTGGTGGAGTGTTAGAACGCAAAACGAAGTCATTTGTTAGTATGAAAAATATGGACCTGCTGAAATCATACAATATCAACAAAGCGTTCATGGCTTCTGCAGGTATTTCCATCACAAATGGTGTCACTCATTCATCCCCTGTTGAAAATGAAATGAAGCAGACCGTTGTAGGCAAAAGTTCAAAGGTTTATGTCCTTGTCGATCATGAAAAGTTTGATCAATATGCGCTAATGACTTATTGTGATTTATCAGATCTTGATGCGATCTTTACAGATCAACCACCAAGTGATGCCTACCAGGAATTTGCAAAGAAGCATGATATACAGCTTGTCATTTCTAATAAATTAGATTAAGAAAACGTTTAAGTCTATTACAAACAAAGGGCTTAAAAGTTTTACTATATATAAATGTTTAAGGAGGAAATTAGTTATGCCATTATTACGATTTGATTTAATTGAAGGACGAGATGAGCAGTCTCTAAAAAAATTATTGGATACCGCCCACAATGCAATGGTGGAAGCATTTAACGTACCTGAACGGGACCGTTATCAAATTGTTCATCAGCATCCAGCTAATGAGCTTATTATTCAGGATACAGGATTAGGTTTTAATCGAACAAATAATATGGTTATTATCAGTATTGTAAGCAAAGCTAGAACAAAAGAACAAAAAGAAAAGTTATATTCGTTGCTTGCAGAAAGACTTGAAGCGGAGTGCGGGATATCACCTGAAGACTTGATGATCTCCATTACTGAAAATGGAGAGGCCGATTGGAGCTTTGGTCTTGGTGAAGCACAGTTTTTAACAGGTAAATTGTAAATAAAATAACTAAGAAATTATCGATCTATTAATTTTAAGCATACCTATTGAAAGCGTTTTATATAAATGATAAGATAGAACCTAAGAATAGGAATACTTAGTTTTTAACTACTATCAAACTAGTCTTATCGTGAAAAATTTTTATTATCAATGAAATCGATTGCAATTAAAACACGTTGTTTACGAATTAATTGAACTTGAAAAGTGAAAATTTCTGAAAAAAACACCTTATAAATGCTAAAAAGCATTGACTGAAAACGGTTTAACGATTAATCTGTATAAGAAATGAGAAAAAATGTATGCATGATTAGACAATTCTATTTTTATTTTTAAAGATATCAATGAAATCGATTGCAGTTAACTTTCTTACCTTACAAAAAAAATAGGAGGAGATTGCATTGAGTAAATTGCTGCGTAAGCCTGTTCAAAAAGAGCTGGAACAAGGTGTAACACTTATTCATGAAGTAACATCAGAAAATTCATCGTTGGAATATGTCAGATTTAAAATGATTGACCTGGCTCCTGGTGCTGCATATTCAGAAAAACTTGGAAACCAAGAATGCTGTATTGTCGCTTTAACTGGGAAGATAAATGTTTCAGATGGAGAGGTCAATTTTGAAGAAATTGGTACACGTGAATCTGTCTTTGAAAAGAAACCAACAGACAGTGTTTATGTATCAAATGATCGTACATTTAAAGTAGAGGCAGTAAGCGGAGCACGTGTTGCTTTATGCTATTCCCCATCAGAAAAGCAATTGCCAACAAAATTAATCAGTGCAGAAGATAATGGGGTTGAGCATAGAGGAACAGGCAACAACAAACGCATGGTGCACAATATATTACCAGATTCCGATCCTTCGGCAAATAGTTTACTAGTTGTTGAGGTTTATACCGAAAGCGGAAATTGGTCCAGCTATCCTCCGCATAAGCATGATCAAGATAACTTACCAGAGGAGTCATTTTTAGAAGAAACGTACTACCATGAAATGAATCCTCAGCAGGGCTTTGTCTTCCAGCGTGTATACACAGATGATCGCTCACTGGATGAGACAATGGCTGTTGAGAGCGGTGACATGGTAATCGTACCTGCGGGTTATCATCCAGTAGGTGTTCCTGAAGGATACACATCCTATTATTTAAATGTAATGGCTGGACCGAAACGGATTTGGAAGTTCTACAACGATCCTGATCATGAATGGATTTTAAAACGATAAGCTGAATTAAAGCTCATTGATGATTTTGACGCTTGTAATTGATGAAGTGAAATGCGCGAGACTCCTGCGGGAACAATGGGATATTGAAGTTCCCGCAGGCGCAAAGCGCTAAGGGGACCACCAGAGAAAATCAGCAGTTTAATAGAGCAAAATAATAAAAAAAGGAGCTGTGAGTAAAGATGAATATTCATTTTCATGATGATAAAGAATTCGATATTATTGCAATTGGTCGCGCTTGCATTGATTTAAATGCAGTGGAATATAACCGCCCGATGGAAGAAACCATGACGTTTTCAAAGTATGTTGGAGGCTCACCGGCAAATATTGCAATCGGAAGCTCCAAGCTGGGCTTAAAAGCTGGGTTCATCGGTAAAATTTCCGATGATCAGCACGGACGTTTTATTGAAAAGTATATGAGGGATGCTGGAATTGATACATCTAATATGGTTGTCGATACAGAGGGCCATAAAACAGGTTTAGCTTTTACAGAGATTAAAAGTCCGGAAGAATGCAGCATTCTCATGTATCGTCAGGATGTGGCAGATCTTTATTTAACTCCTTCTGAAGTAAATGAGGATTATATTAAAAGATCAAAGGTTCTGCTCGTATCAGGTACGGCATTATCAAAAAGTCCGTCTCGTGAAGCAGTGCTAAAAGCCGTTAATCTTGCGAAGAAAAATGATGTAAAAGTTATTTTTGAACTAGATTATCGCCCATATTCCTGGGAAACTCCTGAAGAAACAGCTGTTTATTATTCATTAGTAGCAGAGCTGTCAAATGTCGTCATTGGAACACGTGAAGAATTTGATGCCTTGGAAAACAGACAGACAGAAGGGAAAAACGAGGATACAGTCAACTATCTGTTTAAGCATTCTCCAGAGCTTATCGTCATTAAGCATGGTGTTGAAGGCTCATATGCTTATGCAAAATCAGGTGAAATTTTTAGAGGTTTGGCATACAAGACAAAGGTTCTCAAAACATTTGGTGCCGGTGATTCCTATGCTTCTGCTTTCTTATTTGCTTTAATCACAGGCAAAGACATTGAATCAGCATTGAAATATGGCAGCGCATCGGCATCAATTGTTGTAAGCAAGCATAGCTCATCTGAAGCGATGCCTACAGTGGAAGAGATTGAAGAATTAATAGCGAAAAACGAAACAATTTCAATTTCATAGAGGTGAAGAGGGATGGAAACAATTCGATTAACTACAGCACAAGCTTTGTTCAAGTTTTTAAATCAACAGTATGTTCATATAGATGGTGAGGAATTTCCGTTTGTTGAGGGTATTTTTACCATCTTTGGCCATGGAAATGTATTAGCGATTGGGCAGGCGCTTGAACAAGACCCAGGACATTTGAAAATCATTTCAGGGAAAAATGAACAAGGTATGGCACACGCAGCGATTGCGTATAGCAAACAAATGCTCCGCAAAAAAATATATGCAGTTTCAACTTCAAGCGGACCAGGTTCAGCCAACCTGGTAACGGCTGCCGGTACAGCTCTTGCGAATAATATTCCGGTTTTGTTTCTGCCGGCAGATACTTATGCGACACGCCAGCCTGATCCGGTCTTGCAGCAGATTGAACAAGAATACAGCACGGCTGTCACAACCAATGATGCATTAAAGCCTGTTTCAAGATATTGGGATCGCATTACTCGTCCGGAGCAATTAATGTCAAGTTTAATTCGGGCGTTTGAAGTGATGACAGACCCGGCGAAAGCAGGTCCGGCAACCATTTGTATCTCACAGGATGTTGAAGGGGAAGCCTTTGATTATGATGTGAAGTTCTTTGAAAAACGCGTTCATTATATTGACCGCAAGCTGCCATCGCAACGTGAGCTCGCAGGAGCTGCCGAGTTAATTAAGGCTAGTAAGAAGCCTGTCATTGTTGTTGGCGGCGGAGTAAAATATTCAGAAGCGCGTGAAGCGGTAATGGAATTTTCCGGGAAGTATAATATTCCTTTAGTTGAAACCCAAGCAGGCAAATCAGCAATAGAATCATCATTCGAAAATAACCTAGGCGGGCTTGGAATTACAGGAACATTAGCGGCAAATAAAGCGGCACAGCAAGCGGATTTGATTATTGGTGTTGGTACGAGATTTACCGATTTTGCTACATCATCTAAAACACTATTTAACTTTGAAACAACGAAGTTTTTAAATATCAATGTCAGCCGTATGCAAGCCTATAAATTGGATGCATTCCCGGTTGTCGCAGATGCCAGAACAGCATTTGAGGCACTTACGCCAATGCTGGAGGGATATAAGAGCGAGTTTGGCAATACGATTACTGAATTAAAAGAAGAATGGTTGATTGAACGTGACCGCCTAAGCAAAGTTACATTTAATCGAGAGAATTTTGATCCTGAAATTAAGAATCATTTTTCACAAGAAGTGTTGAACGAGTATGCAGATGCTTTACAAACAGAACTTCCGCAAACGACTGCACTCCTGGCGATTAATGACACGATTGATCCTGACAGCATCATTATTTGTGCAGCTGGCTCTCTTCCAGGAGACTTGCAGCGTTTATGGCACTCAGAAGTTCCGAACACCTATCATCTAGAGTATGGATACTCATGTATGGGTTATGAAGTTTCCGGTACATTAGGCTTGAAGCTGGCAGATCCTTCAAAAGAGGTGTACTCAATCGTCGGTGATGGAAGCTTCCTCATGCTCCATTCTGAATTTATTACAGCTATTCAGAACAATAAAAAAATAAATGTGCTCTTATTCGATAATTCAGGTTTTGGCTGTATTAATAATCTCCAAATGGACTCCGGAAATGGAAGTTTCCATTGTGAATTCAGAACAGCAGATAACCAAATTATGAATATTGATTACGCAAAAGTGGCTGAAGGCTATGGTGCTAAAGCGTATCGGGCAAATACAGTTGAAGAATTAAAAGCAGCCTTAGAGGATGCGAAGAAACAGGATCGATCTACTCTAATTGAGATGAAAGTGCTTCCGAAAACAATGACTGATGGTTATGATGGCAGCTGGTGGAACTTAGGATTCCCTGAAGTATCTGATCAAGAACTTGCTCAAAAAACTTTTGAGCTTAAGCAGGAAAAATTACGAAATGCAAAGCAATATTAATAAAGGGTGATTGAGAATGAGTAATCAAAAGATTCGTTGGGGCATTGCCCCAATCGGCTGGCGAAATGATGATCTGCCTGAGATCGGCAAGGATAATACGTTGTCACATCTATTGAGTGATATTGTTGTCGCTGGCTTCCAAGGGACAGAGGTTGGCGGTTTCTTCCCTGAGGCAGAGGTGTTAAATAAAGAGCTTAAGCTGCGCAACTTAAAAATTGCAGGCCAGTGGTTCAGCAGTTTCCTGATCCGCGATGGACTTAAAGAAACTTCAAAGGCTTTTCATCAGCATTGTGCATATTTGCAGGAAGTGAATGCAGACGTTGCCGTTGTATCAGAACAAACATACAGCATACAAGGAACAGATAAAAATGTCTTTACTGAAAAACCTTTTTTTACTGACAAGGAATGGAACCAATTATGCCAAGGCTTAAACGAACTTGGAAAAATTGCTGAACAATATAACTTATCATTAGTTTTTCATCATCATATGGGCACAGGTGTTCAAACATTAGAAGAAATTGACCGCCTCATGGAGAATACCGATCCAAACCATGTTCACCTTCTATATGATACAGGTCATATTTATGTTTCTGATGGCGACTATATGAGGCTATTAACAAAGCATATCAATCGCATCAAACACGTCCATTTTAAAGATGTTAGAGATCAACAGCTGGCTCAATGCAGGGAAAAGGGCGAATCATTTTTACAATCCTTTTTAAATGGCATGTTTACTGTACCTGGTGACGGATGCATTGATTTTACTGATGTCTACCAAATGCTCCTTGATCATGATTATAAAGGCTGGATTGTCATTGAAGCAGAGCAGGATCCAGCAATTGCTCATCCATTGGAATATGCTTTAATAGCAAGAAAATACATTGATGAAACATTACTTACTTTAAAAAAGACAGAAATCGTAGGATAATCATCCAAAAGAAAAAGTTATAGCGATTAAATCTAGGGAGGAATGGACATGACCATTCGATTTGGGGTAATCGGTACTGGCGCCATTGGCAGAGAACATATTAAGCGCATTGAAAATAAATTATCGGGCGGAAAAATTGTTGCTGTTACAGATGTTAACAAAGAGTCCGCAATCAATGCTGTACAAAGCTTTGAACTAGATGCAGTCGTTTATCCAGATGATAAAGCACTTATTTCTGCTGACGATGTTGATGCTGTGCTTGTAACAAGCTGGGGCCCTGCACATGAAGCGAGTGTACTTGCCGCGATTGAAGCTGGAAAATATGTGTTTGTTGAAAAACCATTGGCAACAACAGCTGAAGGCTGCATGAGAATTGTCGAAGCTGAAATGAAGCATGGCAAGCGCTTAGTGCAAGTAGGCTTTATGCGCAGATATGATAGCGGTTATGTTCAATTAAAAGAAGCAATTGACAACCAATTCATTGGTGAACCGCTAATGATCCGCTGTGCCCACCGAAATCGTGAGGTTCCTGCAACATACACAACCGATATGGCGATTCATGATACGTTAATTCATGAAATTGATGTTTTACATTGGCTGGTAAATGATGATTATAAAACGGTGCAAGTGACCTATCCGAAAAAGTCAAAGCATGCCCATGAGAATCTGAGAGATCCGCAAATTGTTACCTTAGAAACTAAGGGCGGCATTGTGATAACAGCTGAAATATTTGTTAATTGCAAATACGGCTATGATATTCAATGTGAAGTAATCGGTGATGAAGGTATTGTCAGCCTTCCGGAGTTCCAAAGTATTTCGTTCCGAAAAAATGCAACCTTTGGCACTAATGTATTATTGGATTGGAAGGATCGTTTTATTGATGCATATGACAAGGAATTACAGCATTTTATGGATTCCATTCATAAAACAGGTGAACCAAATGGGCCGACTTCTTGGGACGGATATATTGCCGCAGTAACAGCAGATGCTGCGATTAAAGCACAGCATTCAGGTGAGAAAGAAGCCATTTCATTAATGGATAAACCGGATTTTTACAAGCAACCGGCAGACAAAATCAATGTTAATGCCTAAAGGTATACGAGGTTGAACTAGCTTCTAATTAAATCATTCTATAAATCGATAAAAAGAGGTGATCTAGAAAGTGTCATTAGTATCTATGAAGGAAATGCTTCTGAAAGCGAAAGAAGGCAGCTATGCTGTAGGGCAATTTAACCTAAATAGCCTGCAGTGGGCACAGGCCATCTTACAAGCAGCAGAAGAAGAACAAGCACCTGTAATAGTAGCTGCATCTGACAGGCTTGTTGATTATCTTGGCGGTTTTAATACGATCGCTGCCATGGTGAACGCACTTATGGAAGAAATGTCCATTACCGTTCCGGTGGCATTGCATCTCGACCATGGCATGAGTGTTGAAAGATGCATGCAGGCAATCGATGCCGGGTTTACTTCAGTTATGATTGATGGATCCCATCATCCAATCGAAGAAAATATCGCCATGACGAAACAGGTTGCTGACTATGCACGTTTAAATAAAGTATCAGTAGAAGCAGAGGTAGGAACAGTTGGGGGTATGGAAGATGGATTGATTGGCGGAGTAAAGTACGCTGATCCTAATGAATGCTTGCGAATCGTGAAGGAAGCAGGAATTGATGCCTTAGCTGCTGCTCTTGGCTCCGTCCATGGGCCATACCAGGGTGAACCAAAACTAGGCTTCGAAGAAATGAAACAGATTTCAGAACTAACAGGCATCCCGCTTGTCCTGCATGGTGGCTCGGGAATTCCTGAATATCAAATCAAGAAAGCCATTGAATTAGGCCATGCTAAGATTAATGTTAATACGGAATGCTTACAAGCGTGGACCAAGGCTGTTCGGGAAAAGCTAAATAGTGATCCTGATCTTTATGACCATCGGGCCATCACAACACCTGGGAAAGAAGCGATTGTTGCAACAGTAAAAGGAAAAATGAGAGAGTTTGGCTCTAGTAATATGGCCAAACAATTTAGCGCAAGTATGAATTAAGATGAAGAGGGCTGTCTCAAAAGGATCTGCTACACATATGTGTTTGGCGGAGCAATCTTTATATATGAGACAGCCCTTCTTATTGTTTAAAAATGAAAAATCCAAATCCTCACCTTTTCATGATAAAATAAGTTAATATGCTACAAGTGTATCTAGTAAATAAAAAAGGTTATGATAGAAAGAAAACGATATAGATTATTTGTATGTGAAATTTTTTAATTCCACTAAATCGTTTTCAGTGAGGGTGAGTGATAAGAAGTTATGAAAATGAGTGATGTGGCGAAATTAGCAAATGTATCGCCTGCCACCGTATCCCGGGTGCTTAGTAATCCGGACCTTGTTAGCAAAGAAACACGCGAGAAGGTAATGAAGGTCATCAATGAGGTGAATTACAAGCCTCATATTGTGGCAAGACAATTTCGTACAAAGGAAACCAAAATCATTCTCGTTGTTGTCCCAGATATTACGAGCGCTTTCTTTTCAAAGGTTTTACGCGGGATTGAACATGTAGCTATTAATCATGGATACCAAGTTATTTTAGGCGATACTGAAAATGATGTTGAAAGGGAAAAAGAATACATCAATTTATTGCTGCAAAAGCAAGCAGATGGAATGGTGCTCTTAACAGCGCGCTTAAATAAAGCTAACCTAGAAGAGATTGCCGATCATTTTCCAATGGTGCTTGCTTGTGAATACATGGATGATTTAAATGTTCCGACTGTATCGATTGATAATATAAGCAGTGCAAGAAAGGCAACCGAACATTTAATCAAGCTCGGTCATACGAAAATTGCTCATATTACGGGTCCGATTAATGTCATTCTGAGCCGTGACCGGATGAGAGGATATCAGCAGGCATTACTGAGCCATGATATAGAGGTAGACCAAGCCTACATTCAAGAAGGTGATTTTACCTATGAATCCGGCTACCATCAGACGATGAAATTACTGGCGTTTGAAACCCCGCCAACAGCGATTTTTGCCTTTAATGATGAGATGGCGATGGGAGCAATTAAAGCTGCAAAGGATAGCGGTCTAAAGCTGCCTGAGGATTTATCCATTGTAGGATTTGATAATATCAAAATGTCCTCTGTCATTGAACCTAATTTAACGACGATCGACCAGCCAAAATATGAAATTGGTAAAAAAGCGATGGAACTATTGCTGCATTTAATTAATGGGGAAGCGATCAAACAGAAAAAGTTTGTGATGAAGGATGAACTAATTGTTAGAGACTCAGCAACACCATTAAAAGAACAAACATAGGGCCATGAGGTGTTGAAGCAGGAAATGCTTCTTCTGCCTTTGGCTTTTATTTTAGGCATTTAATCAAAGTATTCGTTTACAAAAATTAGTCGGTCATATAAAATAAAAGCAGGATTTGAAATCGATTACAATGACAATATGTCTACTTTAAGAACTAAACTAAAGGTGAAAGAGGTGATTAGGGATGAAAATGAGCGATGTGGCAAAACTAGCAAAGGTATCGCCTGCCACCGTATCGCGGGTGCTTAGCAATCCTGAGCTTGTCAGCAAAGAAACACGCGAAAAGGTGATGAATGTCATTAATCAAGTAAATTACAAGCCTCATATTGTGGCAAGGCAATTCCGCACAAAGGAAACGAAAATCATTCTTGTGGTCGTTCCAGATATCACAAGCCCGTTCTTTTCAAAGGTTCTGCGTGGGATTGAACATGTTGCTGTCAGTCATGGTTATCAGGTTATTTTAGGGGATACCGAAAATGATATTGAAAGGGAGAAGGAATATATTAATCTATTGCAGCAGAAGCAGGCAGATGGGATGGTTCTATTAACTGCCCGGCTTAATAAAACAGAAATGGAAGAGATTGCTGACCATTTTCCTATCGTGCTTGCCTGTGAATACATGGATGGCTTAAATATTCCAACCGTATCGATTGATAATATTAGCAGTGCAAGAAAGGCGACCGAACATCTAATCAATCTGGGACATACGAAAATTGCCCATATTTCCGGACCTCTTCATAATATATTAAGCAGGGACCGGATAAAAGGATACAAGCAGGCGTTGTTAAGCCATGATCTAGAGGTAGAATCAGCCTATATACAAGAAGGTAATTCGACCTTTGAATCCGGCTATCATCAAATGATGAAATTACTGGCGTTTGAAGTCCCGCCAACAGCTGTTTTTGCCTTTAATGATGAAACGGCGATGGGGGCGATAAGGGCTGCAAAGGACAGCGGATTATCTGTTCCAGAGGATCTTGCAGTGGTAGGATTTGATAATATAAAAATGTCGATAATCCATGAACCAAATTTAACAACGATTAATCAGCCTAAATATAAGATTGGTATGAAAGCAATGGAGCTGTTGTTAGGTTTGATCAATGGAGAAAAGTTGACTAAGAAAAAAATTGTATTAAAGGATGAATTGATTATCAGAGAGTCCTGCAATCCTAAGCTGAAGGCTGGAAAGACTTTGGAATTAATTTAACGGTATTAATGGGGCTGTTTTTAAAAGATGTAATTGAAATCGATTTCTAATTAATTTGATTAATATATGGGGAAAAAAGAAAAATGATGTAAGTGGAAAATGAAGCGGCAATTTATTTGCCTTTCAGCTTATCTCTTGAGAAATAGGGGATTTTACAATGTTTTTTATAAAAATGAATGATAAAAAAAAGAAAAAAATCATAGAAAAAGCGTTTACAAAAAGAATAGAATCATATAAAATGAGTCTTGTAAGGTAAGAAATAATTCCTTTTCACTGAAATCGATTACATTAAAAGCTAATGATTTTTGCAAAAAAGAAAGACCTTCAGTCTTTTACATGAGGGTGTGAATGATAACGCTGCCTTAATTTTAAATAGAATGGCAGATAAAAAAAGTTAGGAGGAGTCTTTATTATGACAAATACTGTGACTGTACAAAACCTTAAAAATTTTATCGGTGGTAGCTGGGTTGAATCAAACTCAGGAAAAACAGAGATCGTTCCAAATCCGGCAACAGGTGAAACAATCGCACATGTGCCCCTTTCAAGTCGAGAAGATGTAGATCAAGCGGTTAAAGTAGCAGCTGAAGCATTTAAATCTTGGAGCAAAACAGCTGTACCGCGCAGAGCCCGCATCCTTTTTAAATATCAGCAATTACTAGTTGAGAACTGGGAGGAGTTAGCACGCCTGGTTACAATCGAAAATGGAAAAAGCTATAACGAAGCATATGGTGAGGTTCAACGAGGAATTGAATGTGTTGAATTTGCCGCAGGTGCTCCAACATTAATGATGGGAAAACAGCTTCCAGATATCGCAACAAATATTGAATCTGGCATGTACCGCTATCCAATCGGTGTCGTTGGCGGAATCACTCCATTTAACTTCCCGATGATGGTGCCATGCTGGATGTTCCCATTAGCGATTGCTTGCGGAAATACATTTGTGTTAAAGCCATCTGAGCGCACGCCATTACTGGCAAATCGCCTGGCAGAATTATTTAAAGAAGCTGGATTGCCTGACGGCGTATTGAATATCGTACACGGAGCACATGATGTTGTAAATGGATTGCTTGAGCATCCAGGAGTAAAAGCAATTTCATTTGTTGGTTCACAGCCGGTTGCTGAATATGTTTATAAAACAGCTTCCAATCATGGTAAGCGTGTTCAAGCTTTAGCAGGAGCAAAAAACCATTCAATTGTTATGCCAGATGCAGACTTAGATGGTGCAGTTAATCAAATTATTAACGCAGCGTATGGTTCTGCCGGAGAAAGATGTATGGCGGCAGCAGTCGTTGTAGCAGTTGGTGAAGTAGCCGATGAATTAATGGAAAAACTAGTTGATGCTGCGAACAATATCACCATTGGAAATGGAATGGATGAAGGTGTATTCCTAGGGCCGGTTATTCGTGATTCTCATAAAGCGAAAACGGAAAAATACATTGAAATTGGACAAGAAGAAGGGGCTGTATTAGTTCGTGATGGACGTAAAGATGCAGCAGCATCTGGAAATGGATATTTTGTCGGTCCGACTATTTTTGATCATGTAAAAACGGAGATGACGATTTGGAAGGAAGAAATCTTTGCGCCGGTCTTGTCAGTTGTTCGAGTAAACACGTTAGATGAAGCGATTGCTCTTACGAATGAATCAGATTTTGCAAATGGAGCATGTATTTATACGAAAGATGGCAGCAATGTTCGCAAGTTCCGTGAAGACATTGATGCGGGTATGCTTGGAGTGAATTTAGGAGTTCCTGCACCAATGGCCTTCTTCCCATTCTCTGGCTGGAAGAAATCCTTCTATGGTGACCTTCATGCAAACGGACCAGATGGTGTAGAGTTTTATACTCGCAAAAAAATGGTAACAGCACGCTGGTAATGTTTAAAGGAGGCTGTTTCAGCCAGCCTCCTTTCTATCAAAAAAGCACGAAAGCATTTGTACCTAGTTGCAGTGTCTAGCTCCTAGATTGAGCAAGTCGCTTGCGCTTTTGTTAACAGCTTAGGTAATTATAAAATTCTTGAACTGTGGGTAAGCACTGCGACATCCAGCTCCGAAGCACAGGATGTGCAAGTGCAGTCAGTGCGATAGGACGTCGCGTTTTTGACTGCTAGCGCCTATCGCCTATCAAACTTCAGATCATCTCCTTACGATAAGTCAACATCGGTTCGGTTCGCTTACCGTGTTTCCTTTATCTCAGTCGATGCTCCTCAAGTTTGTACGGCGATGACCAAGTCGCTTGCGCTTTTGTTCATAGACGGAGTGATAATGGAGTGATTAATTCCGTTAGAAATAAGGGTATATTTTTATTTGTTTCGTTTGCATTATGGTTCTCGCATTTTATTTATCTGCCAATCCTGACGCCTCATATCGAGTTAATGGGTGGTAAATACACATTTATCGGCATTGTGCTAGGCAGTTATGGACTCATGCAATTTCTTTTTAGGCTTCCTATTGGGATTTGCTCAGATCTTTTTAGACTAAGAAGACCATTTATTGTGATGGGAATGTTGATCAGTACCGCCAGTTGCTTTGCATATGTATTAACAGATAGCCTGGGCTGGGTCCTAATCGCACGTTCACTTGCCGGTATTGCAGCAGCAACTTGGGTTGTTTTTACTGTCTTATATTCTAGTTATTTTGTTGATCACGAAGTTCATCGCGCGATGAGCAGCATTTCCTTTGCTGTGGTCTTAGCTCAACTTTTAGGTATGGGTGTAAGCGGGATCATCGTTAATGAATGGGGCTGGCAAGCTCCGTTCTGGATAGGTGGATTTACTAGTCTTCTAGCTGCCATCCTTTCTTTTTTCATCTATGAGAGAAAAGAAGAGAAAGCGCGAGTGCCGGTTAAAGTGATCGACCTTACGTCAGTGATAAAAGAACCGTTGCTGTTAAAAGTGTCGTTTTTATCTATTTTAGCTCACGGTATTATTTTTACTACGACATTTGGCTTTATTCCTACTTATGCCTTGAAAATGGGTTTTACCGCAAGTGAGATTAGTTTGCTCGTTTTTATATTTATGATCCCGCATGCGCTTGCAACACTTTTTATAGGGAAGCTAATTGTTCCACTTTTAGGTAAATGGAAGACTTTAAATATTGCTTTTTTTGCATCAGCATTGTTTACGCTTCTAACACCTCTTATTGAAGCAAAAGGGTTGTTAATGATGATTCAAGCTTTGAATGGATTTTCGCTCGGAATCGTTTTCCCTCTGCTGTTAGGTTTGGCGATTGAAACGATATCACATGAAAAACGAGCAACAGCGATGGGTGTCTATCAAGCTTTATATGCAATTGGCATGTTTTCAGGACCTTTTGTAGCAGGTATTTTAAATGCGAAATTTGGTATTGCAGCAGGGTTTTACTTTATCGGTGTAGTCGGGTTGATTGCCAGCATTTTAATTACGACTTGGAGCAGAAAAGAAACAATTACAGTTAAAAAGCATTCTGAAATATGTACTTGAAATAAATAGTTGTTCTAGTTGCAACACATATTGGCTAACGCCAAACAGCTAATAAAGGAGATGATTACATTGCGTTTAGCATATGATCCGTCACATTATCGTGATAATACAAATTTAAAAGATACGATTGATGCAGTCGCCAGATTAGGGTATGAATATGTAGAGTTATCACCTCGTAAAGATTTTATTTGGTTTTATGAATATCCAAAGGTTGATAAGCAGCTGATAAAAGATTTAAAAAGATATTGTTTAGATGCCGGCGTTAAAATCTCTTCTGTCCTTCCTGTTCAACAATGGTCTTCACCTATAGAAGAAGAACGTCAAGCTGCAGTAAGAAATTGGAAGCGTTGTATTGAAATCACTTCTGAATTAGGTGTTGATTTAATGAACAGCGAATTTGCCGGAGATAAAAGCCGTCCGGTTGATAGTGAAGCTGCTTTTGTTAAATCAATGGAAGAGCTCATGCCGCTATTTGAAAAAGAGGGGATTAAACTTAATTTACAATCCCATCCTAACGATTTTATTGAGTTAAATACAGAAGCCATTCGAATGATTCGTGCTCTTGATAAGGATTGGATTAAGTTAGTCTATTCTGTTGCACATGCTTTCTTTTATGATGATGGTGTTGGCGATGTAGAGAAACACTTGGAAGAAGCCGGAGATTTACTTGCTCATGTTTTAATTGCAGACACTCTTAATCATAAAGCAGCATTTGGATTGCGATATATTGTGAATCCTCCTAATGCTAATGTAACGATTCACCAGCATTTGAACCCTGGAGAAGGGGAAGTTAACTTTGAGGCACTATATCGGAAATTAAGAGAAATGAAATTTGATGGAATTGTAACAAATTCAGTATTCGCTTATCCTGATAAACCAGAATGGTCAAACGAAATAACGCTGAAATCCATTAAAGAGGGTTTAAATTTTAAAGAGGGATTAAATATATAATAGGTAGGACGTGCGCTGAAACTTAAAATAGGACTGTCCCCTTGGGGGACAGTCCTATTTTGCGCTTATTTAAACCATCCTTTTTCCTTAGACTGTGTAATCGCCTCAATTCGGTTTTTCACATCAAGCTTTTCTAAGATGGTAGAGATATAGTTCCGGACCGTACCGGTTTTAATGCTAAGCTGATCGGCAATTTCCTTTGTGTTCATGCCGTCGGCCACGAGCTCTAAAACCTCTCTTTCGCGTTCGGTTAGAGGGTTTTGTTCACTGTAAATGTCATCCATTAGCTCAGGTGCATAAATGCGTCTGCCTGAGATGATGCTGCGAATGGAGCTGGCAAGCTCCTCACTCGGGCTGTCCTTTAATAAATAGCCGCTTACACCGGCTTTTAACGCTCTCTGAAAATAACCTGATCGGGAGAATGTCGTTAGGATGATTACTTTGCAGTCCTCGCCTTTAAGCTTCTCAGCGGCTTCGAGTCCGGTCATTCCAGGCATTTCAATATCCATAATACAGACATCAGGCTTGTGCTTTTTCACAAGTGCAAGGGCTTCTTCACCATTGCTTGCTTTTCCGACCACTTCCATGTCTTCTTCTAAATTTAAAAGAGAACCAAGGGCACCTAAAAGCATTTGCTGGTCCTCAGCAATGACAATTCGAATCATATGAGCTCCTCCTCTGCCTGTTTTACGACATTAGGTACTTTTATCAGCAAAGCTGTTCCTTCCTGGGAAATAATATTTAAGCTGCCATTAACAAATTCAAGGCGTTCTTTCATTCCGGCAAGTCCATTTCCCTTTGTAAACTTATCATTAGCTATAAAGCCGATTCCGTCATCCTTCACGGTGATTTCAATCTCGTTTGCGGTTTGTTTGACGGAGATAAAGCATGTAGAAGCACCGCTATGTCTTACCACATTGGTAACGGCCTCTTTCAAGCACATACTAAGAATGTTCTCAGTTAATAAAGGAACATCTTTTAACACGAGGTTATCGTTACTCACTAAATCGATTTCAGCTGCTTTAAGGATTTGTTTAACATGGAGCATTTCCTCTTTTAAACGGATCCCGCGCATTTCCGAAACAAGCTTTCTCACTTCATTCAATGCTGTTCGTGCCGTCTGCTGTACGTCCTTCATTTCATTGCGGGCTTGTTCGGGATCTTTATAAATTAATTTTCTCGCTAAATCACTTTTTAATCCGATCATGGATAGCTTTTGTCCTAATATATCATGAAGATCACGAGCAATCCTTTGCCGTTCCTCAAGCTTCACAAGCTCAGAAATTTTCTTGTTGGCATCTTCTAATTTTTCTTGCAGCTGTCCCCGCTCTTTCCGATTATATATACTAAATGGCAAAAAGATGACACTAAGACAGCTAATGATCACAAATGGTAAATGCTTTAACAGCAAATCCTCATGCAAGACGATACTGAAGTTTATGGAAGCAGCTGTGCTGACCAAATGAATGATATATAAAGTCAAAAATGAAAGCCGATTCTTTATATTCCCAATAAAATAGGCAATATAAAATGAAAAATAAAAATAGTTGAAAAGATAGGTTGACGTAAATGATATGCCGATAAGGACGCATGTCAACACAGTAACATGCCATCCTTTTGCTAAAAAAGCATATCTGAAGGTGATAAAAAATAAAATCGTAAGGATAATCCCAACAATGATCTCAATCGTAGATGAGGATTGAAAGATAAAGTAAAACGGTAATATACTTAAAAACGCCCAAATATATGGGGAAATTCCATTGCTTTTTTGAAAGATCGCAAACCTTTTTTTCATCTTGAACCCACTTTAATCATTGATAATTGTATTATTATTTTATCACACTGATTCTAAGAAATCTTCTTACCTGAAAATGACATGATCATTTGGAGATTTGCGATAAATAATTAAACCCTACGAACCTTTTGTTTTTCGCATCCCATAATCTGAATTTAAGTGATTTTAAGCTTGTCGCTAATGTAATTGTCGGGACGTTTTGTAATGGCTCTGCCGTTTTGTGTGCCTCTTCAAGCATATAATTAGGCACTCTTGGGCTTAAATGATGAACATGGTGGTAGCCGATATTACCTGTCAGCCATTGCAGCAGCTTCGGAAGCTTGTAGTATGAGCTTCCTTCAACGGCTGCTAACACGTATTCCCATTCTTCATTTTCTTCAAAATACGAATCTTCAAATGTATGCTGCACATAAAAAAGCCAGATGCCTAGAGACCCTGAAATAAGAAAGATTGGCCCTTGGATTAAAAGAAATGCCTCAACACCCAATGTCCAACAAAGAATTCCCGCTAAGGCTGCGATAGAAAGGTTGGTAATATAAGTGTTCAGCCGTTCCTTCTTTCTTGCCCCTTTTTTATTAAAGCGATTCATGATCAAAAAAACATAGATTGGACCTAACCCAAACATAACGATAGGATTTCGATATAGGCGGTAGACAATTTTACGCCATAACGGTGCAGCCAAATATTCATCAACAGTCAGCACCCAAATATCGCCTGTCCCGCGTTTATCTAAATTTCCGCTTGTTGCATGATGGATCGAGTGATCATGCTGCCATTGACTATAAGGAAACAGTGTTAATATACCTGTAATTGTCCCAACAATTTTATTGGCTGTCCGATTTTTAAAAAAAGAGTAATGACAGCAGTCATGGAAGATGATAAAAACCCTTACAAGAAACCCTGCCGCAATAACAGTTAAGCCTAATGTAAGAAAATAAGAAATGCTTAGGCTTTGATAAGCAAGAATCCACAAAATAAGAAACGGTCCCAATGTATTAATAAGCTGTATCACACTAGCTTTTGTATTTGATTTTTCAAAAGGAGCAACTTGCTTCCGCAAATTTTTTTGTAATTGTTTGGTCATTTTTTTAGTTCCCTTCAGCAATTGTTACCTTAATTATAGAGGGCATGGCATGGTTTTTGCAGACATAGTTGTCATGTGCAAAGTATGACAAATGTCATATTGGAAAAGGTGGTTATTGGAAACTTTGTTGATATATAGAAAATGAAGTGAATTGGAGCTTTAAACATTGCCTATAGTAAAGAAAAAACACTAATTGAAGACACTTACGATTTTATTGATATAATAAAAATGATTGAATGTTTACTTTTATGTATTAGGAGAGAAGCAAATGTTTTTTCGAGTATTATCTTGTATGATTCTATTGTTATTTGTAAGCGGGTGCAATTTTATACCGAAAACAACACAGTACGAGGTTATATACAACGGTGAAAAAGAACAGCAGCAAGAGCCAGCAAATCAACGCCATAAAACATACACGATTGCCGTTATTCCAAAGGTTAGCGGGATTCCTTATTTTAATGCAGTAGAAGAAGGGGTTTATGAAGCTGGAAAGGATTTAGGTGTTAACGTGTTTTATTCTGGTTCTTTAATTGCAGATTGGAAACAGCAAGAAGCCATTATCGAAGGATATATCGAGCAAAAGGTAGACCTAATCGCTGTTTCTGCAAATGATCCCGAAAAGCTTGGTCCTGTTTTAAAGCGAGCTAGGAACCAGGGGATCAGAGTAATTACATGGGATTCAGATGCGAATAACCAGTATCGCGAGCTGTTTATCAATATGGTGGATCCGGAAATATTAGGGCGCCATATTATGGATGCGTTATCATCAAGAGTCAATGAGCGGGGCAGCTATGCTATTATCACCGGGTCTAAGGAGGCCGCGAATTTAAATGAGTGGATCTATTGGATGAATGTTCAACAGCAAGAAAACTACCCGAACATGAAGCTCGTAGATATTGTTGAATCAAATGATGACCCGAAGCAAGCCTATAAGGCGGCAACAGAATTATTAAAACAACATCCGGAATTAACAGGTATTATTGGAAGCTCATCTGTTGGCCCTCCTGCAGCAGCTCAAGCTGTTAAAGACATTAACAAATCAGGTGAGATTACAGTGGTGGGCTTATCCACACCAAATTTAATGAGAGAATATATAAAGGACGGTTCTGCGCAGGTTGTCACCCTGTGGAGTCCAAAGAAGCTCGGCTATTTAACAGTTAGTATTGCCAAGGAGTTATTAGAAGGGAACGAAATTAGTGATAATCAATATATTTCGAATATAGGCAATGTCAGAGTAAAAGAGGATACCGTCATCATGGGGCAGCCGATTGATTTTACGAAGGAGAATCTTGATCAATATGATTTCTAACATGATTGAGGCAGTTCGTTTAAAAAACTTCAAGCTGAAAACGAAATTAATCATTACCTATATTCTTCTTACGGTGATTCCGATGGCTGTCTTAGGCTATATCACTTACTATCAAAATACAAAAGCAATCGAAGAAGAGGTAGGAGAATATGTTCCAAGGCTTTTAAATCAAGCAAATAGAAACATTGAAAATGAAATCAATGAGCTGGGAAATTTACCGAATCTGATTTATAACTCAAGTGATGTCATGGCTGTTTTACGTGCCAGCCCATATGAGGACCGATCCTCTTTGCTCCAGGACCAATTTACGGTTGAAAGCTTTCTGTCCCGGGCCTATCTTGGGAGCAATAACGCAAATATTTTAGGTGCTTTTTTATTATCAAATAATGGTTCCTTTATTAGCACTCGGGTAGCATATGAAGGCTTTGATTTTACGAAAAATCCTCTGCCGTATGGAGAGGCCCATGATTTAGGAGGGGATACAAAGGTACTGCTGCCAAACCAGGTCAACTTGACGTTTGAGGGAAATCCGCCATATATGCTGTTAGTAAAAGAAATTATCGACCTTGATAACAGGGAAACGCTCGGAACCATGTTTTTGGCTGTTAAGCTGACGTTTATTGAAGAAATCCTTCAAGATTTAGATGAAGAAGACAAAGCCCTGATGTGGGTAATGGATGATCAAGGGCAGATTATCTACCATCCGGATCAAACGAAAATGGGCACATATTTTGAAGAACTAAATCAATATCCTCTTTTAAACGGGAGTTTCCGTACAAACACAGCAAATGAGAGAACCTTGATTAGTATTAATCAATCATCAAAACAACAATGGATATTGGTTCATAGTATCCCGATTAACTATTTAACAGAACGAACAGATGTCGTAAGAAATGCAGCGATTATTATTTTCCTCATCCTTGTTGTGATTACGACCTTGATTTCAATTATTGTTGCATGGAGTGTGACAAAACCAATAAACGTACTTGGGAAGAAGATGAAGGATGTTGAAAAAGGAAATCTCCATATTAAGATCCCGATCCACTCAAGGGATGAGGTTGGAGTGCTGGCTTCAAGCTTTCAATCAATGATAACAAAGCTAAGAGACCAAATCAAAAAAAATGACAATATTGAAATCAGGCAAAAAGAGGCTGAATTATATGCGCTTCAATCGCAAATCAACCCTCATTTCATGTACAACACATTGGAAACGATTGGAGCATCAATAGAGGATGGCGAATCCGATTTAGTCGTTGATATGGTGGCTATTTTAGGAAGGATGCTGCGTTTTTCCCTTAGTAATAAGGATAAGATTGTGCCGATTTCTCAAGAGGTCCTTCATATTGAAGATTATTTGACCCTGCAAAAATTTCGTTTTGAAGAAAGGATTTCATTCAGCATTCACAAGGATCAGGAACAGGATTTATACTTAACTCCTAAGTTTATCCTGCAGCCAATTGTCGAGAACTCGATTAAATATGGCATGCAAAAAAGAAAGGCACTTAACTTAGAAATAGAAGTTAACAAAGATGAAACCGATCATGCAATGGTGTTCGTGATTCGTGACAATGGTCCGGGAATTAAGGAAGAAGATCTATCGAAATTAAAGGATCTTTTGAATAAAGACCCAATGATTAACCGTGATTCAGGATTTGGATTAACAAATGTTCATGCGAGAATTGTGATGATGTATGGCAGTAACTATGGATTAACAATCACTAGCAAGGAGGAGCAAGGAACAGAAGTCATAATCAAAATACCGTTGTTAGTTAAAAAGGAAAATGGTGATGGATAATGCCTTTAATTCGAACAGTTATTGTGGATGATGAAAGCCGCATTCGCCGAAGATTGGAACGCCTTGTTCAATCCTGTGGCGAGGAATGGGAAGTCATTGCGACATTCTCAGATGGCAAGGAAGCCTTAGACGAAATGACAAATGAATCAATCGATTTTGATCTCCTGATAACTGATGTGCAGATGCCTGAAATGGATGGGTTGACTCTTGTAAACCAGTTAAAAAGAACACATTCGTTTACTGCAGTTATTATTAGTGGATATGATGATTTTTCGTATTTGCAAACGGCTATGCGCGAAGGAGCTGTTAATTATATTTTAAAACCAATCGATAAAATTCAGTTTGCTGAACAAATGGAGGAAGTCAAACAAAAGATTTATCGTAAGCGAGAAGAGGAACGACAGTGGAGTGAAGTGCAGGAAAAAGCATCACAGTTGACTTATACAAAGCAAATTCAGTTTTTAAGTGAAGTAACCTGGAATGATGAGCTTGACCTATCTCTTATCGATTGGACCGAGCAATTTCCTAAAGGGACCTATAAATTAGCTCATATTAGTGTTGATCAGTATTCTTCTATCTTTAAGGCAAAGGATGAAGCGGAAAATTGGGATCGTGAATTAGAAGCGATTTTTACACAGTCCATTCAATGTTATACCCACTGGTGGTGGAGGAGCGGCAAGTTTCAGTATTGGCTTTTGCTGCTTGATAAGGAGGTAACCGATTCAGCCTTTGATAAGAAAACGAGCGATGCATTCACTGAAGCTAAAGGCAAGGTAGGACGGACAACTCCCTTTACGGTTTCGATTGCAATAAGTGATAAATTTAATGATATGACCTTATTAACAACGATAAAGGATCAGCTCTTATCGTTTTTACAATATCGGATCATTGAAGGCGGAAATAAAGTCTTTCATAATGAGTTGGTAAAACAATTGTCTGTTCAACAATCAAAAACCATAACAGCGTCTGTATATAAACATGTCCAACAAATCATTTCTGCCCTAGAAGGAAAAAGCGAAGCAGAAACCAAGAAGGCCTTACAAGGATTTTTTCAGGAAATTGGAACAATAAAATCACCAGCATTAATCGAGGATGCTGTCCATTATTTATGCTTGCAGATTGTAAACCGTTGGCTTGAGTTTGCCGGATTTGGCGAGACACCTGATCTTTTGCCAGGAGCTCTTCAGCTGACAAAGCGTGCAGCAAATTTTCATCAGCTAGGTGACAGCATCAAGCTTTGGGTGCTGCAGATAAAAAAGAAAATTGACGAAAGAAAGAACGAAGACTCAGATCCAATACAGCGCGCTAAAGACTGGATCCAGCAAAACCTTGGTGAAAACATTACGATAAAAAAGATCGCTGAGCATGTATATATGAGCCCAACTTATTTCAGCAACTTTTTTAAGGCACAAACAGGTGAAACCATTTTAGATTATGTAACAAAATGCCGCCTCGAAAAGGCAAAAGATCTTTTAGCAACGACAGAGCTGAAAGTTTATGATATTTCAGCACAGCTAGGTTATCAGGATACGAAATATTTTAGCCGCCTGTTTAAACAATGGTACGGACTGTCACCTTCCCAATATCGTGAACTGCATTTTAAAATGAGAGAGCAATAGGGAATGACTGTCATTTTAAAGGGCCTGTCCCCTAAACAAACATCAATATAGGGAGTTTCTAACTATTAGAGATCCTATATTTTGTTTTTGGGGGACTGGCCCTTTTGTTTCACTTTAAGAAAGAAAATTTGTACTTAGTTATTGCGTCTAGCTCCAGGCGCATTGGATCTAAGGTTTAGCAAATCGGAATGGAAGGTAAAGAACACCTTCTATTCCGATTCGCCGAATGCTTAGCGCCTTGCACTTTTCTTATGAACAATTGAAATCCCTTCCAAACATCTTAATATTCTCCCCCCAACCTTAGTTTTGTCTCCTACCAACTATAATGAAAGTTTTATATAGTAAGAGTAATCAAAAGAAAGCGTAATCAGCAATCGCTTTCCATTTAATGAAAGTGCTTTTCTTATTGGTAAATGGAAATGGCTGATTGGTGAGGAATAGTGGAATTGGAGGTATTAATATGATTAGAAAAGCAAGCATCATGTATGTATATAAGGATCAATATGAAGAATACAAACGGCGCCATGATGAAATTTGGCCTGAAATGGAAAAGGAATTAAAAGCACATGGTGCGCATAATTATTCAATCTTTTTAGATCATGAAACAGGACAGCTATTTGCCTATTTAGAGGTGGAAGATGAAGAGAAATGGGGCAAGATGGCTGATACGGAAATTTGCAAAAAATGGTGGGCCTACATGGACCCGTTAATGGAAACAAATCCAGATAACAGTCCCGTGTCAAAAGAGTTAAAGAATGTGTTTTATTTAGCTTAAAAAATTGATTTTTATAGTGAAAGGAGAAACTTCTATGGCTGGTAAAAAAGGAATGAAGTCTACGATAACGGTAGCGATGTCGAACTACTTAGAAGCAGGTTCTATCGTGGCAGGTGCCGGCGGACTAACGCTTTGGATGGAATATTTAAATTTGGATGATTTTAAACTAGGGTTGCTAGGTGCATTAAGTGCAAACGGATTTGGCGCCGCAATCGGGGCATTAATTGGCGGTATTTTAGTTGATAAATTCGGACGGAAATTAATTTATAAATATGATCTTCTTGTCTATATGCTTGGTGTCTTGTTGATTACGTTCTCATTCAATTTTCCGATGCTATTAATCGGTTATATTATTACAGGAATTGCTGTTGGCGCTGCCATTCCAGCTGCGTGGACGTATATTGCCGAAGAAGCACCTGACAATGAACGGGCTGCACGGGTTGGATTTGGACAATTAGCATGGTCAATCGGTCCGGCTGTTTCCTTGTTATTATCTGTAGCATTAGCGCCGTTAGGTCTTCTTGGAAGCCGGATTATCTTTGCTCAATTGTTTGTAATCGCTTTAATAACATGGATGTTACAACAGCAGATCAATGAATCAACAATTTGGGAAGAAGAGAAACAAAAAGAAGCCAAAATGAAAGCTTCTGGACAAAAAGCAGAAAATCCAATTAAAGAATTGTTTACAATTAAAGCAAATCGTCAAGCAATCACATTATTGCTCGGAATCTATGTGTTTTGGAATTTAGTTGCTGGTGTGATGGGCTATTTCATGCCATATATTTATGAGACAGTCGGCGGACTTTCAGCAGCACAAGCAAACCTGCTGCAAGCATTTTTATGGGTATTAACTGTTGCTTCCACTTATTTTGTGTTTATTAAATTAGGTGATAAGGTAAGCCGCAAGGCATTATATACGGTTGGTGCTGCCATGGGAATTATCGCTTGGGCGGTTCTTTCATTAGGCAGCATGGGATATTCGGAGCTCTTCATCTTCGTCATTTTGTGGGGAGTTGCAGCAGGCTTCGGTGCACAAGCTTTCTACGGGTTATGGGCAAGTGAATTATTCCATACGAAATACCGTGCCAAAGCACAAGGCTTTTTATTCTGTATCGCTCGTATTGCGGTAGGACTAATTTCATTAGCCGTTCCAACCATGATTTCACTGCTGGGCTTTAAGATTTCCGGATTAATTATGATTGGATTCCTCGTTATCGCTGCAGTAATAGGATTTGTCATGGCGCCGGAAACGAGAGGAAAGTCATTAAAACAAATTGAACAGGAACGTTATAGTGCATAGCATGATAAATAAAAGAGATGATCGTTCTTTAATGGGCGATCATCTTTTTTGTACGTTAAGAGGGAGTATAAATTTGCTGCGCAGGAGAAAATTCGACGTAGTGGCAAATTTTAAGAATGAAGTATAAGTGCAACTAGGCAGTCGCACTGCGCCTAAAGGCTTGGCGCCAGCCAAGTTTTCTTTAATGTTTTTTATACAAAAATAATCTTGAAGATTGATAAGTCCTTTTACCCAATGTCACGCACCATATTGACAGAATGAATCAACAATCTTACTATTTAATTGTTAACCTTTTTGTTATTTCGGTTAACATATATAAGAAATTTCTCTTTGAGCCTAGGTGAAAGAAGCAAATGATAAGAAAGAGGACAGAAGTTATGCTAGATGACAAGTTTTATAGCGTAAGAATGAGAGCTTCAAAGGACGGAGCTCATGAACATGGCGGAAAGCATATATCTGGAGGTGAACTGCTTTCACCTTATAGCGGTCTTCAACAAGCAGTGAATGCATTGTTGGAAAAGGGATTAACCCATTCAAGAGGAAAACCGGAGTTTATGCAAATTCAGTTTGAATTATTAAATGAGCAGATAAAACGATTACAGCCGTTAACCGTTCAGACAAATGAAGTTGAATCAGCAGAAATTGGTCGAGTACTAGCCTGCCGCCTCCTAGAGAAGTCTGGTGTCCCAAAGAAGATCATAGATAAAGCATTAGAGCAGATGGCCGATTGTTCCGGGATTAGAGGAGCTATTTTGATCGATAGTCATTCAGGGAAACGAATTGACAAGAGAAGTGCTAAAGGTGTGCGTGTGTCAAGGATGGACTGGGTTGATAATGATTTTAATAACTGGGCTAATCACTATCAATTGCCGCAGCATTCAAGATTAAAAGAGGCGCTTGCACTTGCAACAAAGGTAAGTGAGCATCCGGCTACTATTGCGGAATTATGCTGGTCAGATGATCCAGATTATATAACCGGCTATGTTGCAAGTAGAAAGATAGGCTATCAGCGGATCACAAAGCTAAAAGAATACGGTGATGAACATGGCTGTCGAATATTCTTTGTTGATACCTTCCATGATGTAAACTCCTACATAAACTATTTGGAAAAACAGCCAATTTTCATTGAATGGGAGGAAGAGAATGACACAAGAATTGATTGAAAAAAGCAAGAAGCATCTTTGGCTGCCCTTCACTCAAATGAAAGATTATGATGAAAATCCACTGATCATTGAGAGCGGGAATGGAATAAAAGTAAAAGACATTTATGGCAAGGAATATTTTGATGGATTTTCTTCAGTTTGGCTTAATGTACATGGTCATCGTAAGAAGGAATTAGATGATGCGATTAAAAAGCAGCTTGAAAAAATTGCTCATTCCACTTTATTAGGCATGACAAATGTTCCAGCAACAGAGCTGGCTGAAAAGCTAATTGAACTAACTCCCGAGAAGCTGACACGTGTTTTTTATTCAGATAGCGGTGCAGAAGCAATGGAAATTGCGCTGAAAATGGCTTTTCAATATTGGAAAAACATAGGCAAACCGGAGAAGCAAAAATTTATCTCAATGCAAAATGGTTATCATGGCGATACGATTGGTGCTGTGAGTGTTGGGTCAATCGAGCTTTTCCATCATGTATATGGGGCTTTAATGTTTGAGAGTTTTAAGGCGCCTATTCCTTACGTATATCGTTCCGAAAGCGGCAATCCTTCACAGTGTCGCGATGAATGCTTGCATACACTTGAACAGCTGCTGATTGAAAAGCACCAAGAAATAGCCGCTCTTTCCATTGAATCGATGGTCCAGGGAGCAGCAGGGATGATCATTATGCCAGAAGGCTTTTTAGCCGGTGTGCGTGTGCTTTGTACAAAATATGATGTCCTGATGATTGTTGATGAAGTTGCCACAGGCTTTGGCCGCACTGGGAAAATGTTTGCCTGTGAACATGAGCATGTACAGCCGGATATAATGGCAGCTGGGAAGGGAATCACAGGAGGCTATTTGCCAATTGCGGCAACATTTACAACAGAGGAAATTTACAAGGCGTTCTATGATGACTATAAAAAGTTAAAAACCTTTTTCCATGGTCATTCTTATACGGGAAATCAGCTTGGCTGTGCAGCAGCACTGGAAAATTTACGTTTGTTTGAAGCAGAAAAAATCGTTGATCAGGTATTTAGAAAATCGCAGGAACTTCATTTGTTTCTTCAAGAGCTGTATTTACACCCGCATGTTGGAGAGATCAGACAGCTTGGTTTTATGTGTGGAATTGAACTTGTTCAATCTAAGGAAACAAAAGAACCTTTTCCTGTCGAAAATCGCATGGGGCATCATGTTTCATTAAAAATGAGAGAGCTTGGCATGCTCACGAGACCATTGGGTGATGTGATCGTATTTATGCCTCCGCTTGCCAGTTCAATCAGTGAGCTGGAAGCAATGGTAACGATCATGAAACAAGCAATTATTGAGGTAACAAATATTGAAAACTGACAGCTGGTTAAATAAGCGGTTGGACAGGATGAAAGAGGCTGGTTTGTATCGGCAATTACGAACAATCAACAAACAAATTGTTTTTTCGTCAAATGATTATTTAGGGCTGGCAAAAGATAAACGGTTGATTTCTGCAGCAAGGAAGACACTGGATGAATCGGGTGGTGGAAGCAGCGGCTCAAGATTAACAACAGGTAATTCTGAGTGGCATGAAAAACTTGAACAACGTCTTGCGGACTTCAAGCAAACGGAAGCAGCACTTTTATTTTCAAGCGGCTATTTAGCTAATATTGGTGTCTTATCATCACTGCCTGAAAAAGGGGATGTCATTTTAAGTGACCAATTAAATCATGCCAGCATTATCGATGGCTGCCGCCTTTCAAAAGCTGATACCGTTATCTATAAACATATTGATATGAATGACCTTGAAGTAAAACTGAAAGAAACAGCATCTTACCAACGCCGGTTTATTGTAACAGATGGAGTATTTAGTATGGACGGCACGATTGCCCCTTTGAATAAGATCATGGCACTTGCTAAAAGCTATCAAGCCTGCGTAATTGTTGACGATGCCCATGCTACAGGTGTTTTAGGAGAATACGGCAGGGGGACAAGTGAGTATTTCGGGGTAATGCCTGATGTGGTCATTGGAACGTTAAGTAAAGCAATTGGATCAGAAGGCGGCTTTGTCGCAGGTTCTAAGGTTTTAATCGATTTTCTTGTCAATCACGCCCGCACATTTATGTTTCAAACAGCGATACCGCCCGCGAGCTGTGCTGCTTCTTACACCGCCTTGGATATTATTGAACAAAGTAAAGAAAAGCGCCAGCAGCTGCGGTCACAAATAACACAGATTAAAAAAGGACTGGAAGAAATGGGCTTTACTGTAAAGGGGACTGTAACACCGATTATTCCAGTTATTGTCGGTGATGCGCAAAAGGCTGTAGCATTTGCAGAAAAGCTTCAGGAAAAAGGAATCTTTGCACCTGCGATCCGGCCTCCAACTGTAGCCATTGGAGAATGTCGTATTCGGTTAACCGTCACCACGGAGCACTGTTCAAATGAGATCAATTACTTGCTTGAGACATTTAATTTAGTAGGAAAAGAGTTGAACATCATTAAATGAAGGGTTTTTTTGTAACTGGAACAGATACAGGAGTTGGAAAAACCGTTATAGCATGCGGACTTGCCGCTGCATTGATTGAGAAGGGAATGGATGTTGGCGTTTTTAAACCATTATTAAGCGGGATCTCCCGTTCACATCCACAAAGCGATACAAGTTTACTAAAGCAAATGGCACAATCGTCTTTATCCCATCAGGACATTACCCCGTTTGAATTTACTGAGCCGCTTGCTCCATTTGTGGCAGGGAGGCTTGAAGAAAAGACTGTAGGCCTTGAAGAGGTGGTAAACCATTGGGAAGGCATAAAGGGAAAACACGAATATTTCATTATTGAAGGTTCTGGCGGTATTGCAGTTCCGTTAGGTGATCGTTTTTTAGTTAGTCATTTAATAAAAGCTTTACAGCTGCCAATTGTGATTGTAGCACGACCTAATCTTGGGACGATCAATCATACGTTTCTTACGGTTCAATATGCAAAAAGCATGGGGATTGGGGTCGCCGGAATTGTGATAAACGGCATTGGCGATCACCCAGATCTTGCAGAAAAAACAAATCCGAATGTTATAGAAGAAGTATGCAATGTGCCTATATTAGGTATCACACCTAAGCTAAAAGAGATAACAAAAGAAAGCCTTCTAAAAATGGCACAGGATCACATAGACATGCCATTGCTTAGCAATCGGTTAGGACTGAAGCAAAATTTAATAGATACATAGAACAAGATTGGAAAGGGTGCAGATAGAGAATATGTTAAATCAAAGGCATGAAGAATTTTCCCTTACTTCTTCAGAATTTTTTTGCAATCCTTATCCATTTTACGATAAGCTGCGTTCCGAGCATCCGATATGCAGGGGGAGTTTATTAAAATATCCGGGCTGGTATGTAACCGGCTATGATGAGGTGCAGGCAATTCTTAAGGATCCCAGATTTAAAAATCGGATCCCCCTTCCTCATACTACAAGGAACTATGAGCAGTTGAAAAATATACAGAATAATATGGTGCTTTTTAAGAATCAACCTGACCACATGCGATTACGTATGTTGATTAGCAAAGGGTTTACCTCTAAAGCTGTAGAGTATTATCGACCATATATAAGAGAAGCGGTTCATGATTTATTAAATTGTATTCGAAAAAAGAAAAGAATCGACATTGTTTCAGAGTATGCTTTTCCATTAGCAAGCCTTATAATCGCAAATATACTAGGAGTACCTGCAGATGAGCGACATCGATTTAGAGATATGGCCGCATGCTTAATTCAAACAATTGATTTTACCCGATCAAAAAAAGTGTTACAAAATGGAAATGATTCAATGATTGAAGCAGCGGCCTATTTTAATGAGCTTATCGAAATGCGAGCGCTTAACCCAAAGGATGACCTAATCAGCCTATTAAGTAAGGAAGCAACAGATGGGGAGAAGTTAACAAGCGAGGAATTACTTTCAACATGTATTTTACTTGTCATTGCCGGCCATGAGACAACAGTAAACCTTATTAGCAATTCCATCCTCATCTTATTACAACATCCTGAGCAGCTAATAAAGCTAAAGGAAAAACCAGAGCTTATTAAAGTGGCTGTTGAGGAATTTTTGCGTTATGAGAGCCCAACCCAACTGACGGCACGAATCGCATCTGAAGATATTGAGCTTGGACAAACGACCATTAAGAAAGGGGAGCATGTCTATCTATTTTTAGGTGCTGCCAATCGTGATCCAAAGACATTCATTGATGCGCATATGCTTGATATTACTCGGAAACCCAACCCCCATCTTGCGTTTGGGTATGGCCCGCACTTTTGTTTAGGTGCTTCATTGGCACGTATTGAAGCACAGATTGCCATTCAGGTACTTGTTCAGCAATTGCCTAACATCCGACTAGCTGCTGATGATTTGCAATGGAGAAAATTAATTGCGTTTAGGTCACTGACAGAACTTCCAGTTGCATTTGATTAGTTAAAAGCTGCCCGATCGTTTTAAGGCTGTACGCTTATTGAGCAAGGTTTAAAACCTTTGCAGCAATCCATGTTTAGGATAGCCAGAAGCAGGCTATACATGGTACTAATCACATAAATGGAGGAAATCAATGAAGAAAAAAGTGACGATCATTGGCGGGGCTGGAACGGTTGGAAGCATAGTTCAAAATCGATTAAGTGATAAATATGAGTTTACGGTATTAGATAAAAATATTTCAAACGAAGCGGAAAACGCCATCCAGGTTGATGCAACAAATTTCGATGCGCTGCTCGAAAGCATCCCAAAGGATACGGATGCATTGATCAATCTGCTTACGATTAAAGTGGAAAATGATTTAAAGGATATTGAACAGTTTCATAAAATGGCGGAAATTCATTTTACTGCTTCATTCTATATTTTACATGCCGCAATTTTGTTAGGAATCCCTAAGGTTGTGTTCGCAAGCAGCAACCACACGACAGATTATTATGAGGAAGATGGAATTTCCACATTAGGCAGGGAAATTACCATAGATGATTATCCGTTTTCACGCGGGCTTTATGGCGTACTTAAGCTTGCATCGGAAAATATCGGTCATATTTTAGCACAGGAAAAGGAACATAATCTTTCTGTCATTAATTTGCGGATCGGAAGTGTTCAAAAGGATGAACAAAAAGCTGTAAAGGAAAAGAAACGGCTTCACCATACGTTATTGTCTCATGAAGACACCGTTCAGCTTTTTGATCTGGCGCTTCAATCAACCGTAAAATATGGCACCTATTATGGTGTTTCAAACAATCCAGGTAAACCATGGTCAACTGAAAATGCGTGGAAGGAGTTAGGCTTTGTTTCCAAAGAAAATGCAATGGATGTATTAAAAAAGGGATATTCATAAAATACATTTACCACTAAAAATGATTTGTCACCTTATTTTCAAAAGCAAAATAATCCATATAACATGATATGGAAATCCATTGTATATCAAGAGCAGGTGCTGTAATCTAACACTATTCATCTGTTAGAGGAGGGGTTTTTTGAAAACACGACCCATTTTCCATCAGCACCTTGTTCAGTATAAATGGGGATATTTGCTTGGTTCGGGATTATTATCGATCTCTCTTATCCTGCAATTAATCGTTCCGATGTTATTAGAGGATTTCACAGATGGAATCCAGCATTTATCGATTGATGTTACAGATCTTTTTCAATTAGCAGGTTGGTTTGTTCTAGTAGGTGTGGGAATGTTCTTATTTCGATCCTCTGGACGGATTTATATTTTTCGTTTATCCCGGATGTTAGAAAGAGATTTGCGTACGAAATTATTCAGCCATTGGGAGACGCTGCCTGCTCAATACTACCAACAGGAGCGAATTGGGAACCTTATGGCACATGCCATAAATGATGTAAACATTCTTCGTCAAATTGGTATGCAAGGAATGTTTCAAACCATTGAAGCAGTGGTGTTAATCTCGATTGCGATTTCAATGATGGCGGGAACGATTGATATTGCTTTAACCTTGCTTGTTATCCTGCCATTGCCTGGTTTAACCTACCTCGCGTATCGCTTCCGTAAAAAGATCCGTATGCATTCAAATAAGGTTCAAGAAGCCATAGGCACGCTTACGAGCAGAGTCCAAGAGTTTTGCACAGGAATACGGATTATTAAAACATATGTACAAGAACAGGAGGAATTAAGGAAGTTTACAAAAGAAAACGATGAAAATGTTGAAGCAAATAAACGCTTAATTCGCTCAAACTCTCTGTTTACCTCACTTAGTCAAGGAATTGTCGGCTTAAGTTATTTGTTTTCGATCGTGTTTGGTTCCATTTTAGTCATGAAAGGCACGATCTCACTTGGTGAATTTGTTGCGTTTAATACATATCTATCCTTTTTAATCGCACCGATCGAAAATTTAGGAAAAGTGATTAATCTTTTTCAACAAGGAAAGGCAGCTGACAACAGACTATGCCGAGTACTTGCAACTAAACCTGATATAAAAGATGAAGAAGGCGTTAGCCCTATAAAAATTGAAGGGAATATAAAAATTAACAATTTAACCTTTCAATATAAAAATAGTAAGGGGCCAGCCTTGGAAAATATAAATCTAGTCATTAAAAAAGGCACAAGTTTAGCGATTGTTGGAAAAATAGGAAGCGGCAAATCAACGCTCGTAAATTTGCTATTACGTGTCTACAATCCGCCGAGAAACACCATGTTCATAGATGATGTTGATATTCGAGATCTTCCATTAAAAACACTGCGAACTTCAATAGGATATGTACCACAAACAAATTTTTTATTTTCCTCAACCATACATGATAATATTGCTTTTGATCCAAAGCCGTATGAAGAAGTACAGGTTTATCAAGCGGCAAAGCAAGCCCATGTATACAAAGACATCACAGACTTTCCTAAAGGCTTTGAAACAACATTAGGTGAAAGGGGACTCTCCCTATCAGGAGGGCAGCGGCAGCGGGTAAGTATTGCCCGCGCAATGATCAAAAACTCCCCGATCATGATTTTTGATGACAGCTTAAGTGCTGTTGATGCGAAAACCGAAGAGATGATTCTTAAAACATTGAATACCGAAATGGAAGGAAAAACGTCGATCATTGTTAGTCATCGCATCTCAACTATACGTAAGGCAGATCAAATCATTGTATTGAATGAAGGGAGAATTGCTGAGCGAGGAACACATGAATCGCTTCTAAGGGAAAACGGCATCTATTATAACATGCATATGCAGCAAATAAATGAGCTTCCAATAGAGTCTTCAGAGATCCCGTCTTATTATGAAAGAACGATCCGAATTAAAAGGAGGAGGAGTTAGCATCGAAACCAAGGCAGATCGTAAACCCGTCGATTATAGTGATACACAGCTGCTAAAGAGGATGCTTTCCTTTGCGAAGCCTTATTGGAAACGAATTTTTCTTGCGATTTTGTTAACCGTATTTATTGTTATCACCAGTTTAGCACAGCCATATATCGTTAAAGTGGCAATAGATTCATATATTAATGGCATTTATTCACCTATGATAGCAATGGAAGCATCAAGTGCGGACCGTATGAAGGAAGAACTGCAGGAGCAAAAGATATCTTTTAAGGAAACCGCCTTGTTTGAAGGGAAGGTTTATTTACGAATCAAAGAACCACTACCTGAAAACGAGTTACTCAAAGATGCAGAAAAAGCGGCCATTGTTTCCGTCGCGGGCAGCCACTACCTTGTTCATGGATGGAATAATGGACTTTCTGAGTTAGAAAACCATCAGCTGAATAAACAGGCAAATGAAATAATGATCGACGGAAAGCTGTATTCAGTTAGCCAATTAAGCTCAAATGATATCGATCTTTTCCGAGGAAATGATTATCAAGGACTCATTCTGATGGGGATTCTTTATTTATCATTGATTGTTGGAGCGGCTGTGCTTATGTATTATCAACATAATACGCTTCAATATACAGGGCAATCAATTATTTATGATATAAGACAAACACTTTTTAAACATCTTACGAAAATGCCGATTTCTTTCTATGGAAAGCATCCAATTGGAAGGTTAGTAACAAGGATTACCCATGACGTAGAGGCACTAAATCAGTTATATTCTCAAGTGATCGTGAATTTACTAAAAGAAATCTTTATTCTTATTGGGATCGTTATGATTATGCTTCATATGAGTGTCAAGCTGACGCTTATTAGTTTAATGTTAATTCCTGCTGTTGCGCTTACAACTTTTTATTTTAAAACGGTGATGAGGAAGGCACAAAGATACATCCGCCTCATCCTTTCCAGGCTTAACTCGTTTCTTGCCGAGAACCTTTCCGGCATGACAGTTATCCAGCTTTTTGCCAGGGAAGAGAAGCAATTAGAACAATTTAACAAATTAAATGATGAGCATTATCGGGCAGGTATGCGGCAAACGGTCCTTAATTCGATTTTCAATCCTTCCATCGGGCTTTTCGGGAATCTGTCGCTAGCACTTCTTGTTTGGTATGGAGGCAGAAATGTACTGGAAGGAGCAATAACCTTTGGAATTGTGTATGCGTTTACCCAATACGTAAGACAATTTTTTGAACCTTTACGTGGGTTAGCTGACCACTTTAATCAAATCCAAGCAGCACTTGCTTCTGCTGAAAGAATCTTTGAAACGCTTGACACAGAACCAACGATTTTAAATCCGATACAGCCAAAATCATTCGGACAAAGAGTATCCGGTAAGATTGAGTTCCAGCATGTTTCATTTGCCTATAAAGAAGATGAATGGGTACTGAATGATATTGATTTCGTCATTCAGCCGGGGGAAACGGTCGGAATTGTTGGAGCAACCGGTGCCGGTAAAAGCTCGATTATTCAGCTGATCAATCGGTTTTATGATATTCAAAAGGGTAAAATCACACTTGATGGTGTCGATATTAAAGATGTACAGCTTTCAGAGCTAAGAAAGCATATTGGCATCATTCAACAGGATAGCTTTGTATTCTCTGGCACCGTTTTAGATAATATCAGGCTCAATAACCGAAAGATCAGTGATGAGGAAATAATCGAAGCAGCAAAATCAGTTAACATTGATTCCTTTTTCAGGTCGCTGCCACAGGAGTATAAGACCATGCTTGGTGAACAGGGCACAGTCTTATCAACGGGCCAAAATCAGCTTCTCTCCTTTTTACGAGCGATTATCGCGGATCCGGATGTGTTAATCCTTGATGAAGCAACCGCTAATATTGATTCGGAAACCGAAGCTGTTATCCATCAAACGTTAAAAACGATTTCAAAAAACCGTACGACGATTATCATTGCCCATCGCCTTTCAACGATTCAGCATGCAGATAAGATTATTGTGTTAAAGAAAGGCAAGATAATCGAAATGGGCAATCATCAGGAATTATTAAGAAACAAAAAGGATTATTACCAACTATGCAGGAGCCAAGGAAAATCGTCTCTAGCAAAAGTGAACGCATAAAGAAAAATGAAACGGAACTTTCTCTGCTAAAGAGGAGGTTCCGTTTCATTTTCTTTTATTTTCAAAGTAGATAGAGCAGTAACTTCTGTTGAAAGTCTCAACACTTTATGTATGCTATTTCGGTACGGTATCAGGTATGAGCTTATGATCATCACAAAACTGGGATGGCGATACCCCAACGATCCTTTTAAAAGTTCTGCTAAAATAAAGCTCATCTGCGTACCCGACGGTCTGGCTCACTTCTTTAATGCGGATATCAGAAAGGACAAGCAGCTCTTTTGCCCGATCAATACGCAAGTGTGTTAAGTAATCGATCGGACTTAAGCCGATGTATTTTTTGAATAATCGTGAGTAATGGCTTGTACTTAATCCAGCAATATTTGCTAAGTCGGATAAGGTGATTGGGTTTTTGTAGTGATCAACCATATATTCAATCGTTCCTTCAATCGCTTTTTTGCTGTCACCAGAGATCGTTTGTGAGCGAAAATCCTGGGCAATCGTTAATAGCAGCTCCTGAAGCAGCAGCTTTTTCTGAAAGGTGACAGCTGCCCCCCGTCTTTTTGATAACGAATTGAGCTGATCTAATAATAAGATGATAGCTGAACTATTTGTCATGGTATAGACCCCGCTAAGCGGAAATGTAACATCTTTTGCCTGTTTAAAATGCCACATGCCCTTTTCCTCAAAGGCCAACGCATAAGAAAACCGGACAAAATAAAATTCAAGGGCATGATTTCTGGAAGCTTTTTTATCGCATATCATCTCAGGTGTAAAGAAAATCAGTTTTCCTGGACCAAGCTTCGTTCGCTTACCATTTAAAACCACTTCCCCTTTTCCTTTCGTGATAAACCAAAGGGAATGATGCTGTGGCTTCGTTCCTTGTCTGCTCCAGCCAGGAGGACATGTTTTATAACCGGTTAACAGCAGTGAAAACGTGAGCTTGTTTAAAGTGGAAGTTAAACCGCACAGCTTCTTACACAAAAGGAACTCACCCTTTTCTAATAGATTCTTAACTAACTATAATCATACGCTTAGTGAAAAGAAAATAGTACAATCATGCTCACGAATTCTAGCTAAATTAACCAACATGGTCTGGGCTAAAGGTCATAATCAATCTTTTGGTTTATGCTCATGAGCTTTCACTATTTAAAAATAGCAGGCCAATCTCCCTATCTCTTAAAAATTGATTATATTTTTCATGTAAACCCCACCATTATAATCAACATGCAAGAAAAAATCGATGAAGGGAAGGATGCGTTTGAGAAAGTGGAAAGGGTTTCGAAAGGGGTTACTAATTACAATCGTACTTTTACTAACTGTTACACCAGGTTTTGGAGTTTTTCAAAATGAAAGGGCTTACGCAGAAGGAGAGACTCAAGAATTCGATGCTATTTATGAAGCAGAAGATGCAGTGATTAAGGATGCGATCATTGATTCCCAACACCCTGGATATACAGGAGCGGGGTTTGTTGATTACAAGCCGAATGCTCCAGGCGGAACCATTACATGGACTGTAGCAGATGTCCCTGTTGCAGGTGAGTACATGTTAGAATTCCGCTATGCCAATGGTGCGGCTGAAAATCGGCCGGCAGAAATTAACGTAAATAATCAAGTCGCAGAACAAGAACTTGCCTTTCCTTCAACAGGAGAATGGACCGCTTGGAAAACAGCGGCTACTAAAGCAAATCTTCAAGCTGGAGAAAATATTATTGTTGCAACAGGTGCAGGGGGAAGCGGAGGAGCCAACATTGACCACCTGCGGATACATAATAAGGTGTTGGACCAAGAGCCTGAAGGACCCCAGCCGGTAGAGGTAAAAGAAGTTAAGATGGAAGAGTTAATGGATGGAGTAACCTTAAAAAAATTAAAAACAGCAGGAATTCTATCATCAGAGAAGTTCAACAAGGAGCAAGAAATGGCGCGCTTGGAATTTTTCGCTCATATAAATAACGTCATGGGTTTCTACCCGGAACATGTCTATAAAAATATCGAGGCAAAAGGCACTGTATGGGAAGTATCTAAAGAGAAATGGTGGAGCTATGTAGTTGAGACTGCTAAACAAGAAGGCTATGTAACGGCAGATCAGGATGGTGCCATTCATCCTGATGCCCATATCACACGCAGAACCGCAGCGGAAATCATTGCAGAGGTGTTAGACTTGCAGCCGGGTAATAGCACAAATGATTCAGCTGAGAAAAGTAAAGCAGCTGTTGGAGTTGTTGTTTCAAATGGCTATATGTCAAGTGAACCCGGATTTGGTAAGAACGATTATGTAACTCTTGGAGAAGCCGAAGCCATTTTTAATAAAATAGCCGCTGAAATCAACCATCAAGCAAAACAGGTTCATGTTGTAAGTGCACAAACGGTTACCGATAAGCATGTGGCTGTGTTGCTGAACGGCTCCTTTGATGAATTTGATGTGAAAGCATTGGCATTAAAGGCAGCTGCCGGAAGCTTTAAAACCTTGAACCCTGAATTTCAAGATATGTACCCAACACGGGCGGCGGTTGGAGAAAATGCATTTGGCGATACGGTTGTGATCTATGAATTGCAAGAGGCATTAGAAGCGGGGAAAGTGGTTCGAACAGAGGAAGATACATTCTCTGGAGACTTAAATGAAATGAAAAAGCAGGCTGATCATCTTGTATCCTGGCAAATGGATCATGGCGGTTGGACAAAGAGCATGGAAAATGAGTACAGCCGTCCTTGGGATGGAAAAGAAAAACGCTCTAAACAATTAGGACCTAATGGCGAAGAAATTGGGACAATTGATAATCAAGCAACAATTAAAGAAATCCGCTTTCTATCACAAGTATATCGGGAAACAAAGGATGAAAAGCTGAAAGAAAGTATATTAAAAGGCATTGACTTTTTATTAACGATGCAAGTTGAAACAGGTGGATGGCCGCAGGTGTACCCGAAGCGTACCGAATCCCCTGAAGACTCTGTCTATTATTCTAACTATGTCACCTTTAATGATAATGCGATGATCAATGTTTTAGAGCTGTTCGATGATTTAGTAAAGGATGCATACCCGTTTGATCAAGGCTTCTTAACTACAGAGAAGAAGGAACAAATTCAAAAGGCAATGGATAAAGGGATTGAGTATATTTTAAAATCGCAAATTGAAGTGGATGGAAAGCTGACAGCATGGTGTGCCCAGCATGACCCTGTTACGTATGAACCACAGCATGCAAGGTCCTATGAGCATCCTTCGATTTCAGGCAGTGAATCAGTAGGAATTGTAAGATTCCTTATGTCACGCCCGAACCAAACACCAGAAATTCAAAAAGCGATTCTTGGGGCGCTGCAATGGTTTGATGAGGTGAAGCTGGAGGGAATTCGCTATGTAAGCGGTGATCCTAATGGGATTTATTTTGTAGAGGATCCAAACTCGGTTACCTGGTATAGATTTTATGAAATTGGGACAAATAAACCAATATTCTCTGGCAGAGATGGGGTCATCAAACATACAATTCAGGAAATTGAACAAGAGCGTCGTGATGGCTACTCATGGGGAGGCAGCTATGCAAAAAAACTGCTTGAAATAGCGAAATCTACCGGTTATTTTGAACAGCATGTTTATGTAGAGGTCTTGCCAAATGAATTGGCAGACAAATATGGCAGAGAGCTAGCAGAAGGAGAGTTAATCAGAGTGGGGGATGCTACAGAAGAATTAAAGGAACTGTCAGTGAAATTGATTGTATCACAGGATGGGAATGGTGATTACAAAACCGTTCAAGCAGCGGTTGATGCTGTGCCAGCTAATAACCCGCAGCCTGTAGAAATTTTTGTGAAAAACGGAGTGTATAAAGAAGTAATCAAAGTGCCGGCTGATAAGCCGTTTATCAGTTTAGTTGGCGAAAGTGCAAAGAAAACAATTTTGACGTACGATAACTATGCGAAAAAACAAAGACCAGAAGGCGGCACATATGGAACAAGCGGCAGTGCAAGTGTGTTCATTTATGCGAATGATTTTACCGCAAAAAATCTCACAATGGAAAACTCCTTTGATGAGAGTTTAGTTGAGGGAGGCTCTCAGGCGGTTGCTGTCTATGCACGCGGCGAAAGACTTGCCTTTCACAATGTCCGCTTTATCGGAAATCAGGATACGCTATTAGCCCATTCAGGTACACAATATTATCACCAATGCTATATTGAAGGAGATGTCGACTTTATTTTCGGCGGAGCTCGGGCGGTATTTGAAGATTGTGAGATCGTTTCAGTGGATCGTGGTTCATCAACGAATAATGGCTATATTACAGCTGCAAGCACAAACATCAGTGAACCATATGGCTTTCTCTTTCTAAATAGCAGGTTAAAAAGCGAGGCGGCAGATGGAACTGTCTACTTAGGACGTCCATGGCATCCTGGCGGTGACCCAAATGCGATTGCAAGTGTCGTCTTTAAAAACTGTGAACTTGGCGCACATATTCATGAAGAAGGATGGACAGATATGTCCGGCTTCAGTGCAAAAGATGCCAGATTTTATGAATACCAAAATACAGGGCCAGGCGTCAATCTAGATCGACCGCAGTTAACCGATGAAGAGGCTAAGGAATATACGGTTGAGAATGTGTTGAAGGGCTGGAATCCGAAGAAATTTTAAGATTAAAACATAGAGTAAAGATACGAAATTGGTCATTCGTGAAATAACCCTTAGCTCAAACTCAAAACTAGCTAAGGGTTATTTTTATATAATACAATTCCTTTATATCGCAAACCCCTGCATTCTCAACCAGCTCCCACATAACTCAGTCCACTTTCCAACAACAGCATCATCGTCAGCCAAACCTAAACCATGACGTCCATTAGGAAAGACATGCAATTCAAATGGAATCTTGCTTTTGCTTAACGATTGTGCGTATAGAAGACTATTTTCAACAGGTACTGCAGCATCATCAGCTGTATGCCACAGGAATGTAGGGGGGGTGGCTGCAGAAACGTTATTTTCACTAGATAACGAGACTCGAAGCTCATGTGTTGGATTTTCCCCTAGAAGGTTGTGGACAGAGCCTTCATGGAAGTAGTTTGTTAATGATATAACAGGATAACAAAGAATTGCTAAGTTTGGGCGACAGTTTTCATGGTCAATAGAATCACTGGCTTCCAAGCCTTCTATATCAAAAATGGTTGATGCGGTCGAAGCTAAATGCCCGCCTGCTGAAAATCCTAAAATGCCAATCTTTTGTTGATCAAGATTCCATTCCTTGGCATGATGTCGAACATATCGAATGGCACGCTGAGCATCTGCCAGCGGGGCCGGGTGTCTAAAAGGAGATACTCGATAGTGTAGAACAAAAGCCGTTATTCCAAGGGTGTTTAGCCATTTTGCAACAGGCTCACCTTCATGAAGTGCCCGATTTTGATAGCCGCCGCCTGGAAAAACGATGATTGCACCATGCTTTTCATTCCTTTCTGCAAAATAGGGTGTAAGAGTCGGTGAATAATCCTGGTTAGCTTCCTGAAAAGGTGCTCCATTAGGCCATAATAACTGAGTCATGTAATATCCCCCTTAAAGGTTCGTTTTTCATTCGGATTGATAACCTTCTATTCTATCATTTTAGTAAAACTCACTATCTTTTCAGAAAAAACGGAATTGACTTTTTCTTAAAGACATAAATGATAAATATAATTATGCTATAGTAATAGAGAAGTATGCAAGCGTTAACATGATCTTACATAGGAGGAAACGTTAATGAGTAATATAGGAAAATGGGAGTCAGCAGAACCTGGTGTGAAGCGAAAGATTTTTCAGCCTGGAGAAGGCTTAATGATGATGGAGGTACAATTTGAAAAAGGGGCAGAAGGCTATGAACATAGCCATATTCATGAACAAATGAGCTATTGTATAAAAGGAAAAATCGCCTTTCGGATTGATGGAGTGGAAACCATTCTTAACCAGGGGGAGACAATTTATATTCCAAGCCATGCAAAACACAGTGTAACAGCATTAGAAGAATCAATTTTACTAGATACATTTACACCTGTTCGCGAGGACTTACTAAAAAGATAATTGTAAGTGAAACAATGATTCCAGTTTTCAATCTGGGGTCTTTTTTTATAACACCAGAATTTATATATTTTCTTAACATAGCTTGCGTTTCTGAATCTAGCTCCAGGCGCCATCGGCTCTAGGGTCTAGTCAAACAGGAATTGAAGGTAAAGAACACCTTCTATTTCTGTTCGCCTTATGCTTAGCGCCTTGCGCTTTTTTTATTTCATCAAAATTCCTTTAAAAAATCAATTCTGACATTTGCTTGACACATTACGGACTTATGCTTGTACATGTAAACAGTTTATGTCCACTAACAAAACAATTCTGCTAGAAAAAAATTCGTAGGATACGATTAACTTGTAAAAAGAAAGGAAGAGAAAAATGAAAAAATGGATCATAAGCATTGTCATACTTGTATTGGTTATTGGCGGAGGAGCAACCGCCTATGGAATTTTCAGTAATAAAAAGGAGGAAGCAAGTACGACTACTATGGAAACACAAACAGCTGTTGCAGAAACCGGGAATGTCGAAGTGACGGTAAGCGGTACAGGGAGCATTTCAACGATAAATGAAGAGGTCATCACAGCTGAAGAAATTAATGCTGTTGTGGAAGAGGTTTTAGTTGCAGTTGGTGATACGGTTGAAGAAGGCGATGATTTAATCACCTTTGAAGACGATGATCTAGATCCAATCGAAGCACCGTTTTCAGGAGAAATTACCACATTAAATGTGGAGGCGGAAGATACGATTTCAAAGGGAACGGAATTGATTGAAATTACTGATTACAGCAATCTGCAAATGGTTGTAAACGTGGATGAATTAGATATTTCAAAGGTGAAGGTTGGACAAACCGCACAAATTGACGTAAGTGCCCTTCCTGATACAGAATTTACAGGGACAGTTACAAGTGTCTCAAAAGAAGCTAATGAATCTGAAAGCAGCAGTGTGGCACAATATGCTGTTAATGTAAAAATTAATAAACCGACAGGAATAAAAGTAGGAATGACTGCAGAGGCAGTGATTACATCGGAAAGCAAGGAAAATGTCGTTACTGTTCCAATTGAAGCTGTTCAAAAACAGGGTGACCAATATTATGTCCTTGTTCCAGCAGAAGGAGAAAGTACAACAGAAGCAGCTGGACAAACAGAAGAAGAGCAAACTTCAGATTCAAGCACGTCTAGTACAGAAAACTCATCCGCACAAACAACACAAAAAACGGTTGAAGTAGGCCTGCAAAATGAAGAAGTGGCTGAAATAGTCAGTGGCTTGAGCGCGGGTGAAGAGGTCGTTCTTCCAACTTTTCAATCAAGGAGTGATGATACAGAGGAGACGATGGATAGAATGATGCAAAAGGGCTTCCCTGGCAGCATGGATGGAGGACAAATGCCTCAAGTTGGAGGCGGTAATCGGGGAGGAATGGGTCAATGATTGAAGAACAGCGCATCGTTGAAATACGAAATATTAGTAAACACTATACACTTGGAGGAGAAACCGTTAAAGCGTTAGATGATGTCAGCTTTTCCGTCAACAAAGGAGACTTTATCGCCATTATTGGTCCATCTGGTTCAGGAAAATCAACGCTTATGAATATGATTGGCTGTCTCGATGTCCCTGATACAGGAGAATACCTTCTTGATGGGGAAAATGTCCTTTCCCTTAGGCAAAAACAATTAGCAGAGGTGCGTAATCAAAAGATTGGGTTTATTTTTCAATCATTTAATCTATTGCCTAAGCATTCTGCATTTGAAAATGTCGAACTTCCACTCATTTACCGTGGCTTAAACAGTAATCGGAGAAAAGAAATTGCCATGGAGGCTTTAGAAAAGGTTGGTTTGGCTGACCGCGCCGGCCACAGGCCAACCGAATTATCAGGGGGACAGCAGCAGCGGGTGGCAATTGCCCGAGCCCTTGCCGGAAATCCGCCGATCTTGCTTGCAGATGAACCAAGCGGCGCATTAGACAGTAAAACTGGTATTGAAGTAATGAATCTGATACTGGATTTAAATCATCAAGGCCATACCATCATCTTAATTACACATGATTTACAAATTGCGAAACAAGCTAAGCGGGTGATTCGCATTCAAGATGGAAAAATCTCTGAGAGAAGGGAGGTGCTTGTCCATTGAAGCTAGGGCAAGCAATCAAAATTGCTTTTAAAAATATTGTTACCAATAAACTTAGAGCCTTTTTAACGATGCTGGGCATTATCATTGGGGTCTCAGCTGTCATTGCACTCGTTTCACTTGGACAAGGGGCTTCACAGTCTGTTTCAGAAGATGTTTCATCATTAGGAACGACAATGGTATCTGTTTCGATACAAGGGAATACAACAAGTGAAGAAGTTGTTGATTATGATGAGGTGATGGGATTTGAGGAATATTCTGAAGTGGTGGCTGTGTCACCAACCGTTTCAGGAAGTGGAACAGTAAAAAATGGCAAAACCAGTATGGAAAGTGTCACCATTAACGGTGTTACCCCATCATATGAAGATGTCCAAGAGACTGTGGTCAGCTCAGGTCGGTTTATTTTATATATTGATGATGAAAACCGCAACAAGGTTGCCCTTTTAGGCTCAAATGTTGCAACAGAATTATTCGGATTTACAAGCCCTGTTGGAAACGAAGTAAAAATAGATGGAACCACCTTTAAAGTAATTGGCGTTCTCGAGGAACAGGGTGAGGAGCTGCAAGGCTCTGTTGATGATATGGTCCTTATCCCATTCGCTACTGCACAACGCTTTTTAGGTCAAACCGTGATTAATTCAGTTGATGTGAAAATGGCGTCAGAAGATACGGTTGATATGGGAATGGCTAAAATTGAACGATTCCTCTACAATCAATTTAGCGGGGATGAAACAAGCTATAATGTACGGAATCAATCAGATATTCAGGAGGCATTAACATCTGTAACAGATACAATGACCCTCTTGCTTGCAGGTATAGCCAGCATTTCCCTTATAGTTGGCGGAATCGGAATTATGAATATTATGCTCGTTTCTGTAACGGAAAGAACGAGAGAAATTGGGATTCGAAAAGCGATTGGTGCAAAAAAGAAGGATATATTAACACAGTTTTTAATTGAAGCAACCGTATTAAGCGCTCTTGGCGGTTTGCTTGGTGTTCTTATTGGAATAGGAAGTGCAGAGGTTCTTTCTCGACTATTAGACATGGCCGTATCCATTTCCTGGCTCGCGGTAGGTGTTGCCGTTAGCTTTTCCATTATCATCGGTGTTGCTTTCGGCATCTTCCCTGCAAACAAAGCGGCAAACTTAAGTCCTTTAGCTGCTTTACGACATTAAACGAAGTTTTTGGTGGAGTTTGACTAATCAAGATGTCAAACTCCTTTTTCCAATCAGGACAGTTTTAGTATAATCGAAGGAAAAAGGAAACAGTGATGAAAACAATTTTAGTTGTAGAAGATGAAATTGCCATTTCGATGGTGCTAGGTGCATATTTAGAAAAAGAGGGGTATGAGGTACACTATGCCTATAATGGTGTAGAAGCATTACAAAAAGCTGATGAACTAAAGACGGCGCTCATTTTATTAGATGTTATGATGCCGCAGCTAGATGGTTGGGGTGTATTAGAGAAAATTCGTGAAAAAAGCTCCTGTCCCGTCATCATGATTACGGCTTTATCAGATATGAATCAAAAATTACAAGGCTTTGACAGTGGAGCAGATGATTATATTACAAAGCCGTTTGTCGCTGAGGAGGTGCTTGCTAGAGTGAGTGCTGTTCTTAGAAGATCGCCGCAGCTTGAAGAAGCCGACAAGGTTAAACTTTATGGGTCATTGAAAATTAATTTTCTTGCTCATCAGGTATTCTTAAACGGAATCGAAATTCAGTTTACTCCTAGAGATCTATCCTTGTTTCTATTTTTAGCTGAGCATCCGAACCAAACCTTTACACGGGAGCAGCTGATCGAAAATGTCTGGGGATATGATTATGAAGGGAGCGACAGGGCAGTCGATCTTGCCATAAAACGAATTCGTAAATTATTAAGCGGATGGGATGAGGCTGATGGAGAGATTAAAACGCTTCGCGGATTGGGTTACCAATTCTATGTTAAATAAGAAGAAGTCAAAAACTCCGCTATTATATTATTGGACAAGACGATATTTAGTTACACTTGTGATTGGTTTACTGATCATCGCAGTCGTTTCAATTTTTTGGATACGGCATAATACCATCGAAAGCAAGCTTGAGCTAACAAAATTAATTGCACAAGAGCTATCAGATCGAGTAGTAGATGAAGAAGGGAAGATAATGGTAAGTCCTAAATTGCCGTTTATCCTCGAGGATCGGGAAAAAGTATTAAATAACCGGGAGCCATTGGAATTTTATCTGAAAACAAATGAAGGGACAGTGCTATCAATAGGTCCTAGAGGCCCCAATCATACTGAGCCTAATAAGCAAGATGAACTTGTTAGGTTATTAGAAATACCAGAAGCCTTATCAGTGGAAAAAATTTCATCAGACCGGTTTCGAACCGCATATGCTGTTATTTCGCCTATCGTAGTTGATGAAGAAACCATTGGTGCCATCATTATTATTCAACCGATTACAGACTTAACAAATATGAATCGTGAGGAATATCAGCTGCTAGCTTTACTTCTGGGAGGGTTAGCGATATTAGGATGGTTCGTTATCTACTCATTGTCCAGAAAATTAGCAAGACCAGTTGAACAAGTGGCAACAGCAGCAGGAGAGCTAATGCGGGGGAACTATGAAATTGAATTAAACGAAGATGTAAAAGAAAAAGAGCTGCATCAGCTTGTCATCTCCTTCAAAGAAATGACGAATCGTCTTAAACATCTTGAAGCCCTAAGAACGGAATTGCTCGCAGGTGTAACACATGAATTAAAAACACCGATTACCTCGGTAAGTGCCTTGATTCAGGCTGTAAGAGACAATGTTGTCACAGGAGATCAGAGTAAGGAATTTGTCCAAATGGCCATAAATGAGGCAAATAAACTGCAGAAGATGGTGGAGGATTTATTAGATTTTAATAGTTTTAGCGCAGGTTCGATTAAAGTAAATCCAGAAAAGATGGACTTATGCCGGGTTGTGAAAGAGATCATCTATCAGTGGGAAATTGTTCACCAGCAGCAATTAGCGAACGTAAATCTTACGTTTACAACACATGAAACACAGCTTTTTGCGATTGCAGACCATGTTAGACTGCAGCAAATCCTCGTGAATTTATTGAATAATAGCCTTCACGCCGTCAAAGAGAGAAAAAAAGGGGAAATTTCTGTTGAGCTGTACAGAGATGGCGGTTATATTTCCCTTGATGTATCAGATAATGGCTACGGCATCTCTGAGCAAGAGCACCCATTTATTTTTGAACGCTTTTATCGTGGAGAAAACAAAAAACATGTAGAACGAGGACTTGGTCTAGGCTTGCCGTTCAGCTTGCTTTTAGCAAAAGCACAGGGCGGTGATATGTTTTTAAGGAAAAGCACCGGAGAAAAAACGATCTTTTCCCTGCGCTTGTTGGCTGAAAGGAAAGAATGATTATTAAAAGCTATCTCAAAAGGGTATGCCCCTAGAGTTAGCTTTTTTTATTTTTAAGGAAATGATTAAATTCTTGTACCGGCATGTCGTTTGCACTTTTGCTCTTTCAGCGGCAAAAAAGAAAATGCTCATGAATTTTTATTTTTTGAATTGACAGTCAATTTTATTTGTCATACAATTGAATCAGAAATTAATTGTATGACAAATGGACGAAAGAGAAGATGCGGTATGGTCTTAAATGCCCAACAAAATTAGGGGAGAGGCAGGTAGTAAGGATGACACTTGTTGAAAGGAAGGCTCCAAAGGGAATTTTAGGTTTTCCAGTAGCACCATTGGGTGAGAATGGAAGGCTTGATGAGAAGGCATTGGAAAGAAATATTCAGTTTTTAATTGACGAGGGCTTGACAGCAATTTTTATTGCTTGCGGATCTGGAGAATTCCATGCATTAAGTAAGGGCGAGTACCAGTCGATGGTAGAGGTGGCTATTACGACTGCTTCAGGAAAGGTTCCAGTCTATACAGGTGTTGGCGGTAATATTGCACATGCGATTGAACAAGTAAAGCTAACGGAGGATTTAGGTGCTGATGGGTATTTAACTCTGCCGCCTTATTTAATCGAAGGAGAGCAGGAGGGGATCTATAATTACTATAAAGAGATCCTTGAGAATAGCAATTTAAACGCCATTGTTTATCAGAGGGATAATGCCATTTTAGAACTAGAAACATTGCAAAGATTGCTAGATTATCCGCAAGTTGTTGGGCTTAAAGATGGACATGGAAAAATGGAACTGGTAGTTGAACAAACACAAACAATCGGGGATCGTCTACAGTGGATTAACGGAATGCCGTTTGCAGAAATTACGATGCCAACCTATATGCCGTTAGGTTTCAACACATATTCTTCTGCGATATCAAACTATTTGCCGCATATTTCTAGAATGTACTATAAAGCACTAACTAAAGGAAACCATCACCTAGTAAGGCAATTATATGTGGATGTTCTTCTTCCGATTAATCGTATTCGTAAATCCAGAAAAGGATATGCCATATCCCTCATTAAAGCGGGAATGGAAATTGTTGGACTTCCTGTTGGGAACACAGTTAAGCCGCCTGTAATCCCAGTCGAAAAGGAGCATTACAAGATATTGGAGGAAATCATTACATCATCAATAGAAAAATATCCAGTTGAAAATAAGAATGTAAATATTGATACCTAAGCAAAAATGTAAGCGTTTGAATTTAGACGGCATATTTATAACGTTATTAGAGAATATAAAGGGTATTTCACTAAAAGTTTGTAAAAGGATTTTTTTAGTCTTCATCTAAAACGAATGTCGAATAACCGATAAATTGTAAGCGTTATCTACCATTTGATAGATAATATAAAGTCTAAGATTATTAAAGGGGGATGTAACATGAAGCGTTTATGGTCATTTGCAGTAATGCTTTTATTCATCATCGGGGTTCTTACAGCTTGTTCGGGTAATCAGGGGGCAGCTTCATCCTCATCAGGAACAAAGGACACATCAGAGACAGATTATCCAACAAAACCAATCTCAGTAATCGTTTCTTATGATGCTGGGGGCGGTACAGATACAACCGCCCGTACGTTAACACCATTTCTAGAAAAAGAATTAGGTGTTCCAGTAAATGTTATCAATCAGCCTGGCGGCAGCGGCTGGGTAGGCTGGACAGCTCTTGCGACTGCAAAGCCTGATGGATATACAATTGGTTATTTAAACTCTCCTAACATTGCTGGCGGACTTGTTAACCCCTCTGTAAAACGTGAAGTAAATTTAGACAGCTTTGAAGTGCTTGCAAATCATGTGGCTGATCCAGGAGTTATTGCAATCCGTACAGATGAGAAACGCTTTACAAATATGCAAGAGTTAATTGAATATGCGAAAAAAAATAAGGTAAAAGCAAATGGTTCTGGGGTTGCAAGTGATGAGCATCTAGTTTCATTGTTAATGAATCAAAAGCTTGGCACTAAGATTGAAGCAGTTCAGTTTGAAGGGACCGCAAATAGCTCAACAGCTTTCTTAGGCGGTCATATTGATATTTTAGTAACAAGCGCAGGTGAAGCCTATAATCTTCATAATAGCGGCCAATTAAAGGTAATCGGTGTCGCGGCAAAAGAACGATCTGCCTTCCTGCCTGACGTCCCTACTTTTGAGGAAGCAGGATATGAAGGTGTTTATTCTCAAGCAACAAGAGGCTTGGCAGCTCCAAAAGGTGTTGATCCAGAAAAAATCAAAATCCTTCAAGCTGCACTCGAAAAAGCAATTAACAATGCTGATCATATTGAAAAAATGGAAAAGTTAGGCACACAGGTCAGCTATGCAGGTAGTGAAGAGTACAGAAATATGTTGGAACAAGATATTCAGGATATTACAGACCTCAAGGATCTATTGGGCTGGTAATCAAAAGCCATTTAGAGGCTGACTAAATGTGTGATAAGTCAGTCTCTGTATACGATAAGGATTCATCAGTGAACAGGGTTTTTGAAAGGAGATGTTTACTTTGAAGAATATCGGTGTTTGGGTAGGACTTTTACTCTTGCTATTTGCCGGCATTATTTTTTGGCAGTCACTTTCTTTAGAATACTATGGACAGTATGGTCCGGGGCCAGGGCTGCTCCCAATTTGGTTAAGCGGTTTGTTGGGAGTCTTATCTATTATCTATATATTTAGTAGTTTAAAAGAGAAAAATAACAGTGTATTCGATTTGCTTCCAAAAGGAAAGGTATTGATGAAGCTATTATCTATTTTGGGGTCTATTTTTCTTTTTATTATCATTTCACCTTATTCAGGCTTTGTGATCGCCAGCATGATTGTGTTACTAATTCTGCTTTCTCCAGAGTACAAATGGTATTCATCATTAGGTATTTCAGCAGCGATCACAATGATATTATTTCTCGGATTTAAGACCGTTTTAAATATTCCATTACCAGTAAATATGTGGGGATGGTAAGGAGGGAGAACAATGGAGACCATAGGGTATTTATTAGCAGGGTTCGAAACAGCCCTTACATGGCAAAATCTTTTATATTGTTTAATCGGTGTAACAGTCGGAATGCTGGTTGGAATTTTACCTGGTTTAGGTCCCAGTGCAGGAACAGCGCTTCTAATTCCAATGACCTTTGCAATGGATCCAATCCCTGCCATTATCATGCTTGCTGGCATTTTTTACGGTTCTATGTATGGTGGTACCATTACAACTGTCTTAGTAAATGTACCAGGTGAAGCGGCATCTGTTATTACAAGTCTTGATGGATATCCAATGGCAAAGAAAGGACGTGCTGGTGTTGCTCTTGGACTTTCTGCAATCGGCTCTTTTATTGGCGGCACATTATCAATTGTTGGATTAGTCATTGTCGCCCCTTTATTAGTCGATTTTGCGTTAGCATTCGGTCCTCCTGAATTTTTTGCCTTAATCATTTTTGGCATGACAATGGTGATTGGCTTGGCAGGTAAATCCATTATAAAGGGAGCTATTGCTGTTACAATTGGACTTATATTAGCTCTGGTGGGGATTGCCCCAGGGTCAGGTATTGTACGTTTTTCCTTTGGATCTGCACATTTATTAGATGGCTTCGATTTTGTTACGATAGCAATGGGTCTGTTTGGCTTATCGGAAATTTTACTAAGTGCAGAACAGCAATTTAAAAAGCCGGATCAGCCCCCAAAAATGGGTGGACTTTTTCCGCAACGAAACGAATGGAAGCCCTCACTAATGTCAATGGGAAGAGGGACTCTTTTAGGGTTTTTCATCGGTTTAATTCCAGGTACCAGTTCAGTTGTTCCCGCCCTCATGTCATATTCATTAGAAAAGAAGCTGGCGAAGGATCCCTCTCGCTTTGGGAAGGGAGCGGTTGAAGGTGTTGCAGGACCTGAAACGGCAAATAACTCCTTTTGTGGCGGCGCATTAATCCCCTTATTTTTATTAGGAATTCCTAGTTCTGCAACAATGGCGGTTTTATTAGGTGCCTTTATCCTTCACGGTCTCACACCTGGACCGACTATGTTTGTTCAAAACGCAGATTTTGTCTGGGCTGTTATTGCAAGTATGTTTATTGGGAACGCTCTTTTATTATTTTTGAATTTACCAATGGCTAAAATGTGGGCAAAGGTGGCAAATATCCCGTTTAAATTGCTTTTTCCCATCATTATTAGCGTTTCGATTGTAGGTACCTATTCAATCAGCAACAGCCTTTGGGAGGTAGGAGGGTTTCTAGCTTTTGGAATCATCGGCTATTTATTTAAAAAGGCAGACATTCCAGTCGCACCAATTGCTTTAGTCTTTATTTTGGGCGGTTTAATGGAAGAGTCATTATTACAATCGTTAAATCTTTTTAATGGGAATCTTTTAACGATCTTTACAAGACCGATTTCAGGAACGTTAATGGTTCTTTCCATCATTGCCATTACGTTCAGCCTGATTGCCGGCATTAAGCAAAAGAAAGAGCATTTTATTGATGTTGAAGCATAAAATAAATCAAAAATATAGACATATTTTCAAGACTAAAGTATAATGACAATAACAAGTAGTTTGAATACGTAATAACCTTCCACCGTAAAGGGGAGTAGCGTCAGGATTATCCTGAAACAAAGTCGTCATTCCATGAACCTCGATTGTTCATCGGCTTTGTTGGCATAAAATTGTGCTTAGCGAGACCTTTGCCACTTTGGCAAAGGTCTCTTTATTTTTGCCTAGGAAATTATTGAAGTCCTATATTGTGGATAGCGCTTTGACATCCAGCTCCAGTGCCTAGCCACTTAAGAATTGAAGGTAAAGTACACCTTCTTTTCTTAAGCGTCTTATGCTTGTCGGGGCTGAACAAGGCACTTGCGCTTTTGATTTTGTTTAAAACTATTTTTGATTCTGAAAGAATTTGAAAGTAGTAAAATATAATTTTTTAGGAGGTTGAAAAAATGGAAATGGAATTTCTCACTGCACTTTTGTCTATTATAGTGATTGATTTAGTTTTAGCTGGAGATAATGCCATTCTAATTGGACTTGCGGCAAGAAACCTGCCTAAGGACCAACAAAAGAAAGTAATTATTTGGGGATCATTTGGCGCAATTGCGATTCGTATCGTGGCAACACTTGCGGTCGTTTGGTTATTAGAAATCCCTGGCCTTCATTTAGTCGGCGGACTTTTACTAGTGATTATTGCTTATAAATTGCTTGTTGATGACAATGATCATGGAGATGTAAAGGCTGGAGATAACTTTTGGGCAGCGATTCGTACCGTTATTATCGCTGACGCATTAATGGGTCTTGATAATGTATTGGCTGTTGCAGGAGCTTCTCATGGAAATATGCTTCTTGTCATCATTGGATTATTAATCTCTGTTCCAGTGGTTATGTGGGGAAGTACAATTATTCTTAAATGGATTGATCGTTACCCGATCATTGTTACGATTGGGGCTGGTGTATTAGCATGGACTTCTGCAAAGATGATCGTTGGAGAACATTTCTTAAGCGGATTGTTTGCTAACGGCTTTGTAAAATATGGCTTCGAAATTTTAGTCATTGCTGCTGTTATTGGGTTAGGGAAATATAAACAAGCCAAAATGGCAAAAGAAAAAGCTGAAAATAGCGATGAACAAAAAGAATTATTAAAGGCTGGTTCTAATTAAGTTTGTTAGAAGCTTGAAGACGCTCACCCACTATCAGTTGGTTGAGCGTCTTTTTGTATATAAAAATTATCATTTTTAATCAAAAAGAAAAGCTTTCATTGGTATAAACATGTTATTGAAACAAATGGAGAAGAATTGTAAAGCAAACATTCATGAAAGAAGATAAGAATAATCCTTACCTTCTCTCTTTTGTTTATTGATGAATTCCTTCTTTTACACTACAATATATAATGGTAGGTGAAAAACATGAATATAAACAATTTTCGGTTTGATAAAGTAGGATTGAATCGATTTTTTGGTCCTTTAGAGTCTAAGATTATGGAAATTCTTTGGGAAGGCTCAGAAATGAGTATTAAAGAAGTTCAGCAGCAGCTTGAAAAAGAAAAAGCAACAAATTTTAATACGGTTATGACTGTAATGAATCGGCTGGTTGATAAAAAAGTGATCGATAAAAGGGTGGTCGGAAGAACATCATTCTTCAAGCCGGTAAAAACAAAGCAAGAATTCATTGAAGAGCAATCGAAAAAGCTTACGGATAATCTATTAGATGAGTTTGGAGGCCTGGTTGTGAACCATATGCTTGATTCTCTAACAGAGGTAGATCAACAATTACTTCATCGCCTAGAAGAAAAAATTAACCAATTAAAAAAAGGAAAAAATAAATAATGTGGAGATATAAATCACAAGTTGTTTTCGGATTAGGCCTCTTTCTTGGGATCCTCCTGTGTGCTCAAATGGGAATGTATGTGGTTAATCATGTATTTGGTACAATCATTAATCTGAATATCTTTCAGTTTTGTATTAGTTTATTTAAGGGAAATACCTTCTTGTACCATTCTGTTTTATTAACAATCAATTCTTTTATTGTCATCACGATTTTTAGTATTTGCAAAAAAATGATTAAACAGCTAATGGAAATAAATAAAATAAAGAATAAGATCACCTTGTTAAAAAACGAACAACTGACTTTATCTGTAAATCATCATTTCCAGCGTAAAAAAATGGATATTCAAGTGATTACCTGTAATGAACCTGTTGCCTTCACCTTTGGATTTGTCAGACCAAAGATTGTTCTATCGACACAATTAATCAAGATGCTGGATCAAGAGGAACTGGCAGCCGTAGTCTATCATGAAACGGCCCATCAAAAATATTTTGATCCTTTTAAAATCTTTATCTTACAACTGATCTCTGAAGTCATGTGGTATATTCCGCTTACAAAATGGGCTTATCAAAATTATAAAATTTTGGTTGAACTTGTAGCTGATGAATATGCAGTTAAGCGGATGGGATCTGAATTAGGGCTAGGCAGTGCACTTCTTAAACTTATTAAAACACGCTTGGGAGGAGGTTCCACTCCGGTTCTTGTCCATTTTACTGGAGGAACGGTTGATTACCGAATAAAGCAGTTGGTTGAGCCAGAGAACTCCATTCCTGTCAAATTACAAACAAGATCGATTATTATTTCCATTAACATGATTATGATTTTGATGACATTAATGATTATTGTCTAATTAGTCTTGTTTCTGATCAGTTTTTATTCTTGACCAATAAGTATATATACACTACAATGTGTAGTGTATATATACAATGATGCAATTCGTAAAAAGGAATGTAATTTTTTACCCACCAACACTACACTATGTAGTGTTGGTGGCATAAAACATTAACTGAAGGGAGCTAGTTTAAATGAAGTCTTTTGAAATCGGATCTCTCATTTTGCGTGTTTATTTAGGATTAGCATTTTTTATTCATGGTTTTGCAAAATTTCAAGGTGGAGTTGAAAACACAGCTGGCTGGTTTGAAAGCATGGGCATCCCAGGATTCATGGCGTATATGGTTACGGCGATCGAAATCGTTGGAGGTCTGCTGCTCATAGCAGGCTTAGGTACACGGTACATTACTCCTTTGTTTTTTATCATTATGATTGTCGTGATCTTAAAGGTAAAATTATCTGAAGGTTTTTCGGCGTATGAATTAGATATTACATATGCAGCCATTGCACTATTCCTATTTCTTAACTCGAAATCATCATTTTCACTTGATGCGAAACTAACAAATAAAAAAGCAGCCTAGTTATTACTGACAAAAAATCAAGTAGGTGCAATCATGTCAAAAGGAAAAAGAAAACAATCAAAAACGCAATCTCCAAAGCTTATCTTTTGGATCGTCGGTCTGTTGGCAATATGTATGGGCGGTTTGTTCTTTCTGGCAAATACAACAACAAAAGTTGAAGCATTTGATTACAATGGCCAACCGTTTCTTGGGGAAGAAACAGCACCTGTTCAAATTGTTGAATTTGGTGACTATAAATGTCCTGTCTGTAAAAATTTTAATGAGTCGTTTCTCCCCCAGATCAAGCAGGATTTTATTGACACAGGGAAAGCAAGATTTTATTTTATGAATTATTCGTTCATTAACATTGATTCGATCCGGTCGGCAAAGTTTGGCGAGGCTGTTTACCAGGAGCTTGGGAATGATACATTTTGGGAGTTCCATGAACTTCTTTTTACAAAACAGCCAGCTGACTTAAAATATGAAAGAATCGATGTTTTTACAGAAACATTTCTTGAAGATACCTTAAAGGAAATTGTTTCAGAAGAGGAAGTTCAAAAAGTGGTGCAAGCATTTAAAAGTAATGAATCAGAGCATGCTTGGGATACTGATATGGAGAAAGCCAACAATCTCGGAATAACTGGTACTCCAACTCTCTATGTAAATGGGAAAAAATTCGAAGGCAATAGCTATGAAGACTTTAAAGCAATGGTTGAAGAGGCTTCACAAGAGGAGTAGTGAATAGAATTGAATAAGTCATTACTGTTTTCATGGGTTACTTCTCTCATTGCGACGTTAGGAAGTCTATTTTTTAGTGAGGTATTGCATTTTATACCCTGTACACTATGTTGGTATCAGCGTATTCTTATGTATCCATTAACTTTCGTGATCGGCATCGCATTTTATCATAATGATCGCAAAGTTTATAAATATGTTTTACCGTTCTCGATTATAGGAATGATTATTTCAGCCTATCATTACTCCTTGCAGAAAATTCCATTCTTGCAAAAGTTCGAAATGTGTACAAGTGGTATCCCATGCTCAGGCGAGTATATCAATTTGCTGGGATTTATCACAATTCCATTTTTAGCCTTTATTGCCTTTAGTATCATTACAGTGATGATGGTTATGCTTAGAAAGAAAACAACTGATTAATTTGACAGGGGCTGTCTCAAAAGGGTCAAACTCTACCAATTATCACCTATATATGGTGTTGGTGGTGACCCTTTAGTTTTGAGGCAGCCCTTTTTTTTGAAGGTTTAAATAAGATGATGTGAATTAAATCTGGAGTTTAAAGAGGAGAAAAGTTGTTATTAGCGAACATACGCTGAACCTACAATAATTAAGAGGATAAATAATACAACGATTAATGCGAAACCGAATCCGCCGCCATCTTTGCCCATCCGATTCACCACCTAACGTAAAAGATAATACATCTTATGAAAAAAGGATTATTTTTGTAAGGTACAGGCATGGAGTAAAGAAAAACGGGCGGTTTCATAGGCTTTATAAAGCAGGATCTATTTAGATGAAAGCAAAAGGATTTTTGCTGACTTTTTTAATGAATGTTTTTGTTACCCATTTGGTAGGTCCTTGACTATAACCCTTTTTTGAAAAGGAGCTATATTCAAAGACCTACATGTGGGGTCATCAGGCGGTAGAAAAAAATAGTCTTAGCAATAAATGCATGTCGAAAAAATCGCTTCAATTGTTTAAGTTCGCTGAATTCCAGAAGTAGAAAAATTTTTAATCATTTTTTGTAAATTTCTATGACCTTCTCGAAGTTTAATTGTTTCTTCTATGATTTTTTGGAATCCTTCCAAGTCTTTGTCAGATGCATTTAATACGGATTTAGGAAGACCTTCAGCAATTTGTTGTAAGGTCATATCGTCTCTCACCAACAACGACCACCTTTCCTTCTTTTTTGATAGACTTTTGTCCTCCTTAATATTTTTCGAAAACAATCATGTTTTCCTGCATGTAGACGTGAAAATTTATCTACATTTATCAGCAGATTATATAATAAACGGAAAAAATTAGAGGTTTTTAAACAAATAACGACTTTATGTTACAGCTTACTTAATAACAAAATGAGCAATGCCTGTTTCCTTGTGAAGAGAACAGGCATTGCTTATCTTGTTAAATGACACTTGATAATACACGCTCATTGTTTTGTGATACGAGATTTTCTCCAACTAAGCTAATCCCGTTTGCAGCATTATTAGCTGCTACGGTAACTTCATCTCCTATATGTATACCTGTACAAATGACAGCTTTTTCAATATGTGCATTTTTTCCGATAACTGCATTTGGCAAAATAACAGAATTCTTGATGATAGCTCCTTTCGCTACCTTTACACCACTAAATAGAACAGAGTTTTCAACTGTTCCATAGATTTCGCAGCCTTCACTAATAAGCGATTGTGATACTTTAGCAGCAGCATCAAGATATTGAGGGGGATGAGTTTGTTCAACCGTGTAAATTTTCCAATCCTTGTCATGCAGGAGTATATTTGTTTCTTTTTTTAGCAAATCCATATTTGCTTCCCAGAAACTATCAATGGTTCCGACATCTTTCCAATACCCGTTAAATGTATAGGCTACAAGCTTTAGATTTTTTCGAAGCATTGCCGGGATGATATCTTTCCCAAAATCCTTAGAGGAAAATGGATTTCTTTCTTCTTGCTCTAAATAATATTTTAATGTCTTCCATTTAAAAATATAGACTCCCATTGAAGCTAAATTTGATGATGGATTTTTAGGTTTTTCTTCAAAATCGAGAATTCTCCCTGTCTTTGCTTCCGTTTTCATCACACCAAATCTGCTTGCTTCGTTCCATGGGACTTCAATGACTGATATTGTGGCATCTGCTGAAGAGGTGATATGTTCCCTTAGCATTTTGCTGTAATCCATTTTATAGATATGATCACCTGATATAACAAGGATATGCTCTGGGTCATATTGTTCAATGATGTGTCGATTTTGATAAATGGCATGTGCTGTTCCTTCATACCATCTTTCGCCTTTTTCACACTGATATGGAGGGAGAATGCTTAAACCACCGTCTCTTCGGCTTAAGTCCCATTCCTTGCCATCGCCAATATAGCTTTGTAGAACATGAGGGTGATACTGCGTTAAAACACCGACTGTATCAATACCTGAATTTCTGCAATTGCTTAAGGTAAAATCAATGATTCGATATTTACCACCAAAGTGAACTGCAGGCTTTGCTAAATTTTCTGTAAGGTTTTTTAATCTAGTTCCTCTTCCACCAGCTAAAAGCATGGCAATACATTGTTTCTTCAAAATTGTTCCTCCTGATATCATTTTCTTTTTTAAAATAAATGATTCCTTTTCTACTTATGCTTTGTAACCCAGGAATAGAAGGAGTTATTTTTCTTCTCTTCCTGAGATCATGGTAATAAAAGGCTATTCTATTGATTTTAAGCTTTTATAAGCGGTCTTCCTCCCATAACTTATAAAAGTATTCAAGCTCTTCGTCATCGATGGAAACTTGATTATGTTCCTCATCATGTTTTATTAAATTAACAATGTTTTCCATTGGAATCCTCCTCTTAGTTGTCCTGATTAATAGGAATTAACAGGTTTTATGTTAACAAAATTCAAGTGTGAAAATAATCAAAATATTACGCCTATTTTAGATGAGTCTCGACAAAACAGAGGTAATCATTGGAAAATAGCATGTAATTTAATGGCGATCTTGTAGAATTTCACTTAAATTTTAATGAATTTGTCGAACTTTTTTTATGTTTTTTTAAAAATTTCATGTGTATAACCAATGAAGGACTGATTTACATCTGAAGTAATATCCAAAAAATTACATTCACCTTGTCCCCAGTTGCTGAATATACTGAAGAAAACAACTTAAGGTGATGCAAGTGAAGATCGTTAAACTTATCAAAGGCTGGTATCATGCTTATAAGGAAAAACATGAAGCACAGATGAAAGAACTTGGGAAATGTCCTGTTTGTCACGGAAGCGGATTTACGACAATACCAAGTCCATACACGGCGAATACATTTGATTGTCACACATGCAATGGAACAGGCTTATATTCCGAATGGGAGAAAAATAACGAATAAATTGATTATAAAAACTTCTGACATTAGTTAGAAGTTTTTAGTTTTTTTATGCATATTACTAGTTCTTCAGGGGAAGATAACAATGATTTACATAAACAATATGAAAGGGGCTTGATCATGAATAAAAAGTGGTTACTCATGCTTACAAGTATTTTATTAGCTGCAATCGTTTCAGTTGGCTGTAATGTCGACCCGGACCCAGCGCCTCCGGAAGATAACAATGGTGTTAATGAAAATGGGACAGACAATAATGACAACAACAATAACCTTGATGATGCGATCGAGGGTGAAGAAAATATTCCTGGTGTCGATCAAAATGATACGATGAATAAAGATGATGAAAATGATGCAGCTCCAGATCCTGAAGATCCAGTAGAAGACGCTGAAGATCTTGGGGATCAAAATAACAAGGACGAATAATCAATTGTATGAGGCCGTCTCAAAAGGGTTTAACTTTTTCGAGACAGCCTGTTTTATTTTATTTCATCATCTAGTAAAGGATGAAATTGATATTTCTTTAAATCAACAATATGATTATGTTTAAACATAACTCCTTCATCCTCAAGAAATTCCTTTTGCGATAAAAACATTTCCTCGTCATGGAAGGCAATTTCCCCTTTAGCATTGATGACTCTATGCCATGGAAGCTGATATTTGGCACTCATGGAATGAAGGATTCTCACCACTTGTCTTGCACCTCTTGGACTGCCGGCTAAACTGGCAATTTGTCCATATGTCATCACTTTTCCTGGAGGAATCTTTTGAATAATCTTAATGACTCTTTCTGTAAAGGAAAGCATGGCGATAACCTCTTTCTATCAATCACATTTTCATGTCTTTAACCACTAGGGTAACATAGAATGGTTATTTGTAAAAAATTCTTTACTTTTTTCTTTTAACTTTCATGTATACTATTATTCTGCATGAAAAAATACATAGAAAAAAGGTGGTTGTCATGAACGGAACTGCACATGCAACAATTGGAGCTGGTGTTGGGGTTATCACTGCTCAATCGGTACAGGCTGATCCAGGTGGAATGCTGCTATTAATTGGCATCGGCAGTGTGGCAGGGTTAATGCCCGATTTAGATATAGATGGAAAATTAAGCAATAAAATTACATTTTCTCATACGTTAATTCGCTCTATTGCACAATTTATCGGCTTTTTAATGATCGGTTATATTCTTCTTGAAGAAACAGGGACAAATAAGTGGCTGGGGATATGTATTGGAGCTGCTATTATGATTATTTCTTCTTTTATTAAGCAGCGGCATATGCTGACAGTTACAGGATTAGGTGTTCTGGGAGGGGGATTGCTATTACAAGAAATGTGGTTAAGCCTTTTAGGAATCTATGTGATCTTCGCTTCTTTTGTTCCACATCGCAGCTATACTCACTCGCTTTTAGGAATTGGTTATGTTGGCATTATTGCTTATTACTTAGAGGTTTCACTTGAGAGCCAAGGTGTTTTTCTAGCATGTCTTTTAGGCTATATCAGTCATTTACTTGCTGATTTGAAAATACTACCATTTAACAAGCGCGGTGTGAAATTTTTCTTGCCTTTTTCTTCGAAGGAATTTTAAAGAATATTGATTAAACTAAAAGGGTCTGACCCTCATGCAATCTAATCACAAATGTTTGAGGTGTCTGACCCTTATATTTTAATTTAGAATTTTCACTTCTACTTGTTTTCGGCCCCATTCTTTTGCTTCTGCTTTTGAAGGGATAAAGACATCAATTCTGTTGCCCTTTATTGCACCGCCAATATCTCCTGCAATCGCTGTGCCATATCCTTCTACATGAACTTTTGTACCTAGTGGAATGACGTCTGGATCAACAGCAATAACCTTTTGATCTGGATTTGCATTTAAGTCGATACCGGTACTTGTAATTCCAGAACATCCTTCACAGTTTGCCGTATAAGCAGTTGCTGTGACCGTTAACTCTTTTTCAACTGATGGTTTAGCTTGTTTTACTGGAGCTTTTTCGAGCTTAGAAGCAACTTTTTTTTCTGTTGTTTTTGCCTTAGTTGTTGCTGCTTTTACATTAGCAGCATCCACACCATCAAGAATTAATTCGTCACCCGGGTGGATGATATGTGAATCTATATCATTAAGGTCTTTTAACTTATCAACAGTTAAGTTATTCTTCTGGGCAATCTTCCAAAGAGAATCTCCTTTCACAATTTCATAATACTCTGGAAGCTCTAATGTATCATTAGGGTGAATAATATCCCCAGTTAAATCGTTCCATTCCTTTAGATCATCAACAGACACCTCTTTTTGCTTCGCGATTTCGGAAAGAGTGTCTCCCTCTTTTACTTTTATTTCTTCAGCAGATGCGTTTACGGCAAATCCTGCTGAAAATAGAGCCGTTGTGATTAAGGATACAATGCCTTTTTTCATGTTATATGTCCTCCTTGTTAGCTGACTTTATGCTAATCAATGAGTCCTATCTTAACATGAAAAGCTGCTTTAAAAAGGACAAGCACCTAACAGTTACATTACGTTATTACAATTATGTAATAGAAACGTTACAAACTCAACCATTAATAACCAACCGATCCAATAGAAGCTAAATTATAGGATTTATATCCACAATAAGTCAATTTTACCATCAGCTGTTTTAATGAAAAATTGATCTGCAAATAGGAAATTTTTTAAAGCTGATTAGTTCATTAGAAATTTGTATATTAAAAATCCCATTTCAATATGTGATGATTTACCTTATTTATCCAAGAGTGATCTAACTAAATGACTATATATCATTAATAAAAATATGGCCTTTTTATCCCGGAAGGTATGCAGTTATGCGTTAAAGTAGTATGGTGGTAAGTTGTAAATGAAAATAAGAGCTTCATCCTACTTTTTTTCACAATAACAATAATTTGCTGTAACTAAAACTACATATTGGATCAATATTTCTTAACTAAAATGAATTTGTACTTATTCAATTTAGATAGGAGATGTAAAACATGAACAGAAAATTATTAGCAGGTGCTTCGATTGCATTTACGTTATTATTTAGTCCGTTGCACCAATCATTTGCAAACGATTCAACAGGGGATGCAAAAAAGGTTGATAATGTAGCACACCGCGGTGCCTCAGCATATGCGCCGGAAAACACAATTGCTGCGTTTGATAAAGCAGTAGAAATGAAAGCCGACTACATCGAAATTGACGTTCAACGGAGCAAGGATGGCGAATTGGTGCTTATCCATGACACGACTGTTGATCGCACAACTGATGGTACAGGAAAAGTAGGTGATTTAACATTTGAGCAGCTGAGAAGCCTTGATGCGGGAAGCTGGAAGGGTGAGGAATTTACTGGAGAAAAAATCCCGACATTTGCTGAAATTCTTGATCGCTATCATGGTAAGATCGGCATTTTAATTGAGTTAAAGGCTCCAGAGCTTTACCCGGGAATTGAAGCGAGTGTCGCTCAGGAATTAAAAGAACGAAATCTAGATGAACCGCAAAATGAAAAAATTATTATTCAATCGTTTAACTTTGAATCAATGAAACTTACGAATGAACTACTGCCTAAAGTTCCGATCGGTGTTTTAACATCTTCAAAATTGCATACAACTAAGGAAGCATTACAGGAGTTTTCTACCTATGCTGATTACTTTAATCCACACTATGGAATTGTGACAAAAGATTTAGTTAATCAAGTACACTCACTTGAAATGAAAATTTCATCTTGGACTGTTCGAAGCCAAGAGGCAGCTGATTTCCTTTTTGAAATGGGAGTAGACGCTATTATTACCGATTATCCTGATTATGTTGATCCTAGAAAATAACACTTAAAGTGAGGTAGAGAGACTGGCTTCAATTGTGAGCTGGTCTCTCTTTTCATGTATGTAAGCTTTATTATGTTATTCCAGGGTTAAAGGGGGGATAAACAATGATTCTTTTCTTACCTTCAACCATTTGAACTTAAATGACTATACACTTTGAAAAAGGTGTTAAAGTTTTCTGAATATTTCGTTTAAACACTTGATAGATACATAGTGTGTGGTATATGATATGTAAATGATGATATGGCAGGATTACGTGTTTCTGTAATATAAATAGTTAGAATTTTTTGAACTCATATGTTTCGAATCATGTTATTACTTAGATAAAGAGGAAGGGATTTTCTTATGGAATACTCATTTTCTGAACAAACGAAGAATTATAAATCATCAGCAGTTAGGGATATTCTGGCTGTTATTCAGCAAGGGAACGTTATTTCCTTTGCAGGCGGATTGCCGTCTGAAGATTTATTTCCATTAGCTGATGTTCAAATCGCTTATGATAAGGTATTTGCCTCAGGAACATCAAGTTTGCAGTATGGTTTAACAGAAGGATTTAAACCGCTTAGAGAGGCGATTCAAGCAAGGATGGCTGGAAAAGGAATGAATACGGATCTTGAAAACATGCTGATCACGACTGGATCACAACAAGCAATTGATTTATTTTCAAGGGTTATCCTATCCACAGGGGATGTTGTCTTAACGGAAGATCCTACTTATTTATCAGCCTTGCAGGTTTTTCGCTCCTATGGGGCTAAGGTAGTGGCAGTAACTAGTGATGAACATGGAATGGAGTATGATGATTTAGAAGCGAAGATTAAAGCCTACCATCCAAAATTTATTTATATTATTCCGACCTTCTCTAATCCTGACGGAAAGGTTTGGAGTACAGAACGGAGGAAGCAGCTTTTGAATCTCTGTTATGAATACGGGGTACTTGTTCTTGAGGACGATCCTTATGGTGATATCCAATTTCATGAAGGTGAAGAATATCCTTCTGTCGCATCATTTGATCATGAGCAAAGCCATGTGGTTTACACAAGCACATTTTCCAAATCGGTTGTTCCTGCTTTACGTACAGGTTGGGTTACAGGTCCTTCTCCGATTATTAAAATGATGACACAAGCAAAACAAATGGCAGACCTGCACTCAAGTTCACTTGATCAGCAAGCGTTATACTACTTATTACGTGATTTTAACTTGGAAGGTCATATTCAAACATTGAGAACGGAATATTACAATCGAATGATCATTATGAAGGATTATTTGAATAAATTGGAGCCAGGTATTTTTACATGGAAAGAGCCTAAGGGTGGAATGTTTTTATGGGTAGAGGGGCAGGAGCATTTAAATACACCGACCTTGCTCAAAATTGCAGTGGAAAAAGGTGTTGCTTTTGTACCTGGGGCTCCATTCTATGTAGACCAGCCTAAGTACAATACGTTCCGATTAAACTTTAGTCATTCTACCCCTGAAAAGATAAAATTGGGCATGGATCGGTTAGTTGATGTATTGTTAAGTCCAATAACAGTTTAAAACTAGATGAAAAAATGAGGAATCATTTATGCGATTCCTCATTTTTTTCATCTTTCATTACTCTTGAGATGAAAGTTCAATTTTTATTAATTTATCATCATCTTCCTGAGGGGTGCCCCGGCCATCACGATTACTCGTTATCGAATATAAATGAGTGTCCTCAACATATACATCGCGCATTCTTCCGCTCTTATCATGTAAAATGCTGACTGATTTATTCGTAAGATCAAGCTTGCGAATTTTCGAATCTCTTAAGGTTGCGATATAAAGTTTCCCATCATGATAGTCAATTCCAGATGGTGCCCATGTAATGTTTCCAGTATGATAAATCGGTTTCACCATGCCAGGTGCCTCTTCGTCGCCTTGAATTACAGGCCAGCCATAGTTGCTGCCAGGTTTAATAAGGTTAATTTCATCATGGGCGCTTTGACCATGTTCAGAGCTATATAAATTCCCCTCGTTATCCCAAGCGAGACCTTGTGGATTTCGGTGCCCATATGAGTATATATAAGAGTTTTGAATCGGATTATCTTCGGGTACTGTCCCATTTAGATTCATGCGAAGGATCTTTCCTGCTAAACTGTTTTTATTTTGTGAGAGCTCTGGTTCACCGGAATCTCCAGTTGTCACATAAAGCATACCATCTGGGCCAATCCTCATTCTCCCGCCATTATGAATACGTCCGCCAGGGATCTCTTCCAATAGTGTCTTTATTTCCGTCCACGTATCTTCATTCTTTTGAAGAACCACAACACGATTTTTTATCTGTCCAGCTTGTGTATATGTATGGTAAGCAAAAGCTTGCTGGGTTGTTTCAAAATCAGGGGCCAGTACAAAGCCGAGAAGTCCGCCTTCACCTTCATGAAGGACTGCTTTTGTGAGCGTTAGCTTCTGTGGGGTAACATTTCCTGTCTCTTGATTGATTGCGATTAATTTGCCTTCACGTTGAGTTATGTAGAACATGTCATCCTGTTTTGTGATTGTCCAAGGGATCGTTAAATTTGTTGCAATGATTTCTGTGGAAGCTGCAACGGCTTCTTCAACCTCTTGATTTACTTTTTGCTCTTGTTCTGTCTTTTTTTGAGCGTTGTCTAATGAACAGCCAGTAATGAATAGCAATGGTATAAGCAAAATGCACATTTTATACATTGTTTCTCTCCCCATCAATGGAAATGATTTGTATTCATAGTAACAAGTATGGGAGAGAGAATCAAAAAATAAACCAATAAATCAATAAGAATTAAGCTTCATTCTCCTCAGTTTCGCTCACTTTTTCAATCTTTTCAACAAACATTTGATAGACCTTCCGTTTTTCTTCTAATTCCTTTATATATTGTTTCAGTTCTTCATATTTTTCTACAAAAGGAATTTGATAGGCCGTTTTAATATTATTAATAATTTCATCATTAATAGTGGATTGAATGACTTGTTTGGTGATCCCGGACTTATAGGAGTAGAGCTGAAGGTCACATTTAATCTTTTCGTATTCCTCATCAATTTCACGTTTTTGCTGCAGCATTTCTTCCTTCCATTCTAACAAAGCATCTTTAACATATGAATTCAATTGTACCTCTCCTTAGCAGCTTATTCGTTTTGTACTATAGTCGATGACTATCTATATCTAATACACTATTTATAAAAAACATCTTATTTTATGGGGGTTAAAAGGTAACATAAAGTATTACAATTTAAGACTGTGAAAAAACAAATATGAATAAATACCTAATCTACTTTTTTAATATAGGAATTAAGTAAGTGGTAGCTAATCGTGAAGCAGCCAATATGCGGTATAATTGTATGAAAATTCATAATATTAATGCTGAAATCTTTTGGACATGGTACAATGAAATTGACATATATTCCATAATTATCCTTATAGTACCCAAAGGATATTGTTTGTTTCATATTTACTAGCCTTACCAGTCAACCCATTACTGTGTAGGGCTATTTTTGTAATGAGGAGGTGATAATTGTGTTGGAGTGGTTAGAGCTTCTTATCAAATTGTTAGTTGCTGCTGCCACACTTTTCTCTTCCATCACACTAGGATTAAAAAATATCGATGATTTAAGAAGAAAACCAAAAAAGAAAAGACGATGCCCCTAAGGGAATCGTCAAAAGAATGTGCTACGAGTAAATTATAATACAAAACTAAACAAAATATGAGGGAAAATTTAAAAAAATTGCAATTTTTTATCATGGTACTTAGGGATATATGGAATTATGTCACTTTTTAAATAAACTTTTTAGGAGGGATCACATGAGTAAAGTAGGTTTAATTCCTTTTACCATTCAAACAATCGTAAAAGACACAAATGTTATTCCACCGGGTATTGAGTTAATCGGTGCTCCTGCTGCTTGGGAGCACGGATTTAAAGGAGATGGCATTGTCATAGCAGTTCTTGATACAGGTTGTGATTCTAACCATGCAGAGCTAAAAAATCAAATCATTGATGGCTATAATTTTACGACAGACGATCATGGGGATCCAAAAAAGTTTATTGATTATAACGGACATGGTACACATGTTTGTGGAACCATTTGTGCTGAAGAAAATGACGAGGGGGTTATCGGAGTAGCACCAAACGCAAAGGTTCTTGTTTTGAAAGTGTTGGCGGGCCAAGGTTACGGTGATACGAAATGGGTGATAGAAGGGATCCGCTATGCGACAAATTGGAGAGGACCTAATGGTGAACGTGTCCGCGTCATTTCAATGTCTTTAGGAGGCAAAGACAATAACCCTGATCTCCATCAAGCAATCAAAGAAGCGGTCGATCAGCATATTCTCGTTGTTTGTGCAGCAGGAAATGATGGTGATGGGAAAAATGAGACAGATGAACACGCCTACCCAGGTGCATATCCTGAAGTCGTCCAAGTCGGGGCGGTAAATTTGCAAAAGGAGATTTCCGAATTTAGTAATACCAACAAAGAAATCGATCTTGTTGCACCTGGGGAAGATATACTCTCAACCTATTTGAATAATAAGTTTGCTGTCTTATCCGGAACCTCTATGGCAACTCCTCATGTTTCAGCAGCTGCAGCGCTTATTATTCAACAATGCGAAAAAGAGTTTGAGAGACTGCTGACAGAGCCTGAAATTTATGCACAGCTTATTAAAAGAACCGTTTCATTGGAATATAGCCGGCGTTTTCAAGGTAATGGGATTTTGAATTTAGCATCTGGTATCATCTCCCCAACACAGAATCATCACACAGCTGCCGCTAACTAACACTCACAGTATGGGAGATTAACATAATGACAATAACACTCTCCCTTTCATAAAAGATATACCTAACTAATTGTTAAAAATAACATGTTGCTTTTTCCAAATAAAGTAGAGAGGCTGTCGCAAACGGGTTTGTTCCTGTTTTGAGACAGCCTTTTTCTTTTTAATTAAATAAAGAACGACAATCCATTTAGAGCCGTTCTGCTTACTCTAACAAATATATGAAGATCAGGCTTCTCATGTATAAAATGAACAAAACCTACAAAAAAAATTTAACGAACAATAATTTGGAAACGGTTACAGATCTCTCTCGCTCAATTAAAATGAAACTACTAAATTGAAAACGATTGAATATTTGCCATTTAGTATGGAGTGAAAGCGAGGGGGAAATTAAAATGTTAGCCATTTTAGGATTTTTAATGATCGGTGTATTTATGTTTTTAATTATTACGAAGCGCATGTCTGCAATAGTTGCGTTAATTATTATCCCAATCTTGTTCGCCTTAGCGGGAGGTTTTGGGAATGGAATAGGTGAAATGATGCTTGAAGGGGTCAAACAAGTTGCGCCGACGGGTGTCATGTTAATGTTTGCTATTCTATATTTTGGAATTATGATTGATGCCGGTTTGTTTGATCCGCTTGTTTCAAATATTTTAAGGATTGTTAAGGGAGATCCGTTAAAAATTGTAGTAGGGACAGCTGTTCTTTCCATGTTGGTTGCGCTGGATGGTGATGGGACAACAACCTATATGATTACTGTATCAGCCATGCTTCCGCTTTATAAACGTATTGGAATGAACCCGCTTATCTTAACATGTATTGCGATGCTTTCCTTTGGTTTTATGAATATGACACCTTGGGGCGGTCCTACAGCAAGAGCTGTTAGTGCGCTGCAGCTTGATATAGCTGATGTATTTACTCCGCTTATCCCTGTAATGCTTGGCGGAGCTTTATGGACTCTATTTACCGCGTTCATCCTGGGACGGAAGGAACGTAAAAGATTAGGCATTGCAAAGATCCATTATTCAAATGATGAAACTCTTGCTTTAAGCGAACACAGTGCTGCATTAGAATATGAGGACTACAAGCGGCCCAAATTGTTATGGATTAATTTACTCCTAACGGTTACATTGCTTGTTTGTTTAATATTATCTGTATTACCACTGCCTATTTTATTTATGATAGCGTTTGTTGTTGCCCTTATGATTAATTACCCAAAATTAGATGACCAGAAAGAGAGAATAACTAATCATGCCGGAAATGTTTTGGCTGTTGTCGGGTTAGTGTTCGCTTCAGGGATCTTTACAGGCATCTTATCTGGAACGGAAATGGTTGATGCTATGGCGAACAGTTTAGTTGCCGTTATTCCAGAATCATGGGGTTCGAATTTTGCGCTCATTACAGCAGTTACAAGTATTCCATTTACGTATTTTATGGCAAATGACCCTTATTATTTCGGCGTTTTGCCGATTTTGGCAAAAACAGCTGCGGCTTATGGGGTAGACCCGGTCGAAATTGCTCGTGCATCGATATTAGGGCAGCCGGTTCATGCTATGAGTCCTTTAATGGCCTCTGCCTATTTACTTGTTGGGATGGCAGGTGTTGAATTTGGCGATCATCAAAAATTTATCTTTAAATGGGCGTTAGGATCATGTTTTGTCATGATTGCACTAGCACTACTTATCGGGGTTATTACTTTATAAGAAACTAGAAGAGACTATCAAAAGGGTCAGTGCCTTTTAAGATAGTCTTCTTTTGTTTCAAAGATATGATTAATCTTTTTAGAAAAGAGCTTTATATTTTCAATGTTTTCTAAGACTTCAGTCATTAGAAAACGTGCCTTATTGCCAAGTCCTAATGGCGAAAGCCTTAGTTTTTCTTATACTATCATCCATAAAATCTTATACATTCTAGCGTATGAAAAAAGATATGATGCTTTGTAATGAGAGATGAATGATTCTTTCTTTCTATTTGAATTACAGCCATAATTTGGTATACATAGAGTAGGTCAGAAAAAAATTCCATCTGCTAGGAGGAGAAAAATGAAAAAAACACCGTTACAAATGAAATTGGTTCCTTATACGATCAATTCGATCATTGATCAGGCGAACGAAACTCCAAAGGGTGTTAGTTTAATACAGGCACCTGTGATTTGGGAAGAAAGCAACCAAGGTGAAGACATTGTCATAGCTGTTATTGATACTGGTGTTAACATTGATCATCCAGATCTTAAAGATCAGATTATTGGTGGACGAAATTTTACAACTGACTATAATGGTGACCCTGACGCATTTGAGGATAATAATGGGCATGGTACTCACGTATCTGGTACCATTGCCGCTAGTTTGAATAAAAATGGCGTTGTTGGCGTTGCTCCAAAAGCGAAACTGTTATGTTTAAAGGTATTAACAGGAGAAGGCTCTGGTAATTATGATTGGATTATAGATGCGATAAACTATGCGGTTGATTGGCGTGGTCCGCAAAATCAACGAGTTCGGGTCATTTCAATGTCACTTGGCGGTCCAGAGGATGTGCCTGAATTGCATAAAGCGATACAAAATGCGGTTAATAAGGATGTATCGGTTGTTGTTGCCGCTGGAAATGAAGGGGACGACAGAGAGGATACCTTTGAATATTCTTATCCTGGAAGCTATAACGAGGTTATACAAGTAGGAGCAGTGAGCAATGATTTAACCCTTGCGCCATTTACAAATACGAATACGGAAGTAGACCTTGTTGCTCCCGGTGTCGAAGTCGTATCGACTTATCTGGATCATAAATATGCAGCACTTTCCGGAACTTCGATGGCAACTCCTCATGTAGCCGGTGCAATAGCTTTGCTTATTAATTTATGTGAAAAACAGTTTGATCGCTCTCTCATTGAAGCGGAAATCTATGCACAGCTCATAAGACGCACATTACCATTGGGCAATCGGAAAAGCTCTGAAGGAAATGGGTTCCTCTTGCTTAATTTAGTAGAAAAAATCTATGAGATTATTAATGTGGCCCGATTTCATGTAACGGATAATCAGAATTAATTTTGTAAGATTAAGTGAATCATCGCCTTAGCAATAATGAACTAGAGAGGTGAGTGAGTTGGAGAAGAGTAGAATCGGAGCTATAAATGAAACTTCAGATGTAAAAGCGGCATTAATTACATTGGAGCAAAATAGAGAGCGAATTAAGAATGAGCGGGAATATTATGATCAAGAGAAGGATTTGAATACAATCAATACGTATTACCAAGACATTAATTTCCAGGCAGAGGATCTGTATTCTCAATTAAATCGTTTAGTAACCAATACACATGAAAATAAGCTTCCGTATAATTCCGAGACAAGAAACCATCTTTATTCATGGGTTGATCTTCAAGAAGACGGAAAGTTGAAGAGCATTTATTCAGGTGAGAAGAAAGATCCTGAACAAGTGATCAAAGAGGATTATGAAGCAGAACTGAAAAGAAATAAAGCTTTTCAAAATTTAATGATGGTTAAAACGGAGAACGACAAAACGATTCTGGAAAAAATCGCCTTGATTGAAAGTGAAAATATGTACAATTGTGAGCATGTCGTTCCACAATCATGGTTTGAGAAGGATAACCCAATGAGAGGCGACTTGCATCATTTATTCACCTGTGAAATTAAATGCAATTCAACAAGATCGAATTTACCTTACTTTGACTTCACTGATTATAACCCGGAAATGCAAATAAGAGCGATTAAAACAAATTGCGGAAAATATGAGGGAAATAAATTTGAGCCGGAAAGCGGCAAAGGCGAGGTTGCCCGTGCCACCTTATATTTTCTATTAAGATACCCAGGAGAAATTAGCCAATATCGCAATAAAGACATCGAAATGCTGGTGAAATGGCATCAAGATGACCCGGTCACAATCTATGAAAAACACCGAAATATGGCAATTTATGAAATTCAAAAAAATAGAAATCCATTAATCGATTTCCCGCAATACGCAGAAAAAATCGAGTTTACCTTAGGTTTAACAAGATAATTCGTTTTATTGTGATGAACCCCTTTAGGGGAAGAAATAAAGAAGTTGTTTCAAGAGGGGGCTAACCCTTCCTGAGACAGCTTCTTTTTATATTACTTATTAATGGTAATTAGGCTGCTGAATACATATGCAACTGTATTTTATATCCGAGTATGAGTAATGTTTGCCTAATTGGTTACATAAACCAGTGCCAAAAGGTTGCATTTATTTAATATTTTTGTTTTAATTAGATGTTACTTTTTATACAAAAGATCTCCTATCGTAAAAAAGTAACAAGCAAGTAAACATCTCTGTACGTTATATCTTGCAAATATAAATATAGAAGGTGGAATTTTTATGGAGAATAAAGAATATCGTGTTTTATTATATTATCACTATGTAACAATAGAAAACCCTGAAGAATATACACAACAGCATTTAGAATTTTGTAAAAGCATTGGCTTGAAAGGCAGAATTTTAATTGCCCATGAAGGGATTAATGGTACTGTATCTGGTACAGTTGAGCAAACGGACCAATATATGGCATATATGAAAGAGGATCCGCGCTTTAAAGATATGGTTTATAAAATAGATGCGGCAGATGGCCATGCCTTTAAAAAAATGCATGTGCGCCATCGACCAGAACTTGTTACGCTTCGATTAGAAGAAGATGTGAACCCGCTTGAGTTAACGGGCAAATATTATAGTCCAAAGGAATTTTATGAAGCAATGCAGCAGGAAGATACTGTGGTTATTGATGCCAGAAATGATTATGAATATGATTTAGGGCATTTCCGCAATGCGATTAAGCCGGATATTAAAACGTTCAAAGATCTGCCTGACTGGATTCGTGAGAACCGTGAACAATTTGAGGGGAAAAAGATTTTAACATACTGTACAGGCGGCGTACGTTGTGAAAAATTCTCCGGTTGGTTACGTAAAGAAGGCTTTGAAGATGTTGCCCAGCTTCATGGCGGGATCGTCACCTATGGGAAAGACCCGGAAGTGCAGGGTGAGCTTTGGGATGGACAGTGCTATGTATTTGACGAAAGAATAAGTGTACCTGTCAATCAGGTAAACCCTGTCGTTGTTGGAAAGGACTACTTTACAAACGAGCCTTGTGAACGTTATGTAAATTGTGCGAATCCTGAATGCAATAAACAAATCCTCTGCTCAGAAGAAAATGAGCATAAATATATGCGTGCTTGCAGCCATGAATGCCGGGTTCACCCAAGAAACAGATATGTAGCAGAACATGGTTTAACAGAAGAACAAGTGAAGGAAAGACTTTCAGTACTAGCTTAATTGATCAGCCATAAGATTGATTCACATGATCATCCTTGCTTCACATTTGGTTAAAAAGAGTCCACAAATAGGGCTCTTTTTTCTTTTGCTTTTCCTTCTGTAGATAATCATTTCGTTTTGAAGTTGCTCATTCCTTCAGATATCAGTTGAAAAGGCCCGCGTTTATCCTCTCCTAACGTTATGATTATAGCCGTTACATGTCATTGTAAGCTAAGATTCTATTATATTCCTCGTCTTTTTTCTTTCTATAATGGCCGATCTTTAATGAAAAATAAATATCGCTTTATTTTTGTAAAAAGGTCCACAAAAATGTAAGCGCTATTAAAAATAATAAATCTTTTAAGGAGTTGAGGCGTTGGATTGGAAAAAGGTTTTTCTAGTTCTTACCGCAGTCATTTTATGTTTTGGATTAGGTGAGTTTTCTTTCATTACTCAAAAAGGTGATGCTGCAGAAGGGGACAACAAAGTCTTAGCCTTTCCTGGTGCTGAAGGAGGTGGAATGTATACAAGCGGAGGACGCGGCTATGACGTCTATGAGGTGACAACCTTGGAGGATTATGGTGCTTCCGAAACGCCAATAAAAGGATCCTTAAGAGATGCAGTGAGTCAAGGAAATCGAACGATTGTGTTCAGAGTATCAGGGACGATCCATCTTAAGCAGCAATTAAAAATTGAACAAAAGAATCTTACAATAGCCGGGCAAACGGCACCTGGTGATGGCATTACTGTTGCCGGTTTTGGCACTGATATCTCTGGATCTGAAAACATTATCATTCGTTACATGAGATTTAGACCAGGAAGTGCCAATCTGGAAACAGAGCCTGATGCTTTTGGCGGCCGTGATGTCAAAAATGCCATGATTGATCATATCTCTACAAGCTGGTCTGTAGATGAGACGCTCTCTTTTTATCGAAATGAAAATACGACCTTACAGTGGAGTATTATTAGTGAGAGCCTGTATATTTCTGGACATGCAAAGGGAAGACATGGTTATGGCGGAATTTGGGGCGGTGAGAATGCGACATTTGCTAATAATTTAATTGCCAGCCATACTAGCCGTCTTCCTGCACTAGGCAACACAGGGAATAAACTATACCCTGTATCGAGTACCGATATGGTGAACAATGTGGTCTATAATTGGGGCTTTAATTCAACATATGGTGGAAATGACCAAGAAAATAATATCATTAATAATTACTACAAGCCTGGTCCATCGACACATGAAAAGGTCATGAAGCGTATCGTCAGCCCTGGTCAAACTGGCAAATTAAGCTGGTTTTATATAAAGGGCAATTATATGTATGGCAATAAAGCTGTGACAGAAGATAATACGTTAGGAATTGAAGACATAAAGACGGGGACGTTTTTTGGCGATACACCATATGATGTGCTTGGCCACAACTTGCTAAACATAAAACCTGCAGAACAGGCCTATGAAGAAGTGTTGAAAAAATCAGGTGCCACCTATCCGCGCAGAGATGCTGTTGATGCTCGGATTGTAAGTGATGTTAGAAATGGAACTGGCAGATTCATTAATAATGAATGGGAAGCTGGGGGATATCCTGAATTAACATCTGCTAAGGCGCCAGTTGATACAGATCATGATGGAATCCCAGATAAGTGGGAGGAAGCAAACGGATTAAACCCATATGATAAAGAGGATGGAAAAGAGATTACTGCATCAGGGTACTCAAATTTGGAAGTATATCTGCATTCTCTTGTAAATGTGGATTATGAACCTGTTAATCCAGGGGTAGAGCTGCTCTCACCTAAATTAAACGCAGTGTATAAAGCGGGTTCAACGATTAAACTGAACGTGAAACTAGAGGAGAAACAAAGTATTGTGAAGGTAGAATATTACCGGAATGATGTAAAAATTGGCGAGTCTACTGCGGGGAATTTTGCTTTTAAATGGGAGAATGTGCCTGATGGTACTTGGTTTATTTCCGCCAAAGCGATTGATAAACATGGAAATGCTGCTCAAACGACTTCCATGCCGATCCATGTTAACACATTCAAACAAACTGGTGATTGGAAAGCCAAAGATATTGGAAATGTCCCAATTAAAGGGAACACGACAAAAACAACAGATGGGCTTACGATCAAAGGCTCAGGACGTATTGATCAAAAGGCTGATGCTTTCCACTTTGCTTTCAAAGAGGTGAAGGGAGATGCAGAACTAATTGCAAGAATTGATTCCTTAACAAGAGTTGATAATAATGCCATTTCAGGATTAATGATTCGCGAAAGTCTTGAAAAGGATGCCGCAACAGTGATTATTAGTTCTTCTGTTGTAAAAGCCGATAAACAAGATACACCATATTCTGTCCATTTTTCAACACGTACGAAAGAGGGAGAGGCTATTTTAGCCCCAGGTGAACATGATCGTCCAGAGGAAATAGGTATCCCTTCCTTAAAGGGAACAACACTTCCTTACTGGTTGAAAATCACGAGAAAAGGAGATGTTCTAACTGGATATGCCTCTGAAGACGGTGAAAATTGGATTGAGGTTGGAAGCAAAGAAATTAAGATGGGAGAAAAGGTATACATTGGTTTTGCTGTAGATGCTGCTAAAAATACAAGCGCCATTAATCATTATAATACAGCAGTTTTCTCTGCCATTTCTTTAATAGGAGATATACGCAAGTAAGAGTGAAGTGAGCTTACCATTATAATAAAGAGGAGCATTCGCAGGAGCGTTCGCTTCTCTTTTTAGTAGAGTTTCTTCATCATTTTAAAAGACAATATTGTCTGGGAAATATAATGGGTACGTTTGTCGTATATTGACAGGTAAAATAAGAGAGTCATATAATATTTTAGATGTAAGCGTTTTAATAGGGGATGGGAAGGGTTGATTAGCAATGAAACATAAACCAAAGTATTTTTATCGTATTTTTTTACCTTTTGTTTTAGTAGGAACTCTTGCCATGATCTTATTTAATGGTTTTGCTTATCTTTTTACAAAATCTTCATTTGAAGAAAAAATCACCTTAGAAAAGCAGGAAAATGTTGTTCAAACAATGAATGCATTTGAGCAGAAATTACAAACATTAGATTATGCTCTTAATTCCTATGTCCATGATTCTGGATTCAGAAGGTATATTAACGAGACGTTAACGGTCAAAAATTTTGACACGTATCAATCCATTGATAAACAACTAAACTATATCTCTTCCTTTGGACCTAGTCAAACAACAATCGATTTAGTGAGCTTAAAAGGGAATTGGGTCATCAACCAAAACGGATTAAAGGTACTTACTAAGTCGGAGAAGGAATACATCACATCACACTACTTGTCTCTCCAGCACCCTTCCACATGGTTAAAGGAAGAGAAGGTGAAAAATGAGATTAAGCTTGTGAAACAAACCCCCTATTATTCGTCAACTAAGAATGGGGTTCTCATTGTTCATATCCCATTAAAGGCATTAACAAGTCTCCTTTATAAACAAGCAGAATCTAGTCCAATTTATATTTATAGTCAAGATGGAACACTTATCTATCAAAGTGATTCAGAAGCAAAGGCGATCAATCAAAAAATCATTACTGACCTAACAAACGATCATCAAGGACAGACAAGTGTTATACCAGTCGACATACAAGGACAGGAGCAATATAAAGTAGCCTTTGCAAAATCTGGATATAATGGATGGATTTACTTAACGAAAATAAATGATTCAGAGTTTTCCGAAGCGATGAAACCAACGATTATTGGCTCAGTACTAATGAGTATTTTTATGTTAATCGTGACCATAATTATTGCCTATGTCAGTTCAGATTATTTTTCGAAACCAATTCGTGAGCTGCAGAAATTCATTCCGAAAATGCAACGGAATGAGTATAAGGATGAATTTGAACTGATTGGCAAATCGATTCGTGAAGTTATGAATAAAAACCAATCACTCGAACATATTGTCACAAGTCAATATGAACAATTGAAGACGTTGTTTATGTTAAATCTGTTTCATGGGCGTATGAATGAGCAAGAAATTAACGAGCAATTGCAGGACTTTAAGTATCCTCAAAAATGGCAGTACCTATATGTACTAGCCATTCAATTTGATCAATTAGAAAACAATAACTTTACGCGTAAAGATAAAGACGTGCTTTTGTTTTCTATTAACCAGATCGTGTCTGAAATTATTCATAAAGAAGAGCAATTAACTCCTTCGGTAATTGATTCGCAGACCCAGGCAACGATTTTTATTTGCCAAGATTCAGATACAGACCAACACATTTTGATCATTAACCAGTATGCTGAAAAGATACAGAAAGCAGTAAAGGAAATTTTTAATTTGACAATTAGTATTGGAATAAGCAGTCCATTTAAAAATCTGGCAGATAGTAAATTAGCGCTTGGACAAGGGATTGAAGCGTTGAAATATCGCTTAAAAGTAGGAAAGGAATCGATTATTTTTTATGAAAGTGTTTCAGCGATTTTTAAAAATAATCAGATCAAAACTTATTTTCCTAAAATCCTGGAAAATCAATTATTTGATGCGATTAAATTAGGGGAAAGCGGGAAAGCAAAGGAAACCTTGCATCTATTGCTGGCAGATTTGTTTAAAAACAATACAAATCCTCATGAATTGGAAGTTAATATTATGCGGTTTTTAAATGATTTAATTAGCTTCATGCATATTGTGGGGATGGATACATTCATGATAGAAGATCATAAAACACTATATAATGCGATTTCTGAAATGAAAACATCTGAAGAAATTGAAATGTTTGTCAAACATAAAATTGTTTATCCGATGATCAATGCAATTACGGAGCGTACTGATTCTCAATATAAAACCATTTCTGATAAAATTGTTCATATTATTCAAAATGAATTTGATACAGAGCTATCATTAGAAAGTATCGCAGCACGCCTTCATTATAATAAAAATTATTTAAGCAGCATCTTTAAAAAGGAATTCAAACAATCTTTTAGCGAATACCTTGCTCTCTATCGATACGATATGGCAAAGAAATGGTTGAAGGAAACAAATATGTCAGTGAAAGAGATATCGGAAAAACTGCAATATAAAAATTCGCAAAATTTTATCCGATCCTTCCGTAAATTTGAAGGAACTACACCAGGGAAATACCGGGATTTGCATCGGGGTGAGACATTATCCTTTTAAAAGGTTGAACAGGAAAATCTCCTGCTCAACTTTTTTGAGTTTTGGAAATGATAAAATTCCTATAATTTAGCTAAGCACTTCGGCATCCAGCGCCTAGCCCCATAAGGCGATTTAGAATTGAAGGCAAAGAACGCCTTCTATTCTAAATCGCCTTATTTGACCTAGGCTGATCAAGGCGCTTCCGCTTTTGTTAAAAGTAAAGAAAGTATAAATTTAAACTTAGTTTTAGTGTCTAGCTCCAGGCGCCATCGGCTCTAGGGTCTAGTCAAATAGGAATTGAAGGTGAAGAACACCTTCTATTCCTATTTGACTTATGCTTGTCGCCGATAGGCGGGCGCCTTGCGCTTTTCTTATTAAGCTTTCACAGACCCTACAAAGGCTCCCTTTACAAAATACTTCTGCAGGAATGGATAGACGATCAGCATTGGAATCGTCGCAACTGCTATTACAGCCATTTTGATTGTTTGGGCAGGCGGAACAATATCTACAGCAGAATTATCGGCTTGCATGCCGCTAGATACGATAACAATCTGGCGAAGTAAGACTTGAATTGGCCATTTTCCGGAATCATTTAAGTATAGAATCGCATTCGTATATTCATTCCAATAGGCAACTGCGTAAAATAATGAAATCGTTGCGATCGATGGAAGGGATAATGGCAGGATTATCTTAAAGAAAATCATAATATCGTTATATCCATCAACCTTTGCAGATTCCTCCAGACTATCAGGAATGGCTTGAAAAAAGTTTCTCATGATAATTAAGTTAAACGCACTAATTGCCACAGGAAGAATTAACGCCCAGTAGGAATCAATCAACCCCAGATTTCTAACGACAAGGTAAGTAGGAATCATTCCCCCGCTAAACAGCATAGTAAAGACGACAACAAAATTGATGGCCTTTCTTCCATATAAATATTTTCTGGATAAGCCATAAGCCATGAAAGCGGTTAAAATCATGCTGACGAATGTCCCAACACCGGTAACTCCTATTGAAACGGCAAAGCTCTTAAAAATCGTCGGTGTAGAAAAAATATAGTGATAAGCATCTAATGTAAAGGTTGTTGGGAAAAGGATGAACGTTTTCTCAACAACCTCCTGCGTTGTTGCAAAAGAACTGGCAATGACGTTAACAAATGGGAGAAAGCAAGCTAACCCGATTAATAGCAGGATCGTATAGTTAAAAAAGTTAAAGATACGATTGCCTAATGAATTTTCATACTTCAAATTGATCCCTCCATATCTATTTTTCTAATATTTCTAGCTTTACTATAGCAATGGAAAAATAAGTACGTCTATAATCATTTCTTCATTAGTTCTAGAAAGGCAATGATTATGAAATCGAAAAATAATCAAGGAAAACATAACGAAATTTCTTCAAGTAATCATTAAAGATAAAAAGTGATCATAATAACAGATCGCACCAAGAAAACGCTTACCACAGCGATGAAATGCCTGTTTCTGACAGAATGATTGTAGACGGAATGCCAGACAATCCTTTACTTTTGAACTATACGAAACATTCATAGCTGACAAAATTGAAGGAGGGTTTGCGTATGAGAGAGACAATAATTCCTATAAAAGATCAACATGGCCAACAGCCTGTACTTGATAGGAAAGCAATCAAACTGGAAACAAGAAAAAAGAATATCGCAAGCATTGGCCGAAATAAATACTTATATTTTATGATCTTGCCAGGCCTCTTGTACTTTATTATTTTTAAATATGTACCAATGGGGGGACTGATCATTGCCTTCCAGGATTATCAGCCATTTTTAGGAGTTCTTGGTAGTCCATGGGCAGGAATGAAACATTTTATTCGTTTATTCACAGAGCCAACATTTTTTATGCTATTAACTAATACCTTGTTTTTGTTTGCGTTAAATTTATTCATTTTTTTCCCAATTCCAATCGTATTAGCGTTAATGTTAAATGAAGTAAGAGGGAAAATATTTAAAAGCACGATCCAAACCGTTATTTATATTCCCCATTTTATGTCATGGGTTATTATTGTATCAATTTCTTACGTCTTCCTAACAGTTGATGGCGGAGTTGTAAATGAATTAATTGCAAAAGCCGGTGGCGAAAAGATGGATTTCTTAACCGATGGTGCTTGGACTCGAGCGATTTACATCCTGCAGATTATCTGGAAAGAAATGGGCTGGTCTACCATCATTTACTTGGCAGCAGTAACAGCTGTTGATCCACAATTATATGAAGCAGCAAAAATGGATGGGGCAAATCGTCTTCGACAAATCTGGCATGTTACCTTGCCGGCTATCCGTCCGGTTATTATTATTCTATTAATCTTAAAAATTGGCCAAACATTGGATTTAGGGTTTGAACATGTATACCTTCTACTAAATTCACTTAACCGGGAAGCAATGGAAATTTTCGATACCTATGTCTATACAGCGGGATTGAAAAATGGTCAATTAAGCTATAGTACAGCGGTTGGTTTATTTAAAGGCATTGTTGGATTAATTCTGGTGATTGGAGCAAATAAATTAGCGAAGAAATTTGGCGAAGACGGGCTTTACTAAAACAAGTAATTGGCAGATTGGCAGCGTTATCAAATGATCATCGAAAGGAGATGGCGTAATGGATAAAATGGCTGAGCGGCTAAATGAACTATGTATCCGTCTTTTACAGCTGGTCTATCTTAATTTTCTATGGATTGCTTTCACGTTGATAGGGTTGGTTTTTGCCGGAATCGGCCCTTCGACATTAGCACTCTTTACAGTGATCAGGCAGTGGATTAGAGGAAATAGCGATATCCCTATTTTTTCGACATTCTGGCAAGCGTATCGCTCTAGCTTTAAGGAAGCATCTGCTACAGGCATGATTTATCTTGTCATCGGCTGGATTTTATATGTTGACCTTTTATACGTACAGTCCTTTTACTTGCGAGCATTAGTAATCTTTGTGAGTTTTGTCTATATCGTTTCACTTTGTTACGTTTTTCCGATTATGGCCCACTATGACTGGAAAAGCACTGTTCTTAAGATGAAGTGCTCTGTCATATTTGGGATATCATATTTACAGTATACATTGATTCTGTTTGTTGTATTAGCGCTGATCTATTTGATTCTCTTTATGCATCCTGCAGCTTTTATCTTCATTGGATTTAGTATTGGGAGTTACGCCATTATGTGGATGACAAATCAAGTTTTTATGAAGATTGAAACCCAGGCAGGGCATCTGGAAAGTGAGAATCGATCTAGCACAAGTTTAAGGGGGTGGAAATGAGAAACCGACGATGTTTCGAGGGGATATCATACCAAAGGAGTATGAGGAAGCATATATAAAAACTAAGGCGTAATGAAAGGGGAAAATGATTGATATGAAAAAGATAAAGAAAAAGAAATTTGCAAAATTAGCAGCGGTAAATGTGTTAGTCGCATCACAGCTTCTCCTTGCAGCTTGTTCTAATCAAAATGAACAAGCAAGTGGAAATTCCGAAGTATATAATCCAGAATCAAAAGTTGAAGTAAATTGGACAGCCATCCTGCACACTGCTTCGCCGCCAACTGATGTTGTGTTAAAAGAAATTGAAGAAGCAACGAATGCCACCATTCAATTTAATTGGGTTCCAGATGCTTCAAAGGAAGAGAGAATAACAGCCGCCCTTGCGTCTGGTGAATTATCAGATATGGTTTCCTTAACGATGTTGACAAACTCCTCTGTTAGACAATCCTTAAAATCCGGGATGTTTTGGGATGTAGAAAAGTATTTGGATGATTATGATAATTTAAAATTAATTTCCGAAGATATTCGCACATCTGCATCCATTGATGGAAAATTATATGGTGTTCCGTTTCAAAAAGATATAGCACGTTCCGGACTATTGATTCGCAAGGATTGGTTAGATAATTTAGGACTAAAAGTACCAACCACGTTAGATGAATTATACGAAGTAGCGAGAGCGTTTACAGAAGATGATCCAGATGGAAATGGAAAAGATGACACAGTTGGATTTGGTGATCGAAGTGATTTAAGATACAGCAGCTTCAAAACGTTAAGCTCTTACTTTGGAACGCCGAATGGCTGGGCAGTTGATGAAAATGGTAAGTTTACTCCAGAGTTTACGACTCAAGCGTATAAAGATACGATGAACTTTTCAAGAAAATTATACGAAAATGGTTACTTAGATCAGGATTTTGCCGTAACAGCTAAAACAGATCAACAACAAAAATTTGCTCAAGGAAAAACAGGGATCTATACAGGGCTGGTTGATATTAAAAACTTAAAAACGATGGCACAGGGAGTTCAAGACGAAATGGAAATCGTGCCGGTTAACAAAATCAAAAGCCCTGATGGCAAATACCATATTTGGTCTGAAAATAGCGGTGTTGGCGGCTTGATGGCCTTCCCTAAATCAGAGGTTAAAACCGAGGCTGAATTGAAACGCTTGCTGCAATTTGTCAATGATTTAATCGATGAGGAAGTCTTTATGCTCATGACAGGCGGTATTGAAGGTACACATTATGAACTCGATGAAAACGGTGCTTTTAAAATCTTGGATGATGATTTATGGCAAAAAGACGTCCAGCCATTTTCCAGCTCAAGACCAAGTGAAATTACCCATTCCTTAAAAGATTCTGACCCTTCTAAACAACTAGTCAATGAATTAATCAAAGAAAATGCTGAATTTGCGGATCTAGATCCTACTATTCCACTTGATTCACAAACAGCAAATGAAAGAGGAACCGAGTTACAAAAAATTATCATTGATGCCACAATCAAATACATCATGGGAGAAATTGATGAAAAAGGCTTTGATGCAGAAGTAGAGAAGTGGAAAAATTCCGGCGGCGATGCGATGACGAAGGAATATGAAGAGGCGTATAAGAAAGCGCAAAATTAACGGAACGAACCGAAGGTCCTTTCTTCTTTATCCCAATCTTAACGGGCAGTAAAACCCTCTTCAAGATTCGAGTGTATTTAAGAAGATAAGAGCAGGATAACTGCCCGTAAAGATCCGATAAGTATCGCTAACCATCAGTGGGAGATAGCCGACTTACTACGTCAATTCCTTTGGCAAAAGTCGGCTCTTTTACATTATTACTTCGGAAAATCCTCACTGATGGAAGTCTCACTTTATAGAAGGTAGGACCTTTCCATTAAGAAAGGAGATTAAACATGGAAAATCAATCCTTTATTAAAAATCCAATTTTAACCGGATTCAATCCAGATCCTTGTATTGTTCGTGCAGGAGATAACTACTATATCGTCACTTCGACCTTTGAATGGTATCCGGGGGTACCTGTCTATCATTCGAAGGATCTGCAAAACTGGAGACATCTGACAAATATCATAAATGACAAGGTAAACTTTACAGGGAATCCGGATTCATGCAGCGTTTGGGCACCTGCGTTAAGCTATCATGACGGTTTGTTTTATTTAGTGTACACAGATGTAAAGAGAAGCAAGTATCCATTTAAAGATGCCCATAACTACTTGGTTACGGCAACTGATGTGACCGGGCCTTGGTCAAAACCAATCTTCTTAAACAGCGGAAGTTTTGATCCCTCGCTATTTCATGATGAGGATGGACGAAAATGGCTTTTAAATGTTCATTGGGATTATCGCATTGACGGCAGGAATAAATCCGCTGGGATTGTCATGCAGGAGTACTCACCAGATGCGGGAAAATTAGTTGGGCCAATTTATAAAATCTTTGATGGCACAGAATTAAGAAAAACAGAAGCTCCTCATCTTTACAAACAAAACGGTTATTACTATTTGATCACAGCTGAAGGAGGAACAGGCAAAACTCATGCCGCTACGGTAGCAAGGTCAAAAGAAATCACAGGTCCATATGAAGTAGACCCGTTAAATCCGATGTTAACATCTGCACATGATCAACATTTACCATTGCAGAAGGCTGGTCACGGCAGTTTAGTTTGCACGCAAACGGGTGAATGGTTTATGGCACATTTATGCAGCCGTCCGGTCAATGGCAACTATTCCATATTAGGCCGTGAAACAGCACTCCAGCGTGTGAAATGGACTGATGACGGATGGCTTCGTCTTGAATGCGGCGGCAATGAAGCCCAAGTTGAAGTGAAAGCTCCCAACCTGCCGCAGCACCCATTTTCGCCCGATCAAAATGAACATGATGAATTCCAGAGCGAAGCCTTACATCCAACATGGAATACGCTTCGCAAAGCCCCGGATGAAACCTGGTGTTCATTATCAGAACGGAAAGGCTATTTGCGAATCAAAGGCGGAGAATCGCTTCATTCACTTCATAATCAACATTTAATCGCAAGAAGGCAGCAGCATTTCTCTTGTGAGGCAGAAACTGAAATAGAATTTGAACCGGAAACATTTTTACAAATGGCCGGCCTTGTTCTTTATTACAACACCGATAATTATGTCTACTTCTATCTTTCACATGATGAGGAAAAAGGAAAATGTCTCAATATTATGAGATGTGTTTGGGGAGAGTTTGAGCAGCTAAATCTGTGGATTTCCGTTGAAGGGACAAAGAGCTGCAGACTGAAAGCGGTATTAAAGGATGCAGATGCAACCTTCTTTTATACAACTGACTCAAATGATTGGCAAGAAGTCGAAGGACCAATCAGTATTGCTCATCTTTCGGATGAGGGGAACGGGTTTACTGGAAACTTTATTGGATTATGTGTCCAGGATCTGCAAGGCATAAACAAACATGCTGATTTTCATTATTTCATTTACAAACCAAAGGAAATAGATGAAAGGGATGAAAAACATGGAAACAAAAACGCTTAATTGGTCAAAGAGAATGATTGACTCTGTTATTGCGCGACGACCGCTTTTGTGTGCAGGTGTGCAAAATGATAAATGGTCGTATGATTATGGCGTTGTGTTAAAGGGAACAGAACTGGTTTGGAAAAAAACAGGTGAGCAAAAGTATTTTGATTATATGAAAAAAAACATGGATGCCTTTGTAAATGAAGAGGGCGAAATAAGGGAATATGACATCAATCACTTTAATATTGATCATATAAACAATGGCAAGGTTTTGCTTACCCTATATAAGGAAACAGGTGAAGAGAAGTATAAAAAAGCGGTAGATCTTTTAAGAAGGCAATTGGAGTCACATCCGCGTACGTCAGAAGGCGTTTTCTGGCATAAAAAAGTCTATCCCTATCAGATTTGGCTAGACGGCCTGTATATGGGTTCCCCATTCTATGCAGAGTATATAAAGGAGTTTGGCAAGGAAGAGGAATTTGATGATATCGCAAAACAATTTTTACTATGTGCCAAAAACACGAAAGATCATGAAACAGGGCTCCTTTATCATGCATTTGATGAAAAGAAGGTACAGCCATGGTGCAATCCGGAAACAGGCCATTCAAAGAATTTCTGGGGAAGGTCCATGGGCTGGTTTGTGATGGGGTTGGTGGATACCCTTGATTTCCTTCCAGAAACTCATAAAGACCGTGATGCATTACTTGTATTGCTGACAGAGGTATTAATCGCCTTAAAAAATGTTCAAGACAAAGAATCGGGAGTTTGGTATCAGGTCCTTGATAAGGGAGACCGCAAAGGGAATTATCTTGAAGCATCAGCTTCCTGCATGATTTTATATGCCATTGCAAAGGGTGTAAGGCTTGGTTACATAAACAATGACTGGGCAAATGTTGCAGACCGTGTCTATAAGGGCATTATTGAGGAGTTTGTAACGGTTACAAGTGAAGGCTTGGTTAACTTAAATAAAAATTGCCAGGTTGCAGGGCTGGGCGGTCCTGATAAGCGGGATGGAACGTTTGAATATTATATAAGCGAACCGATTATTACGAATGATCTTAAGGGAGTAGGGGCTTTTATTTTAGCGGCAGCTGAAGTGGAAAACGACCAATAGAAAGGGGAGATTGTGATGGTATCGACCATGACATCCAGCTTGTATGACATTACGCAATATGGAGCAATTGGAGATGGGAAAACAGTCAATACGAAAGCGATTGCCCAGGCCATTAATGCTTGCGTGGAAAATGGCGGAGGAACGGTTTATGTTCCAGCAGGCCGTTTTCTCACCGGGGCGGTTATCTTAAAAAGCAATGTAAATCTATTTTTAGAGGCTGGTTCGACTCTATTTTTTAGTACAGATGTGAACGAATATCCGATCGTCCATTCTCGCTGGGAAGGTGTAAAAAGGGATGTTTATGCATCATGCGTTTATGCAGAAAACAGTGAAAACATTTCTGTAACAGGGCATGGAACGTTAGATGGAAATGGCCAATTTTGGTGGGACCTGTTCCGCAAAAAAGAAAATAAGTATCCTCGTCCAAAGCTGGTAAGCTTTGACTCTTGTAAACATATTCTACTATCTGGAGTTAAAATGATTCAGTCACCAAGCTGGACGGTCAATCCTATCTGCTGTGAGGATGTAACGATTCATAATCTATCGATCGTAAACCCAAGTCATTCTCCAAATACAGATGGAATTGATCCAGAGTCATGCCGAAATGTACGAATTTCAGATTGTCATATTGATGTTGGTGATGATTGTATTGCGATTAAAGCAGGCACAGAGGACAAAAAAGAGCGGATTCCTTGCGAAAATATTACGATCACAAACTGTACGATGATCCATGGACATGGCGGCGTTGTGCTTGGAAGCGAAATGAGCGGAGACATTCGCAACGTAACGGTAAGTAACTGTGTGTTCGAAGGAACAGACCGCGGCATTCGCCTAAAATCAAGACGTGGACGAGGTGGAGTTGTCGAAGATATTCGCGTAAGTAATATCATCATGAAAGGCGTGATCTGTCCATTTATCGCAAATCTTTACTACTTCTGCGGCCCACGCGGTAAGGACAAATATGTTTGGGATAAAAATCCTTATCCTGTTACAGAGGAAACACCTGCTTTTAGAAGAATACATTTCTCTCAGATTACAGCACGTGAGGTAAGTGCTGCTGCAGGATTTTTATACGGCTTAGCAGAAATGTATGTAGAGGATGTAACGTTTGATGATGTGCAGGTTGCTATGGCTGATGATGCAGAACCAGGATTGCCTGCAATGATGTCTGAGCTTGAGCCAATGAAACAACGCGGCTTTTTTTGCGGAAACGTCAGAGGTGTCAGCTTTCATCGGGTAACGGTCTCAAACCATGAAGGTCCTGCCTTTTACATGGAAAATGGAGAGGATATTGAATTTAGTAAATGCCAATCCAAACATCCAAGATCAGATGATTCAATGATCGTATTGAAGAATGCAACGTATAAGATCTAAAAACAAGGCATTGATAAGCAATTTCCATTTCAGTGCGGAAATATCAAAATGAAATCAAAAAGAATAATAAATTATGCGTTAAAATTCATTCACAAAGAGTCCATTAAGGGCTCTTTTTTACGTTATGGTCCAGGCATGGGTGTAATCTCTAGGGTGAAAGACTTAAAGTATGAAGGCAGAAGTAACAGTTAGCTTAACACACTAAAGGAAGTTTAAGGTTGCTCTTTTTTAAGAAGTTTCACATTAAGAGGTATGATGAATAAATTCCAAACCTTTAAATCAGAATATAACAATAAAGGGAAAAAGAGGTTATGGTTATGTCTTTTGACCAATCTACGCTGATCTCCACAAATTTATCGGAAAATAAAGAGCGAATGAAAAACGTTTTTTCTTCCTGTGAAGATCTCAACATATTTTTCTGGCAATACGGTCCTGATCTTACTTATACAGCTTTTTCAGTGTATTTCGAGACATTGGTGCAAGAGAAATCAGTCAATTACATGAAAGAATCCATGCAGGATTTGGTGCCGCACGAAATTGGTCCAGCGACAATGATTTCCCCGAAAGATGTCATAAACTTTTTTAATCGACATGGTATTTCTGCTCAAAACGCTGTTCTTGTTGATAGCTTCGAGCAGGCTGTGGACGACATATTGCAAGGTCATATTGTCATCTTTTTTGATGGCTGGGAGAAAGTGTTGTCCTATTCCCAGGCCCAACAAATTAACATGCGGGACGTTACTGAACCTGTAACGGAGTCTGTAGTGAAAGGCCCCCGTGAAGGGACAGTCGAACAGCTGCAAAGAAACATCGGGTTATTGCGAAATCGATTAAAGAATCCCCGTTTTAAAATTGAGAAATTTCATGCAGGAGGAGCTGCCAGGACGGAGGTCGCCTTTGGTTATCTTGAAGGAACCGTTGACAAGGAAACGCTGGTAGAGTTTAAAAAAAGGATTGATTCTGCTAAAAAAGGGGAGATTTTAGAAACAGCAAATATTGAAGAGTTAATTGAGGACTCAACTTATTCTCCTTTTCCCCAATATCGATCTACTGAACGTCCAGATGTAGCCGTTTCTAGCTTATTAGAAGGGAAAATTATCGTAATGGTGCAAGGGACGGGAACCATATTGATCTGTCCCGGTCTATTCACTGAATTCTTTCAAGCAAGCGAAGATTATTATCATCGAGTCATGTTTTCATCATTTATTCGCGTAATAAGAATTGCAGCATTCTTTATGGCCTTAACATTGCCTAGTGCTTTTATTGCTTTAACTACTTTTCATCCCGAACTCATCCCGACAAACTTATTAATGGCGATTCTAGATACTCGGGAAGGCCTCCCTTTCCCAGCATTTCTTGAAGTATTAATCATGATTTTTTTCTTTGAACTATTAAGGGAAGCCGGAATTCGTCTGCCAAGGCCGGTGGGGTCTGCGGTAAGTATCGTTGGAGCACTGATTGTTGGTGAAGCCGCCATTAATGCCAATATCGCATCTCCAGCCATTGTTATTTTAGTTGCATTAACCGGAATTGCTTCTTTTGCGATGCCCCACTACAGCATTGCTATTGGGATTCGGCTTCTTCAATTTCCATTGATGGTTTTGGCTGCGGTATTGGGCGGATTTGGGATCATGATCGGTTACCTGCTTATCATGCTGCATTTAACATATTTAAGGTCATTGGGGCAACCGTATTTTAGCCCATTAACTCCATTTAGACCGAAGCAGCTACTTGATGTTTTAATAAGGGCGCCAATTAAATCATTGTGGAATTCTCCACGAAATCATGATGTACAATCTAAATCTCCTAAGAAAGTATGGTAGACTATGAATTCCTTCTTTAAGAAAGCTTTGCCTATTATTTGCTTATTGATTTGTTTAACAGGGTGTTGGAATAGTCAGGAATTAACCGAGCTTGGATTTTTAATGGGTGTAAGCTTAGATCAAACAGAGGATGGGAGCATTGAATTAAACGCACAAGTATATTCACCGCTCGAAACGATTGGAGGAGCAGGGGCTGGTGGGGACAAACCTTCATATATTACGATTAAAACAGAAAATGAAAGCCTTTTTGATGCGGCACGTGACTTGCCCCGATATTATGGGCGCAGAGCACAATGGAGCCATATGCGGGTCATTTTAATCGGAGAAAAGTTTGCAAAAGAACACGATATTGGGGAAGTTCTTGACTATTTTTATCGTGATCATGAAACGCGGCTGACAATGCTTGTCATTATTACAAAGGGAAAAGCTGCTGACTATTGGAAACTAAAGCCGTTTATCGAGAGAACATTGGGTCAGGAATTAAAGACGATTACAGAATCCTCTGCTAACGTTTCTGGAAAGACAAAAAGATCTCTTATGTTAGATATAGCGCTGGAGCTAAATAGCAAGGTGAAAACTGCGATGATTCCTTACATCGAAACGACTGACGAACCGCAAAAGTCTCCATATAGCAATGGTGCAGCAATTATTAGCAAAGGGAAGATGGTTGATCACCTAACAGCAGACGAAGTACAAAAGATTCTTATGTTAAAAAATGAGTACGAAAATGGGGTTATTGAGTTTCCGTGTATAAATCCAGGAAGTGATAAGAATAGCAAAAAGGAAACGTTAGAGGTTCGATCGGTTAGAACAAAAATATCTCCCCAGCTTACCGGATATCAACCTTCTATTAAAATGGAGACCAAAATAGAAGGAATAGTTGGTGAGATTCGATGCACGTCTATTACAACTCAAGAAGATGTAAAAAAATTAGAAGCTCATATTGAAAAAATGATCAAAGATGAGCTGGAAGAAATAATCGAGCGTTTCCAAGAAAAGAAAGTGGATGTGCTCGGGATTGGGAATAAACTCTATAAGCAAGATCCCGCCTTGTGGAAAAAGCGGGAAAAGGAATGGGACGATATCTTTGCCGACATCGATTTTGCTGTTGATGTTGAAGTCAGAGTTACAGGGACAGGCATGCCCCTTGGCCAAAAAGTAACGGAGGATTAAACATTGGTTGAAAAAACGCTTTTACTAATTATCTTATCAGCAGGAATGCTGTTATATGATTTTCCAAAATTTAAAAAAACAAATCGTCGCGAGCGTATTGTTTATGTAATGCTAATGATTCCAGTTGTTTACTTAAGTCTCGTTTATGTGCTTAGATTACCGTGGCCAACTCTGGATGAACTCATTCACTTTATTTTTGCCAAGCCTGCACAACAAATTGTTGATTCCATTAAGGCTCCAAAGTAATCGCATTATTTTAAAAGGGGGGAATAGTGTTGAAGAAAGAGGAAACAGTCAGTAGTGCGCAAATGGCTTGCTTATTTCTCTCTTTTATGCTCGGGTCTGCCAATATCAACATGCCGCAGCCTTTGGCAGAGGCAGCGAACAACGGTGCCTGGTTGTCTGTAATCATTGCAAATGGATATGGAATGTTCTTATTAGCATGCGTCTTTTTTTTATATCGTAAAAATCCTGATCTGACCTTTATCGATGTTAGCCGCAAAATTTTAGGGAAATGGATTACAGTTTGTATTTCCATCCCGATACTACTCCTGCTTCTATTAATGTTATCCAATATTGTTGTTGATATAGGAGGATTTCTTACAACGGCAATGATGAGGGAAACACCTCCTTATGTATTTCACTCGCTGATTTTGCTTGTTGCTGCAATGTCAGTAAGAGCAGGCTTCGAAGTTATGGCAAGAATGTTTGTTATGCTTTTAATCTACATGACGTTATTTTCAGTATCTGTGTTATTATTGACGATTCCGTTCTATCAAGCAGGAAATCTTTTGCCTGTCATGCCGGATGGAATAAAGCCAGTTATTCACGGAACTTATATGGTTTTAGGATTCCCATATTCAGAACTAATTCTTTTTTCTTTATTACTACCTTTCGTTCGCAAGGAAAAGAACAACAAGTTGAAAAAATACATGTTTTCAGTCTTGCTGATACAAGGCTTCCTGTTAGTCATTTCTGTTCTTTGCTCGATTATGGCTTTAGGACCGCTCGCAGGAACCTTTAAATATTCACTGTTTCAACTTGCGCGTTTGATAAATATAAGAGAGATTATTACGAGGATTGAATCTTTTATTGGAATAGCATTAATTGTTGGTTCTTATATGAAAGCATCCATCACGCTGTTTATTCTAAAAGAGACTCTTGCAAGGGTGCTTAAAATGAGTGATGAGCGGATCATTATTTTCCCCGTGGCGTTCATTGCGCTGCTTCTTTCACTTACGATGTATAAATCGGAAATTGAGCATGCAGATATTGTTCTTGTCGTTTGGCCGTTATTTATTACAATAGTTGTCGTTCTTCCTCTGCTTATTATAACTTTTCTTACGCTTTTTATGGGGAAGAAGATAGAATCAAAGTAACTTTAATAAACAATTGATAAAAATATTTCCGTTTTACTTCATATTCATTTTAATTGATTAATAATATAATCTGCTGTTCTGATCGAAAGAGCAACCGTTGTAAGGGGAGGATTAGCAGCTCCAACAGAAGGTAACATGCTGTTATCAGCTACATACAGTCCCGAAATACCGTGAATTTGACCGTAGCGGTTTGTATAGCTGAAGTAGTTGGATCATCACACATCCGGCAAGTTCCTGACTCATTATAGTCGCTTCCCGGCGGCATAAGACAGATTGGCGGTTGGCCGTTTCTTGAAATCAAGGGAATCCCCATTGCTGTAGCAGCTTGATTTAAAGCATCTTTCATTTGGCGAATAATCTCATGATCTTTTTCACTATAAGAGAATTTAACCTGTAATAAATCAACTTTAAATTTTTCTGAAATGTTTATTAAAGTATCTCCATTTTGTGCGATATAAATTTTCATGAGATACCTCCTTTTTGCTTGCAAATTTACAATCATATCAGGATCTTTACTAACATTTGTAGAGTTGGGTCTCACTTATGCTTAGGATTGCACCATCAACTATTAACAAGGCAGGAAGCATGTAATCTTCCCGATGCATTCCAATTGATTTAAGGGGTATTGTTCCGTTAATGATAATAATTATTTTAGAAAGCATTGCATAAACTTAATAATGTATCTAGCAAACTTTGTTTCAAATACGTTATATATAAATAAAAGGAAGACTGGTATTCCTGCTTTTTTCGGGAGTATTTAGTAAAAGAGATAACAATGAAATTTTCGGTTGTGATTGAATCTGTATATTTGGGCAAGGATTTTATCCAGAGTATGAGGGAGGTTAAACATTTAGGCTTTAGTGCCTTTGAATTTTGGAGTTGGTGGGATAAAGACCTGCAAGCAATTATGGTAGCAAAAGAGGCTTTTCATCTTCAGCTTTCCAGCATTGTCACCAAATTCATCAGTTTGACTGACCCTGCCAAAAGGCAGGAATATGTGCGGGGTGTAAGGCAAACAATTGGTGTTGCTAAGATGCTCGGTTGCAGTACCATTGTTTCTCAGGTTGGTCAAGAGCTTCCGGCAATCTCTCGCAGGGAACAGCACCGCAGTATTGTAGATGGCCTGAGGGCATGTGTGCCTTTCCTAAAGCAGTCAGGTATTACGTTGGTCATTGAACCGCTCAATACCATTGTCGACCATAAAGGATACTATCTGGATAGTGCCAAGGAAGGGTTTCATATTGTTGAAGAAGTAGGGAGCCCATATGTCAAGGTGCTTTACGATATTTATCATATGCAAATTATGGAAGGCAATATTATTTCTACAATTACTGAAAATATTGAAAAAATCGGACATTTTCATGTAGCTGGAGTTCCAGGTAGACACGAGCCATATATCGGCGAGCTCTATTATATAAACATCTTAAAAGCAATTGAGGAAACTTGATTTAAAGGATATGTTGCATTGGAATATTTTCCGATTGAGAATCCTGGTGCGGGGTTAACGAAGTTTCTCAATTGGGTAAAATGGGGCGGCATTTCCATAGATTGAATCTCCTTATGAATTTTAAAGAAGGGCCTTCGAAAAAGACATTTTTGTCACGATAAGACGGTTTGATCTTTTCCTTTCAACCAGGACATGAGAAATTTCCTATTTATTATAATAAAGAGATTATAAGAGTCATAGCATGCCGTAAATTTGGCTGCCGGTCCACATGGTGCGGAGCCGTTTTTTGGACATGTAAAGCCCCACATGTAAGCCCCGAAAATTAATTTTCAGATACAAAAAATGGCTCCATTAGCAAAAACAACCTCATATTAGAGTGTACAGGGACCATTTAGTAAAGGATCTCAAGGGTTCTTTTCTTTGTGTAAGTAATCATTAGATCAGATTATGTTTGGAAGCGTTTATATTTTATTGGTAAAGCAGGGGTTCTTACAAAATGATTATGGACGTTATAAAAGAAAATCATTTATCTTACTTAAAAAGAAAGTGATTATTGAATTGGGGAAGATAAGATGATCTCAAAAGAAACCAAACGCCAAACATTATTTTCGTTACTCGGTGATTTGCCAGAAAGAACGGATGACTTAGCTGTAAAAAAAATAAAAGAAGTTGATAAAGGTGCCTTTATACTGGAAGTATTATTAATGGACTTAAACGGAATCGACCTTGTCCCAGCTTATTTTGCTAGACCTAAAGAAGGCAGCGGCAAGCTGCCAACTATCCTTTTTAATCATTCCCACGGAGGAAATTATCATATTGGCAAGACCGAGCTGATCCAAAGCAGTGAATATCTGCAGAAGCCATCTTATGCAGAAGAGCTGACAGCCTTAAGATATGGTGTCCTATGCATTGATATGTGGGGATTTGGCGAGAGAAGAGGCAAGGCTGAAAGTGAATTATTTAAAGAAATGCTTTGGAAGGGCCAAGTCATGTGGGGAATGATGATTTATGATAATATGCGTGCGGTTGACTATTTAACAGCGAGAGAGGATGTTGATCCCGCCAGAATCGCTACCGTTGGCATGTCAATGGGCGGATTAATGGCATGGTGGCTTTCCGCCCTCGATGTCCGGATAAAGGTATGTATCGATATTGCAGCTCAAGTTGATGCCCAAACATTGATCCAAAAACGCGGACTAGATCATCATGGCTTTTATTCATATGTTCCGAGTCTATTAAAATATTTTCAAACAGCGGAAATTCAAGCGCTGATCGCCCCAAGACCCCATTTGAGTGTGGTTGGAAATGATGATAGGCTTACACCTTTTGAGGGGTTAACGATCATTGATGAAGCATTAAAAGAAAAATATGCAGCGGAGAATCATCCGGAGAATTGGAAGATGCTTCGCTATCAGTGCGGACATATTGAGACCGCCGCGATGCGATCAGATGTCTCTGCGTTTCTCCAAAGCAAATTATAAGATGGTGATAAGATGATTGTTGCACAAGATGGAAGCGGCCAATTTACAACGATTCAAGAAGCGATTAACAGTATACCCGAAAATAACCATGAAAGAGTAATCATCTATATAAAAGATGGTGTGTATCATGAGAAGCTTGAGATCAACAAGCCTTTTATTTCCTTGATTGGGACGGATAAGGATAAAGTGAAAATTACGTTTGGCGATTATGCCAAAAAGCAGCTGCCAAATGGGGAAAAGATGGGGACCTTTTCTTCATACTCCACTCTTATAACCGGCGACCATTTTATTGCACAAAATATCACCTTTGAAAATCATGCCGGCTGCGGGACTGAAGTTGGCCAAGCAGTTGCAGTTTATGTTGATGCAGATAAGCTTGAATTCCATCATTGTTCTTTTTTAGGAAGTCAAGATACCTTATTTACTGCTCCGCTTCCTCCTAAACCAATCGAAGGCAATCGTTTTGGCGGCCCTAGGGATGGATTGGAAAGACGGGCAGGAAGAAGTTATTTTTCAAACTGTTATATGGAAGGTGATGTTGATTTTATCTTTGGCTCAGCTACGGCAGTCTTTCATAAATGTGAGATTTTTAGTAAAGATCGGTCCAGCGAGGTCAACGGATATATTACTGCAGCCTCGACTCCAATTGAGCAAAGGTTTGGCTACGTCTTTATTGACTGCCGCTTAACAAGTAATGCAGCCCCAAATACAGTGTACTTAGGAAGACCTTGGCGGGATTATGCCAAAACGGTTTTCATTAATTGTTGGATGGATGAGCACATCAAGGAGGAGGGCTGGGATAATTGGAATAAGCCCCATGCAGAAAAATCTGCCTTCTATGCAGAGTACAACAGCAGCGGTCCAGGCGGCTGCATGGAAAAACGTGTGAAATGGGCGAAGGTGTTAACAAAGGAAGAAGCAAAGGAGTATTCGATTGAACATGTTTTACGTGCAGAAGATGATTGGCCATCTTTTCTTGAAGGCTGTGAATCTTCAAAACACATCACCGGATTATCACCATTTTAGTCGATATGGAGCTAAGAAAATCGTGGAACTGGTTGTAGATGGGAATAAGGTGCTGGGGTTTAATTAAGTGAATGCCTTATGGAGGAATAGTTCAACTTCATAGAGTGCTTTTTTATGGGGGCAGTTTCCTAATATTTTCGGAGACTGTCCCTATTCGTTAAAAAATTCATTTTAACATACATTGCTGTTTGTCAGTTTTTGACGAACAAAAAGTGGAGGCTAAATATTGAAATCATTTATGGATTTGTTAATATGGACATATAACTTAATAAAGTCATTGGAAAAAGTTAATTAGTAACTACATCGTCTTTATCACATTCATATTACTTCATCCTTGCAGGACAATACACTCAATATCTTCTCATCCTTCATCATTGATATACTATCAGCAGTGAACAGTTTATTATCATTTATTTTTTTAAAAATGTAATCGCTTTCCAATATCGAACCACTGGACCATAGTGAAATATACATTAGAAAAGGAGTCCCCTTACAAAAAGTATTCACACTTAATAAACCCACTGGAAAAACAAACTAATCACAAAATAAGGGGTGTCATAGACAATTTATGAAGAGAACAGGAGATTTAAAATTAATCCAAGAACTTAATCGTTCCATCGTCTTAGAAACGATTAGACTACAGGGACCAATTTCAAGATCTGATATTGCGAAAAAAAATAAATTAAGTCCTACAACTGTTACCTCTGCGGTTTCGGAATTAATTCAGGAAGGCCTTGTTTATGAAGATGGAATTGGTCATTCAAGCGGGGGGAGAAAACCAATTCTTGTGAGGTTTTCACCTGATTCAAAATATTTAATCGGGATTTCGATTCGCAGTTCTGTTATTACGATGGCAGAGATGAACTTAGAGGCAAAGGTAAAAAGGAAGGAAATGTTTTCAACAAACTCGTATCAAGGCGAAGCATTCACCAAGTATTTACTTGATTTAATAGAGGATTTCATGAGCATGTCCCAAAATAAGGAGCATTGTATCGGCATCTCCATGATTACGCAAGGGATTGTTAATTCCTCTAAAGGTGTCGTAAGGTACAATGCGGAGCTAAAACTTAAAAATGTCCCATTAAAGAGTTTACTAGAGCAAAGGTTTCTAAAAAAGGTTTATCTGGATAATGATACAAATGCCTATATCCTAGCTGAAAAAAACTTTGGTTTATACAGTTCACATCAAAATATGATCTATATCACACAGGGGGATGGGGTTGGCGCAGGAATTGTTGTGAATGGTGAAATTTACAGGGGGCATAACGGCGGAGCTGGTGAATTTGGCCATACTAGCATCGACCGCGGGGGCTTCCAGTGTGAATGCGGCAATATTGGCTGTCTTGAAACCTATGTAAGCTGGCCGGCTATTTTTTCAAGGATCCTTTCTTCACTTTCTAGCGGCAAATCCTCAATAATGCTGGAAAAGGTGAATGGGAATATGACGGCTATTACTCCCGCCATCTTCAGTGAAGCCCTTCAAGAAAATGATGAGTTGGCCGTCAAATTATGTGATGAAACTGTATCCTATTTATCAAAAAGTATCATTAATCTTGTTCATTTATTTAATCCTGAGGTGATCATTATAGGAGGTGAGGTCGTAGCAAATAATCCAATTTATTTAGCAAAGCTTAGAACCTCGGTATTAGAGAACGTCATGGAAGCGATGGCTGAAGACTTGAAGATATTACCGCCTTCCTTAGGTGGTGATCTTGAAATGATAGGAGCTGCATCTGTTTTATTGCAGGATCAGTTTCGGTTTTCACTCATGCAAGGCTGAAAGATTTATAAAGTAGTTGATTTAATCAAAAATAAAGGGATGGGTGTATATGTTAAAAGGAATTAATCAATGGTGCTACCCAGAAGGGACATCATTAGAGGATGTATTTACTTACAGTAAGGAGGCTGGCTTTGATGCAGTGGAATTAAATCTCTATCATGCCGGGGGAATTGGACTAACAATGGATACAACCCCAGGAGAGGCTGAAGCCATTGTCAAGCTTGCTCTATCATATGGGATGCAATTAAGAAGCTTATCTACAGGATTATTATGGCAAAGTCCGTTATCTTCACCTGATGCAGATGTAAGAGAACAAGCCAGAAGGATCATTCTTAAACAAATTGAACTGGCTGCAATCATGGGAATCGACACCGTGCTCGTTGTTCCAGGGTCAGTCTCCCAAGAAGTTTCCTATGATGACTGTTATAAGCGGAGCCAGGAAGAATTAAACAAAGTGCTGGAGGAGGCTGAGAAGCAAAAAGTTACAATTGGAATCGAAAACGTCTGGAACAAATTTTTGCTATCACCGCTTGAAATGGCACGCTATATTGATGAACTGCAATCCGAATATGCAAAAGCATATTTTGATGTCGGAAATGTCCTGCAATTTGGCTACCCAGAGCAGTGGATCCGCATCCTTGGGAAACGAATTAAGAAGGTGCATGTAAAAGATTTTAGTACAAAGGTTGGCAATATTACCGGCTTTGTTCCGCTATTAGCTGGTGATGTGAATTGGTCTGCTGTAATGGAAGCGCTTGAAGAAATCGGTTATGACGATGTCCTTACAGCTGAACTTAGCCCATATGCCATTGGACCGAAACAACTGCCGATTGATACAGCCCGTCATATGGACGTTATTTTATCAGCTCATACGAAAGTGAAAAATTAAAGGAGATGGAAAAGATGAGTAAAGTAAAGGTAGGTTTTGTAGGTGTTGGCGGAATCGCTGGTGTCCATTTAGAAAATGTTTCGAAAAACTCAAATGCTGAAATTGTCGCTGTATGTGATATTGCTGAGGAAAACGCAAAGAAAAAAGGATTGCAATACAATGCAACACCTTATACAGATCTTGATGAAATGCTTGAGAAGGAAGTGATGGATGCTGTATTTGTCTGTGTTCCTCCATTTGCACACGGCGATATAGAAGAAAAAATTGTAGCCAAAGGCATTCATTTACTCGTAGAAAAGCCATTGGGCCTTGATATCGAAACCGTACAAAAGAAAGCGAAAGTCATAAAGGATTCAGGTGTTATTTGCGGAGTTGGTTATTGTTTACGCTATTTAGATACTGTCGCCAAAGCGAAGGAGTACTTAAAGGATAAAACGATCGCTATGGTAAGAGGGCATTACATAACATCCTTTGTTTCAACACCTTGGTACCGTGAAATGAATAAATCAGGGGGGCAGCTGGTTGAACAATCCACCCATACGCTTGATTTGATGCGTTACTTAGCAGGGGAATTTGATTCCGTTTATGCAAACATGAGCCTTCAAGTATTATCTGATATACCAAATATAGACATTCCAGATGTCACCTCTGTAAACGTTACATTTGAATCAGGGGCAGTGGGGCATCTAGATTCCTCTATGACCCAGCTCGACCATCGGACAGGAATCGAAATTCTTGGCAAAGATTTTCGTGTTGAGATAGATGGAGTGAATGTATCAATTGTTGAAAAGGATTCTACAATCACTTATAAATCAAAGGTTGATTTTTACCAGGAACAGGATAATCGCTTTATTGAGGCTGTCATGAAGGGTGATCCGGCAATTCTCTTATCTGATTATGAGGATGGAGTAAAAACCCTTGCTGCAACATTGGCATCCAATAAGTCAAATGAATTAGGATTACCTATAAAACTGTCTTCTTTAATCGAGGATAAAATATCGCTATAACGAGAGGTGAATGAAGTGAAAATTGGTGTGGTCGGAACAGGTACAATGGGAAAGCTTCATTTAGAGGCATGGTCAAAAATGAAAACGGTTAAAATTGGCGGAATCGCTGGCCGCAACCATAGAGTGGTCGAGCAATTATCAGAAACATACAAGACAAATGGTTATACCGATTATGAGGGTCTGCTGAAATCAGATGTTGATGTAATTGATATATGCCTGCCAACTTATTTGCATAGTGAGTTTATACGAAAGGCTGCTAAAAGCGGTAAGCATATTATTTGTGAAAAGCCCCTTGCACTAGACGGTAAAGAGTGTAAGGAACTTTATGATGTTTGTAAAACATACAATGTCCAGCTTCTTGTCGGGCATACCCTTCGCTTTTATCCAGAATATCAACACGCACGGGAGCAAGTGAAAAATGGTGCAATTGGCAACCCTGGTGTCGTCAGATTGTCAAGAGGAGGTCCTTATCCTAAAGGAAGAGATGCATGGTATATGGATGAAGCAAAGAGCGGCGGCGTCTTGCTGGATTTGGGAATTCATGATTTTGATTGGCTGCGATGGACGTTTGGCGAGGTTGAAAGAGTGATGGCAATACAAATGAAAAGAGAAAGTGAGGATGGGACGCCAATTGAGCATGCGTTTGTCACATTACGCATGCAAAGCGGAACAATTGCACATCTCGAATTGTCCTGGGCCAAAAAGGCATTTGAATCAAGCTTTGAGATTACAGGGGATAAAGGGATGCTTACCTATAATAATCTAGATAGCAACCCGATTAAACTTAGTTTATCAGAGGATCATAACCAAAACAGTTTTGGTGTAGCTGTACCAGAATCGATAGGAAAGCGTTCACCGCTTCAACAACAGCTTCAACATTTCAGGGAATGTTTGATATCTGGAGAAAAGACCATTATTTCTGATGAAGATGTGATAAAAGCAGTTGAAGTTGCGAGGGCAGCTATTGAATCAGCAAGAATTGGGCAGCCTGTTTCTCTACTGTCAAAAAAAGAGGTGGTTTAAATGAAGATCGGAATGATTAGTTTTGCACATATGCATGCTTTTAGCTATGCAAAGCATTTGCTTGCCGACCCTGAGGTTGAGATTACCGCGATATGGGATGAAGACCATGAGAGAGGGTCGAAAATGGCTAATCTCTTTAACTGTCAATATATTGACGATTTAGAGCAATTACTAGAATTAGAGCTTCAAGCTGTTGTAGTGTGTTCTGAAAATAAAAAGCATAAGGAGCATGTGGTTGCTGCAGCACGTGCTGGAAAGCATATTTTATGTGAAAAGCCAATTGCCACCGAGGTAGAAGATGCAAAAGAGATGATCCAAGCTTGCGAAGAGGCTGGTGTCATTTTACAAGTTGCCTATCCGGTAAGATTTGCTCCTGCCATTCAAAGAGTAAGGGAATTAATTCGTTCAGGAGCAATAGGTGAAGTGGTTGCCATAAATGGAACGAACCACGGACAAATGCCAGGCGGCTGGTTTATCGAAAAGGAATTATCAGGTGGGGGAGCAGCAACTGATCATATTGTTCATGTGATGGACCTCATTCGCTGGATCTTACATGATGAAGTGAAAAATGTCTATGCAGAGCTTGATACAAAATTTTATTCGATTGATGTAGAGGACTGCGGCATTGTCACTTTGGAACTTGAATCAGGCATCATTGTGACAATTGACCCAAGCTGGTCACGACCAAAAACATTCCCTACCTGGGGGGATGTATTATTGGAATTTGTCGGTACAAAAGGAACCCTTTCTGTCGATGCCTTTAAACAGCATTCAGTCTACTACAATGATACGGAGAAAAAAATTCAACATCTTTCATGGGCTGATGACATGGATCAGGGGCTGATTGCTGATTTTCTTCAATGTGTAAGACAAAAGGGAAAACCATCTATTACCGGTGAGGATGGCTTAAGAACATTGGAAGTTGTAAAGGCGGCTTATGAATCTGACAGATTGAAAAAAGTGGTTTCAATAAATAAATAGCTTTCAATAAAGGGGGATTTGGGATGAGGAAATTTTTCTCGCTTTTATTAGGGGTCATATTGATCGGAAGTATCTTTCTGGCAGGTTGCAGCAGCAAGGAAGGTGCTTCAGGGGGATCTTCAGATAAAGTGACACTAAATGTTGCTTTATGGGATGAGAATGTTAGTGAAGTAGTAGATAAGTCCATTGAATTATTCAAAGAAAAGCATCCAGAGGTTGAAGTAAAAGTAACCTATACCCCATATGCTGACTATTGGACCAAGTTAAAAACAAGTCTAGCCGGCGGCAGCGGTCCAGATATTTTCTGGATGAATGGTCCTAACTTTTATCAATATGCATCTTCAGGGCTTATTAAGGATATTCAGCCTTTAATAGATGGAGATAAATTAGATACAAGTGTCTATACACCTGCATTAGTTAATCTCTACACATACGAGGATAAATTATTTGGCTTACCTTATTTCTTAGATTCAATTGGTCTTTTCTATAATAAGAAGATCTTTGATGAAGCTGGGATTCCTTATCCAGATGAGACTTGGGACTGGGCTAAGGTGGAGGAAGTTGGCAAAAAGCTAACGGATAAAGAGAATGGAATTTATGGGTATATTGCTTCAGCATCCAACCAAGCGGGTTACTATAACTTAATTCATCAAGCAGGGGGCTTTATCATTAGTGATGATAAAACAAAATCAGGCTTTGATTCTCCTGAAGCCCAAAGCGCATTGCAATGGACAAAGGATTTAATGGATGAGGGGATTTCACCTTCTGCCCAGGCACAGATTGAAACAAAGGTGAACCAAATTTTTGGTTCAGGTAAGGCAGCCATGCTTCCGAATATTTCAGTGAATGCCCCTGTTTTGCATGAAATGCTAGGTGAAGATTTAGGTGTAGCGGTTCTTCCTAAAGGAAAAGAACAAGCCAGTATTGTTCACGGCTTGAGCTGGGTTATGAATGCAAAGACAAAGCATGAAGAATTGGCATGGGAGCTGCAAAAAGTGTTAGCTGGTGAAGAAGCTGGTAAATGGATGGCAGAATCAGGCTTTAGTATTCCTGCATACAAAGGTACGGAAGACGCATGGTTAGAGTCGATCCCTTCTCTAGATTTAAAAGTTTTCGTTGATAGCCTAGAGTTTGGAGTACCATACCCAGTATCGAAAAATACGGCGGAATGGCAGGAAATTGAGGATAAGGAAATTCAAGCTGCCTTGTTAGGGAAAAAATCGATTGAAGATGCTACGAAGAAAATTGCTTCAGAGATGAACAAAATCCTAGAGAAGGAATCTAAAAATTAATATGGGTGGGGAGGTACTGGGATTCCGGGCTTCCCCTGATCCAAACAAAGGGGTGTTCATTAATGGAAGTGCAAACTGCCCGATCTAAGCAAATGGTTCAAACAATAAACCGCAAAAAAAGATCGAAAATGGCCTCAGTTGAAGCGCTATGGGGATACATCTTTATAGCACCTGTTGTGTTAGGGCTAACCATCTTTTACCTAGCACCTGCTGTTTCATCATTCTATCTAGCCTTTACAAAGTGGGATGGACTTACGGCACCTATTTTCATCGGACTGGAGAATTTCATCACATTATTTCAAGAAGAAACATTTGTGCAATCGATGATCAATACGATTTTATTTACGGTTGTATCTGTCCCGATTTCAATTATTTTTGCAACAGTTATAGCAGTTTTACTTAATCAAAAAATTAAAGGGATTGTCATTTATCGAACGCTATTTTTTATTCCCGTAGTAACGATGCCGATTGCGGTCGGTATGGTTTGGCGATGGTTGTACAATTCAGAATTTGGATTAATTAATTATATTCTTGGGTTGCTTCATTTACCACAGCCTAGCTGGTTGTTTGATGAAAAATTTGCCTTATTTTCTATTATTCTTGTAAGTGTTTGGATGAGTGTTGGATATAACGCTGTAATCTTATTAGCCGGCCTGCAAGGAATTTCAGCATCCTATTATGAAGCTGCAAATTTAGATGGGGCGAATGAATTTCAAAAATTTATAAACATCACAGTACCTTTATTAACACCAAGTTTATTCTTTGTCCTAGTCATGTCGATGATCAATTCACTGCAGGTATTTGATTTGATTTTTGTCATGATTGGCGATAATGCCTCTTTATTAGATCCTACGAGAACAGTTGTATATAGCGTTTGGGAGAATGGGTTTAAATTTTTCAATATGGGCTATGCCTCAGCACAAGCATTAGTTTTATTCGTTGTCATTCTCATTATTACCATCATTCAGATTGTACTTCAGAAGAGATGGGTGCATTATCAGTAGGAGGGATGGGAAATGGTGCATGCAGATAAAAGAAAGAAAATCGTTGTCCATGGTTTGCTAATAATTGGATCCATTATTATGATCATGCCTTTTTTATGGATGGTTTCAACATCGTTAAAATCATTTGCTGAATCGATGCAGGTGCCGCCAACGATCTTTCCTAAAGAGTTTAAATTTGAAAATTATCTAGAAGTTTTTGAAAAGATAAACTTTGCTCAATATTACTTGAACACGATTATTATTACTGTAGCAAGAACGGTATTTCAGCTTATTCTTTGCTCTTTGGCAGCTTATGCCTTTGCAAGACTAAGATTTCCCGGCAAAAATATCATCTTTATTGCCATTTTATCTGTATTGATGGTCCCTTCTCAGGTTGTTATGATTCCAAGCTTTGTCATTATGAGGGAGCTGGGCTGGATTGATACGTTTTATGCAATTATTGTTCCTGGGATTTTTAGTGCATTTGGAACATTTCTTTTGCGACAATTTTTTATGGCTATTCCGAAAGAACTGGACGAGGCTGCCAAAATCGATGGCTGTTCTTTCTTCGGAATTTATTGGCGCATTATCTTGCCATTATCAAAGCCTGCACTTGTCTCGCTTGCCATTTTCACGATCTTAGCTGCCTGGAATGATTTCCTATGGCCATTAATCGCAACAAACTCTGATGAGATGAGGGTTTTATCGATAGGTATTGCAACTTTCCAAGGACAATACGCAACGGAATATCCTTTATTAATGGCGGGAGCACTAATGTCAACCGCGCCAATGATTATTATCTTTTTATTCTTACAGAAGTATTTTATTGAAGGAATTGCGCTAAGTGGAGTTAAAGGGTAATCATCGTATTTTTTATAGCATCTGTACCAACTTTGTAATTGGCAATATGGTATGAATGATTCGATATCTTCAAAAGGAGTGAGGTTATGTCAACTGAATTAAAAACCTCAGTAGGGGCTCCATTGAGTACAACAGGTGTGAGGCGGAGAAAATTTTTTACTCGCCGAGATTGGGCAGGTTATTTATTTTCTGCACCCTTATTGATCGGAATAGTAGTGTTTTCAATTTATCCCATGATTGGCGCATTAATTCTTAGCTTTAAAAAATCATCACAATCATATGAGGGGGAATGGACCGGTTTAAGTAATTATAAATATGTGCTAACAGATTCATTGTTTTGGACATCTATTTATAACACGTTTTATATGGGAGTATTATCCGTTATTTTTGGTGTATCCCTATCCTTTATTTTAGCAAGTTTAATCCACAATATTAGTTGGTTAAAATGGAGAAATTTCTTTAAGGGAGTATACTTTTTACCTAATGTCGTTTCTTTAGTTGCCACTAGTATTTTATTCTCTTTTCTATTCAATCCCGGAAGTGAAGGGTTATTAAACTATGTTATTGGGATTTTTGGTATAGAGCCGATTGGCTGGTTTACAGATCCAAAATATGCAAGGTTCAGTATCGTTTTAATGACACTTTGGGGGATGCTAGGATATAACACAATTATTTTTATCGCTGCCTTAACAAGTGTTCCAAGGGATTTATATGAAGCGGCCGAAGTAGACGGCGCAAATTGGCTGAAAAAATGGTTTTATATAACCGTACCATATTTAAAACCAATTATTCTATTTATGGTCATTATCGGGACAATCAATGCTATGAAACGATTTACAGATGTCTGGTTAATAGGTGGAACTGCCGGAAATCCTGCAGGCTCATTAATGACTGCCGTACTATATATCTATCGAAATGGGTTTTTATCTTCACAAATGGGAATAGCTACTGCAGCTTCGTATATCTTATTCTTCTTTATTCTCGTATTAACGATTATCTTACAGTATACAAATAGAAAAAGTAGCTTTGATTAAGGGGGGATATGATGAAAGCAACATCAATAAATGGTAGGGTACCTATCCATAGTAAAAAGTCTTTGAAACAATCAAAAATGATTTCAGATTGGATTTTAACATTTGTATTACTAATTGGTTCGTTGGTTATGATTATTCCATTCATTTGGATGGTGTTAACAAGTTTTGACTGGGCAGCAAGGCTAAAAATACCATTTCCACCAAGGTTTTGGCCAGAAGAATTCTCTATTAGAACGTATCAAATGGCTTTCACAAATATCCCGATGCTAAAGTATATGATTAATTCTCTAATAGTCTCGGTAGGTGTCATTATGGTCAGCCTCATGTCAGCACTCTTATCAGGGTATGCTATTTCAAAGTTGAAATTTAAAGGAGCAAATATTGTTCTTATTTTTGCTTTAAGTACCATGATGATCCCCTTTGAAATGACGATGATTCCTCAATATTTAATGTTTGGAGAGTTCAAGCTTTTAGATACTTATTGGGCCTTCTTCTTACCAGCGTTAAACTACGCCTTTGGAACGTTTTTAGCAAAATCCTTCATAGATCAACTTCCGGGAAGTTTACGAGAAGCTGCCATTATTGATGGAGCCAGTGAATTAATCGTGTTTATCAGGGTTTATTTACCTTTATGTATACCCATTTTAGCCACAATGGTCATTCTGCAATTTTTAGCCGTTTGGAATGATTTGCTTTGGCCGTTATTAGCCTTAAAAACACCTGATAAATTCACGATTCAATTAGGATTAGCCATGTTTTCATACAATAAAGATTTGCCGCTGCCTTCCGTTATCATGGCTGCTACAACAGTTAGTCTAATACCCGTCATTGTTCTTTATTTGTTCCTGCAACGATTTATTGTAGAAAGCATAGCTCTTTCTGGTATGAAACAATAGAACCTTTTGAGGGGGGGAAGTGAAACAAATCGATTAGATGATCATCTTAGTTTGTACAAAAGTGGATCAAACAAATTTGAGGGGGTAATATGATGATCAACAAGATTTGGATGATGTTTATCGCTTTGCTTATGTTTGTTTCAATGGCCGCTTGTTCTTCTTCCCCAAGTAGTGAAGTGGAAAAAAGCGATGTTGATGTTGTATCTGAAGTTGAGGGGACTGTTCGTGTCTCTCTCGCTGGGTGGCAGTTAGAAAGTGGAATTGATCCTATTACGGGTATAGAAAATATGGGTTTTAATGACTTTATTAAAAAAGAATTTGAACCAAGATATCCAAATATTAAACTAGAAGTTTACCAGGTGCCATGGGAAAATGCTCAGGCAAAACAAACGGCCATGTTACAGTCAGGAGATGTAGACATTATTTATACAGGAGGAGCTTTTGCTTCCCAATGGCAGCAACAGGGCTTATTAAGAGGGTTGGATGATTTGATTGAAAATGATTCTACTTTTGACCCCAGCATCTATTTAGAAGGTGTATGGGAAAACTCCTATAGTACAAAATCCTATGATAAGAGTGTTCATTTTGGCATTCCAGCTGTGTTAGGAAGAAGAATTATTATGTATGATAAACAGTTATTTGATGAGTGGGGAGTAGAATATTTATCTGAAAACCCAACCCCTCAAGAAGTATTAGAGAAAGCGAAAGCAATGACAGGCAAAAATCCAAAAACTGGAGAAGAAAACTATGGCATTTGGTGGGACGGAAAATCTCTAAATGCTTCATCCTTTGTTGCTTTAAGCCACGCGTTTGGTGCAACTGGGGGAGAAGGGACATTAAATGATTTAAAAAATATTAAATGGAAATTGAATTCACCAGAAATGGTCAAAATATTTGAATGGTTAAAAGAGGCGGCAAAATATGCTCCACCTGGTATTTTAAATTCACAAGGAAATGAAAATTTCGGATTAGAGAAAAACAATATTGCGATTCATCTTGATGCTTCAGGTGCCAGCACGATGGGAGAGGTTAAGGCTTCAGGGAATAAGGAGTTACTTGATCGATATGAATCAACTCTAAACCTTGGCCCAAATGGTGAAGGATGGGTTGCGGTAGATCCCTTTGTAATGGCAAAAGATGTGAAAAACGTAGAAGCATCATGGGAGGTTTTGAAATTCCTATCTGGACCTATTACTCAAGAATGGAACTATGTAAACTTTAAAAATACTCCAACCCTTGCAGATGCCAGCTTTGTCGAGGAAGAAGATAAATATATGAAAACAGCAATGGAAATTGCTCAAGTTTCGAAATCGACGTTGCTAGATGAAGCAAATCCGTTTTTTGGAAGTGAAATTGTTCCAGCAATTAATGGATTTATAAGTAAGGCACATAACGGAAAGGCACCGGATATTCAATCCTATTTAGATGATTTACAATCAAGAGCCGAAAAATGGTCTGCAAATCAGTAAATTGCTTTTTACCAATCGAGAAGAGAATGATCTTCTCTATGGTATTAATTGTTTTACTTTAAATATAAATTAACTCTATCGAACAATGAAATGGGAGGACAAAAATGAAACTAGGACTAAGCTCTTATAGCTTGTATTCAGCACTAAAGTCAAAGGAAATAGATATTTTACAAGCAATTGAATGGATTGCAGATCAAGGCGGAGAGCATATTGAAATCGTACCAATGGGTTTTTCATTAGACGATAATCCAGCGTTAACAGATGCAATTCGTCAAAAAGCTGAAGCAGTCGGGATTGAGATCTCGAATTATGCGATAGGCGCAAATTTTATCACATCAGATGAAGGTCAATATGAACAGGAAATAGAAAGAGTATTAAAACAAGTTGATATCGCAAATCGTCTTGGGGTAAAACGTATGCGTCATGATATAGCTTGGCGGCCAATTGGAGAGATCTCGATCCAGCAATTTGAAGAGGATTTGCCAAAGCTTGCAAATGCATGCAAGCGAATAGCCGATTATGCGGCAGCTTATGATATTACCACGAGTGTTGAAAACCATGGATATTTTGTTCAAGCAAGTGACCGTGTGCAAACGCTGCTTTATCATGTCAATAAAGCAAATTTTAAAACGACTTTGGATACAGGGAATTTTTTATGTGTGGATGAGAACCCTATTTCAGCAATAAAGAAAAATATTTCCGATGCTTCAATGGTTCATATTAAAGATTTTTATTACCGGACTGGAAATCAAGATCCCGGGGAAGGGTGGTTTCAAACATCCTCAGGAAATTATTTAAGAGGTTCAATCGTTGGCCACGGAGATATAGATATGTATGAAGTCATTAAGGTGATTAAGCATTCAAATTATGATGGCTATATCTCAATTGAATTTGAAGGTATGGAAGAGTGTAAGCATGGGTCAAAAATTAGTTTGGACAATGTCCGCAGAATTTGGGAACAAGTTTAATAGAAAGGGAGAATAGAAGATATGAGTAAACTTAAAGTAGCAGTAATTGGTGCCGGATCGATTTCAGATATGCATTTGCAATCCTATGAAAAGAATGAAAACGTTGAGTTAGTCGCTGTTTGTGATCTCAATATTATAAGAGCTGAAGAAAAAGCTACCCGCTATGGTGCTTCAAACTATTATAGTGATTATCAATCATTATTGGCGGATGAAACCATTGAGGCAGTCAGTATTTGTACATGGAATCATTCACATGCAGAAATCGCGATTGCTTCCTTAAAAGCTGGCAAGCATGTATTAGTTGAGAAGCCGCTATGTACAACAGTTGAAGAGGCTAAGGAAATTGAAGAAACCGTAAAACACACGGGCAAGGTTCTTCAAGTAGGCTTTGTCCGCAGATATGCTTCAAATACGAAGATCTTAAAGGAATTTATTGATGCAAATGAACTTGGGGATATTTATTATGCAAAAGCTTCATGCTTAAGAAGATTAGGAAATCCAGGCGGATGGTTTTCAGATAAGGAAAGATCTGGCGGTGGCCCGCTTATTGATCTGGGTGTCCACGTAATCGATATTTGCTGGTATTTGATGGGGAAACCAAAAGTAAAAACAATATCCGGCAATACCTATTCAAAGTTGGGGAACCGATCAAATGTTCAAAATCTATCATTCTATAAAGCGGCAGATTATGACCCGGATAAAAACTCGGTCGAAGACTTGGCAAACGCATTGATTCGCTTTGAAAATGGGGCTTCCTTAATGGTTGACGTAAGCTTTACCCTTCACGCAAAGAAAGATGAAATTGCCGTCAAGCTATACGGTGATAAAGGTGGAGTGGAGGTTGAGCCTGAATTAGCCATCATTACTGAAAAGTACAATACGATACTGAATGCTACTCCACAAGTAGATTCCTTAACATTCGATTTCGTTCAAGGGTTCCAAAGTGAAATCGACCATTTTGTCCTAAGCTGTATTGGCGAAACAGAAACATTGAGTCCGGTACAAGATGGAGTGGAGATCATGAAGATTTTATGCGGAATATATGAATCCAGTCAAAAGGGAACTGAGATTAGTTTTGATTAAATGTTTTATTAAATAATAACAGGTAAAAAATCCCATGAGAATCGCTAAATTCCATGGGATTTTCTATACTATTTTTTCAATAATAAATACATAAAATAAGGTGCACCTATCAAAGCGACCATAATTCCTGCTGGAATCCCATCAGGTTCAATCACATTACGGCCGATTGTATCTGCGAGCAATAACAGCCATCCCCCTATTAAAATCGCAACCGGGATAAACAGTTGATTCCTCGGTCCAACTAAAGCCTTTGCAATATGTGGCGCCAAAAGCCCGATAAACGCAATTCCACCTGTGACGGAAACAGCAGAAGCAGCAAGGGCAACGGCTGTTAACAGCAAGGCGATGCGTTCCTTTTCAATGGAAACACCAACCCCGATGGCTACAGGCTCGCTTAAGGTTAGTAGATTCAAGCGATTTGCTTTATACAATGTAAAAGGAATCAGGATAACCAGCCATGGAAGAATGGCTAAAATAAAAGGCCAGTCTGATCCCCAAATATTCCCGGCTAACCATTGGGCAATAAAATCAACTTTCTCCCGTTCTGCTGATGAAATCAAAACAATCATCACCCCGGAGAGCGCCATGGAAAATCCGACTCCAATTAACACTAATCTTACAGGTTGCAGGCCCATTGTTCGATTATAAGAAAAAACATAGATTAAGCATGCGGTTAATAGTGCACCGCCAAAAGCGACAAGCGGAAGCAAATAAACAAATGATCCTGCTTCGATAGGGAAAAACAAAAAGAAAATAGCAATCGCCACACCAGCACCTGAATTAATCCCAATAATCCCGGGATCAGCTAAATCATTGCGGGTGATTCCTTGTAAAATGGCACTGGATAATGCAAGTGCCATACCTGCTAAAAATGTAATGAAAATTCGCGGTAAGCGAATTGAAAATAAAACAAATTCTTCTTTAAACGTACCTTGGCCGAGGATCGTGGGCAACAGTCTGTCATACGATAACGATGCATAGCCTATTCCAATCCCTATGACGATGGTTAAGAGAATGAATGCAAGTAAAACAAATAAAATTATTCGTTGTTTTTTTAGTAAGGCTGGGTGGATCATGAGAACGTTTTGCCTCCTTTATGCACAATCAATAGGAAGAAAGGTAAGCCCATCATGGCTACAATGGCAGCAACAGGTGTCTCAAATGGAGCATTGATCGTCCTGCCTAATGTATCAGCAAAAAGCATAAAGGTTGCTCCGATAATTGCTGAAATTGGAATGATATGGCGGTAATCTGTACCAACGATGGCACGAACAATATGGGGAACCATTAACCCAATGAATGCCATATTTCCGACAAGTGATACAGCTGCACCAGCTAATAAAATGATCACGATAAAAAGGATGGATTTTATATAAACGATCTTTTGCCCTAAGCCAACAGCTACCTCTTCACTCAAACTTAGAATGGTCAGTTGTCTTGAAAAGAAAAGGGAAATCAAAATACCAATGACGATAAACGGGATGATTACATAAAGCTGGCTCCATGAAGTCCCAATTAATCCTCCAGCTGTCCACATGGAAACATCCTTGGTGATTTTGAAATAAATCCCAATTCCTTCTCCTATGGCAAAGAGAAAAGCAGATACAGCTGCACCAGCCAGAACGATGCGGAGCGGTGAAAATCCCCCTTTTTTCATGGCGCCAATGCCGAAGACCATAATCGTTCCAACGGCAGCGCCAATAAAACATGCAATCATAATTCCGAAGTAATTAACAGAAGGGAAAAAAGCAAGGGTTATCGCAAGAGCCGCATTTGCCCCAGCAGTCAGTCCAAGTAAGCCTGGATCTGCAAGCGGGTTCCTTGTGAGTCCCTGCATAATTGCTCCGGAAACGGAGAGTGCGGCACCAACAAAAATGGCCGCAATTTCACGCGGCAAACGAATTTCGCGAAGAATGGAAATGCTGTCGCTTTTTACAGTAGACGTTACTGCGAGCCATACATCCTTTATGGTTGTATCTGCAGCTCCAAAAATCATGGATGCAATAAACATACCCACAAATAAAATAAGGCAAGCAATTAGTTTAAAAATAAACGGGAGTTGATTTTGTTTAGTCATCACAGTCTCTCATCTTTTCTTTTATATAGTAGGATAATAGAAAAGGGGCTGTCTCTAATGGTTCTTCCCCTACAACAAACATAATATAAGGAACGATCTGCTCGTTTAAGATCCTATATTGTTTGTTTGAAGGTTCACGCCTAAAGACAGCCTCCTGAAAAATAAATTATTCGCCTAAAAAGCTTTTGGTGAAGACATCAAGTTGGTATTCTAATGTAAGTGGATCATTAAAATAGAATTCCTTTGCGTTAACTTCAATTACTTGATTGTTTTTAACAGCAGGGATATTTTTATAGGTTTCTGTTTCTTGGAATGAATTATCTGTGTCTGCGTCCTTGCTAAGGATGACATAATCTCCAGCAAATTCAGGCAGTACTTCTAAAGATAAAGCATACCAGCCGTCTTTTAATGCCATTTCCTTTACTTTTTCAGGCATGGCTAATTTCATTTCCTGGTAAAGAATTTCAGTTCCGCGTCCCCAATTATCGCCATATACGTATAATTGTTTATCCCAGTTCTCAATGACAGAAACGGTTGTATCTTCGCCGATTTTTGCTTTAATTTCTTGACCAGCCTCTTGTGCACGCTTCTTAAAATCATCGATCCAAGCTTGTGCTTCTTTTTCCTTGTTTAATAGCTTTCCAATTTCCAAGTGTTGTGTTAAATAATCAACTTTTCCATATGTAAATGTGACAGTAGGTGCGATTTCACTTAATTTATCAACATTTTTTATATTTGATAGACCAATAATTAAATCTGGTTCTAATTCAATAATTTTTTCTAAACTTTCATCTGTTACAACTTCAGCATCTTTTAATTTTTCTTCAAAACGAGGATTGGCTTTAGACCATGAGTCAACCCCAACAAGATTTACATCCAACGCCATGACGTTTCCGGCAAAGGAAGAAAGAACGACTACTCGCTGCGGATCAGCAGGTACTTCAATTGGACCATTTTCAGATTGATAGGTGATAGTTTCGGATTCTTTCTTTTCTGAAGCAGAGCTGCTTTCTTTTTCCGCTGAGTTGCTGCCGCAGGCACTAATAATTAACAGCAAGAGCAGGGTAAGTGGTATCATCAGATGTTTCTTCATTATTTTGTTCTCCTTTTAGTAAGTTGTATGTGATACACATTGGTTTGTTTGTTCGCGGGTCACGTCCAATTTGAGCATCAATCTGGAAAACCTGCTTTAGTACATCATGAGTCATGACTTCCTCGCAATCGCCAGCCTTGACTATTTCTCCTTCTCTTAATGCGATGATGTAGTCTGCAAACCGGGCCGCTTGGTTTAAATCATGCAGAACCATGACAATCGTACGTTCCTGCTCGATATTGAGTTTTTGTAAAAGCTCAAGGACCTCTAGTTGATGAGCCATATCCAAATAAGTTGTTGGTTCATCCAAGAAGATAATATTTGTCTCCTGTGCAAGGGCCATAGCGATCCAGACTCTTTGGCGCTGTCCCCCTGATAATGCATCAACAGGCCGGAACTTAAAGTCGTTTGTTCCTGTTACTTCAAGTGCCCAATCAATCACTTCATAATCCTTTTTCGTTAACCTGCCGAACCCTTTTTGATATGGAAAGCGGCCATAGGATACGAGTTCGCCAACCGTTAATCCGCTTGCGCTCTCAGGTGTTTGCGGAAGAATCGCCATTTTTTTGGCTAGTAATTTCGTATTCTCTTTTGAAATATTTTCTCCATCTAAAATAATTGTTCCGGATTGATGTGGAATAATACGAGTGATTGCTTTTAACAGAGTAGATTTTCCGCAGCCATTTGAACCAATAATCGTCGTGATCTTTTTATCTGGAATCTCCACGCTGAGATCTTTCACAATTAAACGTTCACCATACCCAATTTTTACGTTTTTTGTATATAGGCGAACCATTATGTACCCTCCATTTGTTTAAATAGTAAAGAAAAAGGAAGATAAATGATAATGATTATCACAATCGATCCTGTCATTACTATAATTCGATCTGTTGCTCTTGTCAACTATCTTTTTGATAATCATTCTCATTTTTATTGTCAAAGAAAGAGAATGAAGTTATAGTTAAATGAGAATGATAATCACTTGGTATAATTTTTGGAGGAGTGAGCAGAACGTGAATCAATATGATGTTTTTGATGTCACCATCATTGGGGGAGGACCAGCAGGACTTTACTCTGCTTTTTACAGTGGACTGAGAGAAATGAAAACAAAGCTTATCGAATTTCAGCCTCAATTAGGCGGAAAAATCCATGTCTATCCAGAAAAAATGATTTGGGATGTTGGGGGGCAAACACCCATTCTTGGTGAGAAGCTAATCGAGCAGCTTGTCAAGCAAGGATTAACGTTTAACCCAACAGTTGTGTTAAATGAAAAAGTAGAATCGATTGCCATGGATGAAGAAGGTATTTTTGTACTACATACTGCTTCTGGTCAAAAGCATTATACAAAAACAGTGATCGTGGCTGTTGGAGGCGGGATCTTGAATCCCCAAAAGCTCGAAATTGAAGGTGCAGAGAAATTTGAAGTAACAAATTTACATTATACAGTAAAATCCTTAAAGCGTTTCAAAGATAAAACAGTGATTATTTCCGGTGGCGGAAATTCTGCGATTGATTGGGCAAATGAATTAGAGCCGATTGCCAAAAAGGTTTATCTCGTCTATCGTAAAGGAGCTTTAACAGGTCATGAAGCTCAAGCAACACAGCTAATGAATAGTTCTGCAGATTGCCTCTTCCATACATCCATTTCAAAATTATTTGCTTGTAAGGATCATGATGTCATTGAACGTGTTGAATTACGAAATCATGAAACAGGTGAGGTTTCTTATTTGGCCATTGATGAGGTCATTATTAATCACGGGTATGAACGGGATGCAACATTGCTCAAAAATAGTGAAGTGAATATTTCTTTGGCGGACCAATACTATATTGCAGGAAATGCTGTCAGCGAATCTTCTGTTGAAGGAATTTACGCTGCCGGAGATATCCTTAAGCATGAGGGGAAATTGAATTTAATTGCAGGTGCTTTTCAGGATGCTGCCAATGCTGTGAATAAAGCAAAGCAATTCATACAGCCAGATGCAGCAAAAATCGGGATGGTTTCTTCTCATAATGAAGTGTTTAAACAGCGCAATCGAGAAATCGTGAAGGAAATGATGAAATCATAAGATAGAATGAGGGCTGTCTATTCAAGGTGCGAATCCTTATCAGACAGCCCTGTTTCTTATGCAGAACTAAGTTTCTTTGTTCATTGTTGACAAATAAAAGGAATTATGATATCAAAAAAGTAGATGTTAGCACTCGAATTGTTAGAGTGCTAATTATTTATGTTATCATTTAATAGAACTAATTTTTGCTACGTTCATTCAATTTTACGTAGTTTTCTTTTTGAAAGGGGAGGCTGTCATGGCAAAAAAGCAATTCAAAGCAGAATCTAAAAGACTATTAGAAATGATGATTAACTCGATTTATTCACAGCGTGAGGTATTTTTAAGAGAATTGATTTCTAACGCAAGTGATGCAATCGACAAAATCTATTATAAAGCATTAACAGATGATTCATTAAGCTTTGACAAGGATAGTTACTATATTAAAGTATCTGCTGATAAGGAAAATAGAACGTTAACGATTACAGATACAGGGATTGGGATGACGAAGGAAGAGCTTGAGGCGAATCTTGGAACAATTGCCAAAAGCGGCTCTTTAGCATTTAAAAATGAAAATGAATTAAAAGATGGCCATGATATCATTGGGCAATTCGGGGTTGGTTTTTATGCCGCCTTTATGGTAGCTGATGTTGTAACAGTTATTAGCAAGGCGCTAGGCAGTGATGAAGCTTATAAGTGGGAGTCTACCGGAGCAGATGGCTACACAATTACACCACATGAAAAAGCTGCTGTCGGAACGGAAATCACTTTGAAGATCAAAGAGAACACAGAAGATGAAAACTATGATGAGTTCTTACAGGAATATCGATTAAAATCGATTATCAAAAAATATTCTGACTTTATTCGCTACCCTATTAAAATGGATGTTTCCGGACAAAGACCAAAAGAAGGCAGCGAAAATGAATTAGAAGAGTACCAAGAAGAACAAACAATCAACAGCATGGTTCCGATTTGGAGAAAGAATAAAAGTGAACTGACTGATGAGGATTATGAGAAGTTTTACACAGAGAAGCATTACGGCTTCGATAAACCGTTAAAGCATATCCATATTAGTGTTGATGGGACAATAAGATATAATGCGATTTTGTATATCCCTGAAAAGCTGCCGTTTGATTATTACTCAAAGGAATATGAAAAAGGCTTAGAGCTTTATTCAAATGGTGTTTTAATCATGAACAAATGCGCTGACCTGCTTCCTGATTACTTTAGCTTTGTAAAAGGAATGGTTGATTCTGAGGATTTATCTCTTAATATCTCAAGGGAAATGCTGCAGCATGATCGCCAATTAAAGCTTATTGCAAAAAACATTAACAAGAAAATCAAAAATGAATTGCAAAGCTTATTGAAAAATGAAAGAGAAAAGTACGAACAATTCTATAAATCGTTTGGCAGACAGTTAAAATACGGCGTATACAGTGATTTTGGCAGCAACAAAGAAGTTTTGCAGGATTTATTGATGTTCTATTCATCAAAAGAGAAGAAAATGGTTACCTTAGATGAATATGTATCAAGAATGCCTGAAGACCAAAAGTATATTTACTACGCTTCTGGTGAATCAATTGAACGAATTGACAAGCTCCCGCAAACAGAGCTTGTAGCAGATAAAGGTTATGAAATTTTATACTTCACAGAAGATATCGATGAATTCGCCATCAAAATGATCATGAATTACAAAGAAAAGCAGTTTAAATCTGTTTCCAGCGGTGATTTAGGCATAGAAGCAGATGAGAAAGAAAACAACCAATCGGATGAAAATGAAAGCAAAGAACTTTTTGATTATATGAAAAATATTTTATCGGATAAAGTAAAGGATGTCAGAGCATCTAAGCGTTTAAAGACACATCCTGTGTGTCTGTCAACGGAAGGGGAAGTTACCATTGAAATGGAAAAAGTCCTTAATGCTATGCCTGATAACCAAAATATAAAAGCAGAAAAAGTCCTAGAGATAAATGTAAATCACGATGTATTTAATTCATTAAAAGATGCGTTTGAAACAGATAAAGAGAAGGTAAACCTATATACGAATCTCTTGTACAATCAAGCTCTTTTAATTGAAGGATTGCCAATTACTGACCCGGTTGAGTTTACAAATGATATATGCAAAGTAATGGTGTAAATTAAAACCCACCAGCCCTTGCTTTATATAGAGCAATAGGGCGGGTGGGTTTTAAGTATATTTCAATTAAACGGATTTCACTCTCTTGGAAGACTCGATTGCCTTTCCTTTATCGTCCTTCATAAACATTCTTAGGAAAAACAGCGGGTAAATTAATAAATACAAGTTCATTGCCCACCAAGTGATATCAAAGTCTTGGCTGTAAATCCAAAAGGCAATGGCTTGTAAGCCAGAACAGAAGGTCAATACTAACGAAATCAAGGCGAATGTTTTCCACACTTCTTTTCCTTTGTTATATAAGTACAGGCTGAAAAGTCCAGTAACGGAAATCAACATATCCAAAGGGAAAAATGACCAATTCCATGCAATGATAATCGAGTGATCATAATCCTTAAACGCCCAGCTTTTAGGAATTATATTGAAAAAAGTAACAATCCAATAAAGAATAAACCCTGTATCTGTTACTAAGAAAAATGGCTTTAAATATTTCATCATTTCCCTTCAGTCACCTGCTCACTACTCGCTTTTTCATGCTCAACAGTAAAATTCAATGTTATGACACCCAAAATGATCAGAATGATGGAAAGAAGCTTAAGTGTATTAAAGCTTTCACCAAAATAAAAAACACCTATACATGTAATAATTAATATGCCCATACCAGACCAAATGGCATATGCAACTGAGACATCAATTGTTTTTAATGTTAATGTTAAAAATCCGAGACTGCCAACATAGAAGATTAGTAGTAAAATACTTGGCAATAGTCTGGTAAATCCTTCGGATAATTTCATACTTGTTGTTCCAGCTTCCTCAAGTAAGATAGCAATGCATAAATAGACCCATGCCATGATTACTCCTCCTTTATGTTCGATTAATGATGCCGTTTAAAAGGATGTCCATAATAGTTTGCAGCCTCTCTCCAATTGTTTGCTGACGCTGATAAGAAGAAATCGGGTCATAGATTTGATTAATGGCACCTAAATAGAGCTCAATAAAGGCTTGTAAATTTATTGGACGAATCAATTCCTTGCTCCATTAACTGAAGGACAACAGACCACTCCTTTTTTAAAAAATAATCGAGCTTTTCCCATTGATAATAGTGATGCTTTTTTAAATCTGATAATAAACGCATATCCATTATTTCAAAATCTTTCGGCGTACAGCAGAGAATTTGATTGATTTTTTCAAGTAGCTCCAGGTCATCATTTTCTGCAATTTCTTTTTCCTTTACTTTTATCTGTGAAATAAGGTTATCAATAATCATCTCGATCATTTGATCTTTTGATGTAAAGTGCTCATAAATGGTCCTTTTACTTGTTCTAAGCCTTGTAGCCAATTCACTAATCGTAAAAGTAAAACCTTTTTGTTGAATAAGAAGAATTGCTTCAGTAATTATTCTCTCTTGCAAAGCATTGTGCCCCCTTTTTGGTACCGGAGATACTTTCTTGGTTTCTTCGGTATTTACTGGTTTTTTTAGGAAATTTCAACTTATTTTTCATAAAAAATTAGATTTATGGATTTAATATAAATAATCAATAAAGAGCCAGAAATAAATTTAAATCATGTCTGTCTTAGTATGTTTTATTATGTCATTTGTAGTTTTTAGTAAATATAACTAATAAAAAAGACCGAAATGAGGGTAAAATTAAGTAAAATATCGTAAAAATCTGTTGTTATCATATAAAAACTTTGCTAATATTAAAAAAGAAAACGAATTAAATGATATTTTTTTAAGTAAAGTTTACTAATAGGAGTGACTTAACAGATGGATAGTTTTGGGAGTATTTAAAGAGTGTTGCTGGCTGTTTGCTCCTATTGGAAAAGATAATAATCATGGAGAAAGTGCTTATGTATTTGTTAGGAGGACAAAAAAATGAAAAAAGTGGTGGTATTTATACTGGCTAGTTTTCTAGTTGTTTCAGGACTTGCTGGATGTGCCAGTCGTTCTGCAGATGATGCAGAGGGCAAAGTGAAGATCGAATTTTTTCAGTATAAATCAGAAGCAAAAGCAACATTTGATGAGTTAATCAAAAAATTTGAAATGGAAAACCCGGGAATTGATGTTGTACAATCAAACCCGCCCGATGCTGAAACTGTTTTGAAAATGCGGGTCGTAAAACGTGAAATACCTGATGTAATGGGAATTGGAGCTAATTTTACTTTTGCTAATTTAGCCAATGCACAAATATTCGAAGATGTGACGAATAACGATTTGCTAAAGGATATCCAGCCTGCATATATACAAATGTTAAAGGATGTGTCAGGCTTAGAAAAAGTGTATGCGGTACCATTTGCTGCTAACGCCAGTTCAGTGATCTATAACAAGGATATGTTTAAAGAATTAGGTATTGAAGTACCAACTACATGGGATGAATTCATTGAAGCAGCCGAAACGATCAAAGCAGCAGGAAAAATACCGTTCTACTTTACGTTTAAGGATGCTTGGACAACCCTTCCTTCTTATAATGCTCTTGCTGCAAACACCCAAGGAGGACAGTTCTTTAAGGAACTGAAAAAGGAACATGCAACATTTGCAGAAAGTCATAAGGAAGCGGCTGGGAAATTTATGCAACTAATGGAATATGGCCACAAAGACCAGTATGGAAAAGCCTATTCCGATGGAAACATAGCCTTTGCAAACGGGAAAGCAGCTATGTATCTCCAAGGGATTTGGGCCATTCCTGAAATTAAAAAAGCGAATCCTGATATAAACCTTGGTGTATTTCCATATCCAGTTACAGACGTACCGGGGGAATCTAAATTAGTTTCAGGTGTCGATTTACTGCTTGCGTTTTCCTCTAGATCAGAACATCCTGAAGAAGCTAAAAAATTTGTTGAATTTTTATTAGCTGATGAAAATATGAAAACATACATCAATCAGCAAAATGCATTCTCAGCTAGGAAAGGTGTAATTCAAGAAGATCCTGTGTTAGAAGGATTGAAACCTAGTTTTGAAAAGGGGGCACTTCTGGATTTCCCTGATCACTATGTGCCAATTGCAGTAGGGCTTGATAAGCAGCTCCAAGTGCTCGCTCATAATAAAGATGTAAACCAATTTTTAAAGACATTGGATAAAGAATGGACAAAGGTACAGGAGCGACAATAAAAGTGCAGTGATCACGTGGAATTTTGCATATCTGCATCTTTCTAATCAAAATAAGGAAGGGAATATTATGAAAACCAAAAACATCACACTGTATTTCATGGCATTGCCAGCCGTTTTCCTATTTGCAGTATTTCATACACTTCCGGCGATTCAAGGTGTATATTACTCCTTCACAAACTGGGACGGCTTAAGCTTCACCTATGATTTTGTAGGATTCAAAAATTATATTAATCTCTTTAAAGATGAAAATATCTATCAGTCGTATGGATTTACTTTTAAATTTGCGATTTTATCGACTATATTAGTAAATATTTTAAGTCTGTTAATTGCGATGGGCTTAAATGCAAAGATTAAATTCAAGAACTTTTTCAGAGCGGTATATTTTTTACCAAATGTACTTGGTGTCTTAATAGTCGGTTATATTTTTAACTATATCTTTGCAAATGTTGTACCGAAGTTTGGGGAAGAACTTAATATTGGTTTTCTATCTACAAATATATTAGGGAATGAAAATTTAGCATGGATTGGGATCGTGATTGTGGCTGTTTGGCAAGCATGTGCCCTGAACATCATTTTATATTTGGCAGGTCTGCAAACGGTGCCAAGTGAATTGTATGAAGCATCAAATCTTGATGGTGCAAACAAATGGCAGGAGTTTTGGAAGATTACCTTTCCGATGATAGCGCCCTTCTTTACGATCAATATGGTTTTAGCGATGAAAAATTTCTTAATGGTATTTGATCAGGTTATTGCCTTGACGAATGGGGGGCCAGGCCGGGCAACCGAAGCAATCTCTGTTCTTATTTATAAGGGTGGATTTCAAGGTGGAGAGTTTGCCTATCAATCTGCGAACTCTGTCATTTACTTTATAGTGATCATGTTAATATCTATTTTCCAAATTCGAGTACTTCAAAGAAGGGAGATTGACATGTAATGAAACAAAAAAAGACAAATTGGCTGTTGACCGTTTTAATTGCCTTAGGCTCCTTGTTTATCATCTTTCCTTTATATATTGCAATTTCGATTGCATTGAAAACACCTGAGGAACTGGCACAATCAGTACTTTCTTTTCCATTGGGTTTTCACTTTGAAAACTTTGCAAAGGCAATTGAAGCAACCAATTTCTTTCATGCCTTTAAAAATAGTGCTTATATCACCATTATCACGCTTACCTTTACAATTTTGACAAATTCGATGGTGGCTTATGTGATAGCAAGAAATCTTCATAAGAAATTTTTTAAAGGATTGTATTATTATTTCGTAGGTGCATTATTTATCCCATTTCCGATCATTATGCTTCCGGTTATCAAATTAACCTCCAGCCTTGGGATGACAGATCCAAATGGACTAATCTTTTTATATATTGTGTATGGGATGGCCTTTAATACATTTATTTATGTCGGCTATATACGCTCAATCCCTGTCGAGCTTGAAGAAGCGGCTATTGTAGATGGGTGCAGCACATGGGGGGTTTTTTGGAAGGTTATTTTTCCGTTATTAACACCTATAAACGCAACAATCGGAATATTAACTTGTTTATGGGCGTGGAATGACTTTATGCTGCCATTGATTATTTTAAGTGATCAGGCACATTCAACTTTGCCGTTAGTTCAGTATATTTTTCAATCGCAATTCGCTACAGATGTTAACTTGGCATTTGCATCTTATTTATTAGCACTTTCGCCAATGGTGATTGTTTATGTCTTTGCACAAAAATGGGTCATTGGCGGTGTGACAAGAGGGGCAATTAAATAAAAAATGCTCTCAGAAAAATTACTTTTGTAGGTTAAAAAAGAAATGGAGTGAAGAACAAATGGGCATTCAGTTCGATAAAAAAAACAATTTATTTCATTTACAAGCAAAAGATACAAGCTATGTGATGCAAATTATTCGCGATGGGTATTTATCACATCTTTATTGGGGGAGAAAGGTTAAACAATACAATCATTCCAATAAGCTTCAGTTTGTGGACCGGGCTTTTTCAGGGAATCCTTATCCATCAAAGGATCGGACATTTTCATTAGATACATTGCCACAGGAATATCCTGGCTACGGGAATACAGATTTCAGACATCCAGCCTACCAGATTCAATTAGATAATGGGACAACCGTGACAGACTTGCGCTACAAATCTCATCACATCTATAAAGGGAAACCAGGCCTTGAGGGCTTGCCAGCCGTATACGTAGAGAATGAGAATGAAGCAGAAACTCTTGAATTAACATTGGAAGATACTATTGCGGATATAACCGTGCAATTGACTTATACAGTTTTTGAAAACCGTAATGTTATCACTAGAACGGCAAAAATATTGAACAATGGTTCAAAAACGGTTAACTTGCGCCGTGCATTAAGTGTAAATATCGATTTCCGTGATGCTGATTTTGATTTTCTTCATTTATCTGGTGCCTGGGGAAGAGAGCGCCATGTAGAAAGGCAGCCGCTCAGATCAGGGGTTCAATCTGTAGAAAGTCGAAGAGGAGCCAGCAGTCATCAACAAAATCCGTTCATTGCTTTACTAAGAAAAGGGACGGATGAAAATAATGGTGAGGTTTTTGGCTTGAATCTTGTATACAGCGGTAATTTCTTAGCACAGGCAGAGGTAGATCAGTTTAAAAACACGCGGGTTTCTTTAGGTATTAATCCATTTGACTTTAATTGGATGCTAGAGCCTGGTGAAGCTTTTCAATGCCCTGAGGTTGTAATGGTTTATTCACATGAAGGACTTGGCGGGATGTCAAGAACCTTCCATGATCTCTACCGTTCACGTCTCTGCAGAGGAAATTTCCGCGATAAAGAACGTCCAATACTCATTAATAACTGGGAAGCGACATATTTTGATTTCAACGCAGAAAAGATTGAAGAAATTGCTAGAGCAGGGAAAGAATTAGGGATCGAGCTTTTCGTATTAGATGATGGATGGTTTGGTAAACGTGATGATGATACATCATCACTGGGTGATTGGTTTGTTGATAAAAATAAGCTGCCGAACGGCCTTGAAGACTTAGTGAACCGTGTCCGTAATATGGAAATGGAGTTTGGATTATGGTTTGAGCCTGAAATGATATCCGTTAATAGTGATCTATACAGAGAGCATCCAGATTGGTGTCTTCATGTTCAGAATCGGACTCGTTCAGAAAGCAGAAATCAGTTAATTCTAGATTTTTCACGAAAAGATGTATGTGATGCCATTATAAAAATGGTATCAGATATTTTAAGCAGTGCACCAATCACATATGTAAAATGGGATATGAACCGTCATATGACAGAAATTGGCTCAGCTGTTTTACCTGCTGAAAAGCAAAAGGAAACCGCACATCGGTATATGCTTGGGCTATACAGAGTGATGGAAGAGATTACGACAGCATTTCCACACGTCCTTTTTGAAAGCTGTTCAGGCGGCGGTGGACGATTTGATCCGGGCATCCTTTATTATATGCCGCAAACATGGACAAGTGATAATACAGATGCCATTTCACGCTTGAAGATTCAATACGGAACAAGTCTTGTCTACCCGATTAGCTCAATGGGATCACATGTCTCCGATGTTCCGAATCACCAAGTTCATCGCTTTACCTCAATCGATATTCGAGGAGATGTGGCAATGTCGGGGAACCTTGGCTATGAACTAGACCTAACAAAATTAACGGATCAAGAAAAAGAAGCTGTTATAGATCAGGTCGTTCAGTATAAGGGAATAAGAAAACTGATTCAATTTGGTGACTTCTATCGGTTGTTAAATCCTTTCGAAGGAAATGAAGCAGCATGGGCATTTGTGAATAAAGAAAAGGATGAAGCGGTTGTCTTTTATTTCCGCATCCTATCTGAAGCGAATAGTCCATTCGAGAGCTTTAAAGTAAATGGCCTTGATCCGTCCAAGTTGTATAAAGTAGAAAACACAGATGAAAAATATGGCGGAGATGAGCTTGAGTATGCTGGACTAAGTGTCCCGGCAGAAGTAAAAGGCGACTTCCAAAGCTATGTCTGGCATTTAAAAGCTGTGGTAAATGAATAAAAATTAATGAAAGCCCTGCACATTGTTATTTGAGTGCAGGGCTTCCTGAATTTATTTGACTTTCTTCTCAATCGTTAATACACGGTCCGCTTCACGATTAAAGCCATCGATTTCTATGCGGTCTTTAAAAACTTTGATGGAAAGGGCTTGCATAGAAATGAGTACAATTTATCTACTTCTTACTCATCGACAAATCTTATTGTTAATATTCAAATATAAAAAATACAATCTATTTTAAAAAATGCTACCCTTTTTCAAAAAAGTACTATTGTCAGTAAGGACAGTTAGAGTTATTTTAAGGAGAGAGAATTTATTACAACTCGTCTTTTGGTAGCGTTTTAAAAATATCAATATGATAATGAGGTGAAATTGACCAGAAATTTGAGTAAGTTTAGTAATGAGAATGCTGGTTAAGGGGAAGTTCAGAAGAAAAATTATAATTTATGCACACGTTAACAAAGAAGAAAATGTCACTTCCTTCTTTGGTAACAATCGATATAAAAAGGAGAGATTTTAATGAAAAAATATGTCTTAGTTGGAACTGGCGGAAGAGCTGAATTTTTCTATGGTGCAATTGTCAGGGATTTTAGGGAAACTTGCAATCTAGTTGCTTTCTGTGATTTGAATCAAACGAGAATGGATTATGCAAATCGTTTACTGGAAGAGCGATACCATCATCCTAAAATTAACACTTACTTACACAGTGATTTTGAAAAAATGATATCAGTAGAAAAACCGGATACGGTTGTTGTAACCACTGTTGACCGCACACATCATACGTATATTATTAAAGCTTTGGAGTTAGGGTGTGATGTGATTACCGAAAAACCAATGACAGTGGACGCTGAAAAATGCCAAGCTATTATTGATGCAACGAAAAGGACAGGAAAAGAAGTTCGCGTTGCTTTCAACTATCGTTATGCCCCTCACAATACGAAAATTCGGGAGCTCATTATGAATGATGTCATTGGTCAAGTAAATTCCGTTAATTTTGAGTGGGCGCTGGATACGCAGCATGGTGCGGACTATTTCCGCAGATGGCATCGCGATAAGCGTAATAGCGGTGGTTTGCTTGTTCACAAATCGACACACCATTTTGACTTAGTGAACTTTTGGTTAGGAACAACACCTGAAACTGTTTATGCATCTGGAGGACTTCGTTTCTATGGTAGAGAGAACGCCGAATCTAGAGGTGTTACACAATTTTATCAACGTGCATATGGAAGTGATTATGCGAAGGATGATCCATTCGCGATTGATTTGGAAGCCAATGAGCATTTGAAAGCGTTGTATTTGGATGCGGAAAAAGAAGATGGTTATCAGCGTGACCAAAGTGTGTTTGGTGATGGGATTAATATTGAAGATACACTTGGAGTTTTAGTCACGTACAAAAACAAAGCCATTTTAAACTATTCGTTAAATGCATATTTACCATGGGAAGGATATATGGTTTCCTTTAACGGGACAAAAGGAAGAATTGAAGTTCGCATACGTGAACAGTCTTACATTAATTCAGGCGGCAGTAAGGATGACGAAGGAAAGGTAAAAGAGAAATCAATCATGGTGATGCCAATGTTTGGTCAGCCTTATGAGGTTGAAGTTGTCGAAGGTAAAGGCGGACATGGCGGCGGAGATCCTATCCTTTTACAAGATATTTTCGGAACCCCTGTTGAAGACGAATTCAAGCGTGCAGCTTCTCATGTTGATGGAGCGATGTCGATTTTAACTGGAATTGCAGGAAACATCTCGCTTAATACAGGCCAGGCAGTGAAAGTAGATGAATTAATTAAATTTTAAGCTGATATGGTCAATAGACGCCTTATAGAAAGGAGTTGTTAAAAAATGGTAAGCGTGTTGCATCAACAATTCTTACACCCTCCAGAGGAATTTACCCCAATTCCTTTCTGGTTTTGGAATGATCACTTAACGAAAGAGGAGATAATTAGACAAATCAATGATTTCTATGACAAAGGGGTTACAGGATTCGTTTTACATCCAAGAATTGGGATCCCTGAGGAAATCGTTTATTTATCGGATTATTTTATGGAATTGGTTCACACAGCCATAGAAGAGGCAAAGCAGTTAGGGATGTTGGTTATTTTATATGATGAAGCTATGTATCCTTCTGGTTCTGCTAAAGGATTAGTCGTTAAAGATCATCCGGAATATGCAAGCAGAGGATTAAAAATGATCGAGTATCCTTGCGATACGGAAAATGAAATAACGATCGATATATCGGAGGGAGACTCAATCGTTTCGGCTCAAGCAGTTAAAAAGCAATCAGCGGAAACAGTAGATTTATCAACATCACAATTATTAGATTACGAAAATGGAAAAGTCTCGTTTCGTCCTCCCGATGATGATAACTGGTCGATTCTCGTTTTCGTCGAAACGTATTCAGGGGGAAATATTCGTGGTATCCATTTCGGTGAAGACGATGGTGAAGAAAATGCACCAGCATCTGCTGATTTATTAAATCCTGATGCAGTCGCAAAATTTATTCAGATCACCCATGATCGATACTACGATCGATTGAAAGACTATTTTGGTAATACCGTCATTGCCATGTTTACTGATGAGCCGGATATTTTGGGAAGAGGGTCTACTAAAGGCTTGAAGCCTTGGACCAGAGATTTTCTCACTGATTACAAGGAGCATGGAAACAAAGAAAAGCATTTAGCCTCCTTGTGGTTTCATACCGGAGATGAAACAGAAACACATCGAAAAAACTATAGTAAGGCTGTTAATAAGAGATTAACCGAAGCTTATTATAAACAAATAAGTGACTGGTGTGTAACCCATGGTATTGCCTTATCAGGTCATCCAGCGAAAAGCAGTGACATTGGCTTGCTTGACCATTTTCAAATACCTGGACAAGATGTGGTGTGGCGTTGGGTTGCACCTGAGGATGGAAAGGCGTTAGAAGGGGAACATTCTACAGCCGGAAAGTGCTCAGCAGACGCAGCAAGACATAGAGGAAGACGAAGAAATCTGAATGAATTTTTAGGAGTTTGCTCAAAAGAAAGTCCATGGGCGTTAACTCCAGGAGACATGAAATGGTATATGGATTGGCTGCTAGTCAGAGGGGTTAATCTCCTTTGTCCACACGCCTTTTATTACTCAATTGAGGGAGAACGGAGAAGTCACGAACGTCCGCCAGACGTTGGTCCGAATAACTTGTGGTGGCCGTATTACAAACCATTTGCTCAATACATGAAGCGCCTAAGCTGGTTAATGACTGATTCCGTAAATCAAACATCTGTAGCAATTTTATGTGGAGAAGATCATTTGCCATGGAAGGTTGCCAAACCTTTATTTGAAAATCAAATCGAATTCAATTATCTAGAGGAAGCTTTGTTTTTATTAACAAGTCATCTAGGGGATGGAAAAATAGAGATTGTGAACCAATCTTATCAAACGGTGATTATTGAAAATGGCTTAAAACTCGAAGCCGATGTCATAGATAAGCTGGAACATTTCATTCAAAGTGGAGGAGAAGTTATCGTTCTGACGGGTGAACATGAATCTTCGACAGTTAAAGGGGCAAAAGTTATTCAAAGTCCTGATAATGTTGTTGATGCTCTATCCAGAATTCACCGAGAAGAAGTTATAATTTCCCCTGCATGTAATGACATAAGAGTCAGTAAAATCCTTAAAGATGGTAAGCTCTTTTATTTCTTTGTAAATGAAGGAGAAGAAAATTATAAAGGTTCTTTTTCCTTGAAAGAAGTGGGAAGAGTCGAAAAATGGGATGCTTGGACAGGTGAAATAGAACAAGTAAACCTTCACCGGAAAAATAGTAAATTAGTTGCTCCATTGAATGTTGAACGAAGATCTTCGATTGTGTTTGCTGTTGATATTGCTCAAAAGCCCTTGATAGAGGAGGAAGTAATTACTGACTTTAAAACAGAATGTATTGAGCTCGATCATAATTGGATTATTGATCACAGAAGAAATCTTGTATTGGGATCATGGGTTCAATGGGAAGGCATGGAATCCTATTCGGGAACCATAACCTATAAGAATCAGTTTATTCTAGAAGATATGGATTCATTAACAAAAATCTACCTAGACTTAGGCGAAGCTTATGAAATTGTAAAGGTGACGGTAAATGAACATGAGATTGGTGTGAAAATGTGGGCACCTTATCGATTTGACGTTCATCCAGCTTATCTTGTAAAGGGTGTTAATAAACTGACTGTGGATGTCACGAACAATCGTGCAAATGAAATGGACCATGCACGATTAATGTCAGGATTACTTGGTCCGGTTTCATTTGAAATATGTCGTAAAAAATGAAAACGCTTTGGCAGGAAAAGGGACAAGATGATCAAAATAGAATTTCGAACTAATTAATCTCTTATCTTGGAGATTGGACCCATTAAATGCTATTAATGGTTATAACAATTAAATGATAATATCGCAAAAATAACAAGGTAATCGTTTCCTTTTCTCGAATATTAAGGTAAATAGCTTACAAGATAAAAAGGAGGATTTTTTCAATGAATAGGAAAGCGAAGGGGAAAGATTTGCAAATTGCCTACATCGGAGGCGGCTCTCGAGGCTGGGCATGGGGACTAATGAGTGATCTTGCTCTTGAAGGCAGTTTATCTGGAACAGTGAAGCTATATGATATTAATTATGAGGCAGCATGTGCGAATGAAACGATTGGAAATCGTTTATACGAACGTGAGGATGTTGTTGGCAAATGGAAATATGAAGCTGTTGCGACAATGGATGAAGCGTTGCAAGGTGCAGATTTTGTCATCATTTCTATTCTTCCAGGTTCATTCAATGAAATGGCTTCTGATGTTCATGAGCCTGAAAAATATGGAATCTATCAATCTGTTGGCGATACAATTGGGCCAGGAGGCTTGGTCAGAGCTTTACGTACGATTCCGATTTTTGTAGATATTGCAGAGCATATTAAAAAGACAGCTCCAAATGCATGGGTGATCAATTATACAAATCCAATGAGTCTATGTGTTCGTACTTTATATGCGACATTCCCGGAAATCAAAGCCATTGGCTGCTGTCACGAGGTATTTGGTACGCAAAAATTGCTAGCTTCTATGCTAAAAGAAATGAAGGGAATTGAAGGTGTAAGCTACAATGATATTAAGGTTAATGTATTAGGAATCAATCATTTTACTTGGATTGATAAGGCTTCCTATGAAGATATCGACCTATTCCCGTTATATAAAGAGTTTGTTGACAAATATTATGAAGAGGGCTATGAGGGAACAGAAAAGGGTCATTGGATGAACAATCATTTTGCCTCTGCCCAAAGGGTGAAATTTGATTTATTTAAAAGGTTTGGTTTAATTGCCGCAGCGGGGGATCGCCATTTAGCGGAATTTATGCCAAATTCATGGTATTTGCAAAGTCCTGATCGAGTAAAAGAATGGAAGTTTGGTCTGACAAACGTCCAATGGCGAATTGATAACAGAGAAGAACTTCTCGAAAAAGGCAAGAGACTTTCAGAAGGCAAAGAAGAATTTGTGCTTCGTTCAACAGGTGAAGAGGGCGTTGAGATGATCAAAGCATTACTTGGCTTAGGTGACTTAGTAACAAATGTGAACCTGCCAAATAGAGGACAAATCCAAGGATTGCCATTTGATGCAGTTGTAGAAACTAATGCCTTATTCAGAAATGACAGCATTTTGCCTATCTGTGCAGGCCAATTGCCGTGGCCAATTCAAAACATGGTCTCACGACATATTCATAATCAAGAAACAACCTTGCGAGCAGCCCTAACCAAAGATAAAGAGCTTGCATTTCAAGCCTTTGTCCAGGATCCGCTTGTTAGTCAGCTTAGCCCAGATCAGGCGAGTGAACTATTTGAGAAAATGCTTTTGAATACTCAAAAATATTTAGCAGGTTGGAACTTGGCGCAAACAGTTACAAGTTAAGTGCAGGAAAAAAGAAAACTTGGGGACAGTCCCTCACAAAAACAAATATTGATGTTTGAGGGTACTGTCCCTTTAGAAATTATGAAATAACAAGTTTATTATTCCACAATCTTAACTAACCGCTTAACTCCTTCCCGAAGCTGGATCTCATTTACAAATGAATAACTCAAGCGAATCCAAGATGATAATTGCTCTAATGGATCACAAACCACGCCTGGCACAAAGGATATTGACTGCTCAATACATCGTTCCACCAACCATTCAGTTGATAGGTGCTCAGGAAGCTTTATCCACAAATTTAAGCCTCCGTTCGGACTGGTCCATTGCCAGTCTGTTGCCGAAAGTTCATCCTCCATGATTTCCCTGCGAATCTGCAGGGCAATGCGAAGTTTTTCCAAATGCTGCTGCATCCGAAGAGATGAAAAATAATGAAGAAAGAGCTTCTGATTTAAAAGCGGTGAACCATTATCAGCTAATGATTTTGCCGATAGTAAAGATTTGAGTAATGGTGATTGGCAAATAACAGCCGAAATTCTCAACCCAGGTGAGATATATTTACAAAAGCTGCGGATATAAATTACTGTTCCTGCTGTATCATACGTATAAATTGGCTGCGGTGGGGGCTGCTCGAAATAGATGTCGTGATAGGCATCATCCTCAATTAACAGGCAACGATACGTTTCAGCTAAATCGACTAATTTTTTTCGCTGCCAGGCAGGAACTGTATAACCAGTCGGATTATGAAAAGTTGGATTAAGATAAAAGAGGCGCGGCTTATACCGTTTCATATAGGATTCGATCAGTTGTAAATCATATCCCTCTGCATGAATATCCACGGTTACGATATGGGCTCCTTGTGCTCTAAAAATATCAATTGCCGCACTGTAGCTAGGTCTCTCAAACATAACTGTGTCTCTTGGCTTAATAAAAGCTTGAGAGATTAGGTGGATTGCTTGCTGTGAACCAGATGTAATCAGTATATCATCAGCGCTAAGATAAGTTTTATATTTGGTTATAAAATAGTTCGCTAGTGTTTGCCGCAGTTCTTCATCCCCTTGCACAGTTGAATAGGTTGCAAGCACTTTTGGATACATATCAAACACTTTTTTCACGTAATCTGATAAAAAATGATTCGGCAGAAGATTTGGATCGATCAATGCTTGAGAAAAATTAAATAATCCGGGTGTCTGATGAATGTCATATAAGTGATTTTTCTGGACATATGCCGAGACAATTGGAGGATCGATTATTTCAAGGCCAGTCTTTTCACTTGTTTGGACATAATAGCCTGATTTATCTTTCACATACACTTTTCCATGCTCTTTCAGCAATTGGTATGCTTTTAACACTGTTAAACGATTGATCTTCAAATCATCTGCCAATTGCCTGACAGAGGGAAGCTTATCATGTTCCTTCCATTCTTTGCGATCGATTCTGTGGACTACATAATCATAGACCTGTTTGAACAAATAATCACCTTGATGAACCGCCTTGCTCATATTGAATCCTCCTCATATATTTTCTTTATTGTATCATCGATAAGAACCGATCTGTTCTATTAAAATTAATCTGTTCTATTGTTCTCCTTTTATGATGAAATAAAAAGGAGGAGTTTAGATGGTTATTGTCAATTATGTACTCATGTGTTTTATCTTTGGAACAACATTTTTAGCAATTAAAATTGGTGTGGATGCAGGCTTGCCGCCACTCTTCTCTGCAGGGCTCCGCTTTTTTCTTGCTGGATTGCTGCTATTTAGCTTTATAGCTTGGAAAGACAAAGCGACAATCCGCTTTTTGTTTCGAAAAGAGATGTTTTTGACAGGAGTGGGCTTAACGTTTGGAACATTTGCTACATTATACTGGGCAGAACAATATGTCACCTCAGGAATTGCTGCTGTTTTATCTGCTACAGGTCCGATGATGATTATGATGATTCAGTCATTTGTATTAAAGCAAAAAGCAGCAGGCAGCTCCTTTATAGGGTGCATGATTGGGGTTGTCGGTGTCATGCTATTAATTCTTCCTAGCTTCTCTATTGAAATTAGTCCGTTTTGGATGATTGGTTGTATAGCGATTATTGTCGGTGAAATCTTTTACGCATCAGGAACACTTTATTCAAAGCATGTGATCCAAAAATTTCAATCAATATCACCTATCGCTTTAAATGCAGCTCAAATGATGCACGGCGGGATTCTATTAATCGTATTATCATTATGTACTGAGAAGATTCAGCTCGATGCTTTTTTAAGCTATGCTTCATTGGGCTCGCTTCTCTATTTAATTGTATTTGGTTCAATGGTTGGTCATAGTCTGTATTATTGGCTTGTGTCACGCACAAATCCGATCTTTCCGTCTACTTGGCTCTATATCTCACCGATCATTGCCGTTATATTAGGTGTTGTCGTGTATGATGAATATTTTTCATGGATGACCGGGATTGGCGCATTAACGATCATCGCTGGTACGGTATTGATTAATTATGAAACAATAAGGGGACTGCTCAAAGGAAAGCTGACGAATTTTCATAGTATATTCTCTTTTACGTTAATGAAAGGTTCCGGCGGAAATCTAGTAATGAAAGCAAAAAAAGTGAAAAGATAGTTTTTTTTGAACCCCTCTCAAGTTATCACTTTTAAAAAAGAGGGGTTTTTTACTCTTTTTTAGATGAATGATTCTGTTATATCATATTTATAAAGAAAGGGTATAAGACAGCAGCTTTCTCCTTAGACGATCCTTTAATGGCCCTTATCTGACGAAAGGGAGAGTGGGAAATGATTAGAAAGTTGATTTATGCATGTGTCGGGATGTTCTTTTTGCTGCCGCCATTAAGTCATGCATGCTCTTTTGGCAAAGACGATCCTTCAGGAATTCCAGGACAATGGTATGTTGGCACGAAACCTTCTAATGTATCACCTTCAAAATATCCGATTCTCTTTATCCACGGATTAAACAGCTCTTCAAAAACTTGGTGGAATGAAAATAATATGTATGATACTGCTTATCAAAATAGTTACGAAACTGCCTTCATTGATCTTCATCCAACGAAAAATATGTGGGATAATGGCAAGCTATTAGCCGGAAAAATTCGTGATATATCTAATTATTTTGGTGAAAAGGTTGTCATTGTTGCCCATAGTAAAGGCGGGATTGATGCACAGTCAGCCCTTGTTCATTATGGAGCTTTTCCGTATGTGGAAAGAGTTATCACCTTGTCAGCGCCTCACTACGGATCACAATTAGCAGACCTTGCTTATAGCAGCTGGGCCGGATGGTTAACTGGGATAATCGGAAGCAAAAATGATGCAACCTATTCCTTGCAAACTGGTTATATGAATTATTTCCGCTCCAAAACAGATTACCATGCAAATGCTTCTAAAAATCCCTTTTATACGTTTGGCGGAACGAAATGGGGAAGCTTTGGCAGCTCGCTTTATTGGGGCGGTCTCTATCTTAGCGGCTACGGCGCAAATGATGGTGCCGTCACTGTCAACAGTTCGAAGCTATCCTATGGAACTGAGTTAAAAGTCGGTGAATGGAACCATACAACGATAAAAGAAGGCACCTCCACATTCCATTTATTTAAACCGTATTTAAATGAACTATATGAGACAGCCGGCAGTACCATCCAAGCACAGGATTTCGTTGCAGCAGCTTCTACTGATCTTGCTTCTTATACAAGGGGAGGAGAATTTACAACGAAACAACAGGAATCATTTGTTGTCGAAGAAGGGGTAAAAGAAATCACGATTAATTGGATCAGCAGTGTACCCGTAACTGAGCTGACACTTAAAGATCCTACAAATAAACCATACACGTCATTTACCATTGAAAAGGATGCAACAGGGTATTTCAGCAATGCCTACCATCATTCGCTCACTATACAAAATCCTCAGTCAGGACAGTGGTCTCTTAATGCAGAATCAGACAAGCTGGCACGGTATTTACTTAACATAACATTTGATAGTCCTCTTCTTGAAAATCTAAAAATAGATCTTACTGACAAAAATATTAAGTTTAATACAAAAGACAGCAGGGTGCAGATAAAAACAGATTTGATGGTTGAATACTATAAAAATGGGAAATTAAAAATGGGAAACATATTGATAAAGGAAGGACATGATGGAAGCTTTAAACTTCCTAAAATCGGTGAAGGGGTTTATAATATAACGATCGATATGACAGGGAAACTCGATAAACAAAGGTTTCAAAGAACGATGATCAAAACAGTTTATATAGACGCTGCGGGTAAAGTTTATTTTAATCAGTAAATGTTACTTGGCGCTTTCCTTTAAATCTAGGCAAGCGTCTTATTCGTGTCCAACAAGCATGAAAAAGATATAGATAACTCTTAATGGGGCATAATATATGTAAAATGATTCCGAACGACATATCCATCAGGAGGAAGGATTTAATGGTAAATAAAAAAGTGACGTCCATTTTAGAAGACAAAATTAATGTTATCAAAAGCGGCGAGAAATTGATTTATCTAGTTGGTCCAATCAAATTGCCTGTCAACCTGGATGGTGAAACAACGATTTTTCAGTGGTATTGCTGGCTGCGCTGCGACAATATGGCAGGGCACTTTTGTGATGACGGATCATATAATACAGAAAGTATTATTGAAACCTTAGCATCTTCCAATTTAGCTGAAATGCAGCAATCAAGCGTGCTTGTATATGGTGATTTTCAACAATCGGAGGAAGCATTAATTCGTATGCATAGTATATGCCATACCGGAGATATCTTTGGCAGCAAGCGCTGTGACTGCGGCTTTCAATTAAAGCAAGCAATGAAAATGATTGCTGCTCACGGATCTGGTGCATTATTTTATTTAGCGAATCATGAAGGAAGAGGGATTGGCTTATTTAGTAAAGCGATGGCTTATGTCCTTCAGGAACAAGGATTGGATACAGTAGAAGCTAATCTGGAGCTTGGCTTTGTCGATGATGCGCGAAATTATGATGACGCGATACGCGTCCTAAAAACGTTGCGTTCAAACCCGGTAACGCTTATTACCAACAACCCGAGAAAATTAGAGGCACTGCAAACATCTGGTGCAAATGTCGCTGGCAGGGTTCCATTATGGGGGGATGTTTCTGAGTTTAATGAAAAATACTTGGAAACAAAGGTTATTCGTTCTGGTCATTTAAAAGGGGGATGTCCAGATGATTAACAACGATAAGCTGATGGGGAGGCAAAAAATGATGGCTCAGTAATTCCTACTTGACGCATTGGAATAATTGACTTATAGTTTTATTTTGTAAAAGAAAATAGAAAGGAGATTAGAATGAATACATTTCTAGTCATTATTAATATCATCGTATTTCTCATACTCTTATTTGGATTGTACATTATGCAGAAAAAACATGTGTCCTTTTCAAAACGAGTTTTCACTGGATTAGGCTTAGGCCTTGTACTTGGTCTTATTATTCAATTAATCTATGGAGCAACATCTGAGGTAACAACGACTACTATCGATTGGTTTAACATTGTCGGCAGCGGTTATGTGAAACTATTGCAAATGATCGTCATGCCGCTTGTGTTTGTTTCCATTGTCGGAGCGTTTACTAAGCTAAAGCTGACGAAAAACATCGGGAAAATCAGCTTCCTGGTGATCGGAATTTTACTTGGAACAACTGCGATTTCAGCCGCTATTGGTATAGGCTCTGCTTTAGGCTTTGGCCTTGATGGCATGGAGTTAACTGCAGGTGAGGCAGAACAGGCCCGCAATGCAGAAATAGAAGAAAAAGTTGTTGGGGTACAAGATATGACAATCCCGCAACAAATCATCGAGCTGTTCCCTGCAAATCCGTTTCAAGATTTAACAGGTGCCCGTCCAACTTCTACGATTGCGGTTGTTATTTTTGCATCAATCGTAGGTATGGCTTATCTTGGAGTAAAACGTAAGGAACCAGAGCATGGTGAGTTTTTTGCCAAGATTATTGATACTCTATACACAATGACGATGAGAATTGTGACACTCATTCTTCGGCTGACACCTTATGGAATTCTTGCGATTATCACAAAGGTTACAGCAACAAGTGATTATGCAGCAATTGTGAAATTAGGAAAGTTTGTCATTGCATCCTATGTTGCGTTAATCGCAATGTTTATTGTACATCTTCTCTTAATAGCGCTTGTGAAGCTAAGTCCGGTAAAGTATGTGAAAAAAGGCTTGCCTACATTAACGTTTGCCTTTACTTCACGTACAAGTGCAGGTACTTTACCTTTGAATATAAAAACACAAACAGAGGGATTTGGTGTATCAGAGGGAATCGCTAACTTTGCAGGTTCATTTGGACTCTCAATCGGGCAAAATGGCTGCGCCGGAATCTATCCAGCAATGCTGGCAGTAATGGTTGCTCCTTCAGTTGGTATCGATCCGACAAGTCCTGGATTTATTGCTACCCTTATTTTAGTCGTAGCTATTAGCTCATTCGGAGTTGCAGGGGTCGGGGGTGGTGCAACATTTGCTGCACTCATCGTCTTATCGATCTTAAATCTTCCAATTGCAATTGTCGGTCTTTTAATCTCAGTTGAGCCATTAATTGACATGGGACGTACTGCATTAAATGTCAGCGGAAGTATGACAGCAGGCGTTCTTACAGCAAAAGCAACAGGTGAGTTAGATAAAGAGACTTACAAGCAAGCGGAGATCATGGAAGCTTAATCAGATAAAAAATACGAGAAGAGGCTGTCTCACAAAGGTTTAACCCTTTGGTCTAGAGATAGCCTCTTTTTATAGGAGAAAAAATGTTGGATTGTAACAGATCCTGGGAAAATTTATTTCAGTCGATTGCTAAATTAATCATTCTTATGATTTGATACAGGGTTTTTATTAGGTTTTGGAAGCAAATTCTTTAATTTATTTTTTAAATAATCCTTCACGAGATCACGTTTCCGCTTTTGTCGTTTGTGACGATTTCTCAAGTAAGCCACCACCCTAGTATAAGTTTACCTATTTCTTTTATTATAACGCTTATTTAATAAATAATCTAATTGCCCTAAACTGTTAAGAGTATTTTCTGAATCCTATCGGTTTTAGAAAAGAAGATCTCCCTATTTGAATGGGGATTTCATCATAGGATAATTGGATTGAATTAACAAAAAAGTAATCAAATTTATTCTCTTTTTTACATATATGAAATAGTGGCTATGGATTCATTTGATATTCTCTTTTAGAAAAAGTTTTATAGGAGGAGTTTAGCTTATGAGAATAGGTAATAAAAAAAGTGGTAAAGGTAAAATTGGAAAGGTATTGTTTATTTCGGCAATTGCGTTTATGATGATTTTCCAATTAGATCTAAGCAACAAATCATATGCCAAAGAACACGGTACCACAGTAAACGTAAAGGTGATGTCCTTTAACATTCATCATGCTGAAGGAATTGACGGTGTCTTGGATCTGGAACGAATTGCTAAAATCATTGAAGATGCAGATGCTGAAATTATTGGTTTACAGGAAGTGGACAACCATTGGTCCGAGCGAAGCAACTTTCAAGATCAGGCAAAATGGCTGGCAGAACGCCTTGGAATGTATTATACATATGCTGCAAACCTTGATCGTGATCCATTAAATGAAGGAGATCCCCGCCGTCAGTATGGGACAGCCATTTTAAGTAAATATCCGATCATCTCATCTGAAAACCACCTTTTAACGAAAATAGGCAATACAGAGCAGCGCGGCCTGCTGGATGCAATGATCAATGTAAAAGGGAATCACCTTCACTTCTTTAATACTCATCTTGCCTTAACTTCAGCAGAACGAGAAATACAGGTTAATGAAATTCATGCTATTGCCAGTCAAGTAAAAGGTCCAAAGGTCATCATGGGGGATTTAAATGCTGTTCCTGAAAGCAATGAAATGAAGCCAATGCGCGAAAATTATCTCGATGTCTTTTCAAATGCAGCCAATGCGAACACATATCCTGCTGAAAATCCAACGAAACGAATTGATTATATTTTTACATCCAAAGATGTTGAAACAGTAAAGACTCAAGTAATTGAAACTTTTGTATCTGACCATCTTCCAATCACAGCAGAAATTGTATTGGATCGTGAAGAACCGTTTTATAATGGAAATAAGTAACCAAGCTTAGTGTGAAAGATCCTACCTGAGAAAAATCGGTAGGATCTTCTTTTGTTAAAAATATGAAATTCGTTTACGATCTTGTAATCTAGCAACTTTAGTTTTTACCTATCTGTAAATGAAAATTAATACTATTTTGGTATTTTTTAATAGTAGTTTATAAGAGAAGGAGATGCACAAATTTGAAAAAAACAAAATGGCTATCAGTGATTGGAGCTCTAGCAATTGGAGTCAGTTTAACGGTAAGTGCAGGAACGGTGTCAGCAAAAGAGAAATATAAGGAAATCGTCAATGTTTCCCACCGCGGAGCTTCTGGACATGCACCAGAACATACGATTACCGCTTATAAAATGGGAGAAAAAATGCACGGTGACTATATTGAAGTTGATTTGCAGATGACTAGCGACGGAAAGCTAATCGCCATGCATGATGAAACAGTTGACCGTACAACAAACGGAACTGGACTTGTAAAAGATTATACATTGGAAGAAATTAAGCAGTTGGATGCCGGCAGCTGGTTTAATGAAAAATACCCGGAATATGCAAACCCTGACTATGCTGGATTAAAAGTGCCAACACTTGAAGAGGTCTTCAAAACGTTTGGAAAAAACAAAAACTATTATATTGAAACGAAATCCCCTGATGTCTATCCAGGTATGGAAAAAGAGCTTTTGCGTCTAATTAATGAATATGACATCAACAAAGATACCTTGCTTGTTCAATCTTTTAGTGCAGAGAGCCTGAAAACAATGCACGAGCTTGATCCATCTGTAAAGCTTGTTCAGCTGCTTTCATATCGAAGCAATGCAGTGATTACTGATTCTGAAATTGCAGCGATAAAAGAATACGCATTGGGCGTTGGACCAAACCATACGTATTTAAATGAGGAATATGTTCAAAAGGTAGTTAAGAGCGGCTTGGAAATTCACCCGTATACGGTAAATGATAAGGAAACAATGAGTAAGCTAATTGACTGGGGTGTAACAGGTATGTTTACAAACTTCCCGGACAGGCTTCATGAAGTGAAAAAAGGTAAATAAATTTACTGAATCCATTCAAAAAACTCAAGTATATAGAGCTTGAGTTTTTTCACTCTTTCTATAATCATGATGGTCGATGAGTAGATTATTAGAGTTTCTCTCAGCTTACAAGATATAATGATAATGACTATAATGGTAAAAACTGAGAAGGAGAGGAAGTAGAACATGACAAAGCAAACACGGATTGGAAAAACAGATTTAGTTGTGGGTCCGATCGGACTTGGGACAAACGCTGTAGGGGGTCATAATCTTTATCCTAATTTAAACGAAGAAGCTGGTAAAGATTTGGTTCGAGCAGCGATCAATCATGGCGTAAACTTCTTAGATACTGCTTTTATTTATGGACCAGGACGTTCAGAGGAACTAGTAGGAGAAGTAATAAAAGAATCTGGTAAGCGTCATGAACTCATTCTTGCCACAAAAGGAGCACACAAGTTTGTCGGTGACGATGTTGTCATAGATAACTCACCTGCCTTTTTAAAACAAGCCGTTGAAGATAGTTTGAAAAGGCTGCAGACAGATTACATAGATTTATTTTACATTCATTTTCCGGATCAAGATACACCTAAGGATGAAGCAGTTGGTGCCTTAAAACAGCTGAAAGACGAAGGGAAAATTAGAGCGATTGGCGTATCGAACTTTACAATTGAGCAATTAAAAGAAGCAAATAAAGATGGCTATGTGGATGTATTACAAGGAAATTACAATTTGCTTCAGCGTGAAGCCGAGCAAGATTTCTTCCCATATACAAACGAACATAAAATTTCATTTATTCCTTATTTTCCTTTAGCAGCAGGTTTATTAGCTGGTAAATACAATAAGGATATGACATTCAATGATTTGCGCAAAGATATGCCACACCTCCAAGGGGACGAGTTTGCAAAAAATCTTGAAAAGGTAGAACAAATCCGTAAAATTGCTGATGCGAAAAACGCAGAAGTGGCACATGTTGTTCTAGCCTGGTATTTAACACGTGAAACAATTGACGTCGTGATTCCTGGAGCGAAAAGAGCAGAGCAAGTATTAGATAATTTAAAAACGTTGGATGTTCAACTGACCGAAGCAGAAGTGAATGAAATTGATCGAATCTTTAAATAGATTGATTACTTCTACATAAAACTAACGAAATAGCTGCCGCAAATAGCAGCTATTTTGAGTTTAATAGGAAATAAGAACATACCTGATCAACTGATAGTCCATGTTTTGCGGTAAATGAGGAGAAGATACCCTATTATATCCCTACTTTCTCTAGATGATCATAAGAAGAAAGACCTACTGCCGAAAACTAAAATTATGGAAATATCCCTATTCTTCCAAAATCAGAAAAATGAGATAATCATCTTAAGAAAGCGTTTGCTCAATTTTATAATTGCAAACGCTTTCTAAAATAATTGTCGAAAAGGGGGATTTAGGTGAGAGGCAAGCGAAGGATAAAGTTAAAAAGGAGTATTAGTTTTGCAGCTATTTTTTTCTTATTTGCGCAAACGTTTGCAGGGATAGGAGTGGTAAATCCAATGCCAACAAAAGCAGAAGAAAGAGTTGTAACACTAGTCGGTAATTTACAGGATGAACTTGGGGGAGCAGGAGAATGGAGTCCAGAAGATCCTACAACTAGGATGACGTTAATGGAGAACGGAAATTATAAGTTGACTGGAACATTGCCTGCTGGAAACTATGAATATAAAATTGCGATTAATGGCTCCTGGGAGGAAAACTATGGATTAAATGGGACGCCAAATGGCGAGAATTACAAGCTATTCCTCGATCAAGAGAAACAAGTGACCTTTATTTATGATGATCAAACACATAATGTAACCATTCCTGTTGAACTCCCAGATGATCAAAAGCCACGAATTGTTGGCGATATCCAGCCTGAGCTTCAAGCTGGTGGAGAATGGGCGCCAAATGAATCAAACGCAATCTTAAACGATGAGGATCTTGACAATATTTATTCATTTACAGCACATGTTCCGAAAGGTAAGCATGAATTTAAAATTGTGTTGGGAAACAGCTGGGAGGCACCGGCATACCCGGAGAACAACTTTGTTTTGAATGTGGTAAAAGATGCAACGATTACGTTCTTTTATAATCATGATACAAAGGATGTGTACACCGATTATGATTCTGGTTTGCCAGACGGCAATGTCCAAGGGGATAAACTGGTACATGATACATGGGATCAAGCTTTCAGGTCACCATTCGGAGCTGTGAAGGCGGGAGAGCTGGTAAAGCTTCGTTTCCAGGCGAAGAAAGGCGATTTAACAGGAGCCAAAGTTGTTCTAAAAAACTATCAGTCTGGGAACACCATGATGGTTGAAATGAAAAATGCGGGATGGGTAGAACATAGCGGCACGCCTGTTGAGTTTTGGGAAGCAAGGGTTAAACCGGAGGAAAAAGGGGTTTACGGCTATAAATTTATTGCCAGTGACGGAGAAGCGCAAAGGGAATACGGTGAAGATATTCAAGAAGGCGGCAAAGGAACAGCATCAGACTCTAATGCAGGTTTCTTCCAAATGACCGTGTATGACTCAGCGTATAAAACGCCTGATTGGATGAAGGAATCCATTGTTTATCAAATTTTCCCGGATCGCTTTTTCAATGGTAATAAACAGAATGATGAGGCAAAGGAAACAGCTAGAGGAACAGAGCCGATTGAGCATCAAGAATGGAGCGAGCTCCCTGATAATCCTCGTGAAGCAGCTACTGAAGGATATGATGGTGATGAAATATGGTCAAATGATTTCTTTGGCGGAGATCTTGCCGGCATTCAAAAGAAACTCGACTATATTCAATCATTAGGGGTAAATACGCTCTATTTAAATCCAATTGCCCATGCAGCCTCCAACCATAAATATGATGCGACAGATTACAAAGCCATTGACCCAATGTTCGGTACACCAGAGGAATTTAAAGCTTTTACAAAAGAATTAAAGAAGCGAAAAATGCATTTGATTCTGGATGGTGTATTTAACCACGTCGGAGATGATTCGATTTACTTTGATCGTTATGGAAAATACAAAACAGTTGGTGCGTATGAATATTGGTCAGCGATTTATGATCTGGTCAATAAAGGTGTAACAGTAGAGGAAGCGAAAAAACAAGTAGAAGAAAAATTTAAAGCTGAGGGACAAGTCTTTAGCCCCTATGGATTCCATAACTGGTTCAACATTGAAAATGAGAAAGTGAATGGAGTTTATAAATATCAGGCATGGTGGGGCTTCGATTCTTTGCCTGAAATCAAATCGATTCCAGGAGAAGCGGTAAACTATGACTCTGAGCTAAACAATAAGCAATTTGCAAACTATATTATGTATGACGAACATTCTGCTGCCAAAACATGGCTTGAACGTGGAGCATCTGGCTGGCGTTTGGATGTAGCTAATGAAGTAGATCCAGAGTTTTGGCGGGAATTCCGTGAAGAATTAAAAACAGGAAAGAAAAATGATCCGCTTATTCTTGGTGAAATTTGGGATGATGCGTCCAAATACTTCCTTGGTGATTTGTACGATTCGGTAATGAATTATCGTTTTCGCGGCGCACTGATTGATTACTTGAAAAATGGCAATGCCGAAGGGGCGCAAAATCAGCTGAATGCTATTTACGAGGATTATCCTAAAGAAGCATTTTACGCCTTAATGAACTTAATGGGCTCACATGATACACCTCGTGCAGCGTTTGTTTTAGGGAATGGAACAGATACCTTTGAACGTGCCGAGCATGATAAAAATTATGATCATGAATTAGGGGTTAAGCGTTTGAAGCTTGCGGCGATCCTGCAAATGGGCTATGCCGGAGCACCAACTGTCTATTATGGAGATGAAGCGGGAGTAACCGGCTCAAAGGATCCCGATGACCGCCGAACATACCCTTGGGGAAGTGAAGACAAGGATTTAATTAAACACTACCAAGCAGTTGGAAAGGTTAGAACAAACTTTCATCAATTATTTAGCTATGGTGATTTACAACACTTATATGCAAAAGGAGATGTTCTTGCTTTTTCTCGTTCAAATAAAAAGAATGCGGCTATTGTGATCACCAACCGCAGCAACGAGGAAAAGACTGTTGAGCTTAAGGTAGAAGACTTACTGATTAATGGAATAAGCTTAACCGACCAGCTTGATAAAGCATATAAGGCAGTCTCAAAGGATGGAAAACTAACAATCAATATTCCAGCGATGAGCGGGCGCATGCTTGTGACAGATAAAGAGCAAAATCTGAAAAAACCAGCCCCTGTTACAAACGTAACAGCAGTAGAGGGAAGTCACTCGGTTAGCCTGAAGTGGAAAGGTGACGCAAAGAAATATGTCATTTACCAAACAACCATTTCTGGTGCATTTTATGAAAAAGTGAAGGAAACGTCCTCGACGAACGTAAGCATTGATGGCTTAGACAATGGCCGCAACTATTATTTTGCTGTTGTTGCCCTTGATAAAAACGGCAATGAATCGGTGAAAACCGAAACAAAGAAGGCTGTTATCCCGCATGTACCCCTAACAGATGGGAATTACACAATCGATCATCTTACAGATCTTGAAGCAGGTGTAATCGATCTTGCGAAGCCGCAATCTGTTTCCGCCGGGATGTTTATTAAAGGAGAGACAGACACAAACCATGCTGAAGGCTTACAGGCAAAACTTGAGGTAAAACAGCCGGGGAATGAAAACTGGACAGCCTATAAGGCGATATATGTTGATCAAAAAGATACATTCAATGTATTTAATGCAAGCTTCCTGCCCTTACTGGAAGGAAAATACGAATACCGCTTTGCCTTCTCAACCGACCTTGGTCGTAATTGGGTATTAAGTGAGACGAAGTCTGTGACCTTTGCAAAGGGTGACGATATGACAGCACCTGCCGACAAAGTCATTCTTAAGCAGCCTGCACAGGAATCTGGACAGGTCAATCTTTTATGGGAGGTTGAAGGTAAAACAGATCCATACATGGCTGTCATAATCCGGGACGGAGAAATGATCGATCAAATCGTTGATCCGGAAAGAAAGTCATACAAAGACTTCAATGTTACAAATGGAACATCATATACCTACGAAGTTCATTTATATGATCAAGCGGGAAACTCAGTAAAATCTAATGCCATTTCTGTTACACCTGACCTCGTAACGGTAAAGGTAACATTTAAAGTAAATGCACCATCTTACACACCACAAGGCGCTACTGTTACGATACCGGGCAGCAAAAACGGCTGGAACACCGGGGCCTGGACCATGACCCGCGCTGGTGCTGTCACGAATGACTACGAATATACCATTGAAGCACAGGAAGGCGAAGTGCTAACCTACAAATACGTAAAAAATGAGTCCTGGGACCAAGAGGGATTAGCTGATCACACACCTGCTAATCCAAATGATGATGATGTTAGCTATTATGGATATGGTGCCCAAGGAACAGATTTATCGATCGTCGTAACAAACCAAGGCGGGAATCAAATGGTTGTACAAGATAAAATCCTTCGCTGGATCGATCAGCCTGTCGTTATCACTTCACATACCGATGGCCAAACCGTCTCATCTGACAGTATTACCCTGCAGGGAAATGCCATAAAAGAAGGTGTCCTTACTATAAATGGTGAAAAGGTAATGATGAAAGATGATATGACATTTTCTCATCATGTCGGATTAAAAGAAGGTGAGAATAAATTGTCCATTCATATTGAGCCATCAGAGGAAAATAAATCGAACATTTTTATGAATGATGGCACGGCTATTGCAAAGAATACGAAAACCATTGAGTTTACGGTTGTTAAGAACTGAGGGCAAAAGCCTTAGCTAAGATATAGAGCTTGTAAACATGGTTCTTATAAGGATCAGTTTACAGGCTATTTTTATTTATACTCTGTAAAATAAAAATAGGTGGAAAGAATAATTAACACTTCTTCGATTATCTTTCGCTTGTTTCAAAAACTATGAGAAAATGTTCTTATAATGAAGAAAATGAAATATAAAGGAGAGCTAAAAGATGGCGAATATCAAATTTGAAATACAAGAAAAGGTTGGCATTATTTCCGATGGTGCTAAAGGGTGGAAGAAGGAGCTGAATCTTATCAGCTGGAATGGCCGTGATCCAAAATATGATTTGCGTGATTGGGATGAAAACAATGAAAAAATGGGCAAAGGGATTACGTTATCGAAGGATGAGCTGATTCAATTAAGGGAAATTCTGAATGGGATGAATTTATAATAAATTAGATTATTGATAGAAAAGCGCGACAGCCTTGGTTGAAAGCTTCGCGCTTTTTGTGTGTCATCTTTTCAAAATCGTTTTCTTCGATTGCGGATGAATGCCGGAATTTTTAACTCTTCCTCGGGATCTAGTTCTTGGTCATAAGCTGGAAGAGGATCTCTAGTATCTCTTTCCTCTAGTTGTACAGGTTGTTCATTTGAATAGTGAGTAGGTTTTGCTTCTGCCACTGGTTTTTGTGGCGCTTTTTCTGTTGGTGACTCTTGTTCTGTAAAACCGGTAGCGATGACAGTGACGATGATTTCATCTTTTAAGTTATCGTTGATGACCGAGCCAAAAATCATATTTAAATCCTCATGTGCAGCAGATGAAACCATATCCGCTGCCTCCTGAACCTCATAAAGGCTTAAATTTCGTCCACCGGTAATGTTCATGACAACTCCCTTTGCTCCATTAATGGATGTCTCTAGCAAAGGACTGTTTATTGCTTTTTGGGCAGCATTAGCAGCACGGTTTTCACCGGTAGCAATTCCAATTCCCATTAAAGCGGTTCCTTTTTGGGACATAACTGTTTTTACATCAGCAAAGTCAAGATTAATTAACCCAGGAATAGCAATTAGATCAGAGATTCCTTGAACACCCTGGCGAAGAACACTATCTGCTTCCCGGAAGGCATCCAGTATATGTGTTTTTCGATCAACAATTTCCAATAAGCGGTCGTTAGGAATAATGATTAAAGTGTCAACAGATTCTCTCATTTCATTAATACCTTTTGCTGCGTTTGCTGCTCGCTTGGTACCTTCAAATTTAAATGGTCTCGTCACAACCCCAATGGTCAAAGCGCCAAGATTACGGGATATTTCAGCTATAGCTGGTGCTGCCCCAGTGCCTGTACCACCGCCCATACCTGCCGTAACAAAAACCATGTCGGCTCCTTGTAACACTTCTTCGATCTGCTGCTTGCTTTCTTCCACGGCTCTTTTACCAACTTCCGGATTTGCTCCAGCTCCGAGACCTCTAGTTAATGCAGCACCGATCTGCATTCTAATCTCTGCTTTTGATTGATTAAGAGCTTGTGCATCTGTATTCACCGCAATAAACTCTACCCCTTCAACTCCGTCCTCAATCATACGGTTGACAGCGTTGTTTCCCCCGCCGCCTACACCGATCACTTTAATTGTTGCGAATTGATCAATAGCTATGTCGTAATCCAACATGTTCATTCCTCCTCAATCATCCAATGCCTTTATTTCACACTTTTTCAATGAAAAAACGTAGACTCTTAATAGTATTCGAAGTTTTTTGGCTATTTTTGTATGGTTTGCAGACTAAGATACTAGATATTTTCCTATTTTTTTCTGAGTACATAATACCAAGGAAAATTAATTGCAACTTGAAAGAAAAAGAGTCAAAGAACGATTTCTAAGCAATTCATGTTTTCAGTTAATGAAAGTGGTCTAATAACTGCTTAAGTAGCATGAACTGTCGGAACTGCAGGGATAGCCTGCTCAATTAGAGTACGTTAGAACTCTGTACGTAGGAATCTCGCGACTTTAGTCGTGAAAGGTTCATAAGGAGCGTATTTGGAATCTGATTTATCAGTGATGTCTAGTCGTAGGGATGGAGTCTGATCTAGTAATAGATTGCTATTTTAGGCACCATTCATGTTAATAAATACTATTTAATAATGAAGGAGAGTGTCCGCTGCAAGAATGTCATTTTTATCATCGAAAATAGATCATAAAAAAGAGGTTGGCTTTTGGAACCAACCTGGAAAATTAATAAGAATTGGATTCTTCACTCTGCTGCCCACTTCCTGCAGGAAACGAAACTCCCATCGTTCGTAAGGATTCTTTTGCTTGATTTAATGAAGATTCTGCTTGCTCTTGCCATTTGATAATGATTTGAATAAACCTTTTATATTGTGGACTTGCATTTTTCTCCATCGTTACTAATCCTTCACGTACTCCTTTATCCTGATTTTCAGCATTTCTTATACAGGAAACCATTGTTTCTATAATAGTTTGCTGTTGTTCACCATTAACAAGTCTTAGGGAAGAACCTACTGCCGTCACGCGGTGATAGGAAGCAGGTACAAGATGTTTGTGCATCTCTCGATTTCCCTTTAAATCTTTGGTTTCGGGTATATGAAAAAGTTCAGAGCTCATCGCACATACCATCTCTTCAGCGTATAAACTTTGAGATAACAAATTAAAAATCTGTCCCCAATTGTTAACACGATAAAAATAGTAAGGGTACGAAATAACCTCTCCTTTTTTGAAAATTGGAAACCCTCATCTCCATAGTTATGATAAAGTATTAAATTTAATGTCAATGTAAAGGACAGTGAATATTAAACCGTTTTTTCCGCCTTTATTCTTCTGAAAATCAAACGCTGATTTCATTTCACGTGCATCTAATATCGATTGTTGGGATTTATGATATTAATCATTTATGAATAATGCACCATATTTACATTTTTTTCTCTTGGTTCAACCAACGAACTAGTGCTTCTCAAATTGCATCGTGGGTCAGCCACAGTTTTTATAAATAGGCATATGAATCAGTAACAATACCCAGCCAGTGGTCATATTTTGTTGAGGAGAGTATTCGAAGTATTGATTGAATTTCTGTTGCACAGTAGTTTTTGTTCTGTTCCCTTTTATGTAGTTGGCATAACTTATTAATTTAAATACGGAGGTAAGAAAATGAATAATTTTCAAAATGAACTTCAAAAGTTGAATGTTGGTGATTTTCAGGCGAACGAAGCCATTCCTTGGGACCCAAACCAACACTATACTGACCAAGATCAACGATTTGGTATTTTTTTCCGTTGTTTTAGTTGTTTTACTTGTTTTAACTGTTTTAACTGTTTTAACTGTTTTAACTGCTTTAATTGCTTCAATTGCTTTAATTGTTTTCGTTGTTCTAATTGCTTTCGTTGCGGTGGTAATTGCGGGGGCCGTTGCGGAGGCCGTTGTGGCGGGGGCCGTTGCGGCGGTCGATAATTCTGGTATTCGAACGAAAAAAGTGGTTACCAATAGAGAAATGCCCCTGCATAAGTTGCAGGGGTTTTCTCTAAAAGATTAGACATAAGAGACAAATTACGGTACATAGGATGATAGTAGAAATGGAAATGTTGCTATTAGTTTAGAGGACAGCTCACGGATAAGGAGGAGCGGAATGACAAATTTGAACCCTTCTATGCGTCTGAAAGTGAAAAGGGACACCTTTTTTCTCCCTGATCCAAACAGCGGTGTGTATTTTCGAAATAATGTAAGTTCATTCCATATGAAAGGAAGTACGATAGATCAGTGGGTTAAAAAGCTGCTACCAATGTTCAATGGAGAGTACACGTTGGGGAATTTGACAAACGGATTGCCGGGTCCATATCGAGAACGTGTGTATGAAATTGCAGAAGTACTGTATAAAAATGGGTTTGTTCGGGATGTTAGTCAAGACCGTCCGCATCAATTGGCGGATCAGGTTCTTAAAAAGTATGCTTCTCAAATTGAATTTTTGGAAGGTTTCGGTGATTCTGGTGCATACCGTTTTCAATCCTATCGTCTGACCAAAGTGCTGGCGATCGGCTCTGGGCCATTTTTAGTCTCGTTGGTTTCTTCATTAATTGAATCCGGATTGCCTAAGTTCCATGTACTGATAACGGATTCAGTACCGACCAATCGGCTTCGGTTAGAAGAATTGGTGGTACATGCCCGTAAAACGGACTCAGAGGTAGCAGTTGAAGAGGTTATCCTGAAAAAGGATGGCGAGATTTCTTGGAAGGAGATCGTGCAGCCGTTTGACTCGATTTTGTATGTATCACAAGAAGGAGATGTAGAGGAATTACGAGTTCTTCATAAGATTTGCAGGGAAGAGAGAAAGCTGTTACTCCCTGCTATATTTCTGCACCAGGTAGGTTTGGCAGGTCCCCTGATTCATCCGGATTCTGAAGGATGTTGGGAGTCTGCGTGGCGTAGCATCCATCATTCCGTGTTATTTAATGACAAGCAATTTTACAGCTTCACTTCTACAGCTGGAGCGATGTTGGCCAATGTGATTGTATTTGAATTATTTAAACACGTTACGAAAGTTACTGAATCAGAACAGAGGTATCAATTCTTCCTGCTTAATATAGATACATTAGAAGGAAATTGGCATTCGTTTATGCCTCATCCGTTAGTGACCGGACGTGTTACAGCTGAATGGATTCAAGATCTTGATTTACACCTCAAACAGAGTTCAAAAAGAGAAGATCCGAGTGGGTTGCTTCTGTACTTTAGCCAGCTTACATCGGCGGAATCAGGTATTTTTCATCTTTTGGAGGAAGAGGATTTAAAGCAATTACCATTGGCACAGTGCCGTGTTCAGGCAGTTGACCCGTTGTCAGAAGGACCTGCAGAGCTGTTGCCAAGCATTGTCTGTACTGAACTGACACATGTAAATGCACGGAAAGAAGCGGGGCTATCTGGAATTGAAGCGTATGTTTCGCGAATGAGCGATTTGCTCGTCACGTCTCTTCCTCCACATCAGAGCTCAGTGGGGAGTATCGTAAAAGGCGAGGAATTTGTTAGTATCGGAGCGGGCGAAACAATGGCAGAGGGAGTTTGCCGTGGATTGCAAAAGTGTTTGACAGCAGAACTGTGCAAACAACTGGTCGAACAGAAGAATGTTGTCTCACGTGTGAAGTTAAGTAATATTGAAGATGAATATTGCAGGTATTATTTACAGGCACTATCCACGATGCAGGGGACACCGATTATCGGCTTAGGAAAGGAAGTGTGCGGATTCCCTGCGGTATGGGTCTGTACGAATAATCGCTGGTATGGCAGCGTAGGTTTAAATACAACATTATCGTTGCAAAAAGCGTTACAACTTGCGCTTACCAATGGGGATAATCAAGTGATACAACCGTTGGCTGATTCTGATGTATTTCTGATAGATAAGGAACCACAGAGCCTTGTCATTCGAAGTAGTGAAGAAATACCCCAGTCCGAGGTCTTGCAGACCGCCTTTCAAGTCTTAGAACGGAACCGTAAGCGACTCTTGGTTTTCGAATTAGCATTGGAACCATTTTTGAATAAGGGAATAGTAGGTGTGTATGGTATGGTGCTGCGAGAGGGGGAATCTCGGTGAGTGCAGTCGTATTGGTTGTCGGAGAAGGAATATTAGCTAACCATGTGTGTGAAAAATTGTCAGCCCAATACGAGGTAATTCATTATATTGATTTTGAGGCAGGAGTACCTGATGAGACTGATTTAGTTCTAGTGCTGCACGATGCCTGGAATTCTCTCCTTCAACAAAAAGCAGAAGAGGTGCTACGTCCAACCGGCATCCCCTGGCTGCGAGGCTTTGTTTCATTTGGAGAAGGTGTAGTCGGGCCGCTAGTACACTCGGATGCACAGGGGTGTACTCAATGTGCAGACATGCGAATTCTCATGGCAGGTCGTGACCGTAAAGAGATGTGGGGAATTGGACAGAGGCTAGCTGAGGAAGGAGGAATGTCACGTGACACTTGGGCATCGAGTACAGGACTTTTACAAATTGCCTGCCTGATTTGTGCGGAGGTACAGAAAATAGTGCAAGGTGATGAGGTGCACTCGAAGGGACAGGTATTTTTAATCAACTTAAAAACATTAAAGGGTTCATGGCATGCTTTTCTGCCAGATCCGTTATGCCCGGTTTGCAGCCAATTACCTGATGATTCACCTTCTGCGGCCCGAATTTCACTAAAACCAAGTCCAAAAATAAAAGGCAGTTACCGCTGTCGTTCGATGGACGAACTTAATAAAGTTTTAGTGAAAGACTATCTGGATCAACGGACGGGTATTTTGAATGGGAAAATGTATGACCTCATACCTCCTTTTGCTGATGTAGGTGTTAATTTGCCGTTATTCTCCGGGGACGAGGGTGTAGCAGGTCGGACTCATTCATACGCCAATAGCGAGTTAACCGCCATTTTGGAGGGCTTGGAGAGAGCCTGCGGTATAGCACCCCGTGGTAAACGGACGGTGGTATATGACAGTTACCGTAATCTGAAAGATCAAGCGCTCAATCCGATTAAAGTAGGGGTGCATGCGAAGGAACAGTATGCACGGCCAGATTTTCCATTTGAACAGTTTAACCCTGATCGTCCAATAAATTGGGTATGGGGTTATTCGTTATTGCAAGAGCGTCCAATTTTGGTTCCTGAGTTGCTTGCTTATTACAGCTTGGGATGTGGAAATGGATTTGTCTATGAAACTTCTAACGGATGTGCATTGGGAGGAAGTTTGGAGGAAGCGATTTTCTACGGTATTTTGGAAGTGGTGGAACGTGATTCATTCCTAATGACTTGGTACGCAAAGCTGCCCCTCCCTCGTCTTGACCCTTTTTCGGCTAACGATCAAGAATTGCAGTTGATGATCGACCGTGTGCGGGCAATAGGAGGATATGATCTGCATTTTTATAATTCGACAATGGAGCACGGAATTCCAAGCATTTGGGCGATGGCAAAAAACAGAAAGGAAAAGGGATTAAATATCATCTGTGCAGCCGGAGCTCATTTAGATCCAGTACGAGCGGCAAAAAGCACGGTTCACGAAATGGCTGCCATGATGCTAACTCTTGATGAGAAATTAGAGACAAATCAGGAGGAGTTTATGCGAATGCTCCAAGATTCTTCCCTGGTAAAGAAAATGGATGATCATGGTATGTTGTACGGTTTACCACAAGCAGAAGAGCGACTACAGTTTTTACTAGACGATAATCGTCCATTGCGAGCGTTTGATGAGGAATTCAAGTGGAAGTCGAATCATGAAGATCTGACTGAGGACCTAAAGGACATTCTTCAGAAGTTTCGTCAATTGAACCTCGATGTAATAGTGGTGGATCAGTCGACTTCAGAAACGAAACGAAACGGGCTTCATTGCGTGAAAGTGCTTATTCCGGGAATGCTGCCAATGACATTCGGACATCACCTTACGAGAGTAACTGGGCTGGAGAGGGTGTTACGGGTACCAATGGAACTTGGATATACGCAGCAACCGCTGAGAATTGAACAGCTTAATCCATATCCACATCCGTTTCCATAAGCGGTAACTAGGAGGGCAGGAGAATGGGTCTAGAAACATTTCTGCACAATCTGCATTTTGACATTGACAAGGTAAGCCCCAAAGACTGGGAAGTGGATTGGGAAGATGCGCCGCTTCCTTATAAGCTCTATCGTGGCTTGACTGTTTTTCCATTATCTCTGGAAGTACCGCTGACACTTGAAGAATGGAAAGCACCAGAGGAACCCAACCTTCAAAGAATCGGTCATTTTCTCTGGTATGTATTCGGCCTCACTCAATTTTCTCAGACAGTTTTTCCCACCACAGATCAATCGCCTGAACTAATGCAGTCGTATCGGCGATTTGTTCCTTCAGGTGGGGCGCTTTATCCAAATGAATTGTACTTGTATTTAAAGATGGAGGATTTGCCTGTTGGGGTGTACCATTATGATGTGGCACATCATCGCTTGGTATTTTTGCGAGAAGGTAATTTCGATTCATATATAGCAAGGTCTCTTGGCAATCGCTGTGACATATCCGCTTGTTTTGGTACGGTTTTTGTGTCGACCATGTTTTGGAAAAACTTTTATAAATACAACAACTTTGCCTACCGTCTGCAAGGGTTGGATGCTGGTGTGCTACTAGGACAATTGCTGGAAGTGGCAAAAAGGTTTGGCTTTGCTTCGGGAGTATACTTCCAATACCTAGATAGGGCGATAAACCATCTTCTTGGGCTAACCGAAGAAGAGGAGAGTGTATATGCGGTTATCCCGCTGACGGTGGAACCTACAAGCTGGTTTACTAATGGGGATAATAGAGACAAACTTGTTTCTGCAACGGAACTATGCCTAGAGTTGCAATCTATTCAAAATAACCACTACATTCGATCAAAAAGGATCAAGTCTTTTCCAATGTTAACGAAGATGAATAAAGCTTCCATGCAAGAATCAACGCATTCGTTTCAACAAATAAAGACATGTGAGAAGTTGAATGGTGAGGATCAATTGGTGGCTCTTCCTCAAGTGAAGCGGTTATCATATGATTTGGCGTCTGCTTGCCAAAAGCGTTTTTCACCGGAAATGGATTTCATTTTTGAAAAGGTAACCAAGTCGCAATTAGCCGCTTTGCTGCAGGAAGCAACATCTGCGTATTTGTATCGAAATGACTTGGATGAACCATATATGGAGCAAGAATCCCGTGTCTCACTGAATGTCTGTTTGAATAATGTTGAAGGCATTCCAGATGGTGCTTATCATTATGATAGTACTGATCATGCGTTACGGCAGATAGATCTGGGAGATCATCGACTAAGTTTGCAATATGGAATGTCTATAGGAAATGTGAATTTGTTTCAAGTACCTCTTTGCTTCCATGTGGCAGGGGATAAAGAACACTTCATATCGGAACTGGGGTACAGAGGCTATCGTATTCAACAAATGGAAGCGGGTATGCTCGTGCAACGATTGTTGTTAGTGGCGTCAGCCCTCGAGATGGGAGGACACCCACTACTGGGATTTGATGCGAAATTGTGTGATGAGATTTACAAGATGCATCCACAAGGAAAAACCAGCCTTATCCAAATCCCGATCGGTCCCTATCGACCTCGCCCTTGGTTAAAGGGGAGTTTACAAAGCTAAATGAAATAAGGGTTCGTTTAATGGGGGCTTACTGCCATTAAGAATAAGTTAAAATGAAGACCGCCTATCATTGAACTGATAGGCTGTTCTTTTTGATATAACAATATCAAAATAGAGGTATGTCTTCTTAGTTTGGATACTGGCAATCAAACACTGATAAGGGTATTGCTCTTAATTTGCAAAATTTCAAAGGAAAACTTTGTATTATTGATTAATTTTATTATAAATAATATTCCCGGCTTATTAGCTAATATTCGTTAAGCCTGATTAGGTATAATTAGAATTTATTCCTTTTACAACCATCATTATTAATGACGTATACCACCATTTTTTTTAGGGATTATAAAAACGTGACCAAAAGCTAAGAAAGGAAGGTCGCTCAATGAAAATTTTAGAACTGGGGAGGACGATTATGGGAATTTTAAGTGATAATCCACAAAATGAACCAATGCATTACGGTGAAGTATTTGGAGTTTGGAGTTATCTTTCTGCTTCAAAAGGTTATGTTGCTGGATATCAAACATTCATTAACCATACTGGGGATACTGACCTGAAAAAATTTCTTGAAGATACAGTTCAAACCATGAAGCAAGAAATAGAACAAGTTGAAAAATTATTAAAAGTGAATGGTGTTGGTTTACCACCTTCACCACCTGAAAGACCATCAGCATCATTAGAAAGTATTCCTGTTGGGGCTAGATTTAGCGACCCTGAAATAGCTGCGTCTGTAACGAAAGATATATCAGCTGGTCTAGTCGCATGTAGTCAAATTATAGGTCAGTCAATTAGAGAAGACATTGGAATGATGTTTGGACAATTTCATACAACAAAAGCACAGTATGGAGTAAGATTATTACGGATAAATAAAGAAAAAGGATGGCTAATTCCTCCACCACTTCATGTACAAACACCTGAACTTGCACACGTATAGAAGGTTTTATATAGCCCCCATTGTAGTGGGGGTTATTTCTTATGTTGTGCCCAGCATAGGTGCAGGAACTAGGGTGTGAGTTCCAGAACAGTGAAGGCAGTAGGCGAAGGTAAACGATAAGGACTTGATTATTTGCTCTGTTTTTTTATTTTTCGTTCAACTCTACGTATAACTTTCGTCATATCACCGTTAATATCACTCCCGGAAAACCTTAAAACGCTCCATCCATTTCTACGTAAATAGTTATTCTTTTTATTATCGCGTTTCTTTTGTTCTGGTGAAGAATGATATGATTTACCATCACACTCTATAGCTATCCTGTAGGTTGGTAACGTTAAATCTATCCAGTACAGTCCGCAGCGTACCTGTGTTCTTACGCTATAACCTCGAAATGTAAGAGCGTTAAATAGCCGACGTTCGATCGGACTTTCGCATTTATTTCGTTGATAGACAATAAAGTCTAATTGTCCCGGCTTTGGCGGCATCGATTGAAGATAAAATAGAACAAATGGAAGTATGACAGATATAAAGACGAATATTACAATCAAAATCCATTCGGACATAAAAAATCACCTCTAAACGATATGATTGACCGTTTTAAGGATGATTAATCGATGTTAAGGGTTAAATTTAACGATGCAACCTTATTCAGCTTTTGCTATTTTCGAGAAAATCAAGTAAAAAGAATCGCTACCCGGATATTTACTAAAGTGCATAATATTAAAGAAAATGATAATTGTTTTATAAACCACACAATCATATAATTGTGTAAAAAAAAGATGCGTATTATGCGCTGGATAGGTTCTCTTAATTTTACTTCGTCCTGATCCCTATATTGTTGCAAAAGCAATTTCAGATACTCAAAGAAAAAACAGTCCTTTAGAGGGAAAATCTATTATGTTATCGATAAACAGGCGAGGCATTTTTGCAGGAGCTGCAGTAATGGTTCTAACTCAATTTGTGATGACATCAGTTATGACGATGACATCTATACATATGGGACACATGGCCATGGTTTATCTGATCAATCTGTTGCGGAGTTTTTATTTTCCTTATAGCATATTGCTGAAAATCAACTTTCAAATATTAAAGTACTTAAAGGTGACAATAAAAACGATTTTATCCAATGAATTCTCAAATCGAAATTATGTTGTAAAAACATTTGATGTGAAATAAAAGGGGCTGTCTGAAAAGCAACTTTTCAACCAAAATCTTGAAAAAAATAAAACCCAAGAATGCTGTTATATAAACATTCTTGGGTTTTGAATTTTGAGATATATTACACTAAAATGGACTTTTTAGACAGCCCCTTTTTCAGTGCCGATAATCCATGATTATACTAACTTGTATATAAGTATTCATTATGGTTGACCATATATTTAGATGTTATCAAATCGCGTATCCCTTTTATGAATAGAAGATAACAATTACTATTCACTTTCACCGTGGATGTAAGAAATTCTTAAAGGTAGAAGTGAGATTGATTGTTTTTTCTTCTAGAAATAATCACTTAGATATACCTAAAACAATGAAAGCCCTGCCTCTCTTCCATCCTTACGGCTCCTTGTCCGTGCCAGTGTGAATCAGTATTACAAATATCAAGTGACTATACTATCGAGTTTTTTGATAAAAACTTGAAATGTTCTTAGAAGAAGTTTAAATAATAAAAATGGAATAGATTTTAGAAATAACAAAAGAGGTAATATTCAAAAGTAAGTTGAAGAAGTTGAATGTCTTTGGAAAGATTTAATTTTAATCATAATATCCTGGAAAATTCAGGATGTTTTTTTGAAATGCAATATATTAGCTATAATTAACCTTAACAGAAACTTTTTATTTGATTTTCAGTTATTCCTTTAATTACTTCTAGTTCACTAATTAAAAATTCATATGCATTATCTAACATTCTTTTTTCACTTGAATTAAGTGCTTTTTCTTTCTTAATACGCAATAAATCACGTACAACTTCAGCACCTTCCAGTATTTCACCCGTTTTTATTTTGTCGGTGTTTACTTTATATCTTTGTTTCCACGGTAGTAATCTATCTGATTCTCCATGATGAAATATGTGTATGATGTGTTTCAATGCAAGTATATCAGTAACTGGTCGTATGCCGGAACTTAATATTTTACACGTTGGAATCATAACATGCATATTACTGATTGACATTTTTATGACATAATACTGTTGTTTTTCCCCTGTGAATTCTTTTTCTTCTATGGCTTCTATTATACCTGCTCCGTGCATTGGATAAACAATGTTATCGCCAATTTGAAACATATAATCCACCTCCATATATGGTAACCCTCTTAAGGTTATCATATATGCGTTTTTTAATCAAATTAATTATAATATCATGAAGTTATTTTTGGTGTCAATAAATTTTTGTGAAAAATCAGACCAAGCAAAAACAACATAAATAGACTTATTCTATGAATGCATATGCCTATTATCACGTCAAGACACCCAGTCAGGTCAATAGGATTATGCATATTACTAACTTTTTTAACTAATGCTTCTGTAATCCTTCAAAAAGCTTGAGACGAAAAAGACTATGAAACCTCGATAAATCAATATCTCTTACCACAAAGTATAAGACAATGCACTTCACCCAAAAATTTACGAATTCGATTAATAAAAAGCAACCTATCTCAACTTTTATGAATACTTTTTTATTCATAAAAGTTGAGATAGAGAAGAGTTTCTTCACAAATGATAAGATAAAACAACAATTTAATTATGAGTTTAATCTTTGTTAGTTATAAAAATTCAACCATAACAACTTTGTATATTAACTGTTTGGTGAATTATAACAAAACTGAACCTTTATTTACAGAGGTGCAAATTCTTATTTTCTTTATTAGCTGTTCTATAATAAACACTTCATGTTTTTTATACGGAGATCACTTTAAAGGACTTAAATTATGTAATGTTAGGAGGGTTACAGATGGGTCCAGTTCTTACAATTTTTGCTTTAGTTACTTTGATCGGGATCATACTCACTTATGAGGATGTTTGGAGAAATCTGATTAAAAGGAGGTAAATAAGAAGAATAAATAAAAGAAAAATAGAGCAACATTATGCAGCTCTATTCTTCTTCCTTCCGCATCTAACACAGTGGTCAGAATAATAACTGAATTTGTGGTTCCTGGTAAAAAAACAAATTAAGGCTTTAATTTTCAACCAGACCAACTCCTTAATATTATAATTCTATATCTTGTAATCTTATGTTGATAGTACTATGAATAGTTCAAATTTTAAATACAAATAGTTTGACATTTATCAGCAAGAATCCACAATTATCGGATGAATATAAAAAGGATTATACTTATAAAAATTGCTCTAGTCTTGCTACAAAAAACAGCTTGATAAAAAAAGAGATATGCTAAGCAGGCCTCTCTTATCAGAACGAACGTTCCCTTTAAACCTATTATATTGCTATGGGAGGAAAATGTAAATGAGTTTGGATTTAAACACAATTTATAACATGGATTGCATTGAGGGGATGAAGCAAATAGATAATAAGTCTATTGATATGATCCTATGTGATTTACCTTACGGTACCACCACATGTGTCTATAAAAAAGTTAGTTTTTAAAATTTATCTATTATTGAAAGGGAAAGCGGACGTTCCTTTCCTTTGGGAAATTGACTTAAATTGTGCAGTAAGAAAGGAGAAAGAAAGATGTTATGTCCGTATTGTAAGTTAACAGGATGCGAAGAAGATTGTGTTGATTTTTGTATCAATTGCGGTGAACCAATTAAAGCAGATGATGATTTTTGTAGTGCTTCTTGCAAAAAACAATACAAAGGCTAGTGAACAGTTCGCATAAATTATGTAGTAACTTATTCAAGAAATTTTGCAATAAAAAAAGACCTATTTAGGTCTAGGTTCTTGGTTGAAGAATTCTATTATTTCATCAACTGTAACACCCAATTCAAGGGCATGTATCAATATGTAAATCCAATCTTTGTCTAAACCTTTCTCGTCAATTAATGCTCTTAACACTGTTGACCTCCTAAAATATTTTCATATTTTAGGCAGCTCAGCCATCTTAGTTAAAAACCTTAGACCTGGAGCTTTGCGTCCCAATTTTTCAAAAGGTTTGCCTTTTTCTAAATAGATTAGTGCTAATTAGAATAATACAATATCCCATAAAAATAAAAAATGGTATTATTGTAACATTTTTCTACAAATGGTTATTTGGATAATGAACAGTTAAGGAGTTTTTGTAATAAAAAAGCCAGGCTCCAACCTGACTTTTTAAAGGATATCGATACCTATTATTGATAGTATTAATTTTACAGCTGCTAGAGTAACGAGAATCCCTAGAAAATACTTCATAAAAACCTCCAATAATAATGTTACATAAAAGTAAAAATTTCCTTTACATAAATAATTCGATAGGTAGGAGTTTTTGTGAGGCTACAAGAATTAAAAATAGATCCTAGTACAATGAGACTAGAAGTTGATATAATGGAACTAAAAGGAAGTTTTGCCATTGTTTTTTATCATGGATTGATTGAATATTATTTTCTTCAAGCGATTGTAGCTAGTCTATTTCCAACTAAGGTAATATTTTTCTTGTTATCAAAAGCCTTATTAGGATCATTGACATTTAATAATGGAGTAAAGGATTCAGTATCATGGGTATGATAGATTAATACTTGAGGATTTTCATTTGATGTAGATTTTTTTCTGTATTATTTTCAATGACAGGTGACGTTTCTTTATTAGTTTTTGTAAGAGAAGCCATTACTTGGTTGACTGAATCTGTAATGTATTGCACCCAGTCAGGTCAATTGGACTATGCATGTTACTAACTTGTTTAACTAATGCTACCCTTCACCCACTCGTTAACCATGTATAAGTTATCATACTAAAGATGATTGCAATAGAAATAAGAATCCATCCTTTATTTTCTAAGGCTGGATTAGACCTCCTAATAAATTGCATTATCATCAAAATACCAAACGGTGCAATAAATAATTTTACGTTATTTAAGGTCTCAGTACGCCAATCTACATTTGTAAAAGCTATAAACAGACATAAATAAAAATGTTAAAGTTCCAAAAGTAAACAAATATTCTTTGATATTTTGACGGGTCATATTAATCTCCCTTGCCCTAATATACTCTAAACCATACCAACCTCTATTATGAAATAAAACAATATTTTACGAAAGACGATTTCTTTGAAATCCATTTTTCCTTCTTCAATTAACTTGCCCGTCGCCATGCTCCGCCAGTTATCCATTTTAAATCACCCCCATTTGCCAGTTTTTATTTTATTTTATCATTTGGACTCATTTTTCATTAACGGGTTTGAGGGGGAAGAGCTGCTTTTTAATATTCTTGCTCATGCATTGAAATCTAAGCGTAGACTTAATGATTGCTGTAAATTTTTCCGTTGCATCCGTAATAATTGTCGGTGGATGTTTCTTTTTTATGCTGGGTAAATCAGAGAGGGCATGGCACAAATTCAGAATACAGGTTTAGGATATTAACAAATTCAATTTATGCTGTTACTTTTAAATGTTTTGAAAGAAGTTGGAGGTGCAATTTAAGTAGAAAAATAGAGTTTGCCAACAAAGGGAGAAATCTAGCTTTTTAGGATGTTTTTAGAAATAAGAAAAACCCTTGATATTCAAGGGTTTTTGAAGATGGAGCATAGGGGGCTCGAACCCCTGACCTCTACGCTGCCAGCTTTTTGCACGTTATAAAAACAACGATCGCTGTCCGAAAGTCAATAACGACAAGGGATCGTCATCTGTCAATTTTTCCGATATGTCGACATTATATCGTACAGAACCGCTACGCCGCAAGTCCTTAAAGCAAAACACTGTCAAATATAAACATTCCGTAATGTCCCGTCATATTCTTATACAATCGAAAAATGAATCGTAACAATACACGACATTCTGGCGCAGCACAATGCTGCCGCCGGGATGTTTTTTTTATTTTGTAACATTGCGCTGGATGATCGATAAGATACGCAGAATGCTGATGTGACAAGGGTAACACGTTTTAATTCCTATTCGTTTACTGGGAATTAACGTTACGGAAGCGCAGGATGTCGGGGTAAAATACCCGCAGAAGTGTTCTGAACGGACAGGGTCGGAAAACTTCGGGGTCTGGCGCTTATCCAGCAAGAAATGTGCCAATAAATATACGCTATTTTATGCACTGGAATGCGCTTCTCTTTATGCAAGATTTTAGCGCAATGAAGCGAATGTGAAACGGCTGGATTCCGCGCCAGCACTGCGATGTATAAAATTGTGTATAATCGTATAAAATGCACAGTTCACAAATGAACGAACGGCGCTAACTGCCGCAAGGGATACAATGAATCGATCATTTCTTTCATCTTCCTATAGTTGCTATTATGTTAACTACAGATGAATACGATATGCATTCGTTTTAGATGTTAGAAATACTTCTTAAAACAATATTTATCTATACTTAGACAATTTTTTTATTAGACAATCAACAAAAAATTGCATATCCAAATAAACTAGGATGAAAACTAAAATCAAGTTTAGGAGGAACATATTTTGAATGCAAATGCATTTAGACATTATCCTTATTTTGGGTATTCACCATTTATAAATCCCTATCACTATTCTGGATTAAATACTGCGCATCCGTATGTCTATCTCAACTCAATTCGATCTGGATCTTATCCATATAAAGTTCCAACACAGATGTACCCATACACAATACCAACCGAGACATATCCCTATATAGCTCCAACAGAAATGAATCCGTATTTTGTTCAAAGAGAGTACGATCCCATTACAGGTACTTACGAAGACGTTAGAGTTATCGCAGGTATTTTGGCAGTTGCTGGGGCCGCAGGTCAAGTTGCTGGGGCGATTAATGCAGTTTCAGGTGCACTAGGTACAATCAATGCACCAAGGTCCGTAATCCTTACAATCACTAACCATACTAATACAACTTTGAGAAAGGTTAGGGAAAAACTAGATCATGGTGGTTGGGCGGCTACTCCAACTGCTGAAATTCCGCCAGGTCAAACACTTGTGTTTGGTGCAACGAGTTCCGCTTGGAGTATAGCTACTGGAACGGAAGGAAGGATTACCTACGCTGGTGAGGGAATTGAGATGACAGCCTATTGGAATAACCCATTTATCGGTAATAATAGTTGCAATATTACGGTAACGGGTCCTAATGCTAATCAGTATAATGGCACCAGGGTATGTGGAGCAGGGAATACAAATGCTCAAATGCGTTACGAACTCACCAGAATTCCTGCTACACGTATCTCTCTGGAGTCCGTAAACTATCCAAATAGGTTCATCCGTCACCAGAATTATCTTGGGGAACTTACTCCAATCCAAAGTGAGTTAGACCGAAGGGATGCCACATTTGATTGGACAGGTGATTGGAGGTATGGAGCGGAAGGACAACTTCGATCCATTAATTTCCCAACACATTACTTGCGACATCAAAACTTCCGCCTCAAGCTTCACACTATCTACGATGCACCGGATTGGAATCTTAGGTACTTAGACTCAACCTTTACTATGGTACCTGGACTTGCAGACCCTACAAACCCAGAATTGGTCTCATTTCGTTCAAAGAATTTTCCTGATCGGTTCATTCGCCACCGGAATTTTAATCTCTGGGTCGAGTCTGTAAATGATGACTTAGGCCGAAAAGATGCCACGTTTAGGAGACGGGGACCCTTCATTCAGTAGCTACTGGGACCGAGATCTATTATATTTGAAACAAAAGAGAGATGTATGCGAGATACCTGTATCTCGCATATTATTTTTTTAAAAAAAGTATTTATGTGCCTATAATGCTTCATTATGTAAACTAAAAATGTATGGAGTATTCATTCGATCCTTTGGGATTTTCTTCTGCTAACTTTGAAGAAAGATAATTTCTGTTTTAAGCGAATTATAATTTCAAACAAACCTTACACCAATACAGGTATTGAAAATAACAGGAACATAGGAGGTATGAGATATGAAGATCAATAGAATAGATCATGTGAGTATAAACGTAAATGATCTTTCAGAGGCTAAAACACTCACACAGCTAAGAGGGGTAATTGAAGATTATATGGTTTACTATAATTTGTACCGATATCAATGGGGATTAAAGAAGATGACCCGGGAACAATACCGAGGCCATCTATTGAGTGCATAAAGGTATTTTTATAAACTGTCTATTTTTAAGGGTACAGATCATACATAAGGATTTGGTCTTTTTCCTTGAAAATTTGAGTTTTAGCAAAAATGGATCATAGATAGATCTTCCTTTGTAGATCCTTTTAATGACGAAAATACCTTATTATGCCGTATACATTATTTCATTCTTAAAAGTTATGCTATAGTAATGTTAAATAGTGAAATTCAAGATCTTTGAAGTGCTCCAGGAGGTCTTTCCATTCATCCTCTGTCGATCATTATATTAAATCCATCTTCCGCATATGCCATCACTTCAGTCAAAAGTTTAGAATAATTAGCAATTAAATCTCTTCTCATTGAAACAGACAAAGCATGTCCAAAATATGTAAAACTCGTAGAATTTAATGTAGTAACCAAAAACATGATTAATTTATTAGAAAATGGAGATACTTTTGAGTCTGTCACTTCCATTTCAACTGGAACCGTCCCCAACAAATCTTCTTCTTTTAAAAGATTGTTAAAATTATCAACTTGCTTATTAGCTAAATCTTTTCCCCTCTTTAAGTACTGATTGATTTCTTTATCGTCCACGACTTGGATAAAACCATATAATAAGAGTATTCCAAAATAGTTTCTTTCAATGTTAAAAAAGATCTCTGTGAGCTCTATTGAATTTATTGGTCTTCGCTCACCAAACCACCCTGTCAAGAATGATTGTTTCTCAATAAATTCTACCTTTTGAGGATAAGGGATTATTGGAGGTCTGTCATAGATGCCTTTTGATAGCATGCAGCGTACTGATTTATTATAAAGCTCATTTGTTGAAGTAAGAATTTGAGTGAAAAGTTCAAGTACATCATCTCGTGCTACGTTTGAAGTAAGGATCCCATAATTGAATAAACCTATTCTGCTCATTCCATATACAAAACTTAAAGCGTATAAATCACCAAATAGTGCAGGGGCTGAAAAGTTAACATCAATGTCAGAAAATCCCTGAGGGATCGGAAATTTCTCTTTTTTGAATATATTTTCGATATTTTTCATGTGAGTTTGAGAAAAGTTTAACGCCTCATTTACTATTGATATAATTTCTTCATCTTGTAGATGTTGCAAAAAATGCTTAAAAAAACAGATAGATGCACTATTATAAATATATGTACTCCACAAGCTCCCAATTTCTGTAGATGATAACTTGATATTGTGTTTTTCCATTAGCTAATACACCCTTTCAAAAAAAAACAGTTTTTTATAGGGTGAGATATATTTGTTAAACTTATTCTTACTGTTACAAAGAAGTTTAGATGAATTAGAAGTAAAAAAACCTTCAGAAAGTCAAAAGTCTTTTTCAAAATTTTACCTATAAGTCTCTTATGTAAATTATATTTATCCATTGTTTTTTAAAAAAATTCCCCAACTTTTTTTAAAAACTAAAATTCCATTATTTGTATTAAAGATTAAAGCTTTTTAAAGTGAAGATTTAATTAGAGGAGACAACAATAAACTCTATATTAAATAAGTAAGAATTAATCAAAGTTTATAAATGCATGGTCCTATTGTCTTTACAAGACACCCAGTCAGGACAATAGGACCATGCATAGTACTAACTTGTTTAACTAATGCTACCCGTTGGTTCTCCCCAAATTAAAATTCTCTAGAGTGGTTCTTCAGCCCATTAATGAAAATAAGTTGTAAGCCTTGCAATATCTGTTTTATGTACATCCCCTGATCCTGTATATTTAGGTCAAAATTGTGAAGAGGCACCCAGTAAAACTTCAACAGTATATGGGACGTCTACCTTAACAGCTTAACCAGATTCAACTGCCTCGTTCAACAATTTTCCGTACACATCCCGCATCCATTGGCATAATATGCTCGCTTTATCATTATCCTTTTGGGAAGGCACACTACTTCCCTTGCATCGCATTGATAATCCGTTCAGTAATAGCAACATCAGCCTCTTCAGTCTGCAGTGCATTCGCTAAAATCGACTCGGCTTTTTCTCTGTCTTTAATCTCGTAGTCATTCATGATTCCTTCAATATAATACTTTAAAATATTTTGCAGATTTTCCAATGGACAAACCTCCGCCTGGTCTTTTTTCACTTATATAGTGTGTCCATGTAAGTCAAAGGTATCCAATCGCCTTTAGCAACTCTGCAATGTAAACCTCAGTCGTTTAAAAATCTAAGTTTTATTCCACAATCGCGCACTTTACTTGAATAAAAAATTCGTTCAATCAGTTAAAAATCCTTCTTCAACTATCCTGCACCGTTACTTGAATAAGAAAAAGCGATCCTCCGTTATTGAAGCATCACACCCGTTAGTCGAACAATAGAACCTAAATAAAATATTTTTCAATAATTAACTTCGCTCTCTCATCAATTTGGGAGGGCAATTCATTTATGGAGAAGTATTTTAAATCCAAACTTTCACCATCATTCATAGCTAATTCACCACTTATTCCTTCTGCTAAATAAACACATATAACATTATAAATTTCATCACCATGAGGATATTTAAAATAAAGGTGTTTCCCTGAGAGAATTTCAATAAACTTAAAATTCTTTGCTTTTAATCCAGTTTCCTCAAAAAGCTCACGTTCAGCAGTTTCTTCTAGACTTTCACCAATTTCCATCGCCCCGCCTGGAAGACCCCATTCTTTTGTTTCAGAACGATGTTGAAATAAAATCTCTTTTTTATCATTCATAACTACAATAGTAGAACCAACCAAAATTAATGGTCTGCTGCCGACTAGTTTTCTTAATTCCATTACGTATCCAGCCATAATTTCTCCACCTCTGTGTATAAAGACTATTAGATTAAATTCTCTTTGTATTTTATTAAGTTCTTCTTGAAGTAACCTACTCCTTTACTTGAAAAAAGGAAAAAATGATCCCCCGTTATTGAAGCATCGCACCCGTTACTTTAAGTATAATTCTTCACAATGAGTAATAACGTGAAAAAGAAATGGGTGATTACCTTTTCGAAGTATCACCCATAGCTTTATTATTATTTTAAAGCGATGTTCCACGCTTCATAAAATTCTTTAACGGTTGAGTAACGATTATCTCGCTCTTTTTCGACAGCTTTAATTGCTACCTCATATAATTTCTTGTCAGCTTCCCACTTTGAAAATGAGTGATCCATTTCGCCACCTAACAACCCAAATGCTATTGCTCCCATTGTAAAAACATTGGTCTTTGAATCAATAGGACTTCCTAGAGTAAACTCTTCTGGAGATTTAGATCTTGTAGCACCCCAAAAATGCTCCCCTAAATCATTTACAGAAGGTGTTTTACGATAAAAATCTATATCACATATTTTTGTTTGATGATTTTTAAAATCGTATAAAATACTTCCATCATAAAAATCTACGGCAACATATCCTTGTGATTCTACATAAGTATGAAAAGCAAAAATTGTATTAAGGGCATCAATTCGTTTTTTAATTTCAAGATTCTTAAAACGATAGAACGGTGACTGTGGGTGAGTATATTTAGGTATTTCAGCAAAAGACCAGTGAGAATGCAGGCATTCACCTTCAAACCATTCAAATACTGCTGCATATCCATTTTCAATGGGGAAATGGTCAATTAGTTTTATTAAATTTGGATGTTCCAATTTTTTATAAACTGGTATTGCCTTAATCAAACGGTCAACTGCATCTTTTGGATTACCAGAAAAGTCCATTGGTTTTGCTCCAGCATATTTGACGAAGAACTTTTTGTTGTTTTTTTCTAATCCGAAACTAATATTTCCTGAATCTTGTACATCGAATACGCAAAAAACATCCCCTAAACTATTTAACCAAAAAAAATTATGATCCTCTTGTAACTGAAAATTTACTTTGTCGATTGCAATTGTAATTAAATTCTTTTGCTCTACATTTTCCACGATTATGATCCTCCTATTGATAGGGATCACGTAGTTTATAGGGGCAATGATACGTTCACCCTTTTAATTGAATGCAACCCCATTAAGTATCATTGTCTTCTTCATAAAACATCGCCTCCTTCCAATCGGTTAATGTAAATTATACCATTTTTTAGTCATATGTAGTTTAGATTATTAAGTAAATTCAATCTATTGCAACTCTTTTCTTATTAAGCTAACCTGCTTCTTTAGTTGAAGAAGCAACTAGTAAAAAGAAGATTAATAAAACTCGATGTTAGTTATTGTTAAACTCTCAACAACCGGCCGATCACCGATCTTATCTAAATCAATCCTTTTCACGAGCATCTGAAGTAACATTTTCTTTTCAATTGAGTCCATGTGTTCCCAATTTTCACGAACATTGTTTAAAACCTCGATCATTTCATTAGGACTCATTTTTTCATTAACAGGTTGGAGGGAAGAGAGCTGCTTTTTAATTTCTTCCTCCTTTATGTTTTCTTCATTCGTTCTCTTAGTAAAGTAACATATCATCTAACATTTCAATTTTCATTATGCTTGGAAAATCTGAGAGGGTATGAAATACAATTCAATATGGATTGGGTTATGTATTTATTCAAATAATGTCTTTACTGTTGTATGTCCTAAAAGAGGTAGAGGGGCAATTTAATAAAACGTCAACAATTCGTCAACAATTGCTATTTTTACTAAACTTAGAGGTCGCTTGAAAATAAGAAAAACCCTTGATATTCAAGGGTTTTTGAAGATGGAGCATAGGGGGCTCGAACCCCTGACCTCTACGCTGCCAGCGTAGCGCTCTCCCAGCTGAGCTAATGCCCCGTAGATAAAAGTATCGTTATGTAACCTTTTACTGAACTTAACGATATGAAAATATTATACATTATAGAAACGTAACCCTGCAATGATTATTTGCGAAACTATAACAAATAATTTATCCAAAGAACGCACTCAGAACTCCTTCTTCTTAATCATTAATAATTAAATAACAAAATATTTCAATAGGTGAATAAAACCCACTATAATAGAATGTATATACAAAGTACCAAGAAAAATTTTACATACAAAAGAAGGTGACCAAATGCTAGAAATGCTCAAACACCTAAAGCCATACAAATGGCAGCTAACCCTGGTCTTTCTTTTTTCATTAGCTGCGATACTCTTCGAACTATACTTGCCAACCTTGATGGCGGAAATCGTCGATGTGGGGATTGTGAATCAGGATGTTCCTTTTATCTTGAAAACAGGGGGCTGGATGCTGCTTTGTTCGTTGATGGCGATCTCTTTAATGGTAGGGGTCAGTTATTTTGCTTCAAAGGTATCATTAGGATTTGGCCGGGACATGCGAAGAAAGCTTTTTGTACATATTGAACATTTTTCTCTACAGGAATATGAGAAGTTTGGTTCTGCGTCATTGATTACGAGAACGACGAATGACGTTAAGGTTGTTCAAGATGTTATTAATATGATGCAGAGGATGATGACAAGGGCTCCGTTAATGCTTGTTGGAGGCGTACTTCTTGCAGTTTCGCGTGATCCCCAATTATCACTCGTTTTCCTTGCTGCATTGCCTGTTTTGGCATTGGTTATTTTTATTGTGGCAAGAAAAGCGATCCCGCTTTTTTCTGCATTACAGAAAAAAACAGATCGTCTAACGCTCATCCTAAGGGAGGTATTAACTGGTATTCGTGTAGTAAGAGCGTTTAACCGTGTCGAGTTTGAACGAAGCCGCTTTAATGTTGCGAATGAAGATTTCCGAGATACGGGGATTAAGGTTGGGAAATTGATGGCGTTAATGTTCCCGATCATGTTGATTATTATGAATTTCACTAATATTGCTATCGTCTGGTTTGGGTCCATTCGGATTGAACAAGGTGATATGCAGGTTGGGAATTTAATGGCGTTTATTCAATACGCTGGGATGATTTTAATGTCTTTGATCATGCTGTCAATGGCATTTATTATGATTCCCCGCGCTCAAGTATCTGCGAAGCGATTAAATGAAGTGTTAGCAACTAGTCCGATGATTCATGATCCGGAAAAACAGGCAACGACTAAACATGGCAAAGGGGTTGTTGAATTTAAGGATGTTACATTTCGATATGAAGGGGCGGAAAAGCCTGTACTTGAAGGGATCTCCTTTACTGCCCGCCCTGGTGAAACAACGGCGATTATTGGAAGTACCGGTGCTGGGAAATCTACGCTCCTGCAATTGATTCCGCGTTTTTATGATACAGATAACGGCGTAATTTTAATAGATGGTGTAAATGTTAAAGACATGCATCAATCCACTCTTCGTGGAAAAATTGGTTATGTTCCGCAAAAGCCGAGCTTGTTCAGCGGGACAATTGCTGAAAATATCCGCTATGGAAAAGAAGATGCAACAGAGGCTGAAATACATGCTGCTTTGGATACTGCTCAAGCGAGTGAATTTGTTGAAAAAAGAGAACATGGGATTGAAAGTAGTCTTGAGCAGGCTGGTGCAAACCTTTCAGGGGGACAAAAGCAGCGTCTAGCAATTGCCAGAGCACTTGTGAGAAAACCGGCTATTTATCTTTTCGACGACAGCTTCTCAGCACTTGATTATAAAACGGACAGCAAACTTCGTGAGGCACTTAAAACGGAAACTTCAGGTGCGACCATTATCATTGTTGCACAGCGCGTCAATACCGTTAAGGACGCTGAAAAAATTATTGTCTTAAATGAAGGGGAAATTGCTGGGATTGGAACACATGAAGTACTTCTAAAGGAAAATGCCATTTATCAAGAAATTGTCGCATCACAAGAAAGCGGGGAGGTGAGTGCATGAGTGGAATGAGACGTCCAAGCGGCACCCCAATGGGTGGAGGAATGCGCCATGGACCAGGTCCTGGTATGGTCGTGGAAAAACCAAAGGATTTTAAGAAAACGTTCAAACGGCTGCTTAGTTATTTAAAGCCGTGGAAAAATCGGATGATCCTCGTTGCCGTTGCAGCAGTTTTTTCGACCTTATTTAACGTGGTCAGCCCTAAGCTGTTAGGAGATGCAACCTCATCTGTTTTTGAAAGCTTTACATCAGGGACATCAATTGATTTTGCGTTCATTGGAAGAATTCTTCTGTTATTAATTGGTTTGTATCTTCTTTCTTCCTTGTTTGCCTATATTCAGCAATATGTAATGGCTGGAGTTTCGCAACGAACTGTTTCCACCTTACGAAAAGAAGTGAATGAGAAGCTCGCTAGGCTGCCGCTCAGTTATTTTGACAAGCATTCTCATGGGGATTTATTAAGCAGGGCTGTCAATGATATTGATAATATTAATACATCGCTTCAACAGGCACTAAGCCAAATAATCAACTCTGTGATTTCGATTATTGGCATTATTATCATGATGCTTGTCATCAGTCCGCTGTTAACTTTAGTGGTTTTGATTACGATTCCCTTAAGCTTAATGGTCGCACAATTTGTGACAAGGTTTTCGCAAAAGCACTTTGTCAAACAGCAAGAGGAGCTTGGTATCATTAATGGTCATATTGAAGAAATGTTTACGGGTCATCAGGTTGTTAAGGCATTTGGACATGAGAAAAAATCAATCGCTGAATTTGATGTGATTAATGATCGGTTATATCATTCCAGCTGGAGGGCACAGTTTATTTCAGGACTGATGATGCCTTTGATGGGATTTGTTGGGAATCTGGGATTTATCATCGTTTCGATTTCAGGCGGACTTCTCGTTATAAATGGAAACATGCGGGTGGGTGACGTACAAGCGTTTATCCAATACACCCAGCAAATTTCACATCCATTGGCACAGGCAGCTGGGATTGCCAATATGATTCAAGTAGCGATTGCTTCCGCAGAACGTGTTTTTCATCTTTTAGATGAACCTGAAGAAAAGCAGGAAGATGCTTCATCTATTGATATTGAGAAGCTTCAAGGTGCTGTTGTGTTTGATCATATACGATTCGGATATGAAAAAGATCATACGATTATTAACGATGTAAGTCTTGAAGTAAAAGCGGGGCAGACGGTTGCCGTTGTTGGTCCGACTGGTGCCGGTAAAACAACGATAGTAAATCTTTTGATGAGATTTTATGAGCTTGATGAGGGAGCGATTAAAATAGATGATGTCAGCCTAACAGATATGTCAAGGGAACAGGTTCGCAGTCTCTATGCGATGGTGCTGCAGGATACGTGGCTATTTAATGGAACGATTCGCGAAAATATTGCCTATGGCCGCGATGGAGCTACTGAAGAAGAAATTGTGGATGCAGCAAGAAAGGCTTATGCAGATGACTTTATCCGGACCTTGCCAGATGGCTATGACACGGTGCTGGGAGAGGATGCTGCCAATCTATCGCAAGGACAACGGCAGCTGTTGACGATTGCCCGGGCAATCATTGCCAAACCGAAAATCCTTCTCCTAGATGAAGCGACGAGCAGTGTTGATACACGGACCGAAATGAAAATTCAAAAAGCGATGACTAAGCTATTAGAGGGAAGAACAAGCTTCGTTATTGCTCATCGGTTATCAACAATTCGTGATGCCGACCTTATTCTTGTAATGAATCACGGAGATATTATTGAAAAAGGGTCACATGAAGAACTACTTGCCAAAGGCGGATTTTACGCAGAATTATATGAAGGCCAGTTTGCGCAAAAAGAGTCAGCTTCCTGATCTGCTTTTAACAAAACCGTATGGTATGTAAAATACTTAAATAAAGAGCCGACATTTTATGGATGCTGGCTCTTTATGTTAGTCGTCCATATTAATAGTATGGGTAGTAAGGCGGATAATACGGGTATGGATATGGATAAACATAAGGTAATAATGCTAAGGCAGCTAAGGCTGCGATAGGGAAAAATCTCCGTCTAAAGCGCCTAAATCTTCTTCTAGGTCTGCCATAATTATAATCGTAGCCATAACCATAAAATTGTCGATCTTCTTCCAGGTCTTCACGCTCCGTTGCATCCTCACCGACTAAAACAGTCATACCATTTTCATTCACATCTTCAATAATTCCATCAAATGTGCTGCCATCATTCATCGTCATCATTACATGATGGTACATATAACGTTTGCACTTATCATATAAATTCCTTTGATCTAATTCGTCTTGATAGTAAAATTCTTCAACAGTCATCTTTCCCCATCTCCTTTCAACAAACATGATATTCGTCTAGTAAAAGTTAAGTTACAACTTTTTATGGGGAAATAAAAAGCATTACAAATTAATATTCTAATCCCATATTTTTGCTCTAGGGACACCAGCACTTCTTAAATAATCAAGCAGCTGGCCGGTATGTATTGATTCATGGTAGGCAATCCGTAAAAGCATATCACCTAAGCTCCGGATATACCCTGCATCAGATGAACGATCAATTTTTATTTCAGATAAACCCTCTTCGTTAAATTCTCTTATTGTTTTCAAAAATTCTTTTCTAAATGGTTCGGCAAATGCTAATTCATTTTTCACTGCTATGAGTGGCTGGTTTTCAAATGGAGAAATAAATTCATTCAAGCTTCCTCGATTATTTATCGCCAAGTGGTAGTAATGTTCACTCTCTAATACATGACGTATCATCTCAATGCATGACATAGCTTCTTGATCAGGCCTCCAATCCAAGTAGTCATCTGGTATAAGTGACCATACTTTTATGCTTCTTCTTCGTACTTCCTCTAAGTTGAAAATAACAAGGTCTATCGAGTTCAAAAACATTCCTCCTGGTACAATATGTTAATTTAATTATAACCGAAAATACGTTCGTAAAAAAGAGTAAAATCGACTATTTGCAACTGATTGAAACATAATGCTCAAAAAAGCCATATCGATCTACAGATGTTGCAATTTCACAGTTGCCTCTGGCATCTTCCAAAAAACTCATCATTCCTAGCTTCTGTTGATTGTAACTTTCTACCTGAATAAAACCGCGCTGATATTTGCAAAGCTGTGGCTCAAATAAACAAGCTGCAACTAGAGGATCGTGAAAAGTCATCTTGTTATTTTCAAGCCATGGCGATCCAAAATCTTCGACTGCTTTCATTAAATTTGTATTAAATAGATTAAATTTATCATCCCGAGTTAGCACTAATTCTGATGTTATATTCAGACCAAAGGTTTTGTGGATCGGTACATTTGTATTGTAAACAACTGCACATGCATGAGGGTCAATCCATGAATTCCAGTTTGCCATTGGCATATCCATGCTGGCTTCCAGCTCATCCGAAAACACTCCGCTCATTATGTAAAGCTCTTTAAGTAAGCTGGGGATTTCAGGATCAACCAAAAAGAGCAGGGCGATATTTGTAAGGTGGCCAATCGCTAAAAGGGAGATTTCATGTGGATTTGCCCGAATGGTTTTCCGCATAAAGTCTACCGCTTGATTCTTTTTAAAGGATGTCTCATGGGCCCAATATGTTAATTTAGCCGCACCATCTGGTATAGGATACAGGCTATTTGGAAGCATTGTCTGTTCTGCTCCTGCATAAATCGATATGTTTTCTCCAGCTGCTTTGCAAATAGCATCCGCTATCATCGCTCTTTTTTCTACTTCGCCTCCTACTGTTGTGATTCCCACTATCTCACATAGTGGCTGCCGTAGCAGATAGGCCAGGCATAAAGCGTCATCAATATCTCCGCCGATATCTGTGTCGAGTAATATTTTCTTCATTTAGACCTCTCCAATCCATTGGATAATAGTTATTTTTTCGACTATTTGAAGAAAACTTCCTTTATTTCTAAGCGATAAAGCAATGTTTCCTTCAATTTAATAAATAAGAAATAGATTGTTCATCATTTATTCATATTTTTTGGAAATGCTACCAAATGGAGATGACAGAAGCTGCGGAAGGATAATGGAGCATTTTGGGACACAATCTTAGCGTTAGGGTCAAAGTCAACTCACATAAAATAATTGATGTATGGAGGTTAAGAACATGAAAAAACAAATATTTACGATTGTCTTTTCTGGTGCTTTGGCTATAGGCATTATTTCAGCCAATCCTGTTTTAGCAGGAGAAAATCAATCAGTTGAAGATGTTAAAGGAGAGGTAGAATTTGCTGGACATGGGCATATGCATAAAAACCCCGAGAAACATGTGGAATTCTATAGGAAGCAAGCAGAAAAGTTAGGAATTAAGACCGAGGGCAAGGATGCACGAGCACTGGCAGAAGAAGTTCATATGGCATATTTGAAACAAGAGGCAAAAAAGCTTGGGATTGAAACAGATGGGAAGGATTTTAAGACATTAGCAAATGAGGTAAGAAAAATTCGCCTTCAAAATAAAGCAAAAGAGCTCGGTATTTCAATTGAGGGCAAAGACTTGAATGAACTGGCATATGAAGTAAGAGAAACACTTATTGTAAACAAAGCGAAAGAATTAAAAATTGGCACTAAAGGTAAAGATTTAGAAGGGCTTGCAAAAGAGGTTCGCCTTGCTATCCTCAAAAAAGATGCAGCGGAATTGGGGATTAATCCAGATGGAAAGCAAGAGAAGGAGCTGATTAAAGAAGTTATTGATAAAAAAATCCTGCAAACTGCTAAAAAGCTAGGTATTGATACTAGGAATAAATCCACCCATGAAATCATGGAGGAAGTGTTCACCAACCATGCCGAAGAAGCAAAGAAACAAAAGCTTTTCCCGTTTGATGGGGAAAGAGGTTTTTATTTTGGCGGACATAAAGGCGGCTTTCATAAAGGGAAATCAAGCGAACATAATAAAAAAGAACAAGAATAGTGTAGATAAGCTCAAAAAACTCTGCAAAGAAGGGGCTTTTTGAGCTTGTAGGCTTTATTAATGTGGAAAAAGTTGGACTGGGAAAATATTTCATTTCATCAACAAATTTTGCTCCTACTCCTCGTTCTTTTCATGGTAGAATAGGTAAGGTTTATCATAAAGAGTAGGAGAGGCAAATCATGAATTCTTATCGTTTCTATCCATATATCGCGCTTGTGATTGGAGTTATTGCCGTCTCAACTTCGGCAATCTTTGTGAAGCTTACATTAGCTCCAGCACCTGTTATTGCCTTTTATCGCTTACTTTTTTCAACAATCCTTATTGCACCGCTATTTTTTTGGAAATGCATAAATGAGGTAAAAGGCATGGCTAAGAAGGATTGGGTATATTCGACGATAGCAGGCGTATTATTAGCATTCCATTTTATCTTATGGTTTGAATCCTTGAACTTTACTTCTGTTGCGAGTTCTGTTGTGCTTGTAACGCTACAGCCGTTATTTTCGTTTATTGGGACCTATTTGTTTTTTAAAGAAAAAGTTTCGGGAATTGCAGCAGTTAGCGGTATCATTGCCATTGCTGGGAGCGTTGTCATTAGCTGGGGTGACTTTCAAATCAGTGGTCTTGCATTGTTTGGTGATGTCTTAGCTCTTGCCGCATGTGCATTGATCACGGCGTATTTGCTATTTGGTCAAGGAATTAGAAAGCGCCATTCTTTAACCTTATATACCTTTATTGTTTATGGAATCAGCTCGCTAACATTGCTTATATATTGCTTGCTATTCCAATATCCATTAGCACCTTATCCGGTGACTGATTGGTATTATTTTTTAGTGCTTGCAATTGTCCCAACGCTATTAGGACATTCTCTTTTTAATTGGTCAATAAAATGGGTGAGTACAAATTTGGTTTCAGTCATGATCTTATTTGAGCCTGTTGGGGCTATTATCCTAGCCTATTATGTCCTTGGCGAAAATGTGATTCTATCACAAGTATTTGGCGGATCTATAATTATGGTCGGAATTACATTATTTTTGCTAGAAAATCGGCTTTCTAAAAAAGAATTAAAGCCTGTTAGCTAATTAGCTGCAGGCTCTTTAAAATTAGTCGATTGCTTTGCTTCTTCTAAATAATTCGTTTGTAAATCATCAATAGTGATCCCGGTTGCTCGAGTAAATCCCTTATGAAAATCGTTCGCCTCAGCTGTTTCAACAATAATCTTCTTAATCATTGCTTCTCCATATGTATTTGTTAAAAATTTTATTGCATAATAGCTTTGCAGGTAGACATCGTAATCTTTTAACCGGTATTTTTCCCACTCATCATGTGTTTCAAGCTTTTCAAAGGACGTTTCTTGAAATGGATAATAACGGTGTGTAACGTCATACATAGCAATGTATTCGGCAACACCTTCGTGAAACCATAATGGAATTCTATTAACAAAAAGGCCTTGCTCTTTTATAAATGCTTGTAAGTGGTAATGTGTGTACTCATGCATGATGGTACTCTGGAAGTAAAACGAGCCTGGCATACGATTAGCTAAAATCTCGTCTAAATCAGAAATGGCCACTCCGACAGTATTATTCGGATCATCAAAATAACCCATTGTCTCAATAAGAGAGGTTTTCTTATAAAGATCTTCTGAAGATGAGTGAAGGATTAGGTCAATCTTATTATCCTTAATACGACCAAATAAACTTGTCGTTATCGAATCGGCTTTTTCAAGAATACCTTCAATGATAGGCAAAAGCTCCCTTTCATGTGGTTGATAATAGATATTCACATTTCGATATGTTTTTATTAATTTATTTTCCTTCATTGCTAGATAATCGATTGGCGGGGTTTCGTTTTCTTGAAACGGCAGCATATAAAGTCCGACTTTTTCATCTATCGTAAGGTTTTTGCCAAGCTCTGTAGAAATCATGAAGTTGATGGAAAAGAAGAATACGCTCATTAACGTAAATACGATGGATAAGCAACAAAGGGAAATGAGCCCGCTAATTCCCTTTAGGAAAAGAAGATGAAAATCCTTTTTTATGCTGATAAATGCATATAGGCAATAACAAAAAAGCGTAAATGAAAGAAGTACTAAGATTATGCTAAAAATAAGGTTTATGTTTATGTTCATAAATAAAAATAAGCCTATTAAACTAACAAAAATCACGATAAATGAAATAATGGAGTAAACCAGGTTTTTTATAAAAGTGATAAATATCTTCAATTTGACCTCCTAAATACGATGTATCTTTACTCATATTTATGAGGCAACGTTGGAAAAAATCATGAAATTTGCTATTAAATTTTTGAAAGAAAAAAGACGTTATGCGTGATGCACAACGCCTTAAACTAGTAGGTATTAAACTTGCTGATAAAAAATCGATGATAAATAAGCAAAAGTAAAGCCGAGAGGCATGCAGACAATCACAGCCAATCCTTGAACAGGCCCCTCTTCATTACTAATCCGAATCGCTTCTTTATAACCGTAAGAGAAATGGAATAATGATAAGAAAAATGTTAGTAACATGAGTGCAAATGAAATATTCATCATCAAGTCCTCCGCTTTTTCGTTCTATTCTTTCTATTAATACATGCTAGAACATCGGAAAATATGATAACTTTATTAGGTTTTTTCCTAGAAAGGGTAAACTCTATTAATCGTAAATATGATTAGAGAGAAGGGGAAGGTAGAGAAGAAGGAAGGCAACCTGCTGCTACTATAATAAGGATGGGAGATGCCCTTTTAAGGCAGCTCCCCTTTCGATTTGTAATGTTGCTATGTCTTTTTTATAACAGCGATTCTGCTCCATCAATAAAAATTTCAGTTCCGGTAATGTGACTCGATTCGTCAGAGGCGAGGAAGGAAACGAGTTTGGCAACTTGCTCTGGTTTTCCTGGACCATGTTCCAATGGCTGGCTTCCCTTAGGGTATTCTACAGGTATTTCAATCTTATTAACCTCAGGTGTTTTCTTGGTATTTTTTCCAATATTCGTTTCGATTGCTCCAGGACAAATAACATTTACTCTAATTTTATATTGGGCCAACTCCAATGCTGCCATTTTTGCAAAAGCGATTTGTCCTGCTTTAGATGTACTATAGGCTGACATTCCGGAGGTTGAAAATACGCGGCTTCCGTTAATAGAGCTGGTAATAATAATGCTCCCGCCTTTTTCTTTCATTTTCGGAATAGCATATTTAACCGTTAGAAAAGTACCTTTTAAATTTGTGTGAATCGTTTTATCCCAGTCTTCTGGGTTTAAATCTTCAATTGGAGCAAGAACTCCATTTATTCCTGCGTTTGCAAACACTATATCTAATCCTCCCCAATTTTCTATCGCTTCTTCAATTCCCGCCTTTACCCGTTTTTGGTCGGATAGATCGACATCAGCAATGATTGCCTCTCCCTGAAATTCTTCGATTTCCTTCTTGACCTTTTCTGCATTCTCTTCTTTTATATCCATAAGACAAATCTTTGCTCCTTGTTTTGCCAAATGGATGGCAGCTGCTCGGCCTATTCCTGAGCTGCCGCCAGTTACTACTGCTACCTTATTCGCAAACTTTTTATGCTCAAAAGTAATCATATGGACCTCCAAAAAAATTATTTGTATACTAGTATCTCTAGAAAATTAACTTTTACTTAATAGAAAATTTGTAATTTAAAAACGCAAAAAAAGGCCTGTCACATAAGAGAGACAGACCCATTTGCATTATTGTCTTTTTGTAATTAAACGAGGTGCAGTTAATAATAAAAAACTAATAACGATGGCAGAAACGATAATGGTTGGAATCATATAGGATGCATTATACGCAATCGAATAAAGCAATACGGGCATTCCTTCTGGAGTAAGGGAAGCAAAAAAGAAAACTCCTGCTATGACATGAACAATAAGTCGGAGTACTCCTCCGAGAAAAGTGCCAAGAATTATGAACAATATTACCGATTTACGTTTTTTATTTAGTAAAGCTTGACGAACCTGCTTTAAGAAAATTCCGCCAAAACCAACAACTGTAAAAGCTAAATAGTAATCAAGAAACCCTTGGACTGGATGAATAATATATGGGTTTCCTAGGACAGCTTGCAGAAATCCTAATAAAAGCCCTGTTAATAGCCCTCCCTTTATTCCCCAGCGATAAGCCATAATAAAAACAGGAATCATACCTAAAGAAATCGAACCACCTTGTGGGAGTTTTCCGATTATCCCTGATAATAAATCCAAAAGGAAGGCCAATGCAGATAACATTGCTACCTCAATTAAAAATAATAATCGTTGATTCACTTGCAAACTAAAAACCTCTCTCCTTGCATAAAACCAATAGGCTGCCAAAGCTGTTACTAATATTAATAGAAGAAAAAATGACTACTTTTCGAATGGAAATACAAAAAAGCAATGATTGGAATTGGATTGATGGTACCATTCATTGCTTCTAATTTATAACCATCCACATCCCTACACTAGTGCTAACTAACAGGTTCAAAGGGTCAGAACAATTCCAAATTGTTCAATCTCAGCCACTGGCTCCCCTTGTGGTATATATGCATTTATTTTATTTTGATTTTTACTATACCTTAAACTATTTCGATTAAGCAAGCTTGAATTAATATTACTAAAAGTATGACTGAGAATCTAAAATACAAAGAAAATAATGAAAACAAAAAAGTACTTGATATATATTTTTTGCTGTGTTATATTAAAAAACGCCGCTGCTGAAGTGCGAATAAACAACATTACAATTTTTCATTTATAAAAAAAAGTTGACAAGCATTCAGTAAGATGATATATTGAGAAGGTCGCTTCTGGCGAGAAGATATAACAAATGATCTTTGAAAACTAAACAAAACCAAGCGTGCCAACGTTAATTTCGATTAACAAACAACGTACTAAAATAGTACATTATTATGAGCTATATCAACTCTTTATTGGAGAGTTTGATCCTGGCTCAGGACGAACGCTGGCGGCGTGCCTAATACATGCAAGTCGAGCGAATCTGAGGGAGCTTGCTCCCGATGATTAGCGGCGGACGGGTGAGTAACACGTGGGTAACCTGCCTGTAAGATTGGGATAACTCCGGGAAACCGGAGCTAATACCGGATAACATTTCGAACCGCATGGTTCGAAGTTGAAAGGTGGCTTTTGCTACCACTTACAGATGGACCCGCGGCGCATTAGCTAGTTGGTGAGGTAACGGCTCACCAAGGCAACGATGCGTAGCCGACCTGAGAGGGTGATCGGCCACACTGGGACTGAGACACGGCCCAGACTCCTACGGGAGGCAGCAGTAGGGAATCTTCCGCAATGGACGAAAGTCTGACGGAGCAACGCCGCGTGAGCGAAGAAGGCCTTCGGGTCGTAAAGCTCTGTTGTTAGGGAAGAACAAGTACCGTTCAAATAGGGCGGTACCTTGACGGTACCTAACCAGAAAGCCACGGCTAACTACGTGCCAGCAGCCGCGGTAATACGTAGGTGGCAAGCGTTGTCCGGAATTATTGGGCGTAAAGCGCGCGCAGGCGGTTTCTTAAGTCTGATGTGAAAGCCCACGGCTCAACCGTGGAGGGTCATTGGAAACTGGGGAACTTGAGTGCAGAAGAGGAGAGTGGAATTCCACGTGTAGCGGTGAAATGCGTAGAGATGTGGAGGAACACCAGTGGCGAAGGCGACTCTCTGGTCTGTAACTGACGCTGAGGCGCGAAAGCGTGGGGAGCGAACAGGATTAGATACCCTGGTAGTCCACGCCGTAAACGATGAGTGCTAAGTGTTAGAGGGTTTCCGCCCTTTAGTGCTGCAGCAAACGCATTAAGCACTCCGCCTGGGGAGTACGGTCGCAAGACTGAAACTCAAAGGAATTGACGGGGGCCCGCACAAGCGGTGGAGCATGTGGTTTAATTCGAAGCAACGCGAAGAACCTTACCAGGTCTTGACATCCTTCGCTACTTCTAGAGATAGAAGGTTCCCCTTCGGGGGACGAAGTGACAGGTGGTGCATGGTTGTCGTCAGCTCGTGTCGTGAGATGTTGGGTTAAGTCCCGCAACGAGCGCAACCCTTGATCTTAGTTGCCAGCATTCAGTTGGGCACTCTAAGGTGACTGCCGGTGACAAACCGGAGGAAGGTGGGGATGACGTCAAATCATCATGCCCCTTATGACCTGGGCTACACACGTGCTACAATGGATGGTACAAAGGGCTGCAAGACCGCGAGGTCAAGCCAATCCCATAAAACCATTCTCAGTTCGGATTGCAGGCTGCAACTCGCCTGCATGAAGCCGGAATCGCTAGTAATCGCGGATCAGCATGCCGCGGTGAATACGTTCCCGGGCCTTGTACACACCGCCCGTCACACCACGAGAGTTTGTAACACCCGAAGTCGGTGGGGTAACCGCAAGGAGCCAGCCGCCTAAGGTGGGACAGATGATTGGGGTGAAGTCGTAACAAGGTAGCCGTATCGGAAGGTGCGGCTGGATCACCTCCTTTCTAAGGAAAATGAGGCTCGCTTGGTTTTTGTTTAGTTTTGAGAGATCATCAAGATCTTTCATTATATGTAAAAAAGACATAGGAGTTTAAATGCTTATAGCATTTGTGCATCCTGTGCTTTATGTTCCTTGAAAACTAGATAACGATAATAACAATTCAAGTAATTCACTGAGTTTAAACGCTTAGTTTAGTGATTCTCTTAATTATGTTTAATCAGGACATTAAGTAAGCACTTATGTCTTGAGACAAAGGAGAAGCGAGAAGTTCGAGGCGACGAGTGGTCGAGGAGCGGAGTGTACGGTTTTGGTACATGAGCACCGCAGAACTCGAAGTCAACGAAGAAATTCGACGCTTATCGTTTGTCGAAGGTTAAGTTGTTAAGGGCGCACGGTGGATGCCTTGGCACTAGGAGCCGATGAAGGACGGTACTAACACCGATATGCTTCGGGGAGCTGTAAGTAAGCTTTGATCCGGAGATTTCCGAATGGGGAAACCCACTGTTCGTAATGGAACAGTATCTTTACCTGAATCCATAGGGTAATGAAGGCAGACCCGGGGAACTGAAACATCTAAGTACCCGGAGGAAGAGAAAGCAAACGCGATTTCCTGAGTAGCGGCGAGCGAAACGGAAGAAGCCCAAACCAAGAGGCTTGCCTCTTGGGGTTGTAGGACACTCTATTAGGAGTTACAAAGGAACGGGGTAAATGAAGCGGTCTGGAAAGGCCCGTCATAGAAGGTAACAACCCTGTAGTTGAAACTTCGTTCCCTCCAGAGTGGATCCTGAGTACGGCGGGACACGTGAAATCCCGTCGGAAGCAGGGAGGACCATCTCCCAAGGCTAAATACTCCCTAGTGACCGATAGTGAACCAGTACCGTGAGGGAAAGGTGAAAAGCACCCCGGAAGGGGAGTGAAAGAGATCCTGAAACCGTGTGCCTACAAGTAGTCAAAGCCCGTTAATGGGTAATGGCGTGCCTTTTGTAGAATGAACCGGCGAGTTACGATCCCGTGCAAGGTTAAGTTGAAGAGACGGAGCCGCAGCGAAAGCGAGTCTTAAATAGGGCGAATGAGTACGTGGTCGTAGACCCGAAACCAGGTGATCTACCCATGTCCAGGGTGAAGTTCAGGTAACACTGAATGGAGGCCCGAACCCACGCACGTTGAAAAGTGCGGGGATGAGGTGTGGGTAGCGGAGAAATTCCAATCGAACTTGGAGATAGCTGGTTCTCTCCGAAATAGCTTTAGGGCTAGCCTTGAATTAAGAGTCTTGGAGGTAGAGCACTGATTGGACTAGGGGCCCCCATCGGGTTACCGAATTCAGTCAAACTCCGAATGCCAAAGACTTATGTTCAGGAGTCAGACTGCGAGTGATAAGATCCGTAGTCAAGAGGGAAACAGCCCAGACCACCAGCTAAGGTCCCAAAGTATACGTTAAGTGGAAAAGGATGTGGAGTTGCTTAGACAACCAGGATGTTGGCTTAGAAGCAGCCACCATTTAAAGAGTGCGTAATAGCTCACTGGTCGAGTGACTCTGCGCCGAAAATGTACCGGGGCTAAACGTATCACCGAAGCTGTGGACTGTTCTTTTAGAACAGTGGTAGGAGAGCGTTCTAAGGGCTGTGAAGCTAGACCGTAAGGACTAGTGGAGCGCTTAGAAGTGAGAATGCCGGTATGAGTAGCGAAAGAGGGGTGAGAATCCCCTCCACCGAATGCCTAAGGTTTCCTGAGGAAGGCTCGTCCGCTCAGGGTTAGTCGGGACCTAAGCCGAGGCCGAAAGGCGTAGGCGATGGCCAACAGGTTGAAATTCCTGTACCACCTCCTCACCGTTTGAGCAATGGGGGGACGCAGAAGGATAGGGTAAGCGCGCTGTTGGATTAGCGCGTCCAAGCAGTTAGGCTGACAACGAGGCAAATCCCGTTGTCACATAAGCTGAGCTGTGATGGCGAGGGAACTATAGTACCGAAGTTCCTGATTCCACACTGCCAAGAAAAGCCTCTAGCGAGGTGTGAGGTGCCCGTACCGCAAACCGACACAGGTAGGCGAGGAGAGAATCCTAAGGTGAGCGAGAGAACTCTCGTTAAGGAACTCGGCAAAATGACCCCGTAACTTCGGGAGAAGGGGTGCTTTTTAGGGTGAATAGCCCGGAAAAGCCGCAGTGAATAGGCCCAGGCGACTGTTTAGCAAAAACACAGGTCTCTGCGAAGCCGCAAGGCGAAGTATAGGGGCTGACGCCTGCCCGGTGCTGGAAGGTTAAGGGGAGAGGTTAGCGCAAGCGAAGCTTTGAACTGAAGCCCCAGTAAACGGCGGCCGTAACTATAACGGTCCTAAGGTAGCGAAATTCCTTGTCGGGTAAGTTCCGACCCGCACGAAAGGCGTAACGATCTGGGCACTGTCTCAACGAGAGACTCGGTGAAATTATAGTACCTGTGAAGATGCAGGTTACCCGCGACAGGACGGAAAGACCCCGTGGAGCTTTACTGTAGCCTGATATTGAATTTTGGTACAGCTTGTACAGGATAGGTAGGAGCCTGAGAAGCCGGAGCGCCAGCTTCGGTGGAGGCGTCGGTGGGATACTACCCTGGCTGTATTGAAATTCTAACCCGCGGCCCTTATCGGGCCGGGAGACAGTGTCAGGTGGGCAGTTTGACTGGGGCGGTCGCCTCCTAAAATGTAACGGAGGCGCCCAAAGGTTCCCTCAGAATGGTTGGAAATCATTCGCAGAGTGTAAAGGCACAAGGGAGCTTGACTGCGAGACCTACAAGTCGAGCAGGGACGAAAGTCGGGCTTAGTGATCCGGTGGTTCCGCATGGAAGGGCCATCGCTCAACGGATAAAAGCTACCCCGGGGATAACAGGCTTATCTCCCCCAAGAGTCCACATCGACGGGGAGGTTTGGCACCTCGATGTCGGCTCATCGCATCCTGGGGCTGTAGTCGGTCCCAAGGGTTGGGCTGTTCGCCCATTAAAGCGGTACGCGAGCTGGGTTCAGAACGTCGTGAGACAGTTCGGTCCCTATCCGTCGTGGGCGCAGGAAATTTGAGAGGAGCTGTCCTTAGTACGAGAGGACCGGGATGGACGCACCGCTGGTGTACCAGTTGTCTTGCCAAAGGCATAGCTGGGTAGCTATGTGCGGAAGGGATAAGTGCTGAAAGCATCTAAGCATGAAGCCCCCCTCAAGATGAGATTTCCCTGTTACTTTGTAACGTAAGATCCCTGAAAGATGATCAGGTTGATAGGTCAGAGGTGGAAGCGCGGTGACGTGTGGAGCTGACTGATACTAATCGATCGAGGACTTAACCTATTAGAAAAGCTGAAGAAGTCCGCTAAAATCCATTGGGAACCCGCGCGACCCTCGCAGAAGTCGTACTTTGACTTCGCCCGAGAGAGTAAAATTACCGTAGGATTTGGCTTCTGTAGCTGGACAACGTAGAAAAGCGTAAGCTCAGTAATTGAATTGTAAAATCGTTATCTAGTTTTGAAGGAATATAAAGTTTTTATAAAAAACACTTGAAATATTCTTCTGAAATAGTATAATAATTCTTGTCGCTAATGTCTGGTGATGATGGCGAAGAGGTCACACCCGTTCCCATGCCGAACACGGAAGTTAAGCTCTTCAGCGCCGATGGTAGTTGGGGGTTTCCCCCTGTGAGAGTAGGACATTGCCAGGCAGTAACAAGATATTAAAACGCATACACTTTTGTATGTTTGATTTGGAGGATTAGCTCAGCTGGGAGAGCACCTGCCTTACAAGCAGGGGGTCGGCGGTTCGATCCCGTCATCCTCCACCATTTTGCCGGTGTAGCTCAATTGGTAGAGCACGATCGAACAAGCTTCGAAGCTGTGCTTCAGCACACAAATCGAGCTGCTTCTTGATTAATCTTCCTGAGATTTGGGTGACTGTTAGGTAAGAATGACTATATATTACACAATACTAAATACGCCGGTGTAGCTCAATTGGTAGAGCAACTGACTTGTAATCAGTAGGTTGGGGGTTCAAGTCCTCTCGCCGGCACCACTTATTGTTTCAAAAAAATAAGAGCCATTAGCTCAGTTGGTAGAGCACGAATGAATAAGCTGCGAAGCATTAACTTCAGCGCACAAATTGAGCCGCTTCTTGAATAAGCTTTCTGAAATTTGGGCGTCAAACCTATGAGTGTTTTGAAACAAGAGCCATTAGCTCAGTTGGTAGAGCATCTGACTTTTAATCAGAGGGTCGAAGGTTCGAGTCCTTCATGGCTCACCATTTTACACACCGTGCGGGTGTGGCGGAATTGGCAGACGCGCTAGACTTAGGATCTAGTGTCCTTGTGACGTGGGGGTTCAAGTCCCTTCACCCGCACCATCTAAATCATGCGGAAGTAGTTCAGTGGTAGAACACCACCTTGCCAAGGTGGGGGTCGCGGGTTCGAATCCCGTCTTCCGCTCTTTATAAGTGCCGGGGTGGCGGAACTGGCAGACGCACAGGACTTAAAATCCTGCGGTAGGTGACTACCGTACCGGTTCGATTCCGGTCCTCGGCACCAGTTAGACTTGCGCCCGTAGCTCAATTGGATAGAGCGTTTGACTACGGATCAAAAGGTTAGGGGTTCGACTCCTCTCGGGCGCGCCATTTCTAGAAGTGAGAAATCGGAAGTCAGAAGTTAGATTAAAGGCTTTGCTTCGAAGCAGTACTTAAAGATCTCTGACCTCTCACATCATACCTCTGATATCTAGTACGGGAAGTAGCTCAGCTTGGTAGAGCACTTGGTTTGGGACCAAGGGGTCGCAGGTTCGAATCCTGTCTTCCCGACCATCTCTTATAATTGTTTTTGGGGCCTTAGCTCAGCTGGGAGAGCGCCTGCTTTGCACGCAGGAGGTCAGCGGTTCGATCCCGCTAGGCTCCACCATAAATTCAACTTAAACTTCTATTTTGGCGGTGTAGCTCAGCTGGCTAGAGCGTACGGTTCATACCCGTGAGGTCGTGGGTTCGATTCCCTCCGCCGCTACCATTTTGGACCTTTAGCTCAGTTGGTTAGAGCAGACGGCTCATAACCGTCCGGTCGTAGGTTCGAGTCCTACAAGGTCCACCATTTTAAAAAAAGTATTACGGAGGAATACCCAAGTCCGGCTGAAGGGATCGGTCTTGAAAACCGACAGGGGTGTCAAAGCCCGCGGGGGTTCGAATCCCCCTTCCTCCTCCATATTATATTTAATATTATCGTCGCGGGGTGGAGCACGAACGAATATGCTTCACTGAATAATCATCAGCGTACCGATTGAGCTGCTTCTTGAATCAGCATCCTGAAATCGGGACGGTCTCTATTAGGCAATATCTAAGAGCATAGATAAACTTTAATTTATATTATCGTCGCGGGGTGGAGCAGTCTGGTAGCTCGTCGGGCTCATAACCCGAAGGTCGCAGGTTCAAATCCTGCCTCCGCAACCAAAATGGTCCGGTAGTTCAGTTGGTTAGAATGCCTGCCTGTCACGCAGGAGGTCGCGGGTTCGAGTCCCGTCCGGACCGCCATTTTAAAATTCCTAATCTAGAGTAAAAGGGTTTCAATAAGCGAGAAGGTCGAGGAAGCGACTGAGGGAGCACCGGAGCGTATGTTAATACGTGAGGATGTGAGCGATGGAGCTGACGAAGAGATTCGAAGCTTAGTGGAAGCCGTAAACTAAATGGCTCGGTAGCTCAGTCGGTAGAGCAATGGACTGAAAATCCATGTGTCGGCGGTTCGATTCCGTCCCGAGCCACCTTTTAAAAAGTTGATATATTTTATGTGGCGGCTGTGGCGAAGTGGTTAACGCATCGGATTGTGGTTCCGACATTCGTGGGTTCGATTCCCATCAGCCGCCCCATTTTACTTGCGGGTGTAGTTTAGTGGTAAAACCTCAGCCTTCCAAGCTGATGATGAGGGTTCGATTCCCTTCACCCGCTCCAGAAAGTGGGCCTATAGCTCAGCTGGTTAGAGCGCACGCCTGATAAGCGTGAGGTCGATGGTTCAAGTCCATTTAGGCCCACCATACATTTTATTCCGCAGTAGCTCAGTGGTAGAGCTATCGGCTGTTAACCGATCGGTCGCAGGTTCGAATCCTGCCTGCGGAGCCATATGGGGAAGTACTCAAGTGGCTGAAGAGGCGCCCCTGCTAAGGGTGTAGGTCGCGTAAGCGGCGCGAGGGTTCAAATCCCTCCTTCTCCGCCATATAACAAACATAATGGCCCGTTGGTCAAGCGGTTAAGACACCGCCCTTTCACGGCGGTAACACGGGTTCGAATCCCGTACGGGTCATCAAAAAAACACTGCATTCCTGCAGTGTTTTTTTCTATACATATTGATTTTGATCTTAACAAGTGGTAAAGCCACCATTAATGGAACCCTCACATTATTTAGGCAATGCTTATTTGTTGACGTTTGTCCTTAAAAAGGCTTATAGTTATTTTAATAAAAATAAATGAATTCCTTTTACTATGTTTTTGACATTTTCAATTCAGCTTTGTTTATTTATTCAACCAGCAAAGATCATCCTTCAATAGGATATTCATGAATCAATTTCCTTCTTTTTTTCTTCAAAAGAACTTTCAACAAATTCCTACAAAAAGTCGAATTTAATGTTTTATTACTATAATAAATAGTGGTTTGACTTGTCCATAATCCTAGTTATTTAAACGCTTTCATTAAATCAAATTATATTATTTCAATTTCAAAAACATCTTTTTAATTCTTAAGTATTTCTACGGTTTTAGGGCAGTTCCTTTCCTTTTTTCTTTCTTTTTCTTATATTTTAAAAGTATAACATTCACCCTCAACTTCAAAGGTTTTGTTGGATTATGTCGTAAAAAAGTAGCGGTTACATTGCAGGTATCTACTAGTAAGTCTTGAATGTTTAGCATAGAGATATTAAGAGAAAGGGTGACATATGTGACTCTCACTTGTCCAACAGACTATGATATTCATTTATTTCATGAGGGACAGTCATTTGAAAGCTATGGTTTTTTAGGTGCACATACACAAGAACTGAATGGGGTTATAGGTACAAATTTCTGTGTTTGGGCACCACATGCAAGACAGGTAAATGTTGTTGGTGATTTTAACGAGTGGAATGGTCAAAATCATCAAATGGAAAGGATTAATGAGGAGGGGATATGGGGCTTATTTATTCCGCAATTAGAAGCAGGGGAAATATATAAGTATGAAATTGTGACAGCTAATGGAGAGACTTTGTTAAAAGCAGATCCATACGCTTTTTTTTCAGAAGTAAGACCAAATACGGCATCTGTTGTTTATGATTTATCTGGCTATGTTTGGAAGGATCAAAAATGGAAGAAAAAGAAGCGACTTAAGCAGCCATATGATCGACCAATGGCGATTTACGAAGTTCATTTAGGTACATGGAAAGTAAAAGAAGATGGAGAGTTGTACAGCTACAAAGAATTAATAGAGGAACTAATACCATATGTAATAGATCATGGGTTTACTCATATTGAGTTGCTGCCAGTTATCGAACATCCATATGATCGTTCTTGGGGCTATCAGGGAACGGGCTATTTCTCTGCAACAAGTAGATTTGGGACACCTCACGAGCTAATGGAATTTATTGATGCATGCCATCAAGAAAATATCGGTGTCATTATTGATTGGGTGCCGGGACATTTTTGTAAGGACTCCCATGGACTTTATATGTTTGATGGTGAGCCTACATATGAATACAAAACTGAAAAAGATCGAGAAAATTGGGATTGGGGAACAGCAAACTTTGATCTTGGCAAACCAGAGGTTCAAAGCTTTTTGATTTCAAATGCGATATTTTGGATGGAACATTTTCACGTAGATGGATTCAGAGTTGATGCAGTTGCAAATATGCTTTACTGGCCAAATTCACATGAATTAGTGGAGAATCCTTACGCAGTTAGCTTTTTAAGAAAATTAAATGAAGCTGTTTTTGCAAAAGATCCTGATATTTTAATGATTGCTGAAGATTCAACTGATTGGCCGATGGTAACCGCTCCTACCTCGTCAGGTGGTCTAGGCTTTAACTACAAATGGAATATGGGCTGGATGAATGACATTCTTACCTATATGGAGACTTCTCCAGAACATAGGAATGAACTCCACCATAAAGTAACATTCTCCCTTTTATATGCTTTTTCGGAAAATTTCATTTTACCATTCTCTCATGATGAAGTTGTTCATGGGAAGAAATCCTTACTAAATAAAATGCCAGGTGACTACTGGCAAAAGTTTGCCCAATTAAGGCTGCTTTTTGGATATATGATGGCACACCCTGGAAAGAAGCTGCTTTTCATGGGTGGAGAATTTGGTCAATTTGATGAATGGAAGGACTTGGAACAGCTCGATTGGATGCTTGAAGATTATGAAATGCATAACAAAATGCGCGTATATTTTAAATATTTGATGAACATTTATCAAAAACAAAAGCCATTATATGAATTAGATCATTCAGAAGAGGGCTTTGAGTGGATTGATGTTGATAATAAAGATCAAAGCATTTTTTCGTTTATTCGTAAGAGTCAAAAAGAAAATGACTTCCTTGTTATTATTTGTAATTTTAAGCCTGACGTTTACCATGAATATAAGGTTGGAGTACCGGTTGATACGGAATATGTTGAAATTTTAAATAGTGATGCAGCTGAATTTGGCGGTTCAGATCAAATAAATCGAAAGAATCTCAAGGCAATTGAAGGCGAATACCATGGAAGACCATACCATGTTTCGATGACGATTCCACCATATGGTGCAGTTATTTTACGAGCAGTAAAAAAAAGAGGGGAGAATAAAAATGGGAAGAAAAAAGTGCGTCGCAATGTTATTAGCAGGAGGTAAAGGAAGTAGATTAAGCTCCCTTACAAAAAATTTAGCGAAACCAGCAGTACCATTTGGGGGGAAATACCGAATAATAGATTTCACCTTAAGCAATTGTACAAATTCTAGCATTGACACCGTAGGAGTTCTTACACAATATCAGCCGCTTGTGTTAAATTCATATATCGGCATAGGCAGTGTTTGGGATTTGGATCGTAAAAATGGGGGGGTAACTGTTCTGCCTCCTTATACAGAATCCTCTGAGATGAAATGGTATAAAGGAACAGCAAGTGCCATCTATCAAAATATTAATTATATAAAGCAATATGATCCAGAATATGTCCTTATCTTATCAGGAGATCATATTTACAAAATGGATTATTCAGAAATGCTAGACTACCATATTAAAAAGAATGCAGATGCTTCTATATCTGTTATTGAAGTACCGTGGGATGAAGCAAGTCGTTTTGGCATCATGAATACCAATGAAAAAATGCAGGTTGTTGAATTTGAAGAAAAACCTGCTAAGCCGAAAAATAACCTGGCCTCAATGGGCATCTACATCTTTAAATGGTCTGTTTTAAAGGAATATCTAGAAATGGATGAACGGAACGAACATTCAAGTCATGATTTCGGAAAAGATATTATTCCTTTATTACTAGATGAGAATTTAAATGTTGTTGCTTATCCATTTAAAGGTTATTGGAAAGATGTAGGTACAGTAAAAAGCCTTTGGGAAGCGAATATGGATCTCTTAAATGAAGACTCCAAATTAAATTTATTTGATCGAGATTGGAAAATTTACACGGTTAATTCAAACCATCCACCTCAATTTATTGCAGATAATGCGGTTGTAAAGGATTCCTTTGTCAATGATGGCTGTGTGATTATGGGCAATGTGGACCATTCCGTTTTATTTCAGGGTGTATCAGTAGGTAAGAATAGTGAAATCAAAAATTCCGTGTTAATGCCAGATGCAATAATTGGTGAAAATGTTTATATCGAAAATGCGATCGTCCCTAGTGGAATCGAAATTCCTAATGGTACAATTATTTGCCCTGATTCTGGAGAAATTCTACTTGTTACGGAAGAAATTATTACAGAACTTTCCACAATTGTTGATAGCAAAATAATCTAATAGAAAAAAATAAGAGAAAACACTTCAAGAATGGAAATATTACTATCACAGTTTGGAACTGGGACGGTGGAGACGCACTTGTTGTCTACCCTTATAGGTACTTAAATGATTTACAATCTAAATCGTTAGACATCATCGTTATCCATCAGTCCTTGTTCACAAAAGGGGAGATTGGAAATGAATCAAAAGATGCTAGGTATTATTGATGCGACAACTTATAAACCGGAAATTGAAGATTTAACATTACATCGTTCATTGGCTGCGGTCCCATTCGCTAGTCGTTATCGCTTAATCGATTTTGTCCTATCAAATATGGTGAATTCTGAGATTGAAAGTGTAGCGATTTTTCCAAAGTATCAATATCGGTCATTAATGGATCATCTTGGTTCGGGGAAACAATGGGACTTAAACCGTAAAAAAGATGGTTTATTCTTTTTCCCGTCTCCTCATTTACATAATGAGTATGATGAGTTTGGATCATTTCGTCAGTTTTCCGATCATATTGATTTCTTTTTAAGAAGCACACAGGAATATGCCGTTATTACGAATAGTTATACGGTGTGCAATATTGATTTTAAAAAGGTATTAGCCTACCATCTGGACAATGGCTGTGATATTACAGAAGTAAGAAAAGACGGCAATTCATTACAAATGTTTATCATGTCTACGAAGCTCCTTTTAGATCTTATTCATAATAAAGAACAAACTGGATTTAAGACGCTTGCTGATGTTATTAATAAAAACGAGAATCAGTTGACCATTTGTCATTATGAATTTTATGGTTATGCAGCTGTGATTGATTCGATCAGCAGTTATTATAAACATAGCATGGATATGCTTAAGCCAGAAGTTTGGAATGAAATATTCCTTAAAAACCGTCCAATATTAACAAAGGCAAAAGATGAGCCGCCTACGAAATATGGAAAAGATGCAGTTGTAAAGAATTCATTAATCGCAAATGGCTGTAAAATTGAGGGCTATGTTGAAAATAGTATTATTTTTAGAGCGGTTCATATTGGTAAAGATACAGTAGTTAAAAATAGTGTGATTATGCAAAAATCACAAATTGGTGAAGCGTGTTTATTAGACCATGTCATTGCAGATAAAGATGTAAAAGTAGAATCAGAGACAACAATAAAAGGTTCCGTCCTACTACCGTATATACTAAGAAAAAAAACAATTCAAGGAGCGCTGATGAACTCGTGAACGTATTATTTGCTGTTTCAGAATGTGTACCATTTGTTAAATCCGGCGGTTTGGCGGATGTAGCAGGGGCCTTGCCAAAAGAATTAAAAAAACTGGGAAATGATGTTCGTGTCATTCTTCCGAAATACAGTTTAATACCTGAAAGATTTAGAGATAAGATGGAAAAAATGAAAGAAATCACAGTGCCTGTTGGTTGGAGAAAGCAATATTGCGGCATTGAAATGCTTGAATATGAAGGAATCACGTATTACTTTCTTGACAATGAATATTATTTTTATCGTGACTCTTTATACGGTCACTACGATGATGGAGAACGATTCTCCTTCTTTTGCAGAGGCGTATTAGATGCTTTAAAAGCAATTGACTTTCAGCCTGATGTTATTCATTCACATGATTGGCATACGGGGATGATAAGTTTCTTACTGAAAGAGGAATATCAGCAACAATCTTTTTATAAACATATCAAGACTGTATTTACCATTCATAATCTGCAATTCCAAGGGATCTTCCCATTTGGTATTTTAAAGGATCTTCTTAATACGGAGGAAGAAAAGTGCGCCATGGTGGAATTCTACGGCCATGTGAACTTTATGAAAGGGGCAATTGTTGCTTCTGACATCATTACAACCGTTAGTCCAACATACATGGAAGAGATTCAAACCGCCTATTATGGAGAAAGATTAGATGGATTATTACGCTCAAAGGCTTCCTCACTGGTAGGGATCCTAAATGGAATAGATGATGAAGTCTATAATCCTGAAACAGATCCTGTCATTGATGAACAATACACAGTTGAATCGTTGGGCTTGAAAGGAAAAAATAAAGCTGCATTGCAAGCTTCCTTTGGGCTTCCAGTTGATGAAGATATTCCTTTGATTTCAATGGTGACAAGATTGACAAAGCAAAAAGGATTTGACTTAGTAAAGCGTGTACTCCATGAACTATTAGATCATGATATCCAAATGATCGTACTTGGAACAGGAGATACAGAGTTTGAAGATTTCTTTCGACATATGGAGTGGGCTCATCCGAATAAATTCAAAGCATACATAGGATTTGATGAAAAATTGGCACATCGCATCTATGCAGGCTCTGATCTTTTTCTTATGCCTTCTAAGTTTGAACCATGTGGATTAGGGCAGCTCATCGCATTACGATATGGGACACTCCCAATTGTTAGAGAAACAGGCGGCCTCAATGATACAGTAACCTCTTTCCGTGAGGATACAGAGGAGGGGAACGGGTTTTCATTCAGAAATTTCAATGCTCATGACATGCTGCATACCATTTATCGCGCTCTTGATTTTTATCATCAGAAGGATGTATGGCAGGTGATTGTTAAGAATGCGATGAAACAGGATTATAGTTGGACGCAATCTGCATTGAAATATAACCAGCTGTACGCTGATTTGATTATTAGGAGTGAAGAGCATGTTCTCCAACAAGGATCAGTTTAAGGAATGTTTTCTAATGAAATTAGAAAGTATGTGCGGCAAAGGCTTTGAAGAATCCACAAAGCGTGATCAATACCATACCCTTGGGAATATGGTTAGAGAATATATTAGTTCCAAATGGATTGAAACAAATGAGCTATACAGGTTTGAAAATAAAAAACAAGTGTATTATTTATCAATTGAATTTTTATTAGGACGTCTGCTTGGTCAAAATCTGTTGAATCTTGGAATAAAAGAAATTGTTGAGGAAGGATTGCGTGAGCTTAATATTCATTTAAGTGAAATTGAAGAATGTGAGCCAGATCCTGCATTAGGGAATGGCGGGCTTGGACGTCTTGCAGCATGCTTTTTAGATTCCTTGGCAACCTTAAATCTTCCTGGACATGGTTATGGAATTCGCTATAAGCACGGGTTGTTCGACCAAAAAATCGTTGATGGATATCAGGTTGAGCTTCCTGAGCAATGGTTGAGACATGGAAATGTTTGGGAGGTTCGGAAACCGGATGAAGCAGTAGAAATTTCCTTTTGGGGAAGAGTCGAAACAAGCTGTGAAAATAATGTTCTCGCCTTTCATCATGTGGGGGCTCAGAAGGTGCTTGCGGTTCCATATGATATGCCTGTCGTCGGGTATCATGTTGATACCGTGAACACGCTAAGGCTTTGGAATGCTGAACCAGCATCCTATGGACCGAATCAGGATATCTTGTCTTATAAGCGGGAAACAGAGGCGATTACGGACTTTTTATACCCGGATGATACCCATGATGAGGGGAAAATTTTACGACTAAAGCAGCAGTATTTTTTAGTATCTTCGAGCATTCAAAGCATCATTGCTTCATATAAAAAGGAAAATCAAGATATTAGAAAGATGCATCAATCGGTTGCAATCCATATTAATGACACACACCCTGCATTAGCTGTACCTGAATTAATGAGGATCCTAGTCGATGTGGAAGGATGTACATGGGAGGAGGCCTGGGAAGTTACGTGCAATACAGTCTCATACACGAACCATACGATCCTTTCTGAAGCGATGGAAAAATGGCCGATTCATTTATTTAAACCACTATTACCGAGAATATATATGATTATCGAGGAAATCAATGAGCGATTCTGTGCAGAGCTCTGGGATCGTTATCCTGGTGATTGGCAGCGAATTGAGCACATGGCGATTATTGCTCACGGTTTAGTTAAAATGGCACATCTAGCAATTGTAGGAAGCTCCAGTATAAATGGGGTGGCAAAAATCCACTCTGATATCTTAAAAAATCGTGAAATGAAATCATTTTATGAGCTCTACCCTTGGAAGTTTAATAACAAAACAAATGGTATCACACACCGGCGCTGGTTATTAAAAGCAAATCCAGAGCTTACCTCATTAATTAAAGATGTCATAGGTGATGAATGGGTAAAGCACCCCGAAAAATTATTAGATTTAAAGAGACATATTTATCATCCTGAACTAAAAGAGCGTTTTGCGGCTGTTAAACGGAAAAGAAAAGAAATTCTTGCTAAAAAAATCGCGGAGAAAAATGGCATCATTGTTGATATTGACTCTATTTTTGATGTACAGGTTAAGAGATTGCATGCTTATAAACGGCAATTATTAAATGTTTTACACATTCTGTATTTATATAATCGTATAAAAGAGGATGCCAATTACATTATTCAGCCTCGGACATTTATCTTTGGCGCCAAAGCATCACCAACATATTATTATGCAAAAAAAATCATTAAATTGATTCACTCTTTAGCAGATAAGGTGAATAATGACCCGCAAGTATCAAAGGTTATAAAAGTTGTTTTTATGGAAAATTACCGTGTTTCACTTGCCGAGGATATTTTCCCTGCGGCAGATGTTAGTGAACAAATTTCGACTGCAAGTAAAGAAGCGTCAGGTACAGGAAATATGAAGTTTATGATGAATGGAGCATTGACGGTTGGAACGTTAGATGGAGCAAATATTGAGATGATGGAGGAGATTGGCAGCGATAATATCTTTACTTTTGGATTAACAGCCCAAGAGGTTCTAAAATATGAAGAAAATGGCCGCTATCGCTCAATGGAATACTATCACCATGATTTAAGAGTCCGTCAAGTCGTCGATCAATTAACAAATGGCTTCTTTGCCGAAGATGAAGGAGAATTTGAATCAATTGCTGATTCTCTTCTTGTGCAAAATGATCAATACTTTGTACTGCGTGATTTTGCTTCTTATATTGATATTCAAGAAAAAGTTGGTGTTGCATATCAAAACACCGATAAATGGCTAGAGAAAGCATTAATAAATGTATCACATTCAGGTTTCTTTTCAAGTGATCGGACCATTATGCAATATGCGGACGACATTTGGAAAATTGGCCCTGTTGCTTTAAAAATGTAAAAAATGGTGCTGACCCAATTGGGTTAGCACCATTTTTTTATAAAAGAAACTTATTTTTCCTAATGGATCAATCTCCATCCAGTAATCTCCCTAATCCGCCAAGTAAGCTGCCCTCGCCGCGAGCTTCTCCGCCAGCAGCAGGCGCATTCGCCATCACTCGATCGGCCAATCGGCTAAACGGCAGTGTTTGAATCCAAACGGTTCCAGGTCCTTGCACTGTAGCAAAAAATAAGCCTTCGCCACCAAAGAATGCTGTCTTTACTTTTCCGACAAATTCAATATTGTAATCAACATTTTTTGTTAAGGCAACAAGACACCCTGTATCAATACGAAGCTTTTCTCCTGGCTGTAGATCTCTTCTTATAATCGTTCCACCTGCATGTAAAAATGCTAAGCCATCGCCTTCAAGCTTTTGCATGATAAAGCCTTCACCGCCAAAAAATCCTGTTCCAAGCTTGCGTTGGAAATCAATGCCCACTGAAACACCTTTTGCTGCACAAAGGAATGAATCTTTTTGACAGATTACTTTATTGCCAAGCTCACTTAAATCGACAGGAATGATTTTACCCGGATATGGAGCCGCAAAAGAAACTTTTTTCTTACCCGATCCTTTGTTAGTGAAAACGGTCATGAATAAACTTTCACCTGTCAGCACACGTTTCCCGGCACCAACAAGCTTGCCTAGAAAGCCCTTCTGGTTACTATCGCCATCACCAAAGATGGTTTCCATATCAATTCCATCTTCCATCATCATCATGCCGCCGGCTTCGGCAACAACACTTTCATTTGGATCTAATTCGATTTCTACACACTGCATATCATCTCCATGCAGTTCAAAATCAATTTCATGTGCGTTCAACACAATCCCCCCAATTATGTAGATAACAGTCTTTCTATCGATAACTGCATCAGTATATATTTTACAGGTTTTTAGGAGGTAATAGAAGCATGATTCGTTTGCTTTAGCGAATGTTTTTTGTACTTGAGCGAACAGTGTAATTACAGGGCTCTTTTCAAAAAAATAGGTTGGATTCAAACAAAATAAAAAACTCCCAGCAAGGGAGTTGGATTATCTTTCATCCTCTGTATAAGGATCTTTTTCATAACCTGGCAAATCACCAAACGCTGTCATAATGCCTTCTTCATCAAGCTCATCTTCATAACGTTGATGCTGGCTGGATGGATAAACTGTAATTTCTTTGCCTTCAATATCTGTGCCAATGAAATTTTCAAAATCTTCTACATAGCCATCAGGATCATTTGATTCCATTCTAACATCATTATAGTGATCCTGAGGATCAGCAAAATCAGAAGGTGTTTCAGAGGATCCATAGCTGTTGACAATTTGATAGGCATCCTCGGCATCAAAGGCGACATTTTCATCTTTTTCATCATAATCAAATTTTCCGAATGGAGGCATTAGAACGCCTTCTTCTATAGGCCGATTATGTGACACAACTTGTTCTGGCGCATGTTCTACACAGGTTGTAGCAGTAGGCATTGCATCAAGTCGTTCGAGGGGAATTTCTGCTCCGCAAACTTCACATTTCCCGTAGGTTCCGTTTTCAACTGCTTTTAGGGCACGGTCAATATCCAGTAGTTCTTCTTCTGTATGTTCATTTAGCGCGATGTCTTTTTCCCGCTCATATAATTCTGTTGCATCATCAGCAGGATGATTATCATAGCTAGAGAGCTCACCCATAGATTCATGGGAGTGCCCTTCCTCTAAACCAAAATGACCATTCATCTTAAAGCGCTGTTCAATTTCATTTTTCATCTGCAAAAGCTGTGAACGGAAGGTCTCTACTTGTTGTGAACTTAGCATGCCATTCACGCTCCTTCCTTAAATAGATTTCTACTATCTATTATGAGCAGTTCTTAGTAAATTCATGATTGTAAAAAATGGACATAAAAGGCGGGGGAAAATGTTCAGACTCAACAGGTTAATGCGTTGTGTCAATCATTTGCACCAATTTAGCTTATTATTACCATATATGCCTAAAAAATGATGATGGTTTTAGGTACCTTTTCATTTTAATCCTGAACAACAAGATATATAATAAGGATATAATACGTTGTTAAATACAGTCATCAGTTTCAATCTATTGACACACCTTTTTTTCAGGTGTATCTTTATATAAGCGATTTTTCGGTTTCGGGGGGATAAGTTTGATAACAACTTTGGATCATACAATTAAAGAATCGATACAACATGCATTGGAAGAGGCAAAGCAAACGAATCAATCGGTGATCGTTAGCCGAGTACAAGAAGTGGATGCAATTGACCCCCTCCATTTCTTTGCTTCCGGAGAAAATTTATATTTAGGAGAACGTTTCTTTTGGTCGACGCCAACTGCAGATATGACGATGGTTGGACTAGGAAATGAACTCGTGATTGATAACGAAAATCAAACATTTGAACGGTTTCAGAAAATTGAAAAAGAATGGAAACGCTTTAATAAACGGGTCGTTACTGAGAGTCAAAAACAAATTGGGACAGGCCCTTTACTTTTTGGCGGTTTTTCTTTTGATCCGAAAAAGGAAAAAGGTCTGCTTTGGGAAGAATTTTCTGAAGCGAAATTTGTGCTGCCAACCATTATGCTAACGAAATTTCAAAACAAAGCCTATTTGACAATAAATAAAGTGATCACTCCTTTAGATCAATTAGATACATGTATCAGGCATTTCGAACAGTCTTTAGAAAATGAACCACCTTTTATTTATCAAAAAGATTGTGAAAAAGGTAACGAATTCGCTTCGATTGAATTAAAAACAGCTGAGTGGGTAGAAGCGATTGAAAAGGCAACAGCTGATATTCGGGCAAATGAACTTGATAAGGTGGTGCTGGCGAGAGAAGTTCACCTTGAATTTATGAATAAGATTAATCCTTATCAAGTAATTGGAAATCTTCAAAAAGAACAGCCAACGAGTTTTATTTTTGGGTTTGAAAATGGGCTGCATCATTTTATTGGGGCAACTCCGGAAAGATTGGTTAAAAAGCATGAAAACGAAGTTCTTTCAACATGTCTTGCCGGTTCGATAAAAAGGGGAAAAACAAGTGATGATGATGAAATGCTTGGCCGCCAATTACTGCAAGATGAAAAGAACTTAGTTGAGCATGCTATTGTTGTTAAAATGATTAAAGATGCATTTGAAGAGTATTGCTATGAGGTAAAGGCACCTAACGAGCCAGCATTATTGAAAACAAAAAATATTCAACATCTATATACTCCGGTAAAGGGGTTAGCTAAGCAAGGTCATTCTTTGATCTCAATGGTTGAAAAATTACATCCGACTCCAGCATTAGGCGGTTACCCTAAAGAAAAAGCGATCGAAAAAATAAGAGAGCTTGAACCAATGCATAGAGGATGGTATGCCGCACCGATTGGCTGGTTTGATCATGAGGATAATGGTGAATTTGTGGTTGCGATTCGTTCCGGGTTAATTAAAGGGAATCGTGCCGCATTATTTGCTGGTTGTGGAATTGTTGAGGAGTCAAAACCAGAGTCCGAGTACTATGAAACAAAGATTAAATTAAAGCCGATGCTGTCAGCGTTAGGGGGCGCAGATCATGAATGCAATTGACACATTTACACGTTATGTTGCAAGTTTTGTTGATGAAATGGTCAGTTCTGGAGTTGAAATAGCTGTTATCAGCCCAGGATCCCGCTCAACTCCATTAGCGATTTTAATGGCAGAGCATCCGAAGCTCACCTGTTATATAAATATCGACGAAAGATCAGCAGGCTTTTTTGCACTTGGGATTGCCAAGTCTCAAAAAAAGCCTGTTGCCTTGTTATGTACATCAGGAACAGCTGCAGCCAATTACTACCCTGCGATCGTGGAGGCTCATTATGCGAGAGTCCCGCTTCTTGTATTAACGGCAGACAGGCCCCATGAATTAAGAGATGTAGGGGCTCCGCAGGCTATTGATCAGCTGCATATGTATGGCAATTATCCAAAGTGGTTTGTTGATCTTGCCTTACCAGAAGAAAAGCCTGGCATGTTTCGGTATGCTCGAACAGTTGCAGCAAGGGCTGTGGGCATAGCGGTAACAAGTCCTGCTGGAGTGGTCCATTTAAATTTTCCTTTTAGAGAGCCCCTGGTACCTAATATCAGCCTGCCCGACCTATGGAGTCAGCTGGATAATCGAGAAACATATTTACATATCCCTCACACAAGCTCTTATTTAGGTGAAAAAGAGATCGGCACCATTGCTTCAATTATCCAAGGTTCAACAGATGGATTAATTATTTGTGGTGAACATCATGATGACGCAATCATTAAGGAAATTGAAAGGCTGTCCGATCATTTGAAATTTCCTGTTTTGGCAGATCCGCTGTCGCATTTACGTGGTCGGTGCAAGAAGGCTCAGGGGATCATTAGCAGTTATGACTCTCTTTTAAAAGATCCAGTATTGGGAGGGAAGCTTAAACCAAAGGTTGTCATTCGCTTTGGAGCAATGCCTGTTTCTAAACCGCTAATGTTAATGCTTAAAAACAATCCGGAGATTATACAAATTGTAGTTGATCAAGCAGGAATATACAGGGATCCTACTTTAAATGCTTCCTATTTAGCAGCCTGTAATGAAACATTCTTTTGTGAAACCATTTTGAACATGGTTAACGAAAAGCCGGAATCCAGATTCTATCAGGCATGGATCAAAAGTGATAAAGTTTATTGGGACATGATAGACCATTCCATGGAGCAAACTCAAGAGATATTTGAAGGGAAAATTGTATGGGAGCTTCAAAAGCTTTTATCAGAGGGAAGTACACTATTTGTTGGGAATAGCATGCCAATTCGAGATGTCGATACCTTTTTTAAACAGGATCAAAAGGATATTACAATCCTAGCAAACCGCGGAGCAAGTGGAATTGATGGAATTGTGTCAACTGCACTTGGGGTAAGTGCAGGCATAAATCGGCAAACCTATTTACTAATCGGTGATTTATCGTTTTATCATGATTTAAATGGATTACTTGCCGCAACACGTAATCAGCTCGATTTAACGATTTTTCTGATTAATAATGATGGCGGCGGGATTTTTTCATTTTTACCGCAATCAAATGAGGAAAAGCATTTTGAAACGCTGTATGGAACAGCTACTGGTTTAGATTTCTCACATGCAGTAAAGATGTATAATGGAATATATCAAAAGATTGAAAACTGGGATGAATTGCATACGGCTTTTCATGCTATTCAAAAAAATAATGGTCTGAAGGTCATTGAAATTCCGACTGATCGTAAAACCCGTGTCAAATTTCACCGGGATTTGTTAGATCATGTTTCCCAGGAAATAAGAAAAGTGTTGATCCAATGAAAATTAGAGGGATCGAGTACAACGTCGAGGTAAAATCTAAAGGGCAACCGCTTGTGCTGCTGCATGGGTTTACAGGCTCTTCTAGTAATTGGACTTCCATTTTAAATAAAATAAGTGATACAAAATTTATTCTCATTGACATAATTGGTCACGGTCGAACCGAAAGCCCTGAAGATCCAGCAAGGTACAGGACTGAGGAAGCTGTTGAGGATCTCATATCAATTTTAAACAAATTAAATATTGAAAAGGCAAATTTTCTGGGATATTCAATGGGTGGAAGGTTGGCATTATCATTTACGGCAACCTATCCTAATCGTGTAAACAAATTGATTTTAGAGAGCAGTTCACCAGGAATAAAGGATATGAATGAACGAATAAAACGAAAAATATCGGATGAAAAGCTTGCTAGGAGTATAATCAAAAATGGCATGGTTTCCTTTGTCGATTATTGGGAGGACATTCCTCTCTTTTCAACGCAAAAGCGATTGCCTAAAGAGCAAAGAAAGCAAATCCGAGAAAAAAGACTGGAAAATTCCTCTCTCGGGCTGGCCAATAGCTTGATCGGGATGGGGACTGGTGTACAGCCTTCATGGTGGAAAATGCTGCCCTCAATAAAAAATCCAATTCTCCTTGTATGTGGTGAATTAGATCAAAAGTTTTGTGAAATAGCTAATAAGATGAATCAGATGTTCCCCAATTCGACCTTAAACGAAATAAAAGACGCTGGTCATGCAATTCATGTGGAACAACCGCGAATTTTTGGTAAAATAGTAAATGAGTTTTTACTTTCAGCTCGATAAAGATAACAGGAGGTTTACAATATGGCAATTGAATGGATTACAGAACGCCAGTATGATGAGATTATTTATCAAACATATAATGGTATTGCAAAGATCTCAATTAATCGTCCGCATGTACATAATGCATTTACACCTAAAACAGTCATGGAATTAATTGATGCTTTCGCCTATGCACGTGATGATGAAAACATTGGGGTTATTATCCTAACTGGAGAAGGCGGAAAAGCCTTTTGCTCAGGCGGAGACCAAAAGGTTAGAGGACATGGCGGTTATGTTGGAGAAGACCAGATTCCGCGTTTAAATGTTCTTGATTTGCAACGTTTAATCCGTGTTATTCCTAAGCCGGTTATTGCAATGGTTGCGGGATATGCGATTGGCGGCGGTCATGTTTTACATGTTGTATGTGATTTAACAATTGCTGCTGATAATGCAGTATTTGGACAAACCGGCCCTAAAGTCGGAAGCTTTGATGCAGGTTATGGCTCAGGTTATCTGGCAAGAATAGTCGGTCATAAAAAAGCGCGTGAAATTTGGTATCTATGCCGTCAATACAATGCACAAGAAGCATTGGATATGGGGTTAGTTAATACGGTTGTACCTCTTGACCAGTTAGAAGCAGAGACTGTGAAATGGTGTGAGGAAATCCTTGAGAAGAGCCCTACAGCGATTCGTTTCCTAAAAGCAGCCTTTAATGCGGATACGGATGGACTTGCAGGAATTCAACAATTTGCTGGAGATGCAACCTTGCTTTATTATACAACTGATGAAGCTAAAGAAGGCCGTGATGCATTTAAAGAGAAACGTTCTCCAGACTTTAAGCAATTCCCACGTTTCCCTTAATAACAATATGGTTAACAGCTTGATGATCCCCTTTCATCAGGCTGTTTTTATTAAATAGAGGTGAAAAAATGGAACAATACATGCCGAATTGGTTAAAACAGCGTGCTGAATTAACACCGGATCGACTAGCTATAAAAACAGGGAAAGAAGTACTTACATTTAAACAAATACATGAAAGAGTTACCCTTCGCGCACGGCAATTGTCATACATCGGTATGAAAAAGAATCAACATATCGGGATTTTAATGAAGAACAGTATAGATATGGTAGAAACAATCTATGCCGTTATGTCCATTGGTGCGGTTGCTGTTATGTTAAATACGCGACTTACGGAACAAGAATTAGCCTGGCAGGTGGATGATGTAGAGGCATCTTACCTAATTTGCGATCGTAATTTATATGACAAAGTTACCGCAATCCATCATATGAAAATCCTCATTAATGAAGAGCTTAAACAAGTAAATCCACAGGGACAAACTTTTGTTTCTTTTGATGAAGACTTTGCAACAAATCAAGTTGCCACCATTATGTATACCTCTGGGACAACCGGGAATCCAAAGGGAGTCATGCAAACGTATGGTAATCACTGGTCTAGTGCGATTGGCTCTGCATTAAATTTAGGATTGCATGCTGAAGATCGCTGGCTGTTAGCAGTCCCGCTTTTTCACATAAGCGGCTTATCGATTTTAATGCGCAGTGTGATATATGGAATGGGGATAGTGTTACTGGAGCGTTTTGATGCCAAAAATATGAATGATGCTATTATGCATGAGCATGTAACAATCGTTTCGGTTGTTACAACGATGCTTCAACAGATGCTGGAAAAACTGGACAAGCAGCAATATCCGCCATCATTTAGGTGTATGCTCGCCGGAGGTGGTCCGGTACCGAAAAGCATTCTTGAGGAATGTCAAACCCGCAGAATTCCTGTTTATCAAACATATGGAATGACTGAGACAGCTTCACAGATTGTTACATTATCACCAGAGTACAGTATGAAAAAACTTGGCTCAGCCGGAAAACCATTGTTTTCTTGCCAAATTAAAATCGTCAAGGACGGTAAAGAATGTGAAGCACATGAAGAAGGAGAAATCGTTGTAAAAGGCCCCAATATTACAAGAGGCTATTGGAAAAGAAAGGATGCAACGATAAAAGCGATTAAGGATGGCTGGCTGCATACAGGTGATCAAGGGTATATGGATGATGAGGGCTTTTTGTATGTACTAGATCGACGATCAGACCTTATCATTTCAGGTGGTGAAAATATCTATCCCGCTGAGATTGAAGCGATTCTGCTGTCACATCCAAAGGTAAAGGATGCAGGGGTTATTGGTGTTGAAAATCAAAAATGGGGGCAAACTCCATATGGCTTTGTTGCTTCATATGATGAAGCGCTCTCGATACAAGAGCTGCTTGATTACTGTAAAAGCCGCTTAGCACCATATAAAGTACCAACAGGTATCACCATTTTAAAAGAGCTTCCAAGAAATGCTTCAAATAAGCTGCTCCGTCGTAAATTAAAAGAACAAATAAACCAACAAGGAATAAAGCAATGATAATCATACAAACGGTGAAGCTGCACCATATTACGCAAAAGTTAAAATCCCCCTTTACCTCAAGCATTGGCTATGTAAGCGATCGGGAAAGCATTCTAGTGGAAGTAATAGATTCAGACGGAATAAGCGGATGGGGAGAGGTCGTAGCCTTTTCAACGCCTTGGTATACGGAAGAAACAATTAACACCGCTTTTCATTTATTAAAAGATATTTTAATTCCCTTAATCCTAAAACAACCACTCACACATCCTGAACAGCTTCAAGCTGTCTTTAACAAGGTGAAAAGAAACTATATGGCAAAGGCTTCACTTGAAGGAGCAATATGGGATTTATTTGCAAAAAAACAAGGGATTTCTTTAGCAACTGCATTGGGCGGTGAACGGAAAGAAATTGAATGCGGCGTTGTAATCGGCATATCCTCCATCTCTGCAATGACGGAGCAGATTAGTCAATATGTTGAAGAAGGCTATAAGCGATTTAAAGTAAAAATTTCTCCTAAACAGGATATAAAGCTGATTGAAGACATTCGCAAGCAATTTCCAGAATTACCATTAATGGCAGATGCAAATTCTGCTTATTCACTAGCGGATATTGATCGACTGAAAGAGCTGGACCAATTTGGCTTAATGATGATTGAACAACCGCTGGCAGCAGATGATATTATCGATCATGCCAAGCTCCAACAGAAGCTAGCTACGCCAATATGTTTAGACGAAAGCATTGTCACTAGCGAAGATGCGAGAAAAGCAATTGAACTTGGCAGCTGCAGGGTGATCAATATAAAACCAGGTCGAGTCGGCGGTTTGACGGAATCGAAAAAAATACATGATCTTTGTCAATCACACAAAATTCCGGTATGGTGTGGCGGTATGCTTGAAACAAGTATTTCACGAGCCCATAATATCGCACTTGCCTCTCTTGCTAATTTTTCAATTCCAGGTGATATCTCATCCTCTTCAAGGTATTGGGAAGAAGACATGGTGAACCCGGAAATTAAGGCTGTTCATGGCAAGATTGCAGTGCCTAAGGGGAACGGTATTGGTTTTCAGGTAAACAAGGAAATCATAAAAAAATACCGACATTCAAAAACGGTAATAAATAGCTCTTTTTGAGATCAAAAAATATAATTCTCAATTAGTAAAAGTTAAAGTATTTCGTATATGTAAGTATAGAAATTCATTTTTTTTTGTTGGAGTATTTTTTATCTGATCAGTATAATTTTGTTGAAAGAAGTCTTTTAAATAATGAATGAAAAGGTTTCCTTTCTGCTCACTCTTCAAATCCAGTCGTTTGGCTGGATTTTTTTGTTGATAAAAGATGATTGACAATTATGGATATGTACATTATTTTTGTATTAAGGAAACTTTTTTAACCCGATAAATAAAAAGTGCAATAATCTAAAAGAGTGTCATATACTAAAATATTATTAGCGTTAAAAAATTTTTATTTGAAAGTTGCCCTAAGGAAACATTTTTAAGGTTAATTGGAGGAGATAAAGATGAAAAAGTGGTTGGTAAGTATAGCAGCAATAACAGTTATGTGTTTTCTCACAGCTTGCGGAAATGATCAGGTTAATGGTGATGGAAAGGAGAAAATCCAGGTAACAACAACGACAGGTCAAGTTGCTGATGTTGTCAAAAACATTGGTAAAGACAAAGTAGAGGTTGTTTCGTTAATGGGACCTGGAGTTGATCCGCATCTTTATCAAGCTTCACAGGGAGACATCCAAAAATTAAATCAAGCCGATCTTATTTTTTATAATGGCCTTCATTTGGAAGGAAAAATGAATGAAATCTTTGAAAAAATGTCTAATGATAAACAAACGGTTGCAGTAGCTGATTCAATTCCTGAAACGATGTTATTGCGTACAAAAGATTCAAACGCACATGATCCCCATGTTTGGTTTGATATTCAAGCATGGATTCATACGATCGATTCTGTTGAAAAAGAGCTGACGAAGATATCACCAGAGAATGAGTCATTTTTTCAAGAAAATGCACTTGCCTATGAAAAAGAGCTCCAAGAATTGGATCAATATGCGAAAGAACAAATTGCAACCATTCCTGAAGAAAGCAGGGTTCTAGTAACAGCACATGATGCATTTGGCTATTTTGGCCATGCATATGGACTTGAGGTAATGGGCTTACAAGGATTAAGCACAGATTCTGAATATGGTCTAAAGGATGTTCAAGGTTTAGTAGATATATTGGTTGAAAGAAACATAAAAGCGGTCTTTATCGAAAGCAGTATCTCAGAAAAGTCAATTCAAGCCGTTGTCGAGGGAGCTAAAAAGCAAAAGCATGAAGTGGTGATAGGCGGTGAACTCTTCTCTGATGCAATGGGTGAGGAAGGAACCGAAGAAGGAACATATGCAGGCATGTTTAAGCACAATGTTGATACAATCGTTTCAGCGTTAAAATAAGGCTTTGTCTAAGTTTAAGAAAGCATTACTTTATGTACTTAGTTTTGGTGTCTAGCTCCAGCGCCTAGCCCCTCTAGGGTCTAGTCACTCATGAATTGAAGGCAAAGAACGCCTTCTATTCATGAGCGTCTTATTTGCCCAAGGCTGAACAAGGCGATTACGCTTTTCTTATAATAACTACTTAGTATGAACAAACTGCCAAAATAAAACAAGGTTGGTGTTAAAGAATGATTCCTGTTCAAGTTGAAAATTTAACCATTGCTTACCATCATAAGCCGGTGCTTCAAGAAGTAAGCTTTGAAGTGCCTGAAGGAAAACTAATTGGCATTATTGGTCCGAACGGTGCGGGAAAATCAACTCTAATTAAAGGAATTTTAGGGTTAATTACAACTGCATCAGGTGAAGTCCAAATTTTTGGTGAGCCATATAAAAAGCAGCGCAAGCGTGTTGGTTATGTTCCTCAACGCGGCTCTGTTGATTGGGATTTTCCAACAAATGCATTGGATGTTGTGTTAATGGGCAGATACGGCCATATTGGCTGGTTTAGGCGGCCACGTAAAAAGGATGTAGAGATGGCAAAGGAATGTCTCGATAAAGTGGGGATGCTTGAGTATGCAAACCGGCAAATCAGTGAGCTTTCTGGAGGGCAGCAGCAACGTGTTTTCCTGGCAAGAGCCCTTGCACAAGAAGCAGATGTCTATTTTATGGATGAACCCTTTGTTGGTGTTGATGCTGCAACAGAAAAAGCGATTATCGCCTTGCTTACTGAACTTAAAGCAAATGGTAAAACCGTGCTGGTTGTTCATCATGACTTACAAACGGTTGAGGAGTATTTTGATTGGGTGCTTCTATTAAACATGCGAAAAATCGCATATGGACCTACAAAGGAAACCTTTACGATTGAAAACTTACAAAAAACATATGGTGGAAAGCTAACTTTTTTGCAAGACCGATCTATGTTGGTTGTGGGGAAGGGAAAGGGGTGAAATGATATGCTTGAAGCGATACTTAACCAGCTTCAAAACCCTAATACACAATGGGTATTAATTGGCACAATGTTGCTTGGGATAGCAAGCGGTGTTGTCGGAAGCTTTACTTTGCTTAAAAAACAAAGCTTAATAGGGGATGCGATGGCCCATTCAGCATTACCAGGTGTTTGTATAGCGTTTCTTTTGTATGGGTCTAAGTCGTTAATTTGGTTTTTAGTAGGTGCTGCCATTGCCGGTTTAATTTCAGCCTTTTTTATTCAAGGAATTATTCAGCACTCACGTATCAAGGAAGACTCGGCTTTAGGAATTATTATTTCTGTCTTTTTTGGATTTGGAATTGTTCTTTTAACCTATATACAGCATAATGGCGCGGGAAACCAAAGCGGATTGGATGATTTCATTTTCGGCCAGGCAGCATCAATGGTTTCTTCAGATGTTCAGCTAATCGCAGTTATTGCACTGATTCTGCTTTTCATAACAGTGCTATTTTATAAGGAATTTAAAATATTGACCTTTGATCCCCAGTTTGCAAAAGGACTTGGGCTGCCTGTTCCATTTATTAATGGCTTGCTGCTTTTGCTTATTGTTTGCTCTGTCGTAATTGGCCTTCAGACAGTCGGGGTAGTTTTAATGGCAGCCATGCTTATCACTCCAGCTATAAGTGCAAGGTATTGGACCGATAAATTAAGCCATATGATGATCATTTCCGGAATTATTGGCGGTTTTTCGGGTGTGACTGGTACTATGTTAAGCACAATCACTGAAGGGATGGCAACTGGTCCGCTTATTATTATTGCAGCAACAGTATTGTTTCTCGTCTCACTCATCTTCGCACCGAAACGAGGGTTACTTTCAAAGGTGTTAAAACGAATCACTTTGCGGAAAAGAACAGCGATTGAACATTTGTTATTAAGTTTTTATGAAATTGCCGAAGAGGGAAATCTTGAAAGGATTACAGAAGGTGAGCTTCTAAAAAGAAGAAGAATATCAAAGCGGCTATTTCATTATGCAATACAGGTATTGAAAAGAAATGAACAGATTGCGCAAACAGGTGAACAATCATGGAAGCTAACTGATAAAGGAATTGAGAAGGGCTATGAGCTTGTCCTAAAACAAAGATTATATGACATGTATCTAATGCATGAGATGGAATTTGCATATTTAGAGCTCGAATCAAAGGATGATCTAAATCTTGCCAGAATTTCTTCAGAAGCAAGGACTCAGCTCTTGTCCTTATTACAAGTACATCAGCGTGTACCATTGCTGCTTCCGAAATCTGCAGCTTACAGTGACAAGGGGATGATAATGAGTGACATATGATATGTGGATTATCGTTACAGGTTCATTAGTTGGGATAACATGTGCAATGGTCGGCTGCTTTTTGGTTTTACGCAAGATGGCAATGTTGGCTGATGCGATTTCACATACTGTATTATTAGGAATTGTAGGAGGTTTTTTAGTAAGTCAGAGCTTGGATGGCCCCTCGTTACTGATTGGAGCTGTTGTTGTTGGTCTGTTAACGGCCCTGCTTGTGCAAGTGTTAAGCGGAAAGGGCGTACAGGCAGATGCTGCCATTGGGGTTGTTTTTACATCGCTTTTTGCCATTGGTGTCATTCTCTTATCGGTCTTTGCGGGAAATATCCACTTAGATGTAGATCATGCGTTAATGGGAGAAATCACCTTTATTCCTTGGGATACGGTTGTATGGAACGGAATGGAATTAGGTCCGAAGGCTGTCTGGCTTTTATCCTTTGTATTTCTGGTCAATCTGCTCATTATTTTCTTATTATATAAGGAGTTCAAAATTAGCACATTCGACCCTGCCTTAGCTGCAGCGATTGGAATTCCTGTTTTGTTTATCCATTATTTGCAAATGGGCATGCTTTCCATTACCACAGTAGCTTCTTTTGACAGTGTTGGTGCGATTTTAGTCGTTGCGATGCTGATTGTGCCGGCTTCGGCAGCTTATCTGTTAACAGATAAGCTGTTAGCAATGCTAATTATCAGTGCAGGCATTGGTGTATTCTCAGCGATTAGCGGTTATTACATGGCAACCTTGTTAAATGTCTCCATTTCAGGTGCAATGGCAACTTCAACAGGGATCGTGTTTGGGCTTGCATTTTTCTTTTCACCAAAGCATGGGCTGCTTGCAAAAAAACGAGCACAGCAAAAGCTTTCAATGAATGGAAGAGGCTGATCAAAAATCAGCCTCAATGGTTTTTTGTTTTGCTATTCCATTAACCCATACTCGATTGCGCGATCAGCTACAAGCTCATCCACATCATGTGGAAGGTTATCCAATGATCCAAACTCATAATCCCATAGGTTGGTAAAGGAATCAACGAACATTGGAAATGATTCAGCACTTGAGTTTTTCACCTCATTACGAAATGAATTAAGTAAGCTTTCCTTCAACATGATTACCCCCTTAGGATTTTCTCCTAGTAGTTTGTGAAAAATGAGAAAAAATATGTAACTTCATGAATAAAAATGAAAATCATTATCAATAATACAATTGAAAGGAACAAGCAGTTGCAGCTGCTTGTCCCGTTCTTGATCATCAATCTTAAAGGTCAGATGGTTTAAATGTTTTGCAATCTGTTTCTTCACTGTTGTCAGCTTTTTTACCAGCATGACTGACTACATAGATTGCATCAGCACTGCATTTATTTCCCTTTGCCCAGTATTGACAGTTGTTTACTTCACAAAGTACGTCTTGTGCCATTGTTATTGACCTCCTTCGTAATAATGAAACACATAAATAGTCTTCCATTTCTGACGTGTTTCATACCTGCTTCATCAATAAAAAGCCCAATGTTTGCGTTTTTAACATTAGTTTTGCCTTAAATATCGCTTGTCCTTCATAAACAGCTTCCAAAAGTAAATAAATCCCGGAAATAGAATGAGGAAACCAACAATATATGTGGCGAATAATGCCCGAAAAGCAGTTGGATGAGTGAAGCCGGATTCAATTGTGACATCAGGGTAAATCATATAGGGCAAATGTGCACGGCCATATGCATAGCTTGCTACTAAATATTGAATGGTTACAGCAATGACAGCCAACCTTGGACGGCCAACCCGCTGCTTGTGCTTTGCAGATGGTATAAATAAGGCTGAACCAGCAAGAAGAAATAACACAACAGAGCCGATAAGAAAGGGCAGATAGTCCAACATTCTTGTGTAAAGCCAATTTGCTTCAATTCTTAATGTTAACATGATGAAAAAAGCCATAAGCAGTGAAATCGGTCCTAAAATAAGGGCATCACGCCGGTAAATCCGATATGCATCTAATTCATCAGCAACATTTGAATAATCTGCAAGCAATAAGGATGATAAAAACAGTGTGCTGCTAATAGCGAATCCCATAAATGCATATATATTCGGGCTTGTAAAAAGAGCTGCAAAGTTGAGCTGATGCACACCATTAACAACTTCAATATAGCCGCCGTGTGTAATTGGGAGAACGAGCATTAATAACGCAGGAATAATAAAGCCGGAAATTCCAGACACATATGTGAGTGCCTTTTCATAATCCTTTGCGACATGTGAGAAAACTAAAAATCCGCTCCTTAAAGCAAGCAAAATTAAAATAAAACTTCCCGGCAATAGCAGCACAGTGCCGAGAATATATGTCGCTCCAGGGAAAAAGCTTACAAGGGCAATGACGATTGCAACGATAAACACATTTGTTACCTCCCATGTTGGTGAGAGATAGCGATTTGCGATATTGGTTGCATTAGTTTTTTCTTTCTTAATATAAATCATTGACCAAAAGCCTGCGCCAAAATCCATTGTCGCCATTACGGCATAGATAAACACAAATCCCCATAAAACAGTGATCGCAAGCAGTGAATCTGCTGTCATATTCGATCATCCTTTCTAAGCTTTAGTAGATGCTGATACTCCCTCCAGATGCTTCGGTCTCAAGCTCATTCTCAACGGGATGTCTTTTAAAGTAATATTTTAAAACGAGCAAGACAGCTACCGCCAAGATCACATAAATGAGTGTAAACAATATAAATAGAAGACCAATCTGAGATGATCCTGTTACAACCTCGGCAGTGGTCAATACGCGGTAAATCACCCAAGGCTGTCTTCCGGTACAAGCAAAGATCCAGCCAAATTCGATTGAAAGCAATGCTAATGGTCCGGCAATTACAAAGGCGTACATAAAAGGCTTAGGGAAATTCGGTTTTTTCAACAGCCTATTCCATACAAAGCCAGCCATGGATAAAAAAATCAGAAAGCTGCCGATTAAAACCATTCCATTAAAGAGGGTATGAACAAATAATGGCGGCCAATATTCTTCTGGAAAATCATTTAATCCGACAACAACGGTTTCAAAGCTATTTCCAGCTAGAAAGCTAAGGGCCCACGGAATTTCAATGGCGTATTTAATTTCCTGTGTTTCCTTATCTGTAAAACCGCCAATTGCAAGCGGTGCGTAATCCTGTGTTTCGAATAATCCTTCTGCGGCTGCAAGCTTTTCAGGTTGATATTCATGAAGCATTTGTGCGGATTCATGGCCATTTAATGCCGTTAGTAATGAGAAAATGCCTCCGATTGCGAGGCTTAACATAAGGGCCTTGCGGTGGAACCGAAGAACACGTTGATTTTTGCGGTGCTTAAGCATGTTAAAGGCGGATATGCTGCAGATCATAAAGGCTCCGGTCATATAGGCTGATACAGCAACATGTGCTGCCGAAATAAAGAAACTTGGATTAAAGAATGCGGCCCAAGGGTCAACATCTGCGATTTCACCATTTTCAATTCTAAACCCTGCTGGTGTTCCTTCAAAAGCATGAACATTCGTAATTAATACTGCTGAGGCACTTGCACCTAATAACACAAGGGATACACTTAAAATCCTCATTTTTGGAGAAATGCGATCTGCAGCATATACATAGATTGACATAAACAGAGCCTCGATAAAAAAAGCATAAATTTCAATTTGGAAGGGGAGGGCCATTACTTTTCCGATCACTTCCATAAACCCTGGCCATAAAAGTGCAAGCTGCACTCCGGCAATTGTTCCTGTAGGGATCGCTACTCCCAGTAGAACAGCTTGTCCCTTTGTCCAGCGCTTTGCCATAATGGCATAATCATGATCCTTTGTTTTTTGAAAAAGAAGTTCTGCACACAAGATCATTAATGGCAAGCCGACTCCCAATGTTGCAAAAATGATGTGAAAGCCCATTGTAGTCCCAAAAAGGGATCGAGCCAAAAGTAGATCATTCATCAACTTTCCGCCTTTCTTTTCCATACCTTTTTAATTCTTCCATAGTGTCCACAAATTTCTAGATAATATTCTAAGTTGGAGGATCGATCTAAAAATAAGAAAAGCGCAAAGCCTTGATCAGCCTTGGGCAAATAAGACGATTTAGAATAGAAGGCATTCTTTGCCTTCTATTCTAAATTTGCTAGACCCTAGAGGGGCTAGGCGCTGGAGCTAGACACAAAAACTAAGTACAAAAAGTTATACTTTCTTAAAATTTAAAGAAAACTCGCCGATTGGCGATCCTGTAAATGCGAAGCGTGATGCGTAGTTGCCCTGATACTTTATACTTAAAATTGATCACTACATCGAATAGTCTTTCACTCTGCCAATTTATATTTTTGTAACGCACAAAAAAAGTGAGAGAAAATTCCGCCCACTTTTTTACAGATCATTTAGCTGATAATGCTTTTTTTAATGTTTCTAGATTTTTGTTCATGATACTAAAATAATCTTCATTATTATTGATATCTTTTTCTGTAATTGTTTCCAGATTGCTCAAATATAAGGCTTCAGCTCCAATTTCTGATTGAACAATATCCGTGACATTGCTGCTTACATTCGCCTCAAAGATAATGTGGTGTATATCATGCTCTGTTGCAACGTCTATGATGTCTTTTAATTCTTTTTGTGAAGGCTCTTCAGTAGGAGAAAGGCCTAGGACACTGATTTGCTCAATACCGTATCGTTGTTGCCAATACCCATAGGCAGCATGTGAGACAAGTATTTCTTTTTTATCGGCTGCCTTAACTAAATCTTTAAATGATTGATCCAAGTCTTCTAATTGCGATTTTAATTTCTGAAAATTTTCTTCAAAAGTTTCTTTTCCTTCTGGATGTATGTCAATGAGGGATTGTTTAATATTTTCAGCTAATGTAATAGAAAGAACGGGATCAAGCCATACATGGGGATCTGTATCTCCATGATCATGCTCGTCATGAGCTGCTTCCTCTACATGAGTCTCGTCTTCGTGTTCATGGGCAGCTTCTTCACCGGTTTCCTCTGTTTCGTGGTCATGAGATTCCAATTCAATACCTTTTCCGGCATTAATAAATGCTACATCCTCTTTAGCTAAAGCCTCTTCGATTTGAGAAGCATAGCTTTCAATCCCTACTCCTGAGTAAATAAATCCATCAGATTCAGCAATATCCACCATAAGTTTTGAAGTAGGCTCATAAGTATGTGCATCACCTCCAGGAGGTAAAATGCTTTCTACATCTACTAAATCTCCGCCAATTTTTTTTGTGAAATCCTCTAAAGGAAAAATTGTAGTATAAATTTTTATCTTGTTAGATGCTGCAGAATCATTTGCTGTTGATTTGGAATTTTCCTCACTGCAAGCAACTAAAAAGGCAGCGACTAATAAAAGAAAACTTATTAGTAATGATCGTTTTTTCATGTTCTTGCTCCTTTCTAACGTACAAAACTTGAAATCATTTGGGTTCCTGCCCCTAACTAGAAATAAATCAGTATCATTACGATTAAGCCCTACTTATTATATCTTAATCATTTCGATTTGAGAACTTTTTTTCATAATGATTTTATTTTGAAATCACAGAAAAATAAGTGCAGCTTCTTGCAAAAGAGATAAATAGTAACAATTACGATTTATATATTATTACAGTAATAGAGAAAAAACAAGAAATATGTTATATTTAAATTAATTATTTTTTTGGTGGAGGTTATGGAAATGAGAATTATTGATGAAATATTATTACATAATGAGAAGTTTGTAGCGGAAAAAGAGTATGAAAAGTTTGAAACAACTAAATTTCCTGATAAGAAACTTGTTATCTTATCCTGTATGGACACAAGACTAGTAGAATTATTGCCAAAGGCCATGAATATTCAAAATGGTGATGTGAAAATCGTAAAAAGTGCTGGCGCTATTGTGGCTCATCCGTTTGGAAGTATTATGAGAAGTATTTTAGTTGCAGTATATGAACTAAAGGCAGATGAAATTTGTGTCATCGGCCATCATGATTGTGGAATGAGCAAACTAAAAGCAGATTCTTTCTTGGAAAAGGCAGTTGAGAGAGGAATCACAGAGGAAAAAATTGATACGTTAAGATACTCTGGAGTTGATTTAAACCAATGGCTCCAAGGCTTTGACAGTGTAGAGGATAGTGTGCGTGATAGTGTAGATAAAATTAAAAACCATCCGTTACTAGTAAAAGGCATCCCAGTGCATGGATTAGTCATTGACCCTGCAACAGGGAAATTAGATATCGTAGTAAATGGGTATGAAGAATAAACGATAATAAAACATGGAAAGCAGTGGGTTTGCAGGAAATCCACTGCTTTTGTTGCGCTATGCGATCATTTTTCATCATACACTTCAAATAAATAGTGATAGAAATCTTTCGTCCTGTTTGTAAAACGCTTTGGTCTATTCTTTTTATTGTATAAATCAATTGAGAATGATGCAAAAATGAGGATTATACTGCACATAAAGAATAGGCATAATAAACCGATTATGATTGACATTGATCATTCCTCCTTCTATTTTATAAACTTAGCTTAAAGTATGGAACGCGTTTCAGAGCAAGGAAAAGTTGTTAGTGAAAAGGTGAGTTAATGACAAATATTAAAGATATTGCTAAGATGGCCGGTGTATCCGTTACAACCGTTTCCCGGGTATTAAATGAACATCCATATGTAAGTGCCGACAAAAGGGAGGCGGTTCTGCGGGCAATTGAAAGGTGCAATTATCAACGTAATATTAATGCTGTACATTTAAGTAAGGGAAAAACCTTTTTAATTGGTGTTGTTGTGCCGTTTTCAAACCATCCCTATTTCGGATTGCTGCTTGAAGGGATTGCGAATGAAGCGTTAAAAAATAACTATAAATTAGTTTTGATTCAAACGAATTATGAAGAAATGCGAGAAATAGAAGCTCTCACGATGTTAAAGCATAAGCAAATTGATGCGTTGATTATTTGTTCAAGGATCTGTACATGGGAACTTATTGAGGAATATCGATCGTACGGACCAATTATTTTTTGTGAGGATACAAGGGGAAAGAAGATCTCCTCAACCTATGTTGATCATTATAAAAGCTTTTTAAAGGCTTTAGAGTATTTATACAGGAAAGGCCATAAAAAAATCGGTTATTGCATTGGGAGAAAATCAGGTGCCAATAGCAAACAGCGGGCAGCAGCTTATAAAGACTTCCTAAAAAAGGTTAACTTACCTTTTCATCAGGACTATATTTTTCATGAATGCTTTAATTTTGAAGATGGGGAAGGGGTTGTCCGGCGATTAAGGAAGATGAGAAGCCAGCCTTCAGCCCTATTGGTTACGAGCGATCAGGTCGCTGCAGGGATTTTAACCTGCTGCCATTCAGAAAATATAGCCGTACCAGATGAGCTTGCTATTATGGGATTTGATAACCAGCCCATTGCAAAATTGATGAAGATTACGACGTTGGAAATTCCGCTCATTGAGGTAGGAAGGAAGCTTTTTCATCAGGCAATTAACGATACAAACATTACGCATGAAGAAATCGTGGTTACATTAATTGAACGCCAAACTGTTTAATAGTTGTGTTCTTTTTTTTCTGGAACAGGGTCGAAACCGCCAGGATGATATGGATGGCATTTTAAAATCCGTTTTATTGTTAAATAGCTACCTTTAATAACTCCGAAACGTTTATAAGCTTCAAGCCCATAATGAGAGCAAGTAGGATAAAATCTGCAAGTTGGCGGGGTCAATGGCGATATGAATTTTTGATAAAATTTAATAAGTGTAATAAATATCGTTTTCATGCTTTCGTACCAAATCTCCTTATCTGTTTTCTTTTAGTATACGATGTTTTTAGGAAATTCCAAGTCTTAGAACTTGAGATAGAATTAAATCGGTGTTAGCTTAAGGCAGATGCTTCGAAATTAAAATTCTCCGTCATTTGCGTTATTATGGTACAATGAGAAAAGAAATTTTACTTTTGGGAGTGAAGAAAATGCCTTCAGTTGAAAGCTTTGAATTAGATCATACCGCTGTAAAAGCACCATATGTCCGTCATTGCGGGGTGCATAAAGTTGGCACCGATGGTGAAGTAAATAAATTTGATATTCGTTTTTGCCAGCCAAATAAGCAAGCAATGAAGCCAGATACTATTCATACACTTGAGCATTTATTGGCGTTCAATATCCGTGAGCATGCTGAAAAATACGATCACTTTGATATTATTGATATTTCCCCAATGGGATGTCAAACAGGCTATTACCTAGTTGTAAGCGGAAAGCCTTCAGTCACTGAGATTATCGATTTATTAGAGGATACATTGAAATCAGCAGTTGAGGTTACTGAAATTCCAGCAGCTAATGAAACACAATGCGGCCAAGCAAAGCTTCATGATCTAGAAGGAGCAAAACGCTTAATGCGTTATTGGCTTGAGCAGGATAAAGAAGAATTAGCAAAAGTATTTGGATAATAAGAAAAGCGCCTTGCGCTTTTCTTAATCCTTGCGATAACTCAAACGAGCGATGGCATCATGCAAATGAATAGACTCTTCGTTACGGCATTCAACCGTAAATGCTTGTACAAAATCCATTTCATATAAGTCAGCAGCAACAAGCCTTACCATATCCTCAACAAACCGCGGGTTTTCATATGCTGTTTCTGTTACCATCTTTTCGTCAGGACGTTTCAGAACAGGATGAATTCTTGCACTCGCATTTGACTCTGCTGCTTCAAGTAAAGCTGCCTTCCAATCCTTTTCCTCATGATAATCTTTTGTAAACTCAACATTCATTGTGACATACCCACGCTGATTATGGGCACTATATTCGCTAATTTCCTTTGAGCAAGGACAAAGCGTTGTCACTGCACACCCTAAAGAAGCTGAACTTGTAAATCCAGCACCTTCCGCATAAGAAACAGCTATCGTTGCTTCAGCATGATTTAGACCGATTAATTCAGAGCTTGGACCTTTACGTTCGTAAAACCATGGGAAGGTTACTTCAATACTGGCATCCTTTTGTTTCAGTCTCTCAGCAAGCTCTTTTGTAAAGTCATAAAGGTTTTTGATGGATAGAGTGAACCCTCCATTTTGCCGATATGTTTCAAGTTGTTCAGTAAACCTGCTCATGTTTGTTCCTTTAGCATCATGTGAGATCTTACTTGTCATTTTAAAACTAGCAATGGTTGTTTGCTGTTTAGGATTAAGTTCTGATTCTAGCAAAATTGGATGCTTCACATTGCTTATTCCAACTGCGTCTATTGTAAAAAGGAAGTCTTTTTTTGTATTTTGCAAATCTGGCATTTGTTCTTTCTCAGTAGGTTTTACCTTTAATCCTGGTTCAATTGAGCCAAATAGCTTATGACGTTCCTTTTTTGGCGGCAGGTTTATCTTTCTAGTCATCTTGATCCCCTCTCACTTACTAAGATATTGAGAGTATACTGTAAGTTGATAGAAAACATCAACGTTTATATCTAAAATTGTCGAAGGAAGCAGAAAAAATCATTTTGAATCATGATCTTTTGAAATAAGCTGTCATAATCTTTTCATAAAACTAGTATCCTATAACATACTAAATTAATAGGATAGGAGTTTAGAACATGAGTAAACCCATCTTCCCTTTGATAAGAGAGCTGTTTGCTCTAGGATTAATTGGATTATTTTTCTACTTATTTTTGTTTGTGGATTTTCAAAACATCTCTTTCAATATACCATCTGAGCTCGTAACAGTTAATACAATGTTTTTAAGTATTTTGCTAGAAGCGATTCCGTTTATATTATTGGGCGTTTTTGTATCAGCCTTGATTCAAACGTTTGTATCAGAGGAATTTATAAAGCGTGTGCTGCCAAGGAATGCGATTATTGCCCTTTTACCTGCCGCTTTATTAGGAGCTATTTTTCCGATCTGCGAATGTGCAATTGTTCCAATCGTAAGGCGATTATTGAAAAAAGGAATGCCCCTGCATCTTGGTGTAGTCTTCTTAGTCGGTGCTCCGATCTTAAATCCAGTCGTGTTTGCCTCCACTTTTTATGCCTTTGGATCACATCTTCAAATTGCTTATGCAAGAATGGGGCTAGCCTTTATTCTTTCTATTGTAATTGGTTTTTTGATCTATCTTCTCTTTAAAAATAAAGACCAATTGAAAATGACCCAGGAGCTGATTACCGGACATTCACATGGAAATCAACCTGTTGGGAAATTAAAAGCAACATTATTTCATGCCAGTGATGAGTTTTTTGAGATGGGGAAATTTTTAATTTTGGGAGCCTTCATTGCCAGCCTTTTCCAAACTTTTTTAGATCGTACTATCTTAACAGAGATTGGCACAAGCACGGTCATAGCACCTGCTGTCATGATGGCATTTGGCTATATCCTTTCCTTATGCTCTGAGGCGGATGCATTTGTGGCTGCTTCATTTGGAGACTCATTTACAACAGGATCTCTATTAGCATTTTTAGTATACGGACCAATGCTTGATTTAAAAAATACCATCATGCTGTTCGCATTTTTTAAGGCAAGATTTGTCGCTGTATTTATCGCTGTTGTCACAATAACTGTCTATCTTTCCATTCTGGTTTATCAGCTGATATTCCTGTAGAAGGAGGTTTTGATATGCATAACCATAACGAACATTCTCGTTTTCATATCTACTTAAGAGGCATCATTTTAATTGGTTTTACCTTGCTTATGATAAAGTTGGAGTTAACAGGGAATATAACTAATTTTATTGCACCGAAAATGATGCCTTTCGTTTACTTTGCCATGGTTGTTTTTTTATTGCTTGGTGTGATGCAAATTTGGCGGAGCGGGTCAAAGAAGGAAGCAGGGATTGATTGTGCTTGTGGAATGGAGCATTCCAGGTCTCTTACATCTTTCCGGTCTTTCTTTGTTTATCTTCTTTTTATTATTCCAATCATAACGGGATTTTTATTTCCGGAAGCTGTATTGGATAGTTCGGTTGCAGCAAAACGCGGGTTTAAATCGATGGCAGAAACCAAAGCTCAAGCAGATGGAACTGCTGAGCAAGAAGCCTATCTTGATCAATTGGACGAGGGTATTGGTGATAAGGTTGCACAATCGTCAAACATTCCAGATGTTCCACTTGAACACCCGGAAGGATTTGAACTGCAAGCACCTCCTGAAGATTATTATGCACAATTAGAAAAAGAAATGCTCGATATGGATATGATTTCACTCACTGAAAAAGATTATATTGCCATGACCTCGATACTCGATCAAAACCCAAAGAAATTTGTCGGGAAAAAGGTAGAGATGATGGGCTTTGTGTACCGGGAGGATGATTTTAAGGAAGATCAATTCGTCCTTGCTAGATTTGGTCTTTCCTGCTGTGTAGCGGATGCATCTGTGTATGGAACACTCGTGACAATACCTGATGCTAAACAATTTGGTGATGATCAGTGGCTAAAAATAGAGGGGACAGTAACGACGATCAACTATCACGATTTAACCCTTCCATATATTAAGGTGACGGCTGTTGAAGAAATAGAACAGCCTGATGAGCCATATGTGTATGAAAACTATAACTAAAATGATCAATAGAAAAAGCACGTTTACTCTCGCGATGTGCCTTTTCTATTTTATTCATTAAAGGCCTATTTTTCTTTTTCGCTCTCTGTTTCATTTCCCGGCAGATCATCAAGCTTTTTAACAGGATCAACTGTGTGTTTATATTGATACGCTTTGCTTGTCGTTAAAACACTTAATAACAGAACAATAATGACGATGACAACACAGATAATTAAGATGGTTTTCATTATGACTCCTTTCGCACTAAATAGAGGGTAAAAATAGATAAATTCAACAACTATCATTTTAACATGAAGAATCTTTTCGGTTAAATATGGATAATTAGATAAAATAAAATGTTTTGGAGAAAACTATTTAGGGTAAATAACTACTAGAATGAAAAGGAGGATTTTTTATGTCAGAAAAATTAATTAAAACCGTCAATAAACAAGTAGCAAACTGGACAGTGCTTTATGTCAAACTACATAATTACCATTGGTTTGTTAAAGGAGAAAATTTCTTCACACTTCACGAAAAGTTCGAGGAGTTTTACAATGAAGCAGCCGTTCATATTGATGAATTGGCAGAACGTCTTTTAGCGTTGGAGGGAGCTCCTGTTGCAACGATGAAGGAATGTTTAGAACTTTCATCAGTTAAAGAAGCTGAAGGAAAAGAAACAGCACAACAAATGGTTCAATCTATTTATGAAGATTTTTCTCAACTTGCAGAAGAATTAAAAGAAGGTATGGATCTTGCAGCAGAGGTCGGAGATGAAACAACCGGAGATATGCTATTAGCGATCCACCAAAGCTTGGAGAAACATAATTGGATGCTTAAATCGTTCTTAGGCAAATAAGAATAATAAGAAAGGGTTAGTCCACTAAAAAACGGGGACTGACCCTTTTCTTGTGATTAATACTCTTTCTCAGCCAATTCCTCTGTCAGCTTCTCAGTTAAATAAGGAGTGATTAAGGATTGTAAATCATGATCAGATAAATGGTGAATCCATGAAAGAATCTCTGGTTTATTTGTTTTGCTAATGATTGATTGTACATACGCTTTGACATCTTCTTCATCTGCCCGAAATTTTTCTATTTCAAGATGTTTAATCAAAACATGATCCATAGGGTTAATCCAACCTCCATCATAAACTCCATTTTAAGTTACTTTTAATTTCTCTCATCGTTAATAAACTATGCATAAACAGAAAGAATTGAATAAATTATCCATTGGGTACAAAAAATAATCTAAGGAAAAAGTGAAGGAGCTGTCATCGATGGAAAATTCGAAAAAAACGTATTATATTACCGTTGCCCAAGGCGAGATTTCTCAACTTAGCACTGCTTCTCCTTGGGACTTTAAGATTGAAGCAACAGATGATGAAATTATTAAACTGCGACAATATTTTGATGAAGTGTATTCAGCAGATATAAAAGGTTTTTATCGTGCTCATACTCCATATGTCCAGTATCATTATGATCGTGAAAACGATGAAATTGATGATACAAATCAAAAAATCTATCGCATGATCTATGAGCTTGGAGATGAGGAAGCGAAGGAGCATATACGCACACAAGGACTTATGTCGAGAATCGAAGAACAAGAATAAACCTTATACATGGATTATACATTGTGATAAGATTTAAAAAGGTATTGTTCACTGCAGATTGGTGGTCAATGTACGTGTTTGGTATATAAGGAGAAAATTGAGGGATTAACTATGTATCGGTTTTTTGATTATTATCACAATGAAGTTCATTTATCATTTGAGGATCACCCATTTTCAACAAACCCGAAGCATGTTTGGGTTATATGTCGATACGAAAATAAATGGCTGTTAACAAAACACTCAGATCGCGGCTATGAGTTTCCAGGCGGGAAGGTAGAAGCAAATGAAACAGCAGTAGCAGCAGCAATTCGAGAGGTTAAAGAAGAGACGGGCGGTATCGTTGAGACAATCAATTATATCGGTCAGTACAAAGTGGCTGGTAAAGAGCGAACGATCGTAAAAAATATTTATTACGCGATCATTAGTGAGTTAATTAAGCAGGAAGGTTATTTTGAGACATATGGTCCTATCTTATTGGATGAGATACCAGAAGGAGTTCAGAAGGACAGAAGGTATAGCTTCATTATGAAGGATGAAGTGCTGCAAAGAAGTCTGATGGAAATTAAGAAAAGGTTTTTATGAAAAAATAAGAGGTGACAACAACTTTCCCCTCAGGAGAAGTGTGAGGGACTATTGTATGTCAGCCTCTTTTTTCGTTTTTAATAAATTGCTTTTCTAAAAGATCAACACCTTGGTACATGATAGTGGCAAATACCGCAATGATAAGCAGACTTAAAAGCACTAACGTAAAATTGAAAACCTGAAAGCCATAAATAATCATATACCCAAGTCCTTTAGCTGAAACGAGAAATTCTCCGACAATAACGCCAACCCATGATAATCCAACATTCACTTTTAAAGTGGAAACGATGGTTGGAAAGGATGCTGGTAGAATAGCCTCTCTAAACAATTGAATTTTTGAAGCATCGAATGTTTTAAGAACTTTTAAGTAATTTGCATCGACCTCTTTAAATGAGGTATAGATGACAATGGTTGTGATAATGACGGAGATAATCGTTCCCATCGCAATAATGGAAACAAATCCGGGGCCTAATGCCACAATCAAAATCGGCCCGAGGGCTACCTTTGGCATGGCGTTTAGTATGACGAGATAAGGATCTAAAATCTTTGAGAGGCGATTAGACCACCATAAAATGGCAGCAAGTAAAGCGCCAAGGAATGTTCCCAAAATGAACCCGAAAACTGTTTCAAATAAAGTGACTCCGATATGAGGCAAAAGGGTTCCGTCATTTAACTTTGTTATAAATAATGCCCATATTTTTGAGGGATAGCTAAATAACAGCGGGTCAACCCATTCTCTTCTCCCTGCAATTTCCCATAATCCAAAGAAACAGATAAAAATGAGAATTTGATAAAATTGCACCCACTTTTTTTCCTTTTCAAGGCCGCGTTTGTAGCTTTTGTGAAGGTGTTCAATTGTTTCATTTGATTTCAAGCTGGTCCAACTCCTTCCATATTTGCTGAAATAGTGTTGAAAATGAAGGGTGTTGTCTAGCATCAAACGGCGTTAATTTTCTTAGTTCCTTTGGTACTAAATAGGTTCTGTTAATTCTTCCCGGCTTAGCTGAAAAAACGAAGATACGGTCACTCATCGCGATTGCTTCACCAATGTCATGAGTAACAAGCAGTGCTGTTTTCTGATAATCCTTTAACGTTTGCCAAACGAGATCCTCTAACCGTAACTTTGTTTGGTAATCCAATGCTGAAAAAGGCTCATCAAGCAAAAGAATTCTTGGGTTTGTCGCCAATGTTCTTACAAGAGCAGCTCTTTGCCTCATCCCTCCGGATAATTGACTTGGATACTGGTGCTCTACATTTTCTAGGCCCATTTCCTTTAAAAGGGATAAGGTGTTTTTTTTCGTTTCTTCTGTTTTTTGTCCGATAATTTTTAAACCTAATGTGACGTTTTCCTCAATGGTTTTCCAAGGAAAGAGATAATCCTGCTGCAGCATATAACCAATAATGGTCTCAGGCTTTGTAATGATTTTATTAGCAATTTTTACAGTACCCTCAACAGGTTTGATTAACCCAGCAATAATTGATAAAAGCGTGGTTTTTCCACAGCCGCTTGGGCCCAGGAAGGAGACAAACTCTCCTTCCTCAACGCTGAGCCTTATATCCTCAAGGGCAACAGTAGCTGATTCCTTTGTAAAATACACATGATGTACATGTTCTACTGTTAAAAATGACATGATCAACCCTCCTTGCTATTCGACTACTTCCTCAGCATATGTGTTGTTTACTAGTGGATCATGACTAATGCGGGCTGGAAGCTCTCCTGCTTCTTCCATAATATTTTGAAGATTTTCCCACTCTTCTTCATCTAGGATTGGATCTGTAGCGAAGGAGCCTTGTGTTTTATAGCGATCTACCACAGTTTCGATGAGCTCGAGTTCCGTATCTTCAAATTGCGGAGCGATTGATTTTGCAATTTCAGCAGCACTTTTTTCTTGAACCCATTGCTGTGCTTTATAGATCGCTGCAGTAAATTTTCTAGCAGCACTTTCATTTTCTTTAAGAAAGCTTTCTTTACTCATAAACGTTGTGTAAGGGACCTTTCCCGACTCAGTACCAAAGGAGGCAACGATGTGACCAGTTCCTTCTTTCTCAAAGATGCTTGCCGTCGGTTCAAATAATTGAACAAAATCGCCTGTACCTGAAGCAAAGGCGCTTGGAATATTGGCAAAGTCAATGTTTTGAATTAAGTTGAGATCTGTTTTTGGATCTATTTGATGCTGTTTTAACACATATTCACCGACCATTTGCGGCATGCCGCCTTTACGCTGCCCTAAAAACGAACTGCCCTTTAATTGATCCCAATCAAAATTGTCGATTTTTTCACGGCTTACAAGGAAGGTGCCATCAGTCTGTGTGAGCTGAGCAAAGTTTATAACAGAGTCATTTGAGCCTTGTGCATGAACATATATCGATGTTTCAGAGCCAACAAGAGCGATATCGGCACCATCTGAAAGCAACGTAGTCATCGTTTTATCTCCACCCCAGGTAGTCGTCAATTCGACATCAAGACCTTCCTCTTCAAAAAAGCCTTCTGCAATTGCGACATATAAAGGGGCATAAAAAATCGAATGTGTTACTTCAGCAAGCTTAATTTTCTCCGGGCTGTTTTGATTACATGCTGAAAGTGGTAAAACCAGGATAAGAGAAAGACATACCAACAGCAGCCATTTTTTCATGTTGCTAACCTCCTAGATGCAATGCATCAATAATTTTTAATAAAATAGAAACGGTGATGGGTGAAATAAGCAGAATATGAACTACTGATAATTTATGAAAGTTGAAAAAATGTGTGAATGCCTATTATTTATTTAGTAACGCTGCTGTTTTGGGTATGTTAGTAAAATAAGATTGATTTTAAAGATGGAAAGAGTGAAGAATTAGATGAACGGTGAAATCATTAGTAAAGTGAAATATCCCTCTCCAAATCCAGCTATTCAGCTTTGGTTGGTTACATATGTGTCCGATCATTTAAAAGTAAAGGGACTATTGGCAGAACCAATTGCATCAGGCTGCTATGATGGACTTCTCTATTTGCGAGGCGGTATTAAAAATGTAGGGATGGTTAGGATTGGACGAATTATTCAGTTCGCCTCAGAAGGCTTTGTTGTTATGGCACCATTTTATCGCGGCAATCAAGGCGGTGAAGGAAATGAAGATTTTGCTGGTGATGATCGGTATGATGCCATCTCTGCGATCGACCTTTTAAAAAGACATCCTAAGGTGAATCAAGACCGTATCCATTTATTTGGATTTTCAAGAGGTGGTGTGATGGCGTTATTAGCTGGAATACTAGCCGAAAACATCCGCTCAGTTGTCACATGGGGCGGTGTTTCCGATATGTTTTTAACTTATTCTGAGCGAGTGGATTTACGTAGAATGATGAAAAGAGTTATTGGCGGCACACCTGCAAAAGTTCCGGATCGATATATGTGGAGAACACCTTTGTATGAATTAGAAAAAATGACTGCACCTGTATTAATTATACACGGGGTGAAGGATAAAAATGTCTCTGTTGAGCATTCATACAGACTTGAAAAGCGATTAAAGGAATTAAATAAAAAAGTTGAAAGCTGGTACTTCAAGGAATTTACTCATTATTTTCCACCGAAAATTAATCGTGAGACATTACATAGGCTTTGCACATGGATGAAAAAACAATAATGTTTTTCAAGGCCTAGACAAGATGGTATGATAAGTATAAAAGGATTTGTGATAAAGAGGAGGTTTTCTCATGGGAATGCCTGTTGAATTTAATACAATGATTGTGACAAAAGGAAAAGAGCAACGTATAGAAGAAAATGTGTTTCAATTAACAAAAGAGGGATATCGAATTTATCCAATTGATATTCCTGTAGAAGTAAGAAAAACGAAGGATGGAGAAACGACTGGGGAAGCTATTGTAGAAAAGCTTCAGCTTCATGAAAAGAAAACAGTTGTGACGTATCGTTTAGTTGCGCTTAATTCAACAAATTAAAAGTAATACATCCAAAAACCCAGATAGACCTCTGGGTTTTTGGTTTGATTCTTCTTCAGGTTGGATGCATTCATATAAGGAGTACTATTTATTTCTTCTTTTGGTAAGACGAACTGAATTCTTCAATTATTTGATCGCCTCCTTGTTCTTTCCATTCTTCTACAGCAGCTTGGAATCCTTTTTTATCTATATCTCCTATAATATATTTGTATGTGGCATCATCAATGATTTTTTGCAGAGAAACGCTTTTTTCAATAAATGTAGGGGAGTCAAGTCCGATAGTCGGATCTTCAATTAGATACTGTTCATTGTCGGTAAATAATTCTTCAGCCTTTGCTTGTGGTTCATATGTGAAATAGCCTTTCAATCTTCCGTTCGTTTCTTCCTCGGCAATCTCTAATGTTTGTATTGGTAATACTTCCCGATCAAATAATTGTTGATCTTTAATTTGGGCCATCCCATCTTTAATTGTGTAATGTTCACCTTCAATCCCCCAATAAATTAAATTAGCCCCTTCAGGAGTCATGAGATAATCATAGAAAGCAAGGATCTTTTTTAACTCTTCCTCTGATTTAACAGATGATTTAGGGAATAAGATGGCATTTCCATATCCAGGTAATGACCATACTGTAAATTGACCATCTGGGCCTGCAACTTGGTTGTGTACATCTAACTCAACATTAGGGTTAATATTTGCTGCATCTGTGTAAAGAGATTGTACATCTCCCATAGAACCAACATATACGCCTGCCGTTCCATTTTTAAGCATCGCTTGCTGATCGGTTTTACTTGTTATTGGGAAATCTTTATTTATGTAGCCTTTTTTATGCAGGTCTCTAAAAAAGTCTAAGGTTTTCATATATTCCGGGAACATAAATTCCGGTTCTATTTTTCCATCTTTTACGCCAAAATTGTTGGGAGTATGAAACCAAGAGGCAACTGTTTTAAATGCTCCAAAAATTAATTCATTCCGGTCCGTTAATCCAATTGTATCGTCTTTTCCATTTCCGTCAGGGTCGTCTTCAGTAAATGCTCTTAACATTTCATAAAACTCATCTATATTGGTTGGAGCTGAAAGTCCAAGTTTATCCGCCCAATCTTTTCGATAAATCATACCTTGGCGGGATAAAGGTTTCCCTTCATAGATCATATAAATCTTGCCATCAACCTTTGTGTTTTCCAACACATCTTTCTTCATTTTGCTTAAATTTTCAAATTCATCTAAATAAGGTCCGATCTCCCAAAATTGACCATCTCGAATTGCTTCTTTGTATTGTATTAACATTTCTAAATCTAATACAACGGAGTCAGGAAATGATCCTGTGGCAAATAAGGTATTCACTTTTTCCGGATAGGTTGTTGCTGGCACGAATTGAATATCTAATTCCATGTTGGTTTCTTTCGCCAGGATGTCTAAAACCTTTTTATCAGGAACTTCTGGAGTGTGAAGTTTAACCATAGCTGAAAATTCAGTTGGTTCATTTGAACTTTTGTTTGAAGCGCTTTCATTGCTGCACGCTGTAAGAGAAGCAATACCTAAAGAAAGTGCACAAATGAAAGAAAAAGCCTTTCCTGATCTTATCATTTTTTCAACCCCCATAGCATGTGATATTTGATATTTGATATATCAGCAATTTCATTTTAAACGAAGGTTAATGATAAGTAAATGTCTTTTTAGAATTTTTATACTATTCAATTTATTTCACCTGACTTTCTTCGCCCAGAAATCTATTAATGGACTGAAAAATAGGATTAGACAAACAACTGAAATTTAATTTAGTTAATATATTTCTTATTGACATCGCTTTCAACATCGATTTAAATATAAAGAAATATAGGTTGTATTTTTCATATTTTGTAAAAAATGTTTTTTTTACACTTTTAATAAAGCTTGGAGGGGATGAAAGTTGGTTTATGAATTAGTGGGAAAGTTGAAAAAGCAATATATGAATGGCTGTGGTAAATGGTATTCACTAAGATGGCATTATATAGAAGGGTGTATTCTTAAAGCCTATTTAGATAGCTATCAATACTCAGATAATGAGGATGAGTATCTTTTTGTAAAGAATTTTATTGACAATCTTTTGAATGAGGATGGAGATGTTGATGAAATTAATATCAAGTATTACAATATTGACCAAATTCGAATGACAGCTATCTTATTTACACTTTTCAAGAAGGAAGGCAATACAAAATATAAAAGAATATTAGATTTAATTTATAATCAATTAAATACCTATCCAAGAACAAAATCGGGGAATTTCTGGCATAAAACAAATTATGAAAATCAAGTTTGGTTAGATGGTCTTTATATGGGGCAGCCATTCTATGTTCAATATATTAAAGAGTTTGTTGAGGATAAGGATTACACAGATATGCTTCAGCAATTTAGAAATGTGCGCAAGTTTCTATTTGATGAGCAAACTCAACTATATGTCCATGCATATGATGAAAGCCGCGACATGTTTTGGTGTGATAAGAAAACTGGCCGTTCACCACATGTTTGGGGGCGTGCTGTTGGTTGGTATGTGATGGCATTAGTTGACATACTAGAAATTTTAGAGGGTGAAAGAACTGAAAAAGAAGAATTAAAACTTCTTTTAAAAGAAACAGTAGAAGGGATGCTCAAATATCAGCAAGACAATGGTATGTGGTATCAGGTTGTCGATTACATTGGTAAAGAAGGAAATTACTTAGAAACAAGCGGAACATCAATGATGTCTTATGCAATCTTAAAAGGTGTTCGTCTTGGATACTTACCAGAAAGATATAAAAAAAACGGAATTACCGCTTTTGAAGGAACTGTAAAAAAGTATCTTCGTGAGGAAAATGGGGAAATCTTGCTGGGAGGAATATGCAAAAGTGCAGGTTTAGGGAAACATCCTGATACAGGGGTAGTTCGTGATGGCACTTATGAGTATTATGTATATGGTGAAAAAGTTGTAGAAAACAACGGACACGGTGTAGCCCCTTTGTTAATGGCTTATAATGAAATGTTACTGCTTCAATAGGTTTTGATAGGAAAAGAATATCCATTGAAACTTCGTTTCGTTTTAACAGAAAATTTGCTATTTACAGAAAAAAGAGACGTATGCTATGATGTGATATATCAGATATCAGAACAAAAATAAATATAAAACAGGTGAGTACAATGCGTGAACAATCGATAAACAGCGACTTATTTTCGTTGAAAACTGAACAAGTAAAATCACTAAGAGATATCGTCGTTGAATCCCTTCGAGAAGCAATAGTGACTGGGAGATTTCAGCCTGGTGAACATTTAAAAGAACGGGAGCTCTCAGAAATAATGGGAGTAAGTACCACTCCTATTAAAGAAGCCTTTCGTATGCTTGGTTATGAAGGGTTAGTCGAAACAGTCCCAAGAAAAGGTACATATGTTTCAGATTTAGCGGAGACGAGTATTCAAGAGGTGCAAATGCTAAGATCTGCGGTTGAAGGGGTGTGTGCAAAACTTGCTGCAATGAAATTAACTGAAAAAGACGAAATGGCATTGAAGCAGCAGATCGAAAAAATGGAACGTTTATTAAAGGAAAATAAAGTTGATCAATTGGTAGAGGAAAACACAAAGTTTCATCGTTTGATAAAAGAGGCAGCTAAAAGTCCTATGGTTTCACAAGTTTCAGATAATATATCGAGTTTTGACAAAGCCTTTCGGAAAAGAGCATTGATGGAACAAAGCGAATTACAATCAGGCTTTTCTGAACATAAAAAAATAGTTGAAGCAATTTTATCAAGAGATCCTGAGCTTGCTGAAAAAGTGATGAAACAGCATATTTTAAGAACAGCCCAGGATGTTTTAAATGGACCAAAAGAAAAGTAGATCATCTTTAAAGTACTTGTTCTTAAATAGGAAACTATTGTGGCTCATTTAGAGAATGAGAGGTTCTAGAACAAGTACTTTATTTTACAGCTGTTCATATGGTCATTTTTGAAAGCGTTAACTAAAATGTATTTCTTAACTAAATGATTGAGTATAAGCTGCGAAAGGTTTTAATCTTTCGATACTTTTTAGCTTATCATGAAGGAGGAAATGATGTATTACGCTGAATTTAGTAAAAAATTTGAAACGATATCCGGAATTACCATTACTCCATTTAAAAAGAATTCGAAAGAAATAGATTGGAGTGGAGTACAAGAGAATGTAGAATTTCTCATAAATAAAGGTGTAAAAGTCATTGTACCATGTGGGAACACAAGTGAATTCTATTCATTGACCATTGAAGAAGCAAAAGAAGAGATTAAAAGAGTTGTAGAATATGTTAATGGGCGGGCAACCGTTTTAGCAGGGATCGGCTACTCAGTTGATACAGCCATTGAAATGGGAAATTACGCTAAAGAAGTTGGCGCTGATAGTATCATGATTCATATGCCTATTCATCCTTATATTACGAATGAAGGTGCTTTCGATTACTTTCAGACGATTATTGAAGCAATCGATTTACCTTCTGTCATTTATTTTAAAGATCATCATTTAAGTGATGATATTCTTTTCAAATTAGCCCCCTTAGAAAAGCTTGTCGCAGTTAAATATGCTGTTAATGACCTCCCTAGATTTGCAAGCATCGTCCAATCAGTTTCTAACGAATATCATATTGCCTGGATATGCGGGACGGCTGAGAAATGGGCCCCATTTTTCCATCATGCAGGAGCAGTAGGTTTTACTTCAGGACTCGTCAATTTATATCCAGAAAAATCATTTCAAATGCTGAAAGCTCTTCAGTCAAATAATCAAGAAGAAACATGGAAAGTGTGGAGAGAAGTTGTCCCTTTCGAAAATTTGCGAGCTAAATATAATAATGGAAATAATGTCGTTGTTATAAAGGAAGCGATGGAGCAAATTGGATTAAACGCTGGTATTACTAGACAACCTGTTTCAAAGCTTAAGGAAAATGATCGAGAAGAATTACGAAGTATTTTGAATTCTTGGGGACTTACACAACTATCAGTCAAGTAAAGAAGTGTGATACAAATGACACATTATCGTCTAATATGAGACCTAGCTTCTTAAGCACAACTACCTATCAAACATGTATGAGAAAATATTAAATTGTTAGGATGATGAAAATGAAGATCACTGATATTAAATTAACAGTAGTTGGAGTTCCACGTCAAACTGGTTTTGTAAATAAACATATTATCGTTAAAATTTATTCGGATGAAGGGGTAATAGGGATCGGAGAAATGTCAGACTTTTCTCATCTGCCCCGTTATGCACCAGATGTTGAAGACTTAACAAATGTAATAAAGTCAGTCCTCGTTGGTGAAACTCCATTTGATATTATGAAACTAAACAAAGAACTCACGGGAAATTTCCCAGAGGCAATGTACTACTACGAAAAAGGAAGTTTTATCCGTAATGGAATCGATGCTGCCCTTTATGACCTTTGTGCAAAATATTTGGGAATTTCTGTTGCGGAACTGTTGGGTGGCAGAGTTAGAGAAAAAATAAAGGTATGTTATCCAATTTTTAGAATGAGGTTTATGGATGAAGTAGCAGCGAATATTGAAGTTGTTCGCGAGCGTTTAAATCAGGGATTTGATGTGTTTAGATTATATGTTGGAAAAAACATAGAGGCAGATGAAGCATTTTTAGACACTATACAACGTGAATTTGGTCAAAAAGTAAAAATAAAATCACTTGATTTTAGTCACTTACTTGATTGGAAAACAGCGCTACAAGCAGTTAAAAGATTAACGAAGTATGATTTGGGATTGGAAATGATTGAAAGTCCTGCACTTGCAAATGATCATGAAGGTTTTCACCACATAAGAATGAGAACAGATTATCCGATTAGTGAACATGTTTGGAGTACTAGACAGCAATATGAAATGATAAAGCATGATTCGGTTGATATCTTCAATATCTCGCCTGTCTTTATTGGCGGCTTAACCGCAGCGAAAAGAGCAGCAGCAGTCGCAGAAGTAGCTGGAAAAAGTGTCATACTAGGAACGACACAGGAATTATCAATTGGAACAGCAGCAATGGCGCATTTAGGGGCATCTATCACGAATTTAAATTATACTTCTGATCCAACTGGTCCAGAGTTATATATCGGTGACGTAGTAAAAAATAGAGTTCAATATAAAGATGGTTATCTCCACTTGCCGGATCGAAGTTTAACGGGTTTAGGTATTGAACTTGATGAAGAAATGATTGAAACTTATCAAGTAAAAGATTTGAGCTGGGGGGAGGTTTCTGTCCATCAGCTGCAAGACCGTACAGCACAAGTGAAGAATTAAGACTTAGACGGGGCTATTAATGAAAACGCTTTAATGAAAATAAAGGATTGAAAATAGCGATTGAACGTAAAAGGAATTAATTGTCTGTGCTTTGATGTTATGTAATAGGTTCTAAAAAGTATACTTCTTACGAAATGCTTCTGTGCATAATAGATGATTGACTGGAGATGAAAAGGCAGACCTTCCAGTATCCGATGTATTGCTGATCATCTGTTTTTTTCCAATAAGTCTTACTCTCCAGTCTACTCTAGGAAGGATGATAGAAATGAATAGTGAGGTAGTTATAAATAAAGAACCAATTGTTTTGAAAGATACACGACGGAAAGAACTTATTAGAAGGATTAAGAAAAATAAATGGATCTATTTCATGCTTTTACCAGGGATTTTGTATTTCATTATTTATAAATATGTCCCTATGTATGGGCTAATTATTGCGTTTCAAGATTATAAACCATACTTAGGAATTTCTGGAAGTGAATGGGTAGGATTTGAACATTTTGAAAGATTATTTTCAGAGCCTGATTTTTGGATGATCTTTGGAAACACACTTATTTTATTTGCGTTAAATTTAATTCTTTTCTTTCCGATACCGATTATTTTAGCCTTAATGCTTAATGAAGTAAGGTTTATGGCATTTAAGCGCACGGTTCAAACATTAATTTATATTCCACATTTTATGTCCTGGGTTATCATTGTTTCAATTGGATACGTCATGCTGACACTTGATGGTGGAATCGTTAATGGATTGTTGACTGCTGTTGGTTTCGAAAAAATAAATTTCCTTCTGAATCCTGATTGGTTCAGGCCGATGTATATAACCCAGGTAATTTGGCGTGAAGCAGGTTGGGGTACGATCATCTATCTTGCTGCAATTGCTGCGATTGATCCTCAATTATATGAAGCAGCGAGAATGGATGGAGCGAATCGACTCCAGCAAATGTGGCATATTACGTTGCCTGCCATAAAAGGAGTTATTATCATTTTGCTCATTTTAAAAATTGGGGATGTTCTTGAACTTGGATTTGAACATGTCTTCTTGTTATTAAATGCTGCAAATCGAGAGGTAGCTGAAATTTTTGATACGTATGTATATACGGCTGGATTAAAGCAAGGTCAATTTAGTTACAGTACAGCTGTTGGTTTCTTTAAAGGGATTGTTGGACTTATTCTTGTTATCTTTGCTAACTGGATAGCAAGAAAAAATGGAGAAGAAGGAATTTATTAAATTGTTGGGAGGAGATAAAATTGGTTGAAGACAAGTCTCTAGGAAGCCGAATATTTTCAATCATAAATATCTTTTTACTATCCATTATTGCATTGGTAACTGTACTTCCGTTTATCCACGTTATAGCGAGTTCTTTTACGACAAGCGCTGAATTAGCAGAAAAACAATTTGTTCTTTTCCCAACAGAATGGAGTTTAGCAGCCTATAAATACATTTTTTCTACGGATACAATATTTCGATCTCTATTAGTATCAATTGTTGTTACAGCAGGAGGGACATTGTGGAGCATGTTTCTTTCTGTCTTAACAGCATATGGACTTTCGAGAAAAGATTTAGTTGGGCGAAGATTTATTATGTTTTTTTTCGTATTCACCATGCTGTTTAATGGCGGGATGATCCCAACATTTTTAGCAGTAAAATATACAGGGTTGCTTGATTCTTTACTAGCCTTAGTCATCCCCGTTTCAATTAATGTATTTAATATGATTATCTTAAAAAGCTTTTTTCAGGGGTTACCTGACTCATTGGAAGATGCCGCAAAGATTGATGGATGCAATGACTTTGGAATACTATTTAGGATTATTATTCCTTGTTCAATGCCGGCCATTGCGACCATTTCCTTGTTTTATGCAGTAACATATTGGAACACCTATATGCATGCGATTTTGTATATTAATAATTCCGATTTATGGCCTATTCAGGTGTTATTGCGTCAAATTGTAGTTCTGGCAAGTGGGCTAAGCTATGATGGAGCAGAGTTTACAGATGTACCTCCACCAGAATTAACAGTTAAAATGGCTGTCATAGTAGTTGCAACAATACCGGTGTTATTGGTTTATCCTTTCCTGCAAAAGCATTTTACGAAAGGGGCTCTCTTAGGATCGATAAAAGAATAGTGTGTGAAAGAATCTTTTTGAGAAAAAAAGAAGATATTCGGATATCCACAAAACAAAAAGAACCGGGCAATTTGTCCGGTTTTTCTTACGTGATAGGAAAGTATAAAATTCTGTACTAAGTTGTACTAAGTTTCGGTGTCTAGCTCCAGCGCCTATCGCCTATCAAACTTCAGATCATCTCCCTACGATAAGTCAACATCGGCTCGCTTCGCTCACCGTGTTTCCTTTATCTCAGTCGATGCTCCTCCAGTTTGTACGGCGATGACCAAGGCGCTTGCGCATTTCTTATCCCACAGGTCCGCCCAATTCTTCAATTTCAGGTGAGACATGGGCAAATTTCTCAAAGTTTTTCTTAAACTTAGCGGCTAATTCCTTTGCTTTCGTGTAATAAGCCTCCTTGGAGCCCCAAGTAAGATGAGGCTGCAATTTATCATCTGGTACACCAGGAACGTGAATTGGAATATTTAATCCGAATACTTCATCCTTAATTGTTTCAATATGGTCAAGGTCTCCTTCAATTGCAGCCTGAACCATTGCTCTTGTATATTGAAGCTTGATTCTGCTTCCTACCCCGTACTCTCCACCGGTCCAGCCTGTATTCACTAAAAATACTTGAACTTCGTGTTCATCGATTTTTTGACCGAGCATGTTTGCATAACGTGTTGCTTGCAAAGGTAAGAAAGGTGAACCAAAGCATGTGGAGAACGTTGCTTCTGGAGCCGTTATCCCGCGCTCTGTACCTGCAAGCTTGCTCGTATAGCCACTTAAAAAATGGTACATTGCTTGTTCTCTAGTTAATTTGCTAATTGGAGGCAATACGCCAAATGCATCTGCCGTTAAAAATACAATCGTTTGTGGATGTCCTGCAATGCTTGGCATAATGACTTTATCGATCGCTTCTAACGAATAAGCTGCACGGGTGTTTTCAGTGAAAAAGGCATTATCATAATCAGCTTCACGGGTTTCACTATCGACAACAACATTTTCTAACACAGCACCATAACGAATCGCATTAAAAATTTGCGGCTCTTTTTCTTTAGACAAATTAATGCATTTTGCATAGCATCCGCCTTCAATATTAAAAACACCTGAGGTAGACCAGCCATGCTCATCATCGCCGATTAAGCGTCTGTTCGGATCTGCAGATAATGTTGTTTTTCCTGTTCCTGATAATCCGAAAAACAGCGCAACATCTCCTTCAAAGCCAACATTTGCCGAACAATGCATGGAAAGAATATTATTTTCCGGTAATAAGAAGTTCATAACGGAAAAGACAGACTTTTTCATTTCACCAGCATATTCCGTCCCGCCAATCAAAATGGTTCGTTTCTCAAAGGATACAATAATAAATGTTTCAGAATTGGTGCCATCGATATTTGGATCGGCTTTAAAATGTGGGGCATAAAGGATTGTAAACGGCTTTTCTTTTGTTTCAGATTCCTTGCTGCCTTTAATAAAAAGCTGTCTGGCAAATAAATTATGCCATGCATACTCAGTTATAACCTGAAGCGGCAATTGAAAGCGCGGGTCGGCACCAGCATACCCATCGAAAATGAACAACTCATCTCGTTCTTTTAAGTAAGTAATGACTTTGCTATATAGTTTATCAAAGGCTTCCTCTGAAATTGGCTGGTTAATCGTACCCCAATCAATTTTATGTTCGATTGAACGTTCCTTAACAATAAATTTATCTTTAGGAGATCGGCCAGTATAGGCCCCAGTAGTTGCTCGGATGGCACCTGTTGAAGTTAATATTCCTTCCTTGCGTTCAAGTACCTTTTCAACGAGTTGAGCAACTGATAAATTATGTCTGGCATTTTCCCCTTCTACAAGTAATGCTAACTCATTTGTTATATCCACACTATTCATCCCCATTACCATCCTTTTCACAAAAAATTTACCTGATAGTGATATAATACAGCATTCTGGCTTCGTTTTAAATAGTATAACACATTAATTTTATTAAAACATACTAATTATCAAAAATAAACGATTTTTAAAGCCCATTTTTATTTTTTTATAAAATAGAACTTTCCCTTCTATCTTGATTGAAGTAATCCCAAGCCTTAGGTAACATTAATAGATGATTTTATATTGGGTAAGACTAAAGATTAGAAGAAGATCAATTTCTTATTTTCATGCTTATTACCTTATGCTTAGGTAGAAAAAAAGAATTATGCAGGTAACTTGTTGATTTTGGTTGACAGTAGTAAATCAGTACGCTATGATATTTCCTTGAACGGATTCTCTTATCCCGAGCTGGTGGAGGGACAGGCCCTATGAAACCCAGCAACCTGCTATAAAAGGAAAATGGCGAACTGTGCGCCTATTTATAGAGATGCTATTTTTAGCAGTTTTTTTGCCTGATCTAAGAAAAACACGGCATGATGCAAAATACATTTTATTTTGCATTATATAGTGCTTTTCTTAGATCGAGAATGATGCAAAGCATCATTCAAGCAAGCGTAAGCTTGCTAAGGCAAAAACTCCTATCTAATACCTCTATTTACAATGCGCATACTAAAAACGGCATTTTTCGACGCAAAGGTGCTAACCTGATGCAAGGCGAAGACCTTGATCGATAAGAGCGAAAGGCTATGAACGATTACAAACCTTTCCTCATGAGGAAAGGTTTTTTTGATAACAGAAAAAAAGAGTATCTTCTTCATTAAAGTTTTTACTTGGAATGCATGTGGTAAAGGTACATACTACTTCTGTTCACAAAACATGCCAACGTGATTCTTTTTACTAGAAAACTAATGGCTGCTCCATATTAGGCGAGGCCAAGTTTTTCTAATTGTAATCAGACTTAGGGAAGAGTTCCGGATCAAATAGAATGTAAACGAATATGAGGAGGCAGCTTTAAATTATGACTAAAAAACGTCTTTTTACTTCTGAGTCTGTAACAGAAGGCCATCCAGATAAGATTTGTGACCAAATTTCAGATTCAATCCTTGATGCTATTATTGAAAAAGATCCAAATGCACGTGTAGCGTGTGAAACATCTGTTACAACAGGATTAGTACTAGTTGCTGGAGAAATTACAACAAGCACTTACGTAGATATTCCAAAAATTGTTCGTGAAACAATTAAAGGGATCGGCTATACTCGTGCTAAGTATGGATTTGATGCCGAAACATGTGCAGTTTTAACGTCAATCGATGAGCAATCCCCTGATATTGCAATGGGTGTGGACCAAGCTCTTGAGGCTCGTGAAGGGCAAATGACGGATGAAGAAATTGAAGCAATTGGAGCTGGAGACCAAGGATTAATGTTTGGTTTTGCTTGTAATGAAACGAAGGAGTTAATGCCCCTTCCAATTTCATTGGCACATAAATTATCTCGTCGTTTAACAGAGGTACGTAAGGAAGATATACTTCCATACTTACGTCCTGACGGTAAAACACAGGTAACTGTTGAATATGATGAAAATGATAAACCCGTTCGCATTGATACAATTGTTATCTCGACACAGCATCATCCGGAAATTTCTTTAGAGCAAATTCAACGAAACATTAAAGAGCATGTAATTAAGCCAGTTGTTCCTGCAGAATTAATTGATGAAAACACGAAATATTTCATTAATCCAACTGGACGTTTCGTTATTGGCGGACCTCAAGGTGATGCCGGTCTAACTGGGCGTAAAATCATCGTTGACACATACGGCGGTTACGCACGTCATGGTGGCGGTGCATTCTCTGGTAAGGACGCAACAAAGGTTGACCGTTCTGCTGCATATGCTGCACGCTATGTAGCGAAAAACATTGTTGCTTCTGGTTTAGCTGATAAATGTGAAGTTCAATTAGCTTACGCAATCGGTGTAGCACAGCCTGTTTCTATTTCAATTGATACATTTGGTACGGGCAAAGTATCAGAAGACGTATTAGTAGATGTTGTTCGCAACAACTTTGACCTACGTCCAGCAGGTATTATTAAAATGCTTGATCTTCGTCGTCCAATATACAAGCAGACTGCAGCATATGGACATTTTGGCCGTCATGATTTGGATCTTCCATGGGAAAGAACAGACAAAGCTGAAGTATTAAGCAAAGAAGCATTAAATAAATAATAACAGCATAATGCTGTCTGAAGTAGGGTCTGATAACTCAACAACAGGAATTATAGAGCTTTAATAATAGTTCTGTATTTCTGTGTTGTGGATCAGACCCTTTTGTTTTCAAATATATCTTCTTATCAAGAATTATAAATTTAGTGGGATACTTTGTCTTCGAAATGTGAATAAATGATGAAGTAGTAGACGTATCATCATCTTGAGGTTACATTTATGGTATATCTTAATAAAGAATACTTTGGAGGTCTATAAATTGAAAAATATCATTTTCGTTTTTGTCTGTCTGATCTTTAGTCTGATTATAAGCGGTTGCCAGGAGACAGAGACACATGGAGCCCACCAGCAAACAGCAGATGAGGAAGTGAAAGCGCCAAGAGTGGAAATTCAGGCAAAAGAGCATGTTAATAAAAATGAAACCGTACCGATTACAGCGAATGTTTATTATGGTGAAGATTTAGTTGATGATGCAAAGGTGACCTTTGAGATAAAACATGGAGATGCATCAGAAAAAGTTGAAGCAAAGCTGATTGATGCAGGTACATATAAAATCGATTATTTATTTAAAGAGGATGGAACCTATCAAGTGATTGCTCATACTGATGTAAAAGACTATCACACGATGCCTGTAAAAGAAATTCAGGTAGGGGAAGGTACTACAATAAAATCAACTGAGACTGAACATCAACAACATCAGGAAACAGAAAACGAGCATTATCATGATGATAAATAATGGATAGAGCTTAGCTAATATTATAATGGCTAAGCTCTTTTTCAAAAGTAATCAAGTATAAAAATTTCACATAGTTTTGTGCCTAGTTCCAACGCCTAGCCCCCCAGGTATTGAAGGCACAGAACGTCCTTCTATTCCTGAGCGTTTAATGCTAGTCGGATCTGATTTTAAAAAAATGTTGGTTGTTACCCTTAACATTTTCGTCGTTGAATCCGATGTAATACATATATATTTAATTGTGGGGGTTTCACAATGGAAAAAGAAATGAAGCTTTATAAAGCGATCTTGCTGAAAATACAAACAAGTCTTGTTATTGTAGCAGCTGTGATGATTGGTTTAATTGGATTGTTTATGTTTTATTTTGTTAGTAATGGACAAGCTCAGAATCAGGAATGGCAGTATGTTGCTTTGATGACTATCATTGTGACAGCAGCAATCATTATTAGTGGCCTTTCTATTTTTTATTTCATCATTCAAAGAAAACTAATAAGATTTAAAGAGATTCTCTCAGTTTTATTTGAACTTACTAGTAGACTGAAAGATAAACCGTTGGATAAAGAGCATGATGAATTTGACTCTTTAGAACAATCAATGAAGCAATTAAAGGAACATCTAAAAGCGATGCTAAACGACCTTGAAAATAAAAGCAAATCAATTTCCAGTTCTGCACATGAACTTTCAGCTCTGACAGAACAAACATTCACTACATGTGAGGAGATTGGGAATGCTTTAAGTGAAATATCAAAAGGTTCAGTTTTACAGGCAACAGATATTGAATCAACCAGCCATAAAGCAAATGATTTACAGGTCAACATTACAAACATGACCGAAGAAAGCAATGTCATGATCCAATTGACAGAGGAATGCGCTAAAGCAGTTCGTTCTGGTAAAGAAAGTGTGAATGGATTACAAGCTGCGAACAAAGAGAATGCAAACATGTTAGATCAAATTAGTCTTGGGATAACAACGCTTTATCAAAGTGTACATGAAATATCCGGAATCGTGACGACAATTGATAATATTTCTAAACAGACAAATCTTTTGGCACTAAATGCAAGCATTGAAGCAGCAAGAGCCGGGGAGCATGGAAAAGGGTTTGCAGTCGTGGCAGATGAGGTAAGAAAACTTGCAGAAGAAACGAATCAGGCAACCTCGCAAATTCAAAAGATGATTCAAAATATCGAAAAAGAAACGGAATCAACCGTTCTTGTCATGGCACAAACGACAGAAATTTCAAATGGATTAAATCAAAGTGTCTTGGCAACGGAGAATGAATTTAATCAAATTTCAGCGTCCATTTCCAACATAATTGCTGGTATATCCAAATTAAATACAGAGATTGAAATTGTTTCAGAACATAGTTACATTATTTTAGACTCAATTCAAAATATCTCGGCTGTTGCAGAAGAAACGACAGCATCTACTGAAGAGATTTCTGCATCTATTGATGAGCAGCTCCATGCGTTAGGAACAATAAATCAATCATCACAAAAACTAATTACATTAGGTGATGCTTTGCGTCAGTCAGTAAGAAAAATAAGTGATTAATGTCAAAAAAAGCGGCTTCTAAAGCGAGCCGCTTTTAAATTAAATAATGATTTCTCTCTAATTATAACCTCGTTCTCCATATGGCTGAAGACGCTCAATCCAATTTTGCTGAAGGTTCCCAAGCTCTTCCTTTTCGTTAAAATATTTTTGATCTTTCTTTTTAAGAATTTCTAATATATCAAAGGTAAAAAATTCATTCCCATAATGAGTCCAATCACTTTGTAATTCTTTGTTCATATGACCGCCGTTCTCAAGCGTGAATCTGATTCCGTTTAATGTTTTTAGATTTCTTGTACTGCCGATAAAAACTTTTTGATTTTTGTTGTTTTTAATTTGGTAAACTCCTGCTTCAATTGGCATTTCTTTATAAGATTGTTTCAGCTCTTTTTTCCGTTCCAATGTTTTTCCCTTCCTTCTACTCCTTATTTTCTTAACCAATATTGGCTTCCATCAGGTTTTCGTGTTAAAAATCCGTACTCGATTAAATATCTTCTAATCAGCACATAATCATCGTAAACAGCACTTAATACTTGGTTCAATTCCTTTTCATCATACGTTTTTTCGCCTTTTATACGTTTTGCAATTTCCCTTAGAATAATTAATCTTTGCTTTTCCTTAGGCGGAAATGCTTTTAAGCGTCCGCTTGAGCCTTCAGGGAAGTATTTCTTTACAATTTCCTGTTGTTCCTCCAAGGTAATATTGTAGCGATCATCAATCATTTTGGCGGTTCTATGCATAGGTAAGAAAGCAGGTGCATGTTTATCCTGTTCTTTCAGCAATTCCATTAATACCAAAAATGTTTTTGCTTGACGTTCCTTTTCCTTTAAAAGAAATCGATGGTTACGAATGGTAGAGGCACTTCCAATTTCCAGTTCCTTTTGAACCTCCTTATCGCTTTTCCCTTGGAAAAAGAGGCGAAGAAGCTGATTTTGATGATCGGTTAGGCCGGTAAGCTTCTTATCTAGTGCGATTAAATAATCAAATACAGATCGATGAGTGCTTTCGATATGTATCTGCATATATTTTTCTGCTTCATAAAGGGTACCTTCATAGGGATAAATAATTCCTTTTTGTATGTTCTCACCACAAAGGAGGCAAATATAGGAATCAGGATCTTCTACATATCCTCTTTTTAGTTCAGCGATCGATGCGTTCCAAAACACTTCCGAAATTTCCAAAATGAAAACCTTCTTTCCGAAAATAAACATTTTATTATTTTGTTTGTGTATTTATAGATATATTATAAAAATATCTATATACTGTCAATGTATTTAGAAAAGAAAAAGGTTTAGTCCCTTGATAGGAAGCTAAACCTTATAAAAACTATGCATAACGAATTTGGCTCTTTTCAATAAGTACATCTTCGTATTCTTTTAAGAGGCCCTCGAAGATTTGCTCCCATGTTTGTGACAATGCATAGGTACGTGCGGCGTCACCCATTTTTACGCGCAGAGCATGATGATTTAATAAATGAATAATAGCATGAATAAATTGATCTGCATCTTTGGGTTCACATAGATAGCCAGTTGCCTCATGGCGAATAATATTTTTTACTCCGCCTGAATTGGCTGCAATAACAGGTGTCCCCGCTGCTAAAGCCTCAAGAACCACATTTCCAAAAGTTTCTGTAGGGGAAGGAAAGATAAAAAGATCTGAGCTCGCATAAATTTTTGCAAGTCTTTCACCACTTAAGTACCCAGCAAAAGTCATATTTTTAGGTGCATTTTTTTCCATTTCTTCTTTAGAAGGACCATCTCCGACGATTAGCCAATGAACCTGATTTTTTACATGATCAGGAAGATGCTTAGAAATTGTCATCAAGGTTTCAATATCCTTTTCAGGAGCAAGGCGGCCAACGTATGATAAAATGAACTTTTCATTAATGCCATATTCATCAATGATTTGTTGTTTTGAATATCTTGGATGGAAAAGGCTGCAATCAACACCCCTCCCCCAAATGCGGATATTTGCAAATCCCTTTCGCTTCAATTGCTCCATCGTTTCTTTTGATGGAACAAATATTTTTCGAAGAGGTTTATGAAACCAATGCATATACTTCCATAAAAATTTAGAAAGAAATTGAAGGTCGTAGTATTCCAAATATTGATCAAAATCTGTATGATAAGAACCCACGATTGGTATGTTTAATTTTTTTGCATAGCGTAAGCCGCAAAGACCTATATTAAAAGGTGTTGCAACATGAATTAGGTCTGGCTTAAAACGTTGCAGCTCGGCCTTTACATGCAGCATATTTGGCAATGCCAATCGGCATTCGGGATATAAAAAGAATGGCAGACTTGTGAAACGATGAATATGACTGGAAAATAAGCTTTCATTTGTACTCTCAGGTGCAAACACTCTAAACTCAATTCCATTTTTCTCAAGGTAATCTGTGAATCGTTTTAATGTTCTTGCCACTCCATTAACATCAGGTGCATATGTGTCAGTGAAAATAGCTATTCTCATCAAATCCCCCCAATTACCAAAAAGTGAAAGGTGTCTACTTAACAATATGAAGACGACCGGATGATTAACCGTCTAAATATGTCGTTCAAAAAGGCTGAAAAAACTAGCCTATTTTGGCTAAAATCGCTTCACTTGCAAAAAAATAGCTTATAAATCCAGAAGAGCTTCCAAGTAAGCAGCCGGCTAATACATCAGACGGATAATGTAATCCTAAATACATTCTTGAAAGGCCGACGCTGATCGCAAGTGGAATTAAGACGATTGCAAGCTGCGGCGTAAATAAAATAAATGGGATAATGACAGAAAAAATAGCTGTTGTATGTCCTGATGGGAATGAATGATCCTTTAATGGATTATCAGCTACTTTTGTTTCTATAAGTGCTAGGTACGGCCGTTTACGAGGATATAGTTTTTTTACAATCGCAACGGGAAGGTGGCTGATGAGCAGTGAAACTGCACTTGCTATACTTGTTGCTTGAAACTGACCTCTCGTAAAAAAGATAAGAAATAGGCTTACAGCGATTGTCGCAACCGCACCTCCAAGATGGGTAATCGTGCGGAAATAAAAATTGAGGAATTTTTGATCGAAATGACGATTCACACTTCGAAAAAGCCTGCATTCAAAATCATACATGTTTGTCAAAAGCTTTGTTTTCATCTGTTAGAACGCTCCTTTATTTGCTCCTTTTCTATATTTTAAGTGAGAAATATTTAGTTAATAATAAGAAATTGTAAAAAATTCCTTCACGGAATTTTCAAATATTTAACGATTTCGATACAATTGACTATTGGCTGAGTGTTGTTTGCATATAATATGAATAATTGAAAAGATAATAATTGGATTTTTAGGTTATAAATCAGAAGTTTGCGGCATGTTTTATAGGTATTAAAGAGGAAGAGTTTGTGAGTAATTAGGAATCGACCTTTCGCCGATTCCAGCCTTTTAATATATATGCAAAAAAATGTGATGGAATTATCTCGAAGATGGATGTTGGATCGATTTATAATACTGCCCCTTCTCAACATATTCACGCCGGATTCTCTCCATGTCTTTTATATCTTCAGAAGTTAGTGTTCTTACGACTTTCGCAGGTCTGCCAAGAGCAAGAGAGTTAGGAGGGATTTTTTTTCCGGGAGGAACCAGACTTCCTGCACCAATAAATGCTCCTTCACCAATTTCTGCTCCATCTAAAATTATGGATCCCATCCCGATCAGCGCTTTTTTGCGAATAATTGAACTATGTAGGACCACACTATGTCCAACAGTAACTTCATCCTCTATGATCAGAGGGTTATTTGGACTTTGATGAAGACAGCAAAGGTCTTGAATATTGACCTTATTTCCAATGATCGTAGGCGCTACATCACCGCGAATAACTGTTTGGAACCATATACTTGATTCATCACCAATCACTACATCCCCGGTAATTGTCACATAATCGGCAATGAAAGCCGAATCTGCGATGTTTGGTGTTTTATCTTTGTATGGATAAATCATTTTTTTCAACCCTTTCTTATGGAAAGAATATGTATTTTCGTACTAATATTATAACAGAGATTTCTTTAATTGATGGAAAGGAGAGGCAGCAATCATGTGGAAATGGGAATCTGAGGTTGAACAACCTAAAGGCGTAATTGTAATTGTTCATGGAGCTGCTGAACATCATGGCCGTTATAAGTGGCTTGTAGAAATGTGGAAATTGGCCGGATATCATGTTGTGATGGGGGATTTGCCCGGGCAAGGAACAACGACAAGAAGAAGAGGACATATTGAATCATTTGATGAATATATAATTGAGGTGAACGCCTGGTTAAAAGAAGCGAAAAAATTTGGTTTGCCTTTATTTTTACTTGGGCATAGCATGGGAGGCCTTATTGTGATTCGGGCTCTTCAGGAGAAACATCATGAAGTGAAAGCTGTTATCCTTTCGTCACCTTGTTTAGGCATTTTATACAAACCGAACAAAGCGTTAGAGCTTGCTTCAAGAGGTCTTAATATAATTGCTCCGACTTTTAAGGTAGAATCTAAATTAAGCGTCTCAATTGCAACCCGAAACAAAGCTGTACAGGATACGGATGAAAATGATTCATTATATGTGACAAAGGTTTCGGTTAGATGGTATCGTGAATTAATAAAGGCAATGGAAGAAGCGCAAAACCAGGTGAAAAAATTTCAGGACATTCCTTTGCTCCTTATGCAAGGCGGAGAAGATAAAATCGTAGACAAATCATTGGTAAAGGAATGGTTTAATAAGGTTGACCTTATGGAAAAATCTTATAAGGAATGGAAAGGTTTTTATCATGAAATTTTTAGCGAGCCTGAGCGTGACGAAGTATTTGAAGCAGCAAAACGTTTTTTTGACGCACATTGTCCTAAAACAGTAGAAATCAGCTGAGATTGTTATTTACGCAGGATAAGGGAAAGATCTCTTATTTATGACCATCTTACTTTTAAAATAATTAGCAAGAGGTGACACCCCTTTGACAGTACCACAGCACCCAATTAGACTCATGGCAAAAGTATATCGAGAAGTTTTTCCAATTGTTCATTTTTATATTAAGTATTGGAGAGAGCAAGCGGAAAAAATCCCAAATAAGGAGCTAAGAAATCAAGCGATCGCAAGCATTGATAAAAAGGGGTTTCACTGTGAAGGCGGCGGGATTTTGTCAATGATATCCGGATCACATCAGCAACAATGCATTGAATTCATTGTGGCTTATCAAACGATAAGTGATTATTTGGATAATTTGTGTGACCGCAGTACATCATTAGACCCGGTTGATTTTAGAATGCTGCATCAATCGATGCTTGATGCCCTTACTTGTGGAGCTCGATGCAAGAATTATTATCAATTTCGTGAGGACCAAGATGATGGCGGCTACTTACATAAGCTTGTCCAAACTTGTCAAAATGTTCTTTCTGATTTAGAGCATTACCCGGTCATCTCAAAATACTTACTGGAATTATCAAGCTATTATTGTGACTTACAAGTACATAAGCATGTGAAAAAAGAAGAAAGAGTTCCAAGGCTTGAAGATTGGTTTGAACGTCATAAAGAAAATTTACCGGAAATGGAATGGTTTGAGTTTTCCGCATGCACAGGGTCAACTCTTGGGATTTTTTGTTTAGTAGCCTATGCCTTTCAAGAAGACTTTGAAGAAAAACAGGCCGTTCAAATAAGGGAAAGTTATTTCCCTTATGTACAAGGGTTGCATATTTTGCTTGATTATTTAATAGACCAGGAAGAAGACGAAATTGGAGGGGATTTAAATTTTTGCAGCTATTATGATTCAGAGTCGATGATGATGAATAGACTGGAGCATTTTGTCGAGAAGGCTGACCACCACTTATCAGGAATTCCTCATGAAAATTTTCACAAACTAATAAACCGCGGCTTATTAGGTGTATATTTATCTGATGATAAGGTCGCTTCACATAAAGAACTACATAAATTAGCAAAAAGGCTCATAAAATTAGGCGGAATGACCTCTTACTTTTTTTATGTGAATGGAAGAGCTTATCGTGCTTTTCAAAAGCTTCCTTGGAAGAAAAGTTCTTAAAGGCTCCTGTCCAAATGCTAAAATTTTTTTAAAAAGGCATCAATGTTTCCTCACATAGATGCCTTTTCCTATACACTAATAGTTAATGGTCATGAAAAAAGCACCTTCCCATATAAGAAGCTGCTCATTTCTGTCCGTCAATTTAGCATTTTTCAATAGCAATGATATATGGAGGATTGTTCTGTTTATTAATAAATTGATATTGTAACACATGGGCATCTGCAGGATTAATTGTTTTGACGAAATCCATCAAGGCATCTCGTTCAACTTTTCCCTCATCGTGGCCGTGATAAATCACGATGACAATCATCCCTTCTGGCTTTAACATATCCAAAAGCTGATCAATTGCTGAAATTGTTGTTTCTGGTACGGTGACAATCGAATGGTCACCGCCGGGAAGATAACCAAGATTAAAAATCGCACCTGCTATTTGTCCATGTAGTTCAGCGGGGAGCGTTGCTTTTAGATGCTGATGTCCATGATGAAAGAGGGTTACGTGCTTGTCTAATTGTTCTGCCTTAAGGCGATCGATTGTATTATTTATTGCTTCTGCTTGAATATCAAACCCATAGACATGTCCATTTTCTCCAACCAGCTTTGCTAAAAAAACGGTATCATGACCATTGCCGATTGTTGCATCAATGACCGTATCACCCTGCTTGACAGCAGTTTGCAAAAGCTGTTTTGCAAAGGGCAAAATTCGTTGTAGCTTCATAACGTATTGATCCCTTCTTTTGTATAAAATTTCCCTTGGTAACTATTTCTCACTTTTAATTCAGCATCAATGGAATTTAATACATTCCACTTATCAACACTCCACATTGGACCAATCATTAAATCAATAGGTCCATCACCTGTAATCCGATGAACAATCATCTCAGGTGGAAGAATTTCTAATTGGTCGCAAACTAGGTTGACATATTCCTCCTGTGAAAGGAATTCTAGCTTCCCTTTTTCATATTGTTTAACCATCGGGGTTCCTTTTAACAAATGCAAAAGATGGATTTTTATTCCTTGAACATCAAGGTTCGCAACTGTTTTAGCTGTTTCCATCATCATTTCGTTATTTTCTAAAGGCAGGCCGTTAATAATATGAGAACAAACTCGAATACCATGCTTGCGTAATTTGTTCACACCTTCAACATAACACTCAAAATTATGGGCGCGGTTAATCAGCAGAGCTGTTCGTTCATGAATGGTTTGCAAACCCATTTCAACCCATAAATAGGTTCGCTCATTAAGCTCGGCTAAATATTCAACAACATCGTCAGGTAGGCAATCAGGCCGTGTGGCGATGGATAATCCGATAACTCCATCCAATCCAAGTACAGCCTCATATTTTTCTTTTAACACCTCAACAGGTGCATGAGTATTTGTGTAAGCCTGGAAGTAGGCAAGATATTTTCCATCCTTCCATTTTTTATGCATCTTTGCTTTAATCTCATTGAATTGTGTAACGAGATCATCAGCTCGGTTACCGGCAAAATCACCAGAACCCGCTGCACTACAAAATGTGCATCCGCCATATGCAACAGTGCCATCACGGTTTGGACAATCAAAACCGCCATCTAATGCTACTTTAAAAACCTTATGACCAAAAGTTTGGCGTAAATGGTAATTCCACGTATGATAACGTTTATCGTCAGAGGCATACATAAATGGATTTAATTTGTTCAAAATGAAAATACCTCCTTATTTTGCTGATTTATCAATCTTCATCAGAAAAGTTTATCATGATCACTGGCTGAATAACAGTTTTCTTTCCTACTTACCAATTATTATTAGTTAAGTTTTTAGTTCAGCCTGCAAACAATAAAATTGATGAAGCTTCAATTGACTTCATATCGTTTGGAGGAGAGATACAGATGGCAACAAGACAATCCGTTAACGAATATTTGCAACGCTGCAACGAAGCAATGAAATATGCACGTGAACAATGTAAAACAGGTGCCCAGCAAGAGCATTATAATGAAACCGAATATACAAAAGCACTTCAAGGACTTGAAAACGCAGTAAATGATATTAATCATTTGTCCCTTAGTGCGAATGATCAGCAGCAGGATCAGCTTTACCGTATGCGTCTTCAGCTCCAAGCATTACAAAATGAAATGATTTTATTAAGACACTAGGGGGATCCATATGAAAAAGCGTTCAAAACAAAATAATCCCGAGCAAAAAACAAAAAATGGTGTAAACAATAATGATCTTGAGCTTGGCCAAGATCTAGATCCTGTCATTCAAACGAAAGCAAAGAATGCGAAAAAAGGGCAGCCGATAAAATCTAAGCAAAGAGTTGAAAGTAATTAAAATATAATAAGGACCGTTTTGGTCCTTTTTGAAAATTTAAGAATGCATACAAAGTAACAAATAATAAATTTCATTCAGCACTAAAAAAGAGACTATAGCTTAAAAAAATTGGCTGCAACCATTGCAGTCAATTTTTGTGTTATATGAGAAAATAATTTTTAGGAGGGATTACATAATGAAAATCGAAATTCGCTTATCAAAGAAAAGTGATTTTGAAAGGTTAATTGAAATTGATCGTCGCGTATGGAATTCAAAGACTACTCCTTCGACCATTACGTGGAAATCAGTTGATGAATATGAAAATCGAAATCCAGAAGGAAATCAGCTCATCGCACTTGTTAATGGCCAGGTAGTTGGATATTTAGGTTTTCATCCACCAACTCCGCTCAAAACCAACCAGCATGTAATGGAAATCGATCTGGCAGTTGATCCAGAGTATCAAGGAACAGGAATTGGTAGAAAACTTTTAGAAAACTATAAGCAGCGAGCTCGTAAAAAGGGCATAAGTAAATTATCCCTGCGGGTATTAGCAACAAATGAAGGGGCGATCCAATTCTATAAAAAATGCGGATTTATTGAACAAGGAAGGCTAATTAATGAATTTTTTCTAGATGGCAAATTTGTTGATGATCTCCTCATGTATATCCAATTAAATTAACAGATTTCCAATGATCGAAAAGTCGGTAAATTCTCATTATTAGAACTTTGCAGGATGTGGTTGATTTCTATTGCAAACCACATGATAATACGGTTAAAATTTCAGAGGAACAATCAATGAAATCTTCGCGGAAAGCGGATGTTTTTGCATCTTTGCTCTCCGTGATTTTTTTTAGAATGTTGAAATTAAAACAAGCATCTACGTTATTGCTGCTTGAAAATAATAATCTAGTTCATTTAAGGGGGGATTATGATGCCGCGTGCTTTATGGCTGCTTGTTATTGGTATGATGGCCAATGTGATGGGGTCATCCTTTTTATGGCCGCTGAATACAATTTATATTCATGAGCATTTAGGAAAATCATTAACCGTTGCTGGAGTTGTTCTCATGCTGAATTCAGCAGCTAGTGTCATTGGCAACCTTGTCGGCGGTGTATTATTTGATAGAATCGGCGGTTATAAATCCATCATGACAGGAATTATTATTACCTTAGTCGCTGTTGTGACCCTCATGTTTTTCCATGGTTGGCCGATCTATATTTATTTACTTATTTTAATTGGTTTCGGGTCTGGAATCGTTTTTCCTGCTACATATGCGCTCGCTGGAACGGTTTGGCCGGAAGGCGGAAGAAAGGCGTTTAATGCCATCTATGTAGCGCAAAATATTGGTGTTGCTGCTGGTGCATCGCTTGGCGGAATCGTCGCTTCCATCTCGTTTCAGTATATTTTTCTAGCCAATGCAGCCTTATATGCTGTTTTTTTCTTGATCGCATTCTTCGGATTCCGAAATATTAATGGGGTTCATGTAAACTCTATGTTTGATCAAACGGCTGCTGCGAAACATCCGCAAAAATTCACGGCACTTGTTACTTTATGTATTGGTTATTTATTGTGTTGGGTTGGATATGTACAATGGTCAACAACGATTTCTTCACACACACAAACACTGAATATACCGTTAAACCAATATAGTTTGTTATGGACGGTCAATGGGGTTCTGATTGTTTGTGCCCAGCCAGTTCTTTCGCAGTTCGTGAAACATGTTGCCAAAACAATAAAACAGCAAATGTTGATTGGATATATGATTTTTATTGTTTCATTCCTTGTTGCCGCAAACGCAGAACACTTTAAAGGCTTTTTAATCGCAATGATCATTTTAACGATTGGAGAAATGCTCGTCTGGCCTGCAGTGCCGACAATTGCAGATAGCCTGGCTCCTAAGGGAAGACAAGGCTTTTATCAAGGTTTTGTGAACAGTACTGCAACAGGTGGAAAAATGATCGGACCGCTTCTTGGCGGATTCATTGCAGACTACTATAATATCAATTTCCTATTCATGGTCATTATCAGTCTGTTAATTATTGGAATCTTTACTACTATTCTTTACGATAAAAAACTGAAACCAACAGTGGAAAATGCTGCAGCGAGAACATAATGGGATTAGATGGGGACGGTTCTTCACAAGGTTGTGGGGACTGTCCCCTATTTAAGTCCAATTCAATATGTTACGATGAAAATAAAAATATTTGCTAGGGGAAGGTAAAATGTTAAATCAACGTTTTCCGTATGCCAAGGAGATTATTGAGACGGTTATTGAGAACGCTTACGTTTGGATCGTTATTGTTGATGCCAATGGGGACATTATTTATATGAATGACAATTATTGCCGTTTTTGCCAGGTTACAAAAGAAGAGGTTATTGGGCGGCATGTAACAGAGGTTATTGAAAATACAAGAATGCATATTGTTGTCCAGACAGGGGTAGAGGAAATCGCAGATCTTCAATATATTCGAGGGAACTATATGATTGCAAACCGCATTCCCATTTTTGCTGATAAAAAAATAGTAGGTGCGTTTGGAACGGTTATGTTTCGAGATACAAAGGAATGGCATGAGATGAATTCCCATGTACGCCATCACTTATCGTCCATTCAATCGTTTATTGAGCAGCAAGAGCTAACAGGTGCTAAATATACATTAAATGATATTCAATCAAACTCCCGCGTCATGGCTGAATTAAAGGAAAAAGTAAAATCAATAGCTGCAACTGACAGCTCTGTTCTCATTAGGGGAGAAAGCGGTACAGGTAAAGAATTATTTGCCCACAGCATTCATTTGCTTAGCAACCGGAGTGAAAAACCATTTATAAAAGTGAATTGCGGGGCTATTCCTGAGCAGCTTTTGGAGTCTGAATTATTTGGTTATGAAGATGGTGCATTTACAGGGGCAAAAAAGGGAGGAAAGAAAGGGAAATTTCAGCAAGCGAATGGAGGAACTATTTTTCTCGATGAAATTGGCGATATGAGTTTACATATGCAAGTAAAGCTGCTTAGGGTCCTTCAAGAAAAAGAAGTGGAGCCAATAGGGTCAACAAAATCAATACCATTGGATGTCCGTGTCATTACGGCTACAAATCGTCCGCTTGAGCTGCTCATGCAAAATCATACCTTCCGCAGTGACCTTTATTATCGGATCAGTGTGATTCCTTTGTTTATTCCTCCCCTGCGTGAGCGAATGGAGGATTTAGAAATATTAGTCAGCTATTTTATAAAAAAGGTTTCATTACGTACGGGAAAGCGGATTTCCATGATCCACGAAGAGGTGATGAATACATTTCAGCACTATCACTGGCAAGGGAATATTCGTGAATTAGAAAATGTCATAGAAGCGGCAATCCATCTTGCAAAAACAGATGTCATAACGTTGGAAGCAATACCTGACTACATAAAAAAGCCAGCGGTCATTCATTCAAAAACGACTTCACTTAAGGAAATGCTAAATGAAACGGAAAAAAATATTCTCCTCTCAACCATTAAAAAATATGACGGAGATAAAAGAAAAGCAGCTAAAGCATTAGGTATAAGTAAATCAAGTATGTATGAAAAAGTTCAAAAATATGGGCTTGAATAACGGAGTCCAGAAAATCGGAAAGCAGTCCAGAAAGTTGGACTGTTCTTTTTTTGTTGGTGCTGCAATACTCATATGTATGGACAAGTTCTAACACAATAATAAATTTCCGTAAATTCGGAATGGCAGGTATGAACATATAAATCTATTCTCCGTTTTTTAGATCTCTTTTATGTTGGCATAGAACTTGCAAAATATAACAGTGAAAAAGAGAGGGGGAATTCGATTATAAATTTCAACAATATCTTAAACGTATTTTTTTGAAAGCGATTACTTATAAACGAATTTACTGTAGCACCCTGCTGTATTGACCTAACAAAAAAAGTGAGTCTTACAATCTGCAAAAAGCCAGCTTAATGGTTTTAAAGAATGTGAAACTTCTACCTGTACCATAAAGTTGGAACAAAGGGGGAAAAACATATGTTAAGTATGATCGGGTTAATTGGAGGTTTAGCACTTTTAATCTATTTAACGATGAAAGGCATGAATTTATTAGTAGCTGGCCCGCTATGTGCTCTATTTGTTGCTGTGTTCAGCGGTTTGCCGCTTTTCCCGCAGTTGGTTGGTGAAGGGGAAGCGAATTTAGTCGGTAATTATATGACTGGCTTTTCCGGTTTTATTGCATCATGGTACTTAATGTTTTTACTCGGCGCGATTTTTGGGAAGGTGATGGAGGATAGCGGTTCAGCAGATAGTGTTTCAAAATGGATTGTTGAAAAAATCGGGATGAAACGGGCTGTGTTGGCGATTGTCATTGCATGTGCGGTACTAACATACGGTGGAGTTAGCTTGTTTGTTGTCGCTTTCTCAGTTTATCCTATGGCGGTTAGCTTATTTAGACAGGCCGATTTGCCGCGGCGTTTTATTCCTGCAGCCCTAGCATTTGGATCTGTTACTTTTACAATGACATCTGCCGGCTCTCCGGAAATTCAAAACTGGATTCCGATTGAATATTTAGAAACATCTCCTTATGCAGGCTGGGAAGTTAGTTTAATTGTTGCGGTATTTATGATGATTTTCGGCTATTGGTGGCTTAGAAGAATGATTAGGAAGGCCGTAGCAAATGGAGAAAAATTTATTGCTCGTGCCAATGATCCTGTTAATGAAGATAAGGCACTTCCTCATCCAGTAACAGGGATGATTCCGCTTCTTGTTGTTCTAATTATTTCCTTTGTCTTCCACGATTCTTTACAGCAATCTGCCTTAATTATTGCCTTATTAGGTGGAGTTATTGCGGCGTATTTATTAAATCGAAAATATTTCACATCATTTTGGAATGCTGTTTCAGAAGGAACACTTGGTGCATTGATTGCACTTGGAAATACTGCGGCAGTAGTTGGATTTGGCGGAGTGGCTAAAGCTGTACCGGCATTCGAAGTTGCCGTTAATGCGATGACAAGTATTCCAGGCAGCCCACTTATTGGTGGAGCAATTGCAGTTAGTGTTATTGCAGGTATGACAGGTTCGGCGTCAGGAGGCCAGGCGATTGCACTGCCGCTGCTTGCTCCGCATTATATGGATATGGGAGTAAATCCTGAGGCCTTGCATCGCGTTGTCGCCATTTCTTCAGGTGCGCTGGATTCATTGCCACATAATGGGTATGTTGTGACAACCATTCGCGGTATTTGTGGAGAATCTCATCAGGATGCCTATTATCCAGTTGGGGCATTAACAGTCATTGTTCCAGCCTTAGGAGTGGTATTGGCAATTATTCTTTTCTCATTCGGACTAGGGATTTAAGAACGGAGGTTGATCGTTGTGGTTCAAGGACAGGTTGTACTACTAACTGGTGCTGCTCAAGGAATTGGCTTTGAGCTTGCGAAGGCTTTTGCCGTGGAAGGGGCAAAGGTAGTGTTAACAGACTTACATGAAAATCAAGTAGCTGAAAGTGCTCAAATCCTGAAAGAGTTGGGGATGGAAGCAATCGGATTGAAATGTGATGTTACGAAAGAACAAGAGATCATTGAGGTTGTGAAACAAACTGAGGCGGCTTTTGGACGAATCGATACATTAGTTAATAATGCAGGGCTGCAGCATGTTGCACATATAGAAGAGTTTCCAACTGAAAAGTTTGAATTGCTTATAAAAGTCATGCTCATTGCCCCATTTATCGCAACAAAGCATGTCTTTCCCATTATGAAAAAGCAGCAATTTGGAAGGATCCTTAATATCGCTTCCATCAATGGATTAATTGGCTTTGCCGGAAAAGCCGCTTACAATAGTGCAAAGCATGGGGTGATTGGCTTAACAAAGGTTGCGGCATTAGAAGGAGCAAAACACGGTATCACAGTAAATGCTTTATGTCCCGGTTATGTTGACACACCTCTTGTTCGAAACCAACTAGAGGACTTAGCAAAAACAAGGAAGGTGCCGCTCGAACATGTATTAGAAGAAGTTCTCTATCCCCTCATTCCGCAAAAACGCTTATTAACTGTAAAAGAAATCGCAGACTATGCCATCTTTCTGGCAAGTGAAAATGCCAAAGGCGTAACAGGCCAGGCAGTTGTCATTGATGGAGGATATACCGTTCAATAGGGAGTAAGGAAAGGTATCGGGCCAGTCCCAAAATTAAAATAAAGTGTTTGCTTGCATCTCGAGTCAAATTTATATAAAATAATCTTAAATCTATATACAACATGAACGGAGATAAGGAGTAGTAGTCTGCATGAATGAGTCCAGAGAGTTGACGGCTGGTGTGAGTCAATCGATTTTTGCTGATGAACTCGCCTTTGAGTACAAATGTGAACGCCTCGTTTGGTAAAGTAATGTTTGTCGTTTATCCACGTTACGGATGTCAAAGTGGGCATGTCGCTATGCCAAAGTTGGGTGGTACCGCGGGAATTAAAACCTCTCGTCCCTGTTTGGGATGGGGGGTTTTTTCGTTATTTTATTTTTTATATCCCCATTTTCAAATGGCATACATGCAAAGTGAACTTACTTTGATCCGTTCAAGCGGTTAACAATATATATCTTAGATCTAGCTTTTAAGGAGGAAAACAAATGAGCTTCAATCATCAAGAGATTGAAAAGAAATGGCAAGACTACTGGTTACAAAATAAAACATTCAAAACGACAGAGGATGCAGAGAAACCTAAGTTCTATGCGCTTGACATGTTCCCATATCCATCAGGAGCCGGTCTCCATGTAGGGCATCCAGAAGGATATACAGCAACAGATATTCTATCCCGAATGAAACGCATGCAGGGCTATAATGTACTGCACCCGATGGGATGGGATGCATTTGGGCTGCCAGCTGAACAATATGCACTTGATACCGGAAATGATCCTGCGGAATTTACTAAGCAAAACATTGATAACTTCCGAAGACAAATCCAAGCATTAGGCTTCTCCTATGATTGGGATCGCGAAGTAAACACAACTGATCCAGAGTACTACAAATGGACTCAATGGATCTTTTTACAGCTTTATAAAAAAGGTTTAGCTTATGTAGATGAAGTACCAGTTAACTGGTGTCCTGCATTAGGAACGGTTTTAGCAAATGAAGAGGTTATTGATGGAAAAAGTGAGCGTGGCGGACATCCTGTAGAACGCCGTCCAATGAAACAATGGATGTTAAAAATTACAGCATATGCTGATCGCTTGCTTGAAGACCTTGAAGAAGTGGATTGGCCGGAAAGCATTAAAGACATGCAGCGTAACTGGATCGGACGCTCTGAAGGTGCACATGTTATCTTTACTATCGATGGTTTTGATGAAACCTTCACAGTATTTACAACACGCCCTGATACATTATTTGGTGCAACCTATGCCGTTTTAGCACCAGAGCATTCATTAGTAGAAAAAATCACCACTGTTGAGCAAAAGGCTGAGGTTGAAGCTTATATTAATGAAATAAAACATAAAAGTGATTTAGAACGAACAGAACTTTCAAAAGAAAAAACAGGTGTATTTACAGGGGCATTTGCTATTAACCCGGTAAATGGCGAAAAAATGCCAATATGGATAGCAGACTATGTGCTTGCAACATATGGAACTGGTGCAATCATGGCTGTTCCTGCTCATGATGAGCGTGACTATGAATTTGCTCAAAAGTTCGACTTGCCCATAAAAGAAGTTGTTAGTGGCGGAGATATAACAAAAGAAGCGTATACCGGCGACGGTGAGCATGTTAACTCAGATTTCTTAAATGGTCTTGGTAAGCAAGAAGCAATTGAAAATATGATTGCTTGGCTTGAAACGAATAAAAAAGGAGAAAAGAAGGTTACTTATCGTCTGCGTGACTGGTTATTCAGCCGGCAACGCTACTGGGGTGAGCCGATTCCGATCATCCATTGGGAAGATGGAACAATGTCTGCAGTTCCTGAAGAAGAGCTTCCGCTTGTACTGCCAAAAACGACTGAAATTAAGCCATCTGGTACAGGAGAATCACCGCTCGCTAACATTGAAGATTTCGTCAATGTTGTCGATCCAGAAACAGGTAAGAGAGGCCGTCGTGAAACAAACACTATGCCGCAATGGGCGGGAAGCTGCTGGTATTATCTGCGCTATATCGATCCAAACAACAGTGAAGCACTTGCAGCTGATGAAAAATTAAAGCAATGGCTTCCAGTTGACATCTATATTGGCGGAGCAGAGCACGCAGTTCTTCACTTGCTTTATGCTCGTTTCTGGCATAAGTTTTTATATGATATCGGGGTTGTTCCAACAAAGGAGCCATTCCAAAAGCTATTTAACCAAGGGATGATTCTTGGGGAAAATAACGAAAAAATGAGTAAATCGAAAGGAAATGTTGTAAACCCTGATGAAATTGTGGAAACACATGGTGCTGATACACTTCGTTTATATGAAATGTTCATGGGACCTTTAGAAGCATCTATTGCATGGTCTACAACCGGTCTTGATGGAGCAAGACGTTTCCTGGATCGAATCTGGCGTTTATTTATAGAAGACAACGGTGAATTAAGTCCAAAGGTTGTGGATGAATCAAGTGAATCACTTGAGCGTATATACCATCAAACAGTGAAAAAGGTAACGGAAGACTTTGAAGGATTACGCTTTAACACAGCAATTTCCCAATTAATGGTTTTCATTAATGAAGCATATAAAGCAACCGTCCTCCCAAAAGAGTATGTAGAGGGCTTTGTAAAATTACTTTCTCCAATCGCACCTCATTTAGCTGAAGAGCTTTGGAACAAGCTTGGGCATGATACAACTATTTCGTATGAAGCATGGCCTGTCTTCGATGAAGCAAAGCTTGTTGAAAATGAAATTGAAATTGTCGTTCAAGTGAATGGAAAGGTTCGTGCTAAGCTGCTTGTTGCAAAAGATGTAACAAAGGATCAACTTGAGCAAATTGCCCTTGCCGATGATCGTGTGAATGAGCAAGTGAATGGAAAAACAATTCGCAAGGTAATTGCTGTTCCAGGTAAACTGGTTAATATTGTTGCCAATTAATTTTTAGACCGACTTAGCAAGTATCTTTTTACTTGCGGGTCGGTTTTTTTGGGGATATCTTGGAGGTGCCACCCAAGAACTATACTCAGACACGATATGCTCCCGAAACTGGAACCTGATATCTATAATTGATATAATGCAGGTATTAAAACTGAAAGGATGTTCGACATGTACGAAATTAAGGAAATTTCTCCTGAAGAAATACAGCATAAACTTGAAAAAGGTGAAAAACTTGAATTGATTGATGTGCGTGAGGATGAAGAGGTTGAACAAGGAATGATCCCTCAAGCACGTCACATTCGCATGAATGATATCCCAGAGCAACTTGATGCCATTGATAAAGAAAAGGAAACAATCTTTATTTGCCGCTCTGGTGCGCGCAGCGGAAATGTTTGTGCCTATTTACAAGAGAAGGGCTATAATGTAGTAAATATGGCTGGCGGCATGCTTGATTATAAAGGAGAAACAAAGCCGAAAAGCTCGCTCTAATCTTATCTATCATACATATAAGGGTCGGATTCACCCGAGGAACTCAATATATAGAACTTCTATGTATTGTGTAAGAGCGGGCTAACCCTTCTTTAATTTTATAACTTCATCCTTTTATTTTCTTCCCTCTTTTTTATAGCTTGTCATAATCCACTTCATCACTAAATAAAGTGAAAGTAAAAAGGATGTGTGAGAATGCTAAAGGTTGCAGTATTTGATGAAGAGCATGAAAAAGATTTAGAGGAAGAAATCAATCATTTTTTAGCAGAGCTGGATGATAATCAGGTAAAGGATATTAAATATAGTGTTACGTTAACGATTGATGATGACGGAGAACAGCTTTATTGTTATTCAGCATTAATTTTATATCGTATTTAGGTAATAAAAGATAAAATGCATCTTAAATAATGAATCGAAGGAAGGGGGACGATTGCTCCCTTCTTTTTGTGCTTCTAAAAGATTTTCAAAGAAAAATAGTGAGAATGATCGAACGTTTCCTATCTGAAAATTCTTTCTCATTACTACTTCTCTTTTTCATAAAATCCAAAAAAAAGACAGGAAATCTATAGAATTGTGAATTCTCATCATTAACAAATATATTCATAATATAGATAGATGTTAACCTGTTAGATATTCTTAAAAGTCTAGAACATCCTAAATTAATAGAAATAGTTTTTTATGCTACTTCATAATGTAAGGGTTTGCATGAAGGCTGTTTCCATATAAAAACAAACAAAGGGGAAGGTAGCATGAGGAAGGTTTCAACAATACTAATAGTGCTTTGCTTAAGTGTATCGGCTGTTTTAGTAGGGTGCAGCAACAAGGAAACCGTTCAAAAGACAGAAGACGGTAAAGTTGTCTTAACGGCGCTTATTACTAAACATCCATTAACACAAGAACTTAAAAAAATGGAATGGCTGCAAGAAGCTGAAGAACGTGCAGGTGTTGAAATTAAGTGGGAAGAGGTAACAGCAGATTGGCCGCAGAAAAAAGGAGCAATGCTTGCTGCAGGTGATATCCCAGATTTAATTGTTGGGCCAAATGCAATTACAGACGCAGAATTTGCAAAGTTCAATGGCTTGTTTCAAGATTTAACCGAATTGATTGAGCAGCATGGTCCTAATGTACAAAAAATGTTTGAAGAGAAGCCTGAATTAAAAGCGCTATCAACGCAAAAAGATGGGGAGATTTTCGGCTTGCCAAAATATCAGAGATTTTGGCCGGAAACAGCGACAAGGCAATTTATCAACCAAACATGGTTAGACAACTTAGGCTTGGAAATGCCTACTACGTGGGATGAATTGTTTGTCGTGTTAAAAGCATTTAAAGATGAGGATGCAAATGGAAATGGTGATCCTAATGATGAAATTCCAATGGATTTTGCCCCAACGGGTACAACAGGATTTGGTTATTTCCAGCCAACCGTTTTAATGGGGAGCTTGGGAATTACATTAACAGATGGCAGTGGAAACGGAGTTTTTGTTGAAGATGGTAAAGTAAAGAACTTTTTAATAGATGAACGTTATAAAGAAGTGGTTACATTCTTAAATAAATGCTGGGAAGCTGGACTAATTAATTCTGAAGTTTTTACTCAAGACTACACAAAATACCAATCAGTTGCCCGCGGTCAGGGTGAATATGCAAAAGTCGGTTATACCTTTGGATGGGAACTAACGGATAGATTCGGGAACACAGTTGCTCCGCAATATCAATCCATGGCTCCATTAAAGGCATCAGCTAACTCAACGGAACAGGTTTCCTGGAGCTATGACAATAACACATTAAACTATGGGGTTAACTTTATCCAAATGTCTGCACAAAGTGAAAATAAAGAAGCTGCGATGAAATTCATCAATGAATTGTATGATCCTGAAGTGAGTATGCAGGTTTTATTTGGTTCATTAGGTACTAATATTAAGGATAATGGCGATGGTTCCTATAGTGTGTTACCTCCAGAAGACAAAGAAATGGATCCTGGCACATGGAAATGGACTACAACCTGGGCAGATAACGGACCGATGTATATCCCAGATTCTTTAAAACTCACACTTGGTACAGATATGCAATCGGTTGGAGCACAAACAGAGCCGTTGAAGAAAGCCTTTGATTCGATTGATAAGGAAAAAGACGTATATCCTGGCATGTTTATTAAATATAGTGATGAGGACAACAACACGTTGAGTTTAATTAACACAGAAATGATGAATTTGGCAATGGCAAAATATTCTGAGTGGATCACTGAAGGCGGAATTGATTCCGAATGGGATGCTTATGTTGTAGAATTAGAGAAGATAGGTATAAACAAAACCCTTGAAATTAGACAAAAATACTACGATGAATATATGAGCAAGCAGCAATAAAAATGACCTACGGAGGTGCAAATTGTAAGCATTAAGCTTCTGCATCTCCTATAAATAAAGGAGAATGTTTTTATGGCCTTTATAAGCTCTCAAACAAACAAAGCAAATCGTGTTGCAAAAATAAATGTGGAAAAAAAGCCGACTGTCTTAAATACCTTTAAACGTGATTTTCAGCTTTGGCTGATGATCCTTCCGGCGATTATCATTATCTTTGTTTTCAACTATATTCCCATGTACGGAATTCAATTGGCATTTCGTGAGTTCGATTTCACAAAAGGGCTAACAGGTGGTGAATGGGTAGGATTAAAATACTTTCAACAATTCATAGAGAGTCATATGTTTACAGATTTATTGAAAAATACGATCTCAATTAGTTTAGCTACTATTATCGTAGGTTTCCCTGCACCAATTATTTTGGCCTTGTTAATCAATCAAATTAAGTGGAAAAGGGGAAAAAAGATCCTTCAAACAACCGTCTATTTGCCGCACTTTATATCGATCGTTGTATTGGTAGGATTACTAAATGTTTTATTATCACCTAACACAGGTATTGTTGGCCATTTAATGAGTGCTTTAGGGTTAGGAGATGTCAACCTGTTAGCCTCTACAAATACATTTATCCCTGTATATGTCCTATCTGATATTTGGCAGCATGTTGGCTGGAACAGCATTATTTATTTAGCTGCGCTTGCAAGCGTTGATCCGCAATTATATGACTCTGCAAAAATCGATGGGGCAAATAGGTGGCAAATCATTCGCAATGTTGAAATACCAGCGATCATTCCTACCATTATCATTCTGCTAATTCTTAATATGGGGTCGATCATTAGTACCGGCTTTGAGAAGATATTTTTAATGCAAAACCCATTAAATTTACCTGTTTCTGAGGTTATTGAAACCTATGTATACAAGATCGGGATTATTTCTAGTCAATTTAGTTATGCAGCAGCCATCGGGTTGTTTAATACCCTCATTAACTTCGCTCTGCTAGTCATGGTGAACTACATTGCTAAGAGATTATCTAATATTAGTTTATGGTAAAAGGAGGGGATGGCATGGCACTTCTAACGAAAAAGGGTAGAAATGTTTACGATCTGATATTTGATATATGTGTTTATATTATCTGTGCGTTGGTTTTTCTAATCATCGCCTACCCATTGTATTTTGTCATTATCGCATCAGTCAGCGACTCCACCTTAGTTTCAACTGGAAAAGTGCTGTTATTTCCAAAAGGATTCAGTTTATTTGGCTACCAGGAAATTTTCCAGGATTCAAGAATCTGGGTGGGCTATAAAAATACGATGATCTATTCATTGCTTGGAACATTGGTTAATTTATTGCTAACAATACCGGCAGCCTATGTTTTGTCAAGACAAGAGTTTCGCGCACGACGTTTTTTAATGTTTTTCTTCGTATTTACTATGTTTTTTAACGGGGGATTAATTCCTACTTATCTACTGATGAAAGATTTGCAATTAATTGATACGATGTGGGTATTTATTATTCCATTCTCAGTAAATGTGTTTAATTTAATTATTACACGGACATTTTTTGAAAGTAATATACCAAAGGAACTGTATGAGGCAGCACAAATCGATGGCTGCTCGCATTTCACATTCTTTATTAAAATTGTTCTTCCGCTTTCAAAGGCTGTCATTTCGGTCATCGGGCTATATTATTTAGTATGGCACTGGAATGATTTCTTCACTGGGCTAATTTATGTAAGAGATTATAGCTTGCAGCCGCTGCAAATTGTTTTAAGAGATATTCTGATCTCAAACCAAGTATTTGCAGAGGGCGCTGGAAGCGGGGGAGCGGCAGGAGGTTATGCTCAAAAATATGCGGACCAAATAAAATACGGTGTGATCATTGTCTCCACTTTACCGATTTTAATCGTCTATCCATTTATTCAAAAATACTTTGAAAAAGGTGTTATGATTGGTTCGGTGAAAGGTTAAAAGGAATATTAGAGAAAAGAGGCTGTCCCCTGTGAAGACAGTCCTCTTTCATGTCTTAATCGAAGACATTATTTTGCATAGAGCGCTGCATTTTTTCCCGCAAGCCTTCCGGTAACTAAGGCAGAAGTGATATTATATCCGCCTGTATAACCATGGATATCAAGAATTTCTCCGCAAAAGTATAGTCCTTCTTTACATTTAGGGGACATTTCCCGAGGATGAATTTCCTTTACAGAAACGCCTCCGCCGGTTACAAATGCCTTCTCAATGGAAAGTGTTCCATGAACTTCAAATTGGAATTGCTTACAATCTTTGACAAATGAACGAAGTTTCTCATTTGATAGATGGTCATAGGTCATTTGCGGATCAATTTCATTTTTCTCTAATAAATACAATAAATAACGTTCAGGTAATAGTCCTTTTAACACGTTTTTTACAGCTTTTTTTGCATCTTGTTTTAAGTCCTTTACGATCGAATGAAAAAGCTGCTCTTCATTTGTATCAGGAATAGCGTCAATACTCACGGTAATCGAATTTGTTTTAAATTTTTTCATTGCTTTTACAACATATTGGCTGCAGCGTAAGACAGCTGGTCCGGAAATGCCAAAATGGGTAAAGATCATGTCCATTTTGTGCGTGATAATCGGTTTTCCTTTTGGATTCAAGACACTTAACGCAACTTCCCGTAAGGAAAGGCCTTGTAATTTTTTTTCGCGAATAAATGCTTCATTTGAAGTGATAGGCACCTCTGTTGGGAACAATTCTGTTATCGTATGTCCCGCTTTTTCAGCCCAAGCGTAGCCATCTCCAGTACTGCCTGTATGTGGAACGCTTTTGCCGCCTACAGCGAGAACGATCGCTTTTGAAAAGATTCTTTCCCCGCTAACAAGCTCCACGCCCTGTACTTTTTCTTCATCATATAGCACATCTTTTACCGGCTCATTCGTCCGGATTTCTACCCTTATACGTTTCAATTCATTAATCAAGGCATCAACAACAGATTGTGCTTTATCGGTAACCGGGAACATACGGCCGTGATCCTCTTCTTTTAATTTGATTCCCAGATTCTCAAAAAACGAAATAATATCTTCGTTATTAAATTCGGAAAAGGCACTATATAAAAACCGTCCATTTCCTGGGATATGCTTTATTATTTCATCAATTGGCAAGCGGTTTGTCACATTGCAGCGGCCGCCTCCAGAAATCGCAAGCTTTCTGCCCAGTTTGTTGCCTTTATCAATTAATAGCACGCGGGCACCTTGCTCACCTGCTGCTATAGCTGCCATTAAGCCGGATGGACCACCGCCAATAACTAACACATCGTAGTTCATTTAATCTTTTCACAACCTTCACACCATATCATTGTCTACTCCTCCTATTATAGCTAAAGATGATAAAAAGCCAAAAAATGATGGATGTTCGACAAATATTCATTTTTGAAGTGGCATTACCTTGTCACAAACTGTGGTATAAGCACAGGATTGTGGTAAAATAGAAAAGTTGAATCTTCATAGAGAAGAATGGTGAATCAAAAATATGTCGAATAAATTAATAAGAGGCACGTTTGTTTTAACATTAGGTACATATCTTTCCCGAATCCTGGGGATGATTTATTTAATTCCATTTGCAGCAATGGTTCCTGAAGAAGGTGCTGCTTTATATCAAACCGGATATGCGCAATATACGATATTCTTAAGCATTGCCACTGCCGGGTTTCCTGCAGCCGTTTCTAAATTTGTTTCGAAATACAATGCTATCGGCGATTATCAAACGAGCAGGCGGATGTTTAAAGCTGGGATAATGGTTATGCTTTTAACAGGATTTCTTGCTTTCGCAATTCTATATATGTGTGCACCATTTTTTGCAAAAGGAGCACTTGCAGATAATGAAATCAGCAATATAACTGTCGATGATGCGATCCTGGTTATTAGAATGGTCAGCTTAGCACTAATCGTTGTCCCGTTAATGAGTTTAATTCGCGGGTTTTTCCAAGGACATCAATCGATGGGGCCAACTGCCGTATCTCAAGTTATTGAACAGATCGTCAGAATTGTTTTTTTACTTGCAGCAACGTTTCTAATTATAAACGTATTAAAAGGAAGCTTTGTTTTGGCTGTTGGTTACGCAACTTTTGCAGCTTTTGTTGGGGCAATTGGCGGATTGCTTGTGTTATTTTTTTATTGGATTCGCAGGAAGCATACGCTTTTAGCGATGAAGGCAAATAAAGTAGAAACGAAGGCATTGCCGCTTGGGGCAATGTTTAAAGAAGTGTTTCGATATGCAGGACCGTTTGTTTTTGTTGGCTTAGCGATTCCTATTTATAACTATATTGATACAAGCTCTTTTAATCGTGCGATGTTTGCAGCAGGAAAAGATGAGACGTATACGATTAATATGTTTGCCGTCTTGCTTTTGTATGTTCCAAAGCTTGTCATGATCCCTGTGTCATTGGCAACAGCTTTCGGTTTAACACTCATTCCTTCGATTACGGAATCTTTTACACAGAATAATCGGAGTTTGCTGCATAGGCAAATTGATCAAACTTTACAAATGATCATGCTTCTTGTTATCCCTGCAGTAGTGGGACTCTCTGTTTTAGCAGGACCTGCTTACAATGTGTTTTATGCAGGAAGTTCTGAAGAGATTGGAAAAACCATTTTAATGTGGTATGCTCCTGTGGCATTGCTCTTTTCACTTTTCACAGTTAACGCCGCTATTCTGCAGGGCTTGAACAAGCAAAAACTAGCAGTTATTAGCTTGGTTATCGGGATTATTGTAAAGCTTGCCCTTAATACAACACTCATCCAAATGTTTGAGGGAATCGGCTCAATTCTTGCAACGGCAGCGGGTTATATTGTTTCGTTAATTTACGGATTTGCCATGATTAAACGTCATTCCGGCATTTCATTTAGACTATTAGTAAAAAGAACGATCCTTATTTTGATTTTAAGTACGTTTATGGGGCTTGTCTTATCCGTCCTGCAATCATTGCTAGGTGTTATGATAAACTATCAGGATGGAAGGATGCAATCTGTCATTGTAGCTGTCATTGCAGTTGCAATCGGGGGATTTGTTTACCTATACTTAGCTTATCGCTCCCACTTGCTGGAGAAGATACTAGGAAACAGGCTGAACAGATTTTTTCGAAAACGCCGTGCAAATGGCTAAGTTTTGGTTTTATAAAGAAAACTCGCCGACTGGCGAGCCTGAAAGGGCGAAGACAGAGGCGTAGTTGCGCTTATACTTTACACTTAAAATTGGCCACTACGTCGAATTCCCTTCTTCGCTGCCAATTTATACTTTCTTAAAGTGTAAAAAACTCGGTACAATACCGGGTTTTTTTCATCAATAATTATATGATCGTGTGGTGCAAATAAATGAGAATAGACAAACTTTTAGCAAATGTCGGCTTTGGCAGCCGAAAAGATGTGAAAAAGTTATTAAAAACCGGTGTCGTAAAGGCTGATGGTGAAGTAATTAAAGATCCGAAAATACATGTTAATCCCGATGAACAGCATGTCACTGTTAATGGCGAAACCATTGACTATAAGGAATTTATTTATTTACTAATGAATAAGCCTGCAGGCTATATATCAGCAACGGAAGATGAAGTTCAAAAAACAGTCATTGACTTGCTTGAAATGGAGGATGCGGTTTATCAGCCGTTTCCTGTTGGAAGACTTGACAAGGATACTGAGGGATTATTGTTATTGACGAATGATGGTCAGCTTTCACATCAATTGCTGTCACCGAAAAAACATGTACCCAAGACCTATTTTGCTACGATTTTAGGAGAAGTCACAGAAGAAGATATAACAGCCTTTAAAAAGGGTGTTACATTGGATGACGGCTATGTTACAAAGCCTGCAAAGCTAGAGATTCTTACTTCTGGTAGCCAATCAACAATTCATATAACCATTACAGAAGGAAAATATCATCAAGTAAAGCGCATGTTCGAGGCGGTTGGAAAAAAGGTTACATACTTAAAAAGAATAGCGATGGGACCAATTATATTGGATGAAGAGGAATTAAAAGTTGGCGAATACCGTGAGTTAACTGAGGATGAGGTTGAAGAGTTAAGACAAGCACAGCCCATCAATTTGTAGAACCACATTAGCTGCAAAAAAGAGGAACCTTGTATAACAAGGTTCCTTCTATGTATATACATGATTATTTTTTAATTTCTTACGATGACATCTTAACTTTTTTCTTTGTAGTCGCCCATTTCCCTCTTGTTGGGCTGTGTACCAAATCGTTATATGCTAACACGTTTAAATCCCGTTGGATCGTTCTTGGTGTAATACCAAATTCGTCAACAAGTTGCTGTGTGGTCACAGTTCCCCGCTCATTAATAAACATGTAGACAGATTTGATTCTGGTTAGCATACGGTTTGTTGAAGGTTTCAAAAAACCACTCCTTATCGTTTGATCGCACTGGCAATGCCTACTACAACCTTTCGATGACTGCAACTTCAGATGTCACTTCATACATATTTAATTAAGTGGTAAAACGTTACAACAATATTTTACACGATTTCGACACCAATAATCCAGAAAAAAGATTAATTTTACATAATATTAACATATTTGTCATTCATAAGTTACAAGGCGCGCGCCATTAACAATAAAACTATATGACACTTATTCTGAATAGTATGACAATAAAATAGATCTTTTTCAACTAAAATGAATCTTTTTCCTGTATTTACCGTATGTAAGGAAATTAGTTTGTTAAATTTTATGAAAAAGTCTATCTTGTCCAAAGGTAAACACAAGTGTATCATTATTAATATATTTATTAACAATGGAGGATCATTTATGGAACTAGATATTTCAAAGCATTCCTTGCCTGTTTTTGAAGCGCTTGCAAGCAATGTGAGGCTTAATATCATTCAATTATTGGCTGAACAGCCAAGAAATATGAAAGAATTGGCGGAAGCATTAGGGTTAAGTAGTGCCATAATGAGCATGCATATTAAAAAGCTTGAAAAAGCAGGAATCATCCGTACGGATCGGGTACCGGGCAAAGGTGGAATCCAGAAGCTATGCGTCCTTTACGTTGAAAAAATGGAAATTACTTTTCCGAGAAAAGAGGAAAAGCAAAAGGTATTCCATCAAACAGAGGTTTCTGTTGGTCACTATACTGATTTACAGGTGGAACCAACCTGCGGGTTAGCAACAGCAGAAAAAATAATTGGTGAGTTCGATGATCCGCGATATTTCTTTGATGCTGATCGTGTGAATGCAAAAATATTATGGTTTTACAAAGGCTATATAGAGTATAAGATTCCGAATTACTTGCTTGCTAGCCAGCATCCAACTGAACTCGAGATCTCCCTCGAGCTTTCATCAGAAGCCCCTTTTACAAATAGCAATTGGCCATCTGATATTGATTTTTACTTTAATGATGTCCATTTAGGGACGTGGACAAGCCCGGGAGATTATGGTGATAGCCGCGGCAAATATACACCTTCCTGGTGGCCGAGTGTTGTCAATCAATATGGTCTTTTAAAAAAGCTAAGAATAGCAGATGACGGTACATATATGGATGGAAATAAACTATCTGATCTTACCATAAATGAAGTAAATATTAGGGAGAAGCAATGGACATTTCGAATTGCTGTTCATGAAGAAAGTGATAATGTAGGCGGAGTTACTCTATTTGGCAGCGGGTTTGGGAATTATAATCAGGATATCATCTTTCAGCTATATTATGAAAAAGAGAGTCTAGAAAAACTGGGAAAATAAAAAAAGGGTCAGATGACTACCTTTACTACATAAGTAGTATGGTTATTTGCACTTATATTTTTGTGTCTAGCTCCAGCGCCTAGCGACTAATGAACTTCACACTCCTCGCATGCGTAAGTCAACATCGAATCGCTATCGCTCTTCGTGTTTCCTTTATCTCATACGGAGTGCTCCAGTTCATACGTCGCTGGTCAAGGCGCTTCCACTTTTCTAATTAATGGTCCCCAATAAATGCCAACTGGATGAAAAATAATACCGCAAAAATATACACAAATAGATGTACCTCTTTCCATTTACCTTTGGCGATTTTCATCAATGGGTAAGAAATAAATCCCAATGCTATGCCAGTAGCAATACTTGAAGTTAATGGCATACTGAGAATAACTAGAAATGCAGGAAAGGCTTCATCAAGATCCTTCCAGTTTATTTCAGCCACAGCTCCCATCATTAAGCTTCCGACAATAATAAGAGCAGGTGCTGTAATAGCTGAGATACCCGAAACAGCACCAATTAATGGACTGAAGAGAAGCGTAAGTCCAAATAAAATCGAGACTGTTAAAGTCGTTAAACCCGTTCTGCCTCCTGCTGCGACACCTGCAGAGGACTCAATATAGGCACTGGTAGGACTTGTTCCAAACATAGCACCAACTGTAGTTGCTGCTGAATCTGCTATCAAAGCAGTACGCGCCTTTGGCAGTTCATTTCCTCTCATTAAACCGGCTTGTTGCGCAACACCAATCATTGTTCCAGTTGTATCGAAAATTGTTACCAATAAAAATGAAAAGACTACTGTATATAATCCGTGTGTGATGACATCACCAATAGCTGCGAACGGATTTGTGATCAGCAGCCCTTCTGGAAGACTCGGATAAGAAATAATCCCGTCCTTAAACTCAAGCTGTCCTGTAAAAAAGGCGATGACAGCTGTAATGACCATGCCAATGAATAAGGCGCCATGCACGTTCATGCTCATTAAAATTAATGTCACAGCAAGACCAATTAAAGCAAGTATGACAGATGGAGAATGTAAATCACCTAAGGCTACGAGATTATTTGGATCCGATGTAATAATGCCTGTTAATCGCAGACCGATAAAAGCAATGAAAAGTCCAATTCCGGCTGTAATTCCATTTTTTAAGTTGCTAGGAATTGCTTCAATTAGCTTTTTTCGAAATGGAGTTAATGATAAAAGGATAAAAATAATCCCTGCTACAAATACAGCTGAAAAGGCAGTCATATAAGAAATATTATCATTTGCTCCAACAACAGAATAAGCAAAATACGCATTTAATCCCATACCAGGAGCAATAGCGATAGGGTAGTTAGCAGATAAGGCCATCCATAATGTACCGATGATTGTTGCAATGATGGTAGCAGTAAATACTTGATCAAATGGTACGCCTGCGTCTGCTAATATAATTGGATTTACGACAACTATATAAACCATTGTTAAAAACGTTGTAAGTCCGGCAATGATTTCAGTTCTTACATTTGTCTTGTTTTCTGCTAATTTAAACATAGGAACCCCCGTTTTTTACGAACATTATTCAAAACCTTTATAATAATATTCGTTATTTATTTATTTTGCAATAGTTTTCTGCAATCTTTTTTTGGCTATACTCTTTCTAGTGGAATTTATAGAAGGCTAAATATTTTAGATGTGTGGCTTAATAAACAAAGAAAGAAGCATGTTTCTTATTTCTTTTCTCTTTTATCCTGCAATAGTGTTTGGTATGTTATGTAGAGAAGGTAATTAAAGGAGGCCTGGGAATGAATTGGAAAGAAGAAGTTGAAAAGAGAAAAGAAGAGATTGTCGAACAAACACAAGCATTTCTGAAAATAAAAAGTGTATTAGATGAAGCTTCTAGCAGTGAGGTAGCTCCATTTGGAGAAGGCATTCATGAAGCCTTGTTGCATTTGCTCCAGCTGGGAGAGGACGCTGGCTTTACAGTAAAAAATCTTGATGGCTATGCAGGGCATATTGAATTAAAAGGCAGCAGCGAAGATATTATCGGTATCCTCTGCCATATTGATGTTGTACCTGAAGGTGATGGCTGGACGAGTGATCCTTTTGGGGCGGAAATTCGAGATGGAAAAATATTTGCACGTGGTGCTCTCGATGATAAAGGGCCGACTATTGCTGCATTTTATGCAATGAAGATTATTAAAGACCTCAATCTGCCATTATCAAAACCTATTCGTATGATTATCGGGACAGATGAAGAAAGTGACTGGAGATGTGTGGAGCATTATTTTAAGCATGAGAAGATGCCAACAATGGGTTTTGCACCTGATGCAGATTTCCCGATTATTTTTGCTGAAAAGGGAATTATTGATGCTACACTTATACAAATAACCAACTCTGAAACAAAATCGAGCGATATAGTTCTTCAAGCCTTCCATTCCGGGAGAAGGTTTAATATGGTGCCGGATTTTGCAGAAGCAACATTAAGAATTAATCATGGTGACGTAGAATCTGTTATTGTTCCATTTAACAATTACATAGCTGAGCTGAACGTAAAAGGGACTAGTAAGGTTCAGGACAAAACGATTACAATTTCAATTGAAGGAATATCAGCACATGCGATGGAGCCGAATAATGGTGTAAATGCTGGACTTCTATTAGCTGTATTTTTAACAAAGCTTACTTTAGATTTAAAGGGCAGTTGCTTTATCGAGACAATTACGACTTTGTTTGAAGGTGATACGCGAGGAATTCATCTTCATATTGCTTATTCTGACGAGATCAGTGGTGATTTGACAGTCAATCTTGGGGTTATGTCTTATACAAATGAGTCTGGAGGACAGCTTGGGATCAATATCCGTTATCCTGTTACAGGAGATTCAGACCAAATTCGAAAAGCATTGTCAGAAGTAGCGGGTTTTGAACTGAAACGATTTAATGATTCTAAACCGCATCATGTTGATGAAAAGCATCCTTTGATCCAAACATTGCAGCATGTTTATGAAGAGCAAACCAGTGAGAAAGCAGAGTTAATTGCAATCGGTGGAGGAACTTATGCGAGATCATTAGCTGCAGGAGTCGCATTCGGACCGCTGTTTCCAGGAAGACCTGATGTAGCCCATCAAAAGGATGAGTATATATTAATAGAGGACCTTTTGAAAGCAACAGCGATATATGCCCAAGCTATTTATGAGCTGGCAAAATAACGATTATTTAATAGAATTCATGGGTTCAGTTTTTCTTATACTATCATCCATAAAATTTTTATACGCTTATAGTATAAAGAAGGAGAGGGTCAAAAGGCCCTTTCCTTTAATTAAAAATGAAACACATCACTTGACAAGTAACGCTCACCTGTATCTGCGATCATACAAAGAACAACATCATCAGATGTTAATCTTTTTGCGACTTCAATTGCACCATAGCATGCAGCACCAGAAGATGGACCAACTAAGATTCCTTCCTCGCTTGCAAGCCTTCTTGTCATATCATAGGCTTGGTCATCCTCGATTTTAAGAATTTCATCATATATCTTTTGATTTAATATTGAAGGAATAAAGCCAGGGCTTGTCCCAACTAATTTATGCATTCCCGGTTTACCGCCTGAAAGAACAGGAGAACCCGCTGGCTCAACAACATGTACTTTTAACTGCTTATAATGCTGCTTTAATGCTTCGCCTGTTCCGGTTATCGTTCCACCTGTACCTGCAGTGGCAATAAATGCTGATAACGGCTTACCAAGCTCAGCCATCGCCTCAATAATCTCCTTTGCCGTCGTCTTGCGATGTGCATCTGGATTTGCTTTATTATCAAACTGCATAGGCATAAAAGCATTTGGGATTTCTTTTGTTAGCTGCTCAGCTTTCCTGATTGAACCTGGCATCTTTTCGTCACCAGGTGTCAAGACAACCTCTGCACCATATGCTTTTAATAAGTTTATTCGTTCTTGAGTCATCGTATCAGGCATAACAAGAATCGCTCTATAACCGCGAGCTGCTGCATTCATGGCAATCCCAATTCCCGTGTTTCCACTTGTCGGTTCAATAATCGTTGAATTTGGCTTTAAGTACCCTAGCTTTTCTGCTTCAACAATCATATTATAGGCTGCACGGTCTTTTACACTGCCGCTAGGATTAAAATATTCAAGTTTTAAGTAAACGGCTGCACCATCTTTTGGTTGCAGACGATTTAATTTAACCAATGGAGTATTTCCAATAAGATCGGCTATATTGTTTACAACTTTCAATTCTGCTCACTTCCTTTTTAGCCTGGGAAAGGTGCTTTCTTCTTTGTACACCCTCTATTAGAATCATAGCATATCAAGATTGAAAATCCTATCTTATAAGTAGGATTTCGTCCTATCAAGAAATCAAACCATGGCAACCTCAGCACTATCTTATTTGATCTGTACAATAAAGAAAGGGTTTTACTGCAAGTTAATGTGGGATAGAATAATTAATAAAGCTTAACAGCTGCTGCATTCTGATTATTAGGGGGGATCTTATTGAACGCTCAAACACATTTCTTTATAGCTGTACCTATTGATAAAGAGCAAAAAAAACTGATTCACAATTGGGTAACCGAGAATAAGGACAATTTACCATTTAAATCATGGGTTCATCAAGAAGATTATCATATTACTTTAGCATTTTTAGGTCATGTTGATTCAAAAGATCAACTCATGCAGTTATTAGAACGTGTGAGAGAAAAAACGGCAGATATTCCGCCATTTACTCTTTCTTTGAAAGGGCTAAATACGTTTGGAAAAAAAGATTCTCCAAGAATTTTTTGGGCTGGAATTGAAGAATCTTCATCTCTTCATTATTTGCAAAAACAAGTATTTCAAGCTTGTAAGGATACTGGATTTAAGCTTGATTTAAAACCATTCCGTCCACACATCACACTTGCTAGACGTTGGAACTCTGAGACCCCATTTATAAAGCCTGAGGCTTTCGAATATACATTCCAGGATGACAATAATCCATTTATGGTGCAAATGATCCATTTATATCAGACACATCTCGATCGAGTTCCAAAGTATGAAACGATTGAACGATTTGCTCTTCAAGGTGAGCTGTGATGGAATTTGTAAAAATAGTATTTCAGATTTTAGGTTTATATACGATATATTTAATAGGGGTCTTTATAACAAAAGTTTTTGATTTGTTTGTTCCAGGGAGTATTATTGGGATGATTTTATTATTTGGAGCACTGCATTTTCGGTTAATTAAGAAAGAATGGTTTTCACTTGGAGGTTCGCTCCTATTAAACCATCTTCCTCTATTATTTATCCCGGCAACAGTTGGGATAATAGACTACCTCGATTTATTCAAGGGAAGCGGGTTTATCACGATTGGGATTGTGATTATCAGTACATTTATCGTAATGGCCACATCCTCGTTTATAAGTGATGGATTAGTGAAAAGGAGTCAGGTAGTTAATAAAGATAAGGGGTTACACCTATGAAGTTATTTTTGCCGATCTTATTTATTTTTATAACGTTATTAATCTATTTTGTTATGAAGCGTCTTTATCTTAGGATCAACCATCCATTACTTGTTCCAATTTTTACTTCAAGTCTCCTTGTTGCATGCTTTTTACTTTTGGCAAAAATACCATATGGCACATATATGGACGGTGCCAAATGGATCGATGAACTGCTTGGTCCTGCAGTTGTTGCACTAGCCATTCCACTATATGAACATCGGGAAACGATTAAGAGAAACATCCTTACCATTATATTAAGTGTTTTCAGCGGTTCTATTGTTGGAATGATCAGCGGTATTGCTTTAAGCATGATTACACATGTCAAGGACGAGCTGATTTATTCATTGGCTCCAAAATCTGTTACAACACCGATTGCAATGGAGATAAGTGAAATTGTGGGTGGAACACCTGCTCTTGCAGCTGTTTATGTCATGATTGCCGGTATTTCCGGTGCTATGTTCGGTCCCTTTTTAATGAAGGTATGCCGCATAAAGCACCCAATTTCAAGAGGTATAGGCTTTGGTACAGCATCACACGGAATTGGTACCGCGAGAGCGTTGGAAATAGGACATGCCGAGGGTGCCTTTAGTTCAATTGCTATGACATTAAGTGCTGTGGTCACTAGTTTTCTTTGTCCTGTTATTTTATCGATATTTTTATAATGAGAGTAAGCAAAAAGGAGCTGATAAATGGTTGGCACAATTAATTAAACTATACGATTATGTTTCACGCTATGAACTTGATGTTTACCGATATCCAAGTCAATTTATCCGATTAAAAAAACAACAATGGGATAATGTTTCATTAGCTTGGGAAAATAATTCTTTCCATTCGGTTATGAAAGTAAGTCAAGCCTCTGACTTTAAGGTCGAGGATGGGAATGAAAAAAGGTCCTTCTTAACGAGATTTAAAACTAAACGATTAAAAGTTGCAGAAGAAACAACCGATCAAAATCCGCTTGTGTATGAGGCTGCCATTGAAGACAAAGAATTGCAATTTCCCTTCACTACGATTCCAAAAACGATAGATGATCTCAAACATCTGTTTCTTGATTATATTTTTCGTTTTCAAATTCGTTGGGCAAGTTCAACACTAAGGGAGAAATCATCTGTTGATCCATCCGTTTTCCGGGACAGACTGCTGCGGTACTTCGTACAGCGTCTTCCTGATCATTATCTTTTGCTGTATCGGCCAGTATTTAAGCTGAAAAATGCTCCAGTTGAATTGGATATCATTCTTATCGGAACGACAGAAGTTTACTGTATGACATTTATTGAGGAACTGGATGAAACAGTATTTACAGGTTCAAAGGAAAAGTTTTGGGTTGCCCGAAGAGGGGATCATGAGAAAAAACTGCTTAATCCTGTTTTAAGCTTAAATCGCACCGGGACAGTTGTACAAAAGCTAATTTCAGCTGGTCAAATGGAGATTCCTGTTAGGAAGTTCATTATTAGCCGGAATGGTTATATTGATTATCCGTTTGCTCCTTACGATATAACCATACTTGATAAACGAACATTTGACGACTGGTTTCAGAGATTAAGAAATGCTTCTGCTCCCCTAAAGCATATTCAATTAAAAGCAGCTCAGGTTCTGCTTTCACATGGCTTAACTACTTCATATTCCCGTTCAGAATGGGAATCGGATGAGTAAGGACGAGACCTTGAGTCAGTCCTTTTTATTATTGCTGTTCATCTTCTTGAACACAATAGACACACGTACATAAACTAGTAGTGATAACGGAGCCTTAAGTATGAATTGTGAACGGTTTGAGTTCTTTTCAAAAAATTCAAATAGGTTTTATAAATACTGGAACTGGGAATTACTTTGCTAAGGGAAATCAACTCCCTTTTCAGTTGGTTAAGACAAACAGTTGCAGAATATCAACCAACCTCATTAAAAGTAAGCGTGAATGAAGAGTTTGCAACGTATAATAATGTATGGTTTATAACGATAACCCATGCATCTAAAATAGGGATTTGTAAAAGATGAGCCTGAATTGTACTGGAAATGAAGGATGTCTTGAGGTGACAATTGTTCATTCAATTAGTCGTTTTGAACTTGTTATGTATGCGCTGGCAGGAAGAAAAAAATTGATTCATACCTTTTCCTGTGAATTACTCAATATTGCTTCAAGCGACCCGATATCGATCCATGATGGAGAAATGGCGGGTGAACTACCAGTTACAGTTAAAAGTAGAAAATCTCCTGTTGCCCTTATAACAAAATATTATTTCTAAATAAAAGAAAAAGACATCCATATGGGGGTGGCTAGATTGCTTAAAATAAATAGGCAATTTGAAGCGTTTTTAGACCAAATTGATGAAATTGCTATTCTTTTTCCTAAATATTTGGATAAAGAGGATAAAGCGTTTTATATAGAAAGTGACAATGGTACTAAACAACTTAAAATAAAGCAAAAATTAAATATTGGCAGTCATATGAAATATGTTTGTCAGCTTACGAATGATATCGAGTTTGGTAAAACCTATACCATTTTAGATGAATCTGATACAAAAACAGATTTGCAAATTGGCTCAGTTATTCGTTCTAACTATTTTGATAAACAATTTGCTTATGATGGTTATGATCTCGGTGCCGCTTATTTTAAAGATCATACAGCTTTTAAAGTATGGGCGCCTACGGCAACGAGCGTCAAACTTAGATTATATCATCAAGATAAAACTGAATTTCAAACATTTACCATGTTAAGAGGAGATAGAGGAGTCTGGTCTATCTCAATAGAAGGTGATTTTGAAGGCTTATTTTATACCTATCTTGCATGTGTAAATTTAGTATGGCGTGAAGCTGTGGATCCTTATGCAACTGCGGTCTCTATAAATGGTGAGTATGGTGTCATTATTGATAAACAAAAAATAGCGGTTCCTCCAGTAAAGCTTCAGCCTTTTGAAAATAAAACAGATGCAGTCATATATGAAGCACATATCCGCGATTTTTCTATTCACGAAGATAGCGGCATGATTAATAAAGGGAAGTATGAAGCCTGGTTAGAAACAAATACGACCAATAAGCAGGGTGATTCAACCGGAATTACCTATCTAACGGAGCTTGGTGTAACACATATAGAGCTATTGCCTGTAAATGATTATGAAGAAGTGGATGAACGGAATCCATTTGGAGCCTACAATTGGGGCTATAATCCATTACACTTTTTTGCTCCTGAAGGAAGCTACTCTAAGCAGCCAACAGATCCTTATAAACGGATAATTGAATTAAAATCTGTAGTCCAATCCCTTCACAAACATGAATTAAGAGTGATTTTAGATGTTGTTTTTAATCATGTCTACTCAAAAGAGGATTCTTCCTTTGAAAAGCTTGTGCCAGGATATTATTTTAGATATGATGCAAATGGACTTCCATCGAATGGCACAGGAGTCGGGAACGATCTTGCCTCAGAGAGGTATATGGTAAGAAAATTTATTATCGATTGTGCAGCCTACTGGATAAATGAATTTGATGTGGATGGCTTCCGTTTTGACCTGATGGGAATACTTGATACCGATACAATGCAGCAAGTACAAGAAAGAATCCATTCTATTAAACCGGACGCGATTTTGTTAGGAGAGGGATGGAATTTAAATACTCCTTTACCATTTGAGAAGAAAGCGATTATTCAAAATGCACACAAGGTTTCTTCCATCGGATTTTTTAATGATCAATTTCGCGATATTATAAAAGGAAGTACGTTTAGTGTTCATGATTGCGGATTTGTTTACACGAATTTAGAAAAAAATGAACGTATGAAGCTGTTAATTAGCGGTTCACCACATATGTTTTCTGAGCCGCACCAATCGATTAACTATGTGGAATCACATGATAATCATACGATGTGGGATCGATTTTATTCTTTTTCTCCATATGAAGAGAATGAGATAAGAATGGCACGACACCGATTAGCGACTAGTATTGTCATTCTTTCACAAGGAATTCCGTTTCTCCATGCTGGGCAAGAGTTCTTTCGAACAAAAAATAATGTGGAAAACAGTTATAACTCTCCTGATGAAATAAACTGGATCGATTGGAGCAGGCGTTCAAGCTTCAAGGAAAATGTTGAATATGTAAAAGGATTAATTCATTTGAGAAAGCTGCATGCAGCCTTCCGCTTACCTACAGCTCAATTGATCCAAAAGCATGTCGTATTCAATGCGGATCATCCTCAATTGCTTACCTACAGATTAGAGGAGGTTGGTCATCTAGGTCCTTGGAGCACGATTTATGTTGTTCATAATAATCACTTCCATCAATGTTTTACACTTTTCTTACCTAAAGGAGAATGGAAGATGGTAGCGAACCCTGCAAAAATTATCGTGGAAGATCCAATATTTGTAAATGGTAATGTTGAAATTTCAAAAATAGGAACGTATGTTTTTGTGAGAAACTAGGTTTTTAGTTTTTCTTGACTAGTGTTATCATATGGGGATAAAATTTAGTAGGATGGCTATTGTGCAAGCTTCTATCATCACGAATAGCTATCCTTTTTATTTCAAAATAAAAATATTGATCATGAGACATCTAAATTTGGTCTATAGTCATTGCGTACTTTCCGCTATATTAGCGGGTTTAAAAAGCGTGACTTTTCTAAATACTTTTATGAAATGTTGGGTTGAAATTGAATGGGAACTGGTTGGAACAAGTATTAGGTAGTGAGTGGAAAATTACACCGGCTGGTGGAGCAACAGGTGATGCTTATTTCGCAGAGCGTGATGGACAGGAGCTTTTTCTAAAGCGAAACAGTTCACCGTTTTTAGCTGTGCTTTCGGCAGAAGGAATCGTTCCAAAGCTGGTTTGGACAAAGCGGATGGAAAATGGTGATGTGATTATTGCACAACACCGTTTAAACGGCAGGAAGTTAAAACCGATGGATATGAACGGTTCAAATGTGGCTCAGCTGTTGCAAAAAATTCATCGCTCTAAAGATCTATTGGATATGTTAAAAAGATTAGGAAAGCAACCGCTCACTCCTAACTCCATAATCGAAGATATTGAGCAAGTAGTTGCTTTAGAAAGAATTGAGCAGCCGGAAATAAATCAGGCAATTGCTGTATTGCTTAACCAGCTTCCAGATGTTCAATGTGATGAATTTGTTGTTTGTCATTGTGATGTTAACCATAATAATTGGCTTTTATCAGAAACTAATCAATTATATTTAATTGATTGGGACGGTGCGATGATTGCTGATCCAGCAATTGATATCGGAATTCTTTTATATTGGTATATAAATGAAACTGACTGGGAAGACTGGCTTGCATCATATGGCCTTAAGCTAGACGAGCATTTACTGACAAGAATTTACTGGTATGTGCTATTGCAGGCATTAACTTCATTTTTATGGTACCATGCAAAACAAAATGAAGAAGAAAAGCAGAACTGGCTTGAGCACATAAGAATGATGTTAGTTAGAATGAATGGTAATTAAGAAAAAGAATCAATATCCTGAATCCATTGTGACAATTGGTTCTGATGTGACTCGATATGCTGATCAAGCGATGCGGAGTTTATTCCAGCTTGACTATAGGAATAAATATTTTCAAGAATGCCCTTTACGTTTTGATCAATGTTTGTATTCACCATTAGCGATTTTATTAATCGTTCAAGCTGTTCACATTCTGCAACTGTTCCACAGCACTCACTTTGATGTTCAGATAAAATATCTTTTAATAAATTGACTTGATCATGGTATTGAATAGGCAAACTATGCACTTCCTTTCGTAAAGTAAAACGTATCCACGTTCTACAATGATAACAAGATTGGTGTAAACCATTTAACATTAACTTGTCTTTTATAAAGATGAATTATTCTAAGGCTGACATAAAAGGTAAAAATCCTTCTTGTCAGCCTTTTGTTTTCAATTTTCGGCTGTTTTTTCCATTTGATCTTCTGCATCATTTAAAGTCTTGCATGCTTGCTTATTTCATGATATCGTTTAGTTCGATATTAAATCGATAGAGGTGTCTTCATGCGTTTACGTCATAAACCTTGGGCAAAGGATTTTATTGCCGAGCATTCACAATATGTCATTGCTAACCCTGAGCAATATAAAGGAAAGTGGCATGAGGTATTTGGTAATGATCATCCCATTCATATAGAAGTTGGTACAGGGAAGGGACAATTTTTAGCAGGAATGTCCGTACAAAACCCTGGAATAAATTATATAGGAATTGAGCTTTTTGATAGCGTCATTGTCGCTGCATTACAAAAAATTGTCGACCAAAAGCTTCCAAATATGAAGCTTCTAAATGTAAATGCACAAAATTTAACCGATTATTTTGATGACAATGAAATTGAACGTGTATACTTAAACTTTTCAGATCCATGGCCAAAATCGCGTCATAGTAAAAGACGCCTTACCTACAAAAGCTTTTTAGAAATTTATGAAAAGATTTTAGTGAAAGGCGGAGAAGTCCATTTTAAAACAGATAACCAAGGGTTATTTGAATTTTCACTCATCAGCTTTTCTGAATATGGAATGCAGTTGAAATTCGTAAGTCTTGACCTTCATAATAGTGATTTCGAAGGAAATATCATGACAGAATATGAAGAGAAATTCTCTGAAAAGGGTCAAAGAATTTACCGGGTTGAAGCAAAGTTTATGAACGAAGAATAAACAATATAAATGATTGTTGTAAGAACGAATGAAAAAGGGAAAATGACGGTACAATGTCATTTTCTTTTTTTTTGAAAGATAAGTATAAATTTGTACTATGTTTTGGTGTCTAGCTCCAGCGCCTAGTCCCTCTAGGATCTAGCCAATTTAGAATTGAAGGTAAAGAACGCCTTCTATTCTAAATCGTCTTAATTGCCCTAGGCTGAACAAGGCGCTTGCGCTTTTCTAAAAGTTTAAGAAAATTTTGTACTTAGTTTTAGTGTCTAGCTCCAGGCGCCATCGGCTCTAGGGTCTAGTCAAATAGGAATTGAAGGTAAAGAACACCTTCTATTCATATTCGCCTTATGCTTGTCGCCGAATGCTAAGCGCCTTGCGCATTTCTTATTCTCCTTTGTCATTTGAGTTTATTCTTATGTTAAGATAATAGTAATGTGGGAGGGATGAGATTGGAAACACTTCAAATTGGTGGAACAAAAATTACTTGGTTAAATGGCGGGGTAACCCATTTAGATGGTGGAGCAATGTTTGGGGTTGTTCCAAAGCCGCTTTGGTCCAAAAAATATCCTGTTAACGAACAAAATCAAATTAAATTAAGGACAGATCCTATGCTTATTCAAAAAGACGGTTTTAATATTCTTGTTGAATCTGGTATAGGTTCTGGGAAATTAAATGAAAAACAGCTAAGAAATTTTGGAGTGACAGAAGAATCTGCTGTTGAACAATCATTGCAAGCGCTTGGACTATCAACAGAGGACATACATATTATCTTGATGACACATATGCATTTTGATCATGCATGCGGATTAACAAAATGGGAGGGGAATAAACTAATCTCTGTATTCCAAAACGCAAAAATTATTACCTCTTCTATTGAATGGGAAGAAATGAAGAACCCTAATATTCGCTCACGCAATACATATTGGAAAGACAATTGGGAAGCCATTGAGGAGCAAGTGTCAACATTTGAAAAATCACTGGAGGTTATCAATGGTCTTGAAATGCACCATACAGGCGGACATAGTAATGGCCACAGTATTGTCATCTTGCAAGATGGTGGAGAAATGGCTGTACATATGGCTGATTTAATGCCTACACATGCGCACAGAAATCCATTATGGGTGTTAGCTTATGATGATTATCCGGTGACATCTATTGAAAATAAGCTAAATTGGCTAAAAATTGGAGAAGCACATCATGCCTGGTTTATCTTTTATCATGATGCCTTTTATCGGGGAATAAAATGGAATGATCAAGGTGATATTGTAGAAAAGGTCGTACGGAAAAAGCGGGATGCTCGGTAAAAACAGCAAGACTTCAAACAGTAGGGGAAGAGGAAAACCCCTACTGATGGAAGTCTCGCTTTATGCAATTTTTTCAACATGGACAATGGCACCTGTCTTTGTGTCAATAAAGGCTTCATATTGTTCAAGCTGATCATTTACTGTACGAGAGATGCCAGTTTTAAAAACCTGATATGACAAATGCTCATTTGAAAAGGTTTCAGGTATCGTATAAATCCAGGAACCATCAATTGGGCCCTTCTCCTTAAATGCTTTCTTAACAAGTTCCAAAGCTTTATCAGAAGAGATTGACATCGGCTTTAATTGATTGCTTAGAAGGTAAGTTGAAGCAATACCTAGCCCTAAGCCGAGCAAGAAATATTTACCCTTCACATTGTCACCCCTTAGTCGAATAAGTCAAAATAAAGTTGATTTTCAGGTACATATTTTGTATCCAAAAACCATTATAGCATATTAAGCAGCCATACTTTTAGATGCTTCAATTTAATCATATTAATAAGTCAATAGAAAAAGACGCAGAGTGCGTGGAAATGAGGGAATGAGATGAACAACGAAACCTTAGAGTTATTTAAAACATTAACAGAACTACCTGGTGCCTCTGGAAATGAACATCAAGTAAGGGTGTTTATGAAAAGCCAGCTTGAACTATATTCCGATGAGTTGGTTCAGGATAAGCTGGGAAGTATTTTTGGAGTTCGTCGCGGAAAAGCTGAGGATCCAACAATTATGGTAGCTGGTCATATGGATGAAGTAGGTTTTATGGTTACCGCGATAACAGATAATGGGATGCTTCGTTTTCAACCACTAGGAGGCTGGTGGAGTCAAGTATTACTTGCACAAAGGGTTCAAATTATAACTGAGAAAGGCCCTATTATTGGTGTAATTGGCTCGATTCCTCCTCATTTATTAAGTGAGGCTCAACGTTCAAAACCAATGGACATAAAAAATATGTTAATTGATATTGGAGCAGATCATAAGGATGATGCAAAACAGCTAGGCATTAAACCAGGTCAGCAAATTGTACCGGTTTGTCCTTTTACACCTTTAGCAAATCCGAAGAAAATTCTTGCAAAGGCATGGGATAACCGTTATGGCTGCGGGCTTGCAATTGAACTGCTTAAGGAATTAAAAGATGAAGCGCTGCCAAATACGCTCTTTTCAGGTGCAACGGTTCAAGAGGAGGTTGGCTTACGTGGGGCACAAACAGCGGCTACCATGATTAATCCTGATCTTTTCTTTGCCTTAGATGCCGGCCCTGCCAATGATATGAGCGGTGATAAAAAAGAGTTCGGACAGCTTGGAAAAGGTGCAGTACTGCGAATTTATGACCGTTCAATGGTAACACACCGCGGCATGAGGGAATTTATTCTTGATATGGCTGAAACACATGATATCCCATACCAATATTTTGTTTCACAAGGCGGTACTGACGCAGGACGTGTTCATGTGTCAAACCAAGGGGTACCATCGGCTGTTATAGGGGTATGCTCACGTTATATCCACACATCTGGATCGATTATGCATGTTGATGATTATGCTGCGGCAAAAGAACTTTTAGTTCGTCTCGTGAAGGCGTGTGATGTCTCAACTGTTGAATCAATCAAAAGCAATTCGTAAAGGTTAGAGGAGAGTAGAAATGAAGATTGCTATTGGAACAAAAAATCCAACAAAGGTGAATGCAGTACAAGCAGCTTTTGCTTCCTACCTGCCAGGAGAATTTAGATCTATAGACGTCCCATCTCAAGTTTCTGCACAGCCTTTGACTGACGATGAAACCATGACAGGTGCAATAAATCGTGCAAAAAATGCCCTTGATGCAGTCGAGGCTGATATTGGGGTCGGCTTAGAAGGCGGATTAATCAAAACAAAGCATGGCTATTTTTTATGTAATTGGGGTGCACTAATTTGTAAGGAGCTTCAGCCGATTGTAGCTGGCGGTGCGAGAATCATTGTGCCTGAAGAAATAGGAAAAGAGGTTTTCAATGGAACCGAGCTAGGTGATGTGATGGATCAATATGTGAAAATACATAATGTCCGTCATCACCAAGGAGCAATTGGAATCTTTACAAATGGCATTGTTGATAGAACGGAAATGTTCACACAGCTTTCACAGCTCTTAGTTGGTCAATATCTTTATCAGAAGAATAAATAAAAAGCGGCGGAAACGCCGCTTTTTTCTTTATTCATATTTATAAAATTCCTCGTATTAACGATCATATCCCTCTATTTACCATTATTAACAATGATACCCTTTGATCTGATTTTTCTTGTCAACCAAAAAACAATAAGGTTATTATAAATTGAGTCTTCTATATCTAGTAAAAAATGAGGAGGATTGATATGAAGCAAGTTTCTTTCGTTCTAATTGTTTTGGTAACGCTTTTTTTAGCGGGCTGTACAATTTCAGATGAAGAATTAACGAAAACGACTATAGATGCAACAAAGCAGTCATTTGAAGGAAAATCGATAAATGCTAATGAAAAAACTGCGTTATTTTCATATTATCTGCCTGAAGGATTTTCAGTAAAGGAAACAAAAAAATATAATGTATTGCTTGAAAAAGGGAATCAAAGCTATATTTTATTTGTTAATCAAAATGAAGAAGCAACTAGCAATGTTTCATATGAGACTTTAACAAAACAATACAAAAATCCATTCATCTCTGAAACCTTTAAAGATTCTAAACGTTTCGGTTACCTATATGTTAATAAGCTTGAAAAAGGTATGTATGAGGTTACAGTTGGGATCGGTGGGACAAAATTAACAACTGAAGCAAAAGCAAATAATGTTGCTGAGGATGCAAAACATATGATGGACATTGTTGCTTCAGTTCAATAAAATCAGTATAAAGGTTGAAATCAAAGGGGAAGTGAATGGCTTTGATTTCAGCTTTTATTTGTTTTTTGGAAAGGATTTTAGCTGATATAGACTGGCAAAGTGGAAACCTGATACGGAATCATATAAACTAAATGTGGAAAACAGTAGAGACAAAGATGGAGGTATGATTTATGAAAAAGCTCAATTCTATTGATGAATATAAACAAATCATTCAAGAGGAAAATGTGATCCTCATGTTTTCAGCTGATTGGTGTCCGGATTGCCGTGTCATTGAGCCGGTTCTACCTGAGATCGAAAAAGAAAATAGCAAGTACACATTTTATTATGTAGATCGCGACGAATTTATTGATTTATGTGGTGAATTAAATGTGTTTGGAATCCCAAGCTTTGTTGCTTTTAACAAAGGGGAGGAAACTGGTCGATTCGTGAGCAAGGATCGGAAAACGCAGGAAGAAATACAAGACTTTATCAATCGTATTAAAAACTAATTAAGCTTTATTTTCACCCAGAAGGGAGGGGTATGATTATGAAAATGACTTCAAGAAAAATGGCAGAGCTATTAAAAGGAAAATTAACAGAGCCTGAGTGGCGCTTTGATTTTGATCGGGAAAAGGATTCACTTCGAATTGAGGATTCCGCTACTAAAAAAGGTGTAACACTGTCACTTCCAGGCATTATTGCAAAATGGGAGACCTCAAAGGAAAAGGCAGTTGATGAAGTAGTCTATTATGTAAAAGAAGCGCTAACTGTTATGAACAAAAAACAGGAGTTAACAGGGAAAGAGAAATTTATTTTTCCTGTTATCCGCTCTACTTCATTCCCTACTGAGAGCAAAGAAGGGATCACACTATGCTTTAGTGAGCACACTGCTGAAACAAGGATCTATTATGCACTAGATTTAGGCAAGACATATCGTCTTATTGATGAGAAAATGATGAAAAAAGAGGGATGGACTAGAGAGCAGTTAAAAGAAGTTTCATCTTTTAATATAAGATCATTAAAGACAAAAGTAAAAGAAGACAAGGTTGCGGGAAACCTTTTTTATTTCTTTAATGCAAATGACGGCTATGATGCAAGCAGAATATTGGATGAAAGTTTATTACATTCCTTTTCAGCAAAGATCGAAGGTAAAATGGCGATTGCTGTTCCACATCAGGATGTACTCATTATTGCCGATATTCGCAATAATACGGGCTATGATATTCTTGCGCAATTAACAATGAGTTTCTTCGCGAGCGGTACTGTACCAATTACCGCATTATCATTTTTATATGAAGATCATAAGCTTGAACCAATCTTTATATTGGGGAAAAATAAACCGGTAAAGTAATCTAGTAGTACTCTCTACTACCACATATCCCCATAAATCGATAAAAGGAACCGTACAGTTTAAGTGAAAATGAAAGAGGATGCTGATTTAATTTCCAATGAATCGGTTACCCTCTTTTTTATTTTTCAAGCATGATTAGCAATAGGGGCTCTTTCGAAGAAAATCTAGAAGAAATGCAGAAGATGGATGTTAAGATGTAAAACCTTTTACCTACTAGGTGGTATGTCATAATAAGGATTTGTATATGAGTCACATTGAAATTATCTACAAATCTAGACATTTATTGATACAATGGTGTAGTAAGAAATCTTTGAAATTTGAAAGAGTGATGAAAGATGAATTGGTTAACAAAATTAGTGTCCTTCCTTACAGGAGAAGAAGATAAGGAATATGAAAACAGCCAAAATCAACCGCAAGACGATCATATAGCCCGAAACGTTATGAGCACACCTTCAAGTCCTGAAGGACAAACCTATCGTAAACATATAGCAGAAGCAAGAGTTGCTTATCAGTATCCAAAAGGCAACTTCAGGTTTCCGATTATTCCTGATGAGAAACGAGCAAGCATTGATGATCGTCCTAGAAGCATAACACGTACAACACGTACATATGAACAAAAGAATCATAAGAATCATAAGAAAGAGTCAGTGAACACTCAAAAACAAAAACAACAAACCTATAAGCCAAGAGTAAAATCTCAGCAAACGGAAGAAGAAAAACCAAAACGTCCTTTCAGTCCGTCTGCTATCCCGTCACCTGTTTTTGGCTTTCAACCAAGGGAAGAAAGCATGCTGTATCATCGCAGATTAGAAAAAATCCAAACAGAAGAGATGGCAAATTCAAATACTAGCGAGATGAATTTATCCGATACAGCAGCAGAATTAACTCAAAAAGTTCAAAGGGTATCAGTTATTAGAAATAATCAGATTGAGATAGAGAAACAAGAACAACAACAAGCTAGTCTTTTAACGAATGACCATGTAGCAGGATCTCATTCTACTCAAATTCCGAAAATGAAGGTTGCGACAAATGAAAGACAACTTGATAAAGAAGTTAATCATTTGACCAGTATGCTTGAGGACGACAGGCCAATCGAGATGGCTAAAAATATAGCAGAAACGAAATGGACAATTGAGAAGCAAAACACGCTTGAGTTCTCTCGAAACGATCTATACGCTGAAAGCATAGAGGATGCTGAAGTGGTCTATAGCAGCCCCTCAAACGTTTGGCAGCAACCCTTAGCCTATGATCTCGATGAGATTCAACAACCTGTGACACATCATCAAGAAGAACAATCTATAATGGCAGAAAAACAATTTGAAGTTATAGGTCAAGTTGAACAAGTAAACGAAATGGAACAGGGATTAGATTTTCTTGAACAAGAGGAAGAAGGAGAAGAAGTAGAACATGAACTAGATTATCATAGTCAGGAAGAACAACATAAAGTAATAGACCAAGAACCAGATCGTTTTCCTCAAGAAGTCCAATTGAAAGAACCTGAACTAGAATCATCTCACATTGGTCATGAAGAGGAACAAATAGAAGTAGATCATGAACTAAGGCAGTTTAGTCAAGTAGAGCGAAACGAAATAGAACAAGAACCAGCTCTTCCAGGTCAAGATGACCAGGAAGAAAAACAAGAACAAGAGCTGCCTTACCTAGTTCAAGAGGAAGAACAGAAAGAAGTAGATCAAGAACTAAGTCATGTTAGTCAAGAGGAAGTACAAAATGAAATAAATCAAGAAACAATTGCTTTCGGTTATGAGGAACAGCGAATCGAACCAGAACAAAAACTAGGTCAAGAAGAACGAAAAGTAATAAAGCAAGAATTAGATGTTCAGAGTCAAGAGGAACTGCAAAAAGAGCAAGAACAAGAATCTGTTCATCTTGGTCAAGAGGAACAACGAAAAGAATCTGATCTTCCACAGCAAGAAAAACGTCCAACGGAAGTGAAACAACAAGTAAATAAAAAAGCAAATTCAGGCAACAAAACCCTGCCTTTCAATGTGATGATGCTTGGGCGTGATAAGCAGCGGATGAGAGCCAGAGAGACTAGCTATCAATTCCCATCACTTGCTTATTTGAATATACCAGAGAAGGAAGTTTCAGAGGATCATTCATGGTTAAATGATCAAAGAGAGCTCTTAGATGTAACGTTTAAAAACTTTAATGTTCGCGCTAGTGTCGTAAATGTAACACAAGGCCCTGCCGTTACAAGGTTTGAGGTTCATCCTGAGCCGGGTGTAAAAGTCAACAAGATTACAAATCTTAGCGATGATATTAAATTAAGCTTAGCAGCAAAGGATATTAGAATTGAAGCACCTATACCAGGCAAAAATACAATCGGAATAGAAGTGCCGAATAAGGTAAGTAAGATGGTTTATTTACGGGAAATTTTACGAAGTTCGGAATTCATAACAAATCGATCCCCTATGACGGCAGTTTTAGGGTTAGACATCTCTGGTCAGCCTGTTGTCACAGATCTAAAGAAAATGCCGCATGGACTTATTGCGGGTGCTACAGGTTCAGGGAAAAGTGTTTGCATTAACACGATTCTTGTAAGCTTGCTTTATAAAGCAGCGCCACAGGAAGTCAAGCTGATGCTAATTGACCCGAAAATGGTTGAGCTAGCTCCTTATAATAATATTCCGCATCTAGTAAGCCCTGTTATTACCGATGTAAAAGCGGCTACCGCGGCATTAAAATGGGCTGTAGAAGAAATGGAACGACGCTATGAATTATTTGCCCGTTCAGGAACAAGAGAAATTACGAGATATAATCAGCTTGTCAAAGAATATAAACAAGGTGAACATTTGCCATATTTAGTGATCGTAATCGATGAGTTAGCTGACTTAATGATGGTTGCACCGAATGATGTGGAAGAAGCAATCTGCCGTATTGCGCAAAAAGCGCGGGCATGCGGCATTCATTTAATTGTAGCAACACAGCGTCCATCTGTTGATGTTATTACAGGATTAATTAAAGCGAATATCCCGACAAGAATCGCCTTTTCGGTATCATCCCAAGTGGACTCAAGAACGATTATTGATGTAAGCGGGGCCGAGAAGCTGCTTGGTAAAGGGGATATGTTATTTTTAGAAAATGGTTCTTCGAAAGCTGTAAGGCTGCAAGGGACATTTGTTTCAGATGAAGAAATCGAACGAGTTGTCAAACATGTGAAGCTTCAAGCTAAGCCAAATTATTTATTCCATCAGGATGAATTGATGAAAAAAGCAACGATTCAAACCGAGGAAGATGAACTTTTTCTAGAAGCTTGTGAATTTGTGGTCAATCAAGGTGGAGCATCAACCTCCCTTCTTCAAAGACGTTTTCGAATCGGATATAACCGGGCAGCCAGATTGATTGATATGATGGAAGAGCAAGGGATTATATCTGAAAATCGTGGCAGTAAGCCAAGGGACATTTTAATATCTGAAGAAGAATTAGAAACGATTCATGGAGAATAGACAGAGAAAGTAGTATGATAGGATAAAAAAGAGGTAAATTTGGCAACCATGAATAATATTATTCATTTTCAAGAGCTGCGAAAGGAAAAAGAACATCAGCTTTCAAGCTTTATTTGTCAACATGCTGCTTCTCTCCATAACTATGTTGCCCGTGATGTCAACATTCGTGAGAAAGTAAAGGCTAAGCATATTTTTAGTGAAAAAGTCGGATGTATACCCACTGCCATTTTCTCTAAAATGGAAGAGCAGCTTTTTCTTGATTGGTTTGCTTATGACTATGTAACCATTCGAGGAACAACAATATATCAAACATTTGTAGAGCAATTAAGTAAGAAGGGACATCCTTTAGACAGGATCGTCCATGCGCTTTTTATGGCAAGTGCACTTGAACCATTTAAAGTAATAAAAAGTGATGAACATCATATACATGCAAAGAAATTACTTACTGGTGAAACATGCACAATAAAGAGTGAGGCCAATAAATATGCTGCACAAGAAGATATTATTTTTTTACGATCTATCCCAGTATTTGACCAGCTTTTATGTATAAGTGAACTGTATGTTCAGCGGAATACAAAATCAATTGCCAGTATGCTTCAGCATCTTGAAAAAAGTTCGGATAGCTGGCGTACATTTTTGAAGAAATTTGCCATAAACTATAGTTGGACTAGTGAACTGCTAAGCGGAAAATAAATATCTATTTACCGAAGGTTCCACTATTTTCATGGTCAATCTAAATGGCAAATGATATAATATACAACCGTAAGCTTATTACATATGTTTATGAAAAATAAGGAAGTATAAGTGTAAAACGAATATTTGCGTTCCCATAATGCAGGTGCACACATCGCAAAAACCTGATTCAATGCGGTTATTGGAGTCTCTCTCCAAAGCGAATCTTGATGCTTAGCACCGGGTAGGCAATTGTGCTTTTCTTATTCGATTCATATAGATGGGTTGCAAATCTAGATGAGCGTCATATACTGTCAATCAGATAGACGTTTGTTGGAGGTTCTAATTATGACTGTTTATCATTTTGTTGGAATTAAAGGGACTGGAATGAGTGCCCTTGCACAGATTTTACATGATATGAATTACGTCGTTCAGGGCTCGGATATTGAAAAGAAGGTTTTTACGCAAAAAGCTCTGGAAGCTCGTAATATAAAAATATTACCCTTTGCGAAGGAGAATATTAGAGAAGGTTTAACTGTTATTGCAGGTAACGCTTTTCCTGATACACATCCGGAAATTGAAGAAGCTCATAGCCTTGGACTGCCTGTCATCCGTTATCACCGTTTCTTAGGTGAATTTATGCAAATGTATACAAGCGTTGCGATAACTGGTGTTCATGGAAAAACATCTACAACCGGATTATTATCACATGTTATCCAAGGTGCTGAGCCAACTTCTTATTTAATTGGTGACGGAACGGGAAATGGGATTCCTAATAGTAAATATTTTGTTTTTGAGGCTTGTGAATATCGCAGACATTTCTTATCCTACAAACCAGATTATGCGATCATGACAAACATTGATTTTGATCATCCTGATTATTTTACCAATATTGAAGATGTGTTTAGCGCATTTCAGGAAATGGCCCTTCAAGTAAAGAAAGGGATTATTGCTTGTGGTGATGATGAGCAGCTTCAGCAAATACAAGCTAAGGTTCCTGTTGTTTATTATGGCTTTGGAGATGACAATGACTTTCAAGCAAGAAATGTTGTGAAATCAACGGATGGGACTTCATTTGATGTGTTTGTACGAAACACCTTCTATGCCTCTTTCAAAATTACGACATATGGCGATCACAGTGTATTAAATGCTCTATCTGTTATCGCACTTTGTCACTATGAAGGAATTGATGTTGAGATCATTCAACAAAGGCTGCAAACTTTTGAAGGTGTGAAACGACGCTTTAATGAAAAAAGAGTCGGAGATCAAATCATTATTGATGATTATGCCCACCATCCAACCGAGATTAGAGCAACAATTGATGCAGCAAGACAAAAGTTTCCTGACAGAGACATTGTCGCTGTGTTCCAACCGCATACCTTTACAAGAACTCAATCATTTCTAGATGAGTTTGCTGAAAGTTTGCAAAAAGCAGATTATATTTATTTATGTGATATTTTTGGCTCTGCCAGAGAGAATGTCGGAAAATTGACAATTAATAATCTGATTGAGAAAATTGACAATTCCCATCTCATTAATGAAGATGATACCTCTGTCCTAAAAGCACATGAACGTGCTGTTTTAGTCTTTATGGGAGCAGGGGATATTCAAAAATACCAGGAAGCATATGAAAAAGTTTTAGCGTAACAGTAAATAGCTGATTATTAAATAAGAACATATTAGTAGAGAATGTTTCTTATTTAAGTCAGCTTTTTATTATGTCTTTAAACAGTAGTCTTTTCCCCTACCGTTTCAAAAGCAGAGATTCTGTCAGTTTCTTTAGTAACCGATAGAAAAGGTTATCAAAAATAAATAATAGAGTCAGGTGAAAAGTATTTGTATGATAAACAATGAAATTGTATTAAAAGTAAATAATTTAAGTAAAAAGATAGGCAAAATACCCATTATCAATGATGTTAGCTTTGATCTAAAAAGGGGAGAAATACTTGGTTTACTTGGGCCAAATGGTTCAGGGAAAACAACGATTTTAAAAATGCTAGTCGGTCTCATTAAACCGACTCATGGGACGATTTACATCGAAAATATGAATTTGAATAAAGAGTTTGAAAAAGCGATTACCCATGTTGGAGCCATCATTGAAAATCCTGTCATGTATGATTATTTATCAGGGTATGATAATCTGCTACATTTTTTCAGAATGACAGATCACTTTTCATATGAACGTATGGATGAGGTCATTGAGCTTCTCAAGATGGAAGAATATATTTCTGATAAAGTGTTTACCTATTCATTAGGGATGAGGCAAAGACTGGGATTGGGTCAGGCCATACTTCATCAGCCGTCCATTCTATTTTTAGATGAACCGACAAATGGATTAGATCCTGAAGGAATCATCAGCTTAAGGGAAATATTAAAAAAGCTTTCAGCAGAAAGAGACGTTTCCATTATTATCTCAAGTCATTTATTAGCAGAAATAGAATTAATTTGTGATAGCGTACTGGTGATAAATGATGGAACATGTATCGAACGAGGATCATTACGTGATTTACAAAATGGGTCAACTAAAAAACAGACCTATTCTTTTAGAATATTAAATATCGGAAAAGCAAAATCCTTTTTAAAAGACCGTTCTGATTTAGACATCACGGAATTTCATTCCAGCGGTTTCTCCATCGCATTGGAGACACAGCATGTTGCGGAGTTAAATAGAATGCTTGTTGAAGCGGGTATCGATATCGTTGGAATCGAACGTCAAGGTAGTCCGCTTGAAGAGATGTTTCTACATAGATTGCGAGGTGAAGAATAATGGCGCCATTTCTTCACTTAATTAAAAATGAGCACATGAAGCTGTTCAAGCGCCCAAGAATCTGGATAATGATCGGCATAATGGGGATTATGAATCTCATTGTCAGCATCTTTTTTATGTTTTTATTTAAAGGAATTGAATTTTCATTTTGGGATTATATCCAAGTCAGCTCCTACTTATTGCTCGTGATTCAATTGATGTGTATCATTATTGCCGGTGATATGGTTTCAAGTGAATTTGAAAAGGGGACAATTAAGTTTTTGTTTACCCGGCCAGTCAAAAGGGTTAAAATCTTACTTTCAAAATATATAGTGGTGATCTACACGATTATATTACTTGTGTTATTACAACTATTCATGTCTATGCTTCTTGGGTTTGTTTTTTATATGGATACGGCTATTACTCTTGATCAAAGAGTTTTAGTTGGTTTAGGAGGATATCTTTTTCAATTAATAGAGATCATCGTGATGGGGACTTTAGCTTTTTGCTTTTCAGCTTTAACAAGAAGCAGTGTTTTTTCCATATCCGTTCCAATCTTTCTTGTCTTTACATCAGATGTAGTGATCACTCTATTAGAACATTATCAATATGAAGCAGGAAGGTATTTGTTATTTGCAAATACAAATCTCATGCCTTATTTCTTCGGAGAACCATTATTCGAGGAGATGACACTACCATATTCTATTATTAATGTTTTGGTCCATATGGTGTTCTTCCTTTTTTTATCTGCTTTATCATTCACGAAAAGAGATGTACACGTTTAATTAACCATACTAAAATGACGCTTGAAATCGAATGATCAAGCGTCATTTCTTTTATAAGCTTCGCTTTACTTTAAGTTTTCCGGATTCAACCCTTCCAGTTCAGGAATGACAAAACGGCCATCTTTTCGGATTAGCACATCATCAAAATAAATCTCTCCGCCGCCATATTCAGGACGCTGAATCATGACCATATCCCAATGGATGTTGGAGTTGTTTCCATTGTATGCATCGTCATAGGCCTGTCCTGGTGTAAAATGGAAGCTCCCATCAATTTTTTCGTCAAAAAGGATGTCTTGCATAGGATGGAGAATAAATGGATTGACGCCAATTGCGAATTCTCCAATATATCTTGCACCTTCATCGGTATCAAATATTTTGTTGATTCGTTCACTGTCATTTGCTGTTGCCTCAACAATTTTTCCATCTTTAAAGGTTAATTGGACATTTTCAAAGGTAAACCCATTATAAGGTGATGAAGTATTATAAGTAATTTGCCCATTAACTGAATCGCGAACAGGTGCCGTGTAAACTTCACCATCCGGAATATTCATTTGTCCGGAGCATTTAATTGCAGGGATGTTTTTTATGGAGAAGGTTAAATCTGTTCCCTTGCCAGTTAACCGAACTTTATCTGTACGATTCATTAATTCCACTAATGGATCCATTGCCTTGTCCATTTTGCTGTAATCCAAATTACATACATCGAAATAAAAGTCTTCAAATTGCTCTGTACTCATTTTTGCAAGCTGTGCCATTGATGTGGTTGGATAACGTAACACAACCCATTTTGTTTTTGGAACGCGTATTTCCCGATGGACCTTTTGACCGACTGTTTGTCCATGCAGCTTCATTTTGTCATCAGGTATGTCAGCAAATTCATTTATGTTATGACCAGATCTTAAGCCTATGTAAGCATCCATTTTCTTCATTACTTCTGCTTCAAAATCAGCGATCATATGATATTGTTCTTCTTGTCCACCCATCATTAAAGCACGATCAACCTGATGATCTTTTAACGAAACAAATGGGTAACCGCCTGCTGCATAGGCTTCCTTTACAAGTGCAATAACCAGCTCTCTTTGTAAGCCGAAATTTTCAATTAAAACCTTTTCTCCTTTTTGCAACCTGATTGAGTAGTTGATTAAATTCTTTGCCAGTGTTTCAATACGTGGATCCTTCAATCGAAATCCTCCTGTTCTAATTGTATTATTAATAATTCTATTGTACCCGAAGCCTATGAAGAAACGACATATTTTAACTGCATCAAATCGAAACTTTCTATTTTTTGCAAAAAATGACAAAGGGAATGTCAAATCGAATGGAGAATTTAGCTATAATGTAAATTTTATGTTTATAATAGAATATGATGGGTAAATGTACAGTATTGAAATAGGAGGTGTAAGACATGATTATTATTTTATACTTAAGTATTGCATTAATCGCAATCGCATTTACGATTTTAGTCGTATATGTGTCAAAAACATTAAAGGCTTTACAGGAAACATTAACCAACGTAGCAAGTACTTTATCAGGGCTTGAGAAGCAAATGACCGGAATTACATCGGAAACAACATTATTACTACATAAAACGAATGCACTTGCAGAAGATATTCAACATAAGTCAGAAAAATTAAATACGGTTGTCGAATCGGTAAAGGATGTAGGAACAACGATTCAACAGCTGAATCAATCTGTTAAAAAAGTGACAACTTCTGTTTCAACAAATTTGGAACAGAATCAAGATAAAGTAAATCAAGTTGTTCAATGGAGTAATGCCGCAATGGAAATCTGGGCAAAATGGAAGCAAAAGAATGAAAAAAAGACATCCATTTAAGCAAACGTCTATATTTACAGGAGGTAGATCAAAATGGCAAAAAATAATAAGGATTTTCTAATGGGTTCACTTATTGGAGGACTAGTAGGTGCAGCTGCAGCATTATTTTTAGCACCTAAATCAGGGAAGGAAATTCGCGAAAATCTTGGTCAACAAGCAAATGTGATGCGTGACCGTACAGGCAAATTTACCAGCCAAACGTTAGAAAAAGGCACAGGGCTGGCGAATGTTGCAAAAGAAAAAACAGCCTCTTTATCACAGGTGGTTACAGAACAGTCTTCACAAATCATGAATAAGGTTCGCGATATTACCAGCGCCTCAAAGGGGCAATCAGATGTCGTTCAAAAAGAAGTAGCAGAGGCTTTAGAGCAAGTTTCTGATGGAGCATCAACTCCTCAAGAGGATAGAAAAAAGAATGATGAAGGTATTTCAGCTGCAATTGCGGAAGCAGTTGATGCAATTGAACAAGATGAAAACAAAGACCAGTCCGAAGAAGAAGTGAAAACAACAATAAGAGACGAAGTAAAAACAAACTTATAACTTGTGCATTGAAGAGCAGGCAGTATTCTGGATGAAAAGGTGAAAAATTGTGAGCAAACAAACAATTGAAACAATTGAACAATTTGAGGAATTATTTAATAAGCACGAACAATTTCTTTTTGTGAAAAACAGCTTAACATGTCCGATCAGTCAGGCTGCATTTGAGGAATATCAGGAATTTGCAGAAACTCATCAGGACTTTCCGAGCTATCACTTGCATGTTCAGGATTCCAGACCGCTATCTAATTATATTGCAGAAACGTTTGGAATTAAACACGAATCTCCACAAGCGCTTTTGTTTAAGGGGCGTAATGTAGTATGGAATGCCTCACATTGGAAGATCACAAGCGAGGAGTTGGAAAAAGAGATCACACAGTAAATCAGGAGGTGTTTGAGCTTCACTTCACGAGGCCAAACACCTTTTCCTTTAAAATACATATTAAATAAAGGAGCTTTGTTTTTTTGTGTTTAAGGAGTATAATCACTTTAACACTTAAAAGCTTAAAAGCGTTTAAATGTTAAAGTTTTTGGTGACAAGAGCGATTTTATCGTTTATAATTACAACTAATTAAAGAAACTGCACCACACTTTCTTTGAATGATAAAGAATCTTCGTCTATTACAACAATAGAATTCTAACTTCTAAAGTTAGTAAACTGTCGTTATATACGATTTTAACTTTTTAGTTTATTCAATGTAATGTGGGTTAGTGATTTTCGATATTTTACTTCGGAAGGGATGAGAGAGATGAGTCATGCAGAATTGGAAGCATTGAGACAGAGAGCAGATGAGATTAATTTACAGATTTTAAAGCTGATTAATGAGCGTGGAAGACTAGTACAAGAAATTGGAAAAGCAAAGGAAGCACAAGGTGTTAATCGCTATGATCCTGTTCGCGAACGCAAAATGTTAAACAGCATTAAAGAATATAATGATGGTCCATTTTTAGATTCAACCTTGCAGCATATTTTTAAGGAAATTTTTAAAGCAGGCTTAGAATTGCAAGAAGATGACCACAGTAAGGCATTGCTTGTTTCCCGTAAGAAAAAGCCTGAGGATACAATTGTTGAAGTGAATGGTGTGAAAATTGGTGATGGCAGCCAATCATTTATTATTGGTCCTTGTGCGGTTGAAAGCTATGAGCAGGTTGCTGCTGTTGCTGAACAAGCGGTAAAACAAGGAATTAAAATTTTACGTGGCGGAGCCTTCAAACCACGTACAAGTCCATACGACTTCCAAGGCCTTGGTATTGAAGGTCTGAAAATTTTAAGAAAAGTTGGAGATGAGTACGGTTTAGCAATCATAAGTGAAATCGTAAATCCAGCTGATATCGAAGTTGCGTTAGATTATGTTGACATCATTCAAATTGGTGCCCGAAATATGCAGAACTTTGAACTATTAAAAGCTGCTGGAGCTGTTAGAAAGCCGGTTCTTCTAAAGCGCGGATTAGCGGCAACAATCGATGAGTTCGTAAATGCAGCTGAATACATTATCTCACAAGGAAATGACCAAATTATCCTTTGTGAGCGCGGTATTCGTACGTATGAGCGTGCAACTAGAAATACATTAGATATTTCTGCTGTACCTATTTTAAAACAAGAAACACACTTACCGGTATTTGTCGATGTTACACATTCAACAGGTAGAAGAGACTTATTAGTTCCAACAGCTAAGGCTGCTTTAGCTATTGGTGCAGATGGTGTAATGGCTGAAGTTCATCCTGATCCTGCTGTTGCCTTATCTGATTCAGCACAGCAAATGGACTTTGATCAATTTGACCAGTTTATAACCGAATTAAAACCTTTAGTGAAAGTAAACGTATAATTTATTTGATATCTACTTAAGGTTGGCTCACTGGATTTTCCTAAAAACTCATCTAAATGATGGAGGAGAATCTGGAAAATGGGTCAATCTTTTTATTTGTTTCTTTTTTTATAAATAAATGTTATATTTTATGGTAAAAATATTTCTATAACCTTTTTAAAGATTGGATTTATTCATTGAACTTTAAAAAGCGCTTGTGAAAAAATGAACAAAATGTGACAACAAAGCAAAAATCGAATGAAATTGATTGCAGACATTTTCAGAGTATCGTATGATAAGTTTACATAGTACGCGCTTAAATCTGGCTATTTGACAAGAGAAACAAATTTTCTACATATGATATAGCGAAATTTAAAGTGAAAATTTAAAATATACGTCTTGAAGTATTTGAAGGAGTGTTCATAATGACAAGTGTAACAATATATGATGTTGCCCGTGAGGCAAATGTATCGATGGCAACTGTTTCTCGAGTAGTAAACGGGAACCCAAATGTAAAGCCAACGACAAGAAAGAAAGTATTGGATGCCATTGAAAGATTAGGGTATCGTCCTAACGCAGTTGCAAGAGGATTAGCAAGTAAGAAAACAACAACTGTTGGGGTTATCATTCCCGATATTTCAAGTATCTTTTATTCAGAGCTTGCTCGAGGAATTGAAGATATTGCGACAATGTATAAATACAACATCATCCTAAGCAACTCAGATCAAAATAAAGACAAAGAGCTTCATTTGTTAAACACAATGCTCGGAAAACAGGTTGATGGTATTGTTTTCATGAGTGGAAATGTAACTGAAGAGCTTGTTGACCAATTTAAGCGTTCACCAGTTCCAATCGTGTTAGCTGCATCTGTTGATTTAACAGATACAACACCTTCTGTAAATATTAATTATGAACAAGCTGCATACGATGTGACATCAATGCTGATTGAAAAAGGCCATAAGAAGATCGCATATGTTGAAGGACCTGCTGAAGAGCCGGTAAATCGTTTGAAAAAGTCTGTAGGATATAGACGTGCGCTGGAAGATGCTGGTATTTCTTTTGATGAGGCATTGGTAGTTGAAGGTGATTATACGTATGATTCAGGAATTGAAGCATTTGAAAAAATTGATGAGCTGAATGAAAAACCAACAGCCATTTTCGTAGGAACAGATGAAATGGCATTAGGTGTCATCCACGCGGCGCAAGACAGAAATTACTCAATCCCATCTGATTTTGAAATTGTTGGCTTTGATAATACTCGACTTGCGACTATGGTGCGTCCAACCCTTACAACAGTTGTTCAGCCAACATATGATATTGGGGCTGTTGCGATGAGATTACTTACAAAATACATGAACAAAGAAGAAGTCGATAATCATATCGTTGAGCTTCCACATCGAATTGAGTATAGACAATCAACGAAATAATCGAAGTGAAAAATGAGCGAACATTAGTCTGAACCATTATGTCATTCAGACTAAATGTTCAGCTCGTTTTTTATTTATTTTTCTCTTGGTTTTGCCGAAGCGAATATAGTGCTTTTGAAACCGTTAATGCATTTTTTTCTTCTATTTCCGGCTTGCGGGGAATTGGTTTATATAAGTCAACTGGGTCATACCATTCTTCAGGAAGCTGAACTGGTGCTTTTGCTTGCCATTTATCAATCCAGGACTTCGGCAGTTTTTTTGTTGCTTTCATGTTGATCATTTCCAGCCAAATCAAGCTCCATGCTCTAGGAACCACCCGCCAAATGTCATAGCCTCCGCCGCCAACTGCAATCCATCGTCCATTACAATATTTGTGAGCGATTTCATGTATCAGCCGCGGGATTTCATGGTAAATCGCCATTGATGCTGATAAATGTGTTAATGGGTCATAATAATGGGCATCTGTCCCATGTTGCGTGAGAATGACATCAGGCTTGAAAAATGCAGCAACCTCTGTGACAGATGTACGGTACGCATGAAGCCATGATTCATCCTCTGTAAAAGCGTCCAATGGAATATTAAATGAATAGCCATATCCTCTCCCGGAGCCTCGTTCTGTAATATTCCCGGTCCCTGGAAATAAATATCGTCCTGTTTCATGAATGGAGAGTGTGCAGACAGTTGGATCATCATAAAATGTCCATTGAACCCCATCACCGTGATGGGCATCAGTATCAATATATAACACTCTTGCCCCATATTTTTTTTGTAAAAACTTAATGGCTACAGAGCAATCATTATAAATGCAAAATCCTGATGCTTTTCCGCGAAAACCGTGATGCAGGCCGCCACCGAAGTTGGCAGCATGCTTTGCTTTCCCTTCCATTACATAATCGACTGCCGTTAAGGTTCCGCCGACCAAAAGGGAGCTTGCCTCATGCATATTGGGAAAAATGGGTGTATCCTCTGTTCCAATTCCATAATTAAGTGCTTCTTCTTCATCTAATTGTCCTTGTCCAGCTCGTTTAATTGATTGAATATATCTTTTATCATGAACAAGTGCTAATTCATCCTCTGAAGCGGTCCTGGGTGTTATGATATCTTTATCCTGTATAGCATTCATTTGTTTTAATAAGTCAAAGGTAAGTTCAACTCGTAACTGATTAAATGGATGATTTTGATGAAACTTATAAGCTTGATATTGAGGAGAATAGATAAAAACAGTATCATTTACTGACATTTGCTGTTCCCCGCAATTTTTTGCCATATAGCTTTAACTCCTTTAGCTTGTAAGTTAGTCATCATCATCGAAACGGTTGTTGACTTCATGTTAGTACGCCTCCTCAACATTAGCGAATGTCTCTTATTGCGATAGGTAATAGTTGATAGATATTAGTACATAAATCGGTTTTGAAAGCGTAGACGATCGAATTGTTGAATAGATTTCGGTTTGACTCTTTTTCCGATTCTCGCCATTAAGCAATTGGCTGGATGTGAGCTGATTTCAGGATCATCAGTGGCATACCATTCCAAGCCGCCGGCATTCATCATTTTTTCCATTATTTTTCTGTATTCCCATACATTTAAGCCAGAACCCTTTAAATCCCAATGCCAATAATATTCAGTCGTAATGATGATGTAGTCTTCCATGGCATCATCCATCATGGAAACCTTTAGCAGATTTTTTCCTATCGAATAACCGCGGTATTTAGGTGCCACCTCTATGGCTCCTAATTCTATTAGCTCTTCCATATTTCCTTCAGACCATCGCTCTAATGGGTCTGGATACAGATAGGTAACATAGCCAACAATCACATCATGAACTCTTGCAATAATGATTCTACCCTCAGGCAGCCCCGCTATTTCAACTAATGCTTTATGTTGCTGTTTAGGCTGTCTAAATGCAACTAAGCCTTCATGAAAATCATAGCTAGCTAGTTTTTCTTGAGAGATCGGCCCCTCAATGAAAATACTTCCATTCTGTGTTTTGATTTCTTTAGCATTATATGTCTTAAGGTGTATCATTAGGTCACCGCCTTTATAAAGTAAGAAATATGTAGTAAATTTATCCCGATCTTCTCCATATCTGTTTAATATAATAATAGATCCATTGGAAGATAAACAACAGTAGGAAGGCCTATACCTTTATTATACTAGATTATTTACAAAATGAAGCGTTTACAATATGATTAAATTATATAAATTTCAAAAATTGAGAAAAATGAAGTATTGTAATATAATAGTGTTGTTAAGGACTTACATAAGGGGGAGTATATGATGAAATTGGAAGCGTTGCCATCTGTTAAGGGGAATTTTAATTTGCAAGATTATGATTCTGTCTATCATTCATTTGATTGGTCAGAGGTAGAAAAGAACTTTACTTGGTCTGAAACTGGCCGTGTGAACGCAGCCTATGAAGCTATTGATAAGCATGCAGAAACATTTCGGAAAAATAAAATCGCCCTCTATTATCGCGACCCAGAACGTGAAGAAAAATTTACGTTTAAAGAAATGAAGGAACTTTCAAATAAAGCGGCAAACGTGCTTAAAACAACTGCTGATGTTGAAAAGGGAGACCGCTTATTTGTTTTTATGCCGAGAACGCCTGAGTTGTATTTTGTCATTTTAGGTGCTGTCAAACTTGGGGCAATTGTTGGTCCTTTATTTGAAGCGTTTATGGAAGGTGCGGTAAAAGATCGTCTCTTAGACAGTGATGCAAAAGTTATTGTTACAACTCCTGAATTACTTGAAAGAATCCCTGTAAATGAATTACCTTCATTAAAGCATGTGGTTGTCGTCGGTGACTCTGTTGATACCTCACAGCATATTGACTTTTTCGCTGAAATGAAAACAGCAAGCAAGGAGCTTGAGATTGAATGGGTTGAGAAGACAGATGGATTGCTGTTGCACTATACATCTGGTTCAACTGGGAAACCAAAGGGAGTCTTGCATGTTCATCAGGCAATGGTTCAGCATTATCAAACTGCTCAATGGGTATTGGATTTACAGGAGGATGATGTATACTGGTGTACGGCTGACCCGGGCTGGGTAACCGGAACGGTCTATGGTATTTTCGGACCTTGGTTATCAGGTGCATCCAATGTGATCGTTGGCGGCCGCTTCAGTCCAGATCATTGGTATCAAACAATTGAGGATTTTGGTGTAACGGTATGGTATAGTGCACCAACAGCATTTAGAATGCTGATGGGTGCAGGGGATGAGCTTGTAAAACAATACGATACCAGCACCCTAAGACATGTTCTAAGTGTTGGCGAACCATTAAACCCTGAGGTTGTACGCTGGGGTGTAAAAGTATTTAATAAACGCATCCACGATACATGGTGGATGACTGAGACTGGTGCACAGCTTATTTGTAATTATCCATGTATGGAAATTAAACCAGGATCAATGGGAAAACCAATTCCTGGGGTGGAAGCAGCGATCGTTGATGATCAAGGTAATGAGCTGCCACCGTATCGAATGGGGAATTTAGCAATTAAAAAAGGCTGGCCATCAATGATGTACACTATTTGGAATAATCCAGAAAAATATGAATCGTATTTTATGCCGGGGGATTGGTATGTATCAGGTGATTCAGCATATATGGATGAAGATGGGTACTTCTGGTTCCAAGGCAGAATTGATGATGTCATTATGACATCTGGTGAGCGTGTCGGTCCATTTGAAGTTGAGAGCAAGCTTATCGAACATCCTGCAATCGCAGAAGCCGGGGTTATTGGTAAGCCAGATCCGGTAAGGGGAGAAATCATCAAAGCCTTTGTTGCTCTTCGTGAAGGATATGAGGCAACTGATGAGTTAAAAGAGGAAATTCGAACATTTGTGAAAAAAGGGTTAGCAGCTCATGCTGCACCACGTGAAATTGAGTTCCGTGATAAGCTTCCTAAAACAAGAAGCGGAAAAATTATGCGCCGTGTCTTAAAGGCATGGGAGCTTGACTTGCCGACAGGTGACCTTTCAACAATGGAAGATTGATATAATAGTAGTATAAATCAAAGGCCAAAGATGATTCACACCGTGAAAATCTTTGGCCTTTGATTATTTGGGGGGCAATTATAGATTGACTCAGTGGTTTGAAGGGCTGGTAAAGATCGTTTTATCTATACAATGGGGCTGTCCGATAAGTAACTTCAACCCAATCTTGAAAAAAAGAAAACCCAAGAATGCTGTCATATATCAACATTCTTGGGTTTTGAATTTTGAGTTATATTACGCTAAAATGGACTTTTTAGACAGCCACATTGTGTATTACTAAGTCGCACTTGGCGGCTTATTATCAGTAGAAGCAGGTTTTGTAACAGGCGTTTCTTTTTTTGGTGGTGGTGCAGGTGGTTTGTTTTCTTTTGTTTCTTTATTAGCAGCACCTGTTGTTGCTGGTGGTACAGAAACAGGTTTTTTCTCTGCATATGCCCCAATTTTGATAATGTTTGATGGTGCTGATTCGCGGCCTGCTACATCGACTGCTACAACATAATAAGCTGCTGGTGATTGACCGACTGAGACAGCCAAGGAACTAGAGCCTGGAACACTAGCGATTTTTTTATAACTTGTAGAGTAATTTGCTGCTGCATATACACGATAGCCAATAACATCATTATCAGGGTTAGCCTTCCAGCTTAGTTTCGTACCGCTGGCAGAAATCCCGCTTACCTTTGTTGGAGATGATCCATTATCAGCAATTTCATTTCCTTCGGTTATCACAAGGTTTCCTAATTTCGATGAATTCGGTAATAATCGTTGTAAGTCACTGACACTTGATATACCATGCTTCTTAAGAATTTCTTTCTTCAGCATAACACCTTGCTGAACAAATTCTGCCGGTGCTGATGAAGGGACCTTATATGCTCGATCTTTTACAACGACATATTTCCCGCTTGTTAAGCTATCATCAACTGTTCTCGGTACGTATTTAGCATTAAAGAGGTCTGTCGCAACTAATCCAGCTTTTTGGCAAAGATCTGACGGCAGTTCACCTGTTAATGTACAATATGATCTTGAAACTATTCCATCCGGTCTTTGGAAACGAGTTTTTGGTGCAATCAGTTCTGGGTTCGCTTCATAAGCAGCATTCATTAATTTAGCCCATAATAAGATGTTCCGCTTACTGTACGACATCCCCTTATAATTTTGCTCCAGCGGCTTTGGTGTATCATACCCAATCCATGTTCCAAATGTTACATTCGGATTTGTGGCAACGAACCATGCGTCTTGATAATCTTGACCAGTACCGGTTTTTCCTGCCCAGTCTGCACTGAATGATAGATAGCCATTTAAGGAAGCGGCTGTTCCGCTGCTAATGACATCACGCATCATATCGAGCGTTAAATAAGCTGTTTGCGCGGAAAATACATCTGCTTCTGTTTTCTCGTGCTGATAGATAACGTTTCCGTCACTTGTTTCGATCTTTTCAATCATATAAGCATCAATAAACTTACCTTTATTGGCGAAGGTTGTGTAAGCATTAACGTTTTCTTCAACCGTCACACCGATTGTCATTCCACCAAGACTTAAGGATGCGGCGCTATAATCTTTTTCGTGAAGAGTTGTAAAACCCATTTTTTCTAAATATGATAGCGGCTTTTGATCCATAATTGATAAGTATGTTTTAACAGCTGGAATGTTATAGGAATGCTTTAAGGCTGTCCTAGCACTTGTTAATCCATGGTAGCCGCCGCCGTAGTTTTGCGGTCTCCATGATCCTAATGAAAATGGAACATCTGCAATTACTGATCCGGGTTGTGATTTTCCTAATTCCATTGCAGGTGCATAGACAAGAAGTGGTTTCATTGTAGAACCATTAGGTCGTTCAGCACGTGTGGCATGATTTAGGTTTTCCCGGTTAAAATCACGTCCTCCTACGAAGCTGATGATCTTTCCGGTGCTATTTTCAATCAAAACTCCACCAGTTTCGACTGGTTCCTGGACCACTTTCGTTTCTCCTGTATCAGGATCTTTAATCGTTTCAGGCTTGGCACTGCCATAATATTTATAATTTGCCACAACTTTTTGCATCTTGTCGTATATGTTTTTATTGATTGTTGTGTGAATTCGGTATCCTTTATGTCGAATCCCTTGATCTGCTAATGCATAATATTGTTTTCTTAACCCTTCATCCTTACTCAGGTCATCCTCTGTATACCCATCCTTCTTCGCAAGCTGTACCATGATAATTTCCTTTGCACGAGCTTCAACTTCATATGTTAAAAAAGGATATTGATCAATTGCAGAAGGTTTTTTAGGTGTTAGATTGGCCCGTATGTCATATGTCAAAGCATCCTCATATTCAGCCTTTGTAATATACCCACCGGCATACATCCGCTTTAAAACAGTTTTCATTCGGTTAATACCTGGATCAAGGTTATCCTTCACAGTACCGCCATCATTTGAGAATGGCGTATAGCCGAACGGACTTTGCGGCAAGCCAGCAATAAATGCTGATTGAGGAATATTTAAATCCTTCGCATCAACACCAAAAATACCTTTTGCTGCTGCTTGGACTCCCGCAATATTTCGTCCGTTTGAATTACGTCCAAAATCTGTTACATTTAAATAAGCTTCAATAATTTCCTCTTTTTCAAAGAATTTTTCTAGACGTAATGCAAGGAGAATTTCTTTTGCTTTTCTGTCAAAAGATACTTCATTTGTTAAAATTTGATTTTTGATTAACTGCTGTGTAAGGGTGCTGCCGCCTGTTTGAACTTGTGCATTTGTAAACTCCTGAAACAGAGCTCGCATGATTGCTTTTGGTACAACACCATCATGCTCATAAAAAAGTTCGTCCTCTGTGGCAATGACAGCATCAACCAAATGTTGTGATACATCTTCTAATTTTACTTCTTCACGATCAATGTCTGCTCTTAATTTCCCAAGATAGACATTGTTTGCAAAATAAATCTGTGATGTTTCTTCATAATTGTATATATCGTTTTTCAATGCTTCATACGAACGAATCGGTTCATCCTTTACTAATGAAGCAAAATATCCAGCACCAACACCCCCGGCAAAGCAAACACCAATGAGCCCAATCACAAGGAATAATAAGAAAAGATTTCCGATAACGTTATAAGATATCCGAAAGTTTCTTGCTAAATCTTTGTTCGTGAAAGGTGAGAAGCGCCTAAGTATTTCATCCTTTTTTTTCATTATGCAATCCCCCCAAATCTTAAATATTATACCATAAGAAAACGCAAATTTTGTATGGTTTTGTCAAAAGGGATGGTCAAGGGCTCTGCTATGCCAAGAAGATATGGATTTTTTTGTCGATGATTTATTCCCGGTATTGACTTTCGGCCTAGATTATGGGTAAAATGCATGTAGTTAATTCAATATAAGAAATGGCTAAGATTGGTTTTAGTAGTGGAGATCTCCCTGTTATAGAGAGCTGATGGTTGGTGGAAATCAGCATATAGATTGTCCATGAATTACGTCCATGAGCTTCTTTTTTGAAAGGGAATCCCGAGTAGAAAAAGACGGTTTAACCGTTAAATGACCGAGTGAGGATCTAGTAATGACACAATCCTAAGTAGGGTGGTACCGCGAAACTTTCGCCCCTTCATTAATGAAGGGGCTTTTTGGCGTCCGTTCTAACAATAAAGGGTTGTAGACAAGAATATAATAAGTAAAGGAGAACCAAATAATGAGTGAATTATTAAATGATTTACAATTTAGAGGCTTGATCAACCAGGTAACAGATGAAGAGGGTCTTGCCAAATCATTAGAAGAAGGGAAACTAAAGCTTTACTCCGGCTTTGACCCAACCGCAGATAGCCTTCATATTGGACATTTACTTCCTGTTTTAACGCTAAGACGATTTCAACAGCATGGTCATCATCCAATCGCACTTGTCGGCGGTGCTACGGGATTGATTGGCGATCCAAGTGGAAAGAAAGCTGAGCGTACATTGAATACCGCTGATATTGTAAAGGAATGGTCAGATCGAATTAAAGGACAATTATCAAGATTCCTTGATTTCGAGGCAGAGTTAAATCCAGCTATTATTGTAAATAACTATGATTGGATTGGCAGTCTTGATGTTATTTCATTCTTACGAGATGTCGGGAAAAACTTTGGCATTAATTACATGCTTGCAAAAGATTCTGTTCAGACACGAATTGAATCAGGTATTTCCTATACAGAATTTAGCTACATGATTTTACAATCGTTTGATTTCTTAAAGCTATACCAAAACAATGACTGTAAGCTGCAAATTGGCGGAAGTGACCAGTGGGGAAATATTACTGCTGGATTGGAGCTAATCCGTAAATCAGAGGAAAATGCGAAGGCATTTGGATTAACAATCCCTTTAGTAACAAAGGCTGATGGTACAAAATTTGGTAAAACAGAAGGCGGAGCGATTTGGTTGGATCGTGAAAAAACATCGCCATATGAGTTTTACCAATTTTGGATTAATACAGATGACCGTGATGTGGTAAAATACTTAAAATACTTCACATTCCTTTCAAAACAAGAAATTGAGGAATTTGAACAAGAAGTAAAAAATGCACCAGAAAAACGCCTTGCGCAAAAAGCGCTAGCTGAAGAAGTAACCAAACTTGTCCATGGCGAAGAGGCATTAGAACAAGCCATTAAGATTTCTGCCGCATTATTCAGCGGGGATATTAAACAATTAACAGGCAATGAAATTTTAGAAGGATTTAAGGATGTACCATCTACAAACATTGAAGAAAAAGAAATTGGTTTGGTTGACCTACTGATCAAAGCGAAAATTTCACCTTCAAAGCGTCAAGCGCGAGAAGATATTACAAATGGTGCTATCTATATTAATGGTGAGCGAATTCAAGATCTGGCAAAGATTCTTTCAGAGGAAGATAAAATTGATGGACAGTTTACTGTCATCCGCAGAGGGAAGAAAAAGTATTTTCTCATTCGATATGTATAATGATCGTATTAAATAAAATGGAGGCTGTCTCAGGTAGGGACAGCTCTTTTTTCGAAAGGTAAAATTTTAACCTAGTTTTTGTGTCTAGCTCCTGCATCTCGCCCCTCTAGGGTCTAACCACTCAGAACGCCTTCTAATTATGAGCGTCTTATTTGCCTAAGCTGAGCAAGGCGCTTGTTCTTTTCTTAATAAAAAAATCCTGACCAAATGGCCAGGTTTTTTTTTTAACGAGAGTAGAACTCAACGATAAGAGCTTCGTTAATTTCAGCAGGTAATTCAGAACGTTCAGGTAAACGAGTGAATGTACCTTCTAATTTGTCTGCGTCGAATGTTAGGTAATCAGGTACGAAGTTGTTTACTTCGATTGCTTCCTTAACGATGTCAAGGTTGCGGGATTTTTCACGTAAAGTGATTGTTTGACCAGGTTTTACTTGGTAAGATGGGATATCTACACGTCCGCCATCTACAAGAATATGACCATGGTTAACGATTTGGCGTGCTTGACGGCGAGTACGAGCTAAACCTAAACGGTAAACAACGTTGTCAAGGCGTGATTCAAGAAGAATCATGAAGTTTTCACCATGTTTACCAGCTAATTTGCCAGCTTTATCGAATAGGTTACGGAATTGGCGCTCATTTACACCATACATATGACGAAGCTTTTGCTTCTCTTGTAATTGTAAACCATATTCAGAGATTTTTTTGCGTTGTCCTGGACCGTGTTGTCCTGGAGCATATGGACGCTTTTCTAATTCCTTACCTGTACCGCTTAAAGAAATACCTAAACGACGAGAGAGTTTCCAGCTTGAGCCTGTATAACGAGCCATGCTAACTCCTCCTTTATGTTTTTATTTTGCATAAAATAAAAACCAGACTGACTGCACAATTTTGCACATTTTGTTTTCATGTATCCTCGCTCCAGCAGCATAGAGTTACTCGATACACCTCCTTGATGAAAAGGGGAACAAAATGAAATCAAGATTGCTTCATCAATAGGCTGCATATTTTATACACAACGAACATTATATGATCTTCCAGGTATAAAGTCAAGAGCCTTTACATAAAGGGATAAAAGTATTAAATATTTATGGCTTTTTACAAACTAATTTTTGGAAAATGGGAAGTATGGAGGATGAAAAACTTTCCAACTTTATACAAATATATGAGCGGATTTTATGATATAATGAAATGGAAATTCTTTTATTTATAGTAAATAAGTCACGTTTTTGTGGCTTGATAGTGTGGGTGAGATATATGGGTGATTATGATCAAATTGTTGTAATGTCAATAAAAAGTGCATTTTTTGAATATGTAAGTAACAATCACCAACAGTATTCAGTAAATGAAATAATCGAAAAGTTAACATTTGTTATGAAAAAGGAACTATCTGTAGGACAAGCTGTATTCCTTCCGATACATGATATGTTAACTTACGTATCACCATATATGAAATCAAACTATGGTCCGATTCACTTTTTACCACACGATTTTATTGAGGGCGAATGTTATGTTAATGGAGAGCAAGTTTTCATTCCAGTATTTCATGATAATGTGCTGCATGGTTTAATAGAGTTGAATGAATTAGAAGCTAATCATTATTCTGACAAGGTATTGGACGAAATAGCAAAAGCCTGTTCATCCTTCTATAGCCATTGTTTTAATTCGGTTCAAAGGACACGAAATGAACATAAATTTGAGCAGTTGTATCATTTAATTGATAAATTGCACTCTATTATGAATAAAGATGATGTCCTTACGGAATTGATGACGATTTTACAAAAAAAGTTTTATGGATATCATTTCCATTTATTTTTATCACAGGATCATGAGAACCTTCGAAATATACCGATCAAAAACTTGGATTTTGACCATAAAACAGGTAATGAGCTGGCGATGGAGGCTTATGTCACAGGGAATGCACAGCTGATAAAGAAGAAAAAAAAGAATCAAACAAAGCTCTATACCCCATTAATTGGGAAACAAGGCGTATATGGTGTATTGCAAGTTATTGCAAATGAGAACCTGGAGCTTGGGGATCATAATGAAAGTTTTATCGCAATGCTAGCCAATGCAGCTGGTAAAGCGTTGGAAAATGCTCAATTGTATGAGCAATCCAAACGATTAATAAAAGACTTACAGCTGATTAATGAAACAACTCATCGTTTAAATAAGAATTTAAGGTTAGCAGATACAATGAATTATATGGTACAAAGTATTATGAATTCATTTGATGCCGATGAAGTTGGTTTTTTCTATCTTGCTCCCAATCATTCGGTCCACATTTTTCCCGGAAGTACGAGCTTTTTTCATAAAGACGAGGCTAAGGTTTATATTGAGTATGTTCAAGGAAAAATCGAAAAGGATTTGGAAGGATTATTCATCGGTGATATTACAAACTTCTTAAAAAATGCTTCATTTTCTTCGGTTATGGCTGTACCGATGGTTCAGAGCGAGAATTTTAAAGGATGTGCTCTAGTTCTTCATAAAACGCCTTATCATTTTTCGTTTGATATGTTTAAATTGCTGCAATCACTTATTCATCATTCAACTCTTGCACTGACAAATTCCTTGTTAAGAGAAGAATTGGAAACATTAGTTAAAACAGATCATTTGACCCAACTGTATTCACGTAAGTACTTTACTAGTTTTATTGAGAATTCTATGAAAATGGATCGTCAAGGAACGTTTGTTTTAATTGATATTGATAATTTTAAAATGATTAATGATACGTTTGGTCACCAAATTGGTGACGATATCCTTGTCCAAGTTGCCAATATCATAAAAAGTAATATACGCGAGAACGATATTGGCGCAAGATGGGGTGGTGAAGAACTTGCAATCTATCTTCCGCAAGTAGATTTGCATGTAGGAATAACGGTTGCGGACAGAATAGTGAAACGGGTAAAAGAGAATACAAATCCGACAATCACCATATCCTGCGGGGTATCTTATTGGAATACTGTGATGAAGGAAAGCTTTAAACAGCTTTTTAGCCGAGCAGATAAGGCATTGTACATGGCAAAAAATGAAGGGAAAAATCAAGTTATGGTACAGGTATGAAAAAAAAGTGAGCGGGCTGCTCACTTTTTTTGTTTCTAAATATAGTTAACTAAAGTCCTAACAAATTCCTCTAACGAAGCTTCGTCAACTTCATCAAATCGATTTTTGTTTGGACTATCAATGTCTAAAACGCCGATTAGTTCATTATTCTTTATAAGTGGAACAACAATTTCTGAATTGGAAGCAGCATCACAGGCGATATGGCCAGGAAATTGGTGAACATCGGCAACGCGTTCTGTTTTCTTGTTTACTGCTGCTGTACCGCATACACCTTTTCCTAATGGAATGCGCACACAAGCTGGCAATCCCTGAAAAGGTCCTAGTACAAGCTGATCTTCTTTTAAAAGATAAAAGCCTACCCAGTTTATATCATCTAAAAATTGATTTAATAATGCTGATGCATTCGATAAGTTTGCGATCAGGTCATCTTCACCGTCTAAAAGAGCTTTCAGCTGTTTAATCATTAATTGATATTGTTTTTCTTTACTGCCTGTATATTTTTCGACATGAAACATCGTCATTACCTACCTTTAGCTAAGAATTAACAAAGTCATCAGAACTTTGTCGAGCGAATGATAAAGGAATCTAGCGCTATTAATGGAATGTATAGTTATATGAGAACGGAGGTGATCCTAATGACAAAACAACCATCACGTGATACGAAGCAAAAGATTCTTAATGCAGCGATTTATTTATTTAATTCAAAAGGCTTTACAGGTACGTCTGTGAGGGAAATTGCCAATCGCGCAAATGTCAATGTTGCTCATATTTCCTATTATTTTAAAGGGAAGGGCGGTTTACTCGAATACCTTGTCTCTCAATATTATGAGGAGTATATTCGAGTAATTGAAGATAATTATGCCCAATTAAAATACGGAAATGCCCACATCGTCTTAAGTAAAACTATTTTAGATATATTAAATTATCAACACGAGAACCGTCAACTTTCAAGACTTGTATACCGTGAAGTGACAGTGGATTCTGTCCTTATTCGTGAAGTAATGACGACCTATTTAACGAAGGAAAAATATTACATCAAGGCTGTCATTGAACAAGGGATAGAGGAAGGATCTATTCGAAAAGGTTTTGTACCACATATGATTATCCAATTACGAAGCCTTTTGCATATGCCATATTTGCAGCCGCAATATATGAGTGAGGTTCTTCATATCCAACCGCACGAAGCCTATTTTGTTCATCAATATTATAAAGAATTAAAAATTTGGCTTAACTCATTGCTGGCAGAGAATCTAACTCTGGAAGGAAATTTAGCTGCCGTTCGTTAATTGATCATAATGCGAGTAATTCTTCCCAACATCCCTTGCACTGTGGGCATCTGAGCCATAGATAAGAGGGATTTTTTGTTTTTGTGCGAATTTAGCAATTGCTTCTCCTGGATACGTTTCCCCGCAAAATTCTTTTCTTAATCCAGCAACATTAAAATCAATCTCTAATCCATGATCCTTTATCGCTTTAAGCACCTTTGAAATAATAGATTCAGTCGGGAATGTAATCGGATAAAGCTTTTGGAACTTATGCACCAATGTTAGATGCCCAATGCGCTTAGGTTTATAGGGACCAAGATCACTTTTTATCGAATGTAATACCTCCTGATAATAGGCATAATGAAGATCTTGTAAGGAACCGGCAAATTCAACCATTTTACCAAATATCTTCTCGTCAAAATCCATACAGAAATATGTATCATTCAGCTTTAAGAAATGAACAGAAAGAATGCTATCATCGAGAAATTTACCGTATTGATTTAGAAACCGTTTTGTTTCGTGTTCATATTCCTTGATATAATCTACTTCTAACCCGATGTTGATCTTGATATGGTTTCGATACTTTTCTTTTAAAATTTTTAGATCTGAAAGATAAGAATCGATATCTTCTAATTTCATGGCACTGTCTTCATCAGGCGTAGGGTCTTTAAATTTGATTGGAAGTGGCGCATGCTCTGTGAAGGTTAAACAATCAAACCCTTCTTTTATTGCCTGCTCGATATATTCTTCTAGTCGATCAGCTGTCCCATGCGGACAATAGGGAGAATGAACATGTCCATCTTTTTTCATCTTCGTCATCATCCTTTCATAACAAATGGTTTAAAAATGAATATTGAAACCGTTTATTGCTTGATTATTAGTTAAATCCTTGCTTACGTGGCTAACTTGACAATCGAGTACAAATAATGTAAAAAAATTAAAATTTCTGGTCAAAAAATGTCGTTTACATGGTATCATAAATACATTGAAATAACATTAAAAATGTGATGCTTAAATGATAGGGACCTTTTTCAGTAGAAAAAGATGTTGAAGGTATCTTCTTTTTTTATTTGAAATTCAAACGTTATGAAATATGAATGTTTCATTTATACATAGATTTACGAAAAACGCTTATCAGCATGATGTTGTAAAACTTTCATCAGTGGGGAGTTTTTTTCCTGTCATGAGGATTTTGTGTAACAACGAGGGGGCTCATTATGGAAGTTATTATTGGATTAATTCTTTTAGTATGTATTCTCTTTGGGACAGGATACATGTTTAGAAGAAAAATTTATAAAGATGTTGATCGCTTAGAAGCATGGAAAATTGAAATCATGAATCGGTCTATAGTAGATGAATTATCTAAGGTGAAGGAATTAAAAATGGTCGGGCAGGCAGAAAAGCTGTTTGAGCAATGGAGAAGTGAATGGGATGAAATCGTTACTACGCAGCTTCCAGAAGTAGAGGAACTTCTTTTTGATGCTGAGGATTTATCTGATAAATATCGTTTTACGAAAGCTAAAAATGTTCTTCAGCATATTGAAACGGTACTAAAAACAATTGATGAAAATATCGATAAAATCATTGAAGAAATAAATGAGTTAGTCTTCAGTGAGGAAAAAAACAAGATTGAAAGTGAAGAAATCAAACAGCAATATAAAAAAATAAAAAAGACATTAATTGCTCACAGCCACCAATTTGGCAAGGCACATGTTAAATTAGAGGAGAAATTAACAGAAATCTCCGAGGAGTTAAAGAAGTTTGATTCGGAAACGAATGAAGGAAATTATTTATCTGCCAGGGATATTTTAGTGAAGCTAAAGCAAGAGCTTGACCTTCTCCAAGAAAAAATAAATGAAATCCCTAAGCTTTTAACCGAATGTAATATAACATTGCCTAATCTGTTAAGCGAATTAGCAGAAGGCTATAAGGAAATGAAAGCCAATGGCTATTATCTTGAACATATTCAGGTAGAAGCAGAGCTTGAAAAATTTAATAAACAATTGGAGTTATACCGGAAACAAATAGAAGATACAGACATTGAGGATATTGGAGAAAGTCTTCAAGCAACACAAGAATCAATCGATACCATTTATGATCTATTAGAAAATGAAGTAGAAGCCCATCATTTTGTAAAACAAACTAAAGATTCAATAAACCGTAAATTAATTGATTTTGCGAAACAAAAAGCAGCAACGATAGAAGAGACTGACCTTGTTAAGCAAAGCTATCAATTGTCTGAAACAGAGCTTGATAAGCAAAAGCTAATTGAAAAACAGCTTTCGCAAATTGAAAAGAAATTTACACATATTGAGCAAAATTTACAAACTGACCATGTTGCTCATTCAATTATCAAGGAAGAGTTGCAAGAAATAGAAACACAAATTAATAAGCTGTTTGAAGATCATAATGAATATAGGGAAATGCTTCAAATGTTAAGAAAGGATGAGCTTCAAGCACGTGAAAAATTGAATCATCTGAAAAAAGTGTTGCTTGAATCTAGCAGGGCAGTTCACCATAGCAACATACCTGGATTACCTGCTGATTTTGTTGAATTAATTGAAAAAGCTAAAAAAGAGGTTTCTAAGGTAACTTTAAAATTGGATGAACTTCCGTTAAATATGCTTGTTGTAAATCAATTGTTGGAAGAAGCGGTCCAATCCGTCGAAACGTTAAAGCATGTTGCGAATGAATTGATTGAACAGGTTTATCTGGTTGAACAAGTGATTCAATATGGCAATCGATATCGTAATCAAAATCCTGAGGTTGCAGCAAAATTTTTAGAGGCAGAAAAGCTCTTTAGAAAATATGAATACAACCAATCATTAGAAACGGCAGCCGCAGCTCTTGAGCAAGTTGAACCTGGCTCTTTACAAAAAATACAAAAATTGATTGATGAGGAAAAACTCAGTTAAGTTTTAAAAGACAGGGATGACTAATTGAAATGTACTATGATGAAGGCAATTAGGACTGCTTACATAGTCATTTCATTCGGCATTCCTGTTTTTTGTTTAGAGATAAAGCATAACTTAGCACTTAGTCTTTGTGTCTAGCTCTTGGCCTAGCTCTATATTTTTATTTCTGTTTTTGATATGGTATTATTACAACCTAAATATTAAAGATAACAAACTGTATAAAGTGAACTTATACTAGGAATTAATCAAATTCTAACTTACATATGGAGAGAGGAAACAAGATGTTGTATTTAGACAACAGTGCGACAACGATGCCTTATCAAGAGGTTATATCAGCATATTCAAAAGTAACAGAAGCTTATTTTGCCAATCCTTCTTCTTTACATAAGCTGGGTAGTGAGGCAGAGTCGCTGCTTATTCAGTCAAGAAAACAAGTCGCTCTACTATTAGGAGTGGAACAGCAAGAGGTTATTTTTACTTCTGGAGGTACTGAGGGAAATAATCTTGCAATAAAAGGAGCTGCACTAGCGAATCAACATAAAGGAAAACATTTAATCACATCAATGGTGGAGCATCCATCTGTTTTAGAAACGTTTCGGCAGCTTGAACAAGCCTTTGGTTTTAAGGTTACTTATCTCCCTGTTGATGGGGACGGTTTCGTCTCAATTGAACACATGAAAAAAGCATTACGTGACGATACTATTCTTGTTTCAATTATGCATGTAAATAATGAAGTAGGATCGATCCAGCCGATAATGGAGATTGGCCAAATGTTAAAACCTAATTCTAACGTCTTATTTCATGTTGACAATGTGCAAGGAATAACAAAGGTACCTTTAGATATAAAAAAAGCAAATATTGATTTGTGTACGATTTCAGGTCATAAATTTCATGGATTAAATGGAACGGGTGCTTTGTATGTAAGGGAGGGAGTTCAACTTCTTCCTCTTTTTTCGGGTGGTTCTCAAGAACGGCAGTTAAGGTCAGGAACGGAAAGTCTTGCAGGAATCGTTTCCTTAGCGAAAGCACTTAGAATGGCAACTGAAAATGCCGCACACCAGTATTTAACACTGAAACAAACTCGCGATAAACTTCTAACAGAATTATTGAATATAGATGGAGTCGTTGTCAATACACCACAAAAGAATGCCGCGCCACATATCATAAATTTTTCAGTGCCAGCAGTGAAGGCAGAGGTACTAATCCATTTTCTTGGGGAGCATAACATCTTTGTCTCAACAACATCTGCTTGTTCATCAAGAAGAAAAGCCATAAGTAATACCCTGCTAGCAATGAATAAGCAACAGGAGATTGCAAAAAGCGCAATACGGGTAAGTTTATCCCTTGAACAAAATGAAGAAATCATCCCTCCTTTTATTACGACATTATCAAAGGGGATCGAAAAATTAGCAAAGGTTATGAGGTAATAAAATGAAATTTGATCACATATTAATTCGATTTGGGGAAATATCTACTAAAGGACGTAATCGAAAAAAATTTGTTGACCGATTAAAACGAAATATTAGAGAGGTACTAGCAGATTATCCTAACTTAGGATATGAAAGTACACGCGATAGACTTTATCTTCATTTACATGACGAGGATCATGAAGTGATCGTTAAAAAGCTGAAATCCATTTTTGGTATCCAATCATTCAGTTTAGCGATTAAATGTGAAAGTGAGATAACGAAAATTAAAGAATCTGCATTAGAAGCAATCAAAAGTCTTTATCAGCCGAATGATACATTTAAAGTAACCGCTAAACGGGCAAACAAACAATTTCCGCTTGATACAAACGAATTAAATTACCAAATTGGAAGTCATATACTTAAAAATACAGACGATTTAACAGTTGATGTAAAAACCCCGACCATTAACCTTCGAGTTGAGGTCCGAAGTGAGGCTACATATTTAACCTGTTATGATTATAAAGGAGCAGGTGGTTTACCAGTAGGTTCCAGCGGCAAAGCCATGCTTTTATTATCAGGTGGAATCGATAGCCCTGTTGCTGGTTACTTATCATTAAAACGGGGAGTAGAATTAGAAGTTATCCACTTCTTTAGCCCACCTTATACTAGTGAACGTGCAAAGCAAAAGGTTATTGATTTAACACAGGAGTTGACCGCCTTCGGTGGAAGCATAAAACTGCATATTGTTCCATTTACAATAATACAAGAAAAAATTCAAGCGCAAGTCCCTGAAAATTATACGATGACCTCTACGCGCAGAATGATGCTGAAAATTGCGGATAAATTGCGGGAAAGCAGGCAGGCACTTGCATTAATAACAGGTGAAAGCCTTGGACAAGTGGCAAGTCAAACATTAGAAAGCATGGTTGCAATAAACGATGTGACCAGCACTCCTATTTTAAGACCGTTAATTACGATGGATAAAACAGAGATCATTGAAATTGCTAAAAAAATAGGTACTCATGATATATCAATTCGCCCTTTTGAAGATTGCTGTACAATTTTTACACCTGCAAACCCAAAAACGAAACCAAAGCTTCAGAAAGTTTCACGTTTTGAAAGTTTCGTTGATTTTGATGAACTCGTTGATGAAGCAATAAACAATGTTGAAACCATCACTGTCACGAAGGAACAAAAGGACGAATTCAGCAATCTTTTTTAAAAACAAGAGTTGCTAACAATTACCAAAAATAATGATGAATGAAGCCATGTGTATTTACACAATCTATACTCACAAGGAGGTGATACACATGGCACAAAACAGATCAAGCAACTCTAACCAATTACTAGTAGCTGGTGCACAACAAGCTATCGATCAAATGAAGTATGAAATCGCTACTGAGTTCGGTGTTAACTTAGGTGCTGAAACTACTTCACGCGCTAACGGTTCTGTTGGTGGTGAAATCACTAAACGTTTAGTATCTTTTGCTCAACAACAAATGAGCGGTTCTGTTCAACGTTAATAAATGAATAAATAATGGCTACTAAGGGCGGGGAGATCCCCGCTCTTTTCATTGTATCGTTGCAAAAGTTCACATTCTGTGGGTTTTGGTTGTAATACCAGAATTTATATATTTTCTTAACATAGCTTGCGTTTTTTGAATCTAGCTCCAGGCGCCATCGGCGAAGCACAGGACGTGCAAGTGCAGTTAAGAGATAAGGCCGCCCTAGTTTTTAACTGCCTCTAGGGTCTAGTCAAACAGGAATTGAAGGTAAAGAACACCTTCTATTCCTGTTCGCCTTATGCTTGTCGCCGAATGCATAGCGCCTTGCGCTTTTTTTATTATCGTGGAAAGAAAAGCTTTTTTACATAGTCTTGATTTCTAGCTCCAGCGCCTAGCCCCGCAAGTCTAGCAAATTTAGAATTGAAGGCAAAGAACGCCTTCTATTTATGAGCGTCTTATGCTTGTCGGGGCTGTTCGAGGCGCTTCCGCTTTTCTTAGTTAATATTTAAAATATTGACACTATTAGGTATAATATTATTGTACAAACATGAAGGAGGGGGAACAATGGTAAGGGAAGAACTACTTGCACCATTAAGCTATAACCTTGTAGAAGAATTTGAAAAGTATGCAGCAGATTCAACAAAAGTTGCATTGTTATGGGAAAGTGAACAAGGTGAAAAAAAGGAGATTACCTACCGGCAATTATTACATAAGGTAAATCAAATTGGAAACGCTTTAATTAATGTGGGATTAACATTAGGCGATAAAGTTCTTGTTGTCATTCCCAGGGTTATAGAAGCATATGCTGTTTATCTAGGTGCTTTAAAAGCAGGCTTAGTCGTAATTCCTAGCTCTGAAATGTTGCGAACAAAGGATTTACAATATCGAGTGTCCCATGGAGATGTTAAAGCTGTCATCAGCTACGGTTTATATACAAATGAGTTTAAGCAGATTAAAGAATATGATCAACTCATAAAGATAGTAGTGAATGGAAATGAGAAGGATTGGCTCTCTTTAGACGATCTTATGGCAAATCAAAGTACATCAATGGACATAACAAAGACAAAATCAGATAGTATGGCATTTTTATCCTACACATCTGGCACAACCGGGAATCCGAAAGGTGTCGTACATACACATGGGTGGGCATTTGCCCATTTACGAACAGCAGCAAAAAATTGGCTTAGTATAAATGAACAGGATACTGTCTGGGCAACGGCTGGACCGGGATGGCAAAAATGGATTTGGAGTCCGTTCTTATCTGTGTTGGGATCAGGTGCAACTGGCCTTGTTTATCATGGGAAATTTGAACCCGAGAAATATTTAAAGCTGTTAGATGAGTACAAAGTAAATGTATTATGCTGCACGCCGACCGAATATCGATTAATGGCAAAGGTTGAGAAACTGGAAAACTATTCTCTTGCAAATCTTCATAGTGCTGTATCTGCCGGTGAGCCTTTAAATCGTGAAGTAATTGATACGTTTCAGCGCTATTTTAATGTAAAGGTACGTGATGGCTATGGCCAAACAGAGAATACTCTTCTAGTTGGTGTTATGAAGGAAATGGAAATTAAGTCTGGATCAATGGGGAAACCAACACCAGGTAATGATGTCATCATTATTAATGATGATGGTCTGCCTTGTGGAATAAATGAAGTTGGAGATATTGCCGTCCATAAGGATACACCAGCTTTATTTAAAGAATATTACAAGGATTTTGAACGTACGGCGATGCAGTATCGAGGAGATTATTATATTACAGGAGACAGGGCAAAAATGGATGAAGACGGCTATTTTTGGTTTGAAGGCAGAAGTGACGATATTATCATTAGCTCCGGCTATACAATCGGTCCATTTGAGGTTGAGGATGCACTTGTCAAACATCCGTTAGTAAAAGAATGTGCGGTAGTAGCAAGCCCCGATGAAATAAGGGGAAATATTGTAAAAGCGTATATAGTGTTACGCGATCCTTCTCATAAAACCAATGCTGATCTTATTCAAACTTTACAGGAACATGTGAAAGAGTTGACCGCACCATATAAATATCCGCGGGAAATTGAATTTATTAATGAATTACCGAAAACAACCTCAGGCAAAATTCGCAGGATTGAGTTAAGGCAGCGTGAGCTTGAATTGAAACAAGCGTAACTCACACTTATGTATATATTTTTAACAAGATCAAAAAAACCAGGATATTGCCTGGTTTTTTTGATCTGTTATGCATTATGGTACCATGCTGATAGAAATAAATTTTTGGAGGAATGGTATTGGGTACATTATGGTTCGGTGGAAACATCTATACGTTAGAAAATGAAGGAGAAAAAGTTGAAGCAGTATATGTTCAAAATGGCTGTATTATTGAAACAGGAAGGTATCAAAAATTAGTAGAAAAATACAAAGAGGACCTTGAGGAGAAGTATGATTTAAATGGAAGGACGATGATCCCGGGCCTTGTCGATAGTCATCTTCATTTAATTGGACATGGTGAAAAGCTATTACGACTGGATCTTTCTAAAGTTACACACTCAAAGGAAATAATACACAGGATTAAACAGAGAGTCAAGGACTTGAAAAAAGGTATGTGGGTAATTGGAGAAGGCTGGAATGAAAATCAATTAGCTGACCAAAAAATTATTCATAAAACGGAATTGGATGAAGTTGCCCCGGATCATCCGGTAGTCCTGAAAAGAATTTGCCGACATGCGGTTATCGCTAATTCACAGGCTTTAAAGCTTGCTGGAATTACTGCTGATACGGCTAACCCGCAAGGAGGCGTTATTGTTAGAGATGAGAATAATGAACCGACTGGTTATTTACTGGATCAGGCTCAGGAGCTTATTTATCAAGTAACACCTTTTCCGACCCAGGAAGACTTGGAACTAACCCTTGAAATATCAATCCAAGATTGCCTGAAAAAGGGGCTTGTTGGTGCTCATTCTGAGGATTTATCTTATTATGGCAGTTTAGATAATACGTTAGGTGCTTTCGAGAATGTTTTAAGCAAAGGGATAAAATTTCGCACCCATCTTCTTGTCCATCATCAGGTTGTTGATGAATTCAAGGAAAAAGAAAGAACAATTGGACAGTATGGCGAATTTGGTGCTATGAAAATTTTTGCTGATGGGGCTTTAGGAGGAAGAACTGCGCTGTTAAGTTTTCCATATAAAGATGATCCCAGCACATCAGGAGTGGCAATTCATTCAAAGGCTGAATTAGCTAAACTCGTCAAAAAAGCAAGGTCTTACAAAATGGAAGTAGCGGTTCATGTCATCGGCGATTTAGCGTTTGATTGGATACTGGATGTTATTGAAGAGCATCCGCCGCTTAAGGGACAGCATGACCGTTTAATACATGCCCAAATTTTAAGAAAAGAGTTAATTGAAAAAGCAAAACAGCTTCCAATCATTTTAGATATTCAACCGCGATTTGTCGCAAGTGATTTTCCTTGGGTGATTGAGCGAATTGGACAAGAACATATGGATACATGCTATGCATGGAAAACCCTCCTCAAAGAAGGAATCCATTGTGCTGGCGGGTCTGATGCGCCGATAGAGCCGGTTGATCCTCTATTAGGTATTTATGCTGCAGTGACAAGAACGAGTCTGTATGAACAATCAGGGAAAAGTTATAATCCTGAACAAAAGCTTTCAGTTTACGAGGCGGTTGAACTTTTTACTAAAGGAAGTGCGTACGCTATTCATCATTCACATGATTTTGGAATGATCAAGCAAGGCTTTAAAGCAGATTTTACCGTATTAGATCAGGATATTTTTGAGGTGGCAGACAAGGATTTATTAACAACAAATGTCGTGATGACTGTGGTAGATAATGAAATTATGTATCAAACTGAAAGCAAAGAATAAGTAACAAGTAAAAAGGAAGCAGATCGCTGCTTCCTCTTGTTTTTTGCGGGATGAAGAGGTTTATAAGAACGTTCTTTTTACCTTTTCCCAATATGAATTATCTTTCAGCTTTACCGTTTTAATCGGGAACTCGCTTAACCCGAATTCCAGCTGCTTCACATTTTGGATGCTTAATGCTTCATTATCCATTCCAATGACCGGGTAGTCATTGCCATCCTGTACAATTTTTAATATTAATTTTCTTTTGTCACTTAAAATAAATGATGAGCCGAGTGTACGATATAGATTGTTATTTAAGGATGCCAGCTCACTCACCTGTAAACATGGCAGCATCGGATCGACAACTGCTCCATTTACAGATTTGTTATATGCTGTACTGCCTGTAGGAGTCGCAATCAGCATGCCGTCTCCTCTAAATGTTTCAAAATGAAGATCATCTATGTATACATCCATAACAAACGTTTTAATAATACTTGATTTAACGGAACATTCATTCAGGCATTTAAACATGGTCGTTTCATCTATCTTTACTTCTAAGACAGGATAGCGTCTTACCTCAATTGTTGATTCAGTCATTGCCTGAATCATTTTTTGTCTGTCATCAAGGTGGAAATCACAATACAAGCTCAATGTATCATCAATTCCAATTCCAACATACAAACAGTCTGATCGAAAGTTTGTTTTTCGAACAGCTTGTAAAAAGGCGCCGTCTCCGCCAATGCTTACAATAATATTAGCTTGTGCATGATCTTCAACTACGCGAAATTCATGTTCCCTTGCAAAATCAATTAGAGAATGAATTTTCTCTATTAGCTTATCCTCTTTTTTGTAGAAAAAATAAACATTACGACGATCTGACACAATGATTCCTCCTCAATATAGGTAAAATCTCCACTTTTTTCCTTGAAAGTGTTACAATACTCTATGTTATTTAGTTTACCACTTTTACATAATTAAATGTTAAAAGCTATGTAAATCATATCATATCAGTTCATGTATAAGGAGGAGACAAACTTAATGAATGGTAAACGCTGGGGAGCATTAGCAATAGCTGGTGTATTATTCGTCTTTTCGATTATTATCAGCTCAACTATGATGTTTTTTAACCAAAGTGAAATGTTTAAAGAAGCATTTGCAACAACCTCTGGCTTTTCAGAGGAAATTATTGATGAAGGATCTTCCTTTGATAAAATTCTCGTATTAGATGTAAGTGGTGTTATCCAAGATACGGGGGAAGATGTTACCTCTTTTTTTAGTACAGCAGGCTATCATCACCAAACCTTTTTAGATATGGTGGAGGCAGCTGGTGAGGATGAAAGTGTAAAAGGTGTCATTCTTAGAGTTAATTCACCAGGCGGCGGTGTAGTGGAAAGTGCGGAAATTCATAAAAAGCTTATGGAGCTAAAGGAAGAAAGTAAAAAACCGTTGTACGTATCTATGGGGACTCAGGCAGCATCAGGTGGTTATTACATATCTACTGCAGCAGATAAAATCTTCGCTGCTCCAGATACCCTTACAGGTTCACTAGGGGTCATCATGCAGTCGATTAATTATGGGGAATTAGCTGAAAAGTATGGGGTTAAATTTGAAACGATAAAGAGTGGTCCTTATAAGGATATTTTCTCACCAACACGCGAAATGACAGATGAGGAAAGACAAATTCTTCAAACAATGGTTGACAATGCCTATAATGGCTTTGTTCAAGTGATTAAAGAGGGAAGGCCGTTATCAGAGGAGGAAGTCCGTAAAGTGGCGGACGGACGTATCTATGATGGAAGACAAGCAAAGGAAAAGAAGCTAATTGATGAGCTTGGTTATTTTGATGATGTTGTAGCCGCAATGAAAAAGGACCTTGATTTAGAGGATCCACAAGTCGTTGAATATGGAACAGCACTAGGTCTTGAATCATTCCTATCAATGAGTGTTAGCAAGGTCTTTAAAGAAGATGCAGAACTATCAAGCTTATATCAGCTGCTGTCAAACTCAAACTCTCCAAGATTAATGTACCTATATTCTGAATAGGGAGGGATGAAAAAGTGGACGCTACTTATGAAGGAGCAAAGAATACAGAGTTGCCATATGAATCTGTTCATATAAAAAAGGTAAGTGATTACAATTATTTACAAGCGGGGTTTTGGATCCGTTTTTGGGCATATATAATCGACCTGCTTGTTATTGGAAGCGTAAATCGTATTATTATTTACCCGGTATTTCAGTTACTTGGTCTAGATACCAATACTTCATTTATGTTTTCTCCCGTTTCAATTGCAACAGCGGTGATTTTTTTCGCCTATTTTGTATTAATGACAAAAAATCTTAATCAAACATTAGGAAAAATGGTTTTTGGAATTAAAGTTATTTCTGCTAAAGATGAAACGTTAAATTGGGGGACAATTTTATTTCGGGAATTAATTGGCCGTTATATATCGAAAACGATATGGATCGGTTATCTCATTGTTGCGTTTACCCCAAAGAAACAAGGACTTCACGATATATTTGCAGATACACAAGTAATCCATGAGAAGTTATTTATAAAAAAGAGTGAAGATAAGCCTGCTGAATAATCAGCTGGCTTTTTTGATGTTTTTTAAATTTAATATTGAATACAACAGGTTTAATTTCGTTTTAGAGAGGTGATAATGGTAGATTGAAAGGGTGTGAAAACCGTGTTTTGGATCATGATCATTATACTTTTTGTCCTTTTGCTCTTTTTTCTTCTTATTTTTACAAAACTTACGATAACCTTAGACTTTAACCATACTGGAGATAATGATCAGTTTAAAATAAAAATTCGCGCATGGTTTGGATTAATACGCTATACCATTGATATACCGTTAGTGAAGATCGACGATGATGGACCAAATTTGGTTATTAAGCAAGATCAAAAAGCAGGAAGTGAAAATAAAGATAAAAAGGTGATGGAAAAAGAAGATAAAATATCTCCTGATGATATACTAACCAGCATGAGTGATATAAAGGAGATTGCTCAGCATATTATCGGAATGAATAGAATCATTCGAAGGTTTTTACGGAAAATTAAAATAAAAAAATTAGAATGGCATTCTCAATTCGGAATCGGAGATGCAGCACATACTGGTATATTAACAGGAGCAGCATGGACGATTAAAGGCGGTGTTATTGGATTAATCGGCCAATATATGAAGTTTAAAACAACTCCTATCGTTACAATTACTCCAGATTTTAACCGATTCTGTTCAAGAACGAAATTCCAATGTATTTTTCAGTTTCAAATCGGGCAAGCTATGTTCGCAGGTATTCAATTCATTAAATATTGGAAAGGCGGCCTTCCGAAGTTAAAATCAAAGCCATTTTCATTTTTTACAAACTAAACAAGCGGCTTGCCTTTTAAGTATGGAATGAGTACGACCGGTTAAATATTGTTATTAAGACAAGGAGGCTACATAACATGAGTGATCATCCTATTCAAGGACTTATGAAAACTGCAATGGAAAACCTAAAAGAAATGATTGATGTGAATACCATCATAGGTGATCCAGTAGAAACCCCAGACGGAAGTGTCATCTTAACAGTATCAAAAGTAGGATTTGGATTTGCGGCTGGCGGTAGTGAGTTCAATGGAAATGCCGGCGAAAACGGCGGTGACCAGAAAGCTTCGAAGCTTCCTTTTGGCGGAGGAAGCGGTGGCGGAGTATCGATAACTCCAATAGCATTTTTAATTGTTTCATCAACAGGTGTTAAAATGCTTCATTTAGACGAAAGCACACATTTATATGAAAAAATATTAGAAGCAGCACCGCAAACAGTTGAAAAAATACAGGGTATGTTCAAGAAAAATAAAGATAAAAGCAATAATGAAAATTCACAAGAACAACACCAGCAAAAACAAGATTTAGACTTTTAACTGCCACTGAGGCAGTTATTTTTTTGCATGATGTTAGGAAAGAAGTTCATAATTAATTGGTCAAAACATTTGATAAATCTTAAAAGCTAGGCTATATTTACACTGTACATAATTAAAAGGAGGAATTTGGTATGGCTTCAATTACGTTTAAGAATAATCCTGTTACGTTATTAGGGAATGAAGTAAAAGTTGGTGATACAGCACCTGATTTTACAGTATTAGCAAACGATTTATCTGAAGTTACCCTTTCAAATTCAAAAGGGAAGGTTCGTTTAATTTCTGTTGTCCCTTCAATTGATACTGGAGTTTGTGATGCACAAACACGTCGCTTTAATGAAGATGCGTCAAAGTTGGACAATGTTGAGGTTTTAACCATTAGTGTGGACTTACCATTTGCCCAAAAAAGATGGTGTGCTTCAAATGGCTTAGAAAATGTTCAAACACTTTCTGACCATCGTGATCTTTCTTTTGCTGAAGCATATGGCGTTCATATTAAAGAATTGCGTTTATTAGCTCGTGCTGTATTTGTTGTTGATGCAAATGACAAGGTAACATATGTAGAATATGTCAGTGAAGCAACAAACCATCCGAATTATGAAGCGGCAATTGAAGCTGCCAAAGCTGCCCAATAAAAAAGAAACAAGTTGTGTGTAAGACTGCCATTTCGGCAGTCTTATTTTTGTTTAGCGTAAATTATAAAATTTCGTGAACTGTGGATAAGCTCTCACGTATCAGCTCCAGCGCCTAGCCCCTCTAGGGTCTAGCCCCTCATGAATTGAAGGCAAAGAACGCCTTCTATTCATGAGCGTCTTATTTGCCCTAGGCTGTTCAAGGCGCTTGCGCTTTTCTTATACAATGTCTAAAATGGATAGAGTATTACGGCGAGGAGGATGAGGATGAAAACAGTTTCAAAAATAGAAAATTTGTTTGCAGTTATAAATGAAACAGCGGAGCTTATCGCAAAAGAATGTCAAATGACTTACATAGAGGCAGTTTCTGAAACGGGAGATAATCTGTTTCAAGGATCTATTTTGCAGGAAGGTCTTAGTGAGATCACACAAAAAAGCTTGAAACGGAAATATGAAGCAATTCAAATCAGTGCATTAAATAAAGAAGAAATTCGCAAGGCGTACCAGTTGGCGATCTTAAAAGGGTTAAAAGAAGCGGCACATCCTAACCATCAAATGACACCAGATACGATTGGGATCTTCCTCGGCTATTTGGTCAGCAAATTTGTAAGTAATCAAAAGAACATTTCCATTTTAGATCCTGCTGTTGGGACGGGTAATTTGCTTACAACGATCATAAATTATCTCTCAAATAAACAGGTTGATAGTTATGGAGTAGAAGTAGATGATTTGCTTATTAAATTAGCGTATATTAGTGCAAATCTTCAGGAACATCCCGTACAATTTTTTAATCAAGATAGCTTGGAACGGTTGTTGATTGACCCGGTTGATATCGTTGTATGCGACCTGCCTGTAGGGTATTATCCTAATGACGTGGAGGCTTTAAGGTATGAACTCAGGGCAGATGAAGGCCATTCCTATTCTCACCATTTATTCATTGAACAGAGCATAAACCATGTGAAAGAAGATGGCTACTTATTTTTTATTGTTCCTAATTCTCTATTTGATACAAAAGAAGCACCTAAGCTTAATCAATATTTAAGAAAGACTGCCATCATCCAAGGATTTATTCAGTTGCCTTTATCCTTATTTAAAGATGAAAAGCATGGAAAAAGCATCTTAATCGTCCAAAAGAAGGGTGAAACAAGTAAACCGCCCAAGCAGGCAATGTTAGTTGAATTACCTAAATTCTCTAATAAAGAAGCAATGAATTCGATTATGAAGCAAATTGACCAGTGGTTTAAGGAAAATAAATAGGAAGGAAATGAACGGATGGATAAGAGGCTATATAGGCCTCTTTTTTTTATGGGGATTTTTAGCTTTATTCGAAAGGGAAGCACGAAGAATTTGTTGTCTTCCAGATGGCAAAATTTTTAGAATAATAAGACTTTTGACTGTAAACGATAACAATTAAATCAAGTTCTTGAAATGTTGAAATGGCAGTGTTTAAATGGAAAAGGCAGATAATAATCGAAAGCTTTTTGCAAAGAATAATAGGTAATAAAAAAGCTAAATGTCTAGCTGTTAAATAATAAATATTGTATGACAATAACAATAAATAAAGGAAGAATCGCGTCTTACTGTTTTTATAAGCGACATTATGTATTTACAGTTGGAACGGACAAAAAGGAGAGTAACAGAATGGCAAAAATTATTGCAATTAATGCTGGTAGTTCATCATTGAAATTTCAACTTTTTGATATGCCTAGCGAAACAGTATTAACGAAAGGATTAGTAGAAAGAATCGGTCTAAAAGATTCGATATTTTCGATTTCAGTAAATGGGGAAAATCGAAAAGAAATTTCAGATATTCCTGATCACGCCGTGGCAGTAAAAATTCTTTTATCTAAATTAACCGATTTAGGTATTATTAAGTCTTTAGATGAGATTGAAGGAATTGGCCACAGGGTTGTACATGGTGGGGAAGTATTTAATGATTCAGCACTAATTACAGATGAAACCCTAAAACAGATTGAAGATCTATCTGAATTAGCGCCGCTTCATAATCCAGCTAACGTTGTTGGGATTAAAGCTTTTAAAGAGGTATTGCCAAATGTTGAAGCTGTTGCAGTATTTGATACAGCTTTCCACCAAACAATGCCAGAGCAATCATTCTTATATAGTCTTCCATATGAATACTATGAAAACTTTGGGATTCGTAAATATGGATTCCACGGAACTTCACATAAATATGTTTCAGAGCGGGCAGCAGAAATTTTGGGCAGACCAATTGAACATCTTCGTTTGATTTCTTGTCATTTAGGTAACGGTGCGAGTATCGCAGCAATCGAGGGCGGAAAATCAATTGACACTTCTATGGGCTTTACGCCGCTTGCAGGAGTTGCGATGGGGACCCGATCAGGAAACATTGACCCAGCACTCATTCCGTTTATCATGGAGAAAACAGGAAAGTCAGCAGATGAAGTACTTGATATCTTAAATAAAAAGAGTGGGATTTTAGGTGTATCAGGACTTTCAAGTGACCTTCGTGATATTACGCAAGCTGCAAATGAAGGTAATGAAAGAGCTAAAATTGCTCTTGAAGTATTTGCGAGCCGTATTCACAAATATATTGGTTCTTATGCAGCAAGAATGTCAGGTGTAGACGCGATTATCTTCACTGCAGGTATCGGTGAAAATAGTATAGAAATCCGTGAACGTGTATTAAAAGGCCTAGAGTTTATGGGGATTTATTGGGATCCAGCCCTTAATAAAGTACGTGGTGAGGAAGCCTATATCAGCTATCCGCATTCACCAGTAAAGGTATTAGTGATCCCTACAAATGAAGAGGTTATGATTGCGCGTGATGTTTTACGCATAGCAAAGTAATGCAGTGATTGGATTAAAAGACAGCCGGGAAGAAATCGGCTGTCTTTTTGTGTTATGATAAAGAGAGACTTTATTCAGAGGCATTATTATCCGTTAAGCTGGATCAACTTATCATAGAATAAAGGAGACGTTAGGATGATCGACTCAATACGAGAGAGAGCAATTTTAGATGAGATCATGTTGTGGGAAAGTGAGTTGCAGAATGATCTTCGAACGGATTTTCAACGCACATTTGATAGATGGATGAATTATAAACTTAATGAAATACCTGATTCGATGAAACGGTTATTTTTTAAGAAGTTGGATGCAAGTTTATTTCATCTCCACTCTTTTATTCAAAGCTCCTTTGTTCAACAGGATGCAAAAAAACAAATCCTGTTATCAGCAAAAGCATTGAATGAAGACATTATAGATTTTAGTGATTTACATAAGCTGCCAATTGATCAGCTTCATTATTTAGCTGACCTTCAAACATCAAAACACCGCCTTTATTCTTTATTGCAAGGTGGGATAACCGGTACCGGCGGTCTTCTTTTGACGGGTATTGATATACCGGTTCAAACAATTCTTAATTTACGATCGATTCAAATGGTGTCAATGTGTTACGGATATGAAATATCGAATCCTTATGAAATGATGACCTCCTTAAAGGTTTATCATGCATCATTAATGCCGAAGCATCTGCAATATAAAGCATGGCTTGATTTGAAGAAGGAGCTGACGTCAGATAATATGATGTCCTATTTTTATGAAGGGAATGATGACCTGGTTAACTCACAAAGCTTAGAATTTCTCTTAAAGCAAATTGCAAAGCTTTCCGTGATCTCTCTTTTTAAAAGAAGACTTGTCGCCGGACTTCCTCTCATTAGCATTATGATTGGTGCAGGTGCAAATTATCAGCTGACTCGTCAAGTAACGGATTTTGCTAATAAATTTTATCAGTACCGATTAATAAGCGAGAAAAATATTGCAGGAGGTCTTTATGATGAGTAGTATTGAACATAAGCTTGAAGCTCCTCATTCAGTGAAGTGTAAAGTCATCACGATCAGTGACACTCGAACGGAAGAAACAGATAAAAGCGGGAAGCTGATAATTAAATTGTTGGAGGAGCATGGACATCATGTGGCTGGTTATGAAATTGTAAAAGATGAAAAAATTTTGATTCGAAGCTCCGTCTTAAAAGGCTGTGAAGCCCGAGGCATCGATGTGGTACTTACAAATGGAGGAACAGGGATTGCCAAAAGAGATGTCACCATCGAAGCAGTTCAATCAATTATTGAAAAAGAAATACCGGGCTTCGGTGAAATTTTCCGTATACTGAGCTATACAGAGGATATTGGCTCTGCAGCCATTTTAAGTAGAGCGATCGCAGGTGTTTCAATGAATACAGCTGTTTTTGCTATGCCGGGTTCTTCAGGAGCTGTAAAACTAGCAATGGAAAAACTGATTATCCCTGAATTAGGACATGTCATAAGAGAAATAAGAAAAGACTTATAGATTTTATCAATAAAAAAATTGGTTATTTGCCGATTGCTTCCACTCTTCCTCTATTATATAACAAGTAAAACAGAAGGTCTGTGCCAAACATAATATTTTTAATTAGTTTTTGTGTCTAGCGCAAGCCCCCAGCCTTTCTAGGGTCCAAGCCGCTCATGAATAGTCAATTCATGAGCGGCTTATTTACTCTAGACAGGCGCTTGCACTTTTCTTAATTGTGAACTTTTTCAATTGATATATACTGTGTTGTCCTAAACCATATCCAAAGGTCGTTAATGATGGAGGCAAGTTCAGAGATTTCTTCATTTAATTTACAAGAATGAGGAAAATCCTCCTCAAGATTAAGTTCATTTTGTTTCCTATTAATTTCATGCTCTAGCTCAGCTATACGATCAGGTATTCCGCCGCGAATTTTTTCCCATTCGGTTAAAATGCTGTTTTGAATATATCCACTATACAATTCCCATGGCTTTGTTAATTTGGGAATCTTTATTTTTAGTCTAGAGTCATAGATAAAGTAATCGTTCATTTCATTTCCTCCCGAAACATGTTTTATTAGATTTTACAACATTCCATAGGTAAGAACTACCGCACTTTATAGCTTTTATGTGTTTGAATATTCACACAATATAACTGAATTTGGCTATTCATTCATATGCGTTAATTTTTATACAAAGATTCTGTGAAAATATGCATTTTTCTATTGACGAAATAGGGCGCAGTTGGTAAAGTGTTACCTATAAAGAAAATGTATTTTTATTAACATATATTCATGTTTATACAACCGAGGAGGAACAAATAGATGAAGAAAGTTGTGTTAGCTTATTCTGGAGGATTAGATACCTCTGTTGCAATTAAATGGTTACAAGAGAAAGGGTATGATGTTGTAGCAGCGTGCCTTGATGTAGGTGAAGGGAAAGATACAGCATTTGTTCAGCAAAAAGCTCTTCAAGTTGGAGCGATTGAATCATATATGATTGATGCGAAAGAAGAGTTTGCTAATGACTTTGCGTTAGTTGCTTTACAAGCTCATACATTATATGAAGGAAAATATCCGCTAGTTTCTGCATTATCTCGTCCGTTAATTGCAAAGAAACTTGTTGAGATTGCTGAAAAAGAAAATGCAGTAGCGATTGCGCACGGCTGTACTGGAAAAGGAAATGACCAAGTTCGTTTTGAAGTTTCAATTAAAGCATTAAATCCAGATCTTGAAGTGCTTGCTCCAGTAAGAGAATGGGGTTGGTCACGTGAAGAAGAAATCGAATATGCGGCAAAGCATGGTATTCCAATTCCAATCAACTTAGATAGCCCTTATTCAATTGATCAAAACCTATGGGGAAGAAGCAATGAGTGCGGTGTCCTTGAAGATCCATGGGCAGCTCCTCCAGAAGGTGCATATGATTTAACAGCACCATTGGAAAAAACGCCTGATCAAGCTGATATTATTGAAATTCATTTCGAAAAAGGTGTTCCTGTAAAAATCAATGATCAAGCATATCCGCTTCATGAATTGATCTTGAAGCTAAATGAAATCGCAGGAAAGCACGGTGTGGGACGTATTGATCATGTTGAAAATAGACTTGTGGGTATCAAATCTCGTGAAGTATATGAGTGCCCGGGTGCAATGACACTTATTAAAGCACATAAAGAGCTAGAAGACTTAACATTAGTAAAAGAAGTAGCTCATTTCAAACCGGTAATCGAGCAAAAACTTGCAGAGCTTATTTATAACGGACTTTGGTTCTCTCCTCTAAAGACTGCTTTACATGCTTTCTTAAAGGAAACTCAAACATATGTAACAGGAACAGTGCGTGTAAAACTATTTAAAGGGCATGCTATTGTAGAAGGAAGAAAATCTGAGTATTCTTTATATGATGAAAAACTTGCGACATATACTAAAGACGATGCATTTGATCACAATGCAGCAATCGGATTTATTGAATTATTTGGACTGCCAACAAAAGTAAACAGCATGGTAAAAAACAAGAAGGTGGAAGTATGAAAAAACTTTGGGGTGGACGCTTCCAAAAAACCCCTGAACAATGGGTGGATGAGTTCGGAGCATCCATCCATTTTGATCAGGAATTAGTTGAGGAAGACATCACAGGAAGTCTTGCACATGTCGATATGCTTGGCAAGTGCGGCATCATCAGCAAAGATGAAGCAGAACAAATTACAAAAGGCTTAACATCTCTTTTAGAAAAGGCCAAAAAGAATGAACTTACCTTTTCTGTTAACTATGAAGATATTCACCTAAATATCGAAAAAATGTTAATTGATGAAATTGGACCTGTTGGTGGAAAGCTACATACTGGAAGAAGTCGTAACGATCAGGTTGCTACTGATATGCATTTATATTTACGTAAACATGTAGCAATGGTAATTGAATTGATTGAAGGGCTCCAAAATGCTCTTATAGAACAGGCTGACAAGCATGTAGAAACGATTTTACCAGGTTATACCCATCTTCAACGGGCACAACCGATTTCATTTGCCCATCATTTAATGGCGTATTTCTGGATGCTGGATCGTGATAAACAGCGATTTCAGGAATCACTAAAGCGTATTAATCTTTCTCCCTTAGGCAGTGCTGCACTTGCGGGTACTACCTTTCCGATTGACCGTGAGTATACAGCTGAAAAGCTTGAGTTTGATGGAATTTACGAAAATAGCTTAGACGGTGTTAGTGATCGTGATTTTATCATTGAATTCCTTAGCAATAGTTCATTATTAATGATGCATTTATCACGTTTCTGTGAAGAGATTATTTTATGGTGCTCTCAAGAGTTTCAATTTATTGAGCTCGATGACACATATGCAACAGGAAGCAGCATCATGCCACAGAAAAAAAATCCCGATATGGCAGAGTTAATTAGAGGGAAAACAGGGAGAGTCTATGGGAATTTAATGTCTTTATTGACGATTCTAAAGGGACTTCCTTTGGCATATAATAAAGACCTTCAAGAAGATAAAGAGGGTATGTTTGATACGGTAAAAACGATTGAAGGAAGCCTCCAGATCTTTATCGGTATGATCAATACATTAAAAGTAAATAAGGATAAGATGGAAAAGGCAACCAAAGAAGATTTCTCAAATGCAACAGAATTAGCAGATTATCTTTCTACAAAAGGAATGCCATTCAGAGAAGCGCATGAGGTTGTTGGCACACTTGTCTACAAATGTATTCAATCAGGTATTTATTTAAAGGATTTACCTTTTGAACAGTATAAACAAGCTTCTGAGCTGTTTGAAGAAGATTTATATGAAGTCATCAATCCTTTTGAAGCAGTGAGAAAACGTATGAGCGCCGGCGGTACCGGATTTGATGTGGTTCGAAAAGCAATTGATAAGGCAAAAGCAACGTTTAAATAAACGTTCAAAATGGAATAAGCTTCTTAATTTCAGAAACACTAAACGCGAGCAAAAAAGAGATTAAGGAGCTGAACGTGTTGAATAAAAAAAGAGTAACAAGGCAGACTTACTACTACGATCATTTAGGCGAAGAGGAAACGATGAAGCAAATAACGGATGCCTATTCCAGCGGGGTAGTTGAACAGCAATATGAACAAAATTTCCTCCAAGAGCACTTCGAAATAAGGAATGGCTAACCGATTAGACCTCCAAACACCAATAATGTGTTTGGAGGTTTTTTGTTTTAAATATAGAAGAAATATGAAGGTTTCAAACAGATTATTGTAAAATGGATATGTTATTATCACAATAGAGACAAAAAATTGTTATTATCAGAATGTTAAAGATGAAAGGGATAGCTCTATACATAAGGACAAGTTATATGAGGAGGAAATGATCGTGCGACATGCCCTTATTACGGCAGGCTCAAAAGGCTTAGGTAAGAAGGTAACAGAGGAATTTTTGAAAAATGGTTTTTCTGTTACGGTGAGTTATCGAAAAGATACAAGTGCCGTCAAGGAATTTCAGGCTAAGTTCTCACATTATCAAAATCGTCTTCACTTTGTTCAAGCGGATGTAACAAAAAAAGAAGATCTTTCGAAGATGATTGATCAATCACTTGAACAATTCGGAAGAATAGATTGCTTAATTAATAATGCTGGCCCTTACATATTCGAAAGAAAAAAGTTGGCTGATTATACAGATGAAGAATGGTATCAAATGATCGAAGGAAATTTAAGCTCTGTTTTTCATTTGTTTAAAAAAGTTGTTCCGATTATGCGTAAGCAAAATTACGGAAGGATTATTACATACGGTTTTCAAGGAGCTGCAACATCACCTGGCTGGCTTCATCGATCCGCCTTTAGTGCCGCAAAGGTTGGATTAGTATCCTTAACAAAATCAATAAGCATAGAAGAAGCTGAACATGGGATCACCGCCAATATGATTTGTCCAGGAAATATTGTGGGAGAGATGAAGGAAGCAACTATTGAAGATTCCAGGGAAATGACCGATCCAAACACACCAATTGGACGTTCGGGAACAGGAGAAGATATTGCAAGAACCATTGCTTTTTTGTGCGAAGAAAATTCAGACATGATCACTGGTTCTATTATTGAAGTAACAGGCGGAGCAAATGTTATCCATCGTTTTCATGTTTGAGGATCTCATCTATGTCCACTCAATCTGAATTATTTTTTTAAACTCCCAGGACCTGTCTGTTTTCGTAATCATATGATAAATTACGGTAATACTGATAAGGACACAAGTTTGAAAAGATGATGAGTAAGGAGGACTTACTATGAAAATTGGTATTCCTGCAGAGATAAAAAATAATGAAAACCGTGTAGCGATGACCCCTGCAGGTGCTTTTCATCTCGTTAGTTCAGGACATGAGGTTTATATCGAAAAAAATGCAGGACTTGGTTCGGGGTTTACAGATGAAGAGTATATTGAGGCTGGTGCAAAAATCGTAGAAACAGCTCAGCAAGCGTGGGCGATGGATATGGTTATGAAGGTAAAAGAACCATTAAAAGAAGAATATGGCTATTTTCGGGAAGGACTTATTTTATTTACGTATTTACATTTAGCCCCAGAGCCTGAATTGACTGTAGCATTAATTGATCATAAAGTGATTGCCATTGCCTATGAAACCGTTCAGCTTGCAAATGGTTCCCTTCCGCTACTTACACCAATGAGTGAAGTTGCTGGCAGAATGGCCTCCCAAATAGGTGCGCAATTTTTAGAGAAGCCAAAAGGAGGCAAGGGAATTTTATTAGCTGGAGTACCAGGTACGAGAAGAGGCAAAGTTACTATTATCGGCGGGGGAGTTGCTGGAACAAATGCAGCAAAAATAGCGGTAGGATTAGGCGCAGAGGTAACAATTCTGGACGTCAATCCAGAGCGGTTAAGACAACTGGATGATATTTTTGGAAAAGACATTTCAACACTTATGTCAAATCCTCTCAACATTGCTGAATCTGTATCAGAATCTGATTTAGTGATTGGGGCAGTGTTAATTCCTGGGGCTAAAGCACCAAAGCTTGTATCTGAAGAGGTCGTCCGTTCAATGACCAACGGATCTGTCATCGTTGATATCGCGATTGACCAAGGCGGTATATTTGAAACAACGGATAAAATAACGACTCATGATAATCCGACATATGAAAAGCATGGAGTTTTACATTATGCAGTTGCGAATATGCCTGGTGCGGTTCCGCGAACTTCTACGTTTGCTTTAACAAATGTAACAGTTCCATATGCCGTTCAGATCGCCACGAAGGGTTATAAAAAAGCGTGCTTGGAAAATGAGGCATTATTAAAAGGAATTAACACATTGAATGGATACGTAACCTATGAAGCGGTAGCAGAGGCTCATGGCTTATCCTTTTCAGATGCACGAACTTTACTTCTTGGGGTATAGGCATAAGATTATTCAAAAGAATCTATAAAGGTCTGTCAATAATTCACCAGTCAGGCCTTTTTTGTTTTAAATAAATAAAAATTACGGTAAAATTTTCTATGAAAGGTTAAAAATTTAGGAGAGCAGGTGTAAATTTCAATGCAAGTTTCTTATCATGGTCATTCTGTTGTGAAAATTGTAACCGAAAATAAAAAGATTATCATTGACCCGTTTATTAATGGAAATGAACTAACTGATTTGAATGTTGGTGACCTTGAAGTTGATGTGATAATCTTAACACATGGTCATAATGATCATGTCGGGGACACGGTTGAGATTGCGAAGAAAAATAACGCATTAGTCATTGCTCCATACGAGTTAGCTGTATACATAGGGAAAAATGATATTAATATTCACCCAATGAATTTAGGCGGGGCTTACCAATTTGACTTTGGTAAAGTAAAGCTGACACAAGCGTTTCATGGGTCAAGCTATCAGGAACAAGATGGCACAGTGATCTATACCGGGATGCCTTCAGGAGTACTATTTACAGCAGAGGGAAAAACAATTTATCATGCTGGTGATACGGCGCTGTTTTCAGATATGAAGATGATTGGTGAGCGAAATGAAATTGATGTAGCCTTTTTACCGATTGGGGATAATCTAACAATGGGGCCGGAGGATGCAGTAGATGCTGCCTTATGGCTCAAAGCAAAAAAGGTTGTGCCGATCCATTACGATACATTTCCTGCAATAAAACAAGATCCTAAAGCGTTTGCAAATATGCTTCCAGAAGGTGTAGGTATTCCTTTAAAGGTAGGAGAAATACTGGAGCTAAAATAAGTCATAGATAGAAGTGGATGATTGTGGTCATTCGCTTCTTTTTTTTCTCGTACATGCATATGATATGGTAATAAATGAATTGAAAGGATGATTTCAGGTTGAAAAACTTACTGTATGCATTAATAGCCTTAGTAATGCTTTTTTGGGGATTACAGCAAATCACAATGTCAGGCGATCAAATGCAAACCGTGTTTTTAATGAGTTGGTTATGTTTAGCGATTTTTGTGATTGGAGGAAATTTCGCACATTACTTATATCAACCTAAAAAAGCAGTGGGTAAACAGCAACCGGTTTTTGATCGAAATCGTCAACGAAAAAGAGTACGCCAAACAGCGCGTTGATAAAAAAAAGCGCCACCCTTATAATTAAAAGTGGAAGAATAGGCAATTTATCATACTAAATACAGGCAGAAATTACGCCTGTAAAGGTTCGATAAATAAAGGCAACTAGCTTTGGAGAGCAGAATGCCTCTTAAGCTGGTAGTTTCATTTTATAAAAAGGGTGATGCGGCTTGGCTACAAAGCACGAGCAAATTTTACAATATATTAACTCACTTCCAGTTGGTGAAAAAATTTCCGTACGGCAAATTGCTAAGGAAATCAACGTGAGTGAAGGGACAGCGTATCGGGCGATTAAAGAAGCTGAAAGTAAAGGCTATGTTAGTACAATTGAGCGTGTAGGAACAATAAGAATTGAAACGAAGAAAAAGGAAAACTTTGAGAAATTAACATATGCTGAGGTTGTTAATATTGTTGATGGACAAGTATTAGGTGGACGAGCTGGCTTGCATAAGACGTTAAATAAATTTGTAATCGGTGCGATGAAGCTTGAGGCAATGATGCGATATACAGGAGCAGGCAACTTATTAATTGTCGGAAATCGGACAAACGCACATAAATATGCGTTAGAGGCTGGTGCAGCCGTTTTAATAACAGGAGGATTTGATACAGAAGATAATGTCAAGAAGCTTGCCGATGATCTAGAATTGCCAATTATCTCAACAAGCTATGACACGTTTACTGTAGGTACGATGATTAATCGCGCCATCTATGATCAATTGATAAAAAAGGAAATTGTCCAAGTTGAAGATATTTTAACACCGTTAGAAAAAACGATTACACTAAAGACAACAGATACGGTATCAACCTGGTATCAATATAATTATGAAACAGGTCATGGGCGATTTCCAGTTATCGATCAAAACATGAAAGTACAAGGAATTGTCACATCAAAGGATATTATGGGGCATGACCATTCAACATTGATCGAAAAAGTGATGACGAAAAGCCCTGTTACTGTGACCGGAAAAACATCTGTCGCCTCTTCTGCACAAATGATGGTTTGGGAAGGGATTGAGGTGCTTCCAGTCGTTGATCAACATAATCGTTTGCAAGGGATGATCAGCCGGCAAGATGTATTAAAGGCTTTGCAAATGATCCAGCGACAGCCGCAAATAGGTGAAAAGCTTGATGATATTATTACCAATCAGTTTATCACCATTGATGATGAACTAAAACGAGGAAGTGTTTTTCGCTGTGAAGTAAGCCCGCAAATGACAAACCATCTTGGGACAATTTCTTACGGTGTTTTTACAACACTTGTAACAGAAGCGGTAAATCGCTACTTAAGAGCGCAAAAAAAAGGGGATATTGTCGTAGAAAATATTACAATATACTTCATCAAGCCTGTACAAATGGAAAGTGTACTTGAACTGCATCCGAAAATACTAGAGGTAGGAAGAAAGTTTGGAAAAATTGATATTGAAGCATTTAGTGAAGGAGCAGTAGTAGGGAAAGCAATGATGATGGTTCAATTAATTGAAAGGTAAGAGAATAGAAGAGGCTATGCCTCTTCTTATTTTTGCGTCCCGGATTCGTTTATCACTTGTGGCAAATAATGCTTGTATGCACGGAACCCTGCCCAGCTGCTTCCAAGTCCAATTAGCAAAAAGATAATCCCCACGATTAACGAAATGCTTGATCGATATAAAAATAGCTGATTAAGACCAAAGGATGCAACAAAAATTCCTAAGGCAATACTGGACTTTGCAGAAATCCATTGTTTCTCAATCGGCTTTTGGGATCTATAAGCTTTTACTTTATAGTAAACGTAAAAAGCAAGGGAAATGATAATCATTACAACTAACACTGGCATATATCGAAACCTCCGCATTAAAATCAATAACGTTCGTTGTTTACCATGTCTTATTTTAACATGACCTAAACAAAATGTATTCATTTTCTGTTTGCTGATTATTCTTTCTTTTTAAATAGGATGTTTTATGATTTAATAACTTATATCGATGATTAAAGGAGATAGAAATGAAACAACAAATTTTAAAAGAAATACGTCAAAATGAAACGATTATTATCCACCGTCATGTTCGCCCAGATCCAGATGCATATGGTTCCCAATGTGGATTAGCTGAACTATTAAAAGCTTCCTATCCGGATAAAAAAATTCTCGTTGTAGGGGAAAGTGATCCATCCTTGGAGTTCCTATATAAAATGGATCTTGTTGAGGATGAAGTTTATCATGAAGCATTGGTTATTGTTTGTGATACTGCCAATCAAGCTCGGGTAAGTGACCAACGCTATAAAAATGGGAAAAAGCTCATTAAAATTGATCACCATCCAAATGAAGACAAATATGGTGACCTGCTTTGGGTTGATACAAGTGCGGCTGCAACAAGTGAAATGATTTATGAACTATATTTGGAAGGCAGGGAGCAAGGCCTTGTTCTTTCAAAAAAAGCGGCACAATTATTATATGCAGGTATTGTTGGCGATACTGGCCGTTTCCTTTTTCCAAGCACTACGGAAAAGACCTTCCGTTATGCAAGTGCATTAATTTCTGAAGGAATTGAGTTTGCACCTTTATATGACGAACTGTATAAAACAAAACGGAATGTTGCAAAGCTTAGCGGATATGTACTGCAAAACTTCAATTTAACATCTTCAGGAGCAGCTTCAATGAACATTTCGCAGGCAATTTTAGATGAATATGAGGTTTCACCTTCTGAAGCTTCCCAGCTGGTAGGCATTCTTGGGAATATTGAGGGTGTTACAGCATGGGTGTTTTTCGTTGAAGAAAAAGATCAAATAAGGGTTAGATTAAGATCTAAAGGGCCTGTAATTAACGGGCTAGCGAGAAAATACGATGGCGGAGGACATCCTTTAGCATCTGGTGCATCGATTTACAGCTGGGATGAGGCTGAAAACCTTTTTAAAGATTTAGTAGAGCTATGCCAAGAAGTTAACGGATAAAGGGGTATGTAAGTGGTTCGGAATTCGTCATAACGGTTCCGAACCTTTTTTCGATATTGGGGTAAAAATGTTAGCTATAAGCTTATATAGATATGTTGAGAAAAGCAAATAAGGAGATGGTAGTTTGAGAGGTTTTGGCAACGCTTACTAATCTTTGTTTGGGATAAACCAAAATCCAATGTCGGTAGCATCTTCGTAAACATCAAGTTTCAATAGTTGGATTTCCTTTTTTATTAAATGTGCAATCTCAGGTGATTCAACATATGCTGAAAAACCCTTTTTAATATGCTCAAGCTTTTCCTGTACAAATTTTTTTGAATTAATAATATACATTTAAATCTCCTCCAATTTGTTTTTTTTAGAATGTCACCCTTTCTGAATGTGACGAGTCTGACCTTTTCTGTATAGAATAGCCGGCTCAGTCAAACCATGATTAGTTTGGTGGTAATTCATAAGTGGATTTAGCAAGTTAAACAAAGATTCCATTTTTCATTAAAATAAATTTACGGTATACATGGCTTTAGGCAGTGAATACTGACGAGGTTATGTTTTATATTTATGAAGTTGGAAGGAAAAAGCTTACTATTCATGAGGCGAGGATGATGAGGCGGCTGCTGCAGTATTGTTCTTAAAGATGAAAAAGCTTTTCACTTGTTTGTTTTCCCTATTTTTATTTTATCGAAGATCACCTGAAAATGCGATTAATTTTTATCTACAAGTTTTTCTTTTAATGTGTACGCACGATTAAGCATCCGAACCGGGAGTCTTCTCTCTATGATGTATCAGTAGGAGGCTCCCAGTTGACTCGCTTTTCTAAACAGATGTCCCACTTATCGGTTGCATTCAACATACTGCTAATACGATGATACAAAACTTTATTTCAAAAATGATATTTCTACCTCAATATATATCGTTGTGGATAGAAAAAAATGGGTAATTTTAAGCTTATAATCCTTATCGTCTATTGGCAATGTTCTGTTCTCGATCGTTCGTTTTATTAACTTATGGTTGGAGATAACGCCCTCAAGCTCCTTTGCAATTAAATCTGATAAATCATCCTCAATCATTCGCTCAATATTTTTTATTCTAAAATCTTGAAAATGATATTTTTCACCATTTGTTAAATTGATTTCTATATCCTGTACTGTAAGTCTTTTTTGAGCTTCTTTATTTAATTTTGTGTATTCTTCCTGGTAAATCTCTTTACTCTTTTTTAGTTCGTCAATTACTACTTGTTGTTCAGCGATCTTGATGCTATGCTTTTCTTGAATCACACCAAATATAAATAAAAAAACACACCAGCTAATAACGGCTCCGATTGCTGCTCCTGCAAAAAAACGCTGCCATGTTGGTTGTTGGTAATGTGGTGGAATTCTCATGATATGTGCTCCTGTGTTAACCAAGTAATAATCAGCAATCCGGTTTGAGCACCGCCCATACCTGAGACAATGAGTAAGACTTGTTTGATGATATCTCTCGTTTCACCTTCGAAAATCCCTCGTTCAAAGCTGTAAAACGCATCAAATGTTCCGCCAATTGCGGCAACAAGCGCCCAAATCTTTAAACGATTTGCAAAGATAAACATTTTCGTTAAAGGTGGTTCACCAGCTAAAAAGGCTCCTATAGCACCTATGAGTGTTCCACCCAAAATAACACCAAGCGCAATAAAATAGCTGTGGATAAAAGCCGGAACAAAGGCTTCGTTTTCCATTACATCATCCTCCTATATTTATCCAAGCTTAACGGGTTGTTACCCCTGCTGATGGAAGTCTCACTTTATCCCATCTTAAGGGGCAGTAAAATCCCTTTTTAAAATTATGAAAAGCAATCAGCATTGGTGGGGATTACTGCCCCTAAAGATCCGATAAGTCTCGCTAACCATCAGTAAGGATAAAGTACATCCTTACTGATGGAAGTCTCACTTTATCCCATCTTAACTGGCAGTAAAATTTCTAATAACTGCCCTTAAAGATCCGATAAGTCTCGCTAACCACCAGTAAGGATAAAGTACATCCTTACTGATGGAAGTCTCACTTTATCCCATCTTAAGGGGCAGTAAAATCCCTTTTATAATTAAGAAAAGCAATCAGCATTGGTGGGGATTACTGCCCCTAAAGATCCGATAAGTTTCGCTAACCACCAGTAAGGATAAAGTACATCCTTACTGATGGAAGTCTCACTTTATCCCATCTTAAGGGGCAGTAAAATCCCTTTTATAATTAAGAAAAGCAATCAGCATTGGTGGGGATTACTGCCCCTAAAGATCCGATAAGTTTCGCTAACCACCAGTAAGGATAAAGTACATCCTTACTGATGGAAGTCTCACTTTATCCCATCTTAAGGGGCAGTAAAATCCCTTTTATAATTAAGAAAAGCAATCAGCATTGGTGGGGATTACTGCCCTAAAGATCCGATAAGTTTCACTAACCACCAGTAAGGATAAAGTACATCCTTACTGATGGAAGTCTCACTTTATGTATATGGACGACCTTTAGGAAGTATGTTCTATTTAGATGTAGATTATAGTTTTGTAGACAACCAAACTCTTGTACTTACTATTTGTCTCAATAAAAATCTAAGAATATAATGGATGATATAGTTAAGAAAGCACTATACAGATCAATAGCATTAAGAAAGGAGGGATTATTTTGCCTTTCGTTCACCTTCAAGTAAAAAGTGCTTACAGTCTCTTAACAAGTGCAGCAAAGCTGGACAGGCTGGTAAGTAAAGCAAAATCGCTTCATTTTCAAGCCCTTGCTTTAACAGATGACCATGTTATGTACGGAGCGATTGCATTTTATAAATTATGCAAGCAACATGATATTAAGCCAATTATTGGATTAACGATAAAAGTGATCGATGATCAAGAGGAAAGAGAAGCTGCTCCGCTTGTATTACTTGCTGAAAATAATAGCGGGTATCAAAATTTAATCAAGATCAGCAGTGCGTTGCAAACGAAAACTCCAGATGGGCTGCCTGTAAGATGGTTAAAGAGTTATAGCCATGGTTTAATTGCAATTACCCCCGGTTCGGATGGGGAAATTGAACAAATGCTTATGGAAGGTAATCGTGTGAAAGCAAAAGAGCTTTCAATGAAATATCAAGCGATTTTTGGACGGGAATCCTTTTATTTTGGCATTCAAAATCACTTCTTACATCAAGATAAACAGCTTATGGAAGAAATCATCTTATTAAGTGAAAAAACACAAATACCGATTGTTGCAACAAACAATGTTTCTTATATAGAGAAAGAAGATTTTTTTGCTCAAAAATGTTTAGTCGCAATTAAAAATGGTGAGAAGCTTTCAGATGAACATGTGGATCTGGAAACACCAAATGAATATTATTTAAAATCGCCGCAGGAGATGATTACATTATTTGATGATCATCCAGAAGCGTTGGAAAATTCATTAATAATAGCGAATCGTTGTAATGTGAATCTTGAACTGGGGGTTACTCACCTGCCCAAATTCCCAACACCCAATCAGGAAAGTGCGGATGATTATCTCGAAATGCTCTGCCGAAAAGCATTGCCTGTACGGATTAAGAAAATAGATAAGGTTTATCAAGATCGGCTAGCGTACGAATTAAGTGTCATCAAAAGAATGAATTTTAGTGATTATTTTCTCATTGTATGGGACTTTATGAAATATGCTCATGAAAATGGTATTCTTACTGGTCCCGGCCGGGGTTCTGCGGCAGGCTCGCTTGTATCCTATGTCTTAAAAATAACGGATGTTGATCCAATAAAGCATCGTCTATTGTTTGAACGGTTTTTAAATCCTGAGCGAATATCGATGCCTGATATCGATATTGACTTTCCAGATACAAGACGTGACGAGGTTATTGAATATGTTGCGAAGAAATATGGAAAAATCCATGTCGCACAAATTATTACATTCGGCACATTGGCAGCAAAGGCTGCAATCCGTGACGTCGGGAGAGTCATGGGAGCCTCGACAAAAGAAATGGATTACCTATCCAGACAAATTTCATCCCGACCTGGTGTCAGCCTTTCAAAAGCCATATCAGAATCTAAAAATTTACAAAAAGCGATACAAGAAAACAATTTATATAAAAGAATAATAGATACAGCGTTAAAAATTGAAGGACTTCCAAGGCACGCATCTACACATGCTGCAGGTGTTGTGCTAAGCGACCAGCCTCTTACAAACATTGTCCCCATACAAAATGGGGCACAGGATGTTTATTTAACTCAGTTTACAATGGATTATTTAGAGGATTTAGGCTTATTAAAAATGGATTTTTTAGGTCTAAGAAATTTATCCTTGATAGAAAATATAACAAAATTAATTCGGCGTGAAGAAGGAGTTTCAGTTAACTTAACGAACATTTCTTATCAAGATAAAAAAACATTTGCTCTTCTTTCAAGCGGAGATACAACTGGGATTTTTCAACTGGAATCGGAAGGAATGAGAAATGTATTAAAGCGTTTAAAGCCAACAAGTCTAGAAGATATTGTCGCGGTAAATGCCTTATATCGTCCGGGGCCAATGGAAAATATCCCTCTGTACATTGAAAGAAAGCATAACAAAAAACCAGTGCATTATTTGCATCCTGCTCTTGAACCCATTTTGCATTCAACTTATGGAGTTATTGTCTATCAAGAACAAATTATCGAAATTGCCTCAACGATTGCCGGCTTTACTTTAGGTGAAGCTGATTTATTAAGACGTGCAGTTGGTAAGAAAAAGAAGGAAGTCCTTGATGAGGAAAGAGAGCATTTCGTAAAAGGCTGTTTGGCAAATGGTTATGACCGAGAAGTAGCGATGAAAACTTATGATTTGATCGTCAAATTCGCTAATTACGGCTTCAATCGAAGCCATGCAGTTGCTTACAGTATGATTGCTTATCAGCTTGCTTTTCTGAAAGCAAATTATCCACTGTATTTTACAACAGCTTTATTAACAAGTGTCATTGGAAATGATGAGAAGGTCTCACAGTATATTCGTGAAGCCCAGCAAAAAGGAGTGACGATCTTACCTCCTTCAGTAAATAATAGCGCATATCCTTTTTTAGTTGAAAATGGTATGGTGCGCTTTAGTTTAATGGCGATAAAAAATGTTGGTATTACAGCGATAAAGGAAATTTTTCATGCTAGGCAAAAGAAACCATTCATCGACTTATTTGATTTTTGCATCCGGGTATCAATGAAAATTGTAAATCGGCGGACAATCGAACAATTAATCTTTTCAGGGGCAATGGATGATTTTGGGGTAGACCGTGCAACCTTGCTTGCCAGTTTAGATGTTGCCATTGAGCATGCGGAGCTGTTAAAACCGGCAGATGATCAGCAATTTGACTTATTTAATGAAGAGGAATTTACTCTAAAGCCTAAATACATCGAAGTTGAACCATTTAAAATAGAAGAAAAATTAAAGTTTGAAAAAGAGTCGCTCGGCTTTTATTTTTCAAGTCATCCTGCAGAATTGCATCGAAAGAAATTTGAGCTGGCCGGTGCAGACCTGATAGATGAAGTACAGGTCAAACTAAATAAACGAGCTTCAATTGGGATCATGGTTTCAAGTATCCGAACCATTCGCACCAAAAAAGGCGAGGTAATGGCATTTTTAAAAGTTGGCGATGAGACTGGTGAGATGGATGCGGTCATGTTCCCGCAATTCTATACAAAATTTAGCGAAAAAATGTCTTCTGGGAACATTTTTCTTTTAGAGGGGAAAGTAGAAAGACGTCAAGAAAAAGTTCAGTTTATCATCCAACAGGTCATATTACCAGAGGAGCTGCCTAGCCAAGACGGGTTTGGCAAGCTTTTTATAAAAATTAATCGGCAAATGGAATCAGAAAGACTCTTAAGTGTAAAAAAACTTCTTAAAGCTTTTCATGGCGATACACCGGTTTTTCTTTATTATGAAACGGATAAACGTACGGTACAGCTGGGTAAAGAGTATTTTATTTCGCCAACAGAAGAATGCTTGATTGAATTGATAAAATTATTGGGGAAAAGTAATGTGGTGTTAAAGAAATAATCATCTAATTAGTCAATAATAATCATTTCTTCTAAACCTATGTTAAAGGAAATAGAAGGACAGCTTTCCTAGATCATATGGGGCTTTTCTAAACGATTGGATATAAAACCTTCTTTACAAACAAATGAATTATGTTATCATTTAATAGGATTATAGGTGGTCAGACCACTTATGAGATAGGATAAAATTACGAGAAGTTCTTGAACAATAGTCTGTTCTTGCAACTTTACAAGGTACAAAGGGGATGTTCATGATGTCATTGAGAGAAGAAGCATTACATATTCACCGTGTAAACAAAGGAAAGCTTGAATCGAAGTCTAAAATACCTGTTAGAAATGCACATGACTTAAGTCTTGCTTATTCACCAGGAGTCGCGGAGCCTTGTAAAGATATTTATGATGATCAAAATAAAGTATATGACTATACCATGAAGGGGAATATGGTTGCTGTTGTATCAGATGGAACAGCAGTGCTGGGACTAGGGAATATTGGACCGGAGGCTGCTTTGCCTGTCATGGAGGGAAAAGCCGTATTATTTAAAAGCTTTGCGGGGGTAGATGCTTTTCCAATATGTCTAAATACTACAGATGTTGATGAAATCGTTAATACGGTTAAACTTCTTGAGCCAACCTTTGGCGGGGTCAATCTTGAAGATATCGCTGCACCAAACTGCTTTGTGATTGAAGAGCGTTTAAAAAAGGAAACGAATATTCCGATATTCCATGATGATCAGCACGGAACAGCAATCGTAACGGTTGCAGGTCTTGTAAATGCTTTGAAATTAGTTGATAAAAGCATGTCGAATATACGAGTAGTTGCAAATGGCGCCGGGGCAGCAGGGATTGCAATCATTAAACTTCTATATACTTATGGAGTTAGAGATATTATTATGTGTGATTCAAAAGGTGCTATTTATGAGAATCGTCCGACTGGGATGAATGAAGTAAAAGCGCAGGTGGCAAAATTTACGAACCGAGATCAAATTGCCGGATCCCTTGCTGATGTAATAAAAGATGCCGATGTCTTTATTGGTGTATCTGTTGAGGGTGCGTTAACAAAAGAAATGGTTCAATCAATGAGCGATCAGCCAATCATTTTTGCAATGGCAAACCCAGTTCCGGAAATTATGCCGGAGGATGCAAAAGCAGCTGGAGCTATGGTTATTGGTACGGGACGCTCTGATTTTCCAAACCAAGTCAACAATGTGCTGGCATTCCCGGGAATTTTTAGAGGTGCATTAGATGTTCGCGCTACCCATATTAATGAGAAAATGAAAATAGCAGCAGTTGAAGCTATTGCCTCACTTGTTACTGAAAATGAATTAAGGCCAGATTATGTTATTCCTGCTCCTTTTGATCCTCGCGTTGCTCCAGCAGTAGCTTCTGCCGTGGCAAAAACCGCGATGGAGACAGGGGTAGCGAGAATAAAAGTAGATCCAGAGGAAGTTGCTGAAAAAACAAGAAGGCTTGCGATTATTGAGTAGAAGTGAGTGATTTGTCTTTGACGACTGAACAATCAAAAGTTTATATAGGAATTCTTCGTCATATTAGAGCTTATATCGCTGAAAATCAGCTTTCTTATGGTGATAAGATCCCTTCTGAACGAGAATTTGCTGACAAGCTTAAGGTAGGTAGATCCTCTGTAAGGGAGGCATTACGTGCACTTGAGCTATTAGGGATGATTGAAACAAGAAGGGGAGAAGGAACATTTCTTAAAGACTTCAGGGAACATCATCTTATCGAATTGCTGGGAACATTCATTTTAGAAGATTCAAAAGTGGTTGATGATATTATAGAAATGAATGTTCTTCTGGAAAACAATGCACTTAATTTACTATTACAAAATAATTGTGAAAAAGAACTTATTCTTTTAATAGAAAAGCTTACAAACCATACAATGACAAGATATGAAGTAATGAAAGAACTTATGCAATTATCTAATAACCATCTCCTTTTTCGAATATGGTCTGTATTAAATGAGTATGTTACGTATGTCTGCAAACGGGATGTGGGGATGGTTTATCCGGATGAAAAATTAGAAATGCTTATAAAAGGCTTATTAAATAAAGAACGAGAAAAAGTTTTTGAAGCATATGAGGCCATATCACTTGAGGAAAATGTCGAATAGTTACTGACATACTTCAACAACATGCTTGTTCAACTTTCGTTAAAGTAATAACGAGGGTCATGTACTATTGCTTTCCTAACACAGCTATGATACCTATAGTAAACATTATGAGGTGCCACGTTAGTGAAAAAGATTTGTAGAGAAACGATGAAACAGCTTTAGAAAAGGGGAGGTACCGTTTTGTTAAAAGATTTATTTACGAAACCGAAACCGAAGAAAAAAAAATATGCGCAGGTTCCATCCGAGCAAACAAAACAAGATGTTCCAGAAGGAATAGTTAGCAAGTGTCCAAGCTGCAAAAAAATATTCTATTCAAAAGAACTAGTAAAAAACCATAAGATTTGTTTAAATTGCGGCTATCACTATCAAATGAATGCAAGAGAACGAATTCAGAGTTTATTTGATGAGAATAGCTTTGTTGAATATGATAAAGACATGATTTCAGAAAATCCATTGCAATTTCCAGGTTATGAGGAAAAGCTTGAAAAGGACCGTCAAAAAACGAAGCAAAATGAGGCGGTTGTTACAGGAGAAGGCACGATAAACGGTTATAAAACGACTGTTGCCATTATGGATGCCAGCTTCAGAATGGGAAGCATGGGTTCAGTGGTTGGAGAAAAGATTACTCGTGCAATTGAAAAAGCAAATGAAAAAGGCCTGCCTTTTATTATTTTAACTGCTTCTGGTGGTGCCAGAATGCAGGAAGGTGTCCTAAGCTTAATGCAAATGGCAAAAACGAGCTCTGCATTAAAGCTTTATAGCGATAATGGCGGTTTAATTATTTCTGTTATGACACATCCGACAACAGGCGGTGTATCTGCAAGCTTTGCTTCTCTTGGTGATTATAATTTTGCAGAGCCTGGCGCATTAATCGGATTTGCAGGAAGAAGAATTATTGAGCAAACGATAAGGGAAGAGCTTCCTGAAGATTTCCAAACTGCTGAATTTTTATTAAAGCATGGACAGCTTGACGCCGTTATTGATCGTCGAGAGTTAAAGGATACGCTTGAGAATATTCTAGATATCCATCAAGCAGGAGGTGAAATAACATGGTAGGCGAATTGGAATTTGAAAAGCCCGTTGTCGAGCTTAGGAAAAAAATCAGTGAACTGAAAGAATTTACTAGCCAATCAGATGTTGATTTAACCTCTGAAATTGAGAAGCTTGAAGCTAGATTGGAAAAACTCGAAAATGAGATTTATACGAATATTAAGCCTTGGGACAGAGTCCAAATTGCAAGGCATCCAAATAGACCGACAACATTAGATTATATCGAACATATTTTTACTAATTTCTTTGAATGTCATGGTGACCGCTATTTTGGCGACGATGAAGCCATTGTAAGCGGGATTGCTAAGTTTAAGGGGCTTCCTGTTACCGTTATTGGTCATCAACGTGGGAAGGATACGAAGGAAAATATCAGAAGGAATTTTGGTATGCCCCATCCTGAAGGGTATCGTAAAGCATTAAGATTAATGAAGCAAGCTGATAAATTTAACCGTCCTATTATTTGCTTTATTGATACAAAAGGTGCTTATCCAGGAAAAGCAGCGGAAGAGCGCGGTCAAAGCGAAGCAATTGCTAAAAACTTGTTTGAAATGGCTGGATTGTCTGTACCAGTTATTTGCGTTGTTATTGGTGAAGGCGGTAGTGGAGGTGCTTTAGCATTGGGTGTTGGCAACCACATTCATATGTTAGAAAACTCTACTTATTCTGTTATATCACCAGAAGGTGCTGCAGCTTTGCTATGGAAGGATTCCGGATTAGCTAAAAAGGCAGCAGAAACAATGAAGATAACAGCACCAGACCTAAAGGAACTGGGCGTTGTTGATGAAATTATCCCTGAAGTTAAAGGTGGAGCACATAAAGATATCACAAAACAAGCAGGGTATATAGAAGAAGTATTAGCAAGCTCTTTAAAGGCTCTTTCAGCAATGAATGGCGAAGAGTTGATTCAGCATCGATACGAAAAGTATAAAAGAATAGGGCAAGTATCATTTACAAATGAGTTACTTGGGGTAAAATAAAGAACGTGTGGCCATTGGTCCACGTTTCTTTTGAGTAATAGATATATTCATGGACGTTGGTGCAATCAACCAAGCATGCAAGCAAGGACAATAATTTAGCAAAATTACATAATTCATTAAACACAGAGATGAATTTATTGTATAATGAGATAGGCTCTTAAAAAGGTTATTCGACAAAAGCTGCATACAGCTTATGTTGTTTTTGACTTTCATTGCAAGTTAGTTTTTAATTAAATGAATAATGCTATATTATATAGTGGGGTGAAGAGTTTGAAGAAAATAGGTGTTTTAACGAGTGGAGGAGATTCTCCAGGTATGAATGCTGCTGTAAGGGCAGTTGTTCGTAAGGCAATTTATCATAATATTGAAGTATACGGTATTTATCACGGATATACCGGATTAATTGAAGGTCGTATTGAAAAATTAGAATTAGGTTCTGTTGGAGATATTATTCACCGCGGCGGTACAAAATTGTATTCTGCTAGATGTCCTGAATTTAAGACAATTGAAGGACAAAAAAAGGGTATTGAGCAGCTGAAAAAGCATGGTATTGAAGGATTAGTCGTTATAGGCGGAGATGGCTCATATATGGGAGCTAAAAAGCTTACTGAGCATGGATTCCCATGTGTTGGAGTACCTGGCACTATCGACAACGATATCCCTGGAACTGACTATACAATTGGTTTTGATACTGCACTAAATACGGTAATCGATGCAATTGATAAAATTCGTGATACAGCTACATCACATGAACGTACATATGTTATTGAAGTTATGGGAAGACATGCTGGGGATATTGCATTATGGTCTGGTTTAGCAGGAGGAGCCGAAACGATTTTGATTCCAGAAGCTGACTATGATATGGAAGATATTATAACTCGTTTAAAGCGCGGCCATGATCGTGGTAAAAAGCATAGTATTATCGTTGTAGCAGAAGGTGTTGGAAGCGGAGTGGAATTTGCAAAACAAATTGAAGCAGCTACTTCTTATGAAACACGCGTCTCTGTTTTAGGACATGTTCAACGCGGAGGATCACCAACTGCTTTTGACCGTGTATTAGCTAGCAGATTAGGAGCTTACGCTGTTGAATTACTACTTGAAGGTAAGGGCGGACGTTGTGTAGGTATCCAGAAGAATGAATTGGTCCATCATGATATTTTAGAAATACTGGATCAACCTCATACAATTGACAATGATATGTACCGTTTATCTAAAGAACTATCTATATAATAGATAAAGGGTGGGATCGTTTTCATAAAGATCCCGATTTAAAGAGCTTAAGTTAATTGCGGGGAAATCGAACAAATATATAAAACCATATTATAAGTGGAATTAGAGGTAATCTCTTCTTACATAGAGCTGCCTCCTTTCCACACAATTGGTAGGAGGAACATAAATGCGAAAAACTAAGATTGTATGTACAATCGGACCAGCTAGTGAATCGATTGAAAAATTAACAGAGTTAATGGAAGCAGGAATGAATGTTGCACGCTTAAACTTTTCTCATGGTGATTTTGAAGAACATGGAGCAAGAATTAAAAACATTAGAGAGGCTTCTGCAAAGCTAAATAAAACGGTTGCGATCTTATTGGATACAAAAGGTCCAGAAATTCGAACTCATACAATGGAAAATGGTGCAATTGAGCTTGAGGCTGGGAAAGAAATTATCATCTCTATGAATGAGGTTATCGGAACCACAGAAAAATTCTCTGTTACATATGAAGGTTTAATTGACGATGTACATATCGGCTCGACAATCCTTTTAGATGATGGTCTTATTGAACTTGAAGTTATTAGCTTAGATCAAGCTAACAATGAAATAAAAACACTTATTAAAAACAGCGGAACATTAAAAAACAAAAAAGGTGTAAATGTACCAGGTGTGAGTGTTAAGCTTCCAGGTATTACGGAAAAGGATGCAAAAGATATCGTATTTGGAATCGAGCAGGACGTTGACTTTATTGCAGCTTCATTTGTTCGTCGTGCTTCAGATGTACTTGAAATTAGAGAATTACTTGAAGAGCATAATGCAAGTCATATTCAAATCATTCCTAAAATAGAGAATCAAGAGGGCGTAGACAATATCGATGAAATCCTTGAAGTGTCTGATGGTCTTATGGTTGCCCGTGGCGACTTAGGTGTGGAAATACCTGCTGAAGAAGTACCATTGGTCCAAAAGGATTTAATTAGAAAGTGTAATGCATTAGGAAAACCTGTTATCACAGCAACACAAATGCTTGATAGCATGCAGCGTAATCCTAGACCTACTCGTGCAGAAGCAAGTGACGTAGCAAATGCTATTTTTGATGGTACAGATGCGATTATGCTTTCAGGTGAAACGGCAGCGGGATCATATCCAGTAGAAGCGGTTAAAACGATGCATAACATTGCTTCAAGAGCTGAACAAGCTTTAGACTATAAAGCCATTTTAACGAAACGCAGTGCTCAAGTTGGCACAACAATTACGGATGCAATTGGGCAATCAACTGCATATACAGCATTAAATCTTGGAGTGTCAGCAATTGTTACGCCAACAGAAAGCGGTCATACGGCTAGAATGATCTCAAAATATCGTCCTAAAGCACCAATTATCGCGGTAACGGTTTCTGACTCAATTTCTCGTAAGCTTGCGCTTGTATGGGGAGTATATCCAAGAAGCGGAAACCATTCAACAACTACAGATGAAATGCTTGATAACTCAGTTATTGAAGCAATAAACAGTGGTTTTGTTTCCCATGGTGACTTAATTGTGATTACTGCTGGTGTTCCAGTTGGAGAAGCCGGAACAACAAACTTAATGAAAGTACATGTAATCGGAGACGTTCTTGCAAAAGGTCAAGGGATTGGACGAAAATCAGCCTTCGGTAAGGTTGTTGTTGCAAGCACAGCAAAAGATGCTAAAGAAAAGATGACAAAAGGATCTATCCTTGTTGCCCAAAGTACAGATCGTGATATGATGGAGGCGCTTGAGAAAGCTTCTGCATTAATTACAGAAGAAGGCGGGTTAACAAGCCATGCTGCTGTTGTAGGGTTAAGCCTTGGAATTCCTGTCATTGTAGGAGTCGAAGATGCTACAACCTTACTAAAGGACGGACAGGATATAACAGTTGACGCTGTACGTGGCGTAATCTACCAAGGACATGCAAGTGTACTTTAAGAAATAGTTTTTGGTTAAAAGTAGGGGAATCGGTTTTTACCGGTTCCTTTTTCAATTGGACAGATCACTTCTCTTTTATTAAGAAAACGAATAGAATAGGAATATAAAAACGAATAAAAAGAGCTTGTCCTTAACCATGTCTCTTATTTAAGAGGTGAGAAGATGAGATTATTAATGCTATTCATCATTGTCATACCTGCTTTAGAAATAGGTTTTCTCCTTTTATCTGGTAAAACCATTGGGGTCATGCCAACAGTCCTCTTGATTATCCTCACGGGTGTCATAGGGGCTTGGCTTGCTAAAAAACAAGGAATCGAAGCGATAAGAAAAGTACAGCATCAAATGCAATATGGACAAATACCTAGTGATGCGATCATTGATGGATTATGTATATTAGTTGGAGGATTATTGCTTCTTACCCCTGGATTTATTACAGATATAGTAGGTTTTTTATTGTTATTTCCTTTAAGCAGGAAAAAAATAAAACCCTTCCTCATCACACTTATTCGTAAGTGGGTTGATCGAAATCGAATAACGATCATTCGTTAATAGAGAAAGGATGACAAAAAGTCATCCTTTTCATTATTTTCCTCTTCCTACAACAAATGCCCATAAATCCTCGTATATTCCGGCACTATGCAATGTCTTTAAAATGACTAAAGTAACCGGACCTGCTATAAGACCTAAAAACCCAATTAATTTATACCCAATGAAAAGAGAAACAAGTGTAGCAAGTGGATCTAATCCTATACTTGAGGAAAGAACTTTTGGTTCCATCACCTGACGTTGGATTAATACAATTAGATAAAGGATCCCGATTCCGATCGCAAGTGGGAGACTTCCACTAAAAGCCAGATAAATAATCCAAGGAACGAATACCAGCCCTGTACCTAAATATGGAAGGATATCAACTAACCCTATCAGCAAAGCGATCGTTATTGCATAATCAATCCGAAGGATAAGCAGTCCGATTAGTACGATTGTTGTTGTAATCGAGATAAGGGTTGCTTGGGCACGAATAAAACCGATCAATGCCTTTTTTAATTCTTCAAAAATAGTTCTGCCGCTTTTTCTGGCTTTAACCGGCAAGATCGTACTTAAGGTATGTTTAAACTTATACCAGTCCTTGCTGATGAAAAAAGTAGCCAGCAAAGAAAAAATGATGACAGTTGCTGCATTGGGAAGCCAGCTAATCATGGCAGGTATATTTTCTAAAAAGCTTTTGATGAAATTTCCAACGCTTGAGGACACCTGCTCACCTATGTTTTGGATATTTGCGATGATGGATTGCTGTTGATTGGACTCTAAATTATTAAAAAGGTAGGTTAACTGGTTGTATATTGGCATTAGCTTTTCAACAAAAAAGGTTTCAAGGTAAACGGTAAGCAGTTTTAAATGCCCGGGGATCACCTTTGCCAAATATGTAGTACCAGACACGATTTCAGCAACTAATAGGATAAGGATTCCCGCAATAATACAAATTAAAAGTAAGATTGCTGTAATAACCGCTATGCCTCTTGGGAATTTTCCCTTTTGCTCCAATAAATTTACGAGCGGATTTATAAGAAAAGCGATAAAAATAGCGATGATAAAAGGATAGGTTAAAGTTGATAAATAATAAAAAAAGGAAAGACCGATAACCAATATTCCAACAATTAATAAAAGTCTTAACGTGCTATATAGATAGTCCAAACTCAAGTTTGTTTCCTCCCGAATTTTCGCGTCTTATAGCATATTTATTACAAGGTGGACACGTTTATGTAAACAAAAGGAGATAATTAAAGGGAATATATGAAAAAGTGAGACTTTTATCAGATGGGTTTACTGTCTGTTAAGATTGGGATAAAGTTTAAAGTTGTTAGTAAAGTTTCTGTATGGAGGGTCCATCATGTTTAGTCAACCGATGTTATTTTTACTTATTTTGTTAGGGATCGGACTGCTGGCAAAAAATCAGTCATTAATTATTGCAGTATCTTTTTTAATGATTATAAAACTGTTTGGTTTAGACTCAAAAATACTCCCTGCCATCGGCTCAAAAGGAATCAATTGGGGAGTAACGGTGATTACAATTGCTGTCCTTGTGCCTATTGCAACAGGGGATATTGGTTTTAAACAACTTCTAGATGCAGTGAAATCTGCCTATGCATGGATAGCATTAGGAGCAGGTATTGCAGTAGCCTTAATTGCCAAAAATGGCTTAACACTTTTGGCTGAAGATCCGCATATAACGACAGCCTTGGTTTTTGGGACAATTTTAGCGGTTTCGCTATTTAATGGAGTGGCTGTAGGTCCATTAATTGGAGCTGGTATTGCCTACCTCGCCATGCAAATCGTAAAGCTTTTCAGCTCATAAAGTTCGGGTTGCTCCAATCGTTAATAAAGCAGGAAATTATTTAAGGCAAAATGTACACTAATATAACAAAATTATGGTATGGTTATATATGTGTAGTCGAATGAAGTGGCAAAATCCCTAAAATAAAATTTTTCTAACAAATTTTTTGACCTTATTGAATTGTTTTCATTCACAAAAGTCTGATAATTGTTTATAATAGGGTTAGGTTCATTTAAATGCCTACATAATAGAAAATCTTGCTTTTCCCGACTCTACTGGGTAAATGATTAAGTTTTCTAAATACTATCACCATTTGAATGAAATATAGATAGTATATAATGAGTCAAGAATGATCGTTTTGACTCTTTTATCACAAAAAATGTAAGCATTTTCTTTTTTGGGCTTGCATTTGAGCAAGCGCTCAATCGTCAAAAAGTTTAAAAGAAAGAGCATTTCGTATTTAATTGGTATAAAAGCATAAAATAAATTTGCTTATACTATAAAAAATATCTCTTACCACAGATATTTTTCTTACATATTCATTGATAGGAAAAATGAGATGGAAAACGGATTTTTGTGGGTAAAACTTTTAAACTTTAAAGATGAATCAAATGGGGAATAAAAGGTAAAGGAGAGGTTTAATATGACAGCAACACGCGGTCTTGAAGGAATCGTAGCGACTACTTCATCTGTTAGCTCGATCATTGATGACACACTAACATATGCGGGCTATAACATTGATGATTTAGCAGAAAACGCAAGCTTTGAAGAAGTGGTATATCTACTTTGGCACAGAAAGCTGCCAAATGCTGAGCAGCTGAATGAAATCAAAAAACAACTTGCGGAAAATGCAAAAATTCCACAGCAAGTCATCGAACACTTCAGAACATATCCTATCAATAGTGTGCACCCAATGGCAGCTCTTCGTACAGCTGTATCATTACTAGGCTTATTTGACGAGGAAGCTGATGTGATGGATACAGAAGCTAACTATAGAAAAGCAATCCGTTTACAAGCACAGCTTCCAATCGTTGTCACATCTTTTGCTCGCATCCGTAAAGGCTTAGAGCCAGTTGAGCCTAGAACAGACTTATCAATGGCTGCAAACTTCCTATATACACTAACCGGTGAGGAACCTAATGAAGTAGCAGTTGAGGCGTTTAATAAAGCACTTGTTTTACATGCCGACCATGAATTAAATGCGTCAACTTTTACTGCTCGCGTTTGTGTTGCAACATTATCAGACGTATATTCAGGTGTTACCTCAGCTATTGGAGCATTAAAAGGCCCATTACACGGTGGAGCAAATGAAGCAGTAATGAAGATGCTTACTGAAATTGGTGAAGTGGAAAATGTAGAAAGCTATATCAATGAAAAGCTGGATAATAAAGAAAAAATTATGGGCTTTGGTCATCGTGTATATCGTCAAGGAGACCCAAGAGCTAAACATTTAAAGAAAATGTCTGAGAAACTGACGAAATTAACTGGTGAACCGAAATGGTATGATATTTCAACAAAAGTTGAAGAAATTGTTAGATCCCGTAAACCATTGCCGCCAAACGTTGATTTCTATTCAGCATCTATGTACCACAGCTTAGGTATTGATCATGACTTGTTTACGCCAATTTTTGCGGTTAGCCGTGTTTCTGGCTGGTTAGCTCATATTTTAGAGCAATATGAAAACAATCGCTTAATTCGCCCGCGCGCTGAATATGTTGGTCCTGACAAGCAAGCTTATATACCATTAGAGCAGCGTGGTTAATAACCTGCTATTTAAATGGTAAGAATAGATTATGATTTCAAACACATCATCCTCCCTGTTTGATTGGGAGGATTGCTGTGTGAAATCATTATCTTCATAAAAATCAAAAAAATTATTTTAAATTCTCTGCAAAATTCTTTAAAAACTACTATACTAAAAAGTGTGCAAGCTATCCTTTGGATAATAGCTAAGATATAATACATAATCTGGGAGGTTATTTCTTTGACACAAGGTGAAAAAATTACAGTAACGAATGGCGTATTAAACGTACCAAACAATCCTATTATCCCATTTATTGAAGGTGACGGAATCGGTCCTGATATCTGGGCAGCTGCTTCACGTGTATTAGAAGCAGCGGTTGAAAAAGCGTACAATGGTGAAAAAGAAATCGTTTGGAAAGAAGTTCTTGCTGGTGAAAAGGCATTTAATCAAACTGGCGAATGGTTACCAAATGAAACACTTGAAGTTATTCGTGAGTACTTAATTGCGATTAAAGGACCTTTAACAACACCAATTGGTGGAGGAATCCGTTCTCTGAATGTAGCACTTCGTCAAGAATTAGATTTATTTGTTTGCTTGCGTCCTGTACGTTATTTCCAAGGTGTACCTTCACCAGTTAAGCGTCCAGAAGATACAGATATGGTTATTTTCCGTGAAAACACTGAAGATATCTATGCTGGTATTGAGTATGCAAAAGGTAGTGAAGAAGTTCAAAAGCTAATCGATTTCTTAAAAAATGAAATGGGCGTAAATAAAATCCGTTTCCCAGAAACTTCTGGTATCGGTATTAAACCTGTCTCCGAAGAAGGTACAAGCCGTCTGGTAAGAGCTGCAATCAATTATGCGATTGAGCATGGACGTAAATCTGTGACACTTGTTCATAAAGGAAACATTATGAAATTTACTGAAGGTGCCTTCAAAAACTGGGGATATGAGCTTGCTGAAAAAGAGTTCGGTGATAAAGTGTTTACTTGGGCAGAATATGACCGCATTGTTGAAAAAGAAGGGAAAGAAGCTGCAAATAAAGCACAAGCTGATGCTGAAGCTGCTGGAAAAATTATTGTAAAAGATGCAATTGCAGATATCTTCTTACAACAAATTTTAACTCGTCCTCGTGAGTTTGATGTTGTGGCAACAATGAACTTAAATGGTGATTACATTTCTGATGCATTAGCAGCACAAGTTGGTGGTATCGGTATTGCTCCAGGTGCAAACATCAACTATGAAACAGGACATGCGATCTTTGAAGCAACTCACGGAACAGCACCAAAATATGCTGGACTTGATAAAGTAAACCCATCTTCTGTTCTTCTTTCAGGTGTTTTAATGCTTGAACATTTAGGCTGGACAGAAGCAGCTGAATTAGTTATTAATTCAGTTGAAAAAACAATTGCTTCAAAAGTTGTAACATATGACTTTGCTCGTTTAATGGATGGAGCTACTGAAGTAAAATGCTCTGAATTTGCTGATGAGTTAATTAAAAACTTTGCTTAATAAATTGAGTATTATTTTATAAGGTAACTATACGGGCCAGCCTTTACAATAAGGTCGGCCCTGAATTACCTAACTTACATAATTAAAGGGGATGTTCAAATGGCAATCAAGCGTAAAAAGGTTTCTGTTATTGGCAGTGGTTTTACTGGTGCTACAACGGCATTTTTATTAGGCCAAAAAGAACTTGCAGATGTTGTATTAGTTGATATCCCACAAATGGAAAATCCGACAAAAGGAAAAGCTTTAGATATGCTGGAAGCAAGTCCTGTACAAGGATTTGACGCAAATATTATTGGTACATCAAATTACGAAGATACAGCTGACTCAGACATCGTTGTGATTACGGCTGGTATTGCGAGAAAACCTGGTATGAGCCGTGATGATCTTGTTTCGACAAATGCTGGCATTATGAAAAGTGTAACGAAGGAAGTTGTGAAATATTCACCAGAATGTACAATTATCGTTTTAACGAATCCTGTAGATGCCATGACATATACAGTATTTAAAGAATCAGGATTCCCGAAACACCGTGTCATTGGTCAATCAGGTGTATTGGATACGGCTCGTTTCCGTACATTTGTTGCACAAGAACTTAATCTTTCTGTCAAGGATGTAACAGGTTTTGTATTAGGCGGACATGGTGATGATATGGTACCTCTTGTACGTTATTCATATGCTGGAGGAATTCCATTGCAAACATTACTTCCAAAAGATCGTTTAGATGCGATCGTGGAAAGAACGCGTAAGGGTGGCGGAGAGATCGTTAATCTGCTTGGAAATGGAAGTGCTTACTATGCACCAGCTGCATCTTTAGTAGAAATGGTTGAAGCGATTTTAAAGGACCAACGTCGTATCCTTCCAACGATTGCTTATTTGGAAGGCGAATATGGGTTTGATGGTATTTATTTAGGTGTTCCAACTGTTCTCGGCGGAAATGGATTGGAAAAAATCATCGAACTTGAATTAACAGAAGAAGAAAAATCTGCATTAGAAAAATCCGCAGAATCTGTTAAAAATGTTATGAAAGTTTTATCTTAAGCTATTTTATTCTTTATCAAAAAAGAAAGTTGGGGTCATCCTCAATTTTCTTTTTTATCATAAGAATTTCATTTTAATCTCGTTAAATTGATGCGTTTTTTCTAATATAGTAAGGTGGTGCAAAGATGCTCCTTGGTAAAAAGCGAAAACTCGGAAGACATATTGAAGAGATAACAGTTGGAGAAAAATTATCATTAACAGAAAAAATTGAAGATAAAGATTTATTGCTTTATTTAGGCTTAACAAATGACGCCAATCCGCTCTATATACAGCATGATTATGCCTCGCAAACTCCATATGAAAAACCGCTCGTTCCAAGTTTAATGCTAACTGGAATTATTACTTCTGCCGTATCAAAATATTTACCTGGACCAGGTAGCCATATTGTTAAACAAGAATTAAACTTCCTTAAACCACTTTATCATTATAGTATTGTTCAATTCCTTTTTGAAGTCAGTGAAATCCATGCAGCAGAAAATCAAATAGTCGTTGAAGTTCAAGCTGTTAATGGCGATGAGGAGGTTATATTAGCAGGAAGCATTACCGTTTGTCCGCCTTGTAAAATAACACCTATTGAGGGAAAAGCTTTAGACAATTTCTAATTAAAAAAAACTGATCTAATAGGTCAGTTTTTTTATTACTATAATTCTTACCACTCCTTATTGATTAAGTGGGCAGCAAATCTGAGAGTAAGCATAAGTAAGAAAATAGATATAAATGTATGCAGCCAAGTCCAGGTTAAGTATTCAATTAAATCTGTATATTTTTCAAGCATAATTTCCGTCAGTGTTAAGGCGGCGGTATAGAGAAAGGCCTGCCTAATAATGCCCAAAAACTTGGAATGAAAGGTGGTTTGGTAAAAGTATATACAAACAACTGGAAAAAGGAGATATTCATAAAGAATGCTTGAAGAAAAATATTTATCAAAAAATTGCACCGGATATTTAAGCATTTTTTCTTCAACAACTAGAACACCAAGAAAAATGGAAAAATAAGAGGCCAATAAGTAAATAAGAATCCAATGCTTGATCGGGGGTTTTCTTAGACTATTAAGAAATAGGACAATCCCAATGATAAGGAGTATCCATAGTATAATCTTTTCCATAGTATAATCCTCCTGTTCAAGTTGGTAACATATTTCTATAGGTAGTCAAAAACAGATAAATAAAATACGGCAAAAAAGACAGAAAGTATTAATGCCAAAGGTTTATTAACGTGATGAAGTCTGACCATCGGGAACATGGTGATCACAAAAATAGCTGACCAGCCGAACGACCATCCATTGTCATAAAATAATAACCCGTATTTTTCTGCAATCCACTCAAATACTAAGAAGGAAACAACCCATTTTAGAAAATAGATAATTTGTTTTTTTGGTTTATTAGGATAAAGTGATAAAAAAACAAATGCTATTAAAGGATTTATAATCAGATTATGAACAAAATGAACATTCATTGGATTCAGTATGTGCATTTCTTTTAGTTCCCATAAATGAAAATTTGAATGTGAAATATACTCGTAAAGAAAAGAGGCCAAAGATATATATAGCATGGTTGGATAGTAGGTCTCCCAATTTTTCCAATCACCCTTTTTAAATGAAAGGTAAAGAACGAGGATGACAAATAGTAAGTGCATAATTCTTCTCCTAATCACATTATGTTTCCTATTATTACCATTAATGGTAAATAAATACCGAAATCATATGTGGTGATTTAGCCTTGTTCTTTTTACCAAGAATTCGCCAGGATAATTAAAAAACAAATAATGGAGCATGGTCCTCCTTAATTTTCTGTGATCATAATTGAAAAAATCCCCCCGCATATTGAAGTTTCCTATATAATAAAGGTAAAAAGAACTTGGCTATGATGGAGGGAAATACAATCCTTGGAGGCAGTTATGAGTAAGAAGATTCTTGTAGTAGATGATGAACAATCAATTTCAACTTTGTTAAAGTACAATTTAGAACAAGCTGGTTATAGTGTAACTACAGCGATGGATGGGGAAGAAGGGTTATATAGCTGTATAAATGAAGAACCAGATTTACTTGTTTTAGATTTAATGTTACCAAAAATGGACGGTATCGAAGTATGTAAGCAGCTTCGACAAAGAAAGATCATGGTACCGATTTTAATGTTAACAGCAAAAGATGATGAATTTGACAAAGTGTTAGGACTTGAACTTGGGGCTGACGATTATATGACAAAGCCATTCAGTCCAAGAGAGGTCGTTGCAAGAATAAAGGCTATTTTAAGACGAACACAATCACATCAAATTGAAACGGATTATAAAGAGACAGTCGATTCAGAACAGGTCATGATCGGTGATTTGAAGGTTCTTCCTGAACACTATGAGGCGTATTACGGCAAAGAACGGTTAGATTTAACTCCTAAAGAGTTTGAATTACTTGTGTATTTGGCTAAACATAAAGGCCGTGTCCTTACACGTGACCAACTGTTAAGTGCTGTTTGGAATTATGATTTTGCTGGTGATACGAGAATTGTCGATGTCCATATTAGTCATTTACGTGAAAAGATAGAAAGAAATACGAAAAAGCCTCTCTATATTAAAACTATCCGAGGACTTGGCTATAAGCTTGAGGAGCCCAAAATGAATGAATAAGTTTCGTTCACGGCTGTTATTTGCCTTAATTATTTTAGTTATTACGGTTTTAATTGGATTAGGGCTCTTGCTTGGACAAATTTTTAATAGCTATTATATGAATTCTTTTAAAGAAAGCTTGGAAAGAGAAGCAAAAATAACAAAAAAGCTTGTTTTTGAAAAAGGCTTAACCAATGAGGAGGCATATGATCTTGTTTATGAAATGGGCAGATCGTTTACTTCCCATTTTACGGTATTAAATGAAAAAGATCAGGTTCTTTATGAAGCGGGAGAATTAGCAAACGAGCATAATCATCAGCGCATGATTACTGATATTCTACCCTTAATGAAAAATAAACAAGATGGCTATTTTTTTATGGATCAAAAAGAAAAACAGGCTTATTATGGGATTCCGGTTATGGGAAAAGAGTCCTATAAAGGAATTGTTTTAGTAACGTCTTCGATAAATGAATTAGATAAAGCTAATAAACAAATGTGGGCCATTTTATTGATAAGTTTAGGATCAGCCTTTTTTATCATTTTATTTCTAGGATTTAAAATAACCTCCCGATATACTAAACCGATTGAATCTGCTACAACGGTAGCAATGGAGCTTGCAAAAGGAAATTATAAGGCTAGGACATATGAGGATCATCTAGATGAGACAGGGATGCTAAGTCAGTCTATTAATATTCTTGCTAGAAATCTCCAGGATATGACCCGGGCTCAGGAAATGCAGCAGGATCGTCTCCAAACCTTGATTGAAAACATGGGAAGCGGGCTCATCTTAATCGATGGACGCGGTTATATTAATTTAGTAAACCGTGCCTATAAAGAGCTATTTGAGGTAGATTCTGCTGAATTTCTCTATCAATTATATTATGATGCCTTTAATCATAAAGAAATCATTGAACTTGTTGAAGAAATCTTTATGACTGAGGTAAAGGTTAGAAAGCAGCTGCATATCCCGCTGAAAATAGAACGTAAGCATTTTGAGGTATATGGTGCACCAATAATCGGAACGAATGATGAATGGAAAGGGATTGTGCTGGTTTTTCATGATATTACAGAGCTTAAGAAATTGGAGCAAATGAGGAAAGACTTTGTCGCTAATGTTTCACATGAGTTAAAAACACCAATAACATCAATAAAAGGTTTTAGTGAAACTTTATTAGATGGTGCGCTTAATGATAAACAAACAGCTGAATATTTTTTATCGATTATTCTCAAGGAAAGTGACCGCTTGCAGTCGCTTATACAAGATCTCCTTGATTTATCAAAAATAGAACAGCAAGGCTTTCAATTATCGATACAGCCTTGTGATATAAGAGAGCTATTAGAAGATATTTATATCATTTTACAAGGGAAATCGCAGGAGAAAGAAGTAGATTTATCTCTTTCAATACCGGACGGCCTCCTTTATATAGAAGGGGATTTATATCGTTTAAAGCAAATCTTTATTAACTTAATGAACAATGCGTTAACCTATACACCAAAAGGCGGCTCTGTCCAGGTTAAGGTAGAAAAATACAATCACTATATCCTTATTAAAGTGAGCGATACAGGTATAGGGATAAAGGCGGAAGAGATTCCGAGGATTTTTGAACGTTTTTATCGAGTTGATCGGGCAAGAAGCCGTAATTCAGGTGGAACAGGGTTAGGATTGGCAATTGTTAAGCATTTAGTTGAAGCGCATAAGGGACAATTAAGTGTGACAAGCAAAATGGGAGAAGGGACAACGTTTACGGTGAAATTGTTTAAAAAGTATCAGGATGGCCAAAATTTATAAAAAATTTGCTGAAAAGATGATAATATTTACTATCCTTTACAATTAATTTACATCCAATTTATTCTATCTTAATATAAAGTTGGTAATATACTAAGTGAAAACCCCTTCATCCAAGGAGCCAATCTTTTGGACGAGAGCATTATGCTCCCGTCCCTTTTTTGTCTTTGAAGCTCTCAATAGAGGCTGATGATAAAACAAAAGAACCACAGTTTTCCTTTCTATTTGCAGTCATGATAGAATAGAAGGTGGAAAACCGTGGTTTTTTTCTGATTTACCCCAATCTGAACGGCTGGAGAATCCAGGTATTACAGGAGGTACGAAAAAGTGACAAAAAAGCTTGTCTTAATTGATGGAAATAGTATTGCTTATCGGGCGTTTTTTGCGCTTCCTTTATTGAATAACGATAAAGGGATCCATACAAATGCCATCTATGGCTTTACAATGATCTTAATGAAAATTTTAGAAGATGAGAAACCTTCACATATGCTTGTGGCCTTTGATGCAGGAAAAACAACATTTAGACATGAAACATTTCAAGAGTATAAAGGGGGACGTCAAAAAACTCCTCCAGAATTATCCGAACAGTTTCCGTTTATTCGAGAGCTTCTTGATGCTTATCAGGTACCTCGTTATGAGCTTGAGAATTACGAAGCTGATGATATCATTGGAACATTATCACGCCAAGCTGAAAAGGAAGGATATGAGGTAAAGGTAATTTCAGGGGACAAAGATTTAACACAGCTTGTAACAGACGGGATAACTGTTGATATCACTCGTAAAGGAATAACAGATGTCGATTCCTATACTCCAAGCTTCATACATGAAAAATACGGCTTAATACCAGAGCAAATCATTGATATGAAGGGCTTAATGGGTGATACATCAGATAATATACCCGGTGTGCCTGGAATTGGAGAAAAAACAGCGATTAAGCTTTTAAAAGAGTTTCAAACACTTGAAAATGTATTATCATCCATTGATAAAGTCAGCGGCAAAAAGCTGAAAGAAAAGCTTGAAGAAAACCGTGAGCAAGCACTAATGAGTAAAGAGCTTGCCACTATAAATTGTGAGGCTCCAATAGCGATAACGGTTGAAGATGTACAATATGAAGGCTTTGATGTTAAAAAGGTGACCGATATCTTCAAAGAGCTTGGCTTTAATTCCTTACTCGATAAGCTTGGAGAAGAGATTGAGCTTGAGGAAGAGACTGTAGAGGAAATCAAATTTGAAAAAGTAACAGATTTTTCAAATGAATTATTAGCTGATGAAGCTGCATTATATGCAGAAGTGCTTGATGAAAGTTATCATAACGCTGATATTATCGGATTCTCTCTTATAAACGAGAACGGGAACTACTACATACCAGCTGAAGCGGCGTTATCGTCAGAGGCTTTTAAAAAGTGGGCGGAAGATGAGACAAAGCGTAAAATTGTTTATGATGGGAAGAAAACAAGTGTTGCCCTTAACTGGAAAGGTGTTTCATTAAGAGGAATCGATTTTGATGTCTTGATTGCAGCCTATTTATTAAATCCTTCTGAAAATTTCGATGATGTTGCGGCTGTTGCCAAAACAAATGGACTGACGATTGTACAATCTGATGAACTCGTTTATGGAAAAGGAGCAAAGCGGGCAATTCCAGATGAAGAAAAGCTTAGTGAGCATCTTGTTCGTAAAGGACAAGCGATTTTTGCTTTAAAGGATAAGCTGGCAGATCAGCTTGAAAAAAATGATCAATCTTCCTTGTTTTATGATTTAGAGCTTCCTCTTTCCGTTATTCTTGCAGAAATGGAAGCAACAGGTGTGAAGGTGGATGTGGATCGGTTAAAGGATATGGGAACCAATTTAGCGGAGCAATTAACAGCGATAGAAGAAAGAATATATGAACTTGCCGGTGAAGCTTTTAATATTAATTCTCCCAAACAATTAGGTGTTATTTTATTTGAAAGGCTTGGCTTGCCGGTGATTAAAAAGACAAAGACTGGTTACTCAACTTCAGCAGACGTGTTAGAGAAGCTTGAAGAAAAACATGAAATTGTCAGAGAAATTCTCCATTATCGCCAGCTTGGAAAATTGCAATCAACTTATATTGAAGGTTTATTAAAGGTTGTTCACAAAGACACTTGTAAGATTCATACCAGGTTTAACCAAGTGTTAACAACAACAGGCCGCCTTAGCTCTATCGATCCCAACCTGCAAAATATCCCAATCAGACTTGAAGAAGGCCGGAAAATTCGCCAAGCCTTTGTTCCTTCGAAAAAGGATTGGGTCATTTTTGCAGCAGATTACTCGCAAATTGAATTAAGGGTATTGGCACATATTGCAAATGATAAAAATTTAGTTGAAGCATTCCGGAATGATTTAGATATTCATACTAAAACAGCAATGGATGTTTTTCATGTTGCCAAAGAGGATGTAACCTCAAATATGAGAAGACAAGCTAAAGCTGTAAATTTCGGTATTGTCTATGGTATTAGTGATTATGGTCTCTCACAAAGCCTTGGAATCACCCGTAAGGAAGCAGGAGAGTTTATTAAACGCTATTTGGAAACCTTTGTAGGTGTCCAGGAGTATATGGACGACATTGTCGCGGATGCTAGAGAAAAAGGCTATGTGAAAACACTGCTTCACAGAAGAAGATATATCCCTGAAATCACAAGCAGAAATTTTAATCTTCGGAGCTTTGCCGAAAGGACAGCGATGAATACTCCAATCCAAGGAAGTGCCGCAGATATTATAAAAAAGGCTATGATTGATATGGCGGCACGTTTGAAGCAGGAAAAGGTACAAGCAAAATTATTATTACAGGTACATGATGAATTAATCTTTGAATGCCCAAGAGAAGAAATTTCTATTCTTGAAAAAATTGTCCCTGATGTAATGGAAAATGCAGTTGAGTTAGCTGTTCCGTTAAAGGTGGATTATTCCTATGGCGACTCATGGTATGACGCAAAATGATGAGTAAACTTTAAAATGGCAAGGAAGTGATAGGATGCCAGAACTGCCTGAGGTCGAAACGGTTCGTCGAACATTGCTTCAGCTTGTAAAAGGGAAAACAATTAAACAGATTACTATTTATTGGCCAAAAATCATTAAAAAGCCAGATGACATCGACCAGTTTAGGGATGCATTGGTTGGACAAACCATTCATGATGTGAAGCGGAGAGGGAAGTTTTTAAAATTTATCCTCGATGACTATGTCTTAGTCTCTCATTTACGAATGGAGGGGCGTTACGGTTTATACAAACCTGATGAAGAGTATGATCATCATACACATGTATTTTTTTCTTTTGAGGATGGAACTCAGCTGCGCTATCGAGATGTCCGGAAATTTGGAACCATGCATTTATTTAAAATAGGGGAGGAAGAAAATGAACCTCCTCTTTCCCTACTTGGACCAGAACCTTTTTCTAAGGAATTTACTGAAGCATATCTTCAAGACCGTTTGAAGAAAACAACAAGAAAAATTAAAGCAGCATTATTGGATCAAACCGTTGTTGTCGGACTTGGCAACATCTATGTGGATGAAGCACTTTTCCGGGCGGGGATCCGCCCTGAACGGATTGCGAATCAGCTTACATCTGCAGAGTATAAACTCTTACATCGAGAAATCATCGCAACACTTGAAGAAGCAGTCGCCAAAGGAGGAAGTACGGTTCGCTCTTATGTTAATACACAAGGTGAAATCGGCATGTTCCAACTGCAATTATTTGTTTATGGGAGAACAAATGAGCCTTGTAAGCAATGCGGGACCATTTTAACAAAAACAGTTGTTGGCGGAAGAGGAACACATTATTGTGAAAACTGCCAAAAATAAAGAAAAAATTTGGATGTCTCAAAAGGCTCCCTTTTAATAAGCAAATGTGTTTTAGGGGAGGTGGCTCTTTTGCTTTAAGACATCCTTTTTTTTATCCCTTCTTTTAACACTATCTAGGCGATTATCATACACTATGTTAGCAATCAGAAGGAAGGGGCTAGGCTTATATGGTTCAGTTTGCATCACTTTTATTATTAGCATTCGCAGTAAGCTTAGATAGCTTTTCAGTGGGCTTTACTTATGGCATGCGCAAGATGAGAATTCCTTTTAAATCCATTTTAATCATTGCATGCTGTTCTGCAGGCACACTGCTACTTGCTATGATGGTAGGCGATCTTATGACAAGGATTTTTCCCGTTTATGTTACAGAAAAGCTTGGTGGATTTATTCTGCTTCTAATTGGTGCATGGGTATTGTACCAATTTTTTAGACCGGCAAAAGAAGGGCAGGAGAATGAATCAGAAACGGAAAAAACACTCATTAATTTTGAAATCAAAACCCTGGGAATTGTGATCAATATACTTAGAAAACCGATGTCTGCTGATATTGATAAGTCGGGTACAATAACAGGTGTGGAAGCTTTTCTGCTCGGTGCGGCATTATCACTTGATGCCTTTGGGGCTGGGATTGGTGCGGCTTTATTAGGCTATTCTCCTGCGATTATGAGTATTTTAGTAGCATGTATGAGTTCATTGTTTGTATCAATTGGAATAAAATCAGGCCATATTTTTTCGAAGTTCACTTGGATGGATAAATTTTCTTGCCTGCCGGGGATCATTCTAATTATGATAGGAATATGGAAATTATAAAGATGATGGGGGCAAGTCAATGTGACAATAGTAATTGGATTAACCGGTGGTATTGCAAGCGGGAAAAGCACAGTATCAAATATTTTTAAAAAAGCAGGAATTCGAGTAATAGATGCTGATAAAATTTCCAGAGAGGTAGTTGAAGTTGGCCAGCCCGCTTATAAACAAATCATTGAAACATTTGGCGAAGAAATTTTGCATGAAGACTTAACACTTCATCGTGAAAAGCTTGGCGCGCTGATTTTTTCAGATGAAACGAAACGCAAGCAATTAAATGAAATTGTTCATCCTGCTGTTCGTCAAGAAATGCTAAAGCAGACCCAGGAAGAAAAAGAACGTCAGGCAAAAGCGGTAATATTGGATATCCCGTTATTGTTTGAAAGCAGTTTGACCTATATGGTGGATAAAACAGTCTTAGTTTATGTCAATGAGGATACACAATTAAAACGGCTAATGGAGAGAAATGGTTTTAGCGAAGAAGAGGCGATGATGCGAATAAATTCCCAAATGCCTCTGAAGGATAAGGTTAAATTATCTGATGAAATAATTGATAATAATGGTTCGATCGAAGAAACCACCATACAAATAAATAAATTATTGATGAAATGGGGAATATGCGAAGACTAGGTCAAGTCTTCTTTTTTTTTTGAATAAAAATAGCCTAATTTTAAAAAAGACAATAATAAATATCGCTTTTTCTTTTATATGTGTTATACTATATTTATAAAAATGATAATTAGTATGACATATATGAGAGGGGAAATATGATGAGAGCCACAATTGCAATAAATGGTTTTGGTCGTATAGGAAGAATGGTATTCCGTAAAGCGATGAAAGAAAAAATGAATATTATAGCAATAAATGCAAGTTACCCAGCTGATACATTGGCACATTTAATTAAGTATGATACAAACCACGGTAGATTTGATGGCGATGTCATCGCAATGGATGACTACTTGCTTGTAAACGGTAACAAAATTCTGCTTATAAACGAGCGCGATCCGAAACATTTACCATGGAAAGCTTTAGGAATCGATATTGTAATCGAAGCAACAGGAAAATTTAATGCGAGAGAAAAAGCAATGCTGCATATTGAAGCCGGAGCGAAAAAGGTCATCTTAACTGCACCAGGAAAAAATGAAGATGTCACAATTGTGATGGGAGTAAATGAGCATCAATACGATCCAGAACATCACATGATTATTTCAAATGCCTCCTGTACAACCAATTGCCTTGCACCTGTCATAAAGGTGCTGGATGATTCATTTCAGATTGAAAATGGCTTAATGACAACTGTTCATGCCTATACAAATGACCAAAAGAACATTGATAATCCGCATAAGGATTTACGTAGAGCAAGAGCTTGCGCACAATCGATTATTCCGACAACGACTGGTGCAGCAAAGGCTCTTTCTCTGGTGCTTCCGCATCTAAAAGGTAAACTCCACGGAATGGCATTACGAGTTCCTACACCAAATGTCTCTTTAGTGGATTTAGTTGTTGATGTAAAAGGAAAGGTTACTGCTGAAGAAATAAATTCCGCATTTAAAGAAGCTGCGAGGGGACCGTTAAAAGGAATTCTTGATTATACCATTGAACCACTAGTCTCGATTGATTTTAATACAAATCCACATTCAGCCATTATTGATGGCTTATCGACGATGGTGATTGATTCCCATAAAATTAAGGTGTTAGCATGGTATGACAATGAATGGGGTTATTCATGCAGAGTGATTGATCTAGTGAAATTTGTTTCTGCGAAAATGGCAAATTTATTGGAGGTTTAATCTTTTTCATTTGAGCGCATAATCCTGACAGCATAAGGTATGATAACAAATGTGTCACCACCGTCATTCTTCACCCTTTAACTATTAACAAAGTTTTTTGTAAAAGTGTGTTGCAAAACATAACTAAACAAAGTATACTATTTTTCGTGAACTTCTTATAAAAGCCAAGGTATTAGGGCTACTTAAAGGGTTAGGACCTCTTTGGACTAACTTTCCCCCGTGGTAGTTTAACATATGCCATTATGCGAAGAATTCATGTGAAAAAATAGTTAGAGGGGGATCCATGAATATGGAAACAATGGGTAGACACGTAATCCAGGAATTATGGGGTTGCGATTTTGATAAGCTGAATGATATGGATTACATTGAAAAAACATTTGTAAATGCTGCGTTAAAATCTGGTGCAGAAATAAGAGAGGTTGCTTTTCACAAGTTTGCTCCGCAGGGAGTAAGCGGTGTTGTCATCATCTCTGAATCACATTTAACAATCCACAGTTTTCCTGAGCATGGATATGCGAGCATTGATGTATACACTTGCGGTGATTTAGACCCAAACATTGCTGCAGATTATATTGCAGAATCTCTAGGTGCTCAGACTCGAGAAAATATTGAAATTCCTAGAGGTATGGGACCTGTGCAAGTAAAACAAACTCAAGCAAAAGCTCTTTAATTTTAAAAGAAAATTCCCGAGGTGCTGATTATTTAATCTGCACCTCTTTTTATTCTCGAAAAATTTCAGTATGATAGAGTAAGAATAACTTTTGTACATTCCGAAAAAATATACAATAAAGGGGAAAAGAGCATGAGTTTTATGAATAAGCTAAAAGATTTCTTTAGCACACACCAAGAAACACGTGAAAATCATTATAATCCAGAATTAAAAAGCCATTATTATAAAACTACATATAAAAATGCGATGCAATCAGTAAAATCAATAATTGAGCAAACACCTGGGATGACGGTCACCTCGGTGTCAGAGGACCGTGGTGAAATGAGTGTTACGATTGACAGTCCCAGAAAAGCTTTTTTAATTGTAACGGTCGTTTCAGTCCGCCCGTTTGAAACAGCTGTTGATTTTACGGCAACAACGAATACATTTTTACCAACAGACTTTGGCTATAGCAAAAAGATTATTCTTCAGCTTTATAAAAAGCTTGATGCAAAAGAAAATTTTGTTGGAACAGGAAAAAGTAGCTAATTCATTAATTTTAGATGTTTGATTGGAGCTGGTTAAATGAAATGTCCTTCGTGTCAGCATAATGGTACAAGGGTTTTAGACTCAAGACCTGTAGATGAAGGCAGATCAATTAGACGCCGCCGAGAATGTGAAGAATGTCAATATCGTTTTACGACGTTTGAAAAGGTAGAGGAATTTCCTTTAATTGTTGTCAAAAAAGAAGGAACAAGGGAAGAATTTAGCCGAGATAAAATTTTGAGAGGGTTAATTAAGGCTTGTGAAAAAAGACCTGTACCTTTACAGCAGTTAGAGGATATTGTCCACGATATTGAAAAAGAGCTTAGAAACCAAGGTGTGTCGGAAGTAAACAGCGAGCTTGTCGGAGAAATGGTCATGGACAGGCTGGCAAGAATTGATGAGGTGGCCTATGTCCGTTTTGCTTCCGTTTACCGACAATTTAAAGATATTAATGTGTTTATTGAGGAATTGACAGATTTAATAAAAAAAGTAAGATAGAAGAGCTACTGAAGAATTTTTCTTCAAGCTCTTTTTTCAGTGTAGGAAAATAATTAGTCATGGAAGGTTGAAAAAGATGGATCAGCATTGGAAGGAATTGCTTGCAATTGATCGATATACGGTGAAAAGCAGCTCAGTCCTTCAGGACTTAGATAGAAAGATTTTAACTTTATTATATCAACCATTACTTGGTTCTAAGTGCTTTAGCCTTTATATGACATTGTGGGGTGAGCTGGAACAAAATCGATTATGGGGTGAAGAAATGACACACCATAGTCTAATGATGATCATGCAATCTAACTTGCGTGAGATTTACCGAGAACGTTTAAAGCTAGAAGGGCTTGGCTTATTGAAAACCTATGTGAGTGAAACATCTGAATTTAAACGCTATGTTTATGAGCTTCAGGCACCATTGCGACCAAATGATTTTTTTCAAGATGGCGTATTAAATATATATCTTTACAATCGGGTCGGGAAAAATAAATTTTCACAACTTAAACGCTTTTTTTCCGATCAGCAAATAGATCAAGGGATGAAGGATATTACCAGATCCTTTAATGAAATTTTTGATTCCAGTCAATCCGTTGATATGATTGCCCGAGTGAATGAGGAAACGCTGGCAGACCTGTCATTAGCCGAGAACCGGGAGTATATGCAAACAGCGAAGCATGCTGAAATGGATATATCTGATGATGTGTTTGATTTCGAATTGTTTTTCTCAGGACTTTCAGAGGCAATTATTCCCAAGAAGGCAATTACACCGGCTGTAAAGGATGTTATTAAAAAGCTCTCTTATTTGTATGGGATTAATGCAATTGATATGAAAAATGTGGTGATGAATAGCATTGATCAAGATGACATCATAGATATCGAACTGCTTAGAAAATCTGCCAGGGATTGGTATCAATTCCAATATGGTGATACTTTGCCAGGGCTGCTTGATAAAACACAGCCGCCTCATTTGCGAACAACGATTGAAAAGAAGCCTCGGACACAAGAAGAGGAAATGATTTATCAATTAGAAACGATCTCCCCACGACAGTTTTTAACCGATGTCTCTGGTGGTAGGCCGCCAGCTGTTGGAGATATGCAAATCATTGAAGAAGTTATGCTTCAACAAAGGCTTGAGCCAGGAGTTGTGAATGTTCTTATTTATTATGTTATGTTAAAAACAGATATGAAGCTTACAAAGGCGTATGTTCAGAAAATTGCAAGCCATTGGACGAGGAAACAAATTTCAACAGTCAGAGCTGCAATGGACCTTGCTAAACATGAACACAGACAGTATCAGCAGTGGGCAGAAGAAAAAGCGACAAAGAAATCAACATCTTCTAAAAAGGCTCCGATTCGTAAAGAGATGCTCCCTTCATGGTTAAAGGAAGATGACAACGCTGAGCAAGTAAACGATGAAGCCAAGGAGAAAAAAGAGCAATCACAGATTGACCGCGAACAATTTGAATTGGAAAAACGGAAATTATTTGATCGGATAAAAAAATATAAGGATAATAATAACAATGCGTAGTTAAGTTAACATGAAAGCGAGGTGGATAAAATGGATCATTTAAGCAAATCCATTAGAAATCTTACAAACAGACCGGATTTTAAAGATCGCTATAATAATATTAAAAAACAGGTATTAAATAACGCAGAGGTACAAGCCTTTCTATCCAAGCATTCATCTGAAATTGAGGAGGGGATGATTGACAGAAGTCTTGTTAAGCTGCTGGAATTTATAAATCAAAGCAAAAATTGCCAAGACTGTCCATCTTTATCAGAATGTAAAAATATATTAGAAGGCTATCATCCGCGATTGGTCATTCAAGGGAAAATCATTGATCTGCAATATGATAAGTGTCCAACGAAAGAAACATATGATGAACGAAAAAAACATGAATCCTTAATTAAAAGCATGTATATTCCTAGGGATATTTTAGGGGCTTCCTTTGAGCAAATCGAAGTAGAAATTGACGAGCCGAGCCGCTTTAAGGCGATTAGTCTTGCACAGGATTTTGTTGAACAATATAATAGCGGGATGAGCCCAAAGGGATTGTATTTATATGGTTCCTTCGGTGTTGGAAAAACCTATATTTTAGGGGCGCTTGCAAATGAGTTAGCTTCACATAAAGTCTCGTCCATGCTTGTCTATGTACCGGAATTTATGCGAGAACTAAAAGGATCCTTTCAGAATTCAACATCATTAGATGAAAAGTTAGATGCTGTAAAAAAGATCCCGGTTCTTATGCTTGATGACATTGGTGCAGAGTCAATGTCAAGCTGGGTGAGAGATGACATTCTTGGGACAATTCTACAATACAGGATGCTTGAAAATTTACCTACCTTCTTTTCGTCTAATTTTAATTTAAAACAGCTTCAGCACCACCTCGCTGTTTCTCAACGTGGTGAAGAAGAACCTGTTAAAGCAGCAAGGATTATGGAACGCATTAAGCATATGGCCATACCAATTGAATTATCAGGAAGGAATCGAAGGGATTAAAAAGCATTTGCCTTTGCATAGGCAAGTGCTTTTTTAATCTCTATTTTGAAGGGTTATTTTTATGCATCTTCAAATTCCTTGGTTTCTTTACTTCTAATTATTCCTATTCCCCCATATACATAGAATCAGGTGTTGGCAAATAGGGGGGACAAACATGCTTGAGATTTTATTTGGGTCTCCGAAAGAGGCGAATATTATATTTTCAATTTTTCGTACTTTATGCAAAGATTTTGAAACTGATCTGCAAATGATCAATCAACAATGCATAAAAATCACCCCAAAAACGTGGGAAAATTCACTTGAGAATCTAGTTATACCTGGACTAGTTCAATTCATTATTGACCATAAAGAACATCAAATGATGTTAACGATTCTAAAGGAACATTATTTTTTTCTCGAAGAAGAGGAGCAGCAGCAAATTATACATATTGCTCAGTCGATTATAGAAGGGGAACGTAAGGATATTCCAGGAGTTCAGTCTTTTTTTTCTCGTGATGTCATTTTGCGAGATTCCCTTCAAGAATTTTTGCGTCCTGATTTATATTTCTCCTTTTCCTCATTTCAAAAATTCCGCTTGCATGAATATACAGCTAGATTACGTGAATATGTTGAGGCAGCCATTGAGGAATATAAGCTTGAACAGGAGTACCAAAACTTTATCCAAAGCTTACGTGATTTTCTTGTTCATTGTGATAGCAAGCTGGAGTTTCTTTCAATTGTTCAAGATAAAGAATTTTTAGTTTATAATGCTGAAAATCTAAAGGTGACAGAAGATGAATTGCAAGCTTATATTGATCAAGCCTTTGTCTCTCAACATCCGATGTATATTGATTCAAAACTATTAGCTCCTATCGTTTCCATCGCACCAAAATGGATCTACTTATATACAAATGATCCTTTTGATGGAATGGTACAAACGATTCAAAATGTATTTCAAGAGAGAGTTACCATACATAGTTTAAGTGACTTTAAGCAGAAGTCTACAAATGAGAAAAATGTGTAAAACCTAACTTGATTTTAAGATAAAAACACATTATAATACGAGATAATTGCAATATGTAACAGTAATGATAAGGACATGAGTTTGTTTTTACGGTTCCCAGAGAGGGAAGGATATGCTGAAACCTTCCTAACACGAAGAACAAATTTACCACCTTTAAACTTCAGTTGTGAACGGAAAAACCTAGTAATGACTGACGGTCTTCCCGTTATCGATGTTTAAGCCATACACATATACACGCGTGATTCTATCTTTTGCGTGGATAGATGATGACTCATCGTCATAAAGGTATGGGAACAAGGGTGGAACCACGATCCATTGACAATGTTTTTTAACTCGTCCCTTTTTTGGGGGCGAGTTTTATTTTTTTGGAGCAACCAAAAATTATTGGCTGCGAACTTAGTGTTCGTGTCCAGCTGCAGTGCCTAGCCCCGAAGCACAGGACGTGCAAGGGCAGTCAATGCGGCAGGACGCCGCGTTTTGACTGCCTCGAGGTCATAAGCCACTATTGAATTGAAGATAAAGAACACCTTCTATTCAATAGTGTCTTATTTGCCCGAGGCTGTTCAAGGCACTTCCGCATTTCAAATAATAAGGAGTGAACAAGGATGTCAGACGTTATAAAAATTGCGTTTCCAGACGGAGCTGTGAAGGAGTTTGCAAAAGGTACGACAACTGAAGATATTGCGGCATCCATTAGCCCTGGATTAAAGAAGAAATCTCTTGCAGGAAAGCTTGATGGACAGTTGATTGATTTGCGTACACCAATCTTAGAGGATGGCGCGATTGAAATTGTAACCCAGGATAGTGGTGAAGCGCTAGAAATTATGCGTCATTCAACAGCGCATTTAATGGCACAAGCGATTAAGCGCCTATATAAAGATCAATCAGTTAAGCTTGGAATTGGTCCAGTTATTGAAAATGGGTTTTATTATGATATCGATATGGAGCAGGCGATTACACCGGAAGATTTACCACTGATTGAAAAAGAAATGAAGAAAATTGTTAATGAAAACCTTGAGATTATTCGTAAGGAAGTAAGCCGTGAAGAAGCGAAGAGAATCTATGAGGAAGTCCAAGATCCTTTAAAGCTTGAGCTTCTTGATGCTATTCCAGAAGGTGAAGCAGTATCCATTTATGAACAAGGTGAATTTTTTGATTTATGCCGAGGTGTTCATGTTCCATCAACAGGGAAAATCAAGGAATTTAAGCTGCTCAGTGTAGCAGGTGCATACTGGCGTGGAGACAGAAAAAATAAAATGCTGCAACGTATCTATGGAACGGCCTTCTTTAAGAAAAGTGATTTAGATGAGCATCTTCGTATACTTGAAGAAGCGAAGGAGCGTGACCACCGCAAGCTTGGGAAGGAACTAGGTTTATTTACTACTTCTCAAAAGGTTGGTCAAGGGCTTCCGCTATGGCTGCCAAAAGGTGCAACAATTAGACGTATTGTTGAGCGTTATATTGTTGATAAAGAAGAGCGTTTAGGCTATCAACACGTATATACTCCGGTTTTGGGAAGTGTTGAGCTCTATAAAACCTCTGGTCACTGGGAGCACTATCAAGAGGATATGTTCCCTAAAATGGAAATGGACAATGAAGATTTAGTGCTTCGTCCAATGAATTGTCCACACCATATGATGGTTTATAAAAACGATATTCACAGTTATCGTGAATTGCCTATTCGTATTGCAGAGCTTGGAACGATGCACCGTTATGAAATGTCAGGTGCTTTAACTGGACTGCAGCGTGTTCGTGGAATGACATTAAATGATGCCCATATTTTTGTTCGACCTGATCAAATTAAAGAAGAATTTATCCGCGTTGTCAGATTAATTGAAGCTGTATATAAAGACTTTGGCATTGATAAGTATTCGTTTAGATTGTCTTATCGTGACCCTGAAGATAAAGAAAAATACTTTGATGATGACAACATGTGGGAGAAGGCACAAAGCATGTTAAAGGATGCTATGGATGAATTAGGCCATGATTACTATGAAGCAGAAGGAGAAGCGGCGTTTTACGGTCCGAAGCTTGATGTACAAGTTAGAACAGCTCTTGGTAAGGATGAAACACTTTCAACTGTTCAGCTGGATTTCTTATTACCGGAACGTTTCGACTTAACATATGTTGGTGAAGACGGAAAGCAGCATCGCCCAGTTGTTATCCATCGCGGTGTTGTATCAACTATGGAACGTTTTGTAGCCTTCTTAATCGAAGAATATAAAGGAGCATTCCCAACTTGGCTTGCGCCGGTTCAAGTACAAGTCATTCCTGTATCCCCTGCTATTCATCTTGACTATGCAAAACAAGTACAAGAACAATTGCAAGAGACAGGATTACGTGTTGAATTAGATGCACGTGATGAAAAAATCGGATATAAAATTCGTGAGGCACAAATACAAAAAATTCCTTACATGCTTGTTGTAGGGGATAATGAGATTGCAGAAAAAGCAGTAAATGTCCGTAAATATGGTGAACAAAAATCAGAAACGGTTGCATTTGAACAATTTATAGAAGGTATTAAGATTGAAGTGAAAAGATAAGTTTATTTAGTTGGTAATGTAGTTTAGTGGAAGCGCCTTGTTCATAGCAGATCAAGGCGCATTCCGCTTTTCTTACTCGTTAGCCAGAAAGTATAACTTTTTGTACTTAGTTTTGGTGTCTAGCTCCAGCGCCTTAGCCCCTCTAGGGTCTAGCCAATTTGGAATTGAAGGCAAAGAACGCCTTCTATTCCAAATCGTCTTATGCTTGTCGGGGCTGTTCGAGGCGCTTCCTCTTTTCTTAATAAAAAACTATTGCAACATGTTAATCCATTTGGTAAAATAAAAAACGTTGTTAAAACATATAGTACTTACTTGCAAGATCTTTGTTATGGTGTTATAATGTTCAAGGTAATTGAATAGTCTTTCATATAACAAGTAGAAGCACCCGCTTCTCACCTGATTGACACATCTGTATGTAGTTGACAGGTTACGATGAACTTTTTATGTATACAATCGTAGTGTGGGTGTTTCATGCATCCACACTTTTTTATTTATTAAAATAAAAAAGTGCGGAGCTAAAAATTCGGATTTGAAAAACTACTATTCAGTTTGAGAAAACCTTGGAGGTGGCTAATTATTAGCAAAGATATGATGGTAAATGACGGAATTCGCGCACGTGAGGTTCGTCTGATCGGTGCCAATGGAGATCAGCTTGGAATTAAATCTCGTCAAGAGGCTTTAGAAATTGCTGCAAGAGCTAATCTTGATTTAGTTTTAGTAGCACCAAATGCAAAGCCTCCTGTATGCCGCATCATGGATTACGGAAAATTCCGTTTTGAACAGCAAAAGAAAGAAAAAGAGGCGCGTAAAAATCAAAAGATCATCAATTTAAAAGAGGTTCGTTTAAGCCCGACAATTGATGAGCATGACTTTAATACAAAGCTTCGAAATGCACGCAAGTTCTTAGAAAAAGGCGATAAAGTAAAAGCTTCTATCCGTTTCAAAGGACGTGCAATAACTCATAAAGGAATTGGTCAGAAGGTGCTTGATCGATTCTCTGCTGAATGTGCGGACTTAAGTACGATTGAATCACATCCTAAAATGGATGGACGTAGCATGTTCCTAGTTTTAGCACCGAAAAATGAAAAGCAATAATACTTAAGGAGGAATCCCTTATGCCAAAAATGAAAACTCACCGTGGAGCAGCAAAGCGTTTCAAAAAGACCGGTTCTGGTAAACTTAAACGTTCACATGCTTACACTAGCCACTTATTCGCTAACAAATCTACAAAAGCTAAACGTAAATTACGTAAATCAACTGTAGTAAGCAAAGGCGATTTCAAACGTATTCGTCATTTATTAGACAACATTAAATAATCGGAAACATCGTAATATAGGAGGGAATTTACATGCCAAGAGTAAAAGGCGGTATCGTTTCACGTAAACGTCGTAAAAAAGTATTAAAATTAGCTAAAGGTTATTTCGGTTCTAAACATAGATTATACAAAGTTGCAAACCAACAAGTAATGAAATCATTAATGTATGCTTACCGTGACCGTCGTCAGAAAAAACGCGACTTCCGTAAGCTTTGGATTACTCGTATCAATGCAGCTGCACGTGTAAATGGTCTTTCTTACAGCCGTTTAATGCATGGTTTAAAGCTTGCTGGTATCGAAGTTAACCGTAAAATGCTTGCTGATTTAGCTGTAGCAGATGAAAAAGCATTTGCTCAATTAGCAGACGCAGCTAAAGCGAAACTTAACCAATAATTGATTGAATGTTAAAGAGCTGACTCCGTAATGGTGCAGCTCTTTTTTCGTTTCCATATGGTATAGTAGGTAAAAAGAATGGAAGGGAAGATCGTACATAATGATTTACATCATTAGCTATTATTTGCTAATCAATCTTATAAATTATTTCTTAATGGGTGCAGATAAAAATAAGGCAAAGCGTGGGGAATGGAGAATAAAAGAATCAACATTATGGTGGATAGCCTTAGTTGGCGGTGCCTTAGGAGGACTTATCGGAATGAATAGATTCCGTCATAAAACAAAACATACCTCGTTTGTGATCGGGTTTCCGCTCATTACTATTTTACATGTGTTTCTTTTTATCTATTTAATCATTAAGTTAGCATAAAGATCATTTTGTTTCGTAAAATGGTATCGACACACTGCTGCATCAGGAATGACAACAAAGAAAGTGGTGATGACGATTGAACTAGCTGCATCGTCAATGTTAACGGCAATTGAAACGACTGGATTTTTTGCACCGTTAGTATTTATATTGTTGCATCTCATTAGGCAATTTCTGTTGATCCCTGTAGTTGTCGTCTGCATAGGCGGAGGGATCATATTTGGGGCTGAATTAGGTGCGATGTACTCGGTGATCGGCCTTACAGGTTCAAGTATTACTTTTTATATGATGGCCAAATTATTTCCAGCTCTAATGAGTCGTTTTATTAAAATGAAACAAAAATGGTTTGGAGAATATACTAAGCTATCGATTGGGCAAATTATGATTTTGCGGATGATTCCCTTTGTTAATTTTTCACTTATTTCGTTATGCATTATCGAAAGGGCAAAAACCTTTCAAAGTTACACAAAGCTTTCGTTAGTAACCCATATTCCATCTGTGCTTTGTTTTACATTTTTAGGTGCTTCGCTTCAAGCACTATCCCCAATCATGTTACTCGTTATTTTCGTCGTATTGGCTTTTCTTGTTTACTTTTTTAGAGAAAAACAGGTATTGATTAAATGGAGCGATTTCTTTGTAAAACAGAAAGCATAAGGGAAACATGAAGGGAACTTTTGAAAGGGTCTATCTCATAAGCTTTTTGGTTTTGAGATAGACCCTTCGTTTTCCGCTATAGATCCCGTTTCTTAATCAATTCTTCCTTAATCGGACTCTTCCATTCAATTTTAGCAACCGGATACTTTTCTTTTACTTGTTGTTCAATATAAGAAAGATCTTCCCGGGTTAATTCATGCAGCTTGTGGATAGAGTTCGTCCAAATCAAAATAGAAATGACCTCAAATGTATTTGGAGCTGTACCAACATATTTTTCCCCTTCAAAATATACTCCCTTATAGGTAATCAAAAAGTTTTTTCGAACATCTTTCTCATCTAACAAGAAAAATTGTTTTTGTTCATGTGCCAGTTTAAGCTTTCTCTTCGGATTAAAATAATATTTAAGCCCCGAATAAATAAGGAAACAAATGAAAGCTAGCAGCAATAATCGTAAGACAAGCACAATCATGTAAACCCCTCCTGAGGGCAATTTTCCCATATATACGTCTTAGTATAGAAAAAGGTTTCAAGTTTTTTTCAATTTGATATAATTTTTTTAGTACATAAGTAAAGGACGGAGGCATTAAACAATGAATTTTTTATCGCTATTCGACATGCAGCAAAAACTGGATACAAAAATTGAAACACAGCACAAGTTGGAAAATGAGTCACTGATTGAACGAAAAATACTGGCATTACTAGTAGAGGTAGGGGAACTTGCAAATGAGACGAGATGTTTTAAATTTTGGAGCTTAAAGGCGCCGGCACCGATTGATGTGATTTTGGAGGAATATGTTGATGGAATTCATTTTATTTTATCATTAGGATTAGAAATAAATGTCGACCCTTCACTCAAGCTTGAAGAAATCCATGCAGAGCGCAGTGTTACTGAACAATTTTTAAGCGTGTATCAAACAATTACGGTTTTTAAAGAACAGCAAACATTGCAGGTGTATAAAAAAATGTTTGAAGAATATTTGTGTTTGGGTCATCTTCTAGGCTTTACAAAGGAACAAATTGAACATGCCTATGTTTCTAAAAACGAGGTTAATCATGAAAGACAAAAACAAGGCTATTAATCATTTTTGATGTAGATTATTCGTTTAAAATAGCCAGTTTATTATATAATAGTAAAGATATGGTTAATTTAAGGAGGCTGCATAATGACAAAGCTTGATGAAACCTTAACGATGTTAAAGGACTTAACAGATGCTAAGGGCATACCTGGTAATGAACGAGAAGTTCGTGACGTCATGAAAAAATACATAACAAATTACGCTGATGAAGTGTTTACTGACAATCTAGGCAGCTTAGTCGCTAAAAAGGTTGGGAAGCATAACGGGCCAAAAATAATGGTTGCGGGACATTTAGATGAAGTCGGGTTTATGGTTACCCAAATTGATGACAAAGGTTTCCTGCGCTTTCAAACAGTTGGAGGCTGGTGGTCGCAGGTAATGCTTGCGCAACGTGTGACGATAGTAACAAAAAAAGGTGATGTAACAGGTATTATTGGCTCTAAACCGCCTCATATTCTTCCTCCAGAAGCGCGTAAAAAACCGGTAGAGATTAAGGATATGTTTATTGATATCGGGGCATCCAGTCGTGAAGAAGCAATGGAATTTGGGGTGATGCCAGGAGATCAAGTCGTTCCATATTTTGAATTCACTGTCATGCCAAATGAAAAAATGCTCCTTGCAAAAGCATGGGATAACAGAATTGGTTGTGCAATTGCGATTGATGTTCTCAAACATTTAAAAGATACAGATCATCCAAATGTCGTTTATGGAGTAGGTACTGTTCAAGAGGAAGTTGGATTACGCGGAGCTCGTACATCTGCTAACCTTATTGAGCCTGATATTGCTTTTGGTGTTGATGTAGGGATTGCCGGAGATACACCAGGTATTTCGGAGAAAGAGGCAGCGAGCAAAATGGGAGAAGGGCCGCAAATTGTCTTATATGATGCCTCAATGGTTTCTCATAAAGGCTTGCGCGACTTAGTAACCGATACGGCAGATGAATTAAATATTCCGTATCAATTCGAGTCATTACCAGGCGGCGGAACTGATTCTGGTGCGATTCACATTTCGGCAAATGGAGTGCCTGCGCTATCCATCACGATCGCAACACGCTATATTCACTCACATGCTGCAATGCTTCACCGTGACGATTATGAAAATGCAGTAAAATTAATAACAGAAGTTATCAAGCGATTGGACCGTGAAATGGTTGATAAAATTATGTATGAATAAAAAGAAATGCGCAAGGCGCTTAGCATTCGGCGACAAGCTAAGGCGAATAGGAATAGAAGGTGTTCTTTACCTTCAATTCCTATTTGACTAGACCCTAGAGCCGATGGCGCCTGGAGCTAGACACTAAAACTAAGTACAAAATTTTATACTTAAAACTTTAAAAAAGGGTCTGACTCCAATCAAACACACATATCCGGAACTTCCCGCTATGAAAGGTTCCATAAAAGTGTTTGGGGGTCTGACCCTCTTGTTTTTAAACAGCCCTCTTTATTGCTTTTTTAAGCCCTGTTCTAGGGTTGCCAGCATTTCGTCTTTATCTTGCTCGGTAGCATTTTGCCAGATGACCTCAAATAACACACCGAGGCCTGGCAGCATTTTTTCTTCCCCGCTTTGAATGGCGTCAACAATTGTATCTTCTAATTGATCCTGCGTATTTCCAGTTACATTTGCAATAACTGCATGGCGTAAATTTAAATTCATGTTGATTCACTCCTCATTTTATTCTTAATGCTAGGATTAGCGTTTGTTAAATGCATGAAAATTATGTATGATTGGAAAGGAGAAAATGGAATGTAAGTAAAAGGAGAAATACAGTGAACCGCATCGAGTCAGTTAAAAACCCAAAAGTAAAGCAATGGAAAAAACTTCATACAAAGAAGGAACGGGAAATGACAGGCACGTTTATCATTGAGGGCCAGCATTTGGTGGAAGAAGCATTAAAAAAGAAGGAAATCATCATAGATCTTATTGTTTCCGAGGAGACAAGACTTCCTTCTCATTGGAATGTCGATCAATTGAATATAACGATTGTTACAAAGGAAATAATGAAAGCTATTAGTGATACAGAAACCCCACAAGGAGTAGCAGCTATTTGTGAAGTTCATTCGCACAATACAGTCCATGAGTGGAAAAAGGTTCTCCTCGTTGACCGTGTACAAGACCCGGGGAATTTAGGAACAATTATTCGTACAGCAGATGCAGCAGGGATTGACGGAATCATATTAGCTGAAGGAACGGTCGACCATTACAATTCAAAAGTCATTCGCTCAAGTCAAGGTTCAATCTTTCATGTGCCGATTGTTAAGGGAAGTTTACTTGAATGGCTTGAAGTTTATCGTGAAAAGCAGATTCCAACATACGGCACCTCTTTACAAAATGGAGTAGGCTATCGTGAAGCATCGCCGTCTGAATCGTTTTGTCTTGTGATTGGCAATGAAGGCAGCGGTGTGGACAGTGAATTGCTGACTAAAACCGACAAAAACTTGTACATTCCTATCTATGGTGGAGCAGAATCATTAAATGTTGCCATTGCAGCAGGAATTCTTCTTTATCATTTACGGGCGTAGGTTGCAGGAACAATTTGTTTTGATTATAATAAGATAGAAATTACATATGAAAGAAACGATGACAGAGACTAGTAATTTACAATTTATCCAATCAGGGAAAAAGTGCCGTAGACTGAAAGCACTTTTTTGGACTAAAGTAAATGAATTCACCTCTCGAGTTGATACTTGGACCGTATTAGAGCTTTTTAGTGGGAAAGTTTTTTCAAACCTTTAACCTCTCACATCAAATCTCTAAAACGTAAAGGTATTCCGGTTTTTACCGTTATTTAAATGAAGTGAGCAGTGCGAAGAATAAGTTTGTGCACGGCTAACAAGGGTGGTAACGCGAATTCAACTCGTCCCTTTTTAGGGGCGGGTTTTTTATTTGCTAAAAAAAGCCAACCCTTTTGACTTTGTATTTAAGTTTAGCTGCAGCGCATAGAGCCTCAAGGTTATAAGCCACTAATGAGGGAGAAATACCTTTACTTCATGGCTGTCTTATTTTCCTTATAATGGTCAAGGCGCTTTTGCTTTTCAAATAAAGGAGGAAGAAACATGCAGGAGCAATTAAAACAGCTTCAACAAGAAGCGCTTGAAAAGGTTGAACAAGCGCAGGATTTAAAAGCATTGAATGACATACGAGTTGCTTATTTAGGCAAGAAAGGCCCAATCACAGAGGTTTTACGCGGCATGGGAAAACTTTCAGCTGAGGAACGTCCAGTAATGGGTGCCCTTGCTAATGAAGTGCGAGAAGCAATTGCGACATCGATTTCAAGCAAACAGGAGCATTTAGAACAATTAGCTGTAGAACAAAAGCTGGCACAGGAAACAATCGATGTGACGTTGCCAGGAAGACCTGTTAAAGTTGGAAATCACCATCCGTTAACAGCGGTACTTGAAGAAATTGAAGATTTATTCCTTGGAATGGGATACCAAATTGCTGAAGGCCCAGAAGTGGAAACAGATTACTTTAATTTTGAAGCGTTAAATCTTCCTAAAGGACATCCGGCACGTGACATGCAGGATTCATTCTATATTACTGAAGAGCTGCTATTACGGACACATACATCACCGGTACAGGCAAGAACAATGCAAAAGCATAAAGGTCAAGGTCCAGTGAAAATCATCTGCCCTGGAAAGGTGTACCGTCGAGATAACGATGATGCTACACATTCCCATCAATTTACACAAGTAGAAGGGCTAGTTGTTGATGAAAACATTAGCATGAGTGATTTAAAAGGAACTCTTGAAATATTTGCAAAGAAAATGTTCGGAGAAGAACGCGAAATTCGTTTACGTCCAAGCTTCTTCCCATTCACCGAGCCTTCTGTGGAGGTAGATGTATCTTGCTTCTCTTGTGGAGGAAAAGGCTGTAATATCTGTAAGAAAACAGGATGGATTGAAATGCTTGGAGCAGGAATGGTCCATCCGAACGTTCTTGAAATGGCTGGCTTTGACTCAAAGAAATACAGCGGATTTGCTTTTGGAATCGGTGGAGAACGTATCGCCATGTTAAAGTACGGAGTCGATGACATCCGTCATTTCTATACAGATGATGTCCGTTTCTTAAAACAATTTAAACGAGTTTAATTAGGAGGTTATGAACGTGTTTGTTTCATATAAATGGTTAGCCGAGTATGTCGATTTATCAGGGATTACACCTGATGAATTAGCTGAAAAAATTACCCGCAGCGGAATTGAAGTAGAAGGTGTTGACGTATTAAACGAAGGCATAAAGGGTGTCGTTATAGGTCATGTTCTCGAGAAGGAACAACATCCTAATGCTGATAAGCTGAATAAATGTCAAGTTGATCTAGGAAATGGGGAAGTTGTTCAGATTATTTGCGGTGCAAAGAATGTGGATAAAGGCCAAAAGGTTGCAGTTGCAACTGTTGGGGCTGTTCTACCAGGGAATTTTAAAATTAAAAAAGCAAAACTTCGCGGGGAAGCTTCAAACGGGATGATTTGTTCATTACAGGAGCTTGGAATTGAATCTAAGCTTGTAGCAAAGGAATATTCAGAAGGCATCTTTGTATTTCCTAGCGATGTTGTAGTAGGGGCTAATGCACTTGAGCAATTAAATCTTGATGATGCTGTTCTTGAGCTAGGCTTAACACCGAATCGTGCTGATGCACTAAGTATGCTAGGAGTTGCCCATGAAGTGGCAGCTATTTTAGATCGCAATGTGAAGTATCCTGAAATTTCATATGAGAGCATTGGTGAAAAAGCCTCGGATGCTGTGACAGTAAAAGTTGATGCAGCTGAAGATAATCCAATTTACACAGCAAAGGTGATTAAAAATGTAACCATTGCCCCATCTCCGTTATGGATGCAAACTCGCTTGATGGCAGCAGGGATTCGTCCGCATAATAATGTCGTTGATATTACCAACTTTGTTCTTTTAGAATATGGTCAGCCATTACATGCTTTTGATTATGATCGCTTCGGCTCAAAGGAAGTTGTTGTTCGCAGAGCAAAAGCTGGAGAAAAAATTGTAACGCTCGATGATCAAGAGCGTACGTTAACGACAGACCATTTAGTGATAACAAATGGTACAGAACCGGTTGCCTTAGCTGGTGTAATGGGTGGTGCAAATTCGGAAGTTCAATCAGACACGAAAACCATTCTCTTGGAATCCGCCTTCTTTAATGGACAAAGAATTCGTATTGCTTCAAAGGATCACGGGTTAAGAAGTGAAGCAAGTGCCCGTTATGAAAAAGGGGTTGATCCAAATCGTGTCAAAGCCGCAGCTGAGCGTGCAGCACAGTTAATCTCCTTATATGCAGGTGGAGAGGTGCTTGAAGGTACGGTAGAAGTTCAATCAGTCTCTTTTAAGCCAGTAGTCGTTCAAACAACGGTTGAAAAGATAAACCGTGTTCTTGGAATGAATATTTCAGCTGAAGAAATAAAGTCAATTTTTGACCGTCTCCAATTTGGAGTAGAGGTTGACAACTCAACAATTACTGTCACAGTTCCAACTCGGCGAGGTGATATTTCGATCGAAGAGGATTTGGTAGAAGAGGTTGCAAGGCTTTATGGTTATGACAATATTCCAACAACATTACCGGTTGGGCAGGCATTCCCAGGAAAGCTGACGGATTATCAACATAAACGCCGTAAAGTACGTCGCTACTTAGAAGGTACTGGTTTATATCAAGCAATCACGTATTCATTAACGAGCGAAGAGAAAGCGGCAAAATATGCTCTTGAACTCTCAGAATTAACGAAACTTGCGTTGCCGATGAGTGAAGAACGAAGTGTACTAAGATTGAGTCTGCTTCCAAATTTATTAGAAGCGCTAAAATACAATGTAGCAAGACAAATTGATCAAGTTGCTTTATATGAAATTGGCTCAGTCTTCCTTTCGCAAGGCAAGGATTTGCAGCCGCTTGAGAAAGAACGATTATCAGCAGCAGTAACGGGCTTATGGCATACACATTCTTGGCAAGGTGAGAAAAAGCCAGTTGATTTCTATGTTGTAAAAGGAATTATTGATGGATTAGCAGATCTTCTAGGTCTGACAAATCACATTCTATATAAGCAAGCAAAACGTGATGGCATGCACCCGGGGCGTACAGCGGAAATCTTCCTTGGTGATAAATTGGTTGGCTTCATCGGTCAAGTTCATCCATCTGTACAAAAACAGTTAGACCTATCAGAAACTTATGTATTCGAGCTTTCATTAGTTGATCTGTTAACAGTAGAGGTTGAGGAAACACGTTTTGAAGTGATTCCGCGTTATCCATCCATTACTAGAGACATTGCACTTGTTGTAGAACAGGATGTTGTAGCGGGAGATATTAAACAGATTATTACCCAAGCAGGTGGTAACATGCTAAAAGAAGTGGCTGTTTTCGATCTTTATGAGGGTGATCGTCTTGAAGAAGGAAAGAAATCAGTTGCTTTCTCACTTCGTTATTTTGACCCTGAGCGCACGTTAACAGATGAAGAAGTAACAAAAGCACATGAAAACGTGTTAAGGACAGTAGAAGAAAAAATTGGAGCTACCTTGCGTGGATAAACAATTAGGGCTGTTTTAAAACAGCCCTTTTCCTTATTTTTTCGCTAATCTCAACGCTTTGTCCGTGTTAGCGAAATGCTTTTTACTAATCGAGGCCAAAAATTGACTGCCTCTTTTTTGAATGATTTTTGCTGCAGCAATATCCACTTGTGCCCCAGCACCTTTTGGAAGTGTTACACCTGCTATCTCGGATAAACGTTCAAACTCTTTTACAAATGAGTATCTGGCAATAATCGAAGCAGCGGCAACTGCCAAATGAATTCCTTCAGCTTTTGTTGAAAAGTAAATGTTTTCTCTAACGACATTTTTTCCTTGCAAATGCTTAAAGTAAATAGCTGGATCAACAAATTGATCAATTAATAACCCGTCAGGCTTTTCTGGAGTTATTTTGCTAAGAAGATGGTTGATGGCTTGATTATGTAATAATGCCTTCATTTTCCCTTGGGACATTCCCTTATGCTGAAGTTCATTGTATTTCTCATTATGAAGCACAAGTAAGCTGTATGGTATGGTCTGAATTAAATCTTTAGCAATTTCGATAATTTGCGGATCTTTTAGATTTTTTGAGTCCCTTACCCCAAGCTCTTGCAGCAAAGGAATCTGCTCATTTTTTACATATGCTGCAACCACTGTCATTGGCCCAAAGAAATCGCCTGTGCCAACCTCATCAGACCCAATAATGGATAAGCTTGAAATATTTGCTGGCGGCTGGAAACCGATTGATGCTTTTTTCGTTGAGGCTATTACATGTTTTTTAGCTGGTTCACTGTGAGTTTCCCATTTTAACGCCTCCTCCTCTCCCCGGGTTCCTTGAAACAATACCTTTCCTGATTTGTAAGCTGTAATGGTACAACCATTCACTTTTGCTGAAAAAACAGCACCTTGAGGGGTTTTCGCTGTTTTAACAGAAGCATAGTGCGCTTCCATTTTTTCGATTGTATCAGTCGTTACCTTAATCACTGTGTTTGCCATCCTGACATCCTTTCATCTTCTAAAATAGTCGTGGAATCGTGCGAAATGAATCGAAATATCGATCTTCTTCCCATTTCCTAAAGCTTCATGTTATGATAAGGTGTAGGATTTGCAGGAAATGGAGGATTTATCGTTGTCAAATCGCCCTAAATCGAAAACGATAGTAGATATATATGGTCAACGATTCTCAATTGTAGGGGCAGAAAGCACCAGTCATATTCGTGCAGTTGCTTCAATTGTTGATGATAAAATGCGAGAGATTAATAGTAAAAACCCTTCTCTTGATATAAATAAGCTTGCTGTTTTAACAGCAGTAAATGTAGTTCACGAATATTTAAAGCTAAAAGAAGAGTATGAAAAACTAGAGAAGCAAATAATAGAAAAGGATTGAAGCTAAGAAATGCTAGATTTAGTACTATTTATTATTCTATTATTCGGAATCCTAGTCGGCTTAAAACGCGGTTTTATTCTCCAATTTGTGCATTTGACCGGGTTTATCGTTGCATATATTGTAGCATATCAGTATTTTGATGATCTTGCACCGAAATTAAAGCTGTGGGTTCCGTATCCTGTATCAAGTGATGGTCCGGCCGTTTTAACCTTACTAAATGGTGAAAATTTAGAAGGAGCTTATTACCGTGCTGTTGCTTTTGTTATATTATTTATAGGAACAAAGATTGTTATGCAAATCATTGGCACCATGCTGGATTTTGTTGCATTGCTGCCAATTTTAAAGCAGTTAAATAGATGGGCGGGCTCCATTTTAGGATTTTTAGAATCCTATCTCGTGCTATTTATTTTACTATTTATTGGTGCGCTCATTCCAATTGAACAGCTTCAACAAGCACTAGATCAATCATTGCTATCGAATTTGATCGTCAATCATACACCGTATTTTTCAGATAAGGTAAATGAACTCTGGATTCAGTACATGTCATAACTTCTCTTCACGCATAGAGAAGTTTTTTCTATTCGGTAAATGATGTTTGTAAAAATTGTACTTTTTCTAAAAATATTTGTATCATTTTGATTAATGAGGTAGAGGTGAAACCATGACTATTCATAAAAAGGATGTTATTCGTTTATTAGAAAAAATTGCGGTATTAATGGAGTTAAAGGGTGAAAACCCGTTTAAAATAGCAGCGTTTCGAAAAGCGGCAAATGCACTTGAAACAGATGATAGAAGCCTTGCTTTAATCGATGATTTTACTAAAATCCCGGGAATTGGCAAGGGAACCTCAGCCGTTATTAAAGAATATATAGAAACAGAGAAATCAGAAGTTCTGGAGCAATTGCAGGAAGAGGTTCCAGCGGGATTGCTGCCATTATTAAAGCTGCCAGGTTTAGGCGGCAAAAAAATTGCCAAGCTTTATAAAGAATTACAAATAGATAGTGTTGAAGCCTTAAAGCAGGCATGCGAGGAGAATAAAATTCAAGTGCTGGCAGGCTTCGGGGAAAAAACAGAAGAAAAAATATTAGCGGCGATCGAGGAAATGGGAAATCGTCCTGAACGTCTTCCGTTAGCATTTATGCTGCCCATTGCAGAGAAAATTGAAGCATATCTCAGGCAATGTGAAAGTATTAAAGGATTTTCAAAAGCAGGCTCTTTAAGACGTATGAGGGAAACGATCAAGGATTTAGATTTCATCATTTCAACAACTGAACCGGGGAAGGTTCGTGAACAGCTGTTAGCTATTCCTGCTTTATCTGCAATTATCGCTAATGGTGATACAAAGGTTTCTGTTCAATTAAGCTATGATTATGAAGTAAACGTAGATTTCCGCATCGTTAAGCCTGAGAAATTTGCCACTACTCTTCATCATTTTACAGGTTCAAAAGATCATAATGTGAGGATGAGGCAGCTTGCAAAAGAGCGTGGAGAAAAAATAAGTGAATATGGAGTAGAAAACATTGAAACAAATGAAATAAAAACCTTTGCTACAGAAAGTGAATTTTATGAATATTTTAATCTTCCGCATTTTTCACCGGAAATACGCGAGGATGGTACAGAGGTAGATTTTTTCACAAAAGAAATGAGGCTTATTCAATTAGAGGATATAAAAGGTGACCTGCATATGCACTCTACTTGGAGCGATGGTGCGTTTACGATAAGGGAAATGGTGGAGGCCTGCCGTAAAAAGGGCTACAGCTATATTGCCATTACTGATCACTCTCACTATTTAAAGGTTGCAAACGGGTTAACACCAGAACGTCTGCGAGCGCAACGAGAGGAAATTAAGGCCTTAAATGAGGAGTATGATGATATGACCATTCTTGCAGGTGTCGAAATGGACATTTTGCCTGATGGTACATTAGATTATGATGATGAACTATTAAGTGAGATGGATCTTGTGATTGCTTCCATTCATTCTAGTTTTTCACAGCCTCGTGAAATTATTATGAGCCGCTTAAAAAAAGCATTGGAGAACAAACATGTTGACATTATTGCTCATCCAACTGGCCGCCTTATCGGGAAACGAAACGGGTATGATGTGGATATTGATATGCTGATTCAACTAGCAAAGGAAACGGATACTGCGTTAGAATTAAATGCAAATCCTCATCGTCTTGATTTAAGTGCTGAACATGTAAGAAAGGCACAAGAAGCAGGGGTAAAACTTGTTATCAATACAGATGCACATAATACCGATATGCTCGAAGATATGAGAGTGGGAGTAGCGACTGCTAAAAAAGGCTGGATCATGAGTGATAATGTTATAAATACATGGGAGATCAATAAGCTGCGGACGTTTTTAAATAGACATCATAATAAATCTGGAAATAAGATTTTAAGTTAAAGACAATATCATAGAAAATTTCTTTTAAAGAGAAACGATCATGCAATTACTAGGAGGTTTACGGTTTTGCAGGAAAAAGTATTACATGTTTTAGAATTTGAAAAAGTAAAAGACCAGCTTGTTAACCATGCTTCATCCTCGTTAGGGAAAGAAAAAGCAAAAGCGTTAACTCCTTCAAGCCATTTTGAAGAAGTCCTAATTGCCCAGGAGCAAACGGATGAGGCTTCCAAAGTATTACGGTTAAAAGGGAATGTCCCCCTTGGCGGCTTAGTTGATGTCAGAGCCGCTGTTAAGCGCGCAAAAATTGGCGGAATGCTAAGTGCTTCTGAATTAATTGAAGTAGCCGGAACACTTTATGCAGGACGTAATATGAAGCGGTTTATAGATAAAATGGTTGAAGAGGAAATTGAATTGCATCACCTCCCAGTGCTTGCAGAGAAAATTATTCTCATGCAAGACCTTGAGAAAAACATTTCACAATGCATTGATGATAATGGCTATGTGCTTGACAGTGCGAGTGATACATTAAAAGGGATTCGTCAGCAGCTTCGGACAACAGAAGCAAGGGTAAGGGAAAAATTAGAATCGATGATTCGCTCGTCTTCTGCAACAAAAATGCTTTCCGATGCAATTATTACGATTAGAAATGATCGTTATGTCATCCCGGTTAAACAGGAATACCGGTCATCATATGGCGGAATCGTTCATGATCAATCAAGCTCAGGAGCAACTCTTTTTATTGAACCTCAAGTAGTTGTAGATTTAAATAATACCCTTCAACAAGCTAAGGTGAAGGAAAAAGTGGAAATCGAACGGATTTTAAGACTGCTTTCTGAGAAGGTTGCCGAAAATAGTCAGGACATTTTACAAAATGTTTATTGCTTAGCTGAAATGGATTTTATGTTTACAAAAGCGAGGTTTGCCAAGCAAATTAAAGGAACAAAGCCAAACGTCAATAATAAAGGTGTGATAAGGCTGTTTCAGGCGCGTCATCCACTTTTGCCTATAGATGAAGTGGTTCCAAATGATATCGAACTCGGAACAGACTTTACCACAATTGTGATAACGGGTCCAAATACAGGTGGTAAGACAGTAGCGTTAAAAACATTGGGCTTATGTACATTAATGGCACAGGCAGGATTGCAAATACCGGCCCTTGATGGCTCTGAAGTTGCTGTATTTGCCCATGTATTTGCTGATATTGGTGATGAACAATCGATTGAGCAAAGCTTGAGTACATTTTCTTCGCACATGGTTAATATTGTTGATATTCTTGAACAGGTTGATGAAAATAGTTTAGTGCTATTTGATGAGCTTGGAGCCGGTACAGATCCGCAGGAGGGTGCAGCACTGGCCATTTCTATTCTCGACGAAGTGTATAACAGAGGCGCACGAGTTGTAGCCACTACCCATTACCCTGAATTAAAGGCTTATGGTTACAATCGAAGCGGGGTTATAAATGCAAGTGTTGAATTTGATATTACAACATTAAGCCCAACATATAAGTTATTAATTGGTGTACCTGGTCGAAGTAATGCATTTGAAATTTCTAAGAGATTAGGTTTACAAGAACATGTGATAAACATGGCTAGAGCACAGATGAGCGATGAACGTACAGAAGTGGATACAATGATCGCTTCATTAGAAACAAGCAAAAAGACAGCTGAGCAAGAATGGAAGGAAGCAGAAAATATCCGCAAGGAAGCTGAAAAGCTTCATATAGAGTTGCAGCAGCAAATCATTGAATTTAATGAAAAGCGTGATGCTTTATATGAAAAAGCTGAACGAAAAGCAGAGGAAAAGATTGAAGAAGCAAGAAAAGAAGCGGAAAAAATTATTCACGATTTAAGACGAATGAGAAAGGAACAGCATGCACAAGTAAAAGAGCATGAGCTTATTGATGCAAGAAAACGTTTAGAAGATGCGGTTCCGGTCTTTAAGAAAAGTAAAAAAGTTGAAAAAAAGGATCCAGTCAAGCAAACGTTTACTCCCGGTGATGAAGTAAAGGTGATAAGCTTCGATCAAAAAGGTCACTTAATTGAAAGAGTGAATGATGATGAATGGCAGGTCCAAATGGGAATTTTAAAGATGAAGGTAAAGGAAAAGGACCTTCAATATATAAAAAGTCCAAAACAGGAAGTACAGGAGCGGCCGCTCGCAACAGTTAAAGGAAAGGATTATCATGTATCCGTTGAACTGGATCTACGTGGTGAACGCTACGAAAACGCTCTTCTTAAGGTCGAAAAATACTTAGATGATGCAGTTTTAGCAGGTTACCCAAGAGTTTCGATCATTCATGGGAAAGGTACTGGTGCCCTTCGTACAGGTGTAAAGGAATTGCTTAAAAACCATCGAAGTGTGAAGAACACCCGTTTTGGTGAAGCAGGTGAAGGTGGAACCGGGGTTACCATTGTTGAACTCAAATAGCGGGGAGAGGTATGATGAAAGGATTTTGGGAAAATGAATTAGTTCAAATTGCTGCCTACTACAGCGTTGTGGTTCTATGTATCATTGTGTTTTTAACAATCTTTGAGCTTGTGACGAAGTATAAAAATTGGGAAGAAATTCAAAAGGGGAATATGGCTGTTGCCATGGCAACAGGTGGTAAAATCTTTGGTATTGCCAATATTTTCAGATTTTCAATCAATCAGCATGAAAGCTTATTAGAAATGATGGGGTCCGGACTTTTCGGTTTTATCCTGCTGCTTTTAGGCTATTTCATTTATGAATTTATGACCCCAAAATTTAAAATTGATGAGGAAATCCAAAAGGATAACCGTGCTGTTGGCTTTATTTCACTCGTGATATCTGTCGGATTATCATTTGTTATTGGAGCTGGGATTTAAGGGAGAGTGGCAAATTGGAGACTTTGGCTAAAGTAATGTTTGGGCTGTGCGGCTTATTTATCCTAATAGGGATTATTTATTTAGTGTTTTTTTAGAATATCAATTGGTAGCAAACAATGTCGAATATTAGTCATTTTGCTCTACTTTCAGCCTGGCATTTAAAAGATGTCAGGCTTTATTAATTCTAAATATAGCAGCTTGGGGGACACCCTACCCTTGAAAAATCTTCTTTTATAGAATAGGAGCTTGTGTTAATACTATTTGAAAATATTTATATTTCTGAATATGAAAAAATCTGCTATACTTTTTTATAAGAAGGGAAGGGGAAGAGCGACGTCTGTTTACGACTATTAGTGTAGTTTTCATCTTACTAAACCAATACCAGCCTCCTCTCCGCAAAAAAACATAAAGATTGAATGGTAAAGTTTATCCATATAGCTTGTACTGTTAAAGAATAGCATTTGAGGAGGAGTAAAAGATGGAATGTCCGAAACCTTGGATACGTCATTATCCAAAAGAAATCCCTCACGAAATTCATTTTGAAGACACATCATTATATGAATATTTACTTCAAGCCGCAGCTGAATTCCCAACAAAAAAAGCTATTCATTTCCTAGGAAAAGAACTGACTTATGCAGAGCTTAGCAATCAGTCGTTAAAGCTGGCCAATTATTTACAATCACTTGGTTTACAAAAGGGTGACAGAGTTTCGATCATGCTGCCTAATTGTCCGCAAGCAGTTATTGCTTATTACGGAGTATTATTAGCAGGCGGTATTGTTGTCCAAACAAATCCGCTTTACATGGAAAGAGAGCTCGAATACCAGCTAAAAGATAGTGAGTCTATATACATTGTTACACTTGATTTATTATATCCAAGAGTATCAAAAATGAAAGCGTTAACAAATTTAAAGCATATTATTGTTACAGGAATAAAAGACTATTTGCCGTTCCCTAAGAATCTTCTATATCCGTTTGTTCAAAAAAAACAGAATCAACTCGTTGTAAATATTGAACACAAGGGTGATACACATTTATTTAAGAAGATCCTGTCCATAGCTGAGCCAAAAGCAGATTTGCCTGATATAAGGCCTTCAGAAGACATTGCGATTTTACAATATACTGGTGGGACAACAGGTTTTCCAAAGGGTGTAATGCTGACCCATACAAATATTGCGGCAAATACGCAAATGTGTGCTCACTGGATGTATAAATGTAAGCGAGGAGAAGAATCTGTCCTGGGTATTATCCCATTTTTCCATGTATATGGGATGACAACAGTGATGAATCTGTCTGTTATGCAGGCATTTAAAATGATTCTCCTTCCGAAATTTGATGCAACAGACACGTTAAAAACAATTGAAAAGCTAAAACCGACACTTTTTCCAGGTGCACCAACCATTTATATTGCTTTGCTGAACCATCCTAACATCCAAAACTACGATCTCTCTTCGATTAATTGCTGTATAAGCGGCTCAGCACCACTTCCTGTTGAGGTTCAAGAAAAGTTTGAGAAGATAACAGGAGGGCGTCTTGTTGAAGGGTATGGTTTATCAGAGGCTTCACCAGTCACACATGCAAACTTTTTTTGGGAGAAACGAAAAACAGGAAGCATCGGGGTTCCGTGGCCAAATACAGATTCAGCCATTCTGTCCTATGAAAAAGGTGGCTTTGCTGAACCAAATGAGCTTGGTGAAATCGTCATTCGTGGTCCTCAAGTAATGAAAGGATATTGGAATAAGCGTGAGGAAACAGAAGCTGTTCTCAAAGATGGCTGGCTGTTTACAGGAGATATCGGTTTTATGGATGAAGAAGGATATTTCTACATTGTTGACCGGAAAAAGGATATGATTATAGCTGGTGGATATAATATCTATCCACGTGAGATAGAAGAAGTTCTTTATGAGCATGAGAAGGTTCAGGAAGTGGTTGTTGCTGGGATACCAGATCCGTATCGAGGTGAGACGGTTAAGGCATATATCGTATTAAAGGATAATCAGACAGCGTCACCAGAGGAATTTAATGAATATGCCAGACAGCATTTAGCGGCATATAAAGTTCCACACATATATGAGTTTCGTAAAGAGTTGCCAAAAACTGCCGTCGGTAAAATATTAAGGCGTGTCCTAATAGATGAGGAAAAAGAAAAATTCAAAAACGCAAATTAAGGGTTTTAATACATGATTAAGTAAGGCTATATAGAGTGGACCCTTATTGGGTCCATTCTTGTGAATGGATTATATAAAAACGAATTGAGGCTTGACATTATGGGTAGGAAAATTTATCATGAAACATGAATGATGATTCATTCATTTCCAGAAGGAGAGTCGACCATTGAAACAGAAAAAACCGAAATATAAACAAATAATAGATGCTGCTGTAATCGTAATCGCTGAAAATGGGTATCACCAAGCACAAGTATCAAAGATTGCCAAACAAGCAGGTGTTGCTGATGGAACCATTTATTTGTATTTCAAGAACAAAGAAGACATCCTTGTGTCACTATTTCAAGAGAAAATGGGCATCTTTATCGAAAAAATCGAAGGTGAAATAAAGTCATCTGAAACAGCGGCAGAAAAGCTATTTACTCTTATTAAAACACATTTCTCATTGCTCGCTGATGATCATCATTTAGCGATCGTGACACAGCTTGAGCTTAGACAATCAAATAAAGAGCTGCGCTTAAGGATAAATGAGGTATTAAAGGGTTACTTCAATGTAGTGGATAAAATTATTACAGCCGGGAAGGAAACGGGAGAATTTAGAGAGGATCTGGATCTTCGATTAACAAGACAAATGATCTTTGGAACGATTGATGAAACTGTTACAACCTGGGTTATGAACGAGCAAAAATATGATTTACCAAAACAAGCAAAAAAGGTTCATGACTTAATTGTATATGGCTTTACGAAAAGATAGAGATAAACCGTATTTCAAATATGTATAGGAAAAACCTTAATCTAAATCGAAAGTACTTAATAAGTCAGAAACAAACATACATTAGAGTAAAAGCTGATAGGCGAGGGGGAAATGACATGGAATTTTTAAAGCTTGTAAAAGAAGATAAGGTTGCTGTTGTGACAATTGACCATTCACCAGCAAACGCACTATCCTCAAATGTATTGAGAGAACTTTCAATTTTGCTTGATGAAATGGAAACAGATGAGGAAGTACGGGCGATTGTCTTACATGGTGAAGGGAGATTTTTTTCGGCAGGAGCAGATATTAAAGAATTCCTTCAAGTGCCATCAGGTGAAGAATTTTCTAAAATGGCTGCGGCTGGGCAGGAATTATTTGAAAGAATTGAAACCTTTAAAAAACCGATTATTGCTGCGATACATGGCGCTGCCTTAGGCGGGGGGCTGGAACTAGCCATGTCATGTCATATTCGCCTAGTTACAGAAAATGCCAAGCTTGGCCTGCCGGAACTCCAGCTTGGCATTATTCCAGGCTTTGGCGGTACGCAAAGACTCCCAAAATATATTGGAACAGGCCGTGCATTAGAAATGATGCTAACAAGTGAACCGATTACAGGAGCCGAAGCTGTAAAGCTGGGACTTGCTAACCACTCCTTTCCAGAGGAAAGCCTTCTTGAAGAAGCGAAAAAGCTTGCAGCAAAATTCGCACAAAAAAGTCCTCTTTCTGTCAAGGCGGTGATTGAACTGCTTCATACCAGTAAAACATCAGTATACGAAGCAGGGATGAAACAAGAGGCTGAAAGCTTTGGTGAGATTTTTGAAAGTGCTGATGCGAAAGAGGGGATTTCAGCATTTATTGAAAAACGCAAACCAACTTTCAAGGGGAACTAGCATATAAGGAATTGCTTCAAAAATACTTAATGACACATGGGGGAATGGGAAATGAATATTTTTGTTTTGATGAAAAGAACATTTGACACTGAAGAGAAAATCGTCGTTTCTAATGGCCAAATTCAAGAGGATGGCGCCGAATTTATTATAAACCCGTATGATGAATATGCAATTGAAGAGGCAATACAGCTGCGAGATGCAAATGGCGGGGAAGTTACAGTTGTCACAATCGGCGGGGAAGAGTCTGAAAAACAACTGCGTACGGCTTTAGCGATGGGCTGTGATAAAGCGGTTTTAATTAATATAGAAGATGATGTAGAAGCCGGTGATCAATTTACAACTTCAAAAATTTTAGCAGAGTATCTTAAAGAGCAAGATTTTGATCTTATTCTCGGAGGGAATGTAGCTATTGATGGCGGATCGGGACAGGTTGGTCCACGATTAGCCGAATTATTAAACATCCCATATGTAACAACAATTACAAAGCTTGATATTGATGGGGAAGACGTGACGATTGTTCGTGATGTTGAAGGGGATTCTGAAGTTATCGAAACAACTTTGCCATTATTAGTAACAGCACAACAGGGACTAAATGAGCCGCGATACCCATCGTTGCCTGGTATTATGAAGGCAAAGAAAAAACCGCTTGATGAGCTTGAATTAGATGATCTTGATCTGGATGAAGATGATATTGAAGCAAAAACAAAAACAATTGAAATTTTCTTACCTCCAAAAAAAGAAGCAGGGAAGGTTTTACAAGGAGAGTTAGAAGATCAAGTAAAAGAACTGGTATCACTTCTTCGCAACGAAGCAAAGGTAATTTAACAGGGAGAATGAATCGGATCAAATGATCAGAACAGGGGGAAAAATAAATGGGTAGAAAAGTTCTTGTATTAAGTGAAGTTCGCGATCAAGCATTGCGTAATGTATCTTTTGAGGCGATTGCAGCAGGGAAAACCATTTCTGAAGGGGGAGAAGTGGTTGCCGTATTAATGGGGGAAAATGTTGCATCTTTATCAACAGAACTCATTCAATATGGTGCAGACCGGGTAGTAACGGTTGAAAATGATAAACTTCGAACGTATACACCTGATGGATATGCCCAAGCTCTTTTAGCTGTCATTCAAAATGAACATCCAGAAGGCATTGTATTCGGCCATACTGCGTTAGGGAAGGATTTATCACCAAAAATTGCAGCAAAATTAAACACAGGTTTGGTTTCTGATGCAACAGCTATCGAAGTGGCAGGAGGAAATGTCGTATTTACACGACCTATTTATTCAGGAAAAGCATTTGAAAAGAAAATTGTCACAGATGGCATCATATTTGCTACAATTCGTCCAAATAATATTGCTCCACTTCCAAAAGATGAAACGAGAAACGGAACATCCAGCTCCCTATCAGTAGATATTAAAGATTTACGAACCATTGTAAAAGAGGTTGTACGAAAAGCTTCTGAAGGGGTCGATTTATCAGAAGCAAAGGTAGTAATTGCTGGCGGACGCGGGGTCAAAAGTGAGGATGGCTTTAAGCCATTAAAGGAATTGGCCGAGGTGTTAGGTGGTGCTGTCGGAGCTTCGCGCGGAGCATGTGATGCTGATTACTGTGATTATTCATTGCAAATCGGGCAAACAGGTAAGGTCGTAACACCAGACTTATATATTGCTTGCGGTATCTCAGGAGCGATTCAGCATTTAGCTGGTATGTCAAATTCCAAAGTCATTGTAGCGATTAACAAGGATCCGGAAGCAAATATTTTTAAAGTTGCAGATTATGGAATCGTCGGTGATTTATTTGAAGTCGTTCCGCTCTTAACAGAGGAGTTTAAAAAACTTAAAATTCATACTTAATATGGGAGGCACGCAAATGCGTGCTTTTCGTATGATAAAAACAATGTTTCGATAGCGAAACATTGGGAAAAGTAATAGAGAAGCAAATTGTTAGCTTACTTCGATTGTGAGTGCTATACTTTAAACATATTTTACCCTACAAATTAGGAGGAATTACAATGGCAATAACAAATGTAACAGATCAAACATTTTCAAGTGAAACAAACGAAGGGGTCGTATTAGTAGACTTCTGGGCACCATGGTGCGGACCTTGTAAGATGATTGCTCCGGTTCTTGAAGAACTTGATTCAGATATGGGAGATAAAGTGAAAATCGTAAAAGTTGATGTCGACGAAAACCAAGAAACTGCAGGTAAATTCGGCGTAATGAGCATCCCGACTTTACTTGTCTTAAAAAACGGAGAAGTAGTTGACAAAGCCGTTGGCTACCAACCAAAAGAAGCATTAGCTGAAGTTTTAAACAAGCATGTATAAAAATGAGGATTGACTTTTGTCAGTCCTTTTTTTTATTCCTTAGGAAATCATTACTCGTAATTCGACTATTTAACATAGGACGAATGAGAGGAGACATGATAAAATAGTTGTAACAACAAATAGGCAGTAATCCGCCATGGTAAATTATCATTATACTGGGGGATTACTGCCTATTTAAGAGAAGTAAAAGTCTTAAACAAAATAGTTAGGAGAGTGTTTGCTAGTGAAGGAACAAATAAAGGAAAAGCTTGCACTTCTTCCTGATCAGCCAGGCTGCTATATCATGAAGGATCGCCAAGGAACCGTTATTTATGTCGGTAAGGCAAAAGTGCTTAAGAACCGGGTTCGTTCTTATTTTACAGGTTCCCATGATGGAAAAACACTGCGTTTAGTCAATGAAATTGTTGATTTTGAATATATTGTCACTTCCTCTAACTTAGAAGCCCTGATACTGGAGTTAAATCTCATTAAAAAATATGATCCAAAATATAATGTAATGTTGAAGGATGATAAAACATATCCGTTTATTCAAATTACAAATGAACGTCATCCGCGTTTACTTGTCACTAGAAAAGTAAAAAGAAATAAAGGGAAGTATTTCGGACCATATCCCAATGTACAATCTGCCCGTGAGACGATAAAATTGCTGGATCGACTGTACCCGTTAAGAAAATGCTCAACACTGCCTGATCGTGTTTGCCTTTATTATCATATGGGACAATGTCTTGCACCCTGTGTAAATGATGTATCAGAAGAAACAAACCGGCAAATGGTTGAGGAAATTACTAAGTTTTTAAATGGCGGATATAAAAAAATAAAAGAAGATTTAACTGAAAAAATGGTGAAGGCTTCTGAGGAATTAGAATTTGAGCGAGCAAAAGAATATCGGGACCAAATCCTGCATATAGAAGCAACAATGGAAAAGCAAAAAATGACGTTAAATGACCATGTGGACCGCGATGTATTCGGCTATGCTTATGATAAAGGCTGGATGTGTGTGCAAGTCTTTTTTATTCGTCAAGGTAAACTAATTGAACGTGATGTTTCCATGTTTCCGATTTATGACAGCCCAGAACAGGAGTTTTTAACCTTTTTAGGACAATTTTATTCAAAGGCCAATCATTTTGTGCCAAAGGAAATTTTACTGCCAGATAGTATTGAAGTGGATGTTGTTGAACAGCTATTGGATGTAAAAACACTCCAACCGAAGCGCGGCCAAAAGAAAGATTTAATTTTATTGGCACATAAGAATGCAAAAATAGCATTAAAAGAAAAGTTTCAGCTAATCGAAAGAGATGAGGAGAGAACGATTAAAGCTGTCGAAAATCTTGGGGATAAGCTGGGTATTCATACCCCCCACCGTATAGAAGCCTTTGATAACTCAAATATACAAGGAGCAGACCCTGTTTCAGCAATGGTTGTATTTGAAGATGGTAAGCCATCCAAAAAGCATTATCGTAAATATAAAATTAAAGGTGTTAAAGGCCCTGATGACTATGAATCGATGAGAGAGGTTGTAAGACGGCGTTATAGCCGTGTTCTAAAAGAAGAGCTTCCTTTACCAGATTTAGTGATTATTGATGGGGGGAAAGGACACTTAGCTGCGGCTCAAGATGTATTAGAAAACGAGCTGGGGATTGATATTCCCATTGCAGGTTTAGTGAAAGATGATAAGCATCGCACATCAGAGCTGATCATCGGCTCCCCGCCTGAAATGATTCAACTTGAAAGAAATAGTCAGGAATTTTATCTACTGCAAAGAATTCAAGATGAAGTCCATCGCTTTGCGATCACCTTTCATCGTCAGATACGTGGGAAAAATGCCTTCCATTCCGTTTTAGATGATATACCTGGTGTAGGGGAAAAAAGAAAGAAAGCACTGCTAAAGCATTTTGGTTCCTTAAAAAAAATGAAGGAAGCTGGCGTTGAAGAGTTTAGGGAAGCCGGTATGCCTGAAAGCATTGCTATGCAAATCATTGAAGCCTTAAAAGAGTAGGGAATGAATGATGCTTGCGTTTTTAAAAAAAGTTTGGTAATGTAATAAGTAATTTCATACTATGATCGTTAGTTTGTTAAATGATGGTAGAGGTGCGAACTTCAAGAGTAACCAGGTTGAGGAGGAATGGTCTCCAATGACAGCTGGTAAAAGGGGATGTTCGCCGAAGTGAGTAAGGCACCATTTGCTTTACTTGCTGGTTTTACATTTAATAGATGTAAAATTGTCAAGAAAGGGATTTCTTGGAGAGCTATCTCATTGTATAAAGACGAATTTTTTTCGTTTAGTTAGCAATGGGATGTTTTTGTCTCATTGCTTTTTTGTTTGTAAAAAATCATTTTATGGCTCTAACCTTCTAGCAGACATAATCCGATCATTGAAAAAAAACAGAAGGGTGAGGTAATTTTGGGTATTATTGTTCAAAAATTTGGTGGTACTTCTGTTGGCTCTGTTGAAAGAATTCTCAATGTAGCTAACCGTGTCATTCAAGAAAAAGAAAAAGGAAACGATGTAGTGGTTGTCGTCTCAGCGATGGGGAAATCTACAGATCAGCTTGTCGATCTGGCAAACCAAATTTCGGCAAAACCTAGTAAGCGGGAAATGGATATGCTACTCACTACAGGTGAACAAGTGACCATTTCTTTATTAGCAATGGCATTATTGGAAGAAGGATATGAGGCGATTTCTTTTACAGGATGGCAGGCAGGAATTGAAACAGAAGAACGCCATGGAAATGCAAGAATAACCAATATCAATCCAGATGTCATAAAAAAGGAATTGACTGCAGGGAAAATTGTAGTAGTGGCCGGCTTCCAAGGCGCATCAAATACTTTGCAAATTACCACTTTAGGCAGAGGCGGTTCTGATACAACAGCAGTAGCACTAGCAGCTGCTTTAAAAGCGGATCAATGCGATATATACACGGATGTAACAGGTGTATATACAACAGATCCACGATATGTAAAAGGTGCCAGAAAGCTTGACGCAATCTCATATGATGAAATGCTAGAGTTGGCAAATTTAGGTGCGGGAGTTTTACATCCGCGTGCGGTTGAGTTTGCGAAAAATTACAATATTCCATTAGAGGTTCGTTCAAGCATGGAAAATGAACGAGGAACGATCATAGAGGAGGAAGCAAAAATGGAGGAAAACCTAATTGTAAGAGGGATTGCGTTTGAGGATCAAGTAACAAGAGTGTCAGTTTTAGGACTGCCAAATGAATTAACAACACTATCTACGATTTTTTCAACATTAGCGAAGCATGGTTTGAATGTAGATATTATCATTCAGAATACGACAAGTGACAATAAAACAACGATTTCATTTTCGATTAAAACAGGCGATCTTGAGGATACGATTTCTATTCTTGAGCAACATAAGTCTGAGTTAAAATATGAACGAATTGAATCTGAATCAGGTCTTGCTAAAGTATCCATTGTCGGTTCAGGAATGGTTTCAAATCCTGGAGTTGCTGCTGAAATGTTCGCTGTCCTAGCTGAACAAGAAATTGAAGTGAAAATGGTTAGCACATCTGAGATTAAAGTATCTACAGTCATTTCCGGTGAGCATATGGTAACAGCGGTAGATATTCTTCACAGCGCCTTTGACCTTTCAAAAGTAACAGCAAGGGTATAACCAAATTAGGGCTGTCTCAAAATGGCATGACTCATTTTGAGACAGCATCATACTGCATTTAAAGTTTACGTTTGCTGCGTTTTCCGATGGTGACCTCATCAAGCAAATCTTTTTGGTCCCATTGTGCGATAAACATAACTTTGCCCGCACGTTTTTTGATTTGTTCATAGGTCTCAGTGATGTATTTGTTCATCAATTGCAACTGTTCGGCTATAAAACCAGCTTCCAGCTGAAACGTACAATCATCTGTTTTATTTAGTCTAATTGAAACGAGCTCTCCACTTAACTCAAATTCAACTTCATTTTTTTTATTATGTAGTAAAGTGAGATTTCCCCAACCTGCCGCTTCAAAAAAGTCTGCGAGCTCTTCGATTGATTGTACGGGATATTTACGAGCAATTCCTTTTCCAGCCCAATAGAGCATTTGCTGATGATCTTGTCCAAGAATATCTGGAAGCAGCACGTCTCTTAACAATTCCAAACTAAATGCTGGTACCTGAATTTCTTTTAATTCTTCCATTTTTACGAGTTCTAATTGTTTATTCACGGTATTCCCCTCTTTCTAAGCTTATTATATAACAAGTTCTGTACTGAAAAACATGTAATATTAAGTAAAATAGGTTTGTTTCAAATAAAAAAGCGGCAAAATCTATTTTTGATAGATTAAGTTTAGAAGGGGAGGGATAAATCAATTTTCGTTATCTCCTTACCGGGAGCCCAAACTTTATAATTTCTTGTATTTACATAGAGAATGTTGTTGGAGGACCACTATATTGATAAAATAAAATTAAATACGATAAGATTTGTCGAAAAATTAGAATTTATGAACACGTTTTCTTGACGCTCTTACTTTATGGGAGTAAAATGTATTTGTCACATTTAATCTGAATAGCTGGCAGAGGGTACATATATTGTCTGCCTGTTTACGCTCATTATTTTTTTCATATGGTCATTCGTATTTAAATTGATTAAAGTTTAACTTTATCAGGAAAAGATTAATGGGTGAACTTGAAGGCGTAGGTTTAAAAATTTGTAGGAGCATTATTGAAACTAGGGGGTAAGTTTAATGGCTGGAAACAGAGAGTTTGTGAATCGCAGACTGCACTCATTGCTAGGAGTAATTCCTGTAGGCCTCTTTTTAGTTCAGCACCTTGTTGTCAATCACTTTGCAACAAGAGGTGCAGAGGCATTTAACGAGGCAGCTCATTTTATGGAGATGCTTCCTTTTAGGTATCTGTTGGAAATTTTTGTTATTTTCCTTCCGCTTTTATACCATGCAATTTACGGAGTTTACATCGCTTTTACAGCTAAAAACAATGTAAGCAATTATGGTTTTCTGCGCAACTGGCTATTCATGCTTCAGCGTGTAACAGGTATTATTACCTTTATTTTTGTTGCATGGCATGTTTGGGAAACAAGAATAGCTGCTGCTTTTGGAGCGGAAGTAAACTATGATATGATGGCTTCCATTTTAAGCAGTCCTTTTATGCTAGCATTCTACTTAATTGGAGTTATTTCAACCATATTCCACTTTGCTAACGGATTATGGTCATTTGCTGTTAGCTGGGGAATTACTGTTACTCCTCGCTCACAAGTTATTTCCACTTATGTTACGCTGGCGATCTTTTTAGCGCTATCAATCGTGGGAGTTCGAGCAATATTTGCATTCGTGTAATTTTTAGCAATAGCTATTAAAAGGAGTGGGCTTAATGAGCAAAAGTAAAATAATCGTTGTCGGAGGCGGATTAGCCGGTTTAATGGCTACTATTAAGGCCGCTGAAGCCGGAGTTCAAGTAGATTTATTTTCATTAGTACCAGTTAAACGTTCTCACTCTGTGTGTGCACAGGGGGGAATAAACGGTGCAGTTAATACGAAGGGTGAAGGAGATTCACCTTGGGAGCATTTTGATGACACTGTATACGGTGGAGACTTTTTGGCGAACCAGCCGCCAGTTAAAGCGATGACCGAAGCTGCTCCTGCTATTATTCACCTATTAGACCGAATGGGTGTTATGTTTAATCGTACTCCTGAGGGATTACTAGATTTTAGACGTTTTGGCGGAACACAGCACCATCGTACAGCATTTGCTGGTGCAACAACTGGTCAACAGCTGCTTTATGCATTGGATGAACAGGTTAGACGTTATGAGGTTGCCGGTCTTGTAACCAAGTATGAAGGCTGGGAGTTTTTAGGTGCCGTCATTGATGATGAAGGCGTGTGCCGTGGAATTACCGCGCAAAATCTTACTTCAATGAAAATTGAATCATTCCGTTCAGATGCCGTTATTATGGCAACAGGTGGCCCTGGAATTATCTTTGGTAAATCAACAAACTCAGTCATTAATACAGGATCTGCTGCATCGATTGTATATCAGCAAGGTGTTTACTATGCGAATGGTGAGTTTATTCAAATCCATCCAACTGCTATCCCGGGAGATGATAAGCTTCGTCTAATGAGTGAGTCAGCACGTGGTGAAGGTGGACGAGTCTGGACGTATAAAGATGGTAAACCATGGTATTTCCTTGAAGAAAAATATCCTGCATATGGAAACCTTGTTCCTCGTGATATCGCTACACGTGAAATCTTTGATGTTTGTGTAGAACAGAAGCTTGGAATCAACGGCGAAAATATGGTGTACTTAGATTTATCGCATAAAGATCCTAAAGAACTTGATATTAAATTGGGCGGAATTATTGAAATCTATGAGAAATTCATGGGTGACGATCCACGTAAAGTACCAATGAAGATTTTCCCTGCGGTCCATTATTCAATGGGTGGATTATGGGTGGACTATGACCAAATGACAAATATTCCTGGTTTATTCGCTGCTGGTGAATGTGATTACTCTATGCATGGAGCGAATCGTTTAGGAGCGAACTCTTTATTATCTGCCATTTATGGCGGTATGGTTGCAGGTCCTAATGCTGTTAAGTATATTAATGGCATTGAAAAGAGTGCTGAGGATCTTTCGTCTACAGTGTTTGATGGTTATGTGAAACAGGAAGAGGAAAAATGGAATAGTATCATGAGCTTAGATGGCAGTGAAAATGCATACGTTCTTCATAAGGAATTAGGAGAATGGATGACAGATAACGTAACCGTTGTAAGACATAATGATAAACTTCTTAAAACAGATGAGAAAATTCAAGAACTTATTGAACGTTTTGATAACATCAATATTAACGATACGGCAAAATGGAGCAACCAAGGGGCAACATTTACCCGTCAATTGAAAAACATGCTTCAATTATCACGTGTCGTAACACTTGGTGCTTACAATCGTAATGAAAGTCGCGGAGCACATTACAAACCTGAATTCCCGGATCGCAATGATGAAGAATGGTTAAAAACAACAATGGCTAGCTACACAGGAGACCGTACAGCACCTGAGTTTAAATACGAAGATGTAGATGTATCACTCATCAAGCCACGTAAACGTGATTATTCTAAAAGTAAAAAGGGGGATAAATAATGAGTGAGAATAAGGTCGTTCAATTTATTATTACTCGTCAAGAATCACCTGATGCTGCCCCTTATCAAGAAAAATTTGAAATACCATATCGTCCGAATATGAACGTAATTTCAGCTTTAATGGAAATTCGCCGAAATCCCGTTAATGCGGAAGGGAAGAAAACAACACCTATTAACTGGGATATGAACTGCCTAGAAGAGGTATGTGGTGCTTGTTCAATGGTCATCAATGGGAAGCCGCGACAATCATGTACGGCTCTTGTTGATCAGCTTGAACAGCCGATCCGTCTTGAGCCAATGCGTACATTCCCTGTTGTACGTGATCTGCAAGTGGATCGTAAGCGTATGTTTGATTCACTTAAGAAGGTTAAAGCATGGATACCAATTGATGGTACGTATGATTTAGGTCCAGGACCACGAATGCCTGAGAAAAAACGTCAATGGGCTTATGAACTTTCAAAATGTATGACTTGTGGTGTGTGTTTAGAGGCATGTCCTAACGTAAATAGCAAATCTAATTTCATTGGACCTGCTCCATTATCACAAGTACGTTTGTTTAATGCCCATCCAACAGGTGAAATGAATAAATCAGAGCGTCTTGAAACCATTATGGGTGATGGCGGTTTAGCAAACTGCGGTAACTCACAAAACTGTGTTCAGTCATGTCCAAAAGGTATTCCTTTAACTACATCAATCGCAGCATTAAACCGTGATACAACTATTCAATCATTCCGTAATTTCTTTGGCAGTGACCAAGGTTAACAGTTTTAGGAAAGGGCTGACTTTTTTAAGTCAGTCTTTTTCTTTGTTGAAGTTTAAGAAAGTATAAAATTTTGTACTTAGTTTTAGTGTCTAGCTCCAGGCGCCATCGGCGAAGCACAGGATGTGCAAGTGCAGTCAAGAGATAAGGCCGCCCTAGTTTTTGACTGCCTCTAAGGTCTAGTCAAATAGGAATTGAAGATAAAGAACACCTTCTATTCCTATTCACCTTATGCTTGTTGCCGAATGCTAAGCACCTTGCGCTTTTCTTACTCGTTAAGAAAGAAACTTTTTGTACTTAGTTTTTGTGTCTAACTCCAGCGCCTAGCCCCTCTAGGGTCTAGCCGATTTGGAATTGAAGGCAAAGAACGCCTTCTATTCCAAATCATCTTATTTGCCCTAGGCTGAGCAAGGCGCTTGCGCTTTTCTTATTAATAAGTGGAAAGGACTGAACGTTTTGAAAAATATTTCATATATTGATCGGTTTGATGAATCTTATTTAACCAGCTTTTCCTTTTATCATAAGATAAAAATTAGATTTTCCGAAACAGATATGTTTGGACATATGAACAATACGGCTCCTTTTACATATTTTGAATTAGGTAGGATTGAATTCTTTAAAAAAATAGGCTTAATGCAGCAATGGTTGGATCCAAATGGAGGAAAGATACCGGTTGTGGCAGACTTGCAATGTGATTTCTTAAATCAAGCCTTTTTTGATGATGAAATCAAATTATACGTAAAAATAAACAAAATTGGTACATCATCAATTGACTTGCATTATTTAGGAATCAATCAAAATGGTGAGAGTCTTTTTGTCGGCCGAGGAACGATTGTCCAGATCTCGAAGCAGACAGGAAAAGCTATTCCATGGACTAAAGAGGATAAAAAACGAATGCAACAGGTGAAATTGGCAAATTTGTAAAAAATAGACGGTTTTTACCACCTTTTCCTTCATATTTCTGTCACAGTGACCTGAAGAAACACATAATATATGTTGACTAAATATATACCCATCCGTTTGATCAGCTCTCACCTTAGCAAGGAGGGTTACAATACTTGAAAGAGAAAGAGTTTCAATCAAAGCCATTACTCACGAAAAGAGAGAGAGAAGTATTCGAATTGTTAGTCCAAGATAAGACAACAAAGGAGATTGCTAGCGAGCTCTTCATAAGCGAAAAAACGGTTCGAAACCACATCTCGAATGCAATGCAAAAGCTTGGTGTTAAGGGACGTTCTCAAGCGGTTGTCGAGCTCCTTCGAATGGGTGAACTAGAGCTCTAACCAATACCGGCTAACCTTTTCAGTAAGGAAGCCGGTTATTATTTATATAATGATCGTTTTTTTATTATTGGGTTGATCTGATCGTCCTCATGCAGCTTGCATTTTTTGTGGAAAACATGGAAAATATGAAATGAGGATGACTTAGATTGCTATAAAATCTTGTGTAAGAGTCATCCTCACTATTTCATTAGTGAGGGTTTTGAATGTAATGACAAATCATGCAAGTGTGAATGAACAAACCGTAGCCGATTTAGAAAAAGCGCTGCGTCATATATCAGCTATTATTAAGCAAAAAGGCAGGGAAATATTAAGTGATTATGCTATTACACCCCCGCAATTTATTGCTTTACAATGGCTTTGGGAAAATGGGGACTTAACAATTGGCGAGCTATCTAATAAAATGTATTTGGCGTGTAGTACAACGACAGATTTAGTTGATCGTATGGAAAAAAATCAATTGGTTATTAGAGTGAAAGACCCAAAAGATCGTAGAGTTGTACGAATTCATCTATTAGAAGAAGGTGAACGAATTATCGAAGAAGTGATTCATAAACGTCAAAATTACTTAAAAGATATACTTGTTCATTTCAAGGAAGATGAAGTGATCTTACTAGAAAAATCGTTAATTAAATTGCAACAAGAAATGAGAGAAGAATGAGGCGATTGTTTGAAAAGTCCTATTGGTGTTATTGATTCGGGAGTCGGCGGATTAACAGTAGCAAAAGAAATTATGAGACAATTACCAAAAGAAGAAATCATTTACTTAGGTGATACAGCGCGTTGTCCATATGGCCCGAGACCAGCTGAAGAGGTACGTCGTTTTACATGGGAAATGACAAATTACTTATTAGAGAATCATCATATAAAAATGCTAGTCATTGCATGCAACACAGCAACAGCGATTGCCTTGCAGGAAATTCAGGAAAATGTTGATATACCTGTTATTGGCGTTATATTTCCCGGAGCTAGAACAGCTGTTAAAGTAACAAAAAATCATCATATCGGTGTTATTGGTACGGTGAATACCATTAAAAGTGCTGCCTATGAAACAGCGCTTAAAACATTAAATAGTAGATTAACAGTTGAAAGTTTAGCGTGTCCTAAATTTGTCCCACTTGTTGAGAGTGGTGAGTATGAAGGTGAAGAAGCGGATTTAATCGTTGAAGAAACTCTTGCACCACTTAAAGGTTCTCCTATAGATACGTTAATTCTCGGTTGTACACATTATCCAATTCTTCAGCCGCAAATTGAAAGATTCATGGGACAAGCAGTAAAAATCATTTGCTCTGGGGATGAAACTGCTAGAGAAGTTAGTACAATTCTGTCGTTTAAAAAGGCATTAAACCAATCCTCAGGTAAAAAACAGCATTTATTTTTAACAACTGGTCCAAGAGAATTGTTTGAAAAAATTGCAACAAAATGGTTTGAACATGAAATAGAGTGTGTCAAATCAATCAAATTGGATGTGCAACTGAAATCTTAATAGATACGAAGAGAGAGGCTGTCTCAATTGAGCAGCCTCTTTCCTTGTGTGCCCATACGGTACCCTCCAAGAATGCGAGTAGCTATTCATGAAAGTTTGTACAAAAAATCGGTCTAAAACAAATAATAGCTCGTATACATAGTAGTACAAACTGCCTTTGGAGGGATGAGAATGTCTAAATATAACAAACAGATAGCAATAACGGTTATTGCATCATCTATGTTACTTTCTGGTTGTGGTTTATTTAATGCTGAACAAGCTGCAAAAGAAATTGATCCACCACAAGATGTGACCCTTACAGATGACGCTGAACAGTTAAATTCAGAGGGAAATGTAGAGGGTGTATCAGATGAAGCATCAGAGGAAAGTGTGACAAGTCAATTATATTTAATCGATAAAAACGGATTGGTTGTCCCTTATTCAATGAACCTACCAAAAACGAAAAGTGTCGCAAAACAAGCATTAGAATACTTAGTAGAAGGCGGACCAATATCAAATATTCTTCCAAATGGTTTTCGAGCTGTACTACCGCAAGATACTCAAGTATTAGGGGTTGATATTAAAGACGGTGTAGCCATTGCAGATTTTTCTAAGGAATTCAATGATTATAAAAAAGAAGATGAAGCAAAAATTTTACAAGCAATTACATGGACATTAACACAGTTTGATAATGTGGAAAAGGTAAAGATTTGGGTGAATGGCCATGAGCAGAAGGAAATGCCTGTAAATGGAACACCAATTCAGGATGGTGTGAGTAGAGAAAGCGGTATTAATCATGATTCTACAGATGTTGTTGATATTACAAATACCCATCCGTTAACCGTTTATTACACGGCTGAAGCTGATGGGCAACAGTACTATGTTCCTGTTACAAAGCGGGTGAGTAATACGGAAACAGATCCAATCGCTGCTGCAGTAAAAGAGCTTATTGAGGGACCTTCACCTTCAACAGGTTTAATTAGCGGCTTCCAAAATGATGTTGAATTATTAAGCGCGCCTAAATATGAAGATGGAAAGGTAACCTTAGATTTTAATGAATCAATTTATGGAAGTTTTGATGAAGAACAAAAAATCATTTCATCAGAGGTTCTCCAATCACTGGTATTAACGTTAACTGAGCAAGAAGGGGTCGAAAGTGTTGCTGTAACAGTAAATGGAAAAGCAGAATTAGTGAGAGAGAATGGTGAAAAGTTGACCGAGCCTGTTACAAGACCTGCTAAAGTGAACACAGGTAGTTTTTAATAGCACGTTTTTGATATACTATAAAAAGGGTAAAAAGAGGTATGCTTATAACAAAGCTACCTCTTCTTTCTTGTACATAATTTTACAGAATTTAATGGACTTTCATTGGAGGGAATTAAAGAATGAGACATGATGGCCGTGCTAAGGATCAGTTGAGGAAAGTAGATATAGTAAAAGATTTTGTTATTCATCCAGAGGGCTCCGTCTTAATCTCCTTCGGTAATACAAAGGTAATTTGTAATGCCAGTATTGAGGATAGAGTGCCGCCGTTTATGCGAGGTGAAGGAAAAGGATGGATTACAGCTGAGTATTCCATGCTTCCAAGGGCAACAGAGCAGCGTACAATTCGAGAGTCCTCAAAAGGGAAAATCAGTGGTCGGACAATGGAGATTCAGCGCTTAATAGGTAGAGCATTACGAGCAGTTGTTGATCTAAAGGAATTAGGTGAACGCACTATTTGGATTGACTGTGATGTTATTCAAGCTGATGGTGGAACAAGGACAGCTTCAATCACAGGTGCATTTGTTGCTATGACGATTGCGCTTGGGAAATTGGTTGCTGATAGGAAAATAAAGGCGCTGCCAATTACAGATTACCTTGCTGCTGTATCAGTAGGGGTTGACAATGAGCATGGAGAAATCTTAGATTTAGATTATGTTGAAGATTCACGTGCAGAAGTCGATATGAATGTCATTATGACATCGCAAGGTCAATTTGTTGAATTGCAAGGTACTGGAGAAGAAGCAACATTTTCAAGACAGCAATTAAATTGTCTGCTTGATCTGGCTGAAGAAGGAATATTAGCTCTTATCGAACATCAAAAAGCGGCGCTTGGCGATCTTTCACTCATCGTGACAGAAAATATCAAAAAGCAGGTTGGTGCAAAGTGAAGGAAATCATTATTGCAACAAAAAATCCAGGGAAAGTAAAAGAATTTGAAGCATTATTATCTCCAATAGGCTTCCATGTTCAATCTCTATTAGATTACCCTGATTCAATTGATGTTGAAGAGACAGGGGTTACTTTTGAGGAAAATGCCATATTGAAAGCAGAAGCTATTTCGGAAGCCTATCAGCGCATGACAATTGCCGATGATTCTGGTTTAGCCATTGATTATTTAGGCGGCAGGCCGGGGATTTTTTCTGCTCGATATGCTGGACCTGCAAAAGATGATCAAGCGAATATCAGCCAAGTATTAGAAGAATTAACTGGTGTTAAAAGCATGGAGGACCGTTCTGCAAGATTTATTTGTGCGCTGGCCTTATCAATACCTGGACAGCAAACAAAAACGGTGGTGGGAACTTGTGAAGGGTATATCGCAATGAAGCAGCAAGGAGAAAATGGTTTTGGATATGACCCAATCTTTATTGTGAAAGGGTTAAATCAGACAATGGCAAGTATACCGAAAGAGGAAAAAAACCGGATAAGTCACCGGGCAGAGGCTATAAAAAAGATCTTGGAAGTTATTAAACAAATATAAAATGGGGCGCGTATTTATGAATGTTTTAATAATGAGTGATAGCCATGGCTTAACAGCAGAAATCGAGGACATAAAAAACCGCCATAAAACAGAAGTGGACTTTATGCTGCATTGTGGAGATTCTGAGCTCCCGGCAGACAGTAAAGAATTAAGTTCTTTTAAAGGTGTTAAAGGGAATTGTGATTTTGGCTCTGAATTGCCGAATGAGATCATAGTAGATGTAAATGGTTTCACCTTGTATATGACACATGGCCACCTATATAATGTAAAAGCTACATTAATGAATTTAAAATACCGTGCATTAGAGAAAAAGGCGAATATTGCATGTTTTGGACATTCACATATCGCCGGTGCTGAGATGATCGATGGCATATTATTTATAAATCCCGGAAGCATCAGACTTCCTGCGATGCGAAGACAAAAGACATATGCTATACTTACTATTGAAAAAAACACCGCAAAAGTTACGTTTTATGAAGTGAATGGACAGAAAGTTGAGGAACTTTCTCAGCAAGTAACCCTAAATTAAATATTTGAGAGGGAGAGATCTCCCTCTCCTTTAAAAAATTTAATAATAATATTGACTTTTAAATTAAATATCAATATAATGAAAAATGTCGCTAGTGATATTTGAAATTGAAATCTGTATCCTTAAAATAAGTCCCAGTAGCTCAGCTGGATAGAGCACGAACGAATATGCTGCCTTGAAATGGCATCAGCGTACCGATTGAGCTGCATCTTGAATCATCTTTTTGAAATCGGGACGACGACAAATTTAGTATTTAAAACCTTATATTTTTTATAAATTAAGTCCCAGTAGCTCAGCTGGATAGAGCAACGGCCTTCTAAGCCGTCGGTCGGGAGTTCGAATCTCTCCTGGGACGCCATCAAACAATACATATCAAACCCTTTCATCATATTATGAAGGGTTTTTTTATTTGAAAAGCTAACGTCTTATCTAAAAAATAGTGGGATATAACCTTACAAACTTGTGTATTTTCTTTCGAATTTCATGTAACATCATTTTTATCAAAGATCACTTTTTTACTTGTCAAGCTCTCCTGCTTAACATTCTTCTTCTATCCTACGATTTCCGCAGTTGCGGATTTTAAAAATTCTTCAAAATTTTTTTAAAAAAGTCATTCCAAGCATATCAACAATGAAAGCGGATACAACTAATCCGATAAATCTAAATTATCAAATAATTCATAAAACACTGTTGACACTTGCTTTTCTAGAGCGTAATATAAGTTCAAATAAAGTTACACGAACATTTAAAAAAGTGTAGAAAATTCTTAAATAAAATGAGAATTTCTCCTTTCATTCAGATGTTCTGATGCTAACTTTTTGAGATTTCTCTTTTAGTGGATTTTCACTCGCTAGAAGGGATATATTAAAAAATAAAACAAATTATGAGAACTGGGTGATCTTTCACCCTTGGATATTATAAGCACTTGAAGGATTATCGCCTTCAAACTGGCTAATAAACTGCATATAGGAAAACGGTGAAGAGGATAAGTAGTCTTTGGTAAAGAATCTACAGAGAACCGGGGTAGCTGGAAGCCGGTGATACTCCCAAATGATGAACTCGCCTCTGAGTGTTAATCTGAAACAACAGTAAGATTAACCGAGTCCCATTCTTCGGTACTCGTTATCAAAGTGAACAGTGGATCTGTTCGTAAGGTGGTCATTTTTGGCCATGAAGAAGGGTGGTACCGCGAAAAGTTTATTAACCTTTTTGCCCCTTTGGCACACAAATTGTTGTGGAGTCTTATGAGGGGTGGGAAGGTTTTTTATATGCTGTTTTTAGTCAAGCAAGAACAGAAAAACTAAAACAAAGGGCTAAAAGTAGCCTGCTAAGGGAGGAAAGAAAATGAGTACAAATGTACAGTTGAACAGCTCAACTGCCAAATGTACAAATACAATGTCGGGGTCTTTAATGCTAATTGAAGCACTTAAGCAGGAAAAAGTAGAAGTAATTTTCGGATATCCTGGCGGAGCAGTCTTACCAATTTATGATAGTCTATATAATTCTGGTATGTTCCATGTATTAACTCGACATGAACAAGGCGGTATACATGCAGCGGAAGGTTACGCTCGTGTCTCTGGAAAACCAGGTGTTGTCATTGCAACATCAGGCCCAGGTGCAACGAACTTAGTTACAGGTTTGACAGATGCGATGATTGACTCATTACCATTAGTAGTCTTTACAGGGCAGGTTGCTTCTAGTGTTATCGGATCAGATGCTTTCCAGGAAGCTGATATATTAGGAATTACAACTCCTATTACAAAGCATAATTATCAAGTTCGTGAAGTAAGCGAGCTTCCAAGAATTATTAAAGAAGCATTTCATATTGCAACAACTGGCAGACCAGGTCCTGTTTTAATTGACATTCCTAAAGACATTGCAACTGTTGAAGGGGATTTCAGCTATGATATGCCTGTCAACTTGCCAGGTTATCAACCAACTTGTGAACCGAATTATTTGCAGATTCGAAAATTAGTTGAAGCAGTAAGCCGCGCTAAAAAACCAGTGATTCTTGCAGGCGCAGGTGTTTTACATGCAAATGCTTCAAAAGAATTGACAGAATATGCTGAACAACAACAAATACCTGTTGCGAACACGCTGCTAGGCTTAGGCGGTTTTCCGGCTGATCATCCTCTATTCCTAGGAATGGCTGGAATGCATGGCACATATACCGCAAACATGGCACTTTATGACTGTGATTTATTAATCAGCGTTGGGGCAAGATTTGACGACCGGGTTACAGGCAACTTAGAGCATTTCGCTAAAAAAGCTACAGTAGCACATATTGATATTGATCCAGCTGAGATTGGAAAAAATGTTCCAACACAAATTCCGATCGTTGGTGATGCAAAGCTAGTATTAGAACAGCTAATTAAACAAGAAGGCAAACAAGGTGATCAAAAGGAATGGAATGACCAGCTTGCTAAAAATAAGCAAGAATATCCTCTTGTTTATAATGAGGAAGACACTGAGTTAAAACCACAAAAGGTTCTAGAGCTAATCCATGAATGGACGAATGGAGAAGCGATCGTAACAACCGATGTAGGTCAGCATCAAATGTGGGCGGCACAATATTATAATTTTAAAAATCCAAATAAATGGGTAACATCTGGCGGACTTGGTACAATGGGCTTCGGCTTGCCAGCTGCAATCGGCGCGCAATTAGCTGATAGAGATTCTACAGTTATTGCTGTTTTAGGTGATGGCGGCTTCCAAATGACGCTTCAAGAATTATCAGTTATCCATGAATTGAACTTACCAATTAAAGTTGTCATTTTAAACAATGTTGCTTTAGGAATGGTAAGACAATGGCAGCAATTATTCTATGAAGAACGCTATTCAGAATCAAAATTTGTTTCACAACCTGATTTTGTTAAATTATCAGAAGCTTATGGCATTAAAGGCGTTCGCATTGAAAGAACTGAAGGCTGGGAAGAGAAATTAAAGGAAGCCATTACTTCTGACGGTCCGGTCTTATTAGATATACGAGTAAGCAAAGATGAAAACGTCTATCCAATGGTAGCTTCAGGAAAAGGGTTGCATGAAATGGTAGGTGTAAAGCTTTGAAAAGGATAATTTCATTAACAGTACTAAATCAAACAGGTGTTTTAAATCGAATTACAGGATTATTTTCGAAAAGACATTTTAATATTGAAAGCATAACAGTAGGTCATGCGGAAACTGAAGGTGTTTCACGAATGACGCTTGTTGTAAATGTTCAAGAAGAAAAAGAAGTTGAGCAAATCACAAAGCAATTAAATAAACAAATTGATGTGATTAAGGTGGTTGATATTACCTCACAATCAATTGTAGCAAGAGAGCTTGCGTTAATAAAGGTGATGTCAACACCTGCTACAAGAATGGAGATTCAAGGACTCATTCAGCCATTCCGGGCAACGGTGATTGATGTCAGCCGTGAAAGTGTTGTCGTACAAGTAACGGGCGAGCCATCAAAAATCGAAGTATTAATTGATTTATTAAAGCCATATGGCATTAAAGAAATTGCCAGAACAGGAACAACTGCATTTACTCGCGGCACACAAAGAGCTGCCAAGGAAGTTCCTATTTCAATCGTTTAACAAAGGTAAAAATCTTGCCTGAAGCACAGGTTTTAAGATTTATATAAAAGCAAAAGATCTACTAATAAACTTACATTTTTTGAAGGAGAGATTATACATGACAAAAGTATATTATAACGGAGACGTAAACGAAGCAGCATTACAAGGTAAAAAGGTAGCAATCATTGGATATGGTTCTCAAGGTCATGCACATGCTCTTAACTTAAAAGAAAGCGGCGTTGACGTAGTAGTAGGTGTTCGCCAAGGCGGTTCTTTTAACAAAGCTGTTGAAGATGGTCACCATGTTGTATCAGTAGCTGAAGCTGCACAACTTGGAGATATCGTAATGGTACTACTTCCAGATGAGCAACAAGCAAAAGTATATGAAGAAGAAATCAAACCAGGTTTAGAAGCAGGTAATTCTTTAGTATTTGCACATGGCTTTAACGTACATTTCAGCCAAATCGTTCCTCCTGCAGATGTTGATGTATTCCTAGTTGCACCAAAAGGTCCTGGACACTTAGTAAGAAGAACATATGAAGAAGGTGCTGGTGTACCTGCATTATTCGCGATCTACCAAGATGTAACTGGTACAGCAAAAGAAAAAGCTTTAGCATATGCAAAAGGTGTTGGATCAGCTCGCGCTGGCGTATTAGAAACGACATTTAAAGAAGAAACTGAAACAGATTTATTCGGAGAACAAGCAGTGCTTTGCGGTGGTTTAACTTCATTAGTAAAAGCTGGTTTCGAAACATTAGTAGAAGCTGGATATCAGCCTGAAGTTGCTTACTTCGAATGTTTACATGAATTAAAATTAATCGTTGACTTAATGTATGAAGATGGTATGGCTGGAATGAGATATTCCATCTCTGATACTGCACAATGGGGTGACTTCGTTTCAGGACCACGTGTTGTAGATGGCCGTTCTAAAGAAGCAATGAAAGAAGTATTAAAAGATATTCAAACAGGTAAATTTGCGAAAGAGTGGATTTTAGAAAACCAAGCAAACCGCCCTCAATTCAACGCGATCAATAACAACGAAAATGAACATCAAATCGAAGTTGTAGGTAAGAAGCTTCGTGCAATGATGCCGTTCGTAAAATCTAAACAAAACAAGAAAGAAGCGGTGAGTGTGAGTGCGAAAAATTAACCTATTTGATACAACGCTCCGTGATGGCGAGCAATCTCCAGGCGTCAATCTTAATGTAAAAGAAAAGCTGGAGATTGCAAAACAGCTAGAAAGACTCGGAATGGACGTTATTGAAGCAGGATTTCCTGCTACATCAAAAGGTGATTTATTAGCAGTTCAAGAGATTGCGAAAACAATTAAAACTAGCTCTGTTACCGGACTTGCACGTTCTGTAAAAAACGATATCGATGCAGCGTGGGAAGCATTAAAATTTGCCGAAGAGCCAAGATTGCATGTATTCTTGGCAACTTCCCCGATTCATCGGGAGTATAAGCTGAAAAAGTCGAAAGAACAAGTGATTGCAACGGCTGTAGATGCTGTGAAATATGCTACTAAGTATTTCCCGATCATTCAATGGTCTGCAGAGGATGCCTGCCGTACAGAGCTTCCATATTTAGCTGAAATCGTTGAAAAAGTGATTGAAGCAGGCGCAAATGTTATCAACATTCCAGATACAGTCGGGTATATTACGCCGAAAGAGTATGGAGAAATTTTTACGTATCTACGTGAGAACGTAAAAGGTATTGATAAGATTATCCTATCCGCACACTGCCATGATGATTTAGGCATGGCAGTGGCGAACTCTCTATCAGCAATTGAACATGGTGCCGGCCAAATTGAAGGGACCATAAATGGAATTGGTGAAAGAGCAGGTAATGCTGCGCTAGAGGAAGTGGCAGTTGCCCTCCATATCCGCAGCGATTATTACAAAGCAAAAACAGGCTTGACTTTAAATGAAATTAAGCGATCTAGTGAGCTTATCAGCAATCTTACAGGAATGGTTGTTCCAGGAAATAAAGCTGTCGTTGGCCGAAATGCATTTGCCCATGAATCAGGCATTCATCAAGACGGCGTATTGAAGGAAAAAACAACGTATGAAATCATTTCACCTGAGCTTGTAGGTGTCTCAACAAATTCAATGGTGCTTGGTAAGCATTCAGGCCGACATGCATTTAAAAATAGATTACATGAATTAGGGTATGACATTTCAGATGAAGAGGTTAATAAATTATTCATGGCATTTAAAGAACTGACAGAGAAGAAAAAGGAAATCTCTGATGAGGATTTAAAAGCCCTTCTTATAGAAGAAAAGGTTGCGAGCAAAGAAGCTGCTTATGAGTTAAGTGCATTGCAGGTTCAATATGGGACATCTCAAGTTCCAACTGCGACAATAACGTTAATTAATCCCGAAAATGAGATCATTCAGGAAGCTGCAACAGGAGCAGGAAGTGTTGAAGCCATCTACAATACTTTAGAACGCTGTATTGGTACTTCGATTAATCTAATTGACTATCGCATTCAGTCTAATAGCGGCGGTCGAGATGCACTTGCCCAAGTGTATGTCAAAATTAAAATTGGCGAAACAGAAGCAAGCGGCAGAGGTATGGCACAGGATGTATTAGAGGCATCAGCTAAAGCTTATATCAATGCAGTTAACCGGATGACATTACTTTCTGAACTACCTAAACAAACTCTAGAAGCAAGTCTGCTAATTTAAAATCACTCGAAGGGGGAAGGGAATATGAAAAAAACAATTGCATTATTACCGGGTGATGGAATAGGTAAAGAAGTAGTTGATGTCACAGTTGATATCTTAAAAGCTATTGCAGAACATTTTCATCATCAATTTCAATTTAATTATGGACTTATTGGCGGAGACGCAATTGATCAAAAAGGCAATCCGCTGCCTGAGGAAACAATTCGTATTTGTAAGGAATCTGACGCTATCATTTTAGGTGCTGTCGGCGGTCCAAAATGGGATCAAAATCCTGTTGAATTAAGACCTGAGCGCGGACTATTAGCTTTACGTAAAGAACTGGACTTATATGCAAATCTGCGTCCGATTAAAACATTTGAAAGCTTGCTAGACTCTTCCCCTTTAAAGAAAGAGTATGTAAATGGAGTAGATTTTGTTATCGTTCGAGAGCTAACAGGCGGATTATATTTCGGGAAACCAAGTGAGCGGATTGTTCATGAAGGTGAGGATGCGGTTGTCGATACATTGCTTTATAAACGCTATGAAATCGAACGAATCCTAGTTTCAGCATTTGAAATAGCATCGAAACGCCGCAAGCACGTCACTTCAGTTGATAAAGCAAATGTTTTAGAATCAAGCCGTGTTTGGAGAGAAGTGGCAGAAGAGGTAGCAGCTAGATATCCAGACGTCACACTTGAACATATGCTGGTTGATAATGCAGCAATGCAAATCATCCGTTCACCTAGACAATTTGATGTGATTGTTACGGAAAATATGTTTGGTGACATTTTAAGTGATGAAGCATCCATGATCACTGGTTCACTTGGAATGCTATCCTCAGCAAGTTTATCTTCAGGAGGCTTGCATTTATATGAGCCTGTCCACGGTTCAGCACCAGATATTGCTGGGAAAAATATTGCAAATCCAGTAGCGACAATTCTTTCAGCTGCGATGATGCTTCGTCAATCTTTCGGTTTAGAAGAAGAAGCAAAAGCAATAGAAAAAGCTGTTGATAATGTATTAAATGCCGGGAACCGCACAGCTGATCTGGCTGAGGGCGGTAAGTTTCTAACTACTAAGGAAATTGGCGAAGAAATTAAGAATGCCCTTGCAGATGACCACGCTATTTTAAACATTATGGAAGCTTATTCTTAATCCGTAAAAAGGGAACTGACCAGTTTGGGGACAGTCGAATTTAATAAGACCAATATGTAATGACAAAGTTTTTTAGGACTTATTATTTATATTGAGTTTGAGGGGTCTGACATTCGCTTTCGTCAGCCCCTCATTTTTCCATCTATAAAGGAGGTTATGACTATGAAGCCAAGAACGATAATTGAAAAGATATATGATGAGCATATAGTCCAACAAGAGCAGGGGAAACCGGACTTATTATATATCGATTTACATTTAATCCATGAAGTTACATCACCGCAGGCTTTTGAAGGCTTACGCGAAAAAAACCGTAAAGTAAGAAGACCGGACAGAACGTTTGCGACGATGGATCATAACGTTCCAACGGTAAATCGATTTGTCATTAACGATGAGGTAGCAAAAAATCAGATTAGTGCTCTAGAACGAAACTGTAAGGAATTTGGCATTCGTTTAGCTGACCTTGAGAGTGAGGATCAAGGTATTGTCCATGTTATTGGTCCTGAATTAGGGTTGACCTTACCAGGAAAAACAATCGTTTGTGGAGATAGCCATACATCAACACATGGAGCATTCGGAGCAATTGCCTTTGGAATTGGGACAAGTGAGGTAGAGCACGTTCTCGCAACACAAACGATTTGGAGACAACGTCCTAAAACGTTAAATATCCATATTCCAGGTAAGCTTCAAAAAGGAGTAACAGCAAAGGATGTTATTTTAGCTGTCATTGGAAAGTATGGCGTTCGTTTTGGTACTGGTTATATTATTGAATATACAGGTGAAGTTATTGAAAGCTTATCAATGGATGAGCGTATGACCATCTGTAATATGTCAATTGAAGCTGGAGCAAGAGCAGGGCTTATTGCACCTGATGAAACAACATTCTCTTATATTAAAGGTAGAAAATATGCACCTAAAGGTGAAGAGTTCGAAAAAGCTGTTGAATATTGGAAAACGTTAAAAACTGACGAAGGTGCTGAGTATGACAAAGTCATCACATTACAAGGTGAGGACATTGCACCAATGGTAACATGGGGAACAAATCCAGGTATGGCTGTAGGTGTAGATGAAAAAACACCTGATTTAAATAGCTTCAATCATGAGGAAGAAATCGATGAAGCAAAGCGTGCATTTGACTATATGGGCTTACAGCCAAATATGAAAATTGAAGATATTACAATTGACCATGTCTTTATCGGATCATGTACGAATTCACGTTTAACAGACTTGAGACAGGCTGCAGAAGTTATTAAAAGTTTACAAGGACAAAAGGTTGCTCCTACTGTACGAGCAATTGTTGTACCGGGATCTCAAACTGTTAAAAAAGTTGCTGAAGAAGAAGGCTTGGATGAGATTTTTAAAGAAGCAGGCTTTGAATGGAGAGAATCTGGCTGCAGCATGTGCTTAAGCATGAACAACGACGTCGTTCCTGAAGGTGAACGCTGTGCTTCAACCTCTAATCGTAACTTTGAAGGAAGACAAGGAAAAGGAGCAAGAACACATTTAGTTAGCCCGGCCATGGCAGCGGCAGCAGCGATTCATGGCAGATTTGTAGATATACGCCATATTCAGGAGAAAATTCACGCTTAATAGGAGGGGCAAAATGAAACCTTTTACAACACATGAAGGAAAAGTAGCTGTTTTAAATAGAGCCAATGTTGATACAGACCAAATTATTCCAAAACAATTCCTTAAAAGAATCGAAAAAACAGGCTACGGCCGCTTCGCCTTTTTCGATTGGAGATATCTTCCTGATGGTTCTGAAAACCCTGAATTTGAATTAAATCAAGAGAAAAGCAAGGGAGCTACCATTTTATTGGCAGGTGAGAACTTTGGTTGCGGTTCTTCTCGCGAGCATGCTCCATGGGCGCTTTCCGATTATGGATTTAAAGTCATTTTAGCACCATCATACGCAGATATTTTTCATCAAAACTGTTTGAAAAATGGTTTACTGCCAATCACTTTAGATCAAGCTGTTTTAGATGTAATACGCCAAAAAGCAAATGCTGAAGGATATGAGCTGAAAGTCAATCTAGAAGAACAAAAGCTTACTGACAATGAAAATTTATCGGAGACATTTGCCGTAGACCCTTATTGGAAGGATATGCTTCTGCATGGGAAAGACGAAATAGACTTAACCTTAAATTATGATGAGAAAATCCAGAAATTTGAAGTAGAAAGAAGAGCTACATTTTTATAATGCAGCTCTTTTTTTCTACTTAGAAAGGAACTGCTTGTTTTCCAAGAGTTGGATTGATAAACTTGAAAACAAAGAAAGGTTGCTGGAGTTGACCAACATAATGGAAAAGAAAAAGCGCTCAAAAGTTATTCCCTTTCCTAATTTAAAGGACCGTTATATTGAAAAGGGAATGGATTTATTAAAAGAGAAAAAATATCATGAAGCTCTAAATATGTTTTCTGAAGCAAAAAAATTAAAAGAAGATAAGGCTGAGCTTCACTTAGGGATGGCCATATGTTTTATGGAACTGGGTGAGCTTGCAGAGGCAAAGGAAATATGCAAAAAAATGCTTCTGGAAGATATCGGCCACTACTTTACAGTTTTGCAAATTTATTTAACGATTTTGATTCAGCTTCGGGAATACAGAGAGGTTCAAACGACAATTGAAGCGGTGTTAGAGGAGAATCAACTTCCTGCAGAAAGTGCTGAGCATTTTTATAAATTGTTAGAATTTAGCCGGAAGATGACACAAAATGATGAGGATATTATGGAATCGGATGATGAGGAGCAGCCATTATATATTGAAGACATCTTAGAAAATACAAATAAGCAAATGGCTTATATCCAATCATTACGAGATCGGAATTTAAGCAAGCATTTTTCTTCGCTTAAGTTGCTATTAGAAAATCCGAATAGTCATCCTATGATTAAATCAATGATCCTGCACTTGATGATTGAAAATGAAGTTGAAAAGGAAGTAACGGTTTATAAATTCGGGGAAACAGTAACCGTTATACCTGCACAGCTTGATGATCTATCTGATTTGCCGTTTACAAAAAAAGTGCTAACGATTTTAGATGATACACTTGGTAATGAAAATCCAACCCTTTTTGAGGCGGTAAAGGAGCTTTGGATTCGTCATTTATATGTTCTTTTTCCTTTGCTTCCTAAGCCGACAGATGCTAATTTATGGGCAGCAGCATTGCATATGGTCGGGTATGAAATGCATGGAATCACACTGGATCCTGAAGAGATAAAGGACTTATATAACCTTTCAATGCCCTCATTACATGAAGCATGTAAAAAAATTTATCAAATAGAAGAAATTTCTTATATGCAAATATGAGGCTATATGTTGAAAGGAATCTTTTCTATGTTATAATAAAATGGTTGCAAAATAGTGATGATCGTAGTAAGGTCATTTTATTGTTGGCAAAATGAGCCTTCTTTTTTATCCCGTTCTAACCTGTCTAGCGAGTTAATGACAGTATGAACTGAGGTAAGTGAAACTAACAATGCCTGGGATGAGGAGATTCTCACGAGTGGAAGTTTCAATAATGCGAAATCCTTTAGCAAGGTTAGCAATCGGTTATTACTACCGTACATAAACAGGTATATCGATGTGGATGATTGTTAAAACTGGACAAGCAGCCACATCGATAAACTTATCACTTATTCGCACATCATTATAGATTTTTGGAGGGAACAACATATGTCAGTAAAATGGGAAAAATTAGAGGGGAACGATGGCGTTCTAACGGTTGAAGTTCCAGCTGAGGAATTCACTAAAGCACTTGATGAAGCATTTAAAAAGGTGGTTAAACAGGTTTCTATTCCTGGTTTCCGTAAAGGGAAGGTTCCACGCGGAATGTTCGAGCAGCGCTTTGGTGTTGAATCTCTATATCAAGATGCATTAGATATCATTCTTCCTACAGCATATCCAAATGCAGTTGACGAAGCTGGAATTGAGCCAGTTGATCGTCCTGAAATTGATGTTGAACAAATTGAAAAAGGTAAGAGTTTAATCTTCACTGCAAAAGTTACTGTTAAGCCTGAAGTAAAATTAGGTGAATATAAAGGTCTAGAAGTTGAAAAATTAGACGATACTGTTACAGATGAAGATGTTGAAAACGAACTAAAACAACTTCAAGAACGCCATGCTGAGCTTGTTGTAAAAGAAGAAGGTGCTATTGAAAACGGCGATACTGCTGTTATCGACTTCGATGGCTATGTTGATGGAGAAGCTTTTGAAGGCGGAGCTGCTGAAAACTATTCATTAGAAATTGGTTCAGGTTCTTTCATCCCAGGCTTTGAAGATCAGCTTATCGGTTTAGAAGCAGGAGCTGAAAAGGATGTTGAAGTGACATTCCCAGAAGAGTATCACGCAGAAAACCTTGCCGGTAAACCAGCTGTTTTCAAAGTGAAAGTTCATGAAATCAAATCTAAACAGCTTCCAGCTTTAGATGATGAATTTGCTAAAGATGTTAACGATGAAGTTGAAACACTTGAAGAGCTAAAAGCTCAAACAAGAACTCGTCTTGAAGAAGCAAAAAAGACTGAATCAGAAAATAAATTACGTGACACATTAGTTGAGAAAGCAGCAGAAGGTGTGGAAGTTGACATTCCTAATGCTTTAATTGAAAATGAAATTTCCCGCATGATGCAGGAATTTGAGCAACGTCTTCAAATGCAAGGTATGAATCTTGATCTTTACTTCCAATTCTCAGGTCAAGATGAAGAAGCATTAAAAGCTCAAATGAGTGAAGATGCAGAGAAGCGCGTAAAATACAACTTAACACTTGAAGCAATTGCTAAAGCTGAAAATATTCAAGTTTCTGATGAAGATGTTGAAGCAGAACTAACAAAAATGGCTGAAATGTACAACATGCCTGTTGAAAGCATTAAACAAGCATTAGGCGGATCAGCTGAAGGTCTAAAAGAAGACTTAAAAGTTCGTAAAGCGATCGATTTTCTTGTGGAAAATAGCAAAGTTGTTGCATAATAATAATTAAAGAACAAGGCGCGATTGGATCGTGCCTTGTTTTATACAATCATGTTTTATTTATATTCCTTTGGGAATGATATAAGAAAGCCAATACATACATACACATGAAGTAATAAAATGTTTTCAAAGCTATATGAAGGGTTAATTAGTTGGGGAATAGTTAGAATATATTCCATTAAATTTTATAACCTTTTTTAAAGTTGAAGTAGTATCATTACCTGTTAACCTATAACTTATGGTAAAATGCAATACATACACCTGTTTTTACAATTAATTTCTTTACATATGTGTAAGGAAGAACAACCTACCTGCAATGACCTGATTATACTTGAAATAGAAAGCTTTTTATTGGGGTGGGGCAGAATCATTAGAGTGAGATAAAGATACAAGGGGTGAAACAATGTTTAAATTTAACGACGAAAAAGGACAGTTAAAATGTTCATTTTGCGGTAAAACTCAAGATCAGGTTCGCAAGCTGGTTGCTGGACCTGGAGTTTATATATGTGATGAGTGTATTGAGCTTTGCACTGAGATTGTTGAGGAAGAACTTGGAACTGAAGAAGAAGTTGAATTTAAAGATGTTCCAAAACCAAGAGAAATTAATGAAATATTAGATGAGTATGTAATCGGTCAAGACCAGGCTAAGAAATCCTTAGCTGTTGCTGTATATAACCACTACAAGCGAATTAATTCAAACAGTAAGATTGATGATGTTGAGCTTTCTAAAAGTAATATTGCGATGATTGGTCCTACTGGAAGTGGTAAAACACTGCTTGCACAAACTTTGGCACGCATTTTAAATGTACCTTTTGCGATTGCTGATGCAACTTCATTAACAGAGGCTGGATATGTTGGGGAAGATGTTGAAAACATTTTATTAAAGCTTATTCAAGCTGCAGACTATGATGTTGAAAAAGCAGAAAAAGGAATTATCTATATTGATGAAATCGATAAGGTAGCTCGCAAATCTGAGAACCCATCCATTACACGTGATGTTTCAGGTGAAGGTGTTCAGCAAGCATTGCTAAAAATTCTTGAGGGTACGGTAGCAAGTGTTCCTCCACAGGGTGGAAGAAAGCATCCACATCAGGAATTTATCCAAATTGATACAACCAATATTCTTTTTATTTGCGGTGGTGCGTTTGACGGAATTGAACAAATTATCAAGCGCCGTCTTGGTAAAAAAGTGATTGGCTTTGGCTCAGAAAATAAAAATGCTGATCTCGATAAAAAAGCGTTGCTTTCACAGGTACTGCCCGAAGATTTATTGAAATTTGGTTTAATCCCAGAGTTTATTGGCCGTTTACCGGTTATTGCAAGCCTAGAACCACTTGATGAGGACGCCTTAGTTGAAATTTTAACAAAACCGAAAAACGCTCTGGTTAAACAATATCAAAAGATGTTAGATCTTGATGGCGTTGAACTTGAGTTTGAAGAAGGAGCCCTCATTGAAATTGCGAAAAAAGCAATTGAACGAAAAACTGGTGCTCGTGGCCTGCGTTCTATTATTGAAGGAATTATGCTCGATATGATGTTTGATCTTCCATCACGTGAAGATATTGTGAAAACAATCATTACTGCTGAAACAGTTACCGGCAATACCCCGCCAAAACTTATCTTAAATGATGGAACAGTTATTCAAGAAGATAAAAAAACATCTGCATAAAAAGTGTATCACACCAAAAAGGAAGCTGAGCTCAAATCAGCTTCCTTTTTATAAAGGTAAAGTATAAAATTTTATCTTAGTTGTCCAGCGCCTAGCCCCTCATGAATTGAAGGCAAAGAACGTTCTATTCATGAGTGTTTTATTTGCCCTAGGCTAAGGAAAGCACCTTGTGCTTTTCTTAATTTTAACATGTTTATTCCTGCTAAACCTCGGAGATACTAGCTATAAATAAACCGCTCCATACTATAAAGATCAATCGAATATTTTTGCCTGGATATTGGCAAGCAGAGGCTTGCCTTTTGTCAGCTTTAAGTGAGTAGAACCCGGTTAATTACATAACAATTTTGTTCATCTTTGAAAAACTCACTTACAAATGGACGAAAAAGGACGAGATAAGTATGACCGAAAAGTTTCTTGATTTAGAAATTCGGTTATTTTTGCACAACAAGTAGCGGTAATCAAGACACCTTAGCAGGAGGGACTACAATGAGTTGGACAAGTATCGCTTTGTTTATTCAGCTGTTTTTTGGAATTATCATCGGGATGTACTTTTGGAATTTGTTAAAAAGTCAAAGAACGCAAAAAATCTCAATAGATCGTGAATCAAAAAAAGAAATGGAACAATTAAGAAAAATGAGGGCGATTCGTTTAACAGAACCGTTAGCTGAAAAAGTAAGACCAAAGAGTTTCCAGGATATTGTGGGACAAGAAGATGGAATTCGCTCTTTGCGGGCAGCGCTTTGTGGTTCAAATCCTCAGCATGTCATTATTTATGGACCGCCTGGTGTCGGAAAAACAGCTGCTGCAAGACTTGTATTAGAGGAAGCAAAACGGAATGTGAGATCACCATTTAAGGATAATGCTGTTTTTGTTGAATTGGATGCAACAACGGCTAGGTTTGATGAAAGAGGAATTGCTGATCCTCTTATCGGCTCTGTACATGACCCCATTTATCAGGGAGCAGGGGCTATGGGGCAAGCAGGAATCCCTCAGCCGAAGCAAGGAGCGGTTTCCCATGCACATGGGGGAGTTCTGTTTATAGATGAAATTGGTGAACTTCATCCTATTCAAATGAATAAGCTATTAAAAGTGTTAGAGGATCGTAAAGTATTTTTGGAAAGCGCTTATTATAATGAAGAAAATACACAAATACCAAACCATATTCACGATATCTTTAAAAATGGTTTGCCGGCTGATTTTCGCTTAATTGGTGCAACAACGAGAACACCTAACGAGATTCCGCCAGCTATTCGCTCGAGATGTTTAGAAGTTTTCTTCAGGGAGCTTGAACAGGATGAACTTGCCATAGTTGCGAGAAAAGCAGCGGATAAGGTAAATATGATTGTAAATGATGAAGGAATAGATATGCTAACCTCATATGTCCGCAATGGCCGTGAGGTAGTCAATTTAATGCAAATCGCTACAGGGATGGCGATGTCAGAGGATCGAAATGAAATAACTGTTGAAGACATTGAATGGGTAATCCATTCAAGCCAATTAACACCAAGACATGAGAAAAAGATTAATAACAAGGCTATGGTAGGTTTAGTGAATGGATTAGCTGTATATGGCCCAAATACAGGAGCTCTATTAGAAATAGAAGTAACCGTTATTCCAGCAGAGAAAGATAAGGGTTCCATCAATATTACCGGAATTGTTGAAGAAGAAAGCATCGGGGATCGTTCAAAATCAATTAGAAGGAAAAGTATGGCAAAAGGTTCAATTGAAAATGTCATAACTGTTCTTAGGTCTATGGGAATTCATGCAGGTGATTATGATATCCATGTAAATTTCCCAGGCGGCACGCCAATTGATGGACCATCGGCAGGAATAGCGATGGCAACAGGAATCTTTTCTGCGATTCATAAAATCTCAATTGATCATACGGTTGCCATGACAGGAGAAATTAGTATCCACGGGTATGTCAAACCAATTGGAGGGGTCATTCCGAAAATCAAAGCGGCAAAAAAAGCTGGAGCAAAGACAGTGATCATTCCAAAAGAAAACATGCAATCAATTTTAAAAGATATTAATGACATAAACATTGTACCCGTAACACACTTACAAGAAGTCTTTGACATAGCTCTTGTCAATCCACCAACAGAAAGAACCAGCCCTTTGCTGCAAAAAAACACACAAGCATTTCCACATCAGGAATCGGTATGAAGCTTTAATACCGGGGTCAGTCCTCTAGAGAGTTTATTACTAAGTAATTAGTATAAAACTTTTTAGGGGACTGACCCCTTCTTTACGAAATAGGGGACAGATCTCGAATAATTTGCTCCTATTTCGACCAACTCTCACTTTTTATCTGTTAGTGAATGGGGTATACTACCTAAATGAGTGTAGTGGTTTCAAATAGACACTTAAAAGAGAATAGGATAGAATTGTACAAGAACTTATTATTATGTCATGGAGGTATAAGCGCATGGCGAAAGCAAATACTCAAATCGTCCCCCTCCTACCGCTGCGAGGCTTGTTAGTATATCCAACAATGGTACTACACCTTGATGTAGGGAGAGATAAATCTGTTCAGGCGTTAGAAAAAGCCATGATGGATGATCATATCATTTTTTTAACGACACAAAAAGAAGTTGCCATAGATGAGCCGCAAAAAGAAGATATTTATGAAATTGGTACATTAACTAAAATCAAGCAAATGTTAAAGTTACCGAATGGTACCATCCGGGTACTTGTAGAAGGAATCGAGCGTGGAGAAATTCAACGCTTTCTTGAAGAAGATGATTATTATTCTGTAGAAGTTGCTGTCTATAAGGATCCTGAGGAAAAAAGTGTTGAAGAAGAAGCGTTAATGAGAACGATGCTAGAATATTTTGAGCAATACATAAAGCTTGCAAAGAAAATTTCAGCTGAAACATATGCTACGGTAACAGATATTAATGAGCCTGGAAGAATGGCGGATATTATCGCTTCTCACTTGCCTTTAAAGCTCAAAGAAAAGCAAGAGGTACTTGAAACACTTGATGTAAAAGAAAGACTAAATAAAGTCATCTCGATTCTCCATAACGAGAAAGAAGTCCTGCAGCTTGAGAAAAAAATCGGACAACGTGTAAAGCGTTCGATGGAAAGAACTCAAAAGGAATATTATCTTCGTGAGCAAATGAAGGCTATTCAAAAAGAGCTTGGTGAAAAGGAAGGCAAGGGTGGGGAGGTATCTTCCATCTCTGAACGGATTGAAAAAGCAGGTATGCCTGAGAATATTAAAGTCGTTGCCTTAAAAGAATTGGACCGGTATGAAAAGGTTCCTTCAAGCTCAGCAGAAAGTGCTGTAATACGTAATTATATTGAATGGCTACTTTCATTACCATGGACAACAGCAACGGAAGACCGTTTAGATATTAACATAGCTGAAGAAATTCTTAATGAGGATCATTATGGTCTTGAGAAGGTAAAAGAGCGTGTTTTAGAGTACCTTGCAGTGCAACAACTAACCAACTCGTTAAAAGGACCGATCTTATGTTTAGCAGGCCCTCCAGGAGTGGGGAAAACATCACTGGCACGATCTGTAGCAAAATCATTAAACCGTCATTTCGTCCGCATCTCACTTGGCGGTGTTAGAGACGAATCTGAAATTCGCGGTCACCGCCGAACATATGTCGGAGCAATGCCTGGACGAATTATTCAAGGAATGAAAAAAGCTGGCACGATTAATCCAGTCTTTTTATTAGATGAAATTGATAAAATGTCCAGCGACTTTAGAGGCGACCCTTCAGCGGCATTGCTTGAAGTATTAGATCCCGAGCAAAACCATAGCTTCAGTGATCACTATATTGAAGAGACATATGATTTATCAAAGGTTATGTTTATTGCAACGGCAAACAATCTGGCTACCATTCCAGGCCCGCTGCGTGATCGTATGGAAATTATTAATATCGCCGGTTATACAGAACTGGAAAAGGTGCATATTGCAAAAGACCATTTATTGCCAAAGCAATTAAAAGAACATGGTCTTAAAAAATCACATTTACAAATACGTGACGACGGAATTCAAAGCATTATCCGTTATTATACGAGAGAAGCAGGTGTGCGTGGGCTAGAGCGTCAATTGGCTACTGTTTGTCGAAAAGCTGCAAAGCTTATTGTGAAAGAAGAGCGTAAAAAAATTATCATCACAGATAAAAATCTTGAAGATTATCTTGGTAAACATCGCTTTAGATATGGTCAAGCTGAATTTGAGGATCAAATCGGTGTTGCAACAGGATTAGCTTATACTACTGTTGGCGGAGATACGTTATCAATTGAGGTATCGGTTGCACCAGGAAAAGGAAAGCTGATTTTGACAGGAAAGCTTGGGGACGTGATGAAGGAATCTGCACAGGCAGCCTTTTCGTATATTCGCTCTAGGGCACAAGAGCTTCAGATTGATCAAGACTTTCATGAGAAGAATGATATTCATATTCACGTACCAGAAGGTGCTGTTCCAAAAGACGGTCCGTCAGCTGGAATTACAATGGCTACTGCATTAATCTCAGCATTAACTGGGAGACCAGTACGTAAAGAGGTTGGTATGACAGGTGAAATTACATTAAGGGGAAGAGTTTTGCCAATTGGCGGCTTAAAAGAAAAATCACTTAGTGCCCATCGTGCAGGCTTAACGAAAGTCATTGTACCTAAGGAAAATGAAAAGGACTTAGATGATATTCCTGAAAGTGTCCGTAAGGAGCTTAACTTTGTGCTTGTGTCACATCTTGATGAAGTTTTAAAACATGCATTAGCAGGGGAGAAGCAATGAAAGTAACTAGTTCTGAAATCGTTATAAGTGCAGTAAAGCCGGATCAATATCCCGAAGGAGATCTCCCAGAGATTGCTCTTGCAGGTCGATCAAATGTAGGAAAATCATCGTTTATCAATAAGATGCTTGCAAGAAAGAACCTTGCACGCACATCTTCAAAGCCTGGGAAGACACAAACTTTAAACTTTTATCTCATTAATGAGATTCTGCATTTTGTTGATGTACCAGGTTATGGATATGCAAAGGTTAGCAAAAAAGAACGTGAGGCTTGGGGAAGAATGATTGAGACGTATATCACCACCCGCAAGCAGCTTAGGGCAGTTGTATTGTTAATCGATGTGCGTCATCCTCCTACAAACGATGATGTGTTAATGTACGAATTTCTAAAGCACTATGAAATTCCGACCATGATTGTCGCTACAAAAGCGGACAAAATTCCTAAAAGCAAATGGCAGAAGCATGTAAAGGTTATTAAGGATACCTTAAATATGGAAAAATCAGATTCATTTGTATTATTTTCATCTGAAACCGGCCAAGGGAAAGAGGAAGCTTGGAAATTGATTGGAGATTATATCGCATAAAAGGGTCCCCAACAAACACGATTTTGTGTTTGTTAGGGACCCTTTTGCTTTAGAGAATTATTTTCTCCTTTTAACAAACAATAAGAGACTACCTATTAAAATCATTAAAAATGGCCAATAGCTCTCGATAAGCTCTGCCCCATTTTCAACAATAGAAAATGATTGGATAATGGTTTGAAAGAAGTGTAGAAATAATCCGATTGCTAGCAGCAGCATCCCGGTTGCATAGCCTGATTTTGTTCGCGCTGCTGTAAGCAGCATTCCAATCGATAAAATAAATAAAAATGCAGCTGGATGATCTGGCCATGTCGGCAGCTTTGGCTGATAAATAAAGTGAATTCCAAGACCAAATAAGAGGATGCCTGGAAGAATGGCCGTATTGTCCTTTTCGAAATGTCCGCTTATTAAGAATGCTGCACCTAAAAGAATGAGCAATCCTTGCCAACTTTGTTGATTTTCGAATAATTGAATATTTAATTTTTGGAGAGAATAAAAAATGCCTATCCCTAGTAAGATTATTCCAGGTAATAAAGATAGTTTTTTCAAAGGAACACCTCATAACATAATAATATCTTGTTAAATGCTTTAATGAAAAGAAAGTAAAGGGTTCTTTCAAACCGATAACTTGATTAGCAGCTTAATATTTGTTATTGTACAGAGTGGAGAGTATGTGAATCTTGTCAAATCGTGTAAAATCTATGTCAGATTTTATGACTGATAAATTTACAAGTCAACTGAAAAATTGTACAATTTATAAATCTTATTTATCATACCATAGAGTTTCAAAACTGTTCACATTTTATGAAACGAGATTGAAATTAGGGATGGTATACTATACTTAAAGGGAACTTTGCATGTGGGGGTGTAAAGGAAAAAATGCATATACTAGTTGTCGGCTTAAACTATAAAACAGCCCCTGTTGAAATTCGCGAAAAGCTTTCATTCCAACCGAACGAGCTTGAAGATGCGATGAAACAGTTAAAAGACCAAAAAAGCATACTGGAAAATGTCATTGTGTCTACATGTAATCGTACAGAGATCTATGCGGTAGTCGACCAGCTTCACACTGGACGCTATTATATTAAGGCGTTTCTTGCAGAATGGTTCGGCTTAGATAAAGAAGAGATTTCACCGTATTTAATGATCTATGAACATGATGGTGCATTAGAGCATTTATATAGAGTTGCGTGCGGATTAGATTCAATGATTCTAGGGGAAACGCAAATCTTAGGGCAGGTACGAACAAGCTTTTTGCTAGCTCAAGAACAGCAAACTATAGGCACAATCTTTAATCAGTTATTTAAACAGGTAATAACACTGGCAAAACGGTCCCACTCAGAAACAGATATCGGGGCTAATGCAGTATCAGTTAGTTATGCGGCTGTTGAATTAGCGAAGAAAATATTTGGCGACTTAAAACATAAGCATGTGCTTATTTTAGGGGCCGGGAAAATGGGCGAACTTGCCGTGCAAAATCTTCATGGAAGCGGTGTAGGGGAAGTCACGGTCATGAATAGAACGCTTAAAAAAGCACAAGAGCTCGCCAGTCGCTTTAATGGAAAAGCGAAAGCGATCAATGAATTGCAATGTGGCTTAGTTGAAGCGGATATTCTTATCAGTTCGACTGGTGCTAAGGATTTTGTGATTACAAAAGATATGATGGCTAATGTTGAAAGATTAAGAAAAGGCCGTCCATTATTCATGGTGGATATTGCAGTGCCTCGTGACTTGGATCCAAAGCTTGAAGAATTAGACGGTGTTTTCCTATATGATATTGATGATTTACAGGGAATTGTTGAGGCAAATCTGCAGGAACGAAAAATCGCTGCTGAGAAAATTGAACTAATGATTGAAGGGGAAATTGTTCAATTTAAACAATGGATTAATACCTTAGGAGTTGTTCCGGTTATTTCAGCTCTTCGTCAAAAAGCATTATCCATTCAAGCAGAAACGATGCAAAGCATTGAGCGGAAAATGCCTAATTTAACAGAGCGGGAAAGAAAGCTGCTTAGCAAGCATACGAAAAGCATCATCAATCAATTGTTAAGAGATCCTATTGTAAAAGTGAAAGAGCTTTCAGCTGAACCGAATGCTGAAGAATCGTTAGATCTATTTATGAAAATCTTTAACATTGAAGATGCTGTTGAAGATTTAGTGCAAAAAGAGAGAGCGGAAAAACGATCATTGCTTTCAAATGAGCAGCTTTCAGAATATCGTGCTTCACTTCAATCGTAAGTGAGAGGACCTTTATATATGGAGATGAGTTTAACTAGACTTAACGAAATAACGATTATCCTTTATGCATTTTGCGTGCTTTTATATTTTATAGATTTTCTTAACCATAACCGGAAGGCGAACCAAGTTGCCTTCTGGTTACTTTCTATTGTTTGGCTTTTACAAACAATTTTTTTATTTTCCCGGATGATTGAAACTGGAAGATTCCCGGTACTGAATGTATTTGAAGGCCTGTATTTTTACACATGGGTGTTGGTTACTCTCTCAGTAGTAATTAACAAATTTTTACGAGCAGAGTTTATCATTTTTTTTACAAATGTAATCGGCTTTATCATGATGGCTTTACATACTTTCGCACCGGCGCAATACGAGTCGGCAGCGGTTTCAAGTAAGCTTGTTTCTGAATTGTTATTGATTCATATCACAATGGCAATACTTTCTTATGGGGCTTTTTCCCTTTCCTTTGTTTTTTCAATTCTTTATTTGATTCAATATAATCTACTGAAAAAGAAAAAATGGGGAAGACGTCTTTTGCGATTAGAGGATTTAACTAAGCTTGATCATATGTCGTATGTACTAAATGTTATTGGTGTACCAATCTTGTTATTGAGCTTGATTTTAGGCATCATTTGGGCCTATATAAAAATTGAAAAATTTCATTGGTATGATGCGAAGGTGCTCGGCTCTTTCATGGTTTTATTGACGTATAGCATTTATTTATATAATCGCATTGTCAAAGAATTGCAAGGAAAGTCGGTCGCACTATTAAATGTTGCTTCATTCCTCGTATTATTAATTAATTTTTTTCTATTCGGCAGCTTATCAAGATTTCATTTTTGGGACTCTTAATGACACCATTAGATTGTACTAGGAGGATTATATGCGAAAAATTATTGTTGGTTCAAGGCGAAGCAAACTTGCATTAACCCAAACCAATTGGGTGATTAATCAGTTAAAATCATTTGGACTTCCCTTTGAGTTTGAGGTTAAAGAAATTGTGACAAAGGGAGATAAGATACTAGATGTTACCTTATCGAAAGTTGGCGGAAAGGGCTTGTTCGTCAAAGAAATTGAGCAGGCAATGCTCTCTGGCGAAATCGATATGGCGGTACATAGTATGAAAGATATGCCAGGTGTTCTGCCGGAGGGACTAACAGTCGGCTGTGTCCCAAAACGGGAGGACCATCGGGATGTGTTAATTTCAAAAGACCATAAAAAGTTGGCAGATCTGCCAAAGGGTTCGATCATTGGAACAAGCAGCTTAAGAAGAAGTGCACAATTGTTAATTGAACGTCCAGACTTAGAAATAAAATGGATAAGAGGAAATATTGATACACGCCTTGAAAAGCTTAAAACAGAAGAATATGATGCCATTATTCTAGCAGCAGCAGGGTTAGCAAGAATGGGCTGGAGCAAGGAAGTGGTTACAGAATTTTTAGAGCCGGATATTTGTTTGCCTGCAGTTGGACAAGGTGCTTTAGCTATTGAGTGCCGTGAAGATGATGATGAAATACTTGACCTGCTTGCAAACTTAACGGATAAAGCCACACGATTAGCTGTTACTGCAGAAAGAACATTTCTTGCGAAAATGGAGGGCGGCTGTCAGGTTCCAATCGCTGGTTTTGCATCAGTAAGTGAAGACGATGAAATTACGTTTACTGGTTTAATAGCTTCTCCGGATGGAAAGGAAATTTATAAACAGCAGGCAACTGGAGATGATCCTGTAAAAGTCGGCGAGAATGTTTCAGCTGCTTTAACAAAGCAGGGTGCAAAAGCGTTAATCGACAGGGTAAAAGAGGAGCTCGATCAGTAATGGCCGATCGCCTTCCATTGCAGGGGAAACGTGTACTAATTACACGTGCAAAAGCTCAAGTCCAAGAATTTATTGACAAAATTGAAGCGGCAGGCGGGATCGCAATACCTGCCCCGCTGCTGGAGATTAGAGCAAATGATAAGCAGGAGCAAATGATCAAAACGACCATTTTACATTTGAAAAACTACGATTGTATTGTGTTCACAAGTGCGAATGGCGTTTCTTTTTTTAAAAGCTATTTAGATAAATTCAATGTTTCATATTCGAACCTAAGTCATTTAATTGCCGCTTCAGTTGGCAGTAAAACGAGTAAACAAATGGAAAAACTAGGTTTGCGAGTTTCCATAATACCAGAAGAATTTGTTGCAGAAAAATTAGCGGAAAGTTTATCGGAAAACTTGCCGGAACATTCAAGAATTTTGGCAATCCGCGGGAATCTTGCCCGTCCAACACTTGTGACGGAATTAAAGCAAAAGGGTTTTTCTGTGACAGATCTCGTTGTTTATGAAACGATACATAAGATGGATGAAGCAGAAAAACTGATAAAATACCTTCAACAAGATGAACTAGATTTTATAACCTTTACCAGCTCCTCCACCGTTGACAGCTTTATGAAGGTTTTAAATCAAAAAGAACTGCAAGATAATTTAAGGAAAGTTGTATTTGTTTGTATAGGTCCAATTACAAATGATAAGTTAAATGATTATGGCTACAATGGGATTATGCCTCATTCTTATACAATTGATGCAATGGTAAAGCTCATGATTGAGCATGAAATGAGTAAGGAGGGTTTATAAATGAACATTCAATTTGCAAGACATCGCCGCCTGCGCTCAAGTGCAAATATGCGGGCGATGTTACGAGAAAACCATGTAAGAGTAGAGGATTTTATTTATCCGATTTTTGTGGTGGAAGGAGAAAATATAAAAAATGAAGTCCCTTCGATGCCAGGTGTTTTTCATTTATCATTAGATTTATTAAATCAAGAAATAGAAGAGGTTGTTTCGTTGGGCATTAAGTCGGTCATCTTATTTGGAGTACCTGAACAAGAACAGAAGGATGAGACAGGTACCCAGGCATATCATGACCACGGTATTGTTCAACGAGCAACAAGACAGGTGAAGGAAGCTTTCCCAGAGCTGCTTGTTGTTGCAGATACTTGTCTTTGTGAATATACCGACCATGGACACTGTGGAATTGTTGAAAATGGACAGATTCTGAATGATCCAACACTTGATTTATTGGCACGCACTGCTGTAAGTCAAGCTAAGGCTGGAGCAGATATCATAGCACCTTCAAATATGATGGACGGTTTTGTTGCCGCCATTCGTCATGGCTTGGATGAGGCTGGTTTTGAGCATATTCCGATTATGTCGTATGCAGTAAAATATGCCAGCGCATTTTATGGACCATTTCGTGATGCCGCACAAAGTACACCGCAATTCGGTGACCGTAAAACCTATCAAATGGACCCGGCAAATCGAGAGGAAGCCTTTAGAGAAGCCCAGTCAGATCTAGAAGAAGGGGCAGACTTTTTAATTGTAAAGCCTGCGCTTGCTTATTTAGACATTATCCGTGATATGAAAGATCATTTTAATGTACCTCTTGTTGCTTATAACGTTAGCGGTGAGTACTCAATGATTAAGGCAGCAGCACAAAACGGCTGGGTCGATGAAAAAGCAATTGTCATGGAAATGCTAGTTGGCATGAAGCGTGCGGGTGTGGATCTAGTGATTACTTACTTTGCAAAAGATGTTGCTCGCTGGTTAAAGGAAGATCAATAATATAAATACTGATTACTTCAATCGTCAGTGAGAAAGGGGAATAAAAATGAAAAGCTATGCAAAGAGCGAAAAGGCATTCGAAGAGGCATTAACATTAATGCCGGGAGGAGTTAACAGCCCTGTTCGTGCTTTTAAATCTGTAGGGATGAATCCGATTTTCATGGAACGCGGGAAAGGCTCGAAAATTTTCGATATTGATGGAAATGAATATATTGATTATGTCTTATCATGGGGACCTCTCATTCATGGTCATTCACATGACACAGTGGTCGAAGCCATTAAAAAGGTCGTTGAATCTGGGACAAGTTTTGGGGCGCCGACATTAATCGAAAATGAATTAGCCAAGCTTGTTATTGAACGAGTCCCTTCAATTGAAATTGTGAGAATGGTAAGCTCTGGCACTGAGGCAACGATGAGTGCCTTACGCTTAGCTCGCGGGTATACCGGCCGTAATAAAATTCTAAAATTTGAAGGCTGTTACCACGGCCATGGCGATTCTTTATTAATAAAAGCTGGGTCTGGAGTGGCAACATTAGGATTACCGGACAGTCCTGGTGTTCCCGAAGGCGTTGCGAAAAATACGATTACGGTTCCTTATAATGACCTTGATAGCGTTCGGTATGCATTCAAACAATTTGGAGAAGATATTGCTGGTGTGATCGTTGAGCCTGTTGCCGGAAACATGGGAGTTGTTCCGCCTCAGCCAGGATTTTTAGAGGGCTTGCGTGAAGTGACAGAGCAAGCAGGTGCTCTGCTTATTTTTGATGAAGTCATGACAGGCTTCCGTGTTGATTATGGCTGTGCACAGGACTATTTTGGTGTTACACCTGATTTAACATGTTTAGGAAAAGTAATAGGTGGAGGATTGCCAGTAGGAGCATACGGAGGTAAAGCCGAAATCATGCAGCAAATTGCACCGAGCGGTCCAATTTATCAAGCTGGTACCTTGTCAGGAAATCCTTTGGCTATGACGGCTGGATATGAAACATTAAAGCAGTTAACAAGAGATTCCTACAAAGAATTTAAACGAAAAGCAGACCGCCTTGAATCGGGATTATCCGAGGCTGCCAAAGAATATGAAATTCCTCATACGATCAATCGCGCCGGATCCATGATTGGTTTCTTCTTTACAAACGAACCTGTTACAAACTATGAAAAAGCAAAAACATCTAATCTTGAGCATTTTGCCAGCTATTATCGAAGCATGGCAAATGAGGGAGTATTCCTCCCGCCTTCACAGTTTGAAGGCTTATTCTTATCAACCGCACATAGTTATGAGGACATTGATTATACAATCGAGGCAGCTAAAAAAGCATTTGCTGCATTAAAATAAGATGAAAGAGGGTCTAGCACATTGTGTTAGGCCTTTTAATATAGAATTTAAAATAGAAGCTTAGGGAATGGCGAATGCTTGATCCTTTGGATAAGTCTGCAAAGAAACTTATCATATTTTCCTTCCTTTCCACATACATCTGTAATGTCATAGTAATTTGTTAGGCTATTTGAAAGGAGGAAATATCTTTGCCACAGGATCAAGAACAATTACGTTTTTCTGTAGAAGAATCAGTCTGGTTTCAAAAAGGACAGGAAGTATTTGAACTTTTAACAATTTCATTAGAGCCTGATATCACAATTCATGAGCATGATCAGTATATTTCCATTAGAGGTGCACTTCAACTTTCGGGTGAATACAAAATAGATAATGAAGCAAAGGTGGAAGACCAAAAAGACCAATATGAATATGCTAATGTACGTTATGTAAATGAAGTTTCTACACGTGAAGATGGTATAAGCATATTAAATCACCGTTTTCCGGTAGATATCACGATTCCAAGCAACAGAATTGAAAATTTAGATGAAGTATATGTGGCCATTGATTCATTTGATTATGAGCTTCCAGAGTTAAAATGTTTAAAATTAGTTGCTGACTTATCGATTGGCGGCATTACAAATGAGCAGTCCCAACAACAGGTTGCCGATGAAGTGGAAAGCAGGGAAGAAGAGGAATTAGAACCGCTTTACAGAGGGGAACAACAAGAAGAAACCTTTGAATATGACAGCCAACCTTCACCGCTGCCATTTGAGCAAAGACCTTCAAATCCTTTTTCATCATTATATCAGGAACATGAATCTGTTGAGAAAGACGTGGACAAATTGTCTTTGGATCAAGTAGAGCCGATAGGTCAATTGGAAACAGAGGATAAAGAGGAAGAAAAAGAAAGTATTGCCGCTTCCATTCCGAGACAAGAAGAGAGCGAAGAATTGTATAGCAGCCAGGCAGAAGATATTCAGGAAGAAGACATTTATAACCCATTCATTGTAGAGGTAAGGAAACAAGAAGAGATAGAAGAGGTAACAGAGGGACCGCCTGAGATTCAATATTCCTTGTTCTCTAAAACAGAAAATGTTGAAAACGAAGAAATTCAAGAGGAAGCTGAAGAAAAAAGAGAAGAAGAAAGCAATCCAAAGGATGCACATTATTTAACAAGTCTTTTTGCCCGCGAAGATGATGAGGATTTCTCACGAGTGAAAATGTGTATTGTTCAGCAGGGAGATACAATAGATCTGATCTGTGAACGATATGATATTACTGTTCAACAGCTTATGAGAGTTAATGATTTTCATGCGGATCAAGATGTTTATGAAGGACAAATTCTTTACATCCCTGCCTATTCAACAAGTAAATAATCGTAAGTGATTTAGATCTATTCCTTGTATTGATCCCTAATTGAATTGCAACTAAAGTTAGGAATTAAGGGATCCTGTAAAATACTTGAAGAAACAGCATGGGGCTACATTTACCTCAGCTGTTTTTTTCAATTTCTCATTAGAGGATTTGAGGTGTCAATCATTGGCTATACAAGTTCAAGAACTAAGGCCGCTTTTAATGAATTATGATATTCGTGCTGAATATATAGAAGATATAAGCCGTAAAACAATAAAGGTATATACAGATACAGGGACATATGTTTTGAAAAAGCTTCCAAAACAATTCAATCCTGCTTTTGTTGATTCTTTTAAAATCTTAAGCCAACAAGGTTATAAAAGTTATGTTCCAATTGTAAAGAATAGACAACAGCAGTTCATTACTCAAAATAACAAGGAATATTATTATATGATGCCTTGGTTGGCTAATGAACCAGAGGATGAGCTGGATGCACGACATCAATACTTATTTAAAGAAATCGCTAAAATGCATAGCCATACTGAAAGGGAAGTGCAACTAAATGGTCAAGAAGCAGCTAAACATTATGATGCATTATCGCAGCGCTGGGAAAGGATGAAACTTCTGTACGAAAAATATGTTGACCAATGTGAGCGAAGATTATATCTATCACCTTTTGAACTACAAGCTGTCACCTATTTTATTGAGGTAAGCCGTGCGATCGATTTCTCTAAAAAGAAGCTGCAAGAATGGTCGGAAGCGATGGAGGGAAAGGAAAAAGGAAGAATTGTATTAGTTCATGGGAAAATATCCTCTCACCATTTTTTATATGATGATCAAGGAACCGGCTATCTAACAAACTTTGAAAAGGCTAAATATGCTGCACCAATTGATGACTTCCTCTTATTCATGAATCGAACAGCCTCATCATATCCGACCCAATGTAATGATTGTGTAAACTGGTTTTATACGTATCAAAAAATTTACCCGTATAAAGAAGAGGAAATGCTATTATTTTTAAGTTATCTTGCCTTTCCCGATCGGATATGCCGTATCATTGAAAGCTTTGTCAATAGAGACAAAACCGAATCTGAGCTGGAAAAGAACAGACAATTAGTTAAAGCATATTGGCATTTTAAAAATATAGAATACATCGTCATGAACATATCAGAAGTAGAAGAGAAGAAGAAAATGCAAGCAGAGGCATCTGAGTAAAAAACGAATGAGGCGACAAAGTGTCAGCCTCATTTTTATTGTGGAAAAGTAGGAGCGTTTAGCATATTGTGTTATTCAAGGATATCATATCCAATCATAACGAAAAGCAATAGCTAAAAAGATTAAAAGAGCTAGTAATAATACATCAAAGGATGTTGGAAAGAATACAGTACGAATACCTTGGAAAATTGTTAATGGAATAATAATTTGGATGCCGACATCTCGTATTTGTCTTACCCATGGCGGAAGGGTGTAAGGGTTATACCTCCGCTTCATATCACAACTCCTCCTCCATTATCTGCCATAAAATAAACTATTCTTAAGCTGTGATCCTTCTCAACACATAAACAATGAGAAAGTATTTAGCTTCTGCTTGCAGGAATATTGACGTATTAACATCTTATGCAAAACACTAGTGATAGGTGCCCGTATATAAATACGGAAAATTGGCGAAGATATTGACGGAAAAAAGAATTTTTTAGTAATATAGAATAGATCAATTTCATAACAGGTGAAACGTTGATTGGGAAGAGTACAATTGCGATCTCTTTACAGAGAGAGAAATCATTTGCTGAAAGATTTCTTATGTAGATGCATTGGAAGGTCGCCCAGGAGTTGCTTCTTTGAATGGAGTAGGAGAAGCCGGTGCAGACCGTTATCATTTTTAAGTGCATAGACTAATGCTTTAGTTTGTGAAAAAAGGTGGTACCGCGAAATTATTCTCCTTTCGTCCTTTTAGTGGATGGAAGGAGTTTTTATTTTGTACATAAGTTTTTATATTGCTTATGAAATTTAGCAGGTAGATAAAGGAGGAAACTATTAAGATGGGAAAGATTGAACAACAGCGTGAATTACCAACAAAGTATGATCCAAATACAATTGAAAAAAACCGTTATTCCTTTTGGGTAGAAGGAAAATATTTCGAAGCAACAGGTGATGAATCAAAACAGCCTTATACGATTGTTATTCCGCCGCCAAACGTTACAGGTAAACTTCATTTAGGTCATGCGTGGGATACGACGCTGCAAGATATTCTTACGCGGATGAAAAGAATGCAGGGTTATGACGTACTATGGTTGCCTGGAATGGACCATGCCGGAATTGCAACCCAAGCGAAGGTTGAAGCAAAGCTTCGAGAAGAAGGCAAATCCCGTTATGATTTAGGTCGTGAAAAATTTGTTGAAGAAACATGGAAATGGAAAGAAGAGTATGCAGGTCATATTCGTGAGCAATGGGCTAAGATAGGCCTGGGATTAGATTATACACGCGAACGCTTTACACTTGATGAAGGTTTATCAAAAGCGGTAAGAGAGGTATTTGTTTCTCTTTATAATAAAGGCCTAATATACCGCGGTGAATATATTATTAACTGGGACCCGCAAACAAAAACAGCTTTATCTGATATAGAGGTTATTTATAAGGATGTTCAAGGTGCTTTCTACCATATGCGTTATCCATTAGCAGATGGCAGCGGATCAATTGAGGTGGCTACAACACGTCCTGAAACCATGCTGGGAGATACTGCTGTAGCTGTGCATCCTGAAGATGAGCGCTATAAGCATTTAATTGGGAAAAAAGTTGTCTTGCCAATTGTTGGCCGAGAAATTCCAATTGTCGGTGATGATTATGTGGATATGGAATTTGGTTCTGGAGCAGTGAAGATTACACCGGCACATGATCCTAATGACTTTGAACTTGGTAATCGTCATAACCTGGAACGTATTCTTGTTATGAATGAAGACGGTACAATGAATAAAAATGCTGGGAGCTACAATGGGCTAGATCGTTTTGAATGCAGAAAGCAAATCGTAAAAGATCTACAAGAACAAGGTGTGCTGTTTAAAATTGAAGAGCATTTGCATTCTGTTGGACATAGTGAAAGAAGCGGTGCAGTTGTAGAACCTTATTTATCCACACAATGGTTTGTTAAAATGCAGCCTTTAGCAGATGAAGCCGTTAAGCTTCAGGATAAGGCTGAAGAAAAAGTGAATTTTGTTCCTGATCGTTTTGAAAAAACTTACTTACGCTGGATGGAAAATATCCGTGATTGGTGCATTTCACGTCAGCTATGGTGGGGACATCGGATTCCAGCTTGGTACCATAAAGAAACCGGAGAAGTATATGTAAATCATGAACCGCCGGCCGATAGTGAAAATTGGGAGCAGGATAAGGATGTTCTAGATACATGGTTCAGTTCAGCGCTTTGGCCGTTTTCAACAATGGGATGGCCTGATACGGATTCAGCTGATTTTAAGCGCTACTATCCTACAGGTGCTCTTGTTACAGGTTATGATATTATTTTCTTCTGGGTTTCAAGAATGATTTTCCAAGGCCTGGAATTCACTGGTAAGCGTCCATTTAAAGATGTATTAATCCATGGACTTGTACGTGATGAGCAAGGACGTAAAATGAGTAAATCACTTGGCAATGGCGTTGATCCGATGGAAGTCATTGATCAATATGGTGCTGATTCACTGCGTTTCTTCTTATCAACAGGAAGCTCACCAGGACAGGATTTACGTTTCAGCTATGAAAAAGTTGAATCCACATGGAATTTTGCAAATAAAATCTGGAACGCTTCTCGTTTTGCTTTAATGAATATGGATGGTTTAACATATGAGGAAATTGATATAACTGGTGAAAAATCTGTAGCGGATAAATGGATTTTAACAAGATTAAATGAAACCATCGAAAATGTTACAAAGCTTGCTGATAAGTATGAGTTCGGAGAGGTTGGACGATTGCTTTACAATTTCATTTGGGATGATTTCTGTGATTGGTATATAGAAATGGCTAAGCTCCCATTATATGGAGAAGATGAAGCAGCGAAAAAGACTACACGTTCTATTCTTGGTTATGTCCTTGATAACACAATGAGATTATTACATCCGTTTATGCCATTTATTACAGAGGAAATTTGGCAATCACTTCCGCATGAAGGAGAGTCCATTACTGTAGCGGCTTGGCCAACTGTAAACAGCGAGCTGACCGATACAGCTGCATCAAATGAAATGAAGCTTTTAGTCGAAGTGATTCGAGCTGTCCGAAATATTCGCTCTGAAGTAAATACGCCAATGAGCAAGCAAATTCAGATGCAAATTAAAGCGAAAGATGAAGAGGTAATGACTCAGCTCGAAAACAATCGGGCATACATTGAACGCTTCTGCAACACAAGCTCATTAACAATCGCGACAGATTTTACCTCTTCTGAAAAATCAATGACAGCTGTAGTCACTGGTGCAGAAATAATTTTACCTCTTGAAGGATTAATTAATATTGAAGAGGAAATTAAACGGTTAGAAAAAGAGCGTGAAAAGCTTGATAAAGAAGTAGAACGCGTTCAGAAAAAATTAGGAAATGAAGGATTTTTAAAGAAAGCTCCAGAAAAAGTCATTGAGGAAGAGAAAGCGAAGGAAAAAGATTATCTTGAAAAACGTGAGATTGTAATAGCAAGAATTAATGAATTAAAAGGATAAGAAAAGGGGGAACTCGGGTGGCGCGGTTAGCTCACCCGAGTTTTTCAGATCATTTTCTAAAAGGAGGTTTGTTTTATGTTTACGCAATATTCCGATGTCCTTAACTGGATTCATGGACGCTTAAAATTTGGCATAAAGCCGGGTTTAAAAAGAATGGAATGGCTTTTAGCGGAACTAGGTCATCCAGAAAAGAATATTCCGACTATACATGTTGCAGGTACAAATGGCAAGGGATCGACTATTTCATATATGCTGCACATGCTTGTAGAAGGTAAATATAAGGTTGGGAGCTTTACATCGCCATACATCGAAACGTTTAATGAACGGATTAGTGTAAATGGCCAGCCGATATCTGATCAAGAAATGATTGAGCTTGCCAATGAAGTAAAGCCTTATGTTGAAAAAATTGAAAAAACAGAGTTAGGCGGTCCAACAGAATTTGAAATTATCACGACAATGATGTTTCTTTACTTTGGAAAATACAACAAGCCGGACTTTTTATTATTGGAAACTGGTCTAGGCGGCAGACTAGATTCCACAAACATCATTGAGCCGATTTTATCCGTTATTACAACGATCGGATATGACCATATGAATATATTAGGTGAAACGATCGCCGAAATTGCGGCAGAGAAAGCAGGAATTATTAAGCCTCGTGTTCCGGTTATGACGGCTGTCGAGAACGAGGAAGCAAAAACGGTAATTAGCGAAGTAGCCAAAACTATGCAGTCTGAGATTTATTTTTTAGGGAAAGAGCTAAACATTATTCCAAAACAGCTCTATCAGCTAGGAGAAATGTTTACGCTTCAGACATCGTATTCAACCTATAAAAATCTCGTCATCTCAATGAGGGGAGAGCATCAAATCAAAAATGCAGCTTTAGCTGTTTCAGTCATTGATTATATGATAAAGATGGACAAGTTGAAATTAAGTGAAGATCAGCTTCGCAAAGGGCTTAAAGGAGCCACTTGGAAAGGAAGATTTGAGCTAGTAAATAACAATCCAGAAGTCATTATTGATGGTGCCCATAATAAAGAAGGAATTGAGAGTTTGCTTGAAACATTAACACGACATTATCCTGATCGCAGCATTCACATTTTGTTTAGTGCATTGAAGGACAAAGATTATGCACAAATGATTGAGCGACTATCAACCATTGCCGCTTCCATGCATTTTACTACCTTTGATTTTCCAAGGGCTGCAACGGCATTTGAGCTTTATTCAGCTTGTCAGCTTAAAGAAAAATCCTACTCTGAATCATGGCAGCAAATGATGGACCAGCTAATAACTGAATATCGGGATCAAAAAGAAGATTTAGTCGTCATAACAGGTTCATTATATTTTATTTCACACATACGTGAATATTGTCGAAAAAGAAACGAGGAGAATGAGGAAAAAGTAAGAGAATAAAATGACAAAAATTTGAATATTTGCTAAAATAAGTCCTATCAACGACTATATGATGAGGGGGCTCTGCTTTGGGCAGGAAGATGCAAGCAGCATTATGGATCTGTTGGATTGTTTCAACACCCTTATTTTTCATGATTGCCTATCATACTTCACCGCCAATATATCAAGGGTTTCAGTGGGATATTACTGCGTTTCTTTTATTAATGTGTCTTGTTTCTGTTTGGCCGATCATCATAAATGATACACCTATTTTTTATGTACAGGGTGTTTCACTTGTTGTTTTTTTATTGTTTGGATTATTTATAGAACTTCTTTTAACCCAAATTGCAGTTATTGTTCTCTTATTAAAAGTTCGTGTTGGTTCAAAAGACCTTTATAGATATCCGTTGAATGCGCTATTGTTTTATTTTATCTCGATAGGGAGTGCTGCGATTTATTACCTAGCGGGAGGTACACATGGCCGTTTAACGATAAATGAAGATCTTTTAGCAATTTTTTTGTATGGACTCTCCATTTTTGTTATTAATCAATTCTTATTAAGCATCATCCAGGTTGTTATTTATAAAATGAGGTTTGCTTTTTTTACACGAAGCTTCCTCTGGGAATGCTTTACCTCATTGCTTGTTTTTCCGATGGGGATAGGCCTTTACTTTCTGTATCTTCAGGTAGGGATGAAAGCCATTTTCTTTGTAGGAACACCTTTTCTAGGATTATCTATTTTTCTGTCACTCTACTATAAAAGCCAAAGAATTAATCGTTATTTGCAGAAGGCAAGCGAAATTGGGCATCAGTTAACGGAGAAATTACATAAAAATGATGTCCTGGATATCTTCATGGAGAAGATCGTTGATATGATTCCAGTAGAAACGGCGTATTTAATCGATGTATTTGAAAAGGACAAGCTGAGAATCGTAAGAAGATATGAAAATGGGATCATTCATGCAAGCGGTGAAGAAGCAAAGTCTCCTGATCGCGGAATATCAGGCCATGTATATATTATGAGGGAGAGTTTTTTATTCCACAAAAGAAAGCAATGGAAGCATATTCAGCAATCCCAGCTGCCAAAAACAGTGGAAAGCCTTATCGCTGTGCCGGTTATGAGAAACCAAGTCTTAATCGGAATCGTTATTCTTGCTTCTAATAAAAAACACGCTTTTGATCGTGCACAGCTAATGATTATCGATTTATTGTCAGTCTACTTAGGGGTAGCAATAGAAAATGCTAAAAACTATGAAGAGACAAGAAGGCAAAGTGAACATTGTTCACTGACAGGCTTATATAATTATCGTTATTTTGAGCAAAAGCTAGAGCGTGATTTCCAACGGCTGCATCAACATGAACTAGCTGCCTTAACGCTGATACTATTAGATATCGACCATTTTAAAAACATAAATGATACATATGGGCATTACTCTGGTAATGAAGTCCTTATTCAACTATCACATCGTCTGCTGAATTATGTTAAAAAACAAGGAATTGGCACGGTTGCAAGATATGGAGGTGAAGAGTTTGTCATCCTCCTGCCGAATATGGATAAACAAAGCAGTATTGCATATGCTGAAGAAATTCGTCAATTAATTGCCAATCATCCTTTCGAGATTGATCACTCGTTACAGAATAGCCTAAGCAGATCGATTGCGGTCTTTTTAACAGCAAGTATCGGAGTCGCAACAGCACCATTGGATGCAGAGGATACTTTTTCTCTCATCCGGCATGCTGACCGCGCGATGTATATTGGAGCGAAAAAGGCTGGAAGGAATAAGGTCGCAGTTTATGTAAGTTAGTGAACATTTTTTTAACCTAGGCGAATAGATATTATTTCCCATGGAATAAAAAAGAGCTAGTTCACCATCGCATCAGGGCATTGATTAGCCCTGATGCTTCATTAGATTCCTAGTTTTCATTATCAAAACTCCAAACATCTTTTTCCTGCGTTTTTTCCCTCAGATTCTTTAGGGAGTGAAAAATTCTCCCTCTTCATGAACGTATCAATTTTTATAAAGGAGCCTTTCTATGATTGTTAGCACCGTTATTTTTATTTATATCTTTCTGCTGGGAGCAATACTTGGTTCGTTCTACAATGTAGTAGGTCTTCGTATACCAAAAAAGGAATCCATTTTATTACCAAGGTCCGCTTGCCCTGTTTGTCATAAAAAACTGAAAGCAGTCGAGATGATCCCGCTTCTATCATATATTTTGCAAAAAGGGAAATGTAAAACATGTAGAAATGCTATTTCACCTCTGTACCCTTTCATTGAATTTTTTACGGCGCTTCTCTTTGTGATTTCTCCTTTGCTGATGGGTTGGTCCAATGAAGTGATGATCTCGTGGTCACTTATTTCATTTATTATGATTGTTGTCGTTTCAGACATAAAGTATATGATAATACCTGATGCTGTTAATCTATTTTTTCTGCTGCTTTTTGCGATAGAAAGGATTTTGATCCCCCTTAATCCATGGTGGGACCCTATTGCAGGCTTAGTGGTAGGTGGTCTTGTGCCCCTAATCATCATTTTAATAAGCAAGGGAGGACTTGGCGGAGGAGATATGAAGTTTCTTGCAGTATTAGGTTTAATTCTAGGCTGGAAGCTTGTCTTACTCTGTTTTTTTCTTGCAACTCTTATTGGAACAGTTGCAGGCCTAATTGGCCTGTCTACCGGTCATATAAAGAAAAGTCGACCATTTCCGTTTGGCCCTTTTTTAGGTATTGGCGCATTAATTGCCTATTTTTTTGGGAAGGATTTAATCGATTTATATATTCACTTTCTTTTTTTGAATGGTCCTTTTCTATAAAGATATAAAAAGGCAATCGGTTATTTGCAGATTGTTTCAAATCTTACCTGTATAGTTAGTTTTAAAGACCTAACTTTGTCCAAATTGCAAACTAAGCTTATAAAAGAAATTTTTGAATAGGTCTATACACCTATTTTTTGTATAAATTGTTAATGTCTTTTCACATGTCAAATGAAAAATTTGACGAAAACTTTCAATGTTAAGACGACAAATGTCTTGTTATTTTTTTGATGCTTTCTGATAGCATGGTAAGCAAAATGACCGCACGTGTTTTGTAAAGAAGGGTGGTAGGCATATGGACAAGCACACATCAGACATGATCAAAATAAAAATTAATGGTAAGGAACGCCAGCTCTCACAAGAAGATACCGCCGAAGAACTTGCTGTTTCGAGTTGGGATGAAAAGCTGAAGGCAGAAAAAGAGGTTGCTTCAGCAAAGCAGCCAATAGAAGAGGAAGATGATTTTCCTTGGCTTCTACCTGAAGAGGATGATTCAATTTTTAAAGATGACCCGAAGGTTGTTACACCTTTAAAGAAAAAGATACGATTTTCAAATCAAACGGTCACACCTTATCAATATTCCAATAATAAAATTCGTAAAAAAATCAATGGGACATTTCCATTTAAAAAAATGATGACAATTATCGTTTTAGCGATTGTTTTAGGGTTTATGTTTGGCTTGATTGGTCTAAACTTTTTATCGAATGAAGACATGCCGACAATGGGATCTTCAGTTAATTTAACAAGCGAAGACAGTACAGCAACTGGGGAGTCGCCAAATCAGGAGAACAATAATGATGATAAAGATACAGCAGGAAATGAATCGGCAGCTTCGACAGCCACTCTAAATTTATATGCTGTTCAAGGTGGAATTTTTTCTGCAAAAACAGGAGCAGAAACGGTTGCCTCAAAGATTAAGGAGAAGGGATTTGCTGCAACTGTTATCGAAACAAATGGTTCCTATACAGTCTTTGCAGGCTTTGGAAAAGAGAGGACGGAAACCGGCTCACTTAGTGAAATGTATCAAAAGCAAAACTTTGCAGATATTGAATTTTGGGGTGGAAAAGAGCTGTCACTTACTATTTCAACTGTGAGTGCAGCACAGCAATGGGCTACTGCGATTCAGGAATTATCTTCATTAGCTGCCGCTGCAGCAAACGGAAACACTCCAAGTCAAGAAGCTGTTACAGAAATTGAAACGACCATTAAAAGCATCAAAGCAAATGGTGAGGAAGAAAAGACATTAATCGAAAATCTTTTAAAAGCAGCTGAAAGTATAAAAAATAATAGTGGTTGGGATGCACAGCAGTATGTGTTAGATGTAACTAGTAAAATAACGACAAATTAAAAGAATGGCAATAGGCTTACTGTGAAAAGAGTAAGTCTATTACTATTTTTTGTATGAGGCAAAAAATAGCTCTTTATTTTGTCATGATGTTATGCTTCTTAGAAAAATGATGTCCACTTTTGCTCTATAAAAATTTGTTTTTCAAAAATTGTTGTTTTTACCTCATTTTGGTACGATGGTCGTGTATCTTCTGATCTGAAACGTAGAAAGGATGTATGACATGGCGTCAAGTCTTATATTAGCATCAGCATCTCCTCGAAGAAAAGAGCTACTTGAGCTTCTTCAAATTCCATTTAAGATTATTGTAAGTGAAGTGGACGAAATATTAGACGAAAGTCTTCACCCAGCAGAAATGGTCCAGTCATTAGCTATGCAAAAGGCAGCAAGTGTTGCTAAACATAATAAGCATTCTTATGTAATCGGATCTGATACGCTTGTCGTATATGGAGAGCGGATGTTGGGAAAGCCATCTAGTAAAAGGGAAGCAATTGAGTTGCTTCAAATGCTTTCAGGGAAAACACATGAGGTTTATACAGGAGTCGCCATAATGTACGGTGAACAAATTCAATCTTTTTATGAAAAAGCAAGTGTCACCTTTTTTCCGCTTACTCAAAAAGAAATTAAGGAATATGTTTCAACAGGTGAGCCGATGGATAAAGCTGGAGCCTATGGAATTCAAGGCTATGGTGCATTACTAGTCGAAAAAATTCATGGAGATTATTATGCTATTGTCGGCTTGCCAATAGCTCGAACAAACCGCGAGTTGTTAAAAATGGGATTTAAGCGCTAAATGAAACTTATCAAACATTGCATAGGGGCAGGCTTTTTTTAGAAATAGATGTGTTCTTCGAATAAAACTGTAACATAGGTCCATGATAGAGAGAGAAATTTCTTAGTGAGCAGAAAGGGGAATGAAGGAGGCAATATGGAACGTTCAATACTTAAAATCCGTGATTTCCCTGAAGATGAAAGGCCTAGAGAACGCTTGTTAAATGAAGGCCCTGATAAGTTGTCAAATCAAGAATTATTCGCGATCCTGCTTAGGACCGGAACAAAAAAGGAATCTGTCCTTGAACTCTCGCAAAAGCTGCTTCATCATTTTGAAGGACTGAGAATGTTAAAGGATGCAACAGTAGAAGAAATCACAACAATATCTGGTATAGGAAAGGCAAAGGCAGTTCAAATATTGGCTGCTCTGGAACTTGGAAGAAGAATCAATCGTCTTACGTACGATGATCGTTTTGTCATTCGCTCACCACAAGATGGGGCCAACTATGTAATGGAAGAAATGCGTTTCTTAAGTCAGGAGCATTTTGTCTGCCTCTATTTAAACACAAAAAATCAAGTTTTGCATAAACAAACGGTGTTTATCGGCAGTCTGAATGCATCAATTGTCCACCCTCGTGAGGTGTTTAAAGAAGCGTTCAAACGCTCTGCCGCTTCAATCATTTGTATTCATAATCATCCTTCAGGCGACCCATCTCCGAGCAAGGAGGACATTGAAGTGACTAAGCGACTATCTGAATGTGGAAAGGTATTAGGAATAGAACTTTTGGACCATCTTATTATAGGAGAACAAAAATATGTCAGTTTAAAAGAAAAAGGCTATGTGTAATACTTTTTTTTTTGCGTAATTACGATATAATAAGGTTTATGAGTTTTTTTCTATTTTAGGAAAAAACTCATTTCGATGCAGGAAAGATGAAGAAGCAGTTTCGAAAATATAACCTCATTTGATGTAAAACATGCCTGAAGGTAGAAAAGCCTCAAAATGAAGAAAGTTGTTTTCGTCAATTTTCCTATTAATAAAAAGTAAATATTTCGTTTCAGAAAGGAAGATACACCCTATGTTTGGAATTGGTACAAGAGACCTTGGTATAGATTTAGGGACTGCAAACACACTTGTATTTGTGAAAGGGAAAGGGGTTGTCGTGAGAGAACCGTCTGTTGTCGCCTTACAAACAGATACAAAGCAAATTGTTGCAGTTGGTAATGATGCTAAAAATATGATTGGTCGTACACCGGGAAATGTTGTTGCCTTGCGCCCGATGAAAGATGGAGTTATAGCTGATTATGAAACAACAGCAACGATGATGAAATACTACATTAAGCAAGCAACAAAAACGAAAGGTGTTTTTGCAAGAAAGCCTTATGTTATGGTTTGTGTTCCATCAGGTATAACGGCAGTAGAAGAACGGGCTGTTATTGATGCAACCAGACAGGCAGGAGCAAGAGATGCTTATACCATTGAGGAGCCATTTGCTGCAGCAATTGGAGCGAATTTACCAGTTTGGGAACCGACTGGAAGTATGGTAGTTGATATTGGCGGCGGGACAACAGAGGTTGCGATTATCTCTCTCGGAGGTATTGTAACAAGCCAATCAATTCGTGTTGCTGGCGACGAAATGGACGAGGCGATTATTACATATATACGTAAAACGTATAACTTAATGATTGGTGACCGTACAGCTGAAGCCATTAAAATGGAGATTGGTTCAGCTGGCTCTCCTGACGGTGTTGAGAATATGGATATAAGAGGGAGAGACCTTCTAACAGGTTTGCCAAAAACAATTGAAATTACCGCAGCTGAAATTGCTGACGCTCTTAAAGATACTGTTTATACAATTGTTGATACAGTAAAAAACACTTTGGAAAAAACACCGCCGGAGCTTGCAGCAGATATTATGGATCGCGGCATTGTTTTAACAGGCGGCGGTGCATTACTTCGGAATTTAGATAAAGTCATTGGTGAAGAAACGAATATGCCGGTGTTAATTGCAGAAGATCCATTAGATTGTGTTGCGATTGGAACAGGTAAAGCTTTAGAGCATATCCATTTATTTAAAAATAAAGCTAGAGACAGCCGATAATACAAATAATTGAAAAGCCTTTGCTTATTGACATCATTTATTTGTCACATATAAGCAGAGGCTATGTTTTGAAACGGAAATTCGAGTTAAGAGGGTGTTCATCATGCCACAGTTTTTCCTGAATAAACGCCTTATCTTGTTGCTAGTTAGTATTATTGTTTTAGTGGCATTGATTGGTTTTTCTTTAAAGGAAGATCGAAAGTTAACTTGGCCTGAGCAATTTTTACAGGATACAGTAGGTGTTTTTCAGTCAATATTTCATAAACCTGCAATATATGTTTCTGATTTCTTTGAAAATGTGACGGATTTAAAAAATACCTATGAAGAAAATGAGCTGTTAAAGAGCAGACTTGATGAATATATGCAGCTTGAGGCGGATCTTCAAGAGTATAAAGAAGAAAATGAAAGATTGTTAGCTGAGCTAGGTAAGGTTGCTAACTTAAGAAAGTATAATCCGATTTTTGCCACTGTCATTGGGCGAAATCCTGACAGATGGTATGATTATGTTTCAATTGACAAAGGCGCACAAGATGGGATTCAGCCTGATATGGCCGTTGTAACGGCTGAAGGTTTGGTTGGAAAAGTGAAAACAATTTCACAATTTACTTCAACTGTGCAGCTATTAAGTGCAACAGATCTAAAAAACAAAATTTCAGCTGAAGTACAAGCATTACCGGAAAATGAAGCTGACAAAAACAATGCAAACAATACCCAAAAAGTAATGGGTTTAATAGAAGGCTATGACGAGGAAAAAGGTGCGCTTTTACTAAAACGCATAGAATCAGATGTTAAGCTGGTAGAGGGACAGAAAGTAATCACCTCAGGAAAAGGTGAAGTATTCCCTGAAGGCATCTTAATTGGTGAAATAATTGGAGTTGAACCGGATACATATGGATTAGAACAAATGGCCTATGTGAAACCGTCAGCAAATTTCTATGATATTGACCGGGTTTGGGTAGCAGAGCGTGTTGCACAATCAGAAGATCCAGTTGAAGCGGTAACTGAGGAGGAGGAGGAATCTTGAGGCGTTTCATTCTTCCTTTTCTGGTTCTGTTTATTTTTATAAGTGAGAGTATTTTCTCTCACCTGGTTCATTTACCATTTGCACTGGAAGATCAGCTTTATATCCCTCGATTTGTATTAATTACATGTCTATTTCTCACCGTATACTTGAATCGAACACATGGAATGATTTTCGGGTTAGTGTTCGGCTTGCTGTATGACATTGTATATATCGAGATAATAGGAATCTACCTATTTGCATATGCCATTTTGGCTTATCTAGTTTCAAAAGCGATGAAGATTTTACATGGAAATGCATTAATTGTATTATTCCTGACTATTTTATCAATCGCCATCCTTGAATTTTATGTGTATGGAATTAATTATTTAATTGGGTCGACGAAAATGACATTGTACCATTTTACAACATTACGATTATTGCCTACTCTTGCATTAAACTCTATCGTTGCCATTCTGTTAATCTACCCTATGAAAAAATTCCTTGCTAAAATAAAATTAGAAGAATCAGATGATTAGAAAAAGGATTTAATGCATTTCTGTCGAATAGATAAATCGTTGAGGTGAACGTGATGAAGGTCCAAAAACAACAATATGTTACCATTAAAGGCACAAAAGATGGCTTAACGTTACATCTCGATGATTCATGCTCTTTTGACCAATTGCTCCATGAACTCGAGGAAATGCTATCTTTAAAACAATATATTCACGGGTCTGGTCCAGTTATTGGTGTAAATGTCAAGGTCGGTAATCGGTTCGTTAATAAGCAGCAACATGAAAAGCTGGAATCATTGATTCAGCAAAAACGCAATTTAAAGGTTGAAGCAATTGAAAGCAATGTTATAACAAAGGATGAGGCGATTAGGCTAAAAAGAGAAACAGAAGTTGTCTCTGTTGCAAAAATTGTTCGCTCTGGTCAGGTTTTAAAGGTTGAAGGGGATCTCCTGCTTATTGGTGATGTCAATCCAGGCGGAACGGTGATTGCTGCCGGAAATATCTTTGTACTAGGGGCGTTAAGAGGAATTGCACATGCGGGAGCGGATGGTAACGGGCAGGCTGTTATTGCTGCCTCATTAATGAAACCGGCTCAGCTTCGAATTAGTGACATCATTAATCGTGCACCCGATCATATACCTAATGATGGAAATGAAATGGAATGTGCTTATATAAATGAAGATAACGAAATGATTATAGAGCGACTGCAGCTACTTACTCATTTACGACCTAATTTGACAAGGTTTGAAGGGGGAATCTAACATTGGGTGAAGCAATTGTCATTACCTCAGGTAAAGGTGGTGTTGGTAAAACAACAACATCAGCAAATTTAGGGACAGCTTTAGCTATATTAGGCAAACGTGTTTGTCTAGTAGATACAGACATCGGTCTTCGAAACCTGGATGTTGTAATGGGATTAGAAAATCGGATTATTTATGATCTAGTGGACGTTGTTGAAGGTCGCTGTAAAATGCATCAGGCGCTTGTTAAAGATAAACGGTTTGAAGATCTATTATATTTATTGCCAGCAGCGCAAACGAGTGATAAAACAGCCGTAAAACCAGAGCAAATGAAAAAGCTTGTAGATGAATTAAAACAAGATTATGATTATATTGTCATTGATTGCCCGGCTGGTATTGAACAAGGCTACAAAAATGCAGTTGCTGGTGCGGACAAAGCGATTGTTGTCACAACACCTGAGATATCCGCTGTTCGTGATGCAGACCGAATTATCGGCCTTCTAGAAAAGGAAGATATTGAACCACCGAAATTAATCATTAACCGCATTCGTAATCACCTTGTAAAAAATGGGGATATGCTGGACGTAGATGAAATTGTGACACATCTTTCCATTGATCTCATTGGTATTGTTGCTGATGATGATAATGTCATAAAAGCATCCAATAATGGAGAGCCAATTGCCATGGATCCGAATAATCGTGCAGCAATTGCTTATCGTAATATAGCACGGAGAATTCTTGGTGAATCGGTTCCTTTACAATCTTTAGAGGAGCAACATAAAGGCGTACTAACCAGATTGAAGAAATTCTTTGGTGTACGAGTTTAATCATCTTACATAGTGACTAGTGGGCAAAACCAACTTTTATTAAGAGTTGATTTAAACCACTAGTTTTTTTGTTTTTTTAAGCGATAAAATTTAATCATATCCTTTCAGGACAAGGCATAAACTTGTACAAACTGACTAAAAGGATTGATGGGGATGAGTCATCGAGCGGATGAAGTGAAAAAAAGAATTGCGAAAAGAAAACGTGAAAGAGGATTAGGAAATGATCCTGAAACAACAAAGCGAACTTCCTTGTTTTTAAGTGACGAGGAGAGATATGGCGTATATTCGCCGCCGACGTATGAAGGTGGGCCTGGCAATGGGAATGGCGGTCATCCGCTTTTCCGTGCAGAAGTATTCATGTTTAAAGTATTATTTTCAGCCGTGATCGTATTAGTGGCTGCAATCGCTTTTAAAAATGGAGCACCTCTTTTCCAAAAAGTACAATCAGCGGTCAGTTATTCACTTGAAGAAGAGTTTCAATTTGCTGCTGTATCTTCATGGTATAAGGAACAATTTGGCGAACCATTAGCCCTTTTTAATCCAACATCAGGTGATAATGAAAAGGAAAATCAAACTGAAACCGCTGATTTATCTGTACCAGCAACTGGGAAAGTCCTTGAAACCTTTGAAGACAACGGACAGGGGATTATGGTAGAGACAAATCGCCCTGCTGTAGAGGCAATTAATGAAGGAATTGTTGTTGAAGCGGGTGAAAAATCGGATAATGGTCTTACAATCGTCATCCAGCATGCTGATGGGACAGAATCATGGTATGGAAATTTAGAAAAAATTGATGTAGCTCTTTATGATTTTGTCGAAAAAGGAAAAGAGCTAGGAAAAACAAAATTAAATGAAAATCAAAAAGGCACCTATTATTTTGCTATAAAAAAGGGTGATGATTTTATTGACCCGAACAAGGTGATCCCATTTGAATAACTATTTAACTCTCTTATTAAAAATCCATATTCATCCATTGTTATGGGTCATGATTGGAATAAGTGTCATTACAGCAAACTTTAAAACGGTATTCGTTTTAATGCTGATTGTGTTTGTACATGAAATGGGCCATGCAATAAGTGCTCATTTTTTTTCTTGGCGTATTAAATCAATCATGCTCCTCCCGTTTGGAGGGGTTGCTGTGGTTGATGAGCATGGAAATCGTTCATTGAAACAAGAGTTAATTGTTGTATTATCAGGTCCGATTCAGCATATTTGGCTTCAGGGGGCAGCCTATCTGCTTTTGACAGCGAATATAATTAGTGCAGATGATTATCAATTGTTTACGTTTTATAATCTATCGATCTTATTCTTTAATTTGCTGCCTGTATGGCCTTTAGACGGCGGCAAGCTATTATTTATTCTTTTCTCAAATTATTGGCCATATAAAAGAGCACATTTATATATGATCGGAGTGTCACTCTTTTTCTTGTTCAATTACGTAGCAGTTGTTTTAGTATATTCACCGAATCATTTGAATGCATGGATTATTACCTCCTTCCTCATTTACAGTTTATATCAAGAGTATAAGAATCGAATGTATGGCTGTTTACGCTTTTTAATGGAACGCTACTATGGCAAACAAGAGACCATTTACCGTTTAAAGCCGATTGTTGTAGATGAGTCAGAGTTAATTTTCCATGTGTTGCTTCAATTTCAACGGGGATGCAAACACTTAATCATTGTGGAACGAGATGGTTCAAAAGTATCGGAAATGGATGAAAATGAATTGCTCCATGCCTATTTTGCAAATAAGCTTACCGATTCAAAGGTAGGAGATTTAGTCTACGCTTATTGATATTAGCCTGTACCTTCATTCGTAAACAGCTTCTATGATATAGTAATAGAGGTATCTATCTGGGAAGTGAAAGCTTAGCAAAAGCTTTTGTCCCTTTTCTTATAGAAAGAGGGTATAAGCAGTGCGGAAATTGTTTATTAATGAAAAAACAAACGAATTTCGTTGTGCTGTTGTTGAGGAGAATCAATTAACAGAAATTCATCAAACGAATTCTTATCAAGACGAGGTTGTTGGCAATATTTTTGTTGGAAGAGTGACAAAGGTTCTTCCCGGTATGCAGGCTGCTTTCGTTGATATCGGCTTAAAACAAAACGGATACTTACATCGCAATGATTTAATCTCGTTTCAGCATGAAGTGAACCATGGTTCTAAAACTTCAATCTCCCATTATGTAAGAGAGGGTGATCAGCTGCTCGTCCAGGTTGTCAAAGAGGGGACAGATCAAAAAGGACCGAAGCTAACAACAAATCTTGAATTTGGCGGTAAGTTTTTAGTATACATGCCATTTGGTGATTATCTTGCTGTTTCAAAAAAACTTACAGATGAGGCAGAAAGAAATAGATTATTAACAATTGCTGATGAGCTCCGCAAGGGAAAAGAGGGGCTTCTTTTTCGTACAGCGAGTTTACATAAAACAAAGGAGGAGCTTACTGAAGAATATATAAAGCTCAAAAAGCAGTTCACCTCTTTGTCTAGAAAAAATGCTAAAGTACCTGAATGTATATTTGAGGCAAGAAGCTTTGTTGACCGCATTGTAAATGAACTAGCACTTCATCCTAAAGACATGATAATTTGCGATCAAATTGAGACAGTACAGCATTTAAAACAGCAATATCCAAATGTCACGGTTATGTATCATGATCAAAAAGAAGGGATTTTCTCTACACATAAGATTGAACAAGAGATTGACAAACTCTTAAAACAAACTGTTTGGCTAAAGAACGGGGCATTTATTGTGATTGAACAAACGGAAGCAATGACAATTATTGACGTAAATACAGGGAAATTCTCTGGCAAATCTTCGATGAGGGACACGGTACTAAAAACAAATCAAGCAGCTGCAATTGAAATTGCCAAACAAATAAGATTGCGAAATCTTAGCGGAATTATCTTAATCGATTTCATCGATATGAGATATAAAGAAGACCAAGAAGTAATCGTCGATACGGTCACTCGCGAGATGAAGAGGGATCGTGTCCAGCATAAAATAATTGGCTTTACCGAACTGAATATTTTGCAAATAACAAGAAAAAAAGTACGGGGATCTATTCAGGAAAGTCTTACAAACCGATGTGAAGCCTGTCATGGAACAGGGCGAATTCCATCTGCCGAGAGTGTTACCTATAAGCTTGAGCGAGAACTGTGGGAGTATCAATTCATGGACGAGGAAGCGATCTGGGTTGAAGCGACTGATGATGTAATCCAACTGCTACAAGGTGAAAACAAGAACCATAAAAAGCAGCTTGAAGAAGCGTTACACTTTAAAATACTGTGTTCAACTTTAACAAGTCCCATACCTAATTATCGAATAAAACATATTGGCAGCTTGAGCTCAATCACAGAAAGGCTTAAACCTTGAAATAATGGTTGCATATTTCAAAGGTATTTGATATTATGGTTAATGTTATGACTTGTAGCGCACCCGTGCTACAACCGCTCAGAATAAGGTTTAAGCAATGTTTAGACATTCACCTGATTTTGGCGAGTCTGAGTTTATAGGAGGTGCAGAGAATGTACGCAATTATTGAAACTGGCGGAAAGCAACTAAAAGTTGAAGAAGGCCAAGTAATTTATGTTGAAAAGCTTGGTACTGAGCAAGGTGAAACTGTTACGTTTGACAAAGTTTTATTCGTAGGTGGAGACAATGTGAAGGTTGGCAGCCCAACTGTTGACGGAGCAACTGTTACAGGTAAAGTTGAAAAACACGGTCGTCAAAAGAAAATCACTGTCTTCAAATATAAAGCTAAGAAAAATCAACGTAAAAAGCAAGGTCACCGTCAGCCATACACAAAAGTTGTTATCGAAAAAATCAACGCGTAAGGCTGTTTGAATATGATAAATGCAAAAATTTATCGTTCAAATGAGGGACTTATCACATCGTTCATATTATCTGGACATGCTGAATTTGATGAGCATGGTAAAGATTTAGTTTGCGCTGGAGCTTCAGCTGTTACCTTTGGTGCTGTCAATGCAGTACTGTCATTAACAAATATTGAACCACAAATTGAGCAAGGCGAGGATGGCGGCTATTTACACGTGAAATTGCCTGCTGACCTTGACAAAGCAACAAATGATAAAGTTCAACTTTTGTTGGAAGGTATGCTGATTTCACTTCAAACGATTGAAAGAGAGTATGGACAATATATTTCTGTATCGAATATCAACTAAATAGGAGGTGAACTTCATGTTAAGATTAGATCTTCAATTCTTCGCATCTAAGAAAGGGGTAGGTTCGACTAAAAACGGTCGTGACTCTATCGCGAAACGTCTTGGTGCAAAGCGTGCTGATGGGCAATTCGTAACTGGTGGTTCAATTCTTTACCGTCAACGCGGTACAAAAATTTACCCAGGTGAAAATGTTGGCCGCGGCGGTGATGATACGCTATTTGCAAAAGTTGATGGTGTCGTTAAATTCGAACGTTTCGGACGCGATCGCAAAAAAGTTAGCGTATACCCTGTAGCACAAGAAGCATAAGTTTGTAATAAAGACTCTAACCTGAAAATTTGGGTTAGGGTTTTTTTGTTGTAATAAATGACGATTGTTACAATTTCCCTTATGTTCCAAATCAATGTTTGTTATAATTCATAGTACAGCCTAATCAAGACATGCCAAGTTTTCTAATAAGAACTAGGAGAATAAAATGAGTATGAAAAATAATTTAAACGAATGGAACATTGTCGATCTTTTAAGTCATTCTCGTCATGATTGGATGAATAAACTACAATTAATTAAAGGTAATCTATCCCTGCAAAAATATGAACGTGTCAACGATATAATAGAAGAAGTCATTATGGAAGCCCAACATGAATCAAAACTCTGTAATTTGAAAATGCCCGAATTTGCAAGTTATCTCCTCACATATAATTGGAACAAACATCATTTATTGCTTGAATATGAAATTTTAGGGGATGTACGGTCTTTGGAACCATTCGATGAGTCAGTGACCCAATGGAGCAGGAGTTTTTTGGATATACTAGAAAGTACGGTCGATAGATGCAGTGAAAACCATGTGAGCATTACGATCGATTTAGATTCTGATAAAGCTGGGGTTCGTTTCTTTTTTGATTTTAATGGCATAATAAATAAGACAGATCAAATCGAAAATTGGTTAAAAGCAGTTGATCATTCACGATTGGTTGTGAATGAATATCACGTTGATACATATGAGCTAACTACAGTTATTTCATTTGGGATTTAGAACGGAGGAAGACAAATGTTTGTCGATCAAGTCAAAATATATGTAAAAGGCGGCGATGGCGGAAACGGAATGGTAGCGTTCCGTCGTGAGAAATATGTGCCAAAAGGCGGCCCGGCTGGCGGTGATGGCGGAAACGGTGCTGACGTCGTTTTCGAAGTAGATGAGGGTTTAAGAACCTTAATGGATTTTCGATACAAACGTCACTTTAAAGCTCCTCGCGGTGAGCATGGTATGTCAAAAAACCAGCATGGCAAAAATGCACAGCCAATGATCGTAAAGGTTCCTCCTGGAACGGTTGTTACGGATGAAGAAACAGGACAAATTATTGCAGATTTAACTGAGCATGGACAACGTTCAGTCATTGCCAAAGGCGGCAGAGGGGGCCGTGGGAATACAAGATTTGCAACACCTGCAAATCCTGCCCCGGAGCTGTCGGAAAATGGTGAACCAGGTATCGAGCGAAATGTTATTTTGGAATTAAAGGTGTTGGCAGATGTAGGGTTAGTAGGCTTCCCGAGTGTAGGAAAGTCAACCTTATTATCAGTCGTTTCTTCTGCAAAGCCGAAAATTGCAGATTACCACTTTACAACCCTTGTTCCTAATTTAGGAATGGTTGAAACAGAAGACGGTAGAAGTTTTGTCATGGCAGATCTGCCTGGTTTAATTGAAGGTGCTCACCAAGGTGTCGGATTAGGTCACCAATTCTTAAGACATATCGAAAGAACACGTGTTATCGTTCATGTTATCGATATGTCTGGGTTAGAAGGCAGAGATCCTTATGACGATTATGTAACCATTAATGCAGAGTTAAAAGAATACAATCTTCGGTTAACAGAGCGTCCGCAAATTATTGTTGCCAATAAAATGGACATGCCAGATTCTGAAGATAATTTAATGGAGTTCAAGAAAAAGCTTGAGGATGATGTGAAAATCTTCCCGATCTCAGCGATTACTCGCGAGGGTGTTCGTGAACTGTTATTTGAAATAGCTGATACATTGGAGAGCACACCTGAATTTCCGTTATTTGAGGAAGAACCTGCCGAGCACCGGGTAGTATATGAATTTAAAAAGGAAGAGCCGAACTTTGCGATTACTCGCGACAGTGATGGATCATATGTCCTTTCTGGTGAAAAGATTGAGAAACTGTTTAAAATGACAGACTTTTCTCGAGAAGAATCAGTTCGCCGCTTTGCTAGACAGCTTCGTGGTTTAGGTGTTGATGAAGCTTTACGTGAACGAGGAGCACAAGACGGTGATATTGTAAAACTGCTTGATTACGAATTTGAGTTTGTTGAATAATGATTTAATATTGTGCCTGAGAGCTGATCATTTGGCTCTCTTTTTTGTACGAAGGTGAAAACTTTATGTCCTTCTCATCGTTTTAAAAAATAAATTAAGAAAAAAGAAGAAATTTAGCTAATATTGTGATAAATTATCTACATTAAGAAAAATGTTGGGAGGGAGAAAATGAAGGACGCTACGTTTTTTTTAGTTCGTGAAGATATTTTGCCGGAAGCGATGAAAAAAACTCTTGAAGTAAAGAAGTTAATAGAAAGAGGAAAAGTAGATTCTGTAGCCGAAGCTGTTCAGCGTGTGGATATGAGCCGCAGTGCTTTTTATAAATATCGTGATGCTGTATTCCCGTTCCATACAATGGTAAAAGAAAAGCTTATCACACTTTTTTTTCATCTTGAGGACCGCAGTGGTACATTATCCCAATTGTTATCGGTTGTTGCCACTGCTGGATGTAATGTGTTAACCATTCACCAAACCATTCCCATTCAAGGACGTGCAAATGTTACACTCTCTCTTAATACGAATGGAATGACAGAAGATATCAATCGCTTGATGGCTAAGCTCAGAAGATTGGAATTTGTTGAGAAAGTAGAGATACTTGGCCAGGGAGCATAAGGAGTTGAAGATAGTTGGCATTAAAAATAGGCTTTTTAGGGCCAAGAGCAACATTTACCCATTTAGCTGTGCAAGCATTTTTTGGAGAAGAGGTTGAGCAGGTAGGGTTTACCACGATTCCTCAGTGTATTGATGCTGTTGCGGATGGTGAAATTGATTTTGCTGTTGTTCCTACTGAGAATGCATTAGAAGGCTCTGTTAATTTAACATTTGACTATTTGATACATGAACGACCATTATACATAGTCGGAGAAATTGTTGCACCAATTGAACAGCATTTGATGGTTCATCCAGCAAGAGTAAAGGATTGGGAGAACGTAACTCGAGTTTATTCTCACTCACATGCGATTGCCCAGTGTCATAAGTTTTTGCACAATACCTTCAAAGGGATAATCTATGATTATGCAACATCAACAGGAGCGGCAGCAAGCTATGTTAGCCAGCATCCAGAAGAGCCTGTAGCGGCGATAGCAAATAGACTTGCAGCAAAAGAATATGGGTTAGAAATTGTAAAGGCGAATATCCATGATTATCACTATAACCATACGAGATTTGCCATTTTAAATCCTTTAAAAAATAAGGAATATTGTAGTCCGTATTTAAAGCCTGATAAAGAAAAAACGACACTGATGGTGACATTGCCTTCAGATCAGCCAGGGGCATTACATCAAGTGTTATCAGCATTTACATGGCGGAAGCTAAATTTATCAAAAATTGAATCAAGACCGATGAAAACAGGGTTAGGCAACTATTTTTTCATTATTGATCTTGATATGCTTGTCGACGAAATCCTTATACCAGGTGCAATTGCTGAGCTTGAAGCTTTAGGCTGCAGTGTAAAGCTGCTTGGGTCTTATGAAGGATACTCGATTAAACAAAATATCGAAAAAGAGGTTTAGTACCTTTTTTCAAGAAACCAGGTGAATCAAAAGTCACCTGGATCTTGAAATGTTGATCCTGCTGTTCTTTAGTCCTTAACTATAAATCCCTCTTTATCAAGTTCTTCACATGCACGATCTAGTTTTTCCAGTGAATCAGCTTGCAAGGTATGCAAATGAAGCCCTTCTGTTAATTGTGATAAATAAACAGAATTAGAGTGGTCTATTTTTTTGATGAATTCATTTACATCATTTCGATTACCTACCATAACAGAGGCTGTTAATTCGCCATATACTTGATGCTCAACAATGACATCCTTTACAAACACACCATGATCAACAAGGATGGTTAATTCTTCTCTTGTCCGTTCAGGGGCATGCTTACAGGCAATGATCCGTTCAAAAAGGTTAGAGTGGTCATTTTGCTTTGATAAAAACACATATCCCTGGCTTGTCGCCATAATGGGGTAATTTTTAGCTTTTAAAAGGGAAATATCCTGCACAATAACTTGTCTGCTGACATTTGCTTTTTTGGCTAATTCTCCGCCAGTAATCGGCTTGTCTGTATTAGAAAGCAATTCCAATAACATGGCTCGTCGCTCATCTCCTAAAATTTTTTCCGTCTTCACAAAGATCATCCTTTCAACAATTCGATTAATATATTAACTAATGACCGCTTTTTTCCCGATTAAAAGAAGCTGCCAGTCTCTTAAAAATGTTCGATGATGTTAATAAGAGTTCGTGTAAATGATTCCAGCTCTTTAGCCTTTGTTTGCTCCCCTAATGATATTCTAATATATTGCTTTGCTTTTTGCTCGTCAATTCCCAAGGCAAGAAGTGAGCGGGGAGGTGCTTGCATGCCGACTTGACAGGCACTTCCAGTTGAAATGGCAAAACCATATCGGTTGCATTCAAGCATCAAATATTGTCCTTCAATTCCATTGACAATCACAGGTAAAATATTCGGAAGGATATGCTCACTGTTTTCATTTAAAAGGATTAGTTTGTCTTTATATGGCTTGATTGCGTGTATGAATTGGCTTCTCAGCTCTAGATAATGTTTTGTATGTTCATTCATTTTATCTGAGATATCTTTTGCTGCAGCAGCGAACGCGGCAGCTGCGGGAACATCTACTGTCCCAGGACGGAAGCCTGACTCATGGGTCGTTCCGGGAATTACTGGCCTCCAGTATGCGGAAGAATCGATATAGGCAGCACCGATTCCCTTCGGTCCATAAATTTTATGGCTGGAGATAGAAATGGCATCAACATATCCCTTTTCCACATGGATTGGCAGTTTGCCAAAGGTTTGAACACAATCACTATGAAATAAAATTCCTTGCTTTTTTAAACATAGACCGATTTCTTCAATCTGCTGAATAACACCAAGTTCAGAGTTGCCATGCTGAATGGAAACCAATCCCGTATGATCTTTAATCTTGTTTATCACATCTTCAATTGAGATTTGTCCATGTTTATTTGGCTTCAAGAAGCTAACTTCGAAGCCCTCTGTTTGCAGTCTTTTAAAAAAAGTATAAAGTGATGAGTGTTCAATTTGGGTCGTAATAATATGATTTTTAGATGGATGAATTCCATTTAATAGTGATTGTATGGCCAAAATATTCGCTTCACTCCCGCTGCCTGTAAAGTAAAGCCGTTTTTCGTTCCCGCCAATCATATTTGCAATAAGCTTTTTCGAAGCCTGTAAAGTCCTTGCGGCTATATCGCCAATATCATGTAAACTGCTTGAGTTACCAAATGCATTTTTTGCTGCCTTCATATATATGTTTAACGAATGATCACTCATAGGAGTCGTCGCTGCGTAATCAAGATAGATCAATGGTTTCACCTCATGTTTTTCATAATCTATGAAATCTTATAATTAAAAAAATGGATTATTGTCATGTTCTGATGGGAAAGTCATCGTTTTTTTATACGTATCCTTAAGGAGTAAATTCTAATCTTATAAAAAAACTCTTGTCATTATTTTAAATATATGTAAATATAGGTGTCAAGACAGGTGTAAATTTACTGGGGGTGCCATGTATGCCTCAATCAGATGTCATTATCATTGGGAGTGGAATCGCAGCCCTTTCTGCTGCATACCACTTACGACATAAACAAGTAACACTTATTACGAAATCATCTTGGAAAAAGAGCAACTCAATGCTTGCCCAAGGTGGAATAGCCGCTGTGATTCATAAAAATGATTCCTGGAAAAATCATTTTGAAGATACGTTAGTGGCAGGGTGTTATCATAATAATCCAACAAATGTTGAGTATCTTGTCCAAGAAGGCCCGAATGAAATTTTGGAATGGTGCCAACGAGGCATGAGATTTGACTGTGATCAAAATGGTCAATTTCTTCTAGGGAAGGAAGGGGCACATAGCCATCATAGAATAATCCATGCCGGAGGAGATGCAACAGGAAGAGCCATTACCGAGTTTTTATATCAAGCAACAAAATCCTCGGTAAGAATCATAGAAAATGAAATGGCAACAGAATTAATTGTTGAGCAAGGTGTATGTTGCGGTGTTTTTACTAAGAGAATAGATGGAACGATTAAACGGTACTTGGCAAGTAACACGATTATAGCAAGCGGTGGATGTGGGGCTGTCTATGGCCATACATCAAACGCCGATGTGATCACAGGTGACGGGATTGCTATGGCGTATCGGGCAGGAGCGGAAATTGCTGATATGGAATTTATCCAATTCCATCCGACGATGCTTCAAATTAATGGGCAATGTGTTGGACTCATTTCAGAAGCTGTTCGCGGTGAAGGAGCTGTCTTGATTAATCAGCATGGAGAAGCGTTTATGGATAAGCTCCATCCACAAGCAGATTTAGCGCCTAGAGATGTCGTTTCAAGAGCGATTTTTTTCGAGATGAAAAAGGGGAATGAAGTATTCCTTGATATATCCATGCTTTCAAATTTTGCAACGAGATTCCCAACGATTTCACGGATGTGTAAACAACATGGTATTGATTTAAAACATGGGAGAATACCCGTAGCACCAGGTATGCATTTTCTAATGGGAGGAATTCGCACGGATGAGAATGGCGAAACAAATATTAGGAAATTATTTGCAATAGGTGAAGCTGCTTGTACGGGAGTTCATGGTGCAAATCGTTTAGCTAGCAACTCTTTATTAGAAGGACTTGTTTTCGGAAAAAGAGTCGCCGGCCATATATTATCCTTACCCTTTGATCAACCTGTAATGGCCGTTGATGATAGCATGGAATTTGCAAGTACAGATAGCTGTGAATTACCGACAAAGAAACAAATTCAAGGCATTATGACCCGATATGTTGGAATTCAGCGAACGGAAGCAGAGCTAACATATGCGGTAAATTGGTTTGAGAGTTATCAGAAGCAATGCTCTTTTTGGGAATTTAATGTGAAGGATTTCACAACTCAGCAAATTGAAATCATCAATATGATAACAATCGGCTGGCTAATTTCCACCTCGGCATTAAACAGAACGGAGAGCAGAGGCGGACATTTCAGAATTGATTTTCCTGACATGAATGATAAAGAATGGCAAAAAAAGCAGCTGATCCGAACAAAAAATGAAATGTACGTAGGGGTGTAGCGGATGAACGTGATTAAATTAAAAAAGAAACTTGAGGAATTTTTTCTAGAGGACTTAGGTGAATTGGATGTTTCAAGTCAAACGATATTTGGTCCTGAAGCAAGGGGAGAGGCTGTCATAATTGCTAAGGAAAATGGAATTTTAGCTGGAATTGATGTGATTCAAACAGGTTATTCCTTATTTCAGCAAAAGGTGGATGTAACCTTAAAAAAACGTGACGGCGACAAACTTACCAAGGGTGATATTATCGCGGAAATCGAGGGACCGGTCGGCACGATTTTGAGCGGGGAACGAGTGATATTAAATTTATTGCAGCGGATGAGCGGGGTTGCAACCTTAACAAATAAGGCAGTAAATCTCCTTCAATCAGATCATACAAGAATTTGCGATACAAGAAAAACATCTCCCGGTTTGCGAATGTTTGAAAAATATGCTGTCCGTTGCGGCGGTGGTTTTAATCATCGCTTTGGCCTTTATGATGGGGTCATGATTAAGGACAATCATATCGCCTTTGCAGGTTCGATTATAAATGCTGTAAAAGAGGTAAGGGAAAAAACAGGTCATATGGTGAAAATTGAAGTGGAAATTGAAACCGAAAAGCAGCTGCTAGAAGCAATTGAGGCTGAAGCAGATGTTATCATGTTTGACAACCGCTCACCAGAAGAGGTAGCAAAATTTGTTGAACTAACGCCAAAACATATTGTGACAGAAGCTTCTGGGGGAATTGGACTAAATAATTTAGCTGATTTCCGTCATACAAATGTCGATTATATATCCTTAGGTATATTAACACACTCATATAAATCGTTAGATATAAGCTTGAATGTTAAATAGGAGGTCAGAAAATGGAATTATTAGATATTCTTGAACATGAGAAAAGAGAAATGATGCCAGAATCCTATAAAACACGTACAACGGAGGAAATGGAACGTCGCGTACGCGAAATTAAAGAAAAATTCGGCACAAGGCTTTATATTCCGGGGCATCATTATCAAAAAGATGAGGTTGTGCAGTTTTCTGATGTAACAGGTGACTCCCTGCAGCTAGCACAAGCCGCTGCAGCCAATAAAGAAGCTGAATTTATTGTGTTTTGCGGTGTTCATTTCATGGCTGAAACGGCTGATATGTTAACTACTGAGAACCAAAAGGTGATTTTACCAGATATGAGAGCTGGCTGCTCAATGGCTGATATGGCTGATATTGAACAAACCGACCGGGCATGGGAGGAGCTCCAGCAATTGTTTGGTGATACGATTCTTCCTTTAACCTATGTAAACTCTACAGCTGCCATTAAGGCTTTTGTTGGAAAAAACGGCGGTGCAACAGTCACCTCTTCAAATGCCAAGAAAATGTTAGAGTGGGCATTTACTAAGAAGGAAAGAATTTTATTTTTACCAGATCAGCACTTAGGAAGAAATACAGCGTATGATTTAGGGATTTCGTTAGAAAAAATGGCGATCTGGAACCCAATTCATAACAAATTAGAATATGATGGGAATATTGAAGAGGTCGTTGTTATTCTTTGGAAAGGCCATTGCTCAGTCCATGAAAACTTCACAGTGAAAAATATTGAACATATTCGCAAAACAGAACCGGATATGAACATTATTGTCCACCCGGAATGCAGTCGTGAGGTTGTTGGCTTATCTGATTATGCAGGCTCAACAAAGTATATTATTGATATGATTGAAGCAGCAGAATCAGGTACAAAATGGGCGATCGGAACAGAAATGAACCTTGTAAACCGTTTAATTCAGCAAAACAAGGACAAGAAAATCGTATCATTAAATCCTTATATGTGCCCGTGTTTAACAATGAACCGGATTGATCTCCCACATCTCCTTTGGGCGCTTGAAGGCTTAGAAAAAGGAGAAATCACGAATCAAATTGTAGTGCCTGAGCAAATAACAAAGGATGCCGTTTTAGCACTTGACCGCATGCTTGCAAATGTTTAAATACAAAATTGGGTCAGTCCCTCTATACTGGAGAACTGACCCTTATGCTTTCAAAAACTCCTTATTTTACCTCAACAGGATTTGAATTTTTAGGGATTACAGCTTTAACTAAATGCCTGTCGGCAATCACCTTCCAATTGTTATCTGCCTTATAAACAACGTATTTTATCATGTTTACTTGTTTGCCATTTATGACGGAAATGTCAACAATCGATGCTGTATTTGTTAGAGTGGTTACATTATGTATGTTATATTCAAGCGCCGATATTCTATCACGATTATCTATTTGCTCATGATCTTTATTAAACTTTCTAGCATACTTCCTTAATGCAGCTTCATTCCCTGAATGAATGCTGCTAAAATAACCTTTAATTCCGTTAAGCATACCAATATTCATCGTTTTTTCCGCTGCTTGCTTTCGATATACACCTTTTACAATTCTCCATTTTCCTTCTTTTTTAATAACTGGGAATGTCTGAACAATGACTTGGTCTTCAAAATCTAAATGTACCGATGCTAAAGCAAGGTCACTAGAAACAACAGTAAGGTCCGTTATTTCTGCCTTTTGTAAAGGATTTTTCTTGCAAAATGTTTGATCTTAACTACTACGATCGACATTCTGAATGTCGATTGAATACTTCGACATTTTGTCCGTCTTGCAGTTTTTTTGAGCATTAAAAAATTGAATGGTTGCATTTAAAGCATTGTTACGCATTGCAATTGTAACTGATTCCTTTTCCGCTGCTTCTACATGAATTTCATTATTAGGTACAATCAAATTTATTAAAACAAATGTCATCACTATTTTAAGCATTTAACCAATCCTTTAAGTATGATTGTAGTATTTTTCCTCCTTCATTTTTATTTATGTATATAAATCATGAAAGTTTTGCGGTTAATAAAATGTCCTCATTAAGCATAAAAATGATAAAAGTGGATAGGTTTATCCAATTTTTAATACGAGTTTAATCATATTTTCTGTTTTTTCTTCATAAATTGTGATGAAGATTAATGACATCATGCTTATTGTTTATGAGGTGGAAAAACATCATCGATTTTATCATTAGTTCGATGAGTCAGAAGCCCATCAGTATAGAAAAAAGCTTTCTGATGGTTATTTATTTTTATGTTTAGGAGGGAAAGCGTTGAAAATTCATATTGTTCAAAAGGGCGATACTCTTTGGAAAATTGCAAAAAAATATGGGGTTGATTTCGAAGAGTTAAAAAGTATGAACACCCAATTAAGCAATCCTGATTTAATCATGCCTGGAATGAAAATTAAAGTACCTTCTGGTAATGTAGCATTAAAAAAGGAAGCACCAGTGAAAAAAGAAATGCCGATTAAAAAAGAAATGCCGATAAAAAAAGAAATGCCGATAAAAAAAGAAATGCCTAAGGTTGAACATCCTTTTGCAAAAGAAAAACCTAAAGAGGCAGTAGATGTAGAAGATACAGCACCAAAAGATGTAAAAACGGAAAAACCATCAAAACCTTATATACCGCCTGTACCTAATATTCAGCATCCGGTATATACTGGAATCGATATGAATAATTATTATACGGTGAATATGGCTATGATGCCGCAAATGCCAAATCCGCAATTGCCGCCAAAACCGGATAATGTATTACCAGATATAATGAAGGATGATGAAGACATCTATAAAGTCCCAGCTAAAGAGCTACCAAAAGATTTACCTAAAGAACAGCCTAAGGAGCAATTTAAGGAGCAGCCATATTACACATCACCATTACAACAAGAGGAGGATTCAAAAGATATGGCAAATATGCCGAATCTACCGAATATGCCTTACATGCCAATGCCAACAAATGTTGCACCAGCCATGTATCAGCCACATTGTGTAGCACCACAATATATGGTACCTGTTTCACCAGTATTATCTGGCAGTGGATTATGTCCACCAGGACCATATTTTCCAATGCCATATGGTTTCGGTCCGGCAATGCCGCAACAGCCATACCCAACCGCAGTTAGTCCTGCGGAATATGAAGACGATGTTGATGAACAAGGTCCTTATGCACCAAATATGCCATATCCGCAAGCTGTTGCGCCTGCTGCACATTACGGTCATGGGTTCCCAGTAAATCCATATGCAGGTGTACCGGTGTCTCCAGTATTACCAGGTCCGGGATTTCATCATCCTAGCCAAGTTTTAGGAGCATACGATGATCCGTATGATGACGATGATTATGAAAATGAAGCCCTTTCTCCAGCATATGACCAGAAGGATTGCGGGTGCGGCGGACCTGCTCCGCAGATGAGTCCATATCAACAAATGCCACAGTATGGCTATCCAATGCAGCAGCCATACGGAGGCTATCCAATGCAGCAGCCGTACGGAGGCTTTCCAATGATGCAGCCAGTTGGCTATCCAATGCAGCAACCATTTGGTGGTTTTCAAGGACAACAATTCATGGGTCCACAAGGGCAACAATTTATGGGTGACCAAGGACAGCAGTTTATGGGTGCTCAAGGGCAACAATTCATGAGTCCACAGGGGTTTTCCCCAGAGCAAATGGCACAGGGCGGGCAAATGTTTGAAATGCCTGATTATGACAGCAGGGAAGATAACGACGAAGATTAAACCGATTAAATTTGCAGAGGTAATGGAGATACCTCTGCTTTTTCCTGTCTCCAATATTACCGTTAACTAACAGATTGATTTCCCTGTAAAAGGTACAAGCTAGTTAATGAGCGCGATATTGTGCTCTTTGAAAGTACCTACAGGGGGGGAATCGTATTGATAAACAAGAAAAAAGCTTCAGCATTTACAGCTATCGCACTTCTTACATCGGGTTTAACAGCCTGTAATAATAATGAGGGTGCATTAGATACAAGGTATAATGATAACACTCAACCCATGGGTTACTATTCAAATGAAGATACCAATGTGGATAATGAAGGTCCAGTAACGGAAATGATGGATGGTATGAATAATGAAAACAATTATTTCCGTAGGGTTAATAATCGTAATAACAACCAAAATATGGACAATCCAACAGTTCCTTTAGGTGACCGGGATGATGGACTTGTTCGAGATAATCGATTTAGACGTACCGATACAAATTACCATGGCCATTTAAATCAACAAGGAAATAATGATCGTGAAGATAATGAAATCTCACGAAAAATAGGCGCTTCTGTTGAGAAAATGAACAATGTTGATGATGCACGTGTCTTGGTTACTGAAAATAGCATTTTAGTTGCAGTTAAAACAGATGCTGCTAATGAAAACAATTTAAAGAATAAAATCAAAAATAATGTTCGTAAAATGGCCGATGGTCGGGATGTTCAGGTTGTGACAGATCAAGGAACCTTTACCCGTGTTCGTAACATAGATAATAATATTCAAAATGGTGTTGACCGCACAAGAATTGATGATGATATAAACAATCTTATGAATGATCTTGGAAATGCAATGCAACGCCCATTCAATGGAGATAGAAACGAATAAAGGCAGCCTCAAAAGGGTCTGACTTCCTAAAAACCGATATGGAACTAAGTTCTTATATTGTGTTTGGGGTCGACCCTTTTTATTATGATAAAACGAACCATAAAATATGGTATGATATATGAAGTTTTTTTAAAATTTTATGTAGCAGGTGATCGAATGGAAGACAAAGAAATAAAACAAGAAACAAAAGGAATTGATACATCGATTGTATATGATTTTAAACAATACCCTGACGAGATCAGCGGCCGCTGTGATAATTGCGGGAATACTTTATTTAAAAGTTCTGTTAAGGATTTCATTTTTCTAAGGGAATGCAGGGCATGTGGGATGAAAAAGAGCATTTAACCTGAGTGTAAAGATTATGGAATTCCCAATAAAAAAGTCACTCAGTAAAGGGGAATTGGCTGTACCTGAGTGACTTTTAATTTTCTATATAAAACTAATTATTTGAAAATAAATATCTTATGCCTTTATAAATAAGAACCGCTGAGAAAACCAAAACCGTTAATACTCCAACAACTGTAGTAAATGGTGCAATACTAGCTAAAAATGTTCCTGCTAATGGCACCTTAATTAAAGCAAAGCCTGATAAAATTGCGGCTAAATATAAGAATATCCAACTATTCATTATAACCCCTCCTTTATTAACAATATATGAGCTTAAGTAAAGGAAGCGTAATGAAATAGCCTATGGAAGAAATGAATATTTAAAAGTGTTATTCTCTATTATTTCTAGAGTTTAAAGCTTATCAGATGTTGTGGAAGGTTTTGGATTGCGTAATTTAGATGATAAGTTGGTTAAAACTTCTATTATTGGTCACAATATAATTGAACAGAACCAGATTAGATTCAAATGATAGTAGGCTTTTGAAGAATTTAATGATCGAGGTGAGATTGATGAGAACGTTTCATCTAAGTCGCATCCTTACCGTTTGCAGTTTGATTTTTATGTTCGGATTGTATCCAAACGGTAACCAAGTAATAGCTTTCGAAAAAATAGGTGATGAGCCGTTAACGGTAAAAGTGGTTTTGCAACGGGTTTACTTAGATGGAGAATTAAGTGAAGAAGTAACAAATGAAACCATTCTCTCGATGGAAGATTTTTGGGCTGCATATGATAGCTGGCAGTTAATTGATCAAAGTAAAGAAAGGATTGTTCTTCAACGAAAGGTTGATGATATTTCGCCATTGTTAAAAACGAATGGATACTTTGGAATTGATGGGGATGGGGTATTATCAATATTTAATGGAAAGCCTGAAACAAAGGAAGTTATTCAATCTTTCTTTCAAATAGATGTTAAAAAGCTCGAAAGCCGCAAGCACGACGAATTAATCCAAGGTATTCGAATTCATTCTAAAGATCAATTTTTAGAAGTGTTAAAAACATATGAAGCCTATTCAAAAACGGAAAAGAAATAAGGAAAGCTAGCTTAAAGATGAATATCTTTTAAGTTAGCTTTTTTCAGTTATCTGAAAATTACCATCTAGAGGCTATTAGTGGTAAGATAGATATAGAACAATTGTACGGAATCTGTTTCAGTGTCATCAAAAATTCTTCTGATTAGCGGATTTTTTTGATACAATGGGGTACAGTCGCAGAAGAGGTGAATATGTTGATTGAATTTATTAAAGGGTATGTTGATCATATAACCCCTGAGTATATTGTCATTGATCATCATGGTTTAGGATATCAAATCCATACTCCAAATCCGTTTAGTTATCGAAAAAGCAGACAAGAAGAAATAATTATTTATACATATCAGCATGTACGTGAAGATGTATTGGCTTTATATGGTTTTCAAACAAGAGAAGAAAAAGCTCTGTTTATGAAGCTGCTTAATGTAACAGGAATAGGTCCAAAGGGTGCATTGGCAATCCTTGCCTCTGGTAATCCTTCCCAGGTTATTGAAGCAATAGAAAATGAAAATGATACATTTTTAGTAAAGTTCCCTGGTGTAGGGAAGAAAACTGCTCGGCAAATTATTTTAGATTTAAAAGGAAAGCTGGGAGATGTTGCTGCACTATATGCACCAGATTTATTTACACATGAAGTAATGGAAGTAAAACATGCAGCCAACCATGCAATAAATGAAGCGATTGAAGCATTAAAGGTTTTAGGCTATGCTGAACGTGAAATTAAAAAAGTTGTTCCGTCCTTACAGGAAGAGAATTTGACAACAGATCAATATGTAAAAAAAGCATTGCAAAAGCTATTGAAGTAAGGTGATAAACATGGAAGAACGCCTAGTTTCCAGTGAAGCAGATTCTGGAGAAACTTTTATAGAACAAAGCTTAAGGCCGCAGAATTTAGCGCAATACATTGGACAAGACAAGGTAAAAGAAAACTTAAAGGTGTTCATTGAAGCAGCTAAAATGCGCGGTGAAACATTGGATCATGTTCTTTTATATGGTCCCCCTGGATTGGGAAAAACCACATTAGCAACGATAATTGCCAATGAAATGGGAGTTAATATTCGAACAACATCAGGGCCGGCAATTGAAAGACCTGGTGATTTAGCCGCAGTTCTAACAGCGCTAGAGCCAGGAGATGTATTGTTTATTGATGAAATTCATCGTTTACATCGTTCGATCGAAGAAGTGCTGTATCCAGCAATGGAGGATTTTTGTCTTGATATTGTCATTGGGAAAGGTTCATCAGCTAGGTCTGTTCGTTTAGATCTTCCGCCTTTCACACTTATCGGGGCAACGACAAGGGTGGGTTTATTAACCGCTCCGCTTAGAGACCGCTTTGGCGTATTAAGCAGATTGGAATATTATAATGAAAAACAACTTGCACATATTATTGAACGGACAGCAGATATCTTAGGAATTGGTATTGAATATGATGGTGCGATAGAAATGGCAAGAAGATCTCGGGGCACCCCGCGGATCGCGAATCGTTTGTTAAGGAGAGTAAGGGATTTTGCTCAAGTAATAGGTAACGAGACGATCACAAACGAATTAGCAGTAGGGGCTTTGGAAAAGCTTCAAGTAGATAAATTGGGATTGGATCATATCGATCATAAGCTGCTTTTAGGGATCATTGAAAAATTCAGAGGCGGTCCGGTTGGAATTGATACAATTTCGGCAACAATAGGAGAAGAGTCACATACAATTGAAGATGTTTATGAGCCATATTTGCTGCAAATCGGATTTCTCCAACGAACTCCGCGAGGAAGAATTGTAACAGATCTGGTCTACCGTCATTTTCAAATGGAGGTTCCGAAAAATGACTGATTTTCCTAAATTAATGATGATAATTGGTGGTATTCTATTAGTTGTAGGTTTTTTTATGCAATTTATTGGAAAGCTTCCAGGAGATATCGTGTTTAAGAAGGGGAATACAACCTTCTTTTTCCCGATTGTTACATGTATTGTCATTAGTATTGTTTTATCATTGATATTTTCGTTTTTAGGTCGATTCAAATAATGTAAGTGATTATAGAAATTAGGTGAATGTGTTGAAAGTAGATTTATTTGATTTTTATCTGCCAGAAGATTTGATTGCACAAGTTCCTTTAAAGGAAAGGGATGCATCAAGGTTAATGGTTCTGCAAAAGGAAACAGGTGAAATTGAGCATCAAACGTTTAAGTCCATCATTGATTATTTTCATCCTGGTGATTGCTTAGTATTGAATAATACAAGAGTCATGCCGGCAAGACTTTTTGGTGTCAAAGAGGATACGGGCGCAAGCATTGAAATCTTATTGTTAAAGCAGCAAGAGGACGATGTTTGGGAAACGCTGGTTAAGCCGGCGAAAAGGGTAAAGGAAGGCACGGTGATCACATTTGGTTCAGGTAACTTAAAAGCTACTTGTGTGGGAACAAGTGACCATGGCGGCCGCTTGCTGCAATTCGACTATGAGGGGATCTTTTATGAGATTCTTGATTCTTTAGGGGAGATGCCGCTGCCTCCATACATAAAAGAACAATTAGATGATCGTGAAAGATACCAAACGGTGTTTTCTCGTGAAATTGGATCTGCTGCAGCCCCAACTGCAGGTCTGCACTTTACGGAAGAAATTCTTGAGCAGCTTAAGGATAAAGGCGTTCATATTGCATTTATTACACTTCATGTCGGCTTAGGTACGTTCCGTCCGGTAAGTGCGGACTCAGTTGAAGAGCATGAAATGCATGCCGAGTTCTATCAAGTAACAGACGGCACTGCAACTCTGTTAAATGAGGTCCGATCTAATGGCGGCAGAATCATTTCTGTTGGGACAACATCGACAAGAACACTTGAGACAATTGCGTCCAAGCATGATGGAAAGTTTGCTCCAGAAAGTGGCTGGACAAATATTTTTATTTATCCAGGCTATGAATTTAAAGGTATTGATGGAATGATCACAAATTTCCACCTTCCTAAATCTTCTTTAATTATGCTTGTCAGTGCTTTAGCATCAAGAGAATATGTCATGAATGCTTATGAAACAGCAGTAAAAGAAAAATATCGCTTCTTTAGCTTTGGCGATGCAATGCTTATTATTTAACGTTGGCTGAAATTTAGCTTTAGTATCGTTACTAGGAAGATTTCATAAGAAAAGAGTGTATATTGCATAATTGTACTTAGTTTTAGTGTTAGCTCCAGCGTCTAGCCACTCTTGAATTGAAGGCAAAGAACTCATTCAATTCATGACCGTATTATGCTTTTTAAGGGCTAATTAAGGCGCTAGTGCTTTTCGAATAAGGAGGAAATGTGGTGTCAAATTCACCGATTCGTTACGAATTAATTAAAACATGTAAACAGACAGGAGCAAGGCTTGGGATGGTGCATACACCACATGGAAGCTTTGAAACACCTGTGTTTATGCCAGTCGGCACACTAGCAACTGTAAAAACAATGTCTCCTGAAGAGTTAAAGCAAATGGGGGCGGGAATTATTTTAAGCAACACCTATCATTTATGGCTGCGTCCCGGTAATGAGATTGTAAAGGAAGCCGGGGGGCTGCATAAGTTTATGAACTGGGATCGGGCTATTTTAACTGACTCAGGCGGATTCCAAGTTTTTAGTTTAAGTGACTTTCGTAGAATAGAAGAAGAGGGAGTCCATTTCCGCAATCATTTAAATGGGGATAAGTTGTTTCTTTCTCCAGAAAAAGCCATGCAGATACAGAATGATCTAGGCTCTGACATTATGATGGCTTTTGATGAATGTCCGCCATATCCTGCTGAATATGACTATATGAAAAAGTCTGTGGAAAGAACAAGCCGATGGGCTGAACGTTGTTTAAAAGCTCATAGTAGGCCAGAAGAACAAGGATTATTTGGTATTATCCAAGGTGGAGAATATGAGGAATTACGCAAGCAAAGTGCTAATGATTTGGTTTCACTGGATTTTCCAGGATATGCTGTTGGCGGTTTATCTGTTGGAGAACCGAAGGATGTCATGAACCGTGTGCTTGAGTTTACCACACCGCTTATGCCGGCAAACAAGCCGCGTTATTTAATGGGAGTAGGTTCACCAGACTCGCTCATTGATGGAGCAATTCGAGGCATTGATATGTTTGACTGTGTGCTCCCGACCCGAATTGCCCGTAATGGAACATTAATGACGAGCGAAGGGCGATTGGTAGTGAAAAATGCCAAATTTGCTAGAGATTTCAGACCACTTGATGAACATTGTGATTGTTATACATGTCAAAATTATTCACGTGCCTACATACGTCATTTAATCAAGAGTGAAGAAACGCTAGGATTAAGATTAACATCTTATCATAATCTGTATTTTCTGGTAAACTTAATGGAGAAAGTAAGGCAAGCAATCCGTGAAGATCGTTTAGGCGATTTCCGCGATGAATTTTTTGAACAATACGGTTTTAATAAACCGAATGCGAAAAACTTTTAAGCTCACTTGAAAGGGGTGATATATAATGGAAATGCTAGGAACGATTTTACCATTGGTTCTAATGTTTGCGATTTTTTATTTCTTGCTTATCCGACCGCAGCAAAAACAGCAAAAAGCGGTTCGTGAAATGCAAAGCAGTCTGCAAAAAGGTGATAAAATCATTACAATTGGCGGACTTCACGGGATCTTAGATTCAATTGACGAAGATAAGATTGTTTTAAAAGTTGGTGATGGGACTCGTATGACCTTCGATCGTCGCTCAGTACGTGAAGTTGTAAAAGGTTAATAGGTACATAATCAAAAAAGGCTGTTCAAAAAGGGTATTTACCCTGGTTTTAGGACAGCCTTTTTCATTTCTAATAATAAAAAAGGGTGTTCAAATAAGAAACACTAAAAGCTTATTATTTCGCTCTCGAGGAAGTCATATTAACGCCAAACACCCCACCGATCATTGCAGCTAGTAAGAAACCGCCATGGTACATGAAGTCTTCCATATTGAAAATTAGGCCGTATCCCAAAAATTTAAAAAGAAAAATAATAAGGGAGTATAATAGGGCTGTTATGCCGCCAACCAGCCAGCCTTTCTCCTTTCCATTTCCCCCAGCTACAAAGCCGCCAATAAACAATGCTAAAACGGAAAGACCTACTAGCAGCCAGGTGATAGAAGATTCCTTAAGGCTTGTAAATTTTAATAACAAAGAAAAAACTAAGCTCGTTGCTAATGCGATGATAAAAATGGTGACAAGGCCATAAAGGACTGCTTTTCCCCATTTTTTTGTTTCCAATATAAATTCCCCCTTTCCTCCTATAAACAAGTTCAAGCTTGTTTCTGCTCGTCTTATTACAGAATATTCACTAGAGAAAAAAATAGAATATAAATATTTTATTGGATTTTTATCATATATGAAATTTGTTTATTTTTTTCAAAATAACTGTTTTTTCCTACATAAATCTAATGCTGACGTCCAAACTAGTAGAAAGCAATGCAGGTAAAAGGAGGCCATCAAATGGAAGTATATGTAACCATTGTGGCACGAACCATTCTTCTTTACTTTTTGATGGTGTTCATTTTTCGTGTAATGGGTAAGCGAGAAATTGGAGAATTAAGCATCTTTGATTTAGTTGTCTTCCTTATGATAGCGGAAATGGCAGTGACAGCGATTGAAAATCATCAAGATTCATTAATACATACAATTATGCCTATGCTACTTTTAATGATAATTCAAATTTTCTTGGCCTTTCTTTCACTAAAAAGCAGGAAAATTCGCCATCTTCTGGATGGAAAACCGACTATAATCATTGATCGCGGCAAGGTCGATGAACAAGCAATGAGATCTCAACGGTATAACTTTGATGATTTAATGACACATCTTCGTCAAAAAGACATTAATAATTTGGCAGATGTGGAATTTGCCATTTTAGAATCCTCTGGAAAACTGTCAGTGATAGAAAAAGAAAGCAATAAAAAAGAACAACCAGGGCTGCAGGTCCCCCTTATCATTGATGGCCGAATTCAAGAAGAGAATTTAGCAGCCATTAACAAAAATAATTTATGGCTTAGACAACAGCTTCGTCAATTAGGATATGATGACATAAAGAAAATTTCTTTTTGCTCTTTTGGAAAAGGAATCTTTTTTATTGATTTGAAGGATGAACAAAGATAAATATGTTGGAAGAAGGAAGAGATGTGGCGCTATGAACTGAATCTCCTCTTTTTTCTTTCACTGAGGAAGATAATTGGAGGTAGTGGCCAACTTTAAATGTAAAGTGAGGGTAGGCCTTTGTCTTCACCTTTTTAGGCTCGCTAGTCAGCTAGTTGCTTTATCAACTAAAAAAGGACTGCACTTTGATACAGTCCCTTCACACTTAATAAGTCGCATATGTTATTTCATTGGAATGGTAAGTAAAATCCCATTGATAGATGTCTCACTTTATTGGAATAATGTTCGACAAATACCCTCCGATATAAGGGATTCGATTCAGTTCCTCTTTTTTAACGAGATTAAACATCAAGAGTAAGAAACAGTAAATCATGCTGGTTACACCTATTGCAGTAATTAAGCGTATGACCATAGCGCTGTCTGCGACTAGATTTTCATAGAAGAAATAACCGACAATTCCCGAAATGACCATCGTTAACCCACTCTTTACATAATCTCTAATATAAATTGTAAATGGGACGACCTTTAATACTGTAGCAAAATGTAATAAAGTGACGAGCACCATCCCAATTACAATCGCCAAAGCAACTCCCATAATTCCAAGGGATGGTCTAGTTGCTAATAGAAAAATTAATGCTGTTTTAATTGCAGCACCTATTAAACTATTTATCATAGCGGCTTTGGCTAAATCCAATGCTTGCAACACAGCCTGCAGCGGACCTTGGAAATATTGGAAAATGAAAAACGGTGCCATCACTTGTACAAAGATGGCCGATCGACTATTGCCGTACATGACAACCATTAATGGTTCAGCAAAAACATATAAAACCACACTAGCCAATCCACCGCTTACAATTGATAAACGGATTGCCTGCTGAAGCCGGTGTTCAACAAGCTTTGGTTTATTTTGTGCCATTGCTTCGCTTATAGCAGGAACTAATGAGGTGGACAGGGAATATGTGATAAAAGAAGGCAGTGTCAACAATGGGAGGGCATACCCTGTCAGACCCCCATATTGTTTTGTTGCGACTACTGTAGCAACACCTGCAATGGCTAAGCTATTTGCAACAACAATTGGTTCAAAAAACCATGAAACATTACCAATTAATCTGCTTCCTGTAGTAGGTAAAGCAATTCCCATTAATTGTTGGAAGGTTTCCTTCCCATTTTGAACAGATTTGAAAAAATTTCGGCGTATTTTCATTTTCTTTTTTACCTTGAACATTGCTGCTAAATAGATTAAAGAAACAAGTTCTCCAATTACAGCGGAGATCATGGCTCCAGCAGCTGCATATTCAATCCCATATGGTAAAAATGCACTTGTGAACAGAGCGACTAAGGAGATTCTTACAACTTGCTCTAATACTTGAGAGGCTGCAGCTGGACGCATGTTTTGTTTGCCTTGAAAATAGCCCCGAATTACCGATGAGATTGCCACAATCGGTACAACAGGAGCAATGGCAAAAAGCGGCCATTTTGTGCGGTCATCGGTTAGTAATTCTTCAGCTAAAAAGGGCGCAAGGAAAACCATTGCCGGGGTAAAGAGAATACTTAACGTCCCTGTAATTGCCAAGGACACAACGAGAATTTTCTTAATTCTTTTTTGATCGCCCTGGGCCTCAGCTTCAGCAACAAGCTTTGAAATGGCAACAGGTAGGCCAAGTTGTGTAATTGTAATGACTAGAACAAGTGTCGGAACAGCCATCATATACAAGCCGACTCCTTCTTCACCGATAAAACGTGCTACGACAATTCGATTAATAAATCCTAGAACTCGTGTAATGAACCCTGCTAAAATTAAAATTAGCGTTCCGCGAAGAAACGTTTGCTTTGACATGTCTCTCCCTGCCTTCTCAAATAACGTGATATCATATACAATTACTATATGCTCAGCATTGGGCCAAGCATGACAAGTTCTCGTTAGATTGTTCCTAATTATGATGATTTACAATTTTTAACAAATTATAAATAAGGAAAACTTTTAAAAGATAAGGGAGAGGATTAAATGGACAAGCAGCCTATCGATCAGTTAAGAGACCATGTTAAACCTGCGATTGTAAGCAAGCTCGAAGAATTTACTCTACTAGGCTATGAAGATGTTTCAGAAGAAAAGCTTTGGGCATTCTTAAAAAATAAAAAATGGAAAAAATCCCCTGAGCTTTCAGTGCACGAGATTGTCAGAGATGTATTAGCATTAAAAATTGGAGATTTCATGAATTATGCAACAATAGAATCGTATAAATCAGGGAGCTGGTTTGAAAGTGAAGAAGGCAAAGATCTATTAAAAAATCTTATTTAGTATAATTTCTATACATAATTTTTATTAGATCTTAAGGAGGATACTTAATGGCCAAGCGCGGGCGCATAATTGCTTTTTTTCTACTTGTCCTTGTTGTGGGAAGTTTAATTGGTCTAAATACAAACAGGGTTACAAACAATATGATTTTAGGTTTGGATTTACAAGGCGGCTTCGAAGTATTATATGAGGTGAAGCCGGCAAATGAAGGGGATAAAATCACAAGAGATGTCCTTGTCAGTACGGTGAATGCACTTCAAAAACGTGCGAATGTTTTGGGAGTTAGTGAACCGAATATCCAAATTGAGGGCAATGACCGGATTCGTGTGCAGCTTGCCGGTGTAAATGACCAGAATAAAGCACGAGAAATTCTCTCTACTCAAGCGGAATTAACCTTTCGTGATTACCAAGACAAGGAAATGTTAAATGGTTCAGATCTAGTAGAGGGCGGGGCAAGTCAGTCCTTCGATGAAAATGGTAAGCCTAACGTTGCAATTAAGCTAAAGGACGCTTCAAAATTTAAAGAGGTAACAGAAGAAATCGTTCAAAATAAACCATATAATCAATTAGTCATATGGCTTGATTATGAAGAAGGCAATTCTTTTCAGGAGGAAGTGACAAAGGCTGATCCTAAATTTATCTCTGCGCCGAATGTCGAGCAAGTATTCAACCAAACTGACGTAACGATTACCGGAGATTTTACGATACAAGAAGCGAAGGATCTGGCTAATTTATTAAATGCCGGGTCGCTTCCAGTAAAATTAGATGAGCTTTATTCCACATCAGTTGGTGCCCAATTTGGTGAACAGGCGTTAGATCAAACAGTGCTTGCGGGAATAGTTGGAATATCCGTCATCTTCTTATTTATGCTAGTTTTTTATCGTTTGCCTGGACTCATTGCCGTTATAACCTTATCAGCTTATATATATCTCATTCTTCAGGTGTATGACTGGATGAATGGGGTGTTAACACTGCCTGGAATTGCAGCTCTTATTTTAGGAGTAGGTATGGCTGTAGATGCCAATATCATTACTTATGAACGAATTAAAGAAGAACTGAAGCTTGGACGAACAGTTCGCTCAGCGTTTAAAGCAGGCTCAAGACGGTCATTTGCCACCATTTTTGATGCGAATATTACAACCATTCTTGCAGGTGGAGTTCTATTTTTCTTCGGCACTAGTTCTGTAAAAGGATTTGCCACAATGTTAATTCTTAGTATTGTGGTAAGTTTTATAACAGCTGTTTTTTTATCAAGAATACTGCTTGGTCTCCTAGTGGAAAGCCGATGGCTTGATAAGAAAAAAAGCTATTTTGGCGTTAAGAAAGCGGATATCCTAAGTATCGAGAAAACGGATGATCATCCAACTGCTCCGACTAATTTCGATAACGTCAATTTCTTAAAACATCGTAAATTATTTTTCGTGTTTTCAACCCTTGCAGTCATAGTAGGAATCTTCTTTATATTAATATTTAGACTTAACCTAGGGATTGATTTTGCGAGTGGAACACGGATTGAAGTGCTTGCTGGTAAAACCTTAACATCAGAAGAAATGACAACTGAACTGGAAAAGCTTGATCTTGAATTCAATGATGTCGTACTATCAGGTGTGGAAAATGAGATTGGTGTTGCCCGATTAATTGGGGTTTTAGATGCAGAGCAGATCGCTGAGGTTAAAGGCCACTTTAAAGAAAAGTATGGTTCAGAACCGAATGTGAGTACTGTCTCTCCGACAGTCGGGAAAGAGCTTGCACAAAATGCCTTGCTCGGTGTTCTAATCTCATCATTAGGGATTATCGTTTATGTTGCTTTCCGATTCGAGTTTTATATGGGTCTTGCTTCGATTGTAGCCTTGCTCCATGATGCTTTCTTTATCATTGCATTCTTTAGCATTACTCGTTTAGAAGTTGATATCACATTTATTGCTGCGGTATTAACCATCGTCGGTTATTCAATAAACGATACAATTGTAACGTTTGACCGTATACGTGAACTGCAGAAAAAAGTAAAGGTAAAAACGATTAAGGACTTGGAGTTTATAGTAAATCGAAGTCTTCAACAAACCTTTACCCGATCGATTAATACAGTGCTGACCGTTGTAATTGCCGTAGTCGTCCTGTTGATTTATGGAAGCTCCTCCATTACAAACTTCTCGATTGCGCTTTTAGTCGGACTTATTTGTGGAACGTATTCATCCCTATTCATTGCTGCACAGCTCTGGCTGATATGGAAAGGCAAGCAGCTTAATAAGAAAAAAGAAGTTGCAGCAAATGTAAGTGAAGAACTGCAACTATAAAATAGAAACATAATAAGGGTCAGTCCCTCTTTGTAATTGCTTTATTCGTTACAGAGAGAGGGGCTGACCCTTATTTATTGTGAATAGTTGGATACACTAAGTTTATCTGAAAACGAGGTGAAAACATGACGGAAAAAGATCGCTTTAAGCAAGCGGAATTTGCTGCAATGGTAGGGATGGCTGGGAATATTATATTAGCCATCATAAAAGGAGTGATTGGTATCCTATCGGATAGTCGTGCTTTAATTGCAGATGCTGTTCACTCAGCTTCAGATGTTGCAGGGTCTTTAGCTGTGTTTGTCGGTGTTCGGGCAGCTAAACAGCCTCCTGATGAAGACCATCCTTATGGGCACGGGAAAGCGGAATCAATTGCGGCAATCATCGTCGCTGTTCTATTATTTTTAGTTGGATTTGAAATTGGGAAATCCTCTTTTGAGGCATTTTTTGCAGAGATTGTACCACCAAAGCTTTTTGCTATTTTTGCAATGTTAATAGCGATCATTGTAAAAGAATGGATGTTTCGCTATACCTTTAAGCTGGGTAAAAGAATAAAAAGTGATGCGATTATTGCAAATGCGCATGACCATCGATCAGATGTTTATTCTTCTATAGCTGCATTGGCAGGTATCGGTGCTGCGATTTTCGGACCTAGATTTGGACTTGATTGGCTGGTATATGCAGATCCTGTTGCCGGGTTATTTGTCTCGATTCTTGTTTTAAAACTGGCTTGGAAGCTCGGTGCAGAGTCAATTCATACAACGCTTGACCATGTATTGCATGAAGAAGATATAGTGGGGTTAAAAGAAACAGTCACCAACATCACCCAAATTAAAAAAATTGATCAACTCCATGCGAGGGAGCATGGTCACTATGTCATTGTTGACATAAAAATTTCAGTTGATCCCCACATCACGGTCGAAGAGGGACATAAGATCGGTAAATTAGTGAAACAAACATTAATGCGTGAGCATGACAATGTTCAAAATGTGTTCGTTCATGTAAACCCATATTCGCCATAAATGAAGGGGGTGAGTTGATGAAGCGTCAATGGAGCATCTTATTGGCTATTATTTTTGCGTTAATTGTTGCGCTTTTTGCTGTCATAAACGTTGACCCAGTTAAAGTTGATTATTTGTTTGGAACGGCTGAATGGCCGCTTGTTCTGATCATTCTTGGTTCTGTATTAATGGGAGGATTTATCATTGCCTCTACCGGCATAATTCGTATCTTAACACTTCAGCGGAAATTAAAGCTAGCTGAAAAAGAAAAGACCATATTAATGAATGAGCTTGAGGCATTAAAAGAAAAGGTGCAAGGTTTACCTGGAATCGAAGATGAGGAAGGGCGGCATGAAAAAGGACTGGCAGAACAATAATATATAGTTCATTAATAAGAATGAACTGCAATACGGGATAATCCATAAATTGAAACCCCTTGACCACTCTAGTATAATGGGATGGTTGAGGGGTGAAACTATGTTAAAGGCAAAAACGAGATGGGTTGTACAGCCATCTGATGAATCCTTGATCAAATTATTAACAGAAAGCTTATCAATCACACCACTTGTTGCATCACTTCTTGTTAACCGCGGGATCACTTCAATTGAACAAGCACGTGAATTTCTAAAAATAGAGCAACAGGCTTTTCATGATCCTTTTTTATTAAAAGATATGGAAAAAGCTGTTATTCGAATCAAGACAGCAATTGAAAACAATGAACACATATTAATCTATGGTGATTATGACGCGGATGGTGTTAGCAGCACGACAGTCTTATTAACTACTTTACGAAAATTAGGTGCACAAGTCGAATTTTATATTCCTAATCGCTTTACTGAAGGATACGGACCGAATGAAGCCGCTTTCAGACAAGCCCATATCAATGGCTTTTCACTTATTATTACAGTAGATACCGGGATAGCTGCTGTCCATGAAGCAGAGGTTGCCAAAGAGCTTGGGGTGGATCTGATTATTACAGATCATCATGAACCAGGTCCTGTTTTGCCGGATGCACTGGCTATCATCCATCCTAAACAGCCAGAATGCCCTTACCCATTTAAGGAATTGGCAGGTGTTGGAGTGGCGTTTAAACTGAGTCATGCCCTCCTAGGTGAAGTCCCTTCTGATTTATTAGAGATTGCAGCAATTGGTACAATTGCTGACTTAGTAACACTTCATGGTGAAAATCGATTAATATCCAAAACAGGTATTAAGCAACTGAAAACAACGAGTCGTACAGGATTAAAAGCTTTGTTAAAAGTTGCAAATGTGAATTGCGCTGAGATTAATGAAGAGACGATAGGTTTTGCCTTAGCGCCTAGAATTAATGCAGTAGGCCGTTTACAGGATGCCGACCCAGCCGTTCACTTATTAATGACAGAAGATGCTGAAGAAGCATTTGAAATTGCTAAAGAAATTGATTTATTAAATAAAGAACGGCAAAAGCTTGTAAATTTAATGACTGAAGAGGCAATTGATGAAGTTGAAACAAGGTTCCCAATTGCGGAAAACCCTGTTCTTGTCATTGCAAAGGAAGGCTGGAATCCGGGTGTTGTAGGAATTGTAGCATCAAGGCTTGTTGAGCACTATTATCGTCCGACAATTGTCTTGAGTGTTGATCAAGAAAAAGGAATAGCAAAAGGCTCGGCAAGAAGCATTGTTGGGTTTGATTTATTTGAAAGTCTCTCAACATGCCGAGATATTTTGCCCCATTTCGGAGGACATCCGATGGCTGCGGGGATGACGCTTGAGCTTGAAAATGTCGATGTGTTAAGAACAAGACTAATAAATATCGCTAAAACTCAATTAACCGAAGAGGATTTCACACCAATTAAAAAAGTAGATGTGTGTTGCAAATTAGAAGATATTTCAGTTAAGTCTATCGAAGAAATGCAGCTTCTTGCTCCATTTGGTATGGATAATCCTAAGCCGGTAATTCAAGTAGAAAATGTCATATTAGCAAATAGTCGAAAAATTGGGGCAGAGCAAAACCATTTGAAGCTTGTTTTTGAGCAAGAGGAACATCAACTTGCTAGTGTTGGCTTTGGACTCGGATATATTTATGATGAACTATCTCCAACTGTAACATTATCAGCAATTGGTGAACTTTCGATAAATGAGTGGAACAATATAAGAAAGCCTCAATTAATGCTCCACGATGTAAAAGTAAATTGTTGGCAGCTTTTTGATTTTCGAGGAACTCGTAATGTTGATAAACTATTAAAGACAGTATGTACAGTAGAAAACACCATAATTATAACCTATCAAGCATCACAATATGAGAAATTAAAGCAAAAAGGTTATGAAAAGAATATAGCCTATGTGGAATCGGCAGCACATGCACAGGAACTAAATGTTAATAATAAGCATCTTGTAATATTGGATATACCGTCGTCATTAGATCATCTTGATTTCCTCTTTACACAAGGAAAACCAGACCGTATCTATACTGTATTCCAACAGGAAGCAGACCACTTCTTTGCCACCATACCAACTAGAGAGCATTTTAAATGGTACTATGCCTTTTTAATGAAAAGAGGTACATTTAATGTTAAGGAATTGGGTGAAAAGCTTGCTCAGCATAAAGGCTGGTCAAAAGAAACAATTGAGTTTATGTCACAGGTGTTTTTTGAGCTAGAATTTGTTACAATAGAAAATGGTGTTATTTCGACAAATCCTGCATCTCAAAAAAGAGATTTAGCTGAGTCGGAAACATATGCAAAAAAACAAAGGCAAATTGAATTAGAAAAAACGTTATTATATACATCTTACAGTCAACTGAAACAATGGTTTGAAGATCGATTTCAATCATCAGAAGTTCTTGTAAATGTATAAGGAGGACAAAGAAAAAATGGATTTAAAGCAATTCGTAACAGTCGTACCTGATTATCCAAAACCAGGTATCCAATTTAAGGATATTACAACACTAATGGATAACGGTGAGGCGTATAAATATGCGACAGACCAAATCGTTCAATATGCTCGTGAAAAACAAATTGATATTGTAGTAGGCCCTGAAGCGCGCGGTTTCATTATTGGCTGTCCTGTTGCCTACTCATTAGGCTGCGGGTTTGCTCCGGTTCGTAAGGAAGGGAAATTACCACGAGAGGTTGTTCGCGTAGAATATGGCCTTGAATATGGGAAAGATGTATTAACGATCCATAAGGATGCAATTAAACCAGGCCAACGTGTATTAATAACAGATGACCTGCTTGCAACTGGAGGTACAATCGAAGCTACAATCAAGCTTGTTGAAGAGCTTGGCGGTGTTGTCGCAGGGATTGCTTTCTTAATTGAATTAACTTACTTAGATGGTCGTAAATTGCTTGATGGCTATGATGTGTTAACATTAATGCAATTTTAAAAAAGAAGCACTCGATTGGGTGCTTTTTTTACAAAATTTTTTTATCGTGTACAGATGAATGTCTTTATTCCACTTATAAATTCAATTACTCAACATGATACTTTCGCTTCTAGAATTTCCAAACACAGGATATGATGATCTTAATTTAAAACAAACCAGTAATTGACAGCTTAAAAAGAGTGAATCTTCTTTACATCTTTTCGTTTTTTATTGATAATAGTTACAATATAGTAAAACTTCTAATGATGGAAAGAATGATTGTTTATATAGATCGTAGTATTTTGATCCAATGCAAAAGACGAATAGTATTCGTTTTTTCTGGGTCCTATCAAAGTTTTCATTATAAAAAGGTGATTCCATGGCAAATGAACAAGTACTATCTTCAGAGCAAGTAATTGAAAAGGCACGGCGATATTTGTCAGCAGACGATACCGCTTTTATCCAACGTGCCTATAACTTTGCGGAAGAAGCCCATCGAGAACAATTTAGAAAATCAGGTGAACCCTATATTATCCACCCAATTCAAGTAGCGGGAATCTTGGTAGATTTGGAGATGGACCCATCTACCATTGCGGGTGGCTTCTTACATGATGTTGTGGAGGATACCGATGTAACCCTTGATGACCTTCGTGAAGCATTTAATGATGAAGTAGCCATGCTTGTTGATGGCGTAACAAAGCTCGGAAAAATTAAATATAAATCCAAGGAAGAGCAGCAGGCTGAAAACCATCGAAAAATGTTTGTTGCAATGGCTCAAGATATCCGGGTAATTTTAATTAAGCTCGCAGACCGTCTTCATAATATGAGAACCTTAAAGCACTTACCACAAGAGAAGCAAAGACGTATTTCCAATGAAACATTAGAAATTTTTGCACCGCTCGCACATCGGTTGGGGATCTCGAAAATCAAGTGGGAGTTAGAGGATACGTCATTACGCTATTTAAATCCGCAACAATATTATCGAATCGTAAATTTGATGAAAAAGAAGCGCCAGGAACGTCTGGAATACTTAGATCAAGTAATTGACGAGGTTCGCCATCGTGTCGATGAGGTTAATATTGAGGCGGAATTTTCCGGCAGACCGAAGCACATCTACAGTATTTACCGGAAAATGGTACTCCAAAATAAACAGTTTAATGAAATTTACGACCTGTTAGCGGTACGGATTGTCGTTAATAGTATTAAAGATTGCTATGCTGTATTAGGGATTATCCATACATGCTGGAAGCCGATGCCGGGCCGTTTTAAAGATTATATTGCAATGCCTAAGCCTAATATGTATCAATCGCTTCATACAACGGTTATTGGCCCAAAAGGTGATCCGTTAGAGGTACAAATTCGTACATTTGAAATGCATCAAATTGCAGAATACGGGATTGCCGCACACTGGGCATATAAGGAAGGCAAAGAGGTTGATGAAAAAACAACATTAGATAAAAAGCTTTCCTGGTTTAGAGAGATTTTAGAATTCCAAAATGAAGTAACAAATGCTGAGGAGTTTATGGAATCTCTAAAAATCGATCTCTTTTCAGATATGGTTTTTGTTTTCACACCTAAAGGAGATGTGATTGAATTACCTTCAGGCTCTGTTCCAATTGACTTTGCATATCGTATTCATTCCGAAATAGGAAATAAAACGATCGGTGCAAAAATTAATGGAAAAATGGTGACATTGGATTATAAGCTAAAAACAGGGGACATTATTGAGATTTTAACCTCAAAGCATTCCTATGGTCCAAGTCAGGATTGGTTGAAGCTGGCTCAAACTTCTCAAGCGAAAAATAAAATCCGCCAGTTTTTCAAGAAGCAGCGTCGTGAAGAAAATGTTGAAAAAGGCCGGGAAATGGTTGAGAAGGAAATTAAAAATCTTGATTTCGATGTGAAAGAAGTCATGACTGATGATAATTTACAAAGAGTGGCTGAAAAATTCAATTTTGCAAATGAAGAGGATATGTATGCAGCTGTTGGATATAATGGGGTTACAGCTTTACAGGTCGCAAATCGCTTAACAGAAAAATGGCGAAAAAAACGCGATCAGGAGGAACAGGAAAAAAATATTCAAGAGGTTATAAATGAAGCAAAACAAGTAAGATCATCAGCCTCAAGGAAAAAACGAGATGCTGGTGTGCAAGTTAAAGGAATTGATAATTTGCTCATCAGGTTATCAAAATGCTGTAATCCAGTACCTGGTGATGACATTGTCGGCTTTATTACAAAAGGTCGAGGAGTTTCTGTTCACCGCGCTGATTGTACAAATGTTCATACTGAGGATGCGAAAGAGCGCCTCATTGATGTTGAATGGGAAAACCAACCATCCTCAAGCAGAAAAGAATATAATGTTGAAATTGAAATATTAGGCTATGACCGTCGTGGTCTCCTTAATGAAGTACTACAGGCAGTGAATGAGACGAAAACAGATATCTCATCAGTGTCTGGAAAATCTGACCGAAACAAGGTTGCAACCATTAATATGGCAATTTCGATTTCAAACATTAATCATTTACAAAAAGTGGTCGAACGTATTAAGCAAATTTCTGATATTTATTCAGTACGAAGAATGATGAATTAAGGCAGGTTTAATTGTGAAAGTAGTTATTCAACGAGCAAAAGATGCAAAAGTAACAGTGGAAGATAACGTAGTTGGCCAAATTGATGAAGGTGTAATGGTGTTAGTTGGTATTACACATGATGATACCGAAAAAGATGCTGAGTACCTTGCAGAGAAAGTCGCGAATTTAAGAATTTTTGAAGATGCAGATGGGAAGATGAATCATTCTTTATTGGATCTAAATGGACAGGTCTTATCTGTATCTCAATTTACCTTGTATGGTGATTGCCGAAAGGGAAGACGTCCAAATTATATGAATGCGGCAAAACCAGATTTTGCAAATTACTTGTATGAAATGTTCAATTCTAAATTAAGAGAAAAAGGGCTGCAAGTGGAGACAGGAACATTCGGTGCCATGATGGATGTTCAATTTACCAATGTTGGACCTGTGACTTTGATCTTGGAGAGTAAATAAAAAAGGGCTGTCTTAAAGGGACTGCCCTCCAATAAACAATACGGAATTTTCTTGTTATAAGAATCCGGTTAAAGTGTTGAAGAGGGCTGATTCTTTTGTTTTAAGACAGGCCTTTTTTTGTTGAATTATTTGAAGTACAAAGCGAGACCATTAAAAATCCCCTGTGATATGCGTTCCTGATAATTTGATGTATTGATCGTTAATTCCTCAGTACGGTTACTTAAGAAGCCAAGCTCTACTAATGCTGCTGCGGCTTTATTTTCTCTTAGGACATGAAAATTTCCGAATTTAAGTCCGCGATCCCTTAAATTTGATTGTTGTGCGATACTACTATTCAAACGGGCTGCAAGTGGAGAATCTTTTAATGAATTGTAATAATAGGTTGTGGTTCCACTTGCACTCCTGTCAGAGGTGCTATCATAATGAAGACTTATAAATGCATCGGCATTGCGATAATGAGAAGTGCTGACTCGTGATTGTAAACTAATATATGTATCATTCGTACGAGTTAAAAATACATTTGCCCCGGCGGATCTTAGCTTGTTATAAACTAATTTAGCTGTTACTAATGTTATGTTTTTTTCTAAGGTGCCCCTTGTTCCAACTGCTCCGCTGTCTTGCCCGCCGTGTCCAGGGTCGATTACAATTGTTTTATTTTTTACATACAGTCCTGAGCCAGGTTTTGTAACAGGGGAGTTAATCCCGCTTGTTTCAACTACCCAGCCAGCAATATAGCCGATTTTATCATTTTCAAGGTTGATTTTATACCAGTTGCCAACGGTATCCAAAAGGGTATAAGTTTCCCCAGCATTTGCTCTCTTTACAATGGAATGGCCAGTGGATGCGCCAGAACGTATATTAGTGCCGTTATAGATAATTTTAACATGCTTACTATTAGTAGATGGATTAACTGTTGCGGCCGATGTATTTGTTGTTTTTGAGATATGCCATCCAGCAACCCATCCTGACTTGCCAGAGTAGGAAATTTTTATCCAACGACCACTTTTCTCAAGGTATTGAGCTGTTTTTCCCTTATCAAACACCCCAATCACGCTAAACGAAGTACCGGGGCCAGATCGGATTCGTAAGCTTGTTGCGTTTGATATAACATTTCCATTTGAAACCGACGAATTTGAAGACGTGCTGCTGCTTTTCTCCTTCACCAGCCATGAAGCAACCCAGCCTGTTTCATTCCTTGATAATTCGATTTTTATCCAATCATTCTTTTTTTCCACGACATCAAATGTTTGTCCTTTTTTCACCTTAGCAATAATGGATGATGTTAGCCCTGCTCCGCTCCGAACATTTACGTGATCGACATTTATGGTGACTTGTTCATTGGCAGCAGTTAATGTAACGGTCTTTGCAAATGAGGCAATAAATAGAAGTGTAAAACAGATGTACATGGTGCAGTATTTGCGAAACAAAAATGAAACCTCCTTTTTCTAGCTGCTATTAATCACTTCTCTACTAATATCGGCAATCCTTTTTAAAGTTGAAATAAATTCTGCAAAAAAGGAAAAGATAATAATACGTTCTAAGGGTAAAATCCCTTATCGGAGATTTTTTTAGAAAGGATGTAGAATGGTGAGAAATAGTGAAAAAGGAAATGTATGCCATGCACAGCGTGATGTTTTTGGTGTTGATTTTCATGATTTTATGGTAAAGGAACAAAACAATTCCTCAATTGAGTTAGCCTCAGAATTCGGAATTTCCTTACAAGAAGTTAGAAATCTAAAAAAACATTTAAATCGATCTTGACATTGAGTATTAAACATTCGTAGAATAAGATATAATTTGAAATCATACATAGTCCTTGAACCAGTGAGGGAGAACAGTAAATAAGATTACACATGAAAAGAGAGGAAATGCCCTAGGCTGAAAGCATTTCTACATGATGCCTTATTGAAAAACACTCCTTAGGTTTCTCTCTGAAAAACAGCTTGTCTAGTAGGGGAAGAACGTTGCAGGCGTTAACTGATTGAGTGGGAATAGTCTTCGCTATTTCAACTAGGGTGGAACCACGGGTATAACTCTCGTCCCTACATTTGTAGGGATGGGAGTTTTTTGTTTTGGTTTAAGAACGATTGAAGCTAAAGCGTCTTATTTGTCTGGAGCTGAACAAGGCGCTTCCGCTTTTAGAAGGAGGAGAACAATGTCATTTCAGATACCTAGAGGTACTCAGGATATATTACCTGGAGAAGTAGAAAAGTGGCAGTTTATTGAAAATACTGCGCGTGAACTATGCAGCAGATATCAGTACAAGGAAATCCGCACGCCCATTTTTGAGCATACAGAATTGTTTGCACGCGGCGTTGGCGAGAGTACGGATATTGTTCAAAAGGAAATGTATACCTTTGAAGATCGGAAAGGAAGGAGCATAACATTAAGACCTGAAGGCACAGCATCGACCGTACGTGCATTCGTGGAAAAAAAGCTTTATGCGAACCCATCTCAACCAACAAAGCTATATTATATTGGGCCAATGTTCCGATATGAGCGTCCGCAAACAGGCCGTTTTCGTCAATTTGTCCAATTTGGCATAGAGGCATTAGGGAGCCATGATCCAGCCATTGATGCTGAAGTGATCTCACTTGCCATGTCATTGTATCAATCACTTGGCTTAAAAAGCATCAAGCTTGTTATAAATAGCTTAGGTGATGGTGAGAGCCGTAAAGCTCATCGCGAAGCATTAATTGCACATTTTCAGCCAAGAATCGGAGAATTTTGTTCAGATTGTCAAAAGCGTTTAGAACAAAATCCGTTACGGATTTTAGATTGCAAGAAGGATCGTGACCATGAATTAATGGAGACTGCTCCATCTATTCTTGAGTTTTTAAACGAAGAGTCTAAACAATATTTTAATAAGGTGCAACAATACTTGACGTCAAATGGAATTCCTTTTGAAGTGGATCCGCGTCTTGTAAGAGGTTTAGACTATTATAACCATACTGCCTTTGAAATTATGAGCAATGCGGAAGGTTTTGGAGCCATTACAACTCTTTGCGGGGGAGGCCGCTATAATGGCCTGACACAGGAAATTGGCGGACCTGAAACACCTGGAATTGGGTTTGCCCTAAGTATTGAGCGACTATTAGCTGCGCTTGATGCAGAAGATGTTGCATTGCCGATTTCAAGTAATATTGATTGTTATATGGTAACGATGGGGGATCAAGCAAAGGACCGTGCAGTTTCATTGCTTTTTGACATGAGAAAAGCCGGTTTAAAAGCTGAAAAAGACTATGAAGATAAAAAAATAAAAGCTCAATTAAAGGCTGCAGATCGTCATAAAGCTAAATTTGTTGCCATTTTAGGTGATGACGAGCTTGAGCGAAATGTTGTAGCTGTTAAAAATATGGAAACAGGTGCACAGGAAGAGATTGCAATTGATGAGCTTATCACATATTTAAAACAATTTTGATTGAAATGAAAGGAGAGGATTCCATGTTTGGACGTACATATTATTGTGGTGAAGTACCGGAGTCTGCTATTGGAGAAAAAGTCGTATTAAAGGGTTGGGTTGCAAAAAGACGTGATTTAGGGGGCGTCATCTTTATCGATTTGCGCGATCGCACAGGTGTTGTTCAGATTGTGTTTAATCCTGAAATATCTGCTGAATCATTAGAGATCGCTGAGAAAGTGCGAAGTGAATATGTGCTGGATATTACCGGAACAATTGTTGAGCGTGATGAAGAGACAATCAATCCGAATATTCCTACAGGAAAAATTGAAGTGATTGTTGAGAAGGTTACAATTTTAAATAAAGCAAAAAACCCTCCATTTTTAATTGAAGATAAATCAGATGAGGTTTCAGAAGATGTTCGTTTAAAATATCGTTATTTGGATTTAAGAAGACCTGGATTATTAAATACGATTCAGATGCGTCATAATGTTACAAAATCAATGCGCAATTTCTTAGATGAAAATGGCTTCTTGGATATTGAAACACCAATTTTAACAAAGAGTACTCCAGAAGGAGCACGTGATTATTTAGTACCGAGCCGTGTTCACCCAGGTGAATTTTATGCATTGCCGCAATCACCGCAAATTTTCAAACAGTTATTGATGGTGTCAGGCTTTGATAAATACTACCAAATTGCACGCTGCTTCCGTGATGAAGATTTACGGGCAGATCGTCAGCCTGAATTTACGCAAATTGATATTGAAGCTTCATTTATGAGCCAAGATGATATTATGTCAATGACAGAGCAAATGCTCGCTAGAATAATGAAAGAAACAAAAGGAATTGATATTGACCTGCCAATTAAAAGAATGACGTATGATGAAGCAATGAGCCGTTTTGGATCTGATAAGCCGGATACACGCTTTGGGTTAGAGCTAGTTGATGTAGGAGAAATCGTAAAAGACTGCGGCTTAAAAGTATTTAGCAGTGTAATCGCAAATGGCGGACAAGTTAAATCAATCAACATCAAAGGTGCTGCCGATAAATACTCAAGAAAAGATATGGATGCTTTAGCCGAATTCGTTGCGCCATATGGAGCAAAAGGATTGGCTTGGCTGAAAATTGAAGCAGATGGCCTTAAAGGACCGATTATTAAATTTTTTACGGAGGAAGAACAAAAAGCATTAGTCGCAACCATGGAAGCCTCTGTCGGTGATATTCTTGTATTTGTTGCTGATAAAAAATCTGTTGTAGCAGATTCTTTAGGTGCCCTTCGTCTGAAACTTGGTAAGGATTTGCAATTAATTGATGAAAGCAAATTCAATTTCCTCTGGGTAGTTGATTGGCCATTGCTTGAATATGATGAGGCAACTAAACGTTATTATGCGGCACATCATCCATTCACAATGCCGGCCAGGGAAGACCTTCCTTTATTTGAAACAGACCCGGGAAGTATGAAAGCACAAGCTTATGACATCGTTCTTAATGGTTATGAACTTGGCGGAGGATCAATTCGTATCTTTGAAAAAGACATTCAGGAAAAAATGTTTAAGCTGTTAGGCTTCTCAGAAGAAGAGGCAAAAGAGCAGTTTGGTTTCTTATTAGATGCATTTGAATACGGTACACCTCCACATGGCGGCATTGCACTAGGGTTGGATCGACTTGTGATGCTATTAGCTGGTCGTTCAAACTTAAGGGATACAATTGCATTCCCTAAAACGGCAAGTGCAAGTGATTTATTAACAAATGCACCTGGTGCTGTAAGTGAAGCACAACTTGAAGAATTAAACCTGGAAGTGCTTGACTAAAAACATGAAATGCCTTTGTCAAGCACTTGAAAAGGCATTCTCAATATGATATTATTTTTAAAAATAACAGTTAAAAGTCCTGATGTGTACGTTGTACACCTAGTTTTGACCTAACATTTTTTCTACGGGAGCTTGTGTTTCTGGACAGCGTAAACGCCTCTAACTCGGATCCTTGAGGACTTACAAACCTCTGGAATAAAGCACCCACCTGCTAAGGGCGGGATCAAAACAAGGGAAACGGCAACGGCACGATTGGGACTGCTACATAAAAAACGTAAGGGTCTGACCCCTCAGTGAAAACTAATATATAGTGCGGATTGTACTGTCTATTAAGTTTGGGGGGTCCGGCCCTCTTTATTTGATAATATTCTCTTGCATTTCCAACAATGTATGGTATATTCTTTTTCAGGTAAAAATACTGTCATTATGATGGACAAGATAATTGGATTGTAAATGGAGTGAGTTAGTTGCTACATCAATTTTCACGTAATGAATTAGCGATAGGAAAAGAAGGACTCGATATATTAAAGAATAGTACGGTTGCTGTTTTAGGAATTGGCGGCGTTGGTTCATTTTCAGCAGAGGCTCTCGCAAGATCCGGAGTAGGGAAATTAATCCTTGTGGATAAGGATGACGTTGATATTACGAATGTAAACAGGCAACTTCATGCGCTTCTTTCGACAGTCGGCCAGCCGAAGGTCGATTTAATGGAGGCAAGAATAAAAGATATTAACCCTGATTGTGAAGTGATTTCTCTTAAGATGTTTTATACAGAAGAAACGTATGAGCAGTTTTTTGAGCATAAGATTGATTATGTTATTGATGCTTCGGATACGATTTCGTATAAAATTCATTTGATGAAGGAATGTTTAAAACGTAAAATTCCGATAATCTCAAGTATGGGTGCCGCAAATAAAATGGATCCAACAAGATTTCAAGTTGCAGACATTTCAAAAACACATACAGATCCAATTGCAAAGGTAATCCGGACGCGGCTACGAAAGGAAGGAATCTATAAGGGGATAAAGGTTGTTTTCTCTGATGAAAGTCCAATCGTTATTCGGGAGGAAGTGCGCAAAGAGGTAGGGAATGATGCTGCACCAATCCGCAAAGCTAAAATGCCTCCGTCATCAAATGCTTTTGTGCCATCTGTTGCCGGTTTAATCATGGGCGGACATGTAGTAACTGAATTATTAAAAGATATAAAAATCGTTCGGGTAAAAGACGAAAATAAATGAGAAAACTGAAAAAAGAGGCAATTCTGCCTCTTTTTTCAACGTTTAAGCAAGTATTACTTTTTGTACTTAGTTCATACCTAGAGCATGATATTATGCAACTTAGTTATTTTAATCAATAATAGCCCATTACTTCCTTTGTTGATTTAAGAGCTTTTCGTAAATTTGGCTTAATGCTAATTCAAATTTTCCTGTTTTTTTCGGATGATAATAAACGTTGTTTTTTAGCTTGTCTGGCAGGTATTGCTGTTTTACCCAGCCGTTTTCATAATCGTGAGGGTATAAATAGTCAACACCTCTTCCTAATGCCTTTGCACCTTTATAGTGTGCATCCTTTAAGTGAAGAGGAACATCACCGGTTTTCCCTGCTCTAATATCGGCAATAGCGCTGTCCAATGCTTGATAAGCACTATTTGATTTTGGGGATAAGCATAATTCAATGACAGCATTTGCAAGAGGAATCCTTGCTTCAGGAAATCCTAAACGCTCAGAAGCCTCAATGGCTGACAAGGTTCGACTTCCTGCCTGTGGATTAGCAAGTCCAATATCTTCATAGGCGATCACAAGCAGTCTCCTATTAATACTAACAAGATCACCTGCTTCAATGAGTCTCCCTAAATAATGTAAGGCTGCATTTACATCAGAGCCTCTAATGGATTTCTGAAAGGCTGAGAGAACGTCATAATGAGCATCCCCATCCTTATCATGGACAAAGCTTTTCTTTTGCAGGCATTCTTCAGCGATCTTAACAGTGATTTCAATGATTCCCTCTGAATTTGGTTCGGTAGATAGTACGGCTAATTCAAGTGCGTTTAGTGCAGAGCGAACATCTCCTCCACAGCTTCCGGCTAAATGGTGTAAGGCGTTTTCCTTTACGTCAATTTTTTGCTTGCCTAATCCGTTTTCTTTATCGTGAATTGCGCGAATAAGAGCTTTTTTAATCTCTTTTTCATCAAGAGAGTGCAGTTCAAAAATCTGACAACGGCTGCGAATTGCTGGATTAATTGCATGGTATGGATTACTTGTTGTCGCTCCAATCAAAATAATCTTCCCATTTTCAAGGTATGGCAGCAAAAAATCTTGCTTTGCTTTATCTAAACGATGGACTTCATCTAAAATTAAAATTACTTTTCCTGACATTTTTGCTTCTTCAGCGACAATCTCCATATCCTTTTTATTATTAACAACAGCGTTAAGTTTACGAAAGGCTGTCCCTGTACTGCCTGCAATTGCCGTAGCAATCGAGGTTTTTCCAATTCCAGGAGGACCATAAAGGATCATTGAGGACAAATGCTTCGCTTTTACCATGCGATGAATAATTTTTCCTTCAGCGACTAAATGTGATTGTCCAATAATGTCCTCTAATCTTTTTGGGCGCATTCTATATGCAAGTGGCTCCTTCAAATTAAACACTCCAAACGTATCAGTTAAATGTTAGGTTATCTTTATTTGAAATACATTTTATTTGAATAGCATAATGTCCAACCTGTATAGTTGGAGATAGTGCCTAATAAGATTATAATATGCTATAATGGCTAATGTTCAAAGTAAGAAGCTAATTATGAAACTAGTTCTTGCCGAACTTGAAATTTTATTTTTTAACATTTGTTGATGCTTGTGATAAAAAATATTATTTTAAGCAATTGAATAAATGATAATTAGTAGGATGACTCCACATTCACAAACAAATTTTTTGTCAAGGGATTGGCTTAAATAAATTTTAATATATAGGGGTGGTAGGATGAAAATATCAACAAAAGGCCGTTATGGTTTAACAATTATGATTGAATTAGCACGAAAGCATGGGGAAGGACCTACTTCTTTAAAAAGCATAGCACAAACTCATGATTTATCAGAGCATTATTTAGAGCAGCTGATAGCCCCGCTTAGAAATGCCCGACTTGTAAAAAGTATCCGCGGAGCTTACGGTGGATATATTTTAGGAGATGAACCGTCAAACATTACTTCAGGTGATATTATTCGCGTTCTTGAAGGTCCCATCAGTCCTGTCGAAGTTCTAGAGGATGAGGAGCCAGCTAAGAGACAGCTATGGATAAAAATCCGAGATGCTGTAGCAGACGTGCTTGATAATACAACATTGGAAGATCTGGCAAGCTATACAGACGGTAATCAAGAGCCGTATATGTTCTATATTTAAAAGCGGAAGCGCCTTGCCCGGAGACGTTTGGATATCAAGGCGCTTAACTTTATAACATCTATATTATGAAATAGAGGAAAGGGAGGGTTGCCATTTGAAACGTATCTACTTAGATCATGCCGCTACATCTCCATTGCACCCGGATGTCGCTGAAAAAATGTTGCCGATAATGACAGAAAACTTCGGTAACCCTTCAAGCATTCATTCATTTGGGAGAGATGCGCGGCGTATACTTGACGAATCAAGAAGAAATTTAGCTAATCATATAGGGGCAGCACCATCGGAAATTATCTTTACAAGCGGCGGTACTGAGGCTGATAATCTTGCTATTATAGGTGGAGCATTAGCCAATGCACATGCTGGAAAACATATCATTACAACGCAAATAGAGCATCATGCTGTACTTCATGCATGTAAACATCTTGAACGGGCAGGGTTTAACATTACCTATTTGCCTGTTAATCAACAAGGTGTCATTTCATTGGAAGATTTAAAGAAACATCTGACAGATGAAACAATTCTTGTATCGATCATGTTTGGGAATAATGAGGTTGGATCTATACAGCCCATCTCAGAAATTTCACAGCTACTAAAAGAGCATAAAGCCTTATTTCATACAGATGCTGTACAAGCTTTTGGGGTTGAAGAAATAAATGTGAAAAATTTAGGTGTTGACCTATTAACGGTTTCAGCCCATAAAATAAATGGTCCTAAAGGCGTGGGATTTCTTTATGCAAAATCAGGTGTCAAGCTACAGCCTTCCTTATATGGAGGAGAACAGGAACTAAAGCGCAGAGCGGGCACAGAAAATGTCCCAGGTATATTTGGCTTTAGCTGTGCAGCTGATCTTGCTTTAACTGCACAGCATCAAAAAAGAGAAAAATATAAGTCGTTTAAACAAGAAATGATGGCGATCTTTAGAGATCATCAGCTTCAGTTTGATATTAACGGTTCGTTAGATGGATTGCCTCATGTTTTAAATGTATATTTTCCTAAAACGCAAATTGAATCACTATTAGTTAATTTAGATTTAGCAGGAATTGCTGCTTCAAGCGGATCAGCATGTACGGCAGGCTCTGTTGATCCATCCCATGTATTAGTTGCCATGTTTGGAGAGGATTCAGACCGGATCGTATCATCGATTAGATTTAGCTTCGGTTATGGGACAAGTATAGAAGATATTCAACTTGCTGCAGAGAAAATCGCAAATATCGTTAAAAGAGTAACAGCATAGAGCTTATGGAGGTGAAAAGGATGAAAAAAGATCCAAAAGATACAAGAGTAGTCGTTGGGATGTCGGGCGGGGTGGATTCATCTGTTGCAGCGCTACGACTAAAAGAACAAGGCTACGATGTTATCGGTATTTTTATGAAAAACTGGGATGACACGGATGAAAATGGTGTGTGTACAGCCACAGAGGATTATAACGATGTCATAGAGGTATGTAATCAAATTGGCATCCCCTATTATGCAGTCAATTTTGAGAAACAATACTGGGACAAGGTATTTACGTATTTCCTAGATGAATACAAGGCGGGAAGAACGCCTAATCCTGATGTTATGTGTAATAAAGAAATTAAATTTAAAGCATTTTTAGACCATGCAATGTCACTTGGAGCTGACTATTTAGCTACAGGACATTATGCCCGTGTTGAATACCGTGATGGTGAATATAAAATGCTGCGTGGAATCGACGAAAACAAGGATCAAACCTATTTCCTCAACCAACTGGGTCAAGAGCAGCTTTCAAAGGTCCTATTTCCACTTGGAGATTTGGAGAAACCAATGGTTCGTGAAATGGCAAAAAAAGCAAACCTTGCTACAGCAACAAAAAAGGATAGTACAGGTATTTGCTTTATCGGGGAACGGAACTTTAAAGAATTTTTGAGCGGCTATTTACCAGCACAACCTGGTATTATGCAAACGTTAGATGGTGAAGTAAAAGGTAAACACGATGGATTGATGTATTATACAATCGGCCAACGGCATGGCCTGGGAATCGGGGGCAGCGGTGAACCGTGGTTTGCAATTGGCAAGGATTTAGAAAAAAATGTTTTATACGTTGATCAAGGTTTCCATAATGAGCTTTTATATTCCGATTCCATTATCGCAACAAATGTAAATTGGATGTCGGACAAACCTGTTAATGAATTGAGCTGTACCGCAAAATTCCGTTATCGTCAAGCAGACAATGAAGTGACAGTTAAAATGCTGGATGAAACGACTGCAAAGGTAACGTTTAAACAACCAATACGTGCAGTTACCCCTGGTCAAGCTGTCGTTTTTTATGATGGTGAAGTATGTCTTGGCGGCGGAACAATCGACGATGTGTTTAAAAATGGTGAAAAGCTATGGTACCTTGGATAAGGATACGCTAATATTGAAAATGGGGGTTGACTATATTTCTCTAAGTCATCCCCTTTTCATTGTAAAATATTTTAGGCTTTTGCAGAAAGAAGGAATGACAATGGATGCAAACCAACGGGGAATCGAAGCCATGCAGCAGGGGAAATTTGAGGAAGCTGCAACAAGTTTTTCTGAAGCAATTGAAGCGAACCCAAATGATCCAATAAACTATATTAATTTTGGAAATTTGCTTTCAGCTGTAAACGAACTTGAGAAAGCTTTGAAATTTTATGAAAAGGCAATTGAAATAGATCAAGAGGCTGCAACAGCTTATTATGGAGCAGGAAATGTTTATTTTAATCAAGAAAATTTTCATGAAGCCAAAAAAATGTATGAAAAGGCATTGAAAAATGGATTGGATGAAGCTGATGTCCATTTCATGCTTGGAATGTGCTTGCTTAATATTGGTCAAAACCGCCTTGCGCTTCCTTATTTTCAACGTGCTGTTGAATTAAATGAACATGATTGTGATGCAAGATTCCAATATGGTTTATGCTTGGCACAGCTTGACTTGGTGGAAGAAGCAATGGAGCAATTCAAGCAAGTTGTTGCACTTGATAAAGAACATGCGGACGCATTTTACAATCTAGGCGTCGCATATGCTTTTAAAGAGAATACGGAAAAAGCAATTGACATGCTGGAAAAAGCTTTAAATCTCCAGCCTGATCACTTACTAGCTGGACATGCACTAAAAATTATGATTGAAAATAAAGAATAAAGCTGCATTTTAGGTAGAAGGGAGAACAAATTCATGCAGGAAAGTGCTGATTTATTCGGTGAAAAAGAACGTTATGTAAAAGGGCTTGTGAAGGTTGTTATTTTTCACAATGAGCAAAACTTATATTCTGTGTTAAAGGTTAGAGTTCATGAAACAAGTGAAAAGATCGAAGATAAAGAGATAACCGTAACAGGTTACTTTCCTCTCCTGCATGAAGATGATACATATACTTTTTTTGGTTCTTTTACAAATCACCCAAAGTTCGGCCTGCAATTTCAGACAGAGCACTTCCGAAAGGAGATTCCGCAAACAAAGGAAGGAATCATTCAATATTTATCAAGTGATCTCTTTAAAGGGATCGGCAAAAAGACAGCCGAAGCGATTGTTGAAAAATTAGGAGAGTCAGCGATCTCTAAAATCCTGCAAAACCCTTCGATTTTAGATGATATTCCTAAAATTAATAAAGAAAAAGCGAAGCAGCTTGTTGAAGCATTAGTTTCACATCAAGGCCTTGAGCAAATTATGATTGCCCTGAATCAATTTGGTTTTGGCCCGCAGCTAGCGATGAAAATTTATCAAGCCTATCAAGATGAAACATTGTCCATCATTCAGGAAAATCCATATCAGTTGGTTCATGATGTGGAAGGAATCGGTTTTATACGAGCAGATGAACTTGGAAAACAGTTGGGTATATCAGGAAAAAACCCTGAACGAATCAAAGCGGCATGCCTGTATCTGGTCGAATACTTATCCCTTCAGGACGGGCATGTTTATCTAACAGTAGAGCAGCTCATGGAAAAAACAATGGAGCTCCTAAATCATTCAAAGCAAGAAACGATTTTAGAATTAGATATTGTCTCTGAGATTGAGGCACTAGCTGGGAAGAAAAAACTGATTGTAGAAGATGGAAGAGTATACTTGCCAAGTCTTTATTTTGCGGAACAAGGGTTGGTCAAAAATATTAAAGAAGTGCTGGGACAAACTGAATATGATGAGCTTTTTCCTGAGTCTGAATTTTTGCTCTCACTAGGAAAGCTTGAGGAAAGAATGAATGTTCAATACGCCCCGACGCAAAAGGATGCGATACAAAAGGCATTAATGTCGCCAATGCTGCTATTAACAGGAGGCCCAGGAACCGGGAAAACGACTGTTATTAAAGGGATTGTCGAGTTATATGCGGATTTGCATGGCTGCTCACTTGATCCAGCCGATTACAAAAAAGATGAACCATTTCCAATCTTGCTCGTAGCTCCGACTGGACGTGCTGCCAAGCGGATGAGTGAAGCGACTGGCATGCCCGCTGTAACGATTCACCGCTTATTAAAGTGGAATGGCGCTGATGGCTTTGAACATGATGAAGAAAATCCGGTCGCCGGGAAGCTGCTCATTGTCGACGAGGTGTCAATGGTTGATATCTGGATTGCCAATCAATTATTTAAAGCACTTCCGAAACAGATCCAGGTGATCATGGTAGGGGATGAAGATCAGCTTCCATCTGTTGGTCCCGGGCAAGTGCTTCGGGATTTGTTAGCATCCCAGCAAATTCCGACTGTACGACTAACTGATATTTACCGGCAAGCAGAAGGTTCCTCCATCATTGAGCTTGCACACGATATCAAACAGGGGAGATTGCCGCAAAATATTACAGCTCCAACTTCAGACCGTTCTTTTATCCAATGTTCTCAGTCACAAATGAAGGAGGTTGTTGAAAAGGTTATTAAAAGTGCAATTAAAAAAGGATATACATCAAAGGATATTCAAATATTAGCACCTATGTATAAAGGACCAGCTGGGATTGATCAATTAAACAAATTGCTTCAGGAGCTTTTTAACCCTAAAACACCTGGAAAAAGAGAAATGAAATTTGGTGATATTGTTTATCGGACGGGCGATAAAGTTCTTCAGCTTGTCAACCAACCGGAAAGCAATGTTTTCAACGGAGATATCGGTGAAATCGTAGCAATTTTTTACGCAAAGGAAAATACCGAAAAAGAAGACATGGTGGTCATATCCTTCGATGGCAATGAGGTAACGTATACAAAACAAGACTTTAACCAGTTTACCCACGCATTTTGCTGCTCAATCCATAAATCTCAGGGAAGTGAATTTCCGATTGTTGTGTTGCCGATTGTAAAGGGCTATTATCGTATGCTTAGACGTAACTTAATTTATACAGCGATAACAAGAAGCAAACGCTCGTTAGTGTTATGCGGGGAGAGAGAAGCGTTACAGTGGAGTGTTTCTAATAATGACAGCTCAGAAAGACAAACAACGCTCAAGCTTAAGTTAAATGGTTCTAATGAACTAGATGAATTACAAAAAGAGCTTCCATTTCCAATTGAAGATGCAAATATCGGAATGGAAAACGTTACACCGTATGACTTTATGGAATAGGGCACAATCTAAAAATGTTCGGAAAGGTGGAGATTTCTTTGCGGACATTTTCAAAGCTAAAAGGGCTTCCAGTTTATAGTAATAGTAGCGCAAACCTATTAGGTCATGTGACAGATTTATGCTTGTCAGCCAAAGGCTTTATTATCGGACTAATAATGGAAGGAAAAGGGTTGTTCAATCGTGACCGCTTTGTTCCAATTCAGTCAATCGATGCGCTTGGAGAAAATGGCGTAATGGTTGAGAGTGAAAACAAGCTGCTTTCGATTCAAGATATGAAAACGAATTACACATACAATACCTATGACGATCTTCGCTATAAATCAGTGCTGACAAAAGAAGGGGAGCGACTTGGTTTATTAGAGGACGTATATTTTTCCGAAAAAATGGGCACAATTGAGGCATACGAATTGACGGATGGATTTTTTGCTGACATTACTGAGGGAAAAAAAGTGATCAAGGCTTCAAGTGAACCACTTACGATCAGTAAAGATGCTATCGTCATCGATTTTTTAATGTAAGAAGAGGTGTGCCCATTTGTTTTCATGTCCGAATTGTAAAAGTAAAGACCTTGGGAAGATCGGCGTAAATCAATATTATTGCTGGAACTGCTTTATTGAACTTTCTGTTTCAAAGGGAAAAATATTAACTCATCAAGTTGAAGAGGATGGAACGTTAAGCTCACTTGATGATTTATTTTCTGAGGATGAACGATCAATAAGCATGTAAAGGGGAGATAGGTCTTGAATCGTACCGTAACCTCACTAGTTTCATTAGGACTTGGTGCTGCAGCATATTATGTTGCACGAAATACTAATATGACATCTAATCGTACGATGAGAAAAATGCGTAAGCGTGTTATGAAAATGTTTTAAGGATAGGAGCTGCTTGCCAGCTCCTTTATTATTTTGGACAGAGAATCCCTTCTCATGAATAATTTTCTAACATCCTTCCACAATATGAAAGAGAGGGAAGGTGAAGGAATGAGAGACCGTCAAATAAAATGGTTAGTGCGTATTACTATTTTATTGTTGGGGCTCCTTACAATTTATGTGTTTTTTCAGCTTCATAACCTGTGGGATCCCTTTTTTCTCATGTTTAAAGCAATCTTTATCCCGTTTTTAATAAGCGGCTTTATTACATATTTGCTTCATCCCGTCATTGAGAAACTTCACAAGACAGGTGTTCCTAGATCCATTTCCATTCTTGTCATTTATTTTTTATTTTTTGGAATAATCGGATATGGTTTCTATCGGGGAATTCCAGTTTTAGTTACTCAGCTTAGGGACCTTTCAGAAAATTTCCCGCAGTTTTCAACAACCTATAAAAATTGGATTGATTCCATTCATGTGCAAACAAATAGCTGGCCCGATGGAATTCACGATCGTATCGATTTAATGTTTCAGGAAACAGAAGAATGGCTGGCATCTATGATTGAAAACATTATAAATAGTCTAAAAGGTATTTTTGACTATCTCCTTTTACTTGCGATTATTCCATTTCTCGTATTTTATATGCTAAAAGACTATGAGCAGGTTAAAAAAGCGGCATGGTATTTAACGCCGCGAAAATGGAGAAAGGAAGCAATCCAATTTCTAAAAGAAATAGACCATTCATTAGGAAGTTATATTAGAGGCCAATTATTTGTCTGCTTTATTATTGGCAGCTTAGCTTTTTTGCTATTATGGTTTTTTAAGGTAAGATACCCGCTAATCTTAGGACTTTTAATTGGAATAACAAATATTATCCCATATTTCGGACCAGTCATTGGCGCGGTTCCAGCCTTAATTATTGCTGCGACCATGTCAACGGAAACGGTGTTATTTGTTATTGCCATTATTCTTTCACTTCAGTTTTTGGAAGGAAATATTCTAGGGCCATTTATTGTGGGGAAAACTCTTCATATGCACCCGATTATTATTATGCTTGCATTACTAGCGGGAGGAGAAATTGCAGGAGTTATTGGCTTAATGCTAGCCGTACCAATTGTTGTTATTTTACGCGTCATCCTTGTTCATATTGTACAACTTAGAAGGCAGCATTGACATTTACAAGCACCTTGTCTATAATTCACGATAGAATATTGCTAAAACATTGATGGAACGAAGTATGTTGGAACCGCTTTTTAGAGAGGAATTTCCTTGGCTGTAAGAAATTCTAAAGTAAGGACAACAGAAGCTAATCCTAAGTGCAGAAAAACCTGCCGTTAAAACCACGTTACGGTTCAATGAAGAGATGGACTATTGCTTATGATACGAGGATAAGTTTTTTGTAGTTAGCTTCGTGTCCAGCTTCAGGCGCCATCGGCTCGAGGTCATAAGCCAATCCGTCCAGAAGGTTAATAAACAACCTTCCAGACGGGTTGACTTATGCTTGTCGCCGAAAGATTAGCGCCTTACGCATTTCAATGTCCATAATCAGGGTGGTACCGCGAGTTAACTCTCGTCCCTGTGGAAAGAGTGATTCTTTACACAGAGGCTGAGGGTTTTTTGATTTTTACTAATATATCTGCCTTATTTCATGGCAGTAAAGCATTATTCAAAAGCCAAAAACTAGTTATTTTAAGGAGGATTCCAATGAAAAACCTGAAATCATCTGAAGTGCGTCAAATGTTTTTAGATTTTTTCAAAGAGAAAGGACATGCTGTTGAACCTAGTGCATCATTAGTTCCACATGAGGATCCAACTCTTTTATGGATCAATAGTGGTGTTGCAACATTAAAAAAATATTTTGATGGACGTGTGATACCTGCAAATCCAAGAATTTGTAATGCACAAAAATCGATTCGTACCAATGATATTGAAAATGTTGGGAAAACCGCTAGACATCATACGTTCTTTGAAATGCTTGGTAATTTTTCCATTGGCGATTATTTTAAGGTTGAAGCAATTGAATGGGCATGGGAATTTTTAACAAGCGCAAAATGGATTGGTTTTGATCCAGAAAGATTGTCTGTTACGATTCATCCTGAGGATCAAGAAGCATTTGAAATTTGGACAAATAAAATTGGTATTCCTGAGGAGCGTATTATCCGCTTGGAAGGAAACTTTTGGGATATAGGGGAAGGGCCAAGCGGACCTAATACAGAAATTTTTTATGATCGTGGTGAGGAATATGGCAACGATCCTAAAGACCCAGAACTTTATCCAGGCGGTGAAAACGAGCGTTATTTAGAGGTTTGGAATCTAGTGTTTTCACAATTCAATCATAATCCTGATGGTACATATACACCGCTTCCTAAGAAAAACATTGATACAGGCATGGGGCTTGAACGAATGGTTTCAGTCATTCAAAATGTTGAAACGAATTTTGATACCGATTTATTCTTACCAATAATCCGGGCAACGGAAGAAATTTCAAATGAAGCTTATCATGAAAATAAAGAAAAAGATGTTGCCTTTAAGGTGATCGCTGATCATGTTAGGACGGTAAGCTTCGCTATTAGTGACGGAGCACTTCCTTCAAATGAAGGAAGAGGCTATGTGCTGCGCCGCCTTTTAAGAAGAGCGGTTCGCTATGCGAAGCAAATTAACATACACCGCCCGTTCATGTATGAGCTTGTTCCTGTTGTAGCGGAAATCATGGTTGATTTTTATCCGGAAGTGAAAGCAAAAACAGAATTTATTCAAAAAGTCATTAAAAATGAAGAAGAGCGCTTCCACGAAACATTGAATGAGGGCTTAGCGATCCTTAGTGAGGTTATCAAAGCTCAAAAAACGAATGGCAGCGACATTATACCAGGCGAGGATGTCTTCCGTTTATATGATACATATGGCTTCCCGGTTGAATTAACGGAGGAATATGCAGAAGAGGAAGGCATGAAGGTCGATCATAATGGGTTTGAACAAGAAATGGAAAGACAGCGTGATCGTGCACGTTCTGCTATGCAAAAGGTAGACTCCATGCAAGTTCAGGGCGGTGTGCTAGGAGATATTAAGGCTGAAAGTGAGTTTGTTGGTTATAACCAATTAACAGTAGAAGCAGCTTCTGTCATCGTGATGGTGAAAGATGGAGAATTGATTAAAGAAGCTCATGAAGGTGACGAGGTCCAGCTTATTCTGGATAAAACTCCATTCTATGCAGAGAGCGGCGGACAAATTGCCGATGAAGGCTTTCTGACAAGTGAAAAAGTCCGCGTAAAAATAAAGGACGTTCAAAAGGCACCTAATGGACAAAATCTTCATCATGTTGTCATCGAAAGCGGCAGCCTGCAGCCAGGGGATGCTGTGACAGCTACAGTTTCTGAAAACAATCGCAGTGCCGTTGTGAAAAATCATACGGCTACACATTTATTACATCAAGCATTAAAAGATGTATTAGGATCCCATGTAAATCAAGCTGGATCTTTAGTAACAGCAGATCGTCTTCGCTTTGACTTCTCCCACTTCGGACAGGTAAGCGGGGATGAATTATCGCACATTGAACAAGCGGTAAATGAACAAATTTGGAAAAGTATTGATGTAACTATCGATTATAAATCCCTAAATGAAGCCAAGGAAATGGGAGCTATGGCACTTTTCGGTGAAAAATACGGAGAAATTGTCCGTGTCGTACAAGTAGGAGATTACAGCCTGGAGCTTTGTGGTGGCTGTCATGTCGACAATACCGCATCAATTGGCCTATTTAAAATTGTAACTGAAACAGGTATTGGTGCTGGAACAAGACGTATAGAAGCTGTTACAGGACAAGCAGCCTACCAATTAATTAATGAACAGCTGGAAAAGCTTCAAGAAGCTGCAGCGATTTTAAAAGCAAATCCTAAGGATTTAGTGACAAGAATAGATAGCTTATTACATGATTATCGTACACTTCAACGTGAAAACGAATCTTTAACAGCTAAGCTCGGCAATCTTGAAGCAAGCAGTATTGTGGATCAGACAATCAATGTAAATGGTGTGAAGGTGCTTGCGGCACAAGTTAATGCGAAAGATATGAATAGTCTTCGAGGCATGATGGATGACTTGAAAAGTAAACTCGGATCAGCTATTGTTGTTCTCGGAGCTGCAGAAGCAGGAAAAGTAAACCTTGTAGCAGGGGTAACAAAGGATTTAGTCGAAAAAGGCTATCATGCTGGGAAATTAATTAAGGAAGTTGCAGAACGCTGCGGAGGAAAAGGCGGCGGTCGTCCAGATATGGCACAAGCTGGTGCTAAAAGTCCTGAAAACTTGACATCGGCACTAAAATATGTCGAGGAATGGGTTGAATCCGTTTTATAATTAAGAAAAGTAGTGTAAAATGTAGGTAAGATTGGACAAACAGATTTTGTCAAGGATCTGAGAAAGAGGTGCGAATCGTGAGTTCATTTGATAAAACAATGAAATTTAATTTCTCTGATGAATCGGTTGAAACAAATGTGAATGAAGTTCTTTACACCGTTTACGATGCATTGCAAGAAAAAGGCTACAACCCAATTAATCAAATCGTTGGTTATTTACTTTCGGGTGACCCTGCCTATATTCCACGTCATCGTGACGCAAGAAACTTAATTCGCAAGCTTGAACGTGATGAATTGATTGAGGAGTTAGTAAAATCTTACTTACAAAAACGAGCATGATATCGCATTAGCAATGTAAGAAATGATTGGGATGGAATCGGCAGCCGAACAATTATGCTTGCCCCATCCCTTTTCCTTCAAAAAAAATTGAGAGGGACTATATGAAAATATTGGGATTGGACTTAGGCTCTAAAACCCTTGGGGTAGCTGTCAGTGATGAGCTGGGCTGGACGGCCCAAGGAATTGAAACGATTAAAATAAATGAAGAAAGCCGAGACTATAACATGAGCAGGCTTTCTGAAATTATGGAAGAGCATCGTGTCGAGAAAATAGTTCTCGGCATGCCGAAAAACATGAATGGAACCATTGGACCAAGAGCAGAAGCAAGCCAGAGATTTGCAGAGATCTTAAAAAAGAAGTTTAATGTTCCTGTCATTCTCTGGGATGAACGTTTAACAACGATGGCTGCAGAACGAATGCTGATTTCAGCTGATGTCAGCCGGAAAAAACGGAAACAAGTGATTGATAAGATGGCTGCCGTCATGATTTTGCAAGGGTATTTAGATAGTTTAAATTAAGGTTTAAATAAAATAATGAGGTGAATCACATGGAACATGGCGAAAAACAAATTACCGTTATAGATGAAGATGGAAACGAACAACTTTGTGAAGTACTATTTACTTTTGAATCAGAAGAATTTAATAAATCATATGTACTCTATTACCCAGTAGGTGCTGATGAAGACGACAGTGAAGAAATCGAAATTCATGCATCAAGCTTTAACCCCCACTCTAATGGGGAAGACGGAGAACTTGAGCCAATTGAAACAGATGAAGAATGGGATTTAATCGAAGAAATGTTAAACACATTCCTTGATGAAGAAGAACAAGCATAAGCTTTATGATTTAAAAAAATGATTTAGCAAAAGGGTCAGACCCCTTCAATAAACATAAATATATTGAATTTTATTTCAGTATATTACGTTTGAGGGGCTGACCCTTAGTTTTTTATATCTATGGTATTTCCCCTCCTCTTAAAGAGAATAATAAACCTTCAAATGATTCCATTAATATTCCCGCGATTTTCATGCTCATTCCATACTTTTCTGAAAAAATTGCCGAAACAAATAGAACATTGTAGTATAATATTGGGATGAGAGGAGGATATGAATGTCAGAAGGAGATTCGAAAAAGGATTTATTCCGAAAAAAGCTTCTAGAAAAACAAAATGAAGCAAAAGTTGTTAGAAAAGTTGTTCTAACAGTTTTTATCATTTTAATTATTGCGTTCTCAGGTATTATCGGAGGCGGATATCTATATATTAAATCTTCTTTACAACCTGTTGATCCAAGTGATCAAAGCAAAATTAATGTCACTGTACCAATTGGCTCATCAGTATCGACCATTTCGAACATTTTAGAAGAAAAAGAGATTATTAAAGATGCCCGTGTTTTTAAATATTATATTAAATTTAAGAACGAATCAGGCTTCCAAGCTGGTAATTATAAATTTACAAAGGCCATGACATTTGAAGAAATCATCGAAAGCTTAAAGCAAGGGAAGCTAATGAATGAAGTTGCCTTTAAAATTACCATACCTGAAGGAAGACAATTAACAGAGATTGCTTCCATTATTGCCAATAATACAGCATTTTCAGAACAAGAAGTACTAGAAAAACTAACAGATAAAACATTTATTGAGTCAATGAGAGCAAAATATCCAGACTTACTTACTGATGATATTTTTGGAAAAAACGTTAAATACGCCCTTGAAGGCTATTTGTATCCGGCAACCTATCCTTATTATAAAAAGGAACCGACAATTGAAGAAATAGTGGAGCCGATGATTAAGAAAATGAGTCAAGTTGTCGCTAAATACATTCCACAGCTGCAAGAGAAAAAGATGAGTGTTCATCGTTTTGTCACCATGGCATCGTTAATTGAGGAAGAAGCAACGGAAAAGGCGGATCGTGAAAAGATATCAAGTGTCTTTTATAATCGAATTGAACAGAATATGCCTCTTCAAACAGATCCAACTGTATTATATGCCTTAGGCGAACACAAGGATCGCGTATTATATAAGGATCTTGAAGTGGAATCTCCTTATAATACGTATCGAAACAAAGGTTTACCTCCAGGCCCAATTGCCAATGCGGGTGAGGTATCGTTTACAGCTGCTTTATCTCCTGAAGAGACTGATTTCCTCTATTTCTTAGCTACAAAAGAAGGGGACGTCATTTTTACGAAAACACTTGAAGAACATAATAAAGAAAAAAATAAACATATTACCAATGCGAACAACTAGAGTGGAAATCAACAGGCAAATTTAACTGTGCCTATTAAAAAAGGGAACGTGAATAATTATTCGCATTCCCTTTCTTATTGTGGTAAAATATATCGAGTTGTTATGAGATTTGTTACTTTTATTATTTAGTTACTAAGAGTTCCTTTTGGGGCTCTTATTTTTAGGTATATATGTAGTTTTATTATAGTATTCAAAATGCAGGAGGACAATGATGGTAAACGAGGAAGTGCTCGCATATCTTGAAAATTTGATACCTGATCGGCCTCAATATGTTGAGCAAATGGAGAATTTCGCTAAACAAAATGGTGTACCGATCATGGAGAAAACAGGTATTGAAGTATTACTGCTCCTTCTCTCTATGCAGCAGCCAAAAAAAATTTTAGAGATTGGTACAGCAATTGGTTATTCCGCAATTCGAATGGCACTTAAATTGCCAAATACCGAAATTATCACAATAGAGCTTGATGAAGAGCGTTTTCACCAAGCAAATCAACATATTAAAAAGATGGGCTTAGATAAGCGAATTCACACCGTATATGGTGATGCTCTGAATGCATCAGAGAACATAAAGAAGTTTGCACCATTTGATGCCCTTTTTATTGATGCAACAAAAGCAAAGTATGCAAAATTCTTTCAAATCTATGAACCGATGCTTTCTGAAAATGGGGTTATTTATACAGACAATGTCCTGTTTAAAGGTACAGTTGCTCGCGATCGGTCAGAGTTAACGACAAGAAGACAAAGAACCCTTGTAAGAAAGCTTGATGAGTTTAATCAATGGCTGTATACATTAGATTCTTATGAAACGACAATTATTCCTGTTGGCGACGGGATTGCAGTAACAAAACGAAAATGAGGTGTTGAAGATGCAAAAACCTGAATTATTAGTTACACCAAAAAAAATAGAGGACATAGTGCCTCTCATTGAAGCAGGTGCTGATGCTTTTATAATTGGTGAGCAAAAATTCGGTCTCCGTCTTGCCGGAGAATTTTCCAGGGACCAAGTAAGGGAGATAATTGCCATTGCGCATCAGCATCAAAAGAAAGTGTATGTGGCAATGAATGCAATCTTTCATAATGAAATGGTTGATGAATTAGGGGACTATCTGACGTTTCTTAAAGAGGCAAAGGCAGATGCAGTGGTGTTTGGGGATCCTGCTGTACTGATGTCAGCTAGAGAAATTGCTCCTGACCTTAAGCTCCATTGGAATACAGAAACAACGGCTACAAACTGGTATACGTGCAATTACTGGGGACGAAAAGGTGCAAAGCGTGCTGTACTTGCTCGTGAGTTAAGCATGGAGGCTATTGTTGAAATAAAGGAACATGCTGAAGTAGAAATTGAAGTTCAGGTCCATGGTATGACATGCATGTTCCAATCCAAACGGAAATTACTTGGAAACTATTTTGAATACCAAGGGAAAGCATTAAAAGTAGAAAATCGCAATGAAAATGACATGATGTTTTTATATGAACCTGAAAGGGATAATAAGTACCCAATATTTGAAGATGTAAATGGAACACATATTATGAGTCCAAATGATATGTGCATTATTGATGAACTTGGAGAAATGATTGATGCTGGAATCGACTCCTTTAAAATTGATGGGGTCCTTCAAACTTCAGAATATATCCTTGAGGTTACAAAAAGATACCGTAAAGCAATCGATCTTTACACTTCTAACAGTGAAGAATATGAAAAAATCAAAGATAATTTATTAGAAGAAATTGAAGGACTACAAGCGAAAAACCGTCCATTAGATACAGGCTTTTTCTTTAAAGAAACTGTTTATTAAAGAAAAAAGATTAACATAAGTCTTGAAAGAAGGAGTGAAAATCATGACTGCAGTAATTGATAAAATCTCACAGCTTATTGACGGAAAGCGTGTTATTACGAAAAAACCTGAGTTGTTAGCTCCGGCTGGGAATTTGGAAAAGTTAAAAATAGCCGTTCATTATGGAGCAGATGCTGTTTTTATTGGTGGACAAGAATATGGCCTCCGTTCCAATGCCGACAACTTTTCACTAGAAGAAATGGCAGAAGGGGTGAAATTTGCCAATCAATACGGAGCGAAAATTTATGTGACAACGAATATTTTCGCACATAATGAAAATATGGACGGACTTGAGGAGTATTTAATGGGAATCCAGGATGCTGGAGTAACAGGTATCATTGTGGCAGACCCTTTAATCATTGAAACATGCAGACGTGTTGCTCCAAAGCTTGAGGTGCATTTAAGTACACAGCAATCACTTTCAAACTGGAAAGCAGTGCAATTTTGGAAGGAAGAGGGCCTCGAACGCGTCGTTTTAGCACGTGAAACAAGTGCTGAAGAGATAAAGGAAATGAAGGAAAAAGTCGATATCGAAATTGAAGCCTTTATTCATGGTGCGATGTGTATTGCTTATTCGGGACGGTGTACATTAAGTAACCATATGACAGCACGAGATTCAAATCGTGGCGGCTGCTGTCAATCATGCCGCTGGGACTATGATTTATTTAAGCTTGAGAATAACGAAGAGGTTGCCCTTTTTGACGAAAAAAATGCGCCATTTGCTATGAGTCCAAAGGATTTGAATTTAATTGAATCCATCCCAAAAATGATTGAGCTTGGGATCGATAGCTTGAAGATCGAAGGCAGAATGAAATCCATTCATTATATCGCGACAGTTGTAAGTGTGTATCGTAAAGTGATTGATGCTTATTGTGCTGATCCTGACAATTTTAAGATTGACCCTGAATGGTTAAAGGAATTGGACAAGTGTGCGAACCGTGAAACAGCTTCTGCGTTTTTTGAAGGTGTTCCAGGGTATAAGCAGCAAATGTTCGGCAGCCATTCTAAAAAAACTCCTTATGATTTTGCAGGCCTTGTATTAGACTATAACGAGAAAACACAAATCGTAACCTTGCAGCAACGAAACTATTTTCAGCCTGGTGATACAGTTGAATTCTTTGGTCCTGAAATTGATAACTTCACTCAAACAATTGAAAAGATATGGGATGAAAAAGGAAATGAGCTCGATGCAGCCCGCCACCCGCTCCAAATCGTAAAATTTAAAGTGGGAAAACCAGTTTTTAGTAACAACATGATGCGAAAGGGGTTCTAAGTAAATGGGGAAGAGACCCGTTGTAATCGGAGTGGCCGGAGGCTCTGGTTCAGGTAAGACAAGTGTAACAAAATCAATTTACGAACACTTTAAAGGGCATTCAATCTTAATGCTTGAGCAAGATTTTTATTATAAAGATCAAAGTCATTTACCCTTTGAGCAAAGACTAAATACAAATTATGATCATCCTTTGGCATTTGATAATGATTTGTTGATCGACCATTTAAAAGCATTGCTCAATCACCAATCAATCGAAAAACCGGTATATGATTACAAATTGCATACAAGATCTGAAGATGTTATTGTTGTTGAGCCGAAAGATGTTATAATTTTAGAAGGTATTTTAATTTTAGAAGATGAGCGTCTACGTGATCTAATGGATATTAAACTATTTGTTGATACTGATGCAGATATCAGGATCATCAGGCGTATCCAAAGGGACATTAAAGAACGCGGCCGTTCCATTGATTCTGTTATTGATCAATACATTTCTGTTGTTAGACCAATGCATAATCAATTTATTGAACCGACAAAACGTTATGCAGATATCATTATACCCGAAGGCGGCCAAAATCACGTTGCCATTGATTTAATGGTGACAAAAATTCAAACAATTCTTGAACTAAATGCGATTTTGTAATAACATAGCATAGATAAAGAGTACTGTGATCATATTATGTATAAGATTAAATTTCTTAGGGCATGTCTAAAGTCAAAGCTAAGGGCAAACTATTGCCCTTGCTTTTTTCATACAATCTGCTTGAACCTTAAGCAAATCAACGCATTTCTTATCAATGGTCACAAATGAGAATAAGAGTATGTTTTATTATGCATACATTTTTCGATATGAGGCAATAAGCTTCATGTATACATACTTATAAAGTAATCTCTTATCAAGAAAAAGTACAACGCGACAAAATTGAAAAAAACGACGGGGAACAGTCTACTAGAAGGAGTGGAACAAACATGGCACAAGAAAAAGTTTTTCCTATGACAAAGGAAGGAAAAGAAAAGCTCGAGCAGGAGCTTGAATATTTGAAAACGGTTAAACGTAAAGAAGTGGTTGAAAGAATAAAAATTGCCCGCAGCTTCGGCGATCTCTCAGAGAACTCTGAGTACGATTCAGCTAAAGAAGAGCAAGCATTTGTTGAAGGTCGTATTACGACAATTGAAAATATGATTCGCAATGCAAAAATTATTGAAGGTGAAGCAGATACAAGCTCAGTATCATTAGGAAGAACGGTTACATTTACAGAACTTCCAGATGGTGATGAAGAAACCTATACAATTGTAGGAAGTGCTGAAGCAGATCCATTTGAAGGGAAGATTTCAAACGACTCTCCAATTGCCAAAAGCTTGCTTGGCCGTAAAGTAGGGGAAGAAGTTACCGTGCAAACTCCTGGTGGAGAAATGCTAGTGAAAATTGTGAAAATTAGCTAAAAACAGGTTTATATAGGAAACACCTCGTCGAAACTGATGACGAGGTGTTTTTTTTACTGCTTAGGAAATTTTAAAATTCTTGAACTGTGGATAAGCGCTTTGACAGCCAGCTCCGAAGCGCAGAATGTGCAAGTGCAGTCAGTGCAGCAGGATGCTGCGTTTTTGACTGCCAGCGCCTAGCCCCTCTAGGGTCTAGCCAATTTAGAATTGAAGGCAAAGAACGTCTTCTATTCCAAATCGTCTTATTTGCCCTAGGCTGAGCAAGGCGCTTGTGCTTTTGTTCTTTATCCCATTTTTAACGGTAGGAGGTTTCCATGAACTTAAAAAAAAGATTTCTTTTAGTTGGAACTTTTTCCCTCTTTTCCCTCTTTCTCATTCTTTTTCGATTAGCTGATCTTCAATTAATTCATACAGAATCATTTTCTAAAAAAGGGGTAAATCTGATCCAAGAAAGTGTGAATCAACGGACTCAAGAGGTTGTTATTGATGATGGACGAGGTCGCTTCGTAGATCGTAATGGGGATTCATTACGTAATCACGCTGAACCTTCCCTTGTTTTGTTTCCTTTTTTAAACGATATTACATGGCCTGCAGATAAGCTTGCAGAGGTCGTGAATATGTCAAGCAATGAGCTGGAAAAACGTTTACGCGATGCAAAAGAACCGCTTGTTCTTTCAAGTAAGGATGGATTATCCTTATCAAGCGCAGAGCTAGATAAAATAAACGATTTAAAGATTCCAGGCGTTTTTGGAATTTACAAGCAATCACCAATGGAAGAAACGATTGGAAAACATATTTTAGGAATTACAGGTGAAAATGCAGAGGCTTTGAGAAAAAAATATCCTGATCGCAAGGATTTATCTTATAAAACCAAAATTGGGCTAACAGGTCTCGAAGAGGCATATGATGAATTTCTTTTGCCTGATGAAGCAACAAAGCTCTTATATCATGTTGACGGAGATGGACATCCACTCTTTGGAATCAATGTAAAATACATTGCAGACTCGAATCCTTTTTATCCTGTTACGGTAAAGACGACATTAGATAAGAATATACAGGCAATGGCTGAAGATGTATTAACCAAACAAAAGATTGAAAACGGTGGACTTGTTTTACTTGATGTGAAGTCAAATGAAGTATTAGCAATGGTGAGCAAGCCTGATCTTAACCGCTCAAAGAGCAATACCCTGATCAATCATATGCTTCAGCCGATTTTTCCTGGTTCAGTATTCAAAACTGTCATTTCTGCCGCAACAATTGAATATGGTTTAGATGATGCCACAAGAGAGTTTAATTGCAACCTAAATTTATATGGGGAGCTTGATGGTGAACAGGATGATGGAATGCTGACCTTTGCAAGGAGCTTTGCCAAAAGCTGCAATTACACGTTTACGACTCTAGCGGAGGAGCTAATGGAAAAAGATCCTATGGTTATTGAGAATATGGCTGAGAAACTAGGATTGCTTGGACCCGTTGGTTGGAGTGGTACCGTGTTTCATTATCAAAATTTCAAACAGTTCCCTGATGAAAAGGCAGGACATGTTTGGGGCGATGAAAAGGATAAAAAAGTTGAGCGAGCGATCGCTCAAACCGCGATAGGTCAGAAGGATGTAAAAGTTACACCGCTGGGGGTTGCTAATATGATGGCGACAATAGCACGAGGCGGTCAAAAAGATCAGGTGAAAATCGTAGAAAATATATTATATAAAAATGGAACCAATATGTATTCTTTTACGTCTAATTCTTTAGAAGGGGAAAAGATATCACCATTAACAGCTTCTAAGCTGCAAGAGTTGCTCCGTTTAGTCGTAACTGACCCGGAAGGAACAGGAAGAAGGTTTCAAACTTCGCCATTTGAGGTATCAGGTAAATCAGGAACGGCTCAGACAGGTAAGAAGAATGAAAAGGGTGAAACACTTTATAACAAATGGTTTGCAGGCTATTTTCCATCAAGTAATCCAAAGTATGCTCTCGTTGTTGTAGAGATGGACACGACCAGTTCTAAAGCCGGAACAAATGCTGCATTTTACGATATAGTAAATGAATTAGCAAAGATGGACTAAATGGCAGGTGATCTTAGGAGAACATAAATGGGTAGGAATAAGACGATAGTCAAGTAAAGTTTGGGATATTTTTTTATTATTAACAAACTGTTATAAAAGATTAACAAATCGATAAAACAACTAGATAGAATGGCATTCTAGTGCTAGAATAAGACAGAAGGTATGAGGGACAAAGGAGTGTAGGACATTGAGTTATAATCATGTAAACTCTCGTTATGAAAAAAGAGATAAGCGTAGAAAAACGAACATCGTCTTGAATACATTAATAGGAATCGTTGCAGTTCTTATTCTTGTAATTGGATCTCAGCTCATCTTTGGCGGAAGTGGTGCTGAAAAAACTGCAAAATATAACGAACCGCCTGACATTAAATTAGCAAACCAAGAAAACAGTAACGAAGAAGCAACTGCAGATAAAGAGAAAGAACAGGAAAAAAGCGAACAATCAGCTGATGAAAAAGATAAAAAAACCGAAGATGAGGAAAATGCAGAAGAATCATCAGATCCTGCTGCTGAAAAAACTACACCAGAGGATCCATTTGAACAGGCAACTATTACACAAGGAGAGCCTGGCTCAGGTGTAGTGGAAACAATTGAAAACCCGGGATGGGAGCCGGTAGGAACGTCTCAATCTGGGCCGCATTCTGCTAATTATGATAAGGATTCACAAGATTGGGCTGAAATGACAAAGGCACTTAGCTATGCAACAGGGATTCCCGAATCAGAGATGATTATTTGGTTCCTTGGAAACAATGGGGGACCAAATGACGCTGTCGGTACGATCTCACCAAAGGATAAGTCTGCGAAATATAAAGTGTATATCACATTTGTTGAAAACAAAGGATGGAAGCCAACGAAAATTGAAAAGTTGAACTAAAAGCAGCGGCATTGTGGTCTGCACCCCAAAAGTTAGAGTGAAATCTAATTATTGGGGTGTTTTTTAGTGGCTAAATATAGTGAAGAATTTAAGTTAAAGCTTGTAAAAGATTATTTAGAAGGTAAATTGGGATATAGATTATTAGCACAAAAGTATAATATGAAAGACTCTACACGTATTTTGAGATGGGTAAAAGCTTACGAAAAATTTTGGGGAGAAAGGGTTAATGAGAAAGAAGAACAAGGAAACTTATTCTGTTCAATTTAAGCTAGATGTATTAAGCTTTATGAAAAGAACAGGTTCTTCAGAGACTGATACAGCCCTTCAATTTGGACTAACCAACCCTTCTATGATAGCTTCTTGGAAGAAAGCTTTTTTGGAGGGTGGTCCTGAGGCCCTGGATAGACCGAAAGGACGGCCATCCATGTCTGATTTTAATAAGAACAAAAGAAATAAAAAAGTTGCAGAAGAAAAGGAAATGACGTACGAACAAAAATTGGAGAGAGAAAACGAACTTCTGCGCTTAGAGGTAGAATACCTAAAAAAGTTGCGAGCTTTTCAGATGGATCCGGAAGGCTATCTCGAAAAGCACAAGCAGCGTTATCATTCGAACTCAAAGAAATCTTCAAATTAAAGGATGTTTTACGAATAGTCGGTATTCTGGAGTCTTCCTATCATTATCATATAAAAGTATTGAAGAAAAAAATCCAGATCACGTACTTGAGGAAACTGTTCAATCTATTTTTGATGAAAATAATGGCAATTATGGTTATCGTCGTATCAAGCTAGAATTGAAAAATCGCGGTTCAAAAGTGAATCATAAAAAGGTGCAACGCATCATGAATAAACTCGGACTCAAAGGAGATAAGTTCAAAAGAAAATCACGGAAGTACAGTTCTTACAGAGGGACTATTGGAACTGTTGCCAAGAACCGTATTAATCGCCGTTTCCACACAAATAGGTGTCATCAAAAATTAGCAACAGATATCACAGAATTTAAGTGTTCTGACGGTGTAAAACTGTATTTCATTCCCATTATGGATATGTTCAACGGTGAAATTCTTTCGTATGGGATAGGTATGCGTCCAACCTTAGAATTAGCCCTTAAACCTCTAGAGGAAGCCCTTGAAATAGTAAAAGTTTCAAAGTACAGGACTACTGTACATTCTGATCAAGGATGGCAATATCAACATAATAAATGGGTAAAAACACTTAAGGAATATAGGGTATACCAGAGTATGTCGCGAAAAGGAAACTGTTTAGATAACTCCCCGATGGAGAATTTTTTCGCGTTAGTCAAACAAGAAATGTATTATGGAGAAGCACTGTGCTCATTTGAGGTATTAAAAAAGAGAATTGAAGAATATATCGATTATTATAATAACAAGCGTATAAAGCAAAAATTGGCAGGTATGAGTCCGGTTCAATACCGCATCCATACCAGCCAATCAGCAGCTTAATACAAAACTCTAACTTTTGGGGGTCACATCATTGCCGCTGCTTTTTCGATATAGATGTTCCCGCGCTATTTGTTCTCACGTTTGCGCTTTAAAATGTACAACAGCACTATAAAATCTATTTCCTTCTTCTGTAACATGCATTTGATGGGAAACAGAATGAACAGTTAATAAGATGGCATTGTTATGGGTGATTTGCTCGTTTATTTTTTTCTCAAGCTCTTTAATGGATGGTGCTTCGAAAAATTCAATTTTGTCTTTAATAAGATCAAGTTGGAAACTCATTATTTACACCTCTTCATTACTTAATCATCATGATAAAATAGTAACAAAATATGATCGTGAAGAACAATCTAAAAAACGAAATAAAAATAGTGGTCTTGCGAATAATCGGTGAAATAGGTAAACTTCTAATGAGGATGACGATGCAGGGAAAAATTTGAAAGATACGATTTAAAAGGAAACCCTAAGTTGTCGAAAAGCTGAACCATAATGGAAAGGGAATGAAACAATGAAAATTGCAATAATTGGTGCAATGGAAGAGGAAGTAACAATCCTAAGAGAGAAACTGGAAAATCGTGAGCAAGCAGATATTGCGGGAAGCGAATTTACAAAAGGAACCTATAAAGGGATTGAGGTTGTATTATTAAAATCAGGTATTGGAAAAGTGAATGCTGCCATGAGTACAACGTTGCTTTTAGATCGCTATAAGCCTGATTATGTTATCAACACAGGATCTGCCGGTGGATTTCACCCGTCTCTAAATGTAGGTGATATTGTCATTTCTACAGAAGTTCGTCATAATGATGTGGATGTTACAGCATTCGGTTATGAATATGGACAAGTTCCAGGTTTGCCTGCAGCTTACATACCAGATGAAAAGCTTGTTGAAGTGGCTGTCAAAAAAGCCGAAGAGATCTCAAACATCCAAGTGGCAAAAGGATTAATTGTTACAGGAGATTCGTTCTTAAATGATCCTGTAAAAGTAGAATTTATCCGAAGCAAGTTTAACGACCTACATGCAGGGGAAATGGAAGCAGCTGCTATTGCTCAGGTTTGTCACCAATTTAATGTTCCATTTGTTGTGATAAGAGCTTTATCTGATATTGCTGGAAAAGAATCCAATATTTCCTTTGAGCAATTTTTAGAACAAGCTGCAAAACATTCAGCAGATTTAGTATTAAAAATCGTTGAAGCAGTATAAGCTTATCAAATCGAAGGGGTCGGTTATGAATCGATTCCTTTTTTGTTTCGCCTATTTGGAGAAATTTACTTGGTTAATAGTTTGTTAGACTATGTTATCGTGGTTACTATAACACTTCAAATAGGTGGGAGATAATATGAATAAAAAAGAAATTCAGTCGCTAATGGTTGATTTTAAGCAGTATGCGTTTATTCTGTTAGCTGTGAGTGTCTTTCTTTATATCGGCGTTGTCTTGCCCGATCAAGGCAAACCAGAAATATATGATATTGTGCTAATGATTACAACGGTTTTATTTATACTAGGAGCCTTTGTTTGCTTCAAAGCTTCCTTAAAATATAAAAAACAATTGGATAAGCTAGAAGAGTAACATAAGAATCAATGATAAACGCCTACTAAAGGGCGTTTTTTTTTGTCCTTATACTTTTAGTAGCAGACTGAGAAAGCGCGTTCAATTATCTGAAAATAAAAACAATACAAGAATGAGGAGAAAAACTATTTACAGAATTGGAAATCATGGATATAATTACCAAGGAATAGCAAATTAAAATTAAGGAGGTCGAAGAAGATGATGAAATGTTCACCATTAAAAACTGCAAAGCAAGACTTAAAATTAAACCATCTATTCGACCATATTGGTGTATCCTCCTTTTCGTTATGCGGAAATGAAGACTGATTAATAAAATTGCGCCATGGGTCAATTAGAACTGCATGTGGCGTTCTATATGTATAACGTTAACGTCACAGGCTGCCCTGTGGCGTTTTTTTATGCAAAGCACCTCTTAGTACGTATAATGAACAACTATCCTTTATTAAAAAGGGGAGTTAAACCTTTTAAGCTTGGCAGCCTAAATAAACATCAATGAGGTGCGAATTGCTTTAAAGGAGGTGATACACATGACAATCAATCTATTTTTTATTACCCTAACTTTTTCAGTGTCAAAAAGAAAACGTTCAAAAGAAGAAATGGAAACAAATCAAGAAGTGAAACAAAGAATGGAACATTCAAGAGTAAAAGTGTTCGACGAGTTTCACATGTAAATTAAAGGAACAATAATAATTGGAGGCGATAACTATGTTGAAAATCAAATTGCTTGTACATTTAACTGTAGAGAAGGATTCCACCTAGCTTAGAGCAAGCTAGAAATCATTCAAAGGCCGTTTTTAACGCACATTGGTAAATAAAAAAGAGAAGAGGTAAATTTTGCTCTTCTCTTTTGTCATTATTCTTTTTTGCGGTTTCTTTTTTCTTTTTCTGCTCGATAGAACTCATGGAACATTTTCATTAGAGCACGTTTTTCAATTCTGGAAACATAGCTCCTTGATATACCTAATTCCTTTGCGATTTCACGCTGTGTCTTTTCTTTTTTTAAATCCAAGCCAAACCTTCCAATAATAACTTCTTTTTCTCTTCCATCTAATATATCAATATATTCCTTAACTTTTTCAAGTTCCATATTCAGTTGGATTGTGTCGATGACATCTTCGTTTTCAGATTTTAATACGTCTATCAAGCTAATTTCATTTCCCTCTTTATCTTGACCAATTGGATCGTGTAAGGAAACATCTTTCTTTGTCTTTTTTAAAGCGCGTAAATGCATGAGTATTTCATTTTCAATACAACGAGCCGCATAAGTGGCTAATTTTGTCCCTTTCCCTTGTGAATAGCTTTCAATCGCTTTAATTAATCCGATTGTTCCAATTGAGATGAGATCTTCCGAGTCTTCCCCAGTGTTTTCAAATTTTTTTACGATATGAGCAACAAGCCGTAAGTTGTGTTCGATTAGAAGATTTCTTGCATACTCATCACCCTCTGCCATGAGTCGCAAATATTTCTTCTCGTCTGTTGCAGACAAAGGCTGTGGGAAGGCATTATTTTTTACATAAGATACTAAGAACACTAATTCTTTTACGAAAAAACCTAGTGCTGTTATGAGCCCTGTCATACCTCCACCTCCACTAATACGTTATGTAGGCAAATGCCTATAAGTCATGTTTATGTTCGTGGCAGGTAGTTCGTGCATGTACATTGAAAGAAGATATAAAAGGATTTAATATTTGCGGTTGAAAAAATGGACATCGTTAGGAAAATAGCCTAAACCTGGATGGGGGAATGTACATAGTTATATAGTAGTCAGGTTGAAAAGGAAGGTGGGGAGAAATTAATGTATTGTTATGATCGTTATGGTCCCGGGCCGTATCCATATTGTCCGACATTTACAGGTATCGGTTATGGCTACTGGTATGCGTTTATCGTTGTCTTGTTAATATTATTGCTGGTTATTGGCGGAGGCTACTATTATTATAATCATTTTTGTTAGAACAAAGTGAATGGTCTAAGCAAACATGAATAGACCATTCACTTCTTATTAGACCACTACATATTTTATAATAGTTGTAAATGCAAACAAATGTTATAATTACTTCACTAATTACATGATACATAAGGACATTTACGGAAATACTAAATCTGTCTATAGAGTTTTAAGGATAAAAAAAAGAGCCGTTAAACGGCGTGAAATGTTTATGAAGAAGCTTTTAAAACATGTCCTAAGGAACGGCGTTTTATTTCATTTGCAATTAGTTCGATAAAATCATCATGTAGTTTCATTTCAGTTGCTTTAAAATAGGATTCAATTAACAATTCGTCAGAAAGTTTACGCATGCATGATGGCCAATTGATTGGCACTACACCTCCTAACCTTGCTTATTTCTAATAGGGAATTACATAATCTGTTATATTTTGTTATTGATTTAAATCTAACATGAATAAAAAAATAGAACAACCGTTCTCTTATCCACAGATGTTAGTGGATAAACTGTGGGTATGTTGTTTATAAAAGGTGAAAAGTAAGGTATCACAGAGGGTATATTGTGTATAATATTATCCACAAGTGTTGTAGAAGATCGGAATTTGTCGAAAAGTTTTTATGATATTAGTAAGCTTTTTCTCATAAACTATAAGTTTCTTTTGAAAGTATGCGCTAAATTGGTTATGATGTAAGTTGGCAAAAAAATGAATAATGAGGTGTTTAAACTCATGCTACGATTATTCTTACCAGGTGACTATGTGAAAAGCGTATTTCATATTTCACCGCAAAAATTAAAAGAAAGTGGAATTAAAGGGATCATTACTGATTTAGATAATACTCTTGTCGAATGGGATCGACCTAATGCAACTCCCCAATTGCAAGAGTGGTTTAAAGAAGTAAAAGAGCATGGAATTGATATTACAATTGTTTCCAATAATAATGAAAAACGGGTAAAGGCATTTTCAGAGCCTCTTAATATTAAATTTATTCATAAGGCAAGAAAGCCGATGGGGAAAGCTTTTTTAAAAGCAGTGAAAATAATGAATTTGAAAAAAGAAGAAGTAGTTGTAATAGGTGATCAGTTATTAACAGATGTTCTTGGTGGCAATCGCAACGGATTTCAGACGATATTAGTCGTTCCGGTAGCATCAACAGATGGTTTCTTTACAAGGTTCAATCGTAAAATTGAGCGGAAAATTATGGCTAACTTAAAGCGAAAAGGGATGATTCAATGGGAGGAATAGAAACGTGTCAGAACAGCAATTTTCATGTATAGGGTGCGGAGTAATCATACAAACAGAGGATCCTAACAAACTGGGCTATGCACCGGAAAGTGCTCTTGCTAAGGACGATATCATTTGCCAACGCTGCTTTCGCTTAAAAAATTATAATGAAATACAGGATGTTTCATTAACAGATGATGATTTTCTAAAAATCCTCCATGGTATAGGAGAATCTAAGGGATTAATTGTTAAAATCGTAGATATTTTTGATTTTAATGGAAGCTGGCTGCAGGGCATTCAACGATTTGTCGGAGGCAACCCAATCTTGCTTATAGGAAATAAAAGCGATATTCTGCCGAAATCAGTTAAGCATCAAAAGCTGATCAATTGGATGAAACGAGAAGCGAAGGAATTAGGCTTGAAACCAATAGATGTTTGCTTAGTTAGCTCTGCGAGAGGTCATGGTATTAGAGAAGCTGCCGAGTTAATTGATTTATATCGTAATGGACAAGATGTGTATGTCGTTGGTGTAACAAATGTTGGGAAATCAACATTTATTAATCGCCTAATAAAAGAGGTTGCAGGTGTCAACGATGTGATCACAACATCACATTATCCAGGAACAACCTTGGATCTAATTGAAATCCCGCTTGAAAATGGGGCTGCACTTTATGATACTCCTGGAATTATAAATCATCATCAAATGGCTCATTTTGTCGATAAGCAGGATTTGAAGCTGTTAAGTCCTAAGAAAGAAATAAAGCCCAAGGTATTTCAATTAAATGAGGGGCAAACATTATACTTTGGCGGACTTGCACGAATGGATTATGTTTCAGGCGGAAGAGAATCTTTCGTTTGCTATATCCCAAATGAATTAAAGATCCACCGGACAAAAAGAGAAAACGCTGATGCTTTATATGAAAAGCATGTCGGGGAGCTTTTAACACCGCCAAGAAAGGAAGAGGTTGAATCATTTCCTAAGCTTGTGCCACATGAATTTATGATAAAAGAAGGCAAAACAGATGTTGTTTTTTCAGGCTTAGGCTGGGTAACGATCAATAATCCAGGGAAAAAGGTTATTGCTTATGCTCCTCAAGGTGTGAATGTATCACTAAGAAAATCGTTAATTTAATCAAGGAGAGGAAAAAATATGGGGAACTTATATGGCGTAATTGGATGTCCAATTAAACATTCGATGTCACCTGACATCCATAATGATGCCTTTAAGGAAAAACATCTCAATGGCTATTATCATGCCTTTCATGTAGAGCCAGAGAGGCTCAAGGAATCCGTTCAAGCTCTTAAGATATTGGGGGTAAAAGGGTTTAATGTAACAATCCCGCATAAAATTTCGATCATTCCGTATTTAGATGAGCTTGATGAAACCGCAAAGATTGCAGGTGCCGTTAACACGGTAATCAATGTAGAGGGACGGCTAATCGGTCACAATACAGATGGAAATGGGTATGTACGATCTCTAACAAAGATTTTACAAAAACCAATTCAGGAGCAAAAAATCTTAATTATTGGTGCAGGCGGTGCAGCAAGAGGCATTTATTTTACTTTAGCACATCAAGGATGCAGTGAGATTGATCTTTGCAACCGAACTGTATCAAAGGCAGAAAAATTAATTAACGAATGCCCTTTTGGACATACGAGTAAAGCATTATCCTTGGAACAAGCAGAACAACAATTAGAAAACTATGATGTAATTATTCATACAACTGCTGTTGGAATGCATCCAAACGTTGAACAAAAACCGCTATCTGTCAAACATGCCAAAAGGACAGCCGTTGTCAGTGATATCGTGTATAATCCAATCAAAACATCTTTGCTTCAAGAAGCGGAAGAACAAGGTTTAACAATACATAATGGTGTCGGTATGTTTGTTCATCAGGCAGCACTTGCCTTCACACTATGGACAGGTATAGAACCATCAATTGAAAGAATGACTGCAATTGTATATGACAAGCTGGGAGGAACATCATGTTAACAGGCAAACAAAAACGTTTTTTACGAAGTGAAGCACATCATTTGAATCCCATTTTTCAAGTTGGAAAAGGCGGGGTAAACGAGAATATGATTAAGCAAATTTCAGATGCATTAGAAGCTCGTGAACTTTTGAAGGTATCTGTATTGCAAAATTGTGAAGAGGATAAAGATTCTGTTGCCAATTCATTAGTAAAAGGAACAGGTGCAGAGCTTGTTCAAGTTATTGGCAATACCATTGTCTTATACAAAGAATCTAAGGAAAATAAGCAGCTTCGTTTACCTAATTAATAGGTTGGGAGGGGGATGAAATGTCAAAAAAAATCGGGCTATTAGGAGGTACATTTGATCCGCCTCATTTTGGCCATTTATTAATTGCGAGTGAGGTATTACATGCATTGCAATTAGCTGAAATATGGTTTATACCTAATCAAATACCTCCCCATAAGCAAACAGAGCAATTTACAAATAGCAAGCACAGAGTCAATATGCTGAAATTGGCGCTAACATCAAATGATCAATTTAAGATTGATACGATTGAATTAGAGCGAGAAGGACCTTCTTATACATATGATACGCTTTGTCTTTTATCTGAACAATACCCTGCCTATTCCTTTTATTTTATAATCGGTGCAGATATGATCGAGTATTTACCACACTGGTATAAGATTGAAGAGGTTGTTAAGCTTGTGACGTTTGTTGGGGTCAAACGCCCGGGCTATACAACGAGTACGGATTATCCGGTGAAAGAGGTTGAAATTCCGCAATTTGATGTGTCCTCAACAATGTTGCGTGAACGGATAAAAACTGGAGAAAATACCGCTTATCTTTTACCTGATGATGTGAAAAGATATATAGAGGAGAATCGTTTATATGGAACGTGAAGCTGCATTAAAGATTGTTGCAGAACAAATTACAGAACATCGCTACAATCATACATTAGGAGTTATGGAAACCGCTATTCAATTGTCACATCAATATGGTGCAGATGTTAAAAAAGCAGAAATAGCAGCGATTTTTCATGATTATGCTAAATTTCGTCCGAAAGATGAATTGAAGCAAATCATCATTGAACAGAGGATGCCACAGCAATTATTAGTACATAATAGTGAGCTCTGGCATGCACCTGTTGGAGCATTTCTGGTAGAGAAAGAAGTAGGGATAACTGACCAAGAAGTGTTGAGTGCAATAAAATATCATACATCGGGCCGCCCGGATATGACGTTATTGGAAAAAATCATTTATGTGGCAGATTATATTGAACCTGGAAGGCATTTTCCAGGAGTTGACGAAGTAAGAGCTCTGGCAAAATCAAATCTTGATCAAGCTTTACTACAATCACTACAAAATACAATCATGTTTTTATTAAAGAAAAATCAAGCGATTTATCCTGATACAATTCAAACCTATAATTCATTAGTGCTTAAAGGAGGAAGATCTAATTAATGAACGGAAGAGACATTTTAACAATAGTGGCAAAAGCTGCAGATAGCAAACGAGCTGAGGATATTATTGCACTTAATATGAAAGGCATTTCCTTAATCTCAGACTTTTTTCTTATTTGTCATGGTAATTCTGACAAGCAAGTTCAAGCGATTGCAAGGGAAATAAAAGAAAAAGCGTTAGAAATGGATATTCAAGTAAGACGTCTTGAAGGTTTTGAGGAAGCGCGTTGGATATTGATTGACCTTGGTGATGTTGTTGTACACGTTTTCCATAAAGATGAAAGAAGTTATTATAATCTTGAACGTTTATGGGGAGACGCGCCTGCAGAAGATTTAACAAGCGAGTTAAATCAATGATCTATCAAGGCTTTGCTTATATATATGATCAGCTAATGAAGGACGCTCCTTACGATGAGTGGGCAGCTTTTATTAACAAGGCCATTTCGGTATACAATTCTGATGCTAAAAGGTTGATCGATGTAGGTTGCGGCACGGGTGAAATTGCCATTCGCTTGGCGAAACAACAGCTTAACGTAACAGGTGTTGATCTAAGCGAGGATATGCTTTCAGTAGCTCAGGCAAAACTTGCTCAAAATAATGTAAATGTTTTTTTTCTACAACAAGATATGAGAGAGCTTGCAGGGTTCGAGGAAAAATTTGATGTCGTTACTATTTGTTGTGATTCGCTTAATTACTTAGAAACTGAGGATGATATCAAGGCAACATTTCGAGCTGTTTTTCAGTTGCTTGGAAGCAGAGGTTTACTTTTATTTGATGTTCATTCTCTATATAAAATTCATCATATTTTTGCTGGTGCAACATTTGCAGATCAAGACGAGGACATTAGCTTTATTTGGAGTTCATATGCTTCAGAAGAACCAAACAGTGTGGAACATGATATGACTTTTTTTGTAAAGCGCAATGAATGGTACGAGCGCTTTGATGAGTTACATTATCAACGCACCTATCCAATTGAAACTTATATTTCTTGGCTCGAGAATGCCTCTTTTGAAGTCGTAAAGGTTTGCGGCGATTTTGATTTTGAAAACCCGCCAACCTCAACAAGTGAACGGATCTTTTTTATTGCAAGAAAAAAGAATGAAGGTGAACTTTTATAGATCACCTTCTTTAAATTAAATATAAAAAACAGACGAGAAACCGTCTGTTAAAAAGTAAAAGATGTAAAAAGTGGAGGGATACATTCAAAAAAATGTTTATGTTTGCAGGATGATCATACACTGCTATCGAATTATTTATGCGGGATTTTATTAAATTGAACAGATACTTCTTCGATATCTTCGTAATACTTCTCATGTGTAACATGGTAGACCTTTTCAAACATATCGCCTATTTCTTCTTCAAGTACCTTGATCCCTAGTCCTGTCACTCCTCCCTTCACACAAACCTTTTCTTGTAATGTCGGTAATGTATATAGCTTTGTCTCAAGTAATTTCCCCATGCCAATGATCATTTCACTTGCCAGTTGTACAGCTTGCTCCTTTGTAATGGCTGTTTCAGCAACCGCTCCATCCACAAATTTTTGCAGTAAATAGCTGAAAAATGCTGGCCCACAGCTGACAATATCTGATGAAACTCTTGTTATATCATCCTCAATTTGTATAGGAGTAGAGATACGTTTAAACAGTTTTTCGATTTTTTTCCTCATGACTTTATGGCACGAGTTTCCATAGGTAAGCAGCGATACTCCGGCAAAAGCACGATTGGTAATGCTTGGTATTGCCCTAACAACTTGGCACTGTACAAGTGACTCCAGCTGTTCAACACTTATTGGGCTTGTAATAGAAACGATACATTGATTAGGCGATAAAACATGATTAAGGCTTTTTAAAAGGGGGTGAATATCTAATGGCTTAACACAAATAAAAAGGATTTCCGAGCATTTTGCCACCTCTTCTGCCGAATCCATTACAGTTGTTTCAGGATAATCATTTTTTATGTCTTCAGCCTTAGCTTTCGTTCGATTAGTCATATAAATGAATGAGGGTCTGGTTGCACCTGACTCAATAAAAGATTCTATTAAAATTCTACCCATATTTCCTGTTCCAATAAAACCTACATTCAAAGTATATCCCCTCCTTAGAATGCATATCTCTCATACACAATATGTTATTAACCAGGTAATTATGAATAGTAAAAAGGAGTGAAGATTATGCGATATCTTCAGAAATATAAAAATTGGATAATTGTGGTTTCCATTATATTCGGGATGACTGTTTTTTATTATCTGTTTATACAAGATTCATCTTCAGTCATAGAAACGAATAATCAAGGTGAGATAGACCCTCTTACAATAGCGGAGGAAGAGACAACAAAATCAGATCCAACCGAAAAGATAAAAGAGCCAACTGTTGTTGTAGTGGATGTAAAAGGAGCGATAAAGCATCCAGGAGTTTATGAATTACCGACTGGTACGAGAGTCCATCATCTAATCGATAAAGCTGGGGGAATGATTAAGGAAGCTGATGAGCTAGCGGTAAATCTTGCCGCACCTTTGGAGGATGGAATGGTACTATATGTCCCTAAAAAAGGAGAAGTGAAGGAAAATCAATTAACAGCCCCAATCAATTCGAGCGATATCAATGATAAGGTCAATATTAATTTGGCAACAAGTGAAGAGCTCCAAACACTGACAGGCATTGGACCGGCAAAGGCAGAAGCAATTATCACTTATCGTGAAGAAAATGGCCTATTTACGGCGCCTGAGGATCTCCTTAATGTTTCGGGCATCGGCGAGAAGTCTTTTGAAAAGCTAAAGGAGGAGATTACAGTCAAGTAGTGGATAATTCAGAAAATCCAAAAATAATAAATTGACGACCATTCAGTGTTCTAGATACACTTAAGGGAGAAAAATGTCGAGTGGAGGAGTTTTTGGTGAGTCGTATTTCGTGGGATCAATATTTTATGTCACAAAGCCATCTGTTGGCTTTAAGGAGTACTTGTACAAGATTAGCAGTTGGGGCAACAATTGTTCGTGATAAGCGAATTATTGCCGGGGGATATAATGGTTCAATTGCAGGTGGTGTTCATTGTTCTGACGAAGGGTGCTACGTGATCGATAATCATTGTGTAAGAACGATTCATGCAGAAATGAATGCCTTGCTTCAATGTGCAAAATTTGGCGTGCCGACTGATGGAGCAGAAATTTATGTGACACACTTTCCATGTCTGCAATGCTGTAAGGCACTTATTCAAGCCGGGATCAAGACGGTGTATTATGCTGTCGACTATAAAAATCATCCATATGCAATTGACCTTTTTAAGCAAGCGAATGTTAAGGTTGAGCAAGTCGTACTTGAAAAGTCATTATTGAATGAAAAAGATGATGAAAAACGTGAATTTATTACAAGCTTATTAGACAAGCTTGCAAAATCGGAAATAGACGAAAGTGAGTTGCTAGCTCTCTACAAGAAAGCCGATTTTCTATTTTCTTAATAATATCAGAATTTATATATTTTCTTAACATAGCTTGCGTTTCTGAATCTAGCTCCAGGCGCCATCGGCTCGAGATCATAAGTCAAACAGGAATTGAAGGTAAAGTACACCTTCTATTCCTGTTCGCCTTATGCTTGTCGCCGATAGGCAGGCGCCTTGCGCTTTTTTTAATATTTAAGGAGGCTGACTTACAGTCTCCTGTAAACTACCCAAGGCAGGTGTTTAATTTTTGCAAGGCAGGCTGTATTTTTTAGCTGTATCAGCAAGTTTGTCTCTAATAATTTGCCGTTTTCAATTTCATCCTGCAGCTATCGCTGCTACCATTTTTTTTCTCTTTTATCTCTATTACAGAAGACAGCATTTCCTCTTTTTCCTTTCTCTATTAACAGTCCTCTGCTTCATTATTGTTTTTTATTTCACAGAACATCATAATAAAACCGGATTAACAGAAGGTCGATATTCGGGAGAAGGGATTATTTCTTCCATTCCATACAGTGATGGAAATCAGTATAGAGGCTATGTTAAAACAAGACATGGCGAAAAACTTGTTTTTACCTATACGATTCAATCTTTTAAGGAAAAACAAGCTCTTAATCAGATAAATCCAGGAATGATATGCTCCTTTTCTGGGGAATTGAAAAGGCCAAAATTGCCAACGATGCCAAATGCTTTTAACTACCATCAATATCTGCATGATCATCATATTCACTGGCAATACCAGGTGGAGGAAATAGGTAAGTGTAAAGCAGAAAAATCAAATTGGTACTACACTTTGTTAAACCTAAGGAAAGATGGTTTGGCTTTTATTGAAGCGCATTTTCCATCTGAGTCTGTCGGAATAGTTCAAGCCTTGATATTTGGTGATCGACGGTTAATTGATTCAGATTTGGACAAAGCTTACCAAGAGCTTGGAATTGTCCATTTACTTGCCATTTCAGGGTCACATATTGCGTTATTGGCAGGTGCCATTTATTACTTCTTACTTTATTGTGGAATGACACATGAAAAGGCGAAAGCGGTGCTAATTGTCCTGCTGCCAGTTTATATGATTCTTACTGGTGCATCGCCCTCTGTTGTAAGAGCATCGTTTATGGTAGTACTTTACCTGCTAATTAAGCTATGTAAAAAACAAATTTCCTCATTAGATGTAATAAGCTTCACATATTTGGTTCTCCTTATCATCAATCCATATTATTTGTTTCAGGCAGGATTTCAGTTATCATATGCTGTAAGCTTCGGATTACTTCTTTCTTTAGGAATTGTTGAACATTTTAATAATGTTCTCGCAAAATTAACAGTTGTTTCTGCTATTGCCCAGCTATGTTCGATGCCAATTTTACTACATCATTTTTATGAAATTTCGCTCATTAGCTTGCCGATGAATATGTTGTTTGTTCCGCTTTATTCGTTCATTATTTTACCTCTCTCGATCCTGGCAACATCCATGGCCGCTATCTTTCCTCTAATTGGTGTACATATTATCCAGATTTTTAGTGAAATGCTTCTTGTTACTCATAAAATTGTTTTATTTGCATCCTCCCTATCAATCTCAACCTTTGTAACAGGGAGGCCGGCCCTTCCGATTACCTGTGCACTTGTTGTTGCGACTTTCTATCTCGTTTATCAGTTTGAAATATACAAACGTATAAAGCTGTTACTTAGACCGGCATTATTTTTAGCGCTTGTCCTCTTGATACAAGTTGGCCTGCCCTATCTTAATCCATATGGAAAGGTCATCATGATTGATGTCGGACAGGGGGATTCGATTTTTATTCAGCTCCCTTTTAAGAAAGGAACCTTTTTAATCGACACTGGTGGAAGAATAACATTTCCTAAAGAAAAATGGGAAGAAACAAGTGATCCATTTACAATTGCCGAGGATGTAACAATCCCGTATTTAAAATCAATCGGAATAACAAAGGTTGATGCCTTGTTTTTAACACACGGTGATACTGATCATATCGGTGAAGCAATACCTATAATGGAGGGAATAAAGGTAGAAGAACTAATTATACCTAAAGGCTTCGTAAGAGAAGAATTAGAGCAAAAGGTAATTGAGACAGCGGAAAACAAAAGGACGGAAATAAAAGCTGTGAAGGCGGGGGATACGATATCGTTTCATGATTTTTCTTTTTATGTTGTTGCACCGATTACTCTAACTGCTAGTAAAAATGATGATTCATTAGTGTTATGGACAGAGTTGGGAGGATTAAGCTGGCTTTTCACAGGTGATGCAGAAATGGGAAGTGAAGAGAAAATGATCAGTAAGTACCCGGGATTACGGGCAGATGTCTTAAAAGTAGGTCATCATGGTAGTAAAGGTTCAACATCAGATTCTTTTCTGGATTCAATTTTGCCTTCGATTGCTCTAGTCTCAGCAGGATATAATAACAGGTACCAGCACCCCCATTCAGAAGTAGTCGATAAACTATCCAGTCGCGGAATTCCTTTATTGCGAACAGACTTGGATGGAGCCATTTTATATAATTTTAAAGGAAAGACTGGAACCTTTTCCATACATCCTCCATACGATAAAGTAAAAGAATAAAACGAAAAAGAGACTGCTTTTAGCAGCAGTCTCTATGTAAGTATTTACCGGTTAATTATGCGCTTACTAATTTAATAACAGTTGCAATAATGAAAATTACCGCGAAAAACCCAAATGAAGCAACGAATCCAACTCCTGAATCTACTGCATCATTACGCTTGCTTTGTACACTCTTTTCAAATTCGTTCACTGTTACCCCTCCTATATCATACTTAGTATAAGCGATTACCATAAAAAAATCTACATCATCATACTATTGTTTTTTACATTCAAGGCTGTTATTCCCAGCTTTACTAGAAATGACAGCAAATATTCAACCTGCCATTGGCTAAACTAAAAATCAAATCGCTGTATCGTTTCGAATCAGGTTCCTAGGTCCTGAAACGGAACGTTCATATAGATGCTGGGAGCTGAATGGGTTATACCGTTTAGTTCCCTTTTCCCATTTAAAAGGCCCCTGCATTATTTAAGTATTCTCACTTGCCAAACCGCTGTTTTCATTTTACGATTAAATGAAGTGAAATGAACGAATGGAGAACAATTAACATGATTTTTGATGTGTGGAATGATATTAAAAAAGGAAAATTACAACCGATTTACTTACTAATAGGAAAAGAAGCATTCCTTATGCAAGAAACTGTACAGTTAATCGTCAATGCTGCATTATTGGAAGAGGAAAAAGACTTTAATTTCTCTGTTTATGATTTGGAGGAAACGGCAATCGATTTGGCGATTGAAGATGCTGAAACACTTCCGTTTATGGGGGAAAAGCGGGTAGTCATCATGAAGAATCCAGGCTTTTTAACAAGTGAAAAGAAAAAGGAAAAAATAGAACAGCAAATTGATCACCTTGAAAAATATTTACAATCACCAGCACCATATACCATCCTCATTATTCAAGCACCTTATGAAAAACTTGATGAACGTAAAAAAATAACGAAGCAGTTGAAAAAACAATCTCTTCTCATTGAAATGAAGCCTTTATCAGAGCAAGAATCAATAAAATGGACCTTAGGGATAGCTGAAAAAGAAGGTGTTGATCTATCGCAAGAAGCATTAAATGAGCTTATGATATTAACGGCTGGAGATTTAATGATCATGCATCAAGAATTAATTAAGCTCAGTACATATGTTGGGGAAGCCGGTTCAATCACACCTGAAATCGTTAAGCGTCTCGTCTCTAGGTCTTTGGAACAAAATATATTTGATTTAATCGATCATGTCATCCATCGAAGAAGTAAAGAGGCTTTACAGATTTTTTATGATTTGTTGAAAAATAATGAGGAACCGCTTAAAATACTATCCTTGCTAGTAAATCAATTTAGGCTGATTTTACAAGTGAAGGAGCTGGCAAATGCTGGTTACGGACAGCAGCAAATATCTACAATTGTTAAAGTCCATCCATTTCGTGTGAAATTAGCTCAGCAGCAAGCACGATTATTTAAGGCAGAGGAATTAGCTCATATTTTAATGGAACTGGCTGAGGCAGATTTTGAAATGAAAACAGGGAGAAAGGATAAACAGCTAGTATTAGAGCTGTTTTTACTAAAATTATTTAAGATAAAATAAAAAACGATCCGAATAGGGATCGTTTTTTCATTACGCAGATAATCCGTTAACACTTTTCGCTAAACGAGATTTATAACGTGCAGCAGCGTTCTTGTGAACTAAACCGCTTTGTGCAGCTTTATCAATTCGTTTGTTAGCTTCAGTAAGTGCAGCTTTTGCATTTTCAACATCATTGTTTAAAACGAAAGCATCTACTTTTTTAATAGCAGTACGCATTGCAGACTTAATCGTTGCGTTGTGTGCGTTACGCTCATTGCTTGTTTTTACGCGTTTAATTGCAGATTTAATATTTGGCATATCTTTCACCTCCTAAGAAGTAAATCGAGATCTATTTAACTCGATATATCCTTTACATGAACAAAAGATATTCTATCAAACGGCTGAGATTATTGCAATACTAATGTAAAGGAAAATACATTGAAACCTGCAAAATCCTATAATTATTTTTTAGTCTGGACTAATTCTTGCTTAAAAAGCATCTCCCTTCTTTTTATAAATCTTAAAGAATGTTTCCATCTATAAATGGCAAACATAGAGGATAGGAACGATTTGGGAGGTATTTTAATGGAAAAGCCATTAGACTTAAGTCAATATTCCGTACGTACAGATTTAGCAGTTGAAGCAAGAGCGATGGCGCTCGAACAAACAGGAAGACAAACAGCTGTTGATTCTAGCAATATTGCAGGCGTCATTATTAAGGAATGGGAAGAAGACGGGATTAATCTCTCATTTTTAGAAATTAAAGAAGAAGGGTCGAAAGCAGTTGGCAAAAAGCCTGGAAAGTATTTAACCATGCAAATGGAAGGTATTCGTCAAAAAGATTCAGAGCTGCAAGAAAAGGTTGTCGAAGCTTTCGCAAAGCATTTTAGCCAATTTTTGTCTGACTTGAACATTCCTAAGGATGCAAGCTGTTTAGTTGTAGGATTGGGCAATTGGAATGTAACACCAGATGCATTAGGCCCGCTAACAGTTGAAAATCTATTAATTACGAGACATCTATTTAAACTTCAACCAGAAAATGTAGAAGAGGGATTCCGCCCGGTTAGTGCAATTGCACCTGGTGTCATGGGGCTGACAGGTATTGAAACGAGTGACATTATTTCGGGAGTGATCGAACAATCAAAGCCAGACTTTGTTATTGCAATTGATGCATTAGCTGCCAGATCGATTGAACGAGTAAATACAACCATTCAAATTTCTGATACAGGAATTCATCCAGGCTCTGGTGTTGGGAATAAAAGAAAGGCTCTGAGCCAAGAAACGTTCGGTATTCCTGTTATCGCGATAGGCATTCCAACAGTCGTTGATGCTGTTTCGATTACGAGCGATACAATTGATTTTATTTTAAAGCATTTTGGCAGGGAATTAAAAGAAGGGGACAAACCTTCAAGGTCTTTAATTCCAGCTGGAATGAATTTTGGCGAGAAACGGGTTTTGACTGATGAAGACATGCCTGAAGAAGAACACCGGAAACAATTTTTAGGGATTGTCGGCGGACTAGAGGATGAAGAAAAACGCAAGCTTATTCACGAGGTTTTAGCACCGCTTGGCCATAACCTAATGGTTACCCCAAAAGAAGTGGATATGTTTATAGATGATATGGCAAATGTGATTGCGAGCGGTTTAAACACTGCTCTGCATCAACAGGTGGATCAAGGAAATTCTGGTGCTTATACACACTAGTAAATAATCATGTTTATCTCTTAACCTTCTTGCAAAAGTTCTACTTCCTTATACTTGCTCATACAAATTAATAGACAAGTATAAGGAGGATTCATATAAATGAAGCGAAATCGAACTAGTCGTAATATGATCGTTACGTTTGATGGGACAAGCATAAAAAAAGGAATCGTCATAAGCTTCATTATTCTACTGATGACATTTTTACTTTCAGGTGTGTTAACGTCACTTAAACCGGAATATCGGTTGACTTCGTCCTCAATCAATGATTTGACAAAAAATATTGATAGTGAGGCGTTTTTGCAATTATTAGGAGCGGAGAATCGATTTTTTATTTCTGCCTTACCTCAGGAAGCGGAACCTATAAAGCTGTCTTCAATTATGTTTAAAGTATTGACAAGCATTAACCCGGATGATCCGAGAAGTCTGCTAGGGCGGGAATTACCTGGTTTTTCACTTTATGATAGTGAAATTGTTGTTGCAGGTGATGGGACAAACTATACGAATATGCCTTACGAATCACCGCCGCCAACAGAGGTATTAGAGCAGGAGCGGGAAGCATCTATTAACAAAAATGATGTGGTGAATAACGATGAAAATGATGATTCAAAAGCTCCGCCAACTTTAACAACAGGTGATAAAAAAGTAGTTTATATTTATAACACCCATAATACCGAATCATATTTACCACTATTAGATGGGGAAACAGATATGAATCGGGCATTTCATTCGAAAGCCAATATAACCATTGTCAGCGAATTGCTTGGAAAAGCACTACAGGATAATGGTATTGGCAGCCAAATAGAACAGGCAAGTGTCCAAGAAAATCTTAAGCAAAAAGGCTGGAATTATTCGAAATCCTATTCTGCTTCACGTCCGCTTGTGGAGAGTGCGATGGCAAACAATCGAAATCTGGATTACATTATCGATATACATCGTGATACACAAAGAAAAGAAGTCACCACAATTAATATTAATAATAAATCATATGCAAAAGTTGCTTTTATCATTGGTGGGGAAAACCCTACCGCTGAAAAAAATGAAAAGCTTGCAACAGATCTTCATGCGTTATTACAAAAGAAATATCCTGGCTTAAGTCGCGGGATTTTTGAACAAGGCGGAAAAGGCTACAACGGCGTATATAATCAAGACTTATCAAATAACGCGATGTTAATTGAATTTGGCGGTGTCGATAATAATTTAACAGAACTAAAAAATACGGCTAACGCAATAGCTGACGTATTCAGCGAATATTATTGGCAAGCTGAAAAAGTAGATGGAACGACAGAAGCACAAGAAAAGTAATCTAATTGTGAGGGAAGCAAGATGGTAAAATTCATGTTTAAATGTTTTGTTCTATGCTCAGTCCTTTTATTCGGAGTTCTAATCGGAATGCAGCAAGCAAACCAAGGAATGATAAAAATGAGAGGTTATGATGATCCTGAGCTCCAGAGTGCCTTTCAAATCAATAATGAACAAAAAGGCGATATTGAAGCATCGATTCTTGGAAATAAGGTAACCGGTCAGGACCTGCAGGAAAAACAGGAACAGCTGGAAAAAATTGAAGCATTCAACTTCTTCTCTCAAATCGGAAAACAATTTGCAGCAGTCGTAAGTAACGGGGTATCTGCTCTTGTCGATAGCTTTGCTGAATGGATGAACAATCTTTTAAAATGATCATATGCTGACAGATTCATTATCTTACTCTTTTGTAGAGTTGATAAAATGATTCTGTCAGTATTTTTTTATCCGCTTTTCTATTATTGAATGTTAAATTATCAATTGATATAATGAAGAATAGTGTACTTGTAAGCTATGTAGGAGTGAAAACATATTATGAATAGAGAAGAAAAGTTAAAAAGACAATCGAGAATTAGGAACTTCTCGATTATTGCACATATTGACCACGGTAAATCAACGTTAGCAGACCGGATTTTAGAAAAAACGTCTGCCCTAACACAGCGAGAAATGAAAGATCAATTATTAGATTCAATGGATTTAGAAAGGGAACGCGGAATTACCATTAAGCTTAATGCAGTTCAATTAAAATACAAAGCAAAAGACGGAGAGGAATACACGTTTCATTTAATCGATACTCCAGGACATGTTGACTTTACCTATGAAGTTTCCCGAAGCCTTGCAGCTTGTGAGGGGGCGGTTTTAGTTGTTGATGCCGCCCAAGGAATTGAAGCACAAACACTAGCAAATGTTTATTTGGCACTTGATAATGATTTAGAAATCTTACCTGTTATCAATAAAATTGATCTGCCAAGTGCTGATCCAGAGCGGGTTCGTAATGAAATCGAAGAAGTAATCGGCCTTGATGCTTCTGAAGCCGTTTTAGCCTCAGCTAAAGCCGGGATCGGGATTGAAGAGATTCTTGAGCAAGTAGTAGAAAAAGTCCCTGCTCCTGAAGGTGATCCAGAAGGACCATTAAAAGCCCTAATATTTGACTCCTTATATGATGCTTACCGCGGTGTTGTTGCATACATCCGTGTTGTGGAAGGAACGGTTAAGGTTGGTCAAAAGATTAAAATGATGGCGACAGGTAAAGAATTTGAAGTAACAGAGGTAGGGGTATTCAATCCGAAGCCTGTTCAACTCAAGGAATTAAATGTGGGGGATGTTGGTTTCCTAACAGCTTCTATCAAAAACGTAGGGGACACTCGTGTTGGTGATACGATTACTGATGCGAAAAATGGTGCAACAGAACCTCTTCCTGGTTACAGAAAATTGAACCCAATGGTCTTCTGCGGTCTTTATCCGATCGATACGGCGAAATATAATGATTTACGAGAAGCATTAGAGAAGCTTGAGTTAAATGATTCATCCTTGCAATTTGAGCCTGAAACCTCACAAGCTCTTGGTTTTGGTTTTCGTTGCGGGTTTTTAGGATTATTGCATATGGAAATCATTCAAGAACGGATTGAGCGTGAATTTAAAATTGATCTCATTACAACCGCGCCTAGTGTAATTTATGAAGTGTATTTAACAGATGGGGAGTCACTAAAAGTTGATAATCCTTCAAATATGCCTGATCCACAAAAGATTGATCATATTGAAGAGCCTTATGTAAAAGCAGCAATTATGGTCCCGAATGACTATGTAGGTGCTGTCATGGAGCTTTGTCAGAAAAAACGCGGTATTTTCATTGATATGCAATATTTGGACGAAACTCGGGTAAGCATTAATTATGAAATCCCATTATCCGAAATTGTTTATGATTTCTTTGATCAGCTTAAGTCGAATACAAAAGGCTATGCCTCCTTTGATTATGAATTAATTGGGTATAAAACATCGACATTAGTGAAAATGGATATCCTTTTAAATGGGGAGAAAATCGATGCTCTTTCCTTTATTGTACATCGCGATTCTGCCTATGACCGTGGTAAGGTAATTGTTGAAAAATTAAAAGAACTGATCCCTCGTCAACAGTTCGAAGTGCCGATTCAAGCGGCAATTGGTCAAAAAATCGTTGCAAGATCAACCATTAAAGCCATGCGTAAAAATGTACTCGCGAAATGTTATGGCGGAGATATTTCCCGTAAACGTAAGCTGTTAGAAAAACAAAAAGAAGGAAAGAAACGAATGAAGCAGGTTGGCTCTGTAGAGGTGCCGCAGGAAGCATTCATGGCTGTATTACGAATGGATGAAAGCTAATATTTTTTTCCTTTCCATATAGAATGATATACTGAACTTACCATTCATTAAACAATTATTAAACATTGCCGCAGCTATGCTGCGGCTTCTTAATTAGAGGGTGAACTCATGATTCAATCAGCATATATTCATATCCCGTTTTGCCATCATATTTGTCATTACTGTGATTTTAATAAAGTGTTTTTTAAGCAGCAGCCTGTTGACGAATACATTGAAATGCTTATAAAAGAAATACATCATGCTGCACAAAAAAACGAACACCAATTAAAAACGATCTTTATTGGCGGAGGGACACCAACTGCCTTATCAGCTAGTCAGCTTAATCGGTTAATGGAGGGAATCAGATGCAATCTAATCTCTGTAAATGAACCTGTAGAATTTGCAGTTGAAGCAAATCCAGGGGAGCTGACATCAGAAAAGCTAGAGGTATTAAAAAACGCTGGTGTGAATCGATTAAGTATCGGTGTGCAAAGCTTCAATGATAAGCTTTTGCATCGGATTGGCCGGGTCCACCGCAAAGAAGATGTATTTCGAACAATCGAGCTGGCCGAGCAAATCGGTTTTGATAATATGAGTATTGACCTTATGTACGGATTGCCAGGCCAAACAATAGATGATTTTAAAGAATCATTAGAAACAGCTTTTTCATTAAATGTAAAACATTTTTCAGCATATTCATTAATTGTTGAACCAAAAACAGTGTTTTATAATTTAATGCAGAAAGGCAAATTAACCTTGCCGCAACAAGATGAAGAAGCGCAAATGTATGAGCTGGCAATGGAGCAAATGGAAAAACACGGATTCAATCAATATGAGATAAGTAACTATGCGAAAGCAGGCTATGAGAGCCAACATAATCTCACTTATTGGAATAACGATTATTATTTTGGCTTTGGAGCAGGAGCCCATGGGTATATGAATGGTGTACGGACCTCAAATATTGGTCCGATCAAAAAATATATCGAGCGAATCAAGCAAAAGGGCGAAGCATTCCATAGTCAAATCACTATAAGCAAAGAAGAAGCAATGGAGGAAGAAATGTTCCTCGGTCTCCGCAAAACAACTGGGATAAGCAAGGAGAAGTTTTATAAAAAGTTTGGTGTTCAAGTTGATCACATATTTTCCAGTCCAATTGACAAACTTGTAGATCTAGATTTAATCATAAATGATGAAAATGGGATAAGACTAACTCATAAAGGGAAACTTCTTGGCAATGAGGTGTTTCAGGAATTTATCGGCCTTTCTTAAATTTTCATCAGTAAGGAAGCGTAGATTCCTAAATTTTAGTATGATTTATTAATTGACAATTTATTTTGGTTTTGATACCTTTTTATATATATTTAGCACTCGCATTCCTAGAGTGCTAACAGAGGTGATAATAGTTGCTTACAGATCGCCAATTGTTGATTCTACAAGTAATTATTGATGATTTTATTCATTCTGCTCAGCCAGTTGGTTCGAGATCATTAGCGAAAAAAAGTGAAATTACGTTTAGCTCAGCTACGATTAGGAATGATATGGCTGACTTAGAGGACCTTGGATTTATTGAAAAAACACACAGTTCATCAGGGCGTGTTCCATCTGAAAAGGGATATCGTTATTATGTAGACCATCTTCTGTCACCACAGCGTTTGACAAAGACAGAAGTTGGCCAAATAAAATCAATATACGCTGAAAAGATCTTTGAACTAGAAAAGGTTGTTCAAAAATCTGCACAAATTTTATCTGAATTAACAAATTACACTTCAATTGTTCTTGGTCCGAAAGTGACTGAAAATCGCTTGAAGAGAATTCAAATTGTACCGATAAATGATGAAGCAGCTGTTGCGATTATCGTGACAAACACAGGTCATGTAGAAAATCGAACCATCACGTTCCCAGAGTCTATTGACCCGAGCGATATTGAAAAAATGGTGAATATCCTTAATGAGAGGCTAGCAGGTGTTCCGCTGGTAGATCTGCAGGATAAAATATTCAAGGAAGTTGCGACCGTTCTTAAGAAACATATTCAAAATTATGATATGCTGTTGAAGGTAATGGCAGGAACGTTGAAGCTAAATGAAAATGAAAAGATTTACTTCGGCGGGAAAACAAATATGCTAAGCCAACCAGAATTTGCTGATGTCGGAAGAATTAAATCATTACTAACAATGATTGAGCAAGAAAAAGAATTATATGGGTTATTACAAACAAATCATTCAGGAATTACTATTAAAATTGGTAAAGAAAATGATAATATAGCAATGGAGAATTGCAGTTTGATTACGGCTACCTATTCATTTGGTGAAAAACAGCTAGGAACAATTGCTGTTTTAGGACCGACAAGAATGGAATATTCACGTGTTGTTAGTTTAGTGAACAGAATGACCCGTGATTTGTCCAAAACACTGACTAATTTGTATTATGGTTCTTAAGCTTGGTTATATTGAAAATGGGATGGAATTAGATTAATTCCATCCGATTCCCATGTTTATAAAATACTGACATCTATCATTCTTTAATCTTTACAACATTCCTATTAAGGAGGTGAAACAGTGTGTCAAACGAAAAAAACGTTGCAGAACAAGAGGAAACAGTAGATACTGTACAAAATGAAAATGCTGACGCAGATGTTGAGGTTGTTGAAGCTGACGATGTCATCGTTGAAGATCGTACTGAAGCAAGTGATGAATATGAGCAAAAAATCGCCGAACTTCAAGCAAAGCTTGATGAAGCTGAAAACAAATTGCTTCGCTCTCAAGCAGACTTTGAAAACTACAAAAGACGAAGCCGCTTAGATTTGGAGGCAGCCCAAAAATATCGTGCACAAAGCTTAGTATCTGAAATTATACCTGCTCTTGATAATTTTGAAAGAGCGTTACAAATAGAAGCAGATAATGATCAAACAAAATCATTGCTACAAGGTATGAACATGGTCTATAACCAATTAGTTCAAGCGTTAAAAAATGAAGGCGTTGAAGCGATCAATGCTGTTGGTGAACAATTTGATCCTCATATTCACCAGGCTGTTATGCAGGTGGAGGATGAAAAGTATGAATCCAATACGGTTGTTGAAGAGCTACAAAAGGGCTATAAATTGAAGGATCGAGTTATTCGCCCTGCAATGGTAAAAGTAAATCAATAACTTTCAATTCTTACATAATTAACAGGAGGTTATAGTTAATGAGTAAAATTATCGGTATCGACTTAGGTACAACAAACTCATGTGTAGCAGTTTTAGAAGGCGGAGAACCGAAAGTGATCCCAAATCCAGAAGGAAACCGTACGACTCCTTCTGTAGTAGCCTTCAAAAACGGTGAACGACAAGTTGGTGAGGTTGCAAAGCGTCAAGCGATCACAAACCCAAATACAATCATTTCTATTAAACGTCATATGGGTACTGACTATAAGGTTGAAATTGAAGGTAAAAGCTATACTCCACAGGAGATTTCTGCGATTATCCTTCAACACTTAAAATCTTATGCAGAAGAATATTTAGGCGAGCCTGTTACAAAAGCAGTTATTACTGTGCCAGCTTATTTTAATGATGCTGAGCGTCAAGCAACAAAAGATGCTGGTAAGATTGCAGGTCTTGAAGTAGAGCGTATCATCAATGAACCAACTGCTGCTGCATTAGCATATGGTTTAGACAAAACGGATGAAGATCAAACGATCCTAGTTTATGACCTCGGCGGCGGTACATTTGATGTATCTGTTCTTGAGCTTGGAGACGGTGTATTTGAAGTTCGCTCAACTGCTGGTGACAACCGTTTGGGTGGAGACGACTTCGACCAAGTCATCATTGATTATTTAGTTGCTGAATTCAAAAAAGATAACGGCATTGATCTGTCTAAAGATAAAATGGCATTACAACGCTTAAAAGATGCAGCTGAAAAAGCGAAAAAAGATCTTTCAGGTGTAACATCAACACAAATTTCACTTCCATTTATCACAGCTGGAGAAGCGGGGCCGCTTCACTTAGAAGTAAGCTTAACACGTGCTAAATTTGATGAGCTATCAGCTGATTTAGTAGAAAGAACAATGGGACCTGTTCGCCAAGCATTAAGCGATGCTGGCCTTTCTGCAAGTGAGATTGACAAAGTGATTCTTGTTGGTGGTTCAACTCGTATTCCTGCTGTGCAAGAAGCGATTAAAAAAGCTCTAGGCAAAGAACCGCATAAAGGAGTTAATCCTGATGAGGTTGTTGCTCTAGGTGCGTCCATTCAAGGCGGCGTTATCACTGGCGATGTTAAAGATGTTGTACTACTTGACGTAACTCCGCTTTCATTAGGTATCGAAACAATGGGCGGTGTATTCACAAAGCTAATTGATCGTAATACAACGATTCCAACAAGTAAGTCACAAGTGTTCTCAACTGCAGCTGATAATCAAACAGCAGTAGATATTCACGTGCTGCAAGGTGAACGTCCAATGGCGGCTGATAATAAAACATTAGGTCGTTTCCAATTAACAGACATTCCGCCAGCACCACGAGGTGTACCTCAAATTGAAGTATCTTTTGATATCGACAAAAACGGTATCGTAAATGTTCGTGCAAAAGATCTTGGTACAAATAAAGAGCAAGCTATTACGATTAAATCTTCTACAGGCTTATCAGATGAAGAAATTGAACGTATGGTAAGAGAAGCAGAAGAAAATGCGGATGCTGATAAAAAACGTAAAGAAGAAGTTGAGCTTCGCAATGAAGCAGATCAATTAGTGTTCACAACTGAAAAAACATTAAAAGATCTTGAAGGTAAAGTTGATGAGGCAGAGGTAACGAAAGCAAACGAAGCAAAAGACGCTTTAAAGGCTGCGATTGAGAAAAACGATTTAGAAGAAATCAAAGCGAAAAAAGACGCACTTCAAAACATCGTTCAAGAGCTTTCTGTCAAACTTTACGAAGAGGCTGCAAAGCAAGCTCAGGCTCAGCAAGGCGGAGAAGCTGCTAGTGGCAAAGCTGCAGATGACGTTGTAGATGCTGAATTTGAAGAAGTAAAAGACGACGATAAATAATCCCCCTTTGGTGAAAAGTCAAAGTCAGGCTTGTCTTGACTTTGACTTTTTTTGGGGTAAAAGGCTAAAGTTCAACCATCTACTTTAATCACATAATCATTCATCATGATAGTAAAAAGCATATGATACAGCAACAAACTGGAGAACTATTTGTTGCTTTTCCTCTCTTTTGAGTGATACAATTTACTTTATGTGAGAAAATCGGGAGTGAGAAATTATGAGCAAGCGTGATTACTATGAAGTCCTTGGGTTAAGTAAGAACGCGACCAAAGATGAGATAAAAAAAGCTTATCGTAAGCTTTCGAAGCAATACCATCCTGATATTAATAAAGAAGCAGACGCAGCAGATAAATTTAAAGAAATCAAAGAAGCCTATGAAACCTTAAGTGATGATCAAAAGAAAGCACACTATGATCAGTTTGGTCATACAGATCCAAATCAAGGCTTTGGCGGTGGTGCTGGCTTCGGCGGGGATGGCTTTGGCTTTGAGGATATTTTTAGTTCAATCTTTGGCGGAGGAACAAGAAGACGTGATCCGAATGCACCAAGACAAGGTGCTGACCTGCAGTACACAATGACATTAGACTTTGAAGAAGCTGTTTTCGGGAAAGAAACAACGATTGAGATCCCAAGAGATGAAACATGTGAAACATGTAATGGTTCTGGTGCACAAAAAGGGACAAAGCCTGAAACTTGTACACATTGTGGCGGCAGCGGCCAATTAAACGTGGAGCAAAATACTCCATTTGGCAGAATCGTTAACCGTCGTGTATGCCATCATTGTGAAGGAACAGGTAAAATGATTAAGCATAAATGTGGAACATGCCGCGGAACTGGTAAGGTAAAGAAACGCAAAAAGATTCAAGTGAAAATTCCTGCAGGTGTTGACGATGGTCAGCAATTGCGTGTTTCAGGACAGGGTGAACCAGGAGTTAATGGAGGACCTCCTGGTGATTTATATGTCGTTTTCCATGTAAGAGAACATGAGTTTTTTGAAAGAGATGGCGATGACATCTATTGTGAAATGCCGTTAACATTTGCTCAGGCAGCGCTTGGAGACGAGATCGAGGTTCCAACACTTCATGGCAAAATAAAGCTAAAGGTTCCAGCAGGAACACAAACAGGTAAAAAATTCCGCTTGACTGGAAAAGGGGTTCCAAATGTTAGAGGTTATGGCCAAGGTGACCAATACGTCATCTTACGCGTATTAACCCCAATAAACTTAACTGAAAAACAAAAGGAATTATTACGCGAATTCGCGGAAATTAGCGGGGCAAAGCCCGATGAACATGAAGAAAGCTTTTTTGATAAGGTAAAGCGAGCGTTCAAAGGGGATTAAATAAAAAATTCATTAAGTAAAGATATTGTTAGAAGGATTGGAGTTGGTAGATATGAAGTGGTCAGAATTTAGTATTCATACAACACAAGAAGCGGTTGAACCCATTTCAAATATCCTGCATGAGGCTGGAGCAAGCGGAGTAGTTATTGAGGATATTGCTGATTTTGTTAAGGAAAGAAGTACAGCTTTAGGAGAAATCTACCAACTAGATCCGACAGATTACCCTGAAGAAGGGGTTGTTGTAAAAGCGTATTTACCAATCAATAGTTTTCTTGGTGAAACAGTTGACGGGATAAAAGCAGCTATCAACAATTTGCTTGTATATGATATTGATCTCGGGAAAAACCAGATCACGATTAGTGAAGTAAATGAAGAAGAATGGGCAACAGCTTGGAAAAAATATTATCATCCTGTGAAAATCTCTGACAAGTTTACGATTGTTCCAACATGGGAGATTTATGAGCCTGTCAGTTCAGATGAATTAATTATTGAGCTTGATCCAGGGATGGCATTTGGGACTGGTACACATCCAACAACTGTCCTTTGTATCCAGGCGTTAGAACGGACGGTTCAAGAAGGTGATCGCGTGGTCGATGTTGGTACAGGATCAGGGGTATTATCAATTGCAGCTGCTTTGCTTGGAGCTAAAGAAATTCATGCCCTTGATTTAGATCAAGTGGCAGTAGAAAGTGCACGAATCAATTGTAAGCTAAACAAAGTGCAAAATGTTGTTTCTGTTTCGCAAAACAATCTATTGGATGGAATTGAAGGTCCAACAGACCTCATTGTATCAAATATATTGGCGGAAATTATTGTTCGATTTATTGATAAGGCCTATGATGTCTTGAAACAAGGCGGAACATTCATTACATCAGGTATCATTCAAAATAAAAAGCAAGAAGTGAAGGATGCACTTCAAAAAGCTGGTTTTATAATAGAAGAAACAATGGTTATGGAAGATTGGGTTGCGTTTATTGCAAGGAAGCATTGAAGTGATTAGGGGCAGCAGACCCCTGTTTTTACAAAGTGTCAAACAATAATAGGGGTGGCTGCTATGCAACGGTATTTTATCGAAGAAGTAAAAGCTAATCTTGAATCAACTATCAACATTACCGGTGATGATGTCCATCATATTTCCCGTGTATTGCGCATGCAAGAAGGTAGTCGGCTTTTTTGCTGTACAAAGGATGGGTTTGAAGCGCTTTGTGAAATTGCTGAAATTACCAATGACCAAGTAAACTGTTTTATAATAAAATGGATGACGGTAAACCATGAGCTTCCGATAGAGGTCGTCATAGCGAGCGGGCTGCCTAAAGGGGATAAACTCGAATGGATTATTCAAAAGGGAACCGAATTAGGTGCTGCTTCCTTTATCCCTTTTAATGCTGCTCGTTCAATCGTTAAACTCGAACCTAAGAAGTTCGGAAAAAAACTTGATCGTTGGAGAAAAATTGCAAAAGAAGCAGCTGAGCAATCATATCGCAATAAAGTTCCATCTGTATTTGAACCTTGTCAGTTCGCAGATTTATTAAAGCATGCTGCAGATTACGATGTTAAGATTGTTGCCTATGAGGAATCGGCTAAGCAAGGTGAGAAAAAAAACCTCGCTAAGGCTTTCGCAAAATTAACAGAGGGCGGGTCATTATTTGTCGTTTTTGGCCCTGAAGGTGGATTAACAGAGCAAGAGGTGGCAAAGCTCGAAGGAGAAGGTTTTCTTACTTGCAGCTTTGGTCCAAGAATTTTAAGAACAGAAACAGCACCTTTATATGTATTATCAGCTGTTTCGTATTATTTCGAATTATCGAGGTGATGAATGATGGCTACAGTTGCCTTTCATACATTAGGTTGTAAAGTAAATCATTATGAAACAGAAGCCATTTGGCAATTATTTAAAGAGGCTGGCTATGAACGTACAGAGTACGAACAAATCGCAGATGTTTATGTTATCAATACATGTACAGTAACGAATACAGGGGATAAAAAAAGCCGTCAGGTTATTCGCCGTGCAATTCGTAAAAACCCTGATGCTGTTATTTGTGTGACAGGCTGCTATGCTCAAACCTCTCCGGCAGAAATTATGGCGATACCTGGTGTAGATATTGTTGTTGGAACACAAGATCGTGTGAAGATGCTGGACTATATTGAGCTATTTAAAAAAGAAAGACAACCAATTAATGGTGTGCGAAATATTATGAAAACCCGCGTATATGAAGAGCTTGATGTACCTTCATTTACCGATCGCACACGAGCTTCATTAAAAATTCAAGAAGGCTGTAATAATTTCTGTACGTTTTGTATTATCCCATGGGCGCGAGGCTTAATGCGATCACGTGATCCAAAAGAGGTTGTTGCCCAAGCACAGCAGCTTGTAAATGCTGGCTATAAGGAAATTGTTTTAACAGGTATTCATACAGGCGGATATGGTGAGGATTTAAAGGATTATAACCTTGCGATGCTTTTAAGCGACTTGGAAGAACAAGTAGAAGGCTTAAAACGCATTCGTATCTCATCGATTGAAGCAAGCCAAATTTCTGATGAAGTTATTGAGGTTTTGAAAAAATCAAAGAAGGTTGTTCGCCATCTGCACATTCCGATCCAATCCGGTTCAGATACAGTATTAAAACGTATGCGTCGAAAATATACGATGGAATTCTTTGCTGAAAGACTAGATCGTTTAAAAGAAGCTTTACCTGGTTTAGCGATTACGTCAGATGTTATTGTTGGATTCCCGGGAGAAACTGAAGAAGAATTTATGGAAACTTTTAACTTTATTAAAAAGTATTCGTTTTCAGAGCTGCACGTTTTCCCGTATTCGAAACGGACTGGCACACCTGCTGCTCGAATGGATAACCAAGTTGATGAGGACATTAAAAATGAACGTGTCCATCGCCTCATTGAATTATCTGACCAATTAGCAAAAGAATATGCCTCACAGTTTGAAAATGAGGTATTGGAAGTCATTCCAGAGGAACCATTTAAAGAAACGGATAACGAAGGCTTATATGTAGGCTATACTGATAATTACTTAAAGGTCGTTTTCCCTGCTTCGGAAGAAATGGTCGGTAAGATTGTAAAAGTAAAAATAATAAAGGCCGGCTATCCTTACAACGAAGGACAATTTGTAAGGGTAATTGACGAGCCAATCCAAACAGAAGAAAAGATTCGTCTTTCTTCTTAATACACTTCGAAAGGGTTGACATTTGTCAATCCTTTTTTTGATCGTTAGGAAAGTATAACTTTTTTGTACTTAGTTTTGGTGTTTAGCTCCAGGAGCCATCGGCGAAGCACAGGACGTGCAAGTGCAGTTAATGCGACAGGACGTCGCGTTTTTAACTGTCTCTAGGGTCTAGTCAAATCGAAATTGAAGGTAAAGAACTCCTTCTATTCCGATTCGCCTTATGCTTGTCGTCGAATGCTTAGCGCCATGCGCTTTTCTTACATCTTTGTAGTGTAAATTGTCTTAATTCGTACAAATTAAATTTGTACTCGTTTTTATTTCTCAATAATGATAAGATGTAAGAGGTCAGACAACTATATACATAAAGGAGCGATGGATCTTGTCGAATATAGCAAAAATGATCGATCACACAGCTTTAAAAGCGGATACTACAAAGGAAATAATTGAAAAGCTTTGTCATGAGGCCAAAGAATATAAATTTGCATCTGTATGTGTAAATCCAACCTGGATAGAAACCGCTGCACAGCTATTAGCAGGATCAGATGTAAAAGTATGTACGGTAATTGGTTTTCCTTTAGGTGCTAACACACCTGAAACAAAAGCGTTCGAAACAAGGGATGCGATTGAAAAGGGAGCAACTGAGGTTGATATGGTAATTAATATTGGTGCCCTTAAAGATAATAATGATGTACTTGTTGAACGAGATATAAAAGCAGTGGTTGAAGCTGCAAAAGGGAAAGCATTGACAAAGGTAATTATCGAAACCAGTCTTCTAACAGAAGAAGAAAAGGTAAGAGCATGTGAGCTTTCTGTAAAAGCTGGAGCAGACTTTGTAAAAACCTCAACTGGGTTTTCAACAGGCGGAGCAACTGTAGAAGATATTGAATTGATGAGAAAGACAGTTGGTCCTAATATTGGTGTTAAAGCATCTGGCGGAGTCCGTGATACTAAAGGTGCAGAAGCATTAATAAATGCCGGTGCAACTCGTATTGGAGCAAGCTCAGGAGTAGCAATTGTAAAAGGTGAAACATCGAATTCTGATTATTAATTTTTGTGAGCGCATTTTTTTCTATAATAGAACGAATATACAATCAGTCATTTAAAGCTAGCATAAAATAATCAAATCATTCAAAGAATATTTTATAAACGGACTTTTTATGATATGAGTTGACCTGCATTATTCGTTATATTATAATTGCAAAGTACATGTTTAGTCATACTATAGACATGTTTTATTTAAAGATGTCGATTGGTTGTATTCGGAGGGAGGGAAAGAGAATGTCAAAAACGGTCGTTCGTAAAAACGAGTCGCTTGAAGATGCTCTTCGTCGTTTCAAACGTACTGTATCAAAAAGTGGTACAATACAAGAAGCTAGAAAGCGCGAATTCTATGAAAAACCTAGCGTAAAGCGTAAGAAAAAGTCTGAAGCAGCTAGAAAGCGCAAATACTAAAAGAGGGTGTACTGATGAGTCTTCTTGAGCAATTTAATCAAGATATGAAACAAGCGATGAAAAACAAAGAAAAAGACAAATTAGCTGTCATTCGAATGGTGAAGGCTGCTTTGCAAAATGAAGCCATTAAGCTTGGCAATAGCGAATTGTCTGAAGAAGAAGAATTGACGGTTCTTTCTCGCGAATTAAAGCAACGTAAAGACTCCCTCCAGGAATTTAAAAATGCTAATCGTTTGGATTTAGTAGAAAAAACACAAGCTGAAATTGACGTTTTGGTCAATTATATGCCTGAACAGCTTTCTGAAGAAGAGGTCCTTGAAATTGTGAAACAAACCATTTCAGAGGTCAATGCTTCATCTAAAGCAGATATGGGGAAAGTAATGGGAGCACTCATGCCCAAGGTTAAAGGAAAAGCAGACGGCAGTCTTGTAAACAAGCTTGTTCAACAACAACTATCATAAATGATATTAAGACACCTTGCTATGCAAGGTGTCTTTTAATATTTGGATGTTTTCGCAAACCAGTTGTTCTTTAAGCTTAAAGTAAATTTGTATTACTCAGCTCACCTATATTAGAAAAAAGCTTTTAAAAAATAGTCTTTATTTTAATGAAAACTTAAAACGTACATAAAATTTATTGAGAAACAATGAAACTAATTGAAAGCGAAATCGTATTAAAAGTAGGGCTCACTTGAGAGGAGGGTTTAGACGATGAAAATGCGCTTTTTTCAGCTTATGATCGCTTTTGCTTTTATTTTATCCTTATTGACAGGTTTTAGTCAGGAGCTTCGAGCTGATTCACATCAAAAGGTATATGTTATTCCTCTTGAAGAAACAGTTGAGAAGGGTCTCGCTCAATATATTAAGCGAACGATCTCAGAAGCTAATGCTCAAGAAGTCGATCATATCATCTTAGAAATTAATACATTAGGCGGAGCTGTTGACGGTGCAATGGAAATTGCGGATACACTGCGGTCAAGTGAAATTCCAATTACAGCATACATTAACAGAAGAGCCATTTCTGCTGGGGCATATATAGCGTTGAATGCTGACAAAATCTATATGGCTCCAGGAAGTCAGATGGGATCTGCCGCTATTATAACCGGCGATGGGAATGCGGCAGACGATAAGGCACAATCACTTTGGCTGTCAGAATTAAAGGAAGCAGCAGAACGAAACGGACGTGATCCGAAATATGCGTTAGCTATGGCAGATAAGGAAGTTGATATCCCTGAATATGGTGCTGGAAAAGGGGATTTGCTGACTCTTGAGTCAAAGAGTGCCTTGGAGGTTGGCTATTCAGAAGGGACTGCAAAAGACCGCCAAGACTTATTAAACCAACTAAATCTTTCAAATGCTGAGATCATTAAAGCAAAAGAGAGCTTTGCTGAAAAAGTTGCACGATTTATTACACATCCGGTTGTTGTCCCTATTCTGTTATCAATTGGAAGCTTAGGATTAGTTGTTGAACTTTATTCACCAGGCTTCGGTCTTGCTGGGTTTGCAGGACTAACATCATTATTTCTATTTTTCTATGGTCACTTAGTGGCGGGATTAGCAGGAATGGAATCCGTTATTTTGTTTTTATTAGGTATTATATTTCTCATCGCAGAACTGTTTGTACCGGGTGCCATACTTGGTGTCTTGGGTATTGGCAGCATCATCGCAAGCTTATATATTGCTTCAGGTAATGTTGTCAATATGACGATTTCATTAGGAATTGCTCTTGCTGTTTCCATTACAGCATCCATTTTATTAGTAAAGGTGTTTGGAAAACGTATGAATCTATTTAAAAAATTAATCTTGCGTGACTCAACAAATACCGAAAGCGGTTATGTATCAAATAAATCGCGGACTGACTTATTAGGATTAGAAGGAGTTGCTATGACAACGTTAAGACCTTCAGGAACAGCTGTGATTGCCGAAGAACGTATAGATGTTGTAACAGAGGGTAGTTATATAGCAAAAGGACAGCGTGTAAAAGTTGTCAAAGTGGAAGGGGCAAGAATTGTTGTAAGAGAACTGAACTGAGAATATTGTTAATCTTAGCATGTAATATGACGATACTTATTACATTAATATGAAATATGAGGAGGAAAAACAATGGAAGCATCAGCGATACTGATCATTGGACTTGTCATTTTAGGTTTAATCTTTTTAGGCATTTTTTTTACATTTGTACCAATAGCTTTATGGATTTCTGCACTAGCAGCGGGTGTAAGAATAAGCATTTTTACTTTGATTGGAATGAGATTACGACGCGTTATTCCAAGCAGGGTTGTAAACCCGTTAATTAAAGCTCACAAAGCAGGACTAAGTGTCACGACAAATCAGCTAGAAAGCCATTATTTAGCTGGAGGAAATGTAGACCGTGTTGTTAATGCTTTAATTGCAGCAGAAAGAGCGAATATTGAATTAACCTTTGAACGATGTGCGGCAATTGACCTCGCAGGTCGTGACGTGTTAGAAGCCGTTCAAATGAGCGTTAACCCTAAAGTAATTGAAACGCCGTTTATCGCCGGTGTTGCGATGGATGGGATTGAAGTGAAGGCAAAAGCAAGAATTACTGTGCGGGCAAATATTGAACGCTTAGTCGGGGGTGCCGGTGAAGATACGATTATTGCTCGTGTTGGGGAAGGGATTGTAAGTACGATCGGTTCATCTGATAACCATAAAAAAGTGCTGGAAAATCCGGATCTAATCTCACAAACCGTTTTAGGGAAAGGACTGGATTCAGGTACGGCCTTTGAAATCCTTTCGATTGATATTGCAGATGTAGATATCGGTAAAAACATTGGTGCCGAATTACAAACAGAACAAGCAGAAGCAGACAAGAAAATTGCACAGGCTAAAGCGGAAGAAAGAAGAGCGATGGCTGTTGCTCAAGAACAAGAAATGCTTGCTCGCGTCCAGGAGATGAAGGCTAAGGTTGTGGAAGCAGAGGCAAAGGTACCTCTTGCTATGGCTGAAGCACTGCGCTCTGGCAACATCGGTGTAATGGATTATATGAATATTAAAAACATCTCCGCAGACACAGATATGAGAGATTCAATCGGAAAAATTAATCAAGACAATAGTGATAATGACCAATACTAATTAAGTTAAACCTATTTAATTCTTAAACTTGACACATATCCCATTCCTCATGTAAAGGAGGGAGCAACTTATGGAGCTGCTTACAGAAATCATTACAAATCCAATCGTTTGGGGGATCCTTGCTTGGGTGTTCACAAAAATTTTCACATCCAAGAAAGACGAAGCACCTAATGAACAACCTAAAAAGCAGGTGAATCAACCAAACGAAAGAAAAAACTCAAGACCATATCCTAAGCCCGTAAAAACGACGATTGAGCAAAAGCACCGGAAAGAGGCTACTCAGGTTGTCGAAACCGTACAGCAGGCATATGAAAAAATGAAAAATCTGCAACCTGCACACGCTTTAAATGATAACCAAGTAAGAAAACAACATAAGAAGGTTAATCGTCAGGTACCGCTTCCGAAAGGAAAAAGAACAATTAACCAAAACCGCCTTAGTATTAATAAACAAAAGGCGGTTCAAGGGATTATTTGGAGCGAAATTTTAGGTCCGCCAAGATCTCAAAACCCACATTACACTCGAAATAGAAGACATTCATAACTTCTAGCAATAATCGTGTTATAAGAACCCGCTTTCTCTCATACATATGAGATGAAAGGGGGTCTTTTTTTATGGCAAAAAAGTGGCGTCAGCAGCTAACAAAATGGATTACAAATACAATTGAACTACCGCCGGATGTCATGATGGATCTTCCTAGAATTACGATGGTTGGACAGCTTCATATTTACATAGAAAATCATCGAGGTCTCCTTACATTCACTGATACGGAGCTTCGTCTTCTATTAAAGCAAGGACAACTTTTAATTAAAGGAGAAGCCTTTGTCATAAAGACGATCTTACCAGAAGAAATCCTTCTTGAAGGGAAAATAAGTCAGGTTCTCTATCTTGATGGAACGTGACGAATAACTTTAATTCAATCATGATGGTAAGTCTGCTGTGTAGGGAAACTAAATTTTTACACAGCAGGCAAACAATGGACTAGTATAAGCTATATCTATGCTGTTTATATAGGGGGATGAGCATGAAAAATCAATGGACAAGTTTTTTGTTTGGGATTGTAAAAGTAAGTATTCAGGGAAGGGGAACCGAACGTTTTTTAAATGACTGCATTCGTGAAAAGATCGTTGTTTGGAATGTTAGCAGAAATCACAAGGAAGGAATGAATTTTTTCATTCGCCTTCAAGATGTACATGCCTTAAGGAGAGTCGTGAGGAAAAATGAATGCAAATGCCATTTTGAAAAAAGATTGGGTTTCCCATTTTTCCTAAGAAGATCTTGGCGAAACAGCGGTTTTGTATTAGGTCTGTTTGCATTTTTGCTTGTTATTTTCGCTTTATCAAATATGATTTGGGGTATAAAAGTTGAAGGTGCCTCTCCTGAAACAGAGCATTTAATTAAAAAAGAACTATCACGTATCGGGGTTAAAACAGGCAAATTTCAATTTTTTGTAGAAAATCCAGATGAAATTCAAAAAAGCTTAACAGATAATATTGAACAAATCACATGGGTGGGTGTAGAGCTAACGGGTACAACCTATCATTTAAAGGTAGTGGAAAAAAATCAACCTGAAGAAGAAAAGCTTGTAAGCCCAAGGCATATTGTCGCAAAGAAAAAAGCAACCATTACGAAAATGTTTGTTGAGCAAGGGCAGCCACTGACAACCTTACATGAAAATGTGCAAAAAGGGCAAATATTAGTCTCTGGTTTAATTGGAAAAGAGGATGAACAGAAAAAAGTGGCTGCGAAAGCAGAAATTTTCGGTGAGACATGGCATTTATCGACGATTACTCTTCCATTAAAGACGACTTTTCATGTATTAACTGGGGAAGATAAACATAAGCATTATCTTCAATTTGGTTCCTTTAAGCTTCCGATTTGGGGATTTAAAGATCCTGAATTTTCCTCTTATATTGTTGAAGATGATGTCAGGTATGTAAAATTTTTAAATTTTACCTTGCCGATCGCATATATAAAAGAAACGTATCGTGAGAATGAAAAAGTCACCAGAGAATATACGGAATTACAGGCAAAGGAAGCCGCATTAGATCGAGGCCGTAAAAATATTGAGGATAAACTGGGCGAAGGTGAAAAAGTAATTGGAGAAAAAGTTTTGCACGAGTCGATTGAGAATGGTAAAGTAAAATTAACCGTTCATTACCAAGTCATAGAAAATATCGTAAAAACTACACCAATTGTTCAGGGAGATTAAAGAATGCCAGAAGAATTAGTGACATTGAGTCAAGAATTAGAAAATCCAAATGAAGCCATCGCTTTATTTGGAAATCATGACGTTCATCTTAAACGAATCGAAGAAGAATTAAATGTATCGATTGTAACGAGAGGCGGAGCCGTTTTTGTTTCAGGTGACTCCGAACACGTTAAGCTGGTGGATGAACTGTTAAAATCACTGCTCGTTATTATCCGCAAAGGGATAAATATTAGCGAACGTGATGTGATCTATGGGATTACCATGGCTAAAGAACAACGATTAGATCAATTTGAACATCTGTATGTACAAGAAATCGCAAAAACTGCCAAAGGAAAATCCATCAGGGTTAAAACTTTGGGTCAGCGTCATTATATTGCTGCTATACAAAACAAGGATTTAGTTTTTGGGATAGGGCCAGCTGGAACGGGTAAAACATATTTAGCTGTTGTGATGGCTGTTAATGCTTTAAAAAACGGAAGTGTTAAACGAATTATTTTAACAAGACCAGCTGTTGAGGCCGGTGAAAGCTTAGGCTTTTTACCTGGAGATTTAAAAGAAAAGGTAGATCCTTACCTAAGACCTTTATATGATGGACTTCATGATGTTTTAGGAATGGAGCATACCGGAAGGCTTATTGAGAGAGGTACTATCGAAATCGCTCCTCTTGCCTATATGAGAGGCAGGACGTTAGATGATGCATTCGTTATTTTAGACGAAGCACAAAACACAACACCAGCACAAATGAAGATGTTTCTGACACGGCTGGGCTTCGGCTCTAAAATGGTTATCACAGGTGACCGTACACAGGTTGATTTGCCAAAGGGTGTTAAATCAGGTTTAACGGTTGCAAGAGATATCCTTGCAGAGGTTTCCGGCATTTCATTTGTAGAGCTGGAACAATCAGATGTAGTAAGACATCCGCTTGTTGCAAAAATTATTTCAGCATATGAAAGTGCCAATGAAGGTTAAGTGACCCGAGCCTGAATTCGGGTCACTTCTTTTTTAGGGGTGTTGAAAACAAAAGATTATTGTAAAATATAATCGGAAAAACCCTTGGAAAGGTGCTTTTTTTGTTATATTTTGTCTTAAAGGTTGAACATTTTTCGATAAAAAGAAATAATGAAAGAAGTGAACAGAAAAGTATTAAAAATTTTTGATTTATGTGCAGTAAAAGGTGGTGCCTTTTGTGAAGAAGAAAAAGACTGAGAAACAAAAACCAAATCAATTCATCGAAAAACTAAATAATTATAAGTTCCTCCATGTTTTTTTATATGCCATTTTAGCTGTTATTTTATTTGTATCACTTTATAGTAATGTGAAGCCAGAAACATTAGACATTGAGCTTTTTACTGTTTCCGATCAAACGATTTACTCGCCAACTACAGTTGAGGATAAAGTTGAAACGGATCGAAAAAAACAAGAGGCATATGATTCGGTTGAAGATCAATATGTGTTAAAGAAGGAAATTTCCGAAAAACAAGTTGATCTTATTTCGTCAATTTTCGATGCGATTATTGAAGTTCATCAGGAGGAAGAAGCAAATAAAAATGAGGAAAACACCTCAACAGCTATATTAACTCCTGAAGAAAAGGTAAAACGTTTACAAGATAAATTAACACCATCAATAAACAACAAAATTTCAAAGGAAACCTTTATTCCTTTGCTTACTACCACCAAAGATGAGCTAATCCTTGCTAAGGATGCAGTTGTAACAGCGGTCAATAATATTATGAGCAAGGAAATTCCAATTATTCAATTGACAGAAGCGAAAAAACAGGTTGTTGAGGAACTGCAATATACATCGCTGAAACCAGAAGTACTTCAAGCGGCTACAGAACTAGCTCGTTTTGCGATTACTCCAAATGTTGTTTTTGATCTGGATGCTACAGAGGAAAAAAGACAGCAAGCTGTTGATGCGGTGAAGGAATCTCAAATTAAACAAGGACAAATCCTTGTTGAAGAGAATGAACTGATCAACAGGGAAGTTTATCGCAAGCTAGGATTAGTAGGACTGCTGGACAATCAGCAATCATATAAACCGTTTTTAGGATTAGGACTATTAATTCTTTTAATTCTTATTGGGGTTATCTACTATTTCGAAAAGAAGGATGACCCTATTGCTAAGAAAAACAACTCTTTACTTTTGTATTGCTTAATTTTTGCCATTACCATTCTTTTGATGAAAATCGTTAGTCTGTTTCAAAAGATTGATTATACCCATATCGGTTATCTTGTTCCTGTAGCAATGGGTGCTATGCTTGTTAAACTGTTACTTAATGAACGGTTAGCGATTTTGACATGTATGATATTTGCAATTTGCGGAAGTGTTATATTTAATGAAGGTATAACAGGCAGTTTTAACTTTTCTGTAGGAATCTATTATTTATTTGGATGTCTTGCAGCGGTATTATTTTTTGGGGAGCATAATCTTAGATCGAAAATTTTACAAGCGGGATTATTTGTTGCCGGGATGAACGTACTCGTCATAACCGCAATTATGCTCATTCGAAACAGCAGCTATTCAAATGTTGAAATTGGCTCATATTTTATAATGGCCTGTGTATCAGGATTAGTTTCTTCCGTTTTAACTATTGGTTTTATGCCATTTTTTGAAACCGGATTTGGAATCCTATCAACGATGAAGCTAATTGAGCTCTCAAATCCAAATCATCCATTGCTTCGAAAGATTTTGACTGAAACTCCAGGGACTTATCATCACAGTGTAATGGTTGCGAATTTGTCGGAGTCTGCATGTGAAGCAATAGGGGCAAATGGGCTTTTGGCACGAGTAGGTGCCTATTATCATGATATTGGCAAAACGAAGCGTCCACAGTATTTTATTGAAAATCAAATGAATATTGAAAACCCACATAATAAACTATCTCCACAGCTAAGTAAAAATGTTATTATTTCACATGTAACAGATGGTGTGGAGATGTTAAAAAAGAATAAAATGCCAAAGGAATTTATAGATATTGCAGAACAGCACCATGGTACATCTTTATTAAAGTATTTTTATCATCAAGCAAAGGAAACAAATCCGTCCATTTATGAAGAGGAGTTCCGTTACCCTGGTCCAAAACCGCAAACAAAGGAAATTGCGATTATTTCAATCGCTGATAGTGTGGAAGCAGCTGTTCGTTCAATGGCAAACCCTACACCTGAAAAAATAGAAAAGCTTGTTCGGTCGATTATTTCGGATCGGCTGCAGGATCATCAATTAGATGAATGTGATTTGACCTTAAGAGAACTTGATATTATTGCAAAGTCTTTTTGTGAATCGCTAAAAGGGATTTTCCATTCTAGAATTGAGTACCCAGAATTAACTAAAAAACAGAAGGTGAAGCAAGCATGAGATTAATCATCGATTGTATTGACGAAACAAATGAATTAACAGAAGAAGAACAAACAAAAGTAGTGGATTTGCTGCAATTTGCAGCAGATGTCGAAAATGTAAAGCAAGATGCTGAGTTATCTGTTACGTTTGTAACAAACGAGCGTATCCAAGAGATAAATCGGGATTACCGTGATAAGAATCAACCTACAGATGTCATTTCTTTTGCTTTAGAAGAAATGGGGGAGGGGGAAATCGAAATTGTCGGATTGGAACAACCCCCTATGTTAGGTGATATTATCATTTCCATTCCTCGCGCAAGGGAACAGGCAATTGAATATGGCCATTCATTTATGAGAGAACTGGGATTTCTTGCTGTCCATGGTTTTCTGCATTTACTTGGGTATGACCATATGAATGATGAAGATGAAAAAAGAATGTTTACTAAGCAAAAGGAAATTTTAGATAGCTATGGGCTTAAAAGATCAGCCGATCTCTGAGTGGAGAAGGTTTTCTAAAAGCTTTATATTTGCGTGGAGTGGAATTATCCAAACGTTGAAAACAGAACGGAATTTTCAAATTCATGTGATAATTTCGATCTTGGTGTTTATCGTTGGTTTTTTCTTTGAATTCACATTAATGGAGTGGGTGATCATCCTGTTCTTAATCGGTGGAATGCTGGCTTTGGAATTAATGAATACGGCGATCGAGCATGTCGTTGATTTAGTTACTGATGAATTTAAGCCGTTGGCAAAGGCGGGAAAAGATGCTGCTGCGGGTGCCGTTTTGGTTTATGCAATTCTTTCGGTTATAATAGGAATTATCATTATGTTCAATCATATTTGATTTTTAATCGAAACTTGAACGTTTTAAATTTTTAAGGTTATATTTACATATTTTAAGTTTATTGCGAATGTATTCCGAAAATTCTTACATTTAAATTACAAAATCGTTGAAAACGTGAATTCACTGTGAAAATTAGGTAAAATAAAGGTAGGCAATGGAAATTGCCTTTAGGGAAGGAAGAAAGTTAGTGAACATTGAACAACTCATCAAAGAAGCTAAAGCAGCACGTGATATGGCCTATACTCCCTACTCAAAATTTAATGTAGGCGCCGCTTTGTTAACAAAAGATGGTAAAATATATAGAGGCTGTAATATTGAAAATGCTGCCTACAGCATGACCAATTGTGCTGAACGTACAGCCCTTTTTAAAGCTTTTTCTGAAGGTGACAAAGAGTATGCTGCAATAGCAGTTGTTGCTGATACGAAAAGACCAGTTCCGCCATGTGGAGCATGCCGTCAAGTCATTTCAGAACTTTGTCCAAAGGATATGAAAGTCATTTTAACAAACCTTCATGGTGATATTGAAGAATTAACCGTACAAGATTTACTACCAGGAGCATTTTCAGCGGAGGATTTACATGAGTAATAGTCAAGGATATAAATCAGGATTTGTTTCAATTATTGGAAGGCCAAATGTCGGAAAGTCAACGTTTATTAATCGGGTAATCGGTCAAAAAATTGCGATTATGAGTGATAAACCGCAAACAACTAGAAACAAAATCCAAGGTGTTTATACAACAAACAGTTCACAAACGATTTTTATCGATACACCGGGTATTCACAAGCCAAAGCATAAGCTCGGAGATTTTATGATGAAGGTAGCTCATAACACCTTAAAAGAAGTGGATCTCATTCTTTTTATGATTAACGCCGAAGAAGGCTATGGTCGAGGGGATGAGTTTATCATTGAACGATTAAAACAGACTAATACACCTGTTTTTTTGATCATTAACAAGATTGATCAAATTCATCCAGATGAGATTTTACCTTTAATCGAGCAATATAAAAATCTATATCCTTTTAGAGAAATTGTCCCGATCTCTGCTTTGCAAGGGAATAATGTAGAAAGGCTCTTGAAGCAAATTGAGGAAATCTTACCGGAAGGTCCTCAATACTATCCTGAGGATCAAGTAACAGATCATCCCGAGCGCTTTATCATTACGGAGTTGGTTCGTGAAAAAGTTCTTCACTTAACGAGGGAGGAAATCCCACACTCAGTTGCAGTTGTCATGGACACACTTGAAAGACGCGAAAATAATCAAGCTATTTTTGTAGGAGCTACAATCATTGTAGAGCGTGACTCTCAAAAAGGGATTATTATAGGAAAAAAAGGAAGCATGCTCAAAGAGATTGGTAAAAGGGCTCGTGCTGATATTGAGGCATTGCTAGGGTCTAAGGTCTTTTTAGAGTTATGGGTGAAGGTTCAGAAGGATTGGCGAAATAAAGCTTCACAGTTAAGAGATTATGGATTTAGGGAAGATGAATATTAATCCATTTCCTTTGCTCTGATCAGCCAATTAAATGTGCTTCATAACGATCTACTAAACAAATACTTTTCCTATTCATAAAATGTATTAGCAAAAATTGTTTAACATGAATCGGACTAAAGAAGGTCAAGATAACTATAAAGAAATTGGATATAAATTGCTTGCTAGTGTTAACAACTGAAAGGTGGGGTTTTTATGTTGGATTTTACCTGGAAGGTCTTTTCGCAAACAGGTAGCATTGATACGTATCTTCTTTTTAAAGAATTAGAAAAGGAGAATGATGACGGACCCGATTCTCAAGATGATGAACTAGCTGAAATGGATTTTCCAATTTCCTAAATCTTGCCTAAACCTTTGGAAGGTGAGGGAAATTTGCTTCAAAAATGTGAAGGAATTGTAATTCGAACAACGGATTACGGTGAAACAAACAAAATCATTACCATATATACCCGTGAAGCTGGAAAAGTTGGGGTAATGGCAAGGGGCGCGAAAAAAACAAATAGTCGCCTTACGTCCATTACCCAACTTTTTACGTATGGAACATTTTTATTTCAAAAAACAAGTGGTTTAGGCAGTCTTCAGCAAGGGGAGACGATTCGTTCTTTAAGGGGAATTCGCGAGGATATTTTCCTAACCGCATATGCTTCTTACATAGCTGAATTACTGGATAAAAGCACAGAAAATCATGAGCGTAATCCCTACTTATTTGAACTGTTAAAACAGACTTTTGAATATTTAGATGACGGAGTCGACCCGGATATCTTGGTTAATATTTTTGAAATGAAAATGTTGACCGTTTTAGGTCTTCACCCCCTGCTTGACGGTTGTGTTTTATGTGAAAGTAAGGATGGCACTTTTCATTTTTCAATCCGAGAAGGCGGATTTATCTGCCATAGATGCTTTGAGCATGATCCTTACAGGTTACAAATATCTCGAATAACGGTAAAATTATTACGGCTGTTTTATTATTTTGATTTAAGTCGACTAGGGAATATTTCAGTAAAGCCTGAAACGAAAAGTGAATTAAAATCGGTGATCCAAGCCTATTATCAAGAATATTCAGGTCTGATACTGAAGTCTAAACGATTTTTAGATCAAGTAGATTCCTTAAAAGGAAAACTATAGTATGTGCGCTGTTGACATCCGATCATTTTTCGATTAATATGCAAGTATAATTTAACATTTTGCGTTGAAGGAAAAGAGTACTTACGAATAACCCAATGAAAGCGACCTTAGGACGGTGAAAGCTAAGGATTGGTTCGTAACGAAAGGCATTCCGGAGCAGTATTTTTAAGTGGCTTATTATCTTTTTTAAAATGATAAGCAATTAGGGTGGAACCGCGGGTATGCTCTCGTCCCTATGTCATGAATGGTGGCATAAGGATGAGGGCTTTTTGTTTTTTTGTCATCATAAAAGAATGACAAAAGCATTATGCTTTTATTTATTATGGAGGTGTAAGGAATCAATGAATATTCAAGACATGATTTTAACGCTGCAAAAGCATTGGTCTGATCAAGGCTGTGTGCTGATGCAAGCCTATGATACTGAAAAAGGTGCGGGAACAATGAGTCCATATACATTTTTAAGAAGTATTGGACCAGAGCCATGGAAGGTCGCATATGTGGAACCATCAAGAAGACCTGCTGATGGAAGATATGGGGAAAATCCGAACAGACTTTATCAGCATCATCAGTTCCAAGTGATCATGAAGCCATCCCCGGATAATATTCAGGAATTATATTTGGATTCATTACGTGCTCTTGGAATTGACCCGTTAGAGCATGATATTCGCTTTGTTGAGGATAACTGGGAAAATCCTTCACTAGGCTGTGCCGGTTTGGGCTGGGAAGTGTGGCTTGATGGAATGGAAATCACACAATTTACATATTTTCAACAAGTCGGCGGTTTAGAATGTAAACCAGTATCTGCTGAAATTACGTATGGAATTGAGAGATTGGCATCATATATCCAAGATAAAGAAAATGTTTTTGATTTAGAGTGGACAGACGGCTTTACGATTCGGGATATTTTCTTAATGCCTGAATATGAGCATTCAAAATATACATTTGAAACATCTGACACTGACATGTTATTTCAATTGTTCTCAACCTATGAAAAAGAAGCAAATCGTCAAATGGACGAAGGGCTTGTCCACCCAGCATATGATTATGTTTTAAAATGCTCCCATACGTTTAACCTGCTTGATGCAAAAGGGGCTATTTCTGTCACAGAACGAACAGGTTATATCGGCCGGGTCCGTAATTTAGCACGTAAAGTAGCAAAAACCTTTTATGAAGAAAGGGAAAAACTTGGTTTCCCAATGTTAAATAAGGAAGGAGGAGCAAAGGATGAGTAAGCAGGATCTATTAATTGAAATTGGCTTAGAGGAAGTTCCGGCACATTATGTAACAGATGCAATGAATCAGTTCAGTGAAAAGGTAACAAATTGGTTAAAGGATCAGAAGCTTTCTTTTGGAACGGTAAAAGCCTATTCAACTCCTAGAAGATTAGCCGTATTAGTTAAGGATGTTGCAGATAAACAGCCAGATATTGAAGAGGAAGCAAAAGGTCCGGCGAAAAAAATCGCGCTTGATGAAAACGGCAATTGGTCCAAAGCGGCAATCGGCTTTACAAAAGGTCAAGGTGCTTCTGTAGACGATATTTATTTTAAAGAGATTAAAGGTGTCGAGTACGCCCATGTGCAGAAATTTATCGCGGGAAAAGAGACGAAAGAGCTATTGACGGAAATGCGTCAAATCATCACAGGCTTAACATTTCCTAAAAATATGCGCTGGGGAAGTCAGGAAATGCGGTATATTAGGCCGATCAAATGGCTTGTGGCTTTATTTGGCAAGGATGTCATCCCATTTGAAATCGCAGGTGTACACACAAATTCCTTTAGCTATGGACACCGTTTTTTAGGTGCTAAGGTTGAAATTGCTGCACCGTCATTATATGAAGCGGCTTTATTAGAGCAATTTGTCATCGCTGATCCTGTAAAAAGGAAAGAAGCGATTGTCAATCAATTAACTGATCTTGAGAAAGCACAGGATTGGGTCATTCCTGTAGATGAAGACTTGCTTGAAGAGGTCAATAATTTAGTTGAATACCCAACTGTATTATTCGGAAATTTTGAAAAGGAATATTTGGCTTTGCCTGATGAAGTTTTAGTTACAACGATGAAGGAGCATCAACGCTACTTCCCAGTAAGAAATCAAAGCGGCCAACTTCAACCGTTTTTTGTTACAGTTCGTAATGGTGATCATCATCACCTTGAAAATGTGGCGAGGGGAAATGAAAAAGTACTCCGGGCAAGACTTTCTGATGCAAACTTCTTCTATAAAGAAGACCAAAAGCTGAAAATTGAAGATGCGGTTCAGAAACTAAATAAAATTGTTTTTCATGAAGAGTTGGGAACGTTAGGAGAAAAGGTTAACCGTATTGTGATGCTTTCAGGCTTACTAGCAGAAAAACTAGGAGTCGGCAGTGAAGAAAAACAGGATATAAAACGCGCTGCATCTATTTGTAAGTTTGACCTAGTGACAAATATGGTTTATGAATTTCCTGAGCTTCAAGGGAAAATTGGTGAAAAATATGCTCGGATAAGTGGTGAAAAAGAAGCTGTTTCTATTGCTATTAATGAACATTACATGCCGCGTCATGCAGAGGATGAAGCACCTGCTTCAACAGTCGGAGCAGTTGTTGCTTTAGCAGATAAGCTTGATACCATCTCGGGATTCTTTGCAATCGGCAAAATTCCAACAGGTTCTCAAGACCCATATGCATTAAGAAGACAAGCGAGCGGAATCGTGCAAATCCTTCTTCATAAGAAATGGAAGCTTGAATTACCTGAATTGATTCAAATGGCCCTTACATTATTTGGGGATAAAGAAACAGTTGAAGCAAGCAAAGAGCTCCAAGCATTCTTTAAACTTCGCATAAAATATTTATTAGCAGAAGAAGAAATTCGTTATGACTTAGTTGAAGCTGTTTTAGACTCTTCTACATTTGAAGTGACGTCAATGGTAGAAAGGGCAAAGGTTCTTGAAGCAGCCTCAAGCGAAGAAGATTTTAAAGAAACAGTAGAGGCACTTGCACGCGTAATGAACATCGCGAAAAAAGGCGCTGATCAAGAAATAAATGTACAATTGTTCGATAGCGAATATGAGAGATCACTTTATGAGGCATATGTAGATGCAGCAGAAAGGATAAACACACAAAAAACTGCCGGTAATGAGCGAGAAGTTTATCATATTTTAGCAAGCTTAAAAAGTGTCATAAATGATTACTTTGAACATACGATGGTCATGTCAGAGGATGAAAACATCAAAGCAAACCGCTTAGCTCAAATGGTAAAGCTTTCAACGCTTATCGAATCGTTTGCAAAAATGAGTGTAATCCTTGTAAAATAATAAAGCTCTTGAAAATCAAATGGGGTTTGGCAGATATGTCAGACCTCTTTCTTTTATTCATAAACGGTTTAAAGAAAGATAAAACAAACTACTTTTCAAAATAATATTAAAGTATATAATAATTTTATATAGTATAACCTATTTGCTTATAAAGCAGTACGTATTCTTTTTATAATTGGTGACTTAAAAGGCGATGAAATAGATGAGGCAAGGGTGGTGAGTAAAATCGAACTTAATAAACGGCAAGAGCAAATTTTGGAAATTGTTAAGGAAAACGGCCCAATTACTGGGGAGCAAATTGCTGACCAGCTTCATCTAACAAGAGCAACCCTACGACCAGACTTAGCGATTTTAACTATGGCTGGATATTTGGAAGCAAGACCTCGAGTTGGTTATTATTATACAGGCAAAACAGATACACAACGTTTAACAGATGAGTTAAAAAAGCTTCGGGTAAAGGATTTTCAATCCATCCCTATTGTTGTAAGTGTGAAAATTTCCGTTTACGATGCGATCTGCACCATGTTTTTAGAGGATGTTGGAACATTATTTGTTGTTGATGATCAATCTCATTTGGTTGGAGTCCTTTCACGAAAAGATTTATTACGTACAAGTATAGGGAAACAGGAGCTCACATCGATACCGGTAAATATTATTATGACTAGAATGCCGAATATAACAGTTTGCAGGCCAGATGATCTTATCTTAGATGTGGCCAAGGCGCTAATTGAAAAACAAATAGATGCTTTACCTGTTGTAAAAGACACTGATGAAGGTCTCGAAGTAATAGGGAGAATAACGAAGACAAATATGACAAAAATCCTGGTTGGTTTTGCGCAGGAATTTTAGCTAAGAAAAAGGAAATGGGGAAAAACGATGAGCTACCGTATGATTTATGTTGTATCAGATTCAGTTGGTGAAACTGCTGAGCTTGTTGTAAAAGCAGCTGCAAGTCAATTTAATGGTGTATCTGCAAACACAAAAATTAAACGTATTCCATATGTGGAGGATAAAGGTACCATAACTGAGGTTATTGCGTTAGCAAAAAAAGACAAAGCGATTGTTTGTTTTACTCTCGTTATTCCTGAATTAAGGGAGTTTTTAATCCAAGAGGCTATAAAACAAGGGGTTATCTATTATGATATTATCGGCCCGTTAATTGATAAAATGGAAGCATCTTATGGTACTGCTGCTAAATATGAGCCTGGTCGAGTACGTAAACTTGATGATGATTACTTTAAAAAGGTTGAAGCAATAGAGTTTGCAGTTAAATATGATGATGGTCGTGACCCAAGAGGTATTTTAAAGGCTGATATTGTATTGATTGGCGTATCCAGAACATCCAAAACTCCTTTATCTCAATATCTTGCCCATAAACGCTTTAAAGTGGCCAATGTTCCAATTGTACCTGAGGTCGAACCTCCAGAGGAATTGTACAAAGTGTCGGCACAAAAATGCATCGGTTTGCGAATTAGTCCGGATAAGCTAAACAATATTCGCAGAGAACGTTTAAAATCATTAGGACTTAATGATGAAGCATTCTATGCCAATATTAACCGCATTAAAGAGGAATTAGAATACTTTGACAGTATTGTTGATAAGATTGGCTGCCAAGTAATTGATGTTTCAAATAAAGCAGTGGAGGAAACAGCTAATATTATCGCGAATTTTATGAACAAACAAAATGGATAACAGGTTATAAGCGATGAGGGTGGCTCCCAGAGATAGTATGAACATCGATAACTAGAGCCAAACCTCTTCGTTTTTAAATGAAGAATACTTATACATTTGTCTGCGCTTTGACATCCAGCTACGAGCACAGGACGTGCTAGTGCAGTCAGTGCGATTAACGTCGCGCTTTTGACTGCCAGCGCCTAGCCACTCTCTAGGGTCTAGCCAATTTAGAATTGAAGGCAAAGAACGCCTTCAATTCATGAGCGTCTTATTTGCCCTAGGCTGAGCAAGGCGCTTGCGCTTTTCTTAATGTTTAAGAAAGAAAATTTTGTATTTAGTTTTAGTGTCTAGCTCCAGGCCCCATCGGCGGAGCACAGGACGTGCAAGTGCAGTTAATGCGACAGGACGTCGCGTTTTTAACTGCCACTAAGGTCTAGTCAAATAGGAATTGAAGGTAAAGAACACCTTCTATTCCTATTCGCCTTATGCTAAACGCCTTGCGCTTTTCTTATAAAAAACAATAGATATTTAACTTTTTTTATATTATAATAAAAAATTGTGATAAAATATTTTTTTTAGGTTTAGAACTTGACATGTAGGAATAAACTATAAATTGTAAACTGTCAAGATTAAATGGTAAATATTTTTCGACAAAAGCTGTATTTGTGTTTGTCACAAATTTTTAGTTTTTAGCGAGTATTAAGAAGGATTCTGTCGGAGTGATGTAGAATAGAAATTTATGACGAAAAAACAATGAAAATTTACGTTGATGCCGATGCTTGCCCTGTAAAGCAGCAAATAATGGAGGTGGCTAATAAATACAATATAGAAGTCATTTTTGTTGCCTCCTACAATCATAACTCAGACAAAACATATGGCGGAAGCTGGGTCTTTGTTGATACAGGAAAGGAAGAGGCAGACTTATACATAGTCAACCATGTGCAAAAAAATGATCTTGTGATCACACAGGATATTGGATTGGCTGGTCTTTTACTTAGAAAGGACGTTCTTGTTGTTACTCCGAGAGGTAAGCAGTATACCGAAGAAAATATCGACACCGCTCTGCAGTTTCGTTATTTATCAGCAAAGGACAGACGCAGCGGTAAGTATACAAAAGGTCCCAAAAAATTCACAGACGAAGACATCTTAAATTTTATCACAGCATTAGAAAAAAATTTGTCGAAAGATGCAGGAGATTTTATTTGAATCTCGAATAACATTAACACGGAGTTGTTACCATGGGAAATCGAATTCCCGAAGAATTAATCGAAAAAATACAACGAACTTCTGACATTGTTGATGTGATAAGTGAATATGTTCAATTGAAGAAACAAGGTCGTAACTATTTTGGGTTATGTCCATTCCATGGAGAAAAGTCTCCATCATTCTCTGTCTCCGCCGATAAGCAAATTTTTCATTGTTTTGGTTGTGGTGCGGGAGGAAATGTTTTTTCTTTTCTCATGCAGCATGAGGGGTATTCCTTTATAGAAGCAGCACAACATCTTGCAGATAAAGCGAATATTGAATTACCGGCAATTGCTCCAGAACAAGGAAGAACTGTTTCAAAAGATGCTGAAAAAATGATTGAAGCACATGAGCTGCTAAAGAAATTTTACCACCATTTATTAGTTAATACAAAAGAGGGTCAGCCTGCTTTAGATTACTTATTAAATCGTGGATTCACAAAAGAAATTATTGATTCGTTTGAGATCGGCTATGCACTTGATTCATGGGATTTCATATCAAAGTTTTTAGTGAAGCGGGGCTTTAATCCTTCCTTGATGGAGGAAGCGGGGCTATTAATAAAGAAAAACAATGCTGATGAATATTTTGATCGGTTTCGCAATCGAATCATGTTCCCAATAACAGATCATCACGGTATGACAATTGCCTTTTCCGGCAGAGTTCTCGGCGACGAGAAACCAAAATATTTGAACAGCCCTGAAACGAAAGTCTTTAACAAAAGTAAATTGCTTTATAATTTTCACCGTGCAAGAGTACATATTCGTAAAAATCAACAAGTCGTTCTTTTTGAAGGCTTTGCAGATGTTATTTCATCGACCCGGGCTGGCGTCGAACATGCCATAGCTACGATGGGAACCTCCCTTACTGAGGATCAAGCAAAAATAATCCGTCGAAATGTATCAGAGGTTATCCTATGTTATGACTCAGATTCTGCCGGGATTGAAGCAACAATGAGGGCTTCAAAATTACTGAAGGAGTTTGGTTGTCAAATAAAAGTAGCCATGATTCCGGATGGATTAGACCCTGATGACTACATCAAAAAGCAAGGACCAGAAAAATTCAAAAACGATGTAATAGGGGCAAGCGTACCGTTAATGACATTTAAGATGAATTATTACCGCAGAGGGAAAAATCTTCATAATGAAGGTGAGAGGCTGCAGTATATCGATCATGTCATTTTAGAACTTAGCAAGCTTGAAAGTGCAGTTGAAAAAGAAATTTATCTAAAACAACTCTCGAAAGAGTTTGATCTTTCGATGGAGGTTCTAAAAGACCAGCTCCATCAAAAGGAACAGCAAACAAAACCACAGCAGGCACCGCAGCAAAAGCGGACTGAACAGCAGTTTAAAAGAGCTCCTATTCAATCAAAAAGGCTGTTGCCCGCGTTTCACACTGCTGAGCGAATGTTAATCGGCCATATGCTAAGGAGCAAGGACATTGCAGAAAAGGTGCTCGAACGACTTGGTCTTCAATTTAATATTGAAGAACATAAAGCAATCGTTACTTATTTATATGGATATTATGAAGAGGGAAATGAAGAAAATGTAAGTGCCTTTCTTTCAAGGCTGCCAAGTCCAGAGCTCCAACATATTGTTTCCAACATTGCGATGATCTCATTAAACACTGATGTAAGTGAACAAGAACTATCAGATTATATAAAACAGGTGTTGAATCATCAAAAAATGTTAATGATAAAAGAAAAAGAAGCTGAAAAAAATGAAGCTGAAAGAAATAAGCAGTTTAAAGAAGCAGCTCAAATTGCAATGGAAATCATTCAATTAAAACAAGCGCTCAAGACATAGTTAATAAGCTAAAGATTAACGTTTATAGTGGATTGTGTATAGTGTATCTACATAAACACATTCTTAATTTAAATAGGATTTTGCCGGTAAACAGTAATCCGATAGCTTATCTTAACATGTGATAAGTTTTGGAAGGAGGGGATCCAATGGCTGATAAACAAACCCATGAAACAGAAGTAACCTTTGAACAGGTGAAAGAACAATTAACTGAAATTGGGAAAAAACGTGGAGTTTTGACATATGAAGAAATAGCAGAACGCATGTCAAACTTTGAAATTGAATCAGACCAAATGGATGAGTATTATGAATTTCTTGGTGAACAAGGTGTTGAATTAATAGGAGAAGCTGGTGAAGGTGATGATGATCCGAATATTCAAGATCTTGCCAAAGAAGAAGAATTCGATCTAAATGATTTAAGTGTCCCGCCTGGAGTTAAAATAAACGATCCGGTAAGAATGTACTTAAAAGAAATCGGTCGTGTCGATCTCCTATCTGCAAATGAAGAGATTGATCTTGCTAAACGTATTGAAGAGGGCGACGAAGAAGCAAAAAGAAGGCTTGCCGAAGCTAACTTGCGTTTAGTTGTCAGTATTGCCAAACGATATGTCGGTCGAGGGATGTTATTTCTTGATCTTATACAAGAAGGTAATATGGGCTTAATGAAGGCCGTCGAAAAGTTTGACTATCAAAAAGGGTACAAATTTAGTACGTATGCAACTTGGTGGATCCGCCAAGCAATTACTCGTGCCATTGCCGATCAAGCACGTACGATCCGGATTCCTGTTCATATGGTTGAAACAATAAACAAGCTGATCAGGGTTCAACGTCAATTACTTCAAGACTTAGGTAGAGAACCGACTCCAGAAGAAATTGGGGAAGATATGGAATTAACCCCTGATAAAGTAAGAGAAATCTTAAAAATTGCACAAGAGCCTGTTTCGCTGGAAACACCAATTGGTGAAGAAGATGATTCACATTTAGGTGATTTTATTGAAGATCAGGACGCAACTTCACCATCTGAGCATGCAGCATATGAGCTTTTAAAAGAACAGCTGGAAGATGTGTTGGATACATTAACAGACCGTGAAGAAAATGTTTTGCGTCTCCGCTTCGGACTTGACGATGGCAGAACAAGAACGCTGGAAGAAGTTGGGAAAGTTTTCGGCGTTACGCGTGAACGTATTCGTCAAATTGAAGCGAAGGCACTTCGGAAATTGCGTCATCCTAGTCGCAGTAAACGTCTTAAAGACTTTCTTGAATAAAATGAGGCGGACATCACTTTGTCCGTCTTTTTATACTATCTTTTGTGCTCCAGGCGCCATCGGCGAAGCACAGGACGTTCAAGTGCAGTTAATGCGACAGGACGTCGCGTTTTTAACTGCCTCTAGGGTCTAGTCAAATAGAAATTGAAGGTAAAGAACACCTTCTATACCTATTCGCCTTATGCTTGTCGCCGAATGCTAAGCGCCTTGCGCTTTTCTAATGTATCGAACAATCGACTATGAAGGATAACCTATATGAATACAGAAAAAAGAGCGATTATCATTAATGAAATTTATCAATGGTAAAACAATAAATTGCTTCCCGAAACATATTGCGATTTTTTGTTAGCGCTTTATACAGAAGGAAACCAAAAAGACAAAGAAAGTCAATCACATAAAAAGCGTAATCTGCCTATTTCTATTTATTAGGTTTTATATGGCTTATTGTTTTCTTTCTTTAGCTTAATGCTTCTTATTGTTTATTTTACTGAATTGCCTTTCGTTTTGCAAATGACCATAGTAGGTTTTTCTCTATTATTTTCAATTGCTGTTACCCCTTACTTTAAAAGAGCATTTTTTCAAGTGCCATTGACCGTCTTGCTGATCCAATTATTAATCCTCTCACTTAATTTAACAGAGTTCTATACCTATGGAGATACTCGTTGGATTGGTGGAATGATTGTGGCAAATTGCTTGTTGTGGATTTTTATTGGGGCTGTGTATCGTTTGCTATGTCTATTTATTAGCGGCATCAGTGGATTCTTAATCTTTATGGCGAGTATTATATTTTGATAATATTAATAAGGCGAAATGTCAATGGATTTATGAAAAGAAATAAATCTCTTTTCGCAATTTTGTCTAAACTGTGAAAAACATGGGGATGTTAGAAGATAGGTCTTTTACTTATTGTAAAATTACAGTAAAATAGAGGTTGTTTACAAAAACAAGTACTTATAAAATTTATCCCGCAGTAACGGGCAGCAATCATTGAAAGCGTTAAATTAAAATTCTTATGTATGAACTGCCTGTAAAAGCTAGATAATTTAAACGACATTAGGTGGCAAAGCATGCCGGACTAATGAAGATTCACTTATTTACATAAGGGAGGTTACATGATGAATCGCAATCCACTTATACCATTTTTATTAATCGCCGTTTTAGGTATCGGCCTTATGTTCCTTTTATCATTTAAAGGTATTGGCGATCATGAAGAATTAGCAAAAGGTGATGAAGAGCCAAAAACAGATGATCTTGCAAACGCTAAACCTGAGGATATCTACCAACAAAGCTGTGTTTCCTGCCACGGTCAAAATTATGAAGGCGGAGCAGGTCCCGCGCTTACAGGTGTAGGGGAAAAGCTTAGTGCAGATGAAATTAAAGAAACCATTAAAAATGGTAGAGGAATCATGCCTGCTGGTCTAGTGCCTGATGAAAAGCTAGATGAAATGGCGGAATGGGTTTCTCAAATTAAATAACGGAACATTTGTTCTTGAATAGCTTTTTAAAATCTTGTGTATAAAAAAGTCCTTTGCATTTGTGAAGGACTTTTTTTATACTTAGTAGTGCTTATTAGAACGCAAAATACAAAAAAGTGGTGACAAAATGAATGAATTGAAGTTATCAAAAAGGCTTGAGACAGTTGCTGGCTACATTCCTAAAGGGGCCGTTTTTGCCGACATTGGCTCAGATCATGCCTATCTACCTTGTTACTCAATCTTAAAAGGCATTGCAAAAGGAGCAATTGCCGGAGAAATTACGGACGGACCTTTTTTATCTGCCAAAAGCCAAGTGCAGAAATGTGAATTAACAGATAAAATTTCTGTACGTCAAGGTGATGGTTTATCCGTTATTAATGAAGGAGATACCGTCGACTGCATTACGATTGCAGGGATGGGGGGAAGCCTAATAAAAAAAATATTAGAAGATGGCAGCTCGAAGTTAAATCAAGTGAAACGGCTTGTTTTACAACCGAATATCCATGCTATTTCCATTAGAAAATGGTTACTTGATAATGGTTGGGTGCTTATTAACGAAGAAATTATTGAAGAAGATCAAAAAATCTATGAAATACTAGTGGCCGAAATAGGTGACCCACTGCTTCCGTATCAAGCCTATTCACTAGAAGCGAACCTGCTGCTAGGTCCAATTTTAGCTAGAAAAAAATCTCCTGTGTTTGTGAAAAAATGGTCTCAAGAATACAACCATTGGAAAACAATCGTTCAAAAGCTTGAACAGGCAGGACATACATATGAAAATAACGAAAAGTATAGAGAATTAACGAATAAAATGAAGCTTGTTGAGGAGGTATTGCTATTATGAGCAAAATTCCAAATGGTTATGAAGTGATTCAGCTGTTTGAACAGTTCTCACCAAAATCATATGCAGTTGAAGGCGATAAAATTGGTCTTCAAATCGGCAATCTTAATAAGCAGGTCAACCAAGTAATGATTACATTGGATGTGATGGAATCAGTTATTGATGAGGCCGTCGAAAAGAAAGTTGATCTAATTATAGCCCATCATCCGCCAATTTTTCGTCCGATAAAGAAACTCACAACAGATAACACATATGGTCGAATGCTGGAAAAGTGTATTAAGCATGATATCGCTGTTTATGCTGCACATACAAACCTGGATGTTGCATATGGCGGTGTAAATGATATGCTAGCTGAAGCGCTAGCGTTATCAGATTTAGAGGTTCTTGTTCCTACATATGAAGATAAGTTAAAAAAACTAGTTGTGTTCGTACCAGAAGCTCATGAAAAGGAAATGAGAGATGCATTGGGAAATGCAGGTGCAGGTCATATTGGCAACTACAGTCATTGTTTCTTTTCGACGAGTGGGGAAGGCAGCTTTCTTCCGCTAAATGGGGCAGAACCATTTATAGGAGAAAAAGGACAACTCGAATTTGTAAAAGAAGCGAGAATCGAAACAATTTTCCCTGAGTCAATCCAAAAAAAGGTCGTCCAAACAATGCTTAAAACCCATCCATATGAAGAGGTTGCCTATGATATTTACCCATTAGAACAACCTGGTACCACGTTAGGTCTGGGAAGAATTGGAAAGTTGAATGCGGAGTTGAGCCTTCAAGATTTTGCCGAGCATGTTAAAACATCGCTTCAAGTTGAACATGTTAGAATGGTAGGAAACCCAAGCTCAAGAGTAAAAAAGGTTGCGGTTTTAGGTGGTGACGGGAATAAATATATTCAGCAAGCAAAATTTAAAGGTGCTGATGTCTATGTTACTGGCGATTTATATTTCCATGTTGCTCAGGACGCCTTAATGATGAATTTAAATGTGATCGACCCTGGTCATCATGTTGAGAAGGTAATGATCAAAGGAGTCTCTGCAAAATTAGGAGATATGTGTAAAGAAAAAAAATATGAGGTACAAGTATTTGGATCAAAGGTTAATACAGATCCATTTACATTTGTTTAAAAAATGGGCTGTCACTCAGCCCATTTTTTAATCGATAAGAAGTATAACTTTTTGTATAAACTTTTTGTATCTAGCTCAAGCGCCTAGCCCCTAGGCTAAGCAAGGCGCTTGCGCTTTTCTTTTATTTAACTTTAACTTTAGGAAGTATTTTCGCTAATGGAACTTGGTGATCCAAATTCCAGGTAGACTTGTCCTCAGGGTTGTATTGTTCAAGAAATTGTATGACTTTTTTTGTAATTGGCGTTGGTGTTGATGCACCTGCTGTAACCGCAACTTTTTTCACATCAATTAACCATTCAAGTTTTAGCTCACTTAAATCTGAAATACGGTATGCTTTTGTTCCTGCAATCTGTTCTGATACCTGAGCGAGACGATTTGAGTTATTGCTTTTCGGATCTCCTACTACAATGGTTAAATCTGCATCTTTTGCTTGCTCGGCAACAGCTTCTTGGCGTACTTGAGTGGCTAAGCAAATTTCGCGGTGAATTTCAACATGCGGGAATTTATCTTTAACCTTCTCCATAATATCAGCAACATCCCATTGACTCATTGTCGTTTGGTTTGTCACGATAATTTTCTCATTGTCAATTTCTAATTGCTCAACATCCTGAGTGGTCTCAACTAAATGAACAGCATGTGGTGCAACACCAACTGCACCCTCAGGCTCAGGATGTCCTTTCTTTCCAATATAGATGACATGATAGCCTTGTGCCTCTTTTTCACGAATAAGCTCATGTGTTTTTGTCACATCTGGGCAGGTTGCATCAATTGTCACAAGCCCTTTTTCTTTTGCAATCTTTCTTACTTCAGGTGAAACTCCATGTGCGGTAAATACAATGGTTCCTTGATCAACCTTCTCCAGGATTTCTAAGCGATTTTTACCATCAAGCGTGATAATTCCTTCTTCTTCAAAGGCATCTGTCACATGTTTATTATGAACAATCATACCTAAAATGTAGATTGGTCTTGGTAAGGATTTATCTAATGCAGCATTTTTGGCAATCACCATTGCGTCTACTACGCCGTAGCAATAACCACGTGGAGCGATTTTAATTACGTCCATTATTTTGCCTCCTTAAGAGATCAAAAAAGGTTAAACGGAGTATTAGTCCGTGGGCTTCGTCCCTTTTTCCTACTTAAAAAAGCCGAAAATCCGGCTTTTATACTCTTATAATCTCTTAATATTATAACGAACATTTGATAAGATTACAAAGAAGAAAATTAGATATACATTTTCGGCTTGGAACGTTTTGAAGCAGATGGAAGGCTCTTAGCTTCATTAGCAGGCTTTTCTTCTGCTGTGTCAGTCTCTGTATTTTGTGAGGTTGTGCGTTTTTTCTTCTGTCTTTGTTTTTCCTTTTCTGAATTTGACGATGGAGTTTCTATAGAGTCAGATTCTGTCTTTTCCAAAGTATTATCGTCTTCATTTTGAACATCATCGGTGGCGTCACTATTTTTTAATTCACGATATATTTTGATCATTGCCGGTAAATTTTTTACTAATGGACCGTATTGCTGAACCATTGGAGTAACCTGTTGGGCCACGCCTAAAGCCTTTTGGACATTGCCAAGCATTTTTGAGATATTAGCAGGGTTTGCTAACCCTTGAATAGCACCTGTAGCCCTTGTAGCCCCTGACGCACCTTGAATAAAACTTTGAGGGTTTGCAACACGAGCTGCCCCTTGACTTCCTGGCATGATACGGGAAAGTAAACCTTTTAATCCTCCGCCTCTAGCCTGCATTTGAGGAGTAAATGGTCTATTGCCCATGACAGGTCCTTGAAAAGGGTGGCGTCCTATCGGCATCCGGCCTTGCTGTGGAAAAAAACCTCTTGAATTCATTGGAGGCATTGGTCTTTGTGGAAACATATAAAATCCTCCTTCCGTAGTTGGTTTCCCTATCAATAGACTATGCATTAAGGAAGAGAATGGTTTATGAACATTTACCTTTGCACAATCCAATTTAAAAGCTTTTAGCTTACAAAATTTGAGTTTTCCCTTTCATTTGATATAATCTAATGATGGACTGATAAAAGAGCGCATATATAAAGCTTTTTCAAAAAGGAGATGATATGTATGGAACAAACAAAATTTGAGCGATTTTTGTTTAAACCATTTATAATAGAAGCAATAACAAAGGAATTAAAATTTTTTGAACCAACGGAAATTCAAGAAAGATTAATTCCATCGATCTTAAAAGGTGAAAGTGCAATTGGACAATCACAAACTGGAACGGGTAAGACACATGCTTACTTATTACCTTTATTAAACATGATAGAACCTGAACGTAAAGAGGTTCAAGTTGTCATAACAGCACCGACAAGAGAGTTAGCGACACAAATCTATAATGAGGCTGTCAATGTAATCTCATTTTCAAAAGAAGCAATTTCTGCTAAATGTTTTATCGGTGGAACTGATAAGCAACGCGCAATCGAAAAGCTTAAAACACAACCGCATATTGTTGTAGGAACCCCTGGTAGAATTAACGACTTAGTGAGAGAGCATGCATTAAACGTCGGAAAAGTACAAACGTTGGTTGTCGATGAAGCGGATCTCATGCTTGATATGGGCTTCATTAAAGAAGTTGATATGATAGCAGGTCAAATGCCTGAAGATTTGCAAATTCTTGTCTTTTCCGCAACGATTCCAGAAAAGCTAAAACCATTTCTAAAAAAATATTTAGAAAATCCGAAATTTACACATGTTGCACCAAAACAGGCAACCGCAGCAAAAATTGATCATGTTTTAGTACCAGTTAGGCACCGGGATCGAATAAAACTGGTACATGATATACTGGTTAATTTCAATCCCTTTTTAGCGATCGTCTTTACAAATACAAAAAAGGCTGCAGACGAAGTAGCTGATGCCTTGATTGAAAAAGGCTTAAAGATTGGCCGAATACACGGAGACTTGACTCCTCGTGATCGTAAAAAAATGATGAAGCAAATAAATGATCTCGAATTTCAATATGTCGTTGCCACAGATTTAGCGGCTCGAGGAATTGATATTAAAGGTGTTAGTCATGTTATTAACTATGAGCTTCCTACAACTGACTTGGATTTTTATATTCATCGTGTAGGTAGAACAGCGCGTGCCGGCAGTTCAGGTATTGCTGTTACGCTTTTTGAAGCTGCTGATGAAGATGCATTAAATAAATTGGAGAAGCTGGGTATTGAATTTATTAATCGTGACTTTGTTGGTGGAGAATGGAAGGATATTGATGACCGTAAACGACGACAAAAACGGAAAAAAACGGTTGATGAGGTTGATGCTCTGGCGAAAAGCATTGTCCAAAAGCCGAAAAAGGTTAAGCCTGGCTATAAAAAGAAAATGAGCCGTGAGATGGAACAAATTAAAAAGAGAAAAAGAAGATTATCAAGAAAAAGTAAATAGGGGGAAGAAAGATGCTAAAAATAGGTTCACATGTATCGATGAGCGGTAAAAAAATGCTCTTAGCAGCGAGTGAGGAGGCTGTTTCATACGGAGCATCAACATTTATGATCTATACCGGTGCACCGCAAAACACTAGACGAAAGAAAATCGAGGATTTAAATATTGAAGCAGGCAATGCTCATATGAAGGAACATGGTATTGATGAAATCGTTGTTCATGCACCGTATATTATTAATATTGGAAATTCAACAAATCCCGCTACGTTTGAGCTTGGTGTAAACTTCCTTCGTTCAGAAATCGAGAGAACGCAGGCGATCGGTGCAAAACAGATTGTTCTTCACCCTGGTGCACATGTGGGAGCGGGTGCAGAGGCAGGCATTAAGAAAATTATTGAAGGCTTAAATGAAGTGCTTGAGCAAAATCAAGAAGTACAAATTGCATTAGAGACAATGGCTGGTAAAGGTTCTGAATGCGGCCGCTCCTTTGATGAGTTAGCTAAAATCATTGATGGAGTTACGCATAACCAGCATCTATCCATCTGCTTTGACACATGCCATACACATGATGCAGGGTATGATATTGTAGGTAACTTCGATGGAGTTTTGAATGAGTTTGACTCAATCATAGGATTAGATCGTTTAAAGGTTTTGCATATAAATGATAGTAAAAATCCAGCAGGTGCCGCAAAAGACCGCCACGAGAATATCGGCTTAGGTCATATCGGTTTTCAAGCATTGAATAATATAGTGCATCATCCGTCACTAACAGAGATCCCCAAAATCCTTGAAACACCGTTTGTAGGGGAAGATAAAAAATATAAAAAGCCTCCGTATAAATTCGAGATTAATATGTTCAAGGAACAGACCTTTGATGAAGGATTATTAGAAAAGATTATAAATCAGTAATCTGTAGAGTTTGAAGAAATAAAAGGCTGTCTCATTCAGTTCAGTCCCCTTTTAAGAAAAGATAAAAATATGATTCCATCTGGTTGGGTCCTATTTTGAGTTTAGGGGTCTTACATGGGACAGCCTTCTTACATTAAGTACTGTTAGTTCGTAAACTTTTGAAAAATTTGATTAACCTGTTGAGCGGTTTCTAGAGATGTTATCTTGGCGATTTTCGCCAGTAGTTTCTTTCTTTCATTCTGATTAAAAATATTAATATTTTGGCCATTCATGGCTTTTACAACCTCAGCGGCTTGGGCCCGACCAATGGAAATATTAAATTGTTTCGCATACTGCATAAGCTCCTCGACGGATATATTGTTAAGTTTTTGATTGATAATTTTTTGAAATAAGATCATTTTCAAACCTCCTCTAACACAATGTATGGAGGTATTGATAAAATGTGCGATTTTTATCCCTTAATCCCTTTAATTTTAAACTTTACACGAAAGATATTATTCTGTATAATTTTTATGTTATAGATATATCGTTGTTTTACTTTTTGTAAATCGTAACGATTCTTAAATTTAGAAGGGTGAAGAAGATTAATGAACCAGCCTATAATCGAAATAAACGATTTAAACTTCACATATGAGAAGCAAAGAGTGTTAGAGAACATTAATATGACAGTTGAACAAGGAAGCTTTGTTGGACTTGTTGGTCCAAATGGTTCTGGGAAAACAACATTATTAAAATGCTTGCTAGGCTTATTAAAACCTCAGCAAGGTGAAATAAAGTTATTCGGACAACCGATACAAAAATTCAAAAACTGGCATGAAATTGGCTTTGTCTCACAGAAAGCAAATAGCTTTAATACAGGGTTTCCTGCATCGGTTTTTGAAGTGGTTTCGAGTGGCTTAACATCAAAGTTAGGTTTATTTAAATTTATGGGTCCTAATGACAGAAAAAATGTGACAGATGCCATTGAAGCGGTAGGATTAGCAAAATTTGCAAAGCGAAACATTGGTGAGCTTTCAGGGGGGCAGCAGCAGCGTGCATTTATTGCTCGAGCGATTGTATCAAACCCTAAACTATTAATTTTGGATGAACCGACAGTAGGGGTCGATGCGAAAACCGTTCAAAATTTTTATGAAATGCTGACACATTTAAACAAGGATTTAGGAATTACCTTAATTTTAGTTACTCATGATATCGGTACAATCACAGATAAAGTGTCGCACGTGGCATGCATTAATAAACATCTGCATTTTCATGGTAACTCTAAAGAATTTGAATTATTAAAGGATGATGAGATGTCCGAGTTCTATGGACATTCATTACATGTGTTAACACATGATCACTCCCATTAATGGAGGATGTAAACAATGTTAAGCAGTCTTTTTGCGTATGAGTTTTTACAAAATGCATTTTTATCTGGAATGCTAATCGGAATCATTGCGCCGCTTCTAGGGGTATTCGTCGTTGTAAGAAGGATGTCTCTTATTGCTGATGCCTTAAGTCATGTTACATTGGCTGGAATTGCTGCAAGCTTATTACTTGAAAAAAAAGTTGCTGCATTTGCAGGCCTTAACCCGATTTATTTAGGAATGGCTTTTTCGGTAACAGGCTCGCTTTTTATTGAGAAGCTGCGCACTGTTTATAAGCATTATCAGGAGCTTGCGATTCCTATTATTTTATCCAGCGGAGTAGGAATCAGTGTTATCTTTATCTCGTTAGCGGATGGATTTAATACAGACTTATTAAGCTATTTATTTGGTAGTATAAGTGCTGTTAGCAGGACAGACCTATATGTTATTATTGCGATTACAATCATCGTGATAGCAATCGTTTTTATCTTATACAAAGAATTATTCTTGCTTTCATTTGATGAAGAACATGCAACGGCATCAGGTATTCATGCAAAGTGGATTCATTTTATGTTTATTCTGATTGTCGCTTTAGTGATAGCCGGGTCCATAAGGATTGTCGGAATATTGCTTGTTTCATCCTTAATGACATTGCCTGTTGCTGCAAGCATTCGGATAGCAAAGGGCTTTAAGCAAACCATTTTCTTTTCTGTACTATTTGGTGAACTTTCTGTTATTATTGGATTATTCATAGCTTATTATTTGGATTTAGCGCCAGGTGGAACCATTGTAATATTATCAGTACTCATTCTTATTTTTACTATTTTATGGACAAAATTTACAAAGGGGAAAGTTTCATGAATGTTCAAGAAGCTCTCGACTTATTAAAAGAAAAAGGCTATAAATATACGAGTAAAAGAGAGGAAATGCTGCAATTATTTGCTGATCACGACAAATACCTGACGGCAAAAGATGTCTTAGAATCCCTAAAGGACGATTATCCTGGACTTAGTTTTGATACCATTTATCGAAATTTATCATTGTTTGCTGAATTAGGCATTTTTGAAATGACTGAATTGTCAGGGGAGAAGCATTTCCGATTCACCTGCAATGCAAATCATCACCATCATCATTTTATTTGTTTACAATGCGGAAAAACAAAGGAAATCCCTGGGTGTCCTATGGGAAATCTAGAAGAAAATTTAGCCGGTTATGATATAAGCGGTCATAAGTTTGAAGTTTATGGAACATGTCCGCAATGCCACTAAACAAAAGGCTGTCTCAACCAAAGCATTTATGAGACAGCCTTTACTGCTATTTAGATTACTTTTACTTCATACCATTGATTTACCCAGTCTCTCGCCTCAAGCCAATGATTTACCCGAACAACACCTTTAGGTACAGGGTCTTGATTATAAGGAGTGTTAAACAAAATAACGGGGATTTGGTGCTCCTCACTTATCATACAAGCATTATCATGCTTGTCCTCAAAAAAGATCGAAATTTCATTTCGTTTCACCGCTTCAAGCTTATCATGACTTCCAATTAATTCAATATGATGATAAAATACGTCCATTTCTTTAAACCAATTGTACGTTACATCAAGCAAATGTTTTCTTCTGGCGCTAATGAATAAGAGCTGATGGCGATCCTTCCAATCGTCTAGTACATGTTTAGCATGTAAGGAAAGTGGAGCTTCTTTATATATAATAGGTTCAAATTCATCCATCCAATTCCAAAAATCTTCCTCAGTAATGTTTAAGACCTTTGTTAAATCATATTCCTTTAAATCATTGTATGTCAATTGTGTCTGAAATGATTTGTTTAAATATGGAATGAATGTTTTAGGGTCTGTAATGGTACCATCTATATCAATTCCAAGACGCAACATTTTCTGCCAACTCCTTCGCTGATTGCCTAATAGTAGTGTACCATAATGAAATTTTAACGGACAGAAAAGTTTTACAGTAATAGTTCAACCTTCAATGTCTATACTATAAATGCTCCTTTATTTTAGAAAGGAAGGGATCTGAATGGCAGACGAAAATAAGTTCGATCAACAAGAACGAGATCGTTTAGACAACCCTAATTACAAGGGATTTACGCCACTAGATCAAGAAATTGACGATGACTATCAAACAGAAGCTGCGGCTGAAATAGCGGCGCCAGTAAATGTGGACAGAGACTATGCTGCAGATGAAAGAGTCGATGACCGCAATGAAGTAGTAGGCGAAGGCAGAGGAATGGGATATTTAGCTTTAGCACTTTCCATTATCTCGCTTTTTATCTTACCTGTTATTTTAGGAGCAGCAGGTATCATTGTTGGATTCATTGCCCGTAGAAGAGGAGCAAATGCATTAGGAGCATGGGCAATTGGTATTGGTGCTGTTTCCCTCGTTTTAGGAATATTTATTACACCATTTTTCTAAAACGACTAAAATATTGAGGTTGACTTAAAGGCAATGACCCCTCAATAAACACAATTTTGTGTTTGAGGGGTCTGTCTCTTTATTTTTAGAATGGTTCTTATTTGTAAGGGAGGAAAAGAATATGAATGAAAAGAATGCAAATATAAAGATTCAAAAATTATTAGGGGATAATGGCCCTGATCCTGAGAGACAGGCTAATGAGGCTGATTCAGCTAATTTTGCTATCAATAATCGTTTTTATGAAGAAAAAGAAGTGAAAGATGATATTGAAACCACTATATCTACGAGCAATAATATCGGTGCTGTTTTGCTACCAGTGAATAATGATCGTCGTTAGTAAGGACTTTTTAGAGGAAATAAGAAAGGGTCAGTCCCTGAAACGCAGTAAGCAGGTCAGACCCTTTTTTATAAAGGTTAAGCTTTTAATTTTTCAGCTTCTTGCTTGGCAAAGTATTCTTCGGCAATTTTATCAATTTCTTTTTTTAGTTCCTCAACCATTGTTTCTTCAGGAACTTTACGCACTATTTCTCCTTTGCGGAAAAGAAGTCCCTCCCCACGGGCACCTGCAATCCCAATGTCAGCTTCACGGGCTTCACCAGGTCCGTTAACAGCACAACCTAATACAGCTACTTTAATTGGTGCTTTAATTTTTGAAATATATTCTTCCACTTCATTTGCAATACTGATTAAATCAATCTCAATACGGCCGCATGTTGGGCATGAAATTAAAGTTGCCGCATTTGCCGCTAAACCAAATGATTTTAATAGCTCACGGGCCACTTTAACCTCTTCAACAGGATCTGCACTTAATGAGACACGGAGTGTATTTCCGATCCCTTTGTTTAAAATAACACCTAATCCTGCTGCACTTTTTACTGTGCCGGCAAAAAGGGTGCCTGACTCGGTAATCCCTAAATGAAGCGGGTAATCAAATGCCATTGCCGCTTTTTCATATGCTTCGATTGCCAGGTTAATATCGGAAGCCTTCATGGAAACGATAATATCGTGAAAATCCAAATCCTCTAAAATTTTAATGTGATGTAAGGCACTTTCCACCATGCCATCTGCTGTTGGATATCCGTATTTTTCAAGAATTCTCTTTTCAAGGGAACCGGCATTTACACCAATTCGAATTGGAATCTTTCGTTCTTTTGCCGCTTTTACAACAGCTTCAACCTTTTCTCTTCTCCCAATATTCCCCGGATTAATTCTGATTTTATCTGCTCCGCCTTCAATCGCTTTTAACGCTAGCTTATAATCAAAATGAATATCCACAACAAGTGGGATATTGATTCTTTTTTTTATTTCAGCAATTGCATTTGCCGCACGTTCATCAGGACAGGCAACACGTACGATCTGACAGCCTGCTTCCTCTAAACGTTTGATTTCGGCAACTGTTGCTTCTACATCATGTGTTTTTGTTGTAGTCATACTTTGAATAACAACTTCATTATTTCCGCCAATTGTTAAATTCCCAACTTTAACTGGTCGGGTTTTAGTACGATGTATGATTTCACTCACGTGTAAATCGCTCCTTAAGTTAAGTTTAATGCAAAAATTTTATCATTATAATGATACTTGACTTTGGCTATTTATTCTACTAATTGACCTTCCATCCCTCATTTTACAGGGAGGGCATATAAATGACAAGGACCATCTACTGTTCATAATTTGGAAAACGGTACGTTTCACCTAGTAAAATCTCTTCTGCTTTTACATCTGAATTTAATACTTCAAAATCTTTGATGATCTTCTCAATTGAGGCAGGAAGTCCGTTATGATGTCTTTCAATAATAGTTAATACAGTGTCGCCTTGTTTTATTTCAACTTCAAAATAGGGAATAGAAGCTGACTCTTCTTTTATTTTTAACGCTTTTTCTGATTCTGGAGGATTTTTACTTATACTAAGAGCTGGTAAAGTACCAATTTGAAAATCGTAATACACGATATAACAAAGAAAAATAACTAATAAGAAGAGAAAAAGTCGCTTCATTTTTTGTCCTCCATACCTAGTTTAATATTAGAATAAAAATAATTACTCCATTTACTCTTATACATATGGCTTGTCCAAGTGAAATATTCCAGTAGTAGGAAATAAAAAGAAAAAAGATTGGTACTGAAAATGAATCAGGACTTTTCGACTAAAAAATAATAAAAGTTTACATGTAATTTACACTTTCTTAATATTTCCCTGTCATAATTTTAGAGGAATTGGAAATAGGGGTGCTAACATGCAAAAAGGTAAAAAGGTAAAAAGGTAATGAAACTAAAACAAATCCCACAGCTAAAACTTTTTATTGTAAAGCTAAAAGCAAAATGGAAAACGGCAGAACAAGCAATTTTTTCAAAAATAACCCTGCAAACGAGATTAATGATTTTGGTTCTATCGTTATTATTAACATCAATTAGCATTGTTGGTTTTACCTCTTATAGTAAGTCTAAAGACACAACAATGGAGATTATCGAAGAAAGACTAAATAGAGAAGTAAATACCACCTCAGACATTGTTGAGAATCTTGCCTTTGCTTATATCGGTGATCAAGAGAAATTTTTGGAAAGAGTGAATGAGGTGGTTGTACCAGGACAAGCTTCGGCATTAATTCAGGATGGATTGCCTGCGCAATTTTTTCTAGTTACTGAGCAGCTTACAGAACCAATGCAAATCAATAAAAATGCAAATATTTCTCTATCAAATCAGCTCGTTAGCGAAATCCGTGAAAAAGATCATGGTGTTTTATATAAAAAGATAGCTGGAATTGACTACACGATGGCATTTAAAGAAATTCAAGAATTAAAAGGTTTTTATCTTATTGTTGTTCCAACTGATAAATATATGGAGCCAGTTAATGATCTTGCAGCATTTATTGGAATCATCGTAATAATAAGTGTGATTCTTACAACCATTATGCTTTTCCTGCTTGTAAGAAGCTTAACAAAGCCTTTAACTATATTACGAAACACAATGATTGAAATGAGAAATGGAGATTTATCAAATACGATAAAGCTAACAACAAACATTCCTGAAATACATTCCTTACATAATAGTTTTAACCAAATGGTGGATCAAATGAGAGAAATGATCTCACAAATTAATGGAACAACGACAGAGCTTTTTACAACAGGCAGCAATTTGAAAAAGGCATCAGAGGATGTCATGCAGCAAAACAGCCAATTAGTTGAGGCAATTAAGATTGTGAAACAAGGTGCAGCTCAAACAGCTGCAAGTTCTGACGAAAATGTTGTGACGTTTAAAGAAATGAAAAGAGAGATTAATCTAATATTACAAAATATGGAGTATGTTTTTAAAAGCGCAATCGAAATGAATCAATCAGCTGTCATAGGGGAAAGAAGCATCTCAGAAATGATACAGTCCATGTATGATGTGGCAGAAGATTTTTCAAATATGTCTGTTACAATCAAAGGGGTAAAGGACAATTCAGTCGTTATTACACATGTAGTAAGAATCATCCAATCAATAGCAGAACAAACAAAGCTGCTTGCACTTAATGCAACGATTGAAGCTGCACGGGCCGGAGAAGCAGGCAAAGGCTTTGCTGTAGTTGCAAATGAGGTTCGCAAACTTGCAAATCAATCCTCAAAAGCAACAGAGGAGATAACTCAATCCATCAAAATGATGGAAGATATTTCAGATAAAGCGAATAATGAATTTGAAACAATAGTAAGTAAAATCCACTCACATTTACATGTTGCTGGCCAATCAAAAAAAGCTTTTGATCTGTTAATGACTGAAATTTCAAACGTTAACCAAAAATTATCAGGAATGAAGGATCATTTGCATGAGCTTAATTTTACACTTCCAAAAATGGAAAAATCCTCAGAGAGTTTTGTATCGATTTCGCAAGAGACCTTAGCAAGTGCAGAGCAAATCCTTACCTCATCAGAAGCGCAAATTACACAAATTAAACGTACACATGAAATGGGCCTAATCCTTACTAACTTATCAAAAACATTATCTGATTATACAAAGCAGTATGTTATTAAATAAAAAACGCGGATCTACCGCGTTTTTTAAGCTGTTTTTAACGGTTTTTTAGTTGCCGGAACCTCTTTTATTACTAAGTATAGAACAATTAGATGTACAAACCAATTTAATAAAAATCCGCTTGGGACAACTACCTGTAAACTATCCATAATGAAGAAAAAGACAGTTGCGAGTGTTGTGGCGTATGCTGACAAGACCCAAACCTGTTTGAAATTCAATCTTCTTTGAAGGCTGTTTTTGAAGGCTAATCCAAAAAGCGCTAAAATCGTTACTTCAATAAATTTAATGAATGAACTAAATAAGTAGATGCCAGCAATTAAAATTGAGATAAAGATGGGGAGTAGCTGGTTAAATTGCTTTGAAATTTCGATTAGGTCTTGTTTAGATAAAGACATATTCAATAGGCTGTATTCATATGATTGGGCCTGTCCATTTGCTGCAAAAACAAATCGATCGTGCAAAATACCGATTGCATTTTCCTTTGTTTTAATTTCTTCTTCTCCATATGTAGCAGTATCATCCAAAATAATAATAAAATCTTCTTTTTTAATTTCAACTGGTTTGTCTGCTTCAGCTGAAAGCTTGCCGTCCTCAATTGAAAAGGAAGGTAATTCATCTTTCAGCGTTTGATCAAACCCTTTTAACCCTTCTGTTAGTCCACTAGATAAATAATAGGCAGCAGGAATTGTACTTAGTATTGATAAAATAAATACATAAAGTATTGTTTTACCGATCCCTTGAAATCGAAAAGTGGAAATGATCTTTGGGGAGTATAGACTACTAAGCAGCTGTTTTAATACATTCATTAGAAATGACACATCCTTCTTCATTTTACGACTATATTTTATATTTCCATAGAAAAGAATACAAGAAAGAATGTTAGGAATGAAATGAAACGATTTATGTAAACGATTTCTATTTCAGCTATAAATATTTTGTAAAGAATTGAAGGAAATACCTTTACAAAAAAACAATAAATCGTTAATAATTGTAAGGGTTGTAGATATTTGTCGACATGAGACGAACATAAATGAGGGGTTGAAAACGGTGGAACTCGATATCCAAAAGATGATATTTGAATTTTTGGGTGGCCTTGGGATCTTTTTATTTGGAATAAAATACATGGGTGACGGTCTTCAAAGGTCTGCTGGAGACAAATTAAGAGATATATTAGATAAGTTTACAACAAACCCATTTATGGGAGTATTAGCAGGTATCATTGTAACAGTGTTAATTCAATCAAGCAGCGGGACCACGGTTATTACTGTCGGGCTTGTTAGTGCAGGGTTTATGACATTAAGACAAGCCATCGGAGTTATTATGGGAGCTAATATCGGAACAACCGTTACCGCTTTTATAATTGGCATCGATGTTGCAGAGTATGCTTTACCAGTTATTTTTATTGGCGCAGTCATGTTATTCTTTTTTAAAAATAAGCAAGTACACAGTATCGGCCAAATTATTTTAGGTTTAGGTGCGTTATTCTATGGATTAGAGCTAATGGGCTCAGGAATGAAGCCATTAAGATCTTTACAGGAATTTCACGATTTAACCGTTAGTATGAGTGATAATCCTTTATTAGGAGTCGTTATTGGAACAGTTTTTACAGTAATCGTGCAAAGCTCAAGTGCAACAATTGGAATTCTTCAAGAATTATTTGGGCAAGGGCTTATTGATTTACAAGCAGCTTTGCCAGTCTTGTTTGGTGATAATATTGGTACAACAATTACCGCTGTTTTAGCATCAATTGGGGCAACGGTTGCAGCCAGAAGAGCTGCGCTGACACATGTTCTGTTTAATTTAGTTGGTACAACGATCTTTATGATTTTTCTTCCATTGTATTTTAATTATATCCAATATTTACAATTAGTAATGGGGTTAAATCCAGAAATGACGATTGCTTTTGCTCACGGGTCGTTTAATGTTATTAATACAATTATCCAATTTCCATTTATAGGAGCATTAGCTTGGATCGTTACAAAGATTATTCCAGGGGAAGATATGTTTATTGATTATAAACCTAAGCATTTAGATCCAATTTTTATTGAGCAATCGTCTTCTATTGCGTTAGGGCAAGCTAAAGAAGAGGTACTGCGAATGGGTAATTTTGCTGCACTCGGATTGGAAGAGGCGAATTCATATCAAAAAACCTATTCCCAAAAGCATGCTGATACTGCTTTACAATTGGAAGAGGCAATTAATAACTTAGATCGTAAAATTACTGATTATTTAATTTTAATTTCAAGAAGTCAAATGTCTAATACTGAATCTGAAGAACATAGCATGCTCCTTGATACAGTTCGTGATATTGAGCGGATCGGCGATCACTGTGAAAATGTTATTGAATTAGTTGGCCACCAGCTGACAAATAAAGTGAAATTAACGGAATCAGCAAAACAAGATTTAGAGGATATGTTCCAACTAACCATCCAAACATTTAAGGATGCAATCACATCTCTAGACGATAAAGACACTTCTTTAGCTGCAAAGGTGTTAAAATCTGAAGAACAAATCGATAAAATGGAGCGTACTCTTCGTAAAAAGCATATTATGAGGATTAATGAAGGTGAATGCTCCGGTTCAGCAGGAGTCGTATTTGTTGATATTATTAGTAATTTAGAACGAATCGGCGATCATTCTGTAAATATTGCTGAGGCAGTTTTAGGTTATAGAAACTAAAGCTTATGAAATGAAAACTATATTAGGTATAATAGATAGCAAGGGGACTCCCTTGCTTCTTTTTTATAGGAGGTTTTAAAATGGAATATTTATATTGGTCACTGATCGTATTAATGTTCATAATTGCATTTGTTGGTTTGGTATATCCTATAATTCCAAGTGTCGTTTTTATTGTTGCCGGATTTGTTTTATATGGGTTTTTATTTGATTTTTCAAAGCTTACGATTACCTTTTGGATCATTGAAGGGATGTTTGTGGCCATTTTGTTTGCAGCAGATTATCTGACAAATTTAGTTGGCGTAAAGAAATTTGGCGGGAGTAAAGCTGCAATTTGGGGAAGCACAATTGGCTTAATCATTGGCCCGTTCGTTATTCCAATTCTGGGAATTATCCTTGGACCGTTTATCGGTGCGGTCATTGCAGAATTGATTGTTCATAAGAAGGATTTCTCATCATCAATGAAAAGTGGTGTCGGTTCCCTTATTGGATTTATTTCTGGTGTTGTAGCAAAAGGTGTTTTGCAGCTTATCATGATTGGTTATTTTTTAATCGTCATTTTATAAGGACATTGCTGAAAAATATAGTACATAATTTTCAGATAAAAGCAAAAAATGATAGATGTCTTGCATGCTTTTCAATTGAAAGTAACGGCCAAATTTGGTAACCTTAGGTTGGAAAGCAAATCCAATGCTTTAGATTGTACATATTAAAGGAGGAAATAAAAAATGGCTTATGAATTACCTCAATTACCTTATGCATATGATGCACTAGAACCACATATTGACAAAGAAACGATGAATATTCATCACACAAAACATCACAACACTTATATCACTAACGTGAACGCAGCTTTAGAAGGTCACGCTGATCTTGCAAGCAAAAGTGTTGAAGAATTAGTATCTAATTTAGATGCTGTTCCTGAAGCAATTCGTACAGCTGTACGCAATAACGGTGGTGGACATGCTAACCATAGCTTATTCTGGACAATTCTTTCACCAAATGGCGGTGGAGCACCATCTGGAGAACTAGCTGATGCGATTAATGCCAAATTTGGCAGCTACGACAGTTTTAAAGAAGAGTTTGCAAAAGCTGCAACTACTCGCTTCGGTTCTGGCTGGGCTTGGTTAGTTGTTAATAATGGAGAATTAGAAGTAACAAGCACGCCAAACCAAGATTCTCCATTAATGGAAGGTAAAACACCTATTCTAGGATTGGATGTATGGGAGCATGCATACTACTTAAATTATCAAAATCGTCGCCCAGATTACATTGCATCATTCTGGAATGTCGTTAATTGGGATGAAGTAGCAAACCGTTATAACGCAGCAAAATAATTGTTGTTGATAGAAGAGCTGACCACTGTTGGCTCTTCTTTTTATTTTTTCAAAAGTTTGGGCAAACTCCGTCATGTATGACAACATACCTCTGGATTTGACTTCAATATAAGAACATTCCCTAAAACACATCAATTTTAATAAAAATACATATCTCCAAAGTGATAAGACAGACTATGTAGTAGAAGTTGAAGGGGAGTAGTTCTTATGTCAAAACTGCAAAAGATTATTGGTAATGTGCATGTCAGTAAAGATTTAGTTTTATTATTAGTTATTGGCGGTTTATATTCTTTAAGCATTGCTTTGTCCAATACATTCGTAAATGTGTATTTATGGAAGCAATCAGGTGAATTTGTTGATTTAGGCATTTACAACTTATCAATCGTTGTTATGCAGCCGCTGACGTTTATATTTGCTGGGAGGCTTGCTAAAAAGGTTGACCGTGTCGTTGTATTACGATTAGGCGTAATTTTTTTGGCGATTTTTTTCCTCACCGTGCTAATAATAGGTGGTTCAGCGGCAAAATATCTTATTTTATTAGGTGGAACTCTCGGTGTCGGCTACGGCTTTTATTGGTTAGCCTTTAATGTACTAACCTTTGAAATAACAGAACCTGATACAAGGGATTTTTTTAATGGCTTCATGGGGATTTTGAATTCAACTGCTGGAATGGTCGGGCCAATAGTAGCAGGCTATGTGATCTCAAGGTTAGAAAAATTTTCAGGATATACAATTATATTTTCCATATCACTATTGTTATTTTCAGGTGCGGTTGTACTTAGCTTTTTTTTAAAAAGAAGACCTGCAGAAGGGGAGTATATATTTAAACGCATCTTAGCGGAAAGAAAAAAGGATAAAAATTGGAGACTCATTCTTCATGCTCATTTTTTTCAGGGACTGCGTGAAGGGACATTTGCGTTTGTGATTGGCGTCTTTGTTTTTATTACGACCGGGAGTGAATTAGCGCTTGGTAAATTTGGTCTGGTAAACTCAAGTGCAGCGTTTCTGGCTTATTATTTAGCAACTAGAATTATTAAAAAATCAAAAAGAAAGATGTTCATATTAATGGGAGGGATTTTTCTTTATTTGTCCATCTTCGTTCTTCTTTTCGATTTAACCTACACCAAGTTGCTAATATATGCGGTATTAATTGCATTTGGATACCCGATGCTTTTAGTTCCCTACTCATCAATAACATATGATGTTATCGGCCGTGCATGGAATGCAGCGAAAGCAAGAATTGAATATATAGTTGTAAAAGAGATTTTTTTAAACTCAGGCCGTATTTTATCAATCCTTTGCTTCTTATTTGCTGTAATCTTTTTCAATGAAAAACAAAGCATCCCCATTTTATTGGCGATCATCGGAGCTGGTCATTTCATTATTTACTTTTTCGTCAGGAATGTAAAAGTTGAGGATAGTCCTGCACCTATTGAAGAAACAGACCAAAAGCCTATTCGTAAACCGCATCTTGCAGATGGAGATAGCGGTGGGTAATTTGTATTAAAAGTAATTATGAATAAAAAGTAGGAAGGAATAGGATGAAAGTTATTACTACTCCCTATTCTTTTTTACATTTATTAATGCATAAGAGGATTGTAAACGTAAAAGACTAATGAAAATGCTTCTAGAAATAACTGTTTTAACGCCTTATATCCCCAATTTTATACAAAATATGACAAACTGCATCACGAATTTACAAAACCTTTACATTCAGTTAAAACGTTATTAATACTCAAGCGTTATTCTAATAAACGTAGGACAAAACAACCAATATTCTAGGGGGAATTAAAGAATGAAAAGCTTTAAATTTCTAGCATTATCAATCATCCTTTCTTCACTTGTAGCATTTGCTGCAGCTTGTGGAAACGGTGATGATGCGGCTTCAGGTGAAACTGAAACTAATGAAACTGCAGGTGAAGATTCAGCTGCTCAATTAGAAGGTGAAATTGGTATTGATGGATCATCAACTGTTGCTCCAATCGGTGAAGCAATTTCTGAAGAATTTTCAATTGATAACCCAAATGTACAAGCTCCAATCGGTGTATCTGGAACTGGTGGCGGCTTTGAAAAGTTCACAGTAGGTGAAACAGATATTTCTCAAGCATCTCGTCCAATTAAAGAAGAAGAAAAACAAGCAGCTGCTGATAATGGAATTGAATTCACAGAATTTAAAGTTGCTTTCGATGGTCTTTCAATTGTTGTAAACAAAGAAAATGATTTTGTTGATCAATTAACAGTTGAAGACTTAAAGAAACTTTGGGTTGAAGATGGAAAAACAAAAAAATGGTCTGATATTAACCCTGAATGGCCAGCTGAAGAAGTGAAATTCTTCTCTCCTGGAGCTGACTCTGGTACTTACGATTATTTCAATGAAGTTATTCTAGAAGACGCACCGATTGTAAAAGCTGCAACATTATCAGAGGATGATAACACATTAGTTAAAGGTGTAACTGGTGATACAAATGCAATTGGATACTTTGGATATGCGTATTACTTAGAAAACAAAGATAACTTAAAGGTAGTTCCAATAGTAAATGAAGCTGGGGAAGCTGTTGAGCCGACAAATGAATCAGTTGAATCTGGTGAGTACAACCCACTTTCACGTCCATTATACATTTATGTGAACAATGCTTCTATTAAAGAAGATGGTCCTGTGTATGAATATGTGAAATTCTATCTTGAGAATGCTGGAGCATTAGCAGAAGAAGTTGGTTATGTTTCTCTTCCAGAAGAAGAATATACAAAACAACTTGAAACTCTAGAAGGTTTAAAATAATTACTAAATAATGTGGATGAGGAGCATTGCTTCTCATCTTTCTTCCTATGCTTGGAAAGGGGTATTTCAAATGGCTTTAACAAATCAGCAAAATATTAGTGTGCGAGAGTTAATCAGAGAGAAAAAATCAAAAAAAAGCACTAATCAAATCGTAGAGAAAATGGTTCCTGGAATTTTGTTTATCTTAGCACTAATATCTATTTTAACTACAATAGGTATAGTTTTAACATTAATATTTGAAACAGTTACCTTCTTCAGTAGAGTATCAGTTGTTGAATTCCTTACTGCAAAGGAATGGTATCCTTTCTTTGAAGAGAGTGCAACATATGGAATTGGTGCATTGGTATCAGGTACACTATTAATTACAGTAATCGCCATCATTGTAGCTGTTCCAATTGGATTAGCAGCTGCTATATTCTTGAGTGAATATGCATCAGATCGTACAAGACGAATCATTAAACCGATATTAGAAGTTTTAGCTGGTATACCAACAATTGTTTATGGATTTTTCGCTTTAACCTTCGTCACACCATTATTGCAAAAAATGGTTCCTGACTTGGGTTTATTCAATGCATTAAGTCCTGGAATTGTGGTTGGAATCATGATTATCCCAATGATTGCATCTCTTTCAGAAGATGCAATGAGCTCAGTTCCGAATTCCATGAGGGAAGGAGCTTTAGCTTTAGGATCTACTAAGTTCGAAGTAACGATGAAGGTAATTGTTCCAGCTGCAATGTCAGGTATTGTCGCATCATTCGTATTAGGTATTTCTCGTGCTATTGGTGAAACAATGATTGTTTCTTTAGCTGGCGGAGCTACTCCTAAACTAACTTTTGACCCGACTGAATCAATTCAGACAATGACGGCGTATATTGTTCAGGTTAGCGGAGGGGATGCTGGTTTTGGAACAACGGTTTATTACAGCATCTATGCTGTAGGGATGACATTATTCTTGTTTACACTCATTCTTAACCTTTTAGCACAATATATTTCTCGACGCTTTAGGGAGGAATACTAATATGAAATTAATAGATCAAAATATTGTAAAAAACAAAATGGGTGGACGCTTAGCGTTAAATCAGACGTTTAGATGGATTTTCTTTGCGGCTACTTTTATAGCATTAGTGGTTTTAGCGGTACTCTTATATCGGATATTCACTCAAGGATCTAGCTATTTTACACTTGAATTTTTCCAAAATTATGCATCAAGAAGACCAGAACGTTCCGGAATTAAAGCTGCTATTGTTGGCTCATTATGGGTAATGGCAGTTACCATTCCAATTGCATTGGTATTATCTGTTGGAACCGCCATTTATTTGGAAGAATATGCGAAGAAAAGTAAAATCAATACATTTATTCAAACAAATATTTCAAACCTTGCTGGTGTACCTTCTATTGTTTTTGGACTATTAGGTTTAACTGTGTTTGTTCGTTTCTTTGACTTTGGCCGAAGCATTTTAGCAGGTGGATTGACAATGGCCCTACTTGTACTTCCAGTAATTGTTGTAGCTTCACAGGAAGCTATTCGCTCGGTTCCAAAGGAACTTCGTGAAGCTTCCTACGGAATGGGTGCAACAAAATGGCAAACGATTATGAGGGTTGTGTTACCGGCAGCAATTCCTGGTATCATTACTGGAAGCATCTTAGCGTTCTCACGTGCAATAGGGGAGACAGCTCCATTATTAGTAGTTGGTGCATTTGCTTTCGTAAACTACCTGCCTGAAAACGTAATGAGCACATTTACAGTCATGCCGATTCAAATTTATAACTGGGCGGCGAGACCGCAGCCTGAATTCCAGGATGTTGCAGCTGCTGGTATTATTGTGCTATTCATTTTCTTAATTGTAATGAATTCTGTTGCCGTGTTAATTCGGAATAAGTTCCAAAAACGTTATTAAAAAGCTTTATCTGGAGGGGTTTTCATATGGAAAGTGTAAAAATTAAAAGAGAAACTACACAAAATGAACAAGTAAACCAAAATAAAAATGTTGTATATAAAACTGATAATTTAAATTTGTGGTATGGAAAAGATCAAGCCCTAAAAAATATTGACTTAGATATTTATGAAAATGATGTAACAGCTATTATTGGACCTTCAGGATGCGGAAAATCTACGTATATCAAAACACTTAACCGTATGGTTGAATTGATTCCAATTGTTCGTACATCTGGACAAATTCTTTATCGAGGGAAGAATATTTTTGATAAGTCTTATGGTGTAGAAGAGCTTAGAACACAGGTAGGTATGGTCTTTCAAAAACCAAATCCTTTTCCTAAATCAATTTATGACAATATCGCATACGGTCCTAGAATCCATGGAATTAAAGATAAAAAAATTATCGATGAAATTGTTGAGAGAAGTTTACGAGGTGCGGCGATTTGGGATGAAGTGAAAGACCGCTTAAAAGAAAATGCCTATGGTCTATCAGGTGGTCAACAGCAGCGTTTATGTATTGCACGTTGTCTTGCGATTGAACCTGACGTTATCCTAATGGACGAACCGACCTCTGCACTTGATCCAATCTCTACATTGAAAATAGAAGAATTGATTCAAGAATTAAAACAAAATTATAGTATTATTATCGTAACTCACAACATGCAACAAGCAGCTCGTATTTCAGATCGTACAGCATTCTTTTTGAATGGTGAGGTTGTTGAATATACGGATACAGATCGATTATTTTCAAATCCTTCTGATAAAAGAACGGAGGATTACATTACCGGTCGATTTGGTTAATGAAAAATTAAGTCGTGCTAATCCCAACTGGCACGGCTTTTTTACTAGCTTTCTATGTTATGAAATCTCATTTTTAGGGAATAAGATAATATAAGGAGGTATGAGAATGTCTGTAAGAGAAAGATTTGAATTTGATTTGAAAAACTTAAGAGATAAATTAATTGAAATTGGAAGTTTAACAGAGATCGCACTTAGCAAAGCAATAGATGCTCTGGAAAATCAACATATTGAACAAGCATTAGAAATTATTGATGATGACAATAGGGTGGACGAGCTAGATGAGGAGATTAATGATATTGCCATCCTGTTAATTGCTAAGCAACAGCCGGTAGCTGTTGATCTTCGGAGGATAATTGTTGCCATCAAAATATCAAGTGACATTGAAAGAATGGCAGATTTTGCGGTGAACATTGCAAAGTCAACAATTAGAATTGGTGATGAACCTTTGGTAAAGCCGATTCATAGTATAAAAAAGATGCATAAGATTGCATCTGAGATGCTTTCTCTCTCCATTAAAGCCTTTAATGAAGAGGATATTGTCCTAGCTAAAAAAGTAGCTGATATGGATGATCAAGTTGATGAGCTATATGGGGAAACAATCCGGGATATCTTAGATCTTATGGAAACAAAAAAAGAAAATTCACAACAACTTACCCAGCTATTGTTTATTTGCCGTTATATTGAACGAACAGCAGATCATGCAACAAACATATCAGAAAATATCATGTACTTAGTAAAAGGTCAACGATATGATTTAAATAGTTAAAAAAGTTAGTTTTTATATGTTGATTACAAATTAATAAAAAATATTAAAAACAGCCATTGAATTAAATGGCTGTTTTTAATATGCTCTATTGTTTACCTTGTTAAAACATCTGCTAACTGTTGGAAAGTCATCCCTTTTTGCACAGCGAAGGTTCCAAGCTGAATTCTTTGATGATATTTCCCTTTAATTAAAAACTGATCAAAATTAAAGGAATTCTCGATGATCCCATTTTGCTCTAATAAATCAGATATCTCACTAGTTGTCATACCTGATTTAACAACTAGATTATATTTTATAACCTCTCCTTTTGATTGTTCAGTCGTATTCTCTGTAGAAGTACTTTCTTTTTGTTGTGAATTATTATTTGCAGCAGGTTGTTGTACAGCTTTATCCTTTGCAGCTAATAATTCTTCATATTCTCCAGTTGTTATGGCGATTTTCCCATTACTTGTTAGGTATGATTCAACATCACTTTGGGACATTTCATTTTTCTCATCATCTGCTGATGCAGATTGGTTATCAGATAATAAATATGTTCCACCAAGGACAGATGTAGCTACAATCATGCCAGCTGCAAATGCTCGAAATCCTGTTTTACTCATGTTAAAACCCTCTCATTCTTTTCAACAATTGTACGGATTTCCTTAACGGAAGTACCTTCTGATAATGCAATTGCTTCAATAGACATACCTTGGCGATATTTAGCTAAAATACGTGATGTGTTAAGTTGATTGTCCTCTGAAGCTGATTTAGGATCTTCCTTAAGCGGCGTATCATTTTGTAAGAGCTCTTCTTCCAGGACTCTCATTTTCTTTTTAAGTTTGTAGATTTCCTGCATCGATGACATTTGTAAATGATCTAGCTCTTGTTCAAGTTCTTTTACATTGTCACGCTGGAAAAATGATATGCCGATAAGCGCAATGCTTATGATAAACAAGATAATAATCATGACTGTCATTTTATTCACCTTCTAATTGATTATTTCCCTTTACCTTTATATCATAAATTGCCAAATTAAAGAAGGGATTTTTCTAAAAATGTAGATTTTTGACGATTTTTCTTTGAAATGTGTTCACAATTTAAACCTAGCCTACATGATAAGATAAAGTGAGACTTCCATTGAATCTTAGAATATAATTATACTTCCTGTTAAGATGGGAAAAAGTTAAAGATAAGCATGTGAACAGAAGGAAGAGGGCTGCTATGAAAAGAAATGAAAACAGTCAGACCAATATTTATAATATTCGAGCACAGTCGACTATTTGTGAGGACCTCGTAAAAATTATTGCTTATCCTTTTTTTCTGCTTATTACTTGGAATATTGGAGATACAACGAAAATTTTACTAGAGAATATGTTAGGGGAAAAGTTTGATGATTTATATATAAGAATCATTCTTTATAAAAACTGTGAACAGAAGTATACAACAGATTTTCCAATTAGTGAGTCGAGCGGGGTTTTACGTTTGGAGCATCTTTCAACAGGTGTGTATGATAGTGAAGTGGTTGTTTCCAATTCACATAATGAAATGATTACTGTAAAACGATCTAATTTATTGCACTATATCCAATCTAAAGAAAACGGCCATCATCATTATCGATGGAAGCAAGTCATTCATGAAGATCCTGTTTGGCTAAAGGGCTATGCTGGATATACACTTTATGAATAAAGAAGGTGTCATCATGGGAGAAGAGTCTAATCCTACCGTGTTAATTCTTACAAGCGAGTATCGAGATAACATCATTGGCGGACTTGGCCGGCATGTGACTGATTTAACTTCAGTAGGCTCTAAGCAAGGAATGAACTTTATTGTTGTTACATCATCGAACACACATGAGGAATCCTATATGATTGAAAATGGAATTCATGTTTTCCGTCTGCTATCATGGCAAAGAAGACCGCATGACTTCGTTGATCACATTCGAAATATGAATTTCCGTTTTGTTCAATTTGTTATACAGGAATTGCCGTTATCCTTTGATCTTATCCATGTACATGATTGGTTAACAGGGCTCGCAGGAGAGCAAATAAAACAAATCCTTCATAAACCACTCATTGCAACAATTCATGCTACTGAAAGGGGAAGAAAGCAAGGGGTGGACAATTTTTTAACTAAACAAATCACTGATTATGAATCTAAGCTAATTCAGGTTTCTGATCGAGTTATCGTATGCAGCCAGTTTATGAGAACTGTCTTGCAAAAAGAATTTGCCTGTCCGATACACAAACTTGAAATCATTCCAAATGGGATCATCCCCGTAAACTATCTGGACATAATTAATAGAAAGGATGTATTTCCGTTTAAGCGATCTAAGTATTTTCTTGGCATGGGAAGACTTGTAAAAGAAAAAGGCTTTCAGCTTTTGATTCAGGCATTTGCTGATATTCATAAGGATTACCCAGAAATTAAACTTGTTATTGCAGGAGAGGGACCTTATGAAGATGAACTAAAGGAATTAACAAAAAACCTTCATATAGAAGAGAATGTTTATTTTACAGGTTTTGTTCAGGAGTTAGCACGTAATACATTAATAAAGAATTGTGAACTAGTAGTGGTTCCAAGTATTTATGAACCATTTGGCATTATCGCACTAGAAGGAATGATTGCTTCTAAGCCTGTTGTTGCATTTCAAATAGGGGGGTTAACTGAAATCCTTAAAGATGGCAGAGGCATATTAGTCCAAGAAACAACCTCTGTCAGCCTTATGGAGTGTCTTCGTGATTATTTGACAAATCCTAAACGATTTCAAATGATCGCACATAAAGGGTATATGGCAGCAAATACAACCTATAACTGGTCAAATTTGATCCATAGGGTTTTTGAATTTTATACAAAAACTGTGAAAATTGAAGGTTTTTCGAGTGAAAATAAAATATAATGAAAATGATGTGGAATTTGTTTTGTAAAAATGCTATTATATTAAAGTCTGATTTGTTTTATTTAGTTTTTTAAGTTTGGAGGGAAAGAAACATGCGTGTGAATATTACTTTAGCTTGCACTGATTGTGGCGAACGTAACTATATTTCTAAAAAGAATAAACGTAATAACCCAGATCGTCTTGAGCTTAAAAAATATTGCTCAAGAGAGAAAAAAATGACTTTACACCGTGAAACAAAGTAACAGTAGGAATGTTTATTCCTACTGTTTTTCTTTTATAATATCAGAATTTATATATTTTCTTAACATAGCTTGCGTTTCTGAATCTAGCTCCAGGCGCCATCGGCTCTAGGGTCTAGTCAAACAGAAATTGAAGGCAAAGAACGCCTTCTATTCATGAGCGTCTTATTTGCCCTAGGCTGATCAAGGCGCTTGCACTTTTCTTATGGTTAAACTTTACGTTGTACATATTGTGTAAAATCGGTGATATGCATTCACATTACCAGCTATAATGAAGGAGAGGAGGAAAATAAATGGAGAAGAAAGATCTGCGAAAGCTCATTAAAAATAAATTAGCTGAAATGACGGAAGATGAGTATTGGAATTTTTCAAAAGACATCCAGCAAAGATTATTTTGTTTGCCTGCTTGGAATAATGCACATACCATAGCAGTGACTATATCAACTGGGCAAGAGGTTGATACAAAAGGGATCATTGAAAAGGCGTGGGAAGAAAAGAAGCGTGTAGTTGTTCCCAAATGTGATCCTGCTGGAAAAACAATGGCTTTTCGACAAATTACCTCCTTTGACCAGCTTGAACCTGCCTTCTTTGGATTATTAGAGCCAAAAATAGAAGAGACGGTTGAAATGGGCCCAAGGCAAATAGATTTGATAATTGTACCGGGGATCTGCTTTGATCGTAAAAGATACCGAATTGGGTATGGTGGCGGGTATTATGACCGCTATTTAACAAAATATACGAATGATACATTATCACTGGCATTTTCTATGCAAATGGTTGAGAAGGTTCCAAGAGAGAAACATGATATCCCTGTATCAAAAATACTAACAGAATGTGAGGAAATAAGCTAAAATGCTCGATGCTCGTCACATACTGGCTGTACTATTTATCCTGGTGATCGCCTATGGCGGTTTGAAAGTGAAATCATTAACTGTCAGCGGTGCAGTTGGTGCTTCTATTGTTGGTTTTCTAGTTTATCTCGGTTTTTCCTTTCAGGGACTACTATTATTAGGGAGTTTCTTTGCAAGCTCAAGTTTGCTTAGTAAGTTTCAGCGTTCGAAAAAGTCATCCCTCGAAGACATGCTAGTAAAAGGGGATCGTAGAGATATCATTCAGGTTCTGGCAAATGGCGGTGTTCCAGCACTACTTGGCCTAATGCAATTTTCTGAACAATTTTCCTCAGAGCAAACGATATTATTAGGCTTTTGCAGCTCCATTGCTGCAGCAAATGCAGATACATGGGCTTCAGAAATTGGCACGCTAAGCAAACAAGAGCCAAGATTGCTGTTAACTTTGAAAAAGGTTGAAAGAGGTACATCAGGTGCCGTTTCATTACTTGGTACTAGTGCTGCTGTTGGGGGAGCTGCTTTTATCAGTGTTGCTGCTTGGATTATGTTTTCCCTGCCAATCTATTTTATCCTGCTGATCATCGTCTTTGGCTTTCTTGGGAATCTTTTGGATACACTTCTTGGGCAAACATTTCAACTTAAATATAAATGTATAGTGTGTGAAAAAGTAACTGAAAAGCAATATCACTGTGAAACACTTGGAATAAAACAGACGAAATTCAGTTTCCTAAATAATGATGCGGTTAACTTCTTATCTATAATATTGTCAACTTTAATGGCATTCATTTTTTTCTAAGCTTCAATAATGAACATACATAATAATAAGATCTAATGTTAATAACAATATTACGATTAAAAAAGGATAAAAATGCTCTTTCCTACTCATGATATGAATAGGAGGGATGTAAATGAGACGACTTATTATGCTAGCGGTAGGATCATTTGCTATATATCGGTATCGATATCGAATTGTAAATTTTGTATTAGGTCAACCGGAACTCCGCCGATTTTTTATTCAATTATCACTGCGAGTTCCATTTTTGAGAGATCGTTTTGTCAATCGCGCTTTCCATTAATTAAAAGTCTGAATAGAGGCTGCCTCATAGGTAAAGGTTCAAAAGCCCTTAGAGTATATAGGATCTAAAAAAACTGTAGTCCTATATAATCGTAGTTGATGGGGGCAGACCTTTTTGAGGCAGTCTCTTTTCTTTGAAATAGACTTAAGCAGGATTCTTCCTTTTCGTTTTAATCTCTTGATATAATGGAGAAAACAGATGGTCGGAGCGGATAATATGGTGTTAGAACAGGATTATTTATATTGGAGATTAATCGAACAGCTGGTTATTGAACAAAAGTATACCATTTTGGCTTTATCTCAGGATGGTCATGAGGTATTGCTTGAACCGTTTCGGCAAAAGCAATTTACACTTGTTCGGTTGAGAAGAATGGACATTGATTGGGGAAATACAATTGCACAAGATATTCAACAAGCAGGGGAAAAGTTTGAGCATCTGTTAAGAAACGGTGTTAGAGGCCCGATTCAGGTAATGAATATTTATGTAACGTCCTTGCCTCCTGTAGATGACTTACCAGAGATATTTGTAAAGGGATATAGCAGATCAAAAGGAAAGATAGACATTACCTCCTTTTTGCTGGTAAAGGATGAAGTGGAGGAAGGACTGACAGATTTATCAGAAGCTTTACATGTACCGATTAGAGTTGACTTTGAGAGGTTGCAAGAAACGATTGAAATGGAAGATATTCAGCAAATAAGGAATCACGTCATTTCTTATCATAATCAACAAATAGAAGAGGAACGAAAAGTTTTCCAATATGGTAAACCGTTTTGGACATATGTATTTCTTGGCTTGCAAATTATCATGTTTCTTGTTCTTGAACTATTTGGCGGAAGCACCAATACAGAATCATTAATTCGATTTGGAGCAAAATTTAATCCGCTTATTTATGAAGGTGAGTGGTGGCGGTTAGTGACGCCTATTGTTCTGCATATTGGGTTTCTTCATTTATTAATGAATAGTTTTGCGCTTTATTATATTGGTCCTGCAGTGGAACGGGCATATGGTTCATTAAGGTTTTTGTTTATTTATTTAGTTGCCGGCATTTCCGGTTCAGTTGTCAGCTTTGCGTTTAGTCCATTCCTTTCTGCAGGAGCTTCAGGAGCGATTTTTGGCTGCTTTGGTGCACTATTATACATCGGGGTGCAAAATCCTAAAGTATTTTTTAGAACGATGGGATCAAACCTTTTAGTGATCATTGCCATTAATATTGCAATCGGGTTTGCGATTCCAAATATTGATAATGCCGGACATATTGGCGGTTTAATCGGCGGATTTTTAGCGGCCCTTATTGTACAACTGCCTAAGACTAAAAAGATTTCCCTGCGACTTTTAGGAGCAATGGCAACTATTGCATTATTGGGAGGCATGATTCAATACGGTCTCAAAGATGCCAAAGACCAGCATTCGCAGTATATGGCTCTTCAGGGACAAGAGCTTATACAGGATGAAAAATATGATGAAGCTTATAGCTATTTAAGTGAGGCGGTCAAAACGAATAATGACTCAAATGATATCTTATTTCTGTTATCAGTTGCCGAAATTGAATTAAAAAAATATGATCAGGCGAAGGACCATTTAAAACAAATTGTTGCTAATGATGATACATACCACCAAGCACATTATAATCTAAGTGTGCTATATGCAAACGAAGGGAATATATCTTTAGCCTTGGAACAAGTAAACAAAGCATTGGAACTTGATCCATCAAATGAAAATTACCAGGCTTTTAAAGAAAAAATTAATCATTAAGCTGAATATTTTGCAACAGTTTAAAAGGCTGGCTATTTTCAGCTTGGATAAGAATGACAATATGTGAATAATCTTTAGCAAATAAGAGGAGAGGCATTGTGCTGCCAATTGGGGAGATCACCTTGCCTTCTTTTGTTTTCAGTCCAAGAAAATAATGCTTGTATAATCCCTCCCAAAGACTGCCAATCACTTCCTGTGTTTTAGCCATAGTTAGACCTAATATAGGCTTTGTATTGTATTTGGCAAGCTCGATTAACGGTACCGCTTCATAATCAGCTTGATTAATATCATAAAATTTAATTAATTGCTTCCAACTTACTTCAAGATGCTGTTCTGATACTTTATCAAGAATATCTTTCCACTCTTGTTCTTCTTCTGTATGCGGTTTTTTAAATGAAAACAGTTCTGTAAATTCAGAATCAATAACATATAAATGATCATATGTCATGTAATGTGTACTGCGAATAAGGTTATTTTCTAAATGGATCTCTCCATAATGCAAGCTGATGGCCTGATAATGGCTGCTGTCTTTTCCAGATACCTTTTTGAACTGTGAAAGCTTTTGGCTTTGATCCTCCCACTCAGAAAGAGTATCCAGCAATTTACCATCTGCAAATAACAATGAAATATCTTGTCTTAAAAAGATTTTTTTATTTGTAATTGAGGTAACTTCCCATTCAATGGTATATTCGTCAGCATCTTTTTTTCCAACAAATTGAAGTGAAGTAGAAGCTTTTTCGAAGTTTACTGAGTCATCGATTGGGAAAAAAATAATGCTCTCACGAACCGATTTCCCATGATAATAAGCATAAAGAAAACCTGAGGTTATAAAGGCTAATAAAAGAAGAAAGATCCATTTTAGCTGCATTTGCATCAACTCCAACGTAGGACAGGTTGATAAAATGTATGAGAAATCCATATAAAATATGATTAAACATTAATTTTTATCTTAACAAAAAGAACAAAACAAAATCGTTATTCAAGGTATGTTTTTCCATTTATTCGTCTAGGATGAGTAACAAATTGTGTTACGAAATGGAGAAATCTTATGACATATGAGGGAGAAAAGAAATACGTTTCAAAAGACTTTCAGGAAAATATCGATTATTTGTCTGAACGTTTAGGTGTTAAAAAAAGCTTTGATGTAATTCGCCTCGATCTTGAATATGCTGGACGAAAAATGGCATTATTCATGGTTGATGGCTTTGTGAAGGATGATATTCTACATTATTTAATGAAATATTTATCACGACTTGAGCCAGAGCAGCTTGAGGAAAACACACTTGATAAGCTTTTAAAAACATATATTCCATATGTTGAAATAGATAAAACAAATGATTTAAATTCAATTGTTCATACAGTCTTAGCAGGCCCAACCGCACTAGTTGTTGATGGGATTGACGAAGTCATCTTAATTGATGCCAGAACATATCCAGTCAGAGGTCCGGAAGAGCCTGATATGGAGCGGGTAGTACGCGGCTCCAGAGATGGTTATGTGGAAACAATCGTTTTTAACACTGCCTTAACAAGAAGAAGAATAAGAGACCGTTCCTTGCGAATGGAATACATGCAGGTTGGCAGACGTTCTAAGACTGATGTGGTTATTTGTTATTTAGAAGATATTGCTGATTTAGATCATGTCGAGGATCTAAAAAAATCGCTCAAAGCAATCGATACTGACGGCTTGCCAATGGGAGAGAAAACGATAGAAGAATTTATTGCTGGCAGGCATTTAAACCCTTATCCAATGGTTCGGTACACGGAAAGGCCTGATACCGCTGCAGCCCATTTGTACGAAGGGCATGTGATTATTTTTGTCGATGGTTCACCAAGCGCCATCATTACACCAACAACCTTTTGGCATCATCTTCAGCATGTTGAAGAATATCGAAATAAGCCAGTAGTTGGAGCTTACTTACGGATTGTACGTTTTATAGGCGTCTGGGCCTCGCTTTTTCTTTTGCCCCTATGGTATTTATTTGCGATAAATCCAGAGTTGTTACCACCAGGAACAGATTTTATCGGGGTTAATGATAAGAGACAAATTCCCCTTCTAATCCAATTTTTGCTCGTGGAGATTGGGATTGATGTGCTAAGGATGGCAGCAATCCATACACCGTCGTCATTAGCTACTGCTTTAGGATTAGTCGCCGCTTTAATGATTGGTCAGGTAGCAGTTGAGGTTGGTCTTTTAACATACGAGGTTGTCCTTTATTTATCGATCGCCGCAATTGGTACGTTTGCAACACCAAGCTATGAGCTTGGGCTCGCAAATCGGATGTTTCGAATCATTCTTTTGCTCTTTACAGCATGGCTAGGGGTTATTGGCTTTGTTGCTGGAATCACCTGCTGGCTGATTATGCTTGCACGGATGAAATCATTTAACGTACCATATCTTTATCCATTAATCCCATTTAATTATCGAGGAATGAGAGATGTTTTATTAAGAGCTCCAATGCCCTTAAAAAACAGACGTCCCCCATTTTTACATCCTAAGGATCCAGATAGATAAAAATAAAGTTAAAGCTGTTTCAAAAGGCTCTGACCTTTTTGAAACAGCTTTATTTGTTTTGTTTTAATTATCTTATTAGTGATGGGGAATTATCTCAATTGTGAAGTAATACATATAAACCTTGAATTAAAAAGTTTTAAAATAAAAAACGTTTTCTTGACGCAGGGTGCAATTCCTTTATACTTTAAAGAAGGAGCTACATTCTTTAGCGGAATGAAACGATTCCAAATTAATGCGAAATAGGAAAGACAAATGGAAGCAGGTGATTAGATGAAAACAGTTTACGATGTACAACAGCTTCTAAAAAAATTTGGAACGATCATTTATATTGGGGATCGAATCGCTGATTTAGAATTAATGGAAGAGGAATTACGGCAGCTATACCAATCAAATCTGATTGATCCAAAGGACTTTCAAATGGCCATTCTTTTGTTAAGACAGGAAGTTCAAAGACTAAAAGGTTAATTTAGTAAAAACGTAATCCGTTCGTCATTTGACATGACTAGGTACCTATCCTCATGATAAGGAATCCTACATTTTATATTAAAAAGATAGGTAAAAATAGCTCAAATGAAAACGGTTACGAAAAGCATATATAATAGTAGAAAAAGGTGATTTTGTTGAATGAAAAATGGTTAGTTGGTATTGATTTAGGTGGAACGACAATTAAAATGGCATTTATTAATTATTATGGAGAAATTGTAGAAAAGTGGGAGATTCCTACAGACAAAACTGGTAAAGAAATTACGACAGATATTGCAAAAGCAATTGATGCGAAGTTGGAAGAACTCGGGTACCCGAAATCAAAGCTTTCAGGCATTGGAATGGGTGCTCCTGGACCGGTTAACCTAGAAAGCGGACTTATTTATGAAACTGTAAACTTAGGTTGGAAAGATTATCCTTTAAGAGATCATCTCGAAATGGAAACAGGACTTCCTGCTGTTATTGATAATGATGCAAATATAGCAGCAATTGGTGAAATGTGGAAGGGTGCTGGAGATGGTGCAAAAGACTTAATCTGTGTCACACTTGGAACAGGTGTAGGTGGAGGTCTTATCGCAAATGGTGAGGTCATTCATGGTGTAAACGGCGCTGGTGGTGAAATTGGCCATATCACAGTTGTGCCAGAAGGAGGCGCACCATGCAATTGCGGAAAGAACGGTTGTATTGAGACGATTGCTTCGGCAACTGGAATTGTGAGAGTGGCTAAGGAAAAGTTAGCTTCAACTGACAAAGAAAGTGTTTTACATAAACTAAACCAATCTGAATTAACTTCAAAGGATGTTTTTGATGCACTTGGACAGGGTGATGAGGTAGCAGAGGAAATTATTGATTATGTTACATATCATCTAGGTTTAATGCTAGCGAATATATCGAATGGCTTAAATCCTGAAAAAATCGTTATTGGCGGTGGAGTATCGAAGGCAGGAGATCAATTAATAAACAAAGTGGAGCATTATTTTAAACGCTTTGCATTCCCAAGAGTAGGCGATGCTGCCACAATCGCAATTGCAACATTAGGGAATGATGCCGGGGTAATTGGTGGTGCATGGTTAGCAAAAACTAAGCTAACTGATAAATAAACAATGACTAATTCGGGATAATAAAAAGGAGCCTCTAACGAAAGGGTGCTCCTTTTGTTCATTGAAATATGAAATTCCCAAGTTCCAAAGGATGTTGTAGATGCACATAAATATCTCAATATGTCGATAATAGTTTTCTGAATTTTTTAACTTTAACACCAACGAAACTTTTTAAGGTTTCATACGTCTAATAGTAGGGTAAAAAGAATAAGCTAAACATTATAATTCTATCATGCTATTGTTGGGGTAATGTTAAAAATGATTGATTTTTTGTAAAAGAAGTATTAAGATATGATTTAGTTATTTGGTGCTGACTAATATATGGAAAAAATTACATTAGAGATATTAGAGAGTGTAAGTGCGATTGTTCCAAGGGATGAGGAGGTATTTGGATGCGTAAGAAATCTTTTTCGAAAATTTCATACTTGCTATTAGCAACGTTATTCATGTGGATCAAAACATATATTGTCTATAAAACTAGCTTCGATATTAAAATTGAAAACTTTACCCAAGAATTTATCTTATTCATTAACCCTATCAGCTTTCTGTTGTTAATTTTTGGGGTTGGGTTATTCATGAAAGAAAAGAACCGAAACAGGTATATATTCGGTGCCAGTATTTTTGTAACAGGTTTATTATTAGCAAACATGGTTTTCTATCGCTTCTTCAATGACTTCTTAACCATTCCTGTTTTATTTCAGACAAGCAATATGGGAGATTTAGGGAGCAGTATAAGCGGTTTATTTTTGCCGACAGACCTCCTAATGTTTGTTGACATTGCCGTATTATTCTGGTTATTAAAAAAGCCAACTTTTAAATCTTCATCACAACTAACAAGAAAAGAAAGATCGGCATACTTCTTATTAGTTGCAGCTGTCTTCTTCTTTAATCTTGGATTAGCCGAAACAGAGCGTCCACAATTGTTAACTCGTTCCTTTGACCGTGAAATGCTTGTAAAAAATATTAGTGTGTTCAACTTTCATATTTACGATGTCATTTTACAATCGAAAACTTCGGCTCAACGTGCTTTAGCCGATAGCAATAGCCTTACTGAGATTGAGAACTATGTCAATGCAAACCGTAAAGAACCTTCACAGGATTTGAACGGTATTGCTGAAGGAAGAAACGTTATTTTACTTTCATTAGAATCACTGCAAAACTTTGTGATCAATGAAAAATTAAATGGTCAAGAAATTACGCCGTTTTTAAATGATCTAATTAAAGAAAGTTATTATTTTGAAAATTTTTATCATCAAACCGGTCAAGGTAAAACGTCAGATTCCGAATTTATTGTTGATAACTCTCTTTATCCATTAGGTCGCGGTGCAGTTTATTTTACCAATAGCAGCAATGAGTACACAGCTAGCCCAGAGATTTTAAAGGATTATGGATATTACTCATCGATTTTCCATGCGAACAATAAAAGCTTCTGGAATCGCGACATTATGTATGAGACTTTAGGCTATGACCGTTTCTATGATGTGAATGATTATGAGGTTACTGAAGAAAATTCAGTCGGTTGGGGATTAAAAGATATTGATTTTATGGAGCAAACCGTTCAACATATCGATGAGCTTCCACAGCCATTTTATACAAGACTGATTACCTTAACAAACCACTTCCCATTTGAATTAGGTGAAGAGGATAAAATGATTGAAGAATTTGACTCGAATAGTAAAACATTAAATCAGTACATCCCAACAGTACGATATATGGATGAAGCTGTTAAACATTTCTTCGATAAATTAAAGCAAACAGATGTATATGAAAACTCAATAATCATTTTATATGGTGACCATTACGGAATCTCTGAGAACCATAATGTTGCAATGGAAAAATTCCTGGGGAAAGAAATTACGCCATTTGAAACCATTCAATTACAAAGGGTGCCATTTATTGTGCATATCCCTGGCGTGACAGATAAAAACCCGCAAACCTTCTCAAAGGTTGCTGGTCAAATCGATATTAGACCAACGATCATGAGCTTGCTTGGAATTGATACTAGTGAACAAATTCAATTCGGTACCGATGTATTCTCAGATGATAAACTTTCATTTACGGTACTAAGAGACGGAAGCTTTATTACAGAAAACAATGTCTATACTCGCGGAGTATGCTATGATAAGGCAACTGGTGAAGAAACAGATTTAGCTGTTTGCGATCCGTATATGGAGAAAGCAAAGCAAGAGCTTAATTATTCTGATGAAATCATTTATGGCGATCTGCTACGTTTCTATGGTAAAGAAGCCGAAGCTGAAGATGCTGAGCAAAAAACATCAACAACAGAATCAAATTAACCTTTAAAGTTGACTTGAAAGCAAGATGTTCTTCAAGTCAGCTTTTTTGTTGTTTATAAGGAGTTTATGAATGGCTCTAATCTGAGGATAAGCGCTTCGGCATCCACCTACAGCGTCTAACTCCTCGAGGTCGGGGCTGTTCAAGGTGTTAAGCTTTTGTTTTAACTTTTCATGATATCAACATTCCATCTCTTTCTACATAAACTAATCATAAATGGGCTATTAGGAGGGAGAAGTTATAATGATCATATGTACGAGGAAAGAACTCTCGCTTGAACGGCTTGCTAATCACTTAGGTATTGCTAAAGAACTAATTATAGATAGTAATGGAACAATAGAGCTTGAAACAGGTATAATTGAAGCAAATACACATATCAAGATCCCTTATCAATCTGGTTTGAAGCTTGAAAGAAGTGAATTTGTAGATCTTATGAACAAACCAGCGACAATGGTGCAGGATGACAGCGGGCATGATACAATTCTTAATACAAAGAAGCCTTATGATTCTAAAGGGCTATTCAAAGAGATTGACCGGCTTTTATTAATGTATCCATTTATGAAAAAGGAGATTATAGGGTATAGTGTATTAGGCAGCCCAATTATTGAGCTAACAATAGGCAGAGGGATAAAAAAAGTGCATATGAATGGTTCATTTCATGCGAATGAATGGATTACAACGAGTATTATGATGCACTGGCTGGGTGATTATTTACAAGCACTAGTCAGAGGGGAGAAATTTGAAGATCTTAATTGTTTATCCCTGTATCATGCTACAACCATTTCTTTTGTACCAATGGTAAATCCTGATGGTGTTGATTTAGTGCTGAATGGATTACCTGATCAATCGTCATTCCAAGCCTCTGTTCTTGAGATCAATAACAACAGCCGAGATTTCTCACAATGGAAAGCGAATATAAGGGGAATTGATTTAAATAATCAATATCCTGTTAATTGGGAAATTGAAAAAGAGCGAAAAATACCTAAATCACCAGCACCTCGTGATTACCCTGGAGATGCTCCTTTAACAGAGCCTGAAGCGATTGCCTTGGCAAACCTTGTTAGGAAGCGCCAGTTCGATCGTGTGCTTGCTTTTCATACCCAAGGTGAGGAAATTTATTGGGGCTATTTAAGAAGAGAACCTGAAGAGGCAGAGAACATTGTCAATGAATTTGAAAGGCTAAGCGGCTATAAGGCTGTTAGGGATATTGACAGTCATGCCGGTTTCAGGGATTGGTATGTAAATGACTGGAGAAAGCCAGGATATACAGTAGAATTGGGGTTTGGTGTTAATCCATTGCCGTTTTCCCAATTTGATGACATTTATCGTAAAAGCAAAGGGATCTTTTTAGCTGCTTTATATATGTAGACCATAAAAGGTGTTGGAATCACCCAATACCTTTTTGACTTGCTTTTTCCTAAAATATGAAACAAAACATTTTTTTTAACGTAAATATAGTAAAACGTATTTTTTCTATGAGATGAATAACTTTTAAATATAAAGAGAAACGGGGTGAAAGAGGAGTTGATGAGAGCAAGTAAAATTCTTTTCCTACTTATGTTCATTCTACTTCTTGGTGCAGGCTGTAATCCATCTCATCAACCAGAACAAAACAATGAGCTTTCACCTGAAAGGGAGCTTCCACAAACGTCAAAAAACCAATCCATAGAAAAAGAAGCCAAACTACCTATAGAATTAGATGAAAGCTTTTTTCATTCAGTTGCTGACTGGAAAGATGATGAAACGATTCTTTATATTACCAATCATTCTGGCGGTTCCACTGTACATACATATAATCTAATTACTGGTAAATCCTCCATTTTTTTTGAAACTGAGGCACCAATTGTCCAGCTTCAAGCAAACTCTGATCAAAGCCTGTTTCTTGTTCATACAAGTCCTACAAGCTATGAAGCTGAATTAATTGTGTTGGATTCACAGGCAAAGGTTAAATTTCAAACGAAAATAGAATCGTACGAATTGCAATATACGTGGAACCAAATGAATCACCAGGAGCTTTTTGTCTCAAGTTTTAATGAGGATTGGACATTTCAAACATATATCATGGATGTAAAGGAACAAAGCATCACAGCAAATCCAATTCAAATTCCATTTATACAATGGCTGAATAATCAAGAGATAACTTATCTCAAATGGGATCAGGAATCTCCGGCACTTACTGCCCCACTTTATGCATATAATTTCGAAACTGAAGAGAAGGCTCTTCTTTCAGAAAATGTAGTGGCAAATACGAATTTCGAAAATGAAATTTCGACCATTGAATTAGTTGATGACCAAGGTACGGCTGTTGTCCGGTTTTATGATATGGAGAATAAAAAGCAAGTAGCCGAAATGTCAACACGTTTGGTTGGGTTATACTCAGAATGGGCGATTCCCTATTACGACATGAATGCGAAAGAAGATATGTTTTATATGATTGAAGCTGATGAAACATTGACCTCATTTTCATTAGTAGCATTTGACCTGCAAACAGAGAAAAAGGAAACACTGATAGATAACTTGGAAAATTTTCCACTTATACTGTCTCCAAATGGTAAATACGCACTCTTTGGAGCAAGGTATGAACATATAATCGATATAAAGAACAAAGCAGTAAAAGAACTTATTAAACTGAAATAGGAAGGAAGATATGATGGCAATTGTAGATGTAACCGTGATTCCATTAGGAACAAATGATCCAAGCGTAAGTAAATATGTAGCAGATATTCAACATATTTTAAAGAAATACGAAAATGAGGGGAGAATTCAGTATCAATTAACCCCAATGAACACGATCATTGAAGGCGAGCTTTCTACATTATTTGAAGTCATTACAGCCATTCATGAAGCACCATTTGCTAAAGGGATTCAAAGAGTCGCTACAAATATCCGGATTGATGACCGCCGAGACAAAAAAACGACGATGGAAAGCAAACTTGAGAGTGTCCAAAGACATCTTAATGAGAAATAATGAAAAAAGGTTAAATGTAAAACCCCTTAGCATTTTTTCTAAGGGGTTTTTATCCTTCGTTTTTTTACGTTTGCACTAGAGCGCTTCAGTTTTTTTCGAATTAGTGTGCTGTTGGGAATCCATGATGAAGTACAGTCATAACTGAAAACCATCCGAATACAGCTAATGTTCCAAATGCAAAGAAAGCACCAAGAAGATTTTTGTCTCTTAGCGAACGAATAAATCCGAAAATGGCAAGAATGGTAACAAGTCCAAAAATAATAATTAAGCCCATTAAAAAAGCCTCCTTACGTATGTAGATCGTTTTCATTGTATCGCTTATGATATCAAGATACAAACAAGTCCTTCTAATATTTTAATCGGTTTCATGACGTTTGTCGAGTTTATTTTCCAATTAGATGGACACTGATCAACATCATTTGTGTATAGCATGACCATTTATAATAAAATTCAGTCATGTATGGAGATATCGTATAATAGAAGAATAGTGTAAAATAAAAGAGGATTGAATAAGTTGGAGGTAATAAAATGAAATGGAGACAACTGCCATTAGGCCCGCTGCAAACAAATTGTTATCTTTTCTCAAACGATAAGAATGAGTGCCTAGTGATCGACCCTGGCGGAGACGCACATAAGTTAACAAATATTTTACAGCAGCAACATTTAAAACCATTAGCAATCTTACTGACACATGCCCATTTTGATCATATTGGTGCTGTAGATGAGATTCGCAACGAATGGAAGGTCCCTGTTTATGTACATAAAAATGAGAAAGAGTGGCTGACAGCCCCTTCTTTAAATGGCTCGCAATATTTTATGGCAGGGGAAATAAGTGCTTCACCTGCTGATGAACTTATTAAAGGGGAAGGAACATTAAACATCGGCAGCTTTTCTTTAGAGGTTTTTGAAACACCCGGACATTCACCTGGAAGTGTATCCTATTATTCCTCTGAAGCAGGCTTGGTCTTTTCTGGCGACGCACTGTTTGCCGGCAGTATTGGCAGAACAGACCTACCAGGCGGAAATCATCAGCAATTAATCAAAAGCATTCATGATAAACTTCTCACGCTTCCAGAGGAAACTCTTGTGCTTTCTGGGCATGGTCCTGAAACAAGCATTGAACTAGAGATGGAAAGAAATCCGTTTTTAAATGGATTCTAAAAAAACAGGCAGCCTAGGCTGCCTGTTTTTTTGAATTAATGACCCGCAGTTTGTCCAGGAATCATCATGAATGTTGTCCAATACGTAAATCCGACAAAGAAAATTGTTAAATAAGCACCGAAAATATAAATGTACATGCGCTCTGATAATTTTAAGTAAGATAAAAAGACGAAAAACCCGGTTTGTCCGAAAAATAGTAAGGACGTGGTCTTCATGTCACCAAGATAAAACATAACAGCGAAGATTCCTGTCCAAAACCCTAATACTCGGAACATACGATCCATATGTATCCCTCCTTTGTTGGCTTTGCCCTAAGCTGTATTGTTGCCCTGTTGGATAACAGGTTCAAAACGTAATGATGGTTGATTGATACAACTTCATAATCATAGCTTTTGACAAATCATACTCTAACATACAAGTCCATTACTTTAATTATTATAATGTAACGCTAACATACTTGTAAATAGCGTTTACAGGATCGCAAAAAGAAAACAATTCAAAGGAGCCATTGATTAAAAATTAGATACGAAAAGAGGCAGAACAGCAATAAAAAAGTCGTCTGCCATGTATACAGACGACTTTAATTCGGAAATTTTAAAGTTCTTATAATATGAATAAGCGCACGGTAAAATTTTTACATAGTTTTTGTGTCTAGCTCCAGAGCCTAGCCCCTCTAGGGTCTAGCCAAATTGGAATTGAAGGCAAAAAGCACCTTCTATTTCAATTCGTCTTATTTGCTCAAAGCTGTTCAAGGCCCTTGCGCTTTTCTTATAACTGGGCTAGCTGGATTCGAACCAACGCATGACGGAGTCAAAGTCCGTTGCCTTACCGCTTGGCTATAGCCCATCGATGTAACTGCTCAAATATCCTTCCTGCTCCTTAATAACATTTAGTATTATATACTAATTTTTAGTTTTTATAACATATTTTTAATGATTATCTATCTTTTTTTGATTTTTTATTGTTAGAAAACATATTTTCCATCCTTTAAAATTCTCTTTCCTCAATGTGATATTCCGTTAGATATCTTGTAAAATGACCTTGTAGCAAGCAACAGAAAGGAGATGAGACCATGCAATCCATTGAACAACTTAGTGAACGGCTGATTGAAGAAGCATGTGCCCTACGAGCTTCAGATATTCACATCGTTCCTAAAGAAAAAGAAACACTTATTCATTTCCGGATTGATGACGATCTGATTGAAAAGCACAGCATGAAAAAAGAAATATGTGAGCGGATTATTTCGCATTTTAAATTTCTTGCCTCAATGGATATTGGAGAGAGGAGACGGCCGCAAAATGGCGCACTTTCCATCACAACAACAAATGTTAATGTTCATCTTCGTTTATCAACATTGCCAACCATCCATGAAGAAAGCCTTGTTATCCGGCTTTTGCCTCAAGAAAAAATTCCGCCAATTACACAGCTATCATTATTTCCTGCTACAACAAACAAGCTGCTCTCCATATTAAACCATTCTCACGGACTGATGATTTTTACTGGTCCGACTGGCTCAGGCAAAACAACAACTCTCTATTCGCTTATTCATTATGCTAAGCGTCATTTTAATCGAAATATTATTACCCTTGAGGACCCTGTAGAAACAAAAAGTGCAGAGGTGATGCAGGTTCAGGTAAATGAGAAAGCAGGTATTACTTATGCAGCTGGTTTAAAGGCGATCTTAAGACATGATCCTGATATCATAATGGTAGGTGAGATTCGTGACCGGGAGACGGCTCAAATCGCCATACGAGCAAGCCTAACAGGGCATTTGGTTTTATCTACCATGCATACAAGAGATGCAAAAGGAGCGATTTATAGGCTGTTGGAGTTTGATGTCAGTTTATCAGAGATTGAACAAACCTTAATTGCAGTTTCTGCTCAACGGCTTGTTCAGTTAAAATGCCCTTTTTGCGAAGGAGAATGTCCTCCTTACTGTAAAAAGCTCAGAAAAAAAAGACGCTTAAGTGTCTATGAATTACTTTTTGGTAAGAACCTGGCTGCTGTTGTAAAGGAAGCAAAGGGAGAAGTGGCAGCCTATTCCTATCCGATGCTGAAAGATGTCATTAAAAAGGGGATTGCTTTAGGTTATTTATACCCAAATTCATATGACCGTTGGGTGTTTCGATATGAAGATTAAAGATAAATGGAGCTTGGAGGAGCAAGCAGAAATTTTAAAAAGGTTAAGCAGTATGCTTGAAAAGGGCTATACCTTGAACGAAGCGTTAAGTTTTCTTTATGTCAATGAACAAGGCAGTAAAAAGAGGGACTTATTAATTTGTATAAACCAGCTTTCGTCAGGGCATTCATTTCGATCAGTTCTTTCCAAATTGCATTTTCACCGCGATGTATTGAGCTACCTTTATTTTGCAGAGCAGCATGGTGATTTGGAATTTGCATTAAAAGAAAGCAGCGAAATTCTTCACAAAAAAATGACTCATTTAGATAAACTTGCAAAAATCCTTCGCTATCCAATCTTTTTAATTATAACCGTCAGTATCATCCTTTCCATTGTACAATCGGTTATAAGTCCGCAATTTCAGCAGCTTTACAATTCAATGAATTTGGAACAATCTTTTTTCTCTATATTTCTATTAGTTCTTTTTGCATTGTTGAAGTGGTGTGGTATAGGTGGATTCATCATCACAATAATGATCATCCTCTATTATTTTTTTATTTTTAAGAAAAAGCCGATCAATGAACAAATGGAGATTATGATTAAAATCCCAACCGTTAAAAGAATTTTCTGTATGCTGCATAGCTATTTTTTTGCTCTTCAGCTTAGTAATTTATTAAGGGGAGGACTCTCTACGTTTGAAAGCCTAAAAATCTTTGAAAAGCAAAATATATTGCCATTTTATCGAACAGAAGCCAGCCGTTTTATTGAAAAATTAAAAGCAGGAGTACAGCTTCATCAAATAATTGAAGATAGCCATTTTTATGAAAAGGAGCTTGCACTTGTCATTTTACATGGACAAGCGAATGGACAGCTTGCCAGGGAGTTATTTATGTATAGTCAATTTGTGATCGAAAAGCTGGAGAATAAAATTATTAAGACGATGGCCATTATCCAACCAACCATTTACGCCTTTGTCGGAGTAGTTGTTCTGTTTGTCTATTTATCTATGCTATTGCCAATGTATAATATGATGGAAAATTTGTAGGAGGGAAAAATGAACAATCAAAAGGGTTTTACACTAATTGAAATGCTTATCGTCCTATTAGTGATCTCGGTTTTATTACTAATCACAATACCGAATGTAACGAAGCATAATTCTAGTATTCAAGAGAAAGGCTGCGAAGGTTTAATTAATATGGTGCAAGCACAAGTAACCGCATATGAAATTGAAAACAATGCCACGCCTACTGTGGATCAATTAGTGGATGCAGGTTACTTGAGAGAATCGCCGAAATGTCCAAATGGAAGCAGTGTGACGATATCTGCTAATGGTGAGGTAACTGAAGGTGCAGCAGCAACACAATAAAAATGGTTTTACTCTTATCGAATCACTGCTTGTTCTATCAATTGCAAGCATTATGAGTTTAACTGTAATAATGAACATTGTACCTATGTATCATAAAAAAATCATAGATACGTTTTTAGATCAATTTGAAAAGGATGTATTGCTTACCCAACAATTTGCATTAGTGAATGAATCAACCGTATATATTTTATTTCTAGTAGATCAGCATCAATACAAAGTGGTATCAGTTGATACGAATAAAACTTTACTTACAAGGAAATACCATGCTGATATAAAAATCGAAGGAGTTACACTTAAAAATCGGGTGACGTATAACGGCAATGGATCTATTCAAAAAAGTGGAACGTTACACATCACTTATCATGAAACAACCTATAAAGCTGTTTTTTATCTTGGAAAGGGGAGGATGAATATTGAAAAATTGTAAGGGATTTTCCTTTGCAGAAACAATCGCAGCATTCAGTATGTGGAGCTTGATTGTCACAATTCTCATTCCTCAGCTTGTTCTCTTAACGCAAGAAAGACTTAACGCCCAACAGTCATTACAAGCCTATAAGATACTGCACGAAAAAACACAACAGGTGTTTTATGATCAAGCTCCAAAGTTAAATGAACAGTTTGTAAAGGATAATGTACACTATACCTTAACATGGGAGGAGGAAAGAAATTATTCAAAGGCATGCTTATCTTGGAAAAATTCATTCGAAAAAACAAAATCAGTATGTTATCTGGTTACATAATGAAAAAGGATATACGTTTTTAAATTTAATTTTATCCTTCTTTATCTATTCGATTATTATCACATCGCTTTCCGTTATCCTCCATTTTTTACTTACACACTCTCAACATTCAGATGATTTAAAACCTTTTGAATGGGAACTCTTTGTTATTCAATTACAAAAAGAATTAAATGAGGCAAAGAATCTTTCTGTAAAAACAACGGAAATAACCTTTACAAATAATGAAGGGAAACTGGTTAGTGTTCATTACTATCCTAATATGATTCGCAGACAGGTGTATGGAACAGGACATGAACTGTTTTTACTAAAAGTAAAAACACTTGAATTTAAACAGGTGCCTTCTGGGATCCAGTTATCTTTGGTAAGTAAAGCTGGAAATGAATTTCAATATACCTTTCGATTTATGAGGGATAGGGCATGAGATATGAGGAATGAAAAAGGATTTATTTTTCCAACCACACTCGGTGTTATCCTCTTTTGTTTGTTTATCGTTGCTTATATTTCAAGTGTCCTGATTAGTGAAAAACAGTTTTATTCGGAAACAAAGCAATATTATATACTGGAAAATTTAATGCAACTCGCGGTAGATCAGTCACTTTTGGAAATCAAAAGCCAATCAGCCACACCTATCATGTCTTATCAATCAAATACAATAAATGGGAGCCTTTCTTATGAAATCAAGAAATTATCTCCAAGCATTTATGAAGTACACTTAACATGTAAAACAATAAGAAATAAAGTGAATAAAGCAAGATATCAATTTGATCTATCAAAAAATGAAATGATCTTATGGTCTGAATATTAGCTCTTGTGTTATTGTAGAAAGAAAACCGTGGAGGATTTATGCGTTGAAGGCAATTTATTTGACTGGGTTTATGGGCGCAGGAAAAACAACAATCGGAGAATATTTGGCTAGAGAGCTTGCTTTGCCAGTACTTGATACAGATCAACAAATTGAGAAAAAGCTGAATATGACGATAAAAGAGATATTTACGAACTATGGAGAGGAATTCTTTCGAAATGAGGAAACGACTATTCTTAAAGAGCTTCCTACGGATGATGTTATTATTACCACCGGCGGAGGAATCGTCATAAAAAAAGAAAACCGCCAATGGATGAAAAAGCATGGATATGTGATCTCATTGCATGCCGACTTAGACATTATTTACGATCGCATTCATACTGATACAAATCGACCGCTTGCCAGTAAGAAAACAAAAGCGCAACTTGCTGAATTATATCTTTCGCGTGAAGAGCACTATCAAGATTGCACGTTTCTGATCGAAACATCAAATAAAAGCATTGAAGAAATCGTAAATGAAATCGAAACACGACTAAAATAAATGGCTTTTGGCAATAAATAGAGGTGATAACAAAAGATTAGAGGTGTTTTTGCCTTGTCTGCTAATGACTATGTTAAATATGTAACACAACAAATCGTCAAATATATGGATACTCCTAAAGAAGCTAGAAAGCAGCTTCGTGAAGAACGAAAAAATGTTGAAACATCATCAACATTTTACAGCAATTGGTGGTTTGGCGTCCTTCCCTTTTCTCTAAAGCTGATGTTGAATAAACGAAAAAAATGAGGTTGAAAACGGTACAATTTATAGTGGAATTGTATCGTTTTTTATTAGCTTTTAAAAATTGTTTTCATTTTTTGAAAAACCTCCACACTGGATTTATGTTATCATGAAAGAAATCAAAAAGCTGACTCCTTTATTAAATAGAGCCAGCACTTATCGTTTTCTTATGCTTCAGGAATAACCTGAATCTTTTTGATTTCGCCAGTGGAAGAATCATAGGTAATGGTTGTATAGACCGCAAAGTCCTCCATACCTTCTCGTAATGTTAACCGATATTGCTTTACTGTGATATCCTTTTTTGAATTGTCCCAAATTTTCTGTGAAAACAGTACTTGTGATAACGGATATCGTTTTTTTGTTTCATTGACAGCAACTTCTTCCCAGGTTTTTTGGGAAACAGCCTGAGCGTCCGATAAAAATGAAACCGGAGAAAAAGTTAAACCGTATAGTAAAGTAAGAAAAAATATCCATTTTTTCATGTTGACACCACCCTTACTATGTATTTATTTCCAATTACATGAAAGCTATACATTTTCATAGATGGTAAGGGTTTGACAATTGAATACATGAAAGTAAAACGAAAAAGGAGAGGATAAAAGATGGAAGCCATTATTTCTACTCTTTTTTTCATTACATTGTTTTTTATGATCATAGCTGTAATCGTTAGTACGAAGAGCAAGAAAAACAAAAAATCGAGAAAACATAACTCAACCTTTATTCCACCAAATTTGATAGGTGATTCCGATCCTAAACATGAACAAGGACATAGTGATTCTTCTAATGATTCATTTAGCAGCTTTGGCGGTGATTCAGGAGGAGATGGCGGCGGTGGAGGCGGGGGAGATTAATATTTCTCTCCCTTAGTGATTAGCAATAATCGTGATGAAGAGAAAAGAAAACGAACAAGAAGGTCGTCAGATGACGGCCTTTTTGTTACATTTAAACCTTCCCATGCTGAAGAAACTGTTGAATTTCATCAAAGGACAATCCAAGCTTCTTTGCTTCTTTCATAAGTTCGATCCATTCTTTATCTAACTGCTCGGCATGAAGCTTTGTCTTTCCTTCATTCATTTGGCTTGTCCTCCTGGATAAGATTGGAATCTTGTTTTTTTCTTTCCTTCCATTTTTGAAACCTTAAATAATCTCTAAATTCTTTAAAATCCTTTTTACTCATACCTTCTTCAATTGCCTTATTTAACAATCGGCTCCATTCTTCATCAAACACAAAATTCTTTGATTGGTTTTCAGAAGCTGAGGGACCTAACAACACTTCAACATCTATGTCCAATGTTGACGCAATCTTTTTTAAAAATTGCAGCGAAGGATTTTTTTGTACATCGCGTTCAATATAGCTTAAGTAAGATTTTGAAACTCCGGCTAACTCAGCTAATTCACTTATTGAATATCCTTTCTCCAGCCTCAGCTCCCTTAAACGTTCTCCCACCATTTAGACGTTCTCCTTATCTTCATCACCTATTATAGTCTTTCATCATTCATTATATGAAACAATTTGTTCTTAATAAAATAACAAATAAATATGAAAATCAAAGAAAAATAGAGAAAAACTGGGATTTATGTTCTTTTTAACGAAAATTAGACGAAATTTGAAACTTTTATAAAATAGGTGAAATGGCATATATTGATCTTAGACAATATTGGTTATGATCATGAAGGAATCTTTTAAATGAACGGGAGATTAGATCATTTTGTCATAAATAGGATGCAAACAAAATATGATAGAGGAACAGTAAAGATAAAATTTAAATAAGACTATTTATTTACTTTTTGTAAAACTTTAAAAAATTAACGAAATAATGTTGACTTGTTCTTTATAGTGAACTATTCTAGTTTTATAGAAGAGGAAACATCTAAAACAGTAAAAAAATTTTTTGTTCTTTATTAAGAATGAAATCTTAATTAAGAAGGTGAAGAAGTAACATGTCCAGCTTTCCTGAGTTTGATGACAGACAACATGAATATAAACAAGCGAAAGAAATAAATTTAAAAGAGGTTCTTCAAGTATTAAAACGATATGTGTGGATTATTATTTTCCTAACAATTTTTACAACCTCTGCGGGTGCCTATTATTCATTTACAACCTATACCCCTATGTATCAGGCAACCTCACGCATCATCATTGGCGCTGATGCAAGTTTAATCACGACGTTAAAGGTTATTATTCAAGATACAACCGTCTTAGAAAAGGTAGTGAACAAGTTAGAATTATCTTACCCACCAGAAGTTTTAAGCAATAAGATAACGGTTGGCAGCATAGAAAATTCCCAGGTTGTTACCATTACCGTTCTTGATTCCAACCCTGAACAGGCAGCTACCCTTGCGAATGCAGTGGCTGAAACATATAAAGAAGAAATCCCTAAGATCATGGATTTTAAAGATGTGAAGCGGCTCTCTGATGCAAAGGTTAACCCTATACCAATTAATCAAGATCGAAACAAAACGGTCATAATTGGTTTTATCGGTGGGATTGTTATTGGTATAGGAATAGCCTTTCTATTAGATTCGTTAAATAACAGTGTAAGGAAGGAATATGAAGTTGAGGAGCTGCTTGGTATCCCAGTTTTAGGATCTGTATCGAAAATGAAAAAGAAAAATATGCAAAAAAAGAAAAAAAAGCAGGCGAGATTTGAGTATAGGAGTGAGACACTTGGTTCTTAATTTAAATAGAAAAAAATCGTTAAAAGAAATGACAAAGCGCCATTTTGTTTCACATACGAACCCTAACTCAAAAATTGCTGAACAATTTCGGACCATTAGGACAAATATTCAGTTTTCATCGATTGATCGCAAGCATAAAACGCTAATGATCACCTCGCCTTCAACAGGTGAGGGAAAAACAACATCTGCCATTAACTTAGCGATTTCTATGTCACAGCAAGGTGATAGAGTTTTGCTTGTTGATGCAAACCTTCGTAAACCGATCTTACATACATCCTTTAATTTAAAGGATTCCTATGGGTTAACAGATGTATTAATGGGGCGTACTTCATTAGAAGATGCCATCTTTCAAACGCAGATTGGCAGACTGGAGGTCTTAACAAGCGGGTTAATTCCTCCAAATCCTACGGAATTAATTGGCTCAAAGGCGATGAGTTACTTTATAAAAGATAGCAAAGAAGAATATGATGTGATTCTATTTGATAGTCCGCCAGTGCTTGAAACGACTGATACAAAGCTTCTAGCAGGACAGTGTGATGGTGTCGTTTTGGTTCTAAACAGCGGCAAATCAGATCGGGAAAAAGCCGCTGAGGCAAATCGGTTGTTAAATCTCGTTAGGGCAAAAGTGCTCGGTGTGATTTTGAACGAAAGGGAATAATTTTTTTGTTTATATGTTCTTTATTAAGAATAATATGTGCTTTATAAGGTGATATCTCCTCTCCTTTATCAATGGAGGTACTCGGCCATGCTGTGGGTTGAAAAAACCTTAGACGCAAGTCGTCAAGAGTGTGGTGTGAGGGCGGGTTAAATGCCCAACTTATTAAAATGGTTACGTATATGTCTCGGCTATGAGATATATAGGTAAGGATTTTAATAAAAGGAGCTGAAACCATGAAGGAGTTTGATCAATTTCCTAAGGTCATGAAAAAGCTCGTGCGCTACATAAAACAGGATGCATCACTTGACCAGCTTGAGCAATTTAAAAAAGTTCTCGATTATGCGATTGAAAAACGAATTATCATTCTTAAGAAAATGTCACAAGATTAAGCGGAAGGGAGTGAGAAAGCAATGTCTTATCATAGTCGCATATGGTTATTGATTCTTTTAGATTCATGTATTGTATTATCAACGATTTATTTTAGCCAATTGTTAATTAATCCATCTCTTCAAGCCTTAACAATCCAATTGTTTATCAGTTCCATCTCGTTATTGTTTGGTCATCATTTATTTTCATTTTTATATAAGCTTTATAAAAAAGCATGGGAATATGCTAGCATTGGGGAATTAATCAGCATTTTTAAGGTCATCACTTATACAATTATAGTGACAGGCATCGTTCAACAACTTGTCCAAAAACAGGTTGATTACCGGATCTTAACCATCACATGGATGATTCATTTGCTGTTGATCGGGGGTTCGCGCTTCTTTTGGAGAGTTTATCGAGATACGTACTTAAAACACCCTTTAAATAAAAAGAGAACACTGATTGTAGGAGCGGGTGCAGCCGGAACAATGGTCGCAAGACAGCTATTACACAACCATGATGCTGAGCTGCTTCCCGTTGCCTTTATTGATGATAATGTAAATAAGCAAAAGCTAGATATTTTAGGGATTCCTGTTATCGGCGGTGTCAAGCAAATTGAGCAGCTGGCAAACTCGTTACACATTTCAAATATTGTCATTGCGATTCCATCCTTAAATAAAAAACAGCTTAATGAAATATTTAAGGAGTGTGCGAAAACATCAGCAAAAACACAAATGATTCCTATGCTTGAAGATCTGATGACTGGGAAGGTCTCTGTTAACCAATTCCGTGATGTCCAGGTGGAAGATCTTCTCGGACGAGAAGCAGTCGAGCTTGACATGACAAGCATCTGTGATTATGTAACAGAAAAAGTGGTGCTTGTAACAGGTGCTGGCGGTTCCATTGGATCTGAGATCTGCAGGCAAATTTCAAAATTTAATCCGAGAGCACTAGTTTTACTTGGGCATGGAGAGAACAGTATTTATACGATAGAAATGGAGTTAAAGGAAGCTTTCAAAGACACTGGTATCGAATTCATTACCGAAATTGCGGATCTTCAGGATTACGATAAGCTTATGAACGTCATGACCATTTATCAACCTGATGTTGTCTACCATGCAGCGGCACATAAGCATGTTCCGTTAATGGAGCGAAGCCCTGAGGAAGCGGTTAAAAATAATATCATCGGGACAAAGAATATTGCCGAAGCCTCAAATTTACATGGTGTAGAAACATTTGTCATGATTTCAACGGATAAGGCTGTAAATCCGACAAGTGTGATGGGCTCCACTAAGCGTTTAGCTGAGATGATTATACAGCATTTTGACCAAATAAGCTCAACAAGATTTGTCGCAGTTCGCTTCGGGAATGTATTAGGAAGCAGAGGCAGTGTGATCCCGTTATTTAAAAAGCAAATTCAAAATGGCGGCCCCGTAACCGTGACACATCCTGATATGGTTCGTTACTTTATGACCATACCAGAAGCATCGCGATTAGTCATTCAAGCTGGTGCCTTAGCAAAGGGCGGAGAAATTTTTGTCCTTGATATGGGAGAACCAGTTAAAATCGTCGATCTTGCGAAAAATTTGATAAAGCTCTCAGGAAATAATATTGACGACATCGGCATTGAATTTACCGGGATGAGGCCAGGTGAAAAGCTTTTCGAAGAGCTGCTAAAGAAAGAGGAAGTTCACGAGGAGCAAATTTATCCGAAGATCTACATTGGAAAAACCTCTGAGTTATATATAGAAGAAATTGAGTATATTATCAATAACTTTAGATTACTAGAACGAAATCATTTAAGAAAAGTATTGGTCGATCTAGCAAATGAACGAATTGCCTATCAGAAGAAATTAGTGTCAGTATAATAGAGGAGAGTGTCGTCGGTGAAGGTAAGAAAAGCAATTATTCCAGCAGCAGGCTTAGGAACAAGATTTTTGCCTGCAACAAAAGCAATGCCGAAGGAAATGCTGCCAATCGTTGATAAACCTACGATTCAATACATTATTGAAGAGGCGGTTGAATCAGGCATAGAAGATATTATTATCGTGACCGGGAAAGGGAAACGTGCGATTGAAGATCACTTTGATCATTCCTTTGAACTTGAACACACGTTAATGGAAAAAGGAAAGCTGGAATTGCTGAGCGAAGTACAGAAAGCATCGAAATTAGTCGATATTCATTATATTCGCCAAAAGGAACCACGCGGTTTAGGCCATGCGATTTGGTGTGCCCGAAAGTTTATCGGCAATGAACCTTTTGCTGTTTTACTTGGAGATGATATCGTAAGAGCAGAAAAGCCTTGCCTCCAGCAAATGATTGAACAATACGAGCGCTACAACGCATCAATTATTGGTGTACAGCATGTAAAAGAAGAAGAAGTTTCGCGATACGGAATTGTTGATGCAGTAGAAATTGGCGAGCGTTTCTATAATGTTAGCAATCTAGTTGAAAAACCAAAGCAAGAGGAGTCACCCTCTACGCTGGCGATCATGGGTCGCTATATTTTAAATCCTAAAATATTTGACATGCTGGAGGAGCAAAGTCCAGGTGCTGGTGGTGAAATTCAACTGACAGATGCTATCGCATCACTTAACCGCTTTGAAGCCATTTATGCCTATAACTTTGAGGGCAAACGCTATGATGTTGGTGAGAAAATGGGCTTTATTCAAACAACCATTGAGCTCGCATTACAGCGAGAAGAACTAAAGTACGAACTATTGCAGTTTTTAAATACGGTAATCGAAAAAGAAATGACTGAAATATAACACCCATATGATATCAGGGTGTTTTTTTCATGCTCTTAAAAAGGGTGAAAAAACCATGCTAAATAAAGTGTTATTCTGTGCAACCGTTGACTATCATTTCAAAGCCTTTCATCTGCCAATCCTGAAATGGTTTAAAGAAAAAGGCTGGGAGGTTCATATTGCTGCAAACGGAGAAATCGAGCTTCCATATGTTGATCGGAAATATAATATTCCGATTCAACGCTCACCTTTTCACAAAATGAACATTGCAGCCTTTCAGCAACTAAAATCAATCATTCATGAAAATGACTTTAAGATCATCCATTGCCACACACCGATGGGAGGCGTTCTATCACGCTTGGCAGCAAAGCATGCCAGAAAAAGTGGAACAAAGGTTCTTTATACAGCACATGGTTTTCATTTTTGCAAAGGAGCTCCCATGATAAATTGGCTTCTTTATTATCCGATTGAGAAAGCATTAGCAAAATATACAGACTGTTTGATCACGATAAATGAGGAAGATTACAAACTGGCGATTTCCCACCGATTTAAGTCAGGTGAGGTGGAACATGTTCATGGGGTCGGGGTGGATACGGAACGATTCAAACCGATCAGCCATACAGAAAAAAACGAGCAAAGAAAGAAACTAGGTTACAAACGAGAAGATTTCCTGCTCTTCTACGCAGCCGAATTTAACAAAAATAAGAATCAGCAGCTTCTTATTAAAGCAATGTCTGAATTGAAGGAAACCTTACCGAAAGCAAAGCTTCTGTTAGCAGGGGAAGGTGTATTTCAGGATTCTTGCAGAAAATTAGCTTCTGAGCTTGGTGTTGATCATATGGTAGAGTTTTTAGGCTATCGCAACGACATTGTCAATCTCCTTCCAATCTGTGATGTGGCAGTCGCCTCCAGTTTGCGGGAAGGGTTGCCAGTTAATATTATGGAGGCGATGGCATGCGGATTGCCGGTGGTGGCGACGGAGAATCGGGGGCATTGTCAGTTAGTAAAGGATCAAGAAAATGGGTTTATTATTAAACATGGAGAATGCAAAATATTTTCTAATAGATTGCAAGATTTAGGGATTAATAAAGAGTTATATGAAGTTCTAGGAAAAAATAGTTTAAGAATGGTAAACAAATTTTCCTTAGGAACTGTAAAAAAAGAATTAGATCATATATATTCTCGGTATATGTTGAGGGAGACAGATGAAACCAAAAATAAGTATAATCGTGCCTATATATAATGTAGAAAAATATTTAGGCAGATGCTTAGATAGCTTATTAAAACAAGAGTTAAAGGGTTTTGAAATTATAGGCATTAATGATGGATCGACAGATTCTAGCTTAACTATTCTCAAGGAATACGCGGATAAAGATGATCGAATTGTTGTTATAGATAAGGAAAATGAAGGTGTTTCAGCTGCGAGAAATGATGGAGTAAAGAAAGCAAATGGAGAATATATCGGCTTTGTTGATCCAGATGACTGGATTAATCCTTTTATGTATAAACATATGTTGGAGATCGCTGAAAAGGATCAAATAGATATCGTCATGTGTAGTTATATTCGTGAATTCGGTACACATGCAAAAGAAAAAATATTTGATTTACCTAATTTAAGTTCCTTTCACAATGGAGATGTTCAAAAAAACTTCATGCGTCGTTTAGTTGGTCCATTAAATGAAGAGGTTGCAAATCCTGAGCTCCTTGATGCTTGGGGAACGGTTTGGTCAAAGCTATATCGAGCAGAATTAATAAAAAACAATAATATACATTTTGTAGAATTAAAGGAAATAGGCAGCAATGAAGACACACTTTTTAATATTTATGCTAGTTATTATGCGAAAAGCTTCGTATTTCTTAACAAACCTTATTATCATTATTGGCGTGCAAACAACACATCGATTACATCAAAACACAATCCAAATTTAGTCAGTCAGTTTGGTAAGCTTTATAATAGTATAGAAAACTTTTTGTATGAAAAAAATATGAGTGAGGAATTTCAAATAGCTCTTAGTAATCGCATTAGCTTAAGTACGTTAGGATTAGGGTTGAATACAATTAGTAAAGGGAATAGATACTCAATTCTTAAACAAGTGAGTGACTTGAAAAATGTTTTAAATAATTCTCGTATCAAACGTTCTCTCGATCAATTTGAATTGAAGCATTGTTCAATAATCTGGAAAACGTTTTTTTACTTTGCCAAAAAAAGATTAGCCTTCGGATTATACATCATGTTAATGTCAATCGAAGTTCTAAGGAAAACAATTAGATAGGGGGGATAAAATTGCAACCTATAAGGGTTTTACAAGTAGTAACGATCATGAATCGCGGCGGTCTTGAAACAATGTTAATGAATTATTACCGGCAAATTGACCGAATGAAAATTCAATTTGATTTTATGGTGCATCGTGAAGAAAGAGGTCATTATGATGATGAAATTGAGCGTTTAGGCGGTAAAATTTTTCGAATGCCACAGATTCGTCCTGGTAATTATCGAAAATATTTTAATCTGTTAAATGACTTTTTTGCTAAGCATAAAGAATTTAATGTTGTTCATGCACATAATAACGAAAATAGTAGTTTCGTCTTACGGGCAGCAAAGCGATTCGGGGTTCCATGCAGAATAACACACAGCCACTTAAGTGATTTAGGATTTGATATAAAACTTCCTTTTCGATTATATGCAAGAAATGTCATGAAGGATAATCCTACCGATTATTTTGCTTGCTCAAAGAACGCTGGAAAATGGTTATTTGGAGAACAGAAAGAGGTTACAGTACTTAATAATGCTGTAAACGTAGATGATTTTAAGTACAATGAACAACTACGAAGAGAAATAAGAAAGGAACTAAATATTAACGATCAATTAGTAATCGGCCATATTGGTAGATTTAATAAACAGAAAAATCATGAATTCCTTCTTGATATTTTTAAAGCTGTAGCAGATAAAAAAAAGGATGCACTGCTTCTATTAATAGGTGGTGGGCACCTTCGGACAGAAATGGAAAGTAAAGTGGAAAGGCTTGGGCTATCTTCTCAAGTTAAGTTTTTAGGTGTTAGAGAGGATATACCACAACTTATGCAAGTAATGGATCTTTTTCTATTTCCATCTTTATTTGAAGGATTACCTGTCGTATTGGTTGAAGCCCAAGCAGCTGGTTTAAATTGTATTGTTTCTGATTCTATCACGACAGAAGCGAATATTACTGGTAGAATACAATATTTAAGTTTAAAAGACACAGCAGACAAATGGGCTGAAAAGATAATAAACACGACAATTGAACATGCAGATACATCAAAAATACTACAAAGTAATGGATATGATACAAAGACGATGGCAAACTGGTTAACAGAATTTTACTTTGAAAATTCTTTAGAAAAGGTGGAGGTGTAAGAAATGCATCCAACATTAACGGTGTTTACGCCTACATTTAATCGTGCTTATACACTACACCTTTGTTACGAAAGTCTAAAAAGGCAAACAAGTAAGGATTTTGTCTGGCTAATTATCGATGACGGCTCAACTGATAATACAAAAGAACTTATTCAAATGTGGATCAATGAAAAGAAAGTACCGATTCGTTATCATTATCAGAAAAACCAAGGAATGCATGGAGCACATAATGCAGCTTATGAGTTAATTGAAACAGAACTAAATGTCTGCATCGATTCTGACGACTATATGGCAGACGACGCAGTAGAAAAAATTGTTGAATTTTGGCAGAGCCATGGCAGTGACCAATATGCAGGTATTGTCGGTCTTGATGCAACACAAGATGGAAAGGTAATAGGAACAAAAATGCCTGACCATCTAAAAGAATCTACTCTTTCACATCTTTATGGAAAGCATAAAGTAAAAGGGGATAAAAAGTTAGTTTATAGAACAGAACTTACGAAAAAAACGCCGCCTTATCCAGTCTTCCCAGGCGAAAAATACTGTCCATTAAGCTATAAATATATACTAATTGATCAAGAGTTTCCATTACTGGTAATGAACGAGATTCTTTGTTATGTCGAGTATTTACCGGATGGTTCAAGTATGAATATTATTAATCAATATAAGAAAAATCCTAATGGATTTGCTTTTTTTAGACAGGTAGCGATTCAATATGCACCAACATTTAAAGAAAGTCTTAGAGAGTCGATGCATTATGTGTCTAGTAGTTTGATGATAGGGAATAAGAAGTTTTTATTAGAATCACCTAAATTTTTTACAACTTTATTAGCGACACCATTTGGGGTATTACTTTATTTTTATATAACGAGAACAAGTAAAGCAACTGTGCTAAAAAGTGGTTAATAATTTAGATTGAAAGGATAGAAAAATGACAGTACTTTGGGCATTGCTCTTTACCGTGTTTATAATAGCTTTTTTATCTAGGTATGTACCAGCAAATAGTGCTTCACTTTCTCAAGTAAGTATAAGACCTAATAAATTTTTGATTATTTTAGCACTGGTTTGCATAGTACTTGTGTCTGGTTTAAGAAATAATATTGGTGATACTTATTTATACATGCACTCATATGAAATTCAAGATTTCACCTGGGAATATATAATAATGAATAAGGACCCAGGCTTTGGTGTCTTACAAATGATTTTAAAAAACATATCTAGCGATCCACAGCTTCTTATTTTCATAACAGCATTAATAACAAATGTTTTAATCGTTTTTACTTTATACCATTATACAAAAATGATTGAATTAAGTATGTATGTTTATATCACATCAGGTATTTTTACAGTATCAATGAATGGTATACGTCAATTTTTAGCTGCTTCCATTATATTTTGGGCAACTAAATATTTGATTGATGGGAATTTTAAACGCTATTTTTTTATTATCCTTTTGGCATCCACATTTCATGAAAGTGCACTAATATTAATTCCAATTTATTTTATTGTTAGAAGAAAGGCTTGGACTAAGGTTACATATTTATTATTAGGATTAGCGATCTTAATTGTTTTTGGTTTTAATGTATTTTCACAATTTTTATTTTCTGCAATTGAAGATACACAATATGGTCATTACAGTAATTTTGACGCTGGTGGAGCGAACATTATTAGGGTATTTGTCGATTTGGTACCTATAATAATTGCATATCTTGGAAGAGATAAATTAAGAAAACTATGGCCAAAAAGTGACATTATTGTAAATATGTCTGTAATAGGATTATTATTTATGATCATTGCAACTCAGAATTGGATTTTTGCGAGATTTAATATTTATTTTAGCTTATATAACTTAATCTTAATTTCTTGGATTATTTATTTATTTAAAAAGAGCAATAAGAAATTTGTGTATTATTGCTTATTAATATGTTATTTGATGTATTTTTATTATGAGCAAGTAATTTCATTAAATTTATATTATACTAGCGATTATATAAATTTATAAGAGGGAGCTATATGGAATTATCTGAACTAAGTTTTAAAGAAATTTTAGAAAATGTATATAAAATCAGCCAAGAAACAGAAAACATTAGTGTAATAGAACTAATTGAAGAAATTAAAAAAGAAATTCTGTTGTACACACTAAAATGAAAGAAGGGGGAAAATGAAACGTCCATTTGATTTAGTAGTTTCAGTCATTTTATTTATTCTGCTTTCCCCACTGATGATTTCCATTGCATTACTCGTAAAAATAAATTTAGGCTCACCAATCTTTTTCAGACAACAACGACCAGGCTTACACAGTAAGCCTTTTTATTTTTATAAATTTCGAACAATGACTAATGAAAAAGATGATAATGGTGAATGGTTATCTGATCATATGAGATTAACTTCTTTTGGTAAGTTCTTAAGGAAATCTAGTTTAGATGAGTTTCCGCAACTAATTAATGTGATAAAAGGTGATATCAGTTTAGTCGGTCCAAGACCATTATTAATGGAATATTTACCACTTTATACAGAAGAGCAGGCAAAACGACATCTTGTAAAACCTGGTATTACAGGTTGGGCTCAAATAAATGGTCGTAATAGTATTTCTTGGGAAGAAAAGTTTAAATTAGATGTTTGGTATGTTGAAAATCAAACTTTTTTTCTTGATTTAAAAATCTTATTTTTAACTGTAAATAAGGTAATAAAATCACAAGGAATTAATCAACCAGGTAACGCCACAATTGAAAAATTCAAAGGTAGCAGAGTAAAAGAGGGAAATGGATGAATATTGTTATAATCGGTCATGGTGGTCATAGTAAAATAATTATTGATATGCTTAATTTTAATAATTGTCATAAAATAATAGCATTCCTGGATTATAAGTATAAAGATATTGTGAGCAATGATGACATTTTTTATGGTCCAATCTCAGCTTACCAATTTCTTATAAGCCAATATGAAGATATTAAATTTATAGTGGCAATTGGAAATAATCAAATAAGAAAACATATTGTTGAGTCACTTAACCTGAAAGCTTTCGATTATATAACGATTATTCATCCCTCGGCTATAGTAAGCCCAAGTGTAAAGATAGGAAAAGGGACTGTGATAATGGCAAATGCTGTTGTTAATGCTGATTCAGAAATTGGAAATCACGTTATTATTAATACAGGGTCGATCATAGAACATGACAATAAGGTATATGATTTTTCTCATGTGTCACCAAATGCAACTTTAACGGGAAATGTAAATATAGGTAAAGGAGTACATATAGGTGCAGGAGCAACTCTTATCCCTAACGTTCATGTAGGTTCCTGGTCAGTGATTGGTGCTGGGGCAGTAGTAATAAATGAGATTCCCGAAAATAGCACGGCCGTAGGAGTTCCGGCTAAATTAATAAAAACTGTGGAAGGTGTTTAATGTGCAACCGAAAAGAATTTATCTTTCTTCCCCGCATATGAGCGGAAATGAATTGAAATATATAAAAGATGCATTTGATTCAAACTGGATTGCACCATTAGGACCAAATGTTGATGAGTTTGAAAAAGAAATAGCAAATTATGTAGGAGTCAGTGAAGCTGTTGCCGTAAGTTCAGGTACTGCAGCCATTCATCTGGCTCTTTCTTTATTAGAGGTAAAAAGAGGAGATAAAGTATTTTGTTCTACTTTGACGTTTGTAGCAAGTGCTAATCCAATCCTTTATCAGGGAGCGGAACCTGTTTTTATTGATTCAGAACCTGAGACATGGAATATGTCCCCTCAAGCTCTTAAACGTGCTTTAGATGAAGCATCAAATGACGGAAATCTACCCAAAGCGGTAATTGTAGTAAATCTATACGGTCAGAGTGCAAAAATGGATGAAATTGTTGCATTGTGTAATCAATATAATATTCCAATTATTGAAGATGCAGCCGAATCGCTTGGTTCCACATATAAAGGAAAAGCAAGTGGGACTTTTGGAAAGTTTGGAGTATTTTCATTCAATGGAAATAAAATTATAACGACATCAAGCGGCGGAATGCTAGTATCGGATGATAAGGAATTATTAGAGAAAGCAAGGTATTTAGCGACACAAGCAAAGGATCCTGCTCCTCATTATCAACATAGTACAGTGGGGTTTAATTATCGAATGAGTAATGTACTTGCTGGAATTGGCAGGGCCCAATTGGAAGTGTTAGAAGAGAGAGTAAAAGCAAGAAGGCTAATTTTTGAGCGTTATACCAAAGAGTTAGAATCTATTCCAGGTATAAAATTCATGCCCGAATTAAACAATTCACAATCTAATCGCTGGCTTACAGCTATTACTATTAATAAAGAAATCGTTGGATTTTCAAACCATTATTTATTAAATAGTTTGGCTGATGAAAATATAGAAGCACGTCCAGTTTGGAAACCACTTCACTTGCAACCCCTATTTAACGGAGCAAAATTTTATGTTCACAGGGAAGATTTGAGTGTCTCGGAACATTTATTTACCGCAGGATTATGTCTTCCTTCAGGATCGAACATAACTGAGGTTGAACAAAAAAGAATAATAAAGTGTGTAAAAGATTGTTTAAAAATTAGAGTTTAGTACATAAATCTATTGTTTTGAAGGGAGGTTGCAAAATGAACTCTATTACGATTCCTAAAATCATTCATTACTGCTGGTTCGGTGATAAAGAAAAACCTGAAATCGTTCAAAAATGTATTAAAAGTTGGAGACAGAATCTTTCTGATTATGAAATGATCGAATGGAATGAAAAAAACTTTGATTTTAAAAGTAATAAATATGTTAATGAGGCTTATCAATCAGGGAAATTTGCTTTCGTTAGTGATTATGTAAGAGTGTATGCTTTATATCATTTTGGTGGGATTTATTTAGACACGGATGTAGAAGTGTTTAAATCATTTGATGATTTATTAGGTCATGAATCTTTCTGGGGATTTGAACAAGAAAACTATATCGCTACAAGTACGATTGGTGCCAAAAAGGGGAATTTATTAATTAAATTATTTTTAGATTCATATCACGGAAAAAGGTTCATAAAAGAAGACGGTACGTTCGATGATTTAACTAATGTAGCGATTGTTACAAATATCTTAAAAAATAATGGATTAAAAACAAATGGGGAATATCAAAAGTTAGTTGGGAAGGGAGCTTTTTTTCCTCAAACCTATTTTTCTCCATACGATTATATAAACTGTAGAAAATTTATAACAGAAAATACTTATGCAATACATCATTTTTATAAGAGCTGGTTACCTCCTAAAGCTAGATTAAAAAGTAAAATCAAAACAATAGCAGCTAAGGTAATCGGTGGTGAAAATATTGCTAGATTAAGGAAATCTTTTAGATGAAAATATTCCTTAAGGAGAATTGTCGTGGCTTATACATTAACAAAAATTGTAAGAACTCTTGTTTCTGAAATTCGAGCTAGAGGAATTTACTATTCTTTTTTGATGAATTTATCACATTTAAATGGGATTATACGAGGAATGTTTTATAAATTACTCTATTTTAAAAACATTAAGTCTTCTATTTATTCTCTACAAACAAAAAGTAAAATAGAGATTTTTAACAAAAATTCAAAATTGAATATTGGGAAATTTGTATTTATCAGGAAAAATGCAAGTATTAGAATTGATTTTAATGGAGAATTATTTATAGATGATCATGTCTTTATAAATGATAATTGCAATATAAATTGTGTGAATAAGATTGTAATTGGAAAAAATTCAAAAATAGCTCCAAATGTTTGTATAAATGATCATGATCACAATTATAAAAGTACAGCAGGTGACCATCTTATTAGAGGTCAAGTAATAATTGGAGAAAATGTTTGGATAGGTTCAAATGTTGTAATTCTAAGAGATACGTTTATCGGAGATAACGTAGTAATAGCAGCAGGAAGTGTTGTAAAAGGTGAAGTACCTTCAAATAGTTTATTTATTAATAAAAGGGATAATATGATAAAAAATATCATAAAGAAAGACAATTACGTACCTAAAGCAAACTAAAAAATACTTTCTTTTTAGAGGGGAATATATGAAAAAGAATATTTTGATTTCAGTTTTTGATATGGAGATTGGCGGTATTGAACGAAGTTTAATCAATATGCTTGAAAGTTTTGATTATCATAATTTCAATGTAGATTTATTTATATGTGAACATAAAGGAGATTTATTGAGTCAAATACCCAATAAGGTAAATATTCTTCCTCAAATAAATAAGTATTCAGTTTTTAGAAAACCAGTGAAACAATGTTTAAAAGAAGGACAATATACAACATCTATCATAAGGATAGGCAGTAAATTTATTGCTGAAGCAAAAGCTAGATCAAGAGACTTAAAAGAAGGTTCAGGATATATTCAAATGCAGCTAGTCCAAAAATACTCTTCTTTCTTTTTGCCTCGATTTAAAAATAGATATGATGTTGCAATTAGCTATGCATGGCCACATGATATTGTCGCAAAAAACGTAAATGCTGATAAGAAAATTGCCTGGATTCATACGGATTATAGTAAGTTAGAAATAGATAATAGATTAGATTTAAATGTATGGATGCAATTCAATTATATAATATCTATTTCTAATGAATGTACCAATTCATTTTTAATGAAATACCCAAAACTTAAAGAAAAAGTATTAACAATGGAAAATATCACTTCACCGAGCTTTATCAATAATTTGGCACAAGATCATATACCTTTTACAGAGAATAATGGTGAAGGGAATTTTACCATTTTATCTGTCGGAAGATTATCCTATGTAAAGGGTTTTGATATGGCTGTGAAAGCTTTAAGATTGCTACACGATAAAGGTTTAACAAAAATTAAATGGTATGTTATTGGTTATGGTGGCTATGAAAAGGAATTAACTGAGTTGATATCTAGTCATAATCTTGAAGATAGTTTTATATTACTCGGAAAAAAGACAAATCCATATCCATACATGAAAGCTTGTGACCTATATGTCCAACCTTCAAGGTACGAAGGAAAAGCAGTCACGGTTACTGAAGCAAAAATATTAAAAAAACCTATCATTATTACGGATTATCCAACTGCTAAAAGTCAATTAATTGACGGAGTTGAAGGCATTATATGTGATTTAAGTGTTGAGGGGATATCTAAAGAAATTAAGAAATTGGTAGAAAATAAGTCACAACGCGATAGACTGATAGAAAATTTATATAAATTTGATTATAGCAATACTGAAGAATTAAGTAAATTATATCAATTGATTGGTTGATATAAATTTATTTATAAAAAGGAGTAAACTATGAGCGTTAATGTGAGTGTAATTATCCCTGTTTATAACGCAGAAAAATATGTTGCTCATTGTATTGAATCACTTTTAGCCCAAACATTAAAAGAGTGTGAATTTATTTTTATTAATGATGGTTCAAAGGATGAGAGTCTAAAAATAATTGAGCGTTATCGAAAATTAGATCATAGAATTAAAATAATTAATCAAAAAAATCAAGGTGTTAGTATTGCTAGAAATCGAGGATTGGAAATAGCAGCTGGGGAATATATTGGCTTTGTTGATTCAGATGATTATATTAAAAATAATATGTATGAAGTTCTTTATACTAGTGTAAAACAAGATGATTGTGATGCAATTATTTCTAATTTAGAATATGAAATGAATGGTAATAAGTTCGTTACAACCTACCCATTTTCAAATGATACAAAACTAGATAAAACGTATATAGAACAGCAACTATTACCATATTTTTTAAAAAACGATAATTTGAATACTGCAGTTAATAAACTTTATCGAAGGGAAATAATAAATAAAAACAAAATAATGTTCCCCGAAAAAGTAGCACTAGGAGAAGACGGATTGTTTAACATCCGTTTTTTTTGTTATGCAAACTCTTTTAAATATATTAATTATTCTGGTTATCACTATAGAGAAGTGATAGGCAGTGCAACGAGGAATATATCAAAAAAAGATTATTTTAATCGAGCTATAGAAGTATATAATTTAGAAATTCCTGAAATACAAGGGAAAATTGATGAAATGAAAATACAACAATTGAAATCGATAAAATTAATAAAAAATGTAATGTCTTACATACATGTTTATTTTACACCAACTAAAGAAATTAACTTTACTAATAGATATAAATACATATGTAATATGATTAATAACAAAGATGTAAGAAAGGCATTAAAAACATTTTATATTTCCAATTATAAAAGTTTAGGGAGATATGAGAGAGTTGTTATTAATTTAGTTAAATATAAATTTACCTTTGGTTTATATCTTACAGTGGGATACAGCAGATTTAGAAATAATTAAGGAAGGATGTTATTAATGAACATTTTAATGTTTGCCCACGGCGGTAGTCTTAATAAGGGCTGTGAAGCTATTGTTCGTTCTTCTACGAATATTATAAAAGAAAAAATAAATGGAGCAAAGGTTTATTTGGCATCAGGTAAACCAGAGACTGATCAAATCATAACAAAGCTTGATGGGATCTATGATAGTTCTGGTTATCAAATTAAAAAATTTTCTTACGATTGGTTTTTATCATCAATAAAATTAAAGTTATTTAATGATGAATCATATGGAATAAGGGTTACAGAAAATAATACGATAAAACATATAAAAAATTCTGATATCTGCCTGTCAATCGGTGGAGATAATTATTGTTATGGTGAACAACCTGGACTGTATGAGATTGATAAGGCGATTAAAAAGCAAGGGAAAAAGTTAGTTTTATGGGGATGTTCAATTGGGAAAGAAGACATGACTGATAGAACATTAAATGATTTAAAGCTATTTGATTTGATTTTAGCTCGTGAAACGTTGACATATAACATGTTGTTAGAAAAGGGATTAACAAATGTGAAACTCTGTGCAGATCCTGCATTTACAATGGAAAAAGAAGAACTTCCATTACCAAATGGATGGAAAGAAAACGGGACAGTTGGATTAAACTTTAGTCCCCTTGTGTGGAAAAGAAATAAGGATTCACAGTTCGCTGTAAAAGAATTAATTAATCATATTTTAAATACAACTGACTACACAATCGCACTTACACCACATGTGTTTTCAGAAGGGAACAATGATTATGAGGTTCTATATAAATATTTTCTGGAGTTCAAAGATACAAAAAGAGTCATCATTTTGCCAGATAATTTAAACGCCATACAGTACAAAGGGTATATAGCTAGGATGAGATTCTTTATTGGTGCAAGAACTCATGCAACTATTGCAGCCTATTCTAGTCATGTTCCTACCATGGTATTAGGATACAGTGTAAAGTCTAAAGGAATATCAAAAGATTTATTTGGAGAAGAAAGATTTGTCTTAAACTTAGTAGAATTATCTGATAGTGAAAAATTAAAAGCTACATTTGACCAGCTGTTAGACGAAGAAAGCGTAATTATTAATAAGTTAAAACAATCAATTCCTCATATTAAGAGAAAATCGTATAAAGCTGTAGAATATTTATACGAAATTGCGGAAGAAGGCTGAGGGATACATGAAAAAAAACTTATTATTTGTTATTCCGAGTTTAGCTGCTGGAGGCGGTGAAAAAAGCTTAGTTAACCTATTGTCTCAAATTGACTATGATCGATATAATGTAGATTTATTTTTATTTAATCATGAAGGATTATTCATGGAGTTTTTGCCTAACCAGGTACATGTATTACCTTTACCAAAAACATATCGTATTTTTACTCAACCATTGTTACATGCAATTATGAAACTATTAATAAAAGGAAAACCCATAATTGCTTTTAACAGAATAATGTTTTCCTATATTAATAAAAAAATAAAAGATACATCAATAAAAGAACAATACAGTTGGAGATATTTATCTAAATCTCTCAGTTGTTTAGAGAAAAAATATGATGTTACGATAGGCTTTTTAGAAAAATCGTCTACTTATTATAGTGTTGATAAAGTAAGTTCGTCAAAAAAAATTGGCTGGATTCATATTGATTACGATAAGCTTGGGATGGATCCTAATTTTGATGCTAATTATTTTAATAAATTAGATCACATAGTAACAGTATCAAAGGAATGTGCCACGGTTTTAAAACAAAGATTTCCCGCAGAAAAGGAAAAAGTAAAAGTAATCTATAACATCGTCTCACCTTCAATGATAAAATCAATGGCAAATCATAAAGAATATAATCTAGCTTCTAAGAAAAATGATGAAATTTTCATTCTAACAATTGGAAGATTACATTATCAAAAAGGATACGAGTTAGCAATTGAGGCTTGTAAAATTCTAGTTGAAAAAGGTTTGAATATAAGATGGAATGTAATAGGTGAGGGGGATGAGAGGGAGAAACTATCGAAATTAATTAAAAAATATAATATGGCTCAACATTTTAAGTTATTAGGACTTAAATCAAACCCTTATCCATATATACAACATGCAGATATTTATGCTCAAACATCTAGATTTGAGGGGAAATCTATAGCAATAGATGAGGCAAAGATATTATGTAAGCCAATTATTGTAACAAATTATAGTACAGCTAAAGATCAGATAACTAATTATGTAGATGGATTAATTGTGGAAATGGATCCAGTAAGCATTGCAGAAGGTATTGAAAAAATGATCATAAATCCTGATCTAAGGGAAAGGATAACTAATAATTTATCTAAACTAAACTTAAGTACGGAAGATGAGATAAGTAAGCTTTATAAGCTATTAGGTTGATAACAATTGATAATGGGAGGAATATATCAAGGATTATTGTATGAAACAATGCCAAGAATTGGGTTATGAGTTTGGGAAGTAAAATACCTAGGTTTTGTTTATAAAATGAAAGGATTTTTTAAAATGATATATGAAATTTTAAGTATTTTCCTTTTTTTTATTATTTTTATTGTTATTATGATCGATTTAAATCCACAAATTAAAAACTGGATTTTTAGAATTCACATTGGAAGGTATGAAGATAAAAATATATGGAATAATGCAATTACAAAAAAAGGTACTGATTGGCTATTACATACACCCAAAATAAAGGTTACTGATAACACAAGATTAGTAGTGATTGATATGTTAAAAGGTAATTATTCCAATAATACAATTCAACATTGGCAGGAAGCATCACTGCTCCTTGGTTTATCTGAGTATTTGAAAGAAAATACCGATAAAGAAATAGAAAATGCAATATTAAATTATTTAAATAAAAAATTTCATAAGAACGGAAAGTGGAGGGTTATCCCGAAATATATAGATGGTGCTATACTTGCTTACGCGATTATGAAATTAGACTTTATTAATAATGACGAGTACAAAGCAGCATTCGATGAAATATGGAATTTAATAAGTGACCATATTGGTGAAGATGGTACCGTTGAGTATCGAAAATTTATGAAAAGTTACCGATATGTTGATACAATAGGGTTCATTTGTCCTTTCTTAGTTAGTTATGGATTAAAATATAAAAAAGAAGAATGTATTCAATTAGCAATTAAACAAATAAGAGAATTTGAAACGTATGGAATGTTAAATAAGTATTTTATTCCTTGTCATGTTTATAAAATTGAAAATAAAATTCCACTTGGTTTATTTGGGTGGGGTAGAGGCCTTGGATGGTATGCTATAGGTCTTATAGATTCATGGAATCAATTAACGGAAGATTGCGAATATAAAAAAGAGCTGGAGAAAAGTGTTAAGAGGTTTGCTAGCGCTGCAATGAACTTTCAACAAGAGAATGGTAGTTGGAATTGGAGTGTTACTCGGAATGAAAGTAGATCAGATTCTTCAACAACAGCCACATTAGGATGGTTTATGTTAAATGCAGCAAAAATTCAAGATATTTCAGAATCTTGTTTGTCTAGTTCTAAATCTGCTATAAATTACCTAATGATGGTAACGAGAAGAAATGGAGCTGTTGATTTCTCTCAAGGAGATACAAAGGATATAGGTGTATATTCTACATTGTTCGATATTTTGCCTTTTACTCAAGGATTTTCTATTAGATGTATAAATTATTATTTAAGCAATTTTAAGCTTTCCAGTATTACTAAATATGAATTTGATGAAGATAAAGAAATATTTAAGAAATAAGTATAAGAAATTACCTGATATGAAAAGGAGTATAAAATGAAAATCACAGTGTTTACTCCAACCTATAATCGAGGATATACCATTGAAAAATTATATAGATCCTTACAGCAGCAGACTTTTACAGATTTTGAATGGTTAGTCATTGATGATGGATCTACAGATACAACGGAAGAATTGTTTGAAAAATGGTTTGAAGAGAAAAATTTATTTGTAATTAGATATTACAAGGTTGAAAACGGTGGTAAACATCGAGCCATAAACAAAGCAACTGATTTAGCTAAAGGTGAATTATTTTTTATTGTAGATTCTGATGATTATCTAGTTAATGATGCCTTACAGTCCATAATAACCTGGGAGCAAACCTTGGAAAATAACGAATCTTTCTGTGGTATTTCAGGAAATAGGGGGAAAAATAGTTCAGATTATATAGGAACCACTTTTGATGGAGATTACGTCGATGCTACTTCACTTGAACGAACCAAATTTAACATTACAGGTGATAAAGCAGAAGTCTTTTATACGAATATCCTAAAAAAATATAAATTTGATGAGATAGCGGGAGAAAAATTTATTACAGAAGCAACAGTATGGGATAGAATGGCTTATGATGGCTACAAAATCAGATGGTTTAATAAAACAATTTATATATGCGATTACTTAGAAGATGGGTTAACAAAAAATATGAGAGAAGTATTTTCTAAAAATCCTAAAGGAACAGCTGTTTATATTAAACAACAAATTAAGTACTATAAATGTAATTTAAAAGCTAGGTTTTCCTATTATCACTTATACTATGAATTTGTAAAGGGAAAATTAGGTTTAAATCAAGTGGCAAAAAATTTAGAGATTAATACATTAACACTTTTAACAGCTATATCTTTAGTTAAGTCTAAAAATCTTTTGTTGAAAAAAACTAATTTATAAAAAGCTCATAATCATAAATATGGTTATGGGTTTTTTGTATTGTATATGGAGAAAACGATGAGAGTTAAAAATTCTTTAATAAATGTTGGTGCTGGTTTAGCGAACCAAATGATAATTACCATATTAAGCTTTGTGTCAAGAACTGTATTTATTAATACATTAGGTATAGAATATCTAGGTGTCAATGGGTTATTTACCAATATATTGGCTATGCTTACAATTGCTGAAGCAGGATTAGGTACAAGTATTATATATAGTTTATATAAACCAGTGGCCGAAAAGGATTACCATAAAATCAGTGTATTAATGAAGTTTTACAGAAACACATATATGGTTATTGCATTAATTATTTTAGTCCTGGGACTTTCATTTATGCCATTCCTTGACTTCTTTATTAGAGATACAAATGTTGAAGACCTCCATTTAATTTATCTTATATTTTTGTTAAACACAGTAGCACCCTATTTATATGTGCATAAAAACTCATTTTTAAATATTTGTCAAAAAGGATATATAGTAACGGGTATTTACTCGGTTTCATCAATATTATCAGTTTTAATTAAAATAGGAGTTCTTCATTATACAAAAGATTATATTCTGTATTTAATTATTGATAGTGCTATTACCATTACTAACTCGATCATTTTGGCCATTATTGTTAATAAAATGTACCCATATTTAAAGAAAAAAGTGAAAGGCAAATTAGACAATGAAACAAGAAAAGGCATCACTAAAAATGTTAGAGCTATTGTTATTCAAAATATTGGGAATTACTTTATATTTGGAACAGATAATATTATCATTTCTTCATTTGTAAGTGTAGCGGCGGTCGGTCTTTATTCAAATTATAATATGTTAATTGAAATTTGTAGAACTTTTATCAATCAGATATTTAATAATATTTATCATAGTGTAGGAAATTTAGTAGCTAAAGAGTCTGCCGAAAAAGTATACAGTGTATATAAAACATATAGACTTGTGAATTTCTGGTTGTATTCATTTTTCACCATTTTCTTAACGATTATGTTAGAAGATTTTATTACTCTGTGGATTGGTTCCGAATTTCTCCTTGAGGAAGGCTTGCTATTAGTATTAATGATAATTTTTTATGAGAGAGGTATGAGGAATTCTATTTCTACAGTAAAAACTACTTCAGGTATTTTCCATGAAGATCGATTTGCACCTCTTTGTCAGGCAGCCATTAATTTAATTGTTTCAATTCTTTTAGTACAGGTAATGGGAATTACAGGTGTATTTATAGGTACTCTGGTAAGTTCGCTAGCTATTCCGTTTTGGACCACTCCTTATTTAGTATATAAAAAAGTTTTTTATCAACCTGTGAGTCAATATTTTCTAAAGTATACTTTTTTTACTACTATAGGGATTGGAACTTATATTTTAACTTATTTAGTTTGCAGTTTTATACAACCTGGAGATCTTTTTAGTCTAATAATAAGAGCTTTTGTTTGTTTAATAGTACCAAATTTTGTTTATATATGTATTTTTTATAAATTAGAAGAATTTAATTACTTGTTTAGTATTGTTAAGACAATTATGGATACATTCTACAGTAGTATAAAATTAAAGAAAAAAATTAGAAATGCCAGTTAATTAAGATGATAAAAACATAAACATTATTATAAATTATTGCCGTAATGCGGTCCTGAAAGTTTATAATTAGTAGGAAAGTTTTTGTTACCATATTAATTTCAAGATCGACAAGAACTTATTAAGTACTTCTTGTATAAAGTTACCTTAGTATTAGGAGGAAAATGAGGAAAGATGTGATGATATGAAAAAGAAAATTGCTTTTTATATCGAGTCAATGGTGGTTGGAGGAGCGGAGAAGGTATTAATAGACCTTGTAAATAACTTAAATCCTGATAAATATGAAGTTACAGTAATTACACTGTTTAAAAAAAGTGTATATTCTAATTATTATTTTCAATTTGAAGAGGAATTTAAATGTCATGTACAATATAAGTACTTAATTGATAATACCAATATGTTAGTATATCGACTTTTTAATTATTTATATGCACATATTCCAAAGAGTAAAATGTACCGTTATTTAATAAAAGATGAATACGATATAGAAATAGCCTTTTATGAAGGTTGGCCGACGGAATTTGTAAGCTTCTCACCCCAAAGTAGTTATAAAATAGCATGGTTACATACAAATCAGCAGCGGTTATACGAGAATTTAACTACAAACCAAATTGAAGAAAAGAAAAGAATTTATAAATCCTTTAATCAGATAGTCGGGGTTTCAAAGGCAGTATGCCAATCGTTTAATGTTATTTTTCCCAAAATTGAACCACATTGCGTATATAATCCGATTCAAAATGAATTGATTTATAATAAGGCCCAAAAAGAAGAAATTAAGCGGCAAAATGTAATTCAATTTGTAACAGTGGGACGCTTAATAGCTGTAAAGGGATACGAAAGATTGATTTCTGCTTTAGCAAAATGTAAAAGGGAGGGCTATTCGTTTAGTTTATGGATGATTGGAGATGGTGAAAACCGAGATCATCTAAAAGTATTGGTAGAAAGATATCATATGGAACAAGAAATTCAATTTTTAGGACAAAAAGCTAATCCATATCCGTATGTTAAAGCTGCTGATTATATGATTTGTTCTTCTTATGAGGAAGGTTTAAGCACAGTTGTAATTGAGGCAATAATACTGGGTAAACCTGTAATTACTACAGATTGTTCGGGCATGCAAGAAATATTTGGAACACTTGAATGTGGATTCATATGTGAAAATAGTGAAGATGGCTTGCGACAAGCTATAAAAAAAGTATTGGAAAAACCTCATGATTTGGAGTATTACCATAAACAGGCACAGCAACGTAAAGAATTCTTTTCTTTAATAAATAGAATGGCAGATGTAGAGACGTTATTAGACGGACCAACATTTAAACCTCGTTTTAATTAAAGTTACACTTAGTTAGACATAATTAATAAAGGTGGAGTAGTATGCAATAATACAGTTAGAAGTACTTAAGTGTTTTTGTTGATCTCTTAAATCTAGAATTTGTCGGTGATAGCACTGATACAAAAAAGATTTATTATTAATTTAATGATTCCATGACATAATAATTATATGAAGGAGACCTTGTAGTATCAATAGCAAGTGTCATAGTAATTATTGAAGGCCTTATTATTTTGCCTAAAACCTCTTATGGTTAAAACATGCATTATAGAGTTAATTAATAAAAACATAATAATAATATAATATAAAGGAGAGAAATCAAATTCCTCCTTTATATTCAACTAAAGGTTAAAGTAAAACAAATAAAATATTTTTTCTAAAAGCCATTTATGCACATATATGTGATAGTGGAACAAAAATTGTTATTAAACAACATTATTAAAAATTTCATGGACTTTATAGGAAGCCCCGGAATGATGAATACCTGTAGAGTAAGTCGCATTATTAGTGAAGATATTTCTAGCCAAAACAGAATCACCTTGCGTTTTAAAGTCATTTGTCAAGGAACCTTTTCCATTAAATACATTATTGAATATTCTGAAGTTCTGCGTTCTGCTCCATACCGTCATTGTCGATTGATTAAAAGTATTATTGAAAGCAGCTAAACTGCTGCCAGCGCTAAAAAGAACACCTATTCTTGAGTTAAAGGTATTTGTTTTTAAGACATCCCCAACCATATGCTCCCATCCATCTTCCCAGTCAATATCACAACCAGGCATTCTACCGCCATTATTAGAAAACGTATTCCCTTCTATAATCCAATTTTGCCCACCGCACATAGCAAGACCTGTACTAAAGTTGTCTTTAAACGTACAGTTTTTGATGTAACAGTTTCTTGGCATGCCAATTGTTCTCAGAAAAGCGACAGCACCATTAAAGTCACTGTCCCCTGATGAAGGAGGAGCTTCTTGGTAAATGACAATTTTAGCGTATTTAGCATTGGGAGGTTTTGGGTAATTATAGTATTGCAAATTGTACATTTGTGATTCTATATGAGTAAAGTTTTCGTTATAAAAATGAATAGAATATAATCTTGATCTTAAATGAGGATAACCATGGTATCCCTGAGTATATCCTAGCAAATAGTATTCGCCTAAACCAGATACATCCATGTACTGATTGTATCTATAATAATTTGTTGTCTTACTATTATCGATATTTCCGTTTTCATCTAGATTTCCTGCTTCAAAATTAAATCTGCTGACAGAAATACTTTGAGTGATTTTTCCCATATTTCTATTTGGGAGGGTTCCGGTAATTACATTAAATCCAGGTGACTTACTAAAAGTGCAGGATTCTAAGCCTGTGTTCATACAATCATCAATTAGAACACTTAAACAACCTTCCACGGAATTCTGAATCGTTGTAGAATCCCGTTCTCCATATACATTTGCTCTTATTAATTTAGTGTTTTTAACATTAGTAAAATAAAACATTTTGTAACCTGTAGCAGTTAATACACTAGGTTCAATATTAAGGATGGAATCACTAAAATCAATAATCATATCTGATGGTGGATAAATGGTCCTTACTGCGGGACTAATTAAATATGTTCCTTTTGGAAAAACAATTTTCTTATATCCATTAGCAGCGGCGTGATCTAAAGCATTTTGAATACCATTAGTTGTATTAGTAGAATCTGTGTTATCTAATTTTATCGAAAAATTATTAACATCAACATAATAGATTTCTGACTCCGTCAAAGGAGCTTCAATCTTATTAACAACGGTAATATCGAAGCTCTCAGAATAAGTTTTTGTTGCATCATAAGCAGTAAGTGTCGCAGTTCCTGGGGAAACACCTTCTACTACTCCATATTGGACTTTAGCTACACTTGGATCAGAGCTTTCCCAAATGACAATATTATCATGAAAAATATCATATAGAAGCCCACTGGACAAAGCAGTAGCCATGACAACGAAATTTTCTCCTACCTGAAGAGTATGAGTTTTTCGATTAATAGACATCCCAACTATGGTTCTATTAGATGAAGGAGGAGAGACAATCTGTCCACCTACCTTTACTTGTACAAATTCTGTAAAGGTTTGGTCTTTATAAGTAGCAGTAACTGATACATTTGTTTCCCCATCAGAAACCCCAGTTAGTAATCCATTTTGATCGACAATTACATATCCTTCATTGCCACTTTGAAATGTGATGCTTAATAGTTCTGTATACCGATTAGGTAACCCTTGTACGACAAGCCGTTGACTTTCCCCGGGGTTTAATTGCACATTAGCAGGATTCACTGATATACCTTCTAGCGGCTCCTCATTTCGAAAAAAAAGATAATTGTTTCTTACCTCATTATCTGTAAGCTCTCGATTATAAATGACAAAAGCAACCAATGTTTCAGGAGCTGTGTTATGTCCTACATAATTTCGTCTTAATTGAAGTGGTGATAAAGCCATAGAATTAATATAGGATACAAAGTCTTGTGGAACAGGTCTTCGTCCATTTGCATTAATAGCATCATTAATAAAAATGCTTGCTGTGTTATCTTCATTTATTCTTAATGTGAATACATTTACAGCATTGGACCCGATTGGATTTACCCACTCTTGGTAACTTTGCCTGTAGCCAGTGCTGTCATCAAACCAAAAGGAATCTATACTTCTAGATCCTTCACTACCATCTGTTTTTTTGTATTTTGTAAACGAACCAGACTTAGCGGAGTTAAACTTTAAATCCTCTGTTCTCCAGTGTGAACCATTCGTATCATAACTAATCATTTGTATTGTTAAACCGTCATTTAAATCGATTAATTGATTTAATGGACTTGTATTCGTAGGAATCTGTACATAATCCTGAACTTGCAATAATAATCCTTTATTATCTACGTATCCATCAGTTACACCATCGTGCGTAACCCCAACCAAAGTAGCCTGAACATTATTTACATTATCGGTAATCGTATTCGAGGTCGTTCCAGCTTTATTGGTAAAGTCATAGTGTAAGATAAGCCCTTCAGTAATGAGCCCGATTTTCGTATAGGTTACTGTTTGAATAGTACTTTCATTGCCTGCTGTATCTTTTGCGAAAGCCTTTATAGTGGATGTTTCTGATAAGGTTAATGGGGCCGAATAGACAAGACTTGAAGAAGTGGGTTCAGTTCCATCAGTTGTATAATAGATCGTTGCCGTTTCATCTGTTGTCATGGTGACGGTTTGGGTATCAGTAAAAGTTCCTCCGGACGTGATTGTAAGTACAGGAGGGGTAGTATCTTCAGCTGCTGTAGTAACAATAACTTCGGTCCCGCTTGACTCATTCCCAGAACTGTCTCTAGATACAACTCGAAATGTATACTGTGTTAATGGACTTAAGCCTGTCACTTCAATATTTGTATTTGTTACTGATGCTAGAAACGCTCCATCTTGATAAATATGATACTCTGTAACGTCACTTGATTTCGAGGGCGTCCAAGATAAAGTTAAGGAGGTAGCTGTTGCATTGGTTGCGGATAAATTTGTAACGTCTTCTGGAGGAGTGTTGTCGGGTTCTGTCCCATTGAGGGATGTTAATACGGTGGCACGATAAGGGACAGTTGTGTTAATAGCCACGCTTCTAAATGGAGCGAATTTCCCCTTGAACGTTTCTTTTGGTTTAACTGAAATGGTAATGCCATGGATTGTAAAAGTAAGGTCGGTAGAATTATGATCATTTGTAATTCTAAAACCCATCATATCCTCTTGATACGACTTTTTAATAGTAGAGTTACCTTCAAAATAATCCTTTATTACTAAAAACATTTTTCATCATCCTCGTTGAATCACATTTTAAGACTATCTTTGGAACCACCGTGTATAACACTTTCTTACTTAAGTTTTAAATCATTAATGTATATACTTGTCCGTTAGTGAAAAATGAATAATTCTCTATTACTAATACATCATATGTTTGAAACAGGAAGAACGGTTGGACACTTTTAATATATGAAAAAAATGCCCTGCATAATGATAGAGGTTAGTTTCCAATTAATAAAATCAATTAGATACATAGGTAGGCTACATTTATAAACTAGATTTTTTTAACAAGAGTGTTTCTCTTAATATGAATGTTTTAAGTAGCTTAGTGAAAGGTGAAAAATAAGGAGTGAGTTCTTTCCGAAGTAAAATGGAATTGGAGTTGTTTAGAAATTTCTTAAGCAATTATAGAGTGATTTATAGATTCAGGAGTAATGGTTATTGGAAAAGGAAATCTGTTTAATAGATTCAACATTTTTTATGAGGTGTCTAATTGACACCTCATAATATGGTTCTATATTTCTCTTTTAATTCTGAAATAATATTTAATAAAACTATCCCATTCACTCCAACAACTTCTTCAACAACTGCGTCCGATTACTAGCATTAAGCTTATCAAACATAGATTTAATATGTTTCTTCACCGTCACTTCACTCAAGAATAGTGTAGACGCAATTTCCGCATTCGTATATCCCTGCTCAATTAGCTTTGCCACTTCCTTTTCCCGAGGCGTAATGTCATTCCTGGCTAGGATCCGATCAGATGGAACCTGTTGTACTTGTGATGGTGATGCTTCTTGTAATTGTACAATGTATTCCTGACCTGTCATTTTGAGCATTCGATTGATATAGGTCACAACGTTTTCGCTCTGAAGATCAATCACAAAAGTCGGAGTTTTCGTTTTACCGTCATAATTGTAGTGCCAACCGTTAGGAACGATTTCATACCCCAAACTTAAATGTGATTCGATAAAATATGGAATCGGAGCAGGAGACTCAACAATTAATTCACCTGTAATAATCAAGGAGTAAAGTAAATGACCAATTGCTGCCTGTTGAGAAGAGTCTCCATAATCGAGCGTATCAACGGTTTCGATGAACCAGCCTGCACGGGTATTTGCCGGAACGGATAAACGTTTTTCCATGTTTGGTGATAAATGATTAAAATAAGTTGATGAACGAGGGGCCTTTTTTAGATAAGGTAAAGTTCTGCTATTGATTGGAATGATCACAGCAAACCCAATAATCTCACCAGCATTGTCCCTCATAATACGTACGACATCATATCCCAAAGAAAAAAGTGTATGGAAGTCAACTTGCTTTACTGTAAAACATGTTTCTTCAGCGGAAAGGAAAAAATCAAACCGCTTGTTCGAATAGGGATCGAACAGTTCAATTCTTGTGTCCTTGGCATGATTCAATCGCTTTTGGACATAGGCCTCTAATTCAGGTGAAGATTTGCTATCTACTGCTTCAAAATTCTTAGGGGCCAGGTCAATCCAGTTCATTAATGCCCGAATCAATGAATCACCAGTGTAATACATCACTTCAACAGCGTCACGTGTATTCGGTAATTGTTTGTTGTTTTTTGTAAGTAATTTGTAATAATACTGCAAGGCTCGATTTCTGATTTTTTCATACAGCTGGGGAGTTCTCGCCAATAGCTCCCGATTGACAGCATCCCTCATCAAATTATGTACGGTCCATCCACGATCCACTTTTCTTATAAACGAAAAGCGTATCAACTGATAAAACTCCGAGGCTGATATGTCTTGATCCATGACAAATGACAACATTTCCTGATTAAAGTGCCGAAGAATGCAAGAGGCCTCAATAAATGGACGCATATGTTCATCAGGAACTTCACGAATCCATTCATTCACCAAGAAAGGAAGGGATAGGTCATCTTCAATGGAGGAAGCCAATTCTTGAAAACCATCTTGCCCGTGGAGGAAAACGGTTAAAGATAGTGTTAAAGGATGACCATTTGAATAACGCCACAGTCTCTGAATGGTTTCTTCATCCATTACATCATTGTTTTTCGCATATTGAGCCACGGATTGATAATCCAGCTCAGATAATGGCATGCGAACAATGGATGATCTCCAGCTGGGCGAAACAAACCAAGCTTGTGATAAAGGATAACGGCCAGCGATGACTATGAGAACATTTTTGCTAAGATGCTTTAAAAAATAGTCTCGAAGCCATTGATCCAAACTTTCCATATACTCGTATGCATCAATAATTAATACGACTCGTTGAAGTGCAGCAACTTTGTTTAGTATGTGAACACATGTAAGAGGCATCTGTGATGGCTCTAACGAAGACTCTTCATTCTGAAGTTTGTCGAGAATATGTTCACAGAAAGCATGAGGCGTCTTCACAAAACCTTCGCTATCTATTGTAATGGTTACTGCGGAATATTCGCGTGACAGTCTTTCAAATTTGTCTAAAAGGAAGCTTTTACCGATTCCTGCAGTGCCATAGACACTAATGATGTTTTTGGATAGGATCGTCTCCTCCAATAGTTGAATGAACGTTTGAATCTCTTGTTTACGTCCAACTAATAAATTGTGATGGACTTCATCCAATTTTTCTTCTTTTAGCATTTTATCACCCGCTTGTTCCAATTTAGGGGAATTAAACCTTTATTTTCTATTTTACATATTTTCTGAAAATTGACTATATTTGTTTGTCGACAAGGTATCCTTTTGGATACCTATTTTATATCCGAAAGGATCATTATGTAAAAAATGCGATCGTGCTATTCTTAAAACAGAAAGCAGGAGGGCTGGTAATAAAGAACATCTGCTTTGAGTGTCTAAGCAATTTATCAAAATTTTCTTTTTCGCTTATTTAGAATGAAGACAATAAATGGGGGTACTAATGATGAACGGTAATGGGGAGCCAATAACAATAGATCCTGAATGGGAAGAGCTGATTTTATCTGCATTAAATGAAGGGATTAGTCTTGAAGAAATTCGAAGGTTTTTAGGAAACTATCACAATGTTGGTCTAAAAATAAAAAGTTGATTGTTCCAACTAAATGTTAGAAATGGTTGAAGCCTTTGAAAGGAGGTGAACAATAATGAAAATTAAAGCGAAAAAAGTAGAGAAAATTAAGCCGACGGCCGCTGCGGGGTGCTGCTGCTGCTGTGGTTGCTGCTAATTAGGCTAAAGCCAATATTCCTTTCGGTCAGAATGGAATATTGGCTTTAAAAATGAAAAATGAAGAGGAGGAACAGAGTTGCCACAAAAACCAATGATGAAACCCATTCATCTTTATTATAAGAAAAAGGAAGCTACGGTTAGGCTAGGAATGATGGAGGATGCGATCGATCTTGAGGATCCTAATGGAGCCATCTATCGATTAATGACCTTAATGGATGGTTCACGGACCTTCAATCAACTTTATCAAGAGTTAATTGTTGATTATCCTGAAATTCATTTTTTTGAAATGGTTGAAGCCATTGAAGAATTAAACAGCATGGGCTACCTTATCGATGCATCATATAAGGATAAAACATCGCTTACAGCGGTAGAACAAGAGCGATTCAAAGGAAATCTCAATTACTATTCCTACTATGCAAATCTTTCAAAAAGCCCATATGACATTCAGGAACAAGTAAAAAATGCAAAGGTGACGATTATTGGCATGGGCGCTTTTGGATGCAGTCTTTTGTTCAATTTAGCGGGACTTGGTGTCAAAAAGGTTAAGCTCATTGATTATGACACAGTGGAATTAAGTAATTTAAACCGTCAAATGCTGTTTAACGAGAAAAGTATCGGTCAGTCTAAAATTGAGGAAGCAAAGAACTTTATGTCTTCATTTTATTCTGCAATGGAAATTGAAACAGTTTCTACGATGATTAGTCATTCCAAAATGGTTGAAGATCTTATCCAAGGAAGTGATTTGGTTTTGCTTGCTGCCGACCAGCCGCCTTTTTTATTGCCGCACTGGGTAAATAAAGCCTGTGTGAAGTTAAACATTCCATTTATTGCAGGAAGGCTGAACATTTCTTCAGCAGATATTTATACAATTCTTCCTGGTAAAACAGGGTGTGTTGACTGTAATTTTATTCATCTCCATCGAGAAGACAATGAAGAAGATCATGAAGAATTCAAGATTATCGCTAATTTTGTACCGCCAAACTGGGCCACTGCACCAAATTTAATGATGATAACCGGCATGATTAGTCATGAAGCAAAAGTTTTGCTTGCTGGGTTAGGAGAACCGAGTTCTTCAGGGAAAATCCTCCATCTTGATTTCCGGACCTTTAAAAGTGAAGTTCGCTTTGAATGGCAACGTTTATCCGATGAGTGTCCTACTTGTGGCCATGGCCATTCTGACATGTTTAAGATTTTGGAAGATGTTAAGTTTCAAAACTGGTCTATGGTTAAAAGATAGGAGAGTGTTTTTGTGAAATTAACCAAAGACAGTGTTGTTCAGATGCATCATTTACAACAAAGACCTGAAAATGAAGAAGAAGTATTAATTGGAAGGCCAGATATTGGTCAATACATTATCCTGCCTTTGATTGCAATCGACATTATTGCGCTTCTAAATGAAGGAAGAACCATTGGTGAAGTGGAAAAAATTGCTTCCGACCGGATGGGTGAATTTGTTGATGTGTTGGATTTTACAAAAGACTTAGTTTCTGAATATCAATTAGTACACCAGATAGACGGGAAGGTAGTAAACGAAAAGTTGGAATTAAAGGGCCATTTTTCTTGGATTAGTCAAAGGACCAGCCAATTCTTTTTAAACCCATTAACCTTTGCTTTCTTGACCGCAGCTTTTGTTTTCGGACTCCTCGTTTGTATATGGAATTCCAAGTATATACCTGTTTACTCTGATTTTTTCCTCTCATCATCTTTAGTTTCATCGTTAGCTGCAGGAATGATTCTAAGCTGGGTCCTTTTATTCCTTCATGAATTAGCTCACTTGATGGCCAGCCGTTCAGTAGGTGTTCCGAGTCGAATCGGGATTAGCCACAGGCTCGTGTTTCTTGTGGCAGAAACAGATATGTCAAATATTATTCTTTTACCAGCCAAAAAGAGATATAAGCCGATTTTTGCAGGAATGGCAGTAGATGGCGGAATGTTTGGGATTGGGGTTTTGCTTTTATTGCTGCATGATGTTGGTTTTCTTGCATTACCATCTGCAGTGATTATGCTTATTAAATTTTGTAACTTAAACGCATTATTTTCACTGGCTTTCCAGCTAATGTTTTTTATGGAAACAGATGTTTATTACGCATTTACTACAAAGTTTAAGTGTAAGAATTTACTCCATAACAGCCGTTTATATATAAGAAAATGCCTTAATTTAATGAAGGAACATCAGCTGGAAGAATGGGAATATATTGATAAGGATGAAAAGAAAATAGTTAAAGGGTATTCATGGTTTTATCTAATCGGCGTTTGTTGGGCAATTGCTTTTTTTCTTTTTTATGTACTTCCTCTTACATTTACCTTTGTTTCTGATGCGATTGTTCAAACGTTCAATAGTGAAATGATCTCATGGAACTTTTTTGATGGCATCATTATTCTTCTTCTTTCTCTAATCGAATTCGCCTTATTGATCTGGTCCTGGATAAAAAAATATCAAAATAGTCGCTTCGAAAAGGGAAAATATGCGAAAAACACAGAAGTAGATGGATAGTTGAATCGTTTTTTATTTTGAATAGAAGGGTTTGATCGATATAAAACAGGGTTTGAGATTACTCATCATCATGCTTATTGGTTCTTTATTAACAATGTCTGGATTAAAACCTGCCTATGCTGAAAATAGTTCAAATGAAAAAATCTCTCTTACCGATGTGGCGTTTGAAACATGTGAGGAATCGGTCGCTTTTGAGGGAAATGTTCATTATATTCAAAATGTAACGGTTGACCAAGAAGGCGGTCACCATATCAAAATTCAATGGAACTATGCAAATGCCAAAGGAATTGGAATGGAGAGCGGTGTGAGGTATGTACTTACAGCAATGGATAACCTTGTCCTTAATGTGAAAACTGGTCAAACCCAGTCAGGGGTATTTCATTCGCATGTCATAGCACTTGGACAAATGGGCTCTGATTTTATGATACATGGCACGTTCCATGTTACGGTTGATGCTGATGGAAATGTGATTTCAGAAGTTACCAATCTTAATGCTAGTTGTTATGAGAATTGACTTCTTAAATAAAGTATTTCTGCACATATTATGCATTTTACCATTTAGATCATTTATGAAACGTTCCCACGAACAATGGCCATACTCCAAAAGGACATATCCACGTATAGATATGTCCTTTCCTCGTTCCATTAAAAAAGTTAAGCTTCTAAAACCTTTGTCATTTCACCTTTAAAATTTGAAAGAAATGTTTGATTAAAACAATGGAAGAGTGTAAAATGTAATTGTATTCTTTATAAAGAACATGATGGGCGTTTTTTATCACGGAAGCTCTAAGTTTAATGTTTTTTTGTATGTGAAATAGGAATTATATACTATTCATAGGCTAGTTCTATGAGTGTTTGTTCTTTATTGAGAAAATATTGATGATCATAATATTTTTTGGGGAGGTAATAGTCTATGGCAATCCTCATCACAGGCGGAGCGGGATACATCGGATCCCACACATGCGTAGAACTATTAAATGCAGGTTATGAAATTATTGTTCTCGATAATTTAGTAAACAGTAAGATACATACCCTTGATCGTATAAAAGAAATTACTGGAAGGAATTTTAGATTCTATAAAACTGACTTGTTGAATAAAGCTGAAATACAATCCATTTTCTTAGAAAATGATATTGAAGCAGTCATCCATTTCGCTGGGCTAAAGGCGGTTGGAGAATCAGTTGAGATACCGTTACGCTATTATCATAACAATATCACGGGTACATTAAACTTATGTGAAGTAATGAATGAATTCGATGTACATAACATGGTATTTAGTTCATCAGCAACTGTATATGGTTTGCAAGAGCAGGTTCCGCTTTTTGAAGAGCTGCCGCTTCAAGCGACTAATCCTTATGGAAGAACAAAACTAATGATAGAAGAAATATTAAGAGATGTATATGTATCAAATAAAAATTGGAGCATCGCGTTGTTACGCTATTTTAACCCGGTTGGCGCTCATCCAAGCGGACGTATCGGTGAAGATCCTAATGGGATACCGAACAATCTTGTACCATATATTACTCAAGTTGCTGTAGGGAAATTACCTGAACTTAAGGTGTTTGGTAATGATTATAATACACATGATGGAACGGGAATTCGTGATTATATTCATGTTGTAGATCTTGCAGCTGGTCATGTCAAGGCCCTTGAAAAAGTCATGTCATCTTCAGGAGTAATTGCTTATAATCTTGGAACAGGTACAGGATATAGTGTTTTGGAAATGATTGAGGCATTTAAAGAGGTGACAGGCCAGGCGATCCCTTATCAAATTATTGAACGAAGACCGGGAGATATCGGTATTAGCTATGCAGATCCTTCAAAGGCAAAAAAAGAATTAAACTGGGAAGCTCAAAAGGGGCTATATGAAATGTGCTCAGATTCATGGCGCTGGCAAATGAACAATCCAAGTGGATATGATGTAGAAGTAAAAGAGCAGGAAAATCTAAGTGTCACACCATTATAGTAATCGTTTATATATCGTATTTGTAGAAAAATTTTTATCGAGAACGTTAAAAAACAGTTGTGTTCGTTAAAAATATATAGTATCGTTCTTTATATAGAATGATTTTGGTTGAAATATATAAGATATCAATGAACCATTATTAAAAATGGAATTAGAAACGTGGTAATCTACATATATATTCTTTATTAAGAACATTAAGGTTAAACAATTATGGATGGATAATAAAGTACGAAGCTTTGTGCTGCCAGCAAAGGAGGGGAATCATTGTTTACCAAGCAATGTTCACGGTGCAAAAGTTCCTCATTCAGTAGTCATAACACATTTCAGTGGATATGCCCCTACTGTAAAAATGACCTTACAGAAACAAAGGCAAGGAGAGTAAATCATTCATTAAATGTAAAACGAATACAGCAAATCATAAATCATCAAAAAGGATTATCAACATATAGCCATATGCAGCGTTCTCTAAAGCATAATCTGTTAGAAAAATAAGGGACTTCATAACAATTTAAAATAATAGCTTTAGATTATCATTTAGTTCTTTAAAAAGAACAAAAAGATTTTTGTCAGCAGATTTCGGTTTTGAAATAGGAGTGGGAAAATGAGTGCAATCGCTGGAATTTATCATTTTAATAACGAACCAATAAATATCGAACAAGGCGAAGAGATCATGAAAGCTTTGCAAAAATTTCCCGCTGACGATGTTCAAATATGGCATAATGAGCGTATTTTCTTTGGCTGTCATTCTCAATGGATTACCCCTGAATCAGTTGGCGAGCAATTGCCTTATTACGATTATGAAAAACAATTGCTAATCACGGCAGACGCGATCATTGATAACCGGGATGAGCTTTTTGAGAGGTTACAAGTTACTCATTATAAAAGAAAAACCATTTCTGATAGTGAATTGATTTTACTTTCATATGAAAAATGGGGAGAAGATGCTCCAAAATTTTTAATCGGAGATTTCGCATTTATGATTTGGGACGAGAGAAAACAGAAGCTATTTGGAGCAAGAGATTTTTCAGGTAGCCGTACTCTTTATTATTACCTGGATCGACAGCGCTTAGCCTTTTGTACAATTATAGAGCCGTTGTTTACATTGCCCTATGTACTAAAGGAACTAAATGAACAATGGCTTGCTGAGTTTTTGGCTATTTCCAGTGTGATTGATACTGTAGATACCTCAATAACTGTTTATAAATCTATTGAACAATTGCCTCCTTCCCATAGTATTTCAGTGTCGGACGGTAAAGTAAAACTTTCGCGATACTGTGATTTATCTGCAGGAAAGCAATTAAAACTAACATCAAATGAAGAATATGTAGAGGCATTTTGTGATGTGTTTCAAACCGCAGTTACATCACGTTTGCGTACTCACCTTAATGTAGGATCTCATTTGAGCGGTGGCTTAGATTCAGGTACAGTCGTTAGCTTCGCTGCGAGAGCTTTAAGGTCTGAAAGAAAGAGATTACATACATTCAGCTATGTTCCGCCAAGTGATTTTATTGATTTTACACCTAAATATAGGCTCGCAGATGAGAGGGAGTTTATAGAATCGACAGTAAAGCATGTTGAGGGAATTACTGAACATTATTTAGATTTTTATGGGGAAAATCCACTTAATGAAGTAAATGACTTTCTTAATATTATGGAGATGCCGTATAAATTTTTTGAAAATTCCATTTGGTTAAAGGGAATCTATAAAAAGGCACATGAAGAAGGAATTGGTATCCTTTTAAATGGTGGAAGAGGTAATATGACGATTTCTTGGGGACCAGCATTGGAATATTACGCTATGTTATTAAAAAGGCTAAAGTGGATTCGACTTTCCAGAGAATTAAATCATTATAGTGAAAATATTGGAGTGAAAAAATCTCGTACTCTTACATATGTGGGAAAAATAGCATTTCCGTTAATAAACAGATTATCCCCATCAATCGTGCCTTATCAGTCTCGTGTGTTAATTAACCTAGAATTTGCTAATCAAACTGGAGTTTTCAATAAGCTCAAACATCATGGTATCAAGGAACAAGGACACTCTTTTCCAGATTTATATAAAGAAAAGGATAGACATTTTGAAGAACTATTTCATTGGAATGCAACGAATACTCTCGGAACTAAGTTGTCTTTACGTTATTCGCTGTGGAAACGTGATCCAACTAATGATTTGAGAGTCATCCGGTTTTGTTTGTCAGTTCCTGAAGAACAGTATGTCCAAAATGGATTAGATCGGGCACTAATCAGAAGATCAACTGAAGGCTTTCTCCCTGATAAAGTTCGATTAAACCAGCGATTCAGGGGAGTTCAAGGAGTAGATTGGGTTCATCGTATGTCTCCTTCATGGAATCTGTTTATTGAGGAGCTTGAACATCTCGAATTGGATTCAAGAATTTTTGAATATTTAAATCCAACTGTAGTTAAGTCAGCAATTTCGAAGATTAAGGAAGGACCTCGGCCTGAATTGGCTACTAATGCAGATTATAGAATCGCTATCCGAAGTTTAATTGTTTATCGATTCTTGAAAAACAACCTAAGTTGAAAGGAGGTGATATTATCATGAATCAAGAAAAAAAAGCGTGGAAACAACCATCCTTAGAAGTACTTGATACTAACATGACAATGGCAGCAGGCTATGAAGGTTATCATGACGAGGCTTATAATGGAGAACCTGTATATGGCCCACATCATGAGTCCTAATATATTTTAACTTGAATTATTTATTCTTGCCCTTGTACTAAAAAGGTATGAGGGCTTTCCATTAAGTTCTTTATAATTGTTCTTTTGGAGTGAAAAGGATGTTACATACTTCGAATAAAGTTTTATATAAAGCCTTCGGATTAACGATCATAAGCGAAATTCCTTTACCCGAATTACCTGTATTAAATGAACATGAAGTTACAATCGATCTTTACATTATGATTGGCGGTTTATCTAAAATGTGGAATGAATTAGCAAGTCATCCATACCAAGTGGTAGTTAAAGAAAATCTAGTTTTGTTTCAAATTCCTAATCTTGCTATCTTTTCCATAGAAGATGGAAACAAAATAATAGTTTCTCCCATTAATGGAGCGAATGAAGACCAGATACGTTTATATATTCTTGGTTCATGCATGGGGGCACTATTAATGCAACGAAAAATATTTCCTTTGCATGGCAGTGCAGTAGCAATTGGTGGAAAAGCATATGCTATTATTGGTGATTCAGGTGCTGGAAAATCAACTTTAGCGGCAACATTTTTAAAACACGGTTATAACCTTTTAAGTGATGATGTAATCGCAATCTCTTTAACAAAAGAAAATATTCCATTTGTTACCCCTGCTTATCCCCAGCAGAAGCTGTGGCAGGAGAGTCTAGCAGAGTTTGGGATAGAGTCGAATCTATACCGTTCGATAAAAGGAAGAGAAACGAAATTCTGCGTCCCTGTCCAAACGCAATATTTAACTGAACCGTTGCCTCTTGAAGGGATATTTGAACTGTCAAAATTCAAGTTTGAAAAAGTCGAGATGAATTCTATCCAAGGATTAGAAAGATTAAAGACTATTTTTAATCATACTTATCGAAATACATTTATTTCCGGCCTAGGGATAATGAACTGGCATTTTAGTACTTCAGCGAGTATCGTCAATCAAACGAAGATGTTTCAATTAAAACGACCAGAATCTGGCTTTACGGTTCACGAATTAATGTCTTTAATATTATCTGAAACATAAGGGGGATTAATAAATGATGATTAAACAAAAAGTTTCACTAAACCATATTGTCGTACAAGTAGAAGGAAATATTGTAAGTGACATGGATGGGGAGAAGGTGATGTTGAGTGTACAAAACGGAAAATATTACAATCTTGGTGAAGTTGGTGGCATCATATGGGACCATATGAAAGAACCGATAACTGTTTGTCAGCTTATAGCTATTTTAACCTCTGAATATGTAGTAGATCAATCACAATGTGAGGATCAGGTTTTATCTTTTTTGGATCACTTATTGAAGGAAAAATTAATTAGCGTCAATGAAAAATCTAAATCACTAGTAAAGTAATAATATTTTATTTAAGAGTAGGGAAATGATCATGGATATTTTCAGAAAGCTAAGAACATTATTTTCATTAGATTGGAAAACAATCCTTTTATTTTACGAGGCGATCGTTTTTTTAGGATGGGCTCGTATTCTTAAATTAATGCCATTTCCTAAGGTTGCTCCAAAATTAGGTGTTCATATGGAAGAAACATCCTTAGATGGAACCAAAATCAATAAAATAATAGTTAGAGATATTTCAGAAGCTATTCAAATCATGAGCCGTTATACACTTTGGGAAAGTCAATGTCTTGTTAAAGCGATAGCTGCAATGAAAATGTTAGAAAAACGGCAAATTGAAAGCACTCTTTATTTAGGCACAGCACGTGATCAGAATGGCGAACTTATTGCACATGCCTGGTTGCGCAGTGGTCCTTATTACATAACTGGCTTTGAAGAAATGCACAAGTTTACGGTTGTAGGGAAATTTGCTAAAAAACTTGGAGGAAACAGCGATGATTAAACAATCTGATCTTAATCTAGCAAATGTACCCAAGGAATTAAAGGTTATTCTTGAACTGCTAAAGAATAACAACCGTGAATGTATGACAAAAAATTTTTCAGAGCTATTTGCTGAAGTGAATTGGAATCTGTTTCTAAAGTTGGCACAACATCACCGGTTGTTTCCAGTTCTGTATTCAAAGTTAAAAGGAATAGGGGAAGGCCTTATCCCTCCATTTGTTATGCAAAAACTTGCCAACGATTATAAAAGAAATACAATTACGATGCTGCAATTAAGTGCAGAGATGGAGCAAGTGAGTAAGGTTTTTGCTGAGGATAAAATACGTGTTCTTTTCTTAAAGGGGCCTGTGATCGCTCATGACTTATATGGAGATATTTCTTTACGGACATCTAGTGATTTAGATTTTCTTATTCCAATAAAAGACCTTTCTAAAGCAGAGGAGATTTTGCGAAAACTTGGCTATGAAAAGGACGATTATATTAAATCTGTTTTGAACGACTGGAAATGGAGACATCATCATGTTGCATATTTCCATCCTGAAAAAAGAATAAAGCTTGAAATTCATTGGCGATTAAATCCTGGCCCAAGCTTTGAACCTAGGTTCGAAGCATTGTGGAAACGAAAAAGGAAGAGTCATCTTCTTACACATAGTTCGGTTTATTTGTTAGGAAAAGAAGACTTATTTTTATTCCTCGCTACACATGGTGCAAGGCACGGCTGGTCAAGGCTTCGTTGGTTGTTAGATGTACAAAAGATGATTGAAAAAGACATGGATTGGAAGAAGGCATACAACTTATTAAGAAAATACCATTTCCAACATATTGGGGCACAGGCTTTGCATTTAGCTGCCAAACTTTTAAATTCAAAGATTGCGGAAGAGATGAAGCCTATATTAGATAGTAAACATTCTTTTCAGCTGGCACAAGAAGCCATTTTTTATCTTGAACATATGGTTAATTTGCATACAAAACCTATTCCTGAAGAAGTATTTCAGTATCATATACGTCATTTAGTATCATTAATGTCAGTTAAACAAAAAGTTTTGTTTTATTTAAGTATGCTGCATCCATATTCCGAGGATGCCGAAACTTTGCCATTGCCTAAACAATTGCATTTCTTATATTTCCCTTTACGTCCTTTCTTATGGGTCTGGAGGCGAACGAGGAAGCATGCACTATCGTAAGGGAGGGGAGCTCTTGTCACATGTATTGTATTTTTTAAAGCAAATTCATTCTTATGCAGGGAACATACTATACCTTAATTTAATGGCAATGGTGTTGATTAGTCTATTAGATGGAGTAGGAATCTTACTATTAATTCCGATGATTAGTATGAGCGGAATCGTCAATATAGATGAAGGTAACTCACTCCCTTTTGACTTCTCTGGTTTTCTGCAAGATATCCCAAATACAATAGGTTTATCTATCATCCTAGCAATCTATGTCATAATCGTAATTGGCCAAAATCTGATCCAGCGTAATATTACGATTCGAAATACAAACATTCAACATGGCTTTTTTCGTTATTTACGTATCGAAACATATGAAGCTTTGCTGCATGCAAAATGGGATTTTTTTATCAAACACCGAAAATCAGATCTTATTAATTTATTAACGGTCGAAATTGCTCGTTCGAGCGCGGGAACTCATTCTTTTTTACAATTTATGTCCTCTCTTATTTTTACCTTTATACAAGTTGGATTAGCCTTTTTACTTTCGCCATATATCACGGTATTTGTATTGCTGTGTGGGTTAGTCCTTATTTTTTTCAATCGTAAGTTTCTAAAAAAATCCTTCGCATTAGGAAACAAAAATTATACGTTAGGTAAGGAATATCTAGCGGGAGTAACAGATCAAATAAATGGAATAAAAGATATAAAAAGTAACGCCTTAGAAGATTCAAGAATGGACTGGTTTCGTAAGGTAACCAAAGGGATGTTAGATGAACAAATCGAATATTCAAAGATGAAAACGACTTCTCAAATGTTCTATAAAATTGCTTCGGCTGTCTTAATAGCTGTGTTTATTTATCTTGCGGTAAATATCTTCCATGCTCAGGGCGGTCAGTTAATGCTTATCATCATTATCTTTTCAAGACTATGGCCGAGAGTTATTGGTATTCAAGGTTCATTGGAACAAATTGCTACAACTCTTCCTTCGTTTAAAGCGGTTAAGGCATTACAGGACGAATGCAAAGAGGCGCGAGAGTTTACTTTGAGTGATGACCTGGAATCACAGCCAGTTCAAGTTTTGCAGGAAATTGAGTGCCGTAATGTATGTTTCCGTTATCAGCAAAATGATTCATACGCTCTAGCGAATATAAATATAGTGATTCCCGCTAATAAAATGACAGCTTTTGTCGGAAGGTCCGGGGCTGGAAAAAGTACGCTAATTGACCTGTTGATGGGGTTAAATAAACCGCAAAAAGGGGAGTTATTAATAGATGGTACTCCTCTAACCAATGAAAAACTGATAGCCTTACGAAAGGCCATTAGTTATGTTCCGCAAGATCCTTTTCTCTTTAATACAACCATTAAAGAGAATTTGAAAATAGTTGCACCAGAAGCATCAGAAGAACAAATTTGGGAGGCATTGGATTTTTCTTCAGCTGCAGAATTTGTTAGGAAGCTTCCAAATGGTCTAGATACACTTATAGGTGATAGAGGTATCCGCCTTTCTGGAGGCGAACGTCAGCGGATCGTTCTTGCGCGGGCTATTTTGCGTAATCCTTCAATCCTTGTATTAGATGAGGCGACAAGTGCACTTGATACGGAAAATGAAGCAAAAATTCAACAAGCCATTGATCGATTAAAAGGAAGGATGACCATTGTTGTTATTGCTCACCGTTTATCTACGATACGTAACGCAGATCAAGTTGTGGTATTGGATAACGGCTCAATTATTCAAAAAGGGGAATTTGGTCAGCTTGCAGATGATAAACGAAGTATGTTCCGGGAACTGCTAAATCACCAAATAAAAGTCACTTTGTAGCACTCACTTAAATGGTGGGTGTTTTCGCCTTTAATTTTATGATGTAAATATAGAAATTGGAGAGATGTAAATGGGGAAAGCAGTTGGTAGAGTGATTATATGTCTGCTGCTAATGTTAATTATTTTAGTTAGTTATACGGTTTGGGATAATAATCGTATAATAGTAGTGAAACAAGATATAGAAATTGAAAATTTACCAACAGAATTTGAAAACTATAAAATACTCCAGATAACAGATCTCCATGAAAAAGAATTTGGTGATAATCAGTTAAAATTGATAGAGAAAATAAATGCGATTGATTATGATGCAATCCTCTTAACTGGTGATTTGTTATCTGACAAAATCAGTACAAATTATAAGCCAATATTTGAATTACTGGATGGAATCAACAACAAAAAGAACGCCCTTTTTGTCCCAGGTAATTCAGACCCTTGGACGTATGTGTATGATTTGGATCATAATATGATAAAACATGAGTTTATTGAAGGGGTAGAAAAGAGAGGAGTGAAGCTTCTCGAATCATTCCATTCAGTAAAAAAGGGACATTCTTATCTACACTTTGTTGACTTTGAGCTATCAACGCTTGATACAGGAAAGAGAGCAGCCATTCCAAAGGGAGAAAGATTAGCAAATCATGTCCGTCATCAAAATCAATTATTAGGTGAAATGTTAAAGTTTGATTCAGCTAATTCCTCTGATACACTTATCGCTTTAACTCATTATCCTGTTGTAGACGCCAAAATCGACCAACTGATCAACGATCCAACCCGTAAATTCAGAAACTACGACCTCATCATCGCAGGCCACTACCACGGTGGCCAAATCAGACTACCATTCATAGGCGCTTTATTTGTACCGGAACCATACTATGAAAATGGTGGACTATTTCCACCACAAGACAGGGTAAAGGGGCTTTGGGAGTACAGAGGAATAAAACAATATGTCAGTGCGGGGTTAGGGAGCAGCCAAACGATTTCTTTTTTGAAATTTCGTTTGTTTAATACGCCTGAAATAAATGTACTTACATTGAAGAAAAAAGACTAGTTTTTTATCAAGTAAAAAAGGTCATATGCTTATGACCTTTTTTAGTGTCTATGGAACTTTATCTATGTAATAAAAGCGATTTAATAAATCCGGAGCATCTTTTATGATATAACTTCAAATAATCAACAACATGAATCCTTTCATTTGTCTTTTGTTCAAAAGCAAGTTCAAAGGCAGATGGAAAAATCCATTCTCCTACTGCATGTAACTGATGTTTTAGCGTATCAAAACTGAAAAATAAATAATCAAAATAATCTAGATATACCTTTGTATTTCGAAAGCTTGTGTTTCGAATTGCCTCGTATTGCCACCATATACCTTTGTTAGTTTGAAAGGGAAAGGGGCATATTGTTTGAAATAAAGGGAAGGTTCTATAGACAATGGCTAATGTTCGTACCATCCTTTTTAATGTCTTATGCCTAACTGCATCTTTCATTAATTTGTCATAGTCTATCTGATCACCCAAAAACGATATACACTGGAGGATATCTAGGAAATGCTTCATTGAATCTAAATTATGTCTCCATGCATGAAGACAGATCATATAAAACGTGTGATGCTCAGATAGCTGCTTAATAAAAGTATATTGTTTTAACGGTACAGCTTCAGCCCAAAATTCTGTAATGTCAAATCGACTTGTCTTTTGCTTCAATATATCCCAATGAATTTCTACAGAAAGGGGAATGGGTGAGCCCGGAATCTCCTTGCTTAGACTGCAATGAAAGTGGACAGGAGCGCATTCCTCCTCCATTGTGAACCCCAGCTTTTTTACACAATCAATAACAATATTAAGATGGTCTGGAATTATCAATAGATCAATATCAGAAGTTGATCTCGCAGCAAAATGACCAAAAGCCTTTTCCGCAAACAAAATCCCCTTAAGAGGGATCGTTGGAATGGCTAATTCATCTAAAGACGTTAGAATCTTTTCCATTTGATTTTTTATAAATAAATTTTGGATAAGTCCTTGATTGTACATATTCTTTAAACGATTTTGGAAGAATGGAGGAGTCAGGTCTAGTCTATTTTGTTGTTTAAGATAAAAATAAACTTGAGGAGCAATAGAAAAGTATTCAATGTCCTCAATTAATTGGCGATAAACTTCAGATTCATTTGGCAATTCCGAGTTGCGATCATAGAGTGATTGTAGAAAGTTTATTAACATCATTTCTTCCCCTTTTAGCTAGATATGACAGACAGCTGACTATCATGATTGTTATCTATTAAAAACTGAGTTTTCGTTAGTTGACGATAAAGACCTTCTTGCCCCATAAGCTCATGATGGGTGCCTTGTTGAACGATTGCCCCTTGATCCATCACGACGATTAAATCCGCATGCTGGATCGTTGATAACCGATGGGCGATAACTAAGGTTGTTTTATTTTTCATTAATCGATCCAAAGCTTCTTTCACCTGATATTCTGATTCACTATCCAAAGCAGAAGTAGCTTCGTCAAGCAGCAAGATTGGTGCATCCTTTAATATTGCCCTGGCAATAGCCAGCCGTTGTTTCTGCCCTCCAGAAAGTCTTACCCCGCGTTCACCGATTTCTGTTTCATATTGATTGGGAAGAGACATGATGAAATCATGGATGTTAGCATGAATAGCCGCGTTGATCATTTCGTATTCGGTTATATTAGGCCGTGCTAGTAATAGATTGTCTTTTATCGTCCCGCCAAACAGAAAGGTTTCTTGTGCAACATAGGCAAAGGTACTCCTTAAAACTGATGGGGAGAGTTCATGAATCGATACATCATCCATAACAATTAGACCTGACTGTGGCTTATAAAAGCCCTGCAGTAGGTTAAATAAAGTCGTTTTTCCAGCGCCGCTAGGTCCGACAAATGCGACTACTTTACCCGTAGGAACCTCTAAATTTAAATTGTGAAAAAGGTTTGTTTCTGGCTCATAGGTAAAATGAACATCTTGGAATATCAACGTGTTGGGAAGATTGAGGATCTGTTTATAAGATGGTAGCTCCAAAGAATCTAGTTTTTTATCTAAAACATAAAAAATTCTTTCAACCGCTGAAGCGGAGCTTTGAAAGCTTCCCCATAAGCCGGCGATTCCTGTTAAAGGATTAATCAGACTTTGCATAAGGGTGACAAAGGTTAGCAAAGAGCCAACAGAGATTGTTCCTTTTGAAACAAAAAATGCCCCAAGACAGAGACTAACAATATAGGAAATGGATGATACGAAGCCTCCTGCTACATAAAAAGCGCCACGAAGCTTGGCATTTTTTATCTCTAATTTGAAGAAATCTTCGTTCTTTTGTTTAAAGCGATTAACAAATAATTTTTCAAGCAGAAAAGAACGGATAACAGAAATTCCTTGGAACATTTCCGTTAAATGGCTATTGATATTACCAGTCTGGTTATAAATCGTTCTGCTATTGTTCCGGATTAAAATGCCAAAAATCCCGCCAATAACAATGGCGATCGGTATAATGAATAGACTGAAAACAGATAATTGCCAATGAATTTGCAGCATATAGAAAAAAACAGCCATTGATACTAATGGCAGCTGGATAAGATAAATTAAATTGCTTCCGATCACACCATGAATACAATTAATATCATTTGTAAAATGTGTTAATAGCTCTCCTGAACGGATTTTAGCAAGTTGATGGGATGGTAACAGCATGATCTGTTTTAATACATCCTCTTTTAAGTCTTTCTTTATTTTGCTTGTGACATAGGATTCTAAGTAAATATTTAAGTAACTAACAAAGAGACTTATAAAAATTAAGATGATTGCAATAGGGATTAGTGATTGTAACATTTTAAATTGACTTTGGACAGCGGCGTCTGTGATCGTACCATAAAACCAAGCAAATCCTAACGTAAGGAAAACTTCAATTAGTAATATAAGAAGAAGGCCTAAATAAGACTTCCAGCTTTTTAATAGATAGGGTCCCAGTAATTTAAACGTCTTATGTATACCTGAAAAGTTAAATTCTTTCATCAGTAGTATTAGTTTATTTTTAATCATAATGGAACACCTGATCGTGTGCGATTTGGAGCCTTAAAAGAAAGATAGGCACTTAATACTTTAGACATTAAAGGAAAAGAAAGGATCAAGTTACTCCATAAAATCGCTGTATAGTCATCGTTGTAAATTTTCTTATTTAATCGATTGATGGTTACTAGTTTTCCAATGATTTGCTCCTGTCTCACTGGTTCATCTGAGCAAAGGTTTGTATCTCCTTTAAGAACATAATACGGTTGATTATTTATTTGTTTTTTTCTTAAAAAGCGATGGGCAATGAGTTGACCTGATTCAGAATGATAAAGCAGGACATCGCCTTTTTTTACGGTTTTTTCATTAAATTCTACAAAGCGGCATATGTTTCCCTTTTGAATAAATGGATACATACTCGTTCCGTAGGATGGGAGATCCATCCAACCATATTTTTGCATCGTTTTAATAAGTAGATCGACAGTGTCTTTGTTAAACTGCATGCTGCACCAATCCATATTTAATAAGTTCTGATAAAAAAGCTTCTATATCTTGATGTAATGATTCATTCTTGATATTATAGACATTTTTCAGAGATTGACTTAGAGATTGAAGCGTTTGTGGCTGGTCTAGCAAAGTCCAACATAAACCGCCAAGATCGTTTAGCTTTGTTACCGTAAAATTGTCAGTGTTCATTATGATCCATTCGTCATCAAGCTGAATTGTTTCATAATCACTTATTTTTATATACTGTTTCATTAAGAGATCATCTCCCAAAAGGTGTTGTTTTTTTGAAAGTGGAGGTCATAGACTGGAACCTGATTCACTAACAATTTAAGTAAATTAAATATTCTTCTAGTATCTTGTGGATCATCGGTCCAATAGAAAACTTTATCCATTATGGTTATAAGTCCGGATGATTTTGATAATTTTATCCGTTTATTATTTAATGACTGATGAAGCAGCTGTATGCTTTCTAAAATATGGGGCTGTGAATGACAACTTCCTTCAAGCTCACTTCTAAATGGAGAGTCATAGACCATTATTTTATTAGATGTAATTTTTATGATTGTTGCTTCATCAGATAAAAGTTCTCTAGGAAAAGACAATTTTGCAGCTGTTGATTTTCCTGCTCCTGATTGCCCTGAAAAAATATGCGCCGAACCCTTATCAAGTACACAAGAAGAATGTAGTAGAATTCCCCAATTAAGATGAACAATAAATGAACTGTAAAGGTTCATTAATGCGTGTTTTAATGCGAGTTCGCTATGTATATAAATAGTAGCTGATTTGTAATTTAGATCTACTTTTATATAGTAATCATCCCTTTTAAAGGAAATGTGATTTTCGGTATTTATTATAGATACATGATAATTAACGAATGGAACTCCGTACCCATCTTCAATATGTAGGAATAGATCTGGAATTAGATTATTATCTTCTGCTATATAAAAATTGCGATCAAACATGGATATGACGGTAATAGAATCACTTGTAACTAGAATAAGGTGTTCCCCAATCCTAATCTTTTTTTTATGCATTCCTAGGCTCCTTATTTATTTTTTAAAGAGGCCAAAACTAATGACCTCTAGACGTTGAATATTTTATTTATTTTTGCCGTTTCCCTTACCAGGAGCTCCTGCACCACCAGGGGTAGGATTGGGATTATTTGTCGGCCAATTGATCCCATCATTTCCTGTACCAGGATGATTTAAGTTACCTTTCCCTGGATTCCAGCTCTGAGCAGTCTCAAACCGAATCGCCTGATGCTCCAATACCAATGGCCGATTCTCATTATTTTTCCCTGTCATTTTATCACCTCCTCCGTTATTTTCTTTATAAAGAACAAACGGAGTGAAAAAATCTTGGAAACTTCTTTTTACTATTGATCATTGTTCTCTATAATATTATAAAGTGTAATAAAACGAATGAAAAGGGGAATATTTCGACATAACGAACAAAAAAACAACAAAATTCTCTAGGTAAGATGGTATGCTTGAGAGAAGTGTATTCAATAAAACGAACAACTCAAAACAAAAAGAGCACATCGGCGATCATCATCACCAACCGTGCTCATCCTCATTTATCATTATCATTCTGTAGCTTCCATTTGGTAAATTCCAAAAACTCGCGAAATTGTTCCTTGGAGACACCAGACTGCATGGCGTCTTGGACGAGCTTTTTCCATTCGTAGTCAAGTTCCTTTGGGTCTGTTTCACTTTGTTCATCGAGGAGGGTGTTAACGGACACGCCTAATACGGATGAAACTTTTTCTAAAAACTGAACTGAAGGATTTGACTGGAGATTGCGTTCGATCGAACTTAAATAGGATTTTGCAACTCCTGCTCTTTCAGCTAGCTCAGATAAAGATAAATTTTTTTGAGTTCGGTATTTTTTAATTCGTGGACCAATCACGTCAAAGATCACCTTCCTTGTTAGCACTAGTATAACATATAAAGAAGGCATTTGTTTTATATGAAGAACATCTTAGCAAAAAATTTACATGGTCTTACCTAACTTGACTTAGGGCAGGATTTCCTTTCTTAGCTAAAAACGCTTTAATTTCTTCTACGCTAATGCCGACTTCAAGTGCTTCTAAAATGAGCTCCACCCATTCCCGGTCAAGATGGCCATCCTTAGTTATTTGATCAATAATTTCAATATTCAACTTTTTACCCTCCTAAAATACTAGCCTGTATTTCAGGCAGCCCAGCCATCATAGTAGAACGTTAGATCTGTGACTTTGCGTCCCTATTTTTCAACAGGTTTGCCCTTTTACTGATATTGTATATTTATTCATTCAAAAGTCCTTTTTCTATATCTGACTTTCTAACTATTCTTATTATAAAAAGGTATTTTAAGGAAGTGTGCAGAACGGTGTCGATTGGGAAAAATTATTTTGATTGGGGTGAATTTAATATGTTTGTAACATGAGAAGGGCAAAAATACCTATTTTGAATAGTTTTTTGTAAATTATTTAAACTTTTCTTTAAGTTAATTTTAAGGAATCTTAAATTTATTATTAAATGACCGATGGGAAATTTGTCGAAAAGAGCTGCTAATAAAATAAAACGGCTGTCTCAACAGTTCTAAATATTGGTTTGAAACAGCCTCACAAGAGAATATTTACTAAAAAATAGCTTGTTGGGTTAAATAAAAAATCCCGCCATTCTGAATAGAGATATTGATTCTCGGTTCATAAAGTTCACGTAAAGCATCCTTTTCTAAATGATAACTTTCCGGTTTTTCGTCTAACTCTTCGTAAAAGTGGTCTAATAGTTTGAGATCCTCGTTCCATCTCTTTCTGGCAGAATCTGCCCAAGTGTGGTCTTGTTCGCTAATGCTTTGTTCAATAAATTGCCTGATTCTTCTTATTCCGCTCTGTGGTCTTATTAATGGTGTTAAATTAAAGCAGAGGTCCGGAATTTTTGGTGTTAGCTCAAGAGTTTCAAGTTTATCTTGAAAGTTTTCTATTAATGTACCGCTTATGAGATGTAAACCAATGGAATAAAGTTTGTCCTTTTTCATGTCGCATTGGTAGGAAACCATGATATTCATCCCAAGCCATGGGTGTAAGGGGGTGTTTCCATAAGTCGCATTGACTTTTTCAAATAAGCGGATATAGCTTCCCAATTTTGTGGTGGTTTGAAAAATTTGATGAAGGCGAGGTGCACCAAAATGCATGACCTCGCCCTTTAAATCTGCCGGTGCTTTTTGTTGGTCTGTGATCAATGTTAGCTTCATTGGGTTTGGAACTCCATTTGTTTTTTCGAGGTAATGCCAATAGAAGGGCCGATTCATTAATTCCTTGTCCATCTCGATTGTTAATTGGACGGTTAAATGACCTGGCTCGTTTTCGATAATTTCACAAGAATTGGCTGTGAAAAAGCTTTCCAAATAGCTGTGAATTTTTTCCTGCTGCATGACAATTCCACCTTTCCGCCATTGCGTTTATTGAACTCCTCCAGCTGCCTTTCTCTGCTCCTGAGAGGCACTGGCATAATCAAGAATTGACGTTAAGTTTTCCATTTTAATCTTCATCTCGCCATCACTTTTCGAATGGATCATAATGTCTTGGATATGCTCTTCGAAATTTTTAATTTCTAATTTTGTTAAAATTTCATCAAGATCACCAATGACTTTTTCAAATAAATTTATTTTTTCATAGAGCAGCTTTAAAATATGCTCTTCTACTGTGTTTTTTGTGGCCATATTGTAAATATGCACATCATGTTCTTGTCCTAAGCGGTGAATCCGGCCGATTCGTTGTTCAAGCCTCATCGGATTCCATGGCAGGTCATAGTTAATGATATGGTGACAGAATTGCAGATTGATCCCTTCGCCGCCTGCTTCTGTCGCGATGAGCACTTGTACTCGATTTTTAAAGAGCTCTTTCATCCAATCTTTTTTTCCACGTTTGAAGCCCCCGCGGAAGGGAACAGAGGTAATGCCATGTTGCTGTAAGAACCATTGCAGATAAAATTGTGTTGCCCGATATTCTGTAAAGATGATAACTTTGTCATCAATCTCTTTGATCAGTTCAACGACCTTTAGTGCCTTTGTATTTTGCGTGACGCCGTCTATAGCAATCATAATGTCCTTAATAACCTCATTAGGTAAGGCGGCTTCTTCCTCTTCAGGACGATCGAGCATTTTCTTTAATGTCATATATACGGCTTCACGGCTGCTGCATGCTTCACGTTGCAGAGTCATAATCGAAAATGCATTGGCAGCATATTTTGAAGAAGCCTTTAATGACGTGATCGTGTCATAAAGATTTTGTTCTGTTTCTGAAAACTCAATTGGTACGGTTTCTACATGACGTTTTGGCCAATCAATGCCAGTATCGCCGCGGCGATTCCGGATCATGACCTTATTAATCAGCTCACGCAGGTGTTCATGGTCCTCTAATGACCGTTCCTTTGCAGAAAATGCTTCTGAAAAATAGGATTCATTTCCTAAGTGGCCTGGCTTTAATAAAGAAACTAGGTTAAAAATTTCTTCCACTCTATTTTGTACAGGTGTTGCTGTTAACAAGAGGCAATATTTTTTCTTAAGGTTTTGGACAAATTCATAGTTTTTGGTTTTATTATTTTTTAGCTTATGAGCTTCATCAATAATGACTAAATCATAGTTTTGTTCATAAACGATTTCCCGATGCGGGCTTCGCTTCGCAGTATCGATGGAGGATACAACAACATCATAAGCTTCCCAAACATAGCTTTTCTTTTGTTCGACCGCAGGGATGTAAAATTTTTCATTTAACTCGCGGGCCCATTGGGAGACGAGAGAGGCGGGAACCAAAATCAACACCTTTTTTACTAAGCCGCGAATCATATATTCTTTTAGAATAAGCCCTGCTTCGATTGTCTTTCCTAACCCAACCTCATCAGCTAAAATAGCTTTTCCATTCATTTGTTCTACAACTCTTTGGGCTACCTCTAACTGATGGGGAAGCGGCGTAAAATGCGGAAGGTGCTTAGGCGCCTGTAAGCCTTCAAATGATGGAACGGCTGTGTGCTGTTGCACTTCATAGCAAAGCTTATAGAGTTCCCAGTTTGACCAAACCCCATCATTTTCTAGTCTTTCAAAAAAACCTTCCTCCCAAGAGGAATCAAAGTATGTCTTTACATTCATAAGAATGACAGTCCTTTCTTAATCAAAGCTGCAAGGGAATGTTCACGATTTCGTTAGAAAAAATGGCTTTAAAGCTAATAATATAAATGAATCATTAAAAACACGAACATTCTTATATAAAAAAACTTTAATGTTAAGGAAAAAATAGATTGCCGAAACCCTGCCCTCATGGTAGGATGTAAGTGAAGAAAGAAAGTTCTTAATTGTTACATTCTTCTTTACTAGAAATGTTTGAATGTCATCGTCATTTATTAAAGTAGTATAACCACTTTGAAAATGAAATATGTGCGGATGAGAATAAGGGGAGAGACTATAGCTAAGGTATATAGCGCCGAAGGAGCAAACAACTGTGAATCTCTCAGGCAAAAAGACTCTTATTTGACGCGGCTCTGGAGAGTGTTTGCAAAAGTCAGCAAACTACCAAAGGGGAAAGCCTTATGTGGCAAGTGTAAGCAGTTCTTTGCCGCTTATACATAAGGTAAACTTTCAGGTAAAAGGACAGAGACTTCTACTATAAGATAGTGGGAGTTCTATGTCCTTTTTTTGTTGTTTTCAATTAAATCTCACTTTATAAGTTTACCAAAAATTGAAGGGAGTCTACCCAATATGACAGAGTTAAAACGAACACCATTATATAACGTGTATAAAAGCTACGGTGCAAAAACAATTGATTTTGGCGGCTGGGATTTGCCGGTTCAATTTTCTTCTATTAAAGAAGAGCATGAAGCCGTTCGGACAAAAGCAGGTCTTTTTGATGTATCACATATGGGAGAAGTCGAGATCCGCGGGAAAGACAGCCTAGCTTTTTTACAAAAGATCGTGACCAACGATGTCGCTTTATTAAAGGATGGCGGCGCACAATATACAGCTATGTGTTATGAAAATGGTGGTACTGTTGACGATTTGCTTATTTATCGAAAAGCAGAGGATGACTTCCTGCTCGTGATTAATGCGTCAAATATTGAAAAGGATGTTGAATGGCTAACATCTCATTTATTTGGCGACGTAACGATTAAAAACATATCAGATGAGGTGGCTCTCTTAGCACTTCAGGGTCCAGTTGCGGAAAACGTGCTGCAATCACTTACCGATACGGATTTATCAGAAATAAAATTCTTTAAATTTAAAGATGGTGTTAACATCGCCGGGTCCAAGGTACTTGTTTCAAGAACAGGTTACACAGGTGAAGACGGCTTTGAAATTTATTGTGCTTCAGACGATGCTGTCGGTCTTTGGCAACGTATTTTAGAAGCGGGGAAGGAAGACGGTGTGATCCCTTGTGGATTAGGTGCTCGTGACACCCTTCGTTTTGAAGCAAATCTGCCGCTTTATGGACAGGAGCTATCAAAGGATATTACCCCAATCGAGGCAGGAATCGGGTTTGCGGTAAAACCGAATAAAGAAGTTGATTTTATAGGGAAAGCTGTATTAAAGGAACAAAAAGAAAACGGCCCGGCACGAAAATTGGTCGGTATTGAAGTGATTGACAAAGGCATTCCACGCCATGGGTATGAAGTATTTGCTGGTGATGAAGAAATTGGAATTGTTACGACTGGTACTCAATCTCCAACCTTAAAGAAAAACATTGGTTTGGCTTTATTAAAAGCCGAATTTACAAAGCTAGGAACAGAGGTAGAAGTTCAAATTCGTAAAAAGAGATTAAAAGCTGTTGTCGTAACGACACCTTTTTACAAACGCCCAAAGAAATAATAGTAAGAAAAAAACATCCAACTATGAGAGGGGTTCATAAGCAATGAATCATCGCTATTTACCAATGACCGAGCAGGATAAGCAGGAAATGCTACAAGCCATCGGTGTACAATCTGTTGATGAGCTGTTTCAAGATATACCAGAAAGTGTTCGTTTTAAAGGAGAATACAATATTAAAAAAGCGAAATCGGAAACAGAGCTTTTAAAAGAGCTTTCCCAATTAGCGGCTAAAAACAAAGATTTACGAAGCCATGCTTCATTTTTAGGTGCAGGGGTATATGATCATTACATGCCGGTCATCGTTGATCATGTGATTTCTCGTTCAGAATTTTATACTGCTTACACACCATATCAGCCAGAGATTTCTCAAGGTGAGCTGCAAGCCATTTTTGAATTTCAAACAATGATTTGTGAGTTAACCGGGATGGATGTTGCAAATTCTTCAATGTATGATGGCGGGACAGCATTAGCTGAAGCGGCAATGCTTGCTGCCGGTCAAACGAAAAAGAAAAAGGTCCTCGTGTCAAAAGCGGTACATCCTGAATCTCTTGATGTTATTAAAACTTATGCAAAGGGCCAATATATTGAGGTTGTTGAAGTGCCGATAAAAGATGGTGTAACTGATCTAGAGGCACTAAGACACGAAATGTCTGATGATGTTGCAGCAGTATTGGTTCAATATCCGAACTTCTTTGGCCATATTGAGCCTTTAAAAGAAATTGAACCGATCGCACATACTGGGAAAAGCATGTTTATCGTTTCAGCTAATCCACTAGCATTAGGAGCATTAACCCCTCCTGGCGCATTCGGTGCAGATATTGTTGCAGGTGATGCACAGCCATTCGGGATTCCAACAGCATTTGGCGGCCCGCACTGCGGATATTTTGCCGTTACGAATAAGCTGGTCAGAAAGGTTCCAGGACGTCTTGTTGGTCAAACAACTGATGAAAATGGAAAACGCGGCTTTGTTTTAACGCTCCAAGCACGTGAACAGCATATTCGCCGTGATAAAGCGACCTCCAATATTTGTTCAAACCAGGCATTAAATGCCCTTGCTGCTTCGGTTGCAATGACGGCACTTGGCAAGCAAGGGGTAAAAGAGATGGCGATTCAAAATATTCAAAAGGCCAATTATGCGAAAAATGCATGTTTAAGAGCAGGATTGGAAGTACCTTTCACACAGCCTATTTTTAATGAATTTGTTGTAAAGCTAACAAAACCAGTTCGTGAAGTAAATAAACAGCTATTAGAAAAAGGGATCATCGGCGGCTTTGATCTTGGAACAGTTTACCCTGAGCTTGAAAACCATATGCTTATCGCTGTAACAGAGCTGCGCACAAAAGAAGAAATTGACACACTTGTGAAGGAATTGGGGGATGGCAATGAATAATCAAGATCAAGCATTAATTTTTGAACTGAGCAAAAAAGGACGAGTAGGGTATAGTCTGCCTGAGCTTGAGGTTGAAGAATTGTCATTAGAAGAACTCATTCCTGCTGATTATCTTCGCAGTGAAGAGGCAGAGCTGCCTGAAGTATCTGAGCTCGATATTATGAGACATTATACGGCACTATCTAAACGCAATCATGGTGTTGATTCCGGTTTTTATCCATTAGGATCCTGTACGATGAAATACAATCCGAAAATCAATGAAAATGTAGCGCGGATGGCTGGTCTGGCGCATATTCACCCATTACAAGATGAATCTACAGTTCAAGGAGCAATGGAGCTTTTATTTGATCTTCAAGAGCACTTAAAGGAAATCACTGGCATGGATGAAGTGACGCTGCAACCAGCGGCAGGGGCTCATGGTGAATGGACTGGACTTATGATGATTCGTGCCTATCATGAAGCCAATAATGATTTGAAACGTACAAAAGTGATTGTTCCAGACTCGGCACACGGAACGAATCCAGCATCAGCAACTGTTGCAGGCTTTGAAACTGTGACGGTTAAATCAGATGAAAATGGATTGGTGGATTTAGAGGATTTAAGACGTGTTGTTGACGAGCAAACAGCTGCATTGATGCTAACTAACCCTAACACGCTCGGATTATTTGAAGCGCATATTTTAGAAATGGCGAAAATTGTCCATGATGCTGGCGGCAAGCTTTATTATGATGGAGCTAATTTAAATGCAGTATTGAGCAAAGCGCGTCCGGGAGATATGGGGTTTGATGTCGTTCATCTTAACCTTCATAAAACATTTACAGGACCGCATGGGGGCGGCGGCCCAGGCTCAGGTCCGGTTGGCGTAAAAGCAGATCTTATTCCGTTTTTACCAAAGCCTGTCTTAGTTAAGACGGAAGAAGGCTATCATTTTGATTATGATCGTCCGCAATCGATTGGCCGTGTAAAGCCATTCTATGGAAACTTCGGTATCAATGTTCGTGCTTATACGTATATTCGTACAATGGGGCCAGATGGATTAAAGGCTGTAACAGAATTTGCTGTCTTAAATGCAAATTATATGATGCGCCGTCTAGCGCCATATTATGATCTGCCATTTGATCAGCATTGCAAGCATGAATTTGTGTTATCCGGAAAGCGTCAAAAGAAGCTTGGCGTACGTACGCTTGACATTGCAAAACGTTTGCTTGACTTTGGCTATCATCCGCCAACGATCTATTTCCCTTTAAATGTTGAAGAGTGTATTATGATTGAGCCGACTGAAACGGAATCAAAAGAAACTCTCGATTCCTTTATTGATGCAATGATTCAGATCGCCAAGGAAGCGGAAGAGACACCTGAAATTGTTCAAGAAGCACCGCACACGACAGTTGTGAAACGACTAGATGAAACAACAGCTGCTCGTAAGCCAATTTTAAAATACCAACGTTAAGTCGAAAAAACTGATTTGCTGTAGGGATCCTCTTACTAGCAAGTCAGTTTTTTTGTGCTTCCTTGCCGAAAAGCAGGAGATTCACAAAGGTTATGACTAGTTTTTAGAACCTTTGTCGACATGAAGGAAAACGCTGCAGCCCTTGAAGAATAAATAGGTTAGCAAAAAATAAAAAGAGGGTTGGTGGATAGATTGGCAACAAAATATGTAACGATTTCAAAGGCGGCTTCATTAGTCGGAGAAAAGGCTTACTTATTGAAAAACTGGGAGGAAGAATTTCCAGAGTTTTTATCATTTAAACGAGATGACAAAAACACAAGGCTTCTTACGGTTGAGAACATTGAAATGCTTAGGAAAATCAAATCGTTTAAGGAAAGCAATTTAGATACACAAACGATTAAGCAATTATTGCAAAATCAAAATGGTTCATCATTGCAACAAGAAGCTCAATTTGATGAGCAGGATGTTTCGGAGCTAAAGCAGTCGCTTGCAAAACTTACTGCTTTTATCGAATCGAATGAAGTGCAGGGAATTCTAAAGCTAGATGAACGCTTAAAGCAGCTGGAGCAAAATGTTGTGCAGTCGGTAAACAACCAGATAGCAAGAACAGCTAAGCTGCAAACTGAGGTTGCCCGTATTGAGTTTTCCGATGTTCAGGAAATGATCAGCTCATTGTCCGAGGTGTCTGAATCCGAGCGTGAGCTTTATAAGGAAGAAATTCGCCGTGAACGGGAACTTGTTCAAAAGCAAACGGATGAACGTGAGGAGCGTTTCTTAGCATTTCTAAAGCAGCATCAGGACAGGCAAGAAAGAATTAAACATGAGCAAAGATCTGGCTTGGCCGTTATTAAACAAATAATGGGCTTTGCAAAATAATGAAAAAAAGCAGACGCAGTCACAGTCTTATCGTAATTGATAAAGAGCTATGTACTGAGTCTGCTTTATTTTATCCATTTTTTTTCTTTATTTTCCCTGTCCAGCCTTTAAATCCGCCTTTTAAACAATTTAAATCACTATATCCTTTGCGTTTCAGCATTTGTGCTGCACGGCCGCTGCGTACAGTGTTTTGGCAGTAAAGATAAACTGGCTGGTCCTGACGAATTTCTTTATAGCGTTGACGCAATTGAGATAACGGGATATTTCTAGCACCTAAAATATGACCGCCTTCGAATTCGTTTGGTTCACGAACATCAATTAATTGTGCTTTACGATAGCCCGTACGGAATTCTTCTTCTGTTAGGTGTTTCATGATTTTGCGTTGATAGAAAAAAGTAAAAGCAGAGTAACCGATTAGTGCTGCTGCTAAAATAATGAGTAACCATGTTGTTGTCAAAATGCTCGACCCCTTTTATGTATGTTTTTCTAATTGTAAGCTCTTAAGAACTCTAAAGTAAACCTCTCTTATTATATAAAAGCTCGTCTTAATTGTCATTAGCTAACATGCAATATTATTTCCTTCTTTCGAAAGTTTTGCTAGACTTAAATAGTAAAATTTTTAAAAAAGAAGGGTTACGTTATGACGAAGGAAGTTTGGCGATATATTGATTCGGGCAATTGTTCACCAGCGTTTAATATGGCTTTAGATGAAGCTTTATTAGATTGGCATAGTACAGGGAAAATACCGCCTACCATTCGATTTTATGGCTGGAATCCAGCTACTCTTTCGATCGGTTATTTTCAAAAGGTAGAAAAAGAGATAAATTTAGAGGCTGTTAAAAAATACGGATTAGGATTTGTTAGAAGGCCGACAGGCGGGCGCGGAGTTCTGCATGATAAGGAACTTACCTATAGCGTCATTGTTTCCGAGGGGCATCCAGATATGCCTAAAACGGTAACAGAAGCGTATCGCGTAATTTCAGAAGGGATTTTAGAAGGATTTAAAAACCTGGGCCTTGATGCGTATTTTGCGATTCCGCGTACGGAAGAGGAAAGGCAAGGGCTGAAGTCACCTCGTTCTGCTGTGTGCTTTGATGCCCCTTCGTGGTATGAGCTTGTGGTTGAAGGGCGGAAAGTCGCTGGGAGCGCGCAAACACGGCAAAAGGGTGTTATTCTTCAGCATGGCTCGATCCTGCTTGATTTAGATGAGGATCTGTTATTTGACCTATTTAAATATCCGAATGATCGAGTTAGAGAACGGATGCAACGTGCCTTTAAAAACAAAGCTGTTGCTACAAATACTCTTCGCGATAAGCCAGTAATAATAGAGGAAGCGAAGAAAGCTTTTAAAGAAGGCTTTGAAAAAGGCTTGAATATTGAATTAGAGCCATATACTCTTTCACATGAAGAGCTTGAAATTGTCGAAACTTTAGCAAAAAAGAAATATGAGAGCGATGAGTGGAATTTTAAAAGGTAAACGAGAAAATAAGTGCAGACGTGATCGCTTAGGTTGCGTCTTTTTTCTTTGAAAAAATAGCTAGTAAAACAAATGCAATTTATATAAAAATCTATTATAATAAAAGCTTGTTGTCAATTTGATAAAGGTGTACTCGGTTGAATACAAAAAGTAATTTTTTCGACACAAATTATGATAAATCCTTATAAATCAATCTTTTTTGACAACTTTCATCTTGCAAGTGACAAAATTCTTCAAAATCCATCCTTTTTAGAACAATATCTTATTCAATCGTACTTTTTCTTTGCTTTTTAATAAGTTTTTGATTTGACAAATTGGATGGATGTTGACCAAAAAACTATATATAGTATTGTTTGCAAAATTATAGACACTATATATTGAATAATGTGGTCGGATATGGTAAGTTTAATCAGAACATTAATAGAGAGATAGATAGAGGAGTTGTTACAATGACTGTTGGTACTGAGCAAATGATGGCCATTAATGTGGAGAAGCTTAACAAAGATATCGCAGCATTTCCGCAGGTTCATCCAATTACTGAGGATATGAAGTTAACTCATAAGGGTGTATCAAGACTCGTTATGCTTGACCGTTATACGTTTAAGGATACGGAGAAAATCACCCTTTCTGAAGGAGACTTTGTCGTTCTCACGATTAAAGAGGATCCTAAATTCCCGGCAAGAGGACTTGGATTCATTAAAGAAATTGATTGGCAAGCAAAAACGGCAAGCGTACTTGTTGAAGAGGAGTATCGTCATTCTTTAGACAAACCTGAGGAAGTGGAAACAGGTATCGTAAAACGCTCGTTAGACGTCATTGAGAAACCGCTTGAAATCTTTTACGAACAAATTGCAAAACGAAATGCAACGGGATTAGCATCGGTGGAAGCAACGGAAGAAAAACGTAAAGAATGGTTCGAAAAGTTTTATCAAGAGCTTGTTAATTTAAATTTTATTCCTGCAGGTCGTGTTCTTTATGGAGCAGGCGCAGGAACGGACGTAACATACTTTAACTGCTATGTCATGCCATTTGTTAAAGACTCACGTGAAGGCATTTCCGAGCATCGCAAGCAGGTAATGGAAATCATGAGCCGCGGCGGCGGTGTTGGAACAAACGGTTCAACCTTACGTCCGCGCAATACACTTGCACGCGGAGTAAATGGTAAATCATCTGGTTCTGTATCATGGTTAGATGATATTGCGAAGTTGACGCATCTTGTTGAGCAGGGCGGATCTCGCAGAGGAGCTCAAATGATTATGCTGGCAGATTGGCATCCTGATATCATTGAATTCATCATCTCAAAAATGCAGAATCCACGTATACTAAGATACTTAATCGAAAATACAAATGATGAAGCGATCAAAAAATACGCTCAAGATAAATTAAAATTCACGCCGCTAACACAACAGGAAATCGACATGTACCAAGGGATCGTTAACTACAAAAATATCCCTGGAACAGGCGGTTTCAGTGAAAAAATCATCAAAGATGCAGAGATAAAACTTCGCACTGGCGGTAATTACAGTGTTCATAATTCTGAATTCCTAACAGGTGCAAATATTTCTGTAACGTTAACAAAAGACTTTATGGATGCAGTTGAAAAGGACGCTGATTATGAACTGCGTTTCCCGGATGTAGAAAGCTACAATGAAGAAAACATGAAGGCGTACAATGAAAACTGGCATAAAGTCGGTGATGTACGCGAATGGGAAAAGCTCGGCTACAAGGTTCGCACATATCGTAAAATCAAAGCAAAAGAGCTTTGGAACCTAATTAATATTTGTGCAACCTATTCAGCAGAGCCAGGCATTTTCTTCATCGATAACGCAAACGACATGACAAATGCAAAAGCATATGGTCAACAAGTTGTTGCGACAAATCCATGTGGAGAGCAACCCCTTGCACCTTACAGTGTGTGTAATTTAGCTGCTGTCAATTTAGCAGAAATGGCCAATAAAGAAACAAAAACAGTCGACTTTGATAAATTAAGAAAAACCGTTGAAGTCGGTGTGAGAATGCAGGATAACGTCATCGATGCAACTCCATACTTCTTGCCGGAAAACAAACATCAAGCACTTGGTGAACGACGTGTTGGTCTTGGTGTAATGGGCTTGCACGACCTGCTTATTTATTGTGAGACAGAATATGGTTCAGAAGAAGGCAATGTCTTAATAGACAAGGTATTTGAAACGATTGCAACAACAGCATATCGTGCGTCCATCGAATTAGCGAAAGAAAAAGGCAGCTTTCCTTTCTTGGTTGGCGAAAATGAAGCAGAAACCAATCGTCTTCGGGAAGCATTTACGCAAACAGGCTTCATGAGTAAAATGCCTGCTGATATATTAGAAGGTGTGAAAGAGTTCGGTATTCGTAACTCACATCTATTAACTGTCGCACCTACGGGATCAACAGGGACAATGGTTGGTGTATCAACTGGACTTGAGCCTTACTTCTCATTCTCTTATTTCCGCAGCGGAAGATTAGGGAAATTCATTGAAGTAAAAGCTGATATTGTTCAAGAGTATTTAGATAGCCATCCGGAAGCAGATCCTAATAATCTGCCAGCATGGTTTGTTTCCGCAATGGAATTGGCTCCTGAGGCTCATGCAGATGTGCAATGTGTCATCCAGCGCTGGATTGATAGTTCAATCAGTAAAACGGTAAATGCTCCTAAAGGCTATACTGTGGAACAGGTAGAGAAAGTTTACGAGCGTTTATATAAAGGCGGTGCCAAAGGTGGTACAGTTTATGTAGACGGAAGCCGTGACACACAAGTATTAACATTAAAAGCAGAAGAAAACACGTTTGATGATACAGAGGACGTAGCAACAAAAGAAAAAGGAAAAGTCGTTCTTGTTGATACTATTAATGATCTGCGCTCAACAGATGTTACAATAGGAAATGAAGTCGGAAATACATGTCCTGTATGTCGTGAAGGTACAGTAGAAGATCTTGGCGGCTGTAATACATGTACGAGTTGCGGTGCGCAGCTTAAATGCGGATTGTAAAAAAGCATAACTGAAGTAGGGTCTGGCAAATGTCAGATCCTTTTTCGTGGTTAGGACCCAAATGGAAAAAATAGTGATAATAGCCCGAAGATTCCATATTTCTTGTAAAGAGGATTATTCTCATGTAAAATTGATATGATTTCGTTTAAAAAAGATCGGCAATTTGGAGGGAAACGCATGCCAACACCTAGCATGGAAGATTATATTGAGCAAATATATATACTGATAGAAGATAAAGGATATGCCCGTGTTTCTGACATAGCAGAAGCATTAGCTGTACATCCCTCCTCAGTCACAAAGATGGTTCAAAAGCTTGATAAAGATGAATACTTAATATATGAAAAATACCGTGGACTTGTCTTAACAAATAAAGGGAAAAAAATTGGCAAACGACTTGTATATCGCCATGAGCTGTTAGAACAGTTTCTAAAAATAATTGGTGTTGATGATGATAAGATTTACAATGATGTAGAAGGAATTGAACATCATTTAAGCTGGAATGCCATCGATCGCATCGGTGATCTTGTTCAATACTTCGAAGAAAATGAACAACGGATTGATACGTTAAGAAGTATTCAAAAAAATAATGAAGAACAATAGTTCAAAAAAAGCCCTATGAAGCAGGATTGAAACTCCTGCTTCATAGGGCTTTTTATTGCAAGTCGGAGTGTCCAAAATCTAATTGTCCATCATAAGTAGCTGAAAAGTCATCAAATGAAATATTGAACATCTATTTCAGGTGAAAATGACTGCATCTAACTAAAATTTTGTTACTATATTCTAAATTATTTCAATAAAATTTTATGAATAAGAACTCTAATTTTGACTCCTGCTTGAAAAAAGCAATAGTTTTTAGTTGTGTTAAGATGCAACGCTTTAAAAATAAGGTGCTTTAAAGGGATAAAAGAAAATAAAAACTGTCGAAAAGTTCTTGGACGTTTCCGACAAATTTTAGCAAGAGGCAAATAGGTTTTGTGTCATAATTGTCCATACTTGCATTTGTTATATTTTAATAGTTTTAAATTTTATAAAAATAAAGATGGCAGGTGATGATATGACTGAAAGACCGATTCTGCAAATTAAGGATTTAAAGGTATCTTTTCATACAGGCCAAAGTGCCATTACGGCAGTCGACGGAATTAGCTTTGAGTTATTGGAAGGAGAGATTTTGGGAATCGTTGGAGAATCAGGAAGCGGCAAGAGTGTAACATCTTTAGCAACAATGGGATTGATTCCAAGGCCTCCCGGAAAGATTGACCATGGTTCTATTGAGTTTGAAAACAGAGATCTAACAAAGCTAAAAGAACAAGAGTTGCGGAAAATCAGAGGGAATCAAATTGCGATGATTTTTCAGGAGCCAATGACATCTTTAAACCCGTTATTTACGATTGGTAACCAGATAAGTGAAGCACTTCGAATACATACAAGGCTTACAAAAAAAGAACGAAAAGCAAAAACGATAGAATTGCTGCATCTAGTCGGGATACCAAGGGCTAGTGAGGTAATAACCGAATATCCCCATCAGCTCTCAGGCGGCATGAGACAACGGGTTATGATTGCGATGGCAATGGCGTGCAACCCGCGTGTACTGATTGCGGACGAGCCGACTACAGCGCTTGATGTCACCATACAAGCTCAAATCCTCTCGCTTATGAAGAATTTAAATAGAAACATCAATACATCAATTATTCTTATTACACATGATTTAGGAGTCGTAGCTGAGATTTGTGATCGAGTGGTTGTGATGTACGCTGGAGAGATCGTTGAACAAGGGGATGTTAGGACGATTTTAAAAGCACCGCAGCATCCTTATACAATCGGTCTATTAAAGTCAGTTCCAGACCTGCGAGGGAACAGAGGCCGTTTATATAGTATACCTGGAACGATCCTTCGACCTGGTAGTACGCAGAAAGGATGTAAGTTTGCTGAAAGATGTGAAACGTCAAAGAGGCTTTGCTTTGAAGAGGCTCCGCCATTATATCAGCAGAATCTTCCTAACCATAAGGTTCGCTGCTTCTTGCATAAAGGGAAACAGGAGGCTGATAAAGATGTCAGAGTTACTTCTTAAAGTTGAAGGCCTGAAAAAGTACTATCCGATAACTGGCGGACCTTTTGGAAAGAAAAAAGGGGAAGTAAGAGCGGTGGATGACATCTCTTTCTCCTTGAAAAAGGGTGAGACATTAGGGATTGTTGGAGAAAGCGGCTGCGGAAAGTCCACCACAGCCCGATTGGTCATGAGATTAGTAGAGGCTAGTGATGGACAGATCCTCTTTGAAGATAAAGAGATAACCAAACTATCAAAAGCAGAATTACGCAAAACCCGTCGGAATATCCAAATGGTTTTCCAAGATCCATATGCTTCATTAAATCCAAGGCACTCGATTGAAAAAATCCTGGAGGAGCCCCTTATTGTTCACGGGATTGGTTCGAAAGCCGAAAGGAAAAAGCGAGTACAAGAAATGCTTGAAATCGTTGGATTAAGCAGTTATCACGCAAAAAGGTATCCGCATCAATTTAGCGGTGGTCAACGTCAACGAATTGGGATTGCGAGAGCCTTAATGACAAAGCCTAAATTAATTATTGCTGATGAACCAGTATCTGCTCTAGATGTCTCCATTCAAGCACAAATTCTTAATCTGCTTCAGGATATTCAGAAACAATTTCAGCTGACCTATCTATTTATTGCCCATGACCTTGGAGTTGTCAGACATATAAGTGACCGGGTTGGGGTGATGTATTTAGGAAGATTAATAGAATTAGCGAAAAGTGATGAGCTTTATGAACATCCGATGCATCCCTATACAAAAACACTTCTATCTGCTGTTCCTATACCCGATCCTGATTATAAAAGAGAAACAATCACCATTTCCGGAGAGTTTCCCAGTCCTTCAAACCCGCCGTCCGGCTGTGCGTTTCATACTAGATGTCCAGCTTGTATAGATCGTTGTAAAACGGTTAGACCTGAATATCGAAGCATTGATGGTCATTATGTTGCATGTCATTTAGTTAATTAATGGCTTACAGCTTGATGATAAAAAATAAAAACGGGGGTATGTAAGCAAATGAGTAGAAAAAAGGTAAAGTTGTTTTTAAGTTTGGTTTTGGCACTATGTTTAATTGCAGCAGGATGCAATAGCTCAAATCAAGAGGCTGGTACTGAAGGAAAACCATCAGATGATGCGAAAAAGAAGGACGCGCTTGTATTTGGCCGTGGCGGGGATTCGACCTCTTTGGATCCAATCACTACTACTGAAGGAGAGACGTTTAAGGTTACGGAAAATATTTTTGAAACATTGGTTTCGTACGGGGAGCAGGATACAACCTTGCATCCGGGTCTTGCAGAATCATGGACTGTATCAGAAGATGCTCTTACCTACACATTCAAGCTTCGCCAAGGTGTTACATTTCATGATGAGACAGATTTTAATGCAGAGGCAGTTGTCTTTAATTTTAATCGCTGGATGAATGGGAATGAGGACCAGTTTCCATATTACAGCATGTTTGGCGGCTATAAAGGGGATGAGAGTCATGTGATTAAAGAAGTGAAAGCAATTGATGAACATACTGTTCAATTTGTGCTAAATCGACCACAAGCGCCTTTCTTAAAAAATTTAGCGATGTCTCCATTTGGCATTGCGAGCCCGGCAGCTGTTGAAAAATATGGAGAAGATTTTAGAAAAAATCCAGTTGGTACAGGTCCGTTTAAGTTTGTAGAGTGGAAGCAAAATGATCGAATCGTGCTTGAAAAGAATGAAAACTATTGGTTAAAAGGCTATCCAAAATTAAATCAAGTTATCTTCCGTGTGATTCCAGAAAATACGGCGCGGTTAAACGCGTTGGTCAATGGCGAAATCGATTTAATGGACGGTGTGAATAATTCTGATGAAGAAACCATAACAGGAAATGATCAGCTTCAGTTAATCGAAAGACCTTCAATGAATGTTGGTTATATAGGTTTTACGACAAACCGTCCGCCATTTGATAACAAGCTTGTCCGTCAAGCCTTAAGCCATGCGATTGATAAACAAGCGATCATTGATGCGTTTTATGGCGGTAAGGCAGAACCGGCCAAAAATCCAATGCCGCCTTCAATAGAAGGCTATAATGATGAGATTAAAGATTATGAATATGACCAGGAAAAGGCGAAGCAATTGTTAGCTGAAGCCGGATACCCTGATGGATTTGAGATGGATTTATGGGCGATGCCTGTTGCACGTCCATATATGCCGGAGGGAATGAAGGTTGCAGAAGTCATTCAGGCATCTTTCGCTGAAATTGGCGTAAAAGCAAACATCCAGTCCGTCGATTGGGCGACTTATTTAGATAAAGCGGTTAAGGGTGAGTTCGATGCATACATGCTTGGCTGGACTGGTGATAATGGAGATCCAGATAACTTCTTATATACACTATTAGATAAGGATAGTATTGGAAGCAACAACTATTCTTACTACAGCAATGATAAGCTCCATGAAGTGTTGATTAAGGCACAGACGGAAACTAATCAAGAAACACGTAATGAGTTATACAAACAGGCACAAGAAATTATCCATGAGGATGCACCATGGGTTCCTTTAGTTCATTCAACACCTTTATTAGCAGGATCTAGTGATCTTGCAAACTATTTGCCGCATCCGACAGGATCAGAACCTTTAACAAAGGTAGATTTTAAATAAGGATAGGAGGGGGAGAGGACCTCCCCTTTTTACAAAGCCTAAATTATAGAGGTGAATCGATATGGTTGTTTATACTTTTCGGCGTGTATTTTCGTTAATTCCTGTTTTATTTGGAATGACCCTCATTGTTTTTGCCATTATTCATGCGATACCAGGTGACCCGGCACAGGTGATTCTTGGACAAAAGGCAACAAAGGAGGCCATTGCTACCTTAACAAGGGAATTAGGTCTTGATCGGCCATGGTATATCCAATATGTTGATTATCTAAAAGGTCTCCTCACCGGTGATTTAGGAATCTCTTTACGAACGAGAGGACCTATAAATGAAGAAATTTGGCCATATTTGGCTGCAACAATTGAATTAACCGTGGTTGCGATGGTCATCGCTGTTTTTGTTGGAGTGAATGCTGGAATCATTAGTGCCTGGTTTTCTCATTCATGGTTTGATTACCTTGCCATGATTTTTGCTTTAATCGGGGTCTCAATGCCGATATTTTGGCTTGGTCTGATGGAGCAATGGGCGTTTTCGATTGAATTGGGCTGGCTGCCTTCAACAGGAAGAGAAGATGTTAGGAACCCGGTAACGGCGATAACGAATCTTTTTTTACTAGATACCTTGATTCAAGGCAGTATGGATCAATTTGGACAAGTGATTCAGCATCTTATCCTGCCGAGCCTTGCGTTAGCAACGATTCCAATGGCCATTATTGCTAGAATGACACGTTCGACAATGCTTGAGGTGATTAAATCCGATTATATTCGTACGGCTAGAGCGAAAGGTGTAAGCATGTTTTGGGTCGTTTATAAGCACTCTTTGAAAAATGCCATCATTCCTGTCTTAACAGTTATCGGTCTACAAACAGGTCTATTGTTAGGAGGGGCGATTTTAACCGAGACGATTTTTGGGTGGCCGGGAATCGGCAGGTATCTTTATGATGCAATTGGTTATCGAGATTACCCTGTGATTCAATCAGGTATTTTATTGATTGCTGTTATCTTTGTCGTCATTAACCTAATCATCGATTTGTTATATGGATTAATTGATCCGCGAATTAACTACCATTCATAACCAAATAAAGGGGGGGAAATAAGTGGCAGAGCTTGCAAAACAACCATCCATTACAACCTCCGAGGTTAAGTTGGAGGGATTATCTCCATGGAAAGAAGCGGGGAAAGCTTTTTGCCGAAATAAATTAGCGTTAATTGGATTAGGGATAGTTCTCTTCTTTATTATTCTGGCCTTGCTTGCACCGGTTATTGCACCGTATGCCTTCAAAGATCAAGAATTATCCAAAAGGCTGCTAGCTCCTTCTAGTGAGCATTGGTTTGGAACAGATGACTTCGGCAGAGATATTTTTTCCCGAATTGTTTATGGAGCGAGAATCTCTTTATGGGTCGGTTTTTTCTCAGTGTTGGGGTCAGCAATTGTTGGGACAATCTTAGGGATTGTTGCCGGTTACTATGGTAAATGGGCAGACACGATCATTTCACGATGTTTTGATATCATGCTTGCTTTTCCGAGTATTTTGTTAGCGATTGCTGTTGTTGCTATTCTTGGACCATCATTGCAAAATGCGTTAATCGCGATTGCCATTATCAATATTCCCAACTTTGGGCGGCTTGTCAGGTCAAAGGTTTTAAGTGTCAAACAAGAAGAGTATATAATGGCTGCCAAAGCAATCGGGATGAAGGATAGGCGCATTTTATATATGCACATCCTTCCCAATTGTTTGACACCGATAATTGTTCAAGCAACACTTTCGATTGCTACAGCGATTATTGAAGCTGCTGCACTTGGATTTCTCGGTTTAGGGGCTCAAGCACCAGCACCTGAATGGGGAAAAATGCTCGCTGATTCAAAACAGTATTTAGTTCAGGCGCCATGGACACTATTTTTTCCTGGAGTTGCCATCATGTTAACTGTATTGGGATTTAATTTGATGGGTGACGGCTTACGCGATGTATTAGATCCTAAAATGAAGCAATGAAATTATGATACAAGCCCATAAAGGCGATAAGTCTTTAGGGCTTGTTGTAGTTTTGGTCATAAAGCAGTTATTCACTCAATTGGTCTATTTTCACTTTTAGCTTCTTACACTATAAAGTAGAGGCTAAAGGGAGGGAAGGACATGTATATTGATGGTGTTTTATCAGGCGGAGGGATTAAAGGCTTTGCCCTGATTGGTGCATATCAAGCGCTTGAGGAAAATGGCTATAAATTTAAGCGCTTAGCAGGGACGAGTGCTGGCTCTATTATCGCTGCCTTTATTATTGCCGGATATACTGCTGAGGAAATAGCAGAGATGATGGAAGAAGTTGACCTAACAATGTTTCTTGATGAACGAAAATCCTTTTTGCCGTTTGCTTTCATGAAATGGATATCTTTGTATTGGAATCTTGGACTATATAAAGGAGCTAAACTAGAAGAATGGATTATATCAAAGTTGAAAAAGAAAGGAATTACTACATTTGCCGATATTCCAAGCGGTTCACTTCGAATTGTTGCCTCTGATTTAACAAATGGCAGACTAATCGTGCTGCCTGATGATCTTCATAAATATGGAATAAATCCTGAATCGTTTTCTGTAGGAAGGGCAGTAAGAATGAGTTGCAGCTTACCTTATTTTTTTGAACCTGTAAGGCTTGCGAGCTCGACAGGAAGTAATATCATTGTTGATGGGGGAGTGTTAAGTAATTTTCCAATTTGGCTGTTTTATCAATCGAAAAAGTCGATTAAATCGAGGCCGGTCCTGGGGATCAAATTAAGTTCAAATGAAAAGGAGCGGCCTAAAAAAAAGATTCGTAATGCATTTGACATGTTTGGTGCATTATTTGAAACGATGAAAGATGCACACGACAGTCGGCACATTTCAAGCAAACATGAGAAAAATATTATTTTTTTACCTGTCGATCATCTTGTTTCAACGGAATGGAACTTAAATGAAGAAAAAAAACTAGCTCTCATTGAGCTAGGTAGAAGTCGAACAATCGAATTTCTTAAAAGTTGGACCTATTAGAAAAATGCACGGTTTTTCTTTTTGCCTTTTTTCCCTTCAATCACCGTTAAATGTGATGGTTGTCTTTTCTTTTTAATGGCAGAGGTTTTTGTTGATTTTTTAGCATGGGCTATGTTTCTGACATTTGAACCACGGCTGCTGCGGTCGTCGAAACGTCTTTTTGAACGCTTTGCTGCTCTGGCATAGGAGGAATACTCCTTACCTAATTTCCGTTTCATCACCATTCGATAGACGAGATAAATAATTCCAGCAATAGCAGCATAGATCGCAATTTGTTTTAATAGCCACAACGGATCAGATAGTAAAGTTGATATTAATCCAACTGCACCTAATAAAATAATTGCCAAAACGATTCCATTCACCACACGACGATTCATATAACCACCTCCGATAAAAGATACCAATCAATATGAATAAAACCAATTTTATGCTATACCTCACAGGGTAAATGAAGGAAACTGCTTTATATTTATAGAAGTGCTAACGGAACAACAAAAAACGAAATGTCTATATTTCTATTTATTCATTTTAAATTCGTGTCGTTCCGTCTTTTTTCCTTCAAAAAAGATGAGATTAAACGATTTGTTCTGATAATGCTGTTTCTGTTTCCTTTTCTTTACGCATAAGCTCATTAAAGCTTGCAATCGCGACTTCAACCTGGTCATCTGTTGGCTCTTTCGTAGTTAACAGCTGGAGCCAAAGTCCTGGATATCCTAAATATCGTAAGACAGGTACATCACGAAGCTTATTTGTAAGCTGTAATACTTCAAACGAAATCCCTAGAACGACTGGAATAAGTGCTAAACGGTTAACGATTCGCAGCCACAATGGATCCAAAGGTACAAGAGTATAAACGAAAATACCGACGATCACAGTAAACAAGATGAAACTGCTGCCGCATCGGTAATGCAGCCTTGACTGACTTTGTACATTTTCCACTGTAAGCGGCAAGTTGTTTTCATACGTATTGATGACTTTATGTTCAGCCCCGTGATACTGGAATACGCGTTTAATCAATGGTGTGAAGGATATAGCATATATATATGCTAAAAGCAGCACGAGTTTGAAAGCACCTTCTACTAGAATTTGCCCGAAATCTGATGGCACTAGCGGGCGCATAAAATGTGCAAGGAACACAGGAAGAAGGGTAAAAATTACTTTTCCGAAGAAAAATGAGATAACCCCTACAGCGGCAATCCCAAGCCACATCGCCATCTTTGATTCGTTTTGCTTCTTTTCTTCTGCCATTTTTTCATCATCTTTAGGGTCAACTTCAAAACGCTCTGTTGAAAAATTTAAATGCTTAGAGCCGTTGGCACTAGCCTCAATAATCGCTACAATCCCCCGTAAAAAAGGAATCTTTTTAAGCTTTGATAATACGGGTTGATTTTTTCTTTTTAAATGAAAGAAATCAATGGATTGATCCGTTCTGCGGATTGCCGTTACATAATGATGCTTGCCACCGAACATAACACCCTCAATTACAGCTTGCCCGCCATATGCAGGCTTTTTTTGATTTGACATGAGACACCAACCTATCTATTCTGTTTATCCATAATCTGTCTCAAAGGATCTAACACCTTTGGTTATAAGACAAACTTTGTTTAGTTATTATCTATATAATACAGAATTTAGAAGGAAACCTCTAGCGTGATATTTGCAGGTAAGCTCATTATGTCTTCGTTTGTGCTCTTTTTTTAAAAATAATCGTCCAAGGGAATTTTCTGCTGGAAATAATTCCTTTATTTACATTATACCCATGCTTCTATTTACTAGACATGTAATTTTCATTTAAGTAAAAAATAGGGAAAAAACATGACTTTTATAAAAATGGACATAGTAGTAAATGGAGGTGCAGTGAAATGGCAGATGATAAAAAGAAGACAGATGATGTAAAGGAAGAAGACAATCCTCGCTTTGAGCAAAACAAAAGGGAAAAGCCTGTATCACAAATAGGGAAGGTGATTTCAACAGGTTTTATAGGCGGTGTATTTTGGAGTTTACTGGCATACTTAGCTTCTATTTTGAACTATACCGAAATTAAACCGAGTCTTATCCTCCAGCCAATTGCTTTAGGTGATTGGAAAAATGGAACACTTGGCGAATTTATTAGCATAGTATTAATCGGAGTTATCTCTATTGGAGTTGCATTGGTTTATTACGCCGTATTAAAGCGGTTTACCTCAATGTGGATTGGAATCGCATATGGAGCAGCCTTATGGGGACTTGTTTTTTTTATTCTCAACCCGATGTTCCCGGACCTTAAGCGAATTTTTGAATTGCCAAGAGGGACAATTGTGACAACAGTCTGCCTTTATATTTTATATGGTCTTTTTGTCGGCTACTCGATTTCATTCGATTATAATGAGTTAAATACAAATAATGAGAATTAGATCATAGTGTGAAAGAGATGAGTTGTGATAGAATGTTCATTAGCTGAACATTCTTTTTTTTCGTAAAAAAGAAATTAATGATGAAAGATAATTTTCTTATGAAAAGGGGTGCAAGAATTGTCATGAAGATTTTAATTATAAATGGTCCAAATCTCAATAGACTTGGATTGCGTGAGCCTGCCATTTATGGTTCAGAAACGTTAACAGATTTAGAAAAGAAATTATTGTCGTTTGGTGAAAAAGAACAGATAGAAGTAACTTGTTTTCAATCAAATCATGAAGGAGATATCATCGATGCCATTCATGAAGCAGAAGGTCAGTTTGATGGGATTATTTTGAACCCAGGAGCATTTACACATTATAGTTATGCGATCCGTGATGCAATTGCAGGAGTAACACTCCCGGTTATTGAAGTACATATATCAAATGTTCACGCTAGAGAGGAATTTCGTCACACATCTGTAACAGCTCCAGTCACAATCGGACAAATCATCGGTCTGGGATTTAAAGGGTATGAACTGGGAATGCTGGCATTAAAGGAGAGAGCAGGAGGAGGTAACTAATGATTAAATTAGAAAAAATCCGCAATCGATTCAAAGATTTATCAATTGATGGACTATTAATTACAAGTAAATTTAATCGCAGATATATGACAGGGTTTACAGGTACTTCTGGTGTTGCCGTCATTTCTTTAGATAAAGCTGTATTTATAACTGATTTCCGTTATACAGAGCAAGCCGCAAAGGAAGTAGAAGGCTATGAGATTGTCAAGCATACCGGACCTATCATAGAAGAGGTTACAGCCGTTGTTAAACAATTAGGGATTAAAAGGCTTGGTTTTGAGCAGGATCATTTAACCTATCAAGCTTATGCATCCTATAAAAATGCATTAACAGATACAGAATTTTTACCAGTGTCAGGTGCGGTTGAAAAGTTACGCTTGATTAAGTCATCGGCAGAGATTAAGATATTAAAGGAAGCAGCTGAGATTGCTGACGCTGCATATAAGCATATTTTAACGTTTGTAAAACCTGGTTTAAAAGAAATTGAAGTTGCAAATGAACTTGAATTTTTTATGAGAAAAAATGGTGCTGAATCCTCATCCTTTGATATGATTGTTGCTTCAGGCTATCGTTCTGCTTTGCCGCATGGTGTAGCAAGTAACAAAGAAATTGAAAAAGGTGATTTTGTTACACTTGATTTTGGTGCATACTACAAAGGATACTGTTCAGATATCACGAGAACGTTTGCCGTAGGCCAGCCAAGTGATGAGCTGAAGAATATCTATGCGATTGTTCTTGAAGCACAAATGCGCGGCATGAATGGAATAAATCCAGGTATGTCAGGGAAAGAGGCAGATGCTCTTACCAGGGACTATATTACTGAACAAGGCTATGGTGAGTATTTCGGACATTCAACTGGCCACGGTTTAGGAATGGAAGTCCATGAAGGACCTGCTTTATCCTTTAGATCTGATACAATTCTTGAACCAGGCATGGTGGTAACTGTTGAACCTGGGATTTATATAGCTGGTCTAGGCGGCGTCAGAATTGAAGATGATACAGTAATTACAGAAAGCGGAAATGAGTCGCTTACTCATTCACCAAAAGATCTTATTATTTTGTAATAGGGAATACTTTTACATATAAAAATAGAGACTAACTTAACAAGTTTAAGGTAGAATCTTTACATCCCTTATTTAAGCTATTAGGAGGACTTTTTTCATGATTTCAGTTAACGATTTTCGTACAGGATTAACGATTGAGGTGGATAACGGCATTTGGCGCGTCATGGATTTCCAGCATGTTAAGCCAGGTAAAGGTGCTGCATTTGTTCGTTCAAAACTACGTAATTTACGCACAGGAGCTGTTCAAGAGAAAACGTTCCGTGCCGGTGAAAAAGTAGCAAGAGCTCAAATTGAAACACGCAGAATGCAATATCTTTATGCAAATGGCGATCAACATGCATTCATGGATACAGAAACATATGACCAAATTGAATTATCTTCAGCTCAAATTGAATATGAATTAAAATTCTTAAAAGAAAACATGGAAGTACAAATCATGATGTTTGGTACAGAGACATTAGGTGTTGAATTGCCAAACACAGTCGAGCTGGAGGTTGTAGAAACTGAGCCTGGCATTAAAGGTGATACTGCATCAGGCGGCTCTAAGCCAGCTAAGTTAGAAACTGGTTTATCTGTTCAAGTTCCATTCTTTATTAATGAAGGGGATCGTTTAATTATTAATACGGCTGAAGCTTCTTACGTTTCACGTGCATAGACAATAAAATTAAAGAAGAGGTGTCCATTTAGGGCGCCTCTTTTTTATATGTAACAAATAATTACACTCCCTGTATAATTCCTTTTTTATTTAAATATCAACCTTCTTTGTCTAAATCTCCGCCCTCTCGCATATGGTGTACAAACTATATTTTAGGAGGACCACATGAAACGATTTTTCTCTCATTTTGATTCAACGGTTTTAACGATGGCTGGTTTACGCTTTATGTCCGCTTCAATTGAATTAACCGCAGCTATCTTAATGTTAGTGTTCAATGATGTAAAAAAAGCGGTTACAATTAATTCGCTACTTGCCATTGTGGGTCCGGTTATTTTTATTGTCACAATGACAATTGGGATCTTTCATATTGCCGACCAATTGTCATATGCAAAATTGATTTTTATCGGCTTGGGTGTATTTTTTATTTTATTCGGCATTTATAAGTAGCGGTAAAAATCATCAGGACAATTAAGTCATGAATGTGGTCAAGCATGCATACATTGAAAGTAACGAATAGCCTTATAGGAGGAAGCTGTGTGAAAGAAATTATTGAGATGCTTCCGGATTCAATTAGTCATCAGATTAAGAAACTACATCCTGCTAGTATTGCTCGAATTGAAGAGATACGTATCCGTGTGATGAAAAGGGTGGAGGTTGTTATCATGGGTAAACCTGTTTTCCTATCGTCTATTACAACGTATGAAGATTCGATCAATCTTTTAAACGAGCTAAGCCAATATTCAATTTATACACTGGAAGAAGAGTTGAAAAAGGGATATATAACGGTTTGCGGAGGACATCGTGTCGGCCTTTCTGGACGAGTGATTACAGAAGGTGGACGAGTTAAAGCGATTCGGGATGTCACATCCTTTAATATCCGGATTGCAAAGGAAAAGCTTGGAGTTGCTGAAAGGTACATTCCTTATTTATATGATGGGAAATGGTTGAATACGCTCATCATTGGACCGCCGCAAGCAGGGAAAACGACTTTGCTCAGGGATCTTGCAAGAATTATAAGCAGTGGTTTTCATCAGATCGAATCAAACAAGGTAGGCATTGTTGATGAACGATCGGAAATTGCAGGATGTGTAAAGGGAGTTCCGCAGCATCAGCTTGGTGAACGGGTTGATGTGCTGGACGCGTGTCCAAAAGCTGAAGGCATGATGATGATGATTCGTTCCATGAGTCCTGATGTATTGATTGTAGATGAGATAGGAACGAAGGAAGATGCAGAGGCTGTTATGGAAGCCGTACATGCAGGTGTTCAGTTATTTGTAACTGTACATGGATACCATGCCGGTGACTTAATGAATCGCCCAACACTAAGGACGTTATTTGAAGCGAAAGTGTTTGATCGATACTTGGAGTTGTCTAGAAAAAACGGCCCTGGAACCGTTCAGCAAATTCTTAATCAGCATGGAGAACAGTTAAATTTAGAAAGAAGTGTGACCAAATGATTAAGTGGATGGGTGCAATCCTCATTATTCTTGCAACAACATGGGCAGGCTTCGAAATGGCAAAGCATTTTAGTGAAAGAACGAGGCAGCTCAGACAATTAAAGGTAGCCCTTCAATCATTAGAAGCAGAGATTATGTATGGGCATACGTCATTAATCGTTGCGGCTCAAAATATCTCAAAGCAATTACCTAAACCATTATCATTGTTTTTTGAACAATTCGCCAACAAGCTTGTCAAAGGCCATACGAGTGTAAAAGGGGCCTGGGAGGAAAGTCTTCAAAGCATTTGGAACATGACCGCATTAAAACAGGGTGAATATGAAGTATTGAAACAGTTTGGCGAAACACTTGGTCAGCATGATCGAATCTCACAGCAAAAACATATCAAGCTAGCGCTTTCACACTTACAGAGAGAAGAAGCTGATGCCATTGATCGGCAAAATCGCTATGAACGTATGATGAAAAGCTTAGGTGTTTTAGCAGGATTGCTCGTTGTAATATTACTGATGTAGAAGTGGAAGGGAGTCGTCGAAGGTGGGCGTAGATATTAATACGATCTTTCAAATTGCCGGGATAGGAATCGTCGTTGCATTCCTTCACACCATATTAGATCAAATGGGGAAAAAAGAATATGCACAATGGGTGACACTCATAGGCTTTATTTATATCTTGTTCATGGTTGCATCAATTGTAGATGATTTATTTAAAAAAATAAAATCGGTCTTTCTTTTCCAAGGGTAAGGAGGGGACAGTTATCGAAATCATTCAAATCGTCGGACTGGGCTTAATCGCCACCTTTTTAGCCCTAATCGTAAAAGAGCAAAAGCCTTCCTTCGCCTTTATGCTTGTTGTATTTGTTGGCTGTGTGATTTTTTTATTTTTAATTGATCAAGTGTATGAAATTATACGAATGGTTGAACGAATTGCGATAAATGCGAATGTCAATCTTATTTATGTTGAAACCATCTTAAAAATTATCGGGATTGCCTATATTGCTGAATTTGGGGCGCAAATCACAAAAGATGCGGGACAAGGTGCGATTGCTTCAAAGATTGAGCTTGGAGGAAAGATCCTGATCCTGACAATGGCAATTCCGATTTTAACCGTCATAATTGAAACTGTTCTTGGAATGATTCCAGGTTCATCTTAATGGTTTAGGATTAGTTGGAGGTGGATTCATGAAAACGGCGCTTTCCCTTATTTTTATTACTTTTTTTCTAATCATCCCAATAAATGTACAAGCCTCTGAGACACCCCAACAAACAGAACAGACGGAACAAGCTGAACTGCCTAATGCCAGCGTGCTGGTTGAGGAGCAGATAGAAAAGCTCGATGTGGAGGATATAAGAACCTATTGGGATAAAGTGATGACAGAATATGGCGGCTTTTTACCTGAAAGCCAAAAAGGAAGTTTGCTGCAATTTTTAAGCGGGGAAAAGGAACTATCCTTTCAGGAATGGATGAAAGCCTTTTTGCAATTTTTATTTCACGAGCTAATTGCCAATGGAAAATTATTAGGTACTTTAATTCTTTTAACGGTTTTCAGCATGCTTTTGCAGTTATTGCAAAATGCATTCAATCAAAGCACGGTAAGCAAGGTTGCCTACGCGCTAGTCTATATGGTTCTGATCATTATTGCGCTGAATAGCTTTCATGTTGCGATTCAATATACAAACGATGCCATTCACTCTATGACAAATTTTATTCTTGCGTTGATTCCGCTGTTATTAGCTTTAATGGCTTCTTCAGGTGGACTAGCCTCTGCTGCTTTTTTTCATCCGGTTATTATCTTTTTAATGAATACGAGCGGGTTGTTGATTAAGAATATTGTGCTGCCGCTGCTATTTCTTTCCGCCTTATTAAATATTGTTAGTACCTTAACAGATCAATACAAGGTTACACAGCTTGCAGGACTTCTTAGAAATATCAGCATTGGTCTGCTTGCATCGTTTTTAACCATTTTTCTCGGTGTTATTTCGGTCCAAGGGGCCTCTGCAGCGGTTACGGACGGCATAACGATTCGAACGGCAAAATTCATTACCGGAAATTTCATTCCTGTGCTCGGCAGGATGTTTACCGATGCAACGGATACGGTTATAAGTGCATCCATCTTGTTAAAGAATACGGTCGGGGTGATAGGGGTTGCGATCCTGTTATTTATTGCGGCATTTCCGGCGATTAAAGTGTTATCACTTGCGTTTATCTATAAACTAGCAGCCTCGATTCTCCAGCCACTTGGCGGTGGTCCTGTTATCACTTGCCTTGACATCATTAGTAAAAGTGTTATCTATATCTTTGCAGCTTTGGCTATTGTTTCACTCATGTTTTTTTTAAGCTTAACCGTCATCATCGCTGCAGGAAATTTAACGATTATGATGAGGTGAGGAGGAATCCGCTTTGGAGTTTTTAACAGATTGGATTACCAATATCATTGTCTTTATTTTACTAGCCGTAGTCATTGATTTACTTTTGCCAAATTCTTCTATGCAGAAATATGCAAAAATGGTGATCAGCTTATTATTGATTATCGTCATCATCAATCCAATCTTCACCTTATTTTCTGCTGATATGACAGAAATCCTCTCAGAATTTCAATCTGCTGGTCCATCGCAAGAAAATGAAGTAAAAAATTCAATAGAATTTCAGAAAAAAGAAATACAAGCCTCACAACGTGCATATATTTTAGAACAAATGGCTGTCCAAATGAAAACGATGGTAAAAGAGGAGCTGGTGAAAAACTATGATGTAACGATTGATAAAATCCTTCTTTCCGAATCCGCACAAGCAGATATCATAGATTCGCATAAGGATCTGCAGCATATTAAGGTCATCTTGGAACCGAATGTAGCAACGGAGGAAGCTAACAAAGATGGAGTAGAGGCGGTAGAAGAAGTTGAACCTGTTTCAATTAACCTATCAAAGGATGTTGAAACTGCTACAGAAACAAAGCTCAATTCCGATGACATTACAGCATTTCTAGCAAAAATATGGGAAGTACAAGAAGAAAAAATCTCACTCGAATTGGAAGGGGGGGAGGAGTCATTAAATGAGCAGTAAAGATAGCTTCATCCAAAAGCTAAAGTCGTTACTTGGCCAGTCAGATTCTAAGAAACCATCAAAATATCAATATTTTGTCCTTGTTTTTGTATTAGGGATTGCGTTTATGCTTATTAGCAATCTATTTACTGGTAATGACCAGGAAAATAATGCACTTCCAGTTTCTTCTACCTCGACTGAAGAAAGTACAGAAGTGTTTAAGCAAACAAAGGGAGAAAATACTCGCACTATATCTGATTATGAAGCAGAATATGAAAATCAATTAAAAGAGGTATTAGAAACGATTTCTGGTGTAGGGAATGTATCTGTAGTCGTAAATGTTGACTCGACAGGACGAAAGGTGGTTGAAAAAGACAGTGTCAATCAATCACAAGTCACTGAAGAAACCGATCCAGAAGGCGGTAAAAGAGTCGTAGAAGATAGTTCATCAGATAATAAGGTTGTCATTATTCAAGAGGGTGAAAAAGAGACTCCGATCATCGTAGAAACAAAAAAGCCTGAGATTCGCGGTGTTTTAATTGTCGCCCAGGGTGCTGACAACATTCATATAAAGCAAACCATAGTTGAGTCGGTTACGCGTGTTTTAGATGTACCTAGCCATCGTGTAGCCGTTGCTTCGAAAAAAATAAAGGAGGATGAATAGATGATGTTGAAAAAACAAACGGTGTGGTTGCTGACAATGTTAAGTTTAGTGGTGGTGCTATCTGTTTATTACGTGACATCTCCTGAAGGGGATCCTAGCAATGTCGTCATGACTGAAAACGAAAAAGAGGTTACTGAAGATACAACAGCGGAAGAAGAAGTAGCCGAAGAACAGCCTGCTGCAGAGGAAAAACAACCGGCAGAAGAAAAACAGCCAGCTGAAGAAAAACAACCGGCAGAGGAAAAGCAGCCAGCTGAGGAAAAACAACCGGCAGATGAAGGTAAAGATGGTGAAAAAGGCACATCTGAAGGGGAAGCAGAAGAAGAATCTACAGAAGGTGAAGTTCAAACAGAAGAACTTGAAGATGGTACAGTTATTTCCCAAGTGTCTAGTGATGAATTATTCGCAGAATTACGACTGGAGCTAGATGCCAATCGCAGCAAATTAGTCGAGGATTTAGAAGCAACTGTTGCAAGCAATGAAGCAACTCCTGAAGAAAAAAGCAAAGCAAAAGATGAAATGGAAGCATTAGCGGAAGCAGCCAAAAAAGAAGCAACACTTGAAACACTTATTAAATCACAAGGCTATGATGATGCTTTAGTACGTGCAGAAGGCGACGAAGTCAAAATTACTGTTAAAGCAAAAGATCATGACGCGTCCGCAGCTAACAAGATTTTAAAGCTTGTTAGAGATGAAATGGACAATACAGATGAAGTGATTGTAACATTTGAACAATAAATAAAAAGAACATAGTGATTAAAAAGGTCCTATAGAGTAGACACTTTAAATGTCTGCCCTATAGGTTTTTTGTTGTATTAGAATTTAAATCTTAAGAATGTTAGTATAAGAAAACGAAGTCTTTACTTTTATGACTTGGGGATTAGGAAGAAAATATAACTTTTTGTACTTAGTTTTTGTGTCTAGCTCCGAAGCACAGGACGTGCAGTGCAGGCAGTGCGACAGGACGTCGCGTATTTGACTGCCAGCACCTAACCCCTCTTGGGTCTAGCTATTCAGGAATAGAAGGTAAAAGAATACCTTCTATTCTTGAGAGTCTTATGATTGTCGCAGAATGCTCAGAGCCTTGCGTTTTCATATATATCATCACTAGAAACCTGAGGAAATGGGTACAATTATTGTTGAATTTCTCCCGTAATGTATCGTAAGATGTTAGTATGGGACTTAGTTTTAGTACTAGCCTATAAATTAGGAGATCATGTTTTTTGTACATGATTATAGAATTAAAGGGGTGCCTAAGCATGCTAAAAATACAAGAAATTAGAGAAATCATTAAATTAATCGATTGTTCCTCAATTAATGAATTTTCATTCGAACATGAAGGTTCAAAAATAAAAATGAAAAAGCAATCACAAGAGGTAGAAACAGTCGTACGTAATATTGCCACTTCACCTGCTGTTGAAACTGTACAAGCTCCACCAGTACAACCACAAGCAGCTGCAGTAGAGGCTCCAAAACAACAACAAGTAGAAGAGCCAAAAGCAGATACAGCAAATTTACATAAGATTACCTCCCCGATGGTAGGAACGTTTTATGCTGCTTCTTCACCTGAAGCCGGCAATTATGTTGAAGTAGGTTCTAAAGTAAATAAAGATACTGTTGTATGTATCGTAGAGGCAATGAAGCTCTTCAATGAAATTGAAGCAGAAGTGAAGGGTGAGATCGTCGAAATACTCGTTCAAAATGGACAGCTTGTCGAGTATGGTCAGCCTTTATTCCTTGTAAAGCCTGAGTAAGGAGTTTTGATGATGATAAAGAAGGTACTTATTGCGAATAGAGGAGAAATTGCTGTCCGAATTATTCGGGCATGTAAAGAATTGGAAATCGAAACAGTTGCTGTTTTTTCAGAAGCTGATCGTGATGCATTGCATGTACAGCTTGCTGATGAAGCATACTGTATTGGTCCAACTGCTTCGAAAGATAGCTACTTAAATTTTACAAATATCATTAGTGTTGCAAAATTGACAGGCAGTGATGCCATTCATCCAGGATACGGCTTTCTAGCAGAAAATGCTGATTTCGCAGAGCTGTGCAAAGAATGCAATATTATTTTTATCGGTCCTAGTGCAGAAGCCATTTCTAAAATGGGAACGAAAGATGTGGCAAGAGAAACAATGCGTGAGGCAGGTGTACCAATTGTCCCAGGCTCAAGAGGAATTATTGAGAATATCGATGAAGCAAAAATGCTGGCAAATGATATGGGATATCCTGTTATAATAAAAGCAACGGCAGGCGGAGGCGGAAAAGGTATTCGCGTTGCCCAAGATGAGCCGGCTCTTGTGAAAGGGATCGAAATTACCCAGCAGGAAGCGGCTACTGCATTTGGTAATCCTGGTGTTTATATTGAGAAATACATCGAGGATTTCCGTCATGTAGAAATTCAAGTATTGGCTGATTCACATGGTAATGTTATTCATCTTGGTGAACGTGACTGCTCAATTCAGCGCAGACTCCAAAAACTGCTAGAAGAAACGCCATCACCAGCCCTTGATGAAACCATTCGTGCACAAATGGGAGAGGCTGCTGTTAAGGCTGCTGCTGCTGTTGACTATACTGGCGCAGGAACAGTTGAGTTTATTTTTGATCACATTAACAAGAAGTTTTACTTTATGGAAATGAACACTCGTATTCAAGTCGAACATCCTGTAACGGAAATGGTAACAGGTATTGACTTAATTAAAGAACAAATTAAAGTTGCTTCGGGTGAAAAACTATCTGTCGCGCAAGAGGATGTTACTTTTAATGGTTGGGCGATTGAATGTCGTATCAATGCCGAAAATCCGGAAAAGAACTTTATGCCTTCTCCAGGGAAAATTGAGATGTACTTGCCCCCTGGTGGTCTAGGTGTTAGAGTAGATTCAGCGGTCTATCCGGGATACTCCATTCCACCGTTTTATGATTCAATGATCGCAAAGCTAATTACATATGGCGCGACAAGAGAAGAGGCTATTGCCCGAATGAAGCGTGCTTTAAGTGAGTTCGTTATCGAAGGGATTTCAACAACCATTCCATTCCATTTACGGCTTCTTGAACATGAAAAATTTGTTTCAGGTGATTTTAACACCAAGTTTTTAGAATTGTATAAGGTCATGGATTCGTAAAATCATTTGGAGGTGCTGAGGCTTGAAAGAAACTAATAACGTTTTAGAAATGAATCAAGAGTACAACGGCTTAGGCAAGGTAGAGATTGCTCCAGAGGTGATTGAAGTAATCGCCGGTATCGCAGCATCTGAAATTGAAGGTGTAGCCTCAATGAGAGGAAACTTTGCTGCAGGCGTCGTAGAGCGTTTAGGAAAGAAAAACCACGGCAAGGGTGTAAAGGTTGAGCTTGCTGAAGAAGGTATCATTATCGATGTATACTGTGTGATGATTTTCGGTGTATCTATTCCAACCGTTGCTCAGAAAATTCAAGACAACATCCGCCAAGCTTTACTTAACATGACTGCATTAGAGGTTAATGAAGTAAACATCCATGTTGTTGGCGTTCAATTTGAAGCAAAAACACAGGAAATAGAGGTAGATCAAGAGATGTAAAAAGTAAAACCAGAGGGAATTCCCCTTTGGTTTTCTTTTGTTTTTTAGAATGACACTTTCATTAGTTGATAGTAAAAATATTGCACGATTAATAGAATGTTTATAGCATGGTTATATTGTAAGTAGAAGAAAAAATAAATAACGAATATTTTTTTGAGGTTAAACCCTTTTCATTCGGAAATTACATAAAAACCTTCATTTTCGGCATGAATCTGATTGTTAGATGTGGTATGATCACATTATGACATTCGACATTTCTAATTAATTAAAGGAGCAAGAAGAATGAAACGAAGAACAGCAAGAGAAAAGGCACTACAGGCGCTATTTCAAGTGAATGTAAGCAAGATAGATCCAAACGAAGCCATTGAGCATGTACTAGACGACGCAGATCCGGATCAATTTATGAATAAGCTGGTTTTCGGAACAATTGAGCATCAAAAGGAACTCGATGAGCTAATTGCTCCACACCTTGTGAACTGGACAATTGATCGCTTAGCAAATATTGATAAAACCATTCTTCGTATGGCTGCTTATGAGCTGAAGTATGAGGAGGATATCCCGGCTAATGTAACCTTAGATGAAGCTGTGGAATTAGCTAAAGCGTTTGGTGATGATCATTCAAGTAAATTCGTCAACGGTGTTCTCTCTAAAATTAAACAAAATCTTTAAAGGTTTAAGGCAGAATGAGGAGGAAATAGAAATGGCAGCAACAATTATTGATGGAAAACAATTATCGCAAACAAAAAGAAGTGAGCTTGCTAAAGAGGTAGAGCAAATTAAAGCACAAGGATTATTACCAAAGCTTGTGGTTATTTTAGTAGGTGACAATCCTGCATCACTCTCCTATATTAGAGGAAAACAAAAGGCTGCTGAAGAAATCGGTGTAGGTTTTAAATTAGAGCACTTCCCTGAATCATTAACAGAAAAAGAATTACTTGATGTTATTGACCATTATAATAACAATAACGAATATCATGGGATCTTAGTCCAATTGCCGCTTCCTTCACATATTAATGAAACAGCGGTTGTTGAAAAAATTTCGCCTGAAAAGGATGTAGATGGTTTTCATCCGATCAATATTGGCCGTATGATGACGGGTCAAGATACATTTTTACCTTGTACACCAGCGGGAATTGTTGAAATGATTAAATCAGTTGGAGTTGAAATTACAGGCAAGAATGTTGTTGTAGTTGGAAGAAGTAATATTGTTGGGAAACCTGTTGGACAGCTCCTGCTAAATGAACATGCAACGGTTACTTACTGCCATTCAAAAACGAAAGATTTATCTTCGTATACAAAAGAGGCAGATATTTTAGTAGCTGCTGTTGGCCGAGCTAATTTCATTAAAGGTGCAGACATTAAATCAGGTGCGGTTGTTATTGATGTAGGTGTAAACAGGCTCGAAACCGGCAAATTATGCGGTGATGTTGTTTTTGACGAAGCAAAAGAGGTGGCAAGCTACCTGACACCAGTTCCAGGCGGAGTTGGGCCAATGACGATTACAATGCTGGCACATAATACAGTCCAATCTGCAAAACAGTTTCTTGAAAAAAAATAAGTATTTATAGAGGACGGAGATTCATATTTTTGCTCCGTCCTTATCCCTGCACGAAACGTTACTGTGCAGGTTAAGGGGAGTGTCCTATGAGTGAAATAAAATATGTAACCGTTACAGCCTTGACAAAGTATATTAAACGAAAATTTGATGTGGATCCTCATTTAGCAGACATTTGGATAAAGGGGGAGATTTCCAACTTTAATTTGCATAGCCGGGGACATATGTATTTTACCCTAAAAGATGAAAAGGCGAGAATTCAAGCTGTCATGTTTGCCGGTTCAAATAAAACGCTTAAATTCAAACCTGAGAACGGAATGAAGGTGCTGCTTCGCGGTGAAATTTCGGTTTATGAGCAAAGCGGAGGTTACCAGGTTTATGTCAAAGAAATGCAGCCGGATGGCATTGGCAGCCTTTATTTAGCCTATGAGGAATTAAAAAGGACATTACAGAAAGAAGGACTTTTTGATCAAGTTCATAAGAAGCCGATTCCAAAATATCCAAACCAGATTGGCGTTATTACCTCACCTACAGGTGCTGCAATCCGTGATATTTTAACGACGATCAATCGCCGTTATCCTCTAGCTAAGGTCATCCTTATCCCAGCTCTTGTGCAAGGGGTTCAAGCAGGTGCCTCTGTAGCAAAAGCAATCAAAATAGCCAACCAGTTGGGAACACTTGATGTATTAATCGTTGGACGTGGTGGAGGATCGATTGAAGAGCTATGGGCGTTTAATGAAGAAATTGTAGCTCGGGAAATTTTTGCTTCACAGATACCAATTATCTCTGCAGTCGGTCATGAAACAGACTACACGATTGCCGATTTTGTAGCAGATTTGCGTGCCCCTACGCCGACGGGTGCTGCCGAACTAGCTGTACCTCATTTTTCCGAGTTAATGGATCGGATAACAGATCGTCAAAATCGATTGAAGAGATCCATACGGGAAAAAATAACCTCAAAAAAAGACCGGTTAAACCATTTACAAACTTCTTATGCCTTCAGGTATCCAAAACAGCTTTATTTACAAAAGGAGCAGCAGCTGGATATGCTGGTAGAACATCTTCAAAAGGAAGGAAAAAGGGCTGTCAATCATAAGTTAGATGCATTCACCTATTTGAAAAACAGGCTTGCAAATGTACATCCCAAAGAGCAGATTAATCGCTCAAAAGACGCATATGAATCTTACATTAAAAAGCTTAAGCGTGAAATGAATTCACTATTAACCGTAAAACATTCGCAATTTAATGAAGCAATTGCTAAACTAAATGCACTGAGCCCATTAAAGGTAATGGACAGGGGCTACAGCCTTGTATATCATGAAAATAAGCTGATCAAAAGCATTGAGCATATTGAACAAGGTCAGACAATAAAAGTACAGTTAAAAGATGGACAATTGGATTGTCAAGTACAGGGAATAGAGGAGCGATCCATAAATGAGTAAAGAACAACCCAAAAAAGATGAAGTGTCTTTTGAAGCTGCCATGCAAAAATTAGAAGAAATTGTTGGCAAGCTTGAGGAGGGGGATGTCCCTCTGGAAATAGCAATTGATTATTTTCAAAAAGGAATGGAACTTTCCAAGCTTTGCCATGATAAACTTCAGCAAGTTGAAAAGCAAATGGACTATATTTTACGTGAAGATGGGCAATTAAAGCCATTTGAGCTGCAGGAGGAAGAAAAAGCGTGACCATACAGCTTAATCAATTTTTACATTCACGTAAACAGATAATTGAAAATGCCCTGCCGTCATATATTGAAAAGCTTCAAGCACCTCATTCATTAAAGGCAGCCATGAGATATTCATTAGAAGCAGGGGGGAAACGGCTTCGTCCAATTCTTGTGTTAGCCCTGCTTCATACATACAAACAATCAGAAGATTTAGGGATTGCTACAGCTTGTGCTGTTGAAATGATTCACACGTATTCACTTATTCATGATGATCTTCCTTGTATGGATGATGATGATTTAAGACGTGGAAAGCCAACGAACCATAAGGTTTTTGGGGAAGCATTGGCAGTTTTGGCAGGAGACGGATTATTAACTCAAAGCTTTTCATTAATTGTCAATGACCAACTACTGCCAGCTGACAAGAAGCTTAGAATTGTCTCAGAGCTTGTAAATGCAGCTGGTGCAGAGGGAATGGTTGGCGGACAAGTATCAGATATGGAAGGGGAAGTCAAAAAGCTAACACTTTCTGAGCTTCAATCCATTCATGAAAATAAGACCGCCAAGCTTTTAGGCTTTAGCATTATTTCTGGTGCCATTTTAGCAGGGGCTCCTGAAGAGGATATCGATAACTTGCGAAAGTTTGCTTACCACCTTGGTATTGCCTTCCAAATTCGCGATGATATTTTAGATATTGAAGGAAACCAAATGATTTTAGGAAAACCAGTTGGTTCTGATACAATAAATGAAAAGACAACTTATCCTTCTATTTTAACAATGCAAGGAGCAAAGGAAAAACTTAATGATCATATCGACTTTGCAAAAGAGATTCTCAACAATTTATCAGTTCGGTCTGAATTGCTTTATCAAATGTGTGACTTAATGGCAAATAGGGACCATTAATCAAGTATAGATTTTAAAACCGTTCCCGATTGGTAGCGGTTTTTATACTATTTTCATTCTGAAAGCAAGGTGCCCCTCACTTTAATCATTGTAATTACCGTTATTTTATGGTAAGTTTTTGCTTGCGCATAGTTATTCGATGTATAAATCTTATTTCATCCATTTTTAAATATAAGAAGTTTAAGTTAAAATATAAAGAAGAGAATATAATGTAAAAAAGTAAACAGTCATATAGAATCAAACTGAATCCGAAAGTGAGTGATCCATTTGGATCTTCTATCCATTAAAGACCCGCGCTTTTTAAAAAAGCTTTCCATTAATGAACTTGAAAAGCTAAGTGCGGAAATCAGGCAATTTTTAATTGAAAAGCTATCAGAAACAGGAGGGCATATTGGGCCGAATTTAGGTGTGGTTGAACTAACCATCGCCCTTCACAAAGTTTTTGAAAGTCCAAAGGATAAATTTATTTGGGATGTTGGCCATCAATCCTATGTTCATAAAATTTTGACAGGAAGAGCGAATGAATTTGATACGCTTCGTCAATACAAAGGCTTATGCGGCTTTCCGAAACGAAATGAGAGTGAGCATGATGTATGGGAAACCGGTCATAGTTCAACATCATTATCGGCTGCAATGGGAATGGTTATAGCTAGAGATTTAAAGAAAACAAAAGAGCATATCATTCCTATTATAGGTGATGGAGCTCTTACCGGCGGGATGGCTCTTGAAGCTCTTAATCATATTGGTCATGAGAAAAAAGATATTATCGTTGTTCTTAACGATAATGAAATGTCGATTGCTCCAAACGTTGGTGCACTTCATAATGTGCTTGGGCGCCTTAGAACAGCAGGCAAGTATCATTGGGTAAAAGATGAACTTGAATATTTATTAAAGAAAATACCTGCTGTAGGCGGAAAGCTTGCTTCAACTGCTGAAAGAGTGAAGGACAGCCTAAAATACATGCTTGTATCAGGAGTATTTTTTGAAGAATTAGGATTTACTTATTTAGGTCCGATCGATGGCCATAATTACGAAGATTTATTTGAAAATCTTCAATACGCTAAAAAGACATCAGGCCCCGTTCTTTTTCACGTGATTACGAAGAAAGGAAAAGGGTATCAACCAGCTGAAACAGATACCATCGGTACTTGGCATGGAACAGGACCCTATAAAATTGAAACGGGTGATTTCGTAAAGCCAAAAGTTGTCGGTCCTGCGTGGAGCAAGCTTGTTAGTGAAACCGTACGTAAACTCGCTCGAGAAGATGAGCGGATTGTCGCAATTACTCCAGCTATGCCGGTTGGTTCAAAGCTTGAAGCATTCGCAGAGGAGTTTCCGGATCGGATGTTCGATGTAGGAATTGCCGAGCAGCATGCTGCAACGATGGCAGCAGGGCTTGCCACGCAAAATATGAAACCATTTCTGGCCATCTATTCAACCTTCTTACAACGTGCATATGACCAGGTTGTTCATGATATTTGCCGCCAAAAATTAAATGTCTTCATCGGTATTGATCGTGCAGGACTAGTCGGTGCAGATGGGGAAACACATCAAGGTGTGTTTGATATTGCCTTTTTAAGACATTTGCCAAATATGGTCATTATGATGGCAAAGGATGAAAATGAAGGACAGCACTTAGTTAATACAGCTTTAAAATATAATGATGGCCCAATTGCTCTTCGCTATCCGCGCGGTAACGGTATCGGAGTGAAAATGGATGAAGAGCTAAAAGAAATCCCAATTGGTACTTGGGAAGTTCTTAGAGAAGGCAGCGATGCGGTGATACTTACCTTTGGTACGACGATTGAAATGGCAATGGATGCCGCAGAGATTATGGCTAAACAAGGTAAAGCGATAGGTGTTGTCAATGCACGATTTATTAAACCTTTAGATGACCAAATGCTTCATGAAATCTTTACAGAGCAAATACCAGTACTGACGATTGAGGAAGCTGTTTTGCAAGGAGGTTTTGGCAGTTCTATTTTAGAGTTTGCTCAAGAACATAATTATCATCAATCACTGATTTCAAGAATGGGTATTCCTGATCGTTTTATTGAGCATGGCAGTGTGTCGAAACTTCTTGAAGAAATCGGGATGACGAAAGAAGATGTTGTGGCACAATTAAGAGCGATGATGCCTGAAAAAGAGAAAAGGGTATTAAGATCATGAGTACGAAAAAAGAACGAGTAGATATTCTTCTTGTTGAAAACGGCTTGTTTGAAACAAGAGAAAAAGCGAAGCGTGCGATCATGGCAGGCCTCGTATATGGTAATGAAGAACGCTTAGACAAGCCAGGTGAAAAAGTTTCCCGTGATATCGTCTTAACAATAAAAGGGAACACACTTCCCTATGTTAGCCGCGGGGGACTAAAGCTTGAGAAAGCACTTAAAGAGTTTGACATTGATGTTAAGGATAAAATCATGATCGATATTGGCTCCTCAACCGGCGGCTTTACGGATTGTGCTCTGCAAAATGGTGCTAAGCTTTCATATGCGTTAGATGTTGGCTACAATCAATTAGCATGGAAGCTTAGGCAGGATGAGCGAGTTGTTGTCATGGAAAGAACCAATTTCCGGTATGCAACACCTGCTGATTTTCAGGAAGGGTTGCCGGAATTCGCTTCGATAGATGTTTCTTTTATTTCACTAAAGCTGATATTGCCTGTGCTAAAAACGATTTTAGTGGCTCATAGTGATATTGTCGCCTTAGTTAAACCGCAATTTGAAGCCGGAAGAGAGTTAGTAGGCAAAAAAGGGATCGTACGTGATCCAAAAGTTCATGAGCTTGTATTAGAGGAAATGATTGAGTTTTCGTTAAAAGAGGGGTTTGATGTCTATAACCTATCTTATTCACCGATAACAGGAGGAGATGGAAATATTGAATTTTTATTACATCTTCGTTATGAAGGTGTAAAAGAACAAGGAAAGAGCCACTTGGAGAAATCAGCCCCTGTCATTGTCGAGGCAGCTCATTCCACTTTAAAAGAAAATAAACAAAAAGCTAAGCAGGAAGAATAGCATATGCTATGATCCTGTTTTTTCAAGTTTTAAGGAAGTATAAATTGCCAGCGAAGAAGGGAATTCGACGTAGTGGCCAATTTTAAATATAAAGTATAAGCGCACTTACGCCTCTGTCTTCGCCTTTCAGGCTCGCTAGTCGACGAGTTTTCTTTATGGATTGTCATGAATTTCTATAGAATCGGAATGTTCTGGATATTCATGCAAAAAGTGAATGTGTGATTTTATTCTAAAATTATAATAATTCCCCCTTTACTCAGCTTTTTATGCAGTATTTCTAGACTTAATCTTTTTAAAACCTGTACATTTTAAGGTTTTTAATATAAGATGAAAAGTATAAACATGCAAAATTAAAAAGATATGCATCATTGCAAAAGGGGTGCTTTTATGAATAAAGGGCAAAGACATATTAAAATTCGAGAAATCATTTCAAATAATGATATTGAAACACAAGATGAATTAGTTGATTTATTAAAAGGAATGGGCTTTAATGTTACACAGGCAACGGTTTCTCGTGATATTAAAGAATTACATTTAGTAAAAGTGCCGATGCTTGATGGGCGTTATAAATACAGCCTGCCAGCAGATCAGCGCTTTAACCCATTACAAAAGCTAAAGCGTGCACTTATGGATGCCTTTGTTAAAATCGATTCTGCCGGACATATGCTTGTTATGAAGACTCTTCCTGGAAATGCCAATGCTATTGGTGCCTTAATTGATAATCTTGATTGGGATGAGGTACTAGGAACCATTTGCGGTGATGATACAATCTTAATCATCTGCAGAACTGCAAAGGATACTGAAACGATTTCTGAACGTTTCTTAGATATGCTGTAAATTTAAGGATTTTCATCCATTCAAAGGTTTCAGTTAAAGGCAGCTGATAAATCAAGTATGATAAAGAAATATGAATACATTTATCCAAAAGAGGTGTGATTCTGTTTGCTAGCGGAATTATCAATAAAAAACTTTGCCATAATTGAATCATTAACGATTTCCTTTGAAAAAGGATTAACAGTGTTAACAGGTGAAACTGGAGCGGGAAAATCGATTATAATTGATGCAATCCATTTACTTGCGGGGGCTAGAGGGTCCTCGGAATTTGTCCGATTTGGAGAAAAACGAGCTGAGCTTGAAGGGTTATTTCTCATCGATGATGAACAACATCCAGTTTATACAAAATGTGAAAACTTCGGAATCGATATTAGTGATGGAATGATTGTTTTACGCAGAGATGTAGCTTCCTCAGGTAAAAGTATTTGCCGAATAAATGGAAAGCTGGTTACAATTGCCATTCTAAGAGAAATCGGCCAGTATTTAGTTGATATTCATGGACAGCATGATAACCAGGAGCTTATGAATGAGGAAAATCATTTAACATTGCTTGATCAATATGGCGGAAAAAAAGTGAGACAAGCGATGGATGCTTATTTTCAAATATTTAAAAGCTTTGATAATTTACAGAAAAAAATCAAACAACTTTCCGAAAATGAACAGGAAATGGCTCACCGTCTTGATCTCCTTCAGTTTCAATTAGATGAAATTGAAAAAGCAGAATTACAGCCTAATGAAGATGAACTACTTCAGAAGGAAAAAAATCAAATTTCCAATTTTGAAAAAATCTATGAAGCCTTAAAAAACAGCTACAATTCCCTTCATGGTGAGCAAAAGGGATTAGACTGGGTCGGACATGCAATGAGCAATTTAGAAGATGTCTCCTCAATCAATGCAACATTAAAGGAATTATCGGAAACCATTTCAAATGCGTATTATTTACTTGAGGATCTTTCCTATCAAGTTCGAAATGAATTGGATTCATTGGAATTTGATCCGGAGCGTTTAAATTTTGTTGAGGGTCGATTAAATGAAATTACTCATTTAAAACGTAAATATGGGCAAACAGTAGAAGAGATTTTAACGTACTCGGCACGTATTGAAGAGGAAATCGATCAAATTCAAAATCGTGACAGTCACCTGCATAAATTAAAAAAAGAGCTTGATTCGATTCTTAAGGATTTGGCAATTGAAGCAAAAAACCTAACAAGTATTCGAAGAAGCTTCGCTGATATATTAACAGATGAAATTCATCGCGAGTTAAAAGAGCTATATATGGAAAAAACAACCTTTAACGTACATTTTGCAGAAAAAATGACCACATTTAACGAAGTGAAATTTACTCCAACCGGTGTGGATGATGTAGAGTTCTATTTATCGACTAATCCTGGTGAACCTTTAAAGCCATTAAGTAAAACAGCATCTGGAGGAGAGCTGTCACGAATTATGTTAGCAATGAAAAGCATTTTTTCCCAACACCAGGGGATTACATCGATCATATTTGATGAAGTGGATACAGGTGTAAGCGGACGTGTCGCACAAGCGATTGCAGAAAAAATTTATCGCGTTTCAAATGGCTCACAGGTCTTATGCATTACCCACCTTCCTCAAGTTGCTGCAATGGCAGATACCCATCTATATATTGCGAAAGAAACCAAATCAGGTCGAACAAAAACGAGTGTAAAGCCACTTAATGAAGAAGAAAAAATTAAAGAGATTGGTCGTATGATTGCTGGAGTAGAAGTGACCGAGCTTTCAAAGGAGCATGCGAAAGAGCTGCTTGCTTTAGCCCATACGTCTAAGAAATAACAATAAAAAGCAGCCTTTAGGCGGCTTTTTATTTGCTTAAGGATAAAAAAATTTCATTATGCTTAAAACTTACAACAAAACCTTCTTTTTTCTAATGATTGAAGTTATAAATAAGCGTTGAGAAGGCTAAATTAAAACTGTAGCCATATATAGTTGTGGTGTGGGTTAGGAGCGAGGAGAGTGAAAGTTATTGCAAATAGATAAAATGAGAAAAATAGTTGGTGTAATTCTCCTTGTTTCATTCATGTGTTTAGGATTTGTAAAAGAAGTAAAGGAATACGTTAAAATACCAACAAGTTTGTCGGTGTTTGAGTCACAGCAAGTGAGCGTGGAAAGTTCAATTCCTGTAACGGCTTCGCAACTAGATGTACAAGAGGCATTTACAGTTCAAAAGAATAGTGATGGTAAAACACTTGATGTTCATGGTAAAAAAGCGGGAGAAGGTGCAGTTGTATTTGATCTTGCAGGCTTTCCTGTTAAAAAGGTTGGCGTAAATGTTCTTCCAGATTTTAAAGTGATTCCAGGCGGACAATCAATTGGTGTAAAATTAAATACCCTTGGCGTTTTGGTGGTTGGACATCACCAAATCAATACAACTGAAGGAAAGAAATCTCCGGGTGAATTAGCTGGTGTTCAGGTCGGAGACATCATTACAAGCATCAATGGCACAAAAATTGAACAAATGAGTGATGTAACCCCGTTTATTCAAGAAGCTGGGAAAACAGGAAAACCTCTTGATTTAATTCTATCCAGAGAAGAAAAAGAAGTGAAAACAAAGCTTTATCCACTTAAAGATGAAAATGATCAATCTTATCGAATTGGTTTGTACATTCGTGATTCTGCGGCAGGAATCGGGACGATGACTTTTTATGATCCTAAGTCAAAAAAGTACGGTGCATTAGGACATGTTATCTCTGATATGGATACGAAAAAACCAATTGTTGTTGAGGATGGACAAATCGTGCGATCGACCGTAACATCGATTGAAAAAGGCAGCAACGGTAATCCTGGAGAAAAGCTTGCTCGCTTTTCTGGAGATCGTGAAGTCATTGGCAGCATTACACGTAACAGTCCATTTGGAATTTTTGGGGAGCTTAATCAAGATATTCGCAATGGGATAATGGATAAAGCCATACCGATCGCGCTTTCGAATGAAGTAAAAGAAGGTCCTGCAAAAATTTTAACAGTTGTTGAGGATGACAAAGTTGAACAGTTTGATGTAGAAGTAGTCAGCTCTGTTCCGCAAAAATTTCCTGCAACAAAAGGAATGGTCATAAAAATCACCGATGAAAAATTATTAGATAAAACAGGCGGGATCGTTCAAGGGATGAGCGGCAGCCCAATTATCCAAAATGGAAAGGTGATCGGTGCGGTCACACATGTTTTCGTAAATGATCCAACAAGCGGGTACGGTGTTCACATTGAATGGATGCTAAATGAAGCAGGAATTGATATTTATTCAAAACAAAAACAAAAGGTAAGTTAAGAAAAAAGTGGTAATACGCCAGGAAATTTCAATTTCTTGGCGTATTTTTCATTTTCTGCTTTTATTTTAATTGGGATTTATGTAAAATAAAGTTGAAAAGATTTTTCGACAAAACAACCTTAGTCTCAAAAAGTCAAATGGCGTTTTTAGTCGAAAAAAGGAGCAAATTGAAGGTAAATAATGATAAACTCTGCTTTTTAAAGTTTTTTTATAAAAATAAAGGAATTTTACTCACATTGTCGAATTTGTTTAGGTATAATCATGTATAGATATAAGACATAATGGCAAAACGAGACTGAGGAGGAAGATTTGTGAAAAAAATTAAGGTTTGTATTGTTGATGATAACCGTGAACTTGTTGGTTTATTAGAGGAATATCTCTCAAGTCAAGATGATATTGAAGTTCTAGGCGTTGCGTATAATGGCCAAGAATGTTTAAATATGTTAAAAGAAAAAGATCCTGATGTATTGGTATTAGATATTATTATGCCGCATTTAGATGGCCTAGGTGTGTTAGAAAGATTAAGACAAATGGACCGTCCGCAGCCTAATGTCATTATGCTTACAGCATTTGGACAAGAGGATGTTACGAAAAAAGCGGTAGACCTTGGAGCAGCATACTTTATTTTAAAACCTTTTGATATGGAAGGCTTAGCGAGTCATATCCGCCAAGTAAGCGGAAATGCGGCACCGCTAATAAAACGTGCCAGCTCCTCTGTTAGATCATCGAATGAATCCTCTCATGGCAAAGGAAAAAACCTTGATGCCAGCATCACGAGCATTATCCATGAAATCGGTGTGCCAGCACATATTAAAGGATATTTATATTTACGTGAAGCCATCTCTATGGTCTATAACGATATTGAATTACTTGGATCCATTACAAAGGTGTTATACCCGGACATCGCCAAAAAATACAACACAACTGCTTCCCGCGTTGAAAGGGCTATTCGGCATGCAATTGAAGTTGCATGGAGCAGAGGGAATATTGAATCAATCTCCTCTCTGTTCGGATATACAGTTAGTATGACGAAAGCAAAGCCGACAAATTCAGAATTCATCGCGATGGTTGCGGATAAGCTTCGTTTGGAGCATAAGGCAAGCTAATGGCGGTGAAAGCCAAGCTTATCAAGGGTTTATAGTTAAATTGTAATTATTGGAACACTGACATAAGTAACCAACTAATTTTTAATTAAATACCGGTTAATTTTAAACCTTCCTATTTATTGGGTCATACCAAGATTTAGGGAGGTTTTTTGTTTTGTCTGGGATTGAAGATCACTTAGATAATTTTATGCTTTACTGTGATTCAAAAAATTTATCTAGAAAAACATTAGCAAGTTATGAACAAACACTGAAACTATTCATTTTGTACTTAGAAAAAGAAATGAAAATTATTGACATCGACAAGGTGAAATCAGGCCACATTAGACAGTATATTTAGTACTTACGTGAAAGAGGTAAGTATACTATCGTTTCAAGTGAGAAGTCTAAGCAAATAAATCATCCTGATCATAGACATGACTTTAATAAACCAATCAGTGATACTACTGTTGCGAAATACTTAAGAAACATTAAAGTATTCTTCAATTTTTTAGAGTCTGAACGAGAAATTAAGATTAATCCAGTTGCCAATATTGAAAACATTAAGCAAAAAAAAACAAAAAGCATTACTTTCAGTCGATGAATTAAAGAAAGTTTTAAACACATTTGACTTAACAGTTTTTCATTCCTGCAGGTCATGGGTACAAACAAGGCTTATTCTTGATACGGGAATTCGTCCGGTGAAAGTTGTGATTTATGTCCTGAGAATATTGATTTCAAAAATAAATCTATCTTAATTGAAAACCCTAAGAATAATCAACAAAGGTACGTTTATTTCGGATATAAGATGTCTAATGAGTTGAAACGGTGGCTTCAATATAGGAATAGGTATTCAGATAGTTAGTGTTTATTTCCCACTATTTGAGGTACCAGGTTGGATGTTAGGAATTATGAAAGGATTTACGTGAGGCAGGTAAGAAAGTGGGAGTTAGTATTCATCCCCATCAGTTAAGGAATAACTTCGTTAATTATTACTTACTTGAAGGAAATGGAGACTTTGCAACTTTAAGTAGAATATTAGGTCACAGCTCTGTTGATGTAACCATGAAAGCATATTTGGATTTTACTGGTCAAGAAATAGGGCGTAAATATCAAAAGCATTCACCATTAAATAACCTAGGCATTTAAATGGAGGTATATATGACTAATCTAGATCCGGAATGGGTGGAATTAATTCAAGAGGCAATCCAACAAGGTCCAGACATCGAAGAAATAAAGTCATTTTTAGAAACTTATTCAACTACAAACAACTCAAACTGAGGAGGCTTTAACATGCAGGTTAAGATTGGAAGTGATAATGAACAACTTCAAAAAGAATTTATGAAATTACAATTGCAAAGTATTCAATTACAACTTTAACACACAAGTTGGTGAGAAGATTTGTTTCCATTATTGAAAAGGGTGTGAAAATTATTATATAGGGTGCAAGTAGTTTGCTAGTTGTAGGACAGTAAACTATTTCGGGGAAATAAGAAATATTCTTGCACCCCAAGTTATAATTATACTTAATTGTAAAATTTTATACAGTTACTAAGTTACTATTAATATTTTACTCCTTTAAATTTAATGAGTTTTGTTTGAGTCTTATCATCAGATTTCACTCTTCGTGTTACTTGTTTAAAAGCATCTGTCATTCCTTTGGCGTTAATAATAAGATCACGTTCCACGTTGTTGGTGTTGATAATAAAAACGTATTGTTTCAAATAATACACCCCTTCTGTATTTTTTAACTATATAATTTAGGTTTAAAAAATGCATTTTATTCCACATGGCTGATCTATTTAAAAATTAAATAATAATACCCAACACGATGGTCAGGTATTTATGATTATTGTTTAGCACAAGTCCAAGTTATTCATAAGAGGGCTTTATACACGCTTAAATTTCAAGGAGAGTTACTTGAGCCGCAGTTGATCTTATGGGGACAAAAAATAAAGAGTGAAATTAATCACTCTCAAGAAACTTTCCAATTATACAAGTCCTCTATAGTACAATTTAATTCTTTAGAAATAGTCATAGCGTTGTTAAGGCTCATAACTTTCTTATCTAAATAATCTTGAAGTAGTTCTTTTGGAATATTTGTGTTAGCAGCAAGAATGTCTAGATTAGTGTTGTTTTTTGCTAAAAGTGCATTTAAATTGCTTTTCTTAGCTTTATATGCGGTCAAATCGACACCTCTCTTCTGTCCTTAAGCATAACACATTATATGATAAAATTGGAAATTATTCATTAAAATAATGGTTTTATTTAAATTTTATAGTTGAAAATCGAAGCATACGGAAGAATGAGTGTGAAAATAAAAGTTCTGACAATTTGATAATTAGCAAAAAATAAATCTAAAAAATGCTCAATATGATGAGAATCTTCCGAATGGAAACGCCTAAACCATTGGGATCGTAAACGTGAAGGCACTTTTTAGATGCAATTAGTATATTTTTAGTGATGTCTTTGAGACAACAATGTACCAATCTAAAAACTATATTACTAGACGACCCAATTCAGAGTATGGATGATTTGAATATTTTCTCATTTATTGACATTTTAAGAGGATTGGCGAGTGAGGGAGTATTCGAGGATTTAAAGAAACAATTTATTTTATCAACTCATGATGAAAAAATTTATAGACTTATGAAAAGAAATTTAGGTTTATAAACAACAAGTCTATTTCATTTAATGAATATAATCAGTTCGGACCAAATTATATTATTAAATAAATTAAAAAATAGACAATTTTTTTTATTTCATAATCTATAGAGTATACATTGGACATAGTTTTCATGGTTGCTATAAGGTGTGGTTATTAAAAATAGTCGGTTTTATGGCAGAAATAAATTGGATATAAATAAAAGCAATTCAACTATTCATATTTAGAAATAAGGCAAGCTAAAAAGTTTTTAAAAACATAAAAAATGGAGGCTTTTTTACCGAAAATAAACATGTAATGACTTAAACATATTAAGAAGCCCAACGCAAAGCCCAACACAGGAAATGGTAATAAAAGAATAGATTAACTTTAAATCTCTTAATACAAAAATACCAGCAAGAATGATGAGCGAATCAATGATAAAGATTACGACTCCTGGGTTAATGCCTCTGGATTTAGAAATTAACAATGCCAATAAATCTACACCACCTGGACTGATGTGAAAGCGAAGCATAGTGCCGACACCAATTCCAATAATAACTCCACCTATAATCGCACTGGTTAAGATCGGCAAATGCACTAACCCGTTTAGTGGAATAAGCAAATCAATGATGGTTGAAGTAAATGCCAGACCTAATAGTGCGTTGATGAAATAAGTCTTATCATATTTCAGTGAAAGAAGATAGATTGGGGTATTAATCATGATCATGACATGTCCTATTTTAATTCCCCAAATATATTTGATGAGAAGACTAATGCCGAAAATCCTTCCATTTATAAGATGAATCGGGATAATGAACATATTTACACCGATCCCGATACAAACACTTGAAAAAAGCAAAACAGCAAACTTTTTCATAAAAAGCATTCCCCTTGTCCACTTCATTACCTTAAATATATGTGGTGTAGAAAGGTTTATTACGGTTTACCTAAGCGATTACCGCTCATTCTCATTTGTTTGCTGTGCAATTCTTAATATTTCTAAATCCAGTTGTGATGTTTTTTAATCCAGTTAAATATGGACTATATTTCCTCGGGAAATTCATCAATTGCTGCTAGTTTCCCATACACGTTAACTTAATCGCATTTTTTCGGCAGTTTGCTCTATTTGAAAAGCATGATTAACTAAGTATTTGTTCAAAACTCAAAATGGATTGAGGGATAAGGACATAAAGTACTATCCCCATTTGATAAGCTGGCCTGAACGGCTGAGCCCGCCCCCAAATCCGTAAAGTAAAAGATAATCTCCTTCCTTTATTTTTCCTTCTTTGATTCCTAAATCGACTGCTAACGGTATGGAAGCAGCAGAGGTATTCCCGTGATATTCTAAGCTTGTTAGCGTTTTTTCAATAGGATAACTGCTTTTTTCGCAAATGGATTCAATCATCCGCAAGTTTGCGCTATGAGGGATAAACCAATCAACATCTTGTAAAGAAAACTCAGCTTTGTCAACAACAGCTTTCATTCCTGATGGAACGGAAGTAACGGCCCATTTATATACTTCACGCCCATTTTGGACAAGCTGCCTCTTATGCTCCAGCTCATGGCCAAACATTTTGTCAGATAAATAAGTTCCGTATAAATTATGTGCCTTTTCACCTTCTGAAACAACATGTGAGGATAGAAAGCTTCCGTTCTGGTCGTATTCGACAAGCATAGCGCCGGCACCGTCGCCAAATAAAATGCATGTTGTACGATCGGTAAAATCCGTTATCTTGGATAATGTTTCAGCACCGATCACAAGGATTTTTTTATGAAGACCAGCAGTAATTAACCCATTTGCAAGATGCAGGCCATAGGTAAATCCTGCACAGGCTGCATTAATATCAATCGCTCCCGCTTGTTTTAGTCCTAACCTTCCTTGAATATAAGAGGCTGTACTAGGGGTTTGATATTCAGGTGATAGTGTGCACACAACAATCATATCAACATCATGAATACCCTTATCATAACGTTCCATTAGATTTTCAATCGCTTTAATACTTAGGTCGCTAGTGAATTCATTCTCTGATGCAAATCTTCGCTCTTTAATGCCTGTACGCCTGATAATCCATTCATCGTTTGTATCAACCATTTTTTCAAGATCGAAATTTGTTACAACGTTATCTGGAACATAAGAACCGATAGCGGTTATACGTGCTTTTGACATCATGTTAGATCACCTCATTTTTTATAAGTTAATCATAACACTAATTTCTAGTACCTGGTACTAAAAGTTTGTTTTTGTCAATTTTTATTTATACAAAGGATAAATCCGCATCATTATTGAATATAAAAATGACAACAAAAAAGAAAGACTTGTAATCGAGTCTTTCTTTGGACTTTGTGTATGTAGGTAACGTACGCCTTGTCAATTAATGATCTTTTTTTGAATCTTCTTTGCTGTTTAATTCTGCAAGTTTTGCTAATAGGATATGCTGTGGCATATGCATAATTTGTTCAAGCGGAACATTAAGTGACTTTGCGAGTTTTTGTGCTGTTTCAGCTGATATCTGTAATGGTTTCATAATTGGTTTCCCTCCTCCCATATATTTTACACGAAATGAAGGTGATAACAAGATGACATTAATCTTTGGCCATAGAGGTTCGGCAGGAAACTATCCTGAAAATACTATGTGTTCGTTCATTGCAGCAAGTACAGCTGGTGCTGATGGGATTGAATTGGATGTTCAAATGACAAAGGATGGGGAGCTAGTAGTCATCCATGACGAAACGGTTGATCGAACAACGAATGGCACAGGCTATGTAAAGGATTTAACTTATGAAGAGATTTCTCAGTTAGATGCAAGCTTCAAATTTACTCAATTTAAAGACTCCGCATCTGTTCCGATGCTGAATGAGGTGCTTGAATGGGCAAAACAACAAGACCAATTGCTAATAAATATTGAATTGAAAAATGGAATTATTGACTATCCGGGAATAGAAGAAAAAACGATTGAGCTTGTTCGTAATAATCACTTGGTAAAACAAGTGATTATTTCATCGTTTAATCATTATAGTTTGGTTAAATGTAAAGAAATCTCACCGGAAATTGAAACAGCCGTCCTGTATATGGAAGGATTATTTAAACCATGGGCCTATGCAGCAAATATAGGGGCAAAAGGCTTACATCCGTATTACCACGCCGTGAAAAAAGAAATTATTTTACAATCACAAAATTATGGTGTTGCTGTCAGACCTTTTACTGTTAACGAACCAGCACTTATGGAAAAACTAATCAAAGAAAATTGCACGGCATTTTTTACCGATTTTCCGGAACTGGCAGTAAAAGTGAAAACTGAAAACACTCCTTTGTAAAAAGAGGGGTCTGACTAAAACGAAAAGGTCAGGCTCCTTAAAACAATTTAGAATCCGGTAAAGATTTCATGTTTTTTAGGGTACTGACCTTTTTTAATAATAGAAAAGGCCGCACTTCTATTTTACACGTTAAGAAAGCATAAATTTGCAGCGCAGATGAGAATTCGACGTAGTGGCAAATTTTAAGAATTAAGTATAAGGCAGTCGCACTGCGCCTAAGGCTTGGCGCCAGCCAAGTTTTCTTTATCTTTTAGAAAATCGTTTCTGCACCTTATTCCGTTTTCGATCACGGTAAAAGATAAACCCCGCAACAAAGCTAAGGCCACCAAGGAATAAGATAAGACCTAATATAAACTGCAAAAATAAATTTGGGATAGGCGGCTGTAAAATGCCAAACGTCATATCACGCATAAGCTTAATGCCATATGCTGCTAGTGCTCCGGGAATAATCATAATAATAAGTGCAATTATTCTAGACATAAAGATTTAAGTCCTTTCTTGTTCTGATTTCATTTTCATTCTCACATGAATGTTTGTCAAGTCCCAATCTTTAGGCTATGATATAAGTGTGCAATTTTTTGCATGCGATATTTTTTAGAAACAAAGTTTACTTACCATAAATAGGTGCTTCAATCGTGACAAAAAGGGGATAGGTTTATGCAACGTGTAATGATCGTCGGAGCTGGTAAAGGTGGAACAGCTTTGTTAAAGAGAATAGTCGAAACAAATTTAATGGAAGTAGCGGCCATTGTTGATAAAAATGTACAGGCACCAGGAATAAAGTTAGCTAAAAAACTTGGCATTGAAACAACGACACACTGGTTGCCAGTGATAAAGAAGAACATAAACATTATCATTGAGGCAACCGGAAATAACGAGGTTATGAAGAGTCTCCAAAAGGACAAGGAACCCGGCATGGTGATAATTCCTGGAGCTGTAGCCCATCTTATTTCTGAATTAGTAGAAGAAAAAGAAGTATTAATTGCAAAACTAAAAGAGGAAACGTATAAGCAGCAAACAATCTTTAATTCTACAAATGATGGCATGATTGTTATTGATATAAATGAAAAAATCATCTTGTTTAATAAAACAGCTGAGAAAATTACCGGATTCCCGCGTACAAAAGCAATTGGACGGAATATCATAGATGTCATTCCCTCAAGTAAATTGCCTAGAACGCTTACGACGCGTGAGGTCGAAACAAATCAAGAACAAGTCCTAGAAAATGGCTTGAAAATTATTACGACGCGTATTCCTATGATTGATGAATCAGGTAATCTTTTAGGAGCTTTAGCTCTTTTTAAAGATATTACCGAGGTTGTAAATTTAGCAGAGGAAGTGACGAATTTAAAGGAAATTCAGGTGCTTCTGGAATCAATTATCCAATCTTCTGAGGAGGCCATTTCTGTCGTTGATGAAGAAGGTCGCGGGATTTTGATCAATCGCGCCTATACAAAATTGACGGGTTTGTCAGAAGAACAGGTATTAGGAAAGCCGGCAACCGCTGATATATCTGAGGGTGAAAGTATGCATATGAAGGTGCTGCAAACAAGACGTGCGGTGCGTGGCGTAAGGATGAAAGTTGGGCCTGCCAAACGCGATGTTATTGTTAATGTTGCACCGGTAATTGTAGACGGAAAGCTAAAGGGAAGTGTCGGGGTTATTCAGGATGTCTCTGAAATTCAAAAGCTTACAACAGAATTAAATCGTGCAAGACAAATTATTCGCACATTGGAGGCTAAGTATACTTTTGAGGATATTATCGGGGTAAGCGAGGAAATGAAAATGGCGATTGAGCAGGCAAAGTTAGGCGCGAAAACACCTGCAACTGTGCTTCTTAGAGGTGAATCAGGTACAGGGAAGGAGCTTTTTGCCCACGCGATACATAATGCAAGTGACAGAAAGTATAACAAATTTATTCGTGTGAATTGTGCAGCTATATCTGAAAGCCTATTGGAAAGTGAACTTTTTGGTTATGAAGAGGGAGCTTTTTCAGGAGCGAAACGTGGCGGGAAGAGAGGTTTTTTTGAAGAAGCTAATAATGGAAGCATTTTCTTGGATGAAATAGGTGAATTATCAGCCAATATGCAAGCAAAGCTTCTCAGAGTGCTTCAGGAAAATGAAATTGTAAAGGTTGGCGGAACAAAGCCATTGCCGGTAAATGTGCGTGTGATTGCTGCAACAAATGTAAATATTGAAAAGGCTATGGCAGAAGGATGCTTTCGTGAGGATCTTTATTATCGTTTAAATCGTTATCCAATCTCCATACCGCCATTAAGAGACCGAAAAGAAGATATTCCTGCATTATGTGTCCGTTTAATTAGCAAGTTGAATCAGGATTATGGACGGAATATTGATACAATTACACAACATGCTCTGGAGCTTCTTCATCAATATAATTGGCCGGGTAATGTCAGAGAATTAGAAAATGTGCTAGGCAGAGCTATCATTTTTATGGATCATCATGAAACAATGATTGAAGCAACGCATATTCCTCAGCTTCAAGTACCGCTAATAGATAGAAAAGTACAAGAAAATGGACCATTTGTCCATAATAATGATGAAACGCTGGCAGATGCTGTTGAGCGGGTTGAAGCCGAAGTAATCAAGCAATCATTAGAAAAGCATGAGTACAACCGAACCCAAACGGCAAAGGCTCTAGGAATTTCATTAAGAAGCCTGTACTATAAAATGGAAAAGTATAACCTTGCAAATAATAGCATGCAATAATGTACATAGTTTGCAAAATAGTGCATGTTCGTTATATGATAAAAGGGTATGATGTGTCATTCATTTTATTGTGAGTGAAATAATACATACCCGATAAAAGAAATACCGTGGATTTACGTACAGGTACATAGGGATTTATACATATACATGCATTTTTTTACACGAATTAAGGCTGTTGGCACACTTCTTGCTGGATAGTTGGTAATAGCAGATGAATACATCTTGGAAGGAAATGGGTATAAATGAAGTTAGAAAATCTGCTGAATAAAGCAGCTGAAATAAGAGGGAAGGTCGTAGCGGTTGCTTCTGCAGAGGATGAAGAGGTTATAGAAGCTGTATCTGAAGCGATTAAACGTAATCTCGCTCGATTTATGCTCTTTGGTAAAAAAGAAGCAATTGTGGATCTCCTCATTTCAAAAGGCATTGGTAAAGATTCTATTGAAATCATTCAAGCAAGAAACAAGGAGCAAGCAGCTGAACTGGCTGTAAGGGCCGTTCATCACAATGAGGCATCTGTGCTAATGAAGGGTAATCTTCCAACAGCAACCTTGCTAAAAGCTGTATTAAATAAGGAATATGGTCTTCGCACGGGCAGAATATTGTCTCATGTGGCCATTTTCGAAGTTCCGGAATTTACAAAATTTGTCTTTATAACTGATGCTGCAATGAATATTGCTCCTGATTTAAAGCAAAAGGAGCAGATTGTTGTTAATGCTGTTGAGATTGCCAAAGCAATTGACATTGAAATCCCAAAGGTTGCTGCCCTTGCCGCAGTGGAGGTTGTAAACCCTGCGATGCAGGCATCAATCGACGCTGCTTCCTTAACATTGATGAATATGAGAGGACAAATAAAGGATTGTGTAATTGACGGACCTTTAGCGCTTGATAATGCGATTTCACTTGACGCTGCGAGGCATAAAGGGATTAAAAGTGAGGTAGCAGGACAAGCTGATATACTGCTCGTGCCTACGATTGAGGTAGGAAATGCCTTGTATAAATCGTTGGTTTATTTTGCAAAAGCCAGAGTTGGAGCGGTCATTGCTGGAGCGAAAGCACCAATTGTGTTAACAAGTCGCACGGACTCATCCGAAAGTAAGCTCTATTCCTTAGCATTAGCGATTTGTTCATCTGAAAAGTAAACCATTAGGAGGAAAACAACATCATGGAAATATTCCAATATATGGAGAATTACGATTATGAGCAATTGGTATTTTGTCAGGATAAACAGTCAGGACTGAAAGCAATCATCGCGATCCATGATACTACGTTAGGGCCAGCCTTAGGTGGCACACGTATGTGGACATATGATACAGAAGAAGAAGCAATCGAAGATGCTTTGCGTTTGGCTCGCGGCATGACTTATAAAAATGCAGCAGCAGGTTTAAATCTTGGAGGTGGAAAAACGGTTATTATTGGTGATCCCCGAAAAGATAAAAATGAAGAAATGTTCCGGGCGTTTGGCCGCTATATTCAAGGGTTAAATGGTCGCTATATTACCGCAGAAGATGTCGGAACAACGGTTGCGGACATGGATTTAATTCATGAAGAGACCGACTATGTAACAGGTATTTCCCCTGCTTTTGGATCGTCTGGAAATCCTTCACCTGTTACGGCATTTGGCGTTTATCGAGGAATGAAGGCTGCAGCAAAAGAGGCGTTCGGAACAGATTCGCTTGAGGGAAAGGTTGTTGCAGTACAAGGTGTTGGCAATGTAGCATACAATTTGTGTAAACATTTGCATGAAGAGGGCGCACAGCTAATTGTAACTGACATCAATAAAGAAGCAGTGAGACGTGCTGTAGAGGATTTTGGCGCAAAAGCGGTTGAACCAAATGATATTTATAGTGTTGAGTGTGATATTTATGCTCCATGTGCGCTTGGTGCGACGATCAATGATGTGACTATCCCGCAATTAAAAGCAAGGGTTATTGCTGGTGCAGCGAATAACCAATTAAAAGATGCTAAACATGGTGATATCATTCATGAAATGGGTATTGTTTATGCTCCAGATTATGTCATTAATGCAGGCGGTGTCATTAATGTCGCTGATGAACTTTATGGATATAACAGTGAACGTGCACTGAAAAAGGTTGAAGGCATTTATAATAACATATCTCGAGTTATTGACATTGCGAAGCGTGATGATATTCCGACTTATAAAGCAGCTGACCGTCTTGCAGAAGAACGAATTGCACGAATGAGAAATTCTCGCAGTCAATTTTTACAAAATGGACATCATATTTTGAGTCGTCGCTAATAATTGATTGACCGTTGGGGTTAGGAGTCATGCTTTCTCTTAACTCCAATTTTCACTTTATATACATCAAGATCAACTTCCCTTTCACATCCAAAAGAACGAACTGTGAATAATTTTTTAGATGACGGAGGTTTAAACGTTGCAAGTGAATGAATATCGAATTCTAGTTCTTAACCCTGGGTCAACATCGACGAAAATAGGTGTTTTTGATAACGAGCGTTCTATTTTTGAAAAAACACTGCGGCATGATGTTCAAAAGCTTCAAACATATCCAACGATTATTGATCAATATGACTTCCGTAAACAGGCCATTTTGGAAACTCTTCATGAAGAAGGAATCAATATTTCAAAAATCAATGCTGTTTGTGGACGTGGAGGTCTGCTTCGTCCAATTGAGGGGGGAACGTATACAGTTAATGAGCAAATGCTCGAAGATTTAAGGATCGGTTATGCTGGTCAGCATGCATCAAACCTTGGTGGGATAATTGCTTATGAAATTGCGAGCGGGCTTAATATACCTGCATTTATTGTTGATCCGGTTGTAGTGGATGAAATGGATGAAATTGCAAAAATCTCAGGAATGCCTGCTATTGAGAGAAGAAGCATTTTTCATGCATTAAACCAAAAAGCAGTTGCCCGGCGCGTTTCTTCTGATTTCAATAAGAAATATGAAGACATGAACCTGATCATTACACATATGGGCGGCGGGATTACTGTTGGCGTTCATAAGAGAGGCAGAGTTGTAGATGTAAATAATGGCTTGCATGGTGACGGGCCATTTAGTCCTGAACGTGCTGGAACAGTTCCGGCAGGAGACCTTATTTCTTTGTGTTACTCTGGAGAATATTATCGCGAGGAAATGATGAAGAAAATTGTCGGGCAAGGCGGTCTTGTCGGCTATTTAGGAACAAATGATGCTGTCAAGGTGGAAAAAATGGTTGAAGCTGGTGATCAAAAGGCTTCCCTTATATATTCAGCAATGGCATATCAAATTGCAAAAGAAATCGGCTCTGCTAGTGCGGTATTAAAAGGTAAAGTCGATGCCATCGTGTTAACAGGAGGATTAGCCTATGGAAAAAAATTCGTAAAAGAAATTTCCTCCTATATAGATTGGATTGCAGACGTTCTAGTATTTCCAGGTGAAAATGAGCTGCAGGCACTCGCTGAAGGAGCATTACGTGTGTTAACAAATGAAGAAAAAGCGAAGCAATATCCGAATTCAAAACAATTAATTGCAACAAAAACAAACAATTAACTTGCCACCAAGAGGATTTGTTTTAAAGGAGGGATATGATGGCAACCGAATATGATTTAGTTATCCTTGGAGGAGGAACAGGCGGATATGTTGCAGCAATCCGTGCCTCCCAGCTTGGTCTTAAAACAGCAGTAGTGGAAAAAGGGAAGCTTGGCGGAACATGTTTACATAAAGGCTGTATTCCGAGTAAAGCACTTCTTAGAAGTGCTGAAGTGTTTGCAACAGCGAAGAAAAGCTCAGAGTTCGGTGTAGAAATCTCGGAAGTTACAGTGAATTTTTTAAAAGTTCAAGAAAGAAAAGCGCGAATTGTCGAGCAGCTTCACAATGGAGTACAACAGCTCATGAAAAAGGGGAAAATCGATGTGTACGAAGGAACAGGACGCATTTTAGGACCATCGATTTTTTCACCAATGCCCGGAACGATTTCGGTGGAGATGAACAATGGGGAAGAAAATGAAATGCTTATTCCTAAAAATGTCATTATTGCTACAGGTTCAAGGCCGCGAAGTCTGCCAGGGCTAGAAATTGATGGAGAGGTTGTACTTACCTCTGATGAAGCATTGGAATTAACGAGTCTGCCAAAATCTATGATAATTGTTGGCGGTGGTGTTATTGGCATTGAATGGGCTTCAATGCTTTCAGATTTTGGTGTGGAGATCACCGTTTTAGAATACTCAGAGAGAATCTTGCCTACAGAGGACATAGAGATTTCTAAAGAGATGGAACGGTTAATGAAGAAAAAAGGCATTACCATTGTAACTGACTGTAAAGTGTTGCCTAAAACGCTTGAAAAAGGAAATCAAGCTTCGATAAGAGCGGAGCATAAAGGAGAAGAAAAATCATTTATAGCCGATAAAATCCTTCTTTCGGTTGGAAGGAAAGCCAATGTTGAAGGGATCGGGCTGGAAAATACTGATATAAAAACAGAGAATGGCTTTATTGCGACAAATCAATTTTATCAAACGAAAGAATCACATATATACGCAATTGGCGATGTTATTGGCGGCTTGCAATTAGCACATGTGGCTTCACATGAAGGCATAATAGCAGTTGAGCATATTGCAAATGAAAAGCCGATTCTATTAGAAGAAACATTTGTACCAAAATGTATTTACAGTTCCCCGGAGATTGCGAGTGTCGGATTAACTGAAGACGAAGCAAAGACTAACGGATATAAAACGAAAATAGGCAAATTTCCATTTAAAGCGATTGGAAAGGCTCTGATCTTTGGTGAAGCAGATGGATTCGTCAAACTTGTAGTGGATGAAGAAACAGATGACCTCTTAGGTGTTCATATGATAGGCCCCCATGTCACCGACATGATTTCAGAAGCAGGGCTAGCAAGGGTATTGGATGCCACGCCATGGGAAGTATCACATACCATCCATCCTCATCCGACATTATCTGAAGCAATTGGTGAAGCGGCACTTGCTGTTTATGGAAAGGCGATTCATTTTTAATGGGAGGTAATATAATGACAGAAAACCGACATCATGTTTTAGGTCTTACTGATCAAGACGTGTTAAAGATGTATGAAACAATGGCTATGGCAAGAAAAATTGATGAACGCATGTGGTTATTGAACCGTGCTGGTAAAATACCATTTGTTATTTCATGTCAAGGTCAAGAGGCGGCACAAGTTGGGGCAGCTTTTGCTTTAGATCGCAATGAGGATTATGTCCTTCCCTATTACCGGGATATGGGAGTTGTTTTAACGTTTGGTATGACAGCTAAGGAATTAATGCTATCTGGTTTTGCAAAAGCTGAGGATCCCAACTCAGGCGGAAGACAGATGCCAGGTCACTTCGGTCAAAAGAAAAACCGGATCGTAACTGGTTCTTCTCCAGTTACAACACAAGTCCCTCACGCAGTAGGAATTGCTTTGGCTGGAAAAATGCAAAAGAAGAATTTAGTTACGTTTGTAACGTTCGGTGAAGGTTCATCCAATCAAGGCGATTTTCATGAGGGAGCAAATTTCGCTGCTGTTCATAAGCTTCCCGTTATATTAATGTGTGAAAATAATAAATATGCAATCTCTGTCCCTTATAACAAACAGGTTGCCTGTGAAAAAATTTCGGATAGAGCAATTGGCTATGGTATGCCTGGAGTAACGGTAGATGGCAATTGCCCACTTGAGGTTTATGCTGCAGTCAAACAGGCTGCTGACCGCGGGCGCCGCGGTGAAGGTCCAACTCTAATTGAAACAATATCATACCGCTTAACACCGCACTCAAGTGATGATGACGATCGCAGTTACCGGGAACAGGATGAAGTAGCTGAAGCGAAGAAAAATGATCCGATTAAGACATTTGCCAACTATCTAAAAGAGGTTGGTGTGTTAACAGATGATATAGAAAATGAAATGTTCGCTAACATTATGAAAGTAGTAGATGAAGCAACAGAGTATGCTGAAGCTGCTCCATATGCGGTTCCAGAACATGCGTTAAAGCATGTATATGCAGAGTAAGGGGGAAAAAACATGGCCGTTATTTCATATATAGATGCCATTACAATGGCGATGCGGGAAGAGATGGAGCGTGACGAAAAGGTTTTTGTGCTCGGAGAGGATGTTGGAAAAAAAGGCGGAGTCTTTAAAGCGACAGCAGGTTTGTATGATAAGTTTGGCGAGGAACGGGTAATGGATACACCGCTGGCTGAATCTGCTATTGCAGGAGTTGGAATTGGTGCTGCCATGTATGGAATGAGGCCGATAGCTGAAATGCAATTTGCTGATTTTATTATGCCGGCAGTGAACCAAATTATTTCAGAGGCTGCAAGAATTCGCTATCGCTCGAATAACGATTGGCATTGTCCTATAACGATCCGCGCCCCATTTGGAGGCGGGGTTCATGGTGCTCTTTATCACTCGCAATCGGTAGAAGCGGTTTTTGCCAATCAACCGGGCTTAAAAATTGTTATTCCTTCGACACCTTATGATGCAAAAGGGCTGTTAAAAGCGGCGATACGTGATGATGATCCTGTTTTATTTTTTGAACATAAACGGGCCTATCGTTTAATAAAAGGAGAAGTTCCTGAGGAAGAGTATGTTCTTCCGATTGGAAAAGCTGATGTAAAACGTGAGGGGGAGGATTTGACTGTCATCACTTACGGATTGTGCGTGCATTTCGCCCTGCAAGCAGCTGAACGACTAGCTGCTGACGGAATCTCTGCCCATGTATTAGATTTACGAACAGTTTACCCTTTAGATAAAGAGGCAATCATTGAGGCTGCCTCCAAAACTGGCAAAGTATTGCTCATTACTGAGGACAACAAAGAAGGCAGTATTATTAGTGAAGTATCAGCGATAATTGCAGAGAATTGTTTGTTTGATTTAGATGCGCCAATTATGCGGTTAGCAGGGCCAGATGTACCAGCTATGCCATACGCGCCAACGATGGAAAAATACTTTATGATTAATCCGGATAAAGTGGAAGAAGCAATGCGCAAGCTTGCAGAATTCTAATTGATTAACATTCTTATAGAGAATCATGAATGATTAGATTAGCCTTACCCAAGGAGGTTTCAGTAGTGGCAATAGAACAAATAAAAATGCCTCAGTTAGGTGAAAGTGTAACAGAAGGTACGATTAGTAGTTGGCTTGTTTCTCCAGGGGATAAAGTAAATAAATATGACCCGCTTGCAGAAGTTATGACAGATAAAGTGAATGCAGAAGTTCCCTCCTCCTATAGCGGTGTTATCAAAGAAATTATTGCTGAGGAAGGGGCAACATTGGCAGTAGGCGAAGTCATTTGTACTATTGAAGTAGAAGGAACTGAAGCAGATATAGACGCGAAAGATGCAGCGAAAAGCGATTTAAAGGCAATAGCTGAAACGCAAGTAGAAATACAGGTGGAGCAAGCAAACAAAAAGCGCTATTCCCCAGCCGTGCTCCGACTTGCACAGGAGCATGAGATCGATTTAGAGCAAGTAAACGGTACAGGTGCTGGCGGACGAATTACAAGAAAAGATTTAATAAAGCTTATCGAAAGCGAGATGATTCCAAAAGCAAGCGATGTTAAACAGGAGGAGATTTCAAGAAAGCAATCTGATGAATCAGCACAGTCAACTCAAGAACAAGTGCAAAGATCTATTCCTGCTGCACCAGGTGACATTGAAATCCCGATTTCTGGAGTTCGTAAAGCAATTGCTGCAAATATGGTTCGCTCAAAACATGAGGTGCCACATGCCTGGATGATGATCGAGGTAGATGTAACAAATCTTGTTGGATACCGCAACGCCATAAAAGATGAATTTAAACAAAAAGAGGGCTTTAACTTAACCTTTTTTGCCTTTTTTGTTAAGGCTGCAGCACAAGCGTTGAAAGAATTTCCGCAACTAAATTCAACATGGGCTGGAGATAAAATCATTCAAAAGAAAGAAATCAATATTTCGATTGCGGTAGCAAAAGAGGATTCCTTATTTGTTCCAGTGATAAAGGCAGCTGATGAAAAATCAATTAAAGGAATCGCCAGAGAAATCACGGATTTAGCTGTAAAAGCTCGCAATGGTAAGCTCACATCTAATGATATGCAGGGCGGAACATTTACTGTAAACAATACAGGTTCGTTTGGATCAGTTCAATCGATGGGAATCATTAATTACCCACAAGCGGCCATCTTGCAAGTAGAATCGATTGTTAAACGTCCAGTAATAATCGATGGAATGATAGCTGTACGAGATATGATGAATTTGTGCCTGTCACTTGACCACAGAGTGTTAGACGGGTTAATTTGCGGCCGCTTTTTAGCACGTTTAAAAGAAATTTTAGAAAATACTTCAAAGGAAACAACATCAATTTTTTAAATAAAGAAGGGCTGTCTAAATTCGGTGACAGTCCCCCGTTGTGTATGGGGGCGGTCCTTGTAGACAGCCCTTTTCGTTTTATGCTATCAGAAAGTATAAAAATTTAATGGATGATAGTATAAGAAAAACTAAGGCTTTCGCCATTAGGACTTGGCGACAAGCCAAGTTTTTCTAATCATCTGGTGCCATGGCTTTATATACCGGCTGCTGATTGATGATAGGGAAAAATTATAATAAAATAAAATTATAGAATTATGTTGTAATCCTGTTTACATCCTATGTTCGAAAGTTAATTTAAAAAATGTAAACGTATTCTTATGAATGAACATGAAAGATACGATAGTAGAAGTTAGGATCATGACAATCGACAAGGGGGTGAGCTTCCGAGAAGGAAGCAACTCATGGGAGATGGGCAAGGTACGGCACAGACAAAGGGAAAATGGAATGCTTGGAAAGCCGAGGCAGAAAAAGCATTAAAAGGTAAGGGGATTGAAAGTCTTTATTCACCTACATATGAAGGGATTACATTAAAGCCTTTATATGTAAAAGAAGATATCAAAATAGATACACAAACATCTATCAGAGGGTACCGCAAACATAACGAATGGAGAGTTAGTCAGGTCCTTCTTGGGAATGATCATCAGACATTATCTGAGAGGATAAAATATGCAAAGGTAAGGGGACAGGATTCATTTTATCTGAAAAATTTTAGTTTTTTAGACAATAAGCAGGATATTGCCGCTGCTTTTCAACATCTTGACTGGGAGCAGGATTCAATCTTTTTTGATGTAGGTGAAAAGCTTGAGTTTATCCCAAGCTTTCTTCACTACCTTAAAGAGTCTCAGAACGTTAAAGTTGTCAAAGGTTTACTAGGTTTTGATCCATACGAAAGCATACTGTTAAAAGGGAAAAATTCCATCGCTTTAAGCACACAATATGATTTTCTGGCAGATTGTATAAAGTGGTGCCAGAAAAATCAATCCAGTATTCGTACGATCCTAATCAAGGGAAATCTGTACCATGAAGCAGGAGGCCATTCAATTCAAGAGTTGGTATACACCTTCTCACACGCATTAGATGTAATCAATGAGCTGCTCAATCGAGGGTTATCTATTACTACGATTGCAAAAAGTATAACTTTCACCTTTGCGGTAGGCTCGCATTTTTTTATGGAGATTGCTAAACTGCGTGCAGCAAAGCAAATATGGGCATCACTGCTTCACGCATTAGGTGGAGATGAAGCCTCACCGAGCATGTATCTCCATGCGGTCACCTCTTTATTCAATAAAGCTGCCTATGATGTACATGTTAATCTTCTAAGAACAACAACTGAAGGTTTTGCAGCGGCTGCTGCTGGAGTAGACGAGTTAACAATTCTTCCATTTGATTCGGTTTTTGTTGAGGCAGGAGGTTTGGCAGAAAGAATCGCCAGAAATACACAATTTATCTTAAAGGAAGAAAGCTTGATTTCTAGAGTGGTAGATCCTGCAGCAGGGGCTTACTATGTTGAGGCGTTAACAAGTGAGCTTGCCGAAAAGGCTTGGAAGGAAATCGTTGATATAGATGAAAACGGAGGCTTTCTTAGCTTATTAACAAAAGGAACCCCGCAAAAAGAATTGAAGAAGATAGCTGAAACGAGGATACTGGATGTTAATAAGCAAAAAACAAAGATCATTGGAATCAATGCTTTCGCAAACCTTGAAGATAAAGCTCTAGATAAACGGCAAGTAAAGAATGATAGCTTAAAAAATCAATCAGTCATAGATTTTCCTTCTTTTGTCGAAGCATGGAAAACGTTAAATGATTCAATAACGTCTCAGGCGAAAGATGAACAAGAATTGCATCACATTCAACCGCTAACCATCTTACGCCTTGCTGAGCATTATGAGCAGCTTAGGTTTCATTCAGAAGCTTTTGAGCAGCTACACGGGTTTAAACCTACTGTGACGGTTATGGTATTTGGAAGATTAAAAGATTATAAGCCGCGACTTGATTTTCTTACCGGTCTCCTTGCCTCTGGCGGTTTGCAAATAGATGTCGTTTCAAGTGAAAGTGATTTAGCCACTATTAAGGGAAATATCATGATTTTTTGTGGGAAAGATGAGGATTATGAATGTATTGATCCCCTCTTCATTAACAAGTTAAAAGCAGCTAACGATCAAGTATGGTTATTTATCGTCGGAAAAGGTCATGAAACTTTAATCAAACAATATGAGATTTCTGATTCGATCACAGCGAATATGAATGCATATGAGTTTTTAGTAACATTGCATCAATTAATAGGGGTGAGTGAGAGATGAAACGCCGAACGATTTCAGGTGCACCGCTGCTAAAAAAAATGAATGTAGAGGCAGCTTCCCCATCATTTTTTACGACATATGAGCAAATAAAGGTTAAAAATGTTTATTGCGAACAAGATATTGAAAAAATTGAACATCTTGATTCTTTTCCAGGTATTCAGCCTTATTTGCGCGGCCCATATGCCACTATGTATGTGAACCGACCATGGACAATTAGACAGTATGCGGGATTTTCAACTGCTGAAGAGAGCAATGCTTTTTATCGCCGGAATTTAGAAATGGGACAAAAGGGATTATCTGTTGCGTTTGATTTGGCAACTCATCGCGGCTATGATTCAGACCATCCCAGGGTAGTTGGCGATGTAGGCAAAGCAGGAGTCGCGATTGATTCCGTTTTAGATATGAAGCGGTTATTCGAGGGGATTCCATTAGATGAGATGTCCGTATCGATGACAATGAACGGTGCTGTCTTGCCAATTATGGCCTTTTATATTGTTACAGCCGAGGAGCAGGGAGTATCGAAGGAAAAGCTGGCAGGTACTATTCAAAATGATATTTTAAAGGAATATATCGTTCGTAATACGTATATTTATCCACCTGAGACATCTATGAGAATTATTGGCGATATTTTCGAATACACAGCAAGGAATATGCCGAAATTTAACAGCATCAGTATTTCCGGCTATCATCTGCAGGAGGCTGGAGCACCTGCAGATCTTGAATTGGCCTATACATTGGCAGATGGCCTTGAATATATTCGTACAGGATTGAAGGCAGGTCTGGATATTGATCAATTTGCCCCTCGTTTATCGTTTTTTTGGGCAGTTGGCATGAATTATTTTATGGAAGTTGCCAAAATGAGGGCAGCCAGATTTTTATGGTCAACTATTGTAAAACAATTTGAACCTAAAAACCCAAAATCACTTGCATTGCGAACCCACTCGCAAACATCAGGCTGGAGTCTAACGGAACAGGATCCTTATAACAATGTCGTTCGTACTTGTATTGAGGCGCATGCAGCAGCAATGGGTCATACCCAGTCACTTCATACGAATGCATTGGATGAAGCAATTGCATTACCAACGGACTTTTCAGCAAGAATCGCCCGAAATACTCAACTTTATTTACAGCATGAGACAGGGATTTGTCAGGTGATTGATCCGTGGGGCGGATCCTATTATGTAGAATCGCTAACGAATTCTTTAATAGAACGAGCCAAAGAACACCTTAAGGAGATTGAGGAACTAGGCGGAATGACAAAGGCAATTGAAACAGGACTTCCGAAAATGAAAATTGAAGAAGCGGCAGCGAGAAGACAAGCAAAGATTGATTCAGGAAAAGAACCGATTATTGGGGTAAATACATTCAAGCTTGATGAAGAGGATTCCCTCGATATTTTGACGATCGACAATACTGAGGTAAGAAAAAAACAAATCGAAAGACTTAAAGAAGTAAAAGCGAATCGGAATGAAGACCTTGTGAATAAAGCGTTGCAAGCCATTACAAAGGCAGCGGCAAATGGGGAAGGAAATTTATTGGCATTAGCAGTGGAGGCAGCTCGGGTACGTGCGACATTAGGAGAAATTTCTTTCGCGATTGAAAAGGTTAGCAAGCGTCATCAAGCAATGATTCGATCGATTAGCGGTGTCTATAGCTCTGAGTTCTCAAATGAAGAACAAATAAATGAAGTTAGAACAAAGACGGATCAGTTTTATGAGCTCGAAGGCAGACGTCCAAGAATTTTAATTGCCAAAATGGGGCAGGATGGACATGATCGCGGCGCTAAGGTGATTGCATCTGCATTTGCTGATTTGGGATTTGATGTTGACATTGGTCCACTTTTTCAAACACCTGCAGAAACGGCGGCACAAGCTGTTGAGAATGATGTCCATGTAGTCGGTATGAGCTCATTAGCTGCAGGACATAAAACATTGCTCCCCGAGCTCATAAGTGAATTAAAATTGCTGGGAAGAGAAGACATTCTAGTGATTGTCGGCGGTGTCATCCCATTTCAGGATTATGAAGAGCTTAAAGCAAGTGGTGCTGCGGAAATATTCGGTCCCGGTACGGTCATTCCAGTTGCAGCCATGAAGGTTTTAGATAGGATCCTTGAACAATTAGGTTATGAGGAAAGCGCGGAATGACAAAATACAATCGGAAAAAAGAAGAAAGAGATGTTTCCTATTATATTGAAGGGATCTTAAAGGGTAACCGTGTCGTTCTGGCACAAGCCATTACAATGGTTGAGAGTAATGCGAAACGTCATTTTGATAAAGCCCAGCAAATTATCGAGGCGCTCCTACAAACGCAAAGTTCTTCGATTAGAATTGGAATAACAGGGGTTCCGGGAGCAGGAAAAAGCACATTTATCGACTCGATTGGAACTTACTTATGCAATCAGGGCTATCGTGTCGCTGTGCTTGCGGTTGATCCAAGCAGCAAGGTATCAAGAGGGAGCATTATGGGAGATAAAACAAGGATGGAGCGCTTGGCAAGAAATCCCCGGGCATTTATTAGACCGTCACCTTCTGGAGGAAACCTTGGCGGGGTAAATCGTAAGACACGAGAAACAATTACTTTATGTGAAGCAGCTGGCTATGATGTAATCATAGTAGAGACAATGGGAGTTGGCCAAGGGGAATTTGTTGTTCGCGATATGGTGGATTTTTTTATGCTGCTTGTATTAACAGGTGCCGGTGATGAGCTGCAAACGATGAAAAAGGGAATAATGGAATTGCCTGACTTAGTTGTTGTTAATAAAGCTGATGGTGACAATTTGAGAAAAGCAAAGAAAGCGAAGCAGGAATATAACACGATTCTTCATTTTTTAAAGCCGTTTACTGCCGGCTGGTCAACAAGAGCTGTTACAGCCTCTGCACTACAGGAAATAGGGATTGAGGAAATTGTCCAGATTATTCATGATTTTATGGAATACACAAAAGATAGTGAATTGTTCTATAAAAGAAGAAGGGAGCAACAACGAAATTGGCTGCATGAGCTTGTAAAGCATGATCTTTATCAGCAGTTTTATCATCATGCAAAAGTCAGCCAGCAGCTTACTTATTTTGAAAAAGCTGTCATGAATGGAGAAAAAAGTGTTACGGCAAGTGCTTTGGAATTATTGGCGTTGTTTATTAAAGAATAAGACCGAGCGATCCATTTGCCCATTTCGTAGCTAACTTGGTAAAATAGCAGTATTGATCGATAAAGGAGAGGTTTTCATTGAGTATGGATTTTAATTTGTTTATGAATGATATCGTACAACAGGCTCGCAAGGAAATTGTTGCTGCTGGGTATACCGAGCTTAAGACGCCTGAAGAGGTTGATGAAGTTCTTGATCGTAAAGGGACAACACTTGTTATGGTAAACAGTGTTTGCGGATGTGCAGGCGGAATTGCCAGACCAGCTGCAGCCCATGCCATTCATTATGATAAACGTCCAGACAATCTTGTAACGGTTTTCGCCGGGCAGGATAAGGATGCAACTGCACGGGCAAGAGAAAAGTTTACCGGATACCCGCCATCATCTCCATCTTTTGCTTTGCTAAAAGATGGTAAGCTCATGACAATGGTTGAACGTCATGAAATTGAAGGCCATGATCCAATGTCAGTCGTTGCAAAGCTCCAAGCAGCGTTTGATGAATATTGTGAAGAAGTTTAAGAACAAAAAATGAGGCAGGCTCGTCAATGAGCTTGTCTTTTTTTATCTATTAATAAAAATATTCTGAAAAAATGAATTGACTTAATATTTTTATAATTACATCTTTATGAATAATGATTGCATATTTATAAACCTATGTTAAAATACAGAGTATTGATTAAATATTAATGAGTGAACACTAAAAGCAGATATAAATATTATGAAGATATTATAGGAGGAAATTATTATGAAAAAATTATCATTGCTCATGATAAGTTTATTCATCATTGGTTTATTAGCAGCATGCGGTACAAACGCAAATGAAGCTGAGAACTCAACTTCAGGTGCTGGCAATGCTGACAAAAAAGTATTAAAAATGGCTACATCAGCTGATTATCCGCCATTTGAATATATTGATACGGCACAAGGCAGCGACATTATTGGTTTTGATATCGATCTTGCGAAGGCGTTAGCAGAAAAAACAGGGTATGAGCTTGAAATTCAGGATATGGATTTTAATAGTTTAATCCCTGCCCTTCAGGCAAAACAAATTGATTTAGTATTATCAGGGATGACTCCAACACCTGAACGTGCGGAGAATGTTGATTTTTCAGATGTTTATTATACAGCTAATCACATGATTGTTTCGTTAAAAGATAACGAAATAAAATCAATCGAAGAGCTTGATGGAAAAACAATTGGTGTTCAATTAGGCTCTATTCAGGAAGATAAAGCAAAGGAAATTTCAGAAAAAGTAAATGTAAAAATTGAGAACCGTAATAAAATCTCTGATTTAATTCAGGAATTAAAATCAGGTCGTATCGATGCAGCGATCATCGAGGATTTAGTTGCCAATGGATATACTGAAAAAGATAAAGACCTAACTGGCTTTACCATGGAATCAGAGGAAGAGGCAGGATCTGCGATTGCTTTTCAAAAAAATAGTGCATATACAAAAGAATTTAATGATGCTCTAAATGAAATGAAAGAAAATGGCGAGCTTGATCAATTAGTTGCAAAATGGTTTGGCGGCGAAGAATAAGAAAGCTACTTTTAAAAATTATATGGGTCTGACAGCTACTTATAGTGTCGGCCCTTTTTTATGAATATAGGTTAAGATCAGATTGAAAGGAATTAGAAAACATGGATATAAACTTTTCCTCGATCGTCCCATCCTTGCCATTTATTTTGGAAGGAATTTGGGTCACGTTACAAATTGTGTTACTTTCCTTGTTACTTGGTTTTGTATGGGGAATTATTTTGGCACTATTCAAAATCAGTAGAATCAAACCATTAATGTGGTTTGCAGATGCTTATACGTCTATTTTTAGAGGAACACCATTGGTGCTGCAATTGCTTATCATTTATTTTGGGTTACCACAAATTTTAGGTTTCCCGATCGATCCATACCCTGCAGCTGTTGCTGCGTTTACATTGAATTCCGGAGCATATATTTCTGAAATTATTCGCGCTGGTATTAATGCAATTGATAAAGGACAGCAAGAGGCTTCAATGGCATTAGGAATTCCTTATTCAAAGATGATGAAGGATATTATTCTGCCTCAGGCTTTTAAAAATATTTTGCCAGCATTAATGAATGAATTCATTACGTTAACAAAAGAATCAGCGATTGTAACCGTGATTGGTGTACAAGACATTATGAGACGTGCCTATCAAGTTGGGGCAGATTCATATAATTATTTTGCCCCTTTATTATTTGCCGGTCTTATTTACTATCTATTAGTGATGGTATTGACACTCCTTGGTAAAGGCATTGAAGGGAGAATGAGACGCAGTGATTAAGGTTGAGAATTTGCATAAATCTTACGGAAAACTTGAAGTATTAAAAGGAATTTCTACAACGATTGCTTCTGGTGAGGTAATTGCGATTATCGGACCTTCGGGATCGGGTAAGTCCACTTTTTTACGATGCTTGAATTTACTTGAAACGCCTACAAAGGGGAAAGTGTGGATTAAAGAGCAGGAAGTTACGAATCCCAAGGTTGATATCGCTAAGGTGCGTCAAAATGTCGGAATGGTTTTCCAGCACTTTCATTTATTTCCTCATAAAACGGTTCTTGATAACTTAACATATGCGCCAATGACTGTCAGAGGGCAGTCCAAGCAAGAAGCAGAGGAAAACGGAAAAAACCTATTAAAAAAGGTAGGTCTACTTGAAAAGGCATCGGAATACCCAAATCGTTTATCAGGCGGACAAAAACAACGGGTGGCGATCGCACGTGCACTTGCCATGAACCCGGAAGCCATCTTGTTTGATGAGCCTACTTCAGCACTTGATCCTGAAATGGTAAAAGAGGTGCTTGAGGTCATGAAGGACTTAGCACAAACGGGAATGACGATGGCCATTGTAACACATGAAATGGGCTTTGCAAAAGAGGTAGCAGATCGCGTGCTTTTCCTTGATGGAGGTAAGCTTGTTGAGGATGCTGCACCAGCTGAATTTTTTACAAATCCGAAAACGGAACGTGCAAAAGTATTCTTAGAAAAAATGTTATAAGGACAAAGAAAAGGTGGTCAAATCGATCATCTTTTTTCGTTTTTACTATCTTTTAGTGTTAAACTATTTTTATTATAAAGCTTAGATATTACTGCGGTTATGTTAAATTAAGTAGTAATTGGTAGAAATTTTAAAGGTTAATGGGGAGAAACATATGTTTAAAATAGGGTACCGGACAGCAAAAACAGCACTTGGTACGACCATTGCTGTTATGCTTGCACAATTTATGGAGCTTGAAAATTATATTTCCGCAGGTATCATTACCATTCTCTGCATACAGGTTACAAAGAAAAAATCACTAAAAAGCTCTTGGGCGAGACTTCTAGCTTGCACGATTGCAATGATCTATTCCTTTCTTTTTTTTGAAGGGCTCATGTATCACCCTATCATTATTGGCCTGATGCTATTGGTGTTTATACCGACAACAGTATTTGTGAAGGTAACAGAGGGGATCGTGACAAGTACAGTCATTATTTTTCATTTATATAATGCAGGCAGGATTACATGGTCATTAATATGGAATGAATTTTTATTAATTATCATCGGAATTGGTGTAGCATTAATAATGAACATTTATATGCCAAGTATGGAAGTAAAACTGAAAAATTATCAAAAGCAAATTGAAGAAAATCTCTCGATTATTTTTCGCGAAATTGAATTGTATTTGATTGAAAGTGACCGAAAATGGGATGGAAGTGAAATCATCAAAACAGCGGAATTAATTAATCAAGCAAAGACAATGGCATTTCGTGAGGTTGAAAATCATTTCTTACGACATCAAAATACCTATTATCACTATTTTAAAATGAGAGAAAAACAATTTGAAATTATCGAACGAATTATTCCATTGATTACCTCGATACATACATCTGTAGAACAAAGCAAAATGATTGCAGATTTTATTCATGATTTGCGTATACATATCCATCCTGGAAATACGGCACATAGATTTTTAGTACAATTAATTGAAATGAAACAGTCATTTGAAAATATGGAATTGCCGCAAACGAGGGAAGAGTTCGAAGTTAGGGCAGCACTGCTTCATTTTATAAGGGAAATGGAAAGTTATTTAATTATAAAAAGTCAATTTAAAGGAATGGATCGATAAAGAAGTTAAGCAAAAAGAGTCAGTTCAATTTACGTCCAGCTCTAAATACCAAGACTTACAGTGTTAGAGCTAGGTAGGATCAGACAATGTGCTTTGAACTGCCTCTTTTTATTTTTTCTGTAAAACTTGCCTGTTGATTTCAGTCCCAGGCATAAATCATTACAAAAAATATTTAAAACCAAGCTGCCACGCCAGTAAGAATGGTTGTAACAAGCATAATCCCTATCATTAAATAAACGACGAATTTTTGTGTTTTACGAGACATTTATTCTCACTCCTTGTCCTATTATTTTAACGTGAATGGACAAATTGGACAACACCTTCAGAAAAGAATAAATTCCAAAAGAAATTTGATAAACTTGCAGGAGTTTCATGTAAAAAGAGAGAAAGTTTATTATATTGTGATAACGTTTACAAGAAGGCGGGGGAATTCGGCAAATGGTGAATAAAGTTGATCATATCGGTATAGCAGTTCAATCAATAGAAAATGTTTTGCCTTTTTATAAGGATGTTTTACAGCTGCAATTGCTTGGTTATGAAGAAGTGCCATCACAGCAGGTTAGGGTTGCTTTCTTAACGGCCGGTGATACTAAAATCGAACTATTAGAACCAATGTCCGAAGAAAGCGCGATTGCTAGGTTTCTTTCTAAAAAGGGTGAAGGGATCCATCATATTGCCTTTGGTGTTTCTGACTTAGAAGCACGTCTAAAGGATTTAAAGGAGAAAGGGATCCAGCTAATTGATGAAAAGCCACGAATTGGTGCGGCACAAGCAATGATTGCCTTTTTACATCCTAAAGAAGCAAATAATGTGTTAGTCGAGCTATGTGAAAAACAACGGGGTGAAGATGATGAGCAATGATATTTACGAAAAAATAAATGAATTATATGAAAAAAGGCGTGAAGTTGAGCTGGGCGGCGGTGATGATAAAATTAACAAGCAGCATGAAAAAGGAAAGCTGACGGCCAGGGAACGGATAAACTTACTTGTTGATGAGGGGACATTTGTTGAATTAAACCCATTTATTCAGCATCGTTGCAGTGATTTTGGCTTACATGATAAAAAAGGACCTGGTGATGGTGTGGTTACAGGTTATGGAAAAGTGAACGGGAGGCCGATTTATTTATTTTCCCAGGATTTTACTGTATTTGGCGGTGCTCTAGGTGAAATGCATGCGAAAAAAATCGCAGCGGTTATGGATCTGGCTGCAAAAAATGGTACGCCATTTATTGGCTTGAATGACTCGGGCGGTGCGAGAATTCAAGAAGGTGTGGTATCATTAGATGGGTACGGGCAAATTTTTTACCGTAATACGATTTATTCTGGTGTCATTCCACAGTTGTCAGTCATTCTTGGGCCATGTGCAGGAGGGGCGGTGTATTCACCAGCTATCACTGATTTTGTGTTTATGGTCGAACAAACAAGTCAAATGTTTATTACTGGGCCAAAGGTAATTGAAACCGTAACAGGTGAAAAAATAAGTTCTGAGGATTTAGGAGGAGCTTATGTACATAATACGATTAGCGGCAACGCGCATTTCTCAGGTTCATCAGAAGAAGAGGTTCTACTTCAAGTTCGAATGCTGTTAAGCTATTTGCCGCAAAATAATCAGGAAAAACCTCCAATCTTGCCGTATACCGAAAAGGATGAATATCGTCCGGACTTAACTGATTTAATTCCCTTCGATGCCATACGACCTTATGATGTTCGCATCGTCATTCATCAGGTTGTTGATGACGGTTCATTTTTAGAAATTCAAAAGGATTTTGCAAAAAACATTGTCATCGGTTTAGCAAGAATAAAAGGCGAGGTCGTTGGTCTTGTTTGTAATCAACCGAAATATATGGCTGGCGGTTTGGATATTGATTCATCAGATAAAGCCGCTAGATTTATCCGTTTTTGTGATTCTTTTCAAATTCCGCTGATTACATTTGAGGATGTAACAGGCTTCTTTCCTGGTGTTAAACAAGAGCACGGAGGGATTATTCGCCACGGTGCTAAAATTTTATATGCCTACTCTGAGGCAACAGTTCCGAAGTTGACCATCATCTTAAGAAAAGCATATGGAGGAGCTTATGTAGCCTTGAACAGTAAATCAATTGGCGCAGATTTAGTCTATGCATGGCCAAATGCTGAAATTGCTGTTATGGGTCCTCAAGGGGCTGCATCCATTATTTTTTCAAAGGAAATAGAGAATAGTGACACCCCTGAACAAACAAGAACAGAAAAAATTAAAGAATATCGTGAAAAGTTTGCAAATCCCTATGTTGCAGCAAGTCAGGGAATGGTTGACGATGTTATTGACCCAAGGGATACAAGAATTAAGCTGATCCAAGCTCTGGACATGCTTAGAACAAAACAGGAGTTAAGACCAAATAAAAAACACGGGAACATTCCCCTTTAGGAGGTAAAGTTGAAATGATTAATAAACAACGCTTGCTTGATGAGTTTTTAGAGCTTGTGCAAATTGATTCAGAAACAAAGTTTGAAGGGGAGATTGCAAAAGTATTGAAGGAAAAGTTTACTGCCCTAGGCTTAGATGTAGTTGAGGATGACACAACTGGAGTTACAGGTCATGGAGCTGGTAATTTAGTATGTACATTGGCAGCAACAAAAGATAATGTTGATACCATCTATTTTACATCACATATGGACACGGTTGTACCAGGTAAAGGTATCAAGCCTAGCATTAAGGACGGCTATGTGGTAACAGATGGGACAACCATTCTCGGTGCCGATGATAAAGCAGGGTTAGCGGCAATGCTGGAAGCGATAAAAACGTTAAAAGAACAAAACATTCCTCACGGTAAGATTGAGTTTGTCATAACGGCTGGTGAAGAATCAGGCTTAGTTGGAGCAAAGGCTCTTGATCCAGCGTTAATGACAGCAAAATATGGTTATGCCCTAGACAGTGATGGTAAAGTCGGAACCATTATTGTTGCCGCACCTACTCAGGCAAAGGTGAAAGCAACGATTTATGGTAAAACGGCACATGCAGGGGTTGCACCGGAAAAAGGGGTATCCGCCATTACTATTGCTGCAAAAGCAATTGCCAAAATGCCATTAGGCAGAATTGACCATGAAACGACAGCTAATATTGGCCGATTTGAAGGTGGAACACAAACAAATATCGTGTGTGATCTGGTACATATTCTTGCAGAAGCCCGTTCATTGGTTCCTGAAAAAATGGAAGCACAAGTGAAAATCATGAAGGATTCCTTTGAGGAGGTTGCCAATGAAATGGGCGGACGTGCAGAGGTTGATATTGAAGTCATGTATCCTGGTTTTAAATTTGGAGATGGGGATCATGTCGTTGAGGTAGCTAAACGCGCAGCGGCTCGGATTGGACGTGAAAGCGAGCTTCAAACAAGCGGCGGCGGAAGTGATGCCAATGTTATTGCAGGAAATGGAATTCCAACTGTAAACCTTGCGGTGGGTTATGAAGAAATCCATACGACAAATGAAAAAATGCCGATTGAAGAGCTGGAAAAAACAGCTGAACTCGTTGTAGCCATCATTCAAGAGGTAGCAGAATAAATTAAAAAAGAGCGCTTTTTGCGTTCTTTTTATTTCCCCTTAAAAAACTTACAAGATTAACTAAATAAGAATTGATCCTCCATTTTTCATGATTATTACCATCAATATTTTTTTCATTACTTAAGAAAATAAAAAGGTACCTAATCTAGATCAAGGAGGGGTTTCAATTGATAAAAAAGAAAATAAGCTTGCTTGTTACAGGTGCGCTTGTTGCCGGGCTTGTAGCATGTAATAATAACGAGGCAATGGATCGAAATGATGAAAATGATCAAATAGATGTTGCTGAGAACGTCAATTATAACGGGAGAGATAATGTCCCTTTCGTAAGAGATGTTAATGACGAAAATGAGTTTAGGGGCATGTGGGATCGCGATAACAGGAATCAAGAGATAAACCGCAATAATGAGCAAAATGGTTTGGAGATTTCCAGTACCAAAACTGATATCGATAGTAACAAATACCCGCATACAAAAGCAATAACGGTACAAGATGCTAAATTTAAGTTTGTCCAAGCAGATAATCAAGAAGAGGCACAGCGACAGGCTGAAAAATATATCCAACAGTTTAGACAGCAAGCTGAGCAAAGGGCACGTCAATTTGCCCAACAAGGACAGCTACAGCGTCCACAACAACAGAACCAAGCACAAGTACCTCAGCAACAGCCGGAACAAAGAGAACAACAGCAGGCACCAGCACAACAGCAACAGCCAGAACAAAGAGAACAACAGCAGGCACCGGCACAACAGCAACAGCCAGAACAAAGAGAACAACAGCAGGCGCCGGCACCACAGCAACAACCAGAACAAAGAGAACAACAACAAGCGAATCAAGCACAAAAGCCTGAAGCACAAAAGCCTGCTCAAGGGATAAGCCAAGCGGCCCAACAAGTTATTGAGCTTACAAATGCAGAAAGACAAAAAAATGGCTTACCTCCGCTGAAAGGAGATACTCAGTTAAGTGGCGTAGCTCAAAAGAAATCAGAGGATATGCGCCAAAACAATTATTTCTCACATACTAGCCCAACATATGGTTCACCATTCGATATGATGAGGGATTTTGGGGTAACGTATAGAACAGCTGGAGAAAATATTGCTCAAGGTCAGCAAACACCTCAACAAGTTGTCCAAGCATGGATGAATAGTGAAGGTCACCGCAAAAATATTTTAAGCCGAGATTTTACTCATATTGGCGTTGGCTATGATGCCAATGGACATCACTGGACACAAATGTTTATAGGTAAATAAAGAGCAGGTATAAAAGGGACAGTCCTATAGTTTGGGACTGTCCCCATTTGTTTTCAGTGAAACAATAATGCGGATTAAATCGTCAAATAAATAGAGAGTTAATTCTTAGGAGAAATATGTTATGATTTGTATATTTTTTCTAGTCAAAATGTTATTCTTATATAGATACATAGTCTGATAGCTCTCGATAAAATTTACGATTATGGTGATTAATTTGTCCACACAAAAATATAGGTATTTTGATGCTTCATTAGTTTTTTTCTTATTTTTATTAATGATATCTAGCTGTGTCAGCATTTTTAGTGCTCAAAAGTATGCGCAATATGATGAAAACTTTATGGTAAAGCAAATCATCTGGTTTATCCTAGGTATACTTGTGGCTTCGGTGATTTTTTTATTTGATTTTGAACAAATTAGTAAAATAACACCCTTTTTTTACGGATTAGGAATTGCGTTATTAATCGGAATTTTGGTAGCACCTGAATCAATTGCTCCGTATCGGAATGGAGCAAAATCATGGTTTATAGTCCCAGGATTGGGGTCGATTCAGCCCTCTGAATATATGAAAATCTTTTTAATTATGATGTTGGCAAATATAACAAAAAACCATTATGAAAAAACACCGATGCATTCGATTAAACAAGATTTATTGTTGCTGGCTAAAATCGCCGCTGTTTCATTAACACCCATCATATTAGTTCTGCTGCAAAATGATTTTGGATCGTCATTAGTTATGTTGGTCATTTCGATCGCTATTACTTTTTTGTCAGGAGTTAATTGGCGGATTATGGCCATATTAATTGTACTGATGCTTACAGCAGTAGGTACTCTTATATTCATTTTTATTTATAATTCGGATCTTTTATTAACGATATTTGGTACGTATCAATTAAACAGGATTTATTCATGGTTGGATCCTTTCCAACATGCAGAGGGGATCGGATATCAGCTTAAACAGTCCCTTTTAGCGATTGGATCAGGTATGGTTGACGGAAAAGGATTTCATAACAGCGATGTATATACACCTGAAGCACATTCCGATTTTATTTTTACCATTGTTGCAGAGGAATTCGGATTTATCGGAGCCTCATTTGTCGTAATCTTATATTTTTTAATGATTTATCGCATGCTGGGGGTTGGCATGTATGTAAGGAATAATTTATTTGAATTTTATATTTGCATTGGGATGGTTGCTCTCTTTACATTTCATTCTGTTCAAAATATCGGAATGGTATCTGGTTTACTGCCGATAACAGGAATCCCTCTGCTGTTAATGAGTTACGGAGGAAGCTCTGTTTTGGCTAGTATGATCGGAATAGGCCTGGTTTTAAATATTTCTTTAAAGAAAAGAGATTATCTGTTCTCAAAAGATGATTAAACAGCATAAAAACACTAAGAGCACTCGCTGAGTACCTATGTGTTTTTTCTTTACAGTGAGCTTTCTTAATTACCTCCTTAAACATGTAATAAAATGTACCTGTAATTTTATCTAAAAAGTGTCAAGAGAAAAATGCAGCTATACGGTTATGGCAACTCAAAGATATTTTCTTCCCATCTCTTTTTGAACATAGTATGATAGTCATAGGAAACATGGTTTATGGAACAAGTGGAGGGAGCTTCGAATGGATATGTTAAAAGCAGTTGTTTTTCGTGCTGGCTATGAAGAATATGCGTTGCCGATCGGACATGTGATGTCAATTGAAAAGCCAGAACATATCAATTTTATTCCTAATATGCCATCTTATATGAAAGGAGTCGTAAACGTTAGAGGAGAATTTATTCCTGTTTTGGATATCAAGCAAATTTTTTATCACGAAGATACGGCTATAGATGAGCAAGTTAAGCTTATTGTTGTACAGGCTGAAGAGATGTCTGCAGCAATCATCGTTAAGGAAGCAAGGGAAATAATAAATATCCAAGAAAATGCCTTAAAACAATTCACGATTGGAGCGTTTCAGGCAACAAAATATTTTACGAATGTTGCTAGTCTTGATGATCGTTTGATCTTAATGATTGACCCGGATCTATTTCTTTCTAGTCTTGAAGGAATTGCCCTTGTTAAAGAAGGAATGAGAAAGGAGCTGTCTCATAAGGGTCTGAATCCATAACAGACAGGATAAATTGCCTAGAATTACATTTACTTAACGTGAAAAAGTTATTGTAGAAACATTTTTTCTCTAATCATGGTAAAATCATGCTAACATTCTTACTGAAGTGGTGAAGGAAGATGGAGCGTTCTGGAAGCGGACGAATTATTCTCCATGTAGATATGAATAGCTTTTATGCATCGGTTGAAATCTCATATGATCCAACCCTTAAAGGGAAGCCGCTTGCGATTGCCGGCAATGTTGAGGAGAGAAAGGGGATCATCGTTACATGCAGCTATGAAGCTCGGGCAAAAGGGATTAAAACAACGATGCCGCTATGGCAAGCCCGCAAATTATGTCCGGAATTAATTGTGAAAAAGCCAAACTTTGAGCGTTATCGCAGGGCTTCACGTGCCATGTTCGATGTGCTTCGTGAATATACAGACCTTGTCGAACCGGTATCCATTGATGAAGGGTATATGGATATAACACACTATATGAATGATAATCCGTTAGAAATACCGAAAATAATTCAGGAGCGTTTAATGGACGAACTATTGCTTCCATGCAGTATAGGGGTGGCTCCAAATAAATTTTTAGCAAAGATGGCTTCGAATATGAAAAAACCGCTGGGGATTACTATTTTGCGTAAACGTGAGCTTTCAGAAAAGCTTTGGCCACTGCCAGTTGCCCAGATCCATGGTGTGGGAGAGAAGACCGCTGAAAAGCTGAATACGATCGGCATTGAAACGATACATGATTTAGCAAATGGGGATACCGTACAGTTAAAAACATTACTCGGAATAAATGGCGAACGATTAAAACTACGTGCGAAGGGAATTGATAATCGTGCCGTTGATCCTGAATCCATTTATGAATTTAAAAGTATTGGCAATTCAACCACACTTGCGAAGGATACGACAAATGAAAACGAAATAAGTGATGTTTTAAAAAAACTTGCTCATTCTGTCATGGTAAGAATGAAGCGGAAGGAAGTACTAGCAACTAAAATTTTTATCACAATCCGCTACGGAAATTTAAAAACAATTACTAGAAGTAAAAAATTAGCGAATCCTATAGGTGATGAAGAAGAGATCTACGAGTTAGCGAAACAGCTTTTCTTTGCTCACTGGAATGAGGACCCAATTCGGCTTTTAGGGATCACGGGGCAAGATTTAGTTGAAAAAGATGATGCTGTTAAACAATTAGATTTATTCTCATTTGAAAATGATGCAAAGGAGGAGCCATTGCTTTCTGTAATTGACCAAATAAATCAAAAATATGGAAATCAACTTATTAAAAGGGGGGTAAAAGGGAAGCAAGAAGAGGATTTATCATCTGGTACAAGCTTTAATAAAGATTTTTTGAGAGATTAAGCGATTACATGAATGTTGTTACTTGAAATATAGTTAATACTTATGGTATTTTCAATTGTAGTCATAATAAATAATTCGAATTGTGTGTCAATTTCAAAAAGGAACAGGCATATTTTGTCAGTACCTTTACATACTCTAAGGACTAGAAGGGACGTAAGCAAATGTCGAAACAACAAATTGGTGTCATTGGTTTAGCTGTAATGGGAAAAAACTTAGCGTTAAATATTGAGAGCCGCGGTTTTTCAGTAGCAGTTTTCAACCGTTCTGCAGCTAAAACAGAAGAATTTCTAACTGAAGCAAAAGGGAAAAATGTTGTTGGTACATACAGCATTGAAGAATTTGTTCAATCATTAGAAACTCCTCGTAAAATCCTATTAATGGTTAAAGCTGGAACTGCAACAGATGCAACTATTGAACAGCTTTTACCGCATCTTGATAAAGGTGACATTTTAATTGACGGTGGTAACACGTTATATACAGATACTCAACGTCGAAATAAAGATCTTGCAGAGAGTGGAATCCATTTCATAGGAACTGGGGTTTCAGGCGGTGAAGAAGGAGCATTAAAAGGACCTTCAATTATGCCTGGCGGACAAAAAGAAGCATTTGATCTTGTCAAACCTATTTTAGAAGCTATTTCTGCAAAAGTTGATGGCGATCCATGCTGTACTTACATTGGTCCAGATGGAGCCGGCCACTATGTAAAAATGGTTCATAACGGAATTGAATACGGCGACATGCAATTAATCTCAGAAGCTTACTTCTTATTGAAAAATGTATTAGGATTAACTGCTGATGAATTGCATGAAGTATTTGCTGAATGGAATAAAGGTGAGTTAGACAGCTATCTCATTGAAATAACAGCTGATATTTTCACGAAGAAAGACGATGAAACAGGTAAACCGCTTGTTGATGTTATTTTGGATACAGCAGGCCAAAAAGGAACTGGTAAATGGACAAGTAAGAGTGCGCTTGATTTAGGTGTGCCGCTTCCAATCATTACAGAATCTGTATTCGCACGCTTTATTTCTGCAATGAAGGATGAGCGTCAAAAAGCGAGTAAAATTCTTTCAGGACCTTCTGCAACACAATATGAAGGAAACAAAGAAGAGCTTATTGAAGCGGTTCGCAAGGCATTATACATGAGCAAAATCTGCTCTTATGCACAAGGTTTTGCACAAATGAGAGCAGCTTCTGAAGAATACAACTGGGATTTAAAATATGGTGATATCGCAATGATCTTCCGCGGTGGTTGTATTATTCGCGCGGCATTCTTGCAAAAAATTAAGGATGCATATGACCGTGAGCCAGCGTTAGCGAACCTGTTATTAGATCCATATTTCAAAGAAATTGTTGAAGGCTACCAAGGTGCATTAAGACAAATTCTTGCTGTTGCAATCGAAAACGGTGTTCCAGTACCATGCTTCTCTTCAGCACTTGCTTATTATGACAGCTATCGTTCAGAAACATTACCGGCTAACTTGCTTCAAGCACAACGTGATTACTTTGGAGCTCACACATATCAACGTGTTGATAAAGAAGGTATTTTCCATACAGAATGGATTGAAAAATAAGATCGTATTCTTATTAAAGGACAAGCCCCTACAAATTGGAGCTTGTCCTTTTTGTTTATTCCTTTCTACTAGCGGTAACAAAATATTATTAATTAGAATTTCCCTTTTTAAAAGGTTTCGGTACAAAAATAATAAAGAGCCTTCACAAAGTAGCAGCTCAAACCAATTTAAGGAGTTATACAAGGGCGCGTTTTTTATATGATACATTTTTATACCTCTGCAGCTTATATACCGTTTGTATGAGGCAAATAGACGAGCCAATTCGCACATTTTTAAGAGACAGCAGGAGGAATCTAAATTAATTTTAATGGATGGGATCACTTCTAAGAAAGTATTAAATGACATGGCTTTCGATTTATTCAATAAGAAAGCCGGTTGAGGCTCTATAGTAGGGCTCAACCGGCTTTTGCTCAGATCGTAGAAGGTATTACTTGTAATAATATGACGTGCTATAATTTCAAGATACTTTTAATAAAAAGGCAGGTTTAGCTGACCGGCCACCATTGGTTTCCGTCTGCTTCAAGCATGTCGTCTGCTTCTTTTGGTCCCATGGAACCAGAAGGATAAGTAGTAAGCGGTGCTTTCCCTTTTTTCCATGCTTCTGAAATTGGATCAACGAATGACCAAGATAAGGCAACTTCATCCCAATGAGTGAAATTCGTTGCGTCTCCACGCATGCAATCGTAAAGCAGCTTCTCATAAGCCTCCGGTGTGTTAATGCCGTCTAGGAAATTGTTTGATAAATCCAATTTAACCGGCTTAGAATCACCAGCATCCCCATCTTTTTTCACATTTAGTTGAAGAGTAATTCCTTCATCAGGTTGTATGTTTATGACTAGTAAGTTAGGTGGAACAGTTTCTCCCTTTTTATAATAAAGATTCATTGGAATATCTTTAAATTGAACAACAATTTTTGTTGATTTGGCTGCCATGCGTTTTCCTGTTCGGATGTAGAACGGAACCCCAGCCCATCTGAAGTTATCAATTAATAGCTTGCCGGCAACATAGGTTTCAGTTTGAGATTCATCATCTACATTATTTTCCTCGCGATAGCCAATTAATTGCTTATCATTTAATTGGCCGGCTGCATATTGACCGCGAACAAAGTAATTAGCTACCTCATCTTCACTAACAGGGCGGAGTGCACGTAAAACCTTTACCTTTTCACTTCTGATTTCATCTGTCGTTAGTTTAATTGGCGGTTCCATTGCTAGTAAAGCCACCATTTGCAGCATATGGTTTTGAAGCATATCTCGCAACGCACCAGAGTTTTCATAATAACGTCCGCGATCTTCAACGCCTAACACTTCGCTTGATGTCACTTGGATATTCGATATGTATCGATTGTTCCATAATGGTTCAAATAGAGCGTTAGCGAAACGGATTACTTCAATGTTTTGTACCATTTCTTTTCCTAAGTAATGGTCAATACGATAAATTTGATCCTCATTAAAGGCTTCACGGATTTCCTGGTTCAGTTTTTGAGCTGATGGCAGGTCATGACCAAATGGTTTTTCGATGACTAATCGACTCCAGCCTTTTGTTGCAGTTAACCCTTCTTTTTTCAGGTTTTGAGCGATTGTGCCAAAGAATTCTGGGGCCATAGCTAAATAAAAGATCCGATTCCCTTCTGTTTGGTAGGAATCATCCAGCTTATTTAACAAATTATTCAGTTCCAAATAGGAAGATGGATTCGTTACATCGAATGGATGATAATAAAAATGTGATGTGAAATCATCTAATTGTACGGATTCCTTCATTGCTGTCTGGATCGAGTCTGAAACATTGCTGCGGAACTCATCATTTGTCCAAGGTCTTCTTCCTACACCCACAACAGCAAATTCTTCACCGATTTTGTTGTTTTGTACCAGGTGGTAGATAGAGGGAAACAACTTTCGTTTTGCTAAATCACCAGTTGCTCCAAAAATAACGATAACAGATTTAGGTTGTTCTTGTGTAATCACGTTCGTACCTCACTTTGTCAAATGCATTTATTTCTTCATCAGTGAAAAATTCGTATATGAAAACGATACCTTAACCGACAAGATGTCTTTTTTTAAGGATGGCTCGAATTTTAGAGCACTGATTGTAAAATACCCTCTACAAATACTTAATAATAAAGGTAAATGTAGGGTAAATCAAACATAATTGTCTTTTCAAGTACTAGTATAAACGATTAAAAGAAAAATATCGTGTTAAAAGCACTTGATTTTATTAAAATCTTTTTATTATTCAGTCTATTTTATTCAATCAACCTATAAAAGGTCAAGTCTTATCGACTTATTTTTTTCTTTTTCCGACAAATACTGCAAGATGTTGATAGTTTAACTTTACTGTTAAATCATGTATTCTAAAGGAAAGAGATCATAGGAGGAAGTTGTTTTGAATGTCATGTTTCTTGGGACTGGGGCAGGGATACCAGCAAAGGCTCGAAATGTTACGAGCATCGCCCTGCAGCTGCTTGAGGAAAGAAAAGCGATATGGCTTTTTGATTGCGGTGAGGCAACACAACACCAAATTTTACATACATCGATTAAGCCAAGAAAAATTGAAAAGATATTTATTACCCATCTGCACGGTGATCATATTTATGGACTGCCTGGATTAATTAGCAGTCGTTCATTTCAAGGAGGAGAGGACCTGTTAACAATTTACGGACCAGAAGGCCTTGAAGAATTTATTCGTACCTCTCTTTCCATTAGTCAATCGCGTCTTACCTATCCAATCGAATTTGTGGTAGTAGAAGAGGGGACCGTATTTGAAGATGATCAGTTTCAGGTTATTGCGAAAAAACTGGAACATGGGATTGATTCTTACGGATATCGAGTTATTGAAAAGGATTTACCAGGAGCATTGCTTGTCAATAAATTAAAAGCATTATCGATAAAGCCTGGGCCGATCTATCAAAGATTAAAAGCAGGGGAGAAGGTTAAACTTGAGGATGGAACAATTCTTGATGGCAATGACTTTTTAGGACCGAAGCAAAAAGGGAGAGTTGTAGCGGTTTTAGGAGATACCCGATACACAGATAATAGTATTGAGCTTTGTAAGGAAGCTGACCTGCTTATACACGAAGCAACACTTTCAGAAGCAGATGAACAGCTTGCCTACGATTATTTTCATTCTACAACCAAACAAGCTGCCTTGATTGCGAAACGGTCAAATGCAAAGCAGCTTATCTTAACACATATAAGCTCTCGTTACCAAACGGAAGAGGATGTTGCAACGCTAAAAGAAGAAGCACAGGCCATTTTTCCTCATTCATCTATCGCATCAGATTTCATGCAAATTGAAATCCCAAAGCATCGGGATTGAATGCGAAAACCACTAAAAAGATAAGCAAATGAATGCTTGTTCCTATCTTTTTTATTTCGTTATTATCAGCTACGTTCGTATTGTTTTGGTGAGGGGGATTTTTTCACTTAGTTGATTGGCTGCAGTTCTTGGCCTAAATGGATCAAATAACAGCCCTCTCTTGTGATGAAAAAAAGTAGAAAAACGATCTTTAACAAAAGCCATATTTTTAATAAAATGAGAAAAAAATAGTTGGCAGGTGGTTCACTTTGCAAGGGAGATGGCAAACAAAAGAGCAATTGGTTAACCTATTAATTCAGTTGGTTGAGCACGCTAGTATAACAGGATCGCAAGGTGAGATTGCTTTAGGGAAATATCTCTATTATTTGTTAAAAGAACGAGAATATTTTAAAGAACATCCTGATTTCCTACAGCTTCACCCTGTTCACGATGGGAGATCTTTTGTAACCGCATTGGTAAATCAAGGGGTTACAAACGAAACGGTTGTTTTAATAAATCACTTTGATGTCGTGGATGTGACGGATTATGGAGATTTATCCTCTTTATCCTGTCAACCTGTTAAGTTAACAAATGAACTAAAGGCGAGAAGCTCCCAATTATCTGAGCAAGTAAGGGAGGATCTTGAAAGTGGTGAGTGGTTATTTGGCAGAGGTACCATGGATATGAAAGCAGGTCTTGCTGTCCAATTAGCCATGTTAGAAAGGGCGATGCATGGAGATTTTAAGGGGAATCTATTACTCGTTTCAGTTCCGGATGAAGAAGTTAATTCAGCAGGCATGATAAGTGCTGTCCCTATTTTAGATGAACTAAAGCAGCGCTTTGGTTTAACTTATAAAGCATGTATTAATTCTGAACCGATGTTTGCAAAATTCCCTAATGATCAAAACCATTATATTTACACAGGCTCTCTCGGAAAGGTGCTAGCCAGCTTTTACTGCAGCGGTATTGAAACACATGCTGGGGAACCATTTTCAGGACTTAATGCAAATCTGTTGCTTTCTGAGCTAAACCGTCTAATGGAATTGAATCCTGCGTTTTGTGAGCAGGAAGGAGAAGAAATCTCACCTCCGCCTACTAGTTTAATGATGAGGGATTTAAAAGAGGAGTATTCTGTTCAAATTCCTCATGCATCCGTTTCAATGTATAATTTGTTCATCATGAATGGCTCGGTTAGCGAACTTCATCATAAACTTTTGCAAGTAGTAAAAGAGACTGCTTTAAACGTTGAGGAGTTTTATAAGAAGCGAAGTCAACAGTACCATAAACTTATTTCTTTATCTCCATTAGACCTGGAGGTAACAATTTTGACCTTTAAAGAGCTTTTACATATTGCAAAGAAAAAATATGGTACAAAAGAAATTGATCGAAGAATAAATGAAATATTGGTAAAGTATGGAGATGAAGATGAACGAGGCCTTTCCACAAGAGTTGTTGCAGAATTAGTTGGCTTATGTAAGGAATATGGAGCGATGATTGTGATCTTTTATAGTCCGCCTTATTATCCTTCAGTATCCTCTAAAGGCAACCCGTTCATTCAAAAAACAGTTGAACATGTGATTGCCTATGCAAAGGAGAACTATCAGACTGAGCTTAAGCAGCAAAATTACTTTCCGGGATTATGTGATTTAAGCTTTGTCCAGCTGAACGACAATGGAGAAGCTCTGTCCCAATTAACAGCCAATATGCCTCTTTACGGAAACGGATACTCTTTGCCGTTAAGCGAGATGCAACGGTTGAATATCCCTGTATTAAATATTGGACCGGTTGGAAGAGATCCTCATAAATGGACGGAAAGATTACATATTCCTTATGCATTTGAAATTTTGCCAGAGCTTTTATCTTTTTCAATTAAAACGATTTTTGAAGGGTGAAACAGGTATGTGAGGTTGCCTCAGGATTTAGGATTTATCAGATCCTTAGGCATCTCACATGCCTAGCGTTTTTTTAGTTGCCTAAGAAGATAAGGGGCTTTTTGTAAAATGAAAAAACTAAAGCCCTCACCTTGGTAGATTTCATTAATTGCGATGAATTTCTGCTTTATCAAGGGGATCATTTCCTTTTCAATCTTAGGGTAAAGAGCAATTCCTCCAATATTTGTCTTTTTTATAAGGTGCCAGAGCATTTGTTTTTCAGGTTTTTTTAACTTAGTTATTTGTTGATAAATTCTTTTTTCATGATCTGGAAGCTCTAAAAGGTTCACTTTCATGAATTAATCACCATCTAGTAGCAATAAATTTTATTTATTCGAAGAGCTAGTCTGGTAAATGACAATCTCATCGACCTTTACAATTGCCTTACCATTTACTTCAGCATAGCCTTTGCCAAGAACAAAGCCTTTTTTCATTCGTATCACCTCGTAAAATAGATGGACTTGATCTCCTACTGACGCTTCACGAATGAATTCTACTCCTTTAATGGATGTTAAAAATCCTAAATGGTTATCATCTTCCAGAGAGACAAAGGCGCCAAGCTGGGCAAGAGCTTCAATGACGAGAATATTAGGCATAAAGGTATGATCATTGGATATGTACCATTCATTTTCAGTAATCATCTTTAATCCCTTTACTTTTTTACCTTCAACAATCTCGATCACTTTGTCAACCATTAAGAATGGGTACCGATGTGGAAGAGCTGTTTGTATAATGGAATCATTTGAATTCATGCATTATTCCCCTTCTTTCATTTTCTACCATTATATACCAAAGGGTATAAAAGAAGCTATTTATCCCTTCTTAACAGGCAGTTGTATATCCTGTTCTTCGGAAACCAATTGATGGAAGTCTCCCTTTATTTAAATACCGAAATTAGGCTTAGGTGTGGTATCATATTGCATAGAAAATCGCTGTGAGGATTGATGAAATGTATATTCAACAGATAAATCCGTATGAGATATTAGATCGAATTACAGATGCTTTTTTTGCTTTAGATAGAGAGTGGAAATTTACTTATGTTAATAAAGAGGCAACTAGACTACTGCGTCGTAATATGCAGCAATTATTAGGAAAATGCATATGGGAAGTATTTCCTGAGGCTGTTGATCTACAAACTTATCAACATTACCATATGGCCGTGCGAGAACAAGTATCTATTGTTTTCGAAGAATACTCTCCTCCTTTAAAAATGTGGTTTGAAGTAAGGATTTATCCCTCTCCAAATGGCCTTTCTGTTTATTTTCAAGACATAACTGAAAATAAACGATCTTCCTCAAAAAGGGAGCAGCATTATAAGTCTCTTTTTGAAAATAATCCGGCTGCGGTATATTCCTTTGATTTAGAAGGGAATTTTCTAAGTGTTAATCACGCAATGGAAGAATTACTTGGTTTTAAAGAAGAAGAGCTTTTACAAATGTCTTATATGCCATTAATCACTCCTGATGAAATTGAAAGGACAAAGACTTATTATTCTCATGCTGTTAAGGGAGCCATTCAGCATTATGAAACAAAAGCAGTTCATCAAAACGGGCACATCATTGAATTGAAGGTTACCAATATTCCAATTATTGTTAATGGGGAAATTGTCGGAGTTTACGGAATCGCTCGGGACATCTCTAGGGAAAAAAGAACCGAAAAAATGTTGCTTGAATCTGAAAAGCTTACAGCTGTTGGCCAACTTGCTGCATCGATTGCACACGAAATAAGAAATCCTCTTACATCAATAAAAGGTTTTTTACAACTCTATAAAAATAAAATGAAGGAAATCAATAGTGAGTATTTAGATATCATGTCTGATGAAATTTCAAGAATCGAAATGATAACAAGTGAGCTGCTTATTTTAGCAAAGCCGCAAGCACATTATTTTCGTTATGAACGTGTGGAAAAAATGATTGAGGATGTTGTCACATTATTGGGTTCGCAAGCTTTAATGAACAAGGTGAATGTTAACGTTCAACTTGACGACTTGCCTATGATTCATTGTATTGCAAGCCAGTTAAAACAAGTCTTTATTAATTTAATTAAAAACGCAATAGAAGCGATGCCTAATGGTGGTGAAATAACGATAAGCGGCAAGAAACATGGTTCCGCCGGGATTTTTATTCAAATTGCTGATCAAGGAGTAGGGATCTCAGAGGAACTTCTAGCTAAAATCGGCACACCATTTTATACAACAAAAGAAAAAGGAACAGGTCTCGGGATGATGACGACTTTTAAAATCATTCATTCCCACGGGGGAACAGTGAACATCTCCAGTACTGTTGGCAAAGGAACAATTATTGATCTGTACCTTCCGATTAGTGAAGATAAGAACTAGGAAAAAGAAGGAGTGCAAGCTTTTATTAAAACGGCACTCCTTCTCTATTTTAATTTTTTATCAGTGCTTCGGAAAACATTGTCTTTAATTCATTTGATCTCTCTGTTGCGCGTTTTATACATGAGATAAGAGCTTCTTCAAAACCTCTTTCTTGCAAGATCGTAATTCCGGCTTCGGTTGTACCGTTAGGGCTTGTGACTTCTTTTCGTAATTGTGATGGGTGTTTATCAGAGCTCGCGATCATTTCTGAAGCACCAAGCAATGTTTGGACAATCAGTTCTCTGGCTACATTCGGTTCTAAGCCTACCTCGATAGCGGCTTTCTCCATGGCTTCTACAAGGAAGTAAACATATGCAGGTCCGCTGCCTGATAATCCTGTAACAGCATCTAGTTGATTTTCATCGACAAGCTTGCAGATGCCAATTGCTTCGAATAATGATTGGCATTTTTTGATTTGTGTCATCGTGACATCTTCACTTGCAGCGATGGCAGTTGCTGATTTGGCAATCGCTGCTGATGTATTTGGCATTGCACGAATAATGGCTGTTTTTTTGCCAAGGATGGATGTGATCGTTTCAATGGAAATCCCTGCTAATACAGAAACGATCAGCTGGTTATGAATATACTTTTGAATGCCATCTATGCCTGCCTTGACATCCTTTGGCTTCATCGCTAATACGATAATGTTTGCCTCTTGAGCCAATTTTACTTTATTATGTGTGGTTTCGATACCATACCTATTTGTTAATTCCTTCAGACGGTCAGCGCTGGAACGGTTTGCGACGATCACCTGCTCCGGCTGAAACACTCCACCTTTTATTAAACCAGCGATCATGGCTTCTGCCATTGAACCGGCGCCGATAAATCCAATCTTCTCCATAAAAATCCTCCTTTAAAAGCACAATATAAAAAGCCACTCAATCCTTGAAAAGGACGGAATGGCTCCGCGGTACCACCTTAGTTGGAATGTATCATTCCCAGCTTCACTTCTTTATCGCAGAAATACGGTTAGGTTTTCCTAACAGCTCATAGGTAGGTTCAAAAGGAAACGGGTGCAATGGAGCTTCCCAGCCACGAGCTCCACTCTCTTTTGCAGCTTCCGATTTACTAGTCCTAAGTCAATGCTTTTACTTATTAAAATAAATTTTTTTAAGTTTTTTCTCTTGAATTTTTATTCATTATGCATTTGTGGACAGGTAATTGTCAAGCATTTTCAAAAAGAATGTTAGTTGAATTATTTGAATATAATGACAAATGCGTGGTTGGAAGATAAAATAATAGTAAGTATCTGTAATGAACAATAATAAGTTTTATTTGAAAATAATAATTGGGGCTGAGTGAATGAAACCATTTCAACGGGGAAACCAAATCTTTAAGCTGGAACTTCCAACACCTTTTCCAGTAGGAGATGTGAATGTGTACTTAATTAAGGGGGAGCATTTAACACTTGTGGATACTGGTCCGAAGACAGTTGAGGCTTGGCAGGTGTTCCAATCCCAACTAAAAGAACTTGGGTACAGCCCCCAGGACATTGATCAAGTAGTAATCACCCATCATCATCCTGATCATGTCGGCATGTTGGACTTTTTAAGCGAGGACATTCCAATATGGGGTCATCCTTTTAATACACCATGGTTGAAAAAAGACCCGCAATTTATGGCAGCACAAACAGTTTTCTTTGAGAAACTATTTATTGAATTTGGAGTCGATAAAAAATTTTTCCCTTATTTAAATAGACTGAATCATACACTTGAATTCTCCTGCAATAGGAATTTACATCATTTTATAGGAGAAGGGGAGGAAATTAGCGGTTTATTCGGATGGAGAATCTTTGAAACACCTGGGCATGCTCAAAGTCATATCGTTTTATATGAAGAAAGGTCAGGGGTTGTAATAGGGGGAGACTTATTGTTAAAACATATTTCTCCAAACCCATTATTAGAGCCGCCGATGGCAAATTCAATAGAACGCCCGCGGCCGCAGCTCCAGTTAAATGAGTCAATTTCAAGATTATTAGAGATTCCGGTTTCGTTAGTTTATACTGGTCATGGAGAACCGATTGAAGAGGCGCATGAGCTTATTTCCCTTCGCTTAAAAAAGCAAGCTGAACGAGCAGACCTCGTTTACAGTTTTCTTGAGGAAAAGCCCTTGACTGCTTTTCAAGTATGTCAGGCACTGTTTCCAACGATTTATTATAAACAGCCGTTATTAACAATGTCAGAAACAATCGGTCAGCTTGACTATTTGGAATATATCGGTCAAATTAAAGTAGATGCTTCAAGGGAGACAACCCTTTATATTGCTAAGGAACGGTAGAGGTGAAATAGTTGAATAGACGAATACAAGGTTGCCATGTTGCCATTACTGGGGCCTCAAGCGGCATCGGTGAAAAAATTGCCATTGAATGTGCCAATAATGGAGCAAACCTTATTTTATTAGCCAGAAGAGAAGAACGGTTAGTTCGGCTTGCAGAACAAATTAAACATGATTATGGGATCTCTTGCTCTTATTACATACTTGATGTTCAGGATCTTGATTCCGTTCAGCGCGTTTTTTCGAACATTGCCCAAGAAGTCGGACCTATTGATGTTCTCGTCAATAATGCTGGATTTGGAATCTTTAATGATGTGCTCGAAGCTTCCCTTGATGAAATGAAAAGCATGTTTGAGGTAAACGTATATGGTTTAGTTGCCTGTACAAAAATGGTGTTGCCTGCCATGATGGAAAGGAAAAAGGGTCATATTATCAATATTGGCTCACAGGCCGGCAAAATCGCAACTCCCAAATCTAGTCTTTATTCTGCAACGAAACACGCTGTATTAGGCTTTACAAACAGTTTGCGGATGGAGGTTAAATCAAACAATATTTACGTCACATCGGTAAACCCCGGCCCAATCAAAACAGATTTTTTCACGATCGCCGACAAGCAGGGGGATTACGTGAAAAATGTGGAACGCTGGATGCTTGACCCAAATAAGGTAGCACGGATTATCGTAGAAGCTATGCTCACTCCAAAGCGCGAAATCAATCTACCTGGCTGGATGAATACAGGAAGTACGCTTTACCAGGTCATGCCGAGGCTGTTTGAACGAATTGCGGGGAATGCGTTTTTTAAGAAATGAATGTTTCATCTAAATGGTATAATTTAACAAAAAGGATTGTGTATCTTGGTGATTGGGTGTTATCAAAAAATGAAAATTTCACTCGAATTATCTGAAGGTTTATCCATATTTAAGAATAATGCGGTGTAAAGAAAATCGGTATCTTTGGATCATTAGAGATCAACAAAAGGATACAAGTGTTATTGATGTTCTTGCGGATTTTTATGAAAACTCAATTAAATTCGATAACTATATGGAACTTAAATTTTTCTTAGAAGACTTTTTGCATTAGATGAAGTAGGTTATTTTCTGGAATTGGCGGAAGATGACAACGATTTAAAGTTATTAAAAGAGGCAGGGTATTTCCCCTGTTGTAGAATAAGGACAAGGGGCAGCCTCTTTTTATTTAATCCTGATTCGTTACATATCCATAGACAATATCTTCAATCACTTCGTACCATTCTGTGTCTTGATCCTTTTCGTTTACCGCCTTTTCAAGCAGCTGTATGTAGTCATCTTTCGAAAGCGGATCTTTATCAAGATCCCGGCCATATTGTAGAAAGCTGTTTCTAAGCATTTTCAATAAGAATTTCTCCTCCATGTCACACCTCGCTACCTGCTAGTATACAGTCTTCCTCCTTTTTTAGAAACCATTAAAAAATATCTGCGAGTTTTGTTTTTTACGTAGTTAGTATCCAGTTCATACGTTGCTACCGCTTTTCTATTGTGGTTGAAACTTCCATTGAAATCGAACGTATATTCGCTTAAGATGAAGAATATAATAAATGCGAACATACATTCTTGTTGGAGGAAGCGGCTATGATTGAAAACTATGATCAATTTCCAAAGCGAAAAATTCTTTGTATTGATATGAAAAGCTTTTATGCTAGCTGTGCCGCGGTTTTACTGGGGATGGATCCATTGACATGCTATTTAGTTGTTGTTGGTGATACTGAGCGGCAGGGAAGCATCGTACTGGCAGCTTCTCCGCAAATGAAAAAGGAATTTGGCATTAAAACGGGTGCAAGGCGTTTTGAAGTTCCGAACGATCCGCGGATTAAGATTGTTAACCCGAAGATGGGAACGTATATCCGAATGTCAACAGAAATAACAAAACTGTTTCATCGCTATGTACCAAAAGAGGCGATCCATACTTACAGTGTGGATGAAAGTTTTATCGAAGTCGATGGTGTTGAGCATATTTGGGGAGATGCCCGAACAATTGCCGATAAAATTCGTGATGAGTTGAAGCGTAAGTTCGGTCTTCTTGCTGCAATTGGCATTGGGCCTAATATGCTGCTTGCAAAAATATGCTTGGATATTGATGCAAAAAAGACAGGGATAGCAGAGTGGACATATGACGATGTAAAAGAAAAGCTGTGGAAGCTTGAGCCGTTAAATAAAATGTGGGGCATTGGGTCGAGAGTGCAAAAGACGTTGAACCGAATGGGGATTTTTAATGTTGGACAGCTGGCTCATTATCCGCTCGAGCTTTTGGAAAAAAAATTTGGCATCATGGGCAATCAGCTTTACTATCACGCATGGGGAGTAGACTTGTCGGAAGTTGGTGCACCGATTATGCAAGGACAAATCAGCTTCGGCAAAAGCCAAATTTTACTTCGTGACTATCCCGATCCAGAGGAAGTAAAGCATGTGATTTTGGAAATCAGTGAGGAGGTTGCCCGCAGAGCGCGTCAGCATAAAAAGGTAGGACGAACGATCAGCCTTGGGATTGGCTATAGCCGCGATGAATTTGGCGGTGGTTTTTATCGTTCCAAAACAATTGATCAGCCAACAAATATTACGATGGATATTTATGAAACATGTTTGCAGTTATTTGAGACATTTTATGCCAATAAAACAGTTCGGCAAATATCGATTACACTGTCAAATATTGAGGACGATTGTGAGATGCAGCTCGATTTGTTTCGGCCAAACCGCATAAAGCAGCGAACACTTGGTTATGTAATGGATTCCATTCGTCAAAAGTATGGTTCAGATGCGATTTTACGTGCTGTGTCGTACACTCCGGCTGGGACTGCGAAGCATCGTGCCAAGCTTGTCGGCGGCCATAAAGCATAATAAGCCTATTTCAAAGTGGAATTTAGAGCTTAACAGCTTTGGCAATGGCTCAATCATTCGTGTTGCGAATCCTTACTCTGTTTTGAAGGCAAGCTGAGCGGTTGTCTAAAAGAAATCATATTCGCTTAGGCTGCCTAAAGAGAATGTTAACCGAGTGTTAGGGTGGTGATGAAGTCATGATACGGGACAGAGGAAATATTAAATGGACATCAATGATGCTGCCTGAACATGTAAAGCTATTAAGAGATTGGTCAGAAGCTGATACCTATCAAGAAAAGCCTGAGCTTGATGAGCAGCAGCTCGAACAGTTTAATGAAATCATTTGCTTAGCAATGGAAGAGCATATGGAGCTCATTTTTACGTACTATCAAGACCGTTTTCATCAAAAATGCTCTGGGTATGTCCACTATATAGACCCGATTGCTCATACGCTTCAAATTGTTGATGAACAAAGCGGCCAGCGCTTTAAGCTGCCATTTGCAGCAATTGTTGATGTGAAGCAAAAATAGACGGGAGATTTACCTTCTTTATCTAGCTCCATGATAAAGAATATCCCGTAGAAGGATTAAATCTACGGGATATGTAACAAAAAATAGTTAACTCTGATTAAACTAACCTTAGCTCACGTTTTCGATTTTGTTTGATCGATTTTGGATAACCCATACTCCGGCCTTACTCCTAAAGGCAATAGCAAAAGCCATCGCCAGTGGAATAGCTACAATGCCAACGACCAACCTGCAACAAGATCTTTTTGAAAATGTGTAAACGTGTAATTTGCAAACCTGCTAGAACTAAACATCCATAACATCCTCCCTCTATATTTCTTTTTTCAAACACAAGTTTTTGCACGGTAATTATTAATGTAATCTGCAAATTTGGAGAAATTATGGAGTTTTTCAATTTTGTTCCATATGTCCTATTTTTTCAAATAAAAGTATATCGATAGTTTCAATTTTGAGATATTGTCTACAAATTCTTTTATGTTATAGGTAAAGTTTAAAGAGATAAAATGTGAACCGACAGCTTGGAAAATCCGAAGATCGCAATGCTTATAAAGACATTTAAAGCCGGAGGAGATCAATGAAGAAGAGAATATTGCTGGTTGATGATGAATGGAATATGAGAAACTTATTAAAAATTTACCTGGAAAAAGAATATGAGGTAATAGAGGCAGAGGACGGAAAGCAGGCATTAGCTATCCTCACATCTGCAGAATTCCATATAATCATATTAGACATCATGCTCCCAAAGATTAATGGGTGGCAGATTTGCAAAGAGATTAGAAAAGAAAAGGAAACACCTATCCTTATGCTAACAGCGAGAAACGAGTTAAAAGATAAAATTTACGGATTAGATATCGGGGCAGATGATTATTTAGGGAAACCTTTTGAGCCTGAGGAGCTGATTGCTCGAATCAAGGCTTTGTTAAGGCGTTCTGATATGAATGGTGATCCTCATAAGCAAAAGGTGGTCATGATCGGAAATCAACTAATGAAGATAGAAACAGAGAGCAGAACGATCCTAGTTAAAGGTGAGAAGTTAAATTTAACCCCTAAGGAATATGATTTGCTTCATCTATTGGCGAATCAGCCTCAACGGGTTTTTACTAGAGATTTATTGCTCGATGTTATCTGGGGGATGAAGGATACAAGAGATCATCGGGCCGTTGATTCTCATATTAAGAATATCCGAATTAAGGTGAAGGAAAAAGTACCTGCATATAATCCCATTGAAACTATTTGGGGCGTGGGCTATAAGTTGAATCAGTCGGATGGAAACGTATGAAATGGAACAGCATTGTTTTTAAGCTCGGAGGCACCATATTTATTATCCTAATGTGTGTCATTTTACCATTGACATATACGATCGATCAGCTTTTTGCTAGATTCTATTTTAGTGAAGCACGCCACCAAATCGATCAATTAGCCTACCAATATTCCCACACCTTAACAGACTTAAAAGATATTGATTCATTGAAAACCGTAGCACGATTAACCAAAACAGAAATTTGCATTATTGACCGGGATGGCAAGGTTTTATACACGTCCAACGATACCATTTTGCCTAAAAGAACTCAAATTTCCGGAGACTTGCCCGTATCAGTTTATTCAGGGAAGGCAGTAAAACTAGATTATTTTAACCCCTATAATCAAAAGAACTATCTCGCTACCGGGAAGCCGTTGCAAATAGATGACAAGGTAAACGGGGCAATATTGGTCTTTTCTAAGGCGGAACAAATTAAAAAGACGATCCATCATATTGAGCTTTTGCTGTTGGCCACATTGCTGGGTGCCCTTTGTATGGCATTGGCCTTTACCTATATTGCCTCGAAAAAGCTTGCTTCACCTTTATTGCAAATGGAAAAAGTAACTCGGGATGTAGCGAAAGGTAAGTTTTATAGAAAAGTATCCATTACGTCAAATGATGAGGTAGGTTCATTGGCAGCAGCGATCAATGATCTAGGTCACGAGCTAGAAGGATATCGAAATAGGCAAACAGAATTTTTCGCTAATATCTCCCATGATTTGCGAACACCTATTTCTTATATAAAAGGTTATACACAGGTGATTCATGATAAATTGTATAAAAATGAAAAAGAGAAGGAGCTTTATTTATCCATTATTTTGGATGAAGTGAATCAATTAAATGCTTTGGTCGCTGATTTGTTTGAGCTATCCAAAATCGAAGGAGGACAATTAGACCTTCACTTTACTTGGGTTAATCTTTATGATTTGATTGGAAATTGTTTGACAAAAGTTGCATTAAAAGCTAAAAAGAAGAAATTGCGCCTCCTGAAAGAACTAGATGCCAACATCCCTTTTATTTATACAGATGCAGTCCGTCTAGAACAAATTTTGATGAATTTAGTAGAAAATGCTATTCGTTATAACAGGGTTAATGGCGAAGTGAAAATCGCTGGCAATGCAGGTAAAAAGAAAGTGAATCTCGTAATAGAAGATACAGGAATAGGTATATCAGAACATGATCTCCCGTATATTTTTGAGAGATTTTATAAGGCAGATAAATCCCGTTCGGACAGGCTCGGCAGTACAGGTTTAGGCTTATCTATAGTCAAGCAGCTTGTTGTCGTATTAGAGGGAGACATAAAGGTAAAAAGTACGCTAAATAAGGGAACGTCATTCTCGATCACTCTTCCATTTAACATAAGAGAAGGAATGGGAGAAAGCAATTCAAGCTCCTTCCAAAAAAGGTGAGAAGCGCAACTAGCTATGGTAAAATGGGATTAAAGCAGAGAGAAGGAGTACAATCATGAAGTTAACATTTACAAAGGAAGCACTTGAGCAATTATCACCTAAACTAAAAGAAAATAAAGATAAGGTGTTAAAAGTAAAATATGATACAGAAGGCTGCGGATGTGTAATGAGCGGTGTGACATCCTTATGGCTTGTGGATGAGCTTGATGATGATGATGTTGAGCTTGCAACAAATGATGTACCATTATATGTTGAGAAAACAAAAATGGTCTTTTTAGATGAAGAGCTCACCATTACCTTTAACAAAACAGCCAATTGTTATATGTTAAAAAGCCCTTCCCAAATATTAAATCCGCGTATGAGTTTACTAGTAAAGTGAGGGGAGATTTAGGTGAAGGATCGGTTAAAATCGATAAAAAATGTTGCCTTAAATAAGACATGGGTATCTTTTTTAAATGATAATCATCCATACAGTCTTCTTCATTGGTCAATCGGCGGATTTCATGATGAAACAAAGGATGTATGGCTGCTTCAAGATGAGATGACGTTTGAAGCACAGGAATTCCCAACCATTGATGAAGCGATTCAGTGGATGGAGAATAATATGGAGAATATTTCAGATGTGCTGGGATAAAATGTAAGGCTGCACCTACTAACAGGGCAGCCTTTTTACTATTTATAACCCAATTTCATCGAAAAAATCATCAATGACGTTGGAATATTCCTCGCGATTCTCAGCATAGGACATCGCATGTGACCCCTTTTCAGCTAAATAAAGCTTTTTTGCCCCCTTCTTTTTCTCATAAAGCTGGTGAGTCATTTCAGAAGGGATATAATCGTCATCCTTACTATGGATAAAGAGTACAGGACTCTTAATATTTGCTACCGAATTGATTGGCGACACATCTTTAAGCGAATAGCGGTCACGGAGCTGAACAAAAGGCTTTGCGATTGGCATCACTAGAAAGCTGGGAACTTTAAATTCAGCTTTTAGCCGGTAAAGCAGCTGTGCTTCAAGCTCTGAAAAAGGACAATCAGCAATATAAAAATCTGCGCCATCTTCCACCATACCAGCATAAAGTAATGTTGTTACAGCGCCCATTGATTCACCGTGAATACCTAAAACAATGGAGTCGCAGGCCTCTTGCTTTAACCAGTGGACAACCGATTGAAGATCAAATTTTTCATAATGGCCATAGCTTGTAGTTTTCCCGCCGCTTTCGCCATGCCTGCGATGGTCGTAGATCAATACATTCCAGCCTTTTTGTAAAAATAAATTCATGTATTTCACTGAATTAAGGCGATTGACAGTAACTCCGTGGCATAAAATGATATAACGATTCGTTTCATGAAGTTCAATAAGCGAACCTTTAATTGTATACCCAAACCGGGATGGAATGGAGAAATCTTTTTTTTCTAACGCATCAAACTCTTCTTGATTAAAAAGCTCAAGCATCGTTTCTCGATCAATGATTTCTTTATCTGTCTTCTTTTTTATGTACATCATTTTATTCGTAAAGAAAAAGCCGACAATAAAAATATATGAGAGGATGATGAACAGTCCAATAACTACTTTTTTCATAGGCAACTCCTTTATTTTAAAGTAATACCTTTTTAGATCTATCTGATCTCACTTCATTATAACAAAGGGAGTGTTAAGACTAGAACTGATATTAAAAAGTTAAAAAAGCAGTGATTCAAGAATCGACTGCTTTTAGTAAGAGAAAAGGCTGGTTTTAAATACTTATGATTATTGCGGTGAATTTTGTCTTTTAGTTGGGTGTATGGCTTTATCTACTTCTTCAGCAGCCATCATCTTTTTTGATGTATCTGCATTAGGTTTGCCTTTTTGTCCACGTTGGTTTGCCATTTAAATCGCTCCTTTCTATCTTTTAAAATGTCTGTAGAAGGGAAAAAATATGCAGGTGGAGATTTAATTAATTTTTAAGTGTAAATCCTTTAAAATGGTAGAAAACTTTCTTATACTTTGTATGAGAGAGGGAAGAGGAGGCACTTGGATGAAAAAGTCTAATAAGAAAAAGGATGATCAAACCGTTTTTGTATCTGATCATTTAAACCGCGACTTAGTCGAGCAATTAAAGGCTGTAAAAAAAGGCTTAACAAAAGAGCAAGAGGAAAGGGAAGCAGCTCTCGAACGTAAAAAAATAGAAGAACGAAAACAAAGAGAGAAAAATAAAAGCTTTGAGGAGCTTTTAAATGACAGTTCTTTATCGTGGAAGGACTTTAAATAAAACCGGGACCAAGCATGTCCCGGTTTTAAGATTTTAGAGCGTTTATTCTTAACGATGCTGTTCATATTGACCCGGCTTTGCTATCTGTTGCAACTTATCATACATTTGAGCAGATAGTCGTTCTGAACTCCCTGCTTCTACATTTTCAATTAACTGCTGGATTTTACTTGCACCAGGGATAACCGCGCCAATGACGTCTTGGTAAAGACAATACTGTAAGGCAAGCTCGGTCATACTATGTGAAGGATCAATGTTTTCTAGCTTTATTAAAAAAGCCTTTAGTTCTTCATTTGTATATGAAAGATATCCCTTACCTTTTAGTTTTTGGTTAAGGGGTTTGTCAGTTAACAGCCCTTTTGCGAGCGGCCCGCGGGCAATGACGCTGACACCTTTATCTTTAATGATGGAAAACCATTCCTCTGGGCGGCGATCTAACAGGCTATATTGCATCATAATTGAAACGATGCTGGATTTATCTAAGTATTCTTTTATCACATTGGGTCGAATCGAGGAGATCCCATAATAACGAATGATACCTTCTTGTTTTAATTCCTCAAAAGCCTCTATCGTTTCATCAATATTGTCTTCAATCGTTCCGCCGTGCAGCTGATATAGATCGATAAAATCAGTTTGCAGACGCTGCAGGCTCTTTTTAACGGCTTCTTTTATGTATGCTTTTGAAGGATCCCAATCCCACCCTGATTGATCTTCCCTCCAGCGATTACCGACTTTTGTTGCTAGGATGATATCATTTCGGCGATGCTTAATCGCTTTACCAACAAGCTCTTCATTTTTGCCAACATCATATAAATCAGCTGTATCAAAATAATTAATATCCAGATCGATTGCTTTATCGATAAGTGAGAGCGCATGCTTTTCTTCCGTCCCAAGCGACATACAGCCAAGTCCTATTTCACTTACATACAAATCAGATTGACCAAGTTGTCTTTTTCGCATCAAATCACTCCTTATACACATCTTCTTTTCGAGGGTAGTATAAAGAATGTGAAAAAGCAACTTATAACACTTATCGTCGTTTCGATTCAGTAAACAGCTTTTCATCCTTCATCCATTCAACAACCGTTGTATACGACTCACGATATTCCTTTAGTTTTGTTCGAATCTCCCACGCCTTGCCAACGAGGACAATTCTGTTATCTAACCGATAGATTTTCACGCTTAAAAAATCATTCCTTTCAGGTAAGATATGATAGAATGTATGAAGGTAGGAAGGCTTATAGAACAGGAGCTGATATAATGGATCATTTAAAAGAAACGACTCTTTCCTCAAAGGAAATTTTTAAGGGAAGAGTGATTGATGTATATTTAGAAGAGGTTGAATTGCCTAATGGAAAAACAAGCACCCGTGAAATTGTTAAACATCCTGGAGCAGTAGCGGTTATCGCAATAACGCCTGAAAATAAAATTTTAATGGTTGAACAATTTCGTAAACCGCTCGGACGAACACTTGTTGAGATCCCGGCAGGTAAGCTTGAAAAAGGTGAACAGCCACTAGCGACGGCAAAAAGAGAGCTTGAGGAAGAAACAGGCTATACATGCAGTAATCTGAAGCCGCTCATTTCGTTTTATGTATCACCGGGCTTTGCAGATGAGCTTGTCCATTTATTTATTGCAGAGAATTTGGAAAAGCTAACAAATGCTGCAGAATTAGATGAAGATGAATTTTTAGATGTATTGGAGGTGACGTTAGAGGAAGCGCAAGAAATGATCGAAAGCAAACGCATTTATGATGCAAAAACAGCCTATGCTGTTCAATATTTGCAGCTTAAGCAGGCGCTCCGCTAAAAAACAATGAACAGTTATTTTGCTGATTTACATATTCATATTGGTCAAACGACTTCAGGAAAGCCAGTAAAAATAACGGCATCTCGCTCCCTTACATTGGAAAATATATTGGTAGAAGCAAGCGAGCATAAAGGCATTGATATCGTTGGTATTATTGATTGTCATGTCCCAGAGGTATTGCTTACATTAAAAAAGCTTGTCGAAACCGAAGAATGTATGGAATTAGAAACCGGTGGCATACGCTTTTTGGATACTACTTTAATTCTCGGGACTGAACTTGAAATCTATGATGAAGCCTGCAAAGGGCCGATTCATGTTTTGGCATTTATGCCGTCACTTGAAAAAATGGAGGAGTTTTCTGCTTGGCTCTCCAAAAGGTTGACAAATATTAACCTTAGTTCACAAAGGATCTATGAAAAAGGAATAACATTACAAAAGGTTGTAAAAAGCCTTGGGGGTTTATTTATCCCTGCTCATATTTTTACACCGCATAAAAGCTTGTATGGAAGTGGTGTAGTAAAGTCGTTAGAGGAAGTTTTTGATGGCAGCTTAATTGATGCGGTTGAATTAGGTTTAAGCTCAGATACGATGATGGCAGACCAAATTGCTGAGCTTCAGCACTATACTTTTTTAACAAATTCAGACGCCCATTCCTTACCGAAAATAGGAAGAGAATATCAAAAGCTCCTATTAGAGGAGCCAAGCTTTTTAGAGCTGAAAAAGGCGATGGCTGAAGAAGGTGGCAGGAGAATCCAAGCGAATTACGGCTTAAATCCTTATTTAGGGAAATATTATGAAACAACCTGTGAAAAATGCGGCTTAAAGCCGAATGGCCAACAGGAATGCGAAAACTGCGGCAGTACACGGTTTGTAAAAGGTGTTTCAAAACGGCTTAAAGAATTATCGAATGGAATCAAAGGTAGCAGAGTACGTCCTCCCTATATTCATCAAGTACCGCTTCAATTTATTCCAGGCATTGGTCCAAGAACATTGGATAAGTTAAAGGATATGTTTGGAACAGAGATGAATATTTTACACGAAGTACCTAAACATGAACTTCAAAAGGTCGTAACGGAGAAAATTGCTGATTATATCGCAGCTGCAAGAGAAGGCCGACTTCAAGTGAACTCAGGCGGCGGAGGAACGTATGGAAAAGTGACTGGCATTTAAAAGAAGAAGCTGTCTCAAAAAGGTATGCCCCCATCTGAGACAGCTTCTTTTCGTTTTTACAAAAGCTACGATAAAACTTATGATTGAATAAACAAATAAGTTTGTATGGAAGTATGCTAAGGCTGCTTCTTTGAACAACGGGACAGGGGAGACAGGAACCTAAGCAGACGCATAGCGCTGAGCTTTAGTTGAGCGCCTCTAACGAAAAACAACAGACTGGTACATAAGGACTTTTATAAAAAGGGAAATCTAGTAACAATTCTAACTCCTCTTTAAGTTTTTTAAGTCATAGATTAGCAATCCTCTCATATACTCTAGTAAGTGAATGACGGGAGGAAATAATTATGCGTAAACAACCGCCAGTTAGTGAAATGATGAAACAGCATCTTAAGGAACATTCATCCATTTATCTGTTTGTTTTTGTCCTATTTTTGATGGGGGTTATATTTGGCGCGATCATTGTTAATAGTATGAACTTAAGTCAAAAGGAAGATTTATATTACTATTTAAATCGTTTTTTTGGACAAGTTGCTGAAGGAAAAGTTGCAAGCTCAGCGGATATGTTTCATCAGAGCTTTTTTCATAACTTGAAATACTTAGGACTAATGTGGATTTTAGGTATATCCATCATCGGTCTGCCAGTGATCTTAGTTATGTTGTTTATTAAAGGCATAGTGGTAGGCTTTACAGTCGGCTTTTTAGTTAACCAGTTAGGATTAAAGGGCTTTTTATTATCATTTGTCACAGTGCTGCCTCAAAATGTCTTACTCATTCCAGCGTTTATCATTATGTGCTCTGTTGCCATTGCATTTTCATTAAAGATCATAAAACAGCTATTTGTAAAAAAATCAAACAGCTTAGAGGCGCCGTTCACCTTATTTATGAGATACGTAATTGTCTTTTTGTTTATCGGAGTGATGGCTATTGCAGCTTCAGGCTTTGAAGCATATGCATCACCATTTTTAATGAAGAATATTGTGGAGTTTGTAAGTAAATAATAATGATTATTAGATGATATTAGTTCTTTTTGTTAGATTATAATCATTTTAGTTGGACACTTTCCTTCCTGATGATATATAATAGGTTTTGGGAACGCGGCGAGGGAGGAAGAGTACTTATGGAAAACCGCATTGATCGGATCAAGAAGCAGCTGCATTCTGCTAGTTATAAGCTGACACCGCAGCGTGAAGCAACTGTTCGGGTACTGCTAGAAAATGAAGAAGATCATTTAAGTGCTGAAGATGTATACCTTCTTGTTAAAGAAAAAGCACCCGAAATTGGCTTAGCAACTGTGTATCGAACATTGGAATTGTTAACCGAATTAAAAGTTGTCGATAAAATAAACTTTGGTGATGGCGTTTCAAGATACGACCTTCGTAAAGAAGGGGCAGCACATTTTCATCACCATTTAGTATGCATTGAATGTGGTTCTGTCGCTGAAATTGAAGAAGACTTACTTGAAGACGTAGAAGAAATAGTTGAAAGTAAATGGAAATTTAAAATAAAAGATCACCGCTTAACATTTCACGGAATATGTGTGAAATGTCAAGAAAAAGTGGATAATGAACAAGAAGATAATAGTGAGTTGAACAAAGTCTAACAGATATCGTTAGGCTTTTTTTATTCGTTTGAAAAATCCATGTATAAAGTTTGTCCTTTTTGGCATATCTTCTAATAATCGCAGTAAATTCTCCTTTAAAGATATGATCCTTCAAAAGGCTTGCTAAACACCGGAAAACCGGATAAATCATTCATAACATGGAGGTTCTTTATGATTCGTTGGCTAAAAACAATTAGAGATATGGTAAAAGTGTTTATTTTATTTACTGGATTTACGATTTTATTCTATTATGCTATCATGTGGGTGAACTTAGAATACCAGGAACTGCATCGATATGATCAACCAGAAGGTGCAGCATTAAAGGTTACGAAAATGGTAAACAATGAAGAAGAAAGCTGGTATAACAGATTACTTTTCTTTATAGACAATGGGGAGTAGACGATTTTGAAGGATCAAATAAAAGATTTCATCCATTATTTAATAGTAGAACGAGGTTTATCAAATAATACAATCATGTCCTATGAACGAGATTTGAAAAGCTACCAAAAGCATTTAGTGGAAAAGCAGCAGGTTGAAACGTTTAATGATGTAACCCGTCTTCATATTATTCAATTTTTAAAAGCATTAAAAGAAGCAGGAAAATCTAGTAAAACAATTGCTAGACATACCGCTTCGATCCGTTCATTCCATCAATTTTTACTTAGAGAAAAACAAGCTGACCAAGATCCATCTGTTTTAATCGAGTCACCTCAATTAGAAAGAAGCTTACCTAAAATTCTTTCACTGCAAGAAGTTGAAAAGCTTCTTGATACCCCTAAGCTTACAACACCATTTGGCTACCGAGATAAAGCAATGCTTGAGCTTTTATATGCAACAGGAATCCGTGTTAGTGAAATGATCAATTTGAATTTAACAGATATTCATTTAACTATGGGGTTCATTCGCTGCTTCGGAAAAGGGAATAAAGAACGGATTGTACCAATTGGCCAAACGGCTACAGAGGTTATCACAAATTATATTGAAAAGGGAAGACCAAAGCTATTAAACGCAAAGCAGCCGACAGAGGCCCTTTTCGTCAACCACCATGGGAAACGAATTACCCGGCAAGGCTTTTGGAAGAACTTAAAGAAAATTGCTCTGGAAGCAAGAATTGAAAAAGAACTTACCCCGCATACACTAAGGCATTCCTTTGCCACACATTTACTCGAAAATGGAGCAGATTTAAGAGCCGTGCAGGAAATGCTTGGTCATGCAGATATTTCAACGACACAAATCTATACACATGTTTCAAAAGCTCGATTAAAGGATGTCTACAATCAATTCCATCCAAGGGCATAACAGGCATCTCCAAGTACGGGATGCTTTTTATTGTTAGGAAATTTTAAAATTCTTGGACTGTGGATAGAGCTTTGACATCCAGCTCCAGCGCCTAGCCCCTCTAGGGGTCTAGCCAATTTAGAATAGAAGGCAAAGAACGCCTTCTATTCATGAGCTTCTTATTTGCCTTAGGCTGATCAAGGCGCTTGCGCTTTTCTTAGTTGATTTAAAAGTTGTCATTTATCATGAAAGGGGTTTATAATGAAAATAACGAAAGGTTGTCAGACTTCTGACAAGTTGGCGTTATCGAATGGAATAAGCTGATATAAGGAACAGTAAAATGAGATAGTAAAGGAGGATTTGGATGTCAAATTATACATATAAACGAATTTTTTTAATTGTAATGGATTCAGTTGGCATTGGAGAGGCCCCTGATGCAGATAAATTTAATGATCTTGGATCTGATACACTTGGTCATATAGCAGAGCATATGGGTGGATTGCATATGCCGAATATGGCAAAGCTCGGACTCAGCAATATACGAGAAATAAAAGGGGTACAAAAACAAGATCAGCCATTAGCTTTTTATACTAAAATGCAGGAAGCTTCTACGGGCAAAGATACAATGACAGGACATTGGGAGATTATGGGTCTAAATATTAAAAAACCATTTAAAGTATTTCCAGATGGGTTTCCAGCCGAGCTCATTCATGATTTAGAAGCCAAAACAGGACGAAAAATCATTGGAAATAAACCTGCATCAGGCACAGAAATACTAGATGAATTAGGCGAAGAGCATATGAAAACAGGAGCTTTAATCGTCTATACTTCTGCGGATTCCGTATTGCAAATCGCTGCACATGAAGACATTGTACCTTTAGAAGAATTATATAAAATTTGTGAAATTGCTCGTGAAATGACATTAGATGAAAAATATATGGTTGGACGGATCATTGCTCGTCCATTTATAGGGGAGCCTGGAAATTTCACAAGAACAGCGAATCGTCACGATTATGCATTAAAACCATTTGATCGTACGGTCATGAATGAACTTAAAGATAGCGGCTATGATGTTTTGGCAATTGGAAAGATTTCTGATATTTATGATGGAGAAGGAATTACAAAGTCTATAAGAACAAAATCTAATATGGATGGAATGGATAAATTAATTGATACGTTAGGGATGAACTTTACCGGTATCAGCTTTGTTAACCTAGTAGATTTTGATGCATTATTTGGTCATCGCCGTGATCCCGCTGGTTATGGAAAAGCGCTTGAGGAATTTGATAACAGACTGACTGAAGTCCTTGAGAAATTAACTAAGGAAGATCTGCTTATCATCACGGCTGACCATGGAAATGATCCAATACACCACGGAACAGATCATACAAGAGAATATGTACCATTACTCGTTTATAGTCCGAGATATAAAGCCGGCAAAGAGCTGCCGTTAAGAAATACATTTGCCGATGTTGGCGCAACGATTGCTGATAACTTCAACGTAAAGCTGCCTGAATATGGAAAAAGTTTCTTGGCGGAGTTGAAGGAGGATGGATCTAAATGAATTATGAAAATATTAAAGAAGCTGCAGACTATTTAAAGGGAAAATATAAAGATACACCAAAGATCGGCCTAATTTTAGGCTCCGGCCTGGGAGTTTTAGCCGATGAAATCGAAAAGCCTGTAAAAATTCCTTATCATGAGATTCCGAACTTCCCTGTTTCCACAGTTGAAGGGCATGCAGGGCAGCTCGTTTTTGGACGGTTAAAGGATGAGAATGTCATTGTGATGCAAGGTCGTTTTCATTTTTATGAAGGATATAGCTTAGATAAAGTCACTGCACCAGTTCGCGTCATGAAGGAATTAGGAGTCGAAACGTTGATCGTTACAAATGCTGCAGGCGGGATTAATGAAGCTTTCGAAGCGGGAGATTTGATGCTAATTACCGATCATATCAATAATATGGGGACAAACCCGTTAATCGGGCCGAATGATGCTAATATAGGTGTCCGTTTTCCGGATATGTCAGAAAGCTACAGTAAAAAACTAAGAGAATTGGCAAAACGTACTGCGAAGGAGTTAAATATTAAGCTTCAAGAAGGCGTTTATGTAGCGAATACCGGCCCATCGTATGAAACTCCGGCAGAAGTCCGTGCTCTCCGAATAATTGGAGGAGACGCGGTAGGGATGTCAACAGTACCGGAAGTTATTATAGCAAGACATGCCGGATTAAATGTGTTAGGAATCTCCTGTATTTCAAATATGGCAGCAGGTATTTTGGATCAGCCATTATCACATGATGAAGTAATGGAAACAACCGAAAAAGTACGTGCTAATTTCTTAAAGCTCGTAAAAAGCATTATAGAGAAGATCGACTAATACGTATATAAGGGTGAGATTAAGCATGAGAATGGTAGACTTAATTGAAAAAAAAAGAGATGGTCAGGAATTAACAAAAGAAGAAATCAACTATATTATTAAAGGATATACAGCTGGTGATATTCCGGATTACCAAATGAGTGCATTAACAATGGCGATTTTCTTCCAAGGAATGACCGATAATGAACGTGCAGAGCTTACAATAGCAATGGTCGAATCTGGTGATAAAATCGACTTAAGCGAAATCGAAGGTATAAAAGTAGATAAGCACAGCACAGGTGGAGTCGGCGACACAACTACATTAGTATTAGGACCATTAGTGGCAGCAGTTGGTGTACCAGTAGCAAAAATGTCAGGACGCGGATTAGGTCACACAGGCGGAACTATTGATAAGCTTGAGTCAGTACCAGGTTTTCATGTAGAGATTGAAAACAAGAAATTTATCGAGCTAGTCAACAAAAACAAGCTTGCCGTCATCGGACAAAGCGGAAATTTAACTCCAGCTGATAAAAAACTATATGCACTCAGAGATGTAACAGCTACCGTAAACAGCATACCACTTATTTCCAGCTCAATCATGAGTAAAAAAATTGCAGCAGGTGCTGATGCAATTGTATTGGATGTTAAAACAGGTGCTGGAGCATTCATGAAAGATTTAGAAGGTTCAAAAGAACTAGCAAAAGCGATGGTAGACATTGGAAATTTAGTTGGCCGCAGAACAATGGCGATTATTTCTGACATGAGCCAGCCATTGGGCTTTGCAATCGGCAATGCCCTTGAAGTAAAGGAAGCCATCGATACGTTAAGCGGAAAAGGACCAAAGGATTTAGAAGAATTATGCTTAACATTAGGCAGTTATATGGTTCTTTTAGCAGAAAAGGCAGACTCGCTTGACGAGGCACGTGCAAAGCTCGTTGAAGCAATAGAAAACGGCAAGGCATTAAATACATTAAAGAGATTCCTGGAAGCACAAGGTGGTGACGGATCAGTCGTCGAAGACCCAGATAAATTACCGAAAGCCGAATTTATTACGGAATTAGAGGCAAAAGAAGACGGCTATGTTTCGGAAATCATCGCAGATTCAGTCGGAACAGCTGCCATGCTGCTTGGTGCAGGCCGTGCTACTAAGGAATCGGAAATTGACTTAGCTGTCGGCTTAGTTTTAAATAAAAAAATCGGTGATACCGTTAAAAAAGGCGAGTCACTTGTGACGATCCATAGTAATCGTAAAGATGTAGAAGATGTGAAGAAAAAACTTTACGGAAGTATCACGGTTACGGAAAATTCAGTTAACGAACCGAAATTAATTTATGCAACGGTTGAATAGGGTTTATAAGAACCACAGCCTTAGAGCTGTGGTTTTTTGTGAGAAATAAACAATTTAGATGTCTTAACACCTCTTTCATCTAACACTTCTTTTACAAGATTCTCTCTTCTTTAAACTTCAACATAACAGGCAGCCTTGTGAAAGGCGCTATCATCTTTCATTCGTGTAAACTAATATAAAAAAAGTCTTCCATTTCAAGTATAATTTCCCTTCCATTGGAAAAAATGGAATGTATAAAGAATGGAGGGCTTATGAAATGAAACGGATATTTTCATGTTTAACGCTTATAGCGATGCTTCTTTCTGTTACACCAGCGGCATTTGCTGCTAAAGAATCTACTACTGTTGAACTTGCAGATAAAGCGAAGTCAGCTGTTTTAATCGAACGAGATACAGGAACGATTTTGTACGATAAAAATAGTAATGAAAAGCTTCCTCCAGCAAGTATGACAAAAATAATGACAATGCTTTTAATTATGGAAGCGCTTGAAAAAAATCAAATAAAATGGGATGAAAAAGTACGCACAAGCGAATATGCTGCATCAATGGGAGGTTCGCAAATTTTTTTAGAGCCCGGTGAAGAAATGACTGTTGAGCAAATGCTAAAAGGAATTGCGATCGGGTCTGGAAATGATGCTTCCGTTGCCATGGCTGAAAAAATTGCAGGATCAGCCGAAGAGTTTGTCAATATGATGAATGAAAAAGCAGCTGAGTTAGGCTTGAAAAATACGCATTTTAAAAACCCGACAGGCTTGCCTGAGAATGGCCATTATAGCTCCGCATATGACATGTCGATTATGGCAAAAGAGTTATTAAAATATGAGGAAATTACAAAGTTTACTGGTAAATATGAGGACTACTTACGTGAGGGAACCGAGAAAAAATTCTGGCTCGTCAATACGAATCGCCTTGTAAAATTTTATCCAGGTGTAGATGGAGTAAAAACCGGCTTTACGAATGAAGCAAAGTATTGTTTAACAGCAACTGCAAAAAAAGATAATATGCGTGTGATTGCGGTTGTATTCGGAGCAGATACTCCTAAAGATCGGAATGCACAGGTTACAAAAATGCTCGATTATGCATTTAGTCAATATCAGACACATCCTCTTTTTGAAAAAGATCATGTGTTGACAAGGGTAAAGGTAAGCAAAGGCAGTGATAAAGAAGCGAATTTAATGACATCTGAACCGATTTCTGTCCTTACCAAAAAGGGAGAAACCGTTGATGATGTAACCCAGGAAATTGTCTTGGAAAAGAATGTTCAGGCTCCTATTAAAAAAGGGGATGAACTAGGATCTCTCGTGTTGAAAAAAGAGGGAAAAGTAATTGCTGAAAGCAAATTAGTTGCCGAAAAAGATGTCACATCGGCAAATTGGTGGAAGTTATTCAAACGTGTGATGGGTGATTTTACAAAGACTAGCTAATGTTGCCGAATAACCACTAGTTTTGTCACCATGCAGGAAAATAAAGCTTCAATCAAGAATGACTCTTTATCCAGAATTTAAGGAGGGGTAAAACCTTGAGTCTAGCAATTGAACTTGATGTGAAGGAAGCTGTTTTATGCATTCGACTTTCAGGTGAGCTTGATCATCATGCAGCTGAAGAATTGCGTTCAAAAGTAACGGAAACGTTAGCCGCAAATCCTATCAAGCATATTGTGTTAAATCTAGAAAAATTGACGTTTATGGATAGCTCTGGTTTGGGCGTAATACTCGGAAGATACAAACAAATTAAAGCTACAGGCGGAGAGATGGTTGTATGTGCGATTTCTCCTGCTGTTAAACGATTATTTGATATGTCAGGGTTATTTAAAATTATCCGCTTGGAAGATAATGAGCCTAAAGCGTTGCAAACATTGGGGGTGGCGTCATGAAAAATGAAATGAACCTCCAATTTTCGGCACTTAGTCAAAATGAATCGTTTGCAAGGGTAACGGTTGCAGCATTCATTGCCCAACTAGATCCAACGATGGATGAATTAACGGAAATTAAAACAGTGGTTTCTGAGGCTGTAACCAATGCCATCATTCATGGATATGAAAATGATCCGAATGGAATTGTTTATATTTCAGTAACGTTAGAGGATGGAGTCATCCATATGACGATTCGTGATGAAGGGATCGGAATTCCTAACGTTGATGAAGCAAGGCAGCCTTTATATACAACAAAGCCAGAACTTGAACGATCAGGCATGGGCTTTACCATCATGGAGAACTTTATGGATGAAATTTCTGTAGAGTCGTTAGAAACAAAAGGGACAACAGTCAGGCTGACAAAACATTTATCGAAAAGTAAAGCTTTATGCAATTAAAGGGAGACTTGCTATGGATGTGGAGGTCAAGAACAATCAATCAAAAACACAGTTAAAGGACCATGAAGTCAAGGATTTAATTCGCCGTAGTCAAGAAGGTGACCAAGAGGCTCGTGATCTAATCATTCAAAAAAATATGCGCCTTGTTTGGTCGGTTGTTCAGCGCTTTTTAAACCGCGGCTATGAACCTGATGATTTGTTTCAAATAGGAAGCATTGGTTTACTAAAATCTGTTGATAAATTTGATTTATCCTATGATGTGCGATTTTCAACCTATGCTGTACCAATGATTATCGGTGAAATCCAACGTTTTATTAGAGATGATGGGACAGTTAAGGTTAGTCGATCACTAAAGGAGCTAGGGAATAAAATCCGGCGTGCTAGAGATGAGCTCTCGAAAACAATGGGGAAGGTACCCACTGTAGCAGAAATCGCAAACTACTTAGATATTTCTCCCGAAGATGTGGTTCTCGCACAAGAAGCTGTAAGAGCACCTTCATCCATCCATGAGACCGTTTATGAAAATGATGGAGATCCGATTACCTTACTCGATCAAATTGCAGACCATACCGAAACGAAATGGTTTGACAAAATTGTGTTAAAGGATGCCATTCGTGATCTCGATGAACGAGAAAGACTTATCGTATACTTGAGGTATTATAAAGACCAAACACAATCTGAGGTTGCAGATCGGTTAGGAATTTCCCAGGTTCAAGTTTCGCGACTTGAAAAAAAGATCTTGCAGCAAATGAAAGATAAAATGAATCAATAAACATGAAAAAAGCTGACTCAAGCATCGGGTCAGCTTTTTTTGTGTTTGAAAAAATAAACGATTCTTCCATGGTAATTATTGGACTTCAGCTTAAGATTGCATGATTAAAATTGTCCGTAAGCATACTACATATACGGGATAAAGAATGGAGCTGTAAAATCTCAGCATTTCCTTTATATCAAATCAAATCATTAGGAAGTGAATCTTGATGGAAAAGACGGTATATATAAGACTTCGTCATCGCATTCAAGTCCACCCTAACGATGTAATTACGATTGATAAAGTCGCACTCGTCGTCGGTGATAAGGAGTTGACGCAAAAGCTAAGAGAACTTTTCATTCATAAAATAAAACCAAGTGATAAAAATATGGTGGTCATTGATGTCATGCACGTAATAAAAGAAGTACATAAATTTGATCCCCATATTGATGTCCAAGCAATTGGTGCATCTCAAACAATTGTTGAAATTGTATTTGAAAAGAAAAAGCTTTCTCCGTTATTATTTTGCGCTGTTTGGTTACTGCTCTTTATTGGAGCAGGGCTTGCAATCATGAATTTTCATGAGGATGTGAGCATGCAGCAGGTTCACCAGCGAATTCATAAACTCGTAACTGGTAAGGCAAATGCCCAACCGCTCCTGCTGCAAATTCCATATTCACTTGGCTTAGGGTTGGGAATGGTGTTGTTTTTTAATCATTTATTTAAGAAAAGAATTAACGAGGAACCAAGTCCCTTAGAGGTTGAAATTTTTAATTATCAGTTGGATTTAGATAAGTATGTTGCAATGAATGAAAATAAGGAGAACTTAAACGAAACAAATGAAGATCGTTGAAAGTTTATTCTTAATTATCATTGGCTTATCAGGGGGATTAGTAGTTGGTTCCGGATTTGTAGCGTTTTTAGCGGTACTTGGAATTATTCCTAGACTGACTCAGCTAACAAAAACGTATCAATTTATCCATGTATATGAATGGGCGATTATTCTCGGGGCGGTTTTGACAGGCTGGATAAGTTTAAGAGATACGATCCTATTTCAGTCAGCATTTTGGCTGATCCCCATCGGTCTCTTTAGCGGGATGTTTGTTGGCATGCTGGCAGCCGCCTTAACAGAAGTCTTAAATGTTTTTCCGATTTTAGCAAAGCGGATCGGTTTAGGAGATAAAGTTATTATTTTATTAATGGCCATTGTGTTAGGAAAAATTTTTGGTTCGCTTTTCCACTGGGTCTATTTTGTTAATCATTAAAGGGAGGTATCAGTATGGCAAAACCTAAAATGAAGGAAGATTATAAAAACCAGATTAAGAATTACCAGCCAAAACCGCCATATTTCCTTAATTGTCTTAAGGCATTTATTATCGGCGGACTTATTTGTTTGTTAGGTCAATGTGTACAAAATTTTTATATGAATGTGATGAATTTTTCAGAGAAAGATGCCGGTAATCCGACAGTTGCCACATTAATTCTTATTTCAGCCCTTTTAACTGGATTTGGGATTTATGATAAGTTAGGGCAGTTTGCAGGTGCTGGCTCAGCGGTTCCAGTTACTGGTTTTGCCAATTCCATGGCAAGCGCTGCAATCGAGCATCGAAGTGAAGGAATTGTATTAGGAGTTGCAACAAATATGTTTAAGTTGGCTGGAAGCGTCATTGTTTTTGGTGTAGTTGCTGCCTATATTGTTGGGATGATTCGTTATTTTTACGGAATTGTATTTTAGGGTGAGGTGACGCTGATGAAGTTAACAGGTAAACAAACATGGCAATTTGAAAATCCATTATTCGTTCAATCTAGCGGTACAGCGGTGGGACCGAAGGAAGCTGATGGACCATTAGGACAGCATTTTGATATAAAACATAAAGAGCTCCATTGTGGCGAGGATAATTGGGAGCTTGCTGAAAGAAGATTAATGGAGCAAGCAATTGAGCAATGTCTCACAAAAGGAAATAAAACAATCGGTGATATTGATCTTTTGTTAGCTGGAGATTTGTTGAATCAAAATGTTACAGCGAATTATGTTGCCAGACATGTAAATATTCCTTTTTTATGTATGTTTGGGGCATGTTCAACCTCAATGGAAACGGTAGCTGTAGGATCTGCATTAGTAGATGGAGGGTTTGCTGACCGTGTTATCGCCGCGACTAGCAGCCATAATGCAACAGCAGAAAGACAGTTCCGTTATCCGACAGAATATGGCGGGCAAAAGCCAGATACAGCAACATTTACCGTCACAGGATCAGGGGCGGTGTTAATCAGTAAAGAGGTAAGCAATATCCGAATAACATCAGCAACAATCGGAAAGGTTGCTGACCTAGGAATTAAGAATCCTTTCGACATGGGTTCAGCAATGGCACCTGCTGCTGCAGATACGATTGCCCAGCATTTGAAGGATTTAAACAGAACACCTGATGATTATGATTTGTTCTTAACAGGTGATTTGTCTGGCGTAGGGAGTCCAATTGTAAAAGAAATGCTTAAGGAAGAAGGCTTTGATGTTCATGATAAACATAATGATTGCGGATTAATGGTGTATCGACCAGATCAAAAAGTATTTGCTGGTGGCAGCGGCTGTGCTTGCTCGGCAGTCGTGACATATAGCCATATCTTTAATGAATTAGAGCAAGGAAACTTGTCCCGTGTTTTCGTCGTAGCAACTGGAGCATTATTAAGCCCGACAATGATTCAACAAAAAGAATCGATTCCTACCATTGCACACGGAGTTGTATTTGAAAGAACGGATAGGAGTGTGAATAGCTAATGGAATACGTGATAGCATTCCTTGTCGGCGGAGCGATTTGTGTCATTGGACAACTGCTTTTAGATGTTTTCGGATTAACTCCGGCACATGTCATGAGTACTTTTGTTGTATCAGGAGCGATCTTAGATGGCTTTGGCATATATGATAAATTAATTGATTTTGCTGGTGCAGGAGCAACCGTACCGATCACGAGCTTTGGTCATTCTCTGCTCCATGGTGCAATGGAAAAAGCTAATGAACATGGATTTATTGGAATAGGAATGGGGATCTTTGAATTAACCTCAGCCGGTATTTCTGCTGCGATCTTGTTTGCTTTCATTATGGCACTTATTTTCAAACCGAAAGGATAGGATGAAACATTGACAAAAAAACGAAAGGTCATCTTAGTAACAGATGGGGATGAGTATGCTGCACGAACAGTTGAATATGTAGCAGCTAAAATAGGTGGCAGAGCCATTTCCAGGTCTCAGGGAAATCCAACTACATTAACTGGACCGGAAATTGTTCAGCTCATCCTCGAGGCTAAAAATGACCCGGTTTTTGTCATGTTTGATGATTGCGGCCTCTTAGGTGAAGGTGCAGGTGAAACAGCCTTAAAATATGTAGCAGAGCATCAGCGAATTGAGGTGCTAGGTGTAATCGCTGTTGCATCTAAAACACATCAGACCGAATGGGCAAGAGTGGATGTTAGTATTGACCGATTTGGTGAGTTAACAGAATATGGAGTAGATAAAAGCGGGTTAAAGGATCTTGAGGTTGGCAGAATAAGTGGTGATACCGTTTATTGTCTAGATTTACTAGATGTTCCGATAATAGTCGGGATAGGGGACATTGGCAAAATGGCTCGAAAGGACAGCGTGAATAATGGATGTCCCGTCACGATGAAGGCAGTAGAACTTATTTTAGAAAGGAGCGGTTATCATGACAACAAAGACTGATAAAAAGCCAATCTCAGCGAATCTTGCAGAAAATGAACAGTTCTTTAAAAGCCATGTAGGATTGAATACAAGCTTTGATTTAGGAATTCGAAAGCTTACGATAACAGATTATCGAGTGAATTTATATTATGTGAACGGTTTATGTGATACAGCTTATATTACACAATTATTAAGACAGCTCTTAATGATTAAAGATGATCAGGTTGAAAATTTAAAGTTTAAAGAGTTACTTGAAAATCAGCTTGTTAATCAATCGGTTGAAAAAATTTATTCATTGGATGATGTAGTTGATCAAGTTTTATCTGGATTAGTTGTCTTTTTAATAGAAGACACAACTTACGGTTTAGTTGTTGATGTGCGCAGCTACCCAGGCAGACAACCGCAAGAGCCTGATACTGAAAAAATTGTTCGTGGCGCAAGAGATGGGTTTGTTGAAAATATCATCGTCAATACTGGACTCATCAGACGAAGAATTAGAGATGAAAGATTAAGATATGAAATGATGAGAATAGGGGAACGTTCAAAAACAGACGTATGTATTGCGTATGTTGAAGATGTAGCCGATCCTGGCCTTGTCAAAACAATAAAGAAAGAATTAGAAACCATTAAAATTGATGGTATAACAATGGCCGATAAATCTGTAGAAGAATTTTTAGTAAGACAGGGGTATAATCCATATCCATTAGTTCGTTATACGGAGAGGCCCGATGTAGCGGCAAACCATTTGCTAGAAGGGCATGTTATTATCATTGTCGATACCTCTCCAAGTGTTATTATCACACCTACAACGATCTTTCATCATGTCCAGCATGCTGAAGAGTACCGTCAAGCACCTGCAGTAGGTACTTTCCTTAGATGGGTTCGTTTTTTAGGGATTCTCGCTTCCGTTTTTTTATTGCCAATCTGGTTTTTATATTCGATTGAACCTACTTTATTACCTGAAAAGATAGATTATATTGGTCCAAATGAGAAAAAAAATATCCCGATCGTGGTACAAATTTTTCTCGCAGATTTTGGGTTGGAATTTTTAAGGATGGCGGCTATTCACACACCGACAGCCCTGTCAACAGCAATGGGGTTAATTGCTGCAGCTTTAATTGGTGAAATCGCGATCAATGTCGGTTTATTTGTACCTGAAGTAATCCTTTATGTAGCAATTGCAGGGATTGGAACATTTGCAACTCCAAGTTATGAGCTTAGCGTTGCCAATAAGATGGTTCGTTTAGTCTTGCTAACTGCTGTTGCTTTATTCCATTTGGAAGGATTAATCATTGGTTGTACAGTGATTTTAATTTTCCTTGTTAGTATAAAGTCTTTAAATACCCCTTATCTATGGCCTTTCTTGCCATTTAATGCAAAGGCCTTATGGCAAATTATTGTGCGGACGACTGTTCCAGGTGCAAAGCTTAGACCAAGTATCGTCCATCCGCAGAATGTAAAAAAACAGCCAGATTAGGTAAAGCGACATTGAAAGTGCCCCTTATTTATGATATTGTATGTTTAATTTATAAAGGATTTTTCGTAACAGACAGTTACTTGCCTGCTGGGTGTTAACTGTCTTTTTTTCCTTTTTAGTTAAAATGAATGGCTTCTTATCAATTGATGTTTTTTACACAATGAGCGATAGGTTACAATCGTTCATAAGTAAAAGGAACATTTTATAACTAGCCTATATATAGAAAGAGGGGATACAAGGTGTTCTTACATGGTACAAGTAAGAAAAATGATGCAGGACATTTAGAAATAGGCGGAGTTGATACGGTTACATTAGCTAAAGAGTTTGGTACACCTCTTTATATTTATGATGTAGCTTTAATTAGAGAGCGTGCAAGAAGCTTTAAGCAGGCATTTGAAAATATGGGTGTAAAAGCGCAAGTTGCGTATGCGAGTAAAGCCTTTTCTTCGATTGCGATGTTCCAATTAATTAATGAAGAAGGCTTGTCTTTGGACGTTGTGTCTGGTGGAGAGCTTTTTACAGCCATTACTTCAGGTTTTCCGGCCTCAAGAATTCATTTGCATGGCAATAATAAAAGTCGTGCAGAGTTAAAAATGGCGTTAGACCATGAAGTTGGTTGTATTGTGGTTGATAATTTTTACGAAATTGAGCTTATCGATGAACTTTCAAAGGAATACAGCAGAAAAGTACCGATTCTTTTACGTGTAACACCTGGTGTTGAAGCACATACACATGATTATATTACAACGGGCCAGGAAGATTCTAAGTTTGGCTTTGGCTTGCTAAATGGTCAAATTGAACAAGCTATGAAAACTGTACTTGATTCTGAAGGTATTCATTTATTAGGTATTCACTGTCATATCGGATCGCAAATTTTTGATACAGCTGGATTTGTTTTAGCTGCAGAAAGAGTTTTTGAAAAAATAAACGCTTGGAAGGAAGAATTTTCGTATATCCCAGAGGTTGTTAACTTAGGTGGTGGCTTTGGTATCCGATATACAAAAGAGGATGAACCGCTGCCAGCAACTTATTATGTTGAACAAATTGTAGAAGCGGTAAAAAAACAGGTCGATGACATGGGAATCACGATGCCTGAAATTTGGATTGAACCAGGCCGCTCCCTTGTAGGTGATGCTGGTACAACGCTTTATACAGTTGGATCGAAAAAAACAGTACCAAACATTAGGGAGTATGTAGCGATCGATGGCGGTATGAGCGATAACATTCGTCCTGCACTTTATCAAGCAAAATATGAAGCTGTGTTAGCGAACAGAGTAACTGAAAATCATGACAAGACGGTTTCAATTGCCGGGAAATGCTGTGAAAGCGGGGATATGTTAATTTGGGATTTACCATTGCCAGAGGTTCAAGCAAAAGATCTATTAGCTGTTTTCTGTACAGGAGCTTATGGTTATTCCATGGCCAATAATTACAACAGAATCCCTCGTCCTGCAGTGGTATTTGTAGAAAATGGAGAAGCACAGCTAGTGATAAAACGAGAAAGCTATGAAGATCTGATTATGAATGACCTGCCTTTAAAATCAAAAGTATCACAAGGCTGAAGTTTGTTAAGATATAAATAAAAAGTTTGGCAATTATCTAATTTTATAAAAACAAAAGAAGTGAAATTCTCAAGAATTTCACTTCTTTTGTTTTTGTTTATCTTTGTTAATCGAAATTTAAATTTTTATACTGTGGATAAGCACACAGTATCAAACTACTGTGCCTAGCTCCTCTAGGGTCTAACACTTAAGCTGATTGTTCATTATTTGTAAAGATTGAAATGATCGCATTCCATAAAGCGATAAAAAAATCTTCAACTTGTTGTAAAAAGGTTTGACCTTCCTCAGAGTTCAGGAATTTTGATATTTTATCTCTTGCTTGCTCAAGCTGCTGACCAACCTGATTCCAGTCAATATTAATGTCTTTCATTTTATTAAATAGGTCGATCAAGCTGTTAATATCTTCTTCTGATAACGTAATCCCTAGTTCTTTTGCTGAGTCTTCAATTAAAGCCCGAAGATCGGCATCAGTTTCTGGAACACCATTTTTCGCGATTTCATCTTTTATTTTCGCCATAAGAGCAGAGGCGTTTTCTGCACCAACCTCATCACCAAGCTTTGCTGTAGTGACTAGTTCCTCATTTGCAACCTGTTTTACATCCTCAGGAATCGCTTCATCTGCGGAAACCTCATAGGCTTTGATTAATCCTGTCAACGCCGCAGTACCTGAAACCTCAAATGGCGCTGTCACATAAATTGTTGCATCTTTCACCCCAGCAGTCATTAGAGCATTTAAATACATCTCATCTGTTACCCAATTAATATTTTTAGTAGATACTTCAAGTCCTGATCCTTCCTGTTCAATTGTAATACTAGAAGAAGAAATCGCTTTTGTACCAATTGTGGCTTTAGGAATATAATTTCCTAAATATTTATGCTCTTCCTCATTTGAAACAGTAATAATTTGATTTTCTTCAGTCGCATTCATTTCTGTTAATAGTTGTTGTCTTTGCTGTGGTGTTAAATCCTCTCCAAGTGTAATAATGAGATCACCAACCACTGCATCAGCGTGGCTAAGTGATGGGAATGCAAACAAAATTATCGTAATTAAGCTTAATATAACCTTTTTCAAAGGGATAACCTCCTTGAGCTGTAAAGCAATTTCAACAGGCTCTATCTATATATAGTGATTTTTATCAGTATTATATAGCCTGTTCTAAGTTTCAATAACTTAAACGTAAGGGTATCATGTTTCTAATCGTATGACAATATCGGGCTTTTTAAAAGTTTAAGTATAACTTTCTGTACTTAGTTTTTGTGTCTAGCTCCAGCTCCTAGCCCCTCTAGGGTCTAGCCACTCATGAATTGAAGGCAAAGAACGCCTTCTATTCATAAGCGTCTTATTTGCCCTAGGCTGATCAAGGCGCTTGCGCTTTTCTTATCGTTTAGGAAATTGTAAAATTCTTGAATTGTGAATAAGCGCTTCGACATCCAGCTCCAGCGCCTATCGCCTATCAAACTTCAGATCATCTCCCTACGATAAGTCAACATCGGTTCGCTTCGCTTACCGTGTTTCCTTTATCTCAGTCGATGCTCCTCCAGTTTGTACGGCGATGACCAAGGCGCTTGCGCTTTTCTTATGATTGATCTTATTTGCTGTTCACTCCTTGAATATAGTAGAATAGAATGGTGTTCATGTCTATTAGACGTATTATATTTATTGGAGGTTTCATACATATGAAAAAAGCACAAATTACAATGGAAAATGGAGATACAATCGTTTTTGAATTATTTGAAAATGAAGCACCTGGTACTGTAGCAAACTTTGAAAAATTAGCAAATGAAGGATTTTACAACGGTTTAACGTTCCACCGTGTCATTCCTGGATTTGTTGCACAAGGCGGTTGCCCACACGGAACAGGTACAGGCGGTCCTGGTTACACAATTAAATGTGAAACAGAAGGCAACCCGCATAAGCATGAAGCGGGTTCACTATCAATGGCGCATGCTGGAAAAGATACAGGCGGCAGCCAATTTTTCATCGTACATGAACCACAACCGCATTTAAATGGTGTCCATACTGTGTTTGGCAAGGTCATTGAAAACCTAGAGGCTGTTTATAAAATTAAGCCGAATGATGTGATGAAGGAAGTAAAAGTATTCGAAGAGTAAGGTTGAAAAGGATGACGATAATGGACATGCCATTTGCGTCATCCTTCTTTTATTTTTGTATACTTCTTGCTTCTGAAGAATAATTTATTATAATTAACGAGCTTTATGATTGCGTTTCTCACATTATACGGATAAAATAAATTTATAACTTCATATTTCGTTTTACATTCTTCGGGGCAGGGTGGAATTCCCTACCGGCGGTGATGAAGCTTTAAATAGCTTCTTAGTCCGTGACCCGTTAACAAATGTTAACGGTGGATCTAGTGAAACTCTAGAGCCGACAGTTAAAGTCTGGATGGGAGAAGAATTGCGCGAATTTTTTGCGGTGTATTAAAATCTGTTAAAAAATTTTGATTTTAATACTCTTATTTGACGTACTCAAATATCAATTTCTCAACTTACAAGCCCTTAGTCTGCCGACTTAGGGCTTTTATTATTATGTAAACGTAAATATGGTCATTATATTAAAGGGAGGTTGAATGCCAGTTTCGTTTCACGTTAGAAGAACAAAAGGTTTTCTAGAAGCTGTAACAAAGAGAGGGAAGGCTGATGTTTACAGGAATTATCGAAGAAATTGGAACAATTAAAAGTGTTCAAGGTTCGAAAGACGCTATTGTTTTTACGATCGGTGCAAAAAAGATCATGAATGATATTTCCTTAGGAGATAGTATTGCAGTTAACGGTGTATGTTTAACGGTAACAGAGTATAATTCTGCTACTTTTTCTGTAGATGTCATGCCAGAGACTGTGAAAAGTACGTCTCTAAACCAATTAAAACAAGGATCAATGGTTAATTTGGAAAGGGCTATGGCTGCAAATGGCCGATTTGGCGGCCATTTTGTTTCAGGACATGTGGATGGAATTGCAAAAATTATTAAAAAACAGCGTGTTTCAAATGCTGTCTATTATGAATTGCAGCTTTCTGAAGAGTTAACAGAAACATTAATTCATAAGGGTTCGATTACAATTGATGGCATTAGCTTGACGATTTTTGGCTTAGAAAAAGACAAAGTAATGATTTCAATTATTCCACATACTTTGACAGAAACGATTCTAGGTACTAAGGATGTTGGAGACATTGTGAATATTGAATGCGATATGATAGGAAAATATATAAAGAAATTTTTAAATCAACAGGTAAATCCTAAAAGCTCTTCATTAAGTAAATCATTTTTAGAAGAAAATGGCTTTTATTAATGATAGGAAAACGAAATTAAATGAAGGGGGCTTGACAATGTTTAATAAAATTGAAGATGCGATTGCTGATTTAAAAGAAGGAAAGGTTATTATCGTAGTAGATGACGAGGATCGCGAAAACGAAGGGGATTTTGTCTCCTTAGCTGATATGGTGACACCTGAAACGATTAACTTTATGATAAAGCATGGTAGAGGGCTGGTTTGTGTACCGATTACTGAAAATCAAGCGAAAAGATTAGATCTTTCTCCAATGGTAAATCAAAATACTGACCCGCATGGAACGGCCTTTACAGTTAGTGTTGATTATAAAACAAATTCTACTGGAATCAGCGCCTTTGAACGTGCAGACACCGTACGAGCCCTATTATCAGATGACACAAAGCCGGCAGATTTCAAACGTCCTGGCCACACATTTCCATTAGTGGCAAAAGAGGGTGGGGTGCTTCGGAGAGCCGGGCATACTGAAGCAGCTATAGACCTTTCTATTTTATGTGGTGCAAAACCAGGCGGTGTTATCTGTGAAATCATTAAAGAAGACGGAACAATGGCAAGGGTGCCTGATTTACTAATATTAGCTAAGCAGTTGGATTTAAAAATGATTACAATCAAGGATTTAATTCAATACCGCAATCGCAGTGAAAAACTGGTAAAAAGGGAAATTGAAATTGAATTGCCAACAGAATTTGGTTCTTTTAAAGCGATCGGGTATTCAAATTTATTAGATAATAAAGAACATATTGCGCTTGTAAAAGGTGAAATCTCAGCTGATGAACCTACATTAGTACGGGTGCATTCCGAATGCTTAACTGGCGATGTTTTTGGATCTTATAGATGTGATTGTGGCCCACAATTGCATGCAGCGCTTGCCCAAATCGAAAAAGCTGGCAAAGGTGTGCTGTTATATATGCGCCAAGAAGGCAGAGGCATTGGTCTGCTGAACAAAATGAGAGCATATAAGCTTCAAGAAGAGGGCTATGATACAGTTGCTGCAAATGAGAAGCTGGGCTTCGCACCTGATTTAAGAGACTATGGAATCGGTGCGCAAATTTTGAAAGATTTAGGGATTGAAAAAATGAAGTTATTAACAAATAACCCAAGAAAAATTGCCGGTCTTGAAGGATATGGTTTAACGGTTTTAGATCGAGTCCCTATCGAGATGCCTGCAAGAGAAGAAAATGAACATTACTTAAGAACTAAGTATGAAAAATTGGGTCATTTTTTACATTTTTAATACAAACATAATTTGGAGGAATGAAAAATGAAAACATTTGAGGGTCATTTAATAGGTAGCGGATTAAAGGTTGCGATTGTTGTCGCTCGTTTTAATGAATTCATCACATCAAAACTTTTAGGTGGAGCCGAGGACGGCTTAAGAAGACATGGTGTTGAAGAAGAGAATATTACAGTGGCTTGGGTGCCTGGTGCCTTTGAATTACCGTTAGTTGCTAAAAAGCTAGCTGAATCAGGCAATTATGATACTGTTATTACTTTAGGTACAGTTATTCGAGGTTCAACAACACATTATGATTACGTATGTAATGAAGCTGCTAAAGGAATTTCTAAAGCATCAATGGATACAGGAGTTCCTGTAGTATTTGGAGTCTTAACGACCGAAACAATTGAGCAAGCGGTAGAAAGAGCTGGAACAAAAGCGGGCAATAAAGGCTATGAGGCTGCTGTTACAGCGATCGAAATGTCAAATTTACTTAAAGCCCTACATTAATTTTCCTAAAAGTGTTTAAAATCGATAAAAAACTGTTTATAATGTTGTGAGAAGTGGTTTTTCTAAAAAGAGCTATTGTTCTTGAATTCGGATATCACACTCTCGTACTTATCTTACTATTTTATCGGTGTAAAATATTGCTTTCGCTTTTTAGGGAGCTATTTCGTTAATGAGGGGTATATATGTTAATACGTTATAAGAAGAGTTTTGAAAAAATTGCAATGGGCCTCCTGTCATTTATGCCGGCGGAAAAGGATCTGAAGCAATTGCAACAAACAGTTAAACAGTATGAAACCGCAGGTGATTGGCAGTTGTTTCTATGGAAGCAAGAAGAGGATATTATCGGTGCAATTGGAGTTGTTCTTAAAGGTGATGAGCTTGTAGAAGTTCAGCATATCTCAGTGAACCCATCCCATCGCCAGCAGGGTATTGGTAAACGTATGGTAAATGCAGTGAAAGACCTCTACAAAAACAAATCTGTTGTTCCTAATGACGAAACAGAAGCATTTTTTAAAAAGTGTAATAGTGATGATGACAAGGATTGTTAGAAAAAGAAAAAGGCTGTCTCAGAGGGGGTTTCCCTTTTTGAGACAGCCTTTATTTTTAAAAAGTAAATGATGATTATGTTGCTGCAAACGTCTCTGTTCAAGGAGTTTCCGCTTTTTTAGATTTTCTGAGCTCAAGCTGGTTTTTTCGTTCAGCTATGATATTCGTCCGATCTCGTTTTGTATGTTTATGGATTAAATATTCATTTGTTAAGTCACTTTCTTTTCCCCATTTTTTTTGATCATGACATTGTGTTTTACAAATCGTTACTAAGTCCTGATCGATGATGGGAAAGTTGAAACTATAATAGCTATTGCCGTTTAGAATTTCATTCTTTCTTTTTAGTAATTGGTTTATTAACTCTTCTTTATGTAATCCGAGATTTTCCAGGGCCTGACTCTCACTCTTTAGCAGCTTAATTGCGTTTGAAATCATTTTCAAGGCACCGGCGAAATTCCCTCTTCTTTGATGATATAAGCCAACCGCGATTTGAATAAGTCCAACCCAGTAGTCTTTTCGTTCATTGGGAGGATCATTTTTCCAATGCTCTTCAAGTATTTCGTGACACTCAAAATAATCACGGTCACAATGAAAATATATGAGAAAGTCTATATATGCTTGGTCATACATACCGAATACATCCTTCCGTTCCAATAAATATCATTGTAGCATATTCAAGTCAAGGCTGCTGAATGAACAGCAGCCCCATCCATTATTAATATAACCAAGCAGCACCAACAATGATTAATAAAATAAACAATACAACGATTAACGCAAATCCACCGCCATAGTTAAAACCTTGTTCACCCATTTAATATTCCTCCTTAATGTTGAGCTATTACATTTGTAATATATGAGACCGTAACAGAAATGTATGGGCTAACGTCTATTTTTTGGGTATTTTAATAAGAAACAAGATAGGATCTCTTTTGTTTATGTTGTGTAGTCGATCAATCAGCGGAAAAAGTTGCGTTTTTGTAAAATAGGGTTAAATATTTCTTGGACATGCTGTAAATTTACTCTATACTATATGGTGGCTAGTTGTAAGAATGGTGGGATATAAAATTGCAGTATCATGTGAAAATCGATGCTTTTGAAGGTCCATTAGATCTTTTGCTTCATTTAATTAATCGCTTGGAAATTGATATATATGATATTCCTGTCTCGGAAATTACAGAGCAATACATGCTTTATATACACACAATGCAAGAATTGGAGCTTGATATTGCTTCTGAATATTTAGTGATGGCAGCAACTTTACTCTCTATTAAAAGCAGAATGCTGTTACCAAAACAAGAGGAAGATCTGTTTGATGATGAGTTCGAGGGAGAGCAGGAAGAGGATCCTCGTGAAGAATTAATGAGAAGATTAATTGAATACCGAAGATATAAAGAAGCAGCACAGGATTTGCGTTCACTTGAAGAAGGCCGCTCACAGGTCTATACGAAGCCTCCGAGTGATTTAAGCGAGTACGGCTCACAGTCTACCAATCAGATGGATTCCTTGAACGTTTCGCTTTATGACATGCTCGGTGCTTTTCAAAAAATGTTAAGGAGAAAGAAAATCCAAAAACCGCTTCAAACCAAAATTACCCGGCAAGAAATACCGATTGAAAAAAGAATGGAAGAAATCTTAGAGGATTTACGAATAAATCCCGGAAGACGTAGGTTTGTTGATTTATTTCCATCTAATAGCAAAGACCATTTAGTTGTTACTTTTTTAGCGATATTGGAATTAATGAAATCACATTTAGTTTTAATTGAACAAGAGAATAATTTTTCAGATATTTATGTAATGGGGAGTGAGTAGCTCATGTCCTTGGGTGTAATTGAGTGGAAATCGATTGTTGAAGCTCTTTTATTTGCAGCAGGTGACGAGGGCCTTTCTTTAAAGCAGCTTGCGGTTGTATTAGAGATCGAAGAACAGGAAGTCACAGGTATTTTAGAAGAGCTTTCACAGAGCTATAAAGATAAGGAGCGCGGCATTGAATTAGTTGAAGTTGCCGGACACTACCAGCTTACAACTAAAAAAGAACATGCTATCTATTTAAAAAGGTTAGTTGAGGCTCCGGTAAATTCCTCCCTTTCACAAGCGGCACTTGAAACATTAGCGATTATAGCTTACCGCCAACCAATAACAAGGTCGGAGATTGAAGAAATTCGCGGAGTGAAAACGGAACGACCAATTCAAACACTCCTTTCAAAAATTTTGATAAAAGAGGTTGGCAGAGCAGAAGGAACGGGACGGGCCATTCTTTATGGAACAACAAAGGAATTTCTTGAATATTTTGGTTTAAAATCTATTAAAGAACTGCCGCCGCTTCCTGCCAAAGCTGAAGAAGCGTACGAGCAGGAAGAAGCAGACTTATTTTTTGAAAAGTTTAATGAAACATTAGAAGATTTAAAATAGCAAAATGGAGAAGGTTGACTAGAAGGAGTGTTACCATTGTGCATTATGAGATGGTTAACATAAACTTTCAAAGTCAGCCTTTTTGAACGATAGCTTCAGTTTGGCTTGAAGATAAAGATGCACATACTCCAATACAAATGTTATTATTTTTAGAAAAACTTCACCGCCTTCCTTGGCAAGCAATGTAGTGAGTGGCATTCTAGCCATACCTGAAGAATTAGACGTTGGAGTTCATGGGTAATTTTCAAAATTCATTCATAAGCTTTGTCCACCTGCATAAACTTGTACAAAACAAGTAAGGGGACGTGGACCGATATGCTGTACATAAAGAAAATTACAACCAGTATGATCATCATTTTTCTGCTAATAACATTATTTCCCCATCCCTCATCAGCTGTTGGTGTTAGTGCACAGGCTGCGATCTTAATCGACCAAGAATCAGGCCGTATTCTTTATGAAAAAGAAGCCAACACAAAAATGAGAATTGCTAGCATCACTAAGATCATGACGGCTATTCTCGCCATTGAGTCCGGCAAGTTGAATGAGATGGTAAAGGTTAGTGAAAGAGCATTGCAAGCTGAAGGCTCCTCGATTTATTTACAAAAGGGAGAAAAAATAAAATTAGAGGATCTTGTATACGGTTTAATGCTACGTTCGGGAAATGATGCGGCTGTTGCCATTGCAGAGCATGTTGGCGGAAGCTTAGAAGGCTTTGTTGTCATGATGAATCAGAAAGCTGAGGAAATTGGGATGACAAACACTGAATTTGCCAATCCACATGGACTTGACGACCATGAAAATCATTATTCCACAGCTTATGATATGGCGATCTTAACCAAATACGCTATGGAGAATGAAACTTATCGAAAAATTTCAGGAACGGAAACACATAGAGCACCGAATCCTAATGAAAAATGGGACAGAGTTTGGCATAACAAGAATAAATTAGTAACAGGTCTTTATAAATATAGCACTGGAGGAAAAACAGGTTATACTGTTAGAGCAAAGCGAACGCTCGTCTCAACTGCTTCAAAAAACGGACTTAATACGATTGTTGTGACATTGAATGATCCTAATGACTGGGATGATCATATCAATCTGCACGATTTTGCCTTCAACAACTATGAGTTGGTAAAAATTAAGCAGGAAGGTACGCTAAGTAATATTGATAATGACTTTTATCAAGATAAGGTGTTTATTAAACGAGATATTTTGTATCCATTAACAGCTGAGGAGCAGGAAAAGATTAAAATTAATCTATCCTTGCTAACGCCAAAAAAGAAGTGGAAGGAACCTAAAGATGTTCCAAATGTCGTAGGGAAAATGTCTGTGAAGCTTGATGAAAGGGAAATCGAAAAGTTGCCAATTTATTTTGACAATGGAAAAGTTGAAAAACCGAAGAACTCTTTTTGGGAGTTGTTCAAAAATCTATTTTTCGCAGCTACCGGGGTAAATAAATATGGTTAATCTCATTTGGGTTTTTTTAACGGTTATCGGCATTGTCTTTGCGATGTTTAATGGAACGATGGATCAAGTAAATGAAGCGATTTTTAAAGGTGGAAAGGAAGCTGTAACAATATCGTTCGGGTTAATTAGTGTGCTTGTCTTTTGGCTTGGTTTAATGAAAATTGCTGAAAAAGCAGGCTTATTAGAGAAGTTGGGCAATTTGTTTAAACCAATTGTGTCAAGGTTATTTCCAGAGGTTCCTCATGATCATCCAGCAATGGGGTATATGTTATCAAATATGATGGCCAATATGTTTGGTTTAGGAAATGCGGCTACTCCTTTAGGAATAAAAGCAATGGAACAATTAAAGGTTTTAAATGGAAACTCAGATACTGCAAGCAGATCGATGATAACATTTTTGGCGATTAACACCTCAAGCATAACCTTAATTCCGACAACTGTGATTGCGATCATGATGACCTATGGTTCTTCTTCACCGACAAGCATCGTTGGACCTACCCTAATTACTACAATTATTTCAGCAATCGGTGGAATTTTGATTGATCGGTTCTTTTATTATCGGAGAAAGAGAAAAGGGTGATCAGGCATGGGAATCATAGGTGCGATATCTTTATGGTTAATTCCAGTGATTATTGGTTTTATATTAATATATGGGACATTCAAAAAAGTTCCTACTTATGAAACCTTTGTTGAAGGTGGAAAAGAAGGGTTAACAATCTCCTTTTCAATCATTCCATATTTAGTAGGGATGCTTGTAGCGATTTCAATCTTCCGTGCTTCAGGTGCGTTAGAATTTTTGATGAATTTCATAAAGCCTATGTTGGACTTACTAAATATTCCTGCCGAAATAGTGCCTCTCGCATTTATCCGTCCGATCTCTGGGACAGCAGCATTAGGTTTAACTTCGGATATCATCGCGACCTATGGGCCGGATTCATTTGTTGGAATGCTAGCAGCAACAATGCAAGGCAGTACTGATACAACCTTGTACATTCTGACTGTCTATTTTGGTGCAGTCGGTATTAGAAAAATGGGTGATGCCCTAAAGGTCGGCCTTTTGGCAGATGTTGTCGGAATTGTCACCGCAATAGTGATTGTCACATTGTTATTTGCATAAATGAATTACAGTGAACCAAAGGACTGCTCAATATTTTTGAGTGGTCTTTTTGTATTTGCCATGCTCCTTCTCAGGAATTAAAACTTATACTCAAAAATGTGGTATGATGATTAGGCAGATTTTGACGCAGATTAATCAATGAGCGACATGAGTTTTAACGATGGGGTCATATTTTCACGGCCGATTGTTGAAACTTGTTAAAAAAAGATGAAAGCAGTAAGATGTTAACGAGGTGAACTAGATGGAACGTTTACAAAAAGTAATTGCTCATGCAGGCATTGCATCGAGAAGAAGAGCAGAGCAGTTAATTTTAGAAGGTAAGGTAAAGGTGAACGGTAAAATTGTAAAAGAGCTTGGTACAAAGGTGGGCGACCATGATCAAGTTGAGGTCGAGGGTATACCATTAGAGCGAGAAGAACCGGTTTATTTACTCTTATACAAACCTACCGGTGTTATTTCAGCTGTTAAGGATGACAAAGGCAGAAAGGTAGTAACAGATTTTTTTCCGTATATTAAGCAAAGAATTTATCCAGTAGGAAGGCTTGATTATGATACATCAGGGTTGCTGCTATTAACGAACGATGGTGAGTTCGCCAACAGTCTCATGCATCCGCGTTACGAAATTGAAAAAACGTACGTGGCAAAAGTAAAGGGTATTCCACTACGTGAAAAGGTAAAGCAGTTAGAAAGAGGGATCCATCTTGAAGATGGAAAGACAGCACCTGCAGCAGTTAAAGTATTATCAATTGATAAGAAAAAACAGACAAGCATTGTTGAAATGAAAATTCGCGAAGGGAGAAATCGCCAGGTTCGCAGAATGCTTGAAGCAATCGGCCACCCCGTTCTAAAGCTGAAAAGAGAAAGATATGCATTTCTCGATTTAAAAGGGCTTTCCACTGGTGATTCAAGGGAGCTCTCACCACACGAAGTAAAACAGCTTCGAGCTCTTGCACAGCATGGAAGTCATGTGAAATAATTTTTCACATAAACTTCAAAAACTGCGAAAGATCATGCATTTTAATAGTGTTATAATGGCTTTGAATGTTTAAATTGTAGGGGAGTTTGTCCATGAAGAAAAAACGCTTACTTATGCGCTCTATTATTTTAATTGCTTTAATTGGTGCCTTAGGGTATACATTATATACAAATTTCTTTGTCAGTAAAGAAAAGGTAAAAGTAGGGAGTGCAGCGCCTGATTTTCAATTAGTGGATTTAGAAGGGAATCAGCATCAGCTTTCCGATTATAAGGGAAAGGGTGTATTCTTAAACTTCTGGGGAACATGGTGCGAGCCATGTGAACGTGAAATGCCATACATGGAAAATCAGTATGAATATTATAAAAACCAGGGTGTAGAAGTATTAGCTGTTAATATTGCAGAATCGAATGTTGCTGTTCAAAGCTTTGTAAATAGACATGACTTATCGTTTCCTATTCTTCTTGATAAAGATCGTCAAGTATTAAATGCGTATGGGGTAGGACCTTTGCCTACTACATTTCTCATCAATCCTGAAGGAGAAGTTGTACATATTACATCAGGTTCATTAACAGAGAGAATGGTAAGAGACTTCATGGAACAGATCAAACCTTAAATGGGGAGTTTTTGGCATGGATAAGGTACAATGTGAGTGCGGACATGCAAATCCAAAAGGCACACATTTATGTGAAGCCTGTGGAAATCCAATAAGTGATAAAGAGACAAAAGAAGCAAAAAAACTATTGGATATGAAGTATGAAGGGACTGCAAGACGCTCTCAAACGTATAAAAAATCGATTATCGATAAAATATGGAATTTCTTTTCATCTGTCAAAGTGGGAATCTGGATCATTGTATTGCTCTTAATTGCTTCAGCACTTGGTACCGTGTTTCCGCAGGAGATGTACATACCGCCAACTGTAACAGCAAGCGAGTTTTACAGAGATGAATATGGAATTTTGGGACAATTATATTATGATTTAGGGTTTCATAATTTGTATGGTTCATGGTGGTACATGATTTTAGTGGCATCATTAGGGATCTCTCTTGTGATTGCAAGCTTAGACCGTTTTGTTCCGCTTTACCGTGCATTGAAAAAGCAAGGTGTTACTCGACATGACACATTTATGAAACGTCAGCGGCTGTTTAGTTCTACGAAAACCAATGATGTTCATTTAGACGAATTAAAAAAACGACTTATGTCCCGCCGCTATAATGTCAGAGAAGAAAATGGCAGCTTATTGGCTGAAAAAGGACGTTTTTCTAGATGGGGCCCTTATGTTAATCATTGCGGGCTTATCATCTTCCTTATAGGTGCCATGCTTCGTTCTGTTCCCGGTATGTATGTTGATGAAGTGCTATGGGTACGCGAAGGCGAAACTGAAGTAATTCCAGGGACAAGCGGAAAATACTATTTAGAAAATAAAAAATTCATTATGGAAGTTTACGAAAAAGAAAATGAAAAAGAAGTATTTGAAGATGCCATTACTCGAGCAGGTGATGGCTCTGTTGTTAAAAACTTCCAATCAAATGTCGTTTTATATGAACGAAAAGGTGAAATTGTCCACGGTGCAAAGCCTGAACTTCAAGAAGTAAAAGAAGCAGAAATCCGTGTAAATGAACCACTTAAATTTGAATCATTTGCTCTTTATCAAGTAGATTATAAATTAAATGAATTAAATAAAATGACATTTAGTTTAATAGACAAGGAAACAGAAGAAAGCTTTGGTCAAATAACAGTGGACCTGCTTAATCCAAAAACGAATTATGATTTAGGAAATGGCTACAAAGTTGAGGTTACAACCTATTTACCGGATTTTTATTTTAATGACGAAGGTGTTCCAGCAACAAAAACAAGTATTCCGAATAATCCAGCCTTCGTTTTTAAAATGACCACCCCTGAAACACCTAAAGGTGAGACAAGCTTTGTTGCGATCCAACAGACGATCGAGCCTTCTGGAGATAATAAGTATAAGATGAAATTTGAAGGTGTTGAGACAAAAAATTTAACAGCCTTAACGGTTAGAAAAGATTTGACCCTTTGGATCTTAGGAGTCGGTGGAGCGATCTTTATGATTGGTGTAATTCAAGGAATGTATTGGAACCACCGTCGCATTTGGATAAAACAGAGCGGTGATGAGGTATTAATCGCTGGTCATACAAATAAAAACTATTATGCATTGCAAAATGAATTAAAAGTATTATTAGACGGAACGTCATTAACAATACCAAAAGACCAAAAGGAAAAAGAATAACCCGTAAAAAGGAGGGAAACATGTGGCAGCAATTAGCAGTACTTTACTAGAAATTGCGTTTATCTTGTATTTGGTTGCGGTCTTCCTGTTTGGCGGATCAATACGGGATAAACGAAGCAAAACGGATAAAATGAGTAAATGGACAGTTCTGGCCGTTGCGACTACAATTATCGGTTTTGTTGTACAACTTGGCTATTTTATCACGAGATGGATTGCATCAGGTCATGCACCTGTTAGTAATCTATTTGAGTTTACAACTGCATTTGGCATGATGCTGGTGCTAGCTTTTATTATTCTTTTCTTTATCTATAGAGTTGCTGTTTTAGGTCTATTTACCTTACCTATTGTTATAATAATAATAGCTTATGGAAGTATGTTTCCATCAGATATCAGCCCGCTGATCCCATCATTGCAAAGTCACTGGCTTTATATTCACGTAACAACTGCTGCGCTAGGACAAGCGATTTTAGCAATTAGTGCAGTAGCGGGAATCATACATCTTGTGACAGTAGTAGACCAAACGAAATCAACGAAAAAAACATTCTGGTTAGAAGCTGTAATGTATGTTTTAGTTGTAACAATCGGGTTTATCATTATAACAACTACTTTTAGAGCGATGGACTATCAAGCAGAATTTAACTGGGTGGATAAAGAAGGCCAAGAGGTTGTCATGGAATTTAATCTTCCTGCATTAGTAGGGCCGCATGAAGGAGAATTAATTACTGAGGGAAAATTTGAACCGTTTGTCGAGCTTCCTGCGATCATTTCTGCGCGAAAACTAAATACTGTGATTTGGTCGGTGATTATTGGTTCGATTTTATACGGGGCAATGAGGCTTATTTTCCGCAAACGTATTTCACAGCTTATTAAGCCTTTCACAAAAAACGTCAATTTAGATCTTGTTGACGAGATTGGATACCGTTCTGTTGCGATTGGCTTTCCTGTCTTCTCTCTTGGAGCATTAATCTTTGCGATGATTTGGGCGCAAATTGCTTGGACTCGTTTTTGGGGATGGGATCCTAAAGAAGTATGGGCTTTGATAACATGGTTATTTTATGCTGCATATTTGCATCTGCGTCTTTCAAAAGGCTGGCATGGTGAAAAATCAGCATGGCTTGCCGTAGTAGGCTTTGCGATTATTATGTTTAATTTAATTTTTGTAAACTTAGTAATTGCCGGCTTGCATTCTTATGCATAAATAATAGTTGATTTAAAATACTAGGTGGATAGACAACAAAAACATGTATTTAGTAGCATGAACATCATTTAACGCTGCTGTCAAAGCCTTCACTCCTGTGCAGTGAAGGCTTTTCTTAAAAGGCAAGAGTTTGAATAGGTGCTTACGTAATTCTAATTAGGGAGGGCTTACTAATGGAAGAGAACCAAAATGGAAGAATTTTAGTTGTAGATGATGAGGACCGCATTCGCAGACTTTTACGGATGTATTTAGAAAGAGAAAATTATGTAATAGATGAAGCGGAAAATGGCGATGAGGCATTGGAGCTTGGATTAAATAATGAATATGATTTGATTATGCTTGATATTATGATGCCTGGTATAGACGGGATAGAGGTGTGTAAACAGCTTCGGGAAAAGAAAGCAACACCTATTATCATGCTCACAGCAAAAGGAGAAGAAGCAAACAGGGTACAAGGCTTTGAGGTTGGAACAGATGATTATATTGTAAAGCCATTCAGTCCAAGAGAAGTCGTTTTACGTGTAAAGGCGCTTCTGAGAAGATCGTCACAAACTTCTTATTTAAAAACAGATACAAAAGCAAAAAATGTTATTGTTTTTCCTCATTTATCGATCGATCATGATGCACATCGAGTGACCGCTGATGGCACAGAGGTAAGCTTAACTCCAAAAGAATATGAGCTTTTGTATTTTCTTGCTAAAACACCTGATAAAGTATATGACCGGGAGAAGCTTTTAAAAGAGGTATGGCAATATGAATTTTTCGGTGATTTACGTACTGTGGATACACATGTTAAGCGACTTCGCGAAAAATTAAGCAAAGTTTCTCCGGAAGCTGCAAAAATGATTGTAACAGTTTGGGGAGTAGGCTACAAATTTGAGGTTAATAATGCATGATACTTTGGAAAAGTGTAGTTGGTAAACTTTGGGGAACGATTATCTTACTCGTTTCCTTTGTCTTATTTGTTTTAACGATTCTCATGCTAGAATTTATCGAAAACTACCATGTTGAAGAAGCTGAAAAGGAGCTAGATCAGCTCGCGAACAAAGTATCTGCGATTATGGAGAGTCATCAGGATCAATCTCTTGCAAGGTCGATAACTTGGGAATTAACGGATGAGTTAACTCATATTCTTATCGTTAAGGATGATAATACTTATTGGAATTCACCTATTGAAGAAGAGCAAATTCCTCATTTGGAATTTGAGGATATTTATCAAGATGAAGATCTTGCGGTTGTGTTAACGAAAGATCGTGAAGTTAGAAAACGTACAAATTTGGAGCAGCCGAATAATGGTGAGGAAGAAGTTTTAGTCGTTGGGGTCCCGTATAAGATTTCCGAATCGGAAACAGGGGCCATCTTTATCTCACAATCTTTATTAGCTGTTCATGATACAACAAAGGAAACGACAAAGTATATTATTTTAGCAGCGGGGATTGCGATCATACTAACAACGATATTTGCTTTCTTCTTATCTACAAGGATCACCTATCCGTTAAGAAAAATGCGTGAGGTAGCCCAGGAGCTTGCAAAAGGAAAATTCGAAACAAAGGTTCCGATTATGTCCCAGGACGAAATTGGCGAGCTAGGAATAGCCTTTAATCAAATGGGGAGACAGTTAAAATTTCATATTAATGCCCTTAGTCAGGAAAAAGAGCATTTATCAAATATATTAAGCAGTATGGCAGATGGTGTTATTACATTGAATATTGATGGATCAATATTGGTGACAAATCCTCCAGCCGAGCGCTTTTTGCAAGCATGGTATTATGAACAAGGAATGAAAATTAAATCTGGTGAGGAACTCCCACCTGAAGCAAAAGAGCTGTTTCATAGAGCCGTTCATTCAGAAAAGGAGCAGGTGCATGAAATAACGATTCAAGGAAGAAGCTGGGTAATTTTAATGAGTCCGCTCTATAATCACTCACATGTCCGGGGTGCAGTAGCAGTCCTTAGAGATATGACAGATGAGCGTCGTTTAGATAAACTTCGAAAGGACTTTATTGCCAATGTTAGTCATGAACTCCGTACACCAATTTCCATGCTCCAAGGCTATAGTGAGGCGATTATTGATGATATTGCAAGCACTGATGAAGAAAAGCGTGAAATAGCCCAAGTTATTTACGATGAATCATTGCGTATGGGCAGATTAGTCAATGAATTATTAGACTTAGCAAGAATGGAAGCTGGTCATATTTCTTTAAATATAGAAGAGGTTTCAGTTCCTACATTTATTGATAAAATTAATCGAAAGTTTCAAGGGCTTGCAAAGGAAAAAATGATTACACTATATGCTAATATTGAGCTAAAAGAGCCTTACTTTATATTTGACCCTGATCGTATTGAGCAGGTGCTAACAAATTTAATTGATAATGCCATTCGTCATACTTCAGAAAATGGTACAGTTGCAATTAATGTGACAGATCATGATGAAGGCATCATGATTAAAGTCAAAGATTCAGGAAGCGGAATCCCAGAAGAAGATTTACCTTTTGTCTTTGAACGTTTTTATAAGGCTGATAAGGCAAGAACAAGGGGAAGAACCGGAACTGGACTAGGCTTGGCGATTGCAAAAAATATCATAGAAGCACATAAGGGAAAAATTCAAGTTCATAGTAAAATTGGAGAAGGTACGACATTTAGCATCCTTTTACCGCGAAATAACCATGATTCTGAATAAGTTTGACGAACAATCTTGTTTCATAAGGAACAATTTTCTTACTTTTATCATGTAGCCTATTCGAAAGAGTGGGCTTTTTCCACATTTTAAATTGGTGAATTATTACATATTGAATGAACTATTTAAAGGAGATTAAAGAAATAGCTCGAAAAGTATAAATAACGATAGGCCGATACACTGGTAAAAAATGCATATTGGAGAGTGGGAAAAAAATGAACTTATATACCAGAACAGGTGACAGTGGCAAAACTAGTATTATTGGTGGAAGAGTGGATAAAGACCATCTGCGTGTTGAAGCATATGGAACAATTGACGAGGCTAATTCCTTTGTAGGTCAGGCAATGACGTTGCTTAAAGAACCTATGTTCAGTGATATTTATCATGAATTAGAAAAAATCCAACATGAGTTATTTGACTGTGGAGGTGATTTAGCAGTTGTTAAGGAAAAATACCCATATAAAACAACAGCTGAGATGGTTACCTTTCTGGAGGAGAGAATTGATCACTATGTAAAGGAAGCACCCGAATTAGAAAGGTTCATCTTACCTGGAGGCAGTCCGGCTGCCGCTGTCATTCATCTTGCAAGAACAGTGACACGCAGGGCGGAAAGACGTACAGTGTCTTTACAAAAGGAAATGGAGATAAATCCATTTGTTTTGCAATACTTAAACCGTTTATCAGATTATTTTTTTGCTCTAGCAAGGGTTATTAATTTTCGCTTAGGTGTAAAGGACGTTGAATACGAGAGAAGTGCACTTGTGTTTAAAAGCAAACCTTTGAAAAAAGATCGTGAGTAAAAGTTAGGCTTTATTTTGATGTAATTACTGGCAATCGTTTGATCGTTTTGCAATGAACATTGTAAAAAGGATCAAACGATATTTTTTTGTGAAATTTTTATGAGAGACTTCGAGAATGATAGTAAGTATGCTAAAGTTAACATAGTTGAAGTCAAATATTACATAAATATTTCAAAATTATTTCCTTTTCAAACATATGCGCAACTTTTCCAAGTTGTTATCGACTAAATAAACGAATGGAGGGGCATTCATGGAGGATACCTTTCAGAGATTATATGAAAAATATCATCATGATTTATTTCAATTCCTATTCTATATGGTGAAAAATCGTGAGCAAGCTGAAGATTTGGTGCAGGAGGTATATATTCGTGTTTTAAAGGCCTATGATAATTTCGAAGGTCGAAGCACGGAAAAGACATGGTTGTTTTCCATTGCAAGACATGTGGCCATTGATTGGTTCCGCAAACAAAAAACGATTCGCAGGCGGATTTTAGAAAAGTTTGATTGGCAAAAACATCAGATAGAAGATCTTAAACCATTACCAGATGAGATTGCCTTAAAAAACGAAAAAATTCAGTGGATGTACCGCTCACTTGATTCCTGCTCTTTTGACCAGCGCGCTGTACTGATTTTACGATACCTTCAGGAACTATCCATTACAGAAACAGCGGAAGCACTGGGGTGGACGTCTAGTAAGGTAAAGACAACTCAGCATCGTGCGTTAAAGCAGCTGCAAAAACAAATGATGATGATTTCAAAGGAGGGGCTTTCGATTGAAAAGACAGGAGTGGAATGAAGAACAGCTCGAGAAGCTTTTGAAGCAGCTACCCTCTGTTAAGGATAAACAAACATCGGAAGATATCTATCAAACTATTCTTTCTAAACAGCATCAGGGGAAAACAAATAGAACTTGGGCCGCACCGGCAATTGCTGTTATAGCGGCATTGTTTATATTCGCTTTGATCTCTCCACTATTCTTTCAGAGCTTACAGTTAAATGAAGAAAGTGCGATGGATATGTCTTCTAAATCTACAACAGAGAGTTCAGAAAAAACACAGCGTTCTTCCGAGAACAATAAGGAAATGGCAGAACCACAACAAGAACTAGAGAATAAGGAGCTTGCTAAAGCTTCATTACTAAATGATAAACAACAAACTTTTGTAACGGCAGCAAGTGAGGCAGAAGACGTTATTACAGTTGGTTTTACTGATTCTGAAGCTAAAAACATTCTTCCTGTAAGTCTTGAAGCAAATAAAAAGCAAGAAAAGCTTGAACAAATTGAGAAGGTAAATCCAGATGTATATAAGGAGGAGATTGGACCGATTACTTATGAATTAAGTGAAACTGAATTTTCTGAGTCAGAAAAATCTGAGGAAATTACCATCGATTATAAGGGTGTACCGAATTTGTCTTCTTCTACAAATGATGTATTATATCAAAATGCAATTATTGAAACTTTTAAATGGCTTAATTATAAAAAAGCCAATCTTTATACAAATCAAAAAGAAGGCATTGAATTCGGCCAATCAGGCCCTAAAAATGATTTAGATGTGAGCAAAGAAACGAAAAAAGCCTATTTTCTCTATCAATTTGATGAAAATACATTAAAGCTCCTCGTGCCATCACCTATTTCATATGATTCAATTGATGGAGCTCTAAAAGCGATGAAGCAAGGGATCGAGGAGAATGACTTAAAACCAACAATATTAAATACAGTTACCAACATTACTACAACACCAAAAGGTGACCAGATTGAAATTGAAATTAATCAAGATGCAGGTGTAGAGAATAGTGAAGCGTCCATAATTATGTTAGAAGCTATGTTAATGACTGCAAAGGAATTTGGATATGATACTGTTCAATTTAAAGGAATCACAACCGATAGGATTGGTGAAATGGATGTGACAAAACCGATTGAAGTACCTTTTTCGCCGAACCCGGTTAAAGCGAATTAGAGAGGCTCTATTTTAGAGTCTCTTTTTTTGATGTCTAGCTCTGAAGCACAGGACGCCGCAATATAGATTGCCAGCGCCTGCCACTGAAAGTCAAGCTATTTCTGAATTAAAGGTAAAGAACACCTTTTATTATTCTGGAACGACTTTTCCCCGAGGGATGGAAATCGCTTCCCTATTTTTCATGTATAGAAAGGAAAAAAATGTTATATACTAACTGTTGTTCTTTTCCAAGACAAGCTTACATGTAATATCCCTGTAGCTTTACACGAATTCGGAGTTCATTTAGGAGTAAAATTTGTAGATGTATGGAAATTGCTTTAAAAAATGTAGGGGGAGAAAAATGCTAGTAAATGTAAAAAAAGTAAGGTTGATCAACATGTTTGGACTATTTATTGGAATTACCTTATGTATACATAATCAGGTGGAGGCACAATCTTACATAGATGAATTAGAAGAAAACTGGGTTCAGCCAGTTGACGGCGTTATTACAGATACATTTGGAACAAGGAATGGAAACCATAAAGGAATCGACATTGCCGCACCTGAAGGAGAAAAAATCGTCTCCGTATCTGCTGGAAACGTAACGAAATCGTATCATTCCGATACATATGGACATGTTGTTTTTGTTGAACATCCAGAAGGCTATGAAACGGTATATGCTCATTTAAGTAAAAGACTGGTTAGCGAAGGAGACATACTTCAAAAAGGACAAACACTTGGCATTATTGGGAATACAGGGGTTTCAACAGGAACACATTTACATTTCGAATTGCATAAAGGCGAATGGACATATGAAAAAGAACATGCATTAGACCCAATCTTTGTTTTTGACTTGCCAAATGAAACGGTTCATTCAGAAGATAAACAAAGTTCTAAGACTTCTAAGCAAAATACTGAATCAAATGTGTTTAAAGAAAAATCTGCTGAAACAGAGCTGCAGTCAACTACAATTGTAAAGCCACAAGGAAAACATGGAAAAGAGCAGGAACTGCCTAAAAAGGTGATCACAATCATGAAGGGAGACACTTTATGGAAAGTGTCTCAAATCTATAAGGTCACGATTCCTTCACTCCAGAAATGGAATAAGCTTGAAACTGATCTCATCTACCCGGGGCAAAAGCTAATAGTATATGTGAATAACGAAACCAATTATGCAACTCAATCGGGTAACGCATCGGGTCAACGCTAAATTAGTTTAGTGTTTAAGCATTTTTAGAAGGGGAAAAAAGTAAAGTGGATAACTAAAAGTAAAAATAAAAAACCCTCTGCAATATATGAACTGCACCCCAATTGTTAGACACCATCTAACAGTTGGAGGTGCAGTTTTTTATGGCTAAATTTTCTGCAGAAGATAAATTACAAGCAGTTCAACGTTATTTAAATGGAAATGAGAGTTCATATGAATTAGCTAAATCTTTGGGAACTGATAATAAAGCAATTCTTAAATGGGTCAAACAATATGAATACAATGGTGTAGAAGCATTCGTAAAATTATATACAAATTACACCCAACAGTTTAAACTAGACGTACTAAATTATATGATTGAACACGGTACGTCCATAATGGAAACAGCGGCTATCTTTAATATAGCTGCTCCATCCACAATACTTGTTTGGAAAAAGCAATTTGAAACACAAGGATTAGATGCCCTTCAATCAAAGATAAAGGGGCGTCCATCCATGAAAAAAGATACGAAAAAACAAACTAAATCCACACCACTTGAAGGGTCTGTCGAGGCACTGGAATCACGTATTAAACAACTTGAAATGGAAAACGAGTATTTAAAAAAGTTGAATGCCTTAGTTCAAAACAAGAAAAAATCACCAAACAAGACAAAGCGCAAGTAGTCTATGAATTAAGGCATAAATATCCGGTGAAAGCACTCGTAAAACTCGCTGGCATTCCACGTAGCACTTACTATGATTTAGTGGAACGTATGAATCGTCTAGATCCAGATGCTGATCTAAAAGTGGAAATAAAGGCAATTTATGAAGAACATGAAGGGCGTTATGGCTATCGCCGTATTCGTGATGAACTTGCGAATCGTGGGCAAAAAGTGAATCACAAGAAGGTTCAACGGATTATGAAAGAACTAGGGTTAAAGTGTATCGTACGAATGAAAAAATACAAATCTTATAAAGGTTCGGTCGGTAAAATAGCGCCAAATATTTTAGACCGCCATTTTACGGCAAATACCCCAAATGAAAAGTGGGTAACAGACATTACAGAATTTAAGATATTCGGTGAGAAACTTTATTTTTCGCCTGTCTTAGATTTATTTAATGGGGAGATAATCACGTACACAATTGGTTCTAGACCAACCTATTCTCTTGTTTCAAATATGTTGGAGAAGGCTTTCGAACGTTTACCTGATATCCACCAGCTACTTCTGCATTCCGATCAAGGCTGGCATTATCAAATGAAGAAATATCGTCACGCACTTGAATCCAGAGGGATAGTCCAAAGTATGTCTCGTAAAGGAAACTGTTACGACAACTCTGTTATGGAGAACTTCTTTGGAATTATGAAATCTGAGTTCCTCTACATAAGAGAATTTGAGAGTGTAGAGCATTTTAAAATAGAATTAGAAAAATACATCGATTACTACAATACAAAGCGAATAAAGGCAAAATTAAAAATGAGTCCAGTGCAATACCGAACTCATTTTACCCAAGTTGCCTAATGAAATAACCGTGTCTAACTTTTAGGGGTCACTTCAATATGCGGAGGGTTTTTTAAACTATTCAAATTTTAACGCATCACCGTCAAATTTTTCATCTGCAATTTTAATTGAATCTGTTGGGCATCCTTCAAAAGCATCCATCATATCTTCTTCTAGCTCTTCTGGAACTTCGACAATGCCTTGGTTATCATCTAAGGTAACGTATGCGATACCTTCATCATCATAATCATAAATGTCTGGTGCTGCAGCGCCACATGCTCCGCAAGCGATACATGTGTCTTTGTCAACGATCGTATATTTTGCCATTAAAACGAAACCTCCTGAAAAAATTAATACCATATTATCACTATATGGTAGAACTTAAATGCTTGAGTCAATTCTTTATAAATATCAACTTCTTGCTGTTCCTATTTAGTATTGTAAATCTGTTTTTTAGACATTTCAATAAAAAACTCTGCTGATAATACTTATCACAGCGAAAACATTGGGTAAAATAAACCTATTTTGTGAACGAAGGACAAAAAATTTGTTAAAATAAAGAAGATGATCGAATATTGTCAAACGATGTTAGGTGATAAAATGAAACATGGATATTTCCATCTTGTCTTACTTTATTGTATTAAGCAATTTAATGGAGAAAGATCTCTCTCCGCTATTTATCATTTGCTTAATGGGAAAAAATCTTCACAAACAATTCAAGATGGCAAACTTTTTAATTTATCTCATATGTTTAGTCTTTTCCCAAGGCTGTCACGACAATACTTAAATGAAGCATGTGAAGAATTGCTACAGGAAGATTTGCTGGAATTATTACCTAATCAACATTATTTTGTAACAGATAAAGGTAAATTCATGTTAAATGAAAGACTTGCCAAAAGACCGTTACCTGCTAACTTAAATGGATGGGAATATGGTGATCTTGGAAGAATTTTTTGGAGAAGGCTGTCGCTTCTAGTTCAGGTTTTATCCAATTTTGTTTATGAGAGAAAGCAGTACCTCCCTTTAACTAAAAATCAAGAGGACTTACTTTGGGTAAAATCATTTTTAAATCAGATTCCTATTTCAAAATCGGATCTCGCTGAAGAACTTTATAAAGAAATTAAAGATTTTTTATTACTCCAAACAACGAACAGAGCAGCTATTTTCACCCAGAGACTGACATCAAGTCAAACAATTGGACTAACGTTTGAACAAATTGCCAGAAAACATAACGAGGATCCGACTTTTGTTTATTTATTATTTTGGGATGTTATTCATTCAATGGTAGATTTTCAGAAAACAGAAAAGCAAGACAGCATCTTTTATGCAATCATTAAAGATAAGCGGCAAAATAATTCCCTTACATCTTCATCTGCAAAAACACGCGCCTATTTATTGCAAGGAATTACATTGCAAGATATCGCTGCGATTCGAAAGTTAAAAATAAGTACAATTGAGGACCATATAGTCGAAATCACGTTACATGATCAGTCTTTTATTCCTTCTGCTTTTTTATCAACAGAAGATTTTGAAGAGATTAGCGAGGCGATAAAATCTCTTCATACACACCAATTAAAAAAAATAAAGGAGTACTTAAATCATAAGTACAGCTACTTTCAAATTAGACTTGCTTTTGCGATCAATGGGAGGAACGGATGAACAAACAATTGAAAAACATTTTAAAAACCTACTTCCAGCTTGATCACTTTCGAACAGGGCAAATAGAGATTATTGAAGCAGTTTTACAAAAACATGATGTGTTGGCAATGCTTCCGACTGGTGGGGGAAAGTCGCTTTGTTATCAGCTTCCTGCCTACATACTGAAAGCCCCTATCTTAATTATTTCCCCATTATTATCACTAATGGAGGATCAGGTGGAACAAATCAAACTCAGAGGAGAAAAAAGGGTTATTGCGTTAAACAGTACCATCTCAATAAACGAAAGAAAAAGATATTTAACATCACTAAAACATTATCGATATATTTATGCATCTCCAGAAATCCTGCAATCAGATTATGTGCTTCGAGCTTTAAAAGATGCAAAGATATCATTGTTTGTTGTGGATGAGGCACATTGTATTTCACAATGGGGTCATGATTTCAGACCGGACTATTCCAAACTAGGGTCAATTATTAAAGAATTAGACCACCCTCCGTGTTTAGCATTAACTGCCACTGCAACAAAGGAAGTGGTAGAAGATATTAAAAATACACTGCAATTCCGTTCACACAGCAAAACGTTTATTTATTCTATCAATAGACCTAATATTGCATTAGCTGTAGAAAAACATGCTTCAATTGACGAAAAAATTGGTCGGATTCTTTCTTTAGTTCGGTCATTAAAGGGGCCTGGTGTCATATATTGTTCCAGTAGGTTATGGGCTGAACGTCTCGCACAAATTCTTATTGATACTGGTTTCAATGAAGTTGGCTATTATCATGGAGGAATGGATCAGGAGCAGCGAATTTTAATTCAACAACAGTTTTTATATAATCAGCTTCAGGTTGTTTGTTGTACGAACGCATTTGGAATGGGTATTAATAAACAAAATATCCGTTTTGTCATTCATTTTCATTTCCCCTCCCAGCTAGAATCTTACATGCAGGAAATTGGCAGGGCAGGTCGTGATGGACTTCCTAGTTTAGCGATAACACTGTTAACGGAAAGTGATTATGAAGTGCCAAAGGTATTAGTTGAATCAGAATTTCCTTCATATGAAAAGCTCTACCGTACGATCTATTATATACATGGAAAACAACAATCGGTTTCTTTTAATGAGATCCAAGAGCAAAGCGGCTTAACAGACATTCAATGGCGATATCTTGAATATCATTTAAGCGCATTACGAGGCCGTTATCTAGATCCGGATACTCTAATCACCCGCATATGGACTGAGATTGAAAAAAGGATAATGGTTAAACATAAAAAATTACTTAAAATGACAGATTGGCTTAACACAGACGGATGTAAACGACAAAAGCTCCTAGCTTATTTTAATGAACAACCTCCTGTTCACACAATTGAAAATTGTTGTGATTTCTGTGGAATGGCCTATAAGGACTTTGAAGGGGAAAGTCACTACCAAACACAAACTGCAGATATAGAATGGGAGAGGGAATTATATGCAATATTTCATAAGGCGAGTGATTAGTGTTTGTTTAAAAAGCAAAATGATTTAATTAAACAACTAACAGATAAACAAATTATTCAAAATTTATATTTTACACAATTTTTACTATTGGTGATCTCAGGAATTTTAGGCTGTTTTTTATTCGATTCAGTTGAAGACTTTCTAGCTCTTTGGATGGTTACAAATCATTCATATCTCTTATATGGAATTGGAGCGGCAATGATCGTTATTTTGATTGATTTTATCATCATGAAGCTAGTTCCGAAACATTTCATTGATGATGGAGGAATTAATGAAAAGCTCTTTGCTAAAAGGAGTTTCCCACACATTGTTATTTTAACATTGATAATTGCCATTTCAGAAGAAATGTTGTTCCGCGGTGTGCTGCAAACACATTTTGGTATATGGGTTGCAAGTTTAATTTTTGCCGTTTTACATTTTCGCTATTTATCTAAATCGGTATTATTTACAATGGTCGTGGCAATCAGTTTCTTGTTAGGTATCGTATACGACTGGACAGAAACTTTATATACAACTATTATTGCTCATTTTTTAATTGATTTAGTGTTTGCAATTCAAATTAGGTTGCACTATTTAAAAGAGGTGAAAAAAGGAAATGAGTGAATTTGAAAAACGCTCTGACCAAGCGGGAAACTTACGATCTCGGATGATTGATGACTATAAAGAACGGCATGGTGATTTTCCGCCACGCTCTGAAGTCCATAAGGATAAAGAGAAAAAGAAAAAGCCAAAAATGAAATATCCGATCATTAGCATATTAGCCATATTTTTTGTCATGCTCCCGATCCTATTTTTATCCATCACCACTTATTACAGCAGCCGTCATCACCAGTCTGCCGATGGAGAAAGTCTTTCTGGGAATGAAACTGTTTTTGTGTCAACAGGAGCCCCCGAAGATGAAGAACAAGATACAGCCTCATTGGAAGCAACCGAATCTATTGAAGAAACAGAAGAAGTGGAGCCTGTTCAAACCGATGAAACGAGCAATGCTAATAAAGAGGAAACAATAATAGATGATGGGAACGAACAAAAAACGGAAGATACTGTCGAAGTAGATGCAGAAGCAAAGGAAAGTGCGGAAACGGATAGTACTAATTATCGAGAGGTGATAACCCATAAAGTAGCTGCAAATGAAACGCTCTTTAAAATTGCGATTAAGTATTATAACAGTCGCTCAGGCGAAGACATTATTCGTGAATATAACAAGTTACAGGGTGATACGGTTTATGAGGGTCAAATCTTAAAAATCCCTCTAAAATAGCTTGTTTCATACATCTTAAGGCGAATATTCATATCTATGTGGACGACTTCATACAATGTAGTAACAGTAGAAGTAGAATCGTTGTACGAGGGGAAGTGGCCATTATAGAAACTCGAATTCAACTGCTTAAAGATCATACTGACGAACCAACCAAAAAAATGCTACATCATTTAGTTGAGCGGAAAAGAAAATTGGAGAAGTATAAAAACAAATGCTTTCATGCACAGTTTTTCACCTTTGTGCTGGTAATGGGTTTTATTGTTTACCTATATGCTTTTATTATTAAACCTGCTGGTAACCAGGTAGGGGTTATTTTTCATAAGCTGTTTGATGGAACGTATCATATTCTAGTTGTATTACTAATTGTTGCAGGCTATGCAACTGCACAATTTTATAAAAAGAAAGAAGAAAAAGCTGAATCTGAATATCATAATTTAAGATGTGAAGTAATCAGAAAAAGTGCAGATTTATGGCCGCAGCCAACACAATGGAAAAATCGTCATGAAGTGTTTACAATGATGAAGAATGAATATGACATTAATTTGTTCCATGAAAGTAAATAAATGATAAAATTTCTACATTTCCCCTTCTTTTCAAATCTTTGATTAAGAAGGGATCTTTATTATGAAGTATGGTATAATTCCTTTTTACCAATAATAAACATTTCATATACTGGCTAAGTGTATTTAATTTCCAGAGGTGTTTTCCTTGCTTATCATAACTATTTTTTGTGTACTGTTTTTAATGTTAATTTTGATGATTGTCATGCTTATAAAAGCAAAGGAAAATCATTTAACAAAACATATATTACACTTTAATGAATTTCCAAAAAGCTTTGGCGTATTTACGATCTTTTTCATTTCAGATATTCATAGAAGAAAGATTTCTATTAAATTATTAGAGCAGCTCCCATCCTCAATTGATTTAGTTATTATTGGAGGAGATTTAACGGAAAAAGGTGTTCCTTTTCAAAGAGTTGAGCAAAATTTAAATATTTTAAAAAAGATTGCGCCCATTTATTTTGTTTTTGGCAATAATGACTATGAAGTCGGCAAGGATAGACTTGAACAGCTGCTTATTAAGCATGGCGTGACGATTCTTAATAATTCAACTTCAACGATATCTGCAAAGAACGGCGAAAAAATGGTTTTGCTAGGAGTAGAGGATATGAGTATGGAGAGAGATCGATTGGATTTAGCGTTAAAACACTCTCCTAAAGGCGATTTTCGCTTGTTAATAAGTCATAACCCGGAGATCTATGAACAGGTAAAAAAATCAGACAGAATATCTTTAATCATAAGCGGTCATACCCATGGCGGCCAAATACGCTTGTTTGGTTTAGGTTTGTACAAAAAGGGAAAACTTCATAAACTAACGAATGCAACAATACTAATAAGTAATGGATATGGTACATCTGGTGTACCGCTGAGGCTGGGAGCCCCTGCAGAGGCACATATTCTCCAGCTTAAGCATCCTAGTTGAAAATCATAAATATTAAGTAAAAAGGATGATAAACAGCATCATCCTTTTTTCGGGTGACTTACGGGGGATCGAAATGGCTAATCATGAAGGCAAATATAATATTAAAGCTGCTTCCAAGCTTCTAGGAATTCAGCCGGGAACTTTAAGAGCATGGGAACGAAGGTATAAAGTCATTGCGCCTAAAAGGAATGAATCCGGTCACCGACTTTATACGGAAGAACATATCCAAACATTAAAATGGTTAATTAATAAGGTAGATAACGGGTTTACAATCAGCCAAGCAATTAATCTTTTGGACAGTAACCAATCACCAGTTAACAATAATAAGGATATCGATGACACAGGTAAACCTGACCTGTCTTTTGAGTTAATGGACAAGCTACTTAATGCCCTCCGTCATTTTGATGAAAGTCTTGCAAATGATTGTTTAAATAAAGCGTTTAGTCTTTATACTGTTGATAAAGTTGTTTTTGAGCTGCTTCCTCATTTACTCTTAAAATTACAGGAGGAGGTAAAAGCGGGAAGTGTGACAGCTGCAGAGAAACAATTTATTTTTTCTTATTTTCGATCGCGAATCGGAATGATTTTGCATAGCTTACCAGTAGCTGGAATTCTTCCGAAGGCAGTGACTGTTTGTGGTCCAGAAGAATCCAATGAGCTTGGATTGCTAATCTTTTCGGTATTTTTACGAAGAAAAGGCTTTGAGGTGATTTACATAGGCGGAAGTATAGATGCTGGTGAAATAGATAGCGTTTTGGAAAAAATAAAGCCACAATTTCTTTTTTTTTCATGTGATCTAGATCCTCATAATAAGAAAACATTAGCTATGTTGGATGAACTGTCATCTAAAACAAAAGAAATTCAAATTTGTGTGATTGAAAGTGCAAAAAGTAAGGTGAAATATTCGCATTTAAATTATGAAATACTTGAATTTCAATTACAAAAATGGGAAAAATGGCTAAAGGAAAATCTGCCACAAAAAAAACAAGAGTAAGTACTTGTCTAAAATGTGCACAGAGTGTAAACTGTAAAAAATATTAGAACCATCTTATATAAAAATCATACTATGATGATATATAGAGCGTTCTGACGGCAGGAGGGTATGGGATGCGGCTAGAGCGACTGAACTATGATAAAATAAAAATTTTCTTAACAACAGATGATTTGCGAGATCGAGGCCTTACCAAGGAAGATCTCTGGAAAGATTCATTAAAAGTTCACCAATTATTTAGAGATATGATGAATGAAGCAAGTGTAGAATTGGGCTTTGAGGCGCATGGTCCGATCGCTGTCGAAGTGTATTCACTTCATGCTCAAGGGATGGTTGTCATTGTCACTAATAGTCCGGAAACAGATGAGGTTGATGACGATTTTACTGATGATTATATAGAGATGCAAGTGAAACTGGATGAGAGTTTTGACGTTATTTATGAATATGATTCTTTTGAAGATATTATTCAACTCTCAAATTGTCTCTATCAATTAAATGTTACTGAAGGTATGGTCATTTTCTTTCAACAACGATATTACATGCTTTTAAGTGACGATCAACAAATGGAAGTTGACGATTTAGTGGCGATATTGGCTGAATATGGGAATCCATCAACATTAACTGTCCATAGATTAAAAGAATATGGTAAAACCATATTAGAAGAAAATGCGATCGAAGAAATTTATCAACATTTCTGTAAGAACAAAGATGAATCGTTTTAATTGCTAAAAAGAAGATGACTCAGAAAGGTAGATGCCATAAAATGGCTGAACCAAGAGACAGCTGAGTGATCTTCTTTTTTCATTTTTCTTTTAAGTGATAACTTGAAAAAAGTAGGACAAAATACAGCTAATGAGAGGTTAGTTTTCATTCCATGTAAGGGAAAGTTCTGAATTTGAAATCGTTTACGGTAGAAAAATGAAATTATAATAAATATGTTTTTTCTTCTTTGCATAAGCATTTTTAAAGTGTATACTATGTCATGAAAGGTGGACATTCTTTCATTTACTGATAAGATTTAGGAGGTTAGCTTAAATGGTAGCCGAGAAAAGCACCGGTGATAAAAATGATAAACTTGATGTGTTGAAATCTACACAAACGGTGATACATAATGCGCTAGAAAAACTTGGATATCCCGAAGAAGTATATGAACTATTGAAGGAACCGCTCAGATTAATGACAGTTAAAATTCCTGTTCGTATGGATGATGGGTCAGTAAAGGTATTTACTGGATATCGTGCCCAACATAATGATGCAGTTGGTCCAACAAAAGGTGGAATTAGATTTCACCCAAATGTTACCGAAAAAGAAGTAAAGGCTCTTTCAATTTGGATGAGCTTGAAGTGCGGTATTGTTGACCTTCCATATGGCGGCGGTAAGGGCGGCATTGTCTGTGACCCAAGGGATATGTCTTTTAGAGAGCTAGAGCGACTAAGTAGAGGCTATGTCCGTGCAATAAGTCAAATTGTAGGGCCTACAAAGGATATACCAGCACCCGATGTTTTTACAAATTCACAAATTATGGCATGGATGATGGATGAGTACAGTCGAATTGATGAATTTAACTCCCCTGGTTTTATTACAGGAAAACCATTGGTTTTAGGCGGTTCTCATGGACGTGAATCTGCTACTGCTAAGGGAGTTACAATTTGTATTCGTGAAGCTGCTAAGAAAAAGGGCATAAAGCTTGAAGGAGCCAGAGTTGTTGTACAAGGCTTCGGAAATGCGGGTAGTTATCTGTCAAAATTCATGCATGATGCTGGTGCGAAAATTGTTGGTATTTCCGACGCATATGGCGGGCTCCATGATCCTAATGGTTTAGATATTGATTATTTACTTGATCGACGTGATAGTTTCGGTACAGTTACGAAACTGTTTAATGATACAATAACAAATAAAGAATTACTTGAGCTTGATTGTGATATTCTTGTACCGGCAGCCATTGAAAATCAAATTACTGAAGAAAATGCCGCAAATATAAGAGCCAGCATTGTTGTTGAGGCAGCAAACGGACCAACTACTCTTGAAGGTACAAGGATTCTTTCTGAGCGAGGTATTTTATTAGTTCCAGACGTATTAGCAAGTGCAGGCGGTGTGACGGTTTCATATTTTGAATGGGTTCAAAATAACCAAGGTTACTATTGGACAGAAGAAGAAGTGGAAGAGAAACTTGAGAAGGTAATGGTAAAATCATTTAATAATATCTATGAAACAAGCCAAAACCGACGAGTTGACATGCGTTTAGCTGCCTACATGGTAGGGGTCCGTAAAATGGCGGAAGCTTCAAGGTTTAGAGGCTGGATTTAAGCATTTCTATTTGCAACAAATGATAAAATCTCCTATCATGATGGATAGGAGATTTTTTGTTGACGTAAAATGAACAACAGGAGTGGAGATTTCGTGATTAGGGAAGAAACAATCATTGTTGGCGGTGGACCTTGTGGTCTATCAGCTGCAATCGCAATCGAGAAAATTGGGATTAAACCTTTAGTCATTGAAAAAGGGAATATTGTCAATGCGATCTATCATTATCCAACACATCAAACATTTTTTAGTTCAAGTGAGAAACTAGAAATCGGAGAGGTCCCCTTTATAACGGAAAATCGCAAGCCATATCGCAACCAGGCTTTAGCCTATTATCGCGAAGTCGTACGAAGAAAAGACATCCGCATTCATTCATTTGAGAAAGTTGAAAAAGTCGAAAAGCAAGGCAAAATGTTTTATGTTTTTACGGATAAAGAGATATATGAAGCAAAACAAGTTGTTATTGCTACAGGATACTATGATCATCCTAATTATATGGATATACCTGGAGAGGATTTACCAAAGGTTTTTCATTATTTCAAGGAAGGACATCCTTACTTTAATAAAGATGTCGTTGTGATTGGCGGGAAAAATTCGAGTGTGGATGCAGCGTTAGAGCTAGTAAAAGCAGGTGCAAGGGTAACGGTGCTTTATCGGGGGAAAGATTATTCTCCTAGTATTAAACCATGGATCTTGCCAGAGTTCGAAGCTCTTGTTCGTAATGGGCTGATTACCATGGAATTTCAAGCAAACGTTCTTAAAATTAGTGAAGAAACTGTTATCTATGAAGTAAATGGACAATCAAAAGAAATAAAAAATGATTTTGTTTTTGCCATGACAGGCTATCACCCTGATCATCAGTTCTTAACGAAAATGGGTGTAACAATTGATCCCGAAACGGGCAGGCCAACCTTTAACCCTGAAACAATGGAAACAAATGTTGAAGGAATATTTATTGCAGGGGTTATCGCAGCAGGGAATAATGCAAATGAAATATTTATTGAAAATGGACGTTTCCATGGTCAGCTTATTTATGAGGCAATTAAAGAGAGAAATACAAAGGAGAAGTGAGAGGTGGATGTATACCTCTCACTATTATCATGATCTGCTTAGGTTGAGAATATCACTTCAAGTTTTTTTCGATCGGTTGTTGTTTCAAGGGCGATCATCAGTTTAAGTCTTGCTTTTTGGCCATTTAATCCATTACTAAAGATCATGCCTAGTTCTTTTAGCTGCCTTCCACCACCTTCATAGCCATAAACATCTTGAACAATTCCATTAAAGCAGCGTGATACTAGAACGATAGGAACTCCTTTATTTAATAATTTTTTCAAACTTGGCAGCATCATTGGCGGTAAATTGCCTTGTCCTAATGCTTCAATGACTAAACCGTCAAGTTGGTGGTTGCCAATCGTTTGTAAAAGCGTATCGTCCATTCCTGCAAAGGCTTTAAGCAAGAGAACATTTTTATTAAGTGCAGCAACATGTAAAGGCTGGTTTATTACTGGCTTATGATGGAAAAAGGCACCACCTCTATTGACGATGCCGATAGGTCCATATTGTGGACTTTGAAATGTAGCAATATTGCTTGTATGGGTTTTCGTTACGTTTTTTGCAGTATGAATTTCATCATTCATTACAACAAGTACACCCATATCCTTTGCATTCGTAGAAGTGGCAACTTTAAGAGCTGATAATAAATTATACAAACCATCAGCACCAAGTTCATTGCTTGATCTCATCGCCCCTGTTATCACAATAGGGATTGGCAAGGATAAGGTTACGTCAAGAAAGAATGCCGTTTCCTCCAATGTATCTGTACCGTGTGTAATAACAATTCCATCAAGAGTTTGTTTCTCCATCATTTCCTCAATATAAGTTTTGATTTGCAGCATTTCTTTAGGAGTAATATGTGGAGATGGTAAGTAAAATAATTCTGTTGAAATAATATTGATATCAGGAACATCTTTTATAAGATCAACAATAGGGTTTTTTTCTCCAGGCTTTACTTCACCGGTTGTTTCATCTTCCTTCATTGAAATTGTTCCGCCTGTATGAATTAATAGGATATTTTTCATTATGAGAACCTCCATGTTTGCAAGAATAATTATACGTTTATCTATGTTAAGTCATTTTCAATTTATCGATAACATGATACGATTAAAAAGGTAATACGTCTAGTGGTTATGATTATTTCTCCCTATAAATTCATTAAAGTTTAGTAAAAATAATCATTTTTACTCAGTATGTTATGGTGGTATAAAAATACTAGAAAGATTTAACGAGAATACAAGGAAAAGAGGCCTGTGAATGATTTCGATTATTTCTGCGGGCATTGCCCCAGGTCTTGCTTTATTATGTTATTTTTATTTAAAAGATCAGTATGAAACAGAGCCGATTTATATGGTCCTGCGTTCGTTTATTTTCGGGGCATTGCTTGTTTTTCCTATAATGTTTATCCAATATGTGCTGGATGTTGAGATGGTTTTCCATTCTAAAGTGCTTTATACATTTGTTGCAGTAGGATTTCTTGAAGAATTTTTTAAATGGTTTATTTTATTTTTTACTATCTATCAACATGTGCATTTTAATGAGCATTATGATGGAATTGTCTATGGTGTGTCTGTTTCGTTAGGATTTGCTACTTTAGAAAATATAGTTTATTTGTTTGCAAATGGTGTTGAATATGCTTTAGGTAGGGCGATTTTACCAGTTTCCAGCCATGCTCTATTTGGAGTCATTATGGGATATTATTTAGGAAAAGGAAAATTCTCAAGCGGTGAAAATCGGATAAAGTGGATCCTGCTTTCCTGTATCCTGCCGATAATGCTCCATTCAATTTATGACTCCATTTTATTAAGTTATTTAAATTGGCGGTACATCATGCTCCCATTTATGTTATTTCTCTGGTGGTTCGCCCTTCATAAAGCAAAAAAAGCAAGAGTGAAAATGATTGACTCAAAGCTGCCTTAGTGCAGCTTTTTTTCGTCTATTTCCTCATGGAACCGACACAATCACAAGTAGGGTTTATAATGGGATGAATTGTTTGAAATGGCTGCTTTGTCATTTAGGATGAATAAAATGCCAAAGACTACAAAAAATACGTTTAAGCATTTACATCTACATGAGGAGGCAGCAACATGAGTAATATGCGCATAATGTTGATGGTTGCAGTAGTGACTTTTACATCCGTCACATGTCAATTTTTTTCAATAAATATCTCTACAACACATGCTTTTTCAGAGCAGACCATTCAAAGAGGTGCAACGGGTAGAGATGTGATTGAATTACAGGCAAGATTACAATATAACGGCTATTATCATGGAACAATTGATGGTGTATACGGTTGGAGCACGTATTGGGCGGTAAGAAACTTTCAACATATGTTTGGATTAGACGAAGTAGATGGACTGGTGGGACCTAAAACAAAACAAATGTTACGGGATTCTACAAAATTCTATAAGGATTTTGTTTATCGTCAAATTCATAGCGGGAAACGTTTTACCCATTATGGAGGAATTCCATTAGCGCTGCAGTCAGCACCTAGTGAGCAGCAAATTCAAAAAGCAAGGCAGATAGCTGAGCAAAGAAGACAGCAGCAAGAGCAAAGTTATAAGGCAAAAATCGCTCAACAGCAACAACAGCAACAGCAACAGCAGCAACAACAGCAACAGCAGCGACAACAGCAACAGCAACAACAGCAACAGCAACAGCAGCAACAGCAGCAACAGCAACAGCAACAGCAGCAACAACAACAGCAACAGCAGCAACAACAGCAACAACAACAGCAACAACAACAGCAGCGACAACAGCAGCAACAGCAACAACAGCAGCAACAACAGCAACAACAACAGCAGCGACAACAGCAGCAACAGCAACAACAGCAGCAACAACAGCAGCAGCGACAACACCAACAGCAACAACAGCAAGAAAATGAATCAACAGCAGTTAATTTGCCTGGCGGCTATTCACAAAACGATATTCAATTAATGGCCAATGCAGTTTACGGGGAAGCAAGAGGTGAGCCTTATATTGGTCAAGTAGCGGTCGCAGCGGTCATTTTGAACCGTGTCAATAGTCCGACATTCCCAAATACGGTAGCAGGTGTTATCTTTGAACCTCGTGCATTTACAGCAGTGGCAGATGGCCAAATTTGGCTCACACCTAATGAACAAGCTAAAAAAGCTGTGATAGATGCAATTAATGGTTGGGATCCAACGGAAGGGGCCATTTATTATTTCAATCCAAATACCGCGACAAGTTCATGGATCTGGGGAAGACCACAAATAAAACGTATCGGAAAGCATATTTTCTGTGAATAGAAAGGGTGAAAAGGCATGATACGTGGAATCCTGATTGGTATTTTAACAGTTGCAGTTATTGGAACAAGTTATTGGGGGTACAAAGAACACCAGGAAAAGAATGCTGTGTTAATTCAAGCTGAAAATAACTACCAGCGAGCTTTTCATGATTTAACATATCGAATCGATCAACTACATGATCAAATAGGCGGAACATTAGCAATGAATTCCAAACAATCATTGTCTCCTGCACTTGCAGATGTATGGAGAATTACATCTGAAGCACAATCGGATGTTGGACAATTACCTTTAACATTGCTCCCTTTTAATAAAACGGAAGAATTCTTAGCAGGAATTAGTGATTTTAGTTATCGAACTGCTATAAGAGATTTAGAAAAAGAACCTCTTTCAGATGAGGAGTATAATAAGCTGAAATCATTGTATACAAAGTCAGCTGATATCCAAAATGAACTCCGTAATGTACAGCATTTAGTTATCGAGAATAACTTAAGATGGATGGATGTTGAATTAGCCCTTGCTTCTGGACAAAAGCAAATGGATAACACGATCATTGATGGCTTTAAAACAGTTGAAGAGAATGTAGAAGCATATTCTGAATCTGATTTCGGAGCAAGCTTCACTGCAATGAAGAAAAGCAAGGAGAAAGGCTTTAATCAACTTGAGGGGAAAGAAATAAATGAGGAAGAAGCGAAAAAGATTGCCAAGACATTTGTTGAAAAAAGTGTAACAGATATTAAGGTAACAGAAAATGGTGAAGGTTCGTCTTTTGGTTTTTATAGTGTTTCTATGAATGATAAAAAGAATAAGACTGAAATTAATATGGATATTACCAAAAAAGGCGGTCATCCGATTTTCCTTGTTCAAAATCGGGAAATAAAGAAGCAGGCAATCAGCTTAAACGAAGCATCCAATAATGCTCGAGACTTTTTAAAAGAGCATGGTTTTAAAGATTTAGATCTTTTTGAAAGTGCACAATATGATAATACCGGGGTCTTTTCATTCGTTTCAATATTAGATGGTGTGAGAGTTTACCCGGATACAGTCCGAATAAAAGTTGCTTTAGATGACGGTAAAGTCATAGGCTTCTCTGCTAGGGATTATTTGGCAGCACATAAGCAAAGGGAAATACCAAAGCCTAAAATTACAAAACAAGAGGCAGTAAAAAGATTAAACCCAAGTTTAGAAGTACAAGAGGACAGATTAGCCATTATCACGAATGAGCTTGGGGAAGAAATCCTTTGCTTTGAGTTTTTAGGTACAATCGATCAAGACACTTTCAGAATTTATATTAATGCAGAAACAGGAATGGAAGAGAAGATTGAAAAGTTAAAGAATCCTGAACCGATTTTTCAAGAGATTTAAAAAATATTAACAAACTTATTCTGTATTGTTTGAAGGATATCCCTGTTAATTTTCTTCATGGGATATCCTTTTTCATTGTTAAAAATTTTGTCCTCTTGCACAACCGAATGGACCATGATTTAATAAGAAGGAGAGTATTAAGAAAGAGTGATTTTGTGCTGAAAATTGGGGATGTCATACTATTAGAAACAAAAGATAAAAATGGTGAACGACTAAAATGTAAGCTGATGGAAAAAAAAGAAAATCAACTTTATATTGATTATCCCATTAATACGGATACAGGACGTTTAGCCTATTTAATGATTGGCACAGAGCTTACTGCTTCTTTTATTAATAAAGAACAGCATGCATACAGTTTTCAGACAGTGGTTACAGTGCGTGTGAAAGAAAAGATTCCATTGCTTTCTATAACATATCCTGGTGACCATAAGTTAAATCGTATTCAAAGAAGAGAATATGTACGAGTTGAAACTACATTAGATGTTGCTGTCCACCCGTTAGAGAATGAATTTCTACCTTTTACAGCCGTCACAACAGATATTAGTGCAGGGGGTGCAGCGCTTCTTATTCCGAAATCAACTATATTAAATCAGGGTCAAGAAGTTGTTGTATGGTTTTCACTGCCTTTTCATGATGAAGAGATTGATTACATAAAGGTAAGAGGAAAAATACTCCGTTTTATTCAAGTAGAAAATGAAAGATTTTATAAAGTTCCCTTACAGTTTTTTAATATTGATGAACTTACTCGACAAAAATTAATCCGTTTTTGTTTCCAACAGCAAATAATAATGCGGAGAAAAGAACTTATGGCAGAATAAATTTTGGTATTTTTATGCATACTAGGAACAATGTGAAACAAAAAGTACCGGAGTTGAATGAAATGAAACGGCTTGAACGTATTTTAATCAAATTAATTATCATTCAGTTTATTGTCTTACTCTGTGCGCAGCTGTTAATTCAACAATCTACTATTCAACCATACCTTTCCCGAGTTGTTCAATATGAGGGAGTTAATAAAATTACGATTTCGGAATGGCTTGAAACGTTTAGTCAAGAGAAATGAGGCAGGTGAAACAGAAAACCTGCTTCATTTGTTTGGCATGAAATCACAAAAAATTTTAGCCATCACCCAAATATGTTCTCGCTCGATTAAACTACTAGACTAAAAACCTATTTGGAGGAATTATGAAACAAAAACTTTCAATAGCAATTGATGGCCCAGCTGCTGCTGGTAAAAGCACGGTTGCAAAAATAATTGCAGAGCATTATTCATATATTTATATCGATACTGGTGCAATGTATCGCGCATTAACTTACAAAGCGCTAAAAGAAAACATTGATCTAAACGATGAAGAAATGGTTGCAGATATTTTGGCATCGATTAGTATCGAACTTCAACCGTCAGAAAATGGACAAATCGTCCTTGTAAATCAAGAAGATGTAACAGATATTATTCGCACGAATGAAGTAACAAACAATGTTTCAATTGTTGCAATGCATCCAAAAGTTAGAGAAGAAATGTTAAAACGTCAAAGGAATTTGGCTAATTCAGGTGGTGTTGTCATGGATGGACGTGACATCGGTACACATGTTTTGCCAAATGCTGAATTGAAATTCTTTTTAAAAGCTTCTGTTGAAGAAAGAGCAAAAAGGCGTCATGAGGAAAATGAAAAAAAGGGTTATGCATCAGATCTAGAGCAGCTTAAACATGAGATTGCCTATCGGGATAAGCTTGACTCTGAAAGATCGGTTGCGCCGTTAAGAAAAGCAAAGGATGCAATTGAAATTGACACTACATCTTTGTCTATACATGATGTCGTAAAAAAAATAGAAGACTATATAGAAGAAAGGCTTTGATAGATGTGTCATTATATCCATTTGCAAGATCAGTTGTAGCTGGCATTTTAAAGCCAACTTATCGAATAAAAGTTGAAGGCTTGGAAAATTTCCCGAAAGAAGGCGGTGTCCTACTATGTACGAATCATATTAGCAATTTTGACCCGCCTGTTGTCGGTATTACTGCACCAAGAAAAGTATTTTTTATGGCTAAAGCTGAACTTTTCAAAGTGCCAGTATTAAAAGATTTGTTAAAAAACTTCGGAACATTTCCGGTTAATCGGGGTGGGAGTGACCGCGAGGCATTAAGGACAGGTTTAAAGATTTTAAAAGAAGGAAATGTACTGGGTTTCTTCCCGGAAGGAACACGAAGTAAAACCGGTGAATTAGGTAAAGGGCTTCCTGGTGCAGGATTCTTTGCACTCAGGTCAACTGCGGCAGTTGTACCATGTGCGATAATAGGACCATATAAACCTTTTAGTACACTAAGGGTTGTTTATGGTAAACCGATTAACATGGATGAATACCGCTCAAAAAAAGTTTCTACAGATGAAATGACAGAAATCATTATGAAGGAAATTGCAAAACTCCTTAAAAAATAAAGCTAAGATGAAGACTTACTACTTGACAAAAAGTAGCATTTATTAGAAGTTTAATAAAAGAGGAATTTTTCATTTTATTTTAAAAGAATAAAAATTGTTCTTTTATAAAATGAAATCTTACATATATTTAATCAAAAGTCGCGCTGGTTTTGACCAAGGAGGGTAATTGAGATGGCAGAAGAATTAAATAGTGTACATGTTGAGACACCAGAGGTAGGCGATATTGTGAAAGGTATCGTGACAAAGGTAGAGGAAAAACAGGTTATTGTCGAAATAGAAAACTGCAAGCATATTGGAATTATTCCAATCAGCGAGCTTTCAAGTCTTCATATCGAAAAGGCATCTGATGTAGCGAATGAACAAGATGAATTAGAACTTAAAGTTATAAAAGTGGAGGATGAAGCATTAGTTCTTTCAAAAAGAGCTGTTGATGCTGAAAAAGCATGGGATTCCTTACAACAAAAATTCGAATCAAAAGAAGTTTTTGAAGCTGAAGTAAAGGATGTTGTAAAAGGCGGGCTTGTCGTAGATTTAGGAGTTCGCGGCTTTATTCCAGCATCATTAGTGGAAGCCCACTTCGTAGAGGATTTTTCTGAATATATGGGAAAAACTTTATCATTAATCGTGGTTGAGCTGGACCGAGAGAAAAACAGAGTCATTTTATCTCACAGAGCTGTTATTGAAAAAGAACAAAATGAAAAGAAATCTGAACTATTGGATTCAATCAAAGTTGGAGCAACAATTGAAGGAACAGTTCAGCGCTTAACAGATTTCGGTGCTTTTGTTGATATTGGTGGAATTGATGGGCTTGTACATATCTCCCAGCTTTCACATTCACATATTGACAAACCATCAGATGTTGTTGAAGAGGGACAAAAAGTAACAGTTAAAGTTTTAGGAGTAGACCGTGATAACGAAAGAATTTCTTTATCAATAAAAGAAACACTTCCAGGTCCTTGGGCAAATATTTCTGAAAAAGTAAAAGTAGGCGATGTGGTTGAAGGTGTCGTAAAACGGCTTGTATCGTTCGGTGCATTCGTTGAAATTTTACCTGGTGTTGAAGGATTAGTACACATTTCACAAATCTCAAATAAACATATTGGAACACCTCATGAAGTATTAGAAGAAAATCAAACGGTTAAAGTTAAGGTTTTAGATGTGAACGAATCAGAACAACGTATTTCCTTAAGTATTCGTGAACTAGAAGAGACTTCAAAGCCTGCAGATGAGGACTTCCGTCATTATCAGGCACAGGAAGATTCATCCTCTGGTTTCCAATTAGGAGAAATGATTGGAGAACAACTAAAAAAATTAAAATAATGGTGATATAGGTGAGCAAAAGAGCACAACGAAAAATTGAACATATCCAACATGCACTTACAACAGGTCAACAACGTACAAATGGATTTAACGATATTACCTTTGTTCACCAAAGCTTACCAAACCTGTCTGTTCAAAAAATAGATTTATCAACAAAAGTTGGCGAACTTACTTTAAGTTCGCCTCTTTTTATAAATGCTATGACCGGTGGCGGCGGCGAAGAAACAGCAGTAATTAATGAAGCATTATCGAGAGCTGCAAGTGAAACAAATATTGCTGTCGCTACTGGTTCGCAAATGTCAGCTATTAAAGATGAGAGTGAGCGGCATTCATATGAAATTATGCGCAAGGTTAATAAAACAGGACTTATCTTTGGAAATTTGGGCAGCGAAGCAACCGTTGAACAAGCAAAAATAGCCGTTGATATGATTGAAGCAAATGCTCTGCAAATTCATTTAAACGTTATCCAAGAGCTTGTCATGCCTGAAGGGGATCGTGATTTTTGCGGTGCATTGAAAAGAATTGAGCAAATTGTAAAGGAAATTGAAGTTCCAGTCATTGTAAAGGAAGTAGGATTCGGAATGAATCGTGAAGCTGCGGCAAAATTAAGAGATGTAGGGGTAACGATTGTGGATGTTGGCGGCTATGGCGGAACGAATTTTTCAAAGATCGAAAATATGAGACGGCAGCAAATGCTGCAATTCTTTAATGAATGGGGAATCTCTACCACAGCTTCAATAGCTGAGGCAGCAAGTGTCGATCATATTTCTGTAATCGGCACTGGAGGAATTCAACATGCACTTGATATAGCGAAATCCATTGCATTAGGAGCGTCTGCCGCAGGAACAGCTGGATATTTACTAAAAGTGTTTGTTGAAAAAGGATATGACTCATTAGTACAGGAAATTCATCAAATGTTAGAAGAGTTAACATTTATTATGACAGCACTTGGTACAAGCAGTATTAGGGAGCTTCAGAATGCACCAATCGTGATTAGCGGAAATACGCATCATTGGTTGACTGAACGGTGCATTGATACGAGGCGCTTTAGCATGAGAAATGGAAAATAGGGCTAATTGGTTAAACCAATTAGCCCTATTTTTGTGTGATAACAAAGTGATTGTACCACACGTTATTTATTTCGTTTTCTTGCAGAATCAGGTCCCTCTAAAGTAGTAGCACCAGGGTAATTAAGTGACTGGTCACGATCAGATTCAACTCTTCCGCTCTTTCTTAATTTTTTTTCTTGACGATCTTTACCCATTTTTCACTCCTCCTATCTTTGTATTATCATTTTTTACTACGTTTCTTTTATTCATTAGTGTTATTTTTTGTTAAATTTTTAGATTAAAGCTAAGAGGAAACAGACATAATGAATAAAGTAGGGAGGGGTAGATAGTGGAAGGAATCTTTTTTTACTGGTTTATGTGGCTTGCTTGGATTATTACAACCTTTTTAATGAAAAAAGGAAAGATACGATTAAAGTTAACAATTTTTATTTTAATTACCATCATTCTTAGCGAGCTGTATATTATTGTAGGGGATTTTAATGTAAGAGTCTCCCTTATATTATTTATGATTCTTGGCTATTATCTTGCTGCCAAGCAGAAGAAAAGAAAACCAGTTCTTTTTTATATGATAACATTTACATTGATGTTTGCTTATGCTGGAATTATGCTTTTTAGAATTTATGATCCTGTTTGGTTTCTTTTTGATTATCGTATCATTGTCAGTGTAGCGATCAGTGTGCTAGCGATCTATTTGGGGAAACATTCTGTTCAAATATATGCACTTTTTATCATTTCGGTATGCCAAGGTGAATGTTTATATTGGTTTATTTTAGGGGAATTTCATGATGGTTTAACAATCGGTACTCCTGCCTTTTTAGATATGTTGGTCATCGGTTGTTCAATTATTTATTTGTGGAATATGTCTCAAACTGTTATTTTAGCCATCGAACAAATGCTTCAAAAACCGGCAAAGGAGAAACAAGGCTAATATGAATGAATACACAATGCCAGTCCTTTTTGGCGTAATAGTAGGAGTCGTTACAAGGCTTCATATGCTCAGAACAGACTATAGACAATACCCTACATATCTTCATGGAAAAGTCATCCATATTGCGCTTGGATTTATTGCCGCGGGGTTAGGAACAGTTGCTGTTCCATCTTTAATGGAGGAGGATTTCACAGCAATCACCTTTCTTACATTAGCGGCCTCTCAATTCCGTGATGTTCGGAATATGGAGAGGAATACACTTACGGAATTAGATGGTTATGAACTTGTTCCGCGTGGAAAGACCTATATTGAAGGAATAGCGATTGCTTTTGAAAGCAGAAATTATCTTGTGATTTTTACCTCTTTATTAACAACCTTAGCTTATTTGGTTATAAATTTCTATGCTGCTATTGTTGTTGCTATTCTCTGTTTTATCATTTGTAAAAAATTGATGACAGGGAGTCGAATGAAGGATTTAGTTGATATCCAATATGTTGAACCACATTTTGAAGGGGCAGGTTTATATGTAGATAATATCTATATTATGAACATTGGGATACCTGATAAGCAGGAGGCGATTTTAAAATATGGAATGGGTTTTGTTCTAACACCTAAAAATTTCAATTCAATCACAACAATTGCAAATTTAGGTCAAAGACAAGCCATTCTGCATGACGTCTCTACAGCACTTGGAGTTGTTCGTGATTCAGGGGAACCTTCATTAGTGCCATTAGCCAAAAGAGACCTTAATGATGGAAGGTTAGGTGTATTTGTTCTTCCGCAAAATCGTGACATAGATAAAGCGATTCATATAATTGGTGAGGTACCTACGCTTGAAAATGCGATAAGAATGCCATCTGAAGCGAGGGCAAACCAACGAGGAGGAATAAAATGAGTAACTCCATAGAAAAATATATATTGGCTATTATTACAACAGATGAAACGAAGGCAGCAGGTGGAACAGCCATATTTATCTGTAAAACTCAAGAAGAAATGCATTTTTTTGCTAAAAACCTTGAGGCGATATTAGATGGAATCGCTCACGGAATTGGTGATGATTTATATATCGTCGTGAAACACTAAGTTGAGTATTTATGAATTGTTTGCTACTATATAAAAGTCAAGCCCTTCTTAATTAAATAGAAGGGTTTCTTTTGTAGAGGGATTAAAGATTGTACCGATAATACATTTTCAGCTTGATCTATTACATACTAAATAAAAGAATACGACGTGCTTTTAATATAAGATGTACAACCACTCACCACCTTGTTTTTTAACGAGTAGTGACTGCTTCTCTCTGATAATTAAGTTGTTTAGGATAAATAGGAAGGGTGTAAGGAAATGTCAAAACCAATTATTGCCATTGTAGGACGGCCAAATGTAGGGAAATCTACTATATTTAATCGAATTGTAGGGGAACGGGTATCCATCGTTGAAGATATTCCAGGTGTGACGAGAGACCGTATATATAGTTCTGGAGAATGGTTGAACTATCAATTCAACATTATTGATACAGGTGGTATCGATATCGGTGATGAACCATTTATTGAACAGATTCGCCAACAAGCTGAAATCGCTATTGACGAGGCAGATGTTATAATTTTTTTAACAAATGTCCGTGAAGGTGTAACCGCAGCAGATGAAGAGGTAGCAAAAATCCTCTATCGTTCAAATAAACCTGTAGTGCTTGCGGTAAATAAAGTAGATAATCCTGAAATGCGAGCAAACATCTACGACTTCTATTCTCTAGGCTTCGGCGATCCTTTCCCAATATCAGGCTCTCATGGTCTGGGGCTTGGTGATTTGTTGGATGAAGTGGCAAAACACTTTAAAAATACAGGGATAGAAGACTATGATGATACAACGATTAAATTTTCATTAATTGGCCGGCCTAATGTAGGGAAATCATCTTTAGTTAATGCCATTTTAGGAGAAGAACGTGTTATAGTAAGCGATATTGCGGGTACAACACGTGATGCAATCGATACTGTTTACAAATATGAAGGTCAGGAGTTTGTTATCATTGATACAGCAGGGATGCGAAAAAAAGGGAAGGTTTATGAAACGACTGAAAAATACAGTGTACTTCGTGCACTAAAAGCAATCGAGAGATCTGATGTTATTTTAGTCGTTTTAAATGGGGAAGAAGGAATCATCGAACAAGACAAGCATATTGCCGGGTATGCACATGAAGCTGGAAAGTCAGTAGTGATCGTTGTCAATAAATGGGATGCAGTTGATAAGGATGAACGAACAATGAAGGAGTTCGAAGAAAACATCCGTGATCATTTTAAGTTTCTAGATTATGCCCCAATTGTTTTTTTATCAGCAAAAACCACAAAACGTATTCACACGCTAATGCCTAAAATCATCCTTGCGAGTGAAAATCATGCACGAAGAGTTGAAACAAATGTCTTAAATGATGTTGTGATGGATGCTGTGGCAATGAATCCAACACCGACTCATAAAGGTAAACGATTAAAAATATTCTATACAACCCAGGTTGCTGTTAAGCCGCCTACCTTTGTCGTTTTTGTAAATGACCCTGAGCTAATGCATTTTTCTTATGAACGATTTTTAGAAAATCGAATCAGATCAGCTTTTGAATTTGAAGGAACACCGATTAAAATATTTTCCAGAGAAAGAAAATAATCGCCCAACAACTGTTAAAGCATTGTAACTCATTTTCGAAGAAAAGAGCGTGATCATATGGAGAAGATTACTGTTTTAGGAGCAGGTAGCTGGGGAACGGCTTTAGCTATTGTACTCGCTGATAATGGACATCAAGTTAAACTTTGGGGACACCGTCCCGAATTAATAAATGAAATTAATGAAAAAAGAAAAAATGAAAAATATCTCCCAGGAGTTGAATTGCCAGAAAACATCAAAGGGGTTTCAAATTTGAAACAAAGCCTTGAAGGGGCGCGTACTGTAGTTCTGGCTGTTCCAACGAAAGCTATTCGTGGTGTGTTAAACGACATTTCTAAGGTACTTAATGACAAAATAACCATTGTTCACGTAAGTAAAGGGATTGAGCCTGATACACTAATGCGCATTTCAGAAATTATCGAAGCTGAAATGCCCAGTCATTTATTAAAAGATGTTGTTGTTTTATCAGGGCCAAGTCATGCTGAAGAGGTTAGCCAAAGACATATTACTACTGTTACATCCTCTTCTAAAAATATGGAAGCAGCAGAATACATACAAGATTTGTTCATTAATTCAAATTTTCGAGTTTATACCAACCCCGATGTTATTGGTGTTGAAATTGGTGGTGCCTTAAAAAACATTATTGCTTTGGCTGCAGGTATATCTGATGGCCTAGGTTATGGAGATAATGCTAAGGCTGCTCTTATTACACGCGGATTGGCTGAAATTGCTCGTTTAGGAAGTATGATGGGAGGCAATCCATTAACATTCTCGGGATTGACTGGAATTGGTGATCTAATTGTTACATGTACAAGTGTTCATTCACGAAATTGGAGAGCCGGAAACTTGCTTGGTAAAGGTCAAAAGCTAGAAGAAGTTTTAGAAAATATGGGAATGGTCGTAGAAGGTGTACGTACAACAAAAGCAGCCTATCAGCTTGCTCAAAAATATGAAGTTAAAATGCCGATAACGGAGGCGCTATATAATGTCTTATTTAATGGTCAAGAGCCTAAACTTGCGGTTGATTCCTTAATGACACGAGTAAAAACGCACGAAATGGAAGACCTTGTTAACATTATGGAAAATCGCTAATATACTATGAACCATATCGATTGCCATTTAAAGAGACTGTTGGAAGAAAAAAGGGGAATGACAAAAAAAAATTAGTCTGTTATGTGAACCCAACGGTGACAATCAAAATTTTCCAGCATATAATACCAAGAATTATGAAAAGGGAACAATATCCTATAAGGTATAAAAGCTGCGAGCAAATCCCGCGGATGACTAGCTAAATGATCCCTTCCTTGGTTGCCTGAACATTAATTAAACCTAACTTGTAAAGTTTACACGGCATATCTAGGCATTAGAGGATACAAAACCATTTATATCCGCATAAAATGCAACGTAGTCAAATAAGAGTTGTTCTTATTGTTGGGTACTATTTAGTCGTTCACCTTGCTGCTGAAGTAAAGATCGTCCCCTCTTTACTTCAGTTTTTTTACTTTTTTAGATCATTACGCTTTCACATAACAGGGACTGGCAAGCCTGGGGCAGCACCTCCTTGGTTTGGACAAGCTAATCATTGTGTATTATAATCGACCGTGGATTGAATTAATAATTAAAAAGAACAACGCGCTTCCCCTTTTCTTATTGCTTAGCGTAAATTATAAAATTTTTGAACTGTGGAAAGCGCTTTGACATCCAGCTCCAGCGCCTAGCCCCTCTAGGGTCTAGCCAATTTAGAATTAAAGGCAAAGAACGGCTTCTATTCTAAATCGTCTTATTTGCCCAAGGCTGTGCATGGCGCTTGCGCTTTTGTTCTAAGGAGGAATCAGTAAAAATGAGTGCAGCCCTTATGAAAATGTGGATTTCTTTTGCATCTATGGGGTTTATGTTTATTTCTATTTTGTTAATTTATTTAAGTCGCTTTAAATTAAAGGGTTTTCTAAAGATTATCATTACAATTTTAGCCTATTTGTTTATGATTCTAGCAGGAATTATCATTTTATTTGTTGTATTAAGCGGACCTGTTAATGAATAAGGAAAATAAAAGGAAGTTATGCAGATGAATTTTTTGAAAATAATGATAGGGATTTTATGTTGTATTCTTTTAGCTGGCTGTTTATATCCAGATGAAAAATTAGAAAAAAATACGATTCCTTATGAAGACCAAATTGCTGCGGTTCAAAATGCAGTCGATCGTTTTCGAGAGGAGTCCGGCGGCTTGCTTCCGATCAAGACAAGGGATATGTCAACACCAATCTATCAAAAGTATCCGATTGATTTTACCACACTTTCACCAAAATATATGGCAGAACCACCTGGTACAGCCTATGAAAATGGTGGTGTTTATTCATATGTACTTGTAGATGTGGAAGAAAATCCAACCGTCAAATTAATTGATTTGCGTATTTCTGAAGCCATACATGAGCTGGCAATCAGAATAGATGTTTATCGACAATCTAATGGCTATCCTCCGATGAAAGAGCTTATTACGAAGGATATTTATACATTAGACTATAAAAAGCTAGGTTATGATAAAGCGCCAACAATTGAAAGTCCATATTCGGGTGAACATTTACCATTAGTAATTAATAATCAAGCAGAAATATATGTAGATTATCGAATTGACTTATTTAAGGCACTTCAAGAAAAAGATCATTCATATAAACCAGGCGATGACATCCGTGACTTGTTAGTAAAGGATACATACTTCGTTCCTGCATATTCGTTGCCATATACGATTGATGATCAAGGAGAACCGGTTTTTAAAGAGAATGAGTAGCAGGTTTGGTTGTTATAGTTGAATCTCCTTCGCATGGATGTAAAAAAATCTTATAAAAAAGTCATGAACCCTTCTTCAAGAGAATACTCTCTAAAAGAAGGGTTTTCTTTTTTCACTTTTACGGATAGATGAAAAATCGATATTGGAAAAAAATTTGCTGGCGAAGTCATAAATAAATAGGACAACGTCATACATATATAGTGTCCTATTAGAAGACGGATAAGCTTTATCCCAATAATGTATGATCGGGAGGGGATCACTTGGAAAAAGTAGATATTTTCAAGGATATCGCTGAACGAACTGGTGGCGATATATATTTAGGAGTAGTTGGGGCAGTTAGAACAGGTAAATCTACTTTTATTAAGAAATTTATGGAGTTAGTTGTACTGCCTAATATTGAAAATGAATCTGATAAAGCTAGAGCTCAAGATGAATTGCCTCAAAGTGCAGCTGGTAAAACAATCATGACAACTGAACCGAAATTTGTTCCAAATCAAGCAGTGTGCATCCATGTTGATGAGGGACTTGATGTTAATATTAGATTAGTAGATTGTGTAGGTTATACTGTTCCAGGGGCAAAAGGCTATGAGGATGAAAATGGTCCTCGTATGATTAATACTCCGTGGTATGAAGAACCGATACCTTTTCATGAGGCAGCAGAAATTGGTACACGTAAGGTAATTCAAGAGCATTCTACATTAGGTTGTGTGATAACAACTGATGGTTCAATTGGTGATATTCCGCGTCAGGATTATTTAGAAGCGGAAGAAAGAGTCATTGAAGAATTAAAAGAAGTGGGTAAACCGTTTATTATGATTATTAATACGGTTCGTCCTCATCATCCTGAAACAGAAGCCCTTCGTCAACAGCTTTATGAGAAATATGATATTCCAGTGCTGGCAATGAGTGTAGAGAGCATGAGGGAGTCAGACGTTATCAATGTGTTAAGAGAGTCATTATATGAATTCCCTGTGTTAGAAGTAAATGTTAACCTGCCAAGCTGGGTAATGGTATTAAGAGAGAATCATTGGCTCCGTGAGAGCTATCAGGAAGCAGTAAAAGACACAGTGAAGGATATTAAGCGGCTTCGTGATGTTGACCGCGTGGTTGGGCAGTTTAGTGAATATGATTTTATTAACAAAGCAAGCTTAGCGGGAATTGAAATGGGGCAAGGGATTGCCGAGATTGATTTATATGCTCCTGATGATTTATACGATCAGATCTTAAAAGAAGTTGTCGGAGTAGAAATTCGCGGAAAGGATCATTTGCTCCAATTAATGCAAGACTTTGCTTATGCTAAAGCGGAGTATGATCAAGTGGCAGATGCCCTGAAAATGGTCAAACAGACCGGATATGGAATCGCAGCACCAGCATTGTCTGATATGAGTCTTGATGAGCCTGAGATTATTCGCCAAGGTTCTAGGTTTGGAGTACGTTTAAAAGCTGTAGCACCTTCGATCCATATGATAAAAGTTGATGTTGAGTCCGAATTCGCACCAATTATTGGAACTGAAAAGCAATCAGAAGAATTAGTTCGTTACTTAATGCAGGATTTTGAAGATAACCCTTTATCCATTTGGAATTCTGATATTTTTGGACGCAGCCTAAGCTCAATCGTACGTGAAGGAATTCAAGCTAAGCTTTCTTTAATGCCAGAAAATGCACGATATAAGCTAAAAGAAACATTAGAGAGAATTATAAACGAAGGCTCAGGTGGATTAATTGCCATCATCCTATAACATGTTGACCTCTGTTTGAGGTCTTTTTTTATGTGTTAATTTAAGGAAATATTTAAAGTTATTATTTTAAAAAAATAATTTTTAAAATTTGAAATAAAGTTGAAAAAAGTACAGCGGTAAATGTCATATATTGAGATAGCATTTACATAAATGTAACATAATTTGATGATTTCAACACAAAAAGAGAATGTATGTTCCTAATCTGACAAAGAAACGTTGATATAATTGGATTTTTATTAGGATAAAACTTGATTCGCCAGTTTGATTGTGTTAATCTTTTTACAGAAATTATTTTCTCTTTTGGTCGATTCTTCCTAAAACACCAATATTCATGATGAAAATCATTGAATTATGTAAAAAAATCGTATAAGATAAGCGTGTTGATAGTAATTTCACGCTCTATCATGTATAGAAATGAACAAAACTGTGAAGAAATGAGACTAAAGAATTCCATCCCTTTGGGAGGAGGTGAAAGGCATGAATAAAACAGAACTTATCAACGCAGTAGCAGAAGCTAGTGAATTATCTAAAAAAGACGCAACTAAAGCAGTTGATGCTGTTTTCGATACAATTTTAGATGCACTAAAAGATGGTGATAAAGTACAACTTATCGGTTTCGGTAACTTCGAAGTTCGTGAGCGCGCGGCTCGTAAAGGTCGTAATCCACAAACTGGCGAGGAAATTGAAATTGCTGCAAGCAAGGTGCCTGCTTTCAAACCAGGTAAAGCACTTAAAGATGCTGTAGCAGGAAAATAAGTTATTACTTGTCATGTAATACACATTACATACAACCATTCTTCACAGAAGCCCCTTTTAAAGGGGCTTTTCATTTGCTTTTTGTATCATAAAGATTGTTCAACTTTTTAAAATAAAATCTTGGTGCATTCAGTTTTTCTATATATCAGGTGGTAAAGACGAAAAACATAGATAATTACTTTCTATATTTTGCTTTTATCTCCATATTTATGCTAGAATCTGAATCAAATCCAATTGATTAGGAGGATTGAAATGGGACAAGTGGACTTTGAAAAAATAGAACTGGCTGTAAAAATGATTCTTGAAGCGATAGGAGAGAATCCTGAACGTGAGGGTTTACTAGATACTCCAAAACGAGTGGCAAAAATGTACGCTGAAGTCTTTAGCGGGTTGAATGAGGATCCTGCTGAACAATTTAAAACCATTTTCGGTGAGGATCATGAGGAACTTGTTTTAGTAAAAGACATCCCCTTTTATTCAATGTGTGAACATCATTTAGTGCCGTTTTATGGAAAGGCACATGTAGCATATATTCCTAAAGGCGGCAAGGTGACTGGTTTAAGTAAGCTTGCCCGAGCAGTAGAGGCAGTTGCAAAGAGACCCCAATTACAAGAAAGAATTACATCTACCATTGCTGATAGCATAAATAAATCTCTTGATCCACATGGAGTGATGGTTGTGGTTGAGGCAGAGCATATGTGTATGACGATGAGAGGCGTAAAAAAGCCAGGCTCCCAAACAGTAACATCCGCCGTAAGAGGAATCTTCAGAAAAGATGAAGCTGCCAGAGCAGAAGTATTATCCCTAATAAAAGGATAAATAATGAAGAATACCAAGCCCGCTATGCTATCAAAAATAGGAATAGTATAACGTTTATAAAACATTTACATACATATTTTTAATGAATTAACGGGTTTAAAAACATTAGGATAGTCTTTCTTAATTATTAAATGGTATGATAGGATATAGAATTTTTTCTATTAGCAGCAGCGTGTAAGTATTTTACTTGTTAAAAGATAAACTGTAACGGGCAGGTGTTAGCATGAATCAAAAAAATGACTTTGTTGTGATAAAAGCTATTGAAGATGGCGTAAATGTAATTGGTCTTACGAGAGGTTCGGATACACGATTTCATCACTCTGAAAAACTGGATAAAGGGGAAGTAATGATCGCTCAGTTTACGGAACATACCTCTGCCATTAAAATAAGAGGTAAAGCACTAATTCAAACAAGTATTGGGGAATTAGAAAGTGAGTCTAGAAAATAAGCAGGGTATCCTGCTTTTATTTGCGTTTATTAATAGTGTAAATGCTGAATGAAGATTATATAAGAACAAATCTAAAAGAGTGTGTTATAATTGATTGTGCTTTTATCTTTTTATGGATCGAAATTTCATTTACATACACAATTAACTAACGAATTTTATAAATGACCAGATTATTACATAAATTAATGTGGAATATAGGTTTTGTGAACAAATGGTAGAGGAGCAGCTCCCTTTTCCACGTTAACTGCTAGGTTACAGGAACTTTGATCAATGTCTCTTTTACTTGAAATGAAGCAGTATAATAATCAATAGAGAGAATGTTAAATTGGGGACAAGGGTGATATATTTGCAGGACATCTATGTAAAATTAGCGGAAATGAAAATAGCGTTAAGGGAGAAACTCGCACATCCTTATTTGGAAAAGTACGTATCTTTACCAAAACTAGATGAGGATAAACTGTTGCTATTTTATGCAATTTTTGATGAGATAGACCTTTCAGATGATATAAAAGAAAGTTATATTATAACGGTAATGCTTGTGCAAATTGCTCTTGATACTCATGACAATGTTACCGTAGAACACGATATTGATACTGCAGAATTTGTTCAAAGGCAATTAACGGTATTAGCTGGAGATTATTATAGTGGTCTATATTATTTTATGCTTTCGGAAGTGAAAGATTTTAAAATGGTTCGTGCTTTAGCAATGGCCATTAGGGAAATCAATGAACATAAAATAAGTCTTTATCACGATAACCATGCAAATATGCAATCTATTTTAGATAGTCTCTTGATCGTTGAAACAACTTTATTCAATAGGGTTGCTGATCTTTTGAAACTAAATCACTGGAAATTGCTATCAACTAATTTTTTAACCTATAAAAGACTATCTCATGAAAAATTTCATTTAGAGAATGAAGGAAAGCTACCAGAAAACCAATTTTATAAAAGTCCATTTTCCCTCACGTTTTTGAATAATGCTTGCAAAAACTATTTTGAGGAGACAATTTCTCTTTTAGAGTCAGGTTTTTTTACTCCGGAAATGAAAGATCTACTGTTTAAACGATTGCAATCCATTCATTTTCATGAAACATTACATTTAAAAAAGACTGTGGAAGAAGGGTTGTAAAAATGGATCAATCAAAAGAAGAAAGAGTCCATGGAGTATTTGAAAAAATTTATAAAAACTATGACCAAATGAATTCAGTAATCAGCTTTCAACGTCATAAAGCGTGGAGAAAAGAAACAATGAGACGGATGCAAGTTAAGCCGGGACAAAAAGCGCTTGATGTATGTTGTGGAACTGCTGATTGGAGCATTGCTCTGGCTGATGAGGTTGGTCCTAATGGACATGTTATCGGGGTTGATTTTAGTAAAAATATGCTTAAAGTCGGCAAGCAAAAAGTAGATGAGCTTGGGTTATCAAACGTTGAATTAGTACATGGAAATGCAATGAACCTTCCATTTGAGGATCAAACTTTTGATTTTGTGACCATTGGCTTTGGCTTGAGAAATGTCCCTGATTATATGCAGGTATTAAAAGAAATGAACCGTGTATTGAAACCAGGCGGCAAGGCGGTATGTTTAGAAACCTCGCAACCTACAGCACCGCTGTTTAAGCAAGGTTACTTTTTTTATTTCCGTTACATAATGCCTTTATTTGGAAAGATCTTTGCAAAGAGTTATAAGGAGTATTCATGGTTACAGGAATCTGCTCGTGAGTTTCCAGGGATGGAAGAGCTTGCTCAAATGTTTAAGGAAGCAGGCTTTGACCAAATCCAAATTAAGCCATTTACAGGTGGCGTTGCAGCTATGCATTTAGGGGTTAAGCCGAATAAATTATAGTCAGTCGCCGAATGATTAGCGTCTTGCGCTTTTGTTCCTTCAATAAATCTGGCCTGATCTTCCTGCCGATTTTTCAAAAAAATGGTTAACATGTTAACAATAAGATGTATTTAGGTGAAGAGTATGAAATTTAAAGCATTGTATTCGTTTTTGAATACAGACCTTACAATAATTGAACAAGAGCTTGAAAAAACAGCTATTTCCCAGCATCCTTTACTTAGAGAAGCGAATTTAGAGCTTCTTCAGGCAGGAGGTAAGCGAATTAGGCCAGTTTTTGTCCTTCTTTCTTCTATGTTTGGAAACTATGATATTCAGCGGGTTAAATATGTTGCAGTTGCTCTGGAAACGATTCACATGGCATCACTTGTTCATGATGATGTTATTGATGATGCAGAGCTTCGCAGAGGTAAGCCGACTGTTAAATCGAAATGGGATAATCGTATTGCAATGTATACTGGAGATTACTTGTTAGCCAGGTCCTTAGAGGTCATCACAAATATTGATGATCCTTTAGCCCATCAAATTTTATCCCGAACCATTGTAGAAGTTTGCTTAGGCGAGATAGAACAAATTAAAGATAAATACCGATATGATCAATCATTGCGAACATACTTAAAACGAATAAAAAGAAAGACAGCTTTATTAATTGCAGTGAGCTGTCAATTAGGTGCCATTTCAACAGGCGCCTCTGAAGAAATACATAAAAAACTCTATTGGTTTGGTTATTATGTTGGGATGTCCTTTCAGATAACAGATGATATTCTTGATTTCACTTCAACTGAAAAAGAATTAGGAAAGCCGGTTGGCAGTGATCTTCTCCAAGGAAATATTACTCTCCCTGTTTTATTTGGATTGCAGGATCCATCTATGAAAGCAGAAATTGAAAAGATAACAAATGAAACCAGACCTGATGAAATACAATCGTTAATAAAAAGAATTTTAGAATCGGATGTTATAAAAAGATCTGCAAGTGTAAGTGATAAATATCTTCAAAAAGCGTTTGCGATTCTTGAGACCTTACCAAAAAATCGTGCTAGATCAACACTTTATAGCATTGCAAAGTATATTGGAAAAAGAAAATTTTAATTGTCTCAGCATTTTTCTCCATCCTTTTATTGATAATCCCTTTTATACATGTTATCATTTTCTTGGGCTTGTGAAAGCCTATACATAAAAATCAAAGGGATGGAGAATATAATATGGAAAAAACATTTTTAATGGTGAAACCTGATGGTGTTCAACGTCAGCTCATCGGTGAAATTGTTAGTAGATTTGAAAGAAAGGGTTTGCAGCTGGTTGGTGCAAAATTGATGATAATTCCAGTTGAACTAGCCGAGAAGCACTATGGAGAGCATAAGGGAAAACCTTTCTATGAAGATCTAGTAAGCTTTATTACCTCTGGACCTGTTTTTGCTATGGTTTGGCAGGGTGAGAATGCAGTTGAATTAACTCGTAAAATGATGGGTAAAACAAATCCTAAAGATGCTGAACCAGGAACAATCCGCGGTGATTACAGTATGTTTGTGAGCAAGAATATTATTCATGGGTCTGACTCTATTGAAAGCGCAGCCCGAGAAATAGCGCTGTTTTTTAATGAAAATGAGCTTGTTGAATATGACAAATTAATAAATGGTTGGATATACTAAGAGCTGGCATTTGCTAGCTTTTTTTATTGCTTAGCGAAATTAAAAAATTCTTGGACTGTGGATAGCGCTTTGACATCCATCTCCAGCTAGCGCCTAGCCCCTCCAGGGTGTCTAGCCAATTTAGAATTGAAGGCAAAGAACGCCTTCTATGAGGGTCTTATTTGCCCTAGGCTGATCAAGGCGCTTGCGCTTTTCTTATTTGAAAAATCAAGAATTTAATTTCTTTTTAAAAATTGCGCAAATTCTTGCAAAATTAAGATATACTATAAATTATTCTAGAGTGATTATCGGATTGTCATATGGTAGGAGAGTTATCAATGGTTGATCATGATTATGAACAGTTTATAGGCAAAATAAAACAAAAATCTGGAATCGATTTATCCCTCTACAAGGAAGCTCAAATGAAGAGACGGTTAGTATCTTTGTATGAGAAAAAGGGCTTTACATCTTTTCGAGATTTTTATAACGGAATAAGTAAGGAGAATGAATTATATTATGAATTTTTGGACCGGATGACAATTAATGTCTCTGAGTTTTATCGGAATTTTAAACGTTGGCAAGTGCTCGAAGAAAAAATACTTCCTCGCCTGTTAGAAAAAAATAGCCGCTTAAAAATATGGAGTGCTGCTTGTTCTACAGGTGAAGAGCCTTATACCATTGCGATGATTTTGTCGAAAATCGTACCACTTTCAAGTGTGAAAATAGTAGCAACAGATATTGATAAAAATGTCCTTGCAAGAGCCAAAATTGGAATTTACCCTGAACGGTCGCTAAATGAAGTTCCTAACGAAATGAAAAGAAAATTTTTTAAACAAGAAGGGACAAAATATAAAATTAGTGATCAAATCATAAATTCTGTCCAATTTAAACGGCAAAATCTTTTAGCCGATTCATTTGACAAACAATTTGATTTAATTGTGTGCCGCAATGTATTAATTTATTTTACGGAAGAAGCAAAAGAAATTCTATTTAGAAAATTTAGCAATGCTTTAAAGCGTGGAGGAATTTTTTTTGTTGGCAGTACCGAACAAATTTTTCACGCAGAGCGTTATCAACTTTCGTCTGTGGATACGTTTTTTTATCAAAAGTGTTAAAAATCTGCTATTTTTTTCATGATAGGTATGATATATTTGTACTTAAAAGCGTTAGTGCGTTGAAGGGAGAGAGAACGATATGAGGTATTTAACAGCTGGAGAATCTCACGGACCTCAATTAACGGCAATTGTTGAAGGTGTTCCGTCTGGATTAAATTTAACGGCAGAAGATATAAATAAGGATTTGGCAAGAAGACAAAAAGGATATGGCCGTGGTCGAAGAATGCAGATTGAAAAGGATCAAGTTCAACTATTAGGCGGAGTAAGACATGGTAAAGCATTAGGTTCGCCAATTGCCATGGTAGTGGAAAACAGGGATTGGAAGCATTGGACAAAAATAATGGGGGCAGAGCCGATTACTTCTGAAGAAGAGCAAGAGGTTAAGCGTCAAATTACCCGCCCTCGACCTGGACATGCTGACTTAGTAGGTGCGATGAAATATGGCCATCGTGATATGAGAAACGTACTTGAACGTTCGTCAGCACGTGAAACAACTGTTCGAGTTGCTGTTGGCTCTTTAGCAAAACAACTTTTATCTGAATTAGATATAAAAGTTGTTGGACATGTCCTGGAAATTGGCGGTGTAAGAGCAGAAAATACGGAATATCGTGATATTGACGATCTATTAGCTGTTACAGAAAAATCTCCGGTAAGATGCTATGATCGTCAAGCTGAAACAAAAATGATGGAAGCTATTGATCAGGCAAAAGCAAATGGCGACTCAATCGGAGGGATCGTTGAGGTTGTTGTCGAAGGTCTGCCTGCAGGTATAGGCAGCTATGTACATTATGACCGTAAGCTTGATAGTAAGATTGCTGGTGCAATTGTCAGTATTAATGCCTTCAAGGGGGTAGAATTTGGCATCGGTTTTGAAGCTGCCCGCAAATTTGGCAGCCAAGTGCATGATGAGATTATATGGTCAGAAGAATCAGGCTACACACGTAAAACAAATCGTTTAGGCGGCTTTGAGGGTGGTATGACAACAGGTATGCCAGTTGTTGTAAGAGGTGTAATGAAACCAATCCCAACATTGTATAAGCCATTGCAAAGTGTAGATATTGATACAAAGGAACCATTCACAGCAAGTATTGAACGTTCTGATAGTTGTGCAGTTCCTGCGGCAAGTGTTGTGGCAGAAGCCGTTGTAGCATGGGAAATTGCCAATGCTATTGTCGAGCAGTTTGGTGTTGATCGAATGGATCTAATTAAAGAAAATATCAAAAAAATGCGTGAACATACGAGGGAATTCTAATGGAATCTATTTTGATCAACACGACTGATGAAACATATCCGGTTATTGTTGGCAATGGCGCAATCAAGGAACTGCCCAATCTTTTAAGAAACCTTAATCCGTCTAAAGTTTTGATTATAACCGACACAAATGTCGATGCACTTTACGAAAATGTGCTCGAAGACCATATTGGCCGTGAATGGGCGACTTACAAGTATGTGATCAAAAGCGGTGAAGCAGCAAAATCATTTGAGATGTTTTATGAGCTTCATTCCTATGCTTTAAAACAGGAACTCGATCGAAAATCTGTGATCATCGCTTTTGGCGGAGGAGTGGTTGGCGACTTAACTGGATTTGTTGCTGCCACTTATATGAGGGGTGTCCCTTTTATACAAGTACCAACTACACTTTTAGCTCATGATAGTGCTGTAGGTGGTAAAGTGGCGATCAATCATCCTGAAGGGAAAAATATGATCGGAGCTTTTTATCAGCCAAAAGCAGTTGTTTACGACAGCAGCTTTTTACAAAGCCTTCCAGAAAGCGAAATGAGATCTGGATTTGCTGAGGTGATCAAGCATTCCCTCATTCGAAGTGAACCGCTCTTTCATTTTTTGTTTGCTGAAGTAAGGCGTTTAGATGACATTACAACCGAAAAGCTGCAAAAAATGATTCTTGAAGGCATTCAAATAAAAGCAGATGTTGTATCTAAAGATGAAAAGGAATTAGGACTTCGTGCGATTTTAAACTTTGGACACACACTTGGTCATGCTATAGAAGCTGAGGCAGGCTATGGTAAGCTTTCACATGGAGATTGTGTGGCAATCGGAATGCTGTTTGCTACGTGGTTAAGCAATAAAACCCTTGGTGCATCTCTTCCGTATGAAGAATTATCTTCATGGTTTAAAGAAATTGGTTTTCCAATAGAAGTTCCTGAATCGCAAACTACTGAGCAATTGATAAACAAAATGAAAAAAGATAAAAAGACAAAATCTAATCAATTGACAATGATCTTACTAAAGGAAATCGGTGTAACAACTTCTGAGATATTTTCTGAAGGTGAGCTGTATTCTCTGCTTAATGAGTGGAGAGAGGAAAAACGAGGTGACAAGGGTTGATTAGGGGAATTCGCGGAGCAACAACTGTAAACGAAAACGAAGAAACCGTTATGTTAAAAGCTACTGAAGAGTTAATTCACGAAATGATTCAAAAAAATAAAATCGAGCCAGAAAATGTTGCACAGGTTATTATGACGGTAACAGAGGATCTTACAGCAACATTTCCTGCAAAAGCGCTTAGATCACTTGAAGGGTGGAAATACGTACCAGTCATGTGTATGCAGGAAATTCCTGTTCCTAATAGCTTACCAAAGTGTATCAGGATTATGATGACAGTTGAAACAAGTGAAAAACAAGAGAATATAAATCATGTATATTTGGAAGAAGCTGTAAAGCTTAGACCTGATCTATCAATTACTAAATAAAAAACTTCTCTGTAAGTAAAGTAAAAATAACAGGCAATGAATAAGTGGGAAGATTCTGAACAATCTCACATTGAACTTGACATTTATTAGTGTACTATAATAACATAATAAGGAAGATTGTTAGTAGAAGAGTTGAGTAGTTTAGTATAGGGTAGCAGAGAATGAGTTAGTTTAGCTGAGGTTTTATTTTTTACGGCACAAGTCTACCCAAAAATCGAGCTGGTTTTTGGGTTTTTCTTTCTTCAAATCGTTTTGTCATATTTTTTATTATGAATGACAACAAAAAACGTTGATTTGATGTATAGATGGAAAGAATTGACATAGTGCTGAACATCTTCAATTTTATAACCTCCTAAATGCTCATTCTCCATATTGATTGGAGGAGTGAGTAACCTTGAAAATTTCTTCTTATTCTGCTTTCTGTGAAGATAGCAAACATTATCGAACAATCCCCATTGTAAAGCAATTTATCGTTGATACATTTACACCCATCCAATTGTTTCAGCTTTTTAAGGATGAGGCTGTTTACTTGTTAGAGAGCAAGGATGCTGAATCAAGCTGGTCACGCTATTCATTTATTGGGTTAAACCCGTTTTTATTTGTTGAAGAAAACCATGGAGAATTTTCAATTTTAAATGAACAGAGAAAAACGTTATCGAAATCAACATCTCTAACAAAAACATTTGAACATCTTCAAAACCATTTGGCTATTAAATTACCGGAATTAGATATTCCATTTGTCGGTGGTGCTGTAGGCTATATCGGCTATGATACGGTATCAATTTTGGAAAAGGTTGAAAAGCATGAAACTGATGACCTAAAACAGCAAAATTGTATGTTTTTTGTATGTGAAACCGTGATCGCATTTGATCATCATGAGAAGAAGCTCTATTTCATCCATTATGAGCGGGTAAATGGTGATGAAGATGAAGTACATCTCCAGGCAGCTTTTCAGCTCGCTGAAGCAAAAATGAATAAGTATATTAGCAAGCTAAAGCAGAAGGAACAGCCTGAGCATTTGCCATTACCTGTTTCAGATCAATTTGATGTAAATTTTGATGAAATCAAATCAAATTATGAGAAGAGCAAGTTTTTAGAAGATGTCGAAAAGGTGAAGGAATACATCCGTGCTGGTGACATTTTTCAAGGCGTTTTATCACAACGGTTTGAGATTCCTATTTCAACAGACGGCTTTTCTCTTTATCGGATCTTACGAATTGTGAATCCATCTCCTTATTTATTTTATATTCGCTTTAACGATACAGAGCTAGTCGGCAGCTCGCCTGAAAGGTTAATTTATATTCAAAATAAACATCTTGAAATTCATCCAATAGCAGGGACACGAAGACGCGGCAAAACATTTGAAGAAGATCAATATTTTGAAGAGGAATTAAAAAATGATGAAAAAGAAAAAGCGGAACATTATATGCTGGTTGACCTTGCTCGTAATGACCTTGGAAGAGTCGCAGAATACGGTTCGGTAACGACACCAACATTAATGGAAGTTGGACGCTTTTCCCATGTCATGCACCTAATATCAAAAGTAACAGCAACATTAAGAGATGATGTTCACCCAATAGATGCATTGCTTTCTTCTTTCCCGGCAGGTACTGTTTCAGGTGCTCCAAAAATTCGGGCAATGCAAATTATTCAGGAATTGGAACCTACTGCAAGAGGAAGCTATGCAGGCTGTGTTGCCTACGTTGGTTTTGATGGGAATATTGATTCCTGTATAACAATACGAACGATAACTGTAAAAAATAATACTGCTTATGTACAAGCTGGAGCAGGAATAGTTGTTGACAGTGTTCCTGAGCTTGAATGGAAGGAAACTTGTAATAAAGCAAGTGCTATGTTAAAAGCAATCCAATTAGCTGAAAAGGTGTTTAATGAGGAGGTCATGCATGATGAGAGAGCTGCTAGCAAAATGTATTGAAGGAAAAACATTGTCGGAAACACAGGCTGAAGAAGTAATGAATTCAATCATGGCAGGTGATGCTACACCAAGTCAAATTGCCAGCCTCGTTTCCATTTTGAGACTTAGAGGTGAGACTGTTGATGAAATCGTCGGGTTTACAAAATCGATGAAAAACCATATGACATCGATCTACTATGACAATGATGTGATAGATACATGTGGTACTGGTGGAGACGGCGCCTCAACATTTAATATTTCAACAGCTGCAGCAATCGTTGTCTCAGCTTTAAAAGTAAAAGTTGCGAAACATGGAAACCGCGCATTTTCGTCTAAGAGCGGTAGTGCGGATGTTCTTGAAACATTGGGAATTAATATCCAAACATCTCATGAAGAAGCCATTAAAAGCCTAAATGATCAAAACATGAGCTTCTTATTTGCACCAGTGTTCCACTCTTCGATGAAACATGCTGTGAATCCAAGAAAAGAAATCGGATTTAGAACAGTCTTTAACTTGCTAGGACCGTTAGCTAATCCTGCTAATGCTAAAAGGCAGGTAATTGGTGTATTTTCTACGGAATATGCTGAGAAAATGGCTGAAGCATTAAAGCGTCTAGGTTCTGAGCATGTCTTACTTGTGACTGGACGTGATGGACTTGACGAAATCTCTATTTCAGCTGAAACAGATGTTGTAGAACTTAAGAACGGTGAAATCACTAGATATGTTTTACACCCAAATGATGTTGGGTTATTTATTGGAGATATAGAAGAATTAAAGGTGAATAATGCTAAGGAAAGTGCGGAGCTGATCGAAGCGATTTTTAGGGGCACCGGACCAAAAAGTGCCGAGAATATTGTGGCGGTCAATGCAGCTGCTGCTTTATATGTAGCAAACTATGTACCATCAATAGCCGATGGGGTCATTTTTGCAAAGGAAGCGATTCGTGGCGGTCTTGCACTTCAGCAATTAAAAACATTGCGCCATCAAAGGGAGGAACATTATGCTTGATAAAATCATTGAAACCAAAAAGGAAGAAATCAAAAATCTTATCTTACCAGATGATGAGAAGCTGCCTCATCGTTCATTTTATCAAGCTTTAAAGAACCCTAAACGGGAACTAGCTCTTATAGCTGAAGTAAAGAAGGCATCACCTTCAAAAGGATTAATAAAGGAGAATTTTCACCCGGTTGAGATTGCTTTGGCTTATGAAAAAGGTGGGGCAGACTGTTTATCCGTTTTAACAGATGCTCCCTACTTTCAAGGAGCACGAGAATATTTAACAGCGGTAAAAAAAGCTGTAAACCTGCCAATATTAAGAAAAGACTTTATCATTGATTCTATTCAGGTGGATGAAGCAAAACGGATTGGTGCTGATGCAGTTTTATTGATTGGTGAAGCACTTGAACCGTCATTATTAAAAGAGCTTTATCAATATGCGTCAGAACTACAATTAGATATACTTGTAGAGGTTCACGACAGTCAAACGCTTGAGCAAGTATTAAGTGTTATCACTCCGAAAATCTTAGGCGTCAATAATCGTAATTTAAAAACGTTTGAAACGAATATTGACCAGTTGGAACATATGGTGTCAATCATTCCTAAAGATACATTGCTTGTTAGTGAGAGCGGCATTTATACTAAAGATGATATTGATCTTGTTAAGCAATTTGGGGCAAAGGCATTGTTAGTTGGAGAATCGCTTATGAGAAAAGATGATCAGACATTAGCGATTAAAGAATTATTTGGAGAAGAAATCAATGTCTAAACCGTTATTGAAATTTTGCGGAGTGCGTTCTTTAAAGGATTTAAAACTTGTTTCCCAATCACAAGCTGATTATATTGGATTTATTTTTGCTGAGAGCAAACGAAAAGTAGATCCTAAAGCAGTAAAGGCCTGGATTAGTGAAATGAATCTTTCAGGGAAAAAACTAGTTGCGGTATTTGTAAATCCATCTGAAGCAGAAATCAATCAAGTACTCACAGAAGTTCCGATTGATGTTATTCAATTTCATGGTAATGAGTCAGTTGAAGAGATTAAGAAAGTAAGAGATACATTTAAAGGTACAGTGTGGAAGGCGCTTCATCATCATCCAAATACCTTGGAGGAGATGAAAGAATATCAAGACATTGTTGATGGATTTATTATTGATTCCAGGTTGAAAGGTCAGTGGGGTGGTACTGGTGTAAGCTTTGACTGGTCAGCAGTTCCACACTATATAACGTTCACTAAGACTAATAACAAGCTTTGTTTTATTGCCGGCGGAGTAAATGAGAATAATATAGAAAAGCTATTAACCTATAACCCACAAGGGATAGATCTATCTAGCGGTATTGAAGTTGATGAACAAAAAAGCAAGGATAAGATCAAGCAAGTTGAAGAAAGGGTGTTAAAGTATGTCAATTTATCCAGATAAAAATGGAAGATACGGTGATTTTGGCGGGCGATTCGTACCTGAAACATTAATGAGCCCATTAGCTGAAATAGAGCAAGCCCATATTGAAGCAATGAGAGATCCGGCATTTTTAGAGGAGTATCATTATTTATTAAAGGAATACTCTGGCAGACCGACAACCGTTACGTATGCAAGGAATGTGACAGAAAAACTTGGCGGTGCAAAAATCTATCTTAAAAGAGAAGATTTAAATCATACAGGTGCACATAAAATTAATAACGCAATTGGTCAAGCACTGCTTGCAAAAAGAATGGGCAAAACAAAGGTTATTGCTGAAACAGGTGCAGGACAGCATGGAGTTGCAACGGCAACGGTGGCAGCAAAGTTCGGGATGGAATGTAAAGTGTTTATGGGTGAAGAAGATGTGAAACGTCAACAATTAAATGTTTTCCGCATGCAGCTGCTCGGAGCAGAAGTTATTCCTGTTACTAGTGGTAATAAGACATTAAAGGATGCGACAAATGAGGCAATGCGGTATTGGGTTCAACATTGTGAAGACCATTTTTATATTATTGGCTCTGTCGTTGGTCCGCATCCATACCCTTACATTGTACGAGAGTTTCAGCGTGTTATCGGTGACGAAGCGAAACAGCAATTTCTCGATTTAGAAGGTGAGCATCCATCAAAAGTAGTGGCATGTGTTGGCGGTGGAAGTAATGCAATCGGGATGTTTGCTGCTTTCTTAGATGAAAAGGTTGAACTTGTCGCAGCAGAAGCAGCCGGCATGGGAGTTGAAACTGATATGCATGCTGCAACCATTACGAAAGGTACGAAGGGTGTTCTACACGGATCGTTAACTTATTTATTACAAGACGAATATGGACAAGTTATCGAACCTTATTCAATTTCAGCAGGTTTAGATTATCCTGGTATCGGACCTGAGCATGCTCATCTTGCAAGCACGGGTAGAGTGAAATATGAAAGTATAACAGACAAAGAGGCATTACAAGCTCTTGAATTACTGGCAAAAGAAGAAGGCATCCTTGCAGCGATTGAATCGGCACACGCCCTATCATCTGCTTTTAAACATGCAAAACAAATGGCACCTCATGAAAGCATTCTTATTTGTCTATCAGGCAGAGGAGATAAAGATGTCCACACCTTAATGAATCATTATAAGGAGGAGAAAAAGCATGAAAACACTCTTCAAGCAGCCACTGCAAAATAAACTATTTATTCCGTTTATTACTGCTGGTGACCCTCATAGTGAAGCGACAATTGATTTAGCCGTTGCACTGCAAGAAGCAGGAGCGGCAGCAATTGAGTTGGGAATCCCTTATTCGGATCCGGTTGCTGATGGTCCAGTTATTCAGAAGGCTTCTACAAGAGCATTAAAGAACGGGATGAATATCGTAAAAGCAATCAAGCTTGTTCCTGAAATGAGAAAAAAGGGAGTAAATATTCCGATTATTCTATTTACGTATTACAATCCTGTGTTACAATTAGAACAGGAATCCTTTTTCGCTTTACTGCGAGAAAATACCATTGATGGTTTACTCGTACCTGATATACCTTTTGAAGAAAGTGAAGAACTTCGCCAAAAATGTAAAGAGCATTCTATTTCATTTATTCAACTTGTTGCTCCAACCTCATCAAGCAGAATAAAAATGATAACGGAAAATGCAGAAGGCTTTATTTATTGCGTATCTTCTTTAGGTGTTACAGGGGTCAGAAACAACTTTGATCGTGCGATAACGTCATTCTTAGAAGAAGTAAAACAATACAGCCATGTGCCTGTTGTTGTAGGTTTCGGAGTTTCCACAAGAGAACAGGTAAAGGAACTGGCAACTATTTGTGATGGTGTTGTCGTAGGAAGTGCATTAGTGAGAGAGATCGAACGATTGCAGCAGGAATTAACAGACGACACAACTCGAAGTAAGGCAATTGATGAATTCAGAGAATACGCTAAAATATTCGCATCATAAAACGAAAGAAATGAAAATTCAAAAAGTCTATTTTTATGATTTTATTGCATTATCCAAAGTTTCTCATTAAGATAAGAATCAGCATGGTCAGAGGGAGTTAACCCCTCAGATCTCAAGTTTCATGTAAAGTAGGAGAGGTGTTAGGCATTGCAAGTAAAAAAGCAGTTACTAAGTTTAAAACCATATCAACCAGGAAAACCGATTGAGGAAGTGAAAAAGGAGTTCAATTTAACAAAGGTAGTAAAACTAGCATCTAATGAAAATCCGTACGGATGCTCACAGAAGGCAAAACAAGCGATACTCGATGAACTTGATCAGTTAGCGATTTATCCTGACGGATACAGTGCCCTTCTACGTACAAAGGTAGCTAATCATTTAGGCGTTAATGAGGATGAATTAATTTTTGGGAATGGGTCAGATGAAGTTGTGCAAATTATTTGTCGAGCTTTATTAAGCTCAGAAACGAATACGGTTATGGCAACACCGACATTTCCTCAATATAAGCATAATGCCATAATCGAGGGAACAGAAATTCGTGAAGTTCCACTGGTAGATGGAGATCATGACCTTGATGCAATGCTTAATCAAATTGACGAAAACACCACAGTGATATGGGTATGTACGCCAAATAACCCGACTGGTACATATGTAAAAAAACAAGCTCTGCTTGAATTTTTAGATAAGGTACCTAAACATGTGCTGGTTGTCGTTGATGAGGCTTACTATGAATATGTAGCTGCTGAAGATTATCCGGAAACTGTGCCATTGTTAAAGGATTATTCAAATGTAATGATTTTGCGCACATTTTCAAAAGCATATGGATTAGCTGCATTACGTATCGGTTATGGAATTGGCAATGCTGACTTGATTCGAAAAATAGAACCGGCAAGAGAACCATTTAATACAAGCCGTGTTGCACAAGCTGCTGCAATTGCCGCACTAGATGATCTTGATTTTATTTCTAACTGTAAGGAAAAAAACAAAAAAGGGCTGCAACAGTTCTACAAATTTTGTGAAGAACAGGGACTTGATTATTATCCATCGGAAGGGAATTTTATCCTGATTGACTTTAAACGTGATTCGGATGAAGTGTTTGGCGCACTGCTTAAAAAAGGATATATAGTTCGGTCCGGTAATGCATTAGGATTTCCAACCCATTTACGCATAACTGTGGGATCTGAAGAGCAAAATGCAGAAATCATTGAGATTTTAAAGGAATTTGTTCTTAATTAATTTTCTATTGTTCATTTTAAGGGGCTGTCTCAATCCAGGGTCAGACCCCAAAACTTTTTAACCCGTACTTATTCGATGAATAGCCTCTTAGATTGATAGGCAAAAAAGGTGATTTTGATGGTGAAAAAAATTTATTTAATAGGACTTGGTTTAATAGGAGGGTCTATTGCATTAGCTATTAAACGAAAAAACCCTGCTATTCATATCATTGGGTTTGATATAAATGAAGACCAAGCTTCACTTGCCAAAAAAATTGGAGCAATTGACGAAATTTCAGCTGCGCTTATTCCGGATTTAACGGATGTTGATATCATTTTTATTTCTACACCGGTTGAGCAAACGATCAAAATCATTGAGCAGCTGCATTCCGCTGAATTGAAGCAAGGCGTAATTATTACCGATGTTGGCAGTACAAAAGCTCAGATCGTAGAATGTGCAAACAAGTATCTAAATGGTAGAATTAAATTCATCGGCGGCCATCCAATGGCTGGTTCACATAAGTCGGGAATTTTAGCCGCAAAACCCCATTTGTTTGAAAATGCTTTTTACATATTAACCCCGTCTGAATATGTAACTCCGCAAGACCTCGCTCGTTTAACCGATGTTCTTGAGGGGACAAAAGCAAATTTCATAGAAATGACTCCTGAAGAACATGATAAGGTAACAGGGATAATCAGCCATTTTCCGCATATTGTTGCCGCAAGCTTGGTGTGCCAAGCAGAATACCATGAAGAAGAATTTCCACTAGTAAAAAGACTAGCAGCTGGCGGATTCCGTGATATAACGAGAATAGCTTCTAGTAACCCAGCAATGTGGCGAGACATCTTATTACAAAACAAAAGGCCATTGTTAGAACTTTTTGATGAGTGGATTGCCGAGATGAACCGTGTAAAAAGTCTTGTAGCAAATGAAGAAGCGGATCAACTGTATTCATATTTTGAACATGCAAAGCAATATCGTGACGGTTTGCCGGAAAAACAAAAAGGTGCTATCCCGTCGTTTTATGATTTATTTGTTGATGTACCTGACTATCCGGGTATTATTTCTGAAATTACTGGATATTTAGCGAAGGAAGAGATTAGTTTAACCAATATACGTATCATTGAAACGCGAGAAGAGATATATGGTGTATTAAGGCTCAGCTTCCAAACAGAACGTGATCGAGAACGGGCAATAGACTGCATTAGTAAATATTCAAATTATGATACTTTTATCATTTAAATTTGCGGTCTTAGTTGATATGTAATAAATAGAGGTGGAGTAAATGACAGATGTATTAAAGTTATCCAAGGTTACTAGCTTAGCAGGTACGATTGAAGTACCAGGAGATAAATCAATCTCACACCGAGCTGTCATGTTTGGTGCTATGGCAAATGGAAAAACCGAAATTAAAAATTTCTTAATGGGCGCTGATTGTCTCAGCACTGTCTCATGTTTCCGTAAAATGGGTGTATCAATCGACATTCAGGAAGGACTTGTAACAGTAGAAGGGAAAGGCTTGGAAGGATTAAAAGAACCTTCTGAGATTTTAGACGTAGGAAACTCAGGTACCACTACCCGATTAATGATGGGGATTTTGGCAGGGGCAAATTTCCATTCATGCATTATTGGGGATGAGTCTATAGCGAGAAGACCTATGTCACGTGTAACAAAACCATTAAGAATGATGGGTGCAAAAATTGATGGGAGAGAAGATGGCCAATATACGCCATTAGCAATCCGCGGTACGAGTTTAAAGGGTATTCATTATGAATCACCTGTTGCAAGTGCACAGGTTAAGTCAGCAGTCCTTTTGGCAGGCTTACAGACAAACCTAGAAGAAACAACGGTAACAGAGCCACACAAATCACGAGACCATACAGAGCGTATGCTTAGAGCGTTTGGTGTAGAAGTTAATGAAGATGAAAGATCAGCAACAGTAAAAGGAGGACAAAGATTAAAAGCGACTAATATCTTTGTCCCTGGTGATATTTCATCTGCTGCTTTTTTCCTTGTGGCAGGGGCAATCGTACCAAATAGTGAAATTCTCCTAAAAAATGTTGGAATTAATCCTACAAGAACAGGAATACTTGATGTATTAAAAATGATGGGTGCAACCATTGAAATTATTCCGCAACAAGATCAGACGTTTGAACCAATTGCAGATATTTTGATAAAAACGTCCACTTTAAAGGGAACAACGATCAGCGGTGATTTAATTCCTAAATTAATTGATGAAATCCCGGTCATTGCCTTACTAGCTACACAAGCAGAAGGTGAGACGATCATTAAGGACGCAAGTGAGTTAAAAGTGAAGGAAACGAATCGAATCGATACTGTAGTCGGTGAATTATCAAAAATAGGAGCAACGATTAAAGCAACGGATGATGGTATGGTGATAACCGGTAAAACCAAATTAACAGGTAATGCAGCTGTTTCTAGTCATGGTGACCATCGAATAGGTATGATGCTTGCGATTGCTTCATGTATTACTGATGAACCAATTGAATTACATGATTCTAATGCGATTGGTGTATCATATCCATCGTTTTTTGAGCATCTATCCTTGTTAACAAAATAATCGTACATTCATTTTTACTTACAAAGAAAGAGAATAGCTTTATTTATTTTATGAATCGTTATGATTTTCAAATAGATAAGCTGTCTCTTTCTTTATAACACTTCCCTTACCTCTTATAAAAAAATCTCCAATGATTGTAATAAATATGCCCCTTTTTTCATAGCTTGTCTTAAGAGGATGGAAGGTGGGGTGTCTGATGAGGTATATTATAGACAACGCAACAATTGTAAAGGCAAATGGATTGGAAAAAACCTCTATATTAATTAATAAAAACAAAATTGAGTTTATGCGGCAGTCAATGGATAATATTCGATTTATGCGAATGGATATGAGTTCATATTTATTAACCCCAGGATATGTCATGCTTGATTTTTCTCTTCACTCATTACTTCATTTTCAACAATTCAAACAGAATTTGATTCATCACTACATGAAAAAAGGTTGTACATCACTTTTAACAGTTGTAGATATTCATTTTGAGCACGAATTAGGTGCAACATTAAAACAAAAGAGACATCAAATGATTAATTCTCCAATTGATTATTATATCGGTATTAAAATTCCATTAAAATTACTTTCTCCTTCAATGATTAGAAAATGCAAGCAACAACAAATAGCAGTGGTTTTTGTTGAAATTGATGAGACTGACAAACTATCCTCAAAATCATGGGGATGGATTAGAGATGCAATGTTTTCAAACCCGATTACACTTATTCCTTTTCTTAAGGAAAAGAATGAATTCGTTAATAAAAAGCCAAAACAACTTCTTCATTGGGAACGAATCATGAAAGAGCATCGCCTTTCTTCAATTGTATCTCCTTTAGAAGAAGGAGTACCATTGTCAAAAGATGTGTTGATGAGGTTAGGCATTTATCCTGAAAAAGGTGATATTCGCGTTGGCGGCCAAGTAAACTATAATTTGTACAAACTAGGTGAAATAAGGTATCATACCGATGGTAAACCAGTTATTCATGCTATAGAACAACATCCTACGATAACTGTACATCAAGGAAGAATAATGAATGTAGATGGAGAAACTTCTTTTATTCCTGGAATAGGGGTAGAATGTTTTATTCCGATTTCAGGTCGTTTCATACCACAATCAGTATCCTTTTGATGTATGATAAAGATATACACTATACAATATAGATTTTAAAGATAACAACCATGTATTTACCATTGTTCAGAAGAAAGGAAGAACTATGTTTAATCAAGTACTAAACGAAGCAATTAATCTTGTAAATAAAGGTGAAACTGAAGAAGGATTAAATTTATTGGCAAATATTTTGCCGACATTGCATGACGAAGAAAAACTCCAACTTGCTGATCAGTATTTTCAATGGGGAATCATTGATAAAGCACATGACATTATCGAAGAACTTCATTTTCTTTATCCTGAGGAAACCCAAATTACATTGTTTTTAGCAGAGCTATATTTAGATCTAGAAAAGGAAGAGCAAGCGATTGAATTATTAAATCAAATTCCAACAGAAGATGAGGCATATCCTCAAGCACTGTTATTATTGGCTGATTTATACCAAATGCAAGGTCTGGCAGAAGTAAGTGAGCAAAAATTGCAGGAGGTAAAATTGTTATTACCTGATGAGCCAGTCATTGATTTTGCATTAGGAGAGTTTTACTTTCACCAGGGACAATATAAACACGCAATTCCTTATTATGAAACGATCATTAAGGAGAGTGATTCCTTTTCAGGCGTTTTTATTGATCAACGGTTAGCGGAGTGTTTGAGTTCAATTGGGGAATTTGAAGAGGCATTAGATTATTACAAACAAGCAGCAGACAAACATGAGGATCTTACTACATTATTTGGATATGCATTTACGGCTTACCAAGGGGGATTTTCAAAAACAGCGATTCAACAATTTCTTAAGCTAAAAGAAGCAGATCCCCACTATTCATCACTATATTTATATTTAGCAAAGGCTTATGAACAGGAAGGCCTATTACAAGAGAGTATTAAAACCGTTCAAGAGGGTATTAAGTTTGATGAATACAACAAGGAATTATACCTGTATGGCGCGAAGGTGGCGATTAAATCGGGGTATATGAATGATGCTAAACAATTGTTAAGGGAATCACTTGCGATAGATCCTGGTCATATAGAGGCTGCAATTACATTAACTAATATCTTTCTTCAGGAAGAGGAATTTGATGATGTGATTGATGTCATAAGTGAATGTAAAAAATATGGAGAAGAAGATCCTCAATTTGAATGGAATTTAGCCCGAGCATATCACCAAAAAGAAGAGTATACACAGGCATTAAACCATTATCAACTAGCATATAATTCTTTCAAGGATCAACGAGATTTTCTATATGAATATGGGTACTTTTTAATGGAGGAAAGTCGCAGAAAGGAAGCAAAGGAAGTTTTTGGACGAATTTTAAGGCAGGATCCTTCTAATGTCGAAATTGGTGAGATATTGCTACAATTAGAAGATGAGTTTTAAGTGAGAAAAGAAGGATTTTATTTTTATTTTGTGGAATTATCAAAGTAAGAATAAACTGTACTGCAGAGGAGGGAATTCTATGGTGGCCCCTGTATCTGTCCACGAAAAGAAAGATTTTATCAGGTGGTTTTTAAACCATTATCAACTGAAAAGAAGAGAATGTGTCTGGATTTTAAATTATTTAATGAGTCATGATACCCTAATGGAAAAAGTTCACTTTGTGGAACAAGCACAATACTGCCCGCGGGGAATAATCATGTCAACGCATTGTGTTGAAGAAGTTCCTTTTCGCTTTTATAAAGAAAATGTGATGACAACAGATGCGGAAAAATCTTTCCATGATATACGTTTAAATAAAGACGAAGAGCTTTTTATTCAACTTAATTTTAGATCTGCTTATCAATCACCGCACTACGCAGCTGTTTTAGAATCAAATCCGTTTATGCCGGAACACCTCCATGGAAATGAGAAGGATCGGGAAGTTGCTGAACAGGTGCTTGAACACTCCTTGCAAACATTCCAAAAAGAAAAGCTTTTGCAATTAATTGATGAAGCACTTGACCGTCAGGACAAAGACGAATTCCAAAGATTAACCCAGCGATTATTAGAACTAAAAAAATAATACTGTTTCGTGAAAGGGGCTGATGAAGATTATCAGCTCCTTTCATTTTTAAGTTTAACAATTTGTAGAACAAGCATTATAATAGATCTATTGTTAATTAAAGATAGGGAGTGGAAAACATGAAGTGGGTTTTAAGTGATGTTGATGTGTACAATCAATCAAAAGAGTATGTAGATACGGCAATCATTCCTTTAATTCCTGTCGCCTTAGAATCTGAATTTAAAGGAACTGTTTCAAAAGGTGAGTTTATCACGTATGTTTGCAATGAACTTGAGAGACAATTAAAAGGAAGAGTTTTCTTGTTTCCTTCATTTTCTTATTTGAAAAATTCAACAAATGTGATTGAAAATGTACTAGAATGGAAAACTGAAATAAAGCAGGAATTTAAACATGTTTTTTTCTTGACTAGTGATGAAGTGTTAAAAAACGCAAGCAGTGAACCGCTAAAGGAAAATCTTATTTGGTTGCCGGCAGTCCCGTTTGAACATATGGATGAAAAACTGATGAGAAAGCTTTTACAAGATCAAATCGAACAAATTTTGAACATTTTATTACAATCTTGGAATAATTGATAAAAACCTTTTCATTTCCAAGATTACAACTCAGGATTTTATTGACCTCATGGAAAGATTGATATATCATGAGTATGTCCTAGTTTTATATGTCATTTCCGTATGTCCTAAACGGACTTTAGCTTAAGATAGAGGGGGGAAAATGATGAGCGAGAAAAAACATCGAGTTTCTAGACGTCAATTCTTAAACTATACGCTTACTGGTGTAGGCGGTTTCATGGCTGCAGGTATGCTTATGCCAATGGTTCGCTTCGCACTTGACCCTGTGCTCCGACCAGCAGAAGAGACAGATTTAGTACAAGTTGTAAAAGTTGACGAAATAACGGAAGAACCTCAACGCTTTGACTTTAAAATCAAGCAAAAAGATGCTTGGTATGAATCTGAAGAAACGAGATCAGCTTGGGTTTTTAAAGAGGGTGAAAAAATTACTGCTTTATCACCTATCTGTAAACATTTAGGCTGTACAGTTGGTTGGAATAACGATCCGGCTAACCCGAACCAATTTTTCTGTCCATGTCATTATGGCCGATATGAAAAAGATGGTACAAATGTTCCGGGAACACCGCCAATTGCTCCGCTTGATGTTTATGAAAGCGCAGTTAAGGACGGCTATTTATTCTTAGGTAAAGCAAAACCACGAGGGGAGGCGTAATGATTGCTTAACAAAATTTATGATTGGGTTGACGAACGTCTAGATATTACGCCGATGTGGCGCGATATTGCTGACCATGAAGTTCCTGAACACGTAAACCCAGCACACCATTTTTCTGCCTTTGTATATTGCTTTGGCGGATTGACATTCTTTGTAACCGTTATTCAAGTTCTTTCTGGTATGTTCTTAACAATGTATTATGTACCAGATATTAAGAATGCTTGGGAATCAGTTTTTTATTTACAAAATGAAGTTGCTTTTGGTCAAATTGTACGTGGTATGCACCACTGGGGAGCTAGCCTCGTTATTGTTATGATGTTCCTACATACATTGCGCGTATTTTTCCAAGGTGCTTATAAAAAACCGAGAGAGTTAAACTGGATCGTAGGCGTACTTATTTTCTTTGTAATGCTTGGTCTTGGTTTAACAGGTTATTTATTGCCATGGGATATGAAAGCGTTGTTTGCAACAAAGGTTACTTTGCAAATTGCTGAATCCGTGCCTTTAATTGGACCAACTGTTAAAACATTATTATCTGGCCATCCAGAAATCGTAGGTGCTCAAACACTAACACGTTTCTTTGCAATCCATGTATTCTTTTTACCTGCTGCACTTTTCGGATTAATGGCCGCTCACTTTATAATGATTCGTAAACAAGGTATTTCTGGTCCACTATAAGAACTAGTTTCATAAAGAAATTTACTAACGATACAAACATTTGATATCGGATACCACCTTAGTAAGGAGGGGAAATCATGCATCGCGGAAAAGGTATGAAATTTGTAGGTGATTCTCGTATTCCTGCAGAGAAGAAGCCTAATATTCCGAAGGACTACTCGGAATATCCAGGGAAAACAGAAGCATTCTGGCCAAACTTTCTATTAAAGGAATGGCTTGTAGGTGCTGTTTTCTTAATTGGATTTTTATGTTTAACAGTAGCTCATCCATCGCCGCTTGAGCGTGTGGCTGACCCTACTGATGCTGGTTATATTCCACTGCCAGACTGGTACTTCTTATTCTTATACCAATTGTTAAAATATTCTTATGCATCTGGTCCATATACGGTTATCGGAGCAATTGTTATTCCTGGTCTAGCTTTTGGTGCTTTAATGCTTGCCCCATTCCTAGATCGCGGACCGCACCGACGTCCTGCTAAACGCCCAATTGCTGTCGGTATGATGCTTCTAGGAATTGCTGCTACATTTTACTTAACTTGGGAATCTGTTGCTACCCATGACTGGGAAGCTGCTGCTGAACAAGGTAAGATTAAAGCTGAAGCAGATATCGATAAAGAATCAGAAGGTTATAAACTTTATCAGGAGCAAGGCTGTATATCATGTCATGGTGACAATTTAGAAGGCGGAGCTGCTGGTAAAGCACTTGTTGATAATGGATTAGAACCTGATAAAATTGCAGATATCGCTAAAAATGGTCAAGGTGCCATGCCAGCTGGTGTCTTTAAAGGGACAGATGAAGAGTTAAAAGTATTATCAGAGTTTATCTCTAGTGTTAAGTCAAAATAAAAAGCTGACATTTGTCAGCTTTTTTTATACGTAAAGAGCTGCAATATAAATAGGATAAGGAGGATGTTTTCTTTATCCTGAGTCTCTTATTGCAGGAACCCCTTATTAGTAAGTTATAAAAATCTTTAGGACTGGTATATAAAAAATGAAAATGATACAGCATATATTAGGGCAAAAATCTATTCTTTCTATCATGTTTTTAATTAACTTTTTAGGAACAGTATATGGGTATTATTGGTATAGGTTTCAATTAGCTGATACCCCTGCACAATTTTATATTTTTGTTCCAGATAGCCCGACAGCAAGCCTTTTCTTTGTTATTGTTTTACTAGGATTCTTACTGAGAACTAATTTTCCCCTTATTGAGGCACTGGCCATTGTCACTCTTTTTAAATATGGCATATGGGCGGTTATAATGAACATTCTCGTTTTGATAAGTAATGGGAGTTTACCTTGGGAAGGTTACATGCTCATAGCATCACATTTTGGAATGGCTGTGCAAGGGTTGCTATATTCACCGTATTATCGCTTTAAAACTTGGCATATAATTGTTGTGGCTGTTTGGACATTACATAATGATGTGATAGATTATGTTTTTGGAATGATGCCTAGGTACAGTGACTTAATGGATTATATGACTCAAATTGGTTACTTTACATTTTGGTTGAGTATTTTTTCATTATTTATTGCTTATTTTTTAGTAATAAAAAAAGATTCTTATAAATTATCGTTGCCACAGTCTAGCTCTTAATTGCTAGGCTTTTTTGGATTTGAAAAAACCTTCACTCGCATTCATTATTTTGGTCTATCCTTGTCCATTTCGACATAGGTTTTTTAGTAGAAGTTCTAGGGGGGACAAGGATGAAGAAATGGATAGTTGCACTCATTATTGGAATGTTGCTGTTTCACATAAAACCAGCATTTTCTGAAGAACAATATGATTGGGAAGCACTAAATAAAATTTCTGACACAGCATTACAGTTAGCTAAGCAAGAAAGATTTAGCGAATCTGCCCAATTACTTGAATATTTTGCTGTAAAATTTGATGAAATACAGATTGATCGAAAGTATATATCTCTTGAACATCTACGAACGATAACGAGTACGCATAAAAACGCGCTAAACATTGTTGAGGATGAAAAAGTAAGCACTGAAGAAAAGGTTCGTTCTTTAACTAAGTTTCGTCTTGTCGTGGATGCAATGGTGTCTGAGCATCAGCCATTATGGGGGTCAATGGAGTCCTCTATAATGGAGACTTTTTCGCAAATGAAAACGGATGTGGAGGTAGGAGATACCCAGTCCTTTCAACATGATTGGAATGAATTTTTAGCTTTATATGAAGTAATCTACCCTAGTATTCAGGTTGATTTCGATAGCCAGCGGGTAAAAGAAATGGATGCCCATATTTCAGTTGTTGAGGATCGCCTCTTTCAAGAAATCCCTGAATCGAGCCGTGTTAAGCAATTGACTGTTATGGAAGAAGAATTAAAATCTCTGTTTGAGAGAGTAAAAGAGGATGAAGCAGATCCCTCTTTATTATGGGTAATGATTTCAACAGGAAGTGTCATTTTATTATCATTATCATATGCAGGCTGGAGAAAATACCGCGGAGAAAGGGAAAAAGCGGCAAGAAGGGAGAAAAATAATCAGCAATAAAAATAGCACCTGTAGGGCTGATCTGCAAGTAGCCACTTAAGAATGAACCTCTGTTATCATCTTTAATTCCTAAGTGGCTAAGGATTTGGTCAAATACAAAAAGTAATCCTTAAATTATGTATTAACACAGACTAAAATTAACGCTGCAACGGTTTTTTATTTTCATCTAATGTGAAGCCTTCACCTAAAACATCATGGACATCACTTACAGCAACAAACGCGTGAGGGTCGACTGCTGTAATCACAGATTTTAACCTTACAATTTCATTTTTTCCAACAACACAATACAAAACATCGCGATCTTGTTTTGAAAACGAGCCCTGTCCTTTTAAAATGGTAACTCCCCGTTCCATCTCTTCCATAATTCTTTTTGAAATTTCTTCAGAGTGGCTGGAGATAATTGTCGCACCCTTTGCAGCATAGGCTCCTTCCTGCATAAAATCAATAACGCGTGCTCCGACAAATACAGCAACAAGCGTATACATTGCTTCTTTATAGGATAAATAAGTAATTAAAGATAACGTAATAACACATAAGTCAAATAAAAACATTGTTTTTCCCATGCTCCAACCGAAGGAACGATGGGCCAGCCTTGCAATAATATCTACTCCACCAGTTGTTCCACCGTAACGGAAAATCGTCCCCAAGCCAATTCCAAGGAATACCCCCGCAAACAGAGCTGCAAGAGTCAAATCATCATTAAGCGGCATATCAATTTGATAACGTTGAAAAATCCATAAAAAGAATGACAAACCAATGGTTCCGATCATTGTGTAGAAAAAAGAAGTTCTTCCTAAAACGCGCCATCCGATGAAAAACAATGGTATATTTAATAGTAAGTTTGATATGGATGGATCGAAGTTAAAGAGAAAAAAAAGCATAAGGGTTATGCCGGTGAAGCCTCCCTCGGCTAAATTATTTTGCATATTAAAATGCACAAGACCGAATGCAAAAATTGCGGATCCAATTAATATAAATAAGATGTTTTTTAAGCGTATTTCTCCTAGCATAAGATACCTCCCCAAATTACGATCATGGCAAAGCTATTATAGTTGATCGTGAGTCAAGGTGCAAATTTTGAAAAAATGATGACGAAATAATTGTAAATCTTACAAGTATTAGCTAACATTGAAGAGAAAAGCAGATGAGGTGATATAGTTGGAGCAAAAGACAGTGAAAGACCTACAAAATGAGGTTGACCAATACATAAGTGGTTTCAAGGAAGGTTATTTCTCACCATTAGCTATGATGGCTCGAATTACCGAAGAAGTCGGAGAATTAGCAAGAGAAATTAATCATTACTATGGTGAGAAACCGAAAAAAGCAACTGAAAAAGAAAAGGAAATTGAAGAAGAGCTTGGAGATGTATTATTTGTTCTCATATGTCTTGCGAACTCTTTAAATATAAACTTAGAAAAAGCACATGACCTTGTCATGAATAAATTTAAAACAAGAGACAAGGACCGCTGGACGAAAAAAGATTAAACAATGTAAGAAAAAAAGCTTATTTCTAATAATAAAAGGAGTTTTGATTGATGGAAAACATTAAAATTGTTATTGCAGGTGCCCGCGGAAGGATGGGAAGTGAAGCTGTTAAGCTTGTTGAAGAAACAAGTCACTTTGAATTAGTAGCAGTAGTTGATCATAAGCATGATGGAAAAAGCTTGAAAGATATTGATGGGTTTGACGTTGATGTACCGATCTATACAGATATCGATAAATGCTTTTTCGAAACGTCCCCAGATGTGCTTATCGATTTAACGACACCTGAAATTGGTAAAATCCATACGAAAAAAGCACTTTTGAATGGTGTAAGACCTGTAGTCGGAACAACCGGTTTTTCTGATGAGGATTTAAAGGAACTTCAGGAATTAACAGTTGAGAAAGGAATCGGTGCAATTATTGCCCCCAATTTTGCAATTGGTGCAATATTAATGATGAAATTTTCTCAAATGGCTGCTAAGTATTTTCAGGATGTGGAAATCATTGAACAACATCATGACCAAAAGCTTGATGCTCCTTCTGGTACAGGTTTAAAAACAGCTGAAATGATTTCAGCCGTTCGCGAAGAAAAGCAACAAGGGCATCCAAATGAAAAAGAAATTCTTTCAGGTGCACGCGGTGCAAATTATCAAGGTATTCGTCTACATAGTGTTCGTCTTCCAGGACTAATTGCACACCAAGAAGTCCTGTTTGGAGGAGATGGACAAACATTAAAGATTCGTCACGACTCTTATAATCGCGCTTCATTTATGTCAGGAGTAAAAGTAGCGGTTGAAAATGTGATGAAAGTAGATTTACTCGTATATGGGTTGGAAAACATTATCGAATAAAGGGGAAAATTAAAATGAAGATTGCATTGATTGCTCATGATAAGAAAAAAACAGATCTTGTTCAGTTTGTAATGGCATATAAACCTATTTTTAAAGATCATCAATTATTTGCTACTGGTACAACAGGTTTACGTATTCAGGAAGCAAGCGGTTTATCTATTCACCGTTTTCAATCTGGTCCGCTTGGGGGAGACCAAGAAATTGGTGCACTGATTGCTAAAAACGATATGGATATGGTTATTTTCTTTAGAGATCCATTAACCGCACAGCCGCATGAGCCTGATATTTCAGCACTAATTCGTCTTTGTGACGTTTATTCCATTCCGCTTGCGACAAATATGGGAACAGCAGAGATTTTAATTCGCGGTCTTGAACGCGGTGATCTACAGTGGAGAGATGTCATTCATTCCAAAGAAAATAAATAAGTTGTTTGTTTTGATAAACTGTATGATTGCTTTCATGCTATTATCTGCTACAGGGAGTGGAAAACTTCTCTAAATGATGAAATCACTCCCTTAACCTTTATATAAACGAAGGAGAAGCACATGAGTCAGAAATTAGATATTCTTGCAATTGGAGCACATCCTGATGATGTAGAAATAGGGATGGGCGGAACGATTGCAAAATATACAAATAAAGGCTATAAAATTGGTATATGTGATTTAACAAAAGCAGAGCTTTCCTCAAATGGGACGATTACAATCCGTCAAGAAGAAGCAAAAAATGCAGGTGAAATTTTAGGTATTACTAAAAGAATCCAACTATCATTACCAGATCGTGGTCTATACATAACAGAAGCTGCTATTCACTCAATTGTTACGGTGATAAGAGAATGTCAGCCTACTATTGTTTTTGCACCATATTTTGAAGATCGTCATCCGGATCATGGTCACTGTGCAAAACTAGTTGAGGAAGCAGTTTTCTCTGCAGGTATACGCAACTATAAGGATGCTCTTGGCTATCCTTCACATCGTGTTCAAGTCCTTCATTTTTATATGATTAACGGATTTCACAGGCCGGATTTCGTGATTGATATAACCGATTCAATCGACAAAAAGATGGCAAGCCTGAGAGCATATAAGAGCCAATTTGAAAAGGTTGAAGGCTCAGCTGATACTCCATTAACAAACGGTTATATTGAAACGGTTGAGAGCCGGGAAAGATTATTTGGTAAAGAGGCTGGGGTGTTGTATGCAGAAGGATTTAAAACGAAAAAACCAATCTTGCTTTCAGCAGATTTGATAGGTGAAGGAAAATGAAAAAAAAATTAAAAATCGGCATTACCTGTTACCCTTCTGTTGGCGGGTCAGGAGTTGTCGCAACAGAACTGGGAAAGCTTCTTGCTGAACGCGGACATGAAATCCATTTTATCACCTCAAGCTTGCCGTTTCGTTTGAATAAGGTTTATTGCAATATTACCTTTCATGAAGTAGAAGTGAATCAATATTCAGTATTTAAATATCCGCCATATGATTTAGCATTGGCAAGTAAAATGGCTGAAGTAGCAAAAAGAGAGAAATTGGATTTATTGCATGTTCATTATGCGATCCCTCATGCCATCTGCGCTTACTTAGCGAAACAAATGGTTGCTGATAACCTGAAAATTGTGACAACACTGCATGGAACAGATATTACAGTTTTAGGCTATGATCAATCCCTTTCCGATTTAATCCGCTTTGGGATTGAAGCATCAGATAAGGTTACCGCTGTTTCTAATGCATTAGTAAATCAGACATATGACTTAATACAGCCGAATAAAGAGATTGAAACCGTCTATAATTTCATCGATGACCGTGTTTACCATAAAAAAGATGCAGCACATCTTAAGAGAGAATACGGAATTGGTGATGATGAAAAGGTTATTATTCATGTTTCTAATTTTAGAAAAGTTAAACGGGTTCAGGATGTTATTTATTCCTTTCAATTAATACAACGAAAGATAAAGGCAAAGCTATTATTAGTAGGCGATGGCCCTGAGATGACGTACGTAAGCAGACTTGTTCGGGAATTAGGTCTTATTGATAATGTTCTTTTTTTAGGGAAGAAGGATAACTTAGAGGAATTATATTCATTGAGTGATCTCATGTTGCTGCTTTCTGAGAAAGAGAGCTTTGGCTTAGTGTTATTAGAAGCAATGGCCTGTGGTGTTCCATGTATCGGTGCAAATACGGGAGGTATACCTGAGGTTATTAATGAAGGTGAAACGGGCTACATATGTGAGGTTGGCGATATTGAAACAGTCTCACACAGAGCAATACAGCTTTTAACAGATGAAAAGTTATACCAGAAGATATCAGACCATGCGATCGTAACAGCAAGAAGTCTTTTTAACTCAGATAAAATTGTTTCCCAATATGAATCAATTTATTATGACCTGCTGGGACATTAAATATGAAATTTAGACATTCTATTTTCCCTTATCAATAAGGAGTTAAAAAAATGAACAGCCCTTTTGTTGAAGCAAGAACAATTTTGGATACATTACATCAAGCGGGGTATGAGGCTTATTATGTCGGTGGAGCAGTGCGCGACTTCCTCTTAAATCGTCAAATTGGTGATATTGATATTGCAACATCTGCAAAACCGGTGGATGTGCAACACCTATTTAAGCATACAATTGATGTCGGGGCGGAACATGGCACGATCATCGTGCTGCATAACGGCTCCCCATATGAAGTGACCACCTTTCGTGCAGAAGGTGAATATGTAGATAACCGCCGCCCTAGTCATGTAGTATATATTTCTTCGTTAATTGAGGATTTAAGAAGAAGAGACTTTACCATTAATGCGATGGCAATGGATATAAACGGCAAGATCGTCGATTATTTTAATGGCAAAGCCCACCTATCAGAGAAGCTTATTCAAACTGTTGGCTCTCCTGAAGAAAGATTTAATGAGGATGCGTTGCGAATGCTTCGAGCAGTTCGCTTTGTTAGTCAATTGCAATTTACACTCTGTCCAAAAACGAAAAAGGCTATAAGTGATCATGCTCATCTTTTAAAGGAGATTTCCGTTGAGAGGAAAACAGTTGAAATTGAAAAACTGTTAATGGGAGTCAATCAAAAACAGGCATTGGCGATGATTGTAGACACAAACATGCATTCTTATTTGCCTGGTTTAGAAAGGAAAAAGGACGAATTAATTCGGCTTTCTACTTATGACATGAGGGTTTTGAAAACGAACATAGAGCACTGGTCATTATTTACCAATTGTATTCAGCCAAGATCGGTTGAAGAGTTTTTAAGAAAGTGGAAACTGCCTAATAAATTAATAAAGGCAGTTAAGAAAAATATAGATTATTTAACTATCGTAAAAGAAAAGCAATGGTCAGACTTTTTATTATATGAAGCAGGGGTTGAAACAGCTGTTAGTGTAGAAAGGCTTTGTACGTTAATGATAGACCCTAAGCAGGTAGAGGGTAATGTAAAAAGAATTATTGATAGATTTCAACAATTGCCAATTCAAAGCAAAAGTCAGCTTAATGTAACTGGACATGATATTATCGATTTTCTTAAAAAAAAACCAGGCCCATGGGTTTCAAAAGTGATTTTTGAAATTGAAAAAGCAATCGTAGCCAAGAAACTAGAAAATAATAAGTCTGCAATAAAGGAGTGGCTAATGACATGCAATCTGGACTTCGATCAAAACTATTAGAAGCCTTCTCAAAAGCAGATGGAGAATTTTTATCAGGTCAAAAAATAAGTGAAGTTATCGGCTGCTCAAGAACTGCGGTTTGGAAGCATATCGAGGAGCTTAGAAAAGAAGGATATGAACTTGAAGCGGTGCGAAGATTAGGGTACCGGATAACAAAAAAGCCCGATAAAATAAGTAGTAATGAAATTCAACTAGGACTGAAAACCGAGCTAATGGGGCGTAATATTCATTTTGAGGAAACAGTTACCTCCACACAAAAAATCGCGCAAAGCCTAGCAAATGAAGGAGCACCGGAGGGGACAATTGTCGTTGCTGATCAACAAACAAGCGGAAGAGGAAGAATGTCCAGAGTTTGGTATTCCCCAAGTGGTACAGGAATTTGGATGAGTATGATAATTCGTCCGAAAATACCGATTAACCGAACCCCGCAGCTCACCCTTTTAACCGCTGTTGCGATTGTCCAAGCCATTGAAGAGCTTACCCCGCTCAAGCCGGATATTAAATGGCCAAATGATATATTGCTGAACGGAAAAAAAATCGTCGGAATTTTGACAGAGCTCCAAGCTGAAGCAGATCAAGTTCATTCAGTTATCATTGGAACAGGAATAAATGTTAACCAAACAAAAGAAGACTTTCCAGAAGAATTACAAAATGTGGCGACCTCGATCAAGGTCGAAACAGGTTCTGATTGGGAAAGAGCGCAATTTATTCAAACCATCTTATTGAAATTTGAAGGGCTTTATTCTTTATTTTTATCTCAAGGATTTAAGCCGATTAAGCTTCTATGGGAGAGCTATGCAATTAGTCTACAAAAAACCATCATTGCAAGAACCCTCAAGGGGACGATTGAGGGAAAAGCAATTGGTATTGATGATGATGGTGTTCTGATAATTGAAAAGAATGATCAATCGATAGAGCGAATTTATTCTGCAGATATCGAAATGAAGTAATTTGTTTTACATGATAGCAATGAAGTGAATTTTCTGCTATACTTTCAAATGGGTAGTATCTTTTCGAACTACACCTTAGCAGTGAACATTGATTCATGAACCATTCTGTTTTGTAAATAGTAAAAGCAGAATCAATTAATACGTATGTTGACTTTATATTCTGCCTTGATCCAAAAAGGACTAGGACAGAGGGATGAAAACCGATTTATTTAGTATGCTCTCAAATCCTTCTTTCTTTGTCGAAAGAAGGATTTTTTACTTTAATGGAAAATGAATTCGGTGATTTCCTCCCCTTTCCTAACACAATTTTTTCTGCAAACTAGTAGGATGTAGCTTATGATACTATCCGTTTAAAAGTGGCAGTTACATCTTATAGCACTTTTTAGGAGGGGAAATATGAAAACGAGATTAGATTTTATGAAAATGAAGCAAAATGAGGAACCAATTACGATGCTGACAGCCTATGACTATCCTAGTGCACAGGATGCTGAGAAAGCCGGCGTAGATATGATTCTTGTCGGTGATTCTTTAGGAATGGTTGTTCTTGGATATGATTCAACCATTTCTGTTACGGTTGATGATATGGTACATCATACAAAAGCTGTCAAGCGTGGTGCTAAGGATACCTTTATCGTAACAGATATGCCTTTTATGTCTTATCATCTTTCAAAGGATGAATCGATGAAAAATGCTGCGCGCCTAATGCAGGAGGGTGGGGCAAATGCTGTTAAACTTGAAGGAGCAGACGGTGTTACTGAAATTATTTCAGCACTAACTTTTAGCGGCATTCCTGTTGTTTCTCATCTCGGCTTAACTCCACAAACTGTAAATGTTTTAGGTGGTTATAAGGTTCAAGGAAAGAGTGCGGAGGCTGCAAAAAAGCTAATTGAAGATGCGAAGAAGTGTGAAGATGCAGGTGCAATTGCTCTTGTATTAGAATGTGTTCCTCAACAATTAGCAAAGGAAATTACAATGCAACTAACGATTCCAACGATTGGGATCGGTGCCGGCAATCAAACAGATGGCCAAGTATTGGTCTATCATGATTTAATTGGCTACGGCTCAAGCCGTGCACCAAAGTTTGTTAAGCAATATGTAAATATAGCTGAACCGATTGAAACAGCTATTAGCAACTATATTACAGAAGTAAAAAACAGAACGTTCCCTGAAGCAAAACATTCATTTAAAATGAAGGAAGAAGAGCTATTAAGCTTATACGGAGGAGTAATAAAATGAATGTTGTCACAACAAAGAAGGAATTAATCAAGCATATACATGAATATAAGACAAAGCAGAAATCAATCGGATTTGTACCAACAATGGGTTATTTGCATGAAGGACATATCAAGCTATTAGAAGAAGCAAGAAAAGTAAATGATATTGTTGTTCTAAGCATTTTTGTAAACCCGCTGCAATTTGGACCTAATGAGGATTTTGATTCATATCCAAGAAACCCTAAAAGGGATGAGGAGCTTGCCAGACAGGCAGGAGCAGATCTTCTATTTTTGCCAAGTGTAACGGAAATGTATCCTGAAAAACCTTCATATACAGTTACAGTACTGTCAAGGGTGAATGTATTATGCGGCAAGTCAAGAGAAGGTCATTTTGATGGGGTGGCAACAGTCCTTACAAAGCTTTTTAACCTTATCAAACCTGATCGGGCTTATTTTGGTATGAAGGATGCGCAACAAGTTGCCGTTGTGGATGGATTAATTCAAGAATTTCATTTTCCGATTGAATTAGTGCCAGTAGCAACAGTTAGAGAAGAGGACGGGCTGGCAAAAAGTTCGCGAAATGTGTATTTGTCAGAATTGGAACGGAAGCAAGCGCCAGCGATTTATAGAAGTTTATTGGCAGCGAAGGAAAAAATAGCTCATGGGGAACGGGATAAAGAAAAAATAAAAACAACGATTTCATTAACGATCTCCAAAGAAACAGATGGAATGATCGATTATGTAGAAATATTGTCCTACCCTGGCTTGGAGGAAATAAACAGCATTTGCGGTAAGATCATCATTGCTGTTGCTGTCAAGTTTACAAAAGCAAGGCTAATTGATAATATAACGATTGAAGTTTAGAGAGTTGAAATCATAGACAGTATTATTTGTTTGGAGGAGAGAAAATGTATCGTACAATGTTAAACGGCAAAATTCATCGTGCTCGTGTAACAGAAGCAAATCTTAATTATGTCGGGAGCATTACAATCGATGAAGATATAATCGATGCGGTAGGAATGGTTCCAAACGAAAAGGTTCAAATTGTCAATAATAATAATGGGGCAAGATTTGAGACATATATTATTCCAGGTGAAAGAGGAAGCGGTGTTGTTTGTTTAAATGGTGCAGCTGCACGATTGGTCCAAGAAGGAGATATCGTCATTATTTTAACTTATACGCTAATCCCTGAAGATAAGGTTCAATCGCACAAGCCTAAGATTGCCATCATGGATGAAAATAATAAAATCGTGGAGATATTAGGTCAGGAACCAGCCGCAACAATATTATAAGGATGCATTTATAAATACAGCATTTATTAATGATGATCATAAGGTCTGACTCTTAACTAATTGAATTCATCTTATAGGGGTGAATTCAGTCTTTTGTCATGAGTCAGTCCTTTTTTTATGTTGAATTATGGTATAGTAAAGGTATCGTTTAAAAAAATAATACAATAGTATACATCTAAAAAGAAGCTGAATTTAAGTCTAGCTTTTCGAATTTTTTCAAACACTAACAGAAACAAGCTTGCGTTTTTTATAGTAGAGGTGTAACAGATGAAAGAGCAACGATATGTTGTAATTGACCTAGAAACAACGGGAAATGCTCCTAAAAAAGGAGATAAGATCATTCAAATTGCCGCTGTTGTCATAGAGAACGGGCAAATTGTTGATAGATATATGAGCTTTGTAAATCCATTACAAGAAATTCCGTTATTCATTGAGCAATTAACAGGAATTACAAACGAAATGGTACAGGATGCACCTTCTTTTGAGGACATTGCTGAAGAGTTAATATCGTTGCTAAATGATGCTTATTTTGTTGCACATAATGTTTACTTCGATTTATCTTTCTTACAAGAAGAGCTCAAAAGCTGCGGATTCCAGTTTACTGGCCCTATTCTTGATACGGTTGAATTGGCAAGAGTCACATTTCCAACAGAAAAAAGCTATAAGTTAACAGATTTAAGTGAAGAATTTAATATGCTTCACGAATCTCCGCATCGAGCTGACAGTGATGCAGAGGTTACGGCTTTACTTTTATTGCAAATCCTTGAAAAATTCGAGGCTTTGCCTGTCATAACGCTGCAGCAGCTTTCAAAACTTTCGAGATCCTTTATTAGTGATATTGAGGATATCCTAGAGGAGATTATCGCAAATAAATTAGTAAATTTAAAGCAGCAAACAAAGAATGACCTACAGTTCATTCGAACATTAGCTATAAAGAAGCTGCAATTAAATGATGATAAGCAAACAGATGGATCCATAGAAAAGAACGTGAAAGAAGAAGAGATACTTGAACTTTTTGAAGATAAAAATGGTAGGGTAAAGAGTATTTTTCCAACCTATCAGAACCGTAAAGAACAATTAACCATGATGAAGGAAATAGGTAAAGCATTACAAACTCATCAACATGGATTATTTGAAGCAGCGACCGGAAGCGGAAAAACCATTGCATACCTTGTACCAGCAATCATTTATTCAAAAAATGAGCAAAGACCAATAATTATTAGTACATATACAACAACTCTGCAAACACAAATAATCGAGCGTACGATTCCTTTTCTTGAAAGGATCTTACCTTTCAACTTTGAAACAGCTATTTTAAAAGGACAGCGTCATTATTTATGCTTGCAAAAATTTGAACAATCTTTAAAAGATCAAGAAGATAACTATGATTTTGTGTTAACAAAAGCACAGCTTCTTCTCTGGTTGACGGAAACAGATACCGGGGATGTCGATGAGCTTAATATTCCTTCTGGTGGGAAGGTTTTATGGAAGCAGCTTCAAGTTGATGCCTCGTCTTTTAAAAGCAACCCATTCTTTTCATATTGCTATTATCAGCGGGCAAAGCAGAAGGCTTTAAATGCAAATCTTATTATTACAAATCACGCTTTACTATTATCAGATTTAAAACGTGAAGCAAAGATCTTGCCAAAATATCATGAGGTGATTATTGATGAAGCACATCATTTTCAAAGGGTTGCTACAGAACAGCTAGGAATTAGATTGTCGTATTTGGATGTCCACAGTGTCATCTCCCGCTTAGGTTTATTTCCAACAAAAGGGCTTATTAGGAGCTTTACGGATGTATTAAAAGATGCTGGTATTCAAACACATCAAGAAATACAGGAAATGGATCCATGTCTTTTACATTTACAAGAGGAATGCCACCAGTTTTTTTCTGCGATACATTCCTATGTGTTAACACGCAAAAAAGATTCTCAATTAAATCGAGCCTCATACAAATATGATGTGGGAAAAGAAAATAATCGAAAATGGGCTTCCATTGTAGAGCTTGCAAACCGAGTGAAGTTTTTGATGAATGATTTAATTAACTTGATGGAAAAATCCTTAAAGGTTTTGGATAAAGTAAACGAAGATAAGCTTTCAATAAAAAATAAAATCGTTATTGAAGAGTTTAAACAAGTGATATCATTATTTAAAGAATATAAGGAATATCTTGGTTTATTGTTTTTTTCCAAAAATGAAGCATTTGTTACTTGGTTTGAAATTGATTCAAAAGGTGCAAAAAATGCTGTTTCCATATATGCACAGCCGCTTGATGTATCAGAGTTTTTGGCAGATGAATTTTTTGCCAATAAGCAAAGTGCTATTTTAACTTCTGCAACCTTATCAGTAAACAAATCCTTTTCTTACGTGATGGAAGCTGTCGGATTAACAGATTTTTATCCGAAACAATTGCAGCTAAATGCACCTTTCCGTTACAAGGATCAGGTAAAGCTGTTTGTTCCGAGTGATATGCCATTTGTAAATGATGTTTCTGTTGAGGAGTATGCAGAGGCGTTAGCAGCGAACATAGGCAGTGTTGCTCAAATAACTGACGGAAAAATTCTTGTCTTATTCACCTCATATGAAATGTTGAAAAAAACGTATCAATTGTTAAAAGAAGATGAAACACTAGATGATTTTATCATTTTAGGGCAGGGGACGGGAAGCGGTAGTCGTTTAAGGTTAACAAAGAACTTCCGGCAATTTGAAAAAGCGATTTTGTTGGGGACAAACAGTTTTTGGGAAGGTGTTGATTTTCCTGGTGAAGAACTAACAGCCCTTATGATTGTTCGTCTACCATTTGCATCTCCTGACGAACCAATTGTTGCAGCTAAATGTCTGAAATATGAGGGAGAAGGCAAAAATGCCTTTTATCATTATTCTCTTCCAGAGGCGATTTTACGATTTAAACAAGGCTTTGGCCGTCTTATTCGAAATGAAGGAGACCGCGGGATATTGTTTGTCTTAGATAACAGGATCGTCTCAACTAATTATGGCAAAGATTTTCTTAAATCATTACCAGAGCTGGAAGTAGAAGTAAAACCAATGCATTTACTAACACATTCAATTGAAAAATGGATAAAGTGAGACTACCTACAGTGTGGATGTATTTTATCCGCACTGTAGGTTAGCGAAACTTATCGGATCTTTACAGACAGTTAACTCCCCTACATTTTTTAGTTAAAACATAAGAAAGTGGTTTTTACTGGCCTGTTAAGATGGGATAAAGTGAAAAATAGACTGATTTCATGCTTTTTTAGCATAAAATCAGTCCAAATTGGTGTGAGTTAGGAGAAAATTTATTATCAGCTAATTGGTATACATTGTTATAACGAATCGGTACAACAAGTTAAAGGTTGTTGTAAGCTTATTTTGTCCAGAGGAATGGGACATATAAGTTACAATATTTGTTTTACTAAGGAGGAAAATGACATGGAAAGTAAAATAGAAATTTTATCTACTGTGACAGTAAATCATTCGGATGACTTGTATAAAATAGTCGACTTGTTAAATCGGACGCTAAAACGAGAAGATTTAATGTTCGGTTTAGCACTTGAGCAGGAAGATAAAAATAAGTGTGTTTTTACAATTTATCGTACATAAGGAAGATGCAATAGATGAAGAAAAAAACAATCACGACGTTAATCATAACAGTCAGTATCTTGTTTATTATAGGGATTTTGGTTTTTTCAACAACATATAATACGGCAAGGGAACAATATGCCAGCGGTCATGAACAATCAAAAGCACTTGCATTAGAGAAAGGAAAGCTGTCTTCAGTCGGAACAATCGAAACCTATTATGGACAGCAAAAATTCCATGTTATGACAGGGGAAAATAGCAACGGTGATAAAGTTTATGCTTGGGTTATGCAATCTGAAAAAGATCAGCAGGTTATTGTTAAAAAGCAATCAAGTGGAATCACGAAAAAACAAGCAATTACAACCGTGCAAAAAGAGTATAACCCCGTTAAAATTATTGATGTAAAATTAGGTATGGATGAAGGCATACCGATATGGGAAGTTAAATACGTAGATGAGTCAAATCGATATACTTTTGATTTGGTAAACTTTTATGATGGTGAGATTGTAAAGCATATGGCAATTAAGAATACCGCCCAATCGTAATGTTCGAACCGTTGCTACTCCAAATAAAAATAAGTATAATAAGTGTTGTTAATACATAAAGTGAGATTTCTGGGTTTTTACCCTGAAGATTGGAATAAATGATAAGTCATCGGAGCTTTTTTGGAGGGAATTTTCGTGAAAACAACAATAGCTGAAGTAGGAAAATATGTTGGAAAAGAAGTGATAATTGGCGCTTGGCTTGCAAATAAACGCTCAAGTGGAAAAATTGCATTTTTACAATTACGTGATGGTACGGGATTTATTCAAGGTGTTGTTGTCAAAGCAGAGGTAGCTGAAGACATGTTCAAGCTGGCTAAATCCATTACACAAGAAACATCAATTTATGTGACAGGTATTGTCAGAGAGGATGAACGTTCACCTTTTGGCTATGAACTTGGTGTAACAAACATTCAGGTAATTGCTGAATCTGTTGATTATCCAATCACTCCGAAAGAGCATGGAACCGAATTTTTAATGGATCATCGTCATTTATGGCTACGTTCCAAACGTCAGCATGCCGTAATGAAGATAAGAAATGAAATCATCAGGGCAACCTATGAGTTCTTTAATAAAGAGGGCTTTGTAAAAGTTGATCCGCCTATCTTAACCGGAAGTGCTCCTGAAGGGACATCAGAGCTATTTCATACGAAATATTTTGATGAAGATGCCTATTTATCACAAAGCGGACAGCTTTATATGGAAGCAGCAGCAATGGCGTTAGGAAAGGTTTTTTCGTTTGGACCTACCTTTAGAGCAGAAAAATCAAAAACACGACGTCATTTAATTGAATTCTGGATGATTGAGCCTGAAATGGCTTTTTATGAGTTTGAGGATAATTTAAAGGTTCAAGAAGATTATGTATCCTATATTGTCCAAAACGTCCTAAAAAACTGTTCCCTGGAACTTAATACACTAGGAAGAGATACCTCTAAACTAGAAAAAATTACGGCTCCTTATCCGAGAATTACTTATGATGAAGCGCTTGAATTTCTTCATAAAAAAGGATTTTCAGACATTACATGGGGCGATGATTTTGGTGCACCGCATGAAACGGCGATTGCAGAGGCTTATGAAAAGCCGGTATTTATTACCCATTATCCAACAAGCTTAAAACCGTTTTATATGCAGCCGGATCCAAATCGTGAAGATGTTGTATTATGTGCTGATTTAATTGCACCTGAAGGTTATGGGGAAATCATAGGTGGCTCAGAACGTATTCATGATACCGCATTGTTAAAGCAACGTTTAGATGAGCATAAATTGGATCCTGAAGCCTATAAATGGTATGTTGAACTGCGTCAGTATGGATCTGTTCCACACTCTGGCTTTGGACTAGGCCTTGAACGAACGGTAGCATGGATCAGCGGAGTCGAACATGTTAGGGAGACAATTCCATTCCCACGTTTATTAAACCGACTTTATCCGTAAAGATAGACAAATATGCAGACAGTAAAAAACAGACTCTTAATCGCTTTTAAAAGCTTTTCAAGAGTCGTTTTTTATTATTTATCCATCATTTAATGATTGGCAAAAACAACCGAGTATGAATGTATACAATGTTTGTAACGGGCATGTTATACTTGAGATGAGGTGTGTTTGATGAACAAGGAGCAGTTTATATCTCTACAAGAAACGGGGAGTGTATCAATACCCGTTATTTTATTTGATTATTATGCAAAATTAGGATTAAATGAAGAAGAGTTAATGATGATCTTACAGGTAAAGAAATTTAAACAAAATGGCAATCATTTTCCAACCCCGACAGAGCTTTCCAGTCATATGTCAATCCCTACTTCAGCTTGTACTTCCATATTAAGAAGCTTAATTCAGAGAGGTTTTTTAACGATAGAGGAATGTGAAGAGAATACAATCCTCTTTGAGAATTACTCCTTAAAACCGCTATGGGATAAATTGTATACGTATATGGAACAGGAAAAAAGTAAACAGGAGCAGGAACTTACCCAGCAAGAGGATCAAAGTCTTTATACCATTTTTGAGAATGAGTTTGGACGACCATTATCACCATTTGAATGTGAAACATTAGCGATCTGGATTGATCAAGATGATTACGATCCGGTGATTATAAAAGCAGCTTTGCGCGAAGCTGTTATGTCCGGTAAATTGAATTTTCGGTATATTGATCGGATCTTATTTGAATGGAAAAAGAATGGAATACGGACGATTGATCAAGCGCGGAACCATGCGAAAAAATTCCGTCAACATCAAGGAAATAGTGCAAATAAACAAATAAGCAATGAAGATTACCAACGAAAAGTTCCATTTTATAATTGGTTAGAGAGCTAGCCATTCGCTATAGAAATCGGAAATTAACAGACAAATATAAAATTATAGTCGTAATTGATGTAAAAGAAGGTGTAAGAAATGTTAACAAAAGCCCAAATTCGCGAATGCTTAAATACATTTCAAGCAATGTTCCCGGATGCACATTGTGAACTGGTACATGAAAACCCTTTTGAGCTTGTAATTGCGGTTGCGCTATCAGCACAGTGTACAGATGCATTAGTGAATAAAGTAACGAAAAATCTTTTTGAAAAATATAAAAAGCCAGAGGATTATTTAGCTGTTTCCTTAGAGGAATTACAAGAGGACATTAAATCGATTGGATTGTACCGAAATAAGGCAAAAAATATTCGAAGACTTTGTGAAACACTACTTGAAAAATACAATGGGGAAGTTCCTCGTGAACATGAGGAATTAACAAAGCTTGCTGGTGTTGGCCGAAAAACAGCTAATGTAGTTGTATCAGTTGCCTTCGGTGTCCCAGCGATAGCAGTAGATACCCATGTGGAAAGAGTAAGCAAGCGTCTAGGTATTTGCCGGTGGAAGGATTCTGTTCTTGAGGTAGAAAAAACCTTAATGCGAAAGATCCCTCAGGAAGAGTGGTCAGATACGCATCATCGCATGATTTTTTTTGGTCGCTACCATTGCAAGGCACAATCGCCTAAATGTGAAGTCTGTCCGCTTTTACATCTATGCCGTGAAGGACAAAAACGGATGAAAAAAGGAAAGGCTTTACATGCAAAAGAACAATAGAAATGAATATTTGGTTCCGAAATCTTTTCTTTGCTCACCATTTTTTAAAGAGGACGGTCTGTTTTCTAACTATAATGGGATAGATTTTGAGGAGATCTTGAAAAAAGAACCCTTCTATTTTGATATGCTGCATGTATTAGGGGAAGAATTAAATGAAACGCCATGGATGAATCCTGAACGCACAATTCCAACTGTAATGAAGCAATGGACGAAAATAATGACCTCTCTTCATAAAGCATTTACTAACCGAGAGAAAGGGTTACAGAAAGAGGAAAATATGATTCACTCCATTTCATTATTTGTCATTAGTCTATATTGGGCAAATCACAAGCCTGTGTCTAGTTTATTGCCTGCTGAGATGATGATCTCACAGCTGCCGTTAAAACCTGCAAATTGTGAGGAGCGTTTATCCTTTATTATCAATAAACCTTTTGGGTATCATTCGTTTATCCAGCTTCAGCAATTATTTAGTGAATTTGAAAAAATGTTCTCTAAATCATTAGCCATAAAACGTTTTAATCATTCAAAAAGGATCACTCCAATAGAGTGATCCTTTTTGTGTTTATTATTTAATTTTCTTGTTCTTCTTCCTCGTTTGTTCCGTTAATGTCCAAGGGAATCTCTACATCTACAGGCGGTTGTGTTTCAGTACCATCATTATTTTGGCCATCCTCAGTTTGAGTGCCGTCATTATTTTCGGTATTTCCGTTGTCATTACCATTCCCGTTGCCATTCCCGTTGCCATTTCCGTTGTTATTACCATTCTCTTCGTTATTCCCGTTGCTAGAACCGTTTTCGTTTTCATTGCTGTTCCCGTTGCCATTCTCGTTCTCATTTTCGCTGCCCTCATCAGATTGATTTTCTTCTTCATCAGGAAGCACTGGAACGTCATTTTCAGCTTTAGGGACTTGAATTTTCGTTGAAGCCGTGCCACTGCGATTACTATTGTCTTCATCACTTACTGCTACAACCCTAAAGGAATAAGTAGCTCCAGGTGTGACATCAGCTATTGCATAACCCATATTTTTCGAAGTACTAACAACTTGGTATTGCCCGCCATCCACGGATTGGCTGACCTCAAAAGAAACATTCTCTAATGCACCTTCATCATAGCCCCAGTTTAGGCTGATCGAATTTGTGACTTGATCATAGTTGACTGATAAGCTTGATGGTTTATCAGGTTTTACTTTTACATATTTCTTAGATTCCTTTGTAGGTTCAGTACCTTTTACAAAGTACTCTTCTGTAACCATATTAGATGGTGTATATTCACTAGCTAAAACGGGTTCCTTCGAGCCTTTTTCAATGTATTTTTTCACGACACTGTCTGGCTGTTTAAAGTCTGATGTGTCATCGCCAGCGATTTCAGAAAATACTTCTTTAAACATTGCTCTTGCAAGTCTTTGATCTTCTGATGTTAAATAAACCTTTTCACTGTCCTTTGAAATATTATATCCAGTCCAAACAGCTGCCGTATAATTCGGATTGTAGCCGACAAACCAGGCATCCTTTGACGCACCAGAAGGGACATCATATTTTTCTTTATCTTCTGTAGAAAAGTTCGTTGTGCCAGTTTTTCCAGCGATATTAACACCCGGTATCTGAACGGATTTACCAGTACCATACTCAACGACTGATTTCATCATATCCGTAACCATGAAAGCTGTATAATCGCTCATAGCTTCTTTAGGCTCTGGGGCAAGGTCAATTTCAGTACCATCACTTAAGACAATTTTCTTAACCGCATGTGGTTCAATAAAAATCCCATTATTTCCAAAGGCGCTAAATGCTCCAGCCATTTGAAGCGGAGAGACCCCATGTGAAAATCCGCCAATAGCATAAGGTTCGTAAATTTCGGGAAGCGGAATGCCTAATCCTTGCGCAAACTCTTGAGCTTTTTCTAATCCAACAGCTTGTAATGCTTTTAATGCAGGGATGTTTCTTGAATCAGCTAATGCATCACGGATAGACATTTGTCCTTTATACTTTCTATCCCAGTTATTTATAGTTGTTCCATCACTATACGTATATGGTTCGTCAACAATTGGTTCAGACGTTGACCATTGTAAATGTTCAATTGCCGGACCGTAATCTAAGACCGGTTTAATGGTTGAACCTGGCTGGCGTCTAGTATCTGTTGCATAATTGTATCCGCCAACCGGCTGATTGCGACCGCCGCCAATCGCACGGATTTCACCTGTTTTTGTATCAAGTAAGGTAATGCCGGCCTGCATCTTATCGTCCGGAAAATCGATGCTGTCGCCGTTTAAGACATCTTCGACAGTTTCTTGTGCTTTAGGATCTAAGGTTGTATAAATTTTTAACCCCGCTGACCCGGCATCAATGTCTGTTTTTTCTTTAACTTCTTCAATGACTTCTTCAACAAATGCATGGTATGAGTTTGCTTTTTCAGTTGGTTCAATAACCGTTGATTGAACCGGGATTTTTTTTGCTTCATCAGCTTCCGCCTCTGTTATAAATCCATGCTGTGCCATTAAACTTAAAACGATATTGCGTCTTTTTTCAGCATTTTCCGGATTTGTTCTTGGGTTATAATTATTCGGGCTTTGAGGCATTCCTGCAATCATCGCAGCCTCATGAAGCTCGAGCTCACTTAGCTCTTTTCCATAGAAGGATTCTGCAGCTTGTGCCACTCCATATATGTTTCCAGGAAAATAGATTTTGTTTAAGTACATTTCTAAAATTTCTTGTTTAGAGTATTTTTGCTCTAATTGAAAGGCTAACCAGATTTCCTGGACCTTTCGTGAAATGGTTTTATCTGTTGTTAATAGTGAATTTTTAATAACCTGCTGAGTAATCGTACTAGCACCCTCAGCACCAAAACCTTCTTGAACATTAGCGACAAGAGCACCACCTAAACGAATGATATCGATTCCGTTATGCTCATAAAAACGGGCATCCTCTGTTGCAAGTACTGCCTCTTCAAGGACTTTCGGTATATCATCATACGGAACGTACGTCCGTTTCACCTGACCGAATTCTGTTATTTCATTTCCATTCATATCGTATATTATGGATGAGAATGAATCCTTCAGCTTTTTGTCATCTAATTTAGGTGCACCAGCAACGATTGCTGCAAATGTTATCCCGCCAGCTACCATTCCGACAATACCAATGGCAAGCAAGCTTAATAAGATTTTTTTCCAAAGCGGTGCAGATTTATGAATTTTATTCTTTTTTTTCTTTTCCGTTTTTTGAGTCTGAAGTTTTCTACGTTCTTCACGACTCTTATATTGTTCTGACATTTTACTACCAACCTTTCATAATAGGCTTTCATGAAAAAGCGTTATTATAAGTTTGCATTTATGAGCTAGGTTAATTATTGCCTAGCTATGGGCACAAGCTTGCAACGATACAGTCAGATGCGATGTATCTTGACTGCAAGCGCCAAGCACCATAAGGGTTAAGGCGCTCATGGATAAAAAGTATCTATACTTTTTATTCATGAACGTCTTATCTCTTTGGGTGCTTGCATTTTTGATACTACCTTAAAAGTATAGTTTATCGATAATCTTAAGATAGTCAATCCTAGGTTGGTATCCTAATGCGATTTTATGGCCATATTCATTAAGTTCATTTAAGGAAATAGACTTCCTGCCACCAGATTCCTGGCGATTCCAAAAGGTAAAAAGATGTCGTGCCTCAAGATAATAACATGTATCGAATGCTGATAAAATTACAAAGCTTATTCCACCTTGATCCACAACATTTTTCATATGATCAATTTGATGGGCATGAAAATTTTGCAAAGGAAAAGAAGTTTTGTTTTTTGTTTCCTTTGCTTCAAAATCAATATATTTTCCCCGGTAAACTCCATTGTAATCAGTTGTGGAACTTTGTTTAAAATAAGCCTCTTTAATGACGGCTGCACTTCTTCTTGGATAATCTACATGAACAATCTGAACCGGTGTCGGCTTTTTATGTATGACTGCTAATTTATTTTCAAGATAATAAGTATTTGTCTCATTTAAATCCTCTTCAAGCGTCATTCCTCGATTGCTATAGGTGATGTCTTGCTGCTTTTTCGGTTTAATTTGTTCCTTTGGTTCATAAGGCTTTCCGTTTGGATAACGAAAAATCATAGTTAACCTCCTAAAATAAACTACTACTTATCATACCAAAAATCTCAAGAAAGGAATGATAAAAAAGTTTCAATTTTGTTAAGTGTACATACCAATTATTTAGGAGACGATAATTGGTATGGGGTGGATACAATGATTAAAAACAAAGCGAATGAACAAAAGCTTTTATGTAAACAAGAAATCATTACATCTATAGATCATACGACAAGAATCAAAAATTACGACAATATCTCCCGAACAAAAGCATATGAAGATTTTTATCGGCATCATCCTGAAATTAAATGGGCATTTCTCGCAAGTTTGGTTTCAAGAAATGCTGGCTGGAGTATGACAGATCTACAAGGGAAATGGTTCAGAAAAGCTTTAAGCATGGAAGAGAGATCCTTACTTTTTATGACATATGAATGTGCTAATTGGACTATTTTTCAAGATGCATTTCCACAGCTTCTTTTATATCAATGGTCGAAAAGGGTAAAAGAGCCATTATTTGATTTACTTGAGCATTTCGATGTGTCGCAATTTATGGTTCATGAATGGAAAGAGTTTTGGTTGAACCGCAATACCGAGCGATTAATGGTTGCTCTTATTATTAATGAGCAGAATGTCATCCAGTCTCCAGTGATAAACAATGCTCTATATAAGCGTCTAGTGTTTAAAACTATTCCTTATCGGATCCAAAATTTTCTGCATTTTAGTACAGTTGTTTTTCCGACCTTGAATGGCAAGCTGTTTGGTTTTTCTGTTACAAATTTTGACCAATTAACAAATCGGATTGAGCTTGGGAAGCGTTTGGCATGGCTTCTTTTCGATGCTGGTTTGTATCATTCCTTTTTAGCTTTTTCAAAATCGGTTCCACATACAGGCTCAAGGTTTGATTATGAACAATTCTTTCCCGAAAAAAGGAAAAGAGAAACTCCCTTATTACGAACAGCTTATCCAGAGGTTTCACATACTATAGACGTTTCAAAGCAGGATTGGTTTCATGGACAATCAACAAAAAAGTGGTTTAAAGTGAGAAAGATACCAAAAAACTATGAATTAACGGAGTGGTTTAAACATAAACAAGGTCAACTGCATTTATTATCCTTGTTACAAGAATATTGGAGAAATGGATAAGGAGGCTGTTGTTTTGAAGGGAACTGTCCTCAAATTATAGTGGACAGCCCCTTTTTTTAGAGCCCCTTATTTTTTTGTGTAACTATTGAATTTCAAATATTATTTAAGTTGAAGGACGATTAGGTCCATCGAGTTTTTTATCGCCAGTACTGCTTGTTTTTTCTTCAGCAGCTTGTTGTTTACCTTTTGGTTTTTTAGCCATCGTTTACGCACCTCCTGTTAAGTAGTCTTTACTAATGTAATTGTTTCCATTCAAGTCGAACATGGATGTCGAAGAATGCCTTTTTCTACTTTCTTTGACGAATAAAAACTAGTTTTGTCAAGCAAGAAGGTGGTTGTTTTTTTACAGCGAATTAGTAGCGTAAGAGGAGGGAGAACGATGAAAAATATCATTGAAAAGAGTGTTATTGAAGGGAAGTTAGCTGAATTAGAACATGAGCTTTTTGTACTTGAGGAAGCAATGAAGGAGAAGGTATCAACCGAAAAAATGGAACGAAAATTAATGGAGGATGCTTCCCAGATTGATCAGCATTTAACTGAAATCATTTCCTGTTTAGACATACAGCAGGAAACAAAACAAAAGAATGATACGTATCGTGCTCATGCTTCCTGCTTTTCTATTGCCGCCCCCAATATATAATGTTTTCGTATATGTCGTCAGATTTGATATGATAAATGCAGAGGTGAAGTTGTGTTGAATTTATTAATGCTTTCAAATGAGCTTCTGCAGCTTATAAATGACTGTAAACAAAGGTTTGAAGGCTTTGAGAAAAAGCCTGAAAAAACCGAAGAGTATTTTTTTAGGAAGGTAAAGCCTGCATTTGAGCTAGGAATGGACAAGGCGAAACAATGGCAGTCTTTTGCTGAAGCTTGGGTAAAGGAAAAAAAACCAAAATATATTCATCTTACACAGATTGAATCAACTATTGAACATATCGAACAAATTATTTTACAGTCGTATTATAAGGATATAAATAATCAGAGATTTCATAATTTGTATAACTCAGTAGAGTATATTCTAAGGAGCATCCAGACTGAGGAACAAACTAATTGTTGAAAACTAGAGGGGCTGTGGGTCAAACACCCCAAAACACTAGTATATAGTAACATAGCCACCATAACATCTATATATTGGTGTTTTTCTGAGGCTTCAAACCATTTAAAAACAGCCCCTAATCATATTATTTTTCAGCTTTTAAACTAATCGGACCGGTTTCTTCACTCGCAACTGGTTCAATTTCATATGCCATATGTTCTGTATTTTTGGCAGCAATCTCGCCGCCATGTTTTGGAATGGTTGGCTCGTGTCCTCTTTCTTTATGGTTAAAATGTTTGCCTCTTGCCATATTAAAACCCCCTTATTGTGTTTCCCTTCTAATATGAGCAAATATCCCAATAATCATGTATGTATTTTTTGCTTCACCTTCTGGGCATTTTCTTCATATAGTAATAACAGCTATGAGTCGATATGCGGAGGAGGAAGTTACATGTATCAGTATTATCCTTATCAAGGAAGAAGATTTCAAAAAAGACAATCGGGTTATTTTCAACCATTTCCGGCTTTTTTTGAGCAACAGGCAGCTGATTTTCAAAGTAATCAACATATGAACACAGCCATGCTTCAACAACAATTTCATGATCCGTATCAACAACATTATTTTCAACAATACTCGCAATCATATCAAAATCCTTTTCCACCAATGTATGGGGGGAATCATACAAATACAATAAATGGACAGTTTATGAATTCGCCATATCCAACTCCATATCCTAAGCCAGTACCTTATATAAAGCAGCCTTCAGGATTTCAAACCGTCATATCTCAATTTAAAAAATCTGATGGTCAATTAGATATTAATAAGATGATGGATACTGCAGGGCAAATGATGAGTGCCGTAAATCAGGTTGGCGGACTTTTCAAAGGTGTTACTTCAATGTTTAAATCATAAAGTTGATTACAAAGAAAAGAGCAAAATGAGAAGGACTCACTTCCGCTCTTTTCTATATTTTTCTGCTAATAGTTGTTTGACTTCATTGTAGGATAACCCTGATTGAGCATTTAAACGTTTGACTTCTTCAACATCTGTATTTGAATATTTTTTCGTACTAAAAGGTTTCTTGATGTTCATGGCGATTATGATCTTCCTCCAAACGTTCCTTACGTACTCGAAGAGCATAGTTTGCAGATTGTAAATTTGAAATAGCTATTGAATTCTCAGGACAAGCAAATTCGCCGTTTTGATGCGATTTTAGTTTTTCAATTAATACACTTATAACATCTTCAACTTGACAGCCATTAACCCCTTCTCTGTCAATGGCGCCTGTCTGGAACTTAATATTGATATAGTGATTACTGTTTCGATTCATGATCTCCAACTCCTAGATAGTCTTTAAAGTAATAACTCATAAACCTCATTTAATTGATTGCCTCTAATAAAGTCTTGCTCGTTAAACGCATATTTAATTTCATTTGGTAACACATCATTTAAAAATTGGATTTCATCTTCATTAAGTGTCAAGACAAAATCTCTCTCTGTTTTGAAATTTCCCTTTTCTAACTTTTCGCTAATTCTCTTGGCTACAGAGTTTTCGTCATAATTTGATATCGATTCTCTGAGATAACCTAAAGTATAATCCATAGAAATCATTCCTTAAAAAAGTTTTTAAATTCAGATGAAGAACGGCTGTCTGTTGAATAAGGGTTTTCTTTTGTAATATCATCACTGTCAAGATTTGTTTTAATAGCAAGAGATGGGGAAGGCGACGGTTCAGCAATTATTCGGTCATTTAATTCTTTAAAATCAGGTAAGTTAGTTTTTGGATAGTCCATAAAATTTCACCTCCATGTTTATTGTTTGATGCATGAATTATTTTTCTCGCGACAAAATTTGGATTTTTTTTCGGTAATAGATTTCTTTAGCGGAGAAATGATAAAGAAGAGGTGATAATATGGGCAAGATGGAACGACGGAAAAATCGAAACAACAAAGCAACATTATCAGCAAAGGATTTAGCCAAAGATCCGACACCAGAAGAAAACCCAAAGTATGGAAGCAAATCCCATAAAAATAGTTAAGTGGCTGTCTCAAACAAAAGGTCAGACTCCTCGAACAAAATATATAGGATCAATAATCATATATATTTGTGTTTGTTATAGGAGCCAAATCCTTTTGAGACAGCCACTTTTCATATATCAATTGTTATGATATATTATTTTTTTAGAATTCATCATCAATTAAAATCTTTTTGGACTTCTTTGGAATGGAAACTTTTAAGGAACCCTCTTTAAAGGATGTTTTAATTTCATTTTCTTTAACTGGGTATGGCAGCAGGATTGTCCTTGATATGCTTCCTTGAGAAGTATAAGATCTAAATGTAGATGAATATTCGTTAAATTCGTTGATTTCTTCACGGTTTGTGATCGTTATTGTTAAATATTGATCAAAAAGTTCAAGATTTACCTGTTCTTTTTTTACAGGCGGTATTTGTAAATCAACTACATAGGCTTCGTCTGTTTCATAGGTGTTTATATTGATATGGTGAAAGGGAAATGAATCAGTTAATAATGTATCGAATTCATTCATAAATTGCTTAATTGGTTCAGATCGAAAAAATTGCTCGACAATTTGGAAGAAATCAAGCTGATTGTTTGGTTGCTCATTGTTTTTAGGAACCAAATCATCTTTTTTGCTCATTGTGCCCCTCCTTACACGGTTTTTCAGAATATTATATGAAGAACCTGAAAAAATGGTTTATGTAAATAAGAGGTACATGCTGTTAAAGAATTTATTAAAGAAAAGGAGCATGATTATGTTAAAATCATTATTTGGGAAAAAAGAAAAACAAACAAAAGAAACGATATTTGCACCATTAACCGGAAAATTAATCAATATTGAAGAGGTACCAGATCCTGTATTTTCTCAGAAGTTAATGGGTGAAGGAATGGCGATTGAACCAACGGAAGGTATTGTTGTTGCACCGATTGAAGGACAAGTTATCCAAGTTTTCCACACAAAGCATGCAATCGGTCTTCGTTCACAAACAGGGATGGAGCTGCTTATACATATCGGACTTGAAACAGTTAGTATGAATGGAGAAGGCTTTGAAGTTCATGTAAAAGAAGGCCAGAAAGTAAAGGTGGGAGATCCGTTAATTACCGCTGATTTAGAATTAATCAGAGAAAAGGCAGCAAGTACGATCACCCCAATCATAATTACAAATTCTGATATTATCGAAAATTTAACCAAAGCTTCAACTGGTAATGTTACAAAAGGTACATCAAATATCCTTGATGTTAAAGTTAAATAAATTCTCGTTTCTTTAAAAAAGCAGAAAATTTTTCTGCTTTTTATTTATTTACGAACGTTTATTCGATAAAATAAATGTATTAGACCACAGTTGTGGAAAGTGTTTTGAGGTGAAAACATGGATTTTCGGAAATCATTATCAGCTCTCCTGCAAAATTTAAAGAATGAGAAAGAATTCAGTGAACAAATTGTTCATTGGCATACAATTCCTCCTAAGGCGGCAGAAACCGTGCACTTGCCTGAGGGTTTAGATATTCGGCTGAAAAATGCTTTAGAGAAAAGAGGCATTTTAGAATTATACACACATCAACAAGAGGCCTATCAATATACCTTAAACGGCTTAAATGTTGTTGCAGTTACGCCGACAGCATCGGGTAAAACGTTATGTTATAATTTGCCTGTTTTACAGGAAATTTTAAAGGATGAAACAAGTCGGGCATTATATCTGTTTCCGACAAAAGCGCTGGCACAGGATCAAAAATCAGAACTGAATGAAATCATTCAAGAAATGGGCGTTGAGGTAAATTCTTATACATATGATGGAGATACTTCGCCTGCCATTCGTCAAAAGGTGCGAAAAGCAGGACATATTGTAATTACAAATCCCGATATGCTGCATTCTGCTATTTTACCCCATCACACAAAATGGGTATCGCTTTTTGAAAATATTAAATATATCGTAATTGATGAACTTCATACATATCGGGGAATATTTGGCAGTCATGTTGCGAATGTCATAAGAAGGCTAAAACGAATTTGCCGATTTTATGGAAGTAATCCGCAATTCATTTGTACATCAGCCACGATTGCGAACCCTAAAGAATTGGCAGAGACATTAACTGGTGCTTCAATGAAGTTAATTTCAAAAAGCGGAGCACCATCAAGTAAAAAGCATTTTATTTTTTATAATCCCCCAATTGTCAATAAGCCATTAAATATTAGGAAAAGTGCTACCTTAGAGGTTAGAAAACTGGCCGGACATTTTCTAAAAAATAAGATCCAGACGATTGTGTTTGCACGGAGTCGTGTACGGGTTGAAATTATTTTAACTTACCTACAAGAGCTAATTAAAAATGAAATTAAGCAAAAAACGATTCGCGGTTATCGTGGAGGATATTTACCAAAACAAAGAAGAGAGATTGAAAAGGGGCTTAGAAATGGGGAAGTGCTAGGTGTCGTGAGCACAAATGCACTTGAGCTTGGCGTTGATATCGGACAATTGCAGGTATGTATTATGACCGGTTATCCTGGAACTATTGCTAGTGCATGGCAGCAGGCGGGAAGGGCTGGAAGAAGGCAAGGCGAGGCTGTCATCATTATGGTGGCAAGCTCAAGTCCGCTGGATCAATATATTATTCAAAATCCAAGCTATTTCTTTAAGCAAAACCCTGAAACAGCCATTATTAATCCAGATAATCTCGTTGTTCTAGTTGATCACTTGAAATGTGCAGCCTTTGAGCTTCCTTTTAAAGATGGCGATACCTTTGACGGACTAGAATTGGATGATATTTTACAATTTTTAGCAGAGGAACGGGTGTTATACTATAATGAAAACACCTATCACTGGATGAATGATTCCTTTCCTGCACATAACATCAGCCTGCGATCTGCCTCCCAGGAAAATGTTATTATTATTGATCAATCTGATATCGCAAATGTCAAGGTGATCGGTGAAATGGACCGTTTTAGTGCGATGACATTGTTACATGATGAAGCAATCTATTTACATCAGGGTGTTCAATTTCAGGTTGAAAAGCTTGATTGGGAAGAGAAAAAAGCCTTTGTAAGGGAAGTAGATGTGGATTATTTTACAGATGCAAACTTAGCTGTTCAGCTTAAAGTCCTGGAAGAAGATTTACTTCAGTCAAAAGAAAAAGTAGAGCTTGGGTTTGGAGATGTTACTGTACAGGCGATGGCAACAATTTTTAAGAAGATCAAGTTTGATACACATGAAAATATTGGTTCAGGTCCGATTCACCTTCCTGAGGAAGAGCTTCATACAAATGCTGCATGGATAAGCTTACATTCAGAAGTGAAAGAAGGTATATCTGAGAAGCGACTAGAAGAATCATTAATAGCTGCAGCACATGTTCTTCAGCATGTTGCCCCATTAAAGGTGATGTGCGATCCGTCTGATCTTCACGTAGTAGCACAAATAAAAGCCATTCACAATGATAAACCAACTATTTTTTTGTATGACCGCTATCCAGGCGGGGTCGGTTTGGCTAAGAAGCTTTATGAAACAATGAATGCAGTTCTTTCAGAAGCGATCCACCTACTTGAAACATGTCCATGTCATGATGGCTGTCCTTCATGTATTGGAACTGATAGCATTTCACATTCAATCAAACAAGATACATACAAGCTTCTTACGATATTAAAGGATGAGGAAAATGTCGTTAAAAAATAAATTGAATCGCATGAAAAAACATGTTATTAGAAACGAAGATTCCCCCGATACAAAACAGGAAGAAGCTAATCCTGTTGCTGAAGGATGGAAAGAGCACCAAACTGAGATATTTACCTATGATGGCCAATCTTGTTTAATAAGGGAAGTGACCTATCCTTTAGATTATCGGCATGGACTTTATCAGCTTGGAGAGTTTCACAACATCGTATCCATGTGGAATGAAAGTGAATCTGCACATCCGTTGTCATGCAAAGGCCACCAGGCGAGTGATTTGTTTTTCTTTGATACAGAAACAACAGGACTCGGCGGGGGAGCAGGAAACACGATCTTTCTGTTAGGTCAGGCACAGGTTATGGCTGATCGTGTTGTAATTAAGCAGCATTTATTACCTAAACCGGGTAATGAAGTTGCTTTATACCAAAGCTTTCTTACAGGTATCAATAGCAAGACACTTGTCACTTACAATGGTAAGGCGTTTGATTGGCCACAGGTGAAAACAAGACATACGTTAATACGTGAGTCTGTTCCGAGTCTGCCTGCTTTTGGTCATTTTGACCTGTTTCATGCAGCAAGAAGGCTTTGGAAAAATGAACTTGATTCAGTAAGACTAGCTAATGTAGAAGAAAAGATTCTACAAATCATTAGGGAAAATGATATACCAGGCTTTCTAGCTCCCATGCTGTATTTCCAATTTGTAAAAGAGCAGCACCCAGACATCATAATGGGGGTACTTAAGCATAATGAGATAGATGTTTTATCCCTCATAACATTATATACCCATTTATCTATTAAGCTTCTAAACACAGAGCAAGCAGCTAGTTCAGTAGAACACTATGAAATTGCAAAGTGGTTAGATTATGTTGGTGATAAAACCTCTGCGTTTTCTGCTTTTCAATCACTGGCTTACAAAGGGGAAGATCATAGGGATGAAGCGACCTTTAACCTAGCCTTACATTATAAAAGACAACAAGATTGGGAGAAGGCAAAGGAAAAGTGGTTAGATATTGTTTCAACATCAATTAATCAGGGAATTGTAAAAAAAGCATCTATAGAGTTGGCTAAATATTATGAGCACAAAGTAAAAAATATCGAGAAAGCTCTCTACTATAGTGAGCATGCTGAAAAGACAATAAAAAAACTTATTCAAGAGCAATCATCACTTACTTCAGAATTGGATGAACTTCAAAAGAGAAAGATGAGATTGATGAGGAAATATTCCGAAAATATTGCCCGGGGAAGCGCAAAAAGTGAGTGATTTCGTCAAAAAAATGACGAATTGATGAATTTATTTCTAATCGAAAATAAACGATTGTAGATTTCTGTTGAACGATGTAAAATAAGGGACTGTACAGACTACTAAAGGGAGAAGATTACATGTACAAAAGCATTTTATACTTGTTTTTCATTGTTGTCGTTTTAACGATTTTTATTTTTACAAACTTTAAAGATAGCTTCTATGCGTTTCTATAAAATAGGTACTTGCATTAGTACATGTATACTCCTTTCATCATAGGCTAGAAGTGTAAGACAAATGAGTGAAAGGAGAATGGAAAATGCATTGCAGACCTAAAGTATTAGCACCAATTGTACACCCAACTAAATGCTGTGTGCAAAACAATTTTTCTGAAACAATCGTACCACATATCCACCCACAACATACAACTATTGTAAACCATGATTTTTATAAGCATCAACATTATTTCCCGCAAACTCAATCTGTTGAGAACGTAGCAACACACCAACACTTTAATGTATATGGTCCGACTCCAGGTTTTGGCTTCGGGGGTCCTCGTCCACGCCCAGGTTTTGGTCCTGGCTTCGGTCCTGGTCCGTTTGGTCGATAAAAGGCAGATTGTTAGGAGCTGATGATACAGCTCCTTCAATCTTTTATATAAGCATAATAGATGAAGGTCTAAGTCTTAATAAGGTGATAATTTGTGAAAGTATTAACAATTTCTGGATATAAATCGTTTGAATTAGGAATCTTTAAAAATGATGATCAAGCTGTTCAATATATAAAAAAAGCGATTGAAAAATCGTTAATTGGACTTTTTGAAGAAGGGCTTGAATGGGTGATTATTAGTGGACAACTAGGTGTTGAGTTATGGGCTGCAGAAGTGGTATTAGATTTACAGTTAGAATACCCTGACGTAAAACTTGCGGTTCTTACTCCTTTTCTCAATCAAGAAAGCGGCTGGAGTGAAGCAAATCGAGAATACTATGAATTTATTTTGTCACAGGCTGATCTAGTAGATAGCATTACAAAAAGAGAGTATGACAGTCCGACACAGCTAAAACTAAAAAATGAGTTTCTTATTAAGAAAAGTGAAGGGCTATTACTCGTTTATGATGAAGAAAAGCAAGGTTCACCCAAATATTTATTGGAGACAGCAAGAAAAAAAGAAGAGTCGACTAAATTTTTTATTGGACTGATCACATTTTATGACTTGCAAATGATTGTAGAAGAAGAAATGATGAAAAATGTTGATAATTGGTAATTGGTGTAAAATGATTAAGAAATATGCATATTAATTGAAATTGACAATTACCAAGTTTTCTGAAAAAATATAGGTTGATGACTTCGCTATAAGAGGTGAAAGATATGCTTTCAGATAAAATAAAATTAACGGCTAAAGAAATTCTAGAAAGAGAATTTAAAACGGGTGTTAGAGGCTATAAACAAGAGGAAGTTGATAAGTTTCTAGATCTAATCATTAAAGACTATGAAACCTTCCATCAGGAAATTGAGGACCTTCAACAGGAAAATCTTCGATTAAAAAAACAATTAGATGATACATATAAAAAACAGCCTCCTGTGCAATCAAACACAACAAATTTTGATATTTTGAAGCGGTTATCGAACTTAGAAAAGCATGTTTTTGGCAGCAAGCTTTATGATTGATTCCATTTAACAGGCGGGAATACGAAAACCTTCTGTGATGTGATTCGCTTTAACATCGTGAATTTTGCACTTGTTTTATACAGAAAAATTATGTATAATAATTGTTGCTGTTTCATTAATAACGTTCAGGTAATCGCTGCAGTCTTTAGGATTGTAGAGGAAAGTCCATGCTCGCACGGTGCTGAGATGCCCGTAGTGATCGTGCCTAGCGAATTCATAAGCTAGGGCAGCTTGGAACTTCTCTGAGCTGACGGCAGGGAAAAAGCCTAAGTCCTATGGATATGGCTTGACTACCTTGAAAGTGCCACAGTGACGAAGTCTTACAAGAAATTGTAAGAGTGGAACGGGGTAAACCCCACGAGCGAGAAACCCAAATAATGGTAGGGGCACCTTCTTGAAGGAAATGAACGAAGAGAAGGACAGGAGCATCATGCTTTTGTAGATAGATGATTACCACCTGAGTACGAGGCAATGCCGTTTGTAGTACGATGGAACAAAACATGGCTTATCGAACGTTATTAATCAGTATGAAAACAAAAGCTATTAGGGGGCTGATTTATTCAGCCCCTTTTCGTTTACATAAGATTATGTTTTTTTATGGTAAATTAGACAATGATAATGTTAGAAATGATTGTTGTTGAAATAGAAGCCAAGGTAGGGTGGAAAAATGAAGAAATTATCACTGATTGCAACTTCTGCAATGGGGCTGGAGGCAATTGTCGGGAAAGAAGTAAAGGATTTAGGTTATGAATGTAAAGTTGAAAATGGAAAGATAACCTTTGAAGCAGATGAATTAGCTATTTGCCGGGCGAATCTTTGGCTACGAACAGCAGACCGGATCAAGATTAAGGTAGGAGAATTTAAGGCGAAAACATTTGATGAGCTTTTTGAGGGGACAAAGGCTTTGAATTGGGGAGAATTTTTACCAGTGAATGCTCAATTCCCTGTGATAGGAAAATCAGTAAAATCCACCTTAGCAAGTGTTCCGGATTGCCAGGCGATTGTTAAAAAAGCTGTAGTAGAAAAACTAAAATCTCATTATAAAACTACAGGTTGGCTGACGGATGATGGCCCGCTTTACCGTATTGAAATTGCACTTTTAAAAGACGTAGCAACTATAACAATTGATGCAAGCGGAGCGGGCCTTCATAAGCGTGGTTTCCGTGTAGACCAGGGTGGAGCACCTATAAAAGAAACACTTGCTGCTGCATTAGTGTTACTAACAAATTGGACACCTGACAGACCATTCGTTGATCCGTTTTGCGGTTCTGGTACGATTCCAATTGAGGCGGCACTTATCGGACAAAATATCGCACCTGGCTTTAATCGCGAATTTGTTTCAGAGGATTGGCATTGGATCGGGGAGGATAAGTGGAATCTTGCCCGTCAGGAGGTTGAAGAAAAGGCGAATTATGATCAACCCCTTGATATTCAAGCATCTGATATTGATCATCGAATGGTTCGAATTGCTGAAGCAAATGCTGATGAAGCAGGTCTTCGTGAGCTAATTACCTTTAAACAAATGCAAGTAAAGGATTTTACAACTACAAAGGAATTTGGTGTTATTGTTGGGAACCCGCCATATGGTGAGCGTCTTGGCGAGAAAAAAGCTGTTGAGCAAATGTATCGGGAAATGGGACATGCGTTTGCACCTTTAGACACTTGGAGCATTTATATGCTTACATCACATGAAGGCTTTGAAGATTTTTACGGAAAACCAGCAACGAAAAAGCGAAAGTTATTTAATGGTTTTATTAAAACAGATTTTTATCAATATTGGTCCACTGTTCGTCCGCTTAGAAAAAAGACAGATTCAGAATAAATAGAATCGAATCGTCCGCCTGTTTTTTTAATGGGTATGTACACCAAGCTAAACCTGTTATAATGAACGGTAAAGGAGGTGGATCGTATGTCTTCAATACTTGACCAGCTTGGCCCAAAGTATTTTTCTTTAGATGCAGCTCGTGTCGATGCAAGCCCAACTGAGGTCATTATTACAAATGACGAGGGAAATACATACTATATTGTTACACCTGATGTAGTAACAGAAGAACTTTTTCAACTAGGATATAAAAAGGTGGAAGGCGAAGAGTAAATATCTCTTCGTTTTTCTTTTTTTAAAAGGTAAGAAAGATAAAATTTTAACCTAGTTTTTGTGTCTAGCTCCAGCGCCTAGCCCCTCTAGGGTCTAGCCACTTATGAATTGAAGGCAAAGAACGCCCTCTATTCACGAGCGTCTTATTTGCCCTAGGCTGATCAAGGCGCTTGCGCTTTTTTTATGATTTATAGCTAAAGTCTGGATTGGAAATCAGTAGACAAGTTTAAAAAGCATTCATTAGAAATGAATGCACTTAGAATAAAATTACCGTTTTCTGTTCATTATAAAACCAGTCTGATTATCTTAAAAATCAACGATATAGAAGGAATAAATTGTAAGCATCAGAACATATGATGAATTATTAGATGTATTTATTATCTGTTTCCTTTTTCGGGTGATTTTTTTAAGAAAAGAAGGGTGGTTAAAAGGTATGTATGAAGATCAGCAATTCCAGCTAATTTCAAAGGCGCTTTATTCGACTAAAAAATCATTAGAGGAACAAACTGGTTTAAATTCTCCTGCTGTTCTTCAGCTCGGCACTGCGAGAGAAGAAATGATGAAAGCCTTGGCACACGCGACATCTATTGATCATCAGTTAATTATCGAAACGTTATTCGATAATTAATTCTGGAAAAAAGGAGTAGCATTCCCCGCTGGCTCCTTTAAATCATTTTCAACTCCTCTTTCTTTAATGAACCGTTTCTGCATAAAAGTTGACAACTCCATTTTGAAATAAGATAATAATGTTTTGTGAATAAATAGGATTTCAAGTATATTGGAGGAGCGTACATGGTAACGTCGCGTTTGCCTTTTTCCATTTCAAAGGATGAGAGTTTTTATCAAGCCTTAAATAATTGGATCGGAGATGTTTTTTACGATCTCCTTCCTGAAAAGGGCTTTGAGTTAAGAGATGAACAAATTTTCATGGCCTTTCAACTTGAAAGAGCCTTTCAAGAAAAAAAGGTTATCTTTGCTGAAGCAGGGGTAGGCACAGGAAAAACAATTGTTTATTTGCTATATGCATTAGCCTATGCGAGATATACTGGAAAACCAGCAATCATCGCATGTGCGGATGAAACTTTAATTGAACAGCTAGTAAAGCAAGAGGGCGACATTGCCAAGCTATCCGCATCATTACATTTACAAATGGATGTACGGCTAAGTAAAACCCACAGCCAATATCTATGTCTAAACAAGCTGGATGATGTGATTCAAAAAACCGGAAGTGAGAAATATCTAGATGTTTATCAATCTCTCCCGGATTTTGTCCATGAAAAGGCTGGAATGCAACAATTTTCTCCTTATGGTGACCGGAAGGAATTCAGCCATCTATCTGATGAAGAATGGGACAAGATTGGATGGGACTCGTTTCAGGATTGCTTTACTTGTGAACAACGCCATCGCTGCGGTTTAACGCTGTCACGTGATCATTATCGAAGAGCATCTGATCTTATTGTTTGTTCACATGATTATTTTATGGAACATGTATGGACCTATGAATCGAGAAAGCGTGAAGGACAAATGCCGCTTCTTCCCGAATATAGCAGTGTTGTATTTGATGAAGGTCATTTATTAGAGTATGCAGCACAAAAGGCGTTAACATATCGTGTGAAACAAAGTTCATTGCAGATCTTTTTAGAAAGGCTGCTGCAAAATGAGATTCGCGAAGAGCTTGCCTTTTTGGTTGAGGACGGACTGGCGATCAATGATGCATTTTTTGATGATTTACAAGCATGTACAACGGTTATTGAAGGATCCAATCGCTTGAAAATTAATCAAAAAGGTCACCTTCAATCAACAGCTAAAAAATTACAACAAAAGTTAGCTGAAATTAGTGAAGCGCTTGTTTTTGAGGGGGAGCTCTTTACAATAGATGAGTATGAATTAAAAATTGTTGAAGAGTATATTGACCAAATGGAATATTCTTTGTCACTATTTAATCAAAAAAATAATGCTGTCAGCTGGGTAGAAGAAAAGGATAATGATTATAGCCTTGTTATAATGCCGCGAAAAGTAGAAGAAGTTTTACGCGAAAAAGTTTTCTCTAAAAAAATACCATTTATTTTCTCCTCTGCAACACTTTCAGATCATAAGTCTTTTGATTTTATTGCAAATAGCTTAGGAATCAGTGATTATCTATCACTCTCAGTAGAATCTCCTTTTGACTATGAGGAGCAAATGGAAGTAAAACTTATGGTGGAAGATCATCAACAAAGAAAATTCCAAACTACACTTAAAGAATTAGAACGATCCGGCGGAAGAGGTCTTGTTTTATTTTCTTCCCAGCAAGATCTAAAGTTTTTTAAAGAAATGATTACAACTGAGAGCATGGAGTTTCCAATTTTATTTGAAGGTGATCAAGAAATTAGTTCAATTGTAAAGGAGTTTCAGCAAAAGGAGGAATCGGTGCTTTGTGCTGTTCACTTATGGGAAGGGCTCGATATTCCAGGTCCATCATTATCAAATGTTATTATGTGGTCGCTCCCATATCCGCCAGATGATCCGGTATTTGAAGCGAAAAAGTCAGACAAGCAAGATCCGTTTAATGAAGTAGAGCTCCCATATATGCTATTGAGATTAAGACAAGGGATAGGAAGATTAATCAGGACTAATGAAGATAAAGGATCGATCACCATTTTCCTTCATGAAAATGATCGTTCCATTGCGGATAATATAACAGCGGTCTTACCTGTAGAACCAATTATGCAATAAGCTGACATATGCTTTAAGGTTGTCAATTAATGATAATAACTAGATATCATTGATTGACAATTTATCTTCTGCTATTTACGCTTTAATAGAAAACCAGCTATGTCGTGCTTTAAGTTGGATGAAGTGAATAGGGGAGTGTGGAGAATGAGTAAAATTGAACAGGATTTCGTTGAGTATCTAAAGAAGATGCAAGCTTATGAAGAGGCAATTAATGTGATGTATTGGGATATGCGCACTGGCGCACCTAAAAAAGGAATTGAACAGCGTTCAGAGGTTATCGGCATGCTCTCTACAGAAGCATTTCAAATGCTTGTATCAGAGCAAATGAATGATTACTTAACAGCATTATCAAAGCATGACGTTTTTGCAACGCTGAATCCAATTACGCAAAAGGCTGTTGAGCTGATGAAAAAGGAATATAAGAAAAATAAGGTGATTCCTCCAAAAGAATACCAAGAATATGTGATTCTTTGCTCTAAAGCGGAAGCGGTCTGGGAGGATGCCAAGGCAAAATCGGATTATAGCCTATTTGCCCCTTATTTACAAAAGCTTGTTGATTATAATAAAAAACTGATTACATATTGGGGTTATAAAGGTAATAAATACAATACATTATTGAATGAATATGAGCCAGGGGTAACTGTCGATCTATTAGATAAAGTTTTTGCACAAGTACGTGAAAAAATTGTCCCACTTGTTAAAGAAATTTCACAATCAAGCTTTAAGCCAAATACTGATTTTTTATATAAGCATTTTCCAAAAGGTAACCAAAAAGAGTTGAGTGAATTTCTATTGAAAGAAATAGGCTATGATTTTGAGGCTGGACGTCTTGATGAAACTGTTCATCCATTTGAAATTACTCTCAACCGAAATGATGTCAGGGTCACAACGAAGTATGATGAAGGTGATTTTAGAACAGCTATTTTCGGAACCATTCATGAATGCGGGCATGCCATTTATGAACAAAACATATCAGAAAAGCTGGAAGGAACGTTTTTATGTAGTGGTACTTCAATGGGGATCCACGAGTCCCAATCTTTGTTTTATGAAAATTTTATTGGCAGAAATAAAGGCTTTTGGCAGCGATATTATCAGCGATTGAAGGAATATTCTTCAGGACAATTTGAAGGTGTCAGCCTTGAAGAATTTTATGAGGCGATTAATGAGTCAAAGCCTTCTCTTATTAGAATTGAGGCAGATGAATTAACATATTCGCTGCATGTCATGATTCGTTATGAAATAGAAAAAGCGCTCTTTAATGATGAAATTACGGTAGAGCAGCTTCCAACGATTTGGAATGAAAAGTATCAAGAGTATTTAGGAATTACCCCTCCGAATGATGGTGTAGGTGTACTTCAGGATGTACATTGGGCTGGAGGAAGCTTTGGCTATTTTCCATCTTATGCATTAGGATATATGTATTCTGCACAAATTAAACATGCCATGCTTGAAGATATACCGGATTTTGATCAACTAGTAGAAACAGGCCAATTTATAAAAATTAAAACATGGTTAACAGAGAAGATTCACCAATATGGAAAAACAAAACAACCTTTAGAAATCATTAAGGATGTAACCGGTGAAGGCCTGAATGCCCAATATTTGGTTGATTATCTTGAAGAAAAGTATCGAGCCATTTATCGTCTCTAAAGATAGATATATACAAAAAAAGAAGCGGTGAAAATTGCTTCTTTTTAAATTTTACGAATATTCTTAATGTGTTCCATAGATAAAGTTCGTGTTTTTTATAAAAAACATTTGCAAAAAACCCATTTACTGATATAATTTTTCTTAATTGGATAAGCACTCATATAATCGTGGGAATATGGCCCACAAGTTTCTACCGAGTAACCGTAAATTACTCGACTATGGGTGGAGTTTATATGTAGCAAATGAAAAAATGTTTTTTCCATTTTGATGTTTATTGCGGCATTGCTTCACTTATATAGGAAGCAATGCCGCTTTTTTATAATATCAGAATTTATATAATTTCTTAACATAGCTTGCGTTTCTGAATCTAGCTCCAGGCGCCATCGGCTCGAGGTCATAAGTCAAACAGGAATTGAAGGTAAAGAACACCTTCTATTCCTGTTCGCCTTATGCTTGTCGCCGATAGGCAGGCGCCTTGCGCTTTTTTATTTGCTACAATATGTTCATTCATGAGGGGGAAGATAAATGAAGCTGCTTAGAAAAAAAATAGAGGATGAAGGCATCGTTCTTTCTGATGGTGTGCTGAAGGTTGACTCATTCTTAAATCATCAAATTGATCCAGCACTTATGAAAGAAATAGGCTTAGAATTTGCCAATCGTTTTAAAGATGCAGGGATTACAAAAATTGTGACCATTGAATCATCTGGTATTGCTCCAGCGGTAATGACCGGTCTTGAGCTTGGTGTGAAGGTGATTTTTGCAAGGAAAAGAAAATCGTTAACCCTAACAGATCAATTGCTCGTATCATCTGTTTATTCATTCACTAAACAAGAAGAAAATACGATTGCTGTATCCTCGCAATTTCTAAATGAAACAGACAGGGTTTTAATTATAGATGACTTTTTAGCTAATGGTGAGGCTGCAAAAGGACTAATCGAGATTGTTGAAAAATCTGGTGCCTATGTAGCTGGGATTGGGATCGTGATTGAAAAATCGTTCCAAAAGGGTGCAGAGTATTTAAAGGAATCAGGCTACAAGTTAGAATCCTTAGCGAGAATTCATTCGTTAAAAGAAGGCAAGGTAACCTTTGTCGAAGAGCTTGAGGTGGTTAAAGCGTGAAGGGATCATTAAAGAATTTATCATTAGGAATACAGCATGTATTAGCTATGTATGCAGGGGCTGTTGTTGTTCCTTTGATTGTTGGCAGTGGAATTGGTTTAACTGGTGCACAATTAACTTATTTAGTTGCGATTGATATTTTTATGTGTGGAGTTGCAACGTTTTTACAAGTATGGAAAAATCGCTTTTTTGGAATCGGGTTACCAATCGTGTTAGGATGTACGTTCACCGCAGTTGGACCAATGATTGCAATCGGCAATGAATATGGTGTGTCTTCGATTTATGGCGCTGTGCTTGTATCAGGATTGATCGTCATTCTTATTTCTTCTATCTTTGGAAAATTAGTAAAATTCTTTCCTCCTGTTGTCACAGGATCTGTTGTCACAATTATCGGGATCACCTTGATTCCTGTTGCGATGAATAATATGGCAGGCGGTGAAGGCAGTCCTGATTTTGGATCAAAAGAAAATCTCATATTAGCATTTAGTGTCCTTTTTTTAATTATAATAATTAATCGATTTTTTACCGGGTTTGTCCGAGCTATTTCAATATTGATTGGGATTATCGCAGGGACCGTTATCGCGGGTTTCATGGGGAAGGTAAATCTCCAGCCTGTATATGAAGCATCTTGGTTTAATATCGGCAAGCCTTTCTATTTTGGTACACCAAGCTTTGAACTAGCACCAATCTTAACGATGACGATCGTGGCGATTGTAAGTATGGTAGAATCAACAGGAGTCTATTTTGCTTTAGCAGATATTTGTAACAAAAAATTAAATGACAAGGATTTAGCAAGAGGATATCGTGCCGAAGGTTTAGCATATATGCTTGGCGCAATATTTAACGCTTTTCCTTATACAACATTTTCGCAAAATGTTGGTCTTATTCAAATGTCAGGTATTAAAACAAACCGAGTCATTTATACAGCTGCCCTTATGCTGATGGGTCTAGGCTTGGTACCAAAAATTGCGGCACTTGCAACAGTGATTCCATCATCCGTATTAGGCGGAGCGATGATTGCTATGTTTGGTATGGTTGTTGCTTACGGTGTGAAAATGCTTAGTCAAGTAGACTTTTCTTCACAGGAAAATCTATTAATTGTTGCATGCTCTGTCGGCCTCGGACTTGGAGTGACAGTTGTACCTGATATATTTGCAGGTTTACCTGAATCAGTAAAAATATTAACAAATAGCGGAATTGTTGCAGGGAGTGTAACGGCAATTTTATTAAATATTATCTTCAATGTTATTCCAAATGCAAAAAGGAAAGGGAACAACAATCGCTCTATTGTTCAAAAGCAAGCATCTTAAATAGTATGGTTAAAAATAGTAAAAACGTTGCCTACTTTCTTGGTTTTAAGGCAGCGTTTTTATCAATTTCTTAAAAGACGTTATTTTTTCCTTGTATTTCTTCATTTTTTCGTATAACTTTTTTCTATATACATCCATATTTGTTCATTAAAAAGTTGTAGTTGGACCACTCATCTTCTTATGAGTTCTTTAAGAAGAAACAAAATGTTTGTCATAGCATATGTATATAATAAGATAGAATTTATTATTCTTACTATAGGAGAAAACAAAAATGAGAGTCAAGGATATGAAAATTACACAATTTTTAACTGTCGAAAAATTGATTAAAATAGCTGAAACGGCAAATAAATTTGAATCTGATATTCATATTGTCGGAAAAAATTTTAAAGTAGATGCAAAAAGCTTAATGGGGCTTTTGGCGACACTGAGACATGAAACAGATGTTACAATCATGACAAAGGGAGAAGATGAAGAAGAAGCGATCAAAGAATTTAGTAAGTTGTTGCTGTAATGTCTACAGATCATCGCATTTTATATAGTAAGAAAGACAAAGGGTCAGCTCCAAAAACATTTTGTTTTGGGAAGTTGACCCTTTTCTTATGTTTAGCTTTCTAAAATTCTTTCCTTTTGTTCTTGATATTCTTCCTCAGATAAAATGTCAAGATCTGCAAGCTCTTTTAATTTTTTCAGCTTATCAAAATTGTCAATTGCTGAATCCGCTCGTTGTCCTTTAATTTCTTCAATTTTCGTTTCAATCATTTCCTTTAACTCAATTGCAAGCTCTTTTTCAACTTTTGCAAATTCAATTGTATTTTCATGTTTTTCATTTTTATTTTTATTATTTCCGCAATCTAATAAAATGCTTCCATTTGATGCAAAGCCAGGATTCTTTAACGTCACCTCAGTGATATTTTTATATTGAATGAGCTTGACTTTATTAAATTTTCCTAAAAATCCATGATGAATGATTTCAATGCTGCTTTGATATAAATATACGGTCGTTTTACTGCCTTTTTTGAAACTATATTCTTTAAATGCTAACTCAGCCATTAATAAGCTCCTTTTCTTATATTCCGAGTATATGAAACTATTATTATTTTACATAAAAATAATGAAAAAGTTAAGGTCAAGAAATGAAAAAACATGGATAAATCAAATTTTCAATTAAAAATATTATAAATTTTAATAGCAAAAATGTTCATTAATTTGCTATTACCATTCTTTAGGATTAATTGTTTAAAATTTCCTCACTTGATACATATTAAAAAAAGAGGTGATGTTTTTGAATCTTATTAGATCATTTTCGCAATGGAATGAAAAAAGGAACCAACGAATATATGCTGATATGAAAGCTTTAGGTAAGTGTCCTGATTGTATGGGGAAAGGCTTTATCATGACCTTAACTAGTATACACACACCAACATATGACAGTATTTTTGATTGTCCGGGATGTAATGGCACAGGTCAATTTTCTGATTGGAACTCCTCTGAGGAACAACTTCACTAATGTCCTCATAAATGATTGAATGATTATGTTTAATATTTGCTTCAAAATGGTTTAGCACAGAAGCTATATGAAAGATATGGTTTTATTGAAGAAGGTATTCAAAAGGAGCAAATAAAATTAAATGGGAAGTTCCATGATGAAATCTATATGGCTTATTTTTACACGGAATCATCGATTACCAAAAATTATTAATGATGAAAAGGAATAATTGCGTTATAATGAAGGTGCACAACAACAACTCCTTTAAAACGTCTAGCTTTTCCCCATATGGGAAAGGCTTTTTTTATTGCTTAGAAGCACATTCATGGATAAATTTATAGCCAATTGGAAATAGTATCCTTAATAAAGTTGAGGTGAATGGTAAATTGGCTTATCTATTATCAGTCGGCAAAGCAATTCCGGAAAATGAATTAAGTCAAGATACAACAATCGAATTTGCAAAGGAAATGTTTCAAGATTCCTTTAAAGATATTGAACGATTATTAACTGTATTTAAAAATGGAGAGATCCAATCCAGGCAGTTTGCAGAGAAGCTTGATTGGTATAAAGAGACCCATACATTTGAAGAAAAAAACGATACATATATAGAGAAGGCTGTTCAGCTAAGTGTCACTGCAATCAACAATTGTTTACATAACGAACGGCTATTATGTCAATCAATTAATTATGAGGAAATTGATGCGATTATTTTTATTAGTAGTACGGGTATATCTACACCAAGTATTGATGCAAAAATTATGAATCAATTGTCTTTTAAAGAAACAACAAAGCGCATTCCAATTTGGGGATTAGGCTGTGCAGGCGGTGCTGCCGGCCTTTCACGTGCTTTTGAATACTGTCTAGCTTTTCCTGAATCACTTGTATTAGTTGTTTCAGTTGAGCTATGCAGTTTAACGTTTCAGCATGATGACCTAACAAAAAGTAATTTAATTGGAACATCCTTATTTGCAGATGGAGTTGCCTGTGTTTGTGTTGCTGGTGCCTCATTTAACTGGAAGTCTACTTCTAAATTAAAGGCACTTCCACATATCCAAGGTACAAGATCCACCTTTATGAAAGATTCAGAAGATGTAATGGGATGGGAGATTAAAAATAATGGTTTTTATGTTGTATTTTCCCGGGATATCCCAACGATTATTCGTAAATGGCTGCGGCCTCAAGTCATCACATTTTTACAAGAACATGACTTAACTTTGGATGGGATTAGTCATTTTGCAGCACACCCAGGCGGGAAAAAGGTTCTTGAAGCGTATCAAGAAGGGCTTGGAATGTCGGACCAGCACTTGCATATATCCAAAGATATCCTTATTCACCATGGTAATATGTCATCTGTAACGGTTATGTATGTTATCCAGGACTATTTAGAGAAGGAGCTCGGACGAGAAGGTGAATATGGGTTAATAGGAGCACTGGGGCCAGGCTTTAGCTCTGAATTGCTGCTAGTCCAGTGGGAGAGTGTATAACATGATGTTTATCATTTTATTTTCACTACTACTATTACAAAGAGTTGTCGAAATGGTTATTGCAAAACGAAATGAAAAATGGATGTTAAAGCAGGGAGGCATCGAACATGGAAGCGAACATTATCCATATATTATTGCTCTCCATATCCTATTCTTCATTTCGTTATTTCTTGAAGTAACCATTTTTGAAAAGGAAGTAACAAGTATATGGTATATCCTTGTTCCAATTATCGCTTTCACACAAATTATTCGCTATTGGGCGATCTATTCTTTAGGAAGCTTTTGGAATACGAAAATTATTATACTCCCAAATGTGCATGTTGTTTTAAAAGGACCTTATAAGTATTTGAAGCATCCGAATTATGTTGTGGTAGCAGTCGAAATTCTTTTTATCCCTTTGCTTTTTCAAGCATATATGACCGCAATCTTATTTAGTTTATTAAATCTGGCTATAATGTCCGTGCGCATCCCGACAGAGGAAAAAGCATTAGAGAAGAACACAAATTATGAAAAAGCCTTCCAATTAAAAACAAGATTTATTCCAAAAAAATAATGAGCTCATTAATAGAAAAATGAAAAACTGTGTTGAAAATGATTATCATTAGTGATACAATAATTTTAGGATGAAAAGGATTCTCATTTTCAAACATGGAGGTCTGCGGAGAATATGACAATGTTATTTGTCGGTTGTACCGTTGTTGCATATAGTTTATTGGTTGGTTACATATTAAAGAATATTGATGCTGGAAAGGCATAGTTTCGTTTAGCTCACGTAAAGTGGGCTTTTTATTTTGGTTTAGTAAAAGGTATGAAGTGCAAACTCAGCAAGTGCACCGAGCCGACCGAGGATTTACGAACCGAGAGATTAAAGTGAAACATGAAGAGAAATCAGCCACTCTGCATTACTTGCTATATAGCAAAAAAAGTTTGTGTTCTGTCTTTAATAAAAAAATTACAGAAGTTATCAATTCCAATTTTCATATCTTTAGATAGCAAAAATCAAAAAGATTCTGTAAAATGATACTAAATAAAATGTTAAAGAATTAAAGGGGATTACAATGACAGCTGCTGTTAAAACAGATCATTTGTTGCAAAAGTTAATAAAACTTCATCAAACGATAAAGACGTATGATGAAGAAAATGCGAATAAGCTTGTTGAATTGGTAAATAAACTGTCGAATGACAAGCTTTATGTTGCTTTTGCCGGACACTTTTCTGCTGGTAAATCATCGATGATCAATAAATTATTAAATGAACAAATTCTGCCTACAAGTCCAATTCCGACTAGTGCAAATTTGGTATTATTAGAAAAGGGTGATCACCAGGTAACCTTATATTCGAAGGCAAAAGAAAGTATCGAACTAGATGGCGATTATTCAATAGAACAAATTAAGGAATATTGCAAACAAGGTGATGAAATCGAACGAGTATCGATTAAAAAGCCATATCAAAATCTTCATGAAAATGTCGTGATTATGGATACTCCAGGAATTGATTCTACCGATGCCGCCCATAAGCTATCAACTGAATCAATGCTTCATATTGCCGATGTCATTTTTTATGTTACCGACTATAATCATGTTCAATCTGAAGAAAACCTTTCTTTTGTCAAAGAAATGAAAGAGAAAGAAAAAATGATCTTTCTCATTGTCAACCAAATTGACAAACATGTGGAAAAAGAAGTCTCATTTTCTGTGTTTAAACATCAAATTGAAACATCATTCTCTGATATTGGACTCCATCATCAAGACATATTTTTTACTACGCTAATGAATGATGATCATCAGCATAATCAATTACATGAAATAAAAGAAATTATTCGTGCGATTGTCGATCAAAAAGAAGAATACATGGAAAAGAATGTGGAAGCTGCTGTAGCTTGCTTACTAAAAGAACATTTGGAAAAATATAAAGATCTTTTAGAATTGACAGATGTTGATCAATCACAAGTTATGGCTGAATTAGCGGAGTGTCAAGCAAAGAAAGCGCAAATCAATCAAAACCTTGAAAACGAAGAAAATAAGATCAAGGAGCTTACAGCCGAAATAAATGACAGAGTCTCCACATTATTAAAGAGTGCAAATATCATTCCTTATGAAACAAGAGAAAAGGCAGCTTCATATATTGAAGCGGCAGATCCGGCATTTAAAGTGGGGTTCCTCTTCTCAAAGGCTAAGACCGAACAAGAAAGAGACAAAAGAAAAAAAGAATTAGTTGACGAGCTGAGGAAAAATGTTGAAACACAAATCACCTGGCATTTCACACCAATATTTAAAGAGTATCTGAAAAAAATTGATATCCATGATGAGTCATTGTTACAAGAGGTTCAGTCATTTTCAATCGAAGTCACGGAACAGAATTTAACTGATGCCTTAAAACCTGGAGCATCCTTGAATAATCAATATATTTTAACTTATTCTTCAGATGTAAGTGAATTAATAAAAAAACATAGTAAGCATAAAGCAATGAAGATCATGGATAAAATGATCGATCATTTAAAAATTGACCACCATGAAGAATGTGAAAAACTATCTCAGGAAATCAATAAATTAATGCAGGAAATCGTCAAACATGAGGCCATCATATTAAAATGTGATCAATTAAACAGCTATGATGAGTCATTAAAGGCAATACTTGCTGACCAAGTGAAGGTGTACGTAGATAGTAAGCAGTGGCTTTTGGAAAACCTATTATATCGTCATCGTGTTCTGAAATCACTGAACATAAAAGAAACAGCTCAAATACGTATTGCTGATGAAGAAACAATGTTAGATGTAAAAGATCCAATCGCTAAATTATCGAATAAAGAACAATTTATAAAAGAAACAGAAGAGATGATAAAGCGCTTGAAGAAAATTCGCGGTTTTAAGCAGTTTACCGATTCACTTGAAAGCAAGGCAAACAGCTACAATAACCGCTCATTTACTGTTGCATTGTTTGGGGCTTTTAGTGCAGGAAAATCTTCTTTTGCCAACGCTTTAATTGGTGATAGACTACTGCCATCATCACCAACACCTACAACTGCAACGATTAATAAAATTGCTCCAACTTCTGCAGAAAAACAACATGGATTAGTTGAAGTGAAATTAAAATCAGAAGAAATGATTATAAATGAAGTAAAAGAAAGTATTCCTACATTAAATAATAAGCATACCAGTATAGATGAGCTAATAAATCAACTTCACGAGCTTGAAGGGAAAGAACAGTCCGAAATAGATGCAATAAAAAAATATAGAATAGCATTAAGCGATTATCAAAGCTTAACAAATAACGGTTTGCTGATCACCTCCACAAAGGAAACCTTTAAGGATTTTGTTGCGAAAGAAGAAAAAGCTTGTTTGGTTGAGGAAGTCATTATTTATTACGATTGTCCAATTACAAGAGCTGGGATCACCTTAGTTGATACACCTGGTGCAGATTCTCTTCATAAAAGACATACAGCAGTGGCCTTTCAATATATTAAAAAAGCAGATGCTATTCTTTATGTAACGTATTATAATCATCCTTTTTCTAAGGGGGATAGAGAATTCCTTCGTCAATTAGGACGTGTAAAGGATTCGTTTACATTAGATAAGATGTTTTTCCTAATCAATGCGATTGATTTAGCAAAGGATGAGCAGGAAGTAGAGCTTGTTAAACAGTATATAAAAGAACAACTGCTCCAGCAAGAAATAAGGAATGTTCGATTATTTGGCGTTTCAAGTTTAAATATTCTCTCAAATAACTTGGAACATGAACAGGATTATCTTACATTTAAAGAGCAATTTGAGTATTTTATCAAACAGGAGCTAACAAATACCACGATTGTTTCTATTAAAGAGGATTTAAAGCGTTCGGATGAACGTATGACAGCCCTTATTGTTGCTGCCGAAAACGATGCAGTAGAGAAAGAGAAAATCAAGCAAAAACTTTTAGATGAAAAACTAAATGTTGAACAGGAACTCTCAAAACTGACAAATACTCATTTAACAACACATACTAATCAAGAAATTGAAGAGTTAATCTTTTATGTGAAACAAAGATTGCTATTCCGTTTCAATGATTTCTTTAAAGAAGCATTTCATCCTGGAGTATTTACGCAATCCAATATTCAGCAAGCGTTACTATCTTGTTTAAACGAGCTAATTAGAACAATTGAATTTGAATTAGTTCAAGAGCTGCAAGCAACTACTTTGAGAGTGGAAAAATTTATTCAAAAGGGCTATGATGATGAATTCAGCAGGATTTCTCAGCTAATTAAGAAAAAGTCCCAATCAATAACGTTGACAAAGCCAGAAATGCATGAAATTTCAACACCTGACATTGGGATTGAATTTTCTAGTGAAATGGTTGAAAAGTTGAAACCTTCTCTGAAGCTATTTAAAAATGCAAAATCCTTCTTTGAAAAAAATGAAAAAAAAGCAATGAGTGAGGATTTAGCGAAAAGATTTGATGATCCTATTTCCATTACATTAGAAAAATATCTAGAAGAATTTTTCCGTTATTATAACGAGGTAATAGATAGGACGCATTCAAGTCTTGTTCAAGAAATATCAGTACAGACTGCAGAAGGTTTTGATGCTCTATTGGATTTAGAAGCTGTCAATTCTGATCAGCTAAAACAGGAGCAGTCTAAGCTTCAAGCAACGATAAATTTGTTAAAAATATGATGGAACATACGATCATATGGTAAAATCAAATGAAATAAGAAGTAGCATGGTCAAAGGAGAGGACGTGCATGGATTCAAAAACGTATCAGGTATGTGCTACCTGCATTCATTTTGAAGCGTTAAAAATCGACGGAAAAATGAAGTATCTATGCAGACGCCTAAAATATGAAACGAAACCGAATTATTCGTTTCAATGCTGGGACCCGAAGGATCATGTTATAAGGTTAATGAAGAAAAGAGGAAACAAAAATGAGTAATGTACATGAAGCAATTTCGCAGCATAGTAAAAAGCAGCATAATCACATTCAATCATTTTTAAAGCTCGAGGCTAAGCGTGAAGCATTTATTGAAGAAGCGATCCAATTATGTGTCAACTCTCTTCCGTTTGATATTGATAAAATTAATCAAGTAACAAAAGAAATGAATCGCCTAGCATCTGAAGGAATTGTACCTACTCGTAGATTAGTGACGAAGGATATGGTACAGGAATTTGTAAATAGAAAATATCGCAAATAAGAGTTTGATGTTTTTTCCATTTTCTTTTATCCTTGAAATGATTTAATTTAAGTCGCTTCGTGGAAAGCTAAACTTGAATTATATTTTGAAAGGTGTGATTGAAATGGGGCGTACAAAGCTTGGAAACGCAAATGCACAGCGAAACAATAACAAAAAGAAAAAGAATGATTTTAACAATGAATTTGCTTCATACGCACAACATGAAGCATTGAAATTAAGCGATAAAAAGAAAGATTAATCTTTTTGGCTGACTTAAAAGGGGCTAATCCTTTGAGTCAGCCTATTTTTTTGTTATTGTATGTTTAAAGTAATGGTTCGAAGTTCCAAACAATATGTAGCCATTATATGGTATGATACTAATAGTATTTTTTAAAGAGGAGAATGAGATGAAAAAGGATAATCATTTATTAATTGTAGATGGTATGGCACTGTTATTTCGGGCTTTTTATGCTACATCAGTATATGGACAATTTATGATCAATAGTAAAGGGATTCCTACTAATGCAGTAACAGGACTATTAAAACATTTAATATCTGCTATTGACTATGTGAAGCCTTCCCATGTTATATGTTGTTGGGATATGGGGGCAAAAACATATCGAAATGAGTTATTTACTGATTATAAGGCAAATCGGCCTGAAGCACCGGTTGAGTTAATGCCTCAATTCGACTTAGCCAAAGAGGTCGTGGCCGCGTTAGATATCCCCAACCTGGGTATTGAAGGGTTTGAAGCGGATGATTGTATTGGAACCATTGCAAAAACATTTGAACATGAAATGGACATTACAATATTAACAGGTGATAGGGATATCCTTCAATTACTCAATGATCATGTTAATGTCTTGATTTTTCAAAAGGGAATTGGCAATTACAAACACTATACAAAGGAATTATTCATCGAAGAATTTGCAATTGAACCACAAATGCTTATTGATGTAAAAGCATTAATGGGGGATTCAAGTGATAATTATCCGGGAGTAAAGGGGATTGGAGAAAAAACGGCTTATAAGCTTATCGTTCAATATAAGTCGATCGATGTGCTCTTAGAAAATTTAAACGAATTAACAAAAGGGCAAAAAACAAAAATCGAAAATGATTTAGAAATGCTTCATTTGTCTAGGCAGCTGGCTGCGATTAACTGCCAAGCACCGTTGGAGTGCATCATAGAAGATGCGATTTTTAGAGTAAATGAAGAACGAGCATTTGCCATGATAAAGGAATTGGAATTAAGAGGTGTTCATACCTTGCTTAAAAATATCACCATTGTAAGAGAGGCCATTTAAGATGGTAAGATGGGGGATAACGAATCCCCCGCAGATTTGAATACATATTTAAAAATGAGCGGGCTAATTAATTAGATCTTATATCAGCAGCGTTAATCCAATTGACAGTTTTAATGATTGGATCCATAATCCAGTCATAAGGCACGTCCTGATCCGTTATAAGATAATTAATTTCTGCAAATGATCCAATTTGAAAAAGAGCACGTTGATTTATTTTCGAAGAATCTGCCACAATATAATTTTGCTTCGATCTCCTTATCATAATGGAAGATGCCGTGGCTTCATCTATATTGAAATCAAAAATTCCATCTTTGTTCATTCCTCCACAAGAAATAAAAGCTTTATCAAAATAAAAATGTTCTAATAATTGATTAGTAATTGTGCCGCTTATTGAACGCTGCAGCGGATTTGACGTTCCGCCAAGCACGATCACTCTACCATCGAACAAATGGTTTTCTAACCGATTATTTAAAACTTCTGCTGCCGCTAAAGAATTCGTCACAATCGTTATATTTTCCACGTTCTTTATCGAACTCGCAATATGCAAGGTTGTTGACCCTACATCAAGAGCAATTGTCTCTCCATCCATTATGTATCTTGCCGCAGCTTCTCCAATTAATTTTTTTTGATAATGAAAGATGCCGATTTTTTTGTTAAAATGATGTTCCTTTATTAATCCAATATATTGAACAGCACCGCCATGAATGCGGCGTAATTTCTTTTTTTCCTCAAGTGCACTTAAATCTTTTCGTATTGTTTCCGGTGTTACGTTTAATTTTTCTGCAAGGTCAACGACTCGTATCTTATTTTTAAGCTCAAGCTCTCTCATGATCGCTCTATATCTTTCTGAATGTAAAGACATATTCATATCGTCCCTCCATTGATATCATGTATCCAGAGTTGTTTTGTAATTACTTATTATAAGAAACGAATATAAAAAATCGGCAACGAATATATTAAGTTTTGTAAATTTAACAAAAATAGATAGACAAAACAAAAGTAAAAAGCAACCTTTTTATCTATCTTTAGACCTGTAATAAGGCGGGTATATTCTCTTATCTTTTACGATTATAAGACTTGCTAATTTATTTTGCATTTTGATTTTCCTTTGTTTTTTTAACGAATATTTCTCCCATCATTAATAATCTATCAATAATATTATTCTAAAATGTAAAAGTAGATAAGGGGACATAGGAAGTTATAATCATTTTTAAATTCATTTGCAGTTTTCCCCTATTAATTGAAAATGGAGGTCGCAGTGATGAGTACCAAGGATCAAAACAAAGGATTAGACAGAAGGAGCTTTATCAAAATAGGAGGAATAAGCACGCTTGTATTAACACTGGCGTCAACTGGGCTCCCAGGAGATTTGTTTACAAACAAAGTACATGCTGAGAAACGTGAAGAAGCCAAGCTTCAATTTAACAAAAATGGAAAATTTAAAATTGTTCAATTTAATGACACACAAGATGATGAACGAATTGATCGCAGAACACTCGAACTGATGGAGAAGGTACTTGACTCTGAGAAACCTGATTTTGTTGTTCTTAATGGTGACAATATTACAGGAGGCTGTGATACAGAACTTGAAATGAAACAAGCGTTGAACAATGTCGTCCAGCCAATGGAAAAGAGAAGAATTAAATGGGCGGTTACCTTCGGAAATCATGATGAGGATTCAACCCCAAAAAGCGGGATGGATGAGGATGACATGCTAAACTTCTATATGAAGTATAAACATAATATGAATGAGCCTGGTGAAAAGGGCCTTACTGGTACAGGGAATATGAACCTTTTAATCAAGAAATCAAACGGGAATCAAGCCGCATTTAACCTTTGGCTGCTTGATAGTGGGAGATATGCACCTGAACAAATCGCTGGACAAGACTTTAAAGGATATCCGACATGGGATTGGCTCCGTTTTAACCAAGTAAATTGGTATTATGAAAAGTCCAAAAAAATTGAGAGGCAATATGGGTATAAAGTGCCTTCACTCGTATTCATTCATATCCCTCTATGGGAACACCGTTTTATGTGGTTTGGCAGCGTAGATAGCAGAACGCAGGAAAATCATGAACTCGCTGTGGTAAAACATAATATTGTAGGTGAAAGAAATGAAGATGAATGTCCTGGACCGGTAAACGGAGGATTGTTTTCTGCCATGTTAGATCGTGGTGACGTTAAAGGTGTATTCTGTGGACACGATCATATAAACACTTATTGCGGAAATTATTATGGAATTTTGCTTGGATATGCAGGAAACACAGGCTTCGGAACATACGGCCTTCCAGGTGCTGAACGCAATAGGCTGCGTGGGGCAAGAGTATTTAACCTAGATGAAAACAAGGAAGGGGTATTAGTTGAAACCCATATGGTTTTTGCGAAGGATTATGGAATTGATTTAACAGCGAATGATCAAAGCATTGATCCGTTGCCAATACATCATTAAAACTGAAAGAGGGTCTGAAACCACGAATCAATACTAATATATGGGTTTACAAGCTAATTCAGAAGTCCTATATATTGAGTTTGTGTGGTCTGACCCTCGGATTTTATTTTGTATTTTTCTTTTTCGCTGCATTTTCCAGCTTGCTTTTAGGTTCAGTTGAAAATTCTACATCTTCTCCATGTCCTTGAGGATTTACGCTTGGAGCGATTTGACCGCGATTATTCCCTCTTTTTTTACTGCTCATAATTAAGTTCACCTCCATTTGTATTATTGCCATTTCTGTTTGATACTTATGTATCAAGCAGAAATTTGAATCTTTCAAAAAAACAATGGAATTTATCGACAATTTTCGCTATCATAATCTATATATTGAAAAAGTAAGGATGGGTATCAACTTGACAAAAACGGTGAAAACAGTCACAGATTATCTTGAGTACCTAACACACAAAGGATTTATATTAGGAGAGGATGCAACCGGTTTTATTCAATTTGGCCAGCATTATACAGAAACAACCGATGAAATTGCAATTATTGCAATTGAGCTTACCTTAAAAATTCAAAAGGAGTTTGATGGCGCTTTTTACATTTCCTTATTAGAAAGCTTTAAAAAAGAAGCCATTCAGAATAGGAAACAAGCATTCAATTTTGTAGAAAATTTAAACTTAATCTAAAAAAGCTCGGAATAACCGAGCATTACATTTCATGCTTTTGCTCTGTGTTTGCCCTTTTGATTTTCTGAACACTTGGCATTTCAGTTAAAATCATTGCAATAAAGATAAGCAAACATCCAATTAAGGCAGCTCCATTTAGCCGCTCATTGAGAACTATAAATGCGGTCAGTGCAGCGAATACAGGCTCCATTGCAAAAATAAGAGCAACCCTTGCAGCAGTTGTAAACTGTTGAAATTTCGTCTGGATCAAAAAGGCAAGGGCCGTTGCAAATATGGAGGTAATCAGTAAGGCACTAATAACCTCTTTATTGAAAAAATCATAAAACGATAGAGATGCTTTTTCAAAAAGTAATGAACTGACAAAGCTTAATAGAGAAACAGTTATTAACTGGACAATTGTTAATTGCAATGGCTCATATTTGTTCGAAAATTTACCTGTAAATACAATATGAAGGGCAAAAGCAATCGCACAAAACAAAACAAGGAGATCACCAATATTGATCCCTGCCAAATCTCCCAAGGTCAACAGGAAAAGTCCAATTATTCCAATCAAAGCACTAAAAAAAACAATTCTTCTTGGCTTTTCTTTTAAAATCCATATGGATAAAAATGGTACAATCATTACGCTCAACCCTGTAATAAAACCGGTCTTTGAAGATGTGGTATACAATAATCCGATTGTTTGAAATGCATACCCTAAAAATAAAAAGATTCCTAAAAACATACCTGCTTTTATTAATTCTTTCGACCATGCTTTTGTAAAAGTCTTTTTAATAAAAAGAGTTAAAACGCATGCCGCTAGTAAAAAGCGAATACCATTAAATAAATGGGGGGGAAGGAATTGAATCGCATTCTGGACAATAACAAAAGTTGAACCCCAAATAAATGCTACAAATAATAAACTTAAATCCGCTAAAGTGCTTTTCTGCATATTTTTTCTTCTCTTTCTATAATCATTTTACTGTTTTAAAATTGCGTTTTTTGCCAGCTGATCGGCAACTTTATTCTCTTTGCTTGGAATCCATTTAATGAAGAATAGATCAAATTGTTCCATTAATTCCATAACACGCTCCAAAAGCGGAACGTATGAGGCGTTTTTAACAAATTGTTTTTCAATAGCGCGGTCAACAAGCTGTGAATCTGTACGAAAGGATACCACCTGATACCCCTTCTCAATGCAAATTTCCAATCCTTTAATTAGGGCGTGATATTCGGCTTCATGATTTGTCATCCTTCCTAGAGGAATGGAATATTGCTCTGCTTTCCCGTGTCCTTTAATAAAGATTCCGGCGCCTGATAAGCCAGGATCGCCTGCACTTGCGCCATCTACATATACCTCAATCATAAAATCAAAACCTCCAAACTTATTCATTATGGTTTTATATGGGTTCTGAAAATTTTGCCTATCTTTACCGCAGCAGTATGAGCTTTAATAAAAAGATAAACGATGATAAAATAGGATACATTGGCTTACATTATAATACGATGAATAAAAGACTTTGATTATACAGAGGTAAACGAAAATAACGAGAAATCGAATACGATTATAGCACATTGATAACATTATTAAATAGAAAGTAATTTTAATCAACAGGTTTATAGGAAAAATTTGCTTTTAGAAGAAGCTTTGATAAAAAAGATTGGAAACGGACTTACCAATATTCAGGAGTGAAGCCTTTGAAGTATAAAATTGATTGGACCTACCAAACGAAAAGAAAACTGCAGGCGATTCTTTCGACAGATTATTTACCCTTAGACGAAACGATCGTTTTCGCAGAAGATTTTTTACAAACTGGACGAGTAAAACAGCTTACTTTTATATCTGAAGACGGGCAAACATGGACATTAAAGGAATTAAAGCGTTTAAAAGATATAGTTAAGGACGAACCCCATGATATTGTCGCTTATTTTGATGGCGGTTATCATAAACAGTCAAAATTGGCTGGGTTTGGTGCTGTCATTTATTATACGCAAAACGGCAGCCGTTACCGTATCCGCTTGAATGAAAGGGCAGAGGAGTTAACCTCTAATAATGAAGCAGAGTATGCAGCCTTTTACTATTTAGTAAATGCTCTTGAAGAGAATGGTATGATCAGACAGAAAATCGTTTTTAAAGGTGACTCACAGGTTGTCTTGAAACAACTAGCTGGAGAATGGCCGTGCTATGAGGAAGAGTTCACCATTTGGCTTGATCGTATTGAAGATAAACTTAAAAAGCTTCATATCATGCCTGAGTATGAAGCAGTTTCGAGGAAAGAGAACAATGAAGCAGATCGTCTTGCAACCCAAGCAATGAGCGGTACCCAAATAAACAGTAAAATGATTATAAATGAGGAAGTTGGCGAAAATGAATAAAAAACAAACATTGCAAGAATTAAGCGAAATATTAGATACTTATTGTGTTAATTGTTTATTAAAGAAGCATTTCCGCGAAGAATATGGGAAGCGATTTGCCCATTCCTTTTGCATTAATCAATGCACAGTAGGCCAGAAGATAAAAGAGGTTGGAGAAAAATTATCTTAAAATGTCTTTATAATAAATTGGATAACCAATAAAAAATCCGCATAAGCGGATTTTTTTAATGCTTTGCCTCTGATAATTGATGTTCACATTGTTTTAAAAGCTCTTGCTGTTTAGCTAAAAACTCTTGATCAACACCTGTTTTACTTGAACGATTCATTAGATCTTTTGCATCACGAATTGCATTTTCTGCATGTTGAATGGCTTCCTGATCTAATTGCATTGTAGCTGAACCTACCATTTTTTGTGCTGCTTTTACAGACATTTCAATCTGACTTAATTCATTCATTCCACTAATTAATCCAGTATGATTAATTTGATCCAATAGAAACACCTCCATTTTATAGGTTTTGGAATTCAAGAAAAAATATTCGTTAAAAAAAACAATCATGTATATATATCTAAAACTGAGATGTCATGTTAAAATAAATGTGAAGAAAACTATGTAAAAATATAACACAAATATGTAACCTTTTAACTAGAAATTCGGTTAAAGACAGACCTTGGGAGTGAAAAATGACATGGGAAATGAGCCGTTAGATTCAACGATCAAAGAAGCATTCTCTGAAATTTATAGAGATCTAGATAAATTAGTCTTTATAGCGAACAACGCAAATATTTTTAACCAGATGGAGGTAAGTAGAATAGAGAAAAGTATTAAGCAAAATATTAAGGCGATTGAATACTTAATTGTCAGTCAAAAACCGAACTCCTCCCGTTAGAACTGTAAAATTAGAAAGAAGGAAGTAAGAAGAAAAAAGACATATAAAAAAGAGGCGGAGTAAACTCAGCCTCTGTTCATTTAAATTGTTTATGGTTAAGTCACAAGTAGATAGTTGGCTTGTGATTATAACTTTGTAACGTTAGCAGCTTGTGGTCCGCGGTTACCTTCTACGATTTCGAAAGATACCTCTTGACCTTCTTCTAATGATTTGTAGCCTTCGCCTTGAATAGCAGTGAAGTGTACGAATACATCGTCTCCGCCTTCAACTTCGATAAAACCGAATCCTTTTTCGTTGTTAAACCATTTTACTTTACCGTTTTGCATAGTACTTAATCCTCCTAATACTGTAGCACAGGTGGTGCTAAAACAAATTTTATCATTAACGAATATAATATGTAAAAAGATGTTATTAAAACGTTATCATATATACTCAGCTTAATGATGTTTTTAATATACAACAATTTTATGAACTTCGTCAAGGTTAAGAAGAATATTTTAACAAAACTTTCAGAAACTTTCTAATTAGATATAGCCACAAATGACCAAGCATATAATGGTGAAAAAAACATTGGAGAGGATCAGTATGCACAAGTTGAACATACGTGGAGAGGAAATTTTGCTAACGAGTAGTCGGAATATTGATGAAGAAGGATTTACTAGAGCTTATCAATTCATTAGAAAATGTGACAGAGACATATTAAAGTTAAAGAAGTCTGAAATTGCTCTTTTGCAAGATCATGAACGAAACTCCATTGTCATTGAAAGGATGAATACAGATACTTTTACTTTACATATTCAATATGAAATAAAATGTGAAAATGTCTATCAAATTGACGAATAAACTAGTTCCCTTTTTTTAAAAAAAGTTTATAATAATGGTAATAACTAACGTAGCTTATCCTAATAGCTTCTTGAGACGAAAGAAATCATACATATTCATCATTCAAAAATAGATAAAGCTACTTTGGATAAAATATTGGCGATAATGGAAGGAGAATGGAAAATGGTAGAACAAACCTTTACAATCACGAGCGAGGCAGGGTTGCATGCTAGACCTGCAACTGCATTAGTGAACGCTGTAAATTCTTTCACAGCTGATGTAAATCTTGAAGCAAATGGCAGAACAGTGAATTTAAAATCAATTATGGGTGTCATGTCTTTAGGTATTGCAAAAGGAGCAACAGTTAAAATTACAGCAAACGGTAGTGATGAAGAAGCGGCTCTAGAAGCTGTTAAACGAGCTATGGCTACAGAAGGCCTTGGCGAATAAATAATTGCATTAACCAAACGTGAGAGCATTTAGTAAAAGCATAGAGGCTGACTTCTATCATAGAAAGGGTCAGCCTCTATTTTATTGATGATTAATTAGATTTATCCATTTGATCCTTATTCCGCTTTTTTCCTTTGCTATTGTCACCAGGTATGTGATCTTGTGCAAGCTCCATTTGATATTTTCCATTTTCAGGTGAATTTTGATTTTTACTTCCCTTGTTAAATTTCTTCGTCATAGTGACCTCCTATTGCTTTGTTACAGCTTAGATATTCATACCCTTTACAAGGTAGTTATCCATTAATATTCCCATGTTGAGTGGCTCTTCATGCATTTTAAAGAGGAGATATCGTTAAGGCAAGCAAGATTATGACAAACAAAATTCTTTAAACAAAAAAAGGTCTGATATTGCCAAAAGGCAGTGTCAGACATCTTTGTTTATTATAGGGGCATTACTTTTTTTGTTTCAGTTATAAGTTTTTCATTTAGCTTTCTTGAATGATGTACCCAGCCAGTATATGATGCTAAAATGTTTAAAGCTGGGTCTAGTTTGACAATTGCCATATAGGGATAATGCTCTTTATGACGGAAGCGTAAATCAATCCAACGAACCTCCACACTTGAAGATGTTGTAAAGTACATCGTATGAACGTGTTTTGAATTAGCTAAAAAATGCTGTACATTTTTATCAGCTATTGATGCTTTAATAATCTTACCTTCTTGACCATGTTTTTCAAAGTGATGAATCCAATGGATGTCCTTTCCGGTTATGGAACCTACATCATAAGCTGATTCAGTTTCATAAACAAAATCCCATTTGTGCAATGATATGGTTGGAATGATAGTGAAGCTTCCAGTTTTTTGTACGGCATGTAATAAATTTCGCTTATTAACTGAAATGATATACCGAATAATGATATAGCTAATTAGTACGATGTATACGTATAAAAAGGTAATGCCAGGTGAAAGACCTGCTAACCAGAAGGTAAAACCAATCAAATGACCAAGCATTATAATCGGATCAAATAACGGAATGAAATTTAATGAGAGCCATTTTTTTGTAAATGGCCTCCCAGCCTGTGTTCCGTAAACATTTAGAATGTCTAATCCAACATGTAAACATACTGCCAGAAAGGTCCAAAACAAAAGGGATATATAGGATATTTGGTTATAAAAGATAAAAATAAGAGCTGAAATAGCAAATGTCCATATAATGGTAGCAGGGAGTGAATGCGATGCCCCGCGATGGTGTTCCGTATACATTCCATTGCCTTTAACAAGCTTAATGGCATAATCAAAATCAGGAGCATTGGATCCTATAACAGTTCCTAACAGGATGGCTTGAGCTAACATTGGATCAGAGGCAATGGCTGGGTCTAAATATGCAAGTCCTGCCAACCCGAATCCAATCGTAATATGTGTACTTGTGTCCATTCTGAACCTCCAAGGTAAAATTACCCCAACTCATCCTTTTAAATAGCTTTAATAATTTACGGAGCCAGCCATGAGCTGTTTATTTCTAATAAAAGCAGCTTCTTTTAACATATCTTCAATTATTAAGTCAGCTGATTTTGGAACATGCAGCTTTTTTATATTCTCTCTCATTGATGTTAATTTCTTTTCATCGCTAAGCAGTTTATGCACTTCCTCAGCAATATCCTCAATTTGGTTAACAATAATAGCTGCTTGATTGTCCTCAAAAAAATGAGCATTTTCTTTTTCCTGACCAGGAACAGGCTTAAAGAGAACAACTGGTACACCTAAAGCAGTCGCTTCTGTTAAGGTGATTCCGCCTGGCTTTGTAATCATACATGATGTAATCCGATAAAGCTCATCCACTCTTTCAACATAGCTCAATACTTTAAATTGATTTGGATAACTTCTTGCAAGAGGTTCAAGATTTTCCTTTAAAGGGGTATTATTTCCGCACACAACAACCGTTTGAATGTCTTCGCTTTTGGAAATAAATGAATGGCACAATTCTTTCACATTTTTTAAGACACCGTGGGCACCAGCCATGATTAATAGTATTTTTTTATTTGGATCCAAATCATATTTTTTAAAAATATCTTGTTTATCCAGATCCTCCTCGAATTGTGAACGTATAGGGATTCCAGTTACCTTTACTCTGCCTGGATGAATTCCTAACTGAATCAGCTTTTCCTTCACATTGTTTGTTGCTACATAATATTTATCGATATTTTCATGAATCCAGATTCTGTGTAAGCAAAAATCAGTTAAGACATTAAAGGTGGGAATCATTGTACCAGTTTTTCTGCGATATTCGGGTACAACAATCATAGGGAAAGTATTAATGATCATATCTGGTTGTTCAGCCTTTACAATTTCATGTAAACGTTTATGTCCCATTTTAAAATAGAGATTCATCATCCTTTTGTTATAAATTTTATCAACACCATAGTAAAACAATCGGTAAAATTGCTTTCCAATCGAGAAGCTTTTTAAATATAAATATTGTGTAATCTCTGAAAATACGGGAAATGATTCAGAATAAAGATTACAGACAATGACTTTTTCAAAGCCGAGCTCTTTACACTTGTTTTCTAACGTTTTTGCCACTTGCACATGACCATTACCATATTTCGCTGTTAATATTAACACCTTTGAATTTCTTTTCAACATTTTCACCTCAATCTAATCGGAAACGGATCAAATTATCAAATCCAGTCCTCACTATAAATATATATGACAGATTGAACCGAATTTGTCTTAAAGATTACCATATAATTGTTACTTTTTTATAAAGCAATTATTAAGTATTTCTTAAGATGTAAAATGTCGTAAAAAGTTGGAATGGCAAAACATCATTATCTCTTTTTGCAGATAGTAATGCATGATTGAATAAGGCAGAAATGCTCTACCTTATTCTTATTCATTTCAAAGCAATTGGTATTTTATTCTTACCCTTTCAATTCCAAATATAAGGTGTCTCCTGGTAAACATAATAGTTTAGCCAATTAACAAATAAAAGATTTCCATGTGATCTCCAACACTGAATTGGCTCATTACTTGGATCATTGTTTTCAAAATAATTAACCGGTATATCAATTGGTAAACCTTTTGCAAGATCTCTTTCATACTCATCTCTTAAAGAGGTCCGTTCATATTCAGGATGACCTGTTAAAAAGATTTGTTTGCCATCCGTTGACATCACTAGGCAAACACCAGCATCTTTTGAATAAGAAAGAATCTGAAGCTCTGGAATGGCATCAATTTCTTCTTTTAGAACATCAGTATGTCTTGAATGTGGTACATAATATTGATCATCAAAGCCTCTTAATAATTTTACAGTTGGATTGATAATTTCATGCTTAAAAATACCAAAGCATTTCTTTTCCAACTTATATTTATTTACGCCATAGTGATGGAAAAGTCCTGCTTGTGCACCCCAACAAATATGTAAAGTTGAGGTTACATTTGTTTTAGTCCAATCCATAATTGTTTTTAATTCAGACCAATAAGAAACTTCTTCAAATTCTAAGTGTTCAATTGGTGCCCCTGTTATAATCATGCCATCAAATTTTCGATGCTTAATATGTTTAAAGGTTGTGTAGAATTCCTTCAAATGCTCCATTGCCGTCGTTTTTGACGTGTGGGTTTCAGGCCTTAAAAATGTTATGTTTAATTGAAGAGGAGAATTCCCCAATAATCGTAATAACTGAGTTTCAGTTTTTTCCTTTTCTGGCATAATATTTAAGATAAGGATATTTAAAGGGCGAATATCTTGAGAATACGCTCTCTTTTCGTCCATAATAAATATATTCTCTTGTTCTAAGATTTCTTTAGCCGGTAAATGACTAGGTATGTTAATCGGCAAAAAAAGCACCTCCGTTAAAATTCATCATTCATTGATTCTTTATTATAGAAAGTTTAGAAAAATAATTCAATTCGAATTTTATGTTTATTCATCAATTTCATTCGTGAAATTCTAATAGTGGTCATGAAAAAGCATACAACTGAATTCATTATACATGGTAAAGTATTATAAAGGATTAATCTAGCAAAGTGAGATGGCAATGCCCGGATTACCGAAGAGACAGCAGCACTAGCCATGAATGGAATAATGAAGAACTTGCAACTGGATTGTTTTAAGGAGGATGTCATGTTTGACCCAACTGTTTTTGATAATTTAAAGGTTATCGTTGAAGGCTATATATATGATTTAGATATTGAAAATGTGATCAAAGTTTTGAATAGGAGTGATTTTGTAGATCTAGCGACAATGTCTAGAACCTTTAGGATTACATTTGGAAATGAAAAGAAAAAAAGTCCCCATGCTATGCTGGAGATTAACATGAACCATGAGCAAATTTCTGGAGAATTACGTCAAACTATTAAAAAACCGGGATGCTTTATAAAAGTTATTCTTCAGGAAGAGAAGGAGAGTAAGACTTATGACGAACTTCTGTTAAGAAAGTTAAAGAAATTGTGGGAGGAGCATTCGATTCAGTTATTTGTGACAGAAGAGGTAACCGCAAACACAGAATTTTATTACCATCGCTATGAGGTGAATTTTAAGAGAGCATACGGTGAAGATGATATTGAGGATTTGCTGTATATCATCGATCATTTACGTTCATTGTTGCAGTGCTGCAAGTAATGACTTCTTAATTAGTTGTTAATAGTTGAATATCTCATGTGTTATATGTAAAGATGGTGTCAGGAGGGGTGACAATGAGTATTTACGATTTTGAAGTGGAAACAATAAAAGGGGAAAAAACAACGTTAAGTGATTACAAAAATCAAGTGGTATTAATTGTGAATACTGCAAGTAAATGTGGGTTTACTCTACAGTACAAAGAATTACAAGAGCTTTATGATCAGTATGGAGATCAAGGATTTACTGTTTTAGGATTTCCCTGCAACCAGTTTATGGGACAGGAACCAGGTGACAATAAAGAAATAGAAAGCTTTTGCGAAATGAATTACGGAGTAAGATTCCCAATGTTTTCCAAGATTGATGTAAAGGGAGAAAACGCACATCCGCTATTTGTATTTTTAACTAATAATGCTCCAGGGATTTTAGGAAGCAAGGCAATAAAATGGAATTTCACAAAGTTTTTGATTCATATAAATGGGGAAGTTGTAAAGCGTTACTCACCGAATACGAACCCAATTGAAATAAAACCAGATATTGAAAACCTTTTAAAAGAAGTCGTAAAATAAGGCTTCTTCTTTTTAATTTTAAAGAAAGCATAACTTTTTGTACTTAGTTTTTGTATTAAAATAATACTAATACATACTGTATTCGATGGTTAGGTAAGGAAGACATTGCATGAATCCGGTAACCAATACTAATGAGCTGCGAAAGTGTTTCCGCACAATTTAAACGAGGCGGTTCGATTGGAGCATGTATGCTTTTGTATACCTCAATCAGTTTATTTGTTTCACTGCACTGAAGGATGATAACATGTCTTCCTGTCCAAGCTTGACCGATGATTGGCTGGGGTTCTCTCATCTAAACACACCTTTATAAAAAATTGTTTAGGATACTATATGATCAATTGTTTGTTATTGTTAACGTCATAATCGTTCGTTTATTACATACATAGGAGTTGCCATATGAATAACAAATTTTTAATTCAACGGGTAGAAGATTTTGTTTATAAAAGGCTCTACAATGAGGGAAGCGGTCATGACTGGTGGCATATTGACCGTGTACGTCGGAATGCTATGTATATAGGAACAAAAGAAAATGCAAATCTATTCATTATTGAAATAGCAGCATTACTTCATGACTTAATTGATGATAAACTCTCCGAGAACATTAAGCTTAATGTCAGCCAAGTTGAACAGTTATTACTGAATTTAGGTATTGATCAAGAGATAATACAAGCTATTATCAGGATTATTCAAGTCATCAGCTTTCGAAAGAAAGAACCTAAAAATCAGTTATCCCTCGAAGCTAAGGTTATTCAAGATGCTGATCGGCTTGATGCAATTGGAGCCATTGGAATTGCTCGGACATTCGTCTATGCTGGTTCTAAAGGAAACATTATCTATCATCCGGATGTGGAGGAAAAAACTGATGCAATAAGCCATTTTTATGAGAAATTACTTAAGCTAAAAGATTTAATGAACACAAATGCAGGTAGATCTCTTGCTGAAGAGAGACATCAATTTCTCGAACTCTATTTAAATCAATTTTATGATGAGTGGAATGGGCGAAAATAGTTAAAATTATTCATATAAACAATCGAAACATGAAAATAGCACGATCAAATCTGCTATGTTACACTGTCATTACGATTTAAAAGAAGGAGTGCTCATAAATGAAGATAAAATCAATTGAACCTACTCCAAGTCCAAATACAATGAAGGTGCTTTTGACAGAAGAGCTTCCCGCTGGAAAAAGTAATAATTATAAAAAGGACCAAGCAGTAGAAACGCCGGGTATTATTGGAGATATCCTTAAAATTGAAGGAGTAAAAGGTGTATACCATGTAGCGGATTTTCTCGCTGTTGAAAGAAATGCTAAATATGACTGGAAGGAAATATTAGCCCAGGTTCGCCAAGCTTTTGGAGAGGCTGTAAACGACGAAAGTCGAGACAGCAAACCACTAGATGAAGCGTTTGGTGAAGTGAAGGTTTTCATCCAGATGTTTCATAATATTCCAATGCAGGTTAAATTAACTGATGGAATGTCAGAAGAACGCTTTGGTTTGCCTGTTCGCTTTAAAACAGCTGTTTTAGCAGCACAACAAGCGAACGAAAACATTGTGCTGGATCGTCAATGGAAGGAACATGGAGTAAGATATGGCGAACTTGCAGAGATAGGTAAGGAAGTGGTAGATGAGATAAGTGCTGCGTACTCTGATGAACGATTACAAAGGCTTGTGAAAGCTGCTTCTGATATAGGCAAACAGAAAAATCCTCCGAAGAGAAAATCATATAAAGTGACACTTGAAATGCTGGATGATGAAGATTGGTCTGTAAGATTTGCTCATTTAGAGCAAATGGATCCATCAGAAGATGATCTCCCTGTTTTAGAAAAGGCTTTAAAGGATGAAAAACCGTCAATTAGAAGGCTAGCTACTGTATATTTAGGAATGATTGAAAATCCTTCTGTTTTACCGTTATTATATAAAGCATTAAAGGATAAGTCTGTTACTGTTAGAAGAACAGCAGGAGATTGCTTATCTGATATTGGTGATCCCCAAGCAATGGTTCCAATGATGGAAGCCTTAAAAGATAAAAACAAACTGGTAAGATGGCGAGCGGCCATGTTTTTATTTGAAGTTGGAGATAAATCTGCATTACCTGCTTTAAAACAGGCAGAGGATGACCCTGAATTCGAGGTTAGCATGCAGGTGAAAATGGCGATTGAACGAATTGAAGGCGGCGAAAAGGCAAAAGGATCTGTTTGGAAACAAATGACTGAAAGCAGAAAAGGATAAAATCTTTTTGAAATGCTGAAGAGTAATTGCATAGGGAAACTCTCTATAGTATTCTTTAATTACTTGAAGAAAGATTCGGAGGAGATTTTTTATGTCAATGGCATATGAAGAGTATATGAGACAAATTGTGATGCCCATGAGAGCAGAATTAACAAATGCAGGATTTCAAGAGCTGACAACTGAGGAGGAAGTAGAAGCATTTATGAGTACTGCAAAAGGTACAACTCTGGTTGTTGTTAATTCAGTATGTGGATGTGCAGCAGGTCTCGCACGTCCTGCAGCTACTCAGTCTGCATTAAATGCTGAGAAAAAACCAGATCATCTTATTACCGTATTTGCAGGACAGGATAAAGAAGCAACAAGCAAGATGCGAGAATACTTTAAAGGTTATGAACCTTCATCACCATCTATGGCGCTATTGAAGGATGGCGAGGTGGTTCACTTTATCCCGCGTCATGATATTGAAGGAAATTCAATAGAGGCTATCATGCAAAATCTTGAAAATGCCTTTGATAAATATTGCTAAAAGAGGCTGTCTCTTAAGGGTCTGACCCCCTCCAACAAAACCCGGTATATAGAATTCTTGTTCACTTAAGATCCTATATATTGAGTTCGTAGGGGCAGACCCTTTGGATTTGAGGCAGTCTCTTTATATGTAAAGAAAGTAGAGATAAAAATGATTGTTACAACTTCAGGAAGGCCAGATATTCATTTGATCCAAACAGCTATGGAGATTGCAACTGAATTGAATGGCCATTTTTTAAAGCGAAATAAACAAGCGGTTGCGGATATTAAAAAATCTTATCGAGAAGATGTCCTTGTTGTAGGAAAAAACCGATTAGAGCTTCATGTTTTATGTCAAAACAGTCCTTTGTTTTTTCATCCAAATTCGGCAATGTTTCGGATAAAAAGGCTTATAAAAGGTGAAACAGATCCTTTTTGTGAGGCGTGCAGCCTTCAAGAAGGAGATTTCGTTTTAGATTGCACACTTGGCTTGGCGTCAGATAGCATTATTGCAAGCTACGTAGTTGGTGAAAAAGGCTTTGTAAAAGGTATTGAAGAAAGCAAAAGCTTAGCGTATATCGTAAAAAACGGGTTGCAACAATGGGAAACAGGCTTAGATGTTTTAGATCAAGCGATGAAACGGATTCATGTTACGATTAGCGACCATTTATCATATTTACGCGAATGTCCCGAGCATTCATTTGATGTTATTTATTTTGATCCAATGTTTGAAGAAACGATTGAAGGATCGATTGGGCTCCTACCTTTAAAAAGTGTCGCTAATTTTTCAGCGCTCCGAAAAGAAGCAATTATGGAAGCGAAACGAGTTGCGAGACGGAGAATTGTATTAAAAGACCATTGGAAAAGCAGTCGATTTCAAGAATTAGGCTTTACTGTCCAAGTACGAAAATCAGCAAAATTTCATTATGGCGTTATAGAAATTTAGCGATAGCAAATGATAAAAGGGTGGAGGTGTTGAAGATGCCAAAAAGAAGAAAAGATCCTTCAAGAACAGGCTTAAGTTCTCCTAACGTTGAGGGGCAGGGAACTACTATGAATGAAACAAAGGGCAAACAGCTGGATTCAGCTAGAAAGAAAACAAAAAGAACATAACAGCGTAAAAACGGGTGCTCTCAATGTGCTGGCACCCGTTTTTACGCTGTTATGTAATTTAGTCTGTAATTTCTACATAAATAAAATAGGCAAGTGTTATAAAGCAGCCAATAAAGAAAATTGTGTCATAGCTCATCAATTAGCCCTCCTATTGTAATATCCTTAATATGCGTGCGTACAACTTATTTTAAACGTTTTTTCCATTTATTAAAAGGGCAATCGTTTACAATATTATAGGTTTGTTCAAAATTGTAATGAATTTGATATATTCATCCTAGTAGGTATATGTTAAGATTGTTAGTATACTAGAATCCTTGGAAGGAAGAACGGGTATGAATAAATGGTTAAGAAAATCACTCGTCATTTTATTTTCGATCGCAACCTTTGGACTTGTAACACCTCCTGCCTCTTTAGCCGTACAGGAAAAGCCTGCAGAGGATACTGTTTCAAAATCTCCGCTTAAAGATGAAAGCGTAGAGCAATCTGCCGCTACTGTCGTTGAAGTAGACCAGCTTCCACCTTCAAAGGAACAAGTTATTTCGACCATTCTGTTAGAAGCAGAAGAAAAATCCTTTAGTAAATTTGGAGATAAAATTAGCGGTGTGATTGAAGATGAATTTAAAGAAGTGATTTTTCCAAAAATGGAAGAAATTATTACATATTATTTAAATGTAGAAGATGACGAATTATTCCAACAGCTCGCTGTTTCAAAACCATCTGGCGGAACGAGTGAAAAAATCTTCCATATTTATAATACGGAGACTGGTGAGGATGTCCTTCGTTTTCATGTTCGAAGAGAAAACCGTCCTTTAGAAGGCTATTGGTTTAATTTCCATTATCATACGTACCATGATTCTTTCCAATCCCATAAAGATTTAGGAAGTATCTATTGGGATAAAAATACCCCGCCAAATTGGATGAGCTATGTTAATTAAGTAAAAATGATAAATAAGCGATACGAAAAGCACGTTGTATTATAGCGTGCTTTTTTATATGCCGTCAGGTAAAATGTGAAAGATAGTTTAATAGACCTATATATGGTATGATAGAGTAAAAGAATTGTAGAGGTATAGTTTAAAGCTTCCAGCCATTTTTGTGTGGCTTAAACGCCTCAATTTAATAAATCTACCAGTCATATTATTTATTTCACCTGAGAGGATGTACATCATGAAAAAGGGTATGATTTTCCTTCTGGTATCGCTTATCTGGGCCCCTTTTTATCATTTAGTTCTTGCATCTCCCGAGGGGATACCGCTTTCCTCCTATTCCTTTGCTTCAGCTGAAAATGTGTTAACCAAACCGATATTGGGGGAAATGGTATTCCTCCCAGAAACATCTTTTTCTGAAGAAGATGCACTTATTATGATTCATAATTTACAAAAAATAGATGAAAATATCTTGACCCTTGCAGCAAATGAAAATATTCAAATAAAATTGTTTAATGGATCGTTAACAAACCAAAATGGATTAAGCAGTCTGAAAGATACAAAACCAAGGGGCTATTCTGACTCTGATCCGAGCTGGAATCAAGTTCCTGGGATGAGTATAGATAGAGTTGTATATGCCAAGATTGGCCATAGTGAATATGGAAAGGGACATGGATCGGTTTCCCTTGAACTTCATGAAATGGCACATGCTATTGATCGTTACGTCTTTCATTATATCCGTAAAGATCCTAAATTTCTTTCCATTTGGAAGCAGGAGGTTGGCCAGTTATTCCCACTCCAATCTTATTTTCGAAATTTTCCTGAAGAGTATTTTGCAGAAACATTTGCTATGTACTATTTCAGTGAAGATACAAGATCCATCCTTAATAAAAAGGCGCCGATGACTTCATGGTTTATCCAAACATTAGAAAATCAAGCAGAAAAACGTCTCAGGTAACACTATGATATTCTCAATAAATAATGGTAAAATACATGAAGTAGTTTATGTAAGGGAAGTGGCAAAATGAAGCAATATTTAGATTTATGCAAGCATGTACTTGAGAACGGGGTAAAAAAAGAGGACCGTACTGGTACAGGTACGATTAGTACGTTTGGCTATCAAATGAGATTTAATCTTCAAGAAGGATTTCCGTTAATGACAACCAAGAAACTTCACACGAAATCCATAATCCATGAATTGCTTTGGTTTTTAAAAGGGGATACGAATGTCAAATATCTTCAAGAAAATGGTGTGCGAATTTGGAATGAATGGGCAGACGAAAATGGTGAGCTAGGCCCTGTTTATGGCCACCAATGGCGATCATGGCCGGCAAAAGACGGTTCTACGATTGACCAGATTACCAATGTTGTTAATCAAATAAAAAACAATCCAGATTCAAGGAGATTAATTGTGTCTGCCTGGAATGTAGCTGATGTTGAACAAATGGCATTACCGCCATGTCATTGCTTCTTTCAATTCTATGTAGCAGAAGGCAAGTTATCTTGCCAGCTTTATCAGCGTTCCGCAGATGTCTTTTTAGGTGTACCATTTAACATCGCTTCATACGCACTGTTGGTCCATATGATGGCGCAGGCAACAAATTTAAAGGTAGGAGAATTTATTCATACCTTTGGCGATGTCCATATTTACTTAAACCATTTAAATCAAGTAAAAGAGCAATTGCAAAGAGAGCCAAGACCTTTGCCAACTTTAAAAATCAACAAAGAAGTTACATCGATTTTTGACTTCAAATTTGAAGATTTTTCAATTGAAGACTATGATCCACATCCACATATTAAAGGAGCTGTAAGCGTGTGATTTCTTTATTATATGCAATGGATAAGAACCGATTAATCGGAAGGAATAACCAGCTCCCATGGCATTTGCCTCAAGATTTGGCCTATTTCAAGCGAGTGACAATGAATCATAAAATTGTCATGGGTCGAAAAACGTTTGAATCGATTGGTAAACCATTACCTGGCAGGGAAAATATTATTATTACTAGAGACAAAAATTTTTCATGTGATGGTTGCAAGATTCTTCACTCCATTGAAGAATTCCTCGAACTTGCTAAAAATTGTGAGGAAGAAATCTTTGTAATCGGAGGATCTGAAATTTTTAAAGAAACCCTGCCTTATTCAGATCGTTTATACATCACACATATCTATCATGAGTTTGAAGGTGATACATACTTTCCAGAAACAGATGATGAGGAATGGAAAGTGTTCTCTAAGGAACCAGGTATAAAAGATGAAAAAAATCCTTACGATTTTGATTTTGTCGTTTATGAGAAAATAAAAAAATAAGTTTAAAAAGCAGACTCTATAAAACATGCTCGCTTATATCCTTGGTAGGGTCAAGAGCGAGCATGCATGGTATTGAATGAGTCTGCTTTTTGTTTATGGTAATAGATAGAAAAGAATTGAAAAAAAGTGAAAGACTGAACCTGCTAATACAAACAGATGCCAAACAGCGTGATGATATTTAAATCCTCTCCATACGTAGAAGACGGCACCGATTGTATAAAGGACTCCTCCAATAATTAACAAGATAACCCCATTAGCAGCAATATTTGCTGTAATATCATTCCAAGCAAATACAATTAACCATCCCATAATGACATACATAACGGTGGAAAGGAATACAAATTTTTTAACAAAAAACGCTTTAAAGATTGTCCCGGCAATGGCAAGTCCCCATACAATTCCGAACAATGTCCAGCCAATCCAGCCCTTAACAGCAATAAATAAAAAGGGTGTATAGGTTCCAGCGATAAAAAAGTATATGGCGGAGTGATCAAGTACTTCAAAAAAATCTTTTGCCTTTCCTGCTGGAAAGCTATGAACAAGGGTAGATGCAGTATATAAAAGCAGCATAGTTATCCCAAAAATAGTAAAGCTTACAATATGCCAAGCAGTTCCATATATTGAAGAAAAGACAATCAAGACTACAAGAGCTGCCATGCTTAATATTCCGCCAATTCCGTGCGTAATAGAATTGGCAATTTCTTCCCCTTTTGAAAATGTATGTGTATTTGCCATATGAGTCCCCTTTCATTAAAGGGTCTTTTAAAATTTTAAACCTTTTTAAAAAGACCATTTATTACTTAGTTTATAGAATATTGTTTAATCAATCAAGCTTCCAAATTCTATGATTTATGAAAGCTGTTACATTTTGAATTTTAATAAAACTTTTCAATAATTCCTTTATATTTTGAATATTCATGATATAATTTCTTATTAACAAGCAGTTGAAAGGGTCGTGAACATGAAGCAAACTATCAATGAATTACAGAAGGTATATGTTGAGGATATTTTAAAAGCGCATCATTTGTTAAAGGATGTTGTTACCCATACACCCTTGCAAAAGAATGAACAGCTTTCAGATAAATACCAATGTAATGTTTATTTAAAGCGTGAGGATTTGCAGGTTGTACGCTCGTTTAAAATTCGCGGAGCATTTAACAAGATTAAACAGCTTGATGAAGGACAAACTGTTAATGGCATTGTTTGTGCAAGTGCAGGGAATCATGCACAAGGTGTCGCATATTCCTGCCGCCAATTAAAAATTCACGGTAAAATTTTTATGCCTTCTACAACTCCGCGCCAGAAGGTTTCTCAAGTTGAATTATTTGGTAAAGAATATGTTGATATTATCTTAACAGGAGATACATTTGATGATGCCTATCAAAAAGCTGTAGAGTGCTGTGAGCAAGAAAATCGGACATTTATTCATCCATTTGATGATGTGGATGTCATCGCAGGGCAAGGTACCGTTGCGGTTGAAATTTTAAATGATATTGATGTGGAAATTGATTTCGTCGTAGCTAGTGTCGGAGGCGGAGGTTTAATTTCTGGATTAGGTACTTATTTTAGAAGCATTTCTCCTTCAACAAAAATGATTGGGGTCGAGCCGGAGGGTGCTCCATCATTATTTAAATCAAAAATCGAGGATCAAGTTGTCTCCCTTGATGAAATTGATAAATTTGTTGACGGAGCGGCTGTTAAAAGAATCGGCGATAAGACCTTTGAAATTTGTAAGGAGGTTGTCGATGAGGTATTGCTTGTGCCTGAAGGGAAGATTTGTACAACAATTCTTGAGTTATATAATGAAAATGCAGTTGTTGCAGAGCCAGCAGGTGCGATGTCCATTGCTGGGCTTGATTTATTAGGTGAACAAATTAAAGGGAAAAACGTTGTATGTGTTGTTAGCGGTGGTAATAATGATATTGGCAGAATGCAGGAAATTAAAGAGCGCTCGATGATTTATGAAGGCTTACAGCATTACTTTATTGTAAACTTTCCTCAGCGTGCCGGTGCACTTAGAGAATTTTTAGATGAAGTTCTTGGACCAAATGATGATATCAGTCGTTTTGAATATACAAAAAAGAACAACAAAGATAATGGTCCTGCCTTAGTCGGAATTGAATTAAAACAGCGGGAAGATTATGGTCCATTAGTTCAAAGAATGAAGAAAAAAGGCTTCTATTTTACAGAGGTAAATAAAGACAGCAATTTATTTCATTTACTGATTTAAACGACTTGTTAAAATTCTTGCTGAATTCTAGGGAGACTCTTTAGCACTCTGAACATGCGGAGTCTCTCTTTTCAATTTGATGCATCAGAAGTCTCACGAACTTCCTAAATATCATCGCAAAATAAAACGATAAGCTTACCATTACCGGTAAAAAAATCTTTAAACACGACATATTTAGACAGACTTCATTAATAACTTGGGGTATAATATAGGAAACGGGTAAAAAAGAGGATTGATAACTTGTTATTAAAAAGCCTAGAGTTCAAGCTGATGAATGGACAGAAGGTAAAAATTACTGATATCCCAGTATTGGAGGAAGATAACAAATACCGTTTCATGCTTCAAATCCGTTTACAAACGTTTTTAACGAGCATTTATGCTCAAAAACACCCTAAAAGTATTTACTCATTTAAAGACTACTTAAAAAAGGTGATTAAATGGCCTGATTATGAGGCGATCTTTGGATCCTATATTTTGAAAAACAATGCGTAGTACAAGAAACAATGGGGCTGTCTCAAAAGGGTAACCCTCCACTGGAACACCGTTTGCATTAAAGGACTTCCTGCTAGGTTAGTCTATGGTGTCATTTGGAGGGAAGATCTCTTTGAGACAGCCCCTTTTTTCGAATATTGTATAACCCCCTTTAATTTCAAACATATACTGGCCCTGATACGATTGGATTTATTTATTATGCAAAGAAAAAGAATTCACGCCGCCTCAAAAGAAGCTGCCCTTTTTGAGGCGGCTTCTTCATTTTTTGTTTGCCTTCCTAAAAGTCTTTCAAGATTTGTTCTACATAAAACCAGCCAAGTTTTGAAATAACTGGATATTCATAACATATAATTTAACATCACAAATTTATAACAAGGTGGTGAGGGGTAATCGCAGTTATGACATAAAATCTTCACATGCTTCACCTTTTATTAAGGAAGTTAATTTGGTACACTTTTACAAGGTAATGAAAAGTGAAGGGTGAAGATCAGTTGAAGAAAATAAAACAATGTCTTGTATTTGCCATTTCAGCTATTGTCATGGTGATGATCTCAGCATGTGTAAATGAGTCTCCAATAAAAGATCCTTTAAATTATGAGGTGCAGCCATTTTCATACAAAAATCAGGATGGACAAAAAGTTTCATTAGAGAGTTTAAAAGGGGAAGTTTGGATCGCCAACTTTATTTTTACCAGTTGTGAAACGGTTTGTCCGCCAATGACTGCACATATGAAAGAAATTCAAAATCGAATGAAAGCAGAAGATTTAAATGCAAAGATTATCTCTTTCAGTGTGGACCCAGAAACGGATACACCTAATAAATTGAAAGAGTTTGCATCACCTTATTCCATCACATTTGATAATTGGAGCTTTTTAACTGGTTACTCACAAAAGGAAATTGAGGATTTCGCCATGGAAAGCTTTAAAACCATTGTTCAAAAACCGTCGAATTCCGATCAAGTTCTCCACGGAACAAGCTTTTATTTAATTGATCAAAATGGAATCGTTATGAAGGATTATAGTGGAGTTGAAAATCCTCCATATGATCACATCATAGAGGATATGAAAGCATTACTTACAGAATAAAAATCAATTGAGGCTATCACATAACCAATGGATTAGATCCTTTTAACACAATATATAGAAATCTAAATGGTTGGAATTCCATATATTTGTGTTTGCTGGAGTGTCAGACCCATTTGAGACAGCCTTAAAACTTCATATAATGATATAATTGGTCCCTAGACTAAAAACCAAGGTGATCGTATGATTCGAAAACTTATTACACTATGTTTGATCTGTTTGTTTTTAACAAGTTGTGTGTCTGAACAAAGCGCGAAGCTGGAATCGAAACCATCTTCCCTAAAAACGAAAGCGCAACCTGCTGAAGAGTTCATTCCTAAGACGATAAAAGTAGTTGGGATTGGGGATTCGTTAACGAAAGGAGTAGGGGATGAATCAAATAGCGGCGGCTATGTTGGGATGGTAACGAAAAAATTAGAACAACAGGATGATATTAAAGAGGTATCAATAGAAAATTATGGTGTAAGAGGGCATAAAACAAGCGATCTTCGCCGCAAGCTGAAGGACGAAAAAGTGATTGCAAGTATAAAAGATGCAAATATAATCCTAATGACAATTGGTGGAAATGATATAATGAAAGTTGTTCGAAATAATATTTTTTCTCTTGATTTTGAACCTTTTCGAAAAGAACAAAAAAACTATGAAAGTAGATTTAAGGATATTTACAATACTTTACGCGAACTAAATCCTTCAGCATTGATAATTTATGTAGGCCTATATAATCCTTTTAAATATATGCTGCCACAGTTACCGGAAATCGATAAAATTATAAAAGAATGGAATACAGCCACAAAGGAAATCATGAAAAATGATGATAGGGCTGTCTTTGTTTCTGTTGAACAAATATTTTCAACAGAATCGGATGAAAGGCTGCTTTATAAAGACGAGTTTCATCCAAACGAAATCGGGTATTCCTTAATAGCAGATAGAGTGCATAATACATTAAAGATTGAGGGTCTTGACCAAGATTTAATTGGCGGAAAAGAGTGAGTATCTTATGAATAAATGGAAATTATCGTTTTTTATCTTACTTGTTATAAATTTATTGTTTGTTCTTTTGATCGCGTCTTTATTATTTATACCTAGTCAAAAGCCATCTGAAAAAGTAAATCATGCTGATAAAGAAGAGATAGCGGTGCCTTTTTTAATAAGTACTGACAAAAAATCGTTAACAGATTTAATTAATCATTACTTAGAAGAAGAGACAGATCAAGAGAACTTACAATATCGCGTAGAACTAAAAGAAAATGTCAATGTGTATGGAGTAATAAATGCATTTAATAAAGATATAAATATGGCATTAATTCTCGAACCGATCGTTAAACCTGACGGGAATATGCAGTTGTTTGTCAAAGAACTTTCAATTGGCAGGTTAAAATTGCCCGTTTCATATGTATTAAAATATATGAACACAAATTATGACCTCCCTGACTATGTGGTGATTGACTCAGGGAAAAAAATAATAGATATTAATCTAGATCAGTTAACGTTAAAAAATGGCCTGAGCGCCCGTGCAGAAAGCTTTAATTTAAAAGAGGACGATATTACCTTTCAACTGTTAGTGCCATTGCCTTAAAGGGCTAACATAATTGATGTTGGCCCTAGCGGTAGTTGAAACTAGTTACAAATACACATGATGAAAAATGATTCGAAATACCCTCTATGTTCAGCCTAGAATGACACTGGTAAAACATGTATACTTAAAAATAAGCCAATGCATGGTGGTTATTCTTTTGAATAGGCGGGTAAACAGAAGTTGTCACTCTAAAAGTATGATCATTTTCATACCTTGTCTATATGATTTTACTAGATAAGGTGCTCCATCCCTTTTACCACAGAAAAGAGGAGGGTTTTTATGTTTTGTACAAACTGTGGGGCCAATCGTATCGAAGCCAATGCTAATTACTGTTATCATTGTGGGAAACCGCTCAGCAAACCGGATGATCCAAAAGCGAAAAAATTAAAAAGACTACAATATCTCCTACCATTACTAAGTTTTATTCTTGTCATTATGATTCTTTATACTACGAAACTATATGAAATGAAAGTAAATGCGAAGGTTATCGCCTTTCAAGAAAAAGGAGAGGAAGCAGCTTTAGCAGGAGAGTTCGATAAAGCGTTACGCTATATCGAAAACGGCCTCTCATATCGTAATGATTACGAAATATTAATACAGGATAAAGAAATGATTCTTGTAATAAAAGAGCTAAAAGAAGAACTAGATGCAGTAGAAAAGAAAATAATGAATGAACAATTTGCTGCTGCTAAAAGCGAAATTAATGTATTAAAGAACCAGGTTGATCAAAGTAATCAATCACCGTTATTTATTAGTCTTTCACAAGATATTCAACAAGTTGAAACAAGTGTTACGGTAGGCGAAATAAAAGAGGAAATAAATAAACTTACGACAATTGATGAACTTGCTGGTAAATTGTCAACCTTATATACATTAGAGCTTTCTGAAGCATCTGAGTTAAAACAGCAAATTTATACGAAGATGGTGACGATTAGTGCTACAGAGGCTGAGAAACGTCTAGAGGACAAGCATTTTAATCAAGCTGTAAGAGTAATTGACGAAGCACTTGAATATGTGGTGAACAATGAAAAGCTATTATCGTTAAAAGAGAGAGTCATTGCTGAAAAAACATCTTTTGAAAAAGCGGAGCAGGAGCGAATCGAAAAAGCAATGCTTGCTGCTAAAAAGGAAGAAGAACGAAATCTGACGAAAGCAGTTCAATTAACAACAAGTAAAGTAAATGTTGATAAATACGGTGATGCGTATATAAATGGAAAGGTGAAAAATAGTGGAACCGAGACCGTTCATTCGATCGTGATTGAATTTAACGTTTTGGACGAAAATGGGAAAAAGCTGGAGTCTGGTAAAACAAATGTCTTTCCGAATAAACTAGAACCTGGTCAATCAGGTGATTTTGAGCATGTCACATATTCTGTAAAAGAAAATGCGAAAGTAGAAATAACGAACATATCCTGGCTGCTAGAAGAGAAGAAAGGATAATTTATGAATAAAAAGCTTTTAGTAATTAGTATTTGTCTGTCGGTTTTTATATGGATATGTGGCGGTATCGGTGTTTTATATATAAAAGATAAAATGGCTAAACAGGTATTCAGCGAATCCTTGCTTCTAAAGAATGATGATTTTTTGGAAAATGAACAAGCAATTCCTGATTTGAAGGAAATTATTCGTGAGGCTCAGAAAAAGGTTGTCATGGTGGAATTAGATGACGGATCTGTAGGGTCAGGTTTTTTATATAATAACAAAGGCGATATCATTACAAATGCTCATGTCATTAATGGTGCAAAGACTGTAAAAATTAGAACGACAGATGCAAAAGGGTTTGTAGGAAAAGTAATTGGGATGAGCACAGAAACAGATGTTGCGCTTGTACGTGTAGATGGTTTAAAAGAAACGGATCCTCTGCTATTATCACCGGGTTTAAAGCTTGAAATTGGTGATGAAATATTGGCTTTAGGCAGTCCCCTTGGTTTCCAAAATACAGTGACTACCGGAATTATCAGCGGGACTGACAGAGAATTACATGTAGAACCATATGTATATGAAAATGTCTATCAAATTTCAGCCCCGATCGCTCCAGGCAATAGCGGCGGTCCATTAATAGACCGTAAAACGGGGATGGTGGTTGGAATAAATTCCGCTCGTATTGAGCAAGGAAGTATTGGGTTTAGCATTCCAATAAGTTCGGTCTTACCGCTCGTTAATAGCTGGTCTGAAACCCCGATGAAAAATCTTCCAGCTTCATCAACGGTTGACGTTTCAACTGAAATAGATGAAAATGAAATGCAAGATACAGCCGATTACTTAGTAACCTATTTTATTGAAAGTATCCATTATCGTGATTTTGTTACAGCATACTCGTTGTTAGGGAGCAAATGGCAAACAAATATGGATTATGATACATTTCGCAGACGATATTTGAATACTATTTCAATAAGTATTATGGATCTTAAGACAGAGATGAAGGAAAATCACATTATTGTTAAAACAACCTTAACGGCAAAAGAGCAAAATGGCAAAGAACAAGTGACGAAAACCTATAAGATGAACTATGAAGTAGCTTATGAAAATGATCAAGCTAAAATAATAGCAGAGAAAAAATAGATTGATTATTTGTTTCATTTTCATTTTATGTGAATAGTGATTGTTTTTTGCAGTTCATACTAATCAAATAAAGACACTTTTGGCATATAAATAATGATAGGGGGATTCTTAATGAAAAATAAGTTTGTATTATTCGGGATGGTAGCGATCTTAATTTCAATCATTTTTGGCGGATTTGCTTATCAGCAATTTGTAGCAGAAAATATGGATGAAGTATATTTGAATATTGGATATAGTACACTATTTTTAAGTATTGCTATCTATTTATGGCATATGAAGGATGAGAAACAAAAAAACAATGGTTGAAAAACGGGCTGTCTCAAAGAAGGTATGACCTTTATGTTGAGATAGCCCATTTTTGATTTTAAGTATAATTATTATTGAGCTTCTTCTTCTGTTGTCTCAGTTTCAGCGCCTTCTTCAGTTTCTGTTCCTTCCTCAGTTTCAGCGCCTTCTTCAGTTTCTTCTGTGTTTGTGTTTTCAGTATCAGTTTCCTCTGTGTTGTTACATGCAGCCATTAAAAATACAGCAAGTAATGATGCTCCGACTTTTAATAATAAGCTTTTTTTCATTGTTTTTTCCTCCCATGTAACGAATGAGTAATCTTTTTTGAACCAGCTGGCTCAATCTAATAATAATTGAAACTTTCAGGAAGTATACGGTTTTTACAAAATCTGTACATACTCTTTAAAAACTTTAAATAAAGTTAAAATTTGTTAATACTATTTACAGTAAATTATTGTAAAAGTAGGTAAAATGGTTGTTACTATCGCTTATAATCAGTCAGTAGTCATAGGTAGCAAAATAAAAAATTTCGAAACATATTTTTCTATGAGCTGGAAAAAATGAAGGTAACACTTTTCTAGGAGGGGTTGTTTTGACTAAAAAGATCGCTAACTTCAGTTACGAGTCTGATGGAAAGATGGGAAAAGAGAAAAAGCCGATAATGAAACAAAATGAAAAAAGTGATAAACAATTGTTTTTTAATTCAACGCAAAATAGTGAATAAACAAAAAAGAGAGTGGCTTCTCTAATGAGAAAAGAGCTGCCACTTTCTCTTGTCCTTATTGATTAAGTTGAGCTCTTTTTATAAATGAAAGCTCATCCTCAATAAGACCGCATACACCGCATTGAATTCTGTATTCAGGCCCTTTATAAGTTACATGAAAGGGGTCCAGTGTTCCTTGCTCCAATTCCTCCACAATGTCTCCTGTTTGCGGATTTAATTTTACTGATTTAACATGTTGTTCAATTATATTGAATCGTGAACGATTTGTTTTGCAGTTTGGGCATAAGTATGGAGCCGGCATATTTATTACACCTCCTAGTATTTTACAAACTAGCATGTGTAAAATCGCGGAAAATATGTATAAAAACGATAGCGACTGTCAAAACCCCTAATATGGCAGCAGCTATCGTTATTAGATTTTGTATACCTATTACGCCTTCAATAATTTATTAAATAAGGTAATAAAGTTCTCGATGTCTTGGTCATTAAAGTCATTAAATTTTTCTAATAAAAAGTCCGTTTTCTTTTTTTCAAATAATTCCAAAGTATTTTTTCCTTCATCAGTTAAGTGAAGATCGACAATTCTTCTATCTTGAACAGAGCGGACGCGCTGAATCCAGTTTTTTTCAATTAAAGAATCAGTTACTGCTGTAATGTGGGAAGCAGAAACATTTAACATTTTTGATAAATCAGATGATTTTTTGGACCCTTGTTCGTAAAGGGTTTTTAATATAAAAAATTCATTTCTTGACATTTCGTTTTCATAAACAAGATTCATATCCTGACGTAATTTTCTGTATACAAGGCGCATAAGTGCTTCCATTTCATACATTTTATCTTGACGACTTTTCAAGCTTATTTCCTCCGAACCTACAAAATATTCTTTTTTTTAGACTAAGGAATGATTTTAGATGTGTCAAGTTGTATTTACGTTTTACGAAGTTGATTTCCTTCATTTATACGGGTAGTTTTACGAACTCACCGTGAACATTTGATAAGTCGCGCTATTATCTAATCAAACAGTTTACTTCCATCCGTTTTACATCTTGCTATATAATAAGGACAATGAGTAAAAGAAGGGGGCATTTCACAATGATGAATAGTGATAAGCTTGAACTTGCAACATTTGCAGGGGGATGCTTTTGGTGTATGGTGCAGCCCTTTGATGAGCTGCCAGGGATTGTAAGTGTGATATCCGGTTATACAGGCGGTGATAAAGAAAATCCTACTTATGAGGAAGTTTGCTCCAATACAACTGGTCATCTTGAGGCTGTCCAAATTACCTTTCAGCCTGATCTCTTCCCATACGAAAAACTATTACAATTATTCTGGCAGCAAATTGACCCTACAGATGCGGGCGGTCAATTTTTTGATCGCGGAGAATCGTACAAAACAGCGATTTTTTATCATTCTCCAGAACAGAAAAAGTTGGCTGAGGAATCAAAACAGGAATTAGAAGCAAGCGGGCGTTTTTCAAAGCCGGTTGTAACGAAAATACTTAAAGCAAAGCCGTTTTATCCGGCAGAAGATTATCATCAAGATTTTTATAAAAAAAATACAATAAGGTATAAGCAATACCGAACAGGCTCTGGAAGAGACAAATTCATTGAGCAGCATTGGAAAGGCAAAGATCAGAAGAAATTAAGAGAATCTTTAACACCAATGCAATATGAGGTAACTCAAAACAATGGTACTGAGCCCCCTTTCCATAATGAGTTTTGGAATCATAAAGGGGAAGGGATCTATGTTGACATTGTCTCAGGAAAGCCGTTATTCAGCTCAAAGGATAAATATGACTCAGGCTGTGGGTGGCCAAGCTTTACAAAACCAATTCAAGAATTCGAAGTAGTTGAAAAACTTGATACCTCACATGGGATGGTTCGAACAGAAGTTAGAAGTAAAACAGCAGATTCTCATTTAGGACATGTGTTTAATGATGGACCAGGACCTAATGGGCTCCGTTACTGCATTAATTCAGCAGCATTAAAGTTTATACCGAAGGAAGATCTAGAAAAAGAGGGATATGGAAAATACGTTTCTTTATTTCAGGTAGAGAGGTAGGAATGACTCTTTATTGATAGATAAAAAAAGAGCTTAAAATGATGGGAGATGATAAGATGGCGGTTTTGGGATTTGAGCATGTCGGTATTCAAGTTGCTAATATAGAAAAATCAATTCAATTTTATCAGGAAGTCGTTGGGCTGGAGTTAATCGATCGATTTATGCATACTGATGGCGATAAGGATCTTGCATTTTTAGGAGTAAATGGAGAAATTATTGTTGAATTTATTGAAGGGTATAATCCTGATCTTCCGGACGAAGGTAAGGTTCATCATGTCGCATTTAGAGTTGATCATATTGAGGATGAACAAAAAAGACTTGATAGTGCAGGGGTTGAATGGATTAATAAAGAAATTACCACTCTTCCAAACGGCGCAAAATACATCTTTTTTAGAGGACCTGATCAAGAATGGATCGAGTTTTTTGAGAAGTAAAAACGAAAAAGTTGTCTTAATAGGGTTGTTTCTATACTTACAGAAGCAGCCCTTTTTAATTCACTTAAAATGGGCGAATGCACATACCATACAACCCACCCATGACATAAAGTAATGTGAATTCTAAATTAGGTATATGAGGAGTGAAAGAATGCATTGCTACTATGATCATGGATATCCTTACGGACAATATGGGTATGGAAATAGCTTTGTTTTAATCGTAGTTCTTTTCATCTTATTAATTATCGTTGGTGCGGCATACGTATAAAAAGTCAAAAGTTGAAGAGCTCCAAATGTGAGCTCTTTACTTGTCATAAATGTTAACCAAAATAATAAATAAGTTGACAAATGATCTTTTCTTCCATTACCATAATTTTAATACAATAATGGGGGAATGTAGATGAATTGGCAAAAATTAGCTGAAGAAGTCATAGAAGGAAAAAGAATAAATGAAATGGAGGCAATGGCAATCCTGCAATGTTCTGACGATGATTTATTACTGCTGTTAAACGGAGCCTTTAAAATTAGAAAATACTTTTATGGAAAAAAAGTTAAGCTAAACATGATCATGAATACAAAATCAGGGTTATGTCCAGAAAATTGCGGATATTGCTCACAATCTGTTGTGTCAACAGCGCCAATTGAAAAATATAGAATGCTAGATAAAGAGACAATATTAAAAGGTGCCCAACAGGCCCACCACCTAAATGTGGGAACATATTGTATTGTTGCAAGCGGAAGAGGTCCGTCAAATAAGGAAGTGGATCATGTGGCAGATGCAGTAAAGGAAATTAAAGCAAAATATGGGCTAAAAGTATGTGCTTGCTTAGGAATCTTACAACCCGACCAAGCAAACAGGCTAAAGGAGGCAGGGGTTGACAGATATAATCATAATATAAACACCTCACGAAGCCATCATTCTGCAATTACAACAAGCCATACATATGATGATCGAATAAATACGATTGAAACAGTCAAAATGAGCGGGATATCCCCATGTTCTGGTGTTATTATCGGAATGCGTGAATCTCTAAATGATGTCGTGAATATGGCATATCTTTTAAGAGAATTAGATGCAGACTCTATACCAGTAAACTTTTTGCATGCTATTGATGGGACCCCTTTAGAGGGTACAAATGAATTAAACCCAAGATATTGTTTAAAAGTTTTGGCCTTATTCCGCTATGTCAATCCAACAAAAGAAATTAGAATTTCAGGCGGTCGAGAGGTGAATCTAAGGTCATTACAGCCCCTCGGATTATATGCGGCTAATTCAATATTTGTAGGTGATTACTTAACAACAAAAGGACAGGAAAGTACCGATGACCATAAAATGCTTGAAGATTTAGGGTTTGAAATAGATTTTCTCGTACATAGTAAGTAAAATGACAGGCTTTAAGGTTTCATTCCATTCCTTAACAAGCTATAATAGAAAAATCTTATTGCTGGGGGAATGAGTAATGAAATCTTTTTATCATTATTTAATGAAATATCGACATCCTAAGCCAAAGGACGAGCTTTCAAAATTTGCGAATGAAGCATATCAAGACCACAGTTTTCCAAAAAATTCTGAAAGCTATGATGAGGTAAGTTCATACTTAGAAATGAATGGACACTATCTAACAAGTATGTCGATATTTGATGAAGCGTGGGAGCGTTATCAAAATGAGATTCTAAAACAACTTTAGTACATAAAATAATTTGGTCTATAAGCAATTATATAGCCCTTTGTATACTCAAAGCTGGTTCATCTAGTCAATAATGACATCTAGATAAACCAGCGTTTTTTAGGGGAATAAATGACACTCCCTTACTGAGTGGAAGCTGTTTCATTCTAAATGCAGCCCATGACGAAATATGAAAAACAGCATATACTATCATATCTTTCATAATCACGACAAAGGAGAGATGGATAGTGAAAAATACAAACAGGCCAAAATTTAATATTGGGGATATTGTCGTGATTATTATGTATGGAACGGTTGGGACAATTACAAAGCTTCATAAGGTTGACCAGCATTTTGTTTATGAAGTAAATCACAGTGACATTTTATTCTTTGAAAATGCTCTGCAATTATTTTCGGACTATGATGGGACAGTGATTGAAACGGAGCAGATTAGAATAGAAATTCTCTATCAAATCGGGGATATTGTCATTGTAAAAGGTTATGGAAGTACATTATTCCGAATCGTTGGCATTCGAACAGAGGTATGGAGATATGCCGACGATGGATGGGAAGAATTAACATATGAATTAACTAGAATCTCAGATGGTGCATGGCTGGAAGCAACAGAAGATGAGATGAGCTTAATGGTAGGTAACCAAGAAGCAGAATCATTCATTCAGCAACTTCATCTTAATAATACAATTGGAGAGAAAGGCCCTTTTTCCGTTATGATGATAAATCAACATAAAAAAGGTGAAAAGGAATCTTCAAAAGAGCTGCAGAAACGAAACAAACTGATTGATGAATTATTGGATATTTACAATGATTATAAGGCTTTATATGAACTGTTCAATGATCCAGAATATAAAGAAATGATGGATTATATCTTGAAAAGGCTACGTAACTATTGAAAAAAGGAGATGGAGTTTAAAACAAAGATATTAATAAAAGATAAAAAAAGTAAGGTATACAGAAAAATAGAATCCCTGAAAATAATCCTTTAATCATTAATTGCAATAGCTTTTCATATCCCGGTCCATCTATAAATTGAAGGATTTTATTAGCAGATGTTTCTTCTTTCTTGATTATTTCTTTTTGATTCATTGCGTTTAACATTTCGTCACCCCACGTAAAATAATGTAAGAGCTTGTCCATCTAAAACTATTTATATGTTCAAGTTATTTCTTTATTCCTCTATTTAACACTTGAAGTTCTCATTTTTGTTCAGGTAATGTAAAACTTTCCTATTGATTCAGTCGCAGGCATTTGTTTAGTAAACAGTTAGATTGAAAACGACTTTAACCCTTAAGGATGACTGGTCTAACATGACCCTTTAGGTGAAAATTTTTATTTTAAAGACATATGTCCTTTTCAGTGGACATAAACAATAAGAGGGGGGCGATATTGTGAAGGAAATTGAAGTGGTAATTGATACAGAGGAGATTGCTGAGTTCTTTTACAATGAGCTCACAAAAAGAGGGTATGTTCCAGGAGAAGATGAACTGGAAGAATTAGCAGATATTACATTCGATTACCTTCTAAAAAAATGCATTATTGATGAGGATTTAGATTTTGAGATGGAAGATTAATAATTGCTGACATTTGGGGCTGAACATTAAAAAAAGAATGCAACCGTCAGCCACAACCAGAAGTAATTTTTACTATTTACTTGAGATACTAGTTATCTCTTTTTTTTTTCGGGGAATTGAATGGGTGTCAGTTTTCCTAATGTTGCTAACATGTGAAGATCATGTTTTACTTCTTTTGTAAGATCTCCATTCTCAACAATCATGCCTCTTTCAAAACCTTTAATCAGAGTGATGTCAGTAAACCAATCAAGATGATGAGAAAAATGATGTGAGACATTATCCCATGCGTCAAGTAGTGAGGGACTATAAATTATCCGATTGCCCTTGAGTTGTTTCGAAAAAAAATGCGGCCAATAGTCGCTTCTAGAAGCAGTATGGCTAACATGGTTCGCAAAATGCACGATGGAATCAAAACAAAGTTTTGAGAACAAAATGGAATAGAGTTGTTTCCCAATCTTAATTCGTTCTTGTACTGAAGAAAAATCACGGACCTCAATGCCGGCTAATGAATAATTTCTTAAAAAGGGATAACGTTTATATGGAAAAATAACATGGGTTAATCCCAGTTTTTCTTGCATAACATATGTGAATGTCTTAAAAATTTTTTTTGTTATTGTAAAATTGATCAAATGTTTTTCTACATATTGCTGTTCATTTGTGATTAACGCTAAAGTTAATAATTGTGAATTAGATGATAAAAGGAAATGTTCCCATACTGGAATCATAAATTTTGTTATTCGTAACGCTGGCAGCAAGTGAAAGAGAGAGGTGTTCTCCCTTTTACTTATTTCATAAAGTAGCAGCTGAGGATAAGCATCTTGAAAAATTAAGGCATTTGCCCGTTCTAAAAAATGGAATAATTTTTCCTTTTCTTTATCAGCTAAAAAGCGACCAATTAATGAGCTCTTTAAGTCAGTCATATTATATCCTCCATTACGGGAAACCATATGTGCAAGCAAGGCCCAATGAATTTCTTTATGTCTGTTAAAGAATTGGAGATATGCTTTTGTACGAGTTATATTATTAACATTATGTTTCTCCGTCTCTCTTTGAATGTACCGTATTAATTTCCGCTCGTTTTGGTTTGTTATGATTGGTGAAGGATGTGTTAAAGTTTCATACAGATCATTGTAAAGCTTATGACGTACATCCTCTGAAATAGAGGAGGCTTCATTTGTTTTTTTTTGTTGCAAGTTAAATAGTTTTGCCATTCCATACATATGATTCATCCTTTTGTAAAGAGGAATTAACAATTTTATCATCACTTTAGGTTATAATGGATGTATTATTGTATGAAAAAGTGAAACCTTTGTTCTTTTATGTCGTATATATTTTTATAAAATATGAAAAGAGGGATTATGTATGTTAAAAAAAATCATTAAATCAATTGTCTCCTCCAATAAGCATTCTCATCACCGCCATTATAGTTCAAGCGATTTTAAACGTCGTAAGAGCGGTTACCATCCATCAAAATATGGTCATCAGTATTATAAGAAAAAGCATAAATCAAGTGGTTTCTTTAGCTCATATAGCAGTTAATGAAGAAAATTTATTCAAAATTAATTGAATTATGTGAAACTCCTTTTAAGGCAGCTGACAGGATTGGCGGTAAATACACAATTATCGAAATGTTAGGGAAAGGCAGTTATGGGTTTACGTATCTAGTTAAAGATGATCTTGGTTCAACCTATGTCTTAAAACAATTACGTAGATATAAAACGCTCGAGGCAGCAGGCCGTGAAGCATTTAGACGTGAGGCACATATATTAATGAACCTAAACCATTCTGCTTTTCCGGCCTTTTCCGAACAATTTGAGGAAAATCAAAAACTATTTATCGTGATGGAATATAAAAAAGGAAAAACGTTCGAGGAACTTATTTTTCAAGAAAATCGATTTTATTCAGAATCAGCAGCTTTAAAAGAGCTGTACGAAATATTAAAATTAGTTAAATATATCCATGAGAACGGCTATGTTCATCGGGATTTAAGAATCCCAAACATATTAAAAAATGAAGAAGAGTACTATATCATCGATTTTGGTCTTGCCAGAAAAATTGATGAGAAAACTAATGACAATAAAGAAAATTTAAACCATCTAGAAAAGCGATTATTTCGAGAAGTTGCCTTTAAAAGTGACTTCTATGCTTTAGGACATTTTTTATTGTTTTTGCTTTACTCCTCTTATGTACCAACATCTAAGAAACAGCAAAGCTGGGAAGAAGAATTGCAAATTTCATATTCAACAAAAAAAATATTGCGGAAAATGCTGCAATTGGATGAACCATATCAAGATATTTCATCGCTTTTAAAAGATGTTACACCATGTATTTAATGGGAGGAAAAGAGATATGTCACTTTTTAACAAAATTTTAGCCAGTGTAGGTATAGGGTCGGCAAAAGTCGATACTAAACTTGCTCAATCATCTATTAAAGCTGGTGAAGAGGTTGATGGCATTGTTGAAATTAAAGGAGGAAACATTGAGCAAAAGGTTGATGAAGTCTATTTAACAATAAATACGACTTATGAAAAAGAAGATGATGACAAAGTTGTTCATAAACAGGCTGTCATCTCAACTATTAAGCTTAACGAGCCTTTTGTCATCATGCCTGGTGAAACCAAAACGATTCCGTTTAAATTAGAAGTTCCGCTTGATACTCCGATTAGTGCCGGTGCTTCAAAAGTATGGGTGCAAACCGGGGTGGATATAAAAGGTTCAGTCGATCCAAGTGACCGTGATATGTTAGAAATTTTGCCCCATGACATGATGGATGAAGCATTAAAGGTGTTTTCAGAGCTTGGATTTACATTAAGGAAAGTAAAAAATGAGGAAGCTTCTTATAAAATTCGTAAAAGGCTGCCCTTTATCCAAGAATTTGAGTTCATTCCTAACTCAGGTCAATATTATGGGAAATTTGATGAAGTTGAGTTGATCTTCTTTCCACTTAACGAAGAAAAACTTGAAATTATTATCGAGGTTGATCGCCGTTCAAAAGGTTTGGCAGGTTTATTCTCAGAAGCATTAGACATGGATGAATCGATCATTCGTTTTTCACTAAATAAACATGAAATGCCGACACTAAAAGCTACATTTATAGATATTTTAAAGAAGCATGGTTAATAGTAAAAGAGAAAATACAATTTATTTTAAAGGGAGCGGGATGAAAGATGTTTAAAAAAATTGCTGCTGATGCATTAGGATTATCAGATATAGGTACGATCATACACCCATCTGATTATGATAAAACAGATGCTGATGATTATGTGATGCACGAAGATAATGAAAAGATTTATTTTTTAATCAAAACGAAATCTGATGAATATTGTTTTACAAACCTTGCCATCATTCACGTAGATGGAACCAGTGCAGCTTCATCAAAAAGAACACTTAAGCGTTATCCTTATTCTCAACACAAGATTTCTGGAGTCCTCCTTGAAACAGCTGGAAAAATTGACATGGATGTAGAAATAAAATTCTTAATAGGCAACGAAAGAATGGACATTGATGTGCGTAAAGATCAAATTGAGCAATTGAAGGATCTTTACAAAGCATTACTGCGTATTTCAGAAATCTCCTATGAAAATGAGATTATGCTGACAATGGCATCACAAAGCTTAGACAAAGCAGTAGCTGTTCTGCAAAACTCAAGAACGGACGATAACAGTCTTGCTGATACATATAAGGGATTAACAGAATTTGGCTTTAATTGGCTTTCGACAGCCCGCGAACAATACCATGAGAAGGATTTTGGGGAAGTATTTGAAAAATATATTAATAACTAAAATTGAATAATAATAGTAAGAACTGAAGGGGTATGATCCTTCAGTTTTTTTGTGTAAAAATAATTTAAAAATACCTATTTACCTTGACGTTACGTAAAGGTGTATAGTGAAGTTGTCAGGAGGTGAAAGGATGGAATATACAGTGCAAAAACTAGCAAGATTAGCAGGCTGCAGTACAAGGACACTCCGTTATTATGATGAAATTGGGATTCTTAAGCCGGCAAGAATCAACTCATCAGGGTATCGCTTGTACGGAAGATCAGAGGTTGATCAATTGCAGCAGATTCTTTTTTATCGAGAATTAGGGGTAAGCTTAGACACAATTAAACAAATAGTATCTTCTCCTTCCTTTGATCGGACAAAAGCACTAAAAGAACATCGCCAACAGCTTCTGGCAAAACAGGAACAAATCAAAAGGCTGATTGCTAATGTTGATAAAACATTAGCTGAAGCAGAAGGGAGAATTATGATGTCTGATAATGAAAAATTTGAGGGATTTAAACAAAAACTGATAGAAGAAAATGAAGAAAAATACGGAGAAGAAATTCGTGCCAAATATGGGGATGAACAGGTTGATAAAAGTAACCAGAAATTTAAAAACATGACAAAAGAGCAGTATGCCGAGGCTGAGCAGCTTGGTGAAGAGGTGCTTAAAATCCTAAACGAAGCTTTCCGCACAGGTGATCCTGCAGGCGAGCTTGCGCAAAAGGCGGCAGACCTCCATCGAAAATGGTTAACTTTCTATTGGGGGGAGTACTCAAAAGAAGCTCATGCAGGTCTTGCACAAATGTATGTAGATGATGAGAGATTTACCGCATACTATGATAAAAAACAACCTGGCTCAGCTGAATTCTTAAGAGATGCTATCTTGATCTACACAGGGATGAAAAACTAAATTTACTCGAGCAAAAAACGATTGGTTTTTATAAAGCCAGTCGTTTTTTAAAATTTTTAGAAAGATGACTGACAACTATAAATGATATACAATGATGTGTAAGTGCTAGTCCTAACTTGGACACGTCAGTTCTTGCTACTTTTATAATGAAGGGGGGACGAACATGAGAAAATGGTTCCTTTTAACACTTCTGTTGTTTATAGCGTGTGCTGCTGCTTATCCCCTTAAAATGATAACGGGTTTAGATGAAAATGTAACACTGATCTTTGAAAAAATACGGCTTCCCTTTATGACCGATTTCTTTTTAATTATTTCAGAAATTGGCTCGATAAAATTTTATTTGCCCATATCTGCAGCTTTAGCGGCTTTTTTTATTCTGAAGCGAAAGGTATTAGATGCCCTTTTTCTATTAGCTTTGTTGTTTAGTGTTAGATTTTTAAATTATCATTTAAAGGAAATTTTCAGCAGGGAGCGACCAAACTTCAATGCTGTTTATGAAGCATCACATTTTAGCTTTCCGAGCGGACATTCTATGAATTCTGCGGCTATATACAGCTTTATTTGTTATTTACTGATCACACGTTTCATTCACAAAAAAAATCAAAAGCAAGCGATAATAATCTCCACCATGCTCTTAATTGCTTTAATCGGTATTAGCAGAATTTACTTAGGTGTTCATTTTCTGACAGATGTTATTGCAGGATTTAGTGCTGGAATTGCTTGGTTTATTTTCGTTACAACAGTATTTGATAAAATAAGTAAGAAGTTCGAAAATAATAGAAGCATTTAGTAGGGCAGTATTATTAGCTTTATCCAAAAGGTTGAAAACAACTAAATAGAATCCAATGAGTATAAGCAGCCGTTTTAAAAAAAAGGGTCTAACACTACCTTTGTAGGGGTCAGACCCTTTTGAGACATTGGTCTTGTTTGTTTATAAATGATGACCAGGTCCATTTTTTCTCTTTGCAGAGGTATGCTCCTTTGCGTGTGCATTCTCTTCTGCTGCTGTAACTTCAGGAGGGATATGATTATTCTTTTTAGGCGTATTTCGATTCCGATGTTTTTTTCCCATCACTGTTACCTCATTTCATTTGTTTTATTTGTATTGTGAGTTCTTTGTTTTTGTCCTTTTTTTGATTCATGAGGGTGACCCCCATTACGTGACCCAGGGTTTGTTTCATTTGCATATTCAACAGCTTGTGCTAATTTCTTTTTCAAAATGATCCCTCCAAAAAATGATTTGCATTTTTATGTTAACCGTTTATTTTTCTTATAAAGCTGACAAATAATGCTTAGAATAATAAATAGTTAATAAGTTGAATGAGAAAAAATGTTATTCGTTTATAACTTATGGTATAGTAAGGTGACTTTTACTGTTACCTTAATAGGAGGGAATCTATAGTGAGTGTTCATATTGGTGCAAAAGAAAATGAAATTGCTGAAAAAGTTTTGCTCCCTGGAGATCCACTACGTGCTAAATATATCGCAGAAACATTTTTAGAGAATGTGACTTGTTATAATGAAGTAAGGGGAATGCTGGGTTTTACTGGCACATATAAAGGGGAGCGTATTTCTGTCCAAGGAACAGGTATGGGCGTGCCATCAATTTCAATTTACATAAATGAATTAATGAACAGTTACGGCGTCCAAGAGCTGATCCGTGTAGGAACATGTGGTGCAATTCAAAAAGACGTAAAGGTTCGGGATGTCATCTTGGCGATGAGTGCTTCAACAGACTCACAAATGAATCGATTAACTTTTGGCGGGGTTGATTATGCACCAACGGCTAATTTTCAGCTTCTTATGAAGGCATATGAAATTGGGATTGAGAAAGGTCTAAACTTAAAGGTTGGAAATGTGTTTACTGCAGATATGTTTTATAATGATAACGCAGAATTAGAAAAATGGGCTCGATATGGGATCTTAGCCATTGAAATGGAAACAGCAGCTTTATACACATTAGCAGCAAAATTTAATCGAAAAGCACTTTCTGTTTTAACAGTTAGTGATCATATTTTAACTGGCGAGGAAACAACTTCAGAAGAACGGCAAACAACCTTTAATGACATGATTTTAGTTGCTCTCGATGCTACTATAAAATAAAGTATTTTAAAAAATGTTTGATTAAAAAACGTGTGCGCTAAGCACTCGTTTTTTTGTACTATCGAAAAGTATAAGATTTTATAGATGACTAAGGCTTTCGCCATTAGGACTTTGCGATAAGCAAAGTTTTTCAAATATGCCAGGTACGCACATATTTAAGCCTTGCATAAATGCGAAATTTGTCGATATAATTTTACTAACTGGAGCAAAAAGTGCGTTTGTATCTCTGGGTATAAAGGGAAGGATGAGAGTAGGAGCTTATAATCATTTATTTCGGGTGACAATTAATGATAAAATATGAATGTTATTGATCGTAGATAGGGTGATAAAATGTATGTTTATGTAAAAATAGCCATTATTTTGCTGCTTAGTGTAACATTAACCGCGTGTATGAGTTTTTCATTACCTAAAGGAATTTCTTTTAGCGGAGAACATGAGGGGCAGGATATTAAACAATCTGGACAAAAAAACAATATTGAGCAAAATATTGAACAAATTGAAGAGCAAATAAATGAAGATTTCTTATTAGAGTCACAATATTTTAATGTTGTAAAACAAGCAAATGGGAATAAAATTATTGAAAATCCAACAAACATACTCGTTATGGTAAATAAAGAGTTCAGTTTACCTGAATCATATGAGCCAGCTGACCTAGTTGTTCCTAATGTAGAATTTTCCTTTGGTGACGCAGATGTACCTCAGCGTTATTTGAGAGAAGAAGCGGCAAAGGCATTAGAAGAATTATTCGTTCTTGCTGAACAAGATGGAATTGAATTGCTTGCTGTATCAGGATTTAGATCTTATTCAAGACAGCAGGGGATCTTTAATGTTGAAAAAGAAAATAAAGGTGAAGAAAAGGCGTTGCAGGCTGTGGCTTTACCCGGGCAGAGTGAGCATCAAACCGGGTTGGCAATGGATGTATCAAGCAGAAGTGTTAACTTCGAAATAACAGAAGAATTTGGTGAAACTAAAGAGGGAAAATGGGTGAAAGAAAATGCTCACAAAGCAGGCTTTATTATCCGTTATCCTAAAGGGAAAGAGTCAATTACCGGTTATCAATATGAACCATGGCATATACGTTATGTTGGAAAGGAAAAGGCGTCAGTCATCTATGAGAATGATCTTACGTTAGAAGAATATTTCGAAAAGGTGAAAAAGATTTGATCTGGTGATGATTATGGACAACAAAATGGATATCATTAAAAAGGATTTAGATATTCTTTTCATCGGCTTTAATCCGAGTCTTGTTTCTGGTGAAACAGGTCATCATTACGCTAATAAGAACAATCGTTTTTGGAAAATCCTTTTTATGGCAGGGATCACAGACCGTCAGTTTAAACCAGAAGAAGATGCCTCGTTAATAAAACAAGGAATTGGGTTTACGAATATTGTAGCGCGGCCAACGAAAGCAGCAGATGAAATTACACGTGAAGAGTATCAAATAGGGAGAGATATTTTAAGAAGAAAAATCTCTAAATATCGCCCTAAAGTTGCCTTTTTTGTAGGAAAAGGTGTCTATCTACAATACAGTCAACAAAAAAAGGCTGAATGGGGAAAACAAGAACAAAGTGTGATAGATGGTGTGATTGATTTTGTCGCACCATCGTCAAGCGGCTTAGTTAGAATGGATCTAGAAACGATTATTTCAATCTATCGTCAAGTTCATAAAATTTTCCATCATCAATGGTAAAATGGGCTTTAGTCATCAAACAAACGGTTTTCTATCATTTGTTTGGGGGCTAGCCCTTTTGTTTTGAGCCAGCCCCAATGGTCATAAAATAAGTGATTATTACCAAAAAAATAAGCCTGCTAAAGCAATACCAGTTATAAAACCTAAGCCAATTCCATATGGGTAACCATAGCCATACCCTCCGTAAAAACCGAGTCCATATCCGCCTCTTTGTCTAATCGGCTCGATAAAAACTTTATTCTGAGTAACACGACAAATTCTTCCAACATGAACACGACCATTTCTTTCATGAATACGAACAACTTTTCCATTATATCGACAGCATAAATGATAATAATGTTGTGACATGACTTTTCCCTCCTTCCGTTCATTTATCACATACTATGAGAAATGACGGGGAAGGACTGTACGGAAATACTAGCTCCATTCATTTTATTTTAGCTAAGATGTCATTTTAGGATTGTCTTGCGGGCAAAGAAAACAGAAAAGGTTAGTTTATTTCCATACTTATTTGAAATTTTTTCATGTTCAGAAAGAAGCGTAAAGGCATCGTCTGGTAATGTCTCAACAGGAGAAAATTCTGTTGAGGGTTCACCCATATCTTGAAGGATTAAATCTTCCTCATGTAACACTTTATAAATAGTAAATCCATTTTGGGTGAATTGTTTTTCCCATTCACTAACAGAAAAGATTCCGTTACAACCATAGAATGCTTTCAGTTCGTCTTCTTCATCTGATGATAGCGGTGCCTTGCGGATCATTTCAATGGCAATAACTAGACCATTTTGCTTCAAAATCCTTGAAATTTCAGACAAAGTGTCAGGAAGTGATGTGAAATTTAAGACGGATTCAGATAAAATAAGATCAAACGTATTAGCAGGCAGAGATGTATGTGAAAGGTCTTCATTTAAGTAAGGAATCTCAATGTTTAATTGTTGATTTCTCTTTTTTGCATGTTGAATCATTTGGGGATCAAAGTCTAATCCTGTAATAGGGTAACCTAATTGATAAAGGTAGCTTGCGGTTTGTCCTGTACCGCAGCCGGCATCAAGAATAATTCTATTTAAAGGGATTTGTTCACTTTCAAAGATTTTTTTAGTTAATGAAAGACCGCCAGGATGTGCACCGCCAATGCCTAACAAAGACAGCATTTTTAAATAATTCACCTATTCTTCCTCCAATCAGTTCTCTAAGCTAAGCTATGCGAGAACTGATTGCCAGGTGTTAGACACAGCTTAAAAGGGGATATCTTTCAAAAATGTTCTTTAGTTTAGGCGTTATCATTTGCTGAATCTCAGCCCTGTAAATTCTTTGTAATGAACATCTGACATGTAATCGGCTAATAAAATGATCGACATGCTCATTTATATAATGAATCACCTGATTTTTATAAAAAAATGTTTTGTTCTTAATTTTATAATCAATGTCTTTAATTAATGAAAAGACAAAATGAATGATTTCTAAATCAGATTTTCCAATGTAATCAGCAAGTTGCATCCTATCTACCTCCTAAATTTACATTCGTGTAATAAACTTTACAATTAACTAATAAAAAAGTATCGTACAATTTGTCGAATATAAAAAACAATATTATTACTATTCAATAGAATTCAAAATGTTCTAGTTAAAAAGTAGGGAATCTCCATTTTTGTAAATTAGAATTCACTAACTTAAAAAAAACTGTGTTAAAGCCTTTCTAAAATTCGTAACAATTAATCTTTTCCATATTAGTTGACGTATGAAATTTGCTTAGACATAATAGGTACATACATAAAGGTGGTGTGAGTGGTACGTGAAAAAAAGCAGATTTATTATTTGGATAATCGTTACAGCCATCTTTGCATCAGCAATTACATACAGTGCTGTACAGCTAAGAGTAATTGCAGGTGGCGATAATGGTGATCCTTTCCAAAAATTACGAGCAACATATGACATTTTACAAGAAGGTTATTACAAGGACGTCGATACTGATAAGCTTGTAGAAGGAGCTATCAAGGGGATGGTTGAATCCCTTGAAGACCCATATACTGTTTATATGGATGTTGAAGAAGCAAAAAGCTTTAACGAAAATATATCCTCTTCTTTTGAAGGAATCGGTGCCGAAGTGCAAGAAAGTAATGGAAGCATCATGATTGTTTCACCAATTAAAGGATCCCCAGCTGAAAAAGCTGGAATTAAGCCCAAAGACATTATCTTAAAAGTGAATGATGAATCAATGGAAGGTCTTTCAGTTAATGAAGCAGTCATGAAAATCAGAGGTAAAAAGGGAACAAAGGTTAACCTGGTTGTGCAACGAGCTGGCGTTGGTGAACTTAACTTTACAATAACCCGTGATACGATTCCGTTAGAAACAGTTTACTCCGAGGTCATAGAAGGAAATATCGGTAAAATTCAAATTACGAAATTCTCTGAGTCAACAGGGGAAGAATTAGCCAATGCTCTATCAGACCTTCAGAATAAAAATGTTGAAGGACTAATCATTGACTTACGGCAAAATCCTGGTGGATTAATGGATCAAGCATTAGCAATGTCAGATCTCTTCCTGCCAAAAGGCAAAAATATATTACAAGTAGAAAATAGTGATGGATCAAGAGAAGTATATAAAGCGGAAGACGATACCTTTATAGATCTTCCTACAACTGTCATAATAGACGGGGGAACGGCTAGTGCAGGAGAAATCATGGCAGCGGCCTTGCATCAATCAGCAGGTATTCCTTTAGTTGGAGAAAAGACGTTTGGAAAAGGTACAATCCAAACAGCACAGTCATTTAAGGATTCATCTTCTGTGAAATTTACAACAGCAAAATGGCTGACACCTAATGGGACATGGATACATGAAAAAGGAATCGAACCACAGGTAAAAGCAGAGCTGCCGGCATATGCAAATCTTCCGTATATAAATCCCGAAACTGTCCTGAAAAAGGGAGATTCCAAAGCAGAAGTAAAGGCAGCACAACAAATGCTACAAGCTTTAGGATTTAGCAACAGTGTGGAAGGTTATTTTGATGAAACTACTGTGCAGGCTGTTAAAGAATTCCAGACACAAAATAAATTAAAGGTTGATGGAAACATAACCGGTGAAACTACCATAAAAATAATGGAACAAATTCAAAATAAATTAAAAGAAAATGATACACAGTTAGAAAAAGCTATATCTGTGTTAAAAGAAGAATTGAAATAATGAATGAATTAGAGAGGGTGTCTCAAAGTGTGGTCATACACTTTAAGACACCCTCTTTTTGTTTTATAACCATGTTGAAACGCTATCTAAGTCTAATCTGCTACTTTGATGAGCTGGTTTTACAGCTTTTCCAATTGAAATCAGCATGATTGGGACATACCTATCTGTAATATTGAATTCCTTCATGAATAAATCTTTATTAAAGCCGCCTATAGCACAAGAGTCAAACCCTTTCGTTTTTGCAACAAGCATTAACTGCATTGCAGCTAAAGAAGCATTTGATAAAGCTGCATCTCTTGCAAAGCCTTTATCTTTATAAGCACGGTCAATTTGCCCTGCTAGTGTTTCTTTTATTTCTGAAGTCATATAGCCTGCTTTTACTAATGGATCATATACTTGATCAGTATTTTTGTTTGCTTCAAGGTCACCTAAAATCGCAATAACTGCTGATGATTCAACAATTTGACTTTGATTATAAGCAATAGGAAATAATCTTTCCTTTGACTCCTTACTCTTAAATACAGTAAAATGCCAATGCTGGAGATTCCAAGCCGAAGGTGCTTTTGTTGTATAAGTTAAAATCTCAGTTAATTCTTCTTTAGAAATTTCAGCACTTGAATCATAGTTGCGTACAGATGCACGTTCTTTAAATACAGATAATAAATCAGCTTTATATGTTGTATTCATTGTATTTTCCTCCTTAGTTGAATTTATGGTAGCTTTCTTTTATACTAAAAGTAATAAACTTACTTTTCGTAAGTGTTTAGTATCTCTCATATCATAATGGATGTGATAAAATGAGTCAAGAAATTAAAACAAGGAGCGATAAAAATGTCAATCAATCTTTGTCCAAAGATGGAATCAGCTTTTCGTCTTTTAGGTAAACGCTGGATTGGAATTATCATTCATGTTTTATTAGATGGACCTAAAAGATTTAAGGATTTGACAGACATTATCCCTAGTATTAGTCAAAAGATGTTATCTGAACGTCTAAAGGAATTGGAAAATGAAGGGCTTTTAGAAAGAATTGTTATCGATGAAACCCCAATAAAAGTAATTTACCAATTAACTGAAAAGGGAAAAAGCCTGGAAGGTGTTGTGCGAGAAGTTGGTATCTGGGCTAACAGATATTGTGTTCCTGAGGAGGATTAAATAAATGACAGAAACCGTAATCGTTACAGGAGGGTCAAAAGGGATAGGCAAAGAGATTGTGTTACAATATGCAATAAAGGGATACAACGTTGTTATTGCAGATGTTGATAAAGAGGCTGGTAGAAAGCTTGAAGACGAATGTTATGCCCAAAATTTGCAAGTTTACTTTATAAAAACCGATGTTTCTAAACTCACAGAAATCGAATTCCTCATGAAGGAAACAAAAAAACGATACCATTCAATTGATATTTTAATTAATAATGCAGGGATTTCAAAATGGGTATCTCCATATAAAATAACTGTTGAAGAGTGGGACAAAGTCATCGCAACGAATTTAACAAGTGTCATGTTTGCATCTCGGGAAGCGGCAAAAGAAATGAAACGTAATCCTAAGGGTGGAAAAATTATTAATATTGCCTCGACAAGGGCAATCATGTCGGAAAAAAACTCTGAGGCATATGCGGCAGCAAAGGGTGGTATCGTGGCTTTAACCCACGCCCTAGCAGCCTCTTTAGGAGAAGATCACATCCAAGTGAATGTAATTTCACCTGGTTGGATTGAAACGGGTGATTATGAATCTTTGCGTGATATTGATCATTTGCAGCATTTTTCTAAACGAGTCGGAAAACCGTCAGATATTGCAAGAGCCTGCTTATATTTAACAATGGAGGACAATGATTTTATAACAGGTACTAATCTTGTCATAGACGGCGGAATGACTAAAAAGATGATTTATGAAGAGTAAGCTGCAAGTCTATTTGAGAAAATTAAGCAAATTACCTAAAAGGTAGTTATTAGCCCACTCCAATGTTTACTTCTTTGAATACTTTTTAGTGTAGGTAAATATTCGAGGAGGTAAATAATGTCACCTTATATGATGCGCAATAGACCTTACCCAGACGGTCGTTTCTTTTTTGGAGGACCGTTTATAGGCGGATTTCTTGGTGGATTAGTTGGAAGCGCCATTTTTAGACCAAGACCACCATTTTACCCATATTTTCCATATGGAGGCTCACCATATGGAAAATATGGATATGGATATGGCTACCCTCCTTATGGCGGGGGTTTTCCATATTAAAAAAAAGAGGGTCTGTCCTCTCAGACAAACACGTCGAGAAATTGTGTTTAACTGGGGTCAGACCCTGTTTTTTATACGACACCCTCTTTACCTCATTCATACGAAATGGCAACCTCAGAGATACTTTCTTCCTGAAGTTTAATAAATTGGATTTCAAGAAAGCCATCGGTATACCTTGCTTTTGTCCCTTTCCGTTTAACAGGAGCAGGCAGCATATGCTTCGTTTCTACAGATTGGTGTTGGACAATAAACTGGTGGCGGGTGTGCTGTAGTTTTAATTTCCCAATTTCCTCTTCTGAGACGGGGAGTTTAACATAAATATAATCATTCGTTTCAAATATTTCGGGAGAATCTTGCTTTGATGACCTTTCATTCTTATTTTTTTGCAAAAGTTCTCCTTGAAAAGGAAATTGTTGTGAGAAATCTCCCCCAAATACGTTTTTCATAACTGACTGTATATAATTTTCAACTTCCTTTGGATTCATTTTATTAAAATGCTGGGTAAAACCTGTTTGGTCAAATGGAAATTGTTTATTCCAAGGAAACATCCTTCCACATCCTTACCTAGAAAATAGTCAGTATCATGATATGCATTAGTTTATAAATAGGTTAGTAAGGCGTATATGTTGTAGGACATGAAGCTTAATGTTTATAATGGTCATTAGGTGAATAAGGAGTGAGGTTTTAAGATGGATACATCAGCAGTGAATACATACAAATTAGGTCTTATTTATACCGCAGGCTCTTATTTTCTTTGGGGTATTTTGCCTTTATATTGGAAAATGATCGAACATGTTTCAGCAGAAGAAATTTTAGCACATCGAATTTTCTGGTCGTTTATGTTTATGGTCGTAGTGCTTTCCTTTAATAAAGAGTGGAAAAATGTAATGGATGCAAGCAAAAGAATTATAAAACAGCCACTGTTATTTATTTCCTTATTATTGTCATCATTGCTAATAAGCATTAATTGGTTTGTTTATATATGGTCTGTTAATCATGACAATATGATCGAGGCAAGCTTAGGATACTACATAAATCCTTTAATCAGTGTGCTATTAGGAATGATCTTTTTTAAGGAAAGGCTAAATCTTTTACAAAAGGTCTCTTTTCTTATTGCCGCCATCGGTGTCATGATCATGACTCTCCATTATGGTCAGGTTCCCTGGATTGCAATTACGTTAGCATTAAGCTTTGGTTTGTATGGATTGACAAAAAAGATGACAAAGCTTTGTCCTTCCATCGGGTTAACCTTCGAAACATTGGTTGTTACTCCGATTGCAGCCTATTATTTATGGTTGATCTTTAGTAGCGGGAAATCAGAGTTTTTTGCATTTGATATAACGACAAATGTGTTATTGGTTGGAGCTGGGATTGCAACAGCACTTCCTTTATTGCTATTTGCGAGTGGGGCGCAGCGCATTCCATTGTTCATGATCGGAGTTTTACAGTATATTTCACCAACGATAACCTTGATCATTGGGATCGTATTATACAAGGAACCATTTTCTACAATTGAAATCATTACCTTTTCGTTTATTTGGAGTGCATTAATTTTATTTACTTTATCTAACTCAAAATATTTAAGTAAAGTCGAAATAAAACGAACGAGAAAAAATTCAATCGGTTTATAAAGGGAGAACAAAGGAATGGATGCTAAGGAATTATTAGATGCCTATCGACAATTATGGGTAAATCGTTCTATGTATGTAAAAAAGGATGATTTTGAAACACTATGGTCTTCCATTGTAATCGAGCTGAAGGATGAAATGACCCACCCGCGGTTAAGAAAAACTCCAGAAGAAAAATTTCATTCAGCTATTAAAAGAATTATTTCATCTTCATTACCTGATACTTATAAAGTTAAATTAATTGAATTACATAGCAAGGTATTTGAAGAAGTTAAGAAATGACAGCCGGAAAATTTAGGATCAATAGTTATAGGGAGGATTTTATGATGTTGCCAATCAATAAGAAGCATGTACAAGCATATCTTGATCAATTTTTAAATAAACAAGTATATATTCATTTAGAAACAACAACAGGTGCATATTCAGCCCATAAAAATGAATCAAACATGACTGTGGTTGCGTTCATTCGCAATACAAAGGTAGCTTATAACCAAGCAAAAATTACAGGGAATGGTCCTTACCGTGTTGGGTTAAAGATGGATGAGGGCTGGGTCTATGCTGAAGGGCTGACAGATTTTCTTTACAATGATGAAAATCAGCTTTTAATGGCTGGACACAACTCGGAAGGACAATTAGCAATTGCATTGCAAATAAGTGAAAATCCTTTTCGATATTAAATTAATACATCGTTTAATAAATTCTTTTTTTAAAAAAGGAGATTGAAGAATGAGAGAACATGTTCTAGTAATCCTACCACATCCTGATGACGAATCGTTCGGCGTTGCAGGACTAATTGCACAAAAAAGAAAGGCAGGAATTCCTGTAACCTATGCTTGTGGTACATTAGGCGAGATGGGAAGAAATATGGGGAATCCTTTATTTGCGAATCGTGAATCTCTGCCGCTAATCCGTAAGAAAGAGTTAGAAGCTGCTTGTGAAGCTATGGATATTCAGGATTTAAGGATGCTTGGTTTACGTGATAAAACCCTTGAGTTTGAAGATGATGAACAATTGGCAGATATGATGGAAAAGATTATTGATGAAATTGAGCCATCACTTGTTGTGACCTTTTATCCAGGTTTTGCCGTACATCCGGATCATGATGCTTGTGGGGCAGCTGTAATCCGTGCGTTGAAACGACGACCTGTTCAAAAGCGACCATTAACGTATTGTTTAGCCTTTTCTAATGATCGATTCGAGAAAATCGGGGAGCCTGATGTTACAATCAATATAACTGATGTAGCAGATATCAAATTGAAAGCTCTTAAAGCACATCGTTCACAAACAGAAGGAATGCTTAAGCAGATGGAGGAAAAGCTGTTGAATAAAGATCCTGAAGCTACGCATTGGTTTGAAACAGAAGTGTACTATACCTATAAGTGGGATGATTGTTAACCCTCATTTAATATAGAAGAAAAAAGCTAATTCTAAATAAAATGTACCCTATAGATTAGACACGTAGAAAAAGTCTACCTATAGGGTACTTTTTTGTATAATTAAAATACAACTAAAGAGAAGCAATAGGGGACTGGAGAAAATAATGAGTAAAAAGACTTTTACAGATAAAGAGATCATACAATTGTCCGCTAATAAATACGTTAAATCTGTTAGTTCTAAAGGAATTACTTATACTGATGAATTTAAACGTATTTTCATTGATGAAAATGAAAAGGGAAAGTTACCTAGGGATATATTTGAGGAATGTGGATTTGACATAGATATTATTGGGATGAAACGTGTTCAATCATCGGGCAAAAGGTGGAGGGCTGCCTATCGAGAAAGTGGAGTTTCCGTGTTACGTGATACTAGAAGTGAAAACTTAGGTAGACCTAGAGAAAAAGAACTTACATTAGAAGAGAAGAATGCTCGATTAGAAGCACAAATCAATTTACTAAAGGCTGAAAATGAACTATTAAAAAAGATTCGTTTTGCAGAAAGGGGGATGAAGAAGTAGTACTTCCCCCTTGCCAAAAGTACATTCTTATTCGTTCAGTGATTAAAAAATATCAACTAAAAAATATGGTTAGCTACCTGTGTGAACTGGCTGGTATTTCACGAAGTGGTTATTATAATTACTTCTCAGAGAAGTCTCAAGAACAAAGAAGGCAAAGAGATAAAAAGGAAGAAGAAGTGAAGGAGATAATCTTAAAAGCATTCAAATATAAGAATCGTAAGAAAGGGGCACGCCAAATTAAAATGACCTTGGCGGGTCAATTTAATGTTGTCCACAATTTAAAGCGTATCCGACGAATCATGAAGAAGTACGGTATTATTTGCCCTATTAGAAAGGCAAACCCTTATAGACGAATGATGAAAGCAACACACGAACACCGTGTTTTTCCTAACTTATTAAATCGACAATTTAAGCAGAATGTACCTGGAAAAGTCCTTCTTACAGATATTACTTATTTATTTTATGGAAAAGGTCAAAAGGCTTATTTATCAACGATTAAGGATGCTTCTACCAATGAAATCATAGCTTATAATGTTTCAGATCGATTGACGATTGCCTTGGCTACAGACACCCTTTTAAAGTTAATGAAAAATAGAAACTTTAAGAAAGCTAAAGATGCCTTAATACACTCGGATCAAGGGGTTCACTATACTCACCCTGACTTCCAAAGGTTAGTTGAAAAATTAGGATTACGCCAATCCATGTCAAGAAGAGGAAACTGTTGGGATAATGCCCCTCAAGAATCATTTTTTGGTCATTTTAAGGATGAGGCATACATAAAACCTTGTACAACCTTGGATGAATTAAAACTCGAAATTAAACAATACATGACATACTACAATCACTATAGATACCAATGGAATTTAAATAATATGACCCCTGTTCAATACAGAGATCATCTTCTTAAAACTGCCTAGGCTTTTTTAAAAATGTCCTTTACAAAGGGTACACTTTAAAACGGAATTAGCTTTTTTGTATAACAAAAATTCATTTCGCTTTTTAATGATTCGAAGCCGTATTGAAAGTCTGATTGCCCCTGCTGCAAGTCCTGTAATTAACCCTATCCAGAGCCAGAAAGCATCTAGTTAATTATCTTCTTTACGTGATTCACCTTTAAACATTTGATAATAAAAATAACCTAATGAAAGTACTCCAAGGATACTAAAAGTATATTGAAAAATTTTCTGTGTAATCATTGGCAAAACCCTCCATTTTTAGTATGGGATAAAAAAGAAAAATGATACATGAGAAAAAGTGAATGATGAGAAAAAATTAATTCATATTATTTTTAAAAATAATAAAACTAATACAAAGGAGGGTGGATCAGTTGGAAAAGAGCAATCCATTTACGGATATTAAAAATCACATTTCATTTCACCTGGAACAAATTATTGAAGAAGCAGAAATGATGAGGTCTTCAATTGGCGAAAAGGATTATTGCTTACTATGTGAGCTTGCTCATATTCGAGACCGGTTTAATGAAATCCAGTCCTCAGCATCTTTTTTTTACTTAAAGGCATATATCTCAGACTTCACAACAAATTACATAGAGATTGCAAAAGCGATCCAAAATTTGTCGGATCGTCGACATGGTGCATTACTTATTATTGAGCGTAATCAAGCAGTAGGCAGGTTCCTGCAGGGAGGAATCCAGCTAAATGCAAATTTATCGAGCAGATTGGTTGAAAGTATCTTTTTTCCCGGAAACCCGCTTCATGATGGAGCAGTACTTATAAAGGGGGATTATATCATTTCTGCTGCAAATGTTTTGCCTTTAACTGAGCAAAATTTTGGAAATAAAAAAGTGGGTACAAGACACCGTGCAGCAATCGGCCTTTCTGAAATATCAGATGCCCTTGTATTAGTTGTTTCTGAAGAAACAGGTAAAATGTCTTTTGCATTGGATGGTACTTTATATCCAATAAGTTCATCGGAAGCAGGATTTCAAAATGGTGATAAACTAAAAGATCATTAAGATAACATATAGGTGTTAGAGGAGAAAAATGGTTGGAATGAAGCGGGATAACAAAATTTGTATTTCTTAACAACGATTCGATATATTAACAGATAAAGAGGTTGGCTTTGAGAAAATTTGCAGCCTTGTAAAAAGAAATGATTGTCTATAACTGTAAGTTTATGTATGATAATATTGAGAAATTTTTATCAGTTTATTACATATTTTATGTCATTATGTAGTTTTTCGTCTATTTATCTATTAAACTATTATTGTATACATACCTAGGAGGTTACTAGTAGAAATGAAGCAAAAACTGATTGGATTAACAGCAACTGCTGTAGTAAGTTCAACGTTATTTACATCAATGGCAGCTGCCGAGAGTATTAAAGTGAAAAGCGGGGATACACTCTGGGAGCTTTCCCGAGATTATAACACATCTGTTAAAACTCTTATGGATTTGAATGGTTTAAACTCAAGTTTTTTGAGAGTCGGTCAAGTTCTTGAAGTTCCAGGGCCAAAGAAAACTTCATCTGCAAGCTCTAGCTCAACGTCTGGAACAACACAAAAAAAACCAATAACATCCACATCAACCTATAAGGTGAAGGCAGGGGATTCGTTGTGGGTTATTTCAAGAAGGTATAATACATCTGTAAGTGAATTAAAAAGGCTTAATGGCTTAAAAGGTGATCTGATTTATGTAGGTCAAACTCTAGTCGTGAAAAAAACAGCTGGTCAAACAGCAGGAAATAGTCAATCTAGTAATCAAGCAGAGAAACCAACAAACTCCGGTTCATCTTCTTCTACATATACGGTAAAAGCTGGTGATTCATTATGGAAGATTGCCAATAAGTTTAATATAACAATTGCAGAGCTAAAGGTTACAAACAATTTAAAATCAGATTTTCTTATGATTGGACAAGTCTTAAAAGTAAATGGGGAAGTTAGTAAACCTTCCACAAACAAATCAGGTTCTCAAGGTTCTCAGCAAAGCTCATCTGTTAGCAAAGTTGATAAGATGATAAGTGAAGCAAAAGCATTAATGGGAACACCATATCGTTGGGGCGGAAATACGCCATCAGGATTTGACTGCAGTGGATTCATTTATTATGTGCTAAATAAAGTTACATCTGTTTCCCGTTTAAGCACTGCGGGCTATTGGGATATGATGAAGTCGGTAAGTACGCCTTCTGTAGGTGATTTTGTTTATTTTACAACCTATAAAGCAGGTCCCTCACATATGGGAATTTATTTAGGAAATAATGAATTTATTCACGCAAGCAGTTCAGGAGTTACAATCTCTAATTTAAATAATACATATTGGAAGCAGCGCTATTTAGGTGCAAAGCGTTTCTAAGTCAAAAATAAAAAAGAGCCTACTTTTTGAACTGCACCCCAATTGTTAGACATAACTAACAATTGGAGGTGCAGTTTTTTTATGTCGAAATATTCTTTAGAAACTAAAATAGAAGCTGTAAAGGCGTACATTGATAGTGTCGATTCCTTTAAAGTCATTGCTCAAAAGTATAATGTAAATATCTCTATGTTAAAAAGATGGGTAGCCAAGTTTCGTGAACATGGATTGGAGGCTTTTCAAGAAAACTATACAAATTATCCAGTTGAGTTTAAAATGGACGTAATTAATTATATGAACGAAACAGGAGCGTCCACAGAAGAAACATCTGCTGTATACAACATTCCTTCCTCTAGCACAGTTTGGAAATGGAAGAATTTATTTGAAACGCAAGGGATTGGCGCTCTACAACCAAAAACAAAGGGGCGTCCATCCATGAAAAAAGGATCAAAAGAAAATCAACCATTACAAGGATCTGAGGAAGCGTTACGAGCTGAAAATGAGCAACTACGGATGGAGAATGCGTATTTAAAAAAGTTACATGCCTTAATTCAAGAAAAGGAAAAGTCACAGAAAAGGACAAAGCGCAAATAATCTATGAATTAAGGCATGATTTTAAAGTAATTGATTTAGTGAAAGTAGCTGGCATACCATGTAGTACGTATTATTACTGCGTAAAACAAATGAATCGACCAGATAAATATAGTGATGTAAAAGGAGTCATCCAACAGATTTTTGATGAACACCGAGGAAGATATGGTTATCGCCGAATCACGATAGAATTACGAAATCGTGGCTATTTATTTAATCACAAAACGGTTCTCCGTTTAATGAATGAATTAGGTTTAAAATGCCTTGTCCGTATAACTAAATATCTCTCGTATCGTGGTAAAGTTGGAAAAATTGCACCAAATATCCTACAACGTAATTTTAAGGCATCTAAGCCTAATGAGAAGTGGGTAACTGATATAACAGAGTTTCATTTATTTGGAGAAAAACTCTACTTTTCTCCTATCCTAGATTTATTTAACAGTGAAGTCGTTGCGTATCAAATTGAAAGACGGCCGGTGCTCCCTCTTGTTACAAAGATGTTAGATAAGGCCTTTACACGTTTAAATGAAGGTGATACACCAATTCTTCACTCTGATCAAGGATGGCATTATCAAATGAAACAATACAGACAAGCCTTAAAAGAACATCAAATTACACAGAGTATGTCTCGTAAGGGAAATTGTTTAGATAACGCAGTCATAGAAAACTTCTTTGGCTTATTAAAATCTGAATTACTTTATTTACAAGAGTTTGAAAGCATGGAACATTTTATACTAGAATTAGAAAACTATATTGAGTATTACAATCACAAACGAATTAAGGAAAAACTAAAAGGATTGAGCCCTGTAGAATACAGGATCCAATCCTTGATAGCTGCTTAAAATATTTGTCTAACTTTTTGGGTTCAGTTCACTTTTTAGGTTCTTTTTTTGCGTCTTCTAAAAGGTTTGACGTCATTTATTTACTTAGAAAAAATCCTTCCCTTTGTATACCACGTAAGTTTCTAGTATACTCTTTTTTGGACTAAGTTTTTTAAAAACGTAATAGATAAGCTAGAAAGAAGGATTATAGATGGATCAACTACTTACACTTCAGTTACCTCAAGAAATAAAAACAGTGATACAGAATCGTTCATCACTTTCTTATAATGATGAAGAGACATTATTAATAGGAAAAGGAGGCTTTACACCAGCAGATGAATCGATTTTACATGATGCGATGATTGCTCTGGCATTGGGGAAAAATGTACTGTTAAAAGGGCCAACAGGATCTGGTAAGACAAAGCTGGCAGAAACACTTTCTTTTCTTTTTCAACAACCAATGCACAGTATTAATTGCTCTATAGATTTGGATGCAGAAGCGCTTTTAGGCTTTAAAACAATTGAAAATCATAATGGTTCTACCTCCATTGAATTTGTTTCAGGCCCTGTAGTAAAGGCAATGAAAAACGGACATTTATTATATATTGATGAAATAAATATGGCAAAACCTGAAACCCTGCCAATCTTAAATGGAGTCCTTGATTATCGAAGAATGATGACAAACCCATTTACAGGTGAGGTAATCAAGGCAAAAGAAAACTTTGGTGTAATTGCTGCAATCAATGAAGGTTATGTAGGGACAGTCCCGCTAAATGAAGCATTAAAAAACCGTTTTGTTGTAATCGATGTACCATATATTCAAGGAAATGATTTAAAAAATGTTTTGCAGAGTCAGTCAGCGCTTGCTGATGCCGCATTATTAACGACTTTCACTCGATTATCTGCAGATCTTCTTACTCTTGTACAAAACGGACAAGTATCAGAAGAAGCAGCTTCTATTCGTGCGTTAATTGATACCTGTGATTTAGCAAGATTTTTACCCCCGCTTCGCGCCATTGAAAGAGGGATTATTGATAAGCTGGAGGACGAAAGGGAAAAGGCTGCAATTCGCAATTTAGCGGAGACATTATTCGAGTAGTGAGGTTTTTACATTGAGATTTATTAAGTTCAACGATCAACAAGTCGATTCCTTTTTATTTATGGAATTATCTGACCTCGCCAAAGCGCTTACGAAAGAAAATAAATTTGAGGTTGACTATAGTGTCCAATCCTATATAGATCCTTTTGAGGAAAAAATCTATGTTAGCCACTTTTGGGATCATCGTGAAAAAAACGAAATGATTCTTGCAATGAAAAGTGACATTTATCTTAGATGCATCGGAAACTTTTACAACACAAATTATCGTGAACTTGGATTGTTTATTGGACAGGCGAAAACATTCAAGCTAGAAAGTTTTGCAAAGCAATTATGCATGCTTATAGAAGATGTACGTCTAGAGGAAATAAGTAAAAGAGAACGACCAGGAACAAAAAGGGCCTTTGAGATGAGAAGGAAGTTGTATCGCAAGCATTTTAGAAGTCAGCTTACCATTCATCAAGAACGAGGCATTTTAACGGATGCTTTATTTAATTTATTATACCTAAAACTAACAGCTCATTCACCTTTAGGAGTGCTTCCAAGTTTATCGGAGGACTTGGATCGTGCTTTTCCTTTTATAGAATCTAAACTCTATCAAGCCTACGACGTGAAATCAACGAAAGAAGTCATTCGAATTGTTCTTGACCTGATGGAGGTATTGGAAGAAATACTTGAAAGTGATATGTTAAATACCTACTTCTATTTAGCTGATTTGCCATATGAATCGTTTAAAGCAGCAAGTCTTTTTGATGAGCTAAAACGAAAATCAAAGTTAAAAAATAAGGACAAGATAGCGGACGCCAAAAAAGGTGATGAAGACGTTCATGGTGATAAATTACCAACCTGGCATAGTGAGACGAGCAAGCCGACAAAGAGCTTTTTGCAATTCGATTTAGAGCAAGGAACAAACACAACCATCAGCGGAGACGGCATAGTCAGAGAAGGAGATGACGGTGATCAGGCGCTTGCGATGGTGCAAGGTACTTCCAAACAGGCAAAAAAGAACGATTATTCAAAGCTTGAAGCGTTGGAAAATACAGTTGAAGAACGTGCAATGACAGCTGATAATTCATATGGAAAAGAAAACAAATATGCGATACCAGTATTTATTGGAGCAAAACCACCACTTCCTAATGAAATTGAACAATATAAAACAGATCGTTCAAATATTCAATTGTTTCAAAAAAAGCTTAAGCTAATGATCCAGAAAACATTGGAACATAAACGAACCTTGCCTAGAACGGATCTCCATATCGGAAGATTAAATAAAAAGCTTTTGCGAATTATAACAGATGATAACCCAAAGCTATTTTATAAAAAACAAGAAAAATCACCGCAAATCGATGCTGTTTTTACCCTATTAGTAGATTGTTCAGCATCAATGTTTGATAAAATGGAACAAACAAAACTAGGAATCACATTATTTCATGAAACGTTAAAGTCAGTTAGAGTACCGCATCAAATTGTCGGTTTTTGGGAAGATACAAATGACGCATCTAAAACAAGACAGCCTAATCATTTTAATACCGTTATTTCTTTTAAGGATTCTCTGGAACCTCAGGCTGGACCTGAGATAATGCAGCTTTCTCCAGAGGAGGATAATCGTGATGGCTATGCAATTAGACATATGACAAAACAATTAATGAAGAGAAACGAAAAACAAAAATTTCTCCTTGTTTTTTCCGATGGAGAACCCGCGGCAATGGGATATGAGAGAAATGGTGTCATCGATACTCATGAAGCTGTTTTAGAAGCAAGAAAAATGGGAATAGAAGTAATGAACGTATTTTTATCACGTGGTGAAATTAACGAAGCCACCAAAAAAACAATTCAGAACATCTATGGAAAGTATAGTATTTTTGTAGATAAATTAGATGAGCTCCCAGAGCAGCTATTCCCATTATTAAAAAGACTACTATTAAAAACAATTTAATGTTAGGCCTCTAGTTCTTACCCGAGATACTAGGGGCTATTTTTATGAAACAGCCTTTCTCTTCTCAGCTAGCAAAATAACATGCTATGTTAAAGAATATTGTTGATTTTAACAGAGTCCTTAGACTGAAGTGTATCGGGTTAAAGGATAATCTGCAGGCGTATAGCGCGTGAGTATAACGAAATACATCATACAAGCTAAACAAAACAAAAAAATACTCTAAAAAAATAAAAATTGATCTTTTTTCCAATTAATTTGGTGTATGATAGAAGTAAGCAAATACAAGTGATTAGTATGATTATTCAAACAATTCAAACAAATCATCGATCTTATGAAAAAAGCGGGAAAAGATTGAATTTTTTTTAAAATTTTTACTGAACTATGCTTGGAATGTGAGGATAGCAATGGTAAAATAGTGTTTGGAAGCGTTTAAATATCATACTACTATACTAACAGCATTGGTTAATATTGTAGGATAATAATTTCTTTCCTACGTATCAGAAAAGTTTTTCTGAACACTTATGAATAGTTGGGGGTAATGTTAGATGTCAGAAGAAGGTTCACTGAAGAGAAAATTCCCTTGGGAAGATTTCCATGGTCCAAACCTCGGCTATGTCATGGAGCAATACGATCAATATAAAATTGATCCAAACTCTGTTGATATAGAATTAAAGGAAATTTTTGATACTTGGGGCTCTCCTTCTATAGAGACTAATCAAATGACAGTATCAGCCGATCATGACTATATTAGTGCTGATAAAATGACGAAAATCGCAGAAGCAGTCAATCTCGTGACAAATATTCGCAGACATGGACACTTAAATGCGTCTATTTATCCATTCGAGGATTGCAGTGAAAAGAATGAATTTCTTCAACTTGAAGAATATAATTTGACTGAAGAGGACTTAAAAGACATTCCTGCTCATCTTTTATGTAAGGATGCCCCAGAGCATGTAACAAACGGGCTCGAAGCGTATCAATATTTAAAAGATGTTTATAAAAGAACAATTGCTTTTGAATTTAGCCATGTCCACAATTATGAAGAAAAAACATGGCTTGTGAAAATGGTAGAGTCCGGTGCTATATTTAAGGACCTAACAGATGAAAAACGCAAATCGATTTTAAAAAGACTAACAGAAGTTGAGGGCTTTGAGCAATTCCTTCACCGTACGTTTGTAGGACAAAAGCGTTTTTCTATTGAAGGCTTGGACATGCTTGTACCTATTCTTGATGAATTAATCTCTAGTGCTGTTCAGTCCGGTACAGATACCATCAATATCGGGATGGCACATCGCGGCCGCTTGAACGTCTTGGCACATGTACTTGGAAAGCCATATGAAATTATTTTTTCCGAATTCCAGCATGCTCCAAATAAAGATTTAGTACCGTCTGAAGGCTCCATCGGTATTAACTACGGCTGGAGCGGTGATGTTAAATACCATTTAGGTGCAAATAAACAGATCAAAGATGAAAATACTGTTCGTGCAAAGGTTACATTAGCAAACAACCCTAGCCACTTGGAATTCATTGATCCAATCGTAGAGGGCTATACACGTGCTGCTCAAGAAAAACGTACTGAAAAGGGCTATCCGAAGCAAGATGAAAGCGCAGCTATGGCTATCTTAATTCATGGTGACGCTGCATTCCCTGGAGAAGGTATCGTTGCTGAAACCCTTAATTTAAATAAATTAACAGGTTATCAAACAGGTGGAACGATCCATATTATTGCCAATAATATGATTGGTTTTACAACAGAAAGCCGAGATTCGCGTTCAACAAAATATGCAAGTGATATAGCTAAAGGCTATGAAATTCCGATTGTTCACGTAAATGCAGATGACCCTGAAGCTTGTTTAGCTGCAGTGTATATCGCAATGGAATACCGAAATAAGTTCAAGAGTGATTTCTTAATTGATCTAATCGGCTATCGACGATTTGGACATAACGAGATGGACGAACCTTCCATGACCCAGCCAAAGCTGTATGAAAAAGTTCGTAAGCATCCAACAGTCCGTGCATTATACGGCAATAAGCTAGTTAATGAAGGGATTATAAAGTTAGAAGAGCTTGATAAAATAAATCAGGAAGTCCAATCAACACTTGAAAAAGCTCATCAAAAAGTACCTGATAATAGAGTTGCACAAGTACATGAAATCAAACTTCCTGAATTTGTTAACAACGGACTTCCTAAACTGAAAACCTCCGTTGATAAAGAGCAATTGCTTCAATTAAATGAAGAGCTAGTTAACTGGCCGGAAAATTTTAAAGTTTTTCCTAAGCTGAAAAAGATATTAGAAAAAAGAGGGAAAGCATTATCTGAACATGGTAAGGTAGATTGGTCTTTAGGTGAAGCGTTAGCATTTGCATCGATTTTAGAAGATGGTACTCCAATCAGGCTAACTGGACAGGATTCACAGCGCGGTACTTTTGCTCATAGACATATTGTTCTTCATGATATTGAAAGCGGTGAAAATTACTCGCCTCTTCACAGATTATCAAATGCAAAAGCATCATTTGCTGTTCACAATAGCCCATTATCTGAAGGATCTGTCCTTGGTTTTGAATATGGATATAATGTGTTCGCTCCTGAAACATTGGTTTTATGGGAAGCACAATTTGGTGATTTTGCAAATGCTGCTCAAGTATTTTTTGATCAGTTCATTGCTGCAGGACGTGCGAAGTGGGGACAAAAATCTGGGTTAGTCATGCTTTTACCACATGGATTTGAGGGACAAGGACCTGAGCATTCAAGTGCCCGTTTAGAGCGTTATCTGCAGCTCTCAGCAGAGGATAGCTGGCAAGTTGCCAATTTAACAACAGCAGCTCAATATTTCCATATATTACGCCGTCAAGCAGACTTGTTGAAACGTGAGGAAGTTCGTCCGTTAGTCATTATGACGCCAAAAAGCTTATTGCGTAATCTACATTCTGTTTCAGATATTACAGAGTTAACTGAGGGAGAATTCAAGCCTGTTATTGAACAGCCTGGATTAGGAAAAGCTCCTGAAAAAGTGAAACGACTCGTATTATGCAGTGGTAAAGTTTCAATTGATTTAGTCGATAAATTAAATACTCTTGAAGGTGATACAGATTGGGTGCACATCTTACGAGTAGAAGAGCTTTATCCGTTCCCTAAGCAAATTATTTCTTCTATTATTGAACGATTGACATCACTTGAGGAAATTGTTTGGGTACAAGAAGAACCGCAAAATATGGGAGCTTGGTTATTCATGGATCCTAGATTGCGTGAAATTGCACCTGAAGGCGTACCGGTACGATATATCGGAAGAAGAAGAAGACAAAGTCCTGCTGAAGGAGATCCTAATATTCATAAAAAGGATCAAGAACGAATTGTAACAGAAGCATTAACTCAAACTGTACGAGATAAATCATTTGTGAATTCTAAATAATATAGCATCACTTGCCTAATATACTAAAGATGGGGCTGACACAAAAATCAAGAGATCATATCCTTTTAAAGACAGCCTCATCTCTTAATTAAAACTCGCAGCAAGTGCTCAAGGGGGAACCGACATGGCTGAGATTAAAGTACCAGAATTAGCAGAATCTATTACTGAAGGAACAATTGCACAATGGCTGAAGCAACCTGGTGATTTAGTTGAAAAAGGTGAATATCTATTAGAGGTAGAAACTGATAAAGTAAATGTTGAACTTACAGCTGAATTTTCTGGAGTTTTAAAGGAAACTCACAAAGAGTCCGGAGATACTGTACAGGTTGGAGAAACGATTGGCATTATTGATGAGGGTGGAAATGCCTCAACTGCTGCACCAGAGCAACCAAAGACTGAAACTGAAGAGCCCGCTGCTCAACAAAATACAGCTGTTGAAAAAGCAGAGGATAAGAAGCACTTCACAATCGCTTCACCTGCTGCAAGAAAGCTTGCACGTGAACGGGGTATTGATCTGCAGCAGGTTCAAGCAGCTGATCCACTAGGACGTGTTCGTAAGCAAGACGTGGCGGCACATTCAAATCAAGGCACTGTAACACAAGCTGAACCAGTGAAGCAAGCTCCTAAAACTTCAGCTGTTGTCCAACAAGACCAACCAGGCAAGCCAGTTGAACGTGTAAAAATGTCAAGACGAAGACAAACAATTGCAAATCGTTTAGTTGAGGTTCAACAAACAGCTGCAATGTTAACAACTTTTAATGAGGTTGATATGACAGCTGTTATGGAGGTTCGTAAACGCCGTAAAGATAAGTTCTTTGAACAGCATGATGTTCGTTTAGGATTTATGTCATTCTTTACAAAAGCAGTTGTTGCTGCGTTGAAGCAATTCCCGCTATTAAATGCAGAGATTCAGGGCAATGAACTGTTAATTAAAAAATACTATGATATCGGTATTGCCGTTTCAGCTCCAGAAGGTTTAGTAGTACCAGTCGTTCGTGATGCTGATCGTTTGAACTTTGCTGGTATCGAAGGCGAGATTTTAAACCTAGCTAAAAAAGCTCGTGATAATAAATTGAGTTTAGGAGATTTACAAGGCGGAACATTTACAATCACAAATGGCGGTGTTTTCGGTTCATTGTTATCAACACCAATTTTGAATGGTCCACAAGTTGGTATTCTCGGAATGCACAAAATTCAACTTCGTCCAGTTGCTATTGATGAAGAAAGAATGGAAAACCGTCCGATGATGTACATTGCTTTATCCTATGACCACCGCATTGTTGATGGAAAAGAAGCAGTAAGCTTCCTGGCAACAGTGAAAGAGCTTCTAGAAGATCCGGAATCTCTATTATTAGAAGGATAATAAAATCATGAAGAGGCTGTCTTAAGGGGCAGCCTCTTTGTCTATATAATAAGTTATGCTAAAAGATCGTTATGGATTAATTACTATGTTGATTGGGACAAATACGTCTAGGATTCCTAGGAAGAAGGAGTCAGGAGAAAAACATTTGAACAACTGTTTTAAAAACGAGAGTATGTAGCAGAGAAAACAAAATTCATCCTAAAAACTCAAAGCAGATAACATAATACTATTTTAAAATTTGCAATTTAAATTATATCAGTAAAATGTTAAAATAATACCTAAATAATGTTTGGGTAGGATTGGTTATCTTTGATTATTCAAAATCATTTCTAAACAAACGAAAGAACAACATGAAAATTTAGAGGTGATTTTGTGGGAAACAATGTGGAGCAATGGTCTTCGAAATTGGCATTTATCCTTGCTGCAGCAGGGTCGGCGATAGGCTTGGGTGCTATTTGGAAGTTTCCATATGTTGCAGGCACGAGTGGTGGAGGAGTATTTTTCCTTATTTTTATTATATTTACTTTATTAATTGGCTTACCGCTATTATTAGGTGAATTTATTATCGGGCGAAGCACGCAAAAGGATGCTATTCAGTCCTATAAGCAAATTGCACCCCATTCATCATGGCATGTAATCGGTCGTTTAGGAATTGTGACATGCTTTATTTTGCTGTCTTTTTACAGCGTTGTCGGCGGTTGGATCTTAATTTATCTTTTTAAGGGACTAACAGGCGAATTAAACGGACTTACTGAACAAGAGTATAGCGATCTATTCGGTCATAGTATTTCTGATCCCGCTATTACTGTTTTTGCTCAATTTTTATTTATGCTAATTACCATTTTTGTCGTATCTAAAGGTGTTTCGAATGGAATTGAAAAAGCAAGCAAATTTATGATGCCAGCACTTTTTATTATTTTCATGATCTTAATTATTCGATCACTAACATTAGATGGGGCGATGGAAGGCATTATCTTCTTCCTGAAGCCGGATTTTGCCAATGTAACATCTGAGACAATTTTATATGCTTTGGGACAATCATTTTTTGCGTTAAGTGTCGGCGTTTCTGTTATGGTGACATACAGCTCATATTTATCCAAAAGTGAGAACCTTCCGCAATCGGCTGTATCGATTGTTGTCCTCAATTTATTGGTTGCCCTTTTAGCTGGTTTAGCGATCTTTCCGGCTGTATTCTCATTCGGAATCGAGCCAGATGCAGGTCCTGTATTATTATTTAATGTTTTACCTACTGTCTTTAATCAAATGCCTTATGGAGTTCTCTTTTTAATTGCATTTTTACTTTTATTCTTATTCGCTACATTAACCTCAGCATTCTCAATGCTTGAGATTATTGTTGCTCCGCTTGCAAAAGGTAATGAATTGAAACGTAGAAGATTTTCTTGGATCTTTGGCCTTTGCATATTCATCGTCGGCGTGCCTTCAGCGCTTTCTTATGGCGTGCTAAGTAATGTGACAATATTTGATAAATCGATCTTTGATGCAGCAGACTTTTTAGTAAGTAATATTTTAATGCCATTAGGGGCATTGTTAATTGCCATTTTTGTTCCTTTTAAACTTTCTAAAAAAACTCTTTTTAACGAGCTTTCTCAAGGTTCATCAATAAGTAAAAAGGTATTTGTCATTTGGTTTTTTCTGATAAAATATGTTTCTCCAATTATGATCGTTTTAGTGTTTTTGGATGCTTTAGGCATCATTTAACCAATAAGGCGGATGACTGCTTTGTTCAGTTATCCACCTTTTTAGTATTAATAGGGTTTCCATTTTAATTGCTGTGCCTCATGAAAACGTCTTTCTACTTCCCGCCAATTGACAATATTCCACCAATTTTCGATATATTTCTTTCGATTGTTTTTATATTGGAGATAGTAGGCATGCTCCCATACATCAAGAACTAGGATTGGGACAACATCCCATTGGCTTAAATTTTGATGTTTTTCAGCTTGGAGAATTTCTAAGCGTCTTGAACGTGGTGACCAAACTAAAATTGCCCAACCAACACCTTCAACTTGATTAGCTGCTTCTGAGAAGTGGGATTTGAAGTTTTGGAAATTTCCAAAGCTTTGATTAATTTCTCTGATTAACATACCTGAAGGCTGGCCACCGCCATTCGGGCTCATGATACTCCAGAAAATCGTGTGAAGATAATGTCCAGCCCCATGAAAAGCAGCTTCTCTTTCCCAATGCTTTATCAGTTCGAAATTATTAGTCATCCTTGCTTTTTGCATTTCCTTTTCTGCTTTATTCAATCCATCAACGTAACTTTTATGGTGCTTGTCATGATGTAATTTCATGATCTCCTGGTTGATATAAGGTTCTAAAGCATCATACGAATATGGTAACGGAGGAAGAGTATGCATACCGATTGGTACTGTTCCCGAACTCATTTGAATTCGCGATCCTTCTTCTTCGTCACGATTTTTGCTTCGTTCAAAGTATTGTTGCAGCTCTGAGTATAGTTCATTTGCCCGTTCAAAAAGATCTATCGGAACCATATTTTCTTTGTTTGTAAGCTCGTCTTGAAAGTGGATAACTTTCCGTTTCCATTCAACTAATGTATTTGACTCAATATGCTCTCTTAGCTCATCAAGCGAGCCATTGTAGCTTTCTAAAATGTCTTCACACCACTGTTTCATTAAAGCAATATATTCTTTAGACAATAAAAACCCTCCCTGCAATCATTCGTAGTCAATATATGCACGCTGGGGAAAGATTGACTCTTTTTTAACAACAACCTTTTATGTTTTCTTTGCATAATGTGCAAGGGCTAATAACGGGAAAATATAGTTATAACTATGATAGTTAATATAAAATTGTTCGGGTAGACCAATCCCGGTTGGATAAGTTAGCGACTCTTTACTATTTGTTTCTTGTACTAAGTACTGGAGCCCTTTTTTAACGGACTGGCGTTTTCGGCAGCCTGCTTGAATAAGTGTATCCAATGCCCATGAAGCTTGTGAAGGTGTACTTATATGAAGTGGAACATATTGCTTTCGTACACTGCTTAAACATGACTCACCCCATCCGCCATCTTGATGCTGAATCGATTCCAACCAAGTTATGGCTTTTTTTATTGCAGGATGATCAGGGGAAACGCCAACAGCTGCGAGTCCAGTCACTGCTGCCCATGTACCGTAAATATAGCAAACTCCCCAACGGCCATACCATGAGCCATTTGGTTCTTGATTATTTAATAACCAACTAACCCCTGCATTTACACTGGGGTGATGATGGGTTAATCCAGCAAAATGACCGAGAAACTCTAATATCCTGCCGGTTAAATCAGCAGTGGATGAATCAATGGCTGCATCTTGTGCATGATCGAGCGGTAGGTAAGCTAGTAATTCAAAATTGGCATTTTTCTCGAAAGCTCCCCAGCCACCATCTGCATTTTGCATGGACAACAAATAGGTAACACCTTTATACCATGCTTCTTGATAATCTTTTGATGCAAGGGCTCGACGGGAGATCGCTCTTAATGCTGCTGAAGTATCATCATTATCCGGATTGATTGTATTATTATGGGAGAAACCCCATCCTCCTGGATCAATAAAGCGATTATGAAGCATCCAATCGCCTTTTTTGACATGTTGTTTGGAGAGAAGAAAATTCGTTGAGTTTTTTATAACTTGTGAGTCAATCCCTACATTCGCTTCTTGTAAAGCATAGCAAATTAATGCCGTATCCCATATAGTAGAGGTTGAATTTTCTAAATGGGTTCCATGACATGTGTCACTGACAAGTCCTTTTAGACCGTCTATCGCTTTTTGAATATGCAGGGAATTCTTTTTATAACCTAGTGCAAGCAGACTATAGACCATAAAGAATGTTGCACTTGCGTAGCTTAGCAAGGTTCCGTCATCTTCAATTCTTTTAAGCATATACCTTTCTGCCTTCTCGTATCCTAATCGATGAAGATAGCTAGGAACATTTAATAGCTTCTTCATTTCAAGTGAAAGGTAATCTATTGATCGGCCAGTAGAGGTTAAATCCCATTCACCCAATTTAGTAGAAGAAGTACGAACTATAAGGTGATCAACATTTGGTGTGTATGCCGATTGAATCGAAAATTTTTTATTTGCAGCTACCATCATTGGAATGAAATGGATACGCGCATAGGTACTTAATTGAAAAAAATTTAATGGAAATGTTGGGGGAATGAGAAGAAAGGTCATCGGTATATAAAAAAGCTTAGGCCAGCGATATAAACCATTAACGGCCAGCATCCATTTTGTCATAAAATGAGTGTTTGATAATCCTCCTTTTTTCCGAATAAACAACTCTGCTTTCTTCAAGATGGGGTGTTCGCGTCTGTAGTGTCCAGAATATAGGAGAGCGATATAAGCTTGAACGGTTGTTGAGAGGTTACCATCGCGTTCATCAGGATATGCTTTCCATATTCCGTTACGAGATTGCTGATCAACAATTCGCCTTGTTAACTTTTCAATTAAATTTTCTTCATCCCCCATATTTAAAGAACGCAGCAGGATGATCATAAAGGCATCTGTCATGAGTCCCCCTTCAAAACAAAAGGACCAAGAGCCATCCTTTTGCTGAAGTTTGGTTAATTCTTCAATTCTTGTCTTTATCTCATTCTTTATCATCCCATCTGTGATCATTTCTATATCACCTCACCTATATGAATATTCAGATAGGAAAAATGTTATGTTTGTACTTATTATCTATCTTTAATCTTTATGTAAATTTCCATATAAAAATAAGCTTGATGTTGAAAGGACAATTGGCATTTTGCTTCAAATAATAGTAAAATATGAAGAAAGAAGAAAGGATTGAAAACAACATGATACATAAAACATGGCAAAAAACTGCGCCTCTTAAAAAGGTTACTTGTGTACATACAAATGCCGCAAAGTATATGGTGGATCGTGCTTTAACGGCAGGTAAGCAGTATGATGTTCAAAATGAAACAGAAGAATTTTACTTTGTCATTGATAATACTGGTAAAGTTGGTGGTTATTATAAAGATTATTTTGAAGAATAATCTTATGATAGGTTGAAAAAAAGGATGAATGAAGAATCATCCTTTTTTTATATAAAATAAAAGAATACACTTGTTTTTTATGATATTATTATCAAATGTGAAAATAATATCATTATGAAATTTATAAAAAGGAGACAGAACATGTATTCAAAAGCGAAGTTAATTCTTCATCCAGTAAGAATGAAAATTGTTCAAACCTTAATAGGCAGCAGAGAATTAAACGTACAACAAATTGCACAAAAATTAACAGATGTCCCACAGGCGACTCTTTATCGTCATTTAAATAAATTAGTAGAGGCTGAAGTGATTCGTGTTGTTAAAGAAAATCAAATTCGCGGGACCATTGAAAAAATCTACTCGTTAGCTGAAGAAGAGATTAGCGGCAAAGAGGAGTTGGAAAATGTAACTCGTGAAGAGCATTTAACCCTGTTTCTTACTTTTATGACACATTTACTTGGTAAATACGAGAGCTATCTAAACCAAGAACAAATTGATTTATATAAGGATGGCGTTGGATTTCGAGAAGCACTTGTTTATTTATCTGATGAAGAGTTTCAAGAATTTGCACAGGAGTTATCAACATTAATGAAAAAAGTCATTGAGAAGGAACCAACTAAAAATAGAAAAGCGAGACATATTGTCAGTATATTCATTCCTGAGCCGAGAAAGTAGGCTCTTAAGTGATCGTTAACATTGTCATGAGGCATTATCGTAAAATTTTTTTTATAAAGTAAATGAAGTTCAACTTGTATTTCCCTATGTTTTTTAGTATAACCAATACATAATCATTTAAAATTTTTGTAGAAAACTATTGAAAACTAGATATTACACGCATTCAAATCTATGATTTAGTAAGTTTTCATCTAGAAAGGGAAGACGTATATGAGTGAGACTAATGTACAAATAAGGGATGCACAGCTTGAAGATCTTTCGAAAATTGTTGAAATATACAACTCATCGATACCAGGACAACTTGCCACAGCTGATCTGGAAGAAGTTACTGTTGAAAGTAGATTAACTTGGTTCTATGACCATAACTCCCATCATCGTCCCTTATGGGTTTTAGAAGAAGACGGGAATATAGTCGGCTGGTTAAGCTTTCAATCTTTTTACGGAAGACCTGCTTACAATGCAACAGCAGAGGTTAGCATTTATTTAGACCCAACCGTACATGGAAAAGGTTATGCGCGTGTATTAATGGAAAAGGCAATCTCTGCATGTCCTAAATTAGAAATTAAGACTTTGCTTGCCTTTGTTTTTGGTCATAATGATCCGAGCATTCGACTATTTCAAAAATACAATTTTGAAAAATGGGCCCACTTGCCAAGAATAGCTGACATGGCAGGGGTGGAAAGAGATTTATTAATCCTTGGAAAACGAATAATTCAATAAGAACATAAGGGGATACAGGCTTTTTGCTTTTGTATCTTTTTTATTGTTTGCCAGGAAATTATATAATGCTTGAACTGTAGATAAGCGCTTTGACATCCAGGCGCTTGCGCTTTTGTTCTTTTAATCGTTACCGGTACTAAAAATCAACTCATGTCATTTTAATGAATAGTTTCCTTTGCTTAAAACAAATAATTAATAAAGACTTTATCGAAAGACAATCATAAAAAGTTACTTTAGAAGGTGAGATTATGCAAAATTTATTGTTTACTCATAATGATTTAGATGGAGTAAGCTGCGGAATCCTGGCAAGGTATGCATTCCCTGATAATATAGAGGTACATTATCATTCGGTAAACAGTTTAAATTTTCATGTAGAGAAGTTTCTCAATGAAGCGGAAGAAAAGAAGACTGCCTCACAACTTTACATAACAGACCTTTCAGTAAATAACGAAAATGAAAAGAGATTAAATGAATTTGCATTAAGTGGAGGAAAAATTCAATTAATTGACCATCATAAATCTGCTCTTCATTTAAATAAATATGATTGGTCAAATGTCCAAGTAGAAGAAACGAATGGAAAATTAGCTTCTGCCACAACATTATTTTATCAATTTTTAATAAAAGAAAAGATTATCAGTCCAAAACCTTCATTAGATGAATACGTTGAATTAGTCCGCCAATATGATACATGGGAATGGGAGAAACATGAAAATATCAATGCAAAAAGATTAAATGATCTTTTATATATGCAATCCATTGAAGAATTTGAAGGAAAAATGCTTGAAAGATTAACGCAAAATGAACATTTTTCATTTAATGTGTTTGAAGATAAAGTGTTAGATATCGAAGAGAATAAAACAGAACGCTATATTCATCGTAAAACAAAAGAATTGGTTCAAGCAACTATAGGAAAGCTTTGCATTGGAATTGTCCATGCAGAGTCCTATCATTCAGAACTAGGAAATGCTTTAGGAAAGGAATATCCACATCTGGATTGTATTGCCATTTTGAACATGGGGAGTAAGAAAATCGGGTTTCGTACGATTCATGACCATGTTGATGTATCAAAGCTTGCCACATCTTATGGTGGAGGAGGTCATGCAAAAGCAGCTGGATGCTCGATGACAAAAGAAGCTTTTAAAGATTTTGTTGAAAGAACATTCATTCTTAAACCTTTAATAATGGATGCACGTTATAATAAATATAATATAAAGGATCGCTCTGCACATTATGAAAATAGAGAAGAAGAACAATTTCTAATTTATCAAAATGTAAATGGTAAATGGGTGATTGAAAAAAATCATGCTTTACTTTCAGAAGAGTACCAAACCTTTGAAATGGCAGAACGATTTTTAAAACGGTCCTATTCAGCAGGACTTACGAAGGATGAAAAACTTATAAGTTACTTAATCGAATCGTATAACCGAAAAAAATAATGGAACAGAGGTTGTCTCAGAAAGGGTCATGTTCCGCCAATAAATAACAATGACAAACCTTCCAACGATGATCGGTCTTATATCTAGTGTTTTGGAGCAGACCCTTTCATTTTATAATCAATGCTAATCAACAACAATCGTAGCAATCATAGGGACTCCATGCCCAGCATGGCTATGTGTGTCACAAACTAGTCTGTAAGTGCCCTCTTTTTTAAAATGCAAAGGAACAATTGTTTCTTCTCCTTTTTTAACAGTTCCTTTTATATCTGTTCCTTCAATGTAAAACGGGTGTTCTTCACCATTTACACCAAAAATACTTAGTGTAACATCTTTATCTTTTGGGATGACAATGGTTCCAGGGTCAAAGCGGTAGGCTTCAATTTTTTTGCCATCAGCTGTTGTTGAGGTAAATTCGCCGGTTACCATGTTTATGACAAGTTCACTGCCTTGTTCCTGACTATCATTAAATGTAGGAATAGCGTCATTTGTATAATAATACAATCCACCAACTACAATTGCTGCAACAACTAGCAACAACCATTTTCTTTTAATGATGACAAACTTCATAACGTTCCCTCCTCATAATACATTTCTCCTTATCTATATGACATTTAGGAGGAGAACTTGTCTAAAAGTTTGTCAAAGGGATTCTTTATTTAAATTTCATATAAAAAAGTCTGACTCAAAACGAAAGGGTCAGACCCTTAAACACTAAATATAGGAGAAAATAGTTAGAAATCCTATATGAGTGTTACATGAAAGGTCTGACCCTTTATAAAAAATTCGTTGTAAATCTATTTTATTCCTTTTTTGCTTTTACTGCTGAGAAATTTTCTACCACTGGTAAAGTACGTTCGTCTTCAACCATAGCATGTCCACAAAGCGGACAATCCGGGTTCTCATTGGATTTGAAATTATCTCTCATCCAACCATTGCATTCAGCTGATCCACAAGTCCATATCTTAAGGTTTACCTCTGGTGGCTTTTCGACTTGCTGTTGAAATCTCATTTAAACACATCCTTTGGTAAGGAGATTAACTACTACATACATTATACACATTTTTCCTTACAATATGTATAATACTTACTAATATCCTTCAGGTATTGTATCAACCCAAAAAAGGAATAAACATGTAAAATTATACTTCTTTTAATTCCGCAACAGGAACTTGGGTCCGTTCCTCAAGAGGTCCTCTTAAATGACAAGTAACCATTTCTTGATCTTCATGTAATTCATCAATCCAGACAGAGACACCATTGTATATGACTTTAATATCGGCTGATGAAGAAAGGATTTGTTTTACTCGATTTATATCCAATTTTATTCCTCCTCATGTCATTTTCACTTGTAAAAATCTTCATTTTATTTTTTGCAAAATAAAGGATCTTTATCCACATATTATTTATTTGAAATATACTTGTTTGCAGGCCATCTTTTAAATGGTACAAGCTTTCCATAAGTGAAGCAGCGCCATATCCATTCAAATGGTCCATGATGAAAATAAATAAGCCAAAAATAGCTAAATAATAATTGAGAAGAGAATAAGATCATGCTAAAAAGGGTACCTTCTAGTAATCCAATCTGTCCATATAAATGAAAAAAACGATAAAAACCAATACATATAATCGATTGTAAGAGATAGTTGGTTAATGCCATCTTTCCAATAAAATGAAACGGAAATAAAGCATTTGACTTTTTTGTAAGAAAATAAAACGAGCTCATATAAAAAATGCTCATGATAATCCCACTAATGCTTGTTAGAAAATGGCTCAGCCTATTCACAGAAATACCAAAGGAATGGGTAGAGGTTAAGATTAGTATGTTTACAGCAAGGAAAGGCAAGCTTAACAAGAAACTCCATTTACATATATTTTTTATATGTAAATCATTATCTTCGTTATGTAAATATAATTGCTTCTTACCGGTATATAGACCAAGTAAAAACATCCCTAAAACAGGGATCATTGCAAAAGGAATTTGCAAAAGAATTGGGAGGATCTCAATCTTCAATCGGTATAAAAGCCATTCAGGATAAGAGGCTTCTGCATAGACGGATGTATATTCTGAAACAATGTTATTATATAAAGGTTCATTTAACTGTGTCCCAGCAGGAATATAAAAAACGGTTGCACTTAGCACAATATGATAAAGAGAAATGAAAAAAAATGCCCAATACAAAATATAACGGTTTGATAGCTTACGAAAAAATATCAGCAAAAGCCCTGCTAATGCATATAGATGTAAGATATCTCCGTACCAAATAAAAACTAAATGAAAAAGACCGAACATTAGAAGAACTAGTAATCTCTTAATAAAAAGGTTCATTCCATTGGTCTTTTTGAGAAAAAAATAAAAGCCAAGTCCAAATAAAAATGAAAAAATAGGATAAAATTTCATATGGATAAAAAGCTGAAAAAATAGTGAGAAAAAATATTCTAAACCTTGGTAGGTGACAGGTTTTCCATAATACATCTCAATAAATTCCGGTGAATAAAAGCTTCGCATGTTTACTAACAAAATACCTAACAAGGAGAACCCGCGAATAATATCGATTAATATGATCCTGTTTTGCTGATCTTTCATTTTATTTCCCTCTTTTACCGTTGTATCAATTCTTGTTCATTTTATCACAATAAATGAAAGGGGAATCACCATTTACTGCATATGCCTTTAGGAAAAAATAAAAAGAAGAAAGGAGCAAATCAAAGGGACAGGTTAGTCCTTTTGAGAAACCCCCGTCATTTATTATTTCAATGTGTTATTTTCTTCAAATACATCTCTGCCTGCCCCAACAGACATATCTGTATTAGACCTAGTATTCACACTACTTGTAAACGTATTTTTTTTATGTGCATTTTTTTGATTTGAACCAAGATATTCAGATTTATGCTTAGCTTCTGTTTTAATAAATTTGTTAAAGTTTTCATTTACCATAAAAGATCATCTCCTAAGGATATAGTTATTCCCGACTATCATAACCATTTTTCTATTGATTCATTAAACGTCTTTCGAAATATGAAAAAGGTACCAATGAGGTACCTTATAGCCACTAATATAAGGATTGATTATCGCACTCCACCGCTCATTTGTTGTTGAGCAAAAGATACCAAACGTTTTGTGATTTCTCCACCAACAGATCCATTTGCACGAGATGTTGTTTCTGCACTAAGGTTTACCCCAAATTCAGAAGCAATTTCAAATTTCATTTGGTCGATCGCTTGAGCAGCACCAGGTACTAAAAGTTGGTTTGAGCTATTACTGGTGCTTGCCATATTGATCCATCTCCTTTATGAATGATTAATTGGTGGGTTAAGTTGGATTTGCACCAAGCTTTTAACCTACTAGGCTAACCCATTATAAAATCTAGTGATGATTCCTTTAATAATTTGTTGATAATAATTTTTCACAATACATTCGCAATATTCTTTTTACCGTTTGGTAAGTATTTCTATTAACAGCAAAAGAACTAACTTGATGGATTTGTGGAATAATACTAGCAATAATCGATTAGGGGTTGATCTTATGCCAACGGTAATAATAGAGGATAATAAAAAAATAACATATGATGACCTTGGAGATGGGATACCGATACTCTTTATTCATCCACCTGGAATGGGAAGGCATGTCTTCTATTATCAACGAAAGTTAAGTGATAAGATGAGGGTGATCATTCCGGATTTAACAGGTCATGGAGATAGTTCAGAGGCAAATGTAAACGATCTTTCTATCATGTATTATAGTAAAGAAATCTTAGCTTTACTTGATGCATTAAAGATTAAGTCCGCTGTACTTTGCGGCTATTCCGCTGGGGGCGGAATTGCGCAAATAATTAGCTCCCATTATCAGGAACGTGTTTCTGGCCTAATTTTAATTGGAGGATATCCAGCAGTTCTAAATGCTTCACTTAAAGTGGAACATAAACTAGGAATGTATATGGTGAAACATCATAGAAACTTGCTAACGAACATTTTAGCTAACAGTCATACGAAAAATAAAGATTTAAAAGAACTCTTGATATCCCATATGAACAAAGCTCAACTAGGTGCATGGTATAAATTTTATCAAGAGGTTCTCGATATGAATGTAACAAACGATTTTAAAGAGATTCGTGTTCCTTTACTTTGGATGGATGGAACGAGGTCTGATGCAATAAATCTATACCAAAATTTTTATAGGAAACACTCAGCAAATTATCGCATTGTCCTGTTTAAACATGTAAACCATCAAATACCTACCAAGAAATGGAAGTCGGTGAATGAAGAAATCGTTCAATATATTTGTAAATTAGAAAAAAATTTAAACTGATAGCAGGAAATACAGGATAAATAGCTAATATTTTATAGATTAATGTTTTATATTTAGAAGATAAAAAATTCTGACATACTAAGGAATCGAGCAGAAGGAGAGAGAAGCATGAAGGTTGTTAAAGAGCAATTTGGTGAATACAATGGTGAAGCAGTTTATTCCTATTCACTTCAAAATAAACATGGAATGAAGGTAACCTGTATCAATCTTGGCTGTATTATTACCGAAATCCTTACCCACAATAAAGAGGGACAATTAGAGAATGTGGTTCTTGGATTTGATGATGTTGAGAATTACCTTGAAAATTCTCCTTATTTCGGTGCGGTAGTGGGGCGTGTTGCTGGAAGAATTAAAAACGGCAGCTTTGATTTAGACGGAGAAACTTATGAATTACCACAAAATGAAAACGCTAATCATTTGCATGGCGGTCTGGAAGGCTTCGACCGAAAACTTTGGGATGCCAAACCAATTGTGACAAACAATGAGACTGGCGTAGAGTTTAGCTATGTTAGTAAAGATGGAGAAGAGGGATACCCAGGTACGTTAACTGTAAAAGTAACGTATTTATTAACAGATCAAAATGAATTGATCATGACGTACGATGCGACAACAGATAAGAAAACATTAGTGAATTTAACGAACCATACATACTTTAATTTAAGTGGAAATATAAAAAATGATATTTTATCACATAAATTAAAGATAAATAGCAAAAAATTTCTTGAACTAAATGATCAATTAATACCAACTGGAAATTTCCTTGATGTTGAAAATACTCCATTTGATTTTCAAAAAGAAAAAGAACTGCGTGAAGCGATCTTAGCTGATCACAAGCAGGTTCAATTAGTTGGACAAGGAATTGACCATCCATTCTTATTAGATGAAGATCAAAAGAAAGAAATCGTCTTACTTGATGAAGAAAGCGGAAGAAAGCTACTTGTTGAAACAGAAGAACAAAGCGTTGTTGTCTACACATCAAATATGCTTGGTGACTTTAGAATAAGAGATGTGCAAGCTAGAAAGTATTTAGGAATTTGTCTAGAAACACAAGGGCTTCCAGACTCTATCCATCATCCACAGTTTTCTCCTTGTATTCTTGATGTTGGTGATGAATACAAAACAACGACAAAATTTACCTTTACGATCAATCAATAACTTACTAGAGGATGTCTCATTCGATAAATGATCTGAGCATCCTCTAAATTTTTTTGACTATTCTTTATAAGGATATGACACATGAATACTGTCTACCGTACCTGGTTCATCCTGAATATTACAAAGCGAATCGAGATAATGTTTAAACTCGCGCTTTAACTCCTCAGGAGCACCTGGTTTTAAATGCCAATTTCCTGGTTCATCAACAAAATATACACTCTTTACGAATTCAGGCAGTTTTTCTGGCATCTTCTCTCCTCCTATCCTTTTTCTTGCTATTTTAGTTTTTACCTAAAAGTCGTTGTAAAAACATGTTTGCTTTATTATAAGGATGTTTTTACGACGAATAATAGAATGCCTGCAGCGGAAAGAGCGGTAGTTTAAATCCAACAGTAAAATAAAAGAGCTGATCTAATAAAGGCAATAGATTGCCGATTAGGTCAGCTTTATGAAGGAAGACTCAATTTATTTTTGTTAATTCTTTTTCCTTCTTTTCCTTATTAACCGTTATTCGATGAAAAATTCCATATTTGCTTAATAATTGTGTGACAAATCCTGTAATTTGCTGATAATTTTCTTCAATCTTTTCAACTACATAGCTAATCCTTTCAAACAGAGTTGCTTTTAGGCTATCTAAGTCTCTTGACACCTTCTGATTTATGGCTTCTTGATGATCTAATCGTTCTAAAATCGTTATATGAAAAGATTCTTGTAGTTGAAGTGTTTTTAAGATATCTTCGTTTATGATTTTTTGTTCTGTTAGCTGATCACTGAAATGATCGTGAAGTCCGCCAAAAAGTTCAATCTTTTTCGCCAACTGCTTAATGGCGGTATCCTGTATGGTAAGCTGATCAACGATTGCTTGGTTGACGACCCCTTCATTATCTTGTCTTTTCATAAGTTCTTGATTAAATTCGTCAATGGCTTCAAATCGTTTAATCAATGCTTTATATGCTTCATCCTGTTTCAGGATATTTTCAACTAATGGTGCTGTATGTTGTTCCTGATGTTCGAGTTTTGTCAAGACATGATGAAATTGCTGCTGCTGCTCATTCTTTGCTTCATTTACTAAGCAATTAATGTTATCTGAGGCTTGTTTTAATGAAGAATTGATTTGATTCTGCTGGATGATAAATTCCTGCAAATAATTTTTACGAAACGTAGCTTGGTTTGATGAAATATTGATTTTTGCAGGGTTTTTATAAATAAAAGGTTCTGCTTCCTTTTTTATATAAACCACATTTTCTCCTCCTCTCTTGACTGTCGGAAGTGATGTTAATATCATATGTGCTTACCAAAAGAATTGATAACCGTTTTTCTTAGTCAAAAATTTTGCACGTTTTCTTAATGGCTAGGACATACTAGGGAGGATGAAAAAGGAAAGGTGGATGAAGGATGAGTATAGAATGGTTTGACCGTGTATGTGGTGAATTGCAGGATCAGCTTGAATCGATTTGTGAAAAATATGATCAAATTGGTCATATGTCAATTGACCGTGGTGCAAAGCATCCGAGAATTGAATTTTATGTAGAAGCAGAAGATGATGAACGCGATTATTTTTGTACATTGTTTTTCGATCCTCATAATGAAGATTTCTATATTGAAACGTTTGATTTTGAATACGAGCAAACCACTAGAACAATTCTTTCCGATATTGAAGACATTGTTGATACTATACATGATAGCTTTCATTATTATCTTAATGATGACATTGAGGATGATGTCGAAAATGATTATGAGTATGTAGAGGAAGAAAATACTGAGTTTCTTGAAGAAATTGATGTCGAATGGGAGACTCCAGAAGTAACAGCGTTTATTTATAAAGATGAAGTTGAAGTTACTTATCAGTTTGGTGTAGTACAGGAGACAGGAGATGGCGTACTTCGTCGAATAAACCGGATTCGAACTGATGAAGATGACATAATTAAAGATGAGACAAATTTCATTTTTAGTAAAGAAGAGGCTAGTACTATTATTGCTATGATTGCAAGTCATATGGATTCTTTATCTGAATTTGATTTACAATAGATCGTATAATGTTTTTCAAATAAAAATTGAAAATACAAAGGGTCTGACCACAGCGACAAGGGTCTGACCCTATTTTTATTCCTTTCAAACAATGGAAAACTAAAAAATATTATTGGCATTAATTTGTTTTTTTATATAGTTAATGTTGAATGTAGGAAAATTCGTTTATGATCGCGAAGATAAAAGAATGACAAGTTTTATCAGACTTTTATGATAGAAAAACAAAAAAGGCTGGATTAATGAACACTTCGAGAAAGAACGAAATGCTGAACAACAAGAATAAATCGGGTTGTAAGGAAAATAAAAGTGGATGATATTGATAAAATGACAACATTTACTAACAAGTAATCTTTAAAATGAAGAAACGCAACTTGCATGAGGAGGAACAAAGTGACAATATTAGCAAATCTGCCATACAGCAAAGTAACGAGATGGATTGAAGAAAATCGTCAATTTCATAAGGAATTAGAGTATGAAATAGTCCTCACAACTGAAAGATTATGCACATCCTTTGATACATTTTTATTAAAGGAAGTATTAGATATTTCATACCGATTTTTTTCAGAGAATACTGGCTTTCTTTACTTGCATACAACAAAAGGAATGTACTCTTATACTGTGAAAACCAATCCGGAACATTTTATTAACCAATTTAAACAGATTAAACATTCCCAGAAACAAACGAAATAAAAAGGGGCTTTCTCAAAAAAAGTTTTTTCTTTTGAGTCAGCCACCTATGTTGTTTAGAGTTTTTTCTTTTTCAGTTTTTTTGCTGCAATAAATTTTTTGAAATCTTCTTTGTTTATCCCCGATTTCATTGCTTCTTTTACTAATGCCACGATCTCTTTATTATTTGCTTCTTCTAACCCATTATCATGTATGTAGCCATTGTTCAAGTTATCCCCCTCCATTTCTTCAATATTCGTGTATTAATTTTGAATGAACAAGCAGAGTAATACCCTTTTTCATACCCTTTTAAACCTAAACTTAGAAAATTAATGGTAAAATAAATGAAGAAATGTTATCCGTTTTATCATAATGAGAGTAAAACAAGTAGGCGGGAGAGAAAAATGATGAACTCCTTGTTAAGAAAAATTCTGCAACTAAATTCTTATAGTGCAACCAATCGTAAGTTACAAGTTATTGCTCATCGGGGGGCATCTGGTTATGCACCTGAGAATACGATGATTTCGTTTAGAAAAGCGCTGGATTTAAAAGCTGATTATATTGAATTAGATATCCAAATGACAAAAGATGGTGAGATTGTCGTTATTCATGATGCAACTGTTGACAGAACTACTAATGGTACGGGTAATGTAAGAGATTTTACATATGAAGAGCTAAGAAAGCTGGATGCAGGGCAATGGTTTCATAAAAAATTTTCAGGTCAGCAGATTCCTACTTTTCAAGAGGTAATAACTGAATTTCATGGAAAAGTTGGGTTTTTAATTGAAATTAAAAACGCTAATTTATATCCTTCCATTTCAGAAAGGCTTGCAGCTGAACTAAAAAAGAATTCTCTTGATCACCCTAATCATAACGAAATTATCGTACAGTCGTTCGATTTTGAGTTTTTAGAGGAATTTAATAAATTAGCACCAACTATTCCATTAGGACTACTGGTGAAATATCGTGTCCAAGGTATATCAAATGTACAATTAAAAGAATGGTCAAAACTTGTTCAATACATTAATCCGAATAAAGCGCTTGTCACAAGGAGGCTTGTTAAAAAAATCCACGACTATCATATGCAGGTTATGCCATATACAGCTAGAGACATGAAGGCAGTAAAAGCCTTAAAGCATGCAAAGGTAGATGGGATTATTACAGATTTTCCGGATTATATATAGTAAAAAACAATTTATTAATAAGGGTGTCCCTTCTTGGCAAATACCAAAGTAGGATCACCCTTCATTTGTGCTCCTTAATTGTTTTCCTGCTGCTGACCGAATTCTTTTTCAGCTATTAAAGAATTGGCTACTTCTTGATGTTTATGTTCGTTTACAGAATCTCCATCAATATTTTTTAAATTTGGATAGCTTCCGTCTGTTTGTAATGTTATTTGTTCTTTTTTAGGAGCGTTTGTAAGATAGTTTTCTTTTTTCACAGGTTTCAAGCCTCCAAGAAAATAATCAGTGATAAACCACTTTTTCAGAAAACTTAATGGACAGATATTCTCCCTTGATGGAATTCCTATTATCCATCAGTAAGAAAACGACCATAGAAGGATGTCTCACTCGATTGTAGTTTGAGCAAATGTAAGGATTTTCATTCCCATTTTTGTTAATAATAAAAATGTATATATAATAGTAGAAACTAGGCTTGCTTTACCATTTATTACTTACATAAGGAATTAAAAAAATTTGTTATGATGGTAACACGGGCGGACAAAATGAAAATGCCGCCCCTATTGAGGCAGCCCGTAGTTGATATTATTGATATTGCTCTAGCATTGAAAAGAACTCTTTAACGAATTTAAAAAAGACTTTTTCAGAAGGGGCGAGGTCTCTTTTTTTAGAAATAATGATTCCGACTGTTCTTCTGACAATAGGAAGCTCAATTGGGATTTTCACCGTGAATCTTGGGATTGTTTCATAAAAGGTGCTATCGGGTAATAAGGTAACACCCATCCCTGCAGACACTAGCCCTTTGATCGCATCTAAATCTTCACCTTCTGAAGAGATGCTTGGGACAAAACCAGCCTGTTTGCATGCTTCAATAACAATTTCCTGAAGAATATAGCCTCTAGGAAATAAGACAAATTGGTCATTCCTAAGTTCATTTAGGAGAATGCTTTTTTTAGACGCCAGTGGGTGTGTAGATGGCAGCAGAGCAGAAATATTTTCAGAAAATAAAATGGTGCCTTCGATTTCTGGAATGTTTTGCGGAACAGGTCCTAAAAAAGCTAAGTCTATTTCGCGGTTGATGACGGAATCAATTAAAAACTTATATGAGCCTTGCCTTAAATGGAAACCAACATTCGGGTATTTTTCTTTAAATGCTGAAATGACAGTTGGTAATAAATGACTTGCAAGGCTTGTCGGAAATCCGATCTTTATTGAACCTCTTTCAGGATCAAGATACTCATCGATTTGTTTTTTGGCATGATCGATCGCTTTGATTGCGGTTTTAGTATGTTCAAGAAATACCTTTCCAATTGGAGTTAGCTTTACATTTCGACCTTCTCTTTCAAACAAAGTCACACCTAACTCCGCTTCTAAATTAGCAATTTGTCTGCTGATAGCAGATTGGGCAACATGTAAATATTGTGCAGCTTCAGAAACATGTTCCCGTTCAGCAACTTCCATAAAATAGTGTAATTGGCGTAATTCCATCGCGGCCTCCTATCGATTTATATCAATATTAGATAGATCTTATCTAAATTATATATTGTTAATATCAATTTGCAAAGATATAATGTAATTATCTGAAAATTATCGGGTGTAAGATTATCTAACGGGGGGAGATATACATGACTTACAATCAAATTCCTAAAGCACAAGGTCTCTACCGTCCTGAGTTTGAACATGACGCATGCGGTATCGGTTTATACGCTCATATTAAAGGCCACGCTACACATGATATTGTAAAAAAAGGACTGAACATGCTTTGTCAATTAGACCACAGGGGTGGACAAGGCAGTGACCCGCTTACAGGTGATGGCGCTGGTTTAATGGTGCAAATCCCTGATGCATTCTTCAAAAAAACTTGTCAGGAAATGACTCTTCCTGAAAGTGGTCGTTACGGTGTTGGAATGATGTTCTTTTCAACAGACGACAATGAGAGAAAACAAATTGAGGAACAACTTAACAACTTTATTGAAGCAGAAGGTCAAATATTATTAGGCTGGAGAACTGTACCAGTAAACGTAGAAGCCATTGGACCTGTTGCTAAATTAAGCTGCCCTGTCGTTCGTCAAGTATTCATTGGTGCAAATGAGAACATTACTGATAATATTACGTTTGAACGTAAATTATATGTGATCCGTAAACAAGCAGAGAAATGGGCTGCAGAACGTGAATTGCGCTTTTATTTTACTAGTCTTTCAAGCAGCACCATTGTTTATAAAGGTCTTCTTACTCCAGAACAGGTGGATGCTTTTTATTTAGATTTACAAGATGAAGACTTTGTTTCTGCTTTTTCTTTAGTTCATTCACGCTTTAGTACAAATACTTTCCCTAGCTGGGAGAGAGCACATCCTAACCGCTATTTAATTCACAATGGTGAAATAAATACACTTCGTGGAAACATGAACTGGATGAAAGCGAGAGAACAGCAATTCGTATCTGAAGCATTTGGTGAAGATCTTGAAAAGGTTCTGCCAATATTAGATGCAGAAGGTAGTGACTCATCTATTTTAGATAATGCCTTTGAATTCTTTGTTTTAGCAGGTCGCAAGCCAGCACATGCAGCCATGATGATGATTCCGGAACCTTGGACAGAGAACCCTCATATGAGCCCTGAGAAAAGAGCTTTTTATGAATATCACAGCTGCTTAATGGAGCCTTGGGACGGACCGACTGCGATTTCCTTTACAAACGGTAAACAAATCGGAGCGATTTTAGATCGTAACGGCTTACGTCCAGCACGTTACTATGTAACCAAGGACGATTACATTATCTTCTCTTCTGAAGTAGGGGTTATCGAGGTTGAAGAGGAGAACGTTCTTTACAAGGATCGATTAAGTCCTGGGAAAATGCTTCTTATTGACTTAGAAGAAGGACGCATTATTTCGGACGAAGAAATTAAAGAAGAAATGTCGAAAGAAGAGCCATATCAAGAATGGTTAAATGAGCAGCTTATTAAGCTAAATGATACAGAAATGCTAGTAGAGGAAGTTGTAGCAGATCTTTCCGACCGTCAACGTGCATTTGGTTACACGTATGAAGATATCAAAAAGTACTTGCTTCCTATTATTACAGAAGGTAAAGATCCGCTTGGGTCAATGGGGAATGACACACCTTTAGCGGTTCTGTCAGATCGCCCGCAATCACTTTTCAATTACTTTAAACAACTTTTTGCGCAAGTTACAAATCCGCCAATTGATGCGATTAGAGAGCAAATTGTAACATCAACGATGACGTTGCTTGGGACTGAAGGAAACATTCTTCATCCAACTAAAGAAAATGCTCGCAGAATTCAGCTTGACACACCAGTGCTTTCTAATGATCAGTTATCACAATTACGCCTAAATCTATATGACGGATTTAAAAGCAAAACAATTGACACATTATTTACAGAAGATTTAGAAAATTCTTTACAAGAACTATTTACAAAAGCTGAAAAAGCTATTGCTGAAGATGTTAATATCATTATCTTATCTGATCGTGAAATGAATGCAGAAAAAGCAGCGATCCCTGTATTGTTAGCAGTTAGTGCATTGCACCAACACTTGGTTCGTCAAGGTACTCGTACAAAAGCAAGCATCATTGTTGAATCAGGAGAGGTAAGAGAAGTACACCATTTTGCAGCTTTAATTGGCTATGGCGCTGATGCGATTAATCCTTATCTAACTTATGCCACTTATAAGGAAGCAGTATTAGATGGAAGCTTGGCAGTTAGCTATGAAGAAGCTGTTGCGAAATACATTAAAGGCATTACAGAAGGTGTTGTAAAAGTAATGTCTAAAATGGGGATTTCCACTGTACAAAGTTATCGCGGCGCTCAAATTTTTGAAGCTGTCGGTATTGGTGCAGATGTTATTGACCGCTTCTTTACTGGAACTGCGTCACAACTTGGCGGAATCGGCTTAGACACCATTGCGAAGGAAGCTCTTTTACGCCATAAAGATGCATTTGCTGATAAAGTGGATAAAACATTGGATTCTGGTAGTGATTTTCAATGGAGAAAGAATGGAGAGCATCATGCTTTTAACCCGACAACCATCCACACATTACAATGGGCTTGTCGCAAAAATGATTATGAACTCTTCAAGAAATTTTCACATGCTGCAAATGAGGAAAGACTTGGCTTCTTACGTAATTTGTTTGCATTTAACAGCAACAGAACTGCGATTTCAATCGATGAGGTAGAATCGGTTGAATCGATTGTGAAACGATTTAAAACAGGTGCGATGTCTTTTGGGTCATTAAGTAAAGAAGCTCACGAAACATTGGCAATTGCGATGAACCGTTTAGGCGGTAAAAGCAATAGCGGTGAGGGTGGAGAAGATTCAAATCGTTATACACCTGATGAAAATGGTGACTTCCGCCGCAGTGCGATTAAACAAATTGCCTCAGGTCGTTTCGGTGTAAAAAGCCATTATTTAGTAAACGCGGATGAGCTGCAAATTAAAATGGCTCAAGGTGCTAAGCCTGGTGAAGGTGGTCAATTACCAGGAAATAAGGTATACCCATGGGTAGCAGATGTGCGTGGTTCAACACCAGGTGTTGGTTTAATTTCACCTCCACCACATCATGATATTTACTCAATTGAAGATTTAGCACAGCTGATTCATGATTTGAAAAATTCAAATCGCGATGCGCGTATTAGTGTTAAATTAGTTGCTAAAGCTGGAGTTGGTACAATTGCTGCTGGTGTTGCTAAGGGAGCAGCAGATGTTATTGTTATCAGTGGTTATGATGGCGGTACTGGAGCATCTCCAAAAACAAGTATTAAGCATACTGGTCTTCCTTGGGAGCTTGGTTTAGCGGAAGCACATCAAACATTGATGCTTAATGGCCTGCGTGACCGTGTTGTACTAGAAACAGATGGTAAATTAATGACAGGTCGTGACGTTGTCATGGCAGCGATCTTAGGTGCAGAAGAATATGGATTTGCAACTGCTCCGCTTGTTGTTATGGGGTGTATCATGATGCGTGTGTGTCATTTAGATACTTGTCCTGTCGGTGTTGCAACGCAAAATCCAGAACTTCGCGATAAATTTACTGGTGACCCAGATCACATTGTTAACTATATGCGTTTTGTTGCTCAAGAAGTTCGTGAAATCATGGCTGAGCTTGGCTTCAAGAACATGGACGAAATGATTGGTAGTACGGATGTATTGCAAGTAAGCGAGCGTGCAAAAGCACATTGGAAAGCAAAAGATTTAGATTTAACTACTCTTTTATTCCAACCTGAAGGAGCTCGTACTGCAAAGTTCAAGCAAAATCATAAAATTGATCAATCACTTGATATGGTAGAAATTTTACCTGCAGTTGCGAAGGCAATTGAAACAGGTACACCGATTGATGCCTCATTCTCGATAAAAAATATTAATCGTGTTGCTGGTACAATCGTTGGTAGTGAAATTTCTAAACGCTATGGCGAGGAAGGCCTGCCTGAAGATACAATTACACTGCGTTTCTCCGGTTCTGCAGGACAAAGCTTTGGTGCTTTCGTACCGCGTGGTGTAACGATGCACTTAACTGGTGATGCAAATGACTATTTAGGTAAGGGACTTTCAGGTGGAAAAATTATTGTTGCTCCACCAGCTGAATCAAGTATTGTTGCATCTGATAATGTCATTATTGGTAACGTACCATTCTATGGTGCGACAAGTGGTGAAGCCTATATTAATGGACGTGCGGGTGAGCGCTTTGGCGTACGAAACTCTGGTGTTAATGTAGTTGTAGAAGGTGTAGGAGATCATGGCTGTGAATATATGACTGGCGGCCGCGTTGTAATCCTAGGTGAAGTTGGTAAAAACTTTGGTGCAGGTATGTCAGGTGGTATTGCCTATGTACTTGCTGATAATAAAGAAGAATTTAAAAATCTTTGTAATACTGAGATGATTGAATTTGAAAGATTAACTGACGATAAGGAAATCAGAGATCTTGAAGATATGATCCAAGCTCATTTCCGCTATACAAACAGTTCAAAGGCTGAGTTTGTATTAGAGCATTGGAATGAAGTTTTACCGAAGTTTGTTAAGGTTATTCCTAAAGATTACAAACGAATGATGGAAAAAATTGCAGAACAAATGCAAGCTGGTTTAACGAATGAAGAAGCGATCATGAGTGCGTTTGAAGCAAATGCAAAATCTGAAAAAAAGGGAACGGCAATTTCATCACGTTCCAAAGCAGTAGTACAGTAGAAAGGGGAGAGGAAGATGGGGAAAGCAACAGGATTTTTAGAATTTAAGCGTGAAGAGGCGGCAGAACGTGAGCCGCTTGCACGTTTAAATGACTGGAAAGAGTATTCAGCTCCTTTCTCTGAGGAAAAGTTAAGCAGACAAGGAGCGCGCTGTATGGATTGCGCTACTCCTTTCTGTCATATTGGTACTGAAATCAATGGTTTCACTTCAGGATGCCCAATTCATAACTTAATTCCTGAGTGGAATGACCTAGTTTATCGTGGAAGATGGAAGGAAGCATTAGACCGTTTAGTAAAAACAAATAATTTCCCTGAATTTACAGGAAGAGTTTGTCCTGCTCCTTGTGAGGGCTCATGTAATGTCGCGATTTCTGATCCGGCTGTTACAATTAAAAACATTGAAAAAGCAATCATTGATAAAGGCTTTGAAAATGGTTGGATTACACCTCGTATTCCTGAAAAGCGCACAGGCAAAAAGATTGCTATTGTGGGATCAGGTCCAGCTGGTTTAGCAAGTGCTGACCAATTAAACCAAGCGGGACACTATGTAACAGTTTACGAGCGTGCAGACCGTCCGGGCGGATTGTTAACATACGGGATTCCAAACATGAAGCTTGATAAAGGAATTGTTGAACGCCGTATCAATTTATTAAGCCAGGAAGGAATTGCCTTTGTTACAAATACTGAGGTTGGTAAAGATATTACCGCTGAAGAACTTCGTGCGGAATATGATGCCGTAATCCTTTGTGTAGGTGCCCAAAAGCAGCGTGATCTAGTAATCGAAGGCCGTGAAGCAAACGGTGTTCACTTTGCAATGGATTATTTAACTACTTCAACAAAGAGCTATCTGGATTCAAACTTTGAAGACGGGCAGTTCATCAATGCAGAAGGTAAAGATGTAATTGTTATTGGCGGTGGAGATACAGGTGCTGACTGTGTCGCAACTGCTCTTCGTCAAAACTGTAAAAGTGTTGTTCAATTTGGTAAACACCCAAAATTACCAATGTCACGTACAAAAGAAAATATGTGGCCTGAAGCGCCGCATGTGTTTACGATGGAGTATGCTTATGAGGAAGCAGAAGCCAAATTCGGCAACGATCCTCGTGAATATTCTATCCAAACAAAGAAGCTTGTTGCTGATGAAAATGGGAACTTAAAAGAGCTTCATACTGTTCAAATGGAAAAGCTTAAAGATGAAAATGGTTTATACTACTTTAAGGAAATCCCTGGAACAGAAAAAGTATGGCCAGCTCAACTAGTATTCATTGCAATTGGTTTCGAGGGTGCGGAACAACCAGTATTAAAACAATTTAATGTAGAAACAACAGCTAGAAATGTTGTTGCTGCAAAATATGGCGATTTCAAAACAAACGTTGAAGGTGTGTTTGCAGCAGGTGATGCAAGACGCGGCCAAAGCTTAATCGTTTGGGCAATCAATGAAGGCCGTGAAGCAGCACGTGAAGTGGATCGTTATTTAATGGGCAGTACAGTTTTATCTTAATATAAGATTTTAATTGTTAAATGCACAAAGTGTTTTTTACTAAACACTTTGTGCATTTTTTATTTATCGCTTCATTGGCAACGAGCAATAAAATAGTAAACTCGCAAAAAAGTATAAATGAAGAAATCAGGCATGATCAAAATTGTACGATAGTCGTGCCAAGCTTTTTTTGCTTACTATATAAGAGAGTATAACAGTTTATCAAATGAAAGGAAGAAGGTTTATGCGTAAAAATAGAAGGAGAATTTTTCTTGCAGGAGATTCAACTGTCCAGGCTTATCAGAAAGACAGTAATCAAGGTGGATGGGGAGAATTTTTAACTCATTTTCTTCCAGAAGAAATTCAAGTGCTGAATCATGCGATAGGAGGAAGAAGCTCTAAAACCTTTGTAGAGGAAGGAAGGCTTCAAATGTTGCTTGAGGAAATGAATGAAAATGATTATTTATTAATCCAAATGGGCCACAATGATTCAACAAAATCCAAACCAGGGCGATACACTGAACCATATACAACATATAAGACATACTTAAGTAAGTATATCGAAGGTGCACAAGAGGTAAATGCCATACCAATTCTCATTACGCCTGTTGCAAGGCTTCATATAGAAAATGGGCAATTTATAAATGACTTTACCGATTATTGTCTGGCAATGAAACAACTCGCAGAGGAAAAAAAGGTAAAGTTAATCGATTTAATGGATAAAAGTTTGAGTTATTATCGATCAATAGGGTATGAACAATCCTTTCAACTATTTATGGCATCTATTAATGAGACTGATTATACTCATTTTACTAAAAAGGGTGCGAAAGAAATGGCTAAATTAGTAGCAGAAGCGTTAGAAGAGCTAGAATTAGAAGTTTTTGAAGTAATGAAGTAATAACTAAAAAAAGAAGATAGATACGTAAACAGTAAAAATAAAATCGCATTCAATGATAAATAGCGGGGTATATCTACTAAAACAGAAAAAAATTCACTTATTCGATATCATAATTTTAGGAGGAAACTCGATGACAAAGGGTAAAAAATGGCCATCCGAATTGAAAAGATTTCATGATCCGCTAACCGGTGCTGTAATCACACAACTAACGGATTATTTCGGACATAGTTACCATTTATATTTCACAAATAACGCATGGTATGACGGAAACACAAAATTATTAATTGGTTCTGACAGGGAAAACAGGACAAATTTATATAGCATTGACCTGCTAAGTGGAGAACTGACACAGCTTACAGATTTAAAACGAGATCAGAAAAAAGGAATTCAGGGTACATTTATTAACCCGCAAAAATTGGAAGCTTACTTTACATTGGATAAGAACATTATTGCCATCAATCTAGCATCCTATCAAGAGAAAACACTATTTGAACTTCCAGAAGGCTATCACTTTAGTAATTTAAGTTGTACTGCTGATGGGAAACATTTATGTTTTGGTCTTACTGAAGATTTATCATATTCGATTAAAAGCAACTTATCCGGCGGATATATTGGATTTGAGGAAACAGAAGCGGCAAGACCCCATTGCCAAATTTGTTTACTGAAAATAGAAACGGGAGATGTAAGGATTATTCATGAAGAACAGCGGTGGATTGGGCATATAAATGCATCTCCAACTCAACCAAATTTGATTACATTCTGTCATGAAGGACCATGGGAGAAAGTAGACCATCGAATTTGGGTGCTTGATATTGATACGGGTCAAAAATGGAAGGTTGCAGAGGGCGACCCTAATCAATATGCTGGACATGAATATTGGCATGCAGATGGTTTGAGGATTGGCTATCATGGCTTCACAGATTCATTGGATCGGAAAGATGGCAAATTTTTAGGCTCAATTAAATTTAATAATACAGAATGTGAACAATATCATTTTCCCTATCAAAATATGCATATTCATTCAAAAGATAGTGAATTAATTGTCGGTGATGGTCAGCAAACAACTGCTTATCACGGTTCATTCTATCAAGACTGTTTATTTTTGTGGAAAAAACATAATGATAAAATGGAGGGACCAAGAGTACTCTGCAAACATCGTGGTAGTTTTCATATTCAACAAGTTCATGTTCATCCATGTTTTAGTCCTGACGGAACGAAAATTCTTTTTACCAGTGATATGAGCGGATATGGTAACGTTTATTTAGTGGAGGTTCCAGCGTTTGATACTTTACCAGTCTTACAAAATCATAAGCTATGTAAAATAAATTAGCTTCTAGTTTAATTAACATTATGCACTAATATACAATCTGATAATAGTATTAAAGCATCCAATAATTAAGTATGGTATGTCCTATTTCACAAGAAGAACAGTGGTTAAATATACTATTCATTAACCATAAAAGCGTTTACAAAAAAGTATTATCTAGTCAAAAAAGTTGAAATTCACACTGCAAATTCAGTATTACCAATGGTTTTTTAGAAGGCAAAAAATGATAATTGTTAGAAAAATCGATTTGAATTATGGTAAAGACAGAGATCATCCCGCTCACAGCAGTGACGTTTGATTCCCAATAAAAATTTTAATACAGGGGGCTGAATTTTAAATGGGAAAAAGTAAAAAAGAAATAAGAAAGAGAATTGTCCTTCCATTACTTTCAACAATGTTGATTTCATCATCATTAGTTGCATGCAGCGATGCAGAAACATCTAGTAAAGAATCCGGAAAAAGCGAATCAGATAATACGATATCAATTATGACGACGGCTTATACACCAGAACCTCCTAGTGAAGATAGTCCAGTATTTAAAGAGCTTGAAAAATTTATGGAAACGGATATTAAAGTGAATTGGGTTCTTAATAGCTCGTATTCAGACAAATTAAATATTACACTAGCATCTGGTGATCTACCGGATATTATGATGATTCCTTCAAAATTACCTAGTTTCATAAGTGCGGTTAAAGACGATGCTTTTTGGGAGCTTGGACCTTACCTAAAGGATTATCCTAATCTAAGTCAAGCAAATGAAATTACGTTAAATAATAGCTCCATAGGCGGAAAGATTTATGGAATCTATCGCAGTCGTCCTTTGGGAAGAAACGGGATAACATTTAGAAAAGATTGGTTAGAAAATGTCGGGTTGCAAACACCGAAAACAATTGATGATTTTTACAACGTTTTGAAAGCGTTCACAGAAAAAGACCCAGATGGAAATGGAAAAGATGATACCTATGGAATGGTTGTTTCAAAATACACAGGTCCGTGGGACATTATGCAAACATGGTTTGGAGCTCCAAATAAGTGGGGCGAGGATGAAGAAGGAAACTTGCAGCCTGATTTTATGACAGAAGAATATTTTAATGCACTAAAATTCTTTAAAAAACTTTATGATGAGGGATTAATTAATGAAGATTTTGCGGTCATGGATCCGCAAAAATGGGGTGACCCGCTACTAAATGGACAAGCAGGTGTTATTGTCGATGTAGTCGACCGTGCTCATCGTGCTGAAGAAGACATGCTGGCTGCAAACCCTAATTTAAAAGAGCCAATCGATGTAATAGGTGCAGTGGAAGGGCCGACTGGTCTGCATAACCTGCCTACCTCTGGATATTCTGGTATGCTTGCCATTCCTAAATCCAGCGTAAAAACAGAAGAAGAGCTGAAAAAAGTTTTAGCGTTTATTGATAAGTTAAGTGAAGAGGAGGCTCAAACTTTAGCCTACAATGGCTTAGAAGGACGTCATTATGAAATGAAAGATGGCAATTTAGTCAACCTTACGAAAAATAATGAAGCTCTTATTAATGAGTTCACAGACCTTAACCAATTCCAGACTGGAATACCAGAGAACCGGTTTATTCAAGAAGAACAAACACCGTTATTATTAAAGGAAGAACAAGTTAAAAAAGAAAATGAAGAAATCGTTGTTCCAAACCCTGCTGAAGCCCTAGTTTCTGAGGTTTATGCTCAAAAAGGTCAGCAATTAGACAATATTATTAATGATGCACGAATTAAATTTATCGTCGGTCAGATTGATGAAGCAGGCTTTAAGGATGCTATCGAATTATGGCGCAGTACTGGTGGAGAAGATTATATTGAAGAAATCAATAAATTATACAAAGAGGCAAACAAATAATTTGAAAAGTCAGGAGGTGCATAGCTCACCTCCTAACTTTTAATCGTACATCATAGGAAGGAAGGGAGAGACAGTGGCATTTCTTAAAACACAAAATGTCAACCAAGAGTACAATCACTCAGCAAATATAGTCAGTGAGAAACAAACGACAACGATTACAAAGCTGCAGAGATTAAAGAGAGATCGATGGTTATATCTCTTATTAATTCCAGGAATTCTCTATTTTTTGATCTTTAAATATGTGCCAATGTGGGGAGTTGTCATTGCTTTCCAAGATTATTCGCCATTTAAAGGTGTGGTTGGCAGTGAATGGGTAGGTTTTGAAAATTTTAAAGACTTTTTCCAAAACCCCGATTTTTTTAGATTATTACGAAATACATTCATTTTAGCGGCATTAGACCTGGTCTTCTTTTTTCCAGCACCAATCATCCTTTCACTTCTTTTAAACGAATTACGGATTAATTCTTATAAAAGAACGATTCAAACCTTTATATACGTGCCCCATTTCATGTCATGGGTAATCGTTGCAAGTATTACGTATATTTTCTTTACAACAAGCGGTGGGGTGATGAATGAAATTGTTTCTTATTTTTATGGAAAGGAAATCAACTTTTTATCATCACCTGAGTGGTTTCGCCCGCTCATAATGGGACAAATTATTTGGAAAGAAACAGGCTGGGGCACGGTTATTTTCTTAGCCGCTCTAGCAACTGTTGATCAAGAACAGTATGAAGCAGCGATTGTAGACGGAGCAGGTCGTTTCCGAAGATTGTGGCATGTTACGCTGCCAGCTGTAAGAAGTACAATTATCGTTTTACTCATTTTGCGGCTTGGAAACTTCCTGGATACAGGCTTTCAACAAATTTTCTTAATGTCGAATTCATTAAACCGCAGTGTGGCAGATGTATTTGATACCTATGTCTACTTTGTAGGGATTACACAAGGTGCATATAGTTATAGTACAGCAGTGGGCTTGTTTAAATCAGTCGTCGGCATCATTCTTGTTTTAGGTGCGAACAAGCTGGCGAAGAAAATGGGACAAGACGGGATCTTTTAATTGGTTTTAATTTTAGAGGAGGTGTTTGCAAATGGCAATGCCAAAAATGCACAATACTCCAGCAGGTCGAGTATTTGATGTATTCAACTTTATTTTTTTAGGAATCATCGGATTGCTGATGGTTTGTCCATTCCTATATGTGATTGCTGGATCATTTGCTACTGAAGCAGAGTTAACGAGAAGAAGCTTTTTTATCATTCCAGAAACATTTTCACTGGAATCCTATAAATATATTTTTTCAACAGCTACATTTACCCGAAGCATATTAGTATCCATTGGTGTAACAGTTGTCGGAACGCTTGTATGTCTCTTTTTTACCTTTACGATGGCTTATCCGCTATCTAGAAAACATTTAATGGGACGCAGTACCATAATGAATCTCATTGTATTTTCAATGTTATTTAGCGGAGGAATGATTCCTACTTATCTAGTTGTGAAATCATTGGGATTATTGGATTCTTATTGGGCTTTGATTTTGCCTGCAGCGATTAATCCATTTAATTTAATTATTGTAAAAACGTTCTTTCAAAATATCCCTGCAGAATTAGAGGAGTCAGCTAAAATTGATGGCTGTACGGAGTTTGGGATCTTCTGGAGAATTATGCTCCCGCTGTCAAAACCTGTGCTTGCAACCTTTGCACTCTTTTATGCGGTCGCGATTTGGAATGATTTCTTTAGTGCATTATTATACATCAATGACAATACGAAATGGCCAGTTCAAGTATTGCTTCAGCAAATCATTCTCCTTTCCCAATCGATGTTGAGCGATCCAGCCTCAATGGGTGCAGAATATGTTGAACCACCAGAGCAATCATTGAAACTTGCCGTCGTTGTCGTAGCAACATTACCGATTTTAATCGTCTATCCTTTCCTCCAAAAGCATTTTGCCAAAGGCATGTTATTAGGTTCAGTAAAAGGTTAGTTTTATAGAAGGGCAATTTATTGAATAAAACAGTAAATTGTCCTTTTTACATGAAAAAGAATTTAGTTTTGCCGATTTTCATAAACCGCTTTCTTTTATTGTTTGAATTATGCAATAATAGAAGTGATAATTTTTGTTTTATGTTTGAATAGGGGGGATTTTATTGGGATAAAGAATAAAGGCATTATGCTAAAAAAAGTGAATTGGAACGGAAATCATTTTCGGAAAAATTTTATTCTCATTTTGCTTATAGCCAGTATTCCAGGGTTAATTACGGGGATTCTTATTTACTGGCTTGCTGTTGGCGCTGTTGAGGACGAACTCCGTAAACTTCATGAGGAGCAAATTGAGCAAAGGGCAAAAAATATTGATGAACAATTCAGGAATTTGGAATATTCCGCATCACGATGGGCGATTGAACCTCGCTTTGGTGAATCATTAAGAAGTATGGATTTTGTTGAACACTTTACAGAGTCATATGATCTTTCAAAAACACTTGTGCGTTTACAAGAAACACATCCTCTTATTAAAAATGTTGACCTTTATATAGAGGGAGATAAGAATGTCTTGTTTAATACGGAGTATCATTCTTTAAACAAACAGGAAGTCAGTCTTTTTCACAAAACATTAGAGGGGAAAAGTATTTACTGGGGCCCTTATCCTGGAAAAAGCCAAAATGGATCAAGTCTAGCTCTTATTCATACCATACCTGCAGGTAGTAAACATCCATTTGGCTCTATTATTATCTCTCTTAATCAAAATCATGCACTTGAAATTTTGAAAACGCTGACACCGTACGGAAAAGGCGCAACATTCATTTTGAATCATGATAATCAGGTGATATTGTCGACAAACAATACAAATGATGAATCTTTTGTAAACGCTTTAAAAAATAAGGTAGCTAAACTGGATGTGGGTAAGGAATCATTTCAATTTACCTTTGATCATCAAATCTATTCTGTTTCTGTCGGTCAATTATCAAGAGTTGATTCTAATTGGACATATGTATCAGCAGCACCAATGTCGTCCATTACAGCACCTCTTGTTATTGTTTCAAGAATCATATTAGTGATTAGCGCATCCGCTCTTATTCTAGCTATTATTATGTCATGGTTTGCATCCTATCGGATTTATTCACCAATTAGAAAGTTAATGGGTAAATTGATGAACGAATCCACTGAAAAATGGAAGCCGACTGGTACAGATGAATTCTTGCTGATTGAGCAACAATGGGAAGAATTATCACAAAGAAGCAATTTATTACAACACCGTCTTTCCGAACAAGTAACAGAAATTAAGAATAGTTTCGTGCTTCAGCTTGTACAAGGGTATTTTTTTCATTATAAAGAAGAAGATTTAGCAAAAAGGATGAAAGGATATGGTTGGATCATTGAAAACCATCATTATATTGCAATTGATGTGAACCTGACAGGTCTATTAGATTCAAAAGACCGTTTTTCAAATAATGATGAAAGTCTTGTAACCTTCTTAACCGCAAATATAATGGAGGAAATCGCCAATGAGATGTTTACACAATACAATGTGATGAAATTCTCAGATTTATCTGTTGGTGTTTTAATTCTGTATCCATCAGGCTCTTCAATAAGGGAGGATATTCTTCAATTTGCGAGTAAAGTAACGGATGCTGTTAATGACATTATCAACCTGCAGGTTCTTGTCACCATTAGCGAACCGACAAATAAAATCAAGGAAATCCATCATATTTTTGAAGAAATGGATAAGTGGAAACGTCTTCGAATCTTTGAAAATAAAAATCAAATCATTGATATCCAGGAGATTGGATCATTGAATGATATCAATAGTTTCCGTTATCCTTTTACGGTTGAAAAGGAAATTATTCAAGCAATCAGAATGGGGCAAATAGATGGAATTGAGATGTTAGTTCATCAGTTTTTAGAGGAAATAGCAGAAAAAAATGGGATGAATGAGGTGAATATTCAACAGGGTGTAAGGCAATTGTACAGCAGTATCCAGCATGAAATTTTGCATGCAGGTATCCATCCGCATGATTTGTTTAACGGCAAAGATATGTTTGAAGAGCTTTCCCAGATCCACACAATCGAAAGGTTTACAAAATGGTTTATTAACTCGATTATTCTGCCATTTAACCAAAGACTTGAAGGCAGGATGAATATGGAATTAAAGCGAATCGTTGAAAAAGTGGTTTGTATGATTCAGGAAAATTATATGAACGATATTTCGTTAGATAGCTGTGCAGAAGAAGCAGGAACGAACCCTTACTCGCTCAGCAAAGCATTTAAACAAATTGTAGGAATAAATTTCATTGATTATTTAACAGAATTACGAATCCAAAAAGCGAAGGAACTTCTTTTGCATTCAACGATGAAGATAAATGATATTGCTGAAAGCGTAGGATATCGCCACAGCTATTTTAATCGAATCTTTAAGAAACAAATGGGCATACCGCCAAGCCAATATCGGAAATTGCATCAAGATCGTGATTTAGTGGATATTGAAAAGGATGGATAATTTTAATTGTCATCGAGCTAATGGTTCCGATGAAGGCAGCTTATCATAAATTTTACGTACATGAAGCGATAAAAAAGGAGAGATTGATAGAATGCCAAAAGTAATGTTAGCGTTTCCTGAAGGTAAACATAAAGTTGTAACATTAAGCTATGATGATGGAAAAGCAGCTGATAGGAGATTAGTAGACATTTTCAATCAGTATGGAATAAAAGGAACATTCCATATTAATTCCGGGCTATTAGGTGTTGGAGATCGCATCTCACTCGAGGAAATAAAAGAGCTGTATGACGGACATGAAGTCTCTGCCCACACAGTCACACATCCAACCATTGCAAGGTCGCCAAAAGAACAGCTGGTTGAAGAAATAATCGAAGATCGTAAAGGGTTAGAAAGAATAGTAGGATATCCCGTTAGAGGAATGTCCTATCCAAATGGTTCATATAATCGTCAAATTAAAGAGATACTTCCATTTCTAGGAATAGAGTATGGAAGAACGGTTCATTCCACTGGCGATTTTTCAATCCCTGATGATTTTTATGAATGGAAGCCAACATGCCATCATAATAAAGATTTAATGAAGCTTACTGAAACCTTTATCAACCTTCATAAACAGCAATATCTATATATGTTGTATGTATGGGGACATAGTTATGAGTTTGATCTTGACCAAAATTGGGAGCTTATCGAACGTTTTTGCCAAGTGGTTGGTAATAGAGAGGATATATGGTATGCAACAAATATTGAAATTGTGGATTATCTGAAGGCATTTCAAAACCTGAAATTTTCTGCAGACAGCCACTTTGTTTATAATCCTCATGCATTACCTGTCTGGCTAAATGTTGATGATAACATTATTATGGTGCCTGGCGGGTGTCAAGTGTCATTAGTGATTGATAAGAAGTAATTGGAACGATAAAAGGTTAAGGAGGAGATAGGAATGCAAATGAATGGGCTAGCAGGAGGCTTTTATAAAATATCCGAATGGATTATGAAACTTGCATATGTAAATTTATTATGGCTGTTATTTTCACTTGTTGGGTTAATCGTATTTGGATTTTTCCCTGCATCCGCGGCTATGCTTGCAGTTATTCGAAAGCTGATTATAGGAGATACGGATATTCCTGTGTTTAAAACATTTTTTACCACATATAAGAAAGAATTTGTAAAAAGTAATATGATCGGGATCTTGATGTTTGTTGTTGGATATATTTTATATTTTGACCTTACGATTGTGAGGGAAGCATCAGGAGTGATTAGGCTGCTGTACTTTCCATTATTAATGATCTTTTTAGGGTATGTGTTAACCTCTTTTTATGTTTTTCCAGTTTTTGTTCATTATGAAACGAAGATATTTCATGTACTCAAAAATTCGTTTCTAATTATGATTTTACACCCCTTATCAACGATCATGATGGTGGTAGGAGCGATTGCCATTTATTTTTTAATGATCACTATACCAGGATTAATTCCAATCTTTTGCGGAAGCCTCTTCGCATTTGTAATCATGTGGTCTTCACTTCTTGCTTTTTCAAAAATTGAAAAAAAGCAAGAAGCGATCGCTCTCCAAAAGTAGTCATAAAGGCTGTCTCAAATCTAAAGAGACAGCCTTTTTCCCCTCAACAAAAGATTCTCGGTTTACAAAAAAGTGCAAATTGATAAGAAAACGGTTATGCAAAAAAGTGAGCTTGTTTGTAAGACAGCATTCAGTTAAGTTAAAAAGGAATCTTTCATTGATTAATCAAGCAAAAGAAAGGAGGTAAGGATCTTTTTATTAAACTTGCCCTTTAATGAAAGCGCTTCATAAATAACTAATCTGGAGGTTGTCTATGTTAATAAGAAGTGGATTAAAGAAAAGCAATAAATTTATGATTAGCGCTATCCTAACCGCTTCCCTGTTGGCACCCCATGTATCAATGGCTAGCGACTATTCAAGTCAGGAACAAACCAAACAATCTTATCAAATGGAATACTTAGATCGCGGTCTCGTAGCTGTAAAAGTAGATAACGGTGTATTTTTAAGCTGGAGATTGTTAGGAGATGAAGGGGAGGATATTGCTTTTAACTTATATCGTGATGGTGAAAAGATAAATTCCTCGCCAGTCAAAACAAGTACAAATTTTCTTGATAAGCAAGGTAAAGCAGATTCAACATACTCTGTGCATGCAGTTAAAGATGGTGAAGTACATTCCAAATCAAAAGTGGTTAGTGTTTGGGGAAAAAACTTTCTTTCAGTACCACTTGAAAAACCTGCTGATGGAATCAACCCAGATGGAACAACTTATACGTATCATGCAAATGACGCAAGTGTCGGTGACCTGGATGGAGATGGTCAATATGAGATTGTCCTGAAATGGGATCCATCAAATTCACAAGACAATTCAAGGAATGGTATAACTGGTGAAGTGTTTATCGATGCGTATAAAATGGATGGCAGTCACTTATGGAGGATTGGTCTTGGGAAAAATATAAGAGCTGGTGCCCACTATACGCAATTTATGGTTTATGACCTTGATGGAGATGGCAAATCAGAAGTTGCTTTAAAAACGGCTGATGGAACAACCGATGCTGCCGGAAAAGTAATCGGTGACCCGAATGCAGACTATAGAAATTCTGAAGGGAGAATATTGGAAGGTCCTGAGTTCTTAACAATTTTTGATGGAGAAACTGGTCAGGAACTTGTAACTACTGATTTTGAACCTTCAAGAGGAAACGTATCAGATTGGGGTGACGGCTACGGTAATCGTGTGGATCGCTTCTTAGCAGGAATTGCATACATAGATGGCAAACGGCCAAGTTTGATTATGGCTAGAGGATATTATGAAAAAACGATGATTGCAGCCTATAACTATCGTGATGGAAAATTAACGAAAGAATGGATGTTTGATAGTGATACACCAAATAATGAAGGCTATGCTGGTCAAGGGAACCATAATTTAAGCATTGCAGATGTGGATGAGGATGGAAAAGATGAAATCATTTATGGTGCAATGGCGATAGATGATGATGGCACCGGTTTATACACAACCGGTTTAGGTCATGGTGATGCGATGCATTTAGGTGATCTGGATCCAAATCATCCTGGCATGGAGGTCTTTCAAGTTCATGAAAGTAAAAATGCTGCATATGGGATGGAATATCGTGATGCTGACTCAGGTGAGGTACTATGGGGGATTTTTACTGGTCGAGATACTGGAAGAGGAATGGCAGCTGATATTGATCCGCGTTATGTAGGTGAAGAGGTATGGGCTAGAGGTGGAGTCTTTACAAGTACTGGTCATTTAATAACTGAATCGATGCCGTCATCGACGAACTTTGGAATTTGGTGGGATGGCGACTTATCAAGAGAGCTCCTAGACCATCATTGGGATGCAACGAAAGGCTATGGAACAGGAAAAATTGATAAATGGGATTATGAAACGAACACGACTATTAATCTATTAACAGCAGAAGACACAGCCTCTAATAACTCGACGAAAGGAAATCCAAGCTTGCAGGCAGATCTAGTTGGCGACTGGCGTGAAGAAGCAATCTGGAGATCAGCAGATAGCAGTGAGCTTCGTATTTTTACGACAACAGATGTAACGGATAAACGCATCTATACACTAATGCATGACCGGGTGTATCGATTAGGTGTTGCTTGGCAAAATGTCGCTTATAATCAACCGCCACATACAAGCTTCTATCTCGGTAATAACATGGCTAAACCAGTCTTTCCAGATATGTATGTCGTTGCAAACGCAAGTATTAAGATGTCACCACATGTTATTCATGTAAAAAATAATGGCGGTGAATACCGTGTAACAGGGAAAGTGACACTTCCTTTTAAACAAAGACTTTCAGAAGTACAAATGAAGGTTAATGGAAAGCAGATAGCGGGAGAGGTTCAAGGAAACATTGTGAAGTTTGAACAACAAGATATTTTAAACATACTTGATGGCGAATTGGGCGAAATTGAAGTAACTTTCTCAGGTACATTAGAAAATGGGTATTGCTTTTCAGGTCAAGATATAATGACATTCATAAAATAGGAGACTTTTGTGAAGGAGGACAAACCGTGAAAAAGGGACGAGGTTGGAAACTATTTTGTTCAGTTCTTTTGTTGGTTGTCTTTGCACTGAGTATTTCGGCACCTCCTCAAGTACAAGCATCACAAGCTGAACCAAAGAAATATCAATTTGACTTTGGTGATGGCCCTGTTGAAAAGGGATATACAGGAGTTAGCGCAACAGATCGTTATATTGAGAAACAGGGATATGGATTTAATACACCTGAAAACATGCAAAATGTTGACGCGAGTGGGACAGGAGTAGCTAGTGATGCAGTTGAATTTTTAACGTTTGGCACGAAAAGTACGAACACGTTTAATGTCGATCTGCCAAATGGGCTTTACGAGGTAACTGTAACTCTTGGAAATACTGCAAGAGCAAGTGTGGCGGCTGAAGGTGTCTTTCAAGTTATCAATATGACCGGAAACGGGGCAACAGATACATTCCAAATTCCTATTACCGATCATCAATTAAACCTGCTTGTGACGGAAGGGAAAGTTGGAACAAATTTTACTCTCAGTGCCCTGAAAATCAAAAAACTATCAAAACATCCTATTCCAAATCCTACAATTTATATAGGGGGAGATTCAACTGTTTGCAACTACTACCCTTTAGTAAACAGTGTTCAAGCTGGATGGGGTCAGCTATTGCCTGAATTTGTTGATACTCAAAACTACCAGGTTAGGAATATGGCATCAGGTGGTCAAATTGCAAGAGGCTTTCGAGATGATGGTCAACTAGAAGCCATTTTGAAGTATATTAAACCAGGTGATTATTTTCTTTTGCAATTGGGAATTAATGACACAAATCCAAAGAACAATACAACCGAAGCAGAGTTTAAAGAGATTATGCGGGACATGGTTAGACAGGTTAAGGAAACAGGAGCAACGGTTGTTTTATCAACACCACAGGGAAGAGCGACTGATTTTAACGTAGAAAATATTCACAACTCAGAAAATAGATGGTATAGACATTCCATTCTTGCATTAGCTAAGGAGGAAGGTGTTCCATTGGTCGATCTAAACGTTCTAAGTTCCCAATACTTTACATCAATTGGGCCTGAAGCGACAAAAAGTCTTTATATGACGGGTGACAGCTTACACCCTAACCGTGAAGGAGCAAGACAGCTTGCTCGAATTGTCGCCGAAGACTTAAAAAGACAAGGTTATAACGCTTTTATCGCTGATTAAGGATAATTAGAAAATAAATAAAAGAAGAGGCTTTCTCTAAAGGGTCCGTTTTCTCCAACATATATCTAAATATTTGTTAGAGGGGACTGACCCTTTTATTGTTAGTCGCCTTTTTTTTCTTGTAATTTCTTCGGAAAAAATTTCTGTTTAAATAGTAATGTAATCCGAGAATAACTATAGTAAAATAGTCATTAATCGTCAATATTCAAGGAGAGTATTATGGCTAATAAAATAAAATGGCTATTGGTATATATCGTATTCAGCTTTATATGGATTATTGTGACGGATAATTTAATTGTTTTTATTAATATTCCTACTGACATTCATTTAATTTTTCAAAATATGAAAGGAATCCTATTTGTCATCTTTACAAGTATCTTTATCTATTATTTAATCCTGAAAAAAGAGGCCTATGAAAAAGAAAAGGAAGAAAAGAATAAGTTACACATCTTAATCAATTGCATGGTTGATTTTGTTAATTTTAAAGATGGTGAAGGAAGATGGACAAAGGCAAATGAGTTTGCGTTAAAGCTGTTTAATATTGAACATGTTGATTATAAGGGAAAAAAAGATTCAGATCTAGCTAAATATAGCGAATTTTTTCGTGATGCGTTAAGATATTGTGAAATATCTGATGAAGAAGCTTGGTTAAAAGGTGAGGTTAGCCGTTGTATCGAAGAAATCAAGATGCCTGATGGAACAATGAAAACGTTTGATACAATCAAGATTCCAATATTTGATGATGAAACCGGATCTAGAAAAGAGCTTGTCGTTATGGGACGAGATGTAACAGATAGAATTGCGGCTGAAAGAAAGCTTGCTGAGAGTGAACAAAGATATAAGTCATTATTTGAATTTAACCCAGCATTAGTGTATATGATTGACTTAAAAGGTAGGCTAACAAATGTCAATGATCATTTTTTTAAATACACAGGATATGAAAAGGATGCTTATTTACAAAAATCAATCATATCCCTAATCGCTGAACATGACCGTTCACGGGTTCATGAAGCTTATTTAAATGTGATAAGGGAAAATAAACCTTGGATCAATGAAGAAATAGAAATGGTCTCCAAAGACAAATTAAAGAAAATGTTGCGTTGTACGGCTGTTCCAATGATCATTAATGATGAGACAGTTGGAGTAATTGGCTATGCGGTCGATATTACGAAAGAAAAAGAAACAGAGGAGCTTCTTCTAAAAACAGAAAAACTATCAGTAATAGGTGAATTGGCTGCCAGTGTTGCCCATGAAATTAGAAATCCATTAACATCATTAAAAGGATTTGTACAAATTCTGCAAACCTCCAGCAAAGAGAATCAGATGTATTATAACATTATGCTTGATGAACTAGAGAGAATTAATATTATAGCAAGTGAGCTCTTGGTTTTAGCCAAGCCCCAACAAATACAATTTCAGAAGCGTAATATTAATGAACTATTAACGAATGTCAAGTCATTATTAGAATCTGAGGCAAATTTATACGGTGCTGAGCTAGAAGTCATAACCAACGAACAGCTGCCGCTTATTGATTGTGAACCAAATCAACTAAAACAACTATTTATCAATATTATTAAAAATTCAATTGAAGCCTCTTCAAATAAAATTATGGTGAATGTTGAAAGATTTGATAAAGAACATATTTGCATTCAGTTTACAGATAATGGGTGTGGGATAGATCAAGAAAGATTAAAACATCTTGGTGAGCCTTTTTATTCGATGAAAGAAAAAGGTACAGGCTTAGGATTAACGGTTAGTTATCGAATTGTTGAATTTCATAAAGGAAAGATTGATTTTAAAAGTAAAGTGAATGAAGGAACAACCGTTAGTCTTTTCCTGCCTATAAAAAAATAAAAAAGCTGTCTCAAATAAAGGGCTCCAACTCCCTGTTATGAGACAGTTTTTATTTTTAGGATAATCCTAGGAGTAAAAAGACAAACACCATTAGACGCATCAGTCGTATAGTATAAGTGGTAACTTACGTAAAGGAGCTGCTTAAACGTGTATCCATATCATTGTCAACCTATGTATCACCCTGTATATCATGTATATGGTTATCCTGTTAGCCAATTCAATATGTCTTCGTTAATTAACAATTATCAATATGTAAGTAGACAATATCCTGATGTTGATCCTACATTATTTGAACAATCAGCGAAATCAATGCAAAAATTAATAAGAGAAGCAAGTTTGGTTTTAGATAAATTTGCCCAGTCAAAGCCATTTGCTCAAAAGATTATGTATGCAGCTCAGCAATCAAATAAAAAGGAAGTTGAACGATTGATTAAGTCAACAGGGATAAAATCCAAGGTGGAGACCTCATTTAACCCAGATGGCATTAATCTTAAACTTTCTTCACAGGTTGGGGGCGCAGATTGCTGTCATCTGACAATTGCTCTTAGATGGATGTAAGAAAAAACGCTACTAAATTGATTACGGAGCTAGTAATATCTCATATTTTTTAATAGTACCTTGCCCATGTTTGTAAACTTCTTTACTACCAGGAATCTCTAAATAGCTCCTTAGATCTTGAATTAAAGAAAGGCACACAAGAGCTATTTCCGATCCTTGAAATTGATTTAGATCGTTTCGGACAAGTATTTCAAAATTTACTATCAAATGCGATAAAACATACGAGCACTGGTGGTATCAAATTGCAATTAGAAGTAAAGAAAAAGTCGGTGCTAATTTCTTGTAAGGATACTGGAGGTGGGATCGCAAAGGAAGACCTTCCGTTCATTTTTGAACGACACTTTACCAAATCCCATCATCCTTCCGTAAGAGGTCATGGATTAAGCCAATCAATATGCCGGGAATTTATTAATAGGCACAATGGTGAAATCTGGGCAGAAAGTGAAGTAGGAAAAGGGACCATTATTTTTATTCAGCTTCCCATTCTACCGATAGAGGAAGAATTATTACTTAATTAACCGTAAGAACATGAAGTTGCCTTCTTGGAGAATGATCCTTGAAGGCTTTTTAATGAAAAGATTTTCAGTTTCCGGCTATCAAATTTATAGTCAAGTAGGAAGTCCCATCAACAATACAAACTGATAGCCATTATTGATAAGAAGACGTCAATTTTGTTTTGTTCTTTATCTAAGAAGGAATAATAAGGAATCGAAGCGAAGTTGTGAAGAGAACTTTACTCTATGCAATAGTTTTAAAAAAACAGAACATGCTTTCGTCACACTTCAAGGGTAAATCGTTTTATTGTCATAAGTAAGTTGAAAAAAAGTAAATTTATATAAAAAGTAAGCTAATTTGTTTATAAATTTGTATTCGAGCGGGGGGCGGAGAAGTGATAAAAAGGAAAAAATTTTATTGGAAGTTGTTTGTATGTATGATGGCGGTTATCTTTGTTTATACAGCTGCATTGTCGTTTGTTTATTATATAAAAAACCGGGAGTTTACGAATTATGAGTTGGAGCAGAGTCAGAAAGAGCTATTAAAACAGGTGAAGGAAAAAGTCGATCATCGTTTACTGGTGGCATTGAGTGGGATTAACCAGCTAAAATCTTCAAAAGCGTTTGAGAATTTCAGTCAAAACACGAATGAAAAACTGGAACATTATTATGTTAATGAATTGTATAAAGAACTGCAGAAAAATTCAAATGCTTTTAGTCAGTTTGAGTATAAGCTAGGTGTGATGAAAACAGATAAAGATATGATTGTGACACCTGACATGACAATTAACCAAGAACGGTACTTTCAACAGCTCGGACTTAATAAAGAAGAAAATGAACAGGTAGCTAGCTACTTAAAGGGAAAAAACAATAGCTTTGGACAGTATAAATTATTTTCACTTATGAATCCACAGAAAGATAATCTATATATTACCCTTTTGAAAAAAGAGTGGATCGCTGAAGGCAAAAATGTAGTCTTTTTTCTTTCTTTCTATACGAAAAACCTGTACCCTGCTTTACATTCAGTTGATCAAGGAGGATTTGCTCTAATAGAAGGGAAACGTATTTTAAGTCATCGAACTACTTTTCATGATCTTTCGATTACTGATGTCTTGAATCAGGATAAATTAAAACAGCTGCAATCTTCTCAGGAAAAGCTTGTCCCATATCAAAAAATAACAGCTTCGGATTATCAGATCAAATCCTTAACCTCAGAAGTGTTAAAAGATTGGCAGTATCTTTATATTACCCCTAAACATGTGACTGAAACATCTTTTGCCGGCCATCTTATCGATTCTCTGCCTGTTTATTTACTTTTTTTATTAGCAGGGCTAGTACTTCAAGTTGTGTTCGTGAATTATACGTATCAGCCTGTAAAAAAAGTACTTCAAGTATTAAAAGATGGAGAAGATAGCATCGAAGGAGATGAGTTTGCCTTTATTCAGAAAATAACGACGAATATGAAAAAAATGAACGAAAGGCTGCTTTCAACGATTGATCAGCACCAGATGCCATTGAAACAAAAATTTATGAAAGACTTGCTTCTTGGATTAGTCGAGAAAGAGGAAGTGAAGGAAAAATTAGAATTTTTCGGTCTTACTAAGCTTAAACAAGGAAGGGTAATCCTTTTTGAATTCTCCCACTATAAGGATTGGGAAGAATCGGTTACACGTGAAGGGATTCTCACAATCAAGCTTCAGCTACTAACCTATTTAAAAGAACATATCGAAAAGAACATCTCTTATGAAATGATCGAAATGGAAGCCGAGAAACTCGCAATCTTAACAAGTGAAACAAATTTGCAGAACATACGGAATTGGATAAATTCATTTAATAAGGGATTAGATGAACGCTTACTCTCTACAATGTTTATTGCAATCAGCGAACCATTAGCATCACTTTATCATTTCGAAAAAGGATATAAGCAGGCAAGAAATTTGCTTGAATACAGGTATGCAATTGAACGAAAAAACATTGTGACAACTGAAGATATCGAATGTTTTGAGCAAAAGAGCTACTATTACCCCCTTGAGATGGAGAAAGAATTGATTAATTTTAGTTGCAGAGGCCAGAAGGAGAAGGCCATGTCCATTTTAAAAACCGTCTTAAACGATAATCTATATGTTAGACAGCTTGATGAATATGCACTCCGAAGCCTTGTATTTGAATTGCTTGCCACGTTTCATCGAATTTTATCGCAGACGAATCAGGCAGAAAAGACAATCTTTGGCGAAGATGAAACCTTTTATCAAAGACTTCAACATATTCGTGGTAAAGAAAAGGTTGAGCAAACGATCACAAGTTTATTCGATGAGCTACTTGAAAACATCCAAGTACAAACAAATAAGACAGATTTATCAGTTGCTGATCAATTGATGAGCTTTATCCATGAAAATTTTCAAAGGGATCTTTCTCTTTCTGATTTAGCTGAGCATTTTAATTTAACATCGAGTTATGTGAGCAGAGTTTTTAAGGAGCAAACCGGAGAAAATTTTAAAGAATATTTAAATATGTACAGAGTGGAAAAAGCAAAAGAGATTTTGTCAGCGCAAGATGTGAAAATTAATCAAGTGGCGAGCATGGTCGGGTTTAACAATGTCAATACGTTTATCCGAACCTTTAAAAAATATGTTGGACTTTCTCCAGGTCAATATGAGAAATCATCTTAATGTATCGATACTTTTTGTGATCCATCTACATTTCTTATGATTAAGTAAAAAAAGGAGATATATACAAAAAACTGGTGATAGTAAACTGGGCTATGAGCGAGTAAAGTGGGGGTAACCGAACGAATCAGTCAGCATGATGATAAAAAAGAAAAGGAGGAAAGGCATGAATGGACAAATTCAATCTGAAGAGAAAAAACAAATCCCCCAAATTACACAAAAGATAGGTGTTTCACACCTGCAGAGAATTAAAAAAACAATCAGCCGAGATAAATATTTGTACTTACTGCTGATTCCGTTTATTGCATGGTACATTCTTTTCTTATACCGTCCAATGTATGGACTTCAGATTGCGTTTAAAGATTATAGTATTTTTCAAGGAATTGAAGCTAGTCCATGGGTTGGCTTTCAAAATTTTGTGCAATTCTTTGAAAGCGATTACTTTTTTAGAACGTTAAAAAACACCGTCCTCATTAGTTTATACACCTTGGTATTTGCCTTTCCGGCACCGATTATTTTGGCGCTTCTGTTTAATGAAATTAAGTCGGCAACCTACAGAAAGTTTACTCAGACAGCAACATATCTTCCTTATTTCATTTCAATCGTTGTTGTAGCAGGGATTGTTACCAATTTTCTCTCACCAACAAACGGACTTGTTAATATCATCATTGAAAAATTAGGAGGAGAAAAGATTTATTTTTTAACCAATCCAGAATATTTCCGATCGATCTTTATCGGGATGAACATTTGGAAGGATGTCGGGTTCAATGCAATTATTTATATCGCGGCAATCAGCGGAATCAATCCTCAGTTGTATGAAGCAGCTAAAATGGATGGGGCAAATCGCTGGAAACAAATGTGGCATGTCACTTTGCCAGGAATTATCCCGACGATTTTGATCTTATTCATCTTGAACATCGGAAGCTTCCTGGAGGTTGGGTACGAAGCCATTATTCTGCTCTATCAACCGGCAACATATGAGACAGCGGATGTTATAAATACTTATGTATACCGGGCGGGCTTGCAAGGAGCAAACTATGAGCTCGGGGCAGCAGCAGGCTTGTTCAACGCTATTGTTGGATTAGTGCTTGTCGTCACAGTGAACAAAATTACGAAAAAATTCAGTGAGAGCGGAGGTTTGTGGTAAATGAAGAGTTTTGGAAGTAAAATAGCCGATTTCATGATCTATGCTGTTGTCGGATTGATTGCCATTATCTGCATTTACCCATTCATTTATGTGCTCTCAGCTTCAATCAGCTCATCTGATGCTGTTCTTAGGGGAGATGTTCTCTTATTACCAAAAGATATTACATTTGAAGCATACAAGCGGGTCCTAGAAGAACCCGGTATTTGGGTAGCATACGGAAATACAATCTTTTACACAGTAGTTGGAACATTGTTTAGCATGTTTGTTACGATTTGCGGAGCCTATCCGCTTTCGAGAAAACGGTTAAAAGGTCGTAGCTTTTTCGCCTTTTTTATCGCGTTCACGATGTGGTTTAATGCAGGTATCATCCCGACCTACCTGAATTTAAAAGAACTCGGACTGCTTGATACTCGAACGGCAATCATTGTAGGCTTTGCTATTTCCACGTTTTTGGTCTTTATCATGAGAAGCTTTTTTCAATCTGTTCCTGATTCTTTAGAAGAGTCAGCAAAAGTGGATGGAGCAAACGATCTTCAAATATTATGGAAAATCTTTTTACCTTTATCAAAACCAGCGCTTATAACAGTCGGACTCTTTTATGCGGTTAGCAGGTGGAACAGTTATTTTTGGTCAATGATTGTGTTAAATGATGAAAGCAAAATTCCGCTTCAGGTGCTATTGAAAAAATTGGTTGTAGATATGAGTGTAAAGGAACAAATGGCCAATTCACTTGATACAACCTCCCAATACTCAGCAGAAACCGTTATTTATGCAACGATCATTGTGTCAATCATTCCGATTGTCTTGGTCTATCCATATTTGCAAAAATATTTTGTAAAAGGAACGATGATCGGCGGGATTAAGGAGTAAGTTATTAAACAACGTTTTGACGCTTATGTATTAGTTGTTATGTAAAAAATAAAAATGAAATGAAAGTCTAAGGGGGAGTTTTCTTGAAAAAAGCAGCTTTGATCCTATTTTCCGTTTTTCTGCTAATTGTGGGAGGGTGTTCCAATAATACGTCAAGTGAAGTTGATTCAAATAATAACTCAGAAAGTGAAAAGGGCCTTACAGGATTTCAGGTATCCAAGGAACCCGTTGATATGAAGATACACCTTCATCATTTTGATGGCCAAGTCATTTTTAATGATGATTGGCCGACGTTTAAGAAGGCGGCTGAGTTAACAAATGTCAGCTTGCAAGGGGTGGCTCCAAAGACATCAACGGACAGTCAGGAAGCTTTTAACTTGATGATTGCTTCAGGTGAAATACCTGATCTTGTCCAAGGTACAAAGGCTGATTTAATGAAGTATGGGAAAGAAGGAGCGTTCCTACCGCTGAATGACTTAATTGAAGAACATGCTCCAAACATTAAGAAATATCTTAATGAGATGGAAGGCTTAGAAGAATTTGCTACAGCCTCAGATGGAAAACTATATTTTGTTCCCTTTATAGCAGATGGAGAGGCACAAAAAGGCTGGTTTGTCAGACAAGATTGGCTGGATAAGCTTGGGCTTAAAGCACCGCAAACAACTGAAGAGCTATATGAAGTGTTAAAAGCGTTTAAAGAAAAGGATCCAAATGGAAACGGCAAACAAGATGAAATTCCATATTTTTCAAGGATATCGGAAAGTTTAGGTGAACTCACAATATTATGGGGGGCTCGCAATGATCTCTATTTAGATGGAGATAAAATTAAATACGGACCATATGAAGAAAAATATGGCACTGCTCTCTCAGAATTAGCTAAATGGTATGAAGAAAAGTTAATAGATCCAGAGATTTTTACAAGAGGTGCAAAAGCAAGAGATATATTGTTAGGTAACAACCAAGGCGGAATAACGCATGATTGGTTTGGAAGTACAGCAGGATACAATAATTTATTAAAAGATCAAGTTGCTGGTTTTAAGTTTGAAACATTTGCTCCTCCTGAAAATTCCGATGGGGAAAAAATCGAACCTACTGTCCGTGATCCATATGGAGACAAAGCAGGAATAGCGATTGGCTACTCAACAAAGGATCCGGTAAAAGCAATCAAATATCTCGATTTCTTTTATTCTGAAGAAGGACGCCGATTGATGAACTATGGAGTAGAAGGAGAAACTTACGATTTAGTTGATGGAAAACCTGTATTTAAGGAAGAGATTTTGAGTTCGCCAGATGTTCCGACAAAACTGCATGAGTATGGAGTCCAAACACTATTTTCTTATCATCAGGATTTTGAGTATGAGAAACAATGGTTAAATCCAATTGCCTTAAAAGGGATAGAAGAATACTCTGCCAATAACTATTTTGCTAAACCGCTGCCTCCTTTCTCTTTCACTGAAGAAGAAGAAAAGAAGATTACGGAAATTGCCGCCGATTTAAAAACGTACCGGGATGAAATGATGCAAAAATGGGTCTTAGGTGCAGAAAAGATAGATTATGAGAAATTTAAGAATCAACTTAAAAGCCTTGGTGTAGAGGAATATATTGACCTCCATCAAAAAGCGTATGATCGATCAATGAAGAAATGATGGGAAATATATAGGAGGTAATATTCGATGCAGAGTACCGATCAAGTTGTAGAAGAACGCCTTTTAAAAAAAGAAAGATTTTCAACTAGACCGCCTGTAAACCGTGCTTATTTTGAAAAGGCTCTTGAATATGTGCTTGTTAAAATCGACCAGAACCTAGAGATTTTTACAGGTAAATTTCCTAGTTCCAGCAGCCATAATTTCGTTTATCGAGCGATAGACAATGTAGAATGGACGACAGGTTTCTGGACAGGGATGCTTTGGCTTGGTTACGAATATACCGGAGAAGAAAAATACAGGCAAGTAGCTGAAAAGCATGTCAAGAGTTTTAAGGATAGAGTCAAAAACAAAATTGCAGTCAACCATCATGACATGGGGTTTTTGTATAGCCTCTCATCTGTTAGCGCATATAAATTAACAGGAGAAAATCAAGGAAAGGAAGCAGCACTTGAAGCTGCTGAACTGCTTCTTAGCCGCTACTTTGAAAAAGCAGAAATCATTCAAGCATGGGGGGATTTAGCAGATCCTGAACAAAGAGGAAGGATGATTATTGATTGTTTGATGAATCTGCCCCTGCTTTATTGGGCAAGTGAAGTAACAGGTGATCAAACGTATCAACAAATAGCTTATAAGCATGCAAAACAGTCTGCTAAATATATTGTTCGTTCAGATTCTTCAACATATCATACATTTTATATGGATCCAGAGACGGGAAAACCTTTATACGGCAACACTCATCAAGGATTTTCAGATGATTCCTGCTGGGCAAGAGGTCAGGCGTGGGGAATATACGGTTTTCCTTTAAGCTATCACTATACAGGTGATGAAAAATTTATCAATCTAAGTAAAAAACTTGCAAACTATTTTCTTAATCGTCTCCCAAGCGATCACGTCTGTTATTGGGATTTAATTTTTACACATGGTGAAGAAGAAAGAGATAGTTCTGCTGCTGCTATTGCTGCCTGCGGGCTGCTTGAAATGAGTAAAAGATTGCCCCTTACTGATGACATGAAAGGGTATTATGAAAATAGTGCGCTCCACATTGTCTACTCGCTGGCTGAACACTATACGACAAAAGATGTGCCCCATGCTAATGGAGTTTTAAAACACGCAGTCTACCATAAACCTAGAAATACAGGTGTTGATGAATGCTGTATTTGGGGCGATTACTACTACATGGAAGCGCTTGTTCGATTACTGAAGGATTGGAAAATGTACTGGTAATAACATATTGGCTGTCTCACACAAACTTTGAATCAATTAGAGACAGCCATTTTTAAAGAGAATAAAAGGTTTAAACATGTTTGAGATTGGAATTTTATCTAAAGGTTGGTTGAATACATGAAAGCCAATAGTGTCAGTGACAATTTTATCATTTTAGGAGAGACGAATATGCAAGAAAAAAGCATGATCGGAGGCATTTACACAGTAATGGAGTGGATCTCACGTTTTGTGTATTTGCAATTTTTATGGGCAATGTTTACTGTCTTTGGCTTGATTGGTTTGGGTTTTTTTCCAGCGACATTTACGATGTTTGCCATAACAAGAAAGTGGATTCACGGACAAACTGACATTTCCCTATTTCCTGCTTTTAAGCAGCTTTATAAAAAAGATTTTCTAAAAGCAAATGCTATTGGGGGGATTGCAATTGCTTTTGGGTTTATTGCTTATTTTTACTTGCGATTTTTTCAAGTTCAGAGCGGGGCTGCTTCGGTGGTATTCTTTTTTCTCATGTTTGCCGTTTGCTTATTCTATTTGATGACTTTGCTTTTTATTGCACCAGTTTTTGTTCATTATCATCTAAAGGTCATGCAAATATTTAAGATTTCGTTTATGATGGCTATCTCATATCCCTTTCATGTTATTGCCATGTTCTTTATTTTATTTTGTTTTGGTTTACTCATGCAGGCTATTCCGGGTCTTCTCCCATTCTTCAGCTTCAGTTACCTTGCCTTTGCACTTATGTGGATTGCAAATTCAGCTATTGAAAACAAGGAAGGTCACATTTCAATAACAGTAAGGAACAATAAGACAGAGATATAAATAAAAGGATATGTTAAAGGTGTTTCTAGTATGGGTATTATGTAGCTAATATTTTTTGGAGGAGTGTTTTTTATGAGGGATTTTGATGTAATCATTTTAGGCGGTGGCATTTCAGGCGCGGTTGCAGGAATAGCGTCTTCAAGGTTAGGGGCCAAAACATTAATTATTGAATCCTATGGTTTTTTAGGTGGAATGCTGACAGCTGCAGGAGTAGGTCCTATGATGACTTTTCACGCTGGAAAAAAACAAGCTATTCAAGGAATAACAGAAGAAATTATTCAGCGCTTGAAAAAAATCGGCAAATCCGTTGGCCATATAAAGGATTTAACAAATTACACATACTCAGTTACTCCATTTGATTCTGAAGCAATGAAACATGAAATAGAAATGATGCTGGTTGAAAGTGGTGCAGAGATTTTATACCACACAGTATTAGCTGAAGTAATAAAAGAAGGAAATAAAATAACAAAGATAAAAGTCTGCAATAAAGCTGGTCTTTCTGAAATTAGCGGAAAGATCTTTATAGATGCTTCGGGTGACGGAGATTTAGCAGCATGGTCAGGAGTCAAGTTTACGAAAGGAAGAGAATCAGATGGTGCTGCCCAGCCTATGACATTAAAAATGAAAGTAAGAAACGTAGATATTAATCGGGTTAAACAATATATAAAAGAAAATCCGGATAATTTTACTAGAGTACCAGAAAATCTTGAAGATTTTAATAATGTTGAACGATTATCAGTTGTTGGTTATTTAAAAGAGTTTAAAGAAGCTAAAGAAAAAGGAGACATTACGATAAAAAGAGAAGATGTCTTGTTTTTTGAAACCAATAACCCTGGAGAAGTTATTTTTAACACGACTAGATTATTAGGATTTGACAGTACAGACCCTTGGAGCTTAAGCAAAGCTGAAATTGAAGGCAGGAAACAATGTCGAGAACTTGAGAATTTTATGAAAAAGTATATGGTTGGCTTTGAAAATGCTGTTGTTGTCTCAACAGGCCCTTCCATTGGTGTACGTAGCTCGAGGCAAATTGTGGGATTATATACATTAACAGCAGAAGATTTATTGGAACAACGTAAATTTGATGATGTCATTGCCCACTCGGGTTATCCAATCGATATTCATAGTCCCGACGGAGAAGGCACCTCCCATAAGAAACTAGAATGGGGCGGGATTTACGGAATACCATTTAGATGTCTTGTTACCAAAGAGATCGATAATTTAATTGTTGTAGGAAGATGTCTCTCTGCAACTTTTGAAGCACAGGCGGGCGTAAGAACAACTCCAACTGCTGGGGCAATTGGCCATGCTGGAGGAGTTGCAGCTGCTATTGCAGCAAAAGAAAACATCAGGGTTCAAGAAATGAACATTAGAAAATTACAGTCCACCTTACTAGAACAGGGAGCTTATTTGGAGATATCCCCAACGGAAAAGATCACTCATTAGTTTTATATAGTAAAAAAGGAGAGAAAGAAAGCGAATTGAGAAAAGCAAAATTTGATGTTTAAACATATGCCTGGGAAGATCAAGTCGAGTGATTAAAGCGCTATCAAGGCAAAAAAGCGTTCTACGATCAAAAGGGGGTGATTAATTCAGTTTAATGATCATAGAAAGCAAATTACTTCCAAGACAGTTGAATGTAGGAATCTCTATTTAACGGACAATTTATAGTGAGAAGCTTATTTTCAACTAAACGGAGTAAATGTCTTGTTACGAAAGGAAAAACAGTAATCGAATTTATTAAAGCGCTTACAAAAACTTATGTAGCAATGTTAATTTAAACCAATAATACTATTTTTAAAATACAAAAAGTAAGCCAGGATTCTGCCTATTTCATTTTACCTTATATAGATTTTGGTGTTTGCTATATTTCATAAGGTAATAAAGTTAATGGTAGGAAATTTCCTTTCTTTTACACTTGCTAAAGACAATAAGTATTTGGCAGCATCAAAAGCGGATAAGAGTTTGTCTGCAAGCATCCTTAAAACACGAGGAAACGTTGTATTTTCCACTCTAAATAGTTGTTTAGACAAATGTTTGCATACACCTCCTTAAAAAGCGGTCCAATTATTTTCTAACAAAATTTTACAATCATTCAAGCTCGTTGCCTAAAGTCTTAATTTGTCTTGGCACTACCCGTTTGTCCTTTTCGGAGATAATTGGAAAATCTACAATAATTAAGTTTTAATTATTGGGGGAGTGACTACAGATAATGAGAAACCGAGCTGAAAGACCAAAACCCTTTATCTTAATCCTATGTATGCTAGTCACATGTTTCTTTAGTTTAAGTACAGGGCAGATTCAAGCTGCCGAAAGCAAGGCTTCTACTTCAAGCGGCGACTCAGCAACTCCGTTGTCTATCGTGGGATATCGTGCAAGTGGCAGTGATGCTAATATACCAGGGTATGCGATCGATGACGACATCAACTCTCGTTGGTCAGCTTATGGTGATGGACAGTGGATAGAATTGGACTTAGGTTCACAGAAGGAGATCTCCTATCTAGGTGTTGCCTTTTACAGGGGCGATAATCGCACGAAAACGATTGATATTGAGGTTTCCAACGATCAAACGACTTGGTCCAAGGTATACAGCGGTACTAGCAGCGGTACGACGATTCAATTAGAGGCATTCGGCTTCGAACCAGTAACAGCCCGTTATGTTCGTGTAGTAGGACGGGGTGAGAACCAATGGACCAGCATTACCGAAATTCATGTATATCCTCCACATCCAGATGGGTATGTATTAAACTATCTGGAAATACCGCCGACCGGACCGGACCCGGAAGCACCGACTCCAACCAAGCCAGGTCTCTACTATGCAGATGGGACGCCACATAATCCGCATAAGCCCCAAAAGGTAACAGGAAGAAAACTGAATGTCGTCGTGTTTGGAGCAAGTCCTTCCGATAACGGTGTAGATGATGCCCGAGCCATTCGTGCTGCTTTGGAAGAAGCACAGCCAGGTGATGAAGTCTATCTTCCTGATGGTCATTATCAATTATCTAGTACGTCTTACGATGGCGTTTCTCATTTAACGATAAAATCGGGCGTCCAGCTACGCGGAGAAAGTCAGGAGGGAGTTCTTCTTGTTTCAGATCATGCGAATGATTTCGGAGAACATGCAACAAATTATGGGATTATTATCCGGATTGCAGGGAAGAACAATATCAAAATAAGTAATATGACCCTTACCTCAAGCTGGAATCTGAATTATTCCACCAACACTCGCACCGCCAACCCTGACAGAGGCGGACCTAAACAAGCCATATACATTACATCGTTTCGCGGAAAAGCATCTTCTAATATTACTCTTTGCGGTCTAACCATTGAAAAATTCCAGCGTACCGGTATCATTATTTCAAATAGTCACGATGTGATCGTGGAAAAATCCTTATTCAGGAACGCGACGGATGTTGCAGATGGAGGAAGCGGTTATGGAGTTAGCATTGAAGGAAAGCCAAAAGAAAGCCGTCTGGGCAGAGAAGACGATTCCTATTTCAATGTTGTTCGCAATAATCGTTTTATCGGTCCTTATTTGCGTCATGGAACATTAATGCAATTCTACACCCATAATAATCTTATTGAAAACAACAAATATGAAAACATTTCATTAGATTCTATAGACTTTCACGGAGAAGACGAATATTTGAACGAGGTTCGTTTCAACCATATCGTTGGCGGTGGAGAAGCAGGCATTGGAGTAGGAAATCCCGGTGAAACTCATGATGCATCAGGCCCGGGAAACTATATTCATGATAACATGATTGAGAATGTGGATAAATACGGTATCCAAGTATATCTTGGCTCTCCTAAAACCATAATTGAAAACAATGTGCTTATTCGTTTTACTAAAGCCGGCAGTCAGGGAATTCGATTAAAGAATGCGCCTGAAACCATTGTAAGAAACAACAAAATATTTGACAATAAAGCCAATGAGTTTTGGGGTATCATTGCCATGAAAGATGATGGTGATCCAAGGAACGGTAATGGGGCAGGCATTCCCAAGAACATCGTCATTCAAAACAATCATGTAACGAATAACACAAATGGGATCGGTATTTTGCATGGAACCAATATTTTGTTGACAGGAAATGTGATAAGCGGAAATACGGGAACTGATTATATCAACAATGCTGTGATCCCTGCACAGCTGCCTTCTAGTGAAGCCGCAAGTGTACAAAAAAATGCATCATCACTTCTCGATCCATCAAAATTGTTTATTAAAGGCGGCGATGATGACAACACGATTCGAACGTATTTAAAATATGATTTAAGTCAACTGAACGGAGAGATTGCTACAGCGTGGCTTTATGTGCATGGAAGAGCTTTGGAAAGTAAAAGTACGGAATCAACAGTTGTTAATTCCTTGTACGGTGTCGAGGATGATACATGGAGTGTAAGCGAATTAATGTGGAATTCTAGTGGTGCCCCGCCTGTTCTTGGAGATCATCTCTCTACCATTCCTTTTAGAAATGACAGTGTTGATTCATGGTATGTCTTCGATGCTACCAAGTATGTGAAGGATCAATTGAAGGGCGATAAAACAGTTTCACTTGCTATTACCCAAGATCCTATGCAGACCGGATATCTTACTCAACTTTACAATGGCTCAGAAAGCGATAAGCGTCCTTATCTAAGAGTGGAAACTTATCCCCCGGTCGAATTGGCCAGTGTAACAGTTACTGCTGATAAAAATCAGCTTATATCTAATACTTCAACTTTATTACATGTAACAGGTAAAATGAATACCGGAGCTGATGCTTCTTTAGAGAATGCCAAAATTGTCTACGAAAGTCTTACACCAGAGCTTGCATCTGTTGACTCAAGCGGGAAGGTCGCAGCGCTAAAGGAAGGTAAGGCTGAAATTAAGGTAACAGTCACATTGGATGGTGTAACAAAGAGCAGTTCAATCACCTTAAGCGTGACAAATAACCTGGCGGTAATTGCTACTTTGTCTGTTGATTCAACGCTTGGCACTAACGTAAAGGAAGGAGTAGTAGATGGAAACTTATCTACACGATGGTTATCTGGAGGAACACAGACTCCTTCTTTTCTAAAGCTGGATTGGACATCCGCGCAAACGATTAATCAAGTGAAGCTTTGGAGTGGGCATGTACCTGTCACCGGCTCGGCCGGCTGGCAGGTCAAGGATTTTAATCTTGAATATTTAGATGGTTCGGAATGGAAGACTTTGGCGGAAGTAAGAAATAACGACAAAGATGCCTTTTTGGATCAATTCACACTGCTGAACTTTGATCCTATCATTACAACCTCCATAAGGTTCATCTTTATCAGTCCTTCATGGAAAGACTCGATTAGTCGTATTAATGAACTAGACGTCAGTCTTAGCGAACGAACAGCTCCCTCTGAAGTACAGATGTGAATGTAATAAAGCAAAATTAAGCAGATAATTATTTATAAACATGTTTTAGCTTTCAGGAGATTATTATTTCTTGAGGGCTTTTTTCATGTTTTAAGCTTTTATTACCTTTGACTATAGCTCAAATTAGTTAGATTTTTGTTCAAAAATAGGTGTTTTACCTAAGGAATCGAATAAGTTCTCTTCATAATGTGGAAATAAAGTAGTAAAAAAACCTAATTGGAGGTAAAATGCCTATGCAACATGATTTCCAGCTTTACAATGGAAACAATGAAAGAATCTTTGGGAGACCATTTGGAAGACCGTTCTTTTGGAGACCATATTTTGGAAGGCCGTTTTTTGGCGGTCCATTTATTGGAGGAGTCCTAGGTGGTTTATTAGGCAGCGCATTATTGTATCCTCCTTTCTATGGCTATCCATACCCTTATTATCCATATTGGTATTGGTATTAAAAAAATTCAACATGACAAAAGCTACAATGAACGCAGTGGGACGATATTTGCATGACTCCTAGATAGAGACTAAATCGTTTCACGCGTTTTTTTTTGGACTTTCTGTACGCACCAGTTCTTTACTTAATCGTTTAATAAGCAAATTTAATTGACATAATGAAGGAATTTTATGAATAGGTTCTTAAATGACGAATAGGCAGAGTTTCTGCAAAGATCCATTTTTGCAAAGTGAAGGTGAGGGATAACACATGCAAAGTGAATTATATAAAGTAAAGGCCAACTTACCCATTCATTCAATATGGAGATTCGTAAGTGTCATGGATAATTGGGCACCGCTTGTTCCTGGTTATATTGAACATGTAATAGTGAATGAAAGGGAGTCCATTTGGAAATTTAAAACAGATCTCGGAATGATAAAGAAAAAAATTGAGCTGAAAGTTGAGATTACAAATTGGATTGAGCCAACAAAAGTGACCTTTAATCTAACAGGTATAAATGAAAAAATGACAGGAAAAGGTTATTTTGAAGCAGATGAGATTACTGAAAGCAGCACATGTATGACTGGTTTTCTTGAAATCATACCAGAGGGCAAGATGGCGAAAATGATCAATAATAAACTAAAGAAAAACCTCTCAGACATGACGAAAGAATTAACGGAAGCGATCATTGAAAAAATTGGAGAAAAGATCATTTCGTAGTTATTTATCATGAAGGAGTGCTGACTTAAAAAGCAGAGTTTATTCCTTTCTAAGTCAGCTTTTTCATCGTTGTTTAGAAAAGTATTAAGTGTGACTTCCATCAGTGGAGGATTATTGCCCGTTAAGATTGGGTAAAATTCATTTACTGGATATAAGAGCTTCGCCACTCCAGCTCTGGTAGCACAGGACGTGCGCTTTTGTTTTTTTCGACATTTAGATTGTGTTGTAAAATAATGTTAACTTGATTTGATTTCGTTAGGCCACTTTTTGTTTAAAGCAGAGATAAAGGTTTTCACATTTTTTTTATCGGCCATAATGGGCGAATAAACATAGGAAAGTGTTCGTTTAAATGAATGATTTTTCATTTTTATAATAGACAAATTTTGATGCTGGACATCCCTTTCAATGACACTTCTCGATAAGAGAGACAACCCCATACCATTTATCAGTGTTTCTTTGATCCCTTGGTTGCTGCTTATTGTAAGAAGTGATTGAACCTTTAAGCCGTTTGTGCGAAAAACATGGTTAAGATATTCTCCTGTTCCTGAACCAACTTCTCTTGTAACCCAAGCTTGATTTTGCAAATCAGCAATTGTAACTTCCGTTTTCTGAGCCAGCTTATGATTGGTAGAAGAAACTATAAATAATTCATCCTCCATAAACGGATGAACTGAAAGCTCCTTTTCATTGGTCTGCCCCTCAATTAAACCAATATCAACTTCATACATCCTTACAGATTGGACAATTTCCTCAGTATTCCCGATGATAACTTGAAGCTCAAGCTCAGGGTAATCCTTTTGCAGATCGAGAAGTAATGTTGGCAAAATATATTCACCGATTGTAAAGCTTGCTCCTATTTTTAATTCTCCCTTTATTGAATTGTGATGCTCTAAAATATCCTGAATGGTTTGTTCATAAATCGTGATCATTTGCTTTGCACGATCATATAAAATTTCACCCGTTGGAGTGATTTTCAAAAATTTTGGAGACCGTATAAATAGCTTTGTTTGCAGCTCCTTTTCCAAATTTTTTATATGCAAGCTAACACTAGGTTGTGACATACGAAGGGTTTCGGCTGTTTTCGTAAAGTTTTTGACCTCTGCAAGAGTGACAAATGTCCGTAATGCGTCATAATACAAACAAATCCCTCCTAACTATTAGTAATCTTAATAACAATGATTATTTATATGTATTTTACTAATGTATGATCTTCTGGTAAAGTTTTATTAGAATATTTTTAATATGTATCAATGCTGGAAAAGGCAAGAAGACAATAGAAAAATAACGAAAATTGTTGAAACCAGTCATTGTACACAAATGACGTTAACGATATACTTATAACTTTTGTGAGGTGGAAAGTGTTGCAACTTCAGGTAATAAACAGTCCGTTTAACCAGGAGCAGGCAGAGCTCCTAAACCGTCTTCTGCCAACCTTAACAGAATCTCAAAAAGTTTGGCTAAGCGGTTATTTAGCAGCATCCCAAACTGCAACTGCAGCCGGCACTCCAAGTGTACCGACACAGGAAGCCCAGGTCGGAAGCACTGCACAGCCAATCTCAAAAGACGTAACGATTCTTTACGGCTCCCAGACTGGTAATGCACAGGGTCTTGCCGAAAAAGCAGGTAAGACACTTGAGGGGAATGGCTTTAACGTAACCGTTTCGTCTATGAGCGATTTTAAACCAAATAATTTGAAAAAGGTTGAAAACCTCCTAATCGTAGTTAGTACACATGGGGAAGGCGATCCACCGGATAATGCACTTTCATTCCATGAGTTTCTTCATGGACGACGTGCGCCAAAGCTTGATAACCTAAGGTATTCTGTATTAGCGCTTGGAGACAGCTCATATGAATTTTTCTGTAAAACTGGAAAAGATTTTGATCAGCGATTGGAAGAGCTCGGCGGTAAGAGACTATATGATCGTGTAGATTGTGATCTTGACTATGATGAGCCGGCAGCTGAATGGATCCAAGGCGTTCTTAGCGGATTAAGCGAAGCACAAGGCGGAGCTGCTGTATCTGTAGCTGCTGCTGCTCCTCAAGCAGGTGAATCTGCTTATTCACGAACAAATCCATTTAAAGCTGAAGTTCTCGAAAGTATTAACTTGAATGGTCGTGGTTCTAACAAAGAAACACGTCATCTTGAAATTTCACTTGAGGGATCAGGCTTAACTTATGAACCAGGTGATAGTCTTGGCGTTTACCCGCAAAACGATCCAGAGCTTGTTGATTTGCTTCTTGAAGAAATGAAATGGAATCCAGAAGAAAATGTAACGATTAATAAACAAGGTGAAAGTCTAGCACTTAGAGAAGCGCTTATTTCACATTTTGAAATTACTGTATTAACAAAACCTCTCGTTGAGCAGGCGGCGAAACTTTCTGAAAACCAAGAGCTACAGGAACTTGTATCTCCTGATAATGTGGAAAAACTAAAAGCTTATCTTGATGGCCGTGATTTCCTTGATTTGGTACGTGATTTTGCTCCATGGAAAGGAACAGCACAGGACTTTATTTCAATTTTACGAAAAATGCCTGCACGACTGTATTCTATTTCAAGCAGCTTAGCAGCGAATCCAGATGAGGTTCATTTAACAATCGGCGCTGTACGTTATGAAGCTCATGGCCGTGAACGAAAAGGTGTTTGCTCGATTTTATGTGCTGAGCGCCTTCAACCAGGTGACACGCTTCCGGTTTATGTTCAGCATAACCAAAACTTCAAGCTGCCGGCAAACCCTGATACGCCAATCATAATGGTAGGACCAGGTACCGGGATTGCCCCATTCCGCGCCTTTATGCAAGAGCGTGAGGAAATGGGTGCAGAAGGAAAATCATGGTTATTCTTTGGCGACCAGCACTTTGTTACAGATTTCCTTTATCAAACAGAATGGCAAAAGTGGCTTAAAGATGGAGTATTAACAAAAATGGATGTCGCGTTTTCACGTGACAGTGATGAAAAAGTATATGTACAGCACCGTATGCTCGAGCAAAGTAAAGAATTGTTCGAGTGGCTTCAAGAGGGAGCAGCTGTTTATATTTGCGGAGATGAAAAAAATATGGCACATGATGTTCATAACGTGCTTATTGATATTATCGAAAAAGAAGGCGGCATGAGCCGTGAACAAGCAGAAGTGTATCTTGCAGATATGCAGCAGCAAAAACGTTATCAACGAGATGTATACTGATTTTTACATGAAAGGAGTTTATCAACATGGTGAATAAAACGTTAAAAGCACCGGATGGCCCGCCAAGTGATGTTGAACGTATAAAAAGAGAAAGTGACTATTTGCGGGGCACGCTGAAAGAAGCGATGCTTGATCAGATTAGTGCTGGAATTAACGATGACGACAACCGATTAATGAAATTTCACGGAAGTTATTTGCAAGATGATAGAGATCTTCGGAATGAACGCCAAAAGCAAAAGCTTGAGCCAGCTTATCAATTTATGCTGCGGGTTCGCTTGCCTGGGGGTGTGGCAACACCTGAGCAATGGCTTGTCATGGATGACCTTGCAAATAAGTATGGGAATGGTACATTAAAACTTACAACACGTATGACATTTCAAATGCATGGTATCTTAAAGTGGAATATGAAGAAAACAATTCAGGGCATTCACGCTTCTCTTATGGACACAATTGCGGCATGTGGGGATGTAAATAGAAACGTAATGTGCAACCCGAACCCATATCAATCTGATATTCATTTAGAAGTCTACGAGTGGGCGAAAAAATTAAGTAATGACTTATTGCCGCGAACTAGAGCCTATCATGAAATTTGGTTGGACGAAGAAAAGGTTGCAAGTACACCTGATATCGATGAAGTTGAACCAATGTACGGTCCTCTTTACTTGCCGCGTAAGTTTAAAATAGGTATCGCTGTGCCTCCATCAAATGATATTGATGTCTATTCACAGGACCTTGGTCTTATCGCTATTATTGAGGATGATAAGCTTATTGGGTTTAATGTGGCAATCGGCGGCGGTATGGGTATGTCACATGGTGATAAGGAAACGTATCCACAACTTGCGAAAGTGATCGGCTTCTGTAAACCTGAGCAAATATATGATGTGGCAGAAAAAGTAATCACTATTCAGCGCGATTACGGAAACCGTTCAGCACGTAAAAATGCCCGCTTCAAGTATACAGTTGACCGTCTCGGACTTGAAACAGTTAAGGAAGAATTAGAAAATCGTCTTGGATGGAGTCTTGAAGAAGCAAAGCCTTATCACTTTGATCATAACGGTGATCGTTATGGCTGGGTAAAAGGTGTAAAAGGAAAATGGAATTTTACACTATTTGTTGAAGGCGGACGTGTAACAGATTTTGAGGATTATAAATTGATGACAGGCTTGCGCGAAATTGCGAAAATTCATACTGGTGATTTCCGATTGACAGCTAATCAAAACTTGATTATTGCTAATGTATCAAGTCAGAAAAAGAAACAAATCACTGAACTAATTGAGCAATATGGCTTAACCGACGGCAAGCAATATACAGCTCTCCGCCGCGGTTCGATGGCTTGTGTTGCCCTTCCTACTTGTGGATTGGCGATGGCAGAAGCTGAGCGTTATTTACCTACTTTAATTGATAAAATCGATGAAATTGTAAATGAAAATGGATTACGTGATGAAGAAATTACCATCCGTATGACAGGCTGTCCGAACGGTTGTGCACGCCATGCTCTTGGTGAAATTGGCTTTATCGGCAAGGCGCCTGGCAAATATAATATGTATCTTGGTGCAGCTTTTGATGGCAGCCGTCTAAGCAAAATGTACCGGGAAAACATTGGTGAAGAGGAAATCTTAAATGAATTGCGTGTTATTCTTCCTCGCTATGCAAAGGAACGTGAAGATGGCGAGCACTTCGGTGACTTTGTGATCCGTGCCGGAATCATTAAAGCAACGACAGATGGTACGAATTTTCATGAGTAATAAAGAATAAAATGGGACTGTCTCAATTGGGACAGTCTTTTCATATTTTAAGAATTCTTGGTATTGGCAAGCAGTGCTTGAGCTTTGTTATTGCTGAGCGTAATTTATAAAATTCTTGAACTGTGGATAGCGCTTTGACGCCCAGACCCGAAGCATAGGATGTGCAAGTGCAGTCAGTGCGACAGGACGTCGGACAGGACGCCGCGTTTTTGACTGCCAGCGCCTTAGCCCTCTAGAGGGTCCTAGCCAATTTAGAATTGAAGGCAAAGAACGCCTTCTATTCTGATCTGACCCCAAAAAGTTAGACAAATATTTTAAGAAGCTATCACGGATTGGATCCTGTAATCTACAGGACTCAATCCGTTTAGTTTTTCCTTAATTCGTTTGTGATTGTAATACTCAATATATTCTTCTAATTACAGCATAAAATGTTCCATACTTTCAAACTCTTGTAAATATAGTAATTCAGACTTTAATAAGCCAAAAAAATTCTCCATGACTGCATTATCTAAACAATTACCCTTACGAGACATACTCTGCGTAATTTTATGTTTCTTTAAAGCCTGCTGGTATTGTATCATTTGATATTGCCACCCTTGATCTGAATGGAGGACTGGTGAATCTCCTTCATTTAAACGTGTAAAAGCCTTATCTAACATCTTTGTAACGAGAGGGAATACAGGTCGTTTTTCTATTTGATAAGCGACGATTTCACCGTTAAATAAAGCAAGAGTAGGAGATAAATAACATTTTTCTCCGAATAGATGAAACTCTGTTACATCTGTAATCCATTTTTCGTTTGGCTTAGTTGCCTTGAAATCACGTTGAAGGATGTTTGGCGCAATACTTCCAACTTTCCCACGATACGAGCGATATTTCGTCATACGTACAGAGCTTTTTAAACCTAATTCATTCATTAAACGGCGTACTGTTTTGTGATTATATATATAACCTCGATTCCTTAACTCTAACGTAATTCGGCGATAGCCATATCTTCCTCGATGCTCATTAAAAATCTGTTTGATGACTTCTTTTATTTCACTATATTTATCCGGTCTATTCATTTGCTTTACCCAGTAATAATATGTACTACGTGGCATACCAGCTACTTTTACTAAGTTAATTACTTTAAATTCATGCCTTAATTCATAAATTATTTTCGCTTTGTCCTGTTCTGTGATTTTTCCTTTTCTTGAATTAAGGCTTGTAACTTTTTTAAATACGCATTCTCCATTCGTAATCGCTCATTTTCAGCTTCTAATGCTTCTTTAGATCCTTCAATTAATTGATTTTTCTTTGCCTTTTTCTTCACGGTTGAACGCCCCTTTTTCTTTGATTCGAGGGCGCCAATTCCATCAGATTCGAATTGAATTCTCCATTTTAGGATTAAGGCAGGAGAAGAGATGTTAAAAATCACAGCTGTTTCATTAGGAGACGTCCCATTATCACTCATATAATTAAGTACGTCTAGTTTAAACTGTGCAGAATGACTTATATAGGATTTTTATATATCACTTCTATACCATGTTGTTCGTATTGCTTCACCCAATTCCTTACAACACTGTCCGATGTACCAATTAACTTTGCAATCGTAAAATAACCTTCCTCACCTGTTAAATAACGTTGAACCGCTGCTAGCTTATCATCTCCAGTAAATTTAGCCATAAAAAATGCACCTCCAATTGTTAGGTTGTGTCCAACAATTGGGGTGCAGTTTATTCATGAGCGTCTTATTTGCCCCAGGCTGATCAAGGCGCTTGCGCTTTTCTTATTAAGCATTTAATAATTTGTAGTTGTTGCAAAATAGGTTTTTTAGCTAATAAGCAAAAGTGGGTGATCGGAAGGGTAATGGAAAAATTGCCTTATTGCAAGTGAGATACCCTTTGCGATATTCATTGCCATTTTATAAATGAGATGAAGGCTCGTATAAAATAAAGATGCTTCTAATCCAGAGTCATTTTCAAGGATAACTCCCATAATACTGCAGTTTCCGATAGAAGGCAGTTTGCGGCCAAGGCCCTTTCCCGGCTGCAGGGAACCACCTCGAACAACAATTGAATGTACTATACCTTCTGAACCTAGTACACTATCAATTGCAATGACAAAACTATTCTCACTAAAAGTAACTTGTGAAACTTTAGGGACAAGGGTTGTTGCATCTAAAGGAGATTGGAGATTTCCAATTATTGATAAGTGTTCTGGATATAAATCTTGGAGTAACGTTCCAACAAATGGACCAAGACTATCGCCATTTATTAAATTTGAACCAATTCCTACAACATAAATATGTTCGGTCCCTTCTGGAATAAGTGAGTACAGTGTATTTCTTATAAATAAAGGTGCCAGCTTATGATTATAAGGAATGATTCCTTCTAGCATCGCTCGTTTCCTGTTCATTTCATGATTGTTTAACATGTTGATTCTCCTCAAACTGGGTATTTGATCATCAGAATACTGCAGCGCTTTTGAAATATAGTAAGATAAAACTAGTTTATTTACTTTGAAAAATGGTGGGTAGAAAACCTATGTTTAACATCTTCCAACAAAACTATTTGCTTACACTATTCTTCGTTTAGACAATAAAATCCTTCTAAATTTTTTAACAGTAAAATATTGGTGAGAACTCTCTTGCTATAATCATTTTGCTTATTTTAATTGAATGATAGCACTTCTTCTGCATAGTGGAATGGTATAGTATAATTGAACAATATTTAAAAGCAGGAGGCAGATCAATCATGAAGATTGCATTTATTTCTGACATACATGGGAATGCTGTTGCACTTGAGGCAGTTATTGAAGATGTAAAACAGAAAAACATTGATAAGGTTTGTGTTCTCGGTGACATTTGTTTTCGCGGTCCGGAGCCAAAACGATCTCTTGATTTAATTCGCTCTTTACAGACAGACGTCATAAAAGGGAATGCTGACGAATGGGTAGTCAGAGGAGTTCAGAAGGGCGAAGTTCCTGACAAAGTGTTAAGCATGATGAATAAGGAACGAGATTGGACTGTTTCTCAACTTGAAAAAACTGATCTTGACTATTTAAAGGGATTGCCTAAGGAACTTCATTTTGAGATAGATGGAGTAGGGATACATGCTTTTCATGCAACACCAAATAATTTATTTGATGTTGTGCTTCCAAACACAGATGATTCAGGAATTATGGAAAGGCTTATGTCAAATGCAAATGCTCAAATTTATATTTATGCTCATATACATAAGCCTTATATACGTTTTATAAATGGTCAAGTTGTTATGAATATCGGCAGTGTCGGATTGCCTTTTGACGGACTGACAAAGTCATCTTATGGGCTTGTTCAAATTAATGATGGCGGTTTTAGTGTTTCGATTGAACGGGTCGATTTTACTATTCAAAAAGTCATTGATCAGTACCAGGAGGGAAATTATCCTAATGCAAACATGATGATTAATGTTGTAAAAGAGGCTCGTTTGTAGATCGAGTGCACTTTATAAAAAATTAGATGGAAAAGCGCAGGTGTTAATACCTGCGCTACTTTAAAGTGAGAAAGAGAAGCTCGAATTCAATTGGTCTTCTATGTGAATTTCTTAAGCATAGTAATCTCCTCTTCTTAAAAATACCAGTAACAGTCGGAGTTCCAAAACCAACGGTTAATATGCTAGACTCCTGATATTGAATGCCTATTTGGCAACTCCTAAACATCCTTCTCTAAAACTTATATGACAGTCAAATTTCATATGATTACCTTCGTTTTGTTTTTTCCTATCTTTTTTTCATTCCACTAAGTAAATAGATTAATTTTACCATAGTATTTAAATGTTTTTTGTAAAAAAAATATTAACTGCAGGTTAATTATGTAATTTTATCGTTAAGATTCTTGAAAATCTTACAATTTTAAATCGAAATTAAATATATTTAGCATTAGCAGCAAAAACCTTTGCTTTTTTCTAAAGTAAATACGACAGATAGGAAAAGGAAGATATATGATTAATTTACAGACAACATTTATCAAGGAATATTTGAAAAAGTATTCAGTAGAAATAGGGATCCTGCTATGTTTTATTCTTCCGCCAATAGGAATTTTGTGGCTAATGGTCATTGGTTGGAACCATTTGAACGAGGTTATTAATTATAAAGTCTCTTTTTCTATTAATACGACGAGTTTCTTTTTTATCTGTATGGCTCTGGCAACTACTGGTGCTGCTCTTGGGCATGGCAATGGAAGTTATCTGCTTGCATTCGCTATGATTTTAGGGTATTTGGGGCTGTATTCATTCATTAAAGATCGCGTTACGATTTCTCTTTTTAGTCGTTATAAACAATTAATCATCATAGGCGGAGTGTATTTAATTATCATTGGAAATATCGTCAATCAACTGAATGTCCCTGAACATGTCTTTGGTCTGCTTACAGGTACTACATTTATTGGTACTTCTGAAGATGCAAGCGGGAGATTATTTGGGAGTGCATATAACCCTAACTTTACAAGTTTTTTATTGTTGATTTCATTATCCTTCCTTCTGGCTGATCTTTTAAAACGACTGCAGGAGAGAAGGAGCTTAATCCCAACTCTCAGCCTTATCTTATTCTTCGGGGCAGGGATATTTCAAACAGAGTCAAGAACTGGAGTAGCCACAATGTTTATCATGATTATTCTATTTTTACTAAGGCTTGCTCCTAAGATTGGAATATACTGTTTATCATTTATGGTTTTGGTGAATATTCATATTCTTGCACTTATCCCGAGATCTGAACAGATTCGAAGCTCTAGCTTTGTGCGAAAAGAAATATGGGAAAATAGTTTTAAAATATGGAAGGAACATCCTTATTTTGGAACGACATCACTAGGCTTTTATGATGCATATGCTCATTTTGGTGAACCTGTCCCTCATGCACATAATATTTTATTAGGGTTTTTCTCTGAATATGGGTCAGTTGGAGGGCTTGGTTTTTTATTAGTATTTACTGCAATATCATTTAAATTCTGTTATCTCTTTCTTATTAAGTGGAAGAAAAAGAAAGTATTATTGGAATTCTTTCTCTTATCACTTCCAATTCTGCTACTAACAGGCATTTTTGATCATCCGCTTGTTTCCCCGCAGACAACAATATTGATAGTCATCTTGGTTGCCTGTTGGGACCGTTACACAGAGCGTTTACCATTTGTGAGGAAATCGATTTTCTCATTGAAAAGGCTTTATACAAAAGGAGTTTATTTGAAGCAAAAACCAATCTCACAGCAAATGACGAAAACGGAAAAAAATAAATCGGTTTAAAAGAGAGTTGCCTATTGTGAAATGATAACCTTAAAAACTATTCAAGAATTTGACATTGTGGAATAAAAGTTGGATGAAAATATTATGGTAATGGCCCTTGCCTTTGCTAAATATGATTAGGTAACCGTGATTTGGAGTGAAGCCATGGGAGTTGTAAAGGCTACACAATCAGATATAAACCTCTTAGCAAGATTACTAGAGCAGAAGCTGAAGGTGAGGGTACACTGGGAATGCTGCTTGTTGGGAATGTAGGTATTAACAGGATAAGAGCGAATTGCTAAGATTTTAAAGGTTATTTTTATCAACGTGCTAGAGAAATTGAAAAACAGTTAGCACGCCGTGTAGTGAATGGGGAAAGATTTTGGCCAGCAAAATACAGCTAATGGTATTTTAGACCGCCAGGAGATTGTCCGCCGCAATGGTATAATCAGCCGTACGTTGGCCGATACAAACTTCATTGTTTTTATGATCCGGCTGCTGAAGAATGTCAAAATGTATATAATACTTCTAAAACACTAAAGTTAAGTTGAATTTAAAACAATAAAATTATCTCTAGCCAATCAAAGCCTGACCAAAACGCTTTTAAGCTAAATTGGTCAGACTTTTTTATTTTCAGTTATGAAATAAAAAAGCTGATTATTTGATTAACTTATTTTGTCTAATTCCCAGAATAGGTAAGTGAAAAATATAAAGTAAAGAAAACTGATTAAATCGTTTATCTAAAATCATCTAGATAATGTCTAAATATGATACACTTATTTTCATAATAAATATAGAAATATGTTATCACGCAAATCGTTGTGACAGGAGGGCAGCATGAATATAACATTAGCGAACAGAATGAATTCATTTCAGCCATCTATCTTTAGTGAGTTGGCACTTTATAAAAAACAAAAGCTTGCTGAAGGTGTACCAATCATAGATTTGAGTATTGGGAGTCCAGATTTACCACCGCCTTCTTTTATTACCCAAACTTTATCACATGAAGTGCTAAAACAAGATCAATATGGATATACAATGACTGGGACAAAATCTTTTCACGATGCAGTATCTGCTTTTTATCAAAAGCAACACCAAGTGGAATTAAATGCAGATCAAGAGGTTACAATCGTTATGGGTTCGCAGGACGGGCTTGTACACTTTCCTATGGTGTTTGCAAATCCAGGGGATCTCATTTTAGTTCCGGATCCAGGATATACCGCCTACACTGCGGGAATTGCGATGGCAGGTGCGCAAGCTTATTTTATGCCCTTAAAAAAAGAAAATCGCTTTTTGCCAGATCTTTCAGCCATTCCTGAACAAATCGCCAAGCAAGCAAAGCTGATGATCTTGAATTTTCCAGGTAACCCTGTTCCTGCGTTGGCAAGCAGAGAGTATTTTGCAGAAGTTGTTGCATTTGCAAATAAGTACAATATTCTTGTACTCCATGACTTTGCTTATTCAGAGCTTTATTTTGAGGGGAATAAACCAGTCAGCTTCTTATCTGTTGCTGGTGCGAAAGATGTTGGTGTGGAAATATCCTCCTTTTCAAAAAATTATAATCTGGCAGGTAGTCGAATTGGATATGTTGCTGGACATAAAAAGATTATTCATGCCTTTAATCAATTAAAGAGTAATTTAGATTATGGGGTCTTCTTACCAATTCAAATGGCCGCCATTCAAGCCTTGGAAATGGGAGAAGAATTTTGTAAAAGCAACCGAAAAGTGTATGAGGAAAGACGTGATCTTCTCGTAAATGGTTTGAAAGATATCGGTTGGGAAGTGACAAAGCCAGATGCTGGGATGTTTTTATGGGCGGAAATACCTAAAGGCTGGACATCCCTTAATTTTACATATGCGTTGATTGACAAGGCCAATATTGTCGTAATACCAGGTCATGCATTTGGACCAAACGGTGAGGGTTATGTCCGTATTGCTTTAGTTCAAGATGTGGAAATTTTAAAAAAAGCAATTGCTTCTATTAAAGCGGCAAATATTTTATCTTGAAAGCAAAGGTGCTCAAATAAAGAAAATAAAAGAATAATGTCATATCGAGGCTATTTCAATAAGGAGATAGCCTCTTCGTTAATCAGTTATCTTGATGAGAGAGAATTTTCCTAGAATAAATCCATTTTCGTTTAACACTTATATAAATATAGTAATAAAATTTAATTGGAATAATATTTTTATAGATTATTTTGAATCTTTTGTCGAAAAACAGTTGTTAATTTGTTCATAAAAGTTATAAAATAGGTTAATAAAGTTAATTGAATTTTTTCGTAATTTATAAGCTTTAGAGTTATTATTCGCTACGACTACATTTATTATTTTATCTGAGCTGGGAGAGTTTAGGATGACAAATAAAATTAGCATTACACTTAGTACAACAAGAAAAGAAAAACCACAAGCTGATCAGTTGGAATTCGGAAGAGTCTTTACAGATCATATGTTTATAATGGATTACAGTGTTGAGAAAGGCTGGCACGATCCTCGGATTGTTCCATATCAACCAATTTCGCTAAGTCCTTCTACAATGGTGTTCCACTACGGTCAAACTGTTTTTGAAGGTTTAAAAGCTTATCGTACAAAGGAAAACAAAGTTCTTTTGTTTAGGCCTGATCAAAACATGCAAAGATTAAATTTATCAAATGACAGGCTGTGTATCCCTCGAATTGATGAAGAATTTGTGATTGACGCTTTAAAACAATTGGTTGACATTGATAAAGAGTGGATTCCTACTGCAGAAGGAACTTCACTTTATATTCGTCCATTTATTATTCCAACAGAATATTATCTGGGAGTTGCACCTTCTAAGTATTACCGTTTTATGATTATTCTTTCACCTGTTGGTTCTTACTACAAAGAAGGTATCCATCCTGTTAAGATTTTTGTTGAAAATAAATATGTACGTGCTGTAGATGGCGGAACAGGTAAAGCAAAAACTGGCGGTAACTATGCATCAAGCTTAAAAGCACAAGAAGAAGCAGAAAAAAGAGGTTATTCTCAAGTCCTCTGGTTAGATGGGGTTGAGAAAATGTATATTGAAGAAGTTGGAAGCATGAATATTTTCTTCAAGATTAATGGCGAAGTTATCACACCAGCATTAAATGGAAGTATTCTTGAAGGTGTGACGAGAAAGTCAATTATTCAACTATTAAAGCATTGGGGTGTTCCGGTTTCTGAACGGAGACTATCAATGGAAGAAGTATATCAAGCTTATAAAGAAGGTTTATTAGAAGAATCATTTGGTACAGGTACAGCTGCAGTTATTTCACCAATCGGAGAATTTTTCTACAACGATGAGAAATTAGTGATTAACAACGGAGAAACTGGTGAAATATCAAAAAAATTGTATGATACATTAACAGGTATTCAAACGGGAACCCATGATGACGTTTTTAACTGGGTTGTTGAAGTATAATAGTAAAGTGTAATGAAGACCACAAATTCGTGGTCTTTATTTTTTTTGAAAAAAACAAGTATTTTTGAAACATTTACCGAACCAATACCGTCATATAGATAAAGAAACAGGAAAAAATTTAATATTAAGGAATTTTTTTATTTAAAATTTGTAGTAAAATAGTTTTTATTAAAAAGGTTATTTTTTATCTAATTTAAGGTAATTTTTAACATTTTATAGGATATTTTTGATACAATAAGAATATATATGAAATGTTTGGAAAATAGCATATAAGGGGTGCTTACTAAAGAACGACAAAATGGGGAATCCATTATTTTAACAAAAGAGATTATTTTAGTTGGAAAAGTGGGAGAGAGAATGTATAAAAAATATGTTGCGTCAATCTTATTATTGATGTTGGTTACTGGTTGCAGTTCAAGCTTAGCAAACGGCAGTCAAAAAGAGGAACCATTACCAGTGGGGACTATGGTATCAAACTCTTCTCAATTAGTGGAAAAAACAGTGGATTTATCAGTTGATCTAATCCATCCGACAACTGAAAAAATTATTCATTCATTTAAACCAACATTAAATCCTGATCCTAAAAAATATGAACAAGTGCTAAAAGACCTTGCAGATGATTTAGCAAATCAATTAGATCAACCGATGGTGCCTGTAAAATTAAGCAACGGGCAGCTTATTAACGGGCAAAGCCGTGTTATTCTTGACGAGGAAAAGCTAGTAAACTCGTTAAAAAATATCCGTGCATTGGATAAATCGATTGCACTTCCAATTCAAGAAAATCCTCCAAATGTAACAAAAGAGACAATAAAAGGAATTGACGAGGTTGTCATTGGAAGCTATAAAACAACATTTGATCCAAGTGTTAAAGGTAGAAGCGAGAACATCGCTTTATCAGCAAACACGATTAACCAAATTATCTTAGGCCCTGGAGATCGTTTTTATTTTAATTTAGTTGTAGGAGAACGTACTCCGGAAAGAGGCTATCAAAAGGCAAAAGAAATTGTTAATAAACAATTTGTTGAAGGAATTGGCGGGGGAATTTGTCAAACATCCTCAACATTATATAATGCTGTTGACGAAGCAGGACTTGAGATTCTAGAATTGCATTCCCATTCATTATCAGTTGGTTATGTTCCTGCCGGAAGGGATGCGACGGTTTCCTGGGGAGGTCCGGATTTTAAATTTATGAATAATAAAGATTATCCAGTCATGATTAAAACGATTGTAGATAAAAACGCTGGGTCACTTGAAATTCAAGTTTTAGCATCTAAACAAGCAGCAAAAATATAGGCGAGGGCACAGCCCTTTGCCTCTTTTTGTCGTTGCTGAGGCGGCTCCATGACTTCTTTCCTAAGAGCGAAATCTCAAGGCAAGTTAATATAGAACCTACCTTTAAATAAAGCTAGTTTTTAATATAGCGAAAGAGTAAAATTTTTTTAAAAAATTGTCCCTTCTTTGTCGATTTGTAGTAGGATAATAGATAAAGCAAAAAGAGGAAGGGAATTGTGATAAATGTCTTATAAAATGATTGTTTTAGATTTAGACGATACACTGCTACGAGATGATCATTCAATCTCTGCTCGAACAAAACAATCCCTTATGGAAGCTCAGGAAATGGGTGTGAAGGTTGTTCTAGCATCAGGCAGACCTACATTTGGCATGAAACATATTGCAGAGGAGCTATCTTTAGCGGAATACGGTAGTTATATCCTTTCTTTCAATGGAGGAAAAATTATAAACTGTAGAAACTTGGAAGAAGTATTTAGCAGTACGTTAACTCCCGAAGCTGTTTGTGATCTTTATCATATTAGTCGCCGTGAAGATGTTTTTATTCATACCTATGTTGGAGATGAAATTGTAACGGAAACCGAAAATCCATATACAACGATCGAGTCGGACCTAACAGGTTTGCCGATTCGAGTTGTAGATTCTTTTACCAAAGCTGTTACAGAGCCGGTTGTTAAAGTATTGATGGTTGAAGCCCCTAAGAAATTAAAAGACCTTGAATCAAAGCTTCAGGCAGAGCTAGAGTCTGAATTTAGTGTGATGCGTTCTAAGCCGTACTTTTTAGAATTTACCGAAAAAGGTGTCACAAAAGGGACAAGCTTAAATCAATTAATTCAACTCCTTGGCATCAAACGCGAAGAAGTGATTGCCATTGGCGATAGCTACAATGATCTGGCAATGATTGAGTTTGCTGGTCTCGGGGTTGCGATGGGAAATGCTCCAGAAGAAATTAAAGAGATTGCTAATTTTGTAACTGATACGAATATGAATGATGGTGTGGCAAAAGTAGTTGAAGAATTCGTATTAAGTAAACCTGCGTTAGTGTAATAACTTTACCAATCGTTTCTTTATGATGGATTACGGAAATTCTATTTACTTCTTAAGCAAATCTATGTAATCTATTGTTTGAATAGTGTGAGTATTTGAATGCCAGTTTAGAGAAATTGGGGGAATAAAATTGATTAAAGCAATTTTCTTTGATTTAGATGATACATTATTATGGGATCAAAAAAGTGTAAAAGAGGCTTTTGTAGCGACCTGTAAGATCGCGCACGAAAAATATGGAATCGATCCGGAAAAATTAGAAAAGGAAGTACGAGATGCTGCAAGAGAGCTCTATTCTTCATATGAAACGTATGATTTTACTCAAATGATCGGGATCAATCCGTTCGAAGGACTATGGGGAAATTTTTTAGATGAAGAAGAGAATTTTAAAAAGATGGCTGAAATCGTTCCCGGTTATCGTAAGGATGCATGGACGAAAGGATTACAAGCTTGTGGAATTGATGATCCAGAGTATGGAGCATTGTTAGCTGAAGAATTTCCTGCACAAAGACGAAAAAATCCATTTGTTTATGAAGAAACTTTTAACGTATTAGATGAACTAAAGGGAAAATACCGTCTCCTTTTACTTACAAATGGTTCACCAGACCTGCAAAATACAAAATTAGAGATAACTCCCGAGCTTGTACCATATTTTGAACAAATTATTATTTCAGGGGCTTTTGGCAGAGGGAAGCCAGATGCATCTATTTTTAAACATGCTCTTGAAAAAATGAATTTAACAAAAGATGAAGCGATCATGGTAGGCGATAATTTAATGACAGATATCCTTGGTGCTTCAAGAGTCGGAATGAAATCTGTTTGGATTAACCGTCATAACAAAGAAAGAAATGAAGTCATTCCTGATTTTGAAATTACTCACTTAGAAGAGCTTTATACAATAATCGATAAACTTAACAACAAGCAAGTTATATGAATGAAATGAGGCTGTCTGCAAACTAAGGTAAGACCTTTAAAAGACAGCCTTGTTTCGAACATACAATATTCTGAATATTTTATAAAATCCATTTGAAATGAAGTCTAATTACTTGAATAAATAGCTTTTCCAACTATATAGTATAGATGGAATATTTCTCCTCACAAAACATTATGGAATTTTCAAAGGAGGGAATAATTATTTTCTATTTCATTATTGGACTTATTTTTATTTTATTTATTAGCCATTTCTTTTATCAACGGAATAGTGTCATTAAAAGAGTCCCTTGTGTGGATGTCAGGCAAGATCAATGGGATGAAAAACAGGTGATCGTTGATTTTAGGGATTATAATAATTTATCAGATAGCTTCGTTTTTCAGGATGCGATATTTATTCCTATCCCTTATTTAAAAAGATATTATCATGAAATACCAAGTAAATATGTCCATGTAATTGCCTCAAATAAACTTGAAATTAACATTGGTATTCGATTTTTACAAAAACATGGCTTTCATGTAACTGGTTATAGCTTAGCTGAATGTTCATGCCATAATAAAACGACAGAAATAACCATGTAATTGGGAAAACATAAAACAAGAAAAAGACGTGTGTATGTAGTATGTACATGTCTTTTTTTTGTATATGGTTTACCTGATTCTATTTATAGACTTTTCAACTATACAAGCTATTCATACTTTTCATATAGTATCAAATAATAGTTTTTAAATCATATAAAAAGGAATGTTCTTTATGCCATGTATTATAATAGGTCAAATAAAAATTGAAACCATAAGTGGAGGAGTCATAAATTTTGGTGACACTCATACAATTTCACTAAAAAATATAAGTAAATCCGTTTCTGGAAGCGGAGAAAACGGTGGAGTCAGCAGTCAAAGCGAATCGAACGAAATAAGTGGAATTGAAGGGAATGAAACACAAGAAACGAGGAATTCTGCGCAATAAAAATGAGTTGCCACTTGTGTGAGGGCACGTCGATTAGGCGCCAGGTCCAAGCTTTTCTCCCTGTTTCAGCATTCTCTTAACTTATCATGTTGTAAGTACCTTTATTAAAAAATAGATTTTCACTCCTATAGATGGTATAGTATGTTTCGGTAAAAAAGAAGCATAGATAGAGGAAGAATACAACATGAAATCAACAAACCGTTATATAAAACTATGGCAAAAAGCGCTAAAATCTGAAATCATGCATTTAAAGACATATGGAAGTACAAAATATTCTCTTACAAATGGTCAATTTATTGGAAATGACGGATCAGCGTTTACCTATTATTTTGAAACAGAAGAATATGTGCGGATTCCTGTAGGATCACTGGCAAGAATTGAGCCGGCTACTGTAACTGGTGTTATTTTATCATCTGAAGGGAAAAGCGTCATTATATCCCTAAATGAAAAGCTTGCTTCTACTATTACAGGACTTTTCTTGCTTCATGATCCTTGGGAGCTATTGGATGAGCTTCATGATCGATTTGATGAAATACGGTTAAGCAAACGAAAACGGGGGCGTATAAAAAGATTAATAAATCCTCCTAACGAAGCAATGCATCCGCTTCATAACATAAAGTCAAATGTACACGAGCTGGTACTGAGAAGCAAATATAATCCGGTGACCTTTGTCTGGGGTCCGCCCGGCACAGGGAAAACCTATACGCTTGCTAGGGTAGCTGGAAATAAATATGTTAAAGGTCAAAAAGTGCTGATTCTTGCCCAAAGCAATCAAGCAGTCGATGTGTTAATGACTGAAATCGTTCGGTTTGTCGGTAAAAAGGGGCAGTTTAATGAGGGCGAGATTGTGCGATATGGGACACATTCAACGATCATGTCAGGCTGGAACTTAACAACAGATGAGCTAATTCAAAAAAGGAATCCCGAAATAGCTGAAAAAAGAGTCAATTTGCAAGAAGAACGAAGATTAATCAAGCTTGATTTGGGACGATCTTTTAGTCAGAGAGACTCAGAGCGTTTATTAAACATTGAGGCAAGACTGGGGAAAGTCCTAGATAAATTTCGTAAACAAGAAATACAATTAGTAAAAGATGCTGTAATGATCGGGACAACATTATCAAAAGCAGCGACTGATCCAGCAATATATGAAAAAGACTACGATATTGTCATGATTGATGAGGCAAGTATGGCATATGTTCCACAGATTGCTTTTGCAGCTTCATTAGGAAAAAGAATCATCATCTGTGGGGATTTTAAACAGCTTCCGCCAATTGCCTCTGCAAGGCATTCTTTGGTAGATGAGTGGCTGAGACAGGATATTTTTCATAAGTCGGGAGTAGTGGACTCTCTTAATGAAAGGAAAACACTTCATCCTAATTTATTCCTATTAAGTAAACAGAGAAGGATGCATCCGGATATTTCCTCTTTTACAAACAAATATATGTATGAATCACTTGTTGGAGATCATCCAAGTGTCAAAACATCAAGAAATGCGATTGTCGAAAGGATGCCGTTTCCTAACCGTTCTTCTATTCTTGTTGATTCTAGTTTTACTGGACATCATTGTTTTCATGAAAAATCATCATATTCAAGGTTTAATTTGTGGCAATTGCTCTTGTCCTTTCAACTTATTCATGAATCCTACCTGGCGGGATCAAGATCGATAGGTTATGTGACACCATATCGAGCACAGGCTGCATTAATGGACATGCTGCTGACAGATGTTTATCCAAAAGAGTGTCAAGAAGCGGATATCATTGCTTCAACAGTTCATCGCCTTCAAGGAAGTGAGCGTGATGTCATCCTATTTGATTCAACCGATAGCTACCCGCAAGAACAACCGGGAATGCTAATCGTTGGCAAGGATAGCGATCGACTAATAAATGTTGCGATCACAAGAACGAAAGGAAAATTCATTCATATAGGTGATCAGCAATTTATCAAATCCAAAATCTATCGGAATAAAATGATTCGCAAGCTAGTAGATTATCAAATACAAATGAATCAAGAAGTGCATCCACATCAAATAGGCACATGGATTAAACATCAACATCCAAATTTAATGTGGATGCATGCTAAAAAGCTTGAACAACTGAAAATGGATATTCAATCGGCAAAAAATTCAATTTACATCGGATTGCCTTCGGGAAAAGAATTAAACCAAGAATGGCTGTCCATCATAAGAAACAGAAATCGGCAGGTCCAATTAATATTAATGACAAAGGCAGAGAATAGACACTCATTTGCCGATCAGGTTTATGATTTTTCAATCTCATTTCCATTTATCATTATTGATAACCAATATTTATGGCTTGGTCTTCCGATAGAAGCAGCAATAGGAGTTAAACCGCCATTTGTAGCGGCCCGTTTGTGTTCAACAGCAGTGATTGATTATTTTCTTAAACAATTAAACTAAAAAGAGATGTTAACGTAAATTGCCTGTTATCCTGCATAACTTGTACTAAAAGATTGATCGATATCATAAACCTAATATAGATAAGGGTTTACACAAGCTGATGGAGGGGGAAAAGGGTGATATTTTCGTTAAGTATAAATGTTTTTTTCTCTCTGTTAACAGGGGCCGCCATCTCCATTTTTATTTCAAAATGGTTTAAGGTGAAAATTGAATATATTTTGTCGATTTGTGCGGGAGTATTATGTGGTGTCTTATTCTTAGAATTGTTACCACATAGTTTATCTGATTTTGGGGTTATTCCTGTATTCCTTGGAATTTCAATTGGTTTGCCGCTTATGTATTTCATCGATAAGCTGGTTCATCCTCATTCCTTTACTCGGCCAATCGATAAAACAGCTTCATTTTATTATCTTATCATTGCGATAATCATACATAATCTCCCTTCTGGAATTGCATTAGGGGATCATGTTGATCATTCCAATCATCTATACCATTTAGTTGTGTATCACCATATTCCAGAAGGTATGACATTAATGATGATCTTTTTTGCCTCTTCAATAAAAATTCATCAATTACTTACTTGCTTTGCTGTTGTAGCCTTAAGCTTGGAAGGGTTTTCGGTGATCGGCAAGATGCTCCTGGTTAGTACTGACCCCATACTTGGAGTGTTTCTCGGTATCGCAATAAGTACAATCTGGTTTATCTCTATTTTTGAATTATTTTATCCTTCACTAAGAAAAAGTTATCGCTTTTATCACTTTCTTTGCTTATTAACTGGCATTGCTATAGCAGGACTCATTTTTATTTTTGGCTAAGATTGACAGTAGCCAAAATTTTTTTTAATATTTAATTACATAACATGTACATATACTCATATTTTGAAATAGATAATTTTTAAGAGGAGTTTTTATGATGGATGAACAAATCAAGAAAGGACAAACTGAACAGCTAGATGAAGAAACACTGTTTATCGTCTCGCAAACCTTTAAGGCATTAGGGGATCCAACCAGAATTAGAATCCTTCATTTACTATCACATCAAGAGTGTTCCGTGAATGAGATTGCAGAAAGGCTATCATTGTTGCAATCAACGGTTTCACATCAGCTTCGTTTTTTGAAAAACTTGCGTTTGGTAAAGTATAGGAGAGAAGGGACCACATTATATTATTCTCCTGATGATAGTCATGTAATGAATGTACTAGAACAAACGATCCATCATGCTCAGCATCATTAAGCTTTCATTTTCTGTTGAATAAAATGAATGTGTATAAGAAAAGCGCAAGGCGCTTAGCATTCGGCGACAAGCATAAGGCGAATAGGAATAGAAGGTGTTCTTTACCTTCAGTTCCTATTTGACTAGACCCTAGAGCAGGTGGAACCTGGAACTAGACACTAAAACTAAGTACAAAATTTTATCCTTTCTTAAACTTTTAAAGAAAAGGGATTAATATGTCGGTACTTGACGAAAAGAAGGAAAGCAAAGGGGGCTGACTCCTCCATTTTATGGGGAATGTACCCCTTTTTTGTTTTACAAAAATATCCTCGACAATCTTTTTTAAATAACTTTTCATTCTTAAAAGGGTTTAGCGTGTATGAAAAAGAAGTAACATATAAGATTATTTTTTATCGTACTTTGTAAAATTATGATATTTTTTTAAGAAGGAAGGTAAGTGGAAATGAGCAAGGATTTTTTTGCTAACTATAAAGAGTATATTATGATTCCGAAACAAGAAGAAACTGTAAAGCAAAAAAAATTTGATCCTGAAGACTATGCCTCACATTTTATCCTCACTCTATCACTTTATGACTCGCTTTTATCAAGCTGGAACGAAGCTGAGAAATATGAAGTTGATGTCAACAAAAGTATCGAAAAAGTATTGAAGCAAATGAATCAATCACATGAGGGGGTTTATCATTTCCAATTGCTTGAGCTTGAAACTGATAAGTCATATTTTGTTTTATCGTTATCATGTAAAGAAAAAATAGAGGAGAAGGAAGCTGAAGCATGCATTAGCTACATAATAGAAAAAATTATCTCAAACCCTTTTTATGTTCGCCACTCCTGGTTCCGGCTCATTGGGAATAAAGGAAGAGTTAAACGGAAGCTCTTTTGTTTTTCATTTAAAGAATACATCTATGAAAAAATGACATGAATCGAAATAATCATTAATAATAAATGGAAATGGCAATAATAAAAAATGAAATAAATGTCTTGATAATGAAAAATTTCTTTGGTACAATATTCTAAATATTTAAATACATTGAAGAGGACTAGTAGGATTTTTTAAGCGATCAGAGAGCTGTTGGTTGGTGCGAAACAGACGTGGATGAAATCCGAACTCACCTTGAAGTAGCTCGCTGAAATGAAGCAAGAGTAGGTGGAGACGGAGCCTAACCGTTACAGTAGGAGGATATAAGGTTTATAAAACCCGTATCTGCTTAAGTGCATATCGTTTTGGTATGAATTAGAGTGGTACCGCGTAAGATGTTAACAGTCTTTCGTCTCTATTATTAGAGATGAAAGGCTTTTTTGTGTTCTAACAGCACTTATTGATAATAAGTATGATATATGAAAGGGTGGAAAAGATGAAAAATATTAGCAAGTATACAAGAGGGTATTTTATGCCTCCAGTGGAGAGTATGAAATGGGCGCAAAAGGAGTATATAACAGAAGCTCCAACTTGGTGTAGTGTCGATCTTCGTGATGGAAACCAGGCGTTAGTTGTTCCAATGACGTTGGAAGAAAAACTTGAATATTTTCAATTACTTGTAAAAATTGGTTTTAAAGAGATCGAAGTGGGCTTCCCTGCTGCTTCAGAAACAGAATATACGTTTCTACGTACGTTAATTGAACAGGATTTGATTCCTGATGATGTGACAATTCAAGTATTAACACAGTCCAGGGATCATATTATCAAAAAAACATTTGAATCTCTTAAAGGTGCAAAGAATGCAGTCGTTCATCTTTACAATTCCACCTCAGTTGCTCAACGTGAACAGGTATTTAAAAAGTCAAAAGAAGAAATTATTGACATTGCTGTTTCTGGTGCAAAATTATTACAGAAATATGCAGCGGAAACGGAAGGGAGCTTCAAGTTTCAATATTCACCAGAAAGTTTTACTGGCACAGAAGTAGAATTTTCACTTGAGATCTGTAATCGCGTGCTTGATGTATGGCAGCCTACTCCTGAAAACAAAGTAATTATTAACTTGCCGGCAACTGTCTCTATGTCAATGCCACATGTATACGCAAGTCAAATTGAATACATGAGTGAGCATTTAAACTATCGAGAAAATGTCATTCTGTCACTTCATCCACATAATGACAGAGGTAGCGGAATAGCTGATGCGGAGCTTGGAATGCTTGCCGGAGGACAGAGGGTTGAAGGAACGCTGTTTGGAAATGGCGAAAGAACAGGTAATGTCGATATCGTTACACTTGCATTAAATATGTATTCACATGGGGTAGATCCAGAGCTTAATTTTGAAAACATCCCAGAAATCATTGAGGTATATGAACGTATGACCAAAATGAAAGTGTATGATCGCCAGCCATATGGCGGCAAGCTTGTATTCGCGGCATTTTCTGGTTCCCATCAAGATGCGATTGCGAAGGGAATGAAATGGCGCGAGGAAAATGAATGTGAGCATTGGACGGTTCCTTATTTGTTAATTGATCCTAAAGATATTGGCAGAGAGTATGAAGGTGATGTCATTCGGATTAACAGCCAATCCGGTAAAGGCGGTATCGGCTATGTGCTTGAACAACAATATGGCCTTGACCTGCCGCCAAAAATGCGGGAAAGCTTTGGTTATAGCGTAAAAGATGTTTCCGATCGTCAAAATAAAGAGCTTATGCCTGAAGAAATCTATGACATTTTCATCAAACAGTATGTAAATATTCAGTCACCTATTGAATTCAAGAATTACCGTTTTACTCATTATGATGATTACCAAACAATTGTAAACATCAACCTAAACGGCGAAATGCATGAAATTGAAGGTGAAGGTAACGGAAGACTAGATGCAATCAGTAATGCTTTGCAATCTAATTTAGGAATTGTTTACACAGATTTGGTTTATAAGGAACACGCTTTGGAAATCGGTTCAAAATCAAATGCTGTCTCATATGTTGGAATTACCGCTGAGGATGGAACTGTGTATTGGGGATGCGGAATAGATGTTGATATTATGACTTCTTCTGTAAAAGCATTATTTAGCGCGATTAACAACATGGTGAAAAATAAAAAACTTCAAATCGAAAAGGGCAGTTCAGTAACAATTTAATAAGGATAAAATAAAATTGGCGTTGTCAGATGACAACGCCTCTCATTTTATAAAACATTACATGTGTTTATCGCTAATCTTTGAAAGATCTAGTGTGATCTCCTCTGTTTCAAACCCAATAGAAGTTGACAAATCTACTACATCAATAGAAGCCGTCATGTAATCAGAAGCGGATAATACTTCTTGATCAATTCCATCTAAAGAAAAGTCTACAATATTTTTTGTTTCATCAGTAGTAATCTCATAAAGCTCCCACTCGTCACTTGCCTTGTCTCCTGATTGGTGGAACTCAAGATTTAACCGATAGGCGACATTTGGTTTATCGGAAATTTGAAATGATAGTGTTGAGTGATTCCAATCAGCTAATTTTGGCAGTTGAAGCAGCCTGCTTTCATCAATTTTTATGCCGCTTTCCTCCTCAAGATAGGAATGCAGTTTACTATTTTCCAGCACATTTGGAAGTTGGCTGTTTTCATGCTCTGTTCGTAAATAGAAGGCCTCGTTACTATATACATCGTCAACCTCCACCTTATGTGTCGCCCCGTATAATAAGACATAGTCATCAGCAATAATCTCCTGCGGGTAGTAAGCATGAAACTTTTCATTATAATTCCAAAAGGCATCCCACTGTAATGCAGGTGCTTCGATGCCTCTTACAGTCAGCCATTTAGAAAACGGGAGGTGGTGGGATGGAAAGTAGAAATAGGCAAAATGATGGCCATATTCATGTGACAGTGTCTCAGCATAGTCAGTCGGGTTGGTGTACGTATCACCTTGATACAATGTAATTGAACTAGTTAACGCATGATAGCTCCCTTTAGTAAATGAGGATGAATGAGTCCCCCCAATAATGGATACCTCTTGTAAAGAGTAAATTTCTTTCCCATGTTTATTTTTTACTAATTGTTGATATAAATCAATGAGTTTTGCTTGATCCCATTCTTCTGAATAGCTCAAAAACTGAATACCTTCAGGTGACTGATAAGAAGCAATTGCTTTCTTATTAATACCGGTAGAATCAAAGCTTATAAGAATGGGAAATGTTAATACTAATATAATAAAAAACTGTCGTAATTTTAGCATCCATGTCACATCCTTGGATTTATTTTATCATGAATGCCTGTAAAGGTAATTGGAAATTTGTTTATACGAATAGGTTAATCAACCAGTTTGTTAGAATATGAAGCTAGAAGAAATGAGGAAGATAATATGTAAAAATTTACAGCATAAAATTTTTAAAAAATAGTTTTCAAATATGAGGTAATTGTGTATGATATAAATAATCAGAAAATACAGAAAAGATAGAAAAAGAAATGTGAGGTGCTTTTAAATGAAATTTGTAAACATTCCTTCAGAACATCTTCTTGAAACCAATCCTTTTGTTCACTATTTACAGGAGGGAGACCTTCTTCACAGTTCAGAAAATGAACTCATTTTGAAGCATTTACACGAGCTTCCAGTTGACTTTATGGAAATGACATTATTTGATATAGATGGATATGGATGTGTCTATTCATTTTCACATATTACAGATCTTCAACTAGGAGAGATTGAAACAAAAGCGGCTGTTTTTAAAAAAATATAGCTTGAAAGGGGGCTGTTTCGAAACAGCCCCTTCTTCATGTTTGTTCCATTTTGATTAATTGTTCTACATTTGTCACAGCCGATTCCTGATTAGTTTTTAAGTGAGGATGAAGACTTCTTCCGTCATGTTAAGCACCACCTTTTATGATCATGTATACTTTTACAGTGACATAGAAGAGGGTTAAAGTTAAAGGAATAAAGTGATTGTAAAAAATGAAGGATTTCATCAATCCTTGTCGAAACAATGTATGAATGTTTACAACAAGAAGGGAGAAGGACATGATGGACCGTTTTCAGTTAGTTCGAATTTTACTAATTTGCGTTTTTACCTTACTAGCAGGAGGCTGTGGTGCATCAGGAGACGTGCAAACAGGTGATTCCGAAACTAATAAGTCTGAACAAAAGATAGAGAAAAACCCCGTTGCAACAATTACAATAGAAAGCAATCAGATCATTAAGGTTGAATTGTACCCGAATATTGCTCCAAACACAGTTAATAATTTTATTAGTCTGGCACAATCAGGGTTTTATGATGGGGTGATTTTTCATCGAGTGATTCCTGGTTTTATGATTCAAGGCGGTGACCCGGAAGGTACCGGTATAGGCGGTACAGATTACAGTATTAAAGGAGAATTTACTTCAAATGGCTTTGAAAACAATTTAAAGCATGAACGAGGCGTCATTTCAATGGCACGCACACAGGAACCTGATTCGGCAGGCTCGCAATTTTTCATTATGGTAGCGGATTCCAGCCATTTAGATGGGGAATATGCAGCTTTCGGGAAGGTAACAGAAGGTATGGATGTAGTTGATCAAATCGTCAATGTTGAAACAGATCAACAAGACAAGCCGTTAGAGGAGCAGAAAATCAAACATATAAAAGTTGATACCTTTGGTGAGGATTATCCAGAACCAGAAAAGGTAGAGTAGCTTTATTAATATGTAAATATATTTACGGCGAAAGGAATCATAAAACTAAGTCGTACTATTTATTATCAAAAAATAGAGAGGTTGTCTCAAAAGGGTTTGTGACCTTTGGCTGAGACAGCCTCTTTTTATTGAGAAAAAAGTCATTTTGACTTTTTTGTTCACTTAAAACCACCTCATCGCTGAAATTCTTTGCAATATAAATCAAATGAAACATAGTTTTAAAGGAATAATCCGTTCATAAATTGTTAATAATTTTGTTGAATGCAGTCAGGACATAGCTTCATAGACATTCTGTAAATTTATAAGATTGCAATCTAGCAAAAAATGAGTTAATATTTATTACTGTTAATTAAATGTAAATTTCAAATCAATTTTATGTAAATTTCAATTGGATAATTGTAAATTTTTTATTCAATTAAAGAGGTGTTTCAAATGAAAACAAAATTAACTTCGTTACTGAATAAACCGATTGCTTTTTTTACACTTGCTGTTGTACTTTTATGGATTAAAACCTATTCTGCTTATAGAGTAGAGTTTAGCTTAGGTATTGATAATAAGTTGCAGGAGTTGCTTTTATTTATTAACCCTGTAAGCTCGGCTATATTATTTTTAGGTCTTGCCTTATTTTTTAAAGGGAAAAAATCATATGTATGGATGATTATTATTGATTTACTTCTATCATTCTTGCTATACGCAAATATTGTGTATTACCGCTTTTTCTCTGATTTTATTACCTTACCAACATTGACACAAACAGGGAATGCCGGTGACTTGGGACAAAGTATTGAAGCGTTGCTAAAACCTTACGATGTTTTGTACTTCTTAGATACAATTATTTTAGTTGCATTAGTCTTGATGAAGGCCGTCAAACCTGCACCGATTAAAATGAAAAAGCGTACGTTAGTGATGGTTTTTTCTGCAGCAGTTGCATTTTTTGCTGTGAATTTAAGTCTAGCTGAAGCAGATCGACCTCAGTTGCTTACAAGAACATTTGATCGTAACTATATTGTGAAATATTTAGGTATGTATAATTTTACCATTTATGATGCCATTAAAAGTACAAATGCCTCTGCACAACGTGCGATGGCAGACTCTGATGACATTACTGAAGTGACGAACTATACAAATGCGATTTATGCTGAACCAAATCCTAAATACTTCGGTGTCGCAAAAGATCGAAATGTTATTTATATTCATTTAGAGTCTTTGCAGGAGTTTATCATTGATTACAAGTTAAATGGGGAAGAGGTTACACCCTTCCTTAACTCTATGACAAGAGATAAAAATACGTTTTATTTTGATAACTTTTTCCATCAAACGGGACAAGGTAAAACTGCGGATGCTGAATTTATGTTAGAAAACTCGTTATTTGGATTGCCGCAAGGATCAGCTTTTTCTACGAAAGGGCGTAACACGTATCAAGCAGCACCAGCTATTTTAGGACAAAACGGCTACACGTCTGCCGTGTTCCATGGAAATACAAAAACATTCTGGAACCGAAACGAGATCTATAAATCATTAGGCTTTGATAAGTTCTTTGATTTGAGTTATTATACGGCAAAAGAAGGAGATATTGTGAATTATGGTTTAATGGATAAGCCATTTTTCGAACAATCCATTCCGATGCTAAAATCATTAAAACAACCGTTCTATACAAAATTTATAACATTAACGAACCATTTTCCTTATCCAATTGATCAGGATTTAGCTACGATTGAGAAGCATACAACTGGAGACAAATCAGTAGATAACTATTTCCAGACTGCTAGATATTTAGACGAAGCTATTAAACAATTCTTCGCTGATCTTAAAGCATCAGGATTATATGAAAACTCAATCATTGTAATGTATGGAGATCATTATGGTATTTCAGATAATCATAATAAGGCGATGTCTACAGTGTTAGGTAAGGAAGTAGGAGATTTCGAAAATGCTCAGCTTCAGAGGGTACCACTATTTATTCACATTCCTGGAGTAGAAGGCGGTACAATGCATCAGTATGGCGGACAAATTGATTTAATGCCGACTCTCCTTCATTTACTAGGAATTGATACAAAAGGATATGTTCAATTGGGGACAGATCTATTATCAGAAGATCATCAAGAGGTTGTACCATTCCGTAACGGTGACTTTGTAACGGAAAATGTAACAGGAATAAATGGTAAATATTATGATACCCAAACGGGTGAACAGGTTGAAGTAAATGAAGAAATCAAAAAGTATGATCAAATCACCCAAATGAAGCTCAAGATATCAGACAAAATTGTCAACCAAGATTTATTGCGATTTTACACCCCTCAAGGGTTTGACCCAATTGACCCGTCTGATTATGATTATACGAATCGGATGACGGATGAAAATGCTGAAGTAACTAAAAAGTAAAAAATATGGCTGTTAAGGGATTTTCTCTTAACAGCTTTTTTGTTTTGAGAATATGTTAATTAATCATTGACATCTAAAATAAATGTCGCAATAAACTTAAGTTTCCGAATTATTCCCAGCTTATTGACCATTGTTACCCTATGCTATAAGTTAGTAGAGGACAACAATGATCGGGGGATCTATATGACTCTTATTAAAAGACTCTTATTTGTACTAGTTGGACTAGTTATTACATCATTCGGAATAAAACTTTTAGCAGATAATATGTTAACATTCGGAGGAACGGCAGGGATTGCGACGATTCTAGGTTACGCATCAGAGATTTCATGGGGAAGTTTATTTTTTATTGTAAACCTGCCGTTTTTTCTTATTTCTATACAGGAGCTTGGAAAATGGTTTACTATATCCAGCTTATTATCGATAACCGGGATCTCTTTACTGCGTGAGTGGTACGATCTCTTCATTCCTGCTTTTCAAATGAATCTTGTTCTTGCTGCAATTCTAGCGGGCTTGCTGATAGGAATTGGTGTCACGTTTGTTTTGAATAATGGTTCATCACTAGGCGGAATCCACATTTTAGGGCTTTATATTGATAAGAAATTCGGCATTAACAGAGGACTCGTTTTATTCATTTCCGATTCCTTTATAATTATTCTTGCGTTAACAATGGTGGGATGGTTTAAAGCCCTAGTTTCGATAATGTGTATTTTTATTGCCAGCTCCATTATTGGCCGATATAAAAAGTCACCGATAAAAGAAATGGAACGAGACCAGGAAGAAAAGCTAGCAGATCATCAGATACATTCTTAAGCTATAGTTAACACTACCCTTGATTGGAAACATTTTAGGGTAGTTTTTTTATCGAATCTCAACTAATGTAGTTATTAGAGGAGAGGAGATAAAGTGAATTATTTAACAGTAAACAAAATTATTGAAAATACAGAATCGATTCAGGCGAAAAAATACTTGATGGAATTATGGTATGCAATTGAAGAGGAAAGCTTCCCTTTATCACTCAAATATCATACCTTTAAGCATCAATTCATGCATTTAAAGGCAAGTGCTCCAAAGAATTGGAACTTAGATTGGGATGGAAGCCAATTTTCCTTATCCAGACAAATAAAACATCATTGCTACTTTTCCATTATTGTTCAGCCGAATGGAATGATCACATATAAATTTTCATCTTAAGGGTCTGTCTCTAGAAAAGGATCAGCCTCCTAACAACTACTAATATATGGACTAGATTAGTTTCCTGTATTGTGGTTTTTGGGGTCTGATCCTTTGGTTTGAGACAGCCCTTTTTTGTCGAAAAAATACGATTTAACAAGTTGAAGTTTCATATGTATAAAACATTTTGTTTCGTGGGATTTTAATTTTGGCTTTACAAAATTGTTTTAAGGAGGAATCGTGATGCAAAACCAAATGAACCAAATGAACCAAATCAACATTGGCGCACATGAAATGATGGAATGTCATGAGGTTCTTAGCAGCATGATAAATGGAATTAATCATTTCCAACTTTATCAGCAATATTGCCAGGACCAAGAATTAAAAAACATTCTAAATAATCAACTTTCATTTATGACAAATGAATACAATGCGTTTGTTAATGTGCTTCAACAAAAGTCCAATATCGGACAGTTACCAAGTGTGAAATCACAGGTCAATGTGTCACCAACCTACGGAGTAAGCAGCAATGCAGTTCCAGAAGGACCAAATGCTTCAATTAGCCAATTAAATGACCGCGATATCTCGTCAGCAATGCTTGGCTGTCATAAAGCTGGTGCGGTATTTAAAATGCACGCTTCTTTAGAATGTACAGATCCGCAAGTAAGGGAGATGATGATTCAAGGAGCAAAAAATTGCGCTGATCAAGCGTATGAAACATGGGGTTATATGAATAGTAAAGGCTATTACCAAGTAGCTACATTTGATCAAACAACTACACGTTCTTTAATGAACAGCTATCAACCAAGCGGTTTATACAGCAATCCGCCGCAACAACAATAATACTATTTGATGGAGGGACTAAATATGCATACACAACAACATGCTTTACAACAAATCAATGAATGTCGTCAAATTGTTCAACAATTAATCCAACAAACAGAACAAGGAAACCAATTGTACAAACAAATGCTCCAACAAGAGCAGCAAAATGCCCAAATGCTGCAACAGCTAATGCAACGCGAGCAGCAAGCTGTACAAAACATTCAACAAGCACTGCAAGGTCATCAACAAGCAATCCAAAAATGTCAGCAAATTTTAAACACTTGTAACCAAATGCAGCAGGAAATTACGCAAGGTGTAGCATACAATGTTGAGCCATCTTTCCAAAGATTTCAACATCAACCACAACAGGTTCCAGTTTATCAAAGCTTCCAGCAAAGCAGACAATTTATTCAACAATAATAGATTTAAGCTGTCTCAAGGGTCTGACCTTCCATTAAAACACAGATTAATGTGATGGGGTTAGACCCTTTCATTTTTATATAAAACCGTACAAGTTCTTATGTGTTGACATACATAAACTAATTCATTTATAATTTATCTTGAATTCGAGATTATTTCATTTGAGATAACGGTTATGAAGAAAGGAACTTTTTATGAATAGAAAACCACTAAAAGGTATTCACCATGTCTCAGCTCTTACAGCAAATGCGAAGGAAAACTATCATTTTTATACAAAGGTTTTAGGTATGAGATTAGTTAAAAAAACAGTTAATCAGGATGATACATCTGTTTACCATTTGTTTTATGCAGATGAACGTGGAAATCCAGGTACAGATTTAACATTCTTCGAAATTCCGCATGCGGGAAGAACATATCCTGGAACAAATAGTATAAGTGCAACGTCTTTACGTGTAAAGGATGATCATACACTAAAGTTTTGGCAGAATCGCTTTAAAGAATTACAAATTGAGCATGATGAAATTAGCTATGAAAGTGGTAGAGCAAGCCTTGCCTTCCGGGATCATGAAGGTCAACGCTTAATTCTTGTATCTGATCAGGAAAACGAAGGTGTCCCAAGCGGAATTCCATGGAATAAAAGCCCTGTTCCACAAGAAAAAGGGATTACTGGACTTGGTCCGGTACATTTAACAGTCACTAGACCGGAACGGACGATAAACGTTTTAACAAACTTGATGGGCTTCCGGGAAAAATCAGGTTATTTGAGAGAGTTCGACCAAAAGAAAGTGCGAGTTTTTGAAACTGGTGAAGGTGGTTCTGGTGCAGAAATCCACATCATTGAAGAGAAAGAATTGAGTCGTGAACGTCCTGGACGTGGAAGTGTTCACCATGTTGCCTTTCGAGTGGAGGATGTTGAGGAATTAAATAAATGGGTCGATATGTTAAATGAAAGTCATTTACCAAATTCAGGATTTGTTGAGCGTTATTATTTCCGTTCTTTATACTTTAGGGAGCCGAACGGTATTTTGTTTGAGCTTGCGACAGATGGACCTGGATTTGAAGGTGATGAGGACTTTGAGCATCTTGGTGAAAATCTGGCTCTTCCACCATATTTTGAAGGTAGACGGAAAGAAATTGAAGCAAAGTTAAAACCGTTAGATACAAAAGAATAAGAAAACAAAGGAGTAGACAGAATGAAACATATTTTTATAGAAGGAAAAAATAAAAACGCACCAACTCTTTTACTTCTACATGGAACAGGTGGAAATGAGCGGGATTTACTGCCTATTGCTGAAATGATTGACCATGATGCATCTGTGTTAGGTGTTAGAGGTAATGTATTAGAAAATGGCATGCCCCGGTTTTTTCGCCGACTAGCGGAAGGAGTGTTTGATAAAGAAGATTTGATTTTCCGCACGAAAGAATTAAACGAGTTTCTTTCAGAAATGGCGGAACAGTATCAGTTTAACCGTAACAATGTTGTTGCGATCGGTTATTCAAATGGCGCTAATATCGCTGCCAGTCTTATGTATCATTATAAAAATGCATTAAATGGGGCAATTTTATTACATGCAATGGTGCCAAGAAGAGGAATTGAAGTTCCGGATTTAGCAAACACGCCAGTTTTCATCGGTGCCGGAACAAATGATCCGCTAATTCCCCAAGCAGAAACGAAGGAGTTAGCCAATGTGTTGCGACAAGCGAACGCGGCAGTAACAGAGCATTGGGGTAATGCCGGACATCAGCTTACTAGAGAAGAGATTGAAAAAGCAAAAGAGTGGTATGATCAACATTTTGGGACAAATAAATAATCAGATAGAGAGGCTGTTTGGGCAGCCTCTTCCTATTTATGAAGACGATTAAAGGCTGTTTAACGGTTGTATACATTTTTCATTGTCATTACGCGGTGAATTGACAATGTTCGAAACCGGATAAGCATCCATAAGATTTGCTTCATATGGGCTAAGAAAGGAATGTAAAGTATCCATGTCCTGGAAGTCCTTATCAAGCCAGCGATCATATGTATCAGGAGGAAGAATAACAGGCATGCGATCATGAACATCTTTTGTAAGTTCATTTGCTGTCGTTGTAATAATTGTGCAGGTGTACAGCGGTTTTTCACCACCTATATCCGATTGTTCCCAAAGTCCTGCAAAGGCAAAAGGTCGACGATCCTTCATAATAAACCGATATGGTTGTTTTCTGTTATCCTGCTTTTTCCATTCAAAAAAGCCATCGCTTAAGATTAAACATCTTTTTTTCATAAACGCCTGCCTAAAGCTTGGTTTCTGGTCAATCGTTTCCGCTCTCGCATTTATCAGCTTATTCCCAATCTTTAAATCCATTGACCATGGAGGAACAAGCCCCCAACGCATCGAAACTCCTACTCTATTTCGTCCATTAGACCCAACGGCCAATATATCTTGGGAAGGTGCAATATTAAATCGATATTTTATTTCTTCATGTATGATAAATTCGAATTGCTCCTGCAAAATGACCTGATTGGTAGCTAACGAAAATCGACCGCACATTTACTAACACCACCATTCTTTATCTGATCTTTTTATAACCTAAATAATAAAGCAAATTTAATGAATTTCCAAATAGACCACTTTAGAAAAATTACTTCATATTTATATAACATAAAGTAAAAACTAAAGTATCTTTCATAAATTGGTTGTTATTACTAAAAAAGCAGCGAAGGAGAGTATTTGTGGATAATTTTATAGAAAATTTAGATTTAGCTTCCGTGGGTATTTGGTATCCATTGGCATTAGGTATGATTGGTTTACTTTATATTCTCTTTATGAAAAAACGTTTAAGTTGGGGAGAGATTTATTTTATCTTTGGTGCAACGGGATTTGTCTCCATTACAATAGATGTATTTCTCATGTTAAATTATCTAGATGTATTCGATTTAGGAAGTCATCCTGAGAAAGAAGGGATAGGTGATTATGTTTGCTATGCCATTATTCCTCCATGCTTTGCTGTTATCTTCTCAAACTATGTCAATTTACAAAAGAAGTGGCTTTATACAATAATTTTTATTTTTCTTTCTCTTTTGTCTGAATGGACGCTTGTTCAAGTCGGGTACATGCAATTAAAAGGTTGGTTTACATTATGGTCCACTCCAGTGTTTATTTTCGTATATGGCTTGTGGCTTCCTTGGCAATTAAAGCTATTAAGAAGCCTTCAAAAAAGCTAATGCTATTTATCAATTAAGCTGCCTTGGTTTTCTCTATTAAAAATCATTTGAAGATGTAAAAAATGATAAGTGTTTATTCGATAGGAAACATTCTAGGAGGCTTTATCCCATATGGTCAAATTAATAATCTGCCTACTTCTTTGTATAGGTTCCACGCTATTTTCAAGTAATATCATTCATATAAAGGCAAATAATCAGACACCTCAATTCAGCAACCAATTGAATAATCTGCTTAAGCATCATCCAACTTTACAAGGAGCACTTGCTGGCATAAGTATACGTTCATCGTCTACTGGTGAATTACTTTCTTCCTATAATGGTGACTTTCGATTAACCCCTGCCTCTAACAGGAAGCTGTTTACTGCTGCAGCAGCATTAGAAACATTAGGGAAGGATTACCGGTTTCATACTGAATTGCTAACAGATGGCTCCATCAATTGGAAGGTATTAATGGGAAATCTTTATGTGAGAGGAAAAGGAGACCCAACTCTGTTACCTGAAGACTTTGATCGGTATGCGAAAGAATTAAAAAAGAAAGGGGTTAAAATAATACATGGCGATTTGATTGGGGATGATTCCTGGTATGATGATGTTCGTTATTCGATTGATGTCTCTTGGAGTGATGAGACTTTTTATTATGGTGCGCAAATCTCTGCTTTAACAATTGCCCCTGATAAGGAGTATAACCCAGGGACTGTAAATATTGAGATTATCCCTCACAACAAAACAAACAATAAAGCTATGATCAATGTACATCCGCAAACAAGAATAGTCAAGATTATTAATAAAACAAATACAGTATCGGATAAAGGAGAAAACACCATTAGTATCTGTCGAGAACATGGTTCGAATATAATAACAGTTAAAGGAACAATACCAATTAATACGCCAATACAAAAAGAATCAATTGCTGTTTGGGAACCGACTTTGCATGCTGTTCAATGGTTGAAACATTCACTAAAAAAACAAGGAATAAGGTTGGTTGGCGATGCAAAAGTTGGAGTGACACCTGATAAAGCAAAACTAATCCTTTCTCACCGTTCAATGCCTTTATCAGAATTGCTAATACCGTTTATGAAATTAAGCAACAATAGCCATGGAGAGATCTTAATTAAAGAAATGGGGAAAGTATTTAAAAATAATGGCAGCTGGGAAGCTGGTCTGGAGGTTGAACGACTTGCCCTTGCTGAATTGGGTGTCAATACAAGGAACATAGAATTTAGGGATGGATCTGGGATCTCACACTTAAATTTGACCTCAGCAAATGAACTTTCGAATTTGCTTTATCAAGTGAAAAAACGGGAATGGTTTCAGATCTTTTTAAACTCTTTGCCTATTGCTGGAGCCAAGGAAAAAATGATCGGAGGAACATTACGTAAACGCATGACAAGTCCACCTTTAAATAAACATGTTATAGCAAAAACAGGCACCCTAACAAATGTGACGTCTCTTTGCGGCTATGTGCAAACGAAGAAAGGTGAAACGGTCATTTTCTCCATACTCATGAATCATCTACATAATGAAGCTGAAGGAAAACTTGTGGAAGAGGAAATTGTAAAGTTGATCGCTAATGGTGATTTTTAATTAAAAAAGCAGACTTTTTGAATCGTATCTTTTTCTTTGAAATAATAGAAATGACGTGCATTATATTACTAATGGGAGGAGCAAGGATTTTATGAAGGTATTTGTAGTTGGTGCTAATGGGCAAATAGGTAAACAGCTTGCTCAAATCTTAAAAGAAAGTGGAGAACACACTGTTCGGGCAATGGTACGAAAAGATGAACAAATGAGGATGTTTTCGGAAAATGGAATTGAGGCAGTAATAGCAGATTTAGAAGGCAGTGTAGATGAAATCGCAACAGCTGCCAGCGGCTGTGACGCCATTGTTTTCACTGCAGGTTCCGGCGGACATACTGGGGCAGATAAAACACTATTAATTGATCTTGATGGGGCGGTAAAAACAATTGAAGCAGCAGAAAAAGCTGGTATTAATCGGTTTATCATGGTGAGTGCTCTTCAAGCCCACAACAGAGAAAATCGGAATGCAAAAATAAAACCTTATTATGTTGCGAAACATTATGCTGATAAAATGCTCATGAAATCTGATTTAAATTATACAATTATCCGGCCTGGAGGATTACTAAATGAACCAGGTAAAGGTAAAATATCTGTTGGAGAAAATTTAATGAGAACGACAATTCCTCGTGAAGACGTAGCACGAACAATTATGGCCAGCTTAAATGAGGAGCATACTTATCATCGTTCATTTGACCTTGTTACTGAAGAAGAATCAATTTCAGATGCCTTGAAAAAGCTTTAAGTTAAAGAAGTATTTAAAACCCTTTTACAGAGAGTTCTTTCTGTAAAAGGGTTTTTTACGTTCTTTTAAACTTGCCGGTTAATTTAATCAGTATAAACTAGAGAGTTTTTAAAAGAAACACTGTTTTTTATAAATAGTAGACTGATTTTTTTATGTAAGTGTAAAATTTATTCCCCTATAATTAAAATTGAATTCTCAATTTTCTGCTTTTTAAAAATGTAAGTGCTTTCAATACCTGGTTTTATGTTTAATTACAGGAGGTGATTAATCAGTCCTAAAAAAGCAGATTTTTTTGAATTTAATGATGGATTTAACCGCTAGAACTTATTATAATTTGCGTCATTTACTTATTTAGTAAGCTTCAAATTTTAACGGAAAGGTGATGAACAAGAACGTGAAAAAACAATCACTAACCAAAAAGGTTTTAGCAGCATCTCTAGCAGTTCCTCTATTAATGTCAGGTTTTCAAAGCAATGCATCAGCTAAAACGGATAACTCAATTAAGGGAAATGGAATCCAATTAGAATATCTTGATAGGGGTCTCGTTGCAGCTTCTACATCTGAAGGGAATTTTTTAAGCTGGAGGCTGTTAGGCGATGAGGTTACCGGACAATCAGATACCGGTTTAACTGGGGTAAACTTTCATCTTTATCGTAACGGTGAAAAAATTGCCATGATAAAAGATAGTACAAACTATTTAGATGCAAATGGATCGCCAACGTCAACTTACTATGTAAAGGCAGTTAAAAATGGTAAAGAAATCGATCAAAGCAGTAAAACAACACCTTGGGAACATACATATTACGATTTAAAATTAAAAAAGCCGGCAGATGGTGTCACTCCAAGTGGTGAAGCATATTCTTATACGGCAAATGATATGAGTATAGGGGATGTTGACGGTGATGGTCAATATGAATTCTTTGTAAAGTGGGATCCTACAAACTCAAAGGATGTATCACAAAAAGGCTATACAGGAAAAACGTATATTGATTGTTACACATTCGATGGCACATTGTTATATCGAATAGATCTTGGGGTCAATATCCGCTCTGGAGCACATTATACGCAATTTTTAGTCTATGATTTCGATGGAGATGGTAAATCCGAATTAATGTTTAAAACAGCACCAGGAACAAAAGTAATTAGATATGATAAGCAAGGTAATATCAAATCCGAGGACTATATTACTATGCCAAAAGAGGATCGAAAAGCAGGCTACAGTCATCAAGATGATTACCGCATGAGCAGTAAAGATTATTATCAACATATAGTAGATATGTTTATGAGCTGGCATAACCATGAGGAAGTGATCAATGGAAATTGGCCGTCAACACTAGAAGAAAGCTTTGGTATTGAAAAGCAATACCAATATCCATTATCAAGAGAGGATGCTGAAAGCTTAGCCGATTATTTTATTGATGAATATGCACCAAGCAGAAGCTCGCGCAATGATCTAAGAAGTTTTGAAGGATTTATCCTTACTGGCCCTGAGTATTTATCAGTATTTGAAGGTGAAACAGGTAAAGAATTAGAAACAATTCATTATAAGTATGGTCGTCATGATGATGGATTAATGTGGGGAGACTACGCAATGTCAAGAATCGAGCCGGGCAATCGTGTTGATCGATTCCTTGCAGGTGTAGCCTATTTGGACGGGAAAAAGCCATACGCTGTTTTCTCACGAGGTTACTATACAAGAACAACAATGGTGACGTATAGCTGGGACGGGGAGCATCTCAAGGAAAACTGGTCAGTTGATAGTGGATGGACACTAATGAGCAATCCTTTCAATGATAGTCCTCATGGTAAATTTGGAACTAGTGAGGAATTTGGTTCTCTTACAACTCAAGGTGCGCATTCATTGAGTACAGCAGATGTTGACGGGGATGGAAAGCAAGAAATCATTTATGGGTCTGCTACAATTGATCATAATGGTGCATTGCTCTATAGTTCCACTGATGTCATGCCGCCGGAAAGTGCAACACCTGGTGTAACAGCTGGTTTAGGTCATGGAGATGCCTTGCATGTCACAGATATTGATCCGGAACGCGAGGGCTTAGAAATTTTTATGGTTCACGAAGGCGGAAGATATGCACCATACGGATATGCACTAAGGGATGCGAAAACCGGAGAGGTGATAAACGGCGGATACACTGGTAAGGATACAGGCCGAGGTATGATCGGTGATATTGAACCAGACACTAAAGGGTTGGAGACTTGGGCAGTTGGATTATGGTCAGCAAATGGTACTAAACTTAGCGACCAGGCACCAGGTACAAATATGAATATTAAGTGGTCTCCTGATATGACAACACAGATTGTCAGTGGATCAATCGATAGTACACCAACAATTAATGATTGGAAAAAAGGAACGGTTTTAACAGCAGAAAATACACGAACAAATAATCATACGAAAGGGAATCCTTCATTAGTAGCTGATGTTTTTGGTGATTGGCGTGAAGAGCTGCTTGTTCGTACTGCTGACAGTCAAGCAATCCGAATTTTCCTAAGCACAGAGGTAACAAATCGGAAATTATATACATTAATGCACGATCCACAATACAGAACCGGTATTGCATGGCAAAATGTTGGCTATAACCAACCAGCATACACAAGCTTTTATTTCGCATCAGATACAGATTGGGGAGAGGTTCCTGTACCTGACATAGAAATACCAAGTAAATTGAGTGTTTTAAAAAATATCCTTTCTACAAATATAGAAAATAAAGAAATCGAAGCACCGCTTTCTTCACAACTAGCCAATACTTTAAAACAAGCTCAACAACATGAAAGAAAAGGTAACAAAAAACAAATGATTTCAATTGTTGAAAAATTCATTGATCAGGTAAAGAACGCTTCTGTGAAAAATAATGTTTCAGAAGATGCAAGAGAACTTCTGGTAAACCAGTCAGAACATATAATGAACGATTTAAATAATGAATAATTTAAATTGTCGTCTCTCAATCTCAAGGGAGGCGATTTTCAGTTTAAATGGATTTCCTCTCATACTGATTTCTTTTCCCAGAAAAGGGTAAGATATATATGACTTGTAAAGATTCGGAAAATAGTACAGTTGAAAAAATCCATACAAGGGGGAAGAATCATGCTAACTCCAGAGCAGCGAATACAGTTACACGGATTTAATAACTTAACAAAATCACTAAGTTTTAATATGTACGATATTTGCTTTACAAAAACGAGGGAAGAAAGGGAGGCATATATTGAATATATTGATGAACAATATAATGCTGAACGATTAACAAATATCTTAAAAAATGTAACAGATATTATTGGTGCTCATGTACTTAATATCGCAAAACAAGATTATGTACCTCAAGGAGCAAGTGTGACGATCTTGGTATCAGAAGGACCGATCGTAGAGGTCCCAACAGAATCCTATGATGAATCACCGGGTCCGCTGCCAGAAGCAGTTGCTCTCAGTTTAGATAAAAGTCATATTACCGTTCATACCTATCCTGAATTCCATCCGAATGAAGGGATCAGTACCTTTCGGGCAGATATCGATGTTTCGACATGCGGAGAAATTTCCCCATTAAAAGCACTTAATTATTTAATTCATTCATTCGATACCGATATCATGACAATGGATTATCGTGTTCGTGGCTTTACAAGAGATATAAATGGAGATAAATTATTTATCGATCATGATATAAGCTCAATCCAAAATTACATCCCTGATGAAGTGAAGGAACAGTATGATATGATTGATGTAAATATTTATCAAGAGAATATCTTTCATACAAAATGTAAGCTGAAAAAATTTGATTTAAATAATTATCTGTTTGGTTATACAAAGGAAAAACTAAGCAGAAAGGAACAAGATGAAATAACGGATCGTTTAACAAGAGAGATGGATGAAATTTTTTATGGAAAAAATATTAATTAGGTTAATTTCAAAAAGGGAGAGATGTCAATCTCTTCCCCTTTTGAAATTTAAACTTCTTTTGTTTAAAGATGGTATGTTATTTCAAAATATTTTTTTCGAAAAGTGAAGTGATTTTTTTGTTGCGAACTTCTCTTTCCTCCTCTGAGGCCAAATCATACTTTTTTAAGTGATGGAACAGCTCATTTAGGTCATTTTGGCTTCGTGGGACGGTTAAAAAGTTAGCACATTTCTCCGCTAATTCCGATAAAAGAAAAGGGGACTGTTCCTCAAGCTTTTTCTTCACATCTTCTACTGAATGGTCAATGTTACAAGGGCTCACGTTTTGAATCCTCCTATCCTCCGATATGGGACATTTCAATTTTTTTTCGTTTTGTGGATGCTTCACTGCGCTCAAGTGAATATCGATCTTTTCTGCCATGCCAAATATTTTTAAGAAGCTCAGCCAGTTCTATATCAGATAGACCAGATCTTATCGGTTCACGTAAATCATGGCCCATGGAAGCAAATAGACAAGTATACAACATTCCGTTTGCAGAAAGACGGGCACGGTTACATGTTGAACAAAAAGCATCAGATACTGAGGAGATAACACCAATCTCATCATTGGATCCGATATAGCGATACCGTGTAGCTACTTCACCTGTGTAATTTGGTTCGATTGCTTCAAGCGGCATGACCTGATGGATATCTTCAATAATTTGCTTTTTAGGGTACACATCTTGAAGGTTCCATTGATTGGTATTGCCAACATCCATAAATTCAATAAAGCGTAGAATATGGCCTTTTTTGCGAAAAAATTTAGCCATAGGAATAATTTCATGCTCATTCAGTCCGCGTTTTACAACCATATTGATTTTTACTTTTAAACCGGCATCTGCCGCGGCATCTATTCCCTCAATAACTGTCTGAACAGGAATATTGCGTCCATTTATTTTACCGAACAATTCGTCATGTAAAGAATCAAGACTAATGGATACCCGTTTTAAGCCGGCTTCTTTTAACTTTTTGGCATATTTAGGAAGAAGGTAGCCGTTTGTCGTCATTGCAATATCTTCTACGCCATTAATGCAGCTTATGTTTTCAATGAGTATCGGCAAATCTTTTCTCATTAAAGGTTCGCCGCCGGTAATTCTTATCTTCTGCACTCCTAAGGATTGAACAAAAAGGTTCGTCAACCGTACAATTTCTTCATAAGATAGAAGTTCATCTCTTTTTAAAAACGGATAATCTGGTCCAAATATTTCTGCAGGCATACAATACGTACAGCGAAAATTACATTTATCGGTAACAGAAATTCTTAAATCACGAAGCGGGCGGTTAAGATGATCATAAACCGAGTTATTTGCTTTCAATATAGATTCCTCCCACTATAGTTTATCCATTTATAACCTTTCCACAAATAAGATTTTGCTTTATCCGTTGATGATTCTCTCAGGATGTGAATAAATATTGAATGATTGCCCGCGGATAAACCCAACTGTAGTTATATTTAAGTCATCTGCAAGATTTATGGCAAGATCAGTTGGTGCGGATTTAGAAAGGACAATACCAACTCCAATTTTTGCTGCTTTTACGAGCACTTCTGACGAGATTCTGCCACTAAAGACAATGATTTTATCACGAACAGAAAGTTGATTCATCATACTATATCCATATAATTTATCTAAAGCATTATGTCTGCCAATGTCTGTCCGAGTGACAACGATCTTTTCAGGGGTACACAATGCTGCATTATGAGCACCGCCGGTTTCCTGAAAAACAGTACTTCTTTTTTGCATATCATTCATTAGCTTTATACATTGGTCAGGATTAATAGATAGGTTAGTCGTTGCGGTTTTAGCTGTTCGGGCATCATTATGAAAATAAAACTGTCTGCTCTTACCACAGCAAGAACCAATAAATCGTTTTGAATAATATTGCTGGCTCGTTGTCACATCCGCATGCAATGTCACATGGGCATAACCGGCATGTTCGTCAATCGTAAAAGCTTTAATATCATCTAAAAAACGAATTACACCTTCTGATGCCAAAAAACCGATGACCATTTCTTCAAAATGGGCAGGAGTGCAGACCATAGTAGCAAATTCTTGATTATTAATAAAGATCGTTAATGGAAATTCTGTAACGATATCATCTACAGTATCAAATAATTGACCGTTTGTATATTTCCTTATTTTCTGTTCTACACTTATCTTTTTTATCATACGATTCACCTGATTTTTAAGATTAATAAAGTATAAACATATTCTAATTTATTTAACAAGTATAATATCTAGAGAGTTTTATACTTATTTAAAACATATTTAATGAGTTTAACATTTCCTAGGGTTTGGATGATATTTGCTATAAAGGACAAGGATTATGGAGGATTTTACAGAATTAATTAAGTGAAACAAATAATCATTCTGACTTTCTTTCTATAGATTAGGAGTGAACAAAATGGGAGAGACAAAGCATCAAGGACCTATAAAAGCGACGAAAATACCACAACCAAAACATTGGGTTAGTCCAATTCCCTTCGGCTTAGGAAAAGTAAAACCTCAGCATTTTCGCGATACAATGAAAATTGCCTGGGACAATCGTGATAACATAGGCTATGCGACACGGATTTTAACACAGGGGGTTTGTGATGGTTGTGCATTAGGGGTTTCAGGTCTGTATGACCAGACACTTAAAGGACCGCATGTTTGTACAACACGTCTTAATGTCCTTCGCTTAAATACAATGCCGGCAGTAAAAGAAGACATTCTTCATTCTGACATTGATAAATTGCGGAAATATAGTAGTACTGAATTACGAAAATTAGGCCGTATTCCATATCCGCTTATCCGCCGTAAGGGTGAAAAAAGATTTTCGAGGATTACCTGGGACGAGGCAATGGATCTCATTGCAAAAAAAATGAAGAAATTGGATCCGAAACAATATGCGTTTTATTTAACTGCAAGAGGAATTACCAATGAATCTTATTATGTTGCTGGAAAAGTAGCTCGGTTTTTAGGAACAAATAATATAGATAATGCTTCACGAATTTGTCACTCGCCAAGTAAAACGGCACTAAAGCGTTCAATCGGTGTAGGGGCATCGACTGCGAATTATCAGGATTGGTTCGGGACTGATGTTCTAATATTTTGGGGTAGTATTGCTTCCAATTCTTCACCTGTTTCAACAAAATATATGCTTGAAGCTAAAAAAAGAGGAACAAAGATTATTGTGATTAATCCATATAAAGAACCAGCAATGGAGCAATATTGGATTCCCTCAAATATGGAATCAGCATTATTTGGGACAAAAATAGCCGATGACTTCTACCAGGTGAATATCGGTGGTGATATTGCGTTCATGTACGGAATTATGAAGCATTGGTTCGAAATGGAAGAAGCGGAATATGGTTCGGCCATTAACCACCAATTTGTTCAGGAGCATGTAAATGGATACGAGGAACTTAAGGCAAAGGTTCAAGAACAGTCATGGGATGAAATTATAAAATCCTCAGGGGTTACAAAAGAAAGAATGATTGAATTATCCAAGCTGTTAGCCAGGAGTGAAAATGCTGTATTTGCTTGGGCATTAGGCTTAACGATGCACTCTTTTGCTACAGATAATATTTCACAAGTAGCGAATCTTGCTCTTTTACGAGGCTTCTTAGGAAGAAAGAATAATGGCTTAATGCCTTTTAGAGGCCACTCCTCTGTGCAAGGCTCAGGTGAAATGGGAGCAGATCCCTTTGTTTTGCCAGGAAGCGGATTCGATGCCGAGAATATTAAGCGGATGGAACAGATATGGGGATTTGAGATTCCGCAATGGCAAGGTGATATTGTCGGTGTAACCTTAGAAAACATTTTGCTTCCAGACACGCATGAGCGTAAGATAAAGCTCTATTATTTATCAGGAGGAAATTTTCTGGAAACAATGCCTGACCCTGATTTTGTAAAAAAAGCCATATCTGAACTCGATATTCGTGTACACCAAGATATTATTCTAAACTCTTCCACTTTAGTTGATGCAAAGGAAGCAGTTCTTGTTCTACCCGCAAAAACACGCTACGAACAAGAAGGGGGAGGAACATCCACTTCAACTGAACGAATGGTTTATTTTTCTCCAGAAATTAAAGGAAATAAAAATAAAATTTTGGAGGCTCGAGCAGAATGGAAGATCTATATTGACCTTGCCAAACGAGTAAAACCTGAGACAGCCCACTTAGTTGACTTTAAAACTGGTCAAGAAATTCGCAATGAAATTGCTATTGCGAATCGCGATTATGATGGAATACAACATCTTAAGAAACAAGGTGATGTATTCCAATGGGGTGGAGCATGGTTATGTGAAGGCGGAATTTGTCCGACACCTGATGGAAAAGCGACTTTAATCCAGGTTGAGATTCCTGACTTAGGGAAGAAGGAAGGGCAATTTATTGTAACTTCACGTCGTGGAAAACAATTTAATTCGATGGTTTATAAAGAAACGGATCCCTTTAATGGAGCAAGTCGTTTTGATGTTTTAATGAATAAGCAGGATGCGCTTGAGCTAAGTATTACAGAGGGTGAAGGAATTGTCGTATATAATGGATTTGGAGTTTTTCAAGGCAAAGCAATGTTTGTTGATATAGCAAGAGGAAACATAGAGGTACACTTTCCAGAAGGGAATTTCTTATTGCCAAGAGGCAGATATGAAAAATACGCCGGCATTCCAGATTACAATATTACCGCTAAAGTAGAAAAAGCAGATCGTTTTAATGCGAGGAAGGATGTGCAATATTTAGAGAAACGTGTTGAAGAGTTGGAAATTGATGCACCTGGTTAGGAATTAATTGGCCATATCAAAAGGCTGAGTATAAAAGCATTGATAGAATACGGGGCTGGTTGTTATAGAGTCAGCCCCCTGTTTATTTATCGCAATCTAAACGTCCAGTAACCTCAATAGAAGGAAGTCTTACTTATTCTTCATCATTGATTTCACCATCACCAATTTCATCTTCCCCTGGTGCATCATCACAAGCAACAACAGATGTAGCCAAGATACCCGCAAGTAAAAGTACTAATAGCTTTTTCATGCCTTCATCACCACCTTTTTTAAAAATAAGTGTGTATGTAGGTTGTGTTATTATTGGATGAAATATGTAGTAAGCTACGGAAAATAAAGATGCAACAGTTATTGGAAATTAATTATATTTGTAATATTTTGAAAAAAATGCTTTAACACCCATGAAAACGTGATAAAATAGAAAAGCTCTTATTTAAAATTTGGGGGTTAAGAATGGACAAGAAAGCAAAGCGGTATATTGAATTATATGTGCATTTTTCACAAAACTTAGGAAGGTTTTTAACAAAATCAGAACAAGAATTTTTGAAGTGGCTTGTGATCAAAGAATAATTTATACATACTTTTTTTGAGGCTGTCTTATAAAGGTCTAACCTTTGCTTTTAGGCAGCTCTTTTTTTATAAGAAGGCTATGCAAGAATTCTTGAGTATAAAATTAAAAATTTGAAACTTTTCTAATAGTAATCCGTATATTTGATATAACCAATTACAAGAGGTGATCAATAGGTGAAAAAATTACGATCGGTTGCTGCTATTTTGTTAGTGATGATGTTAAGTGCCTGTTCTTTTTTAGAAGATGTGAACAATTCCGTTGATTATGTAAATGAAGCACAAGATTATCTTAATTCATTAAGTGATTTCGCTCAGGAAGCACCGCAACTAGTTCAAGATGCGGCAGTTGATTCAGAGGCAAAACAGAACCTTGAAGAGCAACTAAATACAGTAGTTGAAGAAATAAATACGTTTAATGAATTAGAGGCTCCTGCTATTGCAGAGGATATTCATCAAGATATTGTAAACAATAATGAAAAATTATTGGAAGAAATTAATACAGCAATGCAAAACGGAGAATTAGTTATTGAAGAGCTAGAGGATTCGGAAATTATGAATACAGTGAATGAGATAACCTCATTGATGGATTCAATAGAGAACTTAGAATTTTAAATGTGCTCACTGTGTGTGAGACTTTTTTTTTATAAAAAATTAGTATAGAATATACTTTACTACTAAGACCAAGTAACTACTATATTCAAATACTATTTTTATGATCATCAATTGATAAAATACTAGAATAAAGATAGAGTTGAAGGGGAGAAACAAAAATGAAAAAACGAGTCGTTGTTACCGGCATCGGAGCTGTTACGCCTGTTGGCAATGATGCATTTTCTTCTTGGGATCAGATAAAAAATGGGATATCCGGTATTGCGCCATTAACCCGAATTGATACTGAAAAATTCAATGTTAAAGTAGCTGGTGAAGTGAAAAACTTTGTTCCAGAGGAATTTATTGATCATAAGGAAGCTAGAAGGATGGGAAGATATATTCATCTTGCTGTTGCAGCAAGTAAGATGGCGATTTCTGATGCTGGTGTTCGTATTGGAGAGGATGTCGATCCTGAGCGAATAGGAGTATGGATTGGATCAGGTATTGGCGGACTTGATGAGTTTGAAGAACAGCATAAGAGGTATTTAGCAAAGGGTCCTAAGCGGGTAAGTCCGTTTATTATTCCAATGTTTATACCGGATATGGCCGCAGGGAGAGTTTCAATTGAACTTGGAGCAAAAGGAATTAATAACTGTTCAGTCACTGCTTGTGCTTCTGGGGCAAACTCTATAGGAGATGCCTTTCGTGTCATACAAAATGGCCATGTAGATATGATGGTTACAGGTGGAACAGAGGCAGCTATTACAGAAATGACAGTCGCAGGTTTTACAAACATGACAGCTTTGTCTACAAATCCAGACCCGGGTACAGCCAGCCGTCCTTTTGATAAAAATCGTGATGGATTTGTCATTGCTGAGGGTTCAGGTATTTTAGTATTAGAAGAGCTTGAACATGCGTTAGCACGTGGTACAAAAATTTATGGTGAAATTGTTGGATATGGAGCAACTGGTGATGCTTATCATATCACAACACCTGCACCTGAGGGAGAAGGTGGTCAACGTGCAATGAAACTTGCATTAAATGATGCAAATCTTAGACCAGAGAATGTGGATTATATTAATGCTCATGGAACAAGCACGTATTATAATGATCTTTATGAAACACAGGCGGTTAAAGAGGTTTTCGGGAAGCATGCATATGAACTCGCGATTAGCTCAACCAAATCGATGACAGGGCATTTACTAGGAGCTGCGGGTGCCATTGAGGCGATTTTCTCAATTATGGCAATTCAGGACGGAATCATTCCTCCAACCATTAACTATGAAACTCCAGATGACGAGCTAGATTTGAATTATGTACCAAATCTAGCGAAAAGAGCGGAAGTAAATGTAGTCTTATCCAACTCTTTTGGGTTTGGCGGTCATAATGCAACATTAGTTTTCAAAAAATATTAAAAAATGAATGAAAGAAAAGGGCTATCTCAAAGTGTTGAGACAGTCCTTTTTTAGCAGGGTCTTGAATAAAATCTGACAAACGAATGAAAAAATAGGCATTCACCCTTGTAAGATAATCTACATATGTTAGGAGAAAAGGCGGGAAAGGGTGATACAAATGAGTGCAAAAGTTCGCCATTATTATGCTGGCGGGAATACAGCGAAGGGGTTTTATAGTCTTTATGATTCGGTATTAGAGGATGTAGAACGATTGTATATATTAAAAGGGGGTCCTGGTACGGGGAAATCCTCGCTCATGAAAAGAATTGGCGAGTACATGGAAGGGAAAGGGTTTGATATTGAATACCTGCATTGTGCATCTGATAATCATTCAATTGATGGGGTCCTGCTACCGGAATATAAGGTTGGAATAGTCGATGGCACTGCACCACATATTATTGAACCGAAAGCACCTGGTGTCATTGAAGAGTATGTAAATTTGGGGGTTGCTTGGGACTCGCAAAAGCTTTCACTTAATAAAGAAGCGATTCTTCAATTGAACGAAGAGATTTCAAGTAAGTTTTCTATGGCTTATAAAACATTTGCTGAAGCGTTGCGTGCACATGATGATATTGAAGAAATTTATATATCTAATATGGATTTTGCCGAAGCAAATAAGCTTTCACAAGAATTAATTTCTCTTTTTTATGGTGATGACCAACTAGAAAAAAAACCAAGCATTAAGCATCGATTTTTAGGTGCTGCAACTCCATTAGGAGCAGTTGATTTTATTCAAAATTTAACGGAAGATATTGAAAAACGTTACTTTGTTAAAGGGAGAGCAGGGTCTGGTAAATCAACTATGCTTAAGAAAATTGTTGCCGCGGGTGAAGAAAAAGGCTTTGATGTCGAAGTCTATCATTGCGGCTTTGATCCTAATAGTCTTGATATGGTCATTTTGAGGGAAAAAAGTATTGCCATCTTTGACAGTACAGCCCCGCATGAGTATTTTCCAGATCGAGAATCAGATGAAATCATCGATATGTACGAAAGATGCATGACACCAGGGACAGACGAAAAATATGCAGAAGACATTGCAAGAACAACAAAAGCATATAAAGATAAAATGAAGGAAGCTATTTCCTACTTGGCAGAAGCAAAAGAGCTTCGAGATAAGCTAGAGGCTTATTATATTGAAGCTATGGATTTTGCCAAGGTAGAAGAGATTCAACAAGGCATCTTAAAGGAGATTAATGCGTTTATTGACGAGAAATAATATAGTTGAGGCGGTCAGATCATTTGACCGCCTTTCATACTAATACTCAAAAACAGCCGATACATTAGCCTCTATTTCAATTTCTCTCCTTTGTATAGGAGGAGGTGCTTGAAAGGATGCTTCTGCTGCAATAGATAAACTTAATTCCTTTGGTTTAATAACAGAAGGAGCTTCCGTTATTTTTACTGGAGGCTGTTGGATTGTAACACCAATTTGTTCTCCAAGCTTTACTGCTTTATCAGTGGCATTTTTCATTGCAAGCTGTAACGCTTTTTGGTAGTATGACTGTTCATTCGTGACTTCAAACCGCAAGCTTCCTGCCATATTTGCTCCAGCGGAAACGGCTGTTTTATAAATGCCCCCAGCTTTTTGAAGATCACGAACAGTTAGTTCGAAAACATGCTGAATTTGATAGCCTCTTAAGATTGATTTACCTTCGACAAAGTCATAGACTGGGTGGATGGTATATGATAATGTTTGAATATCATCATCAGTCATGCCAATTTTCTTAAGTGCCTCAATCACTTGTTGGGATCGTTTGGAATTTTCATTTTGTGCAGCCTCAACATCTTTATTTTCCGTCATTACCCCGATATGAATGATTGCTTTATCAGGCATAACCGTTAAACGTCCAGTACCCTCAACTATCATTTTACCTTGTGCCTGTCTAACAGATCTTACTGATGAACGATGAAATATATATGGTGTTTGAAAATAGTTCATGAAAATGACATCCTCTCTTTTTAATTTCCGAATTGCTATTTGAAAAGGATAAATGATCTATATAAACGTATGCTGCTAGACAATTTATGAATACAAGATTTCGAAGTGGAAAAACTAAATAAGGTATTTTTTGAAGCAGAATGTCTAGAAAGGATTGATTTTCCATGGATAAAATCGAAATAGGAGAAGTTTTTACAATTACAGATGAAAACGATCAGGAAAACGAAGTCGAAGTTTTAGCAGCGATAAATGTAGAAGGTACTGATTATGTTGCTGTTGGGTTTGTTGAGGATTTACAAGAAGAATCAGAAGAAGATATTGATGTCTTTTTTTTGATGGTAGATGAGGAAGGGGATTTCTCGCCTATTGAAAGTGATGAGGATTTTGCGAAGGTTTCAGCTGCATTTGAAGAATTGATGGATGAAGAGGAATAGAGAGGGAATTTCCCTCTCTAGTTATTGTATTTCTAAGATATTCGGAATAGGACATGGTCATTAAGTGATACTAGAGGTTTCAGATCTTTAAGCAATCCTTCGCTTTTTCCATTGTAAGCAAGATGGATGAGCCATTTAGTGAAAGGAGCAACATTCATTGATTCGGTCTCCTCTATACTGTAAAAACCTGCTTCATCTGCTTCCACCCCATCTGGAATAGGTGTTCCATCAAGATAATCCATAGCAAAAGCGATATAAAGGTTATGTACACTTCGCGGAAGGTCACGAATAGCCACAATACTTCTTATCTTAGCTTTAATTCCCGCCTCTTCTTCAACTTCCCGTACAATTGTATCCTCAATTGATTCTAATTGCTCAATATAACCACCAGGGTTCGTCCAATAGCCTTTTCCAGGATTTTGTGCTCTTTTAACCAGTAGAAATTTATCGTCTTTTATTACTAAAGCTCCGACGCCAATACTATAATCTCCCCAAAAGATAAAATCACAGTTCGGGCAGGCCTTTCTAATTGTTCCATCAATGTCCCGATTCTCCAATGCAATTCCACATTTTAAACAGAAATTTGCTGACAAATCTAACATCCTCTCTATATCAAAAAAATAAATGTAGTAGTCAAATTCGACATCCTGTATCATTCTCCTTTTCCTAATTCATTTTAAATTGAAAAAAGCTTATTTATCCCCTACGTTTTATCCAATTAGGGAAAAATAGTCTTTTGTCATCTGCTGAAAAAAATGGTAAATTTAAAAGAGATTTAAGTAGAAAAAGGAAGAATGATGATGAAAAAGCGATTATTTTGTTGGATGCTAGCGCCTCTTCTTATTATCGTTTCGATTTATACTTTTGTTCAATACAAATCGATTCAAAATGAGAATGCTGATTCAAAAAAGAAACAGTTTATCGAAGAAATGGAACGGCCAGCTAAGCTGTCAGAAACGCCAATTGCAGCCTCTACAGTAACTCTTTCTGCTATTGGAGATGTGCTTATTCATGATCGGGTATACAATCCTCAACATCTAGGAAATGACAAGTATGATTTTATGCCATTGCTTGCACCTGTTAAATCCTCTATCGGTACAGCAGATATAACGGTTGCGAATCAAGAGTCAATGATTGGCGGAGCAGGAATTGGCCTTTCGACATATCCTTCGTTCAACAGTCCGCATGAGGTGGGGAATGCATTAAAAGAAAGCGGTGTAGATATTGTTACGATGGCGAATAACCATACGTTAGATCGAGGTGAAAAGGCCATTCAGAATGCGATTGCCCATTGGAATAAGATCGGAATGCTTTATACTGGTTCATTTGTTTCTGCTAAGGATCAAACGAACATTCGAACAATCGAGAAGAATGGGATTATGTTCTCTTTTTTAGCGTATACATATGGGACAAATGGGATTCCTGTACCAGAGGGCAAGCCATATCTTGTTAACTTAATAGATGCGGAGAAAATAGAAAAAGAGATTGCCCTTGCTAAAAAGGTATCTGATGTTGTAGTGGTCAGTCTTCATTTTGGAAAGGAATATGAAAGGCTGCCAAATAATGAGCAAAAGAATATAGCTCGTCAAACCGCAAATGCTGGTGCTGATATTATCATCGGTCATCATCCACATGTGCTGCAGCCGATGGAATGGATCACAAGAGAAGATGGCAAACGGACCTTTGTCGCTTATTCACTTGGCAATTTCTTAACAGGACAAACAGGAGATTATAAAGACCTTGGCGGAATCATGCAAATTAAGGTCGAAAAGGTGGATGTGGATGGAAAAATGTCAATAACATTAAAGGATCCTGCATTCTTTCCAACTTTTGTAAATGAAAAATATGTAGTTTCACCTCTGAATCAAATAAAAAGCAAAAAAGCTGATTATGAAGAAATCAAAAAGCATATGTCACAATGGATGCCAGAGCTGACATTTTCACTGAAATAAGCAAAGCAATTTAAGTTGGTTTTCCTCCATACCTTTCATTAGATTAAAAATAATAAAAGAAAAGGGGAGAACCAACTCTAATAAATTTATATAGTAAGGCGAAAAATAAATTGACAATAATCTTGTTATGTAAACTAAAAAATACATTCTATTAATATAATAACAAATTAACCTCAACAGTAGTATATTTCACAATCACACTATGATGAACGCACCTCAATAATCAAAAAATTCTAAAAATAGATTGACTTCGTCTTTTCTCATATGATATAAATCAAATAGCTAGTAAATTATACAGAAGATACCAAGGATATGTGGTGATAAACATGAAAATTACGGCTAAAACAATTGCTGAGCAGCTAGGGTTATCCATTGCCACTGTCGATCGGGCACTAAACAATAGGGGAAAGGTTAGTCCTAAAACATTGAAAAAAGTGTTGGAGAAAGCAGAGGAATTAAACTATAAACCGAATATGTCAGCAAGCTTGCTTTCTCGAAAGAAAAACATTCTTATTGCGATAGTTTTTCCCGTTTATCCTGAATACTTTTGGAAGGAAATCGAAATAGGAATCATGAAAGCATATAAGGATTTACGTGACTTTGGATTTGAGATTGAGATTATACGAACGAAAAAATTTGATATTCAGGAACAAGTAAAGGTCGTGCAAGACATTATTCATTCTGGGAAGTACAATGGACTTGTTCTTTCAGCAAATGATGCAGCCCCATTAATGCAAGTTATAAATTCGGGAATTGAAAAAGGTTTCCCTATCTACACATTCAATAATGACTCTCCTTCAAGCAAAAGATTATCGTATGTTGGTGCAAATTATCAAGATTCAGGCCGTTTAGCTGGTGAGTTATTGTATCGATTTACACACACCTCAAAGAAATTCGCATTAATCACCGACAAAATAAATACATTTCAAATGCAACAAAAAGTAATAGGGTTTATTGACTACATAACACAATGCGATCAAATCGAATCAATTCGGCCGTTAAAGATCAGCAATTCGGATTTATCCAATTCAATCTTGGAATTAAAGAAAGATCTAGAACAAGTAGACGGAATTTATGTCGCCACTGGTGCTCTTGCAGAAGTAGCTAAGGAAATAGAAAAAATGAAGCTTTCAAAAAAACCAATCTTAATTGGGCATGATATGAATAAAGAAATTCATCATTATCTATTGAATGATATGATTACAGCTACGATCTGCCAGGACCCGGTTTATCAAGGTTCTTTAGCAGTAAGGAAGGCTTTTGATCATTTAATGCTGGAGGAGCCAATTAAGGTGGTAGAGGATATCGTAAAGCTTGAAATTGTAACAAAGGGGAATGTGAAATATTATATACATGATTGATGATCGCACCTTATTTTGGAAGCGTTTTAGATTTGCTGCTGATCTTTTTAAATGTGATAACAAAAGGATTATTCTTTTGTTTATTCAAAAATGAGGTACGATAATCAAAAATACTTGAAAGGATGTGGTGTTTGGAAAAATTTTTGATGAGATTAATTGATTTATAGATTCACAAAAATTAGGAGGATGATTGATGTATGAATAAGCTAAAAGTGATTCAAATTGGAGTTGGCGGCTTTGGTCAATCCTGGCTGACTATTTTAAAAGAATTCGCCGAAATCGAACTCGTTGCCCTAGTCGATGTTGATGCGATAAATATTCAGAATGCTAAAAATGTATTAAACGATAAATCTGTCCAGACATTTCAAAATCATATAGATGCCTTTGAGCAAGTTCCTGCTGATATTGCCATTATCATTACACCTCCGCAAACCCATAAACAATTGGCTCTAGATGCATTAGAAGCAGGAATGTATGTGTTCATGGAGAAACCCATTACCCACACCTTTGAAGAAGCAATTGAGCTAGCAAATCAAGCAAAACAATATGAGAAATTTATTATGATTAGCCAAAATTATCGTTGGAGACCAGAAATTGAAGCAATTAAAAATTGCATTCAAGAAGGAACGATAGGCGTTGTCGAATATGGGGAATGGAATTTTAGAAGGGCAACAAAATTTGGCGGCTGGCGTGATCAATATAGTGAGATTTTAATAGAGGATATGAGCATTCATCACTTTGATTTATTAAGGCATATTTTAGGGAAAGAGCCATCATCTATTTTTGCGAAAAGCATGAAGCCTTCCTGGAGTTGGTTTGGCGGGAATGGAGTTGCAAGCGCAATCATTAATTTTGATTATACACTTATCAATTATTTTGGCAGCTGGGTTACTCGTGGAAAAGAAACTTCTTGGAACGGAGAGGTTCGTCTTGTCGGCAGCAAAGGAATTGTTGAACTAATCGATGATGTGCCAATGATTACACTTGAAGATGGCATAACAACAGAGCTGGAGCTGCCAAACATGCGCTATACAGATCGGGAATTTTCCATTTACGAGATGATTCAGGCAATAAAGGAAAATCGAAAACCGATCACACATCTTGAAGATAATCTTAAGAGCTTTGCAATTGTCGGTGGAGCATTACAATCGATTAAAAAAGGGGAAGAAGTGACAATTTTTGAAAGTATAACCACTAAAGCAACTAAATAAAGGGGGCATTGTTAATGAAGTTGCAATGGAAGCTGTTATGCGGGCTTTTATTATTAATGGTCATTGCACTTGTTGGATGCAGCGATGGGGCAAGTAATGAAAGCAGAAATGATGGAGTGATAACATTAAAGGTTTGGGATTATTTGAGTCCGGATTCCCCATCGGAAAAAGAACAGTTAGAATTACTTCGTAAATACGAAGAAAGCCACCCAAATATAAAGTTTGAGCGAACGTACTTTCCATTTGCGGATTTAAAAACAAAGCTTCTACAAGGGATTGCCGGTGGTGAGCTGCCTGATATCGTGCTCATCGACAATCCTGATCATCAAGCATTCGCAGCAGCAGGGGTATTTGCAGATATTACGAAGGAAGTGGAAGAATGGGGAGAGGCTGATCAATATTTTGAAGGTCCAAGAGCCTCAACGATGCTTGATGGAAAGTATTACGGCATTCCTAATAACAGTAATGCACTTGCCCTTTTTTACAATAAAGATATGTTTAAAGAAGCAGGTATTACAGAACCGCCGAAAACATGGAGTAAATTGGAAGAAGCAGCGAAAAAATTAACGACAAATGACAGGAAAGGTTTAGCCATTGCAGCCACTAAAAGTGAGGAAGGCACATTTCAATTTCTTCCTTTTTTATGGCAGGCTGGCGCGGATTTAGATTCCTTTGGCAGTCCGGAAGCAATCTCGGCAATGAAATTTATTCAGAATATGGTGAAGGAAGGTTCGATATCAGAAAATATTGTGAACTGGAATCAGCAAGATGTTCTTGTCCAATTCCAAACTGGTAAAGCAGCCATGATGGTAAACGGTCCTTGGCAGTTACCCACTCTTAGAGAAGAATCGAAAGATTTAAACTGGGATGTTACCCTTATGCCGGAAGGAAAACAATCTGCTTCAATTCTAGGAGGAGAAAATTGGGCAATTTCTGCTACTACAGAGCATAGACAAGAGGCATTTAATTTTATCACTTGGTCTCAACAGCCTGACATTTTAGGGCCAATGCATGAACTTGGCGGTCGTTTGCCAAATCGAGAAGATGTTGCTGACGATAAGAGATATGAATGGAATAAAGACGAGCAATTGCAAGTTTTTGTTCAACAAATCAAAACGTCAAAACCGCGTGCTTACGGAACAAAATATCCTGAAATTTCAACGGCAGTTCAGGAAGCAATACAACGATCAATCACTGGTGAGGATGTTGAGAAAATAATGAGAGAATCTGCTGAGAAGATAGAGCCTTTATTACCATAAAGGATTGAATTCTTTTAGAATAATAGCTTCTAAACGGTTAGAAGCAAAAGGAGGCAATACTATGGAAGCAGATACAAGAATCGAAACGAATAAAAAGATTGGTACCGAGATGCAGGTTGGACCATTTATAAAGAAAACTCTCCCTAAATATTTATTCATTATACCTGCTTTTCTTTTCGTAGTTATTTTTATGCTTTACCCAATTTTCTATAATATTTTTATTAGTTTTCAGGACTTTACGATCTATAATTTGAAAGGAGAAAAACCTTTTATAGGAATTGAGAATTACAGACAAATTTTTCAAGATGAAAGATTTCTACCTGCCTTGAAAAACACTGTGATTTATACCGTTTCCTGCATCGTTTTTCAGCTTTCGATTGGATTTTTATTAGCATTGTTTTTTAATCAGCGATTTCCGCTCCGTAATTTTTTTCGTTCGATATTGCTTTTAGCTTGGATGACGCCATTAGTTATAACTGGTACGTTATTTAAATGGCTATATGATGTTGATTATGGTGTTATCAACTATTTTCTTGTCCAAATCGGCTTGATTAATGAGCCGATTAACTGGTTGGGGCAACAAAGCACTGCGTTAATCGCAATTATTGTCACGAATATTTGGATAGGAATTCCTTTTAATATGATTCTTTTATTGTCATCGTTGCAAGCGCTGCCAAATGACGTATATGAAGCTGCAAAAATAGATGGTGCATCAAGGCTTCAGTCCTTTTTTAAAATCACGGTTCCGCTGATGAAGCCCGCCATTTTGGTTGTTCTCGTTCTAGGAATAATCTACACATTTAAAGTGTTTGATATCATCTTGATTATGACCGGGGGAGGACCGGTAAATGCTACACAAGTTTTACCGTTTTTTGGATATGAACTGGCATTTGTAAATTTTAAGTTCGGACTTAGCGGTGCAGTTGCTACGATTATTCTATTAATCTTAACATGCATTTCCCTTATCTATTTATATTTGATCAGGAAGGAGGAGACAATGTGATGAAATATACTACTAGAGAATATGGGATGTTTTTCATCGCACTTGTCATAACACTGGTATTTTTATTTCCAATTTATTGGATGATAACCACATCTTTAAAACCAATACAAGACGTATTTGCTACCCCTCCAATGATCTTTCCTGAGACAATTCAGTTTGATGCGTACATTAAAAATATAATCGAGGATCGTAGTATATTACTATACTTAAAAAATTCATTCATTATTGCAATTGGAACAGCAGCCCTTACTCTTCTATTGGCATTGCCAGCAGCATATGCCATGGCGCGTTTTAAGTTAAAGGGAAGTGGGATCTTTTTACTTATCCTTCTTGTTACACAAATGGTGCCTGGGGTAATGACAGCGATGCCGCTATTTATTTTGTTTTCAAAGTTTAATCTTCTTAATAGTTATGCAGCTTTAATTATCGGAAACACAACACTTGCATTACCATTTGCGATTCTGATCATGCGCCCGTTTTTCCTATCCATTCCTAGAGGTTTGGAGGATGCAGCAGTTATAGATGGTTGTAATCGGTTTACTGCATTTGTAAGAGTTGTACTACCTTTAACAAAACCTACTTTACTTACAGTTGGAACGTTCAGTTTTTTATTTGCATGGGGAGATTTAATTTTTGCCTTAACTCTTGCAATGGATGAAAAAATACGCCCTCTGACAATGGGATTAACTAAATTTATCGGTCAATATGGAACACAATGGGATGGACTAATGGCGGTGTCTACCATTGCCGCTGCCCCGATAATCATTATGTTTATCCTCTTGCAAAAATATATTGTAAGCGGAATCACAGCAGGATCTGAGAAATAAAGTGAAAATTCATTCAGTGGCGTTTTTTCACTGAATGGTAATGAAACTTATTACGCTTAGTACGCCACCTTCTGTGGCTTTCGCCTGACTTGGACGTCCTGTCCTTCGTCGAATCTTTACGGGCAGTTTATCCTCATCCAATTTTTTATACTTATTAAATGGCTGAAATTTTTTATTAAGGTCTTACTGTCCGTTAAGAATGGGATAAAGGAAGAATAAGATTAATGAGCAGACAGTATGAAATAAACAACATTTTCATTTATGTAGAAGGAGAGATTGAGATGAAACTTGGAGTTTTCGCTGTATTGTTTTCAGAAAAGTCATTACATGAAGCATTGGATTATATTAAGGAATCCAGACTGGATACTGTAGAAATTGGCACAGGTGGATATGTAGGCAATGCCCATTGCAATCCTGCAGAATTATTGGCTGATCAAAGAAAGTTAGCTGTTTTTAAAGAGGCATTCCAATCTCGTGGCATCCAAATTAGTGCTCTTAGCTGCCACGGTAATCCTCTGCATCCGAATAAAGAAATTGCGAATGAACATCATTGGGTTTTTCAAGATACTGTAAGACTTGCTTCGAAGTTAGGGATTGAAAATGTTGTAACTTTTTCAGGATGCCCTGGAGAATCAGACTTTTCCCTGCATCCGGTTTGGATCACATGCCCATGGCCGAATAATTTCTCTGAGGTTGTTGATTGGCAATGGAGAGAAAAGGTGATTCCATATTGGCGCGAGCAAAATCAATTTTTAAAAGAACATCATGTTCGTGTTGCAGTTGAGCCACATCCAGGCTTTGTCGTTTATAATACGGAAACATTGCTTCGCTTGAGACATGAGTGTGGCGAACAAATTGGTGCTAACTTTGATCCAAGCCACTATTTTTGGCAAGGGATGGATCCTGTTGCGTGTATCAAAGCACTTGGCAAGGAAAATGCGTTATTCCATTTCCACGCAAAAGATACAAGAATTGATGGTCAAAACAACCTATTAAATGGTGTATTAGATACAAAAAGCTATAAGGATATCGCAAACCGCTCTTGGGTATTCCGTACTGTAGGTTATGGTCATGGTGAAGATACGTGGAGAGAAATCATTAGCAGCCTGCAAACAATCGGGTATGAAGGTGCGGTTAGCATCGAACATGAAGATGGGCTAATGAGCATTGAAGAAGGATTTACAAAAGCGGTTGAATTCTTACAAGATAAATTAATTAAGGAAGGAGCAAAAGAGCTGTGGTGGGCTTAACTAATAAACAAGTAAGAATCTGTATGGTTGGTTATAAGTTTAAGGGGAAAGCACATTCACATGCTAATTTTTCTTTGATCTGAAGGTTGAATCTGTTAGTGATAAGCATTAAGAGGTGAAAAACAGATGATCCATATCGTAAATGGCGATATTCTCGCAAGTAAATTACAAGGATTAAGCGGTAAAATTATGAGTTGGAGGGAAATGTATGATTTTGGTCCTTTCCATTCTTCATGGTCAAATGAGGAGTTAATAACGAGAAGGGCCGCTTTTTTTGATGAAAAGCTGGAAATCCCTTCATCATTATTCAGTGCAATTTGTCACAAGCAATTAGCTCAGCTTTCTGAGATCCCGCATGATGAGGAAGTTGTGCTCTGGTTTGAGCATGACCGTTATGATCAAACGATGCTCATGTACATACTTACACAATTAGCGAACCAGCATCATCTAAATATATCGATGGTTAGTGTTAATTCTTATCCAGGTATCTCTCCCTTTTACGGATTAAGTCAATTACATGGTAATCAATTATTGGAGCTTTTTCACAGTAGAAAAACCGTCTCAAGTAAGCAGGTAAATGAAGCTGAAGCGGGGTGGAGAGTTTATACTTCGTCCGATTCAGAGGAGGTAAAAAAGTGGGTAGCAGATATTGATCATGAATTGCCTTTTTTGTTAGATGTATTAACAAGACATGAAAGCTATCTTCCTTCAGCTAAAACAGGATTAAATATAATTGAAAGCATAGCTCTTAATGCGATTGCAACAAAACCAGTTTCTTTTAGGGATTTATTTCATCAAATTGCTCCTTCTTTGAAGGATGAAGGTTTAAGTAATCTGCATCTATCTGCGTTGTTAAATGAGTTAGTAAAAGGTGATCAAGCATTACTAAAAACCAATGGCTTGCTCCCAATGTATGGTTCAGAACAGCATAATCCAATATTGACTATTACTTCTTTTGGCGAACGTGTTTTGTCTGGGGAAGCAAATCGGATTGATTTGATCGGAATTGATTGGTGGATTGGTGGAGTTCATTTACAGCATCTAAAATAAACAAAAACCTCCAATTGTGACGTCAAACAGCCACTGGTGGTTTTATTGTTGCCAGGAAATTATAAAATTCTTGAACTGTGGCTAAGCGCTCACGTATAAGCTCCAGCGCCTAGCCCCTCTAGAATTGAAGGCAAAGAGCGCCTTATTTGCCCTAGGCTGAACAAGGCGTTTACGCTTTTGTTAAAGTTTAAGAAGTATAAAATTTTGTACTTAGTTTTAGTGTCTAGCTCCAAGCACCATCGGCGAAGCACAGGATGTGCAAGTGCAGTCAATGCGACAGGACGTCGCGTTTTTGACTGCCTCTAGGGTTTAGTCAAATAGGAATTGAAGGTAAATAACACCTTCTATTCCTATTTGACTTATGCTTGTCGCCGAATGCTAGCGCCTTGCGCTTTTTTTATTAGAGAGATTCCATTTCAACATTAATGACATGCTTGATTTGCTTTAATGAGTAATAGACATCTGTCACATATAAATTTTCATTAACGATCAGGACTAGCTCTAATTGCTGCATCTCACCTTCTTTTATATCCTTTACTCGCACTTTTTTCGCTTTCATTTTTTTAAGCTTAAGCTCCTTAAGGATATCAGTCATTTTATCGTGTTCATCAACAACAATTTTAACTTTTAGTTCTCGTTCTCTAAGGGATTTTGGTCCGATAAACTTAAAAATAAACGGGATAATCTCCACACTTACGATTAACAACAATGTTGCGATCGATGCTTCAATCCAAAAGCCTGCTCCGCAAGCAATTCCTATTCCACCTGCACCCCAAACCATTGCAGCGGTAGTAAGTCCTGAAATCATATCATTATTCCTTCTTAAAATCACACCCGCTCCAAGAAAACCAATCCCGGAAACAATTTGAGCTGCCAGCCTTAAGGGATCCATTGGTCTTACATAGGATTCAGCAAATTTTTCGGAAGCTTCAATTGAAACAGTTGTTAATAAGCAGCTGACGATTCCAATCACTAAGCATGTTTTTAAACCTAACGGCTTTTTCTTTAACTGACGCTCCAGTCCAATAATAATAGATAAAATAGTTGCTATGGTTAAATTAAAGATAAAAGAATTTGGCTGTAATATCATATTTGATCTCCTATTTTTTTTATTATTTTTCCATAAATTCATATGAATATTTATCCCAATCTTAACATGCAGTAAACCTATAACAATGGAAGCATTTCGTATTTACTCTGTTAATGGGTAATTTGGGACAATAAAAACTATTACTAACTATAGTATATAAAAATAGCAATTTTGCCACTAAATATATATAATTATAGGACATAATAGAAGCGGGGAGCACTCAATAATGAAACTTGTATCATGGAATGTTAACGGGATTAGAGCATGTGTGAAAAAAGGGTTTTTTAATTACTTTAAGGAAATGGATGCGGATATCTTTTGTATCCAAGAGTCAAAATTACAAGAAGGTCAAATTGAATTAGAGCTTGAAGGGTATCATCAATATTGGAATTATGCGTTACGAAAGGGGTATTCAGGCACCGCCGTTTTTACAAAGCATAAACCGATTTCTGTTTCTTACGGGCTAGGTGATTCTGATCCTGAACCAGAAGGAAGAATCATTACATTAGAATTTGATCAATATTATTTGATCACTGTCTATACACCGAATTCAAAACGAGATTTGTCAAGACTTGACTACCGATTAGAATGGGAGGATCAAATACTCGACTATTTACTAGATCTGGATAAAATCAAACCGGTTATCCTTTGCGGAGACCTCAATGTTGCACATCAGGAAATCGATTTAAAGAATCCAAAATCAAATCACGGAAACTCAGGTTTTACTCAAGAAGAACGAGGAAAAATGACCTCTTTACTCGAAGCTGGCTTTATTGATAGCTTTCGGTTTCTATATCCTGAAAAACAGGATGTCTATACGTGGTGGTCTTATATGAACAAAGTCAGGGAACGAAATATCGGTTGGAGAATTGACTATTTTATTCTTTCAAAAAAATTGGCTGGATACTTAAAAGATTCTCAGGCACATTGTCACGTATTGGGTAGTGATCATTGCCCGGTATACATTGAACTTGACCCTACATTTAATTTAGTGTAAATGGGTATAATGATAGAATAAGGAAATTTTAGCTGGAGGATAGAAAAATTGTTAAAAGATGTATTAAAACAATTTATCGTAACAGAAATTGAGAAACTTCAAAAGAACCAACAAAAGGGTGGAATAGTTGAAATTTACAAAGAGGAAAAAGACTATATTGAAATGCACCAAATAATCGATGATAATCTTAGAGAAAACTTTATCTTCAAAGAAAAAAAGCCGATCACTCGTTTTGATGATGCATATATAGAACGAGGGATAAAGGAAACAGAAGAAGTAATAGATACAGAGACATCCTCTTTTTTAACTAGACCTATTAAGTATTTAAAAGAGCATATGGATGAATTCATTTATATCGAAACGAAGTGGCTTGAATTAATAGGGGTTGATGCGCTTTCTTTAGAAGTCGATGATGTTTTCAAAACATATGATGCTTTGCTTGGCCTTAAGCTTCAGAAGAAGCATGAAAAGGTGATTAGAAACTATCTCATTAAAGAATCTGTTTGTAAGGATGTTTCATTTGATCTTATATACAATCAAAAGGATGGCATGTGGGATTTGAATGTATCATTGGAATGTCTTCAAGGTTTTAACGAAGAGATTACCTTAGGTGAGGCGATGTGTATCATTTATCGTTTTCTTTTTAAATTAGTTGAAACGGTCGAGGAAGAGAAAATGTCGACGAGATAACCGTCGACATTTTTTATGCTTGATTATTCATTTATATATGAACAGCAATAATCAACAACTGTATTTGCTTTTACTTGAAATGTTTCATTTGCAGGAACGTAAAACACACCGCTTCCTTCAATTGTTTTCCAATTTTCACCCTGAAGTTTATATTCCAATTTTCCTGAGACAATTTCCATTTCTTCCTTTACACTTGTTGCAAATTCATATTCACCTGGCTGCATAATGCCTAATGTTTTTCTTGTACCGTCGGCAAATAAAAGGGTTCTGCTTGAAACCTTTCCCTCAAAGTAAATATTTGCCTCTTTTTCAATCGTAATATTTTTAAATTGTGACATATTTTAGCTTCCTCTCAAAGTAGTATAATTTAATTTATCATAAAATTATGAATAATAAAATATTCGTTATAAAAATTTAGAAATTCTGAAAAATTTGATCAAGTAACGTGTAAAAGCGTGATTTTTTTCAAAATTTCAATTAGGAACTCTTACCTATTTACCGCCATTCTGATAAAATCAATATAATTAAATTTCATCAGTAGGAAAGAAAGAAGGCAATACTTCATGGAATCGTTTTTACAACTTCATCAGAAAGAAATGCTGCTATTCATCAAAAGGCTTGTAAATATTGATAGTGGTTCTCATAACAAGAAAGGTGTCGATTCAATAGGACAAATTTTGGAAGATTGCTATAAAGAGTTAGGCTTTAATGTTTTTATTGAGGAGCAAGAGGAATACGGTAACCACCTAATCATTGAGCATAAAGATGCAAAAGAACCGAAGATCATTATTCTCGCTCATATGGACACAGTGTATCCAAAAGGCACGGCAATGGTAAGGCCATTTCATATCAAAGGAAATCGGGCTTATGGCCCCGGTGTGATTGATATGAAAGCAAGCCATGCGGCTCTTCTGTATGCAGTTAAGGCATTGAAAAATGAAGGGTATAAAGGCTATAAAAACATTCGATTAGTCTTTAATAGTGACGAGGAAGTCGGTTCACCAACCTCTAGAGAAATTATTGAAAGGGAAGCTAAAGGAAAAAAATATGCTCTCGTTTTAGAGCCGGCAAGAAAAGATGGTTCAATTGTTTCTGCTAGAAGGGGAAAAGGAAATTATACACTTATTGTGGAAGGAAAAGCAGCACATTCAGGGATTGAACCTGAAAAAGGCAGAAGTGCAATTGAAGAGTTAGCCCATAAAATCATTCAATTACACGAACTTTCCGACCATGAGAAAGGGATCAGTGTAAATGTCGGGTTGATTGAAGGCGGCTCAAGTGCAAATACCGTTTCAGATCATGCTGAGGCACATATTGATGTCCGGATAAAGGAAATGAAGCAAGTCAAATTATTAGAAAAACGTCTTGAAAAAATTTGTTCATCATCTGATGTTGCTGGTACAAAAATCATTCTTGAAGGTGAAATGAATCGCCCGCCAATGGAAAAAAATAAAAAAACCTGCAAGTTGCTTAGTATTATTCAAGATGTTGGCGAAGAATTAGGTGTCGAGATTGAAGACACAGCTACTGGTGGAGGTTCTGATGCCTCGTATACGTCTTCACTAGGTGTAGCAACCATTGACGGATTAGGTCCAGTTGGCGGAAATGCTCATAGTGAAAAAGAATATTTGGAAATACCGAGTTTAGTGGAGCGCACATTATTATTAGCAACCGTTATTGAACGATTATCTAGATCAGAAGGGTGAGAAACGTTTTTCTCTCCCTTTTTCTGCTTGACAGGGATAAATTAAAGTTCTAAAAGAAAAAAATAATGATAATATTATAGAATGCGTTTTCATTATCTGGTAAAATCATTAAAAACAAGAAAGAGATTGTCTAGATTTAAAATTAATAAGGGAGATGGGAAAAATTTTTGATCAAGCAGAAAATGGGCTGTCAACGAAGAAGATTCTAAGGTTCTTTGTCCCCTTAGGGTTATCTGCTAGCTTAGTAACGTTTTCCCACATGATTATTAATGGGACGTTAACAAGGGGAGAAAATGCAGAGGTTGTTATTGCAAGCTATGTCATCGCAATGAGTTTATTTGGGATTACAGAACGTCTCGGTGTCTTATTGAGGAATGCATGCTCGGCACTTGTTAGGGACAGGGTATCGTTTAAAGTAATGTCTGCTGTTGCGGCATATGTCGTAGCAGCTTTAATGATTGTGGCTGGAACAATTGCTTACACTCCAGCAGGGAAATGGATATTTTCAACCTTCTTTGGAGCAGATTCCAATATGATCGTTCAAATAGTCGATGTTTATCAAATTCTTATCATCGTCACCTTTTTTTCTGCGATCCGCTGTTTATTTCAAGGGGTTATCATTTTAAATAGACAAACGAAATGGCTGACAATTGGCATGATCATTCGGTTAATTGTCATGTATGGATTATCCCTTCTATTTATTCGATCAGGTAATATTAATGCGCAGACAGGAGCAATCATCTTTTTATCAGGAATGATCGTTGAATGTCTGATAAGTTTTATCGAAGGGCGAGCATTGGTCAAAAAAATGGTAGATAATGATGAACAACATACAATAACGAAGAAGTCGCAAATTTTTAATTTTTACAATCCTTTAATCCTCTCATCTCTCATTATTGTAATGGTAGGACCAATTATTAATTCCTTTTTAGGTAAAACGAGTGAAATAGAGTTAGCGATTGCTTCATATGCAATTGCTTTAAGTATTGCTCAGCTTTTTTTAAGCTTTTTTAGTTATATTCATCAAATTGTTTTAACCTTTTATAAGGATCATCCGCAAAAAGTGCAGAGGTTTACATTAATGATTGGATTTATTCCAACTTGTATATTAGCTGTTTTTTGCTTTACACCTATTGGAGGATATGTAATTGAGCATGCATTAGGTGCTAATGAACGCTTGGTTGCTGCAAGCTTGGATAGTTTAAAAGTGTTTATGCTTATGACACTTGTTTTTCCATTTATTGATTATTGTAATGGACTGTTAATGGTAAGGAAGCAAACAAAAATTATGGTTATTTCCCAATCAACCAATTTATTGTTTACCTTCCTCATTTTATTGCTAACTTCAAGTCTATTTCCTTACTGGAACGGAAAGATCGGTGCATTGGCTCAATCAATTGGAATGCTGGCAGAGTTATGTGTTTTATTTGTGATCATTAATAAAATCGAAAAGAAAGCAAACAATAGCCATCAGCTGAAACATAGGGAGAATAAGTATGTAAATGGATAAGGAAGAGGTATCATATATTTTAATCGGTTAAGCTGCCACTTATGAATGGCAGCTTATTTTTTGAGTTTTGGCCAGCATAAGCCTTACTCATGATTAACGATCAGCTCAGAATTGTTATGTACAATACAACAGTACGCTAAGGTGAAAAGAAAAGGAATAAGTATGTGAGACTCAGCTAAAGTGTCATAGGGAGAACTAACTGACACACTGAAGCGAGAAGGATTCTGTCGGCACGTATAAAAGCTAAAAGCTGAAGCAAAAAAATAACAGATATGTTTTTTTACAGAGCGAAGAAAAATCCATACAAGATATCATCTGGAGGTGTTTTACGAAGTCCTTTTTATTGTTTATGGTAAAATAAATTGTCTTATATTTTCATATTTTAATGACAGCTAGGAGATCTGCAAATGAATATACTTGTAAAATGTATCATACTTGGAATTGCCGCATCTGTGCAAGGCTTAGCAATGGCTGTTTTTTTATTTCCGCACTTTATACCCTCAGGTGGTGCTGCAAGTCTTGGGGTATTATTAAATATCCTATTGAATATTCCATATGCCTATTCACTTTGGTTTTTAAATGCCGGGTTGTTACTTGCAGCAGTAAAATGGCTCGGTAAAAAGAGTGCGCTGTGGACAATGTACTGTGTAACCGTTACATCTTCGGTGATTAACTGGATTTCCCCGCTGATTAAAGATCCATTATCTTATGTTTTACTTGATATTGCTTTCGGATCAGTTTTCTTTGGTTTAGGGTTAGGAATATTGTTCCGAATGGGAGCCTCTTCAGGCGGAATGGATATTTTAGCCTTGATTCTTTCAAGGGCTTTTGGATTTTCACCAGGCAAAGCACTTTTTTTGATTAATGGAATCTTATTAGGTATAACAGGAATTGTTGTTTCATGGAACATTATTATTTACGCATTACTTTGTCAATTTATTGGGACAAAGGTATTAGATGCAATTTACAAGCTTCCTGTTAAATCAAGAAGTTTAAAAGCTCACAAGGAGCAAGAAATATTTTAATAAAAAAATATTTTTGGCCAACCCTAATAAATGCCTAACAATTTTTAGTTCTTATTATCATTAAATAAATTGTAACTAAAAAACAGTTAGGATGAAGGTTAATGGCAAAAAGATATCGCGGAAAATCACTGAAAAAATTACCTTCTAAAGGCAGAGGTACATGTCCGATTTGTGGGAGAACGAGAATAAAATTATTATATCCATATAAAAGAGAAGGAAATCAATTGCTAAATGTATGCAAAAATTGCCGAGATAAATAGGAAGTCTTTAGAACAATCTAACAGTGTCAACGTGAAAACGTTGACTTTTCTTTTTCTAATGGTTATCTCAAATAGTTTAAATAATTCAAATATTCATTGTTGATTATAACTAGCTTTTACATGAATAGTATATAACTAGGCAGTTATTTTTAAATAATAAAAGCTTTATAACATAAATGAAAGGGGCTGAATATGAATGCAGATTATGACAAATATGGCGGGAAGCGTCTGGAAAATCTTAGTTGCAGTTGGGGATACAGTCGAAGAGGGACAGGATGTTATCATCCTGGAATCAATGAAAATGGAAATTCCAATTACTTCAGAGTGTAAGGGTACAGTAAAAAAAATAAATATAAATGAAGGTGACTTTGTAAACGATGGTGATGTGTTAATTGAATTAATGTAACACACTGTCATTTGCCCATTTAATACGATTGAAGATTATACGATAGAAAAGCAATGTAAACGCTTCCTTTAGGTTTGAAATCATTTTTCATTGTTAAAGAATTTTGATCAGTTGTTTATGTAGCAGCAGTTAAATTCCAATCAGGCTATATGTTTTATAGGAGGGAACGGCTATGTCGCTTGAAAAAGCATTGCAAGAAAAGCTGGAAACGATAAAAAAAGGAGGAGCATCTAAATACCATGATAAAAATGCGGAAAAGGGAAAGCTTTTTGTACGGAAACGAATTGAATTACTATTTGACAACGGTTTACAACTAGAAGATGCTTTACTGGCTAATTGTATGGAAGACCATTTACCGGCAGATGGTGTTGTCACGGGTATCGGGAAAGTAAATGGGCAAACTGTCTGTGTTATGGCTAATGATTCCACTATAAAAGCAGGATCCTGGGGGGCAAAAACAGTTGAGAAAATCATCCGAATCCAGGAAACAGCGGATAAGCTTAGTGTACCACTGATTTATTTAGTTGATTCGGCAGGGGCGAGAATTACAGATCAAATCGAGATGTTTCCAGGCCGACGTGGTGCAGGGAGAATTTTCTACAATCAAGTGAAACTATCGGGGAAAATTCCACAAGTTTGTATTTTATTTGGACCTTCGGCTGCAGGAGGAGCATATATCCCTGCTTTTTGTGATGTTGTAATCATGGTAAACGGGAATGCATCCATGTATTTAGGTTCACCCCGTATGGCAGAAATGGTTATAGGAGAACGCGTTTCGCTTGAAGAGATGGGAGGAGCGAGGATGCATTGTACTGTTTCAGGATGTGGTGACATTTTGGCCAATTCTGAAGAAGAGGCCATTTCTTTAGCACGCAGATATCTCTCTTATTTACCAGCCAATTTTTCGGAAAGACCGCCATTAAAAGAAGCACTCCCTCCTAAAACTCATGATCAATCATTAGAAGATGTCATTCCAAAAAATCAGAATGCTCCATTTAATATGAAGGATTTAATTGATCGAATGATCGATCAGGATTCATTTTTTGAAATTAAAGCATTGTTTGCTCCAGAACTTATTACAGGCTTTTGTCGGTTAAATGGCCAATCGGTCGGGATCATAGCAAATCAGCCAAAAGTAAAGGGCGGTGTCCTATTTCATGATTCAGCAGATAAGGCTGCAAGGTTTATTACGTTATGTGATGCGTTTAATATTCCCTTGTTATTTTTAGCTGATATCCCTGGTTTCATGATTGGGACGAAGGTGGAGCGAGCAGGAATCATTCGACATGGGGCAAAAATGATTTCCGCTATGTCAGAAGCGACCGTTCCAAAAATATCAATAATTGTTCGCAAGGCGTATGGTGCTGGGCTATATGCAATGGCAGGACCGGCATTTGAACCAGATTGCTGCCTGGCTCTACCGACAGCATCAATTGCTGTGATGGGACCGGAAGCTGCAGTAAACGCAGTTTATGCTAATAAGATCGCAGAGTTGCCAAAAGAAGAGCAGAAGGCTTTTATTGAAGAAAAACGGGAGGAATACAAAAAAGACATCGATCTTTATCGACTTGCATCAGAAATGATTATCGACGGAATTATCCCGCCTAACTCATTAAGAAAAGAACTACTCACAAGGTTTGAAGCATATCAAACAAAGTATCTCCCTTTTTCACAGCGAAAACACCCTGTTTATCCTGTTTAACCTCATAAAGAGAATGGAGCGGTGTCAAATTGAAACCAATTTTATCGTCTTTTAAAGAAGCAGTCAGTGAAATCAAAGACGGTGCAACCATAATGGTTGGCGGCTTTGGGCTTTGCGGGATACCGGAGAACTTAATCAAAGCGCTCTGTCATACTGGTGTTAAAAATCTAACCGTGATTTCAAATAATTGCGGTGTTGATGATTGGGGACTTGGCTTACTTTTAAAAACGAAACAAATAAAAAGGATGATTTCCTCATATGTAGGAGAGAATAAGGAGTTTGAACGTCAGGTATTAAATGGTGAGCTTGAGGTAGAGCTTATCCCTCAAGGCACATTGGCAGAAAAAATTCGTGCCGGTGGTGCCGGAATTCCTGCGTTTTATACGCCAGCAGGTGTAGGAACGCCAATTGCGGAGGGCAGGGAAACTCGTATTTTTCATGGGAAGGAATATTTACTGGAAGAAGCGCTGACAGCGGATTTCAGTTTGGTCCGTGCTTGGAAAGCAGATAAAAGCGGTAATCTTATCTACAATAAAACCGCGCAAAACTTTAATCCGATGATTGCTGCCGCAGGGAGAGTCACAATAGCTGAGGCCGAGAATTTGGTGGATAAAGGGATGCTGCCGGCTAATCATATTCATACACCAGGAATTTATGTACAAAAATTGCTTGTTGGAAAACAAGAAAAACGGATCGAACGATTAACAATTCAACATAAAAATAAGAAATAATGTAAAGGAGGTTTCGTATGTCTGCAAATAGTAGAGAAAAGATTGCTAGAAGAGCAGAAAAAGAGATTCAAAATGGCTTTTATGTAAATCTCGGGATTGGAATGCCCACTCTTGTGGCAAACTATATTCCTTCTAACAAGCAAGTCGTACTGCAATCTGAGAATGGTTTGCTTGGAATCGGCCCTTATCCAGAAAATGTTGAGGTGGATCCAGATTTAATTAATGCAGGAAAAGAAACGGTGACAGCCATCCAGGGTGCGAGCTATTTTAACAGTGCTGAATCATTTGCGATGATTCGCGGCGGACATATCGATCTAGCGATACTCGGAGGCATGGAAGTATCAGAAAATGGCGATCTTGCCAATTGGATGATTCCCGGCAAAATGATTAAAGGCATGGGAGGTGCGATGGACCTTGTCCATGGAGCAAGAAAAATTATCGTCATCATGGATCATACAACAAAACAAGGAGAGGCAAAAATAGTAAAACAATGCACGCTTCCATTAACAGGAAAAAGGGTAGTTGATCAGATTATCACCGAACGCGCTGTAATCGATGTAACAAGTAAAGGTTTAAGACTTGTGGAAACGGCCAAGGGCTATTCAGTAGAAGATATTCAATCTGTTACGGAGCCGGATTTAATCATCGACGACCAGACTAAGGTTGGAGCTTTTTAGTTAAATAGAAACAGATTTTATCTGACCGCAAATAAGAAAGGATTGAAGCGCGATGAATTTTGATTTAACAAATGAACAAGAAATGATTCGCAACTTGATTCACGAATTTGCAGAGGAAGAGGTCGCACCTGGAGCGAATGAAAGAGACCGAACAGGTGCATTTCCAGAAAAAATTTTTGAGCAATTGGCAGAGCTCGGGATGCTGGGGCTCCCTTTTCCTGAAGAATATGGCGGCAGCGGTGCAGATACAATCAGCTTCGCCATCGTGACGGAAGAATTAAGCAGAGTTTGCGCCTCAACCGGTATCACCTATTCGGCCCATATTTCTTTAGGTGCTGCACCAATCCATTTATTCGGTACCCCAGAACAAAAGAAAAAATATTTAACACCGCTTTGTCAAGGAGAATATTTAGGTGCATTCGGCCTAACTGAACCTAATGCCGGTTCAGATGCAGGCGGAACACAAACAAAGGCCACTCTTCAAGGAGAACACTGGGTAATAAATGGGTCAAAATGTTTTATTACAAATGCGAGCTATGCAAAAAATCTGGCCATTACGGCTGTAACTGATCAGGCAAAAGGAACAAAAGGCATTAGTGCATTTATTATTCCAACAGATGCAAGCGGATTTTCAGTGGTAAATAATTACGAAAAAATGGGTTTGCATGCCTCAAATACGACAGAACTCATTTTAGAAAATGTCACGATTCCTAAAGAAAATCTTCTTGGAACAGAAGGGAATGGCTTTAAACAATTTTTAGCGACATTAGATGGAGGAAGAATTGGAATTGGCGCTATGGCTGTTGGCATCGCACAGGGTGCCTATGAAAAATCCTTACAATATTCGAAAGAACGCAAGCAATTTGGTAAAAGCTTATCTGCGTTTCAAGCGATCCAATTTAAATTGGCCGATATGGCAATGAATATTGAATTGGCTCGAAATATGGTGTATAAAGCAGCATGGTTAAAGGATCAAGGGAAAAAATTCAAAAAGGAAGCGGCGATTGCAAAATTATTTGCATCAGAAATGTGTATGAAGGTCTGTGACCAAGCCATTCAGATTCATGGCGGTTACGGATATATGAAGGAATATCAGGTAGAGCGATTTTTCCGTGATGCAAAGCTTTTGGAAATCGGGGAAGGAACATCAGAGGTTCAGCGGATGGTAATTGCCAGACAAATAGGATGTTAGGCAAAAAGGAGTGAATGGATGTTTAAACGAATATTAATCGCTAATAGAGGTGAAATTGCTGTACGAATTATGCGAACATGTAAATTATTAGGGATTTATACGATTGGTGTTTACTCACAAGCCGATTCGGATGCCCCGCATGTCAAACTGGCTGATGAGGCTTGCTTTCTTGGCGGTCCACGGGTAGCCGAGAGCTATTTAAATATCGATAAAATTCTTGAAGTGGCATTACAAACAAAAGCTGAGGCTATTCATCCGGGCTATGGGCTCCTTTCGGAAAATCCTGAATTTGCCCGGCGCTGTGAGGAATTGGGAATTGTATTTATCGGACCATCACATGATGTAATTGCACTCATGGGTAGCAAAATTGAAGCAAGGAAGGCAATGGAAACTGCAGGTATACCGGTTGTACCAGGGAAATCGTTTCCCTTAACAGATGCTGAGGAAGCGATCGCTGCAGCAAAGCAAATTGGTTACCCGGTTATGCTCAAAGCTTCAGCTGGTGGCGGTGGAATAGGCATGCAAATCGTAAAAAGTGATGATGAAATTCGGAAAGCCTTTGAAGGAAATCAAAAACGTGCCAAAGATTTTTTTGGCGATGGGTCGATGTATGTGGAAAAGTATATTGAACATACAAGACATATCGAAATACAAATTCTTGCCGATGGCGCTGGAAATACAATTTATTTATGGGAGCGCGAGTGCTCGATCCAACGTCGTCACCAAAAGGTTGTTGAAGAAGCCCCATCCCCTTTTTTAGATGAGACTGTTCGACAAAAAATGGGGGAGGCAGCGGTAACCGCAGCAAAATCAATCGGTTATAAAAATGCTGGAACGATTGAATTTTTGGTAGATGAACAAAAGCAATTCTATTTTCTGGAAATGAATACCCGGCTTCAAGTCGAGCATCCTGTCACCGAAGAAATAACCGGATTGGATTTAGTCGCTGAGCAGCTTCGAATTGCAACAGGTGGAACCTTAACAATTACACAAGGAGATGTTAAAAAAGACGGCCATGCGATTGAAGTAAGAATCTATGCAGAGGATCCAAAAACCTTTTATCCATCCCCGGGTAAAATAACGAAGCTAAATATCCCGCAGGGGTCTGGTATCCGCCATGAGCTCGGTATCCATGAAGCCTCAATGGTAACCCCTTATTATGATCCAATGATTGCAAAGCTTGTAGTTAAAGGAAAAGAACGTGATGAGGCAATTGATAAACTTCAAGCAGCACTTTCAAAGTATGAAATTCAAGGAATTAAAACGAATATTCCTATGCTGCAAAGTGTAGCTGAACATCCTAAGTTCCGGTCTGGAGACACAACAACAGCTTTTATAGACAAATATATTAATAGAAAAACATAAAAGAAGGAATGTTGAACAGGGAGGAGTTGGATGAGTAATCCACTAGTAATCTCGACGTTAAACAACGGTATTGTGATGATCACATTACATCGTCCTGAAGCAGGTAATTCACTATCTCTCTTGCTTTTAGAAAAACTTCAAGAGACCATATCTTCAATAAAATTCGACCCTTTGGTAAGATGTGTGGTCATTACTGGAGCAGGTGAACGGATATTTTGTGCAGGTGCGGACTTAAAGGAACGGGCTAAAATGGATCAGAATCAGGTCAAAAAGGCTGTTGCAAAAATACGCGAATCAATAAATGATTTAGAAGCATTGCCGTTGCCAGTGATTGCTGCGATAAATGGGGCAGCCTTCGGCGGTGGAATAGAATTGGCCTTGGCCTGCGATATTCGAATTGTATCTGAAACAGCGAAGCTTGCTCTTACCGAGACTTCACTTGGTATTATTCCTGGCGCTGGCGGTACACAGCGTTTACCAAGATTGATCGGGAAGGGAAAAGCAAAGGAATTGATTTATACCGCGAGAAGGATTGATGCAAATGAAGCAAAGCAAATAGGATTAGTTGAATATGTGGTTCCAGCTGAATCGGTGCTAAATAAAGCGTTAGCTATAGCGAATCAGATAGTCAAAAATGCACCGATCGCTATTACACAAGCAAAATTTGCGATTGATAATGGCTTTGAAGTCGATTTACATTCCGGACTCGCTATCGAAAGAAGTGCCTATGAACGGACAATTCCAACTAAAGATCGGTTAGAAGGACTGCAAGCCTTTAAAGAAAAGAGACAGCCTAATTTTATCGGAGAGTAAAAACAAAACCCCCTAAAGCGGAAAGACTCCAAGATGCTCTAAATCATTTTTGAGAAAATTGGTTTAGGACATCTTTCTAAAAGAATAAGCTTTAAAGATATAGATTTTTTATCAACAGGTTCCTCGTAACTAAATTAAATACCTTAATACGAACTTATAAATAAAAGGTTAATGTCATTGTTTTTCATAAAAGATTGATGGTTTAGGGGGGATAATCATGCAAATGTTTTACACCGTGCGTTCAGGGGATACATTGTTTCAAATTGCGACACGTTGGGAGCTCCCGGTTGATTCCCTTATTGCTGCAAATAATTTACTTCCGCCGTATACGATTTATATTGGGGGGCAGCTCTCGATCCCGCCAGGTGTAACAACGATTCGAGTTAAGGAAGGAGATACACTTTTTAAGCTATCCCAGTATTTTGGTATACCGCAATCCATTATTGTCGAAGAAAATAAACTACAGCCTCCATATACCATTCAAGCAGGGGATCTGTTAAACGTTCCGCCTGGTGTTCCCTACTACACTGTTCAGCCGGGAGATACCCTTTATCAGATTGCAAAACGCTTCAATGTCATTGTAGGAGGATATATTAACCCTGAGCCAATAAGAATTGTCAATCAGCTTCAAACGAATGTGATTTACCCGGGGATGCAATTAAAAATACCATACACGCCACCTTTCGTAAGCGGAATAATCGCCTATACATCCAATCGAGAAGACGGCTATGATATTTGGTTGTATTACCCGAGCAGCGGAAAGAAAGTCAGGCTGACAAATCAATTAGCAGACAGTTTTTCCGTACCCTTTTGGTCTTGGGACCTAAGAAAAATTGCCTTTGTAGGAAGGAATAACATTCTTTATGTCGTTCATTTAGATGACGGAAGTGTGGCAAAAATTGACCAGTTTGAGGCAGGGCTCGGAATCTTCCTAGATTGGTCGCCAAATAATCAAAAGCTTGTCTATACAAAGAATGATGAGATTGTTCTATATGATGTAACCCTCCATCAAGCACAAAGGATCAGGGAGCCTGCGGCTACTGATGTTCAATGGTTTCCTAACGGAGATGAATTGCTGTTTCAAGCACCGGATTCTGCTGGTTTTAGTCAGCTTTTCCGAATCAAAACAAATGGATTAGAAAAGCGGGTTATCACCAGAAATACAGAAGGACGCCTAAATAATGTCCGATTATCACCAGACGGGACATATGCATTATTTACAACCCCTGGAGCAAGCATATCCATCATTCATACTGTTGACATAGCAACTGGAAATACAGTTGAAGTGAGTGGCGGACCGTTCGGAAAAAATTACTTCCCGGAATGGTCGCCAAATTCGCTGCATCTCGCATATAGTGCAACTGCATTTGAAGATAGAGGGTATTTTTCTTTCATTCGCTCTTCGGGAAGAAAAGGGGAAAACGATCGAACATGGGCTATTTCAGATTGTTTCGCCACTCCTATTACATGGTCGCCTGATAATAGGAAAATTGCTTATCTTTCTGGCTGTAATGATCAAGGGACAGCAAGAGAAATGTGGGTTGTTGACATTAAACATCCTGTGCCTATACGTCTACTGGAAGATCTGCAAATTACATCCTTACAATGGTCACCACCGCCAAATTATTAAGAAACTATAAAGTGAAATTGGTATGAAAATACACGAAAGCGGATGGGGAGGAGCCTGTCTGCTTTTTATAATGGTTGATAGTGAGGGGTGGAGCAATCGGTGTAGAACATACCTTTTTTAAAACTATTTAAGAAGAGTTTTTTAATATACGGTTCCCATAAAGGTATTGAGAAAAATATACCTTATATTCATAGCTTCTGATTTGAAATACGAATAAAACTTCTTTTTATTTATTTAACGTTCGTTTATAATAGCGTTAACTAAATAAGAGAGGGTTGGTAGCATGTATCATACAAAGAAAATCGTCTTATTAGGCTCAGGTGAATTAGGTAAAGAGGTTCTAATTGAAGCACAACGTCTCGGTATTGAGACCATCGCAATAGACAGATATGAGGATGCACCTGCGATGCAGGTAGCACATCGCAGCTATGTAATAGATATGCTTGATCCAAAGGAAGTAAGGGAAGTCATTGAAAAGGAAAAGCCTGATTTAATTGTTCCGGAAATCGAGGCCATTGCAACCTCAGAGCTTATCAAATTGGAGGATGAGGGGTTTCAGGTCATTCCTAACGCACGTGCTGCAAAGCTGACAATGGATCGTGAAGGAATCCGCCGTCTTGCTGCTGAAAAGCTTATGCTTCCTACAGCTAACTACAAATTTGCTGATACATATGAGGAATTTGTGCAAGGTGCAAAAGAAATTGGTTTTCCATGTGTTATTAAGCCATTAATGAGTTCTTCTGGTAAGGGACAGAGTGTATGTCATTCAGAACAAACGATAGCGGAGTGCTGGAGAATAGCAATGGAAGGAGGAAGGGTGCAAAATGGACGAGTGATCATTGAAGAGTTTATTCCATTTGACTCTGAAATCACCTTATTAACCGTTCGAGCGGTTAATGGGACAATGTATTGTGAACCAATAGGACATGTTCAAAAAGATGGCGACTATATTGAATCATGGCAGCCGCATTTCATAACAGAGCAGCAACTTCAAGAAGCAAAAGCAATTGCCAAAGCAATCACTGATGAACTTGGCGGATATGGTGTTTTCGGTGTAGAGCTTTTTCTTGCAAAGGATAAAGTATATTTCAGTGAAGTATCACCGCGGCCGCATGATACGGGGTTAGTTACATTAGTCAGCCAAAATTTATCAGAGTTCGCTCTACATGTAAGAGCAATTTTAGGTTTTCCGATTCCTGAAATTACCCTTTTAGCACCTGGGGCAAGTCGTCCATTAAAGGCTCTGAAAGAAATGAATGATTATACAGTCGAAGGGGTGGATCAGGCATTATCTGTTCCGAACACTCAGCTACGAATATTCGGAAAACCAGTGACTAAAGTTGGAAGAAGAATCGCTGTTGCCCTCTCAACCTCGGATACTGTTGATAATGCAAAGGAACTGGCGAAGCAAGCATTGAATTGCTTGAAAATTGAAAAAAGATAAGAGAAAGATTCAAGCAGGTGCAACATTTCCCAGGTAAGCGCATAAATAGACATTAGCACAAGAATTAGTCGGATTATGTCAACCGTTATGAGTTATAAGATACTTAGGTCTCTTACATGTTGTAATAAATATATAATTTAATTGTAACTTGGGAAAATCATATCAATTCCTGAACGTAAATATACTGTTATGGGAGCAAAATTTTAACTATTTATTTTATTTTTCGTTTAATAATGCTCCTTAAATATAGTAGAAGCAGGAGGGAAACTCATGAAGTGTAAAAGCTGTAGCGGAACTAGACTTATAAACTGTGAAAACTGTTCAGGTGAAGGGTTTGATTTCGGAAATCACAAGTGCAATACATGTTCTGGTGAGGGTGTCATTTCATGTTCCTCATGTGAAGGGAAGGGAACAATCGGATTTTTTAAATGGTTAAAATCTGGATAAAGACGTTAACTAAAAAATGAAAAGGTCTTTCAAATTACCACTAAACGAGCCGTTTGTGGTGGTCATAAATTCATTTGAGCCTGACACTTGCATGATCTTCGTCGGGCTCTTTCTTTGTTTATTAGTTTACATAACTATATTATAGATAACTACTTTTTTCTTTTAGATATATTTACAACTCGTAAACCTACATTTATAATGACTTAGATTCAACTAAATAACGATTTCGCAAATAGGTTCTTAATAGGATTAAGAATAATAGGGAAGTTGGTGTAAGTCCAACGCGGTCCCGCCACTGTAATCACAGAGCTGCATGACAGAAGCCCACTGTAACCAGATGCTTATGGGAAGGGAGTTGTGTAAGCAAGGAAGTGTAAGCCAGGAGACCTGCCTATTTGTTTGGTTCAAGTAGCCTTCGAGGAAAGGGGATTTGAAAGAACGAGAGCAGCATTGATGTAGAAATTCTTCAATTTTACTCTTAATCTTTTTAACTCCCGCCTTCTCCCTAATAAAGGAAAGGCGTTTTTTATTTTCAACAATTCAAGGAGGGGTTCGTGTTGGAAAAACAAAAAGGATTAACACTTGTTTTTACAGGTAATGGAAAAGGGAAGACGACTGCTTCGATTGGTCTATGTGTACGTGCAATCGGACAGGGAATGTCAGTAAAGATTCTTCAATTTATTAAATCAAAGGGAAGGTCATATGGTGAACAGATATCGTTAGAAAAGTTAGGAGTTGAAATGGTTCAGCTTGGTGAGGGCTTTACATGGACAAAAACTCCTGAGGTTCACCGAAAAGCACTTGAATCAGCATGGAAGACAGCAAAAGAAACGGTTATGTCAGGGAAATATGATGTTGTTGTCTTAGATGAATTGAATAATGCACTCGCGATCGATTCATTTCCAATTGATGATGTTCTTCCAATTCAGGAAGTCATGGAACTAATTAAAAACAAGCCTTCACATGTGCATTTAGTTATAACAGGTAGACATGCAAAAGGAGAAATCAAGGAACTCGCTGATCTAGTTTCTGTTGTCGATGTGGAAAAGCATTATTATGACACTGGGATACCAGCGGTTAAAGGAATAGAATATTAGCATAATAAAAGGGGGAAGCGCCGTGACTGCACAGCGACTAGTGATTGCAGGAGTTTCCAGCGGTGTGGGCAAAACAACGATTACAATTGGTTTAATGGCTGCACTAAAACAAAGAGGTTTGACAGTTCAAGGCTTTAAATGCGGTCCTGATTACATAGATACAAGTTTTCATACCGCTGTTACAGGAAGACCGTCACGGAATCTGGATAGCTGGATGTTTTCAAAAGAAGTGTTAAAGGAAGTATATGTAAATGGCAGTGATGGTGCAGATATTTCTGTTATTGAGGGAGTTATGGGCTTTTATGATGGCAAGTCCGCTCTTTCAAATCAAGGTTCAACAGCAGAAATTAGCATGCTGCTTGATTGCCCAACGATTTTAATCGTTGATTGCAGCAAGATGGCAAGAAGTGCAGCTGCAATAGTGAAAGGCTATCAGCTTTTAGAGCCAGACGTAAATATCGCTGGTGTTATCGCAAACAAGGTTGGAAGCATGGGTCATTTTCAAATCATTAAAGAAGCGGTTGAACAGGAGTGTGACATCCCGGTATGCGGTTATCTATTAGCCAATACGAGCATTCAAATGCCAGAACGGCATTTAGGGCTTGTCCCTTCTATAGAACGAGGTGATTTAACTAGCCTTTTTGACCAATTAGCGAAATTAGTTGAAGGGACAATTGATTTGGATCAGCTCATAGATTTAAGCAAGCAAAAGCCATTACAGAAAAATCCAGCGAAATCGATTTTTGAAAAACGGGAACCTAAAAGAGTGAAGTTAGCCATTGCCAAGGATCGTGCATTTAATTTTTACTATCGAGAAAACCTTGAATTACTCGAAGCATACGGATCTGAATGTATCTACTTTTCTCCTTTGAATGGTGAGTCAATCCCTGAAGAGGCGGATGGATTATACATAGGAGGCGGCTTTCCAGAGCAGTTTGCAGCTGAGCTTGCAAATCAAGTTGAAGTCAAGGAATCAATAAAGCGGAAAATACTTGAAGGGCTTCCAACGATAGCTGAATGCGGAGGCTATATGTATTTGGCAGAAGCGATTGAAACCTTAGATGGTTTAGTTCATCCGATGGTTGGGGTTATTCCAGGAAAAATGAAAATGGGAGAAAAACTTGCAGGCTTTGGCTACAGAGAAGTCTCCGGATATCCTGATAATTATCTTCTTCAAAACAAGCTCATTGCTCGTGGTCATGAATTTCACTATTCTTCTTATCATTCAATTGAATCGTTACCTTTCGCTTATTATACAAAAGGATCCTTTAGCGAAGGAGATGAAGGCTGCCTAACAAACAACGTCATTGCTGGCTACACCCATCTCCAATTTGCATCATGTCCAGAGCTGGTCGAAAACTTTATCCAAAAATGCTTGGAGATGAAAAATAATGGCAGCAAATAAAGCAGCGCTTCCGATTATGATCCAAGGAACACATTCGGATGCCGGGAAAAGTATTATTGTTACGGCATTGTGCCGGATATTTGCACAGGATGGCTATCATACAGCACCCTTTAAATCACAAAATATGGCATTAAATTCTTATATTACTCTTGATGGGAAAGAGATAGGCAGATCACAAGGTATTCAAGCCGAGGCAGCAGGAGTTATTGCCACAACAGACATGAACCCCATATTAATTAAACCAACCAGGGATCATGAAGCCCAAGTAGTTGTTCATGGAAAACCGTTGAAAAACATGGAAGCGAAAAGCTATCGCAGTGATTATTATGAAACAGCTAAAGCCATTATTCAATCGTCTTATCAAAACCTTGCCTCTTCATATGAAAGAATTGTCATTGAAGGTGCTGGAAGTCCAGCAGAAGTAAATTTAAATGACCGTGAGCTTGTTAATATGAGTATCGCAAAGATGGCTGATGCTCCAGTTGTTTTAGTAGGGGATATTGATAAAGGAGGCGTTTTTGCAAGTCTTGTTGGTACTTTGCAGCTTCTATCTCAAGATGAACGTGATCGGATTATTGGAGTGATCATTAACAAGTTTCGCGGAGATCTTTCCCTACTAGAACCGGGCCTCACATGGTTCGAAGAATATACAGGAAAGCCTGTATTAGGTGTCATACCATTCATAAACGATTTAGTAATTGAAGCTGAGGATTCATTAAGTCTAAATAACTACAGTATTCATAAAAATCAAGATAAAGAACTAGATATAGCGGTGATTCATTATCCTAGAATATCCAATTTCACAGATATTGACCCTCTCCACTATGAGACGGATTGTCATGTTCGGCTAGTGGAAAATGTCCGGCAGCTTGAACAGCCTGATGTCATTCTTTTACCTGGAAGTAAAAATACAATAGAAGATCTCATGTTTCTAAAAGAGAGAGGGCTTGATCAAGCGATTCTGAAAGCCCATCAAAATGGAGCAATCATCTTTGGAATATGCGGCGGATATCAAATGCTAGGTGACATGATTGAGGATCCCTACCAGGTTGAATCCAATACACATGAGATAAAAGGTTTAGGCTTGCTGCCGATCCACACAATATTAACGAAAGAAAAGATAACGATACGATCTAAAGGTACTGTGGAGGTTAGCGGTGAAAAGCTGGATGTGACGGGATATGAAATTCATATGGGAAAGACCACTTGCCTAACGCATGTATCCCCTTTTATTCAATTAAAGGATGGTGTCGATGGCAGTAAGAATCAAGAAGAAACATGTATAGGTACTTATTTTCATGGGATTTTTCATAATGATGAGTTCAGGTGGTCGTTTCTAAAAAATCTTCGGTGGAAAAAGGGGCTCAAGCCTGACATACTGCGCGAAGCATATGAAGATCGACAAGAAAATGATTTTAACCGCTTAGCAGAGGAAGTGCGAGCGGCTATCGATATCAGCCAGCTTAATCAAAAAATAGAACAATTTGCAAAAAGAAAGAGAGAGAACAGATGAATATAAATGGACAAATTCAAGAAGTCTTACAATCTATTCAACCGCTAAGCCAAGAACAAATGGAGCATGCGAAGGAATATGTTAATACGCTAACAAAACCGATCGGAAGCTTAGGAAAAATAGAAGAGCTTGCGATTCAGCTTTCAGGTATAACAAATCAAGTATTTCCTGTCGTCAGCCGTCCTGGTGTTGCAGTATTTGCAGCCGATCATGGAATAAGTGATATGGGCGTTTCAGCTTATCCAAAAGAAGTAACGATGCAAATGGTTTACAATTTTCTAAATGGAGGAGCTGCAATTAATGTGTTTTCAAGACAAATTAATGCCATCCTCAAAATTGTTGATATTGGTGTAGCTGGGGACCTGCAACATGAGCATCTGCTACATAAAAAAATAAGATATGGTACCAAAAACTTTGCAATTGAAAATGCCATGTCAGAAGAAGAAGCTAATCAAGCAATTCTTATTGGGATGGAGGCAGCTCAGCATCTGATTGATGAAGGAACAAGGTGCCTGATTATTGGTGAAATGGGGATTGGAAATACTTCAAGTGCAAGTGCTATTACTTCAGTCATTACCGGATGTTCGATTGAAGAAGCTGTTGGTAAAGGAACTGGGATAACGAATGAAAGTTTGGAAAAGAAAATTTCCATTCTTTCAAAAGCATTGGAGGAAAGAAATCCTGATCCTAATAATGCGATCGATATTTTATCAAAGGTAGGCGGACTTGAAATCGGTGGAATGACAGGTGCGATCATTAAGGCTGCAGAACAAAGAATACCGGTACTGCTTGATGGCTTTATTAGTACTTCTGCTGCTTTGTTAGCATGTCTTTTAGAAGAAAAAGTGAGTGATTTTCTCATTGCTGGTCATCTATCTCATGAGCAGGGGCATGCTCATGCACTAGCTTCATTACATAAATCACCGCTTTTAAATCTTGATTTGCGGTTAGGAGAAGGGACTGGGGCTGCTCTCTCATTTCCATTAGTTGAGGCAGCTGCTCGAATGATGAAAGAAATGGCTACCTTTCAATCTGCTGGCATAGCAAGCAAAAGTCAATAAGACAAATTATAGAAAATATTCATTTACAGGTTCTGAATCTTCTTTTATAATAAGGCGTGTCACAAAAAAACGAATAGTTTCAGGCAATAGGTCCTTAAAGTAATCGAGCATTTAAGGATAATAGGGAAGTTTGGTGAAAATCCAACGCGGTCCCGCCACTGTAAACGCAGAATGGCGCTTAAAGGAACCCACTGTATTATTGAATATGGGAAGGGAAAGCGAACATGATGATGCGTAAGCCAGGAGACCTGCCTATTGTAAAGAAAAACGATCCTTCGAGGAAAAGGATGGCTTTTTAATGCTGGTGTTTTCTGTATTTATTAGAATCATCATTTCTTTTTGCATTTATCGCCTTTTCCAAGTGAATAGGCGTTTTTTTGTGGGCAAAAAACGTCAAGGAGTGTGTAATGATGAAAACAGGTATGAAGAAATGGCTTTTTCTAAGCTTTGTATTGACCATGTTAACCGTATTTACAGTTGCATGTGGAGCGACAGAAGAGAAAGCGACAGATGAAAAGGATAAAGCAACTGAAACAAAAACTGCGGAAGAAGGAAAAGGGGATACAGCTTTTCCAGTAACTGTAGTTGATGGTACGGGTGAAGAAGTAACCATTGAAACTGAACCGGAAACGATCGTCTCTGTTATCCCAAGTAACACGGAAATCACTTTTGCTTTAGGGCAAGGTGATAAGCTAATTGGTGTTGATAACTATAGTAACTATCCGCCTGAGGTGGAGAAGATTGAAAAAATTGGTGACCAGCAATTAAATGTTGAAAAGATTTTAGCTTTAAAGCCTGATCTTGCGCTCGTAACCGATTTTCAGCATGAGAATAATCCAGATATCTTAAAGAAATTTAAAGATGCAGGAATTAATGTAATTGTTATAAGCAGTGCCGAATCATTTGAAAATGTCTACAATACGATCCAGTTGATTGGTCAAGTGACAGGTGCCGCAGATGAGGCAAATAAGGTCGTGAAAGAAATGAAGGATTCCTTAGCTGAGATCAAAGAAAAGGCAAAGGCTGTTACAGAAAAGAAAAAAGTTTGGGTAGAAGTATCACCTGCTCCAGATATATTTACAACAGGACAGAATACGTTTATGCATGAAATGCTCCAAGCGATTAATGCAGAAAATGTTGCAGGTAAACAAACTGGTTGGGTAAAAATGACAGAAGAAGAAATTGTCACATTAAATCCAGATGTTATTATCACTACATATGGGTATTACGTTGATAATCCAGAGGAACAAGTATTAAACCGGGCTGGATGGAAGGAAGTGCCGGCTATTCAAAACAAGCAGGTTTATGATGTGAACAATGACACGGTAACAAGACCAGGGCCACGATTAATTGATGGGGTTGAGACACTTGCAAAGCTCGTTTATCCGGAAGTTTTTGGCAAATAAAATTAGTTGGATGTATCTTTTAAGCGGAGTGTTTGTCGTAAGTACAGCACTCCTTGGTTTATTCATTAGTAGTGTTCAGTATCCAATTGTAATGATCATAGATGTATTAACGACGAAATTGCTTGGTCTAACATTTTTTGATAGTGAAGGCGGAAAGTCGGCAGAGACAATTATTTGGGAGATTCGTTATCCTCGTGTATTATTGGCATTTTTAGTGGGTGCTGCATTATCTCTTGCAGGTTCGGCCTTTCAGGGGCTGTTGCGAAATCCGCTTGCAGACCCCTATACAATTGGTGTGTCTTCAGGTGCTTCATTAGGTGCAGTTTTCGTACTGTATTTTCAACTGACAATTCCGTTTTTAGAGGGCTATACATTACCGGTGGTAGCGATTATTTGCGGTTTTATCACGATGTTTATTGTTTTTGGAGTTACCCATTTATCTACTCGTCAGCTTTCAATCGAAACAATTATCCTCGCTGGGATTATCGTCAGCTCCTTTATTAGTGCTGTTATTTCGCTTATTATTTCCTTAAGTGCAAGAGAAGATGTTCGGCAAATTTTATATTGGTTAATGGGGAACGTTGGAATGAGAGGCTGGAGCCATGTAAAACTAATGATCCCCTTCTTATTAATCGGGGCAATTATCTTACTATCCCGCTCTAGAGAATTAAACGCCTTTGCCTTAGGTGAGGAATCTGCAGAGCATTTAGGTGTTGATGTGCAACGTAGTAAGCTTTACATTTTAGTCGGTGCCTCACTATTAACAGGTGCAGCCGTTTCTGTATCTGGTTCGATTGGCTTCGTTGGATTAGTGATTCCTCATTTTATCCGATTATTATGCGGGCCAAATCATCGCCATGTTTTGCCTTTATCGATGCTAGTTGGTGGAGGATACTTGATTCTGGCAGACCTGGTGGCGCGAACGATTATTGCCCCAAGTGAATTGCCAATAGGTGTTATTACGTCATTAATCGGTGCACCAGTCTTTGCATTGCTGTTAATTAGAGAACGAATTGGAAGGGGATCGGCATGATTGACATACAAAACGTTACAGGCGGTTATCATCAGAAAGCAATCATACAGAATCTAACACTTTCTATTGAAACTGGTAAATTCTATGCCCTTATCGGCCCAAATGGGAGCGGGAAAACAACTCTTGTTAAGTTAATAACGGGTGTTCTCCCGATTCAAGAAGGTACAATTACCCTTTTTGATCAGTCAATACAGTCCTATTCAGCATCTGCAAGAGCAAAGATTATGGCGGTGTTATCCCAGGAGGTTCATATTGAATTTGATTTTCTCGTAGAAGAAATTGTCATGCTCGGCCGTTATCCTCATCAAACAGGCTTTTTTAAGTATCCTTCAAAAAAAGACCATCAGGTTGTCGAGGAAATCATGAAGCAAACGAATGTCTTCCAATTTCGAAAACAGCCTTTTAAGCAATTGAGCGGCGGAGAAAAACAACGTGTCCTGCTAGCAAAAGCCCTTGCCCAAGAACCGAAGATTCTTTTTTTAGATGAACCAACAAACCATCTTGATATGAAGCACACGGTCATAATGCTTCAGCAGTTGAAGGAATATCAGCAAAGCCATCAGCTCACAATTGTTGCAATTTTACATGATTTGAATACGGCAGCACTGTTTGCAGATCAGATCGGGCTATTAAATGAAGGGAAGTTAGTTGAAACAGGTGATCTTTCTATTTTGCAGAACGAAGCATTGCTTACCAGCATATATGAGGTAGACGTAAAAACGAATCATCACCCGGTCCTTCCAAAACCACAGGTTTCCGTCATACCAAATCAGCGGGAGCAAGATGTATTTGACATAGAGTATGACTTTACGGAAACTGATCAGTATATTCATCTTGAATTTAATGGGAAACTAAGGACGATTTCCAACAGTGTTTTAGGTGAAGGTCTACAATGGACTAAGAACTTTTGTAATTTCCATGTTGATAAAAATTACAATTGCTCTTGTCCGAAAAATGATATCATTAACTGGTTAAGAGAGGCAGGGATTTCAGAATTTGATACTGCAGGAATGATGACAGCCGTTAACCTTAAAGATAGAAGTATAATAGAAGAGAAGTTTGGGGATGTTTCTATATTAGCTGTCCTAACCGCTGGTGTCGGAAATGCGGTTGATATAACAGCAAAACAGCCTGTAGATTTAGGCTTTAGCATAGGTACAATAAATATTATGGTTTTTATCGATGCCCATTTAACAGACGGAGCGTTAGTAAATGCCGTTCAGTCTGTTACAGAAGCTAAAACAAAAGCCTTGATTGATTTAAAAATAAAAGATCCGAATAGTGGGACACTTGCAAGTGGTACCTCAACAGATAGTACGCTTGTTGCTGCTACACAAAACGGAGAGCCTACACCTTATGCTGGGTCAGGTACTGTAATCGGTAAGGCAATTGGCAGGACTGTTTATAAAGCGATGATAGAAGCTCTGCAAAAATATAAAAAACGATGTGAACAACAGCTATGAGCATTATTACTATTCACTTTTATCTCATAACAGCTGCCATTTTATTAGATTTACTCATCGGAGACCCAAGATGGCTTCCCCATCCTGTTATCATCATAGGAAAATGTATTAGTTTTTTCGAAAGGAAATGGAATAAAAGGAGACAGAAAAAGCTTAAAGGTGTTTTGTTAACCATAACGATTGTTGGCGGGACATATGGCTGCACCTTTGCCCTCCTTTCCTTCATCAACTTCATCCATCCAGTTGCAAAGCTGGTAATCGAAATCTACCTAATCTCCACAACAATTGCGATGAGGGGCTTGCATAAAGCAGGAATAGAGGTTGCTACCCCATTGCTAAAAGGGGATCTTAAACTAGCGCGGAAAAAGCTGAGTTATATAGTGGGGAGAGATACTGAGGATTTGCCGCCGCAAGAAGTGGTACGGGGAGCAGTGGAAACAGTTGCCGAAAATACAGTTGATGCGATAATTGCGCCATTATGCTGGGCACTTATTGGAGGTGCACCAATGGCAATGGCATACCGTGCTGCAAATACATTGGACTCAATGGTTGGGTATAAAAATGAGAAATTTGAACATTTTGGTTGGGCATCGGCAAGATTTGATGATGTTGTTAATTGGATACCAGCCAGATTAACTGCACTTCACATGTGGTTATTTTCATGGCTTGTTCCTTATTCGTTAAAGCGGAATGCACTTGCAGTAACATTGCGAGATGCAAAGAAGCATCCTAGTCCGAATAGCGGCTGGCCTGAAGCAATGGGAGCAGGGCTTTTAGGCGTTGTCCTAGGTGGAAAAAATCGCTACAAAGGAGTTGTATCTAACCGGGCTAAGATGGGAAATCCTATTCGAAGTCTAGAACCAAATGATATTAAGAAAATAATAGTTTACATGCATGGTACTTGGATCATCTTTCTCCTTCTCCTGTTCTTAGTTACCATTAATTTATCATGAAGAGAGGTGTGACTATAATGAAATGGCCAGAACACGGAGGACAGCCGAATAAAATATTTGCATTAAAAGGCATAGCAACAGACCATCATTTCTTTGACTTTAGTGCCAATATTAATCCACTAGGTCCCCCACCAGAACTAAAAGAGAGCTTGTTCAAAGCGTATGATCAATTTGAGAGATACCCTGATCCTGATTATCGAAAAGAGACAAAGCTGGTTGCGGCTCATGAAAGGTTATATGAGGATGTAGTACTGCTAACGAATGGGGGGTCAGAAGCGATTTTTCTTGTTGCCCAGCTGTTTTCTGGTAAGAAGGCTTTAATTATTGAGCCGACCTTTTCTGAATATGAAAGGGCTTGTTATGTGTACCGGCTTTCCGTATCCCATGTTTCTCTTCAACTTGATCATGACTTCTCATTTCCTCTTGAAAAGGTATTATCCAAAATCGAAGAAGTAGATGTCGTTTTTTTATGCCGCCCTAATAACCCTACAGGCACGGTGGTTGCGATTGAAGATATAAAGGAATTGCTGGAAAAAGGGCTTGAGTGCCAAACGACCATTGTTATTGACGAGGCATTTATCCATTTTCTTCCGTCAGAAATAACTGATTTAACACATTTAATGGATACATTTTCAAATCTGATCTTACTTCGATCATTAACGAAAATTTATGCGATACCAAGCTTGCGGCTAGGTTATGTAATTGCTAGACCAGAGATAATTGTACAATTAAAGAAAAACCAAATACCATGGAGTATAAATGGCATTGTCGCTTCATTTTTGCCAAGCTTGGTTGCACAAGACGGATTTATCGAAGCAACGAAATCATGGTTGCAAGGCCAGCTAAAGCTTTTAACAACAGAGTTTACTAAACTTGGCTTTTATTATTCTCCAACCTGCGTAAATTTTTACCTGTTAAAGGATCTTAACCAGGATACAAATACAGAAGAGTTATTAGAATTTTTACTAGATAATAAGATTATTCCAAGGCATACTCATACCTTTAAAGGTCTTGATGGGAACTATTTGCGGATGGCTGTCCGCAGCGCTGAAGAAAACAATTATTTACTGGAAACCTTAAGGAACTGGAGAGAAAAAAGATGTTAACGTTTATTTCAGGGGGCGCCCGTTCTGGAAAAAGTTCGTTTGCAGAGACCTATGCTATTCACCAATTCAATAAAGGCATTAAGACTGGAAAAAAAGAAAAGTTACTTTATATCGCAACAGCAGAACGGACAGATCTTGAAATGGAAAGACGAATTGAACGTCATAGAGAAGAACGGGATTCGGTTTGGCATACAATAGAAGCTCCTTTGGATATAACAAACGTGTTACAAAACATTAATGAGCAAAATGTCATTTTATTGGATTGCTTAACTATTTGGGTAAATAACATCATGTACAAGGCAAACGCTGATTTATTTCTGATTTTGCAAGAAGTTTCAAAATGGATCCATTTATCGGAACAGAAAAAACTTGAAGTGATCATTGTCTCAAATGATGTTAATGAAGGTATGCCCAGTGACAATTTGTTCATTCACCAATATATCTACAATCTTGAAAAAGTGCATCAACTTATTACTTCAAATGCAAAATCGGTTTATCAAGTTGTCGCAGGAATTCCGATTAAATGGAAAGGTTGATCAGGATGAAGCATTTCGTTCTTGGAATTATTTTAGCATTACAATTTTTAACCCGTATTCCTATTCCAATTAATTGTCCATGGGAAAAGCAATTTATAAAAGGAGCACTTCAATCTTTTGGTATGATTGGTTTCATTATCGGCGGAATTTTGTCACTGGGCTACACGATTACAGACCCGGTATTTCCTTTATGGATGAGTTCCCTCTTTATTATAACTCTATGGGTGATTTTAACAGGTGGATTGCATTTAGACGGCTTAATGGATGTAGCTGATGCAATCGGATCAAATGCTCCTTATGAGAAAAAGCTGGAAATTATGAAAGATCCTCAAGTTGGTAGTTTTGCGGTGCTTACGGTTATTTTTCATCTCGTATGGAAAGTAGCTCTTTTTTATGTGATCGTTTTACAGTTTAATGTTCAATTTGAGCAGCTTTTTGTGGGTCTAAGCTTGATTGCTGCATGCAGCCGATTAATTCCGCTTTTTTTACTATATTTTGTACCAGTTATGAAGCAAGAGGGGTTAGCTTATTACTGGAAGCAGCACCTTTCCATCCGCGAGGTTATCATTGGAACTGTAGTTGTCATACTTTTTACACTGATTTCACCAAGCATGCTGTTGATTTGCTTTTCATATTTTGTCTATTTCTTCTTCTTCCGAATATGGATCATGAAAAACTTTAAAGGAATTAACGGAGATATACTAGGTGCTTCAATTGAAGGAGGGGAATTATGGGGACTTTTCATTCTATGGATGTATACTTTGTTCGTCATGGGATAACGAGATGGAATCTTGAAAAAAGATATATGGGTCATTCAGATGAACCTTTATTAGAGCAAGAGCTTCATACATTAAATCAACTGCGAAGAGCACTTGAAAGCATTGATTTTGATTTTTATTATTGTAGTGATCTTAAGAGATGTCTAGAAACGTTTCGGTATTTACTTCCAAATAAGCTAGTTTGTTTAGATTCCAGGCTAAGGGAAATTCATTTTGGCGAATGGGAAGGCTTAACTTATGAAGATCTTAAAGGAGATCACATTTATCAGGCATGGTTAGCAGATTTTGAAAAGAATGTACCGCCAAAAGGAGAAACATTGCAGCAATTTACTAGCAGAATTAATACTTTTCTTGCAGAATTACAATCACGACAAACCGTGTCAAATACCAAAACATTGATCGTAACACACGGCGGGGTTATTCGCGCAATAATGAAAAACTTGGATTTAATCAGTACTTTTTGGGATATACAAATTAACCATGGAACAGCCTATTGTCTGCCATTTTATCATCAAAGGGGGGAATGGATTTGCAACTCGTGGTCGGAGGTGCCTATTCAGGAAAAAGAAAGTTAATAAGAGATCATTATGATGAAATAACTTGGCATAGTGCTTATCAAAATGATCTGTTACTTGATTGGAAGATAAAATTCAGCTCAAGCTCAATGCTAGTATTAGAAGGGTGGGAAGTGTGGATTAAGAATGAATTAAAATTATACTCCACTCTTGATGATGCAAAAGATCATTTTTATGAACTAATTGATGAAATTTGCGAGTTAGAGAAGAGGTACGAAAAATCTGTTATTTTCATAATATTGGAAATGGGGAGAGGGATTGTACCATTAAATGAAGAGGATAGGAACATCCGTGATATAGCTGGTTGGGTGCTGCAGTATGCTGCAAGCAAGGCCGATTCAGTGCAATATTGTTGGCACGGTTTAGTAAAAACCATTAAATAAACCCCCTAAAACGAAGTGGGGGTTTAACTTTATCTTGAAACGTTCTAATATTTATGAAAGGTTATGAATGGTAATTTCAGGACGACTTCCAATCCGAATATTTACCCCGGTTTGTCCGAGCCCCTCACTTATATAAAAAGGTTTATCATTATGATAATGTAATCCTTTCACCATTTTCATCCGAACTAATTTTCCCATTTTGATTAAGTGATATGGCTTAGGCCAATGGATTTGTCCCCCATGAAAATGGCCTGACAAAAGGTAGTCAAAATGAAAATCTTTCATTTCCAACACAATGTTCGGATCATGTGTCAATACTAAATTATAGCCGTTTTGTAACCCTTTATATGATTTAAGAAGGTTGCTTCTTTTCGTACTGTAATCATCAATTCCAATGATATTAAGTTTTTTTCCTTCCACCTCGATTGTAAGATGTTCATTTTGCAATGTTTTACAACCGTTTTCTTCGATCGTTTCCTTTAAACGTTGAAAATTCTTCCCTTTTAAGACGTAATCGTGATTTCCGAACACCGCATACATTCCAAACCTAGGTTGAATATTTCTTAAGACTTCTAAATAAGGAATCAGCTTAGGAATACTTCGTTTACGATCTAAAAAATCTCCTGTAAGGGCAATTAAGTCAATTGGATCATTTTCAACTAGTTTTTGGAGTTCTTGAGGCGAAATTGAAATGTTTTCTAAATGCAAGTCTGATAGATGTAGAATCCTTAGTTGCCTGTTTAAAAATTTTCCCTCTTCTTCAAGAGATATATTTTTGATCGCAATATCTTTAGTATTGTTATTTGCTTTATATAAAACAGGAATGATGATGATTAATAGTATAACTAGTAATAAAAAAATCAAAATTATCTCCTCCTATATAAAAGTATAGTAGGAGAGTTAAGGTAAGAATAGTGGGAAGTAATGGTTACCTTCGTAACCATTAATAATTTTTTATAAAAGAAAGAAACTATAAGTAAAAATCTAGAACTGAGGGTAGGGTATGCCAAAAATTTTATTAATGCCTTTATTAAGAATGTCTTCGGGACATCATCAAGTCGCTGACAGTATTATGGAATCCTTAAAAGAAGGTAATTTGGAATTGGAATTTCAAAAAGTGGAACTATTATCGTATAGTTTGGGGTTTTTAGAGACGATTATTACTGGAACGTACCTAAAATCGATAAAGGTATGTCCTGCTCTCTACAGCTGGTTATATCGTAAAGTTTCTTTCAATGATATATATAAAACGAAAAGATACATACTATATGAAATACTTTTTCTCAGATCTATAAAAAAGGTACTTAATGAGAGTAATCCAGATTTAATTATATGCACTCATGCACTCCCTTCATATTTGCTAAATAAACTGAAACAGCAATCAGGCCAACGCGTTCCAGTTATTAATGTTTATACTGACTTTTTTGTTAATCAACTTTGGGGTTTGTCTCATATTGATTATCATTTTGCTCCTACTCAAGAAGTAAAACAATTCCTTTGTAGTCAAGGAGTGGAGTACAATCAAATCCATGTAACCGGAATTCCTGTCCATCCCTCTTATTCAAAGAATGAATCAAAACAAAAAACAAATGAACAAAACGACATACATTTACTTATTTCCGGCGGAAGTCTTGGTACAGGAAACATAAAAAAATTGTTAAAAAACCTAAAACCTTCAGGGAAGATTCATTATAAGGTCCTATGTGGAAAAAATAAAAAGTTGTTTCAATTTGTACAATCAATTAACAGCCCCAATATTACCCCACTACCCTATATAACATGTAAAAATGAAATGAATGCACTTTATTCCAATTCTTCCGGGATCATAACGAAACCTGGAGGAGTGACTATTAGTGAAACATTAAGAAAAAAATTACCAATTTTTATTTACTCTGTCTTACCTGGTCAAGAAGAAATAAATTTACGAAATTTAAAAAATAATGAGCTTGTTTTTCTGCTGGAAAATGACCACAAAGATTTAGAAAATCAAATCTTGGATTACTTAACTTCCCAAACCTGTATGAATCGGCATCGAAAACAGGTGAACATGTATTTAAACTCAATAGAAAATGAGGTTTTATCAGAAACTTTAGTAAAAATACTTACGAATAAACACCATCTATAAAAACCAATTATTAGAAAAAAATTGAATAAATTTTTCAATATTAAGCATTCTATAGTTGTGCTTAACCAAATTTTAGGAGTGATAACAATGACGGTGGTAAATCAAGTAAAAACAACATTAGCAGGGTTAAAAAGCGCACAAGCTAATTTTGAAACATTTGCTTTAGGAACAGAAAATAAACAAGCTAAGACTTTATACGAGAATGCAGCAAAGCAAACACAGTCGGTTATTGATAGTATCGAACCTCGCCTTCGAGAGATCGAACAAGAAGAACCACAATATAAACAGTAAATGATTGATCAAGGGGTTGGTTTTAAACCAACCTTTTTTCAAAAGTTTAAGAAAGTATAAAATTTTGTACTTAGTTTTAATGTCTAGCTCCAGGCGCCATCGGCTCTAGGGTCTAGTCAAATAGGAATTGAAGGTAAAGAACACCTTCTATTCCTATTCGCCTTATGCTTGTCGCCGAATGCTAAGCGCCTTGCGCTTTTCTTAAATGAAGAATGAGGTGTTTCAAATGAAACATGGCAGAACAATAATGACTAACATTTTATTTGTCTTAATCATAGTTGGATCAGGGTGTAATGGTGCAAATATTGATAATGAAAATAATGAACAAAACATAAAAAATGTTACAAGTGAATCTAAGAATATGAGTGTTTCAAATCAAGTTAAACAATTATTTATGAAGCAAAAAGAGGTTAGTGATGTCAAAGTGGTCAATTTTGACAAAGATCTATTTATAGCTGCAGAAATTAAACAAATGGAACGATTTCGTATTAAAGAAATTGAAAATAAATTAAAAAAATTAGCGGAAGATCATTTTCCAAATTATCATGTGACCCTATCAACCGACAAAAAAATATTACTGGAACTCAATGAGTTAGAAAAGCAAGTCAACGAAACAAATATCAGTAAAAAGAAACTTGAAAAAGAACTAAATAGAATCAAAAGTCTTTCAGAGGAACTTACATAAAGAAGGTGAATGAATGTCAAATAACAAAAAGAAAAACTTAACTCCTGTTCAGCAGGAATACCAATCATTTCAAAAAGAACGCGAGGTAAAGCGCCCAATTGTAAGAAATTGTATAAAGGCATTTTTTGTTGGCGGGGCTATATGTTTAGTTGGACAAGCGATTCAAACTTTTTTTATCTATAATTTCGACTTCACTGAACAAACTGCCGGAAATCCTACCGTCGCAGTTATGATTTTTCTCTCAATGCTCTTAACGGGCTTTGGTGTATATGATCGCCTTGCTCAATTTGGTGGTGCTGGTTCAGCGGTTCCAGTTACCGGGTTTGGAAACGCAGTAATTTCAGCAGCAATTGAACATAGAACGGAAGGTTATGTCCTTGGTGTTGGTGGAAATATGTTTAAATTAGCAGGATCAGTTATTATGTTTGGTGTGTTTTCGGCATTTGTGATTGCGACCATTAAAACAATTTGGATCGGGTTGGGTGGTTTGTAATGTTAAGCGGACATAACACGTGGCTGTTTAAAAATGAACCAGTTATTATTTCAACTGGAACAGTTGGAGGACCTTTTGAAGCACGAGGAAAAATACCGGAAGACTTTGATTTATTACATGATGATATTTGGTTAAGGCAAGACTCATTTGAAAAAGCTCAAAAAGTCCTAATTGAGGAAGCTTGCCAAAAGGCAATGGAAAAAGCAGAGGTTCAACAAGAAGATGTTCAATTTTTTCTTGGGGGAGATTTGATCAATCAAATTACTCCTACTAGTTTTGCGATAAAAACATTTGGCGTCCCTTATTTAGGTTTATTCGGTGCTTGTTCAACTTCTATGGAAGGGTTGGCACTGGGAGCGTTTATTGTAAATAATAGAGGATCAACATGCTTAATGACAGGTGCTTCAAGTCATAATGCTGCTACAGAAAAGCAATTTCGATACCCTACTGAATATGGAGGGCAAAAACCGCCGACATCACAATGGACCGTGACTGGTGCTGGTGTTGCCATTTTAAAGAATGAGGGTGAAGGTCCAAAAGTTACTTCTGCTACGATTGGCCGCGTCATTGATATGGGATTAACCGATCCTTTTAACATGGGTGGAGCAATGGCTCCCGCGGCTGTGGATACGATTGAAACTCACCTAAAAGAACGAGGAGTGGATTTGTCGTATTATGATTTAATTGTAACAGGTGACCTTGGACACATTGGTCGTGAAGTTGCCCTCGACCTTCTGAAAAAGCATGGATTTTCAATTAAAGAAGAACAATTTCAGGATTGCGGACTGATGATTTACCGAGAAGGACAACCGGTTCTATCTGGTGCCAGTGGTGCAGGATGTTCTGCAACTGTTGTATATGGCCATTTGCTTAATCGGATGAAAAAGGGCGAATTTAATAAGTTACTCGTTGTTGCTACTGGTGCATTATTATCGCCTCTAACATTCCAGCAAAATGAAACAATTCCTTGCATTGCACATGCAGTTTCGATTGAGTTAGGAGGCTTATGATGATGATTTTCTTTTGGGCATTTATCATAGGCGGCTTAATTTGTGTGATAGGTCAAATCATGTTTGATGTTTTTAAACTAACGCCTGCACATACATTAAGTACGTTAGTTGTAGTTGGAGCTATTTTAGATGGCTTTAATTTATATGAACCTTTGATCGCATTTGCTGGAGCAGGTGCAACGATTCCAATTACAAGCTTTGGAAATTCTTTAGTGCATGGTGCCATGCAGGAGGCAGAGCAACATGGACTTGTAGGGGTCATAACCGGGATGTTTGAAGTAACTAGCTCAGGGATATCCGCAGCAATTATTTTTGGTCTGATAGGAGCCTTAATCTTTAAACCTAAAGGATAATGCAAGGAGGTTTGTTTTTATGACCGTTGGATCACAAGTAAAACAATGTTTATCGACCTTGAAAAGCATTGAGGCAAGCTTATCAAGTCTTGCAATTACCTCACAAGATGAGGAGGCAAAAAAAGTTTTTCATGAAATGATGATGAAAATGGAGGAAGTGAAAGAGGATGTAAAAATGCGTGTTGGACAATTGGAACGGGAAGAATACCAATACAAAGGATTTTAATCTTGCAAGAGGTGATAATCGATGCCTGAATGGATAGATGTTATCTTAAGATCTTTTCTCTTTTTAGCCGTGTTGTTTTTAATTACGAAAATTTTAGGGAAAAAACAGTTAACAGAGTTATCTTTTTTTGAATATGTGACTGGTATTACAATTGGAAGCATTGCTGGGGAAGTGATAATGGGACTTGATGGGAATATGTGGAATGGCGTGGTCTCCATTTTCATTTTTGGTTCGGTTCCGTTCATAGTAGGGATACTTTCTCTAAAAAGCAAAAGATTCAGAGACTTAGTTGAAGGAAAAGGAACAATCTTTATTAAAGACGGCAAAGTGATGGAAGATAATTTAAAAAAAGAAAGATATACAGCTGATGAATTACTTGAACTTCTCCGTAGGAAAAATGTATTCCAAGTTGCAGATGTTGAATTTGCTGTTTTAGAACCCACGGGTGATTTAAGTGTTCTTTTAAAAAAAGAAAATCGTCCTGTTACAGCTAAAGATCTTGGAATGACTGCTATTAATGAAAAAGAACCTCAAACGGTTATAATGGACGGAGAAGTGTTAGACGAACCGCTTGCAAACGCCGGAAGAAACAGACGTTGGCTTGAAACCGAGTTGGACAAATTGAATGTAAGCATTGAAAATGTATATTTAGCTCAGGTAGACACTTATGGGCAGTTAACAGTTGATTTATTTGATGACAAGCTAAAAGTACCCACACCTCAAGAAAAACCATTGCTGTTAGCAATGATAAAAAAATGTCAAGCGGATCTGGAATTATTCTCTTTGGCTACAGATTCTAAGGAAACGAAGCAAATGTATCATAAAAATGCTATGAAAGTAGATGAAGTATTAATTAAATTGACACCATACCTTAAGAATTAGAACAGCTGTAATAAATCATAAAGGTATTAATGGCAAGATATTGTTGCTTTTAACGGCAAATGATCAGAAGAGTTATGTGTATATGTTATGACTTTTGATTGAACAACTCTTAGTTCAGGACTGACAAAAATGTAATCAAACCTCATTTTTGGATGAGACGATGGATATGTGTAACCTGGTCCCATTCCTGAAACATGCCAAGAATCTTGAACTTTATCCGATAATTTTCTCCACCCTTTTGATCCTGGCTTCATATTCCAATCACCCATCAAAATAATTGGATGGGGATATTTATGAATTTGTTTTATGATAAAATCAGTTTGCTTTCGATGAAGGAAGGGATTAAGGCTTAAATGAGTGACCATTATTTGATATAACTGTTTATCTATTTGAATTGTGGCATCAAGCAATGACCTTCCTTCAATTAGTCCGGGCATATAGTTAAATGAATGGCTTTCTTTTGATACGATAGGAAATCGGGATAGAAGAGCATTCCCATATTGACGCACCTTATTTGTGGTTTTAGATTTAAATGAGAGAGACGGACTAAAAAAGTAGTTTGTATTTAATTGCTTTGCAAGCCACCTTGTCTGATCTTCAAAGAGACTTCGCTTTGAAAAATATTTATCAACTTCATTAAGGCCGATAATATCTGCTTCACTTTTTTCAAGTACTTGAGCAATTCTCGCTAGATTTGCTTCTTTATCAATCCCCACTCCGTGATGAATATTAAAGGTCAAAACATCAATTTCCATAAAACACGATCTCCTTTTATGCTTGGCATTCTAAAAATTACGTATAAATTACCCGATTTTAAACAACCTAATTTTAAAGGAATTTCCAAAAGATTGAAAAACTAAAATTTATTGAAAGCATCTAGAAACAGAATAATCTAGAAGCATTCTTAATAATTCAATCCCTGATGAAAATAAGAGAGAGTTTAACTAAATTGCATAAAAATAAATACATTTTAATTTGTTTTACTTATTTTTATTATATGTCTGTTCGAGTTTTTCCTTTGACATAAATAAATAATAAGGTTCAGGTATTTTAGAGATATTTACTCGTTCTGCAGATAATAAAAAAAGAGGAGCCTGGGTTATCCCTTTTAATAATCTGTAAAGTGAGCTGCTAGGTCGAACAGTCTCAAAACCAAGTTTCTCTGCTCCTTTATGCAGCATCGTGATGCCAATAACTCCCTTAATTTCATTGCTGTTTTTATGGTTGTGAATATATTCTGCAATAAAAGGCATCGAAAAATGTACTTTCTGAAAAATAATTCTGCCTCTTCTTACAGAACATTTGACGCTTTTCAACTCGTTTAAAAGTTTAACATTGTGTAAATGAATTTTTAGCATTTTATCATTTTTATTTATCATTGTTCCGTCACTTAAGACAACAGCTTTTCCTTTATATTTGGTTATTCGTACACGGAAAATATTTGAATGACGATCGATGTATTCTAATCTGGTTAATAGGTAATATAAAGGATCAACTATATTCCAAAATGTAAGCAGATAGCTTCGCATAATTTTTACCTCCTCATTTCAATAATAATTTGGCATTTTTCCTTAGGAATTATAATTGAGAAATTTTCCTATTATCTTTTATGTATTTTTTGAAAGGACGAGATTTCGATGACATTAACCTCACCAGGAAAGAAAAAAATAATAATGATTATAGTTGATACATTAATGGATTTGACTTTACAAGAAGCGTTAAAGAATGGAAAAGCACCCGCACTTCAATTTTTTATTGAAAATGGCTATAAAATTCCAAACATGGTCAGCCCATTTCCAACTATGTCTGTAAATGTAGACAGCTCGTTGCTTACCGGTGTTTACAGTGATAAACATAAAGTACCTGGTTTAGTGTGGTTTAGCAAAAATGAAAATAGAATTATTAATTATGGGGGTAATGTTAGAGAACTCTTTAAACTAGGCTTGAAACAATCGATGGAAGATATTTTTTACAATTTAAATCATAACCATTTAAGCAAAAAGCATAAAACCATTCATGAAATCTTAAAGGATCAAAATTTACAGACTGCGTCTATCAATACTTTAATGTATAGGGGAAGCGAGTCTGTACAAATCACATTTCCTTTTCTTATGTCATTGTTTACAGGAATGAGAAGAAAAATTTTCGCTTATGCTCCCTATTTATTTTCATACGGTGCTATGGCTAAATTATCTTCATCCAAAAGTTACTCTTTTTTTTGGCAGAAATATGGGTTTAATGACAAATTTTCAGCAAAGGAATTGAAATATCTTATCAAACAAGATATGCTTCCTGCCTTTACAATTGCATATTTTCCAGATTTAGATCAGCGAATTCATAAAAAAGGCAGGATGTATAGTAAAGGTATTGAAAAAGTTGACAAGCAACTTCAAGACATTCTTAATACATACTCTACTTGGAAAGATGCATTAACGGATAATACATGGATTATTTTGGGGGATAATGGCCAAGCGTGGATTGAAGATGACCGTAAGAAAGCTTTGATTGATTTAAGAAAACTATTGCAAGCATACAAAATACCAAAATTAAGGGCAAGAATAACTTCATCAGATGAGGTTATTCTATGTGCAAATGAAAGAATGACTTTTATTTATACATTGGATTCTAATCGTGTACCTCTAGAAAAACTTGCAAAGACATTACAAAAGGATGACAGAATTGATATCATAGCTTGGAAAAAGGGTAATAATATTTATGTAATTTCTGGCATTCAAACTGGACAGCTTATCTTTAGTCCTGATGGAAATTATAAGGATGAGTATGGACAAACATGGTTAATAGAAGGTGATCTACAAATATTAGACCTATCAATTATGGAAAAAAACATTAGGTATGGTACATACCCAGATGCCTTGGCAAGACTTTATACAACATTTTTTTCGCATGAAGGGGATTATCTTGTTGTTAATGCAAAGCCGGGATATGAATTTTTAGCCGAATCTTCACCTACTCATGTTGGAGGGGCTAGCCATGGAGGATTGCATGAACAAGATTCACTTGTTCCCATGATTGTAACCGGAACTGATACAAAGCCGAAAAATCCTCGTATCGTAGATTTAAAAGAGTGGCTTTTATCATTAATCTAGGAAAAGCTATGTTAAGTCCATAGTTGATTTTCCACTAATATATCAGAGCCTAGAAAAATAATACACACCGGTATTTACCTTAGCACAAAAAATAAGTAATAAGAAATTACCAACACTATTATCTTTTAATTAAATACAGAATATAAATGTCCTGAAAAAAATACGAATAGGGGGTAATCAAAATGAACAATTTAAATACTCTTTTTTCATTATTAAGTGGAAGAAGAAATGTTCGATTATTTAATTTACTTGGCAATAAGCGTACAAATAACGGCAGTTTGCTTTTATGGTCGTTACTTGGATTAACAGCTCTTGGAGTGATTGGAAGCCGAAATACAAATTGGGGACAAAAAATTCAAGAAGGCTTTAATAACCTTCGAATTAATTCTAAGATACCCTTACAAAATCAAATGAATTTTGCTAATGAATTTGCAGATGAGGTTTTTCCTAATATGGTAAATAAGAACAGTAACAATCAATAGAAACTTTAAAAGGGGCTATCTCAAAAAGGGGATAGTCCCTTCCCATGTTTAAAGTTGCAGATATAGGCAAATGTCTATTCCCATGGACATTAGTGAAACATAGTATATTTTGCATGGACTAAATAATCAAGAAAGGGGATAAAAATGAGTTATTTATATCCATACCACATGTCTTATTATCGACAACAGCATGCTGGCCAGTTTCCGCAATACCCTCAGTCTGAATTGTGGGCAGATCAATTAATCAAAAAACCTTTATACCCTCATTTAAAACAACAAGTATTATCTAGCATTGACCCATTTGTAAAATATGGCTTAAAAGAGGCGAAAGCTACATCATTTGCACATGCATTACAGGAAGTTGCTGCAATGACCTATTTACTTGGTAAAGGAATGGATCCTCATACCGCTTATTTAACAGTTGAATCTTGGGAAACGAATGAAATGTTTTAAAATTTTTGAGTCAGTTAATTATAAGGTAATGTCATACTTTATAAAATTGTGAACTTCACTTCATGATGAACTTGACAAAAAATGAAAGACTCTTTGATTAGAGTTCTTCATTTAAAGGTAAGAAAATATAAAATTTTGTACCTAGTTTTAGTGTCTAGCTCCAGCGCCTAGCCCCTCTAGGGTCTAGCCACTCATGAATAGAAGGCGAAGAACGCCTTCTATTCATGAGTGGCTTATTTGCCCTAGGCTGATCATTGCGCTTACGCTTTTCTTATTTTGTTTGATTGTTGAAATAACACACATTTTAGATATTAATATTGTAAAATTTACAGAAATAAGCCAATTATTGGTGATATTTGTCATTTTTTCCTGTTAAATCTTGACCATGATTTGACATTAATTTCTTTTTATTTAGGTCTTAATTCGTGAAATTTAGTTTTTACCTTAAAAATTCTTTCAAGTCTCCGTATTGTTTTAATGAAATAAACGAGGAGGCTAAGTTGTAATGAAAAAGAAATGGGGATTTACGCTGCTTGCATTCACAAGTATCGGTTTGCTTTTTCCCGAAACAGGTGAAGCGGCATTGGGAGACAGAACATTATCAAAGGGAATGGCACATAGTGATGTAAAAGAATTGCAGGAGTATTTATTAGCAAAAGGAAATTTTCCTTATCATACCGCTACAGGCTATTTTGGTGACATAACGGAGGATGCTGTAAGAGAATTTCAATCAGAGAAACGTATTAAAATAGATGGTATTGCAGGTCCGCAAACAAATGGAAAAATAAAAGTTCTCCGTAAAGGAGATATGGGCAAGCCGGTTATCCAACTTCAACAGCTTTTACAAGCATGGGACTCTTATAGTGGAGCAATTGATGGAATCTATGGCGACGGGACAAAAAATGCTGTTGCTCAATTTCAACGTAAAGTAGGGTTAGCAGTTGATGGTATTGCAGGTCCGCAAACATTTAGTAAATTAAACCAAAAAGCATCTGCTGCCGATCAGTCTGTTAAAGAACTAACTGTTGCGAGTACCGCCTATACTGCATACTGTAGTGGCTGCTCTGGAGTAACAAGAATGGGAGTCGATTTGAAAAAATATCCGGATGGTAAGGTAATTGCTGTCGACCCAAGTGTTATACCTTTAGGATCTACCGTTGAAGTAGAAGGCTATGGAACTGCCATTGCAGCTGATATTGGCGGAGGGATTACAGGAAATGAAATAGATGTCTTTTTCCCAACAGAAAATACGGCACTACAATGGGGAAGAAAAACGGTGAAGGTTAGAGTGCTTGATTAAAAAATGGATACATAACAGTAATGAAAATAAAAAAATGCCTATTGAGCAAAGAATTTTAGATTAACTTCAAATTAATTTTAAAATCGAGTTGACAGGTAGGAATAATAGGATATATAATCTGATTAATTAGTAACGAAATAAAAAGCCGATCGGAAAACCGAAGGCCTAACTCTTTTTCTGCAAAAGGGTTAGGCCTTTTTTATTTCTCTTACTAGCAGATCACAACACAATGAGGTGTATAAAAATGAAAAAGTTAATCATCTTTGCTCTAATTGGTTTATTGGCACAATTTATTGATGGTGCTTTAGGAATGGCCTATGGCGTAACATCATCTTCGCTATTGCTGGCATTCGGCATTGCCCCTGCAGTTGCTTCTGCTTCTGTTCATTTTGCCGAGGTAGTGACGACTGCAGCTTCTGGTGCTTCCCATATTAAATTTGGAAATGTTGACAAACAAACCGTTTATCGACTTATCATCCCGGGATCAATCGGTGCCTTTTTGGGGGCAACCTTTTTAAGTAATTTACCAGGAGATTTGGCAAAACCCTATATTTCTACTTTTCTGTTATTATTAGGTGTTTATGTACTTATAAGATTTCTTTTTAAGTTTCGTCAAATTGAAGGAAAAGAAAGAGTTACCTTATCACGAAAAAAATCAATTCCATTAGGATTAATTGCAGGCTTTGCTGATGCAACAGGAGGGGGAGGATGGGGTCCGATCGCCACACCTGTCTTATTATCACAGAAAGGAATGAGTCCCCGCAAAGTCGTTGGCACAGTTGATACAAGTGAATTTGCTATTGCAGTTTCTGCGACACTAGGCTTTTTGATTTCCTTAGGATGGGAAGAAGTCAATTGGTTATGGGTTGGTGCCTTAATGGTGGGCGGCATTATTGCTGCTCCGATTGCAGCATGGCTCGTTCAAAAAATACACGCTCAATTAATGGGTGTCCTTGTCGGCGGATTTATCATTTTAGTAAATGCAAGAACAATCTTACAAACATGGGTTGAAAATACTGCCGTTTATCCAGCAGTTTATATAGGAATTACGATTCTCTGGATTATAGGTATTGTATATGTGTTATTAAAAATAGGAAACGGTAAAAAAGATCAAAAAATCGAATTAGATTCATAAGCCGACTAGAAAGCTAGAGGCTCTCAGATTATGTGATTCCTATTACGTAAAATGGGAGTCTTTTTGCAGATGCTTTTTGTGATATAGAAAGGAAAACTACTTAAACTATATAAAAAGGAGAGGATTTAATTGGCAAAAGTAGCTATCATTACAGGTGCACCTAATGATCATTCACGTTTAAATGGCATATTAAATTTTGCAATTACTACACTTGGAAAAGAAAAGATTTCCTTTGATATTATTAAAGTTCATACATTGCCAGCAGATGATTTATTAACCGCTAAATTTGATAGTGAGGTAATAATTAATGCTAATAGAATAGTAGAAAAAGCAGAAGGAGTTATTGTTTTAACACCAGTATACAAAGCATCGTATTCCGGGATCTTAAAAACCTATCTTGATTTACTTCCTCAGAAGGGTTTTGAAAACAAGATTGTTCTCCCCCTTGTTTTAGGAGGATCATTTGGTCACCTCTTGGTAATTGAATATGCATTAAATCCCGTCCTATCCTCATTAGGAGCTAAACACATCGTAAATGGCGTATATACAATTGATCATCAAATAGAACGTGTCGATAAAAATCAATTCTCACTTCATGAAGAGGCTCAACAAAGATTAAACAAAGGTCTGGAGTCATTTATCAATACGATAAAAAAAGATGAGATTGTTTATTAACGATATGTTTAGTTATTTTTTGTAAATGATACATGGAACTAAACCAACTGGATAACTAGAGGTTAAATGTACTGTAAGTCTCTTTGATTTAAGAAATACGAATATTAAGGGGAGGTACAATCAATGAGCCAGTTGCGCGAAGCAGTTTTTCGCAGAAAAGAGAAATTAATTCAAAAGCTATTAGCGTTAGGAATTTATAAAAAGGAAGAACACCATTTATATGAATTAACATTATCTGAAATTGAAACAGAATACCTCAATGAAATAAAAAGGAAAAAGCCTAACTGAAAACAAAAGAGCTTGGTTAGAATCATTAAATAAAGTTATGTTCATTCTTTCATTATATAACTTGGATGGATAAGCAGGTCGTTTTCAAGTGGACATGGAAGACCATTTAACCGGGAACAACGCCTACTTTAACTACCTAATAAATCCGGAAGGAGGATATTTTTATATGGCAAAAAATAATTTAAGCATATTTGATATACCTCAGGACAAAAGGAAAAAGAGCTTGCTAGAAAATGAGTATTTGAATTTGCCTGATTTAAGCTTTTATAACAGATGCAAACAGCAATTTCATATAAATAAAGGGGTATACAACACAATTGATAACTGGTTTTATGAATACGGCATTATACATGTCGTTTATAGACGAATTTACATTTTAGCTTTTTTGGGATTTGTAAAAGAAAACAGTCCTGAGTTAGACTCCCATAAATTTATTAGATTTGGCCATGGCGGGCTGACTATGAAACTAAAGGAGTTTACATCCGCCTATTTCCGTTATAAAGAAAATGGTTATACAGATATTTTTTCTATAAAATAATGTGACTAGATGACTAAGGACAGGGCTAAAACAAGAATCGAAAGAGGGAAAATAAAACGAGAAACTTTATTAAGGATCAGCTGCAATAGACCATTTTCAAGGATAGAAAGTATGTCCTTGGAAAAATAAATCACCTCAAAATTCCGACTAAATTGATAAGATAAATCAATGTTATTCAGATGATGATGGTGATGAACAAGCTTATTCCTTATATGTCGAGTTATTTGGAGAAAGGAACTAGAAAATTAAATAATTTCGTTAAAATGAAGCGGCTGTCTCAAAAGGAGTAATCTTTTTGAGACAACCTCTCTCTTTGGTGGAGAATGTTGTACTATCCAAAAAAAGTTGTTCAAAAGAATTTTAAGGAAATTTTTTGTTTTTTGTGGTTGATTTATCCATTAATACATAATATGATTATTGAAAAACAAATATATCCTATCGTAATACTTGGTTTTATACTGTTGCAAACATACTCAAATATATTTCATTATATCATTCTATTATCCATAACAATTTATTAAAAATAATTTAATGTTGACCTAGTTACTCGACATTAAAAGGAAAATGAAATCAATATCTTTGAGGTGATACGTAACTTTGAAGGTCCATTATTACAAAATATAAACCATGTCTGTTAGAACAAGGAATTAATACCACTTTGGTCTTTAGTTAGAAATACCATGGCATATGTACTCGAACACACAACCCGTGAAGATTTACTTCTAAACCATATTTTTTTTTTTGGAAGGGGAGAACCTCATTGTCTACAAAAAATAAGATCGATCAAGAAATCATCGATAAAATTATTTCGCTATTGGAAAATATTGAATATGGGACGGTGCAAATCACTGTCCATGATTCACAGGTAACACAAATCGAGAAAGGCGAGAAATATCGATTTGCCTTAAAGAAAGGCAGTGAGAAGCTAAAACGCATAAATGGTCATTAGTTTTTTACGTGTTTACACATCAGATGTATTTTTCCTTCGAAAGACTAACTTAAATAATACCAATTATTTGAGTTAGTCTTGTTCCTCTTAAACTATATTTTCTTACATAAAATCATTTTTCCAACGCTCACTGAAAAATAAAACGTGACAGTTTTAAAAGGCCATCATCAAACTAAACGAAGAACCGTTTTGTTCATAAAATCATACTATACCTATATGATTAATCAATATACGCTGAATAGGTGATAAATATGGGTAGAGAATTTATTGAACTTTTTGATGAATGGTCAACATCGTATGACAATTCAGTCACAGGAAATGAAATTGAATATCGGGAAGTATTTAAAGACTACGAGCACATTCTTGAGAGAGTTGCAAAGCTTTCGTATGGCCATGTATTAGAGTTTGGTGCAGGGACAGGAAACCTGACGAAAAAATTATTTGCATTAGGATGTAAGGTTACAGCGATTGAACCGTCACACGCAATGAGAATGATAGCTAATGATAAATTAAATGGAAAGGTAAAAATAGTTGATGGTGATTTTTTGCATTTTCCAAAGCCTGAATATGTTGATTCCATTGTAAGTACGTACGCATTTCACCATTTAACAAATGAAGAAAAAGCAATAGCAATTGATGGATTTCAAAGACTATTAAAACCAGGTGGGAAATTGGTATTTGCGGATACGATCTTTACGACTAACGATGATTATAAAAAAGCGATTAAGGAAGCAAAAGCGGCAAAATTCTTAACACTTGCTGAGGATTTACAGAGGGAATACTATACAACCATTCCTTTCATGCAACAAACTCTTGAAATGAATAATTTTCAAGTTACCTTCCATAGATGCAATCGGTTTGTCTGGATTATTGATGCTGTAAAAGTTTAGCATACAAGTAGATTTGATTCTCAGGAAAGTTATAAATCTATAAAAAAGAGGTGTGACTTGATGAAGGTAGTTCACAGCATTCACGAATTAGTCGGTCAGACCCCAATGCTGGAAATAACACAGTTTCCAATTCCTAAAGGAGTAAGGATCTTCGCAAAGTTAGAATTTTTTAATCCTGGCGGAAGTATTAAGGATCGGCTGGGACAAGAACTCCTGAATGAGGCACTAAAAAGTGGTGCACTTAAAGAAGGCGGGACTATTATTGAAGCCACTGCAGGGAATACCGGAATTGGTTTAGCCATGGCAGCAGTAAATAAAGGAATTAACGTGATCTTTTGTGTTCCGAAAAAATTCAGTTTTGAAAAACAAGAATTAATGAGAGCGCTTGGAGCAACCATTATCAATACCCCGACAGAGCTTGGCATGGAGGGAGCGATTGAAAAAGCGAAAGAGTTAAGAAATGACATTCCAGATGCTTATTATGCGAACCAATTTGAAAACCCTATAAACCCAGTTGCTTATTATAAAACATTGGCTCCTGAAATTTGGCAGCAGCTTAATGGAAAGATTGATATTTTAGTAGCTGGTGCTGGTACGGGAGGAACGTTTATGGGAACAGCAAGGTATTTAAAAGAAAGAAATCAGAGGATAAAAACAGTCATTGTTGAACCAAATGGTTCCATCTTAAACGGCGGACCGCCTGGCCCTCACAAAACAGAGGGCATTGGAATGGAATTTCTTCCATCTTATATGGATCGAAGCTACTTCGATTCTATTTATACAATTGATGATAAGGATGCTTTTTCTATGGTTAGACAACTGGCGGTTAAAGAGGGATTGCTTGTTGGGAGCTCTTCCGGGGCTGCATTTTCTGCAGCAATAAAAGAAGCAGAACAAGCAAAAACGGATACCAACATAGTTGTGATTTTTCCTGATTCAAGTGAGAGATATGTAAGCAAAGCCATTTACCAGGGGGGAATGTAGAATGAAGAAAAAGACAAAACTGATTCATGCAGGTATTGTTGGAGACAAACAGACAGGCGCAGTGAGCACACCGATCTATCAAGTAAGCACCTTTAAGCAAGATGGTCCCGGAAATCATCGAGGGTTCGAATATTCTAGAACAGGTAATCCTACAAGGCACGCACTGGAAGAATTGATAAAAGAATTGGAAAATGGGAAGAGAGGATTTGCCTTTAGTTCTGGGATGGCTGCGATGACGGCAATCATGATGTTGTTTAATCATGGAGATCATATTTTACTGACAGATGATGTGTATGGCGGTTCATACCGAGTGATGACGAAGGTGCTAAACCGATTTGGACTTGAGGCAACATTTGTTGATACAAGTGATCTAAACAACTTAAAGAAAGGGATTAAAGAAAACACAAAAGCCCTTTTTCTCGAGTCGCCAACCAATCCATTATTAAAAATCACGGACATAGAAGGTGCAGCAAATATTGCAAGAGCCAATGGTCTATTAACAATCGTAGATAATACCTTTAGTACGCCATACTGGCAAAATCCGTTGGCATTAGGGGCAGATCTTGTCCTTCACAGTGCAACAAAATATTTGGGAGGACACAGTGATGTCGTTGCAGGACTTGTTGTTGTAAATGATGATATTCTGGGTGAGGAGCTTCATTTTATTCAAAACTCTACAGGGGGTGTTCTCGGTCCACAGGATTCCTGGTTATTAATGCGGGGGATTAAGACGTTAGGCATTCGGATGGAAGAACATGAAAAAAATGCTAAGGAAATCGTTGCTTACTTATTAAAACATCATAAAGTTTCAAAGGTATATTATCCAGGAATAGAAACCCATCCGAATTATGTAATCGCAAAAAAGCAAGCTTTAGGCTACGGCGGTATGGTTTCATTTGATGTCGGAAGTGCTGAAAGAGCGAAAAAAATACTGGAAAATGTAAAATTTTTCACTCTGGCTGAAAGCCTTGGAGCTGTTGAAAGCCTTATCTCAATACCAGCTTTCATGACACATGCCTCCATTCCGGCAGAAAGACGAAAAAAACTAGGCATAACAGATGGGTTAATACGAATCTCTGTTGGTTTAGAGGATTCAGAAGACTTAATCGAAGATTTAAAACAAGCATTAGAGGATGCCTGACCAATAACGAAGGTACATCTTTACGCCGGAAATATCCATTTCCGGCCTTTCATTAATTGTTTAAGTCTAGAAATAAAGCAAGTTTGTTGCCGGATTAAGTGTTAAATACAAAGAACATTCTGACAAATGAATTGACTTATGTAAGTGTTTTCAAATATAATGCAAGTGTAGATTATTATAATAAACGACGTTTTATAATGTAAAACAATAAGGCGTTTCTTACCTTAACATTAAGAAAGCGTTGTTAAAAAAGCGCATGATAATAGGAGGTGGTCGACGAGTCAACATAATAAAAAAATATTGACTAGTATACTCCTTTTAATACTTGATGCAAAAAATGTATACAAGATCATCCGTTGAAGGAACGCATGTTTATAAGGGGGTATACCATTGCCTATAATTCAATCTGTCGAAAGAGCATTAACAATATTAGACCTATTTAATGAATATGAAACGGAATTAAAAATAACCGATATAAGTGAACGAATAAAACTACATAAGAGTACCGTTCATTCCCTGCTTAAAACATTACAGGCACATCATTATATAGAACAAAATCCTGAAAATGGGAAGTACCGTTTAGGAATGAAGCTATTTGAGCGTGGTCAGTTTGTTATTCAAAGTATGGACCTTCGACCACTTGCGAAGCCCCATCTTGATAAACTTTCAAAAGAAACGCTGCAAACAGTTCATCTTGTTATTCTTGACGGGAAAGAAGGGGTTTATATTGATAAAGTAGAAGGAGTTACTTCCAGTGCACTTTATTCACGAATTGGCAGAAGAATTCCCATTCATTGCAGTGCGGTTGGAAAAGCGCTGGTAGCCTTTAAATCAAGTGCAGAAATCGAGGAAATTCTGGATGGATATGAATTTGTCAAGCGGACTGACTATACCATCACAGAAAAAGAAAGCTTTCTAAAGGAGCTAGAAGGAGTTCGGGAAAAAGGATATTCGCGCGATCAACAAGAAAATGAACCAGGAGTTAATTGCGTAGCTATTCCGATCTATGATTATTCTAAAAAGGTGATTGCGGCTATCAGCATTTCCAGTCCTTTTTTTCGCTTTAATGAGAAGGAAATCTCCATGCATATCGAGCTATTAAAAAGAGAAGCAAAGGAATTGTCAAAAAAATTAGGGTATGGGTGCATGGATAAATAGGATTTTTACTTTATCCATTTATGAAAACGTAGTTTTATATGATAAAACAAATGGAGGGGTAAACATGAGATTGATCCGTTTTAAAAAAGAAGAACAAGTGATACTTGCAGCAGTAACAAATCAAAATAAACTTTTCTCACTCCCTTATGAAAATGCAGTTGATTTAGTGGAGCATGCTAAAAAGAGAAAATTGTCAGCAGTTGAACTAATTAACGAAATAATTGAAGATAGTCTGCCTTTAAATGATAGGATAGAAGATATACAGCTTCTCGTCCCCATTGAAGCACCAGAGGTTTGGGCATCAGGGGTAACTTATTTAAAAAGCAAGGAAGCCCGCAATTATGAAGCTACAAACGGCAAGCTTGACGTAACGACCTTCTATGATAAAGTTTATGACGCCAAGAGACCGGAAATCTTTTTTAAATCAACAAAAGAACGAACGATTGGTCCAAATGGTGAGCTTTTCCTACGAAGTGATTCAAATTGGCAAATTCCAGAACCGGAATTGGGGCTTGTCATTAATTCTGATGGCGAAATCATCGGATATACAATCGGCAACGACATGAGCTGTCGTGATATTGAAGGTGAAAATCCGCTTTATTTGCCACAAGCAAAAATGTGGTCACGATCCTGTTCTATTGGACCGGCCATTCTTCTGGCAGAAACTGTAGAAGATCCTTATCAATTTGAGATTTTCTGTAGGATTTTTCGAAATGAAGAACAAGTATTTGAAGGGAAGGCAAATACAAATCAGTTAAAACGTAAATTTGATGAACTTGTTAGCTTTTTAAAAAGAGACAATATCATTTTTCCTGGTACGGTTTTACTTACCGGAACTTGTATTGTTCCGCCGAATGAATTTAGCTTAGCAGATGGGGATCGGATTGAAATCGAAATATCTGGTATCGGAGTTTTACGTAACCCAGTGAAAAGTCAAGTTTCAAAAGTAATAACTAGTCATTAGAAGTTGTTTTCCTATTGAAAATATACCACTAAATAAATAGAGGAGGAATGGCAAAATGGCAACGAAGACGGAGGTAAAAACCTATCTTAATTTTGTGAATGGTCAATGGGTGAAAGCATCCAATTCAGAAGTTGATGCAAGTATTAATCCAGCAGATTGTAATGAAGTTGTGGGATATGTACAAAAGTCAACACGTGAGGATTTAAATGAAGCAGTTGCAGCAGCAGCTGAGGCACAAAAGAGCTGGAGAAAGCTCTCAGGGGCAGAGAGGGGAAATTACTTATTTAAAGTAGCCGATATTCTTGAATCACGTATCGATGAAATTGCTGAAACAATGACCCGTGAAATGGGTAAAACTCTTCCAGAGGCTAAAGGAGAAACCGCTCGAGGTGTCGCAATTTTGCGTTATTATGCTGGAGAAGGAATGAGAAAGGTTGGCGATGTGATTCCATCCTCAGATGCAGAAGCGCTTATGTTTACAACTCGGACCCCGCTTGGTGTAGTTGGAGTGATCACACCTTGGAATTTCCCAGTCGCAATTCCAATTTGGAAAATAGCCCCAGCATTAATTTATGGTAATTCAGTTGTATTGAAACCAGCACAGGAGACAGCTGTAACTGCTGCGATGGTGATGGAATGCTTTGAAGTGGCACAACTGCCGAACGGAGTAATCAATATGGTAACAGGTTCAGGAACGGTGATTGGTCAAGGGATTGTAGATCATAGAGGCATCAATGGCATCACCTTTACTGGTTCTGACGCTGTTGGTAAGCTTGTTGGCCAAGGAGCTTTGGCACGCGGAGCTAAATACCAGCTTGAGATGGGTGGTAAAAACCCGGTAATCGTTGCAGATGATGCCGATCTAGATTTAGCAGTAGAAGCTACCATAAGTGGAGGTCTTCGTTCAACTGGACAAAAATGTACAGCAACAAGTCGTGTGATTATCCATCGCGATGTATATGATGTATTTAAAGAAAAGCTTCTTGCAAAAGTCAAAGAAATAAAGGTTGGAAATGGTTTGGAAGAAGGCGTTTGGATGGGTCCATGTGCCAGCGAAAACCAGCTTAAAACCGTGTTATCTTATATCGAAAAAGGGAAGGAAGAAGGTGCCAGGCTGCTTCTTGGGGGAAACCGTTATGTAGATAAGGATGGTGCAAATGGCTTCTTTATTGAACCAACTGTATTTGATGAAGTGGATAACCAGATGACAATTGCCCAAGAAGAGATTTTTGGACCTGTTCTTGCCTTAATTAAGGTGGATTCAATGGAAGAAGCAATAAAAGTCGCGAACGATGTAAAATTTGGTTTAAGCGCATCAATTTTTACAACCAATATTCAAAAAATGCTCCATTTCATTGAAGATATGGATGCCGGTCTTGTGAGAATTAATGCTGAAAGTGCAGGTGTTGAATTGCAAGCACCATTTGGAGGGATGAAACAATCAAGCTCCCATTCCCGCGAACAAGGGCAGGCAGCGATTGAATTTTTCACATCTATAAAAACTGTTTTTGTTAAGGGCTCTTAAATTAGGAAAGGCTGTCTCATTGTCGGATAGGAACGACACATTAAGACAGCCTTTGCTAATTCATCATGATTAATTCACTTTTCCATAAAATTGTTTAGCCCGTGAAAAGTTAAGGTCAATTGTTGTATCATGATCAAATGCATGATAATAAACTTTACTTGATTAACACTTACAATCAAAAATGTAAGCGTTTTTAATGTGATGTCAGTTGGGTTAAGCAATAGAGTAGAAGTTTAATAATTTTGGTGCTGCCACATCACAAGTGTAAAAGCTCAATCATTCATGTTAAAACACAATATTTCATTCTTAAGTAAATTGATGAAAGGTGAAGACCAACAAAGGGAGTTGATAGACTTTGAGTATAGATAGTTATCGAACGATTATAATGAAGCCAATCGATAATGTTGCCGTAGCACTTGAAGATATACCTTCAGGAGCAAAGATAGTGCTAAATGTCACTAAAGAGCGGACTACTAGAATTACGCTTCACAGTAAAATCGCTTTTGGGCATAAATTCGCAGTTACAAACATAAAAAAGGGCTCTGATATTTTAAAGTATGGAGAAGTTATTGGCAGAGCAACAAGGGATATCCAGCAAGGTGAACATGTTCATGTTCATAATCTAGAAGGTACGAGAGGGAGAGGTGACATAGTTGGTACAAATGAAAGAAGCTAAGTTTTTAGGGTATCGACGGCGTGATGGAAAGGCAGGTGTCCGCAATCATGTGTTAATCTTGCCGACCATTACGTGTGCGACACAAACAGCACAAAGAATAACAGAGCTTGTTCATGGCACAGTTACATTCATCCATCAGCATGGATGTGCACAGGTGGGCGTTGATTATGAGCAGACTTTTCGTACATATGTTGGCTTAGGGAAAAACCCAAATGTTTATGGAGTCGTTGTTTTAGGACTTGGCTGTGAAACACATCAGGCCAGAAGTGTTGCTGCAGAAATAGCTAAGTCAGGAAAACCGGTTGTGACGATATCAATTCAGGATCATGGAGGTACATTATCAACAATAGCTGAAGGTGCAAAGGCAGCTGCTAAGCTTGTTCAGGAAGCTTCAGCTCAAGCCAAAGAGTGGTGTGATTTCAGTGAATTAATCATTGGAACTGAATGCGGGGGTTCTGATGCATGTTCAGGATTATCAGCAAACCCAGCTGTTGGTGCAGTAAGCGATATGATTGTTGAAAAAGGTGGTACCTCCATTTTAGCTGAAACAACAGAATTAATTGGGGCAGAACATTTACTAGCAAACCGTGCAGCAAATGACAAGGTGGCAAAACGAGTATATGAAATCATTAATGCTATGGAGAATCGCTCGATTATGATGGGAGTTGATATAAGAACGGGCAACCCAAGTCCGGGGAATATTGCAGGCGGGCTTAGTTCATTAGAAGAAAAGTCGCTTGGTGCAGCAAATAAAGCAGGGAAAAGTATGTTAAAGGAAATTATTGATTATGCTGAGGAACCAACCGAGAAGGGGCTGGTTTGGATGGATACGCCAGGCCATGATATCGAGCAGCTGACAGGGATGGTTGCAGGAGGTGCACAGGTGGTATTGTTTACGAGCGGCAGAGGTACTCCAACAGGTTCACCTATTGCTCCTGTTATTAAAATCTCTACTAACACCCCAATGTTTCAAAGAATGGAAGAAAATATGGACTTAGACGCAGGCACCATTATTGAAGGGAAGGAAACCGTTGAGGAGGTTGGAAAAAGGATTTTTAATGAAATCCGTTTAGTCAGTTCAGGTAAGCTAACAAAATCTGAAATTCTTAAGCAGCATGACTTTGGGATTTGGAGGATTGGCCCTACGTTTTGATAAGTGGTTAAGAAGCAGAGTTGAAACAATTTGTAAGTGATTTACAAAGCTGTTTGTTTGAAAAAATAGGTTAGTATGTAAGATGGCTTTAATAAGCTCCAAATATTCCTGCTTTATATTAATTGCAATTTCATTTTGCGTTTCCTATTGGTAACCACATTTTTTTTGTAAATTGGGACAAAATAAAGATGTTTGTTTATGAATGCATCATGAAATCAGGAGGTATTCTCATGACTGATCAAAATGGAAATCGTTCATCAATCGATGGTTCAGTACAAGAGAAAATGGAAGATATATGGGAAAAAACGTGTGGGACATGGGAGAACTGTAATGAATCAACAGTTCAGTCATTTTTAGCAGAATGTGAAAAGCATAGTATTGATCCGCAATTTTGCATGAGCTGGATCCAAGAACATCAAAATAGGATCCCTAATTGGCAAAATGTTACTGATGTAACTCGCGAATGGGTTGTTCAGCACACATCTACCGGATCACCGATTCAATAAAAGCAGAATAACAATGCTGGAGGGTAAGTCATGCAAAAAGAACCTAGTGCAAGACAATTTCAAGATGATTTGGAGCAATACAAAATGCCGGAAGCTGTAAAACAATCAAAAAAGGGAACTTATCAGGTAGGGTATGAAGCTTCGTCCGGAAATAGAACATCACCGGACCATGAAGTTGCAAAAAAACTTTAATAATAAGTAGAGATTAATAACTAACGAAAGGGTCTTTTCTCCACAACTAAAGAACAAAATGTTCTTCACTTTGGGGACAGATCCCTTTTACTGTTGTACTTGATAAAGTAAAACTAAAGACCATCCGTCCTAAGATTGGCGGGAATTTATTCAAAAACTAATTGATTCTTTACAATTAGCAAAAGGTGTTTACATGATGAAAGGAAAGGAAATGGCCAAGGTATAGGAATAAGTCAGTTGGGACCAGTATAATGGGTAAGAATGGAAAGCAGTATAAGGATATTCTTCAGTTTTAATGGTTACTCCATACCACCATCATGAAAGGAGTGTTTTCAATGGAAGTGTATGAACAAAAGGTTTGTGAAAACTGTGGAAAAGAAACGAAGCATGAAATTACCGAGGATATTATGTCAATTTATTACCATTGTTTAAATTGCGACCATACTTACGAAATGGTGAAAAATTTCTTTTAAAAATTAAATAGTATCTTAATACAATAAGGTTGTCTCACAGGGGTCTGCCCCAATGTTATTGAGATAACCTTTTTTCATTTGGATATTTCTTTTGTGTTAAAAGGAGGAACAGCAATTGAATTCGTTGAATGTACATATAACATTAAAAAGGAGGTTTTCAGCATGCCGCATTTATCATTAACAACCTGGAGTCTTCATAGAGAGCTTGGTCCATTAAAGTGGACATATTGGGATGAAAACGAAAGAAGTCAAAAAACAAGAATAGAAGAACAGCCTGAAAATATGACACTTTTAGAGTTACCGGATGAATTAGCAAAGCAAAATTTCCGTTCATTAGAAATATGCCATTTCCATTTTCCAAGCATAGAACCTGAATATTTGCATAAGCTTCACGATGCCTTTGTGAAATCGGGTATTACGTTTCATTGTCTGTTAGTTGACTATGGTGATATAAGCAATGAAGATTCTCAGAGAAGAAGCTCTGATCTAGAATTTATTAAGAAATGGATTGATGTCGCAGCAATTGTTGGGGCAAAAAGTGTTCGTGTCGTTGCAGGTGAGGCGAATCCTAAGAACAAAGAAGCGATCCAATTCGCAAAAAATGGTTTTCAACAACTAGTAGAATACGCTAAACCTAAAGGAATAAGAATTGTAACCGAAAACTTTAAACAACTTGCTTCCACAAAAGAAAATTGTCTGGATCTGCTCGACTCAAATAAAGGGGAGCTTGGTTTAACAGTGGATTTTGGGAATTTTTCACCGCAAGAGAAATATCGTTCTATTGAAACCCTTATGCCTTACGCAGAATCTGTCCATGCTAAAGCGAATTATGACAAGTCAGGGCAAATTGATGAAGAAGAATACAAAAAATCGTTAGACTTGGTAGCATTTAGTGGCTACGACGGCCCGATTACATTAGTTTATGATGGTCCAGGGAGCTTATGGGATGGAATCAACAGAATTAAGGCTGTTGTTGAACAATATTGTCACTAAGAATAGCAAGAGGCACTTCTAAAGGTGGAAACTTTTGAAGTGCCTTTTTTTGAACGAAAAATAGATGAATGTAACGTTTTATAACAGATAAACTACCTTTAACTAAAATGTGCGTAATGAAACATAACATACGTGTAGTTATTGGTAAAATTTTTCTGTACTCTTAAAATACAAAACATGATGTCATATGGAGCTTGCAGTATATTCACCCTCTTTTCAACTTTCAACCACAGATGAATTTTTCGACTCTTATCTGCTCCATATGAATTTTTTTGAAATTTAAGTAGGAGGGATTAAATTGATTGCTGCCGTGAATTGTTTACTGAGTAAAAAAATCGATCATAAAAAAATAATTCGGATTGTTTCTAAAGCAAACCAATTTGATAGCTATATCTTAATTGAGTTTGGAAAGAAGACATTAAATGCTAAAAGTTATTTAAGCACAAGCGAGCTTCATGATTTTTTAGGAAGCCTTAAATTATATGCAAAAGGACATGATTCCAAGCTAGCTATTGAGGCACTACAAACCACTTTGGCAGACCAATAGGGAATAGACAATGTTCGTGTAAAGCACTTCTGTCAAAAAGGCAGGAGGCTTTTTTTCTTTTACCATGTTAGAACCCCTTTCTTAATTGGAACGGACTAGCAAAGATTCATGCTGGGATTGCGGGACAGGATAGATCTACGCAAGTGCATGGAACTAAGAAAAATCCCAGACTTCTCTGTTAAAGACGTGAGCATTTTGCAGTATCAAAAGACAGTCTTAATAGGGGCTGTCATTAAAAAATGTGAAAGTTTAAAAAAACGTTATAACGAGAAAAATGATAAGAAGAATCCAAAAAAGAGGTGGAATTCATGTCGATTTATTATTCAGTGGAAGTCGGTGATCCGATCCAAAATGTTGTCATCGAAAATACGAATACCTATTTTAACTCCATATATGATGCATTAACAGATGGGTTGCATAAAGTCGAAAGATTAGAAGAAATTCATGGGAAGGAAATTACTTTCTCTGAAAAAGAACCGATAACAAAAGGAACGAAGGAGCATTCCCTGCATATTTGGAGAGGTTATTTAGATGGGGTAACAGAGCCTTTTTATGTTCAGTTGAATATTGAACAAGAGGATAATGATAAAATAATTGCCAACCCTAATATTCCAACTACAAAACTAAACAATGACCAAATGACTTTTATTTCAGAGCTCGAAGGGTTATTAAATAGGGCAAATGAAGATGGAGGGTTGTTTTAATGGCTGCGTATACAATAAAACAAGCTGAGTCGAATATGATTCAGCTTGTTTTGTTTAAAAAATAGTGAAGGATAAGTACAGATCAGCTGACACTTTCCCGCATTTCATTACTGGAGGTCTTCAGTTTAATAATACTCCAGTCCTGACGATAAAATCGGATCATGACCGCAACTCCAAAAAAGGTTAAATAAGTATATAATGAAATCCATGCGCCAACGCTTGAAAGCTCTAGGACAAATGTTAAAACATAGCTAAGCGGTATAAACAATAACCATCCTAAAATGAGAGATGTTTTTAGTAAGAAGGACGTATCTCCGATTCCTCTCAGACCGCCTGCATAAAAGTTTAGTAACCCATCAAACAGCTGTAAAAAGGCAGATATCATGATTAATTTGGATGCAAGCACGTAAACAGAAACATCATCGGTATAAATTTTTGCGATGGGTTCAGCAAGTATATATTGGATAATCCCTAAGATAAAAAGAAAGATACATCCCAAGATAGCTGTGTTTGTACCAGCTTTTCTGCCTGCCAAAGGTTTTCCTTTTCCGACTTCCTGCCCTACAAGAATCGTAGCCGTTGAACCAAAGGCAAATGCAGGCATAAACCCAAGACTCATCACGCTTAAGGCGACTTCATTTGCAGCTAACGCATTTGTGCCTAGCCGAGTTACAAAAGCAGTAAATACAAACATCGCCATACTCATTGAAAACTCCTGGATACCTAGCTTAGAACTTTCCCCAAATATGAGTTTTGATTCGGACTTATTAAACGGTACAATTTTACGGGTAGCAAACCTTGAATGAAGGCGGAAAAAATAGACATAAGCACATAGCAAAAATATAACAACTTCACCGATTAAAAACGCAAGCCCTGCGCCATCAAGGCCGATTTCCGGTAGACCAAAATGTCCGTACGTTAACCCGTAAGTAAGAAAAATCATGATCAAGTTTCCGATAACCGAGCTGATCATCGGTGTTTTTGTGTCGCCAATACCTCGGAAAAAGCCATGAAAGACAAAGATGAAAATCGAAAACATCATCGCAAAAAATCGTATCTGTAAATAGTTTTTTCCTTGCTCGATCATCTCAGTAGAGCTGCCCATGACTCTAAAAATATCGCCGGGAAATAGCAAGCCAACGACGAAAATGAATAGTGATGCGATCATACAAAGATAAAAGGCTATGTACGTTCGCTCAATCCCTTTTTTCATATTATTAGAGCCGTAGTTTTGTGCAACTAAATAATTTACTGTATGACCTATGCCTGAAAAAATCGCCCAAGCATTGTACATGATAATATTCGAAACACCAACAATGGCGATTGCAAGTGCCCCGAGTTGACCAACCATGATAAGGTTAATCGTACCAGTAAGTGTCATAGAAGCGAAGGAGGCAATAGAAGGAATGGCAAGCAGTAATATTTTTTTCCAGTCTTTTAACATCGTAGCATCCCCTCATTCTGACGAAAACTTAATATGGAAAAATGTTTGTAATGGCCCTTATAAAAATTGGCTGAAAGTTTACTGAGTAATCATTATTTTAATAACTATTTTTTTACTTGTCTATCATTATTTTGTAAACGATAACAAAGTTATTTTGTCGCAGATTTATAGTCAAGAAAAAATCGCTATGAATGGGTGTGGAAATATTGCCTGATTTCATGAGCGATTTCTTTTTGGCTTGATCAACCAATAACATGTCCGAAATGACCATGATTTCATATTGATGATAACAGTATGATTAAACATAAGGAAAGCAAAGAATTTATGATAAAAGATTGCTATATTAAGACAAAATGTTGATATCGCTATTTTCTTGATTGGAGCAGACAGTAATAGGCCATTAACAAAGACTAAGGGGGGGAAAATGTTGAAAATCATTTTTATTTCATTAGATACACTGCGTGCAAGAAGGCTGGGCTGCTATGGATATCAGCTTCCGACAAGTCCATATTTGGACAAGATTGCAAGCCAAGGTGCACTATTTGAGAATGCATACGCATCTGATATCCCAACAGAGGTTGCCCATACAAGTCTTTTTACAGGAAAAGTGGGACTAACTACTGGTGTTGTTTCACATGGTTCACCATCTAGTTATTTAAAAAAAGAAATCGCATGGCTGCCAGATATTCTTAGAAGAGCAGGATTTACCACTGCGGCAGTAGATAATTTATATCATTTAAAAGAATGGTTTGCGAGAGGCTATCAGTATTATATGAATACGATCGGAAAAACAAGATGGATTAATGGACAGACGATTAATGATCTTGCAAAGCCTTGGATTAGGGAACATAAAGATGAGGATTTCTTTCTCTTTCTTCATTACTGGGATCCTCATACACCATACTTACCACCTGATAAACATATTCCATTATTTTATGATGCAGGTAAAGACCCATATGATCCTTCAAATAAAAGTATGGAGCCAGCACTTAATCATCCCGCCTATCCATTTTTTAAGTATCATCATTATGATTTGCTTGGAAATATTACCGATACCGAATATGTAAGCGCTTTATACGATGCGGAAATTCGATATTTAGATGATTTGCTTGAAGATTTAGATGAATTTTTGTTGAATCAAGGTATTCTGGATGAGACGATGCTGGTTTTATTCGGGGACCATGGAGAAAGCTTAACAGAGCATGATATTTATTGGGATCATTGCGGACTTTATGAGTCAACAGTCCACATTCCGTTAATTATTCGCTGGCCTGGTATGATTTCAGAAGGTGTAAGACCAACAGGATTAGTTCAACATGTTGATTTAATGCCGACCATTTTAGAAGCGATTGGCCTTGAGTTGCCCGAAGGTCTTGATGGAAAAAGCTTATGGCCGTTAATTGAAGGGAAAAAGTCCGAGCATCACTCTGAGATCTACTTAAGCGAATGTGCATGGCAGGCAGCAAGAGGCATTCGAACAGCAAGGTATAAATATATTGAAACCTACGATTCAGGACCTTTTACGAGACCTATTTCTGAGCTTTATGATTTGTCTAACGATCCAAGTGAAGAAAGGAATCTATCCGCTCTTTTGCCAAGGAAGGTTGAGATATATAAACAGAAACTAGCAAATTGGGTTGACGCGAAGCTTGGAGGTCACGAAGATCCCATGAAGGTGGTGTTACGAGAAGAGGGACTTCCTTTCAAAAGAAGGATAGTAAAAATTCTTTCGGAATATGGCCTCACATGGGATGAGTGGAAATTAAATCCCAAACGCGAAAGGATTGATATGAAAGTACAAAGATAATCTCTTTTAATAATAAGGCCATTATGTCAATTAAAATCAGAATATTAAAATTATTAAAATATCGTTGTTTCATTTTTTCTTATAAAATTTCAGATTAATGGGGGGATCGCAGTGAAGAGATTCAAGAAATTTTGGTTCGTTTCATTTATTACGGTATTGATTACTTCGTTGTTAACCGGCTGTATTGTGCCAAGCTCTTCTCCTGAAGAAACTGGTCAGTCTAATGAAGAATTTAAAGGAACAATTAAAATGTATGCAGGAACCTATAGTCCAAACCGAGTATTAAATGCCAATCAAAAGCCTGCGACAGTATTAAAGAAACTAGCTGAGGAGTATGAGAAGGAAACAGGTGTTAAAATCGAATTTATTAAAGGCTTACCCGCTGATCAAGATTATATGACATGGGTACGAACGAAAGCATCTGGAGGACAGCTGCCTGATATCATTTGGACTCAGTGGTATGATGCAAACACAGCATTGGCCAAAGGAACTTTGACCGATTTATCAAAATACTTGGACAAGCCCAACCCATACGCAGACAATAAACCATGGAATGAACTTTTAAATAGTCAAATCATTTCTGACACAAAATCAGCAGATGGAAGTACCTATGTCATCAACGGGGATTATGTCGGTACAGCTACTTATTACAATGTTGAAGCATTCAAAAAAGCTGGTATTACAGAAATGCCTAGAACCTGGTCAGAGTTTATTGAGGCATGTCAGAAATTAAAGGATGCTGGGTATATTCCTTTTGCATGGAATCTTGCATCAACTCCTACAGGTACTGATCGTATTACATGGCTTACCAGATTGTTCTTTACAAATTTCTTTGCGGATGAATATAACGATCTTCGATATACAGGGAATGAGGGGATTACCAATCAGGATCAGGTGATTGCGATTAAAAAGGGCGTTTTTGGATCAGAGAATGAAAAATGGATGGCGATTTGGCCAATTCTAAAAGATTTCTCTCAATATTGGCAGCCTGACTTCACTGGCGGAGATTCAAATGGACAAGGCACCATGCTTGCATTTTTAACTGGTGAAGTTGGAATGTATTTCGATGGTTCTTGGGCTTCACAGCAAATCAAATCAGCAAATCCTGATTTTGAATGGTCATCCTTTAAGAATCCATTTCCAGATACAGCAACATCAGAATTTGCCACTGATTTTGATTCGTCAGCAGCGATCGGAGGACCTAGTGCTTCATTCCAATATGCTGTTTCATCAAAACAAGCAAACAATTCATTAACACCTGCAAAGGAAAAGGCAATTGTTGATTGGTTAATGTATATCACAACACCTGAGCACAATGAAGAAATCGTCAATGAATTAGGGGAAAATGTTCCTACAGTTGCAGGAACCAAACCGATTGAAGAGCTAAGCGAACTATCAGATCTTGCAAACAAACCGCTGCAAAGCGTTTTTGGCGGGATAAACCTCGAAAAGAAGGAATTAGATGCCATTTACCGAGCGTTCCAAAGTTATATTTTGGGGGATACCTCTTTAGAGGAGTTTGCAAAGATAGCAGACCAGGAAATGGAAAAGACAGCTGATTCACTCATTCAGCAAAACAACTGGGATTTATCAGAATATCTCGATAAATAGTGAAACAAAGCTGGTTTAAAAAAGGCTTATAAGATAGGTTAGCTTGGGATTTCCCTACTGCAAAAAATCTTATAAGCCTGCTTTCTGATTAGAAAGGAGAGGTTAAAAACATGCCCGATACAGTCCAGCAAATTGAAAATAGAAGTGTTTTAAAGAGGAAAAAGAAAACAGGAAAATTACGATACAATTGGAAGTCTGGCTACGGAATGCTGATTCCATCTTTTATTCTCTTAATTACATTTATGTACTATCCCGCATTAATTGCTATTGGTTTTTCATTTACAAACTGGGATGGGTTTAATCAACCGCAATTTACAGGCTTTCAAAACTATATACGATTATTTAAAGATGAGATCTTTTTAATCGCGATGAAAAATGTTGGTATTTGGACAGTGATAAAGGTCATCGTGGAATTATTGGTTCCGTTGCTTGTTGCAGTTATGATTTTCCATTTAAAGAGCAAACGTATGCAATATATTTACAGGGTATTATTTGTGATTCCTGTAGTAGTTCCGGGAATTGTCATGTTTATGATCTGGAGTTTTATGTATGATCCAAATGTAGGAGTATTAAATACATTATTGAAAACATTGGGCTTAGAAGCGATGATCCAAAACTGGCTTGGTGATCCAAATATTGCTTTATATGCATTAATGTTTGTTGGCTTCCCATTTGTTGTGCCATTTAATCTCCTTATCTTTTATGCTGGTCTTCAATCCATTTCAGAAAGTGTATATGAATCAGCCAAGCTTGATGGAATTACAAGGATTAGGAGATTTTTCCAAATTGAAATTCCATTAGTAATGGGACAAGTTAAATTGATTTTAATATTAACAGTTATTCAGCTTCTTCAGAATGTAACGCTGCCATTGGTTATGACAAATGGAGGTCCTGGATATTCATCATACGTGCCTGGCTTATATATGTATTTCCTTGCTTTCCAAAATGGAGAATTTGGGTTAGGAATGGCAGTATCAATGATTATATTTGTTATTGTTCTCATTTTAACTTGGGTTCAAATGAAATATATCAACCCTAGCACTGAATACAAAGCATAATATTTGAAAGGAGAAAAACATGCTAAAAACAATAAGGCAGGATCTATGGAGTCATCTTTTCCTCATTTTTTTAGCTTTTATTTCGCTATACCCATTTTTTTATATGATCATCACCTCGTTTAAAACAAATGGTCAATTTTATAGTAATTTCTTTGGCATCACATTTCCCCTGCACTTTGAAAATTATGCAACCGCATGGGAAGCAATCGGAGGGTATATTTTCAACTCCGTACTTATAGGGCTGGTTAGCGTAATCATCATAATTGCCACTTCCGCCTTAGCAGGATATTCATTCGCCCGCTTACGATATAAAGGGAAAAATTTCCTTTATATGTCTGTTGTTGCTTTATTAATGATCCCAGGTTTATTAACGTTAATTCCGCTTTTCTTATTAATCAAGAGCTTTGGTTTGTTAGATTCCTATATTGGTCTAATCATTGCTTTTGCAGCAGGCGGCCAAGCTTTTACCATCTTTGTTTTCCGACAATCGTTTGCATCCTTGCCAGAAGAATTATTCGAGGCTGCTCGCATTGACGGATGTGGGGAGCTTCGTGTATTTTGGCAAATCGTCCTGCCATTATCAAAGCCAATTATTGGAACGATGGCCATCTGGAATTTACTTTCGATCTGGAATGAATATATGATGCCTCTTGTCTTAATGAGTAATCCTGATAAATTTCCGATTACAGTTGGACTTATCCAATTTGAAAGCCAATTTGTTTCACAAACTCTTTATGGGCCAATGTTTGCGGGCTATACAATTGCATCATTGCCATTATTAATACTGTTCCTATTTACGATGCGCTTGTTTATGAAGGGCTTAACTTCCGGTGCTGTAAAAATATAAGTACTTTATATCTAAAAAAGGCGCAATCACAAGATCATCTTGCGCCTTATTTTTTTATATTTTATACGCTAAAAGAGGGAACAACCCATTTTGTAATTTTTCATCTTTTGTCAGGTTTAATGGATCTGAAATGACATGTGGTTCAAGTAAAGTGGGCTTTGAGGATATTAGCCATTTTTATCGCACATTTAAGGAGGTAACAAAAACGTCGCCTTCAAAGTACCGGAAAAAGTATAGGATCAGAAGACTGAATTAGTTGTATTTTTTAATTTTGTAACATAAAAGAAAAGGATAAGATCAAAGGTTGAATTCAAAATGGCCAGATTGACCATTCGTTTTGGCGGGATGGGCTATGATGTATAGGCATGAATGAGCTATCATTTAATTAATTCAACTATGAAAAACTTATTTTTGTAAAAATAGCTGTTCCATTTTTCATCCAAAAATACGGGGAAGGGAGATGTGGATTTGATTGGAAAACAGACTTGGATTATCCCTGATGGTTTTCTTTAACCGAAAAGTATAGGTGATCAAATCAGTCATGAGGCAGTTTGCGTGTTAAATTTAACTGAGCGTCAAGCAGACATTCAACTTACATTCTATTTTGAAGATCGAGAGCCTATGGACTCTTTTATAACAGAATGCGGGTTAAATAGGACGCATCATATTCGGCTGGATAAGATTAGAGACCAAGAAGGAAATGAAGTTCCTAGAAATGTTCCTTATGCCATCAAAGTTGATAGCAATGTGCCAATAATTGTTCAGCACAGCAGATTGGATACCTCACAAGCAGCGCTTGCGCTTTTTACGACAATGGCTTATCCGTTAGAAATCTAGAAGATTAATGTTATATGTTTTTAGTCTAGTATTCATATAGATTTTTTCTTTTGATTAGATAGCAATTCATTTTTTGGAGGGTGAACAATGACTTTAAAAGTTGCGATTGTAGGAGTTGGGAATATCGGAAGCATACATGCTTCTGTCTACAAAGAAAATCCAAATACTGAAATTGTAGCAGTTTGTGATATTGTAAAGGCAAAAGCAGATCAAGCTTCAAACAAGTTTGGCGGAAGAGCATTTTACAGTGTGCAGGAAATGTTAAATAGCGATATTGAGCTTGATCTTGTAAGCGTTTGCACTAAAGGGGAGGAAAATGGCGGAGAACACTATTTGCCAACAATAGAATTACTAAAAGCCGGGATTCCTGTACTAGGGGAAAAGCCGATCTCTAACAATATCGAAGAAGGTAAAGAAATGGTTGAGCTTGCCCGTCAAAATAAAATCCCATACGCGGTTAACTTGAACCATCGCTTTACACCTGCTGCTGAAAAAGCAAAGGATTGGGTAGAAAATGGGCGTCTTGGCAAGCTTCATATGATCAATATGAGAATGTGGATCAACAATCCGGTCGAAACTTCGCCATGGTTCCACATGCGTGCATTGCATCCGCATTCCTTTGATGTTATTCGATACTTTTGCGGTGATGTAAGAAGAGTAGGTGCCTTCATGATGAAAGGTGAGGGCCGTTCGATATGGTCAAATGCTCAAGTAATCCTTGAATTTGAAAATGGTGCGATCGGAAATTTAGTTGGAAGCTATGACGCAGGTGCAAGCTATGGTTTAGAGCTATGTGAAGTAGTTGGCTCTAAAGGTAGATTTGTTCTTGAAGATGCTTGTGAACAGCTTACCTTCTATCCGCGAACAAGTATCGAAACAGAAAGCTACAGCTATCTTGGAGGAATGAGAGCATTTCCGGAAACCTTTAAATCCCGCATCAATTCATTCGTGGACCAGTTAATTGCGGGTGCTTCATATGATCAGGTCGATGGTTCTGGAGAAGATGCTCTTAAAGCACAATTGATCATTGAAGCGGCAATACGATCATTTGAAACAGGTGAAATTGTTGATGTTAAAGATATAGAGCTCATTTCAGGAGGGATAAAATGATTAAACTTGGCGTTAACTCAGTGTTATTTAAAGATTTTGATTTTGCAACTGCGGCAAGGCAAATTGCCTTATGCGGCTATGATGGCGTAGAAATTTCAGCAATAAAAGGCATGTGTGAACATTTAGAATTAGACCGTTGGAAGGAACAGGCTGATGACATAAAATCAATCGCCCTGGAGAACGGCCTTGAATTGTTATCAATGGAGGTTGCTTCACTTGATGAAGAGAGATTACGAAAGGCATTTGAGGCAGGAGCAGAAATCGGGATCCCTGTCATCAATGTAGGACCTGGCGGAAAGTCGGGCGTTGAAGGCGATCTCCAGCAGTCTATAGAAACTCTTTACAGATTATCTAAAATAGCAGAGGGCTATGGTGTAACCCTTTGCGTAAAAGCACATGTCGGAAACGCAATTTTTAATACACCAACTACATTAAGGGCAATGAATGAAATATCCTCCCCGGCATTTGGCATTGATATGGACCCGAGTCATATTTATCGAGGAAATGAAAATCCCGAGGAAGAATTAGCAAGAGTGATTAAACGAGTAAAGCATATTCACATTCGTGATTGTAAGGGTCGCACACAAGGCCCTGGTGACATTCGCACCCAAGCTTGTGGAAGAGGGGATATTGATTTATTTGCCTATTGCAAAGCAATGGTTGATGGGCAGTATTCCGGTCCCGTTTGTTTAGAGGTAATCGGAGCAAATCAACATTCCTTAGCAGATGTTTCCATCGTTGCTGCTGAGAGCTATGGTTACTTAAATGCATGCTTAAAAGCTTTAGGTGTCAGAGAGTCAAATTTTGCTCAGAAAGGATAAAGTCAAATGAAGAAAAATGCAAATATTATTCTATTTGGAATCGACAGCCTAAGAAGAGACCGGATGAGTTCATATGGATATCACCGGCTAACAACACCCCATATTGATAAAGTCGCTGAAGAAGGGATTTTATTTGAAAACCATTTTAGTCCAAGCATTCCTACCACTCCAGGCTATGCTTCGATGTTAACTGGAATGGACTGCTTTGGCACTGATGTAGTCGCTCTTAGACATAAGGGACCTTTGGGAGGCCATGTAAAGACTCTGCCAGAATTGCTTGGAGAACACGGATATAATACAACCTGTGTTGGGTTTAGCGGCAATCCATCCTCTAGAGGGTTTCAAAAATACATTGATTTTGAATCATGGATGCCAGACGAAACTGGTCGTTGCCCAAAGGCGCAAAATTTAAATAATGTGGCCATCCCAGAATTAAAGAGACTTGCTGAGGATGAAAAACCATTTTTCTTATTTTTACGGCATATGGACCCCCATTCACCATATTTGCCTCCAAAACCGTTTGAACGAATGTTTTATGATGGGAATGAATTTGACCCTGAAAATGAATCTCTAAATGAGATGAAGGAATTTAAGCCATTTGCTGATTTCTTAACTTCATGGATTCCTAAAGGTTGTACAGATGCAGACTATGTTGACGCACAATATGATGGTGCAATTGCCTATATGGATGCTTGTATCCAAAATATTTTTACAACTGTTGAGACACTAGGAATTAAAGAAGAAACGTTAATTATTATTACATCTGATCATGGTGAAACCTTAAATGAGCATCAATGCTGGTATGATCACCACGGTCTTTATGAACATAATTTAGTTGTGCCGCTAATCATGAAATATCCTAAGAAATTGCCTGAAGGGAAAAGAATCACAAGCAACACATTAATCAAAGATATCATGCCGACAATATTAGATGTAATAGGTATTGAAACAGATATTCGATTTGACGGCAGAAATCTTATGCCGCTTATAAAAAAAGAAAAGGAGATATTCGTTCAGGAATCTGAATTTTATATAACCGAATGTACATGGATGCGCAAGCATGGCTGGCGTACACCTGAATGGAAATTGATCCGCGCGCTTGAACCAGACTTTCATTTTAAACCGGAAATTGAATTGTACAATCTAATAAAAGATCCAAAGGAAGAAACAAATGTTGCAGATCAAGAGCCTGAAATCGTCCATTTGCTGTTAGGAAGAATGGAAGCTTATATAGCAAAACGTGAAGCTGAAACTGGCAGAACAAATCCAATGTATACGAATTTGAATTGGCATGGATTGGAGCAAGGAGCTTTTAAAACATCTCAGGAAGCATACGATTCCATGTATATTGGTTCGATTGATACAGCACAAAGGCTTCAAGAAAAGGAAAAAGAAGAAAGCGTATAGAATAATTAATATGTGAAAATGGGGCTGTTTCAATTCTAGAGTTTGACTCTCCAAACAAAATATATCGAGCCTAAAACATTAGTGAGTTCTGTATTTTGGTATGTAGGAGGGGGCAGATTCTTCCTGATGCAGTCCCTTTTCTTTCAGGAAAGGATGGTTGTTGTGATAAAAGCAGCGGTTGTTGGTGTGAATAATATTGGGAAAATTCATTGCCGCTATTATCATGAACATGCAGATGCTGAATTAGTTGCTGTGTGTGATTTGAATGAAGCATTAGTAAATGCTGTGGCAATGCAGTATAATATAACCGGTTATACGGATTTAAAAACAATGCTTCAAAATGAAGAAATCGATGTGATAAGCATCGCCACTGGCGGGAAGGAAAATGGTTCACATCATTATGTACCAGCTATGCTTGCTATGGAAGCTGGGAAAGATGTTTTAGTTGAAAAACCGCTTTCCAATAACATCGAAGAGGCAAGAGAAATTGTCGAGTATGCCAATAGAAAAAAGGTTCGCTTGGGATGCAACCTAAACCACCGATTTGTACCATCAGCTGAATATGCAAAAAAATGGATTGATTCTGGAGAGCTTGGTTCCCTGTTGTTTATTAATATGAAATTGACCATTGGCAATCCAAATGAATCAAGCCCTTGGATTCATTTACGGGCTCTTCATCCGCATTCAATCGATGTGATCAGGTATTTTGCAGGTGATATTAAACGAGTTCAGGCGTTCATGACAAAAGCACCTGGAAGAAAAGTATGGTCAACGGCATCGATTAATCTAGAATTTGAATCAGGAGCGGTTGGTCATCTCACCGGGAGTTATGATATGGACAATCTTCATCCAATTGAATATTGTGAAGTAGCAGGTAATAGAGGGAGATTAACAATTGATAATGTATTTGAAAACTTAACCCTTTACCCACACAAAAGCAACGAACTTAAAGTTGTTCGAAATTCAGTATTAAATGGAATGAATGGATTTAACGACACATTCAAAAATAGAATTGGCACGTTTATTCAAGAAGTTAACGATTCAGTACCTCCAGAGAAAATTACGGGCTCTGGTATGGATGCATTAGCAGCCCAGGAAGTCATCGAAGCGGCCATTCGTTCACAAATGGAGAATGGAGCAGTAATTGAGGTACCTAATTATTTGAATAAGCAAAGACTCTAGGTTCAAAAAAAACTTTTTTTTATTTGTTCGAATATGTAAGCACTTACACGTTGCGATTGCTACAACCTTAGAGGTAAATGTTCAATCTAGATCTAGGGGAGGAATCTAAATGACTGCAACAACCTATCAATCAAGTGATTACATGAAAACAAAAGAATTTCCGTTCTGGATCCAGCGTTTTTATCATGATTATGATAATATTCCGCCGGCCCATGCACATGAATTTGTTGAATTGGTTTATGTTGTACAAGGAGAAGCAAAGCACCTATTTGAAGGACAGTCCTATATGATCAAAACGAATGATGTGTTTATCATTAATCCTGGAGAGGTTCACACCTTTTCGATCGAAAAGGGCCAAAGTTTAGAAATTATTAATTGTTTATTTTTGCCAAGCCTTATTCAGGATTCATGGTTAAAAGAAATGGGTGTATCACAATCGATGGATTATTTTTACATTCATCCATTTTTAGATAAAAATGAGCGATTTCATCACTTATTAAATTTAACTGGAAGCAATTCTGCGAGGATTCTGTCGTTACTTGAAGGTATGATGCATGAATATTTAAGGGAAAATCCTTGTTATCCCACATTAATCCGTTTGCAGCTTGTGGAACTATTGATCCAATTATCCCGGATATATAACGAAAGAAAAGGGATGGAAAATCATTCTCATAGGAGAAAAAGTGAAAATGATCTCCTCATTCAACGAATATGTGGGTATTTATCAAGAAACTATGATCAAAAAATAACGATTCAATCCTTGTGTCATCTATTTAATCTTAGTCCCCGGCATTTAAACAGATTATTTAAACAAGAGACTGATCAAACCGTAGTCGAAATGCTTCATAAAATAAGAATCGAAAAGGCAAAGCAGTTTTTGCTAGAAACAGATGATAAAGTAATTAATGTTGCGATTAAAGTTGGGTATGATGATCCCGCTTTCTTTAGCCGTTTATTTAGAAGGATTGTAGGTTGCTCACCTGGAAAATATAAAGCGCAAGAACTAAGGGATTACTCGCCAATCTAGTTGATTTACATATGAATTCCCGCTTAGTTTAGTTAAGAATTGGGACTCTGTTTAAAATCGGTGATGAGCCGATTTTTTTCTAACTCTGATAGTTAGTGATTAACCACGCCGAGTACTATCTAATTTCTCCCTTTTTAACAAAGTAACCATTGTGAAAAAAAATAATGGTATAACTAGAAAAACCAATAGAAGCAAAGGCATTCCCACAAATACGGCTTCCCCAAATTCAATTTCATTCGAAAACATTGTTAGGGTAAGAAGTAATGATATAAAAGCAAGCGGGAAAATAACCATCCGTTTATCCTCTAATTTGAAGAACTTGTGAGAGAGTCTCTTTAAGAATAAAGAGCATAATCGTTACTTTCATATAGGAACCTACAACTAAGGCAATTCCAATAAAAGCTTAGACAAATGTTTACAGCGATGCAGGCTACAAGAGTAGAAAAAGAATTTGGCGAATTAATTGAGGCGATTCATGATGCCGGAACTTGCAGAATGGGCACAGATCCAGACACCTCGGTAACAAATCCGTACGGTCAGGTCCATGGTATAACAGGACTATTTGTTGCAGACAACAGCGTAATTCCAACAAGCGGTACAGCGAATCCCACACTGACAATCGTAGCGTTGGCCATCAGAACAGCAGATTATATGATGCGGAATTGAAGTGGTTTTTTCACAACCAGTGCGCAGCTGATATCAACATGCAGTTTAAAAGTGATTATTAATAACATTCTCTTAGATTAGCAATAAAGGAATTTGTTAATTTAACTTAGAATATATATTTTTATTATGAAAAAAGGAGTGCTTAAATGACAACGTACAATTCTAGAAATGAAGTACCTCTCCAGGAAAAATGGAATCTGAAAGATATATACTCGGACCAGCAGAAGTGGGAAAAGGATTATCAGCAAATAGAGGAAATGGCAATAAAGCTTAAAGCATCCGACGGAAAAATAACTGACGGCAACACTTTATATCAATTTCTTAAGCAAAAGGAAGAGTTATCCTATAAATTGAATAAACTATATGCATTTGCCATGCTTTCAGTTGATGAAGATACTCGAGAAACGAAAGCACAATCATTGTTAGATCGGGCAAAACAACTGAATGTGAAAGTTAGTTCTTCAACCTCCTTTTTTATGCCCTTTTTATTAAATCTTGATGAAGAAACGTTAAAGTCATACATAGCAGAAGATGATCGATTAACTTATTTCGAACAAGATCTTTTAGAATCATTTCGCTACAAAAAACATGTATTAAACAAGGAGCAAGAGGAGATCCTTTCCCAATTAAGTGAAGCACTGTCTGCCCCTGGCCATACATTTGGGATGATGAATAATGCTGACATTAAGTTTGGCGAGGTTACGAATGATCATGGAAAACAAGTGGAACTTACAAGAGGCATGTATGCAAAATTAATTGAAGATGAGGATAGAAACAAGCGAAAAGAAGCTTATAAAGCTTACTATAAGCCATATGTGCAGCTTAGAAATTCGATTGCCTCAACTCTTTCCGCAGCAATAAAAAACAATGTAACATTAGCTAAAATTAGACAATATCCATCAGCATTGGAAAAAGCCTTATTTGGTGACAATGTACCAAAAGAGGTGTATGAAAATCTTATTGCGACAACGAAAAACAATATTGCACCACTGCATCAGTATTCAAGAATTCGCAAGGAAAAGCTGCAAGTAGAGGAGCTGCGTCAATATGATTTAAGTGTTCCGCTTGTAAAAGGGATAAAGCAAGTCATTTCATATGAAGAAGCTTATGAAATCATGTGCAAGGCCCTCGCGCCTCTAGGACAGGAATATATTGCGACCTTAAAGGAATTTAAGAAATCCAGGTATATTGATGTAAGGGAAACCCCAGGGAAACGTTCTGGCGCATACAATCTTGGTATTTATGGTATTCATCCTTATATTTTGTTAAATCACCGAGATGATTTAGACAGCTTATTTACATTAGTTCATGAATGCGGCCACGGTGTTCACAGCAAGCTGAGCTCCCAACATCAGCCGCAAATTACAGCACGGTACAGCATCTTTGTTGCCGAGGTCGCTTCCACTGTCAATGAAGTATTATTAATAAACTATTTGCTGGAAAATGAAACAAATCCTGAAATTCGTAATCATCTACTTAACCACTTCATTGATCAATTTAAAGGTACATTCTTTACACAAGTGATGTTTGCTGAATTTGAAAAGAAAACACATGAGATGGCGCAAGCAGGTATGCCATTAAATGTGGAGGTATTTAATCAAACATATGAAACGTTATTCAGGGAATACAACGGAGAAGATATAGTTTTTGATGATGAGGTCAAATATGGCTGGTCAAGGATTCCACACTTTTATCGACCATTTTATGTGTATAAATACGCAACAGGATTTGCTTCAGCGATCCATTTAGCAACGAAGATTCTTGAAGGAGATCAAACTACACTCAGTTCCTATTTGGAATTTTTAAAAAGCGGCAGCTCGGATTATCCGCTTGAACTGTTGAAAAAGACGGGTGTCGATTTAACAACACCATATCCGATCGAAAATACACTTTGCCGCTTTGAAGAATTGGTAAATGAATTTTCATTATTGTAAGTCAAAAAGAAATCTTTATCCTTACGGGTGAAGATTCTTTTTTTCTTTAAAATCTTCAACATATCGTTCATAATAATTGATTTACAAGGAAATGATGATAAAAAAGGAACCAAATTCTTAATTTCTTGGAAACTCGCTTTATCCTTTTTAAATAAAGATGATCATAAAATGGAGGAACCGGTAATGATTTATATTTATCATGATTTTGGTGGTACTCATACGACAGCACTTGCTGCTGCATACCATTTAAACATTTTAAAACCATCAACAAGAACACTAACAAAAGAAGAAATTTTAGCGGTTCCATTCTTTAATAAATTAACCAAACAAGATTCCGGTAAAATTATTTTTCATGGAATAGATGATGAAGGCCATTCAGTCTATACGATTGGAAGAAGATCTTCAAAATTGGTTGTACCAGCATTAAAAGATTTATGTCAAATCCTGCAAAATAAATATCCTTTTGATGAGAAAATTATTTTTTCAAACACATCTCCTACCGTTCCTTTTGCAATGACAATGGGAGGGTTTTTTTCAAGGGGGTTAAAAATCGATTTTATCGGTGTCCCGTTACTTGTAAAGGGTGCTCAACAATGTTGTGATAATATTTACCAGTTGGTTAAAGCAACAAAAAAAATAGCCAAAGAGACAACTGATCAGCAATTTATTATCCTTGAGAATCAAGCCTATAAAGCATAAAAGTTGAATAAAGAAAAAATCCGGTCCTTTATGATGAACCGGAAGAGAGATGTTATTGTGCTTTTGTAGGTACAGAACAACATTCAGCAACCTTTTCTTTGAAGTATCTTTGCAGCTGTTTTGTTATTGTTCCAGGAGTGCCGTTACCAATCTTACTCTTATCGATTTCGATGATTGGCATAATTTCTGTTGTTGTTCCAGTTAAAAAAACTTCATCTGCTTGAAGCAATTCTTCAATAGTAAACGTTTCTTCTTTTATTTCAATATTATATTGTCTGCATATTTCAAGCATGACTTTACGCGTAATCCCATTTAAAATTAAATTCGTTGCAGGATGCGTTTTTATGATTCCATCTACTACAATGGAAACATTTGATGAGCTTCCCTCTGTCACAACTCCGTTCCGATGTTGAATCGCTTCAAGGCAGCCTGCTTCAGAGGCCTTTTGCTTTGCTAGTAAATTAGGAAGTAAATTTAAGCTTTTAATATCACAACGAAGCCAGCGAATATCTTCTACTGAAATAGCTGATACACCTTTCTCCATTGCTGCAGTCGGGCGCTGCATTTCTCGTGTATAAGCAATAAATACTGGAACTGTATCAGCACTTGGGAATAGATGATTTCGTTGTGAAACACCCCGCGTAACCTGAAGATAAATAATTCCAGAACTAAGCTGATTAACTCGGATAAGCTCATTGAGCTGTGTTTTTATCTCAATTATGGAGAAAGGGAGTTTCATTCCAATACTTTCAGCACTTTCCATCAGTCTTTGCAAATGTTCATCTCCCGTAAATAAATGGCCGTTATACACCCTGATGACCTCGTAAACACCATCTCCAAATTGGTAGCCGCGATCTTCAATATCAACCTTTATTTTTGCTCGTTCGCTTAATTTCCCGTTATAAATTATTTTTTCCACGTTTCTAACTCCCTTCATCTAAGTAGTAAGCTATTTTAATGTAGCACGGATTTCATTCAGATGGAATGTGAATCAACAAAATTTCCCTGTTTTTGTTATCTTTGTATAAAGAAAATGTAAAAAAATATAGGAAGGAAAGTCTGGAAATTGTTGAGGAATTTGTCACAATTTATATAATCGTGCCTTGAAAAAGTTTACTATTTATAGAAAAATAGATTTTCTACTATAAAAGTCTTGTTACATTTCGCTTATTTTTATTGAAAGCAACAAGCATGACTCTTAACAATTCTTTATAAATCCTTAATAAATCCGCTCTATAATGTATCTCGAATCAAAGTTTTATTGAGAGAGGGGAAAATAAGGATGACGGAAAGACCTATTGATGAATTGATTAAGAGATTGAATTTGGACAGTTTGGAAAAGAAGGAGTTTAATCGCCGTAACTTTTTACAAGGGGCAGGAAAAATTGCCGGTCTCTCACTAGGATTAACGATTGCCAATTCGATTGGATTAGGTGATACAAAAGTTAGTGCTGCTCCAAAATTTAAAAACTATCCTTTTACACTTGGTGTAGCTTCCGGTGACCCGCTTTCAGATAGCGTTGTTTTGTGGACAAGACTAGCTCCAGACCCACTTAATGGCGGAGGGATGTCTGACGAATCAGTACGTGTTAAATGGGAAATTGCAAAAGATGAGGATTTTCGTAAAATTGTAAAAGAAGGAACAGAAATTGCAAGACCAGAACTTGCCCACTCTGTTCATGTCGAAGTTGATGGACTTAATCCGAATAAAGTCTACTATTACCGTTTTAAAGCAGGAAACGAACTTAGCCCTGTAGGCAGAACAAAAACATTACCAGAAGCTGGTGCTAATGTTAAAAGCATGTCATTTGCATTTGCTTCTTGTCAGCAATATGAGCATGGATACTATACAGCGTATGAGCATATGGCAAAAGAAGATCTCGACCTTGTTTTCCATTTAGGAGACTACATTTATGAGTATGGTCCAAACGAATATGTTTCTGGAACAGGAAATGTTCGTACTCATAGCGGCCCGGAGATTATTACTCTTGAAGACTATCGAAATCGTCACGCACAATACCGTTCAGATGCAAATCTTAAAGCTGCCCATGCCGCATTTCCTTGGGTTGTAACATGGGATGACCATGAAGTTGAAAACAACTACGCGAATATCATTCCTGAAAAAGGGCAGTCTGTTGAAGCATTTATAAAACGCCGTGCAGCAGCATATCAAGCCTATTACGAGCATATGCCGCTACGCAGATCCTCGTTGCCAAATGGTGCGGATATGCAATTATATCGTGATTTCTCATACGGCGATTTAGTATCATTTAATGTATTAGATACACGCCAATACCGTGATGATCAGGCAAATGGAGACGGTAACAAAGCACCTTCACCGGAATCTACGGACCCTAATCGTACTCTTCTAGGAAAAGAACAGGAAGATTGGCTGCTGCGCAACCTAGGCGGTTCGAAGTCTCACTGGAATGTACTTGCACAGCAGATTTTCTTCGCAAAATGGAATTTTGGGACAAGCACTGCGCCAATTTATAGCATGGATTCCTGGGATGGCTATCCGGCTGCACGCCAGCGAATTGTTGATTTCGTAACCAGCAAGAACATGAATAACCTAATCGTCATTACAGGTGATGTTCATGCAAGCTGGGCTTCGAACCTATTATCAGATTTTAACAATCAAAATTCTAAGAAAATTGGTGCAGAGTTTGTCGGAACTTCCATCACATCTGGCGGAAACGGATCTGATGAAAGAGCAGATACAGATCATATTTTAGGTGAAAACCCACATATTAAATTTTTCAATAATTATCGCGGCTATGTCCGCTGTACAGTTACACCGGATAAGTGGCAAGCTGATTATAGAGTTATTCCATTTGTTACAGAACCGGGTGCCGCTATTTCAACAAGAGCTTCATTTGTTTATGAAAAAGATGGCTTGGGCTTGAAAAAAGTAGAAGCAAATGAGGTTCCATATGGCGTGAAAAAATCTAATGAAGTCGAGGAAGACCGAAATCGTGCACATGGTCGTGCTCATGAAAAGCAAAAGGGTAAAAATCGTGAAAAAGTGATGAATTAATCTATTATAGGAAAGATCATTAATAATTTGGGAGTGTCAGGATGATTTCAAATATTGGAATTCCAGGCTTAATTCTCGTTCTTGTCATCGCGTTGATTATTTTCGGTCCTTCTAAGCTTCCTGAAATTGGCCGAGCCTTTGGACGTACTTTAACAGAGTTTAAGAGTGCGACAAAAGGTTTAGTAGCAGATGAAAAAGATGAGAAAGAAAAGCATGAACAAACTTCAATTGAGAAAAAACAACATAAATCTGTTATTTAACCAAATAGGCGGGAGAATCCCGTCTATTTTTGTTATAAAAAAGAATGAAACTTTTCCTAATTTTTCATTGAATTTTTATTCATTATGATGTATAAATAAAGATATATATTTGACATTTGAATTTGAAATCTTTTTTTAAAGGTGATTATAATGAATTTTTTCATATCAGATAAACTTCCTACATTTGAGCAATTTGCGAACCTTCATGAAGCAAGCGGCTTAATAAAGAGCAAAAAAGGAAATTATACGAGAGAACAGCTTTATCAAGCAGCGAATAATAGCTGGTATCATATTTCGATTTATGATCAAGATCAGCTTATCGCCTTTGGTCGGATGATTTCTGACGGTATTTACCAAGCACTAATCTGTGATGTCATGGTGGATCCTACATATCAAAAACAAGGACTTGGCAAACAGATCGTTGAAGAGCTTATAACGAAATGCAAAAACTGTGGGATCCATTCAATTCAGCTTTTTTCTGCAAAAGGCAAACAGCATTTTTATAAAAAATTGGGATTTGAGGAAAGGGAACTAGATGCACCGGGAATGTCTCTTATATTATAAACTGCTCAGTGGAAAATAAAATTCTGCTGAGTTTTTTATATCCCTCAAAACGGTGGTCGATAACATAAAAAATTATATTTACATATTAATATTACAGGAATATCTGACCAAACAAACCTGCTTGCATTAAATGCTGCAATTGAAGCAGCCAGAGCAGGAGAAGCTGGTAAAGGAATTGCAGTTGTTGCGGATGAAGTAAGAAAACTGGCAGAACAATCACACTTTCAGCACAGCAAATTTCCAAGCTAATTCAAGACATTCAATATGATATCGAAAAGACGATTAAGAAAATGCTGAAGGCTACGGAAGATGTTCATGGTGGACTGACCATTTCTAAAAAAGCGATTCAAAAATTTGAGGATATTTTAGCAGGTATGAACGAAATTACCCCTCAAATGGAGTCCGTTTCAGCAACGGCACAACAGATGTCCGCTTCTGTACAAGAGGTTGGAGCTACAGCTAATGAAATTGCTGATTTTGCACAAAGAAATGCTGCAACCTCGCTGCATCGACAGAAGAGCAATCAGCCTCTATGGAAGAAATTGCTTCCTCTGCAAAGTCCTTATCTAAAATGGCTGAAGAATTGCAGGATGTGATGAAACAATATAAATACTAGTTGAAAAAAGGGTGACACTTTAGGTTGTTGCCCTTTTTTAGATTTGCTATTTAAAGATCATTGTTGATTCGGCAACATGATGTTGGAGAGGATATCCGAGACTCCTGAGGTTGGCAATGGGACAAGAGGGAGCTAAGCAGACAAAAGCGCTGAGGAGAGTCCTGGACCACAAGTGGAAAGCGAGCGAAGGTAGTTCAAAGCTTTTTATTTTTCTATTAAGAATAATACGAACTGTTTGAGGAAATACAAATAATGAGGTGATATCTTTGGATCGTTTCGAGCAGGCTTATAATCAGTATCGAAATCAAACAGATGCAAATGAAGTGATGGAAGAAAACGAAAACAGTAGTAGACCAAACCAAGAAAAAATCGTTGCTGTCAGAAAAAACGATGATGGCGATTTAATTGCTTTTCAAACAGAATCAGGAAGAGAGTTAGATTATTTAGAAGCTTTAGAAGAAGCGAAAGCAGGAAAACTTGCTCATGTCGATGTCTTTCATAAATATGGTCGAGATATCTTGCGAAGTGAGCCAGATGGAATTCGCGAAAATAATTTGGATCAGCTGCCTGAGTTTTAACGTTCTAAGCAATTTTTTTAGCAATTCATAGCATTTGGATTGCTATTTTTTTATGTAAAATCATCTATATAGATGAAAAAAGGGTACTTAGCTGTCAGACACCGTCCAAATCTATGGCCACACTTTTTTGAGGAGTGGAAACTGGTTTCGAGCACTCTTAAATCGGACCGTCCAAGTAAATTTAAGCTGTTCTTCATCTTGCACCAGCAAATTTAAAAATTTATAATTATTCCAATCTACTTATCTGCTTAAAAGCAATTTTTTTGGAGGCTGCTATGCACACTATGAGTTTATACCAACGTGATTTAGTATTGAATGATTATCATCCTAAGGTTTTTGCATATTATTTTAAAACGTGGGAAAAGCATGATATGGCCTTTCATACTCATAAAGAGGTAGAAATCATGTATGTAATTGATGGGACATGTACAGTTGTTGCTGAGAAAAAGTCAGTCGCAATGAAAAAAGGTGACTTTATTTTACTAGATTCCAATATTCCTCATCGGTTAATAGTTGACCAACAATCTCCCTGTCGCATGCTGAACATCGAATTTTCGTTTATAAAGAAGACAGGTTGTTTTCCATCAATTAAAGATTTAGCTAATCAAAACAAAAAATTCGCTACTTTTTTATCACTGAATCGTCCGTATATTGTGTTGAAGGATACAAATGAAATTTATCATACATTAAAAAATTTAGTTTTAGAATTAGACAAAAAGGAATCAGATAAAGACATCATGATCCAGCTTCATTTGGCTCAACTTTTCATGCAATTAGCAAGAATTACTGCTGAAGAAATGAAAGAAACGCATACACATTACCAAGCAAATGTATACGTAAATAAAACGATCAAATATCTCCATCACAACTACGACTGTGATATTCAAGTAAAAGATGTTGGTCAAGCTGTAAATCTTCATCCAGGATACCTTCATCGAATTTTCAAACAACAAACCGGCTCTACCATTATGGAATACTTAACCTCCCTTCGAATGGAAAAAGCAAAAATGCTTTTGGCAGATACAGAGATACCAGTTACTGAAATTTGTTTTTATATAGGCATTAACAGTCGTCAATATTTTAGTGCTCTTTTCAAAAAGCATACAAATCAAACACCCCTTGAATACAGAAGAGCTTTCGAACAAAATATTGCGAAATTTAGAAGTTGATTCATTTAAAAGTTAGGATTTTATACATACCTTTCATTAAATAAGTTATTAAATTGAAAACGTTTACTACCTGAAGGTGTTACAATGACATAAAAAAAGGAGAGTTGAATAAAATGTCATTTAAAATCGCATTTATTGGGGCAGGTAGTATTGGTTTTACAAGAGGACTTTTACGGGATCTGCTTTCTGTACCAGAATTTCAACACATAGACGTCGCGTTTACAGATATTAATGCTCAAAATTTAGAGATGGTTACACAGCTATGTCAACGAGATATCGATGAAAATGGACTAGATATTAACATTTATTCTACATTAAATCGAAGAGAAGCGTTAAGAGATGCAAGATATATTTTTTCTGTTGTCCGTATAGGTGGACTTGAAGCTTTTCAGCATGATGTTGATATTCCACTCAAATACGGCGTTGATCAATGTGTAGGAGATACACTTTGTGCAGGAGGGATTATGTACGGACAACGCGGAATTCCTGAAATGCTCTCGATTTGTAAAGATATCCGGGAAGTAGCAGAACCTGATTGTTTGTTGTTGAATTATGCAAATCCGATGGCCATGTTGACATGGGCATGTAATAAATATGGCGGTGTAAGAACAATAGGCTTATGTCATGGCGTGCAAGGCGGACATAGACAAATTGCGAATGCATTTGGTTTAAAAAAGGAAGAGGTTGACATAATTTGTGCAGGAATTAATCATCAGACCTGGTACATTAGCGTTAAGCATAACGGCGAAGATCTTACCGGGAAAATGTTAGAGGCATTTGAAAACCATCCTGAATTTTCGAAAACTGAAAAGGTAAGAATTGATATGCTAAGAAGGTTTGGCTACTATAGTACAGAATCAAACGGGCACTTAAGTGAATATGTACCATGGTACCGTAAGCGTCCAGAAGAAATAAATGATTGGATTGATCTTGGAAGCTGGATCAATGGGGAAACAGGCGGTTATTTACGAGTCTGTACAGAAGGAAGGAACTGGTTTCAAACAGACTTTCCAAATTGGTTAAAAGAACCAGCGATGGAATACAAGCAAGAAAATCGCGGGGAAGAACATGGCTCTTATATAGTTGAAGCATTAGAAACCGGACGTGTATACAGAGGCCATTTTAATGTTGTTAATAATGGCGTTATTTCAAATCTTCCGATTGACGCGATTATCGAAGCACCTGGATATGTGGATCGTAATGGGATCAATATGCCGCATGTAGGTGAGTTACCACTAGGATGTGCAGCTGTCTGTAATGTTAGCATTTCCGTACAGCGACTTGCCGTTGAGGCAGCAGTAAATGGAGACGATGTTCTTCTTCGTCAAGCAATGATGATGGATCCGCTCGTTGGTGCTGTTTGCAATCCAAAGGAAATTTGGCAAATGACTGATGAAATGTTAGTTGCACAAGAACAATGGCTTCCTCAATATAAGCAAGCAATTGCCGAAGCAAAAGAAAGACTATCAACAGGGACCCTACTCCCAACAAAAGATTATCATGGTGCAGCCCGCCTTAAGGTAAAATCGGTAGAAGAAATGGCCCAAAACAAAGAGGCTGCACGGAAAAACGCCGGGGAATCTGACAAAGCTAAAGAACGCCCTGCGATGAAATAGCTGAAGAAAAAACATAGCAAAAAAGAAATATTGGCCCTTAAAGGGGCTTTTTTTATATCAAGAAGCAACCGGTCATTCACAGGTTGCTCTGTACCAATTCATATCATGGACAAGAATGTTTGAAATAACAACTTATACAGCTGATCGTTAAAACATACTCAACTTATATGTTTTAGACAACAATTCTAATAATCTTATCCCTGCAATGCTGTTTCCTTTTTCATCTAGAGCAGGTCCAAATATTCCTATGCCAAATTTCCCTGGAACAGACCCCATAATTCCGCCTGAAACACCGCTTTTTGCAGGTATTCCGATTTTTATCGCAAATTCTCCTGAAGCATTATACATTCCACATGTCACCATAAAAGTTTTGCAAATTCGTGCTACATCAATTGGGATGATTTGTCTGCCGCTCTGAGGGTCACGTCCATCCATTGCAAACACCAAACCAATACGAGCTAAATTTAAGCAATTCATTTCAATCGAGCATTGTTTTGTGTATAAATCGATCAGCTCCTCAACATGTTCATCAATGATCTGATGCTGTTTTAAAAAAAAGCATAAAGCCCGATTCAAATAAGCTGTCTCAAATTCAGAACTGGCTACTTCCTCACACAAATTAATCGTTTTATCATTTGCCAACTCGTGAATAAAAGATAAAAGCCGGTGAAATCTATCTTCAACAGATGTCCCTTTGATCATATGGGTCACAACAAGTGCACCAGCATTGATCATTGGATTCAATGGCTTTCCTGGTGCCATCGTTTCTAATTTTGCAATTGAATTGAATGGATCTCCTGTTGGTTCCATTCCTACACGTTCAAAAACATACCCCCGGCCTCTATCCATTAAAACGAGCGCCAGGCTAATGACTTTAGAAACACTTTGAAGAGTAAACTTTTTTTGAACATCACCAGCAGATATACATTCACCATCAGGAAAGTGAATCGCAATTGATAAATCATTAGGATTTGCCTTCCCAAGAGCAGGAATGTAGTCTGCAACTTTCCCTTTTGCAGTGCATTCTTTTGCACTTATGACCATCGTATTTAATTCTTTATTTGATCGACATGGCATTTTCATCACCTGTTATTAGTATGAATCAAAAAAAGTTACTTATGTCTATGAAGGATAATAAAAAAAGTCCTTCGTTGTGGAACAACAAAAGACTTAGTTTTACTATTAAACTTGATTAACCAGATTTTCGCTCGCCATAATGATTGTCATCTGAACGGACATCCAGCAGGTCAAAGAAGTTAGCGATTTCTCTTTCAGCACTTAAGAGTGAATCAGATCCATGGACAACATTTTCCGCTTTTGAATTTGCGAAATCACCGCGAATTGTGCCGGGAACTGCTTCTGAAGGACTTGTTTTGCCTATCATCATTCGGGATACTTCAATAATATTTTCCCCTTCCCAAACCATGGCAAAAACTGGGCCAGATGTAATAAAATCAACCAGTTCTCCAAAAAACGGCTTTTCTTGATGCTCCATGTAATGCTCTTCTGCTTTTGCCCGATCGATCGTCATTAGTTCGGCGTTTAATAAAGTGAATCCCTTCTGTTCAAAGCGTTTAACAATCTCTCCAATTAAACCGCGCTTGACACCATCAGGTTTTACCATAATAAACGTACGTTGTAATGTCATATTGATATCACCCTCTGCAAAATAGTTAGCCATCTTACTAATGGCATTCGTACTATATAGTATGCCAAATTTTGCAAAACTTAAAACGATGCTACATATAAATCAAGTTGCATTCGAATCATAAGAAGCATATTGTTGACAGATAATCATAACTATGATAAATTTATTTTGAATTAAAGATATTTTAATTAAAAATAAAATACTAAAGAACCTTGATATATTTTATTGGAGGAATTCACATGAACGGATTAAAAGGAATCCATCACGTAACAGCAATTACAAGCAGCGCAGAAAAAAACTATGAATTTTTTACCTATGTATTAGGAATGCGTTTAGTTAAAAAGACAGTCAATCAAGATGATATTCAAACATATCATTTATTTTTTGCTGATGACAAAGGCAGTGCAGGTACAGATATGACGTTCTTCGACTTCCCTGGTATCCCTAAAGGTGTACACGGGACAAATGAAATTTTCAAAACCTCATTTCGTGTGCCAAATGACGCAGCAATAGAGTATTGGAAAAAGCGGTTTGATCGTTTAAAAGTGAAGCATACTGGCATAAAAGAACAATTTGGTAAAATGACTCTTTCTTTTGTGGATTTCGATGATCAGCAATATCAATTGATTTCAGATAAAAACAATCAAGGTGTTGCGGCAGGTACGCCATGGCAAAAAGGGCCGATTCCGCTAGAATATGCCATTACAGGATTAGGTCCGATTTTTATTCGTATCGCAAACTTTGACTATTTCAAAGAAATGATGGAAAAGGTGCTTCAATTTAACGAAATTGCCCAAGAAGGATCATTCCATTTATTTGAGGTAGGGGAAGGTGGAAACGGGGCACAGGTCATCGTCGAAAACAACCCGGTTCTTCCACAAGCCCAACAAGGCTTTGGTACAGTCCACCATGTAGCCTTTCGAGTGGAAGACCGTAAAGTGTTAGAGGAATGGATCAATCGTATGGAAAGATTCGGTTTTAATACATCCGGCTATGTAAATCGACACTTTTTTGAATCCTTATATGCGAGAGTCGCTCCGCAAATTCTATTCGAGTTTGCTACAGACGGCCCAGGATTTATGGGAGATGAGCCTTATGAAACACTTGGAGAAAAACTATCATTGCCTCCATTTTTAGAAGAAAAACGCGATCAAATTGAACGCTTAGTTCGCCCGATCGATACTGTAAGAAGCACTAAAGAATTTGTGAAAGAATATGAGGATTAATTATTAAATTAAGAAGGAAAAGAGTATAAACCATACTATACTAGTTGCGGTAGAGAGACTAGATTTAGTATGGTTTTATTTGTTTCATTCTACCTACTATTAGATAACCCCTTGAGCAACCATTGCGTCTGCTACTTTTACAAAGCCGGCAATATTTGCACCGACAACGAGGTTGCCTTGTGCACCATATTCTTCAGCTGCTTTCATGCTTTCACGATAGATGTTTTTCATGATTTCATGTAGTTTTGCATCAACTTCTTCAAATGTCCAAGCAAGTCTTGCACTATTTTGCGCCATTTCTAATGCAGAAACAGATACTCCGCCTGCATTCGCTGCTTTAGCAGGAGCAAAAAGCACATGATTGTTTAAGAATATTTCAACCGCTTCAAGAGTTGACGGCATATTTGCCCCTTCACCAATAGCGATGACACCGTTTGAAACTAAACGTTCTGCTGACTCCTTGTCAATTTCATTTTGAGTCGCACAAGGTAAAGCGATATCACATGGTATCGACCAAATTCCAGTAAACCCTTCCATGTAAACTGCTCCAGGATGCTCTTTTACATATTCACTTATTCTTTTGTTCTCTACTTCTTTTAGACGTTTTACAGTTGAAAGGTTAATGCCGTCTTTGTCGTAAACATATCCGTTCGAATCACTGCACGCAACAACTTTAGCACCTAATTGAATGGCTTTTTCAATAGCATAGATCGACACATTTCCAGAACCTGATACAACCACTGTACGATCTTTAAAGCTTAATCCTTTATCAGCCAGCATTTCTTCAACAAAATAAACGGTACCGTATCCAGTTGCTTCCTTACGTGCTAAACTTCCGCCATAACCTATGCCTTTACCTGTTAAAACGCCTGCTTCAAATCCGTTACGCATTTTTTTATATTGTCCAAACATATAGCCAATTTCTCTTGCTCCTACACCAATGTCACCCGCTGGAACATCGATATAAGGTCCAATATATTTGCTTAGCTCAGACATAAAACTTTGCGTAAAACGCATGATTTCTGCATCTGATTTTCCTTTAGGATCGAAGTCAGAACCCCCTTTTCCACCGCCGATTGGTTGACCGGTTAAAGAGTTTTTGAAAATTTGCTCAAAACCTAAAAATTTAATGATACTTGCATTAACGGATGGATGAAATCTAAGACCGCCCTTATATGGTCCGATTGCACTATTAAATTGAACGCGATAACCGCGGTTCACTTGTACATTTCCTTGATCATCAACCCATGGCACACGGAAAGAAATTAGCCTTTCTGGTTCTACAATTCTTTCCAATATCGCTTGCTTAATATATTGAGGATTTTTAGCAAGGACAGGAACTAACGAATCAAATACTTCCTTAACTGCTTGAAGAAACTCAGGTTCATTTGGATTTCGCTTTTTTACTTTTTCATATACTTGATTCACATAATTTTGGACATTGTTTACAAATGTTTTTTCTGCTTGTTCAATTGTTTTCATGTTATCATTCTCCCATGTGTCAGTCTCAAAAAAACATAAAACGAGGAAAGTCATCCGTTTTTGTTAGATTTATTGTTATGTTGTATTTTATAATTTAATAAATGATCGAATCAATATTAAGAATCGATAAAGTTAATGCGTTTTTCGCATGAATTGAAAAGGGGTAGCAAGATGGAAATTAGACAAATACGGTATTTTATGGAAGTGGCGATGCGTGAACATGTAACAGATGCGGCAGATGCCCTTCATGTTGCACAGTCCTCAGTGAGCAGACAAATATTTAATTTAGAGAGTGAATTGGGGGTAGATTTGTTTATCCGGGAAGGACGCAGGGTAAAATTAACCCCGATTGGAAAAATCTTTTTAGAGCGGATGCAACATGCAATGAATGTCATTGATGATGCGAGAAGAGAGGTAGAAGAGTATCTTGATCCTGAAAAGGGAACAATTCGCATTGCTTATCCGATTAGTTTGGCTGCGCATACAATGCCAACTGTCATTTATGCTTTTCGGATGCGTTATCCGGATGCTAAATTTCAACTAAAACAAGCTCTCTATCGTGACATTATTGATGGGGTTATAAAAGGTGACTTTAATCTTGCATTAATAGGTCCGCTGCCAATGGAAGAAAAAAAAATAGATAGGAAAATACTCTTTACAGAACATATTGTTGCACTTCTGCCAATTCATCATCCACTAGCAAAACGATCCTCTATAAAGCTTAGGGAACTTAAAGATGATCCCTTTGTGCTTTTGCCGGAAGGATTTGTGTTTCGTGATATCGTTGTCAATGCCTGCAATGAACTAGGATTTTCACCGCATGTAGCCTTTGAAGGTGATGATATCGATGCGTTAAAGGGATTGGTTTCAGCCGGACTTGGGGTAGCACTTATGCCTGAGGTCACATTGGTAGAAGCCATTCCAAGATCAACCGTGAAAATCCCTTTAACTGAGCCAAATGTTACCCGAACTGTTGGTGTTATCACACCAATCCACCGTTCATTGCTGCCAACAGAGAAATTATTTTATGATTTTCTCAATGAATTCTTTGTTAGATTAGATCACTTTAATAACTTGGAAAATTTCTAAGTAGTAATGGAAACGAATCGATTAAAATAATAAATAAAATGATTATTTTAGTAGAGTTTATTATAACTCATAAGTTGATTGGAACCAAGGAGGCTCCCAGACCACTCGCGAAAAGCGAACACTTGGAACGGATATCAATAGTTAAGTATAACGTAGTCTTTATGAATCATCCGTAATCACTATTTCCTATAAACTTACAATTTATGTAAAAAAACAATCCTACCTTCACATATTTCGGATATCGAAATATGTCTAAACAATAGGTAGCCTACTCTATTAATTCTATCAACGTGAACCAGTAAGATAGAATGGTAACTAAGTTGTAGCGAAGGGGAGGAATTGTAAGTGAGTATGAAAAAGAAAGTTTTGTCTATTTCATTATCTAGTTTAATGGCAATAGGGGGAGTTACAGCTGTTTCAATTCCAGCAAACGCAGTAGGCAATGGGCCAAACACGGGGAATGGTTCTATTCAAACATCGAATTTACATACATATGAAAGCATGGTTGATTATTTGAAAACACAGGATTCTAAGCAAGCTGCGATGGAGCTTGAAGTCATCGGTAAAACGGTTAAAGGCCGTGATATTTACATGTCCAAATACTTATCAAACCCTGACAATCCAACGGTTTTATTTTTAACCCAGCAACATGGCAACGAGCAGCTAACGACTGAAGGGGCGCTTGAATTTATTAAACACTTAGGCACGAACAAACTTAAAGATGTCCTGGATCATGTAAATGTGCTCGTAATCCCAATGCTAAATGCTGATGGTGCAATGGGTGATGTTAACTTCTCACTTGATAACTATTTAGCTGACGGTGACCGTCACTTAACTCGATATAATGCAAATGAAGTTGATTTAAATCGTGAACATGATAAACCTGTCAGCGAAATGGAGGCAGAAGCAAGAGCACTTCATGAAAATGTGTTTGCGAAGTATGATATTGATTATATGATTGATTTACATCATCAAGGAACACGCAGTGAAACAGACGGCGAGCTCGTATCAGGCTCAATCCTCCATCCAACAAATTCGCAGGTGAAACCAGAAGTATTAGAAGGCTCTAAAAAGCTGGGGGCAATAGTATACAACGCCATTGAAGTTACAGGCTGGGGCCATATTGGAAAATACAACGGAGGGAATGGCGCCAATATCGGTCGTAATGGAGCAGCAATACGATATGATATCTCAACATTACTTTTTGAGATGCGCGGAATGTCAGATCATTATATTGAGTCCTATGCACTTGGTCAAAAAAGCAATGGTTATTTAATTAAACAAACGATTACGACTTTAGAGACAGCTGTAAAAGCAATTGCAGACGGCTCAATTGAAACGGCTGATACAAGCTTCTGGGATACTCTCCCGACGCAAACAAATAGAGCAGAAGAGGAAGACGAATAAAAGTGAGACTTCCATCAGTGGGAGATATACTCCCCGTTAATATGAGATAAAAAACTGCATCTCCTTTTTTGTCGGGGATGCGGTTTTTTTAACGGCTTTTAAGAAATAGTAAGGAGGTAAACAATTAGCCTGACAAGGAGCTGAGAAAAAAATGGGCGCTGTTGAAAGAAATGGCTACCGATTTGAACCCGAATATAGTGTGATTAATCAAAACGGTGCAATTCATGTATTAAATCAAGGAAAGTATATTGAGGAAATAAAATTCACATTTTCTGGAGAGTATCCGGAGTTGGATCAAATAGAACAGATCATTGATAAGTATTGCGAGCAGCGGGGAATTTAAATTCCCCAATTTAAAAAAGGAGGGATGGCTCCTGAGTTACCCGAAATAAAAAAGAGTGAACAACAATAGAATTCACTCTTAACAACATTATTGGCTATGGCTCTTTGTTGTCGTACTACTTGGACCTTCAGCATTATTATATGGCTCACCATAGCCCTCAAGATGATCAGCATGCTTTATATGATACTCTGATCCCGACCCTTTTTCTTTCTTCATTGAACCCATTTGTGGCATATTTTGATCATTATTTTGCTTAGACAACATTTTCACCTCCTAAACAAATATTAGAATGCTTAGATTTAGTTAAATTATACAAGAAGCCATCGATAACTTTCCTTTGCTGATGAAGTAGGACATTTGACTGGTTACGTAAAGCTAATTACTTGTTCTGTCTGTTTTAGGATGTTATATTTTATATAATATATATAACAACCAGAAAAAGGTGAACCTAAAGATGAATACTCCTTTATATGAAAAAATATACGAACACATCATAAAACAAATAAAGCAAGGACTTTTAAGGCAAGGTGACCGTGTACCTTCAGAAAAAGACTTAGCTGATGAATTTCAAGTAAGCAGAATCACCTCAAAAAAAGCGTTAGATTTACTTGCACAAAACAACATCATTGAACGGATTAGAGGAAAAGGCTCATTTGTTGCTAAACAGGAGAGTGTATTAAGGGAATTACCCTTAACAGAAGAAGAAAGGCATGAAAACAAAAGAACGAGTAAACTAATCGCTTTAATGATCCCGGATTTCGATAATGCCTTTGGATTAAATCTTGTTAAAACAATTGAAAAAGTTTGCCTGCAAAATAATTGCAGCTTGATTATCCGCCGGACACGAGGACATATAAAAGAAGAGGAGAATGCCATCAAAGACCTTGTAAAATTGTGTGTAGACGGAATGATCATTTTTCCTGTTCACGGAGAACATTATAATACAGAATTATTAAGGTTGGTCTTAATGGATTTTCCACTAGTATTAGTTGATCGATATTTAAAGGGAATTCCAGCTAGTTCAGTTTGTACTAATAATCAGGCAGCATGTGAAGAATTAACAAATTATCTTTTCACTCTGGGTCATACGAATATCGCCTTTTTGTCACCATCTCCAAGTGGAACATCTACGATTGAAGAAAGACTCCAAGGCTTTCATATTGCTTACACGAAGCGCGGGTTAAAATTAAATCCGAACTTTCTATTGCTTGATTTGATTAGTTCCTTGCCGCAACACATTGAAGATGGACAGGGGAACTCCAAACTAGAAATAGATTTTCTAGCCATTAAACATTTCATAGAAAAACATTCTTCCGTTACGGCCTTTATTGTCAGTGAATATTCATTGGCAGTAACACTTAAGTATGTATTAGAAAAGCAAGGAAAAAAAATTCCTGAGGATTATTCCATTGTCTGCTTTGATTGTCCTGAAAATCGCTTAGAGGAACCGGCTTTTACCCATATCCGTCAACACGAGGAAGAAATGGGGGAGATAGCGGTTCATATGTTAATGAAGCAACTAAAGGGAGAAAAAATCCCTAAGCATACTGTGATCAATTACACTTTAGTTGTAGGGAAATCGACAACCTCTAAATCATTTGCAGAGAATGTGAAACAATTCATTGAATAGGATTGTTTTTTGTTAAGCTGGAACTAGTATGGCCATTATTATTTTTCCGATTTCAGCATAACTTTGAGAAAAGCAAGCTCCAATAGATGTCTGCAGTTATTGTCATCAAATATTTTAAATTTGAATAGTTGTCAAAGCACGGTTTAGTTGTTATATTAAATATAACAATTTAAACTTTGTAAGGAGCTAAAATGAGCCAATTATATAAGAAAATATACCTTGATATTTTAGAAGAAATTAAAAATGGAACATTAAAAACCGGTGACAAAATCCCCTCGGAAAATGAACTAGCTGAAAAGTTCAATGTAAGCCGAATTACAACAAAAAAAGCATTAGATATGTTAGCGCAGAGGAATATTATCGAGCGTTACCGAGGAAAAGGGTCCTTCGTTTCCGAAATGAACCAAGCTATTATTCAATCAACAGTAGAAAAAGAGAATCATTTATTACTAGCTGATTCAAGTTCCAAACAGGATTTAGTCGGTTTTATTCTTCCGGGATTTGGCAATGATTACGGCTCAATATTACTTGATTCAATTGAGAAATATTGCTCAAAACAAAATCTATTGATGGTCATGAAGCAAACATTAGGAAAATCAGAACTGGAAGAAGAAGCGATCAGTTCATTAGTAAGGCTTGGTGTTAAAGGATTAATCTTTTGTCCTTCTCCGGGAAAGCATTATAACAATGCCTTATTAAGACTTGTAATCGATAATTATCCGCTAGTTTTAGTAGATCGATATTTAACAGGCATACCATCAAGCTCAGTTTGCATTAATAATAAAATGGCTTCTATTGAATTAACAAATTATATGCTAGAACTCGGGCATGAGCATATTGGCTATCTATCACCTTCAACAGATGGAACATCCTCCCTGGAAGATAGACTGATGGGTTTCCATGTCGCAATGGCTGAAAAGGGTGTAAGAATAAAACCAGATACGGTCTTGTTGAATATTGAGAGTACCAAACACCACCATTCAAATTTAAAATTTGAAAAGCTGAAAGTTGATGAAAAAGATAGAAGTGAGATTCGTCGTTTAATTGAGAATAACCCTGAAGTCACGGCATTTATAACAAGTGAATATTTAGTCGCTGTTTTACTCTATGAAGTGCTGGTTTCATTAGGTAAGAAGGTACCTGAAGATTATTCTATCGCATGCTTTGATTCTCCAACCGATATTATCGACAAACCATTTTTCACACATATATGGCAAGACGAAGAAAAAATGGGTTGCCTTGCAGTTGATATATTAATTAAACATATTCGTGAAAATGATACACCGCCTATTCACTCAGAGGTAGGATTTAAGCTCATACATGGCAGATCTACGCAAAAGAGAGTAATAAAAACTAAGCAAGTTTAAATGGGCCAAATAAAACAAAGGGTCAATCCCCCTAAAAAACACAATATATAGAAAAAAATGAAGTTTAGGTTTCTATATTTGTGTATGTTTGGAGAGGGACAGTCCCTTTTTTATTTTGTCATCTACTACCAAATGAACAGGATACTATTTTGGAGAGAAATATACATATATTTGTTATATTATAATTATACATATAATTTGTAACCCTAAAATATTTTAAAAAATTAGAAAAATATTATTGACATGTTTTATTTCACATTGATATACTAATCTTGTAAATATTAAGTTGTTATAACATTTGATATATTTGTAGATTTTATATGAATAATTGATATGAAAATATACATGATTAGGCACTAAATCTTTCATAACATTTTAATACAGATTACATCTCGCACACAATCATGGTGCAAAAATATTTTACAACTTGTTGTAAGCGTATTCATACAAAGGGGTAAAATCATACCTAAACAGGTTTGATTTACATATATAAAGTTTTTAAATAAGGGGGATGGCTATCAGTTATTTATTTAGAAAGTGATAAAAAATTTTCAAACTAAGGGGAGGTAAGGTCTTATGAAATGTAGGGGTAAAAAGGTTGGTATTTTCACATTAGCGATTTTTCTCATATTAAGTATCGTATTGTCTGCTTGTTCTTCAAAGGAATCAGGTTCTTCAGACGGAGGCGGAGATGGAAAAGGACAGACACAAATCACTTTCTGGCATGGAGCCACTGACATTGGATTACAAGCACTGAAGAAAATGGTAGCTGCATTTGAAGAAAAACATCCTGATATTAAAGTTAAAATGGTCTATACCGAGGCTAGTGAAGGAGCAGACCAAAAGCTGTTAACTGCTGTTGCTGGTGGAAACCCGCCTGATGTTGCGCTTTTTGACAGATTTAAAATTGGTTCATGGGCTGCACAAGAAGCTTTGACTGATATTACAGATATGGCTAAAGCTGACGGTATAACGGAGGACCTTTATTATCCATATGCTTGGAAGGAAGCAAATTACAAGGATCGTTTATATGGACTACCATATACAACAGATTCACGTATGCTTTACTACAATAAAGACCACTTTAAGGAAGCTGGATTAGATCCAGAAAATCCTCCTAAAACAATTGAAGAATTGGAAGCAGCTGCAGAAAAGTTAACGAAAAAAGAAGGCAAGCGTTTTAAACAAATTGGATTTATTCCATGGTATGGTCAAGGTTGGCTTTATGGTTGGGGATGGAGCTTTGGAGGAAATTTCTATAATGAAGAAACTGGTGAAGTAACAGCAAATGATCCGAAGGTAGTTGAAGCATTAACATGGATGGCGAAGGTTGCCCAAAAATTTGGTGTAGAGGATATTGCAGGGTTTGAAAGTTCTGCAGGTTCCGGAGCAATGGATCCATTCATTTCAGGACAAATCAGTATGAAAGTTGATGGAAACTGGACGATTTCGGCGATTGAAAAATACAAGCCTGACTTAAATTATGGTGTAACTCCAATCCCAACACCAACTGGAACTGACTTTACAACTTGGTCTGGCGGACATGCTGTTGTTATACCGAAAGGTGCAAAAAATGAGGAAGCAGCTTGGGAATTCGTTAAGTTCTTTGGTACGGAAGAAGGACAAGAGGTATACTTCTCTGAACTTCCTGGTGACCTTTCTGTTATCCCGGCAGTTAATGAGAAATTAGGCCGTGGAGAGAATGAAAAATTAAAGCCGTTTATTGATATCTTACCGAATTCACATAGTAGACCGGTAATCCCTGAAGGTCAATTATTGTGGAATGAAATTGTCGATGCAAGAGAAAAAACAGTAAGAGGAAATGGAACTGCACAAGAAAACCTTGATAAAGCGACAGAAACAGTAAATAAAGCCCTCGAGAAGTATAAATAAATGTTTCGGGGTGACTCGGGCGAGAGCTATTTTGAGTCACCCTCCTTACTTAACTAGTTGAAAGGGGGATCTATATGGCGGAAGTAACGAAACAAACTCGCCTTCAGGAACCTGTTGTTGTGAAGAAAAAGAAATTATCGAACAATTCAAATCTTCACGGATGGCTTTTTGCTTCACCTTGGATTATCGGTTTTACAGTGTTTTTTGCTTTTCCGCTTATTGCTTCAATCTATTTCAGTTTTACAACGTATAGCATCCTGCAACCTGGGGAATTCGTTGGTTTTAAAAATTACCAAGATCTTTTCAAGGATGATTTATTCTGGAAATCAATTTATAATACCGTTTATTTCACAGTATTATTCGTTCCATTAAGTATTATATTCGGTGTCGCGTTAGCAATGATGTTGAATATGAAAATAAAAGGAATGGCTATTTACCGGACAATTTTCTTTTTACCGACACTCGTACCGCATGTAGCTTTAGCGGTTTTGTGGATGTGGCTATTAAATCCTGGTTTTGGTCTTATAAACGGGATGCTTGATATGATTGGTATTCAAGGACCAAACTGGCTTGGAAGTGAATTATGGTCAAAACCTTCCCTCATTTTAATGTCACTTTGGGGAATTGGTCAATCGGTGATTATTTATCTTGCTGGACTAGGCGATATTCCAGAGGAACTCTATGAGGCAGCTGAGGTTGATGGTGCAAATTGGTGGCAGAAAACTAGAAACGTAACATTGCCATTACTGACTCCAGTTATTTTCTTTAACTTGGTCATGGGTGCAATCGGGGCATTCCAACAGTTTACCTTGCCGTACACAATGACCCAGGGGCAAGGAACTCCAGCCAATTCATTAACGTTTTATGTCATGCATCTTTATGATAATGCATTTAAATTTTTCCAAATGGGATATGCTTCAGCAATGGCATGGATCCTTTTCGTTATTGTTATGGCCCTAACCGCTGTAATCTTTATTACTTCTAACCGTTGGGTTCATTACCAAGGGAAGTAGAAAGGAGTCAGATGAAATGAGTGCAAAAGGGAAGATTAAATTTCAGAAAACCTTGTCACATTTATGCTTAATTATCGCATCGTGCTTCTTTATTATTCCATTTATCTGGATGGTATCAACATCCTTGAAACCTATTACTCAAGTATTTTCTTACCCGCCGGAATGGATTCCGAAACCGTTTCAGTGGTCAAATTATTTGGATGCAATGGAATATATCCCGTTTTTTACTTATTTAAACAATACGGTTGTGATTACGCTAGTAAGTACACTTGGTGTTGTTCTAACATGTCCCCTGGTAGCTTACAGCTTTGCGAAGTTGGAATGGAAGGGACGTAATGTATTTTTTTTCATTACCATTGCGGTCATGATGATTCCTGGTCAGGTAACGATGATTCCATTATTTTTGATCTTTAACAAAATGGGATGGGTCGGAACACCGCTTCCTTTAATTGTACCTGCCTTTTTCGGCGTACCCTTTTACATCTTTTTATTACGTCAATTCTTCTTAGGGCTGCCGAATGATTTAAGGGATGCGGCTAAAATTGACGGAGCTAGCGAATTTCGAATTTATTGGCAAATTATGCTTCCATTGGCAAATCCTGCCGTTCTAGCCGTAGGGTTATTCCAATTCATGGGCAGCTGGACAGATTTTATCGGTCCATTACTCTACTTAACAGATGAAACCCAATATACATTGTCATTAGGACTTCAGCAATTCCAAACGCAAATGGGGACTGAGTGGGGATTAATGATGGCTGTATCAACAATGATGACACTACCAATTATTATCTTGTTTTTCTTTCTACAAAAAACGTTTATTCAAGGAATCACGTTTAGTGGAATTAAATAGTTTTATAAAAATATATGATTATAGCAGGAGGTTGTTGGCATGACGAAGAAAATAGGTATGAGAATTCCACCAAAAATTGGTGCTGACGGAATTGAATCCGTAGCAAAGTGGGCTTCTAGCATTGGCATTGATGTCATTGATGTCCCTTATTATAACGAAGAAGTGAAAGCGGTCCTTGAGGCAAACGGACTTGAAGTAGGTTCGATTGATGGTGTTGGAGCTGTTGGACAAACGAAGCTTTTAAATAAAGATAAGGATGCACGGACAGAAGCTGTGGAAGCGCTTAAAAACCAAATAACAGAAATCTCTCGTCTAGGCGGGAAAGTGATGTTTATATGTCTTGTTCCTGAGGATATCACGATGTCACGCAAAGATGCTTTTGAAATTTGGAAAGAAACGTTTCCTAGTATTGTCGAACATGCAGAACAAGAAGGGATTTATCTTGCATTAGAAGGTTGGCCGGGACCTGCGCCATACTATCCAACTTTGGGCAGTACACCTGAAATGTTAAGAGCCATGTTTGATGCGATCCCTTCGAGACATTTTGGGATTAACTATGACCCATCACATTTAGTTAGACTTGGGATTGATTATCTAAGAGTCATGAGTGATTTTGGCGACAGAATTAATTACTGTCATGGCAAAGACACCGAAATTTTATTTGATGAGCAATATGAATGCGGTAACATTGCTGCCACCTTTGGCGTTCACTATGATTTTTCAGAAGGGCCTTGGAGATATACAATTCCGGGACAAGGGGATGTTAATTGGGCGAAAGTAGCTGTTCGTTTGGAAAAGATCGGTTATGAAGGACCAATTAGTATTGAATTGGAAGATCATCGTTATTGGGGTTCCTTGGAGAAGGAACAGCAAGGAATTATAAAAGCTAAAGAACATCTTGAAATTTACTTTAAATAAAGAAATCTAGGAGGAAATGAAAATGACAAGAACAGTAAAGGTAGCCATTATCGGGTGTGGAGGAATCGCAAACGGTAAGCATATGCCAAGCTTATCAAAATTAAAACATGTTCAACTAGCAGCATTCTGTGACATTTTAGTAGAAAGAGCAGAAAAAGCGGCGGCTGAATACGGTACACCAGATGCAAAGGTATATGACGATTACCGCGATCTTCTTCAAGATAAAACAATTGAGGTAGTGCATGTCCTTACGCCAAATGATTCCCATGCAGAAATTTCTGTAGCGGCGCTTGATTCAGGTAAGCATGTAATGTGTGAAAAGCCAATGGCAAAAACATCTGCTGAAGCAAAAGCAATGCTAGAGGCTGCAAAACGTTCTGGTAAAAAGCTGACAATCGGTTATAACAATCGCTTCCGTCCAGATAGCCAGCATTTACATAAAGTATGTGAACGCGGAGATTTAGGTGAAATTTATTATGCGAAGGCACATGCGATTCGCCGCCGTGCAGTTCCGACATGGGGCGTATTCTTAGATGAAGAAAAACAAGGCGGTGGACCATTGATTGATATTGGAACACATGCACTTGATTTGACCTTGTGGATGATGAATAACTATAAGCCTAAATCTGTTATGGGTTCGACATACCATAAATTAAGCCAAAAGAAAAATGCAGCAAATGCATGGGGACCGTGGGATCCTGAAAAGTTTACTGTTGAAGATTCTGCATTTGGCTTTATCACAATGGAAAATGGCGCAACGATTGTGTTGGAATCAAGCTGGGCATTAAATTCTTTGGATGTGGATGAAGCAAAATGCTCACTTAGCGGAACAGAGGGTGGCGCTGATATGAAGGATGGACTGAGAATCAATGGTGAAAGCTTCGGTAAGCTTTACACGACAAAAGTTGATCTTGGACCAGGCGGAGTGGCCTTTTACGATGGAAAGGCAGAATCAGATGCAGATTTAGAAGCCCGCCTTTGGATTGATAATATCATTCATGACACAGAGCCTGTCGTAAAACCTGAACAAGCTTTTGTTGTTACACAAATTTTAGAAGCAATCTATGAATCTGCTAAAACAGGTAAAGCTGTTTATTTTGAAGAACAATCCTCTTTCGTTACAAATTAATAAAAGTTTGTTTCGCTTCCAATCTGCATGTCGGAAAAGAATGTTAACGGGGTGATCGAGATGTTAAGAATAAGGTTAGGTATTATTGGCACAGGCGGCATTTCTCACTTGCATGTGAAACAATTAGGTGAAATCGAACATGCTGATATTGTTGCAGTAGCTGATCCGAATGAGAACAATCGGAAGACGTTAATTGAGAAATTTCACCTTGAAGGTGTTAAAGAGTTTGATAGCCATCAAGACATGCTTGAGAATATCCCGATGGATGCGGTGTTAATTTGCTCACCGCATACCCTTCATTATCAGCATGTAGTTGATAGCATCAACCATGGTTGTCATGTTCTGATTGAAAAGCCGATGGCCTGTTCATTAAAAGAAGCAGAAGAGCTTATCGAGTTAGCGAAGGAAGCAAACAAGCTGCTCCAAGTATCCTACCAAAGACATTTTGAACCGGCTTTCCTTTATATACGCGAAGCAATTGCTAACGGCAAAATTGGCAAGCTTACATCAATCACTGCTTCTTTATATCAAGATTGGAAACATTTAACAAAGGGGACTTGGCGGCAAAATCCTTCGTTATCAGGTGGAGGCATGCTGATGGATTCAGGCAGTCATATTGTTGATGTTCTTTTATGGACGACAGGCTTAAAAGCTCTTGAAGTTGAAGCGAAAATGGAGCTGCATCAAACACCTGTCGAGCAGGATTCATTTACCGCAATCCGCTTTGAACATAATGTAGTTGCTGGACTGAATATTATCGGAAATGCCCCATGCTGGCATGAAACCTATGTTTTTTGCGGGGAAAATGGAGCAATTTTCTATGATAATGGGAAGATTACGCTCAGGCTTTTAGGTCAAGAAGCGATTGAACCTGAGCTCCCAATGCAAACAACTAATTCGGATAAAAGCTTTATTGAGGCCATTTTAGGTAATCAAGAAGTAATGGTCCCAGGGGAATTTGCAAAAGAAGTCGTAACATTAACTGAAAGAATTTATCAAGCGGCAGGCTATCAACCGATCAATACTGTTAGCTGACCGAAAAGAAAGCAGGGAAAGTAGATGTCTAATACAATCAATATCGGTATTATTGGCAGCGGTGGAATTGCCGCTGCCCATGCAAGAGCCTATAAGCAAATGCCGGATGTAAGAATTGTCGCTGTAGCCGATGTCATTCCGGGCAAGGCAGAGCAATTTATTGAACAGCTTGAATTAAAAGAAGCAAAGGGATTTGATGATCACCTGGAGCTATTAAAAATGGATATTGATGGAGTCAGTATTTGTACACCAAATGTTGCCCATCACAACACAAGCATTGATTCTCTGTTTGCTGGGAAAAACGTGCTTGTTGAAAAGCCAATGGCTGTTACCTTAGATCAAGCAATTGAGATGGTTGAAGCTTCACAAAAGTCGAATAAGATCCTTTCAGTTGGTTTTCAACCAAGGTATGATCCGAATATGCAGGCAGTAAAAGAGATTGTTCAATCTGGCCAATTAGGGAATGTTTATTATGTTCAAACCGGCGGGGGACGCCGACGCGGGATGCCAGGTGGAACATTTATTAATAAACGATTAGCAGGAGCAGGAGCTATGGCGGATATCGGTTGCTATTCACTGGATCTTGCCTTAAATGCGCTTGGCTATCCTAAGCCACTTACTGTATCAGCTTATACGTCTAACCATTTTGGAACAAATCCGCTCTATCATCCTGAAGCGAATAAGTTTGAGGTAGAAGATTTTGGAGTGGCGATGGTCCGATTAGAAGGCGGCATCGTGTTGAATTTCAAAATATCATGGGCAATGCATATGGACTCTCTTGGACCTACGATCTTCCTTGGAACTGACGCCGGCTTAAAACTAACTCCTGCAGGCAGCGGTCCTTGGAGCGGTGTATGGGATGGGGGAATCGGTTCAATCAGCCTATTCCATGATATAAAAGGCCATCATGCTGAATCAACGATTCCTGTACAAAATCATCAGCTAAATATTTTCTATGAAAAAGTTCGCGACTTTGTTGTGGCAATTAAGGAAGGAAAACCTGCGCCAATCCCTGGGGAACAAATTGTCATTAACCAAGCGATTATCGATGGCATCTTACGCTCATCTGAACAAGGCAGTGAGGTAAAAATTGAGATTCCTGAGTTTAGTATAAGTTCTTAAAAAGAAAGCAGGAATTAATATTTCGTCCAGAAAATAAGTCAGGATGTTTAAAATCTTATTGAGGCTGTTATACTAGCAGCCTTTTTCTTCGTTCACGAAAATATAAAATTCTTGAACTGTAGATAAGCGTTTTGACATCCAGCTCCTGCGCCTAGCCCCTCTAGGGTCTAGCCAAATTGGAATTGAAGGCAAAAAACGCCTTCTATTCCAATTCGGCTTATTTGCCCTAGGCTGATCAAGGCGCTTTCGCTTTTGTTCGTTTTTATAGGGGGGAGGCAATATGAAAAGAGATAACTCCGGGATTAATACTGAAACCCTTATACAAATAATAGAAGAAGCTTACCCAATTGGGAAAATAAATGGGTTTCATTTCATTCCAAAAGGAGAGGGAGGGTATGGTTACCATATTAAAGCTAAGAGCGGGAAAAGCTTTTTTGCAAAAGTTGAAAAAATGGATGATAGTAATTATCTTTCATTTGCATTATCAGTTGTTTCTACTCTTTGCCATCAATATGGTAAGAAGTATGTAGTAGCGCCAATCCGCACATGCAGCGGGAAAGAGTTGTTAAAAATAAACGATAATGCCATTTCGCTCTTCCCATACATTAACGGTAGCTCCATTTATGATCAAAAAAATTTTAACTTTTATTTAGAACCGATTTCTAGGCTGATGGCAGATTTACATTCAATAAACTGTAGAGTATTTGAACAACTCCCAATAGAACAATTTGAAAATCCTTTTGAGGGAACAATTCGCAAGCTTTTACAAATATCAGCACATCATGATCTTAGGAAAAATGATTATAAGGAAAAAACAGCTTTATTATTTATGAACGAAAGAGATGATTTACTAAAAGTCCTACAGAAAATGAAAACAATGCAAATGAAATTTTCTGCATTACCAGGAGAGCTTGTGATGACGCATGGTGATGCTAATTTTGCAAATATATTACGTGATTACGATGAGAAATTATTTATCATTGATTGGGGAGAAATCAAAATAGCGCCTGTAGAACGAGACCTTATGAACTTTATTGAAGTTGATGGGGAACCAGTTGATTTTAAACGCTTTTTAACAAGTTATCTTATGCAACGTCCTCATACAATCATAGATGAGGGAATATTCGAATTTTATTTTTATCGCTGGTGTCTGCAGGAGATTGCAGATTATGGAAGTCGTATATTGCTTTTGAACAATTCAGAGGAAGATATGAAGGAGAGTTGGAAAGAGCTCCAACCATATTTGCCAATTTCACATCAATTGATTCAGAGTCGGGTGGCAGAAATAAAAAGAATCATTAGGATGTATTTTTAATTATTTAAATAGAAAAACGCACATAGAAAGCTCATGTGCGTTTTTCAATGCATTATCGTTTTTTCTTTTTTACCTGTTCTAAACTAAGTTTATTTTTATTTACAATTTCTAATTGAAGCTGTACAAAAAATTTGTTTTCATCTACCTGTGTAACATTTACAACTTTACCTTTTCGGCCTTTAATTTTTAATTCCTCACCATCAGTTGGAACACGTCTAAGAAGCTGACTTAATAAAAGATTTTTGTTCTCAAAAAAATAAACAGCAAACATGTTTTCCTCACCTATTTCTTTTGATATATGATTAATTAAAACTTATGTTTTTAAAAAAGAAGAGCACCCATATAGAGTGCCTTCCTAATACGTATTTACTTACTAAATAAACCTTTTACGCCATGATAAAGTAAGACGAGTGAGAAGACTAAAACAGTTAATATGCCGAGAATATTAGTAAATGGTGAAACGCTTTCGAGAAATGAGCCAGCTAAAGGAACTTTAATAAGTGCAAAACCTGATAAAATCGTAGCAAGGAATAAGAAAATCCGATTATCCATTGGTTTCTCCTCCTTCCTATGAGATTGATACATTATATGTCACGAGTATGACAAATATGTCGTTAAAGTAAATATAGGAAAAATATTAAATTGAAGGATAGTCCAGAAAATACCATCTTTAAAAATCACAATTTTCTTCAAAGACGTGGGAAGATCATTTTTTTATTGAATCAGCTTGTTAAACCTGTTAGTATAATATCAAAATAATATTTTTACCTTTAATACGGTCCAGAGAGGCCGAAAAGGGTGGCAAATGAAAACTAATTTATGGATTCATGTATGTCTTATTATGCCCTTTTGTCCTCTGTGACCAAAGGGATTTTTAAGTTTATTAATAAGTACCTCTTTTAATCAGAGTCCCGTGAGGCTTGAAAAGAGAATGGATGAATTCAAACTCCATTCCTTCAAAGTAAAAAGAGATATGACAAGATTACAACGGAGGGTGGAACTACAATGAATTATCGTAAAAAAACAGTCGTTGCATCTGTAGCAGGTTTAACATTGGAAGGCATGGACATCATGTTTATCTCATTTGCGATGTCAATGATTATATCCGAATTTAACATTGATTTAGCTACTGGCGGTTTTATTTCTTCCATTACGAATATTGGAATGCTAATTGGTGGTGTATTATTCGGAATTTTAGCTGATAAATTTGGGAGAGTACGAATTTTCACCTATACTATTATTTTGTTTGCAATTGGAACAGCCTTAACTGGATTAGCTACAAATATTGAACAGGTTTACTTATATCGATTCATTGCCGGCTTAGGTGCTGGTGGAGAATATGGCATCGGGATGGCGCTTGTTGCAGAGGCGTGGCCAAAGAATAAACAAGGAAGAGTTTCTTCATATGTAAGTGTCGGTGCACAATATGGCGTTATTCTTGCAGCCTTGCTTAGTGCGATGATCCTTCCTTTATTCGGTTGGCGAGCATTATTCTTTGTTGGTGTCCTACCCGTCATTTTTGCTTATCTTGTACGCAAAAACTTAGATGAATCACCGGAATGGGTAGCTGCTCAAAAAGAAAAGAAAGTTGAAAGCAAAAAAGAGAAAGGTAAACTGCTGCAGTTATTTGAAACACCAAGAATTGCTTTTACAACATTATCTTTAGCGATTATGGCAACTGTGCAGATCGCAGGTTACAATGGATTGATGATCTGGCTGCCATCCATGCTGCAACAATCACAAGGATTGTCGGTTTCCGGTTCAGCGCTTTGGACAATCAGTACAGCTGTTGGAATGATTATCGGAATGCTGACCTTTGGACAATTTATGGATCGATTTGGTGCAAAACGGTCATACGGAATATTTCTTCTTGCTTCAGCATCAGCAGTATTTTTATATTCGTTTGCTGAAGGAAGTGCAGGTGTCTTAATCGGCGGTGCGATCGTTGGCTTCTTCTCTAACGGAATGTTTGCTGGATATGGTGCATTAATCAGCAGTTTTTATCCTGTTAAAATTCGCAGCACCGCAACGAATACAATTTTTAATTTTGGTAGAGCCGTTGGCGGCCTTTCGCCAATTCTTGTCGGATATATTCTGCAAAGCTATGATATGACAATCGCCATGACTTATTTAGCAGCATTATACTGCGTATCCTTTATTGCAATGCTAAGTCTTAAAGAAAAGAACAAGCATGCTTCTTTAGAAAAACGTTCAGCTTAATATATTTAGTAAAAAGTGTTACCGTAAAAATGGTAACACTTTTTTTCTGACGAACAAAGAATAGCTGTAGAATGTACTAATTAGCTATGTTTCTAGTAAATAAGTTAGAGAATTTTGACCCAACAATTGTTCATATGGTAATATATAGAAAAATAGTAAAGGATTTATATGGGGACCATTGTTTCTATCATTACATACCTCAATGGTTGAGACAAAGAATCGAATTTTGCTTAAATGATGATTTACAGCCATAATTTAAGAAATTCAACTGAATCAGTAAAAAATATAAATACATAGCTTTTATATGGAGGTAAAAATGGAACCGAGAATTACAGTGATTACGTTAGGTGTAGATGATTTGAAAAGGTCTTTAACATTTTATCGTGACGGACTAGGTTTGCCGACAAAAGGAATCGAAGGCGAAGAATTTGAGCACGGTGCTGTTGCCTTTTTCGATCTGCAGTCGGGTTTAAAGCTTGCAATATGGAATCGAAAGGATATTTCTCATGAAGCAAAAATACCTTTGACAGCTCCAAGCGCGACCGAATTTACAATTGGTCACAATGTAGACAGTAAAGAAGAAGTCGATTTGGTCATGGAGAAAGCTAAACAAGCTGGTGCTGTCATCACAGATCCTGCACATGAAACCTTTTGGGGAGGCTATTCCGGACATTTTCAAGATCCTGATGGTCATTTATGGGAAGTAGTTTGGAACCCGCATTGGACATAAAGGTTCGTGTTTACGATTTAATAATGGAGTGGTTTAGGTGAAAATCATTTATCTTGTAAGACATTGTGAAGCTAATGGACAGGAAGCCGATGCAGACCTTACAGTCCGCGGTTTTAATCAAGCAATTGAACTATCTAACTTTTTCTCTGATTTCACGGTTGAGCGGATTATATCGAGTCCATATAAGCGTGCGATGAAAACTGTTCAGCCGCTTGCTGAGCGATTAAAGATAGAAATTGAGAGTAATAGTAATTTGTCAGAACGTATTTTAAGCACGAGTAATCTTCCAGATTGGTATGATAAACTGAGAATAACTTTTGAAGATCTCGAGGTGAAGTATGATGGCGGTGAGTCAAGTCAAGAAGCTATGCAGCGAATCTTAGAGGTCATCGAAGAAGTTTTTCAAAGTGATTTTGAACATACAGTGATAGTGACTCATGGCAATCTTTTATCATTGCTGTTACATCATTATAATAAAGAGTTCGGATTTGACGGATGGAAAAATCTTAGTAATCCTGATGTCTTTCTGTTAAAAAAAGAGAATAACCAGGTAATATACGACCGAATATGGAATCAAAAGTGAAAAAGAAAGACCATGAAAAACAATAAATCAATGAGTAAAGGAAGGCAAAAAGCCTTCCTTTTACATTTTTTGGTACTTGTTGTTTGAAGATAATTTCTTTTCTTTTTGGGAAAGTTAACCTCAGATGGTTTTTAACTAGGACTAGGAGGATCGTTGGATGGAGATAAATAATGAAACTTGGCAAAGGACTAATGGAAAGTGGCGAACCCATTAGAAGCGTTATTATGGAGCATTGCATTTCCTGGATTTGGTCAATTTCTCAACGGAAAAATGATAAAGGGAATTATTTTATTGATCCTGGAATTATTTATTAATGCCCAGGCGAATTTTAACAGTGTTATTATTTACAGTTTTCAAGGGGAAATTGAGGAATCAATTCTACAAGCTGATTATCAATGGTTAATGTTTTATCCTTGTTTATATTTCTATTCGCTGTGGGATGCATGGAAGGATGCAGGCGGAGGAAAACAAGCGTATTCTTTTTTACCTTTTGTATTTGCAGCTTACTTTGTAACCGTTGGATGTATTTATTCATCGAAGCTGCACTTTTTCGGAATCCTGTTTGGCCCAGTCTGGCTTCCGATGTTGAGTTTGATACCAGGCTTAGTGATCGGATTTATTTTAATGAAATATTTAGTGAAAAAGAAAACTTAATTGAATTTTAAACATTTGTCTGTCACACCCTGATCACTTTAAGGATTAGAAGATTGGCAGTTTGTTTTATAAACACACAAAAAGGTGGGAATGTTGTTTCTCACCTATTATTTTTGATCTTTTAGTTCAGCAAATCTGTTTCTTGTACCAAGGTAATGAGCAATAAGATACATGATATATTGAATAATAAATGAATAAAAGTAGTTCCATTTTACAGGGTCATATATTCCAATTCCCTTTACAATTGGTAAAGCAATCAAAGAAAATACAGCAAAAGCAAAGGCCTTAAGGAATGGATTAATCTTTGGCTTAATTTGCAAAATAAACATCACCGTGATAGGCAAAATAGCAAAACTAAAGGGGGTGTAGGTTGGCACAATCGGAATAACTTCATAATCATACTTCCATAATCCAAAAAACGTCCCTACATAGTCCAAAGTTGAAGAGGCTAATGCAACAAAGAGTCCAGCATAATGAAGTCTATCAGCACTTTTTCGTTTTCTAAATTTAAACCAAAGGATATAAGGCACAATGATCAGTATAACACCTAACCACCAATGGTAGGTAAATAATGTTTTATCAACCCAAGCCTGGATGGTTTCTTCATTTAAATTCATATTTTTTTATAAAACTCAGAAAATGTATCAAATATCATATGAGTACCTCGTACCTGTTTTACCATTAAAATGAACTTTAAATAGCAATAATATTCATTTATTGAAAAAAAAAGGTTTAATTAAAAGAAAAAAGTTATTATACAGATCTTTAAGAAAACGAATGATGATACTGTTTTAAACAAAAATGATAAAACAAGTTTTTTTAAAGGGGGACGCATAGATTTTTTCCAGAATAATACAAGGTATACCCTACATAAAGTTTGATAAAGGCAAAACATATGGGTAAGGTGAATGATATTAAATAAGATCTAAAAACTAGCTTCCAAAAAGGGGCTGATAGTTTGTATAGAAATAAACATAAACACGTAATCATGTTATTGAGTTTTTTGTTACTTATCATTTTTATCGTTAATATAGTTCTTTACGTTAAAATTCACATCGTATATACATCAGGAATCGGACCATTTTTTCTAATTGGATTTATCATTTTGGCTATTGTGATTCTATATTTAAAAGGGTAGATCGCTTCAAAAAATGAAAACTACGGTGTCATCTAAAATAATAAACATGGTGTATCCCATGTTGACCAGGTACTGTAAAAGATGGCTGCCACCAAATATATGGAACAAGATGAGGATGATAACTAGAAGGGTAAAGATAATGGGCCATCTCATATCCAGGAAGACTCGGGATTTGTCCTGTAATGATTGTGTAACGCAAGTGTAACAGCTCCTTTTGTTAATGTTCTAGTTGATTTATAATGTATGTTATTTAGAGTTCTGACGATACTATGTATTTTTATACATTAATTGTTCCACCATCTGATGTCAGAATTTGAGTGGGTGAAAACAGGTTTGGCCAGTTTTAATTGGGATTAGTGATGAATGACGAGCCTGTTTCAAATTAATTATGAACTACATTTCCTTTTATATTTGTTGAAATTTTGGGAAGGATATGCTTAAAGAGCACAATGGAGGAAATTTCATGAAAATAAAAGTTATCTTATATGGTGTACTTTTCATATCTTGGGCTTCGCTACTTAAATTAGATAAATTTTCACTCAAACGATACTTGCCTGTCGGAACCTTAACGGCATTCATGTATACGATCTTGAGTGCAGTTAACGAGAAAGCAAAATGGTGGGTAGAAAAAACAGTATCTTACCTAAATTGCCTTCAAATTTTCCTTTTGCATTTGGACCATTTATTTTTTTACCCATTTGGCTTTTTAAATTTACATTAGGACGCTTTTGGCTCTATTTAGCCGCTAACATTGGTTTAGGTATCATATTTGCATATCCGCTTACAACTTTATTTGAAAAGCTAAATATTTATAAAATGAAAAATATGACTAGGATACAACTCTTTCTATTAAGTGTTTCATCATCAGTTATTCTTTATTTATACCAGCTATTCTTAGAAGATGCCCTGAAACCAGTAACAAATAAACAATAAAATGGAAAAATGACAACTAACTAAAAAAAACGTTCGACAACGACACCAATTTACAAATTTTTCACCTTTTTCACGGTATAGTAAATCTTGTCATAATTATGTTTGTTTTCTAGTATGGTAGGGGGAAAGAAATTGAAATGACTAGATTGTTAATGGAAAAAGAGATTGATGAAACAGTGGCTTATGTTGTAGATCGATTTTTAACAGCAGGAATAAAAGAGGATCAATTACTAGCAATAACACGTACAATGACATCTGATTTTGGCGTGAATTCCGAAGAAAAAGCTGAAAAATTAGTTAAGAATTACCTAACATCACTGGGATTGAATGAATAGTAGTATGAATTTCATCTTTTTATTTGGACAGGTCAGCTTGCCTGTTCTTTTTTATAGAAGAATTTATATATTTTCTTAACATAGCTTGCGTTTCTGAATCTAGCTCCAGGCGCCATCGGCGAAGCACAGGACTTGCAAGTGCAGTTAAGAGATAAGGCCGCCCTAGTTTTTAACCGCCTCTAGGGGCTAGTCAAACAGGAATTGAAGGTAAAGAACACCTTCTATTCTTGTTCGCCTTATGCTTGTCGCCGAATGCTTAGCGCCTTGCGCTTTTTTTTATATCTAAGCTTTGTTAGGGAGTACAAGAGTAAAAGATTCATGAAAAAGGTAAATCAATTGAAAGTAAAACTTCGATAGAGGAGATCCATATGAAAATCAGAAAACTAAATAGAGATGATAAAGCACCAATGAATTTGCTTTTAATGGCTGACCCTTCTCAAAACTTTGTTAACGAGTATGTGAATAGAGGAGAATGCTATATATCTGAAAAGGAAAATCATTTGATTGGGGTTTATGTGCTTCTTCCGACAAGACCAGAAACCGTCGAATTGGTAAACATCGCGGTTTTAGAAGAAGAGCAGGGAAAAGGGATTGGGAAACGATTAGTACTCCATGCAATACAAACATCCAAACAGAAAGGGTTCAAAACAATTGAAGTTGGTACTGGAAATTCAAGCATTGATCAACTGGCTCTTTATCAAAAGTGTGGGTTTAGAATAATTGGTATTGATAGAGATTTTTTCGTTAGACATTATCAAGAAGAAATATTCGAGAACGGTATCCAATGCAGGGATATGATCAGGCTTTCTCAAGATTTATGAACCAATCAAATGGATAAAAAAGGATAAGTTAGGAAAGATATCACCAAACTTCTTAAATGAAATGGTGGTATAAATTTATGGTATGGGATCTTATTTGGAAACCGATATTAATTGTTTTTGCAGGAACAGTCCTTTTAAGAATTGCAGGCAGGAAAACCATTTCACAAATGACATTGGCTGAAACTGTCATCATGATTGCGATTGGAACTTTACTTATTCAACCAGTAGCGGGGAAAAATATTTGGACAACTTTTTTAATTGGTGCTGTTCTTGTCGTTACATTATTAATTATGGAGTTTATTCAAATAAAATCTGACAAGTTCGAAAAAATGATTACAGGTAAAGCAAAGGTCGTCATTGAAAACGGAAATTTTGATGAAAAAAATTTGAGAAAACTTAGATTATCCGTTGACCAGCTTGAAATGAAGCTAAGACAAAATAGTGTTTCTAAAATAAGTGACGTAAAATGGGCAACACTAGAACCAAATGGTCAATTGGGTTTCGAATTAAAAGATGAAGCTAAGCCTGTAACAAAAAAAGACTTTGAAGATTTTAAACAAACAATCGTTAACTTGATACCCAGTAATGCACAACTTACACATATAAATGAAATTTTAAACCTGTTAAATAAACAGCATAAGCAAGAAAGTGAAGAGGATATTTTTGCAGAAGTTCAGTATAATGCACATAAAAAAGCTCCACCTAAGCATTTACAATAACTCAGCATATTTTAAACTGGATGGTGTCAAACCCGAATATCATATCTTTTTTAGACAACCTCCTTTTTTTGACTAACCAATACATAGAAAAAGGAGGTTGAGATTAGAAATATATATTTTTTATTATTGTAATTAGCGGCATGATAGTGAGATAGAAACAGTGAGGATTAAATATACTTATCTAGAATTCTCGTTTGATAAAACAGTATCTATTAAAAAATGCGTCATTCGATTTAAATTATAATGAAAATGAAAGGAGAGACTTTTCTGTTCAAGGAATTATCAAAGTCCCAACTTTTAGCAATCGAGCATATTACAAACTATGCAAGAAATAATAAGCAAGAAGCAAAATCAACCATTAACCACATACTTAAAATGTCTAATATCCCGCGAGAATTATTTGAAAATGCGGTGGTCAAATTAAAAAAACACGCAAGGATTGCTTTGCACTTTCATCCAGATCGACCTGATTCGACTATGAAAAGTGTTGCTGAGGCTCTACTCGAACAGGGAATATATAAGAGTCAATTTGAAACACTGTTATCAAATGGCAGTGTATCCGCTTACCCTGGAGGTGAACGAGACATTTGGGAGGAGGAAATTTTTGGCGGAGCCTATCAATTAGCGGGAACAACCAATAATCAAAGACCAAAATATGGAGCATTAAATGTCATGTTACATCCGGACGGACCTGCTCCTCGTTTTGGATCCTGCTATTTTCTCCTATCTCCTGAAACGTCATATCGTTCTACATTTACTTATTTGGATTCACACCAAAATCCAAAAGAAAAGGGAACTTTTGAAGAGTTTGACATCATTTTGGCTGCCTTATTTGAAGAGACGTTTTTAAGAGATTTTGCAATCGGTGAAATCAATTTAACACCAACTAGACTTATCAATCATATGCTTGTAAATCTTGAAAAACCATTTCCAGACCCAGCGAACAGAGATCCTAGCAGAAATCTTAATCATTACATCGAAGCCCAGGTTCATGGCGATATCTCCTTAAAAGAAGATGTGGAAATCTTAGTTGCAGATCCTTCATTCAAGGAAAATCAAATAGGGAAAATTTTAGAACAGTTATGCTTAAAGTATTCCATTGATCTTTATTGGCATAAGGGATTTGTTCTTAGCGTTGATGAGGTGCCGCTAGATTTTAGAGGTCCATCCATGCCATCTTTAGCAAGAAGAATTACAAGTAATAATTTTATCGATGCCAGCAAAATTGGAGCTGCAGTAATTGATTTAGCACGCAATCCAAAAAAATGGCGCGATCGTGGATCATATAAGGTAGTCATTCAGGAATTAAAGCTTTTGTGGCATGTGTTAGTGAAATATGGAAAACCGCTGCTTCCTTGAATGGGTAAAATCAGCTTTTGCAAAAACTATTTATAAAAGCAGAAATAAACAAATGAAAATAATTTGCTCCTCTTGAAATATAGGTACAGCACAAAATTTAAAGAAGGAATTCATATTCTACGAATTCCTTCTTTGGTGACTAATTGTCAAGTAATGATTTTTCAAAGATTTTCAAAAGGTACTCAAGAGTGATTGGATCACTGTAGGTCGATGCTTTAGTATTGATTTCAATTACACGACCGTTCTTTACTGCAGGTATGTTTTTCCATGTAGCGGTCTCCAAAAATGAATTATCACCATCTGGGTTTTTACTAAAGATGATATAATCTCCGGCAAACTCAGGAAGAACTTCTGAAGAGAATGTATAGACACCTGATTCAAGTGCAAGTTCTTTTACTTTTTCAGGCATTTTCAGTTTCATTGCTTGATACAATATTTCTGTTCCGCGTGCATAGTTATTTCCAAATACATAAAACTCCTTATCACCACTTTCAATCACAGAAACAGTTGCATCATTACCAATTTTTGCGCGAATCGCTTCTCCTGCGGTTTCTGCACGCGCTTTAAAATCAGTAACCCATTCTATTGCTTTCTTTTCTTTGTTTAAGAGTTTTCCGATTTCTATTTGCTGTGTTAAATAATCTAATTTTCCCCAAGTGTATACAACAGTAGGTGCGATTTCATTTAGTTTATCTAAGTTTTTCATGTGGGATCCTGCTATGATTAGGTCTGGTTCCAGTTCAATGATTTTTTCCAAGTCTTCCTCTGATACGACTTCGTCTCCCTTAAGTTTTTCTTGAAAAAGAGGATTCATATTAGTCCATTGATCAATGCCGACGATATTACCGCCTAAAGCTAATACATTAGGTCCATTGGTGAGCGCAACTATTCTTTGAGGGGCTGCAGGAACCTCAATAGGTCCGGTTTCAGATTGATATGTAACTGTTTCTGCTTCGCTCTTTGATGTATTATTTGCGTTCGTTGTCTCTTTGTTCCCGCAAGCACTTACAATAAGTACAACCAAAAGTAGAAAGGGCATGAATATTTTTTTCATTTTAATCTTCTCCTTTAATAATAGTGTTGTAGGTTAGAAAATAAAACAAGAATGATAACGCATATAACCAGTAATGATAATCATTTTCAATTATCCACATAAAACATATTAATAGTAATGATTATCATTGTCAATACGCATGTTTTAGCTTGTAAAAGCATGATTCTCCTTTTTAAATATCAGGAAAATCAATATTGGACATTTCCCATAAATAGGACATTTGGTTTTTTATTTAGTAAAAGAGACCTAACTTTTATTTTTTTTGCGACTTTTTCCGAAAAGAGATCGTTTTATATATGATTTGAAACAAACGAAAGGAGTGGTGATTCAAGTTTAAGTGATTTTGTTATCATCAGAGATAACTGTCTTCTAGGGAATTACATGAATAATTAATTGTAGAAAGGATGGATAATCTTGAAAAAAAGTAATCTTTTAATTCGAGGCTTTTCAATTTTAACATTGGTTTTCCTTTTATTTAGTGGGGCTGCTTTTGCTTCTGCTGCTTCAGAACCCTCTGAGACTTCCCCAGATCTGTTGATTCGGAAAATCATGGGGTTAGCCTATGAATCCCAGCAAACGATCAGCAGCGGCTCATTTTCTGTTGGGGATTCATTGAAAAAGGTTGAAAAAGAATGGGGTCCAGCAGAGGATTTAAGTACTGTTGCAGCCAATTATTGGAGCAAGAATATTCGGTTCCTTTATGACGGTTCAACAGGCAGAAAAACAATTACAGCCATCGATGATTTCGATCCACAGCTGACAACCATTCATTTAGCTGATGTTAAGGAATTGCTTGGGGAGCCTGTCAGCGAAAAAGAGCAAGAAGGAATGTATTATGTCACATACAGTGATAACGAAAATTATAAATTGACCTTTGTATTTGAAAGTGCTTGGGTTAACCCTAATCCAAACCTTTCATTATATACGCTCGAATCTGTAGAGAAATAATAATATCCAATGAGGAATCGTCTTAATCTTTGCTTGGGTTATGGCGGTTCTTTATTTTAATAAAAGCTAATTTAAGCTTTTATGATTCAGCGTGAAAAAAAGGATTTTGCTTAATAATCAAGAAAGAATCTTTAAAAAGGAGAGTGATTTTTAGATGATCAAAGCAGCACTATTTGATTTAGACGGAACGTTATTAAATAGAGATGAATCGGTAAATCTATTCATTAATCGGCAATATGAAAGATTACATAAACAGGTTGGCCACATACCTAAAGAGAAGTATGTTTCACGATTTATCGAAATCGAGGAACGCGGTTATGTCTGGAAGGATGAGGTATATAAACAATTAGTAAATGAATTTAAGATTGAAAAAATCACTTGGAAAGAATTACTTCAAGATTACATAGTTGAATTCAAGAATAACTGTGTACCCTTCCCGCATCTGAATGACATGCTGGAAAACTTGAAAAATAGTAATCTGCAATTAGGAATGATTACAAATGGCTTTGGACAATTTCAAATGGATAATATCTTGGCATTAGGTATTGAAAAATATTTTGATGTTATGTTAATTTCCGAGTGGGAGGGAAGGAAAAAGCCAGATCCACTTCTATTTAAAAAGGCATTAAATCAACTTTCTGTTCCACCACACGAAGCCATTTTTGTTGGTGATCATCCTGAAAACGATGTAAGGGGTGCTCAAAATGTTGGAATCAAAGGAATTTGGAAAAAAGATGTGCAATGGAATCATGTCGATACAGATTTAATTGTAGATGATTTAAATGAATTGCCAGCAATTATTAAACAGTTAAATTTCTCTCCTACTAAAATCTAACAAGATCTCAAAGGACTTTTATGCCACTTTTTGTTACTTTGTCTCCATTTTGTAACAAGATCATCATGTTTCTTTTTACCTATTTTTTGAAAAAAAGGGAAATTATGAAACCTCCTCCTATCAGAAACGTAATAAAAAGAGTGATAGAAAAGAAGCAAAGATTTTAGGGGAGGTATTCTTTTGAAAAAATCATTTCGAAAAAAATGTCTGATCCTGGGGCTGACGATTTCTTTAAGCATCCCCACTATGGCAATGGGAAAGGAATCAGTTTCTGGATTGAGCTCAACCAACCAATCAATGGATTTGATTGAACAAACAGAAGCTTTTGCGGTATCGAAATCTATTAATCTACTAGACATACCAAGGTTTGTTACTAAAGAGCAAAGTAAGGCCGTTAATAAAGGGCTTAATATTGCCAAAGATAAACAAAACGATCGTTTTGTACATAATGCCGTTCAATTTGTGACGGCTATGGAAGCAGGTAAGTATGGACAAGCCTTAAAATTCTCTTCACATGCCTTAAAGAAATCAATTTCTGAACAATGGTTGGAGATCTACTGGAACACAGTTTTACAACAGCTGCACCCGCAATTAGGAGCATTCACTGGTATCAGTGGAGCTGAGGTGATAGAGTCAAATAAAGTCCACACAAATGTAGAGGTTGTGCTTCAATTTGAAAGAGGGGCGTATCCGTTTACAATTAGAGTGGACAAAACCGGAAAGATCAATGATTTCTTATTAAACAGTTTTTTCGGACCGTCAGCAGCAGAGCCTGCTTACAGCAATCCCGATTTGTTTACTGAAAAGGAGGTTGTGATCGGAAAAGGGGAATTTGCACTGCCTGGCATACTGTCCATCCCTAAAGGAAAGGGAACATTTCCAGTAGTCGTTCTTGTTCAAGGATCTGGGGCAAGTGACAAGGATGAAACAGCCTATGCCTTAAAACCATTCCGTGATTTGGCTCATGGGCTAGCTTCAAACGGTATTGCGGTTTTGCGTTATAATAAACGAACATTCGAGCATTCAGTAAAAACAACGGCGGATCAATATCACACGGTTGATAAAGAGACTACAAATGATGCTCTTCTAGCAACACGTTTGCTTGAAAAAGAGAAGAAGATCGATGATGATCAAATCTATATTCTTGGTCATAGTCAAGGCGGTATGATGGTGCCGCAAATGATCAACCAAGACAAAAGGGATAATATTGCTGGTGCAATCGTCATGGGCGGACCAGCAAGAACCATTCAGGATGTCATCCTTGATCAATTTGATTATCTTCTTTCAATTGGCCAATTGACACCACAGGATTCTGCGTTTTTTAAGGAACAATTTGCGATGCTAAATGATCCAAACTTTTCAGGCGAAAATCCGCCAGCGGAATTCCATCTTGGACAGTCAGTGTTTTGGGATTCGATTAATGATATTAAAGCTGCAGAGATGGCAAAACGGCAAAATAATCCATTGTTAATTATTCAAGGTGAGCGCGATTACCAGGTTGTTTCAGATGTTGAAATACCAATTTGGAAAAAAGAACTTTCAGATCGAACCAATGTTGAATACAGGTTATATCCAAAGCTTAATCACTTCTTTACAGAAGGAGAAGGGGAAATGAGCACACCGATGGAATACTTTACACCAGCTAACATACCAGAATATGTTGTAAATGACATTGCAGCCTGGGTAAAGTCTAAACCTGATTAAAGAAACGTTAATGGGACAAATCCTCCAAATAACACAAAGATATGGAGCTTACTATTGTGTTTGGGGGACTGTCCCTTTAATTATTCTTGTATGGATTTCTGACGAATCCCTTCTATATAAGCGCTTACTTTTTCATCGAAGTCCGGATAGCGGAACCCAAGAGTTTGGGCGACAAAGTGAGAAGTTTCTCTAAATAGATTAAAACTCGTATAAAGGGCATGCCACATTTTTTGATATGAACCCATTTCATATGTCGCTATTAAAGTATTCCATATGTCTTCAGAGACGTATTTATGTAAGAACTTATCTGATTTGCCAATACTAAGTGAAAATTTAGTTTCAATTCCAATCTTCCATCGTAACATCGTGAGTAAATTCGGGCGAAATGGCCCGTTCATCATATCGGCAGCAAAGAGGAATTCTTTTCTGGCAAGACCCTTTGCAATATAGGTAGAAGTCATCCAAAATTCATTACAGCAGTCAATGAACGATTGTTCGCTGGGCTTTTGAATATGATACATTCTGTCCGTTGGAATTACGGTTTCTTTTATTAACCTATCTTTGTCTAAAAGCACTTCAACAAGTCCATCACTGTTTTTAAAATAATCTTTATACTCGTTTAGTGGAATAAGCGTGAGATCGATTTTTGTGCCATCTTTAAAAATCATGATATACGAGAACCAATTTCCTAATTCAGGCGGGAATAATTCCATTGCTTCTGGTTTTTGCATCAAAATCCTTTCACCAAAATAGTTTAACCAATCATCATTTTTTTTAAAAAAGTTTATATCTGTAACAAAATAACTAAAATCATAATCCTGAAATTCGTCGCTCGGAATATTTGCATTTGTTCGTGATCCTTCTAGAGTAAAGATTCTAATTTTTTCACATTGAAGGGCAAAATTCATTCCCAGGTTCATCATTTCTTCCTTACTTCTCATATGTTTCACCTCACAAGCTTATTAGAACCATTATAAAAGATTGTTAGTTCGAATTGGTCTTATTTTAGCATGAGAAAATTAACAAAACTCATGAAAAAAATCGTTTAATCTAAAAAAATATGAAACTATTTAACTTGTCATGCGTATGAAGTAGATGAAATGAAGCTAAAGATTGATTAGGATGAAAAATGGGTAATAAAGATCATAGAATACTTCACGTATTTACCTGTCAGATCTTTGCATAAGCAATGAAAGAAATCGGGACAATATTGTAAAAAGAAAAGACAACTGTTTTCACTAAAAAATCGTTTGTTTTTATCTTTAACATAAAAGTAATTACTATTTTTTAGGAGGATAAGATGGAACTCACTTTATTATTGGAGTATGGCTGGGTTTTACTGATTTTGATTCTTTTAGAAGGCTTATTATCTGCTGATAATGCATTGGTTTTAGCTGTTATGGCAAAGCATTTACCTGCAGAACAGCAAAAAAGAGCGATTAATATTGGGTTGTTATTAGCCTTCATTTTTAGAATTGGTGCCATTTTTATTATTTCGTTTCTTTACAATGTTTGGCAAGTTCAAGCAATCGGTGCAGCTTATTTAATATTCATTGCGCTAAAGCATTTATTAAAAAAGCATGATGACGGAAAAGAGAAAAAAGTGAGAAGCTATCGTATGACTGTTGCACAAATTGCTTTAGCTGATATCGCATTTGCCGTAGATTCAATTTTAGCTGCAGTTGCTCTTGTTATTGCCTTGCCAGATACAGCAATGGGGAATATCGGCGGTATGGATGCTGCTAAATTTATTGTTATATTATTAGGTGCTATAGCAGGTCTGATTGTCATCCGATTTGCAGCAGGATTTTTCGTTAAGCTACTAACAAAACGACCTAGCCTTGAAACAGCTGCTATGCTTTTGGTTGGATGGGTTGGGGTTAAGCTGTTAATGCATACATTAGCTCATCCAGCTCTTCATATTATTTCACATGATTTTGTTGAAGGACCAATATGGAATACCATCTTCTGGGCTGTGATGCTTCTGATCGCATTAGGCGGTTGGTTTTTATCTAAAGAAAAAACAGAAGTACAGAGTAAGGAACATTAATTTCATTCATTTTAAAAAGAAGACCAAAATGGAATGGTCTTCTTTTTCAATATTAATGTAATAATTGTTTCAATTGCTGTACATGTCTCCGACTCGTATCAATCACTTCTTCAGCAATTTGCCGACTTTGTGGATCTAAATCACCTTTTACAAGTTCTTCAGAATAATGAACACCATAGTTATCCATTCCCTTTAAAGAATCCTCAATGATCCCTTCTGTATCATCAGGCAGCATGACTTTATGCATAAAGCTATGCATCGAGCCGGATACACCCTCATCGTCAGCAGGAACACCGCCAAGGTTCTGGATCCGTTCAGCTAACTTCTGGGCATTTTGCTTCACTTCCTGTTGCATCGACTGAAAGCTTCTCTTTAAATCATTGTCATTTAGCTTTTGGATATAATGTTCAAGTGAGCGAATCCCCATAAAAGTCCCTCTTAATAATGTATTTAATTCTTCAATAACTGTTTCATTTGTCATAAAATCACACTCCTTTGACCTATTATGATGCTGGTCGATGGAATTATTCCTTGACAGTTTCATAAATAACAAATGATAACTTGAACAAAAGGATTATCCGCTAAGGCATAGGGTAAAAAAAGAGATTAAAATAAAAGAGTGTATGGCAATTTTTATTTTAATTGGAAGTATAATTAGCTGTATGACTTTTGATTATCGGCTAATGATTTGGGATAACAAGCTATATATGGAATTTTTCCAAAAAAGAAAGCCACTATAAGAATGTATAGGTTAACATTTCCAATTAGCTGTGATAATATGTAGTTAATTCTTTATGAAGAGGTGAGATGAGTTGAGCAGAGTTGAGCAGAGTGAAAAATTAGCTTTAGAACGAATTATTTTTATCGGAAGAACCTTTGAAGAATACATGAGGATGTTCTCGCTTTCAAAGGAAGAGCTAAAAGGAAAGAAAATACTTGATTGTCCGGCAGGGGCTTGTTCGTTTACGGCTGTCGGTAATCATTTAGGCTTTAATGTTACAGCCTGTGACATTGCCTATTATCATTCAAGAGAGGATCTGAAAAAGAAAGGTCTTCAAGATATCGAACACGCGATGGAGCACATGGAACAAGTAAAAAGCCATTATGTTTGGGATTGCTTTCAAAATATTGATACCCTTAGAAAACACCGTTTACGAGCCTTAAACGAATGTACCGATGATATGAAAGAGGCAAATGAAAGATATGTTCCTGTGACATTGCCCTTTTTGCCATTTAAAGATGCGGAATTTGATATTCTACTGTCTGCCCATTTTTTGTTTACCTATGCAGACAGATTAAATTTCGATTTTCATAAAAATACGGTTACTGAATTATTAAGGGTGACAAAAGAGGAAGTTCGTATTTTCCCATTGGTTGATTTAGAAGGGAATCGATATGAACATCTTGATAAATTAATAACCGATCTTACTCAAATGGGATTTGTTGTGGAAGAACGAAAAGTTCCTTATGAGTTTCAGGTAAATGCGAACTCGATGTTAATGATTAAAAAATAGTTACAAGGGGCAACGATTTTGCGTTGTCCTTTTCTTTGATGCGCTGTTAGAAGGGAGCCATGATATGAATTTTACAATGGAAGAAGCGATTGAGTTACTTGAGCGGACACCGAAAACATTGGAGTCTTTTTTAGTAGGTTTATCTGATAACTGGTTGCAATGTAATGAAGGGGAAGGTTCCTGGAATGTCTTCGAAGTAATTGATCATCTGATTGAAGGCGAAAAACATAACTGGATACCAAGATTAGCAATGATTCTTCAGGAAGGAGAAAGCAAACCATTTCCTGTTTTTGATCGTTTTTCTCACTTGAATCAATATTCTGAAAGTTCGATCGAAGAAAAGTTGCATGAATTTAAAACACGAAGAACGCAAAACATATCAAAACTAAAGAAGCTTATCGCTTCTGATACCCAACTTGAAATAACGGGATTTCACCCGTCATTTGGTGTAGTGAAGATAAGAGAATTGCTTTCAACCTGGGTTGTTCATGATTTAACACATATTGCTCAAATTGTCCGGGTAATGGCTAAAAGATACAAGGAAGATGTTGGTCCTTGGACTGAATATTTAGGAATATTAAAAAATTAATTCAATTAAATATGGAAAAAGTGATTAAAATTTGAAAAGCATTACATATTACATAAAAAACAGAAGGAATTATGTTTTTAATTTGAAATCTTCTGCAAAGATCATATTGTAAGGGTGAATAGGATGAACGGAAGAAAAAAGATTATAAGCTTCTTAATTATGGGAGCAATTTTTGCGGCATTACCAGTTAGTTCATTCGCGAAGGAACTAAATAAAGAACAAGTGGATTATGTTTCATTAGGTGATTCTCTTGCAGCAGGACAAACACCATATAGACAGCTTGGTGATGGATATGCTGATTATTTAGTGGATCGTTTTGAACAATCCAATTATCATGTTGATTTAACAAAATTTGGGGTATCTGGATTTAAAACAGCTAATGTCATAAATCAATTAATGACAAATGAAAATGGAATTCAAGAAGCTATCAAACAAGCAGAGGTTGTTACACTTGATATTGGTGCTAATGATTTACTCACTTCATTAACTCAGATCCAACAGGACCCAGCTCAGGCAAAAGTTACGTTAGAAAGCATAAAAAAGAATCTATATGTTATTTTAGATAAAATCGGTAAACTAAATCCAAATGCAAACGTGTATGTCATGGGCTACTATCATCCATTCCCACACTTGCCTGAAGACCAGCAAGAAGCGTTATCGCCATTATTGGATGCATTAAATCAAACTATCCAAGCTGTCTCACAAGCGTCCAATGCTACCTTCGTACCGACAGAAAAAGTGATCGAAAAACAAGAAAAAGACTATATTCCCAATCCACATGATATCCATTTAAGCTCAGATGGGTATCAAGCTGTAGCAAAAGAATTTTGGAAAGCAATAATGAACTATTAATTATTAGTAGAATAATCCTTCCACTATTGGAGGGATATTTTCATTCAATTTGTTGTAAAAACAAAGGAAATAGCCCATTCCAATCATTTGCAAGGGAATTTCTCTGTGACGCAAAAATTTTTTTGAACTTTATTATAAAAAATGGAAAATTCAAAGGGATTTCAAACGAAGCTATCGGTATGCTAATTGATGCGTGACTTTTTGGAATGCCAGGAGTATCATATTAAAATAATCAGTATGATCACAATCATAACTAATAAATCGATTTAATCAACTTGGAGGTACATAAAATGACAATGAAAAAAGTATTAACAATCGCTGGATCTGATACAAGCGGTGGTGCAGGAATACAAGCAGATTTAAAAACGTTCCAAGAGCTAGGCGTATATGGAATGACATCCTTAACCGTTATCGCAACAATGGACCCAAATAATCACTGGCATCATCGTGTTTTTCCGATTTCAAATGATGCCTTGGAAGCGCAGCTGGATACAGCTTTGTCTGTCGGAATTGATGCTGTAAAAACAGGGATGCTAGGTACAGTTGAAACGATAGAAACAGCTGCAAGTAGAATAAAAGAGGCTGGATTGGAAAAGGTTGTCATCGATCCTGTCATGGTATGTAAAGGAGAGGATGAGGTTCTTAACCCTGAAACAGCTGATGCATTGCGAGAGGTGATCGTACCGATTGCAACAGTTGTGACTCCTAACCTATTTGAAGCAAGTCAATTAGCGCAAATTGGACCAATCAAAACCATTGATGAAATGAAAGCAGCGGCAGTAAAAATTAATCAGCTTGGTGCCAAATATGTTGTGATCAAAGGCGGCAGCAAATTACAACATGACAAAGCTGTTGATTTATTATTTGATGGCAATGAATTCAAGCTTTATGAAAATGAAAAAATCGATACGACCTATATTCATGGTGCAGGCTGTACATTTTCTGCTGCGATTACAGCGGAACTGGCAAAAGGGAAATCAGTTTTAGAAGCGATTGACGTTGCAAAAGCTTTTATTACAGAAGCGATCCGCCATGGCTGGAAGCTAAATGAATATGTTGGACCGACCATGCATGGTGCATACCGTTTGTACGGTGCCGGACGCTTGGAAACAGAACAGTTAAATAAATAATGTAGCACAAAGATAAGGGCAACTCGAATCAAATAGAGCTACCCTTTTTTATTTTTATATAAAAGAAACGAGACAGTGAATCGAAATCTTTTTTCATCTCCATTAAACAACATTGGTAAAAATGCCAATCATTCACTAATGTTTTGTACTTGTAAACCTGTTAGCCTTGTACTTGGGCCTGTTTCAATTTTAAAAAAGAAAAACAGGAGGTTTACAATATGAAAAAATCATTTATTTTAACTTTTTCCGTTGCATTTGTACTTTCATATACCGTTATTCCAACAAATTCATCACATGCTAAAGAAGTAGATGTGATTGAGACTGGTGACACGCTGCAATTAATTTTGGAAAAACATGATATTGAAATGAAGGATCCAGAAGTGATAGAAGATATTGCAATGAAGGAATCAGAAGTGATTGACGTACGTTTTTTAGAAAATGAACAATCAGATATAGAACCAATGGCGCTTGTTGAAAAGAAAGAGGAAACTCTAACACTTACGAAAAAAGAAGAAAATTTGCTTGCACGACTTGTTCATGCAGAAGCAAAGGGTGAACCATTTGCTGGAAAGGTTGCCGTTGCAACTGTTGTATTGAATCGCGTTGAAGACGAACAATTCCCGGATACAGTGAAAGACGTTATTTATGAAGAAAATGCATTTGAGCCTGTTCAAAACGGCTCCATTAATGAACCTGCTAATAAAGAAGCGCACAAAGCTGTACAAGAAGCGTTGAAGAATGAAGATAAAAATGATGAGTTGTTATATTTTTATAACCCGGAAACAGCAACGAGCGATTGGATTTTAACTCGAGAAGTAGTGGAAACGATTGGAAATCATGCATTTGCTATTTAATAGGTGCGTACAGCATAATTGCTGACGCGCTTTTTTATTGTTTACCAGGAAATTATAAAATGCTTGAACTGTGGATAAGCGCTTTGACATCCAGCTCCAGCGCCTAGCCCCTCGAGGTCATAAGCCAAATTGGAATTGAAGGCAAAAAACGCCTTCTATTCCAATTCGTCTTATGCTTGTTGGGGCTGAGCAAGGCGCTTGCGCTTTTGTTCGTATTTTAAGCAAAAAAAATAACCTTCCAATGAAGGTTTTGCGTGTACGTTCCTGTTCGATTAATGTTCGATAAGCCATGTTTTGTTCCTTTGTACTGAAGCGGTTTTACCCTCGTACTCAGGTGGTAATCATCTATCTACAGAGCACAGACTCTGTCCTTCCATCCGTTTGGATTCCTTCAGGAAGGTTCCCCTACCAAAATTTGGGTTTCTCGCTCGTGGGGTTTACCGCGTTCCATCTTATTGGTTTCCCAATAAGCTTCGTCACTGTGGCACTTTCAGGGATACTCGGCCATATCTTAGAAGACTTAGGCGTTTTTCCCGCCGTCAATTCAGCTATAAAGCCAAATTGCCCTAACTTATTAATTCGTTAGGCACGATCACTACAGGCATCTCAGCACTGTGCGAGCATGGACTTTCCTCTGCAGCAATCTCAATACTGCAGCGATTACCTGAACATTAAATCAGTTATCGTACAACTATTAGTATAGTAAGAAATGTAGTGTTTATCAAACGTAATTATTGGAAAAGAGTTATCATTATATTTTAGATAATATTATGATTAATAAATATCAATTCCTCTGCTTTTCCTTTAAAATAAAACAGAAGAATGTTAAAGATAAAGGGGATGCTAACGATCATGACTAAACAATTTAAAATGAAAACAGTATTAGTAACTGGATATGCAAAAGCCCCGCAAGGCAGTGCAATGTTTGAAATTTATAAAACGTCTGGAATTGTGTTGGAAATTGATTTTGGAACGAATGTCATTGTAAATGCAGAGTTTACCTTTATAACAGATTTAGCACGTGATTTTTTGAACAGATTAATTGTTGGGTATGATTTGTCAAACGGATTAGATTCACTCATCCAAAGAATAGAAGCTCATTACTATACACAATCAACAAATTCAGTGATTGTCGCATTAAAAGCTGCATATAAACGGTATATGGAAAAAAAGAAAAAAATTGAAGAGATGTCTTGAACCTGCTCGATTCATTTGTTACTATAATATTAGACGTAACTGAAAACGTTAACAAACTTACGGACGGATAGTGTCTTCTTAATGATGAAATATACCCATTTCATACGATTTAAGAAAGCCCAGCTTATCCATTGGAAGTAAGGAAATGTTTTGTATTTCCTTTTTCTTATGGCCAAGACTGGGCTTTTTGTATTCTCCGAAAAGTCCAGCGCTAAGTAAAATGAGCTGTTGAAAAAGGAATCACAGTCATTTACAAAATATAAAGGAGGAAAAAGAGTGGGAAAAAAGAGAGCGATTGAAGACGCGATCCGCCCAATTACAACAGGATCAACAATTATGGTAGGCGGATTTGGGCTTGTTGGAGCACCTCTAACCTTAATTGATGCACTTACAAAGCATGACGCCAATGAGCTAACCATTATTAGTAATAATTTAGGGGAGGCAGGTAAGGGACTTGGGGAGCTGCTGAGACAAGGAAAGGTCAAAAAAGCAATCGGCTCCTATTTCACAAGTAATCGGGAGGTGGCTGAAATGTATCATGCTGGTAAGATCGATGTTCAGCTTTTGCCTCAAGGAACGTTTTCCGAGTCAATAAGAGCAGGAGGTGCTGGCATAGGTGGATATTATACACCAACCTCTGTCTCAACCGAGCTTGCCAAGGGCAAAGAGATAAGAGACATTGATGGCCGATTATACTGTTTTGAGCCTGCTCTTAAAGCTGATATTGCTCTCATCAGAGCACATAAAGCAGATGAATTAGGAAACCTGACCTACTATAAAACAGCAAGAAATTTCAACCCGATAATGGCAACAGCTGCCGATTATGTGATTGTTGAAGTAGATGAAATTGTTAAGACAGGAATGCTGAATCCCGAGGAAATTGTGACACCTCATCTCTATGTTGATGCGCTAATCTATAGTGAAAAAATCTTAACGAAAGAAGGGGTGATCATAAGATGAACACGCTTTTAAAACCGAAAGAAAGCATTGCCATGCGAGCAGCTAAAGAATTACAGGATGGACATATCGTGAACCTTGGGATTGGGATTCCGACACTTGTCAGCAAGTATATTGATTCACCTTCGATTTTTTTACACACAGAAAACGGTTTATTAGGGGTTGATGACCTAAAGCAAGAGATTGATCCATTGCTGGTTAATGCCGGCAAGCTGCCAGTAGGTGAAGCGAACGGAGCCGCTTATTTTGACAGTGCGGATTCATTTGCGATGATCCGCGGCGGACATATTGATGTTGCCATTTTAGGTGCGCTTCAGGTAGATGAATCGGGATTGATTGCCAATTGGGCAATACCTGGTGAAACGATAATGGGTGTTGGTGGGGCAATGGATTTAATGAGCGGAGCGAAAAGAATTATTGTGACAACCAACCATACAAATAAAAAGGGGGAGCCTAAGCTCGTTAAAACATGCACATACCCAATCACCTCCAATCGGAAGGTGGATATGATCATCACGGAATTAGCTGTATTTGAAAGGCAAGATAACATACTGACACTTATTGAATTGATGCCAGGGGCAACTCTTGATGAAGTAAAAAGAAAAACAGAAAGTGATTTTGCTATCGCTGATGCAATTAAGGAGGGATGAAACATGGAAAATGAGGTTTATATAGTAAGTGCCCAAAGAACCCCGATTGGGAAACTAGGAGGAGCTTTGGTTAATATTCAGCCAGATGAGCTATTGCTACCATTGTATGAAGATCTTCGCTCAAAACAGCTGATTCCAATAGAGTCAATCAATGAGGTGATTATCGGTCAGGCAAAGCAGACACAAGACCAATCAAATATTGCACGTTATTCTCTCCTTTCAGCAAGGTTTCCCGAATCAATACCTGGATATACTGTCAATCGCCAATGCGGCTCAGGAATGCAAGCGATCCAAAATGCATACATGAGCATAAAAGCAGGAATGGCTGATGCGGTGATAGCCGGCGGGGTTGAAAGTATGAGTACCGCCCCTTATTATTTGAGAAATGCACGCTTTGGATATCGCTCAGGGAATGCTGAATTGTTAGATCCTAACAAAGAAAGTCAGCCGGGTTCACAGCCGCAAGACATATACGGTAGACTGACAATGGGACTAACTGCTGAGAATCTTGCCCAGGATTATGACATAAGTCGGAAGGAACAGGATGAATTCGCATTGAATAGTCAACAAAAGGCAGCAATTGCTATTCAGAACGGTCTTTTTAAAGATGAAATTATCCCTGTCTATGTGCCACAAAGAAAAGAAGCAGCAAAGCCATTTACACAGGATGAACATCCAAGAGAAACAAATCTTGACATGCTTTCTGCACTTAAACCTGTCTTTTTGAAAGGAGGAACCGTAACGGCAGGTAATTCATCGGGTTTAAATGATGGCGCTTCCATGCTTTTGCTTGTGTCAAAGCGGGTACTCAATCAATACAATTTATCACCGCTAGCCAAAATCATCGGTATGGGAGTAAGCGGAGTAGCGCCTGATCGAATGGGCATCGGTCCAGTTCATGCCTCTAAACAAGCGTTGAAATCTGCTTCGTTATCGTTAGACGATATCGATCTGATCGAATTAAATGAAGCATTTGCTGCACAGTCACTTGCCGTCATAAAAGAACTTCAATGTCCTTTAGAAAAGGTGAATGTCAACGGTGGTGCCATCGCCTTAGGTCACCCGATCGGAAACAGCGGCTCGAGAATCAGTGTCACATTGATTCATGCACTGCGTAAACGAAAGAAAAAATATGGATTAGCAACACTTTGCACTGCTGGAGGACAGGGAATTGCCACTGTTTTTGAAAATTGTATTTAGGGGGAAAGAAGAGGGAATGGCAGACAACTTTTAACCTTAGGGGGTAAAACGATGAAAAACGAAATAGAGGTAAAAAATGGGGGACAACCAGGTCAGACATTTAAAGCGCCAAGCACGATAAAGGAGAAATTGTCCAATGTTGGCCCAGGACTTGCTGTCGCTGCTACTGGTGTGGGAACTGCCGATATGATTACCGCTATTGTCTTAGGGACATCCTTTGGAATGACCTTTGTATGGGCAATTATCGTTGGTTCTGTTCTAAAATACTTTTTAAATGAAGGGGTTGGCCGCTGGTATTTGGCAACTGGAAAAACGATTTTAGAAGGGTGGCGCTCCCTTGGGCGCTGGGCGACTGGATATTTTAGCACGTATTCGATCATATGGGGTTTTGTCTATGGAGCTGCTGCTGCCTCAACTTGCGGGATGGCGATGGAAGCCATGTTTCCGATTATGCCAATTTGGGGCTGGGCGATTGTCCATTCAGTTATAGGCTTCCTCCTCGTCTTTACTGGAAGATATCTTCTCTTCGAAAGGATAATGACAGCATTAATTGCGATTATGTTTATTACTATTATTGGTACGGCTCTTTTATTTTTACCTAGTCTTGGTGAATTTGCCGGGGGATTTGTTCCAAAGGTTCCAGAAGGTTCATTTATGATGGCGCTTGGATTAATTGGCGGTGTTGGCGGGACGATTACAATGGCTTCTTATGGATATTGGCTAAAAGAAAAGAATTGGCAAGGCAGCAGCTGGATTTCAACCATGAGAACGGACTCAAAAGTTGCATATACTGTGACAGCCATTTTTACAATGGCTTCCTTAATAATCGGTGCAAAGTTTTTATTTGGAACTGGGGTTACAATCAGCGGCGATCAAGGCTTAGTGACACTTGCTCAAATGCTTGGAGATGAATTCGGAGCACCGCTGCGCTGGCTATTTTTAATTGCATTTTGGTCTGCAGCATTTAGTTCGTTATTAGGTGTTTGGAATGGTGTTCCATATCTTTTTGCGGATTTTATAAGAATTTTAAAGGCTCGTAAAAATAAAGCTTATGAAGCAAAAGCTGTTGAGGAAACAGATCCAGCCTATCGCTTTTACTTAGCATGGCTTAGCTTTCCGCCATTACTGCTATTATTCTTTGGAAAGCCGGTACAGTTAATTATTATTTATGGGGCATTAGGTGCTTTATTCATGCCTTTTCTAGCCATTTCATTAGTTGTTTTACTTAATTCAAAAAAAGTAGCAGCCGAATACCGAAATAAATGGGTGGCAAACAGTGTGCTAATTGGCTGTGTCATTATGTTTGTTTTTCTAGCCATTACCCAGCTTATGGAGACATTTTAATCGGTGTGAAGAAAAGTCGCAGTGAATTGGCTGCGGCTTTTTGGCACTATTAAAAAAGGAAAAGAAATTTCAAAAATTGGTTTAATTTGGAGAGTTGTACATATCTTTTTTATAAGACAATTTTAAAGGAGTGGATGACAGATGAAAAGAAATGCTCTTATTGTCCCACGACTATCAGCTATGATGTTTTTGGAGTTTTTTGTTTGGAGTGCCTGGTATGCTACGGCAGGATTGGTACTCAGTAATTACGGATTGTCTTCGATTATCGGCATTTCCTATTCAGTAGCTGCAATTGCCTCAATCGTGGCACCTTTCTTTCTTGGAATGGTGGTTGACCGATTTTTTCCATCAGAAAAAGTTCTCGCAATTCTGCATCTGATTGGAGCCGTGCTCTTATGGATGTTACCTGGATTGATCGAATCAGGAAATGCAACCGCTTTATTATGGATTCTTTTTATTTATAATGTTTGTTATATGCCGACAATTGCTCTAACAAATAATGTTGCGTTTCAAAATCTAGAGTCAGGTTCTAAAAATTTCCCTTATATAAGGGTGTTTGGAACAATCGGATGGATTGTTGCCGGGATCATAATCGGTCAATTAGGTTATTCAGATAACATCATTATTTTCCAAATCGCTGCTGCTGTTTCATTGCTGCTCGGAGTGTACAGTTTTACATTACCGCACACACCTGCGCCGGCAAAGGGCAAACCGTTATCTGTTCGCGATTTGCTTTTCCTTGATGCATTAGCGATGTTAAAGGATAAAAATTATTTGATCTTTATTGTTTGCTCCATGTTAATATGCATACCGCTAGCTGTCTATTATTCATTCGCATCACCATTCCTTGGTACTGTTGGATTTGATAATGTTGGAAGTGTGATGACGATTGGGCAAATGTCCGAGACCTTATTTATGCTGTTAATTCCATTCTTCTTTAAACGGTTTGGTGTCAAATATATGCTACTCGTCGGAATGATTGCTTGGACATTGCGTTATGTCTTCTTCGGTTTTGGTGCACCAGAAGAAGCAGCCCTATTTATGTACATTGGTATTGCATTACATGGAATTTGCTATGACTTCTTTTTCGTAACGGGCTTTATGTACGCCGAAGAAAAGGCAGATGAAAAAGTTAAGGCACAAGCACAAAGCTTGATCGTATTAGTTACTTATGGGATCGGTATGTTCTTCGGTTCACTTATTGCTGGTGAACTTTTCAATTCGACGGTAACTGCCCAAGGAAGTGAAGCACTATTACAATGGAAAAACTTCTGGTTATACCCGGCAGGTTTTGCAGCGATCGTCGCCATTTTCTTCTTTATTTTATTTAAAGAAAAGTCTGAAAGCGATGACGCAATTGTAAGAGAAAAGAAGGAAGTTTAATTGTTCTTAGGAAAACGTTTAATTAGGAACAGCTTTATTGAAGTTATATAGTAAGGAAGGTAACAAATTGTTAATAAAAAAGCCTATATCTTAGGTTACCAAGTAATCATGATACAGGCTTTTTATTCTTGTGTTTGTAGAGCCAATTTTAAACCTAAACCTATATATACAATCCCTACTACTTTTCCAATCCAGTGAGAACATCGATTCGTTTTAGAAAAGAACCTATTACCTACAGTACTCGTTAGAAAAACTAAAAGTGTCGTATAAGATATACTCATAAACACAAAGGTTAATCCAAGGACTAATAGTTGTATGGTAACGGGAATTCCGTTTGTCTGCACAAATTGTGGCAAGAAGGCTAAGAAAAATAATGACGTCTTTGGGTTAAGTAATTCAATGAACAAAGCCTGTCGAAAGGACGCAGTCGTTTTACCTTCTTTTATAACAGGTTTCTTTGTTGTTTTCGATTTTTCAATCAAAGCACATATCCCTAAATAAACCAAGTATGCCGCACCTAAATATTTTATGATTTCAAAAGCAAGGGCAGAAGTCATTAAAATAGCGGATAGTCCAAGTACGGCTGCAAAAGTATGCCCTAAGTCACCTAGAGCAATTCCTAACCCTGTAACAATTCCATTTTTCGTTCCACCTTTAATTGTTTGAGATATGGTTAGAAAAACCGCAGGGCCAGGGATTAGGAATAACATGAGAACCACTAGAATAAACGTTAACATTTTTAGACTCATTCCTTTCTCTATATTACCTTTCTTTATATGGGTGCAAAAGATACTAATTTTAACTTAGCATAATATTACCCTAAATAAGAATAATTTTTTATGTGAGCTATTATTTAATCGAACAATTAAAGGAACTAATGGAGACTGGCGCAACGATTCAGGGTAATGATCATTTCAACAAGGATATTGGTGAATTGAAACCCACGAATACTATCCTTTATTGCTGGAAAAAGTCAATTATTGCGCTTGCCCAGGAAATTCTATAAAGTGTAGCAACCAATTGCAGAGTTAGAAAGATGTTTCTTTTGCAATGGAGGATGATTGAATTATGTTGTTTTGGCAATAAAATTTCAATTTCTGCTCAAAATAATCGCTAGATGAACAGTGTTTTAAACAAACGTTTAATTAAATTAACATTATGATAAAATAAATAGGTAAATATCCACCTGTAAAGCTTTCCCGAAATCAATGGGTAAGACCCTTTTGAGAAAGCTCAACAATTTTAAATAGTTAGAAGCTTTTCTATACAAGGTATAATCAGTATTGAGCAAATCCCTATTGTATCACTGAATCTCACGCATAGAACCCAATACAATGTTATACCCATCCGGGTCTTTTATATAAGAATTTTTAAACTCCCATTTGCCGTGTACATCAGTAAACGGCTCAACAGCTATATGACCTCCATTTCCACGGACTTCTTCAACTAAATCGTCCAATTCGTCCCAACTTGTATGAATAAATGTATCCCATCCGTATTCAGGTCCTTCCCATTCAGTTGGATAATCTGTCCGCTTTTTTGACAAGGCATTTGGTCTTACATCATCAGAGGAGTTCGCCTGCTGCAGCAAAACGATCATGCCATTCCGTTCTGCGTGACCCCAATCATCTACTTTACAACCGAGCACATCACGGTAGTATTCCTGTGATTTTTTTAAGTCAGATACTAAACGCACTTGAATAGCTTTTCCAAATTTCCCTTTATTTTTTGTGTTGATTTTCGCCTTGAATTCGCTCATTTTCTTATCTCCTTTTGATTTTATGCGATTCGAAAAATAAATTCTGCAACTTACTAACTTATTCCTACTATTGTCGAACGATTTTCCTACTCAACAAAGAGGGATTTGTAGAGATTATCAGAAATATGTATTTTATTTAAATTGATTTAAAAGAAATATTGGAGGTATTGAAATGACTGTAAACGATCTAGGAGCAGTGTAAGAGTGAGAGATTTAGAAACATCCATGTTATTTTATTCAGATGGTTTAGGGCTTGAACTGCGAGATGTAGAACAATGGGATAATGGCAGAGGGGTGAATTATATCATATGTGAAAATTCACCTTTACTTACTTTAATTGAAGCTGATGAGCATCTGCAGATTCTAGAATATCCGGCCTTTAATTTGAATTGTCAAAACATAGTAGAACTGTATGAGCAACTGAAGAATAAAGGGTTTAAAGTCGGTGAACTAAATAATTGGTCATCCAGCATGAATGTACATGTTGATTTTGATCTATATGATCCAGATGGGAATGTGCCATTAATTTAATAGAATGGCGTAAAGTATAAATGTGACATGATCACTTTTCCGTTCGGAATTTGCTAACTCCTTTGTATCACTGGATTCTGAAAATTTTTATTTTTTATGTTGATACTATTGGAATAAAATAATCCTTTCTTGCTATTTCTTATTTAAAACCGTTATCTATCAACATTTGATCTCTTGTATTAGCATATTAAGTAAAATTAAAGCTATATCACTACTTCGATAGATTTTTCTAAATTTTTTTACTTTACTTATACATATTTTCAGTAAAAAACGACTATGGTACGATCGTATAGGTTTTGGAATTTCTGATTCGTACAACTCTGTCGGGTTTAGTCATCACCTTCCAAAATCATAAAAAATTAATTAGTCTCTGAGGTGTATGATGAAAGGAAGTAAGCAAGTCAAAAGAGAAAATATGAATCTTTTATTGGAAATATATAATCTAAAAAACCACTTAAACGATTTATATACAAAAAAGGGTCCGGCAAATGGTGAATATATATCATTTTCAATAAAATTAGATTTACTCTTGAAGCAGTATATTGAAGAGAAAATGACAATTCTTGGCGATGAATTGAAAGAAATGACAAAAAATGATGGCTATTCGGCAACATAATTCTTTTAAGGACGACGATCTAAGCGCTTACTAGTTCAATCAGCATTTAAAATGTGCAAAATGTACTTGAAGTTAGAAAGAAATATGTTAAAATAAAAGAAATGAAAAGGCTATGTGTAACTGGCGAAACACGGATAACCGTGAGGGAGCACATAGTGTCGAAGCCGTTCGCCTGGGCAGAGGTAAGGGAATACTTCCCTTACCTCTTTCTGTTTATTAGGAAATGATATTTAAGGTTGAAACTCGCCTGAATTTGCATTATTCTAATAAAATATAAATATTCATAAAATTTAAAATCTAATATAAAGGAAAAGAGGAGAAATCAAAATGAGCACATCAACGTTAGAAAAAGTAAAAACAATTAAAACCCTAAACAATATTGCACAAGTCGGGCTTAATGTATTCAATCAAGGCAACTTTAAGATTGACAATGATAGTGAAAATCCTGATGCCATTGTTTTACGTAGCTTTAACTTGCATTCAATGGAGTTTGCCAGCAATTTAAAAGCCATTGCACGTGCAGGAGCTGGTGTTAATAATATTCCTGTCGACAAATGCACAGAACAAGGGATTGTTGTTTTTAATACACCTGGTGCGAATGCTAACGCTGTAAAAGAAATGGTCCTTACAACATTAATGGCTTCTTCTCGTAACCTTTTTGCAGGTGTGGCTTGGACTAAGACGTTAGAAGGGGAAGGCGATCAAATTCCAAAGCTTGTAGAAGCTGGGAAAAAACAATTCGTTGGGAAAGAAATTAAAGGAAAAACTTTAGGAGTAATCGGCTTAGGTGCAATCGGTGCGCTTGTTGCAAATGATGCTCTGGATTTAGATATGGATGTCATTGGATTTGATCCGTTTATCTCTGTAGATACAGCATGGAACTTATCAAGAAAAGTACAGCGCGCAATGACACTTGAGCAGCTTTTTGCGAACTCTGATTATATTACGGTTCACGTACCATTAACAAATGACACAAAAGGAATGTTCAACAAAGAAACATTCGGCATCATGAAAGATGACGTTCATATTTTGAACTTCTCACGCGGTGAACTTGTGAATGAAGCAGATATGAAAGAAGCGCTTGAAAATGGAAAAGTTGGTAAATATGTGACAGATTTCCCAAATGAAAATGTTCTTAAAATGAAAAATGTTGTGCCAATCCCGCATCTTGGTGCTTCTACTCAAGAATCTGAGGAAAATTGTGCGATTATGGCCGCTCGCCAAGTGAAGGACTTCTTAGAAACAGGAAATATCAAAAACTCAGTGAATTTCCCGAACGCTTCACTTCCTTATACAGGGAAGCGTCGTGTAGCCGCATTCCACAAAAACGTACCGAACATGGTTGGACAGATTACACAAGCGTTATCAAACTATAACTTAAACATTGCAGATATGGTAAACAGAAGCCGTGGTGAGTATGCATACACATTAATTGATATTGATAATAAAGTAAACGGGGAGATCATTCCTCAATTAGAAGAAAAAATTAAGCTTATTCAAGGCATTGTAACAACACGTATTATCTAATCATCCTTTAATAGTTTAGCCGATAAAAGGTTGCCGGTTTTCCGGCAGCCTTTTGCTGTCTTTTAAAGAGGTGTTCTTCCTGAAATTGCTTGATTTCTTCTATGATTCTATCATTTATACTTTAATAGACAATATTAAATCGATCAATTAGACTTCAGCAAATTTTAACAGGGAGGCAGAGCTAAACAGCTAATGATATATGTCAAAACGAATGAAACGCTTCTTCCTCTTGTTGGTTAGCATTCTATTATTTTTTAGTCTAGTTATTATTGCTTTTGTTGAGCAATGGAGGGAGACAGAAGCTGGCATAGTACCAGTAAAGACCACGGTATTATTACATGCCGTTAATCAAAACCTAGTTACAACAGATACGAAAGCCCCCAAGCTTTTTACAAGCTCAGGCACTCCGCCGTATAAACGAGAAACATTAAACATCCCGATGTCTGACGGAGAAGAAATACCAATCAGAATCTATGAACCAAAGGCAGAAGGACCACATCCCATCATTATGTATTATCACGGTGGTGCATTTATGGAGGGATATGGAAGTATTGATACCCATGATAATATAGTACGAGCTCTCGCATCAAGAACAGGCAGTGTCGTCATCTCTGTCGGCTATCGTGTGGCACCTGATTCTATTTTTCCAACCGCTGTTGAAGATAGTTTTGAGGCATTATGTTGGGCTGTCCAGAATGCCACTGCATTTCATGGTGATCCAACTAAGCTGGCAGTTGTTGGAGACAGTTCAGGCGGTAATATCGCAACTGCTGTTTCGATGATGGCTCGTGACAAAAACGGTCCTAAGATTACAGCTCAAGCCCTTTTTTATCCGTTAACTACCTTTAAGGATATCGCGTTTTCTTCGAGGGAAACATATGACAGCGGCTATTATCTTCTGTCACGAAATGTGATGGAAATGGCAAGGAAGTATTATACCCCGGATGAGGAAATGTGGAATCATCCTTTTGCATCTCCACTACATGCTGATTCTCTTGAAAATCTCCCGCCTGCACTCATTATTACAGCAGAGTTCGACCCATTACGTGATGAAGGTGAAGCATACGGTAAACGGCTGTCCGAGAGCGGCGTAGCTGTTAAAGCCATTCGTTACAATGGTGTTATGCATGGATTCGTTTCCTTCTATGAAGTGATGGATAGAGGCAATCATGCGTTAAACGAAGCTGTTACGTATTTGAACCAAGCTTTTTATGGTGAAACAGTATATCGTCCATATGACTTAACTATTTATGAAAATTCTCCAACTATAGAAGCACTTAAAGAACGTGGGGAAGCATATGCAATAGGAGGTTATTTATTAGGAAAGCAGGTCGTTTCAACGTTTTCCTCATGGTATAAACAAGGGATATTTACTACAGGAGTGAATGATTAATTAAGACCCTGCCTTTGTTGAAGGTAGGGTTATATTGTTATAAAAAGTATGTTCAATTGAGTCACGAGCATTTAAGTTTGTTTCCGTCCTTCTACCTGTTACTATAGTAATGTAACTTTATTACGAAAGGAATCATTTACATGTCAAATATAAAAATTCCCGTTTCCGTCTTAAATCTTGCTCCTATTCGTGAAGGACAGGGGACGAAGGATGCCATTGATGCAATGGTTGATTTGGCTCAAGCGACTGAGAAAATGGGTTATTCGAGATATTGGATTGCTGAGCATCACAACACACCTACACTTGTAAGTTCAGCTACTTCTATTTTGATTAAACATACATTGGAGCATACAGACCATATCCGAGTAGGATCTGGTGGTATTATGCTGCCAAATCACTCTCCGTTAGTCGTCGCTGAACAATTTGGAACACTGGCCGCACTTTACCCAAATCGTATAGACTTAGGTCTCGGCCGGGCACCTGGTACTGATATGATGACAGCAAGTGCATTAAGACGATCACAAAATGATTCTGTTTATACATTTCCTAATGATATCAATGATTTGCTTACCTATTTTGGTCCGGAAGAGGGTCAAGGTTATGTCAAAGCATATCCAGGTGTGGGGGCCAATATTCCGATTTATATTCTTGGTTCTTCCACAGATTCTGCTTATTTAGCGGCAAAATTGGGCTTGCCATATGTGTTTGCTTCCCATTTTGCGCCACGATATATGGAAGAAGCTATTTCGATTTACCGCCAGCGCTTCCAGCCATCCGAATACCTTGACAGCCCATATATGATGGTATGTCTGAATGTGATTGCTGCGGAAAGCGATGAAGAGGCTGAATTTGAATCCACAACGATGCATCAATTTTTCTTGAATGTTGTCAGAGGTTCTAGAATGCCAATGCGTCCTCCAGTTGAAAATATGGATCATATTTGGAGTCAGCCAGAAAAAGAGATGGTGACTTCCATGTCCAGTGTGACGCTTTTAGGGGGGAAAGATTCTATTCGAGAGCAATTGACAAGCTTTCAGGAAAAATATGCAGTAGATGAAATCATGGCTGTTTCCTATATTTTTGATCCAAGCAAGCAAAAACGTTCATATGAGATTTTAAAAGAAGTGGTGGATGGCAAATAAAGAATTTGTGTAAAAAGCAAGGATCCCTTTATTTAAATAAGGGAATCCTTGCTTTTTGAGTTGTTCCCAGGATAGGTATCAGCAAAGTTTAGTTTTCAAGAATATAATTATGTAAACAAGAGAAAAAATCTCCCTCATTCGTGAAATAAATATGTAAAAGCAAGAGGACTATGCCTAAATTGTCCCATCCTCTTACTCATCATTCTTATTTAAACTTTTGTTATTCATAAGCTTTTTTGCTTGAAAGAGATTTTTAGAGATAGAATTCAGTTTATTTAAAAACCGGTTAAATCCGAAACCTACTAGAAAGGAAAGGCTGATTTGTCCGTAAGGGGTGTCTTCAAAATCAGTGAATTCAATTAAGAAAATCCCGCTTTGTATTAAAGTGACTGCAACAACTGCCGTTCCTGTTGCAAAGATAGGGTAAAAAATATACATAACCCACACTCTATAGTCGTTTAGTTCACCTTTCATGTAATGAGAACAAAACATATAAAGATGTCGAAGTGATCCACCAATTGCACCGGCGAAGAAATAATACAAGAAAAATTCAATTTTGGAAAGGAAAGGCAGTGATTTCTCAAATGTTCCAAGCCATAGCCCGCATATCACCAAAAAACTGCCAAAAAACAAAATTGAGAGATAGATCAAAATGACAGCCTTCAACCATCTCGTCATCAAATCACCCCCAATTCATTCTATGAGAAATTTAGCGATGTTGTGACGCTCACCTTAATCGGGCAATGTAAAAATGCCGAAAAAAGGTAAAATCTTTTGCAGAAAATAGTCAGTTTATGCGCTTACCCAGGAAATTAAACCGTAACAACAACTAAAGGAGTTGTACAGAAATTTCCTTTATTTTTATAAAAAAGATCAAGAAAAGATGAAGTTTTAGTAAATTTAAACAAACGTTTAGTTAAATGGAGTATAATAGAAAAGGAATCTATGAAACGGGAGTTAAGGACAAATGAACAAACAAAATAGCAAATACAGATGGATCGTTTTTGCCAGCGTATTGTTTACTTACTTTATTATTGTGAGTCAAAGAACAGCACCTGGACTCATAACCGATCAATTAATGCATGATTTTAATGTGACAGCAGCCACCATCGGATTGCTTACAAGTATACAATTTTTTGCCTATGCTGGTTTGCAGGTTCCCATTGGAATTTTGTCCGATCGTTATGGGCCAAATTTCTTTCTTATCGTGGGAACACTGCTAACAGGTTTAGGAACGGTTATTTATAGTCTTGCCCCAAATGAAACAGTGCTGCTTCTTGCTAGATTAATAGTAGGAACAGGTGATGCAACAATTTGGGTGAATGTAGTGTTAATTTTAAGCCAATGGTTTAAAGGAAATGAATTTGTCAAATTGCTCGGTATGGCAGGAATGACAGGAAGTCTGGGCTTTTTGATGGCCACAGTGCCCTTTTCTGTCTTCATTGCCTTAACAGGGTGGAGAACTTCTTTCTTAACAATGGGTGTCCTATTATGCCTTTGTGGAATCCTTCTCTATATTGTGCTCATTAAACAGCCAAACCGTATGCACAAGAGCCATCCTGTAAGCACACCATTATCTGTTAAGACTGAGCAAAAACGTGAGAAAACGCTCGTCATTCTGAATCGGATTTTTTCCAATCGTCAAGCATGGGCAGCATTTTTCTGTCACTTTGGCGCTGTCGGGACCTATGTAGGTTTCATTGGTTCATGGGCTGTACCATATGGCATGCATATTTTTGATATGTCCCGATCTGGTGCGAGTCAATTTATTATGATTGGTCTGATTGGAGCACTTATAGGCGCTCCGTTAACAAGCTGGATATCAAGTCGTTATCATTCAATAAAAAAACCTTATATCCTTGTCCATCTTTTGATTCTTTTGAGCTGGTCCGCGTTTCTCTTATTTAGCGGAAAGCCTCCAATCATGATGCTTATGTTTCTTTTTTTACTGATCGGCTATGGAAATGGAGCTAGTGCCTTAACATTTGCCGTTGTACGTCAATCGTTTGATGTGAAAGAGGTAGGGGTTGCCTCTGGATTTGCAAATATGGGCGGCTTTTTAAGTGCCGTCCTGCTGCCGAGCCTTTTTGGAAAGGTACTTGACCATTTTCATGCTGCAGAAAGCAGTGTCGGATATTTTTACGGCTTCATGATTCCAGTTATCTTTTCATTGATTGGTTTAATTGGAGGATTTCTCATCAAGGAGCAGCCTCAGGAAGTCACGCAAACAAAGGAATTGACCGTATAGTCTTTTCTTGGTCTGATTAAGTAAGGGTCTGACTCCTCCAGTATATTGTGTTGGAGGGATCTGATCCTCTGTTTTTAAAAATAAAAAAGAAATTCTATCATAGTTTTTATGCCTGGCGCCTGCGCTTAGCACCTCTAGAGTTTTGTCACTTATGAGTGGAGGGTACAGTATACCTTCTATGTATGATCGCTTTATTAACTCTAGGCCGAGCAAGGCGCCCGCGCTTTTCATATGTTAAACGTACAAAAAGGTGTATAATTTCCTAATTAACTTTTTTGCAGGAGGAATGATCGTGGTGTTTACGCCTAAGGCTATCTTTTTAGACATGGATGGAACAATATTAAATCATTATAATCAGGTAAGCATACATACAAAAGAGATCATTGATACATTGCGAAACAAAGGAATCTATGTATTTATCGCAACTGGGAGATCATTTGATGAAATAGAAGGCGTAGTGCCAGAAGGCTTTCAAGTTGATGGGCTTGTTACCTCGAATGGTATGGCTGGATACGTCGGAAAGGATGTCGTTTATGAGCATTCTCTTTCTTTAGAGCTAGTTGAAATGGTTATCGACAAGGCAAGGAAAAACAAAGTATATTATGAGCTTTTCCCATACGGAAAAGCCCGAATTACCTTAAAGCAGGATCAACCGTATGTTGAACACGAAATTAGAGAGCCGAAGCCTGACAGCGTAGGTATTAATGAATGGCTTTCCCGGAAACAAGCGATTAAAGAAGAAATTAACTGGACAGAAAAAATAGAGGGAAATCGCTTTTCGAAGTTTTATTTCTTTTCTAGAACAAAAGAACATATCAATCAATGGAAAAATGAGCTTGATCTATTAAAAAACGAAATTAACTTTACTACTTCTGTATCTTCAGAACATAATGTTGAATTAATGGTTGCAAATGTGAATAAAGCAACAGGCATTCAACAAATGTTAAAGCGATTTGATTTGTCAGAACATGAAATCATGGCAATCGGTGATAGTGATAACGATATTCCTATGTTACGATTTGCGGGATATGCAGTAGCCATGAAAAATGCACCAGATAAAATAAAAGAAATAGCAGATGATGTAACAAATTTTACTTGTGACGAAGATGGCGTTTATCATTATTTAAAATCAAAATTTGGGGACATTGACGAACAGCACTAATGATTGCAACTTACCAATAAGATGTTAAAACGGCTAAAATCCTAATCGAAGCAGGAGCACAGTAATTTTTTAAAGGGGAAAGCGGGTGCTGCACATGTTTGAGGGAACCATCAAACCAATGGAATGTCCAATTTGCGGAAAATACAATAACTGTGGTTATGAATCATGCTGGTGCAGCAAAGAGTGTTTTCCACGTGAAATCTTTGACCTATTACCTGAGCATCAATTGAGAAAATCTTGTATTTGTAAAGAATGTCTTGATTATTTTAAGACAAAGCAAGAGTAAAATAGCCCATAACAATTTATAGGATGATTTATATTCTGCACAAAAAGGAAAACACCACTAAAAAGTGGTGTTTTATTGCTGAAGCACTATTCCATTTCAACAAGGCTTGATACAGGCACACTTTGTTTATTAGTTGGTTCATCGAGTGGGTGGATTGTACAAGTTCCGTTTTGTTGATCTACATGCTCAATATAGATTCCCGCCCCGTTATACGTGACATTCGCCATAGTTGAAGAATTTGCAATTTCTTGTGCGCGCTTTACATCCATTATATGACCTCCTTTTCATATGTAACAGTTAAAGTGTTTGCGATCAATGAAATAAATATGCATTTGTTGTTGTGTATTTGGTTGTAGAAAAATATATCACCCGTTATCCCTCATTCAATCCCATCTCGTACAGTAAAAAAACGAGAAACAAGCTGTTCAAGTTTCTCAAGTTGTTCTTTCTCAAACAATGCCTGACCCTTCTTCAAATATAAAAGTGTGCTTTCGATCAAAAATTGACGGGGATCCTTACCGTGTCTAAATTCATCCCAAATAAAATCTAAAAGTTCGACGTATTTTGCGTGATCTTTATGATCACTCACATTTTTCTTCATTATACCGATAACTTGCTTAAGCTCTTCTTGAAAGGCGGGCTCTGTTTTTCTTAATTCAGGTATAAGGCACTCTAAAAGCTCTGGCTTGTTTAATTGTTCACCTGTTTCAGCAAGCTCCTTAACAATCGTTTTAATTCGATTCACACTATAACGCACGACTTCGTGTACACCTGTATTCAAATCATGATCCATTTGATAATACTTTACGTTATGGTGTAAAATCCCCATGAACATAATAGCGCAATCTAACAAATAGGGCTTTTTGTCCTCTCCAAAAATTTCTAGAAAACGCTGGTAAACCCAGTGAAGCATTTTTAATTGGCCTTCTTTCATGAATTGCTTCAGCTCGGCATCATTTGAAACGAGAACTTCTTCAAAAAGAGTAAATAATTTATTTTTATTATTTGTATTTAATTGTAATTCAAGTTGCTTAATAAATAGATCAATATTCGAGCGATCTTGGCCAATTAATAATTCATTACGTTCTTTTTTAATTCTTTTAAAAATTTCCTTAAAAAGAGCAATTAATAACTCATTTTTAGATGAGAAATAATTATAAAAAGTGCCTTTTGAAATGCCGCTATACTCCAAAATATCTTGAATCGAGGTGTTTTGAAATCCTCGTTCAATAAATAATTGGTGGGCCATTTTGATCACATGCTGTTTTCGATCGTTCATTCTACATCACCTTTAGATAAATATGAAATGATTGCTGTTTTCCCTTTTGTACCGCAAGTATAAATTAATAGTACCTTTTTTTTTCGCAATCCACAAACCCTTATCGTAAAGGGAAATTTTTTTATTGCATTATTTGAACCGTTGGTATATTATATTCTATGCGTGAACTGAAGGTATAAAAATTGAACTCTATGTTTAGAGGGGGAATTATGTGGATCAAACGATCAAACAAGCGGAAGGACCAAACTATGGGATCTTAGCGATTCTTATGATTGGTGCTTTTATTGCATTTTTAAATAACACACTATTAAATATCGCTCTGCCTTCGATAATGAAGGATTTGGACATTAATGCTGCGACTGTACAATGGCTGACAACGGGGTATATGTTAGTAAATGGCGTGATGATTCCAACAACGGCCTTTTTAATTCAGAAATATTCTGTTCGCCGCCTATTCTTATCTGCGATGGGATTATTCGCGATCGGTACGATTGTGGCTGGCTTTACCGATATATTTGCAGTTTTATTGGCGGGACGCATGCTTCAGGCGTCTGGTTCGGCGATCATGATGCCGCTTTTAATGAACGTGATGCTTGTTAGCTTTCCAATTGAAAAAAGGGGAACGGCGATGGGGGTTTTTGGATTAATTTTAATGGCTGCCCCGGCAATTGGCCCGACTCTTTCAGGATGGGTCATTGAGCATTATGATTGGAGAATGCTTTTCCACTTCATCACACCTATTGCCATCGTGATTTTACTGATTGGTTTTTTCTTGCTTAAAGATAAGAAGGAAAAAATGGATATTCGTCTTGATTTAGTTTCACTTTTCCTTTCAAGCATCGGTTTTGGCGGTATCCTATACGGCTTTAGCTCTGCAGGTGACAAAGGCTGGGATAGTCCGTATGTCTATTTAACAATCATTATTGGCGTTTTGTCATTATTTGCATTTATCCTGCGTCAAACGAAACAGGAACGTCCAATGTTGAATTTTGGAATCTTTAAGTATCCGATGTTTGCCTTGTCATCATCGATTTCAATGGTTTTAAACATGGCCATGTTTTCAGGCATGCTTCTTTTACCAATCTACGTACAAACCATTCGCGGCATTTCACCATTTGATGCTGGGCTAATGATGCTTCCTGGTGCACTCGTTATGGCGCTAATGTCACCGGTCACTGGAAGATTATTCGATAAGTTCGGCGGAAAAATTCTAGCGATTACCGGCTTAACGATTACTACAATTACGACATATCTTTTTAGTACGTTAACATTAGAGACAACTTACACGCACTTAATGATCATACATGCGATTCGCATGTTCGGGATCTCAATGGTGATGATGCCGGTCTCAACAAACGGGTTAAATCAATTGCCGGCACGCTTTTACCCTCATGGTACCGCGATGAACAATACATTGAACCAGGTATCAGGAGCGATCGGAACAGCCTTATTGGTTACGATCATGTCAAACCGCACAGAATCAGCAGCTGCTGATTTAACTGCAGAGGCAACAAAACAATTTACCGGTCAGCCAACAGAAGCTGCCCTTGCTCAAATGCAGCAGCAAATTGCGATGGAAGCAATGCTTGACGGAATTAATTTTTCGTTCTACATTTCAGCATTTATCGCGGCTGTAGCCTTAATTCTCGCATTCTTCATTAAGCGTGTACGACAGGCTGAAGAGAAAATTGAACAAAAGCCTTCTAATAAAAAAGTTTCAGCAGGTTTAGTGGGAAATTAGAAAAATTGATGTGACGAAAGGCGCTTCCTTTTATTAGGATAGCGCCTCTTTTTTTATGTTTATTAAGTATACAAATAATGGAAAACAGGAAGCATGCAAATTCTCATTTTTAGAAAATTCTTTTTAGAAAAACCAAGGAAAAACCGATTTGCTATAGAATAAATATAGTGATGAAGATGCTTTCACAAAAAGCAGGGGGATTGGTACAATTGAAAAGAAAGATTTAGATTGCTGGCGCAAACAGGGGATTAAAACTTTCGATGGTAAAGGTTTTCCTTGAAGCGAATTTTAAAATCTTTGCAGGAGGTTATAATGAGGCAAGCACTTAGTTGAATTAATCAACCAACTAAGTGTGCCCATCTAAATTACACTATTCTTTATAAGGATCAATTGTTTGAATCGTGCCGTCCTCATTGTAGGTTAGTTCAGTGTATTTTACACTGCGCTTATGGTTAACCCCGCCTGATAAAGAGCTATCATGGTAAAACAAATACCATTTATCTTCAAATTGCACGATGGAGTGATGAGTCGTCCACCCGATAACAGGAGTGAGGATTTTTCCTTTATACACATAAGGTCCTAATGGATTTTTACTCATAGCATAGACAATGTAATGAGTAGTCCCTGTTGAATAGGAAAGGTAATAATATCCATTGTATTTGTGGACCCATGCACCTTCAAAAAATCTTCTTTCTTCATCACCTGCAAGAATAGGATTTCCAGCTTCATCAACAATCTTTATTTCCTGAGGGTCACCTTTAAAACGAAGCATGTCCTCGCTTAATTCAGCAACCATCGGCCCTAATGCAGGCTCTGTTGGAGCAGGTTCTTTTCCGTTTGGATCAAAGCTGCCAGTTTGCCATTTTTCTAATTGTCCGCCCCAGAGTCCGCCAAAATAAACATAGGCCTTATCATTATCGTCAACTAGCACAGCTGGGTCGATACTGAAGCTGCCCGGAATATAAGACTCTTGAGGGGTAAATGGCCCGGCAGGATTTTTACTTGTTGCAATACCAATTCGAAAGATTTCATCATGATCGCGTGCAGGGAAGAACAAATAATACGTATTGTTTTTATAAGCAGCATCTGGTGCCCATAACTGTTTTTTTGCCCATGGAATATCGCGCAAATGAAGGACTTCTCCATGGTCGACACATGGTGAAGCGAAGTTATCCATCGACAATACATGATAATCTTCCATAGCATACTGGTCACCATTATCATTTGTAGGTCCATCATGGTCAATATCATGTGAAGGATAAATATAAATTTTCCCCTCAAAAACATGTGCAGATGGGTCAGCAGTGTAAATATGCTCGACAATCGGTTTGTTAGGTTTTGTAGTCGTTTTCATTTTCTCTTCTCCTTTAGTAACATAGTAGTATGGTAGCGCTTTATTTCTATTATAACAATGTAACTATACCAAGCAAGATAAAGTTTTCAAGATTAATAAAAAAGGATAGATTAGTAGTAAAGAAACAAGAAAAAATGAAATGGCAGGTGTAAAAAAGAATGATAAAAATCGCAGCTTTATTAGGTGATTATTGGCATGACCCACAAGATGCGAAAGCTGGTTTAAAAGCAGCTCTATCAAGATTACCGTACAAAGCAGAGATTGATGTTCACTATATAACCCATCCAGAAGTTTCAGATGCGCTTGATGAGAAACCAACATTATTGATCAACGCAAAAATGAACCGGCTAAACCCAAAGGATGAGCATGTGATCACATGGTTAACTGATGAATTGGATGAGAAAATAGTAAACTATGTTGAATCAGGAGGAAATCTACTCACTTGGCATGCCGGTATGGCAAGCTACCCAAGTGAAAGCAAATACATTCAAATGCTGCGTGGTTATTTTGATTACCATCCGCCAGGACTTCAAGAGGTTACATATCGATATAAGGATAAAGAAAATACAAAAGAACAGACATTTTTACTCTCTGATGAACAATATTCTGTGATTTGTGATCAAGCAAAAACCGAAGTGGATCTTTGGAGTACGGGGGTCGCTGGAGATACCATTGCAGGCTGGAAGCATTTCTTTGGAAACGGGAAGGTGTGCTGCTTTACGCCAGCACATACGAAAGAAGGTATGTTGAACGAAAACGTTTCAACCTTGTTAGCCGAAAAAATAAATTGGCTAATTACTCGCTAAACAGGGTGGGAAAGATACTTTAAACACTATGAAAATGTAAGAAGTCCAAAAACGTTTGGCATTTGTTTTAGGACTTCTTAAAGGTGACTACTGTGATAAATAAATGAATTCAATTACCTCGTTTTCAGCAAATCTTCCAAAGCAGAATATAATGAAGGAAATGAAAATTCAAAACCAGTATCAAGTAATACTTTAGGGATCACATGCTGCCCTTTAAGAACAAGTGTGCTTTTCTGTCCGAGAATAAGTTTCATCACAAATGAAGGGACAGGAAGCCAATGGGGGCGACGTAAAACTGAACCAATTGTCTTTCCAAATTCCTTCATTTTTACTGGGGTTGGAGCTGTGACGTTGACAGGCCCATGTATCGCATCATGTTTCATCACAAAGGCAATAGCTCTGACAACATCTGTCACATGAACCCAAGACACACATTGTGCACCACTGCCAACTGTACCGCCTGTGAACAATCGGTATGGGAGCACCATAAGAGGAAGCGCACCTTCCTTTTTACCAAGCACAACACCGAATCTCATCAAAACAGTACGAATTCCAAGAGACTCTATTTGTTTTGCTTTTGTTTCCCAGTCATAGACTGTTTGACCAAGAAAATCAGTTGCTGGTTCTACTGAATCCTCTGTATATATAGTATCAAATGAAGGTGGATAAATACCGATCGCACTGGCATTGATAAAAACAGACGGCTTTTCGGCCAAAGCGGCAACAATTCGCACTAACTCATCTGTTGCTTTCATCCGGCTGTCATAAATCTGCTTTTTATGGGCAGTATTCCATCTGCCTGCGTTAATGGAAACACCAGCTAAATTTATGATGGCATCTGCATGATTAATCACTCTTTCAGGAGAAGTACCGTTTTCAAGCCATTGTACATATGTAACATTTTTTGAAGAAATTTGCCTTTTCCTTGTTAAGATCACTATTTCATGTCCTTCGTGAAGAAGGGTGTCAGTCAATATTCGTCCAATAAACCCAGACCCACCAGCAATGACGATTCTCATGTTCTCCCTCCGATTCAAAACAAAGCTTACTTTTATTATGGAGGATGGCAGCCTTATTGTAAAATATTACTGAATGCAAATGAGTGTAAAAGAATTCAATAATGGAAGATTTATTAGATAAAATGGTATGATTGGGAAAGTACTAGTCTCATAAACTTGGAATATGCATTGAAAATAATTTTGACAAGGAGAATGACTATGCAAAACATTGTCAGTACCGAATGGCTTGCTGCAGAAATCGAGAAAATGAATGAAAAACTTGTCATCGTTGATACACGATTTAATTTAATCAATCCCGAGGAAGGGTATAACCAGTATAGAGAAGGACATATACCCGGTGCAGTTTATGCTGATCTTGAAAAACATCTCTCAGCTCCTATTGATCAGCATGGCGGACGTCATCCTTTGCCTGATGTAGACTTATTAGCGAAATGCTTGGGTGAAATTGGAATAGACAATGATTCACAAGTCATTATTTATGATGATCAAGGCGGAATGATCGCATCACGTCTATGGTGGTTGCTTCATTACATTGGAGTATCGAATGTTGCTATATTAGATGGCGGTTGGAAAAAATGGACAAGTGAAAATAACTCAATTAGCACGGGCGTGCCTAATCCTTCAGTGAAAACATTACATCCGCGTGTAAATCCTGAGTGGAAATGGGTTGACCATGATGAGGTGAAAGAAAAGCTTCATCACTCAGATACCATTCTAATCGATTCCAGAGAAAATCCACGTTATCTTGGCGAATTCGAACCGATCGATCCAGTAGCTGGGCATATACCAGGGGCAAGAAATTATTTTTGGAAAGATGTTCTGAATGAAGAGGGAAGCTTTAAGAAAAGGGATGAGTTAATTGCTCATTTCTCTGACGTTCCTTTAAAAAAGGAAGTCATCGTTTATTGTGGATCTGGAGTATCAGCATGTCCGAATATTTTAGCTCTTAAAGAAGCAGGATATGCAAATGTTAAACTTTACGCTGGGAGCTGGAGCGATTGGATTACCTATATAGACAATCCAATTGCTGTAGGAGATGAAGGGGAACATGATAGAGATTCTAATAGGTAATTATTAATAATACATGATTGGGGGTGTCTCAAAAGCAAAGAGGCAGTCCCACACAAAAAAGCTTAATTAATCTCATCATCCATCTTAGCTGCTTCACCGAGCTTGTTCAAAGATTTCTTAAATGAATTTGCTCTATTTTTTACATTCTGCTCTAAATGAATCTCTTCCGCTTTTGTATTCCAAATGCTATATTTAATCTCATTTTTTTGAAATTCGTCTTTTTCTGACATGTTATATTCTCCTATTTATAAGATTATCCAACCTCTATTTATTACATAGTCTTTGACAAGTTTTTTGTTTTATACGTACTTTTTTAGAGGGTATTTTATTAAAAAAGGAGTGAAAGATATTGTGTTTTACAATTCTACATATAGAAGATGATGAAGAAATCGGTTCATGGGTTAGTGCGTTTTTTATAGAACGCGGATATAAAGTGATTTGGTTGAAGTCAGGGCATCGCGCCTTAGAACATATGGAACAATCGGATGTTGTGATTATCGACATCATGCTTCCAGGACTTGATGGATATACGGTCGGTCAGCGTATGAAGCAGAAGTTTCCTAATATACCTGTTATGATGCTCACAGCGAGAACGTCTATGGAAGATAAACTGCAAGGGCTTGCCTTTGCAGATGATTATATGACAAAACCGTATCATCCTGATGAACTTGAAGCTCGAATTCAAATTCTGCTCAGGCGCTCAGGTGCAATGTCGAGCGATCAGATTCAGCTTAAGCATTTGAGGATTGATCGGAAGGCAAACCGCATTTTGAATAAAGAAACTAACACGGAAATTCTTTTGACTGGTAAACAGTTTTATATTTTTATGTATCTTCTTGATCATCCGAATCAAATCTTGACTCAAAGACAAATATATGAATCTGTTTGGGATGATAGCTATATAAAAGGGGATAAAACTTTAATGGTGCACATCCGTCATTTACGTGAAAAAATAGAGCTTGACCCCAGTGTTCCTAAAATAATTGAAACAATTCGGGGTATCGGGTATCGGTTGAAGATATGAATCTTCGAAAATCACTTGTCACCAAATATTTGTTCCTGATTTTCACCTCTTTACTAATGTGGCCCATTTTACCAGCTATCTATTATCTACCTGACATCCTGCTTAAAAAAGGTGAGATACATGAGCCGCAGGAAATGGAAAATATGTGGGAACATGCAACTGAACAACTCAAAGAAGCTAATGGGGATACCATCAATAATACGCTAGGTAAGATACAAAATCGTTATCCTAAAGCAGAGCTGTTTTGGGTCGATAATACAGGAAAGACTCATAGGATCGGTAAGAAAATCAATGACATTCCAGAGCAATGGACACCTATTAACCTCATCAACTATCTTGAAAGGAACAAGCATCAAGAGATATTTACATTGACCGCTCCGATTGGCGAAAATGGTAGCCAAGGGTTTATGGTATTCCAAATTCCAAAATCTTTTACCACTCTGTCAATTTCACCTGTAACTAGAGATCTCTTTTTAATTCTCATTATTTTTGCCGCAGGTGTTTTAATTATTGCGGTCTCCTTGTTGTTCTTTTTGAATATTCGCAAAAGACTTATTCGACTTCAAATGGCTATGTCAGATCCGGTACATAACGGAATCCCAGATGAGGTCATTGTTAAAAACAGTGATGAAATAGGGCAGTTGGAAAAAGCTTTTAACAAGATGGTTACACAATTAAAAATCAGTCGTGCGCGGGAAAAGGAAGAAGAAAATATTCGTAAGCAATGGATCACCAACTTATCTCACGATCTCAGGACGCCATTGACAGTCATTCAGCAGCATGTCTATACCGTTCAGACTAATCCTTCATCACCAAAAGCAATAAAGTCAATAGATATCATTATTAAAAAACTCAAAGATGTTGGTCAATTATTAGAAAATCTACTCACCTATACTTTACTTTCAGCTGGAAAACATCCAATAAAACTGGAAAATATCGACGTTATTGAAGTATTACACCATTCCGTTGTGGAATGGTACCCTGTTTTAGAAAAAGAGGGATTTCAAGTTGAGATCGATTTGCCGGATTACGTGTTAATCTGGAAAGTTGATCCGTTATGGGTACGATGTATCGTGGATAACCTCTTACAAAACGTCATCAGATATGCCGGATCTGGTCAATACATCGGGATTGGTGTTATTGAACGGAAAGGAAAAATATGCCTGCTTATTGAGGATAAAGGAGAAGGAATTAAGAACACTACAGAGGCGAAAGGAGCCGGTATTGGTTTGTCGATCGTTTCCCTCATGACAAAAGAAATGGATATCGATTGGGAGGTATCAAGCTCTCAAAAAGGTACACTCCATTATTTAAGCCAGAACTTAAACTAAAATTAAACTTCCAGTCACCTTAATTTTCCATTTGCCAAGTAAAGTGGAATTTAAGGTGATTTTATTTTTAATGGAAGGGTGTTTGAATTGATTACTAACAAAACAAATGATCAATCTAGACTAAATCGAAGTGCTGCCTTTATCATTGCTTGGTCCCTGATCTACGGAGCGCTTCACCTATACTGGGCGCTTGGTGGAGGAGGGTATCCATTCTTAAATGAGGATCTTGAATTGTTCGCAGCCATGATAACCTATCTTCCCCCACTGGTTGGAAGCAGTCTTTTCGTTATACTATGTATCCTCGGTATATTGGTTGGTGTGGAGATAATAAGAACAAATAGATTCATTCCAAAATGGTTTATTCTTACCTTTTTGTGGGGATCAGTCGTTGCACTGCTTCTCTTCGTACCAGATTCAAGCATGATTGCTGCGATGGCTTATGCCATTTTGCTTAAATTTCAATTTAATTGGCTGATGCTGAATCAGATTATCAGTATTATCGGTGCACTTTTGTTTGGTTTTGCCGCCATCGCATTCCAAAGAAAAAGGCGAAATGCTTGTCAACATTGCGGCAGAACAGAAAATCAGAAACCGAACTTCCTCGTACGATGGGGCAAATGGATTACCTATTTAGCAGTGCTCGCACCTCTGCCATATGCGATAAGCCGTTATGCATGGGCGCTTGGTATCCCATTGGGAATAGACAAAAATATCTTGCAAAATTTATCAAGTATCAATCCAATGCATCAGATTATTGAATGGGTATTCGGCTCACTTTGTATTGTAGGAGGCCTTCTCACTCTTGGACTCATTCAAAAATGGGGCGAAAGATTCCCATTGTGGTTTCCCTTCATTGGCGGTAAAAGTGTCCCCGTTTTATTAGCCGTGATTCCAGCAACCTGTGTTGCCATTGCTGTAACAAGCGCCGGATTTGTTTTTACTTCATCTTTTATCGCAGTCAAATTTCAGCTTGTACCAGCAGTTGGGCTGTTAGCGAGCCAAATCTGGGGCACAGTTGGACCAATGCTTCTCTGGTTTCCTTGGGGAGTAGCGTTAGGTTTGGCGGCAATTGCTTATTATTATCGGAGAAGAGGTCAATGTAAGTATTGTGGGAGGGGTAGGAGTGAAACGATATTTTAATAAATCTAGTAGTGCAACGCTATACTGGTAAAAATAATTGTATTTCTATAAATTTACTATTAAATTTCAATAACGTTGTAAAGCTGCATTTAAAAAAGAAAATGCAGCTTTACACCATTAAACGACAAACTATAAATGATAATGAAGAAAACAGATTTACTTGCAACTTCGAAAAAGTTTTCAAAAAGGAAAAAGATTCATAACTATGGTACCCTTAAGATATTAAGAGTAAGGAGTGATAGATGATGAGTATGACAATTCCTGAAGTAACCCTCAATGATGGTATAACAATTCCGGTTATAGGCCTGGGTACATATACTCTTAAAGGTAGTCAGGGCGGCCAATGCGATTCAATATGCAATTGATGAGATAGGCTACCGGTTAATCGATTCGGCTTATAATTATGAAAACGAAGGAACGGTAGGGGAAGCTGTTAGACGCAGTTCTGTACCAAGAGAAGAGTTGCGAATTACATCCAAATTACCAGGCCGCTATCAGGCTTATGATCTTGCGGTAACGACGATTCAAGAATCCTTGTACCGTGCAAATCTAGATTATTATGATTTATACCTCATTCATTGGCCAAATCCTAAACAAGGTAAATATGTGGAAGCGTGGCAGGCATTAATTGACGCTAAAAAGCAGGGACTTATCCGTTCGATTGGTGTTTGCAATTTCCTACCTGAACATCTTGAACGTTTGGAAAAGGAAACAGGTGTTAAGCCAAGCATCAACCAAATTGAATTACATCCATTTTTTAATCAAGCCGAGCAAAGAAATTGGCATGAGGAGAATGAAATTACTACTCAATCCTGGAGTCCATTAGCACGTGCGACAGAAGTTTTACATTATGACACGCTTCAAACAATTGCACATCATCACAACAAGTCGGTTTCACAAGTGATCTTACGTTGGCATTATCAGCTCGGAGCTGTTTCAATTCCAAAATCTTCATCACCTGAACGACAACGAGAAAATATCTCAATTTTTGATTTTTCTCTTGATGAAACAGAAATGAACATGATTTCAAAGTTAACCAGACCTGATGGAAGACTGAAAAATCAGGATCCTGCTGTGTATGAAGAATTTTAATGATTAATATATAATGTTAAAGCAAATCGTCCTCCAAATTGGAGGGCGATTGTCTTATTTTTGTTGACATAATTCTGTATTGGCACACAATCACCATTACATTTGTTTGTTAGTGCAGTAGATTCATGCATTGATCTTTTGGTTGAATTTCTCCCTCATGCGCTTAATATCTTCTCTTGGCGGAAGACCAAACATACGGGAATATTCACGACTAAATTGCGATGGACTTTCGTACCCTACACGAAATGCGACATCAGCGGCATCTGTAGATTCCGTTAATAACAGACGTCTAGCTTCCTGCAGCCGCAATTGTTTTTGGAACTGAATCGGGCTCATCGCGGTGATTTCTTTAAAGTGTCTATGTAACGAAGCAGCACTCATATTTGCTAGTTCAGAAAGCTCCTCTATAAGAAAAGATCTTTCAAAGTTATTCATGATATAGTCGATTACGGCTCGGATTCGATTGGTGCGGCTACCTTCTATTACCATTTGTTTCAAAGTGCCCCCATAAGGACCTTGAAGAACCCGATAAAGAATTTCTTTCGTAAACAAAGGAGCAAGTACCGGGATATCTTTCGGATTATCTAGCAAACGAGCTAGTCTTACAACAGGTTCTAACAGAGATGGCTCTATTTTACAGACAAAAAGGCCACGTTTAGAAGCTTTTATCGGTTCTTCTCCAATTTCAGTATCACTTAAAACCTCTAAAATCTGATTCGGTGTGAATTCAAGTTTGAGAGCGAGATACGGAGCATCAGTAGAGGCTTTTATCGCTTGCCCAGTAACTGGCAAATTAACGGATGCAACAAGGTAATCGGCAGGACCGTATGTAATACGTTCTTTTGCAAGCATTACTTCTTTCTCACCTTGAATAACTATACAAAAGGATGGTTTGTATACTCCATAAAGTGGTTCGGTAACAAGCGATTCACGAATGAAAAATAATGATGGAATAGCTGTTGGGTGAACACCGTCCTGTCCTGAATAATGTTCAATAAGTTTTGCGAGTTCATGCTGCTGATTGTATATTCGCTCAGACATAAATGATTCTCCTTAATCCCTTCATTTTTGGTAGTTTTATTTTATCTTATATTTAACGCATATGTAAGTGGCTTTGATAGGATTAGGCAAACATTTGAGACGAATGTGATAACGGTTGATTCTTCCTTTGTTGCATAATTAGAGTACATAAGACAAAAAAACATTAGAAATGTAAATGCTAATAAAGGAAGGTGCATGAAAATGCAATATATGAAACTTGGAAATACAGGCTTGGATGTATCCCGGCTTTGTCTTGGTTGTATGAGCTTGGTGTAGCAAAGCGGTGGATTCATCCATGGGTGCTTGATGAGGAGAGCAGCCCCCTATTATTAAAAAAGCCCTTGAGTTAGGAATTAATTTTTTCGATACGGCGAATGTCTATTCAGACGGAACAAGTGAGGAAATCGTAGGAAGGGCTTTAAAGGATTATGCAAATCTTGGATGAAGTTGTTTTAGCTACAAAGGTTTATTTTCCCATGCATGAAGGTCCAAATGGTTCCGGGCTTTCCCGAAAGGCAATCATGAGTGAAATTGATAATAGTCTTAAAAGTCTGGGAACCGATTATGTCGATCTATATATTATCCACCGCTGAGATTACGATACACCTATTGAAGAAACGATGGAAGCACTCCATGATGTTGTGAAGTCTGGGAAGGCAAGATATATTGGTGCTTCTGCTATGCACGCATGGCAGTTCCAAAAGGCATTGCATGTAGCAGAGAAAAATGGCTTGACAAGGTTTGTCTCAATGCAGAATCATTTAAACCTCATATACCGTGAAGAGGAGAGGGAGATGCTGCCGCTTTGTAAGGAAGAAAAAATCGCGGTGACACCATATAGTCCGCTTGCATCAGGGAGATTGACACGTGATTGGTCGGAAACAACGAATCGTTCGAAAACCGATCAAATTCAAAGATCCTAATATGATGCGACTGCTGATGCTGATCGATTGGTCGTGGAGCGGGTTGAAGAAATTGCAGAAAAACACGGCGTTCCCCGTATTCATATTGCACTTGCTTGGTTGTTGCAGAAAGAAACAGTAACAGCTCCTATAATCGGTGCTACGAAAATCTCTCATCTTGAGGATGCAGTAGGTGCTCTATCCATTAAGTTAACATTTGAAGAAATTAACCTACTTGAAGAACCGTATGTACCGCACCAAATAGTTGGGTATAAATAAGGTTAATCCTTATTTATTCTCCAATTTGATTATTTTGTCATAATGGAATCGATATCAATACATAGTGATAGTGTTAGCCATTATTTAGAAAGTGAAAGCCCTGATTTCCATGCTCATTGAAGGAAATTAGGATTTATTTACATCTATCTAGAGTAATAAAACCAAAGGCAAAAAAGAATGCGTAGAAGGAATGAATCGTGGAGCTATTATAGACAAAGTCATTCATTTTTATGATATTAGGGATGATTTTCTATCCACTGCTTTTTATATGCTTTACCCAACGCTGCCACTTTTTTAATGAGATAGGCGCAAAGAATCACAGGGCGGGCTGGCAAGCTTGTAAAACTCTTGGTTGTAACCCATTATTTTGAAAGCGGTGTACATTATCATTTAGCACTCCGTTTTCCTCTTGACCATTATTCCAATGCCTATTAAAATAGCAATTATTCTAATATTTCAAACACCTTCAACCATACTTTAAATCAATGAAAATTGGTAAATGTAAATTTTCCCCTCTCAAAGTGTAGCCTATTATGCTTTTTACGTTTATTATAAAGAGGAATGAGTTTGTTTTGAACCGCAAACAAAGACAATAAAAAGATAAGGTTAGATATCATTTCGATTTATGTTTTCTATTATAATGAAACTATTTAATCGAAATCTTTTCATAATAAAATGATGAGCATTGAAAGGGGATACATGTTTTGGACAAAAAACACCTAGATTTACTGGCCAAAATCTATGATAGTGAAGAAAAAGTGGTAACTGAAATTATTAATCTTGAAGCCATTCTTAATCTACCAAAGGGAACAGAACATTTTGTCAGTGATTTACACGGGGAGTATCAAGCCTTTCAACATGTGTTAAGAAATGGGTCAGGGAAGGTTAAAGAGAAGATTGAAGACATTTATAAAAAGGTATTAACTGAAAAAGAAATTAAAGAATTTGCCACATTAGTGTATTATCCTGAAGAAAAAATTCAATTAATTAAAAATAATTTTGACAACGAGCAAGAATTACACCAATGGTACACAGTCATCATTGAGCGGATGATAAAGCTGATTTCCTATGCCTCATCCAAATATACACGTTCGAAATTACGAAAAGCATTGCCTGCTCAATTTGTTTATATTATTGAAGAACTGTTATACAAATCAGATGAATTCACGAATTTTAAGGAGCCTTATTATTCAAAAATTGTTCAGCAAATCATTTCCCTCGGACAAGCCGATAAGCTCATTATAGGTCTTGCCTATACGACGCAGAGATTGGTTGTTGATCATCTTCATGTCGTGGGGGATATTTATGATCGTGGTCCCGAGCCTGATAAAATTATGGAGGCTCTTATCAATTATCATTCTGTCGATATTCAATGGGGAAATCATGATGTTCTATGGATCGGTGCTTTTGCTGGTTCAAAGGTGTGTCTCGCGAATATTATTCGCATCTGTGCACGCTACAACAATTTGGATATTATTGAAGATGTGTATGGCATCAATCTTAGACCTCTCCTTAATTTAGCTGAGAAATACTATGGAGACAACCCGGCATTTAGACCGAAAATTCAAGCAGAGGATAAAGTTACTGAGGAAGAAAAGATACAAATTACAAAAATTCACCAAGCGATCGCAATGATTCAGTTCAAGCTTGAAAGTCCTATTATAAAAAGACGCCCGAACTTTAATATGTCAGAAAGGCTTTTACTAGAAAAAGTGGATTATGACAAAAATGAAATCACAATTCAGGGGAAAACATACCCTCTAGAAAATACTTGCTTTGCAACGGTTAATCCTGAGCAGCCTGATCAATTGCTGGAGGAAGAAGAGCAAGTGATGGACAAGCTGTTATTTTCCGTTCAGCATTCCGAAAAGCTTGCTAGACATATGAATTTCCTCATGAAAAAAGGCAGTCTTTATTTAAAATATAACGGAAACCTATTAATCCATGGCTGTATTCCTTTAGATGAAGAAGGAAATATGGAAAAAATGGTCATTGAAGGCAAAACCTATGCAGGTCGTGAATTACTTGATGTGTTTGAACATTATTTGCGTTACTCTTTTGCACATCCTGAAAAGACAGATGATCTTGCTACAGATATGGTCTGGTATTTATGGACAGGAGAATATTCATCACTCTTTGGGAAAAGAGCAATGACCACGTTTGAAAGGTATTTCATTAAGGATAAGACAACCCATAAAGAGAAAAAGAACCCATACTATTATTTACGAGAAAATGAAGAAACCTGCGGCAAAATCTTAGCTGAATTTGATCTTGACCCCGAACAGGGTCATATCATCAATGGGCATACTCCTGTTAAGGAAATTGAGGGAGAAAATCCAATCAAAGCAAATGGGAAAATGATTGTCATTGATGGCGGCTTCTCAAAAGCTTATCAAAAAACAACCGGGATTGCAGGATACACATTATTATATAATTCCTTTGGTATGCAGCTTGTTGCCCATCAACATTTTACGTCAAAGGAAGATGTTCTATTAAATGGAACAGATGTATTATCCGTGAAGAGAATCGTTGATAAAGAACTTGAAAGGAAAAAGGTTCTAGAAACAAATGTTGGAGAGGAATTATTACAGGAAGTATCGATTTTGAATAGTTTGATGGAATATCGCTATATGAACTAAAATGGCCTTCTTATCATATGGTAACAAGCAGGATTCATGAGGTCCTGCTTGTTTATTTTTGTCCTTAAAAATGTAGAAAGCTTTTGTACTTGGTACAAAAGCTTATGTTTATCATTAAATTTTCATATTACATATAGTCATAGCAAGAATCTACAAAATAGAGCCAATGGTAATATTCAATCTGTGAATCTGTCATTTTAGCAATTTCTTTTTCATTGAATTTTTGTTTTTCTAATAATTGCTTGACTTTGCTATCTCTTGCTAGTTGGCTCATCATAAATCCCCCTTATAGTATAAGAAGTAGTGAAGTAACTACATTCTGTAAACGCCTTCTTAATGATTTCTTATTAGTATTATATATCTCAAACTGAGATAAAACCAATATCACTTTGAGATATATTTGTTGGAACTAATATAGAAAAGTTATTTATTGCTTCTTTTGTCTAGATTCAGCTGTAAAAATAGGCAAACATGACAACTTTTTTGAAGGTTACCGTGTTTTTAGTTAAAAACTAATGGCGTTAAAAGTCGAGTAGTTAATGAAAGCAACCGACAAAATCTATGTAAAGTAGGTATCTAAACATCCTCCTTTCAAGAAATCTTCATATATATAAATGAAGGAAGGAGATGTGGGAAGAATGTCAGCGCGGAAACGAAAGCCGGGGTTTTGTATATTTCCAGGTTATAGATGGTGCGGTCCTGGCTGCAGCGGATCAGGTGCTCCGATTAATGATGTTGATGCTTGTTGTCTAATGCACGATAAATGTTTAAGCAGGGGGCGGTCCATATGTCAATGTGATCGCGAATTTATAAATTGTTTGCGCTCAAAAATTAACCATCGTACAGAAAAGGGAAGAAAAGCAGCGATCATGTATGAATACATGAAAATCCAAAGCCTATTTACTTGCGGCTTTGATAAACGAGGATAATATTTAGGATCGGAGTTGCTAAAGGCAGCTCTTTTCTAATTTAATCCATCTTTTTGTTTATGTACAGTCAAACCAGTTTTGTTAGTATTTAAGGTTTTCTTTTTACATAAAAGGAAATAATTTCAGAAAAAGCAAAAATAGTCTTGCGCATTTTAACGAGTTATTGGATAATTTATATATGAACATATACTCATATATGGAGGGAGTATTAATGGGACACTCACATAGTCATAATCATGGTCATCACGGACACCACCATCACTCAAGTAATAATAAAATTGCATTAAAATGGTCTTTTATCATAATTTCAACCTATATGATGATTGAAGTGATCGGTGGTATTCTCACTAATAGCCTAGCGCTTTTATCAGATGCTGGTCATATGTTAAGTGATGCTGCTGCATTAGGCTTAAGTTATTTAGCACTTACATTTGGTGAAAAAAGTGCTTCTCTTTCCAAAACATTTGGTTATAAACGCTTTGAAATACTCGCAGCATTCATCAATGGAATAACGCTTGTCTTGATATCACTTTATATTTTCTGGGAGGCATACCAAAGGATTCTTAATCCTCCAGATGTTGTTAGCGGCGGCATGTTAACGATCTCGATTATTGGCCTTGTTGTTAACATTCTGGCAGCATTTATCTTAATGAAAGGAGACAAGGACGAAAATCTCAATGTAAGAAGTGCTTTCTTGCATGTATTAGGTGATATGTTAGGGTCTATGGGAGCAATAGTTGCGGCATTACTCATCATGTTTTTTGGGTGGAATATAACTGATCCTATTGCAAGTATAATTGTTGCACTATTAATTATTGTAAGCGGCTGGAGAGTGACGAAAGACTCTTTCCATATATTGATGGAAGGTGTCCCATTAAATATTGACGTGGAAAAGATAAAAGAAGAGTTATTAACCATTAAAGAAGTGAAAGATGTTCATGATTTACACGTTTGGTCGATCACATCCGATTTTCCATCATTAAGTTGTCATCTTGTCGCAGAGCAGAATGTAGTTCATCAAGATTTACTTGCAAAGGCTAAGATGATATTACATGACAAGTTTCATCTTCATCATACAACGATTCAAATTGATGTTGAAGGTTATACATGTTCAACAGGAGATCATTGTAATTAATTATACAAACTTATTCAAGAGATCGTATAAGACTTTAGACAAACCCCATTTCAAAACAAAATTTTGGAATGGGGTTTATGTTTTACATAAAAATCTTGTATACTATAGTTGACAGGTAAGAATAATAGGATTTATAATGTGAAATAAGATAAATGCCGATCGCACAAACGAAGGCCTAACCTTTTTAAGGTTAGGCCTTTTTGTTCTTTAGATGGGCAACTCAACTAGATGAAAAAACGAGAGACAACTACTGATCAAATAATAATGGGGAGGTCAAAAATGACAAGTACATTGTTAATATCAGAGTATCCTATTCATACACAAGAAATTAAATTAATCATTCAAGATAGTAAGAGTCAGGGAATTGAAACGGAATTCATCTCACCAAAAAGCTTTCACTTAGATGTTCTGTTTGATCATCAATATGGGCATCCAAAAGTAAGACTATTTAAAAAACAAGTAGAAGCTTCGAATCAAATATATGTCGTCTTTCAAGCTTGGAATAAACCACTATTATGGTTGATAAGCGCTATGTTCAAATTTATATCGATAGAAGAATTGAAAAAGAAAAACATCGTGCCCGTCGTTATCACGGAAGCAAAGACATGTAAAAATGAGGTTTATAATAATTTCTCTGCTATTTTCAAAGATTATTTTAATACAACCTATTCAAAATGGATTTTTATCCAAAAAGAATTAATCAATTTATAAAGTGTATATAAGAGTTAATTTCCAAGAGAATCTGCACTGTAGTAAAAGTGACTATTTAGAATCAAAAATTATCGTGAAGAAAGGGGAGCTTAATATCTCTTCATTACAATTTTAAAAAAGTAAATTCCTACAAAATACACTTGAAAACTCGGGATTAATATGATACTATAAATCTAATAAATGAAATACATTGGTGACCGACTAGTTTACTAGAGGCTCTTGTTCTTTTTAGATCTTAAAAAGACAAGAGCCTTTTTGGTTAAAGTTTAAGAAAGTATAAAATTCTGTACTTAGTTTTAGTGTCTAGCTCCAGGCGCCATCGGCGAAGCACAGGATGTGCAAGGCAGTCAAGAGATGAGTCCGCCCTAGTTTTTGACTGCCTCTAGGGTCTAGTCAAATAGGAATTGAAGGTAAAGAACACCTTCTATTCCTATTCACCTTATGCTAGTCGCCGAATGCTAAGCACCTTGCGCTTTTCTTAAGAATTTGTGTCAGGTTCCCACCCTTTCGATAAGCAGGCAACTAAGCCAAAACTTATGTTGTGATCTTCTAACCATTTCTCTACTGATATATCCAGCTAATCAAGTAGGTATTTAAGTATATAATCGCTAATATGTTGACCAGTCTACTGGAAACACCTCATGTTCTATAAAGGAGGTGAATTTGCAGTACGGTTTTTATTTATATGTTGATAGCAGCTTATAAATGAGGAGGAAAAGAAATGAGTTTATTAAGAGAATCTTCTAAACATGTAAAAAACATTGAAATTCAACCGATTGCTGGTCGTATTGGTGCTGAAGTGAAAGGTATCCATTTATCGGGAAGTTTAGACACTGAATCGATCCATTTTATTAAAGAAGCTCTATTAAAATACAAGGTGATCTTTTTTAGAGGGCAAAATCATCTTACTGATCAAGAGCAAGAAGCCTTTGCAAAGCTTTTTGGCGAACCGATCTCACATCCTACCGTTCCAGTAAAAGAAAATACAAATTATTTATTAGAACTAGATTCTAATAAAGGGGGAAGAGCAGATTCCTGGCATACGGATGTTACGTTTACACAAGCCTATCCGAAAGCCTCCATTTTACGAGCTGTAAAGGTGCCTGCTGCTGGTGGAGATACAGTCTGGGCGAATACAACATCAGCTTATCATCGACTTCCAAAGGAATTAAAGGAATTAGCAAATTCACTTTGGGCATTACATACAAATGACTATGATTATGCCTCCAGACGCCCAAATGTTTCAGAAGAAGATCTTGATCGACATAAAAATGTTTTTGTTTCAACATTATATGAAACAGAACATCCAGTCGTACGAGTACACCCTGAGACAGGAGAAAAAACATTGGTCTTAGGCCATTTTGTTAAAAGAATTTTAGGTTTATCTTCATCCGCATCCCATCATATTTTTTCTTTATTACAGGATTATGTAACAGAGCTTGAAAACACTGTTCGCTGGCATTGGCAGGAAGGTGATGTGGCATTTTGGGATAATCGGGCAACACAGCATTATGCAATCAACGATTACGGCGATAGCCATCGAGTAATGAGACGGGTAACTTTAAAGGGAGAAATTCCAGTTAGTATTGATGGAAAGAAAAGTGTCCAAAAATAAGCGGGAGCATTTTGTTATTTATAATCTCAAAGTTAAATTTGCTGATCGGTCAACCGAAGGCTCTTCCATATTTGGAGGGGCCTTTATTTATATAAAAATGTAGAGGAGAGTGTCATAGATGAGTAAGTCAAAACGTCAAATGAAACTGGGAGCATTTTTCATGATTCCTGGTCATCATGTGGCAGCCTGGAGACATCCGGAAAGTGCTGCAGAAGATGTGCAACAATTTAAGCTGTATAAACGCCTTGCTGAAACAGCGGAAAAAGGAAAATTTGATATGATCTTTTTTGCCGATGGTTATGCCATTAATGATCAGTTAGAGTCAGCTATTGAACAGACGGTAACCGTTCGACCAGAGCCGCTTACACTTCTGTCAGCTATATCTGCGGTTACAACGAAAATCGGACTTACTGCCACTGTTTCTACAACTTACAATGAACCCTTTCACGTTGCCAGAAAATTTGCTTCACTTGATCATATAAGCGGAGGGCGTGCAGCATGGAATGTCGTGACCTCCTCACAAAATGCTGAAGCGTTAAATTTTAATAAGAATGAACACCTTAAACATGCTTCTCGTTATGAACGTGCAGAAGAATTTGTTGATGTAGTGAAAAAGCTATGGGACAGCTGGGAGGACGATGCCCTGCTCATCGATAGAGAATCGGGCAGATTTGCCGATCCTGTGAAAGTACATGAGATCAATCATCAAGGAAAGTGGTTTTCTGTAAAAGGACCATTAAATGTATCGAGACCTGTTCAAGGGCATCCGGTCATTATTCAGGCTGGATCATCTGAAGCGGGAAAAGAATTAGCAGCGAAAACCGCTGAAGTTATTTTCACTGCATGGCAAACGTTAGAGGAGGCTCAGGCATTTTACACAAGTGTGAAAGGAAGATTAGCGAAATATGGGAGATCCCACGATGAGTTGAAAATTATGCCTGGTGTGTTCCCGATTGTGGGACGCACAGAGAAAGAAGCAAATGAAAAACAGGCATTATTGAGAGATTTAATTCCTGAAAAGGCGGGAGTCGGATTATTATCAGCACTAATAAGCTATGATCTATCTTCCTATCCAGTCGATGGACCGCTTCCGGATTTGCCTAATATTTCAGAAATTAATGGCGGAAAAAGCCGGTTCCAGCTTCTAAAAGATATAGCTGACCGGGAACAGTTAACGATTCGGCAATTATATCAGCACATTGCAGGTGCAAGGGGACACAGAGAAATTAAAGGAACTCCTGTCCAAATCGCAGATCAATTGCAGGAATGGTTTGAAAATGAAGCAGCTGATGGTTTTAACATTATGCCGCCATATCTGCCTGGAGGTTTGGAGGATTTTGTTGAATTGGTGATTCCTGAATTACAAAAACGCGGGTTGTTCCGTACAGAATATACTGGAAATACGTTGAGAGAGCATCTCGGACTAAAGCGTCCGCATTCATCTTTTCATATCCATACTGTCTATGAAAAGAGTATTCATTCATAAGTTTAATCCGACTATTCACATAGGTTAAAAAAGTTGCGATTTTTGAAATTGAGAGGAGATAAGCTTGTGAATTTATTGATGAAAGTTACAAGGTTAAGTATATATACACTCTTATTAATACTTGTTTTATTCGGCTGCAGTGCTGAATCAAGCAGCACAGCAGCCGAAAATGATAAAGGTTCAGATGAAAATAAGCTTGAGGTCGATACATTACGTTATTCAGGTTCAGCTGGGCAAGTTACCTTTTGGGAATTAGCAGAGGATTTAGGCTATTTAGATCCCTTAAAACTTGAATGGACGGGCAACTCGACAAGCGGTCCGGAGAATATTCAAGCAACCGTTAGCAATAGCATTGATTTCGGAGGGGCATTTAATGGCGCGATTATCAAGTTAAAAGAAGCAGGCGCCCCCATTACTTCCGTCATTGGCTATTATGGGTCTGATGAACAAACCTTTAATGGATACTATGTATTAGAAGACAGTCCAATTAAGGAAGCAAAAGACCTAATTGGAAAAAAGATCGGTGTGAATACGCTAGGTGCACATCATGAGTTTGCCATTATTGAGTATTTACGCAGAGAAGGATTAACAGAAAAGGAGATTGATGAGGTATCCTTAGTTGTGATTCCCCCTGCCAGCGGTGAACAGGCATTACGTACAGGACAACTAGATGTGACAACTCTTGGAGGAGTGCTTCAAGATAAAGCCTTGGAGCGGGGAGGGATCCGTCCATTATTTAAGGATACTGATTTATTTGGATCCTTTACAGCCGGCAGTCTTGTTTTCAGAGATGACTTTATTAAGAAAAATCCAAATACTGTTGCTAAGTTTGTGGAAGGAACAGCAAAAGCGATTGAATGGGCTCGAAATACACCTGTTGAAGAAGTAAGAGAACGGATGAAAACAATCATTGAGAAACGTAATCGGAACGAAGATGCTGAATTAATTCCATATTGGAAAAGTGTTGGAATTGAATCAGAAGGCGGACAGATCCTGGAAAAAGAATTTCAAGTTTGGATTGATTGGTTAGAAAATGATGGATTCTTACAGAAAGGTACGCTTTCACCTAACGAAGTTTTTACTAATGAATTCAATCCTTACAGCAAATAATCGGAAAAATTCCATTAAAAGCATGAAAGGAGTATGATTTGGTGATGAGTGTAAAAATTGAAATAGAAAACGTCACAAAAACATTTTCTGTCAAAAGAGGAAAAAGCAAAGCATCTGAGAAATTTACAGCCGTTTCTAACGTAAATCTTGACATTAAAACTGGTGAATTTATGGTGCTTGTTGGTCCCAGCGGCTGCGGAAAGTCTACGTTGCTGGATTTACTAAGCGGATTAACAACTCCAACAACTGGTTTGATAAAACTTGATGGAAAGCCGATAACAGGCCCTGCTCTTGATAGGGGAATTGTTTTTCAGCAATATGCGCTTTTTCCTTGGTTATCGGCTTTAGGAAATGTGACATTTGGTTTAGAGGAAAAAGGATATACGAAAAAGGAACAGATTAGGATTGCAAAAGAATATATAGCATTAGTCGGTTTAGAAGGTTTTGAAGATCGGTATCCTCATGAGCTTTCAGGAGGAATGAAGCAGCGAATCGCCATTGCACGAAGTTTAGCCTATAATCCAGAAGTCCTTTTAATGGATGAACCATTTGCTGCATTAGACGCCCAAACTCGTGAAACATTACAAACAGAATTATTGCGTATTTGGAAAAAGACAGGAAAAACGATTTTGTTTATCACCCATGGAATCGACGAAGCTGTTTATTTGGGCCAACGTGTAGCAGTTATGACATCAAGACCGGGAAAGATTAAAGAAATCATTGATATTCCTTTGAATGCATTGGAATCAGAGCAAGACATTCGTTCCCTTCCAGAGTTTGGGACGTATCGCCAACGGATTTGGTCCTTATTGCATACAGAAGTTGATAAAGCGCAAAAGCTTGAAAAAAAAATCATTTAAGTAAAAGGAGGCCCCACCAAATGGCTCGTACAGGAGAAATGATCCATTTACCTAAAAGGGTACAAACACAATCAGATTTTCCTAAAACATTTCTGACAGGATTCAGTTTCTACTTCACAAAATCGTTTGCAATTTTGTTATTGTTTGCTTTGTGGGAGATTATCCCTAGACTTGGTCTTGTAGAAGTTGCTTTTTTCCCGCCATTATCAACTGTTTTAATCGGCTGGTGGGAATTGGCTGCAACAGGTCAATTGATCGAGCATATTACAGCTAGTTTCATCCGGTCTATCATCGGTTTTGGCATTGCGGTCATTGTTGCCATTCCTCTTGGGCTGACTATTGGTTGGTTTAAACGTTTTTCATATTTAGCGAATCCTTTACTTGAAGCGTTTAGGAATACAGCAGCTTTGGCTATCTTGCCAGTTTTTATTTTATTGCTGGGGATCGGCGAAGCATCGAAAATAGCCGTAGTCATTTATGCTTGTGCTTTTCCAATTCTTCTAAGCACGATAAGCGCAGTTCGTAATGTAGATCCTTTATTTATTAAGTCAGCGAAATCTATGGCCTTAAGTCCGGTTAAGCTCTTTCTTAAAGTGATCTTGCCAGCGGCTGTTCCAACGATCTTTGTTGGTATTCGGCTTGCGGCATCTTCCTCCATTTTAGTATTAGTGGCAGCTGAAATGATTGGTGCAAAAGCCGGATTAGGCTATTTAATTATTAGCTCACAGCAAAACTTTCAAATAGCTTATATGTATTCAGGAATCTTGACGATATCTGCTTTGGGGATGCTTGTGAATACGCTGCTCCTTCAACTTGAAGGAAGATTATCGAGGTGGAAGGTTCATCAGTGAGTCGACTTGAATAAATACTTGTTTTCACTGTAATAAAATGAATTTCAGCAAATAAGAAATTTTTTCTATTAAAACGGTTGACAAATTATAGGAAGTCACGTTACTATTTATTCATAGTTAACCAATCGGAATAATAAAGGTTCGATCAGACGACTGAAGGCCTTGCAACGTTCAATAAAGTGTTTGAATGTTGCAAGGCCTTTTTGTCTTAAATCTCTATTTTTCTTGATTGGTTGGACCATAGGATATGTGACCGATAGATTGAACATCAAAAAGGAGTGAAGGTTCTTGGCGCATAAATTTTTAGTGCATCATAATGGGGACTCAGTAGGTGTGGCTATTGAAGATATTCAAGCTGAGCAGGAAATACAGGGTGTTATTTTAGAGGATGATTCGATCATCACGATTGTTTCAAAAGATTTTATCCCATTAGGGCATAAAATTGCCCTGGTTGATATCTTGAAAGATGATTATGTGATTGAATACAGAGAAAAAATTGGCATCGCGACAAAACAAATTGATCAAGGAAATTATGTACATACTCATAATTTAAAAACGGCGAGGTGGTAAAGATGGAAAAGAAACTATGGGGTTATCGAAGAGAGAATGGAAAAGTAGGAATACGCAATCATGTTGTCATTATGCCAGTCGATGATATTTCAAATGCAGCGGCTGAAGCAGTAGGAAGAATTGTTCCTGGTACATTGCCGATTCCACATGCATATGGACGCCTTCAGTACGGACCAGATTTGGAGCTTTTCTTTAGAACAATCATCGGAAATTGCTCAAACCCAAATGTTGCAGCTGTTATTGTCATTGGAATTGAACCGAAGTGGACAGAAAGAATCGTCGAGGGAATTAAAAAGACTGGTAAACCTGTAGCTGGGTTTTCCATTGAACGACATGGAGATTTTGCCACAATCGAAAAAGCATCACGTTTAGCTCAAAAATATGTACAATATGCTTCAGAAATACAACGTGAAGAAGTAGAATTGTCTGAGATTTTAGTCAGTATTAAATGTGGTGAATCTGATACAACAACAGGGTTAGGCTCATGCCCAACCGTTGGAAATGTAGTAGATCGCATAGTTGATGCAAAGGGTACCGTCATTTTTGGAGAGACTTCTGAATTAACAGGCGGGGAGCATTTAATTGCGAATCGTTGTGAAACAGATGAAGTAAAAAATAAGTTTTATAGCATTTATAACGATTATGTTGAGGAAATTGCATCAAAAGGTGTAGATTTGCTTGGAAGTCAACCGACAGAAGGGAATATTAGAGGTGGGCTGACAACAATCGAAGAAAAAGCGTTAGGAAATATTGAAAAAACCGGTTCAAAGCAAGTAGTGGATGCTTTAGAGCCAGCAGTGGCACCTACTAAACAAGGCTTAAACTTCATGGATACATCATCTGCAGCAGCTGAATGCATTACCTTAATGGCAGCAGGGGGAGCAGTCGTTCACTTATTTCCTACTGGACAAGGAAATATTATCGGAAATCCAATCGTACCTGTTATAAAAATTTCAGCTAATCCGATTACAGTCGATACAATGAGTGAACATATCGATGTGGATGTAACAGGGCTGCTAAAACGCGAATATAACTTAAAAGAGTCGGGAGATTTATTGCTCGATATGTTAATGAGAACGATAAATGGAAGATTAACAGCTGCTGAAAGCCTTGGACATAGAGAATTTGTTCTTACGAAGCTGTATCGCAGCGCCTAAGCGAGGTGAACAGTAGTGAAAATAATTATTTCGGAAATGATGCATCCATCAGGTATTTCAAGATTACAGTCTATTGGGGAGGTTGAGCTGCTCCCTGATTTATGGAAAAGCAAGAAGGAATTATTGCAGAAAATGAGTGAAGCAAATGCACTTATTGTACGAAACCAAACAATAGTGGATGAGGAAGTCTTAAAAGCAGGAAAAAACTTAAGGGTGATCGGCAGATTAGGTGTAGGTTTAGATAATATTGATCTTCATGCAGCGAAAAAGTTTCAAGTAAAAGTCGTTTCAGCTAAACATGCTAACGCAGTTTCAGTAGCTGAATATGTGATGGCTGCAATTCTAACAGCTTCTCGTTCCATAACTCAAGCAGGTGAAGATGTTATCAAAGGAAATTGGAATCGGGCACTTTTTACAGGTCATGAAGTATATGGAAAAACATTAGGGTTGATTGGAACAGGTGAAATTGGGCATAGACTTGCCAAAAGAGCGATCGCTTTTGGAATGACGGTTATTGGCTATGATCCATATGTCAGGGAAGAGGATTTCCCCTTTGTAGAAACAGGAATTATGAAAGCTGATTTTCATGAGGTTCTAAAACAGGGAGATTTTATTAGCATTCACACTCCCTTAACAAAAGACACGAAATCATTAATCAGTTGGAATGAATTTCATTTAATGAAGAAAAACGCCGTTGTGATTAATACATCAAGAGGAGGAATAATAGACGAAGCAGCTTTGCTGAAATCTGTGGAAGCTGGCCATCTTTCAGGCGCGTTTTTGGATGTGCTTGAAGTAGAACCTATTAAACTAGACAATCCTTTATTAAACAATCATAAGATTACTATTACTCCTCATATAGCTGGATTAACGAAGGAATCACAAGAAAGAATTTCTGCGATTATTTCAGATGAGGTTGTAAATGTCCTTCAAGGCAAACATTCATTGTCACTCGTTCCATTATAGGTTTTGAAGGGGGAACTAATATTATGACGTTCTATCAAGCTGATACATTAAAAAACTATATAAAAAGCATATTAATAAGCCAAAGAGTCAAAGCGGAGGATGCTGAAATTGTTGCAGATTCTCTTGTAAGAGCAGATCTTGAAGGAATTAGCAGCCATGGAATCAGCCGATTACCTATTTATTCAAAACGATTGGAAGAGAGCAGAATAAATCCTGCTCCTTTTATTAAAATTGAAAAATCAGGATTATCGACATTACTAGTAGATGGAGATCATGGGGTGGGTCAGGTTGCTGCCTATAAAGGGATGAAAGAAGGAATAAAGACTGCAAAGGAAACAGGAATTGCAGCTGTCGCCATACGAAATAGCAATCATTTTGGGTGTGCATCCTATTATTGTCAAATAGCTTGTGAGGAAGGTCTTGTCTCCATCGTCATGACAAATTCTCCGCCAGGAATTCCGCCATGGGGAGGAAAAAAAGCTTTTTTCGGCACGAATCCAGTCGGGTTTGGGTTTCCTGTAAAAGACTTGCCAAATGTCATTATTGATATGTCCGCAAGCGTAGTAGCGAGAGGAAAAATCATTGAGGCTGCAAAGGAAGGGAAAAGCATACCAAAGGGATGGGCAATCGATCAAAACGGTTTAGATACAGAAGATCCAACTGCAGCAATCAATGGGGCGATTCTTCCTTCAGGTGGTGTTAAGGGATATGGCTGGGCATTAGCAATTGAAATCCTAACAGGTATTTTAACCGGAGCTGCATATGGTCCGCATGTCCAAAACATATATCATGATCATCACCAACAATCAAACGTCGGACATTTCTTTATTCTCATTGATGTTGAAAAATTCATACCATATGAATATTTTACAAGTCTTGTTAAAAATATGCTCATCGAATTAAAAGAAGTTCCTAAAAAAGACGGTACAGATACCATCTTCTATCCAGGTGAAAGAAGGGAAAAATCCTATCAAAAACATTTATCTTCGGGGATAAACTTATCTCCTGAAGTTGTAAAGGACCTAAGTCTTTTAGCGAGACGTTTCAATATCGAAAATCCCTTTGAAATAGGGAAATGCGATGTTTGAACATGTAAAGTTTGATCGATCAACCGTACCTAGTAGAATCGTAGAAGAAATAAAGGCACTTATTCAAGAACAAAAGCTTATGCCAGGGGAAAAGCTCCCGTCAGAGAGGGATCTCTCCCTTACATTTAATGTGAGTCGTAATACTGTTCGAGAATCCTATAAGATTCTTTCAACACTTGGTTTTATTGAGATAAAGCATGGACACGGAGCTTTTGTTGCAGATGGAGGTAAGAATTTAGCAAATTTAACTGATCAATATTTCATTAGAAGTGATCAATTATCTGATTTATTTGAAATAAGGAGATTAATTGAAACGAGTGCTGTCATCTGGTCTGTTGAGCGGGCTTCAGATAACCAGATTGATGAGCTTTATCAGTTTGTAAAAGAGACTGTCCTTTTATTAAACAAAAATAAGGTGAATGATCGTATATTGTCCGAAAGAGATCACACGTTTCATACAAAGATTGCAGAGCTATCACATAATGCCATTGCATTCCGAATTATGAACAGTCTAACAGGCTTTTTTAATAAAGTGAGACAGGAGACAACTAAAATTCCTGATCGAATATACGACTCTTGGCAGGAGCATATTCAGATTGTTGAAATGATGAAAAAACGTGATTCAGTTAAAGCAAAGGAATATATGGAGAAACATTTACAAAGTGTCGAGCAGACTTTAAAAAAGGAATTGGAAGGAGGTAAGCTATGACAAGCAAGATATTGAGCGAACAAACTATTGGCGGATTTCTTGCTATACTTTTCGGTTTATTATCGCTATATGAAGCTAGCAAATTGAATTCATATGGTCAGGGACTTTTAATTGGTGATCATGTTTTCCCAGGAATAATTGGTATTCTTCTAGTGGTGTTTGGCATAAGTTTAGTTTTTGAAAGAAAAACAGATCGTAAAAAGGCTGATTTAGTAAATCGAAAAACGCGGAAAGTCTTAATTGCCTCTATTTTCATCCTATTACTCTATAGCTTTCTGATTGCAGCAGCAGGTTATGTAATCAGCACTTTGCTAGTCTCTGTCAGCTTAATCAGACTAATTGGAAACTATCGTTGGCTGATTTCTATCCTGATTGGAGGAGTGATGACAGCTGTCTTTTATTTATTATTTATCATTTTGCTTAAAACTCCGTTTCCAATCGGTATGTTTACACTATAAGGAGGGAGTTATGTGGAATCAATTGTTTATCTATTAAATGGTCTTAGTGAAGTGATAACTCCGTCTAATTTGCTGATTGTCTTAATTGGTTCATTACTCGGGACACTAGTTGGCGTTCTTCCCGGATTAGGTCCAACTTCAGCCATTGCCGTCCTTTTGCCAGTAACAACGATGCTTGATCCTGCTCAAGGACTCATGATGATGGCCGGGATTTATTATGGCTCCATGTATGGCGGATCAACGACAGCAATCTTAATGAATATTCCTGGCGAGTCTTCATCCGTACCTGCAACGTTGGATGGTTATCCGCTTGCTATGGAAGGAAGAGCTGGAGCTGCACTTGGAATAGCTGCTATAGGGTCTTTTATGGCTGGAATTATTGGATTGATAGGACTTGTTCTATTCGCTCCGATTTTAGCAGATCAAGCTTTAAAGTTTGGTCCGCCGGAATATTTTACCCTAATGCTCATTGCATTGCTTGTCCTGTTTAATTTAACAGGCTTCTCATTTAAAAAATCGTTCATTATGGGGTTATTTGGATTTTTGTTTTCTTTAGTTGGAATTGGTGTTACCACTGGTATGCCCAGATTTGATTATGGATTCAGCTTTCTAACAGGCGGTTTTGAAATGATCAGCATAATTATTGGTCTCTTTGCCATCTCAGAAGTTTTAAAAGGACTAGAAGAAAAACGCAGTACAAAGAAACATGTAAAGATAAAAGGGGTCTTTCCGACGAAAAAAGACATTAGTGTGAGTAAATATCCGATTATAAGGGGGAGTTTACTTGGTTTTTTCCTTGGCGTTTTACCAGGAATTTCAGCCACGATTACATCGTTTTTATCCTATGATCTAGAAAAGAAAGTCTCAAAGCATCCTGAAAAATTCGGGAAAGGTGCAATAGAAGGGGTGGCAGGACCGGAATCAGCTAATAATGCAACAAGTTCAGGCGGGTTTATTCCCCTTTTATCATTAGGTATACCTGCATCGCCGCCTTTAGCGGTACTATTAGCAGCTCTAATGATTTATGGACTGACACCTGGACCCATTCTATTTGAACAGAATAGCGAAATGGTGTGGCTAGTTATTGCCAGTATGTTTATCGGGAATGTCATTTTATTAGTATTGAATCTGCCTTTGGTCGGGGTGTGGGCAAAGCTGACGGAGGTTCCTTTTGGAATATTAGCTCCCATTATTTTATTAATTAGCATCCTTGGTGCATATTCTGTGAGAAATAGTATGTTTGATGTAGTTGTTGCCATTATTTTTGGCGTTTTGGGTTATGTATTCAATAAATACCAATGGCCCATCATTCCATTTGTTTTATGCTCTGTCCTTGGACCGAAAATAGAGAGCTCTTTTTTACAATCAATGGAAATGTCATCGGGAAATCTACTTATCTTTATACAAAGACCAATCTCCTTAACGATTCTATTAGTTGCTGTGGTATTTTTAATTTTTTCAATCTTTTTAATGAAAAGAACGAAAAATAGAATTATGCAAGAAACAGGGGAACAAATGGAATTCTCTTAAAAATAAAGATCTTATCTGGGAGGTTATTTATCATGAAAAAATTACAATCGATCTTCGCTGGTTTTCTATTAACGACTGTATTTCTATCAGGATGCGGGGCAAATTCAACATCAACGGCCAATAAATCCAGTGATAGTATCGACTACCCTACTAGGCAAATCGAGCTCGTCGTTCCTTTTGCAGCTGGTGGCGGTGTTGATCTGGCAGCACGTGCTGTTGCTGATTATGTAAGCCAAGAATGGGATCAGCCGGTTGTTGTGACAAACAAACCTGGCGGAGGTGGAATCATCGGTGCACAATATGCGTTAAAAGAGGCAAAGGCAGATGGATATACAGTATTAGTTAACAACAATTCCTCGACAACTATGTATGAAGCAGGAAATTCCAATCCTACAATCACAAGCAAGGACAACAAATTTGCAGCCAGAATTGCTGAAGGTACACTTGCCTATGCTGTAAAGGCTGATGCAGAATGGGAAAATTTCAAGGAGTTTTCAGAATGGGTAAAGGCTAATCCCGCTGAGTTAACATGGGCCAGTGTTGGTCCAGCTGGTTTTTCCTCTTTTGGGGCAGCGGAGTGGCTTAATACATTAGGAGTCGATTTTAAGAAAACATCAATGGTTTCATCTGAGGGGGCATCAGACTCTGCGGCAAAGGTGGCAGGTGGACATGTCATTCTTGCGGTCCATACAGTTGGGGAATTTGCTCCGCTTGTAGAAGCAGGTAAAATTAAACTGCTTGCTGTTCAGTCGGATGAGAGAAGTCCTCTATTTCCAGAAGTGCCGACAGTGAAAGAAGAAGGCTTTGAAGGTTTAACAGTCAAATGGTGGACGGGTTTGTCGTTTCCAGCTAATACGCCAGATGAAATCGTAGAAAAGTGGGATCAAACCGTTCAAAAAATGGAAAATGACCAGCAGTTTATCAAGCAATTGGAAAAAATAAAGCTGTCACCTTCCTATTTAAATTCTGATGAGTTCACAAAAGATGTAAAAGAAGAAACAGATCGATATACAAAAATTGCGGAAGAAACAGGGATCAGGAAATAATATTTTCTAAATTGATGGCGTGTGAATTGACACACGCTATTTTTCTATTTAAAAGGAAAAATACCCATTTTTAATTGTTGGTTGTCATAAATGAAATATGTTGTCCATTTCCTTCACTTAAAAAGACATTTTAACGAACTATGATGAAATTTGTTAAGTAATTAGGTATAGTAAATGTGGAAATCATTTAAAAATGAGGGAATAGGATGTCACCAAAAACAAAAGAATCAAAAAAAATTGCTAGATATTCATTAATGATTATGGGAGTAGGTTATATAGCAACCATCCCATTTGATGGGTCACTTTGGATTGATTTATTACATGGAGGTTTTGAAGCGGGGCTTGTTGGCGGTTTAGCTGATTGGTTTGCTGTTACTGCTCTGTTTCGCCATCCGCTTGGATTACCAATCCCCCATACCGCTTTACTGCCAAAGAATCGTAAAAGAATGTCAAATGCACTTGTTTCAATATTGAAAAATGACTGGCTTTCTAAGGAAAGCATCCAGGAAAAAGTAAAAAACATTCCTTTTGCAGACAAACTAATGGCAATGATCGAAAAACAGCTGCAAAATGATACATTTAGAAAAGCTCTTATTAAGCTGCTCAAGAAAATGATTGGCTACATAGTAGTTGAAAAGCTAACACCATTCATTAAAAAACATATCATAGAGACACTTTCAAATATGGAAATGGGAAATGTCCTTCAAGTCATAAGCTCACAGCTACTTAAAGAAGAGATAGATAAGAAAGCTTTGGATCACATGTTAAAAAAAGCAGATCATTGGTTACGACAAGAACAAACCAGTCAGCGATTAGGTACCGTTTCCATGAATGTCATCAACAAAATTGAAGCAGATGGAATGCTTCAGTTTGCGCTAAAATCGATACAAAGTCTACTTAGTGAGGAAAAACTGGGTCAAATTGTGCAGAACCTATTACTAAGTGTCGTAAAGAGTTTGCAAAACGAGGGAGAGCCAAATCGAGAAGCTTTACTTTTATATTTTAGAAAAGAGATTCAAGGTTTGAATGATAATAGGGAGTTAGTGGAGGGAGCTGAGAAATGGAAAAATCAGCTTCTAGCGAAATGGCAGCCTGATCAAACGATAACGGAAAGTCTGCGGAAAATACAACAAAAAGTATTAGATTTCGTAGATGACGAAGATTTTATTGATACCTATCTTATTCCATTGAAGAATCGTTTACTATCCATTATTCAGGAGAATAACAAAGATATTGATCACTGGATCCAAAAACAAATAACTGTTTTCATTGAAAATAATCATTCACAAATCGGCAATCTGGTACAGGAGAATTTGGATAAATTAGACACTGAAACACTGATCGATATGATGGAAAATCATATAGGAAAAGATCTTCAATGGATTCGTGTTAATGGGGCAGTTTGTGGTTTTATCATAGGGATTCTCCTTACAGGAGTACAAGCTTTGTTTAGTTTAGTATCATAGGTTTACTCGTATTTAAGAGTATCGTTCCATACTGTGTCCTTTTGTTTTTAATGAAAATAAATTTAAGTTTAGTTTATAAAAGAAAAAATGGCATGTATAACTTTTACCGTTTACACGCCTTTTTCAATTTTACTAAAATGTATTCCACATAAAAAATCAAAATCATTATGAACCTAAGAATAATTCGACCATGATGAAGACTGAATCCACCGAATTTGGCGTTCTACTATCAGACGCTGTCGCTTGAGTTTTCGTAATTTGCCATCTAAGTAAAGATGGCAAGATGGATGTTTGTTTTGATGATAAATAAAAAGAATTTCTTCATTTAATTCCTTATATCTTTTTAAAAATTTGTTTAGCAATATTGATTGATTTAGTTTTTTTTTAGTTTGGATGGTTTTTAGCTTTTCAATTATTTCTTCCTGCCACAAAGGATCCCCTATCTGACCTGCAAAAAGATACAAATCTAAATAATCATTTACCTCTAGCTGCATTTCATGAATGCTCATAAACATTCTCCTTTCTTATCTGCTGGAATTAGCACCTTACAGAAAAAAACACTGTGGTTGCTGAGGTTTCGCAGGACCAGTTCCTCCACCTCTCTTGATAAGATGATTTTATTTCTCATTATAATAATCGGATTAATTGGAATTGTCAATTGATTTGTTTGAGGTTGCTTTCTTTATTAAAAGGCATACAACAGTTATTATAAAAACCCGTATTAGAACAAGATCATGTATGACTGATGTGAGATCAATGATATGAAAATTCAATAAAATGGTTGATTTTTCTAAACTTTCATCATATGATAAATAAAACAAATATAACCAATAGGTAATGTCGGAATTAACAGAGGCAGTATTACTATTCATTGAATCATAAATTAATGTCGACTATTTTGCTCAACAAATAATGAACGGATAAAAGTTGACTAAATCACTCAACTTTATAGGAGGAGAAAATGAAGGTTTCTAGTAAAGGAGAGTACGCATTAAGGGCTTTATTGGTTTTAGGTCAACAACAAGGGCAGGTCATGACCATTCAGGAAATCTCAGATAAGACCCTTGTTACGATCAACTATTTAGAGCAAATATTACTTCAATTAAAAAAATTGGATTTCGTAAAAAGCAAAAGGGGAGCGCGGGGAGGATATTTCCTTCATAAAGAGGCAGACCAAATTAACATTGGTGAAGTGATTCGAAGATTAGAAGGACCATTATCCCCAATGAGCTGTGCATCGATTACAAAATATGAGCCATGTCCATTGGAAGCAGGATGTCAATTAAAGCCGCTTTGGTCTTTAGTCAGGGATACGATAGCCTATGTTCTTGACCGTACGACTCTTGAAGATTTGCTTTTAAACAAATTGAATTTATTTAAAGGGGATGATTTAGTTGGCTTCAAAAACTAAAATAGATCAGGCTGTGATCGATAAAATCGTCAGTTTTCTTGAAAATATCGAATATGGGACCGTGCAAATTACCGTTCATGATTCTCAAGTCACACAAATTGAAAAAGGTGAGAAGTACCGTTTTGCTATGAAGAAAAGTAATGAGAGATTAAAAAATTTAAATACTAACTAGTCTATTAGATTATAAAAAATGAAGACACGCCTCTTTTTTGACTGCGATTTAACAAAAAAGAAGCGTGTTTTCATTTTTAGAATTGTATAGCAAAAAATTCACGCTAGTACCTTAAAACATACCGTTCTCATTGGGGGAATCCTTTGGAATAGGCTGACCGATATCCCACAATTCAACAATTTGGTTATCCAGAAAACGAAAGATATGGACAACAGCTCCTCCAAGATCATCTGGATTTTGCTTGACATGGGAGTGAACAGCAACGGTATCTTTTTCTTGAATAGCAAGTTTGACCTCAAGAATCTTGTGAGGATTTTTTGCTGCATTTTCTTCCATCGCAATCATAAGAGAGTCTGCATCACCACGGAAATAGGGATTGTGGTGACGAAAATCAGGGCTTATGTATCTCTCGTATGCTTCCGGAACGTTTCCTGATGCTACTAACTGCAGAAAAGATACTGCTTTTTCTTTGAGGGAATTTGTCGAAGTAGGCGACTGTTCTGTATTCATTTAAATCATCCTTTCTTTTCAAAAATTTACATATTAGAATGAATAGACGTTTATGATAAATAAAATTCTATGTCAATCGCTGGAACAATAATAGGATAAACTAGTATGGTTGTATGATATACTTTTTGAAAAAATGTAAGGAGGAGAAATATACCTTGAGTATTCAATTTGAAGTGAAAAGATCCTTCAAAGTTTCCAAACAAATGGCCTATAATGGTTTACTTGATCTTGATTCTGCGAAGCAGTGGATGCAAGGATTAGTGGGAATAGAGCGATTAGATGAAGGTCCTTTGCAAGTGGGAAGTCAGTGGCTGGAAACTAGAAGAATGTTTGGACAAGAAGCTACTGAACATTTTGAAGTTGTCGAGCTTAAAGAACCTGATAAAATTGTCCTTCGCTGTGATGGCACGAAAGGAACAACGGGGAAAGGAGAATTCGTATTTACATACATACTTGCTTCATCCGGTGATCATACTGAGATTACGTTGAATGGTGAGATAAATGGGCTTACTGGTTTCGCGAAATTTTTTGGGAAAATGATGGCTGGTACCTTTAAAAAAGCCTGTGCGAAAGATTTGGATGCATTGAAGAGATATCTGGAGAAATGAGTGTATAGGACAGTCTCTTACGATTCCTGAATAGATTTCCATATTATTTCAATTATAAAGAAGGATTAGCAAGACCAAAGGTAGAAATTACATACGAATGGTTTGAGAATCAAAAAATCTGGTTCGAAAAATAAGGAGGAAATCATGGGAAGATTAGTTCATTTTGAAATTCATGTAGATGACATGGAACGGGCTAAAACGTTTTATGGAGAAGTATTTGGCTGGTCATTTGAAGATTGGAGCGAATACGCTGGAATGCCTTATTTTGGAGCTGTAACGGGTGATGCAAATGAGCTTGGAATTAACGGAGCTTTAATGAAACGACAAGGTCCTCCTCCGGAAAAGAACCAGCCTTTAAATGGCTATACTTGTACAATCAGTGTGGAAGATTATGATTCGATTGAGGCGGAAATTCTAAAAAATGGAGGACAGGTTGCCTTGCCTAAATATGCACTGCCTGGAATGGCGTGGCAGGGTTACTATGCTGATACCGAGGGAAATGTATTTGGCATTCACCAACCAGATGAGAACGCAAAATAGAATCGGAAAGGCCTAGATTGCTGTTCACTTACATAACAAGAATGAATCCGCTACATTGCTAACTTAATTTTAGTGCCTGCACCTCATAGACCAACAGAGTTAACCGACAAAGGGGCAGGCACCTTTTATGAAATTTATTGCTTTATGAATAAAGAAATGATCAAACAGAATTCTCATCATCTGCTTCTGCTTTAACAACCGTTTCCATATAATCTTTTCCCCATTCATACATCGATTCCAAGATCGGCATAAGCGTTCGTCCATGCTCCTTTAATGAGTACTCTACTCTTGGCGGAACTACAGGGTAGACTTTTCGATGAATGATATGGTCTTCTTCCAGTTCTCTTAATTGGTTCGTAAACATTTTTTGCGTAATATTCGGCAAAAGAGCCTTCAATTCACTAAATCTTTTTGTCCCTTCTTTCCCTAGATGCCAGATGATTATCATCTTCCATTTACCGCCGATAATCGAAAGGGTTAATTCCTTTTCACAATTAAATGATTGATTTAAATATTTTTCCATTCAACTTCCCCCTTGCCATTTTCAAACCACGATCCATTAATATATGTACTTTATCATTATAATCGTTATTCTCTGTCTGTTTCTACTTTGAAAAAATCGATATCTTTTGCTCGATATGGGTAATATATTAATATAAAACCATAAGGGCGGTAAAAATGTGGGAGTGTTGAAATGAAAATATCAGGCGGCATTATTTCAGGTGAGTTTGATAAGGATAAAAACGAATTTGCTTTACAAGAAATAAAGTCCTTTTCTACAGAAACAACACTTAAGGAACAACAACTAAATGCTTTATATGAATACTTGAGTAAGCATCAGCAGGAAGAGGATGGACAAGTCCTTACACTTTATGATCAAATGCCTGTATTATTTACAAGGCAGGAAATCAAGCAATTATTAGAAGATCTAAATTCAATTAAAGCTTTATACCATTAACTCGCAAAATATTTGTAGCCGGTAAAATAGCCCGGCTATTTTCTTTGTTTTCCTTTAGTATCCTCCAAGTAACCAAGTAACAAAAAAGTAGGTACTTGTTAATTTTATTCATTTATTTCATAATGTCATTAGTTTGTATAAATTAATAATGTTTTATCTCCTTAGATATTTAGATATGAAAGTAGGTTGAATAAATGAAGTTAAGAGTATCTGCCGTACAATATCAACTTCGTACGATTACATCGTTTGATCAATTTGCAAAGCAGGTTGAGCACTATATTAAAACAGCTCAAGAATTTTCAGCTGATTTTATTTTGTTTCCTGAATTTTTCACCACACAGTTAATGTCGATCGAAAATGAGTTTCGCGAATCCTTAACGATCGACCAGCTGCCGAATTTTACCGAACAATATCGTTCTTTATTTATGACATTAGCGATTAAGACAAAAATGCACATTATTGCCGGTACACATGTGATAAACAAGGACGGAAAATTATATAATGTTGCCCATATGTTTTACCCGGATGGAAGAATTGCCGAACAAGCGAAACTTCATATTACGCCAACCGAAGTTGAGGAATGGAACATGAGCGCAGGGGAAGATCTGCAAGTGTTTGAGACTGAAAAAGGAACAGTTGCTATGTTAACTTGTTACGATATCGAGTTCCCGGAGATTGTCCGAATGGCAAAAGCAAAAGGAGCGGACGTGATTTTTTGCCCATCCTGCACAGATGATCGTCATGGTTTTCACCGTGTTCGTTATACATGCCATGCCAGAGCGATTGAAAACCAGGTGTATGTCGTAACGACAGGCACTGTTGGCTCGCTTGAAACAGTTGATTTTATGAGAGGGAACTTTGGGCAAGCAGCAGTCATTACACCAAATGATGTTCCATTTCCACCAAAAGGGATTTTAGCAGAAGGGGAAATTAACCAGGATATGATTGTGACTGCAGACCTCGATTTAGAGCTTCTCTATCAGGTTCGTAAACATGGTTCTGTGACAACATGGCGTGACAGACGAACGGACCTTTATCCAGATTGGGAAAATCAAGAAAGTAAAACGCTCGTCTAAGGAGGACCTTATGTATCGGAAGGAGCTTTTTGTTTTCAAAGATGAGCGGCCGGTTCCTGCCATCATTCGCAATTATAAAACTGATGATTTTCCAGGCTTAATTAAGATTCAGGAGGAAAGTTTTCCACCGCCATTTCCATCTGAATTATGGTGGAATACAGAGCAGCTTTCAAATCATGTAAAGCTGTTTCCAGAAGGTGCATTATGCATGGAAGTGAATGGAGAAATCGTGGCATCAATGACCGGCTTAATGGTCAATTTTGATCCAAGTCACCCTGAACATTCATGGGAAGAAATTACAGATAATGGTTATATCACAAATCATAACCCTAACGGAAATACCTTATACGTTGTCGATATCGGCGTACGTCCTGCTTATCGGAAATACGGATTGGGGAAATGGTTAATGCAGTCGATGTATGAAGTGGTCGTTCATTTAGGCTTGGAAAGATTGCTTGGCGGCGGAAGAATGCCTGGTTTTCATAAAGTAGCGCATGAGCTGACAGCACATGACTATATTGATGAAGTGATGAAAGGGAACCTAAAAGATCCCGTCATCACCTTCTTATTGCGTTGTGGACGGACACCTGTACAGCTTGTCGCTAACTACCTTGAAGATGAGGAATCTCACAATTACGGGGTACTGATGGAGTGGAAAAACCCTTACTTTACATCCTTTAAAGGAGATGAATAAGCATGGAATTTGTAAGAATAACAAATATAAAAGATCCATTATTTAAACAAATGCATCAATTAATGCAAGATGTTTTCCCGAAGGAAGAAGTTTTAGAGTTTGAACTTTGGAAAGAACCATTAGAGGACCCGGGTATTCGTGTCTTTGTTGCTGTACGTAACGGGAAGGTAGTAGGGGCAACGGAGTATCGTTATTATGAGGATTTTAATGTGGCGATGACAGACTTTACGATTATCGGAGAAGCTGGACTTGGGGTAGGACCATTTTTAGCAGAAAATAGATTAGCAGACTTACAGGAATTAGCTGCGGCTAATGGCAAAGACTTATTTGGGATGTTTGCTGAAATTTATAATCCATATCTAGTTGAGCATCATAATTTTGGCGGAATTAAACCGATGGACCCGTATGTGCGACGTGAAGTGTTATCACATCTTGGCTATAAGCGCATTGATTTTGATTATGTTCATCCTTCATGGGACAATGATGGCACAGCAGTAACCGGTCTGGATCTTTGCTTCCTGCCAATGGAAAAAGGAACAAAGGAACTGCCAACAAAACTAGTTGTTGAATTTTTAACAAGATACTACTCTGTACTTCCTAATAAACCAGATTCCTGGTATTCAATGGTTCGAGATCTAGAATCAAAGAGCAGGATTGCTTTATTGCCTTTGTAAATAGATCCCTAGTCACAATCTATATTTAGACAATATCTCAATTGTATAAGGCACATTTTTAGATAAGTAAAAAATTGTGCCTTTTTTATATTTTCTTATAAAAAGATATCCATAATGAGAAGGTCCATATATTCTATTTTTCTCCCTTAAAAATTTCACATCCTAATGACTTTCGTGTGTCCTTCCTCAAAATATCGGAGTGCATCTGAAACTTCTTCTAGTGTATAACATCGATCAATGACAGGTTTTACTTTATCCGCTTCAATAAGTTCTTTCATAAAGTACAGATGCTGACCGGGCTAAAACTGGTCTACCTCTCAAAAGAACGAGATTACCATAATTTAACGAAGCTGCTCTCGCGAGATCACTGGAAAGACTGTAATTGGATTATTTGGATTTATATTTAATTCATCAGTCATATGACGATGTCTATGGTTCGTGTTAATAGTCCTTAGCAGCCGTAAATTTATTTTATGATAATCTATACGGATCGAGATTGTTCTGTAGGTACTTTCATTTCCTTAGAGTGGCTTGTTCTCCATAAGATAAAGAATGAGAAACTCACAACTACTAGACACACCCAATAAACTTGACGAAACCCTACAAATTGAGCAATGCTCCCCCCGCCAAGAGTTCCCACTAACCTTCCAATAATGGTGGCATTATAATATATGGTTGTTGCAAGCCCTGGTGTATTAGGTAGAAGTTCATTAAAATAACTTAGACCATTGCCCATTACAATAGCCACAAACGATGCCTGCATAAGCTGTGCTACAATAATCTGCCAGGAATGGGTCGAGATACTTAAAATAGTGTAATAAATAACAGCGATAGAACAGCCATAAATGATCAGGGTATGGTTTGAGATTTTTTTACCAAGGGCACCTAGGACAAGCATAATCGGAATTTCCAAACCAGCACAAATACTAACCACCAAGCCGATATCCCTATACGAGCCCTGTAGCTCATTAACAATAAATAAAGGCGTGATTATCAAGTTAATGGCATTGACCATAAACAGAAAGATAAATGCGATGAACGGGTGTAGGATCTGCCTGCTTTTAAGTGAAAAGGCTTCTAATCTTTTGTTATTCTCGTTACTTTTTTTGAGCACTTTTCGTTGCTGTAGAAAAAAGAATATAAGTAATGCAACTGTAAGATAAATAAACACTGCCCCGAGAAAGAGTCCCTTGTATCCAGAAGCTTCCAAAATAAGTGTCCCTACTAATGGTCCTACTAGGAAACCGAGAGATATTAGTGAACGTAATGTAGACATAGCAAAAGTCTTGTCATCGGATTTGCTTTCATTTGCTGATTCCTGTGCGTAAGCGTAGATTTGCGGTATGGCTGGTGCAGCTAAACCATTAAAAAGGCTTACGACAATTAGCAGAATAAAGAAGTTATCAATCACTATATACGAAGCAAACCCTAAAGCAGCTGAAATAGTAGCAATAATAATAATCCATTTTCGATCAAAACCGTTATCTGAACGTTTAGCAATGAGTAAGTTCACCACAACACCGCTTATTGAACTTACCGCCATTAAAACACCAAAGGCTCCCACGCTCATTCCAAACTCTTCCGTTAAATAAAGAGGCAGATATGGTGATGTAATAGAAATACCGATCCCGACCAGAAGCAAACAAATAACCAATAGGATATATCCCTTGATTGAAAACAGATTTTTTAGCCGTGTATACAAGTTTTAAAACCCCCTTAGATCTAATTACATTATTAATCTTCTAAAAATATAGATTAATAATTGCATTGCAACTCTTCGTCAGTCCCAAATGTTAATAAACTTTGGTAGTGTCGAAGAAAGATGTGTCGTTTTAATTAAAAGTTTATTCATTGCACTCATTATGCTACAAGTGATAAAGCGACCGTTATCCCATTCATCTCAAATGATTGCCTAATCCTCTCACATCATTTATGTAAACGACGTTTATACTGTGCTACCCAAGTCTTTAAGCTTCAAAGTAACACCAAAGAGATTCGCTGTATCTTTAAAAGAACTAGTAATCTTCATTTAGTCCACTACTGATATATAATACGGAAGGAGCAATTTAATTGAATAAAAACGCAATATAATTTTCAATGAAGGCTAGACTATTTAGAGGATCATTTAAATGTGATTCTCTTTTTTTTGCTTGATAAGCTCATTTGATTAACTCATTTTTTCCTCTATTAAATTAATACAAATATGGATTTGACTTAGAGTTAACTCTAAGTATTATGATTGCCACATAAGTTGGACAAGCCTTTACATAGAATATGATTCAGAATAGATAAAGGGTGGCGAAAATGGATGAAGTATCGCATGTGAGCTAGCAAAGATTATCGGTGTGAGCGAGCATACTTTGAGATAAAAGAAGGATTAGTGGTACCAGAACGAGGGAGTAACAATATTCGGTATTATTTCAGAAGAAAATAAGTTATGGGCAGAGTTCATCTTGCACATGAAAGAAACCGGAATGATCTTAAAAAGTAAAAGAAAGCAGGAGATAAATATGGAAAATGAACAATTAAGCAATAGCACAATCTTTCCATTGGGAGAAAAAGTTAAAGCAAACTTTATCGGAGATGCATACTTACAAATGGTGTTTACCGATGAGACGCCACTCAATGCAACAATCGGGAATGTAACCTTTGCTCCAGGTGCTCGTAATAACTGGCACTCTCATAAAGTTGGACAAGTTTTATTGATTACCGACGGTGAAGGGTGGTATCAAGAAGAAGGAAACCAGCAAAGTTACTCAAAATGGGGGATGTGGTGAATATTCCGCCGAATGTAAAACATTGGCATGGTGCGACAAAAGACAGTTGGTTTGTGCATTTAGCAATGACACCGGGTGAAACGGTTTGGTTAGAACCTGTTGATGATGAATGGTATAAAAAAATATAAATGATAAAAATGACTAATGTTGAAAAAGTAAAACGATTCTCTATTATTTGGCTGGGGTTAAAACTATAAATAATAGGTCAACCAGTTTAAATTAATCAAGATCTAAATCATAAAAAGTCATAAAAAATAAGGAGTAAAACATATTAGTCATGTATAATATGTTTCACTTCATTTACTTTTTGTTCCACAATCACACCCTATTCTGGAAGATTGATATTAATTCAGGATAATAACTCGAATGAAGAAAATCTCCAAGGTATATTTTCCTTAGAGATTTTTTGCTTATGTTTGGTTTGGAACCTTGATGGCTTTGATCATTTGTCTTATGGAACCGAGATGGTAGGCAGAGTGAGCGATTGCTCCTAAAATTCCATTTGATGTCTGTTCATCTAAGGAGTCGAGTGAATCAATAGTTTTGAGAAGTGTTTGATACTCTTGTTGAAGTTTATCATTATATTGCGCCCAAGTGATTTTTTCAACTGATGTGATTTTCCAGGATGCTTCCCAATCCTTTTCAGGTACGTCACCTTGTAGATAGGAGTTTGCAACCCATAAATAATAACGGGTATGATCCGTCTGTGCAGCGATTGACGTCCCATGAACTGAAATCGAGGCTTCTTCTGACGATAATTGCTTGAGCGTCCCAAACAAACCACTACCAGGCTTTGCTTCTGTGTACCAGCTGGCATTTTCTACCGGTCCCTCAAATGTTTCCTTCAACAACGTCTTCACAGCTTTCAACATCGGATTGTTCATCACTTTCCCTCCCCAATCATAATTAACCATCAAAACAACTTTAGATGGTTATATTGTAATCGGGTTGTTTCTAACTGTCAATATGTATTATGATGGTTATAGAAAAGGAGTTTTTATAATGTCAGAATCCAACACATATATGATGGTCGGTGAGCGCTTATGCATGAATTTCATCAACACGGTCAGTTGGCGGGAAAGCACAGAGAAACGAAGTGATCGGTTTACGAGTTATGCCAAATTAGTGGACTGGAGCATTCATGCAGACGTTTTAACAGAGCGACAAGCACAAAAATTGATCATAATATCTGAGGAGAAACCCGCTGAATCAGCACACGTTCTCGATCGGGCGATCGAGTTGCGTGAAGTGATGTACCGGATCTTTCGTACCATTTCAATAAAGCAGAAGCCTCCGCAGGAAGAGATCGAGCTGTTCAATGTGTTCGTGCGTCAATATTATCAATTGCTACAGCTATCCCAAGAAAAAGATCATTTTTTATTGGAGTTCAAGTGCTCCAAAAACCCATTGGAGGGTATGTTGCCACCAATTCTGCAGTCAGCAGTCGACCTTCTCGTTTCTAAAAGTGATCTGAAACGGGTGAAACGATGCGAGGGGGATCTTTGTGGTTGGCTGTTCTACGATACGAGCCGGAACCGAAGCCGCCGCTGGTGTTCAATGGCGGATTGCGGCAACCGTGCCAAAGCACGACGCTTCTATCAAAAAGAAAAGTGACCGATATTGCTCACTTTCTCTGCTTATAGGTGTTGTTTAATTTTCAGAAAAACGATTTATGTGGTGTTTTAAAATACCTCTTTAGGAAATTCCTTGGGATAATGCTTTTCACAAAGTCGATATTCGGCTGGATCGGAATCAACGGACAATCGGTTCCGAACAGGAACTTTTTGTAGTTGTCATATTTAAAGAAGATCCTTTCATTTCTAAAGATTAATTGATTTAATTTTTTTTAAATGGCTAACAGGAATTAACTAGTTCAATCAGATTTCAAACCTTGCCCCAAAGTTTAGCAACTGTCCTGCGAATTATTTGAAACTGAAATATATGATAAATAAATAAAATATTAATAAAAACAGAAGAAAAATAGAAAAAAATAAAGAAAATTATATATTTATGCGTTTTCATTAATGTTGTTCCCGTTTTCAAGGAGAATGTTTTCGTTTTCAGTGACTTTGCCTGGACTATTTCAAACGTGTCATAATTAAGAAAATAAATGATAAGGGGATAAACAGATGGCAAAAATGATTACATTTATCGCTGGTGAAAACAAAATGGAAAAAATAGCTGCATACTTCGCTAACTTAAAGGAGAATTACGTGAAAGCGATGGATAGTTATGGAAATGCGATCATAAAAGTAAAAACAAAGTAAAAGGAAGGGTCTAATGAAAATCTATAATCAATATCAAACCGATCCACTAACCGGTTCTCAAAAATAAAAAGAGAATCGGTTTTTTGTTTTTGCACCAAATTGTTAAGACTTAGTTTCCTCCTCCTTATCTTGAAATGACTCTCTTATCTTGGAAAAGCTCCAAACTGCTAAAGGCTGGAAATCTATAGGCATCATTTATACCAAAGCATTACAGTTGACTTAATGAACTGTAAAAATTAAAATTACAGTATAGTTATGTAAATGAATGGGGTGGGATAGATCAGATAATATTTTTTGAAGCTAAACTGTAAGGTTTTTTTATTACACTTTATTACCCAATGTTGAAGCAGGAGGGTATATAAATATGATATAGGAGTGTGTAAACGTATGGTGACTCTATATACGACACCAAGCTGTACCTCATGCCGAAAAGCAAAAGCTTGGCTTGAGGAACATCAAATTGATTATATTGAAAGAAACATCTTGTCTAATCCCTTGACAATTGATGAGATTAAATCGATTCTTCGCCTGACAGAAGATGGGACGACCGAAATTATTTCAACTAATTCAAAATCGTTTCAGGAATTAAATGTAAATATTGAATCTCTTTCCCTTAATGAATTCTATAAATTAATAATGGAAGATCCCAAAATGCTGCGTCGGCCGATTATCCAGGACGAAAAAAGATTACAGGTTGGATATAACGAGGAAGAAATTCGCAGATTTCTGCCACGTAAACTTCGTACAATTTTAACCATTGAATTGGAAAAAGCGGCAAATTAATGTGTATATGTTCATACAATAGTTATCCTGATTATTAATTTGGAAGGAGGAAGATTGAGATGATCGAAGTATTCATTACAGTTAATTATAAAGATAGATCTTATCAAACAAATGTCATTGTAAATAAAAATATGACATTGGAAAATATTAACCGTTTGGCAGAAGAACAAGTCAAGAAACAATGGAATCTTTAATTGTCTAGCCAAATGATTTAACTTTAGATTTAATTGTTGCAATGATTGTTTATAATTCTGGTATTCATTCGTTTATTATATTTTAATGTTTGACAAGATAATCTGTAATAATTAAGATTACAGTGTATTAATAAATAGTAATAAAGACGCAGATATTTGTTTTCAAACCAGTAGGATAATTAGCAGTTTTTATTTCATAGGAGGCAGGACATGAATAGTGATTTTACACTTGCCATTCACAGTTTAACTTTTCTGGCACTGCAGCCAGACCGAATGTCAACAAGTGATGCCATTTCGGAGAGTGCTGGCGTCCACCCGGTACGCATTCGTAAAGTGTTGAGTTTGTTAAAAAAACATGGATTTATCCATTCAAAAGAAGGTACTGGCGGGGGATTTATTTTTGCTCTAGATCTTAGTGAAGTAAATCTCTGGGATATTTATAAGATAACCTCTGAAGGTGCTTTGCAACCTAGATGTCCTGAATCGAATGAACGATGCATTGTCGGCGCGAATATGCAAAATGTTCTATTTAACATATTCTTAGGTGCTGAAGAACATTTGGGTGAATATTTAAAGGACTATACAATGAAAGAAGTTGTCGATCTTATCAATCAAGGATAATGAATGGCCGGAATGATAAATGGCGACAGAATTCTTTTTCATTTAAATGTAATAAAAATAATTACAGTTAGGCTGATTTCTGTAACTTAAAAAGTGAAGAAGTTTGAAATTGTTCTATAATCAATAGACTTTCTTTAGAACAATAAATCATGTAAGAAGGTGAAAATGTTGAAGTCCAATAATAATCAAATTTTAAAAACAGGTGATTGGGTTAAGGGAAAATCACTGGATAGTGAATTAATAGTTGGTTATATTGAATCACTTGATATCCCAAAAGGAGTAGTTAAGGTAACTGTTGTTACAAGTGACAATAAGGAAACGATTGGAAAAACAATATCATTTTTAACTAAACAGGTTAAGAGACTGCCTGATTCTAAAGTGACTAACAAGGAACAACTTTTATTTCTAATAGACTTGGCACTATCAACAGGGGATGAAGAATGGTTTATTGAGCTTTCATCTAAGTTAAAGGCAATGAAACAGCTTGTTAATGGAAAATGTTAAACCTTATAGATTAAGTAGGCAGCAAAAATCATTTTGGCGAAAACCGATAAGAACTTAAATTATATGAAGATAAGGACTTCGTGAAATGTACAAAAACATTTTAACTATTAGGGAGTAAACTATAGATCATAAGTTAAGAGAAATGAGGAAGAATATATAGGTTAGAATGACCAATAGTCGAAATTTTTACGCCAATCTAAACCCTAAATGAAATGTCATACATTGATCTAATAAAAGGAATTGGTAGTAGCTTCATTCTACATTCTCTATTCTTATAAGTGTATATGTATATATTTTATCATTGCCGTTATTATAGGAAGGTTATACCGAAACAAAAAAGTGTGATGTATTTTCTATTACTCGTACAAAAAGAGGAACTGTCTTTTGTATGTGCAATGATTGATATAGAATATAAGATAGATTGCTACAATGAAATAGAGATGGTATAGGAAGGAAGTGCAAACAATGGAATTCGAAGTAGTTATGCGGGAACTGGCAGCGCTTGGTAAGGAACGTATGAAAAAGACATATTTAAGAAATGGTGCACATGAGCCGCTATTTGGGGTGGCTACAGGCGCAATGAAGCCACTCGCAAAGAAAATCAAGAAAAATCAACCTTTAGCCGAGCAGCTATACGCCACTGGGAACTACGATGCCATGTATTTTGCCGGCATCATTGCGGACCCGATGATCATGACCGAGGAGGATTTTGAGCGTTGGATGGATGCGGCGTATTTTTATATGTTGTCTGATTATGTGGTTGCAGTAACTTTAGCTGAAACCGATATTGCGCAAGCCGTAGCCGATAAATGGATCAAAAGCGGGGAAGAACTTAGAATGTCAGCAGGTTGGAGTTGTTATTGCTGGCTATTGGGTAATCGCCCGGACAGCGAATTTAGTGAAGTTAAGATTGCGAGTATGCTTGATTTGGTAGAAAATACGATTCACGATTCTCCTGATCGTACGAAATCCGCTATGAATAATTTTATTTACACAGTCGGGATTTCCTATTTACCTCTCCATGAAAAGGCGGTTGAAACCGCAAAGGCAGTAGGACCAGTCGAAATCAAGCGGGACAAGAAAAAAAGTAGTATTCTGCTTGCTTCCGAAAATATCCAAAAGGAAATAAATAGAGGGAAGCTTGGTTTCAAACGCAAATATGTCAGATGTTAGCATCGTTTGAGTCAGCTTTACGTACGTAAGACCTTTGTAAATATAAAGGGAAAAATGAGGGTCCTGATACGGAAGGTTATCTGTCCAATTGCTTCAAAAAGTTTCGTAGTTTCCTAAACGATTACAAAAAACCAGCTAGTATGATGAAAAAATATTAGCTGGTTTATGCAATGAATATCCAATTGCCAAAAGTACACATTTTTCACTCAAGAAAAGCGACCATTAACAGAAGACTCAATTTCAAGATATTCTTAATAGACATTAATATTGATCTTTCAGTTGCTGTCCCCTTATACAGGTTCTTATCATAGACCGCAAGGCACAATGAAGTCAATAATTCTCCTAATTCGAATGCTTATTCTTTTATGATTTAAATGTAATGAATTATAAAATTTCGATATATCCTTCTGTACCATGCACGCGAATACGTTGCCCATCTTTTATCAGTTTCGTAGCATTCTCCACTCCGACAACTGCTGGTAAGCCATATTCACGTGCGATAACTGCTCCATGGGTCATCAATCCACCAACTTCGGTGACCAGGCCTTTTATGGATACAAACAATGGTGTCCAGCTAGGATCGGTAAAGGAGGTGACCAATATATCTCCATCTTCTAGATCAGCATCTTCCATGTTTAAAATGACACGTGCGCGTCCCTCGATAACTCCAGAAGAAACAGACAGCCCAACAATCGCTTCGGCGGGGAGATCTTCTCGTTTGTACTCACCTGAGAGTGTTTCACCATCAGACGTGATAACACGTGGTGGAGTTAGTTTTTCATATAATTTATACTCGTCTTTTCGTTTGCTGATGATCTGGTAATCCAGTTTATTTGTGCGTATGACCTCGTGAAGTTCTTCAAAAGTGAGATAGAATATATCTTCTTTTTCTCGTATTACGTTGGCTTGTACAAGCTGTTCGGCTTCTTTCATCAAAGCCTGCTTATAAACGAAATAGCGATTAACCATGCCGTATTTTGGATATTCCCTAAACCCGATGAAATTCCGGATTAGGTCAATCATTCGTTTTGTTTCTTTTGCCTTTTGTTCACCATCCGGTAATCGTTTCAATCGGTCTAATAACTCTTGTTCTTTTTCCAAAGCTTCTTGTCGTCCTTGCTCAAATTTCCTATGGCTAGCATTAGGCTCAAAGTTTTTAATATTATTGAGAATCATAGGGACAAGAGTAATAGGCTTTTCACTCCAACGAGTTCTCGTGATATCGATTTCTCCGGCACATCGCATTCCGTATTTGTTGAGAAATGCATTGATAGCGTTTCTAGCTTCCTGTCCACCATCAAAATTAACTAATTCATCCAAAAAGTTATCATCTTTTATATGTTGTAAATAATCAATTACTTCTGGATAAGGACGAATCACATCTGCGACATCCAATAGTGCTAGACCCATTTCTGAAGTAATATTATTCGGTACAGATTGAGAAAGCGTGTCCGCCGCGTTTTTTTCACCTAACCACTCGTTCATTTTTTCATTGATCCATGATGAAGCATTTATAGCAGCCATAAATACAGCTGAACTTTGTGGGTCAAATAAAATCTTCTTTAATTCCTGTATATCTTCTAGAATAAAATCAAATAAATCCGAGCGTCTTTTCGTTTGAATGTTTTGTTTTAACTCTTTTATGGATGATCGGCTGCGATTAATCAAATCAGAAACGATTGATGGATTGTTTTCAATTTGTTCCAACATAACTGTATTGCCTTTGCTTGAACTCGGTGCTTTAACATCATTTGGTAACGATTTTATAAAATCTCCACGCTCAATAATGTTCATAAGTGCGTCTTTCATGAGCGGATCGTGTTGGCCCATAGCATTTAATAAAATGTTCCTACTGACAGGTGAAGCCAGTTGATGTGTAACATCAACAAACAACCTACCGCCAGCTTTGCGCATGGGGGCAGGAGTCGTTAACAGCCAAAAAGATAATCCCAATGGCTTCATGGCGTCAGTCATCATTTGTTGATGGCCGACAGATAAGTAAACGTGATTTTCTTCATCATTCGCTTTAGGGATGGGGTATAAAGTAGTGATTGGACGACTCTGAACAATATAAAATGTATCATCAACTAAACACCATTCGATGTCCTGCGGGAATCCAAAATGAGCTTCGATCTGTCTTCCTATACGTGCTAGTTGTAAAATCTGTTGATCAGTAAGTGTTTCTGTCTTTTGCTGATCCGGATCGATCTGTCGTGTCTCTGTTCCGCCTTCTTTTCGTCCATAGATAGCCAATTTTTTGATTGCTATCCTCTTATCGACGATTTCCCCATCCCTTACTTTATAACAATCTGCAGATACCAAGCCAGAGACTAGTGCCTCTCCAAGTCCAAAACTGGCATCAATTGATAGCACCTTTCGGTTAGAAGTAATTGGATCAGCGGTAAATAAAATTCCTGAAGCCTGTGGGAAAACCATCCTTTGAACGATAACGGATAAATAAATTTGTTTGTGGTCAAATCCATTTTGCATACGGTAAATCACGGCACGATCCGTAAATAGGGAAGCCCAACATTTGCTGATATGGTGCAAGATGGCTTCTTTTCCGATGATATTTAAATAGGTGTCTTGCTGACCAGCGAAAGAAGCATGTGGTAAGTCTTCAGCAGTTGCACTAGAACGCACTGCATAAGGATGTTCATCACCAAACTGGGAAAGATGGTGAGCAACTGCGTACGCAACATCGGAAGGAATCTCTGCTTCCATAATGATTTGTCGAATCTTCCTGCTGATTTCACCAATTTGATCTCGATCCTCTACTTTTAGCAGTATTAGTTGATCCAACAATGCGTGGAACACTTCGTTTTGTTCGAGGACTTTTTGATAGGCTTCTGTCGTAATACAAAATCCTTCGGGCACTTGTATTCCACGAATCTTCGATAGTTCCCCTAAATTCAACCCTTTTCCTCCGACAAGCAAAAGTTGCGCTTTTTCGATCTCCCGAATCTCCAGTACATATGGTTTCATTTCTTTCCCTCCATTTAGCCCTCAAATACTAAGACGAAACATATGACAAAAATTCTTTATCTGATCAACCAATTACACTGTTCACTCGTACCTGTTTCTGACGAAGTTCCATGTTCATATCAAATCCTCCTTATAAAAAATAAAAATAGGGGGTTGACTGAATAGGATTTTATGACGTATAATTAAAATAGGGATACTATATACAAAAACCCATATTCAGTTTGTATCTATATAAATTTACCACAGCTTCTCATTTTTATCAATGTATTTATCGCTATGATGGTTCATAATTATTGCAAATGAAAAGGAAGTAAACCTTATTTTATAAAATAAATGACTCACAAAAAATGATATTTAAAAATACGTTTATATAGTGGTAGTAAGGAAATTCCACTATTAAAAGCCCAATTTCTTAAATTGAGAAATTGGGCTTTTTCCGTTACTCTATTAAAACGTTCCTGAACAATTTAGCCTGATTGCTGAGAAAATAAAAGAAAACTCCTGATCAAAAACAAATATATTTGATAAACGTATAATTTTTGGTTATAAAACCCTTATTCACTCATAATCAAAAAAAGAGTGGTATCTTCTTTCAGGGAATACTGCTATCGCAATATATATTCTAGTAAAAAACGTTGATAAAAAAATGTTTTTTCATTTAGTTTAAGAAAGTAGATGTTGATTATACATGGGCGAAATCTTTCTTTTATTGGTGGATAAAGTCGGTTTATGCGCTTGCCCAGGAAATTGAGATGGAAATCGAAGGTTTTCTTCATTCATTTTAATGGGGGAGACATTACGATATTGCGAAGGGGAGTCATCGTATTGAATTTCTGATAAAGGGATACGCTGGAAAGTGTTTAAAAAACCGAAAATCACCTACTTTACAGTCCAATAAAATCAAAAAATTTGGCCTAGCAAAGAAAGAAGTGTAGGAGAAACAATGGTTCAAGTAATAAATTTAAACAAACGTTTAATTAAATACCTATGGAGGGGATCGTTCGAGCTTTTTGATTTCTTTATTTTATAGAAGGAAAAAGTCGATTCATTGCTGGAATCGACTTTTATAAAAAGGTAAGAAAGTATAAAATTTTGTACTTAGTTTTAGTGTCTAGCTCCAGCGCCTAGCCCCGAAGTACAGGACGTGCAAGTGCAGTCAATGCGACAGGACGTCGCGTTTTTGACTGCCTCTAGGGTCTAGCCACTCATGAATTGAAGGCAAAGAACGCCTTCTATTCATGAGCGTCTTATTTGCCCTAGGCTGATCAAGGCGCTTGCGCTTTTCTTAATGAGTATATAATATCATTCTAATTTAAGTTCGTTTGATTAAACCGTCTCAGCCTTCATCTGCTTATTCCCTTGCTGATTCAACTTCCTCACCGCTTCTTTACTTGTATCAACACGCTTCACAAAGAGAGCTAAAAGGAGAGCTAAAATATTAATCCCTAATGCAACATAGAAAGAATATTGGATACCAGCTAATAATGCTTTCTGTGTTAACAACGCTTGAGCAGCTGTTGTCATCGTTGTTGGATCAACACCGGTCATCAGGCTTTCAGCTTCTGTTTTTGTTACAGAGTTCATAATTGTCACAAGGACCGCTGTGCCGATTGAGCCAGAAACTTGCTGGGCAGTATTGTTAACCGCTGTACCATGTGGATTTAATCGTGTTGGTAATTGATTTAAACCGTTTGTCATAATCGGCATCATCACCATTGACATCCCGAACATGCGCAATGTGTAAACAAGTATTATATAGGTGTGACTAGAATCAATTTGTAGGTGTGCTAACATGTAAGTTGACACGGCGGTAATTGCAAGACCTATTACAGCAAGGATACGCGGACCAAATTTATCAAATAGTTTACCTGTAATTGGCGACATCAGTCCCATTATAATCGCACCAGGCAGCATCATTAGCCCTGAATCAAGCGGTGAAATGCCTCTGACATTTTGCACATACGCCGGTGTTAAGATCATCCCGGAGAACATCGCGACCGCATTGACAATGGCGATCACAGAACCAAGCGCAAACATCGGGTACTTATAAACACGTAAATCTAATAATGGTTCCTCCATTTTAAATTGACGATAGATGAAGGCGAATAAAGCAATCGCTCCTACAATAAGAGTCGTTAAGACGATGGCATCAGTCCAGCCATCTGAGCTTGCCGCACTGAATCCATATAGCAAACCGCCAAAACCGATTGAAGATAAGACAACTGATACGTAATCAAGCTTTGCATTTTTGTTTTGCTCCATGACGTTTTCAAGCTTCCAAATCGATAATAATAGGGTAATAACAGCTAATGGTAATATCATTTCGAACAGTAAACGCCAGTCATAATGCTCGACAATATAACCTGATAATGTCGGTCCAATGGCAGGGGCGGTAATCATGACTAGACCGAAAACCCCCATAGCTGCACCACGTTTTTCACGCGGGAAGCTGACAAGCATAATATTCATCAATAACGGTCCCATAACGGAAGAACCTGCTGCCTGGATCATACGCCCGGTAAGCAAGACACCAAAGTTTGGGGCAAATGCTGCTAACGCAGTACCTAATGTGAAAATGACCATCGATGTTATATATAAGCTGCGGTTCGAAAACCGTGTTAATAAAAAGGCAGATGCTGGAATTAACACACCGCTGACAAGCATATAACCAGTCGCAAGCCACTGGATTGTTGAATAATTTTTAATATCTAAATCGACCATCATCGAAGGCAGTGCCACATTTAAAAGCGAGTTATTTAAAAAAGAGACAAACGCTCCGACAAATAAAATCGCAATCATTAAATAGGGCGGTTTCTTTTGTTGTAAATCTGTTTCCATCTATCTATCCCCTTATTCTATAAGATTTCATCAAGGATTACTCATGCATTCTTTATTCGACTTGTTTGGGAAGTCAGGTCGTTTACATAATTGTGCATGGATTCCTTGTTTCCTAAGTCTTTCAACAAACTTTTTCAAATCAATCGATTTTTTTGTTCCACCAAGTGTTTTCATTAGTGCTCTTCCTTTTGAAGCCCTCTTTTTAGCAGTTCCATTTGATCCATATAATTTCGCAAAGCTTCTTCATTCGTTGAATCCTTTACGAACACCTGAATCAGATTTTGAAAGGTAACAGCACTGAGAATTTTTATAGCTTGATGAAGTTCTCGCTCATCTTTAATATTCAATTTTTCACGATTAATTAAGTTAATCATACTCAAATACTGATTTTTCTGATTCTCCTGGTAAATACTTTTTGCTAATGTTTTTTCCTGCTTATAGTTCATATTTAAATAGACATTTTTAAAAAAGTTTTTGTGTTCAGCTTCTCTGTGTCTCTGAACCATAAATTTGAAAATTCCAGTAAACGTCTCAAATAAATCACCTTCTTTCTCCTTCAAAGTGGATATAAACCGCTCATGATTTTTTTGGGCTAGTTGGTCTAATAGATAAAAGAACAAATCCTCTTTGTCCTCAAAATATTGATAAAAACTGCCTCTAGGAATTCCCGCATGTTTGATAATATTGGCAATCGATGCTTCATGTAATGGCACCCTAGAAAATTCTTCTTTTGCAGATTGGATTAAGAGGTCCTGTTTGTCTTTAGGTAAGTGAAAAAACGTTTGTTTAGGCATAATGACTCTCCTTCATATAAAAGTGACACCGTGTCATAATCAAGCACAAACAAATTATATATGACACAGTGTCATAAGTCAAGATGAAAAATGACAGTGTGTCATAACAATTCCTTATGAAGTAAAATGCATGAAAATATACAAAAATGGAAGTAGAAGAGGGTAAAATGAAAGATGAAACAGCATATTGGTTCATACAGGCAGTGAAAACAGCTAAGAATAGGCAATAAACGAGGAGGAAATTCATGAGGATAATCGAACAAGCGATAAACTACGCAGCAGCAGCACATGATGGGCAAAAGAGAAAAGCAACAAACATTCCATATATGACACATCCATTTGCTGTCGGCATGCTCCTGCAAAAAGAGCGGTGTTCAGATGATGTCATCGCAGCCGGCATTTTACATGATACAATTGAAGACACTTCTGTTACATACGAGGATTTAGAAAAGACATTTGGCATGAGAATTGCAAACCTTGTCCTTGCGGCAACTGAGCCTGACAAAAGCTTGCCTTGGGAGCAAAGAAAACAGCATACGATCGAAGCATTGAAACATGCTGATTTAGATGAAATCAAAATCATTACTGCAGATAAATTACATAATTTGCGAAGCATTCATGCAGATCTTACTGCACAGGGAGAGAAAATCTGGGAACGTTTCAGCCGCGGAAAACGTGAACAACATTGGTATTATGCAAGCATTGTTAAGGCAATATCAAAATATCGTAACGACTTCCCGCTAATTGGTGAGCTTGAAAAAGAAGTGGAGGCGGTATTTGAATTGGGGATGAAGGACAAAACATAGGTAAACTCTGATGAAAGTGTCCTTCATTCAAGGGATGAAAGACAAAGCACAAGTAAACTCCGACGAAAGTGTCCTTCATACAGCTGATAAAAGATAAAGTACAAGTTACAATAGGTCGAGAGGCTTTTTTTACATACGATCCATTATTGACTTAGTCCTTTATTCAACAATAATCCTAGTTTGTAGAAGCATTCTAAACAAGTGGTAGGGGTTTATACTTTTACTTAAATTTTTCAGAAAATGATTTATGTAAATTGAGGATCAATTATAATGTAATGAATAAATAAGTAACTGGGATTATTTTTGGAGGTTAACTGGTATGAACTATGATGTAATTATTATTGGTGCAGGTTCAATGGGAATGGCAGCAGGTTATTTTTTGTCCAAGAGCGGAAAGAAAACCTTATTAGTAGATTCCTGTAACCCGCCACATAACAAAGGAAGTCATCACGGAGAAACAAGAATCATTCGATATGCATATGCTGAAGGGGAGGAATATGTTCCATTCATTCTTAAAGCACAAGAATTATGGAATGACTTAGAACAGGCTACTGGAAAGCAATTATTTATTCAAACAGGAGTACTTAGTGTTGGGAAGGAAGAATCCAGCTTTATGCAAAATATTATCTCTAGTGCAAAAAAGTATTCGTTGCCACTAGAAGTTCATAATACAAACGAAATTCATCATCGATGGTCTGGAATGACGTTACCTATCGATTTTATGGGCTGCTTTGAACCAACGTCGGGAGTACTAAAATGTGAGGATAGTATTACAGCATACCAAGAACTTGCTGAATTGCACGGCGCTACGATCCTGTCAAATAGCAGGGTAAAGGAAATTTCCATTCTAAATGATCGAGTAACAATCAAGACAGACGAAAAGACCTTTTACTCGGATGCGTTGGTTGTTTCGGCAGGAGCATGGTCAGGAAACCTGCTTTCGATGTTGGATTTGGATCTACCTCTCACACCAGTGAGAAAGACTTTTGCTTGGTTTGATGCTAATGAGGCATTGTACCATCATACCCGTTTTCCTGCCTTTGCATTTGCGACACCTCAAGGACTTTATTATGGCTTTCCGAGTATTGATGGTGCAGGTTTGAAGGTTGGTCGTCATGATGGTGGAGATCGAATAAATCCAGACGAATCAATGATAGATTTTGATGAAAGAGCAGAGGATGAAGGTGATTTGGTGCAATTTTTGAATCAATATATCCCTAATGTCGGCCATTTAAAGTATGGTAAAACCTGTATGTATACCCTTACCCCTGATGAGAAATTCATCATTGATTTACATCCTAAGTATTCCAACGTTGCAATTGCAGGAGGATTCTCAGGACATGGATTCAAATTTAGCAGTGCAGTTGGACAAGCCTTAAGTAACCTAATTATTTCAGGTAAGAATGACATCGATCTTTCTCCGTTTTCCATCAATCGATTTAAAAGGGAGTAGCATGTTGGGATCATGAAGATTTATATGCTAAAGCATAATTTTAGAGGGATAAAAAAGGGAACTCAATTCTATTTGATTGCTGAATCTGAATTTATCGGTGTCAAAGATTTTGTTTTACGAACGAAAGACTTAGCTATCAGGATATCCATTAATGAAAGGGAATTACATCACCATTTTACTTTATTAAAATAAGGGTGTAAAAAGAATTTGGTGGTCTCCATAGAACACCCCACTCTTCGGCAATCATTTAATAGATATGAGGTTGCTTATAGTTGGTAAACTAAGGATTTTTAATAAGAAAATCATAAATGAAAAATGCATTTTACGGTATTCCACGTTTAAGCTGCCAAATGAGGCAGCTTTCTTTTTTGGAGGGTTTTGTTTAATTATATTCACCTATATCCTAAAACCTCATATACATAAAATGAACTTTGTTATTGACCGCCATATGAAAAAATCCCTTCATGATTAGCTGTTTGCCTTCCTATATAATACAATCGTTCAGCTTTATTCCAAATTAGCAGGGGAGGAAGATCAATCTGTAAAAAAGTAGTCATTTTTTTGTACTTTGTGCCAGGGCTATTCTGTTAATCGCTTCCGGTTGTTTTTCTAACCATTCATGTTTAACCATAATTTTGTAACAAAATGTACCTGCCTCCATTGCATGAGTAAAGACTTTATAGTAGTTTAAAATAATATCCGATCTTAAACTGGAGCCTAATGCAGCACCATAGTATGAAAGAGCCGCATTTACTAAAAACGCCGCGTGAAACATCATCAATTTATCTGAAAATGGACTTACAACAGAATCTGTAATTTCAGCATCCCACTTCTCAGGAATCGGTAAATGATCTTGTTGCAGGATAGCGTCGAAGCTTTCGGCATCTTTGCCTGCTAATTTAATGTTTTTCAACATAAAATCTCGAACATCTTCATGTTTTGTCACTTGACTAAAAGCCAAACTTAATGATTTAACAAACCCGGTTTTCTTTGAATTAAAGAACAGAGTGCTAATTTCAGAACTATTAAGCGGTCTTTTGTCTCCAATTAAGTTAGAGATGATTCCAGTAGAGTCGATATGCTCTACTTCACTAGGTGAAGGGATGTTAGGGACACTAGAAAACTTTGGTTGACTTTTAGCCAATTCCACGATTTTTTGGAATAATTCTTTAGTTGTTGCCGTACAGTCAAAAAAATAATCTTGAATGTCTTGTCGTTCAGAATTTGTTATCGCTAAGCTATAAGCAGTTAATCCATGTATTGTCATAATATAGGAGTAAAAAAGTAAAAATTCGTCAGAAAACAGACGAGGAGCAGCAAGGTTGACATCATTTTCTGTAAATCCGATTGGAACATGGAAATTTGCACTTTTTAAGAATTCTGTGATTCTCGAGATATGGCTTTCAGCTAACTGTAATGAAAATTCTACTATTTGTTTTATGTCTTTGTCTTCAACGATATTAAGGAAATACCTGTACATGCATAATGCCATACTATCACCCATATACTGAAGCCAAAGAGCGGAAACTTCCGCAGTTGTTAAGGTGTTTCCTTTTGTTTTCCCAAAAATCCCCAAACCAAATACCCTCCAATGTGTTCGTTCGTTATTTTAACAATATTTTGTGATATTTGTTATGAAGTATACAGATAAATTGAAGAAACATTCTGCTATGTAACCAATCTGCAATCGCTGCTGGTTTATATGTAATGGCTAAGGAAGAATATTGAATAGAGGTGTAAAACAGAAGTTTTTATCTTACTAAAAGGAATGCTTATTTAATAAACAATGACATCAATGTGGACTTTTGTTCATACTATATTTTTGGGGTGAAAAAATGGCGAGAGTAAATTACCGGGATTCGGACGTTGCCTTAATGGCAAGGATGATGAGAGCAGAAGCCGAAGGTGAAGGAAAACTGGGAATGTTATATGTTGGAAATGTTATTGTTAATCGTGCTGTAGCAAATTGTTTAGACTTTAAAGACTTAAGAACGATTCGACAAGTCATTTTTCAAGTACAAGGAGGAAATTTTTCGTTTGAAGCTGTTCAAAAAGGAAATGTATTTTATCAAAGAGCAAGAGAAGCTGAAAAAAGATTAGCAAGACAGAATTTGGAGTTTTGGAGACAACATCCAGGAAAATTTGCTCTTTGGTATTTTAATCCATATGCTCCATGCCCTCCAACATGGTACGATCAACCATTTGCCGGTCAATTTAAAAATCATTGTTATTATGAACCAAAAGCTGGAACTTGTGCTAGTGTTTATTCAGGATAAGCTTACTCTTAGAGTAAGCTTTTTGCGTATTTTCAGAATATTTAATCCACATACACTGCTATGAAAATAAATTTCTCAAGCCTTTTTTGAATGGAACAGGTCAGTAATGAAAAATAGTAAAAAAGAAGTGATCATCTTTAATTACCCCTTTCAATTTCAATACAAGACCAGACTGGAGTTAGTAGCATTAGTATATATACGCATAACGCGTTCTCCTCTGGAAAAAATAATATAAGTCATAGAATTCCAGTTCACTTCACGTTTTTAAAAAACAGAGGTTTTTTCCTTTAGGGAGACAGTTATGAAACAACAAAAAATAAGTGGTCTTCAGCTCTTTTATGTCATAGTGGGATTCGAACTTGGATCCGCGATTATTCTTGGAATAGGGTCAGGAGCAAAGCAGGATGCATGGTTAGCGATTTTGATTAGTATGGTTTTTGGTCTGATTCTAATGTGGGTTTTTACACAATTATCACTTTATTATCCCAATGATACATTCATATCAATGCTACCAAAAATTATTGGAAAATACCTTTCTTATCCAATTATTTTGATTTATATTTTTTACTTTATTTTTTTAGCAGCAACGGTTTGTCGTGATTTCGGAGATTTAATTTCTTCTACAATGTTAGTTGAAACTCCAACAGTAGTTGTAATCGTAAGCTTTATGTGGTTAATAATCTATTGTTTGCGTGGTGGTGTTGAGGCATTTGTAAGAATGGGAGAAATGGTATTCCCAATATACTTTATATCATTGATAGTTCTTTGGATGTTATTATTAAGTGTGGAGGATTTTAATCTAAATAACCTTACCCCTATAATGGGCAATGGTTTTAAGCCAATTTTGAAAGAGGTTTACCCTGGTATTATAAACTTTCCTTTTGGAGAAATGATTATCATTATGATGTTTACTCCATATGTAAATAACAAGCAAATAATTAGAAAGGCAGGCATGGCTGTCATTTTAGTTGGTGGATTAATCCTTACATTGAATTCAATTTTGATTTTGTCTGTATTAGGTCCGGAAATTTATGCTGATAATTTTTTTCCTTTTCTTACAGCTACTCAAATGGTTTCTATTGCCGACTTCCTTGAACGATTTGATGCATTGGTTATTTTAATGATGGTATCTGGGGTATTTTTTAAAGTTGGGGGTTGTACATTTGCTGCTGCTGTGGCAATCTCCCAATTAGGTAAGTTACATCATACTAAATCGGTACTACTAGGATTAGGGACCATTATTCCTCCATTATCATTAATATTTGCAACAAATTTTGTTGAATATTTGAATTTTGCATATGGTTATCTTATCCCTTATTTTTTTGTGCCGTTACAAATCATTGTGCCAATAATCCTGCTTTGTATTGCAATTATCCGTAAAAAATTAAACCTTGGTAATTCTGCCTGAAGTCATTTAGTATTAAATTCTTTAGTGGTATTAATTGGTAAAAAGTCTTAGTAAACATATGCAATTTTAATCTATTAGAAAAAAATAAAGGTATTGGCAGAGCTATTCTATTTATCGGAAAGAAAAAACGAGCACATTATTTTTAATAGAAAAGTGAAAGATTTATTGAGTAATCTTAAACAGAATGGTCTTTTTAAACTTATACGGTAACTGATCAAGCGGTAAAAGTTCAGCTAGAAAATGAACGGGAAGAAATTTTTAAGAGGGCACAATCCATGGATCAAAAGTTTGCTGAACTTCTTCTGCAACTTGTCAGTATTAAGGCATGGTTATTGGCTAGATAAGACAGCGGTCTAATTTTTATAAAACAGAAGTATACCCACTCGTTTTATCGGAGAATCCCGCAACAAGGACTCGTCAATGCGGACAAGTCTTTGTTAACTTCTTTATATGTCTAATTACGTTTTCTACCTTGAGCAAGCTCTAGATACAAGTTGGTGCACATAATCCATTGACAAAACAGAGCCTTCTGACGGTTCCTCAGCACCTTCAAATTCCACAACAAACCAGCCGGAATAATGGTTGCGAATTAATCCATCAATAATCGTTGCTAACTCTACTTCACCGTCTCCAGGAATTTTACCAAGGAATAATTTTCCGGATAACGCTTGATACGTATTGCTGTCTTGCCTAACTTCAGAATGCATAAAATCCTTAACATGTACATGTTGGATATATTCCTTTAACTCTAGTAAAGCCTCACTTGGATTCTGGTCAACAAGCAGGAAATTGCCTGTGTCAAACGTGCTTTTTAGCATTGGTGAACCTATTTTATTGATGATATCTATGACTTGATCACTTCTTCCAGCAAATAAACCATGGTTTTCAATGCATAGATAAACGCCTTTTTCCTCGGCGTATTTGCAGCATTCAGAAAGTCCTTTCAAAACAAATTTGATCCCTTTCTCATAGGTAATGGACCCATCAGAAGGGAGATCTCCAGCGAAAACCCTTACAATATTAGTTCCAAAATGAGTCGCCATATCAATGGCATCCGTAACCTCTTTGATTTGCTCCTTGAATGTCTTCGGATCTGCTGTCACAAAATTATTGCAAGCCGCATAACTGGATACAGTTAATTGATTTCGATTAAGAGCTTCTTCGACTAAAGGCAATTCCTTCTTTTGATCCTGCCAAAAAATACTTAATAGTTCAACACCTTCCGCTTTTGTCGTTCCGGCAAAATCAATAAAATCGGTGATCGTCCATTTTCCATCAAACCAATATAGGTGAACACTCCACATGCTTAGGGAAATTTTCATTTAAAACACTCCTTATATTTAATAGGGATGCTAATAACTAGATTACTATGATGAGAAGCTCATTTCTATACATATAGAAATAAATGTTAAAAAGGTAAAAAACGAAATAGCTAGAATAATCAATATAAATCAAATAGAAGGTGAGTGAAGGCTAGTGCAATCGCAAATGTTGAGTGTCCTTATTGTAGATGATGAAGTCCCGATTCGAGAAGAATTACGATTAGTTAATTGGGCGTCACATGGTGCTGTATTAGTAGGGGAGGCAGAAAATGGTGAGGAAGCACTAGATTTTTGTACAGAATTTGTTCCGGATGTTGTCATTACAGACATTACGATGCCAAAGATGGACGGCATTCAGCTCGCACATATGCTTAAAAGTCAATTTCCTGAGGTGCAAATCATTATGTTGACTGCTTATAGCGATTTTCGATATGCCAAAGAAGCGATAAAACTTGGTGCGCTCGATTATTTGGTGAAAGTGCTGTGGAGAGAGGAAGAATTAGCATCTGTTCTTAATAAAGCACGAGAGGTCATCATACGTGAACAATTACATAAGAAGAATTCAAGGGATCAGCTCCGCTTCCAGCAATCAGACATATTTAATCAATATCTGCATGCAGGATCTTTGACAACAAATCAATTTATCTCGGAGATGGAATCTGCAGGGATTCTTCTATCGTTTCCTTTTCGTATGGCGAAACTAGTTGTAAGAGTCGCATTAGAAGATGTCCTATTCTTAGATCGTGCTTTACAAAAATTGCTCAGCGAATTAGAGCAAATGCAAAAACAGCGATTTATTTGGCTCCTATCTAAACCAGGAGAGTATTATCTTTTCTTAAAAGATCCTTCCAACGACCTTTCCATACTGACGAAGCAATTGGAAGACATTCGCTTCTTTTTGCAAAACGAAATTCTTCAACAAGTATCATACATAAACTCTGAAGTTGATTTGTTTGTCCTTATAAGCCACTCTGTTTTGGAAGAAAAAGAACTTTTAAGTAGTTTAAAAGAAATGAATCATTGTTCTCATTACGGATTTTATGAGATCCAGCAGAAAGTAGCGCTTATTGATCAATTTGCTTTTCACTCACTGACCAACGAAAAGGCTAGAGAAATAGAAAAGGAATTGAAAGCGCTTTTATACAATCGTAAAAAGCTGACAGATTTCCTCCAGCGTGATTTTTATGATTGGTGCACGAAAAACCGATTTCGTCCAGATGAGATAAAAGGAATTGTAGCTAAGTGGAGAATGGACTGGATGAAAGAGGTAAAAGGGATAGCTGAGGTGGAGGTGAGTCAAGAATTGGCAGAAGCGACAAGCTTATCAAAAATGATTCACGTTTTAACGAGGGAACTAAATACAAACGATAACATTGAGTACAAGCATCGCTTTGAAATTAGAAAAGCGATTGACATCATCGAAAAGAATCTTGGAGACCAGCTGACGCTTTCCGCTGTTTCTGAAGAGGTGGGGCTTAGTCCGAATTATTTAAGCCGGCTTTTTCGGGAGGAAACAGGAAAATCATTTAATGAGTTTATGACGGATTTACGTATGGAGAAGGCCATTCATTTACTCAAACATTCAAATTTAAAGGTGTACGAAGTGGCGGAAGAAATAGGAATTCCGAGTTATCGCTATTTTTCCGTGTTATTTCGAAAATGGACCGGATTAACGCCTAAAGACTTTAGGAAACGGTGATGCAGATGAAATTCACGAATCGGCTGAGTATTGCGACAAAGCATTTTATCTTTTTGTTCATCTCAACATTAATGATATTTGTGACATTGATTTGGAATAACCAACAGGATTCTGTAAAACTATTTCGAAACCAAGTGATCTATGATTCTCAAAAATTGCTGGAAAACACAAACCTGTTTTTAAATTCGTACTTAGAAAACATCCAAAGCATTTTGTTGGATTTATCGATGAAGGATGCATTGCTGCTAACGAAAAATGAAGATGCAATCAATACCGAATTACGAACAACAGCGGATATTAATTCATCATTAGTCAATGCCATTTATATGATCAGCACAGATGGTAAGGTGTATTCCAGCCATAAGGTTTATTATGAAATTTTAGGAAATCCGCAAATTTCTTTTTTATATCAGCTTTCGCAAAAAAACTATGGAGGAATCAATTGGAGCGAGCCGTATCATTCGCCGCTTTCAGCAGGCAATACAGTCGCTTTTGTCAGCCCAATAAAGAACAAAAATACCTTTATCGGCACGGTTGTCATTGAAATTGACCTTGAACAATTGTCTCGCAAGCTTACTCCTATGCTTTTAAATAAAAATCAATCCTTTATTATTCTTACATCGTCTGGAAATATCGTTTCAACAGATATTAAAAAAGAATCAAACATCCCTCAGGATTTATCCGATTATCCAAGAAAGCCTAGTAAATCCTTTATCCAAAGCATAAAGAACCAAAAGAATGGCGTTCATGACTTAGCCGAAAAAAACCTTTCACTTGTTTCGGTTAAATCGGATGAAAACCGCTTAGGCTGGAGTCTTATTTCCCTCATCGACGAAAACGTATTTTATGAAAATGTTCATATCCTTAATGAAAATTTTAAAAAGGCTGGTGTTTTATTAGTTGTTATTCTTTTTATTAGTACATTTATGTTAAGCCGATACTTGACGAAACCAATTCGAAAATTAGCGAAAAAGATGGATACCGTCACAAGCTTGCAAAATATGTCCAGCATCGAAATGAACAGGTCTGATGAAATAGGGAGTTTGGCCAGAAGCTATAATGCGATGATTGATCGCATCCAGTTTCTTTTTAAAGAAAATGCAAGGATGGTGGAGCTGAAAAAAGAGTACGAATTTAAAATGCTTCAGTCCCAAATTAAACCGCATTTTCTGTACAATACATTAGCTTGTATTGGAAGTTTAGCCAGGCAGAATAAAATAGAGGAAGTGCGGGCGACCATCCGTTCTCTCGTCGGCCTTTTATCCTTTAGCTTTGATAAACGCTCAGAAATGGTTTCGTTAGCAGAGGAAATAGAAAGTGTTGAAATGTATTTTGACATTCAAAGAATGAGATATGGCAATAAATTCACCTTATGTGTTGCCGTAGATGAAGAAGCATTCGTTTGTATGATTCCTAAGTTAACGTTACAGCCATTTGTGGAAAATGCGATATTTCATGGAATTTCAACAAAGGAAGGGAATGGAGAAATATCGATTAAAGGAATGATCTCACAAGGAATGTTAAAGCTGTATATCCGCGATAATGGGGTTGGCATGGAACAAGAAAAAGTCAATCAGCTTCTTAATGAATCGGTTAAAAGAAAGGTGACAGGGGGCTTTAACAGTATTGGGATGGTGAATGTTCATGAGAGAATTCGCATTTCATATGGCAGCCGATATGGAATTCGGGTAAAAAGCTTGAAAAACGTAGGAACGATTGTCAAAATCTCCATCCCCAGCGGAAGTGATGGAACAGTAAAGGATCCAACTTTAGACTTAACGAAAATGATTCACTAAACCATTCATGATTGTAACATATCGTACATTTTTACCGATTTTGTGTATATAAAAAGAATTTTCTGACTTTTATACTACTAGTAAGACAACCGGAAGGGGATGATTCGTTCACCAAATAAATGTAAGGGTTTACATCAAAAAGGGGCAACAATGGCTAGAATTGCCTTAAATGGCGAATTAGGAAAAAGACTGAAAGGCGGGTGGTGACGTGGACCTAAATACTGTAACCGAAAAGACCGTTTATCCAAAAAAAGAAACAAAGCTGCGACTTATTTTTCAGCTCGTTTGGAGACATAAAGCCTTTTATCTTATGCTTCTGCCAGGTCTCATCTATTTCATCATCTACAAGTACATCCCTATGTACGGGGTCGTGATTGCGTTCAAGGATTTTAACATCATGGATGGGATCATGGGAAGCGCTTGGGCTGATCCTTGGTACAAGCATTTTAAAGAATTTTATGATTCGCCATATTTCTCACAGTTATTAACCAATACCTTTTTAATCAGCCTATATAAGCTCATTTTTGGAATGGTTCCGCCAATCCTTCTGGCCCTGTTATTACATGAGTGCCGCTTCCTTTGGTATAAGCGGATCATTCAAACCTTAAGCTATATGCCGCATTTTTTATCTTGGGTCATCATTTACGGGATTTTAATCGCCTTTTTGTCCGAGAGCTCCGGATTATTGAATCAATGGTTAAAGGGTTTGGGAATCGAACCCATCAACTTTTTAACATCACTAGACTGGTTCCGGACCATCCTGGTCGGCTCAGACATTTGGCAAAATCTTGGATGGGGGGCGATCATCTACTTGGCCGGGATGTCTGGCATCAATCCTGAGTATTATGAAGCGGCCAGAGTAGACGGAGCAAGCAGGCTTCGCATGATTTGGCATATTACCCTACCTGGGATCCGCAATTTAATTATTTTGCTGTTCATCCTGCATTTAGGAAAGTTTATGGAAGCGGGATTTGAACAAATCTATATTCTTTATAACATTCAGGTCTATCCTGTCGCTGATATTTTAGACACATGGGTTTTTCGTGTCGGTCTGCAGCAAATGAATTTCAGCTTAGGGGCAGCAGTCGGATTATTCAAATCAATCATCGGTCTCGTCCTGGTCCTTAGTGCGAACCGATTAGCGAAGAGATGGGGGGGAGGAATTTGGTAAGAGGGCTTGAGGATCGCATCTTTAATGCGGTAATTTATCTTATCTTAGGGATTGTCGGCATTGTCTGTGTGTTCCCTTTATTATACGTATTGGCTGTTTCAGTCACTCCGTATGGAGAAGTATTAAAAAACGGTGGTTATATCATTATCCCGAAAAGCTTCACTTTAGAGGCATACCATCAGCTCTTTTCAGGAAATGAGATTGTGAAAGCATTCGGCATCACTGTCTTTATCACAGTAGTTGGAACGCTCGTCAATATGTTTTTAACAACCTTAATGGCTTATCCTCTAAGTCGAAAAAACTTGCCAGGCCGAAACTTCTTCTTATTTTTGGTCGTATTTACCCTTCTATTTAGCGGTGGAATTATTCCGACCTACCTCGTTGTCCGTGATACAGGTCTGGTAGACACAGTGTGGGCGATGATCATCCCAAATGCTGTTGGTGCTTTCAATTTACTGATTATGAAAAGCTTCTTTGAAAATATTCCGAATGAACTCTTTGATTCTGCACGGATTGACGGGGCGAAGGAGTTCAGAATCCTCTTTCAAATTGTCATGCCCTTGTCATTGCCGGTCTTACTGACGGTTGGGTTATTTTATGCAGTTGGGCATTGGAATGAATTTTTCCAAGCAGTCATGTATATCACCGATACGGAATTATATCCGCTGCAGGTGGTTATCCGAAACATTTTAATGCAATCAACAAATCCTGAGCAAATGCTCGAGGAATATGTTCCAACAACAACGTTGCAAATGGCTGCCGTGATTGTAGCAAGTTTGCCAATTATTGTTGTGTATCCTTTTATCCAAAAACATTTTACAAAGGGGGTCATGATTGGCTCAATAAAAGGTTAGGTGTTTTTTATGAATATAAAAGGGGAGGAACAAATGTGAAAAAATCATTATTGGTTAGTTTGATCATGATGCTTTTCGTAAGTATGTTTGTCATGGGCTGCAGCTCAAATAAAACCTCAAGTGAGAAAGAACAGGATTCAGTCAATTCGAATAAACCGATGGAGATTGAAATTGCGATGTCCGGGACAGGATTTCCAGATCCGGACCCAATTGCCGAAGCGCTTAATAAAGCATTAGGAATTAAGATCAAAATAACGGCACTAGCAAGTGAGGAAGATTATTTTAATCAATTAAATGTCCGGTTAGCAGCTGGTAATTACCCTGATATCATCCTCACACAGGATCGTCAGCGCATGGCGGAATACGGGCGGAAAGGCATGCTTCTTGACTTAACACCTTATATGGAAAAACTTCAGCCTTCTGTTACCTTTGCAGGAGAGGATAATTTCAAAAAAGGAAATCTTGACGGCAAGCAATACGGTATTCCGAGGATACCAGATGTTCCATTTTCCACATGGTGGGTACGGAAGGATTGGCTTGATAACTTAGGATTAAAGGTTCCAACAACAATCGAAGAAATCACAGAAGTAGCCAAAGCCTTTACCTTTAATGATCCTGACCAAAACGGAAAAAATGATACGTACGGAATAACCGGCGGTGGACTTTCAGGCTTTACAGGTGTATTTAGTGCGTTCGGTGTGGGGACTCCTGGGAATTTCTACATCAAGGATGGTGAGGTTGTCAATTCTCTTTACGACCCGGCCATGAAGGATGCGCTTGCCTTTATTAAAGGGATGATTGATGAAGGTGTTGTCGATCCCGAATTAATCGCCAACACAGGCAGACAGCACTTAGATAAAATTTACAAAGGCCAATATGGTTTAATCTATCATTCTTGGACAGATATTGCGAAAAAGGAAAATCAAGAGGAAATAAAATTAGTAAACCCGAAGGCAGAATGGATTCAAATCAAAGCACCAACGGGTCCAGGCGGAAATTTGGATGGCGTTTATGATGTTGCCACGGTTTCAAGAATGTGGTCATTACCAAAATCCCTTGAAAAAGAACCAGAAAAGCTTGAAAAGATTTTAGAACTATTTAACTATGTATCGGAAAGAGAAGGGAATCTTCTTGTGATGTATGGTGAAGAAGGCAAAAACTATAAGATGAATGGCGATAAAGTGGAAATCACTGATCCTAAAGGGGTTGAGCATTCCCACTACTTCCAATTGACAGGACGCCCGAACGCTGAATATCTAGCATCGAAATTCGGCTATGCCCAGCAGCAGATTGATTTCGCGATCGAACAGCCGCGGATTGAAATCTATGATAGCTTGATAACATTGCCTGAAGGCTTTGTCGCTTCAGATGCGGAACGCTATATTAATGAAGAAATCGTGAAATTCATTTACGGAAACCGACCATTAGAGGAATACGATCAATTTATCAGCACGTTGGAAGGTACCTATAATTACAAGGCTTATTTAGATTCAGCTACCGAACAAATTTCAGAGTTTGTTGGTCAGTAACTCGTGATTAAAGGGATGAAAATAACATGAATTTGTTTGTTTTCCTTCCTTACTATATAAAGCAGAAGGTGATAGATTACCATGAATCAGGAAATGAAGGCCGACATCGTTATCATTGGCGGAAGTACTGGCGGCTGTGCAGCTGCATTAGCCGCCGCAAAAATGGGTAAATCTGTAATTTTAACAGAGGAAACCGATTGGATTGGCGGGCAATTGACAAGCCAGGGAGTTCCTCCTGATGAGCATCCATGGATTGAACAATTCGGATGTACACAGAGCTACAGCCAATTTCGAAACCTTGTCAGAGAGTACTATCGACGAAATTTTCCGCTGACAACGGAGGCCAGCTCTCGTCTCCTTCTCAATCCAGGCAACGGAAACGTAAGCAGGATTTGCCATGAGCCAAGTGCTGCACTTGCGGTGATTCATGAAATGTTAGCTCCCTATGTTCATAGCGGTCAGGTGAAAATTTTTACTAATTATCTTCCCGAAAAAGCAGAAGTAAACGGAGATACCGTGTTATCTGTGCAAGTAAAGAATTCAGTTACAGGAACAAGAATGACATTGACTGGCACCTATTTCCTTGATGGCACAGAATGCGGAGATCTCTTGCCGTTAGCAAATGTAGAATATGTGACAGGCTCCGAGTCTCAAAAAGAGACAGGTGAGCCCCATGCATTAGCAGGTGAGGCAGACCCACTGGATATGCAGGCGGTAACCCATTGCTTTGCGATGGACTATGTGGAAGGGGAAGATCATACGATTCCAAAACCTGAGAATTATGAGTTTTGGAGAAACTATCAAGCCAGCTTTTGGCCTGACAAGCATTTTAGCTGGACAGTTCCGCATCATATTACATTGGAACCAAGGCACTTTACCCTATTCCCAGAAACAGATCTACCATCATGGTGGTTATATCGAAGAATCATAGATAAGGAGAATTTTGCACCTGGAACCTTTGTCAGTGATACGACTCTTGTCAATTGGCCGCAAAATGATTATTGGCTTGGTCCGGTCTTTGAGGTAAGTGATGAAGAAAGACAGAAGCATTTGCAGGGAGCAAAGCAATTAAGTCTTTCCCTGCTTTATTGGATGCAAACCGAAGCTCCAAGACCGGATGGAAAACAAGGCTACCCGGGACTTCGCTTGCGCAAGGATCTTTTTGGAACAGAGGATGGCTTGGCAAAATACCCGTACATTCGAGAATCACGCAGGATCAAAGCAGAATTCACGGTGTTAGAGCAGCATGTATGTCCGGATTCAAGGGGAGAAGACAGTTCAGAAATCTTCTTCGACTCAGTTGGAGTTGGCAGCTATCGAATTGACCTGCATCCTAGTACCGGGAATCGAAATTATATTGATATATCAAGCTATCCGTTTCAAATTCCTTTAGGAAGTCTCATTCCAATCAGAGTGAAAAATCTGCTGCCTGCCTGTAAAAACCTTGGTGTCACCCATATCACCAATGGCTGTTATCGCTTGCATCCGGTTGAATTGAATATTGGAGAATCCGCAGGGTATTTAGCCGCTTATTGTATAGATGGAAACATGGAGCCGAGGGAAGTTCGAAATAACCGTGAAACCCTGGAAGATTTTCAAAAGCTGATTGCTCAACAAGGTATTGAAATCCAATGGCCGAAGCTTCGGTCACTGTAAGTAAAAATGAACATAGGAAAGGGGAAAATGATCTTGTCAAATCTTGAATACGATGTCATTGTTGCTGGTGGAGGACCAAGTGGAATTGCCGCAGCTGTTGCAGCTGCCAGAAATGGAGCAAAAACTCTGTTAATTGAACGGTATGGCTTCCTTGGGGGAGCTGGAACTGCGATGATGGTGAATCCATGGATGACCTATTCAGCTGGTCCAAAACAAATTATTTATGGCGTGCTGCAGGAATTAATTGACGGCATGTCAGAGCTTGGCATGTATGGACATCCGAAACAAAAAACAGCCTTTGATCCTGAGGCCTTAAAATACGTTGCAGAGCATCTTTGCCTCGATGCCGGGGTTGAACTGTTGTACCATACCTTCTTAGGCGATGCGCAAATGGATGACTCAAAGCGAAATATCCAATCGATCCGTGTTGCCAATAAAGCAGGTTTAATGGACTTAAAAGCAAAAATCTATGTGGACACAACAGGTGATGCCGATTTATCCGCATTAGCAGGTGCTACTGTCGAAAAGGGCCGTGAAGTGGACAGCTTAAGCCAGCCGATGACCTTGAATTTCCGCATGGCCAATGTCGATATTGATCGCATGCCAAGCCGCGAGGGAATGACCGAATTATATATTGAAGCCAAAAAGCGCGGGGAATTAAAATGCCCACGTGAAAATGTTTTATGGTTCTATGCCAATCAAGAAGGGGTTATTCACTTTAATCAAACCCGTGTTATTCTAAAGGACGCAACAAATCCATGGGAACTAACCGCGGCAGAAATTGAAGCACGGGAACAAGTGCAGGAATTTGTCTCCTTCCTGAAAAAGCATGTTGATGGATTTGAAAATGCATACCTGCAAACAACTGCTCCACAAATCGGAGTCAGAGAATCACGAAGAGTGATTGGCGATTACAAGTTAACCGCAGAGGAACTGCTAAACGCCTGCAAGTTTGATGATGTTGTGGCACTTGGTTCCTATCCGGTTGATATTCATAACCCTGCGGGGGAAGGAACTTTGCTGCAACACTTAAAACCAGGGGAATGGTACGATATCCCATATCGATCACTCATTCCAAAGAATATCGACAATCTCATCGTTGGAGGAAGACCTATCTCTGCCACACATGAAGCCCATTCTGCCCTTCGCGTTCAGCCAATTGCCATCGCAATCGGTCAAGCAGCAGGAACTGCAGCTGCTCTATGTGCAAAAGAAGGAAAGCTGCCGCGTAAGTCAGATGTGAAACAAATTCAAAATTCTTTGCTGGAACAAGGGGCTTATTTAGGGCCGCAGTTTGAGAAGAAGATGGTTTAGGTGCGAGATGATTCCTTGTTGATGCGGAATGAGAATGAGAGACCTTGATGTAATTTCGGGGGAAATCGGGTTTTATTGGCGGATATCAGATATATCAGCAAGTATTTTCGATTTTATCAGCGAAATTCAAAATATATCGGCGGTATCTTCGATTTTATCAGCGAATTTCAAAATATATCAGCGATTTTTCAATTTTATTGGCGCAAATCTGAATTTATCAGCGAATTTCTCATTAAATAGATCCACAAAGTAAAATGGAGGAATCATAAAGAGCCTTTCTGTGCTTTATATACAGAAAGGCTCTTTATCCCTAAGACCTAGAGTTTAAGTTATAAGAGCAAGCACTTCTATTACTACAGAATTTCCTCATAAAAAGTAATCCTGTTAAAGAAAGGATCGGTCACCGTTAGTTCGACTGTATTCCAAGGTGATTTTTCTAAACCAGGGTTTGCATAAGTATACTTTTTTTCTTTTAAGGCAGAATGATATTTTTTTAGATCTGTCATTTTTATTCGAATGGCACTGCCTGGAGAGCAGTCACCATGATGTTCGGAAAGATGTAAGATCAGTTCATGTAAAGATACTTGGCAATAGACCGGCATGTGTTCTTCGAAACGATGTGCCCAATCAAGCTGATAGCCTAAATAATCGATGTAAAATTCCTTTGCTTTTTCCAGGTCAAAAATACGAAAAATAGGTGTAATCATTATCATACACTCCTTGAAAAATATGTATTTGGTTCATTATCTACTATTTAACTAAAAACATAAAGAAAATTATGTATACCCGCTTAAATAGAATTGTTATTTATTGACTTTTTTAAACTTCTGCTCTAAAATAATGGTGAATGTTTACATAAAGGAGGATTATAAAATGCAATCTGTCAGACTTCGTTTCACAGCTTTGAACCAGTAACTGAATACGTTCAAAGGCTCTGTTTGTGCAGGGTAAACGGGATTAGTCTGTCCTTTTTTATAATCTTCATTATGCATAATCGACTATGTGAAGAAAGGCGGAACTGTCTGCCTTTCTTTATTTATGGGCAAAAATGTTTCATACTCATGAAATAAGGATCATTCTTAATCGTTTACTCAAAATCACAGGCAGGCGTCTGTGATTTTTTTATGAAAGATGAGCGTATTTTTTTTACTGGGGAATTCACACTGTTAGCCAAAATGAGAACGAAAAATAAGAAGGACGTGAAAAGATGAACTCAGTAAATGAACATGGATTTGAAAATTGGAAAAAGAACATTACACTGTTTTTAAGCAGCCAAACGATTTCGCTTTTTGGTTCAGCATTGGTTCAATATGCAATAATGTGGTATGTCACGCTTAATACACAGTCAGGAATGATGATGACACTCTTTATTATATGCGGCTTCATTCCTACCTTTATTTTATCGCCATTTGCAGGAGTGTGGGCAGATCGGTATAACCGAAAAAAACTGATTGCTTTATCAGATGCCTTAATTGCAACAGCAACACTTCTCCTCGCGATTGTGTTTTTAATGGGATATGATGCGGTGTGGCTGCTCTTCCTTATGGCCGCTCTTCGTGCTGTCGGTACCGGTATTCAAACACCCGCAGTAGGGGCGATTTTGCCGCAGATTGTACCAAAGGATAAGCTAACGAAAATAAACGGAATAAATGGAAGTCTGCAAGCAATCAATATGTTTGTTGCACCGATTGTGAGTGCAGCCTTATTATCAATGGCTTCACTTGAGATCATTTTCTTTATCGATGTGATAACAGCATTAATTGCCATCTTCACATTACTCGGTTTTCTAAAAATCGCGCAACACCAGAAATCAGCTGATGATCAACCAACAAGCTATCTCAATGATTTTAAGCTAGGGATAACGTACATTAAAAATAACCCTTTTTTAAGACAGTTATTTTTGTTCTTTGGGATCTTCTTTGTCTTAATGGCACCTGCCGCTTTTTTGACTCCACTTCAAGTAACGCGGAGTTTCGGTGACGATGTTTGGCGGCTAACGGCCATTGAAATTGCTTTTTCCGTAGGGATGATGGCTGGAGGAGGAATCATTGCCTCTTGGGGCGGCTTTAAAAATAAAATTCATACGATGACCTTGGCAAGCTTATTAATGGGGATCTGTACATTTGCCCTAGGGGTTGTTCCAGTTTTCTCGGTATATTTAATTTTCATGGCTGTCTTCGGGATTGCGATGCCGGTCTTTAATACACCTACAACTGTTTTACTGCAGGAAAAAGTAGATGAAAACTATTTAGGGAGAATTTTCGGTGTGTTTGGGATGATTTCCACATCCATGATGCCAATGGGCATGCTGATTTTCGGACCGATGGCAGACGTGATCAAAGTAGAATGGCTTTTGGTGGGAACGGGGGTATTGATCTTCATTCTTTCCATAATGTTAGGTGGAAACAGAGTTTTGATGGAGGCTGGTAAGCCAGTCGTAGAGGAACCAGCAAAATAGAAGAAAGTTAGAAATGATAAAAATGGCTCAGAGTATTAAATTCTGAGCCATTTTTATATTCATAATACTCTGACCAGCTTTAAAGTTCCTTTAAAAAATGCTGTTCAATGAAGCCCTCAGACATGTTTCTTTGGACACACAAACCCAATGTCATATTAGAGCAATAATAAATAAGACAATGATACCTATTTTTTAATACTACGCTTCTTTCCGCCATATTTACCGCACATATGGGCTCCATTATCTTACGTATTTCTCCATACGAGAGAAAATAAATTTACTTGTAGATAACCGAGGAGCACTACTCTTCTTCCGTTTTTAATTTTTTGTACCTAATTAAATATTTCTGGATTAATAATAGCAGGTACGGCATTTCCAATTTCGAAATATTGATTAGTGTTAACGTATTGTCCCTATATATACTGTTTTAATTGAATTGGCATTTTTAGTATAAAACCCCCCTGAATAACCATTTTTTGGAGTATAATTACTATGGTAATTCAAATGAAACGAGGGATATGATTGGAACTTCTATCAATTGAAAAACAATTTGCAGATGCTTTAAAATCCGTTGCTCGAAATTTAGAAATAAAGGAGTATATTCAGCAATCTTCTGAACTTTATCCGTTATTTCAAAGTGCTGCTAAAAGGTTTGTGACAGGTGAAGCAAGAGAAGATGGATTATCGATTGGTGAATTACTTATCAATAAGGGTTACCGCATTTCACTTGAATTTATTGGTGAAAATACTATCAATAAAGAGGGGTGCGCTCGAGCTAAAGATGAGTTTATAGCGTTGATAAGGGAATGTGGAAATCGTGGAATAATATCTCGTATTTCTTTTGATTTATCTCATATAGGTTTATCTGTTGATCCTGAACTTGCCTATGAAAACTTAATAGAGATGGCAAAAGAAGCACAATCTTATAATCTTTCTCTTATGATTAGTATGGAAGAATCGGCTAAAACGGATCAGATACTTAACTTATACAAAAGCGTTGTTGTCGAATATCCTAACATTGGGGTTACACTTCAAGCTTATCTACATCGAACAATGGATGACCTTAATGATTTACTTAATTATCCTGGGGCAATTCGTATTGTAAAAGGAGCATATCAAGAACCATCAGATATTTGTATCCCTCGTTCAGATGAGTTGGACCAACGTTTATTAGAATTAGTAGATTTATGTGTTAAAGCTGGCCATCAAATTTCAATTGCTTCTCACGATGAAGCTATATATAAACAGATTATGGAGCGAGGTTATTTACAAAACCCGCATGTTGAAGCAGAAATGTTATACGGAATTCGTCCTGAACTTTGTAAACAACTTAAAGACAGGGGGATACCTGTTCGTGTCTATTTACTCTATGGTGTAGAGTGGTATTTATACCTTACTCATAGAATAGCAGAATATCCACCAAACATTTATGTTGCAATTACGGATATAATTCGTGGGGGAGGAAACTCTTCTCAATATTACTAAATGGGAATGTAAAAAATCTAATTCTACAAAAATGCTTTACTTTAAAAAGGAGTAGAGCACTTGCTAGTTCTTACGGCAGTTTAATTCAAGAAGGTAATTTTCATAAATAGGACGAATTATATTGCCAATGCTTATTTAAGACAATGATTGGAATAATTTTCTTACTATAGTAAAAGGGTGCTTTGCTTCCATAAGGAGCAAGGCTTTTTTCTTAAAAGGTAAAAAAGTATAAAAATTTGAACTTAGTTTTAGTGTCTAGCTCCAGGCGCCATCGGCTCTAGTCAAATGTAAAGAACACCTTCTATTCCGATTCGCCTTATGCTTGTCGCCGAATGCTAAGCGCCTTGCGCTTATTCGATTAAGGACAGAATAGTTTAAGAATGATATATTCGATGAGTTTTAAGGAAGGTGTATTTATGCTGAGAATAAAATCACAATTTGCAAATTTCGTGTCTAGTTTTACAGGTCCATTATAAACTGTCTTTTTTTATGTTAAGGGCCAGAGCACTGAAATAAACAGAAAATGGAGAATTATTGTTAATTACACTAGTAATGCAGAAAATCTCCTCAAAGAATTGATTAAAATGCAAATGATGTAATTGAAGGATATCTTATCCAAAATAGTTAATAATAATTTTGAATTGAGATATGGTATTTGTTTTACAATACAAACTATTGGTGTTATTTGGTATATTCTATGCTTTTCGTTTTATATACACAAGTGAGTTATACATACAGGTATTTGGCGATTCAATAAATACAGTTGTTTTACTTATAGTAACAGTAATTTTAGCAGCAATAAATAGACCAAAGGTTAAGGAAACTGGCAAAAAATAAAGTTTCAAAGTCACTTGTCACAGAATTGATGGGAATTTTCTTAAATGATTTTGTTTCTACCTATGTAAAAAGAAAGTAAGGTGACAACTAATACAATCAAATATGATAATTTAATTCCTTGTTGTTTAAGAAGAAAAATGGCACAAATTTAGGGTGATTAAATGAATAAGGAAAAAATAGGTAATATACAACTATTTTATATAATGGTTGGATACGTATTAGGAACAGCCATAATTTTAGGATTAGGATTAGAAGTTAAGCAGGACGCATGGATATTTATTTTGATCGGTACGTTAGGCGGTATGCTCTTAATGACTATTTACACGCAATTATCGGCATTTTACCCTGATGATACATTGGTTCAGATGATTCCCAAAATAATAGGAAAGTATCTTTCATATCCAATAATTTTGCTTTATATTTTCCATTTTACATATTCTGCAGCAAGAGCATGCAGAGAATTAGGAGACCTTCTTGCATCAACAATATTAACAGAGACTCCTCTAATTGTTACAATCGTAAGTTTCATGGTCTTGGTGATTTACTGTCTAAGGGGTGGAATTGAGCCCTTTTTTCGAATGGGGGAAGTAGTATTTCCTGTTTATATTTTTGCTCTCATGCTTATTTGGACACTTTTACTTAGTGTTGAAGGGAATGATGTTAAAAATTTAACTCCAGTATTAGCAAATGGGATAAAGCCCGTTTTGAAAGAGGCATTTCCCACTGCTTTAAACTTTCCATTTGGAGAAACAATTGTTTTTATGATGTTCTTCCCATTTTTAAATAGTAAGAAAAACATTAAAAAAATCGGAATCGTTGCCGTTTTATTTGGGGGCATTCTATTAACAGTTAATTCCATCATGATCATGTCTGTGTTGGGTCCAGAAATTTATAGTCAAAATATTTTTTCACTTCTTACCGCTACCAGAATGGTTACGATTGCAGATTTTCTTGAACGTTTTGATGTGCTTGTTATTTTGATGATGGTTGCAGGCGTGTTTTTTAAAGCAGGAGGGTTTTTGTTCGGAGCTGCGCTTGGAATAGCTCATTTATTTAACTTAAAACAAACACGTTCCGTCACCCTTGGACTTGGGACCATTATCATTTCCTTATCACTCATAAGTGCTAATAGCTATGTAGAACATATAAATATTGGATTTTTGTTTTTTGTTCCATATGTCCATACTTTTTTACAAATTATTGTGCCAATTTTATTACTTTGTATCGCATTTATTCGCAAAAAATTTAGCCTTTTTTAGAGGTAGTTTAAAAAGCACTAATACTTTTTACAATCTTTAACATTGCTATGTAATTTAGTTTTAGGAGTAAAGCCTTTTTATCAAGTAACAGATTATTTACCTTGGATAATTAAAAATATCCTTCTTCAAGTAACGCTGCTTTAGTTGAAGAAGGAACGAGTAAAAAGAAGACTAATAAAACTCGGGTATTAGTTATTGTTAAACTATCAACAACCGGCCGATCACCGATCTTATCTAAATCAATCCTTTTTACGAGCATCTGAAGTAACATTTTCTTTTCAATTGAGTCCATGCGTTCCTAATTTTCACGAACATTGTTTAAAACTTCGATCATATCGTTAGGACTCATTTTTTCATTGATAGGTTGAAGGGAAGAAAGCAGCTTTTTAATTTCCTCTTCTTTTAATTTCAAAATACTGTTCAGTATTTACGCGGTAGTTTTAACGCATTGTTCCTATGTAAACAGGATTTTTTAAGGCATAACGAACTTTTTCTCTTGTCCAAACACGACCTGTCTTAGTTTTAACATTCATTAGGTTCAATCTATTAGCTATTTTAAGCATGCCTTTTCCAGACAAGTAGAGATCATAAATTTTACGGACGATTTCAGCTTTTTCTTTATTAATAAGAAGAGTATCGCTCTTTTTATCAATTTTATAACCGAAGTGGGGAGGTTGATAACCCATTTTCCTTCCTTAGCTTTAGAATACGCATGAATTCACCTCGAAATAATTATTAATTAATTATTGAAGGATTTATGGTATATTTTTTGGACACCATAATACGAGAGTAGGAACATTCGTTCTGTTTTATTGCAAAATAAAACCCCTTAATGAGAAAGGGGATGAAGAATATAATTTAAAATTTAATTTTTTTTGTTTAAGACATTTTTTTCTTGAAGTAACTTTTCTCTATTTACTTTTACATCACTCAAAAAAGTAAAGAAGAGAGCAAACTTTTAACAACAGTCTGCTCTCTTCTTTGGTTGTAAGTACTTAATATAAGGAATTAGGGGATCCTTTTCGTACACAATTATAATAACACCAGTAATTACCAAAAGCAAAAATCATCCCTAAAAACTTAGGGATGATTTTTACCCTTAACTGTGTATTCCGTCACAGTCATTTTATTATTTAAGTCCTTTATAATTTATTCTATAATTTTTAACATTTATTTAGCTCATTTAACTAACTAATGAAGGGTTCCTTAACCTTGATAAAAAATTTTGAAAAAAATAACTTCAAGCTAAGACCTCTTAAATGTGTTCAAATTTCGAAGGAACTGTCTACTGATGGAATATCCAACAATACAAGGACATTTGCTATCATTAAGCCAATGGCAGTACTCTCCTAAAAATCATCAGTAAACAAGGAGCAGCAATGTGATTACTGTTGAATTATTACACGACTTTACCAAGAATTTGCCCAGTTTATTAATAGAGCCTTTAATATTTGTTTTTAACGGACTTCTTTTTCTCTTCTTCTAAGACCAAACAGACCTACTAATCCTAATAAACCGAGCCATTCCCAATTAGTATCGTTATCAACAACGTCTGTTGTTGTAGTAACATTCCTTACTCCATTATTGTTATTTGCTCTATTCAAATTATTATTGTCTTCAGCATGTACAGTTATCCCAAGAGCCATAATAGTTAATGTTAAAGTACACAAAAGATAAGATAATTTTTTCTTCATTTCTTTTCCCTCCTTTTATAATTTGTAATCTCCCCAGCTTTATTAGCTAATATTCGTTAAGTTCACTTTAGGTTAAAATTGGAATTTGCACCTTTAATAATCATAATTATTTTGTACCCTTATTTAACCATCATTATAAATGACACTATTAAATATTAAAAAAACGTGACCAAACTCCAAGAAAAGAAGGTCGCTTTGAATGAATATTTTTCAACTAGGGGGGACAATTAAAGGAATTTTAAGTGATAATCCACAAATGAACCAACGCCTTGGTGAAGTATTTGGAGTTTGAAGTTATTTCTTTGTTACAAAAGGTTATGTCGTCCGAAAGCACTTTACATCTAAAATGCTCCAGATTTGTTTTAAACAAAAAAAGAAGCCAGCTCAGTGAGCCGGTTTCAAAGTTATTCTTCTTAAGTATAATCGAGATGATTAAACCCAGAAGCTTATCCATTAAGTAAAACTTCAAAACGTTTGAATATTGTTGATTGCTTATCGTGTAAAACACTAACTAAGACGTTTTCCATTCTTTCGTATTTTTAACAAAAGTGTCGATTGTCCAAGATTAGTAGCCTAGACCAAGTAACAATCGATCATAATCAGGCACATAGATATTTTAATTGTAGTCATTAAAAGGAGGATTACTATGTGCCGTTATAATTAGTATGTCCAAATGGGTTAAATATATTTTAAGTACCAACGAGTTGCCAAAAACAAGAAAGAAATTTGAATGAGGAATTATCTAAAAGATAAATAAATAATACCCAACCATTTGGTCGGGTATTAACAATTACTTTCTATTTCTTGGAATCCTAGGTGTTACTTCTTCTGAAGCTTCTGTTTGGTATTGCAGAGCATTATTTCTTCTGCTTTTATTTTCTTGCTTATTATCTACAGTTGATGCAACGTATTTATGGAAGAAATACTCGAATAATGCAACACCGATAGCTGAGAATAACGAAGCCCAAAAAATATCTGCACCATCATTTGAAATGTTATCAAGCATTAACCAAATAACGAGAAATGCCATTCCAAAATCAGCTAATGTTGCTACCCTGTTATTTGTTCTTGGTAAAATTACAAGATCTCCTACCATATAAGAAATAACGCCTAATACAAGAGATATTAATAAAACATTTTCAAATTGAACATCAAATACAATGCCTAAAATTACATACAACAATGCAAATGTAGCTATAAATTTAATAACAATTGCCTTTATGTGGCTCATTTAACTAACACCTCCTTATCTCGGTGATAGTATGCTTAATTATTAGATATTTATTCTTTTTATTGACCACATTCCAGTTTGTTTGGATGATTTTTATCAAATCATAGAGCAATAGCTTTATATAAGGCTATGGGATTTGTTGAAGAAGGACGTAAGATTAAAAAATTTAAATTAAATGACAGTGAGTATGTAGATGATATTCTTATGTACAAATTTGAATAACTTTTTGTTGTAACTGGTACTTTACTTCAATAAGGAGTAGAACATTTTTCTGACTAACGGGTGCCTTAATATAATAAGGAAGCGTTTAAATTTAAAAGTGAATAGCCATACAATGAATGAGTACCCGAGGGTACCCCTTAATGATTTTTTAATTTGCCTTCCTTGTTTTTTATCTATGATCTCCTGTATTAACATATTTTTATTATAACTCATTGGCGAAGGGAAAATGTGGATTAGTGACAGTCTCATACAAACCAAGTATAATTTTTCTAATTGAAATAAAGGAGACTTGAAACCATTGAACGAACATAAGCTGGCACCTACGGATTTGATTTATTACAAGGAGAAAGTTTATTTTTGGATCGTTTTGTTTTTTAGCATAATTTCATACGTGCTTTTTGCAGTATCCATTATAGGATTGATAATTATTATTTGCTTGTTTTTGCTTTCTTTTATACTTCATGGAATTATGATAGGGCAAATCCGGACCAATGCAGTAAAGCTTTCCCCAGCACAATTCCCTAATATTTATAAAAAAGTGGAAGATCTGTGCCATGAAATGGAGCTTAAAAAGGTGCCGGATGTGTATGTCATGCAGTCAGGCGGGGTTCTGAATGCTTTCGCGACCCGTTTTTTTGGAAAGAATATGGTTGTTGTTTACTCGGAAATCTTTGATTTGATAGAAGAAGGATTAGAAGAAGAACTTCATTTTATATTGGCCCATGAACTTGCCCATATAAAAAGGAACCATCTTGGTAAAATGGCATTTATGCTCCCGTCGATGTGGATACCTGGTGTGGCTGAAACGTACCTCCGCGCCTGTGAATACACATGTGACCGATACGCTGCTTACTACAGTGGTAACATGGGAGCTTCAAAAAACAGCCTGATGATGCTAGCCATAGGAAAAAAGATATTTTTCCGTGTTGATCAGGTGGAGTATATAAATCAAATCAACCAAGAAAAAGGATTCTTTGTCTGGCTGAGTGAATTTCTTTCAACGCACCCGCCCCTACCCAAGAGAATACATGCTATTCAAACTTACTTTAGTGAGATGGAACCTATCATTCTATCGAAAAAGTCAAAAATGTATTGGGCATTTGGCTCAGTTGCCTTGTTAATATTTGCAATTTTTGTATGGGGACTTAATTATGGACTGAATGCCATTGAATCCTTTGATCCTTTTGCTGATATTGAAGCAGAAGAAGCAATGGAAATAGTCGATACTCCTCCAATTATTGAAGCCGCTATTAATGGAGATATTGAAAAGGTGAAGAAGTTGGCGAAAGATGTTAAAGACATTGATGTAGAGGACTACACAGGGTTTACAGCTATGGATTGGTCAATAAAAGCAGGGAATGTAGAAATGGTTAAAACACTGCTTGAAAATGGTGCAGATCCAAATAATGAAACTAGTTACGGAATGACTCCACTTATGACAGCTGCTGAAAAAGGAAAACCTGACATAGTTAAACTTCTTCATTCTGCAGGAGCCGATCTGGATTACCAAGATATTGAGGGAGGTATGACACCATTAATTTATGCGGCACTTGGAGAAAATGAGGACACGGTAAAAGTTTTATTGGAACTCGGAGCAGACCAAGACCTGAAGGACTATTCAAATATGACTCCTTATATGCATGCGATTGATACAGGATATGAAAATATTGCGAAATTATTAGAACCTAAAAAAAGCAAATAGAAAAAACGCATGGGAATAGCGTTATCCCATGCGTTTTTCGTGTTATTTGTTTATTACTCCGTACCTTTCAACTTTTATCATTGGTGCACAACCGGGTAATAATGGATGGTCTTATTACCACGACTGAGCACCTCATAAACTGCCAAGTTTCTTCAGAAAAAAAGTTGATAAATCAACGATGTATAAAATCCTGCATATTCGATAAAAAATGCCAAAGAGCCAAACCCTTGATATGACTGGGTTTGGCTCTTTGGCTTACTTTCCATCATTTACTTTATGTAAACTAGATTTGTATTGAGTATTCATTCCTAGATGTTAAATGCAAATGTACAAGTCCTATTCCTAAGCGTATGATCCGATAATGGCTCTTAAACTAGTGTTAAGTGTTAACTGATAGCTACACCCGCACTTGCAAAACCTGTAATAGTGCTGGAACTCAGTAACATCATAAATGTTCCGCCAATGGCACATTTTAAAAAAACATGAGTAAATATAATTTATTAGTAAATCAATGTATGGTTAAGAGGGATATATTGGCTCCAAAAACTTATTATTACCATGAATATATCTTAGTACCATCAAGTGAGCCTTACCCGAAACAAACTTTTTACAAGGTATCTATAGGGCAACAAAAAGTCAATGATCATTTCCATGATGTTCTAAAAATTGAAATGGTCTATAATGACAAACTCGGTTCAGGTGGAAATATTAATCCTGCTTTTCTTGCTCTACTGAAGACTTCAAAAAAGTGTTAGAAGCATCATACAAACTTAATCGGTATGGACAATAGTGGAAATGGAAAAAAGGAAAACACACAACAGGGTTTCAAAATTCCAAAAGAATGCCTTTGAAAAACCATGAGAACATTTGTGTTTTTTATAAAAAGTTACCAACTTATCATCCGCAAGGATTACTTCCGTTATTAAAAGTTAGAAAGAATAAAAGGAAAAGTGTAGGTGGGATATTCAAACCTGGTGATGAAAGTTTGTTACAGGAAGACACAACTACACATACGAATTATCCAAGATCTATATTGGATTTTTCTCGTGACAGTAATACGTTTCATCCCACTCAAAAGCCTGTGGCGTTATTTGAGTACTTAATAAAAACCCATACAAACCAAGGTGATCTTGTCCTTGATAATTGTATGGGAGGATTTACGACCGCAATTGCTTGTGAAAATACTAAACGGAATTGGATAGGGTTTGAACTATTAGAGGAATATTGCGAAAAAGGTAAGCACCGAGTTAATGAAAATAGGGATAAATTAGGAATGTGGCATATGTCTATTATAAAGATTTAGAAGTTTAATTTATCTAAAGTTAAAAGAGATGGGAAAGGGAAGTACCTTTACCTTTTACGACGTTGACCTAAAATGCGAAGCAGTGAATCTATTAAATAAAAAAGACGAAGAAATCATCGTCCTAGTTTGAAAGGATACTAAATATCAATTTTCCAATCCAAATAGCAAATAGAATCCAAATAACAATAAAAAGAAAACCAACAAACCAATTCTTCGGCTTTCCATTTTTTCTTATTTCCTCTGCCTGAACTCGGTGCTCCTCAATTACAACTTGTGGGATTAACTTTAATGCCAAGGAAATACCAAGTGGAATGAGGATAAGGTCATCAAGATAACCTAGAACAGGTATGAAATCGGGTATCAAATCAATTGGACTGAAAGCATAGGCCACAACACAAATAGCGACTACTTTAGCATACCAAGGAACCCTATCATCTTTGTATGACAAATAAAGTACAAATAAATTTTGTTTTAATTTTCTTGCAAAGTTTTTAAATTTAGTCAATGTATTTGGTTCTTGCATATTGTTCATTACCTCCAATCTAAAATGATTATAAATCAAAAAGGAGAATAATGAGTGGTTTTTATTATGAACAATACGCACAAATTCATAAATAAAAAAACAATACTTTCTAATTTGTTAACAGTTAAATTTGCCAACTCGTTTGAAGTGCAGAGTGTCGTAGTTCGATTAGATTCGGCACAAGGTCATGATGTAACAAAACAAGCTGACATAGAAGCTGACCTTGTACCTTAAAGCGTCCTTTTTGTTGTTATTTATGCAAAAAGAAGACCGTTTTAAAATTATAACAGTCTAAAGAAGGCAAACGTTCTGCATCTTAGGTATTCAAAAATTAAGGAAGTGTTAAAGAAAATTTTAATCTTAAATATTATTCGTTTATTTAGTTTTGTTTCATAAAATTAAAGGCTTTTAATTTTTTTGATAAAAAATAATGACATAAAGCAATGATCCCTCCTGATAGGTCTGAAACTAAATCCAAATCAGTGTCTAATAAGTTTGGTTGATTCTTAATTTGAGGTTTAAATACTACATCTTGAAAAAATTCAAAAACTTCATAAAATGCACCTAAAGTTGTTGAAAGAAGGATAAAGAAAATTATTACTAGTTTTGTTTGAGAAATATTTATTTTTACAAACTGCTGAATAATAAAAAATGACCATAATGTCATTGAATACGTTCCAAATATGTGCTGTACTCGGTCAAATAAAGTTGAAGTGACATAAAAAAAATAATTCACCTAAATAAACATTACTAATTATCGACAGCATAACTACAATTCGAACATAAATAGGGATAATCCACTTTTGTTTATATTCGACAATCATATAAATTAACCAAAAAATAAGATCTGTAATAGCCATTCTCATGAAATCAATAGACCCAGTGAGCATAAGCCCTATGATACAAATAATTTGGATTATGATAAATATTAAATCAATTAATACCTTTTTGTGGGAGTTATTATTCATTTATATTACTCCTAAAAAGATTGATTGGATTAAATTAAATTCTGGTATAGTGTTTCCTATTAAAAAAATAAAAATACTTAATGTAACTTATGTACTACCACATATAGTGGTAGTTACTTACGATAGACGTTTTCTTGTTTTAATAAAGAATATGATTTTTTTGGGGTAAAGTGCAAATCCATCAATAAAAAAATATCCTATTTATTTCTAAATGATACCCACGTTGTTTTTAATGAAGCATAAGACCCGATTGCAGCATAACCATAAAACCAACCCATAAAAAGACCAGCTATAAAATCGTGGCGATGGCTTATAAAAATTGAAATGCCTAATCCCAGAATAAGAGCAATTGTCGGAACATATTTTTTGTTGACTTTGAAACATATTTTTATGAGTTGAGTAATCAACATTACAACTGGAACGGCAATTACAGCATCCCAAAAATTTGTATGTATTGTGGGGAAATCCATTTTGCTCACACCTTTCATATTTTATTATGAACATTAATGCATAAAAAAAGACTGTTAATGTTTTAACAGCCTTAGAATAAGAGTATAAATAATAGCGATGTTTGATTATATTCAGTTTTAACATGAATTGTTACTAATAGCATGTTTTACATAAAAAGCCAAGGAGCAACTTGATTTTTAAAGGATATCGATACCTATTATTGATAGTATTAATTTTACAGCTGCTAGAGTAAAAAGCATTCCTAGAAATACTTTATAAAAAAACCTCCAATACTATTGTTACAGAGTTTAATACGGAATAGGGGGTACAAATTTTATATAAGGAGATTTCCTCTATATAAATAATTCGACAGGGAGGGGTCTTTCTGAGGTTACATAAATTAAAAATAGACCCTAGTACAATGAGACTAGAGATTGATATAATGGAACTAAAAGGAAGTTTTGCCATTGTTTTGTGCGAAGGTAAGGCTAAAATAACCGAATTACCTTCTACATGGTGAAACCAAAATAATCACTCATCAAGGAAAGGTGAAACGCGTTAAGTTTGATGAGGGGGAAGAGTTTTGACTGAGTTTTGGAAGATATTTGCCACTGCGGTTTTAACTGCATTTGCATCTAATTTATTTGGGTATATTAAAGAAAAACGTACTGCTTCTTCAAAATATACTGAACAGGTTCTAACTGAGTTATATGTACCTATATACAAAATATTAGTTGAAAGAATTATTCCTGGTGATGGATACGAGGGTATTGATCAAGATCAATTAGATAGTATAAAGGATATTATCGATGATAATCCTGAGCTTACAGATCCTATTCTAGAGGGGCTTATATATGGTTACTTAGAAGATGCATATTGGAATGTAACAAGAATACACGCTGATCAACAAGATCCAAGGTTCGAAACCTATGATAGTGATAGAAGACTTTTGGATTATATATTAATTTCTTTTAATAAAACAAGAAGGCCCTTAGGACTCCCCCATCCTAAAGAGTATGCTTTTCAATCTTACTTAAAGTAAGGGGTTGGAAATACAATTATACGCATTAAAGAAAAATGCGAAAATTAGATAAAATGAGCAAAAGAAACAAATAGTTCTACCGGCCATCTGGAGGACACTGATCTTTTCACAGATTTACTGTGTTTTGATTAGTGTCCTTTTTATTTTGTTACAGAGGAGAATGTAAATGAATAGAAGAGAAATTGAAAACATTCTTAAAAGTTATCACTGGATGATTAATTCAATTAAGATTTTGCGTGAATCTCTGGAGGATGCAGGGGAAGGGTTAACAGCTCAATACGGGATAGAAGCAAGTCAACCAAAACCTTTAGGGCTGACAGGCGATCCTATTTACCGTGAAGCTCTTCGTAGAGACAAGAGAAGGATGGTTATATATAAATATGAAAATAAAATTTCTGTTATCCAGATCGTATTCATTTAATTAAAGATGCCCGTGAAATAGAGGTTCACCATTGGCTACTTGAAGGAAAAAGCTATAGAGGGATTGCAATGCATATGGGACTTTCCCACTCACATATTAGAAGAATAAGAGAAAGTATAGTTGATAAGTTCTGTGAATCAGATGTTCCAAACGTTCCGAAATTGCAAAGTCAAAAATCGGCTTGCTAAAATAAGAGGGAGGTCGGCACGGCTGAGTTATAATTTTTGAGTTTTCAAATATAGTATTTAATTGATTTAATAGCATATTTTAATAGATTTAGTTAATTTGGTAAGTCAAAATTTCCCTTTATTAATAATTTATATTGTAAGGTATTTATAAAGAAAGGGGAAATTTCTATGGGACGTAAAAGTTGTTATGGTTCTGGTAGAAATGGTTTTGGCGGTAGAAATGGTAATGTCGCAGGTGCATTCGACAATGGTAACAATGTTGCTGGAGCTTTTGACAATGGAAATGGAAATAATGTAGAAACAGTTTATTCACCTACAGAAAATATTGTAAATACTACAACAAATCAACGTACTATTAGAAGTGTTCATCCAACTCATATTACCAATGTGCAAAGAAATATTGTTAGAGTTGAAAATTACTATCCATTAACAGAATCTTTTGAGAATGAAACCTATGTTCAGGAATACGATTGTGGAAGTGATTTGAATAATCCACGTTGTACGCCTAGAAAAAAATGTAAAAAACACAAACAATACTAATAAATTTTAGAATTTACCTTACTTTTTAGTATCCTTCGGGGTGCTTTTTTTATTTTCCAAAACAACTTAAATAATCGGGGGTGGCAGGTGATGTAGCATGGCTGAAAAATATGTACTTGCTGAAAATGATTATGTTAAAGGTATGAAATACAAAGACATTGCTGAAAAGTATGGGGTATACATTGAGGGGATAACTTTGATTCTTTGCCTGAAGGTGATACAAACGGATGGAATGTAACTTTAGTATCTATTAGAGCAGCACAAGATGTATCTATTCACAATGTTAGATGTTTAAGAGGATATGCTTCGTTCTTAACATTAGTCGGTTTATATAGATGCACCCTATCAGATCTTAAAGTGAAGAATCTGAAAAACAATCCTTCTGGTGGTTGTTATGGATATGGAATTAATGATATATCTTGCGAATATGGAAATGTGTTTTCAAGCCTTTTTATAGATTGCAGACATGGTTATACAACAAATACGAATGATATACCTGCAGGATCAACAGACTACGAAAGCTATGGAAGGAGTGCAAATACAAATGTAAGTAGGTTTGCCCAAGGTTGCTCGAATACAGGTTTTGATACACATGAAGGAGCATTTAACATCAAGTTGATTAAAGGTGCTATTTCAACTCCCTCTTGAGAGTTCAAAATTATACGTTCACCATTGACTTCTAACGTGGCAGTGCCAGATAAAACATAGAAAAATTGACGTGCTTGTTTATGAAAATGCCTTACTTCTGAAGTGTTTACGGCCATCCGTTCGTGAATGATACTTAATTCTTTATTTTTTACTAGATGCCATCCATCACAAGCATCTCCCCATATGCAATGTTCTGCGTTTTGTTTACTTATCTTCATACCAAATATACCTCTTGTATTTTTTAATGAATTTTAAATCTCTAGGATAGTTAGTACAAATTAAAACCTTATGAAATTAAACTGTACCATTACTTGAATAATAAAAGAACGACATTACCCCATTATTGAAGTAATGCACCATTAAAGAAGTTTAGGTACTAAACTTTTTAATCAATTTCTCTGTTGTAAGTACAGTAGCAAATTCGTTATGTAATGTAGCTAAAGATACATTATGGATAGTTTCAGCATTATAATAAGTATTATTTTGGTCTTTCATACCAAAGGCTGCAGTTGCATCTGAAATAAGGTAAGTTTTGAAACCTAAATTTCCACTCATTCGAGTGGTTGTAGATACACAATGAGGTGTAGTTAAACCAGTTATAACTACTGTTGATATTTGATTTTCTCTTAAATACTTTTCAAAATTAGTACCTATAAAACTACTATTTACCTTCTTAGTTATAATTACTTCTCCATTAATAGGTTTAACGATTTCTTTAAATTCAAATCCCTCATTCTTAGGATAAAAAACCGAAGAAGGATTATCGGACATATGTTGTATGTAAATAACCCGCCAATTTTTTTCTCTCCAAAGCTTTAATATATTGCTTATATTTATTTCTGCGTTTAGATTATTACGCTCTCCCCATTTTTTATCATCAAATGCTTTTTGTACATCTATAATAATTAATGCAATCTCATCCATTTTTTCCCCTCCTAGTTTATTCATTACATTCTAAAATACAGATAACAGCTTTGTAAATTGAAATTTCTTATTGAACAAACCTTTCGTTAGTTGAATAAGGAATTTTAATTAACTTGGACAATTAAATTTAAAAAGCCCTTCCTAATGGAGGGGCTTAATTGTCCACTTAAAATATCTTTGTCCTCTTTATAAGTAATTACCTTTATCCATAATTGGAGAAAGTGTGGATTGTGAGCACTCTTCATGCATCAAAGTGTAATGCTCATTGATATAAACCACGTCTGTTCCTTCGAACCATACTCCACATTCAGGACAACGTATTTTCCGAACTTTCAAAACCAATCAACTCCTTGTATTATTTTCAATAAGGAGTTCTTCTTATAGTTCTAATTTTCTATTAAGGAACGGTTAAATAAAAGTAAATTTATTGTGAAGTTCTAAAATACTCATCTAACAATTTTGTGGAATGCATCTTCAGTTTGACTTTATTTCTTCATTTGTTCTAATGAAATTCTTTACAATAACAAATACATCATTATAAGATAAATTATTGCCCTCAGCTAAATTAATTAATCGAGTCCATTTTGTTTCCAAATCAAATTGATTGTCTTCTAATTCCAATGCATAAGAAGATGAAGCATTATAAACTATACAAAGTTTTCTCAATAATAAACTTCCAACATTTGAGCTTCTTTCAGCTCTAGAAATGAAGCCCTTTATCTACGTTAATCATTTCTGAAACATCTGCTTGAGTAAGTCCTTTTGCTAATCTAATTGCTTTAAGTCTTTCACCGATATGCATCTTGCACCTCATAGGTTTTTGTTATAAGAGTAAAATACTAGTTTTAAGAAATTGTTAATAAAAGGTTAATCTTTGTAAATTCTTTGTAATTATTTGACTATAATCCTATTTGCAATCAAGTTATTGTCTTTGTCCCTCACAATAAGACCCTTCTTAATTAGAGAAATAACCGTAGACTTATTAATTCTTTGAGTGTAGGGCTTTTACCATGGATTGAAGTATTAAAATAAATGCGAAAAATTTTCCTTTCAAGGTCACTATACATAGAGACCACGCTCCTTAAATAAATATTTCATGAACAAATGTTCGTATATTCGAGGATAATTATTTAATTAAAGCACAAAACCCCACCTGGAAAGGTGAGGGTTATTATTACTTATTTGCCGGCACAATTTATTAATGAATATATAGTTTAGTAAGCTTGATCCATAGATAAATACTCCCATAATGTTTGTTGTAATGTACCTTTTGTTTCTGCTTTCTCTTCAAAGGATATTCCTGAATGGACCATTTTCCTTACTAGTTCGGGACGTAGCCCTGTAAGGATTGGTTTACATCCCATCATCGAAATAGCATTTAATACCTTTATGAAGTGGTCTATGACATCTACTTCCATATCGGCTATTCCTGACATATCCATAATCAATCGTTGAATCCTTAAATTTGATATCTCTATTAATGCTTTTTCTTCAATAATCTTTATACGATATCCATCGATCATTCCAATTAATGGCAAAACAGCAACAGATTTGCTAACTGGAATGATTGGAACAGATAGATGCTCAACTAATTTCCTTTGCGATTTAATTAAATCATCCTTGTAATTTGAATAGCTAATGAAAAAATTGTTTATAAATTTGTCGAGTCTGTTATTAATCAGCTTCTCAAGTTCAAAAAACTCATCTCGGTTTCTTGAATTACCATTTAGCTCGTCAAAATGATATAGAAAATACCATATCGTTCGTCTTATTACCTGTACCCACTCCAGTTTAAGGGCGAGGGTTAAGGCATGTTTTGCCCAGATGATTCCTTCTTGTTGAGCAAACTTAATTAGTTGATCTTCTTTATTCTCTATGACATAGAGGGAAAGCTTTTCAGCATTTTCCAAAAGATTAATATTACCCTTTTGTAAAATTTCATTAATTTTGGGTGCTACAGTAACGGCCTCTGATAATAGTTTTTTTTGAAAAATATTTCTGTTTTCAATAATAAAATCATTGATATTCTCTTTTTTGCTAAAAGTCGTATCCATTGAAATCTCCTCGTTTATTTTATCTTGAATTGTATTCACGAGAGAAAAGCCTTTTTACTATAATTCTTTATTTGTTAAAGATATCCCCATCTGTTTTAACATATTTATTTAAGATTTTTCAAAGTAAAAGGCATTTTTGAATTCAATTCATCATAAAAAATAGCTTTTAACAAAAGAATGGAGCGTTCACTTTAATCATGCAAATGCGGTTCTCATCGTAATAATAAATGCCATAACCAATAAAAACAAAAATAATTTATCTTTGTTCTCCAAATAGTCCTACTAGAAAATATATATTAACAAAACCACTATTAAAACCTGCTCCATGTTGGCTTCCGGTTCACCCATTAGGCTCAAGAATATAGTCATAACAAGGACATACAGGTTATAGATCCTTAATACATTATCAATATATGGTAGTCACACATAGGGTTATTTTACCTAATATTTAACCAAGTGTATTTACCAGTTTGCGGGATGAAACTGAATCAACTCCCCGTTCAACCGGCGGCTCCAATTCTCAGAACTGATTAACCCGAATATATATAGGTCCATCTCTACCATACCCTATTTGTGATGATATGAAACACCCTATTATTACAGAAATTTCACATTTTTTTATAATTGGCCAAGGCTACATGTAGGCATGCGAGATTAAAGAAGTGAATTCCAAACTTCACTTTTTTCCGTACTATGCACGCTTTCTCCACGTCGCCCCTAGATACTATCCCTTCCATGCCGGGCCAATGCAATCTTATTTCATAGTCATGACTATCCAAGGGGTGAAGGGCCAGCTGCACAAAAAGAGATCTTCAACGAAGATCCTTTTTATAAACCTATATTTAAGTTAGAAACAGGGGGTTCCCACATTAATTTAAAGTATAAAAAGGAAACATTAAATAAAAACAACATTGAGAACACTTGAAACCAGAAGTAGTTGTAAATAGGATTATTAATAAACGTGTTTAGTTTTCAATAAGCAGTATAAAAGGATCTTAGATTTTAGAAAATCCCTTTTCATTGCCTATAAGCACGATTATGTTTTTGTATACAATATTCATTCGATACTGTGAGAACTTGTTCTACTATCTGGCATAATGTGTTCATACTTGGTAATAATAAACAAAAATGAAATTTCGTTTTGATTTGGGATAATTGAAAATCTTTTTTCTAGGGAAGTTTAGGGAGACGAATTATGAAGCAGGAAAAAATAAGTTCACTCCAACTTTTTTATATAATAATTGGATTTGAGTTAGGAACAACAATGCTTTTTGGATATGGTGCAGGAGCTAAGCAAGATGCATGGTTAGTTATGGTGATTGGAATGTTAAGTGGGCTAATTTTAATGGGTGTTTTTACGCAATTATCGGCCTATTATCCAGGTGATACAATTGTTTCAATGATACCTAAAATTATAGGAAAGTATCTTTCTTATCCTTTAATCATGGTATATATTTTTTATTTTATCTATGCTGCTTCTAGGGGTTCTCGAGATTTAGGAGAACTGATTACAACAACAATGTTGGTTGATACCCCAACCGTTATTGTTATTGGAAGTTTTATGGTGCTAATGATCTATTGTCTTCGGGGTGGAATTGAGACTTTTGGAAGAATGGGGGAAATAATCTTTCCAATTTACATGATGTCACTGATTGTGGTTTGGATTCTGTTATTTAGTATTGAATCATTCAATCTTAAAAATCTTACCCCTGTATTAGGAAACGGTGTTAAACCAATTTTAAAAGAGGTTTATCCTGGCGGAGTAAACTTCCCATTTGGAGAAACATTTATCATCATGATGTTTTTTCCTTTTTTAAACAATAAAAGGAATATAAGAAAAGTAGGTATGTTTATCATTTTAGTTGGGGGAGTATTGCTTACAATTAATTCTATTATTGTATTATCTGTTTTAGGACCCCAAATTTACGGTAGGGATTTTTTTCCTCTTCTAACAGCTACTCGCATGGTTTCAATTGCGGATTTTCTTGAACGTTTTGATGTATTGATTATATTAATGATGGTATCAGGAGTATTTTTTAAGGTTGGAAGTTGGATATTTGGTGCATCCATTGCAATCTATCAATTATTCAAGCTAAATCATTCTAAATCGGTACTACTTGCTCTGGGTTTTATTATTACCCCCTTATCACTATTAATTGCAACTGACTTTGTTGAACATTTAAAAATTGGATTGGGATATAATTATTTTCTTTATTTCCTTGTACCATTGCAAATAATAGTACCGATAATGCTACTTTTCATCGCTTTTATTCGGAAAAAGTTCAATCATAAAAACTCTTCTGTCTGAAGCTCAAGCTATCAGTAAAACATTAAGAAGACAACAATAACCTCTATATTAAATAAGTAAGAATTAGACTTAGTTTAATAAAAATGCCTAGTCCTATTGACCAGACTAGGCACCTAGTCAGGACAATAGGACCATGCATATTACTAACTTGTTTAACTAATGCACCAGTTAGTTGATTAACAACATAGTATAAGTATAAATAGTTGCTAATTTTAGTGGGGCTTTAATAGAGCCTTACTCCTTCAACTGCTAACATATACATAGTTAAAGATTCAGCATCACGCATCATCCATTCTCGATAATCGTTTTCAGCACTCACATAATCCTGTTCACAAATAAAACCGTCTCTCGCCATTTGAACTCCTCTGCTTGATGCAGCATCGGCCCATATCCCAATGCGAGTTTGAAAATCAGGGTCCCTTCTATTTGTGACCTCATGAATGGGGGTTATAGTAATATCTTCTATACCAACTTTTTGAAAAAGTCCAGGAAGGTTATCGGCAATTGTATTATCCATACCTGCTTCTGCACGCCATTTCAAATAGGCAGCGTAAAAGTTGAGCATACTTGAAGGTGGCAGGGGATTCCATGAAATCTTATCATGGTTATAATCCGCAATTAAAATGCGACCTCCAATTTTTGCAGCAGATGTCATCATTTTCAATCCTTTTAATGGTTCGGATAACCATATTAAAACCCGTGAACAGGTAACAATGTCAAATTGTTGTTCATAAGGAAGATTATAAATGTCACCTGTTTCAAATGATAATCCTGGTATTTCGCCATATGATTGACGTGCTTTTTGAATTAAGGTTGGATTACTGTCAATTCCTACTACACGTCCATTTGGACCCACAGCTTCTGCTATGCCTCTAGTAATTGCCCCTGTACCACATCCAACATCAAGAATTGCCATGCCTTCCGTAATAATTTCTGCAAGCCTTTTGTGTGAGTTTGTTAACGTTCTGGAATCTAATACATTTGTTAACTTTCCAGATAATTCAGCACGATTTCGAGCCATTTTTGTATCCAACCATGATTCCCCTCCCTTGCATTTATTACAATTTTCAATAAATTGATTTTACCATTTAAGATTTTATTGTTCTAATAAATAATAACCACCCTTTTAATTCCATAATGGAATTAATAAGGTTCATAATTAAAATTTAAGTTAATACGATAATAGTTCTCTTCAAGGGTTATTCCTGTTGTTATTAAACAAAACTGCTTCTTTAGTTGAAGAAGCAACTAGTAAAAAGAAGATTAATAAAACTCAATATCAGTGATAACTAAACTCTCAACAACCGGCCGATCACCGATCTTATCTAAATCAATCCTTTTCACGAGCATCTGAAGTAACATTTTCTTTTCAAGCGAGTCCATGTGTTCCCAATTTTCACGAACATTGTTTAAAACCTCGATCATTTCATTAGGACTCATTTTTTCATTGATAGGGTGAAGGGAAGAGAGCTGTTTTTTAATTTCCTCTTCTTTTAAGTTTTCTTCATTCATTCTCTTAGTGAAATCCTCATCAGTTAACATCTCATTTACCCAGGCATACTGCCACTTTTTACGTCTTTTTTCTAATAACTCCAATTCAGCACGCAAAGATGATATTTTATGGTTTGCTCGATCTGCATCTTTAGTAGATGAAACATCGGTCAAGATATCAGTTTCTATTTTTATTTTTTCAAGTTCCTTTAAAAAGTGTTGCTCAATGAACCGTTCAGACATATTTTTCTGGTCACATAAACCTAAAGCTTTGTTAGAACAAACATAAGACAACGATACATACTTTTTATTGCCACGAGTCATACCACCGTATTTACCACACATAGGAGCTCCACATCTTGAACACTTGGCAACACCAGAGAAAATAAACTTACTTGTTGCAGACCTTGGATGTACAACACTCCTGTCATTTATAATCTTTTGTACTTTATTAAAAATATCTTTATCTATGATTGCAGGGACAGCATTTTCAATTTCAAAATACTGTTCAGTATTAACGCGGTAGTTATAACGCATTGTTCCTTTGTAAACAGGATTTCTTAAGACATAACTAATTTTTTCTCTTGTCCAAACACGACCTGTTTTAGTTTTAATATTCATTACGTTCAATTCATTAGCTATTTTAAGCATGCCTTTTCCAGACAAGTAGAGATCATAAATTTTACGAACGATTTCTGCTTCATCTTTATTAATAAGAAGAGTATCGTTTTCTTTGTCGATTTCATAGCCGAAAGGAGGGATGTTGATTACCCATTTTCCTTCCTTAGCTTTTTGCTCCATCCCCATACGGACACGCTCTGAGAGGTTCTCGCGTTCCCATTGCGCAAGAGCAGCAACAATTGTGATAAACATTCGACCCATTGCAGATGTAGTATCATAAACCTCCGTAGCACTTTTAAATTTACAATTGTATTTATCAAATATTTCTAAAAGTTTATATAAATCAATTACAGAACGAGTTAGACGGTCAAGACGGTAGACTAAAACGCAATCGACTAGTCCTTGCTCAATATGCTTTAGCATTCGCTTTAATTCGGGCCTTTTCATATCCTTGGCACTTACTTATACCATCATCTATAAAGAAATCCACTACAGACCATCCCTGAGACACACAGTAGGCTTTTAGACGGTCAGTTTGTGCTCGAATGGAATAACCTTCCTTTGCTTGTTCATCAGTTGATACACGAATGTAGATAGCTGTACGCATGAAATCACCTCATATTAATTATTGCTTATATTTCTGATGATTTATGGTATATTTTTGTAGAATCCAAAACACACGAATAGAACACTTGTTCCTGCTTTATTGTAAAATAAAACCCCTAAAATAAAAAGGGGAAGAAGGATATAATATAAAATTTTATCGTATTAAATTATTAGTGCTAAAATACAGACATTTTCTTCTTCAAGTAACGGTGCAGGTTTGTTGAATAAGTTTGTTGAATATAGAAGATAAAACGAGGTGATTTAATGAATATAAGAAAAGCCGTTTTATCAGATGCGAATGGAATAGCTAAAGTACACGTTGATATTTGGAAGACCACCTATCAAAATATTGTTCCAGATGAATATTTAAATCAGTTGACTTATGAAAAGCGAGAAAAATTATGGGAAAACAACATTTCAAAAGAAAATATGTCACTTTGACCGATAATTTGCGCTTATTTTAAGTGTTATTTTGCACACCAAAATTTAAAACCCAGCTACCTTTACATTAGAAGATAAGCTGGGTTTCTTCATTATTTACTATCATTCTAAATATCGATAAATCGTCGTCCGAGACACGCCCCACTTTTCAGCAACATCTTTAATTGGTGTACCATTTTCAATTAAAGCCTTCATCATTTCAATATCTTTTGGTCCATACTTTTCTGGACGCCCACCTAAACGCCCACGTGCTTTTGCAGCTGCTCGTCCTGCAGCCGAGCGTTCTTCAATCAGATTACGTTCAAATTCCGCAAACGCTGCGAACAAGTGAAACATTAATTGGCCCGTTGCATTACTTTTATCCATTGTTAGGTTTTCTTGCAGACTATGAAAGCCAACACCCCGTTCATTTAAACTGTTCACAATTTGAATCAAATCTTGCATGTTGCGTCCTAGTCGGTCCAACCGCCAAACGACAATTGTATCGCCTTCACGTACATACTGAAGTGCTTCCTCTAAACCGGGACGTTGTTTTTTTGCTCCACTCATTTTATCGTGAAAAATTTTCGTACAACCATGTTGTGTTAACGCATCTGTTTGTAAATCTAAATTTTGTAATCCTGTTGACACACGTGCATATCCAATTAACACCAATTATCACTCTTTTTAATTTTTACTCTGCTTTCATTGTAACATAAGATAAAAATAAACAGGTTATTGAACATAGAATAATGAACAGGGTTTTATTACATTTAAGACGATAAAAAACGCCCCTATCTAATCAAAAATAAGCATGTTCAGAAAAGGACGAGTTTTGGAACAAATAATAACTTATTTATGAAATGTCCTGCTTTTTTAATTTTGTTCAGCAATCGGGCCAGATTGTTGAACAAAATGAAGAGACGTAATCTAAGGATTTTCAAAAAGGAAAAAAGGTGAGCCGAAAAATAATTTCTGGCTCACCTTTTTTCTATTGAAGTATAAATAAGAATAGATCTTATAGCTTAGGACGACAAAATCTAAGGTCAATCTTCATGAGTTAAAACCTCATATACATCGCGATCGTTCCAAGGTTGAACTGGTCGATGATTGTCTGGGAAGACGGATGCGAATAGGTCAATTTGTTCTTGAGATACTGAAATCGGTTCCGCAAAAACTGTCCACTTTACCCCTTCTGAACAAGGTGGGGTGGTTAGGGATCCGTTATAATGGTACGCCGTTTTGTCTTGAGGTAATAAAGAGGAAAGATTAATTTCCTCTTCCAATAGAATATTTTCTTCTGATTCTTCCTTCGGTAGCTTAGACCAGAGTTCTGCTAGAGTTTTATTCTCTTTTCCTACCTTCATCAATACACCAAGTACAGCTAATTGATCGTCTGCATTTTTATGTACTAAATGTATCTCCATATCCAAATTTTTTCCTTCCATTTGATGTTCAGATGGAACATGGAAATGGAATTGAACTAATTTATATTCCTTACCATCAATAACAATAGAGTTTCCGTCTGTGTTTGCATCTGCTTGCACAGTATGTCCATTATTTTTAATTGTAAAAGAGCTCGGCTGATAATTGATTTGGATATTTGCCTCTGAAGTTGCATTTGCTTTTGCATCTTCTAAGTTGATGGGAGATTGTTCCATTCCCCTTCCGCATGCTTTAAGAGACGAGTCTAAGGCAGCCCAATATTCTGGTCCAGTATCCCCAGAATAAGACCAATGTATATCATGTTCTTCTTTTTTCGTTTCATCCTGAGCCGCATTCTTATCATCTTGGTCTTTTGGGGAAGGTGATGAAGAACATGCAGTAATAGTCACCGTTAACATACCCATCATAATAAATCGAATCCACATCATTTTTTCATTTCTCCTTTGAAATTATGGTTATTAGATATTTATTCAAAGGAGTTGATCACGTAATTGGATTGATAAAAAATGGTGGTAATTAGCATAAGTCTTCTAGTAAATATAGAAATCAGATTAAAGGAACTAGTAATAATTAAGATAATCATGACTAAAACAGTTGCCATGATAACATTAATATCCTTTAGTTTTCCATTATCATCAATTAGGTATTCTGAATTTTGGTTTTCAACAAGATTGATTTCTTGAACATCAATAGCTTGTGGGTAATCGTAAATAAAATAACAGGAAAAGCTATATATTATAACCAAAATAGAGAGGGCAAAGTATCTATTCAAAACTTCACGCCCCTTAAAAGAAATTGTTATAAATATTTATAACATAATTAAGGAAATTAATATATTTAAATTTTAATAATTAGTTAAGGAAATAAAATGATAGATCAGTTGGTTAAAAGGTAATTCGGATGTTTGGGAAAAAGTGGTTATTTTTAGAAATATTAATGGAAATGCACATGAAGCGAAGTTCGTTAAACCTACCTGTCTAGTGAAACAGTTCGCAAACATTATGTAGAGCTTATTCGGGCGCGATTGCTGAACAATAAGTAGTCGCTTTTTTACTAGTCGGATCCTAATAGTTCTATAAATAATTGGATGTAAATAATTAAGAAACCCAGAAATCTTTTCATGTGAAGGTAGCTGGGTTTTAAAGTTCCATGTGCAAAATAGCACTTAAAAAAGGTGCAAAATAAATCCTAAAGTGACAAAAATGTCTTTGTTGCCGAAGACAAAGACGGTAAAATCATTGGTTTTGCAGATGGCGGAAGAGAAAGAACAGGAAAGTACGAGGATTATATCGAAGAAATATATTCAATTTATATTTTACAGAGTCATCAAGCTCAAGGGATAGGTAAGCAACTAACCAAAGCTGTAATAGATGAATTATTGAAACTAAATATAAATACAATACTTGTCTGGGTCTTAAAAGATAATAGTTCCCGTTATTTTTATGAGAAAATGGGTGGTAAAAATATAGATAGTAAAACGCTTGAAATCTCTGGAAAACAACTAATTGAGTTAGCATATGGATGGGACGATATTACCTCTTTTTAACAAAGATTATTTAACTAACGTAAGCAGTTTAGTTTAATAACTATATGAGTAACCTTTTGGTAATTTTATACGTCTTTAACCATAAAGGGGGTTGTTTATGAACAAATGTCTTTTTATTTTAGTAGTTCTTTTTGGTCTTACCATTATGGGTTGTTCAAAAGAGGGAATGTCAGGGGAAAAACCTCCAGAGGTATATATAAAAATTGGTAATGAAAAGTATGAAACAAAACTTGGCACTTATTGTTGGAAAGGTACATGTGCTGATACGGCTGGACCTGTTGAACTTTTAAAGGGAAAAGAACCTATTAAAGTAATTCTTGGTGAGAAAATATCTTTTATAATGGACTATAAACCAAAACCAAATGAATTCCATCTTATACAGATTAATGAAAGTAATGAAAATGAAATCTTGGTTAAAGAAAATGGTTTTTCCGCACCTACACAAAAAGGGGTTTATTATTATTCTTATGGTGTATGGTGGATGGATGAAAAGGAAGAGAACCTATCTCATGGAGATGCTTTTTATGCATTCGTTTTAGAAGTAAAGTAGTTCTTATTAAACTATAGGGTAGCAAGAGTTGAAGATCAGGGCTGTCTTTGCGGCAGCTTTTTCTTGTTGTGCTAACGGATGCAGTATAGTTGAAGAAGGAGTTTGGGAATTAAAAACGAAATATTATTGGTATCTAATACTGCAAGGACTGATCAGAATGATTCAAAATAATTCAGTTTTTAATATAAAATATGAGATATTTGATGAAGATATAGATTATTTAAAAACAACGGATAATTCTTTGGAATATGAAGAAATATACGGATTATTTACAATTAATATTAAAGAAAATGAGTATATATTATACCCTGATCAAGATGATTCGGAAGAAATTAAAAGAAGTTATTCTGAATCGTTAATAACACATTTTATAGTTTTAAATGAGGCTTTGAAACTTATGAATAATAATCAATATGTAGCAATTAAATACTTGGAGGACTCTACAATCTGGTTAGAGTTTAGGATTGAAAATGATATAGTTTTAATTAGTAAGGTTTATTGTGATATGTATAGAATGAAAGACATATGTGCTAATGAAAAATATTTAAGGGGAAAAAGATACTATTCATTTAAAAACGTAAGTGTACCAATAAAAATTGTTAGAGATGAAATAAGAGTAAAATCCCTTAGATTCATCGATGAAATAAGGGCTATAGATTCAAAGTTATTATCTCTTTTAAAAATCAAACATCTAATCAATTTAATAAATACATTTTAATTGGCATGTATACACACCTAATTTTGATAAAACAAGAAAAGTAGGTATGATATGAAATTCGAAAAGATTAAAGAGGGTATATTTGTAATTGGAACTTATACTTTTCTTCTTCTGTTCTTTTATAGTTTTATTGATACAAATTGGAGCAGTGAGAAATTAAATTATTTCAAGCCATATATAGGTGCTTTGGGTTTGCTTATTGTGGTTGGATATATCGAAAGGTCTCAGACAGTTTTATCAAAGAAAAATTACCTCTGGATTAAAATTTTCGCCATAATCTTTAGTATACTATTACAAGTGTTTTTGGTATCTCAATTGAAATTTTAACGTATGCTTATTGAACTAAAGGGTGCAAGAGTTGAAGATCAGGGCTGTCGTTACGGCAGCTTTTTCTTATTCAAGTAACGAAAGCAGGATAGTTCAATAAGAAAAGTGAATTTTACCATATAAAAAAATGTAATTATAAGATGAGGAGATAAAATGAAAAATAAAGAGGTTGAAGCTTTTTATTTGTCGACTTTGCAATATTGCAACTTAATAGAGCATTGGAATAAGGAAAACTTTAAATTAAATAATCTTCTTTCTTCCCTTTTGGATTTGTATTCAAAAGCGTTGTATCTTCCAGATGTTGAACCAAAAGATGATGAAATTTCCAATTTAGATATATCTGTTCCTCAGATTAATTTCGGCCAATATAACCATTATTGGGAAGTTTTTAACCCTTACCAATTAGAAGAACCAGTCGGTGCTAGCTTAACTGATGACATCTTGGATATTTACGAAGACGTGAAAAGAGGCATCCACTTATATGAAAAAGATGAGTACACAGGGGCTGTCTCAGAATGGAAAATAAATTTTGAAATACATTGGGGCAGTCACGCAGTTGATGCAATACGTGTTTTACATTCAGCTATTTTTAGATGATTCTTTTTCAGCTTACGGATGCAGTATAATTGAAGAAGAGGATTCTTTATTAGAGGGTGATGGTGTGAAGATTTGCACTTAAACTATAGAAGCATTTAGCGACAGAAAGACATATCTAATATAGTGTGCTTATCTAGTTGAATGGAGGATCTAATCATGGGCATTAGGAATTATCTGATTGGAGGCGTTTCCGGCTCCGGCAAAACTACGGTCTGCAACGAATTACAGCGGCGCGGCTACCATGCCATTCATGGTGACCGTGAATTGGTTTATCAAGGCGATCCGGAAACTGGTACCCCGACGGATGGCTTTAAACCCGAACACCATATTTGGCATGTAGATAAAGTAAAAGCTTTAGTCGCCAATCAGGATGAGGCGGTAACATTTTTCTGCGGTGGTTCGCGGAATTTTCACAAATACATCGATCTCTTCGACGGCGTGTTTGTCCTTGATGTCGACCTGGAAACCTCTCTCCGGCGGATTGATGAGAGAGTGGCACTGGACCCAACTGACTGGGGTGGCAGACCAGAGGAACGGGAAATCAGTAAGCGCATGTATCAAACGAAAGAAGGCGTTCCCAAAAACGGGATTATAATCGACGCCACGGCACCGATTGATCACGTCGTTGACGAGATCATCCGTCAAAGCGAAGAAAATAAACGCCAATGACAGTAACTTACGGTCGCTCACGGACAGCCATTACACCGGTGCACCTGGATACGAATAGTCCCATCAACTGCGCTAACAGGTGCTTTGCTTCAATAAGGAGCAAGGCATTTTTCTTATTCGACTAACTATGCAGTTTTGTTGGAGAAGGAATTAATATGAACAATCGAGAAATAAAGGTGAAGAAAAAAATAAAATGAGGTGTTTTTCATAGAAAAGATGCCTGTTAATACCCTAAAAAAAATAGAAGAAGATATTTTAAAAAATGATTTAGGGAAAGCAAGGGATAGACTACACGGGTTAATATCAACCTATCCTAATGAATTAGAACTCCGTAAAAAGTTAGGCGAGATATATTTTGAATTAAAACATCCTTCTATGGCAGGTCGATACTGGTATTTAGAAGAAAACAAAACACCAGAAATGATAAAAGCGTGTATTGTTTTTGAAAAATCAATGGGAAATGATCCTATTAGAATAGCAAGAGCTTTAAAATATAAAGGTAATACTGAAATCTTAAAACGACTAGAATTAGACCAGGCAATTACCTCTACACAAAATAAAGTGAAAGAAATATTGATGGAAGAACCCGAACCCGAAGATTCATTAGAAGATAAATTAGTTACATTTGGTTGTTTATCAATAATAATTTTAATAATTATCTTTACATTAATTGGAGTTTACACATTCTTTAACTGGATATTTTGATCAAAATCAGCTTTGTATGTATATAGGTTGGCTTTAAAACTAACGAGGTACGTAAATTAAAGATCCAGTTGCCATTTTTGGCGGCTTTTCTTATTGAGTGCAGTTTAATAGAAAGTAGGGTTTTAATATATAGTTCTATAATATTAGGAAAGAGAAGACTAAATTATGGCTTTGATATGGATTATATTGACTATGTTTATAGTTGATTTTTTACTAAGGAAACTTTTAAGAGTAAAACATAAAGGATTTTTTGGGAGATATGAACATTTTAATAAAAACTACGCACTTGCTGAAAAGTATACATTCATTATATTTCTTGTTTTGCTAATAAGTAATATTTTTATTCAATTTGTTAATGATCCTTTTATATTTACGTGGGCACTTCTAACTTTTATTTGGTTAATAAGGGGTATTCAAGAATGGAAGTATGATAAGGAAAATAAAGAATACATCTTTAGTTGGATTGGTTCAACTACCTTTTTGATAATAATTGCTTTGTCTTTAATAGGTTTAGTTTAATGTTGTTTCATTAACGGTAATTTATTTCAAAATGGAGTAGAGCATTAATGGGGCAGAATAGTTATGAAACATAATAAAGGAGAGCAGAAATGGAATCTAATGCAAGACAATGATGAATAATGCTTTGAAAAAAATTGTGATACCCATTATAAGAGAACAAGCATTTAAAGGCTCATTACCACACTTTAGACGTAAGAGGGGGAGAGTAATTTGATACGAACTGCAACAATATTAGATATTCCTGCAATAACACTGCTTAAACAGAAAATGTTTAAAGAAGTTGGAATGGAACACCTTCTTAGAGATGATTTTGTTCAGGTTGTTGAGGAGACCTACAAAGAATTGTATGAAATAGAAAAAGCTATTCACTTTGTCATTGAACACGAAAACAATATTGTTGCGTGTGCTGGGTCATTTATCAAAGAAGATATTCCTTACTGTTTTTATAAGGATGAAGAATATGGGTTTATTGGTGATGTTTATGTAGAGCCGATGTTTAGAAATCAAGGTTATGCAAAAATGTTAACAAACGAAGTGTTAGATTGGTTTACTAAAAAAGATATAAATACCATCCGTCTATTAGCCAGTGATAATGCAAAAAAGCTATACAAATCACTTGGATTTAAAGAAACAGACCAGATGATTTTACATAGATAAATTGAGCTTGTTGATCCACTAACGGGTTCAAGAGTTGAAGAGCTGTCGTAGTGGCAGCTTTTCTTATTCAAGTAACGGGGCAGTTTTGTGCAAAAGCAGGAAAATACAAAGTGCATCTTGAATATTTAACTGATGAAATATATAGGTGTAGGTGAATGTATTGAGGAAGCCGTGATCTAGATGTTTCAGTTCACCTTAACGCTGCTTCTAAAACGAATGATCCTCGTGGTGTAGAGGTTCTTTATATTTCAGAATCTGGAAGGCTTATTGCAGAAAAAGTAGCAGCTGCAATTGCAAAGGCAAGTGGGGTAAAAAATCGTGGGGCTAAGAAACGTACAAACTTGGGGTTCTTAAATGGCACAAAAAAAGCTGCAATCTTAATTGAGGTTTGTTTTGTTGATTCAAAGGCAGATGTGCTACTTTACAAGAGTAAGTTCAATGAAATTTGTAAAGCTATTGCTGAATCAATTTCAGGCAAAAAATTACCTGAGCCAAATCCTAAAGTAGAAAGCGTTCAAATTAGAACAGGTGGTTTATCACCCGAAATGGTTGCTGAAATCTGCAAGTATTTTGATAATAAAAAATGGTGGGCGCAAATTCAATATACAAGTGATGGGGCAAACCCTACAGCCTTAACGGGTGGATTATCTCCAAAAGTGAGACAAGAATTTGAAGTATGGCTTAAAGAACGTAATTGGTCGTATAAAGTAATCTAAAATAAAATGCCCTTCCTAATGGAGGGGCTTAATTAGTTGATTTGTCTTCTATTATCAAATTTAATGTGATGGAATCAAAAGGAGTAACGCGCTCTATTTCTTCTACAGTCATTTTTTCTTCAAAATATAGTTTTGAAATTAGTGTCATTTCAGCTAAAGTTAAGACTGTTTTTACCATAAAAAAACCTCCTATGATTATTTTGTCCTATGTAAATTAGATCATAAGAGGATAAAGTAATTATTGTTTAATTGTAAAAATTTTGTAATTATTTAACTTTAATCCTATTTGCAATCAAGTTATTGTCTTTGTCCCGAACTATGAGACCCTTCTTTATTAGAGAAATAACAGTTTCTCTCACATCAGCTTCTGATTTTCCTGTCCATCTCATCAGTTCTTTAAGTGTAGGGCTTTTACCATGTATCGAGGTATTAAAGTAAATGCGGAAAATTTTCCTTTCAAGATCACTATACATAAAGATCACGCTCCTTTAAGGAATATTATAGGAACAAATGTTCGTATAATCAAGTGTGATTTTTTACTAAGACAAAAACTCTCGACTGGAAAAGTGATCTGAAGGATGGATAAGGGTAAGGTCTGTTTTATTTATTTTTTCACAGCATAAAAACTAAAAAAAAAGAAAACATAAATTTTAGTTATATTATTAATAAAAAATATTAAAAGAAATAAAAAGGAGCCATTGGTTATGAAGGAGGAAAATTCAAAAAAATTAGGACTGGCCCTTTCTGGAGGGGGATTTCGAGCATCATTCTTTCATATCGGAGTACTAGCAAGGATGGCTGATTTGGGTTTGCTTCGTTCTGTTGAAGTAATTTCTACTGTTTCAGGTGGCTCTATTATTGGCTCACTCTATTATCTTCATGTAAAAAAACTACTGGAAGAAAAGAGAGATAATGATATTAGAGATGAAGACTATCAGAAAATAATTGCAAAAATTGAAGTTGATTTTCTAAAAGTAGTCCAAAAAAATTTGCGTTTAAGAACCTTTCTAAATCCATTAAAAAATCTAAAAATGATATTGCCTAATTACTCACGAAGTGATCATATTGGAGAACTTTATGATAAATTTTTATACAGAAAAGTTCTTGATACAAATAATACCGAGCCTATAAAAATGAAGGATTTAATAATCATACCATGTGGTGAAAGTAATTCTTTTCACCCACTTAAGGATAATGAAAATAGAAAAGCAAAAGTACCAATACTTCTTATAAATGCTACTATCTTGAATAATGGCCATAACTGGTGTTTTAGTGCTTCGGATATGGGGGAAACACAGTTAGACCAATTAAGAAAAAAATTTGATAAAAACTTTCAACTGAAAAGAGTGGAATCATATGAAGACATATATAAACACGATGATTTTGAACTTGGTATAGCCGTTGCCGCTTCAGCTTGTGTGCCTGGAATTTTTGCCCCTCTTGCTATTAGTGATCTTTATGATGAGAAGATACGAATACAATTAGTTGATGGCGGTGTCCATGATAATCAAGGGATAAGTGGATTATTAGATGAACGATTAAATTGCACACATTTTATAATAAGTGATGCATCAGGACAAATGAAAGATGAAAGGGAACCCAAGGTACAGATATCAAATGTAATCAAACGTTCAAATAGTATTTTAATGGACAACCTACGAGAGCAACAATTGTCCAATATACTTAAGGAACATTCAGATAATGTTGCTCTATTACATTTAAAAAAAGGGTTACCAGTAAAGAAAGTTTCTTACTTTGATAAAAGACATAATCTTAAGGGAGAAACTAAACTTTATAATATAGAACAATCTTCCGAGGCTTTTGGAGTAAATAAATATGTTCAAGATCTTCTTTCCCGAATAAGAACAGATTTAGACTCATTTTCTGACGTAGAAGCTTTTTCTTTAATGCTTGACGGCTATAAAATAAGTCAGTTTGAATTTGGAAAAAAGAACATAAAAAATTTAGTTACAAATCCTTCATTAAAAGCGGAAAGATATCAATTCTTTAAGATTGATTCATGGATTTCATCACCTGTAATTGATTCTTATTATAAAAATCTTCTTGAAATTGCAAGCAAACGATCTTTTAAGACTATACGAATTAATTTGTTATTAAAGCTTTTAACAATTTTATTGATTGTTCTTATATACGGATTACTAGTAGTCACATGCGGTTCAAGGTTTGTTAGTTGGGCAAATGAATCTATATCAAAAGGACAATTATTAGTAATGCTTCTTCTTTTAATCACCCTCTTAATTATAAACAAAGGAATTAACCTTTTTTTGCACCGAATTTTTTCTGTATGGTTCCTGATAAATCCAATACCATTTTTTTTAATATCTTTAACAGGGTTTACATTTATTGGATTTTACCTACTTACTTTTGATCGACTTTTTTTATACTTTGGGAGTCTTAAAGCTTTACAAAAATCACAAAAAAAATTTAAAAAAACCAGGGAATAAATTTTTATAAGAAATTACTCAATCAGATTATCTTAGTTTAGAAGGGTCTAAACAATTAACTTAGCGAAATCACACGTAAGGATTTCATCTTCAGAAAAAATACCAAGTTTATTCGCTTTTTGTCTGGAATAGTTCGATGAAGAATTCAATAAAATTTTATTCTTAAAACCCATCTTAGAGACACAGAAGAACCATTTCCTGCCAAGATTCTCTTATGATAGTGTCTGTTTCGATGGGTATATTTCTTTCAAATAAGATAGATAATTAGAAAATGAATTTTCTTTTTGTTACAAAACTGGTCATTATTAGATAGTTACAGGGTTATTTGCTAATTGTTTTATTTGAGAAACAAACTTAGGGAACCCACCCCATTCATGGAGAATTACATGAGGACAATCCTTACCGGTCCATTTTTTATGTGGCACAACGTTATCAGCAGGAATATTTAACTCAGACATGAGATGAACAATCAATTTCTGCGCGTTAATAACTGCTTTATCAAAGTGAATTCCTTCATGCTCACAAATTTCAATACCGATTGAAACTGAGTTACCGGATCCAGCATGCCAACCTTTTTCAGTAATTCCAACGCCAACAGGCAGGTGCTGAATTATGTGTTTATCATCAACTGTGTAATGCCAACTTACCTCTCGTTCCCTAGCATCGGATCCTTTTAAATAAGTAGCATGCATTAGTGCGTTAGCACCTGGTTTTTTATTTGCAGTATTGTGAATCGTAATATATTTTGGATTAATGATCGTACCAGGACGATTAGAGCTTCCAACTGGGATAAAGTCTTTATTAATGGTTATCACTTCAATATCTCCTTTTATTTTTAGTTAAATACAGCTATTAGTATTTTTCTTACTGCAATGTTTAACACTTGTATATTTTTTCTAATTATTATAGAGTCCGCTTTTGCATATTAGCTTTGAAAATTGTTTAATGAAATTTGACCTTTCTTCAGATGAGTGCTAAGGAAAAACTTGGGGGATAAATAATCAGGTGGATGACATAGCACCTGGTAGAAGTGACCTTGGAAGGATCCATTTTACAATTGTCTGAATAGAAGAACGTATTAATGTGTGTGGGTTAGCAACTTAATTCAGTTACAAAACTTACTAAATTATTTACTCACTCTATTGGAACATGCTCGCTCAGCATGCAAGCGCGGAGGGGATGTTCATTGGCGTATTTACTCTACAAATGAACAGCGAGCAATACAAGTAGAATTGAAGGTGAACTTAGGGATTTCAACGGTCTATTCAGCTCTGAAGCGAAAGCTTCGGACCAATGCTAGCAGTATGGTTTTGTCTTAGTGAAAGTAATTACAATGCCCGAGTGTAAGTCTCGGGCAGAGTCCAATTTCACCTCATTAAGGTACAGGGTACTTACATTGCTAAAAAGGAGAAGGATTATTGGCAACAGTTAAAGTTAAGTCTGCAAAGTCTTCAGGGTCACCCTCATCTGTATTCGACATATGAATGGTATGAGTGATCGTTGTATTTGGCTGTACAGTAAAAGTCTGGCTAGCGGATCCATCATGATCCGTTGTATCACAACTATCCCCCTCAAAAAGTTTCCCATCAACCGTGACGTTTACGTCTCCTGCTTGGCTGACGCGGGTTACTGTTAATTTGTATTCAGGCCAAATCTCACCGCCAGCACAAACCTTTGGTGACGGAATTTCTGTGAATCCTTGTGGTTGAGCATCGCCTATAAAGAGGGTTTTAGTAAAGTTACCGTGTGCGTGTTCATTATCAGCAAAAGGTTCAGGTTCATAATCTTGAACATGAATTGCGCCAGATATTGCTATTAATCTATTGCTCATGATAAGTCCTCCTTTATTTGTTAAACTTAAATTTTATTCGTATGATGGTAATCTAAGCAAGACATAGTGATAGAGTACTACCTAATCAGGTATAGCATCTGGAGGTATCTGTACGGGTTCTGCGCTTATAACCTTGAAAACACCTTGATTGGTATTAACAACATGGAAACTCCAGATCTTTTTCGGATCCCTTAAATCTGTGAACCAATCGGCAGAAGTGACGCCCGCCGCAACTTCCTGTTGAAGAATGTCCGGCTCATCATTGCTCAGAAAACGACCATCAGACCACTTAGCCTCACCAGGACGAAAAGGATTGGTTGTTGCTTTATCGAAAAAACATCCAAGTATGTTGTATGACCCTTGGTCATCTCCTGGATGAGAGCGAACACTCAATCTGCCACCACCACGGACCATTAACTGAGAAGTCTCTTGAGGCATAGGTTTCTCTCCTTTAAAAAGTTTTATTACGCATTCCACTACTTTGTTTGCGAGTCAATAAATACCACATCATAATCTCTACAACGGACTTCAACATTTTTTGTGGGCATTAATCTCCCCAATTTGTTGTATTTACAATACCAATTTATTTATGTCTTGCAAATTGATGGTTACCTATCTTTTTAGTTTTAGGTCTTGAGTTTAGCCAACTGTTTCCAGGTGCTTTGGTTGGATTCCAAAACACAGTTGCACCATTGGTAGGGTCGGCTCCATTTAATGCATCCCGGACAGCATTAATGGTTTCTTGGTTCGGATTGACATCATAAAGTCTTCGATCATCAACAGGAGAGTATTGTCCTCGATCAAATATTACATTGCGAACCGTATTTGGATAGTCTCCACTTTTAACACGATTCAATACTGATGCTGCAACAGCCACTTTTCCTGCATACCCTTCTCCACCAGCTTCAGCTTCCGTTAATTTTGCTAAGAGATTGAAGTCTCTTTCAGAAAGGTTTGTATTAGGACGATTGACTACAGTAGTTGGCATATTATCACTCCCTATAAGAAATAGATACCACATCAATTGTGCTTACCGCACATTAAATAACTTTTGAAAAAATGGTGAAAGTTATGTTCTCTAATTTTTTACATTTTGGTAAACAATAAGCCCAATTGTGTTGAATTGGCAAAGTTTCCTTTGTAACGGATTGTTTTTATCGAATATATTAGAAGTTACCCTGAAGGAGAACTCCACAATAGATGGAGAATAGGAATGTTTACAGTTACCTCCTTACTAAATTAAAAAGATAATCTCTATGCTTCTGCCTATCTATACCTTGTTAAAAGCAAATGGTAAAACACTAAAAAATACACGCACGAATAAGTTGGGCAAATACACTCTGACGGTAAAAATGTCCCATTTTCATTTTCGTTTTTTTAGCATGATTCATCTCATAATGATCATAATATTTAAAAAGAATAACCATAAAACGGATAGTTATTAAACTAACGGTGCTTTTTAGATAGAATGGTCGCATAAGACCCTTTTATGCAGTGTGTAGCTTCTTCAGAAGCCTACTTGCAAAAGTAAGCATTACATAAGCTTGCTTTAAGGTTACTTACATTAAGATAAAGTCCCGCAGGGTTTGTCCATTGGTCTCTCCTCGATAAGTATCAATTGAAAGTAATACCTCATTCCCATACGTTCAGTGACAATCCCGTCCCATCTTCCATTTTGTAGTATAGTAATAACCCGACGCACTTGCTTATTCACTATATCCAAACAATACCACCAATTGTTAACACCAATGATCCCATATTACTAACACAAAAAAAGCCGTCAAAAGAAATGGACGGCTTATTAAATGTTCTTTTTAATAATAATATAACGGAGGTAGAGGTTGTGGGTTGAGTGGGACATAAAAAACCGGAGGTAGAGGTTGCGGGTTGAGTGGCACATAAGAAACCCATGGACCATAAAGAAAAGGATTTGGTCTAAATGAAAAATATGCCTGTGGATCATAATAAGTGATTAGTGGAGTTGGATGCATTACATTTCATCTCCCAAAAAATATTAATTTGTTGATACTCTATATGCACTTAGGCTTAGATAAGTTATTTTAATTTTTTGTAACACAAGACGTTTCAGCTTTTATTGTCTTTTTATCACGATATATTATTTTTAAAGTAAAGATTTAATATGAGGAGACATCAATAAACTTTATATTAAATAAGTAAGAATTAGACTTAGTTTAATAATGCATGGTCCTATTGTCAGGACAAGACACCCAGTCAAGACAATAGGACCATGCAATTTCTTATCCTGTTGAACAAAGCACCCCGATATCCATCCTTGAAAATGGTCTTCTCCACAGAGGATGTAAGATAAAATATTTTCTTTAATAGTAGTATAAACCCAACCTTCTTGAAATTCCAAATTACAGTCTATGTCTCCCTTTCCACTAACTACCGAAATAAGTCAGTTCTAAAAGTGGCGAAGTGGGTGAACATAATGATTGGCAAGAATCAAGAGGAGGTTGATTTAATGTTTGACCAAAATGAGAAGAAGTCTTGTACAGATCAGAATCAAAAGTTAAATGAAAAGGTTGTTAGAAGTTGTGGTACAACTGAAGGAAATTGTGCTGAAGCGGAAGGATTTGCAACTAAAGCAACTGGATTTGCTTCCCACGCAGAAGGTCAATCTACCACCGCGAGTGAAGGCAATGCCCATGCGGAAGGAAGTTTTACCCTCGCTAACAAAAATGCTGCCCATGCAGAAGGAGATAGTACCGATGCCATTGGTATTGCAGCACATGCGGAAGGAAAAAATACTACTGCTAGTGATGTTGCTCATGCGGAAGGAAAGGAAACCAAAGCCATTAAAGAAGCAGCCCATGCAGAAGGAAATAATACTACCGCTAGTGGAGAGGCTTCCCATGCGGAAGGAGTCAGAACAACTGCTTTTGGATCCGCGGCCCATGCAGAAGGAGAAAATACTACTGCTGCTTTTAAGAATACCCATACAGAAGGAGAAGGAACAAGAGCTGATGCGATTCGAGCCCATGCAGAAGGGGGTTTTACTAAAGCCTTAAGAGAGGCAGCTCATGCAGAAGGAACTGGAACAACTGCCTTTGGAATCGCTGCCCATTCGGAGGGTAGCTCTACTACCGCCAAAGGAGATTATTCCCACGCGGAAGGTCTATATTCCTCTGCCACTGGAGGCGCTTCCCATGCAGAAGGTGATGGTAACAACGCTAGTGGATTTGCTTCCCACGCTGAAGGAGCTTATAACAAAGCCAGTGCGATATCTTCCCATGCGGAAGGGTTTGATACAAAAGCAGATGCTAACTACTCCCATGCAGAAGGAAGATTTACAAGTACAAATAATAAAGAAGGTGCCCATATAATGGGGCGTTTTGGAAATGCTACAGACACTCATTCCTGGCATCTCGCAAACGGAACGGATTCATCCAACTTATCCCTCGCAGCAAAAATATTAAGCGATGGAAGAGGCATTGCCGATAGGGGATGGTTCACGGGCAATGCCGATTATGCAGAAATGTTCGAGACGGTTGATGGGCAGCCGTTTAATGTTGGGTATTTTGTTACGTTAGAGGGCAAGAAAATACGAAAAGCCAAAACTACTGACGATTATATCTTAGGAATTGTAACTGCTGATCCGGCTGTCCTAGCCGACAGTGGGGAATTAAGATGGAAAGATAAATATGTAACGGATGAATGGGGGAGAATACAATACCATGATGTTGTAATTCCAGCGGAAAAAGATACGGGTGGGAATGTTAGCATTCCGAAACGAACAGAAAAGCAACCCATTTTAAATCCTGACTGGGACCATACGAAAGAGTATATCCCCCGTTCTCAAAGACCGGAATGGGTTGCAGTTGCTCTATTGGGAAAACTTCGTGTCAGAGATGATGGAACATGTCAAGTTAATGGGTACTGTAAACATAATGACGAAGGTATCGCAACTGCTTCTGAAAATGGGTATCGAGTAATGGAGCGTATAGGTCCTAACCAAATTATGGTTTTGTTTAGATAGGTATTATGAAATGGTCACAAGATAGGATGATTTAAAAGTAGGGGGGGATATTCCCCTACTTTTAAGGTACCCCTTGTACTATTTTTTATATCCCTCATATTTTGCTTTTATTGCATATAATTACACATTTACACGCGAAAAATGGTGACTGTTTAGCTCGCTTTTTGGTTTTGGATACATCATTAACGATCGAATAATATTACGTATTATTTATTTTACAGTATTTTTTGCACCTTAAAATCAGCAACTATCAATATCAATCTTTATACATACCCAGGAAATACAGTAGTACTGAATTTTCTTTTATTTAATATTCCTGTTCCGTTAAAGAAGGATCCGAGTATTAAAAAATTAATAAAACTCTATGTTGGTTATCTTTAAACTCTCAACAACCGGCCTATCTCGACTTTATCTAAATCAATTCTTTGTACAAGCATTTGAAGTAACATTTTCTTTTTAAGCGAGTCCATGTGTTCCCAATTTTCACGAACATTGTTTAAAACCTCGATCATTTCATTAGGACTCATTTTTTCATTGATAGGTTGAAGGGAAGAGAGCTGTTTTTTAATTTCCTCTTCTTTTAAGTTTTCTTCATTCATTCTCTTAGTGAAATCCTCATCAGTTAACATCTCATTTACCCAGGCATACTGCCACTTTTTACGTCTTTTTTCTAATAACTCCAATTCAGCACGCAAAGATGTAATTTTATGGTTTGCTCGATCTGCATCTTTAGTAGATGAAACATCGGTCAAGATATCAGTTTCTATTTTTACTTTTCAAGTTCCTTTAAAAAGTGTTGTTCAATGAATCGTTCAGACATATTTTTCTGGTCACATAAACCTAAAGCTTTGTTAGAGCAAACATACTAAGACAACGATACATACTTTTTATTGCCACGAGTCATACCACCGTATTTACCACACATAGGAGCTCCACATCTTGAACACTTGGCAACACCAGAGAAAATAAACTTACTTGTTGCAGATCTTGGATGTACAACACTTCTTTCATTTTTTAATCTTTTGTACTTTATTAAAAATATCTTTATCTATGATTGCAGGGACAGCATTTTCAATTTCAAAATACTGTTCAGTATTAACTCGGTAGTTATAACGCATTGTTCCTATGTAAACAGGATTTCCTAAGATATAACGAACTTTTTCTCTTGTCCAGACACTACCTCTTTTAGTTTTGACATTCAGTAAATTTAATTCATTTGCTATTTTAAGCATACCTTTTCCAGATAAATAGTGATTATAAATCTTACGGACGAATTCAGCTTCTTCTTCATTTATTAAAAGAGTATCGTTCTTTTTATCAATTTCATAACCGAAAGGGGGGAGGTTCATAACCCATTTACCTTCCTTAGCTTTTTGCTCCATCCCCATACTGACACGCTCTGAGAGGTTCTTGCGTTCCCATTGTGCAAGAGCTCAACAATTGTGATAAACATTCGACCCATTGAAGATGTAGTATCATAAACCTCAGTTGCACTTTTAAATTTAAATTGTATTTATCAAATATTTCTAAGAGTTTATATAAATCATTACAGAACGAGTTAGACGGTCAAGACGGTAGACTAAGGCGCAATCGACTAGTCCTTGCTCAATATGCTTTAGCATTCGCTTTAATTCAGGTCTTCTCATATCCTTGGCACTTATACCATCATCAATAAAAAAATCAACTACAGAACAACCCTGAGAGACACTGTAGGCTTTTAAACGGTCAGTTTATGCTCGAATGGAATAACCTTCCTTCGCTTGTACATCCGTTGATACACGAATGTAGATAGCTGTACGGATGAAATCACCTCATATTAATTATTGCTTATATTTCTGATGATTTATGGTATATTTTAGTAGAGTCCAAACACACAACTAGAACACTCGTTCCTACTATATTGTAAAATAAAACCCCTTAATTAAAAAGGGGGAAAAGAATATAATATAATATTCTAATAAGGAAGAAAACGATAATTCACCTTGAAATGTAAAAGTTATGTAATAAAAAGAGAAACTTTCTTGGTAAGAGGTAAATTATCCATTAAGATGATATGTTAAAGCGTGCTATTTTTTTAACAAAGGTAGGAGATTTTAGTGTCAATTAAATATGCTCACACAAACATTGTTGCAAAAGACTGGCGTAGATTGTCTGATTTTTATGTTAAGGTTTTTGATTGTAAGCCTGTATTTCCCGAAAGGGACCTTTCTGGTAAATGGATAGAAAAAGTAACTAATATAGATAATGTTAGTATTAAAGGCATCCACCTAACCTTACCTGGGTACGATGCAGGGCCAACTTTAGAGATTTTTCAATATTATCCAGAAAACCCTGAGAGGTATCCATCAAATATTAGCTATCAAGGATTTGGACATATTGCATTTGTAGTGGATAACGTTGAAGAAGTTTTGAATAAGTTAATCGAATGCGGTGGAAAGAAATATGGAGCTTTAGAAAAAAAAGAGTACGATTCCCTTGGTGTATTAACAGTTGTTTATGCAGAAGATCCCGAAGGGAATATTATAGAGATTCAGAATTGGAAAAAATGAATTTTGATACTTTCTATCATTTACGCTACAATAGGGCGCGTTTTTCGAGTAACGTGTCTTTCGAGTAACGCGTCTTTTTGTATAGGGCCAGATTGTTAAATAACACTTTAAATTGAATCGTGAAAGATTGAGAAGAAATGTAACTTAAGCTAACGACTCAGCTTTATTTAACAAGGGTTTTCCGTTTACTTTACGAATTTTAAAAATGGGGAAGAAGTAGATCAGTTTTGCCCCAGATGCCAATGAAGAAACTATCAAATCTAACTGGAAAGGAAGAGAATGCTTAATGAATTTTACACCACAAGAAGAATCCCTGATTAAGGCTTTTCGTGAGACTGACTTACCCCCTTTATTTGTGCTTATACGAGTCAGAAATGATATTGCAAATGATATTACAAATATCGAAGAGAGCCAAAGAGATGTTATTGTTAAAACATTAGAAAAATACATCGGTCCACTATGGGAGGACTATCATGATGGGAAATCACGAAAAAGTCTTTAAAGATTATAAAAAGTACAATCCGAAATTAATACTTGAATAGTCGTCGGCTTTGAACTAAACCAGCTAATAGTTTGTCAACATTTTTCACTTAAAAATCAGAAATTCCTCATGTTATACTAAAAATGCGCATGTCAAATAACCTTCCGTTAGACTATTTTTGGAAGGTTTTTCTGTATTTGGTTAGTTGTAGTTTCTAAGCAATATCTTGGAAAGTGGTTTTATTTTTTAATATCGCATAGATCCAATGTAAGAGCTTATTAACACCAGCAATAACGGCTACTTTATACAATTTACCTTCACTGCGTTTCTTATCGTAAAATTCTCTTAATCTCCTATTCCTAGGGATTATCTCATCACTTGTTTTCTTTTTACGAGCGTCACGTATTCCAGCACGAACAGCCATATACAAGGTATGCCGTAGTCTACTAGAACCACGTTTCGTAATTCGCACTAGTAATGCGACTAGCTTTTCAGGGTGATTAAATCGGTCTATCTCACCAATTTCGGAAATATTCGTTGCCGCGATTTTTTCACCAATACCAGGGATAGATTGGATAATCTTATATTCTTCAATTTCTTTAGCGAGAGTATCTATCTCTGCCTCTAACGTTGATAGATGCTCTTTGTATTGAAGAAGCATATTAATATACATTTTCATACTCAACAAATGACTTTGGTACATGTTCTTTTGAAATGGGTTACGAGCTGCCGCAATCTTAAGTTTTTGTGCCTTTTCTTTTATCCATTTTTTTGATCCATGCTTATATAAACCTTTTATCCCATTAGCCAAATCATCCTCACTAGCAGCTAAGATATCATTTGATGTAGGATATTTTTGCAGAGTAAGAAAGATTACAGAGTATAAGTCACCAAAAACCCCTTTATATTCAGGAAATACTTGATCTAATACTGCTTGAAATTGTAACTTGGTTTGTTCATATATCTCTGTTATACTCGCATGTTGCCTTGTGAGATTACGAAGGTTTAAAAGTTGTATTCCACGCTTTTTATAGGGTTCTAACTCCTCTTTATAGTAGAGATCACAGAGGCGATAAGCATCAACGGCATCAGTTTTCACTTTTCGTAAACTTGAACTTTTGGCCCTATGAGAAATCAATGGATTGACGATTATTAATAAATAATTCCGTTCCTCCAAATACTGAACAACTGGAGAATGATAATGCCCTGTAGATTCCAATACAACCGGTGGTTGCTGACCGGTCATATCCTTTATTTCCTTAAGAAACTCAAGTAATAAACCTAAACCTTCGAGATCATGTTGGATACTAAAGCTTTTACGATAAGGTTTTCCTTTGTCTAAAAATCCTTAAACTTCACTTTCCCTTTTGAAACATCCAGACCTACGACTGGATTCATTCTAAATCTCCTCCTCCAAAAATATATTGCCGGTAACCCCTAGGAGAAATCGGTTTAATAGGAGGTAATGTGGTCTTTACGTAAACTGCGCATTAAAAAAGCACCAAGATATTGGTACTTAATAAGATCCATTTATATCGGTATCTTTTTTCTCAAAACAGAGATTTACAGTTCTACCATTAGATCGTGTTCTATGTTGCGTATGTGCTGGTACATTAAAAATTTCACCAGGTAGTAATTTAAATGTTCTATCATTTTCTAAGTCAATTATGAGTTCTCCTTCGAGTACCATAAATAATTCGTCTGTGTCATGTTCATGCCAATGAAATTCTCCATCAATCACAGCAATTCTTAAAACATGATCATTGACTTCAGACACGACAAAATTCTTATATTCAGTTATATCAGTCACTAAATCTAATAAATTAATTTTTTGCAATAAACTTTCCAAGTATATTTTCTCCTTTCAAAAACAAGAAATATTGAGCTATGTAAATTGTATCATTTAAACAATAGAAAAAGACAAAAATTAACTTTTTAACAGGAGATAAAAAGCTTAGTGAACATATAGACAAAAAACGACCACATATAAGTGGCCGCACGATTTCATCACGTCGGTGCGATCGACAATATAAAATATGTGAATTTTTATAGAAAATGACTATTAACAAAAAAACTGCTATCGATAAGATAACAGTTAGATTAGTCCAAAGATTAGAATGCATGTTAATGCTTGCTGCACTAACAATATATGCTTAATATTCTCTGTTGAACCAAGATAAAAAACCAATTAGTAAAAAGAACTAATGTCGCATTTTGCATAAAATCTGAGATACAGGGTGGGGATTTCTTTTATGATTAAGAGTTTAATTATATACGCTATTCTTGTAGTCTTGGTTGTTGGGTTTATTCAAGTTGGTAGTAAAAATAATAAGTTTTAGATTTTCCTTAAAGAATAACTTAATGTTATGTAGGAAAATACATTAAATAGGTTAGGAGCCAATTGGCTCCTCTAACAATCAAACTGGATAGTCTTCTCTACTGTGTAATGCCCAATAAAGCTGAACCAATTGCATTTCATACTTTATATGTTTTTTGTAAAAATAAATGTGTTTTTCTGGGTCAATATGTTCGTAAAACTTTGCCAAAGTTCCGTACAAACTTGTTTTTTGAAGAAGTTGAGCTAATCGTGGATCCACAAAAATCTCTCCCTTGTTTAATCTGATCAAGACCAACATATGCAGAGTAGGTATTTGGTGTATAGACGGATGTCACGATTTTCCTAATAAAAGCCTAATTTATTTACTCAAAACATTAATAATTCAAAAGCATCGAGAGTTTTGATATTTAGAATATTAAAAAACGACCACTTAATAGTGGTCGAACGATTTCTTCACGTTGGTGCGATCAACAATATAAATATATGAGAAAACCTAATAAAAAATAACACCTAAATAATAAATAACTGCTATCCAAAGAGATAACAGTTAATTAGTCCATCGCTTGGAGTGCAATGTAATGTTTTGCTGCAGTAAAAGTTTATGTTTAATCTCGGCGTATGTGACAAGAAAAAAATCATTTTTAATGCTTAATGGTCAATTCGCACATGATATTACACATGTCGCAAATTAGATCAAATGTATTTTATTGAAATTGAAAAAGCCCCCTTTATTGGGAAGCTCCAAAGTGGATAGTAATACGGAGGAACTTTAAGTAACATTGGGATGAAAAAAGAAGCGTGATACATCACGCTTCAAAATAGAAGAGATGTTAGCATTACTTTTTAGCCTTCATTCTTTTTAATATATTAGTATCCTCTAAAGGATGTACCAACAATAATTAAAAGGATGAAAAGAACCACGACTAAAGCAAAATTAAAACGATAACCTTCTGACATCATGTATCACCTCCTTTTTAAGGAGTTAATACATACTATGTCTAGCTTGAAAACTTTGAAATGGCCAAACATGGAAAATAATAATTCAAAAGAATGCTTAATTATTAACAATAAATGAGAAATAAGACGTAAGAGGAGAGGTTAAAAGAAAAAAGAGCTACATTATGCAGCTCTATTCTTCTTCTTTCCACATCTAACACAGCTGTCAGAATAATAACTATATTTGTGGTTCCTGGTAAAAAAACAAATTAAGGCTTTAATTTTCAACCAGACCAACTCCTTAATATTAAAATTCCATATCTTGTAATCTTATGTTGATAGTACTATGAATAGTTCAAATTTTAAATAAAAATAGTTTGACATTTATCGGCAAGAATCAACAATAATCGGATGAATATAAAAAGGATTATACTTATAAAAATTGCTCTAGTCTTGCTACAAAAAACAGCTTGATAAAAAATGAGATATACTAAGCAGGACTCTCATAGTAGAACATACGTTCTTTTAAAACCTATTATATTGCTATGGGAGGAAAATGTAAATGAGTTTAGATTTAAACACAATTTATAACATGGATTGCATTGAGGGGATGAAGCAAATAGATAATAAGTCTATTGATATGATCCTATGTGATTTACCTTACGGTACCACCAACTGTATATGGGATGAAATAATTCCTTTCGATCAACTATGGGAGCAATATGAAAGAATAATTAAGGACAATGGAGCAATCGTATTGACGGCAAGTCAACCATTCACCACAAAACTTATAGCAAGTAACATGAAGTTGTTTCGCTATGAATGGATATGGAAAAAAGAAAAACACACAACAGGGTTTCAAAATTCCAAAAGAATGCCATTGAAAAACCATGAGAACATTTGTGTTTTTTATAAAAAGTTACCACCTATCATCCGCAAGGATTACTTCCGTTATTAAAAGTAGAAAGAATAAAAGGAAAAATGTAGGTGGGATTTTCAAACCTGAAGATGAAAGTTTGTTACAGGAATACACGACTACACATACGAATTATCCGAAATCTATATTGAATTTTCCACGTGATAGTAATACGTTTCATCCCACTCAAAAGCCTGTGGCGTTATTTGAGTACTTAATAAAAACTTTACAAACCAAGGTAATCTAGTCCTTGATAATTGTATGGGAGGATTTACGACCGCAATTGCTTGTGACAATACAAAACGGAATTGGATAGGGTTTGAACTATTAGAGGAATATTGCGAAAAAGGTAAGTTCCGAATTAATGAAAATAGAGATAAGTTAGGGATTCCACATGTGTCTATAAAAAAGTTAGATTTTAAATTTATCTAAATATTAATAGGGAAAGTGGAAGTTTCTTTCCCTTTTGGGAAATTGACGTAAAAAGCGAAATAAAGGCTTTATATAAATGAAGAGCCGAAATAAAGAAAGCTCATTATAAAGAAAGTAATAAGAAACGTGAATATAGGTTTGGGTAATCTATTAAATTTACTGATTAAGAACAATCCTAGAATTATATGTGCTATAAAGAAAATAATTAAAGACAATATTATCCATCCTTTTTTACTTAAAGTGTAAATAACGCATTAAAGAATTTCAAGGATAATTGTGTCGTAGTTCAAGGAAAATCCGAAATAATAGGCAAGGGTGTTACCCTGAATTTACAAAGGTGTGATTAAAATTTTTTTGAATGTGTCATCTTCTAATTTATGTTCAAATCTTATTTTTCCAGATGAAAAGGGTACAAGGCTATGATGTAATAGCAAAGGATAAATAGAGGCTTTACCTTTTACTTTGTTGGTTAATGTACCAATCATATTGGGATTATACAAAATATATGTCAATTCTTTGAGGTGTTTATTTTGGATAAGACTTCTTTGATTTCTGAGACAGGGATGCCTGATTCTAATGCGTGTGGAAATAAGATTAATCCATTCATTGTCTAAATTTTTTATATCTAAGTTTTTATTCAAATAAATTCCCTCCTAAAGTATATGATTATAATTATGGGTATTTTTGTAAGAAAAAGAAAGACAAATTGATGAAAATTATTGAAATTAACAATATCTTAAACGATGGATGTGTTCAATAGTATGTTTTCTTATAAGGCTGCAGATTTCTTTTAATGAAATAGATAAATGTTGGTAAGAAAAAAAGACCTATTTAGGTCTAGATTCTTGGTTGAAGAATTCTATTATTTCATCAACTGAAATACCTATTTCAAGGGCATGTAAAAAAAGTTCAGTCCAATCTTTGTCTAACCCTTTTTCTTTTATTAATTCTATTAACACTGTTGACCTCCTAAAATATAAAAATATTTTAGGCAGCTCAGCCATCTTAGTTTAAAACCTTAGACCTGGAGCTTTGCGTCCCTATTTTTCAAAAGGTTTGCCTTTATCTAATTAAACATGTATTTATTTTACTATTTTTATTTGATGAATTAAACCAATTAATTAGACAAGATATAAACATTATTTTTCCAAGGAAAATTATTAGATAAATACAGTTAAAGGAAAAAGCTAAATAAATAAGCCAGGTGGAAACCTGACTTTTTAAAAGAGTGGAGTTATAACCAATCCACAATTGAAGGTATACGTAATTTTCCTTGCTTAGTTAGATTTCGATATTTCACACGACATTTAATAGGATCAATGAATAGAAACTTGTCATTTTCAAAGTGAACTTTAGACAAGGAGTATAATTTCTTACGATCATTTGTTGGTATAAACTCAATTATTCCAGCTGGTTTACCGTCAAGGAATGATAATAATACACCAAATTCATCTTTACGAATGCCGGTAATGTAAACAACTTCATACTGATAATTGATTACTTTTAACCAATTGTATGAACGTTTACCAACATCATAAACAGAATCAGACTTTTTAAGCACAATACCTTCCAGATCTTGCTGCTTAATCAAATCAAAATAGGCATTAGCATTACCAGGAATCCATTGTACAACTGCAATATAAGAATGATTAGAGGGAATTATTTTATTTAAAAGTTCCTTACGAGAGAGCAACGGTAAGTTAGATACCTTAATACCATTAAGCTGAATGACATCAAATACACAATAATGGACAACATAAGGGCATTTAAAAGGAAGTTTTGCCATTGTTTTGAGCGAAGGTAAAGCTAAAATAACCGAATTACCAAAGAAGGCGGAGGATTTAGGGATAATCTTATTTGGAGTTCATATCTAACTTACTTACAAGATGAGCATGAAAAATACGACAAAATCATATTTGTTAATAGTGATAGTGATTTTGTTATAAGAAATAATAAAGAATTATTATTAGTTGATGATTTAATTTCTGACATTGAGGACTATGAGATTGACATTAAAAAAATACAAGTTGTTGCAAACTTTAGGGATTTGAATGAAAAACTTCTTCAGCCTTTACTTCCAAAAATAAAGGAATTCAATGAACAACTTAATACAAACATAAAGCAATTATTACGAGAGGTAATTGATAGTTATAAACAACAAATAGAATCATCTATTACTGAACTCATCAATAATAAAATAAATGGGGAATCGACGGAACCTAACATATTAAATATTGAAAGCTATGGGCCATTAATTTTCCCTAGAAAAGCAAATGTATTTGGCGATGGAAGTATCTATATATATTTTACTCAAACCTTTTCTGTTCCATTTGAATACTTTTTACCTAAAACAGAAGTGATTGAAATAAGTGAAGAGCGAAATTTATCAATTATAGATGCTGATTGGAATGATTGGGTAATGTTAGTTGAAGAACAATGGTTTGCAAATGTAGGATTTGAAGTTATTTTAAACATAGATGATACTTCAGACTTGAAAGTAGAGGAATCATATATATATGAGGAAATTAAAATTCATGATAAGAATATATGGGCCAAAAGCTAGTTGGATTTTGTTAGAAAAACGGCAGATTTTTGGCAGGAGAACGGCAGAGTATTAGGTTTTAACAGTGATATTAGGGTATTAACGAAATATATCAAAGAAAGCGTCTATTCGTCGAATAGGCGTTTTCTATTTGATTAATTATTTACATATTAGATATGGAAAATTAATTAGTTGAAGGATTTTATAGTCAAAAACACCCCTTTAGTGGCGTACTTTATGCTCGGGGGTTGATAAAATGAATAAATATAAAATTAATTATTACTTTGAACAGGGTTTTTTAGTATCACAAATAGTAGAATCGGACTCTAGAGAGAATGTGATAAAGGACTTAATCCAAGAAGGTATTGTAGAGTTCACAGACGAACAAAATATTTATCAGATATTTAATATGAAAGATATTAAGCTAATCAATGTAATTGTAATGGAACCTGATTATCAAGCTGCTAATTAGGTTATATTGGTTCTTTCTCTAAATTGTATGCATCCTTCGGGGTGCTTTTTTTATTTTCCTGAACAACTCAATTATCGGGGGTGGCGGTGATGTAGCATGGCTGAAAAATATGTACACGCTGAAAAAGATTATGTAAAAGGTTTGAAATACAAAGACATTGCTGAAAAGTATGGGGTTTCCATCAACACGGTTAAATCATGGAAAAAGCGTTATGGCTGGAATCGTGAAAGGGGTGCACCCAAAGAAAAAAGTGTGCACACAAAAAGGAGAGGCGCACCAAAAGGAAATATCAATGCAAAAGGCAATAATGGTGGTGCTCCTAAAGGAAATCAGAATGCTGTTACCCACGGTTTCTTTTCTAAGTTTATACCAGAAGAAACATTAGAGATAATGGAATCTATGCATGAACGTTCAGCAGCTGATTTAATATGGGATCAGATACAGATTCAATATGCTGCCAATATCCGAGCTCAACAAATTATGTTTGTTAAAGATCAAGCAGACGTAACAAAAGAGATTAAGAAGCAAAAGAGCATTATGTCTGAAGATCAAGAAATGATGGAAACAGAATGGGAAATCCAGTTTGCATGGGATAAACATGCTACTTTTCTTAATGCTCAGTCCAGGGCAATGTCTGAACTAAGGAGCCTTATAAAGCAGTTTAATAAACTACACAGCTATGATGAAAGACGACTTAAATTGGAGTATATGCGTTTAAATATTGAGAAGACAAAAGCAGAGGTCGATAAAATATCTAAAGGTTCTGATGATAAACCAATCGAAATTCTCATTAAACGTAAGAGTAAAGGAAATGGATTCATGATCGAAAAAGAGGTCAATCCATACTTTGAAGACTTTCTCTTTGATTGGTCTCAGAAGTTTTATTTCCTAGTTGGTGGTTATGGTTCCTCTAAAAGTTATCATGTAGCTCTTAAGCTCATTCTTAAGCTTCTTGAAGAGAAAAGAACAGCATTAGTTGTTCGAGAAGTTTATGATACTCATAGAGATTCTACTTTTTCCTTGCTTGAAGAAATAATAACCGATTTGGAGCTAGATGATAATATTCGATGTATAAGCTCCCCGATGCAGATACGTTTTCCTAATGGCTCAAAAATCATCTTTAAGGGAATGGACAAGCCAGCCAAGTTAAAATCAATCAACAATGTATCAATTATATGGGTAGAAGAATGTTCATAGGTCAAATACGATGACTTTAAGGAGTTATTAGGGCGTTTAAGGCATCCAACATTAAAGTTGCATATGATCCTTTCTACTAACCCCGTTAGTAAAGGAAATTGGTCCTATAAACACTTTTTCAAAGATGAAGCGAATAACTTTTTTGTCCTTAACGATGAAGAACTATATGAGAAAAAGACGATCATACTGTACAGCACATATTATCATCACTCAACAGCTGATGATAATTTATTTTTGCCTGAAAGTTATATTGAACAGTTAGAAGACTTAAAGATACATGACCCAGACCTTTACAGAGTTGCTCGTAAAGGTCGTTTTGGTGTGAACGGAAAGTTAGTGCTGCCACAGTTAGAAGTTTGGAAACACGAAGAGGTAGAAAAGGCAATTGAAGCGATAAGAAGACCTCTTTTCAAAACCGGTATGGATTTTGGATTCGTTAATTCATATAACGCCGTTGTAAGAATGGCAGAAGATTTGAAAGAACGTATTCTTTATATCTATTGGCAATATTACAAAAATGGAATGACTGACGATAAAACAGCCGAGGAATTAAAAGACTTAAAGAATGTCCTGATCAAAGCTGATAGTGCAGAGCCAAAAACATTCAGTTTTTCAGACAAAATGGCTTTAGGATGATGCCTACAAGAAAGTTTGCTGGTTCTCGGATCCAGTACACCAAAAAGGTAAAAAGATTTAAGAAAATGGTTTGCTCTGATCAATGTCCTGATGTAATTCGAGAATTGAAGGATTTAACCTTTGCAGTGGATAAAGACGGAGAAATCATTGAGGATGAATGTAACATAGATCCTCATACATTCTCGGCCATTTGGTATGGACTTGATGACGTAGAAATCAGGAACCTTAAAGACGAACATCGAAGGTAGGTGAGAACATGCAGAAGTACTTACAGAAAATTAAAGATCTAAACGGCAACATAACGCCTGAACTCCTTAAGGAAATTATCAACTCTCCTGTGCATAAGGAAGATCGAGAACGAATGATAAAGCTTTATGAGCGATATAAGGCAAGTGCAGAAGGTGTACCAATCTTGAATCGGACTATTATCGATTATGAAGATTTTAAATTGGACACAATGCGCCGATTAGATAATAAAGTAAACAACATGCTAAATAATGCTTTTGATGCCGATATAGTAGATACCAAGATTGGTTATTTTCTAGGTCATCCGATTACGTATGAATATGACGACGGAGGAGAGCAAGGAACAACCTCAAAAGTGAAAGAAGATATTGATACTTTTAATACGCGTAATTATGTTGAGGATGAAGATTCTGAGCTGGGAAAAATGGCTTCTATTTGCGGTAAGGCTGCTAGATTGGCTTACATCGAGAAGGATACAGGATATGAAAGGATAAAAAACATTGATCCTTGGCAGGTAATCTTTTTAGGTGACGAGATTCATTCACCAGAGTATTCGATTAGGTATTACAATGCTTTAGAGAATGAAATACATGCAGAGTTTTATAACGATACGTATATTTATTTTTTTTAGGCAACAGGTGATAAAGGTGATTTTAACCTGGTAGAGGTGAAAGAGCATTTATTTGATTTTAATCCTCTTTTCGGATTAGAAAACAATAAAGAGCAGCAAGGCGATGCAGAAAAAGTACTAGCATTGATTGATGCCTACGATCGAACATTGTCCGATGCATCAAACGAGATAGAGCAATATCGATTAGCTTATTTAGTCCTTAAAGGATTAACAGCTGATGATGGAACAGAAGAAACACTTAGACGAGGTAAGATCATTGAATTACTTGGCGAGCATGATGACTTTTAACCAAGGATATTAACGATGCCTTGATTGAACATCATCTGGACCGGTTAGAAAAGAATATTTTGCGTTTTGCTAAATCAGTAGATTTTACAGATGAAAATTTTAGTGGGGATTCTACAGGCGTAGCTTTAAAGCAGTAATTACGGGCTTTCGAAAATAAATGTATCACAATGGAACGTAAATTTACTGCTATGCTGCGATATCAGTTTAAAGTTATATTCTCAGCATGAGCAAAACGTTCATCAGTTAACAAAGAAGATTACGTGAAAGTATGGTTTGCTTTTAAGCGTAATAATCCAATTAACCTTCTGGAAGAAAACTGCAGATAATCAGATTCCTAACATAGCTAAAAATGCAAATGACGTTATTTATCTACGTTTAAGGTCGACAACAGGAAACTGGACTACGGGTGCATTACCTGATGGATATAAACGTGGTCAGTTACTCATTATTCGAAATAGTGGTTCTGGAGCGAATACTATTACAATCCGAACAGGATTTACGTATAATGCCATTTTATATGGTGCAGCAAATAAGTTATTGAGTAATGAACAGGCTATCACTTTAATTTGGGATGGATCAGATTGGATGGCAACAGTTCAGTAATGAATAATTAGAAATATAGCAATGGGTGAGTTTTTAGGATAATTAGAAACGCATTTTCCTTATTTAATGGTATAGGATTGTTATAAGAAAAAGTCTAAAAATAGGTAGAAATTTAGTATGTACCTATTCCTTTTAAGTATGCATAAGTTCTTTGCTGGAAATAATAAGAAAAAAGGGAAATTCCGTTCTGATATAGATAAATCAGGGCTTTTTTTATTCTAGAGGAGACGTTATGAAGGAGCAGAAAATAAGTGCACTTCAACTTTTTTACGTAATTGTTGGTTTTGAATTTGGAACTGCGATTATTTTAGGATTAGGTGCAGGGGCTAAACAGGATTCATGGATAGTAATAATATTCAGTATGCTCTCGAGTTTGATATTAATGGGTGTATTTACCAAATTATCACTATATTATCCAGATGATACATTGGTTACAATGCTACCTAAAATAATTGGAAAGTATCTATCTTTTCCTTTGATCATTCTCTATATTTTGCATTTTATATATTCTGCAGCAAGAGCATGTCGAGATCTTGGTGCCTTACTTAACACTACCATATTAGTAGAAACCCCGATGGTGGTTATAATCGGATTTTTTATTGTATTAGTGATTTATTGTCTGCGTGGGGGAGTTGAGACCCTTGGAAGAATGGGAGAAACAGTCTTTCCAATTTACATTATGTCCCTAGTTGTGGTTTGGGTTTTATTATTTAGTGTAGAGAACTTTACTATTAAAAACCTTACTCCTGTTTTAGGCAATGGTTTAAAACCAGTATTGAAAGAGGTTTACCCTAGTGTTGTAAACTTCCCATTTGGTGAAACGATTATTATCATGATGTTTTTTCCGTTTTTAAATAACAAAAGTAATATCAGAAAGGTAGGAAATTCAATAATTTTAGTTAGTGGATTAATACTAACACTAAATGCAATAATTATTTTGTGCGTTCTAGGTCCTGAAATATATGGAAGAGATTGGTTCCCTTTTCTTTCAGCTACACGGATGGTTACAATAGCAGATTTCCTTGAAAGATTTGACGCATTAATTATTTTAATGATGGTATCAGGTGTATTTTTTAAGGTTGGGGGTTGGACATTTGGTGCTGCTGTTGGGATTTCTCAGTTAATCAAATTAAAACAGTATAAATCGGTATTACTTGCTTTAGGCACTATTATTACCCCTTTATCTTTATTAATAGCAAATAATTTTCCCGAACACTTAGAAATTGGATTGGATTACTTTGTACCATATTTCCACGTTCCACTACAAATAATCGTACCAATAATATTGCTTTGTATTGCTTTTATTCGGAAAAAATTCAACCTTTATATTTCGTCTAAATAGTACCTTAAAGTTACCTTTCTCAAAATGGCTAATTAATAATTTATAAAAAGTCACCATAATGGTGGCTTTTTATTTTGCCAATAAGAAGGTGAGTTAGATGGCTGTTGAAATCACAGTATTAATCGCAATAGGGAGTTTCTTGATTGGCATTTTTACATTCAGCCGAAATCGAGATAAAGACGTTAAAAATGATGCAACTGTATCGGCTGTGATCCGAACAAAACTTGATAATATAAGTCAAGGTGTAGAATCGATACGGATTGATATTAGAGCGAATGAACAACGGGTAAGGGACTTATCAGACCGTGTTGTTCGAGTGGAAGAAAGCTCAAAACAAGCTCATAAACGACTCGATAAAATTGAAAATAAGGGAGAGGTTTAAATGAAAAATTTGATAAATAACTTAGACAAAGAGCATGTTTATTCGGACGATGCTTCTTTTTGTTGCCCTAATAAATCAGTCACTCATAATGTTTGGGAAATCACCAATTCCAATAGAAGAGGGTCGAATTTATAGATGGTATTTATTTAGTTGGAACTATGTTATTTACTATAGTGTTTTCAATAATTGCCTGGTTCAAAAACAACTATGTGACAGAGAAAGGTCAATTGCAAAAGAAAGCATTACAAGCTCAAGGTTTAATCAAAAAATAAGCTGCCATTCGGTGACTTTTTATTTTGAGAGGAGAAGGATATTAATGGTGAAGTTAGTTATTTCATCTGGTCACGGTAAATATGTAAGTGGAGCTAATTCATTTATTAATGAAGTTAAATGAGGCGAGAAGAATTGTTAGTAAGGTTGCTGACTTTTTAAAAGAAATGAATTGTACTGTATATGAATTTCATGATAATACATCTAAAAATCAAGACGACAATATCCATAACATTGTTAGATATCACAATAGTAAGAGCCGTGATTTAGATGTTTCAGTTCACCTTAACGCTGCTTCAGAAACGAATGATCCTCGTGGTGCGGAGGTTCTTTATGTTTCAGAATCTGGAAAGGTTATTGCAGAAAAAGTAGCTGCAGCAATTGCAAAAGCCAGTGGATTAAAAAACCGTGGGGCTAAAAAACGTACAAACCTAGGGTTCTTAAATGGTACAAAGAAAACTGCAATCTTAATTGAGGTTTGCTTTGTTGATTCAAAAGCAGATGTTGTACTTTACAAAAGTAAGTTCGATGAAATTTGTAAAGCTATTGCTGAAACAATTTTAGGCAAGAAATTACTTGAACCAAAATCTGATCCAGTAGAAAGCGTGCAAATTAGAACAGGCGGTTTATCACCCGAAATGGTTGCTGAAATCGGCAAGTATTTTGTTGATAAAAAATGGTGGGCGCAAATTCAATATACAAGTGATGGGTCAAACCCTACAGCATTAACGGGTGGATTATCGCCAAAGAATCGAAAAGAATTTGAAACATGGCTCAAAGAGCGTAAATGGTGGTATAAGGTTTTGTAAAATGGAAACTATTAAGAAAGTAGTGTAAGTAATTCTCCCCTAGAATACCCTTCCTTAGGAAGGGGTATTTTTTATTTCTCTGTAAATATTTTTACTGTTATAATTATAATATTTTCTAACATATAAAAAAATGCCTTATTATGCTATTGATAAGCATAAACATAGGCATTTTTTATTTTTTAAAATATAATGCAAACAGTTTTTATTGTGGAGTTAAATAGTGCGCACTGGTCAATTGACCATTTATATTTACAGTAACGCTTTGATCTGGTGTTTCAACTGTTTGTGATGGCACAACTTCTGTCACACCAGGAACTACAATTGTTTTTCCTTCGATACTGAATACTTGACCATTAACCACCCTTTTTTCGCCCAAAATGTTTAAAGTAACACTAGGAACATCAGCTATAATACCAGGGATCTGCAAAGTAGATTCAGGAATGTAAATCGGTATAGCAGGAGTGGTAACTCCAAAAGAGACACAAGTTTTATTTTCAATATTTAAATCCTCTAATGTAACAGAATAAGAAGGGATCTCCTTAGAATTACCAGGAACATAAATAGATTGAGGTTCAGTATTTTCATCTAATCCTGATGTCGATAAGGAATAGCCAAGAATTTTATGATTGGCAGGATCAACATGCACTTGTACCGGATTTACTGCAACGCCATTTTCCGGAACTGTAACTAGGACAGCAGGAGTTGTAACAGTTTTCCCTTCAACTGTTCCAAGGACATATAAACATGTGTTACCAGAAGCCCGTGCCGAATCGGGATTCGTTGTAAAAATAGAGAATACACAAATAAGTATAGCAATAACACTTATTAAAGAATTTCTCATTGATTATTTTCCTTTCTTATTTAATTTTGATTTATTTTCTTTGATAACATTAATTATGGATTTTTATACTCTTAAGAGTACTGATACTGGCAAAACTGGTTTTATAACTTTAATTAAACAAAAGTAGTAGGTATTTTGATATTAGTAATCTTTACTTTAATCAATTAGTATGTAATGGCCATTACTTTTAAATCATATCATAAGCAAATAAAACTTAGTGTAAATTTCTAATTCCTATTCTTAAAATAATACAGAGGATATGAATTATCGTTATTTTTTGTAAAAACATCCAACTATTGGCCTTGTTTTTACTAAGGATCAACTTTGTTTTTTGATTGATTAGCAATAATTAGATCTTTTTTACTAAAATAAATCTTTACAATTTCGTAATATAACATTTGAAAATTAGAAATCGATAATTCGAAACCAATAATTTTGTAGGTTTGCAATCAAAGTAAGAGTACCAGAATAAAAATTAAACACATCCTATTTGATACATGATGTTCTTTATTATATATATTTAACACAAAAAAGACCGTAATAAAACGGCCTTAATGATAGTTATATTGTGCAAGGGAACCTTGATTGGAGCAAATGTATTTAATACAAAATCTTCAAAATATAATTGTTTATAACTAATTTTACATTAAAATAGAGCTCTTTTAATGGAGGGGCTTAACTGACCAATTAAAATATCTTTGTCCTATTAATAAGTTCCTTTATTCATAATTGGGGAAAGTGTGGATTGCGAGCACTCTTCATGCATCAAAGTGTAATGCTCATTGATATAAATCATGTCTGTTTCTTCGAACCATACTCCACATTCAGGACATCTTATTTTGCGAACTTTCAAAACCAATCAACTCCTTGTATTATTTTCAATAAGGAGTTCTTCTTATAGTTCTAATTTTCTATTAAGGAACGGTTAAATAAAAGTAAATTTATTGTGAAGTTCTAAAATACTCATCTAACAATTTTGTGGAATGTATCTTCAGTTTTTTTATTTTGGCTTTATTTCTTCATTTGTTCTAATGAAATTCTTTACAATAACAAATACATCATTATAAGATAAATTATTGCCCTTAGCTAAATTAATTAATCGAGTCCATTTTGTTTCCAAATCAAATTGATTGTCTTCTAATTCCAATATATAAGAAGATGAAACATTATAAACTATACAAAGTTTTCTCAATAATAAACTTCCAACATTTGAGCTTCTTTCAGCTCTAGAAATGAGCCCTTTATCTACGTTAATCATTTCTGAAACATCTGCTTGAGTAAGTCCTTTTGCTAATCTAATTGCTTTAAGTCTTTCACCGATATGCATCTTGCACCTCATAGGTTTTTGTTATAAGAGTAAAATACTAGTTTTAAGAAATTGTTAATAAAAGGTTAATCTTTGTAAATTCTTTGTAATTATTTGACTTTAATCCTATTTGCAATCAAGTTATTGTCTTTGTCCCTCACAATAAGACCCTTCTTAATTAGCGTAATAACCGTAGACTTTACATCTGCTTCCGATTTTCCTGTCCATCTCATTAATTCTTTAAGTGTAGGGCTTTTACCATGAATTGCAGTATTGAAATAAATCCGAAAAATTTTTCTTTCAAGGTCACTATACATCAAAAAATCACGCTCCTTTAACAAATATTATAAGAACAAACGTTCGTGTTATCAAGTGTATTTCTAAGTTTTTAATAAAACATAAAGCCCTCACCTTGGAAAAGTGAGTGTTATTTGTTAGTCTCATCATTATGCTTATTTCGTTTATATCATGTAACGGTAAAAATGTGATCGAGCAGGGTACATTATTATCTGTTTACTAAAAAGGGTATAAAGAGGAGTGTTGGAAATGAATTACAAGATGATAAATGAATCAATTGTGGTTAATAATGGCTGATGTTGAGAAAGAAGGAAGATGAAGAGTTTATTTTAAACCAATTAAGTTTCGTTCAGTTGTTTGAAGATGAATAAGATTAGATTAAGAAGGTTAGTTTGTTTAAAAGTTATTTTTTACACTTTATTTTTAAATTAATTAGGTATTCTACAAATAGTGTGTTATGCTTTACCTAACCATTTTAATACCTTTTTACATGTTTACCTCCCCCCATTCTTTATTGAGTGGGGGATTTTTATTGTCTAAAATAAAAAAGAACTCTAAAATTAATTAGAGTCCCTTCCTTCATTATGCTTTGTTTACGTTAGTTGCTTGTGGTCCGCGTTGACCTTGCTCAACTTCAAAAGTCACTTTTTGACCTTCGTCTAAAGATTTAAACCCATCGCCTTGGATAGCTGAGAAATGAACGAATACATCGCTGCCGCCTTCAACTTCGATAAATCCGAAACCTTTTTCTGCGTTAAACCATTTTACTGTACCTTGTTGCATATTGTTGCCTCCTGTGTGGAATATATCCCACTGTTTAATACTATCCTTGCTCAATAGATATCAAAGGCGAAAAGTTTAAATACTTATCTTTCCTTACAGACCGAACAAAAATAATTCTTATTCAGAATAACAGATAATTTTTGGAAAAGCAAATGGATAATTAAAGAAGAGGATCACAAATAATATTTAAGTTTGCTTAAATATTGGGGGTAACTAAGATAATTTAAAATGAGTGATTTGTACAAAATAAAAAACCATCCTTATTGGATGGCCCTTTAGTTAAATATTTTCATGTTTTCTAATAATTAGATCTGGATTAGTAATCTAACCTACTTTACTTTCTTCTAGGGCATGTTGCCAACTTGGGTAGTAATACAAAGCACTCCGCATTAAATCGGGATAAAGTTGTTTTATCTCTTTTTTCCGTAGAGATTTACCTTCGTTCTGTAACTTTTGGATCTGAGCAATGACTTCCTCTGATGTTAATGAAACATCCATTCTACATTCCTCCCATTCCAAGTTATCGTGATTATCTTTCCCATTGGCTAACAAACTTAAACTATAAACATAAGTAGAGTATTCTTCACACCTATGTTTCAACAAATCTTAGCATATAGAAATTGTGTTGTAAAGAAATCTTCATATAAAGAACTCTCATTGTATAAGAGAATGATTCCTCAACGTTAATTAAAGATTTTTGAATACAGGTTGTTTTTGGTTTAACGAAAAGTTTTTCTCCCTAACAGCACATTTCCAGCAGCAGGAACTCCCATTACACCAGTGAATTCTATTTTGGTTCTGCAAATACAAGTGTTGTAAAGCTTATACGGTACGGTGCTTCTATTGAAGGATTGCTTTTTCCTTCTTAAGGAATGGAGCAGGTGAGAAGCTCGTTAATACAAATAAAAACTTAATTAGCTAAAAAAGTTATAAAAGATATTCTAGTCGAACGTCCTTTTTTCATTGCTCATAATTAGGATTATGTTAAATATATTATTCAAGAAAAGGGCTCAATTCTAAAGTGAGAATTGTGCCATTTCTTATTGTAAAACAATACATCCCCAACTTTTGCTTTATGGGTCTATTTTTCGTAGATTGACTACTTGATTGTTGAACTCCCTCAGTTAGATACATTTATCTCTCGAATGCTCACTTATTCGCAGGATTTCAAACCACTTGATCGAACAATAACGGATGAATGGAATGAATTTTGATACTTTTGGCTCATGAAGGCATGCGGAAATAGAGGAGGTAGAAATAACTCCAATTATTACCATATGATGCACGCATTCTCCACGCCGCCCCTGGAGGCTATCCCTCCCATGTCTCAACGGGTCTAAGCCCTCTCATTCCTTCGTCATGCCTATCCAAGGGGTGGAGGCCGGTTTTGCTAACGGAACGGGTCGGTGCCCTTTGGTTGAACACATCCAGTACTCCGTGCTTTCTTTGAGATCCTACGAATAAGGCAACATTCGATAATATACTAATCTAAATATTAATTTGATAGGTATTTAATTTATAAAGGTTCAGTTATGCTGCTAATGGTGTTAAAGATTGTACTTTTTGAGGACAATAAGATTCATTACGTCGGGCCATTCCTACTAATATTCTTGCAAACTTACCAATCAGTTTCATAATTGATTTCATTTTCTTCATTTTTTTCACTTTAACATTGTTGGAGTGAAGCTCCTTGAACTCGGGATTGTTCATGACAAGACTCATTGTCGCTAAATACAAGAAACGCCGCAGTCTGGATCTCCCACGTTTAGAGAGAACGATTTGTCCTTTCCATTTACCCGAGCTAGCCTCTGCTAGTGTAATCCTCCATGTCGTAATAGAGAGTTACCATGGGCGAAACCACTTAAATCTCCTGCTTCTCCTAAAATGCCTGCTAATGTAATTTCACTAATTCCTTTAATGGCAAGTAATTTCCTTGAGAAAGGAATTTGTTTAAGTACGTCAGTAACTTCTTTTTCGACTCTTTCGAGTTGGGCTGTAGCGAGATCAAATTCTTCAAGTAACTGTTCTAAGTGTAGTTTATAAGCATCATGTGCTTGGTGACTACCTACAGAATGTTTGGCTAATTCTATTAGTAACTGTGCTTTTTTAAAGCCAGCGTGTCGCTTCATCAGTGTTTTCCACCCTTTAACTATATCCTGTGCTTCCATGGAACGTAGTTCCCTAGGTGTAGGGAATAAGCGAAGAGTTGCGATTGCCCCTTTGCCTTTGACGTCTTTAAATACCTGTCGAAGTTCAGGGAAGACAACATCTACCCAACGATTTATTTGGTTGATGGAACTGACGAGCCGTTTAACAATCACGTCGCGGTTAGCCATTAATACTCAAAGTTTTTCGAAAGGCTCTGAAGTGGGACGAATGAAGGTGTAGTAGCCATTCTTCACCATATCAGCAATGACGAGAGCGTCTTTTTTATCACTTTTGGATTGAGTGTTATCTCGGTTTTCCTTATTCTTTTTTACAAGGTGAGGATTAACCGTTACGACATCAATGTTTTGTTCGTATAGCCATTTCGATAGGTTAATCCAGTAATGTCCGGTAGGCTCCATACCAACTATTGCTTTATCAAAATTTTTTACCGCTTTTAATCCATTGATCCATTCTAGTAACCTAGTAAAGCCCATTTCATTATTTTCGAAAGAGAGAGGATTACCAACCACAATACCACGATAATTTACAGCTCGAGCTACATGGACTTGTTGTGCAATATCAACTCCGACAACGAGATGACGGTCTGAGATTCTTTCAATTAGTTGATTTTGTTTGTCTTGCATTTTATACTTCATAGTAGAGCTTCCTCCTTAAGATTTGAGTTTAGAGTGGTGTCTATATTCAATCTTACTGAGGAGCTCTTTTTTTATCAAAGTCAATAATTAACTCTCTACAGGAATGCTAACGGAGTATAAAAATACCTACATAATAAAATCGGAAGTGTCGTTATGATTACGGTTAAAAATGCTGAAAGTTACCTTAAAGATAAAATTGGTGAAGATGCTGATGATATAAAAAAAGTTTGGGAAACATATAAGGATTTTTGTAAAGAACCAGTTGAGGGAGAAGAAGATAAAGAAATTCTATTTGAATGTGGTGTTTATGATTTTACTGGAGAGGAACTATTTCATTTTGATTTTGTACGTCAGTTTACTTTTTATAAAGAAGACGAGTATTCTCATATGGAACAACTTCACTGTGAATTTTTATTTAAACCAACAGATGAGTTAAGAAGATTAGAGGTATTAGAATGGTCAATGGATTATGAGGATATAGATGATTTTTTTAATCATATAGAAAACCTTCAGGAGTTTATAATACCTTTGAATTTAAAGCCAATAAAATCAGAAATATATAAGGAAGAAGTTTAAACCATATTTCACTAACTGGGCAATAGTAGAAGACCATTATTATTGTCTTTTAAGATTATCTTGAAATCGAGTCTTCGAAGTGCGCTTTAATTGAATAAGCAGTTAAAAGCCTACGGTGCAGGATAGTTTAATAAAGGGTATAGATAATGGGAAAGATATTCCGTAAGAAAACAGCAGATGGTGATATCCATGAGAAGACCTTTTATTTTATTAATAAGTATTACATTTACATTTTTGTTTTTAACAACAACTAAAGTCTTTTCACAAAATGAACTTACAAGAGAGAAACTATTGGAAGAAACTTTGATGGTTAGGTATCTACCATTCATTTTAGAAAAATACTGATAATAAATTATTTATGTGTGAAAGAATTACTGACATAAAAAGGCTTAGTGGAAATAATCGTCAACACAAATTAACAATAGAAGTAGTAACTTTTGAACAAGCACATTCGCCCCCTTTCAACTTAATTTGATTAACACTGACCGATACACCAGAAGCGATAGATGTTTTCAATGTAGAACGTGAAGAAAATTTATCAATTAAACAACTTAATAAACATTGCGGATTCAAATCGCACTAGAAGATCAAGGCTGTCATTGTGGCAGCTTTTTCTTATTTAAGTAACGGTGCAGGTTTGTTGAAGATTATTTAAAAACCTTGTATTGTATAAATATATAATTAAAAGTATTTTTATACATCGTTAAAGGGAGATAATCTATGATTTTTCGAGAATTTACTTTAAAAGATTTTGATTCGGTGATGGATTTATGGAAACGAGCAAAATTAATTCTATCCCGATCAGATACCTATGAAGGAATGAAGGAGAAATTAAAAAGAGATCCAGAGTTATTTTTTGTACTTGAAGAGGATACTCAAATTATCGGTGTAGTAATGGGGAGTTATGACGGAAGAAGAGGGTGGATAAACCATTTAGCAGTTGACTCTGAATATCAAGGAAGAATGATTGGTGATCAAATAATCAAGGAACTAGAATTTAGGTTTAAATAAAGTGGATGTGAAAAAATTAACCTTTTGATTGAGCCGAGTAATGAGAAGGTACAAGGATTTTATGAAAAACAAGGTTTTAAAAAAGATGAATTAATATTTATGGAAAAGTGGATTTGACTTTAAATCCTTCTTCAGCTAACAGGTGCTTAGTGAAAAAAGAAATTGCATAAAACCCCACTTTATTATGCAGATGCCAAAAACGTTGATAAATCAACGATATATAAAATCATGCATAAAACGAAGAAAGGCAAAACCCTTGATACATAAGGTTTTGCTCTTTGGCTTACTTCTTATCATTGCAATTATGTTAACTAGATTTGTATAGAGTATAAAAACTTTGTAGTCGTCAATTAATTATAAACAATCAGTATATTTTCTCTAGATAAGAACAAACTAATTAATGAGCATGAGAACCAAAAGTTCATGATTGTTTCCTTTTAGAGATACCTCCTGATATTAATTGAGAGGTATCTTTATTTTTCTTGGAAAAGTTACTCATAATTTCATCGATATGGGGGACGATAAGTAAAGATCTAAAAGGTCATACATAAATTAAGAAAGGGGAATGACCATGAATAAAAAATGGTTTCTCATGATTACAAGTATTTTATTAGCTGCAATGGTTTCAGTAGGATGTGATTTAAATCCAGATCCGGCACCGCCAGATGATAACAATGGTGCTGATGAAAATGGAGCAAACAATGGCAATGGAGCAAACAATGGTGCTGACGAAAATGGTGCAAATAATGGCAATGGAGCAAATAATAATGATAACAACGCCGATAATATAATCGAAGGTGAAGAAAACATTCCTGGCGTTGATGAAAATGATAACATGTTTAAAAATGATGAAGAAAATGGAGAGCCAGATCCAGAAGATCCAATAGAAGATCCAGGAGATATAGGTGATGAAGATAGAAAAGACGAGTAATGTACTTCTAAATATTGAATATAAAGTGCATTAATTAAATAAGCAGTATAAAGGGATCTACATTTGAAGATCCCTTTTTCAATAACGATAATAAGCAAGTCAATTGATCAATCTATTGCTAACCAAGCAAAAGAAAAAGTAATAAAAGAAGAAGAGATTTCAGATGTAAAGGCTGTGAATACAGATAAAGAACTTCTAATTGCAGTTGAAGTAAATCATATGGATCGGTTTCGTTTAAAAGAAATTGAAAAGAATTTAAATCAAAAGACAGAAAAACAATTTCCAAACCATGAAGTGACTATCTCAATAGATAGTAAAATATTTTTAGAGATCGAAAAATTAGAAAATAAAATGAAAAAGAATAATCTTGGCAAAAAGAAGCTTGAAAAAGTACTAAAAAGAATTAAAAGCCTTTCAGAGGAACTCACATAAAGAAGGTATATAAAAACCTTAGTCCGAAAATCGGGCTAAGGACCATTTTCTTTTTTGAATATTGTATTAATTATTACTTCAAAAATGGCCAATAGCTAGTACCGGTAAAAACCCCCTTTTAAAAAAGAGGATTTTTGTATTTTTAGTAATAGTAAGGGTAGTACGGATAATAAGGTGGATAATAGTAAGGAAACAGAGCTAGTGCAGTTAACGCTGCAAATGGAAGAAACCGGCGGATAAAACGTCGGAATCTTCTTCTCGTTGCATTCCATCCTCACCAACTAACACCGATACACCATCATTTGTTACATCTTCAATAATTCCATCAACGGTACTTCCATCTGATAATTTTAAAATGACGTGGAAGTGCATATATTTTTTGCACTTATCATGTAAAGGTTTTATGTGATCGTATTGGTTGTGATGCATATTTCTTTCTTCAGTCATATTTGCTTCATCTCCTTTCCACTACATGATATTCTCTCTTTGTTAAAGTTATAACCGTTGCAAATTGGGGTAAGGAAGACAAAGAGAAAAGGCGTATGTCGCTGGACCGGGGCTTCTTATGTACGTAGTATGTAAGGATTGTGGGAATAATTGCCTGCAACATCCTAGATGAATTATCACAGAGATGCGGTCTAATGTGTTTGCATTGTGCTCAAGAGTGTAGAGCTTATGCTGAAGTCAAATCTTAAACTTTCTGTCTCATAATAACCAAATGTAACGTTTTGCCAAATACTGTATAGGCATATGAAACACAAGAAATAAAAATTAATCAAAAAATCTCGTCTATCTACGACTCCCTTTTCCAAGGGGGTTTTTTATTTATCAAAATGTTAATTTATAGTACATCTAAGTACAGATAAAGTTTGTATAAAGATGTATATTTTGCTAATGCTTCGCATGTCAAATTCGTCTAATCATGTATTTAAAAGTTTACACTATAATAAAATTCATATTGGATATATTAAAAAATGTATTTTTTATTAAGAGATAAAGGAGAAAGGACTTATGAAAACTTCTAAAGAAAACTTTGAAAATTTGATAGGGAAAAATCGGAGAGCAAGGTTAAAAAAGGAAATGGAAAAATTGGATCAATACTTTGAAACCCCAATCATACATAGAGAAATACACGGGAATAAAATACATGTCCCCTTAAATCTAGATAGGATTTGGAATCAAATAAGTTAGTCTGTTGATATTGCCATATTTAAGTACTTTGCACCAGTACAAGCCTAACTGTACTTATAAAGTAAAAATGCAGAATCATGGAACTCTTACCTATTGATACATCTCTTTCCCAAAAGAGTGATTTTATAGCTTTAGGCATTCCTTATTTTTTAAAAAAAGGGCAGTCCAAACTAGTTGGCTGCCTTATTTTAATGCATAGGAACCTCTTACCTCCTAGTGGGAGTTTTAATCAAGAGACAGTAAATTTAGCTCACCAGCTCGAGATGAAAACAATTCTTTGGACAGTTGATACAATTGATTGGAAAAAGTCATCAACATCCGAAATGGTTAGTCGAGTCGTAACTCAAGTTAGGAGTGGTTCGATGATTTTAATGCATCACACAAAGCCCGTTGCAGAAGGTCTAGAAAACTGATCGTTGATATCGAGAAAAAAGGTTACCATTTAGGTACCGTATCTGAAATAATGAGTGAAGATCGAATAAGCAAACACCCGAAGTTATTTGTAAAAGGGAGAAAACATTTGAGGTGTCATTTTTGGAAATATTTTGCGCTTATTTTAAGTGTTATTTTGACATCCAACTTTAAAAACTAGCTACTTTTAATATAAAGATTAGCTGGGTTTCTTCATTTCTAAATAACGATAAATTGTAGTACGAGACACATCCCACTTTTCCGCAACATCTTTAAAGGTGTACCACTTTCAATTAAAGCTTTTATCATTTCAATATCTTTTGGTCCATACTTCTCTATTAAGGCAATAATGTAATATACGCAGCATCTACGACAGCATCTACACTTATATCACCGATTTATTGGGAGGAATCAATTAGAAATACCTTGACCTTAATTATTATAGAAGTTATAAGCGATTTCGAAATATAAAAAATGGAAAAAGAGAAAAGTAAGAATTGGTTCCAATATGAATAAACTTATGAATACAAGTTAATAGTTAAAATATCCATTCTGAGAAAACGCCATCCAAAACTAAGGCGGTTTTTCTCATATCTTTTAATTTCGACAATAACAATAATAAAGTTCCATTTTTCCCTAGTTATTTTTTATGTTCTCAATCTCAAAGTTGTAAAAGCTTCTTATATTATGGGGTTGAATAAAATCCCCTTGTAACTTCTATATTTTTGATTTGCAAAGTCCTAAAGTGTCAGAGTCAAATTAATGCTTTCAAGACCTTTTAAATAGTTCCTATAAGGTGGTATTGCTTAGCTAATTATTTAAAGTTTCCGAAAGAGCTTCACATAATTTAATGAGGTAGGTGAAAATAAAAATGTTTTTTTATTATTTATCATTCAACGAGGAGGAGTTTATATTGGACAAAAATACAAAAGAGAATGCTGAAAAATTGGCTAGAGTAGTAGCTGATGCAGAAGAAACAAGTGTATTTGGAGCTTTGAAAAGTCAAATCAATCAACTTCAATCTGAATTAAATCGAGTACAACAACCAAATCAGGAACAAGTGGAACCGCAAGCTTACAACTAAATGAGGAACAAGGACAACAACAAGCTCCACAACTAAATCAACTTTTACAACAAATTAACACAATTAGTTCTCAATCTTACCAACAACAACAACAACAAGCTGACCAACAATTACAACAAGCTATACATCAGGCTGTTCAAATTTTGAATCAGGCTTCTCAATATGTTCAAACGAATCGAGCATTGACTCAGATGAATCAAGCTGTAAACCAAGCACAACAGCATTTGCAACAAATGACTGGAGGGCAACAACAAGGTCAAGGTTCACAACAAAACCAAATGAATATGCAACAACAAGGTCAACAACAGTTTGGCCAACAACAAAACCAAATGAACATGCAACAACAAGGTCAACAAGACCAATTTGTTCAATAAAGGTGTACGACATTGGTGTGAGGATATAGAGAGACAACATTAAACATATCTTTTCACATAGGATAAAAATAGAGATTAAGATGTTTAGCTAAAAGTTAGTTCTTCCACAAATGAGCGCTTAATTGAATAAGAAGCAAAAAGGAATCTTCGTTTGAAGATTCTTTTTTGTGCCGTTAATCTCTTATTATGTTGTAAAGTATTCATGTGGTATTTTGTGATGGGGAATATAAGAGGAGATTTTTGTGGTTTTAGTTGTAGTCCATTTAGGATACATTTAAAAATGTATATTTGTCATATTTATCTATACTTTTATTTATTAAATGAAGTGATTCTATTGTTTCTTTTATTTGTTCTTCAACCTTAACTAAAATTTGGGCCATTTCTTCAATTTTATGAAGATCCATCATTCCTACACATCCTTACAATCTAGCACCGCTATGGCAAACGACTCATTTGCTCTTACTTAAAATATTAACTTAATTTAAATTTTTTTCACCGAAAATAATTCAAATTTCATATGCGTGATGACGCAATATACACGAAATAGTCCAATATATTTATTTTTCACAAGAATCAACAATCTAGGATAAAATGAGATATAGAGAGTTGTTAAATCTTAATGTGTTTACTGCCTCAAACATAACAACTTCTTATCGAATATGATTTTGTAAGTAAGTTGATGCAACCATTTCAGTTTGATTTTTTCAATAAATGGGCTCTTATATATTTTCCAATAATGGGCATATTATTTCTTGATGTATACGATATTGGAGGATGTGCAATGGAAAGTAATAACAGTCATATTAGATTAACTTCTGTTGAAATGGGAAAGCTTTGGGCAACTTATATGGGGAATGCTGCGTCAAAATGTGTTCTTAGTTATTATCTTCAACATATCGATGACCAAGATATCAAAAAGGTTGTAGAAAACGCCCTGAATTTAAGCGAGACGCTTTTGGAAAATATTAAAGAAATATTTATTAAAGACAACTTTCCAATACCGATTGGGTTTACAGATAAAGATGTGAACTTAGATGCCCCAAGGCTCTTTTTAGATGAATTTTATCTCCACTACTTGAAATATACGAGTAAAGCAGGGATGAGTATTTATTCAATTGCAATACCGATAATGACAAGAGAAGATATAAGAGAATTTTTTATCAATACCTTAAACTCTACAATAAAATTAATAACTGAAGTAGATGCTTTATTAAAGGGAAAAGGATTTTATATAAAACCACCTCAAATTCCAACACCAGAAAAAGTTGATTTTATTAGAAAACAAAATTATTTAAATGGGGTTTTTGGAGATATTAGATCTCTTCATGCATTAGAAATTGCACATTTTTATGATAATATTGAAAATAATGTGACAAGTAGGGGTTTATTAACTGGTTTTAGTCAGGTAGCTTCAACTGAGAAAATTCAAAAGTTTTTGTTAAGAGGAAAGGAAATTACTAATAAACATATAGAGGCTTTTGCACAACAATTACATAAAAATAACTTACCATCTTATCCATTATTTGACGACCTAGTAAGTACTTCAACTTCTTCTCCTTTTTCGGGAAAATTAATGTTATGGCATAAAATAGAAATGTTTTCCATGAGAATTAGATCTTATGCAAATGCAATATCACTTAATGGAAGGCGTGATATTGGTAAAATGTATATGCAGTTTCTAATGGATATTGAACTATATGTAGAGGACGCTGCTAACATTATGATTGACCATGGGTGGATGGAACAACCACCAAAAGCAACTGACCGAGATGAACTTGCGAATATGGATAGTTAGAAGTAGAAGTAGAATATTAAAATCCACTTTGGAGTATAAGAAAGTTTTATATGGCAAATTCGTAAATAGTGTTATACTCATTTTTAGGATTTGTGAATAAGTAATTTAACAATGTGACTTTACTTTCTTAGAAGTAAAGTCTTATTTTTTTACAATACAGGATAACTATATTAAATAGTAAGAATTAGACTTAGTTTATAAATGCATGGTACTTTTATCAAGATAGGATATCATTACAAATAAAATGCCGAGATATTAATCTCGGCTATTCATTATAGGATAAAGTATCCATCTTTCTGTAAAGATGATTTATTTTACTCTGAAAATAACCATTCATACATAAAGATCTGATCACATAAATTCACATTTTGGTTAACATATTTATGGATCTCAAATCCTTCATATAAAGCAACTAATGAAGTAGCCAGAATTTTTTCATTTAAATTGGGCTTAATTTGATTTAACTCTTTAGCTTTTTTAAATACCTTCTCAAATAAATTCGTCCAACTATCATATGAGTTATTAATACATTCCTGTATCTCCTTATATTGGCTGCTTTGTTTAATTAATTCTAAATATATGCCTGTCCAATATGGACGTGATGTTGTTGTCTTTATTAGGATTTCAAAAAACTGATGGATAAAGGACTTAATTTCAAATGTCCCCTGCTTGACTTGTTCATTAAACATATCTTCTAAATCGTCCATATGAATCTCCATTCGAATACGCATGACTTCCATTAACAGTGCTTCTTTACTTTTAAAATGAGTATAAAATGCTCCTCTTGTTCTTCCGACCTCATTTAATATGTCGTCTATACTTGTACTGCCGTATCCTTTTGTGCCAAATAATTTAAATGCTGATTCAATGATATTTGCTTTTGTTTCTTCTCCTGTATTGTACCTCATAAGTAAAAGACTCCCTTTTATAAAATTTTATTCTCTCATCCGCTGAAAAAATATGTATAAATTTTACATTTTTTATTCCATTATATGGGTGTTATTTGTTATAATTTAAATACAAACCGGTTTGTATTTATTATAGCTATATTGGTGTTAAATCTAAAGTCTTACTTTACAGGAGGAGAAAAATTGATATTCTCTCAAAAGGTTGTAAAAAATGTTACCGTTTATTTTATGTTTTTCAATGATTTTTGTATTTTTTCCACAATCTAAAGCTGCTGCTGCATGGTATTTTCAGACTGATAATGCTCGTTGGAGTGAAGGCGGTTCAGATGGCTATATCCAAGTTAAATCTGGTCAAACCGTTGATATTAAAATAAATTCTTGTAGTAGAGTGAATCGAAACAATAATGTCGCAACTCAAATGAGTGTTACTGATTGCGGTCCTGCATTAGCTGCTGAAATTTGCAATCCCACAACAGGTAATTGCACATCAAGATACACCATTGGTTCAGATGGATTTTTAAGGTTTACTAATATGAAAGGTGCTAGTTACGAAATTTATATCTATGACTCATGGTCCAGTTACTACTTTACAGGATGGGCTAATTATTCCCCACACTACTAATAAGTTGTAATGCCAAAACTTCAGTTAAAACATAAGTTTTTACCTTTTAAAACGGTGCCTAAAGTTGTAAAAAACTCAATTTAGGAGGAGTGTTATGAAAAATTTATCAAAGCTTCTGCTTGCAATGAATAGTCCTATTGTCTGGACAAGACATTTTGTGTTATCTACTTATGCTTCCGGAGTTTGATGCCAGTTTTTCAAAGATGAAACAAACCTTGTGATCGCAGTATTAGCTCAACGGCTTGATCAAATATAGACACCAAAGGAGAAAAAAGAAGCCTAAAAAAGGCTCCTGTTTTGTTCAAAAGATATATCTTATTTTGCCGCCTGACTCATTTCCGCACACATCAGAATAAACGCTCCAGCTCCGTGAAGATCATTCTCGCTGGTAGGGCGGGCAATATAGTGATCGTAGTCGCCGATCCCTGTACCGATACAAATATTGCCAATGAGTACGTTTCCATTTTCATCGAACGTCAATGTATCAATTACACCCTGATAGCCTTTCCAAGCATATTCCATATATTTGCCGTCCAAATAGCCTAAACGGACAGCTTTAGCAATTGCTTGAACAAACAGGGAGGAACAAGAGTTTTCCAGCCAATTATCGGATAGATGACCTTTGTCAACTACCTGATACCATAAGCCAGTTTCGGAATCTTGGTATTTTGTTAGGGCAATGAGCAGGTCCTGAAGGATAGTGACCAGCTTTTTCTTATTTTTATGGTCCTCTGGAAGGTGATCAAACATTTCCAGCAGAGCCACAGGGTACCAGCCGATTGCGCGTCCCCAGAACTCTGGAGCCAAGCCAGTAACAGGGTCAGCCCAATTGGCTGCTTTCGTTTCATCCCACCCATGATACAGCAAGCCGGTGTCCGGATCCTTTGTATGCTTCTCCATAAGGATGGCTTGATAGGTCATCATATCAAAATAGTCGCTTTCATCGAAAGTCTTTCCGAACTGGACTGCGATCGGCCCGGCCATATATAATCCGTCCAGCCACATTTGATTTGGGTAATGCTCCTTGTGCCAGAACCCTCCTGATGGATTGGTCTTCCATGATTTTAGGAGTGGAACAAGGTTGTACAACGCTTTCTTATACTTTTCATCACCTGTTTGCTCATAAAGGGTATAGAGAAGCACACCCGGCTGTATGTCATCAAGTTCATCTGTTTTGCATTTTGGGACGCTGCCATCTGCGAGAATATGGCTATCCACCCATCGTTTAATATAGTCGAAATATTGATCTTTTTGAGTCAGCCTCCAGACTTTCTCCATACCAGATAGAAAAACTCCCTGATGATAGTGGAATCGCTCAGGCGGAAGGAGCTCCGGTTCAAATTTTGCCATTAACGTTTCGCATGCTTTCTCAGCCCATTGAATAGGGTTTCGTGTTTCTGTTGATATCTTATTGGTTTCTGAAAGATTCATCTTAAAAATCCCTCCTATATATATTTAAGATTAGGTTAGCATAAAAATATGTACATTTTTTGCAGAATCAATCAAAAACCTCTTATATCTTGCAGAAAATGAACCAGAGGCATAAAATAAAAGAAAACTAAACTGAGAGGAGGCGAACAGGCTGAAAAGCATTCTATTCCAAAACGCAGAGGAGACATTTACGGTATCACTTCGGCAAGCGCTAAGCCACCATATGCCAGCTAATCATTTTCACAGTACGTTCGAAATTTTCTATTTAATCTCTGGGAAACGGGAATTTTTTATAAAGGATCGCACATTAGTGATTAACGAAGGGGATATCGTGATCATTTCGCCTAATATTCTGCATCGGACAACCAATACCGAAATGCCAAAGCATGAGCGGCTTATTGTAAATATTCATGAGAGCTGCATGGCTGCAGGGAATCCTTCCTATAGAAATATCCTTCAACCTTTGTTTGAACAAGAGTACATTATTGTCAGGTGTCCTCTGCAAGAGCAGATCTTAATCGAAACACTTTCCCAAACAATCATTCAGGAGATTAGGGAGAAAAGACCAGGCTTCGAGATGTATGCCCAAACGCTGGTGCTTCAGCTGCTCATTATTTGCTGCCGGCATGTGAAACAAACAAGTATCGAGCCATTAGAATCTCCAAGTCCGATGCATGAAAGAATATCAGAGGTTGTCCGCTATATAAACAATCATTATATGAATGATCTGTCGCTACAATCAGTAGCAGAGGAATTCTACGTAAGTCCCTACTATTTAAGCCGTTTTTTTAAGGAAGTAACAGGCTTTACATTCGTAGAGTACATGAACAACGTCAGGATCAAGGAAGCGAAGAAGCTTTTGGAGTCCTCTTCCATGAAGGTCAACTTGATTTACAAAAAGGTAGGCTTCGGCAGTGTGACCCATTTTGGCAGGGTGTTTAAAGCAGTTACTGGCTATGCTCCGTTGCATTATAGAAAAAAGGGTAATAAAAGGTCATGTTTTTAAAAAAACGCAAGGCGCTAAGCATTCGGCGACAAGCATAAGGCGAATGCTAAGTACCTTGCGCTTTTCTTAATTCACCATAAATTGATCGAATTGTCGTTACAGCTTAGCCACCGTGGGTAATGAATCTAGTGCGCCTAAATTGCATAGCTTATTTATAGGTTTTTAATAGCATCTTATCTAATTCACGTACTTTATCATAGGAATCTAATACATTTACAGGTACCAATGTTCGCCCATATTCCCAAGCATTCATTTCGATTTCAGCTTTAAGCATTTCTTTTTCTTCTTCGTCTCCATACATGAGAGTTCTTAAATCATGTTTGTTTTTCTTAAAATCCAAATAATAACCAATCACATGATAAAGAATAATTTTAACAAAGTTTTCCTCAGTCTCTTTGAATTTAAAATTACCTATGTAAGCGTTTACTTGAAGATAGTTAAATTTGATCGTATTTGTTGATACGTTAAAACTCATAGGTACAGGTAGATTATTGGTAAATTCATAATTAATAGTTAGATTCAGCTCATTTAGTGTTTCTTTAATGATCTTTTCGATATCCCATATATAAAGCATGTTTATGATCACTTTCCTTAAAAGTATTATTTAAAGTTATTCTTGCACAAATTAAGGAGGTGCGTCAATTACTCTCACACCCTTGAAATGAAAATTCTTTGGTTGCATATTTGAACTTTTACTCATTTTTCCTCCTATTAAGAATACAATGGGTAAAAAAATATGAGGATGGATATCAGATGCCCATTACTTTACCAGTTAGTATAAAAACGGTTCAAATCAGCAGTGGTCCGAAAAAAACAGTCGTATATCCAAAAGCTGTCCGAATGCCAAATCAACAGTTGCAAATGTTCATCAATCAAACGATTATTTATCACACCCAGCAGCTGATCAATCAGCAAGTTGGAGATATGCCGGCTACAGTTGAAGAAATGATTGGGGAATATGAAATCAAAAACAACCAACGTCAAGTCTTGAGCTTATCACTCTCAAATTATACTTACCATTACCATGCTGCCCATGGAATGACATTTATAAAATCATTAACTTTTGATTTACAAAAGGGGAAGCTATGTGAGCTTAAAGACTTGTTTAAGCCAGGAAGTGATTATGTCAAAAGACTCTCAGGAATCATCCAAACACAAATCAAGCAACGTGATATCCAAACTCTGAACGAATTTACAACGATAAAACCGAATCAGGATTTTTATATCGCTGATAAAGTCCTTGTCATTTATTTTCAGTTATATGAAATCACTCCATATGCTTTTGGTTTTCCAATGTTTCCAATCTCGGTATATGATATTCAAGATATTATTGACGAAACAGGACCACTGGGAAGGATGGCTGTTAATGATTAGCGCTAGTTTGAGGATAAATGGCATTTACGGGAATGACAACAATCATTGCAACGGCTACTAGCTGATTTTTCTTCAATGGAATATAAGCAAAAACTTCTTATGTTTCGCGTTGTGTAAATGAAGAAATAAATTCTGTACTCAATAAGCGTATAGTTGCCTTTTTTATGTAAATACCTCTAAAAGCAATTTATTATTGAAATTACATATTAAAAGGATTATAATTTACGTATAAAAGTTCATGGATGTTACGTAATTCTAAATTGCCTGCTTCTATGTCTTTTTTATATTGTTAATGGTGAGATGGATAACTAGTAGGATTAACTGCTTAGATATTAGCCCGCCATAAAATAGTTTGTGTAAAGTCATACACACACTATTTTATGGCGGGCTTTTTATTTTGGAAAAAGGGAGAGTTTATATTGTCTGAAATAGTGAGAGTGACGATTAATGGAGAGGTAAATGAGGTAGAAAAGGGAATTCGTATTCTCGATTATCTTTTGCAACAAGGGATAGAGCACCCGCATATTTGTTATTCAGAAGTATTAGGCCCAATACAAACATGTGATACGTGTATGTGTGAGATCGATGGGAAAATGATGAGGGCCTGTTCCACACAAATGGAGGAAGGAATGAATATTTTGACTTCCTCAGAACGGGCCAAAACTGCACAAACAGAAGCAATGGATCGTATTTTGGAGAATCACTTACTTTACTGTACGGTTTGCGATAATAATAACGGGAATTGCCGTGTTCATAACACAGCGGAATTTTTAGAAATTGAACATCAAACTCGTCCATTCCGAGAAAAAGGATATGAAGTAGATATGTCACATCCTTTTTACCGATACGATCCTAATCAATGTATACTTTGCGGGCGCTGTGTAGAAGTGTGCCAAGATCTGCAGGTTAATGAAACGCTAACGATTGATTGGGAACGAGAAATTCCGCGTGTCATATGGGATAATGGTAAATCCATTAATGAATCTTCATGTGTATCTTGCGGACAGTGTGCCACAGTTTGTCCATGTAACGCATTAATGGAAAAATCAATGTTGGGCGAAGCTGGACTTATGACAGCTATTCCAAAGGATTTATTAGATCCTATGGTTGATCTCATTAAAGAAGTCGAACCTGATTATAAAACAATTTTTGCCTTATCAGAAGTGGAAGCAGCGATGCGGGAGACTCGTACGAAGAAAACCAAAACCGTTTGTACGTTTTGTGGAGTAGGATGTTCATTTGAGGTATGGACAAAGGGACGTTAAATCTTAAAAATCGAACCAACTGAAAACGGACCTGTAAACAGCGTTTCTACCTGTGTTAAAGGAAAGTTTGGCTGGGATTTTGTTAATAGTGAGCAACGTCTCACTACCCCTTTAATACGAAAAGGGGATGAGTTTGTCCCTGCAACTTGGGATGAAGCCTTGACATTGATTGCAGAAAAAATGGGTACGATTAAACAAACCTATGGAGGACGTGCACTAGGATTTGTAAGTTCTTCCAAAACAACAAATGAAGACTCCTATCTTATGCAAAAATTAGCACGTCAAGTATTTGAATCAAACAACATTGACAACTGTTCGCGATACTGTCAGTCTCCTGCTACTGATGGCTTACTTGCGACGGTTGGGTATGGAGGAGATTCCGGGACCATTAAAGATATTGCAGCCGCAGGTCTTGTCATAATTGTTGGTGCCAACCCAACAGAAGGGCATCCCGTTTTGGCTACACGAGTAAAGCGCGCAAAGAAATTATACGGCCAAAAGTTGATTGTTTCCGACCTTCGAAAACATGAAATGGCTGAGCGTTCTGATCTGTTTTTACATCCAAAACAAGGAACGGATTATGTTTGGATAACGGCTATTGCTAAATATATCATCGATCAAGGCTGGCATGATGAAAAATTTATTGAAAAACGTGTAAATCAATATAGTGAGTATCTTAACCTCCTTGAAAAATACACACTTGATTATGCAGAAGAAGTAACTGGTCTTTCAAAAGACCATCTGATCGAAACGGCCAGAATGATTCACGAAGCAGATGGAACATGTATTTTATGGGGAATGGGTGTCACTCAACATGTTGCAGGATCCCATACATCAGCAGCTATCGCTAATCTTCTACTCGTCACAGGGAACTTTGGCCGTCCAGGTGCAGGGGTCTATCCTCTTCGCGGCCATAACAATGTTCAAGGCTCCTGTGACATGGGGACTCTGCCGCAATGGCTACCAGGGAATCAGCGTCTATCAGACAACAAGGCTCGAGCTAAGTTTGAACAGGCATATAACGTCAAAATTTCAGATAAGCCTGGGCTAACAAACATTGAAATGTTAGAAGCAGTGGAGAAAGGCGAATTAAAAGCCATGTACCTAATGGGAGAAGATATGGCATGGGTCGATTCAAATTCAAACCATGTCCATGATACACTAAGTAAGCTGGAATTTTTTGTTGTACAGGATGTGTTTTTAACGAAAACAGCACAATTTGCCGATGTTGTCTTACCGGCAGCTCCGTCTCTTGAGAAAGATGGAACATTCACCAATACAGAGCGACGCATTCAACGGCTGTATCGTGCACTTGAGCCATTAGGTGAATCGAAACCAGATTGGTGGATTATTCAACAAATTGCGAAATATATGGGTGTTAATTGGAACTATGAACATCCAAGCGAAATTATGGATGAGATTGCAAGTTTGTCTCCAATTTTTGAGGGTGTGTCCTATGAACGACTTGAGGGATGGAACAGTTTAATATGGCCAGTACAAAAAGATGGCACGGATGAACCGCTTCTTTATACGAAACGGTTTAACTTTCCAGATGGAAAAGCTCGTTTTTCTCTTGTCGAATATGTTCCGCCTATTGAGTTTTCACATGAATTCGACCTTACATTGAATAACGGACGACTTTTAGAACATTTCCATGAAGGAAATATGACGAATAAATCGAAAGGGATTCAGTATAAGTTACCGGAGGTATTCGTGGAAATTTCGCCGGAACTTTCCCGAGAACGCGGTGTAAAAGATGGCTCGCTAGTACGCCTCGTGTCACCCTATGGTGCGATTAAGCTTCGTACGATCGTAACAGATCGAGTCCATGGAAAAGAACTCTATGTCCCTATGCATTCTATCAGTCATGAAAATGCTATCAATCTATTAACTGGAAGTGTCGGTGATGTTCGGACACAAACACCAGCCTATAAACAGACAAAAGTAAAAATGGAATTAATAAAGGTAAAAGGCAGCACACCACTTCCGTTATACAATCCTCGTTATGCAAAACGAAATCCGCAAATGGGAGTTCAGGTTGAGCGAAAGTGGGCTAGAAAGGATTACGAACCGATTGCAGATGTGAATATAACAGGGGGAACGAAATCATGGCGAAACCAATAACCAAGATAAAAGAACCTGTTTTTTCGGAAGAGGAAACACAGGCTAATAGACTTGAAAGTGTTATACAAAATTTAGCAGAAAACGCGGATGGAATTCAAGAAACGATTAAGCTTCTCCAAGAACTTCACGAAAGCGGGGTTCTTGAAGCTGTTAATTGCTTGATTGAGGCGAAAGAAAAAGTGGCAAAAATTGCGGTCGGACAAATGTTGCGTCCACCTGTTACCAATGCAATTAACAATGGGATGGCAGCAGCTGGAGCACTGACAGAACTCGATCCGGAAATGACAAAGAAGATCCTGAACGGAATGACGAGAGGAATTCAAACAGCAGAAAAGGAACTCAGAGCAAATAAAAAAATGGGTGTTTTTGATCTAGTAAAACTGATGAGGGACACTGATGTGAACCGTGCTTTGACCTTTTCTTTCTATTTACTGCAAGGAATTGGGTCAGGATTAAAGGAGCATTCTCAAGGGAAAAGGACTTAGTTTTCATATTGATAAGGGGGATAGGATCAATTGACTTGGTCGGTTTTACACATAATCGGATTATTGCTTATGCTGCCAGTGGGGCATTTGTTGCTATGCAGGTCAAATATTCTTTTATTGGAATCTTTGTTCTTGGACTTACAACGTCTTATGGCGGAGCAGTGATTAGAAACGTCGTTCTCGATATCCCTATTTCTGACATATGGGATCGTCAATCCTTACTGATTGTATTTATAACGCTAACTATAATCGTATTCGTTGAGAGGAAATGGGTTCATCATTGGAAACGCTGGGGACATTTCTTTGACTCAATTGGTCTTGCTTCCTTTGCAATCCAAGGGGGACTGTTAGCAAAAAGTCTGCAGCATGATCTAGGCATTATTGTCATTGCTTCTATGTTTACTGGAGTTGGCGGAGGTATGGTTCGAGATTTGTTAGCAGGTCGATCCCCCCTTGCTTTAAAGGAAGAAATCCATGCAGTGCTTACATTTTTGTGTGCTATTTGCATTTGGTTTGGTTGGAGCAGTCCTATAGAATTGACGACCATAGTGGTGTTTGTTGTATTGATTCGTATGTTATCGGTTCATTATAAATGGAAAAAACTAAAACTTCCTTGCAATCGATCTGAAAAACAATCATAACCCTGTATGAATGACGTATTCGTAAATGTTAACGAATAAACCATAGTGAAAATGAAAACATGATGCTACGAGGAGAGATAGAATGACAAAGAATTTGGAACATAAATTTAGTATGTTGATTCGTGAAATACGAAAGGAATATATTGGCAATGGGCCGAGAGAAATTAATACTCGTATTGTAGGTCCTTGGGTCATTTGTGAAATGAAAGGGAATTTAACGAATGTTGAAAAGTTTATGATTAAGTCAAAAGAGGGGCAGTTGATGGTTCATGAAGCACGGACCGAATTAGTAAAGAATATCTATAAAGATCCTACCTTGAAGAATAAACTTGAGGAAATGATGAATGCAAAAATTGTGAGTATTTTTACAGATATCAATATTGAAATTGATACTGCGATGACAGTTTTTGTTTTTGACAAACCTATTATGGTTGAAAATGATAGTAAAAATTAACTACATGAAACCAATCTTTTGTGATCTTGTTGTGGAAAGAGCTGCCTAAGTTATCACTATATAAATTTATTAATGAAATAAAAGATTTACGCGACTTTTTAATAGATAAAAATAAATTGCAGGGTGACATAAAAGGACGAAAAGCCCTATGTGTCACCCTCTTATTGTCGTTAAATGATTATGATTGTAAACTACTTCCATATTTAATTAAGAAGGAAGGGTTCCTTTGATGAAACCAGTAGTAAAAAAACGAGAAATTCTTAGATGGGGTAGCGTCAGGAAAATGCGGATTTACAACGTTAAGGAAATCAAAAATATAAAAAGTCTAATTTCTCGGTGTTATAAGTGAAAAATTAGGCTTTAGTTACTTCATTAAAGCGCCTGATTGTTGAAGACTAAAGTTTATATTCACCAAGAAAATTGATGTGCTCTTATCCTAACAAATTTTATTTAGGACTTACATGTATGCCTTCACTCTCTCGCCAATCTGCGTAAAGTATACGCTTTACATTATCATATCCATTGGTAGTTAATTGGTTATCTAACCACTGTTGATCAAATCCGAGTTCATGTAAATTATCCCATAAAATTTCCCCATCTATAATTAACGATGTTGGGAGGTCTACTGGACTTTCTGGAAGATTGAGATCTTGCTTGTCTGGTTTTTGATACTTGGATTTTAATAATAAACTTATTTGCCCATTAGCTTCCAATATACCGTATTTGACTTCGCGAACTGAAAAGACATTATTTTGACGGAGTATACTCAATACTTGATTTACATCCAATTTGTTCTTTGTAAGTAACTTTCTGTCCATAACACCATCTCGAATGATGATGTTAGGATTGCCTAATAAGAGAGAACGTGTCGATTTATTTTTTAGAGTCATAAACTCTATTCCCAACATAAGAAACGTCCACAATCCGATGGCATATAAAAAATGAAAAATCCCTACCTTATCTTCATAAATGGTATTTCCTAAAAAATCTCCAAGTACTAACACAAAAACTAAGTGAAACGGGGTTAACTGATAGATGGATGTTCTGCCTGTTATGATAATGATAAAAAATAAAGTTGCAAAACCAACGATGACTTTGATCGTCAGTAAACCAATATTAACTTCTTCCAAAGTTTTTTCCTCCAATTTAAATTTTACTTAGTTGTAAGATCTTGAGGTTTAGATAAAGAGGCTAGTTTTAGTATTAAAGCTCGAGTTACAATTCCAACAATGATGTAATATATGAATGAATATCTGTATCTCCACTCTAAATAATTAACAAGTTTGACCCACTCGCAAAAGGGTTCACCTATATAGGCATATGTTAGTGCCATAATGATCTGGGCTAAAATAAAAGATTTCCATGTTCTAAAATATTGATATAACAACATGTAAGCTACAGGTACCATTGAAAAATCAAAAGGAAAGGCCCTAGGAATAAAAGGTAGGAATGCAATGGGGTAATCCCAAAAACTGTATTGTGCACCAACTACATCTAATAAGGTTGTTGTCAAGATAATTATGGTACCAAATAACAAAATTTCTAAAATAATGTCTCGTTTAACAAGTTTAGCCCATATAACCCAAGGCACAACTAAAAAAACGACTAGTATCCACCATTCCCAAGTTAAAAACTCATTTTTTAGCCAACCATTTAATTCTAAATGATAGAGCTTATCTTCTAATAAACGTATTTCCTTAAGATTTTCAAATATATTATCTATTGATATCACCTCTATATTTAAATGAAAAGGTAACAGATATTTTTGAATTCAAACTCTTTGAGCTGCCTTTTTAGTATTACCGTTTTTTAGTAATGAATTTCCATCGTAAATTAAGAAAAAAACCCATGTTGAAAGTTCTTCTAACACGGGTTTTCGACTTTTTTCAAATGAATCAGAAATATTTTAAAAACAATCAAATTTTTTAAATCTAGATTTAAGATAGAACAATAAAAACAGGATACATCAACTTATAATAATGGAGAAAGCAGGCGAGAACCCTGTTCAACAATGCGCTCGGTCAGGGATCGTTGCAACAAGTCTTCAATTCTTAATGGTACAGAATCAGTAAGATCCCTCTCGAACTGCTCTGTGAGTTCCCTTGCCACATCAGCACTGTACACGACTTGACACACTTCATAATTCAGGCGAAAACTTCTCATATCATAGTTTGCTGCGCCTACTTCTGCAATTTCCTCATCAATGATCATCAGTTTCGCATGTAACATTCCTTTATCGTACTGGTAGATTTCGACTCCAGCCTCTATAAGTTCTCCATAATAAGTGCGGCTTGCAATGTCAACGATTTTTTGATTATTGTGGAGAGGAACAAGCAATCTTATGCGCACACCACGTGCTACTGCTGTCTTTAATGCCATGATAATATCTGTTTCTGGTACAAAATAGGGTGTTGTTATATCAATAGTCTTAGTCGCCTGTGTTATACATATAAAGTAAGTTTGACGTATAACTGGGGTGGGAATTCCAGGGTTTCCTTCCAACGTATGGATGTATGCTTTTTGCAATTCTCCTGTCTTTGTTTGGGTATTGTCTGTTTTACCTTCTATAGGCCATAACTCAGATCCTAATTCGGCAGACCATCTTGAAAGATCTATGCTGCCGGTTGGATTGATTTCCTTTGATTTATATTTTGGGATTTTAGTGGCCTTTTTCGTTGCCTCAGATTTTGTTTTTGACTTTATCCGTTCTGGTACAGCGATATTCCAATGAACGTCGAAGATAGTCTGCAAGTCGCCTGTTGCTTCCCCTATAATTTGCAAATGAGTGTCCCTCCAAAATCCTACGTCTGGCTTTAATCCTGTATATTCATACCCAACGTTCATACCGCCAGTAAAGGATTCCTTTCTGTCAATCGTCACAATCTTACAATGATCCCGATAATTCCAATTGGACAAAATCCAGGGAAAACTTAAAGGAAATATTGTCCGACATTCTATCCCTGCTTCCACCATCTGAAGAATTTTTTGACGCGGAAATTTTTTACTCCCCCAACCATCTCTAATAAAACGAACCCGCACTCCATTTACTGCTTTTTCGATCAGCAGTTCTGTGATGCGATTACCAATTTGGTCGTTCCGATAGATGAAATATTCCAGATCAATGGTTTTTTGGGCTTTTTGTAGGGATTCGATAAGTTGTTCATATTTTGCTATTCCATTGTTTAGTACTTGGACTTTGCCGACTCGAAGCCCGCCTACAGTAAAATACCTTAAAGCATCGGCGATTATCGATGCTGAATCACTATATGTATCAGGTAACTTATCAGACTCATTATGAGAAGAGGTCAATCTTTTACGATGAATAAGCTTGGGATTTGATATGCTAAGATATAGTAAGAAACCAATGACAGGCAAAACAAGGACGATTACTATCCAATTCAAAGCTTTGGCTGGCCGACGAACTTCCCAAATTGCTATGAATAAGATAAAGAACGTATTTAACAGGTATAGAAAAAAAATCCACTCCAACTAAAATTCCTCCTTAGTTTTTCCCTTAACATGTACAAACTATGTAGCAAGTATACGTTTGGAATACGAGGAATTGTTTAGATTGACCTTTTCTCATGAGACACCTCAAATAATTTTTTGTAATTAGTTTGTTTTGTCACAGGAAATTTAATGTTGGAGATGTATCGAAAAACAAAAAAGGAGGTTCGTTTTACATTTCTTCTATTTAATCCTAATATCTTCCGTAATTCTGCTGCAGCTGACTAAGTATATTCGATGTTAAAAAGACTCCAACAGGGGGCAAGGTACTACTACTAACGGGATATCCGGTAAGAGTTCTATCGGTTGTAGCAACCCATGTTCCGTATTCGCCTGCTTGTAAAGAAGGAGGTTTCATAATAAGCCTCCCATTTAAAATAAAATGTCGAATTCTAATCTGTGGATCATCAAATATGGCTAAGTTGCCATAAAATGTGGCATAAGATGAATCAAATCTTATTTGTTTGGTGTTTTCATCCCAAGATCCATTAATTGGAATAGGTGTACCACGAAAATTAACCGTACCAATTACCCTGTTATCTGTAATAGAGTTAATGGTGAGTACGCCCCAAATGATTGGTCTACCAGCTATAGCAGCATGGATACCCCATACTGATGGGAATGGAATACTAACCATTGTTTGCTGTGCAGTTTGCAATACTAATCTCCCCCTAAATTTAAAGTTTATGTTCTGAAGAATAAAGGATTAGATATCTTATTTATTACCCTATATAAAGGACCAATCCAGTATATGCACCACAAGCTGAATATGTTTACTTTTAACGGTTAGAAGCTCATCCTTTCGTTGAAAAATGCAGACATTCAACAAATAGTTGTTTAGAACAAAATTCCTTTATTCAACTATATGGCCCTATTGTTTAGTAACTCACTTTCAAGATATGTGGATAATTATGTAAAATTATAGAGTGAATGTTTTAGGAGATGCTAAATATTGAAGGTTGAAATACCTGATTTAATATGAAGTGAGGGTGTTCAAACATGGACCAAAAAGAATACTTAAAAAAAGCAGAGAAAATATATGAATTAATTGAAGAAACACACAACAAAAAATTAGATTTCTGGATTGAAAATGTTGTTTTCACTTGGCAATGGTGGTTAGGAGTGTTTTTATCAGTGGTACCGTGGATCTTATGGTTTTATTTCAGAAAAAAAGAAAGCACTTACAGATTGCTTTGCGCTGGTTTTTTTATTATTTTTATTAGTTGCTGGTTTGATTTCATAGGTATTACATTAGGTTTATGGCATTATAATTATGACGTTCTCCCTTTCCTCCCTTCTTATTTGCCATGGGATTTTACTATTTTACCGGTAATTGTTATGTTTCTTATTCAGTATAAGCCTAACTTCAATCCGTATTTTAAGGCATTTATTTTCGCAGGTGGAAGTGCTCTTATTGGTGAACCAATCTTTGAATGGATTAAAATATATAATTCAGAGCAATGGGAATATATATATTCATTTCCAATATTCTTTGTCCTTTATTTAATTGCAAATTTTATTAGTACGAGGAAAGAATTCGATAGTTTAAACAAAATATTAGACTAATCTGGAATAGAATACCCTTTCCCTTTTGTTTCGCAAATAAATTGGTTGGTTATTGAACTAATGTGTGAATTGATTTTAGGACTAAGACCTATATTGTTATTCAAGAAAAGGGCACGATTGCTGAAGAAGCAGTTGCTTTTTTACTAGACGGATCCGAATAGTTCTCTAAATAATGGATGTAAATATTTAAGAAACCCAGATAATCTTCTCATGTGAAGGTTGCTGGGTTTTAAAGTTGGATATGCAAAATAACACTTAAAAAGGTGCAAAATAAATCCTAAAGTGACACCTTTGATTTTATTAGGATTATCGTTTACCAAAAATAATTGCCAAAAAGATTACCAAATACCTTTACAACAAAGTTACCTCTTGTAAAATGAAAATATACAAGTTTACTGGAGGTTACATATGATTATTGGTTATGCGCGTGATTCTACTATTGACCAAAACTTAGATCGTCAAATTAGTATTCTTACTGAATATGGTTGTGAAAAAATAGTAAAAGAGAAGTTTACTGGTACAATTAAAGATTGAAAAGGTCTTCATCAACTTTTTGATACGCTCAGGAATGGCGATACAGTTGTAGTAGAGAGTATCTCCCGTTTAGGACGTAAAACATTGGATATCCTCAACATTATTCAACAGTTGGAAGAGACCGGAGTGCAATTCATTTCTTTAAAGGAAAATATGGATACAAGAACCTCTACAGGCAAAGCGATGTTCCAAATGATGTGCGTAATTGCAGAATTAGAAAGAAATCTTATTGCTGAGAGAGTAAAGGAAGGACTCAAAGCAAGTAAAAAGCGTGGAAAAACATTAGGTAGACCCAAGCTAGATAAAGAAAAGCTCACTGTTGCACTTCGGATGTATGACAGTAAAGAATATTCTGTTAAAGAGATAGTCTCAGCAACCGGAATATCTCAAGGTTCTCTATATAGGGCAATAAATCGAAGAAAACTAGGAGAAATAAACTAATAAGGCGTATTTTATTATTTCTCCACATTTACTTTGCGGTCTAGAGCAAGAACCCTGTCATTAAGCCTTTTTAAGTATCATAGTTGTTAATGGATTGTTAGCTTTATTTATTCAGCTACAAATCTAATTAACATAATGAAGCATTATCGGCATTGAAAAAGGATCTCTCAATCGAAGTTCCTTTTTTCGTACCGATAAAACTCGATTATGTTAACTAAGAATGAATAGGGTATACAGGATAAATTATCTCTAAATGGTCTTGAGGTACATATAATCAATGATTCAGAACATAATGTAAGCATAATAAAAAAAGGGAAGGAATCAAATTATGATACTTCGTTGGATACATAAGTATGTAATCATCTTGGTATTGATCTGTTTTTCTGTTTCCGTCCAGCCCCTCATTTTATTAGCTGAAATAGGGAATGATTCAAAACAGCAAGCATTTTCGGAATTTGAAAAAAAGATCTTTGATTTAATCGAATCTGGTATAAAACCATTGGATAAACTGGACGAGGAACTAGACGAGGAAAGCTTATATAATATTGCCTTATCGGCAGAACAAAAGCTTGCTAAAAATTCCCTGACTTTATCCCAATTAAAGGTACCTACCACACTGTCAGATGATATAAAGACATCGTTAGAAAAGGTCAAAGTCGAATTGTCTATAGGTTTTAAGGCATTGGAGAAAAGCATGAACTATTTGGCACAATACATCGTGAAGCGTAACTCCTTATTGTACGATAAGTTCATCGAGAAACGTGACAAGGGTTTTCTCTATATTGACGGTGCACTAACTTCGTTAACTACAGTAAGATTGCGAGTTGCAAATTACGCAAATTAAGTATTTTAGTTTGAGATCATTTATTTTGTGATTTAAGATTAGCCTCAAAATATCAATGATAGATAAAAAACGTTCGGCTTCACGAAAGGTGTGATCAGCAAGCAGTGGATGAATGTTACTTTTTATCCTACATGCTTCGATTAACTCTCTTGCTGTCTTCTTAAAATCGCGTAAAGCAACTACTGATACACGGTTTTGATCAAGAAATTGATCTAAAATTGGTTCAGTTTCAGATTGAGGACGCATGGAATCTAAATCAATTGCTTGAAAAACAAGTTGATCAAAGTCATGACTAAATTCTCTTGCTTGTTCAACTAATTTCCTTTCGGAAGGATCAAGAAGATGACCAATAAATTTTGAATGGTCTGCCATAATTTTTAGAAAAAAGACATTTTCCTTTATAATTGCATCAGCTAAAGGTAGCATTCTACCTTCATTTAGTTCTTTTAAGCGATTAGCAAAGTAAGCAGCTTCTCTGCTTATATGGTCAACTAGCAATGCATAGTTATTTGATCGGATCTCACAACGCAAAACTAATCCCAGAACTTTTCGCTTATTAGCCCATATTTAAGCAGCAACCTGATAAACTTGATTGTTAAAATTTCTAATTTCCTGTGGATCAGAGTTGGGAGAATATCGACTAAGTTGTTCTTCAATTCATTCAAATAAAGTAATAAATTGTCGTGCTTCTTCGATAAGTTGTCTATCATCATTATAGTCAAATCCAAGGCTTAAAAATAAGGCATGCTCTTTCATAATCCTTGACCAGAAACGAATTTCATCTAAGGATCTACTTACAAATAGTTTTGTCATAATTACACCTCCTGAGTTATGAGTTCATCACTTTAATGTTATTCCATCGAATTATTAAACATGTGTAGGCTGACATAATAAGAATTCAGACCTACGTTTAATTTCAGGGCTGTTCTTCGTTTTTTGCTATTTTTATTATGTAAAAGCTTATTTTCCATAAACAATAGGGACTAAATCCATTCCCACCCTTTGAGCTGCAATACATCCAAAACAAATGATAGAGATCACTGATTAATTTGCTGGGGTAACTGCTGTTTTTACTATTGTTATTTTCTGTTATCTTATATTTTAATGTTCATATTGCATTGCCTTCGTTATGTTGTTTTTCCAATAAATTACTATATTCAAATTTACATAAACACCATCCAGAAAGAAACAATACATTTGTAAGCATTTAATAAAAGAAAGAAGGAACCTAAAATGACTGTAATAAATGATGTCAAGACAGCTCTAGCAGGATTGAAAAGTGCGCAGGCTAGTTTCGAAACATTTGCACTAGGTACTGATAATGAACAAGCGAAACAGCTTTACAAACAAGCTGCTCAACAAACCCAATCCGTTGTAGACAGCATTGAACCACGTGTTCAACAAATCGAACAAGAAGAACCTCAATACAAAGAATAGAACGATATAAAGAAGGTTGATTCAATCAACCTTTTTTTATACTCGATTTATAGATAGAAACGGGTGGGTGATTCCATGAAAAATAAGGTGAAGATAGTAAACATCGGTCTTTTTTTAATAGTGATTATTGGACTTGGCTCAGGATGTACCGGAAATCAGAATCAGTTTGCCAATAACAATGATGATGCAGAAATCGTAAAGGTACATACAAGCAAGCCCATCGATCAATCTGTTGCTAACGAAGCAAAGGAAAAGGTAATCAAAGAAAAAGAGGTTTCAGGTGTAAAGGCTGTGAATACCGATAAGGAGTTGTTATTGGCTGTAAAAGTTGATCAATTTGATCGGTTTCGATTAAAGAACATTGAAAAGAAAGTGAAATCAGACTTAGAAAAAGCATATCCCAATCATAAAATTATCGTCTCAACCGATTCAAAAATGTATTTGGAACTTGAACAATTGGAACAAAAATTACAAAAAGATAAGACAGAGAAGAAAACATTAAAAAAAGAATTCGACAAAATCAAAAGCTTAATGAAGGAAAAAGCATGATGAAAGAGGGGCAGATATGTCAAATAAGCAAAAGAAACAATTAACACCTGTACAACAGGAGTATCAAACCCTTGAAAATAAACTAGAAACAAAAAGACCCTTATTTAAGAATTGTATAAAAGCTTTTATTACAGGCGGAATCATTTGCCTTGTCGGACAGGCTATTCAAATGTTTTATATCTATTATTTTGATTTTACAGACCAAACAGCTGGGAATCCAACGGTTGGTACCTTAATTTTCATCTCTATGCTTCTTACCGGTTTCGGAGTCTATGACCGAATCGCACAATTTGGAGGGGCAGGTTCTGCTGTTCCAGTTACTGGATTTGGAAATGCTGTCATATCAGCTGCCATTGAACATCGAACAGAAGGATTTGTGTTAGGTGTAGGCGGTAATATGTTTAAATTAGCTGGTTCCGTGATTTTGTTTGGTGTTTTTTCCGCGTTTGTGATTGCAACAATTAAAACGATACTTATACAGTGGGGTGGTTTGTAAATGTTAACGGGTCATCGAACATGGGTCTTTGATCAAAAGCCCGTTATTATCTCCACCGGAACGGTTGGCGGACCATTTGAAGCAGACGGATTACTTGCTGAAGATTTTGATATTCTTCATTCGGACTTATGGCTTAAGCAAGATTCCTATGAGAAAGCCCATAAAGTTCTACTCGAAGAAGCTTGTCAAAGAGCCATCGAAAAAGCCAAGCTTCAAAAGGAGCAAATTCAGTTTTTCCTTGGAGGAGACCTTATTAATCAGATTACTCCAACAAGCTTTGCTTGCCGAACACTAGGGACACCTTATCTAGGATTGTTTGGTGCCTGTTCAACCTCAATGGAGGGACTGGCGCTTGGTGCCTACCTTATAAACACAAAAGGAGCCAATTATTTGTTAACGGGAGCTTCAAGTCATAACACTTCGGTTGAAAAACAGTTCCGTTATCCGACTGAGTATGGTGGTCAGAAACCTCCTACAGCACAATGGACGGTAACTGGTGCTGGAGTCGCATTGTTAAGTGATTCCGGAGATGGACCACGTGTTACGTCTGCAACGATTGGACGTGTCATTGACATGGGAATGACTGATCCCTTTAACATGGGAGGAGCGATGGCTCCAGCTGCCGTTGATACAATTGAGGCTCATTTTACCGAACGAAATATTGACCCTTCTTACTATGACTTAATTGTAACCGGGGACCTCGGTCAAATTGGACATGAAGTTTCACTTGAATTATTTAAAAAGCATGGAACCCCTATACGTGAAGAACAGTATCAGGATTGTGGATTAATGATTTACCGCGAAGGGCAACCAGTTCTAGCAGGAGCTAGTGGTCCAGGTTGTTCAGCAACGGTTGTTTATGGTCATTTGTTAAACCGCATGAAAAAGGGTGAATTTAAACGAATGTTAGTTGTAGCGACAGGGGCTTTATTGTCGCCGTTAAGTTTTCAGCAAAATGAAACGATTCCTTGTATCGCTCATGCAGTATCGATTGAATACGGAGGTGAACAACGATCATGATATTCTTTTGGGCTTTTGTCGTTGGTGGATTGATTTGCGTTGTAGGGCAAATTATGTTTGATGTGTTTAAACTCACACCAGCCCATACATTAAGTACATTCGTTGTCATTGGTGCCCTTCTTGATGGATTTGGTTTATATGAACCGTTTATCGATTTTGCAGGGGCAGGAGCTACGGTTCCAATCACAAGTTTCGGGAATTCTCTGGTTCATGGAGCGATGGAAGAAGCAGAAAAACATGGCTTAGTAGGTGTGATTTCGGGAATGTTTGAAGTGACAAGTGCCGGAATTTCAGCTGCCATTATTTTCGGAATGATTGGCGCCTTGCTATTTAAACCAAAAGGATAGGAGGATGTAGGATGACCATTGCATCGGAAGTGAAGCAATCTCTTGCAAGTCTGAAAGGTATAGAAGCTGATTTATCCAGTTTAGCCTTACGAACTCAGGACCATGAATCAAAGCGTACCTTGCATGAAACCATGATGGTCGTGCATGAAGTGGTAACAGATTTGAAAAAACGAGTTGGGGAATTGGAAAGAGAAGAGTTTCAATACAAAGGCTTTTAAGATAAAACATTCTATTGTAGGAGGTGTAAGTAGTGCCTGAATGGTTAGAGGTGGTAATACGGTCATTATTATTTGTCGTTGTCCTGTTTTTAATCACAAAATGGTTAGGGAAAAAGCAACTTTCTGAACTTTCTTTTTTTGAATATGTTGTAGGTATTACAATTGGAAGTATTGGCGCAGAAGTTATCACAGGACTTGAACGGAACATGTTTAACGGGATAATCGGAATCGTGGTCTTCGCGGCAATACCCTTTTTAGCAGGTTTGCTTTCCTTAAAAAGCAAAACCTTTCGAGATTTTATAGAAGGGAGAGCAACTGTTTTTATTAAAGATGGGAAAATCATGGAGGAAAATTTAAAAAAGGAAAAGTACACAACCGATGAGCTGCTGGAATTACTTCGAAAGAGGGATGTCTTTAAGGTAGCCGATGTGGAATTTGCGTTATTAGAGCCAACCGGAGATCTAAGCGTTATGCTGAAGAAAGAAAACCAACCTTTGACTCCAAAAGATGTAAACTTAACTGTTGCTTCCGTTAAGGAACCACAGACCGTCATTATGGATGGAGAAATCTTGGATGAGCCTCTGGCCACTATTGGTCGAAGCCGTAGTTGGTTAAAAACAGAAATTGAAAAACAAGGGGTTACCATTGAGAATGTTTTTCTTGGTCAGTTGGATTCTGACGGACAATTAACAATTGACCTTTTTGATGATAAACTTCAAGTCCCGTCCCCTCAAGAAAAGCCTTTAATCCTTTCGACTATGAAAAAGTGCCAGGCGGACCTAGAGTTGTTCGCTCTTGGAACAGAAGCAAAGGAAGCTAAGCAAATGTATAGCAAAAATAGTGAAAAATTACAAGAAGCCATTAATAAAGTGACCCCTATTTTAAGAGGGTAATGGTTGTTTATTTCATTGCGATGCACGATCAAAAAAATGGTATTACTTTTTTAGTAAGTCAAAATCTACAAAAAATAAACAATAGAAGAACATATTCTTTAAAATAAATACAAAGAGGTGCTCACAAAATGAACAACTTACGTTGGTTATCTTCTTTATTTAATGGTCGAAATAATAGATGGATGTTTGGAAATAGACGTAATAACAGAGGTATGATCATTTATTCGTCTTTATTATCAGTGTCTCCTATCGTAAGTGAATTTAGAAGTATTAATAGTATAAAACCCAAGTGGTGAATTGTAATTATTGGAAAATAATAATAATAATAAACAAAATGAATTAGGTCAATATATAGGGGTAACTAATTTCAAAGATTAAAAAGGAGAGATACTAATGACTCAACAAATTAATGTAGACCAATTAAATCAAGCAAAAGCAAATGTAACTCTTACGCAAAATTTATTAAATCAAGCGATTGAAAAGTCCTCGTCAGACCCAACTTTAGCCAAAGAAGCGATTAAACAAGCTGCTAATGAGATTGCACAAGCTCAAACTGCAGTTAGTCAAGCTCAAAGTCCTATTATGTTCCAAGAATCCGAGTAAAGATATTTAATTTCCCTGTGACTCATAATGTTGCAGGGAGATAATAATTTAGGGATAAAAGTAGATTTAACTTTTTGTTATTTTAAAATAAAGAACTATTTAGAAACAATTAGGGTTTAAATGATTTACAATAACGTTTGTACATCTGAGATCTGTCGTATCACATCTATTAAAGTTTATATTACACTACATAAAAACCAAAATGGTTAGTAGTTATATTATAAATGTTATTCTAAAATAAAAGATTAAAAAGGAGAAATATTATGAAATCTTATGGAGAAAACTTGGAAAATTTATTAGGAGGAAAACAGAGAGCAAGGTTAAAAAAAGAAATGAAAAATTTGGATCATTACTTTGAAACTCCTATCATACATAGGGAAATACATGGGGATAAAATACATGTCCCTTTAAATCTGGATAGGGTTTGGAATCAGATAAGTTAGTATGGTGATATTGGTCATATTCAAGTACTTTGCACGAACGCAAGACTACAGAGGTTTAGAGTTTGGAACAAAAGGAAAACAGGCACTGTTATCTGTATAGGAAGAAGCCTTTTTTATGGAGCTATTTGGGTAACGTTAATTCAATAAGATAATGAAAAAAGAGACTAATTTTAGTAGATGCCACTGAAAAAGTGGTCTTTTGCAAAAAAAAAAAATTTGCGTACTTAAATGTATCCTCAACAAGGGGTAGCGTCAGGAAAATGTGGATTTACAACGTTAAGGAAATTACCATATTAAAAAGTCCAATTTTTCAATTTTAATACTGAGAAATTGGACTTTTTTTCGTTATTCTGGAAAAGCGCCCTTTATTGAATAAACAATAAATAGCAGTTTTTTGTTGTTAGATAGTCTATAACGGTTTTCATCCTCATTTTATCCGGGTTAGTTATTATATTTTAATTTCAAATTCCCCAATACAAATATTATAAGTAAGCCAATAATTATGCCCGGAATCAAAAACAACATAGGTAAAAAAACAGGACCTAATAGCACCCCGAATACCTTTAGATTTGAGGAATAGATCAACCCTACCGTTACAAAATAAGCAGAAAAAACAAAAGGCAAAAAAGAAAAACTTTCTTTTCCACCTCCAGCATCTTTATACGCATCCCAAATCGCAAACATATATAAACAAGGATAGAACATAAGCCATTGATAGTTAGTTACTTCAATGGCATTCTGAATCTCTCCTAAGAAACTATACATGATTGCCAGATTAAAGTTGCTTTGAACATTGATTAAAAATTCTAATACAATAAATAAGGTTCCTTTTAATATTTGCTGATTTAGGATTTGCCCGAAACCAGGTAATGCGATACTCCATAGTATCACTTCAAGTTCTCTTTTTTTCATAAAATAAAACCTATATTGGGCTACGTAATGTTGTCAGAAATCTATAATAAGTATTTCTTAGCCAATATTGAATTTGTCTTTTCAATGAAAAACTTCTCAATAGAAATAATACACCAACAAATACTGCAAAAAATAAGCTTGAAAAGACTATAAATAATCGTTCCATTAAGGTTTTCTCCTTTTATTTGATTTATGATTTATAAAATTCATTTCTATCAATAGGTTGTGGAGGTTGCTCCATCCAGCCTCGTTCAATCAAAAGTTTAAGCCCTTCGTCACCGTACTTCATTACCTCTCCTATAATAAGGAAATAATGGGCTGCTACATCTTTTCTCATTGAGACAGACAATGCATCCGCAAGTGCAGAAACAGCAATTTGGTTTGAAGTACTTATAATAAACAGTATTAATCTTTCAGAGAATGGGGAAATAATTGAATTTGTTACCTCCATAGTTATTGGGAATCCGACAAAATGATCATTTTCTTTCAATAACTTATCGAATGTATCCACTTGCTTTTCAGCAAGTTTTTTTCCTTTTAATAAATATCCCTTTATTTCCTTATCTTTTGTTACCTGTATTAATCCCATCAAAAGGATTATACCAATGGCATTTCTTTCGATCTCGATAAAAAGCTCTGTTATTTCTAAGGTATTTAGAGGTCTTTTCTCGCCTAGCCAAGTATTTATTAATGATGGTTGATGTTGAATAAACTCTACATTTTTAGGATACTCCATATTTGGAGGTCGATCATTTAATCCTTTTGAAAGCAAAAGGTTTAATGCTTTCTTATGTAATTCCGTTTCACTGTATAGACATTCTGAAAATAAATTATATAAATCGATTCGAGTCACTCTTTGTAAAACATTTGCATAATGAGGAATAATTACTTGTCCTCCACGATAAACAAAACTTAATGCAAATAAGTCTGTATATAGGGCTGGAGCCGATAAATCAATATCTTTATCTGAAAACCCTTTTGGTATTGGGAAGTTTTCTTCTTCGAAAATCGTTACAATTTTCTTAATAACTGTTTCTACCAAAGCCATGACTTCTTCAACAATTGCTTTTATTTCCTTATCTTGAAGATGTTGAAGAAAATGCTTGTAAAAACATCTTACTGCTGTGTTTTGGATATAAGTTTTCCAAAGAGTTGAGATTTCAGCTGTGGTTAGTTTAATATGTTCATGATTATTTTCCATACAACAACCTCCAATTTAATACATCAAGGAATAATATCTCCAGAATAGGAGAAATTATTAACCAACAACCAGATACAATACATCGAATAAAAAAGGGGCTGTCCGAAAAGTAGTGGCTAACTGACTTTTCGGAGCCCTTTTTTATAATTTTATTGAATTCAGGTGCATGTAACTCAATAAGTCTTATTCCATATAATGGCTCTTTTCTGGAATATCGGGTAAGGAAGGGCTATTCGTTCCCTTCTGATAGCTTTCTATATAATGAAGCTCTAGACACATTTGTAATTTCACAAATTTGATTTACAGTCATATTTCCTTCTTTATATAGCTTAACTGCATAATTCATTCCTGCATGATTTTTATGATACTTCTTTAACCGGCCTTTAAACTTCCCCTCTTTCTTAGCCAGCTCAATCCCTTCACGTTGTCGCATTCGAATAAGGTCCCGTTCTAATTGGTTCACACCTGCCATAACCGTAATTAAGAATTGGCTGTATGGATTATCTTCTGATAAATCGAGCCATGTATCTTTTAGTGATTTTAAGCTTGCCTTTTTACTTCGTATGTTATCGATTAATTCAAATAGGTCTTGTGTACTGCGAGTGATTCGAGTTAAGTCTGTAACATAAATAGTGTCACCTTCCCATAAATCTCCTAGCATTTTTTGCAATTGATCTCGTTCCTTTGTTGCACCAGATATTTTTTCTTCATAAATAATATCCATTCCAATTTCTTTTAATTGCTGAATTTGTCTGGCGGGATTTTGACCTACAGAACTTACTCGAACATATCCAATTTTCCGCATTTTTTCACCTCATTTTTGAGACAAGTCTTGTGAGACTACCTAATCCCTTATATTATCAGTCTTTTAAACTTGTATCAATAGAGTACACTCTATTGATATATAATTGAACTAATTAACTGAATAATTATGGAAATGGGATGATACTGAATGAAAATTGCGAGAGGTAGAGAATTGCTTACACTGGAACAGAGGCAGGATTTTATGCAAATCCCTGAAGATGAATGGATATTGGGGACCTACTTCACTTTTTCCAAACGGGATTTAGAAATAGTTAATAAGCGAAGGAGAGAAGAAAACCGTTTAGGGTTTGCTGTTCAATTAGCTGTTCTTCGGTATCCCGGTTGGCCATACACTCATATCAAAAGCATCCCGGAATCAGTCATACATTATATATCGAAACAAATCGGTGCCACTCCATCTTCGATTAGTCTTTATCCTCAAAGAGAAAATACACTTTGGGATCATTTGAAAGAACTTCGAAGTGAATACGACTTTGTAACTTTTACTCTAAGAGAATATCGAATAGCATTTAAGCATCTTCATCAATTAGCTTTTGAAAATGGCGATGCCATACATCTACTACATGAATGTATAGATTTTCTAAGAAAAAACAAAATCATACTGCCTGCTATTACTACACTTGAAAGAATGGTGTGGGAGGCAAGGACAATGGCTGAAAAGAAACTGTTTAATACTGTTAGTCAATCTCTTACAAATGAACAAAAAGGAAAGCTTGAAGAGATCATTACTTCGCAGCATCCATCCGAATCCAATAAAACGATATTGGGTTGGTTAAAGGAACCACCGGGTCATCCTTCACCCGAAACATTTCTAAAAGTAATAGAACGACTCGAATACATACGAGGAATGGAATTAGAAACGGTACAAATTAGTCATTTGCATCGCAATCGCCTGTTACAACTATCTCGCTTAGGCTCAAGATATGAGCCATATGCATTCCGTGACTTTCAAGAAAATAAGCGATATTCGATATTAACTGTCTATTTATTACATCTTACTCAAGAGTTAACGGATAAAGCTTTTGAAATTCATGATAGACAAATACTTAGTCTGTTATCAAAAGGCCGTAAGGCTCAAGAGGAAATTCAGAAACAAAACGGTAAAAAGCTGAATGAGAAAGTTATACACTTTACGAACATCGGACAAGCTTTAATCAAAGCAAAAAAGGAAAAATTAGACGTTTTTGAGGTTTTAGAATCCGTTATCGAATGGAATTCTTTTGTCTCTTCGGTCGAAGAAGCTCAGGAGCTTGCACGCCCTGCCGACTTTGATTATATAGACTTACTGCAAAAACGATTTTATTCACTTAGAAAATATACGCCAACGCTATTAAGGGTATTGGAATTTCATTCTACAAAAGCAAATGAGCCACTTTTACAAGCTGTTGAGATTATCCGTGGAATAAACGAATCCGGAAAGCGAAAAGTGCCTGATGACTCACCTGTGGATTTTATTTCAAAACGTTGGAAAAAGCATTTATACGAGGATGATGGTACAACAATCAATCGTCATTACTATGAAATGGCTGTTTTAACAGAACTTCGGGAGCATGTTAGGGCAGGAGATGTTTCCATTGTTGGCAGCAGACAATATAGAGACTTTGAAGAATATTTGTTTTCAGAAGATACATGGAATCAAACGAAGGAGAATACAAGATTATCAGTTAGTTTATCATTCGAGGATTATATGACGGAGAGAACCAGCAGCCTTAACAAAAGGTTAAAGTGGTTAGCTACCAATTCCAACAAGTTAGACGGGGTTTCTCTTGAAAAAGGAAAGCTGTCAATTGCACGATTAGAAAAAGATGTTCCAGAAGAAGCAAAAAAATTTAGTGCAAGCCTGTATCAGATGCTACCAAGAATAAAATTAACCGATTTACTGATGGATATTGCTTATATAACAGGATTTCATGAGCAATTTATTCATGCTTCCAATAATCGAAAACCGGATAAAGAAGAAACAATTATTATTATGGCTGCTCTTTTAGGAATGGGAATGAATATTGGTTTAAGCAAAATGGCTGAAGCAACACCCGGACTTACATATAAGCAATTGGCCAATGTATCACAATGGCGCATGTATGAAGATGCAATGAATAAAGCCCAAGCCGTATTAGTAAATTTTCATCACAAATTGCAATTGTCCTCCTATTGGGGAGACGGTACAACATCCTCGTCCGATGGTATGAGAATGCAGATAGGCGTTTCATCGCTACATGCAGATGCAAACCCACATTATGGAACTGGAAAAGGAGCCACCATCTATCGTTTTACAAGTGATCAATTTTCTTCTTATTACACAAAGATTATTCATACTAATTCAAGGGATGCGATTCATGTTTTGGATGGTTTGTTACACCATGAGACGGATCTAAATATAGTAGAGCATTATACAGACACAGCTGGTTACACAGACCAAATATTCGGACTGACCCATTTATTAGGATTTAAATTTGCTCCAAGAATACGAGATTTATCAGACTCGAAATTATTTACAATAGATAAGGCAAGTGAGTATCCAAAATTAGAAGTCATTTTACGTGGACAAATAAATACAAAGGTCATTAAAGAGAATTATGAGGATGTTTTGCGATTAGCTCATTCTATAAGGGAAGGAACAGTTTCAGCATCCCTTATTATGGGGAAATTAGGTTCTTATTCAAGACAAAACAGCTTGGCTACAGCCTTACGTGAGATAGGCCGAATAGAAAAAACGATCTTTATTTTGAATTATATTTCGGATGAATCATTAAGAAGAAAAATACAAAAAGGATTGAATAAAGGAGAAGCCATGAATGGACTGGCAAGAGCTATTTTCTTCGGAAAACAAGGCGAGCTTAGGGAACGAACCATACAGCATCAATTGCAAAGGGCCAGTGCCTTAAACATAATTATCAATGCCATCAGTATCTGGAATACTTTACATCTAACAAAGGCAGTTGAATATCAAAAACGGTCAGGTAGTTTTAATGAAGAATTATTGCACCATATGTCACCTCTAGGTTGGGAACATATTAATTTACTTGGAGAATACCATTTTAATTCGGAGAAAATGGTCTCGTTAGATTCTTTAAGACCATTGAAACTTTCTTAACGTTGTTAAAACTGGGGGAATCGTCTTGAAAATGGGCTTAGCGTTGTAAATCCGCATTTTCCTGACGCTACCCCTAAATGAACTTACAGTTAAGGATTTTATCAGAGAAAGTGTAAAGGCAAAGTCAGTTTATAATCATCGAAGGCAAAAGAATGGAGAGCCCATGTTTCGCGTGTCAATGCTCTTCCACAAGATTACCAAATTTTCTATAAAGAGATCCAAAAATATCTCTTAACCACTTTGGCGAACAGATGCTCATTGAGAGGAAAGTGCTCGTAACTCCAGAAAGATATAATTGTAAAATAAAAGAAACGGGTCTTACTTTGAATTAGAAACTCCATACTTCTGAAACGCTTAGTAATTTGGTATTGTGTATCAGGCAACTCTAATCAAAATAAAAATATGCACATCTTTTAACAATGGCCATCCAATATGGATGGTTTCTTTATTTTTTTATAAAAATCTCACTTTATTAAATCAACTTAACCGGGATTCTTTAAGATACCATTAACCAAAAGGAGAAGGAAGTTTAATATCACTTTGGGAGGTAAATTGCACTACTTAATGTGTTATTTTGTTGCATATACAACTTTAAATCCCAGCGATATTCATATGAGAAATTAGGATGTTTGTTCATTATTTTTTTCAAATTGGAAGATATTTAAAAAAATATAGTAAATGGAGATTTTTATATGTTATAATTTTCTTATCGATTATCGATTATCGATAATTAAAACGGAGGTACTTTCTCCTTTTATTTCGTTCTTGCATAAAGATACATATTTTCGTTAGGAAGCAGCACTTAGATTGTTGCATTTGAAATAATTTTCTATGTCTAATTTTTATTAAAGGGGAAATGGACATGGACATGCAAATTCATAATCAAGGGATTTTTGGGAAGGATAACGTCATTTTAAAGTTGATGAGGAATTATTATCTAATGGACCTAGTATCAAATGATGGTGAGAGACAACATAATTTAAAACAAGAATTATCCTATTTGAAATTAAATCCTTCTTTTACATTTCCGGTTTTAGCAGTAGTAGATTCTACAAGTACATTTTTGAATGAGCGTGAGAAAAGAAAGTATATGGAGGGAATCATAGATTTCTTGCAGCATCAAGCAGGTGACAACATAATCGTATTTATGGATGTGGAAAGTCATATTGGATTATTGTTCTCATGGGTATCAAAGGATTTTATAGAATTTATTCATGACAAGTTAAACGAACATTTCAAATATCCGGTTAGTATTGGTGTAGGTAAACCATGCAACAGATTAGAGAATGTGCACCAATCTTATCATCAGGCCCTGTTAGCTTTACAAGATAAGTTTTATAAAGGACTTGGCCAAATTGTTTATTATAGTGAATTGAGTAATTATCAAGAATTAAGCAACTATCCGCTTACTAAGGAAAAAGAGTTATATGAATTCATTAGATCTGCGGAAGATTGCATTGAAATTGAATTTGCTGTAGAGGATTTTTATCAATATTTTTTGCAAAATGGTTTGATTGATAAAACATATATTTACGAATTGACGATAAGGCTTCTGGTTGGAATTGAAAAAAGAGTCCAAGCTGAACTCGGGGAGGTAAGCGCTTGCAAGAATGTAGAAATTATGTCAATTGTAAGGATGGAAACCTTTCAGGAATTAAGGATTATGTAAGTGAACATTTAACTGCATTGCATGAGGTCATTACTAAAAACGGAAATCATAGCAGCATTATCAAAAAGACCATTCAATACATGGAACAAGATTGCGAGAATGTTTCATTAGATAGTGTAGCCCAAAAGGTGTATGTTACACCGACGTATTTGAGTTCGTTATTTAAACTAAATACGGGAAGAACGTTTATTGAACATTTGACTGATATTCGCATTCAAAAAGCGAAGGAATTATTGAAAAATACACATTTAAAAAACTATGAGGTGGCCGAAAGAGTTGGATATAAGGACTCCTGATATTTTAGCCAGATCTTTAGAAAGAAAGTCGGAGTTACACCAAGTGAGTATAGAGATAAAGTAGAAGAGATAGCAGGATAAGACTTATATCCTTTTCAGTTATATAGACTGAAAAGGATTTTTTTAAAAAAAGGGTCAAGTCCCCTAATAAACACCAATTGGTTTGGGGGACTTGACCCTTTAGCTTTCTAAGATAGGTATATTTTATAAACGAACGTCGTTAGCGGGACCTTCTTCTTCTAATTTATGTGCTACTTCAATCTCTTTATCCCATGTTAGATGATGGTATTCAGCTGCTTCTTCAGCTTGATTAAACCAGTTTGTAAAGTCTTGCCATAGCGAAACTGTCCAAGAAGCATCAATTTGTGCAGTACTATAAACACCTTCTTTTAAACGTATAAATCCAAAAATATCACGCACTTGGGATTTTTCCGCTTGCACAACTGTCTCCTCTGCTAAGTGTGCTGGAATAAAAATAACTCCGCTTGGTGTTCCAAGTACAACGTCACCTGGAAGACAAATTGCCTTGCCTATACGAGTGGGAACATTCATACCAACCATAGTGACATCATTAATTGCTGTAGGGTCACTACCACGATAGTAAACATTGATGTTATCAATCTCTTCAATTTGCTGAATGTCGCGAATACCTCCCCAAATAACTGCTCCGCCTCTTTTCGTTCGTGTTGAGATAGCGGTTGAAAGGTTTCCTCCAACATATGTTCCTTGGAAAATTTTATCGAACATATCAACAACCACAACATCATCTTCAACAAGTGAATCGATCACCCATTGATTAAAAAAGCCTTTTCTTCCTTCATGCTCATGTCCATAGTTAAGCAGCGCCTCGTGTAAGTCAGGACGTTTTGGTACCATCACAGCAGTAACTGCACGACCTACTATAGTTTTTTCAGGATGGATGATTTTAAAATCCCCTTCAAATTGGTACGTATACCCCCTGTGCCAAAGCGGACCCCATGCTTCCTCTAAATTTATTTTGCGAATCCTGCGAAGAATATCGTCTGAAACCTTAGGACGACCGTTTTCAAAACGTTCGCCTTTCCATAGTGGTGTTAATTGAATAATGTCTTCGCGACTGTCAAACTTATTTTTTACTAAATCCATGCAAAAGCACCTCTTCCTCTTGTTTTATCTTTTTTCGCACCCAATTGCTTATAGCATGATGCGGTGACATTTTTGCTACTGCCATGTCTTATGTCTAATTTTTAAGGAGATTCACCTTTTTGTCGATGCGAGTATTTTAAGAAGTTGTTTTAAAATTCATAATTTTTTCACACTAGGTTTTTCCAAACAACAATAATATTCAAAAAACAAACAATTCAATAATAAATTCATCTATCAATTCGGCAGTGTTTTTTGTATGATTTGGAGAAAATAAGCTGGAGAAGTAGTGAGTATGAATAACTAGTGATCCCAAGCATAGTAAAACACTTGTAAACTCTAGGGAAATAAGTAGAGATGTCCGTTCTGCTATACCACTCGAACTAGAAATCTAATAAATATTATTGAGATTATTCTATGATCTACTATTTTTTATTTTGAAGAGGAAAAGAATCAACATAATTGCATTTCTTTAATTAAGATAGACCAGGTAAATTGTATACAAATAAAAAAAAGATAACTACAATAGATATATGTGCTTATTAACGATAATCGATAATAAATGGAGATGTGAGAATAATGTCTAACAACCAACAACCGATTCATTACAATTCGATAAGTGAACTAGTTTATATGACAATAAAAAAGGAGATTCTTGAAATTCAGCTTCCTCCAGGAACCCGGCTTCCTGTTTTAGAAATTGCAAAAAGGTTTCAAGTCAGTCAAGCTCCTGTAAGAGAGGCGTTAGAACGTCTAAAACAGGAAGGACTAATTATCGGAAAACAAAACAAAGGCTCTGTTGTCTCAAATATTACCTCCAAGGAAGTAAAAGATATTTTTGTTTTACGCGAAATGATCGAGGGGTTTGCCGTCAGAGAATCAATGCCACATCTGAAAGAGAGCGATTTTGACCATTTAAAGGACATTATTCAACTCATGGACCAGGCTATTCAACGAAATGATGTGTTTAAAATGGTAGAGCACGATATGGAATTTCACGGTTTTTTTTATGAACGGTGCAATAACCATGCAGTATTAGAATTATGGGATAATATGAAAACTAAAGTAATGAGGTTTATGGCCATATCCAATAAGCACCGCTCTACTGATAAACTGGTGGAGGGGCATCTTGCTTTAATAGACGTATTAAAAACAGGGGATACGGAAAAAGCCGAAAAAACATTCATTGATCATATGAAGTCATACAAGTTGATTCATTTAGAATAGATTTTTCATGCAAAAAAAGACCAATCTGGCGAGTAAAGGCTATCGACTGGGAGAGTTCCTGGAGAATTTCAGGCTTTGGGCAGTATTAAAGGAGTGAAACATATGGCGGGCATCATCGTCTCATCAGTGGTGCCAATTCAATCTGTTGGCCATATGACTAATTCAGCAGCTACGTTAGGATGCATAATGTATTCCTATTAACTTGGGCACTTGGAAACTGCTAGTTTTTTTCCTTCTAAGCGAAAGCTTTTTAGTAAATATTGAATAAAAGATTAATTCTTGTTTAGAAAAGCAAATACTTAAACAAGTCATTTACTAGTTTAATCTACTTTTAGTAGAGCCAAAAATTTTTTAAGAATCTTTGGCTCTTTTTTTATTGAATTCTAAAAGTTTAAACATTCTAAAAAAACAAACAATTTCTTAATATTTTCACATGTGCTATTGTAAGCGCTTTTATTATGATTTTCTATAAGGAGAAATTAAAATCTGAAAGGAGATGGAGCAAGCTGGATGAAGAAACTTAATACAAAAGCCTCGGTGCAAATGTCAAACGTCTCTTTACAAAATGGAGAGGCTAACTTAGAGATAAACACAAGCAAGCCGACACTGTGGTCAAGGGTAATGCAAAGGACAAAAAGAAGAACGAATGAAACAAATTTAGCAGGCTATATTTTTATATCACCATGGTTGATTGGTTTTTTGCTCCTTACGTTATGGCCGATGGCACAATCAATTTATTTATCCTTTACGGAGTACTCATTGCTCGATGATCCAGTTTGGGTAGGGGGACAAAACTACTCAAATATTTTCTTTAACGATGATTTGTTTTATAAATCTCTTACAGTTACTTTTGCCTTCGTTATCATTTCAGTACCTTTGAAACTGTTTTTCTCCTTAATGGTAGCGATGCTGCTTAATAAGAATTTGAAAGGGATGAGCTTGTACCGAACAGCCATCTATTTTCCATCTTTGATTGGTACAAGTGTTGCCGTTGCCGTCTTATGGAGAAATATGTTTGGCTCCGATGGGTATGTGAATCATGTTTTAAGTTGGTTCGGTATCGAAGGAGTAGGTTGGATTGCAAACCCTGAAACATCATTAGGGACTCTGATTCTTTTGACCACATGGCAATTCGGATCCACGATGGTCATTTTCTTGGCTGGTTTGAAACAGATCCCTCAGGATTTGTACGAATCAGCATCTGTTGACGGCGCAGGGAACATTAAGAAATTTTTTCATATTACGCTGCCAATGCTATCTCCTGTTATGTTTTTCAACCTTGTGCTAGGTGTGATCGGTTCATTTCAAATGTTCACACAGGCGTATAGTGAATTGAGTAATTATCAAGAATTAAGCAACTATCCACTTACTAAGGAAAAAGAGTTATATGAATTCATTCGATCTGCAGAAGATTGCATTGAAATTGAATTTGCTGTAGAGGATTTTTATCAATATTTTTTGCAAAATGGTTTGATTGATAAAACATATATTTACGAATTAACGATAAGGCTTCTGGTTGGAATTGAAAAAAGAGACCAAGCTGAACTCGAAGAAGTAAGCGCTTGCAAGAATGTAGAAATTATGTCAATTGTAAGGATGGAATGAAACAGAAAGTAAGCATAAATGGATGCAAATCTTTGATGAGATCAAATCCCGAGGTGTAGAGGATGTATTTTTCTTATCTATGGATGGAATCAGTGGCCTAGAAGAAGGTGCTCGTGCGATTTTTCCTGATATTATTGTACAGCGATGTGTGGTTCATTTGATTCGCAACTCTATAAAATATGTTTCCAAGCAAAGAATATAAGCCATTTACAGCTGCTCTCAAGAAAAGTATATGGTGCCCCAAGCCTTAAGGCTTGCCATAGTGCCTTTGAGGCATTTCAAACGCAGTGGTCTACTTATCCAGGAGCTGTAGATGTTGGGTCCGAAACTTCAACCATGTGGAACAACTTTTTGACTATGGAAGTACCATACGCAAAGTCATGTATACCACAAATGCCGTAGAGAGTATCCACTCCAGCTTTCGTAAGGTGACGAAAAAAGGAGCATTTCCAAATGAAAATGCCCTGTTTAAACTCCTTTATTTACACATCCAAAAATTGGAAAATAAATGAGAGGGCGGGTTTGTTAAAAACTGGTCAATGGTTATGAACCGCTTTTAGTCCACGAAGACCTCAAAGATCGAGTCCTAAAATACCTGGAGTAAATTAGGACTTACACACTTTATTTGACAATCCCTCTTTGCCTTTTGCAATTGAGTTGATACCGGCGATCAACTATTTTATTTTTGTTAGGCTTTGTTTTGGTTTTTGGTATGGCGTGAGGATGGTATTTCCTCACGCTTTTGATAAAACGTTCATTAATGTGATATTTGGAACTCCATTGCTTTTGACAATCCTGGTTACAAGAAATATGAGTTCAAGTCCCAACCACCCTCAAACATACAGTTATAATATTTGAATCGTATTTTGTTTCAGAAACATGATTATTTATCATTTGTTCCAGTTCTTTTTATTTGAAAAGATACTTTTGTATTAATATTTATTTGAGGATATTTGTCATACCACTCTTCATCTGTAAGTTCGGAGTACATTCTTTTACTTTTCAAAACTCTCCCAAAACCTACAGGGTCTGCTTGCATTGTTTTTAATTTTTTCATTAAATTATCTAGTTCATTTTCCATGTAATTTGATATTTCTTTTTCTAAGAATTTTACATTTTTATTGTTTAAAGAAAGGTCTTCAGACATTTCATATATGATCATAGATCCTGAAAGATTTACGTTAAATTCATTTTTTTCTATCGAAGAGAATGTAACTTTACCATTTGCACCTATAGGTTGAACCATTATTTTTAAATAATCATCCTTCATTTCTTCAGTTGAAATATAATTTTTCTCTAAATGACTCTTAGGGATATTAATTTGTTGCAATCCGATTATGCGCTTAGGGTTATGGATCATTTTAAGATATATACTTTCGTCATTAGAAATTGACCCTACCATTTTATCCTTTTTGAACACTGCGACCTCTTTAATATAAGGGGAGGTTTTTGATCTAGCAGTCACTACAGGTAAAGTTGGATCAATTCCAACTTCATAATACAGGGACAAAAAATCATGTAAAGTACATTGTGTAAGTTTTTCTCGTTTTAAATGTTTTTCAATGAGGCGATACAAGTAAGTACCTATATCTGTAAGATCTTCTTGATTTTTGCTAGTAATTATAGACTCAGATGACGGTTTACTAATTATTAAATATAAAAGAGAACCGATATTGCTATCTCTTTGAAACGTATCTAGAAGAGACATAATCCCTTTTTCTCTTGCTAACTCTTCATTAAAAATGATAGAACGAAGTTGCCCAGAACTAATATCATGACTGGTCTTATTCTCGAGTGATTGGCGTATATTTTTACTAGAACCGTTTACAGTTGAAATAATTTGGCTAGAACTTTCCATATTCGGATCAAATTGTAGTAACGATATTGTTCCTTTAATTTGATTATTTTCAATTAAGTCAAAACCTATCGCTGTTGAAACTCCTTGCTTTTCTAATATTCTTTCAGGTAATACACAACTCGTAAGGATAAAGCAACTTAATATCAAGATAAGTAAACGCATGACATCATCCTTTTTCTAACCGTTCTTTTTTTTGAAAAAAGTTACAATATATAAAAATAATGGATAACAGAACCACAAGTAAAATCCTGTTAATGCGACTACATCAATAAAAGTATTATTTTCAACTCTTTCGGTAACAACAAAACTTAAAATCCATAGAATCACACTAATGATCCAGACAGCATATTTCTGTTTAATGCGAAAAACATCTTTTAGTCCTCTAGTAGCAATCCATAAGAAGAGAGAAAGATTTGGCAGAATAACTAATATCCAAAAGGATATAGCAATATATTCAAATCTTTCGACGAAAGGAAATTTAACAATGCTAAGCATTGTTAGAGAGGGCCAAATTGTTTTCTCAAGTTGAGCGGGACTAAAATAAATAACTGAAAGTAATGTTACCATACATACCAAACAAGTAGTGAATACGACTGCTAGTTGAGCAAAAAAATGGACTTTATTTTTCTCTTTTATAAAGGGGTAGATGAAAAAAAGCGTTTCGAACCCCAACATCGTATAGGTTGATCTAAAAACCCCTCTACTTAATTCTGTTAGATTAGAGTTAAAAACTGGGGAAATTCGAATCCATTGAACATGATCTAATGGTTGATATATTACAAACACAAGCCAAATAGTTAATAAAAATGTTAAAAAACATATACCTACAATAACTCTAAATCCTCCCATTACTGCATATACTGAAATAAAAATCAATATAAAAGAGCCTACCCATTCATATATACCTTCATATCCCCAGCTAAGAGCCATTTCGATATAGCTGTTCATAATAGAATAATAAGCAATAATGAAGTATATTGTTAGAACAAAGTTAAAGAGTTTCCCTATTTTTTCACCAAATACAGTACAATGAATTTGATATAAGTCTTTATTTTCAAAACGGGATAAAATTTGAAACATTACCCAAATCAATAAATTGATTATAATACCTGCGAATAAAACAACAATCCAAGCATCTTGTTTTGATTCTAAAAAGATAATTCTTGGTACACCTATAATACCAACACCAATTTGGGCGGTATGAATAATAAAAAAAACCATGTAAGCATTGATCAATGAAACCTTTTTCATCTGAACACTTCCTAAATGTCATCTAAATCTTCTTTATTACTTGTCTTCCAAGATAGCCGCTGCTTATCAATTGGTCTATTTGAAGTTGCTCTGTTTCTATAAAAGTGCTGTGGCAAACGAAAAAATGCATATTTTAAGTCTTCAATCCGAAGAGGATAGAGAGGGGAGAGAAACGGTCTCCCTAACGAAGTTAGTTTAAGTAAATGAATGAGTAATATACATACTCCAATCATTATTCCATTGAACCCCCATGCCCCTGCTAACAAAATCATTGGAAATCTAAGAATTCGTAAAGCTGTTCCCATTTCATAACTAGGGGATGCAAAAGAACCTAATGCACTTAAAGAGACGATAATAATTAAAATATTGCTAGTTAATCCTGCCTGTACGACAGCTTGGCCTAGTACTATTCCTCCCACAATCCCCATCGTTTGTCCAACTTTGGAAGGTAATCTAGCCCCTGCTTCTCGTAGTAGTTCAATCATAATTTCTAATATTAAAGTTTCAAGTAAAGGGGGAAAAGGAACTTTAGCTCGAGATTGACCTATATTGATGAGTAAAGAAGAAGGAATAAGTTCATAATGATATGTTACAGCAGCTACATAAAACGCTGAAAAAAAGATGGAAGAAATCATTGCAAATATACGTAATAGTCTTAAAGCTGAACTTAAGAACCAACGTAAATATATATCTTCTGTCGATTCAAAAAAACTAAAAAATGTTGATGGACAAATAATAGAAATTGGGCTTCTATCTACCAAAATCCCAATCCTACCTTTTGTTATGGAATACACAAATCGATCTGGAAGTTCGGTCATTACATATTGTGGAAAAAAAGAATAAGAATTATCATCCATAATTTGAGCTAATACAGAACTATCCATGATATCATCTATTTCTATTTCATTTAGACGTTGTCTAATGGTTTCGACATCTTCCGAATTAGCAATATCTCTAATATAGACGATTCTCACTTTCTGTTTCACGCGATTCCCCACAACAACCTCTTCTGTACATAAGTTATGATCGTTAATATTGCGTCTAACAATTTTGATATTGGTGGACAGTGATTCAGTAAAGGATAATTTTGGACCATATACTAACGATTCTGTTTCAGCTTTTTCTAATGCCCGTTCTGTTGTCTCTGCAATATTAACAAGAATTCCCTTTTGCTCAGAAGAAAAAAAGAGATATGCATATCCTTTGATTAATAAAGAAGTAACTTCATTTATCTCTTTTGCTACCTTTACTTCCCCAATCGGTATATTCTCTCTAATATATTGAAAATGAATTTGTTGACTAGGCAATTGAGTTAAATACTCAATTATATGAGTATTTAAATATTCTGTTTCAACTAAATTATTTAGAAAAATAATTTGAAGTATATTATCTTTCGAATTCAACTCTCTCAATTTTAAGTCCGGAGAATTGTTTAGTTTTTTAACAATTTCTTCATAATTGAAAATAGTATGATCACTACTATCAAATTTTTTCACTAATAACACTCCATGTTAGTAATTATTATTTTCTTATAATATTATGCCCTAATTTTACAAAAAGATTGATTTGTTCTTTAATTTTGTAAATAATTTTACCAAAAATGACATCATCCCTCCTAAAAATTGTGCAAGAAGAAATTATTTACTATCTAGGATATTTATGAGAATAATTGCATGTTAATTTCTTAGAGGTAATAATAGTAAATCTCGCAATTGCTTTTTTTTGATTAGCGTTACATTCCTTTGAGAGAATATTTTAATTTTTGTCATACTTGGATTGATTAAACATATTTTTGTTTGGACGGAAAGGGAATTGCAGGTTTTACAAACTTAGATTTCATTATATACAGTATCTTACTAGTAGTTGCGGTGTTTCTTTAAGTTCAAATTTTGATGAATAGGTTTATTGGATGGCACGCCTAATTGCTTCCTGCATACTGAAAGTTTCTGCTTACTCCTCCTCTTCATGAGGAACAAGCCAGTCACGTGCATAAATTTGAAAGTCCATTAAAATTTTCCCAACTTATAATCGTTCACCCCAAAGGTTAGCCTGTAATGTATATCTAAACATTTCCTTCGTATTCCAAACGTATACTCCCTACACAGTTTGTACATGTTAAGAGAAAAATAAGGGAGGGATTTCAGTTGGAGTGGATTTTTGGTCTATATCTATTTAATGCACTATTTATGTTATTCATAGCAATTTGGGAAGTACGTAGGCCTGCCAAGGCATTGAATTGGATAATAATCGTCTTTCTATTGCCAGTCATTGGTTTATTGCTTTATCTTAGCATATCAAACCCTAAGTTTATTCATCGAAAAAGATTGACCTCTTCTAAAAATGCATCTAACAAATTACCTAAGACATTCGGTGATTCAGCATCGGTAATTGCCGATGCTTTACGGAATTTAACTGTGAATGGGCTTCGAATGGGCCAAGTCCAAGTGTTTAACAATGGAATAGCAAAATATGAACAACTCCTTGAATCCCTGAAAAAAGCCCAAAAAACCATTGATCTGGAATATTACATCTATCGGAATGACCAAATAGGTAATCGTATCACAGAACTGCTAATCAAAAAAGCATTAAATGGAGTGCAGGTTCGTTTTATGAGAGATGGCTTGGGGAGTTATAAATTCCCACGTAAAAAAATCCGACAGATGGTTGAAGCAGGGATAGAATGCAGGACAATATTTCCTTTACGGTTTCCCTGGATCTTGTCGTATTGGAATTATCGAGATCATTGTAGAATTGTCACAATCGACGGAAAAATAGCTTTTACTGGATGCATGAACGTAGGATATGAATATACAGGATTGAAGCCTGACGTTGGCTTCTGGCGGGATACCCATTTGCAAATCATAGGAGATGCATTGGTCGATTTGCAGACTGTTTTTGAGGTTCATTGGAATATGGCTGTGCCGGAAAGGATAAAATCAAAAACAAATCGGAAAACAAAGTCTGATGTAATCAATCCAATCGGCAGAGAAGATCATGTCAGGTGGTCAGCCGAATTGGGATCAGAGTTGAGCACCCTAGATTATAATGAGATAAACATATCGCCAAAAACAAGGACATTTCAAAAAGCGTATATCCATACGTTGGAAGGAAACCCTGGAATTCCCACCCCAGTTATACGTCAAACTTACTTTATATGTATAACACAGGCGACTAAGACTATTGATATAACAACACCCTATTTTGTACCAGAAACAGATATTATCATGGCATTAAAGACAGCAGTAGCACGTGGTGTGCGCATAAGATTGCTTGTTCCTCTCCACAATAATCAAAAAATCGTTGACATTGCAAGCCGCACTTATTATGGAGAACTTATAGAGGCTGGAGTCGAAATCTACCAGTACGACAAAGGAATGATACATGCGAAGGTGTTGATCATCGATGAGGAAATTGCAGAAGTAGGCTCAGCAAACTATGATATGAGAAGTTTTCGCCTGAATTATGAGGTGTGTCAAGTCTTGTACAGTGCTGATGTGGCGAGGGAACTCACAGAGCAGTTCGAACGGGATCTTACTGATTCTGTACAATTAAGAATTGAAGACTTGCTGCAACGATCCCTGACCGATCGCATTGTTGAACAGGGTGCTCGCCTGCTTTCTCCATTATTATAAGTTGAATTTTTATTGTTCTATCTTAAATCTAGATTTTAAAAATTTTGTTGCTTTAAAATGTTTTTGATTTATTGAAAAAATCGAAAACCCGTGCTAGAAGTACTTCTAACACGGGTTTTTTCTTATTTACAATAGAAATTCATTACTAAAAAAGGTAATACTAAAAAGGTAGCTTAAAAAGTATGAATTCAAAAATATCTGTTACCTTTTAATTTAAATATAGGGGTGATATCAATAGATAATATATTTGGAAATTTTAATGAAATACGTTTTTTAGAAGATAAACTGTACCTTTTAGAATTAAATAGTTGGCTAAAGAATGAGTTTTTAATTTGGGAATGGTGGATATTAGTCGTTTTGGAACCATAATTATGATAACAACAACCTTATTAGATGTAGTTGGCTTACAATATAGGTTTTGGGATTATCCCATTGCATTCCTTCCTATTATTCCTAGGGCCTTTCCTTTTGATTTTTCAATGGTACCTGTAGCTTACATGTTGTTATATCAATAGAACATGGAAATTTTTTATAATCGCCCAAATCATTATGGCACTAACATACGCCTTTATTGGTGAACCTTTTTGCGAGTGGATCAAACTTGTTTATTATTTTGAGTGGGATACAGTTATTCATTCATATACTACATCATCGTTGGAATTGTAACTCGAGGTTTAATACTAAAACTACTTTCTTTATCTAAACTTAAAGATCTTACAACTAATTAAAATTTTATTTGGAGGAAAAAACTTTGGAAGAAGTTAATATTGGTTTACTGACGATCAAAGTTATCGTAGGTTTTGTTACCTTATTTTTTATCATTATCATAACAGGCAGAACATCCATCTATCAGTTAACTCCGTTTCACTTAGTTTTTGTTTTAGTACTTGGTGATTTTTTAGGAAATACCATTTATGAAGATAGGGTAAGGATTTTTCATTTTTTATATGCTATCGGATTGTGGACGGTTCTTATGTTGGGAATAGAGTTTATAACTCTAAAAAATAAATCAACACGTTCTCTCTTATTAGGCGATCCTAACATCATCATTCGGGATGGTGTCATGGATCGAAAGTTACTTAAAAAGAACAAATTGGATGTAAATCAAGTTTTGAGTATACTTCGACAAAATAATGTTTTTTCAGTTCGTGAAGTCAAATACGGTATATTGGAAGCTAATGGGCAAATAAGTATATTATTAAAATCCAAGTATCAAAAACCAGAAAAGCAAGATCTTAATCTTCCAGAAAGTCCAGTAGACCTCCCAACATCGTTAATTATAGATGGGGAAATTTTATCGGATAATTTACAAGAACTCGGATTTGATCAACAGTGGTTAGATAACAAATTAACTATCAATGGATATAATAATGTAAAGAGTATACTCTACGCAGATTGGCGAGAGAGTGAAGGCATACATATAAGTCCTAAATAAAATTTGTTAGGATAAGAGCACATCAATTTTCTTGGTGAATATAAACTTTAGTCTTCAACAATCAGGCGCTTTAATGAAGTAACTAAAGCCTAATTTTTCACTTATAACACCGAGAAATTAGACTTTTTATATTTTGATTTCCTTAACGTTGTAAATCCGCATTTTCCTGACGCTACCCCTAGATGTACAAATGGGATTATTGAAATAACAGAAGATAATATTGTGACAGAGTTTCCCGTTACAGTAAAAATAAATGGACAAGAATTTGTGACAATGGTCTGTACACCGAAGCATATTAAAGATATGGTTATAGGTTATTTAGCATCTGAAGGGATAATAAGGTGTTATGAAGATGTAAAAGAGATATGGGTTCGAGAAAAAGAAGGTTATGCATATGTAGAAACAGATAAACTAAACCCCTATTTTCTAAATTTCCAAAACAAACGCTATATCACGTCATGTTGTGGAATGAGCAGACAAGGCTTTGTCTTTGTTAACGATGCATTTACCGCAAAAAAAATGAGTGAAATTCGAGTGACTCTTTCTCTAGATCAGTGCTTTCGTCTAATGAAAGATCTGCAAAATTTCGCCACAACTTTTCAGGAAACAGGAGGAGTTCATAACGCAGCACTTTGTGATAGCAATGGATTAATTTTAAGTCGGATGGATATAGGGCGGCATAATGCCTTGGATAAAATATACGGATATTGCTTAAGAAATAACATTACGATAGGAGATAAAATAATTGTTTTTAGCGGCCGCATCTCTTCAGAAATTTTATTAAAAGTAGCAAAAATCGGATGTGAGGTCATTCTTTCAAAATCAGCTCCAACGGAATTGGCGCTACAGCTGGCAGAAGAACTCAGGATCACAACAGTAGGTTTTCTCCGTAATCAATCTTTAAATATTTATACTATTCCAGAAAGAATTAAAATAAGTAATCTGGAAAAATAGTTCCTCCTTTGAGTTAAACTCTCATTGTGAACTGCTCAAGTGACATTAAATTTTGAGGCTTGGTATAATAAAAGGGGAAAAACCATAAAGATACCTGACAAACTTTCCTTGTGTTTTAGTGTGCCATTGATTTTATTGCTTCTTAAGCTCCTCTATAATTTTAAAATTGAGACTAAACAAACACTATAAATCAAAATAGGCATAAAATGGATCGCAAGGAGTGATAAATATGCCGTGGCAGCAAAAAATTATGTATTTAATTGGTCAACCAACAGGCATCTCATTAATTAATGGTCAAGGGACTTCTGGAGTTTTATGTGGTACATCTGCTGGAAAACTTCTTGTCATTGAGTATTTATATCAGACGCAATTTGCTTTAAAGCAATACGATTTTAATATGATTCAGGATGTAAATGGATTTCCACCTTGTCGGAGCCAACAACCACTCTATTAATTCAAGCGGTTTTGATAAACCTAGCCCTGAATTAAATGTTTAGGTGATGGTTCATAAAGCACGGACCGAATTAGTGAAAATATCTATAAAGATCCTTCCTTGAAGAATAAACTTAAGGAAATGATGGATGCAAAAATTGTGAGTATCTTTACAGATATCAATATTGAAATTGATACTGCGATGACAGTTTTTGTTTTTGACAAACCTATTATGGTAGTTAGTGATAGTAAAAATTAAATACATGAAGCCAATCTTTTATGATCTTGTAAGTCTAGTTAGATAAAATAAAAATAAAAAATGGCGGTATCTGAGGTGATTAAATATTCATACCCACAGATACGCCACTCATTTATTTGATTTTGGAGACTTCTAAAAATGATAAGTCGAGCAGTTTTTTATTTGTTTGTTTGCTCTGCGTATTTTTTGAAATTATTTAAAATCGCCTGCCATCCTTGTTGTTGAAACTCAATCGGGTGTTCAGTTTCAGCATCAAACGTTTCAATGACTTCGGTTTTGTTTTCTTGACCTTTAAAACTGATTTTAACTTTTCTTCCATCATCCATGGTATAAGCAATAACCTCATGTAATTTTACTTCATCATAAATTCCGCCAAAATCGAAACCAACACTGCCATCTTTGGCTTCCATTCTTGAAACGAATTTCCCGCCTTCTCTTAGATCATTCTCAGCAAATGGTGTATGCCAATCATCTGATGCATTGTTCCATTTTGTAATATGATCTGGATCTGTCCAATACCTCCACACCTTTTCTACTGGTGCTTGAACTGTTGTTCCTACTGTTACTTGCATTTCATTTACCTCCTTAATTAATACCAATATTTTTTAGCGATTTTCCATTCTAGATGTCTGATTTTATTATAAATGGTATTGGAAATTTATACTATTCCAAAATAAATGAGATTTTGATTCCAGGAGGGGATTTATGTTCAATACGATCATTTTTATCTGCTAGCATTGTGAAGAAATGTACTAAAAAAGCCTTTGTACTAGGTACAAAAGCTTTGCATTATATATTATATTATTTTTTTAGTTTTACATATAATCGTAAACAGAATCTACAAAATAGAGCCAGTGATAATATTCAATTTGGGAATCTGACATTTCTGCGATTTCTTTTTCATTGAATTTTTGTTTGGCTAATAAAGCCTTCATTTTGGATTCTCTCACTAATTGGCTCATGTTATTTCCTCCTTCATATTCAGAAGCAACTTATATTGTCATGTTGTAAGCGTTTTATGTAACTTCTTGAAATGATTATATATCTCAAATTGATATTAAACAAATATCAATTTGAGATGATTTTTCAAGAAATAATATAGGATTGTTATTTAAGGCTAGATGCAGGAAAATTGTTTAGAAAAACGTTAAATAATATTGACCTTTTTGTAAAACTATTACTAAATTGTGCTAACAAGAAAATCCAGAGCTTAAGAAAAGTTTTTCTATTTTTTTGTCTGAGGATGCTTTTAAAGAGCAATCGTCAGACCCCAATTTTTAATAATCTATCATTTTGCTAATAAGTCAACTTTATCTTTGTCAATTTCTGTATTACCATGTACGATAGAACTAATCGATTTTAACTATTAGGTGATGACATGCTGCCCGAAATAAAGCTCTCTGTACGTACATTAGTTGAATATGTGTTTCGAAGTGGAAGTATTGATAATCGTTTTCGAACTTCTACCACCCTTACCGAGGGGACAAAAGCCCATAAGGCCATACAAAGTACCTATCAAGAAACAGATCAAAAAGAAGTTTTTTTAAAAACGGAAATTGAATATGAAAAGATGAAGTTCTTGATTGAAGGTCGATGTGATGGGCTGCTTTTTCGAGATGATGAAATCCTAATTGATGAAATTAAGTCAACCTCAAAAGACTTGAGCGGAATCGAGGAGGAGACATACCCTGTACACTGGGCGCAGGCGAAAGTGTATGCCTATATGTATGCAAAAGATCATGAACAGAAAGAAATGAGTGTTCAATTAACATACATACATGCTGTGACAGAAGAACAAAAGACTTTTCAAAAACATTTTACGTTTCAAAAGCTCGAACAGTTTGTCAACGAGCTAGTGAAGCAATATGTTCCTTATGCCTCTCTTATGCAAACCCATCGAATAAGAAGAGATGATAGCATTAAAAACCTACCATTTCCTTTTGATACATATCGGGAGGGGCAACGTAAGCTCGCAGGTGCCATTTATAAAACGATCTCAGAGGAAAAAAATATTTTTGCAAATGCACCTACCGGGATTGGAAAAACTATTTCTACAATCTTCCCAACCGTGAAGGCGATTGGAGAAGGGAAGCTCGAACGAATGTTTTATTTAACGGCAAAAACTATCACAAGACAAACCGCCGAAGAAGCTTTTTCACAACTGAAAAATAAAGGGTTGTGTATGAGCGCAGTTACCATTACAGCAAAGGATAAAGTATGTTTTAAAGAAGAAACTCTTTGTCAGAAGGAGTATTGCGAGTTTGCGAATGGCTATTACGATCGAATCAATGAAGCTGTTTTAGATATTTTCTCTCATGAAACCTTTATTAATCGGCAGACCATTGAGGAATATGCGAGAAAGAATACGTTTTGTCCATTTGAATTTTCCTTAGACTTAGCCTTTGTGGCAGATGCGATTATTTGTGATTACAACTATATTTTTGACCCAAAAGTGTCATTAAAGCGTTTTTTTGATGAACATAAAAGACAGTCTGCCTTATTAATCGATGAAGCTCATAATCTCGTTGACCGAGCTCGAGAGATGTTTTCAGCTGATCTACAAAAGTCAAATTTTCTTACTTTAAAACGTGAATATAATGGGACCGAATTGTATGATTCTGTTCATAAACTAAATAAATATTTCATTGATATAAAGAAAAAGTGCTCCGAAAAAGGGTATCTTGTGTGGAAGGAAATAGATACCGATCTCATCAACATGCTTGAAGAATTTGTAAGTAACGCTGAGGTCGAATTATTGCAGCCAACAAAATCAGTCGACCAAACCCTGTTATTAGATGCCTATTTTGCCGCTACAGGATTTGTTCGAATCTCAAAGCTTTATGATGAACGGTATGTGACCTATGTGGAAATGGAGAAAAATGAGGTTCATCTCAAAATGTTTTGTTTGGATCCTTCTCATCTTTTGCAGCAAATCCAGAAAAAGTTTCGAACAACTGTCTATTTTTCTGCTACACTATTACCGCTTCCATATTTTTTGGATATGCTGGGAGGTACGTCAGAGGATTATACCATTGCGATTCCTTCACCTTTTGCAAAAGAACAAACAGAGGTCTTCCTTAAACCCTTATCGACCAGGTACCATGACAGAGAACATACGAAAAAGCAGATTATTGAGATGCTCTCAAAGCTTTTGCGAGAACGAAGCGGAAACTATCTGATTTTCCTTCCTTCCTATCACTATATGAAACGTGTATATGAAAACTTTACCGAAAGCAATCCTGAAATCTGCACCATTATTCAAACGAACAGGTTAGACGAGAAGGAACGGGAGCAATTTTTACATGAGTTTAAAGAAGATAGTACGGAAACATTGATTGGCTTCGCGGTATTAGGCGGTATTTTCTCTGAAGGGGTTGACTTAAAAGGGAATAGGCTGAATGGTGTCATTGTTGTCGGAGTTGGTTTACCGAAACTTTGTCTAGAACGAAATATTATCAAAGATTATTTTCAATCAACAGGAAAAAACGGCTATGATTACGCCTATACCTTCCCTGGTATGAACAAGGTGCTGCAGGCAGGAGGGCGTTTAATCAGGTCTGAGACAGATACAGGAGTGATTGTATTAGTTGATGATCGTTATCTTACTAAGAAGTATCAAGGACTTTTACCAGGGGAATGGCGTGAATTTACCACGATCTAAAGAGCCTAAATTTAAAAATTATCGTTTCGACCCCAAGCACCAGTATCATTATAACTAATATGAGCAAGATCTCAACAAGCATATTGATATCTTGTTCATTTTTCAAGATCAAAACAATTAAAGATCGATATAGAATGTTGATTCATCATATCAAGCAAAAAAGCTCCTGTACTATAAAGTGTACCCTTTGTAAAGGACATTTTTAAAAAAGCCTAGGCAGTTTTAAGAAGATGATCTCTGTATTGAACAGGGGTCATCTTATTTAAATTCCATTGTTATCTATAGTATTTCGAGTTTTAATTCATCCAAGGTTGTACAAGGTTTTATGTATGCCTCATCCTTAAAATGACCAAAAAATGATTCTTGAGGGGCATTATCCCAACAGTTTCCTCTTCTTGACATGGATTGGCGTAATCCTAATTTTTCAACTAACCTTTGGAAGTCAGGGTGAGCATAGTGAACCCCTTGATCCGAGTGTATTAAGGCATCTTTAGCTTTCTTAAAGTTTCTATTTTTCATTAACTTTAAAAGGGTGTCTGTAGCCAAGGCAATCGTCAATCGATCTGAAACATTATAAGCTATGATTTCATTGGTAGAAGCATCCTTAATCGTTGATAAATAAGCCTTTTGACCTTTTCCATAAAATAAATAAGTAATATCTGTAAGAAGGACTTTTCCAGGTACATTCTGCTTAAATTGTCGATTTAATAAGTTAGGAAAAACACGGTGTTCGTGTGTTGCTTTCATCATTCGTCTATAAGGGTTTGCCTTTCTAATAGGGCAAATAATACCGTACTTCTTCATGATTCGTCGGATACGCTTTAAATTGTGGACAACATTAAATTGACCCGCCAAGGTCATTTTAATTTGGCGTGCCCCTTTCTTACGATTCTTATATTTGAATGCTTTTAAGATTATCTCCTTCACTTCTTCTTCCTTTTTATCTCTTTGCCTTCTTTGTTCTTGAGACTTCTCTGAGAAGTAATTATAATAACCACTTCGTGAAATACCAGCCAGTTCACACAGGTAGCTAACCATATTTTTTAGTTGATATTTTTTAATCACTGAACGAATAAGAATGTACTTTTGGCAAGGGGGAAGTACTACTTCTTCATCCCCCTTTCTGCAAAACGAATCTTTTTTAATAGTTCATTTTCAGCCTTTAGTAAATTGATTTGTGCTTCTAATCGAGCATTCTTCTCTTCTAATGTAAGTTCTTTTTCTCTAGGTCTACCTAAGTTTTCACTTCTAGTATCACGTAACACGGAAACTCCACTTTCTCGATAGGCAGCCCTCCACCTTTTGCCCGATGATTGAACACGTTTCATCCCAATAATATCTATGTCAAATCCACATTCCTCAAATATATCCCTAGGTAACTTTCCCTTTTCATTTTCATCAATGAAAATACGTTTAAATTCATCAGTATAAGTAATTCCTTTAGAACTAACAGATTTAACGTATTTATTAGCTGACAATTGTATGATCTCTTTATCTGTAAAAGTCTTTTTACTCATTATTTTCTCCAGTCCCCTATTGCTTCTCTTTAGTTGTATTTTAATTATACAAAAAAGTACCCTATAGGTAGACTTTTTCTACGTGTCTACTCTATAGGGTACATTTTAAAAATGAGGTAGACTTTTATTTTTTAGCATTATATTTCTATACATTTCCTGTTAAGATAATGTCGATTAACCTCATGTAGAGGGGAATATTATATATAAAATAAGTTAACAAAAACTTCTTAGTCGCAATCAAAAAAGCTTTGGATTCTATTAAATCCAAAGCTTTTTTATTCACCATAATATATGTTGTATTCGGATAAATATAGATACCCTTTAAGGAAATAAATAGGAAGACTAATCATCTTTTACGATACGATTTGTCCAAACCATACTCCTACACTATATGAAAAATGTATATGAAGACTTTACCGCAAGCGATTCAGAAATTCGCACCATCATTCAAATCAAACAAGGGTTGTTGATGGCAATTAACATGTACCATACATTCTGATGAAACAAAATTAGTAAATAAATATCTTTTGTACAATTTTTAATTTTTATATGAAAAGGTGTTTTGCTAATTCTTTAGTTAATATAGGACAGCAGGATTCCATCTATAAGACAAATATTAGTTTTTTATAGCGGTTTATTAACGGAAGATAACAGTCTATTTACAAATAAGTGAATGTCCGAAGGTTCGACATATTTTTAAGAATCACTTGTTATAATGACATTGATTTAGAAGGAAAGGAGCTGACAACCGCTAAACACAAGGAATTGAAAACGCTTTAATTACTGCAGGGTTCACTTATTGCCCAGTGTTTTATGGATCAGCATTTAGAAACAAGCATTCTAGCCGCTTTATGAACAGGTATTTTGGATTCATTTAAAATCCAAATTTAAAGATACGAGGAGGAATCATGATGGAGATTTTCCTTTCTATTGGTACATATTTATCGGGTACTCATGCTGTAGGCTGGCTGATCACAATCGTTTTTAATCTGTTTATTGAATAGTTTCAATAGTCGCCAATAAGGTTAGGATGAAAGATGATAACGCAATGGAAAAGGAATTTCATTGGAGGAAGTTTTTCGTGATCCCAGAGAGTTAACAAACAGAGAATCTAGAAAGAGAGGAAAGTTAGAATCTGTTTTTAAACTTGATACATACAGCAAGATTATACATGAAACAGCTAATATATTTTGAGATGGGTTCGTTTTTAAAGATTCTTTCATAATCTTACTATCCTGGGAGGAATTGATGTGTGGATTTTAACCCTTATTTTACAAGACAGCATAAAAATGTTTGAGTATGATAATAAGGATGAAGCAAGAGTAGAGTTTGAAAAAGCAGATGAATGTAAGATTCTCTCTGAGATCGTCCATTATAAGGATTTTGAAAAAAGAGGAAAGTTAAAAACAGCCGAAGTCGGAAATCCTCCTTGGAAATGGTAAGCAGAAACGGTATATGAGTCATACGTTGCTGAGTAAAGAAAACGATTTAACCACTAAAAAAGAGATAAAACAAGTGGACGAAAGCATCTAGGTTTGAATACGATCATGAAATCAATAAAATGAAACGGTATATTCCCAAATCTCGCTTGAATTTATGAAAATGTTCCGATATTAGATCAGTAAGGGAAAAAGAGTTACCGTTATATTTTCTACTAAAGCAAAATGAAAAGGTATGAGTCTACTACAAGATCGGACTCATACCCAACTAATCTTCCTGATAAAATAACCATGTCTACCTATTGGGAGTCACTTCACATTAGGAAGAGAATTTGCTTAATTTCCACTCTGATAGCTACTTAACCAATAGATATAGATGTAAATATCGTTGCAGCTTGTGCTCAATGTACAAAGACTTGAAACCAGTTCCTACTCAGCGAATTTCTAAGAGCCACCACCAGTCATTATCGTCACGGCCACCGAATCCGGTTACCTCCTGTTGGCCTGCAGTCCATTGGGCATGGCTGTGCTCGAGGTGGGAGTGGAGCGTATGGTTCGTGTTCTGGTGGACAAGTCTCACTCGTCGCTGAGCTGTCCACAGACCGCCGCCTTCGAACTCAACCCGCCAGTTATCATTGTTATCTCCCTGGCCTCCAGAACCAAAGCAGGTCACCTCCTGCTGACCAGTGACAGGGGAAGGGTGTCCTGAGTGGCTGTGCAGGTTACGTTTTGTGAGCACGTGCTCGAGCCGGATCACATCACCATGCTTGACTATTTCATTGATCTTAAAGTTTGCATCCGTACCATGCGGCCCCTTGATTCTCCAAAGGTCATTGTCATCGGCTCCCCTGAAGCAGGTGACCTGTTGTTGACCTGAGCTGCCTGCATGGCCATAGTTAAGTGCATGTGAATGAAGAGTCAGCCCTGTCATGAGATGACTGACCTTAATGGTCTGACCGTATCGGACCGCAGCATTGGCCGCCGGTGGCTTGGTCGTGAACACAGGCGGATTCTTCTGCGTGTAGTCGACAACGAAAAAGCCTCTCCATGGGTCGGTATTCGTAGCGTCAAAGTGCGGGTTGCCTGGTTCAGAAGATAAGACGACTTCTCTTCCAACTGTGTTGTTATCGTACACGAATACTTTCATAATATTAGCCTTCGAATGCCACTCATACCCATAGGCTAGAACCTGGTGATTCTCTGATCCGACTTGCGTAAGATTGGTGGCATCGACCATCCCGAGGACAACAGGCTTACCAGCGTCTATGCGCGACCTAAGCTTTGGAAACTCCTCCTCCTTCGTCCAGCGGCTGACTCCCTTTCCTCCAAAAACAGTAGAATGATCGGATGCCGTCGTCCAATGAATATACTTGATGGAGGAAGGAACAAGGAAGCTGTCCATCAGTCGATTGTATAGGTAATCCGCAAGCCAGTGTCCATCAGGGGGTACCTCCGTGTTGAACAGGTTCCCGGTGTATTTTGGAACTGGAATGCCCTTGAGGAAGTAATCGAGAGCAGCAAAAGCCATTCCTCCGCATCTTCCCTCTGTTTCCACTTCTCCATATCCCGGGATATTAGCTATACTGTTGACAAATTTGTTTTGAAACAAAAATCCGTGAACCGCCGGGTTGAAACCAAGCTTTCGATTATGGCGCCATGTTCCCGAATCCCAGAGGGCGTTTCCTTGGCTGGTGTAGATCACCAAGTTCCCATCGTCCTGAAGGGTGAGGTATGCTCCGCCGTTCCCATCGGTGCCAGATGCCCAGACCGCTTGGCCATTAGCCTTGTAGACGACAAGGTTGCCATCACCCTGCATGACTGCTTTCACGGCACCGCTGCCGTTAGTGTTAGACGCCCAAACAGGGATGTTTTTGCCCTTATGTACTTCATAAAGCACGAAATTTCCATCTTCCTGCATGATGAGAAAGGTTCGCCCATTGTTTGCGGTAATTTGTTGGTTTGCCAGAAGTTCATGTCCCGGCTGAAGCTGATTCGCCATCTTTCATCTCTCCATTCTTAATAAAGAACAATAAAATAAATTTGTTACTCAAAATGGATATGTGCTTATTAGTTGTTTTATGCATAGAATCGAAATTTTTAAAGGAAGGCTAGAGAAACCTTTTTTACATTTAGCAATTTTTTTGTTGGATGTTTTTTATATTAAGCTCTACTTTGTCACTCTGAAAAAAGTGAGGACCATTTGAAGGAAGATGGCGAGAGCTAATTCCTGCTTTATTAATGTAAATAAGAGTAAATTCTTAATCGGAAAACAAGCAATTCCCTCCTTATTAATACATTAGACGGAAAATTTTGTATAATTGGAAGGGTATTGCAAAAATAAAATTTAAAAAAACTTTTTTTAAAACTAATAAACTATTGAAAGGAGGGACCAGTGTGAAGACGGAAGAACAGGAGAGAAAGGATATGCGAGCAAAACTATTAAGCATTTGATCTTTATTATCATAGTATGTATTGTATTAAGTGCTATTTGGAACCTATTTGGTATACATTTACATAGTTTTATTGAATTGAATAAATGGTTTCTTTTGCTATTTGTTACTGGAATTGTTCTTTATGTGAGTTGGGCAGAACCAGTTCTTTTTAGAGATTATAAACAAAACTTAAGACGAACTTGATATTTTTTTCTTATTATTGGGATTGTCGTTTTATTTAGTGAGAGCGGATTTCAAACAACGAATTGGCAAAGGTATTTGTATTTGGCTGGTATTTTTATTTTTGTTGATTTGGCACTTTTCTTAACACCAACTATTAAAAAATTTGGCGGAGCTGAAATGGAAACGGTGCAAGAAATTGAAAGCATAAATAAACAAATGCAGAAAGAAATAAAGAAAATACAATCCAAGAGTGCTGTTTACACCAATATTTTGTCAAGACTACAATCGGATCAACTATTGAAAAAGGAATGGACTGATATTGAAGAATATCGGACTGACTTAGAAATTTTCTTGAACTATTATGGAGAAGCATGTATGCAGGAAATTATTGTATTTTACGATTCTGTAGAGGAAACGTTGCCTGTTCAACTCCGAACTGTTTTAGGAATAGAATTAAACAAAGAACAGGAAAATATGTTAGAAAACGAACAGATTGTAGAAGTTCAACAATAATGAAGTTATCTCAAAAACAGGAAATGAGTTATGTGTAACAAGAATTAATTGAGTTAAAGAACTGTCAATGAATACTTTTTATATAATAGTTATAATTACAAATAAATTGTTAGTATAGATAAATAAGATGAAACGATAGATAGAGGGGGATAAAAAATGGAAGCCATCGTCTTAGCTGCTGGATATTCAAGCCGAGCGAATGCATTTAAAATGACTTTGCCGCTGGGGCAAATGAGCGTGTTGGAGCAAACGATTTCTAAATTTGAAGAATTATGCAGCAGGGTCATTGTCGTAGCTGGGTTTAAAATAGAGCTCATTCAAGAGGAAATGGCAAAAATCTGCCAAAAAAATGCCTTTTCATTTCAGATAAAGGTTGTTTATAATGAGAACTTTAACAAGGGAATGTTTACTTCCATTCAAAGGGGCAGCAAAGAAATAATGGCTCCAGCCTTTTTTATAACACCTGGAGATTGTCCGCTTGTAAAAAAAGAAACCGTTCAGCTAATTTCAAAACACAAAGGGAATGTAGTTATTCCAAGCTTTCATTATAAAGGTGGTCACCCTATCAAATTATCAAGCGAAGTGAAACAAAAAATTATCGAAACCAATTCAGAAAGTAATTTACGTGTTGTTCTAGAAGGTTTCGAAAAGGAATACCTTAATGTAGATGACCCGGGAGTAATTATGGATGTCGATACGCCAGAGGATTACCAAAAAGCCATTGATTATCATAAAGGTTAAATTTCTCCATATTTTTTCGTTATTTCAACGCAGCTTCATTCGATCAGCTTTCCGGGTCGAATCAAGCTGCATTTTTATTGTTGTTTTTTTGGAGACCGCACAAGCACTTCCAAGTGAGTACATGAAGCAGAAATTAACTAGCAAGTTAAATTAAAATACTTAGTCAAAAAATCTTACATAAATAGGTAAAGTTTTCCGGAATAAGAATATAATTAAATACAATAAATTCTTGAATAGTCATAAACTAACATTCTCATTTATAGAATCATAGGAAAAGGTTTTTATTCATCATTTGTCGTTTATATAAATGAGTCGAAAGGTGTTGTTGCAATGAATCTAAAGGACATAAGCACTTCAGTACCCAAAAAAGACCATAAAGGGAAAGTATCTGGCCAGTTGGCCTATATTAGTGACGTGAAAGTAGAAAATATGGTTTATGGCGTTTTGTATCGCTCGCCAATTGCTTATGGAAAAATCATATCTATTCAATTACCAAACCTTCCGGACGGATATGAAGCTGTAGGTGCAGAGCATATCCCCGGACCGAATTATGTCAAAATTATTAAAGAAGATCAACCCATTTTTGCTAATGAGTGGGTCAATTATATTGGTGAGCCGATTCTCATGCTCACTGGAAAAGACCTGAATATCCTGTACCGTTTGTTAAATGAAGTGAAGATTGAATTAGAAGAACATCACGCTATCTATACATTGGACGAAGCGATCAAACAAAAATCAGCATCCGGGGTTACTATGGCAAGCTATGAATTCGGGGAAAGCTTAGCGAATATTTTAGCGATTGAGCAGGGAGCACATCAAATCATCGAAGAAGAATATGATACGGGTTATCAGGAGCATGTCTATCTTGAGCCGCAAGGTATGCTCGCCATTTATAAAGATGATGAAATTGTCGTCCAGGGATCGATGCAATGTCTTTATTATATAAAAAATGCATTGCTAAGCGCACTAGCCTGTGGTGACGATGAAGTTAGAGTTGTTCAAAGTCCTACCGGCGGAGGTTTTGGCGGCAAAGAAGATTATCCTTCGATGATGGCTTGTCACGCAGCCGTTGCTGCAAAAGCAGTCAAAAAATCCGTGATGCTCGTGTTCGATCGTTCTGAGGATATGGAGGTTACGACGAAAAGGCATCCTGCCAAACTCAACTATCGGACAGCCCTTGATAAGGAAGGAAATATTTTGAGTATGTGTGTTGACATTTTTCTTGATGGCGGTGCGAATGCGGGATTGAGTTCTGTCGTGCTGCAGCGCGCATTAATAAACAGTGCAGGTGTTTATAACATTCCGCATTTTCATGCAAAAGGCTATGTTTTAAAAACCAATACAGTTCCAAACGGTGCTTTCAGAGGTTTTGGTGCTCCACAAAGCTTTGCCGGAATTGAAAGTCATATTGGACATCTGAGTAAATTGGCAAACATCGAACCACTTGAATATAAACGAAAATACCTTGTCAAACAAGGAGACCCCACCATCACTAAAGGAAAATTTCGAGATCCAATATTAATGGAAGAAATGATTGAGGACTTACTCAACGTGTCAGATTATAAAAAGAAAAAAGCGGCGTTTCAGCGTTTCAATCAGCAAAATCAGCGCTTTAAAAAAGGCATAGGAACTTCGCTGTTCCTCCACGGATGTGGATTTACGGGCAGCGGCGAAAGAGATCATATTAAGGCAACGGTGAAGCTGGTTAAATCAAAGGACGACAAAGTATCGCTAAAAATCTCAAACTCTGATATGGGACAAGGCATTTTGACGACGCTGTGCAAAATTGTCGCTAAAGAACTAGACCTCCCGTACGAAGAAATATTGTACCCTTATCCAGATACAAAAGAGGTTCCCGACTCTGGTCCTACAGTAGCCTCCAGGACGACAATGATCGTGGGAAAATTGCTTGAACGTGCGGCAAAAAAACTTAAATCTCAGTGGCAAATAGGTGTCGAACAGGAAGTAGTTGAGAACTATGTTCACCGTGAAATGATTCCATGGGACGAGAAAACCTTCACAGGAGATGCCTACCCGGCTTATTCATGGGGCGTTAATATCGTTGAAGTAGAAGTTGATCGGTTAACAGGAATTGTAAAGTTGGAAAACGTATACGGCAATTATGAAGTTGGGAAGGTCATCGATGAACGGATTATGAAAGGCCAAATTGACGGTGGTTTAGCTCAAGGATTAGCGTACGGTTATCTAGAAAAGATGACGTCAAAGCAAGGCAGAATCCAGCAAAAAAGTATATCAGATTATGGGCCCCCGACTTCATTGGACGTTGTTTCAATCGAAAGCAAGGTCTTTGATAATCCCTATGCTGATGGTCCATACGGAGCGAAAGGGGCAGGTGAATTGACTTTAATCGGCGGCGCTCCGGCAGTTCAAGCAGCAATTGAGGATGCACTGCAAACTTCTTTTCAGCAAATACCAATTACACCAGAAGTCATTATTGAAAGTTTTTGTGTGAGAGAAGGTGAAGAGGTTGATTAAATTTACACTTAATGGTAGAACAGTAGAAACTGATGCCCCTGCTACAGCAAGATTACTAGATTTAATAAGAGATGAGTTTGAGTTAATCGGAACAAAGGAAGGCTGTGGGGAAGGGGAATGCGGAGCCTGCAGTGTTTTTGTGAATAACCTTCTGCAAAACAGCTGCCTTATTCCAATTGGCTCAATTGATGGAGCTAATATTCAAACGATTGAAGGGATCATGGAAACGGAACAGTTTAAGATTTTAGATGAGAGCTATTCCATTGCCGGAGCAGTACAATGTGGTTATTGCATTCCTGGAATGGTTATGGCAAGTGCAGCTTTATTATCCAAAAACCCTCATCCTTCAGAGACTGACATCCGTGAAGGTATTTCCGGAAATCTGTGCCGATGTACGGGCTACAATATGATTGTAGATGCTATAACTAAAGCAGCTAAAAAAGGGGACGGCTTATGGCAGAACAAATAACCGCGTATCGCTTCGATCGTTTAGACCAAACGCTGAGCCAATTGAATAAAGAAAACTGTATGATCATTGCTGGAGGCACCGATGTCATGGTCCTTCACAAAAGTCGAAGGGGAGTCCCCCCGAAAATCCCAAAACCGATTGTTTTTATTGATCACCTTTCTGAGCTAAAGCGAGTGTATCAAAATCATAAGGATCTCCACATCGGTGCCTGTTGTACCTACAGCGATTTACTTGAAGACCCGTTCATTCCAATCCCATTAAAGAATGCAATCAAAACAATTGCGGCACCGGCAATTAGAAACAGAGGGACATTGGGAGGAAATATTTGCAACGCTTCTCCAGCTGGAGACACACTGCCATTGTTATATGTATACAACGCAAAACTTTTGCTGCGCTCCGTTCATGGTGATCGTGTAGTAGCTATCAGCGATTTTATTCAAGGTCCACGAAGGGTTCAACGCCATCACAATGAAATATTGGTTGAAATTATCTTGCCATCCGTAGTAGAGGAAGGTTCTCGTGTCGTTTTTGAGAAAGTCGGCAACCGCAACGCAGATTCAATTGCCAAAGTATCGTTTGCAGGATTTATCCGGGTAAATGATGCTCAAATCGAGGATGTTCGCTTTTCATTTGGGGCGGTCGGACCTACTATTGTTCGTTCCATTGATATTGAGAAAAAGTTGCTTGGAAAAACCATACCATTAGCAGATGGAGACATCACTCAGATTGTGGCGGCCTTCGATAAAATCATTAAACCAATCGACGATCAACGCTCCACTGCTCTATACAGAAAAACCGTTGCCTTAAATCTTTTACGTTATTTTCTTAGCATGAAGCAATATCAATCGAATGAATGCTTTTAAATAAAGGGGGAGCTATTCATGCTGCTGATGGAAAAAGTGGCCAAGCTGACACGTCAAAACGAAACCTTTGCTTTAGCCATGATTATTGAATCAAAAGGCTCGACTCCCAGCCATGTTGGAAAAATGATTGTATACCGTGATGGTACGATTGAAGGAACTGTCGGAGGGGGCTTGGCTGAACACTATATTATCGAAGAGAGTATAAAGGCAATCCAAAAAGGTCAATCGAAAATTGTTGAATACAAATTGAATAAACATGCAAAAGACGGAATTCAAATGAATTGTGGCGGTACGTTGCGGGTGTTTATTGAAGTCTATACAAGCAGGCCAGAACTCGTTCTGGCTGGTGCCGGTCATTTAGGCTATGCGTTGGCAAAGCTTGCTGATTTTCTTGAATATCCTTATTGCGTTGTCGATGATCGGATTGGTTACTGCACAAAGGAACGCTTTCCTAATGCATCCGACCTTTTTGTAAATGAGGATATTGGAAAGGCAATGCTTGAAGCCAACCTCAATGAGAAGTCTTATGTAGTGATTGTAACAAAAGATCGTGATGATATTGTATTAAAAACGGCACTTCAATTTCCAATCGCATACGTTGGGATGGTCGCCAGCAAGCGCAAGGTCATAAACATATTTGAAAAATTAAAAAGTGAAGGAGTCACACAAGAACAGCTGGAGCAGGTTCACTCTCCAATCGGATTGGAAATTGGCTCGGAAACAACAGAAGAAATTGCAATCAGCATTATCGGGGAAATCATCAAACGAAGCAGGGAAAACAAGCCTATAAAAGTGAAACAATTGAACTGATATGTTATAAAAATAAAAAGGGAAAAAACACTTACAAAAAATGTTTATATATTAATGTTTGTGAGTGTTTTTTTGTTTGGAGAAATGAACATCTTAAAATCCTTTTTATAGCCTAACAAGGAAGCGACAGATACCATAGAATGATTTCATCATAAAATATTCACAATTTAAGCTAAAAAACAGATCAAGAAGAATGAAAAAATGATAAAAATACAGTTCATTATTACTATTAAATATTGTAACTATTCCACAATCTGGTATATAATCTACAAGGGTACAAATTTACTAGGGAGGGAATAAGTTGAAGAAATTGTTAAAGATTGGAACACTTGCTGTATTAACTGGATCACTTTTGTTTTCTTCGGTTCAAGAAACTGAAGCGACTGGTAGTTATATACGAATTTCTGGTTCTGACCGCTTATCAACTGCAATTGAAATTTCTAAAAAAGGTTGGCCAAGTGGTCTTGCAGGAGAAAGAGTTGTTATTTTAGCACGAGCTGATAATCCTGCTGATGCCTTAAGTGCTGCAAGTTTATCTGGTGCTAAAGATGCTCCTATACTATTAACCTATACAAATACGATTTCCACTAAAGTTCTAGATGAAATAAGAAGATTAAATACTTTAAAAGTATATGTTCTTGGTGGAGAAAAAGCGATAAGTAATACAGTTGTTAATACTCTTAAATCAAAAGGATTAGAAGTTGAAAGAATATATGGAAGTGAGAGATATCAAACTGCCTATTACATTAACAGGGAAGCGGGTACAGATACCAACACAAGAGCAATTGTTGCAAGTGGGACATCTGTAGCAGACGCATTATCTGCATCAACCGATTCTGCAATAAATGGGGTGCCAATTTACTTAGTAACAAAAGACACTATTCCTGTAAATATACCTTCCAACATTAAAAGTGTAAATATATATGGTGGAACAGGAGTAGTTAGTAAAAAGGTAGAGGATATTCTAAGATCAAAAGGTATATCAGTGAAAAGATATGCTGGAAAAGATCGATATGATACAAATCGTTTAGCATTAGCTAATTTCCAACCAAATAACGCTATATTAGTACGTGGAACTTCGGTTAGTACAGGAAAAGAAGATTATCCAGATTCTGTAGCAGCTTCAGGTTTGGCTCATCGTAAAAATGCAGCTATTGTTCTATCACATAACACTAACTACATACCAGGCGTTAAAAGTTTAGTTAATAAATTGGGAGTTTATAACATATTTGTTTTAGGTGGTAATATTGCAATTAGCAGTACATTAGTATCTGCTTATCAATCTAGTTATCCAGATCCGATTGGAAAATTACAGATTACAAGCTTAGATTTAGAGAAAGATAAAGTGGTAATAAAAAATGTCGATTCCAGGGATCTAAATTTAACTGGATGGAGATTGTATAGTGCTGATGGAGGACAAACTTTCTACTTTCCAAATAATTATGTTTTGAAGAAAGGTTCGTCAGTCACAGTAGTTTCGGGAAGAGGAGCAACTCATAATCCGCCTTCACAATTATTATGGACAAACTCATATATATGGGAAAATGATGGAGATATAGCAAGAGTTATTAATCCGTTAAATGGCTTAGTAAGTGAAGCAAGAAAGTAAAGGACACTTTATTAAGTGTCTCAGCTTGTTGAAAAACCCCTTTTTTAAATTGCAATTTCGAAAAAGGGGTTTTTTTGTTGTATTATTGTCTTTTAAGAACAACATCCGGATATTAACACATTATGGAAATGTTATATCGACAGCCTGGTACACTTTATTATTTGATTTTAAATGTAAATAACTTAGTTCAAGAGTTGAAAAAAGGTCTCATTAAATTCTATAATTTATTCTTTTTTTCTTATTTACTTTGTTAATAAGTTTTTCATCTACAGTTTCTGTCTCCGAAATAGCATAATTTTTTAAAGCACTCACTTTTTAGTGGGTGTTTTTTCTATTTTCACCAATATATAAATCTGAAAAGCTCCTGTACGGAGTACAAGAGCTTTATTATGATTATTTATTTTCAACTTACATATAATCGTAGACAGAATCTTCAAAATAGAGCCAGTGAAAGTATTCAATCTGCGGATCTGTCATTTCAGAAAGTTCTTTTTGATTGAACTTTTGTTTTTCTAATAAATCTTTTACTTTAGTTTCTCTTGCTAATTGGCTCATTGTTTTGTCCTCCTTATATATAAGAAGTAACGTTGTAGTTACAATCTTGTAAGCGTTTCCTTCATTTTCTTATTTTTATTATACATCTCAAAATGAGATGAAACAAATATCAATTTGAGATTATTTTTCAAAAACTAATATAGAAAAGTTATTTATTGTTATTTGCGTGTAGATGCAATTTTTCCTACCTCCTCAAATGATGTAAGGGGGTAGGACCATTGCTGAAAAATAGAGTTTTGCTGTGAGAATCAAACCTCTGTATGAGTCATACGATTTCATCTATTAGACAAATATTAGTTTTTATAACGGTTTGTTAACAGAAGTTAACAGTCTATTTACAAATAAGTGAATTTCTGATGGTTCGACATATTTCTTTAATTCACTTGTTATAATGGCATTGATTTAGAAGGAAAGGTGTTGACAACTGCTAAATTGAAATAAATGTAAACGCTTTAATTTTCACAAATTCCCCTGATTCCCTAGTGTTTTTGGATCAGCATTAAGCAGCAAGCATCCTTACTACTTTATAAAAAAGGACTTGGATTTATTTTAATAAAATCCTAGATAATACGATACCAGGAGGATTCATGATGGAGATTTTCCTTTATATTTGTACATATCTATTGGGTACGCTTGCTCTAGGCTGGCTGATTACAATCGCTTTTAATCTGTTTATTGAATAGGTACTCGCTAAAAAATAGGATGATGGCTGAAAAAATATGAGAGAAGAGATGAAATGTTTTAATAGCCACAGAAATAATAAACGGAGAATCTAGAAAGAGAGAAATGTGACGAATTTGTTAAAACATACTTGACAGCTACAGCCAGATGATCCATGAAACAGCTAATTCATTTTGAATGTGTTCGTTCTTAAAGATTCTTTAATCTTACTATCCAGGGAGGAATTGATGTGTGGATTTTAACCCTTTTTTTACAAGACAGCATCAAAATGTTTGAGTATGACAATAAGGATGAGGCTAGAGCCGAGTTTGAAAAAGCAGATGATTGTAAGATTCTCTCTGAGATCATCCATTTTAAGGACTTTGAAAAAAGAGGAAAGATAAAAACAAGCGAAGTCAGAAATCCTCCTTGGAAACGGTAAGAAGAAACAATATATGAGTCATACATTGCTGAAAGCTACAATGAGGCTTTAAAAGATGGGTTTATGGATTTTTTAAATTGTTGGGAATCGCATATTACCTATAGCCCGAAAAGAAATGTATGTTGACTTGGAGAAGATTTTTTTGATAAAAAAATATCTATTGTATGGCATTCACCATGGTTGTTGGAGTCATACTAACGCATGGACGAACAGTCAAATGAAATTTACCTTGGATATAATCCAATCAGAAACATACTTAATGTTAAAGTGGAAAATGATAATAGTAATTTTATAAGGAGGTTTAATGATGAAAGATAATGGTGATCAAATTAACGAGGGCTTAAATCAAATACTTGAAATCATCAATGCCAAAGGGGATACAGGTGAATTAAATAAAATAGTGGAAAGGTCCAGCAACGACCTCGATCAGGACAAGGATGATGTTATTACTAAATAAATCTCTTAGCAGGAAAGTTAAAATCGGAAGTAAATGAAGACAACATTAAAAAGATTATTGAGTTAGCATATTAAATACCCATTAAATAGGCATTTTTTTGATAGGCATGTTAATAGTGTAAAGTGAAATTTAGGACAAATAAGGCCGTTTTCAATAAATGATTACAAGAATAATTCTGCTCATAAGCACTAGCACTTTTTCTATTAAACCTGGAGGCTATAAATCAATTGATCATACGATTTCTAAAAATAAACGAAGCCAACCAAATTCGCTAAATCGAGGAGAATATTTCCTTCATCTAAATAAAATTGTTTAGACAAAATATGAATTGGAGGGTGTCCTGAAAGTATGGGGAATGGACGCCCTCGCTCATATTATTACAACAATCATCACTCTTATGATGTTGCTGTTAGGATTGAGTAATCTTCCAGCTTAATGGAAAGAGATAGTCTAGCTCCGAACAGTCTTTTTTCGTTTATAAATGTTCCGTTCGTGTAGTGCCAGACACTAAATTCAATGATTTCCTTGAAGTAAGGCTTTTATTCTAAATGCAAGGCGTAATCGAAGTGTTTCATCAGGTTCTTTTAGACTTCTTCCTATTATTTCTTCACATTTTTCTAAACGATAGATGATGGTATTGCGGTGTACATATAAACGTTTTGCTGCTTCGGAAATTTGGCAATGTGATTCTAAATAAACAGATAAAGTATGGAGCAGATCTTGATAATCTTTTTTCGATTCATTGGCAAATGCTTGAAACGTATCTGTATAAAATTTTTTTAATTGGTCGATAGGAACCATACGTAAGATTTCCGTGACTTCCTTTGGTTGATAAATTTCAATAAATTGTTTTTTACCCAACATATTTCCATAGTAAAGTGCGTCTCTTGCCTCTTTATAGGAGATCGGAACTTGCTTAAGTTGTTCGGCGTAGTTGCTAATCCCAAATGAAATGTTCGAGCGGAAGTGGGTATGAAGCTTTGATTGAATATTTGTTAACAAAGAAAGGAAAGATTGTTCAATGTTTTTCCAAGTGTCATTCAGCTCCAATAGAAATATATAGGAATGATCGATCGTAAATATATGCACGGTTTGATGAAAGGATTGGATTTCAAATTCAATTGCTTCGTAAATGAGCTCATTTTCAGACTGACTTCGCAAATAGGAGATGGTTTTCTCTTCATCCACAATATCACCAACTGCACATATATACCTTTGTTCGTTGTTTAAACCAAATTCTCTTCCACGGCTAATGACTTCTTCATATGTAGAAAATGTCCCATTAATAAAGTTCGTAAAAAACTCATTTTGAAGACGTCTTGAATGTTGTTTTAACGCATTTTCTTTCATTAGTTCAAATGCAATGACATTGGACGCTTGTTCAACAGTTAATATGGTTGAACGGTTGGATGGTGGAATAAACCCTAAGACAGCTAGATAGCTGGACTGTTCATTATGTGTGTAAACTGGGAAAAGTGTAACCGTCTCTCTCGTCTCATTTACCATGGAGAAGCTGGACATAGTTGCTTTTGGAAAATAAAAGGAATACCCATTTACAAGCATTTTTTCCAGGTTATCGATCGAGGTGTTCTTCACCTGATTTCGAACTGGACGTAAATGTGAATTTAACAAGACAACAGGAAATTTAATAAGAGAGGATAAGCGATCAAGAATCTTATCGATTCCTTGTCCACTTATCACGTATTTTGTGAAAAGCTGGTGAGTTTGCATAGCATGATGCAATTCATTTGTACGAACATCAAGAATATAACTCAAGGATTGATTGACAATATCTCCTAACGAAGTATGAACAGGCAGTTCAATTAGTGGAAAATCAAGTTCATTTGCAAGTGTAATAGCCGCTTCTGGTATCTCTTCTAAGAATCGCTTTGTTTTAATGCCTAATCCTGAACATCCTTGTTTCTCCATTTCTCTAATGAGGATTAATAAGGAATCAAGATCATCTTTGAAATGAAACGCAGTTGTAATAAGTAAATCATTTTTCTTTAAAAAATGAATAATATCTGGTGCATCCATCATATTAACTGTATGGACTTCACGTTCAATCCCCTGATTTCCTGCTGTTAAAGTTGCTCCTTCAAAAACCGGAAGACTTAGTAAATCATTTAATTTCATTCATTCTCTCTCCCTTTGTTAGGATAATTAACAGATTCCTTTTCATTTTAATCAAAATTTTAGTTAGTTTAAACAATAAAACAGGAAAATGTTCTACATTTATGTGAATGATTTTCATGGTAAAATTTTTTACAATTGTTTATATTACTTATCATGTTAAAAAATATACCATTATCAGGAGGAAATTCACAAGAAAAACTAAAGGGGGATTACGTTGATTATAAGTGAAAACAAATCACTTGCCTTATTTGATCAAATTGAAGAAATGGTGGAGTGGTTAGCTTCATATGGAAAAAGTAAAAGAAACGGTGTCACACGCACATTGTATTCTGCAAATTGGCAATCGGCTCAGCAAGCTCTAAAAAAACGCATGGAAAAGATCGGTCTCCAAGCCTATTATGATGATGTTGGAAATTTATTTGGAAGATTATCGGCTGCTAATGAAGATGCCTCTACTATTTTAACAGGCTCGCATATTGATACAGTGATAGATGGCGGTAAGTATGATGGAGCATATGGTGTGATAGCGGGGATCATTGCTTTACAATTTTTATATGAACATTATGGGCTACCAAAGAAAAATCTTGAAGTGGTCTCTTTATGTGAGGAAGAGGGAAGTCGTTTTCCTATGACATACTGGGGATCTGGCAGTATTACTGGCGTGAAATCCTTAAAAGATGTTCAAGGACTGACTGATTCACAAGGTATTCCTTTTATAGAGGCGATGCAAGAAGCAGGGTTTGGGAAAGGAAACTATCGAAATCCTATGCGGACCGACCTTGCTTCTTTTATTGAACTGCACATTGAACAAGGCGAAGTTTTAGAACGAGAAGAAAAATCAATCGGCATTGTGAGCCATATCGTAGGACAGAGAAGATACCACGTTACCGTGATCGGTGAAAGCAATCATGCAGGAACAACACCTATGGCTTGGCGGAAAGATGCGATGTACACGGCAGCTGAACTCATTCAATATCTTATCCAGAAAGCGAAAGAAACGTCTCCGGATTTAGTAGCGACGGTCGGACAAATATTCACGGAGCCAAATCTTTCAAATGTCATCCCGGGAAAGACAATGTTTAGTATTGATATTCGCCATTGTGAAGAACATGTTCTTGACGAGTTCTGCCGTGACGTATTCACTCAATTCGAATCGATTGCAAACAAACATCAAACAAAAGTAACGATTCATAATTGGATGAATGAAAAACCAGTAGAAATGTCTGAAAGCTTGATTGAAATCTCAGAAGCGATCTTAACGAGTGAACAAATGCCTTACAAAAAAATGACGAGTGGTGCAGGTCATGACTCACAAATTTTCGGGACATTTTGTCCGACATCGTTATTATTTGTACCTAGCCATAAAGGAATTAGCCATTCGCCAAATGAGTTTACGAGAACAGAAGATTTAGAAAATGGAATCCAACTATTAATCAAGATTTTGTATAAATTAGCGTATTAAGGAGGCTACCAGTTTGAATGTATTTCAAGAAATGAATTCACCTTTGCGTACAATTATGACTCCAGGTCCTGTTGAAGTCGATCCAAGAGTGTTGCGTGCGATGAGCACGCCGATACTAGGACAGTTTGATCCAGCATTTACAAACATGATGAATGAAACAATGGAGATGCTTCGTCAAGTATTTCAAACAAAAAATCAGTGGGCATTTCCGATTGATGGAACATCTAGAGCAGGGATTGAGGCGGTACTAAGTAGTGTCATTAAGCCCGGAGATAAAGTGTTGATACCTATTTTCGGAAGATTCGGTCATTTGTTAACAGAAATTGCCGAGCGAAATGGAGCGGAAATTCATATCATCGAATGTGAGTGGGGCAAAGTATTCGACCAAAGCGTGATCATCGCAGAAATGGAAAGAGTGAAACCGAAAGTACTTGCGATTGTTCATGGTGAAACATCAACAGGCTGTATGCAGCCTTTGGATCAGATTGGACCTGCATGCCGCAAACAGGACGTATTATGTATCGTGGATGCCGTTGCAACGATTGGCGGAACAGAAGTGAAAGTCGATGAATGGAAATTAGATGCCGTCATTGGCGGGACGCAAAAATGTTTATCAGTCCCTTCTGGCATGGCGCCGATTACGTATAATGACCGGATTGAAAAAGTTGTTGCTGGTAGAAAAAAAGTAGAAAGAGGGATTTCCACCGAAGCTGATCAGTCAGATGTTAGCGAACCGATCCGCAGCAATTATTTTGACTTAAGCCAGCTCCAGGATTATTGGGGACCGAGAAGATTAAATCACCATACTGAAGCAACATCCATGCTGTATGCTTTGCGAGAAGGCGTCCGCATTGTATTACAAGAAGGTCTGAAAGAAAGATTCGAAAGGCATCGTTTCCATGAAAAAGCACTAGTAGAAGGAATCAAGGCGATGGGATTAGAATTATTTAATGAAGTCCCATGGAAACTGCCGATGGTTACATGTGTAAAAATTCCTGAAGGTGTTGATGGGGAGTCGGTAAGATCGATGCTGCTACATCAATTTGGGATCGAGATTGCAAGCTCGTTCGGACCACTTCATGGGAAGATTTGGCGAATCGGGACGATGGGCTACAGCTGCCGAAAAGAAAATATCCTGTTTGTGTTAGCAGCTCTTGAAGCTGTATTGATTCGCCACCAAGCACAGGTAAAAACAGGGCAAGCGTTGCAAGCTGCGCTGAACGTATATGAAACAACAAATTTAGTGATGAAATAAATAGACCTTTTGTAATACAACGTTAGCAATGACTGTGGATAGAGTTTTTGACCCTTTCAAGATTGGGGAAATTCTCAATGAGGGTGGAAAACTGTCCGTAAAAATCTGATAAGTCTCGCTAGATAGAAGGTGAATGTATGACGAAACGAATTAAACTGCATCATTGGATTGCCGGGTTACAGTGGCTCTTTTTTCTGTTCACAAATACAGTAGTCATTCCGATTACAGTAGGGGCTGCTTTCCATCTTCCTCAGGAAAAAATGATCTCATTACTTCAATGTTCATTTTTCTTTACTGGGGCAGCGTGTATGTTACAAGCTATGGCAGGACATAAACGATCGGTGATGGAAGGGCAATCAGGTCTGTGGTGGGCAGTTATCTTAAGTTTGTGCTATGCAGCACCTTCTCAAGGGATGTCATTAACTGAATTAGGAGGGAATCTTGCGGTCGGAATCATCATTTCTGGTGTCATGACCATCATCATTGGATTAAGCGGGCTTTCAGCGTTTTTTTCAAAGCTGTTTACCAATGGTGTGATGGCTGTCTTTATGTTTTTATTAGGCTGTCGGTTAAATACGATTTTTCTCCAAGGGATGCTGGGAATCTCGTTTGGGGCACAAACAGGATCTTCACAAATCGATATTCCGATTTTTTTCTTATCAAGTTTTGTGGCTGTTTTCGTCATTTTGTTAAGCATAAAAGCTTCACCTGTAGTCAGTAAATATTCGTTATTAATTGGAATTATGGCAGGGTGGTTCCTATATGCGCTTTTGTTTGATACTGAAGGCATCGATGTATCAGGGAAAATAGACATTGGACTTTTCCCTTTAGGTACACCTCGTTTTGATTTAGGGCTTATTCTAACGGTGGTCATTGCTGGGCTTATTAACATATCCAATACATTTGGCGCTCTAAAAGGGACCGAGGAAATTTATAAAACAAAGACAACAAATAACCAATATCGTCATTCTTTTGCCATAAGCGGTCTATTTACCATCATCGCAGGATTAGCAGGGATGGTACCTTATGCTCCATATGTGTCATCAATCGGGTTTCTGAATCAAACGAAAATTTTGGAGAGGATTCCTTTTATCCTCGGTGGTGGAATGTTTATGTTAATGGGAATCATCCCAGCGGTTAGTCATCTTATGGTGAAACTGCCGTTAAGTGTAGGGAGTGCTGTTTTACTAGTTGCCTATTTACGGCTATTGCAATCCTCCCTGCAATATTTTGCCCGGATCGATTTAACAACAGCTAATAGTTATCGCTTAGCGGTTCCATTATTCGTTGGGATCATTGTTATGACGTTTCCTTCGTCATATTTCGAATCGATTCCAACAATCATACGACCATTACTTAGCAACGGACTGTTACTGGGGATTTTATTATCATTGCTTTTAGAAAATATTCATTTTAATCGATTTACACCGAAAAAACAGCGAAAAGTGTCAAAACATATGTACATGAAAGAAAGCAATGAAAGTGCTTGAAGTGGAAGAAGAAAACCCGCTGTAAGAAAGTTTCACTTAAATTGGAGGTCATTGCAATGATTGATAAATGGAATGCTTACGTAAATCAACATCTACTGCTTGAACCTACTGGCACAGGTCTTCTCAATGAATTGAGCTTTTCTGTAAAAGATGTTTTTGCCATTCAGGGATATACAAATACTGCGGGTAATCCAGATTGGTTACGGACACATGATCCTGCAGACCAACATGCACCGGTCATCGCTACTCTCCTTAAGCACGGAGCAAAACTACAGGGTACGGTCCATACAGATGAACTCATGTACAGCCTGAACGGAGAGAATTTTCATTATGGTACACCTTTGAATCCGAGGGACCCCAACCGGATTCCAGGAGGGTCTTCAAGTGGGTCGGCTGTTGCTGTTTCAGCTGGTTTAGTTGATTTTGCTTTAGGAACAGATACTGGCGGGTCGGTGCGTATTCCTTCATCTTATTGCGGGATTTACGGATTTCGGCCAACACATGGAGTGGTATCGATTGAAGGAGTAATTCCGTTAGCAAAAAGCTTTGATACAGTCGGATGGATGGCAAGAACTCCGAACCGATTAATGGATATAGGCGACCTCCTTATTAATGGACAAAGGACCGATGGAAGTTTCCGTCAGGTTTATTTTGGGGAAGATGCATGGGGCTTGTTGGATCAAGATTCCAAGGAAGTGTTGTCAACCTTTATTCCAAAGCTGGAGAGAAACGTGAATGGTTGTGAGTGGGTACAGATTGCTGAAGAAGGATTAGCAGAATGGGCCAATACATTCCGCATGATTCAAGGGCTGGAGATTTGGAATGAACATGGAGAGTGGATTCGAAATGAAAATCCGACATTTGGCCCGGGGATTGCAGAGAGGTTTCAATGGACGAGTACATTGAAACAGAGTGAAAGTGCACCTTATTTTCAATTAAGAGAAAAAATCTCTCAAGTTATGTCAAATCTTTTAGGGGAAGAAGGACTGTTAGTCATTCCAACAGCTCCAGGACCTGCACCGTTACGAAACCTACACGGAGAAAGAGCAGAGCTTTACCGTGCAAAGGTGATGCAATTAACTTGTATTGCTGGTTTAGCTGGTTTACCTCAAGTAACGATTCCAGTGGAAGTAAACGGACTACCTGTCGGCTTATCATTCATCGCGAATCGGGACAATGATCGCAAGCTATTACATTGGGTGAATGATTTTTTTGAACAAATTCATGACTAGTCGAGAAATGGGGGAGAGCCTGAGATGAAGCTAGCAACGGTAACAATAGAAGGAAAGGAAATGGCGGCAGTGGTCTCGGATGATCATGTCACTCTCATCCAAACGATAAACGAATATGAGGATAAAAATTGGTCTCCTGACCTTTTTGACCTTTTACAAAATGACCAACTGTCAGAGATGGTAAGCTGGTATCAAAATGAAGGTCAGAATAAATTACATCAATTCCCAAGCTTTCTTGCAGAAGAAGTACAATTCGCTCCACTCTATCGGCAGCCTCGTAAAATTTGGGGTGTAGGCATGAATTATATGGAAAAGGCACTTGAGTTGTCTGGACAGCCTCCTGAAGAGGAACCCGTCATTTTTATGAAGCCAGATACGAGTTTAATAGGACCTGAGGAATCGATTAAGCTGCCTGCTCAATCAAAAGAAGTGACAGCAGAGGCAGAGCTTGCTATGATCATAGGAAAAACGTGTAAAAATATAGAAGAAGGGGCGGCGCCATCATATGTTGCCGGCTTTACGACTTCATTAGATATGACGGCCAAGGATATTCATGCGAAGAATCCGCGTTTTATGCAGCGCTCAAAAAGTTTTGATACATTTTTCAGCTTTGGGCCATATCTCATCTCAGCGGATGAATACCAGGATATAAAAACGATAAACGTTGAAACCATTTTAAATGGAGAAGTGGCTCACCGTAATGTTGTCGCAAATATGATGTATCAACCGTGGTACATTATCTCCTTTTTTTCACAAATTATGACATTATCCCCTGGTGATGTCATTATGACCGGCACACCGGGATCTGTCGTCATTCGAAATGGTGATATAGTAGAATGTCGGATTAATGGTTTTAAAGCTTTGCGTAATCCAGTCTTAGGTACTCACTCTTAAGCGAAATGAGTATGCGGAAAAGTCAAGTAACTGCTATTAATGACTTGGGTTTTTTTGTTGATTAACCTTCCTATTTCATAAAAGGATTAATATTTTGTGTAAATTACCCAAACAAAAAACAGAAAATTCACAATTTTACTTAATGAAAAACGAATGAAACTATTTTAAACTAAAACACAAATAGGATACTTATTAACACAAAATGTAATGAAACATAACAATCGTGGGGCACTTCGTTATAGAACCTAAAAGGAAAGGATACTTAAATGAAAGGGGTTCACTCATGGAACATTTTGATTTTATCATAAAAAACGGAAATGCAGTATTGCCTAATGGAGTGAAAGAAACGGACATCGGTATTAAAGATGGGAAAATTGTTGCTATTCAAAAAGGCATTACAACAAAAGCCAAAAAGACCTGGGATGCTAAGAATCAATATATTTTTCCGGGGTTGATTGATGTACATGTTCATTTTAGTGAACCAGGGAGAGACGAATGGGAAGGATTTCATACAGGTTCGATGATGATGGCAGCAGGCGGTTGTACGACTTACTTTGATATGCCCTTAAATGGAATTCCTTCAACCGTTAATGTGGAGGCACTTGAACAAAAGGCGGAAATCGGGAATCGGAAGTCTTTTGTTGATTTCGGCTTATGGGGAGGGCTTGTACCAGGTAATGAAAAGGATCTTGAAGCGATGGCGGAATCTGGCGTTATAGGATTTAAAGCCTTTCTTTCCACAACAGGAAATAAAGAATTTGAGTCTGCTGATGATATCACATTGCTAAACGGAATGAAGATCATTGCGAAATTAGGGAAAGTGTTAGCTCTGCATTCAGAAAGTGCCCCGATTACAAATTGGTTGAAAGCAGAGAAAGAAAAAACAGGAGCATTTAGTGCGGATGATTATTTAGAAACACGTCCGATCATTGCTGAGGTTGAAGCGGTACAACGCGCCCTTTACTATGCGGAACTCACTGGATGTCCTCTGCATTTTGTCCATATAAGCTCTGCTTTAGCAATCGAAAAAATAGAACAGGCGAAGCAAAGAGGAATGGATGTTACGGTTGAAACATGTCCACATTATTTACTGTATAATCATGATCATTTAAAAGAATTGGGAAGTATCGCAAAATGTGCCCCGCCATTACGAGAAAAAGAGGAACAACAGAAATTAATTGAACTAGTCCTTGAGCAAAAATTTGATATGATTTCATCTGATCATTCCCCTTGTACCTATGATTTGAAAGACCCGGCTGTTAATAACTTATTTGAAGCATGGGGGGGAATTAGCGGCGGACAGTTCTCTCTGCTTTCAATGATTGAACTGGCCATACAATATAATATACCATTTGAAACCATTGCCCAATTGACTTCTGCTGCGCCAGCAGAGAGATTCGGTCTTTCAAATCGAAAAGGAAAAATTGTCGAAGGGGCAGACGCTGATTTTGCCATTATTACAACAGAAAAATCCTTTACCGTAACAGCGGAAAATTACCTTGCAAAACATAAAGAAAGCTTATACATCGGCCATACATTTCCATGTAAAGTTGTCGGAACGTTCAACAGAGGTAAAATCGTTTATCAAGATGGAAACATAATAGCAGAGCAACCACATGGAACTTGGGTAAAACCTGAGCATTACGCATTCCTTAAATAAGGAAACGTAAAAACATAATAAAACCATTCTTCCGATATCGAAGAATGGTTTTTCATGATTAAATATAAGATGTGGAATATGAAAATAGTAAGAAAAAACACGACATTCTATCATGTATGAAGGATAGAATGTCGTGTTCTTTTAGCTGCCTCGATAAACTTGATAACCCCATGGGGAAATCAATAACGGGACATGGTAGTGACTTTCTGGATTCGCAATCCCAAAGCGTACAGGTACTTTTTCTAAAAAGGCCGGATTCTGCAGGTCAATGTTTTTGCTGCGAAAGTATTCACCAACATGGAAAACAAGTTCATAGGTTCCGATTTTCACCTCATTATCAGGAATAAGGGGTTCATCTAGCCGTCCATCTGAATTTGTCCAAACCGTCTTTATGAATTTCCATTCATGAGCTTCTAAAAAAAATAAATCAATTTTCACATTGCTTGCCGGTTGACCATGAGATAAATCAAGTACATGAGTTGTTAAACCTGACATAATAAAAATCTCCTTTATTCATCATAAACATGTTAAGAAAAAGAAAGCAGCAGTGAGTAGCTTAGGATCTGCTCACCGCATTGTTCAAGTCACCAATAAATTCAGGCTCATTATAAGCGTAGTATTGAGCAAGAATTTTATTGCGATCATCGAGGAATAGCTGTTCAGCTACTGCTGAAACTAGTCTAGGAATCCCGAATCTCAATCCAGAAAGGGCAGCAGCTACAATTCCGCAGCTAATAAGGGCGGAATAGTTGTATGAAAATAGACCATACAGGAGCTTTTTCCCTTCGTCATTTCTACTAAGCAGCGCAAAGCCTGGGCTGAGATATGGATGTGCATCAAGTGTTGAATTCGCAATTTCCTCTGGAGCGCTATAACGATCGCCCCAACGAGCAATATGTTTCTCAACAAGTCGTAGCTCAGGGCGCAAGGCAGGATCAGTCATAAGGCCAGTACTGATAATCAGGAAGTCAAAAGTAAATGTCCCTTGAGGTGTCGTGACAACCGCACCTTCACTTGTTGCCTCGACATGAAGCCATGGTGAACCTAAGTGAAGCTGAAAACCAGGCCAAGAAGCTGTACGTTCAAAGGTGTCATTCGTAGGCGGCTGATTATGTTTAAAGAAATGGGCCATCACTGCATATTTATCATCGTCTGTTAATGAATAGAACCGTTCAATGAGACCTGATCCTTCCATCTGGCGGATTGGATTGATTCGCGGCAGCTCCTCGCGCCTTACAAAGACATGGGCTTCAGCGACCCCTTCACTCAGTGCGAAATTAGCATTATCAAAGGCTGAAGCTCCTCCTCCTAAAATAGCAACCTTCTTACCTTTTAAAGAATGAAAATCAATGGCTTTTGAAGTATGTGCATAAAGATGCGGCGGCAGGTTTTCGGAAATCATTTGCGGCACATGCCATTGGCCGCCGCCTTGAATTCCAGTAGCCAAAATCACTTTACGCGCTAATAATGGTTCGGCTGGAGCGCCATTTCCTTCAACATGAAGCCTGTGGATGCCATTTTCTAAAGGTTCGATCAAATTTAATTTCACCTCATTTTTAACAGGTAGATTGAGTACATTTCGGTACCATCGCAAATAGTCCATCCAATCTCCGCGAGGGATTTTATCAATCGCTTCCCAGCCTTTTTCCCCGAATTGTGCCTCCCAATAGGAACGGAAGGTAAGAGAGGGGATGCCAAGGTCAATGGAAGTTAAATGTTTAGGAGTTCGTAAGGTGACCATGCGAGCGTAGGTTTCCCACGGTCCTTCAAAACCTTCAACATTTTCATCGATCACGAGAATGTTTGATATCCGTTCCCGCAACAAACCAAAAGCTGTTCCTAATCCTCCTTGTCCACCGCCAATAATAATGACATCATATACATGTCCTTCAGGGTGGCTGACAGGCTGTACCCAATCCTTTCCACCAAATGCGAGATAGGAAAGATCTCTTTTGACTTGTTCGTTTAAAGCTTCCAAGCTCATAATGTTCCATCCCTTTCCTAAAAATCTTCAAATACAATATGAAAATAAGGGTTAGTCGATAATTTTTTCTTTTAATCGCAACCAAGCGATTTTATAAATTTCTTTTAAGGCTGTTTGAAACTCAGTGTCTTTTTCCTGATTAATACGAGATTCCAACGCTTCATAAATTTGCTGTTTATTTTTTCCGCGTACAGCAAGGATAAAGGGGAAACCGAATTTGTCCATATATCGTTTGTTGCTGTTGATAAATTTTTCGTATTCATCGGGAGTAAGATCTTGTAATCCGGCACCTTTTTGTTCGTTTATCGAATTTGTTGTCATGGAGACTCGTTCACCTAAATTAGGATGGGCTTTGATAAGGGTAAGCTTCTCGTTTGCTGAAGAATTTTCAACAATGTTAACCATTTCCTGGAATAAATGTTCTAATGAAGAAAATGGTTTTGCTTTTTCTGCTTTTTCCGCAATCCAAGGGGAATGTTCAAAAATTCCGCCGATAATCTCGATAAATTGTGCATATGAAGTATTATTCAATGTGTCAATCGTATACATGTCATCTTTGCTCCATTTCTTAATAATTCTTCACTTTCGGCTCTAAATTTGGTTCAGATATAATCTTTAATGAACGTTTAGGACGCATATTAAAGACGATATTTAACATAATCGCCGTAAGACTTCCGGTAATAATTCCATCGCTAACAATGATCCGAAGTGTTTCCGGTAAAGCGACGAAAAGATCGGGTACAACCGTTGCCCCAAGTCCTAAAGAGATCGAACAAGCAATAATTAATAGATTATTATTGTTAGAAAAGTCAACTCTAGTAAGCATTTTGATTCCAGAAGAGACAACCATGCCAAACATAATAACTGTCGCTCCACCTAAAACGGCAGTTGGAATAAGGGTTGCTAATGCAGCAATTTTGGGGATAAAGCCTAAGGCGATTAAGATAAATCCGGCCGCAATCGTCACATGCCTCGTTTTCACTCCGGATAATTCAACGAGTCCAATGTTTTGGGCAAATGTACTGTATGGGAAGGCGTTAAATATGCCTCCAAGGGTGAAGGCGATCCCTTCTGTTCGGTAACCACTAGCGATCTCTTTTTCAGTCAACTCTTTACCTGTCATTTTACTTAAAGCAAGAAAAGCGCCAGTTGATTCAACGAGGATGACGATTCCAACTAAGATCATCGTTAAAATTGGCATCATCTCAAAAGTGGGTACACCAAAATGGAATGGAGCTGGCAAATGGAACCAAGACGCATCCGCTACCACTTGTGTATCTAATTTCCCCATAAGAGCGGCTGCGATCGTACCGATCATAATCCCGATTAAAACAGAAATAGCGCGGAGGAATCCTTTAAAGAAGCGATTCATGATTAATATGATCGTTAGTACGCCAAAGGAGAGGATGATGTTTTCGGCAGAGCCAAAATCTTGACTTGATGCGCCGCCGCCCATATTTCTTATCCCGGTTGGAATAAGTGATAAACCGATAATGGTGACAACTGTTCCTGTTACTACTGGAGGAAAGAGTTTTATTAATTTACCGAAAAAATTTGCAAAAAGAATAATAAATAATCCTGCTGCAATTATGGATCCATAGATAGCTGAAGTTCCATAACTTGTACCAATCATAATCATAGGGGATACCGCTACAAATGAAGTGCCTAACACAACAGGAAGGCCGATCCCTACATACTTACTTTTCATCGATTGCAAGATCGTGGCGATCCCGCATGTGAGTAAATCAATGGAGACGAGAAAAGCGATTTGATTAGGCGTAAACCCCAGGGCACCGCCTACAATAAGAGGAACTAAAAGGGCGCCTGCATACATGGCAAGTACATGCTGTAAACCTAATGAGAAAATTTCTGGTTTACCTATTTTTTTCGACATTGTGAACCTCCTTATTTTACATGTTAGAAAAAGTGACACAATATGTTTCTAATATTTACATAATAATGAATATTCGGAAAACTGTCATTGTTCAATATAGCTAAAAATGTAAATTGTTTTTAGAGAAAATATATAAAATTTAGTGATTGCTGTATGTTGGCGATGGTACTAAACAGACATTTCAACTCCTCGTAATTTATTCGTACAAACAAAGTTTTGTATACTCCCCTCTTGTTCGAACAAAAATTTTAGTTAAATAGCACAAAGAAATATTTGAAAATTCACATTTTATACAGTGAAATTTCCAAAGTTATCATTTAGACTTTATTTTATGTGAGGATATATAACATTTTATGGGTAATTATGTTACATGATGATTAATAATCATATATGGCAATGATTGAAACAAGGAGTTGAGTTTACAATGTCAACAATTCTAGAAAATCACGTGATCGAAGAGTCTCAGAACCTTCAGGCTGCTGGTGTGGATGAATCACTACAGCCAAAAATCGAAGAGAGCAGAACGGTAAGTCCAATCTCCTATATGTTTATGTGGATTGGAGACGGCGTTAATTTAGGCAATATGACGCTTGGAGCTAGTTTGGTTGTAGCAGGAACCGCAACACTAAACATTTTTCAGACATTTGCCGCAGCTGTCATCGCAATTGGCATCATTTCCATTTTTTTCGCTTTAAATGATCGGCTTGGATATAGAACGGGAATTCCTTATGTTGTTCAGCTCAGAATGTCCTTCGGGATGAAAGGATCAATCATATCATCCCTATTACGCGGGATCCCGGCCATCATTTGGTACGGTTTTCAAAGCTGGATAGGAGGTACTGCCTTAAACGAAATTGTGAAAGTTCTTACCGGTGGAGCTTTTGACAATATTGCTATTTGCTTTGTAGCGATTCAGCTTGTACAAATTGTCCTTTCACTATTTGGCTTCCATGCGATTAAATGGGTGGAAATACTTGCTTCAATTGTTATTATGCTGGCACTTGTCTATGTATTTGGCATTCTATTAACATCCTATAGCGAGATAATAGTAGAAAAATGGGTACATACAGAAGGCACTTGGGGCCTGCCCTTCTTTGCATTCATTATGATGTTTTTAGGGAATTATGCGGCAATCTTTTTAAGTGCAGGGGATTATTCAAGAGAGCTTAAATCTGGCATCAGTGACGCAAAACGCGGGTTTTTGTATTTTTCGCCTATTTTCATCGCGTACGGCTTCGTCCTTACCATTGGAGTCATGCTTGCTGCCGCAACCGGCATCTCTAATCCAGTAAAGGCATTTGCGATTGTGGTGGATAATCCTTATATTACAGTAGGTGTATCCGCATTTATTGTGATCGGTGCGGTTGCCGTAAACATGGTTGCCAATATTATTCCGCCAACTTATGTTATTACGTTACTGACAAAAATGAAATATAAAGCGGCTGTTGCCATAACAGGGCTGTTAGCACTTTGCTCATTTCCCTGGGTACTTGTAAAGGATTCATCAGCAAATGGTCTTGGTCTGTTTATCCTTATCTACTCGGCATTTTTAGGACCGATCGTTTCTATTTTACTTGTTGATTATTATATTTTAAGAAAGCAAAAAGTAAATGTGGCAGATTTGTACAATGAAGAGGGGCCATTTGCCGGATCTAATCCATGTGCACTGCTTGCCATGCTGATTGGAGCTGGCGCTGCCTTTATAAAAGTGGAGTTGGCGTGGGTCATCGGCGTTGTTGTTGCAGGTATTGTCTATTTTCTTCTGACAAAGTATTCGTTTAAAAAATCACCATTTAAAAATGGAACGATATTTGAGAAGGATTGTAAGCCAGTCAAGGAAATTAAATCAATAGGTTAAGGGACAGCGGGACAGGTAAAAGCACTGAATTTTATCAATATAAAGAAAACAAAAGAAGCAAACAGCCTATAGGTAGTAGGTTGTTTGCTTCTTTTGCTCTTTAAACGGACTGTATGAGAGTAGACTGTTGCTTGTAGTTTACTCTCTTTTTTTACCTATTCATTTAATAAGTAGATAAGTAGCTTCAATTGGTATTACATTTGAATAAATTGAATTTTGGACCAGAAACTTTTTGTGATTTTGAGATCGTAAAGGGTTTAAATTATTAATTTTGCGAGGATATTCTTACGTGTTTTTTACCAAACAACGAAACCATACAAATGCAAGTCTATACCATATTTCTCTAGGGTAAACTGGGATATGTAATGACTTATAAGGAAAGGGTGCAATTTGATGAACAAATCTAAAACCAATAAATTAACTCACTCTGACTTTTTGACCCGTAACCTATGGTCGGGATTCCTGTTTGGACTTGGTCTTGTAGCCTTTATTGATGAAACGGTTTTTCATCAACTTTTGCACTGGCATCACTTCTATGACAAATCCACAACAGATATTGGGTTGATATCAGATGGCCTTTTTCATGCTTTTAGTTGGTTTGCAACCATCTTTTCTTTATTTATGGTGGCAGACCTGCGTCGCAGAAATACATTTTTAATGAAAAGGTGGTGGGGCGGCATTATGCTCGGGGGAGGTTTATTCCAATTATACGATGGGATCATCCAACACAAGATCATGAGGATCCACCAGATTCGCTATGTAGAGAATGTACTAATCTATGATTTGATTTGGAACATCATTGCCGCAGTCATGATTGTAATCGGAATGATCCTTATTTATACGTCACGAGAGAGGGTAAAATCGAATAGAGGGGAAGCCGCAAATGAACAATAACCATATGCATCATGGTAATGGAGATTCCTTCGAATTTATGTTAATGTTACCATTTTTCATGGCATTGATTGTATATATCCTTGCATCAGTTCTAACAAGCCATCGCCACAAACGATGGCCTCTATACCGTACTGTCTTCTGGTTTTTTGGCGTTCTCTTTCTAGCTTTGGCCGTTGTCGGACCTATACCAAACCTTGTTCATACTAATTTCGCAGCTCACATGCTTGGCCACTTACTTCTAGGAATGCTTGCTCCACTTCTTCTAGCGCTCGCTGCACCTATGACGCTTATCCTGCGTACACTCAATGTTCATGGAGCTCGTTGTCTGTCACGGATTCTAAAGAGTTGGCCAGTACTCATTTTTAGAGATCCAGCTGTGGCATCTTTCCTTAATGTCGGAGGGCTATGGGTTCTTTATACCACCGATTTATACGGGGCAATGCAACATAATAGTATGTTACATCTATTGGTACATATCCATGTGTTCATTGCCGGCTACCTTTTTACGATTTCCATGATTTATATTGACCCGACACCACATCGAACAAGCTTTAGCTACCGTGCAATCATGATGGTGCTTGCGTTAGCTGGCCATGGAATTTTATCAAAGTATCTTTATACTCATCCACCTAGTAATGTTTCTCTCGCACAAGCAGAATTAGGAGGCATCATGATGTATTATGGCGGGGATGCCATTGATCTCATCCTTATATTTATTTTTTGCTTGCAGTGGTACAGGGCAAACCGACCTCGTATAGTTGGACATGAATTGGCAAGATTGAATGCAAAATGAATGAATCAGGCTACAGCAAGTACAGGATGCCCAGGATTCAGCGGAAATCATATACCATAACTTAAAGATAAAGAACAAAATAATGTCAAAGCCTTGGATTAAATCGAAACATACTTATTAAAATAAGAAGCCAATTAAGGGGGAATACCTTACCGGCTTGTCTTTTTCACTCCTGAAAATTGACCTGCATTAGCAAGTTCACGGAAACCCCTGGCTGAAGCTGGTTCGCCAAATTTAATCAATCCATTCTTAATAATGACTTAATGGGGTTCCGCCGTCAAAACGCGGATTTTCGGACCGATGGAAAAAGCAAGGAAAGTAGTATTACTTTACTCGTGAAAGTTGATTTCAGGGGTAATTCTTAATTTATATATTAGGGGTAGCGTCAGGAAAATGCGGATTTACAACAACGTTAAGGAAATTACAAAATTAAAAAGTGCAATTTCTCAGCATTAAATTAAGAAATTGCACTTTTTCTGTTAATTAGAAAAACGCCCTTTGAATAAGAATTTTCTTCAAATATTTTTATTTCAGTAAAGGCTTTCTATAAAACGTCACTTACTTATTTGTTACCGAGTTGTTCCGCCAAACCGATTAGAAGTCCTTCGATTCCACGAATGTAGCAGAGCCGATACGAGTCCTCGTACTGAACCACTTCGCCAACGAGCTGAGCACCATACTTAGTGAGTCTGGATACCATTTCGTCAATGTCTTCAACGGTGAACATGACGCGTAAATAACCGAGGGCGTTTACAGGAGCAGTCCGGTGATCTGATATAGTAGGTGGGGTGAGAAATCGCGAAAGTTCAATTCGGCTGTGGCCATCTGGGGTAACCATCATAGCAATCTCTACGCACTGAGAACCCAGTCCGGTTACGCGACCAGCCCATTCACCTTCGACAGTGGCTCGCCCTTCGAGGTTCAAGCCAATCTCCTCGAAGAAAGAGATTGCGTCATCAAGGGATTCTACAACAATGCCGACATTGTCCATTCTTAGCAATTTGTTTTTTGCCATAGTTTTATCTCCTTATGGGTAAAAATTTATTATTTGATCATCTTCATAATAATTCTATTAAAAAGTTACAAATTCCTTCCAAACAAAAAACACCTTGTCACAGATCATGATAACAAAGAAAAGTTACAGTATAGGAAAATGTGAAATTGGGTTTTTGGGTATGTCATATAACATCTTGTTAACGAACAACACTTCGTAAACCCTCTACTATTGGAATATTCGCGAACCTTATTACGTGAATACCATCATGTTCAAATAGTTTCAAAAATTCGATACCGTAATTGCTATTCGATAAAACAACTTCGACTTCCCCACAAAATATTCCTACTCTGTACTCTATTAAATTGCCCTTTAGAGGAATAAAGATTCACTATTATTCACTTCGGATAATCTTTAATATAAAGCTGACCTTGAAACATTCGTAATTTCACAAATTTGCTTTACGGTCATTTTGCCTTCTCGATAAAGCTTTACTGCATAGTTAATCCCAGCATGCTTATCGTGATACTTCTTAACTCTTCCCAAGTATTTCCCTTCCTTTTTCGCTAAATCGATTCCTTCACGTTGACGCATTCGAATCAGATCGCGTTCCAATTGATTTACCCCACCCATGACGGTCATTAAGAATTGGCTAAAGGGAATATCTACTGATGATACCTTAGTTGTGACTTGAATGGACCGTCTTGGTCGAAACACTGTTCAGTTGTTGCAGCTGGTTGAACAGCTTCGTGAAAGAAACATACATTTTGTTGTCTTAAACTTAGGAATTGATACAAGAACACCTACTGGTAAGTTCTTCTTAACTGTTATGGCAGCATTTAGTGAACTAGATCGAGAAATGATCAAGGAGAAGCAGCGTTCAGGAATTAAATTGGCTAAACAAAAGGGAAAATATCGAGGAAGAGTAAAAAAATATACAGATAAGCATCCAGGAATGAACCATGCTATTGAATTACGAAAAACGACCGATAAGACTGTAAAGGAAATTTGTGCAATTACATGGGTTAGTCAGGCAGCATTTTATCGAAGGTTAAAGGAAATGAAAAATGATATGTTATAGAAATTTGAAATTTTTACACATGAGGCACCTCAATCCTCGAATCGTTTCCGTACCCTTTATATTATCATCCATAAAATTTTTATATATTCTGCTGCTAGTACAATAAAGCCTTTGTACTCGGTACAAAGGCTTTAGGCTTATTTTTAATTTATTTTCAAATTACATATAATCGTAAACAGAATCCTCAAAATAGAGCCAGTGATAATATTCAATCTGAGAATCCGTCATTTCAGAAATTTCTCTTTGATTGAATTTTTGTTTTTCTAATAAATCTTTTACTTTCAATTCTCTTGCTAATCGGCTCATTAGTAAGTCCTCCTTATGGATAAGAAGTAACGTTGAAGTTACAATCCTGTAAGCGGTTGCCTTTATTTCTTATTTTCATTATATATCTCAAATCGAGATGAAACAAATATCAATTTGAGATTATTTTTCAAAAACTAATATAGAAAAGTTATTTATTGCTGCTGGTGTTTAAATGTAGTTGAAAAAGTCAGAGTTTTGTTTCAAGTTATTTAAAAATTTGGCTCCATCTGCAAAAATGATCAAATCTTGTCTAAAAATAGATACATCAAAATGATAAAGCAATTGAGGTTTTTAATTTAATAGTATCAAAGAGAATAAGATTCCTTAATAAATTCTAAGCTCTGCCCATGTTCAGAGAAATGGGCTGAATGTTTTTATAAGGGGAATGCATCATGCTTCTTTTTTTAGAGTTAAAGACTGTTTAAAGGTATGGATTTAAAATTGAACCGAAAATTCCTTTTTGAAAATCCATATCCTCGATCTTCAATAATCGGGCCATTTAATGGAGGAAGTCTTATAGAGCAAACGGGAAGTAATGTGCAAGATAGTTCTTTTTGAATAATTTACTAGAATTGGTAATTATGATACCATATAAGAGTGGAGATGTACGGAAGGAGCATGGATCTTAATGGGAGATATCCTTTAATGGCTAAGTAATTGAATGGATTTGTTGATTCCCTTTTTATTGAAGGGTCAATTTTTCATTTTTATTTAAACCATTATAGGATCGCTGGGTTCATGTGCTATAAACACACCGAGCGAATACCTATTTTAGGTATTCGTTTTTTTGTTTGGTGAGCATACATCTCCAATAGCACTATGTTTAGCGTGTCCGTGAGGAGATGCTTTTATGAAACGATTAATGAATAAGATCGCGATTGTTACTGGTGCAAGTCGAGTAATGGGCATAGGTACTGCAATATGTCGAGAATTAGCCAGAGAAGGCGCAGACATTTTTTTCACCCATTGGTCAAAGTATGATCGTCAGATGAAATATTTTATTGATGCTGATTCCGATTGGTCGCAACATCTTATGGAGGAGATCCGCAGCTTTGGAGTACGATGCGAATCAATTGAATTGGATCTTTCGCAACCAGACGCACCGAGGAAACTGCTTGATGAAGTTAATGAGAGACTCGGCTCTCCATCAATTCTTGTAAATAATGCAACATATTCCGTTGACGTAGATTTTCGTTCTATAAATGCAGATATCCTCGATGCTCATTATGGCGTTAATATTAGAGGAACGTGTCTTTTGACTGTTGAGTTTGCTCGTCAAATTGAAGGAAAACATGGTGGTCGAATTATTAACATGGTGTCAGGTCAAGACAAATCACCTGAGCCTGGCAATTTAGCTTATGTTGCAACAAAAGGTGCTGTTTCTACTTTTACTAAATCAGTCGCTCTTGAATTAGCGCCACTTAAAATCACGGTTAATGCCGTAGATCCTGGACCAACAGACAGTGGATGGATGAACAGTGAGTTAAAGGAATACTTATTACCGAAATTCCCAATGGGTCGAATCGGTGAACCTAGAGATGCTGCAAAGTTAATCGTCTTTTTAGCAAGTGAAGAATCTGAATGGATTACGGGACAAATTATCCATTCAGATGGAGGCTTCTGGTGATATAACGTATTAGTGGTCGCCAACTTTTATTTGTTCTTCAATGGATGTCTAATGTTTAATAAATGTGAACTTTTTTCAACGGCCTGAATAATTCCAGAATAGGGCGCCTTTCATTAGTAATAAGGCGTCCTTTTGTATTGGGCCATATTCTGGAGTAAGAAAGAAAATTAGAAGGTATATCTTGAATTTAAAGTCATGTAATTAAAGGGGTTAGTTGAAAAACAGGATTTGTATAACGGTTTATCGAAAGTCATATTCGGGAGGAATATTTAGATGTCAAACCATGAAAACGAAGAAATGCTAACAGGAGGGAATGTCTCTAACGTTTATCGTTCGGGAGATACTGTACGACGAGAATTAAAGCCAGATAGTCCCAAAATTCATAAGCTATTAAAGCATTTGGAGAACAAAGGTTTCAGGTATGCACCAAAGTTTTTAGGTATTGATGAAAAAGGAAGAGAGATATTATCATTTATTGAAGGAGAAGCTGGTAATTATCCTTTAAAAGAATACATGTGGTCTGATGATGTTTTAATAGAAATAGGGAAAATGCTCCGTCATTATCATGATTCTGTGAGTGATTTTTCATTTGATGATAACTGGGAATCGATAGATAACACCCCAAAACAATTTGAGGTACTATGCCATAATGATTTTGCAATATACAACATTATTTTTAATTATCAAAGACCAATAGGCATTATTGATTTTGATGTTGCTGGACCTGGTCCAAGACTTTGGGATATAGCTTATACTCTTTATACTTGCGTCCCCTTAAGTAGATTTTATCTTTCTGAAACAGGTGAGAAAGTTTATTATAATTCATTACAGCATGCTAACCATATAAAACAAAGAGTTAGATTGTTTTTTGAATCTTACGGTGAGGGAATTGAAGACGATTATTTGGAAATGGTATTTCTACGATTAGAAGGGTTATGTAAAACAATTACAAGAAAAGCCAGTGAAGGTGACATTGCTTTTCAAAAGATGGTAGATGAAGGGCATCTTGAACATTATCAAAACGATATTAAATTCATTCGTGAACATGGAAAAGAGTGGATTTAAGGGTAAGTTTTTGTTAAACGGGGGCTTTTCAGGAATAAAAGTGTAGCCAAAATACAATAAAACGATATTCAGCAATCGGGCGCTTTACTTGAATAAGAAGTAACGTATTTAATACTTGTTTATAGGTGAAAGTTAGGAATAATTAGTCGCATTTCATAAAGTGAGATGCGACTTTTTCAACGTCTTATACAAATTTCTGTAAAGGTAAATGTTTGGAAGAAACCCCCTGTATTCAAAATTAATCAAAAGGATTTATAATTTTCGTAAATAACTAGGGGTTAACCTTGAAATAATGCTTCAAGGGAAACAGAGGAAAGAGGAAATGGATAATGTTTATTAATATGTTTTGGATAATTTATTTAGGAATTCTTGGTGCTGTTGCTATTGGATATCTTATTAAAAGAAAATATAAGACTTTTCCAGCAAAATTAGATTTTGTAATCTCGATTATTACCTGGATTGGACTTTTTGGTTACGTAACAAATAGCCAAATAATGAATACTTCTTTATGGCAAATCGTGTTTTTGGGGGCGTTATTTTGGGACATAATATATAGCTTCTTCCTAGCTGACTACGGGGAGGAGTTCGAGGATGTCTCACCTCCAGTCAAATACCTGATTATTGCTGTAGTATTTGTACTTTTACTCGGTCCATTGTACTTTGGTCTATATAAGTATGCATTCTAAAGAGCTACCACTAAATATATTTACAAACACAAAAAATTGGTCGCTGATTTATTATTAAAAAACAAATTTCGATTATTGGAAAATACATCTGTGTTATTCAAGTAATGGGTGCGAGAGTCGAAGAAACATTACGATCAGTTACGACTGTTCATTCTCAATATTAAAAGCTGTATAGTAAGAAAAGACATAATAATTAAAAGGAGAAAAAATGAATTGGTTATCATTTGTATATGCGATGATTTTTGGACTAGTAATTTCCTTTATAGGGGGTTTTTTAGACTTTCCTGAACCTCTTGTTTCCTTTTTCGTCATTATCATTATTGCGTACTTCCTTATATATCCGATATTCCGATTATATTGGGGAACAGGTGATGTAGAAAAAATAGAACAACTTCTTTTAAAAAATAAAAAGTATCCTTTTTATAGATTTTATTATGGAATTGCTAATGGAATTGAAAAAGATGTAGACGAGTCCATTAGAAAAATCAATCAAGGTTTTCACCTGCCTAGTGTAAAAAAACAGCACCAATTAATTCATGCATATTTTCACGAACAACCAGAAGAAATGGAAAAGATCTTAAACGGCATGAGAAAGTCAGCCTTTACTCTTTATTACCAAGCAGCCCGTTCGATTTTGATTAATGATTTTGAAGGTGCTCGGTCATATATTAAACAAAATCCGAAAATGTGGATGCAGGAAGCATTAACAACAGAACTTTTGGTTAAAGAGAATCGAAAAGAAGATGCATTTAATCATGCACGCAACGCTCTTTCGAAAACAAAGGGAATACAGCGATATGTTTTATTACGTAGTTGGGAAAGAGAATGGGGTATGACTTTAAATTAAGGGCAAATTTAAGAGATATAATGAAATAAATATGAATAGTTTTTTACTTAAGTGGTGATATATTCGATAATCATTTTAATTGATTATTAGAAATTCCTTATTGCATTAAATAGGGCTTTAGTAAAATTACTGAGACGTTATTTTTGCATCTCTTTTGCATTTTCAATATTCCTCAATCGGGCGCTTTACTCTAATAAGGAGTAGAGCTTTTTTCTTTAAGTAAAGTGGCAAGTTTAAAAACGAAATTATCAACATTGATTGCTGTGTGGTAATATTAGGTATTATAAAATTGGCGGTGATTGTAAATGGAACCTAAATGGCTTGATTGGGCGAAACAACTTCAATCCATTGCTCAGGCGGGATTAACTTATTCAAAAGATGTTTATGATTTAGAAAGATTTGAATTAATAAGAAATATAAGCGTTGAAATGTTGTCACATCAAACAGATATGGATATGACAGTAATAAAAGATTTATTTGCAAGTGAAACTGGTTATGCAACTCCTAAAGTAGATATTAGAGCTGTGGTCTTTAAGGACAATAAAATATTAATGGTCAGAGAAAACACTGATGGTGACTGGGCGTTACCTGGTGGTTGGGCTGACATCGGATTAACTCCAAGTGAAGTCGCAGTTAAAGAAGTAAAAGAAGAATCAGGGTTTGATGTAAAAGCAATCAAGTTATTGGGTGTACTTGATAAGAAGTGTCACCCACATCCTCCTTCCCCATATCACGTTTATAAAATATTTATTCAATGTGAAATAATTGGCGGACAACCAATGGAAGGCATAGAAACAAGTGCAGTTGAGTTTTTTGCTCAAAATGAACTACCAGCATTATCAATAGCTCGGAATACAAAAACACAAATTGAGATGGCTTTTAGGAATTTAAAAAATCCCCAAGAATCCGTCTATTTTGATTAACTTTTTTTAAGCAGAGATCTACCTAATTGTTCAATTATTATGGGTTTTAAAGAGTTCTCCACTACACTAAGATAGTGGTAAATATAAAGAACTATGTAGAGATTTAGGGGGCAACTTGGATATTTTAAGAACTGTTTTAGGAAAATGGAAAAATGTGATTGCCGGTATCATTGGTGGACTAGTTGGGGGATTAGTTGCTTAGTGATTTTAATGTTTCATATTGATACTTTTATATCTTTTTTAAAGGAGTGGCAAGATTTAACGGGGGGGATTGTTGGTGGTGTTGTTGGAGGATTATTTACATATCTAGCTGTATTTTTGACCTTGAAAAATCAAGCTAAACATGACTATAACCCTAAAAAGTTAGTTGCTTTATCTGAAATGACAGATGAGATTAATAAGTTATTGCTGAAAGCAGCAACTGTAGATAAAGAGACTTATAGAATGGTAATAGTTGAATTGGAAGAATTTAAGAAAAAAGGATACGATCAAATAGGAGTTCCTACTGATAAGTATAGTACAAAATTTTATTTGGATTTATGTCAGAATTTTATGGATGACTTGACTGCATTCAGAAAAAAGGTATCTGAAAGAAGTAAGTATTATGAGGATCAAATTTAGTTAGATCCCATCACAGCTAATATAAGCTGATTGCTTATTCCAGAAAAGGGCGCGATCGTATTATAAGGTCAACTAGTAGTGATACTGGTTGACCTATTTTATATGGGTTATGCTTTAGGTAGTCGGGGTAGGACGATAGGGCGCGTGGGACTTGATCCCGTCCAGAATAATGTCCACCTCCTACTTGTAGAAACATGTTTGAGGCTGGTTGGGGCTTTGATCCCGAATAACAAGCGAAGCTATGAAACTACAAGATAGTTAGGAGCTACCGGCAAATAAGTAAAAGGAGATGTGATAAAGTATGGATCCAGTTATTGGCCTGGATGTAGCAAAAGGAGAAAGCCAAGTCCAAGCCTTCTTGGCAAGAAAGCAACCTTTTGGAAAAACCTTTAAGTTTAAGCATGATACCAATGGTTTACATGATTTTTATGTATTTTACAAGGAAGTCAAAATGAACGCTGAAGCAGATCCTGTGATCATTTTTGAATCTACTGGACACTATCATGAACCTGTACTTCAATATCTTGAGGAGAGGAGGATAACCTACTATTTAATAAATCCAGTGGTTTCTTACGAAACTAAAAAGAGTAGCCTTCGAAAGGTTAAGTCAGACCCAGCTGATGCTCGACATTTATGCGAACTCTACTACAAGGAAGATCTAGAAACATTTCACCGAAAAAATGTTCAAACCATGAACTTACGTAATTTATCTAGACAACATGATTCATTAACTCGTAATTACGTACAGTTAAAGCTACAGTTTCAAACGATTCTAGATCAAGTTTTTCCTGAATATAAAGGCGTTTTTGGGAATTTGTATTCACAGGTATCTTTAAAGACCTTGCTTTTATATCCTACTTCAGACGTCGTTTTAAAGGTAACAACAGAAGAAATAGCGAGTATGATGCATAGTCTAGGAGGAAAACGTTCGTATGCATGGTTTTGGGATAAAGCGAATAAGCTTAAAGAAGCAGCAGAACGAAACCCATTTAAGAAAACCCTATATAAGAGCCATTTAGTGACCTTAAAGATGTACATCCAAATGCTTCTTCAACAAAAAGAGTTTCTATCCATCCTAGAACAAGAGATTAATGAATTAGCTATACAGTTTGAGGAGTATGAGATTCTCCGTTCCATACCGGGAGTAGGATGTAAGATTGCGGCTACACTCATTTCCGAAATCGGGGAAATCAGGCAGTTTAGTCACCCTAAAAAGCTAGTGGCCATGCAGGAATTGATCCCAGGATCTATCAATCAGGTAAGTTTACAGCTACTATAAACCGCATCACGAAAAGAGGCTCTTCCAAGCTAAGACAAGCTTTATATACAGCCGTTCAGTGTGGATTAACGAATAATCGAAACACCAAACTTAGAGAGTTTTACGACAAAAAAAGAAGTGAGGGAAAACCTCACAAAGTAGCGATAATAGCCTGCGCCAACAAGCTATTACATTGGATTTATGCCATTCTTAAGCATAAAGAGAGTTTCATAGCATAACCAACACCTAATAATTACATTATTTACAAAAACTTCAATTTAATATTTTGAAGTCTTTTTGTCATGCCTTCTTTTATTGTAACATTACTTATGAATTAATATTAAGCCAAAAATATTGACTTATATTAGCTGGTATTGTGAAACAACACAAGCAGAAAATGATCAATTTTTTTTGTATTTTCAATAAGTCAGTTTAAGGGGCTTTAAACCAACAAACGAATCTATAAACACATGTATTTATAGATTCGTTTATTATTTGATATAGGGTTTCATAAAAAAAGTCTTGATAAAATGCTGATGATAGCATTTGCAAGTTTGGTGTTGTCAATCATATCTTTCAGAGATAAAAAATAACCCACCCTTGAGCTTACCACGGCGATAGAGTGAGTTATTTTACCATAATCGCTGATCCCTTGAAGGGAACCTAGCTATTGTATGACTGTTTGGTGTACCAGCACTGAACAGTCTTTTTATTTTATGCCTTTTCTACTATTATTATAACCAAAGAATCAATGATTGAAAAGCATAAGAATCATATGGAGTGTAGCGGTAAATTCGCAAGAAACTCTTAAAAATACTAGTTATGAAATACAGGTGATGATATGATACATACTTACTTAGACACGACAATACAATTTGAGATAAAGTACAAGAACCGAACTTCAATAGGAATCTCGATCAATGGCTATGGGGAAATTGAAGTACAGGCTCCGAAAAAGACACCAGATGAGAGAGTTCTTCAGGCATTAGAGGATAAATGGGATTTCATTCAGCAAACGTTAAAAGAAATAAAGGATAGGATGAATGGGCCAAAGGAAAAGATCTATGAAAATGATGAGAGCTTTCTTTATTTAGGAAATACGTATCCGATCAAGATTATCCAGGATCTAACAATACCTCAAGACCATGTTATGTTTAAAGGAGAAGAGCTGCATATCTATGTAAAGCAGTTGGAAGAAGAAAAAATAAAACAAGCATTAAAACGATTTTATTACCAGCAGTGTAAGGCATTGGTGGAAAAGAGTATCACTACTTATCAAAGTCACTTCAAAACGAAACCACGTTTGATACGAATTACGGACAGTAAAACGACATGGGGAACCTGTGATTCAAAACAACAATTAACATTTAATTGGAGGCTGGCAATGGCACCACGTGAGGTCATTGACTATGTAGTCGTTCATGAAATGTGTCACATGGTCCATCTAAATCACGACCGTTCCTTCTGGCGCCTTGTTGGAAAAATAATGCCTGACTACAAGGAAAAAGAGAACTGGTTGGCTTTAACAAATTGGAAAATGAATGTTTAGAGAAAAGTTTTTTATGTGTTGAACCGAAGGAAAACATATTTTTTAGAAAGAGAATATTTTAAGCGGAAAAGCTAGAGTAGAGCTTTCAGTATTAACCTATTTCCTATATAAATAAAATTTAGTAGTAACTTCTAATTTCAAAGTAACAACTTCGATACGTTCATATGTTTTTTGAGCGTTTTTTATTTTGAAAATGAGTACATCAAACCAAATCTTTTATTAGCTTTACAGGAGATTAATAGATATACGAAATGATAAGAAAAAGTTATCATTCAACAAAAGCAAAAGAATAATGATACTTATCACATTTTCTATGCAAAGACGATAATATGAGTTTTGCAGTAGGATAGGATGAGGAAAAGGCAAATAAGAGCTTCCTTTTTTTAGGAACATTTGCAGGATTAATCATCTTTTTGTGGAATGTTTACCCTTATTGAATTCCAACATCTGAAATGGAGTGGGAGAAATATGGAAACACGAGTAACGGAGATTTTTGGAATTAAATATCCAATTGTACAAGGAGGTCTTGCTTATCTTGCTTATGCCGAACTGGCGGCTGCGGTCTCGAATGCAGGAGGACTCGGACAAATTACTGCGGCAACGTTACGTTCACCTGAAAAACTTCGGGAGGAAATTCGTAAAGTACGTACACTTACAAATAAACCATTCGCTGTAAACTTTGCTATTGCAAGGCACGATGGACAATATGAAGATTTGCTTGAAGTTGCCATTAAAGAAAAGGTACCTGCAATTTCTATTACAGGAGCTAATCCCCAACCTATTTTTGAACGTATAAAAGGCGAAAATATTCGAACGCTTGTCCTTGTAGCAGGCGTTAGACAGGCACAAAAAGCGGAAAAACTAGGTGCTGACGCTATAATGGCGGTTGGACAGGAAGGCGGAGGGCATTTAGGGCGAGACGATATTAGCACAATAGTTCTTACTCCACGTGTCGTTGATTCCGTATCAATCCCAGTATTAGCAAGTGGTGGTATTGGAGATGGACGAGGTTTATTGGCGGCATTAGCTCTCGGAGCGGAAGGAATTGAAATGGGAACTCGCTTTATTGCTACTCGGGAGTGTATTCACGCAAACGAGAAATATAAGCAGGCAATCGTTAGTGCAAAAGAGACGGATACAGTAGTTATTAAGAGAACATTAGGCGCTCCAGGGAGAGTCCTAAAAAATGACTTTGCATTAAATATTATCGAACGTGAACAGGAAGGAGCAACCTACGAAGACCTGAAAGATGTGATTAGTGGTAAAGCAAATCTGAAATATATCTATGATGGTAATGAAGTAGAAGGTTTTGGATGGGCTGGGCAAGTAATCGGTCTTATTAACAATATTCCTACGGTTCAGGAGTTATTTGATGAGATGATTCAAACGGCAGAAAAAGGGTTGAACCGAATAGGTAAGATTATTGGAGAACGGTCTTATAGATAATTTTTAATTTATATCCTGACCTAATGGGTTGCTATGGGAACCCTTTTTATTAGATTGTGAAATGATAAACGTAAACTATTGGGGGCGTTAGTAAAATAACTGAAGATTACTAATGCAAATCCTTCGCGTTCTTCACTCTTCCATTATCGGGCGGGATTGTAGAATAAATTTAAAATCAGCTGATTCCTAAAAAAATTGGGGGAATCGGCTTTTTTTGTTTGAAAACCTCCTTAGTATACAAAATTCTCGCAGAATGTTTTTTCTCCCCTTTATCGTTTTTCCGATGACAAAACAAATGAAAAGTAACACATTAAGTATTTAAATAAAACGTATTTTTTCGTAGCGGATGCATTTCCATAGTTTGGGCGGATAGGCAAGTTACCAAAAACAACTTTAGACAATAAGTTAACTGTATAGGCAAAAGGGGTGAGAAAATGAGTAGACGAATAAAACATACTTCACGTGATGTGGAGGAGTTAGCGAGGCTCATGCTTGCGGAAGCGACGGGTGAAGGAGCGCAAGGGATGAACATGGTAGGATCTGTCGTGGCCAATCGGGTCGAAGCTGACTGTGCTCCTGATTTCAAAGGGTTGCGCAATATCAGACATGCGATCTATCAAACCATTCCTGGAACTTCAATTCCTCACTTCGAGCCCGTCTTAAATGGAACATTATATACACAACGTCCCAATGAAGCTGACCTCCAGAGGGCTAGGAATTTGCTGCATGGTGATAGGGATCCTCGAGCGAGAATGAATTTGTGGTTTTTTAACCCTAGTCCAGGGAAAAAATACCGAGCTCCTTGTACCCCCACGATGCCAAGATCCCCGATGACGCAGTTCGATTTTTCGCACAAGAATCATTGTTTCTATGTCGCTGTACCGGGTTATTGCCCAGAGTTTTATCGATAAATTAAAAAGGAGCTGATCTTCTCATGACTTATGGATACTCTAGTTATTTTCCAATCCATTATTATCCTTGTTTTTACCCATCTTCCACGATGCGGGACAGTGCCGCACAACAACAACAGCAACAATGCGGTTTTATGCATTCTGGACCCACATTTGCCGCACCAGTGGTTCCGTTGGGGACTGGGCAGCAAATGCAACTCCCGGCAGGCACGATGGAAGAATCATTTATTGAAAATATCCTGCGTTTCAACAAAGGTAAGATCGGGACATTCTACTTTACTTACCAAGGTAACAACAAATGGAATGCGATGGTTTACCGCGGACGCGTAGAAACGGCTGGTCGTGATCACCTCATCATCAGCGACCCGTCCAGCGGCAAACGCTACCTGCTTATGATGGCAAATCTCGACTGGGTAGAATTCGGGGAACAAATTAACTATCCTCAAGCGCAAATCAGTCCGCAAGTCGAGGCGTCCTTGACGACATCGGATTGACCTCGCAGAACACTAAAAACCCGCTTACTTCCTTTTGGGAAAATGAGAGGGTTTTTATTCGTTCTGACTACAGGATACAGCACTGAGAAATAAGGCTTTATTTTATTTAGATTTGCCCTCATGCTGTCAAACGGTTTCATTAAACGATTTGATTGTTATAAAAAGCTCTTTTCGCAAGGAATATTGCTTTTGGCAAGTAACAAATTTGAACAAAAGTTGACTGTAGCGGATAGGTGAGAGGCTTGTAGTGAATATTTGGTTTCCTGAATAGAAATAGTTGATTTGCCCTATTTCATTTTGTTCACTTAAGTAAGTATTCCTGTTTTTGTCCGGAATTTCCTTTTTTTTATGTACGAAACTCACAATCTATGATATTGGTAAATAGTAGAAAAAAATCGTCTCCTTACATGCAAAAAAGGGACCTAAAAACCCATAAGGAGGTGCCAAAGACGATGGTGAAAGTATTAGATACAAAAACACTCTTACATACAATGGAAGCCAGGTCACAAGAGTATAAAAACCTTAGAGAGCAGCTGGAACAGGTAAAAAGGAAATGCAATGACATTGTTAATTTAGGTGATCAGTTCCAAGGAAAGGGAGCTGATGCGATCAAAGGGTTTTACCAGGCACAGATTGATGTGGCAGAAGCCTGGCTCCGGCTGATTGATCGGCACATCGCTTTTTTAAACGGAATTAATGGCAGTACGGAAGAAAAGGATCTTGCGAATTCAGTGGTACACCTTCCGTTTTTAGAGGATGAGCTGGTGCACCATATCAGGAATCAGAAAGAAATGGTCGCAAGCCAGCAGGAGGAGCTGCGAAAAATTTTCAATCGAATTGATGATCTCATCTCCCTCGACCCTTTCTCAACGAACCGCTTTGAGGAACAAATCGAACAGGCTGATAAAGATCGAAAAGCGACGGTTGATGCGGTGAATCAGCTAGATGAAGAGTTAAACTCAGAATATCGGTTATCAGAAGGTGACGAACAATTTGTCATCGCCTTATTTCAGCAATTAATGGAAGCATCACGCCAGGGAAATACGATCTCACCGATCCAATTTAACTTGGATGCCTATCAAGCAAGTGAGGTATATAAATTAAAAGGACAGGCTGAGCAGCAAACAAAGGATTACCTTTCATTCAAGAACGAACAGGAAGCATTTAGGGCACAACTCAAGCGTCAAGAGGAGCTCGAAAACCGGCCATGGTACGAAAAGGCATGGGATGGAATCAAGACCTTTACTGGCGAATTTACAGGATACTATGATTACATACGTGCTTCAGAAGGGGTTGACCCTGTCACCGGCGAAAAGCTGACAGCCGGACAGCGCGTTGCCGCAGGAGCAATGGCCGCAGCAGGCTTCATTCCAATCGTCGGTTGGGCAGGACGAATTGTCAAAGGCGGAGGAGCTATTTACAAAACGGCCAAAGGGATGCATGCCGCTGATCAGGCACTTGACGTGTATAAAACAACAAAAACCTTTTCAAATCTCGAGAAAGCAGAAATGGGCCTTTACGGACTCGTATCTGCCAATGGTTTTAGCGAGTATATCACCGGTAAAGATATGTTCGGAAATGAATTAACGGAAGAGCAAAGACAAGCAAGTCTCTTACAAAGTGTCGTTGGTTCATCCCTAATCGCGGCTCCGTTTGTGCCACAGCTTGTGAAGAATGGTAAAATGATTCGTGAGGAGACGATTAGCAAGGCGCATGAACTGGCTGCAAGGACAAAGGCTGATTTACGTTTTGTTATGGATGAGGTAAGAGGCGGATTTCATGTGTTGCGGAATGGGATGTATCCTAATAATTTAGCTTTTGCAGCGAATTCGAGTGTGCAGAAGGTTCCTCTGAATGTAATGAATAGTGGTTCTGTTAAGAGGGAATTGGATGGTGTTTTGTCGAAGTTTTCTTATAATGGTGTTAATAAAGGTACGGAAAAGATCCAACTTGGCAAAGAAGATTTGGATGCATTACGGAATAAGTGGAATGTTCCAGAGACTCATACAATTGCTGTAGGAAAAACAGATGTAAAAGGGCTAGAAGATTTAAATTTTGAAGGTGGATCTCCAAAGGTTAGAAAAGAAGCAGGTCTTCCTGACCTTGATGTTTCACATCCTGACAGACCAATTAAATCCTCTGGGAAAATACCATCTGCGACAAGGCATGCTGAAGAAGGCGTTGCAAATCAATTTGTTGAAGCAGTAGAAAAAGCCAGAATAAAACCGGAAGATGTAGTTGGGACTTTAAGGCTACACCAGTCTAATCCTTCTGGGGTATGTCCAACTTGTCTTAGTGGATTAGGAAATCCTAAAAAAAATCCAGGTATAATAAAACAATTAAGTTTGAAATATCCAAATTTAAGTATTGAAGTTACATCCGAGATAGTAGAAGGTGCCAAAGTAAACGGAAGATTAACATTCAAAGTTAAAAATGGTGTATATATAGATTAGGAGTTGTTCAAAATGAGACAATTTGATAATTTGAGTGCAGATGCCAAAGTAGTGTATTTATTGTCACTATCAGAATTAATTATAGACAACATTTCACAATCTGAGGGCTATGAAGTAGCTGTTGAATCATTAGAAAAAGCTTGGGAATGGGTAAAATTTAAAAATATTGAGGCATTCAGCCTTTATTTATATTTAGAAAACATGGATGAGACAGATATTATGACCTATATGCAATTCGAAGATGATAGTACACGGGAAAGAGTATGGATATGTATAGGAAATGCTTTGGCATATACAATTTTGGAGGCATATCAATATGAAAAAGAGAAGTATCTTCCACAGACTATTGAAAGTGTTGATTATGAGACTGTCGAAAGCTTTATAACAAATTTTAATGAGGTATATGAGAGTGATAGTCTGGCAGATAAGTTACTACGATACCTTGAAATAAATTATCCAAATGGTACTGGTAAAAAGGTGGATATAAACTTAATCAAAACTTTTATTAATGATTGTATCGAGAAATAAAACTATTGTTTACAAAATCTGTAATAAATTTACACTTCTCATAAGAAACCCTCACAAAACAACCAATAAAGAAAGTACTAAATTAACTTAACAATCACAATAAACATTCAAAAGCTTATTCCATTTAAAACGATGAGGAGGAATAAGCTTTTTTTGTATTCTTAAAATAAAATCAGTAACTGAATGCTTGATTTTAAGTCTCGAAGTCCAACAATTAAAAGTAGTAAAAAACTCTTCATTGTTTATAAGGAGTGAATGATTTTCAAGTAGAATGAGGATATAACTCTTTTTTAGAGGTGTGTGATGCATAAAAGTAGGAATATTGGGAATTGTTCATACGCTGGACGACTTCAAGTTTTTATTGACTAATATAAATGGAGGAGTTTAAGAAATCATTAGAACATATTTTAAATGATTTTTGGAAAAAGGAATATGGAACATATCCCAAAGTCCCTTGGGATGAAGACGTAGATCCAATTTTATATTTAAGTAGTTCTGATGAAGAAGAATATGTATATTGGAAGCCTATTGAAAAGGTAACTTAGAAGATTTTTCAGAAATTAAAAGAACTTGGGTTAAAAATTCATAAATCTATTAAAGAATACTTTAATTCGTATTGGTTTCTAAATCTACAAGGTTTTTATGATTCACGGTTAGTTAATCTTGAACCTGTTGAACCTGGTAAACGTGTATTAGAGTTCTTTCAATCAATGAAACAATACGAGGAAAACAACGGTAGAGAATTTAAATATATACAAATTGGCTTTATTTCACCAGAGGATTTGGCAATTAATGTCGATAATGATACATTGCAGATATTTATTGAAGATTATGAAACAGAAGAAAATGAATTATTGGCTGATTCACTAGTTGAATTAATAAGTAATTTAAAAGTTCAATTAAAATAAAAAAATTACAAATATATAAAACTTTTTGTCTTACTACTTAGATATCATTTGTTACTTTAATTTTATAATCTAATTAAAGTTGACTTAATTGGAATGGAACAATACAAAATATCACCCATCTCCCTAATCCCATATTGGTTCCTCAAGCGATTAGACAAGCTACAAGGATACGATTCTTCCCGGGTTTGTTTTGCATAACGACCTAAGATATGTTCAAACGCTCCAAGGAACTGACAACGTTGATTCACATAATGCAAAACATTTCTAATCTCAACGGGCTTTATCGTCTCAAAGAAGGGATGATTCATCGATTCACTGCCATGAACATATGGGAGTGTCCAGCGACTATTTGAGCCACGTCTTTTAATCTGAATATCTTTATTTTCCCCAGATGCAATATGCTGGTTCACCTTTGTGATAGATACGAGTTTCGAGTTCCTTCTCAAGCTCGGCTAAATGGTCTTGAATCGATTGATTGAAAACAGTTAGACCGACATCAGCGAGTAAATTCTTTTTCTGTTTCCACTCTAGATCGCTAATGAGATCATCCTCAAAACTGCGAAATCGGATACTATCCCGACAAAAAATATCCCCTGCTTCTAAACCATTTCGAAAAAGATGACAGACGAAAAATTCATAGCGATCAGCCTGAAGAACTTTTTGTCCTGAAGAATTTGGTTGATAGATGTATCGCTTCATCCCATCTGGAATGAAGTGTTGAGGGAATGCATCGGAAGGATACTTTCCTAATGGTTTATTCTTCATGAAAGCTTGTTTCATAAAATAGACTGCTTCAATCAGTGGATCATGAGTAGAGGAGGCTACGAAATCAACCATCAAAAATACGGAGCGCAGGTTTCGTTTAAATTGACGAGATAGCTGATCAATGTGTCCCCATCGGAAAGCAACTTCATCCAATTTGGTATTTGTAACGATTTGATCAGCGATGGCTGCCAATTTTGGACGTTCCAAAATGGCAAAGGCTCGATCCTGAATCTCCTGAAAAGTAGCATCTGCAGGAATTTGATCATCAGTGAATATGTAAAGCACTTCTCCTGCTTTCTTTATATTCTGACTGCTTTCTAGATGAGATTCGTATACTCGTTCCTTTCCTACTGATTTCGCTTCATCCATGTAGCGTCTTACTCGATATGTAAAAGTATGGATCAGATTGTCATGCATCCGTTGATAGCGATGGGGAACAAAACATAATAAATACAAGTAACCAATCCATTCATTTAATCGTTTAAGTTTATAAACAGAGTAATAATCTACCAAGGAAGCATAGTATTTAATACTCTCGTTAGAGATGCCTAACTCGGGTAGCAATTTCTGAGCAAGTTGATATAAGCCCTGTATTTGTTTTCCTCGCTCCATCTCATGCTTAATTTCAGTGGAACTAAAATCTTTCGGTTCGTGTTTCAGTCGGGTGATTTCATATAGCCCTGAAGAATCTTCTAATAATCGCTTCAATGCTTTGATAGTGGATGGACTCAGATGATTTTGCAACATTGTAACTAAACGGTTTTGTTCGTAGGTGATGATTTTTCCTACAGTTTCTTGCATAAAGCTATAACCAGGGACAATGATCCGTTGCTCGGACAAATAATTCAAAATTTCACGGAAGATATAAATGGGCTTACTACAAAATTTAGCCGCCTTACGAGCCTTCTTCTCTATCTGTCGCCGCTTTTCAGCATCACAACTTTGGTAGTTGAACAGTTCAAGAAGTAAGTGTTGTTGTTTGAGCTTAGTAACCTTACCAATGGAACTTAGATCAGTGATTTTGCTACCGTTGAAATGTTCCTTCAGAATATGTCGCAAATCCTCCTCTACTTCGTGGAGGTCAAAGGTGAAAAATAAGCGTTTGGCTTTAAAATAGCCGAGTTGTAGGATAAAGTAAGCCTTAGATTTTACAGTGCGTAATGTATCTAGCAACTCCTTCTCTAGCTACTTGGCTTTTGACTATTCTTCTATCTACTTTAGGCATTTATTTCCCCCCATTTTTTCTAAAAATAATCAACAATTTTTACTGATGTGTTGAGTAATCAACGAATTGCGTTAATTTAACCATTGAACGCAACTTTAATCCATTTATAATTATAAACAGATGTTGATTAATCAATCGATATTGATTTGTTAAGTGGATTTAGCCTAGCACCTTCGGAATAATAGAAATGAAATAATGCAAAGGAGGAAAAAGCATGTTTAACGAAACTTACAAATTATCAAATGGTATAGAAATTCCAAAATTAGGTCTTGGTACATGGCTGCTTGACGATGCACAGACAGCACAGGCAGTCCGTGATGCGGTTTCTATCGGATATCGTCATATTGATACTGCTCAGGCTTATATGAATGAAACTGGTGTAGGCGCAGGAATCCGTTCCTGCGGTGTCGCAAGAGAAGAACTTTTCATCACGACAAAGGTTGCTGCGGAAGCAAAGACCTACGATGCAGTTACTCAGTCCATTGATGAGTCTTTAGCAAAGATGGGATTGGATTACATTGACCTTCTGATTATCCACAGCCCACAGCCTTGGAAGGAGTTCCGTGAGGAGAACCGTTACTTCGAGGAAAACAAAGAAGTATGGACAGCAATGGAGGATGCTTATAAGACAGGCAAGGTAAAGGCAATCGGTCTTTCTAACTTCCTTCAGGATGATATAGAAAATATTCTTTCAAGTTGTGATATCAAGCCCATGGTAAATCAAATATTGGCACATGTGAGCAATACTCCTTTCGAGTTAATTGAATTCTGCCAGAAGAATGACATTCTGGTAGAGGCATATTCACCAATTGCTCACGGTGCAGTCCTTGATAATGCAGAGATTAAAGTAATAGCCGATAAGTATGGAGTATCTGTTGCTCAGCTTTGCCTACGTTATTGCTTACAGCTTGGTCTTGTAGTCATTCCTAAGACGGCAAATCCAGATCATATGAGAAACAATGCAGACCTTGACTTTACTATTATCGATGCAGATATGGAGACTTTGAAGAATGTAGAGCACATCCAGAATTATGGTGAGCATAGCTTCTTCCCGGTATTTGCGAAGTTTTAATTGGTCAAACTAAACAAGTTTTTTAATGATTCTTTAATACACAACCAGTCATCACAAAATGAATATACGATTCAATAATAAACTAGGCTGGCAAAAAACATTTGACGAATGGGTGCATAATAAAGTAGGAGGAATTAGATTGAAGAAACCATACGTTATTATTTATAGTCATACCTAAGGACTTTTTAAGACGAATGAATATTTCGTATATCATTGCAGGTGAAGATGAGTTAGATAAGGCGCTTGTCTTGCATAAATTAGCCACCCTTTTTCATATGGAGCAAATTATGATTGGCGGCGGTGGTCTCTTAAATTGGTCTTTTCTTCAAAATGGATTTGTAGATGAAGTAAGTATTGTGATGGCACCTATTGCTCTGATGGTAATTCTGAAGCACAAAGCCTGTTTACAGCTGCAGAGCCATTCTCAAAGATTCAGCCATTTTCGTTCACACTTATTGATGTGCAAAAATTAGAAGATAATGCAGTTTGGTTACGATATAAAGTAAATTATAACTAATTGGAGGTAAGAAGCTATGCAAACCAATTGGAGCCAAGAACAAATGGATGCTTTTCGGGAGGCTGATGATATGTATATATCACCGTTTTACAGTGACGGTAAAACTCCGGGAACACCAACTTGGATTTGGTCTGTTGTTGCAGATAATAATCTATATGTCAGAGCTTATAACGGTCAGAATTCAAGATGGTATAAATCCGCTGTCGGGCAAAAAGCTGGAAAGATAAAATTAAATGGTGAAGAGTACAATGTTATATTCCAGCCTTTGGATACGGATGCTGCATTAACAAAAAAAGTTGATGAGGCTTACAAAGCTAAATACGGTAACAGTATGTACCTTTCACCTATGTTAGGCGAAGGACCTGTAAGTGCAACGGTAAAAATCTTACCTCGTGAGGATTAAAATAGTTTATTCTGAATGATTCATAGTTCTAAACGACAAGCTCATTTAGTATCAAATTTTTGGTTTTTGGTTTTCTAAACAAGTAAACATTTCCCGGGCGTAGTTTCGCTTTAAGAAAATCACCGGTGATACCATCGAAAGCAACTAACGGATGATGAATTGAACAGCTGGATTGCAGAAATGCAGTAATCCGAACCGAATAAGTAATGATTCACCTAATCAGAAGTAAAACAAGGGAGGACATATTGATGACTGTAAAAATGATGAAGGCCGCCGTGCTGACAGGCCCGAAGAAAATTGAGATAAAGAGTATTCCTGCACCGGAGATGAAACCAGGTATGCTGGAAATTAATGTGAATGCATGCGGTGTCTGCGGAAGCGACATCCATATGTGGAAGGCCGGACAGGGCTGGGGAGAACAGGGAGACTCCGATTTTGTTATGGGGCATGAGTTCTGCGGTACAGTCACAAACCCAGGCGATAGCAAGCGATTTAAGACTGGTGACCGTGTGACTTTCTGGGCAAATCTGTATTGCGGTAAATGCGACATGTGCATGAGCGGTCAGGAACATCTGTGCAGAGAGGTAAACGGTACGAACTATATTGGATTTGTCTGTAATGGAGCCTATGCAGAGAAGTTTGTGGGCAGAGAGTCCAATGCTTATCTGCTTCCGGACAGTGTAACGAATGTGGCAGCAGGTCTCATTGATCCGCTGATGGTCGCTTACCATGCAGTAAAGAAGTCGGGCATCAAGCTTCATGATAAGGTGCTGGTCGTAGGAACCGGCATCATCGGACATTTTATCGGAGAACTTGCTAAGAAAGCCGGAGCCTCGTATGTAGCAGTGTCTAAGGTAAACGATATTAAAACAGAAAAAGCCAGGGAAATCGGTGTATTTGATGATTACTTTGATGGAAATAATCCGAATCGGGCTGAGATTCTTAAGCAGGCATCTGATGGTGGATTTGACATTGCCTTTGAGGCCGTTGGTCTGGGCGATACACTGGACACGTGCATCGACGCGGTGAAACCGGGCGGAAAAGTAGTGATGATCGGAAATTCTATCGATCCTAAAGTCTCATTTTCCATGAACCGAGCCGTCCTTCAGGAGATACAGCTGATTGGTAGTGTATCCTGTACAAGAGTGGAATTCGAAGAAACCATTGATTTGATTGCCAGCGGAGAGATCGATCCGGAGAAGTATGTAACTGATATCCTTCCTCTGGACGAGTTACAGAATGCAATGGAGCGGCAGATTAATCCGAATGATCCACTCCTGAAGACAGTTATTAAAATGTGAATCGTTAGGATGAATGTTGTTCCAAACTTGTCCTTTATGTTAAGGGAAGGTCCTGTAAGTGCAACCGTAAAAATCTTACCTCGTGAGGGTTAAAATCTTTTTATCCTGAATTATTCAACAGAAAGATCATGTTCATTCAAATGAAAACCTACTCTATCAAGAATCCTTTCTGCGGGTTATTTGGTCGTACTTTTAACTCTAGCAGAAATGGATTTCTTTTTTTAGTAGAAAAAAGAAACATTGGAGTGTTAAGACATAGTGAGATATATAATCATATTTTTTATTTCATTTCTTTTATTGACAGGATGCAAAAGCGGATTGGAGAATCCTGAGAGTAATAATACTTCTTCTGGAGAGGAGATTTCTGATGTTAATGAAACGGAAGATAGCAATACAGAATCTCGTTTCATAGGTATGTCTACGGAAGACTGGGAAGTAGAAGTGTTAGCTGATAATTTGCATTATCCATGGGATATAAACGTAATGGATAATTTCATTGTCATGCCGGAGGTTGTTGGAACAATTGCCATGATGAAGGATGGTAAACTTGAAAGGTACGATGTTCAAACATCAGATCCTATTGTACAGGAGGGGGGAAGTGGCTTACTTGGCATAGCTCTTGCCGATGATTTTTTAGAAAGTGGAATAGCTTATTTATATCATACTTACAGAACAGGTTCAGGCTTGGCAAATAAGGTTGTTCAAGTGTTATATGATGGTGATTCCTGGCAGGAAACAAGTGTACTACTTGATGGGATACCAGGTCACGAACTATACAACGGCGGTAGAATCGCAATTGGTCCTGACGGATATTTGTATGTTGCAACAGGGTGGGCTCATGAGGAGGAATTTGCACAAGATATTGATAATTTAGGTGGGAAAATTTTAAGAATGAATTTAGATGGATCCATTCCTGAGGATAATCCATTCCCTGACTCTTATGTGTATTCATATGGGCATCGCAATCCCCAGGGATTAGCTTGGAATGAAGACGGAACGATCATGTACAGCTCTGAGCATGGAGAATCTGCTCATGATGAGATTAATATCATTGAGCCTGGAAAAAATTATGGATGGCCTGTTATAACCGGGGATCAGGAACAAGAAGGGATGGAAAAGCCTCTCCTTCACTCTGGAACTGATACATGGGCTCCATCAGGAATTACATTTTTTGATGATCATTTATTTATAGCAGGACTAAGGGGTCAAAGTTTGTACGTTTATAATGAATCAGCAGGTTCTTTGGATGTTGTATTTACTTCGAATGAAAGACTAAGGAATGTGTACCCATTTGAAGGGGATTTGTATGTGATTACCACAAATACCTCCCCAATGGCAGATAACCCCGGAGAAGATGATCGTTTGTTGAGGCTGAGTCCCCGTCAATAAAATAAATCAAGTTCAATCTTATCGAAAATGTGACTGGGAGAAAAACAAGATGAAAAAAACGTTACTTGTGACTCTAGCTTTGGTAATATCGGGATGAAGTTGTCATTGCAACAAAGATACATGGACGTATGCATGAAGGTCCAAATGGTGCAGGAATATCCCGAAAAGCAATCATGAGATGACAGCTTATTGATTACAAATTATTATCAAAAGAAAAGCCGATTTTCCTAAATGGAAAGATTGGCTTTTTTTAACAAATTTATAAAGTGTTTATAATTAGTTGCGAATAATACCTAGCTTTATTACTAACTTTTACTTTAACCATCATCGAAACTATCCCTTTCTCACCTTTCAGACACTTCAGTTACAATCTTCTTCATCTCAGACCACTCGCCACCTGATAAGTTACAGACCACGTTATACGTTTTGTTATCACTAACTGTTTACGATTATGTTCACTATTGAAATAGCATTTGGGGAAACTTATAGATTCCTGTCTATCAAAATCCCTAGTTGTACTGCTATAACACGAGGCGGATAAGGCATCCCTTATGTGATCCACCATTCCGCAATTCCTACAAAAGATGTAACAATAAATTGAAGTAGAACCTCTTCATTCAATTCTCGATTTATCACTTTTGTTGCGTCAATATCATTATTCATTTCTTCGATGAGAAGCTCTTGGAACCGACTACAAAAAGAAGATGCTTTACTTACTTGCTAACAACGTTGAAAAGAATGAATAGTTGCTCTCAAAGTATTCGAACCAGCCTACATTCGATTCTACAAAATCTAAATCCATTTCAGCTGCTGATTCGCACATTACCCTTAGTTTATTAATATGTTCTTCAATGATTTTATCCAGTAAATCAAACTTATCCAAGTAATGAAGGATAAATGGTTCCTCGGTTAACATTTGCCCGGTCAGCAATATCCCGAATGGTAATATCATCAAAATTTTTATCAGACATCAGTTCGATAACAGCTTTTTTGATAGCTTCCTGGCTTTTGGTTATTCTTCTATCCACTATAGACATTGTTAGGTCACCAATCTTTCCTAAAGATAATCAGCAGTTTTGCTAGATTTGTTGAATAATCAACGAATTGCGTTAAATTAACCATTGGATTTATTCTATTTCTTTTTATAATTATAAACAGATGTTGATTAATCAAATTTGTTTTAAGTATTCAAAGAGGAAATCATTACTCATGACAAAAAAGAAGGGAGGAGTTTGAAATGTCACATGACAAACCAATGACTCTTGTGACCGGCGCGAAGGCTGCGTTCGACACGCTTGGAACTTTACTGCAGAAAGAAAATTTGTATCTGTTCGGGACAGCGGATTTTCGGAGCAAAGTGTCAGCGAAAGGTGCACATTTTGCTGACACTTTGCTCCAAAATTCATTGGACAGACATTCACAACGAGAAAATCAAAAGGAGGAAATTTAATGAAGAAAAGAAAGCTTGTATTCTTGGGGGGACTTGCAATGATTCTGACAATGACAGCATGCAGTCCACAGACCACACAGTCATCACAGTCATCACAGCCAGCACAGTCAACAGCCCAGGAGGCTACCCAGACGCAAACCGCTGCACCAGTCAATTACGGCGCGATGAGGGATGTTTCCATTCGCCCGGAAGCGATCGAACTCACACAAGAGTGGGATAAGGTATTCCCTCTCAGTGATGAGGTAAATCACAGAAAGGTGATTTTCGTCAACCATTTCGGAATAACGATTGCAGCTGATCTTTATGAGCCAAAGAATTATGAAGGTAAGCTTCCTGCGATTGCTGTAAGTGGTCCGTATAGTGCCGTTAAGGAGCAGGTCTCTGGCCTTTATGCCCAGGAGATGGCGAAAAAAGGTTTCCTAGCGATTGCATTTGATCCTTCCTATTATGGAGAGAGCGGCGGATATCCAAGATACTTCAACTCACCTGACGTTAATGTCGAAGATTTCCAGAGTGCCGTTGATTTCCTTTCCGTTCAGGAAAATGTTGATCCGGAGCAGATCGGTATCATCGGTATCTGCGGATGGGGCGGTTATGCGCTTCAGACAGCCGCACTTGATACAAGAATCAAGGCTACAGCCACAATGACAATGTATGATATGAGTCGCGTTATGGCATTTGGATATAACGACTCCCTTGATGAAGAGGCTAGATACCAGGCTCGTGTCAGTTATAATAATCAAAGAACAGAGGACTATAAGAATGGGGAATATACCCTGGGAGGCGGACATCCAGAGCAGGCAACGGATGATGCTCCACAGTTCCTGAAAGACTATATAGATTACTACAAGACTGAGCGCGGCTATCATCCACGTTCTTTAGGTTCAAATGAGGGATTTGCAGCGACAGGAATAGGTTCCTTAATGAATATGCGTTTATTTGATTATGTACCTGAGATCCGCAGCGATGTACTCATGGTTCACGGTGGGGACGCGCATTCTTTGTATTTTAGCCAAGATGCTTTCAAGCTTCTCAAAGGTGACAATAAGGAGCTAGAAATTATTCCTGGTGCAAACCATACAGATCTGTATGACCAGCTGGATGTGATTCCGTTCGACAAGCTAGAGACCTTCTTTACGGACGCATTTGCAGCAGAGTCATAAAAACAGGAAAATTACTTCCAAAGTGAAAACAGGTTGATTATTTAAGACAATCGAGTAGGAGGAAGTTATTTTGAACGAAATTATCCAGGCAAATAACATTAGATAATCAAAAAAACGGGAATCCGCATAAAATAGCGGGTTCCCAATTTTTATGTTTTAAAAGATTTCTACTGAGAACGAGCCTTAAGCTCATTCAGCACTATTTTCGCAATCGGCGTGAAGGTCTGATATTTTCCCCAGATAATGTACGTTTCCGATTTTGCATTTTGTTATCACTAACTGTTTACGATTATTTTCATTATTGAAATAGCATTTGGGGAAACTTATAGATTCCTGTCAATCAAAATCCCTAGTTGTACTGCTATAACACGAGGCGGATAAGGCATCCCTTTTGTGATCCACCATTCCGCAATTCCTACAAAAGATGTAACAATAAATTGAAGTAGAACCTCTTCATTCAATTCTCGATTTATCACTTTTGTTGTGTCAATATCATTTTTCATTTCTTCGATGAGAAGCTCTTTGAACCGACTACGAAAAGAAGATGCTTTACTACTTGCTAACAACGTTGAAAAGAATGAATAGTTGCTCTCAAAGTATTCAAACCAGCCTACATTCGATTCTACAAAATCTAAATCCATTTCAGCCGCTGATTCGCACATTATCCTTAGTTCATTAATATGTTCTTCAATGATTTTATCCAGTAAATCAAACTTATCCAAGTAATGAAGATAAATGGTTCCTCGGTTAACATTTGCTCGGTCAGCAATATCCTGAATGGTAATATCATCAAAGTTTTTTTCAGACATCAGTTCAATTACAGCGTTTTTTATAGCTACCTGGCTTTTGGCTACTCTTCTATCTACTTTAGGCATTTATTTTCCTCCATTTTATCTAAAGAAATTCAACAATTTTTATTAATGTGTTGAGTAATCAACGAATTGCGTTCATTTAAGCATTGAACGCAACTTTAATCTATTTATAATTATAAACAGATGTTGATTAATCAATCAATATTTATTTTTCAAGTTTTATCATTAATGAACGTAGGAGGAGAATTTTATGGCTAAACGAAATAATTTGCTTATCTTAATATTGACCATTGGTGTATTCGGCATCTTAAATACGGAAATGGGGATCGTTGGGATATTACCTTTAATTGCTGATCATTTCCATATCAGTATATCCAAAGCAGGGTTGCTAGTGAGTCTCTTTGCACTTGCAGTTGCAATATCTGGGCCCACTATGCCGTTATTGTTTTCGGGCATAAATCGCAAGAAGGTAATGTTACTTGTACTAGGTGTTTTTGTTCTGGGTAACATTGTATCCATATTTGCATCAAACTTTACCATTTTATTAATTGCTCGTGTGATTCCAGCCTTTTTACATCCTGTTTATGTCTCAATAGCTTTGACAGCAGCAGCAGCCTCAGTTAGCAAGGAAGAAGCTCCAAAAGCTACTTCTAAAGTATTTATGGGGGTAACGGGGGGGATGGTACTTGGTGCACCAGTCTCTAGTTTTATTGCTAATACAACTTCGCTTGAAATGGCTTTTGTTTTCTTTACTATTGTGAATGCTATAGCATTCATTGCTATATTACTATTTGTACCATCTATGCCTGTTAAGGAAAGACTCTCTTATGGATCTCAATTAAGTATATTAAAAAAGCCAATTATTTGGCTATCCATTGCAGCTGTCATTTTTATAAATGCAGCGATGTATGGAGTCAGTAGTTACCTTGCTGAGTATCTTGGAACCATTACGAATATACCTGGGAAAACGATTAGTTTAATGTTATTCATATTCGGTGGGGCAAGTATAATAGGAAACATCGTCGCCGGAAAGTTGCTTATTAAAAATGCCATAAAATCGGTAGCATCTTTTCCATTCGTATTAGGGGCCGTTTACATCTTATTGTTCCTAATGGGACAGTTCACTGTACCTATGGCATTAATTGTTTTGATTTTTGGAATAGCAGTGGCTATAGGAAATAATATTAGTCAATATTGGATTACGTCTGCAGCTCCAGAAGCCCCTGAATTCTCAAATGGATTGTTTCTAGCATCCGGTAACTTAGGGGTAACAACCGGTACATCGGTAGGCGGATTGCTATTCTTAATATTGAGTTTAGTATTTATTTTAATGAGAAACTACGAGTATAGTCCTTTAAATGTAAACAAAGCACAAAAGAAAACGGCCTAACTGAAAAAAGATTGGTTGAAATCATTACTCATCTAGCTTTTTATGGTGGTTGGCCAAAAGCGATGTCCAGCCATTATGTTTGCAAAAGAATCGTTTTCAAAAGAAAAAGAAAAAAAGAATTATAAAAATTGGAGGAGAAATGATGGAAGAATTATTATATGTCCCGTACACAAAAGAAGGATAAAACAGCGGCTGAGATAGGAGCAGGGAATTTCTTAACATCATAACCCCTAAACGCGATGTAAATCACATTCTAGACTTGCATACATTTATATTACCTGCATTTAAAAAGATAATGGGCACTGATTCAGATAAGATATTGAAGAAAATAGTGCCACAATTCTCTCTCTAGCTAAAGGTAACATTTACTAATATAATAAAATGGTTAGCACAGATTTACTATTATGGTTAGTAATTATGATAAATGACAATATTTATATAAGAAATCATGAGTTACTCCCCAATAAAATCATACAAATAACCCCTATTCTCTCTCCGTACCTCCACCAGCAACATAGCATACACAACTCGGTAAAAATACCCCTCAAATGTAGAGTGAATTCGATTCATTTTTTTCGCAAAAACAGTTTGTTTAAATGCATCAATAACAGTGTCAATGACATCATCCAAAAAACGCTGAAGGTTCAGTTTATGATAGGCAATTAACACTCGTTTCCAAAGCTTATAGATATCCATGGCACTGAAAAAAGGCTTAGCAGCTTGGACAAAATCCTTGTGAACAGATTCAGGTAGAAAGCTTGTATCTAAATGTTGGATGTCGATAGAATCAATCATATTTAACTCTGAATCATTAATGGGCTGATGATCCACGCCATTTTCCGTACTTACGTAAGAAGGTTTTGTTTTATTCTCACAGAGTGAACTTTGCTTATTCTCTGTTTTAATAGGTGTGACAGGTGGCGTGACATCGTGGGGTGACATATTATTTTTTAATTGATCAATCGATTGAAATGGCTGGATGATCAAGAGATTTACTCCCTGCTTGCCGTTCATTCTAGCAGTTGGAATTTTTTTGATGATACCAAGACTTTCAAGCTTTTTCATCGCGCGAATAACCGTTCTTCTGCTTATCTCGATTGCATCAGCAATTGTGTCGTATTTGGCAAAGGATACTCCAATAACCTTCACAGAATGTCTCCATATAAAGGTTAATACATTTAATGTACTATCTGATAGGGATGATTTGTGCAAATATAAAAAGCCGCGAACCGCTTGATCCATTTCTTCAATTGTAGAGAAAGATTGATAAGATTGAATGTTCTCATATGTAAACTTTTCCATTATGAACTCCCCTTAAAAAGTATTCTTTCACCTTCTATATACATTTTTAAGGGAGGCAGAGTAGCGTCCTTTTAATATTTTTTTATAAAATAATTCTTTTAATAGCTTATGAACGATATGAAAAATTTGATTGCTATAATCATATGTTCACAATACTAATTCACTAAAAGATTTGATAAAGTAAAAGAAACAATACTTATTAACGAGGTAGACAAAATGTCATGCATTTTTTGTACCATAAACGAAATTACATTAGAAAACAACTTAGCCATGGCCTTCTTTGATAAATTTCCTGTTACGAACGGTCATCTGCTTATTATTCCTAAACGTCATGTAGAACACTACTTTGATTTAACATCAGAAGAAAAGCAAGCAATGGATGATTTACTTCTTCAAGGAAAGGAGTTATTAGACCATCAATTTAATCCCGATGGTTATAATATAGGAATTAATAATGGCGAAGCAGCAGGACAAACGATCTTCCATGTTCATGTCCATTTAATCCCGCGTTATAAAGGGGATATGACGGAGCCTCGTGGTGGAGTTAGAGGAGTCATTCCAGAAAAAAGAATATATTAAGGGAGAAATTTAAATGCCAGTTTACAATAAGCTTGTGCGAGATAAAATACCAGAAATCATCGAGAAAACAGGAAAGAAATATACGACAAAGATTTTATCAAATGAAGAATACATAAAAGAACTGCAAGCAAAAGGCTTTGAAGAACTTAAGGAGTATGTTGAAGCCAAGGATAAAGAGAGTTCACTTGAAGAGTTAGCGGATGTTCTTGAAATAATCCATGCGTTGGCAGAGTTTCATGGCTCTTCGATCAATAAAATTGAAGAAATTAGAAGAAACAAAGCTGATGCACGCGGAGGATTTAAAGAAAAAATATATTTAATTGAAGTAGAAGAAAAATAATACTAAGTAATGATCCATTCAAAGAAAGATATTAGGTGGGGGCTATGAGTCACAAACTTCAAGTAGGTGAAATGAAAGCCACATATTTAACAGATAAAGAAATATGGGGCCATTTTAATTTCATTTTTTCCTCAAAGTCTAAAAATTCAACGACATATAAATTTGTTTTAATCAAGTCATTAATTGAAAATCTTTATAATGTTAACGATAAATTAGAATTGACTTACAACCAGTTATTTAGCAGCTTTGCAAAAATCTACTGGAATTTAATCATACATCATGATCTTAATCAGATTAATATGATCGGTAAAAAAGCAGAAGTTCAAACGATCTTATTAAAAGCTCAAGCTAAGCATCAAGTACCCAGAACACTGATCTTTGATAAACTGTCATATGAACTGCAATTATCGATTATTAAACAAGTTAAGAATAAGTGTAAATTAAATGTAATGGGTGCCCTCTATGGAGATAGTGGGCAAACTATTTATGACTTCGATAACAAAAAGGAATTCGTAAAAATAAATCCTTCCTTTTATTCATTTATGCAACGTTTCCAACGGGTATTAATCTATCTAACCAACTACCAATTAGCACTGTTTTTAGAAAAGTTTAATAACAAAGAAGACACGACAAATTTATTAATGAAAGTGGAAAACGTATCGAAACGTTCTTCGCTGGATCAATTTTATAAAGTGCTGTCCAGCTTTTATGGCCATAAATGTTTTTACTGCAATAAGACTTTAAAGAAAAAGGAACAAATACATGTAGATCATTTCATTCCATGGAGCTTTGTACAAGCAGATCAATTATGGAACTTAGTTATTGCGTGTAATACATGTAATGTATCTAAAAGTGATAAATTAGCAGAAACTGAATTTCTACATGCTCTTATTGATCGTAATGAACATTTTATTTTATCAATACCTGAAATAAAACAGATGCAAGACATGAAGGTTTATACGAATAAAAAACTTAAAGAGCTTTATGAGTATTCGATGGATAACGGATTTACTGATATTTGGATACCAAAAAAGGCAAATTGAGTTTTGTTGCTAGTTCTTAAAAGAATTCCATATACAATTTTAGCCTAGGGCAAGTTGAACTAGGCTATTTGTTGTTGATTATTAAATATCTCCTTATTCTATTACCACTCAATATTATCTCCAGATTGATCACATCGGAATTGTCAGAAAAACAGGAAAGGAAATGTTGTGTATTGAATCGGATTTATTTAGGAGCAATATATCCTTTAAGATCATAAATCACATCATATTTTAATTGGCAGATTCTTCTTAATGTGATAATATAAATACGAATATTTGTTCTGTGTAGTGGCAAGTATAAAAGAATATTGACGGAAAGTTTCCTTGAGCAGACAAGAAATTACTGTAATCATAAACAACTTTGCAGAAAATTTATATGAGAAATACAATCACACCAAATGTTCTGAACAGTCGGTAAGATTGTTTGACTTTCCAAAGAAATTACATTTAGAACAGCCATTTCGCAAATTGAAAGGAGAAAGAATTTGAAAAATCAAAATGAAGCGACTCTAAACGGAGGGACATTTGGAAGCAAAGCTAACTTTTTGTTGGTCATGATCATGATTCTAGGTGTGTTTGTAGCCATTTTGAATGAAACATTGCTTAACGTAGCATTGCCGAAAATTATGAATGACTTTGGAATCACGCCGAGTACCGCGCAATGGCTGTCGACTGGGTATCTGCTAGTTATTGGTGTGCTTATACCTGTCACCGCTTATTTAATTCAACGGTTCACGACAAGAAGCTTGTTCCTTGGAGCTATGGGCTTATTTACTATAGGGACATTTATCGCGGGTATCGCACCAGGGATCGAAGTACTCATATTCGGAAGACTGCTGCAAGCTGCGGGAACAGGGTTGCTTTTTCCTCTGCTAACGAATGTCGTATTCTCCATCGTTCCTCTTGAAAAGAGAGGTTCGGCAATGGGGACAATTGGAATTGTTATTACGTTTGCTCCTGCGATTGGACCCACTTTATCAGGGATCATTGTTGAGCATTACAGTTGGAGGATTCTCTTTTATGCTGTTCTGCCGATCGCACTGTTTGTAATGATCTTTGCATATGTGAGGCTCAAAAACGTGACGGAGACGACGAAACCGAAGATTGATCCGATATCGCTCCTGCTTTCAACCTTAGGTTTCGGGGGGATTGTATATGGATTCAGCAGTTCCGGTGAAGGACAAGGGGGTTGGTCGAGCAATGAAGTCTTGGTTTCAATTGCAATTGGCGTTGTTTCTTTAATTCTGTTTACTTGGAGACAATTGACGATTTCACAACCCTTGCTAGATTTAAGAACATTTAAATACAACATTTTTAGAATGTCAACGCTGATCATGATGATTGTCATGATGGCGATGTTTTCTGCCATGATGCTGCTGCCAATTTTCCTTCAGAATGCGCTAGGTTACAGTCCGTTGCAGGCAGGTTTGATCATGCTGCCAGGCGGTATTGTCATGGGGATCATGTCACCAATCACCGGCCGTTTATTTGATAAATTTGGGGCCAAGTGGCTGTCGCTTATCGGATTAGGGTTAATTGCGAATACGCTATGGCAATTTGCCTCTATTACATTGTCAACTCCATACAGCATGATTATGATTTTCAATACACTTCTCATGCTGGGGATTTCAATGGTCATGATGCCGATCATGACAAATGCTTTGAACGAATTGCCGCCTCCGTTATATCCGCATGGAACGGCTATTATCAGTACGCTTCAGCAGGTTGCTGGTGCTGTAGGGACAGCATTGCTTGTATCCATCATGACCAATGGTACTTCTCGATTTTTGGAAAATACGGTGATGAAGGAAGATGAGTCTACTTTACAAATCCTAGCGATGATCTCTGGAATGAAGAGTGCGTTCTTGCTTGCATTTGGACTAGTAGCTATCGCATGGATCGTTTCCATATTTATAAAGCGGGCCGTTCCTCAAGAAGATAAATCGAAAATAAAGCAGGGTGCTACGAGTTGACATAGAGTTAACTCAATGTCAGGGCAGGATGAAGACAGTTATTACCTTCATTGGAAAATTAGCTGCAAAGGATCATGATCCTTTGTGCAATCAAAAATTGTTTTAGCGGTCTTGATTATGCACATTGGGAGAACTCACAAATAGTTGGCTGCGTCGGATATTCCAGAAAAGGGCGCTTTAATGAAATGCTCCACAAAAATAATCAAATAATTCAACTTGATATATGCTCCAAAAGCTAAGTGTCAACCTAATAGAAGGTTGACACTTAGCTTTTATTTATCCTTCAAAACATTTGTGCAGACCTATGTGTAATCATATACGTTTTTTAAAACTCATGGGAACGTTATTCCATTATACCAGCTAATATAAGTCAACACTTTTGACTTAATATTGATTCATAAGTAATGTTACAATAAAAAAAGCATGACAAAGAGACTTCAAAACAATAATTTGAAGTTTTTGCAATTAATGTAATTATTTTGCATTCGTTATGCTATGAAACTCTCTTTATGCTTTAGAATGGCATAAATCCAATGTAATAGCTTGTTAGCGCTGGCTATTATCGCTACTTTGTGAGGTTTTCCCTCACTTCTTTTTTTGTCGTAAAACTCTCTAAGTTTAGTGTTTCGATTATTCGTTAATCCACACTGAACAGCTGTATATAAAGCTTGTCGTAGCTTGGAAGATCCCCTTTTCGTGATGCGGTTTATGGTAGCTGTAAACTTACCTGATTGATAGATCCTGGGATCAATTCCTGTATAGGCCACTAGCTTTTTAGGGTGACTAAACTGCTTGATTTCTCCTATTTCGGAGATGAATGTAGCCGCAATCTTACATCCTACCCCCGGTATGGAACGGAGAATCTCATACTCTTCAAACTGCATAGCTAATTGATCAATCTCTTGTTCTAGAATGGATAGAAACTCTTTTTGTTGAAGAAGCATTTGGATGTACATCTTTAACGTCACTAAATGGCTCTTATATAGGGTTTTCTTAAATGGGTTCCTTTCTGCTGCTTCTTTAATCTTATTCGCTTTATCCCAAAACCATGCATACGAACGTTTTCCTCCTAGACTATGCATCACACTCGCTATTTCATCTGTTTTTGCCTTTAAAACGACGTCGGAAGTAGGATATAAAAGCAAGGTCTTTAAAGATATCTGTGAATACAAATTCCCAAAAACGCCTTTATATTCAGGGAAAACTTGATCTAGAATCGTTTGAAACTGTAGCAACTGTACGTAATTACGAGTTAATGAATCATGTTGTCTAGATAAATTACGTAAGTTCATGGTTTGAACATTTTTTCGGTGAAATGTTTCTAGATCTTCTTTGTAGTAGAGTTCGCATAAATGCCGAGCATCAGCTGGGTCTGACTTAACCTTTCGAAGGCTACTCTTTTTAGTTTCGTAAGAAACCACTGGATTCACTAAATAGTAGGTTATCCTCCTTTCCTCAAGATACTGAAGTAGAGGTTCATGATAATGTCCAGTAGATTCAAAAATGACCACAGGGTCTGCTTCAGCGTTTAATTTGAGCTCCTTGTAAAATACATAAAAATCATGTAAACCATTGATATCATGCTTAAACTTAAAGGTTTTCCCAAAAGGTTGATTTCTTGCCAAGAAAGCTTGGACTTGGCTTTCTCCTTTTGAGACATCCAGACCAATGACTGGATCCATATTTTATCCATCTCCTTTTACTGTATTTGCCGGCAGCCCCTGACTATCTTGTAGTTTCATAGCTTCGCTTGTTATTCGGGGTCAAAGCCCCAACCAGCCTCAAACATGTTTCTACAAGTAGGGGGTGGACAGTATAACGGACGGGATCAAGTCCCAAGGGCCATAACGTCCTACCCCGGCTACCTAAAGAATAACCTATTAAAAATAGGCCAACCAGATATAATTCTGGATGACCTTATAATACGAAGGGCCATTTAATGGAATTAGATTTATTAAACTAATAGCAGGTTGTTTCTTTTCTATCATTTGAAAAGGATATCAACTAAATCATTTTGAATTCTCCTATTAGTGAAAAGGATAAGCAATATACAATTGAAAAACAATTCTTTAATAAAGGAGACAATTATGTTAACGACACAACAATTACAAGCTATTAAAAAACTATAAAAAGAGTGTGAAACTCAAGACGATCAGTCCATTTTTTATCAAAAGCGTACATCATATTTCGAGAGTTATAAACATTCACCTTAAATTGGTGGATTTTTTTCTTGTTAAAAACAATCTCATGTCAATTTTGTATAGTACCACCCATGTCAATAATTTGCACTTCCATACAAACTTCCAAAATATAATAATTCAGGTAATTTAAACGCTCTCAAAAAACTTATGTAGGTGGAAAATGGATGAAGTATAAAAAACGTTCAATCCAACCTATACGTTAAAATGTCCACTAATTCTAAAAATAATTTGTGGATATTTTAAGCAAAAAACAACGGAGATATTGTTTTATAATTAGCCCTTGACTATACTCAATTTAACGGTAAAGTTCTAACACTCATCACTCTGAAAGGGTAATTTATGAATGATTAAGGCACTTAATTCAAAATTAATATGGCTGGGACTAGCTTTAATATTTTTAGGGATTTCCATGCCGTACTGGTTGACTACAGGAAGTATAGGGATAGACACATTAATTAAACATATGGAGCACAAGCCAAGCGGGAACTCCCTGCTAGTTACCGCCTTTTTATTAGTTACGCTTAATACAATCCGTGCACTTCCCTATTATCTGGGGGCCGTTTTACTAGGGGATCAGCTAGGGAAGAGATATCAGCGGAGCTGGCTCAAAATTGCCATTCCTCTTTTCCTTATTCCACTTAGGTATATTATTATCAATTTATCTGTTATACCAAACTATCATTTTGGAACTCCGGCTATCTTGATCATCTTATCTATTATTTTACTGCAGAAGCTGGAAAAAGGGAGATTAAGCCTATTTATGAAATCGCTTGTTCTCGTTCAGATCCTCTTCGGGGTACAATGGTTGGATGAGGTACCTTTTCTTACAGCTTACGGCTTTGGTCACGGGGCTGTTTCAACTAAAGTTAAGCAATTGGCGGTTCAAATTGGATTTGTTGAATCTCTTTCGTTATATTCACTAGTTTTATGTGCCATATTCCTTATCAATGCCGTGATTCTAACTGGATATCTAATTAGATGGAGAATTATTCAAGACCTTCATTTAGTAAAATTAGAGGCGCTTGAAGCCCGCTCAGACAGAGAAATGTTGAACTTGGTTCACGATCTAAAAACTCCGCTAGCATCCATTGAAGGACTCATTTCTCTCATTGATCTACGTGTTCAAGATGAAAAAATAAAGGAATATTGTTCTAATGTTTCGATATCTATTCGTTCAATGAGTGAAATGATTTCTGAAATTTTGTGTGAATCCCGAAAAAACTGGTGTTCTCTAAAAGAGTTAATTGATTATGTTCATGCGAGTCGTTTGAGTGGTACTAACACTAAGGTAGATTTTCAATTGCCTGCTGAATCTGAAAAAATCCAACTTAGAATTAATAAAATCAGGATGACGCGTGCCATAGTTAATTTGATTAATAATGCTTTTGACGCTATTGAGGATCAAGCTGAAGGAAAAGTGACTATACTGGCCAAGGTCTATGACAAACAGGTTTGGCTGGGGGTATCAGATAATGGAATAGGGATGACGGAAGAGGAAAAAGAGAAGGCATGGAAAGCAGGGTACAGTACAAAACAGCATCCCGGTATTGGATTATCTTTTGTTCAACAAGTAGCAGAAGGACATGAGGGAACTGTTTTTATTGAGAGTAAAATTGGGAAAGGAACCACTGTTTGGATTTGTTTAGTAGGAGGTAATCATGAACGTTTTGATTATTGATGATGATGAATCAGTTCGTTATATGCTGAATGAAATTTGTGATTTTGCAGGATGGAAGGCAATCGTCTGCAGCAATGGAAAAGAAGGTGTAGCGCAATTTTTGGAAAAAGAAGTGGACGTCGTTCTTGTAGATTTTCATATGCCTGAAATGGATGGGTTGAAGACGGTGGATGAGATCCGAATGTTGAATGAAGAAGTTCCTATTCTGGTATTAACAGTGGATGAACGACAGGAGATTGCTGATTGTTTTTTGGATAAGGGAGCAACGGATTTTGCACTTAAACCGATAAAAGCGCCTGACCTCATTTCTCGGATTAAACTACATAAACGTCTTTTTGAGGCAACAATGAAGAAAAAAGATGAGGTTTTTGTAACGAAAGGAATGAGTCAAACGAGTTTATCTCATGTTTTAGAATTTTTACAATCTTGTAGTCAGCCCTGTGCGATTGATGAAATTATACAAGAAGTAGGTTTAGCTTATCCTACAGTTTATCGATGTTTAGTTCATTTAATCGAAAAAGAGAAAGTCCAAAAAATTGTTAGTTATCAAAAGATGGGGAGGCCTAAACATCTTTATCAATGGATATAAACGCTTTATTCTAAGCATAAATTTTGTCTGAAATCATAAAGACAAGATTTATGCTTTACTTTTTTTCTTTTTTTTCAGTTTTATATAAAAAGAACAATAGATATAATTTTCTTAATTTTAATAGATTGGAGATGATTAAGTATTTTTAGAACGAAAAAATGAAAAGGTTTTCACGGGAGGGCTATTTAGTTCTTGAGTAAAAAGATTTTTTGAAGTATTCGAACTAATAATGAAATTGATGCAGAGGAGGATTTGTCCAAATTTTGTTACGTCTTAACCACTTCTATTATTGTTACAATCTAATTTTTTAATCTATCTAGATTAAACGAAACGTTTATCAGCCATAGACTTTTTACAGCTAGGATCATATTTCTTTAAAATTCTTTATACAATACAGGTTTGGAAAAGGTGAATCTGATTTATAGGGCGACTTTTTTCTTTTTTTCTCTGATGTTTAGAAACTCATAAAAAAACTAGAGATTATGATAGAAAACAAGTTTTATAAAATTCTTAAAAAGGCAGGGATTATTGAGTGAAAAGAATAGGACTAGCATGGCAAATTTTAATAGGTTTAGTAGCAGGTATTATCGTAGGTGCTCTGTTTTATGGAGATCCAAAAGTAGCAGAGTTTTTACAGCCAATTGGCGATATCTTTATTCGTTTAATTAAGATGATCGTCATTCCCATTGTCATTTCAAGCTTAATCGTCGGTGTTGCCGGCGTTGGCGATATGAAAAAGCTTGGTAAACTCGGTGGTAAAACGATTTTATATTTTGAAATTATTACGACAATTGCCATTATCGTTGGATTGTTAGCGGCAAATATCTTTCAGCCCGGAAGCGGCGTTAATATGTCATCCTTGCAGAAAACAGATATCGGCAGCTATGTAGAGACGTCTGAGGAAACAAAGAGCCACGGTTTTGCTGAAACCTTTGTAAATATCGTTCCTCCAAACATTGTCGCAGCGATGACAGAAGGAAACATGTTAGCAATTATTTTCTTCTCTGTTTTCTTTGGGCTTGGCCTAGCAGCGATAGGTGAAAAAGGAAAACCGGTCCTAAGATTTTTCGAGGGTACGGCGGAAGCCATGTTCTATGTGACAAACCAAATTATGAAATTTGCTCCATTTGGTGTATTTGCATTGATTGGTGTTACAGTATCAAAATTTGGCGTACAATCACTTATTCCATTAAGTAAGCTGATGATTCTGGTTTATGCGACGATGGCTTTCTTTGTATTAGTTGTTTTAGGACTTGTCGCAAAATGGGCGGGTATTAACATTATTCATTTTATTAAATTATTGAAAGATGAACTGATTCTTGCTTATTCGACAGCGAGCTCTGAAACAGTATTGCCGAGAATTATGACCAAAATGGAGAAACTTGGTTGTCCAAAAGGGATTGCTTCGTTTGTTATCCCAACAGGTTACTCATTTAACCTGGATGGTTCTACGTTATATCAAGCGTTAGCGGCAATCTTTATTGCCCAAATGTATGGCATTGAATTATCTATAGTTGATCAAATCTCTTTAGTACTTGTATTGATGGTTACATCTAAAGGAATCGCAGGGGTTCCTGGAGTATCCTTCGTTGTACTATTAGCGACCCTTGGCACAGTCGGAATTCCTATAGAAGGACTGGCGTTTATTGCTGGTATTGACCGCCTTTTGGACATGGCAAGAACAGCAGTAAACGTTATAGGAAATTCATTAGCAGCAGTTGTAATCTCCAAATGGGAAGGTGAGTTTAATGTAAAAGGAAAAGTAGACTACATAAACCAAATAACTAATAAAATTTCTTGATATATTGATTTTTTCGTTGAAAACAAACCCTAGAGACGAAAAACGGAGGATCATTTCTTATTGTTGTAGCTTAAGAGGAAAAACAACAAATAGTTTATTATTTAAGGAATTCTTTATATTACACTTTCTTGAAGTTGCTTTGGGGTTTTTTATGAAGCTCTATCATTTTAAAAAACGGAAAGGAGAACGATCTATGAAATATCTAAAGAGTTTTATTTTAGTTATTTTTAGTTTTATATATATGATTACGCCAGCTTTCGCAAGTGTTCCTGGAGTGGATGATTCTATGAAAAAAGGGGCAACGAAAGGAATAGTAGCAGCTTCCCATCCATTAGCTGCTGAGGCCGGTAAAAAAATATTAGAACAAGGCGGAAATGCGGTCGATGCAGCAGCCGCTATTCAATTATCGTTAACTGTTGTTGAACCAATGATGTCGGGAATTGGCGGCGGCGGGTTTATGATGATTTATCGCAAAGATGAAAATAAAATAACGATGATCGATAGTCGTGAAGTAGCGCCAAAGAACGTAACACCGGAACTTTTTTTAGATGAAAAAGGAAACCCAACTCCTTTTAGTGAACGTCATACAACTGGAAAAGCAGTAGCTGTTCCAGGGACGGTAAAAGGGGTTGAAACGGCTCTAGAGAAATATGGGACGATGAACTTATCCGAAATTATCGAACCAGCTGTTGAGCAAGCTGAAAAAGGTATTAAAGTTAACTGGTCAATGGCTCAGTATATTGATGAAAATGTAGAAAAACTTCAAAAATATCAAACAGCAGCCGACGTATTTGTTCCAAACGGGAAACCGTTAAAAGAAGGTGATATCCTTATTCAACCAGATCTGGCAAAGACGCTTAAGTTAATTCAACAACAAGGTTCTCAAGCGTTTTATACAGGTGAAATTGGGAAAGCACTTGTAAAAGAAGTGCAAAAACGTGGAGGAACGATGACAACAGAAGATCTTGAAAACTATGCAGTGAAAGAACGAGAGCCTGTTAAATCAACTTATCGGGATTTTGAAGTTGTAAGTGCAGCTCCGCCAAGTTCAGGCGGTTTGACTGTTCAACAAATTTTGAAATTAATGGAAGGTTTCGATGTACAAAAGATGGGAGTGAACTCACCAAAATATCTTCATCATTTAATAGAAGCAATGCATTTGGCTTATGCTGATCGAGCAGCTTATATGGCAGATGAAGACTTTTATGATGTACCGACAAAGGGACTTTTGGATGAAGAATATATAAAAGAAAGAAGAAAGCTTATTAATCCATATAAGGCTACTCCTGATGTTAAAGAAGGTGACCCATGGAAGTATGAAGGCAAGGAATCTTCTTCTCAAGTCACAGTAAAAGAAGAAAATCCAATCGGACAAACCACTCACTTCTCTGTAATGGATAAATGGGGAAATATGGTTTCTTATACGACAACGATTGAACAAGTATTTGGATCCGGCATCATGGTACCGAATTATGGATTCATGCTAAACAATGAAATGACAGATTTTGATGCGACACCGGGTGGTGTTAACCAAGTAGAGCCAGGAAAACGACCAAGAAGCAGCATGTCACCCACCTTTGTTTTAAAAGACGGGCAGCCGTTTATGGCCATTGGTTCTCCAGGTGGACCGACGATTATCGCATCAGTCGTGGAAACAATTATGAACGTTATCGATCATCAAATGCCAATTCAAGAAGCGATTTTAACACCTCGTATTTATTCAGGTGGATACCCGACTGTTAGGTGGGAGCCAGGAATTGATCAGAATACAAGATTAGAATTGATGGCAAAAGGCCATGTGTTTGAAGAACAACCACAACATATTGGTAATGTGCAGGCGGTTATTTTTGATTATGAAAATGGCAAAATGTACGGAGGAGCCGATAATACAAGAGAGGGAACGGTTCTCGGTGTAGATGCCGTATCATATAAGTCCAAAGAGCCAAAAGAAATGAAAGAAGAGATACAGGGACCGTTTACCTTAAAAGTAAATGGTGCAGTATATCCATACACAGCTGACCAAATGAAGATAATAGACGGAAAACCTTATATTCAATCTGATAAATTGCTGCTTGGTTTAGGTGTTATTGAATCAACGGATTTAATGATATACCAATCGAATAAAAAATCTTATTTGCCTGTTATAAAAGTTGCAGAGTCATTAGGATATGAAGTGAACTGGAATGAAAGAGAGAAAGTTGTATTACTAGAAAAAGATGCATATAATTCTGATAACCCAAATGATGATGAAGATGATGATATTATCACAAACTAATAGATGAAAAGAGAAAACAACTTGTATTTAAGAGGTGTAGAGGATGAAAGTGATAGCCCCTGCTAAAAATGATCAAATTCAAAAGTCAGACAATAAGCAAAGTGATACGTTGGGTTTATTTAATTCAACTCAGCTCATTATAAAGGAAGCGGTTCAGAAGTTAGGCTATAACGATGATGTGTATGAGTTGCTGAAGGAACCACTTAGAACAATCACGGTACGTATCCCAGTACGAATGGATAATGGTTCTATTAAAATTTTTACCGGCTACCGATCGCAACATAATGATGCAGTAGGTCCGACAAAAGGTGGGGTACGTTTTCACCCTGAGGTCAATGAATCAGAGGTAAAAGCATTATCTATTTGGATGACCTTAAAGTGCGGGATCGCAAATCTCCCTTACGGCGGTGGAAAAGGTGGCATTAATTGTGACCCAAGAAATTTGTCGTTTAGGGAACTGGAGAGATTAAGTCGTGGATATGTTCGTGCAATAAGCCAAATTGTAGGACCAACAAAGGATATTCCGGCACCTGATGTGTATACAAACTCTCAAATTATGGCATGGATGATGGATGAGTACAGCCGTCTTCGAGAGTTCGATTCTCCAGGCTTTATTACGGGCAAGCCGCTTGTTTTAGGTGGGTCACACGGCCGTGAAGCGGCAACAGCTCGGGGTGTAACAATTTGTATTGAAGAAGCTGTAAAGAAAAAAGACATTGAATTACAAGGTGCAAGAATTATTATTCAAGGCTTTGGGAATGCAGGAAGTTTCCTGGCCAAATTCATGCATGATGCTGGAGCAAAGGTGATTGGTATTTCTGATGCACATGGTGCACTTTATGATTCAGAAGGGCTTGATATTGATTATTTGCTTGATCGACGTGATAGTTTTGGTACAGTAACAAATTTATTTACAGATGTGATCACGAATCAAGAATTGCTTGAAAAAGAATGTGACATTCTTGTACCAGCTGCTATCTCAAACCAGATTACAGCACAAAATGCCCATCATATTAAAGCTTCGATTTTAGTGGAGGCAGCAAATGGGCCAACCACCCTTGAAGCCACCAAAATTTTGCATGAAAGAGGAGTCCTCCTTGTGCCGGATGTATTGGCAAGTGCCGGTGGTGTCACCGTTTCTTATTTTGAATGGGTTCAAAATAATCAAGGATATTATTGGCCAGAGGAAGAGGTGGCTGAAAAACTGCGAAAAGTCATGGTCGATTCCTTTAAAGCTATTTATAAAACATCACAGGCCCATCAAGTGGATATGCGTTTAGCGGCCTATATGGTTGGAATTAGAAAAACAGCTGAAGCTTCACGTTTAAGGGGTTGGGTATAAGATGCAGATTTCTCATCATGCTGTCTGAAATAAAATGAAATCTTTTATTGGAGGGAAATCTTCGTATGGATCATTACTGTCCATTTAACGAACAATATAAAAATGTTTGAGTTTGACAATGTGAAAGAAGAAAAAAAGCTTACGAGAGAATTCAAGGTTATAAAATCCTTTCCGAAGTAATTTACTATAATAATTATAGTTTGGTTGAATCACAATCATTATAATCACCCTCAGTTAATACTTTGATGATTCTTTTAATATAAATCAAATGCAAAAACCACTTCCAATAAAAAATAAGGAAGTGGTTTTTAGTGGTCGCTTACAAGTTTTTTAGATGACAGATATTTCAAGAACAATACGAAAGGGGTAGCATTCACACTATTCCATTAAGCATCGAAACATTTTTAAATTAAATGGTAGAAAGTCAATCCTTATTTTCAAACAAGGAATTATATGTGGATCTTATCCTGAAAAGAGTGTCAAACTTTGGGTGGAATTTTAGAGGTGTACCTTGAAGGGTAAATATCTTTTGATTAAAAATTAAAGACTAACTACCCCTAAATCTGAATATCCTATTTAACAAAAAATTTATGAGAATGATAGATTCATCTATTCCCCTTCATTCAATTGTCCAACTATAAACGGTGTCTATTTCCTATAGATTCATATAAAAAGTCCTTTTTCGATACGAAAATAAGTCCGAAAAAAGGACTTTTCCCTATTTTCGGAGTATTCTTATAAGTATAGTTATCGTAAAGGATTGGGGAATGGATATGGGGAATTTTACGAAGTACATAAAAAAATACTGGAAGCCGTTTAGCGTTGCGGTATTCTTTCTTACGCTGGAGGCTGTTTGTGATTTACTCCAGCCTACGATTATGGCCAAAATCGTGGATATTGGAGTCGTGAATAGGGATTTAGATTATGTATTAAAAATGGGAGCTGTAATGCTTGGAGTTACTTTACTGGGTACAGGTGCCGCCTCAACAAGAAGCATCCTGGCAAGCATCACCTCTCAAAATTTTGGTACAGAGCTGCGTTTTGATCTTTTTCAAAAAATTCAACATCTCTCCTTTAAACATATCAACCGCTATGATCGAGCCTCATTGATTACGAGATTAACGAACGATGTGACACAGGTGCAAATGTTTGTCAATGGTCTTATGCGGTTATTTGCAAAAGCTCCTTTATTAGCAATCGGGGGTTTATTCATGGCGACCATGTTGGATATCCATTTATCTGTTGTGTTGGCTGTTGTTGTACCAATGGTTGCGCTGTTAATAATCGTCAATATGAGAATTAGCTTACCTCTCTTTACAAAAGTCCAAAATGCCCTGGATAAAGTAAATAGCGTGATGAGGGAGTATTTATCAGGTGTTCGGGTCGTAAAGGCATTCAATCGTTTTGATTATGAGATTGAAAAATTTGCTGGATTCAATGAAGACTTTCAAGATAAATCGATTGCAGCTACTCGAGTGATTGCTACCTTTTCTCCGATGATTATGCTTGTCATGAATTTGGGGATTGTTGTTGTTCTATGGTATGGAGGTTTTGGTGTTGAAGCGGGAACAGTCCAGGTTGGAAATGTTATCGCTTTTACCAACTACATGACACAAATTCTTTTTTCTTTAATGATCATTTCAATGGTTTTCAACATGTATGTACGAGCAAAAACGTCGGCCAACAGAATTGGTGAAGTCTTAGCTGAGGAAGATGATATGGCATGGAAGCATGAGTCGATTCCTTCCACTAAAAGGGGTGGACGAATCGATTTTAACAATGTGTCCTTTTCCTATGAAGGAGCATCTGGGGAACCTGTTCTTAAAAACATTACATTTAGCTGTATGCCAGGAGAAACGGTTGGCATTATCGGCTCGACAGGATCAGGAAAAAGCAGTCTTATTGGGCTCATTCCCCGCTTTTACGATATCACAACAGGTACCATTACGATAAATGGTGAAGATATCAGCAACATAAATCCGAAAGCTTTACGAGAGATGGTCGCGATTGTTCCGCAGAAAGCAACTTTATTTACTGGGACTATCATCGAAAATATGCGCTGGGGAAGAGAAGATGCTTCTTTGGATGAAATCGAATTAGCTGCGAAAATAGCGGATGCTCACGAGTTTATCACTGACTCTCCGGAAGGGTATGAATCACGAATCGGCCAAGGCGGGGTTAATTTCTCAGGCGGTCAGAAACAGAGACTATCGATTGCCAGAGCGCTGGTAAAGAAGCCTGAAATCTTAATCCTGGATGATAGTACAAGTGCAGTGGATGTTGCAACAGAAGCACGGATCAAGGAATCGTTGAAAAAGTATGCACAAGGACTAACCTGTCTTCTCATTGCCCAGCGGATTTCATCAGTCGTGGATGCTGACCGAATTATTGTCTTAGATGATGGAGAAATAGTCGGCAATGGGAAGCATACTGATTTACTAAATAGCTGCCCTACCTATCAAGAAATTTATCAGTCACAGTTCGGCAAGGTGGTGCTGTGAGATGGCAGAGAAAACGAATCAAGAGCAAAAGGTCACCAACGTCCCTCCGATACCAGGCCGCCCGGTTGGCGGAGGTGCTGCCCGTTTCGGGGGACAGGTTGTCAAACCAAAGGATTTTAAGAGGACGATTAAACGGCTTTGGTCTTATTTTGGAAAAGAAAGAAAACTCTTAGCCATTGTATTCATTTTTGTTTTATTCGATTCGGCTCTTATCCTGTCGGCACCCTACCTAATCGGAAAAGCAGTTGATGCCATGTCATTAGGTAAAACCGTTAACTTTGAATTACTCCATATTACGATTATGACACTCGCAATCGCTTATCTCTCAAATGCACTGCTGAATTTTTCACAAGGCTGGATGATGGCCGGTGTTGCCCAACGGATTGTAAAGAGATTAAGAAGTCATTTATTTAAGAAGCTGCAAAAACTTCCCGTGTCATTTTTTGATTCTCGTACACATGGAGAGATGATGAGCAGGCTGACGAATGATATTGATAACGTAAGTAATTCCATATCACAGTCAACAACGCAATTGATGTCCGGTTCCATTGTCATTACCGGGTCGCTGATTATGATGATTGCGTTAAGTCCAATCTTAACCTTAGCCAGCCTAGTGACTGTACCTTTGGTCTTTTTGCTTACAAGAACGATCGCAAGAAAAACCAGGGTGCTGTTTCGAAATCAGCAGAAGGAATTGGGAACGCTAAATGGGCAAATTGAAGAAACGATTTCTGGTTTAGAGGTCGTAAAAGCCTTTAATTATGAAGAAAAGGCGATTGCCGAATTTAAAGAAGTCAATACAAGACTATGTAAAGTGGGAACAAGGGCACAAATATGGGCAGGCTTTTTGATGCCAATTATGAATGTCATTAATAACCTTGGTTTTACGATCGTGGCGGTTGTAGGAGGCTATTTAGCTGTTGAAAACATGATTACGATTGGGGTTATTGCAAGCTTCATCACGTACTCACGTCAATTTGTAAGACCATTAAATGAACTAGCGAATATCTTTAATATCCTGCAGTCAGGGGTTGCCGGGGCAGAAAGAGTATTCGAAATCCTTGATGAAGAGGAGGAGCCTGTGGATCGGCCAGATGCGATTCCGCTCGTAAATCCTAAAGGAATCGTTGAATTTAAGAATGTTAGCTTTGGTTACCGCAATGATGTCCCTATCTTAAAAAATGTCAGCTTTACCTCAGCTGCTGGCAGCAGCACAGCTCTGATCGGACCAACTGGTGCAGGTAAAACAACGATTGTCAACCTGCTGACAAGATTTTATGATGTGACGGATGGACAAATCTTAATCGATGGAAGAGATATCCGGGAATATACAAGAGATAGTCTGAGAACATGCTTTGGGATCGTTCTTCAGGACACGTATTTGTTTTCTGGAACCATTATGGAAAATATTAAATATAGTAAACCTAATGCAACGGATGAAGAAGTAAAAGCAGCAGCACGTATGGCCAATGCCGATTTATTTATCAATCGTTTATCGAACGGGTATGAGACAAAGCTATCTGAAAATGGCGGGAATCTTAGTCACGGGCAAAAACAATTATTAGCAATCGCCAGGGTGATTCACAGCAAACCATCCTTGCTTATTCTTGATGAAGCAACGAGCAGTATCGACACCCGTACTGAGTTACAGATACAAGATGCACTGGCGAAGGTGATGGAAGATCGAACGAGTTTTATCATTGCTCACAGACTCAATACCATCCGTGATGTGGATACGATTATGGTCATACAGAACGGAGAAATTGCAGAAAAAGGGAACCATGATGAACTCATAGCTCAACATGGAATCTATTATCAGATGATTTCTAATCAATATAAATCACTACAGGAAGTTGAAAATTAGTAAAACCTAGCCCTAGGACATTGTTGTTATGAAGTCCTGGGGCTAAGCATTTTTCCAGCAACTATATTTTTTAGGATCGGATTTAAGATATGCAGGTAGGATTAAATTTGCCATCTCATAAGAATGAATTCCAAAAGATTGTCATTAACGGCGATCTTTTTCTTTGTCATTGTTTCAGCTAATCGAGTTAAAAGGTAAAGCACGTTAGAACCCAATTTATCGTGATAATTTTTTAAGAATAGGTAAAAATAGTCCTAAGAAAAGGAGGGATTGCGAATGTCAATGAAAAAGTGGTTATCATGCTTGTTCGTATTGCTTGGGATGATTTTGGTTGTGACAGCTCCGGGCTCACACGTCGTTTTTGCCGAATCCAGTGCTGTAACACAGCCTAGTGAGACGGTGAAAGCGATAGAGGTCGAGTTGAACGATGATTACTTTCAACCGAAAGTCATCACTATTCCGAATGGTAGAGAAACAACGTTGATATTAAAAAACAAAGGTAAGAAGGAGCACACCTTCACAGTGGAAAAGCTCAGAATTGACGCCGAAGTCCAGCCGGGGAAAGAAAAAACAATTACCGTGAAACCGCAAAATCCCGGTACATATGAACTAATATGTCGGTACCATGTCCAGGAAGGAATGGTTGGAAAAGTTATCGTCAAATAACAAGCAGGGCAATCATGCCTTGCTTTTTTATAATACCAGAATTTATATATTTTCTTAATATAGCTTGCGTTTTTGAATCTAGCTTCAGGCGCCATCGGCTCTAGGGTCTAGTCAAACAGGATTTGAAGGTAAAGAACACCTTCTATTCCTGTTCGCTTTATGCTTGTCGCCGATAGCCGATAGGCAGGCGCCTTGCGCTTTTTAATAGCAACGTTTAAACCAACGTACTTACTCAATAAATTTGCAGCATATTCACATATCGAAATGATAGATCTAAATAAGAAAAAAACCACTCAAAGTGGTTTTTTAATCGCGCATGGCTCCGGCCTCTCGGGAAGTCATTGCACCTTGTCCTGCGCTTACATCTTTCTGAATGTCTTGTTTTACTTTTTGTGGATCAGTTCCTGCAAATTCTGGTTTCAAATTAGAAGTCACATTCCCTTTTGCCTGTTGATTCTGTTTCATACAAGTCCTCCTTACTTTATTATTTAACAATCTTATTGTTTACAAAAGAACCTGTTATATCCCAAGGATTTGAGCGAATTTTATTTTGGAGCAACATAGTGAGATAAACACGTTGCTTCTATAAAGATATATCTCATTTTGATACAAAGATAGCTCCATCTTTCCACTCAGCATGGTATGTATCGTATAAGGCAAATCGCTGCTAAGATTAAATAGTCAGGAATGCCCGTAGTGTAAGGAATGAAATCAGCTACTTAATCTTAAAAATGCTCACTTTTGACTAAAGGCGATTTTTAATCCAATTATTGCGAACAGAGACCCTTGAATAATGTTAATCTTCCTGGATAATGATGGATTTTTACGTAGGAAGGAACCTACTTTTCCGGCAAAAATACTGATTAAAAGAAAAATAACTAACGCCTGAACTAGAAAGATCATTCCATAGACAAGCATTTGGATGGAAGCATGACCATTTTCATGATTGATAAACTGCGGAAAGAATGCCAGGAAAAACAAGGAAAGCTTTGGATTTAATAGATTCATGATGATTCCTTTTTTATATAATGATTTGTAGTCTAAAGAAGTCTCAGTGTTAAGGTTAAAACTTGAGCCTTTTTCTTTAAAAGACTTAAAGGCTAAAAATAACAAATATGCTGCTCCTGCATATTTTACGACTGTGAATGCTAAGGCTGATTGATAAATGATGGCTGTAACTCCAATTGTCGCAGCAGTAATATGAACGATTAATCCTGTGCAAAGTCCGAGTGACGTAAAAATCCCAGCATTTTTCCCTTTTGATATACTCTGTGCCAAGGTGAACAAGTTATCTGGCCCTGGCATAAGGGTAAGAACGATTGCTGCACCTAAAAAAGATATGACAGATAGAAAATCCACATTTATTCCTCCCACAATTACTTTTGTTCATTTTAACACAGCCCAAAGTAATTTATATATCATAAAACTATATAAATACTTTGTTTAAGAATAGAGCAGGAATCTCTTCATCTTTGTGACGTTTCATTTACTAATTAAATATTTAGATGATCTCTTACATTTACCTTACAGTCACGTAAGCTTAACTATCTCTTTTGAATTCACCTCCATACTATGGCATAATTTTCTAGAGACAAAGGAGTGAGAGGATGCAAACAGTGTTAATTATTGAGGATGATCCGAAAATTGCGGAGCATCTGCAATCCTTTATAGAAAAATACGGCTACAAAGCCACAATCGTAGAACATTTCGATCACATTATGGACGAGTTTCATCAACAAAAACCAGACCTGGTTCTATTAGATATCAATCTCCCTAGCTTTGATGGCTATTACTGGTGCAGGCAAATCCGGAAGGAATCGATTTGTCCGGTTATTTTTATTTCGGCACGGGTGGGGGAGATGGACCAGGTGATGGCGCTTGAGAATGGCGGTGATGATTTTATCACAAAGCCGTTTCATCCTGAAATTGTGATGGCGAAAATTCGCAGTCAGCTTCGTCGTGCTTACGGGGAATATGCAGCACAAGCCCAGGAACGAATTTTAGAAGTAGAGGGGTTAAAGCTATTTCCGGAAAGACTGGAATTGAGCTTTCGAGATCAAACCGTTCAGCTATCAAAAAAAGAAGCCGATATTATCGAGAGTTTACTAGAACGCTATCCTCGTGTGGCCGGTCGTGAAGATCTGCTGGAAAAGCTCTGGGATGAACAAGTCTATGTCGATGAAAATACGTTAAATGTGAATATTACGCGAGTTCGGAAAAAAATTGAAGCAGTTGGGATTACAGGTGCGGTCGAAACCGTGCGGGGTGTGGGCTATCGTTTGAATTTGACATGGTGAAGGGGAGAAGAGACATGAAGTTATATTTTAAAGAGCATGCATTGTTAATTGCCGTACAGGTGATTCAATTTTTTGTGATTCTTGGAATCTATTGGCTTGATGGCTATCGTCATCTCCTACCAGCCCTCTATGCGATCTTTCTCGGCCTTTTCTTCCTCACCGGTTACCTTGTTTACCACTATTTCAGTCGTCGTCAGTTTTATCAGAGGCTGACTAACTCACTTGATTCCCTTGACGACTCCTTCCAAACAACTGAACCAGCTCCGATATCGGAAGGGCTTGATCAGCTATTAAAGGATCAGTACAAGCTTTATCAAACAAAAATTAAAGCGTTGGAATCAAGGCAGGAGGAACATTTAAAGTTTATGGATCAATGGGTGCACCAGATGAAAACACCGCTTTCTGTCATTGAGCTGATTGCGCAAAACTTGGATGAACCCGATTCATCAAGTATTCGTGAAGAGACGGATCGGATAAAAACGAACTTAAATACCGTTCTCTATATGGCAAGGCTGCGGACCATCGAACAGGATTTTCATATTAAGCCTGTAAATTTGTCGAAAATGGTCAATGATGTCAATGGGGAAAACAAACGACTCTATATCCGCAACAAGGTGTACCCGCATCTCCTCCAGCAAAAACCGGATATTATCGTTGAGACGGATGAGAAATGGCTGTTTTTTATTCTTTCACAGCTGCTCAATAATGCAGTTAAGTATTCGATAGGCAGAAGTAATAAGATCGACATTTCCATTTGCGAAAAAGCGGGAGAGGCTGTTTTAGAGGTAAAGGACTATGGCGTTGGGATCCCGGAAGCGGACAAGCGCCGTGTCTTTGACCCGTTTTACACGGGGGAAAATGGACGGAAATTCAGAGAATCAACCGGTATGGGGCTCTATTTAACGAAGGAGGCATGCGATCACCTTGGTCATCGCATCGAGCTTGAATCAAAGGTAGGAGAAGGTTCAACCTTTCGCATCATTTTCGGAACAACACAAAACCTTACAACGATGTAAGGAAAGTGAAAGTTTAATCGATTTTTTGCAGATTACATAAAAGATATACTGATCACAAGTCAATGAAATGGAAAGGAGAACTTGTGATGCTAAACGTAAAACAAGTGAGCAAGATTTATGAAGGAAAAATCGCCTACCGGGCGTTAACAGATATCGATTTAACGATTGAAGCAGGGGAATTTGTCGGAATCATGGGTCCATCCGGAAGCGGGAAAACCACTCTGCTAAACATGATTGCCACAATTGATGAACCGACAACAGGCGAAATCCACATCAATGGCAGTAATCCTCACAGATTAAAAAAGGAGGAGTTAGCCAAATTTCGTCGCCGTGAATTAGGCTTTGTTTTTCAGGACTTTAATTTGCTTCATACCTTAACAGTAGAAGAAAATATTGTCCTTCCCTTAACATTGGACGGGAAAAAAGTGAAGGAAATGAAGGAAAAGGCCAATGAAATTGCCGAAAAATTAGGGATTACCGGGATTATGAAAAAACGGACCTTTGAAATATCCGGCGGACAAGCGCAAAGAGCAGCTGTTGCCAGGGCAATGATTCATTCCCCGAAGCTGTTACTAGCGGATGAACCAACGGGAAATCTTGACTCCAAGGCTTCAAAGGATGTCATGGAAATGCTTGAATCCATTAACAAACATGAGAAGACCACGATGATGCTCGTGACACATGACCCGCTGGCAGCAAGCTATTGTCATCGCGTCGTCTTTATTCGTGATGGAAAATTCTATTCCGAGATTCACCGCGGTGATCATCGCCAAGCCTTTTTCCAAAAGATCATTGATACACTTTCTTTATTGGGAGGGGATGCACATGACCTTTCGCCAATTCGCGTTTAATAACGTCATCCGTAATAAACGGTTATATGCCGCCTACTTTCTCAGCAGCCTATTTACCGTCATGGTCTTTTTTACCTTCTCGATTTTTGCCAATCATCCTGTCTTGAACGGGAAGGATATGAGCTCAAGCGTAACACTAGGAATGAATACAGCAGCAGGGATTATCTATGTGTTTTCCTTCTTTTTCGTCCTCTATTCGATGAGCTCTTTTTTACAGTCCCGGAAAAAAGAGTTTGGTTTGTTGATGATTCAAGGGATGTCGATGAAACAGATCAGGTTAATGGTGTTTTTAGAAAATATGCTCATTGGATTTTTCGCCACAATTGGCGGGATATTCCTTGGCGTTGTGTTTGCAAAGGCGATTTTGCTGTTAGCGGAAAATGTCCTAATTATTGAAAGTGCACTCCCTTTTTATTTTCCGACGCAAGCCATCATCATCACCTTTGTATCTTTTATCATTTTATTTTTCTTTATTTCCTTATTTGTTACGTATGTTTTGCGTAGTAAAAAGCTGATTGAATTAATTAAAGCAAACAAAATCTCAAAGGGTGAGCCTAAGGCGAATCTATTTTTAACGCTGGCAGCCGTTCTTTTATTAGGTGCAGGATATGTGGTTGCCTTACTTGTAGAAGGACTGATGGTTGTCGCAGCAATGGTGCCTGTGATTATCGTTGTTAGTATTGGTACCTATTTGCTGTTTACGCAATTAAGTGTGTTTATCATTAGACGGTTAAAGAAGAAGGAACAGGTTTTTTGGTTTAAAACGAATATGCTCTTGTTTTCCGATTTAGCGTTTCGGATGAAGGATAATGCGCGGACATTTTTCATGGTCGCGATGGTGTCAACGGTTGCGTTTTGTGCCATTGGTTCGTTATTTGGCTTTCAAACCGTCTTAACATCAAGCATCAAAAATGTGAATGCTACTACGTTTTCCTATGAAACATCTGAAGAAAACGAAGAACAAAATGTTGCGTTTATCAACCAAACATTAAAAGAAGAACAGATTGAAACAAAATCTGAGCATACGGACTTACGCTACTATAAAATTGGCAAGGATGCCATCCTGATTTCCAATCAATCCGATTTTAATCGCTTTGCCACACTCATTGGTGAGGATACGATTGATGTAAAAGTTGGAGAAGTATTGGTGGTGGAATTTGAAGGCACAAACTTTGGTCAAACAACGGAACTGCTCAATGAAACAATCAAACTGACTTCAGGTGTAACCTTGAAACCTGATGAAGTTATTTATTCAAAAGCATTACCAGCAACAGATTCATATTATATTGTGTCAGATGAAGATTTTTATAAGCTTCCTAAACCAGTGGATCAACTAAGCTATTATGCATGGCAGGCAACAGATGGCGAAGAGGGTGTCATGGCTGCCTCCGAAAAGCTATACGAGAAATTACCAAGATATGAAATCATGTCTGTAGAATATGAACTATACGAAATCATGAAAGGGTACGGACCGATTTTATTTGTCGGACTATTTATCGGGATTGTCTTTTTCGTATCAGCCGGCAGCTTCCTTTACTTCCGACTTTACATGGATTTGGATGAGGATAAACAAAAATTCAAGTCGATTTCAAAAATGGGGCTCACTGATAAAGAGCTGAAAAAAGTCATAAACAGACAGACGATGATTTTATTTTTCGCGCCAATAATCGTTGCTCTTATCCACGGAGCTGTAGCTCTTACTGCATTATCGAATCTGTTTTATTTTAACCTATTTAAGGAATCCGTTATTGTTCTAAGTGTTTTCTTAGCGATCCAGGTTGTTTACTTCTTCATCGTCCGCTTTTTCTATACGAAGCAGATTAAGGCATCAATTTAAAGGAATGACAGACTAAATGAGGGTCAGACAAACGTCTGACCTTTTCTTAATATCAGAATTTATATATTTTCTTAACATAGCTTGCGTTTCTGACTCTAGCTCCAGGCGCCGTCGGCTCTAGGGACTAGTCAAACAGGAATTGAATTGAAGGTAAAGAACACCTTCTATTCCTGTTCGCCTTATGCTTGTCGCCGATAGGCAGGCGCCTTGCGCATTTTTATTAAAAATCAGTTATATAAAGTGCTAGCACAAAAAAAGAATTCATTCTCTACCTAATCTGTTAAAAATGGGCTCGAATTTAGGCGTTTTAAACAAGCAGTATGCTTTTTAGACGGGCTCAAAATATTTCTAAACGTATATACTATATCGTCTAAGACTTTTACAAACGAAAGGAAGAGGTTTCGAATGTACGGTTTCGAAAATAACGCTCCGCATGTGGGCGGTGCTATGGCAAACGCACCACATGTTGGTGGTATGGCAAATGCTCCCCACCCTGTAATGCCTAGTTATGTAGCTCCGGCTTATGGATATTGTGCTCCTAGTTATGGTAATACGTTTGTGCTTGTTGTCGTGTTGTTTATCTTATTGATTATCATTGGCGCATCATTCTACGGAAAATGCTAACCAAATAATAAGAAAAGCGCAAGCGCCTTGATCAGCCTAGGGCAAATAAGCCGCTCATGAATAGAAGGTGTACTTTACCTTCAATTCATAAGTGGTTTATGACCTCGAGGGGCTAGGCGCTGGAGCTAGACACAAAAAACTATGTTAAAAGGCACTGTATAGGTGCCTTTTTTATATTGAAAGGATAAACACTTAGCTACATATGTATTAATTTTTAAATACATGCTGACCAATTTCAACTGTTGTCTCTCTTGAATCGAGCCAACGATTTTCTGCAATGTCAGGATTGTAAAAGAATAATGAATCTTGCGCGATATGTCTCATGTTTGAGAGCGCTGCTTTTACCGCTTGGATGGATTCGGTATCAGCCGGTTTATTGATTTCACCATTTGCCACAGGCTGAAATTGACCTGGCTGGTAAATCACTTCTTTTATCGTATCAGGAAATTTAGGGCTCTCGACTCTATTTAAAACGACATTCGCCACCGCCACCTTCCCTTTGAAAGGCTCTGATTGGGCCTCGGCTCTAACAATTCTCGCTAATAAATCAAGATCTGCATGGGAGAAATTTAGTTTGCTGGAGCGAATTTCCCCGCGGCTTGGTACTGCAGGGCGTTTGCCTTTATTTGTACGGATATCTTGTCCAACGTAAATTAAATCAAGATCCTTCACTTGCGGATTTGCCTTCGCTAATTCCTTTAATGAGAGACCATGTTCTCGAGCGATTTTTGACATCGTATCACCTTTTTCTACCGTATAAGCAAAAGTAGGTTCAGCGAAAAAAAGAGTTGCTAGTAATGTTAGGAAAAATACTAGTTTTTTCAAAATTTGTCCTCCTAGTGATTATCGTATTTTGAATCTCTATTTAATCCCTATGAACAAAAACGAGAGAATAGTGTTACAAGTTTTTTACATAGTCATTACATGAGATTTAATGGAGAAAATTGGTATTTTAAAGGAAGAAGAAAGGTTGAGAGTACGAAGATGCTTAAATATGAACCTATTACAAATCATTTATTAATTTTTTGTAAATGCGTACACATTTTTTCACCCCCATCATATAGTAACTCCTGTGTGAGAAATTAATTAGGAAGGAACATCAAACATGAATAACTCTCAAATAAAACCATCCATTAAAAACGAGTTCAAAGATGGAGGAAGCAGCTTTAAGGTAATTGAAATGAATGTATCTGATTCAACGGAAAACTTATATGCTGTGGTGACGCCAATAAAGAAAATGCAATAAGCTATCAGTTCTTAAAAAACCATCTTTTTTGTACGTATACATAGAAAAGATGGGTTTTTTTCGTTTATCGAACATCTCTATCCAAGCATTCTGAATGGGTAATTTTGTTATTTTGTGTTATACTATGCAGCGATGATAGAAAATTATTTTAAAAGTGGAGGAGATCAAATGTACAAATCAGTAGCTGAATTTATCGAGGAATGGAATTATGAAGCTGCTTTAACGCAAAAGGTATTGGATGCATTGACAGATGCTTCACTTGGACAAAAAGTTTCTTCAGATAATCGTACATTAGGCGCAATTGCCTGGCATATTGTCGCAAGTACACCTGGACTGCTGATGGAATTTGGTGTTACCGTTAAAGAGATGAAGGACCCTAACAGCGTTCCAGCCTCAGCTCGAGAGATTGCTGAAACCTTTCGCAGCGTAAGTGCCGATACTAGTGATGCTGTGAAGGCACAATGGACAGATCAATCCTTAAGTGAAATGAAAAATGTATTCGGCAGAGAAATGCCAAGAGCTGCCATGCTGTCATTGCTAATTAAGCACATCATCCACCACCGCGGACAAACGACCGTTCTCATGCGCCAAGCAGGGGTGCAGGTACCAGGTGTCTATGGCCCATCAAAAGAAGAATGGAGCCAAATCGGCATGGAAGCTCCTACCATTTAAGCTTTACATATGATGGGAGTACACTGAAATCAGTGTGCTCTTTTTTTATCAAAAAGAACGTAAGTGCCTCAGTTTTTCAGGTGAGTGGTTTGAAATATGAGGGTATGGTTTAATTCTTGGTAAGTGGTTCAAATAATTCGATACATGGTTCAATTCTCGAGAAGAGTGGTTCAATACCTGATTCAATTCTAGAAGAGTAGTTCACCCTGAGACTAATGAGGATAAAAAAACAGTTCCGTTTCCCTTGAACAACAATTTACAAGCTCAAGTGAAGATCCAGAAGAATATACATACATGAAACAATAGAACGGAGTGAACAAACGATGTCATCCAAGCGATCTCCTATCTACATTAAGCATATTCTTGAGCCTGGCTACAGGTTTACAAAAAAGCATTTTCTATCCTATATGATCGAAATCAATATAGCGCATGCTTTCATGCTGGCCCATACAAAGATATTACGGGAACAGGATGCAATGACAATCATTCAAGCGAACCAACAGCTATTAATAACCGGGTTTAATAAGGATTATGACCCGGCATATGAAGATTTGTTTTTTATGATCGAAGCTGAGCTGAAAAAGGAAATAGGTGAAGAGCTGGTTGGCAATATGCATATTGCCTTTAGCCGGAATGATATGGATGCAACCATGTACCGAATGGTATGGCGTGAAAGGCTTGTCGATTGGATGATTCTAGTTACCAACTTAAAAAAGCTCCTTCATAACCTTGCGAAGGAGCATGAACTGACGGTGATGCCGGCCTATACCCATAATCAGCAGGCCCAGCCAACGACATTTGCTCATTACATTTTGGCGATAGACAAACATTTAGAAAGAGACCTCGATCGAGGACTTGCTTTATTAACTCGAATCAATCAATCTCCTATGGGAGCTGCGGCTTTAGGAACGACTGGCTTTCCAATTGACCGTGATTTAATCGCAAAAACATTAGCATTTGCGAAGCCTCTTGATAATTCCTATGATTCTATCAGCGCTGCAGATTACATGCTTGAAATCGCCAGCACCTTATCCATCTTTTTAAGCACCTTATCTCGTTTTGTCTATGACCTTCTATTTCTTACAACAAATGAGGTGGACGCAATCATCATTGATGAAAGCCTGGTCCAAACCTCAAGCATCATGCCGCAAAAACGAAATCCTTCTTCATTAGAACATACCAGATCTCTGATCAGCAGGACCATTGGGGAGTTACAATCTACTTCTATGATGACCCATAGTGTGCCATTTGGTGATATCGTGGATATCGGTGACGATATTCAACCAATCATCGAAAAAGGCTATTCTCATTCAGTTCAAATTGTCGAATTACTAATTGAAATCCTCAGTAACATGACAATAAGAAAGGACAAATTATTTAAGCGATGCCAAGAAGGCTTTTCTACTGCCACCGAACTTGCAGATGTCTTAGTCAGAGACTGCAAGCTTTCGTTTCGACAAGCACACCAGCTTGTTCAAGTTTATGTAAAAAGCTTAGCCAATTCCGGAAAACACCTGCAGGATGGAAATGCAGAGCTGCTTAAGAAAATCGCGAAAAAAAGATTTTCGCTTGAACCACGGTTAACAGAAGAGCAGTATAAAAAGGCAATCGATCCTTATCAATTTATTCTTGTCCGTTCTGTTCTGGGAGGTCCTAATCCGAAAGAAACGGAGAGACAGCGGATCCAATCTGCCCAGCGAGTAGAAGCTTTCATACGTGAGTTAAATGAAGCGAAGAATACATTTAGAAGCTATAAAGATGAATTGAGAAATAGAATAATCTAATGCCTATCATTGATTGAAATCGGAAAAAATAAGGGAAATCCTATATCCAAGGGTTTCCCATTCCTTTTCCTCCCTAACTAAATAGCACTATTTTATTAAAATGGGGGATTTTCCACACCTAAATGAAGCCAATCTTCTTTTGGTGGTCCATAAACGCCAAAAGGTTTGAGTCCAGCTTGACGGATTAGAACGGTAGCCTGCCCGCGGTGATGAACAATATGCTTAATGAGTCCCATTAAAATTTGCGCATTCGTTTCTTCCCGGCCAAATGCCGTTTGCACTTTCTTCAAAGATTCGTCTGTCCATTGTTCTTCTATAACTTGGGCTGCATGAGAACTTACATTTTGAAAGGTTTCAGCTATTTCTTTTGCTGAAGCTGGAACATCTTCTGCATGTTCTACTTCATCTATTTTTAAACCGAAATGAGCTAAATATTCTGGAATACTTGTTGTTAAATGCCAGACAATTCTTCCTAAACTACGTCCTTCTGGATAAACACTTTGTTTTAATGAATAATCAGTCAAACCTTCCAAAACCTTTTGCGTTAACATTGCTTCTCGATTCCATTCTCTAATAAAGTCCGCAATTGTAATATACATAGCCAATACCTCCATACTCAATATTTTTATTGGTATTTTCTCTCAGAAACAAAATTATAAAACATTTGTTCGTATTTTTCAAATTTCTTTCGAACTAATTTTCGGTCTTCTAATCTTGCGTTTCTTTCATTTTTCTTAGTGGAAAATTGAAAAGACTGGTAACCGGTGCGAAATAACATGTTAAAATTCTATTAATGATTAAAGAATGAAAAGAGGAATAGGGTTGAGGGCAGATCCAAAAGAGATAATCATTCATAACTTAAGCTATATAATTAGATCTGCAGAAGAAAAGGACGCAAAAAACCTATCTGAGGTTAGATTACAGATCGATAGTGAAACAGAACATCTAGATAGGGAAAAGGGTGAGGCATACATCGATGAAGCAGGCTTTAAACAACTCATAAAAGAGGATTCAGAACAAATCCATAACCTGTTTCTAGTCGCTGAAATGAATGGAAATATTGCCGGTCTTTCTAGATGTGAAGGTAACTTATTAAAAAGAACCGCTCATAAAGTAGAATTTGGCGTGTGTGTTTTGAAAGATTTTTGGGGTTATGGAATCGGGAAACACTTATTAAAAAAATCGATTGAATGGGCAGATGCCAATCATATTAAGAAAATAACCTTAAATGTGATTGAAACCAACGTAAGAGCGATTGAACTTTATAAAAAATTTGGCTTTGAAGCAGAAGGAATTCTAAAAAAGGACAAAGTTTTATCAGGCGGAAATTACTATCATACGATTGTAATGGGTAGGTTTGCCGAATGATAATTGAAGGTAAAGGTGGTACTCATGAATTGTTTACCTGTATTCCATCAAATTGAAGTAGCTGTTAAAACAGTTTTGGAAATCATAGACACGTTAGAGGAAGACGATTTACAAAAAAGACCCACACCTAATAAGCATTCGATCGGGGAGCTTTTAGAACATATTGCCATAATTTGCGAAGCGGATTGGCATATATCAAACGAAGCAACCCAGGAAGAAATGGAGCATTTTTATTCAACCGTTTCCTATAAAACGATCGATTCGATAAAACATGGTTTACTTACAAACTTTGAATCACTAAAAAATCATTATCTGACCTTACCAGAGGAAGTGCTTCTTTCTAAAACGACTTCCTATTGGGGATTGACTTATACAAGATACGAATGGTTATTAGAGATAGTAGCTCATATGTATCATCATCGAGGACAATTACATGCTATGCTTGTTTACTGCTGCAATAAAGACCTTAAAATCCTCATGTTTGAATAAATTTTCTGCAGCTGCCGCGCACCTTTAAAAGCAAAGTGCGTTGATAATTCAAAAAAGCATAATAATCCTGCATAAACAAGCAAAAGCGACAAACGCTTGATACTTACTTCTTAAAATTGGCTCTATGTTAATTAGCTTTTTACTCTAAGGTCTATCTCACCTAAAAGTGTCTTATAGTCGAATAAAACTAAGATTTTATAGTAAAATATTGGTAACCTTATTTAGAGTAGGAGGATAGTTGATTTTTTTAATACTTTTTGGTTTCATTATACTTATTATTTCATTATTTTCTATTGAACGTAGTTTACGGAAAACAATTGAACGAAATGAAGAGATAATAGATTTATAGAAAAAAATTCATGATAAATAATACCTCAATAAGCAGCATAATAGAACTTCAATCGAATCAATACCCTGGACTTTCAAAAGGTTTTATTACTGTCGGAAAAGGGTTTCCAAAAAGATCCTTTTTCATTCTGATAAAATAGTTTTAACTAAGAGCTAAAAAGTATATTGTGAAAACGAGGTGTTTATATCATTGGTAATGTTAAATCATGATTCTCAATACATTAGGGCTGTCTATCTTAAAAAAGAGCAAATTTCATCTTATGATCATTTTCCGCTAAATCTCTCAGTCATTCGGAACTTTCAAGAATTAAAGCTTCATCCTAGTGTTACCTATATTATTGGTGAAAATGGAATGGGAAAGTCAACTTTACTTGAGGGTATTGCGATTGCTTTAGGATTTAATCCAGAAGGAGGCACGTTAAACTTTCATTTTTCTAGTTATGACTCTCACTCGAATTTAGACGAATACCTCGGTTTAGTAAAGGGAGTCAATAGAGCGAAGGATCATTTTTTCTTTCGAGCTGAAACTTTTTATAATGTAGCATCAAATATTGAGGATTTAGATAAAGAACCAATGTCTGCCCGTAGGATTATTGATTCCTTTGGAGGAAAATCACTACACGAACAATCTCATGGTGAATCTTTTTTTGCAGCATTTATCGAACGTTTTCAAGGTAATGGTTTATACATCTTAGATGAGCCAGAAGCAGCCTTGTCCCCATTAAGACAAATGTCGATGCTGGCTAGAATCAATGAGCTTGTTCAACAAGGGTCTCAGTTTATCATTTCTACTCATTCACCGATCATTATGGCTTACCCAAATGCTAAAATTATTCAACTCACAGAAGCTGGAATGCGTGAATCAACATTGGAAGACACGAATCATTATTCGATTATGAAACAGTTTTTTGAAGATAAAGATCGGTTACTGCACCATCTTTTCCGATAAAGTATGACTTATCTTTAACATTCTTCAAGCAGGAATATCCACCAAAATAGGATGGAACGCGTGTTTTTTATCATATTACCCTTCGGTTGCATGCTACGATTCCTTTTTCATGCAACCACACAGTTGCTTATACTTGACAAGCAACCGCAGAGTTGCTTATACTCGATATATGAATTGGGACAAAGACGCTATATTCAAAGCACTTGGCGACTCAACTCGACGGCTAATATTAGACGAACTTTCCGAACGCAACGAGCAGACGTTATATGAACTTACGGTACGTCTTATTACGAAGCACGACCTTTCCATTACCCGACAGGCGATAGCTAAACATCTTGCTGTTCTAGAAGATGCAGGGCTCGTAAAATCAAAAAGAAAGGGAAAATATCGAGTAGTTACATTTAACAACGAACCACTTAAAAATTTGCTAAAAGGATGGATAGAGTAATTCATTTAAAAACTTCTGACGAATGTATGGTTTTTTCTGCTTGGAGCCAGATGTTTGCAGAGCACCACTGTGGTAAATATTAAAGGAGGCAAAACATTATGAAAATCATTGTTACCAGTCTATTCGTACAAGACCAAGACAAGGCACTGGAATTTTATTCAGAAAAGCTGGGATTTGTAAAAAAGCATGACGTTCCCATGGGGAAATTTAGGTGGATTACGCTTGTTTCTCCCGATGATCATGACGGTACCGAGCTTTTACTCGAACCGAATGATCATCCTGCTGCAAAGGAGTATCAAAAGAAGATATTTGCCGACGGCATCCCTGCAACAATGTTTGGCGTTGCAGATGTTCGCGAAGAGTACAAGCGATTACTGGAAAAAGGCGTGAAGTTTACAATGGAACCGACAGAAATGGGCGAAATCACCTTGGCTGTTTTCGACGATACATGCGGCAACCTTATTCAGATCGTGCAGAAGTAACTTTATGTTGAAGTTATCTATTTCTTAACGACTTTATTGGTAAGTTTTAAATTTGGGAAGTGTTTTTATCAAAATTTAAACCACTTTATGTTAACCCTGTCCTAACTTTTAGGACGGGGTTATGCATTTTTAGTGCCCAAAAATAAATGAAATTGTATCCCATCAAATGTAACATTGTGAATAAGTTTACTTAAACATAGCGGGTGCAAGAGCAGTAGAATATAATAGGTTACTGCGGCAGCCTTATTTCTATATCGTTCTTTAACTAACGAATATTTTAATAAGAATACTAAAGATTTATAATAAAGGAAATTCTTTTATTGCAAGAAATGAGGATAAAAAATGATTTATTTTTTGGTTGGTATTGCAGGGGCACTTGGCGCAATTCTTAGATATTTAATTGGGTTAATGTTTTTTACAAATTCTTTATTTCCATTAGCTACTTTAAGCATTAATTTAATTGGGAGTTTTTTGTTAGCTTGGCTCACTACCAATTTATTTAGGAGGCTTTCCTTTTCTAGTGTAGTAAAAACTGCTATCGGAACAGGCTTTGTCGGTTCCTTTACAACGTTCTCAACAGTAAGTGTTGAAACAGTAGAGTTATTTAAAAATGAGAGTTTTCTAATAGGAATCCTTTACGTTCTTGTCAATATTATTGGAGGAATTTTGATGAGTCAATTAGGTTTCAAACTTAATGTGGGGGAACAACAGGTATGATGCTGCTGCATATATTGTTGGTTGCAATTGGAGGCTTTTTTGGTGCAATAGCACGTTTTTCTATTAGCGAAATATTAAATAATAAACCTGCATCCAGAATTCCCTTGGGTACTCTCACTGTGAATTTATCCGGTGCTTTTCTGCTGGGTATCATCACAGGCGTAAAAGCTGATGCAATGATTGGACTGTTATTTGGGACAGGTTTTATTGGAGCTTTTACCACTTTTTCTACGCTTAAATTTGAAATGATAAAGTTGTACTTAAATAAGTATAAAAAAGAATTTTTATTTTATACAGTGATCACTTATGGTGGTGGTCTTATCCTTGCTTATCTTGGATACACAATTGGTGTTGTTTTTGCTTAAAAATCTGAATTTTAAAACCTTTTTCCGTTAACAATGAAGGATAGTTGAATAAAAGAGGGAAATATAAAGTATTTTCTTAAGAAAAAATGTGGTGGTATAAAGTGAATCTAGAATTAATAGAGAAAGTTGAAAAAATAGTAGGTGAAACAAATAGATTTATCAAATTGGATGAACAGGGTTGTACTTCAGAAGTACATCAGATCATTACAGACAATGGTTCCTATTTACTTAAAAGTTCGTTCAAGGAAAAATATAAGGAATGGTTGAAGGCTGAGGCTCTAGTATTAGAAAAGTTAAATAACAAAAATCAGATTCCAGTTCCTAAATACTATGGTTTTTTTCGAAGAGAAAATTGGAAGTCATTTAATAATGTCATTTGAGGACGGAATAACATTAACTTCTGCTTTAAATCTAGCGAAAAGTACAACAGAAAAGAAATCATTAATTAGGAGTTTTGGACAATTTCTTCATCATTTACACGAAAAAAAAGATTTACAGAACTTTAAACAAGAGAATAATTGGCTTGAGGAGCGACTTGTCAAGGCACAAAGTTATGTGGAAAACGGACAAACGGATGGCAACTTAGAATTGTTAAATCAGTTGAACTCCAACAAACCTATACCAGTTCAACAGACTATGATACATGGTGATTATACAACAGATAATGTGCTTGTTGTCAATGGGAAGGTAGAACTTTTTATTGATGTATCTGGTATGACAGTTGGAGATCCTCGATATGATGAATCCTTAGCGATTGGAAAATTTATTCATAATCCAGAATATATACATGCCTTTTATGAAGGATACAAACGTTATAAAGTTACAAAGGAAGAACTTCGGTATTTTGAAGGTCTATATGAGTTTTTCTAATTTGATGTTCTACTAACGTGCAAAAGATTTTATATCAGAGCTGCCAAAGTGGCAGCTTTATTTATCGCACTATCTGTGCTGGATAGTGCAATAATGTGAAACTTCCATTTCATATAAACGTACTAAATTATAAACCCCTTTTTTTAATGAGGTGAAATATGGACATCGCAAATTATCTTGGACAAATTATTTATGTGAAAACAAAAAGTGATGACATTTTGATGATAAAGATGGAAAGTAAAAATGATAACCGACATAAAGGTTACAAGGTAAAAATTCTTAAAAAAAATGGACAGAATATGGATTTAGATATGGTTATCTATAACAGGAAATCAAAAGGATATGTATCCTACCCCCAGAGATACAACAGGGTATTGAGTTAACAATTAACTATATTCCAACTTTAAAATTTGAAGATACTAGGAGTTTCCCTTCCTATGTTGAATTTGGAAAAATACAAAAAAAGATTAAATGTGTTTAAAAATAATAGGGGGAATTTTTTGTGGCTAAAGTTACATTAACGAATATGTGTATGATTTATGATAAAGAATCTAATAAAGTTTTAGTTCAAGACCGAATTAAATCTTGGAAAGGAATATCATCCCAGGTGGACATGTGGAGGATGGGGAAAGTTTAATCGATTCCACTATCAGAGAAGTAAAAGAGGAAACAGGATTAACGATTTCTAATTTAGAATCATGTGGAGTAATTTATTGGTTTAATAATGAGAGTGGTGAAAAATTTATTGTATTTAATTATAGAACAGAAGTATTTAGCGGTGAGCTGCTAGATAAAACAGATGAAGGTAGTATATTTTGGGTAGATAAAGATGAGTTATCGACACTTAATCTTGCAAAAGGAATGAAAGAAAGATTACCAATGTTTTTAGATAAAAAGTATTCAGAAGGATTTGGGATATGGAATGTACATAAACCTGGTCAATTAAAACGGCAATAAAATCCAATAGGAATTGAAAACATTCATATTATGCTACGGGTGCTTGAATTCAAGAAGGTTTGCTGTGAGAATCCTTTTTTGCTTTCTTTATTGAGGTAGTTTAATTGAAGATCATTTCTGTTTTCTTTATAGAATTAGATTAAGAAGAATTAATTTTAGGCAGGAAAAATAATGACAAAACCAATAGTTAATCTTTATGATTATGACCCTCATTGAGAAAAACAATCAAAGGGCACATCTCGTTGTTCCTAATGAACACTTCGAGAACATATATGAGCTTCCAGCAGAAATGGATGCTGACATTCATCCTCTCCAGCCTTAGAACAAGTATGGACGGATTCAATACATTTTCATTCTTTGTGGTGAAGAGTGTTTTTTCGATTCATGGATAGCCCTTTGACCTAATACTCGATTAAACCTACGATAGATAATCTTGAAGAAAAATAAATGTGGATTTTCTGACATGAAAGATACAATGAAAAACAGAATAAAATTAGATATAAAGCACAATTATACTAAAAATAGGATGGTATACGTAGTGCTTATCAAGTCACAGCTGATATCATAAAGTTAGTGTTAATGATTATTTTAGAGGTGACTAATGATGGACTTCAGAGATGAAGCAAAAAGGTGCTATGAACAATCAATGAGAGATTACGGTCTTTCTGAACAGACAATTAAAGTTGCTTTGTGGGCCTTTGATACAGGTTTCTCGGTAGGTATGGTAAATGAAGCAAATCGAAAAGAACAGATTGAAATGCTAAAAAAGCTTCTTATTCAAAGTGTGATCCATTAAAGATTAACATTGGATTCAATTCAATCATACTCCGTTTTTTAATGTAAAAACAGCTTTCATTTAGAGTCATTTTAAACTAGATATGATCATTTATGATAAACGATCAATTTAGCAAATTAGTTTTATAAATTTATATTCCGGATTCATTTTAATAGGGTAAGGGAGAAACAGAATACATGTTATCACTTACCTCAACACGATACAGAAATGTTAACGAAAAAAGCACTTTAGTTGAATAGTGAAAAATTTATTTATACATGAAAAATCATGTTACAGAAGAAAAACCCCTTCAGATACGGTTAAATGGTTCCATTTTGAGGTGAATATTCAAAATAACGATTAAAAATGCACCCGAAATGGATGATGAAATGGCAAACAAATAACCATAAAAATAAGATTCGTCTTAATTCACAAGACTAACCTTTATTTAACTAAAGCAGTTTAGCTGTAGATTACTTAACCAGATTTTGTTCCAATAACAACTGTTGCATCCATTTCTTCATCTCTAACTATTTTGGCAATTAGTCCAGCTTTAACAAAGATTTCAAAGGTTTTTGCAACCTGCAGTTCGCTTGTCTCTATCAATAGATGCCCCCCAGAAACAAGCCATTGGAGAGCCTCTTCCGCTATCATACGATGAAGGTCTAGTCCATCCTTTCCTCCGTCAAGTGCCACTTTGGGTTCATATAAACGTGACTCTCGGGGAAGGAGTTTTACTGAGTCAGTAGGAACGTAAGGTGCGTTAGCCACTATGATGTTCACTTTACCTCTCAATGAATGGGGCAATGCATCATATACGTCACCTTGATGAACGTGACCACCAATCTTAATTATGTTATGGGAAGCACATCGTACAGCAACGGGGTCAATATCAACGGAGTGCAATGAAATCTTTTTAAGATCGGTTACTATTGCAGCACCAACAGCACCAGACCCGCAACATAAATCCAAAACAATATCATATGGGCGGGTTAAAACTTTTGCTTGCTGAACCAGAAACTCCGTACGTCGACGTGGTATAAAAACTCCCCGTTCGACTTCTATTCGTAGACCACAAAACTTTGTAAACCCAAGCACGTATTCAAGAGGTAAACCACTTATTCGTTTTTCTACCATATTCATTAGTTCCTCTATACTTCTAGCCTCAGAGGTAAGTAACTGTGTTTCTTCTTCAGCGAAGACACAACCCTCGCTCCGTAGTCTCTTAATTATGCTGTTTTCAGTTTTCTTATCTAAAAATAAATTATTTTTCTGTCCTATTTATCTCACCGCTTCTTTAATCACAAGTTATTTATCTTTTTTATTCTAGAAATAATATAAATGTCCTTCTTCTACTAAATAGTGATTAATTAGCTTTTCATAATTTTATGATTTTTTGAAGTTTTCGGGATTTCTTTTATCTAACTGACAATCCTTTTTGTTAGTACAATACCTATTGTTGTAGTGAAAAAGGGGTGTCATTTATTTGTCAATTCCGATCTAAGAAAAGGCATACCCCACTGATTACAAGAAAAAATGACGTGCCATTTCGCACGTCATTTTTTATGTCATTTAATCAATATGCACCCTTAAACGGAACCCTTTAAGATACGGTTGAAGGGGTTTTAAAATATTATTTTTTCTCGATGATAACGATTAAAACACCTATGAGAATGAGGGTAGAGCCAAGCCAAAACATGACACCTATGCTCTCTCCTAGAATAAGCCATCCAAGTACTGTTCCAACCACGGGTTGAAAGAAGAAAAATATCCCTCCACTTGAGGCGTTAAGCATTTGTAATCCGCGATTCCAAAGCAGGAATCCACCTGCTGTTGAGACAATTCCCAAATACAAGAGTCCTCCCCAAATGGTCGGGTGAGTCAGCTGGGAGATATCAATTGCGTGTAACCGCGGCAAAACAAAAGGGGTCAACACGATTAGGGCTACCAGAATGGAATAGGTCGTTACGACAATTTGAGAATAATGACTCGGCACACGCTTTACAAGGACAGACATGAGTGCCCATGTTAAAGCAGCAATAAACAGTGAAATACCACCAAGTTTACTGGACAAATCCAAATTCCCGACTCCAACAATAAGGAAAACCCCGAGTGTCGCTAAACAAACAGATAGTCCCTTTTTTAACGTCAACTGTTCTTTAAGGAGTAAGCGGGCAAAAATAACCATAAATGCTGGTGTTGAAGAAGTTATCATGGCTCCCATTTGTGCTGAGGATAGCATCGTGCCAGCTTCCTGAGCAACAATTGAAATGGCGTTACCAATAACTCCAATGGCTATGATTAGTAAGAAATAACGTTTCTCGATTCGCCATTTTTGTCGTGTTATAAAGCCAATAACGAGAAGAGCGACAATAGCCACTACATATCGAATCCACACAAGTTCCAGTGGAGGTATGACCGATACTACAATTTTAACAACAACGTACATGCCGCCCCAAATACTGGAAGCTAAAATTAAATATATTGAACCTAATAAGGTATTTTTCATTTCTTGTACCCTCCGTCTTTTATTTAGGTCGAAAATGCCCCTAACGGAGAGATGTAGACACCTTTACTCCATTAAGAGCAGAAGAGTGCTACTGGTACATCGTTTTCAAATAATGGAGTCCAATACATATTAATTCACCTCTAGTCTAATCTAACTAAAATTATTATAGTTTAAGAAATAATTATTTACCACATTAAATTTATATACAAACCCATATGGTTTATTAGCTTGGAGAAGCATTTCAAAACGGGCAAAGAAATTAAAATTTCCAGACTTTGAGTAAACTCTAAATAATATTCTTTCTTTAAGTCACAAAGGAAAAACAAAGATAATGGACGAGGTTATATTGACATATTTTATTGGATAAGATTTTATGAAAGAAAAGTCAATAAAAGTTAACAGAGACGATTACAATGTCCGAATTTACTCGGATGAAAATAAATTTACATAAACTTGACAAAAGTACGATATCGTATTAAATTAAAAGCAGGAAAATTATTCAAGTACATTGGAGACAAATATGAATCAATTATTATCTCTCTTTCTGCAAAATTGGATGAAACCATTGCTCATTGATCAAGAGATTAATGAAATTACGAAGAAAGTGACACGATCCGAATTGATTGCACTCATTATGTTAAAGCAAAGAGGAGAAGCAACAATGTCTCAGTTAGCGTCCGATATGGGACTTCAAAAAAGTACGCTCACAAATATCAGACAGCGCTTAACAAAGCGTGGACTGATTCACCACTATCGTGATGCAAATGATCAACGTATCATATGGATCAAGTTAACTACAGATGGTGAGGAGCTCGCGGACCGCGTCCTTGATACGATGAAACGTGTGCTTCAAAAAATAAAAGATGCTCTCACTTCGGAGGAACTGGAGCAACTAATTGTTTTGCTGCTTAAAGTAGCAAAGGTGGTTCAAACAACAGAGCAGCAACAGAAAGAAGAGCATACTACATTTAAGCGCATTAAAATCGAAGATGAGTAACTTGGGAAAACTCCAAGTTTCTCTTTTGCAGAAATAGTACGATATTGAACTAATTTTCCCTTCGATTTCCATTCTTGTAGGAGGTTATTTCATGAGAATTATCATTTATACAGGAAAAGGCGGGGTAGGAAAAACGAGTATTGCTGCGGCAACAGGGGCACGCTTGGCATCAGAAGGGCTACGAACATTAGTAATGAGTACAGATGCTGCGCATAATTTATCGGATGCATTTCAAGTTCCACTAGGACCAGATCCTACATCTATTTCCGATTGCCTTTGGGGACAAGAGGTAGATAATTTATTGGAAACGGAGCGAAACTGGGGCGTCGTTCAAGCGTGGTTTGGTCGAGTCATCGAATGGTCGGACCTCAAAGATATCAATAAAGAGGAAATGATCAATTTTCCTGGCATGGAAGAGTTATTCAGTCTTTTGAAAATCCTCGAACATACAGAAAGCGGTAAATATGATGTCTTGATTGTTGATTGTGCTCCTACTGGAGAAACCCTTCGGCTATTAAGCTATCCAAATGTTTTAACCTGGTGGTTGGAAAAAATATTCCCTCACCATCGCCGCTTAGTCAAGCTAGCTCGACCAGTAGCAAAAATTGTAACTGGCGGACTAGAACTTCCTGATAGCAAAGTGATGGACAATATCGAGAAATTATTCCGGAGAGTCATTGAGGTTCAGAGTTTGTTGTTAGATCACACGATCACCTCAGTCCGAATTGTTCTCAATCCCGAGAAAATGGTTATTTCAGAGGCAAGACGATCATTTACCTATTTAAATTTATATGGGTTTAATACAGATGCCATTATTGTGAACCGTGTCTTATCGGCAGATGCTGATGTTGGTTTTCTGGCAGAGTGGAAAAAGAGGCATATTCAATATGAAGAAGAGATTACCAATACCTTTCAGCCAATTCCGATTCTACGAGTACCTCTTATGAGTTCTGAAGTGTCAGGATTACAAGCATTAATGGATTTAGCAGACGCTGCATTTGGAGAAAGAAAATTAGAAGAAATATTCTATGTCGGAAAAGTAGAGGAAGTCAAGCAAGAACAAGATGGGTTTATCCTCTATCTTACTCTCCCCTTTGTCACTGGAAAAGATTTAGATGTAACACAACGTGGAGATGAACTAACAATTAAAGTTGGTGCCTATCGAAGAAAAGTGACGTTGCCACGTTCGCTGACAGGAAGACCGATTTTAAGTGCACGTTTTGTTGAGGAACGATTACGTATATGTTTTGGTGAGCGTGTATCTACTTCGAAAGATAAGGAGGGTATTTCATGATTCAAAAGGAGACAGTTCATCGCTTAATTGATCAATTGTTTGAGATTTGTGAAACATTACATGGAAAGATGATTCCCCAGGAAGCACAACAGCATTTTCAAAAGGCAAAGAAAGAAAAATTACTGGGCCTTCAAGCTTTAATCGCCCATTCGATTCAGGAAATAGAGAAAAATGAAAAGAAACAAGATCAACAAGCGCCCCAAGGGAAAAAAATCGATATTGAGTATTAATTCGAACATTGTCACATGTTGCTTTTACCACTAAAATGGATAAACATTTTGCTCTATATTCTATAAATTTTATATGAAGAAAAGAGGGAATACAATGCAGCCATTCGATCACTGGAATACTTGGAGAGATCTTGCTTCTCAGTCATTTGCATTCTCATTTGCCACTGTAAACCCAGATGGAACTCCACATGTTACTCCAATTGGGTCACTAATACTCAGCAAAAATGAGCCAACAGGCTTATATTTTCAAATTTTCACTTCCCAAATGACACAAAACCTTGAACATAATAATCGAGTCTGTATTCTAGCTGTTAACAATAGTAAATGGTTTTTGATACGATCATTTCTTTTTAGAAAATTCAATACACCTCCTGGCGTACGATTGTCAGGAGCTGTTGGCGAAAAACGGATCGCAACTGAGGATGAAATTCAATCTTTAAAAAGGAATTTAGGATTGTTAGGACGTTTTTTAAAAGCTGGACCCGGCGGGCTTAACATTAAGTATGTTCGGGATATTCATTTTGACTCCGTTAAACCGGTTTTAGTTGGAAAATTGACCAGTGGGCTCTTTTAAGCGTTTTGCTGGAGGTCTCCTTACAAAAAGTTTGTAAAATCTTCAGGCAGAAAAAGAAATCATATTTATCGCTAAATAACAACCTTTTATTGCATAAAACTCAACTTTTTTATGCAGATGCCAGGGTTCAAAAGCCAAAAAACATTGATAAATCAACGGTTTATAAAATCATGTTAAACGATAAAAAATGATGAACAGCCAAACTTTTGATACTGGGCTTGGCTGTTTGTCCTTTCTTAAAATTACTATAAAAATGATTGCTATTTAATTTGTAATCTTTATGCTTCTTTTCGTATTAACTTTAAATGCCAAGGTAACCAAAAACCAAAAACAATAATAAATACAGGGATAGACCACCAAGTTTGCCATCCTTTTAACTTCATATATCCAATTTGAACAAGCATCCATTCGGATAAGGATGATAAAAGGGTAAAGAGAATAACATATATCCATTTCTTTTCCTGATTTAAATGGTTAAGAAATATTACAGCATAGCAAGAAGGGATGACCCCATAACTTAGCAAATCCCCAATCCCTTCTTGCATTGGTTTACGACCTAGATCAAAGACATCAAAGTAATTTAACATAAAGAACATATCTATTATTAATGCTACATAACCAATCGTACCGAAAGTGAGATAAATTTCTCCCCAGGTTAATCGTTTCGGCATAAAGAATATGTAAATTAAAGAGATAATGCCTAAAGTAATTGGAAACCATATACCTTTTGCAGACAAATCTAAATTTTGTATGAAATTTCCCATGATGTGTCTCCTTTAAGAGTGTTTATCGAAATCTAATATATAATTACTATTATTTGTTAATTCATAAGTAGATATGCCTATAAGCCGTGAATAAAATAAGTGAAAAACAAAATGGAAAAAGAGTTTTTAGCTCTTTTCCCATTTTGAAGATCCTTTTTAATGCCAATAACCCTCGCATTAAGTTACCTAGATTTGAATTTGATATTCATTTTAGTGATGTTAAGTTAAGATCATCGAAATTCAAGGTCTTTGAAATGCAACTCCGGGGAAGTACTCATAACTTTCAAATAATACTAGAATCACGTACTCGAATAAATAGATAAGTCCCGATATGCACAAATAAAATGGAATCAGCTTTTCGCTTGCTGCTTTTCGCCACAAGAAAATGAAAATTACTATGCTAATAAGGATAAGGGTAAAGTATGGAATATAGTTCGGGATCATCTTACATCCTTTCTACCCATGCGGGCTGATTACTAATCAAAAAGGAATAATTAAGACAAGGAATATATTGTTTTCCTTGGCTTTTGTCATAAAAATACGATAATTACAAAGAATAATTTAGCATAGAATATATTCTTTGGAGGTATTAATAATGACCAAAAATCGTACAAAACTGACTTCAGCTGAAATAGGCTCATTATGGACTGCCTATTTGAATAATAGTATGGCCAAATGTATTTTAAGTTATCTTTTAAAAGATGTAGAGGATGAAGAAATCCGTTCAGTTGTACAATATGCTTATGACCTTTCAACAACTCGTATAGAGAAGCTTACTCATATTTTTCAAGAAGAACAGCTACCCTTACCAACAGGTTTTACAACCGAAGATGTGAATATGAACGCACCTCGGCTATATACTGATGTGTTTATGCTGGATTATATCAATCATATGGCAAAAGTAGGTTTGATTGCATACAGTGGTTTAATTTCCCTGAGTGCTAGAAAAGATATAAGAGCACATTTCATGGAAGGGTTTACGATGGTTTATAACTTATTTGACAAAAGTTCAGATGTTTCTCTTTCAAAAGGATTATTTGTTAAAGCTCCCACCATTCCCTATCCAACTAATACAGATTATATAGATAGCAAAAAATATTTAAGCGGTTTGTCTCTTTTCGGTAAAAAACGACCGTTAAATGCGGTTGAAATATCACAATTATATATGAATATCCAAACCAATCTTATTGGAGGTAAACTCGCCTTAAGCTTTGCTCAAGTATCACCAAGGGAAAACGTTCAAAAATGGATGTTAAGAGGAAAGGATATTACCCAAAAACATATTCATATATTTGCGGAAGCTCTTATCGATAATGATTTGCAGCCACCTCTTTCATCAGATGTTTATATAACTGATTCCACAACACCACCATTTTCAGACAAACTAGCAATGTTTCATATGGCATTATTAACTTCAGCAGGATTAGGGAACTACTCAACAGCCGCAGCATCAAGTCAAAGAAATGACCTCATGCTAAATTATGAACGTCTATCGCTTGAAATCGCTTTATATGCGAAAGATGGTGCTGATATTATGATTCAAAATGGATGGTTAGAGCAACCGCCTGGAACGTTAGATAAAGAGCAATTAACAAAAACTAAGAACCAAAATAGTTAAATTTTATTCGAAAGGAAGTGATGGGGAAGTTTAATAAATAAGGATTAAGCGACAATAAATTTTAGCATGTATTAAAGAAGGCGCGTTATATAGGAACGTGTCTTTTATTGAATAAACATCTATTTTAATGTATAATTATGCAAAAAAGAGGTGGGAAGTACATATGCAACTTATACCTGAATCTTCAGACTTGACCGATTATTTAAAGGAGTTGGATGTGGTTGACTATTCACATTCCATAATTCAAAAAAAGGTTGATGAAATCTTTGGCAACGAACTTTCAGAAATAGAAAAGGTTAAAGCAGCTTTTGAGTTTGTACGAGATAATGTATCGCACTCTTGGGATATTCAAAGCAAAAGAGTTACTTGTAAAGCATCAGAGGTCCTTAAATATCGAGAAGGTATTTGTTATGCAAAATCTAATTTGTTAGCAGCACTATTAAGATCGGTAGGAATCCCAACAGGTTTTTGTTATCAACGGCTAATGATTTTTGACACTCCAGATGAAGGTTATTCTCTACATTCATTAAACGGAGTCTTTCTAAAGTCATTAAATCGTTGGATTCGTTTAGATGCTCGTGGAAATAAACCGGGAGTACAAGCAGAATTTTCAATAAACGAAGAAATTCTTGCATTTCCAATTAGAGAAGAGGTAGATGAAAAAGATTATTCTATCATATATACAACCCCTAACCCAAAGACTATCACTGCTTTAGAAGCAAATACGGATGCAATCGAAATGTACATACACCATTTACCAGATGCTTTATAAATTATTAATTACCTATCTTAGGTCAAAGTAACTTTTCAGCAGCCCATATATCATGCTCTTTAATCAGTTATTATACAGGATAGTGTTAAATGACCTATTTAGAAATCACTAGATTGCAATTACGAGATTGGAAAGAAACAGACTGAGTGCTATTAAGTCAACTAAATGCAGATGAATAGCGAGGGAGGAAAAAATGGATGTTTTACGATTTACAAGGTGAAGCAAATATGTCACCAATTGTGGGAATATTATATTCCGCTGTGAAGGAAAATAGCCAACGACTACAATTAATCACTGATGGCATGTCTCAAGAAGAACTAGATTACAAGGGTCCAAATAACAAGTTTAATAGTACAGCTCAGTTAATACAACATATCATGTACGTAGACCTTAATTGGATTTATCGGATCAAAGGACAGCCACTTCCTGATTCTCTAAAAGAGCAATATGGCCCCATGATAGATGCAAACAATAGGCTTCCGATGGTCAAAGGGAAGTCTTTGCACACACTTATAATTGACTATGAAGGTGTAATAAAATTGTTGGAAGATACATGTACACAATTAACAGATGCTGATCTAGACAAAGTTGTCACTTTTGGACATGAAAACGAAAAGCAAGCAACCATTCGATGGGGCATATGGCATATGGCTGACCATAATCGCTATCATCAGGCTCATATCAATCAGCTTAGAAAGTGGTATAAGGAAAATTCTCTTTCAAATTAAATGTAGAAAATACGTAAATGAATGCTGACGATACCCCTAAACATAACTGGTGCTTACCTAACAGAGTTTGGTTGCTACAATGAAGCCCCTTGTACATCACAAAAGTAAATTTGGGGCTGGTTCGTTAAACAAGAAAAATAAAAAGCATTCTATATTGATTGCTTTTTATTTTTATCATAATTTACTAATGTACTAGAGTTTGTTAAAAAGCGGTCCAATACTTTTTCAGTAATTGGCATAAAGTAATTAAGGATTAGCCCACCTAAACAAACGGTTAATAACGTTCCAACGCCAATTGGTCCATTTAAAATCAAGGCCATGATCAGAAATATGAGGTAAATGAATGTTCTCGAAAAAAATATATTCGTTCTCGTTAATTCCTTTATGATTAATGTTAATCGGTCAACTGGAATCGGTGCAAAGTTTGTTTGTAAATATGTTGCAGTTCCTACTCCTATAAAAACTAAGCCGATTCCAAAACAAACAACTTTGCTGTACCATAGTTCAGGTGTTATAAAAAAGGGCAATAAAAAAAGCCACATATCAATACCAATACCCGTTATAAATGCTGTTAATAACCCCAAAACTTCTGGTTTTTGTCTTATTAATAACGAATTACAACAAATCAATAGTAAAGCTATTATGATTTCCCAGCTTCCTACAGTAAGCCCTACATTTAAGGACAGTCCTACCAAAAGTGCATCAAAAGGTGAAGTTCCAAGGTCAGATTGTATCGTAAAAGAAATACCAAGGGTTAAAATTAAAATTCCTAATACATAAAAAACATATTTCACTTCACTCGACCTCTTTATTATTATTTTCTAGACAATTCTTTGAGCATTAAAATGTGTGGGATACCATCCTCCATAAAGATATTAGATGCAATACGATAACCAAGTTTTTTATAAAAACCTTTTGCCTGTGTTTGTCCATGTAATTTAACCTGTGAGGCTCCCCGTTCTTCCGCAATTTCTTCCAAGGCTTTTATAATAATTTTTCCAAGACCAAATTTTCGGTAAGATTCGAGAATGCAGATTCTTTCCAATTTACCTACTCCATCAATAAACCTTATTCTTCCCGTTCCGACTGGTTGTTCATTGTAATGGACTAATATATGTTCGCAAAGTCCATTCAGTGTATCAAATTGATCAAATTCATCTTCTAGTGGTACACCTTGTTCTTTTACAAATACTTCTTTTCTTATAGCAAATGCTACCCTTAAATCTTCATCGATCGTTACTCTTTTTACTTTCATTTTTATCAGTCCTTTTAAATAAAATTGCTTATCATTTTTGTTGCAAATACAACAAAAATACAATATATTAAATTTAACCTAACTTTATTGCATTTACAACAAAAATATGTAAAAAGGAGTTAAATATGAAGGAAATTCTTCGTGAAATTGGAATGATCGCAAGGGCATTAGATTCTATAAGTAATATCGAATTTAAAGAATATGACCTTACAAAAGGGCAGTATTTGTACCTTGTGCGAGTATGTGAAAACCCGGGAATCATTCAAGAAAAGTTGGCTGAGATGATAAAAGTAGATCGGACAACAGCAGCTCGTGCTATAAAAAAACTTGAAATGAATGGCTTTATCGAAAAGAAAGAAGATCAACATAACAAAAAAATTAAAAAACTCTTTCCAACAGAGAAAGGGAAAAATGTTTATCCTTTTATAAAAAGAGAAAATGATTATTCCAATACCGTTGCATTAGAGGGATTTTCCGAAAGTGAAGTAGAAACCATTTTCCATCTTCTCCAAAGAGTAAGAAAAAATATAGAAAAAGACTGGGAATTTGTAAAAAAGGGAAATAAGAGAAATTATTGATTATATAAAGGAGCGACATATGAACATAAATATAAAAAAATGTACCCTTGAAGATTTACACAAACTTCAAGAAATTAGCTATGAAACATTTTATGAGACATTCAAGCATCAGAATTCACCCGAAAATATGAATGCTTATTTGGAAAGGGCATTTAACATAAAACAATTAGAAAAAGAATTATCCAATATTTCTTCGCAATTCTTTTTTGTTTATTTTAATAAAGAGGTCGCTGGGTATTTAAAGGTCAATACAAATGATGCTCAGTCTGAAGAAATGGGTGATGAATCACTTGAAATCGAGAGGATTTATATTAAGAACAAATTTCAAAAACATGGACTTGGTAAATATCTGCTAAATAAAGCAATGGAAATTGCGATGGAAAGAAATAAAAAGAAAATCTGGTTAGGCGTATGGGAGAAAAATGAAAATGCCCTTGCTTTTTATAAGAAAATGGGGTTTGTTCAATCTGGAGCCCACTCCTTTTATATGGGTGATGAAGAACAAATGGATTATATTATGACCAAAACACTTATATAACTTTTTTGAAAGCACAGCGGTAACATGTCAATCCCCTAAAATTAGAAATACTTTATTGCACCTGAAATTATAGCGTTTGTAACCATAACGTTTTAAATTGTCAAAATCCTGACACTATCAGTATTAGGAGATGATTTTAATGAAAAGAATTCCAGTTAAAATGGTGAGAAAAGATTTGTTGGATATTCCTGAATATTCGCTTCCAACTGGATTTCGAATAAGGTTATTTGAAAAAGGCGACGAACAAAATTGGGCTAAGGTTGAAGCTAGTGTAAATGAATTTAAAAACGAGAAAGATGCATTAGATCACTTCCTTAAAGAATTTGGACCATATATTAATGAGATGTCCATGCGGTGTGTTTTCATTGAGAATAAAAATGGCGAAGTGATTGGAACAACAACAGCATGGTATGGCGACTTAAATAACGATGGAGAAATATGGGGAAGAATCCACTGGGTAGGTGTTGCTCCAGCATATCAAGGGTCAAAACTTTCAAAACCTTTACTTAGTGCTGCTATGAATATTTTGACCAATTACCATTCAAAAGCCTATCTTACGTCTCAAACTACAAGCTATAAAGCGATCAATATGTACTTAAACTATGGATTTGAACCTTTAATTACAGGTCCTAGCTGTTATGAAGCTTGGACCTTATTAGAAAATAGTTTAAACCGAAAAATATTAAAGTAGCTTTAAATGAAAGTTTGTCCGATTAAACAAAGTTATCATTCGGCTAAAGGGTGGTCAGTTTTTAGGGAGACCTTTAAGGAAATAGATTCATATATTTAGCAATAAAAATAAAAACCCATCGTCTATTAAGTAAAAGGGAGAATGTGATGGATTACATTAAATAACACGCAGCGCCACCTGGTACGATACATGTATCAAATTTGGAAAGCAAAAGTGATACAATAATAAAATAGGTCTTGTTTTCAAGGAGGTAAAACATGGATTACATTTCACCGAAAGAAGTGATGTTAAAGGTGAAACGATGGCCTAAAGATACCATAGCAGCGGGTCGTCGTCATACCGTTGGGCTTAAATCGGACGGAACGGTGATGGCTGTGGGTGATAATAAATTTGGCCAATGTGATGTAAGCGGCTGGCGCGATATTGTGGCGGTAGCGGCTGGTAATGTTCATATGGCAACGAACACGGGTAATGCCCATACAATCGGGCTTAAATCGGACAGTACTGCCGCGGCTGTGGGTTGGAATAAGCATGACCAATGTGATGTAAACGACTGGCGCGATATTGTGGCGGTAGCGGCTGGCATGATATTGTGGCGGTAGCGGCTGGTGACTGGCATACCATCGGGCTTAAATTAGACGGAACGGTTACGGCTGTGGGGAATAATCGGTATCGCCAATGCAATGTAAGCGGCTGGTGCGATATTGTGGCGGTCGCGGCGGGTTATCTTCATACCATCGGGCTTAAATCGGACGGAACGGTGACGGCTGTGGGTTGGAATAAACATGACCAATGTGATGTAAGCGGCTGGCACGGCATTGTGGCGATAGCGGTGGGTAGTAATCATACCATCGGGCTTAAATCGGACGGTACTGTGGTTGCTGTGGGTTGGAATGAGTATGGCCAATGTAATGTAAGTGATTGGCGCGATATTGTGGCGATAGCGGCGGGTTGTGCCCATACCGTCGGGCTTAAATCGGACGGTACTGTGGTTGCTGTAGGTGATAATGAATATGGCCAATGCGATGTTAGCGGCTGGCGCGACATCCAACTGCCCACTAACAATTAGTTTTCGGGTAAATACAGTTCCTGCAACAAAAAGGAGCAAGGCATTTTTCTTTTTGAACTGATGGAACAGGTTAAAATAAAGCAGGCGGTGTTTAATGTGAAACGGAGCATAAGGGGAAAATAAATGTTATTTTTGTCTTTATCGGGTTATGCAACATTATATATATGCTATGTTTTAGTTGGACAGAAATACGTTTACTTAAAAACGTCTTGCCTAAGAGAAGTTTAATGAAAATATAAAGATCTATGGAACTAATTGAATACTAAAACGTAATGATAAACAGGATAAACAAAGTGATTAATTTGTCAATTTAAGGAGCGTTTATATTGGGTTTAGTGTTGACGATATTAGGCATTATATTTTCAGCTTTGTTTTTGTATTATTGGGGTAAATCTGGTTACGATTGGGGTACAACAGATAAAAAATCGTAATAAAGAGTAGTATATACGATTTAAATGTTAATACAGTATCAGAAATTCTTTTCTAAAGTTATTTATCTATTAAAGGGAGAGAACGATGGAGATAAGACTTTTAAATCCACTTGATGCGAAGAACTATCTTAATCTACGGTTAGAAGCTTTACAAAGCAGCCCTGAAGCATTTTCTTCTAGCTATGAAGAGGAGAAAGATCATCCTGTAGAAAAATACGAAATCAGGTTTCGAGCTCAAGACTCGTTTACCTTCGGTGCGTTTGAGAATGAAAAACTTTTTGGTGCAGTTACGTTGGTAAAAGAAAAGAAGCTTAAGCTGAAACATAGAGCGAATATCTTTGCTATGTACGTTTCTCCCTGATAAACGCGGCATGGGTGCTGGAAAGTGTTTAATGCAGGAGGCAATTAAAAAGGCAAAAGAAATGGTAGAAATTGAGCAAATTTATTTAACTGTGATGTCCACTAATCATTCAGCAAAAAGACTTTATTCTTCTTTAGGGTTTGAAATTTTTGGAACAGATAAAAGAGCAATAAAATTAAATGATACATATTTTAATGAAGATTTAATGGTTTTATTTCTTTAGAAGATGCCTAAAAAATTGTATAAACAACAACGTTAGGAGGAGAGCATATGAGTCAAAATGAAAAGGATTGTAGTTTTACAGAACAAAATACCCAAATAATCGATTTTAATGAAAAAAAATCAAAGATTAATGTTGATGAAGGAATTAAATGGTTACGCGCAGCCATTCAATCAGGGGACATAGGTGCTATGAATGAGATGGCATATCTGTTGTTAACAGGAAAAGTAGTCAAGCAAGATGTTGAAGAAGGAGAAAAATGGCTTAGAAGGTCTGCTGAAATGGGTGATCGATGGGCTATGATGGAATTAGGCTACCGGCTGCTTGTTGGAGAAGATCTCAAGAAAGATGCTGCAGAAGGAGAAAAATGGCTTAGAAAGTCAGCTGAATTAGAATATCCAACGGCAATGAGAATACTAGGTTATCGATTATTAGCAGGACGTGAATTAGGGCAAAATATAGAAGAAGGGGAAAAGTGGTTACGAAAAGCTGCTGAAGCAGGGGAAGCTATTGCGATGAGAGAATGGGGAAAATACTTAATAAATGGGTTTATTAAGTAACTTAATGAACAATCATTTAAAATAAAAAAGCCATTATAAACTATCTAATTGTTCCGAAAAGGCACTTTCCAGGATCAGGATAGACGCTCACTTTTCATTTCGAACTCAGCAGATTAATAGAAAAAGGGTGTATAAAATAGCAAGTACCTATTTAATTAATAAAAGGCATTTTACTCTTTCATATAAGTAATTTCTTACATATTTTATTGTATCTTTCATGAAAGGAGATTCAATACTATGTGTAAAAAACATGAAGTAGAGAAGAAACAAACAGAATGCCCCACTTGTCCAGAAGGCACTGTTTGTGAAAATAGTGACCTCCTATGCGTAAACATTCCTTGTACGACAACGGTAGTATTATTAGGTTTGATCCAGGTAAACCTTGGTCCTGTATGTCTTCGAGTTGGGTCCGTAGGTGATTCGGAGAATTTATCAAACGAAGAAAAATTAGCACAAGTGCAGCAAGTTGTAGGTGCATTACGTAATACTCTTCCAAAATTCACTTCATAAAGAAAAAGATTTAGCAGGTTCCCAATTGACTTCTGTTATAGAAACAACCTTAGTTTTAACTAAGGTTGTTCTGCGTATATTCTTTAGTTTCAAATGGAAAAATCTAGAAAATGATCACTTAATAGCATACCAAATGAAAGTGATCACAATTTACTAAGTTTACCATTATGACAGCTATCATATTTTCGTTAGTAATTCTGATGAATAATAACATGAAATAGAGGCTGCGCCAAAAAGATAAAATTTTCTAATGCTTGTCTCTATGATCTTATATTAACTACATATGAAACAATTTATGAAGAGAATACCAAAAACAAATTAATAACAGTGATAAAAGCTAATTTCATTTTTTTCTCATAGACGATTCGTTAAATTTTTTTAACAGCTCTCCGAAACTTTCACATTCCTCATCAGACCATTCGTTTAGAACTTCTGTTAATCGATCCAATCGAGCTTGCTTATTTTCCAATAATACCTTTGTTCCCGAATCTGTAATCTGGTAAAAATAAGCTCTTCCATCTGTTGGGTCTGGAACTTTGATCACATATCCTTTTTGCTCAAGGGCTGCAGCTTGTCTGCTTACAGTAGATATATCCAATTGAAATTCATCGGCCAAAACTTTAACTCCTGAAGAACCATCAATGTAAAGTTGATGTAATAAAAGATAGGCAGATCGGTCCAATGGCCAATTTTTTTTATCCGAGGTAATCGTTGTGAGACGGCGAACCAAGACAGCCATTTCCAGCTCTATTGTTTCCAGAGAATGTTGATTATTCATTTCTTTACCACCTTAAAATTGCTCTCTATATTCATGATAACCTACTATATGCGATTGTCAATTTAGTTACGTTTCACATTGAATTTTACAACCATATAGTTGTATGATACAATTAAATGGTTGTATCATACAATTACTTTTACTTTGTTTTTTACAGAAATAATCGTCATCTAACTAAAAAATAGTTTATACCGTAACCACTATTCTGAGTAGCCAAGGTTATAAAGAGGTCCTGTACACTCTGGCATTGAAAATTTTGGGCAACCATTTCATTGCGTAATGACAGAAATGGAATTATTTATGAATTAAGTGATTGTAATCATTGGAATCGAATCGATTCTCAGAAAAATAGATTTATAAAGGAGAGAAATAAATGTCATCAACTACTCAAAACGCTTCAACTTTTATAAGCAAGACAAAACCATCGATTCCTGAAGAAGGAGGTCTTCTTCAGCAGCCAAAGGCAGTATGGGCAGTCTTTTTCGCTTGCATTATTGCTTTTATGGGGCTAGGCCTCGTGGATCCGATTTTGCCTGCCATTGCTGAGCAATTAAATGCAACACATACACAAGTAACCCTGCTTTTTACCAGCTATAATGCTGTCATGGCGGTTGCGATGTTAATAACCGGCATGATTTCTTCCAGAATTGGAATTAAATGGACTTTGCTCGCTGGTATTGTCATTATTGCGATATTTTCAGCACTTGGGGGATTTTCAAGCGACATCTGGTCACTTGTTGGGCTTCGTGGTGGATGGGGTCTTGGAAACGCACTGTTCGTTGCTACGGCTTTGGCAGCTATCGTATCTCTTTCAACTAGTGGAACCGCTCAAGCGATTATTTTGTATGAGGCAGCAATAGGACTAGGAATTTCCGTTGGACCATTGCTTGGCGGCTGGTTGGGAGCCATGTCATGGAGAGGTCCGTTTCTAGGTGTTGCGACATTAATGGTTATTGCCTTTATTGGACTTTACATTCTTATGCCTAAATCTTCCGCTGGAAAATCGGTAAAATCGAAAACATCTCTAATGGATCCGTTCAGGGCATTAAAACACCGTTCTCTTTTGGTTTTTGGAATTGCAGCTGCTTTATATAACTTTGGATTTTTTACTTTATTGGCTTACGCACCCTTCGTGATGGGATTAGATGAGCATGGTTTAGGATTTGTGTTCCTTGGTTGGGGGATTTTACTAGCCGTGACCTCTGTTTTCATGGCACCAAAGATCGGGGAATGGTTTGGAACAATAAAATCGATGAGTCTTATGTTGATCTTATTTGCTGTACTCTTAGGCGCAATGGGGATTTGGACCTCGACACAATGGGTGGTTATTGATTCGGTCATTCTCGCTGGTGCATTATTGGGAAATAACAATACGTTAATTACGACTGCCGTTATGAAAGCTGCACCTGTCGAACGATCTACAGCATCTGCTGCTTACAGTTTCCTTCGTTTCATTGGTGGAGCAATTGCCCCATTTACGGCAGGTAAACTTGCTGAAATATACAACCCAAGTGTACCTTTCATTGTTGGTGCAGTGTTCGTACTTATTTCAGTAGTCTTTATTTGGGTCAATTATAAGCATGTTCAACATGTTGATCATATAGAATCCGCTCATTAATAGAAGGGGGGATCTGGCGAATGGCAGATCCTCTTGTATCATATATGAACCACTTAAGAGTTAAAACGTGACACCTTAGCTGATTGGTATTTAAGATTAGAATACCTGTTCCACCTCGTGCTAAATTGAGAGGAATACCTGCCTTAACTAAAACATGGAAGAACAGATAGGATGGTAACATCTAAGCACTTTTCAAAAATAGTAACGAATTGCTTAACACCGAAAATTGAATGATTTGACGATCCCTAAAACGACTTGATAATATAAAAGAACAACATCAGGTTTTAGTGACAGTTTAATTAGCAAATCGCTATGATTCATGAAAATTAGAAAGACCTAGAATAGGTGGCTATAAATGGAAGCAAATCAATCAAATCAACTGATCTCAAGCTGGTTATCATTTACACACATCCAAGCAAAAATTACGGATCAATTAGAAACGATCCTTCAAGAAAAGCATCAATTATCGGTAAAGGAATTTTATGTGCTGTTATTTTTATCAGAGGTTCCTGAGAAAAAATTAAAGCTGCAGCAGCTGCAAACAATGGTTGGCTTAAGTCAAAGTGCCATGTCGCGCCTTGTCAGCAGATTTGAAGCAAAGGGCTGTGGAGCCTTAAAACGCCATCATTGTGTAGACGACCGCAGAGCAATTTATACCTCCTTGACAAAAGAAGGGGAGGAAAAGCTAAAAAAAGCGCTCGTTACATTTCAAGAAACACTTGAACAGGCGTTTGCTGATGAAGACATTCAGGCAGAGCTAAAGGGCATTATTATGCGTCATATTCAACAATAAGGGATATCTTTATATCCCATTTTTGTTAAGTAATGCATTTCATTTGACGATGTGATTTGCCATATGCTAATTTGTATGCATGCACATACATTTACAACCTGAAGTTTCCTTTTCCCAGGCTGATAGAATTGTGAATGAAAACCCTCAAAATGTGCTCATTACAATGCAATGAAAAAAGGAGTCTTATTCATGGAACATTTATTTAGCCCTTATACGCTAAAAGGTTTAGAATTAAAAAATCGCGTCGTGATGCCGCCAATGTGTCAGTACTCTGTCACCAATAAAGATGGGATTGCCACAGATTGGCATTACGTCCATTATGTAAGTCGCGCTATTGGAGGTGCAGGTTTAATAATTATCGAAATGACGGATGTTGAGCCTGATGGCCGTATTTCCGATTATGATTTAGGCTTATGGTCAGATGAGCAAATCCCGGCTTTAAAACGAATTGTCGATGCTTGTCATGAGCATGGAGCGAAAGTGGGGATCCAAATTGCGCACGCCGGCCGCAAAGCAGAAGATGCTGAAGTCCCAGTGGCACCATCGGCAATTCCTTTTGATGAAAACTCAAAAACACCTAGAGAGCTTTCCACAGATGAAGTAAAAGAAATGGTCGAAAAATTCCGTTTATCTATCCGTCGCGCCGTAAAAGCAGGGGTGGATGTGATCGAGCTCCATGGTGCACATGGCTACTTGATTCACCAATTCCATTCAGCTTTTACAAATAAACGAACAGATGAGTACGGAAAAGAGCGAACAAAATTTGGCGTGGAAATCATCGAAGCAGCAAAAAGTGAAATGCCTGCTGACATGCCGTTAATTATGCGTATTTCTGCAAGAGAATATGTAGAAGGCGGATATGGCATTGAAGAAAGCATTGAGTTTTCTAAAGTGTATCAAAAAGCAGGCGTCGATATGTTTCATGTCAGTGCTGGCGGAGAAGGACAGATTGCGGCTGCCGGTAAACCAGGTACACATGTTGCCTACCAAGTGCCACTAGCAAGAGCCATCAAGCAAGAACTAAACATCCCAGTCATTGCTGTTGGACGACTTGATGAACCAGCGCTCGCGAACTCAGTCATTGGAAATGAAGAGGCTGATTTAGTTGCAGTCGGAAGAGGGATGTTACGAAATCCGTACTGGACATTGGAAGCTGCAACCGTCCTGCGTAAAGAAACAGAATTGCCAAAGCAATATCTTCCAGGATTCCCAAGAAGATAATTTCGACTAAACAATAAGAACGAGTGTCTTTTTTGACACTGGTTCTTGATCAAAAAGATAAACCATACATTAGTTATGGTTTATCTTTTAACCGGTTAAACTTATAATAGATGAAGAGTTATGTAGTTTACTAGAAAATGTCTGTATGGACAGAAAGGCGAGAAAAAACGGTGACAAATTTAACAGGAGCGAAACGAATACAACTTGCGTTACTTTTAGGATCACTTGGACTTTTAGGTCCATTTACGATCGACACGTATTTGCCATCATTTCCTACCATTGTAGAAGATTATCATACGAATGCTTCACTGGTTCAAATTAGTTTAACGTCATGTCTTTTAGGACTTGGGTTAGGACAATTATTTATTGGACCAATGAGTGATGTTCAAGGGCGGCGTAAGCCATTGCTCATTTTCCTTACCTTATATTTATTAGCATCATTAACATGTGCCATTGCACCTAATATTTATTTCTTTATCGCTTCTCGTTTTGTGCAAGGGTTTGCGGCAGCCGGAGGACTTGTCATTTCTCGAGCGATTGTTCGAGATGTTTATAGCGGCAGGGAGCTTACAAAGTTTTTTTCTTTATTAATGTTAGTCGGAAATCTAGGGCCGATTGTGGCACCAATCGCTGGAGCTGGAATCCTTGCTTTTGGAGATTGGACCTGGGTGTTTATCGTTTTAAGCTGCATTGGTCTTGTACTATTATTGACCGTTGTATGGAAGCTTGAAGAAACATTGCCACAGGAGAACCGGATACCAAGCAACCTTCCACAGGTTGTCAAGAATTTTGGAACCCTGTTAAAGGATCGTCAATTTGCAGGCTACACACTGACACAAGCGTTTATTGTAGCGGGTATTTTTGCTTACGTTTCAGGTATTTCGTTTGTGTATCAAAATATTTACGGTGTTTCGCCACAAGGATTTAGTTTATTATTTGGCGTAAATGGGATTGCGTTAATTATCGGCAGCCAAGCAGTTGGCCGTCTTGCTGATGTTATCTCCGAAAAAAACTTTTTAAAAATTGGTTTGATAATGGCTAATACATCTGCAGCCTTATTGCTTGTTGCCATTTTTCTAAAAGCACCACTGTTCTTGTTTGCGATTCCGGTCTTCTTTTTCGTAGGTTCGATTTCGATAATATCGACAACATCGTTTTCATTAGCAATGGAAACACAAGGGCATATTGCCGGAAGCGCCTCTGCACTTCTTGGGGTATTGCCATTTTTCTTTGGCTCCTTAACCGCTCCACTTGTCGGCTTAGCAGGAGAATATTCAGCAGTGCCAATGGGCATTATTATCTTTTTATCAAGCCTATTTGCTTTCTTATCTTATTACGGATTAGTCCGCAAACCTTCTATAAGAGTACATGCGACAAGATAATAAAAGTAATCTAGTAACCATATTAATAACAATTTAACCTTACTAGTATGAAACCAACTAATAAAATATATATTAGTATGGTTAGATTGTTTATCATATTAATAAAAGGAGACATGCAAAATGAATTATGTAACCTTGAACAATGGATTAAAAATGCCGCAGCTTGGATTTGGAGTATGGCAGGTTCCTGATGAAGGGGCTACCGCTGCAGTTAAAAAGGCAATTGAAGTTGGCTACACATCAATCGACACAGCGATGATTTATCAAAACGAAGTTGGTGTAGGAAAAGCAATTAAAGAATCCTCTGTTCCACGCGAGCAATTATTCATTACAACAAAGGTGTGGAATAGTGACCAAGGCTATGACAATACATTGCGTGCTTTCGATGAAAGCTTGGAGAGATTAGGTCTGGATTATGTGGATCTTTATTTAATTCACTGGCCAACACCACAATTTGATGAGTATGTTGATACATATAAAGCATTAGAAAAGCTTTACCATGATGGCCGTGTGAAAGCAATCGGCGTTTGCAACTTTGAAATTGAGCATTTAGAGCGTCTCTTAAAGGAATGTGACGTCGTTCCTGTCTTAAACCAAGTTGAGTGCCATCCATACCTTGCACAATCGGAATTAAAAGAATTCTGCGCAAAACATAATATCTTTGTTGAAGCGTGGAGTCCTCTTGATCAAGGCGGAGAAGTGCTGCAGGACGAAGTGATTAAAAAGATTGCTGCATCACACAGCAAAACACCGGCACAGGTTGTATTACGCTGGCATTTACAAAACAATACAATTGTTATTCCGAAATCTGTCACACCATCAAGAATTGAAGAAAACTTCAATGTTTTTGATTTCGAATTAACGGCAGATGAAATGGCGGAAATTAACCAAATCAACCGCGACCGCCGTAAAGGTCCGCATCCAAATGATATGAATGTTCGATAAAACCTCGCCCAGCCTCGCTGTCACAGCAGGCTGGTTTTTTTATACGTTAAGAAAAGAAATTTGCAGCGCAGGAGAAAATTCGACGTAGTGGCAAATTTTAAGAATTAAGTATAAGTGCAACTAGGCAGTCGCACTGCGCCTAAAGGCTTGGCGCCAGTCAAGTTTTCTTTAACGTATTAAGGACATTAAAAGGCAATTGTTTTCAAAAATTGGATATGGTATAGTAACACCATAACTTATTAAACTCCTTTAAAAAGTTTATTTTTTAGGTGGTGAAGCTAGTGAATAAGCTATTGGCTACTCCAAAATCCATGAAGAAGGTGATCCTTCGTGGTATTCGTACAACTCTTCTAAAAGTTGGGAGTGCAACAAAAGTTGAACTCAGCGATACATTAGGAATTAGTTTCCCGACGATAAGTAAGTTCCTGGCACAGATGGAGAAGGACGGGGAAATTATGTTAATCGGTTTAGATGATTCAAGTGGTGGAAGAAGAGCAAAAAGATATACATATAATCCTGAGCATATGTTAGGTCTGGCAATCTTTTTAGAAAGAACAGAGACGAATTATACCATTTTTAATTGTGCGGGAGAAGTAAAAGAACATGGAAAAGCGCCAAGTGTATTAATAGATGATGGTTTACATTTATTAACTGCGTGTATAGAAAACATAATATCCAGCAACCCAAAAATCAGTTCGATCGCAATTGGGGTCCCTGGTTCGGTTGAAAATGGCAGGATATTTTATATACCAGGATACGAGCAATTTCAAAATTTTGATGTAAAAGGATACTATGAGGACCATTTTTCTATACCTGTCGTTGTGGAAAATGATATGAATGCTGCTGTTCTCGGATATCACAATAATATAGGAATAAAAGACAAACAATCCCTTGTCTATTTGTATTCAGGTCAAAATGGTCCAGGTGCAGGAATCATGATAAATGGAGATGTTGTACGAGGAAGTACTTTTTTCTCAGGAGAGGTTTCATTCGTCCCGCAGTATAATGACCAAAATTTTCGGCAAGCTTTAGAAAACGGAAGTGGTTCAAGAAAAGGAACGCTCCGTGAGGATAATGAGATTGATGCAATTAGCAGGTTAGTTGCCGCGTTTACAGCTATCATTAACCCTCATACCATTATTTTTTGTCATGATGAAGTAGAAAAAGCAATATTAGACAAAATTAAGATATGCAGTTCAAAATATATTCCTTCAGAACATCTCCCATCGCTTGCAATGAGTGACTGGAAACAAGACTATTTAATTGGACTGCAAAGTCTGTGCCTTGACCTCATGCTCGATGGAATAAACAATTAATCTGTTTGAAATACTAGTAACTTATTAAATAAAAAATTTAATAAGTTTTTATTTCTATACTTTTTAAACAACTTTAATAAGTTCAATTACAAAGGAGGGATCTCAAGATGGAAGCAGCTTTATTAAAATGGATTTCAAAGTTTTGAACTAGACTACAAACGAATGAAAGGTGAGGTTTCATATGACAACATTTCTATTAATCATCATTTATTTGGCTTTTATCAGCTTAGGATTACCTGATTCATTGCTGGGGGCAGCGTGGCCGGTGATGCAATCGGACTATGGGGCTCCACTCAAGACTGCTGGATTCCTTTTTATGACAATTGCAGGTGGGACAATTATCTCCAGTTTAGCCAGCGGAAAGATTCTTAAACGGTTCGGCACTGGCAACGTCACATTTGTCAGCGTCCTAATGACTGCAGCTGCATTGCTGGGATTTCACTTTGCTCCTTCAATCATTTGGTTAATTATTTGTGCCATCCCACTCGGATTAGGGGCAGGAGCTGTTGATGCAGGATTAAACGATTATGTTGCTACACATTATAAGGCACATCATATGAGTTGGTTACATTGTTTTTGGGGAGTGGGAGCTACTTTAGGTCCTATCATAATGGCTCAGTTTATTTCAGAGGGAAATTCTTGGAGAAATGGGTATTTTGTTATTTCTGGCGTTCAGTTTGCGTTAGTTGTAATTCTTCTCTTCACTTTGCCTTTATGGAACAGAGTGACCAAAAACAGCAATCTTACTCTAACTGAAGAAACCGAAGATTCAAAAGATGTAATAAATGCTGAAGATGTAAAACCTTTACAAATTAAAGGAGTTAAACTTGCTCTTGCATCCTTCTTGTTTTATTGCGGGGTTGAAGCAACAATGGGCCTTTGGGGAAGCAGCTTCTTGGTAAATGTCAAAGGATTAAGTGCGGCAACTGCAGCCGGGTGGGTTTCCTTTTATTACGCAGGCATAACAATTGGTCGATTTATAACAGGCTTTATTACCTTTAAAATGACGAACCGTACTCTTATTCAGCTCGGACAAATAATAGCATTAATTGGTGCCGTTATTCTAATTTTACCATTGCCGTCCATTTTCTCACTTATAGGTTTTATTATTGTTGGACTAGGATTAGCGCCGATATTTCCGTGTATGTTGCATGAAACGCCAACACGTTTTGGGAAAAAACATTCTCAGACAATCATGGGCTATCAAATGGCAATTGCTTATACTGGCACTACATTCATGCCTCCTCTTCTAGGTTTCATAGCAACTCATTCAACAATAGGAATCTTCCCATTTTGTATTGTTGCTTTTGTAGCAGCAATGCTCCTTAGTTCTGAAAAATTAAATAGTTTACTGACAAAAAAGGCTGAATTCAAAAAGAAAGATGCAAGCTCAGCAGCACTTTAATCAAATACGGGGTTAAATTTATCAGGCTTCGTTTTTAGTTTTATCATAAAGGACAAAACTCTTTAAATTTACTAATCATCTATTGATATTATTTTAATTGCTTATGACGAAAAAGAAGCGGCCATGTAAATTTTGTCTTATTCACCAATAATATGTTGAAATATCTTAAATAACACTTTATTATATAAACTATCGAATTTAATAAATCTAACAAAGCAATAAATTAAGATGCCAAGTTGGCTTAATAGGGAATCTGGTGAAATTCCGGAACTGTCCCCGCAACTGTAAGTGTTGACGAAATAAGTTATACCACTGTATAACCATCTTAATTAGGTGGTTATATGGGAAGGGCTTAAAGTAGATTGAAACACAAGTCAGGAGACCTGTCTTAGTTTATAAATTTCAGTTTCTTCGGGAGGTGAGAAGGTGAAATGATTGCAACCAAATAGATTTTTTTGGTATGCCTTCATTTTACTTTTCTCCGCTCAGTTGAACCTGAGCGTTTTTTTTTTGAAAAATTAAAGTGGACATATTATTCATAGCAATCAAATACATTTAAGATGAACAATTAAATATTTTAAAAGATTAGGTGTACTTCAACCTTTTGTTGAACATAAGAGGGAAGTCGGTGAAATTCCGACACGGTACCCGCCACTGTAATGGTGAGCTTTATTACAAAATAGTCACTGATTTATATTGGGAAGACGTAATAAAGCAATGAACCTTAGTCAGGAGACCTGCCTTTTCTTTTTAACTGATACCTACGGGGATATAGGTGGATGTGTATTAGAAAATGCTATATTCATAGCATTATTTTTTAGTGCACCTCTATCTATATAGGGGTGCACTTTTATTTAGTTTTTAAGTTTTGGAAAGTTTTCTGTTCATTTTCTTTTGTAAGGTGTTCACTTATCTTGGTAAGTCTCTTTGGTGGATTTGAGGTCAAACTTTTTTTGAGCTGATTCAGAAACTTTTTACTTCTTTAAACAGTTAATAAAGTCTAAATATTTAATAGATTGGAAGTGTTCAGATGACGACTTGGAATTTAACCGAAACAATGCATCACGTTTTAATATGCAACGGAAGCAGCTGTATGAGAAAAGGTGGCGAGGAAGTTACACAGGCAATAAGAGAAGAGATTACAGCCTTAGATTTGGACAATAGAATTCATACAACTCGAACGAGATGTAACGGAAGATGTAAAGATGCTTGTGTAGTTGTAGTCTATCCAGAAGGAGTATGGTACAAAGCTGGTACTCCTGAATTAGCAAAAGAAATTGTCCAAGGGCATCTGATTGATGGAAAAGTCATAGAAGATAGTGTGATTTACACATATGAACATGAGCATTTTGTAGCACCTGAACATTCAAAGTCGATTGTCGGTATAGATAAACCACAAAAAAGCAAAGTGTAAGGAGGAAATGCATTGTTAGGAAAGTTACTTGTTATCGGTTTTGGCCCAGGAAGCTTTGAGCATATGACGAAAAGGGCTCAAGATGCCATACAAGAGAGCGATTGTATTATTGGTTACAAAACCTACGTAGAATTGATTAAAGATTTATTAATAGATCAAGAGATTATTAGTACAGGGATGTCTGAAGAAGTGAGCCGTGCCCAAGCAGCCGTTCATCTAGCAGAAGAAGGAAAAACGGTAGCAGTTATTTCGAGCGGAGATGCTGGGGTATATGGAATGGCTGGACTTGTATACGAGGTGCTGATTGAAAAAGGCTGGAAAGAAGCAACAGGTGTTAGTGTTGAAGTCATTCCAGGTGTTTCAGCTATTAACTCCTGCGCTTCCTTGTTAGGGGCACCGATTATGCATGATGCTTGTACGATAAGCTTAAGTGATCATTTAACCCCATGGGATTTAATCGAAAAAAGGATAGATGCAGCGGCACAAGCTGATTTTGTTATCACCCTTTACAATCCTAAGAGCGGAAGGCGTACAAGACAAATTCAAGAAGCACAACGAATTCTCTTAAACTACAGATCACCCGCGACTCCGGTTGGTCTTGTAAAAAGTGCATACCGTGATCGACAACATATTGTCATCACAGATCTTAAACATATGCTAGATCACGACATCGGCATGCTTACAACTGTTGTTATCGGTAATTCAACAACTTTTTTATATGACAATAAAATAATCACGCCTCGTGGTTATCAACGAAAATATACATTGAATTCAACTGAGCAACGATTAAAGCCTCATGAACGACTTAGACACGAAAACGAGCCTTGGGCGCTCCATAAAGGGAAAAATGATATGGTACAGCATCCCGAAAAATGTAAAGAAAAAAACCCTGAGAGAAGCTCATTACAAATCGCTCTAGAGGCACTTCAAAAAGTGGAGAAAAATTTCGACAAATCCACGAACAATAAGCAAATGCAACAAAAACAAGTGGTAGTTAATAACCCTATTACATCCATTTTTGAATTAGCTGTAAGCCCTGGAATTGCCAATAAAAAGTTTACTTCAAAGCAAATGATGATACTTGCAGAGGTTGTTGGAGACGAAGGCTCAATGGAGTATACACCACACCATCAAATCATACTTAGAATTCCAACAAGTAATCCTGACTTAATCACAAAGAAACTAGATGATGTTGGATTTCTATTAGAACCTATCGGTGATGTGTTTCAACTAAAAGCATGTGATTTTTGTGAGGGTGAAAAAAAGGATTCGATTCCATATGCTGAAGAGCTTCATGAAAAACTAAGCGGTCTTGATTTGCCAAAAGAATTAAAGGTAGGATTTAACGGCTGTGGTATGGCATGTTTTGGAGCTGTTAATGAAGACATTGGCATTATCTTTCGAAAAGGGAAATTTGATTTATTTTTAGGTGCGAAAACAGTTGGGAGAACCGCTCATCCAGGTCAGCCTGTTGCAGAAGGAATTGAACCAGAGAAAATTGTCGAAGTAATCGAAAAAATTGTCCATGAATACAAAGAAAAAGGCCATCCAAATGAGCGATTTTTTAAATACTTTAAGCGAGTAGGAAATGTACAAGGCTATACATATAAAGACATGGCACCAAAGATAGAAATAGAACCAGCTCCATGTGGAGATTAAAAGGATAGGGGAGAATCATATGAAAGCCATTTTACTAGTTGGTCATGGAAGTCGAGATCCAGAAGGAAACGAGCAGGTAAGACAAACAATTGAAGAACTAAAGCCACAGCTTGATTCAGAGCTTTTAGTGGAAACCTGTTTTCTAGAGTTTGAAAGACCAGCCATTGACCAAGGTATTCATACATGTGTAGAAAAAGGAGCAACAAGTGTTTATGTTATCCCTCTCATGCTTCTTGCAGCAGGTCATTCAAAAATTCATATTCCAGCAGCTATTGATGAGGCAAAGGAAAAATATCCTCATGTTTCATTTACCTATGGAAGACCGTTTGGCATTCATGAAGAAACAATAGAAATTTGCAAAAGCCGCTTAGAAGATGTTGGCGAACAAATAAATGAAGAGGATCCTAATACGGCTGTCATCTTATTAGGTCGAGGTGGAAGTGATCCTGATGCGAACAGTGATTTGTATAAAATCACTCGACTATTATGGGAAAAACTCAACTACAAATTCGTAGAACCTGCTTTTATGGGGGTAACAGATCCATTAGTTAAAGAAGGCGTTGAACGCTGTGTTAAATTAGGTGCAAAGAAAATTGTCATCTTACCTTATTTTCTTTTTACGGGAATCTTAATCAAACGTCTTGAAAACATGATTTTAGAGTTTGAGCAAGAGCACCGAGATGTTGAGTTTAAACTTGCAGGCTATTTTGGCTTTCATTCACGACTGAAGACCATCATAAAAGATCGTATAGAAGAGGCATTACAAGGTGAAGTAAAAATGAACTGTGACACATGTGTTTATCGAATTGGAGCAATGGAGCATATTGATCATCACCACCATCATCACGATCACGACCATGATCATGTACATCATCATCACCACCATCATCATGAACATGAGGTTCAAAAAGGATGATTCTCTTTTTAGCTGGTACAAGTGATGCTAGAGCTTTAGCGCTAACAATAAAAGATTCAGGTTATGAGGTCCTCACAACAGTTGTAACAGAAAATGCCGGAAAAGAAATGAAAAAGACAGGATTAAATGTTTTGGTCGGAAGACTAACGAATGAGGATTTTGTGAAAATCATCCAAGAACAAGGCTTTAAAGCAGTGGTTGATGCAAGTCACCCTTTCGCTGAAGAAGCAAGCAAAAATGCTCTTTTAAGTGCGAAAGAAGCAGGTGTTCCTTATATCCGATATGAACGTGAGTCAAAGTTATATGAACATAAGGGAATTACAACGGTTGACACTTATGAAGATGCGGCAGAAGCAGCTGCTGAAAGAAGAGGAGTTATTATGCTCACAACAGGCAGCAAGACATTAGAAATATTCACGAGTCGATTGTTAAACCAACCAGATACCAGAGTGATTGCTCGAATGCTTCCAAGAAAGGACAATATGGAAAAATGCGAAAAGCTCGGTTTTCCTCAAAAAAATATTGTCGCCATTCAGGGTCCCTTCTCTAAGGAATTTAACTCTGCCTTATACAAGCAGTACGGAGTGACAACGATGATCACAAAAGAAAGCGGGAAGGCAGGCTCTGTTGATGAGAAATTGGAAGCTGCGCTCGAGCTTGGCATTGAAACGATCATGATTAAAAGACCGAAGATTCAATACGGAAATGTATATTCAGATTTTCAAAGTGTACTTGCTCATATTAATGGGTTATTTAAAACAAAAACTGTTGAAGGATGATTGGAACTGATATGCGCCTCATGTGGATGAGGTGGGACAGGTGAGACCTCCTCTGGCATAGCGCCAAGGATGCTCACCGCCCGCTTACGGAAAGCGAGCTTCCTAGAGTGGATATCAATATTCCGCAATAATGCTTAAATAGAAACCAAAAAAGCTTATACAAATGAAATGGAGGAATAGAAAATGGACTTTAAAACAGAATTTAAACCACTAACTGTCCAACCTCAAGAAATTGAGGGTATCAGCTTTAACATGATTGATTCAGAGTTTGGTGAACATAGTTATACACCAGAACAGTATAAAGTTGTTCAACGTGTTGTTCACGCTTCTGCTGATTTTGAATTAGGTCATAGTATGCTGTTCCATGACAAAGCTGTTCAAGCGGGAATCGAAGCTATCCGTAAAGGCGAACAGGTATATGCTGATGTTCAAATGATTTTAGGCGGCGTAAGCAAAGGAAGAATTGAAAAGCATGGGGGAGGTGTCCATGTTTTTATTTCAGATCCCGACGTTATGGAAGAAGCAAAACGCTTAAATACGACACGAGCCATTATTTCTGTCAGAAAAGCAATTAAACAATTTGATGGTGGTATCTATGCCATTGGTAATGCACCAACGGCTCTACTTGAATTGATTCGGTTAATTAAGGAAGAGGAGGCAAAGCCAAGTTTAGTGATTGGTTTACCGGTCGGATTTGTATCAGCACCAGAATCAAAGGAAGAATTAGCAAAATTAGATGTCCCATTCATTACGAATGTAGGCAGAAAAGGCGGTAGTACGGTAACGGTTGCTGCATTAAATGCAATCTCTTTATTAGCTGATAAGGATTAACCAATGGACGGAAAAGAAAAAAAGAAGGACAAAAAGGAAATGCGTACCGGCTATACAACTGGTGCATGTGCTACAGCAACAACAAAGGCAGCTCTAATGGCACTTATTACGGGTGAACCCCAAACGGAAAGTACGATCTTTCTACCAGTTGGAAAATTTGCAACATTTGAAATGAAGAGCTGTGTGATTGACAGTGAATATGCTGAAGCGGAAACAATTAAGGATGCTGGTGATGATCCAGATGCTACCCATGGAGCTCTGATTAAATCAACTGTTTCATGGAGTGATAAGCCCGGTATAACACTTGATGGGGGAATTGGGGTAGGACGTGTAACAAAGGAAGGGCTTCCGGTTCCCGTTGGGGAAGCAGCGATTAATCCAGTGCCACGAAAAATGATTCTTGAAACGGCCGAAGAAGTTCTTACATCACACAATATATCCAGAGGTATTACCATCATCATTTCCGTCCCTGATGGGGAAAAATTGGCAGAAAAAACATTAAATAAACGTCTCGGGATTATTGGCGGTATTTCCATTTTAGGAACAAGAGGAACCGTCATTCCATTTTCAACCTCGGCTTACATGGCAAGTATTGTTCAAGCAATTAGTGTAGCAAGAGCAAGTCAATGTGAGCATGTCGTAATTACAACTGGTGGACGAAGTGAGAAATACGCTATCCAGCAATATCCGGAGCTTCCCGAAGAAGCTTTTATCGAAATGGGCGACTTTGTTGGTTTTACACTAAAACAATGCAAAAAGCAAGGGATTAAAAAAGTCTCTCTCGTTGGTATGATGGGGAAATTTTCAAAGGTCGCGCAAGGGGTCATGATGGTTCATTCCAAAAGTGCTCCTGTCGATTTCAATTTTCTTGCAAGAGTAGCAGTTGAAGCAGGGGTAACCGATGATGAACTTCTTGAAACGATTAAACAAGCTAATACCGCATCCCAAGTTGGCGATTTAATGGTAGAGAACGGGTTCAACAACTTTTTCACCCTTCTATGTACCTATTGTTGCTTATCAGGGTTAAAGGAAGTAAATGGTGGTATATCGATTGAAACAAGCTTGTACACAATGAAGGGTACATTGCTTGGAAAGGCAGGGAAGCATGAAGGAAACAATTAAGGTGATTGGAATAGGAGATGATGGTAAGAAGAGTCTTCTTCCAGTCTATGAAAAGTGGATTTATGAGAGTGAAATACTAGTAGGTGGAGAGAGACAACTATCTTTCTTTCAAGATTATTGTGGTGAGAAGGTAGTCATAAAAGGCGGACTTTCCTCACTCGTTACGTTTCTAGAAAAAGAGGAGGAACGAAACATTGTTGTCCTCGCATCAGGAGACCCATTATTTTATGGAATTGGCAGCTATCTTGCTAAAAGACTAAATGTAGAGATTTATCCTTACTTAAGTTCCTTGCAGCAAGCTTTTGCAAAAATGAATGAAAGCTGGCAAGACGCATACATCGTTAGTGTACACGGAAGAAACATGAAAGGACTTGCTCAACGTATTAATGGCAGAGAAAAAGTAGCTCTTCTTACGGATACTGAAAACAGTCCTTCGGTTATTGCCCGTTATTTACGGTCATTTTTCATGAATGAATATAAAGCATTTGTTGCTGAAAATCTAGGTGGTGACAATGAACGATATGCTTTCTACGAATTAGAGGAAATGGAACATTTAGAGTTTTCACCTTTAAACATTGTTATTTTAAAAAAGATAACAGATAGCAAAACATGGTCATTCGGAATCGATGATGAAGAATTTCATCAAAGAAAGCCTGAAAAAGGACTGCTAACGAAAAAAGAGATCCGAACTCTTAGTCTAAGTGAAATGAAGTTAAATCAAAAAAGTATTGTTTGGGATATAGGTACGTGTACCGGTTCAGTAGCTATTGAGGCTTGCTTAATCGCCAATGAGGGGCAAGTCTATGCAATTGAAAAAAATGATCATGATTTAGAAAATTGTCGTCTAAACATGCAGAAATTTAGAACAGATTTTACCGTCGTTCAAGGGAAAGCTCCTGATAAATTAGATGAATTTCCAGATCCCGATGCTATCTTTATCGGTGGAACAGCAGGAGGGGTGGAGGAAATTTTATCCGTTTGTTGCTCTCGTTTAAGAAAAAACGGAAGAATCGTTTTAAATGCCATCACGATCGAGAATTTATCACAAGCTGTTGAGGCCTTTAAACGAAACGGTTTTGAAGTAAGCATTACCCTCGCACAAGTGTCGAGAAGCAAGCCAATTTTAAACCTTACTCGATTTGATGCTTTGAATCCAATTTATATTATCGCTGCTTACCGTAAGGAGGGAGAATAAAAGAATGGTAGGAACATTATACGGATTAGGTGTAGGACCAGGAGATCCTGAGCTTTTAACAGTAAAAGCTTTTCGTAAATTAAAAGAAGCTCCTGTCATAGCCTATCCGAAAAAGAGAAAGGGCAGTAAAAGCTACGCCCAACGAATTATTGATGTTTACATAACACCAGGCGAAAAAGAAATGTTAGGGCTCGTCTTTCCAATGACAAAGGACCCCGTCATCCTTGAACGAGAGTGGTCCAACACGGTCGAGCTTGTTTGGGAGAAGCTGAAAACTGGAAAGGATGTAGCGTTTGTAACAGAAGGTGATCCACTTCTTTACAGTACCTTTATCCACATGATGAATCTTGTAAAAGAGCGCTACCCAGAAGTGAACATTCAAACAGTTCCTGGGATTTCATCTATAAATGGAGCAGCATCAAGACTTGGTATTGCTTTGGCTGAAGGTGATGATCACGTTGCCATCATTCCTGCACGAAATGATTATGAAACAATGAAAAAAGCAATTGTAGAAAATGACTGTGTCATCTTTATCAAAGTGGCTAAAGTCATGGATCTTATGCTACGTATTCTTCGTGAGTTAAATTTAGTCGAAAAAGCATCTGTTGTGACAAAAGTAACGTCTGATGAAGAAATCATCTGGGATATCAGTGAATTAGACCGGTCAGAACTCGAATATTTGACATTAATGGTGGTGAGAAAATAGTGAAGATTACAATCATAGGAGCTGGCCCTGGAGATCCCGATTTAATTACCGTAAAAGGCTTAAAGCTTCTTCGGGAGGCGGACGTCGTATTATATGCTGATTCATTAGTTAGCACGGAGCTTATTGAACGGGCAAAACCAGATGCAGAAGTCATAAAAACAGCTGGCATGCATTTAGAGGAAATGGTCGAAGTAATGGTTGATCGAGTACAAGCAGGTAAAAAGGTCGTTCGCGTTCATACTGGAGACCCGGCTGTATACGGGGCCATTATGGAACAGATCGCCATCTTAAATAAAAAAGACATTTCAGTTGAAATTATTCCTGGTGTTAGCTCTGTTTTTGCATCCGCAGCTGCCTTAGGGGCAGAACTAACAATTCCGGACCTGACGCAAACCGTTATTCTCACTCGTGCCGAGGGAAGAACACCTGTTCCGGAAGCAGAGAAATTAAAAGATCTTGCTAAACATAACTGTACGATCGCTTTATTTTTAAGTGCCACACTGACAAAAAAAATAGTAAAAGAGTTTCTGGATGCGGGCTGGAGTAAGGATACTCCTGTTGGTGTTGTGTACAAAGCATCATGGCCTGATCAAAAAATTGTAAGATCAACACTTGAACATCTTGATGAAGATATGCGCAAGAACGGTATTCGTAAACAAGCCATGATCTTAGCTGGGTGGGCACTTGACAAGGATATTCATCAAAAGGAGTTTAAATCAAAGCTTTACGATAAGACTTTCACTCATGGCTATCGAAAAGGAGTGAAAGAATGACACTTGTTTTAGAAGAAGGAAAAAACGTCGAACTAAAACAAACTGGTACATATGCCATTGTCGCGATCACAAAGCATGGTGTAGTGCTAGCTCGAAATCTTCATGCAAATTTCCATCAAACCGACTTGTTTTACATGAGCAAGTTTGAAAAGGGCGATGAGGTTGAACGAAACATTACCCTTTTTGAAGGAAATGTCCGTATGCTGCTTCCAACTCTTTTTAAAAAGTATAAAGGCATCATTATGATTATTTCGTTAGGTGCCGTCGTACGCATGATCGCACCAATTTTAAAAGATAAAAAAACAGATCCAGCTGTTGTTGTCATTGATGATAAAGGACAGCATGTGATAAGTGTTTTATCTGGCCACTTAGGTGGAGCGAATGAACTTACAAGGGAAGTAGCTGAATTACTTCACGCAACTCCGGTTATTACAACTGCATCAGATGTACAAAAAACAATCCCTGTTGATTTATTTGGCAGCCGATTTGGTTGGGTGTGGGAAAGTGCAGAAAAGTTAACACCAGTTAGTGCTTCTGTTGTAAATGAAGAGCACGTCGCCATTATCCAAGAGTCGGGTGAAAAGAACTGGTGGATGCATGATAAAGCATTACCTGAGAATCTAAAAATCTATCAAACAATTGAAGATGCAATTGATGCAAAGCCTAAGGCAGCACTAGTTGTCACACATCGACATTTAACAGATAAGGAGAAAGTGATCCTCCAAAACGGTGTGCTTTACCGACCAAAAGTCATTGTACTAGGGATCGGTTGTAATAGAGGAACATCTAGTGAAGAAATTGAGCAAGTCATTCATACCACATTAGAGGAATTACAATTTTCCGTTAAAAGTGTTAAAGCGATTTGTTCCATCGATTTAAAAAAAGACGAAGCAGGAATTATTGAGGTTGCTCAAAAACATCAATGGGAGTTCAGCTGCTACACTGCTGAAGAGTTGAATTCTATACAAATTGAGCTTCCATCTGAAACGGTCTATAAATTTACAGGTGCTTATGGAGTAAGTGAGCCTGCTGCCCGCTTATACAGTGGAGCGCATACTCTTGCCCTCACAAAGAAAAAGTCAGGAAATGTAACGATATCTGTTGCCGTTATTCCTTATTAAAGAGGTGAATGTTAGGTGACTAATCGAAGAATCGTCATTGCCGGCACCGGCAGTGGTGTTGGAAAAACAACCTTAACCATTGGATTAATGTCAGCATTAAGAAAAAAAGGGTTAACGGTTCAAGGTTTTAAATGTGGACCGGATTATATTGATCCTTCTTATCATACAGCTGTGACAAGCCGTGTATCTAGGAATCTTGATAGCTGGATGCTTACAAAAGAGAATGTTCTCGATATCTTTACACGCGGGAGCGAAGGAGCCGATATCTCCATTATTGAAGGTGTAATGGGGTTTTATGATGGAAAAGATCCAAGAACAAATACAGGGAGTACAGCTGAAATTAGCATGATGATCGAAAGCCCTGTTTTACTTGTCGTGAACTGTGTAAGTATGGCTCGAAGCGCAGCTGCGATTGTAAAGGGATTTCAGGTGCTTTCAAAAGGCCCCAACATCGTTGGGGTCATTGCTAATAAAGTAGGAAGCGAAGGTCACTTTAATCTTGTTAAAACAGCAATTGAGCAAGAATGTGATGTACCTGTTATTGGTTATTTAAAGCGGGAAATGGATATTGAAATACCTGAAAGACATTTAGGACTTATTCCTTCTATAGAAAGAGGAGAATTAGATCCATTTTTTGATCATTTAGGTGACCTAATTTTAGAAACAGTAGATATCGATCAACTACTGAAACTATCACAAGCTGATCCAATTGTTACAAAGGTAAGCACTTCTTTATTTCAAAGGAAAAAGGAATCATCCATCAAAATTGCTGTAGCAAAAGATGCCGCCTTTAACTTCTATTACCCTGAAAATCTAGAAATGTTAGAGGCTTACGGGGCGGAGATTGTATATTTTTCACCCCTCGAGAATGATCCATTACCAGATAACATCGATGGCCTTTATATCGGTGGAGGATTTCCAGAAGAATTTGCCAAAGAGCTCTCCGATAATAATGACGCAAAGCTATCAATTAAACAAGCCATTGAGAAGGGCTTACCGACCCTTGCTGAATGTGGCGGATTTATGTATTTAACAGACTCTATTGAAACAACAGACCACATCCGCCATGAGATGGTAGGAATCATTTCAGGCGAAGTAAAGATGCACACGAAGAGAGTCGCGTTGGGCTATCGAGAAATTAAGGGCCGGAAGGGTAATTTTCTCATAAATGAGCAGCAAAAAGCAAAAGGACATGAATTTCATTATTCTACCTTTTCACCAAAAGAAGAAGTTCATCATGCTTACGAAACAAAAGGAATGAGAGGAACAAAGCTTGAAGGCTGCTTAAAGCACAATGTTGTGGCAGGGTATACTCACATTCATTTCGCCTCATGTCCGGAATTAGTGGAAAAGTGGATCGCGTACTGTAAAAAAATCAAAGAACATTGATGCTGATTGAAATGCCGACATTTCAATCAGCAGGGGATTCGAATAAGGAATAACGAGAAGAGAGGGATGTTTTTGACTAAAGGCAACGTTTATTTGGTAGGTGCTGGACCAGGGGACCCTAAATTAATTACCGTCTATGGCTTAGAATGTATCCAAAAAGCGGACGTCATTTTATACGATCGATTGGTCAATAAAGAATTATTAAACCATGCAAAATCGGAGACAGAGCTTATTTTTTGTGGAAAGCTTCCCGGAAAACACGAATTAATTCAAGAGCAAATCAATGCCCTTATGGTCGAAAAGGCACTTGAAGGCAAAATCATTACTCGTTTAAAAGGTGGAGATCCTTGTGTATTCGGTCGAGTTGGGGAAGAAGCGGAAGTCCTAGCTGAGCATGAGATAACATTTGAAATTGTTCCTGGGATTACATCAGGTATTGCCGCACCTGCATATGCGGGTATCACCGTCACACACCGAGATTACGCTTCATCATTTGCCATTGTAACAGGACATGGTCGTGCTGATAAACAACAAGATCACATTAATTGGTCTGCTCTTGCCCAAGGAATAGATACGATTGCCTTTTATATGGGTGTAGGAAATTTAGATTACATATGTAAAAAACTCATTGAGAATGGCAAAAGAGCAGAAACCCCAGTTGCCGTTATCAATTGGGGAACAACTGAAAAGCAAAAAACACTAATTGGGACATTAACGACAATTGAACAGCTAGTGAAACAAACTGGCCTTAAACACCCATCCATGATTATCGTAGGTGAAGTGGTGAACCTGCGTCAAAAGATACAATGGTTTGAAGAGATAAAATTAGATCATAAAAAGGAGGAAAAGCATGTCAATCATCAGTGAACTAGAAAGCCGTCGAGCGATACGTGACTACCGCGATCAAGAAGTAGAAGATGAAAAAATTAAACGCCTACTTGAGGTCGCAACTTGGGCGCCAAATGATCGAATGAGAGAGCCTTGGAGCTTCTATATCATAAAGGGAGAAGCTAAAAAACGATATGAAGCTCTAGCAAAAGCCTATTTAGAAGAACGATTTCCAACAAAACCAGATTTAGTGAACAGTTCAATAAAAGTTTTAACAAGTACACCTGTTCATATTGTTGTGACCTCAGATATTGTCCCTGGAGATGAAGAGGCAACAAGGGATAATGATTATGCTGTTTGCTGTGCCATTCATTCTATGTGGCTAGCAGCAAAGGAGTTAGAGCTGGGGTTTGTTTGGCGAACTAGAGGTGTAGGGCTTGTTCATGATGAACGTTTACATCAATTTATTGGCTCCCCAGAAAACAAGAAAGTCATTGGAAATATTTTTATCGGTTATCCTGATAAAGAATCACTTCAAAACATGAAACCATCAAAGCGAACGTCCTTTGAAGAAAAAACAACGTGGCTATAAACCATTTTCTAAGACAATGGCAAAGCATTTGAATGAAATAGGAAAAGCGCAAGGCGCTTAGCATTCGGCGACAAGCATAAGGCTAATAGGAATAGAAGGTGTTCTTTACCTTCAATTCCTATTTGACTAGACCCTAGAGCAGATGGCGCCTGGAGCTAGACACTAAAACTAAGTACAAAATTTTATACTTAAACTTTCAAAAAAACTCAATCGAACTCCTTTTTATCTAAGGCAAACGCTTGATTTAGGGGTGTTAAATTTCATGTTTTCTAATAAAGAAAGAGAAGCCATTTATAAGGTTATCGAGACGAGAAGAGATATTCGTAGTTTTAAAACAGATCCTGTTCCTATGGAGGCTGTTGATCGAATCCTGGCAGCAGCGCACCATGCTCCTTCGGTTGGGTTTATGCAACCATGGAACTTTATTTTAATTGAAGCAAATGAAGTAAAAGAGAAATTAGCTTGGGCTGCTGATAAAGAAAGAAGAGCACTATCTATTCATTACGAAAATGATGAGCGTGCATCCAAGTTTTTATCCCTAAAGATAGAAGGATTAAAAGAAGCACCCATTACTATTTGTGTAACATGTGATCCTACTAGAGGTGGTTCACATGTATTAGGACGAAATTCCATTCCAGAAACCGACATAATGTCAACAGCCTGCGCCATTCAAAATATGTGGTTAGCTTCTTGTGTGGAAGGGTTAGCAATGGGATGGGTCAGCTTTTATAAAAAATCTGATGTACGTGATATTTTAAGTATTCCACCACATATTGATCCTGTTGCTTTGATTTCAATAGGATACACAGATGTATATCCTAAAGCACCTCTTTTGGAAACAGCAAACTGGGAAAAAAGAAGGTCTCTTCAAAATTTAATTTTTAAAGACATGTGGGAAAATAAATAGTCAAAAGAAGCATTTAAAGGGACAGTCCCCACTACAAATAATGTCCATATTTCTGAGTGGGGACAGGCATTTAGAAGACATCCTCTATAAAAACATAGCTAGATGATAGATTTGATCATGGACATCTTTTTTAACTTTTGGAGGAATGAAAATGAAAAGAAAAGGGAAATGGGCTTTACTCATTACCGTGTTAGGTTTAACAGGTTACTTTTGGACAAATTCTTATGAAAAGGCCTACGCGATGCATATAATGGAAGGGTTTTTACCCTTCGGCTGGGCTGTATTTTGGTGGGTGATCACTCTGCCTTTTATTATCTTTGGATTAAGAAGCATACAAAATAAACTGAAGGAATATCCTGAAATGAAAACAATGCTCGGCCTTTCTGGAGCGTTTGCGTTTGTTTTATCCGCGTTAAAAATTCCTTCTGTGACAGGCAGTTGTTCACATCCAACTGGTGTTGGGTTAGGAACGATTTTATTCGGACCAACAGCGATGAGTGTACTTGGTACAATCGTTTTACTATTTCAATCTTTGTTATTAGCACATGGCGGTTTAACGACATTAGGAGCAAATGCTTTTTCAATGGCCGTTGTAGGCCCGTTTATTGCTTATGCTATCTTTAAAGTAGGTCGTAAATTAAATATGTCGTTTGCTGTTTCTGTTTTTCTAGCAGCAATGTTAGGAGATCTCGGTACATATATCATGACATCTATTCAGTTATCTCTTGCTTTTCCAGCCGAAGTAGGTGGTTTCTTCGCTTCCTTTGCCAAATTTGTAAGTATTTTCGGACTGACACAAATACCTTTGGCCATTAGTGAAGGCTTATTGACCGTTATCGTAATGAATTTACTTTTAAAATACAATCAATCTGAACTACATCTTATAAATAATGTGAAGGAGGCTAGCTAATCATGAAAAATATCGTCTTGTTTTTAATTGTTATTTTATTGGCGATCATTCCTCTTTTCCTCCAAGGTGATGCAGAATTTGGTGGGGCAGATGGTAAAGCAGAAGAAATGATCGGCGAATTGGCCCCTTCATATGAACCTTGGTTCAAGTCTATTTGGGAACCGCCAAGCGGTGAAATAGAAAGTTTAATATTCTCTTTACAAGCCGCTATTGGTGCTGCTTTTATTGGTTATGTTATTGGATTTGGCCGAGCTAGAAAAAAATACTCATCTAAGGAATAAGCCTGAACCATGCTGAAAATCGATGATTACGCCTATTCTAATAGATTGAAACATGTTCACCCAGTTGAAAAGGTTGGATTCGTTATGACCTTCTTAATGTTTACCATCATTACCAAAAATGTAGTTATAGCGATGATTACATTTTCCGTGATGAGTTTAAGCATCGTTTTTGCAGCCAAAATTCCATTCTCACAATATTTGAAGCTGTTACTATTGCCATCTATTTTTCTCTTTACAAGCATTGCTGCCATTTTAGTTTCAATTGCACCAGTATATCAAGTGAACGTTGACACGATATGGTTTTTTACTATCAAGTCATGGCAAATTTATATAAGTGTAGCAAATATAAATCAAGCCTACCAACTTTTGGTTACGATTATAGGTAGTGTAAGCTGCTTGTACTTTCTTATCTTAACAACACCATTACATCAATTGATATGGGTATTACGTAGACTGAAACTTCCAGTACTTTTTATTGAATTAGTTGGTCTAACATACCGGTTTATCTTTGTGTTGCTAAATAAAATGCACGAAATTCATTTGGCACAATCTAGTAGACTAGGTTACCAAAATCACCGATTGTGGATCTCATCGATCGCGCACCTAATTGTAAGTCTTTTTCTCAAATCGATCCAATCTGCCAAAGAATTGCAGATTGCCATTGATAGTCGGGGTGGGGATATGAAATTGTATGAGGTTGAACTTAGCTTGTCTTACAATCGATTTCGCTGTGCTGGAATTCTAGTCTCAATCATAGGTCTCTTCATCCTTACCTTAAACACATAAATCTATAATGGAAAGGAGGCCGACGTGTGACGTCTACATTTTTCACTTTTAAAAATGTTTCATATCAATATCCAGATGGAACAATAGCATTAAACGATATTACTTTTTCAATTGAACGAGGAAAGAAAATTGCCTTAATTGGAAACAACGGTGCGGGAAAGTCCACTTTATTTTTACTGCTTAATGGGATTTTGAAACCTTCTAGTGGAAGCATTACATTTAAAGGAAAAAAATTGTCTTACACTCGTAAAGAAATAAAGATGCTTCGTCAACAAGTTGGCATTGTATTTCAAAACCCCGACTCACAGCTTTTCTCTACAAGTGTGTATGAAGATATTAAATTTGGTCCTAAAAATTTAGGATTGTCAACTGAACAAATAAGCCAAATCGTTCAAGAAGTAATGGAACTAACAGAGACAGAGTCCTTAAAAGACAAGCCACCACATTTTCTTAGTATTGGTCAAAAAAAGAGGGTATCCATTGCAGGAATTATGGCCATGAATCCTGATTTAATGGTATTAGATGAACCGACAGCTGGGCTAGATCCGTATTACTCGCATAAGATAATGGAATTACTAGCTACATACCATCATGAAAACCGGACCGTTATTCTCTCAACTCATAATGTTGATCTTGCCTATGAATGGGCTGACGAAGTGATCGTCTTACATAACGGGGAAATTATTTCAAGAGGAGCTCCGTTTGACGTTTTTCAAGAGAAAGCAGCTATTAAGAAATACCATTTAGAGCAACCATGGGTAATAGAAGTCTACAATAAATTAATGGGAGTTTCAGGTATTTTAGAGTCAAAGTTACCGACATCAAAAAGAGAATTGTTTGAATTAATGGATGATATATTTCTAAATAAGTAAAGTGATCAAAGGGTAGGATATTTGAACAAAGTAGAAAAAACATTGGGTTCCCATCCCAATGTTTTTTAATGTGGTTTATCTAATGCTAACTTTATTCCAAAGCCAATTAAGACGAGACCTGTTGCTTTTTCCATGATCCCTTGTACTTTTGGAGACATTAGCCATTTACGTAAATAGTTTATGAAAAAGACGTAAAGAAAAAACCAAGTAATCGATAGAATCGTATAAATAATCCCCATTAAAATAAGCTGTCCTGTTGCATTTTCTCCTGCTTTTACAAATTGGGGTAAAAAGGTTAAGAAGAACATAGCCACCTTAGGATTAAGTATATTTGAAAAGAGACCTTGTTTAAACGCTGACTTTTTCATTTCTGAATAATTTAGATGTTCAACAGCAGATGCTTTCTTTTTATTCCTAGAGATTAATGAAGACATGCCCAGGTAAATCAAGTAAATGGCTCCTGCATATTTCACGATTTCAAATGCAACTGCAGACTGCATCAATATAGCTGAAAGCCCAAAAGCAGCTGCAAAGGTATGCACTAGAGAGCCAGTTGTTATACCCAAACCCATTTTATATCCATCTTTTCTTCCGTCTGAAATGGTCCTCTTTGTAATCAGTGCTGTGTCGATACCTGGACTCATGACAACAAATAATGAAAGGATTAAAAATGTAAAGAAATCATTCATTTTCTCCACTCCCTTAATGACTTGCAAAATGTCATCTGATAAAATATGATTTAACAAATATTAAATACAGTTTAACATGTGTAACACCATTTGTGTTTATTTTAAATTAATAAAATTAAATTATATTTAATTTTATCTTTACGAGGAGTATGGTGATGGAAATCAATATTGGCAAAAAAGTTGAGAAATACAGGAAAGCAAAAGGGTTGAGCAGTAGAGAATTAGCGAAAATAGCTGAAATAACCCCTTCCATGCTAAGTCAAATTGAACGAGGGTTGGCAAATCCTTCAATTCAAACTCTAAAGGTTTTAGCTAATGCGCTTGATGTTCCAACCTTTAGTTTTTTACTCGAAGAAACGAATACAGAAGATTTAGTTGTTAGGTCAAATGAACGTAAAAAAATGGTTGTTGAAAACCTTTCGTATGAGTTATTGTCACCCGATTTTACCGGCACATTGGCAACAGCGATTATGAATGTTCCTCCTAATACGTCTTCGTCAGAGAAACTTTTGGAACACAAAGGAGAAGAAGTTGCTTTTGTATTAAAGGGAAAAATTAAAGTGTACTTAAATGATGAAGAATACATATTAGAGGCTGGTGATAGTGTTAAAATACCAGCTTATATGAAACATAAATGGGAAAATCTTTTTAAGGAAGAGGCTGTCATCCTTTTTTCGGTGACTCCACCTGCTTTTTAGTATCAGAATGGTACTTTTTTAACTTAAGTGTAACTGAGAAGCCTTTTTTGCAACACTTTTACATTTTTTTCTTAAGAACGATTAATTAGTAAGAAAACATCAAAATCATTAAGATCTGCGAAACTGATGAAAAAACTTAAATAGGTAAATGTTAAAGTTATTCATAAAACCGATTCTTTATATGTAAAATTAAGTAAATAGCTTTGCGTCATACATTGAGGGGGATTCTAAATTGGAAACCAGAACAATTGTAGATGTACCAGGAATCGAAGTGGGACATGCCCAGAACGAAGCTGCACTAACTGACTGTACGGTTGTACTTGCTAAAGATGGTGCTGTGGGTGGGGTTGATGTGCGTGGTTCAGCCCCGGGGACCCGTGAAACAGATCTTCTTCATCCTGTAAACTTAGTTGATCGTGTACATGCAATTTGCTTAACTGGAGGAAGTGCATTTGGTCTTGCAGCTGCTGATGGCGTGATGAATTATTTAGAAGAGAAGCGAATCGGGCTAAATACAGGATTCGGAATTGTTCCCATTGTACCGGCTGCTGCGCTGTATGATTTGTCGCTTGGAGATTCTTCCGTGCGCCCGGATGCAAAAATGGGATTCGATGCGGTAAGTAAAGCTAGCAAGCATAAAGCAGAGGAAGGAAATGTGGGTGCAGGCTGCGGAGCGTCTGTCGGTAAACTATGTGGGTTTGACTGTGCGATGAAAAGCGGACTTGGAACAGCTTCGCGGATACTACAGAATGGGTTGATCATTGGAGCGATTGTAGCTGTAAACGCGGTAGGCGAAGTACGCGATCCGCTTACGAATGAAGTGCTGGCAGGTGTACGAGATGAGAACGGTGCCATCCGGAAAATCGAGCATTTCCTAATAAAGCAAGTATTTTCTCCAATTCCTACTGGTACGAATACGACCATCGCAGTAGTTGCAAGCAACGCGATCTTGACGAAGTCCCAGGTGAATAAAGTCGCTCAAATGAGCCATAATGGGTTAGCACGCACGATTTATCCGGTTCACACTATGAACGACGGGGATACGATATTTTCCTTGGCTACGGGAGAAGTCAAAGTCCCAGTTGATGTGGTTGGTACACTCAGTGCCGATGTTTTGACTGAAGCAATCGTCCGTGCGATACGGGCTGCCAGAGGTGCGGGTGGATTGCCAGCCTATAGTGATATAAAACAACAGGGGTAACGCAAAGTTAACCGTAAGCTAAAAATTATATGTGATCAAGTAACTTATGACGCCAAACCCCTGATAAAAGGTTGGCGTTTTTACGTGTTTCATAGAGTTGACTGCGATGATAACAAGTTCATAGAAAAAACACTATAGACATCGATATCATTGCTGGTTTACTATTTTGAACAATTTATATAGATAGAAGACCCCTTTAAGTTGTTCTTGGTTGCGTTTATTTATATGTTTTTGAAGATCATGTATTACTTTTCTTACTTCTTCAAGATCATGTTGGTTTAATTCTTTAATCTCCTGTTTTAATTGAATAACCTCATTTGAATAAACTGCATTCTGAGTTATTTTCATTAATAAGACTTTTATAAGCTGGAATAAGTCGAATAATCGATAGTTATTCAGTTCTCCTCTTTTGGACGTAATATATCCTTCCTTCTCCCAATATCGAAGAGTTGATGCAGGGATATTTGTCTGGAGTGACAATTCACCAGTTGTCATAGAGGGTTCATCAGTCAAGTTTTCCAGGTATTTATTCACTCGTTCAATAATCATTTTGTCTTCATAATTAGCTACTTGCGCTTTATTTATGATCCAAAGAGCAGCGTCTAGTTCTTTTCGTTGCAACTTTTTGAGAACAGCTGAAGTTATGTCCATGCCAAACCCAGGAGACATAGACACAATACACTCAAAATAAGCTACATGTTCCTCTGTATATATTCTATAACCAGTAGATGACCGTTCAGGTTTCGGCACAATTCCTCTTTCTTCATAACTTCTTAAAGAGCTTGTACTAATCTTTAAATTTTCAGCAATATCTATAGGTCTTATTTTTTTCAATGAACACACTCCTATATTTGAAAACTGTCTTATTAAGTAAAGTTTATCAAATCAAACATTGTAAATTCAGCTCTTATTTTTTAAAACTTTAGAATTGGCTTTAATGTTGTAAGCTTGATTTGTAAGATAAAAAAATATGGAGGGATTCATATGACAACAGTAAAGGTTCAACCGCAGATGACCATCTATGAGTTAGGAGAAGTACTTTTCACTTATATAAAAGATCACTGGAATGACGTACTGAACAGGAATATCAAAGAGCTTGAACAGCTATTTCCGGAATATGAAGATGCAACATACGGCATGTATTTAGATAAACTTCTTCCGCCAATTTGGAAACTAATAAAAGAAAATGGATTTCGTTCTAAAGAAATAATGAAAGAGGATGACTTTGTTATTGCGGAGTGTCTACACTTTAGAAATTCAATGGAAAAGGCTAAATGGGGCACACCACATCATGAAAAACGCGTTTTTTGGATTGTGATTGAAAATCAACATAAAGAAAAGATCGGAACTCTGCTGTTTGAGCTATCTCATTCCCATATCGAGTTTAACTTGCCAGCGCCGCCAAGGTTTCTTCCTTTAGAAGAAATGAAACGAGAAGAAATCATTAAAAAAATTATTCAACTAGAAGAGAACTTGTCATGAACAAATAGACCAATTGGCTTTGCTAGAAATTAAATGCTGGGATTTAGATATTGATATTATTTCTGCTCAAATTGATGTGATAGTAAATGGAGAAATAGAGAATCCAAGAAATTAAATATGACAAAGTAACAACTTCCGAAAATACTTTTTTACCTATCGTTATATTGTATTTGATGATTACCAAAGGTTTTTGAAAAAGGGAGGAATACGAATGGCTCCATTTATCCTATTGATTGGATCATTCTTGATTTTTCGCTTGATCGGTTTTTTCGGACTATCTTATTTTGATGATTGGCAAACTTCTTTGCAAATTGCTGTTGCTTTAATGTTCTTATTTACAGCAACGGCTCATTGGGGAAAGAGACGTCCAGATCTTATCAAGATGGTACCTCCAGCTCTGCCAAACCCAGGTCTCATCGTAACGATTACTGGAATATTCGAAATCGCTGGTGCCATAGGCATGTTGATTCCAATCACTTCAACTATTGCTTCAATCGGTTTAGCATTCTTACTTATTATTATGTTCCCAGCGAACATTCGTGCTGCACGAAAAGGGATCACCATTGGTGGAAGACCAAGTACACCTCTTTTCACAAGAACGATATTACAAATCATATTTTTTACAGCTGTGATTTTTGCCGGATTGCAGTAATAGACTAGTGTGGACATAAGCCGAGATTGGTAAGAGAATGAATAAATTTTTAACCGCCAGGTTCCCGGCGGTCTTTTTTTCTTTAGAAGGTGTTTTTTTCAACATTGGTTTCATCATTCAGTTAACTGATGCAAGGCTCAAAGAGTATTTTCGAAAAGCAGTTTCTGCTAGTCCTATTTTCATTATTCAGTTTTATAGGAGAAGAAAACGGCCTTTAAACTTATACTAAAAATTTCCCTTTTTGTTCTTTTACCATTTCCATATAATTATCCCTATTAAGTAATTGAAAAATAAAGAAGGAGTTTTGATAAGATTGTTTTATTTCGGATGTATCTTTTATTAATCCCTCCAAGCTCATGCCTTTTTGAAAATAAAGTTGGCCTGCCATGGAAATATCTTCATTTAAGACAGACATTTTTATCCCTAAATTTGCGAATGTAAGGGACTTTTCATAATCATTAAGCAAGAAATACAATTTTGATAAGTTATAGTAAATTTTTATATGAAACCGAAAATGCTGGGATAAAAAGTCTTTATAAGAAAGGAGTATGTGATATTGTTCAAGGCTTTCCTGATATAATTGGTTTTCTGCAAAAATAATGGCAATGCTGTTTTGAATCTTAAAATCAAGGAAATCTTGACCATATAGAGGATGGCTGTGATCTAATAGTGCATTAAGTTTATTTATAGAAGAATGAAAATCCATTTTCTTCAAATAATAACTTGATACAATATAAACCCAGTTAATTATTTGGTCAAATTTATAGCCCATTTGTCTGTTTTTTTGTGATAATTCACTTGAACAAATTTGAAAAGCCTCTTCATAATTCTTTTTCTTCAATAATTCCTCTAAATATTTTTCCGTTTCTTGAATATATTCTTGGGCATCATTCAATAAAATTTTATAAAAATAGTCTAATGTCACCTTTAATCGGATAGATAATATATAAAGTATATCTACACTAGGGTAGCCTTTTCCAGCTTCAATTCCACTTATCGTCGCTTGTGTACAAATTCCTTCTGCTAATTGAGACTGAGATAGATTATTTACTTTTCTTAGTCTTTTAATTTCCATACCAAGTGCTTTCGTATTCAACTCAATCATAATCTCACCAAAATATAAAAAATTTTATAATTTTTTAGTATATCTAACAATGATTACGTTTTGAAGTAGTTTCTTAAAGGAAATTAGCTCTTATCAAAAATGCAGCAAAATCTTAAAAATTTTAGGATTAAGTAAATCATGCAGGTAAGGGTGGATACTAAATGAAAATTTTATTAAAAGGCATTCTAATCATAGGGTTCATACTAGCTCAATTTGGCTTTATCGCAAATGATACAGAGTCAAACACTGTTCATGCAGAGGGGTTGCCTTTTGAACATTAAACGATCTTCCAACATGTCGAAATATAGATAGAAAAGCAATTTTTTATAGATTACGTAAATATAAATCATATTATACAAAGCACTATACAAACTTTATGGTCAATCGACTAGGCGAATTCTAACATGGTGGACAACTTCTTTTATGGTAGAAACTGTCCTAGTCTTGAAAGGTTCTGATGAAAATTGTCTCCAGGGGATAGGGTCAAATACAACGGTAAAATTTATATAATCATACACATCTATCATTCAGGTTTTATCGAAATAAAAAATGAAACTTCAAGTTTTAATGTTGAATTAGTCAAAGCTTCAGATGTGGAGCTTTTGAATTCATAATTACTTCAGCTAATCAAAGGCTTCCTAACAAACTATAAGGAAATATGTTAAATATTATGGATGTTCGATCAAGGAAACATTTATAAAAAATTATCGCCATGATACATCTTATTTTCATAATTATTAAAATTCAATTATACCAAGGAGAAGATTAGATGCACTTAATTCTGGTCATCATGGTCATAATTTTTTCCTTATTAAAAGGTGATTGGAGAAAATGGGAGACATACTATCCTACAATGTTATACGTAGCTTTAGCTACTTTTTTATATGAGTTTATTTCACATAGCCATTTCCATTTGTGGGAACTTGAAGAAAATGATTATTTAAATGTAATGAATGTCCATTTTCTACATAATTTGATCATTAATCCATTGATATCCTTTGTTTATTTATCTAACTATCCAAATAAAATGGTGAATCAAATTACATACACACTTAAGTGGATTTTAACTTTTTTATTATTAGAGTGGTTAGGCGAATACTTTGGACTATTAACCTATCATAATGGCTGGCATTTTGGGTGGTCTTTTCTGTTTGTCATCATTATGTTTCCAATGATAAGACTTCATCATGTGCATAAGCTTTACGCATTATTACTCTCTGTATTTTTTGTTGTGTTTTTCCTTGTTTTGTTCGATTATGCATAGGATTAACAGTTGGGCGCGATTCGACAAAAAGAATTGTGCTCTTTTATTACAGCTATCAGGCGCATTTCTCGTAAGAATGCGTCTTATTAATGGTAGGATGTAATGTAAAAAGTTTTATTTATGCTGGCTCCTCCTAGAATTTTTAATAATCCTAAAAGGATCATGCTCCTTTTTAAAGAAAGAATGATAGAGTAAATTTTTCTAAAAGGTGTGATCGTGGTGAAGAGATTATCTAAACCTGCTTTCCAAGCAGCAATTGACTGGATTCAAGAAAATGGTCGTCCATTGGAACAAGCTTTGATACAGTATTATTTTTTTGAGGGAGCTGAAACAGCGGTATTAGAAGCATTAGCAGAGTATCAGAATGAAGATGGTGGTTTTGGCAATGGGCTGGAGGCTGACTTTCGTTTACCTGATTCATCGCCATTAGCTACTACTGTTGCGATGCAGCACTTGATTCATTTTGCCCAGTATGAGCCAGCCGATAAAATGATTTCAAAGGCAATAGACTATTTGGAACATACATTTGATGAAAAAAGAGGTGGCTGGTATGCTGTACCAGAAGCAGTAAATGATTATCCACATGCCTTTTGGTGGACCGTTCAAGAAGATGGCATGTCCTTGATCGACCATCATTGGGGAAATCCCAATGCCGAAATCATTGGTTACTTATCTTACTATAAGTCAAAAGCAAAAAAACTAAACGTGGATAAATTACTAGACCAAGCGATAAATCATTTACTTAACTTAGAAGGATTCCAGTCTGAGCATGAAATATACTGTTACCTTCGAATGTTTACATTAATATCTGAACATCGAACAAAAGAAGTGAAACAACAGCTTCAACGAGCTATTGAAAGCCTTGTCCAATTCGATCAAGCAAAATGGAAGGAATATGTACCGTTTCCTTTAAAATTTGTCCATGCTCCATCATCAGAAACCTTTGGAATCCCATCTGAAGACATTAATAAAAACCTGGATTACTTGATTGAGCAGTTTGAAAGAGAAGGAAAAATAAGCCCAAACTGGAAATGGAACGATTATTTGGATGTATGGGAACAAGCAAAAGTAGAATGGACAGGTGCACTAACTGTTGACACTTTACAAACTTTAAAACGGTTTGATCGACTGGAGAGTTAATGATTTCCGTTTTTGTAAATTAATTAGAATGAAGGTTCTTAATTTAAATGATTTATTACTTTTTTTACAGTTTATAGAAACGAGCTAGTGGCTTTTTTCGACATAATCAAATTTAGTTGACATCCACCTACTATGTGTTACGATATACCTATAGTAAGTCATACTAGATACCAACACCACTGAGTAGTGAGATGGCAAAACCATTTTTATGAAAGATAGTTGACACCCCTTCTACTCAGTGTTACAATGTACATGTAATAAGTAATACTGAATAGCGATATTCCCAAAAGCTATTCAGTATAAATTTTCCTCAGTACTAAGTTATACTGAATATAAGTCAGACAATATAGAGGAGGCACTGAATATGGAAAATTTAACTGAAATGCTGAAGGGTTCGCTGGAAGGCTGCGTGTTGGAAATCATCAGCCGCCATGAAACCTATGGCTATGAGATTACCCGCCGCCTGAACGAGCTTGGGTTTACCGAAGTCGTGGAAGGGACGGTCTACACCATCCTTGTGCGATTAGAAAAGAAAAAACTGGTGAACGTAGAAAAGAAACCGTCAGATATGGGGCCGCCCCGCAAGTTTTACTCACTTAATGAGGCTGGCCGCCAGGAACTTGAATTGTTTTGGAAAAAATGGGATTTTGTATCATCAAAAATCAATGTCTTAAAGTCAATCTAGCTTCATAAGATATTCCGTCCGATATTTTTTGAGTGTCTTGTTCAGCTTTATAAAAAAGGAGGAAAAATAACATGATGGAAATGTTCAAAAAAATGATTGGTGATAAAAAAGAATATAAGGTGATGATGGCACGGGTTGAAGCCCTTCCCGAGGACTACCAGTTTGTATTTAAGAAAATTCAAAACTACATGTGGAATTTCTCAGCGGGCAACGGGATGGATATGCTTCACATGCAGTATGAATTAATCGAGTTGTTCGAAGCCGGGGCGGCGGAAGGCAGACAAGTGCTGGAAATCACTGGAGATGATGTGGCGTCCTTTGCCGACGAACTAGTGGCAAACGCTAAAACCTATGTCGCCAAGTATCGTGAAGATTTGAATCAGAGTATCATGAAGCGATTGGGAAAAAAATAAATTCAATAGATCATACCGACTGAATAGCTGGTTACAAATGTGAATTGCATCCTTCGTTATTCAGTTATTTTTCAACCTGGTACTAAGTTATACAGGTTATCAGTCAGACTAAATAGAAGAGTATAGACACTCTAGCTCTGCAAGGCGCTCAACCGGATAATTATTCCGCTTTGTCTGAACGTGAGCAACCTGCTCGCTTATCAGATAAAGCTCCGTGATTTCCGGATCTAGCAAACGGCCTTGCTGCACTTTTTATAAGGAGGAAAAAAGTATGAGCAATTCAGCGATTTCTGTAAAAGGGTTAAAAAAATCCTTTAAAGACAAGGAAGTCTTAAAGGGGGTGGATTTTGAGGTGCGGCGTGGCGAAATTTTCGCACTGCTCGGCTCAAATGGAGCGGGTAAGACGACGACGGTTAACATCCTCTCGACGCTGATGAAGCCCGATGGCGGTGAAGCAGGTATTTGCGGCTTTGACGTCCAGCGTCAACCGGATCATGTTCGCCAGAGCATCAGCCTGACAGGGCAGTTCGCAGCTTTAGACGGCATGCTCACCGGGCGGGAAAACCTGATGATGATCGCCAAGTTGCGGGGAGTTTCCAATCCCGCTCAAGTCGCCGACAATCTGCTTGCAAGATTCAGCCTGACCGATGCGGCCAACCGCCGGGCGGACAAATATTCCGGCGGGATGAAGCGCCGGCTTGACATCGCCATGAGCCTGATTGGGGCACCAGCAGTCATTTTTCTCGACGAACCGACGACAGGGCTTGACCCCGAAGCGCGGATTGAAGTCTGGGATACTGTCAAGGAGCTTGCCGGCGGCGGCACGACCATCTTGCTGACGACCCAGTACTTGGAGGAAGCCGAACAACTGGCAGACCGTATTGCCATCCTGCATGGCGGAAAAATCATCACAACTGGTACTCTTACCGAACTCAAAGAGATGTTCCCGCCAGCGAAAGTGGAGTACATCGAAAAGAAGCCGACATTGGAGGAAATTTTCCTCGCGATCATCGGCAAAAAGGAGGAGATGTAAATGAAAAGCAAAACAGGAGTATTACTAGGGCGTTTAATGCACAACATCATGCGCAGCCCGGATACGATTATCACGGTGGCGATTACGCCAATTATGATGATGCTGCTGTTTGTCTACGTATTTGGCGGCGCCATAGAGACAGGCACGGACAACTACGTCAATTATTTATTGCCGGGAATCTTGCTGATGGCTATCGCATCCGGCGTCGCTTACACTTCACTTCGGCTGTTTACGGATATAAAGAGCGGGCTGATGGCACGTTTCATTACCATGCCTATCAAGCGCTCGTCAGTATTGTGGGCTCACGTGTTGACCTCGCTTGTTTCCAATGCGCTTACTGTCATGGTGGTTATCCTCGTCGCGCTTTTGATGGGCTTCCGTTCCAGCGCTGATATCCTTGATTGGCTCGCGGTAGCTGGGATACTCGGACTGTTTACGCTGGCGCTGACATGGCTGGCGGTCATTCCCGGATTGACAGCGAAGTCTATGGAAGGGGCGACAGCCTACTCGTACCCGCTGATTTTCCTGCCATTTATCAGTTCGGCCTTTGTTCCAACCGAAACCATGCCTAAAATGGTCCGTGCGTTCGCTGAGAACCAGCCCGTGACTTCAATCGTGAATACGATTCGTGCCCTCTTGTATGAAGGGGCTGTTGGCAACGGTATCTGGATCGCGCTTGCCTGGTGCGTCGGCATCATGGTCATCGCTTACTTCTTCGCCAATAAAGAATTTAAACGCCAGTTAGGATAAGTACACCATTATGGGATTAGCCATATCATTAGTCAGCCGCTGCGATGAATGCATTTGCTATTACAGGGAAGGCAGCTAAAATGCCGGGGCATCCATCGACGAAATCATGGAAACCCTCAAAATTGGTGTGATTGGTGGCGGCTCGATCACTTATCCCAATCCGGGGATTGCCATGCATGCTTTAGAAGAATTTACAGCGGGTAGTGCTCTTTCGCAGGAGGAAAAATTAAAAGAATAAAGCCCTAAATATAATTGACAATAAAAGAGTAGATTTCGAAGCAAAACCGCTTTGGTAATCAATGTCATTAACTTAAGGAACTATGGATGACATTTCAGTTGGAATGTGATTCATAGTTTTTTCGATTGCAGGAAAAATTTTAATGCAGCACGAAAAGAGAGAATTTTTACTCCCTTAAATCGGATTTAAAGTTGTTTTATTCTATTCTATCCATTAAAAGGCTTTCCTTTTGTTTCATTGTGAAGAAAATATAGATATGTATAGGTGAAGAAGGGTTTACATATTATTTACAGTAACGTGAATAAGAAGTTTTTGTTAGGGGATTGGTATTCTTGCTTTCATATTTATTATCATTCCATTGATTCGATCTATCACCAATAGGAATTGGAAACAAATTTACTCAAAATATGGTCATGAGGAATATTTTAAGATCATTGCAAAATTAAACGCAGAAGGGATTAAGTATAAAATTGAAACCCCCTTTAGAGTCTTTGATAGTCGTAATGAACGATTTAAAGACAATACCCAATATGATATATATGTAAAAAAAGAGGAGGAACATAAGGCAGTTAGAGCAATACATAAAAGCAGATAGCTGTTTTAAAATCAATTGGAATGATGAAAGTTTTCAAAACCAAAGAAGCATTTATTTGAAGAACCCTCTCAAAATCGTATTGAAAGGGTTTTATAATATTTAATAGTGGATTAAAGATGCCTCAACTGATTGATGATGTTCTAAGTCACATAACCAATCGTTTTGATCATATTTTCTAGAAGTTGGAAATCTGTATAACCTTGATGCTCACCGTTATATAAACTACCAATACTATTAGAGTAAAAACGTATTTGGCGTAATATGTTTTTTTCTACTATCAATTAAAGCAATACAGTGAGCCAATCGTTCTACCCCTGGTTTAATTTGACTCTCGTTCACTTGGGAAATGCTTAAACGAATGAGATTTTCCTTTTTATATTCTGGTAAAAACATTCTCGAGGCATCATCTACATATATTTGCTCCTCGTTTAGCATATGAACGACCTGTTTTGCTTTCACTTTCTCTGGCAAACTGATGGATAGATAAAATCCTGAAGTCGGTTTAGAAAAATAAGTATTAACCGGCAGCAATAAATCACATGCTTCTTGAAGGATTAGCATTTTCCTGCGGTAGACTTCTTTTATTTTTTTCAGATGGCTATTAAACATACCACTTTTTAAATAGATTTCCAGCGCACCTTGAGAAAGTGCTGAACTATTATAATCCGCACTAAATTTATATCGTAAAAAATTGCTGATCATTCTAGATGGAAGAACGACAGTAGCAATCCTTAACCCTGGGAGGATAACCTTCGAAAAACTTTTAATATAAATCACTCTCCCAGAAGGATCAAAAGAAAATAAAGGATCTGATTTTACATTTGGATCAAGCTCTCCTAAAAAATCATCTTCCACTATATAGACATCGTATTTTTCAGCTAACTCTACAATTTTTTTCTTTTCGCTATTCGTATAACAATGTCCAAGAGGATTGTGAAATCTCGGGATAATATAGAAAAATTTTATATCATTGTTTCGAAAAATGTATTCGAGACGATCAAGATCAATCCCATCCATCGATAACTCAATGCCAAAAGTTTTAACTTGTTGTAGATTGATGGATTCAATGAATCCGAAATAAGTAGGCTGCTCAATTAGTATATTGTTTTTTCCATTTGGAAACGGCATAGAAACTAATAAATTAAGGGCTTGCTGTGAGCCGGAAACAACGACTACTCTTTCAGGTTGAGTGAACACTTGTAAATTCTGTAAATATTTCACTAACTGTACTCGCAGTGAATAAAGACCTTGTAGATCAGAGTATGTAAAAAGCTCTTCTTTATATTGTTCAATGGCTTGATTCAGACAATGTTGAAATTCAACATAAGGCATAATATTTTTATCTGGTCCAGCAGACAAGAAATCAATCACGTCCTTTTCATTCGTCACATTCTGAAATTCATTTACAACGAAGTAGCCACTTTTAGGAACAGAATAAATTAAATGCTCTTTTTCAAGTTCTTCGTATGCTTTAATGACCGTATTTTTGCTGCAAGAAAAATACTCAGATAACTGTCGAACAGAAGGGAGCTTACTACCTGCATCAAGCGATCCATCTGCAAGCTGTAGCTTAATTTCTTCCATTACCTTGACATATTTTGAGCTCATCAATAATTCCCCCTTAACTGTACCCGTACAGATGGGTAAAAAAATGATTTATAATATTCCGTGTACCCTATATTGTTTTAATTATATATCAGAACTGTACTTTAGAAAGGCGAAAATGGTACAGATATGATACAAAATTAAACGACAGGGGTAGGATAAGATGCAAAAAGAAACCAGCGAGAAATTTGGATTATTATTGGGATTAGTAGGTGTCATTTGTTTTAGCTTAACGCTTCCTTCTACAAGTATTGCCGTCGAGTATTTTGGAACCACGGTCGTCGGTTTAGGAAGAACAGTTGTTGCCGCTATTTTAGTAGCTTTGGTATTGATTATTCGAAAAGAAAAACGTCCATCTCCCCAACAATTCAAAAGTCTCCTTATTGTTGCTGTTGGGGCAGTTTTAGGATTTCCGCTCCTTACTACTTGGGCAATGGAATCCTTGCCTGTTTCTCATGGTGCTGTGGAATTGGCCTTGTTACCATTAGCAACCGCCGGATTTGCTATGTTAAGAGCCAGTGAAATCCCTTCTCTCAAATTCTGGATTTCAAGTATCATCGGCTGTTTAGCTGTTATCATGTATGCACTTCACATTGGATTCGGTCAATTGCAATTTGCCGATTTAGCATTATTGGCAGCAATGTTTATCCTTGGACTTAGTTACGCTGAAGGTGGTAGGTTAACGAAAGAATTAGGCAGCTGGCAAGTGATTGCTTGGGCAATTATAATCGGTGCTCCATTTTTCATTATTCCAGTTGGGCTAAACCTTACAACAGAAATGCTCCATGCCCCATTACAAGCCTGGATTAGTTTTATTTATCTTGCAGTGGTTAGTCAATTTCTAGCATATGTTGCTTGGTATAGTGGAATGGCTATTGGCGGTATCGCAAGAGTTAGTCAGATTCAATACTTACAACCATTTTTAATGATTCTTTTTGCGACCATATTTCTAGATGAATCCATCACATTATTCACTCTTGTCACAGCAGTGATTGTTCTCTTTTCCGTTATAATAGGCAAAAATGCTCCGGTAACGAAAAAAAGATCTGTACCAGAGAAAAACTAACTGCATGTTCAATTGAGATTGCTATATCATTTTATATGAACAGGAAAGAAAAGAAAAAGAGGTTCGCAGCCTTATAAAAGCGATAAATTTACTAATAAGAAAAGATGCTGAGAGGAGAAAAAGTATGTATATTCCCGCACATTTTAACATGAAAGATGAAACATTTGCATTCGATATTATAAAGGAACATAGTTTTGCGACGCTTATTTCGCAACATAATGGAATGCCTTTTGCGACTCATTTACCGTTAATTTTGAACAAGGGTCATTCATCCTTATATGGACATTTTGCTCGCCCTAATCCACAGTGGAAAGAAATCAAAAATCAAACAGTCTTAGCTATTTTTCATGGACCACATTGTTATATCTCCCCATCTTGGTATGAGACAAAAAAGGCAGTTCCAACATGGAATTATGTGACCGTTCATGTTTACGGAGAAGTCGAACTAGTAGAGGACGAAGATGAGTTAATGAGCTCCTTACAAGATATGGTTTTGAAGTACGAAGCACCTGACAGTTCATACCGTTTGCAAGATATAGATGCTGAGTTTCTCGGAGGTATGAATAAAGGAATACAAGGATTCAAAATAAACATTAACAAAATAGAAGGGAAAGCAAAGTTAAGCCAAAACCATCCAATACAGAGACAAGAGTTAATTATTAATCAACTGGAACAATGCTCAAATACAGATGAGCAGCAGATTTCATTATTAATGAAAGCAAACCTAAAAAAAGATCGTTGACGTTTAACATTACTCTTCCACTATTAAGGTAGTTTAAAAAAGTCTCGAAGGAAAGAAAAATACTGAAACTAACGTTGCCATACATGAATAAGGATGTATGGCTTTTCCAATCGAAGCAAAGAGCACCATTCCTTTATTGAAGATATTATTTGGTAAAAATTCCATCATTGTTAAGTTATTGTTAATAAATTATAATTTTCTAGAATTATAGAAAATTGTAAATAAAGGAGAAAAAGATGAAAAAATTGGGGGCCATTTTACTTTCATTTTCATTGTTAATCAGCTTTTTTCCACAATTAACAATGGCCGCTTCAAACACTAAGTTTGAGCAAGAACTTACACAATATTTACAAGAAGTGAGTAACGAAAGAGGATTTGAAGTAACGAAAGAAGATTTAGAAGCATCTCTAGCTCTATATGAAGACAGTATAGAAAACTATGATTCTGTTGAAGAGATGGGTGATTTCTTAGGTGAAGTCATCAAAGAAGATTTAAGTAACGTAGAATATATTTATGAGCAATATGAATTGGATGAAGAAGGGCTCCATCAATTGTTAGCAGAAAATGGGGAAGAAATAAACGATTATATTTTCCTAGATGACTTAGATACAGCTGTCTTCTTCTATACAGAAGACGGAGTATTTGAACGTGATCCAAACTTTGAGCAAGACCTAGTGGATTATTTAAGTAAAGTTAGCGAAGAAAGAGGATTTGAGGTAACGAAGGAAGATCTGGAAGCTTCCCTTGCTATTTATGAAACGAATATCGAAGAATTTGAAACAGTCGAAGATCTTAGTAGTTTCTTAGGTGAAGTCATTAAAGCTGATCTAAGTAATTTAGATTACTTTTACGAAAATTATGAGTTGGATAGACAAGCCATCATTAAATTGTTAGAAGATAACGGTGAGGATCTCAACGATTATATTTATATTGATGACCTTGATAATGCTGTTTGGACCTATTATGAAGGCGAACTGCTTCCTGGAATGGAAGAAGAAATAGCTGAAGAGCTGCTTCCAATTTTCCAGGAAGAAATCGATCTTACCGATGAGGAGCTCCAACGAATCGAAGATCATTTAATGTCTTTAGAGGAACATCTCTCCAATCCTGAAACACTAGAACGACTTGATGCATTGGCTAACCGCATGATGGCTTTCGAAGACTTTAATGCAGCTGCCGAGCTTACAGCCGAACAAATTGCTGAGTTGGCTTCGATCTATGAAGAATTACTTTCGATCTTTAAGCTAAACGTAGCATATAGCCTCGTGAAAGATGGTTCAGAAACACCTTTATCACTTGTTGACTTAATGAACATAGACGAACTGAAAGGTGCTAAATTGAAGATAATATTATCTAACACTGCTGGACAATTCCTAGCGGACCTCATTGTAACAGGAGAAATGGTGGATTCCGAAACAGTCACTGAAACAGGCGAACAAATAGAGGAGTCTGCAGAGGCAGTGATCGAGACTACTGAACGTACACCTGCAGCAAAAACAGAAAAGCTTACATCACCAATTAAAGCAGAAAAACAAAAAGTCCTTGCTACTGAGAAGAATACGGAACATAGAACCGTAAAAGGTGCTAAACTTCCAAAAACTGCTTCTGATTATATTCCGAATACACTCTTTGGACTTGTCATTATATTTTTCGGAATATTGATGTATCGAAAGGTGAAAAATGCTTAAAATGGAGCCTAAAACAAATAAGACATTCAATCGCAAAAAACAGTTGTTTCTTCTTTTATTTACTATTGTGATCATCTTATTTGGTTTTTGGTTTTCTATAAACAATATATATAAATTTACAAAAGGTTATTTTGCTGATAAGACTTATACTCAGAGCAGCCAAGTAACAGAACCAACAAAGAAAACGGAAAAAGATACAGAAGAAGAACTCTATTCTGAACGTCCTAAAAAAGGGGAAGAAATAGGAGAACTGTATATACCAAAATTAAACGCAACACTTCCAATCTATCACGGAACTGACGAGGATGAGCTTGAAAGAGGAGTTGGACATTTTGCCGAAAGTGTGCTGCCAGGTGAAAATGATAATTCCGTTCTTTCCGGTCATCGTGATACAGTATTCCGAAAACTTGGGGAGGTCGGCGAAGGAGATTGGTTAATCGTTCGAACATCCGCAGGGGAGTTCAAATACAAAGTCAACAAAGTACGAATTGTTGATGATGATGATCGTACCGTTATCGTCCCCAAACCAAGAGCTACGCTAACCGTCAGTACCTGTTATCCCTTTGAATATATCGGCTCAGCTCCTGAACGTTATATACTTGTCGCTTATCTGGCTTCAAAAACGGTAAGTTAATAAAAAGGGGATTTTTTCAACAAGGAGACAATTCATCGTCTCTATAAAAAAACGAATTCATAAAACTTATGCGTAAAATTTGGGATTGCTGCGGCAATCCTTTTTCTTATTCCATTAAATAGCACGTATGATTGAACATGCTTTTTACATATTTATCCTCCATGGTAAAATAGTAAAGAAAATGGAAGATGCTTGGAGAAAGATATTTTTAGTAAAATAATGAGATTATTCCTTTACAAACGAAAATATATTTGATTTATTCTTTTAGAGGGGTTCTAATCGCCATTTTCTCCAGTTTCAAAAAACACTTTATTAGAAAGCAACTATTTATATAACTTAATCCAATATAACGAGGGGGAACTAATATGACAAAAAGCAATAAAAAGGAATTGTCACTAGAACAACGTGAAGAATTACTCAAAACATTGAAAGCCCGTTTTGAGAAACACATGAACCGCCATCAAGATCTTGAATGGGCTAAAATCCAAGCAAAGCTGGAAACTAATACTGAAAAACTGTGGTCACTCAATGAAATGGAAACAACTGGCGGTGAACCGGATGTTGTTGGTTATGATAAACAGAAGGACGAATACATTTTTTTTGATTGTTCAACGGAAAGTCCTAAAGGCCGCAGAAGTGTTTGTTACGACCGGGAAGCGCTGGAGTCAAGGAAAAAACATAAGCCAGAAAATAATGCGATTGATATGGCAGCTGCCATGGGCATTGAACTATTAACGGAAGAACAATATCGAGAATTGCAGGAACTTGGAAATTTCGATATGAAAACGTCGAGCTGGGTGCAAACTCCTTCTGATATTAGAGAACTCGGCGGTGCCCTTTTTTGCGATTTTCGCTTCGGACACGTCTTCGTGTATCACAACGGTGCCGACTCTTACTATGCTGCCAGAGGATTCCGCGGCTCGTTAAGGGTCTAATTTTGCATGAAAGAGTCTTACAGACAAGAGTCAAACCCTTGATAATAGGCTTGACTCTTTTGCTTGCTCATAAAAATTGCCATAACGTTAACTGAATTCTAAATACCATTACTTACATAAAAAGCATGGAAAATTAAAAGAAAAATTAATCGAAAAAATTCATGATTTAATGAAAGAGGCATATTAAAACAAATTTATACATAGATCATGCAATAAAAATGGAGATTCTCGATGCCAAAAACCAAATGGGCATTCATCCTTTGTCTTATCGATTATAACTAGATGACGATGGATGATAAAGGAGAAATAGGAAACAATATAAAGGGAGGTACATGAACATGTCATTGAAAAATCAGTGGATTATTAGTATTACTATGATTATCCTTTCTTGGTTATCCTTACCCTTTTATGGATGGCGTCAATTTAAAAGATTTCTTCCTGCATCAATGCTCATTGTAGTTTTTGAAGCAATAAATGTTAAACTTGTTAAGAATAAAAAGTGGTGGATTTTTTATAATAAACCAAACTCATATTTCAATAACGAATTTCCTTTTAATATTGGCCCTTTTATCGTAAGTTCCTTATGGGGATTAAAATGGTCATTCGGAAATCTTAGGAAATTTTTAGTAATAAATGCTGCAATAAATATTTTCTTCGCTTTTATTTATATAACAATATTAGAAAAAATAAAAATTGCTCGTTTAGTCAAAATAAATAAATTTCAATTTTTCTTATATTTCTATTACAAAGCGTTTTTGTTATATGGAATTCAATACTTTTTTGAAAATAAAACTAAATTACTAAAATAAACGCAGGTAGGCTGGATTTCCTGCGTTTTAAGTATCAAACTTTAAATTTTTAAGGATCCGATGATAGGGGCATTTGGACAAAGATGTATCATCATCCCGAAGAAAATATTGTCTCCACTCAAAATTATCCTCCAGCCCATAACTGTTTAAATCATGGTGGATAGGAGCTGAATCGTAAGTTATCAGCCTTTTCCTTATTTGTTTTCTAATCCCCTTTGCAAACTTAGAATGCTTGTTAAATTCCTCTAGTACCCATCGTGGTGTAATTGCGAGCATCATTCCATCAAAATGCCTGCTTTTTCGATGCTTATGGGCTGGGGTTGCACAGTACATGAAATATTTCTCCTTGCTATAACAAAACTCCCATAAAGGATCATGGGGATTCGAAGGTATATCCTCAGGCCATTCAAATCTGTCGTATGCATTTAATTCACTTAAATGCTTCCAAAATAATTTTTCATACTCTTCTGTACTAAACCTTTTCTTCATATCATCAGGAGTTTCATAAAAAACGATCAACGACGTGTAGTTACCAATATCCTTTGCAACCTTCATATAACCACTCAATGCTACGGCAAGATCAGCTACTGTAGAAGATTTTCGCGGATCACCAATAAAGCTGTATATCAACTGATTTTGTTTGAAGCCGATGACTGCAGGGATGCAGGGAAATGGATTTGCTTTATCACTCATTTTTGCTGAGAACTTCTCTAAATAACTTTTTTCCCAGTCTTTTAATTGATCCCGGCTTAAGGGATTATCCACATAAAGTCCACGCATGAAGACACCTCCATCATGCAGTATATTCATACAAACAAGAAGGTGAGAGATGTCCGGTTTTAGATGGGCATACACCTAGCATAAATCAGATTTTACTTGTACGATCTTGATACTCTTACAAGGGTAATTTTGGATTGTTTATTAAGCTCAGGAGTATTTCTAAATATTATGAAAATAAAAGTTTTTATTACAATGTTAAGAACAGAAGTAAAAGTTATATGTTAATCTTTTATGGGAAACGAAGCGTAAATGTTGAAAGGAGATTTGTGAAATATTATAAAAATTCGTTATCTTCATTGACAATGAGGTTGTCAGCTTGTATAGTATTTCAATATAGTAATTTTACACATCCCATTACTTGATAAAAATAACGAACACGATGAATAGAAGTAGTAGAAGAATGTTCATGATGGACAGAGAGCTGCGGGGTGGTGAAACGCAGTCACATGAAACTTTGAACTCGTCTAGGAGTGGTGAAGCCGAATAAATTAGGCTCTAACGACTAACCTCCGTTAAAAGGTTTAGCATATTAAAACTGTGCAGAAAGCTGGACTTTGTAAGAAGCGAAGTCAATAAGAGTGGTACCGCGGTTGGCCAAAAGCCCATCGTCTCTTTTTAAGAGATGATGGGTTTTTTTGTATACTATCTAAGATTAGGAGACTATAAGTATGAGTAACAAACAAGAAAGTTTAAAACGGACGATGACATCACGCCATATTATGATGATGGCGCTGGGAGGAGCTATAGGTGCTGGATTATTTAAAGGAAGCAGTACGGCCATCGATATGGCGGGCCCTGCTGTCATTCTTGCGTATATGATTGGAGGTATCATCTTGCTTTTTATTATGCAGGGCCTTGCTGAAATGGCAGTTAGAAACAAACAGGCAAGAACATTTCGTGATTTAATTGAGCCAGTTTTAGGTAATTATGCTGCACACTTTCTAGACTGGATTTATTGGAAAATGTGGGTATTAAATATCGCTGCGGAATCAGTGGTTGCTGCTATTTTTCTGCAATACTGGCTTCCAGATATTCCAGTTTGGGTACTGGCTTTAATGGTATCTGCCATTGTTACCCTTGTAAACTTATTTTCAGTTAAGCTATTTGCAGAAACAGAATATTGGCTCACATTGTTAAAAATCAGTGTCATTGTATTATTTATTATAACCGGTTTAATCATTTTATTAATACCGTTTCAAGACCATACCGCAACAGGATTTTCTCATCTTACACAGCATGGAGGATTTTTCCCTAATGGTATGCATGGATTGATCATGGCTATGCTGGTGGTCATTTATTCATACGGTGGTACTGAAATGATAGGTGTTACGTTGGCAGAGGTAAAAGATCCGGAAAAGATTATACCTAAAGCAGTGAGAGGTACATTGATACGGATTATTTCTTTTTATATTTTACCATTTTTCATTATTGTGAGCTTGATCCCATGGAATCAAGTGAATGGCGTACCAGAGAGCCCGTTTGTGACGGTGTTTAGCATGATAGGAATTCCATATGCAGATCACATAATGAATGCTATTATCTTGTTAGCTATAATTTCATCAATGAATTCTGGGCTATATGCATCGTCACGTGTTCTTTACACACAAGCGGCGGATGGTCGGATGCCAAAACTATTTGCAAAAGTGTCGAAAAAGCAGGTGCCTGTTTATGCGATATTAGCATGTACATCATCACTGTATGCAGGAGTGCTTATTTCTGTATTTGCCGGGAGTAATACGTTTAATTACTTAATGGGTTCTCTTGGATATACGGTTCTTTGTATATGGATTATTATTGCGATAGCACATTTGAAATCTCGCACAAATCAGACACAGCAAGGCAGCTATAAAGTCCGCTTTTATCCTTACACGACTTGGTTCGCATTATTGGCGCTGATTGCTATATTAATTGGTGTAATAGCTACTACATCTATCATGGTAACGACGATTACAATCGTCATTTACTTATTCATTACAGTATCTTACTTTAGAGTACGTTCACGTATTGAAAGAAGACAAGCAGCATAATTTACCTATTTATGAAAAGAGACCCCACCTGAAGTGGTGTCTTTTCTTTACTTTTTTTGCAAGTTTACCGTTTTTTAAACTAATTTAGACAACTTAATTATGAAATTGAGATTCGTACTGAAGCACTTTCCATTAAGTGTTATGGCGTTATGGTTGAATTCTTAATTCCGAATCCGGTATCCTTACTAGCAGGAAGCTTCGAAGAAGAAAAGTTACTTTGAAGAGAAAAGAATCGATGCATTTAAAGAATAAGAAGTAAATAACATACCAATTTTATGAGGTGTATTTAGATGACTAATCAAAAGAATTTAAGGATATGTAACAAAGGACACAAATATTATAAAAGTACTGACTGTCCAAGCTGCCCTACGTGTGAGCAAGAACGTAAGCCGGACAGTGGATTTCTTTCAAAACTTTCTTCACCTGCTAGAAACGCATTGATACATGAAGGAATTACTACATTGGAAAAACTGTCAGATTACAGCGAAAAAGAAATTTTAAAATTTCATGGGATAGGACCTGCTTCTCTACCTACACTTAAAGCTTCATTAGAAGAAAAGGAACTATCATTTAAATCATAACCAAAACTTTACAATCCTCAACAATAGAAAAAGCACAATTCTGCAGCAAGATTTGTGCTTTTTCTATTGTTGAGCACACTTTACTTCGATATGAAGCTGGGGATTTTTCTTAAAAAGTGCAGTGATGCTTGACAAGAAGGGAATATAAAAACTAAAAGCGAATTAATATATATACTTGAAATTTATTTATGGAGGTAGTTTATGAACCCTATATTAAATAAAATCGGAACAATTTTTATTCCTGTAAAGAATATTGAAGAGGCACGTGAATGGTATTGTGACATATTAGGGTTAATAGCAGATGGTGAGATACTATCTGGTCATTTATATATTGTACCAATGAATGGTACAGGAATTGTATTAGATAGCAAGATTTATTCAGAGGATACTATTTTCAACACTCCACTTTTTCATTTTAACACTAACAATATCGAACAAGCGTATGAGTATATGAAAAGTAAGAATGTTGAATTAACAACAGAAATTGAGCATAACCATTGGTTTAATTTCAAAGACCCTTATGGAAACCATTTAATGGTGTGCAAGTGTTAATCATTTTACAACATTTACTTAGGTTAAATTCCAAGGGTTGCAACAGCAACTATTTTCTTATAGAAAGTAAGAAGTTTTCCTAAAAATACAAAAAATAGGTATTGCTATTTATGGAAATTTATTGTAATATGTAAAATAATTTAAATGAATGCTTGAATTTATAAAAGCGCTGATAAGGACATGAGTTACTTTTACGGTTTCCAGAGAGGGAAGGATAGCTGAAATCTTCCTAACACAGGAAAGTATCTTACCACCTTTGAGCTGTATTGGGGAACATAAGTATCCAATACCGTCTATGCTGCGTTACAGCACCAGAGCCGTAAGTTTTCTTTTAACTTATGGGAAATTGGGTGGAACCACGAGTATTACGCACTCGTCCCTTCATTGGGATGAGTGCGTTTTTTATTTTTACAATCACATATAAAATGATTGCGATGAAAAGGACATGAATTATTTTTACGGTTTTCAGAGAGGGAAGGAGTTGCTGTGACCTTCCTAGCTTAGGGAAATAATTTACCGCCTTTGAGCTGTATTGGGGAATATAAGTATCCAATACCGTCTATGCTGCGTTATAGCACCAGAGCCGTAAGTTTTCTTTTTGCTTATGGGAAATTGGGTGGAACCACGGGTATGGCGCACTCGTCCCTTTCATAGGGATGAGTGCTTTTTTTATTTTTTACATAAAAAGGAGTGTTTATTATAATGAGTAAATTAATTGAAGTTACATTTCCAGACGGAAAAATAAAGGAATTTTCGAAAGGCATGACAGTGAAAAATATAGCAGACTCCATTAGCTCAAGTTTAAGCAAACATGCAGTTGCAGGGAAAGTAAATAAACAAGTGGTAGATTTAAGCTGCAAGATCGAACAGGATGCGGAAGTCTCGATATTATCTCTTGATTCAGAGGAAGGATTGCAAGTTTTAAGGCACTCATCCGCACATGTATTGGCACAAGCTGTTAAAAGGCTCTATGGCAATGTAAAACTTGGGATAGGTCCAGTCATTGAAGATGGATTTTACTATGATTTGAAACTGGAACACAGTTTGACTTCCAACGACTTACTTGCCATTGAGAAAGAGATGGAAAACATCATAAACGAGAATTTAGAAATCGAACGAATCGAAGTTTCTTATCAAGAGGCCGAAAAATTATTTGAAGAAAAAGGTGAACCATTTAAGTTAGAGATATTAAAGGATATTCCAAAAGATGAAAAAATTACTCTTTATCAACAGGGAGAATTTATTGATCTTTGTCGCGGCCCACATCTTCCATCCACTGGCTTCATAAAAGCAGTCAAATTAACTCGTGTATCAGGTGCTTATTGGCGAGGTGATAGTCAAAATGAAGTGCTGCAACGGGTGTATGGAGTGGCATTTAAAAAGAAAAAGGATGTAACTGAATATCTACATTTCTTAGAAAAAGCAGCAAATCGAGATCATCGGAAATTAGGAAAGCAATTGGAGTTATTTATGTTTTCTGAGGAAGCTCCAGGAATGCCGTTTTATTTACCAAAAGGACAAATTGTTCGAAATGAATTAGAACAATTCTCTCGTGAACTTCAAAACAAAGCTGGTTACGCTGAGGTTCGTACTCCATTTATGATGAATCAACAATTATGGGAGAATTCGGGCCATTGGGATCATTACCATGAAAATATGTACTTCACAAAAGTCGAACAGAAACATTTCGCTCTCAAACCAATGAACTGCCCAGGGCATATGCTAATTTTTAAAAATGACCTTTATTCTTATCGGGATTTACCAGTTCGAATAGCAGAATATGGTCAGGTTCACCGTCATGAATACAGTGGTGCGTTAAATGGAATGCTTCGGGTCCGTACATTTTGCCAGGATGATGCCCATATTTTTGTCCGAGAGGATCAAATTGAAAGTGAAATTAAACAGGTCTTTTCTTTAATTGACCAAGTATATCGTACATTTGGCTTTGACTATTCGGTGGAGCTTTCCACTCGTCCAGAGAATTCATTAGGTTATGACAAATTTTGGGGAATATCTGAAGAAGCATTAAAGAATGTACTTAAACATTTAGAAATTGATTACCATGTAAATGAAGGCGATGGGGCATTCTATGGTCCGAAAATAGATTTCCATATTAAAGATGCCTTAAAACGAAGCCATCAATGTGCAACAATCCAGCTTGATTTTCAAATGCCGGAAAAATTTGATTTAACTTATATTAATGAAAACAACGAAAAGGTTCGACCTGTGGTCATCCATCGTGCTATTTTTGGATCCATTGATCGTTTCTGTGGTATCTTAATCGAACATTTTGCAGGTGCTTTTCCTGTTTGGCTTGCACCTGTGCAAGTGCAAATTATCCCGATCTCACAGGTGCACTTGGACTATTGTTTACAGATTCAATCCGAACTGAAACAACTGGGAGTAAGGGTGATAATTGACAATAGCAACGAAAAGCTAGGGTATAAAATAAGAGAAGCACAGATGCAAAAAATCCCTTATATGCTGGTGCTGGGTGACAATGAAGTGAAAGAACATGAAGTAAATGTAAGAAAATACGGAGAACAACAATCGGAAAGTGTTCCCCTTGAACATTTTAAAAAGAAAATAGAACAGCAAATAAAAGAACGTAGTATTTAATTAGAAGATTCGTCTCTGTAACGGCAGCTTGAAGATAAGTAACATTTATTCCAGAAAGGGCGCTATCCCGGAACAAGGATAAGCGCTCTATTTTTATTTTGAAGAGGAGTATAACAAGAAGGATTCTTTTTTAGTTGCTTGGAAATAAGAGAAGTAAGCGAGGCAATTCGAAGATCAAAACCATAAGTTTAATGCTCGATTAGTTAATATAGGAATTTTGGTCTGTATTGTAAAAGTTTAGGTAAAATAATTCGTCTTAAAATGAATAGTGATATGATGATAATTATGGGTGACCATTTATAGCCAAAAGGGGGAGTTATGTTGAAGAGAATAAGAGTCGCTTTACTGCATTTATTACCTATTGCTGGGGATATTCAATATAATCAACATTTAATTGAAAAAGCTGTGAAACTCGCGGCAGCAAAAAATGTGGAGTGGATTATAACACCAGAATTAGCTGTTAGCGGGTTGCAATTTTCTCAAAAAATTGGTACTAGCTGGATTAAAAGGCAGCCCGATGAATGGATGAACCATTTTCGTGATTTGGTTAAGTCAATAAATACGAATGTATTTATTGGTTGTCCTGAAAAATCTGAAGATGGGGAGCTATATAATTCAGTATTTGTGATAAATAGAAAAGGAGAATTAATAGGGAGACAAAGGAAGAGCGCCACTATTTCAGATGGTTGGTGCCATACAGGCTCTATCATTGAAACGATAAAACTGGAAGGCATAAGACTTGGAATTATGATATGTGCAGATGCTTATACGGACAAGATTGCCAATACCTTATTAGTAAAAGGAGCACAAATAATTGTTGCTCCATCTTCTTGGGGACCAGGTTTACATGGACCAAATGGGGAGTGGGAACAGAGATCAATCGATACTGGATTACCTATATTTGTCTGTAATCGAACAGGAGAGGACGAAACAGTTACTTTTTGGGAAGCAGAAAGTCTAATCATTAAAAATGGGAAACGGCTTCTGTCGCATAAATCTGTAAAATCGGCCATTCTAACTTTTGATTGGGATGTAGAAAAAATGGATTTAATATCTTCTAAATTTCAAGTTGAATATCTATCATGATTTTTTTAGAAAGTGGCGTTTTATAGAAGTAGAGATATTAACAAACAGCCAATTCATAATAGCTACCCAATTAATATATCAAAAATCCAGTTTTAAAAAATTCCCAATCTAAAACTAGCCTAAAGCTCTAAAACTCTTAAAATAACACTGAAAGTGTAGTATAATTTTACCAAAACATATATATTTTTCAAAAAGGGGGAGTGAAATGATTATTGGTGTTATTTTTGGTGGCCTGCTGTTGGCCGGTATTACAGTTGGGATCATTGCTTCAATCAAAAAAGGTCAGCCAAAATTAATTAAGGAGAATATACCGGAAAATCTAGGTCTATTAAACCATGTCCCAATCCAGCCTTTACTTAATCAATTAAATATGGCTTTAGACGATGAGTATATTCAACAAGTTAAGCAGCGATTTCTTAAGGAGCATCCCCAACGGAGCGAGGATGAGTTTGAGTGGCTTTTGTTTGAATTAAAAAGGTATTTCCTAGTCGCTAACATTCTAAAGAAAGCCCCTATGTTTAGTGAAGATGTCGATGAAATCTGGCATGAAATGATCCTTTTTACGAAAGAGTATCAGTCATTTTCAGAGCAATTTTTAGGGGAAATGCTTCATCATATTCCAAACACAAATCCCGATCCAGCACCACAGGATCGCGCATTTTTCGACTGGGTTTTCTCACAGCTGTTTCAAATTACCGAATTTAGCTGGAAGACTTGGGGGAGTTTTTTCAATCACCCGTTATCTAATGAGATTTTAAAAGAATTTAAGGAAAATAGTAAGGAAGCTTTGTTGGAAAAGTATTTTCGTCAAAGCGAAGTTAATAAAGGACTGGCTGAATATTTAGTCGATCGCATGAAGAAGCAAATAAATGAAGCGGAAAAGATCTATCAGGTTGATAAAAAAGGCTCATTTACAAAGCAACAGACATATGGTGATATGACTTCCTTGTCACTTGTTATGGTATTCTTCTCGTTTTATTATTTTAATGACTATTGGGAATGCGCGAAAGTATATGCATTTACTCAAGTGGCAAAATATACCAGCGGTTGCTCCAACGCCGTTTTCTGCGGTACAGCTTCCTCTGATCGTTCCGGGGATAACCACGGCGATGGTTCAGGCGATGGCGGCGGAAATAGTGGATGCGGTTCCTCCTGCTCAAGCTGTGGCGGAGGTTGTTCGTCTTAGTTAAAGCATTGAGGTGCAAAAAAAGGGTAATAAAGCGTATCACTTATAGCAAACATCCGGTCTTCAAATGAAAACCGGATTTCTATCATTTAATGGTGATGTTCATGAGGGGCATTTTGTTTTTGTGCACCTTTTTGTAAGTATTCTAATTCACTTTTAGAAAGTTCACCTACGATAAACTGTTTTTGAGGCATAATCATTGAACCATTCTGACTAGCATGTACTTTTACAAAATAAAGACCTTCACTGTCGAAATCTTTGCTAATACTATACGTACCGTTTCCTAATTCCTTCGCTTCTTCCATAGAATAATGGACAGACCCGTCTTGTTTCCATATTTCAAAATGAACAAAGTCTGGGTCATTTACTCTTTTTCCTTCTTGGGTAAGAATGACCTTAATTATCTCCTTCTCGTTATCTGAAAAAGATGTAGGTATAATGATTTCGGATTCAAGAGGTGTTTCTTGCTTGTAAAGCAAAGCCACATCTTCTTTTAGTGAGCATGCACTTAGCATGAGACCAATCATAAAGAATAAGTACATACATATCATCTTTTTCACCGCAATATCCACCTTATGCATTCAATATTTTTTTCATGACCGCTATTCTTTGAATAAATAGCCAGTCGATTAACCAAACAACTATAAGTGATAAACCGACCAATGGGAACAAGATCCCTAAACTTATTAGAAGGATTAGAAAGTATTTCATTTTCAGCATACTTGGAGCTTTTGGAGCACCTAATCCTTTTTTTGGCTTTCGTTTCCACCATAAATAAAAGCCGCTAACTGCCACAAACATAATGCCAAAACAAATAAGGAGACTAATGAGTTGGTTAACAAAACCAAATTGCGTCCCTTTATGCAAGGTGATTCCCAAAGCAACTATTTTTCCAACCAAACCGTAGTGATCATACCGATAATCAGCTAGAATCGCACCTGTGTATTGATCAATATGTATGGTCGCTTCATCATGTGCTTTTGGAGGAAAAGCGGACAATGTATAAACACCTTCTTTTTCAGTCGGAAAAATAACCGTATAACTTGGATGAATCCCTTCACGATTGGCGATTGCAACCACATCATCAATGGAAAGTGGTATAAACCCTTGAATTTCTGACTTAGGTACATCTAAATTTTCTGCAGCCCAGGGAACATCAGCAATATCTTTTGTTTTAATCGTGGATGTTGGAGCACTGCCGATCCATATGGAAGGGGGATAACCTGCCCCAGAATTAGTAGCTAACGATTGAAAGTTACTGCCCCAAAAGCCTGACCAAGGTAATCCTGTCAGGATTAGAAACAACATTCCAGCTGTTATCCAAAAGGCTGGTACTGCGTGTAAGTCTCTTCGAAGAATCTTTTTTCCTTTTTTAAATCTGGGAAAAAGAACACCTGACAGACTTTGCTTCTTTCTTGGAAACCATAAGAAAAGACCTGTTACAATTAGTACGATTGCCCAACAGGCAGCTAATTCAACAGTTCTGTCTCCTAGAGTACCAGCCATTAGTTCACCATGAAATTCTTCGATTTTATCCATGATTCTGTCTTCATTATTTAATTCTCCAATTAATTTACCTGTATAGGGGTCTATAAAGATAGTAAGAGACTCATTATTAGATGTTATGCTTACTTCACTCGAACGAGTTGCATATTCTCCAGGACGATAAGCTGTGACAACTGCATCAGGATATCGATTTTTCACTACCTCAATTTGTTGGGAGGCAGGGATTTTTTCTCCTTGTTGATTCACTTCGTAGTAGTCTTGATACAGAATTTGTTCAATCTGCGGCTTAAATAAATAGATAGAACCAGTAACTGCAAGGATCATAAGAAACGGAGCGAAAATAAGGCCGGCATAAAAATGCCATCTCCATACAGTTTGATAAAGACCATTTCTATTTGCTAATTTTTTTGAGCTTTGTGTTGTATTTTCTATTTTTGCGGGTTCCATTTCTTTTCACCTCTTACAATTTCTTAGTCGCAGCAGTTTTTGCTATGCATTTCTAATGTGATAGCTTGAATAGCTTCCTTGAACCCATATATTTCCCCGCCAAAACCCAGCTGAAATTTCTTAGCATGTTTCATCGATTCAAAGGCAATGACTTGTGGCTGACAACAATTCAAATCAAGATCTGCATTTAGAATAAAGGTCGCAATTTTAGCACTTATCGTTGTATCTTTTAAAAAATCATGGCAAATAATTTGTGAAACCTCATTCTCTATATCCTGAAATCGCAGCAGGCCACAATGGGGACAACAAGCTTGCTCCACATGTTGATTCTTTTTTATCAATTGAACAGACAGCCTTGGATTTACATTCTTATAACAATACGTACAATGATTAGAAGAATTATAGCTTTGCGCGATAAGAGTAAATCCATTCGATGTTTTCAAAACTTTCTGCTGGTCAATTAAAGGTTTTAAATCTCGGTAAACCGTCATTTCGGACACTTGTAACCTCTTACTAATATCCGAAACACGCAATGTCTCTTCTTGTTCTAACCATGTTAAAATTTGTTGTTGTCTTTCAATTGGCAACATTTTTATCCCACCATTTATTAAAAGTTCGGGAAACCAACTTTCTCTTTAATCCCTTATCATTAAGACTATTTTACTTATGGAATACTTACAAGAAATTCAGTGATAAATTTTGTGAAAAAATGTTGAACCGTAACAATATGGACAATAATTATTCATCTCCATTTTATTTCATGTTTTATATCGTATGGAGATTTTAAGTTTCAAGACCCTTTAATGATTAGTAAAAAAAGGAAGCAATAGTGTTTTATAGAATTAATATAAGATCCTTACATATTTGAAAGGAAGAAAACAGTTGAAACTTTATTAATATAATAGGGGGGAGCGAGAAATTTGTTTTACAGGAGAAAGTTTTACATTGTAAAAAATGAATTTATTGAAATTTTTAATGCCCATTTTAATGAAACAAATTTACCTAATCAACTAAAATACGGTGCACGATTAATTGGTAGATGGATGATACCTAATGATGAAACAACCACTGAGATATTCGCCATTTGGGAGTACGATAGCTATGAGAAGTATCAAGAAATTGAAGCCAAAGTAAGAGGTGACAAAGAGCACATCGCTCGAATAATGAATTGGTATGAAAAAAATGGCGGTAGAGATTATGTGTATAATGAGTATTTTTTGGAGGTTAGAAATGAATTCTTAAAGTCAACTTTAAGATAGGTTTTTATTCACCATAATAATGGTACAGGACAAGCTTTTTACAATCTAAATAGGAATTCCGCAAAACCTTAACTAGAATAGAATATTAAACTTTAGGGATTATATATAATAGGTTTTTAAATCCTATTTTCGCACAATTCCTAATTATTTTGCAAAACTGTTGACACTTTCTTACCTTTATGTCAAATTTATAAGATATATGTACATACATCAGGAGGAAGTAATAAGTATGGAAAATCGCACGAATATTATTGACTGTACGATTCGCGATGGCGGATTGGTAAATAATTGGGATTTTAGTGTAAAATTTGTTCAAGATTTATATAATGGTTTAAGTGAAGCTGGTGTTGAATATATGGAAATTGGCTACAAAAATTCACCAAGGCTTCTTAATGCAAAAGAACCAAATCCGTGGAGATTTTTAGATGATCAGTTTTTGAAAGAAGAGGTCATCACGGAGAAAAAATTCACAAAGCTGTCCGCATTAGTAGACATTGGTCGTGTCGACCCTGATGATATTTTGCCGCGTGAGCAAAGTGTATTAGATATGATCCGTGTTGCCTGTTATATCCGTGAGGTGGACAAAGGCTTGGAGCTTGTTCAAATGTTCCATGATTTAGGCTATGAAACATCGCTTAATATTATGGCTTTATCAAGTGTACCTGAACATCAGCTTATCGAAGCCTTTGAAATGGTAAAGAAAAGTCCCGTTGATGTTGTTTATATCGTTGACTCGTTTGGAAGCCTAGCACCAACAGATATTGAGCATCAGGTGAAAAAGTTTAAAGAGATGCTGCCAAATAAGCAGTTAGGAATCCATACTCATAACAACATGCAGCTTGCTTTCGCAAATACATTAACAGCGATGCGAAATGGCGTGACATTCCTGGATTCATCTGTTTATGGCATGGGCCGTGCGGCTGGAAACTGCCACACAGAGCTTCTTGTTACGTATATCCAAAAACCAAGCTATGAAATGAAGCCTGTTCTAGGCGTTATTGAAAACCACATGCTTGAAATGCGTGAAAAATGGGAGTGGGGGTATATTATTCCTTACATGATCTCAGGTGCATTAAATGAGCATCCGCGTGTGGCGATGGCTTACCGTGACAGCGAGGACCGTGACAAATTTGTTGATTTCTACGACAAGGTTACATCACCAGAAGCTTCACTAGCGCCTGCTTCAAAATAAATTTAGTTTACATGAAACCCATAAATTGGTACATCACGAAGAGAATGTGATGTGCCATTTTTATTTTTCATGACTGCTAGAAATGGACATGAGCAGGATTTTAAGTCCTTTTATCGAAAATAATTGGAGAAAGGATAGTATGAAATGAATTTTGAAAGTACATATTTAATTAGATAGGGAATACGAGGTTGGACATTTTTGAGGTTTTGTTAACCTATATTTTTATATTTGTTCAATATTATCCTTTTCCCTTTTAAAAAAATGTTTGCTAGTTAATCATGATAATAGAACTTAAATAGACAATGGAAGTGGTGTCGTATGGATCATGTAAATGATACCTATAATTATTACTGGTTAGTTTTTTCAATTCTTCTAGGTATTCTTTTTTCATACATTGCTTTAGACCTTCGTTGGAAGATGATCGTATTTAAAGATTTCAAGTACAATGTATGGCTATTAAGTTGTGCGGTTGCAATGGGTATTGGCATTTGGACCATGCATTTTGTTGGCATGGTTGCTATGAAAATGTCAAGTCATGTCATTTATGATATTAGAATTGTTTTTCTTTCATTGATTATCTCTATTATAGGAACAGGTATTGCATTCTTACTTATGAAATTAAATCCCTTTAGACTCCTATTATCTAGTCTATTTATGGGAGGTGGAATTGTTTGTATGCACTACCTAGGTGTTTGGGCAATGTATCCAAATGTGCTGCTAACTTTTAACCATCTTATTGTCAGTCTGTCTTTTATATTTGCTGTTGTAGCGGCCTTTGCCTCGTTATGGCTACTTTTTTTCTTTAATCATCGCCGCTCTATGAATTTAAAATGGAGGATATTAAGTTGTATATTAATGGGTATAGGAATTTCAGGAATGCATTATATCGGCATGTGGGGAACAGATTTTACTATAATGACAAATCCTCCACCAATTAATACTTATTATACAGTCAGCTCTAACAGCTTGAGTTCTTTTATTAGTGTACCAGCTTTAATAGTAGTGTTAATCATGTTATTATCAAATGCCTTTCTTGATAAAAAACTTCTATCACAAATGGAAGAACTTAATGAAAGTGAAAGAAAGCTAAGAGAGTCCGAGAAACTATCTCTGGTAGGAGAATTGGCTGCTGGTGTTGCTCATGAAATTCGGAATCCACTAACATCATTAAAGGGATTTACTCAATTCATTTACGAAAAAACAAACGATCATTCAAATAAAAATTATTTAAAAATTATGATTGATGAAATAAACCGGATCAATTTTATCGTTAGTGAATTCATGGTGCTTTCTAAGCCGCATATTGTCAATATTTCTGTAACAGACCTATCACTTATTATTAAAAATGTCATTACCCTCCTAAATACTCAAGCGATAATGAAAAACATTGAGATTTTCCCAGAATTTGTTGGAGATTCTTTTTTAATAAAGTGTGAAGAAAATCAAATAAAGCAAGTATTAGCTAACATTATAAAGAATTCAATTGAAGCAATGTCGGAAGGAGGAAAGATTTATATTAAATTAGAACAAAAAGACTCCTATTTTGTCATCTCGGTAATAGATAATGGGGAAGGGATACCAGAAGAAAATATTCATTTATTAGGTAAGCCCTTTTATACCACCAAAACAGAAGGTACAGGATTGGGGTTAATGGTCAGCAAAAAAATTATTCAAAACCATAATGGGAAATTTGAAATTCATAGTATCTAAAAGAAAGGAACAACTGTAAAAATTTCATTACCTATAGATCAAAGTGATTTAGAACAAGTAAAAACAAATCATAAATTAGATAAAGATCCATCATTACAACAATCCTCTTAAATAACTTTTTCAGGAACATTCGTTCTGTTTGATGAATATCTTTCTTATGAAGACAATATGATGAACTATCAACTGTGAAATGAGGGGATAAGGTTGGCGAATGAACCGGTCATCACCAAAGAAATGCTTGCTCATTACCTTGAACTCAACCATAAGAAAAAAGAAGTGGAAACAGAACTTGAAGAACTGAAGAAAGTTTTTAATGACTATTTTGATGTATCCGTGGGCCAAAATGCCAAGGGGGAAATGGTTTTTAAAGATTACAAATTACAAAGACAAATTAGAAAAACCGTTAAATATAAACAGGAACCAACTGTTAAAAGACTTGAGGAACTAAATCTGCTTGATCTTATTCAAAAAAGGCCTGACGAAGGGAAAATAAAATCAGCCATCCAACTGGGATTGCTGCATGAAGAAGATTTAGAAGGCTGCAAGACAGAAACTTCTTCACAAGCAATTTATGTGAAATACTTATCATCCAAGTAAACAAAGTGTCTTTTCAATCAAGGGGATTTTCTTCCATTCCAGTATCAGATGAACATTCACCAGCTGTTTTATCTAATATAATGCTGGCCATCGTGCCAATACATGCACTTCCGATTATATCAGATGGATAATGATGTCCTACCCAAATACGGGAGAAGCCTGTTAATACCGATAATACCCACATGATGGAACCAAGGACACGGTCATAAAGAAAAATAGAAGTAGAAATTGCAAACGCAAGCAGAGTATGTTTACTCGGAAAGCTAGAATCCATTTTTGAAGGAATAAGAATGCCGACACGATGTTTCACAAAGGGACGTGGTTTAAAATAACACAATTTAATCAATGTGTGAATAACCATTGTAATACCAGTAGATTTAACAGCATTACAAGTCACTTTTTTATAAAAATCATTTCTAAACCACATAAAAATCAAGACAAAAATAAACACATAACGAATCTTATTTGAAATCAAGATCATTAGCAAATCAATTGGAGAACAACGTCCAGAATAATAATTGATTAAATTAAATACTTTATTGTTCATAAAGATTATCTCCTAAGATTATAGTTACAAATAAAATTCCCAACTTAGCAAGAAATATGTATAAACGATATATAAAGTTCTGAATAAATAATGAAAATAAACATGCGCCAATCCCTAGGTATGGGGGTTGGCGTATACTATTCAGTAATGTCTATGTAATCCTAAAATAGCTTCTTACTATTTTTGCTATACTTATTTTTACCTTTATTACATACATTCCTTTATAGATTTTTTAGCTTAAGGTTGTTTCGAACCAGGTTGAACGTAAAATGGCGGCACTTTTATCCATCCGCGTTTGCGCATTAAATGTTTTAATCTCGTCGCGAAAGCTAATTTTTCTGCTTGAAACTGAACAAACAATAAACCTACATCTGTACGAATCGATTCTGAAGAAGCACCAGCAGCACGCATAATTAAGCTAATAATTTTTAACGATAATTCATTTGCAATGACATCATCGGTTAATTTAACACCGAGAGGCACACTGTTAGGGTCTGATACCGGCATATCTTCAGGGGCAGGAGGTAATGGAATTCCTTCTTTAATCATAAAATCATGGAGCCTTTCCCTTTGACTCGCTCCAAGTTTCATATCTTCTTCAAGGATTGCTTTTAGTTCATTATCTGTCGTAGTATGAATACCTGCTTGAACAGAAACTTTTGATAATTCAAGGCCAGCTAAATAAATCCAGCATGACATCACTTCTCCGACATGAAGTGGTTGATCTTTATCTTGAACTGTCATGGACTTCATGGCATCCATCACTGTTTCCCATACATTTACCATGTGATCACTCCTCATTTTGCAGCTAAATTATTTATATTGTTTGTTTCATCAGAATTTTTTATTCAAGAGTTGTATTTTTAACTTCAGAGGGTAAAAAATTTTTATTAAAAATAGAATCATAAAGTAGTAGAAAAACAACGATGCAAGGTGTAAAATTTATTTACTGAAATCAGTAACATCCTATGAAAAGGCAGGAGGAATGAAAACTTAATAGAGAAACACAACTGTTACCGATTTCCTCTAGATGAATGCATTAATAAAACAGATGGAATGACCGCTTTCTAAAACAAACCCATTTAATTATTTAAGAAAAATAATTGTAAAGGTTGATGAAAGTTGACAATGGATGCGAAAGAATTAACGATGAAAGAACCAACGATTTTTAATCACATTGGAAATAAAATAGTAACAGAAGACAGAGTCATTAACATCATTGCTAAAGTTGAAGAACCACTAATCGTTATTTTAGGGAATGTATTAAGTGATGATGAATGTGATGAGCTAATAAAATTATCAAAGGATAACCTTCAGCGGTCAAAAATTGGGAGTTCGCGTAAAGTCAATGATCTTAGAACAAGCAGCAGTACATTTCTTCAAGAAGAAAATGACATTGTGTTGAGGGTTGAAAAAAGAATCTCAGCGATCATGAATATACCCGTTGAACATGGTGAAGGTCTTCAAGTTCTTCATTATCAAAAAGGACAAGAATATAAAGCTCATTTTGATTATTTTTCATCCGCAAATCATGTTGTTAACAATCCGAGAATAAGCACACTCGTCATGTACTTAAATGATGTAGAACACGGTGGAGAAACATTTTTTCCAAAGCTTAATTTTTCAATCTCTCCGCAAAAAGGAATGGCCGTGTACTTTGAATATTTTTACAACGATCCTGCTTTAAACGAGCTAACCTTACATGGCGGTGCCCCCGTTATCATCGGAGATAAATGGGCTGCTACCCAATGGATGAGAAGAAAAAAAGTAAACTAAAAATAAGCTGATATACATTAGTTGGTCATTTTGTTCAAAAAAATCATTCATCTTAGGAACCAGTTATCATTTCACTTTTACAGCAAATAGAAATCGCTTACAACGAAGATTGTGAAACATTCTAGAAATTTCTCATTTTTTGCTGCCATTGTAATAGAACCATGCCTATTTAGATGGATTCCTGTTGACAATACTTGCCTTGATAAATATACTGAATGTGTAAGTAAAAAAGTGGAAAGGAACGGTACTAAGCGGATGTGGATTTAATCTTATTTAAAAGGGATAACACTCATATGATTTTGAAAATGAGAACCTGGAGAAATAGGATTAGTCTGTCCATAGAAGCTATCATGACGTGCCGTTTAAAATACAAGTTAACACAAATTCTGTCTTTGTGTCTATAACTGTACTCTTTAAGCGTTTGCATATTATTTGATATGGGATTAGATATTAGCCTCTCCAGGATTCTTGGAGAGGCTTTTTTAATTTCTAAAAACCTCTCAATGAAAAACAAAAAGAGGTGATCTGCATGACTCCTGTTATACAAGGTAAAAGCCTGCAGAAAAGTTTTGGAGAACGAGAAATCCTAAAGGATGTTAGCTTTGACATACGAAAAGGTGAAAAAATTGGTCTCGTCGGCTGGAATGGTGCGGGGAAATCAACATTTGTAAAAATTCTTATGCACATGATTGAGCCTGACAAAGGTTCAGTCACAATGTGGCCAACCGATTTGAAAATTGGCTATTTGCCTCAATCAACAGATTATTCATTGTCGATTGATTCTGAACTATTCAATAATGGAGAGAAACTGATGGAAACAAGCAAGCAGCTTGGTTTGCCGAAAGATCGATGGGACAAAGAAGATCTGCACCACTTAAGCGGGGGAGAAAAGCTTAAATTGTCCTTAGCAAAAATTTGGGCAAATTCCCCAGAGTTTTTAATCTTAGATGAACCGACAAATCACTTGGATATGCAAGGGGTAAACTGGCTGATTGAAGAAGTAAGAGACTATTCAGGTGCTGCCATCATTATTTCACATGATCGTTACTTTTTAGACGAAACAGTATCAAAAATATATGAACTAGAAGCAGGTAAGTTAACGGTATATGACGGAAATTATACGTCCTATCGAAACGAAAAGCAAAGAAGGTATGAACAGGAAAAACGTGATTATGAAAAACAACAACGTAAAGTTGAGATGATTGAAAAGCAGATGACCACCTTAAAAGACTGGTCAGCAAAAGCCCATCGTCAAGCGGGAAAAGGGAGGTCAAATGCTGAAAATCGTCAGATGGGATTACGGGAATTCGAACGAGCGAAGGCAAAGAAAAAAGATAATCAAATAAAATCAAAGCTGAAGCGCTTAAATCTAGAGTTGTCAAAACATGAGGTGACAAAGCCAAAAGAAGAGAAATCCGTCTCTTTTCAATTTGAATCAGCTCCTAAACACGGAAAAAGGATTCTTGAAGCAAAAGGAATCAAAAAACAGTTTGGTGATCGAGTGCTGTTTGATAAAAGCCACTTTTATGTAAAGCATGGCGAAAGGATCGGCTTGCTAGGATCTAATGGAGCAGGGAAAACGACGTTTATCAAAATCCTGCTTGAGGAAGAAACCCTTACGAAAGGCACGCTTTGGATAAGCGAATCGACGAAAGTGGCTTATCTTTCGCAGGATGTAAGTGACCTACCTGGTGAAAAAACACCATTACAATATCTTGATCTTAAAGGTCGACAACAGGAAACGAAAGCCAGAACGCTTTTTGCCAATATGGGCATTCAGCAAGAAATCCTTGAAAAAACGATTTCTCAATTGAGTCTTGGTGAACGGACACGAATCAAGCTTATCTATATGATTCTGATGGAATATGACCTGCTAATTTTAGATGAACCCACAAACCATTTAGATTTGCCAAGCAGGGAAGAGCTGGAAAGAACCCTCAGTACGTATACTGGCACACTTTTGATCGTTTCACATGACAGGTACTTGATTGAAAAACTGTGTACGAAATTATTAATAATTGACAATTATAAAATTCAACAAATTGAAATGGGATTAAAGGAGTATAAAGAACGAAAAAAGAACAAGTATACACGAAAAGAACAAAATGTACACGAAGAATTGGCACTCATTGAAACAAAAATCACAGAGCTACTAGGAAAAATCGGTTATCTGTCGGCGGGTACTGAAGAATATGACCGAATAGATAAAGAACTAGTGACGTATATGGATAGAAAGCGAAATTTGCAGAGCATGTTATGACTTTCTAAAATGAAAGGGGAATCGATACATGATTCCCCATTTTAGCTCAATACTACTCTTAAAAAGTGCAATACATGTATCCTCACTAGCACGAGGATACTAATGGAAGGAAGGGAGGGATTATTCGAATGAAAAAACAAGGAATTCCAGAGCAGCAAATCAACTTTACAGGTAATGTGGATCAAGCTCTTGACGAAACGATGAATACGAAGCAACATGCTCAAAAGAAACAAACTGATCAGAAGCAGCAAAATCGATAAGCTGGTAACTTGTGATAAATATTACATGTGACCCATAATGGAAATCCATATCATAGCAATGGATTTCCTTTTTATTTTCCGTTCGGATAAAAATACTAATCATAAAACGTATGGTAAAAAAATGAATGGAAATAGGACACTGCTACTAAGTGTCTACTCGCTTATCACCTTGATAAGCTATTAACCGACCTGAAAATTCAAGTATGAAATCAACCAAAATTCAAAAAATAACAATAGAAATTAAATATTGTACGAGCTTCAATCATACACGGAGGACCCGATGAAAAAATATCTATACACTATATTACTAACCCTCTCATTTTTTACTTTATTTGGCTTCAATGCTTTTAACCGTACAATAGACAATCAACAAAAAAATAAAAACCTAGCAAATATTGATTTAAAAACTAGCCAATCCTCCCAACAAGTCAATCAACAATATCAAGCCTCAAAAACTTATAACGACAATGAACAGGGCCTTTCAAAAAATTATCATGGCCATATCGAACGACGTCCCGAGCTGCCACTCAATCGCAATAAAGAGAAAGAAAACCCGCAATACAAGCAAATCCAGCTACTTGGGATTAATGATTTGCACGGTCAATTAAATGTCACCAGACAAGTCAATGGCAAGCCTGCAGGACGTGCGGATTATCTTGCAGCCTATTTATTGCAGCGTGCTCACGAAAATAAAAACACATTATTCGTACATGTTGGTGATATGATTGGAGCCAGTCCGCCGATTTCCTTATTACTGCAGGATGAGCCAACAATTGAATTTTTAAATACAATAAACATTACAATTGGAACAGTTGGAAATCATGAATTTGATAAAGGAATAACAGAGCTGCTGCGGCTGATTAATGGAAGAAAACATGAAGCAACAGGGGATTTTGCTGGTTCTCAATTTCCGTGGGTAGCGGCAAATGTGATTGATAAAAAAACAGGTAAAACCATTCTCCCTCCATATAAAATTTTAAAAAACAATGGGATGAAGCTTGGATTTATCGGAGTTGTAACAACAGACACGCCAAGCTTAGTTGTACCAAGCGGTGTGGAAGGAATTACATTTCTTGATGAAGCAGAATCCATAAACAAGGCTGCTGCAGAGTTAAAAGAACAAGGTGTTAAAGCAATTATCGTCCTTGCACATAACCCTGGAACATCAAAGGATAATGGCGAGCAAGCAACAGGAGAAATCGTTAATATAGCAAAAACGGTTGATGATGAAGTCGATATTATTTTTGGCGGTCATAATCATGCCTATTTAAATGCTTTTGTTGATGGAAAACTATTGGTTCAATCTTATTCATATGGTACAGCTTTTTCTGATGTTGATATTGAAATAGATCCGCAAACAGGTGACATTGTTGGGAAGCGATCTGAAATTGTTACGGTTTACCAAGAAGGGATCTCGCCACACCCTGAGACAAAGCAGATGATTGAGAAATATGAAGAGAAAATAGAACCGATTGTAAGTCGTGTCATCGGGACAGCTGAAACTTCGATCACAGCTGCGCAAAATGAAAACGGCGAATCTGCATTGGGCAATTTCATTGCAGATGCCCAGCGCGAGGCAATGAAGGCGGATATTGCATTAATGAACCCAGGAGGAATCAGGGCAGACTTGGATGCTGGAGAAGTGACATGGGGGCAATTATATGTTGTCCAACCCTTTAAAAACAATTTAATTAAAATGAGTTTAACAGGGCAACAAATTCAAAAGATATTGAATCAACAATGGCAAGCAAGCAGGACGAAAATGCTCCAAATCTCTGGGTTCACGTATACTTGGGATGCGAACCAGCCTGCAGGAGCTAAAATCATTTCCATGCAGCTGCCTGATAGATCAGATATGGATCCCAACAAAAGCTACACAGTTGTTGCCAATGCTTTCTTAGCTGGAGGAGGGGACAACTTTACAGGCTTCCGTAAAGGGAAAAATCGAAAAACTGGAGCAGTTGATGTAGATGCACTTGTTGATTATATCAAATCAATGAAACATCCGTTTGTTGCACAAATCGAGGGGAGAATTCAACAAATTAACTAATAGAGGGTGAATTATTTCACCCTCTACATCCTACTTTACAATCGTCACCAATTTACTAGCTTCTAATGTCTCTATCAGCACTGCTTTTTCACCATTGTTCAAAGGAATCATGGGTAAGCGAACCCCGCCAACATTGACACCAATCATATTTAATGCCTCTTTGACCGGCGTTGGGTTTGGCGCTGCAAATAATGCGTTCATAACCGGGAGCAGCTTGCGATGCAAGGATGCCGCTTGCTGAACATCACCATTTTTAAAATGATTGATCATTTCCTGCATCTCATTGCCGATGATGTGGGAAGCAACCGAGACAATACCAGTTCCGCCGATGGATAAAACAGGAAGCGTTAAGCCGTCATCTCCACTATACAGCGTAAAATTTTCAGGAGTTTTGCTAATGATCTCTGCCATCGCATCTAAATCACCGCTCGCTTCCTTTATTGAGACAATATTATCAATGTTAGAAAGAAGAACAATGGTATCAACAGACAGATTCACTACACTTCGTCCAGGAATATTATAAAGCATGACCGGCAAGGATGTTGCTTCAGCAATTGCTTTGAAATGTTGGTACAATCCTTCCTGTGATGGCTTGTTATAATAAGGAGTCACAAGCATAATCCCATCGACTCCTGCTTCCTCCGCAAGTCTCGTTAAGCTGATCGATGCCTTCGTATTATTAGATCCAGTTCCTGCGATTACCGGCACTTTTTTATTTACGACCTTTACAACAAACTTGAAAAACTCGACTTTTTCCTCGGTTGTTAACGTAGGTGACTCACCAGTTGTACCTGTTATCACAAGTCCATCAGTTCCATTTTCAATTAAATAATTAACTAATTGTTCTGTTGCGTTAAAATCTACCTCGCCATTTTGATCAAACGGGGTAACCATTGCTGTTAGTACTTGCCCGAAATTCATAGCTTCACACCCTTTATCGTATTTTTATAAGGATAGGTGTTTAGAGCCATTCAAAAAGAAACGCAAAAAAGCAGCAACGAGGGGAATCGCTGCTGCAGTAGAGACAATATCAAGAAATATCGTTTCCGTGCGTAAGATAGCCCTCCATATAGTGACCTATATGACAGTTCTGTATTTATTCAATAACAGAACCAGCTTCAAGAACATGAGATTCTTTCTGCTTCGGCAAATTCCCCTTTCCACAATCATCACAGGATCTCATTCTCCTCAGAATGTGTACTCATGAACTTTGCACCTCTATCCTCACTTCAAAAAGTATTGAAATAAGAAAAATTTAATTATTGGTAATATATCATGAACTTCCTTCTCTTACAAGGATTTTCTGTTAAGAAGTCCATAATAATTGTAAAAGAATAGTAAAGAGTTAAACGAAAGGAAGAGATCATAAGGGCTCCGTAGTGTGCATATTTCCAAGGAGTTAAACCTTTGTTTTGTCAGGATGAATCAGGTAAGATGGTGATAAAGTCTATTAAGCAATGAATAAAACAAATACATATAAAGGGGGCTATTAGTGGAGATAGGAATAGGTACTTGCTCGAGTTATTATTAAAAATTCGTGAATCTGAAAAAGTGACCTGGAAAGGCGGGCATCGCCCGGCCATTTAAAATTTAGGCGTGTACCCGCGGCCTGTTCAACATCCTCTTCCCGTATGGATCGGCAGCGGCGGTAATACGGAATCAATTATCCGTACAGGTCTCTTAGGATTGCCGTTAGTTCTTGCCATTATCTGACCGGCACAGTTTGCGCCGCTCGTCCAGCTTTATAAAAAGGCCGCTAAACACGCTGGGCATGAGCCATCAAAGCTCCCAGTAGCATCTCATTCACATGGCTTCATGGCCGAGGACACTGAAACAGCTGCCGACAAGTTTTTCCCGTCGACCCAGCAGGTCATGAACATATTAGGAAAAGAGCGCGGGTGGGGGCAATATGACCGCTCAAGCTTTGAGGCCGCTCGTAGCTTTGATGGAGCGTTGTATGTAGGCGACCCAAAGACGGTTGCCGTTGCCGCTAAAATCATTCACCTTCGCAAAAACGTAGGGATCACACGCATTATGCTGCATGTACCCGTTGGCTCGATGCCGCATAATGAAGTGATGAGAGCAATCGAGCTATTAGGAAAAAAAGTTGCGCCAATCGTACGTAAAGAAATTTCCAAGCGGAAAGAAGAGAGCATCGAGAAATTTTAAGAGATTATATTTTTGACATAAAGGTATAAACCATTCAAATTAGGGTAACCACTTTGATGTTTTTATTACATAGAAAGAGAGCGGATGAACATATGAACAATATCACAACCTTTACTATTAACAAACCTGCTAATGAAGTATTTGAAGCCTTCGTCGACCCTTCAAAAATTGGTAACTTTTGGTTCTCAGCAAGCTCTGAAAGATGGGAGCCAGGTAAAACCATTACTTTGGTCTATGATATTTATCAAGCAGAAGCACAAATAGACATTGTTGCGGTTGAGGAAAATAAACAAATCGTGTTCAAGTGGGGACAGGCTGAGGAGGAACATGTTGTTACAATATTACTGAATGAGATCGATCATTCAAGAACCATAATTGAAATTACAGAAGAAGGGTTTAATGAAAATGACCCAGAGTTACTGCAAAAGATGCTAGATAATAAAGAAGGCTGGGTATTTATGCTGACTTGTTTAAAGGGGTATTTAGAATTTGGAGTGTCTGGATTAAGATCAGGATTAGCTAAATAATCACAAATATTGGACCTGTTTATTTGATGAGAAAAAAAGACTTATGTAAGTCTCTGAGGATTGTGAAAGAAATTTTGAATTTGATCAGCAGTTATGCCAATTTCTAATGCTTGTAAAATTAATTCTACCCATTCTTCATCAAGACTTTCATATGTACGCATAGATAGATTCTCCTAACCTTCTTTAAGGACTAAGTTCTTAATCATTATTATTAAGTACTAGCAAAAAAAGATCAATATTTTTTGTTCGACAAAAAATATTGATCTTTTTTAATAGGTCATTACATGATTCGGCAATCCCTAATCAGCTGGTTCTTCCAAACTTTCATTTCAATCGTTTTGAGTATGGATTCCTCCCTATGTTAAGTTTTTAAAACCCTTCACTCATTCCTTTTCCAAACAACCTCTTAAAAGAATATTTTCGTTATAACCTCTGACAACGGCAGGATGTTTTGCCTTGTATATCAGCGCTATTTCTTTTGCAAGAAGGATTGTTTCCTAAATAAAGAAAGAATCACTTCATACCATCTTTTGCTTTTTTTACAAAATATTAATAAAAAATGGATTTTCAATTAATATTTGATTCTTAAAATACAATTAAAAGCACACAAAAATAATTAAAACAATATTATTTCGTGTGCTTTTTTGTGACTTTTAGGAGGTGGGAGTAAATAGTAATGATCATTTTGTTATTATAGCTGGTATTCACAAGCTAAATTGGTAAGGAAAAAGGCGGTTGTGCATATAGAAATTTGCAAGTTGTAAGTTCTTATTGGAAAACTATTTTATAGGAGGAATCATTTTGATATTAACAAGGAACTTCTTACCCATACTTATTGCAATTGCTGTCGTCTTTTCAGCTTTACTAACCTCAAATATTACTTATGCTAACGAGAAGGTTGAGATTGTAGAAACACCTAAAGCTTCAGAGCCTAGTGGCCGCTATGATCATACAAAGGTCGTATCACTCAGTACGGAAACGAAAAATGCTGATATCTACTATACTCTTGACGGAACTTTACCAAATAAAAATAGCAAAAAATATAAAAAGAATAAGCCTATAATTATTAATGAAACAACAAATCTAAGTGTTATTGCTATAAAAAAAGGTGCATCTAGTAAACCTGCAACCTTTTCATACATCATAAAGACCAAAGAAAAACCATTGCTTCAATTTGTCGCCATGTCCGATGTGCATGTTGGTGCACATGAAACAGCTGATGCAAGATATGCAAGTTTTTTTGATACAATTGCGTCAATCTTCCCGCAACCGGATGCCATCTTGTCAGTCGGAGATATGATAAATGACAATGGTTTTGATAAACCGAATGATCATAAAATGGTAAAAGAAATATTTCTAGATAACCTAAAAAGAAAAAAGATGACGGATACAAAAGTACAATTGGCTATCGGAAACCATGATGCAAGTGTTGCGAAAATACAAGAGCACTACCCGGCTGAATGGTTTACAAGTCAAAAGAATGGATACTATGAAACTCAAATTGGCGGGTACCCTTTCTTCTTTTTAAATGGCAATAATTACAATTCAGATCTTGAACAAAGAAATTGGTTAAAAAACAGGTTAGCTGAAATTACATCTGATCCTAAAAACAGACATAAACCTATATTTGTAAACGTGCATCAACCGATATCTAATACAGTGATGGATGGACAACAGGCTTCAAATCCAAATCTTAACATTGACTTAAAGGATTATCCGCAAGTCATCACTCTTTCAGGTCATTCACATCTTAATCTTAACGATGACCGTTCGATCTATCAAAAAGACTTTACTTCTCTTAATCTTGGGTCTATGTCTTACATAGAGTCTGATCACGGATACCAATCTGTCACTGAAACAGGTTTAGCTGGCAGATTTGAATTCCCTGTATCACAAGCCCTGTTTATTGAGGTTTATAAGGATCGAGTAGAGGTAGATAGGGTCTCGTTGAATGCAGATTATGGTGATATTTATGCAGGCGGTAAATGGTCAGCTTCTCCTCAACCACCATTCAAAAGTGCTGGGGCAACTGCCGGGGAAAAATGGGTTATCGAGTTGAAGGGAAAAACGAATGAAGAAATAAAAAGAAATTTCAAGTATACACCTGAAAATCGAAATAAAGTCGCACCTCAATTCAATCGCGACAGTGAACTCAAAGTTGAAAATCTAGATGCTGTGCCTAATTTAATTTTTGTACAAGCTAAGGATGATCAAATGGTCCATCATTATGAAGTAAAAGTGACCAAAGAAAAAAACGGATTTGTTGTAAAAAACGTAAAGGTATTTTCTGATTACATGTTTTCACCAATTCCAGATAAAATGAACATCCCTTTAGAAGGTCTAGACGGCCAAACCAGCTATAAAGTTGAAGTGACTGCCGTTGATAGCTATGGCAATAAATCATCAACACTTCATAAGGTATTTCAAACAGGGGGAACTCCACCCGAATTAACACCAATTGACCATGAAACCATGTGGAAAGAATTAGTTGTCGACATGAAGTTTGATGGGAATTTAACCGATCATGCAATAGCAACAGATTTAGCAACATCAAATGGCAGCGTTAATTATGTAGATGGTATTTCAAATAAAGCTGTATTTATTCCTGCAGGTAATAGCAACTACATAGATTTAGGTGATAGAAGTGACCTTAAGTTCGGAAATGATAGTTTTACCGTTTCATTTTGGCATACAGGAAATCTGGCTGGTGATCAAACTGTCATATCAAATAAAAACTGGAGCAGCGGCGGGAATAAAGGCTGGTATATTGGACCGGCTGTGACAAATAGCATGGGACTAAATCTAAGTGATGGGATGAACAGATCGGATGCTCGGGCATTATCAGTGGGAAGCGAATGGCATTTGTTTACCGTTACTGTCGACAGAACCAATCAAGCTGGAAAAGTGTATGTGGACGGTGCAGAAAAAGCAACTGTAGATATTTCTAAACTTGGAGAAAATAGCTTAGATACCGCCTTGAATATTGTTATTGGTGCGGACGGCAATAAAGGATATGGTGGAGCAAACGTAACGATCGATGACCTTAAAATTTGGAAAAGATCACTTTCTAACGCTGAAGTTAAGGCACTATCCGATTCATATAAATAAGAGAAACCAAGACTCTTATAAAGGTTAATTGCTTTATGCTTATAGTGTTCTCGGCTACAAAAAACGTGATATCACAGGATAGATTTCTTTTTTTTAAGCCATTTGTTCAGCTTACAATATGAACAAATGGCTTATACTTTTAGTAAGGAAAACAACCGGCAAAACTTCATCTTTTTTCAAAAAATAATAAGGAAAAAAGTTTCAGATAAAGAAGTACCCTGCATAACCGTGCATGAAATGTCGGATGAACTTTTTTCACTCCTGCTATTCTATTGATAACGGAGGTCACATAAATGGATATGCTGAAACATTTTAATAACGCAATGTCGTATGTAGAAGAAAATCTGACAAATGCCATTGACTATAAAGAGGTTGCAAGGCTGGCTCTTTGTTCCGAATATCATTTTAAAAGAATGTTTTCCTTCCTTGCTGGAATAACATTATCAGAATACATCCGCCGCAGACGTCTTACTCTTGCAGCATTTGAGCTTAGAGATAGCAGCATAAAAGTGATTGATGTTGCGGTGAAATACGGATACAACTCACCAGATTCGTTTGCAAGAGCTTTTCAAAACCTTCATGGCTTAACCCCGTCAGAAGTCAGAAACAACAGCCACCCGCTTAAAGCGTATCCTAGGATGACCTTCCAATTATCCATTAAAGGAGGAAGTTCTATGAACTATCGTATTGAAGAAAAAGAAGGATTTAACATCGTTGGGCTAAAGAAACGTGTTCCGATTATTTTTAACGGAGTAAATCCTGAGATTGCAAAAATGTGGGAAAGTTTAGATGAGGAAAAGATTAGTCAACTTAAAAGCCTATCAAATGTCAAACCTGTGGGACTGCTTAGTGCATCCGCAAACTTTTCTGAAGGTCGCATGGAGGAAAAAGGGGAGCTAGATCATTATATTGGTGTTGCGACAACGAAGGAATGTCCAACAAACCTAGCGAAGCTTGAAGTCTCTGCCTCAACCTGGGCTGTATTTGAAGTGGTCGGGCCATTCCCAGATACCCTTCAAAATATTTGGGGACGGATTTATTCCGAATGGTTTCCATCATCAAACTTTGAACTTAATGAGGGTCCAGAAATCTTATGGAATGAAAATAAAGACGTTACTTCACCAACGTTTAAAAGTGAAATATGGATACCGGTTTTGAAAAAATAAAATAATTAACAAGGATATGATGAGCTGTTTTGGCAGCTCATTTTATTATTTTTTCAGAAATACGAGCAGTAGATAAAGAAAAATCTTGTTTACTGTTGTGAAAGTTTTAATTATATTAATAAAATATACATACTAATATGAATTTCATCACATAGAAGTTGATACTTGCTGCTAATTCAGTAAAATGTAGATTTTGCTTTAATTATATAATATTATATATTCTATCCGGTTACTGCTATTTATGCATTATACAAAGTATGTGACTATCGAAGTGGAAGAAGGTGTTTAAATTGGCTAAACCGATCTACGAACAAATATATGAAACCATTAAAACAGCGATTGTTGAAGGTAAATATAAGGAAGGTGAACGTATTCCTTCTGAAAAAGAACTGGCTGATACTTGGAATGTGAGTGTTATCACTCCTAGAAAATCATTAGAAATGTTAGCATCTGAGGGCTTAATCTTCCGACAGGTAGGTAGAGGTTCTTTCGTTAAGGAACTGGCCATTAATGAAACGAAAGTTGATTCCTCAGTCCGAGTTAAGCCGGTTATTGGTGTGATCATGACGGACTTTGACGAAAGTTATGGAATAGGATTGTTAAATGGAATCGAGCATGCTGCAGAAGAGAGAGCATTTATCGTTTTGCGCCGCACATTTGGAAGCGTTGATAAAGAACAAGCCGCTATTCGCGATTTGATGGAGCTGGGAATAGATGGATTAATTATTCTTCCATCACAGGCAACTTTTTTTAATTCCGAAATTTTAAAGCTTATCGTTGACCAGTTTCCTTTCGTCCTCCTCGATCGTTATTTAAAAGGAGTTGCAGCATCTGCGGTAAGTACAGATAATATTGGAGCAGCAAAGAAAGGAACAGACTATTTGTTTGGTCTTGGACATAAAACAATTACATTATTAAGTCCTCCCCCTGTAAGCGCTACTGCCATTGAAGATCGCATTGAAGGTTTTGTTCGAGCACACATAGAAAATGGAATGACAAAAAAACCTCTAATGCTGACTGAACTTATTTCAACCTTGCCTGATTCCTTCAAGGAGCCTAATATCTCTAATGATTTAAAAAAGATTAAGGATCACTTGCAAAAAAACAAGAATATTTCGGCTTTATTTGCGCTTGAGTATAATATTGCTCTTTTAGCTAAACAAGCCGTAGAAGAACTTGGATTATCAGTACCAAAGGATATTTCCATACTTTGTTTTGATAGTCCTCCATGTAAACCAGGCGCTTTTACATTTACCCATTTACTCCAAAATCAAGAGAAAATGGGACGGATAGCAGTAGAACAATTACTAGGAGTAATTAATAATGCCAAAAGTTTGCAAACGACGCTGCTTGACACCAAATTAATCGAAGGCCAATCTACTACAAAAAAATAAAAGAAGTATAAATGAAAGCATAGGTTTGAAAAAACCTATGCTTTTTCACATTAAAAAACATATAAAATATATTGACCTATATAAGTAATATGTATATTATTATAAGTAATTCTAATAATGGAGGAAAGTCATGATCAACCAACTATTTGATAAATCAGCAGTTGAGTCGTTTTCACGCAAAATTGAAGAGAAAATGAACGCACATCCTAAAGCGGTTCAGTTATTCAAAAATTGTTTTAAAGATACACTTGATCGAACTATGAAACGCTTGGATAATGGCACGGTCTTTATGGTAACCGGAGATATTCCTGCGATGTGGCTTCGGGATTCATCCGCTCAGTTAAGACCCTATTTAAGAATAGCCAAACGAGATTTGCAATTATCATCTTTAATTAAAGGGGTGATCAAGCAACAGATTACATATATTTTACATGATCCCTACGCTAATGCATTTAATGAGACAGAGAATGGCAATGGGCACCAAAATGATCTAACTGACATGTCGCCCATAGTATGGGAACGAAAATATGAAATTGACTCATTATGCTATCCGATCCAGCTTGCTTATCTCTATTGGAAGCAAACCGATAACAAAGAACCGTTCGATCAAGCATTTTTAAAAGCACTTTATATGATTATCGAAGTTTGGACAACGGAACAAGATCATGAAAAACGATCACTCTACCGTTTTGAAAGACGGAATTGTCCTGAGTCTGATACACTTCCCCGAGAAGGAAAAGGGGCGGAAGTGAAACCGACCGGGATGACATGGTCAGGTTTTCGGCCAAGTGATGATGCATGTAAATATGGATACTTAATTCCTTCTAATATGTTCGCAACCGTAGTACTTGGTTATATAGCAGAAATCGCGGACACCATTTACAATGATTCCCATTTAGCTGAAAAGGCTATTCTTCTAAAAAAGGAGATTGAACAGGGCATTCAAAACTACGGAATATACCAGCACCCGGTATATGGGAAAATTTACGCTTATGAAACTGATGGGATGGGTAACTACAACTTGATGGATGACGCAAATGTTCCAAGCCTTTTATCTATGCCATTTCTCGGTTACTGCAAGGCAGAGGATGAAATCTATCAAAACACTCGAGCTTTTCTCCTTAGTAAAGAAAACCCTTATTATTATGAGGGGGAAGCCGCTTCAGGCATCGGAAGTCCTCACACCCCCCATAGATATATTTGGCACATCGCATTGGCAATCCAAGGCTTGACTGCTACTACGCTTGATGAGAAGGAAAAAATATTACGCTTATTCGAACAGACTGATGGAGATACGGGACTCATGCATGAAGGGTTCCATGCTGATGATCCGACCCTATTCACACGCTCTTGGTTTTCATGGGCTAACGCTATGTATTGCGAATTTGTCATTGATTATTGTGAGAGCGCTTTTATGAGTGTAGAAAAATAAAAGAATAGTAGATTAAAAGACAAAGCAAAAGGTTAGCAACTTTCATGCAGATGATTATATAACGATATGTTTGTAGGAGAATAATAAATTGAGAGAATTCAATACCTTTAAACTTACATGATGCTATATATAACCATCTTTTGTCCAGAGAAGCAAGTTTATATTACTTTAAGGAGGAGATGAAATGCCTAAACCGTTATTTATATTGACCGTCTTATCACTCTTGTTAGTTTCCATTGCATTTCCTGGTCTAAACGCTGAAGCTGCACCACTCAAACAGAAAAATTTGGAGCGTGCCATCGATTCTTATCAGGCTCTGCAAAAATACTTCTATCTGCCGGACTCTAAGCTTTACCTTGAGGAATATCCGCATAACGGCGGTAATCCATATTCTTATGTATGGCCATTCTCGCGTGCCATGGCAGCGACAATTGATATGTCACAACTTGACAAGGTAGGAGATACTTACAAGGATGATGTACAGGATCGCCTGCAAGGGGTTGAATTGTACTGGAACAATGAAACAGACCCGCCAGGCTATGATTCCTACGTCCGTCCTCCTCTTGGCAACGGGGGAGATAAGTTTTATGATGACAATCATTGGCTTGCGCTCAACTTTATCAAAATATATGATACAACAGGTGATGAAGTTGCATTAAACCGAGCAAAACAACTTTTCGATCTGGCTGTATACGGATGGGATACCGATCCTTCTCACCCTTGTACAGGCGGTGTATTCTGGACTCAGGCACCATGGAGTAATGACCGAAATACTATTTCGAATGCCCCGGCAGCTGAAATAGGTCTGTTGTTATATGACATCACAGGAGAGCAGTATTATTTAGATTGGTCTAAGAAAATGTATGATTGGGTAAACAGCTGCATGCTTGCGCCGAATGGACTGTACTGGGATCATATTGATCTTGAAGGCAATATTAACAAAAGACAATGGACCTATAATCAAGGTGTTATGATAGGAGCCAGTGTTTTATTTTATAAGGCTACAGGCGACCTCACGTATTTGAAACGTGCCGAAGATATCGCGGATAAGGCGCTCGAATATTATGGCGGCTCCCGTCTATATTCAGATCCGCCATATTTTAATGCCATATTCTTTAAGAATCTGCAACTGTTAGAGTCTGTAAACAATAATCAGACCTATCGTAAATTTATGCAAGCATATGCTGATGAAATGTGGAAAACCGTTCGTGATCCAGAAACCGGTTTATTCAAGTTAGATCCGAACAGATCAGTCTCACTTTTAGAACAGTCAGCAATGGTGGAGATTTACGCTAATCTTGCTACTAAAGAATCAATCTTGAACATTGATAAGAAATGATTTGCGACAAACAAATTGATGATATAACTTTTATAAGCCAAATAATAGAGGGTATGCGAGATTCGTATACCCTTTTTAGTATGCCATGAGGTATTAAAAAATGATTTGTTAACTGAACAATAAAAATATCTCAGCAAATATTATAGTTCTAATATTTCCTCGAAACCATATCTTATATTAATTAAATAATTTTATATAAACTTATATTGACACGCATATTTATATTAGTTATTATATCAATTATAATGAAAACGCTATCAAATTTTTGGATGATAGATTAAGAGGAGGGGAAATGAAACCATTTTCTATGAGTTATCGACTTCAATGATTCTATTAATGAGAAAGTAATATTTGGTATGTAACGTTTTATTGAGATATTGGAGGGGAGGGGTTTTGATGGCTTCTGAATTGAATCAAGCCACATCTAATAAGATTCCACATTTATCAACGAAAAGGAAGAAAGAAATAAAAATAGAAAATCGAAAGAAAACATTAAAAGACATCGCTAGAAGTTGGGAATTATATGTATTTCTATTACCAGCATTTCTATATTTTTTAATCTTTCATTATGTTCCTTTATACGGTGTTCTTATTGCTTTTAAAGACTTTAATCCCGCTTTGGGAGTTTGGGACAGTCCTTGGGTTGGATTTATGTGGTTTGAAGATTTTTTTAGCTCTTACTATTTTTGGGATTTGATAAAGAATACGATTGGTATCAGTCTTTATTCGCTTGTTATAGGGTTTCCAATGCCGATCATTTTAGCATTGGCTTTTAACGAAGTAAAGGATGGGATGTATAAACGGGGATTACAAACGATTACATATGCCCCGCACTTTATTTCACTTGTTGTTATGGTCGGGATGATCATAGCATTTCTTTCACCTCAAACTGGCCTGATTAATCATATTCTAGGTTTATTTGGAGTTGAACCGATCGATTTTATGCAGGATCCAGGATGGTTTAAAACCGTTTTTGTATTATCTGGCGTATGGCAAGGAATGGGATGGGGAGCCATTATCTATATCGCTGCATTGTCTGGTGTTGATCCCCAGCTGCATGAATCAGCCAAAGTTGACGGTGCTTCAAGATTGCAACGGATTTGGCATATTAACATTCCTGCACTGCTTCCAACCATTATTATTTTGTTTATCTTAGATATGGGTGGTTTGTTGTCGGTTGGATTTCAAAAGATTTTACTCATGCAAAATGATTTAAATATGGAGTCTTCAGATGTTATTGCAACCTTTGTCTATCGAACAGGTATTTTAGATGCCCAATATAGCTATTCTACTGCAGTTGGTTTGTTTGATGCTGTCATAAATGCAACGATTCTCGTCATCGTTAATCAGATTGCTAGAAAACGGAGTGAGACAAGTCTTTGGTAGGCAGAAAGGAGAGGTAAAATGACCGCGATTAAAGAAAGTCGATCAGATCTAGTCTTTACGTTTTTTGTTCATTGCTTTCTATTAGTCATCTTGGTGATGATTTTATATCCGCTGATCTATATTGTAAGCGCTTCGATAAGTGATCCAACTTTGGTCAACCAAGGAAAAATGTGGCTATTGCCTAATGGCATCACCTTTGTAGGGTATGAATTGCTTTTTCAATATGATGAGATCTGGATCGGTTATCGAAATACAATTTTTTATACGTTATTAGGTGTATCAATAAACTTATTTGTCACTTTGCCGGCAGCTTATGCTTTATCTCGAAAAAAATTAGTCGGCCGGAATTTTTTTATGATGATGTTTGTGTTTACGATGTTTTTCAGCGGCGGCCTGATTCCATCTTATTTACTCGTTAAAAATTTAGGAATGATTAATACCGTTTGGGCACTCGTCATTCCTAATGCAGCCTCCATTTGGAATATCATTTTATGTCGAACATTTTTTCAAGTAACCATTCCGAAAGAATTAGAAGATGCAGCAAGTATCGATGGTTGCACAAATACAAAACTGTTTTTTAAAATCGTTCTCCCATTGTCAATGCCTATTGTCGCGGTAATGGCTCTGTTTTACGGTGTGGGGCATTGGAATGAATACTTTAGTGCTTTAATTTACCTGAATGATGAGGCGAAGTATCCATTGCAAATGGTATTAAGAAAAATTCTTGTCCTCCAAGAAATATCCACAGAGACAATGGACCCTGCTATGGCTATAGCTAATGCAGAGGTCATGAATCAGAAAGCAGACCTCTCAGCGGTCTTAAAATATGCAGTCATTATTGTTTCAACTTTGCCGATGCTTATCGCGTACCCGTTCCTGCAAAGATATTTTGTTAAAGGCGTCATGATCGGTTCGATCAAGGGGTAAGTTGGTACTCCATCTGAGGTCTGCTACCTACCTTGAAAGGAGGGGATTTCCATAAGGTTTGGCAATAAGCAAGTAGTACCCAGCAAGTTAGTAAAGTCTTTTTAAGACGTTAGAAGGGAGTTTTTTACATGAGAAAAAAGATACCTGTTTTCTTGATGACAACAGTGTTAATGTCAAGCGTGTTGTTTGGCTGCAAATCCAATGAGGCTAGCAATGAAACTTCAAAAAATGAACCTAAAGCAGCCATTAACGAGAGCGGTTTTCCAATCGTTGATGAAAAAATCACTTTATCAATGGTCGGTCCTCACGTTGGAAAAGGGGAATGGAAAGATAGAGAGTATTTTAAGGAAATGGAGAAACTTACAAATATTAACTTCAAGTTCGAAACACCTCCACGAGATGATTTCCCAACGAAGAAGCAATTATTATTAGCCAGCGGAGATCTGCCTGATATCTTCTACGCATCTGATATCAATCACCAGGAACAAATTAAATATGGCGGCAACGGAATTTTAATTCCTCTTGAAGATTTGATTGACAAGTACGCTCCAAATATTAAAAAGATGCTGGAAGAAAGGCCAGAAGTAAAAAAAGCGATTACAGCACCTGATGGTCATATATATGCTTTGCCTTCAGTTGATGATCAACCTTCCTATTGGCATATGTGGTACAACGGGGAATGGTTGAAAAATCTTGGTGTAACAGAATTACCAAAAACAACTGACGAATTTTACAATCTGCTTAAACGCTTTAAAACTGAAGATCCAAACAAAAATGGAAAAGCGGATGAACTTCCTTTAAGCAATCATAACGGTGTAGGTGAATTTGATTCCTATTTGCTTGCAGCCTTTGGTCTAACAGGCAGCGGGATATCACTAAAAGATGGTGAAGTTGTATATAGTCCTGTTCGGGAAGAGTATAAAGCTTATTTAGAATACATGAATAAACTTTGGGAAGAAGACTTATTTGATCATGAATCATTTTCTCAAACAAATCCACAAAAAAAGGCGAAAGGACACGAAAATTTAATCGGGGTCTTTGCTGATGCTCATCCGGCGTTTGTTTTAGGAGGATCCACCGATCGAACCGACAACCCGGTATTTCACCCATTGACTAGTGAATTCATCGATCAGCCAATTGTTCCGGAATCTACTGGAATTGGCCATGGTACATTCGCAATTACAAAGGAAAATGAACATCCAGAAGCTACGATCAGATGGGTGGATTACTCCTATTCAATAGAAGGGGCGGATCTTCTTCATAATGGGGTAGAAGGGACCTATTGGGAGTGGAAAGATGCAAATACGAAGCAGGAAAGGTTAATAAAAGATGCTCCTTCAGGCTTTGACAGCCCTGAGGATTTTCGATCATCCATTTCTCCAGACTGGGGAATTGGCGTACCGATTCGAAGATTTGCACAAGATCAGTTAGGCTGGAAATGGGGTAATGACAAATTTGGCGAATGGGTGCGTGAGGAAGATAAGAAAAAATTGATTCCTTATGAGACACCGGTTTACCCAAGCGTTTATTTTAAAGATGATGAATTAAAAACGATCACCCGTATTGAACGGGATTTAAATACGTACGTCACACAAATGAGAGCAAAATTCATTACTGGTGAATCCTCATTGTCTGAATGGGATAAATATGTCAAAACCATCGAAGACATGGATTTAGACAAACTAATTGATATTTACAAGCAGGCATATGAACGTCATCAGAAAAATTGATTAATAAACGACAAATTTTATAAAGGAGTGGAATCGGTTATGAGCAAAATTCGCGTAGGATTTATCGGTACTGGCGGGATTGCCCACCTTCATGCTGGGCAGTTATTAGAATTAGAAGAGGTTGAAATAAAGGCGATTACAGATGTAAATGTTCAAGCTAGGGAACGATTTGTTACGAAATTTGGGCTGCAAGATATCCAGCAATTTTCCGAATACCGCGACATGCTTGAACATGCTACTCTCGATGCTGTCGTCATCTGCTCTCCACATACTTTGCATTTTCAACAAGCAACAGATGTCTTGAACGAAGGACTTCATGTCTTAATTGAAAAGCCGATGACGTGTTCATCAACAGAGGCAAAGCAACTAATCGAAACTGCCGAACAATCGGGCAAAGTGATGCAAGTATCGTATCAGCGTCATTTCCAACCTGAATTCATTTATATTCGTGATGTGATCGCAAAAGGGGAAATCGGGAAGCTCACTTCGATTACTGCTTCATTATACCAACAATGGTGGAGAGGTCAGGGACAGAATATTTCATGGCGGCAAGTACCGAATTTATCAGGAGGCGGGTTTCTGATGGACTCAGGCAGTCATATCATTGATGTCCTGCTTTGGACAACAGGTTTAACACCGATAGAAGTTTATTCGCAGTTATCGAACCAAGGTGCACCGGTGGAAATCGATACGTTTACCTCTATTCGTTTCGAAGAAGGGGTTGTGGCAGGTCTAAACCTAATTGGACGCGCACCTACCTGGCATGAAACCTATGTATTTTGCGGTGAAAATGGCGGCATTTTTTATGATAATGGCAAGATCACACTGCATCGTTCAGGTCATGAGCCAATTGTTCCTGAATTACCAGAACCAACAACCAATCAAGACAAAAGCTTTATCGATGCCATTCTGGGACGGCACGAAGTAAAGGTTCCAGGCGAGTTCGCATTAAAAGTTGTCAAGTTTTCGGAAATGGTTTATGAAGCAGCAGGCTATAACCCGTACACAACAATGAAAGCGAATCATTAGAGGAGGAACTAAAGCCATGAAATGTCAAATTGGGATGCGCATTCCACCTAAGATTGGGGCAGAAGGAATCGAAAGTGCTGCTGCATGGGCTGCACAGGTTGGATTGGATACCCTTGATGTCCCGCGTTTAACACCAGAAACAAAAGAAGCATGTCAAAAAGCTGGTATAGGCATCGGTTCTGTCGATGCAAGGAATGGGGCCAGTCTATTAAGTCAGGATGAAAACAGACGTATAAATGCGGTAGAAGATCTGAAAAAGCAGATGACAGACATTGCACAATTGGGAGGGCGCGTGCTATTCATGTGTCTGGTTCCTGAGGATCATACAATGCCACGCAAGGAAGGATTTGCGATCTGGAAAGAAACGTTTCCGGAAATTATCAGGCATGCAGAACAGATGGGGATCTACATCGCTATTGAAGGCTGGCCGGGACCAGCGCCCCATTATCCAACACTAGGTTGTACTCCTGAAATGTTGAGAGCCATGTTTGAAGCGGTACCATCAAAACATTTCGGGATGACCTATGACCCCTCTCATCTTGTCCGTTTAGGAATTGATTACGTAAGAGTATTAACTGAATTCGGTGAAAGAATTAATCACTGTCACGGAAAGGACACCGAAATTTTGCAAGATGAGCTTTATGAATGTGGTGTGATTCAGGCTACGTTTGGTGAAAAGTATGGTTTTTCAGAAGGCTCATGGCGCTATACCATTCCTGGACGCGGCGAGGTAGACTGGGGGAAAGTGGCTGTTCGATTAGATCTTCTCAGTTATCAGGGTGCAATTAGTATCGAATTAGAAGATCATAGTTATTGGGGCTCGATCGAAGGGGAACGAAAAGGGATTGAAAAAGCGTTTCACCATTTAAGACAGTACTTTAAATAATAAAAACCTATTTTTATAGAATCCATGATGCCGATCCATCGATTTTCTGCCTTTGCTGGAAGATTGGAGGATCGGAAAAAAGTATAGGAGAAAGGAAAAGGATATGAACGAAACCGTCCGAGTAGGTATTATTGGCTTTGGTTTTGCAGCTCGCACCTTTCACGCTCCAGTTATATCATCGATCCCTCAATTGAACATACAGAAAATCGTTAGTCGGAGTGGAAAGAGTGATAAGGAACGCTATCCATCTGTGGAATACGTTCAGCATGTTGAAAACTTATATCAAGATGAAGAAATCGATCTTATTGTTGTTACAACTCCAAGCACTGACCATGTCACGTTTGTACGGGACGCATTGTTAGCAGGAAAGCACGTGGTCGTTGAAAAGCCTTTTACGACAACCACAGCTGAAGCGGATATGCTAATTTCTTTAGCGAAAAAAAGGAATAGGGTGCTTAGTGTATTTCATAACCGCAGATGGGATGGAGATTTTCTGACCATCCAAAACATCGTGAAGGAAAACTTGCTGGGAAGAATGACTGAAGTTGAATTTCGCTGGGATAGATTCAACCCAATAGCAGGTACAAATTGGAGGGACAGCACGTCCATCGGTGCTGGACAGCTTTATGATTTAGGTGTCCATTTTCTTGATCAAGCCTTATGTCTTTTTGGCAAGCCGAAATCGATTCAGGCAAATCTTCGTACGTTGCGGCCAAATACCCAAGCAGACGATTATTTCGATGTAACGTTAGGTTATCAAAATGGATTACATGTAAGATTGATTTCTTCATTGGTTGCACGAGAACAAGGTCCTCGCTACAAACTTCATGGAACAAGTGGATCTTTTGTTAAATACGGAATCGATCCGCAGGAGGAAGCATTAAAACAAGGATTAACTCCTCATTCACCGGCTTGGGGAAGAGAATCAAAGGAGTGGTGGGGAACATTGAACACAGACATTAACAATCTACATGTTATTGGGCGTGTTGAAACCATTCCAGGTTCTTACCAATCATACTACCAAAATATTTACGAACATATTATGGGACGTGAGGAACTTGTCGTTAAGCCGGAACAAGCTCGATTAGCGATCTTGTTGATTGAGATGGCGAAACAGAGTCACTTAGAAAAAAGAACCTTGGAAGTGAACTAACCGGAAAAGAAAATATTTCATTTCTTAATAAGGAGGGAAAATTTTTGTTCCATTTTAAGCTGGCCTTGAACACATCTACGTTGATTCCTTTTAAATTAGATGTAAAAGAACAAGTAAATATTGCTGCTGAAGCAGGTTATGATGGGATTGAACTTTGGGTCAAAGATATTGAAGAATATCTCGATAATGGCGGATCCATTAAAGAACTCAGAGGCTTGATAGAAGATCGCGGTATTTCAGTTGTTAACGCCATTACTTTTTTTAAGTGGACAGATGTTAATGAAGAAATTCGTAAAAAAGGTCTGGACCAAGCAGAACGAGAAATCACGTTGTTAAAGGAATTAGGCTGCAAGGCAGTTGCCGCTCCCCCCAGCGGTCACGTTGAAGGGGTTTCATTAGAGACTATCGCACTTCATTTTGGTCAATTAGCGAATCTTGCACGCAGAATAGGTGTTGAGCCATATCTAGAATTCTGGGGAAAATCAAAAAGGCTCTCCAAATTGAGTGAAGCACTCTTCATAGCTATGGAAAGCGGAGTACCAGACGTTAAAGTTTTACTAGACCCTTTTCATATGTATACGGGTGGAAGCAAGATAGAGAATTTGGATTATTTACGTGCAAATAATATCGGGATCGTCCATGTCAACGATTATCCCTCTACTCCAACGAGAGAACATATCAGTGACAGTGATCGCGTATTTCCAGGAGATGGCATCGCACCAAACAAAAAACTGGCATCACTTTTAAATCAAATAGGCTACAATGGCTTTTTATCCTTGGAATTATTTTGTGAAAACTTCGATCATCAATCTCCATTAGAGGTTGCATCCAAAGGTATAGAAAAGATTAAACAAGCTTACATTTTAGAAGATTGATTGAAATGTAATGGAGGTATGACGAATGGTTGTAGATACTATATCTGAATTAATATTAAAACCATTAACGACAAATGAAATTAAACCAAAAGGATGGCTTTTGCGTCAATTACAAATACAAGCAGAAGGTCTAAGCGGGAACCTTGATAAATTTTGGCCGGATATTAAAGAAAGTAAGTGGATTGGCGGTGATAAAGAAGGATGGGAACGTGTACCTTACTGGTTAGATGGTTTTATCCCATTAGCGTATCTATTAAATGATGACGATATGAAAAAACGAGCTAAAAAGTATATAGATGCGATCATTCATGGGCAAGAGGATGATGGCTGGATATGCCCATGCTCTAAAGTAGAGAGAGAACGATATGACATGTGGGCATTATTTCTCCTATTAAAAGTGTTAGTCGTCTATTATGAGTGCAGTAAGGATGAAAGGATAGAAGAGGTTATCTATAAGGCTACGAAAAATTTGGATCGGCATATTGATAGGTTCACAATCTTCAATTGGGCGTCCACAAGATGGTTTGAAATGCTCATCCCAATCTATTGGTTATACGAAAGAAGAAACGAAGGCTGGCTACTAAACCTGGCCATAAAGATGAAAGCTCAAGGTTTTGATTATCAAGCACTATATGAAAATTGGCCTTATGAAAAACCACAAGCATTTGGCCACTGGAGTCAAATGAATCATGTCGTAAACCAAGCGATGGCAATTAAATCTTTAGCTCTTTTTAGCAGAATCAGCAAGAAAGAGGAAGATATGACATTTGCAGAATTGATGATAGAAAAATTATCCGAATATCACGGCACAGCAACAGGCATTTTTACTGGAGATGAGTGTCTTTCAGGCAACAGTCCAATCCAAGGAACTGAATTATGCTCTGTAGCTGAGTTTATGTATTCATTAGAGCATCTTATTCAAATAACAGGTGAAACAAAATGGGCAGACAAGCTGGAATATATCGCTTATAACGCTCTGCCTGCAACGATCAGTCCTGATATGTGGACACATCAATATGATCAACTCGTCAATCAGGTTGAATGCAGTAGAATCGAAGAAGGCTCCCAACCGTTCAACACAAATAATGGTGAAGCTCATTTATATGGGCTCGAGCCCCATTACGGATGTTGCACCTCAAATTTTAATCAAGCATGGCCAAAATTTGCGTTATCTGCATTTATGACGACAGACAAAAGGATTGCCTGTGTTACACTAGCACCTTCAACAGTGGAAACGGCTATTAACGATGTAGATGTAAAAATAAGCTTATCTACTGACTATCCATTTCATAATAAAATGATTTTCTGTGTGAATGTAAGTGAGCCAGTTGAGTTTGCATTTGATATAAGGATTCCAGGCTTTAGTTCAAGTGCAACAGTAAATGGTGCAGATACGAAAAGTGGAGAATTTTATACGATTTCAAAGACTTGGTATAATGAAGAAACCATTGAAGTCGTCCTGCAGTTTGAAACAGAATTTATCGAAAGACCGGAAAATATGGTTGCAGTTAGAAGAGGTCCGCTTTTATATAGCATTGCTATTGAGGAAGAATGGGAGATGGTTAATTATGGAAATGAAGAAAAGTTGCGGATATTCCCTCACTGTGATTATGAACTCTTCCCTAAATCACAGTGGAATTATGGGTATGCTGACAAAAAGATAGAATACACATTTAATGGTGTAGGCGATATTCCATTTAGTACAAAAGAAGCCCCAATAGAGGCGAAAGCAAAAGTAGTTGAAATAGATTGGCCTAAAACAAATGGCGTTGTGACAAAAGTGCCAGTAGATAGAAAACCCCTTAGCCAATTAATAAAAGAGGTAACACTGTTGCCATATGGTTGTACAAACTTAAGAATGACAGAAGTTCCTTATATTGATTTAGAAAAATAGGAAGATCGGGAACTCAGCTATGGATCCATACTTTCAAAAAATGGCAAAAGCTTCCCGCTAACAAGATTAAATAAAATTACGCTTAAAGTGAAAAATGATCAACAAAAGTCTCAGATACCTTTTATGGCATTGAGGCTTTTCTTTTATTTTTAAGTTATTACCTGTTTTTTGCTTCCTTTTTATAATATCCACAGTCGTTTTGTCTCCCCATCGATACGATTAAAATGTTTAATGAGAAAAAGTAAATCCAATTATACAGTGTATAAAGATCAGAAAATATAAAGAGTTGTTGAACGATATAAGGAAGAATACCAGCCGAAAAATAAATTTGGAATGTTTGGAAAACTACAGGAACATCTAATCGTTAATTCCTATTTTTGGACATGAAATGGTTATTTCTTGATTGATATTCTGTATAAAAATACTTCTAACTATAATTTTTGAAAGAATCTCCTTGCAAATAACGATATAATATATAAATAAAATAAAGATTTCGATAATGTATGCTGTATGACATTCCATATATCGTAAAAAATAAGATATAAAGCCTAATAAGGAGTTTTTTATGGACGATTTTCTATCAAAACACTACCAAAAAGCTGTCGAGCGTACACAGGAAATGGCATTTAACGATCTATATAAATATCTTGAAACAAAAGAAAGCCTGCCCACCTATGAACAATACGTAAGAGAAAGAGGCCAATATCTTGATCAAATCTGGTTAAATGCCTGGCTTAATTCTGCGACCAGCCATGCCTCTTATTCTGAAAAGAAAGCATATCTTGCTGAAAATGGCTATGACCTTGAGGGGTTAAGCAAAAAACAAATCAATCAAATGTTTCGTAATGAAATAAGAGAGATCAAACCATTTGATCTATTTGGCTGGCTAGACGACACCTTTTTAAATCAAGTGGACAAGTGGGAGCAACAATATATTCAGGCTAGGGAAGCCTTCCAAAGTCGAATGAAGCTTCAGCTGCAACGGGAGGAAAGGAGAAAATATCTTCATAAGCTTGAATATTATATTGATAAACTGCTTAATGAGCATTATGAAGATCTCTATCTCTATGTTCGTTATTTACTTGGCTCTCATCTGGCCATCGAAATTGAACAAAGAGGGAGTATACTTTCCTCTGAGGACATCCTTTTTTCTAATTATATAGAGCATGAACATGAGCAAGCCTCTAATAGAAATCGATACTCAAATGATCTAACGGAAAAATATGAACGTCTAATTTCAAGCTATTTGTTTGACTTTGGAACCAATTGGCTAAAAGACCATCTTCCCGTCCACCTTTTTGAGGAATATAGGAACATCTACCATGAAGCTTTTCCTGATTCCCTTATAAAAGAATCAGCCTTTCAACCATTTGTAGAGCTCGGGCAAGAATTTTTTGAAGATTTGTTAGAGGAGTACATATCAAATCTGACAAGATTACTTGACATTCCCTTTGACCTTGTCACACATCAAAAGCAATATGAGAAAGATCTTTCTGAAAGAGAACGAAAAGCTGTTCAGGAGCTAGAGGCAATCAGACGGCGGAAAGAAGAAGAGGCAAGGATGATTGAGGATATTTTCGGAAGAGAATACAATCCTCCTGCTGGCCGTAATATTCAATATGTTCTACATGTTGGAGAAACTAACACCGGGAAAACCTTTCAGGCGATTAAACGAATGAAGGAAGCGAGCAGCGGAATTTATTTAGCACCGCTTCGCCTTTTAGCACTCGAGATTTATGATACATTAAATGAAGAAGGGGTTCCTTGCTCTTTGAAAACGGGTGAGGAGGAGAAGCTGGTGATGGATGCCAATCATCTTGCATGTACGGTTGAAATCTTTCATGAAAAAGATTTTTATGAAGTGGTTGTCATCGATGAAGCGCAAATGATTGCGGATAAAGATCGCGGCTTTTCTTGGTATAAAGCCATCACAAAAGCAAATGCAAAAGAGATCCATATAATTTGCAGCTTTAACGCTAAACCAATGATCCTGCAGCTTCTCGGTGAATCCGATGTTGAGGTTTATGAATATGTTCGCGATATTCCCCTTGAAGTGGAATCACAGGTTTTCAAGATTGGCCAAGCCCGTAAAGGAGATGCACTTGTTTGCTTTTCCAGAAAACGTGTACTTGAAACAGCTTCCGAGTTGCAAAGAAAAGGGCACAAGGTGAGTATGATCTACGGCAGCATGCCCCCGGAAACGAGAAAAAAGCAGATGCAGCGGTTCATCAAAGGGGAAACTAACATCATCGTCGCGACTGATGCAATTGGAATGGGATTAAACTTACCGATTAGACGGATTGTTTTTCTAGAAAATGATAAATTCGACGGTACACGAAGAAGATGGCTTACTTCTCAGGAAATTAAGCAAATCGCCGGCCGGGCAGGGCGCAGAGGTATTTACGATATCGGAAAAGTGGCTTTTACAAGCAATGTAAAAACAATGGTCCGTCTTCTTGAAGAAGAGGATGAGCCGCTTCAAGGCTTTGCCATTGCCCCAACTTCAGCTGTACTTGAGAGATTCCAAAAATACTCACGTAAGCTTGGCCTGTTCTTTTCCTTATGGGATCAATTTTATAGTCCAAAAGGGACAAAAAAAGCATCATTATACGATGAAAAGCTTTTATACGAGATGATTGAGGATTCAATGATTGAGGCCAAGCTCTCTGTACCTGATTTATATAGCTTTTTGCATTTACCTTTTTCGGCAAATGAGCCATCCTTGAGAGTTCAGTGGAAGCAAAAGCTGCAATCGATTGTAGATGGGGAAGAATTACCAGAGCTGGTGGTGAAGGAATCTGGACTTGAAGAGCTTGAATTATCCTATAAATCAGTTGGTCTCCATCTCTTATTTTTATATAAGCTCGGGAAAAATACAGAAGCTCACTATTGGGAAAGAATTCGAATCGACATCAGTGATAAGATCAATGACCAACTAAAAAAGGGTGTACAACTAAAAAAAATATGTAAGCATTGCGGGAAAAATCTTTCTCAGCATTTTAAATTCCAGGTATGTGATGAGTGTCATTACATACGAAGGGAAAGAAAAAATCTCTTCTAAACAATGATACATAAAAAATGCAGGACCGATGATGATTCGGACCTGCATTTTTTTATGGATTTAATAAACATCATCTCTATTATGAATGGATATTTATTCCCTAGTTGCGAATCCTAACTACTAGCCTGCTAAAAATGCAAGAGGGCATTAAATACATTGCTGAAAGGGAGGAAGTATATTGAATATAGCGAACGTCTTAACAATTATTGGTTTTATTTTTTGTACGGTGATCCTGCTTGTCCTCATAATCATTTCCATTTATTTGTATATCATAGACAGAACGCAGAAGCAGCATCCGATTCTTCGTAATTATCCTGTGATAGGACGTGTAAGATATTTCTTAGAAACGATTGGCCCTGAGCTGCGTCAATATTTATTCAACAATGATCTAGAGGGCAAGCCTTTTTCTAGAAATGAATACCAGCATATTGTAAGAAAAGCTAAATATAAACGTGATGTGTTAGGGTTTGGTTCACAAAGAGATTTTGAAGAGGCAGGATTTTATATTCGAAACTCGATGTTCCCAAAGCTCACGGAAGAAATCAAAATGGATCGAAAAACAAAACAAACAACAGAACGCTATTTACTAGTAAAAGAACCTTTATTTACACAGAAAAAGGAGTACCTAGAGAAAGAAGAATCACTTGTATATTTGCTCGATGATGAGGACGCCATTGTGATTGGGCAAAATTGCAAAAGCCCGTTTATCGTTAAAGGCCAGATTGGCATGTCGGCCATGAGTTACGGTTCGTTAGGTGATCGCGCCATTACAGCACTTTCTGAAGGGCTGGCCATCGCAAAAGGCACCTGGATGAATACAGGGGAAGGCGGCATTTCTGATTACCATTTAAAGGGCGGCGTTGACCTGATCATGCAAATAGGTCCGGGGCTATTTGGTGTTAGGGATAAAGAAGGGAATTTTAGCTGGGAGGCTTTAACGGAAAAAAGTCAAATTCCTCAAGTGAAGGCATTTGAAATCAAGTTAGCTCAAGGCGCAAAAACACGAGGAGGGCATATTGATGCGGAAAAGGTAACCGAGGAAATTGCCAGAATACGAATGGTCGAACCATTTAAATCAATTGATAGTCCAAATCGTTTCCGGGAATTTAGCGACTTTCCATCACTCTTTCATTTTATCGAGCGGATCCGTGAGCATACTGGCAAACCTGTCGGAATGAAGGTAGTTATCGGAAGCAAGGAAGAAGCAGATAAATTAGCGAGAAGTATAAAAGAAACAGGAAAAGGTCCGGATTTTATTACAGTAGACGGCGGAGAAGGTGGAACGGGTGCTTCCTACCAAGAACTGGCTGATAGTGTCGGCTTGCCGATCAAATCTGCCTTACCATTAATGGATCATGCCCTAAAAAAATATGGAGTACGTGATAAAGTAAAAATTATTGCATCGGGTAAGCTGTTTTCCCCAGATCGAGTTGCCATTGCACTTGCGATGGGGGCAGACCTAGTTAATATAGCGCGAGGCTTTATGATAACGGTCGGCTGCATTCAGGCACAAAAATGTGAATCCAATGCATGTCCCGTCGGAGTGGCAACAACAGACCCTGAATTACAAAAAGCACTTGTCATTGACGAAAAAAAATATCGGACAGCAAATTATTTAATCTCTATGCGCAAAGGTCTCTTTCGTGTTGCAGCAGCAGCAGGGTTAGACTCCCCAGTACATTTTAAACCAGAACATGTTGTCTATAAAGATGAAAAAGGCAGGGTTTATTCATTGGAGGAGATTTATGAATCGATCGTTGAAACAGAAAAACGATTACAGCTTACAAAAAGTTAATTTTATAACCACCTTTTTGGTGGTTTTTTCATTTATAAGCTGTTATGACCTTAAAACGAAATCTCTTTCTGCCGATAATAATTACAGCAAGTAAAACATAGGGAGGCAATTGTTTTGAAAATAAAAGGAAAGCTTATTCTTTTGGTTTCGCTCTTAATAGCCGGATTGCTTATTACGGGTGTTCTCGCATCCTTTGAACTTAAAAAAACCGAAGAAGCAAATCACGAGATTCAAGAAAAGCAAGAAATTCAGTTGATATTAAAGTCATTGCAATATCGATTCACAGGGATTTCTAATGATGAAAGAGCATTTCTCCTTACCGGGGATATGGAGCTAGTTGCAGGGATTGAGGAAAAAACAAAGGAAATAAAAACCTATTTTGATGAACTTGAGGGAAATCCAAATCTTAATGGTTCAGAAATAAAAGCAATCAATCAGATGAAAGAAAACCTTTCAGTCTATAGTGAAGCGAATAAAGAAATGGTTGAAACATATTTAAACGGAGATCACGAAAAAGCCAAAACCATTCATATGGAGGAACAAAGAGGGATCCGCAAAGAACTTGTAGATCCTAGCATTAACAAATTTATTGATAATCTGACAAACAAAATCGAGAGCGAAAAAACGCTTTTAAATGAAAAACAACAAATGGCAATAATCATTTTATATTCCGTTATCATCCTATCTATCATGAGTGGCATTATTTTTTCTTTAGTTATCGTAAGATCGATTATTAAACCTTTAAAAATCGTACATATTCGCCTAAGAGAAATTGCCGAAGGAGAAGGAGACCTTACGCAAAACATCAAATTAACATCCAGTGATGAATTAGGGGATATTGCCCGTTCATATAACCAAATGATTGGCAAGCTTAGAGAGTTAATTAAACAAGTAGGGGAACATGCTGGACAAGTAGCTGCCGCCTCAGTGCAATTAACTGCCAGTGTACAAGAATCCACTGGTGCCAGTGAGCAAATTTCAGCAACCGTTCAACAGGTTGCAGTAGGAATAGACAAGCAAAACCAAAGTGTAAAAGAAACAGCTATGACAATAAACGATTTATCAACTTCTGTAGGGATTATTGCAGCTAATTCACAAGTTGTTAATACTACAGCTTTACAGGCATCTGAAAAGGCACTTGAAGGCAACAAAGCGGTTGAAACAGTTGTGAGACAAATGAATGAGATCAATGATTCTGTTACGTCTCTTTCACATGAGGTAAAACTACTTGGAGAACGCTCAACCCAAATAAACAAAATTGTTGAAGTCATAACTGGCATCGCCGAACAAACAAACCTATTAGCATTAAATGCAGCAATTGAAGCGGCAAGAGCAGGAGAACACGGCCGCGGATTTGCGGTAGTAGCAGATGAAGTACGCAAACTCGCTGAGCAATCCGCCTCATCTGCTGAACAAATCTCAACAGTAATATCATCCATTTTGAAGGATACAAATCAGGCCGTTCAATCAATGGATGATACGACAAATAAAGTAGCTGCAGGTATTAGCCTTGTTCATTATGCAGGAAGCTCCTTTGATCAAATCCAACAAGGAGTTGTTGAAGTCTCTTCACAAATTCAAGAGGTAACCTCTGCCGTTCAGGAAATGTATACAGGCACAGAACAAATTGTTCAAGCAATAAAGGTGATTGACGAGACGTCAAATTTGACAGCCACAAGCACAGATAGTATGTCAGGAGCAGTCGAAGAGCAGCTTGCATCGATGGAAGAAATCACCGCATCTTCTGCTGCCTTATCAAAAATGGCGGAAGAACTTCAGGAGTTAATTGGAAAATTTAAAGTGTAAACTTTTTTCTTAGAGACCCACTCAGGTAATTGGTGGGTCTTTTCCTATCTACTAAACCGATTGGCACCAGCTTATTTGTTTCTTTTTGTACCCGTATTGTGTTTTTTAGGATCATCTGCCTTAAAAGCCGACTCTGTTTCATGATCATTTTTTAATTGTTCAAGACTTGAATTTTGAATTCCTTTTTTCGCCATCATTTCACCACTTTCTAAAGAGAATATAGGATAGAATAGATTCTTCCTTTTTTATTCTGACTCTCGAACCGAGGATTCATTCAAGAAGGATGAATTTTAAACCGGATAAAAAAATAAGGAGCGATTCATACTATCATTGTACTAATAGAAATTTTTTGGCGGTGATGAAAATGACAAGACTTACAACGAAAGAGCTTGCATTTATTGAGGATGAAATTAGAGCTGAGGAAATTGCTGCAAAAACAATCAATTGGTGTGCTTCATTATGTAAAGATGAAGAGCTTCGAAACACGCTAGAACAAATCGCAGAAAATCACCAATTAAAAATAGCAGAGCTTGCGCAATATTTTAACAAGTCAGGAATGATCCAATAAGGAGGTCGGAACATGCCTAACAATATGGCAGGACGAGGATTAACGGAACGTGAAATGCTTCAGTTATGTCTCGAAATAGAAAAAGGAAGATGCCGAAGCATAGCAGGGACGATGTTGGAAACAACTCATAACGAATTACGCGATGTTTATCAGCATTGTTTTGAAAATGCAACCCAAAGCCAATATAAGCTTTTTGAGATCATGAATCAAAAAGGCTGGTACAAAACAGAGCTTGCATCGATTGAACAGATTGGTAAAGTTCAAGAATTAATGCAAAATAACTTACACCCTGATGATCAATTTTAATCATACTTAAGATCTAGCCCTTTCTTCAATTACTGATAAAAGGGCTATTTTTTTGATGAGGAAAACTCCTTAACACGTAAAAACAACAATCCTAGTAAAAATCATGTTAAAGCTGAATAAAGCTGAATATACTTTATTATCATGTAAAAACGGGGGAATTAAATGCAAATTACCATTTATCAAGGAAACGATCACCATTTGAGACCATCTGATGTCAACATTGTGATTGATGTGATCCGGGCATTCACAGTTGCCCACTACGCATTTCTTCAAGGTGTAAAAGAAATTTGGCTTGTTGGATCCGTGCAATCTGCTTTAAAAATAAAGGAACACTTTCCAGAAGTCCTTTTAGCAGGTGAGGTGAAAGGCTTACCAATTGCCGGTTTTGATCTAGATAATTCTCCATTTACTATTGCTCATCATCATGGTTTAAAGGGGAAAGTACTTGTACAGAAAACAACAAATGGTGTGAAGGCTGCTCTCAACGCCTTAAACGGAAAAGAAATTTATGTTACCGGGTTTTCCAATGCAAAAACGACGGCGCACTATATAAAAAAGAAATGGAAAAATGCCGAGAAACAAACCGAAATTAATATTGTTGCTTCACATCCGCTCGGTGATGATGATTTGGCCTGTGCTGAATATATAAAAAACATAATGGAGGAAAGGAATGCTTGTCTCACAAAGGAAGAAGTCATAAACAGGATTCAAAACTCATGTGTGACAGATAAATTTTATGATCCCAAGCAAAAGGAGTTTAATCCAGTAGATATTGAGTACTGCACAAAGGAACTGGATAGTCCGTTTATTATGAGGATTAATAAATCGCGGGAAATACCGACGATCGAAAGGGTGGATATTTAAGATTCGACCCTTTTTTTAATACCAGAATTTATATATTTTCTTAACATAGCTTGCGTTTCTGAATCTAGCTTCAGGCGCCATCGGCGAAGCACAGGACGTGCAAGTGCAGTCAAGAGATAAGGACGTCGCGTTTTTGACTGCCTCTAGGGTCTAGTCAAACAGGAATTGAAGGTAAAGAACACCTTCAATTCCTGTTCGCCTTATGCTTGTCGCCGAATGCTTAGCGCCTTGCGCTTTTTCAACAAAATTCTAAGCTCCTATAATGTTGCCTGTTAAGATGGAGATAAAATACTGTCGAAACTTGTTTTCAATTAATCTTTGAAAATGTAAGCGTTTTCTATTATAATAAAAGTGGGTTGGATGGCATGTGTGGCCGTCAAAGTATTTGGCGTAGGTGGGGCCGATACAATCGTTAGCTGAACAGGAACTGGACTTTAAGGTTTATTAAAACATAACTTTACGATGATATAAGAAGGTCGCCTGAGAATGGAAATATAGTGAAGGAGGTATGATCATGGCGAAAGAATGTAAATTAACATTATCTGATTTTGTAAATAAGGATCGATTTGAACTAAACTCTTACCTTACGTATTTGTTCAATGAATATTATGATAATCAGCTGCAAGCGAAAGAAAAATATGTGAAGCAATAAAGCGCAACTCTGGAAAGTTCGTAAGACGAGAATATATGAATGCATAAATTTATTGAAGAGATAACCATTAATAAGTAAGGAAAGGTCAGTCCCACTAACACCAATATGTAGGATTACTAAATGTCCCTATATATTGTGTGTTCTAAGCGGTTCTGACCTTTGGTTTTGTTTAATAAGAAAAGCGCAAGCGCCTTGATCAGCCTAAGGTAAATAAGACGATCATGAATAGAAGGCGTTCTTTGCCTTCAATTCATGAGTGGCTAGACCCTAGAGGGGCTAGGCGCTGGAGCTAGACACAAAAACTAGGTTAAAATTTTATACTTTCTTACCTTTCAAAAAAATAACACGCAGGTCGCGTGTTCAAGAATCCTTATCATTATCTTTCGTTCCCAGAATGGCGACTACAAACATCCCAAAGCTAATCATGATAGACAAAACTTCAAATGTACTCATTTATCCATCGCCTCCTTATACTCAGCCTTCCCCGATCTATGCTTGTCCTATACAAACTTTTTGCAAAGGATTTAGGCGAAATGGAGGGCAAATAAACCGAAGCTGACAGAAAAAAGTAGTTATTACTAAGGTCATAATGTCTAAATGAAAACTTATTAAAATAGAACAAAAATTCTAATTTTCCCATCAATCAATTTCCATAACCATCTTGACAGCTTTTCGTAAGTAGACTAAGCTAAAATCATAACGTGATAGGAACGTTCCCACTTATTCGATCAAAGGGAAGAATGACTGTTTTTATAAAAACTAAAAATGGGAGCGTTCCCAAATTCAGTTTAGGAGGGAGCTGGATTGAACCCAACAATCCACGACGTGGCTAGGCTTGCCAACACATCAAAAAGCACAGTTTCCAGATTTTTAAATGGTCAACCAGTCAAAAAAGAAACAGAACAGGCACTTAAGAAAGCCATAAAAGAATTAAATTATCATCGCAATGTCAATGCAAGGCGTTTAGTTATGAACAAAACGCAAACGATTGGAATTGTTGTTGATGACATTTCAAATTATTTCTATACCCCTGTTTTTAAAGGGATTGAGCGAATCGCAAAAGAAAAAGGATTTCATTGTGTCTTTTATAGTTTAACCTCTAATATTTCCCAAGAGATCTCCTCATTAGAATTTTTATACGAGGGACAAGTTGACGGTCTTATTTTTGTCAGCTTCCTAAAAAGAAAAGAGGAAGACCTGCAAAAGATGGCAGAATCAGGCTATCCAATTGTGTTAGTTGGTCATGCCGGATCACTGGAAGTAATAGATTCAGTCGATGTAGATAATGTATATGGCATTTCTGAAATGGTCAAATACCTTCACCGTTTAGGGCATCGGCAAATTGCTTACATTTCAGGTCCTGATCATCTATCAGCAACGAAAGACCGGCTCGATGGTTATGAACAAACGATGGCAGAGTTTAAACTCGATGTCATGGTTACCCATTCGGATTGGTCCAATCAAGGCGGCTATTTAGCGATGAATCAATTGTTTGAAATGGGAGACTTTACAGCCATTATCTCATCAAATGATGAGACAGCAATTGGTGCGCTCAAAGCAATTCAAGAACGCGGCTATCAAGTGTCAATTGATTTTTCGTTAACAGGCTTCGATGATATCGCTATTTCAAGTTGGACATACCCTTCTCTTACAACACTAAGGCAGCCTTTTGAGGCCATGGGAATAAAAGCGGCAGAGATTTTATTTAACAAAATCGAAAAGAAACAACTTTCAAGCAAACGCCATTTATTAAAGCCAAAGTTAATCTTACGAGATTCATGTAGAAAAATATGATTAATGAAAAGGAGGGCCATTAATGAAACTAGCAAACAATACAAATATCATAAACTTGCAAATAAAAGACAAAAAAGTCTTACAGGATATTCAGCTATCCGTTACGCTTGATAACCTTACAAACATTGAATTAAGGCTCATCAATACGATGACAAGGCCAACATCAAAAGGAGGGGAGGAATACACGGAAACGATCCATACCTTTACTGACAATAAACAGCTTGTTTCAGTAGAATTACGCCTTCATCTCTATCAAAACCTGTTATTAGCATTCATTGATGCTGAGATTAAAAACGAACGGATGCAAAGCAGGCACACTTGTTTTGCCCCTGAAGCTGCCATTACACTTCATGTGGGAAGTATAGGTCAAGCCTCAGGGCTATTGGCTAACTACCAGCACAAAGATTGGTGGACACGCCCGCATTTTTCGCATGATCTAAAGTCCTTGCCTGAACGAACGCAGTCATTATTATGGAAGAATGAAAAGAGCTATATTTATCTTTTACCTGTCGTCGAAAAGATTTTTCGCACAGACCTGTCAGGCAGTAAACAAGGAATGGATATAAAGCTTTCTTCCTATACAGGAGGATTTGACCATTGTCAAACATTAGCCTTTGCAATTGGAATTGGAGAACAGCCGTTTAAACTATCCACTAAAACAATCGGAAGTACATTAGAAGTACTAGAATACCCTACCTTACCGCGCCAGAAAAAGCGTTATCCGCACGTATTGGACTATTTAGGCTGGTGCAGCTGGGATGCCTTTTATCATGAAGTAAGCGAAGACGGAATCCTAGCAAAAATGGATGAACTAAAGGAAAAGCAGCTGCCCGTAAAATGGGTGATGATCGATGATGGCTGGCTGGATGTTGAAGATCATCGTCTGCAATCATTTGAAGCAAATCGCCAGAAATTCCCTAACGGACTTCCCTCCATTTCAAAAAAATTAAAGCAGCAATACGGGGTATCATGGGTTGGAGTATGGCATACGATTGCCGGCTATTGGGGAGGAATCCACAAAAAGTTAGCCAGAAGTCTAAATGACTGTGTCTATCCAACAAACAGCCAAAAATATATCCCTCATCCAGAGCTCGATAAAGGATTAAAGTTTTGGAATCAATTCCATTCAAGCTTAAAAAAACAAGGAATTGATTTTGTGAAAGTTGATAGTCAGAGTGCTGTTAAGAACTTTATGATGCACCAAAAATCAGTTGGTGAAGCAGCACATGGCATCCATGCAGGCTTAGAAGCATCTGTAGGGCTTCATTTCGATCATTGTATGATTAACTGCATGGGGATGGCTTCAGAAAATATCTTTCATCGGCCAATATCAGCGATTTCCCGCAATAGTGATGACTTTGTTCCAGGTGAAGAAATTAGCTTTAAAGAGCACGCTCTGCAAAATGCTTATAACTCCTATTACCATGGCGAGTTTTATTGGGGCGATTGGGACATGTTTTGGACAATTCATGAAGAAGGTGTGCAAAATGCGATTTTAAGGGCGGTAAGCGGAGGTCCCGTTTATTTTAGTGATCAAGTAGGGCTAACTGATCCAGAAAAAATTTGGCCGCTTATTCTTAATGACGGGAAAATTTTGCGCGCAGATCAGCCAGGACTGCCAACAGAAGACTGCTTATTTCTAAACCCGAATGAAGAACAAGTACCGTTAAAAGTATGGAATACTGTTCAGAACACTGGTGTTATCGGTGTGTTTAACATTCACTTAAATGGAGAGCAGGTACATGGTGCTTTAAGTCCAGCTGACATTCCGCATTTAACAGGAGATCACTTTGCTGTATTTGATTTTCTAAAGCAAACAGCCACGATTTTAACAAAGGATGAAGCCATGCCATTAACGTTAGAAAAGGACACAGCAGAATTATACCTTATTATGCCGTTTGATGGATTTACTCCAGTCGGGCTTATAAACAAATATTTATCACCAGCGGCTATATTAAAATCCTACAAAGGAGAAAAGTCGGTCATAATCGATTTGGCAGAAGGCGGTATTTTTGGATTCGTATCTGACAAAAAGCCGATTGCTGCATTTGTGAACAAAAAGGAAGCACGAATTCATGCAGTTGATGAACGATTTTATAAGATTGATTGCAGTGAAGAAGATACAGATGTGCAAATTGAGATTTTTATTGACTAGCATATGTACGAGAACCAGGATAAGGGACATAGTCATCGTTATGAAAATAAGGATTTTTGTTGATTTTAGAGTATATTTAATAGGTTCATATTTATCTTGATCAAATCATCAACCTAACTAGCAGTAGAAAACAACATAGAAATTTATCGTATTTTATCAGATAAAAAGATTCAAAATATTATTGACATTGTAAGCGTATACAACGATAATAAAGACAAGTCAACAAAACCTCACATAATCAGTAAACAAATAACACAAAACATACTGCTGTTAGGTGAAATCAAATTCTGCAACACCGCAAAAATCCAATTAATTACCGATCCCGATACTTAATTAGACCTTTACCGATATTGTGGGTTTTTGAATGATGTAAATTCTTACTTTAACAAGGGGGAAAATGTATGATTAGTTACAGAAAATCTTTAACCTTGCTCATGATTTTTATAATGAGTTTGGGAACGTTCCTATCAGGATGTTCAGGAAACAAAGAGACCTCAAAAGAAGAAACGAACGAAACTAGCAGCAAAGGGAAGATTGAACTTGATTTTTGGACCTTCTGGGGCTCTGAAACACGCAGACCAATTATTGAAAAAATCATTGAAGATTTTAATAACTCACAGGATAAAATCCACGTTAAACATACATATCTGCCTTGGGGAGATATCTGGACAAAAGAATTGGCAGCGGTTGCAGCGGGGAATCCTCCAGATGTCATCATCAATGATATTAACACGGTAAGACAACGTGCAAAAAAAAAGCAAAATGAAAGCTTAGGTACATTCTTTGAACAAGATCCAAGCATAAAAGATCAATTCTATCCGGAGCTTTGGAATGCTGTTACACATGATGGCGTACCATATGCCTTGCCTTTCAATACAGATACCAGATTACTATTTTGGAACAAAGACCTGTTTAAAGAAGCGGGATTAGATCCTGAACAACCTCCTAAAACGTGGGAAGAAGTAAAAGAGTTTGCGAAAAAAATTGATCAAAAAACCGGAAAACGTTATACGCGAATCGGGTTTTTACCAAGACATAAAATCGGGCCGGATATTTGGATGCTTAATGCAACAGGTCACGGCTACTGGGACTATGAAGCTGGAAAACCGGTCGTGAATGATGAAAAAGCGGTTGATGCTTTGCAGTGGGTGTATGATTTCGAACAAATATATGGAGAGGACGTCATTAACGGATTTAAAGCTGAATTTGGTGAAAACCAAGCAGATCCATTTATTTCAGGAAAAATCGGCATGGTCGTAACAACGCCAACAGATGCCTATACTAAAATTCGCGACTTTGGCAATGGGATGAATTTCGGTGTTGCACCAATGCCAGAAATGGAACCTGGAAATGGCCACACAGTATGGGGCGGAGGCTTTGTTGCCGAAGTACCATATGGAGCCAAAAATCCTGAAGCTTCTTGGGAATTTATTAAATACTTGACAGGACCTGAAGCACAGGAATATTGGGCTGTTAAAAACTTTGATAATGTTGCAAACATTCAAGCATCCGAAAATGCCGCAAAAAGCTCTGAGCTTAAAGAAGACGGTAAGAGAGTTTACCAGGCTGCCATTGACAATATGGAACATACGATTTTAACCCCAACACCGCTCGAGGCTCCAGATTATCTTAATCTAATTAATCCTGAGCTGGATAAAGCATTATTAGGTGAAAAAACACCAAAAGAAGCTTTAGAGGATGCCCAGAAAGCAGTGGAGCAGTTAGTTGGAAGCACAAAATAATCGAAGTTCATGGGAGTGAATGTTTCGCTCCCTGATTACTTCATCTTAGGAAAAGGGGGACTCTAAACATGCAAACCCAGGCTTCGACTGAAAAAAGAGTAAAAATCAAAAATAGAAAAATCATGACACTGGAAAAAAAGGAAAGCTTACAAGGATATATCTTTGTTGCCCCTTGGTTAATAGGCTTTTTAATCCTGACAGCTGGTCCAATGCTGTTTTCCTTATATGCAAGTTTTACAAACTATGATGTTACCTCCAGAATGGATTTCATCGGTATAAGTAACTATATCAGAATGTTCACCAATGACGATCTGTTTTGGATTTCATTAGGAAATACCCTCTACTATGTCTTGATATCCGTTCCAATTACCACAGCAGGTGCCGTTCTTTTAGCTGTCTTGCTAAATCAAGGAGTGCCTGGCATGAGATTTTATCGAACGATTTTCTATTTACCTGCTGTCCTATCAGGTGTCGGTGTGTATTTGCTTTGGATGCAATTATTAAGCCCGAACACCGGTCTTATTAATACGGTACTGTCTTGGGTTGGCATTACCGGTCCTGCATGGTTATTTGACCCTAATTGGACAAAACCATCCTTGATCTTTATGAAGCTATGGAGTCTTGGCGGAGGAATGCTCTTATATCTTGCCAGCTTGCAAGGTGTTTCAAAATCGCTTTATGAGGCTGCAGAAATAGATGGTGCTTCTGCATTTAAACGCTTCAGACATATCACCTTACCAATGATTACCCCGGTCATTTTCTTTGATGTTGTCACAAGTTTAATCGGCGGGTTTCAAGTTTTCCAAGAAGCCTATGTCATGAGTGAAAGCGGTAATGGCGGACCCGCAAACTCTTTAGTTTTCTTTAATTTACATATGTGGAATAAAGCCTTTGAAGTGTTTGATATGGGATATGCAATGGCGATGTCATGGATTTTATTTATCATCATTTTGATTTTAACAGTGATAAATTTAAAACTTGCTCCAAGATGGGTGCACTATGAAGGAGATGATCATAAATGAGTGTATCTGTACAAAAGGAAGCCTATTTCCAAAGTGTTAAGGTAAAAAAACGAATATCCCAGACCATTGTCACCATGATTCTCCTAGGAGGAAGCTTGCTAATTTTGTTGCCTGTTTGGTGGATGTTTGCCACATCAATTAAACATATGGGAGAAATCATGCAATATCCTCCTACCTTTATTCCAAAAGAATGGCATTGGGAAAATTATCTTGAAACGTGGAAAGCTGCGCCATTTACCCGCTTTTTATTTAACACATTACTAATTACTGTCTTTGTCGTATTAGGCAATGTATTAGCAAATTCGTTTATTGCTTACGGCTTTTCGAAAATCCGCTTTAAAGGGCGCAATTTCTTGTTTGCCGTCGTTTTAGCGACCATGATGATTCCAGGATTCGTCACCATGATTCCGCATTATGTTTTATTTTCGAAATTAGGTTGGTTAAATACGTATTTACCATTGATCATCCCGGCATTCTTCGGAAGCGCCTTCAATATCTTCCTGATCCGGCAATTTTTTTTAACAATTCCGAACGAGTTAGTTGAAGCAGCAAAAATTGATGGGGCCAATCATTTCTATATATGGGCAAAAATTATGATTCCCCTCGCAAAGCCTGCGATTGCCACTGTTGCCATTTTCTCGTTTAACGGTGCATGGAATGATTTTTTAGGACCCTTACTTTATGTGAACGACGAATCACTTTACACGTTGCAAATAGGGCTACAAGTATTTAAAGGACAGCTGGCAACACAATGGAACTATTTAATGGCTGGATCACTATTGGTTTTACTTCCAGTTATCATCTTGTTTTTTATCTTCCAACGATACTTTATTGAAGGTATGAACTTAACTGCAGGTTCTAAAGGCTAATAATACAGACTACCTAGAAATAGGAAAGGGAGGGAACTCAGGTGGGCGAAACATTAGCGATCATTCATACCACACATGTTACAGTCGAGCCACTAAAAGATTTAGCTGCTAAATCCTTACCAAATCTTCATGTCATTAATTTTGTTGATGATTCGATTTTGCCACAGCTAGGTCAAAATGGCGGAAAACTTGAAGAAGTGCAAGGAAGACTGATTCAATACGTAAAAAATGCTGAAGCACTTGGAGCTGATATCATTTTAAACGCATGCTCATCAGTTGGAGAAATTGTTCCTTTCGCAAGGGAGGAAGTATTGATCCCGATTATCCGAATCGATGAAGCAATGGCAGAAGCAGCGATTATCCGCGCGAAACGAATCGGAGTGGCTGCAACACTTGCTACAACTTTAAATCCAACTATTAGACTTCTTAAAGCAAAAGCGAAGCAGTTCTCAACAAATGCTATCTTTGAACCTGTTCTTATAGAGGAAGCATATAAGCGCTTAATCAATGGGGACAAAACGGGTCATGATGAACTACTTGCCAATGTGCTGACAAATCTTGCTGACCGATCGGAACTTGTTGTTTTAGCACAAGCATCGATGGCAAGAGTGCTTGAAAAGCTTCCAAAACCAATGCAATCGAAATTTTTAACGAGCCCTGAGCTTGGAATGGCGCGAGTTAAACAAGCACTCGAAGAAAGTAAGTGACACAATGGCGATGATAGGGATTGATCTCGGCACAACACATTGCAAAGCAGGACTTTTTCATGAAAACGGTGATGTTATTCAGATCGCAATACGGCAAATGATTATCCGTCACGATTGCGAAGGGAACCCATTTTATCAACCGGAGGAAATATGGAACAAGATATACGAATGTCTGTCTGAAATCATGTCAAACCGAAATGTAATGGTTTCCGTTATCGGAATATCAAGCATGGCTGAAACAGGCTTGTTGCTTGATAGGGAGACAGGGAGAGCAAAAACAGCTTTTATACCATGGTTCAGCAGGTGTGCATTAAATGAAGCGAATCAAATTGGAAAGGAAGATGATCCTTTTCGCCGCTTTCAAAAAACTGGTTTGCATACTAGCTATAAATATGGTCTAGCCAAAATTCTTTCCTTAAAAGGGAAAGATAAGGGGATATTAAAACATGCTGTTTGGTTATCTGCTTCAGACTTTATTGCCTATAAACTGACAGGTAAGCTGGCAACCGATTATACCTTGGCTGCAAGAACGTATGCCTTTCAAATTGATCAAAAAGACTGGGATTTAGAGTGGATAAACCATTTTGACCTGCCAGAGCAGTTGTTTCCTCAAGCTTTTCCAAGCGGAACGATCATGGGGGAAACCACCCTGTCAGATCTTCAAAGGATCGGGATTGCAAAAGGAACTCCTGTTGCCATCGCCGGCCATGATCACGTATGTGCTGCCCTCGCTGTTGGAGCAGTTAAACCTGGTATTGTATTCGATTCAATAGGCACAGCTGAAACGTTAGTAGGAACACTGAAAAAAAGAGATTTATCCAAAATTGATTATGAATCAGGGCTGTCATTTGGATGCCATATGGTAGCCAACCGTTTTTTTTGGATGGGGGGAATCTCCTCCTCTGGTGGTTCAATTGAATGGTTCAGAGATCAATTATCAGACCAAACATTGTCCTATGAAGAAATCATCCGCTTATCGTTACTTGCTAAAGAAGGGCCGACAGGGATTCTCTACTATCCATATTTATCTGGCAGTGGTGCACCAAACCCTGATCCCGATACAAAAGCTGCTTTTATCGGTGTTGCTGCCTCACATGAGCGTCAGGATTTGTTAAAGGCAATAATGGAAGGGACTTGTTATGAAATGGAAGCGATTCGAAGATCAGCAGAAAGGATCACAGAACATCCAATCAACCACGTAATTGTCGTTGGCGGAGGAGCCAAAAACAAAGCTTGGCTGAAAATAAAAGCGGATATTACCAACTGCCAATTAACCATTCCAAATCTTTCAGAAGCAACTTTACTCGGAGCTGCAATGACGGCGGGAATTGGCAGCAAGGTCTATCAAAACGTAGAAGAAGCCATTTCAAACTTACGTAACCGAAAAAAACGCATTACCCCAAACGAAAAAGCGCATCGTGACTATCGCAAAATCTATGAAAAAGGATATACGAAGCTGCAGCATCCATTAAGAGATTACTATCACAGCATGACAGAGTTCGTTACCAAATAAATCATTAAAGGAGTTTACTATAATGGCAAAAAAGACGAAGCCGAAAAATGTCCTTACATTAAAAGAAGCATTAATAATTGCCGAAAAAAACAGATATGCCATCGGCTCCTTCTCCCCAAGGTATACACCGATGGTTCGTCCAATTTTGCACGCGGGCCAAAAAACGCAATCACCTGTCATCGTTCAAATTTCAGAAAAAGAGCTCATACGCTATGGGATTACCCCATGCGAAATTGCGGAAGAATTTTATCAGACGGTAGAAGAAGAGAACATCACCGTTCCGGTCGTCCTTCATCTTGATCATACAAAGCAGCTTTCCATTATTGAAGCTGCCATTGAAGCTGGTTTCACGTCGATCATGATTGACGCTTCAGAAAAAGAGCTGGATGAAAATATCAAAATAAGTAAAGAAGTCGTTGATTTTGCTCATGCAAGAGGAGTTTCTGTTGAAGCAGAGCTTGGGAAGATCGGGACAACGGACTTTGTCGAGACAGACACAGATGAAGAGCTTTACACAGATCCTCAGGAGGCATGGCAATTTGTCAACGAAACCCGATGTGATGCTTTAGCCGTATCGGTTGGAACCGCACACGGTGTTTATCATGTTCGAAAACCAAAAATAGACCTGAACCGATTAAAAGCTATACGTAATTTAACACCCGTACATTTAGTTCTTCATGGCGGTTCTGGGGTACCTGCGGTAATGATGAGAGAGGCCATCATGATTCGCAATGGAGGAATCAGTAAAGTAAATATCGCTACTGATTTAGAGCTTTCTTTGCTAGAGGCTATAGGGCGGAAGAATAGGATGACAAATCAGGAATGTAAAGCCCTTCATCAGGAGCAGTTAGTAATAGGAAGAAATGCAGTAGAAAATACAGTTATTGAAAAAATTGAACATTTCTTAGGCAGTTCAAACAAAGCGAAATCATTTCAACTTACATAAACGAAGTTTTAAATCAACAGAAATAAAGGTCGTGAATACACATGATGAGGCAAATCTCTACTAATCTTTATATCTATAAAGATACTTGTAACGTTTACGTCATAAAATCAGGGAGAAAAGCAATACTTATCGATTTTGGCAGCGGTGATGTCCTCGTACAACTGCCATCAATCGGGATCGCAGAAGTAACAGACATTTTCATGACCCATCACCATCGTGATCAAGCTCAAGGACTTGAACTTGCAGCTAGGAAAGGAATCCGAATCCGGGTCCCTCATACAGAACAGGATTTATTTGAACAAGTTGATGAGCATTGGAAGGCAAGAGTAATCGACAATAACTATAACATGAGGCAGGATCGCTTTTCCCTCCTCCGATCAGTGCCTGTTTATTCGACGTTAAAAGACTACGAAACACTCATGCTGAATGGAAGATTTTTTACGATTGTACCAACACCAGGCCACACCATTGGCTCCATTGCGATCATTGGAGAAATTGATGGCAAACAAACAGCCTTTACAGGTGATTTGATTTATGCACCGGGTAAGGTGTGGTCCTTATCTGCAACACAATGGTCCTATAATGGAGGCGAAGGGATTGCTTTAAGTATCCTTTCGCTCTTGGATCTAAAAGGCAGAAATCCTGATGTTCTCCTGCCTTCACATGGGGAAGTGATGAATCACCCAAAAGAGGCGATCAATCTTTTAATAGACCGCTTTACAAAGCTTATGGAACAGCGCAAGCAGAATCCAAGACTGTTCCAACTAAGAGAGAATCCGTATGAACGGATCACTGAGAACCTATTAATGAATCGAACGAGTATGGCAAACTCTTATGTGCTTATCTCGAAAAGCGGTAAAGCGTTATTCCTTGATTTTGGCTATGATTTTATTGGCGGAATCGCTGCAGGTTCTGATAGAGCTTCACGTCGTCCATGGTTATATACCATTTCAACACTTAAGAAACAATTTGGAATCGATAAGATAGATGTTGTCATTCCTACACATTACCATGATGACCATGTTGCCGGCATGAATCTACTAAGGGATGTGGAAGGCGCAGAAATATGGTGCCCTGAAAACTTTGCTGATATTTTGGAACATCCTAAAACGTATGATCTGCCATGTTTATGGTATGACCCAATAAACGTTGACCGCATTTTACCGCTAAAACAAAAAGTGAGATGGGAAGAGTATGAGTTCACCTTGTATCCACAAGCAGGACATACACTTTTTGCGGCGGCAATCGAGTTTGAAATAGATGGAAAACGTGTGATCGCCATTGGTGACCAATATCAAGGAAATGAAGATGCTAACTACGTTTACCATAACAAATTTCGTATTTGGGATTATGTTGATAGCGCCTTACTCTACAAAACTCTTAAACCAGATCTCCTTCTTTCAGGACATTGGGATCCGATTTTCGTAACGGACGATTACCTTGAACAAATTGAAAAAAATGGAAGATTACTAGAAAAAATTCATCATGAGCTATTGCCTTTAGAGGAAATCGACTTTGGCGCAGAGGGATTTGGGGCAGTTATTCAACCATACCAGCAGACGGTCAATCAAGGTGAAACATTTACGATGACGATTGAAATAAAAAATCCATTTAACGTGGAAAAAGAAATTACAGCGAAAATACAAGCACCTCATGGCTGGGTAATAGAGATGAGTGAATTTAATGCAATTGTACCTAGTAAAGAAACAAGCCAATTTTCAACAACGATATCTGTACCAAAAGAAGCCGTTGGCTATCGAGAACGAATCGCTGTTGATATAACCGTTGGGGAGCAGCGCTTTGGTCAGCAGGCCGAAGCATTAATTTCGATTCAACAATCATTAATTTGTTCAACAGCGATGGAACCAAGCTTTAACATGACATTAGGAGGGAAAAAAGATGACTGAAAAAACAACCGTTGTACAGGAAAAACAACGATCCAAAACGAAGGAGCAAACATTGCATATGATAGGAAATGCCCACCTAGACCCTGTTTGGTTATGGCAGTGGCAAGAAGGCTTTCAGGAAACAAAAGCTACGTTTCGTTCAGCACTTGACCGGATGAAGGAATACCCTGATTTTGTGTTTACAAATAGCTCTGCTGCAAATTATGAGTGGATCGAAAATAATGAACCTGAAATGTTTGAAGAAATCAAACAACGAATTAAAGAGGGTCGTTGGGAAATCGTCGGCGGCTGGTGGGTGCAGCCCGACTGCAATTTACCTGGCGGAGAATCCTTTGTTCGTCAAGGGCTCTATGGACAACGCTATTTTCAAGAAAAATTCGGGGTGACGGCGAAGGTCGGCTACAATGTTGACAGCTTTGGGCATCATGGCATGCTGCCGCAGATCTTAAAAAAAAGCGGCATGGATTATTACATCTTCATGCGTCCAAGTCCACAAGAAAAAGGGCTCCCAAGCAGGCTGTTCTGGTGGGAATCAGATGACGGCTCCCGGGTATTAGCATTTAGAATCCCTTTTGAATATTGTACCTGGGGCAAAGATTTAGATAAGCATATCCGCCGTAATGCCGGAGAATTAAAAGCACCATTTGATGATTTAATGTGCTTTTACGGTGTCGGTAACCATGGCGGCGGTCCAACGAAGGAAAATATTGAAAGTATCAAACGTTTAAACGAAGATCCAACATTCCCTTCATTAGTCTTTAGCACACCGAATAAGTTCTTTGAGGAATTAATAAAAAAGAATCTTCCATTTCCATCTGTACACGATGACTTACAGCATCATGCCAGCGGTTGTTATGCTGTTCATTCAGGCATTAAAAAATGGAATCGGGAAGCAGAAAACATGTTAATTAAAGCAGAAAAATTCTCTGCTATCGCTAATTGGGTAACGGGCCAAAGCTATCCAATCCATGAGTATGACCGAGCTTGGAAAAATGTTTTATTCAATCAATTCCATGATATTTTAGCAGGAACGAGCTTAGAGGAAGCGTACGAGGATGCAAGGAATATGCATGGTGAAGCAATGTCAATCGGCAGCAGAGGATTAAATTATGCGGTTCAATCCTTGTCATGGAGAATTGATATTGAGGAAGTAGAGGGAATGAAGCCAATTGTTGTCTTTAATCCGCACTCATGGAATAGCAGGGTGAACGTCGAACTTGAAGTCGGCGGCTTAAAAGAAGGCGATATTTTAGTAGATGAAGAAGGTAAGCAAATTCCAATGCAAACTGTTCAATCACATGCAACATCAGGCGGACGCTATCGAGTGAGCTTTATCGCAGAGCTTCCATCTATGGGATACCGCGTCTATAAATTGCTGCGGGCTGAAGCTTCAAATGAGTTTCCTTGCTTACCTTCAATTGATACCATTCTTGAAAACGATACATTCCGGGTTGAAATTGATGCAGAGACTGGTTTTATAACAAGCTTGTTTGATAAAACAAAGGAACTCGAATTACTGGATGGCCCAGCAGCAAGTCCAATTGTCATCCATGACACGAGTGATACTTGGTCACATAATGTTCTCCAGTTTAAAGAAGAAGCAGGTTCATTTAAGGCGAAAAGCGTAAAACGCGTTGAGCATGGACCAGTTAAGTCGGTAATTCGCGTTATTAGTGAATACGGCAAATCCACTCTCGTACAAGACTTTACGATCTATAAAGAATTAGATCAAATTGATGTTCATTGCACGTTAAACTGGCAGGAGCAATTCAAGCTTCTAAAGCTAAAATTCCCAGTAGACCTCGTATTTAGAAAAGCGACCTATGAGATCCCTTATGGAACGATTGTAAGGGAGTGCAATGGAGAAGAAGAGCCTGGCCAGAATTGGATTGATGTATCAGGCACACATCAAAAGACAGGAGAAATGTATGGATTAAGCATTCTGAATGATGGAAAGTATAGCTTTGATATTCATAACAAGGAAATGAGCTTGACGGTTCTGCGCAGCCCGATTTACGCTCATCATGATCCATTAGTTCCTGAGGAAGATGGCCATTATTCCTTTATTGATCAAGGAATCCAAACTTTCACCTATTCCATCCTTCCACATAAAGGGAACTGGGAAACAGCCGGAACTGTCAAACGAGCAGCGGAATTAAATCAGAAGCCGGTCACGATCATTGAAACCTATCATAAAGGTGCTTTGCCGCAGAAAGATTCCTTTTTATCTGTTGATGTCGACAATGTGATTGTAAGTGTTGTAAAGAAAGCGGAAGACAATGATGATCTCATCGTTCGTGCCTATGAAACAGCAAATGATGCTACAACAGCGATTATCACGCTGCCTAAATGGAACAGACAAATTAAAGCACAGTTTCATCCATCTGAAATTAAGACATTCCGTATTCCTGCAAATGAATCAAAACCAGTAACAGAAACGAATCTACTTGAATGGGAATAATAGCGGACTGTCGCTAAATTTAAAATATTCAGACCTATAGTAAATTCAAGCCAATTTACTTGTGTTTGTTCTTCGGAGGGGGATCTCCCCTCTATAATAGGAAGTGAGGTGCTTCTTTTGATTCCACTTGTTCAAGAATTAAAACAATTAGGACGTTATATGATCAATAAACAGCTTGCATGGGGGAATGCCGGCAATATCAGTGCACGACACGGAGAAGAAAGCTGCTTTATTACCGCTAGCGGTACATATCTTGGAGAATTAGCAGATAATGATCTCATTGAGTGCCAATTTAATGCCTGCCTCTCCAATTATAAGAGAAAGCCATCTAAGGAAATGCCGATGCATCGTGCTGTTTATCAAGAAAGACCTGAAATCCAAGCTGTTCTCCATGCTTCACCATTTTATAGCACGATGGCGGCTTGCACCGGGATCGAACTGCCATCAAATCTCTTTGTTGAATCCATGTATTATCTCGAACGAGTTGAACGAATTCCCTATTATCACCCTGGTTCTAACGATCTCGGAAAAGCCGTCAGAAAGAAAGCGACTAAAGCTAACATCCTCTTGCTGGAAAATCATGGTGTACTCGTATATGATACGAGCATCAAAGAAGCACGAATGGCGCTTGAAACGTTGGAAATGGTGTCCCGAATGATAATCACCGCAAAGGCGTGTGGGACAGAATTCAAACCTTTATCTTTTGACACAGCAGAGGATTTTCTTCACTACTCTGGCTATAAACCTAAAAGGAAGTGGCAAATGCAATGATCGGTGTTGTAGCAGATGATATAACAGGTGCAAATGATATAGGAATTATGTTTGCAAAATCAAATTATACCGTTGACGTCTATTCGTCCATCCAGTCCGAAGACAAACAACTAAACGGCACAGATGTCCTTATACTTGATACAAATTCCAGATTTGATGAGGCAAAAACCGCCTATCAGAAGGTTTTTCAAGCAACGAAGGAATTACACAAACGAGGAGTCACACAGTTTTTCAATAAAACCTGCTCTGTGTTTAGGGGGAATATCGGGGCTGAATTTGATGCTATGCTCGATGCACTTGATGAAGATTTTGCGATTGTTGTGCTTGGATTCCCTAAGAACGGGAGAAAAACCATACAGGGCATCCATTATGTACACGGTCAGCCTTTAGAAGATTCAGAGTTCCGCCATGATCCTGTTCACCCTATGACATGCTCTATCTTAGTCGATATACTAAAATCACAGACTAATAGAAAAGTAACAAACATAAAAGAAGGAATTATTAAACAAGGTTCAGAAATACTTAGAGAAACCATTTATGCTCTAAAAAAAGACTATCAATATGTCATTATGGATGTGACAGACCAAGCGGATTTGCAAACAATCGCAAATACCGTATATGACTTCAAGATATTAGCTGGCAGCTCAGCATTAGCGGAGGAACTTCCAGCTGTAATTGGAAAAAAGCCCGAACAAACGCTTCCAAAAAACGTCCCTGAATACCATCAAGGAAAAGGAATATTTTGTGCTGCAGGAAGCTTGATGCCGCAAACATTTGAACAAATCGAGTATATGAGGGCACGCGGTGCAAGCGTTTTTGAGCTAGACAGCCTTTGCTTACTAGATAAGGAACGATTCACAAGCAGCAAAACACAGCTATTAAATGTGATGGTAACCGAGATCAATCAAGGGAAAAATGTCATACTTCATTCAACAAATGATCCTTTAAAAGTGAAAGAAACAAAGCAAAAAGCCTTCCAGCAAGGAATAAGTAATCGAGAAATCTCACAGTTGGTATCAAGCACCCTTGCAGAAATGACAAAAGCTGTTCTTCAACAAACAGGGCAAAAACGATTTGTTATTGCTGGCGGTGATACATCAGCAGCAGTCTGTCACAGACTAAATATAAGCGGGATGAGAGTGTGGAAAGAAATACAGCCTGGTTTGCCATCATGCATATCTTTAAAAAATGATCCTATGTTATTTGTCTTAAAATCTGGAAGCTTTGGACATCGAGACTTTATTAAACAAGCGTTTCTTCACTTAAAAGAGCAATTACTAGAGCCAGGAGGAGTCGTCAGATGATTGTGGCGGAACGACGTAAGATGATTAGAGAGAAATTAATCAAAAACAAAAGTGTCAAAGTTTCAGAACTCGTAGAATTGCTGCATGTTTCTGAGGAAACGATTCGACGAGATTTAGCACAGCTGGAAAAAGAGGGAATTGCTGAAAAAAATTATGGCGGGGCAATCTTAATCGAAGAGCCGCTAAGCCAATCAATTATTCTTCCGGTAGACGAACGTACGCAACAATTCTCCAAGGAAAAAGAAGCAATTGGAAAAGCGGCTGCCCAATTAGTAAAAGAGGGACAAATTATTATATTGGATGCAGGCTCTACTACTTGGTATGTGGCAAAAAACTTGCCGGAAAGCGGGGATCTGACCGTTATCACAAATGCCATGAATGTAGCGGAAGAATGCAGCAAAGATGATTCAGCTTCTATTTATTTATTAGGGGGAAAATTAAGGAAAAACTCGATGAGCCTTGTCGGACCGCAAGCTGAAATTGAATTGCAAAATTATAATGCCGATTATGTGTTTCTAGGAACATCTGGAATTTCATTAAGACAAGGCTTTACAAGCTCAGACTTATATGAAGCAAATATGAAAAAAGCAATGGTTCGCGCAGGACAAAAAATCGTTGTTGTTGCAGACCATAGCAAACTCCAAAAAGCCGGTCTGACCACATTTTGTCAATTTGAAGAAACAAATATCTTCATTACGAGCGAACTGGCTGATAAAGAAATGATTAAGGAATTTAAGAATCGGGGCATAGAGGTCATTATTGCTCCTGTAGAATAGGCGGTGAAAAGATGAATCAGGAAATGACTCGATTAGTAAAAAAATATCCCGAGCTAACCGCCTGTATGGCTGATATTGAAGAAGCTTTTCTTATTCTGAAAAATTGTTATAACAAAGGCGGAAAGCTTTTGCTCTGCGGGAATGGCGGGAGCGCTTCTGATTGTGAGCATATTGTTGGAGAATTAATGAAAGGGTTCCTTTTAAAAAGACCTGTTGACCAAAATTTACAAAAAAGACTTTTAGAGGTTGCTCCGGCTGATGCAGAAAACTTGATCAACCATCTGCAGGGAGCCCTTCCAGCTATATCATTGAGTAATCATTCGGCACTTATGACAGCCTTTGCAAATGATGTTGACCCATCTCTAGTTTTCGCACAGCAGGTTGTGGGCTATGGGATAAACGGGGATGTGTTATTAGGCATCAGTACTTCAGGCAATTCAAAAAATGTGCTTCAAGCCTTAAAAGTAGCAAAAGCAAAGAGTATGTTCACAATTGGTTTAACCGGGAGAAACGGCGGGGAAATGAACGAAATTTGCGATGTGACGATAAATGTTCCATGGGATGATACACCTTCGATTCAGGAAAGACATCTGCCCATTTATCACTCATTATGTATCATGCTGGAGGAGGAGTTTTTTGGGAATGCAAAGAAATCTATTAGCAGGACTTGATATTGGCGGGACAAAATGTGCTGTAACAATTGGCAGCGTAATTGATTCTCGGATTGAGATTCTTGAAAAGAAACAATTCCCAACACCGCCATCACCTGAACAAGCAATAAAACAACTGGAAGATATGTTAGATCATATCCTCCAAGCCTTGAATTTAAGCTCGATTAATGCCATTGGGATCAGCTGTGGAGGCCCTCTTGATAGTAAAAGAGGTTTGATCCTTTCACCCCCTAATCTTCCTAATTGGGATAAGGTAGATGTCATAACCCCTTTTCATGAAAAATACGGTGTTCCCGTAGGATTGCAGAATGATGCAAATGCTTGTGCTTTAGCAGAGTGGAAATGGGGAGCAGGTCAAGGTGCATCAAATATGATTTTTTTAACCTTTGGCACAGGGATGGGAGCAGGGCTTATTTTAAATGGGAATTTATATACTGGAACAAATGATATGGCAGGAGAAGTCGGTCATATCCGACTTGCAGAAGAGGGTCCGCTCGGGTATGGAAAATTCGGTTCCTTTGAGGGCTTTTGCAGCGGCGGGGGAATTGCCAATTTAGCAAAAAAGATGACCGAAGCTGCTATTCATAAAGGAAAGACACCATCATTCTGCCCTTCATTGGAGGATAAAGAAAAAATAACAGCAAAAAGCGTTGGAATAGCTGCACAGAACGGCGATCCGCTTGCAATAGAAGTTTATCATGAAGTAGGCCGCAAATTAGGCAGGGGATTAGCCATCTTAGTCGATCTCCTTAATCCGGAAAGAATTATTATCGGCAGTATTTATGGACGTCAACAGGACATATTAGAGCTAATTGTCAAAGAAGAACTCCAAAAAGAATCCTTAAGTATATCACATTCCGTTTGCAAGGTTATGCCTTCAGGTTTAGGAGAACATGTTGGAGATTTTGCCAGTTTGTCAGTTGCTTTACATACGATTGAGAAATAAAAAAAGGGTCAAGTTTTTATTTAGGTTTCACACCTATCTATGACGTGAGGGGAGTAAATAACAAATCGCTTCTGTTGTTTATTCCTCTGACATCAATAGATTTCACAACATTTGAAACGATTTCTTTTACTAATTTAAGGAGGTTCTTCCATGTTAAATGTTGCTATGCTAAGCAAATGGCATGTCCATGCTGATGATTATGCACGTCAGGCGTCCGAAAATGAAAACGTATCCATTAAAATTGTCTGGGATGAAAACGGAGAACGGGGGAAAAAATGGGCTGAAAAGCTTGATGTGCCCTTTGAAGCTGATTTACTAAAAGTCTTACAAAACCCTGAGATTGATGCCGTCATTGTTGATACACCAACAAATCTACACAAGGAAGTCATTATTCTTGCAGCAAAACATAAAAAACATATTTTCACCGAAAAAGTGTTAGCATTTACAGTTCAAGATTGTGATGAGATCTTCTCTGCCATTAAGGAAAATAATGTAAAGTTAATGGTGTCATTACCAAGGCTAACAGAAGACTATTACATATTTGCTCAAGAAACCATTGATAAGGGGCTTTTAGGACGTTTAACATCCATCCGGTGCCGTTTAGCACATAATGGCGCAGTTCCTTTCGAAGGAAACCCAACTGGCTGGCTTCCTGGGCATTTCTTCCACAAAGAAGAGTGTGGCGGTGGTTCGTTTATTGACCTCGGCGCCCATCCAATCTACTTAACGAACCGACTTGCTGGTCCTGCAAAAGCTGTAACTGCACGCTTGCAAAACACTTTAGGCTATGAGGTGGATGATAATGCAGTCGCAGTCATTGAATATGAATCAGGAGCACTTGGAACTCTAGAAACCGGATTTTTATCAAACGGAAGTCCATTTCAGCTTGAATTGTATGGAACAGAAGGGACATTATTAATTGAAGACCATTCAGTTCGTGTGAAAAGCAAGCAGTTAGGTGATGGATGGATTATTCCTGAGCAACTGCCTGAATCGCTTCAAAGTCCGATGGTTCAATGGGTAAATAACATCGTAGGGAATATCGAGCCTTCCATTACTGATGAAGATATTCGAAACTTAACTTTAATAAATCAAGCAGCAAGCCTTTCTAATGAGCAGAAAAGACGAGTAGAAGCCACTGAATTAACAAATATAAGGCAACAGGCATAATCAACTAAGAAATATGAAAAGTAGAGAGCGGCTATTTAAATGGCCGCTCTCTACTACAAACGGAAATTGTCAGTTTTTGCGCTTCCCCAGGAAATGAATCATTTTATTTGGACTGTTTAATAAGTGCTTCACGGTCATCTGCTTGTGGCGGTTCCTTAGCCAGCCATGATTGATCAACATTTGTATGACTACTCACAATGTATCCTCTTTTAAAGCTCACCTATCAAAATCTTTTCGTGTTATCATTCTTCATCCAGTCAAGATTATCCATGATAAATTTACTCAAGGTAAAGTTTAGTTGGATAAGCTCCGCTAAAGCATGCTATACAACGGCTGCTTGTTTCAGCCATATCAACTTTTACTGCCTCTAATAGCCCTTCCGTACTTAAAAAAGCCAATGAATCTGCGCCGATCGCTTTTCCCATTGCTTGCTCATGCTCATGCACATTAGCAAATAATTCTTCCTTCGTCGGCATATCAATCCCATAAAAACATGGATTCCGAACCATGGGCGAGCTAATTCTGACATGAACCTCTTTAGCGCCGGCCTGCCGAATTAATTGAACAATTCGCTTGCTTGTTGTTCCTCTTACGATGGAATCATCAACAAGCACTACTTTTTTTCCTTCGAGAATTTCTTGTACCGCACTTAATTTAAGACGAACCGCTAATTCGCGTAATTCTTGAGTTGGTTCAATAAAGGACCTGCCGGCATATGGATTTTTGATTAATCCCATTTCATATGGAATACCTGATTGTTGAGCAAAGCCAATAGCAGCGGGAACGCTTGAGTCAGGAACAGCGACTACCACATCCGCTTCTGTTGGATGTTCTTTTGCCAATATTTGCCCCAGCTCCTTGCGAATCGATAAAACACTTCTCCCTTGGATCACACTGTCAGGACGGGCAAAATAGACGAATTCAAAAGAACAAAGAGAAAGGTTTTCTTTTGCGGCAAATCGTCCTGTCTTCACTCCTTGTTCATCAACAAGAAGCCATTCACCAGGCTCTACGTCGCGCCAAAACTTAGCATCAACAGCCTTCAACGCACATGTCTCTGACGCAGCAACAATAGCATCCCCAATTTTCCCAAGTGAGAGAGGACGCAAACCATTACGATCAAGAGCGATCAGCATTTGTTTTTCTGTCATGATAAGCAGGGCAAAAGACCCGTCAATCTTTTTTAACACATCGGGGGCTGCTTCTCCAAACAATTTTTTCTTAGAGCGGGCGATAAGATGGGCAATAATCTCTGTATCAGTCGTCGTTTGAAAAATGCTCCCTTGCTGTTGTAAAATATTTCGTTCAAATCCTGCATTTACTAAATTTCCGTTATGGGCTACAGCTAAATCACCTTCACTATATTTAAAAACAAGCGGCTGTGCATTTTGCAACAAACTCATTCCTGTAGTTGAATAACGAACATGACCGATTGCCATATTGCCGCTTAAGCCATTTAGAATGTCTCGTGTAAACACCTGAGCTACTAATCCCATTCCATGATGGTGTTTAAATGATTTGCCATCACTTACCACAATTCCCGCACTCTCCTGGCCGCGATGCTGCAGAGCGTGAAGCCCATAATACGTTAAATCAGCGGCTTTAGGATGATTAAAAATCCCAAACACACCGCATTTCTCTGTCATTTCCGATGACATTCCTATCCCTCCGAATCACATCATTTTTCCTATTTTTTACTTAAGAATAAATTCTATCCTCAATTATTTACGAGATATTGGAGATGGACTTGGAGGAAGATATTTTTCAATTTATAAAGTAAAGAAAATTGGAGATATTAAGGAAAAAAGTAGGAGGGTTGATTGTATGCCTTCAAGTCAAGCACCTATCTCATCCTCAGAATTAGCTAATTTGTGGATGACTTATCAAGAAAAAACAATGATTCTTAGGATTTTAGAGCATTTTATTGAACACGCTGGAGTTGAAGAAAAAAAGCTGTTGCAAATGCATTATTCAGGTACACTCGAAAATATAGACAGATTGAAAAGTATTTTTCAGCAGGAAGGTGCAGTTTTACCGATTGGTTTTACAGAAGGCGATATCCATAAAGGGGTTCCAAAACTTTTTGATCATATATTTGATATTGTGTATTTACATATGATGACTAAAGTTGAGATGAGCCTTTTTGCCCTTTATACAGGTATGTCTTATCGAAAAGATATTGAGGATTTTTTTATCCATATGACTGCAGAATCGGAAATAATGAACAGCCAAACAACCCAATTTCTTTTAGAAAAAGGGGTACTAGTAAGACCACCGGTTGTAACTATGCCAAAAGAAGTAACATTTGTAAAAGATAAACATTATTTAGGCGGATTAAATCCATTAGGTGAAACGAGATCCCTTAATACAGTTGAAGTTTCTCTTATCCATCATGCGATTGAGACAAACCTTGTTGGTATGCAATTAATGATTGGATTTGCTCAAGTGGCTTCAAATGAAGAAGTAAAACAATATCTTGTTAAAGGGATGAAATTATCAAAAAAAATTGAGATCGAACTTGGTGAATATTTAAGGCAAAGCTATATTGAACCTCCAGCCAGTCATGCCGGAAAAGCCACAACTTCTAAAGCAGCTCCATTTTCTGATAAAATAATGCTGTACAATACTAGTTTGCTGTCTTCATTTGGGCTCGGAAGCAATGCAATAGGAAGTGCTTTTAGCTTACGTAGCGACTTGCCATTTAAAATGGCTATTTTGGCAAAGAATATATACTCCTTCGCTAGGGAAGGTGCAAAAATCATGTTAGAAAATGGTTGGCTGGAAGAACCTCCACAAATTGAGGACAGGAATCAGCTAACGAAATAAACGAATTAACAGGAGCCTATAGAAAATGGCTCTTTTTTTTTTGCTTCTCACATTAAATATATTACATCTAAAATGTTTTTTACAAAAATCCCCAAAAAAAAAGGGATTTAGCAATCTGTATAGAACCTTAAAAAGGAAAGTTGATCCCTATTGAAGCAAGGAGGATTCCAAATGAAACAGCAAACAATCGAGCTGTATGATTATCATGATTGGGCAAACCAAAAAGTTTTTGAGCACTTGAAGGAACTGCCGAGAAGCATTTACCAGAAGAAGATTCAAAGCGTTTTTTCGTCGATCTCTGAAGTGTTGGTGCATATATATTTAACCGATATAACCTGGTTGGGAGTCATGTCCAACAAAAGTTATCACGAAATAGCAGAAAATAAAAATCAAGTACTCAAGAAAGTTAACGGAAAAAGTTTAGAAGAAATGGAGATCGTGTATGGAGAATTATCCTTAGAAATGAAAGAATTTTTTAAACACTATGACTACGATCAAAGAATATACCCTGAACATCCAACCTATGGCCGACTGGAAACAAATATATTTGAATTAGTCCAGCATGTTGTCAATCACGGAACCTATCATCGAGGGAATATAACAGCAATGCTGCGGCAATTAGGTTTTCAAGGTATTGGCACTGATTATGTTTTTTATTTGTATGTTAAGAAAACTGGCAAGTAGTTCTAAGGACACCCTTTTCCTTCAAGGCAGTTTCAAAAAGTTCAGCTTTTTGAAACTGCCTTTATACATACCCTCCAGCAAATCCTGCTTTTGGATAGGATACCAATCTTTTGTAAATACTATCAACAATTTAATGGAAGCATTTCAATCCTCAAGGTGATAGAATGAAGCAGGAAAAAATTAGTGCACTGCAATTACTATATATAATCGTTGGATTTCAAATTGGCAATACGTTTGTTTTTGGATTAGGCGGTGGAGCCAAACAAGATGCTTGGATCGTTATTCTGGTCGCAATGACTGGTGGTTTTATTTTAATGTTTGTCTATACGAAATTATCGAATTATTATCCAAATGATACGTTAATTGAAATGATCCCTAAAATTATCGGGAAGTTTTTGGCATTCCCGTTTATTTTGATTTATATTGGCTATTTTACCTATTTAGCTGCCCGTGCTTGTCGGGATTTCGCAGAGATCTTAGCTGCATCCATGTTGGTTAAGACTCCAATGGTAATCGTTATAGGAAGTTTTATGATCTTAATCGTGTATTGTTTTCGCGGGGGAGTTGAGTCCTTCGGCAGAATGGGAGAAGCCGTTATACCATTTTATATTATGTCTTTAAGTATCATCTGGGTGCTTTTGTTAACTGTAAGAGAATTCAATATTCAGCAGCTTACCCCAATTCTAGGAAATGGTCCGAAACCGATTATTAAAGAAGTTTTTCCTATGGTATTAACATTCCCATTTGGAGAAGCGATCATCATCACGATGTTTTTCCCTTATTTAAACAAAATGAATAAAAAAAGAATAGCAGGAATGACTGCCATCTTCCTCACCGGTATGATCATGACCGTTAATTTGATTATGGTATTATCTGTATTAGGCCCTGAAATATACAGTAAAGATTTCTTCCCGCTGCTTACTGCAGCTCGAATGGTTTCCATTGCAGATTTCCTGGAACGATTTGATGCCTTGGTTATTTTAACGATGTTAGCCGGCGTGTTTTTTAAAATTGGCGGCTGGACATTCGGTTCAGCAGTTGGAATTGCCCAACTATTTAAATTAAAACAAAATCGCTCTGTATACATTGGAATGGGAATGATCATCACTCCCTTATCCCTTTTAATCGCATCAAACCAAATACGTCATAATGAAATTGGTTTGGATTATTTCACATTATACTTTCATGTCCCGTTACAAATTCTCTTTCCATTATTATTGCTTTGTATTGCATTTTTGCGAAACAAGTTCCAATCTAAAAATAATCCAAAATAGCTATAAGTCACCATTAAAAAATAAAAGGAATTTCAAAAAAAATACGGAATATTATTATTTATCTAGAAAAAAGGAGGCTATTATAATGAAAAACTTTGTGACGAAATTAGAACCAACATATAAGGGTGCAACATTTAGTTAACTGACAAAACGTGTTTGCCCTTATATGTGAGACAGATGCATAATGAAACTCGAACATACAAGGAGCAAATGGATGAATACGAAATTCAAAAAATTTCTTTCTTATTACAAACCGTATTTAAGATTGTTTTCGGCTGTTTTAACCTGTACTTTTATCGTGTCTGCGATTTCGTTAAGCTATCCATTATTGACGCGATATATAACGAAAGATGTGCTTGAAGGAAATATAGCAAACGCACTTACAGAAATTTATTTGATTGGCGCTTTGATGATTTTATTAGTTATGATTCAAAATCTATGTAACTTTTTTTCAGATTATCAAGGACATAAGCTTGGTGCCATGATGGAAAGTGATATGCGTAATGAATTATTTGATCACTTTCAAAAATTATCATTTCGTTTTTATGATAAGCAAAAAACAGGGCAATTAATGTCGAGAATTACAAATGATTTACTTTTGTTATCTGAATTGTATCATCATGGTCCTGAGGATTACCTTAGATATCTTGTAAAGTTTGTAGGTGCCTTTGTGATCTTAATAATGATCAATGTCAAATTAACGTTGGCTGTCTTTATGTTTTTACCGCCTATGGCGTTTTTTGCCTTGTTTTTAAATAAACGAATAAATGCAGCTATTAAAAGAAATAAAGCGAGAATTGCTGATATTAATTCACAGGTGGAGGACAGCCTTTCAGGGATTCGAGTTGTAAAATCATTTGCGAATGAAGAAATCGAAAAGGATAAATTCGCATTTGAAAATAATCGCTTTCTTGAAAGCAGAAAAAGCACCTATCGAAATGAGGCCTATTTATACAATGGAATGGAAACGTTTATCCAGCTCATTACCGTTACCGTTATTGTGTTTGGCGGTGTGAACATTGTAAATGCTTCGTTAGATCTGGCTGATTTAATCACATTTTTATTATATATAGGGCATCTAATAGAGCCTTTACAAAAGTTAACCCATATGACGATGCAGTACCAGGAAGGCATTACCGGCTTTGAACGATTTATGGAAATACTAGAGATTGAACCGGAAATTCAAGACTCAAAAGATGCAATTGAATTAAATGATGTAAATGGAGACATAGAGTTTAAACATGTTAGCTTCAAATATCTTGATACCCATGACTATGTTTTGGAAAATATATCTCTAGACGTTAAAGCAGGGGACTATATTGCATTAGTTGGTCCATCCGGAGCCGGAAAAACAACATTGTGTTCGCTCATCCCCCGCTTTTATGAAGTAAGAGAGGGAGAAATATTATTAGATGGGATCAATATCAAGGATATTAGCCTGAATTCTTTAAGAAGGAACATAGGAGTAGTCCAGCAGGATGTCTATTTATTTGCCGGAACCGTCCTGGATAATATCCGCTATGGAAAACCAAATGCAACGAAGGAGGAAATTATTGAAGCAGCAAAAAAGGCCAATGCCCACGAATTTATAATGGGATTACCCCATGGGTATGAAACTGATATCGGTCAACGAGGAGTGACCTTATCCGGCGGCCAAAAACAACGATTGAGCATTGCACGCGTCTTTTTAAAAAACCCGCCTGTTCTTATTTTTGATGAAGCAACAAGCGCTTTGGATAATAAGAGTGAACGAGTCGTACAGGAGGCATTAGAAGAACTAGCAAAAAATCGAACTACATTTGTTATTGCTCACCGACTATCAACCATTAGAAATGCCAAAAGGGTTGTTGTTCTAACAGATCAAGGAATTGATGAAGAAGGAACACATGAAGAATTATTGGCATATGAAGGGACCTATGCCCATTTATATCAAATGCAATTTAAGATAAGTTGAATGATGATTGGGATTGCTGCGGCAATCCTTTTCTTTTATAAGAAAAGGAAAATTCTTTCAGAGATTACAGGACAATATCCATGGTAACAAAAGGAATAAGATATAAAGACATAGCATGAAAAAGATGATTCTACTATCTTATGGAGTGATCATTATGGATAAAAAATTACCACTATTTATTGTTACTGGAGCAAGCGGTACTGGGAAAAGCACAGTCGTACCCTATATTCGTGAGTTATTAGCGGATTTAGATGTGTTTGATATTGATGTAATACAACATGATGTCGAAGACTGGCAAAAGCTTAAAAATATCTGGGTAAAGGTTGCAAGTCACATCGCTAAAAGTCAACGAATGACAGTATTATGCGGAACCATGCTGCCTTGGGAGGTAGAAAAATGCGATGATTTTCAAGAATTTAGTAAGGTTTATTATGTAAACCTTCATTGTGATGATCAGACCCGTGAAAAACGTTTGCGTGACAGAGGCTGGTCAACGGAACTTATACAGGAGCACAAAGACTTTGCAAAATGGCTAATCGAAAATGCAGATGAGGCTTTTGACCCCATAATGCCGACAATCGAAACAACATATACTCCTATAAATGAAGTTGCTCTTAAAATAAAAGAATGGGTTACAAAATATGCTGAATAAATGATTTTCCTCCGAATGTATAATCCAAGCTCTAAAATATTTGCAGTTTCATAAATTTTGATTTTGGGAGAGAGAAGAGTGAAGTATTTGATAAAAATAAATCCTTTCATTGCTAATCATGAAGTCCCAGATTTAAGGGAAGTGATTGGCTGGGAAAGACGTGATGAAGACTATCCTATATTATTTAAACACTGCAATTTCTGGGCAGGAGTACGAAATGAAGAAGAAAGACTGATTGGATTTGGATATATTTCAGGGATGGGCTTACAGCATGGCTATATGGAGGACATTCTCGTACATCCTGATTATCAAAAGCAAGGAATTGGTGTTGAGTTAGTAAAACAGCTATTGAACGAAGCTGAACGATTTGGAATAGAAATTGTTACCTTGACTTTTAACTCGAAACACTTAAAATTTTACGAATCATGCGGCTTCACTGCTTGTCATGGCGGAGTGTGGAGGAAACATAATTAACATGTCCTGTTAAAAAAATTCCAAAAAAGATTGACAATAATTAACATCCATCATATGATAAAAATGACAGTGATCACTGTCATAAAGCAAGCCCCCTATTAGTAGGGTTATTCTGCTAATTAAATAGAGATAAAGTTTAAACATTTAGGGTGAGAATATGGAAAGCCAGCAAAAGCTAAGCAATTCAGACAAAATGATGATTACAGCAATCAATTTAATTTCAGAAAAAGGCTACAATAGTGTAACAACAAAGGAGATTGCGGAAGAAGCTGGTTTTAGTGAAAAAACATTATTCCGTCATTTTGGAAGTAAACAAAATCTGCTTGAAACTGCCTTTAATCGATTTCATTATTCAGAAGAGATGAAGACACTTTATAACGAAAAGTTGGTCTGGGATCTCCAAACTGATTTGCTTTTGATCAGTCGCAAATACCATGAACTGATGAATCGCAACCGAAAAATGATCCAAATCAGCATTAAAGAAGCTGGAAATTTACCACCTGGGTTCTTGGAAAAAACCCAAGAACATCCGAAACAATTTCTGGACATTCTGACGGAATATTTTTCCCAAATGCAGGAAAAAAGAAAGATGATTCAAACAAAGGCAGATGTGCAGGCCCTTTCATTCATGTTTATGAACTTTGGTGCTTTTATGAATAAATTAGATGACTCATCAAGCTTTACTACGGTATCACTTGATGAGTTTATCAAAGAGAGTGTTCAACTCTTTGCTAGGGCTTTAACTCCCTAGTTTTTATTTGCACAGAATGTCAGTCAGTACTGACATACCTATTTTAAATATGGAGGTTTATGATGGAAACGAAAATAACGGCTAATAACCAGAAACTAATCATTTTACTAATGGTTACTCTTATTTTTTCAGCAATGAGTGGTACCATTTTCAACATTGTCCTTCCTCAAATAAGTGAGGAATTTGAGTTAAGTATCTCAGAAGTAAGTTGGATCTCTTCTGCTTATGGTCTGATTTATGCGATAGGAGCAGTGACTTACGGGAAGCTCGCTGACCTGTACAAATTAAAAAATTTATTGACCGTTGGACTGTTGTTGTTTGCAGGAGGATCACTGCTTGGTCTTGTCTCGCAAACTTTCTGGCTCATCCTTGTTGCAAGATGTCTGCAGGCAATGGGAGCTGCTGCTATCCCCGCTACAGCCATGATTATACCCATTCGATATTTTCCTCCAAAAAATAGGGGATATGCTTCTGGAATGGCCGCATCAGGTTTGGCAATTGGAACAGCGATCGGTCCCATTATTTCAGCTCTCATTATTAGCATAGCACATTGGCGTTGGTTATTCAGTATCACGCTCCTTATCTTGCTTGTCCTTCCTTTTTATCGAAAATACCTCGGAGATGAGGTAGGTGAAGGTGGAGGCTTCGATTGGATTGGATGTGCAAGTCTTGGTGGAACCGTTGTTATGCTACTATTGGGTGTTTCAAATGGTTCTTGGTTCTTACTAGTCGGAAGCTTACCTCTCCTGATACTCTTCATTGCGCGGATTCATAAAGCATCTGATCCATTCGTACAGCCTAAGCTCTTTAAAAACAAACAATATACATTTAGTTTAGTTCTATTCTTTCTGATCAATTCGATTGGTTATTCATTATATTTTCTTAGCCCGTTACTTCTTTCTAATGTGCAGAACTTGTCTTCAAACTGGATTGGCTTTGTGCTCGTTCCTGCAGCTGTTGCTTCAGCAGTATTTGGACGAAAGGGTGGAAAGCTCGCAGATAAAAAAGGGGCTTCCTTTTTGTTTTTTATTGCTTCAGGGTTGTTAATCATTTGTTTTATGTTACTTTTTACTTTCACCGAAAGTTCTCCGATATGGATCGCTGGCTTTCTGATTTCAGGAAATGTCGGGCAAACTTTTATGATGATCGCGATGACACTTTTCGTTTCATTTATCTTGCCGAAGGAGCAAACAGGAGTAGGAATGGGGCTTTTATCGATGTCAAATTTCATTTCCGCCAGTATAGCAACAGGAATTTATGCAAAGATCGTTGATATCGGAGCAAATAACCATATCAATCCTCTTGTATCTAACTCGTCTAGTTTTATATACAGCAACATATATTTTGTATTGTTTATCTTGCATGCAGGAATTCTCTTGATCTATTATTTTCTGCTTGTCAAGGGATATAGAAACAAAGTTCAATTAAATACTAGGTTAAAAGCATAGTGCAATTTTTCACTATAAAAAATGAAAGGATGTGATGCAGCCTATTCATGTAAATAAAAATCGTGCAGATGGTTACTTATAGCCTTTAAAAAAACTTTTATGAATAGCGAGGGAAGTATGATGAAAAATGAAGCATTGAGAATTGGGATTATTTTAGGAAGTACACGCCCAGGGCGGGTAAGTCCTCAAGTAGGAAAATGGGTAAAAGAGATTGCTGACAAACGCGGGGATGCATATTATGAAATCGTTGATTTAGCAGATTTCAAGTTACCTTTTTTAGGAGAATCAGGAGGGGAAAAACAAGTGAGAGCCTGGTCAGAGAAAATTAATAGCCTAGATGGATTTGTGTTTGTCACAGCTGAATATAATCACAGCATCTCAGGTGTATTAAAAAATGCACTTGATCTAATTCGAACAGAATGGAATGATAAAGCAGCAGGCATCGTAAGCTACGGTTCAACGGGAGGAGCACGGGCTGCAGAACATTTACGTGGAATATTAGGAGAACTGCATGTTGCGGACGTTCGAATCCACCCAACGTTATCTATCTTTACCGACTTTCAAAACTTTAACCAATTTAAGCCTGCTGAGCTCCACCTTAATAATATAAACGGAATGCTGGACCAAGTGATTAAATGGTCTGCTGCCTTAAAAACAATTCGTGTATAGTTTTTAGTAAAAATTAAATGAAAAACTAGAAGGAAGTAGCCTCGGTACAGCTATCAGTTTTTGAACTGTTGCCGCGGCTACATCTTTTTTTGTTTAAAATTTAACCTAAATTAAACTTACTCTTTATTTGCTACTATGATACGAGGAAAGATTCCCCTATATATTTATAGTAAAATAAATTAGATTTTCAACCTGCCCTTGATGACTATAGCAATTTAAGTAAAACTTTCCTTCTATCAGAGCAACATGGATAAAGAAATGTAGCGGAATTTTCTCTATGATTAGGGTAAGAGTTTTCATGCTCAAAATAAATCCTTTTGAAAAATGTAACTTAACCCTTTTAGGACTTAGAAAATAAGTGTTCAAAAAGCCGTTATTTATTTAAGGAAGTGAAAAAATGAGATTTGGGTGTTGTACAGATATTAACCATTCTGCCATTGTGAAAGAAGCCGGTTTTGACTTTTTAGAATGTACAGTTGTCTCTTTAGTACCTGACAATGATGGTGATTATGAAAAGATTTTAAACAGATATGAACAAAGTTCATTACCTGTTGATGCCTGTAATATTTTTTTACCAGGAAACCTAAAAATTGTCGGAAATGAAATCAATCATGGAGCTGTTGAAAGTTATGTTGAGAAAGCACTATCAAGAGTAAAACAAATCGGTGCTAGAACAGTTGTATTCGGAAGCGGCAGATCCCGGTCTATGCCAGAGTCCTTTTCCCGTGAGAAAGGTGAAGAACAAATCTTAATGTTTCTAGATATGGTAGCCGATTACGCGGACCCTTTAGGGATTACGATTGTGATTGAACCATTGAATCGAAAGGAAAGCAACATGATTAATAGTGTTCCAGAAGCTGTGGAATTCGCTAAAAAAGTGAACCGAGACTCTATACAGGTGCTGGCTGATTTCTATCATATGGATGAAGAAAAAGAACCAATTGAACATCTTGTTACAGCTAAGGATCATCTCAAACATATTCATGTTGCCGATACAAACAGATTTGCTCCAGGAACAGGTAAGTATCCTTATGAAACGTTTGTTCATTGTTTAAAGCAAGCCAATTATGACGGCTTGGTCTCTATTGAATGCAATTGGAAAGACTTTGAAACAGAAATCATTCAAACCAGACATTTTTTACAAAAACTGTTTGAATAAAATCATGTGAAATTTCAGTATAATCAGTTATTCCTTTTTTGGTTTTCCTAATCGTTTCAAAGATAAGTTTCGAGGAGGGTGAGTTATGAATGACGGGAATATACGTGCTAGTTACCGAATTAAAAACGAAGTTTCCTCAAAAGACGAATTTACCTACCATTCACATGAACGCTATGAAATCTACTATTTCCATAGCGGAAACTGCAAGTATCTAATCGGTGATCACATTCATTATTTGCAAGAAGACGACATTATCATCATGAATGGGTTAACCTTACATCGTGCAAACCCTGAGCTTGGAAAGCTTTATGAACGAAGTGTGATTGAATTTTCAGCAGAATGGGTTCGACCGATTTTATGCAGCCTAAAAGTTCCAGAGTTATTAAATCCTTTTCAAATGCTAAGCAACAGTTTGTTTAGAGGGGGTGAGAAAGCAAGGCTTGTTGAAATAGAAGATTTAATGAAAAGGATTGCCGCATTAAATGCATCCTATAAACATACCAATTCTTCCAATTTTGAGAATCGCCTCTTAGAGGGAGAGGTTTCAGCACTGCTCGTTCAGCTTTTATTTAAAATCTATGAACTAAGTAAACTGAGACTAGTAAAAATACCCACTGTAAAATCGGAGAAAGCAAGTCATGCTAACCGGATTGCAAAATGGATTGAACAACATCTTGAAAGCAATATTACGTTAGATCACATTGCTGATAATTTGAATATTAGCAAATATTATATGTCAAGGATTTTTAAGGATGTAACAGGATATACGATTATGCAATATCTCATGTGCTGCAGAATCAATCGGGCAAAATATTTATTAGAAATGCATCCTGAGAAATCCATTTTAGAGGTTGCGTTAGAATCAGGCTTTGAAAATTTATCCCATTTTAGTCGATTCTTTCGAAAACAAGTCAAAATTACACCAAGTGAGTATCGAAATTTGAAAGCAATTGATTTCCAATCACGCCAAATTGAATCTCGCTAATTTGCGATTTAACATGAGGGAAAAGAGAGTAGTATATAAACGTATCATTACATATTTACAGGCACTTACAACTGTAAGCGTTATCATTGAATGTAAGTAGGAGGAAGATGACAGCAATACAAATTTTGCTTTTAATGGAAAGGAGAATAAGATGGCCAAAAGCAATCCTGAATTAACGACAGAGATCGAGATAAACTTAGTAAAACAAAAAAGCTTGAATAATAGTTTAAAGTGGTATCTCTTTTTGCTTCCTAGCTTCTTAGGCATTTTATTATTTATGGTGTATCCGGTATTTGAATCGCTCCGACTAAGTTTTTATCAATCAAATGGTACAATTGAAAACTTTATTGGACTGGCAAACTTTCAATCTGTCTTAACGTCAGGTCCTTTTTGGAATTCTGTTTGGAATACTTTCTATATCGGTATCTTTCAAATCATTATTACAATCCCTTTAGGTTTTATCTTTGCCACACTTATTAATTCAACATCAAAAGGACAGAAATTCTTCAAGGTTATCTACTTCTTGCCAAATATCACATCCATTGTTGCAGCAGCCATGATCTTTGCATTTGTTCTTCACCCTGAAATGGGGATTGTCAACTATGTACTTGGATCGATTGGTTTACCTACTCCAGGCTGGCTATCTGACCCATCCACTTCGAAATGGGGTGTCATTTTACTCGCTGTTTGGCATTGGATCGGGTTTGTCATCATTATTTGTATCGCAAACCTGCAAGCCATATCTCCTGAAATGTACGAAGCAGCTAGAATTGATGGAGCCTCCAATTTTCAACAATGGTTATTTATCACGATTCCAAATATGACAGGCACTTTTGCCTTTCTTCTTATAACCGGCTGGATTGGTGCTCTTCAGCGTTTTAATGAAGTATATGTTTTAGGCGGACCAAATGGCAGTCCAGCAAGATCGATTCAAACAATGGGGGCTTTTATTTACGAACGAGGCTTCACAGGATTTGAATTCGGGATTGCATCAGCCGCCACCTATATCATGTTCATTATCATCCTAATCTTCACGTTTATTAATTTGAAAATCTCAAATATGAAACTATAAAGCAAGAGAGGAGGAGGTTATTGTGAACGATAAGATTTCTTATCAGAAAATGGAACAAATAACGACGGCGGTAAAATTTATTTTCCTGCTATTTTGCGGCTGTTTGCTTATGGCCCCATTTATTTGGATGGTAAGTGTCGGCTTCGATCGAACAGCAAATGTGACGATGCCGTTTCCGCCAAAGCTAATACCTGAAAATCCATCCCCGTTTAACTACGGAATTGTTTTTGAAAATGGACGGTTAATCCAGTCCTATATCAACTCTGGATTTATCACGGTTATCTCCGTCTTCCTTTCCGTTTCATCTGCACTGTTAGCGGGGTACGCGTTTTCGAAAGGGAAATTTAAAGGGAAAAGGATTTTGTTTCTGATCGTGCTTTGCACACTTATGATCCCTATGGAACCTCGTCTGATTCCGTTATATAAGTTATTTAATTCTGTCAATCTATTGAATACGTATTGGCCGCTGATTTTACCGTCTATCATTAGCGGAATGTTAATTTTTCTCTGCAAGCAGTTTTTCGATCAACTCCCAGACACATTGCGAGAAGCTGCACAAATTGATGGAGCAGGAGAATTTAAAACGTTTTTCCAAATCTACCTTCCGCTTGCCGGGCCTATTGCCGCAACGATGGTTATTTTATCCTTCATATGGAGCTGGAATGATTTTATGTGGCCGCTTGTTGTGTTGAGTGACCAGGATCTTCATACCGTTCCACTTTATCTTGCTAGCTTCTCTTTAGAGAATGGAACAAGCCTGGGGGGATTAACAATGGCTTTGGCAACCGTCAGCATTTTGCCAATCATCATCGTGTATCTCTTCTTACAACGATACATTATTCAAAGTATTGCGTTAAGCGGGGTAAAGGGGGAATAAATGAGCAGTTGGCTTTTTGCTAGGTGAATGATAAACAAGGAGGAATAAGGATGAAAAGCTTGTTACAAAAAGGAACTTTATTACTCGTAATAACATTGCTGGCGATTGTAGCTGCGCTTATTGGTTGCAGTCCTAAGGCAGGAACGACAGAAAATGCTGGTGGCGGTGATGGGGAATGGGCCGGCCAAAAGATAAAGGTCCAGTTAATTGGAGATTTTACACTGGAAACATCGACAGACCCGATCACAGGTGATTCGGTCAAAGGGGTAGAGGTTTTAAAAGAAGAGTTTGAGAAGCAGCACCCAGGAGCAACGGTTGAATTTATCATTATGCCGTGGGAAGGTTACACGGAAAAAACGCAAGCAATGATCACTTCTAATGAAGCCGATGTTTATCAAATGCCTGGTGTCGCTGACTTTGCACCACAAGGCGTCTTAGAACCGTTACAACCGTTTATCGATAATGATAGCGAATTTAGTTTGGACATTTTCATTGATAATCAAGTTGAAGGATGGAAGGTTTTAGGTCCGGATGATGATGAATTACAAATTTATGGCTTGCCGTTTTTAGGAGATGCCAGATTTATTTCATATGATAAGAAATTATTTGATGACTGGGGTGTAGAGTATTTATCAGATCATCCAACGATGCAAGAAATTGCTGAAAAGGCAAAGAAAATGACGGGCAAAAATCCGGTAACAGGTGAACAAAACTACGGGATTTGGTTCCGTGGAGACTGGTCTTCAGCCTTTACCCTTGTTAATCTTGCAGAGGGGCAAAACGGTTCCTGGGGAGAAGGGTTTGCCTGGGATGAAGTGAAGTTTAACTTCAATTCTCCCGAAATGCTGAATGGATTAAACTGGTTAGCTGACATGCAACAATATGCACCAAAGGGTTTAGTTAGTAACCAGGGACAGGAAAAGTGGCTGACAAAAGATAATAATATCGCCATTATGTTAAACCAAGGACCAGGAGATATAGTTAAGCAAACATATGCCCAAGGCTTGGAAGATCGGATTGCCATTGCTCAAGAGTTTAAAAATGAACAGGGACAGGGTGGTTTATTTGCAGGAAGCCCGCTGGCCATTGCGAAAAGCAGCAAAAACAAAGAATTAGCATGGGAATGGATTAAATTTGCCACGAGCGAATTCACACAAAAATATCTTTTTGAAGAAGTGGGTGCTATTCCGGCCATTAAAGCGGCAACCGAGTGGGATAGTGTTAAGGAAAAACCTTTGATGCTGCAGGTATTTGAGGCAATGAGCACACCGATGACTCCAAGATATCCTTGGGCATCCTCACAACCGCGCTTTATCTTAACATCTGAAATAGAAGCAACTTTAACTGGTAAAAGAACACCTGAAGAAGCTTTGGAGAAGGCACAGAAAGAAAGCACTGATTGGGTGAAGAATAGGTAATCGCTTTTAAGAAGGGGGAGCATTTTCCTTCTTCTTATTTTTTATCTATCTTTTAGTATATAAAGCTATATAATGTTCTATAAGTAAACGATGAAAGCAGGTGGGTTTTATGAGAGAAGAGATCGCAAACGGCAGATCGTATTGGATCAACATGATGCTTCAGTTGGCAACACCTGTTCTTGAAGCATTAGAAAAAAGACAGTTAAAGGACTCCATGCCTCTAGAAATGAAAAAGGGAACAAATCGAGAAAAATTCACTCACTTAGAGGCATTAGCAAGATTGTTAGCTGGGATGGCACCATGGTTAGAAAATGATGCAGAAGGAGAAGAAGCAACGCTTTCCTCTTATCGAAGTTTAGCGAGAAAGGCAATCGATGCGGGGACTGACCCTCAGTCGCCAGACTACATGAATTTTAGCGATGATTTTCAGCCAATCGTGGATACTGCCTTTTTAGCTCAAGCAATACTCAGGGCGCCAAACCAGCTTTGGGAGAAATTAGACATGAGGATGCAGCAAAATGTCATTGCTGCTTTGAAGGCCACGCGAACAAGGAAACCATTTTTCTCAAATTGGCTTTTATTTTCGGCAATGATTGAAGCAGCTTTATTCAAACTAGGGGAAAAGGATTGGGATCCGGTACGAATCGATTTTGCCATTAAACAATTAGACCAATGGTATTTAGGCGATGGCGTTTATAGTGATGGTCCTGATTTTCATTATGATTCCTACAATAGCTTCGTCATCCATCCGATGCTGGTGGATTTAATCGAAGCTGTCGGGAGTGAATATCCAGATTGGCAAAAGAGAAGGAGCACCATCATCAAACGGTCTCAACGATATGCTGTGATTCAGGAACGCCTTATTTCTCCAGAAGGGACATTTCCTCCAGTTGGACGTTCGCTCGCTTATCGATGTGGTGCTTTTCAATGTCTTGCTCACCATGCGCTGAGAAATGATCTGCCGGAAGAACTCACTTCAGCACAGGTACGATCATGCCTTACTGCTGTAATGAGAAGAACATTAAACGCACCAAATACCTTTACGAAAGATGGCTGGCTTACTGTCGGCTTTGCCGGACATCAACCAGGGGTAGGCGAACCATACATATCTACGGGAAGCACCTATCTCTGTTCTGTCATTTTTCTTCCCTTAGGACTTTCACCCTCACATCAATTTTGGAGTGATCCAGAAACGGAATGGACTCAGAAGAAAGCTTGGTCTGGAAAGGATTTTCCTATCGATCATGCTCTTCATGATTAAATTAGTCCACTTTAAAGGGAGTAATAGCATGGTAAAAGGACTTTTCATTTATTCATATTAGCTCAATTGCCCAGAGAGATACTTTTATTAGATTTTAAGTAATTTGTTTGCCAATGCTTATTATAAAGATATAGCATGATGAACATAAGGAGGATTGGACAACTCTTATTAATCGAAGAATTTAAAAGCATTTATTTCGATAAAATGTTGGCGGCACACCTTCTATGTTTTTAAATGAGCGACTAAATGAGTGGACAGAATGAAAACCAAATCTTGCAGCAATTTCTGTTATTGATAGATTAGAATACTGAATTAATTCCTTAGCTTTTTCAATTCTTATCTCCAAATGATACTTAATTGGGGTTACTTTGTAAGCTTGTTTAAATAATCTCAGTAAGTGATACTTACTTAAATTTGACATTTCACCAAGTTCCTGTAATGAAACCTCTCGATTAACGTGATGGGATAAATAAGCTTTAACGTTTTGTAAGTGATCCCAATATTTTTGGAGCTGTTCGTTTTTTTGCCAATGAGATTCTCGGGATAAATGACTCCATAATTGCGAAAAAAGCCCTTGAATGTTTAATTCATAAAAAGGTAATTTTTGAGTGAATTCATTTATTATTTCATACAATATATTTTCGATGATGATTGGATTCCTTAATCTTATCACGGATGGGATTTGTACTGGCCATTGACGAGTGATGTCTTCGCGAAACCACTTCATTTCTTCAGTAGGCATATCATTTAATTTTTTGAATGAAACCTTTACATCTTTGCTATCTTCTTGATAATAAAAGTCAAAATGAAAATGAGGTTGATGAATAGGACTATTTTTAATCGTTTTCAACATATGATTTTGTTTTGGTCTTAAAAAAATGATATCCCCTGGTATACAATGGTATGTTTCTTCACCAATCTTCGCTAGTAATTCCCCTTCTTTTAAATATATAATTTCGTGATCAAAAATGGATCGATTAAAATAAAAATTCGATTCAATTTTACTATCCATAGCAACGCGAATAAACGGAGTGAAATTTTTTAAATCCATTTCGTTATAATCCTCTCCTGCAAACTCAATAAATGTTAAACAATAGAAATAATGATTGCTTTTATACTTTCCATCTTAGCGAAAAAACAATAATTGATAAAGCAAGAATTTAATCATTTACGTCAAGCTTTTTTCTATCCTTCAGAACCACGTATAAAAGCAATTATTGTTAAAAGATTGCAAATGCAGGCTAAAGACGACAAGATGAAAGCACTTTTATAATAATAAAGTACAAGTAACGGTTTTATTAGGGAGGGAATAGGATGGAAACATTTAATGGTTTAGGTATGGGGTTACATAACATCTCTTTACTATCATCAGCAAAAAGTCGTTCAATAAGTGCTGAAAATTTCACAGGGGAGAAAGGCAAGGGCGGATTAGCCACAAAAGGTACTGGCAAAGAGTGTGCAAGAGATTTGGGGGTCGGTTGGAAAGTCTCACCGTCTATTGCCATTAAAGCACAAAGTCAATTTACAATAGCAGATATTCAGGATTCTGGCGCCATTCAACATATGTGGATGACTTGCCCAAAAGAACATTTTCGGTCATTAATCCTAAAAATCTATTGGGATGGGGAGAAAAACCCATCTGTTAATGTTCCAATTGGGGATTTTTTCTGTAATGGATGGGGAGAAAGAGTTAATGTAAATTCATTACCAATTGTTGTGAACCCTGCTGGTGGATATAACAGCTATTGGGAAATGCCATTTAGAAAATCGGCAAAAATCATCATTGAAAATATTGGGGATGATGATGCGATTTTGTATTATCAAATTAATTTTACACTAACCGAAGTTCCAGATCATGCAGCATACTTCCATGCGCAATGGCGAAGAGCCAATCCATTAAAATATAAAGAAGTGTATACAATCCTTGATGGTGTTAAAGGCCAAGGTCACTATGTGGGCACCTATTTAGCGTGGCAAGTAAACAGCAATGGATGGTGGGGCGAAGGGGAAATAAAGTTTTATCTTGATGGAGATGAACATCCTTCCATTATCGGTACCGGGACAGAAGATTATTTTGGAGGAGCCTGGAATTTTGAACATCCAAAAGGACAGTACGGCGTTTATTCTACTCCTTTTTTAGGCTTGCCTCAGGTATCTAAACCGGATGGATTATACCAATCACAGCAGAGGTTTGGCATGTATAGATGGCATATCATGGATCCCATCCGCTTTGAAGAAGATTTAAAAGTGACCATTCAGGCACTGGGTTGGAGGTCTAAGGGCAGATATTTGCCGCTCCAAGATGATATTGCATCCGTTAGTTATTGGTACCAAGCTGAACCTCATGCCAAAATGCCAGAATTACCTGGGAAGGACGAGCTGGAAGTGATATAAAAGGCAAGTGACATATTTCTTTTTAAGTAAATACAGATAAAAAGACTGAACGCAAATGATCTAATAGGGTTCAGTCTTTTTTTAATGAAATACGATAACTTAAGTGTTTTTTCGATTCGGAATTCTGTTGTTTTGACTGCCATTACCTCGAGTAAATTCCTTTGTTTCCACTTCTTGTCCTTTTTCAATTGCTCTTTTTTCAGCTTTAGAGCGAATTTGACGGCCATCACTTTGGTTGCCCATTTTCATCATTCTCCTTTTTTCATGATCATAAATAGCTTTGGTTATTTTTAAAAAAATATGAAAAGAATATTTCCATTTACCGTATGAATTATAAAAAGGAAAAAAGCAGATGATGTCTAAATCATAATGTAACCGTTTTATTTTAACTCGTAATAGAAAATGCAAATAAAGGAGCAAACGTCATGAATTTAAGCACTATACAAGAAGTAGCTGCAAAGGTAAAGAAAAATATTCAAAAAGTTGTTATCGGAAAAGAGGAGCAAATCGATCAGCTTCTCGTAGCATTTATCTCATCTGGACATGTCCTTTTAGAGGATGTTCCTGGAACAGGAAAAACCCTCTTAGCAAAAGCAATGGCTAAATCTCTGGCATGCTCATTTAAACGAATTCAATTCACCCCGGATTTATTACCTTCCGATGTAACTGGTATCCATTTTTACAATCAGAAGCAGGGAGAATTTGAATTTCGGCCAGGACCTATTTTTTCGAATATTGTTCTAGCAGATGAAATTAATCGGGCAACTCCTAGAACGCAATCAAGTTTACTTGAGTGTATGGAGGAAAGGCAAACGACTATTGACGGTGAGACACACCTACTAGATCGCCCATTTATGGTCATTGCGACCCAAAACCCCGTGGAAAACCAAGGAACCTTCCCGTTACCCGAGGCTCAGCTCGACCGTTTTTTACTAAAAATAAATGTAGGTTATCCGTCAAAAGAAGAAGGCATCGATATTTTAATGCGGTTTAAGGATCATAGTCCGCTGGAGGAAATTACTGCTGTTGTAAGCAGGGAGGAGATAATTGCTGCTCAAAATCTTTATTCCAGCATTTTTGTAAGCGGTGACATACTTGATTACATTATGACGATTGTAGAAAAAACAAGAACACATCCTTCCATTGCATTAGGGATTAGTCCTCGCGGGAGTCAAGCGTTGTTAAAAGCGGTTCAAGTATACGCTATTCTGAAAGGAAGAGATTATGTAAGTCCTGATGATGTCAAGGCAATGGTTAAGCCTGTTTTAGGACACCGTCTTATTATTCATTCAATGATGAAAGCAAAAAATGAACGGGTTGATACGATAATAGATGAACTATTGAATGCAATTCCAGTTCCTACAGAGAAAGAGCTGATGAAGGGGCTTCATCAGAGATGAATATTGCTTGGTTTCTTATTATCACTCTTCTTATTAGCGGCTTCCAAAGCTATATTTTCACCAAATTTGGGCTATTACGATTAAAGTATTCACGTGTTTTTAGTAAAGAGGCAGTGTTTGCAGGCGAAGAAATTGAAATGGTTGATGAGCTGGTAAATAATAAACTGCTTCCAATTCCTTGGTTACGATTAGAATCAAACATTGATCGACATTTACGGTTTGCAGGCAAACATAATCAAATGACCGATTTTCAATGGGAAGAACTGCATCGGACGTTATTCAGCCTATTGCCCTATCAAAAAATAACGAGAAGGCATAAGGTTTGCTGTACGAAACGTGGTTATTACGAGCTTAAAACAGTTTCTTTGACACTTGGAGATGTACTTGGTATTACGGAAAGCTTTAAGCAATTTGATGCTAAAGCCGTTGTTACAGTATATCCTGAACTTACAGCAATGGAGGATATTCCTTTGCCATCCCATAGCTGGCTCGGCAATATAATGGTACGAAGATGGATCATTGATGACCCCTTTGTCATCGCTGGGGCACGAGAGTATTCCTATGGGGACCCGCTAAATTCTGTCAATTGGAAAGCAACAGCCCGGACAGACAAATTACAGGTTAGCAAGAGAGATTATACAGCAGATCATCATCTGATGATTTATATAAATTTTGATGAGACAGAGGATATTTGGATGCCGATACAAAACAAAGCTCTATTTGAAAAAGGAATATCTTATGCTGCTTCCATTGCTCAATATTCAATTTCAAAAGGAATAAGCACAGGATTTGGCTGTAACGCCTATCTAATTGAGCCTTTCGGACAATCAACTGATCCTAATGTGAAATTACCAGTTCGAATTGAACCAGCAAGTGGGAAGCAGCAGCTGACCTACCTTTTTGATACAATGGCCAAGTTAAGCATGGACAGGAGCATGAGCTTTAATCGATTTCTAATGGAAGACATTGAACAGCGAAACAATACAGATATCCTTATCATCACGTCAACCCTAACAGAAAATGTCACTGAAAAAATCCGGCTTTTAGAAACACAGGGGAATAAAATTGAATTTCTAATGCTAATAGATGATTCGATCAATATCGATGACAGAGAAGGGGAAGTAAAAAATGAACAGATTTCTTGAAAGATTTGGATACAGCATGATCGAACTGACCCTCATCTTTCCGATTGTTTTTTTCATTGCCATATCCTTTGCTCCTAACCCTTATCTTTGGATCGCTAGTCTGCCCTTTCTCTTTATTTTAGGGTATTTTATTCGGATGATTGCTGGTACTCAAAAGAGAATGGTTTATCTGACAGCTGCAATCATCATAAATGCAGGAGTGACGATGTTTTTTCATGATTCTCTATTAACATACTTGCTCATTTTTGCTGCGAACAGTGTGATGTTTTACCGAAGCATTCTTTATGCAGAGCGGGATATCGAGGATTTAACCAGGTTTTCATCATTATGGATATTTGGGTTTCCGATTTACTTTATTGCTTTTTTCGTCTTTCGATTCGTTGATTGGCTAAATCCTTATCTTGAAATTATCACCTGGAGCTGCATCCTTTTAGTCACCATCACTTTATTCCTTTCTAATCATCATATGTTAAAAACATCAACCCTATCAAAACAAAAAAAGCCGTTTGTAACTGGTTCCATTAAAGGCAAAAATCGTGTCTATATTTTGGTTATTTTATGTATTATTGCAGTCATAACCAATTTGGAAACGATAAAACATTTCCTTAAAAAGCTTGCTTCAACCGTCATTTCTATGATTATATCTGTCTTATCTCTGTTTGAAAATGAAGAGCCTGTTGAAAGTACACCGCCACCCAATGAAGCTGCTTTTCCGGTCATAGAGGAAGGCGAGCCTTCTGCATTTGCTGTCATTATGGAAAGGCTGATGTACGTTGTCTTTTATGGGATTGCGCTAGTTATCATTGCTTTTTTTATCATTTATGCCGGAAAGAAGTTTGGTCGCCTGTTTAATCTTCTTCTCAAATGGCTAATTGAACGCTTGAATCAGATTTTCAAGATACGAGATCGTGAACAGGATGAAGAAATCCAGTATATTGATGAGAAGGAAAGTTTAATCGATTTTAAAAAATGGCGAAAAGGAAAAGAAAATCAGACAAGAGAATTTTTTTCCCAGTTGTTTAGCCGAAAACCGAAATGGGATGAATTATCTGACAAAGAAAAGGTGCGTTTTGCATATCGTCATGTCGTATTAGACGAGGTTAAGCAAGGATTAAACTTTAAAGTTTCGCAAACCCCGTCTGAAACAATCAATGAAATTAACAAAGGCGCCAAACAGCAAAAGGATTTGCACATGTTATCAGAAGCGTATGATAAAGCTAGATACGGAAATACGGATATAAGTTTGCCGGAATTAGAGCAGGTAAAACAGCTTGTTGATCGTTACGAGTAATCCAATTCGTTATAGAAAGTGGACAAGGAGTTTTAATATTGTACATCGGACCAGAAAGACAGTGTTTTCCTTACTGTTAATCTGGTCTTTTTGTGTAAGTATTTTTTTTTGAGAAAATAAATTATTGTTACTGACCCACACCATTTGTGTACCACACACGTTCCCATAATAAAAAAATCCATTATTGACATTATCTAACAACATGCTATAATTCATTTGAAAGTTAACAAATAGTAATCATTACGATTTATCTAATGATAAGAATAGAGGTAGTTGTGATGAAACAGGAAATTGACTTTATAAAAGTAAATCCAACACAGAATATGACCATTCTTGTTAAAAGTAATTATCCAGTTGAGAAGTATAGGGACATCGCATCAAAAATGATGGCATATGACAGTGTATACGCTGAACAAGTTGGTTTTATAGCAAAACCGGCAAACAAACAAGCTGCTGCCCGCCTGCAAATGGCAGGAGGTGAGTTTTGCGGTAATGCTTGTATGGCATTGGCAGCCTTGATTGCAGCTGAAAAAGGAATAAAGCAAAATGATTTGACGGAAATAGTATTAGAGGTTTCAGGAACAGATTCGTTAATTATGTGTCAAGTGAATAGAACTTCAGATGAATATTATTGTCAGGTTACAATGCCCATTCCAAAAAAAATCGAACAGAAAACAATAAAGTATGATGGCAATGATTTGAACATCATTATCGTGAGATATCAAGAGTTTATACATATTGTGATAGAAGTAGATGAATTTAGTAAGACAGTAAGGGAAAAAGCGCAATCATTGGCAAAGTTACTCGGAGTCACTTTAGGTGCTGGCTTGATCGGCATATTATTGTATAATCCGGATTCTTATGAATTGGCTCCCCTAATTTATGTCCCATATTTAGACAGTATGATCTGGGAAAGGGGGTGTGGTTCTGGTACTGCCTCTATTGGAGCCTATCTTGCTTGGAAGAAAAAAGGGGAAATTGTTGCAAAGATTAAGCAGCCCGGAGGTACGATTAATGTTTTTGCTACTTATGATATAGAGGAAATAACAAGTCTTAGTATTGAAGGAGCTGTTGGAATTGTAGCACAAGGCAAAGCTTTTATTGATGTAAATCAAAACAATATAGTGAGGTGAAATGATTGAATGCATTAAAAACGTTTCAGGAATGTTTAAGCGAGTTTTCAGAAAAATTTGATGTATTAGCAGGACGATACGATCATACAATCAATCATTGTTCAGAGTTAGAGATTTTAATAGATGACTATTCAAAATTTATTACAAACGAGAATAATAGAGAAGCGTGGGAACAACTTGAACAGCAAGAATCCAGTGGATTCATTCAGCTTGTAGCGGATTTAAGAAAAAAATCTTCACTTTGTGTGGCTATTATGGAGAAATATCGTGCTTTAAAGCTGCTGAATGGATATGCAGACATGACTGATTACTTCAAAAATATCGAATCATGTATTGAAAAAGAATTCGGCAGTTTTCAAATTACTTCTGAATCAAAAGTATTATTAGTAGGCTCAGGTTCATTCCCGATGACATTATTGTTAATTGCTAAGCGAACAGGAGCAGAGGTTGTCGGGATTGATATTGATGATGAGGCCATTCAACTTGGATTAAACGTAGTAGAGAAATTAGGAAAGGGATTAAATATAAGATTAGCAAAAGAATTAGTGGAAAATCTGGATTTTACAAAAGATGTGACACATATCATTTTTAGTTCTACTGTTGAACATAAATATGACATATTGGATCAATTACATACAATGACGAATGAACATGTCGTTGCTGCGATGAGATATGGGAATCAGCTGAAGTCCTTATTTAATTATCCGATGAGAGAAGTAGATAAGAGAAAATGGAAACTGGTTGAAAACATACTACGTCCTGACCATGTGTTTGATATTGCCTTGTATAAAAAATCATCGCTTACTTGTAAGTAAGAAAGGAAGGAAGGATTAAATGAGCGGTTTTAAAAGAGTCTTAATTTTAGGTACCGGGCCGACATCAATCCAGCTTGCTGTAAATTTTAAAAAGCTTTTGCATAGCTACGTCGGGATTGCGGGAAGAGAATCTGTACGTTCGGAAATGTTTTTTGATGCACTGCAGCAAAGTAATCATCTAATACGTGTGAGCATTCAAAATGATCAGCATCAAAAGATGAAAGGTGAATGCTTCATTGATCAAGTTTTTAATGGGTATGAGACGATTAAGGGTGAATGGGATACCATCATTTTTTCCGTCACAACGGATGCCTATATGGATGTAATAAAACAGATCCATGATAAGGTTTTAAAACAAGTAAAATGTATTGTATTAATTTCTCCAACTTTCGGTTCTAACAGCTTAATAAGTCATTATATAAAAAAACTTCAAATTAATTCGGAAATCATTAGTTTTTCTACCTATTTTGGCGATACACGATGGATGCACGATCGGCCGTCTAATCATGTGTTAACTACCGCAGTCAAGAAAAAGATTTATATAGGATCGACACACATTCCATCTGAAAATGTTGACAACCTAGTGAAGGGTTATGCAAAACTAGGAGTTGCTATTGAAATAATGGAGACACCAATTGAGGCAGAGACGAGGAATATTTCTTTATATGTTCACCCACCGTTATTTATGAATGATTTTTCATTAAATGCCATATTCGGAGATTTAGAGACCAATAAATATGTTTATAAAATTTTTCCTGAGGGACCCATTACGCAATATCTGATTCGAGATATGTTATCCCAGTGGAAAGAAATTATGAATATTTTAGAAAAAATAAAGATAAACAGGTTAAACTTACTTCAATTTATGACAGATGATAATTATCCGGTGAGATTAGAAAGTTTATCACGTCATGATATAGAAAATTTCACTCATTTAGAGACGATTCATCAAGAATATTTACTGTATATACGCTATACCTCTTTGTTGATCGACCCTTTTTCAGAACCTGATGAGAATGGAAGATATTTTGATTTTTCCGCAGTTCCAATTAGAAAAATATTTGTCAACAGAGAAGGGTGCTTGGATATCCCGAGGATGCCTAAGGAAGATTATTATCGTATCAAAATCATCCAGGGAATTGCAAACTATTTAGAGTTGAATTGTCCGACAATAGATAAATTTATTAAAACATATGAGCGTAAAATAGAAGAAGTTGCACAATCTCGCAGGGGAGAATTGCTGTCAGATGCATTTGTCGTTCAACATTTTGATGAAGATTTGCATATGATCTGCGGTGAAATAGGTAATTTAATGGAAGCAAAAACGTTAAAGTAAAACTTTTAATGAAACAATAGAGTCATATATTTTATAAATAGTAATGATTTCGATTTATAGAAGGGCAGTCAATTATTTCGTTTGCGTGTAGACATGATCCAACAAAAAAATAAAATTGTATTGATATTAAAGGACTTTTAGGGAGAGGACGACCATGTTAAGTAGAAGATTTCATTTAATGGCGCTAGTTTTTTTAGTTTTATCTATTCTAGTTGCTTGCTCTGCAAATTCGGCAAACTCTGATATTAAACAGAAAGCAGAAATAGTCTATGCATCAGCCAAAGACATTAATGATATGAATCCCCACCTTTATACAGGTTCTATGCCGGCTCAGGGGATGGTATATGAATCATTAGTTGAGAATACAAAAGATGGAATCAGGCCATTGCTTGCTGAATCATGGGAAATTTCCGAGGATGGAAAAGTATACACGTTTCATTTAAGGAAAGACGTAAAATTCCATGATGGTGAACCATTTAATGCAGAAGCAGTTAAGAAGAATATTGATGCTGTACAAAAAAATGCAGAAAAGCATTCCTGGATTAAGCTATCAACAAAAATCGTAAGCTGTGATGTAGTAGATGAATATACCGTTAAATTAGTATTGTCAGAGGCCTATTATCCAACTTTGGTTGAATTATCGATGACAAGACCTTATGTATTCCTATCACCAAAAGATTTTATTAATAATGAAACACAAGATGGAGTCAATGGTTATCACGGTACAGGACCATATATTCTGACTGAGCATAAAACCGACGAGTACGCTACATTTGAAGCTAATAAAGACTATTGGGGCGGCGCACCTAAGATTAAGAAAATTACGTCTAAAGTTCTTCCAGCAGGGGAAACGACCTTTTTAGCCTTACAAAAAGGAGAAGTAAACTTTGCTTTCACAGATGATCGAGGAGCAGACAATCTTGATGTCGAAGCAATGAACCAATTAGTTGATTCAGGCAATTACCAGCTTATTAGAAGTGAACCAATGAATACGAAAATGATTGTGGCGAATAGTAGCAAATCCGAAAATCCTGTTAGTGAAACATCTGTTCGCGAAGCGATTTGGTACTCGATTGATAGGGAAACCATTATCGAGGACCTATTAAATGGCACTGAAACTCCAGCGAATACATTATTTTCATCTAACGTCAATTATGCCGATGTCGATTTAAAGAAACGAGGATACGATCTAGAAAAAGCAACAGAGATTTTAGAAGAAGCTGGCTGGACATTAAAGGATGGTGCCGAGGTTAGAACGAAGGACGGCAAGCAATTAACCATGAAACTTTATTATGATAGCAATTCTTCTTCCCAAAAAACACAAGCTGAATTTATCCAGGCATCATTAAAAGAAATAGGAATTCAGCTAGAGCTTATTGGTGAGGAGTCAACTTCGATCGCGAATAGAAGATCAACAGGTGACTATGATTTATTATTCAATCAAACATGGGGATTGGCTTATGATCCACAAAGCACAATTGCTGCCTTTACTTCTGAAGCTTCGTATCTACATACTACAAGCGGGATCGCTAAAGCGAAGGAACTTTACAAGAAAATTGAAGAGGTTATGGTGTCTAAGAATGAAGAAACCAGAAAGGCGCTGTATGCCGATATTTTGACGATTGTTCATGATGAAGCAGTCTTTATTCCTATTTCCAATGGAAGCGTTACGGTAATAGCTCCAAAAAATGTAAAGGGCATCTCTTTTAAACAAACACAATTTGAGTTGCCATTTGAGCACATGCATTTTGAATAGATCTATACGCTGTCTCAAGAAGATCAAATCCTTTTGAGGCAGCCTCATTGATCGTTCAATCGAAAGGAGAATTCACATGGGAGGTTACATCATTAAAAGTATAATCATATCCATCCCTTTACTTTTGATCATTTCGTTTTTAACGTTTGTCTTATTTCATCTTTCTCCCTTAGATCCGGCAGAAGTGGTATTACAAGCACAGGGTGTTCCAACTATAACAGATGAATTAATCGCTCAAACGAGAGAAGAGCTGGGGATGGATCAACCATTTTTTATCCAATATTTTGATTGGCTTGTTGCCTCTTCACAATTGGACTTTGGGGTTTCATATGTGACAGGAAAACCAGTTTGGTCATTAATAGGTCCCGCTTTTCTAAATACGTTAAAGCTGACATTCATATCATCCGTTGCCATGATTATATTGTCCATATTATTAGGAGTGATTTGTGCGTTGAAGGAAGGAAAAATGATCGATAAATCGATAAGAGGGATTTCTTTTTTCTTAACAGCAATGCCATCCTACTTGCTTGCGTCACTTATGATTTGGTATTTCTCTGTCAAATTTGATTTATTACCTACAAGCGGGATGGGTTCATATAAAAGTTATATTCTTCCTGTTAGTGTGATCACGATCAGTTATGCAGGCATTTATTTTCGAAACGTTAGAAATTCAATGCTAAGCAACTTAAATGAGGACTATATCCTGTATGCAAGAGCATGTGGTTTATCAGAAAAGAAGGTCACCATACATATCTTACGAAATTCATTGCAAGTAACCATCTCAATATTTGGTATGGCTATTCCCATCATATTAGGAAGTACCGTTGTGATCGAAAACGTTTTTGCATGGCCGGGTTTAGGAAGTTTGAGTGTTAAAGCCATTCTAAGCAGAGATTTTCCAATTATCCAAGCATACGTTCTTCTATTAGCAGCAGCCTTTGTATTGTTTAATACGGTTTCCGACATTCTAAATGCTGTGCTGAATCCTAAGATAAGGAACGGTCTTTAAATGAAAATAGTGAAAAATTTAAGCAAAGATAAGTTAGCTGTTATTTCTTTCATAATCATTGTTATAACCATTATTGTTGGACTATTTGCTCCATTTTTTGCGCCATATGATCCTAATGAAGTAAATATGGGCCTTCGATATGCATCGCCATCTTGGGAATACCCATTAGGAAATGATCACCTTGGGAGATGTATTTTGTCCAGAATCGTATATGGAATTCGGCCCAGCGTGTTATGGGTTTTAGTCGCTTTGTTCATATCTGTTTTGATTGGGGCTGTTTTAGGGTTTCTCGCAGGATATTTTAAAGGAAAAGTAGATGCCTTTCTAATGAGGATTTGTGACATCATGCTTTCGTTTCCGGGATACGTTATGACATTGGCGATTATTGGAATATTAGGCGTGGGTCTTGAGAATATTTTGATTGGGTTTATTTTAGTGAAATGGGCATGGTTTACCCGCGTAATCAGAACCTCTGTTATGCAGTATTCTGAATTAGACTATGTAAAGTTTTCCAAGTTAACTGGTATGAGTGATCTAAACATAATCTATAAGCATCTTATTCCTGTTACATTTTCGGATATCGCCGTTATTTCAAGCAGCTCTATCGGATCAATGATCCTGCAAATTTCAGGGTTTTCCTTTTTGGGTTTAGGAATCCAAGCCCCAAATGCTGAATGGGGCATGATGTTAAATGAAGCAAGAGAAGTTATGTTTACGAGACCAGAGCTAATGGCAGCACCTGGTTTAGCCATTGTTTTGATCGTATCTGCTTTTCATTTTTTATCGGATGCACTTCAAGTTGCTTTAGATCCTAAACTTGTAACCTCAAAATCGAAACTCGAGGAAAAACTGGAAACCTCTAAGATTAAGTTTCAAGAAAAAGAGGCGGCAAATAGATGATGAATATATTAGAAGTTAAAAATTTGAACATACGGGATGTTAAATCCGGTAATGAGATTATCTATAAAAGTTCATTCAAACTAAAGCAAGGAAGCTGTCTGGCCATGGTAGGTGAAAGCGGAAGCGGGAAGTCTGTGACTTGCAAGTCTATTATGAGATTGAATACATCCTCGATTCGCCAATCAGGAGACATTCTATTTAATGGAGAAAATTTAAACCATCTTTCCGAAAAAGAGATGAGAAGGAAAAGGGGAAGAAACCTTTATATGATTATGCAAAATGGGATGAGTGCTTTTGATCCTTCTTGTGTAATTGGTATTCATGTAAAGGAAACACTTTCTCAACATTTCGGCTGGAACCATAACGTAATCGATGGAAAAATAAAAAATGCCATGGAAAGCGTCATGCTGAAAAATCCATCAGAAATTTTGAATAAGTATCCATACCAGCTATCGGGTGGGATGCTCCAGCGAATGATGATTGCATTGGGATTCGTATTAGAGCCCGATATAATCATCGCCGATGAACCGACAACATCGTTAGATACAATCTCACAATTTGAGGTTGTTGAACAATTTATTAAAGTAAGAGAAAGAATGGACTGCTCGATGATCTTTGTTTCTCACGATTTAGGTGTCGTAAAAAAGATCGCTGATTATGTTTTGGTCATGAAGGATGGAAAGATTATTGAAAGAGGAAATACCCAATCTATTTTTTCAGACGCACAACATGAATATACAAAATACTTAATATCCACTAAAGAAGAGCTGAGTAATCATTTTAAAAAAATGATGGGGAGGAGTTATTCTTGCTGAAAATTGATTCAGTAGAGAAATGCTATAAAAAAGGTGGTTTGTTTTCTAAAGAACGACAGCAGGTTTTGAAGAATGTTAGTTTTGAATGCAAGAACGGTGAATGCCTTGGTATTATCGGAGAAAGTGGAAGTGGAAAATCCACATTAGGACGTTTGATAGCAGGAATTGAAAAGCCGGATCATGGCACGGTTTTATTCGAGGGAGAGAATGTACGGGATAAAAGAGTAAGATTAGGTGCCATTAGTGCTGTTTTCCAGGACTATAAATCGTCCATAAATCCTTTTTTTACTGTTGAAGAAGCTATTATGGAGCCATTAATCGTTCAAAAAAAGACGCAAAAAGAAAAGCAAAACAAGATTGAACTTCTATTAAATCAAGTTGGTTTAGATCCTTCCTATAAAAAAAAGTATCCCCATGAGTTATCAGGAGGAGAGGTTCAGAGGGTGTGTATTGCAAGGGCCATATCCACAGTACCTAAATGTATTTTATTAGATGAAGCAATCAGTTCTCTAGATGTATCTGTTCAAGTACAAGTACTTAATTTATTAAAAGAATTAAAAAAAGTCTACAATATCAGTTACATTTTTATTACTCATGATATTCAAGCTGCGGCTTATATTTGCGACAGAGTCATTATCTTTAGAAATGGTCAAATTGAAGAGAACGTCAACATTGAACAATTAAAGGACGTTCAGTCAGAATATGCAAGAAAACTATTAAAGATGATAATTAACATTTGAATTAAATACATAAACTCGCAGAAAGTGTTATAGATTAGGAGGGAAAAAGATTGAGTGGAGCGATGTCTTGGCCGTTTTTACGTTTGTATCTGTTGGTTCTCCTTTATTTTAGTGCCAATGCTATATTAAACGTTATTATTCCTTTACAAGGGGAAATATTAGGAGCCAGCAATACAACAATTGGCTTGATTATGGGGGCCTATTTGTTTACAACAATGTTCTATCGGCCATGGGCGGGTCATATCATTCAGAAGCATGGACCGATAAAAGTGTTACGCGTTATTCTTATTATCAATGGCTTTGCTTTAATCCTTTATACGATTACCGGTTTAGGAGGCTATCTCGTTGCCCGTATGCTGCAGGGGGTGTCGACAGCCTTTTTTTCAATGGCATTACAAATTGGCATTATTGACGCATTGCCGGAGAAGGATCGTTCGCAAGGAATTTCCCTTTATTCTTTATTCTCTTATGTTCCTGGTATCATTGGCCCTATATTGGCATTAGGCATTTGGCAAGCAGGGGATATGAATACATTTACAGTGGTGATGATTGCTATTGCCGCCTTTACAGGGGTAATTGGCTATAGTGCCAAAATAAATAAAGGGAAAATTCAGCCTGCTTTAAATCAAACTGAACAGGAAGTAAATATGTTTCAATCGTTTGGTCAGCTAGTCAAAAATCCGTTTTTGTTTAAATGTAGTGTATTAATGTTAGTGGCATCCCTTGTATTTGGAGCAATTACAACCTTTATACCACTGTACGCAATGCAAATAAAAAATGGTAATGCCGCTATTTATCTCATGCTCCAGGCCGGTACCGTTGTTTTTGCTCGTTTTGCTTTAAGAAAAAAAATCCCTTCAGACGGTATATGGCATTCATCATTTATGATGGGAACGATGCTTCTTTTAGCCGTATCTGCACAATGTGTAAGCTTTTCTATAAATGGTGGAGCTATCTTTTTCTATATCGGTGCCATTCTAATGGGACTGGCCCAGGCACTCCTCTATCCAACATTAACAACCTATTTAAGCTTTGTCCTGCCTCAGATGAATCGCAATGTATTACTTGGTTTATTTATTGCAATGGCAGATTTAGGTGTTTCATTAGGTGGTGTCATCATGGGGCCGATAGCTGATCTTTACTCATACTCAATAATGTATATGATTTGTGCAATTCTAGGAGTAACGATGTTCTTTTTTGCTTATGATCGCAGAAAGATATTTGTCGGAGTAAAATGAAAAGAAGATTAGTTCTGAATTAAATCAAAAAGTATTTTGATAATGCAATTTTGTAAAATGAAGAAAGACCAGAGAGTGAGCTTATTCCATAAGCACTGACTTTCTGGTCTTTTCTCTGTAGATAGCCTATTAATAATACGGCGAAATCATAAAATAGACCAAAACACCGGTGAAGCTAACATAAAGCCAAATCGGCATTGTCCAGCGAGCAATTTTCCGATGCTTTTCTACTTGCATATTCAAACCTCTGCCTAGCGTAATAAGAGCTAAAGGCACTATTGCTGCTGCAAGGAAAATGTGAGTGATTAACACAAAATAGTAGATATTCTTTAATAATCCCTCGCCACCGTAGCTTGTAGATTCAGCCATTGAATGGTAGGTCAGATAACTGATACAGAACAGGAATGTTGTCGTAAATGCTGCAATAATAAAACGACGGTGCAATTTAATGTTTTTTTGCTTGATTGTAAATAAAGCGAGAACGAGAAAAACGAAGGTAAAGGTGTTAAAAATCGCATTCATCAACGGCAGTACAGTTAAATCAATTCCAAATATTTTTCCGGTACTGCTTTTAGGCAGGAAATAAGTCCCGACGATCACACCTACAATGACAATTGACAGAATCCAAATTAAAGAATTGTAATTTCGCTGGTTTACTGAATGATTATTGCTCATATTTTTTCTCCTAGATGTTAGTGGTTTCCTTAAGAATAAAAAAAGAATCAGCAAAGAGCAATATATTTATACCTGTGGAACGTATTTGTCATCATTTCGACATAAACATTTAAAAAATTGTTTAAAAAAGTATAGGTAAAACAGAGATAATGATGGCTATTTCTCTTTTTGAAAAAGATAAAAAGTAGATTTAACATCTCTATATTCTCTTTTATGTTAAAATAAGGGCAAAAATTATTGAAAAGAATATTTTCAATTTAAATGCTGATCAAAAAAATACATATTGAATTAAACTGCTTACGGGGGAACGATTGATGGTAGTTGTAAAGTCAGTCCATATTGATGGGGAAAGGATTCATGTATTTAATAGTGCCATTTATATCTTAAAATCGAGTTTGGGATTCACGTTAGAATTGGATCTTATCGTTAGTGAGGTTGTTGTAAAAAAATACAAAAAGGAAGATAACCTCATTATTGAAATAGAGCTCGAAGACGGCAGGATCATCCATTCCATAATGCATGTAAAAAGTCTGCCAGGCGGTTTGCCACAGCTTAATTTATTCTGTGAACTGGATGACCTTAAAGAGTATGCAGATTTTAAAATCGTTAACGAAAACGATGCATGGTTTCCAAATATAGAAGAAGGAATCACCTTAGACGAAATAAGAAAAGTGGAAATGCCCATAGAACCAGTAAATTTAAAATTAAACTTGCCAATCGACCAGGTGGAATGGTTAAAAAAGCAAAAGAAGAAAGATTTGAATGAAATCTTCAAGGACCTAATCTATGAATATAGGAATAAATAGGATAAATCATAGAAATAAGTTTGAGGCAGAATGAAATCCTGTCTCTTCCTCCAAGACATAAATCCAAACATGAAAACGCTTATATATATTAAACGTTATAACGGGCGACATATATGCTGAATTAACATACAATTACGAAAAAGGACTTTTTAAAAAATTATTTCTAACAAAATACATTATTTCAATTAAGCCCAATTCTCGAATTTAACAGTCCTTTCTTTACATACTATACATGTAACGAAAAAAGGCATATTAAATAAAATTAAAATAAATGTAATTAAATAAAAGAGAAGGATAGTGGTGAGTAAATTGACAAAACAAACGATACGCGAAAGGACTTGGAGATTTTTGGAGGAAAATAAACTCGGTCGTTTCCCATTTCCTTTGAAAAATCGTATTCCAAATTTTAAGGGGGCAGAAAAGGCTAGTCAATTTGTCACTTCAATGCCAGAGTATAAAAGAGCCAAGGTTATTAAGGTTAATCCTGATGCTCCCCAGCTGCCGATAAGAGCGCAAATCCTAAGAGATGGAAAAATATTGTTAGTTCCAACTCCTAGGCTAAAAGCCGGATTTATCTTAGTTGAACCCGACTGGGTGCCATCAGGGGAAGAACGGAGGGCAGCTAGCCTATCACATATTAAATCCTATGGAAAGGGGATTCCTCTTTCAGAAATGCCGCAAATTGATTTATTTGTAGTTGGTTCGGTTGCCCTTAACCGGGATGGGAGACGAGTTGGCAAAGGGGAAGGGTTTGCAGATAGGGAATATGCAATTATAAGAGAACTCGGGAATCCTGATGTACCAGTTATTGGAACTATACATAGTACCCAACTGACTAATGAAGATATTCCAAAGGATCCATATGACCTTACATTAGACTGGATAGCAACGGAAACAGAACTAATCCAGACAAACACTCCTTATAAAAAACCGGAGGGAATTCAATGGGAACTAGTGACTGAAAAAGAGAAGGAAGAAATGCCCGTTTTGAAGGACATTTGGGAACTGACAAAAGGAAAAGGCAGCTAACTTAGTTAAATAGAAAATAGTTAATCTTAACAAGAGTTTGCTTCTGATGCTGGAATTGTTGATGTCATAAACCGTATATATCTATACTTATTGATTTGACTATAAAGTGGATAACAGAAAACATTATTGATTGGCTGATCTCTTTTACTTGTCATCTAAGTATAGAATAAAGAAGAGTTAATCAACTGTCTGATGTAGAGTTTTATTTATGACTTTAATTTTTTAATATTTGACAACCAGTATTTGGTAAAAGACTTATAAAGTTTAATAAGAAAATTAAACGATTCTAATCGGTTCAATGTGCTTTTTTTATATATGGAATGTGGTTATGTGAGTTAACAAATTAGAATATACATGTAACTTGTAGGACAGCAATCTTTAATTGAAGATTTGAATAATAAAAATGACAGGAGAGAGTAGATATACTAATGTTTCTAAAAAATAGAATTAATGATGAATGGTAGTGTACATTACATTATTACGTAAAATATAAATTTGACGTAATAATAATTAGAAAATAAAATATAAATTAGAAATATTGAAGTGAGGTGGTTATTATAGCAAGTGAATCTCAGCAACAACATTACAAAAAACTAAAATTATTACTTAAAGAATTGCCATGGTATGTTGAAGAATATATCGACCATAAACGCAGAAAGCTTTCTGCAGCATCGCTACTTAATTATTGTCACGACTATAAAATTTTCTTTAATTGGATCGTTTCAGAGCAGCTCTTTACTGATGAACCTAAGAATATTCCTTTAGATCTTCTAGAGAAACTGACAGTTCAGCAAGTTGAAGGCTTTTTGTATGCTCTTGAATATGAGTTAAATAATAAAGAAATCACCGTTAACCGTAAGTTATCAGCGTTAAAATCTCTTTTTAATTACTTACAAAACATTGCCGAAACAAAAGATTTAAAGCCCTATATTCAGCGAAATGTGATGGCGAAAATTGAATTCAATGAAATTAAGGAAAGCATGGAAACGATCGCTAATAAAATGGAGGGAAAAATTTTACTTGGAGATGAATACGAAAGATTTCGCCGGTTTGTTGCACATGATTACGGTGAAACCATCCAGGATAATAAGAAACGGCAAAACTTTTATAAACTCAATCAGGAACGGGATATTGCGATTATTTCATTAATTTTAGGCTCAGGACTAAGGCTATCAGAGCTTGTAAACCTGGATTTAGATGATATTGATTTTAGCAAATATTCTGCACGAGTGATTCGAAAAGGAAATAAAGAACAATACGTATTCTTTAGCAAAATTGCTATGGATGATCTCCAAGAATACTTAAAAATCAGAGAAAAACGCTATCATGTAGATAAGAATAACAAAGCATTGTTTGTGGCAGCTCCAATGGGGCCAAAAGGAAAATCAAGACGCTTAACAGCACGCTCTATTGAGAAAATGATTGAAAAATACGCCAAAGCATTTGGAAAACCCGCATTATCTGTACATAAATTAAGACATTCGTTTGCTACAAGATATCATTCGGAAATTAATGATGTACCTAAATTAAGAAGGCAATTAGGACATTCGTCGATACAGACAACGATGATATATACGCATATTAGGAATGATGATTTAAGAAGTGCCGTTGATAAGATGGATATACCGAAAGAGTGACAGAATTCTCCATTTCTAATTTTACTCTATTTTTAAAGCTTAATATCGCATTCAAGAACACTAGTTCGTATAATGGTATAGAGAGTAAATTATATTGAATTGGGGTGTTTGGATGCCTAGAAATCCAGGAATTACTGATGAATTAATCATTGAGATGTATAAAAACGGGTTGTCCTTTAAAGAGATGACCCCCATTATAGGTCTTACAGATCGTGCAATTCGGAATGTGTTATATAAGTATGGGGTTAGAATGAATAGAGAACAATCCTCGGGACAACCACGAAAGTACAAAGTTAATGAAAATTTCTTTAAGGTATGGTCACATGAAATGGCATGGGTTTTAGGGTTATTTATTACAGACGGCTGTGTTCACAATAAACAGGATAGCATATCATTTGCACAAAAAGATGAAAGGATCCTTCGGTTGATTGCAAATTATATGGAAGCAGATTACATATTGGCTCCATTAGGTCCAACGAAAACAACTCCAACTTTAATTATTAATTCAAAACAGATTAAAAATGACTTAAAAACATTAGGTATAAATGCTAGTAAATCTTTAAATGTCCCATTTCCAAATGTTCCGCAAGAATTTCTACCTTCCTTTGTAAGAGGGGTAATTGATGGAGATGGCTGGGTGGATAAAGAAGGATATGTTGTTAAAGTTACAACAGGTAGTTTACTATTTGCTGAAGGACTTTTATCTGTTTTCCAAACATGGAGGCTACAATCTCTAATCACAACTGAATTAAGTAAAACAGGTAATCCTATATATCGAATCAGTGTTAAGAGGAAAAACAACCTAAAAAAGCTTGCTGAAATCATTTATCAACATGCTACTGATAATTTTGTATATTACAAAAAAGTATATATGAACCAATCTAAAAACGAAATTGTATTAGAAACTTCTGATCCTACAAAAATTAAGTTTAGAACTAGTATTAGTAAATCCATCTTAGATAAATTAAGTATTCTTGCTAAAGAAAACAATACCCACGTAAATATTCTTTTAGAAAGCGGACTTCAAACTGTTTTATCCCAAGGAAATATTTCATTTAATAAGAAAGATAGACCCAAAGATAGAATTCAATATAAGTCAACCTATGACAAAGAATTATTGGATTCTTTAAGGGAATTCGCTAATAAAAATAATTTATTTATGAATGACGTCATAGAGTACAGTTCCAATTTTATAAAATTTAACAATATTAAAAAGTAAATAAAATAAATTTCTAAAACAGGCGGTACTTTCACTTTTTCATTTTACTAGTTTACATAATATATATTATCGGAAGTTAAATATTATTTATAAATTTCGTCTCAAAATAAAAGTTTACTTGAGTAATTGAGACGAAATTTATTTTTATTTAATAATCCATTTTAAAATCATATTATTAATGCCTATATCAGATTGTTTCCTCACACGCTAAGTTTTGCTGTTTGTTTAACATCAATTTCAAATTCATTTCAAGTTAATTATTGGCCATCCTAAATTATTTATATTTTTCCTTAAGGAATTAATATCATTACATTATACCTCTGATTCTTACTCCCTCAAACAAACCGGGAAATAATTTCCCATCACTTAAATTTATTTGCTATTCTATTCATTAAAATTTCTTTTTTCATGATTTACTTCGTATTTTTTGCGATATTTAGCCGGTGAAACATTCATCATCGAAGTAAATACACGTGTAAAGGAATGTACGGATCCGAAACCAGTCATGTCAGTTATTTCTTTAATTGGAATACTTGTCGTTTCAAGCAGCCTTGCAGCTTCCTCTACCCTTTTCCTGCGAATATAATTAGAATAGCTTTCACCAAGTTCTTCAGAAAAAAGTCTTGATAAATGTCGTGTAGATATGTGCAAATTGTTAGCAACATGTTCCAGCCTCAATGGATCTGATAAATTATCACGGATGAACAGCTTCGCTTGATATAAATGGCTTGAGCGGTTTGAGAACAATCGTTCCTGATTTTCCATTCTTTGTTTTTCATCAGAAAACATCGAGCGAAAAGACAAGATAAGTGTGACTGCCATATTTGAAATAAAGCTGTATTCGTTGGCACCGCCCTTTGATGTATAATCGACCAAAGCCCTCCAAATTAAAGCAGTCGGAGAATCATCAGCAGCATTTATAAACATTTTATTTGTTATTGCAAGTTTATTAAACGTTCTAATCGCATCATCCTTTGATTCTTCATCAATGATTTCAAAGGCCACGAACAATAAAAAAAGACCTGTTTCACTTAAAATTTGATGTTGTTTGTTAGGTCGGGATAAAAATACAGAACCCTTTTTTAACTGATATTGTCCATCCAGTTCATGATAAACCCCTTCCCCGCTCAGTACATAACAAACCTCAAAAAATGAATGCTTATGTAATAGGTTATTAAAATGCCTTGGGTTAACACCCCAATAATGCACCTTAAAGGAAATTTCTTCTCCAGACAGCTTTGTTGCATATTGATTAAGTATTCCTTCACTCAATCTACAAGAATGGTTGACCACACATTTCCCCCCGATGTCCTCATTAGACAAAATCATAGCCTCTCCAGATAAAGACTTGAAACTTTTAATTTTCTAAAATTATAGCAAGGTTACAGTCAATCTAAAAGGAGGAATTTTAGGATGATTACATTAAAAGATGCTGAATTTTACAAAGAGAATGGTTATTTGCTTGTTAAAGGAGTGTTTTCTAAGGATGAAGTAGAACAAATGAAAAATGCGGTTGAACAAATCATTCAACGCGCAGCAAATGCAAAGCTTGATCGAAATCACGCATGGCAAGGAGATTATATCCCGCCAAACGAGTTAAAAAGACTTGTTTTAAAAGGTTTTCATGATGTTCATTATCATGATGCCTCGTTTACTAAAGCGATTTCTCATCCTAACATGGTGGCTATTTTACAAAAGCTTATCGGCCCAAATGTTCAATTACATCACTCAAAAATGTTGGTCAAGCCACCTGAAAAGGGAGCAGCTTTTCCTATGCATCAGGATCATCCTTATTTTCCACATGACAACCATACCATGCTCGCAGCAAGTGTCCATTTGGATGATGCCGACTTGGAAAATGGCTGCCTAAGAGTGATACCAAAATCTCATAAGCAAGGTCCCATTTCCCACATTGGGCGTCACTACTTAGACCAAAAGGAATATCCGATCTCGAGCGGTACCCCATGCCCTGCTGAAGCTGGGGACGTCTTGTTTTTTAATTATTTAACCATCCATGGCTCTGACATTAACCGCAGTGACAGGCCGCGCAGAAATGTATTATTCCAATACCGTGACCCAGCGGATCAACCGTCTGCCGATACTCACGTAAACTGGGGCCAAGGCTTAATGGTGTGCGGAGAAAACCCAACGTTCCGTGAATATCAACCAGACTTTGCCTTAAAAGTTTAACAACAAGAAAAGCGCAAGCGCCTTGATCAGCTTATGACCTCGATCGAGGGGCTAGGCGCTGAAGCTAGACACTAAAACTAAGTACAAAATTTTATACTTTCTTACCTTTCAAGATAGGGTCAGTCCCCCAACAAAGGACTGACCCTTAAACTGCTTTTTCTACTTCATAGTGGTTGACACTCCTGTATTAGCTTTAACAAGAATTTCATCAAACTTCTTTTCATCCTCTTTTTTACTGGATAGAAGAGTTCCTAAAATTGCTCCAATAAAACCTAAAGGAATCGAAATAATCCCAGGATTTGCTAATTTGAAAAGCGGTTCTCCAATAAGAATCGCTGCTCCTGCTTCTGGTGACAAAACACTTGGACTAACAGCAACCAGCGCAAGTGAACTAATTAATCCAACAAGCATACCTACTACAGCACCTGTTGTATTAAATCGTTTCCAAAAAATCGTTAACAAAATAATTGGCAGGTTAGCGCTCGCAGCTACCGCGAAGGCTAATGAAACAAGGAAAGCAACATTCATCTTTTGGGCAAATAAAGCAAGAATAACCGATAATACTGACACACCAACAGACGCCCATCTTGCCGCAACCACTTGTTCCTTTTCAGTAGCATTCCCCCGGCGTACAATGTGGCTATAAAAATCATGAGCAAACGCTGATGCTGCTGAAAGCACAAGACCGGCAACTACGGCCAAAATCGTCGCAAAGGCAACGGCTGAAACAAAAGCAAATAAGAAATCTCCGCCTATTGCTTCAGCAAGTAATGGGGCTGCCATATTCCCTGCAGCATTCGCTTCAATGATTTTGTCATATCCTACAAACGCTGCTGCTCCAAAGCCAAGGAAAATGGTCATCACATAAAATAAACCAATAATCCATGTTGCATACACAACAGATTTGCGAGCTGTAATCGCGTCCTTTACGGTAAAAAAGCGAATTAAAATATGCGGTAACCCAGCAGTACCTAATACAAGCGCTAAATTAAGTGAAATCGTATCTAAAGGGTCTTTAAATTTATTTCCCGGATTCAAGAAACCGTCTCCTAATGGAGTTGCAGCTTTCATTTCCGTAAACATTTTGAAAATACTAAAATCAAACTTTGCAAAAACAATGATTGAAATAATGAATGTTCCAATCATCAATAGTGCTGCCTTAACGATTTGCACCCAGCTTGTTGCAGTCATACCGCCAAATACAACATATACTGTCATCAATGTACCAACGATTAATACAGAATAAACATAATCAAGTCCAAGTAATAAATGAATGAGTCCCCCTGCACCAACCAGCTGGGCAATCATATAGAAAATCGAGATCGCGATCGTGTTTAACGCAGCTACTCCCCTCACCTGTTTCGCATTAAATCGTGCTGCAATCATATCGGCCATTGTATATTTCCCTAAATTACGAAGAGGTTCAGCAACAATATATAAAACAACGAGATAGGCAACAAGAAAACCAATGCTGTAGAAAAAGCCGTCAAAACCGGAAAGGGCAATCATCCCGGCAATTCCAAGAAATGATGCGGCTGACATATAGTCTCCTGCAATCGCCATCCCGTTTTGCCAGCCAGTCAAACTTCCATCAGCTGTATAGAAATCGCTCGTCGTTTTTGTTTTTTTGGAGGCATAATACGTTATGACAAGTGTTAAAGCCACAATAGCTAAAAACAGCGAAAATGCTAGTGTATTCATGAACCTTTTCCTCCCTTGTTCTCTTCTCCCACCACACGAAAATAGTACTTAACTTTATTTCTAATTGAACTTAAAGCTTTTATTTTGCTTCTTCAATTATTTCATTAACCATTTCATCAAATTTTGCCGCTCGCTTTGAATAAAGAATACATAATGCCCACGTCATAATAAATTGAGCAAACGCAAATACCCACGCCCAGCTAACCGAACCAAATGCAGGTTGATTTAGTACGGTAGAATAAGCTGTCATTATAGGCAATGTAAAATAAAAGGCTAAATAGAATAAGGACATTGGCAGAATAAAATTGCGTTTTTTCCGAAGCAGTTCCTTGAATTTTGCAGATTGGGCGATTTTTGAATAATCAATAGAGGTTTGTGATCGTTCCATTTGTTGTTTTAATGAATTTTCATTCATGCTCATAAAAAACTCCCCCTTAAATGGTGAAATAGATAAAATTAACCTCCTTTCATAACTATATCCTGTAAGCGGTTACAAACAGTATAAGATCAAATTGTAATCAATTGTTAAAATATTCGTAAAATGTTCACAATGATGTCTCAATTGCAGAAAACTGTGTTCGAAATGCCTATTCCCCTATTCAACATGCACCAGCTTTTCAATCCTGTAACAGATCAAAAAGCTGCTTCGCTGCTGAACGACTTACCGGAATTTTTGTTTGGTCAATATTTTTTAGAATGATATTATATGCCCCGTTAAACCAAGGGACGATTTCATCGATATAATCAAGGTTTACTAAATAACTGCGATGTGAACGGAAAAAAGCGGGCGGCAGCTTTTCTTCCAGTTCCTGAAGTGTCATTTTCGTTTGAATGAGCCCTTTATCTGTATGTATGTCAACGAGCCGTTCTGAGCGGACAGCATAATATATGGACTGTGGTGTTAAGACAACAACCTTTTCCCCATTATCAATTAACAGCTTTGAAGAGTTACTGTTCTTTCGTTCAGGCTGCACCATTTGCTTTTGAACACGTGATAATGCTTCCCTAAACCTTTCAACATCATAGGGTTTTAGAAGGTAATCCACCGCTTCTAGATTAAATGCTTCAACAGCATATTCATCATATGCAGTTGTAAAGATTAAATATGGCTTACTCTTTCCATTTGAGAGCTTCCTAAGCTGTTTTGCCGCTTCAATTCCAGATAAAGATGGCATGTTGATATCAAGAATGACAAGATCTGGTTTATATTGTTCGTATAACTCAATAAGCTGTTGCCCATTTTCCGCACTAGGGCATAGAATAAACTCTTCTTCCTGTTGAATTAAAAAAGCTAAGTCTTCTCTTGTCAGTCTTTCATCCTCTGCAATCATAACTTTTATTTTCATTTTTTGTCCCTTCCCTTCACGGATATTGATAGAGTAAACGTGATTAGACTACCTCCAGAAGAACGATTTCGAAATTGCAATCGGGCTGTTTCACCAATTATCGTCGTTAGCCGTTGATTAACATTATAAATGGCAATGCCATTTCCTTTTTCACTTTGTACCGGTTTACTACCTAGACAGCTTATCAATGTAGGGGGAAAACCGCTTCCATTGTCTTTTATCTCAATCACCACGGAATTACCCTTTTTCTTCGCTTTTATCCAGATCATTCCGCCTGATGAAACATTTTTTAATCCATGATTAATACAGTTTTCGACTAACGGTTGTAAGGTAAAAGGAGGAATCATTGCCGCTCCTACCCCATTTTCCATATCCACCTCAATGGCTAATTGGTCTGAAAACCTCGCCTTCATAATCTCAATATAGGAATGCAAATAGGTACTTTCTTGATTCAAAGTAATTAATGAAGCTGACGATAATTTCAAACTGCTTCGCAAAATTTGCCCTAATTGTACAATTAACCCTCGTGCTTGCCCTGGATTTTTCTGTATTAATGCCGAAATGACATGGAGTGTATTAAACAAGAAATGGGGATTAACTTGTGCCTGTAAATGTCGTAATTCCGCTTCTTGAACCATTGTTTTCATTTTCTCTGCAGCAACTGCATCCAACTGGTTAGAAATTAATTTTCCTAATCCATGCGCAAAAGCAATCTCAACCGCTCGAATTTGCTGCGATCTTCTAAAAAACAATTGAATCAATCCGGTTACTTCACCTGATTCCCGGATAGGGACGATAATGGCTGCCTGTAAGGGACAATCGGGGTTATTGCATTGTATCTGTTCAGTCCCATAAGCTGCTTGGATTTCACCGGTTTCGATAGCCAATCTAGTGAGTTGAGATCGAATAGGTTGGTTATGATGGTGGTGATCAAAACCTAGTCCTGTATGGGCAAGGACCTTTTCCGTGTCAGTTAGGGCAACAGCAGGAATTTTTAATTCTTCACGCAACAGATCAGCAATCTTCGCTGCCGTTTGAAAATTCAACCCACGCTTTAAAAAAGGTAAAGTTTCCTCCGCAATTTTTAAGGCGCGTTTTGTTTCTAACGCTGCCTCTTGTTCTTTTTCATTTAATGCAATCCGAATCATGGCTGTAAAGATCGCGATGGCTACACTATTTGTGACAACAAGCGGAATTCCAATTGTATTGACCAGCTCAATTGTTTCCTCAGGTGTTGATGTAAATATCAATAAAAAAGCCATATGCAAAATCGGAGCAAACATTCCAATAAATAATGCTTTTTCCGAGGCGATGACCCGTTCATGTGAAAAAAAGCGTGCGGTATAACCAGCGATCAGCCCTGAAAGCATATTTGCCAGACAAACAGCAAGTACATGCTCTCCCCCTAACAAATAACAATAAACGGCAACAATAGATCCTGCACCAAGCCCTACATATGGACCTCCAAACAAACCGGAAATGACAATCGCTACCAAGGATGACCCGACAAGCATTTCGCCCTCAGCAAGCTGTAACACCCATATATGTGAAGTAATCTGTCCATCCGCTATCTTTACACCCGCTTGAGCCCCTGCAATCGCTAAAATACCAAAAATAATAGAATGATAGATGGTTGTTTTAACAGAAAGCTCACGATCCAATAGATAGCGGAAAGAAGGAATCCGCGTCAGCATAAAAGCAAAAATCAACAACATGCCAATTCGTTCAAATAATATAATCGTTAAATCCCCCAAGTTGTCACCTGCTCTCATTTCCTAATTCCCGTTTTCCCCTATCGTTTCACCCCAGTTTGTGCTTGTACAACAAGTTTAGTAAACATCTCTTCATCTACCCCCTTTTTAGAAAAAAGGGTTCCTAAAATTGCTCCCAAAAAGCCGCAAGGAATAGCGATGATACCAGGATTTTCTAGAGGGATAAGCATTTTATTTCCTAAAAGTTCCATTTGCGGACCAAGTAAAACAACTAGCAATGAACCTGATAAACCGGAAAGAACGCCTACAATTGCTCCAGTCGAATTAAAACGCTTCCAATATAATGTGAATAGTAATAGTGGAAGATTTGTAGCCGCTGCTATGGCAAATGTGAAGGATACAAGATAGGTAACATTACTTTCTTTTAGACTAAGAGAAAGAATGATAGACAATAACCCAACACATACAGCAGCAAGCTTAGCAACCTGCATTTGCTGCCTTTCTGTTGCCTTCCCCTTTCGCAGCACATGATGATAAATATCATGGGTAAAGGATGAAGTTGCAGCGGTGACAAGTCCTGTTACGACAGCTAAGATGGTGGCAAATGCGATTGCTGATATAAACGCAACGAGGAAATCACCTCCAAGTACGGACGATAATAACAATGCAGAAAGATTTCCTGTAGCATCGACTTCAATCAATCTTTCCCAGCCGACAAGAGCGACCGCTCCAATGCCTAAAACTAGCATGATACAATAGAACAGGCCGATAATCCATGTCGATGTAATAATCGATTTCCGAACAGCTCTTGCATCCTTGACAGTAAAAACACGGACTAAAATATGCGGCAACCCAGCCGTTCCAAGAATTAATGTGAGATTGAGAGACAGCATTTCTGAAGCATCCTTAAATAGGTTGCCAGGAGAAAAAAACTGCTCCCCATACGGTGTATTTTCCTTTACAAGGTGGAATAATTGGAGAATATTCCAGTCAAAACGAGCCATTATCATTAATGTCATCAAAAAAGTCCCTGACAATAAGAGAACCGTTTTAATAATTTGAACCCATGAAGCAGAAACCATACCGCCAAAAATGACATACAATGTCATCAAGCTGCCGATCACCCATACGGAAGAGCTATAATTCATTCCCAGCATTAAATGAACGAGAAGCCCAGCTGCAACAATCTGTGGAATAATATATAAAACGGAAATCATAATGGTACTAAAACCTAATAGCAAACGAATTCGTTGTTCCGGGAATCTCGAAAAAATGACATCCCCAAGTGTAAAGGTACCGAGATTGCGAATCGGCTCGGCAATAACAAATAAAAGCAGGAAAAAGGAGGCAAGAAAGCCAATCGAGTAAAAAAATCCGTCGAAACCATACAAGGCAACAGCTCCTGTAATCCCAAGAAATGAGGCCGCACTCATAAAGTCTCCCGCAATTGCCAGCCCATTTTGAAAACCGGTTAAACTGTGTGATACAGAATAAAATTGCTGTGTTGTTGTGACTCTTTTTGCAGCCCAATATGTAATAATTAACGTTCCTGAAAGTATGAACAGAAAAAAGATAAAATTAGAAAGATTCATACTCTGCTCCTTAAATTTCGGCTTCTAAGCATGATGCTTAGTTTAGTTATATCAAGACTGTCTACCCTAGGCAATTATTTTTTATGTTCCGATGATAAGAGACAAACATCAAGCATCAAACTGGTCCCGTTCATTAAAAAACGTTCGATACCCAAAATGGGTAAAGATCATAACCGTTAACGCCACACTGCCGGTAATCCCTAATAAAACGGCGATCTGATACTCAATGGCGATTAGCGGACTAATACCCGCTAAGATTTGCCCTGTCATCATCCCTGGTAAAAACACAATTCCCATTCCTACTAAACTATTAATGGACGGCAAGATCGCTGAATCAAATGCTGAGTTGACAACTGATTTCGTTGCTGCTTCCGGTGTTGCCCCAAGCATAAGCGCTCCTTCAATAAGATGTTTTTCCCTTTGGATCCCTTCAATTAAATTCTTTACCCCCAATGTAATGCCTGTCATCGAGTTTCCGATAATCATCCCTGCAATTGGAATAAGATATTGTGGTTCATACCATGGCTGAAAATGGATCACAACAAAATTAAAATAAAGCAAGGTTACGATTGAACCTGCTGCCATCGAAATGGCGATGATCTGCTTTAGGTTCCTGCTTATTGGAATTGCTACTTGTTTATATGTATTGTAAACAGCAAACCATAGCATCAAGAAAATGATAAGCGTAATAAGAAATGGATTTGGTTGTTCAATTATGTAAGTTAAAATATAGCCTACTAAAATTAATTGAATCGTCATTCTTGCTGTTGAGACGATAATTTGTTTTTCTCGTTTTAAGCCGCGCCATTTTACAAAAACAATTAATAACAATATAAATAGATAACCGGCAACTAACCGCCAAAATTCTATATCTTTTATGACATTACTCATCTTGTTCCCCTGCTCTTTTCTCTAGTTTAATGATATTCTCACCATATTTTGCTGCAAGCTTTTGGGAATGTGTAATCATGACGACTGTTTTCCCTTTTTCTTTGAGCGTACTGATAAAACGATTCATCACAAGCTCCTCTGTTTCCGCATCAAGCGCTGAGGTTGGTTCATCAAGCAAATATACTTCAGGGTCCATAAGCAATACTCTCGCTAAAGCAAGCCGCTGTTTTTCCCCTCCAGAGAGCCTTTCAGCATCCTCATCCAATTTTTTATGTAAATGCACAAGCTCTAACGCGCGGCTCAGCTCATCATCTTCTTTAAGCCTTTTTTCAGCAAAAGCCAGTCCCTTGTTTAGATTATCACGAATCGCCCCTGGAAAAATCGTCGGCTGCTGCGCGAGCATCACCACTTTCCTCCGGTGTTGAACCGGGTCGATGTCTTTTACATGTTGATCTTGAAAAAAGATATCACCTCGGTCAGGTGATAACATGAGATTTAGCATTTTTAAGAAGGTAGATTTCCCTGCCCCGCTTTCTCCAACAAGACAAGTGATTGTCTTTGCCGGGATTTCCATTTTGCTTATCTGTAATATATTTTTATAGATTAGGCCTTCGATGACAAACATAAGTTCCTCTCCTTAATTTAGTCTATATTTATATTGCTTTATCTCTCTTTTTTTGTAAATGGAAAACACTTTTAAATACAAAAATACCCACGCTTTTACTCATTGCGTGGGTATTTTCGTATTTACCTTATTCTTTTAAATCCTCAATAGAATCAATGTCCATGTATTTGGGAACAACCAATCCGGTTTTCGCACCTTCAAGATTGGCACCTAAATCCTCAAATTTGCCTTCATATTTTTCATATTGGTCAGCATGTGTTAATGGCAGCCAGCCAGCTACATGTGCATCAATACTGCCATCAGCAACACCTGCCCACATTGGACCAGCTTCCACCTGACTGATTGTTACATTATAGCCTAAATCTTTAAGGACCTTTGAAATGACATTTGTACTTGCAATTTCACTATCCCAAGAAACATATCCTAATTTTACTTCTTCGCCATTACCAGGCTGCGCATCTTTCGTCCATTCCGCTACTTTATCAGCATTATCTTCCACCCATGCTGCAGCAGCTTCTTCTGGTGATGTGCCGTCCTGGATCGCACTCATTACAACACCCATATCATCTGGCGTCCAATGGAATTGATCCAACACTTTATGAACACCTGGCAGATCTTCAGCTAATCCGTTACGTGCGATTGAGTGAATATCTTCAGCTTCACCATATGCACCTTTCGGATCTTCCAAATATTTTAAATCAAATTTTGAAAACATCCAATGTGGTGTCCAGCCGGTGATGATAATCGGCTCTTCATCATCATAAGCTTTTTTTAGCGCTGCTGTCATCGCTGCACCTGAGCCCTCAACAAGCTCCCATTCTGATAGCCCATACTCCTCAATTGCAGCTGAGGTAGCTTTCATGATACCTGCACCTGGGTCAATACCTGTGATTTTGTAATCGACCGTATCTCCAACAGACGCAGAATCTGCCTGACCACTGCTTTCCTCTCCGCTGCTGCATGCTGCTAATCCGAACGTTAATCCTAATGCTATTGTAAGTTTTGATATTTTTGTAAACATTAAGCTGTTCCCCCTTTTTTCGATTTTCCTATATTTTGAGTTAACCGATCTAAGATAATCGCAATGATTACGATTGCTAAACCAGCCTCAAACCCTGTTCCTGTTTGCAGCTGTGTAACTGCGCGGTAAACATCCGCTCCCAAACCAGGTGCACCGACCATTGATGCGATGACAACCATAGATAAGGCAAGCATGATGCTTTGGTTAATCCCGGCCATGATTGTCGGCAGGGCCAATGGTAATTGAACCTTCAGTAATTTTTGTCCTGTTGTTGAACCGAATGCTTGTGTTGCCTCGATTAAATCCTCCGGTACTTGTTTAATCCCTAAAATCGTTAAACGAATTGTTGGCGGCATCGCAAAAATAACTGAAGCCACAACCCCTGGGACGACACCAATATTGAAGAAAAAGATGGCAGGTAATAAATAAACAAAGGCAGGCATCGTTTGCATAAAGTCAAGAATTGGCGTAACAATTTTGCCAACTGTTTCACTTTGCGATGCCCAAATTCCAATCGGAATACCCAGAATAATAGAAATAGCAACAGACGTAATGACAAGAGCAATTGTGTCAATCATGTTTTCCCAGTATCCTAAATTATTGATGAGAAATAACCCGATAAGTGTAAATAAGGCAATCTTCCAATTACAAACCTTCCAGGCTAGTAAACTAACCAAAATAATGATAATAATTGCAGGAATAAAGCCTAAACCTACTACAATTCCTTCTACAAAGCCTTCCAATCCAGTTGCAATTCCTTCAAAGAATGGTTCGAAATGATCAACAAGCCATTCAATCAATAAATCAATCCAACTGGCTAACGGTAATTTCGGGAATAATTCTTCCATATTAACGTACCTCCCTTTCTTTATTTACAGGGAGCTCTTGATGTGATGTTCCATTTATATAGGCATCATTACCAGCCAATGCTCCAATAACAGCACCTCTAATTACGATTCCCTTCAGTCGATTTTCTTGATCGACAACGGCCACAGGGATTTCTGCTGTTGAAACATCATCAAATAGATCTGTTAACAATGTATCTGGGTGGACAGTTGTTACATCTTTAATCAATACATCAGCTAATGAAAGGTTCATTTCAATCGCCCTTTTCGCTTCAGCTGCTGTTATGGCTCCTAGCAGCTTCTTTTGCTTATCAACAAGATAAACAGTCGATATTCCGTTATCCTTCATCACTTTGAGTGCTACCCTTGCCCCTCTTTCAAGCTGAACGGTTTCTGCTCGCTTCATGACATGACCTGCTGTTAACACTTTTGATAAATCCACATCTTCTACAAATCGTTCAACATAATCATTTGATGGATTCATCAATATTTCCTCTGGTGTACCGATTTGAACAATATTTCCATCCTTCATTAAGGCAATTCGGTCACCAATGCGCAATGCCTCATCTAGATCATGCGTGATGAATATAATCGTTTTTTCCATAGTCGACTGAAGGTCTAATAATTCATCCTGCATATCTTTTCTTATTAGCGGATCGAGTGCACTAAAAGCTTCATCCATTAACAAAATATCAGGATCATTTGCTAACGCTCGTGCCAGACCAACCCTTTGCTGCATGCCGCCGCTAAGCTGACTCGGCAATTGATGCTCATACCCTTCAAGCCCAACAAGCTTAAGGGCTTCTAAAGCTTTTTGCTTACGACTTTCTTTATCTACGCCTTGAATTTCCAATCCGTATTCCGTATTAGCGAGAACGGTGCGATGAGGAAAAAGAGCAAAACGCTGGAAAACCATGCTTAGTTTTTTTCTCCGCACATTTCTTAGCTCTTCCTTGTTCATTGCGACGATATCCTCACCGTCAATGAATACTTGACCGCTCGTTGGTTCAATCAATCGATTAAACATCCGAACAAGCGTAGATTTACCGCTCCCGGATAGTCCCATAATCACGAAGATCTCTCCGGGATAAACTTCAAAATTAGCTCGATTTACACCGACTGTTGAGCCTGTTTCTTTCAAAATTTCTTGCTTTGTTTTGCCTTGTTTGAGGAGCTGTGCCGCTTTTTTGGTGTTTTTGCCAAAAATTTTCGACACGTCTCGTATGGCGATTTTAGCCGTTTCATCTTTCTTATTCATTTTTTCACCTCTAGTTAACTCTTTAAATACGCGACTTTCAATCTATATAATTTTATCCTTCCCTTCTATGAATTAGTCGTCACGAACACTCTGCCTTATTAATTATAGAAATAGTACAATTTGATTACAAAGCGCAAATAGCCGCATATACCTCCGTAAACTTTGTACAGAAAAAACTGTACGTACTTTATATACTGTATTCTTACAATTCCTCCATATTCCTTTTACTTCATCTCCTTTACTTTCAAATTGGAAATAGGTACTCTGTATATATAACTGCTTATAGGATGTGAAAGGCTTTGCAAGGTAAAGACGAACTTGAGAAAGCTCGTGAACGTGTGATAGAAGCAATTTCTCAAAATATGAATTTATATGGTGTGACACCATCTGTAGGCCGATTATGGGGCCTGCTATATTTTCAAAATCAACCGATGACCTTAGATGAGATGAAAATTGAATTAGGTATGAGTAAAACAAGCATGAGTACATCCGTCAGGTCTCTAATGGATTTGCATATGGTCGACAAGGTTTGGAAAAAGGGAAACCGAAAGGATCTGTATGTGGCTGAAGAGGATTGGTATCAGACCTTTATCGATTTTTTTACGATCAAATGGCGTAATGGTGTAACAATAAATGTTTCTGCTATTGAGAAATCGTTGCGTGATCTGCATCTCCTCCTTGAAAAACCTGATCTCTCAGAAGAAATCGTTCATGAAATAAACAGTGATATAAAAAAGCTTCATCAAGCATTGGAATATTACGATTGGTTAAATCGCTTAGTCGATAGCTTTGAAACACATGAAATTTTTAACTTCATCCCAAAAAAACCGCTGGATCACAAAAAATAGCTGCTGTGTGATCCAGCGGTTTTTCTAATTGGGTCTGTTTTATACTTGCCTGTTGCTTTCCGTTTCAGGCACTCTATTTTTAGCAGGTGGTACGAGAGGCCTCATCAAAGATGTTTGATGGATCCACTATGTCTGGATTATTCTCTATATAAGGGCTAAAATCTTTTTGTTTTCTTTTTTTTTGTTGTTGTTTTTCTTTTCGTGCCCTATCGTATTACGAGACAAAGGACGTATCGTCAAATTTTTTATCCGTATCTAGAGATGTAACATATTCATTTCGGTCTTTCATTTCCTTGTCAGACATTCTTACAGGCTCATAAAAGGATTCATATATGCTTCGAATTTCCTGTTTATAAATAGATTCCAACACAAATGGAATAAGCGAGGTATCGTTAATTTCTTTTAATTCCGAAAAAATACGATCCATGACTGGTTTCCCACCTTTACGCAAGTTATATTTACCCCAGTCTTTAATGGCTAATTCTCTTGTTTCGAGATTGTAACGAATCAAATTGTGGTGCTCGATGAACCGTTCCACTAACGAATGAACTCTCTCAATCGAATAACCCAAATCAAAAGCCATTTGCTTTTTCGTAATTCGATAGATTCCAATTTGAGTCGTATGTGGATTCGTAAGAAGATAGAGGTAAAAATACTTATCCTCCGGGGTCATCATTTCTGAAACAATCGGATTCTTCCAAAAATCAGTACGCACCATTCGATATTTTGCCATCTTTATCACTGCCCTTTCTTCTAATAAAATTCTATTCATAGACTATATATAGATAAATGAGGTTAAGAGTAGCGTAGGTTTCATATAAAAATGGAAAATATGAATATTTTGCGAATGAACTACTCTGTGGCCCCATTCAATCCCCATTATAATTTTTCATTGATTAATTACATGTAAGTAAGGAATTTCGTACACGGTATTTTTGCATGAATTATATTGTTAAAAAATAAAAAACGTTCCTTACGAAGTGTAAGAAACGTGATAAAGTACTTTTTTAAATCTTATTCAGAGTGGTGGATCTGGGTCGTCGCGGCGAAATCGATTTAATGTACGTAAGCAGAGGGAAGTTCATAAATGACATACTGCTTGTAACGGTTATTTGGATTTATTGACAAGCAATATGTTTATTACTTACTGTTCTCCCTCTTCATGGGAGGCAGCTAGCGAGTAATCTGACTCCTTTTTCAATTTCTTCAATTGATAATCCACCAAATCCTAACATGATATAGGAATTACCTTCAGTGTTTGGATTATGCCAAAACCTTGACGGGGAATAAACTTTGACACCCTTCTGTAGACCATTTTCGATCAGCTCGGAGGCTGTTACGCCTTTTAGTTTCAATAAGATATGTAAGCCTGACTTTTCTCCAACAATTTTTACTTGAGTGCCCATATATTGTTCAATACTCCTTAGCAAAGCTTGATGTTTTCTTTGATACATCTTGCGCATTCTTCGAATATGTCTTTCGAATTCCCCTTTTTGCATGAACAGGGCCATAGCCCTCTGAATAATAGGAGAGACAGATTGGTTATAAGCCGCGAACTTTTGTGAATATTGATCCATTAGAGAAGGTGGTAATACAATAAAACTTAACCGGGCTGAAGGTAGAAATGATTTAGAAAATGTACCTAAATAAATAACCCTTTCCTGTTCATCCAGGGATTTTAGCGAAGGAATCGGATGTCCCCGGTATCGAAACTCGCCGTCATAATCATCCTCAATAATGTATCCTCCAGTTTGATAAGCCCATTTTAGTAATCGCATTCTTTTCGAAATGGACAAAACCATACCAAATGGAAATTGGTGAGAAGGCGTTACGTATACGGCTTTTGCCCTGCTTGTTTGAATATGCTCTACTGACAATCCATCCTTCTCAAGAGGCACGGGATCAATATAGCATCCCTGGTCTTCTAAAACCGATCGAACTCCACTGTAACCCGGTTCTTCCATAGCCACGGTTTTTTCCCGGAGTGCTAAAAGATGGCAGATCAACGCCATGGAGGCTTGAGTTCCGGCCGTTATAAGAATCTGTTCTGGTGCAGAGCGTACACCTCTGGATTGCAGTAAATAGTTTGATATCTCCCGCCTCAATTCAAATTCACCCTGATTCTCACTATACTGAAATAACCAGTTGTTCTCTTGATCAACTGCATCTGACAGACATTTCTTCCACTGCTTCAAGGGAAATTTGTCAAGATCGACATTTCCATATTCAAAATCCACAAGGACTTTGCTTGAAGGTTTACATTCCAACATAATAGGATGTTCCACCTCAAGTGGATGTAGTAAAGGTTTCTCAATCTCAGCTACCCATATTCCACTTTTAGGGACACTTTCGAGGTATCCCTCTGATTGTAGCTGCTGATATGCTGCCTCAACCGTATTCCGGCTGACCTTTAAATGAGTCGTAAGCTGGCGAATTGATGGCATCTTCATTCCTGGCAAGAGCCTGCCTTCTTCAATTTCCTTCTTAATCCAATGATACAACTGGCTGTATAAAGATTCTGGCAATTCCTTGTTTAAAAATGGGGTAAGTTCCACTGTCAATCCTCCATCTGTCCCTATCAAACTTTTTAATTCTGTCACTTTTATCATGTACAGAAATTTTCTAAAATGATTTTATCATTTATAAAGAAAGATGGGATGAAAAATGCATAAGATCCGCCAAGAAAAAAGGATATGTACAGATGATAAGCGTATTGATCAGTTTTTAAGCCACGCACGGACAGGTTACCTTGGATTAACAGATGAGGAGATTCCTTATGTTGTTCCTTTAAATTTTATCTGGATGAATGAAGCTTTGTATTTTCATGGAGCTGCGCAAGGGAGAAAAATAAATTTGATTCATGCCAATCCTAACTGTTGTTTCACCGTATCTGAAGAATATGGAACCATGGTAAGTCCTATACCCGCCAAGACAGATACTGCTTACATGAGTGTGATGATGTTTGGAGTACTAGAAACGGTAACTGATTTAAAAGAAGCTACCACGGCAATGCAAGCCATGCTAGATAAGTACGTGCCCGGCTATTACGATAAAAGCCTTTCACAATCCCATGTTGAGAAATATCGCTCCTCTCTAGGGAGTCATACAGTTGTTTTTAGACTTACTCCCAGTGTACGAACTGCAAAAGAAAATCAATTGGATCCGCAATTGGCTTTCTACCCAGGCAGGAACGTTAAGATGGATATCTAAAATTTTTTAAAATTTAGTCGTGATTTTTCAAAAAGAAAACGCCTTAAAAATGGTTGTGGACGTGAAGCTTACTGACATTTACTTGTATTGTCACTGGCGATTCATCGGGACAAATACAACTCATAATGTTTATAATAACAACTAAATATATTCAACTCTCTGGAAGAAATGTTAAAAGATGCATTGTAAAACAAACTAAATTATGTAATTTGAAGGGTGTGATACCATGCTAATACCCGTTACGCTTCGTGGTCACTTAGTCTGCTTAGAACCCTTGACGATTGACCACGTTAATGATCTCTGTGCTGCTGCCTCAGAAGATAGGTCAACTTACACCTATACTTATGTTCCAAATGGACAAGAAGATACTAAACGTTACATTGAAATTGCTCTAGCCGACTTTTCGAAAGGTCGTGCGTTGCCATTTGTTGTTCGTCACCTCGACACGGGCCGTATTGTCGGAACAACACGATTTCTTGATTTGGAAGTTTTTTCATGGCCTCCGGGCGTTGCAAGTGGGCTTTCACCCACAGATTTGGCTCCACCAACCGTGGCAGAAATCGGTAGCACTTGGTATGCAGCTTCGTTCTTACGTACTGGTGTTAATACAGAGTGCAAGCTTCTGATGCTTTCCCATGCATTTGATTCGTGGAATACGATCAGAGTCACACTGAAAACTGACGCTCGTAACATACGTTCACGTTCTGCTATACAAAGGCTTGGTGCTACTTTTGAAGGCATTCGCAGGGCGCACCTCCCTGAAAGTGATGGCAGCATTAGGGATACAGCTTATTTTTCAATCATTGCCGAAGAATGGCCTTCGGTGCGTACAAATCTCCAAGATCGGCTTCAAAAAAGGCTTGAAAAATATCACTGAGTAAAGCTAACGAGAATCAGAGTGTAATAAACATAAGCCGGAGCCTCATGGCGAGTAGGTATCCGGCTTTTTTATGTAAAAAAGTGGCTTAACGTGCGAAATCCGCATTTTGTTGGCGGTCCCCCTTGAAGAAGTCAAATAAAAAAAGTCAGTTCCCTTTAAAACGTAGGGAATTTGACTTTTATAGTTTGAAGTTGCGCTTTGTGCATAAAATCCACGTTTCTTAATCCATTTTTTGATATCGTGAAATTTGGAAATGAAAGTAAGTTAATGACCCATTTTTACATGTATCTCGGCTGAACCCCAAATAGACCTCGTTCCGTGATTATATATCTATTGAAAAAGCTGATTCTTTTTTGGCTTCATGTACCTTTTGGGTACTAAGCACAAAACTTACGATTGCTGCAACGCTACAAACATATGGAAGTAAAGAATATCCCCAATTAGATATGACAAAACCTCCAATCATTGAACCAATAGTAATACCAATATACAGAGCCGTATTATTCCATGCCATAACAATTCCTCGTTCTTTTGGATATTCCACAGCTAATCGTGCTTGGTATGATGTAAATCCTGCATACCCAACTAAAGCCCAAATAAAAAGAAAGAAATAAACCCAATCACCAGATGAGAAGAATATCCCTAAACAAATGAGTATTAGAATTAAGAAAATTAGCGTAGCCTTCGAAATTTTCATTTCTCCGAATTTATCTGTTAATTGCCCACTTGTAAGGCTCCCTAAAACAGCACCGACACCATAAAAAGTAACAGCTAATGCGATTTCTGATGATGAGAATTTATTTTTGGAGTAAAGAGCTGCACCTAAATAAACATAAAGGGTATACATTGAAATTGCCCATATGGTAGTAACACTTACAGAACCAAGCATTCTTAGCAGATTTCCTTCTAATAGGTTTCTTGTTGCATCATTTTTAGGAATAGATTCCCATGTGTTAAAATTCACTACCGCCAATATGGCTCCTATGATTGCCATTACAACAAATACTGAGCGCCATCCAAGAAAATGCTCTAATAACGTACCGAATGGCGCTCCTGCCCAAAGTGCCGTTAAGTGTCCTGAGACAACAATCGAAAGCCATGTTCCTCTTCGATTGGGTGGGGCAATATCTCCAATGATTGCGTATATCAAAGGAGTGATTGAAGCAACGGATAAACCAGCTAAAATACGGCTAACAATCATCCATAAAAATGAAGGAGAAAATGCAGTTAGCGTATTAGAAATAGCGAACAGTAATAAGCCAAATGTAATCAATGTTCTCCGTCCTTTTTTATCTGAAAGCCAGCCGAAGAAAGGGGCCGAAAAAGCATATGTAAATGCAAAAACAGTTACCATCCATCCAGTGGTTGATGCACTAACTTTATATGCTTCCGAAATAAACGGTAATAATGGGGATACCACAAATAAATCAGTACCCATTAGAAACAATGTTATCCAACCAACGCTTAAACTTATCCTCCCTTGCAACTTCATATAATCCCCCATATAAAAAATATTTTTACATGTATATTCTATAGGGGGCATTAAAAAGACTTTATGTAAGTTTTAAAGTTTTTTTATTATTTTGTTATACTGCCGTTAATTGAATAACTGAGAGCTTCGATTTACTTTCAAATAATTCCTTCCCTTATTCAAGAATCTGGCCTGTTTGTTGAGCGATATTGCCCCCACTAAGCAGCTTGCCTATATTTCACCGTTTTTTCATGCAAACCCCAGAATAGAAAGACTGTCATCTTCTTATACCGATGACATTTATAACCTTTCTTTTTGAGTAGCTGATTAATGTTTCATTTATGGTAAAGACAGTTCACTCTCTGTAGTTAATCTAATTCTGAAAGTGAAATTCTGTATAGCCTGTCATCATTCTCCTGTGGAGCACCGCGCCCGTCTCTATTATTACTAATGAAATAAAGATCGTTATCCTCAATCCGTACATCTCGAATTCTTCCAAGGCCGTTTATCACTTCACGGTATTCACCTGTTTCAAGGTCAAACTCTAAAACGGCAGATCCTCTTAATGCTGCAACGTATAATTTTCCATTATTATTGTCCATTCCAGATGGTGCCCAAGTTGATTCATCTCCAGATGTGAATAGCGGCGGAACCATCCCATCTTGTTCCTCATGGCCTTCGATAATTGGCCAGCCGTAATTTTGACCGGCTTCTATTCTATTTATTTCATCATTTGCATCGTTTCCGTGCTCACTAGCATATAGCGTTCCGTCAGGCAGCCAGGTTATCCCTTGAGGATTTCGATGGCCATAACTATAGACGTATGAATTCGGAAACGGATTATCGCTTGGAATCGATCCATCCAGATTCATTCTTAGTATTTTTCCAGCTAATGTAGCAGGTTCTTGAGATATACTCCTTTCATATGCATCACCGACTGTTACATAAAGTTTTTCGTCAGGTCCAATTTTAAGTCTTCCTCCATCATGCCAGGAATTACCCGGAATTTTATCGAGAAGCAAGCTCTCTTCCCGCCAAACGTTATCCTCCAAACGAAGTGTGGCAACGCGGTTAAACTGTCCCGAGCTGTCTTCGTAAGTATAATACGCATATGCAAGGTTCGATTCCTGGAAGTCGGGAGCGAGCACAAACCCCATTAACCCATCCTCTGAACCTGTAGAAAGTTCTTTCTCTAGTTCTACGTTTTGCCTTTCTACCTCTCCATTTTCTATTTTCACGATTGTTCCGGGTCTTTCTGTCAGGTAGAATGTATTATCATGTTTTTCTATCGACCAAGGTACGTTAAGATCTCCTGCAATTACTTCTAACTCTTCATTCCCTTGCTTATCAGGAGTATTTTGCTCGTTGTCTATTGAATTTTGTTGTTCATTTGATGAACACCCAACGAGTAAAAGAATGAGCATCATATATATGCCTAAGATTTTTTTTATCATTAGATACATCTCCTATTTGATTTTCTATTCTATTAATCTCATTTCAACCACAGTTTTTCATTTTTTCTTAAGTTTCCAATTCCTTTTATACAGCTAATTAATTGTCATTTTTAGCATATTTTCCCATAATTGATGGACATCCTCCCACGCAACCTCCGTTTGATTTGGATGATACAAATATTGCTCATATATTTCGGTTAGATGGGACATTTCCCCTGTGGAATAAAAAGAATCAATGGGAACAGTGATGTATTCATCTAATATACAACACTATCTAATCCACCTTTTTCAAGGTGGATGTCCAAACCATGAACAATAATCTGCTTTGGCATTAGAGGATGATTTTTGATCAAATAAAAACTATATGCAACTCTTTGTTCTATGGATTGAAACCCTGTAAGCCTATGTAGATAAAACAATTCTGGTATTTTATATTAACTATTCTAAATTAGAAGGAAGTTATAGAAAGATTAGAAAATGATTAGAGTTTTTTCAGAAATCAAAAAAAGGAAGAGCCCTATGTTTTTTGGGTTCTTCCTCCACTGTTTAGATTCTAATCGAATACTAAACTCTTTTTTATTATAATTTCTTCAACTGAACTATTTAAACTAATTGTCTCTAGGGAAGTTTTACAATACTCTCTGTTTTTACTTGGGATATTTTTGGACGTTTTCCTTCTTGCAAATCGTTAATGGTTAAGCCAAAATCCATCTGAAGATGAGGATAATCTTTAAAGCCGTTCCAGTCTCCTCCCCAATGAAAGCCCAGCTCCTTTGCAAATTCTGCAACCTCAAACCAGTCTGATTGACCATTTCCGTTTCCATCATATTCAGTATCCCAAATCACATTACCATTCTCAAGCTGAAGAGCAAAATCGACTGCAAGGCCATAGTTGTGATAGGATTCGCCTCCCTCCAAATGAGTAACTACTTTTCCGGGAGTCCTTCTGCCCTTATCATAAAGCTTGTCTTGCTCCTCAAACGAGCGGTAATCATCTGTGATCAGGATTGTAATCTCTTTTTCTGCTGTTTTTTCTTTTAAAACCTCCACTTTCTTAGCTACAATTGGGTGCAGTGCATTTGGCAAAGTCTCTGCATTTACTTCGTATTCAACCTGATGATCTGATGGGCCAGGATATCCCTTAATGAATAAGAAAGATTGATAGGCGACAAATGCAAAGAGGAATAACAGCAATAATTTTAGTAGTTTCTTCACAAGTTGTTGTCCCACTCCTTCTTAATGCTTTTCGACAAAATCTATTATTATTTTAACGTGAAAAGGACAAGAATTGCACAAATTTTGTCTTCAAAAAGGCAAACTGCCATAAATAAAATGGGTATAGTTAATTCCTTCATATTTAATGGTTTGCACAGTTATCATGAAAGAAATCGAAAAGGTGCAAAGATTTCACTAGTTTTAAAATGTTTATAGTTTCTCGTTTAGATTCAGCTTGGACACATTTTAGCCGATTTCCTGTACGTTTGGAAACCGGCTAGTCATGTCGTTTTTTCATTAATGACAAAATGGCAGCATCTAATTCCTCTGATATTCTCAGAGTTTGAGAGTTGGTTAATCCCTTAGTCATTGCCGAGTGTATCAGTTGTTTACGTTTTTGTTCAATTACTATGTTATCTTCATTTTGAGGAATTATAATGTAGGATTCTGCTTTTTTCACAATTTCTCATCCTTCTGAAGTTAGGCAATAAAAAGTTCTATCCTTCTAATTTATGTCACCTTTTAATGCACCTGATTCGTGATTATTTCATAATTACTATGGTGGACAACCGTTAAAGTACTAGGTGATTCGATTTTATCAGCATCTTCCTCGCTTATTTCTATAATGGCAGAGCGGTCTAATACTTTAATGATTATTCCCTTGACTTTAGTATTATTTCTTACAAATGAAACTTCTAATCCCACAAGAAATTTACCCATTTTCTTCATCTTCTTTCTATTCATTTATTTTATTAGTTTTAAATCGCTCCAGATATAAGGAGTTCTGTTTTTTGTTTTATTCTATTTATTCTTACAAAGATGGCTCATTCTTCTGACTTATTGGTATTAGAAATGCTCCACCATTTGTTTTCGCATGCTTTTAGACAAACCCCCTTTTCTTTAATCTGATTCCATCTTAACGATGCCAAATTAGAGCAAAATAACAGAAAGATTAGAAATTAATTAGAATTCTTTTCGAGGTGATGAAAGAAATTATAGTTAAAATGGAAATCATCATAAGTAAGTTAATATTAGGAGAAACTCGTAAAGAAAACTCGCAGACTGGCGAGCCTAAAAAGGCGAAGACAGAGGTGCAGTTGCGCTGATACTTTATACTTAAAATTGTCCACTACGTCGAATTCCCTTCTTTTCTGCCACTTTATGCTTTCTTAATGTGAAAAAAAGCCTTTGCTTCGTTGAGAAAAGACTTTTAAAGATCATTTACCAGTTTTATTTCCTTAAGATAATCAACAATTTTAATTGATATGTTTAATAATCAACGAATTGCATTAAGTTAACCATTGTATGCAACCTGTTTCTATTTATAATTATAAACAGTTGTTGGTTAATCAATTAACGATGATTATCTTTGTTGTGCGATGTCAATGACATTAATATAGTGACAAAATATTGTTTTTATAAAAAAAGAGAAAGGATGTTATTTGATATGTCTAATATTCAAGGTAAAGTTGTCATTATTATGGGTGCATCAAGTGGGATTGGTGAAGCTACTACTAAGAAACTTGCACAAGAAGGAGCAAAATTAGTGATCGCTGCTCGTCGAGAGGATCGCTTGAAAGCTCTTGTTGAATCATTGCCAAATGCTGAAATATCATATGCAGTTGCCGACGTATCGAATAAAGAAGAAGTACAAGCGGTTGTAGATTTGGCAATCGAAAAATATGGTCGGGTAGATGTGCTCTACAACAATGCTGGAGTCATGCCGACTGCTCCACTTTCAGAAAAACGATTTGATGAATAGCGTCAAATGTTAGATATTAACATTATGGGTGTTTTGAATGGAATTGCGGCGGTATTACCTATTATGAAGCAACAACAGTCCGGTGGTCACATTATTTCAACAGATTCTGTAGCTGGACATGTTGTTTATCCAGGGTCAGCTGTATACTGTGGGACTAAGTTTGCAGTTAGAGCGATTATGGAGGGATTGCGCCAGGAAGAACGTGAAAATAATATTCGTTCAACTATTGTTTCACCAGGTGCGGTAACAACTGAACTTTATACAACAATTAATACTCCTGAAGATCGAGAATGGGTAAAGAATCTAATGGACTCAGGAGAAGGTTTTTCTTTGAAACCAAGCGATATCGCAGATGCAGTAGCTTATGCGATTAGCACACCTGACACTGTTGCGGTAAGTGAAATCTTGATTCGTCCAACGAAACAAGTTATCTAATAAATGTAACACAGACAATGATCGTAAAAGCTTTCATTTTAAAATGCCTCATCGTTTTGAGGCGTTTTTTACCAATAGTAAGTTCATAGTAATCTTTGTATATGTAACTTATATGCAAATACACTAGGAGGATTTTATGAAGAAGACCGTTCAATGGATATTATTATCACTCATAGTATCTTCAATATTTTTAACAGCTTGCAATAGTATGACCAATGAAGAAAACACAACCAGCAAAGAAGATATGACTAACCATCAAAATAGCAAACAAGGAGTAACAGCTGATGAATCAAACAACGGGGATAGCCAAGATTCTACACTTGATCAAGATGGGCCAGATGCTATGGAAGATATAAGAATAAAATTAACATTTAACAACGAAGAAGTCATTGTCAACATGGATGATAATCCAACAAGTAAGGATTTTTTATCATTACTTCCACTTACATTAACATTTGAAGATTATGCAGGAACGGAAAAAATTAGTTATCCATCAAATAAATTATCTACTGAAGAGGCACCATCAGGAATTGACCCTGCAGTTGGAGACTTCACTTATTATGCTCCATGGGGGAATTTAGCTATATACTATAAGGATTTTGGATATTCAAATGGACTTATTAAACTAGGGGAAATTGAATCTGGCATAGAAAAGCTTGAAAATCTTAACGGTAATTTTACAGTTACAATTGAAAAAGTTGACTAATTGATAAAGGTAAGATAGCTCCTTATAACTCAACTTTACCCAACTAGAAAATGACACTTTCCAGAAAGAAGGAAAAATCTATTTTATGTCTAAACGAAATAATTTACTTATATTTATATTGACCGTAGGGGCTTTCGGCATCATAAATACTGAAATGGGTGTTATAGGGATATTACCCTACATTGCTGATCACTTTCATGTCAGTGTATCAAAAGCAGGGTTGCTGGTGAGTCTTTTTGCCCTTGCTGTTGCTGTATCTGGTCCAACTATGCCGTTATTATTTTCGGGAATAAATCGCAAGAAGGCAATGTTACTTGTACTTGGTATTTTCGTTCTAAGTAACATTGTCTCTATATTTACATCTAACTTTGCCATTGCAATAATTGCGCGTGTGATTCCAGCCATATTTCATCCAATCTATTTTTCAGCAGCCTTTACAATGGCTGCTGACTCAGTTAGCAAGGAAGAAGCTCCTAAAGCTGTTTCAAAAATTTTTATTGGGGTATCTGCGGGTATGGTACTTGGTGTACCAATCGCAAGTTTTCTTGCTAGTGCAGTTTCGTTTGAAATATCAATGGCATTTTTCGCCATCGTGAACGCTATAGTATTTATTGCTACATTAGTATTTTTCCCTTCTATGCCTGTTCAAGAAAGACTTTCTTACGGAGCTCAATTATCGGTATTAAAAAAACCAATTACTTGGCTTTCCATTGTTGCTGTCATTTTACTAAATTCAGCAGTATTTGGAGTGTATAGTTACCTTGCTGAGTATCTTAAAACCGTTACGAATATCTCTGGGAAATCAATTAGTTTAATGTTAGTCATATTCGGAGGGGCAAATATTATTGGAAACATTGTGGCAGGGAAGTTACTTACAAAAGATGCCATCAAATCTGTAGTATCTTTTCCTTTTGCATTGGGAGCCGTTTACATCATATTATTCTTATTAGGACAATTTACATTACCTATGGCGATCATTACTTTAGTTTGGGGAATATTGGCTGGTATAGGAGGTAATATTAATCAATATTGGATTACGTCTGCGGCTCCAGAAGCTCCTGATTTCGCTAATGGATTATTTTTATCATCCGTTAACTTAGGAACAACAATTGGTACAGCTGCAGGAGGATTATTTATTTCAGAATTAGGTACACAATACGTCGTATTAGTGGGATTATTATCACTGGTATTAAGTTTGGCATTTATTATGTTAAGAAACTCCAAGTATACTCCTGCAAAACAACTTTCTAGATAAGGTATTCATTCAACAATCTATAACGCAATAGCAAGAACAAAAATATTTGTTTAAAGCAATTACAGAAAAGCAGCGTTCCGTGTTTTATTACAGGATGCTGCTTTCATTATTAACGCTATGAATACCATATGACCGCCTCATTAATACCATTTAAGCTGACTGGCGCCATGATTAATACATTAATTTAAAATATGCTTCACTATTAAATCTATATCAGTTTTTTTGAACTGCTCTTTTTTCCTGCTTCTGAATAAATTTCAAAGCATAATGTGTTCCTGCAATATAGATTCCCATGATCGATAGGTGGTCAATTAAAAATCTTATAGCGGAATCATCATTGAACCATCCAAATGGATTGTAAATGAATAGCTTAGAACCCATTTCTCCCTCGAAGGAAGAATGCACTCCGTAGGCAACAATTAATACCGCCAAAAGACGTAACGCAATGGTGCGAATACGGCTAGTACCGGTGATTCCCGTCATCCTCCGTACTGAATTGATCATCATTCCCCATGATAATCCTATGTGTATAGCCATGATGATAAATCCCCAATAGGCTGTCTGAACATGTATTTGCCGGAAGATCATGTCATTATTTACCGGTATAAAGGGAAATAGATCACTAGATATTAATATTCCACATATCATCATCATAACCATTGCTACTAGAAAGAGTAGATTAAGTCCGATTTGCAGAATACGCCGGAAATTATGCTTTCCTTTTAAAATCGCTTTATACCAACGTCGATTTAAAAAATTATGGACGATGAATAATACAAGCACCACAACTCCAACGACTTCATGGATCATAGTTCCGGTAATATAGTAAGCCATTGCTATTAACATAAGAACTGTCATAATAAGGTCATTTACCAGCTTGAATAACATCTTTCGATTCAATGCAATCAACTCTTTCTCTTTTATTTAACGATCCTTTAAAGGCAGTACGTTCATTAGCCTTTATATTGCTGTAAATACATCGTCAAAAGAACGTCCTGAACCTTTTTCGCTTTTTCCTCATCATCTATTAAACTACTTTCTTCTTTATTTGCATCCTTAGAGCCATTCATATGTGCAGATATCTCACTAACCTTCCAGTCTCCTGTATGGATAGCAGCAACTGTGGTTTCTGTACTGCTGTTGTTTGATTGTGAAATCTCTCCCAAATCAAACTCTTTCATCTGATCCATCGAATTCATATAGTCATCTCTTTCCTGATTTGCGTGGCAAGAAAAGCAACGACCAATATTATCTGGCCTCACTTCTTTGTCAGGAGTAAATGCTTGGTACTCCCATTCCCCGTTACGTTCTTCCGGCGAATATTGTGAACCCCATCCTGTACGCTTTTCCATCACTAAATATTGATCAAGCTCTCCATTCCTATAACCTACGAGAGTTATAACGGTGCCGCTCGGAAGCTCTTCCCCATTCTGCGCTGCTTCAATCGCTTCCTTATTATTTACATAAATGTCTTCATGAATATCTCCTCGATCATAAGTGGCAAATATAATTCCCTCTTCAAGGTTTTCAGGAAATTTAACAAGATGAGCCCCTGAACCAATCTCAGCGTATTCTTGATTCTGCTCCGAAGTTTCCATCGTTGTATTATCATTGTTGCTGCATGCAGTAAGGGTAAGGGACATCAGCAATGCAAGCATCTGAATTAATCGTGTTTTCATATTATTTCTACCTCCAAGGCGATATATTTTTCCTTTAGATAACTTTATTACAGATTAAGTATTTCAAATTAGAAGGATATTATAGAAAGATTAGAAAATGATTAGAATTTTTGTACATAATCTTAGAAAAACGCAAGGCGCTAATCATTCGGAGACAAGCATAAGGCAAATCGGAATAGAAGGTGTTCTTTACCTTCAATTCCGATTTGCCTAGACCCTAGAGCCGATGGCGCGGAGCTAGACACAAAAAATAAGTTCAAATTTTATCCTTTCTGGTCTTTTAAAAAAGGAAGAGCCCTGTTCTGGACTCTTCCTTTCACTATTTAAATCAAGACCGTATACTCCCTTTACCGTTCCTATTTGACTATATTCCGTTTAATTATAGAGATCTATAATGATTCATCATTTTTTTACATTCTATAGAGGGAAAGCATCACTATAAAAATTTTGCGTATAATAAGGCTGTGATTCGTTATTAAATGCCACTCCTACCCCTAAATATTCATAACTTTCTTCGAGGATGTTTTTTCTGTGTCCTAAGGAATTCATCAGCCCTTCGTGAGCAAAGATGCTGCTGAACTGACCATATGCCAGGTTTTCACCAGCCGTAATAAATCGAACATTGTCTTCCTTCATACGATCAAATGGAGATTGGCCTTGTAAATTGGTATGGTCGAAATATTGATTTTCCGCCATGTCCATACTATGCTCCCGAGCCGTTTCTCTTACATGATCATCCCATGTTAAAATCGGCAAATCGTGATTTACTCTTGAAGCATTTGTTAAATCAAACAATTGATATTCAAAGCCTTCTTTTAATTCCTCGCTTGATTTTGTGTATAGAACATTTTTATTTTTTTCAAGTTCTTCATCGATAAGTTGAATAGCTGTAACCGTATTGTTTTCGTGCTTATCATAAAAAATCGTAACATAGCTGTTATCGAGCTGGAATACATCATATTCTCCATCATTTCTAATCTCATAGTTGATCATACCTTTTCTTATGATTGATTCAGGTGTACCGAGGTGCTCCTGAACCAACTGCTTAGGGCTTTCCAATTTTATGCCTGTTGACGAGGCAATTAAATCTTGATTGGTATAGAGGCCGCGAACGATATTATTTTCATCATAAGCAATCATGATAAAATTTTGGTAGTTTTCATGATAGGCTTCCCAGCTGACTCCATATTCATTTATTGAAATCCGCTTCGGCTTCCCAATTTCCTGCTCAACATCAGCTCTTGCTTGACCTAATTCAATATTATGAATCGAAAACAGTCCATCTTTAGGAACTGTTAATTTTGGTGTTTCAACGTTCGAATCGTTTGATTCTGAAAGAGGATTATTTAACGTCGTAAATAGAGAATTCAATTGCTGATTTAGACTATCAATCACAAAATTGATATCTGGATTTTCTGTTACTGAATCAACGGTAGCAAGGATGGATTCTCTTACAGATGAAGGAACAAATTGTTGAACTGACTCTTCCCATAACGATTTTGACCCATAACCGATTAACACAATGATTACTACTAGAATAAACCGTTTCAAAGCTACACTCTCCAATTCTGAAATTTTTTGAACGAGAATATGGGTTAAGGTGGAAACGTGGTTCTATTAAACCACAGGGTTCTTACTATAAACCGCCAAAAAATGTATATAGATAATTTATATGAAGGAATACTGCTACTTTAATTCTTTTTATTTTAGCGATTGACTGGTCACAAAACAAAGGAAAAGAAATTTGTAAGTTTATACACATTTTATCCGATTTCCCTGTATCCTAAAAACCAATTCTACTTCAATTTGATCTAGTGATTCCTTTTTATATCAATTTAAGCTTTTTAAATTAAAAAGAAATTATAGAAAGATTAGAAATGGATTAAAGTTTGAATAAAATAAAGAAAACTTGTCGACTGGCGAGCCTGAAAGGCGAAGCGTGATGCGTAGTTGCGTTTATACTTTATACTTAAAATTGGCCACTACGTCGAATACCCATCTTCGCTGTCAATTTATACTAAAAGTGTAAAAAAAGGAAGAGCCCTTTAATTACGGAAGCTCTTCCTTCACTTATTAGATCCTAATCGTATATTCAAGTCTTCTTTACTTTCATTCCTTTTCCTGTACACTCTGAACTAACGCCAGCCACGTAAGTGTTTTTCTTGACTATTTTTCCATCTTCTTTTTCTACAGAAGAAAAAGAGCCTATCTCTTTGTTTGAATTTTCAGAAGCTACCTGTTCCATTTGGTTTAAATACAAGATCTCTCCCGAATAAGCATCTACTTTTAGTGAATATACTCTATTCTGACCATGCAAATCTATAACGTACATTTTATTTTCTGCTATTTTATTTAACTTTATATCTTTGATATCTCCTAGGTATTTTGTTTGAATGCTTTTTTTTATTTCTGCAGATGTCAACATCTTTTTGTCTCTATCGACAACTATTTGCTGGACTTCAACAATAATGGACAAGACGATTAGAAATATGAAAAGAAAAATAAATTTTTTTGGATTCATAAAGTTTTCACCTATCAAGAGATTTTATTTTAATAAAAATGAGATTTTCCCTTAAAAACATTAAAATGAATGAAAAACGATTTGGTTATATCGGTAACATGACCGTAAACTCTGTGCCCTCTCCCTCTTTGGAAACAACATTTATGCTTCCTCCATGAGAATCCACAATTTGTTTTGCGATTGATAAACCTAATCCAGTCCCCCCAGTTTCACGATTTCTTGCTTTATCCACTCTATAGAAGCGATCAAATATATGTGCGATATCTTCTTTCGGTATGCCGATGCCATAATCTTTTACAGTGAAAAAAACATCATCCTTCTCATATCCAACATTTAGCTCAATAGGTGATGTGCTATATTTTAACGCATTATCAAGCAAAATAAATAATAGTTGCTTCATTTTTTGCCTATCTGCATTTCCTATAACACGATCGAATGGAGAATAAACAGAAATATGTTGACCATAAGCATTTTTCATCAGTTTGCTTGTCTCTTTACTAAGTGAAACAAAGTCCACCTTTTGTATATCTAAGTTCCATTCTGCATCATGATTTGCAAGCATGAGCATTTGCTTTGTCATTTCTTGCATTCTGACGGCTTCTGAATAGATTGCATCTACAGATTCTTCTAATAGAGCCGGATCTTTCATCCCCCATCGTTTCAGCATGCTTGCGTTGCTTTCAATAACAGTTAGCGGTGTTTTTAATTCATGGGAAGCATCAGAAACGAATTGCTGCTGTTTTTCAAAGTTTTTCGCTAAAATATCCATCATCTTATTAAACGTACTACCTAATTTGTATAATTCATCTTTTGATTGTGATTTTAACTCAAGCTTTTTAAATATGCTCTTTCGTTGAATTTCCTCCATTGTTTCAATCATAGAATTGATTGGTTTTAACATAATGTTACTTAGCATTCGGCCTGCTAAATATGAAGGGATCAAAACAATAAGTAAAGCGACAGTTAACACAAGCTTCAAAATTTTTAAACTTTCATATGAGGATGCCAAACTTGCTGTAACTTCTATCATCATAATATTTCCGTTATGCCATATGATTGGCAAATTCGAAACAGCATATTGAATTCCATTCATTGATTTTAACTCAACTTTTTGTGAGTTAGTAAATGCTGGTTTAAAATTAGTTAATTGTTCATCCTCTGTAACAGTAATAATGGCATGTGAATTTTCATTCACAACACGAATCATTCCATTTAATGGTAACCTGGAATTTAAAATATCATGTATATATCTTTCGTTAGAAACAGGCTTTAATACTGCAGCAATATTTTCAGCCTGTAAACGAACATGATTTAATTTATCGTTCGTAGTTATTGAGTAAAATAAAAAATAAATAGACGTATTAATGACAATGCTGATCAATAGAAACGAAACAGTTAAATACAAGTGGATCTTACTTCGGATATTCATAAAATATTACTCCTTTATGACATAACCAACTCCACGCACTGTATGAATAAGCGGAGATTGAAAGCAATCATCAATTTTCTTGCGCAAGTAACTTATATATACATCTACGACGTTAGTCTCCCCGTAGTAATCAAAACCCCAAACTCGCGTTAAAATCTGCTCTCGTTCCAGTACTTGGTTTTGATGCTGTATCAAATAAACCAATAAATCGAATTCTCGAGGGGTTAATTCAATATTTTTATTTTCACGAGTTACAATACGTGTTTTTTTATCTACTTTTAAATCTCCAATCGTTAATAGTTGTTCGTCTAATTTTATCTCCATCATTTGGTTTATTCGTAAACAAGCACGAATTCTGGCCAACAACTCTTCAATCTGAAACGGCTTCGTTATATAATCATTCGCACCATGATCAAGCCCGCTCACTTTTTCAGGAATAGAATCCCTTGCTGTCAATAATATAATAGGTGTCATGTCTCCTGATGCCCTAATTCTTCGAAGGACTTCCATCCCGTTTAACTTTGGTATCATAATATCCAGCAAAACAAGATTCCAATAGCCGTTGCTAAATTTTTCAAGACCTGTTATACCGTTTTCGGCTATTTCAACCTTGTATCCTTCATGTTCAAGCTCTAATTTAATGATTCTTGCAATATTTGCTTCATCTTCAATAATTAATACTTTTTTAGGTTCGGGATCAATATCTACTATCCTTTTCTTTGAAATAGTAAGATCTTTTGAATTTGACATGTCTATTCCTCCTTTCTATTTTAATTCCTTAGATTTAGCTATATTTTCTAACTTTAATAGATTAATATTTTGAAAATTCTTCTTAATAGGAACAAAATGCTGCTTAAATTCTTTTGGCAAAAGGAGAATCGTACTACAAGTAAATGGCAAGAAAAAATGGTGTCTTAGTTGGTAAACTGGATACTCTTTTTCCTTGCTAGATTGTGGTTTCATTTTTTAGTGGAGAGTAAAACTTATTTATTGAATAATCAACATCTGTCTATAATTATAAAAAGATCCAATATACTTGCAATCAGTAAATATAGAAAATATGTTGATTAGTGAACAAATTAATCACTTTTGTTAATTAACTTTAAGAAAATTGGCTAAAGTAGATAGAGAATGACTAATAACCAAAAACAATAAAGTGAGACTTCCATCAGTGGGGGTTATCTTCATCCCCCACTGGTGGTTAGCGAAACTTTTCACGCACAATTCGCCACATCGTGTGGCTTAGCCTGACTCGGACGTCAATCGCTTGTCGGATCTTTACGGGCAGTTATCTCCCACTTATCTTCTTTGTTTTTTTCGAATCTTGAAGTGGAGGTCTACTACTCGTTAAAAATGGGATAAAAAAACTATTATCATACTAAAGTCCGAAAAATGGTGATATTATGATGAAGGTATTTCCAACTGTATGTTAACTAAAGATCTATCTACCTTCATTACATGAATAAATATGATCTAATTTTTCATAATAAATGATCCAGAAAATCTTCTTTCAAGTATGCGTTTATTGCTAACATTTCTATCCTAAATAGTGTATGGAAATCTATTCAGACAAAAAAGAGTGCATCCTGAAAAAATATGCGGGATTCACACAGCCGTTTCACTCAAAGTTACCATTGACCCCTACTGACTGTCGCGATGGCCTTTAGCCGAGGGTCAATCTGCGCAGCGCTGATCGCAAACCCGCGAAAGGTGAGGATAGCAGACTCATTCACACGAAAATTCGGATAATCAGAACATCTTCTTCTGTGTTATAAGCCTCCATATTGCCACCTCTGTTATTTATTCTAGCGTGCTTTTCGAGTATAGCAAATGCTTATATCTTATATCAAGATATGCTTGATGAGCATTTCTAAAACATTTATAAACTGGCATAATGGTTTGGAAACAATGCAAACTGTTAGGATCATGAATTTTCATCTCAAATACAATTTCATTACAAAGAGGGCATAATTTTTTAAATACGGACCAACTATTTTATAGCTTTAGTAATTTCTGCATTCTCTTCTTACCATAATGCAAGTGGCTGTTTCATGCTAGGTTTTGGATAGATTGAGTCTAATTGCTCCAAATCTTGCTGTGTTAATTGATTCTCAGCTGCTTTCACATTTTCTATCACATGAGCGGTATTACTAGATTGTGGTATAGCAATTGTTTGTCCATTTCGAATACACCATGCTAATAAAATTTGAAAACTATCTGAATGATGTTTTTTAGCAATTTCCTTTAAAACTTTTTGTTTAGTTAGATTAGTACCAAAGCTATCACCTCTAGCAACTGGGGCATAGGCGATTAATGGCATTTCAAGTTTGTTCATCATAGGTACTAAATCGAATTCAATCCCTCGATCTCCCAAATTATAACGTACTTGATTTGTTGCACATTTTATTCCATCAGGTAATATCATTATTTTTTCTAAGTCATCAACATCTAAATTAGAAACACCCCATGACTTAATTTTCCCCTGACGTTTTACTTTTTCCAAGGCTTCAATAGTCTCTTCAATAGGAATATTCCCTTTCCAATGGAGTAAGTATAAATCTAAATAATCTGTATTCAATCTTTTTAAGCTATTTTCTAAACTAATCGGTAATTGCTTTTTTGATGCATTTGAAGGGAGAACTTTTGAAATGAGAAATAATTCTTCACGGTTATAAGACTTAATAGCATGTGCAACTAATCTCTCTGCATTTCCCTCACCATACATTTCAGCAGTATCAATAACTTGAATGCCATTATCAAGACCAACTCTTATCGCTTCTACTTCTTGTTCAAATTTATCTGCTTTGTCTCCCATATTCCAAGTGCCTAAGCCTATGGGAAAAACTTTCCTTCCTGCAATTTTTACTTTATTCATTTTTTCACTCCTCACCTATAAAAATGTATAAGAGCCCAGAAATAACTTTTACTGACCGCTGTATGCTTCCTCAAGAGCTCTCCATGCTTCACGGTTTCCTTCGAAGTAACGATCCTCGTCACCGAAATTCTTCTATGGTTGTGGACTGTAAATAATCATCATATCAATATAATCAAGTCCCATCGCCTTCAGTGATTGATCGATCGATGAAACGGATTCTTCATATGACTTTATTTCTGCGGCAAGTTTTGTAGTTATAAACAATTCCTCGCTGTTCACGCCACAAGCTCTAATCCCATCTCCAACACCACTTTCATTACCCTATGCCTGTGCTGTATCAATATGACGATATCCGATTTTTACAGCTTCTACCACTGCCTGTACGACATCCAATTATTTATCATCCATGTTCCAAGACCTAATTTAGGAATCTCAATTCCATTAGATAGATAATAATTTTCTTTTAAAATCATCTATAGCATCACCTTTTTTATTGGTTGATTGTACATACATCTTTTTTAAAAAATTCAATTAAGTACATATTCATGAATATGTACTTAATTAAAATTACTTACTATGAGTATATCCTAGTACCTAGAGTTAACTTTAAGTCAAGACCTCTTTTCTAAAATAATTACAAAATAAATTCGTATTTAATTTATGACAACTGGCAGGCTGTCCATTGGGAGGGTATGACCCCCTATAGTTTAATTCATAATTGGAAGCAATAAAACCGTCCCTATGCTTCTGCTTAATTAGAAGCAAAAGATCCTTCTCTATGCTTTTCTGCTTGTCTTGAAGCGTTAAACATATTGTTTCTTAGCAGGATAAAAGCAAGGCTTAGGATTAAGGATAGGATTCCTACTAATACGACGTATGGTGTGCCCATTTGTGATATCAATAACCCGCCTGCAGCCGAGCCAACTGTTGTTCCTACGTTACATGCTGATATAAATAAACCATTGGCAAAATCAGGAGCTTCAGGAGCTGAAGATGAAATCAAATATTGATTAATATTAGCCATGATTCCTCCAGCCAATATTCCCCAAAGGAAAGTGATTATTACCACAGGTACGGCAATCTCTCCAGTAAAGAATAAAAGAATGTAAACGACACTCAATAACAAAGGAAAAGTTAATATGGACTTAATAGGACTATTAGTGAGTACCCTCCCTGCAACGATGTTTCCAATAATATTAGCTCCACCGAAAACGAATAACGTTAAACTGATGGTATTCGGAGACATTTGGGTAACAGTTTCCAGGTACTCAGCAATATAACTATATACCCCGAATACAGAGGCATTTAATAAAATGACAGCTACGATAGAAACCCATATAATGGATTTTTTTAATACAGCAAGTTGTTCACCGTAAGATTGTCTTTCTTCAACAGGCATAGATGGTACAAAAATCAATGTTGCGACCAATACAAATGCATTTACTATAGCAAAGAATGCCATCGCCATTTCATACGAAAGGGCACTATCAATAAAACTTGCGATCGGTACTCCGGCTACCATACCGGCAGATACTCCTATAAATACTTTAGAAACAGCTTTTGGAGCTTCTTCAGGTTTTACTGAGGAAGCGGCTACGGTAAATGCCATGGAACAATAAATCGGATGGAAAAGAGCTAGAGCGATACGAATGATTAATAGAAGGGTAAAGTTAGTTACAAATACGGATGCGATGTTTCCAACAACGAATACACTTAATACAAGTAACATGACCTTCTTACGATTGATCCCGGAAAACAATAACGGCATCGTTGGTCCGGATACAGCAATAGCAAGAGCAAAAAGGCTCACCGTCAATCCTGCTTGAGATATGCTGACATTAAAGTGATCAGCAATGGAAGGCAATAACCCAATAACCCCCATCTCCGTATTTAAGATGCCGAAAACACCCACTGCTAATATAAAAATCAACAACTTATTTTGTTTAGCCAAAATAAAAACAACTCCTATCTCCAAAAAATGTGTCCCTAAAACTTTGGGAACTGTTTACTTGCTCGTTATTTATTTTAACTACGTTCCCCTCTTATAACAAATACTTATTTCTCATAACAAGATATGCTTATTTAGTATTTCTAGGAGAGGATGAGGTACGCTTCTCTGCTTCCCCATGCATTCGTTTATAGTTTTAAACCTATCAGGCATATAATGAGGTTTGATGTGAGTATTTGTCATAATAGAGAGGCTAGTTGGAATAACTATAGGGTGAAAAGTCGATTTGTCAGCAATTGTTTGCGAAGCAATTTTTCAGAATCAAAAGGAAAAAAATATGGAACAGCAAAAATGAATTATTCTATTTTCCGATCCAATGAAGTTAGCATGTGGCAAATAATAGATGGCCTTACCAATGTTATCATCCCTATGGCAATAAAATACTTCCCCAAAGTTAAAAAATGGACAGTAAAACAAATAATATCTTACTAATGACATCTTACCAACCATATATTTGAAACTTGGATTCCTCTTTTTTCTACTGTAGATAATCCAAAATGAAACCCTATTTTGTGTTGTTACATCTTGATTAATCATGTTTGTTTTGTTACGTACTTCAGCCATAACCCACTGTCATCCAGTTTTTCGACTTCTTTCAAGAAGAAATTTACTGGCTGCTGTTTTGTTAGAAAGGAGCTCGTCTCAAATAGTGTCACAGAGTTAGATGCACCATCTGCAATTGGAACTAAAATCAGACTCAATTCATCAATTAATCCCTCATTCAAAAAGGAGCCATTTAAATAGCCTCCGCCTTCTAGCATTAATTTATCGATAGCAAAAAGATTTTTTAGCTTTTCCACTACTAGACTAAAGCTTAATCGTTCTTTTCCGCCGAAAATATAAGATATACCTATTTCCCTCATATGAGCCAGGTATGCATCTGGCACTTGCTCTGTAAGAACCTCTACTATGTGATCCTCCGACCTATTCTCATTCCATGGTTCAATTGAATTTTTTGTCCATCCCAATTTCCCGGAGGGATCTACTGCTACAGCATAACTCTTAGCATCCTTATTTGCGACGTAATCGGTTCTAGGGGTCGGCTCAATGTTGTCATGTTTTAACAAATATTTATATCTTATATCAAGATATGCTTGATAAGCATTTCTGAAACATTTATACTAAAACATGATAAAGGAGGAGTATTAGATGGAATTTAGAGTTTTGCGCTATTTTCTTACAGTTGCAAGAGAAGGAAGCATGACGCGTGCTGCTGATTTTTTGCATATTACACAGCCAACTTTGTCAAGACAATTAAAAGATCTTGAAGAAGAATTAGGGAAAAAACTATTTACTCGAAGTAGTCACAGTATCATTCTCACAGATGAAGGAATGCTCCTGCGGAAGAGAGCAGAAGAAATCGTTGATATGGTCAATAAATTAGAGGCAGAATTTCATTCCATGGAAGAAACCATTAGTGGGGATGTTTACATAGGTAGTGGGGAAACAGAAGCCATGAAACAGATTGCACGGGTAGCAAAAGAGTTACAATTACGTTATCCAAATATACGGTATCACCTCTACAGTGGAAACGAAGATGATGTGACAGAACGGCTTGACAAGGGGTTGCTTGACTTTTGTATTTTAATTGAACCAGCTGATTTATCAAAATACAATTATATCCAAATTCCAGCCAAAGACGTTTGGGGAGTTGTGATGAGAAAAGACAGTCCTCTTGCTTTTAAAGATACCATTCAAGCGGTTGATTTATTAAATGTTCCGCTAATCTTTTCACGACAAGCTATGAAACAGACATTGTCTAAAAATGAATTTGTGGATTGGTTTGGTGAAGATTTTGATAAATTAAACGTCGTGACTACATACAATCTTCTATATAATGCTGCTATTATGGTTGAAGAGGGCATCGGCTATGCCGTAACCATAGATAAACTAGTGAATACGTCTAGCGATAGTAACCTTTGTTTTAGACCGCTAGAGCCAAGACTTGAAGCTGGGCTAAATATTGTTTGGAAGAAGCATCAGGTTTTTTCCGCTGCTGCTGATTTGTTTTTAAAAGAAATTCAGGCGAAATTTTCAAATTCTTCATCAGATATTTAGGAAAATCTCGTAAACATATTATGAATAATGTATTCCTCGAAGAAGCCGTCATAGGTTACTTGGATTGTTGACCAGCACATTATTGAGTCCAAATTGGGGTACTGCCAGCTTGACGACAGCCTCTGCTTCTGACGTAGTAAGATTAATCCACATCTGTTGAAAATTAAGAATAGAACCAAGATGCGTTCAATAGTTAAATTAGCGTAATTTGTTGTTCTTCAACAAAATAATCGAAATTTTTAAAAAAGGAAAATATACCTAGTTTGAACACTAGGTGCATTCTCCTTTTTCTATTTAATATAGAATTAACTTGTGAGTCATCATTTTACAAGAACTAACCTGCTAGTTACTTTAAATACAAGAGTCAAGGTGTCATCTATGGAGCTGTACCTACCTCATACTGATGCACCTGAACAACTACTAATGTTTTTACCAAGGGATTTGTTTTCCATCTCTAAAGAACCCTCCGGAAGGTCCTTCAGGTCCAATCGTGGCTAACCACAGAATAGACTCAGCTGCTTGCTTAGGAGTTCTTGGTGCCGATGGTCCACCCATATCTGAGCTTACCCATCCCGGATCGACGGCGTTTATTTTAATATCACCCTTGATTTCTGCTGCTACTAATCGCGTCAATCCATTTAGGGCAAATTTAGACAACTTATAAGCTCCTACGCCTGGATATGACATTTGGCTCATCTCCCCATATTCTGAGGAAACATTAATAATCCTCCCAAAGCCTTGTTTTTCCATGAGGGGAATAAAGGAACGGATCACATGGTAAACGCCAAAGAAATTAGTTGCCATTGTTTTCTCCAGAATGAAAGGGTCCATTGCCAATAACTTTTTATTCTCATCTAAATACACGCCTGCATTATTAATCAATACGTCTAATCTTCCATACTTTTCATTTATTGCAACCGCAGCTTGATGGATGCTTTCTTGATTGGCGACATCCATCTCAACACACGAAACATCCAAATTTAACTCCTTAAGTTTTTGCACAACTTCATTACCCATTTCTGGATCCCGACTTGCCAAAATCACCTTAAAACCATTCAAAGCCAATTGTTTGACCAGTTCATATCCAATTCCTCGATTCCCGCCAGTTACAAGCGCAACTTGTTTATCGTGTGACATTTTATTCCCCCATTTCTCGTTCTTTGATTAAGTGGCATCTAAAAAATCCTAAAAGGGATACTCCTTATGCGGAGAGTTCTTTTGTAGGACTATACATATAATTTCTTAGTAAAATAGTTACCAAACTTAATATTAATGATAGGATTCCAACTAATACTACGTATTGTGTACCCATTTCTGATATAAATAACCCGCCTACAGCTGCATTAAATAGTTAATATGAAAATCAACAAATTATTTCGTTTAGCCAAAAAAACAGCTCCTGTCTTCAATAAGTTTCTCCCAAAAAGTTATGGGGGAAATTTATTTTAAAGTTTCTTCCCAAAGAATTCAGTTAACTTCCGTCTGAGAGTTTACGCATCCTCGCAAGCGAGGGAGGTCGAAAGGTTTCGATAAGCATTAATCTGCGCTTGGAGGTCGGCAATCTTTTGCTCTGCGATGCCAACGGCGTCAGCCCCGGCGATGAAGCGACGTGGAGGCTGCTCTTCATTTGAGATCTTGATCAGGGCCTTAGCGAGCTTGGCCGGGTCGCCAGACTGCTTGCCATTCTGAACATTATACGCATCTTGATTTCTTTCTCTGCAGCCGGAGTAGTCCTCAATCGAAGGATCCGCGTAGGTCGCCGATTCATTCGTGAGAAGCTCGGTGCGGAACATCCCTGGGTTGACAATGGTGGTATGGATACCGAACGGCGAGACTTCGGGCTGCAACGACTCCATCCATCCCTCGAGTCCGAACTTAGACGCGGCATAAGCTGTATTAAACTCGAATCCAGAAATGCCGGCGCCTGAAGAGATCGAGATGATGTGACCGGAACGTTGCTTGCGCATCACAGGCAACACTGCTCGGGTAACGTTCATTGGGCCGAAGAGGTTAGTGGCAAGTTGATTTTCGATTTGCATCGGGGTCAGCTCCTCGAAGTAGCCCGCATAGAAATTGGCTGCGTTATTAACGAGTACATCGATCTTTCCAAACTTGTCAACCGCAGCTTTGACGGCAGCCTCGGCATCAACCAGGCTGGTGACGTCCAGTTTTACGACCAGCAGGTTTTCGCCATCGCCAAGGGCTTTTGCGACTCTATCCATATTTCGGCCTGTCGCAACAACTTGATTTCCATCAGCCAGGGCCGCCTTCGTGATATCAACACCCATGCCGCGCCCGGCACCCGTAATAAACCAAACTTTCTTATTTTCAGTCATATTTATTTCCTCCTAGTTTCTTTTTTCATATTATTTTTCTTTAGAAAAGATTCCTTTGATTACACCATTCATTAGCCAACTTGTTTTAAAAAACCCGAAACTGTTTCCATGAAGTTATCATGAATAGTAGACATATTGGATAAAATCCTTCTTTCTGTTGTTTTCATCCTTTGTTTTTATTCTAAATATCTCTTTTGTATATAACAAATACTTATATCTTATATCAAGATATGCTTTGTGGGTATTTCTAATAACGTATTGACTGAATCATTATGAACGAGAAAGTGATTATATGAATTTAGAGTTTTACGATATTTTCTTACTGTTGCAAGAGAAGGAAGTATGTCGGGTGCCGATCAAGTTGCTAGTCAAATGAAGGGGGCGTAGCAGCTCCGGAACGGCCTTTTTTCTATTCGTTTCTACATAGCGTATGGAATTCTATTCAGACAAAAAAAGAGTGAATCCCGAAAAAGTATGCGGGATTCACTCAGCGGATTTCCTCAATTACTATTGGCACGAAAATCTCTTTATAATCTTCAACACAAGCCTTATTTTTTCTTCAGATTTTCTTTGAAGAATGACTCAAGCTTGTCAAAAGGGATTAAATTCACCCGGTCATACAGATCCACATGACCTGCGCCTGGAACAATGTAAAGTTCCTTCTGTTCGCCTGCTAGCTTGTAGGCTTCTTCGCTGAACTCTCTGGAATGAGCGTTTTCACCTGTAATGAAAAGCATCGGACGAGGAGAAATCGTCTCTATGTCTTCGAACGGGTAGAAATTCATGAACTTGACGTTACTGGTCAGCGTCGGGTGTGTCGTGAGTTCAGGTGACGATCCCTTTGGTGTGAATTCACCTCTTGGAGTGCGGTAGAAGTCATAAAACTCACGCTCAATAGCTGTAGAGTTTTCATTTAGCTCATGTACTGTCCCACTGGTGTATTTGGTTTCACCGCCCGTGAACTCCACATAACGTTGCTCGGCTGCCTCTGCAATGATCTGCTTTCTTTGCTCAAGTGTCAGGGAATGGTTAAGCCCATTACGATTGGCAGCACCCATGTCGTACATACTGACTGTCGCAACGGCTTTCATACGTGGGTCGATCTTGGCTGCGCTGATGGCAAAGCTCCCGCTTCCACAAATCCCAAGTACACCAATCTGATCCCTGTCAACAAACGACCAGGTGCCTAGGAAATCCACCGCAGCACTGAAATCCTCGGCATAGATATCCGGCGAAACAGCATTGCGAGGCTGACCCTCACTCTCTCCCCAGAACGACAAATCCAAGGACAAAGTAACGAATCCCCGTTCAGCCATTTTCTGGGCATACAAATTCGAACTTTGTTCTTTTACTGCGCCCATAGGATGCCCAACAATGATTGCGGGATTTTTGGTGTTCTTCTTCAAATCTTTGGGAATAAAAAGATTCCCTACAACATTCATGTTGTATTGATTTTTAAACTCAACCTTCTTCATGGTTACCTTATTGCTCTTGTAAAAATTGTCTGCTCCATTTGACATATCCGGCGTGTATGTATCGCTTACGCCTGTCGTGGATGCAGCACCAACGCCTGTCGTGGATAAAACTAAGCCCAGTCCCAACACTGTGAGAATCTGAAGGCCACGCTTCATAATAGATTTTTTTTTCACGTTAAATTCCTCCAATGTTTTTGCTGATGTGATTTCTATTCTGTTCTGTTCACGTTTGAAATTTGCCCAAAATATATTTTGTTGGCATGCCTTATCCCCCTTTCTTTGTGAACATCACCTTTTATTTAGGCTTAGTTTTCACCTTAATCTAACTAAATTAAGGAAAAATTATAAAACGATTAGAAATTAATGAGAATTCTGTCATAGAAATAACGACCACCCGTGATAATAACGGGTGGTCGTTATTCCTTGATTGTATTAGTTTATCAACTGACCATTCAGAAATAATTATACAAGCCTGTCTACAAATCCCCTACTTTTTCTGCCATGACACGAGGCGGATAAGGCATTCCATTCTTTAACCACCATTCCACGACCCCTACGTAAGCATTTGCAACAAATTGAACAATTACTTCTTCACTTTGACCGACATTTTTTCCTTTTGTTATGTCCACATCTTTCTTGAACTCTTCGATATTAAACTGAAGGAACCGGCTGCGAAAATATGTGGCTCCTTCACTCGCTAACATCGTCGAAAAGAATAAATAATTGCTTTTAAAATATTCCATACAGTGTACAGTCGATTCTAGCCAATCCATTTCAGATGCCGACTCGCAAAAAATACTCATGTTGTTTATATGTTCTTCCATGATCTTATCTAAAAGATCATAATTTATCTAAGTAATGAAGATAGATGGTTCCTCGGTTCACATTTGCCTTGTCGGCAATATCCTGAATGGTAATGTTATCAAAACTTTTTTCAGACATTAGTTCGATAAGAGCCTTTTTAATTGCTTCTTGGCTTTTGATTATTCTTCTATCTATTTTCGGCATTGTTTGCTCACCTAACTTTCCTAAAGTTAATCAACAATTATTATTAATTTATTGAGTAATAAACGAATCTCGCTCAATTAACCATTGAAGGTATCATGTTTCTATTTATAATTATAAACAAATGTTGATTAATCAATCAATGATGATTTTCTTTGATATATGAAATCAGCGCCTACCATTTTAGTTGCAAATGTATTGTTTTATTAAACAATTTAAAAGAAAGTATGTTACTTAGTATGTTAAATATCCAAGATAAAATTGTTGTTATTATGGATGAATAAGTGGGATTGGCGAAGCACCAACCAAGAAATTTACACATGAAGAGTTTTACCAATCATGAAAAAAATCAATCTAGGAGGAAATTAATATGACTAACAATAAGAAAGTTTAGTTAACTCTTACATTGCCAATCTGACAAAAATTGACCATTACAGACAAATAAAACTCTTTTCAAATCAGCTAAAAAGGTATATGATGAGACTATTACTCGGCAAAGGGGTGACAACATTGAAACTTCGCTTGCTGATTAAATCAACGATGATGCTTTTGATCGTTTTTGCAGGGTTTCATTTTGTTTCAATGTCTCACTTACATCAGCCAGTCCATCATGGTAAAGTACTAGGCGTTGAATCTGAAGCATCAGTCGCAACTATCAATCTACAAGAAGATGATCAAAAGCACGGTTTATTTGTTAGCAACAATCAGTTAAAGGATCCGTTGATCTTAGTCGTTGCAATGGTATCACTTATATTTACAGCTTCAACTAAGACGCGACGAAAGTTAAAGCAGTTCCTTTACTCCGTTTATTACCAATCATCATACTTTTCTAAAAATCATTTATTTACAGCCTAAATTTTCAAAATAGGAGGTTATAAATGATGTTTTGGTTAAGAATGATTCCAGTTGTCTTTTTTTCAATAACTGCACTTAGTCTATTCACATACCAAGGAATAGAGTTCTTACATGCATTTTCAGATTATTTTCAAAAGAAATAATCAAAGAATAGAGGCTGTCTCTACCTGAGACAGCCTCATTTTTATTCATCATTTATTTTTTGTTCTTCAGTATCAGTATTTTCAATCCATACATGTATGACTGCTCCAGCATCCTGCTCATCAATCACGAAGGACCCGTTGCTATAGCGATCATTAGGTCTTAATGAACGAACATCAACACTTTCGATGATTCCTTTTTCTGTTTCAAGATAAAAGTCACCATGATCTTGGACAATTTCTGCTCCGGCAATACGATGCGGATTATTCTTTAATTCTCGAAGCATCACCAAACCGCGTTTTGCACGTGATGATTTTTCAAAATCAGATAGTGACATTTTCTTTACAGCACCTCTATGGGTTGCGATGACAAGAAAGGCTTTTTGATTGCGCTCGATTATTTTCCCGCTTACAACATAATCATCCGGCTTTAAGTTGATTCCTTTCACACCGGCAGCTCTTGGGCCGACAATACTTACTTCCTCTTCCTCAATCCATAATCCATATCCTAAATGGGTAACGATAAATAAATCATGTTGGCCACTTGTTAAATGAACATCAACAAGGGTATCATCACCTTTTAAATTTAAAGCAACAAGCGGTTTAGAATACCTTTGTGCCTTGTATTGACTTAATTCTGTCTTTTTCACCATGCCCGTCTTCGTAATAAAGGTTAAATAAAGTTTTTCTTCAAAATTCTTTACAGGAATTGCCTTAAGAATGATTTCATCTCGGTCAACTGGAATAATGTTGCCAATATGTTGGCCAAGATCCTTCCAGCGTATATCAGGCAATTCATGAACAGGACAATACAAATAATTCCCTTTATTTGTGAAGAGAAGGACGACATCTGTCGTATTAATCTCAATTTGTGATAGCAGCCTGTCACTATCCTTCATCCCGAAGTCTTGGCCATTTGATGCAGCATAAGATCTTAAACTTGTTCGTTTTACATATCCATCTTTGGTCACCGTTACAATCACATCCTCAGAGGCAACCATGACTTCAAGATTGATCTTAATTTCTTCAATTTCAGCTTCGATGACTGAGCGGCGCTCATCTGCATACGCCTTTTTCACCTTTTTTAAGTCCGTTTTAATGACTTTCTGCAACACACCTTCGTCATTCAAAATGCTTGTTAGCTCATTGATTTTCTTATCAAGCTCTTCCGCTTCATTTCTGAGTGCTGTAATATCCGTATTTGTTAAGCGATAAAGCTGTAAGGAGACAATCGCTTCGGACTGTGGCTCGGTAAATTCATATTTTTGAATTAAGTTATCCTTTGCATCTCGCTTATCTTTAGAAGCACGGATCGTAGCGATCACTTCATCTAAAATGGATAATGCTTTCATTAAGCCTTCTACGATATGTTGGCGCTCACGTGCTTTTCGAAGTTCATATTTAGAGCGGTTTGTGACAACTTCTTTTTGATGGCCAATATAGGCATCAAGAATAGCTGGTAAGCTCATTTGCATTGGTCTGCGATTATGGATTGCCACCATATTAAAGTTATACGTAATTTGCAGATCACTATTTTTGTATAAATAATTTAATACACCTTCTGCATTTGCATCCTTTTTAAGCTCTATGACGATTCTGAGTCCTGTTCTGTCCGTTTCGTCCCGTATTTCAGAAATTCCTTCAACCTTTCGTTCGATCCGGAATTCATCCATACGCTTTACTAAGTTCGCTTTATTTACTTCATATGGTATTTCCGTAATGACAATTTGCTGTTTTCCGCCGCGAATTTCTTCAATGCTCGCTTTACCGCGAACAATAATTTTGCCTTTTCCGGTTTCATATGCCTTTTTTATGCCTTCGATTCCTTGAATAATCCCGCCTGTTGGAAAATCTGGACCTTTGATCACCTTCATTAAGTCATCGACAGTACAGTCCGGTTTATCCATCCGTTTTATGACCGCATCAATAACCTCACCTAAGTGATGAGGCGGGATATCTGTTGCATAACCTGCCGATATTCCTGTCGAACCATTTACTAATAAATTTGGGAACATGGCAGGGAGCACAAGAGGCTCCTTACTCGTGTCATCAAAGTTTGGAACAAATTCGACTGTTTCTTTTTCAATGTCACGCAGCAACTCAGCAGCGATCGCAGAAAGCCTCGCTTCCGTATAACGCATCGCTGCAGGCGGGTCACCGTCAATACTTCCGTTATTTCCATGCATTTGAATTAGAAGGTTTCTCACCTTCCAATCCTGGCTCATACGCACCATTGCGTCATAAACGGATGAGTCTCCGTGGGGATGATAGTTACCAATAACATTCCCTACTGTTTTAGCGGATTTACGAAAGTTTTTATCAAACGTATTTCCGTCAACATGCATGGCATATAAAATTCTTCGTTGTACAGGCTTTAAGCCGTCACGCGCATCTGGAAGCGCACGATCTTGAATAATGTACTTACTATAACGTCCAAAACGGTCACCTAGTACATCTTCAAGAGGCAAGTCACGAAATAGTTCGACTGATTCTGCCATGTCCTATACCTCCTCTGCAACCGATAAATGTTCGTTTTCTAATATATTTGTCTCTTCATCAAGACCAAATGCGACATTGCTTTCAATCCATTTACGGCGTGGTTCAACCTTGTCGCCCATCAATGTTGTCACACGGCGCTCAGCACGCGCAGCATCATCAATTTTCACGCGGATGAGCGTCCTTGTTTCCGGGTTCATCGTTGTTTCCCATAACTGATCCGCATTCATCTCGCCTAAACCTTTATAACGCTGGATCATATATCCTTTACCGACCTTTGAAATAGCACCTTTTAATTCATCATCAGACCATGCATATTCAATGACCTCTTTTTTTCCTGTTCCCTTGCTTACTTTGTATAATGGAGGTAAGGCAATAAATACTTTGCCATTCTCGATAAGCGGCTTCATATAGCGATAAAAGAAGGTTAAGAGCAAGACTTGAATATGGGCGCCATCTGTATCGGCATCGGTCATGATAATAACCTTATCATAGTTAATATCTTCAATGGCAAATTCAGCACCAACACCTGCACCGATAGCATGAATGATTGTATTGATCTCTTCATTTTTAAAAATGTCAGCAAGCTTCGCCTTTTCTGTGTTTATCACTTTACCCCTTAAAGGCAATACCGCCTGAAAACGCCGGTCTCTTCCTTGCTTGGCTGAGCCGCCGGCAGAGTCACCCTCCACGAGATACAATTCATTTTTTAACGGGTTGCGCGATTGTGCTGGAGTAAGTTTACCGCTTAACGTCGTTTCTGAACGTTTTCGTTTCTTTCCACTCCTTGCTTCTTCCCTTGCTTTCCGTGCTGCTTCCCTCGCTTGAAATGCTTTTATTGCCTTTTTAACAAGCAAAGTCCCTGCATCTGGATTTTCCTCCAGGAAATAAGCGAGGTTTTCAGAAACGATCGCATCAACAGCAGACCTAGCCTCACTTGTCCCGAGTTTTCCCTTCGTTTGACCTTCAAATTGCAGCAGCTCCTCAGGTATCCGGACAGACACAATTGCAGCAAGCCCCTCACGAATATCGGAACCCTCAAGGTTTTTATCCTTTTCCTTCAGCAACCCAGTTTTTCTCGCATATTCATTAAACGCCCTTGTCATGGCGGTTTTTGAGCCAGCCTCATGTGTTCCGCCATCCTTTGTACGAACGTTATTTACAAAAGATAAGATGTTTTCTGAGTAACCATCATTAAATTGAAAAGCAAATTCAACTTCAATGCCATTTTGCTCGCCTTCAAACGAAACGACAGGATGAAGTGCATCTTTTTCTTCGTTTAAATAAGAGACAAACGCTTCAATACCATTTTCATAATGATATACTTCACGTTGGTCATGACGTTCATCAATTAGTTCAATTTTTAAACCCTTTAACAGGAATGCTGATTCCCGTAAGCGTTCGCTTAATGTTTCGAAATTATAGGTCGTTGTACTAAACATGGTTGGATCTGGCTTAAAGTGAGTGTTTGTACCTGTTTTTTTCGTTTTCCCTTTTTTCTCAAGGGTGGTTACAGGTTTCCCGCCATTTTCAAAACGTTGTTCGTATATAAAGCCATCACGATGAATGGTTACGACCAGCCATTCAGAAAGTGCATTTACAACAGATGCACCAACACCGTGCAGACCGCCGCTCGTTTTATAACCGCCCTGGCCAAATTTCCCTCCTGCATGTAGGACAGTGAAAATGACCTCAGGTGTCGGCTTTCCAAGCTTATGCATTCCAGTTGGCATACCGCGGCCTTTATCTTGAACTGATATACTGTTGTCTTTATGTATCGTAACAATGATATGGTCTCCATGACCAGCTAAGGCCTCGTCCACTGAGTTATCGACGATCTCGTAAACAAGATGATGCAAGCCTCTGCTATCTGTGCTTCCTATATACATTCCAGGCCGTTTCCTAACGGCTTCCAGACCTTCAAGCACCTGGATGGCATCATCATTATACTCAAATTGTTGCTTATTACTCAAACGACTAAACCCCTTTCAGTTGACACAAATCAAATCATCTCTCTAAATTTAAGAACGCATGTTTTAGTATTTTATACAATAATTTGCGTATCGACAACCCACAGTTTTTAAGAAATGTTTATTTTTCCATTAATAATTTGTTTATTATGATCGGGCAAATTACGTAATATCCATGTTTATTGTATCTGTTCATTTGCTCTTTTAGCAAACCATATTCGTGTAAGAAACGAAAAAATCCTTGTTTTTTACAAGGATTTTTCTAAAAATGATCACATTCTTTTATTTCGTCATTGCGTGCTCAACCTTAATACAACGATTCATAATAACGGTTTTTTGATTCTTTTTTAACAAATCATATGCTTCTTCGTTCTCTAGACCTAATTGTGCCCAATAAACATCGGCATCAATTTCTAAAAATTCTTTTGCCACATCCAGTAAATACTCAGAACGGCGGAACACATTGACAATATCCACATGTCCACCAATTTCTTTTAAAGAAGCGACCGCTTTCTTTCCCAGCACTTCGTCTACGGTAGGATTTACTGGAATAATATCATACCCGGCATCCATCATCGCCTTACTGACCATATAAGATGTGCGTTCTGGATTATCTGATAAGCCGACAACGGCAATGGTTTTACTGTTTTTTAAGATCTCTCCAATTTCCTGCCTTGATGGATTTTCAATCGCCATTTTCATCCAACTCCTTTACCTTCATAATAGCAAGTGCTTCCTTGACATACAAATAAAATGGCTGTTTTTCTTTATAAAGTGTATACAAAGCTTCTTTGTTTTATCCTGTATTGAAAGTGCAAATCCCTCCAATACTATTTAAAGCCAAAGATGTTTTTTAAATTTTTTATTCTCTCATAGAGTTTTTCTCTTCCTCCATGATAGAATAAAAGAAGATTATACAAAGGAGCACTTATATGATTGAAGCGATTATTTTTATTTTAGCGTATCTACTAGGATCGATTCCTTCTGGACTCATTGTGGGCAAGCTTGGATATGGAGTCGATATTCGTGAGCATGGAAGCGGAAATTTAGGGGGAACCAATACTTTCCGTACACTTGGAGTTAAAGCCGGGTTGATTGTTACCAGTGCAGACATCCTAAAAGGTACACTAGCAGCAGCTTTGCCTGGTTTACTTAATAGTGAATTAAGCCCGCTGTTAGTCGGTATTTTTGCCGTAATCGGACATACATATCCTATTTTCGCAAAATTTAAAGGCGGAAAAGCGGTAGCTACTTCAGGCGGTGTACTCCTGCTATATGTACCGCTCTTGTTTATAACCATGCTAGCATTCTTTTTCCTTGTTCTCTACATTACAAAATATGTGTCATTATCATCAATGCTTGCAGGTGTCTATGGCATCATTTACAGCCTATTTACAAGGGATATTCCTTTAATTATTGTGATTACGCTCTTAACCCTATTTGTTATATATCGACATCGAGCAAATATAAAACGAATTATCGATAAAACTGAACCGAAAGTTAAATGGTTATAAATTGAGTCCTCAAAATGGGTTTAACTTTTCGTAATAAAAGACCACTTATAGTGGTTTTTTATATTTCACAAAAACTTTACATATCAAACCAAGTACAATCATGGTCCTATTCTTCGTTCTATATTATAATTAGAAAAGCAGCTTTTATTTTCAGCTGTTTTTAAAGCATAAAAATCTTCGCAGGTTAACAAGAGGAGTGTTGAAAATGGAAATGATCATTGATGATAAAGCTGCAAACTGGTATATAGAGGAATTACAGCTGCAAAAAGGTGATATGGTTCAATTTTTTGTTCGGTATGGCGGATGCAGCAATGTTCAAAAAGGCTTTTCCCTTGGTGTAGCAAAACAGCAGCCTGAAGAAATCGGAGCAAGTGTAGAGTTAAATGGGATTACTTTTTTCGTGGAAAATCGCGATCTTTGGTACTTTGACAACCATAGTCTCCGTGTGGAATTAGATGAGGAAGTAAACGAGCCGTCCTTTACTTATATCGAACAATAATGTTATTGGATAAAAATAAGGTCAAAAGCCGCTAATCGTGTAAGCTTTTGACCTTTCGCTAATTTTTATTTTGTAATTTAAAACGTTGAATATGATCTTCCAGCCCATAGTGTTTTAAAATATGCAGCTGGGTTTCACCTAGCAAATCAAAATGCGGGTAGTGATCATTGTAGTGAATCCATTCCTTTTTTAGCCCGAATTGTGCACCCCAGGTTGCTAATTTTTCAATATCACTGCAACCAGCCTTTGTGACACAATGTAAATTCGGAAACCGGTCATCCAGCCAAAAATGAGTTAAAAAAGAAATTTCACCACGTGAAACTTCATCCTTCCATTTGACTAATTCTTTTCGTGAGATTCCAAAAGCCATTATTTCTTCGCCTTTTCATATGCTTCATGCCATTCAGGATAGAGCTTACGAAACTTCACTGGTCGAAACGTATCTTTATGAACACATACATGGCTTGATTTAGCTTGTACAGCCAATTCTCCTGATGGTGTATAAATTTCATAGCCATAGACACTCTTCATCCCGTTGTATTCTTCTATCCATGTATGAATCATCGCTGTTTCTCCATAACGCATTGGTTTTTTATAAGAAATTTCGATATCGATGACGGGAGAAATAATTCCATCCTTCTCCATCTCAGCATAAGAAAACCCAAGGTCTTGAATTAATTTTGTCCTGCCTACTTCCATCCAAATTAAATAATTGGCATGATAAACCACACCCATTTGATCTGTTTCAGCATACCTAATTTCGATTTCTTTTTTTGATACAAGCATGTCATTCTCTCCTTGCTGCCCTTAATAGCTATGTAAAGCAATTTTCATCTATCTAACAATCATATCATAGAAAGCGAAATGCCTGAATGAAAAAGACTTATGGCACAAATTGATGTAATATTAGCAATTCTTACTTTCCATTTTAGAAAAAAATAAACCAGGCAAAAGCCTGATTTATTGTTGATCATTGCGATATCCTTTTTCACGCGCTTGTGCTTCATCCTTAATTTCTTCACGCAATGCATGAATGCTTTCTTCACGACGAGCGTTTTTCGCTTCAATTCTTTCCCGTTCTTCAGGTGAAGCAAATTGCAGAGTATCTTGTGCTTCTTCAATGTTTTCAATTGTGTTTTGAACCATGCTTTGTAATTTTTCTACGTTGTCTGAGCGATCGTCTGGATTTGGACGGTTTTGGTTTGCCATTTTAAAATCCTTCCTTTCGTGTTAGCTTATGAAATAACAATTTTAGTCTGCTATATTGAAGGGATTTTTAAACACATTTTTTGCGTAAGATAAGAGTTACTCACCTTTAGTTTGGATAACTTGTGCATGTTTTCCAGAAGTATCTTGCATTTTTTTGCCTTTATTACCACCAAATCCACGCGGTTTTGTTCCAATATGGTTAGGATTAAAATGACTTTGTGTATCATTTTGGTTTGTCATCACTATCGCCTCCTCAACGGATAGAATGCCCATAAAAAAGGCGATAAATGACTAGTAAAGCTTGTTAATCTAATTTCCTAAGCATCTTTTGCTCCCACCGTTCCTCGATTCTATCGAGAGCCTCCTGATCTTTTAAAAGCTGTTGCTTATTTTCTAAAACTAACTCCTCAAATGTTCTTTTTTTATTTTTTCTCATTAATCTCACCTCCGCTTATGTTAATAAAAGGATGCCCAATTTTCAAAAAATTTAGTACATTATTTAAAAAAATAAAAAAGACTTAAGACATTTGGCCTTAAGTCTTCACTCTAGATCAAGCAGGTCTTTCATTTGATCATAGGTCATAGCACCTACAAATTTTGATGTAATGACTCCCTTTTCATCTATTATATAAGAAGTAGGGTATGATAACACTTCAAATTGCTTATTAATTTCCCCGTTTTTATCCAATAATACAGGGAATGATAAATTCAATTCTTTTACAAAACTTTCAACCGTTTCGATGTTTTTTTCGGAACTTGTCAGATTGACTGCTGCAATAACAACATCTTCATTAAATTCATTGTGAATCTTCTCCATATCGGGCATTTCAGAGCGGCATGGTGGACACCATGTTGCCCAAAAATTAAGGATGACCTTTTTCCCCTGCAGACTGGACAAACTCACTTTTTCTCCATCCAGTGTTGTTAATTCAAAATCTGGTGCAGCATTGCCTTCTGTCACACCGACCTTCACATTGCTTGGATTTATAGCATAATAAATCGCATATCCAACAAGAAATACTAAGATCGAAATAGCTAATATTTTCTTCATATGTAAGACAAGACCTCCTAAACAAAAGACAATACTACAATTTTTATTAGATGATATAGTAAAATATAGCTAATTATTACAATGAGAATCGAGATACTAAACTTTTTTATCGAAAGATGTTCCTTTTTTACTGCCACTGCTAAATATACGATACTAATGACAACCCCTAAATAAATCCCTTTTTGACCACCAGTAAAGTATATCCATTGATTTGTCAACAGGAGCTCAGGCCGAAACAAAACAATGCTAAATTTATATGAAAAAAATAAGATCAAAACAACCGTCCAATAATGCTTTATAATAAACTGTTTTGTCGTGGATTCCTTCAATAACACGTCTATCAGATAATATGTAATTAAAAATGTGAATAGGACAATGGTATAAAAATACTGAACCGTAAACGGTCCTATTTGAAAAGCGTCAAACATGTTGCTTAATCTCCTTAAAATCATCCCTTTCTCTATTAAAGCATGGAACTTTAGAAAGAACAATGCATGATGCTTTTTGTTTGCGGATTAGACACAAAAGTTTTCAATACAAAAAGGAACGGGATCCCGTTCCTTTTTACAATGTTACGCTTGTAATTTATCACGTAATACCATTTGAAGAATTCCGCCATGACGGTAGTAATCAATTTCAACTTCACTGTCGAAACGAACTAATACTTCAAATTCTTTTTTGTTTCCAGCTTCATCTGTAGCAGTCACTTTCACGAAGTCACGTGGTTTAACTGTTTCGTCAATAGCAACTTCAATGGTTTCTTTTCCAGTTAATCCTAGCACTTCTGCGTTTTCTCCATCTTTAAATTGAAGTGGAAGAACACCCATTAGTACTAAGTTACTGCGGTGAATACGCTCGAAGCTTTCCGCGATAACTGTTTTGATGCCAAGAAGGTTTGTTCCTTTAGCTGCCCAGTCACGAGAGCTTCCCATACCGTAATCTTTACCAGCTAATACAACCAATCCTGTACCATCTTGTTTATAATCCATGCATGCATCATAGATTGATTTTACTTCACCAGTTGGCCAGTAAGTTGTGTAGCCGCCTTCTGTACCAGGCGCAATTTGGTTTTTGATTCGGATATTGGCAAATGTACCTCTCATCATTACTTCGTGATTACCGCGACGAGAACCATAAGAGTTAAACTCTCTTGGTGTTACACCATTTTCTTGCAGGTAACGGCCCGCAGGTGTATCTTTACCAATTGATCCAGCAGGTGAAATATGGTCAGTTGTTACGGAATCACCGAATTTTGCAACAACACGAAGGTCTTTTAACGCTTCAACTTTACCAGGTTCTGCAGTTAAACCTTCGAAGAATGGAGGGTTTTGAATGTAAGTTGATTTTTCATCCCAAACATATAACGCCTCATCTGTTGTTTCAATTTCATTCCAACGAGCATTATCATCAAATACTTGCTCATATTCTTTTCTAAATAGCTCAGGTGTAACAGTTTGATTAACAACTTCGTTAATTTCGTCTGTTCCTGGCCAGATGTCTTTAAAGAATACATCATTTCCGTTTTTATCTTTACCTAATGAATCATTTTGAAGATCGATATCTACTGTTCCAGCTAATGCGTAAGCCACAACTAATGGTGGTGATGCAAGGTAGTTACCTTTAACTAGCGGGTGAATACGTCCTTCAAAGTTACGGTTACCAGATAAAACGGATGTTACTAATAAATCGTTCGCAGCAACAGCTTCTTCGATTTCTTCAGCAAGCGGACCAGAGTTACCGATACATGTTGTACAACCATATCCGACAAGGTTAAAGCCTAGCTTTTCTAAATGTGGAAGAAGACCAGAGTTTTCTAGGTATCCTGTTACAACTTTTGAACCAGGTGCTAATGATGTTTTTACATATTTAGGGACTTCAAGTCCTAATTCAACAGCTTTTTTCGCAACAAGACCTGCAGCTACTAATACGTAAGGATTAGATGTATTTGTACAGCTTGTAATCGCAGCGATTGCAATTGCACCTGTTTTCATTTTTGTTTCTTCACCGTTTTTAAATTTCACAGTGATTTCTTTATTGATTTCAGTAGGTTCTAAACCAAAGCCTTGGTTACCAGCTGGTGCTGCTAAATGCTCATGGAATTTATCCTTCATCATTGAAAGAGGAATTAAATCCTGTGGACGTTTAGGACCAGAAAGGTTTGCTTCGATTTCAGAAAGGTCAATTTCTACAACCTTTGTGAATGTCGGATCTTCGTTTTCAGGCGTAAAGAATAAACCGTTCGCTTTGCAATACTCTCCAACTACTTGGATATGCTCTTCATCGCGGCCAGTTAAACGCATATAATTAAGTGCTTCTTCATCAACCGGGAAGAAACCGCAAGTTGCACCATATTCAGGTGCCATGTTTGCAATTGTTGCACGGTCGGCAAGTGGCAGCTGTGCTACACCAGGACCAAAAAACTCTACAAATTTGCCAACAACACCTTGCTGACGTAATACTTGTGTTACTTTTAACGCTAAGTCTGTAGCCGTTGTACCATTTGGCAGCTCACCAGTTAATTTAACACCAATTACTTCCGGCACTGGGAAGTATGAAGGCTGTCCTAGCATACCTGCTTCTGCCTCGATACCGCCGACACCCCAACCAAGAACACCGATACCGTTGATCATGGTTGTATGTGAGTCAGTACCTACTAATGAATCTGGGAATGTTTCAAATTCACCGTTTTCATTTTCTACAGCATGAACAACACTTGCTAAATACTCTAAGTTTACTTGGTGAACAATTCCTGTTGCTGGTGGAACAGCACGATAGTTATCAAATGATTTTTGTGCCCAGCTTAGGAATTTATAACGCTCGCTATTACGTTCAAATTCAAGATCCATGTTAAACTGTAACGCATCAGGAGTTCCTGCTTTGTCAACCTGTACAGAGTGGTCAACTACAAGGTCAACTGGAATCTCAGGATTGATTTTATCAGGATCTCCACCCATGTCAGCCATTGCCTTACGAAGTGATGCTAAGTCAACGACAGCAGGTACACCTGTGAAGTCTTGCAGAATAACGCGAGATGGTTTAAATGGAACATCGATATCCTTTTGCTCAGCAGTTCCCCACTTCGCTAAATTTTCAACATGTTCTTTTGTAATAACTCTGCCGTCTACTTGACGTAACACAGATTCCAAAAGAACCTTTACTGAATATGGTAAGCGCGAAACATTACCAATTCCTGCATCTTCTAATGCTTGTAAGGAATAGTAGTTGTACGTCTTTCCATTAACCGTAAAGCTTTTACGTGCTTGGAAAGCATCTTGTTTAGTAGTAACTTGATTAGTCATTTTGCTTTCTCCCCCTTAGTAAGATCAAGATCGACTCTTGTCGAAGGATGGTACTCCATTTTTTAAATTTCACACAATTCAATCTTAATACAACTAGTAACATAAGTAAATAACAATGATGTTATTGATATGTATAAGTTTCTCTTATGAAAGCGTACTAGTTTTACTTTTTTACTATATCAAATTTTTAACTAAATAGCATCGAAATCTTTTAAATTTTTTCTAAATTTTTTGGCCCCTTTTCTTTTTATGCCAAGCATCTGAATGGATCTCAACTTCTTGAGACATGATAGTTCTTGTAGGGGGTGAAGAACTTATGGCAAAACGCAAAGCGAATCACATTCGGGTCGGAATGAATGATGCGAGTGCACAAGGAATAGGTGCAGGATATAATGAAGAACTCCAAAATGAACCACTGACAGCTGCACAAAGACAAAATAATAAAAAGCGTAAAAAAAATCAATAGAATATAATGTTATTAATTTACTGACAAAAAACGACGGTCCCCCCGTCGTTTTTGCTTATATATTGTCTAGATTTAATTCATTAACAATTTTTTCAAGATCGTTTTGGTATTGTTCCAGACGCTTTCTTTGTGTTTCTGATGCATTTTCAAGCGCATTATTAATTTGTTGATAGGCTTCATTTACTTCTTCTGTTAAATGCTTAAGCTGTCTCCCGTAATCTGGACTTTCTTTGACAATATTTTGATACGCATCAATTGCTTCAGTTGCCCCTTGCTGCGCAGCTTGAAAAGCTTGTTGCTTGTCCTTATTATATGGCATAAACTTCACACATTCCTTTCATCGCAAGTATAAAGTGAGACTTCCATCAATGGTGGTTTTCTCATCCCTCCTGATGGTTAGAAAAACTTATCAAGCTCAAAGCCCCAACATCATGTGGCTTTGCCTTCCTTGGACATCCTGTCCTTCGTCGGATCCTTACGGACATTTATCTCCCTCTTATCTTCTTATTCTTAGCTTCACTTGAACCTTAAAGGGGGATTACTGCCCGTTAAGATGGATAAAACCATCTGTTAGTATGTCTTAATTGGAAATTAATATTCACCGATGAATAAGAATGATACTAAAAATTTACAGAAAAGAAACCATTAGTTAACATAATTAAACTCCAGTAAACTAATGATTTTATTTCTTGGACACTAAAAATATTTTTATATATGACCTAATTTATTACACTCTAAAGCAAACCAAACTTTCCCATTTTTATCACAAGTAATACCATGTGGCTCAGCTTGTGGGGTAGGGATTTTATATTCGGTTATTTGCCTATCAACAAGGGAGAAACGTCCTATTTGATTTGCTCCCCACTCAGTAAACCATAATGAACCATCTAAGCCAGTTGTTATGGCATGAGGGCGGGCATTTACTGTTGGAATTTCATATTCAGTTATTTCACCTGATAACGTAATACGACCTACCTTATTATTTAAAATCTCTACAAACCAAAGGGCTTGATCAGGACCATTCGTTATTCCCACTGGTCCTGAATTTAAAGTTGGTAAAGCAAATTCAATTACTTCTCCTGATGAGGAAATTCGTCCAATGGCATTGTTTTGATTTTCAGTGAACCACATCGCTCCATCATTTCCTAAAACAATAAAAGATGGAAAAGCACCTTCTGTCGGTAATTCATATTCGTAGATCGATCCGCTCAAAGTTATTTTACCTATTCGATTCCCGTTCATTTCTGTAAACCAAATATCTCCGTTTAATCCTTTTGCAATACCATATGGAGCTGAATTTGGTTGGGGCAGCGGAAATTCTTCTATGTTGCCTTGCTTTGAAATTCTCCCCAATTTATTGCCTTTATGTTCTGTAAACCATATCTCATCATTAGAACCTACAGTTAAACTTAATACTTGGGCGTCTGGTGTAGGTATGCTAAATTCCCTTATAAGACCAGATTTATCTAAACAACTTATTTTATTGGCTTTATGTTGAGTAATCCACACATTTCCCTTATCATCTGTTGCAATGCCATAGGGAGCTGAATTAGAACGTTCTAATGCAATTTCTTTTATTTCTATATTCATGCCTAACTCCTCCTAAAATCTCTTTGCAAACAAAAAACTCCTGGACTCATTTCTGAGGCAGGAGTCAATGTAAAATACCTGGTATCGAAAAAGTACTCCATTAAACAGACTTCTTCTTACACAAGCTAAAGGACATGATCGTAATCCTACCTCAGAAATAATAATCGATATATCACAGGAACCATAAATCCACTGGACATAGAAAGTATTTGATATCGACTATTCTAAGTTCGGATTATTGAATCATGTACGCTTTCACCCTTCCATATATTGTTAACTTCATTAAAACATTTAAAAATCGTTAATGTCAATGAAAAATTCAGTAACCACATACTAAAAGGCTTATCCTTACTTCATTCATACAGCATAGTTACAACACCGGCATATTCAGAAAGATTTTCTTTGGAAATTTCCAATGTCTTCACTTCGATTATTCGCTGTCCAGATATCTGAAGAAACTTATCTACCTTTGAAAACATCAAGCCAACAACCGACAATGCCTTTGTTCTATAGTGCATAGGAATAGTTAAAGTAGGATTTAATTGGCGCATTACTTGAGTAGCTTCTCGTGCATTAATCGTAAATGTACCTCCTACAGGGATGATAAGAATGTCTACTTTTCCAATTTCATTCACTAGTTCTTCAGTTAATAGATGGCCTAAATCCCCACAATGGCAGATGGTTAGACCGTTCATTTGCAAACGATATAAAATATTGGGACCTCTCTTCTTACCATTTATCTTGTCGTGAAATGTCCTAAATCCACTAATTTTTACATCATCGCGAATGTATTCCTTTGGCTCGTTTACAAGCAAGTAATCACCTGTTGCAGCTTGAATTTTATTATGATCAAAATGTTGATGGGTAATGGCAACTATATCTGATTCAACTATCGGCATTCGGTAGCGAATGAAGCGATAATATGGATCAATGAGAACCCTAATCCCCCCTTCAGAAGTTAGCAAAAAAGTAGAATGTCCAAACCATTTAATTTTCATACTAAAATTCTCCTTACTATGCAATGAATTTATTACCGTTTAAAGACGAACATCTGAAGCGAAAATACGTAAGATTCTTAATTACAGGAAATTTCACTCATAAAATCGAGAAATGTGAAGCATATTATTAACAGTTCAGTAAAAACCCACTGATACCTAAAATAGGTTTTATGCACAAAACTATTTTAGGTTGATTGGAGCGGGACTGGTGAGACCCCACAGGTTGTAAGACGAGGTGGCTCAGCACCCGCCCCGCAGAAAGCGAGCAACCTGGAGCGAAAATCAACCTGTCCTAAACCTTGTTCAATAGCAACAAAGTTTACGAAAATAGCCATGATTTTAATTAAAGTATATGGCGGCCAGTAATTATTTAGTAAAAGCAAAATAATGTTTTAAGTTATATGGAGGGGTAATATGACAAACAAAAACACTAGCAAGGATATGCGTAAAAATGCACCAAAAGGAGATAATCCAGGACAACCGGAACCGCTAGATGGATCAAAAAAGGTTAAAAATGCGAATCATACGCGCCAAAAGCATAATCAAGGACATGACATGTAGAGGCTTAGAGAGCCTCTTTTTTGTTCATTTATATCAAATTGATTTTTAATAGGACGAATTGCTTTCACCAAAAAATCAATCTTGAATACCTTATAGTTTAAAGGGGTTCATTACATTCTAGAAGTTTCCGTTCTATGGAGGTCAATTTAAATGAATATTAGAAAGTGTTCAAATCCAATGAATATTAATGGGATTGAAGAATGGATGACACAATTTTTTATTGATCCATTCACAAGCTTACTGGATGAGCACACATTTCGCGTCGATCTTTTTGAAACTAGTGAGGAGTTTATCATTGAAGCAGAGCTTAGAGAAAAGAAAAAAGAAGATATTCACATCACTGCTGTAAAAGAAAAAATTATGATAACCGTTCGTTCTGAAAAAGACCCGAATCATAACGAACAAGCTTCAGAAGACATAATAAGGAAAATCACGCTCCCCATTGTGATTGAAGATAAAGACATCCATGCCATCTTCAATAATGGCATTTTAGAAATAAAAATTGCTAAAAATGCTGACCGTATTAATAAGCGAACAAGCATTGCAATAGATGATTGATGATAAAAATGGCTTATCGCCTTTTCAAATAGCGAAAGCCTGAATTCTTTTCTTATTTAAGCAAAAATGACAGCGAAAGGTCACTGTCAATTACTCTTCTACGATATATTTTGAGTTCTGATTATGGACACTTATCGAAATCTGTTTTAATTCTTTACTCCCGCAATGTAAACAAGCCTCATTCTCATCATTGAGCAACATACAGTTTGAGCAATAGTATTTTTCCATAAAAATACCCCTTTTTATACACTATATGATCAAAGGGGATATTTGTTTCATTTATTCAGCAAGATGTTCAAAACTATTATGATAAATTTTATTAAGTTGATCGATTTTATAGATAAAAAATTCATGATCTGAATATTCATCTAAGCGGTTCTTTTCCTTATATTCTTCTTGAGCTTTTTTAGCTGCTTCTAGTGTTGTAAAAATACCAAGTATATTAGAGCTTTCTCCACATTCTGCACAGCCAAGATCTAAAACAACATAATACATGTTAACACCCTCTAAGATTTTAATATCAAAACTATAACATGATTCTAATAATTATTTCTACTAAAGAACTATAACTGCTCCTTTTGCAGAATGTCCATCATGGTTAATATTATTCATAAACAGTCGATGAAATCATGATAAGTCTGAGCTTCCAGCCTCCTAAATCTAAAGCAATCATGATGCAAATTAACAAGTGTAAAAAGGTTTTGCCAAGACAAATAGAGGCTTCTAATATGTTGAAGCCTCTATTATAAGCTGATCTGATTAACCATAGAATTTCCCTATTTAAAATAAGAAGGGTAACGTTGTTTCAAAAGCTCTTTTTCAATCACAACTAACCGCAGATGCTCTGACATGGTTTTTTCGACTTGATCTTGTTCATTATTTTTAACCAGTTCAAAAATTTGTTTATGCTGTGAAATAATGATATTCCAATCTGGATTTGAGGAAAGACGCAATAATCGAAGTCGTTTAAAATGACTGCTCATTTGCTGAAGCATGTTCCATGTCCTCTGTTTATCACATGCATAATATAAGATTTTATGAAATTCATCATCTAATTCAAACAATTTCATATAATTAGCCTTTTTTTCACAGGCTTCTTGCATCGTAAGATTAACTTCCAATTGAAATAATTCATCTTCAGATAATTTTTCACAAGCTAATCGGACGATTGCTTTCTCAATATTTTCTCTAACAAATCGAGATTCCTCAACATGGGCAAGATCAATACGTGAAACAAATGTTCCTCGCTGCGGATAAATCTCCAGAAGTTCCTCTTGCGATAATTTCAAAAAGGATTCCCTAACCGGAGTTCTGCTTACCTTAAGTTGATCTGCAATTTCTTTCTCGGACATTTTCGTTCCGGGTTCTAATGTTAAATTGATAATTTGCTCTTTTAATGTTTGATATATATAATTGCTTGTTGAACCACCGCTTCTACCATCATTGAATACCAATGCCTCACCTCATTCACACAGCTATCTAATTATGTATTTATGCTAGTATGGTAATTTACCATTTATTATAGTGGATAGGCTATCGTGATTCAATTTATATTTTCTGCTCATCATTCATAAGAAAAGCGCAAGCGCCTTGATCAGCCTAGGGCAAATAAGACGCTCATGAATAGAAGGCGTTCTTTGCCTTCAATTCATGAGGGGCTAAACCCTAGAGGGGCAAGGCGCTGGAGCTGGATGTCGTGCGCTTATTCACAGTTTAAGAATTTTATAATTTCCTGGAAAAACGATAAAAAAAGAGGATAACTATAAGAAGGTCTTCCCTTCCTTAAGTCATCCTCAATGGATTTTATTTAAACAGTAACATTTGATAATGTTTCTAATAAATATTGATTTACTAATGCCTTTAATCGTTCTTGACGGCCCGATTCGTTTTTAATTTCACCTAATTGTAATGCATACTCCTCTAATTTACGGAAGTCAGCTCTGCCTTCAACGATCTCAAGACCAATGCCTTCTGAATAGCTGCTATAACGTTGCTCAACGAATTCATCTAAAACTTTGTCTTCAATCAGCTTATTCGCTACTTTTAATCCAATGGCAAAGCTGTCCATACCTGCTATATGTGCGTGGAAAAGATCTTCAGCTTCAAATGATCCCCTTCTTACCTTTGCATCAAAGTTTAGTCCGCCTTTGCCTAAGCCGCCATTTTTCAAGATTTCATACATTGCAAGCGTTGTTGTATATAAATCTGTTGGGAATTCATCTGTATCCCAGCCTAACAAGGTATCACCTTGGTTTGCATCAACAGAACCTAACATATTGTTTATGCGGGCAACACGTAATTCGTGTTCGAATGTATGTCCTGCAAGCGTAGCATGATTCGCCTCAATATTAAATTTAAAGTAGTCTGTTAAATCATATTTTTGCAAGAAGGCAAGACCAGTCGCTACATCAAAATCATATTGATGCTTTGTAGGCTCCTTCGGTTTTGGTTCAATTAAGAATGGTGCATCAAAACCAATTTCTTTAGCATAATCAACCGCCATATGGAAGAAGCGGGCAAGATTATCCTGTTCCAACTGCATATTTGTATTTAACAGAGTTTCATAGCCCTCACGGCCGCCCCAGAATACATAATTCTCTGCACCAAGCTCTTTACCAATCTCCAAGCCTTTTTTAACCTTTGCAGCTGAATAAGCAAATACATCAGCATTGTTTGAAGTTGCTGCTCCGTGTACATATCTTGGATGTGTGAACATATTTGCTGTGTTCCATAAAAGCTTTGTTTTGCTTGTGCACATATATTCCTTAATCATTGCTACGATTGTATCTAAGTTTTGATACGTTTCTTTTAATGTTGCTCCTTCAGGTGCGATATCTACATCATGGAAGCAGAAGAAAGGAACATTTAGCTTTTCAAATAATTCAAATGCTGCTTCGACACGAGCTTTTGCTAAGTCCATTCCTTGAAGATGATTCCATGGGCGGATTGCTGTTCCAACACCAAATGGATCTGTTCCATCTGCTGTAAAAGTATGCCAATAGGCAACAGAAAAGCGAAGAATCTCTTCCATTGTTTTTCCGTTAATCACTTCTTCCGGATTGTAATACTTAAATGATAATGGATTTTTTGAACTAGCACCTTCATATTGGATTTTATTAATCGATTCGAAATAGGCCATGTTTATTCCTCCTGGACAAATGTAAAATGAATGGAAATTAACAACCTACTTGTTATCGCTTACATCAGGTAGATTGTTAATATTTAATTCTTATAAATATAGTACCATCATTTACTTAGTTTGTCTATCGAATAAACAAAGTTTTTTTCCTATTTTATAAATATTTTTATGTCCAAATAAAAACAATGTCTTAATTTGTGCTTTTTTCAGGATTTTTCTTAATTCGGTAAACTAGATATAAGATCAATCCTAAAAACAGTCCGATTACCAGGTATTTTTGTATACTAGTAAACAATTCCATAACCGTTTTAATAATCCCGGCTCTTCCAAGAATAAGCATGAATAAGACCCAAGGCAGAATTCCGATATAAGTAAGCACCCCATACTTCCAAGGATGAACTTTTATCATTCCTGAAAAATAAGAAATATAATTACCTACTCCTATCATTCGTGAAAATGAAATGGTCCATTCCCCATATTTATCAAACCAACCCTTCGCTCTTTTTATTTTTTTCTCATATTTTTCTTTTTTAAGAGTATCTTGCAATTTTAATCCTATGAAATATGGAATATAGCTAAAAATGGTATATACTAAGCTACCTGCTATAGTTAATAGGACCAAAATCCCCCATGAAGGTTTTAATAGATATCCGTAAGTCAATACAAAAAGCATTCCTGGAAAAGGAAGTGATGCTGCCTCAAGAGCAACTCCTATAAACAACCCCCAAACGCCAAGAGTATTCAATGTATTAAGTATAAATTCAATCATAAGTTTCGTCCTTCCATCATCATGATTAGATTAGATATCAAACTTGTTCATTCCAATTAATAGGCTATTCCCTTATTTAGCAAATTCTAACCCTTCTCTAATTTGTTTTAGACAGAAGAAAAGCGAGGCAGGAGGTGAACCTGCTTCGCTTACTAATGAAATGAAACAAATGAAAAGATCTTAATCTTCCTTAATAATTTCTAATATCTCTCATTTTTTTAGTAAAGAATGGTTTTGCAAAGACATGGTAAATTGTTAAGTGGGCGATGACGACATTCACTACAAAGCTTACACCAAATAGGAAATGTCCTATAAGCCCTAAATCAAAGTTGATATATGTGAGAAAGATCCCCCACATTGCAGCGATAACCGGTATATGGAGGATGGCTAATGTTCTCCTTTCTTTCCAAAGAAAGAGCGGAGTCGTACTCGAAACCAGTAAATAGGTGAAAAATACATCCATTTCCTTCAACCCCTTTTTATCTGCACCTTCTACTATTGTTTTCAATTAAGAATTTTGAATGTACCAATTGTTTACCCTCTTCAATTTCTTGTAAACTTTATCACTTTTAAATTGCTAGGTTTAAGGCATGTTTTCAAGGGGAACTGTTTTTTAAAAAGTGATGGTGGCTATTATGAAAAATAAAAATGAAAAATTTGAGCAAGATCATCAATATCCTAATCGGCAATATTACTTCCCAGAACAAATTATTGAATCCTTTATATTAAAAGGAAAAGAAACACAGCAAATGACGAAACGTGCCCAATTCATCCTTTCAATCATGGCAGGAGCGTTTATATCGTTTGGTGCCCTCGCTTCTGTTTTATTATCTGCAAACATTAAAGTAGATGGGTACTTTCACCTTTTTTCTGGAATAGGTTTTGCGATGGGATATGCAATGATCTTTTTATCAGGCTCAATCTTATTTACGGAAATTAATGTTCTACTGCCAAGCTATATTCTATATAGCAAATACTGGATCAGTAAAAAGGTGTTGCAATTTTGGCTTGTTTGTTATCTCGGTAATTTTCTAGGGGCTCTTTTTGTGGGGTTTTTACTTAATCTATCAGGTTCTTTGGATAAAGATTTTTACGAAGGTCTTCTCGGCTTTATGGAGAAAAAAATGCAGTTTACTGAGCGAGGAACATGGGGATGGTTTCAAGTTCTCTTTTCAGGAATTTTAGCGAATTGGTTAATTGGCATGGCCGCCGTTCTAGCTACAGCGGCAAGAGATGTCGCAGGAAAGATTTTAGGAATTTTTCTGCCTGTTATTATTTTTGAATCAGGGAATTTCCAACATGCAGTAGCAAATATGGGGTATTTTAGCATTACCGTACTGGAAGGATTTACATACAATTGGTCAGAATTAATTTTCTTTAATATTATTCCCGCTTCGATTGGTAACTTAATCGGCGGCGGCATTTTGGTATCGCTGCTTCTATCATTTGCTTTTAAAGAAAATATAGATACTCATGTGCTTGATGAGGAATTAGATGATCATTAACTTTTCTATGAACAATTACAGGGTGTCTCAAAAGATCATTTTTTTGAGACACCCTATTATTTTTCTTCCAATTAAATTTTTGTCGCACACTATGACAAAGCACCCGTGTGTATCTTTTATGAAAAAGCTCGATCTATGGCATTCTTTAAATTAGGCTCTATAGCACTGGCATATCGTTTTGTTACATTAATATCTTTATGTCCTGCCAATTTTGCCACGGTTTGAATATCAATACCTTTATTGATTAGTTTCTGGCAAAATGTATGACGTAATTTATGAGGATTTACATTGTACTTTTGTAACATATACTGCACGGCTCTGGTTGAAATCCGATTATAAGAATTAGAAGCAAATAATGCTTCTTGTTTGGTATTAAGTGTATCAATATATCTTTTCAAGTGATTTGTTACTTCTTTAGATAATGGAATGATCCTTTCAAGTTCCCCATTATGATTTTTCACAAAAAGGGTTCCTTTTTTATTGTTTATTTCAATATCCGCTACATTTAGCGCACAGAGCTCTGAAATTCGAATCCCTGTGTATAAAAGCGTATAGACGATTGCTATGTTTCGAAGATTTCCTTCTAGTTCAACCTCTAATAATAAGCGCTTTTCTTCCATTTCTTCTAGAGACTCTGGGATATCCGTATCTTTTATTTTTTCCTTTTTGTGAACACCGGAAATAATCTCAGATCTCCCTAAATAGCGAGAAAAAACACTAATTGCTGCAAGATATTTTTCAATTGTTCCTGCACTCTTTTCCTGTTCTTCTAAATAATCCATATACAATTGAACATCATTTGTAGAGATCTGTTCAAGACTACTGTCTTTTTCATGTAACCATGCTTGAAACTTTTCTAAAATCCCTACATAGGTTTTTACCGTACCTTCAGCTTTTCCTTGTTCCTTTTGCCACTCTGAAAATTTTTCTATTGAGTTTGTTGCGCTAGTGTTGTTCATTTAACCACCGCCTTATCTTTAGAAAAGTACGATTCTACTACCTATTATATATGATGAATTCATCTAACTCAACTTCTGTGAAATTCAAAGCATATTTACTTTAAAGATACTAGTGATAATGATCAATAAAAAGGGAATACTAATCCTATTTCATTACATATGGGAGGATTTCATATTGAGTACAAAAAAGGAGATATTATCCATTTTTGCTTTGGGCGGGGTAAATGAAATTGGAAAAAACATGTATGCTATCGAGTATTTAAACGATATCATCATCATTGATTGCGGTTCTAAATTTCCGGATGAAAGTCTATTAGGGATTGACTTAATTATCCCTGACATTACCTACTTACTCGATAACAAAGAAAAAATCAAAGCATTAATTGTTACCCATGGACATGAAGATCATATTGGCGGAATACCTTACTTCTTAAAAAAATTAAATGTACCTGTTTATGCCACTCGTTTCACACTAGGCTTAATTGAATTAAAATTAAAAGAACATAAACTGCTAAGAGAAACTAAGCTGATTCAAATTGATTCAGATTCAACTCTTGAGTTTGAAAAGGTCCGCGTTAGCTTTTTCAAAACAAATCATAGTATTCCTGACTGTTTAGGGATTGTTTTTCATACACCAGAAGGAAATGTTGTCCATACCGGAGACTTCAAATTTGATTTAACACCTGTTAACAATCAATATTCAGATATTCATAAAATGGCTGAAATCGGTATGCAAGGTGTCTTGGTTCTATTATCTGAGAGTACGAATGCAGAACGGTCGGGCCTAACACCATCGGAGCGAATTGTCGGAGATCATATAGAAGAAGCCTTTATGAAGGCTAAACGAAAAGTTATTATCTCTACCTTCGCATCAAATATCAACCGTGTCCAACAGGTAGTCGAGGCTTGCATAAAAACAAATCGAAAACTGGCATTACTTGGACGGAGTATGGTCAATGTCGTGGAAGTTGCCATCGAACGAGGGTATTTAACGGTTCCAGATGATATGTTGATCCAGCCCCATGAGATTAATAAATTGGAACCGGAAAAAGTGGTGATTCTATGCACTGGAAGTCAGGGCGAACCACTGGCAGCTCTTTCACGTTTATCTAGTTCAAGTTATCGCGATGCCGAGATTCTACCTGAAGATACCGTCATCTTAGCAGCTTCACCTATACCGGGAAATGAACGGAATGTCTCAAAAATCATCGATAATCTCTTTTCACTTGGGGCGAAGGTTATCTATGGATCTGGAAGCTCAACAAAAATGCATGTTTCTGGACATGGTTATCAAGAGGATTTAAAGCTTATGCTCACCTTAATGAAACCGAAATATTTCATTCCGATACATGGCGAATTTAGAATGCTGCACCAGCATCGTCTGTTAGCTGAGTCTGTTGGTGTCGAAAAAGAAAATACGTTTATCATTAACAATGGTGATGTAGTTGATATCGAAAATATGGAAGCACGTCAAACTCGAAAAATACCTGCAGGAAATACTTATGTAGATGGAGTTGGTGTTGGCGATGTTGGCGATATCATTTTACGGGACCGCAAACAATTGTCTGAAGATGGCATGCTTGTCATTGTAATCACAATTAGTAAACATGAGCGAAAAATTATTACCGGTCCTGATACAATTTCTCGAGGCTTTGTCTATACCCGGGAATCAGAGGATCTTTTAAAGGAAATAAATCGACTTGTAAAAACAACGATAAACGAGTTACAAGATGATCGTATACACCAATGGAATGTTATGAAGCAAAAAATCAAAAAAACAGTTGGACAGTATTTATTTGAACAAACGAAAAGAAAACCAATGATTCTGCCAATTTTCATTGAAATTTAAAAAACAAAGGGTCGGACCCTCTAACACAATATACAGGAACATAAGTTCGAGATCCTATATATAGATGTTTGTTAGAGGTGTCAGACCCTATTTAAAATATTATTACCTTTTCATCTATTAGAATTTTGATTGATAGTTTGTTAATTCCCAAGTGTGTACAGCAGTACGATAGCTGTCCCACTCAGCTTTTTTGGCTGCAACATATTCACCAAATACGTGATCGCCTAATGTTTTGCGGCCGATTTCTCCATTTTCTAACTCAGCAATCGCTGCTTCAAGGCTTCCTGGAAGGTTTTCAATACCTAATTCAGCACGACGCTCTTCTGTCATATGGAAAATATCATCGTTAATAGAAGCTGGTGCTTCTAATCCTTTTTCAATCCCTTCTAAACCTGCTGACGCAATAACAGCAAATGTTAAGTATGGATTTGAAGATGGATCTGGACAACGAAGCTCAACACGAGTTGCCATGCCTTTTTTCGCTGGAATACGAATTAATGCAGAACGGTTTGATGCTGACCAAGCGATATAGCATGGTGCCTCATATCCAGGTACTAAACGTTTATAAGAGTTTACTAGTGGATTTGTTACCGCTGCAAAGCTTTTTACATTTTCTACTAAACCTGCAATAAATTGATAAGCTTCTTTAGATAATTGCAGCTCATCTGCTGGATCAAAGAATGCATTTTCACCGTCTTTAAAGAATGACATATTTACGTGCATTCCCGAACCGTTAATACCAAAAACTGGTTTTGGCATAAATGTAGCATGTAGGCCAAATTTTTGTGCGATTGTTTTAACAACCCATTTGTAAGTAGTTGCTAAATCTGCAGCACCTAGAGCATCAGCATATTTAAAATTAATTTCATGCTGGCCTTCTGCAACCTCATGGTGAGATGCTTCAATCGTGAAGCCCATTGCTTTTAATGCACGGTAGATTTCTAAACGGACTCTTTCACCTAAATCCTTTGGTGATGGTTCGAAGTAACCGCCATTATCATCAAGTTCCATTGTTGGATTACCATTTTCATCAGTCTTAAATAGGAAGAATTCTAATTCTGGCCCTACTGAAATAGAATATCCTTTCTCTGCAGCACGTTCAACCGTCTTTTTTAACACGTTTCGAGTATCACCTTCAAATAGAGTTCCGTCCGGATTCGTTACTGAGCAAAGGAAACGTGCTTCTGAATAGCCTTCTTCAACTGACCAAGGTAATACAGCGAATGTTGAATAATCAGGCTGTAAATATAAATCTGATTTATTGATTGGAGAAAAACCTTTAACAGAAGATCCGTCAAACATTATTTTTCCTTGTAGCACATCATCTATTTGCTCTGCAGTAACAGTCACATTTTTTAAGATTCCTTCGATATCAACAAATTGTAAATGAATTAGTTCTACACTTTTTGAATTAATAACTTCTTTAATTTGTGCAATAATTTCTGCTTCATTTTTTCCTTTTGAAATAACCGCTTCAGCCATGTTAGATAACCTCTCATTCAATGTCGATTTTTATAACATGGATTCATTATATTTAAAGATTGTAAATTTGACAAGTGTTTTCTAGTAAATTTTCTGTATTTTTATAATATTTTATTGTGAAGCGTTTACAAAATAGCAATCTAGTTTCTCCTGCTTTTTTAAAAATATTTTCTTAATTTTTTGCTTTATTAAACATGCCTGTGGTCTCCCCTCTCATACAATCACTGTATGAACTCGCTGGTCCCTGTTCTTCAATCAACATTAGTATAAGCTAGAAAATAATGGTTATATATAAAAAGTATTGTATTTTTATTCAAATCACCCTGTTATTAGCTTATGATAAATTCCTTGACGCAAATAATTTACTATTATATACTAACTATCAAAAAGTAAGTTTATTATTTTTAGGGAGGCATCCAAACATGAACTTTCATCGTCATCCGAACACTTATGTAAGTGAGGTTCATTTGAAAATTAGCAATTTAGAGAATTCGATTCAATTTTATAAAGAAATAATTGGTTTAAAGGTTCTTAATAAATCAGATAAAGTGGCACAGCTTACTGCTGACGGAAAAACAACATTAATCGTTCTTGAGGAAATAAATCATCCTGTTCGTAATACGGGCAGAAAGACTGGATTATATCACCTTGCTCTCCTGTTACCTAATCGATCGGAATTGGCAAATGTCCTTTATCATCTGCTAAAGACAGGATATCCTCTTCAAGGAGCATCTGATCATCTAGTAAGTGAAGCCATTTATTTAGGTGACCCTGACGGAAATGGAATAGAAATTTATGCTGATCGTCCAGAAGATAGTTGGAAGAAAACCGACGGTACCATTGAAATGGCTACCCATCCACTTGATGCCGAGAATTTATTATCCAAAAGAAGTAATGAACCATTTTCAGGCTTACCAGTTAAAACGATTATGGGGCATATCCATCTTCAGGTCTCTTCAATTAAAGAATCAGAAGAATTCTATCAAGCCCTGGGTTTTCGTGCTGTAAATCGTTACGGCCTTCAAGCATTATTTATTTCAACCGGGGGCTATCATCACCATATTGGTCTCAACACATGGCAAAGTGCAGGAGCATCAGCACCAGCTGAGAACGAAGTTGGCTTAAAAACTTTTACGGTAACATTTCCTAGTGAGGATGAACGAAAAGCTTCTATTGAAAATCTAGTAAAATTAGGTGCAGAAATCACTCATAATGATAACCACCAAATAACATATGATCCATCTAATAATAAAATCATTTTAGCAATTTAAATCCTTAGGGCTGTCTTAAGTAGGATCTCATCCTTCTAGACGCCCTTTTTTATTACTAATACTTTCTTCCATTTAACGAAAAATAAAGTGAACCTCCTCCCTTTTATCCCCGGAATTCCCTTTAATAACAGCATTAAGAAGAACCTCATTGTAACTTTCTGCCTATTTTTTATAAAACCTGTAGACTTTGTGCAAAATTTAACATATAATACAATTAACAATTAACACTTTGTTAATTAAAAGAAAATAATAGGAGCGTACCATGTCTAATAAAGAAGCATTAGAACAATATGATCATAAACAATTTCGAACACCTGATGGGTACACCTCTGACATTGCTGTTTTCACGATTCTTTCTTCTAGAGTGAAAGAATTTAAACCACCGCTAATGACGTTAATGTTGATGCTAATTAAAAGAGCCAAATTAAATGCTGAGGGACACCCAAATATCGAAGCTGGAAAATGGGCATTACCTGGCGGATTTGTGCAACCAAACGAATCGGCATTAGAAGCAGCAAAACGAGAACTTGAAGAAGAAACGAATGTAAATAGCATTCATATTAAACATTATGGCGTCTATGATCAACCAGGCAGAGATCCGCGCGGCTGGATTATCTCCAATGCACATTATGCTATTGTACCTGAGCATGAACTTGCTAAACGCAAAGCAAATGATGATGCTGAAGATGTAAAACTATTTTCTGTTGATGAAGTGCTGTCGCTTGACTTAGCCTTTGATCATCGCAAAATCATTGAAGATGCAATATCAGTGATCAAACATGACTTATTGCAAACAACAGTAGCAAGGAATTTTTTACAGGAACATTTCACGTATTCAGAATTACAGGCTGTATTAAAAACAGTGACAAATGATCCTGCTATTACAAGTGATCAAGCTTTTTCAAGGAAAATCAAAACACTTCCATTTATCGAAGAAATTCCCGGGCAAAAAACACAACGAACATCAAAGACTCCTACACAACTCTATCGTTTTACAAATGAAATAAATATCGTAAAACCGATTTACACCGCCAGATATTAACCAATCTGTCGGATACAAGGAGGAATTAGACGATGAAAAAAGCATTGATAAATATTGATTACACAGTTGATTTTGTCGCTTACCATGGCGCCTTAACATGTGGAAAGCCTGGTCAGGAAATTGAAGAACACATCGTAAAGATAACGAATGAATTTGTGGATCAACAGGAATTTGTTGTTTTTGCGATTGATGTCCATACGCAAGAAGATATTTTTCATCCAGAAACATCTTTATTCCCACCTCACAATATCAAGGATTCAGAAGGTCGCAAGCTTTTTGGCAAATTAGAACAGGTTTTTAGGGAAAACATCCAGAAAAACCATGTATATTGGATGGATAAAACTCGATACAGTGCTTTTGCCGGAACAGATCTTGAGATAAAACTTCGTGAACGAGGAATTACAGAGCTTCATCTTGTCGGTGTATGTACGGATATATGTGTTTTGCATACAGCGGTTGACGCTTATAATAAAGGATTTAAAATCGTTGTTCATGAAAAAGCAGTAGCAAGCTTTAATGAACAAGGACATCATTGGGCGTTAAATCACTTTAAAACATGTTTAAATGCTACAATCATTTAATAAAAGAAGATCGTTTAAGAAATTTGATTTTTATGCAGGAGGATTTAACGATAATGAATACCTATAATGATGATAGCTTGGCACTTCATACAGATCTTTATCAAATTAATATGACAGAATCTTATTGGGAAGATAATTTCCATGACAGAAAAGCGGTATTTGAGGTTTATTTCCGTAAACTCCCATTTGGAAATGGCTTCGCTGTTTTTGCCGGACTTGAAAGGATTATTCAATACCTTAAAGATTTTCATTTTAGTGAATCGGATATTGACTATTTACGTCATGAATTAGGCTACAAGGAAGACTTTCTATCCTATTTAAAAAATCTTCGCTTTACAGGAAATGTCTATTCGGTGATTGAAGGTGAAATGGTCTTTGGCAATGAGCCAATAATTAGAATCGAAGCTCCGTTAGCCGAGGCACAGCTAATTGAAACAGCGATTTTAAATATTGTGAACTACCAAACGTTAATCGCTACAAAAGCAGCGAGAATAAAACTTGTAGCTGGTGATGATACCGTTATGGAATTTGGCACAAGACGGGCACATGAATTAGATGCGGCAATATGGGGTACGAGAGCAGCATATATAGGTGGATTTGATGCAACCTCAAATGTTAGAGCAGGTAAATTATTCGGTATCCCTGTTTCTGGAACCCATGCACATGCATTTATTCAAGCTTATAAGGATGAATATGTTGCCTTCCATAAGTATGCCCGACGTCATAAAAGCTGTGTGTTCCTTGTTGATACGTACGATACATTAAAGTCAGGTGTCCCTAACGCCATCAAGGTTGCAAAGGAATTGGGCGATCAAATCGAATTTAAAGGAATTCGTCTTGATAGCGGTGACCTAGCATACCTCTCTAAGGAAGCAAGAAAAATGCTGGATCAGGCAGGTTTTCATGATACAAAGATTATCGCTTCAAATGATTTGGATGAAGAAACGATCATAAACCTTAAGTCACAAGGAGCAAAAATTGATATTTGGGGAATTGGCACAAAATTAATCACAGCCTTTGATCAGCCTGCTTTAGGTGCGGTTTATAAGCTTGTTTCAATTGAAGATGAAAACGGAAAGATGCTTGATACGATTAAAATTAGCGGAAATCCTGAAAAAGTGTCCACACCAGGGTTAAAAAAGGTTTATCGGATCATTAATCGGTTAAACAATAAATCAGAAGGAGATTATATTACTCTCTTCCATGAAGATCCGGAAAAAGAAGAAAAAATAAAAATGTTCCACCCTGTTCATACATTTATTAGTAAATTTGTCACGAATTTTGATGCAAAAGAACTTCATTCTCCAATTTTCCAAGAAGGCAGACTTGTATATGAGACTCCAACGATCATGCAAATGCAAGCCTACACGAAGGAAAATTTGCAATTGCTGTGGGATGAATATAAACGCGCCCTTCACCCAGAAGAATATCCTGTCGACTTAAGCCAAGCGTGCTGGGATAACAAAATGAAAAATATTGAGGAGGTTAGACAAAAAGTTAAAAAGATGATTTCTAACCGTACAAATGAATGATCTGCAGATTAAACGAATGCTTTTTTAGCAAATTTATGGAGGTTTTACTATGGGGAAAATCGGAATTTATGGCTCTTCGTTTGATCCTATTACAAATGTACATCTCTGGACAGCAAGCACAATCCGACATCGCTGCAAGCTTGATAAGGTAATTTTCTTACCATGTTCAAGCAAACGAAAAGACAAACAAATGCAAACAGAGGATTTTCACCGGTGGAACATGCTAAAAATGGCGATAGAAAATAACGATACATTCCTTGCTGATGATTATGAAATGAAGTTACAAGCGTGGAATATATCGACTTATGAAACATTGAACTATTTTAAAAACAAATACAAACATGATACGATTTATTTTATTATGGGTGCAGATCTTTTAATAGATATCGGGAAAGAAAAATGGGGAAACTCAGACCTCCTTGTGAAGGAAAATAAATTTATTGTTATGGCTCGAGATGGTATCAACATGCTTAAAGCAATTAGCGAGTCCCCTATTTTACGAAATCATGATGATGGAGAAACCTTTCATTTAATTGATAAAGGGCTTGCCATGGAAATTAGCTCAAGTTATATACGAGAAGAGTTTTCTCTTGGAGGCGAACCGCGTTATCTATTACCTGAATCATGCTATAACTATATTAGAGAGCATTCATTATACCAATAGGGGGAATTCGTATGAATCTACAAAAACAAATTATGAACGATTTACATGTAAAAGCAACGATCAATCCTAAGGAAGAAATAGAAGCAAGAATTCACTTTTTAAAAGAATACTTAAAGAAAACGGGTGCAAAGGGCTTTGTATTGGGAATTAGCGGCGGGCAAGACTCTTCCCTATCAGGCCGTCTCGCACAGTTGGCTGTTGAGGAGCTCCGAAATGAAGGCTATGATGCAAAATTTATTGCTGTAAGACTTCCATATGGAATCCAAAAAGATGAAGATGACGCCCAGCTTGCCCTTTCATTTATCAAGCCTGATGAAAGCATTGCCTTTGATATTTCCAGTACTGTCGATACATTTGCAGCGGAATTTAACACAACAGCTGGTGAGCAACTTACTGACTTTAACAAAGGGAATGTAAAAGCAAGGGTTCGCATGATTACACAATATGCCATTGGCGGGCAAAACGGTTTATTAGTGATTGGAACAGACCATGCTGCTGAAGCAGTGACTGGATTCTTTACAAAATATGGCGATGGCGGTGCAGACCTATTACCGCTTACAGGACTGACGAAACGACAAGGTAAAAGCCTTTTGAAGGAACTGGATGCACCAGAGCGCTTATATTTAAAAACACCAACAGCTGACCTGCTCGATCACAAACCACAGCAGGCTGATGAAACAGAGCTAGGTATTTCTTATGATCAAATAGATGATTATTTAGAAGGTAAACAGGTGAATCAAGAAGTGTCTGAAAAAATTGAGAAACGATATTTAGCCTCTCAACATAAACGTGAACTACCTTCCACTATGTTTGATACATGGTGGAAATAAGAAATGCTTAGGGCCCGTTACTCATCCTATGGTGCTTATGAATAAAAAAGTGTACTTGCCCTTCAAATTCATGAAGGGCAAGACTCTATAGGAGCTAGAAGCTGGACACAGAAACTAAGCACAAGTTTTATACTTAACTTTTAAAGAATGACTAAAACATTATCTCAAAATGGCTGACTTTCCAACGATACCAATATATAGAGTTTCTACTATTCTAGATCCTATATATTTTGTTCAAGGGCAGTCTTTTTTTTGCTTAATCATCCTTTTGCCTCTCTTAAATTACCATATTTATGGTATTCTTAATTTAATCGGGCAATATTAATGCTCAGTGTTGATTTTTGCACGATGTTAATAGGAACGGATATGTAAGATCTCGGACCTCCAGCGAAATCGAACTCCTATCGCTGCAATCAACAGGCAAGTTTACAGAACCTTTAACTAAGAATACAGGGGGCGATTAGATGAATTCATCTTTTAAAAAAACAACTCGGGTAAATATGGTGAGCGGGGACAACTTGTCATCTCCCTATTAACAGATGTTTCCCCGATCTTTAAAAAGGTGGGAAATCAGTGAAATCTACTAACCAATGTAATGAATCAATTGAAAAAATTCTTTCTGAAAACAAGACAGTCAGTAAAAAGGCAGACGTTGTGCTAAGACCAGCGGGCAAGTGGACGAAAAATGTTCATCATGTGTTAAATCATTTACATCTTCATGGCTTCACTCAAGCACCACAACTTGTTGGTTCAGGTTTTTCCTCTGACGGACGAGAATCCTTAACGTATATGAGCGGTGATATGATCCACCCCTCCCCATGGAGTGATGAGGGATTATTTGAGTTAGGGGAAATGATACGCTCATTACACGACATAATGAAAACGTTTCCCTTATTAGAAAACACATGCTGGCAGGACTGGTTTATCCATGATATTGGAAAACCGGTTATCATAAGCCATTGTGATATTTCACCTTGGAATGTTTTAACGAAAAATGGGAAGCCATGTGCTTTAATTGACTGGGAATATACTGGTCCAGTAGATCCATTAATTGAACTAGCAAGGTCATGCTGGCTATTTCCTTATTTAGTTGATGATGATATTGCCATTTCTCAAGACCTGCCCTCTCCGCAAAAAAGAGCCAAACAAGTAAGGGTGATAGTGGACGGATATGGTCTTGCTAAAAAAGAACGCAGCCGCCTTTTCGAAAAAATAATTGAGGTAGTCGTTCACGAAACAGCTAACGAGGCGATTGAAGGTAACGTTACAGAGGAAAGCGTCGGTCCCCTTTGGGGGTTTGCATGGCGTACAAGATCTGCTTCATGGATCATAAAAAACCGGGCGCTATTGGAAAACGCGATAACATAAAGCACAAAAAAACGATAAACATCAAAAAATGGATGTGTGAATTTTATTTCTAGAAAATGATTATAGTTATTTACAATAACTTTATTATGTAAACTATTAACGCAAAAAATGAATGTCTGAATTATTTCTCTAGAAAATGATTAGATTAATTCACAATAACATTGTTATGTAAACTATAACCAAAAAGGACAGAAGCAATCTGTCCTTTTTGGTTATAAAGTGACACCTGTTTTAAAAATAGCAATTTCTCTGAAATTATTTTTTTCATGGTTTACAAGCTCACCGCTTGCAACCTTAATAATATAAGCGATAAAATCTTTTAACAAGTCTTCAGGTGATTGTCCTTCCAAAAGTGTTCCTGCATTAAAATCAATCCAATGTCTCTTTGTCTCAAATATTTGCGAATTTGTTGAGATTTTCATTGTTGGGACAAATGTACCAAACGGTGTTCCCCTCCCTGTTGTAAACAACACTAGCTGGCAACCTGCTGCTGCCAATGCCGAAGAGGCAACTAAATCATTTCCAGGTGCACTTAATAGGTTCAAGCCTCTTTCTTTTAATCTTTCACCATATTTTAAAACATCTACTACTGGAGCGGTCCCCGCTTTTTGTGTACAGCCAAGAGATTTATCTTCAAGAGTTGTAATGCCGCCCGCTTTATTGCCTGGTGAAGGATTTTCGTAAACAGGCTGGTCATGCTTTTGGAAATAAGATTTAAAGTCGTTAATTAACTCAACAATTTCATGAAAAACTTTTTCATTCTCCGCTCGTTCCATCAAAATCTTTTCGGCGCCAAACATTTCCGGCACTTCGGTTAAGACCGTGGTTGCACCTTGGGCAACGAGATAATCGGAAAGTTTTCCAAGCAATGGATTTGCTGTTATTCCTGAAAAACCGTCAGACCCGCCGCATTTTAAACCGATTTTCAATTCTGAAATCGAAATATCTTCTCGTTTATCCTCTTTGGCATTCTCATAGATTTCCATTAACAGCTTTACACCCTCTTCAATTTCATTTGAAACCTCTTGAGAGAGTAAAAATTTCACACGGTCTTGATTGTATCCACCCAAAGAATCTCTAAATTCATGGATCTCATTGTTTTCACAACCCAAGCCTAAGACTAAGACACCCCCAGCATTCGGATGCTTCACTGCATTCCCCAAAATTGTACGGGTATTAACATGATCATCACCTAGCTGTGAACAGCCGTAATTATGCTTAAGAACCTGGATATGTTCAAATGGCGAGATATCGCCAACCGTTTCTTTGAATTCACGAATAATTTGATCGGCAATCCCATTCACACAGCCAACTGTTGGAACAATCCACAATTCATTCCTGATTCCAACCTGACCATCATCTCTCCTGTATCCTTTAAAGGTCAAACCCTCTTTCTGTTCTTTTAGTGCCTTTTTCTTTGGATGATATTCATATTCTTCTACACCGGATAAGTTTGTTTTTGTATTTTGCGTATGCACCCATTGACCAGAGTCAATATCTTCTATTGCGTGGCCAATTGGAAAACCGTATTTTATAACATTTTCTCCGGTTCTTATCGGTTTCAGAGCGAATTTATGACCTTTTGGTATTGATTCCTTTAATTGAATGACCGTACCATTAATGTCGATCTTTTCATTTTCATTAAGCTGTTGAATTGCAACCGCAACATTATCCTGCTCATTTATTTTAATGAACGCTTTCATTATATTCACCCTTTAAATGTTGGAGTTTTTGAAGTGCTTCTGCCATCCCGAATTTATCGATTGTTAGAACATATTGTGTCACTGCTTCCGTAAGCTTTGGCAAATCGTTTAGATTTTCACCCCAAAGCTCTTCTGCTGCAAGAATGGTTTTCACAATCGTTTCAATCTCGTTTTCATCTCCATGATAATTGTTCCATAATCGCTGAAATAAAGCTAATGCCTCTGGATCATCAACAAGCTTAATGTCTTCCTCCCCGCGTTTTCCTCTATAGAAATAAATCATCGCACTTAGTGAAAATACAATTCCATTTGGAAACGTACCAAACTCCTGAATATATTCCTGCAATGTCGGAAGCAGTCTTGCTTTAAATTTTGATATGGAATTTAACGAGATACTTATTAAATAATGATGAATAAATGGATTTTTAAAGCGATTTAACACATCTTCAGCAAATTGGTTTAGCTCCTCTTTTGGAAAAGGCAAAGTCGGTAAAATTTCGTCATAAATGACGGATTCAACAAACTCCTTTGTTACATCGTTTGTTACCGCTTCACTCACTGTTTGTAATCCAGCTAGCAAAGCGACAGGTGTCATCGCAGTATGCGCTCCATTTAAGATTTTCACCTTTTTCAATCTGTATGAGCTTAAATCCTCCACAACATGGACATTGAGCCCTGCTTTTGCGGCTGGAAACTCATCTTTTACGAACTCAGGTCCTTCTATGACAAACAAATGAAACTGCTCGCCAACAACGACAAGTTGATCGATATAACCTAACTCCATTGTTTTCTCCTGTATCGTATCCTTAGGAAAACCGGGTACAATTCGATCAACCAATGTATTGCAAAACGTATTTGCTTCTTCAATCCATTTGCAAAATGCAGTTTCTAGGTTCCATGCATTGGCATATTGCAAAATAATTCGCTTTAATTCCTTTCCATTTTCCTCAATTAATTCGCATGGTAATATGATAAATCCCTTTGAAAGATCACCATCAAAAGCTTGAAACCGTTCAAATAAAAAGGCTGTTAATTTACCAGGGAAGCTTTTTTGCGGGCGATCATGGAGAAGATCCTCGTCGTTAAAAGTAATTCCAGCTTCAGTCGTATTTGAAATAATAAACCGCAGCTCGGGATTTTGGGCCATCGCTAAATAGTCATCATACTCGGTAACAATATTAATTCCTCTGCTTATGCTGCTAATTACTTCATGTTCACTAACCGGCTGATGATCCTTAATCCCTTGTAAATACAAGGTATAGAGACCATCCTGCTCATTAATCGTATTAACAGCTCCATTTGCAGTCGATTGAACAACAACCACACGGCCATTGAATAAATTTTTCTTATTCATTTCATGGATTTGCCAGTCAGTAAACGCTCTCAGAAAATTACCGGTGCCAAATTGCAGCACTTTTTCAGGATATTCAGGAATATGACTCAACATCGCTTTTGTTAAATGCTTCAACCGAAAAACCCCCTCATAAAATATGCACACGTTAACATCTTTAGTGATCGAAAATAAACATCTACCAGATGGATATTCCACTGGTTAAGGATTGGGATAGATAACTTGGCCCCTCTTCTTGAGGAGCCAAACCATTCAAAAGGACATACCCTTACTTACGTTCTGCAACTGATTGCCGATTGACCAGCTGGGTCGTTAAGAATATTGGTTCAATAGTTTCTTCTGTTCCGTCCATTAAATGTAAAAGCTTTTTGGCACCAACCATACTAATCTTTTCAATTGGTCTTTTTACTGTAGTGAGTGCAGGTGTTGTATATTCTGAAAAACCAATATCATCGAATCCGATGATGGAAATGTCTGTTGGGACTGTGAGACCTGCCTCATTGATCGCCTTCATTGCCCCGATTGCCATATCATCATTTGAACAGAAAACTGCAGTTGGCGGTTTTTCCAAATATAACAGCTTTTTCATAGATTCATAACCACTTACCATATCATAATTACCTTTTACCATATACTCCTGAAAAATCGGGAGCTGATGATCTATTAAAGCATTTAAATAACCTTCTTTTCTTTCAAGTGAGGAGCGGAATTTTGGCGTACCTTCAATTATCGCTATTTTCCGATGCCCTTTCATGATCAAAAAGTATACCGCCTCATAAGCACCTTCTCTGTCGTTTGATAAGATATTGACAATCGACCGGTCATCAACTGGTCGATTTAAAACAACAAGAGGAATTTTTTGTTCTAAAACGTGATAAATAAATGAATTATCAACGTCACTTTGACTCATTAAAATAATTCCATCAAATCGTTTTCGGGTGATCGCAGAAAAACGCTCAAAATCCTGGATGCCTCTTATAAACAAATTATAATTTTCATCAATCACCGTATGAACACCTCTGATTGTTTCTGCGAGGAAGCTTGAAGAGGTTCCTTCTGTTAAGCTTGTTAAAAACAACCCGATCGTATATGACCTCTGCATAACAAGGCTTCTTGCATGCACATCCGGAGAATAATTAAGCTGGTTGGCTATTTCGATAATTCTTCTCTTTGTTTTTTCTTTTATTAATGGACTATTATTTAGTGCTCTGGACACTGTTGTATGTGAAACATTTGCAAGTTTTGCAATATCCTTAATTGTAACTCCCACCAGGAAAACCTACTTTCCATTGCTTTTACGTTAGAATATCATAGCTCTTTTTCTAATTCCAATACACTTGTAAACTGGAAGTATTCCTTAGCATTGTTATAAGAAATACCTTGAATGATTTCACCTAGCATGTCGAGATCATAAGGAACTTCACCATTTTCAACCCATTCTCCGACTAAATTACAAACAAGTCTTCTAAAATATTCATGTCTTGTATAAGATAGGAAGCTCCTTGAGTCAGTTAACATTCCAATGAACTGGCTGAACAAACCAATATTTGCCAGTGTTTTCATTTGGTCCAACATGCCATCCTTTTGATCATTAAACCACCATGCTGTTCCAAACTGCATTTTTCCTCTTACACCGCCGCCCTGGAAGCTGCCAATTAAACTTGCTAATACAGGATTGTCTTTCGGATTTAATGAATAAAGAATTGTTTTTGGCAGCGCCTTTTCACTCTCCAGCGCATCAAGAAAACGGCATAAAGGCTTAGCAATGAGATCATCATTCATGCTGTCATAACCTGTATCAGGACCCAGCTCAGCAAGCATTCTCGTATTATTATTTCTAAGGGCATTTATATGCAGCTGCATAGCCCAGCCTAAACTAGCATATTTTTTCCCTAAGAATACTAATGTATATGATTTATATTTCATTTCCTCTTCAATGCTTACCTTTTCACCAGCTAAAGCCTTTCTAAAGATGGAATCAACTTCTTCCTTCTTTGCCTTAGTGAACATCATCGTATCAATCGCATGATCAGAAACTCTTCCTCCAAGCTCATGGAAAAAGTCAATTCTAGATTCAAGGGCCGTTAAAAATTGATCGTAATTTTCAATTGATTGGTTCGAAACCTGTGCTAATTTTTCAACCCATGAAACAAATTGGTCGCGGTTAATTTCCAACCCTTTATCAGGTCTAAAGGAAGGTAAAACCTTTACTTGAAAATCATCAGAATCCTTTAGTTTTTGATGATATTCCAATGTATCAATAGGATCATCTGTCGTACAAATAACTTCAACATTCGATTTTTTAATCAATTCTCTTACAGTAAAATCTTCACTTTTTAGTTGTTCATTTACTTTTTCCCAAATCATTGGTGCATTTTTTTCATTTAAAAGGTCATAAACGCCGAAGTAACGCTGAAGCTCAAGATGTGTCCAATTATAAAGAGGATTTCCAATTGCCATTGGAATGGTTTTTGCCCAAGCTAAAAACTTATCGTAATCGCTTGCATTTCCTGTAATATATTCCTCTTCAATTCCATTCGCTCTCATCGCTCTCCATTTATAATGATCGCCATATAACCAAGCTTCCGTAATATTTTTGAATTTTTTATTTTCATAGATCTCTTGCGGGCTAAGGTGACAATGATAATCGATAATAGGCATGTCTTTCGCGTATTGGTGAAATAAAGTTGAAGCAGCTTCGTTTGTTAACAAAAAATTTTCTCCCATAAATGTTTTCAATTCATTCAACCCCTTTTCAATTTTTGCACACGTGAACATTTTAAAAGGCACCATTTGAGCAAATAAAATATAAACTAGGGTGTATGTATTGCACACGTGAACATCTATCTTCATTATATGGCTAGTGATAAACAAATTCAAGAATAACTAGTAAATTTTTATAATCAATTTCAATTGGTTTTGTCGAAATTTAGCTGTAAAATCTTTTACCATCTTTTTATGGTAAAATTATCATTAATTTATTAAACTATTAATGACTAACTAATGACTTTTGATCTAATAATTAGTAAAGGTGGGAAACAAATGAAAAACAGCAAACACTTCCTATTTAACATGACTTTTTTGGCTTCTATCACATTTGTTCTACTATCGTTTGCAGCAATTGTTGTTAAGTGCAAGAAAAATGTCCCTCCTACTTTAGGAACTCCTAAATACCCACCGGTAATTATGAATGTATTGAGAAAAGGGATAGGCAGCTCTTCTATTTCTACAAAATACGATCATATTATTGAAAGCATGTCAAAAATTGATGTTTTAAGACATTACTTAAAACATGGTAGGATAACCATTACCGGACCAGTATGTAGAGAAGCTGTTTTCCACGTTTTCGGGATAAATTTAAATAAAATCTCTGACGAAGATGAAGGTGCTAAACGTTCAAGCTATCCAGAGGAAATAATGGATGGAATGAGAACAGCATTAAAAAACAAATTCAGCAATCCTGATGATTTGAAACAAACCATCATGTCATTAAAAAAAGCAGAAGTAATGGATCTTTTTCTTCAAACATTTCATAATTATACATACGACGATATCATTCGAATTATTAATCTAATCTATGGAATTAATCTGCCAGGTATATCTTCATTAGAGAATTCAAGAATTTCCCTTTTTTCAAAAAATCAATGGCTTGTAAAAACCTCATCAGATTTATTTGTCGTATACACAGGTAAAGGTGATATTGATGTAAAGGTATATGCTACCGACTATTTCTTAAAACAAACCGGTTCAACAGAGTTACCGCAAGAATTACAAACCGCCTTACAAAATCTTGGATTTGGACTTAATCCAGAAAAAGATGTTCTTTACTATGAAAATCCGATAGGTGAGTCGGTGTCTGACTCATTTAAAGGACAAACCTTACAAGCAATTCGCTCCGTTATCAATACACTGAAAGCAAATAATTAAAAAGACAAAACTCATATGAAGAGTTATCTTCAGCGTGTTGAAAAACCCCCTATTTTCAAAATGTGTTTTGGAAATAGAGGGTTTTTCATGAGTTTTTTGCCTTTTTTCTTTCCTAAACGATACTAAAAGTTAGAATTGGATCACTTTATACTCATATGGGGCAATCTCACATTTTCCTTTTTCTATAGAATCACCTGTTAAAACATTTATACCTGAAGATGGGAGAGTAACCAATCCTCCATTACCATCCATATTTACAATGATCCAAACGAGGGAATCGTTCCCTTGTCTTGGAGCAACTATGGTTCCTTTCGATACATCCGTTTTCAAGGAAACATTCGCTTCTTTTGCATAATGGTTGAAACATGTTTTAAGTAATTCATCTCCTGAATCTCCGACTGGTAATGAGCCTAACATAACGATTTTTCCTTTTCCATATTCATGCTCCGTAATAAAAGCTTTACCTGCAGAAATTCCTTCTGTAATAAAGCCCACTGCTTTTCCGGATTTCGGATGAAACACAGTACTCCATAAACCTAATGGTGCACTTACCTCCATAAACTCACCAACAGATTCCGTTCCATCCATTGGATACGTAAATAGAGTCTCCACTCCTGCCAGCTGATCCAGCTCCCCTAGTCCGGCATTTGTATGGATTGTATGATTCTCTGTTCTTCCTCCTGTCAGCGGGCCAACAATCCAGATTCCGCCAGCTTCAACAAACTCTTTTGCCTGAGTAATATAATCTTTTGAAAGATAGTGAACAAACGGAGTAAACAATAATCTATAACCATCTAGCTTTGCTTGTTCTGGAATGAGATCACGATGAATGCCGCTTGACAAAATTTTCTCATAAAAATCAATGACAAGTGATCGATAATCTAACCCTTTATGAGGCTCTGTTTTAATATAAGCCTTGGCTATATCAGAATAGGTTACAGCCACCTCAGCTTGAACAGGAGCAGTGGACAGAATGATAGTCTCCAGCTCTTTTCTCGCTTTTTCTACTTCCTTTACATTTTCAAAGCCAACGGTTGGTTTTCCCCAAGCACTGATCACAGACCCATGGGGCTGCTCACAACCTGTTCGCTGCTGTCTCCAAAGCCAATAACAAAATGCTTCCGCACCTAATGCATAAGCAGCAACAGCCTCAGCTTTTAAATAACCATTTGGATGTGGTGCCGCAAAGCTTTCGAGTGAGGCGCTATAAGATGTACTCGTCTCCATAATCCAAAAATCTCTGCCTGGCTTAAAATTTCTCCATAAATCACAGTTAAATAAATAAGCGTGTGCATTCTTTTGTTCCGCGTACGTATCAAAAGAAGCAAAATCCAAGTTCTTAAATAGCCGTTCATTATCAACATGGAAAAAGGTATTGCTATTATGAGTAATCGGTGCCTTAGAATACTTTCGGATAATTGCAGCTTGTTCATCAGAAAACTCCGCGATTTTTTCAAAAGAAAATAGTTGATACATCGTTTTTAATGATGAATTATGAAGAAATGGTGCCGGACCAGGCTGTGGCACTTGATCAAATCGATGATAGTATTGACTCCAAATATGTGTACCCCAGGCTTCATTTAAGTGATCAATTGTTCCGTACCTCTCCTCTAGCCATTGATGCCATTGTAACTTACATGTTTGACACATACATTCACTTACATGGCATTTAAACTCATTATCGATTTGCCAGCCAATCACACTTGGAAGATTCCCGACTGCCTTTGCGATCTCCTCAGTAATGATAGCTGCCCTCTCACGAAAATATGGATTATTTGTACAAACATGCTGTCGCGAACCATGTCCCATCACCTGGCCTTGATCATCAACATGCATTCGTTCCGGATGATTGTGGGTTAACCAAATTGGCGGAGTTGGAGTTGGTGTACACATAACCGTCTCAATTCCGTTGTTACTTAATTGATGAATGATCTCAACAAAAAAGCTAATATCAATTTGACCTTCTTCTTTTTCTAATGTTGACCAAGCGAATTCTCCCATTCTAACAACATTGATTCCAGCTTCTTTCATTAGCCTGATATCTTCTGCAATTGTTTCTTTATCCCATAATTCCGGATAATATGCCGCACCATGATATAATTTTTTATGCATATTGTGTCTCCCACCTGTTAATTTAAAATAGATTTATAGATAAAGAGAAAAATCAAGACTCTGGCTACCTTTTGATATAAGCGGCAATCGGCAGCTGCAGCTCCTTTATCCCCTCAATGACGAGTTTTGCTATCTCATATGCTCCATTTTCGCAAAAATGGGTATTGTCCTCGATTCCATCTGGGTAATTTGGATGGACATTTGGAGGAAACATCGTAAATAGACTCCTTGACCCTTCTTTCCCTAAAGCCTCGTATAGCCGCTTTGTCTTTGACCACAAATCAATATAAGGTACATCGAGTCTTTCAGCTAATTGCATCATTGCCCGCGGGTAATCACCTAATGTATTTTCAATCTGTCCATTTTGATCAAATTTTCTCCGATGTACAGAAGTTAACAGGATAGGATGGGCATCCTTTTTACGTGCCCCAGTTATATATTGAGACAAAAATGTTTGATATGTCGTATATGGCTCTGTACCAAACGATTTTTGATCATTGTGTCCAAATTGAATAAATAGATAATCGTTTGGCTGAATACGATCTAAAATTGATTTCAGCCTTCCTTCTTCAATAAAACTATTTGAACTTCTTCCGCCCTTTGCTTCATTATAAACAACCACATTTTCGGTAAAGAAAGATTGAAAGACTTGTCCCCAGCCAGCCATAGGCGCTTCATGTTCTGGACAATTGGCAACTGTTGAATCACCAGCTAGATAGATAGAATGCTTTATATCAACCATTTTATGTTCACTCCTGATTTATCTTTTTTTATAACTATAGTCTATTAGTTATAGATGTGTTTACTCGCTTTTAAAAGCCCTGATAAGAAAACGAGTGCCAACCCTTGTCCCCACACTTGAATTCGCTTGTAAGGAACATTTTTATAACCATCTGCATCTCTCATCACAGCGGTACCAGCCGATACCATTGATACTTTTCCATCCTCTTCAATTACTTGCTGAATCCCATGAATTGACTTTTGAATATATTTATTATAAAGGTTTCCTCTCGTTAATAGAGCGGCTGCAATCGCTGCTGATCCAGAGCTTTCTAGGTACGATGATGGATCATTCACAATGGTATGCCACAGGCCTGACTCGTCCTGCAGGCGAACAAGCGCACTTAATTGATCCCTTAAGGAGCAATCGATGATCATATAGGAAGGGTGCTGAACCTCTACTAACTCTAACGCCTTTGCCATGGTTAAAGCTGCCCATCCATTACCACGGGTCCAATAAATTGAGGACATGTGGTTTTTCGCGAGATGATCCCACCCATGATAATATAGATTTGTCACAGGATCTTGAAGAAAGTCCTCATGACCATGGTACTGTTTGAGACCATCCTCAAAATAATCCTCGCGATTTAGCAGCTTGCCAACTCGAACCAAAAATAAGCCGGCCATCATCATGGTGTCTACCCATGCTTGTTCTGGAAAAACATCCTTTGCAGAGTTAACGGTATGTTGAAAAATACCATCAGCGAATCTTGGTGCATCATTCTGTAAGTAATCTGCCATGTCTTTAATAACATCTAAATATTTCTCATCCTCAGTTACTTTGTAAAGAGTAATCAAAGCATGTCCAATCGAAACTCCATTGATCGATAGCTTTGGCAGTCCATCTTCCAGCCATTCATCAACCCAAGATTTTAATAGATCTATATACTCTTGTTGTTCTGTCGCCTCATATGCTTCCGCAACGCCATAAAAGGCAACTCCGCCTGGCCAATCCCAGTTAAAATCCATCTCAAACGTTCTCTTTACTACTTTATCAATTAACTGACGAATTTCTGCTTCATCATATTGAAGTTTTGGCATGTCTTTTCCTCCAACTAATTATTTTTTAGTATCGCTTCAGCCTCTCTTCTAAATTTTTTCGCACCCTCTTCAGGAGTCATTTTCTTAAAGAGGATTTGATCAGATATATTTTTTAATAAATCCATTACTTGCGAGCTCCCTATAGGATCTGGCGGATAAAATTCATTTGTTAGACGTGAAGCTTCTTCAACATACTCTATTATTTTTTTTTCTCCATCGGAGAGTTCTGGTTTGATTGCTTCAGATACTTTCGTTGAAACAGGTACTCCTCGTTCCCCTTTAATCAACTTATTTACCTCAATATTATTCACGAAAAAATTAATAAATTTTGCTGCTTCCTCTTTCTGCTTTGAGCTTTTTGGAATCGAAAAAAGCATGCTTGGTTTCAGAAATAATGCTTGATTTTCCTGATGTTCAGGCGGTAAATGGAGTGTCAAAGGTGCATCAGTAAATTGATCAAATCCGGCATATTGATTTGAATAGTTCCAGGTAATAGCAGATGTTCCTCTTACAATAAAATCTTCTTCCACACCTCTTGCTGCTGCTCCCTCATCAGGAGTAGGAAATGCCTGTTTTTCAACAAGTCTGACTTGCTGTTCAAAATAATCAATAAATAATTGATCATCTGTATAAGCAAGACCTGAACCATCTTCCTTATAAAATTCTTCACCTTTAGTCCTTAAATAATAGGGGAAAAAGACATCAGGAGGATCCATCCCATTTGACCCATAAACATTGGCATTTTGTTTAATCTTTATAGCAATTTCCTCCATCTCATCCCATGTCCAATTTTCCCCATCAATTGTTACGCCGGCTTTTTCTAAAAGTTCATCATTTGAAATAACCGACAGGACATTAACACCAAGGATGAATCCATATAACTTATCATCAACCATTCCACTTTGATAAACATATTCGGGAATTGATGACACATCAATCGTTTTGTTTTCAATATAGGGCGATAAATCTTCTAGCAAGCCTTTTTCACCATATTCTCTCAAAAACGCCATATCCATTTGGATCACATCGGGAAGTTCGTTCGCAGCAGCCATCGGTGCCAGCCTTTTCCAATAATCATCCCAGTTACCAAACTCTGGTTCAATATTCACACTCGGATTTTGCTTTTCATACATTTCTATTACCTTTGTTGTATATTCATGTCGCGCTTGAGAAGCACCCCACCATGCTACTCTGATTGTAATGATATCTTTTCCGCCTTCACTTATTTCACCTGTATCATTGCTAGTTTGATTACAAGCTGAGAGTGTAAGCATGAACATTAAAATGAGGGTAAAACGCACTTTCATTTCTATCACATCCCCTTATTTTACATGTAAGTGCTTACATGTATAGTTTAATTGTTCATAAAATAATAATTAATTGAAAAAGCAGAGATCATTGTTAAAAAATCAGAGCATTTTATCAATGATTTGCTTAGTAACATTGTAATCGTTAACAATTACCGGGTCTACTTCTTTCATCGATAATTTAATAAGCGAAGAACAAAAGCACTGGAGCTAGATGCCGATGCACTTATCCATAGTCAAAACATTTTATAATTTCCTGCTAAGCAACAAAAAGAAGCGAAAGATAATGATCTCTTTCGCCATTAAAAATTCTATCGATGATCAAGTACTAAAAAGAATGCAATGCCATTTGTTACTGTTTTTGCATAATCTTTTGATGCTTCCGATTTACTTTACTAAAGGCATTGAATGCAGGTTTCGTAATGGCCAATGCCAAAATATTGCCGCTGCAGATGATAAGCAAAGGGGGAGCATAGGACAATAAAAACAGTAATCCACTAGTACCAACGAGCATGAGCAAAGTTTGGAGAGGATTCATAATCATGACAAAAAATGAATTTTTAATAACTTGCAATACCTCCATATCAAAATGAACATACATCGGAAAAATATAAAATAACATACAAACAAAGATGAGAGATACGACCATAAATGGTACGAATAACACATTCTGGATATCCGATGATGTTTGATATAGGTAAACAAAATCGATCACCAAAATAGCAGTAATGATCATAAGAACCAAACCAAGAAGATTACTCTTAACAAATTCCTGTTTATAGGAGTTCAAGAATGTTTTAAAGATCGAAATCTCCATCTCACCCACGGCCCATTTTCTGACTACGGCAAACATGGCTATTGTTGCAGGGAAAAAACCAAAAACAATGATTCCAAGCAATGAAAAGGAAATCCACAATAGATTCAGCCAAGCTAATCTTGAAATCCATTCCAGAATGCTGTTAACTCCTCCCATAAATCCTGTTGTTTCCATCCATACTCCCTCCTCATTCTTTTTAATCTTGATAGACCGTGCTAATTAGAATTCTAGGGTGTTAAATAGAAGAAACTACCTTATTTACACCCTTTCTTTCAATATTAACCTTTTAAACCACTTGTACTTATTCCTTCCACGACATGACGTTGGAATAAGAAGAAGACAACAAATACAGGAATTAAGGTAACAATGGACATCGCAAACATCGCTCCCCAGTTCGAAACAGTTTCATTGCTTAAGAACATGTTAAGGGCCATTGATACGGTATACTTATCCGGGCTGTTCAAGTAAAGTACAGGTCCAAGTAAATTGTCCCATGTCCAATAGAAAGAAAAGATAGATGCTGTTGCTAAAGCTGGTCTGATTAATGGCAAGATAATTTTGTAAAAGATTTTAAACGTATTACATCCATCAATTGTCGCTGCTTCATCCAATTCTCTAGGAATGGTGCGAATAAATTGGACCAATAAGAAAATAAAGAACGGATGTCCAAAGTATGCTGGAATTACGATCGGTTTAATGGAATCAAGCCAACCTAGCTTTGAAAAAATAATATATTGAGGAATCATAACAACCTCATACGGCAGCATTAATGTTACCATCATGATGGCAAACCAAAAGCCTTTTCCAAAGAAATTCAATCGTGCAAAGCCGAAAGCGATAAATGCAGAAGAAATAACTTGTCCGATCATGGTAAAGATAACTAAAACCACTGTATTTTTTATAAAAACACCGAACGAATTTCCGCCAATACCTTCCCAGCCTTGTGCAAAGTTATCTAAAATAAATGGATCAGGTATTAGCGACTGTGCGGTTACAAAGATGGTTTCACTTGGTTTAAAAGAACTCATTAAGAGCCAAATAACCGGATAAAGCATTAATATCGCAAAGCCGCCAACCAGTAAATGATAAATCCACCACCTAACAGGTTTGATCTTTGGTGCAGTTATTCTTTCAGTTTTAGTCACACTTTTAGGACTCGCATTTATGTTCATCTGTTATTTCCCCCCTTCAGATTCGTAATGAACCCAGAACTTCGATGTGAAGAAGATAATCGCAGTTAAAATACCTACAATGATTAACATGATCCATGCCATAGCTGAGGCATAACCCATATTGAAGAACTCAAAGCCTTGAATGAATAAATAAAGTGAATAAAGAAGTGTTCCATCTAATGGTCCGCCAGTACCTTTTGAAATGATAAATGCCGGGACAAATGTCATAAAGGCAGCGATTGTTTGCATAATCGTATTAAAGAGGATTACTGGACTTAACATCGGCAACGTAATTTTTGCAAACTTTTGAAAGAAGTTCGCTCCGTCAACACTGGCAGCCTCATAATATGTTGCTGGAATGCTTTTTAATCCTGCGAGAAAAATCAACATTGATGAACCAAATTGCCAAACTGATAAAAAGATGAGCATCCATAAAGCTGCTGTTGGATCTCCAAACCAACGAACACTTGGAACTCCTAAAAAGGCGAGCAAAAGATTAACGATTCCTTCATCACCGAAAATGTTTCGCCACATAATCGCAACAGCTACACTACCACCAATTAAAGAAGGTAAATAGAACAAAGATCTGTACAATCCTACGGCTCTTGAAGCCGTGTTTAATATCAGCGCAACCAATAGAGCAAAACCGAGCCTTAACGGGACACCAGCAAATACATAGATCAGGGTAACTTTAAGTGATTGCCAATATCTTGGATCATCTGTGAACATCTTTTTATAATTTTCTAATCCGACCCATTGTGGAGTAGCAAATAAATTGTATTGCGTAAATGATAAATAGAGTGAAGTAACAATAGGGATAAAAGTAAACGCCAAAAATCCAATAATGAAGGGACTTATAAACATATATCCTTTCAAATTATGCCTTATAGCGCGTGAACTCATATGCTTCATTCCTTTCTTTAGGAACCTTTACTTTATTTTAAACTTCGATAGCTGATCGAAGGGTGATCAGCTATCGAATGATCTCGTTATTTATTTTGAGACAGGATGCTTTCTGCTTGTTGTCTAAACTGCTTAGCAGCATCTTCTACTTTTAGCTGGCCATAATTCATCTGTTCAGATAGGCTGTCAAGAAGTTCAATTACTTCACCTGCTCCAATCGGATCTGGACCATCAAAAGGAGAGCTATTTTGTTCAGCCCATGCAACACTATCAAATACTTGAACTTGTTCTGGAGAAAGGAAAGGTTTAAGCTCTTCTTTAATAACAGAGGAACCTGGTACACCACGATCACCTAACGCCAGTTTATTCGCTTCAATGTCATTTACTAAGAAATTGATAAACTTAGCAGCTTCTTCCTGATGCTTTGAATTTTTTGAAACTGACCAGAACATACTAGGTTTTAAATATAGTCCTTCTTTCATGCCAGGTCCCGGCATATTATGAATTTGCAACGGTCTGTTTGCGACTTGCTGTAAACCCACAAATTGGTTGGACCATTGCCAAATTCCAATCGCTTCTTGTTTAACAACAGGATCATCTTCAATTCCTTTTAACTGTGCTAAATAGTCTGGAGTCGGTACTGCTCCATCTTTCACTAAGCTGGAAGTCATTTCAAAGAAATCAATAAATAATTGGTCATCTTCATAGCCTAGTTTTGTACCATCTTCGCTGTAAAGTGATTTTCCTTGTGTTCGTAAGTAATAGTTAAAGAAAACATCTGCTTTCATACCAGTATCCATAAAGATCCCAGCAGCTTTTGCCTTTTTAGCTATTTCTTTATAATCATCCCAAGTCCAGTTTTCATCAAGGGATTCTACCCCGGCTTTTTTCAATACCTCTGGATCATAATGGAATCCGACAACGTTTACCCCTGCATTAAATCCATATAATTTATCCCCGATTTTTCCACCATTGATATAATTTTCAGTATAATTCGTTGTATCAATTTCCTTGCCAACAAACGGTGTTAAATCAGCTAATTGACCATTACCTGCATACTGTGAGAAATAAGAAAGGTCCATTTGAATAATGTCTGGAAGCTGCCCGGCTGACGCTTGGGGTGCTAGTTTTTTCCAATAATCATCCCAACTTGCATATTCAGCCTGAATATCAACATTCGGATTTTGCTCTTCATACTTTTTAATGATTTCAAGTGTGTAGTCGTGTCTTGGCTGGTCACCCCACCAAGCAATTCTTAATTTGATTTTGCCATCTTCACCGCCGCTCTCTGAACCAGAACCTGATCCACCAGAGGAGCTGCTTCCACTACATGCCGCTAATGAAAAAACCATTACAATAGATAATAGTAAAAACAGAAACTTCTTCATTTTATATCCCCCTTATTTTCAATTTCCTGTTACCGCTTACAAGTCCCATTTTATAGAGTTTTCCAAACTATTTGAATTTAAAAAACAGATATCTATGTTTAAAAAACAGTGTAAATGGAATATGTCTTAAGCACTATCGGCTGCCAAAATGATAACGCTTTACCCTTAGTCTTATGTCATATTAAAATTTATCCAATATAAAAAGCTCTGTTAAATGCTAATTATTTTCTACTAAAATATCGATTGGAGTGGAATCAAAGAGCCAAAAAAACTCATCATCTTTATAAAAGACAATGAGTTTTAACTTAAAACACCTTCTTATATTCAGAAGGTGAATACCCTGTATACTTTTTAAACACTTGACTGAAATATTGCGGATTATCGCCATACCCGATCATGTCTGCTATAGTAGATACTTTCACATCATCCATTTGCTCGATTTGCTCAATTGCTTTATTTATTCGCATCTGGGTAACATAGCTGGAGAACTTCTCACCTGTTTCCTGCTTAAATAGTTTTCCTAAATAGTCGGCATTCATATAAACTTTATTAGCCACCCATTTTAATGATAGCTCTGTATTTCCTAAATGCTCTTGAACAAGTTCAATCATTTTATTAATAACAGAAGAATGATTTGATTTATGTCGTTCATAATGACCCTGAGTAATCTCTTGCGCAATTTCCTCAAAAAATTCTTTCATTTGCTGGATGGTGTCCATGTCCATAAGCGAGGACATTTTTTCCATATATTCCTCAATATCTTTTGAATCGGTATTTTGGATCATAATTAAAAAAAGCTTCATGACATATGATCTGGTTAAACTAGTTGAGGACATTCGTTCCATTAATACAATAAAAAAACGAGAAATTTCTTCTTGAACTTTTTCCCAATTACCAGATTTAATTAGTAGACAAAGATTTTGCCCATCATAGTCAAAATGGTAAGGTTGTTTTTCCTGGCGAATATCATTTTTCGTAATTATACTTCCTTCACCTAAATAAAAACGATGGTTTAAGCATTCAAGTGCATCTAAATACAATCTCCTCGCTTGAGTAATGGAATCCATTTCACTTACTGCAACGGTCATATCCATTTGATAGATTTCATAAAAATGATCTCTTAACTGTTCAATTTTTGTTTGCAAGCTTGCAAAGTTTTCCTCATGTACTAAGAATAAAACATGTTCTCCAATATTTGTTGATAAGATGGAAGGAGCAAAAAGGTCTTCCCCAAGATTTTCGATGACAAACATATGTTCATAATGAAAGTCACCTTCAAGACGAAATAAGATTAATCTAATTTTTTCTTCATCAAAATTGATTTGAAATAGATTTTCATAAAATTTGATGCCCCTATTCCCATCTATTTTACTTGTAATAAATTCTTTTAATAATTGCTTTTTTACATACGGCTGTATTTGTTCAAATCGAGTTTTAATATCAATTAAAAAACGTTCCCTTTTTTCTTCTGTCTTTAACTCTTCTAGCAAATTATTTAGAGCCTCAACAATACTATTTTCATTACAGGGCTTTAAAAGATAATGCTTAACACCGTACTCCATTGCTTGTTTTGCATAATCAAATTCACTAAAACCAGAAAGAATGATAAATTTTGTTTCAGGCTTCTCTTTCGAAATTCTTTTGACAAGTTCCAAACCATTTAATCCTGGCATCTTAATATCGCAAATGACAATATCAGGGTGGTGACTCATAATTTTGTCATATGCTTCAAGTCCATTTTTTGCTGTACCAATCAATTCAGTTCCAATGCTTTCCCAGTCGATAATATTGGAAATTCCTTCTAAAATAATCCTCTCATCATCCACTAGCAACACTTTATACATAGTCCCACCTCTTTTTACATGGAATGACAATGAGAACCTTTGTCCCTTCATTCACTCTACTTTCAATCTGTAATCCATAGCTCGAACCAAAGACGAATTTGATTCGTGAATCGATATTCTGGAGTCCAATTCCATTCCCTTTTGTGGTAATCTCGCCTTTTTGAACGTTTTCGAGCTGCTGTTCATCCATTCCAGGACCATTATCTTCAACAACAACAAACAGTAAATCTCCCTCTTGATACGCAGAAACATGAATCTTGCAGGGTTCAATCATCATTTCCAATCCATATTGAATGGCGTTTTCAACCAAGGGCTGTACAATTAACTTCGGTATCGCGCATTCCTTTACATCCTCTTGAATGGATAAATGAAAATCCAAACGTTCCTCAAATCGGAACTTTTGAATAGTTACATAATGCTTGACCATTTCAATCTCTTCATTTACTGAGATGATATTTTCTTTTAAACTAATCGCATTCCGTAATAAATAACCGAGTGATTCAACCATTTTGGAAATCTGCTGCTGCTTATTAATCTTAGCCAACCAATTAATGGATTCTAGCGTATTATAAAGAAAATGAGGATTAATTTGGGATTGCAATGCCTTAAATTCAGTATCTTTGATTAAGAGCTGTTTTTCATAGTTTTCATTTATTAGTTCATTAATTCGTTCAATCATATGAAAAAAATTCCGATGAAGGATTCCAACCTCATCCTGATCTTGTGAGGGTTTAAAAGAATCCGCTACCTTAAAGTCCCCTTCCTGAACATGATTCATTGCAGACACTAAGTTTTCAATCGGATTTGTAATTCGTTTTGAAAATTTACTAACGAGGTATACCGCAACCATGAAAAGAAAAAGGAAAAAGAAGAGTACAAAAAACTTGATTGCTGTAACCTGTGCAAACATGGCGCCAAAAGGAATCACATTCCAATACGTCCAATTTGCATATGGAGATTTTGAATAAGTAACAAAATAGTTTTTCCCATCTATTTCTTGTATGTTATATCCTTGCTTGCTACTCTCAGTAAAATTAAGCTGTTCTAACTGAGCAAAAGGTTTTTCTGAAAAAAATATATTATCCCCTCGTGAAATCATAATATAGCCTTCCTGGCCATCCCATTCTTTAGGAAGCTCGCTCACAATTTCATCTAATTTCACTTCAATGATTAACGTTCCTAATCTCTCTAAGCTTAAGTTCCGATATGATTTTAATAATCTTGTTGAAAAGATCGATTCTTTTGAATCATTTAATGTAACCCAAATATTACTGCCATTCCCTCCTCTAGCCTTCGTAATGATTTCAACCTTATGTTCATATAAAATCGATGAAGGTGCCCTTCCTGCCCGATATTCCGTTCCATTTAAGTCAAAGAGATGAATAGACTGGATATATTTCTCAGAACCTATATAATTCGTGAGCTTCTCCCATATTTCTCTTTCAATTTGGTACTGTTCGTACTTAGTCACCTCACCCTTCGCGCGAAGCAGGGCATTTTGAATAACACTGTCATTCATAATCTCAAATGTCACATCTTCAATATTTTTCAATTCATCTTCAATGCGACTAGATGACATAATGAGGACTTGCGAGGATTTTCGATAAATTTGTTCATCATAGCTATTAAATGCATACTGAAATCCAACTACGATAAATAATAAACAAACAGCCATGATAATCGATATAAAAACCATCAGCTTATCCTTAATTTTCAAGTTTCTATAACGATTTGAAATAAACAATATTAACTTCTTCATAGCATGTTGAACTCCTTACTATGCATCGACATTTTAAACAAATCGCTACAGAAAATTTTAATTAGGAAGTGGAAAGTTGATTATCCCAAACCTCCACTTCCTATTAACCACTCTTCCTTATAACAAAGATAGCAAAGGCAAGCGCTTTCAATTAAAAGTGTAAAATAAAGCCGCCATCCTTGCTTATTTTATAGGATACCCCATTGTCGACATAAGCGCCAAGCCTGGTTGTGTAGAATCTAATCGACTATATTGAACAAAAATTGGCAAGTCACTCTCAACTTCAATGGAATATGGAACACCTGGAGGGATCGACTCTCCATTTCGTTCTATCGTGGAAGTTCGTAAATGATTGCTTCGCTTTCCTTCTACCATAACAGGAATTTTTTCAATCGGATCACGGTCTTCAAAATAGATAGTAATAAGTATGTTCGCAGCTTCTTCATTGCAATTTAAAATACAGATTGATTCATGGCTTGTTAGTTCCCCTGAACTTAGTGGCGGAATATATCCATCAGGAATAATCCAATGTGTTTCACCTTTTTTTATGTTCAAAATAATCCCCTCCTAAATTGATTGCACATTGTGTTAAATCAAAACAAAAAGTATAAAATGGTTTACATTTGTTCGATTATGTTCATTATAATACGATTTCCTGTCTTTTTACATCATTTTTTGTCAAACGAATGATTTCTTTTCGAAAGATACTGTTAACAAGCCGATTAATTTGCAATACAGGATCACTGTTCGAAAAATAATAGTCGTGACCGATTATATAGTCTTTATTTCGTACAAAATAGAAAAAAGGTTATTTTTGCATAAATCGACTGTCATAGAATGATACAGATGAATTGACGATCCCATCAAAAATCAGAATAATGAAATAAAAGGCAAAAAAGATTGGAGAGAATCACTAATGACAGAAAGAGCAGAAAAAAAATGCAAAGATTCGCTTGTTATTAAAACAAGCAGAGTATTTCCATTGGATACAAATAATCACAATACATTATTTGGGGGCAAATTAATGAGTTATATTGACGATGTTGCCTCTATTTCTGCAGCAATGCATTCACGCTGTGATGTTGTTACAGCTTCAACCGATTCTGTGGACTTTTTAGTCCCTATCCGGCAAAGTGATTCTGTCAGCTTAAAATCATTTGTATCATATGTTGGTCGTTCCTCTATGGAGGTTTTTGTAAAAGTCATCGCTGAAGATTTAAGAACGGGTGAACGGAAACTTGCTGCGACTTCCTTTTTAACATTTGTTGCATTGGATCATCAAGGGAAACCTGTTGAAGTACCAAAGGTCATTCCAGAGTCTGATGAAGAAGTGATGCTGTTCAATACTGCAGGACAGCGTATAAAAGTTCGTAAAGAACGACGCGAACATAGTGAAGCATTTGCAAATGTTGTGACATTGTAACTTTCTTTAAGACATAGAGAAAAACACCCGATGCGGGTGTTTTTCATTGAGAATATTTGAGAATATTTGAGAATCAAATAAAAATCGTATTTGTCAAATTAACTCAGAATGGTTTAATAGCTTCTTATTATTTTACTGCTTCTGGAACAGACAAGCCTAAGCCTTCAGCAATACGTGTGCCATATTCCGGATCAGCTTTATAGAAGTGACCAATTTGTCGAAGTTTAATGTCATCTCTTTCAACAGGCTTCATCGCATTTACGATGTTTGATACAAGATGTGCACGCTGCTCTTCAGTCATTAAGCGGTACAGGTCTCCCGCTTGTGTGTAATGATCGTTATGATCATAAGCAGCACTATCTGCTACACCTGATACAGGATATGCAGCCTGTTTATGTTCAGGTGTTTCTGTTGGACCGCCGAAACTATTTGGCTCGTAATAAACAGACTTACCGCCATTGTCATCAAATCTCATTTGGCCGTCACGCTGATAATTTTTCACTTCATTTTTTGGACGATTAATCGGTAATGCTTGATGGTTCGCTCCTACGCGATAACGATGGGCATCATGGTACGCGAATAAACGGCCTTGAAGCATTTTGTCTGGTGAAAAATCTATGCCAGGTACAATTGTTCCAGGTGAGAAAGTCGCTTGTTCTACTTCAGCAAAGTAGTTTTCCGGATTTTTATTTAGCACCATACGACCTACTTCAATTAATGGATAATCTTTTTGAGACCAAACCTTAGTCACATCAAATGGATCGAAACGATACGTGTTAGCATCTTCTAAAGGCATAATTTGAACATATAATCTCCATGCCGGAAAATCGCCTTTTTCAATCGCATTGAATAAATCTTCTGTATGATAATCAGGATTTTCTCCTGCTATTTTCGCTGCAACTTCAGGGGTAATGTTTTTAATCCCTTGTTCTGTTTTAAAGTGATACTTGATCCATACTCCTTCACCATCTGCATTTGTCCATTTGAACGTATGACTGCCAAATCCATGCATGTGGCGATAAGTGGCCGGTATTCCGCGATCAGACATTAGGATTGTTACTTGATGTAATGATTCAGGTGATAATGACCAGAAATCCCACACCGCATTAGGGTTTTTCAAATGGGTTTGCGGGTCTCTCTTTTGTGTATGAATAAAATCAGGGAATTTGATCGCATCGCGGATAAAGAATACCGGTGTGTTGTTCCCAACAATATCGTAATTGCCTTCTTCCGTATAAAATTTCACCGCAAAACCGCGCGGATCACGAACAGTATCCGCTGAACCTAATTCACCAGCCACTGTTGAAAAACGAATAAATAATGGTGTGCGTTTTCCTACTTCAGATAGGAAATTTGCTTTCGTATATTTCGTCACATCATTTGTTACTTCAAAGTAACCATGAGCACCTGCACCTTTTGCATGTACAACACGCTCAGGAACACGTTCTCTATTAAAATGTGCTAGTTTTTCTAAAAGGTGTACATCTTGTAGTAATGTCGGGCCGCGCCCTCCTGCTGTGATTGAATTCTGGTTGTCCCCGACTGGAGCACCCCAGCTTGTAGTAAGTCTGTTATTCGTCATGTAAGAATCACCTCTAATATTTTTTAAGTATGATATTATAATAACATCTCTCAATTAAAAATCAATACTTTTTTATAATTATTATAATTTAATATTAAAAATTATCTTTAATTGACTTTAAATAATAGCTCGTAAAACAATCCTTTATATCCTATGATCGTGGTAGACAATCTATTACTCTAAAAATATGAGACTGTACAGCAAAGGATCACCAAATTGTGTTTGTTGGAGGGGTCAGTCCCTTTGAGACAGTCTCATACCCGTTATAATCCAAGTGAAATATATTTCACCTCTAAATATTCTTCGATTCCATGATGACCACCCTCGCGGCCGAGTCCGCTTTGCTTAAAGCCTCCGAATGGCGCTTGCGGTGTGGATGGCAGACCATCGTTTAAACCAATAATTCCGTATTCAAGCGCTTCTGTTACTTGAATACCTTTCGCTAGATTTTCAGTAAATACATAGGCTGCCAATCCGTAAATGGAGTTGTTTGCTCGTTTAATCACTTCTTCCTCCGTTTTAAAGGTTGTCACTGGAGCAATCGGCCCAAATGTTTCTTCAGTCATACAGAACATGTTATCATTGATGTTAGAAAGGATCGTAGGTTCAATAAAAAGTCCTTCTCTTCTTTTACCGCCTAATTCAACTTTAGCCCCTTTTTCAACTGCATCCCCTATATGCTGCAGCACTTTTTCCACCGCCTTCTGATCAATTAACGGACCAATATCCACCCCTTCATCCAGGCCGTTTCCAATCACCAACTCTTTTACTTTTGGAATTAGCTTCTCAATGAACGTTTGATAGATTGATTCGTGAACATAAATTCGATTGGCACAAATACATGTTTGACCAGCATTTCTGAATTTTGCTGCAACAACCCCATCAACTGCTTTATCCAGATCAGCATCAGCTAAAACAATCACTGGAGCGTGTCCGCCCAACTCTAAGGAAACCTTTTTTACTGTCTGTGCTGATTGCTGCATTAAAAACTTACCAACCTCTGTTGAACCTGTAAATGTGAGCTTACGGACTCTTGGATCTTGAAGCAGCACTTTTCCAATTTCCTTTGCATGCCCACAAACTACATTGATAACACCTTTTGGAATCCCCGCTTCATCAGCAAGCATGGCTAATTTTAAAGCTGTAAGCGGTGTTTGTTCAGCAGGCTTAATCACAACAGTGCAACCAGCTGCTAATGCAGGAGCTACCTTTCTTGTAATCATTGCTGCTGGAAAATTCCAAGGAGTGATAACCGCTACTACGCCAACTGGCTGTTTTTGGACAAATAAGCGTTTATTTCGTTGGGTAGCAGGAATCGTTTCGCCATAGATGCGTTTTGCTTCTTCTGCATACCAAGAAAAAAATCCATTTGCATAATTTATTTCACCGCTAGCTTCTTTTAAGGGCTTCCCTTGCTCCATTGTCATTAACTTAGCTAATTCCTCTCGATGCTGATGAATCAAGTCATGCCAACTTCTAATTAACTCAGCCCGTTCATATGCTGAATATGTAGACCATAACTGAAAGGCATCTGTTGCTGCTTCGATCGCTTTTAATGATTCCTTTGCTCCTCCATTTGGGACCTTTGCAATTATTTCATTCGTAGCTGGATTAGTTACCTTAAATGATGGCAAATGATCCCCTGTCCATTCCCCATTAATATACAATTGATATTGTTCCATACTGGCTCCCTCCTAAATTTTGCTTTCACTAGCCAATAAAGTTGGTTATGTTAAGCTTAAGTGATTTTCCTTAAAGGACTCAAGTTAAAAGCCTGCCTAATAATGGTATAGTATATTAAAAGTTTGGAAGTTAAATAGCTAAAAAAAGCACTACAACCTTAAAAAGGCTGTAATGCATAAATAATTCTCTTTAAAAGGATTAGACGGTTTCGATCGTCGATAATCTTTCTCGATATTGATGAGCTGCTTCCACCATTATTTTTAATGCAGCGATGGTCTCTGTTTCCCCTCTTGTTTTCAATCCGCAATCAGGATTTACCCAAAATGCGCGGTAGTCCAGAACCTCAAGTGCACGTTTTATATTTTGTGAGATTTCTTCTAAACTAGGGACACGAGGGCTATGAATATCATAAACACCAAGTCCAATCCCTTTGTTGTAATGATGCTGTTCAAAGGAAGCAATCAATTCACCATGGCTTCTTGATGTCTCAATTGAAATCACATCTGCATCAAGCGCATCAATCGCATGAATGATATCATCAAAATTTGAATAACACATATGGGTATGAATTTGCGTGTCCGCTTCCACTGAAGATGTAGCTAATTTAAAGGCATAGACTGCAGCATTTAAATAAGCTTCTGTTTTTTCCTCTTTTAAAGGCAATCCTTCCCGCAATGCCGCTTCATCTACTTGAATCATCTTAATTCCACTAGCTTCAAGTGCTTCAACCTCTGAACGGATCGCTAATGCGATTTGATTTAAGACATCAGTACGATCAATATCATCACGGACAAATGACCAATTGATAATTGTTACAGGTCCTGTCAGCATGCCTTTTACTGGTTTAGCTGTGAGAGATTGTGCATACACCGTTTCCTTTACAGTCATAGTTTCTTTGCAATACACATCCCCAAATATAACTGGAGGCTTTACACAGCGTGAGCCATATGACTGGACCCAACCAAACTTTGTAATGGCGATTCCTTCCATCTTTTCACCGAAAAACTCAACCATATCTGTTCTTTCAAACTCCCCATGTACAAGGACATCTAGTCCAATCTCTTCTTGAATATCGATCCACTTCTTGATTTCAGCTTTGATGTATTCCTCATATTGATGAGCTGTTAGCTCACCTTTTCTCCATTTCAATCGCTCTTTACGTACTTCCTTCGTTTGAGGAAAGCTGCCAATTGTAGTCGTAGGTAATATTGGTAAATCAAAGCGTTCAGCTTGTACTTCTTTCCGTTTTATCACATCAATTCGTTCCGAAGAATAATTGCCTATATTGTTAATTGCTTCTTGGACAGTTTTTACATTTCGATGTGAGGAATTTGTTAATTCAACAATTGCTTGATCATGTACTTCTAGTTCTTGAACACTGCCATCATGATTTGCAACTTTTGTTAACAGCACAACTTCTTCTAGCTTTTCATCTGCAAAAGATAAGGCTTTTTTTATTTGTGTATCCAATTGCTGCTCGCTTTTTACAGTAACTGGAACATGAAGCAAACTGCAGGATGGCTGGATAATCAGGCGATCTTTATCAATAAACCTCGTTAATTCATAGACTGCCGTTAATTTTTTTGTCAAATGAGATTTCCAAATATTACGTCCATCAATGACACCTGCGAAAAGAACCTTATCGCTCGGAAAACCGTGTTCTTTTAGATTTTCAAGATTTCTCCCTGCATCATGTACAAAATCAAGTCCTATCCCTTGAACTGGCAACTCAATGATTTCTTGATAAAATTCGAGACTTTCAAAATACGTTTGAAGGATAACGTTAACTTCAGGAACCCCTTCATTAAACGCAGCATAAACTTTTTTAAACTCATCAATGATTTCTTTATCAACATTTTTTACTAAAATGGGTTCATCTACCTGAATCCATTCTGCACCAGCTTCTTTTAATTGCTTAAACACATCTATATAGAGAGGAATAAGTGAGTTTAATAGTTCTGCTCTTCTTTGCTTATCATACCCTTTAGATAAAGACAATAATGAAATTGGGCCAAGAATAACCGGCTTTCCCTCTATGCCGAGCTTTTGTTTTGCTTCAAGGTACAATTCAAGCAATCGATTTTTGCCTAAATTAGGTTGTGCATTCTTTAATTCCGGAACAATATAGTGATAGTTTGTATTAAACCATTTTGTCATCTCAGAGGCGATTTTCCCTTTGCTTCCCCTGGCAATCTCGAAATAGGTTTGAAGAGTCAGCCCTTTCTCTTCCGTTTTAAAACGCTCAGGAATTAACCCAAACATAGCTGCTGTATCGAGCACATGATCATAGTAACTAAAATCACCTATCGGGATAAGATCAATGCCTTTCTCTTTCTGTTTTTTCAAATGGGATAAGCGAATATGTTCCATTTCTTTCTCAAACTGTCCTTCGCTTACTTGTTCTGTCCAAAATAATTCTAAAAGCTTTTTCCATTCACGATTTTCACCAATTCTTGGATAACCAATATTTGAACTTTTTATCTTCATTTTCTTTTCTCCTCGTTCCCAATTTTTCTGATGTTTGTCCAATAAAAAAGCCTCTCTATGAATAGATAGAGAGACTTTGGATAGGCATAGTTAACTAGAGTTGAAATGAATGAATCGTTTCAACATATGACCACCACTCCTCCCTATTTCGCGTAGGTAATAAGTGCATACAATAGGCAGGTCTCCTGACTCAGGTTCTACACTTCAAATCCCTTCCCATTTCAAATTGAAACAGTGGATGCGATTGAAGCTCCCCATTACAGTGGCGCGACCGTGCCGGATTTTCACCGATCTTCCCTTTTAAGTTAAAAGCAAAGCTTTTAACACCTATTGCCTGAACATTATTAAATTTTAAAATAATTGAAACATGTGATTTAGATTAAACCATTTTTTCTCTTTTAGCAAGTATTTTTCTAATGGGCTGTATTTGTCCACTGTGAGTGGAACCGCTTTATGCATCGATAGCTAGTCAATATAACGTTTTTAACAAATAAAGCGAGACTCCTATCAGCGGGGTTTTACTGCCCGTTAAAATGGGATAAAAAAATTCGCATAAAAACTGATTCAAACTGTAACACTCCGCCATAACCTACATACACTTATATGGATTTTATACAATAAAAAATAAAGGAGAGTTGCCTTCATGAATCCTTATGGATACAATTATTACCAAGAATTCATCCCTAATCATTATAATTATTATGCCCCATATGATTATGATGCTTTTACACAGCAAACAGAACAATACGAGGGAAATAGACAACCAACACTTGAAAGAAGAGTTTCTCAACTCGAACGACAAAATGAACGCCAAGGACGAGAAATTACAAGACTTAATGATGAAATAAGACGATTAAACCGGGAGATCAATAGAATCAATCGTGAATTTAACCGTATAAACCAGCTGGTAACACAGCTCAATGAAAGAGTTGAGCAACATACTCGAAGATTAAATCGACTTAACCAACGGCTTCGTGCAGTTGAAAATAGATTAGATCTGCCATTCACTCCAGGTGAAGGCGGTTTTTAATCATGTCATTATTCAAGGATGATCATTAGTAATTATCTAAGGTCATCCTTGTTTTCAATTCATTTTTTGAACTTGTTATATCCATCAGTGGGGGGGTTACTGCCCGTAAAGATTGGGATAAAAAACTATAGTTTGTACATAATAAAGTTGATTATGTTGAGAGGAGGTACATATGTATGACAAATCGTAATGATAATCGTGAACGACAAAACAAATATCCGAATAACAATCAACAGGATACAGAGTTTTCAAAGGATATTAATATTAGAAGTGAGAAAACGAAAAAGGATTTACAGAAATAATAAAGAGAGGCTGCCAGCCTCTCTTTATTATCTTAAAATTTATCTCGTCCTTTTAACCTTTGATGAAAAACGAGTCCTGCTCTTCCTTTTCAAATCATTTGCACTTTTTCTGGATGAGGATTTTGAATCATTTCGTGGTTTTTGTCCTTTTCTCACTGAGCGAATTGAATCTTTTGTTAGTGGGCTTCTTTTCACTTCATAACCATCTCGATCAGGAAGACTTACTCCTTCAATTACTCGCTTTTCCAGCGATTGGTTAATCCCTTTTTCAATCATACGAAGAAAGTCGCGATCCTTTGGAGCTACTAAAGTATAGGCCACTCCAACACCACCGGCACGACCTGTTCGGCCAATTCGATGAATATAGCTCTCTACATCATGCGGAATATCGTAATTGTAGACATGTGTCACACCTTCTACATCAAGGCCTCTTGCTGCAACATCAGTTGCAACCAACAGTTGAATTTTCGCTTCCCTAAACTGCTTCATCGCTTTTTCTCGTTTGGCTTGTGTTAAATCACCGTGAAGTTCTTCAACCAAATAACCATTTGTGAGAAGGGCTTGGTGGAGTTTTTTGGCACGGATCTTTGTTCTGCAAAAAATAATTCCTAAAAAAGGACGATCTTCTTGTAATAAATGCAGTAATGTCTCCTGTTTGCGACGATCAGTGGTTTCTATAATAATTTGTTTAATCTCCTCCACAGTAACCTGTTTCGCTTTAATTTGAATGTTCTCTGGCTCAACCATATATTTTTTTGCCAAACTACGAATTTCACTTGGGATGGTTGCAGAAAAAAGCAAGGTTTGACGAGTTGAAAGCGTTTCATAAAAAATTTCGTCTACCTCAGGAAGAAACCCCATATGCAGCATTTGATCAGCCTCATCCAATACAAATACTTCTACTGTTGAAAGATCAATGGTTTGCCTGCGAATATGATCCAACAACCGACCAGGAGTAGCTACAACAATATGCTGTGCTCCTTTTAGTTTTTTCAACTGATGCGCGACATCCTGTCCGCCATAAACGGCAAGCACATTAACTCCTTCCAGATTTTCTTTCATTTTCTTTATTTCTTTCGTTATTTGTTGTGCTAATTCACGTGTTGGCGTCAAAATAAGTGCCTGAATTTCAGATTTATCAACATCAATTTTTTCTAATATCGGCAGAACAAAAGCCAATGTTTTACCAGTTCCTGTTTGTGCTTGGGCAATAAGATCTTTTCCCTCTAACACAGAAGGAATGGCTTTTTCCTGTATTGGGGTAGGCTTTACAAATCCTAATGACTTTAATGTATCATTTAATTCTTTTCGAATTCCTAGTTGTAAAAAATCATGCAATATAATCACATCTCTTTTCCTTAAATAAGTGCCATTTGTTTATTAGAAGGCTTATTTACTATAGCACAAAATAATGGTTAAGCTAGGGAAAATCATTTTTTTTAATCTATTATGCACATTTCCTGTTTCATACATATTATGATCTTTTTTGCTGACACTATCCTAATTGTCAAATCGTACACATCCTATTCTAAAGGTAATAATTATGCAAAACGCTGTACTGATTAGTAAAAACAGGTAAGAGTTTTGGCAATATGATGAAATAAAATGAGTCCTCGTTAAGATAGGGTAGAAATGATAAGCCCCTTATCTAATTTACATAAGGGGCGAATTTCTTTTCATATGTTTTAAGTTGAAGAAGTTTAAGAACCCGTAGAACGATAATGCCTGACACCTATCTGCCACACAAACAAACAAGGCAAAATAAATAAGATCCCTGCTAATGGTGACATCATGTATAAATAACCATTTCCTTCGTGTTTATCAAGAAGATACAATAATGGCAAGTAATTGACACATCCGAAAGGGATGATAAAAGTAAAAAATTTCGTCACCCAATTTTGATAAATATTTAAGGGATACTGAGCCATTTCTCTCCCACCGTCTGTAAATATGTTCGCCACTTCGAGACCTTGAATTGTCCAAAAGCACATAGTAGCAGCAAGCATAAAGATACCTGTAAAGATAAACACCCCACTTATTATCATGAGGAACAATGTCATTCCTTTTATCACATCCCATTCAATAGAAAGATTGCTTAACGCGATCGATAAAACGATTAAACCTTGCATCAATCTGCCGAATCTCGTAAACTCAAACTGCGAACCAAGCACTTGAACAAATGTACTTCTCGGTCTAACCAAGAGTCGATCAAAGTCACCAGCTCTTACCAAACTTGAAAATGAATCAAATCCTCGAGCAAAACACTCACTGATGGAAAATGCCAAATGGATGACAGCAAAACAGAGTGCTACTTCATAAAAACTCCAGCCTTTAATTTGCCCAAAACGTTCAAATAGAAAATATAAACCAGCAAAGACAGAAAACGGAATAAAGAACTGACCTATTGTTAATAGCCAAAAAGATGTCCGATACTCCATTTGTGATTTAAACAAAATGAGAAGATATTTAAAATAAATCTTCAAGATCGATCACCCTCCTTGTACAACCACTTTTTGCAGTGCCTTATGAAACGCAATTTTGCCAAGTAATACTAATATGGCCAGCCATCCAAGCTGAGATAGAATCCCTGCTATTGCTTCATGATGATGAATATGTCCTGAATAAACCCTAAAAGGAAAATCAGCTGTTAGACGAAATGGCAGCATGTAAGCTATGTTTTGCAGCCATGATGGCATCAGTGGGATAGGAATAATTAAACCGGCAAAAAATTCCCCAATCACTCCAAACATTAACAGTGACCCAACTGGAGACATTGTTACAAAGACAGAAATATAAATAAACATAGAGATTGAAACGAGAAGAAATAAACCAAGAATCAAAGATGTAAGAAATAAGACAAAGGATAGGACATTAGGCGGAGGCGTCATGTTGTACGGCTCCGGTAAAAAGAAAGCGACGAGTAAGATTGGAAAACTTCTAAGGCAAGCACTCGACAACCGTTGCGCCAAAAGCTTAGCATACCAAAATCCGTAGATTCCGCATGGTCTACAGAGTTCATAAGCAATATTTCCAGTTGTTATTAAGTCGAATAATTCATTATCCCGAAACCACAACGCGATGAAGGCAAGAAAGGCCTGCTGCAGCCAAATGTAGATAATTAGTTCCTTTAAAGCGATTGGTGGTGATTCAATGGTATTCAAGTAAAATGCTTCAAAAATCATGATATACATAAATCCCCAAAAAAATTGGGTTGCCACCCCTGCCAAAGCAGCTGCCCGATACTGCATTCCATTAAGCAATCGCAGCTTTAATACAGATACATAAGCTTTCATATTTGGTACTCCTTATAAAGCTTAACAATAATTTCTTCGATTGGCTGTGCTTCAATCGAAACATCAAGTAATTCTACCTCTGCTGATAACTGTGAGATTGTTTCAGAAATCAGGATCTTATCGGTATCTACACTAAGGACTGACCGTTCAGGAGTCCATGAAAGGATGGAAATACCAGGAATATCAAATACGTGTTCCGTTTCACGATAATCTGCGGTAATGGTTTTATGTGATCCAAATCGACTTCTTAGGTCATTCAATTTGCCATCAAATAATAAGCTTCCCTTTCCGATTAAAATCACCCGCTCAGCAAGTGCCTCGATATCATTCATGTCATGAGTGGTGAGGATGATGGTAACGCCTTTCTCTTTATTTATTGTTTTAATAAACTGGCGGACTGCTATTTTAGAAACAGCATCAAGACCTATCGTCGGTTCATCTAAAAATAGTATTTTCGGGCTGTGGAGTAATGAAGCAGCGATTTCACATCGCATTCTTTGCCCTAAGCTTAGTTGTCGGACTGGTAAATGAAGAAGAGTATGTAAATCAAGTGTTTCGGTGAGAAGCTTGAGTGTTTTTTGATACTCTTGCTCTGGGGTGTTGTAAATATCTCGTAGAAGTTCGAATGAATCGATCACTGGAACATCCCACCAGAGCTGTGATCGTTGTCCAAAAACAACTCCAATATTCTTTACATAAGAAACCCGTTCCTTCCATGGAGTATAACCCATGATCGAACATGTTCCCTCATCTGGAACCAATATACCGCTCATAATCTTTATCGTTGTCGATTTTCCTGCACCATTCGGACCAATGTACCCGACTATTTCTCCTGGACTTATTGAAAAAGAGATATCTTTTAGCGCTTGAACAACAGTATGCTCCCGATAAAAGAGCGCTTTCATCGCCTCCCCCAATCCTGAAGAACGTTTAGCAATTTTAAAGGATTTGCTTAAGCCTTCAATCGTAATCATGCACCTTTCTCCTCCTAACTTTTTTGAGTCGAAGGAAAAATATAGCATCATATATAAAGAATGTCAATATCATTTTTTCACTTTTCAGTAAATAAAATCTATAAGGAACCTGATAGCCATATTTTAAGGAAGGGGGATAATTCATAGAGGAGATGTTTTAAGTGATTACGGTTTTAGGAGTAAATAAAATATCTTTTAAACTTTATGAATTATTAAAAACAATGGTACTGCCCCTATAGAGACAGCACCATTAAAACGATTGACCATAACTTATTTACGTGGACGGTTAAGTTTAATAATAGAGGTTATTCACATTCAGAAACTTGTGTTGAAACTTGCCAAGTGACACCATATTTATCTGTAACAGATCCATAAGACGGGCTCCAGAATGTTTCTTGAAGGGGCATAACGACTGTACCGCCGTCTTGTAATTTTTGAAAAACCTCTTTTGATTCTTCAATATCATTGATAATTACCGCAACGTTTAGTTGTGATCCAATTTGATAAGGTTGGCCGGGAAATGTATCGGAAAGCATTAAATCGGTATTACCAACTTTTAAATACGCATGTAAAACTCGATCTTTTGCTTCATCTGGAATTGGGAATTCTGGATTTTCAGGCATCTCCCCAAATGTTTGCATACTAATAAGTTCTGCACCCAATGCTTTTTGATAAAAAGCAACTGCCTCTTGTCCATCACCATTTGTTACTAAATAAGGGTTAACTCCTAAAATCATTATAAACACCTCTTTTTTTGAAATTTGTTTTTACGTTTTAACGTCAATGCAAATAAACAGAACATATGTTCTCTTTAATATTACCACATCCTAAAATGCGTTGCAACAGATCTTTCATTTTAAAACAGAAAATTAAGTATGCACTGGATTATTGTTACATTGACAATTATGTATTCTCTAATAATTTCCATATTCCTGTAAAAATAACTATGATCCCCGTTTTTTCTCATCTTTTATTCAAACAAACATTATCTACCTACTTCAGTGTAACTTTTGGCTTTTTCTCCAATTTTAATGTAGTCACAACATAAGATACCAATGTGTCCAATGGATTTATTATGACTTTATTTGTCTTTTTTTCAACCTGTATAGATGCTTCTACCATTGATAATTGGGCAACGGCAATCACCCTGTTCTGCTCCTGTAAGAGATGAGCTATAAAAATTTCAATTTCCTGGTTATACTTTTCGTTTAATCCTTGCATGAGAAGGTCAAATGAATGGTTAAGCACTTTCACCTCTATATTAAGATCTGTTTGGCTGGTTTTGGTGACATTTTCAAGTCGCTCCATAGTTCCGTTAACTGTCGCAGGATTGGTAAATAGAATTGTTAAGGGTTCCTGAATATTGATAATCGCTTCAAAGAAGGGCTCGTCAATTTTAATAATTGGAATTGACGAAGAAAGCTGGTTTTCGTTTAAAAGAGCAATATAGTTTGTACATGTAATGAGAATCGCATCTACCTTACATTCAGCAATCCATTCAAGCTGCTCCTTTACCTTTTTTTGCGCATCAATTTCTTTAAACCCTGTATCTGATGAAACTCGATGCATCAATCCAGGTTCAACAAAATGGATTAGGTCAATATCGTATGATGAAAGTGCGGTTTCAATATATTCTACATTCGAATAATGGGCGTGAAGACATCCTAATTTTTTACTCATTTTCGTTTCTCCTCGTGATACATATATTTTTCTACCTATTCTTGCATTTCCATTTCTCTGACAATAATCCTTTATCAAAACTTGTCCAGTTACTTATCATGTATTGCCATATTTAATTGAGAACATAATAAACTCGTATAAGCGAAAGAACAAAATATTAATAGCAAAAAAAATTATAAGCGCAGGTGCATGCAACTAACTCCCAGAATATATCACTCATTTATAAGGCCTAAATGGATAACAAAAAGATACATCCAAAATCATATACAGATTTTAAATGAAAATGTTGACAGACTATTAGCTGTTTTTGTTAAATGCCGACAATAAAATGTTTGCTTTTATAAAAACTGATGAATTAGTAATAGCAAACCCCCCGCTTTCCCCGCAGGAGGCTTGCTTTGTCTAATTACAGGTTGTTCCCCACGTTCTTTTTAAAATTATTTTTCTAATAGGGATCCATTTCCTTCCCAGAGTTAATGTCAATAACTTTAACCGGATTTTGCGGTGTGACTATAGTCTTACTGTTTGGAGCTTCTTCTTTGTTCTCCACCCAATTGACAAGCAGATCAAAAGCTTGATGGGCATAAGGCAATAAGGGTTGAAGCTCTCTGTCCGGATCTGTTGCTTGATTCCAGACCAGGCTGTCCACATGATTGCCTTTATCGATCATGTATAGACGGTGCAAATGATCTTTTCCTGCTTTTCTCACAAGTTTTCTGTATCCTTCTGCATGAATCGCAGGAAAAATGAGAGAATCCAATGAACCGGTTATGCTGATTAATGGCACGTCAATATCACCAGTATTCGCTATCACTTTAATATTTTCTTTTATACTTTTCGGACGTGATACGTATTTATAATCTTCAAAGATATGGTCATAGCTGCGATCTCTTACCCCATTCACAAAATTTAAATAGTTTTTCCAGTCAATTCTTCCAGGCGCGTCAGGATCAAAGTGATCACGGTATATATTTAAGGTTACAAACCAATATATTTGGTCGTGATAGGCCCATAGTTTTTCGGATCCGTGTGGAAGACCTGCTTTGTACATTTCCTTTACTGCTTTGTCCTGTTCTTTCCCGCTGCCGAAAATGGCTTCTTCGGCATTATTGACTACAGTTGCCAAAGAGCTAATTAAGTTCGGAGCCTTGTCTGTCCATAACACCCCTTCCCAATCAACTCCTCCGTCAAAAAGACGCGGCTCTCCTGTTTTTTCCGGTCCATCATTTTCAAGCGCATAACGGACAACATAGCCTCCGTTTGAAATTCCCAGAGCGTATGTAGGCACCTTATGGTCTTCATTTATTAAACGGCTTGCAGGGTTTGCAGCATCATTCGGTTGAATCAGCTTATCAGGATAATGCTTGCTTAAATAGTTTTGAGCCGATTTTGTCACCTGGCGGAAGCGCAGATGCCATTCTGCTACACTGTCATCCGCGCTGATCAGTGCATTCTTTACCTTTGCAAGCGGATCAATCGGATCGCTTTCCCCCTGCGTCCCTTTATCAATCGCTGCAAATGCATACCCTTTTTCTAACACAAAATCACTAAAGATGAGGTCTGTCGAAGTTTCATTCCGGGTGGCAGGTATACCGGAAACGACCAGTTTTCCATTCCAATTCTCTGGTACGCGAATAACGAAATGAGCATCGTCAAAAACTCCAGTTACCTGTGTCCCCTTAATATCTGCAGGCTTATACATCCGATACCAACCGGTACCTTCGCTCAAATTCCCCCAATTATAAGGAGCCAATCCAAGGTTTCCATAAACAACTGCTTTTTGATATTGCTGCGGATTTTTCGTAGTAAGCCAGTTTTCATTTTCCCCATCAAAATAAATTTCAGATACATTATGCGCCCCTGGTATTAGCTCATCCATTTCCGAAGCATATGTTTGGTCCATCATTTTCCCTCCAGGATAAAATGTAAATAGTAAAGACGAAGATAATGCAAGCAATAACAATTTTCCTTTCAGACAATTCATCCCCTTTATAGAAAATTCACACAATTCCAACAATACTATTTTACTGTTTCTTTCTTCTAATAATCACGGGACTATTGTAACGATTTTCCAGTTAATTTCCTTATCTTTTATTTTTGAGTTGATTTTCTATTTAATCCAGTGAATTTGAGGTATAAACGAATCACTTGAAGTGTTCTTTTAAGGTCTTCTTGCTTTTATCCTTTGTGGACATTCCCCATCTTCAACCATATTTAATACAGTAGAAAATCATACTGTATGTAAAGGTTAGAAAGTGTTAATTTAACCAATATAAAAAACAAATTTGCTAAACATGGAAAAGAATTTTAGATGTGATTTTATTATATAAGCATTGGGTTTTGACTTTATAAATTTTGGGAATAATTAGGATGAAGTTTACAATAAAATCTTAAAAACCACAATAGATTACTAACCCTATTGTGGTTTTTAATCTACTCTCAGAAAAAAGTTATTTATATATGATTGACAAAAATGTATAGGAGGTTTTTATACATGTCTTTAAGCCAAGTTCTACAAAAACACATTATTTATCATCAATATAAAAATTGGTATGTTTTGGATGATGAATTTTATTGGGACATTAAAGAATTATCCAATACTATTTTTAAATACTTAGACTCAAATTTTAATATCCCTGTTATTTTTTGTTCTATTTGTGAAGCGAATAATATCATAAGTGACTTAGGAGATGAAGAAGATGAATATTTACGATTCGCATCAGGGATTTACTGGAGAGAATTAGGGATTATCTTTATTTTTCGCTTCAGTGAATATATCCCATTAATTGAAACTCTTTTTCATGAATTTCGTCATGTTATGCAAGATTTAAATCCTGATTTTAGACACCATTTCGAATGTGATAAAAAATTACCTTATCAAGAACGAATTACTGAAATTGATGCCTTTCAATTTGCAAAAGAAAAAACAAATGAATATCTAACATCTGAATCATTTAAAAAAGTTGTCTTATGATAAGCTCAAAAAAGGAACCATTCCACTCAAGGGAGAATAATCCTTTTCTGGTCGTTCCAATTAGCCAATTTTATAGGGGTCCGACGTCAAGCACGCATTGTATATGGTGAATATTGTAAAATATGTATTTTGGTCTATGAATCTATATCAAAAAATGCACTTTATCATATGTGATGCGTTGATATAGTCGGCTTATTAATCGGTTCGATGCCCCCTAACAAGCCGACATTTTAATAAATTAGGAGTAATGTTTTAATCATATATAAATAATTATTTACTATATTATATTGCAACCTTATTTTTAGTAATATTTTTACATCATTATAGAAAGGGTTTTCAATTTACCCTATACTACTGGCGCTATTTCGTTATAATAATTTAACGGAATGGCGCTTTTTTCTTAGAACCATTTACAAGTTTTATAACGTCAGTTTTTCAGTGCCCTCCATACAAGTGGGGTTATCTTCATCTTAAAACTTATGAGAATTTTTCTATTTATTGATAACGATATAATCAATTAACACATCTATATTTTGCGACTCAAACTGTCCTCAATCACGTTTAGAGTGTCCCCTCTATCTCGTCAAATGGTAAAATATATCCTTTGTGTTTAAGACTTCTTGCGCCACATTCTGAATCCTGACAAACATCATTATCCTCAGTACATTTACTACAGTACATCTTTCTACAACTTTGACAACGATAAATTTCTATTGATGATTCATTACACCCACAATTTGTGCAAATAGCATAGTGTATCATTACCAATGTTTCTACCACCTTAATTCGTTGTAATTGAACTATATATCCATCAAGTAGATACTTTGTAGAAAAACTCAACTAAACGTTTTACATAAGATAAACGTCCAGTTGAGTATATTCATTTCCCTATGAAACTTTGCTTACGAGCGCTCAATCACTGTTGCTACACCTTGACCGCCGCCTATGCATAATGTCGCTAATCCGTAACGGCCATCTCTTCGCTTTAATTCATGCAGCAATGAAACTAAAATACGTGTTCCACTTGCGCCAATAGGGTGTCCTAATGCAATTGCTCCACCATTCACATTTAAAATCTCTTCATCAAAATTCAACTCTTTTCCAACTGCTATCGACTGTGCAGCAAAAGCTTCGTTTGCTTCAATAAGATCTATGTCTGCAATGGACAAACCTGCTTTTTCCAATGCTTTTTTCGTAGCTGGAACCGGACCAATTCCCATAATGCTTGGATCAACACCTGCACTTGCATTGGCACGAATTGTTGCAAGTGGCTCAAGTCCCAATTCTTCCGCTTTTTGCTTACTCATGACAACGACTGCTGCAGCTCCATCATTTATGCCTGATGCGTTTCCTGCGGTTACAATACCGTCTTTTTTGAAGGCCGGGCGCAATCCCGCCAATTTTTCAGCTGTTGTTCCTGCTCTTGGAAACTCATCCTTCGCAAAAACAATTGGATCTCCTTTTCTCTGTGGAATGACAACAGGAACAATTTCCTCTTCAAAACGGCCAGCCTCAATTGCTGAAACCGCTTTTTGTTGACTGTTGGCAGCAAATTGATCAAGTTCTTCCCTTGTCAACTCATATTTTTCACAAAGGTTCTCTGCAGTAACACCCATATGATAATCGTTAAACGCACACCATAAGCCATCTTTAATCATGCTGTCCAATACTTTTTGATCCCCCATACGGAATCCTGAACGAGCACCATCTAATAGGTAAGGAGCTTGGCTCATATTCTCCATTCCACCTGCAACAACGATCTCTGCATCACCGGCTAAAATTGATTGCATCGCCAAATGAACTGCTTTCAATCCGGATCCGCAGACTTTATTAATGGTTAATGCGGGTACCTCCTGAGGTATTTCAGCTAGAATCGAAGCTTGTCGAGCAGGGTTTTGACCTAAACCGGCTTGTAGGACGTTCCCCATAATAACCTCATTTACTTGATCCGAATTTATTCCTGCTTTTTCTAATGCCGATTTAATAACAAGAGCTCCCAGTTTTGTCGCTGAAACATCTTTTAAACTTCCATTAAAATTTCCAATTGGCGTTCGAACCGCACTTACAATAACTACTTCTTGTTGCACCATTTTCTTTCTCTCCTTTTAGAAAAAATTCATTTATGACTTAGAATCTACTATACTATAAGCTTTTTTCTGATTGCCCCGCTTTTAATAGCAGTCTTTGCGACTGCTATGGAAACAGACTCTACAACCCGTTTATCGAAAAAGGTTCGGAATGACATAATCTTCTGTAAGCTCATAAGGTTGAATAAGCTGCCTACAAGATTCCCTTTGATCGTATAATCATTAATCTGATCAGCATTTTCTGAAATCGCTTTACAAGGCTCGGCAACCCCTGGAGAATAAACCAAACTTAAATCTCTTTCATCAAAAACAGGAACCTTAACCTCTACGCTCAATTTACCTCTGTAATTTAAATGAAGTTTCAGCGCCTCTTCTTTTATACTTACATTATAAGTTCCCTTACCATTTTTTGATATTAGAGGAAAGAAGTTGTTCTGCTAAAGTAATACTATTTGAGAAAATATATATACAATTTATGCTTAATGTAGTATAATATCTCAATATAATTCTATTAATGATTTTTTCTCAAAATTGAATCATAGATATAAACCTTTTTAAAAGATGATTTTATTTCTGCTTAAATTTTACTTATTGATTTCTGCCAGTAAATTCGTTGTTTCTCATACAGGTTTATGAATTGATATCATTAATCAGATCCGGTAATAAATAAATCTTCCTTTATTTTCGCTAAAACAGTGTTTGGGGTTACATTTTGGTTCTCTTTTACCTCAAGAGACGAAATTAAACCACTCATCCCTACCCTAATTTCTTTTAGAGAACCGTTCTTTTCTCTTATTAAAAATAGCTTTTCCCATTCATATATATAGGATGATTCTTTTACCAAAATGTTTTCAACTCTGCCATAGCAAGGGCTATAAATTTCCTGCATTAACTCTAGCATTTTATCCTCCCGGGAAATTAACGGATTTTCAGACATTAAATTTATTATTTCATTCTACTATTTTGATCGTTTTTCCAACCAGTCGCCGACAGTTGGATAGGTTATCTTTACAGCTTTAGGTCCAAATGTTACAGACACATGGCCGGTAGGCAATGAAACGTACTCTTTATCTTTACTTGAAATAACGTCCATAAGTGCTTTCACTTGATGAGGTTGGGCAATATGGTCTTTTTCAGCTGACATGTTGAGTACATTTGCCGTAATGTTTTTTAAATTAACCTTGCGACCGCGAATGACGAGCTCTCCTTTAATCAACTTATTTTGCTGGTAAAAATCCCTAATCCACTGACGATACGCTTCACCTGGGAATGGAATGCCATCGGATACCCACTTTTGTAGCAGCTTCCAATTTTTAACAAACTGTTCATTGTTTGCCCGATCAACTAGACTAACGTATGGCCCGAAAAAATTTGTCGCTGGTTTCAACATCTTGTTCCCAAAATCAATCATTTCAGGTGGAATTAAACCTAGGGTATCAACGACATTGTCGATGTCAAAGTACCGCTCATCAAGGAAACAACCATATAAGCCTGTTTCTTCGAAATCAAATGGACTTGTCATAAATACTAAGTTACGTATCGGCAGTTCAGGATGAAGAGCAGCAAAAATAGATGTCATAGTACCGCCCATACAATAGCCAAGGATTGAAACTTCGTCTGCCTGTGATGTCCGAAGCACTTTGCGAACAGCACGCGGGATGTAGTCTAAAATGTAATCATCTAGTTTCATCGTTTTATCTTCATAACCTGGAGTACCCCAATCAAGGAGATATACATCATAACCTCGGTTAACCAAATATTCTACTAAACTGTTTCCTGGGGTTAAATCTAAGATATAAGGTTTATTAATAAGTGCATACACCAATAAGAGAGGCACTTTGAACTTCTTCGGTTGGTCGGATACATACCTGAATAATTTCGCTTTGTTTTTTGTCCAAATGACTTCTTTTGGTGTTAAACCAACTTCCGGTTCGGGATCACTTGTTAACACTTCCGTTGCTCTAGTTAAACGGGTATACGGTTCTTGGAATTCGTTTGGGATCGTTTCCATAAGTTGCTGCCATTCTTTTGAGGCAATTATGCTCATTAAATCTCACACCTTTCTTATTCGTTTAAAAATATGTGTATTACATATATAGTCCACCGTTAATATTTAACTGCTGACCTGTGATATATTCTCCATCTTTACATAGAAATACGACGCCACGTGCAATTTCTTCAGGTTGGCCAAAACGACGTGATGGAATTTTCGCTACGATACTTTCGCGAATATTTTCCGGAATTTCTTGAACCATTTCCGTGTCAATAAATCCTGGGCAGATCGCGTTAACAGTTACTCCGCTTTTTGCAAGCTCAAGCGCAAGCGATTTTGTGTAACCAATCATTCCTGCTTTTGCTGCTGAATAGTTTGTTTGCCCAAAGCCTCCTGCTTGTCCAATAATAGATGAAATATTAATGATTCGCCCTGCATCTGATTCAAGAAGGTGAGGCAAAGCAGCAGAGGTTGTATTGTAAACACTGTTTAAATTAACATCAATTACTTTTTTCCAGTTTTCTTCACTAAGTTTTTTGAAAGTAGAGTCCCGTGTAATTCCCGCATTATTAACAAGGATATCAACTCTTCCGAAATGGTTAACAGCTTCTTCTACTAGTTTTCTAGATTGCTCAATATCTGAAACATCTGCCTGTACTGCATAAACTTCTCTGCCTTCCGCCTTAAGATCTGTGATAAGCTTTTCTGCTGATCCTTTGCTGCTGTTATAGTTTATTACGACTTTCACTCCATTATTAGCTAATTCCTTAGTAATTGCTTGTCCAATTCCTTTTGCGCCGCCTGTTACAATTGCCACTTTGTTATTTAAATCTGCCATCTGGATGCACTCCTTATGTATTTATTATTATTAGATTTTTTAAAAGCATTACCGATTAATTATCCGAATTTATTGATTCTCATTTCTCTCAGTTGTCTCAGTTGTTCCAACTGTCTCCGCTGTTTCGTTTACGTTTCCAACACTGCTTTTTTCATTTAGCAAGGCAAGGATTTCATCAAGTTTATTGTTTAGACCCTTTATTTCATTTTTCATACGTGTCATTTCACGTTTAAGTTCTGCTTGGTTTACTTGATTTGAACTGTTTTCTTCAACCAACTCTTCTAAATTATCAACTTTAGATTCAACATTCACAACAAGGGATGCGATGTTGGCAAGATCATTTTGTGTAGGTAGATTTACTTGCCTCAAATAACCTTCTGTTGTTTCATTCAATATTTTCTTAAACTGAAGATTCATCTCTAGGACTTTCCCCATCCACTCGGAAAAATATTCTTCCTTCATTTTTTCATCCAATACGCTGCTCCAATAGGATTCTGACTGGTTATAAATATCCTTCCACAAATCCATCGGATTAAAGCTTTTTTGCTGAGTCATTTGTTCTCTCCTTCCAGTTGATTGATTAGTACGAATTTTATATTAAATGATAATTAAAATGCTTACAAGGCAAGTTTTTTAAATATTTTGTCAAATTATCGTAAATTTTCGAGGTCTTTGGTGTAAAGATCATTTACTAGTTTGATAAAAATACTAAGCCAAAATCCCTTACAATAGTAGCATTTGCAAGGAAATATAGTGGATTACCACAATGAGAAAGATCAATGAGGGATTTGTCGTAATTTGACTAATTATTTTAGATGATTTGATTTGACAAATACATCACATAGGTGTAAATTACACATATAGATATTCAATTTGTAGGTGGTACATATGTCAATAAAAAAGGATTCTAATGATTCAAAATCAAAAGAAGAGAAAGTAATGGCCAGTATTCCAAAAAACATTATGATACCTGTGCTATTGTTAAGTCTCCGCGGATTGAATTTGCATGGTTATAAATTGATTCAACAGTTGACTCAATTTGGTTTCTCATCGATTGATCAAGGAAATGTTTATCGAACACTTAGACAACTAGAAAAAGATAACATGGTAAAGTCTGAATGGGATACCTCAACAGGAGGACCGGCAAAACGGATCTACTCTTTAACCGATGCCGGCGAAGCTTATCTAAACACGTGGGCTGCTTCGCTTGAGCAATATCAATCGATTCTTAACCGTTTTTTTACAATGTATACTGATATGTTCCTTCCAAAATCTTCAACCAATTGTGACAAAAACGAGGAAGATGATGAATAGTGGCACTGCAGCATCATTGCTGCAATCACAATAAATTTTTTAATTTTATTAAGGAGGTTTTTTAAATGGCTGCAAACAAAAAAATCCAAAGCAACGATCAGAATGATTTTAATTTTATTGACTCTTATTGGGAAAGTTGGAAAAGCGGATTGAACTTTGTCTACGACTCTCAAAAGAAAGTGGAAAATCTTGCGCTTCAAGCATTTGAACACCAAAATGAAGCATGGGAAAAAATAACCGGAAATATAGACAGAATGGAAGAAGAACAAAAAAGATTAATACAAGAACTGCGTCAATTCGTTATGCAGAATATTCAAAATGTTAATGGTGAAGAGTTAAGTAAGTCCTTCGAACAGTCGAATGAACGACTTGATGAAGTATTCAGCCGTATTCAACAATTAACCTCAACACCACTTAAAGCGAATTTAAATTTACTAAGTCAGTCGCAACAGCACTTCCAAGAAGCGATTAAAACAGCTATCGGGCATCAACAAAAAAATCGCGAAGAATTAAAACCGATAATGGAAGATTTTTTAAACCAAGTGAATACAACACAAAAAGGATTTCTCAATGCATTAGAAAACAACACAAAATCTGCATTGAGTATGTTTAACTAGAACAGCGGAGATTCGCTGTTCTTTTTTTGAAAATATTGAAATATTAAATAGTACAAGAGGGATAAAACAGTTTTAAAGATAATCTTTACATAGTTTCTGATTAGCTGCTTTTCTGTTTTATCCTTTAATCGATAAAAAAGAGGTGAGATTTTTGAAATTAGCCGAAAAAGTAGCTTTAATTACCGGTGGAGCAAGAGGAATTGGTAAAGAAACTGCTCGAAAATTCTTGCAAGAAGGTGCAAAGGTCGTCATTTGTGATCGTGATCGATCCGCTGGCATGGCTGCCTTAGAAGAGCTTGGTGAGAAAAACCAGGTTAAATTTTTTGAGGTCGATGTTACTAATACTCCTCAGATTGAAGAAATGGTTCAATCAACGATTGATTCTTGCGGAAGAATAGATATATTAATAAACAATGCAGGAATAACGATTGATGGGTTCCTTACAAAAATGAATGAAGGTGATTGGGAAAAAGTAATTGCTGTAAATTTATCAGGGGTCTTTAAATTCACAAAGGCTGTTATTCCAGTCATGATGGAACAGGGATCAGGAGTAATTATCAATGCATCATCTGTAGTAGGTTTATATGGGAATATCGGTCAAACCAATTATGCTGCTACGAAAGCAGGCGTAATTGGTCTTACTAAAAGTTGGGCCAAAGAATTTGGGCCGAAAGGTATACGGGTCAATGCAATAGCTCCCGGTTTCATTGAAACAGACATGACATCATCAGTGCCTAAAAAGGTTTTAGATTTCATGAAAGAAAAAACACCTTTGAAAAAACTTGGTAAACCTGAAGATATTGCTTCTGCCTATTTATTTTTAGCTTCAGAAGATGCAAATTATATAAATGGTGCGGTATTAAGTGTCGATGGCGGCTTAGTTATTTGATATAACAGGATTATGAATTAATACTGAAATCGTACCAAGGTAAAGTAAGAGCAACTGATAAATAACTTTAAGGTTTTTAACTTTTTTTAGTGATTTTTCAGTTTCTTAATAAACATTACCATTTCTAGCCCTCTTCGTATTTTCAATCAAACTGTAAATTGACCTAAATTCTGAGTTGAAAAGAATCTCCATAATATGGATGATGCAACTGGGCCCATTGGATCCGTATAGGAACCATTTGGGCTTCCACCAGACCATTTATGTCCCATTCTATCTATCATCCATAGTTCCATTATTGATATTCCATTCTTATCGTTGTATACATGTTGGGTATAGCTTCTTCCATTTGCAATCCCTGCATTTAGAAAAGCAGGTGCCACATCTGCCTTTCCTTTACCGCCTTCTACAAGAAAATTGGTTTGACCCCATTGGATAATAACCTGCTGCCCATTGATCGGATGTACAGTGGTGTCACAAATGCCATGAAAAACAATGACAGGCATTTTTCTTTTATAATTTCCCATTTCTTCATAGGCCTTCTCCCCACACTTATATGGATCGGATGTACCTTGAATCATGACATCTTTTGCAGTTTGTGCCGTTGGATCAGCTGAGATAAATACATCAACCGCATCGTACGGTAAACCGGAACATATCCCAATTCCACTAAATACATCTGGGTAGGTTACTCCTAGAATAGAAGCCATGGCTGCCCCTGCAGATAAACCAGTTACATACACCTTATTCGAATCAATACTATATTTTTTTTTGATATCATCGATTATTCCTTTAATGACTTTAGGCTGACCTCCTTTTCGATGCTGATTATAATCTAAAAACCAATTCCAGCATCCATCAAGATTAAATTGAGCAAGATTAAAAGGATTAAACAATCGATTCATCTCTGGGTAAAGTACAATAAAGTTTTCTCGTTCAGCAAGATGATTCATTTTTGTTCCTGCAGCAAAGTCATCAGGATCTTGTTTACAGCCATGAAGCATCACCATCAAAGCTACATCGTTTCCCACTTTGTACCGGCTCGGTACATAAAGTTTATACTTATAGCCTAGGTGCGTATATTCCGAGAAGCTACTCATACCATTTCATCCCCCCCTTGTAAAAGTTTCCAATATTCAGGTTATAATTCAGGATAATGCCTAAGCCTCTTTATAATGTATCAAATAAAAAGCAAATGTAAGAATTCTTAAGCTTTTACGAGCCTTCCAATTTCTTTTTTAGCCAAAACGGGCTGTATAAAAGAAAAAAGCTTATAATCATGATCACCTCTACCGAAAGCAGATACCATGGCCATGGTCCGAGAAAATCTAAGAGAGAAGCATTTTTTGGTTTGTTCATGATGTACAAATAATTAGCCCCTAACCACTTATTAAGGAAGAATACACAAACTCCATAAATATTAACAATAAGGACAGTCATCCACAAGGAACGCAGCGTCGGCCGATATTGATAGGCTAACACCATAAATAAACAAGTAAGCACAACTCCTCCATGTGAGATAAAAAACTCAACATATTGAAAATGAGGAAATGAAAAACGGCCTAAATCAGGAGTTAAGATTGCTTGAATGGAGCTGCCTAAACCTGCAAAAAATAAAAATTGAAAAAGTCCCAAGCTTTTCGTTAGCAGCATTACAATAGCAAGAAGAACAGCCAAATCACTAAGATGAAGCGGTAAATCGTCTTTAAGGGTCCATGCATTCTCACTTGCAAGCCATATATGATGGCTTACATCAAATACTAAAAGTAAAAATAGTAGAAAAAAACGAAGGACCCTTCTTATCCCCTGCTTTTCAAGCTTTCTTCTTAAGAAAAATAAAAAAAGACAAAAAACAAAAATAATAGCGATGGTTATAATATGCTCTATTGAAAAAAGACGAAACGGATCTTGTTCTGAGTGATATTGAAAAAAAGTTTGCATGTTTTAATCTCCATTTTTTAAGAGTTGAAATATGTTCATTATTAGCTTAAACCTAAGATTTTACGTACCTAAAAATACTTCCATCTGTGCTTATTATTTTCACCCCGAGTTTAAAATATTCGAATTGCTCTTAAGAGTACATGAAGTCCCCCTTGAACCTTCGTTTTTTTAGATAAAATTGGATCTTTCCTTAAAATTATCTCTCCTCAAACAATCACTAATAAATAGAACCACTGTTTTATCTTCCTGTATATGGTATTAGAGTAGTCACTGACATCTTAAGACAGCCACATTCTTCTGCTAATTTATACTTTTATCCTTGAGGGTTTATTCTGCTCGTTAAGATGGGATCAATTTTGTAACAAAATCTTTATTGTCATTATGCCATCTATCGTCTTAAAATAAGATGATAGTAGATTGAAAAAAAGGAGATAAACATGAGAAGTATAGTACGGAGCTTTATAAATGGAATTTTAACAATCGTCCCGATTATTCTTGTTATATATGTTGTTTATAAAACGTTTATGTTTTTAGACGGGATTCTGGGGAGTGTACTGAAGCCTTATTTAAAGGATGATTATATTCCTGGAATTGGTATACTATGTACCTTTATTTTGATCACCATTTTAGGCTGGCTTTCTACAAAGGTTTTCACCGGTGCCCTTTTCCGATTAGTCGATAGATTGCTTGAAAAGATACCCGTTATCAAAACCATCTACTCCGTTATTAAGGATACGATTAATTCCTTTCTTGGCGAGAAAAAATCATTTTCAAAGGTTGCAATCATTACGATCCCGGGAACAAAAATGAAAAGTATCGGTTTTATCACAACAGAGGATCTAGAAAGCTTTTATGATCCATTGAAGGATCATGTTGCTGTCTATATCCAACAAACGTTTCAAATTGCAGGCTTCACTTTTTTAATTCCTAAAGATGAGGTAGAAATTATTGATGTAAAGCCTGAGGATGCGATGAAATTTATCCTCTCAGGCGGGATGACTTCAACAGATAAGTAATCTAACTTACTTTAAGCTCGAGCACCCACTTTTTATTTGTGGCCTCGAGCTTGACAATAGTAGTTGGCATTTGCTAACACATGAATGAAATATCGAAAGGATAAAACAATTAGCATTTCCTCGTCAAACATACACATGCTTTTTATTTACTTATACAGCCGTATAACCTCCATCGATCATTAAGGAAGTACCAGTGACAAAATCATTTTCTACTAAAAAGACAATTCCGTGTGCAATTTCAGATGCTTTACCAAGTCTGCCGATCGGATGTCTTGCCACCAATCCATCATAAAATTCTCAAAGAGCTTCCTTGTTCACCATTCCAGATTCAACATAACCAGGACATACTGCATTAACTCTAATATTTTTATCAGCGTATTCAACAGCTAAGGACTTTGTTAAAATATTTACTGCACCCTTACTAGCATTGTAAGCAAAAGCACCAGCTTCACCTACATGCCCTAAAATTGAAGCTGTATTTATAATTGAACCTCCAGCGGTTTTAAGCATTTCTCGAATTGCGTATTTTGCACCGAAGAAAACCCCCATCTTGGTTGATTGAAATGACTCGATGATAATCTTCATAAGTAAGCTCGTGAGTAGTAGAAAGAATACCTACTCCTGCGTTATTTACCATGACATCCAGCTTCCCGTAGGTCTTTACCGTTTCAGCTACTAGGTTTTCAACAGATTTTTCATCTGCGACATCTACTTTTATAAATAAGATGTTCGCTCCTTTTTCTTTTAGTTCTTTTTCAACAGCTTTTCCTCCCTCTTCATTGAAGTCGGATATAACAACCTTTGCACCTTTATCAACGAAAGCCTCTGCTGTTGCTAAACCAATTCCCGACGCTCCACCTGTAACTATTGCAACTTTACCATTTAAATTTGTCATTCACTTTACCTCCTATGTAAGTCTTGTTCTCTTTACATTTAAACATTCCATTATTTTACAATGTTTCCATTTCACTGAAATTATAATATTAAACCTCTCCTTAATAACTTTAATCTTCTCGGACTATGATACCGCTATTGTTAGGAAGTGTATTCTAATAAAAGACGATATAATGTAAACGGAATCATTTTAGATGACGAATATTAAAGAATAAGATATGATATATTCTGAGATAGATAGAACGTATCATAATACTGCTGTACAACTTTTGTTAGAAAGATAAATTAATTTCATAGAGGAGGCTATTCACTTGAAATACATATCTATCGGTAATACTGATTTAAAAGCATCAAATATTATTATGGGTAATATGCGTATCACCCAGCTTTCGCTGCCTGAGGTTGAACGATTAATCCGCACTGCAATGGATGAAGGAATCAATTTCTTTGATCACGCTGATATTTATGGTGCAGGAGAATGCGAAACAATTTTCGCCAACGCCATTAACATGGATGATGATATTCGTGAGAAGATGATTATTCAAAGCAAATGCGGCATCCGTGCAAAAGAAAATTATTTTGACTTTTCGAAACAACATATCATCCACTCTGTAGATGGTATTTTAAAGCGCTTAAAAACAGATTATTTGGACATCCTTCTTCTCCATCGTCCTGATACATTAATGGAGCCAGAAGAAGTTGCTGAGGCTTTTGGAGAACTTTATGAGTCTGGTAAGGTAAAATATTTCGGTGTCTCAAATCATAATCCTATGCAAATGCAGCTGTTGCAAAAGTATATTCCTTACAAATTAATGGTCAATCAATTACAGTTAAGTGTTGTACATACCCCACTTATTGATTCGGGCATTGCATTAAATATGAATATTGATCAAGCAATTAATCGTGATGCGAGCATATTAGATTACTGTCGCTTGAATGATATTACTGTACAAGCTTGGTCGCCTTTCCAAAAAGGCTTTTTTGAAGGTGTTTTTCTCGGAGATACTGAGAACTATGCGGAATTGAATGTATTAATTAATGATCTAGCAAACAAATATGATGTTACGGCTACCGCAATCGCAACCGCTTGGATCACAAGACATCCAGCGAATATCCAGGTTGTTTTAGGGACAACTAATGCACAGCGATTGAAAGATGCTTGTAAAGGTTCTGATATCCCATTAACAAGAGAAGAATGGTATCAGCTTTATAAAGCCGGAGGAAAAATCGTACCATAATCTCTGTTAAGGTGTTTATACGTATTATAATTACCATGTAGCATATGAAATGCTCAAAGCTTTTTGCTTTGAGCATTTTTTATATTTAACCTATTTTATTGGGCCTTAAGTTAATGCTTTAGAATGAAATTTTTGGCGAATAAAAGCAATGCAAAGCAATAATATGGGGATTATGATTTGTAATACGGTATGAATATATGGGACGTAAATTTTAAATCCAATTTCTAAATGCTCGATATAGCTAGTTGTTCTAATCAGTGATAAAGATGTAATGATTGTACTTAGTGCCAGTACGACAGATCGAATTTGGTTTAGCTTAAATAATTGAGAAATTCCTTATGCCGCTCCAATTGTAAAACCTCCACCCTTAAAAAACACTCCGGTTACCATCATTAATATAACGAGTGCATCAAAACGTTCTAGAAAATCTGCAATCGAAACCATTTGAGTTGCTGATATATAGAGAAAAACTTTTTTTAGAATAATATTCCGGACTAAAATAGAAATCATCATAATGGAATTAATCGTTAATAATAATCCCCCAATGAGAATAAAAGACATACCTATCTTTCTTATATTCTGTTTATTATTTATATACGGAAAAATCATTAAAACAATAACGGTTTCACCAAAGGGAAAGTTTATCGCTCTAGGAAATATCTCTTTCATTAATGGTTTTACACCATTTCCCAACACCGGAGTAAGATTTTTACATCAAACTGTTGAACACTAAATAACAGAATCCATATTAATATGAGAGCAAAGATGTAGATAGGAAATAAAACCTCTCCCATCCGAAAAAAATTTCAATTCCACTTCTAATACAATAGACAATAAGTACCATGAAACTTCCAATGACGAGAACGATTGGTGTTTTATCTAAAATAGCAGTAACGATCAGATCTCCCAATTCTCTGCATCCCCTTGCTGCAGAATATGTAAAATGCACAATATAAAGGAGGATAATTGGATAAGAAAGAAATCTGCCTATAATTCTTGGAAGCATTTGTACCAATGTTTCATTTGGGTAATAAGCAAATAATTGCGTATAGACAAACATTAATATTAGACTAAATAGCATCCCGAACAAAATAAATATCCACGCATCCTGTTTTACATTTAACCCCAATCCCAAAATTAACGCTGTACCTAAAACATACCCATTCATAATATAGATAAATTGGAGTGCGCTAATCTTCTCAACCCTCATTGGAAATCTCCCTTAAATATAAAATAAGTGAAAATTGATTTTGTTATTATTTCCAAGTGAAAAGCCGTTATGCATTTTCCTATTTTACTTAGAAAGACTCGGCCACTTATTCGCAGTATAGAGACTTTGTTTTTTTATATAAAAAAGGCAACTACTTTAAAATCCAGCAGTTACCTTTATTATCCTATTTCATATCAGAAACTATATATCTCTTACTAAATAACGATTAATAATATTCAATTACAATATAAGCTTCTTTACCATCTACCTCCTTACTTTTACTGCTGTCTAAAGGTATGATAATAAATAATTTCGTTTTTCTTTACAAGCTCCTTCTTATTCGGTTTTTCTTTCCCATACCCTAGTCCCAATATCGCTAATACTCTTCGGTCATTCGGTATGTTTAAAGCATTTCTTACATATGTTTCTCTTTGTTCGGATTCAACCTCATCCTCTGCGTTAAATACAGCACCAAATGCACAGCCTAACCCTGCGTTTACTGCCGCTAACCAAATATAACCGCTTGCAATAGAGGAATCCTGTATCCAATACTTACTAACCGTTGGCCGACCTGTTATTACGATGGCATAGGTTGCTTCTTTTAACCATGGCATATATGGGGTTGTATTAGCAAGATGATCAAGCATCCCTCTATCATTCACAACAATGAACTCACGGGATGGTAAATTATTCCCGGTTGGCGATAGCCATGCAACTTCCAAAATTTCTTCAATTGTTTCTTTCGGAATCGATTGGTTTGAAAAACTGGTAATCTCACGTCTATTGCTTACAACTTGGTTAAAATCCACCTTTTTCTCCTCCATTCTTGCATCTAAGAAATAATTATTATACGTTTATCGTATCAAACATTCAGCTTATAACCAATTTTAATTACTTGTCTTCTTCCTTTGTACTACATGAAAAACAATAAAGGATTTTTTCTTTCGTAATAATTCCATCTAAAAAACCGTCCAAACAATAGATTGTTTTCTCACAAACAGAACACTTTCCAACTTCCTCTCGCATAAGTTTCCTCCTTAAATATTGTTGAACTCTTACCAAAAGTATACATGAGATTGACTAATTTATTGAAAAAATAAAGCAAAATCTATAACTATACAGAACTATGTTTTTAGTCAGAAAGTTTTCTTTAATAAGGAAGTATGTACAATGGACTTAAGTAATATTCTTATTACAATAGTATAGTTAATTTTCTTTAAAATACTTTACTACATTTGCTTTTTGTAAAGTAAAGATAATAGAATAAAACTAAGTCATTTAAGTGGAGAAGATAGCAATGAAAAAAACGATAAAGGTAGTAGCAGCAATCATTGAGAATGATGAAAATGAAATACTTTGTGCTCTTAGATCCTCTCAAATGTCTTTACCAAATATGTGGGAATTCCCTGGTGGAAAGGTTGAGAAAGATGAAGATATCTTTCAGGCGATTAAAAGAGAAATAAATGAAGAATTAGGTTGCCAAGTGACTGGAGAGACTCTTTTTCATGAGAATATATACGAGTACGATACATTCAAGGTTCATTTATTGTGCATTACATGTAAGATCACAGAGGGAATTCCGCTTCAAACTGAACACGCTAAGCTAATATGGCTAAAAAGAGAAAATTTAGATTCATTAAGATGGGCGCCTGCAGATCTTCCAGCTGTGGAAAAATTAATTAATGAAAGTAGCCTTTTTCTTTAATAATGAAAGACTACTTTCATATCAGGAACAAATTTTTTAGAATGTCATCCTACTTAAAGCCCGCCGCATTCAGAAGAGTTTCCTTTGTTCTCTTGATTTTGTTTCTGTTTTTCTGCATTTTCTTCCGAAACAGACTCCAATCCATATCCAGTTGAGCTAATTTCTAAAACTTCTTCCTTCCTTTTTAAAGGTTTAAAAGTATCTTCGAATGGACCGTTTGCCATAAACTAGTCCCCCCTTCCTGTTTTTTCTATTGTTCTCTATAATATTTTGTTTTATTTATGACCAAATTAAAAATATTATGTTTTCCAATTCAAAAATTCACTTTCAAAAAGTATTCCTATTATTTTTACAGAAAAGAATTGTGATTTAAAACTATGATAATAATAAAAATAATGTTACAATATGAAATATTAAAATTTTCAGAAGAATTTTTTAATGGACTGTTTATTTGGAGGGATTAAACTTGGCTGAACAACGTAGTAATATGATTAAACAAGGAATTGACCGTGCCCCACACAGAAGCTTGCTTCGTGCAGCCGGTGTAAAAGATGAAGATTTCGGCAAACCGTTTATTGCGGTCGTCAATTCATATATTGATATAGTTCCAGGGCATGTACATTTACAAGAATTCGGTAAAATCGTAAAAGACGCAATCCGTGAAGCTGGCGGTGTTCCATTTGAAATGAATACAATCGGTGTTGATGACGGGATTGCGATGGGCCATATTGGAATGCGCTATTCATTACCAAGTCGTGAAATCATCGCTGACTCAGTTGAAACAGTTGTTTCTGCCCATTGGTTTGATGGCATGGTTTGTATTCCAAACTGTGACAAAATTACACCAGGTATGTTAATGGCGGCTCTTCGTGTAAATATTCCAACGATTTTCGTTAGTGGTGGACCAATGAAAGCTGGTACAGATAAAGATGGTAATCCGCTTAACTTAAATTCAGTATTTGAAGGTGTTGGAGCCTACCAATCAGGTAAAATAACAGAAGAAAAACTTCAAGAAATTGAGCAATTTGCATGTCCAACATGTGGTTCGTGTTCAGGTATGTTTACAGCAAACTCAATGAACTGTCTAGCTGAAGGTCTTGGCCTTGCACTTCCGGGAAATGGAACCATTTTAGCTGTTTCTCCTGAACGTAGAGAATTTGTTAAACGCTCTGCTACACAGTTAATGGAACTTATTAAAAAAGATATTAAACCACGTGATATCGTTACGATTGATGCGATTGATAATGCTTTTGCATTAGATATGGCTATGGGTGGTTCGACCAATACTGTATTGCACACACTTGCATTAGCACATGAAGCAGAAATTGATTATTCATTAGAACGTATCAATGATATTGCAAGCCGAGTACCACATCTGGCAAAAATTGCTCCTGCATCAGATTACCATATTGAGGATGTTCATAACGCAGGTGGAGTAAGTGCAATCATTAATGAGGTCCTTAAAAAGCCTGGTGCTATTAATGGCGATTGCTTAACTGTTTCAGGCAAAACATTACGTGAAAATGTTGCAGGAGCAGATATTTTGGACAAGAATGTCATCCGTCCATTAGACAATCCACATTCTGAGCAAGGCGGTCTTGCTGTTTTATTTGGAAACTTAGCTCCAGATGGTGCGGTGATAAAAGTTGGTGCGGTTGACCCTGCTGTTGGCGGCTACCATAGAGGTCCTGCAATTTGCTTTGATTCGCAAGAAGAGGCACTTTCAGGAATTATTACTGGTAAAGTAAAAGAAGGCGATGTTGTTGTGATCCGTTATGAAGGTCCTAAAGGCGGACCAGGAATGCCAGAAATGCTTGCCCCTACATCACAAATCGTTGGTAGAGGTCTTGGAGCAAAAGTAGGTTTAATTACTGACGGACGTTTCTCAGGTGCATCAAGAGGCATTTCAATCGGCCATATTTCACCAGAAGCTGCAGAAGGCGGTCCGATTGCATTTGTAGAAAATGGTGATATCATCGAACTTGATTTAAATAATCGTACGATCACACTTGAAATTTCTGATGAAGAATTTGCAAAACGTAAAGCGAACTGGAAAGGCTTTGAACCTAAAGTAAAAAAAGGTTACTTAGCACGTTACTCTAAGCTCGTTACTTCTGCAAACACTGGTGGAGTAATGAAAATTTAATTAGAATGGGCTTGAACCTGTCAGTTACCCGAAAATTGGGATCTGACAGGTTTTTTATTATAACCTCTAGTTAAACTCATTCGTGTAAAAAAAGCCTAACAATATTTTTGCTAGGCCCTAACTAGAGGTTTATATTATTTTGAAATAACACTTTTGTCTTTTAAGATTCTAACTCGATAAACCCCTCCTGCAATTTTTCCATCTTCCGAAGCAAATTTCACTTCTACCTTTTCTTTTCCTTTTGTTAATGAAAGAGGGATATCGTAGCAAACATCAAAAAGCTTACCTGGATCGTTTCTTTTCAGAGTTTGATGAGCAATTTGTGACCCATCTATTAAAATATCAAATTCACGCTGATACGCTTTGCCGTCTTCATGCAAAATAGTATCATTCCCGCAGTAACTAACAAGCAGGTACATCTGATTATCTGGATGTACAGCCATTTCATAACTGAAATAACCATCATTTTTACAATCTCTCCAGCCAGAATTGAAGAGGTTTAAAAAACCAGTCCTAGAGTTTTTCGACTTAATTTCATGATCGACCTCTGGTTGCTGTTCATTTGGGTGAACAACATCAACCGTTATTTCTCTTAGTTTTTTCGCTTCCTCTTGTTCTTTGTCAACGAAAGACTGATAATCTGTTTCATCCATGATATTCCAATAGATCGTATAGCGCTGATGATGCAGGTCATAAAAAGGAATGAGAGTGACGCTTACATTTCCAGGCTGTCCGATTTCAGCTGTTCGAAAGGCTAGCTTTTCTCCTGCAATTGGTGTAATCCACTTTGAAACTTCCTTTTCATTAGTAATAAGGTCTGGAACGGTTATTAAGGGATGGTTATTCAGCTTAACATGATCAGCAATGATATCTGTTTCAGGGAATTTTTCTCTGCCTAAAGCCCCTGCCAACACAATCGGTCCATAAAGAATAGCAGCCTTTCTAGGATCATTTTTATTTCTTGAAAGGTGCAAACTCATCGGTATCTCGATATCAATGATATCACCTTCGCTCCATTGACCTTCAATGGTTATATAACCACGTTTTTGGGACTGGTATTGCTTTTGATCATTTACAAGGACAGTCATTGGTCCTGACGCCCAACCTGGTACCCTTATATGGAGCTTTACGTTTCCTTTTGTACCACTATTAAATAATAGTTTTGTTTTATTAGATTCTGGAAAGTTTGTTACCTGCGTTAGCTTCAAATTTTTATTTTTCACATGAATTTCTGATGAGATAAAGAGATTTACATATAAATCATCTTGATTTACATAATAAATATGCCGATTATATCTTGCCGGATTTTCCATTCCTGTCCCAGTACAACACCAGAAAGACTCATCTGGCGTACAATATACTTTGAAATGCCCAGGTTGTGTTGAGACAAAATATGTTTTCATTCCCGAATCAGGATCTTGTGAAGCTAGAATATGATTATAAAGCGCTTTTTCATAGTAATCAGTATATTCTGCTTTTTGTGACCATTGGAATAGTAATTCCGTTAACTTCAGCATATTATAGGTATTACACGTTTCGGTTGTTTGAATGCCAAGCTCTTCCGTATTTTCCGGGCCGAAATGCTCGTTTATACTATTACCGCCGATTACATACGATCGATGCTTTGTGACCTGTGTCCAAAAATACTCTGACATTTGCTTATATGTTTCGTCACCGGTGATCATATAAAGCTTTGCAGCACCGATTACTTTCGGGATTTGTGTATTTGCATGCTTTCCTTGCAGATCATCTATTCCTTCTGCAAGAGGATCTAACACAGCCTTATGACAGAAACGAATGGCAAGATCCAAGTAGTTGCGATTGTTAGTAATAAGATAGAGATCTGCCATCGCCTCATTCATACCGCCGTGTTCACAGATAAGCATCCTTTGAAACTGCTCATCTGTTAATTGGTCTGTACCTTTTTTCGCCCAGTTGGCTAGCTTCATTACAACGTCTAGTGCTTGTTCATTTCCTGTCAGCTGATACGTATCAATAAGACCCGCATAAATTTTATGAATGCTGTACCATGGGACCCATCCTCCGCCAAGGCTAAAATTTTCTACCTCAAAATCCCCGGTGAAAACCTTATCGAAACAGACTCTTGAAAACCCGCTTACATACCCTTCACCATCAAAGGCCTGGATAAGTGATAGCTCTTTTACTGCATAATCAAGTTTCTCCTTCAGTTTCTGCTCATTTGTTATTGAATACATCGTTGCTGCTGCAGAAAGCCAATGACCAATTGAATGACCGCTAATACCTGTTTTTTCCCAACCGCCATAACGGGGTTTTTTTGGTGTTTTCCCAGAAGCCTCATAGCAAGGTGCCAATAATCGATCAACATCAAGATAAAGAAGATATTCCTTTCCTTTTTCTTGTGATTGTTTAAACATGCCATCTAGTAATCGAACATTTTCCATATTCATTTCCTCCTTGAATCCAACACATGTTGTCATATCCTTATTATTACAAGGCAATGGAGAAAACGGAATTCACAATACAACTAATTCCATATCTTTTTTTTGGTTTTTCTGTGATAAAATATAGAAAACTTGAGTAGAGGGTGTGTTGGATAAATGAATGAGGTCAATTTATTGTCATACAGTCTTCCTCTTATAAGAGAAATCGGCCATATGTGGGATGACAATGGAACAAGCGGTCATCCAGATCGTCATATGGAAACGATAAATGTGTTTGTTTATGTAAAAAAAGGCAATATACAAGTGATAGAGGCCGGAACGGAATATACATTAACCGGCGGAGAATATCTTTTTCTTAGGAAAAATGTACCGCATTGGGGTACCTCCTTATATTCACCAGGCACAGAATGGTACTTTATTCATTTTCACGACACATTAGATGAGATGGGCTTGGAGGATTCGCCGGAATTCTCTCATTACCAGCAATCATCTTTGATCTTAGAAGAAACCTATCATTCACATCTAAAATTACCTAAGCAAGGGTCTGTAATAAACCCAGAGTATACCGAACTGCAGCTTAAGAAGCTTAATGAGGATTTTATTTCCCCGCACCCGCTTCGCCCACTCTATTTAAGTCTCATGACCTATCATTTTTTTATTGATTTATATATGAATCGATTAAAAGAGATGAAACAGACAAAACAAAGCAGGATTGTCGGCAAAATGATTGAACTTTTTAGCCGCTCAGCTGCTACAAAATTAACAAGTAAGGAAATCGCAGATGAGCTCGGAATGAATTATGCCTATTTATCAACCTTATTTCGAAAAGAGACAGGGAAAAGTATTACACAATTCCAGGATGAGCTATTAATTGAAAAAGCGATAAAGATGTTAAAAAAGGAATCTGTCAATATATCAGAGGTTAGTCATGCATTAGGGTTCTCAAACCCCTTTTATTTTAGCAGAGTATTCAAGAAAGTAACCGGGGTATCTCCAACTACCTATTTGAGTCAAACATATCGAAGCTAGCGTAATAATGGAATTACTTACGTTACCGTTTTTATTTTCCAGATAAAATAATAGTATTTATATCCTACTATTATAAGTAAGATTACTCTGATCAGTATGCTATCTACCAAAATAAATGGGATGGCGATCATACAATCAGCAAAGATAAGTATGGTTAGTTTCTGTTTTAGCGTCATTGCTTTGTTTTTGACAAAACCCTCTAGATGGTTTTTATAGACATCGGTACCTTTAAACCAGATCTCAAATTTTTCCGAGCCTTTGACAAAGAAAAATGAGGCTAATAATAAAAATGGAGTTGTAGGCAATAGCGGAAGAATAATTCCTAATAGACCAAGTCCAAAAAAGAAAAAGCCAAGGAAAATATAAAGAGATTTTACTATTTTGATCATCATTTTTCATTCCTTTTTATTTTTAGCTTACTATCACTACTATAATCTTAACGATCTTAGTCAATTTCGCAAGTATCATTCAGCTTTATTTTTCTACCAGGGATACTAAGCGAAGGGAAAGTTATGATATAGTTAGATAGAAATAATAAACGAAGGAGTATATTATATGACGAAACAAGAAGAACAACATACATTGCCGCCAAAAACATGCTCAGTTGACCGCCTAGTAACATTGAAGGAAGATGTAAAAAAAGTCCTCAAAGGAGAGAAAACGGCAACGCGACGAAATGGAAGATATGCTGATGTCGGCGAGATCATGGTATTAGAGGGCAAAAAATTCAAAGTAGATCGCGTATATTCACAGAGCTTAGGTGAATTAACCGATGACCATGCAAAACAGGAAGGATATGAAACAGTAGAAGAATATAAGCAAGCGATCTTATCCTATCATCCAGGAATGCCTTGGCTTCCCCATATGAAAGTTTGGGTCCATGAGTTCAGTCCTATTCAAGAATAACTAGCAACAGAAATGGACTATTTTTTCTACCGAATACTCATCTTTATTCATGTAGTAAGTGTCATCGTATCAATCGGTCCTTTTTTTATCCTTTTGCCTTTAGTAAAAAAACTTAATGAAGCACGAGAAGCTGAGTTAGATACATACTTAAATACATTTCGATATGCTGTCAGTCTATCAAAGCATTCAGGACATGTATTGGTTGGATCAGGAATATTACTTGTTATTTTTGGCCCCTGGACTTGGGGTACTCCCTGGATTATCATGACACTTATAATTTTGTTTTGTTCCTTGTTCTTTTTGGCCCGTGCCTTTTCACCGACACTTAGAAAGTTTCAAGAAAAGGACCAAATAAGAGAAAAATTAACAGCAAAACTCAACCGAACGATTTGGATCTATATCTTATTATTAATGGCCATGCTATGGTTTATGGTTGTTAAGCCGGATGTATGGTAAGAAAAGCGCAAGACGCTTAGCATTCGCCGACAAGCATAAGGCGAAAAGGAATAGAAGGTGTTCTTTACCTTCTATTCCTATTTGACTAGACCCTAGAGGCAGTTAAAAACTAGGACGGCCTTATCTCTTAACTGCACTGGCACGTCCTGTGCTTCGCCGATGGCGCCTGGAGCTAGACACTAAAACTAAGTAAAAATTTATACTTTATCTTTTAAAAAAAGGGTGACAAAATCGTCACCCTTCTTCGTTAATCACAACCTCCACTCCAAAATGATCAGAAATGACAGGCTTATTTTCCCCATTAAAAATAACAGTAGATTTGTTCACAGCAATAGGCATATTCGTAAAAATATAATCAATGCGCAAATCTTGTTTATTTACATCCCATCCCGCAATTTTTCCTTTGACAGTTATCCCGTTATCCTTTATATTCGCTAATTGATAAGTATCATATAATCCTTTATTTAGTAAATAATCATACCCCTCATTTTTTACATTGGCTGGATTATTAAAGTCACCCATTAAATAAAACTTGCGATCCTTTTGAACTTGGGAAAGCAATGAATCTACTTGGCTTTGAAATGGTTCTTCTTCATCCTGCCACCACCCTAGATGGCAGGAATAAAAGGAGATCAGCTCATTGTGATAGCGAATTTTTGCCCCAACAATTTTCCTCGTTTTCCAGTAATTCGTGTCTTCTGATTGACTGATAAAAAACGAAACCTCTTCTTCAATTTGATGCTTTGTTAATAATGCCAAGCCTTCTTCATATTTTTCATAACCGATGTGAGAAAAATCCCAGACATACTCATAATTTGTTACGCCAATTTCCTTAAGATGATGTAAAAGAACCGCAATAAAGTTATCTTTTTTAACCTTTCCTTCACATTTTTCTTCACCAATTAACTGACTTACTTCCTGAAGAGCAATGACATCATAAGATATTTCCTTAATTGTTTTAGCTAAATATTTTATTTTGTCCAGCTGATTTTCCTCTTGCCATGAATGACAATTTAATGTTAAAAGTTTCATTGGTTACGCTCCTAAACGATCTTGAATATCTGATTTGAGGACATCAGCCTTTGGCCCGTAAATGGCTTGTACACCTTTATCTTTAATAATTAATCCTAATGCACCGTTTTTCTTCCATTCTTGTTCAGAAGCAACCGCTTCTACATCTTTAATTGTGACACGAAGTCTAGTCATACATGCATCAACATCTTCAATATTATCTTTTCCGCCTAATAAGCCGATGATCGCTGTTGCAAGAGAATCATCTGTTTTGTTTTTATCGTTGTTTTCGTTTACATGAGCTAGGTCACTATTTTCTTCTTCAATATAATTTCCCAAACGGCCTGGTGTCGGCATTTTGAATTTTTTAATCATAAAGTTGGCAACAGTAAAGTTTAAACCGAAAAATACAAGACATGCGATAATAAAATTAACCAGATCCAGCCACAAACCAGCTTTGATAATCATAGGTGTTCTTGTCAATAATTCAATGATACCAAAGGAATGAACTCGTATATCAATTATATCTACTATGGCAAAGGCTAATCCTGTCATGACCGCATAAGCAACATAAAGAACTGGTGCTGCAAACATAAACATAAACTCAATTGGTTCCGTTACCCCTGTTAAAAATACAGCTAATCCTGCAGATAGAAACATCGATTTGTATTTTGTTCGCTTTTCTTTATCAACATTCCGATACATCGCTAATGCGATCCCGATTAATGCGGCACAAGATAAGATCATCTGTCCTACTTTAAAGCGGGCAGGTGTTACATCATTTAATAAAGCTTTATAACCTTCGATATCACCAGCGGCAAGGAAATTATTTAAATCCGCAATCCATGCAAGCCATAAGGGATCTTGACCTGCAACCGTCTGACCGGCACTTGGACCTGTTAAGATCGTGTAGGTTCCTCCAAGCTCCGTATAATTCATTGGAACCGTCAACATATGATGTAAACCAAATGGAAGCAATAACCGCTCTAACGCACCAAATATAAATGGGGCGATAACAGGAGCAGTATCTCGAGACGATGCAATCCATTTTCCAAAATCATTTAATAAACCTTGAACAAATGGCCAGATGATCGCCAAAATGATCGCTGTAATAACAGATCCAACAATCACAACAAATGGAACAAAGCGTTTTCCGTTAAAAAAAGCAAGTGATTGTGGCAGTTTACTGTAGTTATAGTATTTATTAAAGATATTAGCACCTAAAAAACCGGAAATAATGCCCACAAATACGCCCATATTTAATGCTGGAGCACCTAGTATCGATGTAAAATAATCCTTAACAACTAATTCGCTGCCGAATAAAGAAGTTACTGTTGCTGATTGATCACTCAACATGTCACTATTCACACCAAAAATAGCCCCAGTAATCCGATTAATTAACACAAAGGCAATTAATGCGGCAAAAGCTCCTCCAGCACGTTCCTTCGCCCATGATCCACCTATAGCTACTGCGAATAAAACATGTAAGTTACCAATAATCGCCCAACCGATTTCTTCCATCACAAGTGCAATCGTTTGCACGAAAGACAAATCAACATCGACCATTCCTACTAACTTTCCAAGAGAAATCATAATTCCAGCTGCAGGCATAACTGCAACAACTACTAATAAAGCTTTTCCAAACTTTTGCCAAAAATCAAATGATGTGATTTTCATAGAACTGAGCCTCCTAAAATAAATACTATTAAAGATGAGCAACCGTTTGCACTTATGGTTAAATGAAGTGTGCTCTTTACTTTTAAAGGGTTTTCTTTTCCTGTAAATAAAGTATCATAATTACTGATTAAGCGCAATCGTTTGCATGAAATTTTTTATATTATTTTTTTGCAAAAATGAACTCTTCAAGAAATAATATCAATTAATGGAGATAATATTCCTCCAGGTACATCATATCCATAAACAATCGAACAAATGAGATAAACGATCACGATGGCAATTATTGCTGCTACAATATGATTTTCAATCCTACGAATCGATTCTTTCTTCAAAACAAATCAGCCTCCTCTACTCTTCTTTCATTATTTTGTTTCATTTTTTATAATTTAAACTATATTATTACTTATTGTTTTACATTAACTTTTTAAAATAATTAACCCCTCGTGAAATACACGAGGGGTTAATTATTTTAATGTCAAATGGTTTTAGTAAATAAATTTACTAAGTAACGGACCTGCAAATCAAAAAAATCAACTTAATAATGAAATTAAATATAATAATGTAAAAATTCAGACAAACAAAGCACAGCTAGCGATTGTCCGTACGGCATAGTGGTAATTTTAATTTCTTTATAGAAATCTAAACTGTCGCCCATACCTGTACCTACAGACACCTTTTGCAGGGCACCCTCATCATTAATTTCTTTTAAAATTCCTTGAATGGCTTTGTATGCTACTTCCTTGTATTCTTGACTAACATATCGTTTATGGACAGATTTTAAGATTCCATAGGCAAAACCTGCTGTTGCTGATGCTTCCAAATAAGATGATTTATCGTTGATTAAGGTATGCCATAATCCGCTCTCATCTTGATAAGCTGCTAACGCTTCAATCTGTCTATTTAATGTATCAATTAGAAACTCTCTAAAGAAATCCCCTTCTTTTAAATCCAAAATTTCAATAATTTCTGGTATGGCAATGGTTATCCAGCAGTTTCCTCTTCCCCATAATGCTTTAGCATAATTGTGATTTTCTTCAAAGGTCCATCCATGGAACCATAATCCTGTTTTACGATCACTTAAATATTTAATATGAATTAAAAATTGTTTCTTAGCTTCTTCAATATATTCCGGTTTGTTGAAAAGCCTTCCAATTTTCGCTAGGGGAAGCACAGTCATCATCAATGTATCATCCCAAAGCTGGTTTTTATTTTCAGGACCATATGTCATATGCTGAAGACCATCTTCCTTCGTACGCGGCATATCATACATAACCCACTCTGCCCAATCTTCTAAATAAGGCACAAATGTCTGATCCTTCGTTTCTTCATATAAAAAAGCTAAAGTTAATAGCGGAGCCATTGTATTTACATTTTTAGGTGGGACTCCTTCTTCAAATCTATCTTTAAACCAATCTGTAATAATCTTAATAGCCTTTTGGTTATTTGTTAGCTTCCAATATTTAAAAATTCCGTATAACCCAACACCTTGTGGCCAGTTCCAAACGTTCCAGCTCTTATCATCAACAACCAAACCATCGAAGTTTAATAGAAATTCACCTGTATTATCTTTTATTTGAGAAAGATTATCCATCAGCTTATCAATATGATCGATGACTTCTGTTCTTTGAATAAAAACTTCTTTTTGAATCATGTATATTCCCTCCAACTGAATAATAAATTGAGTGCTTACTTAAAACATGCCCAATTAAACGTTTTCAAATTACATATAACATAGCTTTTCTTTTCTCTTTTCCCTGAAAGTAATTCCGTTTTAGTTCAAAAATTTCTTTTCTTTTGTTCTTTTACTACCCTTTTTGTTTATTTATTTCCTTTTGTTTTTGATTATAGTGAACTTATTGGAATTGGTCAATGAAAATTAATAAAAAATTTGAGAAAAAATTCGCAAAAAAAGTAGAAGAAACTTTCCTCTACTTATATTATCAAAGATTAAATTTTCGTACCCGCTTATAAAATGTACTTCTTGGAATGTTTAAGTATTCAGCTGCTAATGTTACATTTCCATTTGTTTTCTGCAATGCCTGAATCATCTGTTCTTTTTGGATTTTTTCACGTAGGGTTAATTTTTCTGAATTCGAATTTATTAGACTTGAACTTGGAGAGTTACGATCAAAAATAAGATTTTTTTGCTTACTTTCAAATAAAGAAGGTAAAAAATGCTGTAATTGTTCGGTTTGCTTTACTCCTCCTTTAACTAAAATATTTATTCTCTCAATGACATTTAATAGCTCTCGTATATTCCCTGGCCAATCGTGTTTCATCATTGCAAGGTGAATTTCCTCTGGAATCTCGAAATCCCAAGCATGTTTTTGACAAAAATATCGAATTAGGTATGGAATATCTTCTTTTCTATCTCGTAACGCTGGTACAGTAATTGGATAGACATGAAGTCTGTAATACAAGTCCTCCCGGAAGGTTCCTTCACAAACCATTTGGTAAAGATCTCGATTAGTAGCTGCAATTACCCTAATATTTAGAGGAATTTCCTTTGTACCGCCAATAGGTGTTATTGTCCGCTCTTGAAGGACTCTTAATAAAGACACTTGCATGGATTCTGAAATTTCACCAATTTCATCTAAAAAAATCGTTCCATTGTTCGCTTGTTCAAATTTACCTTTATACCCTTGCCGACGCGCACCTGTAAAAGCTCCTTCTACATAACCAAATAGCTCACTTGCCATTAATTCTTTATGGATGGCTCCACAATTCACCGCAACAAAAGGTCCATTTTTTCTTGAACTATTTTCATGAATTGATCGTGCACAAAGTTCCTTGCCTGTTCCCGTTTCCCCATAAATACAAACACTCGCATCTGTTTTGGCTACAAGCTTCATTTCAACAAGTGCTTTTTGAAAAGCATTGCTTGTTCCTGTTTCACCTTTAAAATGAAACTTTTCTATTTCAACACTAGGAATGAAAAAAGAGTTGGCCCTCGTTGTTAACTGATCTTTTAAATAAATGGCCCGGCCGATCAAATGAGCATGTCTATAATCAGAATAAATCGGTATGTCTAATTGAATGGTCAGGCCGAATTCCTGTAAATCCTCAAGATTAGTACCTATGAAAGTCATAAATCTTTCCCGCAATGAATTACTTGCAAACACTATTTCATGTTGATTATTACAAATAATAACTAGTTCGTTGGTTTCCGTATATTTAATTGATTTTTGCATTAATTCATATTCATCTTTATGTACATTGAAACTTAATTCACGTTCAATCGCATATGCAACAGAAGTTACCATTCCAAGCATAAACGGATGGGAGCGCTCAACTGGACAAGAAACATCAATAACTCCCAGCAATTTCCCACCAGCATCCCGGATGGGCGCAGCAGCACAGCTCCAATAATGCGAAGCGATTGTGTAATGCTCTGAACCAGTTATCATGATTGGTTCTCCAATTTGCAGAACAGTTCCAATCGCATTCGTCCCAACTTCATTCTCCGTCCAGCGGATCCCTTCGACAAAATTAATGGCACTCGCCCTATGGAGTATCTCTTTATTACCGGAAACCGATAATACATAACCATCCGGGTCTATAATAAGAGCCATCATTCCTAAGGATGTAATAGAATCATATAAACGATGAATGTGAGGCTGTGCGACATTCAAAAGAGATTTATTTTTTTCCTTTTGTGTTTCAAACTCTTCCTTCGAAAGAATAGTTGTCCCTTCATGTTGATATGGATTGACATCAGCTTTCTTACAACGGTACCAGGATTCGCTAATTTGCTTAGAAATACGTGATGAATCAAGTGTACCTTCATTAACAAACCGTTTCCACGTGTTTAATGGGAGTACAGTGTCCATCATTTAAAATCTCTCCTCTATTATTTTCTTCATAATGAGAATCCTAAAAATAGATTTGTTTCAAAAGTATATGTTACAAGGATGTATATTATAGGAGTTAAGTTAAGTGGATGTTCATTTAAAGTATTAAAACAATGAGGGTTTATATTTTAACAATTGTTGTCATTAATTACCTGTACAATTTGATTCAGCTATCGGTATTCGTTAATAAGTTTATTATAACGATATATGTAAGCACTTACAACTGATTTTTCATTATTATCAATCTTCAAGATTGTACAGGTAATTCTATTACGTAATGCTATAATAGCTCCAAAATCATGTTGGGGAAACAAGAATTTTAATATGGTTTTTGTTTTTGATTAATTCTTCAAACCCGCCTTCTATTATATTCTGTAAAACTATTTTTTCGGTTATAACCTCTTCAACAGGTAATCTTCCTTCAGCTATTAATCGAATCGTCATTGGGAATACATTTCGATAACCCAAGATCCCTTTCAATTGCCGTTCTTTTAAGACAAGACTATTTGGTGAAATACTTGACTCTTTTTCCCATATACTTACAATAAGCACCTGTCCCCTCGTTTTTGCACATTCAATCGCATCGTTTAAACAAACATCCACACCCGTTACCTCAAAGCAAACATCTGCCCCGCCATTGGTTAACTCATTAACAGCTTCTATTACGTTTTCCTTAATAGGGTTAATAACAAAATGTGCTCCAATATTTATTGCAAGTTTTTGTCTTTCTTCAGAAATTTCAACAGCAATTATTTTACTAGCACCTGCTGAAACTGCTGCCTGAATAATCAGTAATCCTATCGGTCCTGCACCAAAAACAACGCAAGAATCACCTGCTTTTAAGGCACTTTCCCTAACTGCATGAACAGCAACAGCTGTAGGCTCAACCAATGCACCTTGTTCATATGTCATATGATCTGGCAAAATATGAACCATTTCTTCGTTTACTGTGACAAATTCTGAAAAGCCGCCTCCACCGCCAGCTAATCCTAAAAACCCCAATTGTTCACAGACATTATATGTTCCCGCTTTACAAGCCTTACACATACCACAGGCGAAAATGGGCTCTACTGTTACCTTATCGCCAACCTTAACTCTTGTTACACCATCGCCTATTTCAGTCACTATACCAGAGAATTCATGACCTAATATAACCGGGACTTCCTCTCCTGTTAAAGGATGAGGCTGGGTGGGTAGAAAGATGGGACCTGCAAGATATTCATGTAAATCTGTACCGCAAATACCGCACCATTTCACACGAATTTTTACCATACCAGACTGAATCATTGGTTCTTCTACTTCTTTAATCCGAATATCTCGAACTCCATACCATTTTGCAGCTTTCATGAACATCAACTCCGTATCATCTTATTATTTTAAATAATAGGACTTCAGTAAATTTATCTAACTGAATATAGTTAGTGATCATTCTTTCTTCTATAAACTTTTCGAACAAATAAAGCATGGTAAAATGCCCTGATAATACTTGCATGCTTGGGCATATTCCTGCTCTCATGTTACATATTAAAAGTATGGGAGTTTCCTAGAAATGAACGGTATGGCCAACCGAACCAAGAATCGCTTCATGAACAGCTTCACCCAAAGATGGATGTGCAGCTACAAAGTTTTCTAGAACATCAACTGTTAACTCGGTATGTAACATTAATGTCGCTTGTCCAATTAACTCTGTAGCACGAGGACCAATAATAGATACCCCAATAATCGATTGATATTCTGGTTCAATGATGATCTTGACTTTTCCGTTCTGCTCATTAAGTATAAGTGCTTTACCGTTTGCTGCAAAAGGAAATTCTCCGATTTTCAAGTCATGAAATTGATTTCTCGCTTCCTTTTCTGTTAAACCAACACTCGCTATTTCAGGTGCTGTATAAATACAGCGCGGCACTGCTTGATAATTTACACTAGTCTCGTGACCACAAGCATGATTAGCAGCAACTGTTCCTTCATGAAAAGCAACATGTGCAAGCTGTATTCCTCCTATAACATCACCACACGCATAGATATGAGAATAAGAGGTTTGCATATATTCATTTACATGAATTCCTTTTTCACTAAAAGAAACGCCGATCTTTTCGAGTCCAAGCTCGTTCACACGCGGTTTTCTTCCTACGGATACAAGCACATAATCCCCACGAAAAGTCTTATTTTCTTCTCCTTGGCGAATTGTCACTTCTTTTAAATTTCTATTAACATGCTTTAATGCTGCATCTGTATATATTGTGACACCTTCTTTTTCAAGCTCCTGTGTTAAAAATGAAACAATATCCGGATCCTCTGCAGGCAGGAGCTGGTTTGCCATCTCAATGATCGTAACTTTTGTTCCCATCCGGCTAAAAATGCTTGCAAATTCGCAGCCAATTACCCCGCCGCCAATAATAATGATTGATTCTGGGACTGAAGGCAAATCAAGTGCTTGACGACTATCTATGATCCATTCTCCATCAAAAGGAGCAAAAGGAAGCTGGATCGGTTCTGAGCCAGTGGCAATAATAATATTATCTGCATCGATTTCTTCCTGTGAAACACCTTTATCGATTAAAAGTCGATGGCTTGTAAGAAATGAAGCTGAACCATTTATCACATTTATTTTATTTTTTTTCATTAAGTAGCCAATTCCATTTACGAGATTATTTACAATGTTATTTTTATATGATAATACTTGTGTCCAATTAATTGAGACACTCCTGTTATCAAGCTGCACCCCAAATTTATTGGCTTTTTTTACCTTTCCATAAATATCCGCACTTTCTAAAAGAGATTTGGTAGGCATACACCCCTCATTTAAACAAGTTCCACCTAAACTTTTTTGTTCTACTAAGATTACCTGTTTACCCTGCTGGGCAGCGACAATTGCCGCTACATACCCAGCAGGACCTCCTCCAATAATGACAAGCTTTGACAAGCGATTTCACCACCCTTATAAAATGAGAATGCTATCAGTGGGGATTTTCCTTGAGTACAAAATATATAAGTGCCGACATTACCAAAGGACATGGCGAAGGTTAGTCGGCGTCCCCCCTGAAGGCTTGCGAACTTATCTGATCTTTACTGGCAGTTATCCTCCACTTTTCTTATTAGCTACCTTGAATCTTGAAGAGTGGTTTTTACAGCCCGCTAAGATTGAGATAAAAGAATTTGATAAGGTTTTTCAAGCAGTTGTTTGATTGATTTTAAAAACTCTGCAGCAGGTGCACCATCAAGTACCCGATGGTCAAATGTTAGACTAAGAGGCAATATACTTCTTCTTTGTAGTTCCTCTCCAACAAATACTGGTGTTTCTGTTACAGCTCCAACCCCTAAAATTCCTGTCTCTGGTGTATTTAAGATTGGTGTAAAATGTTCTACCCCATAAGAACCTAAGTTCGTAATCGTAAAGGTAGAACCTGAAATTTGTTCTGTAGTCAACTGACCTGCTCTTGCCTGTTTTGCAAGGGTTTTAATTGTCTTTGAAAGCTCAAGTAAAGAACATGTTTCAGCATGACGAACAACTGGTACTACTAAGCCGTTTTCCAGCGCCACTGCGATACCAAGATGAACATGCTCAAAGCTTTCAATGGCATCATTAATAAGCGCACTGTTCATGTTTTTATGCTTCATCAAGGTTAGAACCACAGCACGTGAAATAAAATCATTTAATGATAGTTTACTTTCGTCTTGAAGTTCCTCGCGAAGTGACTTTTGTAAATGGATAAGATCCGTTACATCTGCCTTCATATTGATTGTTAGTTGTGCTGAATGTAAAAGGCTTTCCTGCATTCGTGTCGCAATCACCTTCCGCATTCCTGAAATCGTTGTTTTATTTACACTCCTTGGGTCATGAGTGTTGACGGGTTGTTCCTGTTCAAGCTTTTGTTTTTTTCTTTTCTCTATAGCATGGAGAACATCTTCTTTTGTGATTCTTCCATTTGGTCCTGAACCTTTTATTTGTTCAAGATTCAATCCCGCTTTTTCAGCCATTTTTTTCGCAATAGGTGAAGCTTTTATTGACTGCTTTTCATTGCTTGTATCCTGTATAGAAGTAGTTTCCTCCTCAACGTTTGTTCCCATATTTTCAGCTGCTTCTGTTTGCGGGGTTACAAGTGTAGCAAGCTTTTCATCCGGGTTACCAATGAAGCAGATCGGAGTCCCGGGAGGAACGCCATTTCCCTCTTGAACTGCTATTTCTAAAAGAGTTCCATCGACTGGTGCCTCAAGGTCTGTTTCAATTTTTTCAGAGCTAATTCCTGCAAGTAACTCCCCTTTGTTAACAACATCCCCAACATGTTTATTCCAATAGCTAACAGTTCCCTCTTTCATAGACATCCCGAGCTTAGGCATCACAACTTCTACTGCCATATGAGCATTCCTCCTTCTTCTTTAAACGATTTGCAGCGATTTATCTCCGAGCATTTCTGAGACTACAGCAATGACTTTTTCCGGTGTTGGCAGGTAAAGATCTTCTAATGGAGGTGAAAAGGGAACCGGCGTATGCGGAGCAGTAATTCGCTTTATTGGTGCATCTAGCAAATCAAAACCCTCATCAGCCACCATTGCTGCGATATCTGTTGCTATACTGCATCGAGGATTTGCCTCATCAATGACAATAAGTCGGTTTGTTTTCTCGACAGAATTTAAAATTGTCTCTGAATCTAGCGGTGACAAGCTTCTAGGGTCAACTACCTCCAACTCAATTCCTTTTTTCGCCAGTTGCTCTGCAGCAGTAAGAGCGGTATGAACTTGTTTGCCTATAGCAACGATTGTTACATCTGAACCTTCTCTTTTCACATCTGCTTTTCCTAATGGTATTGTGTAATAGCCTTCAGGTACTTCACCTGTCGTATTGTATAATGTTTTGTCCTCAAAATAGATAACTGGATCATTATCTTCAATAGCAGCAAGCAATAAGCCTTTTGCATCATAGGCCGTAGAAGGAACAACCACTTTAATCCCTGGCATGCTTGTGAATAATGCATACAAGCTTTGCGAATGCTGGGCAGCGGCACGGAATCCTGCACCATGGGTAGTACGGATGGTCACTGGAACTTGAGCTTTTCCGCCAAACATATAACGAAACTTGGCACCTTGATTAAGCACTTGGTCCAAGCAACTTCCAATAAAGTCATTAAACATTAATTCTGCAATTGGACGTAAACCAGTTGCCGCTGCAGCCATAGCAGCCCCCATATATCCCGCTTCGGCAATTGGTGTATCAAGAATACGGTCCCTTCCAAATTCTTGAACTAATCCCTTCGTCACGCCTAGTACACCCCCCCATGCTTCATCATCTTGTAGATGATCCACTGCAGCTCCTCCTGCAACATCTTCACCTAATAATATGACATTCTCATCCTTACGCATTGCTAGCTTTATCGCTTCATTAATTGCATTTGATACACTGATTATTCTTCCCATACGAATTCCTCCTGTTTATTTAGTAGATTTATCATTAATAAGATACATAAACATCTGTTAACAATTCAGATGGGTCAGGGTAATCACTTTCTTCAGCAAATGTAACCGCATTTTGCACAGCTTCTTTTACCTTATTCTCATAGTTTTCAATCTCATTAATAGTAAGAAGCTGATTTTCAATAGCAAACTCCTTAAAAAGCTTTATCGCATCTCGTTCATCACGATGCTGCGCTTTATCCTCATCGGTCTTATATTTTTGAGCATCTCCCTCAAAATGTCCGTAATTTCTATATGTCATACACTCAATTAATGTTGGACCTTCTCCACGTCTGGCCCGATCGATCGCTTCTCCTGCCGCTTTATAAACAGCCATTACATCTTTTCCATCTATCCGAACACCAGGAATATTATAAGCGCTTGCACGGTCTGAAATTTGTTTACATGCTGAAGCATATTCAAATGGCGTTGCTTCACCATAGCCGTTATTCTCGGCAACGAAAACAACTGGGAGCTTCCAAATCGCTGCTAAATTTATTCCTTCGTGGAAGGTCCCTTCGTTATTTGCACCATCGCCAAAGAAGCATACAGCTACAGCATTTGTTTTCTTATATTTCGCAGTTAAGGCTGCCCCTGCTGCGAGCGGAAAGCCTCCGCCAACAATTCCATTTGCCCCAAGCATCCCTTTATCTAAATCAGCAATATGCATGGATCCCCCCTTTCCTTTACAAAGTCCTGTTGCCTTACCAAACAACTCAGCCATCATGCCATTTAAGTCACAACCCTTTGCTATACAATGTCCATGACCGCGATGTGTACTAGTAATATAATCCCTTTCATTTAAATGTGCACAACAACCAACTGCTATCGCTTCCTCACCTGCATAAAGGTGGACAAATCCAGGCAAAACTCCTTTTGCAAATATATTGTGGACCTCATCCTCAAAATAGCGAATCTCCAGCATTTTTTGATAGATCCACTCTGCTTTTTCTTTTGTGATCATACTGCTTACTTTTTCCCTTGTTTTTTCCATGATTTTTCCCCTCCTGTTTTTAGTAAATCGTTTACATTTTTGCTGTGAGGCATTTAACATAGAATGCTCTACACATTTATCAATGCAAAAACCGTGCCAAAGTTGTGTACCACAAGCAAAAGTGAATTTTATAGAATTTACTTTTTATCTTTTAGACAAAATGAGATAGATGTCTCGTTTTGTCTACTTTTTTATCCAGAAAATAGAGAAGGAACGAAAGCATTACACTATATTTGAAGTTCAGATAAGTCATTTTTCCTTCAAGTCAATTTGGCATACTATTTGCAAGCATCTATTTAAAAAAAAATAGAAAGTGATTATCTTTGGAGGAGGGTGGTCAAGTGGAGATTAACGACCTTTTACTTATTGAAATTGAAGAGATGTCTACTCAATTAATTAATCTTTACCGGGAATGCAATGAAAATCTTTTGCATCCTCAACTTATACATGCAAGTCAAAGATTAGATCAATTAATGAATACGTACAGATCTATTACAAAATGAAGGAATGGATTGTTAATGAGGAAAGGGTACACATTATTGTGCACCCTTGTTTTCTGAAAAGGAGGTTCGCGTTATAAAGCTGCCATCTCTTCTTCTAAAAATTCGCTAAAAGTAAGAACTTCATTGGTTTGAAGTTTCGTGATCAAATAAGTTGAAGAAGTAGGAAGATTAATTTTATCTGCTTTAATTTCCACTAATTTTTTTAACATTAGTTCTTCCTTGATCATTGTAGTCGGTAAATACGAAATGCCCAGCCTTTGTTCAATAAATCGTTTCGTAATTTCAATTTGATTAACTTTCATTGTTCGAACGAACGGATAGCTATTTTTAATTGTCTTTAAAAGACCGTCCCAATATTCAGGGTGATTATGGGTGATTAGCCTGTATTTTTGTAATACATTACTTTCGTTATTGTCCGTGATATTTTCGTTTGCAGGCCCAACTAAAATGACTGAATCTTCATGGATAGTTTTGCAATGTACATTTGGGTGGATCGGCCTTATTCTAGAAAGTCCTATATCAGCTCTCCCACTACTAATTTCTTCACCAATTTCAAAAGAAGGAATTATGTTTATTAACACTTCAATCCCAGGATATTTTTCCATAAATCTCCTCAATATTGCAGGCAGGATCGACGATGCAATTTGCGGGGCTGCTGCAATGATGACCTTTTGTTGATAGCCTTGTTTCCAAGATTCAAATGTTTCTAATCCCTCTTCATATTTCTTTACAATCTCCCTTGCTGTTGGTAAAAATCGATAACCGGCTGGCGTGAGAATAATTGATTTTCCATTTCTTTCAAACAACTTACTACTTATGCTTTCTTCAAGTCTTTGAATATGTTTTGTGATCGCAGGCTGTGTTAGAAAAAGTTCTTCTGCTGTTTTTCGAAAATTTTCATAGCTTGCTGCGACAATAAATGTTTTGAGCCATTTTATCTCCATTACGATCTCCTCTAATAACACTTCGTTATCAATCTTACTTAAATTCGTTATTTTTTATTATTTATCGTTTCAATTATAATCTAATTAACAGAAATATACAGATTTTTTCTTTTCAAACAAAATTAAGAGGGAGAGAGTAAACATGGAAAAAACCTATAGCAAAAAGGATCAGTGGAATGCGGATTTATATGATGGTAAACATTCCTTTGTCTCAAAATATGGTGAGGATCTTCTTGATTTATTAGCTCCAAAGCCAAAAGAAAAAATTCTTGACCTTGGATGTGGAACAGGAGATTTAGCCCAAAAAATCGTTGATTATGGTTCAGATGTTGTTGGGGTCGATAAATCTGAAAATATGATTGCACAAGCTAGAAGCAAATACCCAGATATTCATTTTGAAATAAGAGATGCAACAAATCTAGCTTTCAACCAGCAATTTGATGCAGTTTTTTCAAATGCAGCTCTTCATTGGATAAAGCCGCCTAAGGCTGCCGTCACAAGTATTTATAGCAGCTTAAAACAGAAAGGACGATTTGTTGCAGAATTTGGCGGAAAAGGGAATGTTAAAATGATTACTGATGAAATCATCAATCAATTAGAAAATGCAGGTTTTGATTATCAACAAGACAAATTCCCTTGGTATTTTCCAAGTATTAGCGAATATACAACGATAATGGAGGAAGCCGGATTTACCGTAGTATATGCTCAGCTTTATGATCGGCCTACTCCCTTAAATGATGGAGAGGGATTAAGAGGTTGGATCAACATGTTTTGCGATGCTTTTTTTGAGGAGATTGACCAAGATCAGATAGACATGATGATGAAAAAAATTGAGAAGCAATTAAAAAACCGTATGTATGTAAATGGTCATTGGCTTGCTGATTATAAAAGAATTCAAGTCATCGGAATAAAAGAGTAAAAAGAAACAGCCCAGCAAATGATAAATGTACACGAATACTATCAAATTATTCGTGTGCATTTATCGAATTGTTTCCTATTTATTCTAGGCCGCCATAAATGACTGATCGTAATCGCGGCTGATGATATGCCTCAAAGTTAGGCATCATTTGCTGCATATAGACTGCTGAAAGTTTTTCCTTCGGATCAATTAATACCCAAGTTCCAAGTAGTCCAGACCAGCCAAATTCCCCGATTGAGCTATTGGCTCCACCTAATGCCGGATTTACCATGACTCTTACACCTAATCCATAACCATATCCGCCGAGATAGTTCCAACTATAATTCTTCGCGTTTTCTTCAGTTAAATGATTCGAAGCCATAAGCTTAATTGTTCTACTTCCAATGATGCGCTCCCCATTTAACTCACCGCCGTTAGCAAGCATATGTGCGAAAGTACTATAATCACCTAATGTTGACAGTAATCCGCCACCACCGCTTTCAAATGCTGCATCTTGTTGAATATGTGCATCCATGGCAGTATTTTTTGTTAATAGTCCCTCTTCATTCCGGTTGTATACGCTGCAAAGACGATGTTTTTTATCGCTAGGAATTCTAAAGAACGTGTCCTTCATCGAAAGAGGTTCAAAAATTTCATCATGTAAAAATTGTCCGAACGATTTTCCTGAAAGTACTTCAATAAACGCCCCTAACACATCATGATTCAAACCGTAATGCCACCTTGTTCCAGGATCGAACGCTAAAGGAATGGATGCTAATGCTTTTGACATTCCGCGGGCCGTCATTTTCTTACCGTCATCCTCTTGCTGTTGCATAGCATGCATGGCTTTGGCAACTTGCCGTTCCGTTTCATTCGACTCTCCCGGATAGGTTATCCCAGATGTCATGGTAAAGAGATCTTTTACTGTTATTGATCTTGATGCAGGGACAGTAACAATATCTCCCTTTTCATTCTCCCGATATACGTGAGGGTTTTTAAACTCCGGTAAATATTCTTCTAGAGGATCATTCAGTAAAAAAAGTCCTTTTTCATAAAGCATAAGTGCTGCAGTACAAGTTACTACCTTTGTCATTGAATAGATGCGATAAATCGTATCCGGAGCGATCGATTTTTGCGTTTCAATATCTGCAAGACCAACGAAGTCTTCAACAATTGTTTTACCATGATGGGTAACTGACAATGCACATCCTGCCGGCCCCTTTTCAACGAAACTTTTTAGTAGCTGGTTTAGTTTATTTTGCAATGAATTCAATATTACAACCCCTTTGTTAACGTTTTCATTTTTATAAGATTCTTTCTTCGCTGAAAAACTCCTCTTTATAAAACGAAGATAACTAACAAATTTTTTATCCAGCTGCCAAAGAGCTCGTTCTTCTAATGAAAATAAAACTGCTTTATTAAGAAAGCTTTACCAGCTTCACACCATGTGCAGGAATAGCCGCTTCAAAAACTTGTTCAATTCTCCCTTCGTCTGTACGGTTCCATATATCAATTGCATTTTTAGAAGAGGATAATCCCAATTGCTCAAGTGTCACGCTGACAGTTCTCGTTTCATTTCCCGCATTAAACAGTGCAGCATACGTATAACGTTCATCCTTTGCTGCCCAAACGATTTTGTCATTTTCACGATAAACCAGCCTATTGCTATGACTGTTTCGATGCATAGCAAGCACGTCCTTGTTTGTTAATAATGACAATGTCCACTCATCATTATCACGAAGCTCTCCCCCAAACATTAACGGGGATTTAAATATACTCCACAGTGTCATCATTGTTAATTGCTCATCCTTCGTAAATCGGGTAAAGCGGTCACTTCCACCGCCATCTACTGAGCGGATGCCGATATGACCTAGCGGAAGCATGTCACAATCTGGCCAGGAACCAGCACTTACATGCTCACTCCACGTTTCACATCTTTCAAACATAGCATATAAAAGATCCCAATGATCCCAAAAATCATCTGTCATTCTCCACATATTAGCATTTGCTTTAAGTTCTTCTGCATGCTCTACTGGCGCAGGTCCAGGTGATAGACTTAAGACAATCTCTCTGCCGCACTTATCGATTGCCTGCCGAATCAAGTTAATTTCCGGGAGGTGAATATCATATAGTCTTGATGCAGCAATGTCATCTACTTTAATAAAATCAACTCCCCATTCAGCATACAATTTAAAAAGTGAATCATAGTATTCCTGTGCTCCTGGCTTAGAAGCATCCACCCCATACATATCTGTATTCCACGGGCAGATTGAGTTTGGATGGGCAATATCCCTGGCCCTTACATCTGTACCAAGAATCTGAGTATTTGCATGAACCGCTTGTCGGGGAATTCCGCGCATAATATGGATGCCAAACTTTAATCCATGGCTATGGATATAATCGGCTATAGCCTTGAAACCTATACCATTTTTTGCGGACGGAAACCGGTTAGCAGCAGGTATTAGCCTGGAATATTCATCCATTTCTAGAGGGGCAAACGGTCGATAAACAGATGATACAGCTCCCGGCTCATACCATTGAATATCAACGACAACATATTCCCAGCCATATTGCTTTAAATATTTTGCGATATAATCTGCATTTCCCTTTACTTCATCTTCGGTGACAGTAGCACCATAACAATCCCAACTGTTCCAGCCTAATGGAGGTGTTTTTGCAAATTCTAAATGTTTCATCGCTTTCATTCCTTTTCTATAATTATATTGCTTCTTAATTACTATCATAAAAGGAATGAATTCTCTTAATCTATAATAAAGTTTTGCTTCATTATGTAAAATATTGCTGTTATTATTTAATAGTCTGTGAAATATCATTGAGTTTCCTAGTCAAATGTAAACTGATTAACATAGGCTAAATCCTTGCCTAACCTAAATTCCCCTGGCGGAAATCCGACCCGCTGGCGGAATACTTTAATAAAATAACTGCCTGTTGAATATCCTATTTCACGAGCAATCTCATCAATCGTTAATTCTGTTTGGCGAAGCAATTTTACCGCTTTTTCCATGCGGATTTTTGTTATATATTCAATTGGGGTGTAACCTGTCGTTTTTTTAAATGTCCTTGTAAAGTGATATTTGGACAAACCGGCTGCATCTGATATTTCTTCTAAGCTCTGTAAAGTCGCATAGTTTACTTCCATATAGCAGGCAGCAGTTTTAATCTTCTCTGGCCATGTATTTATTTTTCTCTTGTATGCATTGCTAAGTCGATAAAGCTCCATTATGAATTGATAGACAATAGTAGAAGCTCGAAATCCATCAGTGATATGATTTTTCCTCGCAGCAGAAAAGACATTCTTTAAAAATAGAATAACAGAGCTTTCCTCAGGGATTTTCGGAACTCGACCAAGCTGTTTTACTAACTCTTCCCACTGTTCCACGATCGAATTGGGCCTTATAAGAATATAATAAAATTCCCACCTATCACTATTTTTCGGGAGATAATAACGGTGGTTACTAGGGATGTCCACCATAAAGGCATAACCTGGACCAACTTGAAATGTTTCACCGTTCATTTCGACACACCCAAATCCCGAAATCGTATATTGAAACAAGAATAATGGTCCATCAATCCTTGTTAATCCATCCCAATAATACTTATGGTCATTCACATATTCATGTCCCACTGCAAATAACTGACAAAATGGACCGTTTACCGTGTCAAGAAAACGAAACCCGTATGTTTTATAATCTTCATTCATCCAGACATAACACCTCCATAGATTGCTTTCACTTTTAATCTTTCATGTTAAACATACAATAATGAGCGTTTAACTATTTGACAATTCTATTGAAATTGTTTAAAATATTATTTGTAAACGCTTACAGTAAGGAGTGATAATCATGTCAGAAATCACAAAACAAAAAAATAACACCAAAAGTGAAATCATCGATGCCCTCCTACATAAGAATTTATACAAAATGCCTGATGGCCGCCAATTTTATGAAGCTACTGAAAAAGAATTAAAACATATCCTTTGTTCTCAAGCAGGCTCTGAAAACCTATGTACATTATAAACATTATGATAAACTCATTTCTTTAATAAACCACTTTCATGAACACATCATGATGGTGGCTTATTTGCTTTACCCTTATTTTAACAAAATCGAGTACATACTAGGAGTCAATTCTTGATGTATATATGTAAGGTTTTTAAAGCAAAATAATTGTTAAAACAAGAGGAGATTTAATAACGATGAAAGACAAGGACGACATCATTTGTGAGGAAACAGATTATTTACATCATATGCTCAATGAGCAAATTACTCGTATTTGTGTGTTGGAGGAAGAAGAGCGAATAAGGGAAGAAATGAATAATAAGTAAACAAAGAGGAAACTAATAAAGAATTTGTCTTTTTTAGTTTCCTAAACCTTTGTCTATCCTTCTCCATAAACGAATTAGCTTTTCTCCGCCATCACGCATCCAATGAGGATTTGCGGCTGTTTTATCAATTTGCTCCTTAAGGATCTCTTCTTTATCAATTCCATCCATATATCTTCCTAAAAAATGAACAAGAACATCTAATCTTCTTAATTGAATTAATATAGGCAGTGCCTCTATTTCAAGCTTTGTTAACGTAATGACAGATGAAAATCCCGAAATAAATGAACGAATTTTCTCCCAAAGCTGTGATTCGTTTTGTTCTTTGAATATTATTTCTGACAAACAAACTGCTGCTTCCATTACACGTACATCGTTTGTTACAAATTCAAAATCTAAAATCGCATGGATGGTCCCGTTTATACATAATACATTAGATTCATTTAAATCTCCATGTATCAGTTGGTGTGGTAATGCTTTCAAATGTGGTACAAATTGTTCAAATGCTACCAATTGTTCTGCAATCCATGTTAATTTAGATCGATATTCTTCAAATACCTTTGGGGGATGTTTACACCAATCTACAACAACATCAATGCCACAATTAGGATGTGTATGTTCAATTTCATAATATGGCCGATAAACAAGAGACTGCTTTGCCGAAAGCTTACTTAATGCATCTAATAAAAACCCCGTTTTTTGTCCATAAGAATATAGCAGCTTGCCTTTTTTTAAAAATTAGGGTTTTCTCCGTCAATGTATGAATAAAGACATGCAATTTTATTTGATCCATCCTGTAATCGGAGAAATGTTTCCCCTTTTTCCGTAAAAATTGGTTGGGGGACCTTAAATGGTACATCCTGAATCTCGTTAAGCTTTATTAATACCTCATGCTCAAATTTTACTTTCTCTTCATCCTTATGGGTTTCATATATACGAAGAATGTATGTTTGATTATTGACTTTTATATATCGTGTCGTATTGTTATAACCGCTTTTCCCGCTTAAAACCATCCACTGATTTTCATATGGAAAAAATTGATTGAATATCTGCCCGATCGTCTCTGAAGTTACAAACATTCTCTCTCTCCCCTGTATCTCTAGCAATGTATAAAGTATACCATCCTTCAATGTTCATTTATATCCCATTTAATTGATTATCAAAAAAACTGTCGGGCGTTCCAACAGTTTTTTTGAATTTCATCAACTTTATTTAATAGAGTATAGATTTTTCTCAGATAGTTGCTCTTCAATCATTTGTGCCATCACACTAGTTAAACTATGCACACCGTGAGCATCTTGACCCAGCTCCCATATCATCATGCCGCCAAATCCATTATCAATTGCCAACTTTGTTTTCATCTGAATCGTTGCTACCCCATTATAATGATAAATCGTACCATTCATTTCAACACGGTCACGCATGGCATTTTTAGGATCATTGTTGATAATAGCCGCGTATGAAGCTTGATTAATGGACAAATTTTCTGGCTGAGCGTAAACAGGAACCCCTAACACTAGCTTTTCTTTTGGGATACCGTGTTTTTCAAAGAGCATTGTCCAATAATTTACGATATTTTCAGTGAACGGATATGGTGATAAATTTGCTGCGTTATATTCACCATCCCATTGACCGTCATATGCCATGATATTGACATGATCAACATGTTTAAACATCGTTGGTTCATAAATCACCGATGTCACAACTTCACCTGATACACTATGAATCTTTGAATACACCGCTATTGATAGTTCTTTGTTTTTTGAATGGAGAATATCACTAAGTGATTTTGTAAACACAGCTAGATTTTTGGCATCCTCATTAGTACGTGGATGTTCAAAATCAATGTCAATCCCATCTAGGTTTTCCCGCTCCACAAATGCCATTAAACCATTAATTAACTTTGTACGTGACGTTGAATTAGCAATCGCTGTTTTAAAATAGTCGTATGACTCTCCACCTTTTATATGATACCAACCGCCAACAGCAAGCATGACCTTCGTGTCTTGTTTATGGGCTTTCTGGACCATTGCTCTTAAGTTTGATAAAGCACTTTCACCGTTCATTAAAACACTGCCATCTTTTTCTGGATGAGCAAATGAAAAGATAATATGTGACAATTTTGAATAATCAATTGCGGAAGGATCGCGAAAATCTTGTACATAGCCAATCAATACGTTTGGTTGTGTCTGTTGAATTTTAGGTAATTGCTTTTGCTTTGGTTGTTTAGCTGATTTAGGAGCCTGTTCCATATTCAAATGCTCTATTTTGAAATTAGAATAGAATATTCCTGATAAAAATCCTCCAATAAAAATTATTATGAATGGAATTGTTAGGAGGAGAAAGCGGTTCTTCATCTTGTTCAATCCTTTCACTAACCTTTAGTCTATAAAATAGTAACAAAAAAGAGTCTGTGAAAGGGATGGTAATATACCCCTATTTGTAATTCAGCAATAATTGAATGAGAAAATTTTTAGTAAATATCATATTTTTATTGGATATAGGAAAACTAAGCAAGTTACTAATGTTGATTAAAGGAGGTTTTTAACATGCCGAAGGATAAACAAACACCGTCTCAAGAGGTTGATCAAAAACAAATAATCAATGACAAAGTTGAAAAATTACGTAAAAATAATTTTGAAGATGATCACGTCCGTAAAGTGACACAAAATGGTGCAGATGGTCAATAAGAAAAGCGCAAGGCGCTTAGCTTTCGGCGACAAGCATAAGGCGAACAGGAATAGAAGGTGTTCTTTCCTTCAATTCCTGTTTGACTAGACCCTAGAGCCGATGGCGCCTGGAGCTAGACACCAAAACTAAGTTGAAAATTCCTTTCTTAAACTTTAAAAAATCACAGGTTCTGGTTCTTGAAAATAAGCCATGCCGAGAATAAAAGGCATTCTATTTTCGGTATGGCTAGGATCACAGTGCAAAGCACGGATAGTCAAAATATAAACAATCGTTTGGAGAACTTTCTGTTAAAGTACTCCATTTGGATAAACCATCACCTTTAAACTTGCTTTTTTGTTTAGGCGAGCTCTTTCCATTGCTTCCTTCGTTTCTTCTAGCGAAAATTTATCTGTTATTAGACTCTTTACATCCACATTTTTTGATTGCAAAAATTCTATACCTTGAGGGTAAGTGTTAGAATATCTGAAGATTCCAAAAATATCCAATTCATTATCAGCGATAAGTGGGACATTTAAAGCAATCTCATCTTGCGGAGGAAGACCTACGATGGCCATTTTTCCTCCTCGTTTTACAGCTTTAAGTGCTGACTGCAATGCTTTAGGATTTCCAGCTGTCTCAAAAGCAACGTCTACCCCTTTGCCATCGGTAATATCCCTAATAACTTCATTAGGGTCCTGCTCCAACACATTGATCACATGTGTCGCACCAAGCTTTTTTGCCGCCTCTAAACGATTATCTTCAAGGTCTGTTACGATAATTTTTGTGGCACCAAACGCTTTTACCGCTGATATTGCGGTTAATCCAACAGGACCCATTCCCATAATTGCGACAGTTGATCCAGGTTTCAGATTTGCTCGATTTGCAGCATGGATACCAACAGAAAATGGTTCTACCAATGCAGCTTCTTCATATGAGAGGTCATCGGAAATTGAAAATAAAAAATCCTCACGATGTTTTATGTATTGTACAAACGCCCCATCAACAGGCGGTGTCGCTAAAAATTGAACATCTGGACAAAGATTATATCTGCCCTCTTTACAATAATCACAACGTCCGCAAGTAATGCCCGGCTCAATTGCTACACGATCTCCAACCTTTACTTTTGTTACATGTTCTCCAACTTCTACAACAATTCCGGCACATTCATGTCCCAAAATAATTGGTTTTTCCACGACATAACGTCCAATTTTACCGTGTTCATAATAATGGATATCTGAGCCGCAAACCCCCACAGCCATTACTTTTACTAACACTTCATTACCTTGAACCTCGGGTACGGGAACTTCCTGAATTTCAATGTCAAAAGGCTTGTTCATAACTGCTGCTTTCATAACTGTTGGAACTTCTAAACTTTCTACTAGACTTACATTTGATTTCGTTGTCACGATGATTTCCTCCCATGCCACTCGTTTTAAAAGATCATTGAGAACGTTTTCACACCAAAAAATGGTTCACCCCATTAATGACGATGTAACAGCATCCCTCACTTGCGTTCTTAAATAAAGAATACCATCATTCTATGAAAAGGAAAAGCTAGAGTCATAGATTAGATCGTAACAGCTTTTTTATGAGTTTTAAGATATTATGATTTAACTATTTTCAGGAATCCTCTACATTCAACCGAACACAAAATCCGATTATGAATATCTTATTACCAAATATATTCAGGTAAGGGTTGTGTTTTAATGGAAGAAGTACGCTTGCCAGTCCCAATCCAAACAATGATGATTTTAGCGCCGACAGGTATCATTTATTATCCCCAGGTGCAATGGCCAAAAAACCCTGTGATCCAAAACAAGTTGAATAAAGCGCTTCTTAGGAAGGTAAACCATTTATTTAATAAAAGCTATCAACAAACATACATTACAGAATTAGTCGGAGATTATGAAGTAAAAAATAATCAGCGCGGGATTATCAGTATTAGCTTAAATAATGTTGCTACAGGCCCTAAGCTGGCACATCCATTTGACAATCTTTCTTCTTTCACCGCCGATATTCGAACAGGTAAAATCTTCGTTTTATCCAACCTCTTTAAACCAAATAGTGATTATCTGCAACGTCTTTCATCTTTAGTAAAGGAACAGATATCCAACAGAAACATAAACACCTTTCATCCATTTGATACTATCCGTCCCAACCAAGACTTTTATCTTGCTGACAAAACGCTCGTCATTTATTTTCAACGTTTTAAAATTGCACCACGACCGACTGGCTATCCAATGTTTCCTATTTCGATATATGACATTCTTGATATCATTGATCAAAAAGGGCCACTCGCAAAAATGCTGGCTGATTTTTAATTTAAGAGCCAATTAACTATAAAAAAGCAGCGGAAATAGTATGCCACTGCTTTTTTGATATCCTTACAATTCCCCAAACACCTTATCAAAACCAATCTTTGACCTTCTCATAAGCTCTTCAGCTGATTGCATTGGTATATTTTGATTTAACACCTCTTGTGACACAGAACCTTTATATCCGGTTTGTTTTATACTTCGTAAAAACACTGGTAAGTCGATTACACCCTCACCTGTATATAAACGGTCATTATCCTTTAATTCTTCAATAGGTAGTTCGGTAGCATCATTAATATGGACATGAACGATTTGATTTTCGTTTAATTTTACTAAATCCTCACCTGATAAGCCTGTTGTATACCAATGATAGGAATCAAGCAACAAGCCAACATTAGGTAGACCAATGGCATCGATTAAATCCAATGTTTCTGCTTGTGTCCATATGAATGGATTTTGCCATGCAGTTCTTAAATGATGTGGACCAACATATTCTAAACCTAAGCGAATCCCGTATGTCCCTAAAATTTCCGAACAGATTCTTAACCGTTTTACTGCTAAACTCATCAGACTTGCGGCCTTAAGATCAGTTGACGGCAAAATATAGGTGCAGCAACGAGTACATCCTAGTTCATTTGCCGCTTTTGCTGCAGAAACTAACTTAGGCAGATCAGCATTAAATTGATCAGTTGATTGACGCCATTCAACAGGCAGTCCTATCGCCCCGATGACGATATTATTTTTGTGTAAAATTTCCTTTGCGTTTTCCAAGCCATATTTATCAATAAGGCTTTTTGCATCTAGATCAACGGATTGGAAACCGAATTCTGCCGCTAATTCAATGAACTTTTTATCATCCGTGATCTCCCCTAATCCCGCTTTAGTAATTCCTTTTAACATATCGTTCACACCTTTGTATTTTTATAATCGAGGCTTTATGAAACGGTTGATCTCAGTCCATAGATACTCACGTTTTTTGTGATTGAACTGGAGGCAATTAAGTAACGGTTGTAAATTAACATCTTGGCAAATTCAACAATGGAACTTGACCATAGCTGAACGGTACCCGAATTCAAGACCGCAACTTAATTTTAATTAAATATTCCAATCTAATATCACTTCACGACCAGTTTTTGAAGATTCATAGATTGCATCAAGTATTAGATTATTTGTTAACCCCGACATTGCTGAGGTTATTGGCTGCTTACCTTCATGAATACATTCAATAAAATGCTTGCTTAAACGGATGCGGTCATCTTCATAATTTTCAGTAGGAGATAGGTCTATATCAAGGGCACGATCGAATTGTTCAGTTAAAATTTTCGCACGGCTGCCGCTAAGTGATGCACCACCTTCTGAGCCCATTAAATGGATAAACGGTTCATTGCTCGTATCCATATGAACAGCCCAGCTAACCTCTAGAGACAGCGTCGAACCATCCTCCATTTTAATTAAAGCTGTCGCCAAATCCTCCACATCGTAGTGACCATTCCAGTTCGGTGTTCCCCATGTTCCAATTCCTTTTTTCTTCGGTCCAAATTCAGCATATGTTGAGCCGAATACAGATACCGGCTTTGGATTTCCCATTAAATAAAGAGCTAAATCCAGCATATGAACACCGATATCAATTAATGGCCCTCCGCCTGCTTCGGATTTTTGCGTAAACCAGCTCCCCCATCCTGGAATTCCTTTTCTGCGAAACCATCCAGTTTTTGCATTATAGATTTTTCCTAATGCACCTTTATCAACTTGTTCCTTCACTTGCTGAATTTGCCATTGCCATCTCATTTGATGTCCGACCATTACAACTTTGCCGGACTCACGTTGTACTCTCACAATTTCCTTAGCTGCTTCACTATCTATTCCCATTGGTTTTTCTACAAGAACGTGCTTTCCTGCTTTTAATGCTTGAATCGCAAGCGGGGCATGCCATTTATTCGGTACACCGATAATAACAGCATCGATTTGCGAGTCGTGAATCAATTCCTCGGCACTAGTAAAAACTTGTGAAATTCCAAATTCTTCTGCACGTTTTTCAGCTAAAGGCTGGTAAACATCTGTAATCCCTTGAAGTACAACATCTTCTGTTAACCGATTAAATGCCTCTAAGTGGACACTTCCAATTGCCCCTGCTCCAATCATTCCTAATCTAATTTTATTTTTCATATGTACCTCCATTTATTAATTGTTTTATTGGTATGAAGCCCTTTTTGGTTGCAACCTCCAAAGAAATGATAACAACGCTTACAAATATGATAAAATAAAAGCAGTAAAAAAACTGATCAATTTTTCATCTATTTATCTCATTTTTTCTGTAAAGGAGGAACGGCTTATATGACAATTTTTCCAATGTACTTATCTACTTATCCCAATATGGACACCACTTTTCCGTTTCACCTATCCATTAATGAGATAAAATCATCCTTCCCCTCCCACCGCCATGATTATCTTGAATTTTCGTTAGTGATTGAGGGGCAAGGCCATGAAGTGATAAATGGAAAGAAGCATGAAATGGAAGCTGGTACATTTACGTTTATACTGCCTTATCAAATTCATGAGATTGTAGCCGAAAAAGACAGACCTCTAATTTTATTTAATTGCATATTTGATTTAGGACTTATCCATGATATTGGTCTGCAAGGTTTATTATCTGAAACAGGAGAAAGTGAACTCAACCCTTACCTTAAGCTTAATGATGAGTATTTTTATAAAATAAAGCGTAATTTAGAAGAAATGTATGAAGAATATAACGGTAACAAACCATATAAAGAAATTGTAATTAAGGCAAAATTAACAGAAGTACTTATATTATTTGAACGGAACAGAAAAGGGAAGCAAATACATTCTATTTCGAATAATCACTCAGCAAAAAAGGGCATCATTTGGGACATTATTCAATATATCCATCTTCATTATCAAGAAGATATTACTCTATCAAAATTAGCAAAGCAATTTCATGTTAGCGTCCCTTACTTAAGTGAACTTTTTAAAGAACATGTTGGACTTAATTTCGTTCATTTTTTACATGAAATTCGGATTCGCCATGCATGCAGTTTATTAACATCAACGACGATTCCGGTTACAGAAATTGCTCTGGAGGTAGGTTATCAGTCTTTTCAAACGTTCTCACGTGTTTTTAAGGAACAAAAAAAGATCTCCCCTTCAGCATTTCGAAAAATTAATAACGGTCAGGGCAAGCAATAGATGCAACCTATGTAAAAGGGTCAGTCCCTGTTTTGGAACCCGACCCTTTGCATCATTGTTTATTCGATTTTAGGTAAAGTCTCTTTTAAATAATTCATACTTATTTCAATACTTTCAAAAGGAGAGCGTTTTGATCGATCTTGCTCAACAACAAACCATTGAATTTGCGTTTCCTTGCTCTTTCTTAAAACACCTTCAATATTAACTCCACCAGTCCCTAATTCGGCAAAGGTTCTTTCACTATCTGTCGTCATGTCCTTCAAGTGGATTAATGACATACGGTCTGAATACTTATCCATCCATTCAAGCGGATCTTCGCCTGCCAACGTTAACCAATAAACATCCAATTCTGCTTTCACAAACTTAGGGTTTGTTTCTTCAAAAAGGAACTCAAGATGTGATTTCCCATTATTTTTTTCAAGCTCAAAATCATGATTGTGATAACTTAACGAAATTCCATCCTTTTGGCTTTTTTCACCAATCTCATTTAACCGCTTAACTAACCCTGCATAATCGCTGCGTCTTTCTTCAACTAAGTAAGGGATTACAATATTTGCACAGTCAAGAACTTTTAAATACTCTAATTCACCTTCGAGATTTTCTTCCATTTTCTCCAAAGGTACATGGCTGCTAACAGCTTTAAGTCCAAGGCGATCAAGCGTAGCTTTTAAATCTTTTGCATCCTTTCCCCAATAACCCGCCAATTCTACTCCATTAAAGCCTAATTCAGCAACTTTTTCTAATGTACCGTAAAAATCTTTCTCACATTCTCCATGTAAAGTATACAATTGAACTGCAATTTTATTATTCATCTATGTACTTCCTTTCCCCAATTAGGATAGTATTCGTTATAATCATACCAAAAAAATTCCGATAATCAATTGAAAACGTTTTATTTTTTGAATTTTATTTCTACTTTGAAGTAATTGTTACCTTTCTTTCATGCGCAGGCGTTTGATGAAACGCTTCGAGTATCCCATTATGACTCAAAAGCTCTTTCGTAACCTTTCGCATTGGAATTGAAACCTCAAATTCGCCTCTAAAAGGAAATGGCTGAACACTGATTTCAACTTCGTTTTTCCATTTTACCATAAACATGTCTTCTTTAAAAAATGAAAATGGCTGTAAAATCCCTTTTTTAAACCAACTGTGAACCTTTTCCTCAACAGCTCCCGCCTCTTGCATACATACAAATAGCGATAGATGATCACAAAATTTAAGTAGTTGATAATGAAACATCATATTTTTATCGTTTTTTATAAGGTTTAAAGCAGAAAATATACGATGTTGTCTCTTATATTCTTTGTTAAGATAGGAGGTCATTCGTTTATCTAACTTCATTCCATCAAAAAATTGTGTATAGTGAATACTGCACATCAATGCCGCATAAGCATCCTTCTCTTCAATTTCATCAATTCCCTTCTCATAAAAATGCAATTTCATGGAATGTGGAAAATCAATAAAGGTATAAGGTTTATTGACTTTATCGTTCCATACAGGTGACACATCGACATCAATCCATGAACGATCATGCTGAGCTATTGCATATAAAACTGACTCTCTTTTTTCTTCGCCAAGAAAACATTCAGATTTCCAGTTTTGTGCAAAGCCTTCAGCTAATAATGCATGCTCATGTTGTTCAGTCATTATAAAGGAAGTCTTGTCTTCATATACAATCATAAGATCCCCTCACGATTTTTCTTTAGCTTTATTGCTTAACCTTATATAATTTATTCTCCCTGAATTCATAAAAGTCCTTTACAAAATCTAAGTAAGGATAGATTTAATTTAGAAACACATCTTAGTTAATGTGCATGATAGCTGCAAAGGAAAACATACTAATAACATCATCCTATAAGAAAGGTAAAGAATTATGAGACGCTTACTTACGATCTTGGCGATTATTTCAGTAGTACTTGTTAGTATTTATATCGGAATAAGTAAATTATCATTAGAATATACCTTACTGCCTTCCGATGAAATGCTTGTTCAAAAAAAGCATGACGGAACTCTCTTGCCCCTTTCCACAGCATCAACTAACAATAGCACATCTACACAAATTGATTTAGGAAAAGAAATGTTTTTCAAGGAGACGTTTGGAAATGAAGTTTTTTTCACAGATATTATGGGCATATTTGAAGGGCCAGTCACACTAAAGGGGATTACTCAGGCCATATTAGCTCTTAATGGTAAAGGTACTTCAAATCTGCAAGTAAAAGCGGAAGAGAATTTTCAAGCTGGTGAAACGAAAATAAACAAAGGTGATTTAATTAATACTGGTATAGATGTGGCTAAGGATACATATATCCCGATTGGTGTAAAGGTCGTGTTTGATGAAGGAAGATTAAAGGCCGGGATTAGCTGCGCCTTATGCCATGCTACAGTAAACCAATCTGGAAAGGTGATTGCAGGTGCACCAAATACTGATTTAAATATGGGACTGATACTTGCAATGGGCTCCAATACTGCCGCTTATTTTACCCACACAGAAATGGAATCGATTAAAGAGTTTATAAAAAAAGATGGAAAAGTCATTCCTGGTACTCAAAAAGAAAAACTTCCTGATCCAGATTTACTGGAGCAATTTGTTGATCAAGAAATAGTGAAATATCCAACAGGAAGTGTTGACACGACCATCGATTTTGCAAATAACCCGGTTCAAACTCCTGATTCCTATACATTTGGCGATCATCCATTTGGCTGGAGCGGCCAAGGACAAATCGGTCCTTTTAAAGGGTTAAGTGCGGCGATAAATAATGCTCATTCACAAAATATGGATGCACTTTCTCAATCAGAAATCAGTGAACCTGTCTTTCATATCAATAAAGAGGTTTATATGGGAACGTTATTACAACGGGCTGCATCTAGTAAATATCGTTATGATATAAATTCAGGCATTAAACCATCTGAGTTCTTTGCACAGGTCGACCCGACACCAAATGCTCCAGGTGTAAATCGATTAATTAAAGCTCCAACCTTTCCTAAAATATCTTATATGACAAGTATCGGCCTTTTCTCAAGCTCAGATAACTATAAGGCTTGGGAGCAGGTTAATGCAATGTCAGCATACATGAATACACTAGCACCGCCAGCCACAGAATTAAAAAAGGATAAGGCAACATTTGAAAAAGGAAGATCCGTTTTTGCAAAAGCTGGATGCATATCCTGTCATGGAGGAACCTATTTAACAAATAATCAACTTATTAGTACAGAAGAAATCAAAACAGACTCTTCCCGTGCTAAAGGTTTTCATGTAACTGAACATTATTTTACAAAGCCTGTAATTTTTGCACCAAATACACCTGTACCGCTACCTAAACACCCAGAAACAATAGCGGTAGAGATGAATGACAAAGAAAAACAGTCACTTAAAAAAGCTTGGGCGCATGGAAATTCTTCTGGAGTATATAAAACTCCAAGCTTATATGGCCTATACTGGAGTGCCCCTTATTTACATGATGGTGGTGTAGCTGTTGGGCCATCACTAGAATTGGGCATCCCTAATACCTTATTCAAAGGAATTCATCCTGACCCTGTTAACAGCTTAAAAGCATTGCTTGATTCCAAGCTGCGTCAAAAGGTGATCAAGGCTAATCTTGAAAATGATCAGCTTTCCTCGGCACATGTTTCCGGAAAGGGTCATGACTTTTACATCGATGTAACGACAGGTTTTACGAAGGAGGAACAGGCTGCGGTTATTCACTATTTGCTCCGAGTGACAGATTGATTTTCATGGAGGCTTATGTTATGAAAGCTGTTACGTATCAAGGATTTAAACATGTTAAGGTAAAAGAGGTTCAGAATCCTAAGCTAGAAAAAGATGATGATATTGTAATCAACGTTACATCTACATCGATTTGCGGTTCTGATCTTCATTTATATCATGGATTAATCCCAAGTCTTGAAAAAGATTATATTATTGGTCATGAAGCAATCGGTATTGTTTCAGAGGTCGGCAAAGCTATTGACCATGTAAAAAAGGGTGACAAAGTCATTATTCCTTACACCATAGGTTGTGGTGAATGTTTTTATTGTCATCATTCATTGGATAGCCAATGTGATAATGCCAATATAGAGGGTGAGATTGGAGCTTGCTATGGATATTCTCGGCTTTTAGGTGATTTTGACGGCTGTCTAGCAGAGCAGCTTCGAGTACCATTTGCTAATTTTAACCCAATCTTAGTCCCTAATAATTGTGAAATTGATGATGACTTGTTGTTGTTAATGACAGATGCGCTCCCCACTGCCTACTGGGCGATTGAAAATTCTGGCCTTAAGTCTGGGGACACTGTCATTATACTAGGGTCGGGACCGATCGGCCTTCTCACCCAAAAACTGGCATGGCTAAAAGGAGCCGAAAGAGTCATTGTCGTGGACCGTGTTGATTATCGTTTACAACATGCCCAAAATACCAATAAGGTCGAAACCTATCACTTCGATAAAACGAAGGAGCTACCATTCATTCTTAAAGAGATAACTAATGGTGGAGCAGACGTTGTAATTGATTGTGTTGGAATGAGCGGCAAGATGAAACCAGTAGAAATCGTAGAAACGGCTTTAAGATTACAAGGCGGCTCTCTACAAACCATCGAATTAGCCTCGCAAATAGTTCGTAAAGGTGGAACCGTTCAGCTTATCGGAATTTACGGGACAAGGTATAACACATTTCCATTAGGTGATTTCTACATCAGGAATATTACCTTAAAGATGGGGCTTGCACCTGTTAAGCCATATTTTCAACCTCTTTATGCAATGCTAAACAATGAAAAATTGGATCCACGTGATATCATTTCCCATCGAATATCACTTGAAGCAGCGGAAGAAGGTTTTCAGATGTTTAATAATAGGAGTAATAACTGTTTAAAAATTATTTTAAAACCTTAAAAAAGACTTCCTTGAGTCGGGATTATTACCCGTTAAGTTTGATATCTTACCTTTTTATAAATATTTGGGCTTTACCTGGCATAACCCTCCATGATAATGTATAAAGTATTAATGTTCCTTCCGAATCATTTGCTTGTTGCGGGACACTTAACCATGTACGGATCGGAAGGAACGGGTGCCTGATTTTAAATCAGGCATTTTTTTATTTATATAGAGTGAAAATCTTTGCGCTATCTGCTATTATTGAAGTAGATATCCTTTTTTTTCAAAAAATTTTATGCATTTGTACATAATAGTGGATTTCTAGGAGGAGCCGATGATGGTACGTACTTGTGAATTTGTTTATCTGCCCACAGATGCTGGGACAATACGACTTGATATTTACTATAAACATTCAATATTCCATGTTCAAGCTGAATTAAATGAATTAATGACTTCATCCTATGACCGTAAAAAGGTTGAAGCAGTCAAGAAAGCATTGCTCCTCTTAGCAAAAGAACATCATGCTTATGGTCATCAAGAATAGTTTTCACCTTTACTATCCATGTGTATAATAAGAATTAATCGAGAAAAACAAGGCAGTTTTGTCCCCCCCCCTTTTAGAACCATTTGTTCGAAAGACGGAGACAAGCTGCCTGTTAATATGGTACAAGTTTTTTTCATACGAGGTGATAAAATTGCTAGAAGGCTGGTTTCTATGGTTTATCCTGTTTTGGACCGTTTTTTTACTCTCGATGTTAGCAATCGGCGGATTTTTCATGTTCCGAAAGTTTCTTAAAAGACTGCCAAAAGAAGATGGCAAATCAGACTTAGATTGGCAGGATTATTATTTAGACAAAACAAGACATTTATGGAATCAGGATGAGAAAAAATTGCTGGAGGAACTAGTAGAACCTGTTCCTGAGCTTTTTCGGGATGTTGCCCGGCAAAAAATCGCCGGCAAAATTGGGGAGCTTGCGTTAAATGAAAATGCCTCAAAAATAACATTGGATTTAGTGATCAGAGGATATATTATGGCAACCCCAAAACGTGATCATAAATTTCTAATTAAGCGATTGAAAGAGAAGCAAATCGATTACACAGCATATAAAGCCCTCTTTTAGACTCGATATGTTTAGTCTATTAATAGCAAAAAGAGGCTGTCTCAAAGGGGTTCCTTTTTTAAAGGGTTTGAGACAGCCTCTTCTTCATTTGTAAGCAACTAAGATAATCGGAGCGAAAGACGCTAGATACTTCATCTCGAACACTTGGGCGTGTGAGAGCCTGCAAAAATTTATATCGTTGGTATATTTGTCGATGAATCAAGCTGTTCCTTAACTCGTTTATAAGAAATATACATCGCGATTCGCCATGGAACAATCATCCCAAATGCAAGAATCCAAAACATACCACTTAACTCTCCAAAATCTATCGTACTACTTAAATAAGATTTCATGATAATACGAATGAGTAACAATCCGATTAGTATAAATGCAAACGCTTTAGAGCGTTTCAGATAAATGTTATTCTCCCTGATTTCAAAATTCGAAGTTTTAATCAAAAAGATCGAAAAGAGCATTCCTACTATTAGAGCTTCAAAAAATTCAGCAACAGTTACTCGAAACATTGGATGGATAAACATAAGTGCACCAGTACTCATAAAAATTGGCGGCAAAATAATTTTCTTTGCGGTTGCAGGCTTTTTAGCTGATTTCATTCGAACGAATAAAACGAGCAAACCCATTCCTATGGCAACAAAGGAAGAAATAATTGTAAACAAACAAATCAATCCTTTACTCAACAACTAACTAGTCTTAGTATAAACGATATTTCCATAATTACCTACACATATTTCTATTTGATTTTTAGACAGTTAAAAAGACTGCCTCATACCAAAAGGTCAGATCCGTGAAACAACATAAATTGAACCGCGATGAGTCCATATATGATTGTTCATTAATAGGATTAGACCCCTGTTGAGACAGCCTCAAATGTCCTCTTAATTTAGCACACGTTTAACTGCTTCGATCACACGGCTTTCATCAAAGGGCTTTACAATGAAATCCTTAGCACCAGCCTCAATTGCATCGACAACCATTTTTTGCTGACCCATTGCCGAGCACATTATAATTTTTGCATCAGGATATTCTTGCTTAATCTCTTTAAGTGCTTCGAGTCCATTTTTTTCTGGCATTGTTATATCCATCGTTACTAAGTCTGGCTTTTCTTTAACAAAAAGATCAACCGCCTCTATTCCATTTTCTGCTTCTCCAACGATTGTATGGTTCGCCTTTATTAAGATATTTGATAACGTCATTCTCATAAACTTGGCATCATCAACAATTAAAATTCTAGCCATGCCTAGTTCCTCCTGAAAAAATGATAAGGAAGCCTGATAAAAGTCAAACTTCAAATGTGAAGGCGATTGCATATAAGAAGTATGAAAGTTCGAATCCTTCACAACAAAAGCAATCGTATACACTCTTAATATCATTATATCAAAAAGTTCCCTTAAGCATAGTAAAATCGACTCAAAAAGATTGTTCTTACAAAACTAAAAAAGATTTAAAATCCTGTAAAGCCACCAAATATCCCTGTTAAGAAAATAATAATAGATGTCATTAAATCAAAGAAAAGTAATATCCCCATTCCTATCATAAGAAAGCCGCCTATTTTCATAATTTTGATATTATGCTTCTTGATCCAGCCAAGTTTTCCTATAAAGAATGATAATACAATAAATGGAACAGCAAATCCCAAAATATAGGAAATCATATAGAGCATAGCTGAGCTAGGATTTGTAGCAGCCATCCAAATAACAGCTGACAGGATCGGTCCTGTACAAGGTGTCCACCCTGCTGCAAATGCTAACCCAATAAGTACAGATCCAAAATAACCAGCAGGACGATTCTTAAATTCAAATCGATGTTCTTTCATCAAAAACTCTGGTGTAAAAACCCCTACAATCATCAGTCCGAAGCACACTATTAGGATAGCTCCAATTTGCCGAATAAGATCCTGGTAATTTTGAAAAAACTCGCCGATAAAAGAAGTACCAAATCCTAAAGCAATAAAAATGGATGAAAATCCGATTAAAAAGCAAATCGTATGTAACAAACTTCGTTTTTGCAATAATGTATTTTCCGTTTTTAATTCACCAACAGAAACCCCTGTTATATAAGATAAAAAGGCTGGATAAAGTGGTAAACAGCATGGAGAGATAAACGATAAGAAACCAGCCCCAAATGCTAAAAAAATGTTTACATCCGTCATCTTACTCCTCCTAAAGAGAATGTCTTCTTTATTCTAGCAAAGATGCCCTTTCTTTATATCTATAATCATGTGACAGTTTTATGTCATTTCATTAACAAATTACATTTTCTTCTTTTCATTCTACACAGGATACCTTTATAATAGATTCAATGCTGTTTCTAGTATCTTCCTTTGAAGTTATTTCAAAAACAGGGTAAAATTTGCTAATAACAAACATGATTAGAAAGGACAGTTCTCGTGTCTAAACAAGAAATGCTTAAGTTAATTGAAAAGAAACGAGCCGAACTAATTGATATTGTCCTAAAAAACGGGATTAATTCAACGATTTCTATTCAATATAGTCAAGAGCTTGATATATTGTTGACTCAATATATAAAAGACGACCATGCACAAAAAAATAGAATTTATTATTCCTAAGCAGCAACTTCATTCAATTATTTCTATATACCTTTGAACTATGATAAAAAGCACGCTTTTGCCGCGTGCTATCGTTTATATTAAATTTGATATTATCTTCTATGTCATTTCCATTCTTACATTTTAGTTTTGATAGCCCACTTGTTGTAGCACTTTGGGATATTAAATAATGAATGAACTATTCCCATCTGTTATCCCCATTTTTCTTACCCGATTCGTAACAAATTCATTCGTCTGATTGATTTGAACAAAAAACCACTTTTGCTGCTGAGATTTTCGACAGAAAAAGTGGTTAAATAGTTGGTATATGAAGGTTTACGCAATTTGCATTTAAAAATACAATGAAAGAATCACCAACCTCATTATGAGAAGGAGTTTTCATTGTATAAACTGCCTAAAACTTATATATCAACATTTTTATTATTTCATTTGACCTTGCATGGCTTTCATCATTTGATTGATTTTCTTTTGAGATGGTTTCATACCCATTTGCATCATCATCATTTTTAACATTTGTTCATTAATTGGTGGATTTTTCTTTAGGTAAGTCATCATGTATTTACGCGCAATGAAAAATCCTAGTGCAACTCCAGCAAGTAGTGCTAGAATGCCTACTAGAATAACAACCCATAAGTCCATTATATTTCCTCCTTCATGTTGTCTATCTTACAGTGTACTAAACCCTACGATATTATACAACATTTGAAATATAATTTCTTCATTTTTAGCCAAAATTTCTTTCTTTTATCGGATTTAACCAGCCATATCGTTCACCTTGTAAATCCATCGCTAAAAAACACGGGTCAAATTTTCTTAACACCTCGAAAAAAATCGTTTCTGCCTCAAAACTTCCATCAGAAGAAAGCTCAAGGTAACGGTCTTTTACGATTAAAGTGGCGTTACCTAGATTAGTCTTAAGTTCAATCTTATGTATATGACGAACATTTTGATAATCCGTACGATTCCCCAGATGTGTACGAAGTAGCTGATGTATAAATAAGGTTGGTATAGGCTTTGTAATATAATTTATTTGTTTTTCCAGTGTTACTACATGATTTGAACGGACCGTTGTCCAGTGAAAGTCCTGAAACAGGTGATAAATTTTGGACTCGCGACCGAAGTAATGACTTGCAAATTCCTCTTCTATTAAATAAATATAATAGTGTCTCACCTATTCACTCCTCCTCTTGCATCCCCATTTCTCTTATTATAAAAGAACAAATAAGCAAGAATTGTCTTAAGACGGAGAAAGAAGGCACTATTTTTGTCGAAGAATCATAAAATCAAGGTAAGTTCTACCAAATTTTTAACATGTTGTGATATTATATAAATTCTTGCTAGACTCCTTAGTACATTTTTAAAAAAATACTCCTTTTTACATATAAAAAGGAATACATCATCAGATCTATTCCTTTTAATGAAGATTAAATTTCTTCTTTTCATCTTTTAATCTTTGCGGAGTTACATCATTCCCATTTGGATCCACTACTGTAACACCTTTTAACGTATTTTTCATTGAAGAACGAAAAGCTGATAAGTATTCTTGACGTAATGATTGTTGTTCCATTTTTTCTTTTTCCGTTAAACCCTCTACTTTAGACTTCTTAGATAATTCATTTATACGATCAATTTTTACTTTTGGTAGCATATCAATCTATTCTCCTTTAGTCTGTTAATCTTCAATAACCAACTTATAAAAATAATATAACTGGAAAAATGGCTCTTGCTTAGTTGGCTATTCCTTCATATAAAAAAGATCATTAGTTAATATACATGTCATCATACTAAAAGGAGACCAAAATGACAACCGTTTGACCTTTCAAATTGTTTAAAACATAACTGAATTATTATTCCTTGTTGCTGTTTACACCTTCGATATATTCTTTATACCTTCTATGAACCGTAGCTTTACTTACATGATACCCAACCCCTCTTAGAGTTGCTGCAATCTCATGAAAAGTAAGGTTTTTACTGCGCAGTTTTATGATTTCCTCAATGGGAACATCGATTTTTTCTCTTCCCCCGCCTTGATCTAAATTTGATAAGTTATCCTGAGGTCGATATCCGTTTTCAATTGCCCGATTCATTCCTCTTTTAATTTTATAGTTAACAAGCTTTCGTTGAAATTCTTCCACCGCTGAAAGGATATTTAAAACCATTAAATCGGTTTCAGATAATTCAGGTTCTCCTTGCTCATTTAGGGTAAATACCTTTGCCCCTAATTTTCTTATTTCATGTAAAAGAGCTATTTTAGCATGCCCTCGACCTAGACGGGTATCATCTTGAACCAGAAGAACACTAGCTTGTTTATCCTTTATTAATGCAAGTGCTTCAATGATTCCATCCCGGTCTATGTCATATCCGCTCTGCCGTTCTTCAATAATTTTTACAACTTCTATTTTATGTAATGCTGCCAGTTGTTCCAACTCTTCTCTTTGCCTTTCGATAGAAGTATCCTGAGTTTCTTTGTCTGTACTTACTCTGCAGTATATAATTGCTTTCAATCCCTATCACCCTACTGTTTCCAATCTTTTTCACTTTAACAAGTCATGTAATCAAATATTATTCGCTAGCAATCTGTTCAATTTGATAATATTCTTCTTTTTCTACTGGTACAACGACTAAATCCCCTGGCTTAATAGTGCTAGAATAAATATCATTTTTCTCCTGTACCCATTCAACAAATTCTTGTTTTGAAATATTAGCATTCTCATGGAATTGTTCAGCTAAACTCCACAAGCTATCTCCCTCTTCTATTTTAACTTGATGAAAGTTATCCAGTCGATTATTACTACCCGAAAATGATAGAGCTCCAGTAACAGCTATGAAAACAACGAAGAAAGCTAGAATATAAAAGATTGTTTCTTTTTTCATTTTTTCCACCTCATAAGAATATTTGTTCGTATTATTAACTTTAGTATAGTACGAACAATTGTTCCGGTCAACTATTTTTTTCGAACTTACGTTTGTATAAAAAGGTAAATGATGCTATAATAAACATATATTACAGGAATCCGAGGTGTAACAGAGGATGACGAAACTATCAAAAAGACAACAGGATATATTAAGCTTTATAAAAGATGAGGTTCAAAAGAAGGGCTATCCTCCTTCAGTTCGGGAAATAGGTGAAGCAGTCGGTCTTGCTTCAAGCTCAACTGTTCATGGTCACTTAGCTAGATTGGAATCAAAGGGCCTGATTCGCCGTGACCCGACAAAACCTAGGGCTATTGAAATATTGGAAGAAGAAGAAACAATTCATATTCCTAAAAGTAAGGTTGTAAATGTTCCGGTCATCGGTAAGGTAACAGCAGGTTTACCTATAACAGCTATTGAAAATGTTGAAGAATACTTTCCACTCCCTGACCGGTATATAAATGACGATGATTCTGTATTCATGCTTGAAATAATGGGAGAGAGTATGATAGAGGCCGGTATACTTGATGGGGATATGGTAATCGTTAGACAGCAGCAAACCGCTAACAATGGCGATATCGTTGTCGCCATGACCGAGGAAGATGAAGCAACCTGTAAACGATTCTTTAAAGAGAAAGATTACATCCGCTTACAACCCGAAAATTCCACTATGGAGCCTATTATATTACGAAATGTCAGCATATTAGGTAAGGTAATAGGTGTATACCGTACAATTCATTAATAAGCTTTCTGAAATGCTGAATAATGAAAAAAGCGCAAGGCGCCTGCCTATCGGCGACAAGCATAAGCGAACAGGAATAGTAGGTGTTCTTTACCTTCAATTCCTGTTTGACTAGACCCTAGAGCCGATGGCGCCTGGAGCTAGATTCAGAAACGCAAGCCATGTTAAGAAAATATATAAATTCTGATATAATTAAAAAGCGCAAGGCGCTAAGCATTCGGCTCGAGCTAGACACTAAAACTAAGTACAAAATTTTATTTCTTAAACATTAAAAAGATCCAAAAAATGACGTGTGAAAAATTCATACGTTATTTTTTGTCTTTTAAGGAGAACATCAAATCGATTGATCAAAAAATATCCTTGGGAACTTTACTAGATTTAAACTTCTGCTTCACCCCAGCAAAAAACCCTTGCCACAAAAAGTGAACTGCACCCCAATTGTTAGACACCATCTAACAGTTGGAGGTGCAGTTTTTTATGGCTAAATTTTCTGCAGAAGATAAATTACAAGCAGTTCAACGTTATTTAAATGGAAATGAGAGTTCATATGAATTAGCTAAATCTTTGGGAACTGATAATAAAGCACTTCTTAAATGGGTCAAACAATATGAATACAATGGTGTAGAAGCATTCGTAAAATTATATACAAATTACACCCAACAGTTTAAACTAGACGTACTAAATTATATGATTGAACACGGTACGTCCATAATGGAAACAGCGGCTATCTTTAATATAGCTGCTCCATCCACAATACTTGTTTGGAAAAAGCAATTTGAAACACAAGGATTAGATGCCCTTCAATCAAAGATAAAGGGGCGTCCATCCATGAAAAAAGATACGAAAAAACAAACTAAATCCACACCACTTGAAGGGTCTGTCGAGGCACTGGAATCACGTATTAAACAACTTGAAATGGAAAACGAGTATTTAAAAAAGTTGAATGCCTTAGTTCAAAACAAGAAAAAATCACCAAACAAGACAAAGCGCAAGTAGTCTATGAATTAAGGCATAAATATCCGGTGAAAGCACTCGTAAAACTCGCTGGCATTCCACGTAGCACTTACTATGATTTAGTGGAACGTATGAATCGTCTAGATCCAGATGCTGATCTAAAAGTGGAAATAAAGGCAATTTATGAAGAACATGAAGGGCGTTATGGCTATCGCCGTATTCGTGATGAACTTGCGAATCGTGGGCAAAAAGTGAATCACAAGAAGGTTCAACGGATTATGAAAGAACTAGGGTTAAAGTGTATCGTACGAATGAAAAAATACAAATCTTATAAAGGTTCGGTCGGTAAAATAGCGCCAAATATTTTAGACCGCCATTTTACGGCAAATACCCCAAATGAAAAGTGGGTAACAGACATTACAGAATTTAAGATATTCGGTGAGAAACTTTATTTTTCGCCTGTCTTAGATTTATTTAATGGGGAGATAATCACGTACACAATTGGTTCTAGACCAACCTATTCTCTTGTTTCAAATATGTTGGAGAAGGCTTTCGAACGTTTACCTGATATCCACCAGCTACTTCTGCATTCCGATCAAGGCTGGCATTATCAAATGAAGAAATATCGTCACGCACTTGAATCCAGAGGGATAGTCCAAAGTATGTCTCGTAAAGGAAACTGTTACGACAACTCTGTTATGGAGAACTTCTTTGGAATTATGAAATCTGAGTTCCTCTACATAAGAGAATTTGAGAGTGTAGAGCATTTTAAAATAGAATTAGAAAAATACATCGATTACTACAATACAAAGCGAATAAAGGCAAAATTAAAAATGAGTCCGGTGCAATACCGAACTCATTTTACCCAAGTTGCCTAATGAAATAACCGTGTCTAACTTTTAGGGGTCACTTCAAAGTGACAAGGGTTTTTATCATATTAATACATTGACATGTATTGTTCTCTTTCCCATGGGTGAACTTGTGTTCTGAACATATCCCACTCGATTTCTTTTGCTTCGATGAAATGCTCAAATAAGTGCTCACCTAAAGCATGCTTCATCGTGCTGTCTGCTTTTAATAAATCTAATGCTTGAGCAAGAGTTGCTGGTAAATCAACGATTCCATTTTCAATACGCTCTTCTTTAGACATCACATAAATGTTGCGATCGATTGGTTTTGGTGCTTCAAGTTTATTTTTAATACCGTCAAGACCAGCAGCTAAAAGGACGCTCATTGCTAAGTAAGGATTTGCTGCAGGGTCAACACTGCGTACTTCAACACGAGTGCTTAAGCCGCGAGATGCTGGAATACGAATTAATGGACTTCTGTTTTGGGCAGACCATGCTACATAACATGGTGCTTCATAGCCTGGTACTAGACGTTTGTATGAGTTTACAGTTGGATTTGTTACTGCAGTAAATGCTGGTGCATGTTTGATAATACCTGCAATAAACTGTTTAGCTGTTTCACTTAATTGAAGATCTGCACTAGTATCTAAAAACGCATTTTCACCATTACGGAATAATGACAAGTTACAGTGCATACCAGATCCGTTAACACCAAATAATGGTTTTGGCATGAATGTAGCATGTAAACCATGTTTGCGAGCAATCGTTTTAACAACAAGTTTAAATGTTTGAATATCATCACATGCTTTGATTGCGCCAGCATATTTAAAGTCAATTTCATGTTGTCCTGGTGCAACTTCATGGTGAGATGCTTCAATTTCAAAGCCCATTTCTTCAAGCTCGAGCACGATATCACGACGGCAGTTTTCACCTAGATCAGTTGGTGCTAAATCGAAGTAACCGCCATTATCGTTTAATTCTAAAGTTGGCTCGCCTTTTTCATCTAATTTAAATAAGAAGAATTCTGGTTCAGGCCCTAAGTTGAAATCAGTAAACCCAAGTTCTTCCATTTCAGAAAGAATGCGTCGTAAGTTATTACGCGGGTCACCAGCAAATGGAGTGCCATCAGGATTGTAAATATCACAAATAAAACGGGCAACCTTTCCTTTTTCCGCTGTCCAAGGAAAAATAACAAATGTATCTAGATCTGGATATAAATACATATCAGATTCTTCAATACGTACAAACCCTTCAATTGAAGAACCGTCAAACATCATTTTGTTGTCTAATGCTTTATCAAGCTGACTTACTGGGATTTCAACGTTTTTAATTGTTCCAAGAATATCAGTGAATTGTAAACGGATATACTTAACATTGTTTTCTTTAACTAAACTCAGAATATCTTCTCTTGAATATTTAGACATTGAAAATCTCCTCTCATACAGACAATATTTATTATAAATAAAAATTACTTATAATTAATGGAAAAATCTTGACATATCACCATGTCTTAACGTAGGTCGATTGAAGCGGCCTGCTTGCATTAGTTCTGACTTTAACAGTTTGCGCAATTCCGCGTCACTGAGGTCAGGCTTCTCAACCGTTTTAGGTTGCTCTTGCTGGACTTCATTATTCGTATTTTCTTTACGGGAAAATATTTGTTTGATACCAGCTAAATTTACACCTTGTTCAATTAAGTTACGAATCTCTAATAACTTATCTACATCATTAAACGAAAAGAGTCGTCGATTGCTTTCCGTTCTCGCCGGAAAAATCAATTCATTCTCTTCATAGTATCGGATTTGTCTTGCAGATAGGTCTGTCAGCTGCATAACAATTCCAATAGGAAATAGGGGCATTGAGCGTCGTATATTATCACTCATGTTATTCGCTCCTTTTGTTTACTAATCTAATTATAAACCATGTCATATTATATGTCAATATATTGTAAGAAATTCTAACATTAGATGCCATTTTGATCATTATTATTCATTTATCGTGATTAAGTCTTGTTCGATTAACGAATCAACGGCCGAGCAGATCGCTATTTTCACATGGGAATATGTAAGTCCGCCTTGAACATATGCAACATATGGTGCCCTTAGTGGTCCATCTGCTGACAATTCAATACTTGCACCTTGAATGAATGTCCCGGCAGCCATAATCACATCATCTTCATAACCAGGCATATAGCTTGGATATGGGGTAACATGCGAATTGATAGGTGATGCATATTGTATAGCTTGGCAGAAAGCAACCATCAGCTTTGGGTCACCGAATTGTACAGACTGAATTAAATCTGTTCGCGGAGTATTCCAGGATGGATTCGTCTTCATCCCAAGCTCTTCTAAAAAAGCAGCTGTGAAAATTGCCCCTTTTAAGGCTTGTCCCACTACATGAGGTGCTAAAAAGAAACCTTGGTACATTTCTTGTAAACTATATAGGGAAGCACCTGCTTCTGCTCCAATTCCCGGAGATGTCATCCTGTATGAGCATGCTTCAACTAATGCTTTTTTCCCGACAATATAACCACCTGTTTTTGCAATTCCTCCACCTGGATTTTTTATTAAGGATCCAGCTATTAAATCGGCACCAACATGACATGGCTCTAATTCTTCTACAAACTCACCATAGCAATTATCAACAAAAATGACAATATCTTCTTTTAAAGATTTAACAAAATCAATCATTTCTTTTATTTCAGAAACGGTAAAAGATGGACGAGTGGCATAACCTTTTGATCGCTGAATACCAATCATTTTCGTTTTATTTGTTATTGCATGTTTCACTGCCTCAAAATCGACAGTACCATCCTCGCACAAATCAACGGTTTGGTAACCAATTCCGAATTCTTTTAATGAACCGACTCCTTTTCCCCTTATCCCAACGATTTCCTCAAGGGTATCATAAGGCTTTCCAGTTATATAAATGAGTTCATCCCCTGGCCTTAGAACCCCAAATAAGGCTATTGATATCGCATGAGTACCGGAAATAATCTGTGGTCTAACAAGCGCTGCTTCCCCGCCAAAAACATCTGCATAAATTTCTTCTAAAGTATCCCTGCCGCTATCGTCATAGCCATAACCAGTAGTTGGATTAAAATGCGAATCACTTACACGGTACTTTTGAAAGCTTTGAAGGATTCTGAATTGATTTGCTTCACTCCTTCTTTCAATATCTTCATGCACGTGCTTGATCTTATTTTCTACAACTTCTACTAGCGGTGCAAGCACAGCTCCATGTTTTAAATAATTAAACATTATTCTTACCCTCTCCATTGTACTTCTCTAGCTGTCCATTAATGGAATGTGTTGGAAGAACATAACCTTCAATTTCGTATAATTCATCATGCTCATTAAAAATAAGCTTGTTAACTAATGACTCTGTTTTTAATTGTGAAATGAATCTGCCTTCACTCGCAGGAATTCTAACATTATAAAAATTCATTCCATCCTTAACAAATTTCTCAACATGTGTCATCAATTTATGTAAATCTTCCTTTGAAAATGCTGTAATTTGAATATAATCCTCTTTCGGTGATGGGACAAACGAATTCAATGAGATATCTTTCTTATTGTAAACCGTTAAAACAGGAATATCTGTTATATCTAACTGCTCAAGGAGCTTATAAACCGTTTGCTCGTGATTGGCATAATCTTCATTTGAACTATCAACTACATGCAGGATTAAATTTGCTTCTTTTACTTCTTCAAGCGTTGAACGAAAAGCAGCAACCAATGTTGTAGGAAGGTCCTGAATAAAACCAACCGTATCTGTTAGCAATGCTTGATAATGAGATGGTAATAATACTTTTCGTGTCATGGGATACAATGTTGCGAACAATAAATTTTCTTCAAAACTCTCAGCTGTTGTTAAGCGATTAAAAATTGTTGATTTCCCTGCATTCGTATAGCCTACAAGCGCAATTTGGAATGCTTGATTTTTTTTGCGGCGCTCACGATATCTGTTTCGATGCCGAACAACTGTAGCAAGCTGTTGTTTAATTTCATGAATCCGATTTCGAATATGCCGACGATCTGTTTCAAGCTGTGTTTCACCAGGTCCTCTTGTTCCGATCCCTCCGCCCTGGCGTGATAAGGCGATCCCTTGCCCCATAAGTCTAGGCAATAAATATTGAAGCTGCGCCAACTCAACTTGAAGCTTACCTTCTTTTGATTTTGCGCGTTGTGCAAATATATCTAAAATTAACTGTGTTCTATCAATGATTCTAACATCCAAAGTTGATGATAAATTTCTAAGTTGACTTGGAGAAAGCTCATCATTAAAAATAACAAGGTCTGGTTCAAGCTCCTTAACAAGATTTAAAAGCTCATCAACCTTTCCTTTTCCTATGTAAGTGGCCGGGTGTGGGCGTTCTCTTTTTTGTAGGATACTTGTAAGCACCTCACCGTTTGCAGTCTTCGTAAGTGAGGCAAGCTCTTCCATGGAATATTGAAAATGATCATCAAGCATTTCTTGAAGCTGACAACCAACTAAAATTACTTTTTCTTTTAAATGATCAACTGTACTATTCAATAATAAACCAGTCCTTTTTTTGCATTTTAGCAATCTAATCATATCAAACATTTGGATATTTCTCTAATCCTTTCTATATTATTATCATTTATCTTTAAGCCATTTCGTAAAACTTCAATAATTTAAAGAGAAAAACCATTGACCTTTCCAATTTTGAGCTTTAAAATCAAGTTCGACTATTAAGCTTGAACTAACTTGGGGGATATTAAGTAATGACTTGGGAAGTTTTAAGTATTATTGGAACAATTGCGTTTGCAATAAGTGGAGCCATTATTGCGATGGAAGAAGAATATGATATTTTAGGAGTTTATATATTAGGGATCGTTACAGCTTTTGGCGGCGGTGCCATTCGGAACTTATTAATAGGGGTTTCTGTAACAGAATTATGGGAACAAAGCACGCTTTTTCATATCGCACTTTTTGCGATGACGATCGTCTTTCTTTTTCCACAACGCTTATTAAAGCATTGGCATATATGGGGGAACCTAACGGATGCGATCGGGCTATCTGCATTTGCGATACAAGGTGCACTCTATGCAGATAACATGGGACATCCTACTAGTGCAGTCGTTGTGGCTGCTGTGTTAACGGGAAGTGGCGGCGGTATTGTCAGGGACTTGCTTGCTGGCAGAAAGCCGCTAGTGCTTCGCTCAGAAATTTATGCGTTTTGGGCAATCATTGCTGGCATTCTTATAGGCTTTGATGTTGTTGAACAACCTGCTGAATTATATGTTTTATTCATTGCTATTGTTATACTTAGAGTTTTATCCTATACGTTTAATTGGCATTTGCCTAATCGTAGCTTGAAGACTCCAGCAAAAGACAAAACATTTAAAGCTTAAAGAAAGAAACACGCATCCTCTATCGTGTTTCTTTCTTTAAGATTAACTAATTTTTTGCAATGAATATCGCGATTGATTTACTTTGCATTTAATATACGTTTGCGTTGTATCAAACAGTTCTGCGACGTACTTGGTAGCTCCATAGTACGTTTTTTCATTTGCCATTTCCTCACTGACAATATAATCATAAATTGTTGCTTCTATATCATTAAAAAATGGTAAGATTTTTTTGTTTTTTGCTAAAATTTGATAAAGCTGTGTGATTAAAAACGGATTTTTTTCAAATCTTTCTTCTAATTGATCAATTACATATTCATTAAGTGACAATTCATTTTCAACAAGATATTTAAGCTCTTCTAAAAATAATTTGTTATCACTCATCCTGATCACTCCTTCTTATACCTTGTATTTTAACATCGTTTCGGTTGTATTGAAAGCGTTTTCAGTTTGATTTTCTATAGCTTTTTTCGAATGAAGTTAACAGTTTTCATGCTATTTATATATAACTCTACATCTTTATGCAATTTGATCAATAATCGGTTCACTGTTTTTAGTTATACAGAATATGATAAAGAAAACTCGCCGACTCAGCGAGCATGAAAGGCGAAGCGTGATGCGTAGTTGCGCTTATACTTTATACTTAAAATTGGCCACTACGTCGAATTCCCTTCTTCGCTGGCAATTTATACTTTCTTAAAGTGTAAAAAAAGATTGATCCTTTTTGAAAGGTGTGAAAGAATCAATGAAATGGAAAAATTACGGATTATGGGTGTCTATTGCATCTGTTTTATATATGGTTTTAGAAGATCTTGGCTATCAAATTGATTTAACTCGCTGGGAAACATATGTTACCGGGATTTTAGGAATATTAGCAGCATTGGGGATTATTTCTAACCCAGAAAATGGAAAAGGTTTCTTTAATGCAAAAACCCCCCCTTCTTCAAAGCTTGAAGATCCTCCTGAAGAAAAAGAAAATGGCGGTCATATACAACAACAACCAGGTCAAATAACAGATCAACCTTCAGATCAATCATTTGTGGATACACAACCATATCGCAGATATCCACCAAATGAAAAATAGCTAAGACTCTAATTAGATTGTATCTTTTTTCACATACTTGATTCAATTAAATGAGGCTGTCTTTAAAATTTGGGCCCAATCCCAAATTATTAAGACAGCCTCAATTTTATATTATTGTGAATTTGCCTTTTCATCTGTTAAAACTAAATCTTGACCTTTGATTGTTAAGAGATCGTCACGTTTATATTTGTCTGTAAGTAATAATCGCATCGCTTGCGAACGGATAGATTTTTCTATAATATTTCGAACATACCGGCCATTACTAAATTTTGCTGGATGTGTGATTGCTTTCACACTCATGAGATGTTCTCTTAGTTTGACAGTTGCATCCTCATTAAATTGATATTCTCTCTCTGCTAGCATTCTTGAGGATATCTCCATTAAATCATCCACAGAATAATCCGGAAAATCAACTACAATTGGAAATCTTGACAGTAAGCCTGGGTTAAGAGATAAAAAGTTTTCCATTTCCCTAGGATATCCGGCAAGAATTAAGACAAAATCATGCTGTTTATCCTCCATATGTTTGAAGATGGTTTGTATTTTTATGTCTATCTTCTGACTCGTTCTCCCACTTCCATACAATTTCAATCTTGTCATCTTCGTGAAGCAAAACCTTTTCCACAAATAAATCCAAGATTGCACGTTTCTCATTCATTACTAATACATCATTTTGGATAGCATTTTGATATGTTGTTAAATACCCCTTCATAACTTCTATCTCGTCAATGCTATTCTCAACATTTGCAATTTGACCATTAATGATTTTAAATTCTTCATTAAGATATGAGATCTGTTCTTTTAGTGGATTAACTAGTGCATCAAATTGTGTTTCATTGATTTTGCCTTTACCAAACAACATGACATAATTTAATTCCTCTGCTTCTTTCTCTTTAATATCAGCTTCAATTTTTATTTGCTTTTCTTTAAGTTTGGATATCTTTTTCATATCGTTCATCTCAGCAAATATCTCTTTGAGTAAATGTTCAGGATTTTCTATCCTCTTCTTTAACCAATCCCATACAACTTCATCTACAAGATCAACTCTCCAATTCTTACCTTGGCAATTCACATATTTCTCTCCATCTGCAAATCCTCTTACATTTTTATTTCTACATGAGTAATATTTATAAATACCCGTTTTAGTTTTTGATGTGATACCAGAACCAGCAGCTCCTCCACATCTTCCACATCTAGCCTTCCCCTTGAGTAAATAGTCTCTTGACTTTCTTCCTTTTGATGTCCTACTTAGATTTTCAATTCTAAGTAATATTTTTTCGTGGGTTATCTCATCAATAATTTGAGGAATTTTAATTGGTATCCACTCTTCCCTGCTTCTAGGAACTTGCTTCTTTTTACCATTTAACTGTACGACTTGCGTACGACCAAAATAGAATGTTCCTAAGTAATCTTCATTTTTAAGTATTCTTGAAACTGTAGTCTGATACCATACGTTTCCATTTGGCGCATCCACACCACGTTTTGACAATTCCTTTGCTATTTGTGTACAACTCATATCTTGTTTAAGTAACATATCAACCATTTCTAAGATGACTTCTTTTTCTTCTTTATTAATTTCCAACTTATCCGTTTCTTTGTTGAAGTTATATCCATACAGTCTTTTAAAGCTTGAGATTTCACCCTTCTTGGCTTTTTGTATTCTGCCACGTTTAGAGTTTGCTAGTATCTTAGCTTTATTGTATTGCGCTATGGAGCCTTGGATATTGTACATGAGCATTGATTCAGGATTATTAGGGTCTACCTCAAATTCAATAAAGTCAATATCTACGCCAAGATTCCATATCTTCCTCGAAACGATACCCTGTAATGTATTGTCACGAGTCAATCTGTCTGGATGTAAAACAATCAACTTTTTACCTAATCCTTTTTCAAGTAAATAAAGAGCATAGTTTAATGCAGGTCTATTAGGATCGTCACCCATACCTCCTGCTTCCACTAATACGATTAACTCATCCTCTTTCATTCCGAACTTAGTTTTGGCTCGCTCTTTACATTTATCAATTTGAGATTCTAATGAGTAACCTTTCTTGGCCTGGTCAGTAGTTGATACACGAGCATATATTAATCCATTTATTTTACCAACTAAATTCATTACTTCTTCGGCATCTAATCTTTCTTCTCCCTTTAATACAATCAATTACTACACCTCAATTAGAATGTTTTGTTTTTTATGTCTATAAAAAAGTATACCACCATCAACTGTTTTCTATCAATTAATGGTGGTCAATATTCACGAATATTTAATTATTATCTGTTTAAAGATTTCCTTAAATCTTTCACTGTTCATTATTGTATTGAATTCTTCCTTATCTTCATTGCTATCTCTGATTACAACCCTAAAATCACTTTTGTGCTGTGTTTTCACCTTTCTTTTTTGTTCTATGTGTATCACCTCATTGTTGTTCCGTATGTTATATCTCTATGTGGGAACAAACTTGTCCTATTACTATATTCATATCCTCATTTTATTCATGTATATTTAATTTACCTTTTTTTATAAAACTTCATCATTTCTTCTTTAATAACGGATTTAAAAGCATCGTGAACTGTCTTGTCGCTATATCTTCCTAAATTGTATTCGTGAAACAAATCGTATGTCTTACCTACACTATACAGATATCCTAAATAGTCTAATGCACGGTAACAGTCTTCTTCATTCTTCTCAAATGGATTCTCATGAAGCAAGTCATGATTAAACTTAGAAAGATGTATTAAATTTTCCAAGTTGTTTTTTCCACCGTAAACTAATGGATAGATATGATGAATGTCTGTGTACATCTGATGATGAGTTAAGCAATCCTCTTCAAAGAAACATGATTGATTCATAAATTTCTCATAATATCTTCTTCCATGTGAATCAAAATACTTTCTTGTTCCATCATCTTCTTTATTATTTGAATTGTTGTTTCTGAAAGTTTCATAGATATTATCTTTAAAATCATAAAAGTACCCACCAATAATACCGGTTAGATCAATGTCATAATACTTTTTCGTGTGTTCAATAATTAATTCTTGGTTGAAATGTCTCTTATTGTTCAAATACCACAGGTATCCTTCTAAGCTCATTCCGTTTATGTATAATGAGTTGTTATTTTCGTAACCATATAAGTTGTATTTAGTCATGGTTGCCACCACTATATTTATCTATCAGACTACTAATTAATTTATTTATGTAATATCTGTATCGGATTTTCTTTTTTACATTATGTATAGGCTCACCAATTTGCTCACATACTTCTAATGGAATACTGCTTTTATTTACCTTCACATATTCCATTTCACAGATGCCTTCTTCAGCACACTTCTTATATTTTATAAAATCTTCAATGTGTACGAACAGAGTTTTATTATCATATTCTCTAAAGTTAAAAATAAATCCGGCAATTAATCCATCATATGTTGCTGCCTTCTCCAGTGCTTCAATTTGATGTTTCTTAATTATCTTCTCATCAAAGCTAAATGATTTATTCTGTGTTGATTTAAATTCAATTGGAAACAAGTTAGGATATTTATAAACGAATGAATCATAATCATTCTTAGTCACCTTTACTCTTTTTCTGAGTTCCATTGGAATAAATGTATCTTTAATTCTATAGTAAAATATATTTTGCTCAGAACAGCTCGTTTCAATATCTTGTTCAAAAATTTTACCTGGATTATTCTTAGCCAACCTATCACTCCCTTAATGCATAACAATAATTTCCTTTGCAAATACTTATAAAGAACTGCTAGGGAGACGGTTCGCAGCAAGCTTGCTCATCTCCCTAATTATAAATGTATGTATAATTTATCTATTAAATTTACGTTTAACTTGGTCAAAAAGTATTTCTGAAATGTCTAGTTCTAAAGCACTCGCTGCCTTATCTCCCATAAAAACTTTAACCCATACCTTTGTAGGCACTTCTTCTAAAGCTTTTGTGAAGTTTTCAATTTTCTTTTCATCTTCTTCATTGACATCTAACTCTGCTCTTAATTCCACTTTTATGTTTTTTTTATTATAATTTTCAACAATGTTGTCATAATCCTCTAAAACCTTTTCTACGTAACTTTGTGTCTCTTTGAATGGTGGAATACCATTATACTTATGTACATTGTTCGATCCACAATTATATGCAGCCAAGGCTTTCTCTACATTTCCTTCAAATTCTAATAATCTGTCGGCAAAATACTTAACTCCACCATTAATGTTTTCTTCTGGGTTAAACGGATCACTTATTCTGAGTCATCATCCATGATGTCGAGCATTTTGTTAGCGAATTTAAGAGAATTATCTTTGATTCTAGCTCTTTCTTGGACGAATTTTCCCCAATTTTTGTTATCGATGAATTGCTTGGTTTCTATAAGCCATTTACCACTTCCCTCAAGTCTTTGGAATGCATTAATCTTCCCTTCTGTACAATATCTACGGACCATTTGAACAGATACATCTAGAATTTTAGCTGCATCGCGCACTGTAATATAATCAGGGATATTGTGTTGCTTTTGAAGACTTTCGAAGGCTTCTTGTTTTTCTTCTTCACTGAGCTCGAGGTATGCGTTTTCTTTCTCTCTTTCCATTTGCTCAATTAGTTTAGAGAGCTTTACAAAACGTTTTGTTCTTTCACTTGTAATTGCTTGCTCTTCGATTGGGGTAAGTTTTACCTCTTCAAGAATTGCAGTCATGTTTTTCACCTCTTCCTACCTCCATTATAACATTTTTTAACAGAAACAAAAGTAAAAAAGGAAACAAAGGAAACTTTAAAATAGTATATACCCTAATTTAAAAAAAGATACAACATACCTTAAAATTTTTATTTTATATAAATATGTATAATTTGGTTATGTAAGAGTTAACTCTTTGTTTTGTTCTTTTATGTATTGATCGTAATCTTCTTTGTACATCCATCTGTAGCCACCTGCTGACTTACGTTTACCTTTACATGATTTGCTAATATTGGTTGTAGGTATTTTTAATTTTTGATTTACTTCTGCAATACTATCCCATTCTGAAATTAATTCATAATCAAAAGACAGTTGAACAACACTTTTCTTAAATGCTTCTCGGTTTTTATTCTTTTTCATCGCTTCTTTAGGGTCGTAATTACACCATCCGATAACTTCTCCTTTTTTTAAATATCTTGCAACCGTATTGTAACTTAAATTTAAAATTTCAGATATTTTAATTGTGCTTTGTATCCCATCTCTCCATAGTTCACAAGCAGTTTTCATTAATGTATTACTTGCAAATTCATGACATTTCAACCAATCTATATTTTTTAAATCTAGTAATTCTGATAATTTTGATTGAATAATTTTTGATTTGATATAATCTAACTCTGAGTTTCTACAGTCAATTACTATGTAGTGAGTGATGTTGTTTTCTTTAGCGATGCTTTCTTTTAATATATCATTTTTTACTTCTTCTTTAAATGAACGGCCACGACTTTTTTCCTTTTTCACATAATGTTGTTCGCCGTGAGTTTCAATAATGCAATTTAAAGATTCTATGTAGAAATCATATCTTTTATCTCCTAATAATTGTCCTTCTTTTATTATTTGTCTAGACCATTCAAAAAATTTCTCTTTCTCAAAGTCCAATTCCAATTGAGATAACAAACTCAACAAGAATTTTTCAGGATAGCTAATACCATCAGAACAATTTGAACAAGAAAGTCCTTGTCTAACAACACTATTCACACGCTTAGATTGTTCGTGACCACAGTTACCACAGATGAAATCTTCATATTTACCACTTCCGTAAGTGATTTTATAGCCCCTGTCCTTATTTTTTAACATTGTTGCTACTTCTGGGTGAGTAGTAATTAAACAGTTATATATGTCCACCCTCTTTTTCCCACAATAAGGGCAACCACATCTGTTCTGTGGAGAAGTTCTTAAACAAATCTTCATCGGATACTCTCTTTTGCAATCAAAACAATTCCAAAGATAAACATCATCAGTTCCATATGGAATTTCAGTTGTCCTTCTTTTATTATTTCTACTGAATTCATCCAATAAATACTCAATATTATTTTCTAACGCATAATACTCTAATGAGTTTTCATACTTAACATTATTTTTTAAAGTTTCAGACACCTTAATCCTTGAACATTTTAAACATCTATCTTTATCATCTGACTTTCGTTTGTCATAAATTGTACTCATTGATTGATTCGGAATATGTTTTCCGCAATCATCACATACTTTTGTAAATATTTTCATATTACTTCTTCTTGGAATGTCTTCGGTTTTTACTAATATCTTAGTCCCTTGTTTTATTCTTATTCTACCTTGATTATCAATAGATCTTGGAATTTCATATCCTAAAGATTCATAGTATTTTACATACCCTATAGCATCTACCCAAACTTCTTTCTCTAATATTGCCAATTTCTTCTCCTCCAGATCAACGGAGGCTGCGCAGCTCTTACTTACCGGTAATTCCTTTTACATTTAATTTGTTTTTACTATTTTGATATGTTAATTTCAATTAATCCATTCTCAACTTTTGTTTTAATTAATGTGTTTGTGTATTCATCCTCTATTTTCCAAGGTACATAAATTATCTTCATTCTTTCTTCTTTTTCATTCAATAAATCAATACAAACAATATCTTTATGTTGAATAAGCCTTCCTAGAATATCTGGTCTATCTTTAACTCTGTTACTTGTAGGATTATTTATAAACATTCCTAATGGTTCATCACCTTCAATATAATTAAGCTCTGATTCGTCTTCATATGTAATTTTCAAACTAATTGAATTGGATTCATATGAGTTATCTTCATAAATTTCATGAGTTAACTTAGTCAATCCTTCATATGTAAACTCTTTAACTTTTTCAATTGGAATGATAATTGATTCACAGTTTTCAAATACAACTTCTAATGCCTTAACATCTCCCATATTATTAATCTCCCTTTCTATACGAAATCAACATTTTATGTTAAATTTATCTGTTTAAACATCAAGACTTTAACCATATAAAGCCTTAACTAAATCTTTATCTAGAATTTCTCTTAGTTTGAATAATTCATTTATCGAAAACTGCTCACCGATGGAGATTAGATGAGTATTATTTAATTCACCGTCAACAGAGTAATATATGTTTGCCATATTCAACATGCCAGACTTCTCAATTTTCTCAGCCTTGAAATTTTTATTGTTAATAAGAGATGAGATAGAACTAAGTCTTCTATATATCTGGTGTTTATCAACCTTACCATCAAACGTTGTTTTTGATTTAGCTTTTCTAATTAAATAGTCGTTCATATATAATGTTGATTTATCTCTTTTCCCTACTGCATCACCGTTTTTATTAAAGTAAATTTCTTGATCAAATGCTTCCCTGATTAATGAAATACATCTTTCACTTACTTTAACGATTCTTTTTCCTCTTTTATCATCATAAACGGTTATATTCTTATTTTCAAAATTAACATCTTCACGCTTAATGTTTCTTATTTCAGAGTGTTCAAATCCGTTAATTCCTTCAAATATAAGCCTAATTATTACCGCATCTTGTGCATTGACTAACTTATTTTCAATTAACTCAATTTCTTTGTCTGTCCAGTATTTTTTAACTACATTATTAACAAATTGATAAAAGAATTCATTATTCAAATCTATCTTAAACCCTTTAATCCATTTGATATAGGATGTTATAATTCTTCCGTATGATTGTGCAGAAGTTTTAGTGATTGGATTTATCATTCTCATAAGGGTAGATATGTCATCTAATGAAAAAGAAGATAAGTCTTTATTCAACTTACATTCTAGTTCCGAACTTTTCTCAAAGAACCACTTATATGTAGTTTTTGTACTTCCTTCATAGTTTGATAAAAACCCATTCTTCTTTTCACTATTATACATAAACTCTACCACCCTACTATTTAATACTTTTATTTTACATTATTGAAAATATGATGTGTATAGCATTTATTTCTAACTGGAAAAAATACAGAATTTAATTAGTCTTTTTCAATTGATTGTAAACAGTATACAAATCATAAATATCCTTACAGCTAACCATTTGTATGTAATCCTCTCTATCTGCTTTTGCTCCACCGGTAAAATTCTTCTCTAAAAACGTCTTAATGGCATTTTCTAATAATTGTTCTTTAATTGTTTCTTGCATATAGATTCTCCTTTTCTCAATAAAATTTAGGATTTATGGTAATGTCTATAGTCACTCAATACCTATTTCATTAAATGTAATAACTGCTTTTATCAACTTTGCTCCAGATACTTGTTTCACCCATTCAGCCTCTTCTCTACTTAGATGCTTGGAGTGAAACTTGTTTGAAGTGAGAGTAAATTCTTCAGAAAACCTATAGACATCTTTAACCCACATAAACCTATTTTAGCTATGTAGCATATATTTTCACTCAGTTGAAATCACCCTTTCTAATAAAGTTAGGTTTCATTTACTCTTCAATTATAAATTTTCCACTACAGAATTCATCAATGCTTACATCGTTATCTATAAACATGTCAAAAAAGTTTTCTCTGCTAAATGAAAGCTCTTGATTTTCATCATTCCACTTCTGCCAAGTAATAACTTTTCCTTCTTTTAAAGCTTTCATTGCTTCTTCAAATGTTACATATTTAGGAAGGATACGCCACATTAGATTTCTGTGTTGCTCTGTAAGACTAAATAAACCGTATCCCATACAATTCCCGTCTTTACTGCAAAATGAAATAAGTCCATCGTCTCTTACAGTTGCATGATTAGTAAACTTACCACTTATAAAAGAATTTGACTTTTGCTCCTCTGTTTCAGCAATTACTCCCACTTTTAACCTGTCAATCATTTGCCCTGTCGTTAGCCATTTAGTCATTATGTATCACCAAACCTTTACATCATATTTTCCATCAATTATGTCATTTCTAATATTCGTAGCCTCATGTATTTGACCTTCCAATAGGCGATGCTGATGTATGTCATTACTTCCTAATTTAATCAAATGCTGCAAAGTTTCAATGCGTTTATCTATAAACTGAATCATCACTTTTTTATCTAACATTCTAACCATCTCCTAATGTGTATATTTAATTTGTTTATATTACTGACACCATAGATCTGCAAACTTGTCGCTTGTTTTCCTGTATGGTAATAATCTCATTTTTCAACTGTTCTATGTATTGCTCTAATCCTTTAATATAAGCTGAACAAGCACTTCTAACTGATTCACTTCTAGTTTTGTGCATTCGTAGTTTTGCTTTACTTATCTCATAAGCTACCTGCAATTCTTCAGTTTCAAGCTTTTTTAATTTAGCCTTTTCAGCTCTTTCCAATTTGCGAATTTCTTTAGCATGTAATTCAGCAACCTTAGACTTAATTGGTTCATATGTTACTGATTCTTGTTTTAATACAGTTTTTATTTCTGTTAAATCTGGAGATAAATAGATTGCTATTCTTCCATGTGCATATAAAACAGAGTTATTACCTTGCTCATCTTTCTGTATTCCAATTCGTGTTGCTTTATTCAAGATTGACTTGAAATATCCTTGAGCTGTACTGTCATTCATATTAAATCTTTCTTTAGCTCTTTTATAAGCATGGTCAGACAATATAATGTCATCAAATTTCCCCTTTTTCTTTTTTAGCAAGTATTGTTGGTTACTTTTTACTGTCTTAATTTCTTGATTATGATTATCTAACAGGTTTTCAATTTTATATAATTGATCAAGTTCTTGATTAGATAATCTACGTTTATTACGTGACATATTCTCCTCTCTCCTTGTTATAAAAATAGAGTAGTTAAGGTGCTACCCTTTAACTACTCTTAGTATACATGATTAATTTATTTGTGTAAATACCTTTTTATAATTAATTTATTTTTATTTTCTTTTTTCGTAAGTTAAGAAACTATAATTATATGGGTGATGTTCATCTTTTTTATGATCTTCTCTAGATGTCGCTTTCCACTCATCAGGTAACTTTGGAAACCAACTGTCGGCTTCAAACTTATTGTCTATTATGGTTAGATATATTTTGTCAGTGTGATCTAAAAACTGGTGATATACTTGGCCTCCACCTATTACCCATATGTCTATTGCTCCATCAGCATAGTTGTAATATTCATTTAAGATGTCTTTTACTGAGTGATATACATAAACTCCAGGATATTTAGGTTTATAATCTTTGTCATGAGTCAGCACAATGTTAACTCTGTCCGGTAGAGGCTTACCTAGAATACCAACTATAGATTCAAACGTGTTTTTCCCTTGTATACAAATGTGATTCTTGGTCAACTTCATGAAGTTAGATAAATCCTTGGGTAAATGGCAAAGTAACTTGTTTTTGTGACCTAATTCATTGTTAAGGCCTATTGCAGCGATCATATTAATCATTTCTACACTCCTAAATCAAAGTCTAATTGAGGATACTTACATTCAAAGTCAACTAATTCAAAATCAGACAATTCAACATCATAAAAATTAGTGCCTACAGGCACATTTAATTTTAAGTACGGTTGTTTATTAGAAGGTTTACGACTAAGTAACTCATCAACTTTCTCTTGGTGACGTAAGTAATAATGTAAATTAGATGTAAACACACTAAACTTACCTAGTTTAAAACCAAATTGATTAGCAATCATCATTTGTAAGGCTACATACTGCAATCGATTAATTGTACCAGCTACACTATAATCTGAACTCCTAGATGTTAAATGCAAGTCTAAATACACTTCGTCTTCAATAACCCTTACTTCCCAGTTTGTCATATAGAAACATGGTTTAAGTCCTTTAGGATCATCAATAAAGTCTTGTTCCTGCCATAATGAAATAAGTTTACGTCTGCTAAACATATCATTATTTAATGTGTCTAAAAGATTGTCAATTAAGTTATAACGCTTAACAGTAGCTCCGTATCTAAGTCCAATTGTATTAGTGTTATCCACTTCCCAATCTTTCCACCATTTGAGATTATATTTATCCTTCATGATATCAAGATTATTTGTTTGATCTTGATAGAAAGCCAACATTTCACCAATTGCCATTTTAACAGCTACTGGTCTAAGTGTCGGAATAGGAAACTCACCTTTTGACAAATCATATTCCTCATGTACAAATGTTATATATTTTGTATGAGCTGGAGCTCCATCGCTTTTGTATCTAGGTCTTACTTTGCCTGATAAGTCAGTGACACCTTCGTATTTTACTTTTCTTAAGTTATCTAAGAAGTATTTATCTGCTTTGTTCATTCATTATCCCCTCTCATTTGAAAAGAGAAGGAGTTGACCCCTTCTCGTATGTATAGTTTATTTGTATTAGAGTTTCACACTACCTACTTTACTCAAGTTCTCTACAAACAGTTTTACAAAATTATCTGCTGCTTCAGGATCAAAATTGTAAGAACTATTAATGTAGTTAATTACTTCTACTTTAAAGTTTAGATAGGATTCTAATTCATTTGTTAGTACTGTTGCAAAGTTAATTTCTTCTGGTGAAACAGTTTCATCCTTAAATTCATGTCTAGTGAAATATTCAGCTAAACTAAGCAAGATCTTTGACTCGTCTTTATGTAAAGTGATTGTGATTTCTTCATTAAGTTGTTGCTCTACTTTCATATTAATCTCTCCTTTTTAAATCAGATTCCTCAATTAATTCCACTCTGTTGAAATGCTCCATAGCCTTAATATTGTCAATATAGAACTTCAATCCAAGTACAGAGTCAATGAATAGTACATCTCCTCTTGTACCCCTAAATAGATTAGGACTGCATGCTCTGAATGATTTTCTAGGATGACTTATTCCCATATTACTTGTAATTTGAATCCCGTCTAAATCACCAAACATCTTAATTAACATAGAATGTGCAGTTGTTTTAGATGTTGAAACAACAACTATTCCTCTCTCTTGGTATGTTAAGTCAAATTTATTTTCAACGAGTGTATATTGGATTGAACCTGATGAAATTTTAATAACGTTATTTTTTAAATCATTTTCTATTTTGGCAATCATTCTTTGCAATTTTTCAAAAATTATAGTGTAATCATGATATTGTCTTACTTCTAATTTATCTAAAGATGCTCTCATTAACGGTTTGTAAATTTCATATTTTGATAATAGTAATTGTTTAATCAATTGGGCTCCAATTACTTCCGTTCTACCGTCAAAATAGATCATTCCTACGTTTCTCTCTAATGCGTCAATTAAAGACTTACCTGCTTTTACATCTCCATCTTTAATCAATCTGTTTAACTTCTCATCAATCTGGATAATATTTTGATATGTATCAAGTTTCATTGTATTCATTTAAGATTCTCCTTTAGCGATTGGTCGCTACCCTTTATAGTTTGTTAAATTTATTTTTCTTCTTTCTTCGCTAAATCAATTCCGATTACATAATTTGAAAGATCGATAGACTTAAGAAATTCTTTTGTTTCTTCACTATTCAATGGTAATATTCTTTCACTTTTATGCAATGTTTCTAAGCCTTCAGTATTAACAAAACCACCGTTCAATATTTTCTTATCTTCCACTCCCTCACCTCCTTTCAAATCCCCATAAAATACTTATTTCATGTAAATTATTGTCTTGAAAACACGAGCATTCGTGAGTAAATCGAAGCATGAGCGAGTTTATTTTCCACCAACAATTACATTGGCATCTGATCCAACAACTTTTGTTTGAACGTTCTTATCTCCATCCCATTTGTCAATGCGTTTTAACTCAATGATTTGAGCTGTTAAAGAAGCGTTAATTGTTTTATTTGCTTCTGCTTCAGCCTTAGCTTGAATTAATTGAGCATCTGCCTTACCTTGCGCTTCAATTTTAGATTTCTCTGCTGCTACTTTAGCTTGTTCTTTTTCAATTTCAAGTTGCTCTAATTTTTGTTGAGCATCTACTACTGCCTGGATTGCTTGAGCAGTTTTCTTATCTGGAGTTGGAGCTCCCAAAGTTACAGAATCAACAATGAACCCATGTTCCTCTACAATTTTACGGAACTCTTTTTCAATTTCTGCGTTAATTTGTCCTTGATGTTGAAATACTTCTAAAACAGAATACTTTGCAAATACGTTTAACGTAGCTTTCTTAATTCTTGTTTGTAACCATCCTTCTTGAATTGTTGCAGAATCTTGACCTTTAAACTTGTTATAAATACTTGGTAATTTCTCTAAAGCATTTGAATAGTCATAAGACAGTTCTACGGATAAAGGTTTACCGTCTTTAGTCTGTACATTAAATTTAGTTACTTTAACTGTTTCAGTTGAAACAGGATATTCAGTTACTCTTTCAAATGGACTTACAAAATGCCAACCTTGACCTAATGTTTCATCTTCAACTCCATGAGATCGGTTATAAACTACTCCAGCATGACCTTGACCGATAACTTCAATTGACATAACTCCTAATACTCCACCTACTAATAAACCTACTCCTACTACACCGGCACCTACGATTGATTTAGTTGTTTTAAACATTATTTATTTTCCTCCTCTTTATCCTCAAAAATATTTTTTAAATTAGTAGTTTGATTGCCGATTTTATTAAATAATCCTAGTTTTCCAAGTAACAACCAAATTCCACTTAATAATAAAACGAATAGAATCAGTAGCACAAAGGCAGAAAACATTTATTTCACCTCTTTATTTAGTTCCAATTGACGAATAATCTCAGCTTCAATTAATGGTTCTGGTGGCTGCCATCCTTCCGGTTTCATAATCTTTCTATCGCCTTCACGGAAAATTGGTTTACCATCCTCACCTAATTTGGCCATATTAGCATCCTGTACAATATCTAATAATGGTTGAGGATCAATACCCATTTCAACACATGTTCCTAATAAGAAATATAGTGCATCAGTGACAGCATCAGCCTGACCGATTAACTTTTCTAATTCATTCTTTGGATATTCCATGTCTAGTGATTTTAATTTAGCTTTTTCTAATCCGGCAATCATCTCACTATATTTAGCAAGGAATTGTTCTTCGTTATCTGAAGATTGATGAATAAACTCAACCAATGCTTCTTCTCCTGTCCAAACTGCACGAGAAGTTGCACGATCAATATGTAATGGCGCAGGTGTTTTAGATACAGGTAGTTCAAATGTAGATTGGAATAATTCAACTTGTGCTTTAGCGTAATCTAAACCTTTTAATTCTTTAGTCATTAATAATCTCCTTTTATGATAAATTTGTTTGTAAGGGAAGGATTAACCCTCCCTATTGTCTATGATATATGTTTCTTTTCAGCCTCATATCTTTTCCAGTAATCTATGTATAATTTTTTATGTCTTATTCTACTTCCTGTACCTGAACTAGCGCTAAACCTTTTTTCAATTTCTTTATTTGTAGATCCATTTTCAATCATCTTTATTACTTCAAGAAAATCTTCATAGCTGAATTTTCTTTTGTCTTTTAAGCTGTGTGATTGTATAGGTTCATAATCCACAACTTGATCCCAAAAGGAAGTAAATCTCTTCTTATGTCTAATTAAAGATACATATCTATCATGGAGACCAAATATTTCAGCAATTTCAGAGTTAGACTTTCCTTCTTTAAATAATTCAACCATTTCAAAAAATTGATTATTTGTTAATTTGGACTGTGGATTCTTTTCTCCTCTAAGTTGAATAGATTTCTTTTCCAATGTTTCTGGTGACATTTCAAATCCTGACATTCCGATTCCACCAATAGTTTGATTGTATCCTAATTCGTATGTATTAAATTTATTTATATATTCTTTTTCCAGTCTGTTTAAGTCTTCCTTTGTATAATCTAAACTTAAGGTCAAAATTGTATATGTTAGATTACCAAATCCATACTCATTGAAGTCATCTTGCATTTGTGTATTATTGTGATTATTATTTTTAAGAAATCCCATATGGTGTTTAAGTCTATTATTGCTAAGTATTGAAGAATCTTGACCTATGTACGACTTACCATTAATAGTAATAGCATAAATACCCTTGTAAGATGGTTTAGTCAAAGAAACCCTCCTTTCTTAAAGTTTGCTGATCAATTCTTCTAATTCTCCAGGATTAAAACTGATACTTTTATCAATCTCATTTCCGTCTTCATCAACTAAAACTGTCGTTGGGACAGATCCAATATCATATCTAGCAGCTAAAGTAGGATTTTCAAAAGGATTTACTTTTTGAACTTCAACTTCTTCATTATCTAAAAACATTTGTACTCTATCACAATTCGGGCAGTTTTCTTTTTCAAATTTGATTAATTTATTAGCCATTTATAATTTCCTCCAGTAATTGTTTAAATTCATCTTTTTGTCTATCTCTAGGATAGCCTTCAAATTTATAAACTAATTTAATGTTATTTTTATCTTTAAGAATAGAATGCAAGTAGTCTAAAACTCCACAAAACAAAGAATACTCACTTCTACCACTTCCAAATAGAATAATATCCTTATCTTCTAGTTGTAGTAAATCATCTTCATATTGCTTTAGGTATTCCGGTAAATGTGGTTTAGATTCATCACTTCGGTAATAGGTAGATGAACCAATCAATATTAATTTATTATTCTTCCAATGCTCTCTGGGGTCTTGTTTGGGTATTCGAAGGATATTGAATTTATCAATATCCAACTTTTCTAAAATACCTAATGTATTTCCTTTTAATGAGTAAACAGTGATGCAATTAGAGGTCAAAATTCCCACCGTCTTCATGCTTATAGTCAATTGCATTACCTTGTAAAAAGTCAGCTTTTGGAGATATCCCTCCGTTATTATTCTTTTTACTACCGTATGTAACAATCCATTTTGCTTTTAATTCATCATTCTCAGGGAATGGTTCAGTCATTCCTGCATTACGACAGATTAAATTAGCTAAATATTCTACATAATCATGATATTCAACAATTGACAGGGTATCAATGTCTTGATATAACCATGCAGTCCAGGCTTTCTCTAGTTTAACTGCTTCTCTAATAAAATCCATTGCGAATTCTAAGTTTTCACTTGTATTTAGCTGTGGAAACTCTGACATTAGTATCTGAATAACAGTTCCAAACACTTCTGAGTGCTGATTTTCGTCAGCCTTGATCATATTGATTATATTGTTAGTCTCTTGCATCTTGTTGTCTCTAGCAAGCGAATGATAATATACAAATGATCCACTGAAGAATAATCCTTCTAAAATTTGATAAGCTACTAATCCTTCAAAGACTGCCTGAAGAGTTTCATCATCCATTTCTTCTTTACCTGTTTTATATTTGGTAATTAGAAAATTAACTAAAGCATCTTTCATTTTTTCAAGTTTTTCAATAATAAACATATTACGTTTAACCAACAAAGGTAAATTTCTTACTTCATTAAAAGCTTTATCTTTCTCGTCTTTATTTAAAGTTGATGAAGTTATATGTTCATAAGATACATTGTGCATTGTTTCAAAACCTGCAACTAAAACCCATAATGTTCTTAAAGACGGATCTGATGTCGCAAGAAATAAAAGGCCAACAATATCTGTAGCAATTGAATCCAGCCAATCCAAAGCTCCTGAATTATAGGCATATACAATTTGCTCATTCTTATTTAATTTCTGTCTAAATTCTTCCATGTCTTTACCCATTTGAATTTCTTCTGGTATCCAGAATTCACCGAACAAATTCTTTTGGTATGTTAAAAATATCGGATACTTAATATCATCCCAACTTCTGATTCCACTCGCCTTCCCCCCAAAGATTCTTGAGGGATGGTTAGGTGAGTCTGCGTCATATATTCTAAATGCCTTGCCTTTGAATTCTTGTGTCAAAATACGTGTCCTCCTTATTGGCAGTAAATGCAATCTTCTGGTTTTTCTCTGTTTGCTGTATGAGTATAATAGATTGTTTTCAATCCTTTTTCCCATGCTCCCATATCTAATCGAAGCAATTCTGATCCTTTAGTATTTTGTGAGATGTGATAGTTATGACTAATTCCTTGGTCTACATATTTTTGAGCTGCTGCGACAACGTTGATAGCCCACATTTCATCCATTTCAAAACCAGATTTATAAAACCATTTAGTTTGGTTGTTATAATTCGGTGGAACAATTATAGTGCTGATACCTGATTTTTCTTCTTTATAAATTACATCATATAAAGGATCAATTGAAGGAGAGCCATTCATGATCGTACTGTTACTAGCTGTCGGTGCGATAGCTCCAAGATACGAGTTACGCATTCCCTTGTTAGCCATTTCACGATATTCTAACCATTCGTCACTTACCAGACCACGTTTGTCAAAGAATTCTCCAGTCTGCCAGTCAGATCCTTCGAATAATGGGTAACTACCTTTTTCCATTGCCAATTCATGCGATGCTTTAATTTGAGCTTTTAAGTATCGTTTAAATACTTCTTCAGCAAAATTTGCTGACTCATCAGATTCCCACATAACACCTTTATTAGTTAAAAGTGTTACAAAACCGAGTAATCCTGCACCAACAGCTCTGTATAGATTGTTAGTGTGAGTTGCTTGAGGAACTACTGTACGATTTAAAGAAATAACATTGTCTAACATTCTGAATTGAATATTTACAACTTCCTGGTATTCTTCTTCTGTAAGATCGTTCACGTTATGAGCAACAATTGAGCTAAGGTTACAACTTACTAATCCTTCTCCTTTAGTAACTGTTACCACTCTTCCTGTTTCTTCTAATACTTCAGATTCTTCGACATCATACTCCATGTTTTGCACTATTTCAGAACATAAGTTCGATCCGTAAGGCATTCCTGCGTGACCATTAGGATTTAATCTTGCTGCCGTATCAGACCAGTACATATATGGAGTTCCTGAAGTAATACGACTAACATATATTGATTTATAAATGTCAGTAGCTTTTACTGTTTTTCTTAATTCTAGTTCAGTTGATTGTTCAGCGATTCTATAAAAATATGTAAATGCATGATCAACTTCATTTGGCTCTTCATTTTCTTTAAGTTTCTTTTTATCGTATAATTTATTTAAATCAATATTTAATTTCTTTTTAAGTTCATATGGATCAAATAATGTCCATAATTCTTTATTTTTCAATCTTCTCATAAACTCATCCGGTACACATACTGCTGTTTTAATACTGTGAGCACGTTTTTCCTGTGATCCAGTTTTTAATCTTAATTCTAAGAAATCATAAATATCACCATGCCATAAAGGTAAGTATGCTGCAATACCACCCTTTCTTACTCCGCCTTGGTTAACATATTCAGCAATGATCGACTGTAAGCGAGAAGGATGTTTAATTCCTGTTGCATTGCCTTTCTTTCCTCTAATCCATGAACCATCTGCTCTGATAAATCCAAGAAAAGTTCCCAACCCTGCGCCATTTTGACTAAACCTAGCCATTTGTGTTCCTGCATTAAAGATACTTTTAAGATCATCGTCAATTGTTACGATATGACAAGATGATAAAGTACCATGTGGACTACCAGCATTTTTAAGTGTTGGAGTGGCCAATCCAATATAATGATTAGATAAGGCATGATATGCTTGTTTAATATATTCATAGCGTTTCGTCTTTGGCTCATTTTGCATCAAGTAAACTGATGCCGTTAAAAATCTTTCTTGCGGTAATTCTAAAACAGTTTTTCCATTTTTGACTAAATAAGTATTACTTAACATTAGTAATCCACTATAGTCGAACAGTTTATCTTTTGACATATCGATCAATTTGCCAAACTTTTCAAGTTCTTTTTGTGAGTATTTTTTAAGTAGAGAAGTATCATAGCGACCTTCTTCAGTCATTTTTTTAACAAGTGAATAATAATCACCATAACCTTTATGATAATCAAATCCACGTTTCTTACTTGCTTGTTTATACATTTTACGTCTTAACACTGCTGCTGAGAAATGTGTAAACTGTGGAGATCGTTCAGAAATCTTTCCATTTGATTCACGAATAATAAAGTCAAACAAGCGTTCAGCTTCAACTTCCTTCTTAGCTAATACAAATGATTTTACATTTTCATAAATCTCTTCAATTTGATCAACTGGGATTTTATCTTTGTCTTTTGTATCCTCATATAAATCTAATACAAACTTATGAAACCTTTCCTCATCAAATTCTTTTCGTTGAATGTAGGTTTCTCTGTCCTTTGTAATTATCGTCACTAATCAATCACTCTTTTCTGTATTTTTATATATTAAATTTATCTTTATTAGTTAATTATAAATCTTTTAATCCATCATTATATGTATGTACGCCAGCGTTGGCCTCTTCTAAATTAATATCTCCCATTTCCATATACCCTTTTGCCATATCAGCATATTTATCTTCGACTTCAACGGGAATGTAATTCTGTTCGAAGTGTCCTTTAGTGACTACAAATGGCTGACCATTTAGATCCTTCATTAATATTTCACCAGGTTCATAGTACACATCAGCAAATTGACCAACAGCTACGCCTTTTGTCTTAACTTCTACAGCTTCTACGACAAACTTCCTGTTTGCGTAAATTTTCTTTGCCACTTTTCTCACTCCTTCTTATTTAGTTTAGTCCGAAATCTACTAAACTCACCTCCTTTAAATGGTAATTTAATAGTAACACTTGTTCGTTACTTTGTAAATATGTATATTTAATTTATTTGTATAAACTAAAACTTTCTTACAGAATAACTCCATCCCATTCTTCAAATGACTTTAAAGCAGCATAATTATTGTACTTCTCATCAATTAATAATGCTAGATCCTGTACCGTTTTAATTAAATAATCTTCTTTATCGCCACTTCCTCTTAATCCACCTTGACCTACATATAACACATTACCATTTAAATCCGTTGCTTTGAAACTTTCAATATGACTTGTTCCTAATTCCAGTTCAACTATAAATTTATTTCCTTTTCTTGACGTAACAGTTTTAGTCAGTTTCACGATATCCCACCTTTTATATAATTATCGAAATTTATCTAGTTACTTCCATATTAATTTTATCAACAAATTTCCATTCTTGATTAAAGTCTTCAGCTAAGAAATCCTTCCTGCTGCTTTCATTCCTAAACACTTTAATTTCTAACTGGTTTAAATCTTTATCATGTGAATATGTAGGGTAAGTGTCTTTTTCCATGTACATATACATAGGTTTATTGAGTAATTCTATTTCATTAGCCATACTGGACAGCATAGCTTAGATGTAGTTCCTTTGTCTGCATACCTTCATTTGTTAATGTATAATATTCCAATACTTCTAAAGAACAAGACTTAATAATTCCATACTCTGGCGTATTAGACATTCCTCTTCTTGACACTTTAACAGGTAATCCATTCTTAAGTTGATCTCTATCATAAACTTTCAACTCTTTATACATATTTTCCACCTCCAGGAATCGATTTTATTTAGTATGATAATCAAAAAATTCTTGTCTTGATTCCCAGCCATTTTCTTTTAGAATACCATCAACAATCTTTGGATCTTTTTCACTAACATAAGTTACAAACAAACCTTTTAGTCTAACTTGATATCCGTCATCATAAGTAATCTTTTCAAAGGTATATCGTAATCCCAATTGCTTCACCTCCTGGATAAAAAGGATATTTGATTTAAATAACGTACCAGTCAACCATTTCTGCTTTACCATTTTTAATTTCTTCTTCAGCCATTTCAATACATTGTTCTACAGTCATAGCTTCGACAGTAAATGATCCAGTTTTATCATCTTTCTCCCAATGAAATTTCATTTTGTACATTATTTTCACCTCATTTAATTTATTCAAATAAAAGAAATAATTTATTGAATTAACCACTTACTGAAATTACGTTTTCTCCCTCAACAGATACGTCTAAATACACCCAGTCATTTCCTTCGCAACGCACCTTTATTTCAATAGTCCCATCTTTAAACATTTCTTTAATAACCTCTTTTACATCTTCTTTTGTCACAATTTCAACTCCTTTACATGGCTATTTATGTCAACTATTCACTACCTTAGTTGCTTCATTCTCAAACGCATATATACCAGAAGCGTTTAATATAACACCTTTCTTATCATGAGTTAGGCCTTCATGCAATCCTTTACTGTACCCATCCTTCTGACCTATTTCATAACCTTTGTCGTAACCAGTTTCAAACCCTTCTTTATTAGCTTCTTCAATACGTCTAGCACATTCTTCTAAAAACTTTTGAAATTGTTTTTCGGTGAAGAATTTCACTCTTTCTCCTCCTTCTTATGTACAAACGTTATGTTCTCTTTCTTAACAATTTTCTCAACATGCTGCTCTAACCCTTTTAACACTTTAACTAATTCTTCAATATTTAATTTATCTTCATCTCGGATTCTTTCTGTAGTATATCGTTTCAGCGCTAGAGCCAGGTTTAAACCATAATGACCTACAACCTCTTCTTTCTGTCCAGTGATCTCTTTTGTTTCTTTGTCTCTCACATCATCGATTCTGTATAAGGTATAGTTTAATTTATCTGATGCTATGAAATATTTATCATCAATCACTAACTTCATTATTATCATCCTCCAATCCTATTAATCTTTTAGTTTCTTCTAAGTTTAATAACTTACTCTTCCTGGCAATCTCAGCAATTTCCTTCATGCATTCTTCATGACCAGTTACTTCAAGTTTCTTATCACTCTTTAGTACCGGAATTAAACATCCCCAAACTATTTCTGAATGAAATCCACATTTCATACATATCTTATTGATTACTACCACAACCTTTGTATATATAATTTATGCGTTCAGTTACTTCCTCAAATGTATATTTGTATTTTAGAGGATGATTTAACCATTTTTCCCATGCTGTTTTATAAGAACAAGTAAAATTATACGCTCTAAACATTAAGAGTTTTGCTAATATGTCTATCTCTTTGACTGGCATTTGTTCATCTCACCTCAACAAATCATTCAATAAATTTCTTAGTCTCATTTTGAGCCATGCTTTCCAGATTAATTGATGGCCTTCTTTATATCCACCATTTTCACCTTTGACAAATATTTTGTACTGTACCATATGTTCATCTATCTCTTCCAGCTCAGTCACTTTAATTCCATGTTTTTTTAAATATCTTCTTAATTCCATTTGTTCATTTAACACAATTTTCAACTTACCTTCGAGATATTTCTTATAATCATTTTTACCTTCAGATTCAGCTCTGTTGATCTTCTTATTTAAAACATCAACCATTAATTTCGTATATGTAAATTCGTATGCTGCATCTTCATATGCACCTGGTACATTTGCTTTCATTATCATCACCCGAATGTTTGTTCTTATTATGTATTATATACGGATGATTGTTCCTTTGCAACTTGTTCGCTTACACTTAATTCATCAATTCTATGATAAGCTTCTTCGATCATGTCTTCCAAATTATCCATTTCTTTAGCCCATTGATTAATTTGTGCTCTTATCTCCAATACTTTCTCATGATTTGTCATATTGTTTTTCCCCCATTCGATCATCTGCTCTACTTGCTGCAATCATAATTGACATAACCATCGCTGCAAGTAAAATCCAAAGACTCACTACTCCTAATCCCATCCACACCCATGCCCATGTTTCATAGTACATTTTCCTATCCCCTTTGTTATTATTGAGAGTGAGCGTTGTTTCTCACTCCCGTTTAACTTGTGGTTGTGTTGTTGTCTGTACTATTAATATACACGATTAATTTGTTTATGTAAATAGGTTATGTTAAATTTATTTATAAAAATTTATACGTCTTCGAGCTCAGATTTTAATTGCTCAAGTCTAACCAGGATCTTCTCTAACAATTCATCGTATTCAGGCCATTTTTCATCCGAAATAGACTCTCTATCATCTTCAATTATACGCCTTATTTCATCAACAAGATCAATGGATGTGCTGGCTTGTTGTGTAAGTGAGTCTTTTGTATGGTCGGATATATGCTTCATTATTACCCCTCCTTAACAAAATACTGTAATACATTTCCCATCACGTTTAATTACATGTGGAGAAGAATGACCTCTCCTCCACTCAAATCCTTTACTCTTTACTTCTTCGCTAATATTAAATACCTGCTTAACTTTATGTATATTAAATGCTATCTCCTTTGCTGCGTTTTTGCTCTCGGCCTCGATTTTAAGCGTTGTGTTTTGACTATACTGAGAGCAACACCTTACAAAAAACTTTCTCACTGATTCACTCCTGTTCTAGTTGTTTAATTTACCTTTAAGATTTTTATTTTCACATTATCCGGCATACTGATTACATTCTTATCTTCACTTATTAAAGTGTTTTTAAAGGCTTTATGTAATCTACTCTGATATTCAAGTGTAGATCCTTCTGGTACCTGTAAAATAACTTTATCTCCTTCACCAACTGTTAAAATATCTTCTGATACAACTTCACCAATATGATTATGTATCTCTAATTTAATTTGCTTCACGTTTAGCTGCCTCCAGTTGATCATTCTCATATTTTAATTGTTTGGCAAACTCTAAGTTGTATAGTAAGTTAACATTAATCAATGCTTTATTTACAGCAATCTCATCATTTAAGTAGCTCTTTAGTTTAAACTCAATGAACCATTCTTTACACCAAGGCTCACCATATTGAACCAAATATTCGTATGCAGAACTCTTTCTTCCATCTTTAAAGTACATGTTCGTTTCCTTAATCTGTTCAACTGTGCCAATAATCCCTTTGCCAACCACAACCTTTTCATTCATTGAGAACTTGTTTTTCATTGTTATCCATCCCCTTTAGTTTAATTAATTTTTGTTTTTACACTAGCCCATCCTGCGAAAAAAGTAACAAACAATATTCCAATCCAAGTTATCCAGAAATTCCATGATGGAAATAAAATTGCGGATACTAAGTATGCTGTCATGGCATTTATACCTATGTTAAGTATTAGATATATGACTATTTTTGTGATGTCGTTCAATTTTATCTCTCCTTTGTTTATGTAAAATATAGCTTTTAAACAGTTTATTATCCAAACACACTACGTATTGATTCATCACTTATGTATATGTGTATAATTTATTTATAATTAGTGATTAAAACTTCTGTCGTATTAGCGTCACCTTTTCCATATGCATGATAACTGAATTTGTCGAATGTGTATACATTTAATCTATTTTTATTGCACCATTCAATCAACATTTCATTTCTGACATTCTTATTTTCGAATGCATTTGACATAGCGAATCGTATTCCTTTTTCACTCAATTCATCACAAAATTTAAGTAACTTTTCATCATTTTTGGTATCCCACTTACCATTTTCATTGTATGTTGCTGTTGTTCCTGTGTATGGTGGATCTAGGTATAAAAAATCTGATTCTTTAAAGCTATGTATACCGAAATCTTCAAATGATTTATTTGTAATTAAAAAATTATCGTTATTAATCATTCTATGGAAATCTATGTAATATTGACCATGTTTTTCTTCAATGAATCTATTATTTCCAAACGGCATATTGAAGTCGCCTTTTTGGTTAAATCTCATTGTTTGAGATAAACAATAGTTCATAAGAACAAATAGATCCAGAGGGTTTTTACTTTCGTTATACCTACTGCGGAATTTCGTATAATTTACTTTGTAATACTCTCTTTCTTCCTTATTTGTAGTTGCGCTATTTGTACTCTTTGTTGGTAAATCGAACTCTTTAATGCAATTTTTAATATGATCAATTATTACTTCTGGTTTGTTTTCTTTTAAGGTTATGTATAAGTTGTAAATATATGTATCTAACTCATTTAAAATGTAGTTATTTGCATTAACATTTAAAGATACAACTCCGCTTCCTCCAAATAGATCATAGAATGTATCTATATCTTTTGGAAATATGTCCGTCAATCCCTTTTGTATTAATCTCTTCTTATTGCCCATATAAAATATTGGTGAAATTTTAACTTCTATATTAAACCTCTCCTTTTGTTAAATTTAGTTATGTTAAGATAAAATGTAAATTTTATATTAATTTATTTTTAAATGATACTATGTATACGTTCATTTGCAATTTTATGATACTCTTCGTTTATTTCAATGCCGATAAATTTTCTATGTAAATTTATACATGCTTCAGCAGTAGTACCACTTCCAATGCACGGATCAAGGACAATATCTCCTTCGTTGGTCGAAGTTTCAATTAAATACTCAAATAACTTCAAAGGTTTCTCCGTTGGATGTCTTTTACTTCTTCCTACTGGAAAATTCCACACATTATGTTTGCAATGTTCATTAAAAGTCTGTTTTCTTTTCTTGAAGAATACACAATTTTCAATTGCATCCAACCACATATGTTGACCATTTGAAGGAGATGGATTAGTTTTATGCCAGATACATTGCCTAGTCATACCATCCTTTTTACTACTAAAATATGAAAATACTTCTGAGACTTGTTCTTTACCACAAAATATGTATATCGTACCTTTAGATAAACGGTAGCATTCTTCTAAAAACTCATGTAAATCAAATGTTAATACGTCTGCTGCACCTTTGTCTAATTTCCTTAATTGACCATCATACTTAGCTCGTTCTTCGCCATTCTTGGAAACATTGCCATAAGGTATATCAGTTAATATTAAATCTACACATTCATTAGGAAGTTTTGACATAGCATCAATACAATCATGTTTATATATCTTATTCAACCATTCATTTTTTAACATTAAATACCTCCTCAGTAATAAAACATTTTCTCATATTTGGTATACAATAAAGCTTTAATAATTTTGTAATTACCAATTAGAATTGGCTTGGTACTTTCAAGTGAATGAAGTTCAGTTTTTCCTGTTGTATTGTACTCATTCTTTTTATGTACAATAAAGTTATAATCTTCTTCTCCGACCAACTTGATTAACTTAGTTATAAATCTTTCAATCAGTATAATCACCTCATGATATTTATTAAATTTCTTTGTATAAAAGGATTCTTTTATTTAGAGTTATCAAACTCTTTTACTTCAACAATATGAAAAACACCTTTTTTATCATAATACCCCTTCGTAAACACTGATTTATCAACGTTTCCGAAGTCCCAACCATAAACCCAATCCTTTTCCTTTGAAAATAAGCGTTTTAGCCATTTTTTCATGATTTTCACCTACTTTCTATAAAATTCATGTTTTATTGAAACTTATATGTATTATTTATTTGAATTTCTTTGCTTTAAACACCAATAGTATGCAGGATATAGAAATTCTCCTTTATTATGAGTTTCATCACGATAATTTAAATATTTTATTCTTATAAGATCTCTCTCCTTTTCACTTAGACTCTTTTTGTATTCATGATATTGTTTAATTAACATATCCTCTTCTTCTTTAGATTTAACTAATCCAGGTTTCCATCTATACATATCAAAGTAGTCTAATATCCAAAAGTAAAACGGAAAATAGTCTTCATAATTTTTAATTTTGTTAGACTTGTATTTTCTATAGATGCCACCCAACTCTTGCATTGAATATTCATTTTCTAAGTTAATTCTTCCACTAGTTCTTTCTAGGATTATGTCTGCTTCATAATCTGTATAACCAACATCAATCATCTTACTCACACTCATTCCTCCCACTATTTTTAAATAAATCGATTATTTTAATTAGACTTAATTCCAACCAGTAGTCCATTCACAATTACATTTAATACATCTATAATTGTGCTTTCTTTCTGTCCTAACCTTAAAGAATCCAGTTGTTCTAGTTGAATAAATTCCCAAACAATGCCCTCCACACTCAGGACATGAAGTATTTCTTCTGTTCATATCCCTTTCAATTTTTACTTGTGCTGAAGTTTTTAAAATGATCTTTTCCATCAACTTTACACTCCTCTAGTCAATACTTCTGGAGCTAATTGTGACTTTTCTAACCTATGTTGAAGTTTTTCTTTTTCATCATGCAGTTCATTCTTGAATCCATTAAGTATTCTCAGTTCATGATTAAATTCTTTATCTGATTCAAGCTTCATAATTACTCTTGCTAAAGCTTCAATCTTAGCTTGAATTTCATTCATTTTCTCTATTGCTTCTAATACTGTCATTTAATTCACTCCTTTAAATTTAAATAAAGCAATCATTTTATTTAATTTTCAAATGATATGTGGGACTAACTCCTTCTAAGCTAATACTTGGATATTCATCAATTCTGTCTGTGTGATTATAAGCTGTTATTACGTAAATTCTCCCATCCAGCAGTATATGTGACTTAATTGTTAAATGATGGATATCATATTTATTAATTATTTTACTTGCAAACTTACACATCAATCTTTGATACCACTTAGTTCTATTCATAATTTTTCTCCTTTTGATAATGATTTTAATAATTCTTTAATAACAATTTTATGTGCTTCCAGTTGCGCTTCTTTTAAATCATCATTTATAATCACATAATCTGCAAATTTCTCATTTTCAATTTCATTAGTTTCTTCTAAATGCTTAATCCTTCTATTAATATCAATTTCCTTATCTCCACGCTCAACCATACGTCTTTTTAATTCATCAATTGACGGAGGTTTTATGTATATAGACACTGCTTTGTCGCCCAATTTATCCTTTAACGCTCTCATGCCATTTATATCTTTTGTACAGTGATATGGTTTTCCATTAATTAATTCATCAATTTTATGTTTTGGTGTTCCATAATAGTTCCCTGCATATGCATTTGTTTCAAAAAAGAAGCCTTCATTTTCTAGTTTTAAAAACTGTTCTTCACTTACCTGCTTAATGTGATAACCGTCAATTTCTCCATCTCTTAATGGTCTTGTTGTACAATTAGTCATAAAATCAATAGGTAAGGAATGTTGAATTTCAGATTTTCCTGAGCCACTAGCTCCCATGAAGATTATTAATTTTGACAATGTTTCACCTTCTCAATCATTTTAAAATTACGCACTTCACAACTGTTATCTTCATATAGAATTTCTACTTGTTCATGTTGATGATCAATCATTAATACTACTCCAGGTTCTTTGGTATGTACTAACTGAACTTGCTCACCCACCTTAAACAAACAATCACCCCTTTGTTGTTAAGTTTATTTATGTACCTTGTTTAATTCAATTTCTTTAAATCTTCCTAATGTTCCATCTTCAAGTAATAGTTCATAGTCATATTGAGAAACTTCTAATCTGTCAACAACCTCGCCCTTTTTACCTACATCATATGGAGCCCCTTTCTTTGCATGATCGTTAACAACTAGCTCATCTCCAATATTGTAAATGAAATATTTTGGCAATCTATCTCCCCTCCCTTATGACAACAACTTTAACATTTTGTCTCCCGAATCTAATGGCCTTACTGTGGCTAGATACCAGGACATCAATCTTTTTTCCATCAATTGCGCCTCCAGTATCGGCAGCTATTCCATGAATAACGTCACCACTTTGAGTTTCAATTTTTAGCAAAGAGTATAATGGAATTACATCTGGATCTACAGCAATTACAGTTCTTCCTTGATATGTAGTAGTATTAGATACATCAATTCCCAACCTTGTTTTCCCTGTACATCCTTCAGAACAGAATGCCGTATAAGCACTTGCATTCATAGTTAATACTCTGTAGCTACCTGTTCCACGACTAGGGTAATTCTCGGTTCCTTTGCTTAGTCTGCTCAAGCTGTTCTTTTAACTTAACAATGTCTTCTTTTTGCTTAGAAACAGTTTCATTTAAACTTTCATTCTTAGTTTTTAAACCATTGATTGTTTCTATGTTACTTTTAATCTCATCTTCTTTCTTATTTAATAATTCGATATTATTTGTATAATTTATCTTTAACTGATCAAACTGTTCAGTTTTAGTTTCTAATTTCTGATCGTATTCATTAATGTCTTTACTATATTGCCAAGCAACCACACCATTTGATAACAATAGTGCAGCAATAATTCCTGTTGATACTGGATGTTTTTTAATCATAGGATAAGCCTCTTTGCGAGTGAGGCTTCATCACCTACCTTTATGTATAGTTTAGTTATTTATAAATGCTTTTTCCACGGTTTACTCAATAACCAAAGGAAGAATAACAGTACTCCTACAATAACTAATCTGAATAAGTCGTATCCCCAACCTAATTCAGTCACCCTAATCACTCCTTCCCTATTTATTCAAACACAAACTCCTTCATGCTCTGTTTTTCTCACGAATACTCCATTTTTCAAGTAATAAAGTTTAAATAAAATTTCTCTTTTATTGAGATTTAAATCAATATATAGTATCCCTTATCTTTTATACACTACTATATATAGTACCTAAACCTGCACACGCTCAGTTGTTAGTGTGATATTGCCCTCACTATCCACTTCATTAATTAAAGCAACTGTGTGCTGGTATATTGAGTCCTTATATTTCTTAGGAATAAATTGATTTCCTCTTCTGTAACCTGAGACGAGCAGTTTATTACCTCTGGTGAACCAGGACTTTTCCAACACTTCCTTCTTTCCACCATTGCTTTGAGATATCTGCTTGTTATAATGGCCAAATGCTCCACCGTACATCTTAACTGTTACCACACCATCAGGAGTTAACAATGAAACTGTGTGTTTAGTTTTGTTCCTATCTAACACTGTTCCTGCTAATCTGGTAAGCTCATATTCAAACATTTGCCTACCTCTCCAGGTATACGGCTTACCTTTAATTGGTTCTTCAGGTAATTCGAAAAAGTTGGCTATACCATACTTTTCTTTATTTACATGTGCTAATTCATGCTCATTATAGTAATAACTTAAGGAATCCATTTCCCATTTACTAATTGATCCACTTGCGTATTTATCCCATTCATTTTCTAACAACTTTTGATTTAGGCTATTTAACGCTTCTTCTGATGAAATCCACTCTTTAATTTCTTCCATTTTTTTATCATACAGTTTTTTAAATTTATTCTCAGAAACAACAAGTTGACCTTCATGTGTATCAACAACTGCATCATCACTGAAATGCTCACTATAAAAATTTGATGCAATGTCATCAATAATAAGCAGTTTATCTTTTGGCTTAGAAATAGTCTTCAGAACATTTTTAGATATGTAGTTTTTATACTTGAAAAATCTTATTTCAAGATTAAATTTATCAGGTATCAAATCATTAACCATTAACATGTTAAAGTTTTGCATTGTAAGTTTTTCTTTAGGTTCACTTACAATTTTAATGAACTTCTTCATTATCTCAATTCTATCCTCGAATGAGTCAAAGCATCCGGCTTTAATTAACTGTATGATCTGTCCTTTTTTAACTAACCCAGTTTCAAACATTCTATCTAAAAAATCACCAAATGAATTATATGGTCTATGTTGCATGATTAAATGTACAACTTCATCCCCAATACCATTTAGGCCTTTTAAACCAAAGACAATTGAATCATTTTGAATATCAGGAGTGAATCCAAATTGTGCCTTATTGATGTCCGGTAAATTTACTTTAACTCCACGTTGACGAATAGTTCCTATTGCCGAAGCAACTTTACCATAGTTTGTTGCACGAGTTTTTTTCTTGTCATCTTCATCTTCATCCTCATTGTCTAGATCTTCTTCATCTTCGATTCCTCCACTGTTAACGGTTAAACAGGCAGTGTTCCAATATAGAGGATTGAAATGATAATTAAGATTTAATTCTTGGAGAGCTATAACTGAGTATGCTAAGGTATGTAGCAGTGAGAACGAATATCCGAATTGTCGTTTAAATTGTACATTCCATACGTAATTTAATAAATTGTCGGATGTCCCAATTTCTCGGCCTTTTGTAAAGAATAAATCCTGTGCTTCCTTTAACACTTTTTCCTTCTTTTTAGCGATGGCCTTACGTAATTTATTTGATTCTGCAATGCTAAAGTTAGCAATCTTCTCATCCATAACCATCATCATTACCACTTCTTGAGTATCAGCAACTCCATATATATCTTTAAGATAATTCTCCATTACCATTATTTCTTCATCAGTTAATCCATAGTCTTGCATTTCTTGATACCATAGGCCGATATCATTTTTAAACTTAATATATGTATCTACCGGCTGTTCTTCACCATCGGACATTAACCTCATTAAAGAGTTAGTAACTGCTGCCTCAAGTAGATTGTTAGGTTTAACCTTTAATGCAGACTGAAAACCTACTTCAGTTGAAAACTGGAATAGATCCATAATTTCACCTTTACCAACCATTCCCCATAATTTAGGATCATCATATTCAATTACGTCTGGATGAATGTATTTACTATATGTTTTCTTAAGATTCTCTTGCCACTGAATTTCATTATTTTCAATTAATTGATCAAGTGTTACCCTCATTTTATCAAGCGCTTCGATTGTAAGAAGGTCATATTTTACTGATCCCATAGCTTCTGTGTCGCCCATATTAAATTGGGTAATAGCAGCTCCCTTTGGAGTTTTCATCATTGCGTTTGACTTGGTATAGTGATCATTAAATATAATTATCCCTGCTGCATGACTCGAACGTTTATTTACCAATCCCTCAATCTTTAGGCAAGTTTCTTTTAGGTTTGGATATTGTTCAACTTCTCTAATAAATTCCTTAATTGGCTTTCTTTCCTTTTCTTCATTCCCAAAGAAACAATCTGATAATGACCAATTGGCACCACGTTCAAAAGGAATCATTCCACTTAGAAATTGTCCGATATCATTATCAATTCCCAACCCTCTACATGCTGTTTGTAAAGCTGATTTAGATCCTTCTGTACCAAAAGTTGCTATCTGTAATACCCTGTGATCACCGAATTTATTTTTAAGCGCTCTTAAGATTTGCTCCCGTTTACCCCCTTCTGTGTCAATGTCTATATCCGCTATATCTGGCCTGGATTTATGTAAATGTCTCCAGTGAGGTAAATTATATGTCATTGGGTTTATCTGAGTGATATCTAAGAGATAGTTTATTAAGAAACCTGCTGCACTCCCCCTTGCAACTCCTACTAAGGAATTACCTCCACATTCATCGTCCCAAATAAGATTGATAATTTCACGAACTGTAATATAGTATGAAGGCATTGATTGATTTAATGAAATACTAATTTCCCATAATTCACCTAACTCTTCATTAAGCCTAGTTAATATTTCGTGAAAACTTTCTTGTGTTAAATCACGCTTCAATAATTTTTCTTCAAACCCATCTTCAACTAACTTTAGCAAGTATCTATCTTGTTCATCTTCTGAATGAGCAATTTTGTTTATATATTCATACTTATCATATGCTGGTTTAAACAAGTGTCTCAGCTCAAACTCTGGTAAATCCATTTTAGGAATGATTGGTTCATGTTCAATTGTGTAATCTACAACCATTTCACCGATTAGCAAGGTGTTTTTAATTGCTTCATCAACTATTCCTTCATCTAAATAGTCCATTCTCCCTTTTATCTCATCAATATTTTGAACGAAACAAGCTTCATAGAAGAGGTCTACTTCCCTCTCTCCATCTTTGGCATTTAGGAACGCTTGATGAATAACTCTGTCTTCCGGTCTTAAAAAGTGTGCATCAGTTGATACTATTCTCTTTAAACCGTAAGCATCTGCAATATCAACTAGTTTTTTATTGCAGTAAATTTGTTCATCGCTTAAAGCAGGTTGTAGCTCGATAAAGAAGTTTTCTTGACCAAAAACATCAATGCACCACGCTATAAATTCATGTATAATTTGCTTGTGTTCAAGGATTTTATCTTCATCATTTGTTAATTCTGCTTCCTTAATTGCTAACAAGTTAATGTTTACTTCTGATCCTAAACAGGCAGTTGTTGCAATTAAATGACCTGGATTACTTTTTACAACTTCTTCAACATCTGATTTAATTGTTGGTACACGTTCCATTGTTCCAGTGTAGAATGAGTTTTCCCATGCTTTACTTGATAAGATTCTAAGTTGCTCATGTCCTTCTGCATCCTTCGCTAACATTAAGAAGTGAGGAAACTTTGTTACTCCTGATTTATAATTATCTTTAACCTCTTCAATGGAGTTTACTAAGTATGCCTCATTTCCAAGAATAAGCTTGAAGTCTTCAGGCATTTCACCTTCTTTTTTCATGCTTCTGACTGTTTGAATTGCTTCAACGTGAGCTGAAAGAACTTCGTGATCAGTTATTGCTAATCCTGTATAGTTCATTTCAACTGCTGTTTTTAGTAGGTCTGCTACTCGATTAGTTGAATCCAGTAGCCTTATGTTACTTTTATCTGTATGACAGTGACAACCTATCAATTTATCACCCCTCTGTTTATTTGTTATTATCATTATATATAATTAATTTACTTATGTAAATACATTTTTAGAAATTAAATTTCTTTTTCTTTGTTTTAGTTATTTCATAGTCATCAATTATAATTTGTGGCGTTTTCTTATCTTTATAGATATTAACTGAGCAGCGACCTACGACATCAATAACCAGTGTTTCACCTTGGCTAACTATGCTATCCCATTCGTCTTCACTGCTTGAAAACTTAATAAATTCAATTCCCTTATAAATAAACTTCAATGTGTTCTTTTTAGAGCCATTTATATATATTTCATCCTTGCTTATTTCAATGTCTTTTATGGCCAATAAAGGCTCTTCAACTTTTTGTCCCCATGTATCTCTTAAACTATGTAAATCTTCAATAATGCTGTTGGTTAATTGTTTTGCAGGAATGATAAAATCAACATCGTGAATATCAACATTAACATCTACATCTTTTAAGTGCTCATTAATTAGATCGTTAACCTCAATAATCTTTTCAGGTTCAATTTCCACTCCAAATGCATTTCCGTGACCTTCACAATATATAAATTTCCCCGTCTCCGTTAAAAACTGTTTAAAGTCTTTTATTACACCTTTATCATATCCTCTTGCTGATCCACCTAATACCTCATCACGCTGTCTTAAAAGTAAAGCAGGTCTTTTATATTGTTTAATTAATTCATTGGCAACTAACCCAGTTAAATTTTTATCAAGTATTTCTGTAACATTGACAATAAGTATCTTGTTATCTAATAAATTCTTTTCTTCAATCCTTTCTTTTATTAATGTTACTCCTTTATCTCTCAGTCTTCCTTGTCTTGCTTTAATATTGCCCAACAATCGTGCTGTTGATGTGTATATGTCTTCATAGATTTCCTTTTTCTTATAATAAATCTCTTCATCTGTTTCAAGGAAAGCTCTCATCATCTGCTCTTTTTCTTCTTGAGTTCCAGTTCTAATTGCAGCATTTATCAATGGAACAATATAAAACTGAGTGTTAATAATATTTACTACACCTTTAGTTGAGTATTCTTGCTTTAAAAACAAAGCATTTAACATCTTATTCTTAATTTTCTTTAGTCCATCAAGCATATAGTATCGTGTTTCTAATTCCCTAGAATCGGCCATATCCCCAATATTGCCAACTGAAACCAAGTCTAAATAATTATCGGCTAAATTGATGCCTAATTTATGATCTAATCCTTTGCAAAACTTATATACAATTCCAGCTCCAGTTAAATCCTTATTTGTATACTCTGGAGAAATCTGACTGTTAACTACAATGGCATCCTTAGATTCTTCATTGCATTCATGGTGATCCAATACAATGACATCAATACCCTTTTCTTTTAAGTTCTTATGTTCTTCAAATTGATTGCTTCCTGCATCCGGTATTATTACCAATTGAATATCTTCAGGAACTGTTTTTAATATAACGCCATGCTCCTTCCCATCTTGCATTCTCCAAGTGATATCAATATCTTTAAATACACTTTTCAAATAATTAATCAATATAGCTGTCGATGTAATTCCATCAGCATCAGAATCCACTTGAACAAATATCTTATTTCCTTTTTCAATATGTCCTAATAAACAATCTATGGCCTTTTCGATGTTATGTAATTTACTCCAGTGAATTATATTATTCTCACTAATATTTAAAAAGGATTGAATATCTTCAATCCCTCGATTTTTCAAAATTGTCTCAATTGGATTTAAGAAATAATCATTCTTTCCAATTAGCTCATACTTCATTCTTCCACCCCACTAGTATTAATCTCATACTTAGTTTTCATTAATTGCTCTAAAATATCTTTACCTTTATCAATAGGTGAATCTTTGGGTTCAAGTAAATCAAAGTCATCCCACAGTATATAAGTTCTTACATATGGAGTGAATTTCTTTGCAAACTTCAACAAGTTTTCCTGGTATTCTTTGATCATCTCTTCATATTTTTCTTCTGACTCATTTTCTTTTCTTGCTCTAAACTTATCAAATCCTATAAAAACTTCTTCAACTCCAAGCGATAGAATTATATCCCTATGGAAATTTGTAATCTGACTTGAACAAGCTGCACAAGTGAAATTATTTTCTCCATATATGTCTTCACTTTTAAGGATTGATTTTTCACCTTCAAGTATCATTATTTTTTTTAGTCTTTTTACTGCATGCTGAGTGTGATTAAGTCCAAATAGGTTAAACATTGTTTGGTGATTGTATAATTTATTTCCAATGGTTAATGGCATATACTTCTTACCAGCGTCAATATCCTCTTGTTTCATTGCTCTTCCACGTAAACCTATAAATCTATTGTTAATGTCTCGGTGAACTATTGATATTCTTTCGTCTCGAAAATAATACCCCACCTCATATTTTTCCTGAGTCTCATAAGATATTCCTTCTGATAGCCAATCTTCATGTGGAAGTTTTATTAATACATCTAAAACCTTTTCACTGTACTCTGGCAATTCAATTACTTTCTTTTCCTTTTTCTTCAGTCTAGAAATCCAATCCCAGTCAGTTATTATTTCCTCTTGATTATTCTTAACAACAGATCCAAAACCAAAGGTTTTATTGGTTGTTTCTGCAACATATCGTACTGCTTGAGGGAATGATACTTTCTTATTTCTCATTACTAAATCGAATATATTAAATGACTCTGAGCAATGTGTGTAGCAATGAAACAGCTTCGTATCATGATAATAGTAAAGTTTATGGCTATCTCCATGATGACAGACAGTTTGAAACATGGGATTTCCTTGATTGTCTTCTCTTGGTTCTTTGCTTCCTAGGTTATTTAAAATTAATTTTATTTCTTCTATTGTTAGCGATTCTTTAAGTTTATCCTTGTCGTATCTCACTAGGGTTCACTCCCTAGAAACTATATTTCGTTTGCTTTGGTTCGGTTTTAATTTCAGTTGGCTCAATATTAATTAACTCATAATTATTTTTTGTTAGGAATAACTCTTGTTGTCTCATAGTATCATAGTCAATATAAAGCCATAGTTTACAATCTTTATATTCTGTTTCACGATTTTTATAAATATGGTAAACAACGTTTGGCTCTGGATAAAAACCATTTCTTAAAATTGGCTCAATGGACTCTAAATCCTTTGTTGTAGGAGTTAAAGCAATAATCCCCTTTGTGGCTTTATCCGCAATGGCCTTTGATCCCCTCAACACTGTACTGTCTGCATTTTCTGTGTGTTTCCAGTCACCATTTACCTGTGTTGCTGTTTGTATGTATACATTGTAACGTTTTCTCATTTGATCTAATCTATTCATAAACATGAATAAGACCATATCTTCTCTGAGTTTCATGCCTTTTGATGAGTTAGCAATCTCCTCTAGAATACTCATGCTAATATGTAGATAGTCAAAATAAATGTACTGTGCTTGATTTTCAATAATGTGCTGCTTGATTTTATTTTCAATTAATTGTGTATCGAAATCAGGTATGTACTCTATCCAGTAATTACTTCTTTCCAGTATTTCGATAGCTTTGGCTAATCTCTCATCTTCATCCTCATTAGTAGCACCATCTTTAATTTTTTTCTCAGGTACACCAGATATGTAGGCCAATATAGTACTTTGGAGTGCATCTCCTTCAATCTCTGTACTAATAAACAAAACATTTTCACCATTATTATTTGAAACCCATTCTTCCTTTTTTAGATCGTAAATTTCATCAATCGCCATATCTGTGGCTTCGCCTAGTGCGATACGTGTTTTACCTAAGTTGGATGGAGCCGATCTTAAGCCTAACGACTTTAATTTAGCACCTCTGAAAATTGTATTCTGTATTTTTCCAATCATTGATATGCCGTAATCAGGCGCTTTTTTAAACTTTGCTAATAACTCTTTCGCTTTATCTGATGCATGTATAGTTTTAGTTTCCTGGTTACTTGAAAACTGATTAGCTATTTCAACAAGTTTCTTATCATAGTGTTCAATCATTTTATCAATCGTCAACTCATCAAATTCAGCCATCATCTTTTCCGATTCTCTTGGGACAATAATATTTTCATCGTACAACTCTGAAATGTCGAAGCCATTATTTTTATACATTCTAAGCAAACTAAATTTCTTTAAGCGATTATAACTATAGTCAAAATTTCTAAAGTGTGATTGATCTATTGCATTTTGTAAATACTCTAATCCATCGTTATCATTAAATATCCTATATTGTACATCATAACTACTTAAAAAAGAGTCAATCATCATTAGGTCTAATTCTTCAATACCTTGTTTATAAAGATTGTTAATTGCTGCATATATAATTGTGTAGAATGATGACTCACCATCTGAATGAAAATCCTCAGTAGTGAATTTATATTTCTCTTCATCTAGTAAAGATGGCTTTTTCATTAAGTTGCCTAGTATTTGGAATACGCTTCTTTTATCTATTAAACTCATAAGTTCACCTCACATGACTATAACGAACCAATATCAATTTGCTGTAACTTTCTTTCATAATTAAATTGAGGAGATTGCACAGTGACAGATTTACTTTCTACAGTTTTTAAATCCTCGACACTTTCTTCAACTTTTAATTTCATCATGAAGTGCTTCTTAGCATCCTCATATACAAATGGAACAATGCCTATACCAGTACCACTTTGAACAGGTTTTTCGAGTGTTTCATGGAAGTATCTCAATGCCAGTTCAATGCCTTTTAATTTGTATTTATAATCTTCTTGAAATTCTTTAATTTGTTTTAACATCATGCCAGTTGGAGCATCTAATTTATAAAGACTGCATATGTATTCAATTAATTCTTTTCTGTGTTCTGCTTCCATTCTCCATGTTTCAAAGCACTCTTCGTGATAATAGCGCTTTTTATATTCAACTGAATCATCTTTATCAAGTTTCAATTCACAATATGGACATTTTACTTGTCTCCCCATATCACACCTCTTTAAAATAAAAGGGATAGCAAGAATACTATCCCTATGCATTGTTATTCTAATTCTTCAAGGAAATCTTGAAGTTCATCAACAATTAAACTAATAATATCTGCTTGTTCTTCTTCAGCTTCACTTAACTTGCTGTTTTTACCAAGATTTTTCTCAATAATTTTTGTAATCTTCTTAGCATTATCCTCGTCTTTTTCCATGATTTCATTAATGATACTGGTTGCTTTTTCCATAACTTCATTGAAGTCGTATTCTTCACTTTCCTGAGTTGATTTTTGCTCTGTAAATGTAACTGCCTGAATGCCCTCTTCTTCTTCTTGGCGCTCAATTGCTTCAACAATTGCTGCTTCCAAACTCTCTGCTGTGTATTCTTCAATATAAGTATCAATGTAGTCAAATCTTGATCGTGCAAAAAACTCATCTGTTTCAGCTAGGTAAGCACTTGATTTAATTACGTTTCCGTCCTCGTCTACTCCATTCGGCTTTAAGAATGCAACAATATCACTATTGTTAATAACAGGAGCCAATGAGCGTTTGTCGCCTTTAGGGTAGAATTTACCGGTCTTATCGGCTTCAGCATGGGCAATGAATACTACTGTGAATCCAAGGCCTAACAATTTACTGATTTGCTCCCAGTATTCTGTTTCATACTCGTTCCAAAGACCGAAACCATCATTGCCATCTTTAATACGATCAACTCCGTAAACATTACAAATATGTCTTGAACAAAACTTTGCAGAGTCTCCTACTTGGTCAAAGATAATAGTTTGATACATTTCTTTTGCTTTTTCTGTGTTTTTTTCTAATTGTCTTACTACTTTTTTAAAGTCAGACCATTTATTAATGGCCATAAAAGGTACTCCAGCAATGGCATTTAGACCTTTTTCAAATGCAAGATAAAGTGGCTTTTTCATTCTAGTTGCCTGTTTTGTTTTACCTAAGTTGTTTCCACCTACGATTGTAATAACTTTACCTTCTAAGCCTTTTGCTACAACTGAAATCTGTGGGTTAAAAATATCTAATGACATATAATAATTTCCTCCATTGTTATGTATTGAGTGGGAGTTTCACCCACTCATTTTTTTATTTTGTATTGTAAATTTATTTTATTTATATATTAGAATGGTAAATCAATTTTCTTTTTCTCTTTTTTCTCAGTTGTTTTATTGGATTTGGTATTAAATCCACCTTTTTTCTCTTCTTGTTTTGGTTGATCTTTTTTAGCTTTTAATTCGGCTAAGTAAATTTCACGTTCAGTTAATGCTTTCTTAATTAGCTCAACATCGTATGCTTTGTTATTTTCTTCTTCATATGGCTCAGATCCACCCGTGATTAAGTATTCACGCACTGTATTGTATGTAACTTTCTCTTTTGGTTTACCGAATGCCACATCTTCAAGGACAATTTTCTTTTCTTTGAAGTTAATGATATCACCGTAAATTTTAGCTGTGCTACCTGGCTCGTAGTTATCTTCAATATATTCAGCAGCTTCAACAGGAGCCATTAAACTAAATGGTAAAACTTTACCGCCATACGCTGGAATGATAGCCTCAACTTTAACTCGACCAGTTTCTTCTTCGTTTTTAACTTCAGGGCTAACTGACTTAATAAATGCTTCAACTTCAAACTCTGCTTTTGGTTCGAACTCTTCTCCTGCTTGGACTCGATTAATAAAGTTAGCTGAAATCTGAGGGAATGAACGTAGCATTCCATCTTGACCATAGTATTCATTTAGTCCAATTTGACCTTGTGTAATTCGAACTTTGTCAGCTTCTTCTCGTCCATTGTCTGCGACTGATTTATACTCATTGTCTACTGTTTTTAATCCTTTGAAGATACCGTTATCTGAGCCATCTGCTTTCTTTTCGAATGAGAATACTCGTACTGTATGTACTTCATTTTCTGCTGTTTCAATGTCAAGTTCTCCAGTAATTGCATTTCGTTTTCCATTTTGGCCGTTAAACTCTTTTTCTTCTAATCTCTTTTCTAAAAGAGTTCCTTCGATAATAACCTTGTTTTCTGCTTCACGTAAAACTGTTTGATTTTCTGACATATGTATATTCCTCCAATATTGTTTTAATGTATGATTAATTTACTTGTAAATGATTTTCCGTAAAAGGTTTAATTTATTCTAACCTATGGTGAACCTCTGTTATATTCTATAACCCTCACCACCTTTTAAGCAAATTTTCTATTATTCTTTTTTCTACCAAACTTCTTCTCGTAACCTTCTATTCTAAGTTGCTTACTAAGCTGCTCATATCTTCTTCTTGGAACAAAGAATTCAAATTCTTGTTCACCTTGAAAGTTTTTCACTCCTATAACTTTTCCATTCCAGACTTTAATATGTAAGTTACCGTAAAAGTATGTAGTACCAAACATTGATTCATGAATCAGTTTTTCTTTCATCCATTTATGTCGCTCAACCTTCTCTTTGACAATCTGGATATTTCTTGTAAGCTTCCTTGATGCCTGATCCATATCTGTTGTTTCATTTCCCTTAACTGAAGTGGTATACTGTTTATAGGCCTTCTTACTGAGCTTTAGAATCTTCATTTTTTTCATCTCCTTTCCTTATGGGGTACTTTTAGTATATATGATTAATTTATCTTTGTAAATAGTTTTTTATAAATAAATTTAATTTATTTATATTTTCTTTTTTCGTTAAACTGCACTCTTACTTCTCTTATATGATCCGGATTTTCTACACACTCTTAACCCACTATCTACTAATAGTTCCTTTAATTGTCCTGGATCTAAACCAAGACTGTATTCATGATTTAATCTTTCGGCCAATATATCTACGGCAGCAGATACACTTGTTTCTCCCTCTGGCTCACCTTTAAGTATGTAATTATAAACTCCATCATTAATTGATACTGTTTCAATAATATACCCCTGTTGATATAACTCATGAAGACGAGCAGTATAACGAATAGCAATCTCCAATAATTCTGTGTTAGTTACTCCTTTATCTCCGGCATCCCTTAGTTTATTTAATATTTGTTCTCGTTGAGTAGGCATGCGCTTCTTTGCTTCTATGTAAGAATTCATTCTAAACTCCTTTCAATAAAAGTTTGTTTTTATCCTATTTCATATTCCTCTCTTGCTACCACAAAATTAATTCCGCATTCTTTTTCCAGTGTCTTAATATTAGTATCATCCTGGTAATGCATTGCGTAAATTCTATAAGTCTCTAAAACATCTTTATAATGATTAATTACATCTGTTAACTCTGAATGCACAGCATTCTTAACAATAGATACATCATGGAATAGTGCAGCAGTATTTTCATCGATCTTCTCTTTGAATTCTGCTTCCTCGTGTTTAGCAATATCACTTGTATAGATAATGTTCTGTCCAGAAGGGGCTGTAATTTTTAATCCCATTGATTTCATTCCTTGAGCATGTAGACCATCTGTTACAATAAGTTCAATACTGTGGTTCTCAATTTCAAAAGCATCCTCATGAACGAATTTAATATCAAAATAATCACCAATTTTCAACCCATCTGTACATAATCCATAACTAATTACATCTGCTAAGTCATCTGCCAATTCTGCTCTAATCCAAAGAGTGGGATTATGATTGTAAATCCACTTACAACGTTGAGCAAATTCTTCTAGGCCTCCTACATGATCACTATGTAAATGAGTAATAATCACATCTGTTATGTCCGTCTCTTTATATCCTGCTGCATGTAAACTATATCTAAGTGTTGTACCTGCATCTACAAGAAATTTTCTTGTGCCTAACTCAAAAACAAAATTATTATGATAATATTTAGTGAATGCTCCATTTACACCTAATGCTTTGATCTTCATTGAATCGACTCCTTCTTATGTATATTAAATTTATCTTTAATTAACAACCTCTTCATTTAACAACTTCTTAAGCATCTCAACCTGTTCATCCCTGTCAGATCCATTCAATAATCCTGTAGAATAACCGGTATCAAATCCAATTAATAAGAGATTAATTATTTTATCTGAGTAACCGTAAGCTCTTAACGACTGCTCATAAACCATTTTGGACTCGTCTCTGTAGTTCATTGTTGTTCCTCCTCAATCATCAATTTCAATTTTATGTGATATCATAGCTTCATAAAGTTTTTTAGGTATCTTCATCTCATACTCCTTGGCAACACTTTTAATTATTTCTTCCTTAATTTCCTTATACTTCATAAAAGCATCTAATGGTGTAGTGAAGCCTCCAAAAGACGTATTGAAATTTTTCCCATCCTTAACGCTTATTCGATATCTATTATCTACTCTTGGATCACGAGACACTCCTAACGGTAGCTCACCTCTTCTTTTATAGCCTTTTACAAATAATGCATTTATTCTATGAGGTACAAAAATACATTTTTCTGGGCTATATAACTTGTTACCTTTGACTAATATATCTTTATCAAGATGCATTTCCTCTTCGTTTATCTCGTAATAGTTTTCATCATGCCATTTTGCGAAATTTTGATAATTTAACCATTCTTCACAAACTTCACAATCTCTATATTTGGGTTGTCTTTTGTGAAAATTACCATCATAACATCGTGTTAACATTCTTACCCAAGATAAATATTGAGGAGTGTGCTTACCATTTATAGTAGATTTATATTTACCTTCTCCTAAATATCCAACTCCGAATACTGTTTTATCATATACATTCTTTACTCTCCCATTCTGAAAATCTATCCAAGTAGTATGTGCTAAATTTCCCGTATCTATAAATTTAACCCAGACATCCTTTGTGCGATTGTACTCAACCACTTCCATTAATGACCCTTGATTATTATTATTAATTTGACCAATTCTTTCTTTTGCTAGATTATCCTTTCTCAATTTAATACCTTTCACCCTTTCACTCGAACACTATGTAATTAACCCCTTGTATTTTCGTCAATATTTCTTTAACTACATCTCTATTATTCATTTCTGCTTGCTTTATGATTTCTTTATCGTTCATAATTTCGTTTATTATATTATTTTTAGTTGCTTTAAAGAAATTTTTCTTTTCTTCGTCTGACGCTGCCAGTCTAAAGAATCCCTGTGTTTTTTCGAAGTCAATTTCATCATAGGGGATATCTAAGGATACTAATATCGGTTTACCCAATGAGATATGTAAAGTTCCTGTTTCTTGGTCAATATGTTTAATTTCAATATCTTTTGTGTTCATGCCCATCTTGTATGTACCATGAATTGTTAATTCGGTTCTACGTTCGCCCAAAAATCCATCGTCAACTTTTGTATCTGTTTTATTAATTGACTGCTCAATAGACACAATTTGACTTTTACTTTGTAACTTACCTAAAATCATGTGCTCACTGATTATGTAATGACTATCCGCAATTTGCTCATGTTGCTTAATAATCTTACCTGGTTCAATCTCCCTGTAATCGTGTATGTATGCTTTATATGTAGTTGCTGCTATGTATAAGGCTAAAATTGTTACTGCGACTTTTAGTAGGAGTTGTTTAAACTTCCATTTCATAAAAGTCACCCTCTTTTAATTTATTTATATCTTTCCTTTTGAAGCTTCTCATACATTGATCGGATTGGTTTCGTAAACTCTTCAATCTCTAATACCCTTTTGATATTTTCTTTCTTGGCTTCCTCTTTTTGTATTTCTTTTAAAGCGTCTAATCTTGCACCAATTTGTATAAGTCCTGCATCCACTTCTTCTTTCGTTAACTCGATTACATACATTTCATCAATCCTCTCTATTATTCTATATAAAGTAAGTTTTAAAGTAATTAATTCTCTAACGCTTTGTCTGCGATGTCCATAGCTTCATGTAAGTAAAACCAGGGATCGTCTCCATTTTCAGCATGAATCATATCTTTTCTTATGAGAGAAATTCTTAATAAAGCCTGATAATACTTATCTGCCAATTCAGCTTTATTAATTGTCATACGAGTTTCTTTAATTAGCCCATCAATAGTATCTTCACTTATTTTAAGTTGTAAAGTATCTAATTCTTGCTTTCTTCTCATAGCAGATTCTTTACCTTTTTCTTTTATGTTTTTTCTGATCCTTTCATTCAAGTTCATTTATTTTTCTCCTTGCCTTTAGATTGAATAGATAAAACTTCGTAAACTGCTGTCAACATCATGTCGTACCTAATCCAATGGTAGTCTGTTCTGTGTTCTTCTTTTTTGCGTTTTAAATGCTCAATATATTCCTCAACTGAATTAAACATCTCTATGCCTCCTTCTTAAAATAAAAACTTGATTAGTTACAGATTTCTATCTACTTCAGTTATACACGCTGATTCTAATTCTTCAAATTCACCACAGTCATAATCTTTAACGTCAATGACAATGTAATGAGGAACAACATAATACTTCTTGCCACATTTATTGCAGCACGGATCATCGAACATATAAAATCCTTTGTCACTTGTATCAAAATTATTAAAATCAAAATCTGCATTATCAAAAACTACATGACCATTACAATCTTTAGCATTACATCTATGTGCTTCGACTGACAAGGTTATCTCATCCCCTTATGTATTTATTTTACTTTAAATAACCACTTAGTATCTCTAAAGCTTTAGCGTGTTTCTTAGGGTCATATTTAAAATTCATTTTGTGATATTGCCTTGGTTTTGGATTATCTGGGTCATTATCTTGACAGCCTTCTCTGTTCAACTGATGTTGAAATTTACTATCAGGACACCATTTTAAACCTCCCCAACCAACCCATTTGCTGTGAGATGACTCAACATTTAATACTTTTTCTGGCTTAAACGACCACATGTATTCATCTAGCTGTATACGCCAAGGTTTATACGAATCTCCAAATAACATAACATGATCTTCGGAAAAGGTTACTCTTACAATCATCTTCTCTCCCCTTTCAATGAAACTTGTCTTTTATCTTAATATTAATTTATTTTTATACGAGACTATGTATTCTTTCTATAGAACTATCAAATATTTCTTTGTCTTTTTCGAATCCAATATACATTCTATTTGTATTTATGCAAGCTAGTGCCGTAGTACCTGAACCCATACAGTTATCTAACACAATCTGTCCTTCATCTGTAAAAGATTTTATAAGCCATTCACATAATTCAACTGGTTTCTGCGTACTATGTATGGTTGTTGAAGGATGTGGCTTTTGAAACTTTAAAATCGATGTGGGAAATTTCATATCTCCTTCTGTTTCAACAGCAGTTAATTTACCATAATTAGTATTCCTAGAGAATTCTTCTTGTGATTTTCCAACAGCTTTACCTTTTGTATGATTAGGTTTTCCTTTAAATTTTTGAGGGTTATATTTTGGTAACTTCTTATAAAACACCATAATATCCTCGTGTCTTCTTAGTGGCATTCGATTAGCATTTAAAAACCCACTTGGTAATTCTTTATCCCATACTAAATTATATCTATGTAATTTAGGTTGCGACATCATCATTGTTGCAGTGAATTTATCTTGACCAAACAATACTATAGCGCCATTTTCTTTAATGATTCTAAGATATTGTTCCCAAAGTAAATCTGGATTTAACACTGAATCCCATTTATTACGAGCAGTTACTCCGTATGGTAAATCACATAAGATCATATCAATCGACTTATCATCAATCTTAGACATACCTTCCAAGCAATCCTCATTGTATATTTTATTTAACTCTAACAAAATATCATCCTCCTATTATATTTATTTGTATAATTTTTATTAAATTAATTCATGTTTAGAATCTGTTATATATGTGGATTACGCATAAATCATCTTTTCTTCAAATAACCCATCAACCACTTTTTTATGTTCGATTGGCAAATTATCAATAAGGTTTATTAATTCTTTATATCTCGATAATCTTTGTAGACGGTCAACACATTCTCCTTCTGTGTATGCATGTGGTTGAATCTTATACAGCCCGTAATAATAACCATATTTTCTATCAGCTAAATACTGCAAAAAATCATTCAATCCAATCTCCCCTTTCTCGATCAAATGTTCCTTTTATTTAGATTTATAGCTTAATGTTTCTTTCCATAATTTCTTCATTTCATCTTCAATAACATCATTGTGAATCCATATTTCTGTATCCTTTTTAACTAGACAATATGACAGTCTATCACAATCAACACAGTCATGCATTGATTGGGCAGTACCTTTTGGCTCATGTTCATTGTTTCCTTGGTTAATATGATAGTTACATCCAGACCAATATAATTTCTCCATTTCCTTCTCCTCCTTACGTTTATTTAAGTGAATTGTGACTTAATATTTTTTCAAATTAACCTTTATTAAGGCTTCATTTGCAATTCCACTTTCTTTTGACATAAACTCATTTGAACCGATTCTCATGAGTGCTTTTTCATATACTTCAGCTTGTTCTGCCCTTTCAATAAGCCAATCTATATGTGATTTAATATTATCCACATCGAAAATTGTTTTTCGTCTTAAAAACTCCAACCACCAGCCATTGTCATAACTTTTAATTGTTTCTAAGTCCATTTTCCTCACTCCCGTTCTAAATAAAAGATTGCTTTTATTTAATATTCGGTACTCTTATTTCTGTAGGTTCTAATGTAAATAAATTTGCTTTCTTATAATAAACCTCTTGACCTATTTCAGCTCGCTCAAATTCAGTTTTAGACACCTCTGCTTGAAGTGCACCTGAACCAGTATCAACTTCTAATACATATGGCACTCCCTCGTAATCTTCTAATTTATCCAATACTGTTCCTACTTCATAATATTTATAAGGATGCTTTTCATCTGTAATTCTTGTTCCACTGTCACCTTTTGGATTAAGATTTGAACCTGCTGAACATCCTCCTAATAATAACCCAATGCCAATGATTAATATTGATTTTCTCAAATTATTCACCTCTCAGTAAAAAATTACATTTAAACAGATTTTATATCTTTACTAAACTATCTTTCCATAAGTCCAATGAAGATTTTTCACCATCAGTTTTTACTTGTTTTGCAGTACGTTTATTTTCTTCACACCAATAAACGTACTGTTCAAATTCTTCTACTGTTAATCCGTTTAAATCAGCTAATTTATGTACTAATTCATTAAATTTATTTAGGATAATTTTATTTCTGTTAATATCTTTCTTAATCCATTCAAAAGGATTATGCTGTCCTTTTGACTTATTCACTTCCACATCTAGAACAATTAGATTACCTCTATACGTTCCTCCGTGTCCCCAAGCAATAGGGATAAAGTGGTCTACGGTAATGTCTTCAGTGTTACCAGTTAAAGAACACTTATTGCCAAACTCAGCAAACACTTCATTCAAGCTATTCCACCAAAAGTCGTTACGTAAAAGATTATACAATTCCGTTCTTTCTTTTTGTTTGGAATTAAAATACTCCTTATTTTGCTCACGATAATCTCTATTATCTTTGCGTCTCGTTTCAACTTGCTTCCAGTACATTGAAGTTTGATAATTTAAATATTCCAATCGATTTTCCTTGTGTCTTTTCTTTTGATACTCAATTCTTTCTTCCCTGTTATTTCTATAATTTTTCTTAGTTGCTTCAATTTGCTTTTGTGGATTTTTACGATATTTCTTTTTATTTCTTATACTTCTACATTCTTTACATCTCGGATCTGTATAAATGTATTTTTCACCTTTAGTATTTACCTTTTCCTTTGGATTAAATGACTCGATTGGCTTTTCTTCATTGCAATCCTTACATATTTTATTACCTATATTAATCATTTCCTTCCAAAGAGGAGCAACAGCCCCTCATAATGTCGGCCTATTATTCTTCCACTCTGTTAAACTTTCCTCAATTCCACTAATCAATTTACTCAACTTTTCCAGGTTCTCTCCTGAGGGACTTACTGATCCTTCTTCCCATCGTTGTACTGTATAAGTGCTTACTCCAATTAATCCTGCTACATCCGGTTGACTTAAATTCTCTTTCTTCCGGTAAACCCTAATCGGATTCTCATTTTTCCACTGCTGCATCTTTTCTTTTATGCTCACATTCACCACTCCTTTGACTCATTATATGTTGTGGTGTTTGTAATATTGCCTGTTCCAGTTGAATAATTTATATTTAATTTACTTATATTAGATCAACTCGCAGCTATCATCGACCTCTACGTTACAGTCTCTACAAATCTTTTTATCTTTATCTACTTCTATCTTACACCAACAATACGGACATTTCAAGTCATATTTTTCATTTATATATAATTTATTTATAATATTTTCAAAGTGTTTCATGCACTATCTCTCCCTGTCTTCTTTTGATAGTACATAGTATGTGATTGTGATGTATGTGGTGTTGGTGTTTACTTAAATTGATTAAAGCGCCTAGTCTGGATAAGTTATCGTTTTTATTCAATAATATCTTCCCAATTCCGACCATATTTTCTGAATAATTTATTCGTTAATTCATGATAATCTCGTCTATATCTTTTAGCTTCAGTTTCATGTCTGTTTGCTCGTCTAGTTAATATTTCTACAGCAGTTGGATCTCCACTTGCATATTGTTTCTGAAACTCCCTGGACAATGACCTAATCATAGAGTCCTTTAATACTTGCTCATCAACAGTTAACTCTTGCTTCTTGGCTCTCTTGGCACAGTAATTACCCAAATAAACTCCAATGTGATTTGGAATATCATCTTTTACTTCTTCGTACAGTTCCTTTGGTATTACAAAATAATTGTAGTGTCCAACAAATGTCTTTTTAGCTTTACTGTAGAAGTCGCTTTTAGATACTTTTATCTCATAGCAGCGCCAAATACCTTTTGTATCATAAGTTATGTAATCAACTCTTTCATAACCGAACCAGCCAATAGTCACTTCAAAGCAGCCAAATGTTCCTTGTTTACTTGTTGCACTAAAGATTTCTCTTTCTAACTGGACAGTAAGTTCTGTTTTAGCAATAATGATTCACCTCTTTAAAGTTAATATAAGTCAGGCAAGTTTTCATTTGTAGTTTCATAATCACTCATTAAATCTGAATCTTCAACCATTCCAAATAAAACATCATAATTGTACTCACAATCTCTAAATATACGACCATCCATATCCCAATTATCAATATGATACTGAATGTTGTCATAAATCTTCTGATCTAATTCATTCTCAACACTAAATCCACCTAAACCAGTTTCAGCATAACTGTATCCACTAGTCCAATCATTACGATTTTTATATAAGTAATGAGCTAGATATAAATATTTATTCTTGTTAATAATCTTGTCTAAAATATCTTCCCAATCATCGTCTAGAGATAAGTCGTATTTAGCAAGCAATAGAGCAAGTTTTCTATTTTGTTCTTTCTCTTTTTGTTCCTGCTCTTTCTTTCTACGTTCTTCAATGATTTTAGTGATTTCGTTATTCCAATACTTATCTATTTGCTGCAATAATGTTTTCTTACGTTCATCTAAACTATTTTTACTGTAAAAAGTAGGGATCTGACCTCTAATTTCTGATGAGAAATGATAATGTTGTTCTGTTTTCTTTGATGATCGATTTGTTTTATATCCATAATATGAACGTCTGATACCTGCTTGATCTAAAATACCAAAAATTGCTGCCTCTAATTGTTTATTTTCCTCTACGATTCTTAAGTTTTCATTGTGTATTACTTGATCAGCATCATAAATAACATCTAAAATTTTCTTAAATTCAACAAGTTTTTCCTTATTTTCTTCAGAAATTGTAACTTTAAAATCCACATCATTCCATCTATCATTGGTTTTAAATATTGAAATTGCCTCTTTATTATCCAACTTCTCGTAAAAGTCTTTTGGTACTGATAGCATTATGTATTTATTCTTAGAAAACCAAGATGAATCTTCCCTGGTTCTAACTTGAGTTTTATTTAACCATGTTGTTTTTAATTGCTGTACCTTCTTAATATTTGTACTATTTTCTAATTTCTCAATCTTCTTCATTGCGAAAGATTTAACCTTGTTTACTTCCTCGATTAACTCCTCAAAGTTCTTTTCTACTCCACTTGATTCCCAAACTCCCATATTACCTCTCCTTTGTTTATTAATTTTATTTATATTTACTTTGAAATCTTTGGTTTATACAGATTTACTTAATGTCTCTTTATATAATTCAGCAGATGATTTACCTTGACCAAGAAATTCATCAGCGCTTCTTTTATTATTTTCACACCAATATGTATAATTTTTAAAATCCTCAATTGACATATCGTTCTCTGTTGCTAGGTATTTTATAAGTTTATTCCAACTGTCAAAATCTATTTCATTATGTATCTTTTCTTTCTTAATCCATTCAAATGGATTTGCAGCCCCTTTAGACATGTTTAATGATTTAGTCAAAGGATAGACATTGCCTTTATATGTCCCCCCATGTCCCCAAATCACAGGTATGAAATGGTCGATTGTAACTTCTTCAATACTATTTGTTAATGCACATTTATTATTAAAAGTATCAAAGATTAATTTAGTTTCATCTTTAGTTAAAGTGTTTGGAAGGGAGTTAAATAACAACCTTCTATTTTTCTGAAACTCATTATAATACTCTTTGTTTTCCATTCTGTATTCATTTGCTAATTCTAATAAATGATTTCGATTATTCCAGTAGTATTCTGTATAATAATCTAACATCTTATCTCTGTTTTTCTTTTTATATTCGTTATTGTAGGCTTTTCTTTTTTCATGGTTTTTATAATAACACTTCATAGTCGAAGCTATTCTGGCTTCTTTATTTTCCTCATAGTCTTTCTTTCTCAATAATTTTTCACAATTTAAGCATCGTGGATTGTAGTAAATGTAACTTCCTTTTCTTTTACTATACATTTCCTTACTTTTAAAGTTGTTAAGAGGCTTTTCCTTATTACATTCTTTACATTTCTTTAAATCCATCAAAACACCTCACTTAATTAATTTATTTGTATCCCTCTTATAAGCTTCCCAACTACAATTATCCCAAATACTTATATCTGATCCTGGCCACTGCTTATAATATATGTTAAATCCAACAGTCTCGTATACGTACTTTATGTATTTAAGCATTTTAACCTCCGTTTTTCTTCCATTTCCTCACTCATCCTCTGTTTTTCCAGCTTATAGTTAAGATAAAATGGGAATTTTATTTAAATTAATTCTTCACCTTGAACATCTGATATTTGCTCTTCATGATGATTATCTTCGGTTAATCCATCGAGAAGTTCATCTAGACTCTTAGTGGTTGCCTTTTGCATTATTGTTTCTTTGGTTATTAGGTTAAGTGCCTTTTTAATATCCTCTGATTTAAAACCTTCTGATTTTAATTGTTCAATTGCAATTTCTAATTCACCCATTTTGCCACTCATGTTATCTCTCCCTTATAAAATAGAATCTTTATCCTTCAAAATATACATAATCGCCCTCATGCCCTAAAAAGATCAAAGAAGCAACTCCTTTATCATCTACAATGAAATATTCATCTTCAATTTGATCATATTCTAGAGGATAGAACACTCCTACTCTAACATCTGACAGATGATTATTTTCATCCACTTTTGCTAACCAGTGACTTGCTTTAGTGATGTCATCAGTTATTTTATAATCCATTTAATGTCTCTCCTCATAGATTAATTTCTTTATGTAATGCACGAGCTCTATCTCTATATTGGCAGCACGAACATTTTGTTCCTGGAGCTCTTCAATGTGATCCTTTAGTGATTGCTTGCATGATGTCATAATTTCTTCAACTGTTTTCATAATTATCAATCTCCTCTAATTCTTGTTATCTATTCATCTTCTGTTTAAGATATCTCTCTTCAATTCCAGGTAATCGTTTCATCATTTCCTCATATAATTCATCAATTGTAATTAATTCACCAAAAGGCTTATGTTTAAAATGAGGACTATCTACTCCAACGTTAATTTGATTATCATAAGATGATTCATTCCCGTGAATATGACCATGTATCGACCACTTTCTAGGCCTTAATCCAATTTCAAAAGGATAATGAGTTAGCCACATTTGCTGCTTTTGAAAATTAAGTGTAATTCCAATTTCATGATACCCATGCAACAATCCCATTTGATTAATTTTCTTATAATGTTTTGAGAAATCGTGATTTCCTTTAATTAAAATAATCTTACCTTTGAGTTGCTGTAAAACATTAACTGTTTGTTCTAGATTACCTAAACATAAGTCTCCTAGATGGTAAACAATATCGTCATTGTTGACTTGTTCATTCCATTTTTTAATCATTTTATTTGTCATTTCTTCTGTGGATTCATACGGCCTATTTTCAAAGTTTAGTATGTTTTTATGCCAGAAATGAGTATCGCTTGTAAAGTAGGTTTTCATATGTATTCCTCCATAAATTATTTTAATTAAAGTATAAACGTATAGCTTCTTCGCTCATGTCGTTTGGAAATTCAACAGTTTCTTTCCAATTCCCTGCAAAAAATTTACCATCAGCAGTTTTTAGAGTTTCGCATCTAACTAACACTTTATTCTTCTCACTGTGAAAATAAACTTCAAAAAGTCTAGATCCATCAAAGAAATCTTTATGATTAGTAACTTTTGAATCTAGTCTCATCTCAAAAAACGAACCTTTATCTTTTGATTTAATTTTTATTCTTCCATTAGATTTACATCCTAAATCTCCACCTACAACTTTAATTAATATATAACTATCCACTTTTATCACCTCTTAATAAATAATTATTTTAATTCGTTGCTTGTTTGTAAGTCTATGTCTGGAATGATTGCTTCTGGTCTAAACAATACTTTGTAATGAAATGCATCTTCATACTTCGCATCTGTTTGTTCCACAAAGTAACTTACGTTGTCACTTAATCCAAGGTAATGTTTCTTATATTGTCCTTCTCCAACCTTACAAGTTACTTCAAGTTGACCTCCTTCATCAGTAATGGAGCACAATCCCTCAATAGTTAGCAGGTATTTATCTGTTATACCATTAAAAAATACTACTCTTCTCTGTACTTCAAACGAATCTGCTGACTTAGATAAGTTTTGTGATACGGTATCTGCTTCTGTACATCCTACTAAACCTACTGCTGTCATAATAGCTATCAAACCTGTTAAAATTATCTTTTTCATAATTTCAAGCTCCTCCATAATGAATTATTTTATTTGCTTAAATATATCTATGTCTCTAAAATCCCAGGCAAGCATAATTGCAACAAATAATATCATACAAGCTGATATAATGGCCTCAGCAGGTGACACACTTACACTAAGAAAGACTGCCATTATATAGGTTAATGATAATATGTAAAACAAATAGCAGATAAAGGAAAGACATTTTTTTATTAAATTCATTTTCTCACCTCAAAAAACACTTTAATAGGAATTTTCTCTAGATTTTATAGTAATACTTATTTCTAGCCTTTCCATATCCCTGCTCATAACCCAAAGCATAGCCCATTGCAAGACCGCTTATTGCGACTAAAATAATGAATACTATAAGCATAATTCACCTCGTATTCTATTTGAAATATTCATTATATCTATTCTTTTTCGTCAATAGAGATTATGTGATTATGGTATCCATCAAATTTTTTAATTTTTCCCGAAATTTTATTCCCGCAAATAGGGCAAAAATTAAATTGTATAGATTCACTGAAAGGACTGACAATGATCTTCTCTCCGTATTTATTAACCATCTCTTGACGATAATCCAAACCGACATAAGTATTACCTTCATGTTTGTATCCAAAAATCCTAAATACTGAAAAATCTTCACTCCATTCTTTACTAGAATAATCTTCTTCATAATCTTCGTTAAGGTATTCACTAAGATTATCATCTGCGAAAGTGCTTCTAACAGACCAATTTACTTGTTTAGTATTATCTGTCAGCGCTTCACAAAAACTACACATATTCAACACTCTCCTACTTGATTAAATTATCCTTTTAATTGATTTTAGATAAAACATAACTTTTAAATAGTTGCACTATTTATGCGGATTGTGCATCAACCTTCTGCATTGTCATAATCTAAGGTTGATTTATAAACGGTAATTACTTCACCTTTAAATCCAGTTTTTTGAGCGTATGATTTACTTTGCCAACACTCATCGTATACATCACCGTTATATACAATTTCCATTAAAAGAGGTTTAAATAAAGGCACTTTGTAACCTCTTGTTTCTTTTACATATTTTTCTGCTTGTTCTAAGAAATCATTTTCATCCTTGAAATTACGAATATCACTAAGGACAATTTCTCCATCCCAATCTTCAAGAAACTTATTTAATTCTTCCATTTTCTACACTCCTTTTAATTCGCAATTTACGTCAATTCCTCATTACTTTTTTCTTTCCTTTTCATAAACAATCATAAATCCTACTACTGTAACCAACCAAATCAGCGTAAACATTGCAGACACTTCATAATCACCTTTGTTGAACAATACCCATACAAGTGCAGCAAAGAATCCGGTGTATAGCAAGATTGTAGTGTTGACTAACAACCAGCACCCTATAGTTTTAAATGTCTTCATTAATCAACACCCTTTTGCTTAATTTAGTGATTAATTAACTTGTATTATTTTCCTCTTCTTCAATTTCAGCCCACAGTAAACTTTCCGCAGCAGTTAATTTATGCATAGCATGGTGAAGATCTCCTATAGCCAGTCTTTTATTTCCTTGATTAATATTCTCTAAAGCTCTCAAACACGAGTCCATTATTTTAATAATTTTTTCTTCTGGTGACACGTTACTCTCCAACCTTTAAACCTTTTTCTATGTAATTCTCAACGTAATTCTGTTTTTCTTTTAAACTATCGATGTAAGTTGCAGCCTTTAGTAAATTCTCTTCGTTCAGTGATCCTAAGTCAAAGTAAGCTTTCTTTCTAATTGCGTATCTAACTACATCTTCCTCTTTCATTGTATCACCTCTTTTTACGTTTAATTTATTTATATAACTAAGTATAATATGTATAATTCACTTATGTCAATTGTTTTTTATTTAATTTCTCATACATTTCTACAGCTTGAATGTGCATCGAGACCGACCAGCAAAGTGGATTATTTTCATTGTAGTTATTACCATATTCATCTCTATAGTCGCCAGCAAAATATAACTCTGGAATATTACCATCATCTAAAATTAATTTCTCAGTTCGCTCTATGTAATATTTACCTTTTTCTAAATTTCCCATCGTCATATGCGAGAGTGCTAAAAAACTTAAGCCGAATACCCATTGAGCCTCGCTGCCATAGAAGAATTCTTTCGGATGATTCCTGCCGTGTTCTTTTTCCAATGTGCTAAAGTAACTGTCTCCACAATATCTAAGTACTGCTTTGTCCTTAAGTAGTTCCTTCTCTACATTATGTATAATAAGCTGCGCCATAGGCCGAGGAAGGATGTTATAAGGATATATAAGTGTCAATTGGAATAAATCCACTTTTCTAGTGGGTGTTTCATTCGGAAAAAGTGAATATAACGCTTCAAACCCTCTTGCTATTAATTCAGCAGGAACGAAAACTATATCAGATATAATTTCTAGTGCTGCTACGCAAGCTCCTAATGAACTTAGACGCAGTTCCCTTTGTTCTTCCCATGCTCCACTTTCCTCTAATCTCCAGTACTCTAATGTATTCAGATACCAAACTAACTTTTGGATAATTTCTTTATCCTTCTCATCTCGTAACATCTTCTTACCTTTTTTAACACCCATACCTATTGCCCATAGGAATGATGAATAAGCATCTAGCTGCACATGCGCCCACTCCTGATCTTCAATCTCTTTCATATCATGAGCAGAATATCTAATATGCATAAATTCGAACCATGCATGTGGCTTTTGTTTTAAATGTATATCTAGCTTCCATTCATACTGCCTAAAGTAATCTAGATGTGCCTGAATAGCTCTTTCAAAAGTGTTACATGTTTTATCTATGTAAGCTAAGGCAATATACATTGAGTCACGGAGCCACACCTTGCTGTAGTCAGAGGAAGCACTAGCATAGAAAGCTCCATTTTCAGTTTCTAAACTTTTTATAATTTCATATTGTCTATTTAGCTTATTCATTTCTCCCATCCCCTTCATTGTATAAGTTTAATTTATTTTTACCAACCTACTCTAATGTAGGTTTATTTATTCTTCACATCCACTAAATCATCAAACTTAATAATATTTACATATTGATGCTCATCCATAATTTTAAATTCTCTTTTCAACGTATCGACATGATGTACTCGACCAATGATAAATCTAATTTCACCGTATCTGTAGTAATAGAAAACTAACTCTTGATTGAATTCCATTGCGTCTGCAATCTTTAGATTTATTTCTTCAATCTGCTGCTCATCTAATTCAGGTTTTTCAATTTTTAAATCATCATTAAAATATTTCTTCACTGATTGCTTATGTTCAGGCATTATAAATGCTGTCCATTTCATTGTTCCTCGATCATTAATCATAAGAAATCACCGTCCTTATGATTATTATATAAGAAAATACGTTCGATTAATATTGTTATATAGGAATATTTGCTCTCATCTCATCTCATTGAATAAACTGGCTTATTGTTATCTTTGGAACTAACTAAAGGAAAAGCATTTTCTAATGCATATGTAATTTCTTTTGCCATTTTCATTACTAAACTTAACCTTGTGCATTGTAGTACTAAAAACTCCTTGTATCCACTTATATTAACTGTTCCTTGAATGTTGTAGTCTCCTACAGGTGTTAGTTCTTTTCCTACCCCTAATCCTGGAGAAAGGCTTCCTTTATTAAAACCTATATTCCCAACGTTTCGCAGTCTTCCTAAGGCAGCATCAATTGCCACAACTATTTTCCCTTCTGGAACTTCCTTTAGCCTTTCATCTAAATTTTGAGCATGAACCGGCTCATCGAGTGTTCCAATCACATTCTTATATCCTTTTTCAGTCAACATCGTACCAATTAAAGGAGCTAAACTATCTCCGGTTGATCTATCTGTGCCTATGCAGACAATGAAGATATCTTCTGTTTTTGCTTTAATGTATTTATTAATTGACTTATGTAAATCCTCTCCATTATCAAATTGACCAAACTGAACTCCACCTGTATTTTCATCAAGTGCTGCCATATATTTTCCCTCCATTTACATATAATTTATTTGAATAAATCTTAGATTTCATTTAAACTCCTCTGCTGCTAGATACTTCTAATTCACCTTCAGTCATTTCAATTTCATCGCATTCGTCATCATCTTTTGAGAATCCAAATCTAACTGTATATGGTCTTTCTGCCTTTTCATCATAGCTAATAACTTCATAAGTAAAGAATCCATGAACAAAACTAAAACCAATTGGAAATTTCATACTCTATCTCCTCTATTTAAAATTCAGTTTTCATTGTAATTTTTAAACTCTTTATCCCAGTATTCCTTTATCATGTTGTCAATTTTACCGACAACTTTATAATCTTCAGGATAGCATAGTGTATCCATGTTTCCCTGCATATCCATAATCAAAGCTGATTCGTCATCAAGTAAATCCAATACTACAAATCTTGTGCCAACAGGATAATTAACATGATATGGACTTTCTATAACTTCAATAACATCCCCTTTAAAGACTGGTTTCCACATCCCTATCACCTCTAATTTAATTTATTTAAATCAAACAATGGTTTTATGTAAACTTTTAATCAAGTATTTCCAGTATCAATTCTCCAATAATATCACTTGAAGCATCATTACTCCTCTGTTTATATGACAACTCCATTTCTTTATCAAACTTCCCTTGATCATAACCTTTTCCATACGACTTTCTACTAGTATACTCAATGTGTCTATACAATTCCCAAACTAACTTATCTTCAGTGTCATTTGTAAAATCTAAATTTAACTTCTTGATAATATCCCTTAGTTGATACATGTTATTTTTAAAATGAGTTTCCATCATCCCTACCCCCCCTCTCTTCGAATTCGACTCTCTTTTCTTGTTATTAATTATATATTACATGATTAATTTACTTATGTAAACACTTTTTTCTATAAATTTCTAAAAAAATAAGAGCTACATTTAGCAGCTCTCTAAACTTCAATCACAACCTTAAATCCTTGACCTGGTTCTGTTTGAATATCAATTGTACCATCAAGCACTCTAACACGTTCTCTTATACCGGATAGTCCCATACTACCCTCTTTGTTTAGAACAAAGTCTAAATCCTCACCAAGTCCATCATCTTCATAATGTAGTACAATTTTATCTTTAATCTTTACTACAATCAATCGGACATTTTGTGCTTCTGAATGTTTCTTTGCATTGTTTAATAGTTCTTGAGTCATACGATATAAGTTTAACTGAACCTCTTCTGAAATTGATTGATCTAAATTACTTGTTGTGATTGTTATTTTATATTTATCATTTTGATGTTGATTTACAAGTCTCTTCAAAGCCTTATCTAATCCCAAATCATATAAAAATTGTGGTCTTAATTCATGACATGTTCTTCTAGTGGTATCGATTGAACGAGACATGTCATCAAATAATTTATTGACTTCCTCATCTAAAATATCTTCATCCATCTCTTTATAAGAAGAATATAAAATTTCAATGTGTCTTTTAATGCCGATCAAATCCTGTAATACGGAGTCATGTAAATCCCTTGCTAATTCTGAACGTTGTTTCTCTTCTAAATTAAACACAATCTTATTTAACCAAGTCGGATTATTTTCCAACTCTTCAAGGTTATCCATTAAATGTTCAATTTTCACAAAGTTTTCTAGCGTTACATTTGTATAATAAGCGAGATTGTTTAACCATTTCCTCTCGTCTAAAGTCAATTTTGGTGTATTTATATCGGACAATGCCAATACAATAAATGTTTTTCCACCAGCTTCACCTATATTTAAAAGGAATCCTTTGTCTACTTCCTCTATTTCACCAGTACGATCTTTTATTAGAGTAATAATGTTTGAATATTGGTCAAATAACCATTTTTTATGCTGCGTAGATTCACTCAATTGACCATTCTTTTCAATCTCAAGCAAATAAACTTGATTAATCAATAAAGTATCAATTATTGTTTGTTTTAGAATATTCGATACTTCATATATATTTTTGGCAACCCTTATTTTTTGAGTATATACCGTCAGTTTATCTTGATAATTAGATTTTTCTGAAACCCTATTTAATTTAAATTTATAGTCAAGTATTTCTTTAAGATATAAAGTGGCAAACATTAATAAGAAGAATGTAATAAAAGTTCTAACTGAAAAGACAGTTGGATTTCCTGATTTTATATTTATTATCAATATAACTCCGACAACTGATGGTATTATTATTATTAAACTATAATACTTAATCCTACCAACTATAAACTCAATATCATAAATTTTTGTTACTAAGAACTGATAAACTAATGAGAAAGGTATAATCATTAGAAATCCTGTTAAAAAAACAGGAGAAATGATTACTGTTTTAAACAATACATAAGGTAATACATATAGCAATAAAAATGGCAAGAATGCAAATGCGTTAGAGATTATTAAAATTCTAATTAAATATTTCTGTGTCTTATAAGATATCTTTTTTAAACCTGTACCAATTAAAGTTGCAACCATTATAAAAACTAATAGAAAACTTCCTAAGTTCAGGGTTTTAGTTAATTCGCCATTAACAAAAACCATTTGATCAAATTGAACAAAAATACCGTTGATTAGAATTATTAAATAGGAAATCCATATCCATTTCTTACTAAACCAAACCAAATTCAACTCTTTGTAATAAGTATACATAAAATGAAGATAGGTCGTTGGTGTTGCAATCATCAGTAGTATTACAATAGTTCTTGAAAAATTATCTCCTCTAGAAGATGCTCCTCCACACATATAAGCAAGTGAAAAAGTGAAAAGGAATGTAATTAACAGTAAAGCTGACTCTTTTGTGTTTTCGGAACGCTTATAACTTTTATAAATTAAATAACTACAATAAATACTTATCACCATTATTATCAATGGCATGATCAACATAAATACAATTTGTGTGTCAAAATTTGTTTCTACCGAAAGTCTTTTTATTTCTCCATTACTTTTTTCAACGGTGATATATTTAACTTGTTCTAACATATTCCATTCTTTAATGGGCTTGAAGTTTATTGGGTCTTCCCCATTTACTAATAATATTCTGTCACCTATTTCAAGATTCCTATCTGCCCATGTCAAAGGCTCTATGTCAAGAACATAAACTTTATCTCCTTCTATATTAGTCAAAGCCCCAACATAATCATACTTTAATATAATATACGAAAAATACAGTGTTAGAGCGACACTAATCGCTATTAACACTGTAAAAAGATTGAACCATTTTTTCATTTTTATTTTAACCCCAGTACTTCATAAATGCTGAAGTTTTGTCAGTTGTGATTGTTTTAATTACTTCTAATAGTTCTTTTGGACTAAGACGTTCGACTGGAGATGCTTTTCCTTCAACTATAGCTAAGGCTTCTTGTGGATTGTTTTGTAAATGATTAATCAGTTTCTGCATCTTCTTCTATACCCTCCATAAATGATTTTGGATCAAATAATAACACTTGTTTTATCGTTTTTGATTCTATTTCATCAACGTTTAACAAACTAGCCTGACTTGTTAATACCGCAATCTTTTCATCTTCGTTATTTATTAAATGTGCAATGATACTGCCTATCCGCAAGCTTATCTCTCCCTTTCTTGTGTTAATAGGTCATTGTCCTTAGTTTACTACAGAAAGTCCAAATTGAAAATAAAAAATCTCAATTTTTACATTTATACATTGCGGTATATCGCATTTCGCTAATTGCATACTTTTTGCGATATACCGCAACTCACTTTCGTTGATATTTCGTCTCACGATATATTAAAATTAACTTATAAATGAGACGTACATAATAATTACGCTACCAACGTAATTATATAACAAGAACAACAAATAATTATATACCAGTACTTTCTGAGACTACTAAGCCGCCAACTTGGTAGTCTAAGTACTTTTTAGGTGTATCTTCGTCTACCTCTATAATTGAGTTAATTTCCATTTCAGACCCTTCGATTCCTAGTTTATGTAATCTACCGTCAGATCCTTCTACTGTAATTTCTCTAATTTTTAAATAATCCATATCCAATAATTTAATAAATTTAAGTACTGCGCTCTCTTCCGTTTCCTCCTTAGTCATACAAAAAAAGTCTAATCTTGCTTCTCCTTGAAGAATAAATTCCATATTCTTTCCCCCATATAATGTATTTATAACAGAACGTGTGTTCTAATTATACCTTTTTACCAAGCAAATTACTAGTCATTAAATACATAGTTAAAGATATTTAAGTCTGTTGTTGAAGCTGATAAAATCAGTAGGACACCGGATAAAATTGAAACGAATAATAATAATAAAATTACAAACTTAATCATCTTTATTCGCTTACGATCATGATTATCTATGCATCTACCCTGTCCAATCTTAAATATTGTAAGAATGATTATGTCCCATATTTCCATGCAGCTTCTTGGATTTGCTATTATCCAGTTCTTGTTATTTTGTTCAACCCTCATTATTTTTCCGTTTGTAATGGAATAGTCAACTCGTATGTTTTGGTAAACGTAAACGCAAAGGAAAATACCTAGTATTAACCCAATACAAACAAATGAAAATGCGATGATCATATGGTCAGTTATATGTTCCCAAAATAAGCTATTGTGCTGCTCAAATTCTCGTGAGGTCAAATAAACAACCTGCCTTTACTTAATTTTTCTTTAGCGAGCTCCCTATACCAATATACCATTCTATTGTAAAACTCCTCTTTCTCCTCTTTAGATAAAGTATCATCATCATTAATTTGCGATAATGCTTTAACTAGACTAGGATGCTGTTCTATTTCTCTTTGAATTGAAAGTGGAGTTTTATTAAAGGACAAGAAAAGCTCATCTTCATCCAAGTTTAATACCTCAGCTAACCTAACAATTATCTCATCTGAAGGATTTGACTTATTACCTTTTTCTAGATCTTTGATGTAATTAATTGATACGCCAACTAAGCTCGCAATCTGTTCTAACGTATGCTTCTTTTCTAGCCTTTTCAATCTTAATAAGTCTCCTACATTGGCTCCCATTTGTATGCAATTTCACCCACCCTTTCTTTCACAGAATCAATAGAATAAACTGTCAGATTAAAAAATAACCTGATAGATTAATCAGTAATAATAATTAAGCCTTTATAGGCATTATATCCTACACTTCAACAAAGTAGGTATTAGGCTATAATATGTATTAAGTTTACTACAATAATGTGACTTTGTCTTTATCTAATTTTGTCGAAAAGTGTTAATTGTCAAATTATGTGTTAAATACTAAGGACATTTTCACTATTTATACATACTTACCCCCAAAAAATCCCCACTATTAAACACACAATGTATATTAATTTTATTTATGTATAAGCTTTAATCCCTAACTTCAAGGGATTAAATGCTGTAATTATTCTTCATCATTTAAATATAGCTCTTTTATATTTTCCATGTTAATAAATTCTCTTAACGTTTGGTAATTATATTTATATACTCCAGCTATTTTAACTTTACGAACACTAAATCTATCTGCAATTTTTTCTAATTCTTCATTATCTAACTTTCCACTTTCTTTATATAAATCATAGGCCATTTTGATCATACCTGACTTCTCAACGTTCTTTGGAGTCAAATATGGCAAGTCAAATGATTCACTTAAAGTTGTTACTCTTCTGTATATAGTATGTCTATCTACTCCATTAACGTTTTTAGTTAGATTTGTTTGAATGTTTTGTAATATATAATCTGATTTTTGAAGTTCTGCTTCAGGATTTCTTGCTGTAGATTGACCATTATTTTTATAATAAGTCGATTGCAAATATGCACTTTTAATAATCTTGATGCATCTGTCACTTACTGTTATTTCTCTTTCACCATGTTTATCATCTTTAAGAGTTAATTTATTGTTATTCCAATCAATATCATTGTAATTTAGATTGCAAACTTCTGATAAGCTTGATCCTCCAACACCTTCAAATATTAATCGTAATGCAACTATATCTTGTGCATTGGCAGCTTTATCTTCAATCTCAATAAGTTCTTCTTCTGTCATATAAAGTTTCTTACTCTTATCTAAACAATTTCTAAGTTCATCCATTGTAATGTTTTTTGCCTGATTTATATTACTTCCACTATATCTCACAGCCCAATCAAGGTATAACTTAATAATATTCCAACTGTGTCTAATTGCGTTCAATGTAGTATGATTTGCATCTTTAAGTGTCGAGATTATTTCATCTGCTGAAAAAGTGTACAGATCTCTCCCTATAATATCCTCAGTTGCTTTACTTCTAATAAATACATATCTATAAGTTTCACGAGTATTTTCTGGATACTGACTTAAAAATTCCTCTTTTATCTCTGGATTATATAATTCAGCCATTGGTATTTACCTCACTTATTCAGTTTAAGTTCATTGAAAAATTTAATGATTTGTTTTTTAGATGAATTTTTAATTCTGTTTGATTGATCTAATACATCAAGGTCTACCCACATTTTATTATCTCTTGAAAAATCAATATCACTGAGAATTCTTGTTAATTTATTTACTTTAATACCTTCGTCATACATTCTTTTTGCTAATTGAACATATCCATTAAACATTACATTCGCATTTATTAGAGTAGTTTTTCTATGTTCTGCAATATCTCCTAGAAATTCATCTGGATAACTGAAGCATAATTCATTAAAGAAATCAGTTAAATATCTAGATACTTTAATTGCCGTTGGCTTATCTGTTATATTAAAAATTTCATCAATTGAATCAGACAATGTGTTAAATGTTAGCAATAAATCTGAATTAGGAGATATATGGTCTCCAGCTGCTACTTTTCCACTTAATTCACTATTAGCTTGAACTTGTTTAGCAATAAAATCTGCCTGTCTAACGTCTCCCATTTTCTTAAGGTGGCTACTACTAACTACTGTGAAAGTATTTTTCTGACGGAAAAATTCTTGAGCTCTCTTCTTGTCATAATTCAATACGAACAATAACATTTCTCTATCAATAGAAGGATCTTCTCTTAGAGCCTGAGCAATTCCGTTTGTTCTGTGATAGCCATCCAATACATCTAAAAGTGTACCTTTTGTTACTGTTAACGTTCTTTCTGATCCATCATAAATTAGCTCTTCGTCTTCATCTGAAGTTCCCAGTCGAGCATTTAGAGTAATCTCAGATATATTTAACTGACCTTTCTTTGTTAATTCTTTAATTTCATTTACATTTTTCGCAACAAGCTTAGGTGTTTCAATGATATTTCCTGTTCTTTTATCTTTGTGTTGTCTACTTTCCCTTTGCGTCTCAGCATTCCATTGTAAAAGAGAACTGTTAAATAAAAAACTAATTTCTTTCAGACTCGATTTAACAACATGGAAATCATCAGTTACACGAATAACTTCACCTTTAAATGTATAAGGAAAATCAGGTTTCTCGATATTATACCCTTCAAAATTAGATTTAATTTCTTTCATTTCTCTTTCGGTTAATGTGTTTAATGGATTCGCTAAACTCTTACCTGTAACAATATAAGTTTGTTCTGCCAATATAGAGATGAAAGAAATATCTTCTTCCCTCATCTCTACTTGACCATTAATATACTCTTGAACTTGACCAGGTAAAACTCTAAATTTTTTCATGTTGTTTTTAATCTTATCTGTAATTTTCTTATCATCTTTAATTTGCGTAAATACTTCTCTAAGATCATTAATAAATTCATTTTTATCTTTTTTAATTTGTGTACTCATAAAAATCACACCTTATCCAATTATAGTGTCTAATATTATAATAATATTTATCTTTACACCTGTAAACGTTTTTGGTTTATTTTCTAATTAATTTATTTGTTATGACTTATTTTGACACATTTTGATTTAATTCTTGTATCTTCATGTTAATGTAAAGTTTATAGTCTCCTGGCATTTCATCAATAATTTTTAATAGTTCTTCATGGTTAATTTTCTTATATGCATCTTTATCATAGTCTTTACCTAGCGAAACAGCTCCGCATGCTCCATGATCTCTGTCGCCAATATACCTCATTGTACTGTTAATGTTGCTATGGTTTAATGCTTTTTTAGCTGCCATGATATCATTTCCCTGCAATCTGTAGGTGAATGAAGCACCCGTCTTACGTAGGGAATGGAATACAATCTGCCGATCTTCACTAATATTCATTTTCTCTTTAAGCCTATTCATCATGCCTTGAATTCCTTTATTATTAATATTAAATACATATTCACTATTATCAGTCTTTAATACACTAACCATCTCATCATAGAACCATTTAGCTATAGTTTTTCTAAATTCCTTATTACCTTTATCCACACCTTCAATAATAACAACGCCATTCTCTTCTCTAAAATTACTCCATTTTAACTTTAATAAAGCACCTTTACGAATACAAGTGTCTATAGAGAATAGGATTAACATTCTTTTAATTTCACCTTTTTCCCTTTCCTCTAATGCTAATTCAGCCATTTTTAACGCTTCCTCAACAGATAAAACTCCATGACTTTTATTTGATTCAGGCAGACGTTCAATTTGACTAAAGTAACTTATATCCTTAACAATTTTCTTAGAATGTAAATAATCAAGTAGTCCTCTGGCAGCAGTTACATACAAATTAATTGTTTTATTTACGTATGTATCTGACTGTCTCATTTCTTCAATAAAGTCTTCGAAGTCTTCAAGTGTTATTTGTACATCTTTTCTTGTTAAGAATCTTAAATCTCCTTTACAATCTGGTCTCACAATAGAGAAAAACTTTTCAATCTTTGGCATGTATGATTTTTTAGTGTGATGTTCTTTTTCTTCTTCTGGCTTATCTGTTCTGTCTTCGATTTTCTTGAAGTAACGTAAAATTTGATCATAAACTTCTGTGTTGTTTAATTTCACAATATTATTAGCTAACATTATAATCATCCCCTCTTATTTTACATTTTATTCACGTTTATTTTATTTATGAATGGATTATGATGATTTATTTGCACGTTCAATTTCACGATTAATTACACTTACAATAGCGAGTAAATCCTTCTTAAGTTTCTTTAGCTCATATGTTTTCATTTTCTTTGTATTTCTAATTAGATAATCAAAAAGATCTACGAGTACCATTTTAAACTCCCCCTTCCCTTTATATTTCCGATTTCTAGTTATTCAAAGTATACCATATTATATTATGCATGTAAACACAATATGTTTAATTTATTTACAAAAAATAAAAGACCTTTTTGTCCAGGTCTTTTTAATGTATAAATCATATGATATTAGGAAAAATAAATCTAAGGTGACTGATTGAAGGATGGAACTCTCTTATTAGGTCTAGATTATTCTAGGCCTATTTTTAATAAAAGGCAAAATTTATTGAAAAAGTTCTAAAATTCTTTCTCTGTATGATAATACATATTCTTTAAAATCCTTCTCTGTTTGATCAGGAGGCATTAAATCATCCATAAATTCCATCTGTTTAATTTCATTATCAAATGCTGCCAATGTAATTTTCTTGACCAGTTCTTTTTCGCTATTAGAAATTTTGGTCTCACTAAGTTTCTTTCTTAAATTCCATAAATTCTGCTCCATTTGAAATTTGATTGCTTTAAAAAATTCAGGATCATCTATATCTTTATCCTTTAACATTTCTAATACTTCTTCATTAGTCATATGAATCCTCCTATGTATAATTTACTTTAAAAGTGTTATTATATTTAGTCTTCAATAATTTCAATTTCTTCTAAAATTACACCACCTACATAATGAATGCCGTGTTTTGCCTTTATTTTATTGTATTCTAACAGTAGTTCAAACTCGTAATTCAATGCAGATTCCTTATTAAGAAAATACTTTTTATCATCTTCCATGTATTGCTCATATTCACCTTCCCATGAATAAACATAGTATGCTTTCACACTTACCACTCCTTGAAATTGTTCTTATATTTAAATTTTTTTCTTATTACCAAATCCTCTTATTTCATTTAAAATCAATGATAAAAAACTATAGATACACATTGTACATGCAAAGACAATATGTTCAATAGAATTAAAATTAAACAAACAATAACAAGCAGCAAATATCCATAAAGTAGGTGCTAACTCTTTAACTATCTTCATTTTAATTCCTCCTGTAATTATTTCACCAGATATCTTTTAGTGGTTATTTTATTTGTTTCAATTTCAAAAGTATCGAACCCTTTTGCTTTCACAGCCTCATTAATCTTTTCTAATCTTGGCATATTCTCCTCACAAAATCTTCCTGCTTTAATCGGTTCTTGTGTTCCATCTGCAATTTTCTCAGCATTGTACACTAATAAATCATAGAAAACAGTTTCTTCAGTATCAAATGATTTCATATGTATTTCTCCTTTAATGAATATTTTTTAAAAATGCTACACATAATAAGAGTCTAGCATCTGTTCACAGGGGATCACCAGTTGGCGTGGAAAACCAACTGCCCCTAACTATTTAAATACTTTAGAAATTTATTTAACTCAATATGTCCTTTAAATGTTCTAAATTTAATGCCTTTATGATTAATTAATTCAATATGTTCATCTAACTCCCTAACAGACCAATTTCTTTCATGAGCCATCTTAAAATTCTCTTTTCGGATCATTATTCAACTCCTCCTTTAATTCTGGAAAAATATCTTCAAATTCTGCTTTCTTTGTATTTCCGTCTTTATCTGTTATAAATACCCCTGGATTATTTGAATTTAATTTAACCTCAACTCCCAACTCTTTTGCAGAATTAATAATTTTATCTAATTCAAATTTAAATTCCATTAGCTTCCTCATTTCCCAATATAATCTTCTATTTATGTAGATAGTACTTAATAAATTCTAAGACAGTCATTTCTTCATCAAGATTACATGAATGTAACAAACCATCTTCTAATTGTTGTGCTAATTGCAAAACCGTTGTATTTTCAAGATTCTCAATATCTTCTTTTGTTAGATTTTTCATCACACTTCCACCTCTTCTCCATGTTTTTCAGCCTCTACATCCTCGCATCCATAATGATCCTTTAAATCAGTAGAAATATGGTCATACTTACTTAACAACTCAATCCTATCAAAATGTCTTGCATGAGCTTTAGTTGTAAATGAAAATCCACTTCTGACTGTTCCTTTTATGTAACCTTTGTCGGTCTTTATAACGTACATTTATATCACTCCTATGGTTTAATTATTGTTATATGTTTATTTTGCTTATGTGCATGATTGACACAATTCGCTGTTCCACCTTTAGTTCCGTCCCAAACTGCTATTACATATTTTGAATTTTCAACCATCCATTCATTTCTAATTTGCATACACCAAGAAGTATAGGCTTCCTCAGATACATAATGAACTTTATCACATTTATCAATAATACTTTTCCATTCCTTTTGACTGTTTTCTGGCCATTTGTTAGTTTGATTTTTACATGGTACTGCTGCAATTAGTTTAATACCTGGATATGTTTCTTTGAGTTTTAATACTATTCTAGCCGCCCACATATCAATTCCTAATGCCATTCCTGTTATAAAAGTATCTGTGTTATGTATTTGAATGTGATTAATTATTTCATCTCTAAGTTTCCAAAGTAACTTTTGATTTCCTTCTGATTTTGGATCGTATCCATAGAGTTTATTTGGTCTATTTCCGGTAAAGCATAGTGAATTCTCTATATTCATCAAATTTCTCCTCTCGATAAAAATTCCATTTCATTAAAATAATCTAATGTTAAATATCCAGGATATCTTGTCATAAATATAGTATATGACATACGCTATTCCTATTAGAAGATACACTAATATTACAGCTGGAAGAAATAGCGTAAATACAAAAATGTGTTTAACTTGAAAACCATCTTCCATAAATTTCTCTTCACATACTCTCTGAAGTAATACTAAAGCAGCAATCATATTTGCAATCATAAAAACTACAAATGTTATTAACATTGTTTCCCCTACCTCCTAATTTTAGATACAAACTTCATTTTATTTATTCGCCATTTTCTGTTTTCCAATCCTTCACTAAACATCGTGCTACAATATGAGGTATGTTTAGTTTTTCTTTAACATAATTTACTGTCGCATCCTCTTCAATCACTGCTTTTTTAATTGCTAAATAATCAGCGTAAGTCATTTTTTCAACCTCTTCTTTTTATATTCTAAGTGTGATAACAAAGAGAAAAAGATGTTATGTATTGTTAGTTTTAAAGGTGTTTTAAATTTTATAAGAATTGGAATAGCATATAACCAAGCGATTATCTCCTCATACATTCTTATTAACTTATTACTTCTATCTCTTTTCTTACCTGTCTTTTGTCTATCAATGATATGTCCTATCTCGTGACAAACACCTATTATTTCTCTCTCAGTTATTCTAGGCATTGTAATAACTGTTTTCCTACCATGATCCACAGCACTTCCTGTTTGAATTTTCCTATTAAAGTAAGCTGTGGAAAATGTAATTGAGTACCCGTACTTTTGGATAATTTCTTTTAATTCTTGAAAAGAGCTATTTATTTTCTCGCTCATTTATAATAATCAACTCCTTATAAAATAGATGATTTATTTTAATTATTACTCCATCCAATCATCATAAATTGTAATTGAATTTTGCCCTAAAATTAAACTTTGCCCTATATTAGTTCTCAATTTAATTAAATCTTCTAAAGTATTAATAATTATATAGCCCTCATCTTCATACTCTTCACTTAATTCAAAATCAAATTCATTTAGAAACAATATATATTTACTGATATCTTCTGATGCCACACTTACTTTAAATTTCATTTAAATTTCCCCTTTCAATAAAGTATACGTATTAAAGGAATTCCTTGCCCTTGATTTTCCATCTTCTATAATAAACACATGATCTAAATATATAACCGATGATAAAACCGAAATATAAACCAGCGATCAAGCCCATTTAATCATCCTCCTATAATTGCATTAAGTGCTCTTAATAATTCAGAGCATTTTACTTCTACACTATCTTCTCCATCATTGACTCGCAATGTTATATACTTATCAGGATACAAATCTGTATCTTCACCAGTTACAGTAAGGCGATCTAAGCCTGATGGACTTTCTATTATAAATTTACTTTTCATTTTTATTCCTCCCTGTTATGTAAATATCTATATACGACTAAACTTTTATTGAATTTTACTTCTTTGTATTTCATAACTTGTGTAGTCTTTATTACTTTTAGTGGCTATAAAGTTTTCGGCTTCGGAGTATTCTTTAAAGACTATTTCTACTCCTTTACGCCCATCATATTTCCAAAGAACTACATAAACATAACTCTCAATCACATTAAAAACCTCCTTTTATTAGATTAATACTGTGTCAATATCCTCACATTCATTTAAATACTCCATTATCTGTTTACCATACGATGTTAACCAAGATCCTCCGATTGACCCACCATGTTCTAATACCTCGATTAAATCTAATTGATACATAACAAATTGAATAATTCCGTTTTGAATATCGGTAAACTTCAATTTCGGCTTAGATTTATCTTCAAATTCAAATAGTGAATGAATTCTATTTTGATGCACTTCATAAGGAACTTCATTGACGTATTTATCGTTAATTGCATTCAGTAATTCTTTGATTAGCTTCAAAGTGTCCCCTGGATTACCACATCCACAAAATTTTAGTTTTTCATAGTAAAAATCATTTAATCTTTCTTTTATAAGTTCTTGCTTTTCCCAGTTTTCCACTGTAATCACTCCTTAAAATTTCTGTTTTATTTTAATCCATTCGGAAAGTAATTTTTAAATTCCATCAATAAGTCTAATTCATTATCTTCTATAAACTTGCGAAGAAGTTTGTTTTCCTTCTCTAAAAGCATTTCTCTTTCTTCTGATTCCTTTCTCAATTCTTTTTGATAATTAGCTGATGCATAGGCAGCCTTTAAATTAGTTTCAGTTTCCTTATGTAATTGCTTTAACTCCATGACCATTTCATAAATACCTTCCGGTTTAGCAATAGCTAATTCAACAGTACCCAACAAATATTCGATGTCTGGCATATCTTCGCGTATTTTAACCAACCAGTCTTCACATTCTTTAAGGCCTTTATTCTCCTGGTTTAACTCCTCTACTTTAGTTATTAACCATTTGTAATCACTGTCTGAAATTTTTACATTTCCTGATCCCGTAATTATTGAATCTTTTTTAATTTCTTCCAATATAGAAATTACCTTATCCATTGCTTCATCTCCCCTGTTATATGAATTTGTTTAAAGTCCTAATTTTCTCTAGAATTTAATAACGCATATACAACATTTTCAATTTCCCTTATGTTGTTATAGTAACAACCTACCTTATAAGTTTGATTATTAACTCTAACTTTAATTTGTGGAATACCAAATGAATTAGTCTGTATTGTTACTCTACCTTTATCAGTTTTAATTATTTTATGCTTAATCATTTAATTCACCTCCACACAAAGAAACTCATCAAATAAACTAATTAATTTACCTTTATATTCTATTAAAAACTGTTTAAAATTCTGTTCTGCATATGTATTATTTATGTTGTTATAGAAATCTATTGCGTTTACCTCTTCATCTAATTGCTGCAATAAATAATCTTTATATTCTTCAATTGTAGCTAAATCAAACTTATGTAAGTTGTTATGTATGACAGTTCGTATGTTGTATAGTTCCCTAAGTTTATGTTCTTTCTGGCTGTTAAATAATTCTTCTTCACTCATTTGATCTAGTTCGAAGTAATCCACAGCATCTAACATAATATTACCCTCCGATTATTCAATTGTATATAATTTATTTACTTAACATTTTCATGTAACCTAACGTCATTTGTTTTCTGATTTCTTCTGGTGTTCTTTTCTTAACAGCTTTTACAGCTACGTTATCATTGTTTAAGTTTACCCCGTTAAAGTTTTTATATCTGGCCTCTGCAATGTGTGTTACACTCGCACCCACCACCTTTTTAAGTTCCATAATTCAATCCCTCCGTTAGTTTCATTTCTTAATTTCATTATATACGCTAACGGATGAGATTACAACTATTAAATTAAATTTATTTATAAAAACATGTTCAAATAAGACTAGAGTTTTCTAGCCTTAAAGAACTATGCATTTTTGTCGTTTAAACTGCCTTAAATTCTTCAGCAGTTAAATTTAAAAAACTGTCTTGTTGTGTATCTACTTGCTGATCACATTTATAACAATAACTATCAGGTAGTGGAGTCCAGCAAGTGTTGCACACAATTCCTTCATGATCCTTATGCAATCTTTCTTGCTGCGCTTTGAAATATTCTCTCTGTAATTTCTTCAACGTATATTTCTTCATCCCAATCTCCCCTTATCCTTCGTTTGATTCCAATTTTCCATTTTTGAAATTCTGGAATTTTCTCTTTAAATTACAAAATGGTGCTCAGTTCCGAAGAACCAAACACCATTTCATATGTACTACGAATATTTAATTTACTTTTAATGCTTATCCACCAAAACCTGGCTTATACGTGATTTTTACATCTTCTTTTGTTTCAGCTTTAGAACCAGTATATAAACCAACTCCAAATCCAACAACTAATGATACAGCTACTAATAATGCTACTATTTTCTTTGTCATGGTATTTCACCTCCTTTCATGAGGAGGTGCTTTATCACAAGGAATAAAGTCTCAATGATCTATCACTCTCTCCAAGTTTTTTTAATTCAATTAACGGTGCTTTTCTGAAAAACTTATCACCAGTTAATATGAAATACTCAATTGAATCATAGAAGTAATTTTTATCTTTGGTAATTAAACCTCTGTAAAAATTATCATAGGCCAAATCATATTCAGTTAAGTCATTGTTGTTTTTCATCGCATCTAGAATTTCTAGTGCTTTGTCATTTTCACCTTTTCTAATGTGCATAAATGCAACTTCTTGTAAGTCATCAATTTCATCAGAATATTTATCAATATAATTATTTTCTTTTCCCCAGTAATTTTCCAAGAAAGATAAACTTCTCAAAAGTTGTGTTCTGTAAATAGGATTGTCTCCTGCTGCCTCCAAACCTTTCAGAAAGTTTCTTTTAGCTTCATCATAATTTTCAAATATATAAGAGTTTCCAATGTTTAAATAGCCAAATGCGATAAATCTAAGGGTATTAGTGATTTCTAAGCATTCATTAACATTTTCTCTTACGTCCTCTACATTGGCTTCTACAACATTTGAATTTGCTCTAATCATTAAGATCCTACATTTGAATGACCCACTTAAATAAGTGCTTGAAAGTTCATTAATTTTATTTAAATCAATGTAGTCTAGCGTCTCTTTAAGGCTTTTGAAATCTCTTTTATTAAGATAAGGATATAAAAACATTATTTTGCTGAATAATTTCATTTCAACTGACTTTATTGTTATGTCACATAAAATGTCTCTAGCTTCAATTACAGAAATTTGACCTGTTGCTAATCTTCTATGTAACTCATATACCTCAGCCCACTCTTTACTAGTACTATTCTTAGATTCCTTTAAGCGAATGATTAATTTATCAGTCAATTCAGTAAGAAAATTCACATCTGCATACTCTAAGGCTTGCCTAGCAGCTTGATTCGTAGGGTTTATTGATAAACTATAACTGCTAATTAGCTCATACTCTCTGTCAGGATATAAAGATTTTACGATGTACACCAGCACATTAAAGTCTGACAATTCTTTTTTTGGATCATCTAGCCATTTAGATAGTGCTGTGGAATTACTTAATCCTGCTGCAATTGCAACTTCTTTAAGTAAGCCTCTATTCTCATCGAATTTATTCTTTAACATCTGTTTTAGATCTGACATGAGTTTCACCTGCCTTGTTTATTGGTAATTATTTGGTATGACTTTATTGTACTATATGTAGGACGACATTTCAATATGTATATTAAATTTATTTATAATATTTTTTAATTTTCTTTTTCGTAATACTGATAAATTATCATGTTGTCCAAGAAGGTCATTTTAACTTTATTATACTTCCTTTTTAGTTGATTTACAATATGTTCCTTCTCCTTAAATGATTTAAATATTACAGTTTCAACTCTCGCTAACTTTTCACTTTCCTCTAATAAAGATAATCTCATGTCCTTTTCTCCTCTCATTAAATTTATCTATATTATGTAGGAGTGCTGCTTACGCACCCTTTGACTCTATTAACTCAAATAATTTTTCATCCAAGTTCTGTATAGCTTCTAATACTTCTTTATAACTCTTGTTTTCTAAATCTAAGGAGTACTTATTTTCAAATTCTTTAAGCTGTGTATTAAACATGATTAAGTTGTTTGATAGGTTTACAGCATCCATAAGATCTTCTTGTTTCAAATCATAAAATAAAATGAACGGTATATTTGGATTAATGATAACCACTCCTTAAAATTTCAATTTTGTCTTACTTTCTCTAAATAATCATTAAGTCCATTTTTTTTGATAAATCTAATATCAGAATATATTTTTTCGTAATCCTTCATGTTTTCGTAAGTGTACGTTCCATATTCGTGAATTTCCTCTTCGTTCTTCCAAATCTGGATTGAGGCACCACCTCTTACATTTAGAAGTTTAATTATTGCCTTATCTAAACTATCTGTTAATAAAACATTGCAATTTTCCTCATAATAACCTGCCGTTACAACATAAATGATTTGATCTTCTCTCATGGTTTCTCCTCCTTAATTTTTATATAAAATTAGACTTTTATTTTAAAAGCTTTTCGTGCATGTCATTAACTATTCCTCTATAAATAGCTGCTTTTAAATCAGTTGTAAAAAATTCAGTTAGGTCAATGGCATAGTCCAAAGTTTCATTATTGTCTACATGATTCTGACCATTTACATTATCAATAATAATATTAGCAACCTTTGATACATTGTCTTTATATTCATCACTTTGAATTACTTTATAAAATTTTTTAAATGTATCTCCTTCTGAACGCATATTAACACCTCTCCTTAAAATCAGTCTTTTATTTTAATAAAACCATATCTTCTTACCACATTGTTTACACGTAATTCCTTGTTCATCTCCATGTCGTGACCAAATTCCAAATTTATCTTCGTCATATTTTGTATATTGGTATGAATTATCAACCATAGGTTCATCACCTTCAAAGCAAGGTTCGTATTTAGCTGGAATAAACTTTGTCTCATTACCACAATCACATGTTATTTTCATAAACAATCAACTCCCTTTAAAACTAAATTTTATTTGGATTTATTTTTCCTATGCTCTTCGATCATTCTTGGGATAGACTTATCCTTACAAAAATCAAAAATCTTTTTAGCTAAACGATCATTATATTCTTTTGAACTTATACTCATTTCTTCTACAACCTTTTCTTCCTTTTTAATTGAATTCTGTTCCTCTAGTCTTTCCATTTCTTGAAGTATCCAAGTTAAACCTCTTTCTATTTTAACTTCTCTATCATCAACTGCTTTGACAATCTCTTCAGTGAGAATATCTTTAAGTTTTGACCATTTTTCGTCATTAGCAATATATCCGGCTTTCTGCATCAATTCATAATAATCTATATCTAAGGGTTCATGAATCTTTTTTAAAATATCTGGAGATGGAATACCTCTCTTACCATTCTCTATTTGTGAAAGATATGCATTTGTTACACCGGATAAATTTTCAAGACCACGTAATGTTAATCCACTTTCTCTTCTTATTTGTCTTAGATATTTTCCGAATTCAATAGGATTGGTCATATACAACATCCTTAAATCAAAATTTTATTTTGTTTTCGAGCTTGCAACTAATTCGAGTACATCCTTAATGACTTTTATTGTATTCTCGTCAACTTCAATGCCATCATAATTTAGACCTTGCCTATTCAAAAACTCTTTAATATCTCTTCTATCATCTTTTGGATATGGATCATCTGTATTACCCAATATATAATCAATCGACACATCATACATACTTGCAAGTTTTAATAATTTTTCTACTGGTGGAGTTCTTATTTCACTTTCATATCCAGCATAACTTGATTTAGCAAGGTCTATTCTGAGTGCCACTTCTTCTATAGTTAATCTATTGGCTTTCCTCAATAATCTTAAGCGTTCTCCATACATTATAATTCCCTCATTTCTATATAAATCATTTCTTTTATTTCCAACCTCTATCTTTTAGATACTGGTCTACGTTAGTATGAAACTCCTTATCTTCTTTCTTTAAATATTCCTTAATATTATCTATATTTTCTTTTATCCAACCATATGTTTTTTCTCTAACTTCTGTATCATGCCACCCCCATTGTTCAGCAAGTAGTTTTACTTCTCTTGGCAATTGTTCATTAACAAAGTAAATATCTCTCATAGCTGGCTTTTCGCCTAATACATCAAATAACCTATCATGAATTTGATTAAATCTATCCTGTTCCATTATTCAAACCTCTTTTCTAATTAAAATGATTATTTCACATAAATCCTTTTTAATATTTCTATACGTTTGTTTTCGGCATCTTCATAAGAATAAAAAGTACCAAATGATCCTACAAAATCAAATTTAGCTACATAAAAGTCTAAATAATATATATCATAGAGAGTCTCTTTAATTTTAATTTCAATTGGTAAAAACTTTTTTATTGTAGAGTCTTTGCTTGGATCAGATCCAGGCAATTCGAGTAAAGCAACAATATAGGTAAATAACTGTGATCCAAATTCATTTCGTAATTTATACAACTCATTCTCTAATTTATTTCTCATATCTTCTATGATTTCTAACTCTTTAGACTTAAAATCGTATGTTAAATCATGTAATTTTCCTTTCTTTTTTTCATTTAAATCATTTTTCAAACTAATAGCTTTGTGAGAATGAAGAGTAAATTCACTTTCAATTACAGTAAGTCTAGTATTTAATTCAAATAACTCATTTTCAATTTCTTTAATCTCGGAATTTTTATCGCTCAATCCTAATAAAAAATCTGTACTAACTTCAAATAATTCAGCCAATCTTACTAATGTTTCTAATTTAGGGTTTCTTTCATCCATTTCAATCTTCTGATATCCATTAACTGTTTTCATTCCTATCTCTATTGCAACTTCTTTTTGTGCTAATCGTTTCTTTTCTCTAAGCCACTTCAACCTCTTTGCTAATACTTCCATCTTATTCACCTCAACCTTATTATATACTAAACGTATGTAAAATAACAGACATTTTAATATTTACTTACATACATTTTGGGTATATTATTATATTCAGATGGTACATGGTTTAGTATACAACCTAATTATAATATTCTAAGGAGATGGAAGCAATGGCTGTGTATGGTGAAATAAAATTTGATGTTAGTCTAGATGAAGAAACGATTCAAGATGCTCTGGTTGCTTTAAATGATTATAATGTGAGACATGCTTTTATTATCATTGAAACTACTAATGGTGGAATGCTAATTTTTGACACAAAAGAAAGAACTGTTAATAATTTTAATGTACAGTGGGAAACTGTATTATCTGACGAAGCTTGTTAAAACGTTAAGTTTATCTTTATTTTCATTAAGTGGAGAAATTAATCTCCACTTAATTTTACTATTCTACGCTTCAATGCTATTTATTTTATCTTTTCTAATTAATCCCATTAGACCACCAATAATTAGCAACACTCCAGGAATGATGTAGAACATTGATACACTGATAACACCGCCAATCGCTGCAATCGTCATAAATGTTCCACCTAGTTTAGGCTTACGTTTTACAACAATTGATCCAACAATACCTAAGATTGATAATAATACTGCTGACCAACCTAACCCACTAATCTCAGTACTTCCACTAAATGCTTCATCTACTACTCCAACAAAAAGTGCCATAACTGCACCAATTAAACCAAAAATGCCACCAATTAAACCTAATACAAATTCAGTTGTTCGTTTCATTTGTATCCTCCTTAAGACTATTATATAATAATTCCAATATTACGATTATTTATAATTTATTTATATTTGATCAATTCTTTTTCTAGAATCTTTTCAATGTTTTTCATTTCCCAATACGGTATTCTCAGTAAAGGAATATTATTCTTTAAGCAGTAATTATCTTTTCTCTTATCGTGTTCAACCGTCCTTTCATAATAATCATCAACATATATCTTGCCAAAATGAAATATGCCATCAAATTCAATTAAAAGTGAGATGTCTTTATTAGGATTAAATATGGCAAAATCAAACTTCAGGAGACCTCCATTAATACCGATTAAATCCTTAAATTTATACTGTGATTTAAACATAATATTGTTAGTTTCTAAAAACATCCTTACTCTTTTTTCACCTTTTGATTCACTGCATACTGAACATCCGTCACTTCTTACTCTATGATCAACGCCTATTTTTAATTCATGCCCTTCCTTACATAACCACCATACTTTTTTATTTGAACGAGGTCTTACATCATAGGGAGTTAGCCCTTCGTTGGCAGTTGGATGCCACTCTTTGGATATCTCTGGAAAATAAGTAGCTAAACAATTTTTTTCATGGGCTTTCTTCCCTGTACAATACGGACATCCTGAATTAAATGTAGTTCTACTATCAACTGATACTTCCCACTCATGACCTTCGTCACACATCCACCAAATGCTCTTACTTGAATGCTTAGTTACATCGTAAGGTGTTAGTGTTCCGTTCTTAGTGGGATGCCACCATTTAGCAATATCTGGATAGCTATTATATAAATTATTCTCTTCAGTAACTATTTGACCTGCACACTTTGGGCAAGATCTTCCTAATCTAGTCCTAGAAGAAATAATTGCAGGCCATCCATGATTACAATCTGCACACTTCCACCAAACTTTTTTATTAGATTGAGGCTTGAAATCCCTTAAAGTCTTACCATTATTATTATCGAAGTCCCAATCCTTTATTAAATGTGGATATTTATCTTCTACACTTTCTCCGGCTGGAACTGGCTTCGAACTCAGGTATTCAGACTTCTTTTTATTTTTACAAAATTTCATATTGCATGAGTCCTTTTGTAATTTCTTTCGACTCACGTTATAACTGTGAAATATTTTCTCTTTTATTTCACCACAGTAATCACATTTATATTTAATTATTTCGTTTGATCCAGAACTTAAATCACTGATGTCAACCTCAAATTCATCTCCCATCTTTGTATAGAGGTATCCTTTTTCTGTGTAAAGTTTTTTATTTGATGGAATCCATCTTATTTTTACTTTTTGCTCCAATAAAATTTTAGACACCTCCGGTTTTATTTTAGTAATGGAGATTTAAATCAAACCTCCATTACAATATTATTTATTTTACAGGGACAGTAATTTCAACTTTTTCAGATTGCATGTAGTCTTCTGTGGTAACATCGCCAAATATTAATTTTACTTCAGATATTGAATTAATATCTAATTTTTTACCTTCGTCAACAAGATATTCGATGACCCCGTTCTGTTTTACCTTGGACTGTACTTCCCCTCCCACAGTGCCACTCGTCATAAAAAGATTTGCTTGGATTTGCATATCTCCTACAACTAAACTTCCTTGGTCTGGATAGAAATTCAATACTTGATCAGTTGTATTTTCTAAGTTAATCCCTACAGAAATCTTATCTTCTTCAATTTTAATTTCACCTAATCCAACTTTCATACCTAATACATTGGCTGTTTGAGCAGATGCATCGATTGTTTTACCTGATTCTTCTTTCGGCGCTTCTTTTGTCTCGGTTCTTTCTTCCTTAACTTCAGTTGAATTTCCTTCTCCTCCGGTAGAAACGTCTGAATTTCCACAAGCTCCAAGTAAGAATAATGATAATGCAGATGATAATACTAATAGTTTTTTCATAAATTTTTCCTCCTCAAATTTTTACAAAAGTAATTTTTTCCATATTAGCCCATTTTTGTGTGTAAAAAGTTTGTAATAATTGTAGTTATTTTGTCATTCTATTTGGAAGTAATCACCTCCTTAAATTAGATTGACATTTTTATATAGAAATTTTATAATATCCCTACATAAATGTTGCTGTACGTTTATGTCCACCTAGACCACTCTGACCTCCAATCAGTGTGGTCTTTTATTTATGCCGGACATCTTACTTCTACAAAGTAATGATCTGATACATAATACTTCTCACCTTTATACTCAAAGGCCGTAAATCCCTCGTATTCGCTCCAGGATTCAAACTGTTTTACTTTTGTTCCTTCTGGAATCATCATGCAATTATTGATTTCACAATCGTATTTAAATGTTAAATTCATTTGTAAGCATCTCCCTTTGTTCTTGTTAATATATTCTATGCTGCTTTTATGCTGGAGTGCTTGGTTAAGTTGTATAATGACAATTTATTTTTGAAAAAGTTGTGAATTGTTAACCTTTATATTCTTTGTTAGATGTCTTTACTAATTCATACACACTTTGTAATTCTTTGATATATTTACCTAAACTTTCTTCATCAAATGTGAAAGGCTCCATACTGTCAACCTTGAATGCATATTGACTTTTCACTGACCAATTAGCAACAATTTGCCCTTTGACTAATTCACCTTTTACTCTATATTCTTTAGCAAACATTTAATTTACCTCCTTTAAGTAAAAGTTGGATTTTATTGTAAGGCTTCTACTAGTTACGAATTAAAATTTAAAAATAATCTTTAGTGTGCCAAGTATCACGATCCAAATTAAACAAGCGATAAAAAGGCAAGCACCATCACCCATATAATACTGTTTAACCACACCGTGTTTTCTTTTACTCATAATTCACCTTCTTATGTTTATTTTGATTTAGTTGAAACCTAGAATTCATTTTAAAATATTCCTAATCTCACTATTACACTTTTGACAGATTTTATTACTTTCAATTGCTTCTTCATATTTTTTCACTTTATCTTGCATAATTGCTATATAATTCATCACATCATACGTATCAAACGTTCTTTCGTTAGGATCAACTCCTAATACTTCATGTACATATAATCTAATGGCTTCATATTCTTTTTGAGTTGGAATCTTATTCACTTGTTTCCCCTCCTTTATTTCTCCGTAAAACGTGCATTTTAAATAAAATGATCATGATCTTTAATTTTCATTTTTCCTCCATTTTCACAAATAATCTCATTAAAGTCTTCATCTATTTTGAATTTATCTTTAAATAAATACCTTTCAACTGAAATAGGTTGTGTCTTTAACTGTTGATTGTTATAAAGTACATAGTGGATTTCATAAATAGCTATTCCTATCGCTTTCTCAGGTAATTCTACACTTTTTACATCAAAATTTTCATCTACTTCTCTAGGTATTTTTGTAATGTATGGACTTCTTTTATGTCCTAATATTTCATAGTTATTCTTCAATGGAGGATATATAATGTCTAAATGTTTTTTAACAACTATTTCTAATTCTTTTTTAAACTTCATAGCAATCACCTTTTTCAATGAAATATAATTTTTATCTAAATTTGCATATTAAACTTTTCTAACATATTTAATCTTATATCAATCCAATTGTGTAAGTCCTCTAAAGATTTACAGTATGATGGAGATTGCCACAATGAATAATTACCCTCTTTATGGTATATTTCTTGACCTTTATACCTTTCAACAAACCTACTATTTTTCAATTTTAATAGTGCTGGTTCATAACAATCATTGCAGTAATATCCTTTTATCTTTTCAAAATCTACATCTCTTAGTTTGTGAGTTGATTTTCCATAGTCTTTAAATTCAAGTGAAACAGGACAATTGCAACCATTACATTTCTGATTCTTTGACCATTCCTCAAAAGTTGGTTTTATCGCTTCCACGTTCTCAGCACCTCCTTTAAAGTAAAAGATATTTTTTATATAGTTTTAACCTTCATTATATCTAACACCTGGATATGATCTTTCTTTAAATACTCCAGCTCTGTTTTATTTAGTACATACTCATGAAACCTTCCACTTGTTAAATTAGCAAACCTTACTAAATAATTCATATGTAATTCCTCCTTTGTTTTCTTAACTATATTTTACCACCAATCGATCTATTTGTATATATTTATATTTAATTTACCTGTAAAATTTATTGTGCTTATAGTACCTCCACAGTATAATCAGTTATTCCTCTTTGTTCCAATAGATCTTCCCATGCTAAACGCTCAATATATCCTTCACACACTACACTTTTTTCTTCCATTTCTTCTTTGTCAAACCATTTAACTAAATACATTATACTTACCTCCATGTGATTGTAAAGGTGCAATAAGACTCCTCATTACACCTTATATCAAAATTTTACTCTACTGGTATCAACTTTACTTTTCCGTGGGTTTCAATAACCTGACCTTCCATGCCAAAGAACACGTAATCTCCACTTCCAATTTCACCATCACCTAAGATAGTATTTACAACAGCGTATCCACTATCATCATATACAAAGAAGTTTGTTCCTCTTCCTATATTAGTAACTTGATATCTACCTTCTGGGACATCTACTCCTATTAAGTACTGACCTGACATTAAAGTTTTTGGTTCACCTGCTGCTTTAATAATTTCAGTATCTAAAGCTGCTAATTCATTTTCCTTAGCTTTTACCTGAGAGTCTAATTCCTTTAACTCACTTTTTCTAGTGTTAAGTCGGCCATTTGTGTCGTCTAGATCCTTCTGCGCACTTGCCTTATTCTCGATAACCTTCAAGGCTTCATTGTATTCCGTTTCTTTTTCCTTAAGTTTACCTTCGACATCATTTAATTTACTTTCTGCTTCTGCAACATTATTCTCTAATTCTTCAAGTTCATCATGCTTGCTTGCAATAGCTGAAACTAACTCATCATGATTTACTTTAACTCCTTCTAGATCCACCCTAGCCGATGATTGACCTACAGCATAAAAGATACATATTAAAATTATTGCTGAGACTCCAACTATAATTCTTTCCTTAGTGAAAATCCCTTTTCCTTTTGATCTTTCAGTTTGCAATTCAGACATTTGATCTCCTCCTAAAGTATTAATAGCTTGGCATTTATACCAGAAATACGGTAATATGGTAATAATTTCTTTTGATTAAATTATACTACATATTTATTTAATTGTATATATTAAATTTATTTTTATGCGTTAATATTTTTTGCAACTGGAACATAAGTTTTATTTCTCTTCAGTTTACCCACAATTACAATACCTTGTATAACAGCTAATGCTCTAATCATTGCCAAGAATGGCTGGTATATCAAAGAATAAACCGGTAACAGATACCATTGTCCTAATCCCTGTTTATTATGAACAATCGGTGCAACCACTAGGAAAGCAAATAAATCTAATCCTACATGTAGTGCTGAGAACCATAAGAATCCATTTACAACTTCTAATATTGTATCTGTTTGTGGAACTATCATTGCTGCAATTAGTTTAATTATAATTCCTACAAATGCCTGGAAAGTAGTTATTACTTTAATAGGCAATGCTACTAGACCTAACATACCCTTCCTTCCATACTTCTTACCAATCATCTGTTTGTGAATCCAGGTTGTCACAATTCCAATTCTCATCCACCATAATCTTTGATGAACTAATGATTTAATTGTATTTGGTGCATCAGTATAAGAAACAGCTTCTGGAGTCATCTCAACTTTACCTTTATCATGCAGTCTAAAAGTGATTTCCATATCTTCTCCTATATCTTTTCGTGTATCATATCCTCCAATATCCCTTAGATCAGATAGTCTAAACACTTGCATAGCCCCACTGCAACATAAAACACCATTGTATAATCTTTGACTTCTTCTATCCATTTCCATTGAAAAATAGTAATCAATTCCTTGTAATCTAGTTAATAAATTATCCTTTAAATTGCTAACCCTAACATTTGTAGCTGTTGTTACTGCTTTGCCATTGATAACTGGTTCAATTGCTTTTCTAATTGAATCTGGTGCAAGCTCTGTATCGGCATCTATCCTAACCACAATATCATATTTACAATGATCAATTCCGTGATTGAGTGAGAAACTTATTGGATTTAAACCTCGTGGAGTAACCATTGAGAGTGCGATAACTTGAGGATATTTTTGTGAAAGTGATTTTATTACTTGAAAAGTATTGTCAGTGCTATTGTTCTCAATAAGTATGACTTCCATCGGATGATCAATGTCCTGATTCAAAAATGATGTTACTGCTTTTTCAATTGTTTCTGCTTCATTGTGACAAGGAACAATCACTGAAACCCCTTCACATTTTACATGATTAATTTGATTATGTTTTTTCTTACTTAGTAATCCTGAAATTAAGACTGCAACTGGCCTGATTACAAACCATAAGCATGAAAAGGATAAGATGCAGATAGTTAACAGTAATTCTAAAATATCCATTCATAACACTCCTTTTTATTTATTTGCTTATACGGACTAATTATTATTTTGATTCATATAAGCTATGTATATTAAGTTTATTTATAATCAGACCAGCTAATTTTATACCTTAGATTGATGAAACTTTGCTCTGTTAAAATATGATTCTCTTAATTTATTATCTAAGCAATCGTTGTGAAGAGTTAAATTATATGCAACCATTAGTTTGTGGTAATTCTTTCTAATATTTGTAAACATTTTGTACACATCTCCTTTGATTTAAATTGAAATCCCTATTTTATTCTGTTTCGTCTATAATTTCCCATGTCACTATTTCATCGTCCCATTCTGCAAATGTAGTCTCAAAACCTTCTGTATTTGCATCAATCTGTGCCATTTCTTCAATCGTTGAGCCTTCAGGATAATAATTTGGATCTGGTTCATATTCAATTACCATTGTTCTAGTTATTCTAATTTTCTTTGTCATTATTCTCTCTCCTTTTGGATATAATTATCTATTTATCTTAATATTTTTATTCTCCAGCTTTCGCTAATTCTTTTACCGTGTTTAAGATATTTAACGCTTCATCATCAGTTATAGGGTATAACTCCCTTTTGATTCCATAAAAAGCTTCTTTTTCTTCACTGCTTAATGAATCAATCATTGACTTTATCACCCTCTCATTTTGGTTTAGCTGCTACTCGATCAACATATTTCATTGCGTCTGTTAATTTATGGCCTTTACATAATTCCAGGTATTTAATGTATGCAGCTCGTTTTCCTTCACTGCGTAACACATCTTCAATTTGTTTCTTTTTAGTGTTGAATATGATTTCTTTGCCGAATATTTTCATTTTAAGATCTCCTTTGAAATTTTAATTCGCTTTTTCTTCTGAGAAACTCAACAACCACTTAATTATCTTATTATACCTTCTTTTACTGTAAATTGGGTTATTTTCGTTATACCATTCGTTTAAATCAAATTCCCACTTATTACTGTTGCAACTTTTACAAGCTGGTACACAATTTGTGACATCATTAACACCGTTATGAACCACGTGTTCTTTATGTAGTAGTTGATTGTAGAGTTCAAATGCTTCTCCTTCAGTGATTCCACAATAAGCGCAACTGATTTTAAAATAATCCAGACATTCAAACCATTCTTGATCTGAAATATCATGTTCTTTGTTCATTCGTCTATTCTTACCATAAGAGTTAAATTTATCTTTATTGTTTTGTTGATAATTTTTATAATAACCATTTTCTTTTTGTTTCTTACTGTAGTCACTTTTTATTTTCTTTCTATAATCTTGTGAATCGCATTTTTTATATGCTTCTCTCATTTTATCTCTATTGTTAGATTGCCATATCTTAGCTCTTCCCTTTAGACAATCTTTACATTCAGTACTAGGAGTATAGTAGACTCCTAGTTTTTTATTTTGTTTCTTTTGCTTATAAAACTCTGCTAATGGCTTAATTGCTTTGCATTTTGTACACTGCTTTAATTCTTCTTTTGTCACACGAACACTCCTTTTCATTTAAAATACTTCTTTTATAGACTTTCTAAATAGTATCTGCTAAACCCAATAATAACGTATGGGTACATTCTTACTCCATCAATAATTCTACTTGATTTAAACATTTCTTCTGTTAAGTCAACACCTAAATTGTCTTCATATTCCCATTTGACCACTGCTGTATCAAAGTGCATATCAACACTCCCTTTGTCGAATTAATCTACCAAGATTTTTACTTGTCACATCAAATCTTATTCCGGTTTCAAGGTCTCTTACTTTGATTAAGTTACACATGAAGTCATTTAATATCTCTACTTGTTCTCCTATTTCATAACCTAAATCATTTATTTCTTTGACCATTTTTCTGGTTGTTTTTCCTATGCTCCAAACTTGACCCTCAGTAACTATTATACCGTTCTTTTTAATCATCTTAATTCCTCCTTTTTAAATGAAAGAGTTGTTTTAAACAGATTTTAAACTTCATACATTTTCACATCTTCAAGTTCATCATTTTGAATTGTAAATATAAATTGTTGATCGTATAGTTCATCTAATTTTTTAAATTCCTGTATCATTTCGACTGGAGCATTTACGTAAAAAACTACAACCTTATAATTTTTAAACGATTTATCCCATTCAATATAATCCTTAACTAAATTTTCAATAGTCATATCTTCTAGGTTGTCATAAAATCCACTTTCACAATAATGGCTTGTTATCCCATGTAGCGATGGGACTTTCACATAGTCAATCATTACAGTTTGATTGTCCCAATCATATTTGTTAGTATTTTCTTTTAAATATTCAGTTAAAATCTTAGATTTGCCGTTTTTACCTTCAATAATGATCATTTTAATTCCCCCTAAAGTTTCTAATTTGATTTTACCATTTTACTTTTTGTTTGTGTTTATGTATCTCCTTACCTCTTAACTATATTATATACGATTAATTTATCTTTATCAACCCCTAAATGAAAAAATATCTAACTTATTTACAAATAAAAAGAAGGCCTATTCAGCCTCCTGGTTTAATTCCCTTATTCAATACCATTCCGATCACTCCCTTTTAATTCTGTTAACTTTAGTTTAGCATTTATTAGAACGAAAAACACTAATAAAATGGAGATTTCAAAGCAAATAAAAACAGTCAACCCTACTAGTTTTTGGCGACTAAGGGTTGACTGTTCCGTAGCTCACCCTGCTCTTTGGACGGAAACGGGTTGCTACTCTCTGTAATTGCCTGATAAAAGCCAATCGCTCATTTGCGATCTTGCAATTTAATTATAGCAAGTCTATGTGTGATATTCAATTTATAAGTGAATAAAAAAGAAAAGATATGCATTCACATATCTTAATTAATTTACCTTTATTGGAATTCTTTGAATGACTCTTGAGAAAGCCAGTTAACATCATTATCAACTAACACAGTTACAAATCCTTCGTGCTGCAAGTAATAATTAGCTTTTTCTACCCTTGTTCCTTCTTCAAGATATAAGTCTCCAAAATCTAAATCGTGATCTACCGTTAAGTATTCGCCAGTTTTTAATGAGTTCATTTTATCTTCCTCCTTTATAAGTATAGTTTAATTTATGCTTATGATATCATAAACTTGCCTGTCTAATATAAATAAATTTATCGTATTTACAAATATGGATAATATTCACCTTTGATTCTGAGATTCAATCCGTGGTAAGATGTAATCACAGAAGGACGAAACAACCTTCTGAATATAATCTAGGAGTTGATAGTGTATGTTAAACATTAACCAAACTATTCAAGGTGAAACTAACAATACAAATAAAATTTTAGTTCCTGGATCAGAACAAATATTAGAACAAATGAAAATGGAAATTGCTGAAGAGATGGGAATAGTGCTTGGAGCCAATACAACGGCACGAGATAACGGGAAAGTTGGAGGCGCTATTACAAAGAGACTGATTGAATTAGGAAAGCATCAACTTATGAATGAAAATAAAAATAACATGTTGCATTAATAAAAGGAAGGGTTAATTCCCTTCCTTTTTTACGTTTATATGATTTTTATATTATGTATTAACTGATTAGTATTTTTCTAATCTGCTCTAGGGCGAATTCCTTCCTACTTCCGCCTCTCAGAGCTATTTCACATTCTTTTTTAATTGCTTCAATCTTATCAATGTTTGAACTCATATTTTTCCTCCTCCTTGTATCGCTATTTATGTGAAAAGCGAATTAATATAATTTAATTTTCTTGTCACAAGTTGGACAGTGACCTTCGTTATGCTTAATGAATTTCATTGCTTTAAAATTAAATTTTTTCTTACAACTCCAACAAGTGTAAAACAAATCTCCTGTTGTATCTCTGTATTTAATTTTCATAATTTATCATCCTTTCGTTAATGTCGATATTTATGTCAAAAGCGCATTAACTTTTGTGTTTTTGTAGCACCTGTTTAGCGATAAATCTTTTTGTCGTTACCTCATCATAAACATCATCAAACGCAAATGAATCTGCAACTTCTGCTAATACTTTTTCATATCGCTCAACCTTTTCAGCCTGCTTTATAAGCCAATCCCAATGTTCTTCAACTTTCGTACCACCAATTAGATAATCTAAACCTGCTACTTTTTTTATTTCTTCTAATCGTTCCTTATCGGTCATTTTCTATTCCTCCCTACTGCGGAATTTACATCAATTTTCCATTAAAATAAAACCATAACTTTATCTTAAGTGTGAAAGCAAAGAAAAATATATGCTATGTATTGTCATTCTTGCAGGTGTCCTAAATCTTATTAACAATGGTATAGCATATATCCAAGCAATTATCTCTTCATACATTCTAATTAATTTATTCTTTCTATTCCTTTTCTTCCCTGTTTTAACTCTATCCTTGATATGTCCTATCTCATGACATATTCCTATTATTTCTCTCTCAGTAATTATTGGCATTGTAATAATTACTTTTCTACCGTGATCAACTGCACTTCCAGTTTGTATTTTTCGATTGTAATAAGCTGTACTAAAAGAGATTGAATATCCGTAATTGTTTGTAACTCTATTTAATTTTTCAAAGCAATCATAAACGTCTTTCATCTATTCGGTATCCTTTTCAACATTCTCTATAAACTTTTTGAAATAAAACTCACTATCTTCCAATTCCTTGATTTTTAATTTTAACTTTTCTATTTCATCTTCCTTTTTCTGTAGTCGTTTTAACCATATAGCATTCATTTCTAATTGATTCATTTAATTCACCTCTCAACTTTTCATAAATCCAAATGTTATAAAGAACAAATCGATACATGATTCACAATTACCTAGTGTTAAACCTATTCTAATATCACCTTTGCGGAACAATCCACAATATAAAGTATATTTACCTATGTAAATTTCTTTCCAGAAACGATTCATATTAATTACCTCCTTTATACGAATTGTTTAACAAATTAATCAATAAATTCTAGTGGTTCATCCAAGCCTTTGTAAAATTTCTTTTGACATTCCAGAGAGCAAAACACAGGTTTATTTAACGAATCAGATTCTTCAAGACTATAAACCGATTGACAGTATATGCATTGCTCCATTTAGTTCATCTCCTTCCAACAGCATAAGCAATACTTCAATTCTATATCTTTATTTTTGATTGTTACTGGCTTATGACCTTTGAATACACACATTAATTTACCTATGAAAGTTTGAAATTTAGTTTCATACAATACTCTGTGAGTGCCTACAGTTAATTTTCTGTTTTGAATACTCATTCAATATCAACTCCTTTTGTCTTTAAGGCTGCTTTACAGATAGCTAAAGTTGCCGTTTCTTCTTTTATTCTTCCTGCAATAAGTCCTTTACCTTGTTGTCTGATAGCAGAATAATAACAACTTTCCGAAGTCGTAATGTCTATCATAATTATTTGTTTTCTTAACTTCTCTACGACTTTCCAAGCGTCTTGTATATTATCACTGGGATTAAAAAACTCTTTGCTTGCTACTCTTTCGCCATTAACACCGTAAAAAGGCGTATCATTATCTTCCCAACCCATAACTTTTGTAGCTATCAAGTAATCTACTTCTCTATTTTTCATTTACCTTCTCCACCTTTACTAATTGTATTAAGTCTTCTGGTTCAAAATATGCTTTTACAATGTCATTAACCTTAATTCCTTCTAATTCATCATTAGTAAAATAAATCTTGCTGCTATCAGTCATAGACTCTCCATATACTTCATTTCCGTCAATTTCAACAATTTGATACTCATATACCCTATACTCTGAATCTGCTCTCAGTGGCCTTTCTGGTTGCTTATCAGGCTGCAAATTAACAGTTATAGTTAGAAATAAAGTGACAAGTAAAGTTAGGCATACAATAGCTAATTTATTTTTATATTTCTTTGGTTTATATCTCATTTATTCACACACCTTATGTATATTTAGTTTATGTATGTAGATAGCCAATTAATGTTCCTAAGTAAAGTAATGGTAATATGATAATTGCAACACCAACTAAGCCTTTTAAAATTATATGAGTTTCTTTCCTATATTCCTCGTCAGTTTTATAACGGTTAATTAATGCTATCATTGTTTGCTTACCTCCTTTTTAAGTTTCTTGATTATCTCATCACTTCTTTTGAAAAGATCCTGGAGTTTAGGTGATAATTCTCTTTTTGGTAAGGATGACTTATCCTTATCTTCTATGTATTGTTCATAATCTCCACTTAGCCAATTATAAATCTTATTTAGTCTATCTTCTGAAAAGAAGTTAACCCTTTCTGGACTATACCATTCTTCTAAACTATCTTGATGTTTTGAAGAATTACATGATCTACATGCCGGAATGTTATTGCTTAAATCGTTCGCTCCGTCACAATCAACATGATCCATATGCAGCCTTTGTTTATTTACTTTCTTTGATTTTTCTTCTGTCATTCCACAATAAGCACATTCATAATTAAAATATTGTTTGCAGTATTTACGTTCTCTCTCTGTTATTTCATGTTTATTGTTTGATTCCCAACGTTCCCTGTTGTTTTTAACTTTATCTTTATTATTGCGTAACCATTCCCTATATCTTCCACTATCTCTCACTTTTTTACCCCATTTGTTCGCTCTTTCTCTCCCTCTTTTTGATTTATTATATTTCTGATCAGATACTCTTACTTTGTCTCTATTGTTATTTTTCCATTTGGAACTTCTAAGTATACAACAACTCTTGCAATACGTATTATAGCCATCAGTATTACTTTTGTTAACGTAGAAATATTCTTTATTCATAGGATGCCACTCATTACATTCTCTGCATAATTTGTGTTCAACGTCATCTATAAATTTATGTGATCCTTCATAAGATAAAGGTTTGTTCTTTATTTCCTTTGAACCTCCATTCTTTTCAACATATAAAGGATCACCATATTTCCAAAGTGATTGATAATGTCTACCACAAAACCCTTTACTTTTTGCTTCTCTTTCACAATGTTCTATACTACAATTTTTAATTTCTTTTACCATTAAATCTCTCCCTTACAATTTATTTTGTTACTCGATTTAATAATAACATATTAAATTTACTTATGTAAATACTTTTCGTTAAATTTAACTTAATTTCTTACTTAGGTCTATTCAAGACCTGAGCTCCATAAATACCCACTTTATTTAGACCTTGCTGTTATATAAAGTTTTCTAATGTCCCACTTATCTACAAGTCCACTGTTATGTATAAATTTCAACTTATCTTTGAAAACTCCATTATAACTATAGTCTTATTCTTCACTTTAACAATGTATCTACATCTATCCGTATATTCCTCCCTGTAGGCCTCTGCCGGTTCCCCTAAGTGATTAACCTTACCAAAGTATACAATTTCCTCTAACATTGCTTAAAACCTCCCATTTTTGATTTTACTTGCTGTTATGCAAAAATCTCTAGATGGCCAGTTATACAATGTGAACTCTGTTATATAAAATATAGGATAGATGAATCCATTGTCAATCTACCCTATATTAAGTTAATTTTACTTTTAATGGTTAATCAACTTGCCTTTTGTTGATCTTGGTTGATTAAGTAGACAACATATTTTTTAGCATCGTTTAAAGTGCTAGTAGTCTTTAATGTTGTATCTATTTCTTTATTGCCCTTAAAAACTCTAAACATTCCCCAAAGTTTAGAAATCCAATATTCACCTGCAACGTAAACACGTTTCTTTTCCTTCATATTCATGTAAGTAAATTCTTTAGTTTCTGTGGCAAATGAGATTGTTATTTCTGTGTTTTCTGCTGCCTCTTTTATTAGGTTTGTTTTCTCTTTTCGGATCTTTGATTGATATTTGCTTAATACACTTTTAAATTCATCAGGAAGTCCAGCGAGTTCTAACATAGTTTTGTCAATTTGATTCATCTTTTTGTTATATCTAGATACATTTAGATTGCCTCGACCACTTACAGCCCATGATACTTGAGAGCCTTTTTGAGTCAAATATTTAAGATATAACGAATGGTATTTCTTTTTATATCGTTGTAAATAGTCTTTTAACTTATAAATATAGTATTGATTGTCAGTAGTTCCAATTGACTGTATTACCTTGTCATTGCATTCTTGGAAATACTCTTGTATCTCTTTGTTATAGTCCTTTTTCACTCTTCTGAAAATCCAATTTGCGTCATGTTCCCTATCAATAATCGACTGTGGTATTTTGTATTTTTCATCTGTGATATCATCTATATCAATTGTAGGATAAGAAAAGTCGCTTCTTTTTGGTGTCTCCTCTGTTATATGTTTATCTGGGGAAGACTCACTAAATGAGTGAATCTCCTCCCATTCGTTTAAATATTCCTTATAGTCGTATCCTTTTCCCTTTTCATTTCCCTTAGTATTGATTGAAAAATAGAAAGGTTGTTGTTTATCTTGATCATGATTCAAGTTAATACATTCAAGTAAGATAGTGTTATTTTTATCTTTAAGGAGTCTTAAAGGCTTAACATGATCTTTTTCTAAGCGTGTGGCAAGTATTTCTTGTTGCTCTGGTGTAAGTTGTTCTAAATAGTCTAAATCGTTCACATTGTCGCTGTTATGCGTTTCTTTGACAGTGTAAACTAATTCGATATTCCAATATTGTAGATCCTTTTCACTTGGAGAATAACCACTCTCACCGGTTTTAAAGATAGTGCTATAACGTGCTACACCTTCATAACCTTTCCTTTTGTCTATAGCTTTAAACAATACATTTCCGTTATCTTGGATATAAATTTCTTTTAATACTGCCATTTCTTTATGATTCCAATGTGAAAGGAGTTTTTCAATTCTTTCTAGTTGTGGCTCTGTTATATCCTCAATTTGCGCTAAATCTGACATAATGGTATTAATATCATTTAAAGGCTGTTTTTCTTCTTGACCTTCTTGGATTGTCTCACCTGCTAATTGTTTAGCAAGTGAGAGTTTTTCATCATCCATTACTGCCCACCATATAGAAGGACGTTTCTTTCCTCCCCATCTGAAGCCGATTGCCTTCATTTGATTTCTAACCTCTTCGCTAGGCTTATTTGTAAAATTTATCTCTATTCCGTTTCCTTTGCTTCCTGTGCCTGTTGTATATGTAATTTCATTGTTTGCTGAGTCTGTTTTAACTTCTGTTGTTTCTTCAATTGTTTCTTGGATTGTTGCAACTTCTTCCACTGTTTCACCTTGTAAAAGGTTTTCTTTTTGTGTGTTGTCTCTTTTTGCTTTTTTGTATACTACTTTTTCTGTCACTTCTTCGACTTCTTGTAATGTGTAAAGTTTAATTGAGCCGTTTACTAAGTTTTTATCAAAGTTTTTCATGTAATCATAATAACGTTTACCATTTTTAGTTTTTTGGTATCCTCTTTTTTCAGATCCTAATAATTCATAAGAAAAAGTATTTCTTTCCTCATTAATGCTGTATACTTCCCAATAATGACCATGATAAGAGAATGATAAAACATCTCCAATTTGTAAAGTTTTTCTGTCTGTTACTTCTACCGGTTTGATAACTTTTTTAACTGTCTTTTTAATAACTGGTACTAATTGTGTATTGTCTGCAATGTGTTTTTCAATTTTATCAATAAAAGCATTAACTTTTTTCATTGTTTCTGCTTCTTCTGATCCGTGTAAATAGCCGTCACATTGAAATGCTCCCTTACCCTTTGCAATGATATTACCGTCTTTTTCAATATGCCAGTTACAACCCTTTGGATTAGCATTTTTAAATGTTGGGTACTCTTCGATGATAATAGTTGATTCTTTTTGCTTTTTCATCATGTTATCAATAATTTTTTGTGAAGTTTCTTTTTCATTTTGAGATGCTGCGCTATCATTGATTGTAGCTTTTAACTTTTCAATTTTAGCATGATCTACTGTAAAACCTTGTTTAGTCACTTTGTAACCACTATAAGAAGTACTATAAGCATCAACAAGTAAAATATATCCGTCCTTTTCTGCGATGCCTTCCCATCTTGCTGGACTCCAATAATCTGTCATCATGTCGCTTTGATCTGCTTTGTATCCGTAACATTTCCAGCCTCTTTCAACTAATCCCACATAAATATTAGCAATGCTTTCTTGATTATTGTAGTAATTTGACATTTTAAATCCGCTCCCTTTAAGTTGTTTTATTAACTTATCTTATGTACTTATTATATAACACTCAAAAGGATTTTACAAGTAAATTAAATATATTTTAATAAATATTTTCAATTTATTTTTGGCCGGATCTATTCGCTTAAAACCCTGATTTTATCCGAAAATAAGAGTTTTAACTTGATTTATAAGGGTTTTAGAAGGCCACAAAAAAGAAAAACACCTCTATTTGAAGGTGTTTATTTATCATTTAATATTCTATAACAAGCTTCTGCATAACTCATATAGTATTGAGGCTTTCCATTAACTATTACTTCAATAGGTTTTATATTATTTCCTTGTCTTTTTGTTGCTCCTTCTGTATTTTCAAGTAGCCATTTTTTTGGATTCTTAATACCTTGAACAATAAGTGCGTTTTTATATGCGCTTGATTGGCTACTTCTTGCCCCATTTGCCATTTAAATTCCTCCTATTAGCTGACTATGTATTACTTTCTTATTAAATTTTAACACATTGAAATGTATATTACAACTAAAATAATTATAAATATACAAAATCTTATAATTTAATTCAGTGTAAAAAGTGAATTTTATTTAGTGAGGACAAAAGAAAAACCATTCTTTTTAATTTTAGAATGGTTTAGGTTCTGTATATTCAAATTTCCCTTGAGCTTCAAATACCTGCATTAAATTAAATGCTAGTTGATACCCATTCCCCTCTGGATTCATTCCTTTCATTTTATTTAAAAAATCTTGATCCTCTGCGAATTCATTCAAGAAAGTATTCATTTTCTTTTCGCTCCATTGTCTCATTAAGGCTGCTTTTTCTTCTTTTTGTTGTTTACGTTTTTCTTTTTGATTGATAGCTGATTGAGTTGTAAGAATGTACCCTTTGCCATTACAAGGAAAACATGTTCCTGCTGAAATTGCTCTGTAATGACTTAAAAATCCAGATCCTCCACATTTACCACATTCTTTTTTAATTTTAGTTTGTGCCATTTTTACCACTCCTATGTAAGATTAATTTAGTTTTATATTATTTCCTCATTTCTTAATTATATTATAGCAAATTAATTAAGCTTTTACAAGTAAAATAATCATAATTAAATATATTAAAGTGTGTTAATACAAAAGAAAAACAGCCTTTACAGACTGTTTAAAGATAAATCTATTTTTCAATTAACTTATATATGTTCTCTATGTTGTCAATCATGTCAGTAACTTCAAAAATTCCGTTCAAATCGTCCTCTAATTCGTAATACTTTTCATCTAGTTCTATACCTTCATTTCTTGCTACATACATCATAGCAAGGTAAGCCGTTTTTAATGTGAATTGATGCATAGTGGATCACTCCTAATAATTTGTATTTATGTCACTGAATTTTCACGAATCAATTAACCAACAATGTTTGTCATAAAGCAATTCACGATTAGTGAATTTATCTTTTTCGCCTTCTCTGATTGCTAGAAAGTAATTATCATATTTATAACCAATAACAATAAAATTACAAGTGTAGTGACCACTCTGTACTAATTGACCTTTTTTAAATTTCTCCACATTTTCACCTACTTCGCAATTTTTATAATATTTATAATTAAAAACAATATTTTATTTAAATTTATTGTAGATAGCATTTATAAACATTTTCTCCGTCATGGTCTTCACATGTGCAATTATTAAGGAAATATTCATTATCTAATGATGAAGCATAATCATTAACTTGATCAATTTCATTTGAGTTTAAATAAACAGTATCACCATTTAAAATTCTTTCATAAGCATATTTTACGTTTTCATTAAAGTTTGTCATTTTTACATTTCCCCTTTATGTATATTTATTTTTTATTAACCTTTTCTATATTTATTATTATACACGATTAATTTACTTTTATCAAGTATTATTTTGTATTTTAACCTAAAATTATTAAATTTATCTTCAAAAATTAAAATAAAACTCCTCATTCATGCAAAGATTATAAAGGCCTTTTATTCCTCCTCTATAATCTCCATATACTTTGATATGTCCTTTACTCTTAAGACGTTTATAATCGCTTCTAAATGGTTTATATTGATTGATTGACGTTTCATATTGATTAACTCACTTATAGCTGCCTGACGTATTCCAGTGAGCTCAGATAATTTTAATTGAGTAATATTCTTTTCTTTCATAAGTTGTTTTATGTTTACCTGGAGTTTTAGCAAAGTGAATCACCTTTTATTTCTAAAGTTTAAATCAATCATTCCCCAATGAACATTTATTCTTTGTTCTTTCGCTTGTTCAATTTGTTCCATTAGTTCACTTGTGAATAATACCTCTGTAATATCATGATCCATTTTTTTGAAAGTTTCAGAAGGATTATTCATGAAATTATTTAAAAATTCCTCATCGTCTAAATAAGCCATTGCTAAATCTTTTAAAGCTTCTTCATCTAAAATGATATTTCCAATCTGTTTGTCTTCTCCAGTTTCATATTGCCATTCTATATATGTTTGAAAATCAAAAATATTTTCATCTTCAATAACGTCTTTTAATTCTGGATATTTAACTAATAATTCATTTTCCTTATTCTCAAAGTAGAAAAATAATCTTTCATGGAAAAGTAAATCACTATCATTTTCTAACTTTTGACCTAAAACATTAACTTGATTATCTTCTAAATAATTGTATAAATCCTCTGCAATAAAAAATTTAATCATTTTTATTACCTCCGAAAAGTTTATTTGTTTTATAAGATACTTTTATTATATACGATTTTTCGTATAATATCAAGAAAAAAATAATATTTTATAAATTTATTTTACGTTTAAAACTTATTATTTTCCTTGCCAACATGGATAAAGCCAACAATTAAAGCGACTAGAATAATATATACAATTACACCAATTAGAATGATCATAATTTGAAACACTCCTTTATATTGAATAAGATTAATTTGTTTTAAAGATGCATTTCCAGCTAATGAAAGCAGATCCGAAAATAAATAGTAATATGTACGATAGTGAGAAAGTAAACATTTGTGAAGGCCTCCTTTTATTATAATTAGTTTACCTTTTCAATGCTTTTAAATTCATCCTCATACTGTCCCCAAACTACACTAATTTTATCACCAGTTTGAACATTGAAAGATAGTTCAGATTGATATAAGAAAATTCCTGCATTGTCAGATGATACTTTATTTAATGCTTTTCCGTGTATCTCTCCATTGTCAGTAATTGAAGTAATTTGATATAGATATTCTTGATTGTTTCCTACGTTGTTTATATAGTTTTCAATTAGTGGATTATATAATACTTTATATTGCTGAATAGGATTATCTTGTTTAGTTTGCTGGATTGCTTGAGCGTTTGAACATCCTGCAATTGTTAGGATTATAAGAGTTGATAAGATGATTAATTTTAATGTTTTCATTTTGGTTAGCTCCTTTATGCAATTTGTTTTCTTAAGTCTTCAATAAAAATATGATCCACTGGTGTATATCTACTAAACCATAAGTTTTTACTAGCTAACAATTTAAACCCTTGGCCTTCTAAATATGTAGCGACTTTTTGAGAAATTTCCTTTTTGAAATGTAATTCAATACTCTTTAAAGATTCGTTAATTACCACATTAAATTCTGGAAATACTTTAGTTTGAGTTTTCATCTTCTTTTATCCCCTTTGTGAATATGTATTTTTGATTACCTTCTATACTTAGTATTATACAGAATAATTTACTAATTGTCTATAGTTCAAATTAAAAAAGATTAATTTATTTATAAAGAAAGTATGATAACTTCCCTTACTTGTTTATTTCCTTTTCAATCTGAAATAGTTCATTCATAGTTTCATCAATGTAAATGGAATAGTATGGATCATTTTTATCTAAGTGTGAAGTATCTGAAAGGATGAATTCTAAGAGGTTGCGTTTAGAGGTTAGTTGTTCGTGATTGTTTGACATGTTGGAACACTCCTTTAGGTTGTTAGGTTGTTTGTATAGTATATGTGAGTATGATAAGTTTATGCGTGTACATGTGAGGAAAATAATATAATCCAAAGTGAAAAACGGTTTTCTTTTCACTTTGAGCACTTACAAGCGCTTTTCTTGTTAGTGCCTATGTTTGCACAATATAAAAGGCCTTCCACTGGTTAGGGTGAAAGGCTGCTAATTATGGATAGTATGTATGATTAATTTATTTTACTGGTTCCGATTCTCTCAAAGAATATATAAACCAGTACCAGTTAATTATAATTTATTTATATACTTAGAATTATCTGCATATCTATCTTTAACTAAAACAATTTTATAACCTGCTTCACTTAAACAATGATCTATTTCAGCTTGTTTATTATCATAGTGTTTCTTTAAATACTGTCTAAATGATTGACTAATTTTTCCTACAGATGTTAAACCGTTAATATTTTTATCTTTTATTATCTGAATAAATTTATCAAGTGTCTTATCCCTATTATACATAGTCATATCATACAATTGATTAGGATAAGATAAATTACATTCACTTTTTAAATGTATCCTTTTTATATTCTCTAAGATTGGCTCATGTTCAAAACTATTGTTTAAGTTTGTTGGCTCATCGTCAAATGCAATATAAATATCAATTGTATCTTTCTTATCAATGTTTCTTAATGCTGTTCGGTGTATTATCTGCAATAATTCTGCGTATAAATCACCTTTATAAACACTTTCTAATTTAGTATCTTGAAACCATTTTGAATTGTCTGTGTCTTCACTGGTCATTAATGAAACATTAACATCATATAAAGCAATAGCAATTTGTTTATAATAATCTGCATTTCTTTTTGGTAAACAAGTAAGATATAAAGAATTAACATCATTAAGCTGATTCTTTCCAATTGTATTTAATAAGTTAATACCTTTTGTTTGATCCTCTTCATTGTCAAAGTATAATTGTTTATCATTTTCTTTAATGGCCTTTTCATTTAAATATATCTTTATTTCTTCTTTCATCGGTAAGATAAATAAATCATTATGTATATTTTGTAATTCATTGATACGTTTTGATATTGCCTTTTGTGTTGGGTTTCCTGGTTTATTTCTACTGTATTTTGATGTATTTATTTTATCTGTATGTAAATTTAAACGTGTGTAATCATTTCTATTTATAACTGGAATACCTTTATAATTTCCTTTTACATATTGTGAAACATTTGCCGCTGCTGTACCATCAAATACTAGAATGTTCATTCCCAATGATGAATAATCTATATACTTTGATACAATTATTTTACGTCCTACACTATTAAATACATAATCGTCTATCCTTCCATACCCATCAACTTTTAACAGTTTCTTAAAGTGTTTTAATTTATTCAATGATTCGTATTTATTCTTATTATTTTCATGTTCCTTCATTTCATTTAATACAGATAGCAAACCTTTAGAACGTATATTATTACTTTCATTTCTAAATAAACTTTGTGTGATATCCTCATTATTATCTGCTAATTCTTCGGATAAAAGGAAAGTAATATATGATTTATGTTTTTGCAATGTTCTAGGTAGTATATTCAAAGGTTCTGCTAAATTATCAAACCATTCTAATACATTATTATCCTTAGTAATATCAAATATTGCAGAGTCGATAAAGTCTGGTTTCTCATCTATAATTAATAACCGCTTAATTCTTTCCTTTGATTTATTATTATAATACGAATAGTTGTAAGGATTACCAAAGCCTAAACCAAAGTTTTTTAAACGTTGATGCTGTATGATTACTATTTGATACTTATGTAAATCAGATTCATATAAGTTTTTATTGTCTGCATCTAGATTGATTATAGAAGAGTGTGAGACATTGGAAACCTTTTTATATATTCTATGTGCTAGTTGTTTCTCTCTTATTGCAATTAATACTGGTTGTTTATATCGTTGCTTAGTGATCCATATTAGATAAGATTCTAATACTGTTGATTTACCATGACCCATTGAAGCATTACATACTTGCTTAATACCTTCTATATTATGTGAATCATGAAAGGATAATAATACATTAGATATATCTTTGAAAGCATCTTTATTTATATTGGTAGCATGTGATAAGTCAGTGATAGTCGAATACAATTCATTAATACGTTTATCATTATTCAATATTAGCTTCCTCCTGTTTACGTTAATCGTTTATATAATTAGTTTATGTTTACAATGATTTATATTTGTTTATTGCTTCTGATAATTCCTTAGTCTGTATGTATAACGAAAATAATCTATTACTATTCGGTTCACGTGCTATAGTTACCTTTTTAATGTTTTGAGTTGTGAGATAGTCTGATAGCTGTTTAGAATAACAGTAAAAGAAATTTATTTGATCCGTTTTAATTTCCATGTGTTCACCTACTTTCTATGTGTGATTAACTCCAAGAATAGAGTTACTTCTAGTATAACATGATAAGGAATAATTGTATATAGTTTATTTGAAATAAGTTAAATTTATTTATGTTAATTCCAGGTGAACATGATCAAAGATTATAAATGTTAAAGATAAATTAAATACTTATTAACAGTATGTTAGTATCTTTGTGGATAACTTTATACTACTGTGGATTAAATGTGAATAACCTGTGGATAATAAGGGTGATTGATTAACAATTAACACTATGTAAATAGTAAAATGCGAAGAGATAATAATTAACAATAAACGAAATGTTAATAGTAAATCAGATAGAGTCAACGCTTCATGTTACCCCTCGATTTCAGTTTACTGACTTTTAATAAATAGGGTAAAATAGGAAAAATTTTAAATAAATTAGTGAATGAATTGGAAATGCTGCAATATTGGATAAGATTATGAATTAACCCTATAATGAATCTTCTATATCCAATTCAAAGGGTAGTCCGGGGGTATTTTACATATCTAATTGATAGCTATTCTCAGTTATAAGGTCGAGCACTTGTATTCACGTACCTATGCCACTCGACACTCGATAGGAATATGTATCGAAATTTCAATCGAATAACCCTTATAAATACTACATTTTAATCGTCTCAATTTCACCTATTTTTATAAATTCACCTCTAAAATAACTGTAAACCCTTATGATTATTGACTTTGATCGATACACCTCACCCTAAATACAAAAAGAGACGATATAAAACCGTCTCCAACCCTTGATGCATATACGTTTTATTCAATAACCTTTAACTTTTCACGACACCCTAAAAAGTCTTCTTCGATATCACTTGGATACAGATAAATAAATTTATATTCATCATGATTTTTATACTCATCAATTTTCTTCTTCGTTTTATTTATATATTTAATAACTCTGTCCGAATTAGTCCTTCTCTCATCATATAGTCCAAAATATTCAACTACCCAAGTGCCTTTATCAGTATACACGAACCAATCTGGAACATATCTTCCTATTTTTATAGTATCGTTTGCATTTCTTTCGTTATACTTAACATTGTCAAATTCCCCAATAAGAATATTGTGAATTACAGCTTCTTTCTCTGAATCAAACTCTATCTCATACCCTTCTTTAAAATCATTTATATTTAACATATTTGGGTATATTTTATTTATCCATCTATAAAATGATTTATAACCATGTACTGTAATAATATTGAACAGTCTGTTCGCTTTTTTCGCAATTTTGTTTTTAGTTGAACGCTCTGGAATTTTACTAATAGGTATCTTTAAGTCTACTTCTATTACATATTTAAGATCAAATAATATATTTTGTGAATATTTATAATAAGTTGATAAATCATAATCGAATAAGTATCCTGCATATTTTTTATTATTTATATTGACTATAATTTCTAATAACTTATACTTGACCTTACTTAATATTTTCATTTCCTTGAATAAAGAAGCATAGTCAAATTTAATCGGATCATCAATAACTACTTTATTCTCTTCAATATAATTTTTAAATATTATCACCGCATCTTCTACAGAATAATTAACCTCAGTATAAGGGAACAAAGGATAATTCCAAGGAAAAAAATGACAATCAGAAAATAAAAAAGAATATATATCTATCAATTTATAAAATCTATATAGGCCATATAGTTTGAATTCTTTAGTTAACAGGTCTCCAGTTAAATTATTCTTATTTACTTTTCCATTTTCATATAAGTAGCAAATAATTCTAAAATAATCAGACTTGTTCTGAAAACAACCTGGTAATTCTTCAATATGTCCTTTTAAGTAATGCTCATATACTTTAAATAAGTCTCTTTCATTAATTGCTTCATAATAATCTTTACTTTTCTGCATTGCATTGAATTTATCCTTATCAAAATGTCTAAAAATATTAGTTCTGCCAATACAAATATTACATGATTCATTATATCCGTTATTCTTTCTTGAATCAGGATTATAAAATGTATTTGTTAAAGGATGATACTTGTTACATTTGCTACACAATTGAAATTTCAAATCTTTACTTGTCTCAATTTCATGCTGTATTATTTCTTTTGTATATTCATCGTGTTCATTCAAAAAATGAGCAGTCATTTCATCAATAGTACTTTCTTTTAATTTCAATGACTCGATTCCTAGATGAATATGTAATTTATTTTGTTGAATTCTTTTTTCTAAGCTCAATCTTCTGGTCTGAGTCTTACTTAATAATTCTTTTAAAACCTCTTCCTCAATACAATTACATAGTTGTTTACTTCCTGATTTAAAATCCACCTCAAATTCTTTAATGCTATCTCTATATTTATCTTTTACACTTTTAGTAACTAATCCGCCCTTTTGCCTCAATAGCAATTTCTGCGTCACATAACTTATTGGATAATACTTATCACCTCCTTCTTCAATAATAGGAACAACTACATCACCAATTAATACTTCCTTCTGGATCACAAAACCACTCTCCTCTTTTTGTTTATTTATATATGATAAATTTACTTTTATATAATTCTTTGACGTAAAGCAGACCTAACTTAATCTTAACACATATCCAATATCGTGTAAATAGTTTATATTATATTTATTTATTATTTTTCATTCCCCTCTCATATCCCACTCAAACCCTTACCACATCTACATTATCCAGCTATCCATCCCTAATTTTACGATAATCAATTTTCACCCTTACGATTATCTGGTTATATCATCCACTCATCACCTATTCACCTATTCACCTGCCAGGGGGGATATATTTACACCAACTAAAAAAAGGCAGCCCTATACAGACCACCTCCAACAACATATATAATTTACTTATATACCACCAAAGTAATCATTTACAAATTTACTCTCATTACCTATCTGGCTCAAATATAAATTTTCCTTTGATCTAGTCACAGCTACATAAAATAATCTTGCTTCCTCAGCAATATCACTCTTATCATGAGGAAACTTTCCATCCTCAATACCAATAACAAACACATTGTTCCATTCTAATCCCTTACTGCTATGTACTGACATCAACTTTACACTATTCTTCTTAGATTTCTTTTTCGTATTATTACTGTATACATAATTTATAAACTGTTCTAAATCATTCCCTTTTACAAAAGTCTTTAGCACCTCAATACTATTTAACCTGTCATTAATCTCATCAATATTAGAATAATTCTGCTTAATGCCAGTATCCACATTAAAACTCTTCACTATATTGCCAATTAATGTTACAACACTAGCATTCTTATCAACTTGCAACCTCAGTTTATTTATATAACTCTCAAACTCTTTAATACTCTTACTCTGTTTAGCATCATACACATTCATACTAACAAACGCTTCATACATTGATACATCATGTAATCCAGAGTACTGTCTTGCTTTATCCATCACATCATTCTTCATAAACTTTAACGGATAATTTCTAGCTCTAAAAATTGTTTCAAACGCTTGATCGTCATGTGGATTTAGCAGCAATCTAAGGTAAGATAATATTGCTTCAACTTCCTTTAACTTAAAGAACCCACCATCATTTGTAATTTCATAATCAATATTTCTTCTCTTTAATTCATTCTCAACAAAACTGCTATGTAAATTCATACGGTATAATACAGCAATCTCACTTAATTTTTCACCATTGTTTATTAACTCTTGGATCTTATCTACTATCTCTACACCTTCAACTTCCCTATCTAAATATTTCTTTATCTCAATCTCACCATTGTTTTTATTATTTGCTTCAGAATCTACATAATGCTCATAATTAGAAAAATAAGGTTTGATAAATTTATTTGCATTATCAACAATATTGAATGTAGACCGGTAATTCTTATACAAGTTAATTATCGTTGGATTATCCCAATACTTATTAAAGTTAATACAATACTCTATATCCCCAGCTCTCCAAGAATAAATTGCCTGTCTCGGATCAAATAAACAAAAGATATTTCCACTTTGGCATAACTTCTGGAGAATCATATTCTGTACTTTATTACTATCTTGATGTTCATCAACCAATATAAACTCATATGTATATTTCCCTTTATTCTGCTCTAAAACCTCCAAACAAAGCGTTAAATAATCATCAAAGTCATATAGCTCTACTTTCTTCTTTCTCGTCTCATATTCCTTGTAAAACTGTCTAAGCGTATTTTCATCATACGTAGACTCTTTATACACAAAAGCATCGTCATATGATCGTTTGCAGTTCTTCTGATAACTTATATAACTTTTAACATCATCTACATTTACATTCTTATCAATTGCTTTTAGGTAATTATCTGCTTGCCAAGTTTGAATTAACTTTAAGTTATATCCTTCTTGAACAAGAATCCTCCCACAGACTGAATGAAATGTTCCTACATTTACATCACTAAGTCCCATCTTACTTAATTTCTTTTGTAACTCATCTGCTGTTTTACGTGTGAAACTAATGGCTAATATGGATTTCTGCGGTTCATTATGCGTCTCAACTAGACTTTTAATTCTGTTTATCAATACAGTGGATTTACCACTTCCTGCACCGGCTACAACACCACATGCTCCCCTATAAAATTTTATTGCTTCTAATTGCTGATCATTAAAATTTGTCATTAAATCCTCTCCTCTAATCCATATAATTTATTTTTAAAAATACCCTATTTTCCTCTAAGTTTCCTTTATGCAATTATCTCACCTAACCATGCAGGATACGAGTTTCCTTTATGCACTCTTTGAGTTTCCTTTATGCTGCATAAAGAGTACAGTATATAGTAATCTTCTAAGATATAATATATAAGATACATATAAAGATACAGTATCTACAAATCGCAAAAATAAATTTTGCAATTTGCCTCAGAAAATTTTCTAGAACATTTCATTGTTAATTTTATAATGGTTATTGTACCTGTCATAAACTAACTCATCATTTTCATCATATTGATAATCCGTACATAATTTATGCTTTTCAACTTTAATCAACTTTTCCTTTTTCAATAATTCATTTGCACTGGCTATAGTTTTCTTTGACATTTTTAAATTTTTAACTAGCGTATCATATCCTACATAGCAGAAACTCCTATCTTTGTCTTTATCATCTTTGTTAATATGACTCTTATAATAAAACAGCAACCTAAATGCATGTTCATCAATCTTATCTATGTAATCAAACACTTTAGCATTCATTAATGTAAAATGCTTAGAGTCCAACATTTTACTATTGAACTCTATATCTATACACCCACTTCTAGGTAATTTTACTATTTCATTATTGATTAATTTACTTGTATGTAAATTGCTCAGTCTCTTTTTGAATGTCCTGGAATCATTAATCCCTAAGTTGCACATTAACTTTTTATGATCCAATGTTATCTTATCATCTTCATAATTTCTAAAGCGTAAAAAGCACAACTTTACATATAACTGAAACTCACCATTTCCAATTTGTATATCAGAATTCCTCACTATATTTGTAGGAACTCTCACTCGAAGTCCCTTTTTACTCAACTATTCACCCTCCCATCAACATATCTTTTAAATAAGTATTCCTTTGTAGGTTAGCATTTTTCCTCATAGCAAAGTTTAATGTTTCACCCTGTGAGATTATTACCAATAAATCCTTACTTCGTGTACCACCGGTATAAATTAAATTTGCGTTTAACTGAAACTTATGTGCTTTATCTACTACCATAATAACTGCTTTACTTCCCGAACCTTGACTCTTATGTAATGTAATACACCAAGCATGAAGTAATTGTCTTAACTGTTTAAACTCCAATGGCACTTTATCATAATCTAAATCAAGTAACACTTCTTTATTTTCTTTATCAATCTTCTCAATGTATCCAGTTTCACCATTTACAATATCAATTCCTCTGTCTTGCTCATTGAGAATCCCATAAGTATTAACAGTATTCATCACATAATCATTTTCCCTATAAATAAACTCAGGATCTTTACCGTGTCTAATTTCCTCTTTACTATCACTTTCAGGATTAATTATTGCTTGTAAATTTTCATTAATTGCAACTGTACCAAGATTACCTTTCTTCTGTGGAGATAACACCATGATGTCTTCTGGTTTATATTTCTTCAATAACTCATTGTAATAATACTTATATCCACCTTCCATTCTATCTTGAGGTACTGATGCTATAATACAATTATCACCGTATTTTATAATGCCCCACTCATCATTTTTAATAAACTTTTCCTTAAGTCTAATCTTAGTCATGATATCAAGTATCCCACCCTCTTTTTGACGGAATACAATATCTAACATTGTGGTAGGAATAACTTTACTTTCAATACAATCATGTAAGAATAAGCCACAGTTTACACTTGGAATTTGGAACGAATCACCCACAAATAATATTCTAGTTTTCTCAGGATTGATTCTGTCTAATAATTGACTTGCCAACTTTACATCGACCATTGAAGCCTCATCCACAATGACATAATCTTCCTCGAAGTAATTGTTATCATCTTCATTTTCTTCGTTTTCTTCTTTATCTGATCCTTTAAGTATTGCTTTGTGTACAGTCATGGTTTTACGGTTAGTGTATTCGGCTAGTACACGACTCGCTTTTCCCGTTGGGGCAAGCAATAAATATTTCATTCCCAGTTCTTCCAATAAAGCAATAACTAACTTCTGTAATGCCGATTTTCCGCAGCCGGCAAAACCTACAAGTAAATTAACATTATACTTTTTAATGTTGTAAAAGAATTGTTTCTGTTGATCAGTAAGTTTCATATTGTTTTCTTTTTCTTGTCTAGCTATAAACTTCTCTACATCAAAATTCAACTCTGTAGAATCTTTAACCATTTGTTTTAAAATATTAGCCACATTCTTTTCAGCTAAGTAAGTTTTCTTAACTGCTACTGAATCACCATAGATTCCTATACTGTCAGTTTCGTATATTTGTTCAGTAATTAACGCATGAGATATACCTAATAATTGATATGCTTCCTCAATGAGTCTATCTTGTTTAATGTATGTATGACCTTCTTTTTCATTTTCTTCAACAAGGTGCTCAATTGCAGCAACAATTCTTTCCTTGCTATCCCTTGGATATTTCATTTTCATTGCCACATCATCGGCCTTCTTGAATCCAATTCCTCTTACAGCTAATAAATTATATGGACACTCTTTAACCTTTTGAACAACTAGTTTACTTGAATTATAATGTTTAACAAGTTTGATAATAAAGTTTGGATTGATATCATACTGACCTAAAAATTCCATTGCTTCCCTGTATTCAACATTTTCTTCAACCTTATTCTTTATTCGGTTAATTATCTTCTTACCAACGCCTTTAATCTTATCAACATCAATCTGATTGTTCACAATTAAACTGATAACATCTTGATTAGGATATACTTCATATATAGCATCTACATATCTAGGTGCAACAATTTGATTTAAATAGACCCTTTGTTTGTTTACATCTTTAGGTATATCTTCAAATATGCTTCGTACCTCATAATATTTTGAATTCCTCTTTTTATCAAAGCATTCAACAAGACTCGCATTATATTCCATTCTCAAAGTTAATCTTGGTAGCACTCCAACAATCAAAAAATTTCCATACACCTTATCTAACTCAACTTTGTCTGTATCATTAGTTACGCATGAATATCCTGCTTTACTAGTAATATCGTTATACCACAACTCTTTAATCGGTCTCAATTTAACCTGGATTTGCTCACTCAATAATTTCCACTCCTTTTATATTTAGTTTACTTTTGTTTACCAATATTCAATAATTTATGTAATTTCATTAATCTTTCTGGCGCTAAATTTCTTTCACCCTTAAGAAACAATGACAGCATTGATTTACTTACTCCTATGTAATCTGCAACAAACCTATGTTTTAATCCTCTTGAGTCTATGATATTTCTGTACTGCATATCTATCCTCCTTTCGTGTGTACTAACGTTTACAGCTTAACGTTAGTATCATTGTATATTAAATTCACTTGTGTGGCAATATATAAATAAATTAAATATGTAAAAATATTTTAAACCTCCCACAACCCTCATCTCGCTCTTTTAATCTCTCAGGCTATAAATACCTTCCCTCCCATTTAAAACGCTCAGATCAAACTCCTGCGTCCCCAAAACAACAAATAAGGCCATAACTAATTATGACCTCCACTTATCCAACTCTTCCTCCCCAGCAATCAATTGATAACCTTTATTTTTAGTTTCAGGTTTCTCTAGCCAACCTTCCAAAACTAATTGCTGCATCAAGTCAGATACAATGTTCATTTTTATCCCCATTTCCTTGCGCAACTCGCCAACCCTTGTTTCACCGGACTCGGCAATTATCCGTTTCAATCTATCTAGGTCGCTTTCTTTCTCTATCTCTGGCAGATCCAACTCTTCAATCTGTTCACCTTTGTATAATTTCTTAAGATTGTTAAATGTCTTCTCTTCCTCATTCTCATCCAATGTTATAACAGGTGCTTGGAATCTTATAAATTCTTCTGTCTGAGCTACATATTTTACTACTCCGTCCCCAAATCCCAATAAATTCCTATAAGGTATCCCCGTTCCAAATACAGTTTTGTATTCATTGCTATTGTCTAATTTAAATGAGATTCTAGAAGGTAAATTGGTTTTAAGCGTATTGCTCATGACATCTTTGTTTGGTGTCTGTGTTGCAATAATCAAATGAATACCTGAAGCTCTCGCTTTCTGTCCCAGCCGTTCAATTTTGCTTTCTACCTCTGCATACTGCATACGCAAGTCATTATATTCGTCTATCACACAGATAATATAAGGCATCTTGGATTTACTTTGCCTATTGTATGCAGCGATATTCTTAACGCCTTTCTTAGACATTTTATCGTATCTGTTTTCCATTTCATTTATTAGACCGTCTAGTTTTCCAATTGCTTCTTCCATATCTTTAATTACTTTTCCTTCTACATGGGGCAATCCTTCATATAGCGTCAATTCAACTTTCTTTGGATCAATTAAAACTAACCTTAGTTCATTTGGTGATTTAAGCAACATCAACGTCATTAAGACAGAGTTCATGAAAACCGATTTTCCACTGTTTGTTCCCCCAACAATTAATAAGTGGGGGGCTTTGGTTAAGCATTTAAATACCGGTTGATTATACATATCTAGACCACATACAAAAGGAAGTGGATTATCTTGTGCAAAATCTTGAAACTCTTTACTCTCCAATAATTCTTTAAGGTAAATAATATCACGTTGCTGACAAGGAATTAAAAATGTAACTGTATTAGCTTCTTTGCCTTGAATAATATTTATATCAGATCCTAATGCTGAATTAATATCATTGTGTCTATTCTTAATATCTGTGTAAACATGGTCTTTTGGTATCTTAAATGTTATCCTTTGTACTGTTGCCCCTAATTCTACATCTAATATTTCAATCTTATCCGTCTTAGTTGCTCTGGCTTTCTTTAATGCTCCAGGTAATTGTGCAATTATTTCATGATCAACTTCTCTGTCTTTTTTAACTCCAATAGGCAACAAGTCAAAATTATTGATTTTCGTTGCAGACTTCTTGACTCCATCCATCCTTTCTAGAATCGCTTCCTGTTTAGTTGCAATTTGCTCACTTGATAGGATGCTCAATAACTCAGTTTCACTGATTAACTGATCTTTTGAGATAGGAGAGAACCTTCTATTCAAAAAGTTATCAATAAACTGCTTCTTATTTCTATCCTTGAAGAATCGCAAACAATTAAAAAAGTCATATTCTTTTAGCAGATCGCTTAATTCATTTTCAAATGTGTCAAAGTCATCGCCAGTGTTAATTATTCTAAATTCAAATCGATATCCATTGTCAAGAATTTTATTGCTAATTTTCTTTACTTCTTTTCTATTAGTATTTGTACCACTAACTTTGTTTAACACATTGAGAATGGAACGCTGCATGCTTCTTTGTACACGTTTTGCACTTGGGAAGTCATTACCTCTAAGATATTCTTCATATTGGTCAATAAATATCTCTCTCCAATTGTCTTGACGTAATGTAATAAGGCATTGTATTAATAATTCACTGTTTTTCTGTTGTAAAAGTGATAAATCCTGTAATAACGATGCTTCATTTTCAGTAAAAATGGGTAAAAATGATGGATTTGTAAGCTCAATACTGTAGCAATGGAGGTGTTTTAGGCTATTTTTCAAGTAATTATAATCTCTATAGCACTCTTCTCCAAGAGTTTCACGGAAAAATGGAGGTGTAACAACGTAATTTTCAATAAATGTATCGTTGGCAACTACTTCAAAAGAGAAAATGCCCTCTCCTAACAAGTCAGATGTTAAGAGAGGAAGTGTTATTTCTTCGTTAAAAGAGTCAACTAGTCGGACTATATTTGATGAATTGGTGCGGTTAGTAGTATTTATTTTATTTTTGAATACCTTAAGCATGTTGATCAATGACTTTCCAAATTGTTTTTGAGTTAATATACATTACAATTGTATTTGCTACTACAACTGTAGTATTTAATAAGATTATAGTTTCTAAGACACCCATTCTTATCCTCCTATGCAGTTAGACTTAATATTTCGCAAGCTTCAGCGAATGAGATTCCATGGTTATATGTTCCAAAGTAGTATCTATCTTCAACTATATTGTAAATAACACAATCTCCTTCATGAGTAAATGTGAAATAAGTTACTTCATCGAAATCTTGTTCCCAAGTTAAAATAATCTTCTCTTTAGTTAGCATTTATTTTCTCTCCTTTAAAAACTTTAAAGTTTTCAATTTTTTCAAAGTAACAGTATCATAAACATCTTTAGCTGTTTTTACTGAGCCGAACAATGAATCTTCAATATCATTACCTGTGTCAACTCTTGATTTAACAAATGAAGGTACATTTGTCATTCTAGCAAGACCGCCAATAATAACTAGGAATTTAGCAATTAACCCTACACCAGTGACTATATTTGCTGTTCCAAATATGAATACTCCCATTAAACAGATGTAAATTGCATAGATTAGTTGAGTTTGTGCAAGCAATTTAACGTTTGACCACCATTTATTAAAGTAATGTTTGTAATCATCAAATATCCAGGCAGTAAGACTTAGAGGTGTTAAAGCTGATAAACACATTAGATCCCAATAACGTCTGCCAGTTTGTAGAATTATAGGAATTAGTAATGCTACAACAATTACATCAAATGCCAATAGTAATAATGTGTCTAGGAATCCGATATTCATAAGAGGTATTTGAATCTTACTGAACAAATTGAAACCGGATATTTCATTTGCTCCAATTTTTGATATTGCCTTTGTTAATTCATTAATTAGTTCAAATGATTTTTCAAATAGAAATGGTGCAAATCCAGCTCCAACTATTGACAAAGAATAACGCTTCAATATCTTTTTTACATCTGTATTTTTCTTCTTAAGCATCTTTTTAATTCCTTCAACCATTGTTAGGATTGTTACTATGAGAATTGAAATTCCTGCAAATACAAGTGAAGTGTCTTTGATAAATGAATTGTTAAATAGAAAAAGTGGAGTGTGTAGAACAGTTACAGTGAGTAATTCGTAGATTTTAGATAATAATTCAACAGAATAATGTGGTAAATTACTAGGTAAATTAATGAGCCAATCAGTAATGCTAACAAGCACATCGCCAATTTTACCCCAAACTTCAAAAAACTCTTTCGTTCCTTCCCATGAACCACCACCTTCAATGACTTTTTCGTTAATTAGAATTCCACGTTTTTGAGTAATGATTTCACTCAATGAGGCTGCTTTTGCCTTATTAATAGATGTAAATAAGAATGCAGTAGATGCTACTCCAAAAGGAATTGATATTCGTTTTAGAAAGGTTTTACGAACCATTGTGAGAATTCTGAAGTTCCGAACAGTAGATAGGCTAGAAATGCTATTGTAATTATCAGAACTGGTGCGAGAAGTGTTTGCACGTAACCTTTGAGTATATCTGTAGTCCATTCTGTTGCTTCTTTTGATTTCCTTAGCATTCTGTATGCTCCGGCCAACTGTGAAAGTATTATTGCGAGTATTGTTGATACTGCTGCACAAATTCCTATTAAGTACATTCCTATTTTCATTATGTCTGTTGTCATTATTGCTGTCGTTGGTGTTGCTGCAAATACAGGACTGACTAGCATTAAACTTGATATTGATGCTGTTAGGGTTGCTTTTGCAATTGTGTAAAGCACTTTTTTCTTCTTGCTGGGTAACTTTTTCACCTCCCTTTCGATACTTTCTATTAAAAAAGTCTGGTTTTCAAATGATTCATTAAGATTAATTTCTTTATAAGGATTAATATAATTAACTTCTTGATCCAATTCTTTCACGGAGAGATTTAATTTCATCTGACTCATGTGAGTTACTTCCTTTCTTTTTAGTCTTCAATTCAAATGTATTAAAATACTTAACTCCTGAAATAATTCCTGTTGAAATTCCTAGCATCGTGGCAATTTTTAAAATTGATAATGCAACAACTGTAGCACCCATATCCATGTTAAAACCCTCCTGCTTTGTAATATTTATATCCTTTTGTTTTTGATGAAAGTTTAATTTTTGTAGATTTTTTAGTTGTTTTATATGTTAAGTACGTTGAAACTCCTACACATGCTAATTGTAAACTAATTAAAGTCGTTATCATTTTAATTTCCTCCCGATCTGTTGTTATTTCTTAACTAATATATCTATACTCAATATTACTCAAATGGAAAATTGTCCTATGCGTTATTTCTGAAAAAATTCTAGAAAAGTTTGGAAAAGAAAAATGACACTTTCAATTAGTGTCACGGTAGAATAACTCTTCAATTGGAGGACATCCCAATGCTATCCATATACGTAAAAAATAGTCCATTGAAGGTTGATTTCTATTTGATAAGATATTACTAAGAGCCCCTGGTTCTATACCAGTTAGCGCAGCAATATCTTTTTGCTTCATTTGTTGTCCAATCATGTATTCCTTGATAGTGTTTTTTAACTTGCTATTGGAATTTAATTTGTATGTTTCTTCGCTAATAACAAATGAATGAATAGTCATTAACCTATTTATATAGTGATTAATTGCAGACTTAATAAAATCTTCATAGTTTGATGGTAAGTCAAATTCTTCATACTTCATTAGAGTTTTATAGTAGCCAAGCAGTTCATCAATCTCTTTGAGCGTTTCTTGCTTTAAAACAATGTTAATCCCAACTTTATTTTCCATGTATACAAACACCTCCTAATGTACAAACTAATTCTAAATCAAAGCCAAAGGACTGATAACATATGTCGCAACGTTCTCCTAAAGAAGATCAACTAATTAAAATTTCAGAGCAAAATAATAAAGGTGGAAAAAACCGTTAATAATATATCTTAAAAGAAACGAGGTAATAATATGCCAATGAACTTTGGATTTACTGCATATGAAAAACCACAATGGGAAATTAAACTAGAAGATCTTAGTCAACGGATAATTGATGAGACTGGTTTATCAAGAGAAAAATTGAAACAAGTTTTGCAAGTAATGTATGATGTTGACGTAATCAAATGACTTAAGTAAGTAAATTATATTTAACTTTAAACTTTGGAAAAGTTCGCCATACATGTTTGATGATTCTTTAAATAAATCAGAAAAAGAAAATGATGGTGTAGTAGTTAGTGTGATTGTCTTATTTTTAATGCTGGCTAAAAACTGTGGGTTGTTCATATTTTGGATGAATTCGATGTTCGAGGAAGGATCAACAAACCTTCCTCCTTCTTTTACTCCAAAATGTAGATGAGCTCCGGTTGAGTGGCCGGTATTTCCTGAATAACCAATTAACTGACCAGCATCCACATGTTGCCCTTCTTTAACTGAAAACTTTGATAAATGACCATAGATATAAGTACGCCCATCCTCAGCCTCAATTAAAACCGTCTTCCCTGCGTTGGTATCCCCAAAATTTTTTACATGAATTACACCTTCCTTAATTGCTCTCAATGGTTCACCCTCAGCCATCTTAAAATCCACCCCAGTATGAGGATGATTTCTGAATCCCTCTTGCTGTAAATATCGTGATGTTATTTTATAACTCATTACATAACTCTCCTTGATTATTATTTTTCTAGTAAATCAAATCTGTAGTCAAATTACCGAGATCGCTCTCGCACTGAAAATATACTTACCCAATCAAACCCTTCTTACCCGAAGGGGTAATTACATGGGTAATTAGGATTCGGTAATAAAAAACGACCTCTCGGTAATTTGATCGGTAAATAGAAAATGGTATATTAATAAATTAAATTACAAAAGATTCTTCATTAGATTAGTATCAAATATAGGGCTGTCTACAGTCTCATTTGAGTGATTAATATACTCGTCTTGCTGAACGGATTGGTTAGGATTTATTCCGTTAATATGATTCTGTATAAGCTTCTTAACAAACTTCGAAAAGTTAGGGTACTGCTGTGAATATGCATACATTTCGTATTCCCAAGGATCACTTGTGTTGAAATAAACGGATTTAACTTTTCTACTCATAAACATTCACTCCAATATTGTAAAAAGCAATTGCATTAGCATAGATAGGATCTTGAATTCTACGGTTAAAGATTGGATCTAATAACTGTACATTGGGATAGAATTGCTTCATTAAATGTTCAATTAGATTTGCAGCACCTCCAACTAAATAAACCTGATCTTCTTTTTTCCATTTCTTCAGTGTTTCAGTAGCAATACCTCTTGCTAATGCCTCAATATCATTAGACTTATTTGTGTTCATACCATAAGGCAACGTTCCTGAATCCTTATCAATAAACCTTCCATCTAAAACTGTTGCATAATTGGTTGTTCCAGAACCTAGATCAATTATTCTTGTAAGACCTTCCTTTGGGTTTGCCCAGAAACTGGACACTCCTTCAGCAGCTACATTTACTACATTTATATTAATTTTCTTTTTAATTCCATTTACAGTGATTATGTGTTTTCCCTGGAGTATTTTCTTCAATTTCTCCTTTTCTGATGGAGTGTGCTTGGAAATTGGTTGGCCGACAATGATTTGAAAGTTGTAATCTTCAACATTGTACAAGGTTAAATATCGGTGAATACCAAGAAGAACTCTCAATTTAGTGTCTTCATGAGCCTTAGAATCACCCATAATTGCACCGGAAAACTCTGATTCATATTTTGCTAAAGATCCAGCGAAACCATATCTCCCTTCATATTCAAATACCATGTCGTCTTCCCCATGCACTTGCTCCAGGTTAATACTTCTCCCCTCTCCAATGTCAGATAAGAATTTAATCAAACCATATTTACCTGCTATTTTGACTTCATTATTACCGGCATCAATTCCAAGTATCATAAAAAACTCCTCCCTTATTATAAAAAAGTCATACTTTTTTATGACTTTTGTAAGACAGACAAGTTAAAAAGTTGAAACATCATAGAAAAATCATAGAAAAGTCTTACTTTTGTCATACACAGTACATTCATATGTATTGGGACGCTAACGCTTGCAAGTCCCTTTTAAAAAATTACAACTTATTATATAGAAAGTTTTGAAATTAAATAATAAAGATAAATTAATCATGTTTTACCCTTGACATAAATAAATTAATCATGTATATTAAGAGTAAGCTACACGAACAAGTGGTGCATACATAATAAAATGTTCGTTTTACTTAAATAGATTTGTATCTTAATAGGATTGGAGGTGGACATTGTGACTAAACGGAGATGGACGAAAAGTGATCTTATCGCTTTCCTTGAAGATAAGATTCAGATGGAAACAGCAACACAAGATGAAATGGAGTACTATGAGAATTACATATGGAATAATGAATTAGAAGTAAATTATACATATAAAAAATTAATCAGAGAAATGAAAAAAGAATACATGGGGAACTAATACTTCCCCTCTAAATAAAAAGGGTGAGGAAAAAGTGGATGACTTACTAGTTAAAGATCCTTATGGTTTTATTTACATTACAACAAATATGAAAAATGGCAAGAAATACATTGGACAAAAGAAATTTGATAGTGGCTCAAGATGGAAATCTTATCTTGGTAGTGGTTTCCACTTAATGAGAGCAATTGAAAAATACGGAAAAGAGAATTTTTCCCGTGAAATCATAGACTACGCATATTCAGAAGAAGAATTAAATGCTATTGAAGAAGCATGGATTAAAAAATACAATGCGGTAGAAAATAATAATTTTTACAATATGGTTGAAGGTGGGAAAGTTCAAGAGTCTCTAAAAAAGAAAAATTCTATCCCTGTTATCTGTATTTATAATGGTTACATATTCCGATCAATAACAGATGCGTCTAAATGGTCTGGATACACCACTTTAACAATTAAAAAATCATATAAGAAAATGCACATTCTTAATAATAAAAACGAGAAGTTAATTTTCAGACCAATTACAGAGGTAATCGAAGGTTGTATTTTATGCTGCATCTGTGGAGAAAATTTTATTAAAAGAAGCAACTCAAATAAAAAATGTAACCACTGTTCGAAATTAAAAGGCAAATTAATAGTTGACCATGATTTTAACAAAAGTAATAAATCTAATGTTGAAATATATAAATTTACAGATAGTTGGGTAATAAACAAAATAAAATTGAATGACAAAAGACAGAGTAAAGTAGGTAATAAAAAAGTATTTGATAGACTAGAAGAATCAAAGGGTCAGATATTATACTTGTACATTCAAGAAAAACTCCCCATAACTAACATTGTTAAAGAAATTAAAATTCCTGGGTTGAATAATAAAACATTGGAATATGCACTATTAAATTGGGGAGAAAAGATTAGAAAAAGAAATAAGATTTATTAGTGTAAAATCCTAAAGGAGGATGAATGAATGGTAAAAGGACTAGATAGTCAGATTTACATTTATTCTGTAGATACTTCAGCATTCTATAATGAAACTGAGCAAAAAATTCATAAAAAATTACTGAGGTCGTATCGCTACAGAGACTACTTAAAGAATGATAAAGAAACTCACAATGAACGCAAGAAATATATCAGTGAGCGCATTGTAAAACTTAAGAATAAACTATACGAAGCATTTAGCAAAAACTCCGAAATACGAACATTAAGAGAAGATGCCCTAAGAGATAATAATGTGATTTCTTTATTTGATTCTGTATTAACTAGAACACTGAGTATAAAAGAAAGCTCATTATCTGACGACATCATTGTTGTCCAAACTTATTATTTTCAAATACTGGAAGATATTATAAAAAGTGGATTTGTCTATAAAAACGAAAAGTACAGTTATTTCACATCTTCTGCTGGACAAATAAGGACTAAAAAATCAGTCTTTATCCGAGATGCAACCTTCAATAAACACAAAGAGTCATTAACATGTGGTTTAAGCGTTGAAGATATTAATCGTCAAGGAGGAGTAAATGTAAACAAATATCAAGCGTATTTGGCATTATCGAATAGTGCAACCACTCACTGGAGAACATTTGATATCAATAAAGCCATAGTTGTTCCTGATTTAGAAACTAAGGTTTATAGTCTAGTTGATCATATAGATCACAATACATATGAGATTACTAGGAAGGAAATGAACATTCCAATTGAGCATACCGACGGGTGTGGCATTATGCTCCCTAAAGTTAGTGATAAGTCTTTTATGGTTAGATTACCTTGGATCAAAGGCTTATTAGTACCCTTCCCTTTTGATATGTTTGCAGAAGAGAATAATTCTCATATTATTAAAGATATTTACGGTAAGGAATGGGATATAAAAAAGGATAATATCGAGATTATTTTCACAAAGTCACAGTTTAAAATGTATAAATACTATTCTGACTGGCAAGATTATAAAGATAAATTTATCAAGTATAACTGTCAAGCCGCCACTCTTAATGAGGAGGACACTTCGGGAGATGCTAAATTAAATTACCAGATGTTGCAAACTCTTTCCAATATTTCAGATGAGGAACTTGATAAGTTATGTGAAGATACTTCAAAAGATATTATTAGCATTGGCACTGAAAAAGGCACAATGTTGAGGGTTCTTGGCGCAACTGAGACCAATTTAAATAAAAATAGTTTGCAAAAAGCTTTGCTAATGTATCCTCCTTTACTTCAGGATGCTCACTCAAAAGAAGTAATTAAAGATAAGAAAAAATCATTAGTTAAAGATGCTAGAAGTGGTAAATTAAACGTTAATGGTAAATACACATTTATCGTTCCTGATCTTTATGCTTTTTGCGAAAAACTCTTTCTTAATAGGGAACCACAAGGATTATTGTCTAATGGTGAGTGCTACTGTACCCTATATGATCCAGTAAAATTAGACATCCTAAGATCACCTCATCTATATCGAGAACATGCAATTAGAAAAAATGTAATAGATGAAGAAAAAAGAAAATGGTTTATTACCCAAGGTGTTTATACAAGTATTCATGATACTATTAGTAAGATGCTCCAATTCGACAATGACGGTGATAAAGCGTTAGTCGTTCAGGATGAAACTATTGTTGAAGTTGCAGAGCGTAATATGGAAGGTATTGTTCCTCTCTATTATGAAATGGCAAAAGCAGAAGCTCAAGAGATAAATCATGAGAATATTTATAATAGTTTAGTTTTGGCGTATAAGGCAAACATTGGAGAAGTATCAAATAACATCACTAAGATATGGAATAGCGACAATATTGATTTGGACGTTATCAAATGGTTGTGTATGGAGAATAATTTTGTAATTGATTTTGCTAAAACACTATATATGCCAACTAGACCTGAACATGTAGATAAGATTATCTCAAAATACATAAAATCAAAAGTTCCTCATTTCTTTATTAATGCTAAAGATAAAGATGAAGGAAGAGTTGAGCCGATTAATAACAGCACAGTGAATCGTCTAGAAAGTATTATCCCTAATAAGAGAATTAGCTTTAAAAAAATTGTAGAAAAGTTTGACTACAAGATGATAATGAGAAATAAACGTGTTAAACCTGATGATGATATCATTAAAGCTTACATTAGATTGGATAGAAGTAAGAGTTGGTTAATGAATCAAAATAAAGAAGACACTGGAAAGAATGATAAGTTATACATATACAGGTTGATCAGAGCTGAACTGCTTGCGATTAACAATAATGAAGAATATGTTACTGATGTATTAGTTAAGTATCTTTTTTTTCAAAAGAATAGTAAATACAAGACTACACTTTGGAATACTTTTGGAGATGTGATTGTTAATAATCTTAAATTGAATTTAGAAGGATATGTTGAATGTGAAGATTGCGGAGTTGAAATTGAACATCCAAAACAAAGACAGGTAAGATGCGATGTCTGTCAAAGTAAAAGAGATAAAGAGAATGCTAGACTCAGAAAACAAAAACAAAGAAGAATGTCACGGTGAGTTGCACAACTATTTTTCTTGCAATCTTTTGTAATCGTTGGTAGACAAGGGTTTGAGAGGTGTCTTACACCTTTATCGTTAATGGTCGTTAAAGGAAGAAAGCTAATGTACACGTTTAAGGGTGAGTATCCCCCTATCCCCTATTTATTTCAACGTAAAGTAAATTTAATATACACATAAGGATTCAAAAGGAGGAGTTTTATTATGAATAAAACAGAATTAGTAAGTGCAGTAGCTGGTAAATTAGAGGTCACTAAGAAAGAGGCTGCTGCAATTGTAGACAGTGTTTTTGAAGTTGTATTAGAAGGATTACTTGGAGAAGGTGAAGTAGTTCTTGGTGATTTAGGTAAATTGCAAATTGTGGAAAGAGCAGCCAGAACAGCCAGAAATCCACAAACTGGATCTCCTATTGAAGTACCTGCCAAGAGTGCGCCTAAATTTAAGCCATCTAAAAAACTTAAAGATGCAGTTAAATAAATTAATATAAGTAAATTATACATATTAAATAATAACTTCGAGGGTACCCATCCCCTCCTAATCATAATACAACGTAAGGCAGGTTATCTATACCCCTCGTTTCCTTCCCTGCCTTACCTAACCAATCTTAAAATAAGGGGATTAACTTATGACTAAACGATATGCTTTGGATACGAATCTATTTCTTCGACATGCGGATATTATAAATCATCTTGAAGATTACAATCTGTCAGTCCCCTCGATGATACTTCGTGAACTAGAAAAGTTTGAAAACCTTAAATATCGCTATGGTGAGGAACTAGCTTGGCAAGCAAGAGAAATTCGCAGAGGATTAAAAAGTTCCAAAGATAAAATTTATATTGATTTAAAAGATTATAAATGGGATTTAAATGATGACTATTCATCTGACTACATGGATAACTGTATTTTAAAATACTGCATTGTTACAGGTGACGGATTAATTACATATGATGGACTTTTGTACGAAAAGGCTCTTGAATTAGGAATTGAAGTTATTGATATTGAATCAAAAGTGGAAACTCCTATTGAAGACGATTACTTTGGTTACAAAGAAGTGTCTATGAGTAAGGAGCAATTGGACGATTTCTATAATGGCGTTGCTAAAAATACATTCGGATTAAAAGTTAACGAATACTTAATTGTAAAAGATTCATATTCAGAAGAACATCTAGATGCTTTCCGTTGGGATGGCAAATATTACATGTCCATTGTCAGTAAAAACTTTAAAACGGATATGTTTGGTCAGTTTAAACCAATGGATATTTATCAACGATGTGCTTTAGACAGTTTACATATTAATAAGATTTCAATGATAAAAGGTAAGCCAGGCACAGGAAAATCGGTAATTGGATTCAATTACGCAATGCATCAATTGGAAAAGAATAAGATTGATAAAATTATATTCTTTGTGAATCCAACATTGGCTAAGAATGCACAGGCGCTTGGTTTTTACACCGGTGATAAAGATCAGAAATTACTTCAAAGTTCCGTTGGTAACATGTTAACAAGTAAATTCGGAAACAAGAGTCATGTAGAAGCAATGATTCAAAGAGAGCAAATTGTTTTGCTTCCTTTTGGCGATATTCGAGGCTTCGATACTACTGGAATGAATGCAATTGTATATGTTATCGAAGCGCAAAACCTAGACAAAGAATTGCTTAAATTAGGCATTCAACGTCTTGGATTTGACAGCAAAATGATTATAGATGGAGATTTCACAGCACAGGTAGACAGTCGTGCTTATGAAGGTAAAAACAATGGTATGCGTAGAGCAAGTGAAGTTTTCCGCGGTGAATCATATTATGGAGAAGTTGAATTACCGATTATTTATCGTTCGGAAATGGCTGCAAAAGCTGAAGAAATGTAAGTATGGCAAAAAACTATACTTACCCAAGCAACGTTCTACTCTCACAAATGAATTTAATATAACGAGTTAACGGTTACGTTGCTCAGAAACACTCTTCTAATTATTTAGAAGAGTGCATTTTTGTTTTTTAGGAGATTAAAAGGAGGAGATTTAAAATGGCAAGCAAAAAGGTGAATCAAGTAAACTTAAAGGGTATCTTTGATATGGACGTTATGGAAGTAACTGAACAAACTAAAGAAACAGAGCTTGTTTATGATTTCAAGGAAATTTTGTCAGACTTTAATGGTAAAACTGTTTCAATTACTATTAAAGAAGAAAATGAACTTCCTATCAAAGAGTAGGTGATTGAATGACAACTTCAATTATCCATCGTCAGGAAAATGAGTCATTCATGGAGTACCATATTCGATTGTTTGATCGAAAAGATGAATATGGCATTGATAAATTCGAGATTGCTGCTTTACTAAATAAAGAGTTTGGTAGTTCATATGATGAATCTAAGTGGCGTAAAGATTATGCTCAGTATCTCAAGTGGAAAGATTTCATTATCTCTAATAATTTAGATGATGAAATTGTACGTAAACATGAAGAGATAAAGATTGACGCTGAAAAGGAAAAGATTCGTAATCAAGATCAGAAACGTGAATATAAGAAAATGATTCGTAACCAAGCTCGATTTGAAAAACTACAGGATGATATTGTTATTGCTGTTAGCCAATTAGAAAAGAAAAAACCTCTTACCTTCTCCCCTTCTGCTGAAAAAGGGTTGAGTGAGAAACATGGATTGGCTTTATTTAGTGATTGGCACTATGGTATGGAAGTTAACAATACATTAAATAAATTTAATAAACAAGTGTTTAATGAACGTGTTGCAAAATTAGTTAACAAAATAATTGAGAATGGCAAACGAAATAAAATTTCTACATTACATGTTGCCAATCTTGGCGATATGGTTTCCGGTATCATTCACGTTTCAACAAGAGTCCAGTCCAATGAGGACATCATTGAACAAACTAAATATGTTTCTGAAACACTTGCTGAAGTATTGTCTAAATTGGCCAATGAGTTTGAAACAATTAAATATTACAATGTTATTGGTAATCATGGTCGAACAGGACATAAAAGTGATGTTGGTCTAAAGGAAAACTTTGAATATTTAATTCCTTGGTTCCTAGAGGCTAGACTTAAAGACTTCAATAATATTGACATTGTAACTGATCAAGATGGATATATTGCTGCAAAAATATTCGATGAAGATGTAATTTATGTTCACGGAAACTTTGATAGAGTTGATCAATGTGTAACTAAGTTACCTCAAATACTTGGATTTGTGCCAAGTTATATTATCGGTGGTCATATACATCATCACTATGAGAAAGAACATGGTAAGACTACCGTCATAGTCAATAATAGTTTAATTGGGGCTGACGATCATTCTACACAAGGTAGGTACGGTGGGAAACCAGGTCAGAAATTTATTGTATTTGACGAAAATGACGGTCTCGAATGTACATATAATATTAAATTATAAAAAAATTATACATAATTATAGGTATGATTACTTCGGTAATTCGATGCCTCCACAATAGGAGGTTTACATATGTCAGAAATGAGTTACGTATACCCTGATCGTTTCCTGGAGGAAATGAAAATTAATTCTGCAATGAGAGACAGACGAATTTTCATTAGCGAAGAAGTTGACAGGGAATCAATGTTTAAGGCTTGTTATTTATTAGATAGACTTGTTTATATTGATAAGCAAGAAGGAACAAAAAAAGACATTGAGATTGTTTTAGATTCATATGGTGGACATTGTTATCACGGCCTAGCGCTAATTTCTAAAATGATTTCTATGCGTGAGAACGGATATAGAATTATCACTACTGTTAACTCTGTAGCTATGTCAATGGGATTCATGATACTTTTGTGTGGCTCATTTAGACAAGGGCTAAGGCATTCTCGTATCATGTGTCATCAACCTTCTTCTGCTACTTGGGGTACATTGCAAGAACAAATTGAATCCGTTGAAGAAACAAATGCTATTTGGGACAGAATGAAAGAATTGATAACTAAATATACAAAGATTACTTATGAACAGTTAGAAGATATTACAAAGCGTAAATACGACTGGTTCATGTGGAGTGAAGAAGCACTTGAATTAGGCGTAATCGATAAGGTTATATAGGAGGTAATGAGCATGGAAGAACAAAACAAAGAAGAGATTTTAGAACTTGATCCTGAGCAATTGGAAGAATTATTGGGTGGTTCTGATGATAAACTACCTCCTATTGAGATCCCTATGGAATTTTATGATGCAGATGAGTTTCATCGAGGTATTGAAGATACTTCACATTTAGCAGGAGTGATTACTGCGCTACTTAATACAGGTGTTGATCAAGGTTTTGTACTTGATTATTTGTTGAATAAGCAAACAATTGAACACAATCTTGAGACTGCTCGAATTACCAAAGAGATGAATATTGAAATTGCAAAGCATCAGAAATTATCTGCTGAGAAACAAGAATTATAAAGATAAATTTAACTTGTTTATAGTGAATTGATTTAATCAATTTTATCTATATCCCCTATTCTTCCTCAAGAATCTTTTTATAAGAGTCAATAGCCGGTTCTCCCCTTCCCTACTATTGACTCTTAGATAAAGGATTTTTGGATAACTCATTTTATGAAAGGAGTGTGAGTTATGACTAATTCAAACAAAAAAGTTTGTCTTAAATGTACTAAAGAAAAAAGTAAAACTGAATTTTACCAATCATATAGTGAATGGCACGGTGACGGTAAAATTCCTTATTGTAAAACATGTTTAAAAGAAAAATTAAATGAAGAAAATGAAACAACAATAAAAGAAATATTGCGTGTCATAGATAGACCATATAAAAAAGATGCATGGCAAACAGCACTATCCAATGATAAGGAAACATTGGGCATTTACCTTAAAGATTTAGCTCTAAATTATAAGTATGAAAATTACGATAATAGCGATTTTCATAAAGATAATAATGTCGGTAGTACATTGAGTGAATTTAGCAATGAAGAGCAAAACATATCCCAAGAAGATATAGATTATATGATGAAATTTTGGGGCAGAGGATTTAATCTGAATGATTACATATGGCTACAAAATGAATTCGAAGATTTTATAAATAGATATGAATGTGATTCTAAGGGAATGGAACTCTTAATAAAACAAATCTGCTTGACTGAGTTAGACATAGAAAAACGCAGAGAAAATGGAGAAAAAGTTGATCAACAGTTAAAAACTCTACAAGACTTACTTGGCTCTAGTAATTTAAAACCCGTTCAAGAAACTGGAGCAAATGCCGTTGAACAAGAATCGTTCGGTACTTTAATTAAGAAGTTTGAGAATGAAAAACCTGTTCCTGAACCAGACGAAAAGTGGAAAGATGTTGACGGTATTGGAAAATACATAAAAGTATGGTTTCTTGGCCATTTAGCTAGAATGGTTGGGTTAGAGAATCCTTATCAAAAAGAATATGATGAGGAAGTTAAAAAATATAAAATTGAACTTGATGGTATTGACGAAGAGGATGATGAAAATGGCATCCTTTAACAATTTCCAAGTAGATAGAAATAAAGCAACTAAAGGAATTAATATATTTAATAAAGGTAAAAATCATCGAAAACCTCAATCTAAATCAGAAAGGCTCATGGATGGCATCGGAATATGGGCTTCATTCTATAGAGCAAACCCACATAGATTTGTTAGAGATTATCTAGGTATTAATTTGAAATTGTTCCAGCAAGTATTATTATTCGCAATGATGCATTTCAATTACTTTTTATATACGGCTGCCAGGGGACAAGGAAAAACTTTTCTCACAGCAATTTTTTGTGTTGTTAGATGCATTCTTTTTCCTCAAACAAAAATCATAGTGGCATCGGGTGTTAAATCACAAGCTAGAGAAGTAATTGAGAAGATAGATGATATGCGGAAAAGCAGTCCAAATTTAGCCAGAGAGATTAGTGAGTTAAAAACAGGGACTAATGATGCCAAAGTAGACTTTCATAACGGAAGTTGGATAAAGATCGTAGCTTCCAATGACAATGCAAGAAGTAAAAGATCAAATGTTCTTATCGTTGATGAATTTCGAATGGTTGACTTAAATGTAATTAATTCAGTTTTGCGTAAATTTCAAACTGCACCAAGACAACCTAAATACCTAGATAAACCCGAATATTCCCATTTGCAAGAACGTAACAAGGAGCTCTATCTATCCTCTGCATGGTATAAAAGTCATCACTCATGGGATAAGTTTAAAGCATTTTTTGATGCGATGGTTAAAGGAAAATCTTATTTCGTATGTGGAATCCCCTACTATATCTCCATTAAAGAAGGACTACTGATGGAAGATCAAGTTAAAGATGAAATGTCGGAATCGAATTTTGATCCTATAAGTTGGTCAATTGAGATGGAATGCTTATTTTTTGGTGAATCTGAAAAGGCATTTTTTAAATTTGAAGATTTACAGAAAAACAGAAAGTTAGGAAAAGCATACTACCCAAAAGAAATAACAGACCTAATAAATGATAAGAGCATACTCATTCCTAAAAAAGATAAAGATGAGATACGTCTAATATCTGCCGATATAGCTACAATGAGAGGAAATCAGAATGACGCTTCTGCTTTCTTTGTGGCCAGAATGATACCTACGAATAAAGGATACGAAAGACAAGTCATCTATTCTGAGTCTATAGAAGGCGGACATACTGGCGTTCAAGCGCTAAGAATTAGACAGTTATTTTACGACTTTGATTGCGACTATATTGTTCTTGACACTCAAAACGCAGGTATTGGCGTTTATGATCAATTAACAGAAACACAATATGATTCTGAACGTGGAACAGAATATGAGCCATTATCTTGTATAAATGACGAAAGACTTGCTGAAAGATGCGTTTATTCAAATGCACCTAAAGTTGTGTATAGTATTAGGGCAACACCTCAAATGAACAGTGAAATAGCTGTATCATTTAAGGACGCTCTTAGAAGAAATAAAATAAAACTTCTTATTCCAGAAAATGAATCCGAAGAGATACTAAAGAAAATTAAAGGATTCGATAAACTCCCAGAGGATGTAAAAGTAAACTTCAGATTGCCTTACATTCAAACAACTTTACTAATTAATGAGATGATGAATCTTGAAGGTGAAATTTCTGATACAGGTTTAGTAAAACTTAAGGAACAAGGATCAAGTAGAAAAGATAGATATTCTAGTTTAAGTTATCTAAATTATATTGCCAACGAAATTGAAAGAAAGTTAAAGAAAAATGATGATGGAGATATTTCTGACTACCTATTCTTCATGCAGTCAGGATTCTAACACAAGTAAATTTATTATTCATTATCATTATAAGAAAGGAGGAAGCTAATGTCAACTGATAATAAATCTACCTCCCCTACTCCATCTGATGATTTCTCACAATGGTTGGAAGTGGCAGGATTAACAGACTATATAACTCAGTACGGCTCTGGGAGTTCTGTTTCTGATATTAAGTTAACGGATCTCTATAGGTATTTACAAAACCCATATACAAATATTAAAGAAATACAGAAATCAAGTAAATATTTAACAAATAAAAATGGCTTGATCAAAGAACTTCTGAGAACGTTTAAGTCCCTCCCTACTCTTGATTATGTGCTATCTTGGTCTGAAGTTGATGATGAAAAGAAATTGAAAAAGTATGAGCGTAAAGTTCATGATTTCTTAAGGGAGATTGAATTAAAAAACTTCTTACGGGATGCCTATTATGAAATTGGCGAAATGGGTACTATTGTCACTTGTTTAAGAAATAAGAAGTATGTTCAATTTCTTGATTTAGATGATCTTCGTATAAACAAACAACGTAATGGGCGATGGGTTGTAGAATATGACCTCAAATCAATTGAAAGTTATAAAACAGTTAATGACAAGCTATCAATAATTGAGTCTTTACCTGATGAAGTAACTGTTGCAGCGTATAATCTCTATAAAAACAAAGGTGAAGATCATAGATATGTTGAGTTGAAAAATTGTGATGTAATTGCTGCCGACAGTCATAGAAATTTTCCATATGGTTTACCGATTAGCATTGGTGCATGGGGTTCAATTTTACAGAAAGAAATGATTAATCGTGTAGAAAGGTCTGTTGCAGATCGTATAATTAAACAAGTAATAATACTTTATGCATCTACCTTAGATCCAGAAGGAACTAAACCTGTACCAAAAGAAGTCATAACTGCTTATTTCAATGAAGTAAGCAAACTAATGCAAAAGAAAGACGGTATAAATCAACGTGGCAATGATACGAGTGGGACAGGGACTATTGCCCTTCCACATTTCTTTAAACTTGAAACATTAAAGGTTGATACCGAAATGTTTAAACAAGAACTATATGAAAAGATTGATAATGACATATTCATGAACTTGGGAGTCAGTCCAGCGCTAATATACGGTGGAGGTACTAGTGGAAACTTTAGTTCAGCCACTTTAAACAGTCAAAAATTCTTCAGATATGTATTTACACTTTTGGAGAAGTTCGAAGTGCTGATTAATAGGTACATAAAGCAAATTCTTCCAAACAGTGTTTCATGTGAATTAGTATTCTCTAAAACTACAATGTTAGACAGAGATAAGCATATTGATCAGCTAAAAGAATTGTACATGCAGACAGGAGCTTCTAAGTTCTGGTTGGAAGCAGTGACAGGTTTACCTTATGAAAATGTAATTAGCCAAGTTGAATATGAGCGCAAAATTCTTAAAACAGAATCAATTTTATACCCTGCTGCAAATGCGTTTACTCAATCAGGAAACGATGATAAAGGAACTGGAAGACCTGGCGTAGATAATCCAGAAAATCCGAATACACTAAAGTCAAAAAATTCAGGTGGTAACAACAACCCAAAACCATCTAATGCCTAAAAAGGAGTTGATACTAATGAAAGGATACTCTCCTGCTAAATTAGAGGCTTCATCAACCAAACCATCTATATCACTAGAATTAGGAATGATTGACAAGTGTTCTTGTGACGGTTGTAAAAATAAAAAATGTTCATGTGATTGTCATAAGTAAATTAAACACTGATGCTATCCTTCTCTTTTAAGGAGGTGAAATTATTGACAGAGAAATTATCCATTAAACCTAAAATAATGGAACTGAATAACAGTAATGATATTTACATGACGTTAAATATTTGCATCCTCTCTAATGATGTTAACTACAATAAAGCACAATTTTTAGATGATTTCATTGACGGTGTAATTGACAATAAAGAAACTTATATAGGCATTCCTTTTGTTGTAAATCGTGAGAAATTGGAAAGTGCTGATTATGAAAACTTAACACACGAACTAAAAGATGGTGAGTTATTAACTGATCAGATTGGTAGTTTCGTAGACTTCTGGAAAGAAGAAATAGATGATGCTAATTGTTTAATGGGTTCTATAAGAGTCATGAAGCGTTTTCCAAATACATGTAAAGCAATTGTCGAGCTATATGAGAATGAGGATTTGGAAACCAGTTGTGAGGTTCTTATAAATTCATATGAAGAAGTAACTGATGATGGAGTTAGAAAAATTGGATATTACGAAGGTAAAAATCAATTAATTGGCTCTGCTATAGTAACTAGCCCTGCTGAGTACAGAGCAAAAGCTACTTTACTAGTTGCTGAAGCATATAAGAAAGATACTGAACAAAAGGAGGTTGATACTGTGGATAATGCTGAAGTTTTCAACAAAGGTCATGAGATAAAGTATCATGGTCAATTTGAAACTGCTTCATTAAAATTTAGTGAAGTAAGTAATCAAATTTATAATAAACTCAATCCAATTAATGCTAAAACAAATGGTCGCCAATATAACTACTACATTCGTGATCTGTATACTGACTATGTTATTGCTGAAGATTGGGATGATTATGAGGTATTATACAAGATTCCATACACTATTGAAAATGACGAAGTTTTAATTTCATCTAAAGAACAATGGCAAAAAGGAACACTTGGATTTATACCTGATAATAATACTGAATTAGCTTCTCTTCTATCTGATAAAGAAAAAGAGTTAAGTGAAATTCAAGAACAACTTACTAAAGCAAAGGAGGAGCTTGAAACAATGGATCAAACAAAAACTAAAGAAGTGCAAGAATTAGAGGCTAAAATTGGAGAATTAGAAGGCAAGGTTAATGAATTAAGCGAACTATTAGTTTCTGAAAAAGAAGTTAAAACAGAATTAGAAGGTAAAGTTTCTGAACTTAGTGCTAAAGTTGAAGAATTAGAACCTTTCAAAGCACAGGTAGAAAAAGCTGAAAAAGATGCTAAAGTTGCTGAGTTAAGTTCTAAGTATTCTAAGTTATTGTCAGAAGACACTTTTAAATCTGAAGAAGTTCAAAATGCTATCCAAGAATTAAATGCTCAACATTTAAATGAGATTGTTGTTGCTGAAATCGCTAAAGAAAAAACAACAGTTGAAACTGCTTCTAAAAAAGAAGATGAAACAGTAACTATCGTTGCAAGCAAGCAAGAAGATTTAATCTCAAAAAACATTATGCAAAAATATGGTTTCGAAGCTTAATAACTTCACAAATAAATTAATTATACATAAAAACAGGAGGAATTATTAATATGGGACAATACGGTATTGCACGTTTAGACTTAATGAAAGGTCACGCTTACCACTATAATTTTGATGCAGCAATTGAGAATGGAGTATTAGCAGAAATTAATTTTGCAACTGGTAAAATTGCAGCTACAACTGACGCAACTAAAAAGCAAGTACTAGTAGCTTCTGTTGCTAATTTATATGATTCAGTAGATGAGTCTGATTTCCGTAATGAAGTTGGAGGTATGCAAGCACGTACATATGAGTTTGAAAGAGGAGATATCTTCACTACTACTCAAATTGATTTTACTGGAGATCGTGCTAACTTCGGTGCGGTTACTGTAGGTGACTTCGCTTACGCAAAAGTTGGAGGTAAATTCACTGTTGCTTCTACTTTCCCTGGAACTACTCCACCAGCACAAAAATTCCGAGTTATCGAGAAAACACAATTAAACGGAAAAGACGCTATCGTACTTCAAGTTGAAGTAGCGTAATTAACACAAATAAATTAAACTTACGGAGGAATAATTAAATGGATAAAAATAAAGTTTTAGAATTATGTATGGATGTTAGAAATAACACTTCTTCAGTTGAAGGTCAAACTCCTGAACAACGTAAAAAAGAAATGGTTGAGCTTTTCAGTGTTCTTTTGAAAGATTATGATCGTAACAAAGTTGAAATTAACGCTATCATCAAAGAAAACGTAAATGAAGCATTGAAAGTTAAAGTGGGTGACGCTCTTTCAGTTATCGCTGATGTTTCTTATGTTGGTCATGGAGAAAAGAAAGAATACAACGTTCGTAATGGTCGTTTAAAAGTTGAATATGTTGCTTTAGGTTCTGAAATTCGCAGACAAAAAATTTACAAACAAAAAATTACTGCTCAACCGAAAGCTCTAGGCGCTGCTGTTTACGCTGAGTGGGATGATGTTCTTGCTGGTCGTGCAGAATCTTTTACTGAAATGATTGATGAAATCGCAGAAGCAATCAATGCTGAAGTTATGAAAACTATCCAAACAACTTTTGTTGCTGGTATGGGTTCTGCTCCTGCTGCTAACAAATATTCTGGTGCTTTCTCTCTAGCTCAAGTACGCAACGTTGCAAATACTGTATCTGCTTATGGTCGTCCAGTAATTGTTGGTACTTCTGTTGCATTAGCTAACATTACTTCTGATTCTGGTTTCAAATCAGCTATGTCTGATGCAATGAAAGATGCATTTAACCGTGACGGTTTCATCGGTACATGGGAAGGTAAGGCACTTGTTCAATTGCCAAATACTTTCACTGATGAAAAGAATACTACTTGGGTATTAGATAACAACTTAATTTATGTATTACCTGTTAATGCAGATAAGCCAGTAAAAGTAACTTTCGAAGGTGGAGCAGAAATGCTTGAAAAACAAAGTTACGATGATGGTTCAATTGAGAAAAAGACTTTACAAAAAGTTGGCGTTAACGTACTTCAAGTACATAACCTTGGTTTAGTTACAATCGTTTAATAGATAAAATTATTATAATGAAGGAGTCTTTATAGACTCCTTATTTTTTATGAATACAAGGAGGATTTAACAATGGGAAAACAAGTTAAAGTCGTTAACAACATTCATAGTGGATTAGGGTTTTATCTAAATCCTACCCCTGAATCATTTAGATTGCTACCAAAACAGGGTTCGTTCCTTAAAATTGATGAAGAAGAAATTGATTATATTCATATTAATCAAGAGATTATTCAAAAGGGTATGCTTTGGATTGACGACAAAGATGTCCGTGTCAAACTTGGGCTAGAAACTGAGACTGGTGAAAAAACTAACTTAAATGTTGTTCGAAATGAAGAAATTGTTGAGTTGATTCAGGGCAATTATAAAAAACTTGAAAAAACACTTAATGAGATTACTGAAGACGCAATTGTTCAACAATTTGTAGAAGTGGCCAGAGAATTGCAAGTTGATAGTAAAGCTAAGATTGACATTATCGAGAAAAAGTCAAAAATGAAAATTTACGAAGATGAAGAATAAGTAGGTGGACGACATGACCACTTACGATGAAATTTATTCTCGCTTTTTAGGTAAAATTGAGGACTATGAAATTAAAGAAAAACTTCAATTAGAATATGAATTTGCTTTGGAATTATTATTGGATTTTTTGAAATCGGCAATACCTAAATTCACCTATTCAACCAAAAATCTGTCTGACAGAGATGATACGTTGTCACGGTTCAACTTTGAATTAAACGAAATGGAAAAAGAAATCTTATCTACATTTATGGTTGTTGAATACCTTTCCCCTAAAATATTGAGAGACGAATATCTAGAAGATAGATTGGGTTCAAAAGATTTTCGCTCCTTCTCACCTGCAAACCAATTAAAAGAATTAAGAGAATTGAGACAATCGTTTAAAAGTGAAGCCAACTCATTAATGATTGAGTATTACTATAGACAAGGTGTATAACTATGGAATTGACAAAAGAATACGTAAAATCATTAAAAGACAAATTCTATAAATTGCTATGCCTCTTTGAAGAAAGAAATACTGGCTTAACTCAATATATTGACTCATTAAACTATGAAATTTACGGTTTGCAATATTTAGTTGATAAGGATAAAACTCAGTCAGTCATAAGTTTAATTTGTATACTTGAACATTTTTACGATGATAGTTTGCATCCAGAAGTTGATTTGAAAGTAATTAGGCGTGAAATATTTCATTGTATGGATTTAATTGAAAAAACTTTTGGAGTAGGCGATTGATATGGATGCTATAGATAAATATATAAATCGTTTAGATGGTAAAGGAACTGATCCAACTGCTGCTTCAATTAATAAGTCTAAAAGAATACAAAATGATAAATTCACATCTTCCCCTTCTTTCACTATAGTTAAAGTCAATGGTGTCGATACTGATTCAATAATCAATAATGAAACTAAATATGATGAAAAACTCATTCACTTCAGACCAGACACAATTGTTAATATTGGTTCTGTAGTTGAATATAAAGCAGAAAAATATTTATTGCTAACTTTTTTCGATGATCCAATTTATCCAAAAGGTAAATTAAAGTTATGCAACTCAATCTACACTCTTCCTGGTACAGCATCTAGAACTCAAACAGGAGTCAATGATTTTGGTGAACCAATATACGAGCATTCTGAAGGCACTCCCACCCTTCTTCCTTGTATAGCAGAAACTTCTATTCTTTCAGACGACACTAATGAGGCCATTAACCTTCCAGAAGGAACTATGCAAATAACTATTCCTTTCACTGAACATGCAGACTTAGTTGAAGGTAAAGAATTCACTATGTACGGCACTCAGTATCAAATTATAGGGATTGATTATACAAAATCCTTTAATGGTGTTGGCTTGTTAGTTATTAAAGGAAAGAAGGTGTAGTGAATGAGTAGATTAGCAGAAAACTTGGTTGATATTTTTAAAGTTGTAGGCAACGATGAGGATTTATTGAGATTAACTTATTACAAAGATAATCCGTTAGATCCCAATAAGTCTAATGTGAAGGACTTACCTGATTTCTATGAGATTAGAAAAGAACGAATAATTAGAGCGCCTAAGACCGATGACATTTCGACTAAGGAATTATGTAGGATTTGTATGTATTTTGGGAATGGTTCAAACACTTCAAATGAACGTGTGGATGACCAAGATATAGTTATCGATGTCTATACTCATATTGATACATTTGAATTAAATGAAGCAAGGTCGCTTAAAATAATCGACAAATTAAATAAATTAATCACATTCCAGCACATTACTGGAGTAGGTAAGATAAGATCTTCTAGAAGGTATATAATCGGCAATCCTCCAAACGGATACATTGGTTACAAAGTTACCTATACTTTTGGAAGTGGTAAGTGATGAAAAATAATCCTGAGTTCTATATCTTAGGTGAACCGATTGAAACTGAAATAGGTAAATGTGAGTTTATTAAAGTTAAAGACTTCCCCGATTATTTTCAAGAACTGCAATTTATGTCTATGAGTAAAGAGGAAATCGCTTATCAATATTCCAAGTTAAATAAAAAAGGTGAAATAGATGAGCTTATTCAACGGATAAAAAGTTGTCCGTCTATTTACGAAGTAGTAACAAATATTGATGAGTTATTTGAGCTCTCACAGGCATATATGAAAGTGTTTTTAAGAGTATTTGAAGAGGAGTCAATTTCTAAAATTACAAAAGAAAACTTTGACGAACTTAGAAAACTTATCTTAACAATGAATTGTCAAAAAGAAGACAAAATAAATCCAAATCCTGAAATTCAACGTGCTCTAGAAAGAAGTCGTAGAGTTAAACAACAAGAATCAGAAAATCTTACATTCTCTGATATTGTGACAAGCATTGTCGGATTCAATGGGTTAACCTATGAAAACATTAAAGAAATGACAGTGTATCAACTCTATATGACTTTTTATCGGATAGCTCAAATTAAAGGATATGACACTTCTACCCTCTTTGCGACTGTTTCAACTGAAAAGATAAATATTGAAAGTTGGAGCAAACACATAGAGATGTTTGAAGAAGAAAAACATACCATTTCCCATGAAGCGTTTAAGAGAACTACAGGAAAAGTTGTAAGCGAATAGGTATTCTATTCTTTATTTTATAATTATATAGGAGGAATTTTTTAATGAAACTTTTAGTTATTGATACTGCTGACGTAGTAATGAAAAGAAAAAGAGATGGCCATATTTTCATTACAGCAGAAGCACAATTAAGCTCCATCTCAGGTACACTCGGAATAAATGAAAAGATATACGGAGGAATCGGGAATAAAGCCCTAGCCGTAATGAAAGGACAAAAAGAGGTAACTTCTACTCTTCGTAACGCTTTCTACGACACAGAATTCCTTGCTTTAACTCAAGGTGTTGCAGTTGAAGAAGATGGTTCTGCTACTGTTTACAAAACTGAAAAAGGTTTAACTGTTGCTGACAATGCTGGTGCATTAGAAATTACAATTAGCGATACTTCTGTAACGACTGTTCATGTTCGTAATGCTAAAGGCGCAGTAGAATCTGCTACTGCTGCTTCAGGTAAAGTTACTGTTCCAACTGGTCATGCTGTTGCTGGAGAACTTGTTTCTGCAACTTACCAAAAGTCTGTAACTGGTGATATCGTTGAGTTGGATTCAGAGAAATTCGCTGAAGCATACACTTTAGAATTTCACACACTCGCCTACGACCCGGATACTAATGCGGTTATTAAAGACATTTACATTCAATTAGACCACGTTGTTCCAATGGATGAGTTTGAATTATCATTAGAAAACGGTACAGCAGTAGCTCCAGAAGTAAACTTTGAGTGTCTTGCTGCACCGAACTCTACTCAAATTGGCCGTATTATTGAAGTAGACAGAGTATAATAAAAGTAAATTTATTATAATTTCATCTTTACACAAATAAATTAATCATGTATAATCAAATTATGGATAGGTTAAAGGTCGCTCCTTTAACTGAAAAGGAGGTCTATCCCACTTCCCTTCCATATTTTTTTTAATAAGGGGTAAATAAAACATTAGGGATGATGTTGTAAATGTTAATTAATGAAACTATTGAAATAGAACTTAATGGTAAAAAAGTAAAGCACTATGAATCTTTAGGGTATGATATTCCAAAAAAGAAAGATAAGAATTATAGGATGACAGTTCCAAAGGGAACTAAACTTTTGGTTAAAATTGATGATCTTCCTAGCAAATCTCATGAATTAGTTCCCTATCAATGTGATTATTGTCTAGAAAAAGGTCTAAAACCATATAAAGACATAGCAAGAGGAAGAAAAATTGTTAATAAGGACTGTTGTGAAAATTGCATACCTTTGAAGAAAAGAGATATTAGTTTAATAAAACACGGTGTAGAACACACGACTCAATTAGAATCAACCAAAATAAAAATGAGAGAAACAAATTTAAAAGTTCGAGGCTTCGAATACCCTAGTCAAAGTCCAGAAGTTAGAGAAAAAGTAGTAAGTACTTTCCTCGATAAATATGGAGAAACCAATCCTATGAAAAATGAAGTAGTCAAGGATAAAATTAGACTGACAAATATTAAACGGTACGGGACTCCAAGCCCATTGCAAAATGAGGATATTAAAAATAAAGCAATGCAGACGTATTTAATTAGATACGGTGTTGATAATCCTCAAAAGAATAAAGAAATTAGAGAGAAAACCATGAAAACAATGAATGAACGAGGTAGAATAGCTACTAGTTTACAACAAAGATACATTCATAGTTTAATAGGCGGAGAAATTAACTATTTATTTAACACTTCTATATTAGATATTGCATTACTTGAAGAAAAAATATACGTTGAATATGATGGAAGTGGTCATTGGCTATCAATTGTGCATGGTGAACTTACAGAAAAAGAATTTGAACTCAAGGAAATTAAAAGATCATACGCTATGCAAAGTAAAGGTTGGAAAGAAATAAGAATAATATCAAAAAAAGATAAAATTCCTTCCGATGAAAAAATATTTGAAATGATTGAATTTGCAAAAGAGTATTTGAACAAAGGTAGACACTATATAAAATTTGATATTGATGAAGAAATGGTAAGAACAAGTCAGTTCGAAAAACCTTATGATTTTGGCAAACTAAGAAAAGTTAAAAAGCAAGATGATCTAATGACAAAAATAAATTAAATTTATTTTACATATTATTTAGAATGCGCAACTAAATAATATATCACCAGAGTAGGGTTTATTCCCTGCTCTATTTTTTTAACTTAATAAAATTCTGATTTTAATCAAATATTTAATCAAGATATAGGTATATAAATAAATTATACATCTATATGTTGTGTTAAAAGGATACAAAAGGAGGATTACTATGAACAAGAAATTAACAATGGGAATTATTAAGGAAGACAATAAACGTTATAAAGAATACTTAACCATAGATGTAGACGTAAACGGTGAAAATCATGAAGTTAAAATTTATCCCTACTTTGCTCCTGAGAAAGTGGCAAAGTTACGTGATGACTTTATTGAATTTATTAGAAATACCAAAAAAGAAAAAGTTGAAGTTGATGACAACGAATGGTCAGATATAATCGGTTATTTTATAATTAAGCATTTCACTGATATTGCAATGACAACAAGTAAAAAAGCGAAGACAATTTATGCCGAATATAAGCAAGTAATCAATAGTACAGTCACAGAATTTATTCTAAAGCAATTTCCAGTGGAATCAATCTTATATGTACATGACAAAATTAATGAGATTTCTGAGATGGAAGAAAAATTAATTGGTCGAATTAAAAATGTTCAAAAGGAAATTAAAGATTTGGATTTAGAGAATAAAGATATTTTACTAGGTAAGAAGAAACAAATTCCAGAAGTGTAAATGGAGTTGAAATTAGATGGCATTTAAAAGTATTTCAGATTTAGCCAAACATTTTAACAAGAATCAATTGAAAAAAGCACTACAAGAAGATGTTGCTAAAGTTGCTCGAAACACATTGAAAGAACATGTTATTGAAGATGTATATGATGCTTATGATTCCAATTATCAGAGAACTGGTGGATTACTACAAGATGAAAACATCGAAACTAAAATGGAAGATGACGCCACTTTAAGCATTAGATCGACAAGACATGAAGGTAACCGAGATATAGCAGCAGTAATTGAATATGGTGAAAATTATAGTTATCCAGGATTAGATGAAATCATTGGAGAACGTCCCTTCCATGCTGAAACTGCTAAAGAGTTAGATGAAAAAGGATTAGCAAAGAAAGCACTTGCTGATGGATTGAAGAAGCAAGGAATAAAAGTTGAATAAAAACAAAATAAATATAAGGTGGTGAATGTTTTTTTGGGTAAGATTATAAAAGTTAAATACTTTACTGCTGAAAAGAAAGCACTTATCTCGAATGAAAATAAAAAGTTATATGATAAATATCTTAAGAGTTCTATCATCAAGAATAAGGATGTAAAAGAAACTACATATAAAGTTTATCAGAATTATATGGATCACTTTTTAGTCTATTTAGCTGAAGAGTGGGAAAATATATCCCTCTATAGTGAAGAGTTTATGGAGAATGCCGTAGACATTATGGAAGGTTATATTGGATTTTGCCAAGAAGTACTCTTCAATAATAAAAAAGTAATTAATACAAAAATCAGTACAGTTAGTTCCTTTTTCTTGTGGAGTTTAAAACGTGGGTTAATTGATCGTCATCCTTTTGATAAGAAACTTGAACGTATGAAAGGTGCAATGGATGAGAAAATTAAAGATTCTTATTTCTTGACTGAGGAACAAGTTGAACAAATTCAAGAAGGTTTACTTGATGAGAAGAAATTTGATTTTCAAGACCGATTAATTTGGAACATTGCATTAGACTCTGCAAATAGAATAGGAGCTATTTCTAAACTTACGCTATCTTCTCTTGACTTAGATAATATGGTATTTGAAAACATAAGAGAAAAACGTGGAAAATTAGTTGAAGTGGCCTTTGAAGAAGAAACAAAAGAGTTAATTGAACAATGGTTAGAAATGAGAAAAGAAATGGATAACTTGGAAATCGATTCTTTCTTTATCACAAGGTACGCAGGACAATGGAAACCTATGAGTTATAGTTCTCTTCAGGAACGTGTTAGAAAGATTGGTAAAATTGTAGGAATTGATGATTTTTATTTCCATACAATCCGTAAAACTAAATTAAATTTACTTTATGAACAAACCGGTAACATTGATATGGTAGCTGAATGGGCGAACCACAACAGTATAGAAACTTCAAAAAAGCATTATATAAAGCCAAAATCAAAAGCTCAATTAAGAAGAGAAATGCGTGAATTAATTAAAAAGAATAAAGATGACAAGAAAAACAAGAAGGACGAAGAATAAAATATCCGTAAATTATAGGGAGATATCCCCTTATCTCCCCTGTCTCCTTTCATAATTAGAAAAAGCCATTCGAACAATTGAATGTCTCTTTGTATTTATGAAATTTTTATAAATAAATTTATCATTTTTAATTGACTTTTAACATAAATTATATTATAATTAAGAAAACAAATTATAAATATCTCCACACTTGGTAAATATGATACAATATACATAAATTTACCAAGGAGTGATTGTAATGAAAGTTCCTCGAAAATTATTTTTCATTTCAATGTCGATCTCATTTTTAATGAGTATTGTTTTTATAATATTTGATATTCAAGCAATCGGTTGGTTTCTAATGTTACTGTCCGTTGCATTCTTTATATTGGGAACTCGAAAAGAAATAGCAAGTCCTAAAGAAATTAAAAAATCTTTTATAGATGAAATATTAAAATATCAAGATAAACATGAAATTAAGTTTGATAAAACATACTTTTCTGAATCTAATAAAATGAACATTTCATTTTCGCATGATGAAGAATTAATTTATATTTTTAATAACTCCCCTTCCCTATCTGTTAAAGTGATTGATTATAAAGATATTGCTGAGAGCCACTTGGTCGAAAACGGGGATACAATCACCAAAACCTCTAGAACTAGTCAAATTAGTGGGGTATTAGTTGGAGGAATGTTAGCAGGAACTGGCGGTGCTATTGTAGGTGCTCTAAGTGGGAAGAAAAAGTCATCTTCTGCTATTAGAGACTTAGAATTAAAAATTGTCGTTAATGATCTAAATAATCCGGTAATCACCTACCCTATTAAAGATACAGAATTACCATTGGTTAAAAACTCCCCTACTTATAAACAACTATATGATCGTGGATACGAAATTCACAAAATAATATCTTTGATAATTAAGCAGCAAGAAGAAAAACAAAACTCAATAAATTAATACTAATACTCAAGGAGTGTCTATGTGGACGCTCCTTTTTATTATGAAAATTTTAGAAAGGAGCGTTTTAATTTGGCAGACTTGAGGATACTGATAAACGGTTCCCTTAATGAACAAGAAACCGAAAAAATAATAAGCAAACAGTTAGAAGCAATTGGCAAGAAATTAAATGTTTCAATTGGTGTTAATAATAATGAATTGAACTCATTAGCTAAAAAGGTCGGAGAATTACAAAAACAAATTAATAAAACAAATGTTAGTATACTAGGTGATAAAGACACAAAGAAAATTAACCAATTGGAAAAAGACTTCAATAAGGTATTGAACGACTCAAGAAAATTAGGAGAAGTGTCTTTCACTAAAACATTTGACCCTCTTACCGAACAGCTCACGAAATTTAATTTAACTATCAAGAAGACAGATGGAACTGTAGAAAAATTAAAATATGAGTTGGCTGAACTAGCTGGTATTAAAGGATTAGACAATTTATTCTATATGAAGGATAAAAGTTTAGTTGACAATACTTCAACAGTAAATTCTTTAAGAGAAAAACAACTTCAAAATGAACAAAAAATAAATCAACAACTTGATGAACGTAGAAAGAAACAGGAAAAAGAATTAGCAGATTTAGAACATACCATTAAGTTATTTCAAGAAAGATCGAGAATTCAAGCAACTGGATTGGCGAGTCGTTATGGTAAAAATATCGACAATCCCTCTTTAGAGTCTTATTTAAAAAGTGTGGATGAGATATCTTCCTCCACTCCTAACGCTAGAAAAAGAATGGAAGAGTTATCCTTAGAGTATAAAAACATTGCTACTAATGCTCGTATTGCCTCTAAGGATTCAATTGATTTTGGAGATGCTTTAAATCAGGCCTTCACTAAGTTTCCTATCTGGATGTTAGTCTCCACTGCCTTCTTTGCTCCTTTACAAGCATTAAATCAATTTGTAGACACTCTCTACCTACTTGATGACAGACTTGTTTCGATCAACAAAGTAATGGAGAATGCAAACTTAGAACAAGTTTTCCAAGATGCAACTGATGCAGCTTATACATATGGTCAGACAATTGATGCTACATTAGAATCTATGGGGGAAATTGCGAAACTTGGTTTCGGCCAAGAAGAAGCAACTCAATTAAGCAATAATGCTATGCTCCTTTCTACTGTTGGTGAATTTAAAAATTCCGCAGACGCAGCCAATTATCTCGTTGCTATTATGAGACAATATCAAATGGAAGTATCTGAAACTGCTAAAGTTGTTGACTCTCTCAACGAAGTTTCTAACAAGACGGGTGCAGACACTGTTGATTTAGCACAAGGTTTATCTAAAGCATCATCAAGTGCCGATGTTGCAGGTGTAACATTTGACGAACTCAACGGTATGCTTTCAAGTACTGTCGAAACCTTAAAAATATCCGGGAATGAAGCAGGGACATTCTATAAAACTTTATTCACAAGAATGCAAAGATCCGATACCCAAAAAGCAATTGAAGAAATTGGTGTCGCCACGAAAACTGCAACCGGAGAAATGAGACCTGCCAGTGAGATTTTAAATGAATTAGGTACTGCTTTTGACGGTTTAACTTCTGCTCAACAATCTGCTCTTGCGGAAGATTTAGGTGGAGTTTGGCATGCAAATAAAGTAATCAGTTTACTACAACAACAAGATCAAGTTGTTAAGAATACAACATTCTCTATGGAATCTTACGGTTCAGCAACTCGTGAATTACAAGGTTTTAGTGAAGGCTTAACATTTAAGACGAATGTTATGAAAGCAAGCTTCCAAGAATTAACGCAAATTCTAGGTGAATCTGGAGCTCGTGATATACTAGTTTCCTTAATTGAGTTAGTTACAAATATGACTCAAGGATTCACTGAAGTAACTAGAGCAACTGATGGTTGGAATCTAAAATTACCTATCTTAATTGGATTGATATACGGTGGAGTTAAGGCACTAGGAGCATTAAGATTAGCTTTGACAGGTGTTAAATCTTCATTTGGAATATTTAGTTTAGGTATCATTGCTATTGAAGCATTATCTGCTGCTATTGCAGGTACAGCTAAATCTACAGAGACTTTCACTGATTCTCAACAGAAAAGCATGGAAGCTCTAACTACCAACAAAGATCAAGCAGATGAATTAATCACTTCATACAAAGCAATGTCTGAGGCACGAGAAAAAGCTGGTGATAGTTGGAGCTTAGAAAACGAACAGGAATATTTAAAAATTCAGCAAGAATTAGGATCTGTATTCCCTGGATTAATTGAATCTATAGACTCACAAGGTAGATACCATCTTGTTAATAAAGATAGCATCGAAGAAGAAATTAAGGCTACTGAAGAATTAATTAAGTCAAAGAAAGATTTGACAATATTAGAAGCAGAAGATACGGTCAATGATTCACAAAGCGAAATTAAACGTATAGAAGATGAAATTAAAGCATTAGAGGATAAAAGAAAGACTTATGAAGGAATAGCAGAAACTTCCCCTTTTAAATTCCAACGTGAAGATGCTGCAATACAAGCAGAAAAAACTACTCAAAAAATTTTATCTTTAGAAAGCGACCTGGCTATTTCTTCGCAGAAGATTAACGATGATATCAAATCTATTGCAGATGCTTTCAATGAAGTTGATATTGATCCTAATGTAGAAAGACAAATTTCTGATATTATCGAATCAATTGACTTCTCTAAATTTGATGGTGCTAAAGCGAAGAATGTTGCTGAAAAAATTGCATCTTACATGCAAAATATTCAAGATGCAATAGCAAGTGGAAGCCAAAAGTCCATTAATGAACAGGTAGTTTCCTTCAATGAATATATTGATGAAATTAGTAAAGGTGATAAATCTGTTGCCAATTTAAAGATCAATATGGATGATCTGAAGGATTCTCAAGAATCTAACACTAGTACAACTCTTGAACATGCAGATGCAAATGATGTTCTTACAGATTCCATTGAAGGTGTAAATTCTGCACAAGAAGAAAAACTTTCCCTGTCTCAACAACTAATCGGTACATCTGAAGAAGAATTAACTTCTACTCGTGAATTAATTGCACTCTACTCTGCCCTATCTGCTCAAGAAAATTTATCTGCTGAACAGAAGGAAACGTTAAAATCTACATATGAGCAATTAGCGAAAATTTTTCCGCATTTAGCAAGTGGAGGTAGACTTCACGTTGAATCTATGGAGAAAGAAGCAGAACAAACTGACATCCTTCTTCAAAGTATTGACCTTTTAGCCAAGGGACAACTAGATGCCGAAGAACAAATGACTTTAAATGCTGCTATTGGTGTTAAGAATCGTATTACTTTAATCAAGAATATGATTAACGCTTATAAAGATGCATCAGAAGCATTGTACTCTATGGCTAAACAACGTGTAGATGATCCGTTCTTAGAATCACAAGACGGTATGACTGCTTACAAATTTGGTATGGAAGCACGTAATATGGAGTCAGATGTATTATCAGATATCACTAATCAACTTGATCAATACATGTCCTCCCTTTCTGATGCAACTAATTATAGTGGTCAATACTATAAAGCAACAGACAAAAACGCATATGTTTCTGATAAATATAAACTTAGACTTGAGCAAATCAATGTTCAAATTGCTCAACTTAACTCAACTAAATCTAGATATGCTCAACACTCTCGTCAATATCGTAATGCATTGGAAAGAGAAATTAAACTTCTCAAAGAGCAATCTAGTATCTATCAACAACAGCAAAAAGACTTAAAGAGTCAGATTTCTTCAGGTAACTATACAACGTCCGGTAGCAATGCCTCTACTACTTCTACATATAAGTCTTCAAGTGGAAGTTACGGTGGAAAATATGCTGCTCAAATCAACCAAGCTGCTCAAAAATATGGAGTTAACCCTTTATTAATTGCTGCGATTATCCAACAAGAATCAGGCTTTAATGCAAGTGCTGTATCTTCTGCTGGAGCCCGTGGATTAATGCAATTAATGCCCGGTACTGCAAGAGAATTAGGTGTAACTAACTCATTCGATCCTTATCAAAATATCATGGGCGGAACAAAGTATATTGCTCAACAGTTAAAAACTTTCGGAAATGATATTCAGAAGGCTTTAGCTGCCTATAATGCCGGTGCCGGAAACGTTAGAAAATATGGTGGAATTCCTCCATTTAAAGAAACGCAAAACTATGTAAATAAAGTATTAGCGAACTTTAACAAATTATCTGGTTCAGCTAGTACTATGGTTTCCTCATTTACTTCTGCATCTAACTCTGTTGCCGATTATTACAAAAGTAATTTCCGTGTAACTGGTACATTCGGTGAAAAGGATAGTCTTCATCCTAATGGCCATAAAGGTTTAGATTTAGCAAACGGTAAACAAGGAGATCCAGTTAAGTCTTTACGTAGTGGAAAGGTTATCACTGCTGCATACAGTAAATCTGCCGGATATTGGGTAGTTGTTCAACAAGACGATGGTACTGTTGCTAAATATATGCATTTGCAAAAAGGCTTGGATGTTAAAGCAGGTCAAACTGTTTCTGCCGGTCAAAAATTAGGAGAAGTTGGGAATACAGGTCGTTCAACAGGCGCTCACCTTCATCTTCAAATTGAGCAAAATGGTAAAGCAATCGATCCACAGAAATATATGAATGGATTAAGTTCAACAACTTCTGGACTAGTTTCCAACTTAGAAGCTGCTGATAATGCTCAAATGGAGTTAATGCAAGGTCAACAAGCAATTGCACAAATTAACGATCAAATCCAACAATTGTACGGTGAAATTGTCAACTCTAGAATTGCAGAGTATCAACGTGAACGAGACCTTTTAAATGATAATATAGCAATCTACGAACGTGGTATGTCTATATACATTCAAGGCTCAAAAGACTGGGCTACTATGCAAGAACAAAGAGAAAAAATGATGGGCAAACAAATGGTGCTTTATACTGAAGAAATTGGATATATCAAGCAACAAATGAAGTATAATAGCAACCTGTCTGCTGAACAAAAGGCAAACTTAGTTGACCAATTAACTGCTGCAAATGAAGCATATTACAGAATGCGTATTGAGTTCCAAGAGTTACAAATGGAAATAATAAATGGAACGGTAGCATTATATCAGCGTGAAAGATCTTTACTCGAAGATAATATTTCCGCATATGAGCGTGGATTGTCTATCTATGCAGAAGGCTCCGCACAATGGCTAAAAATGAATGATGACCGACAAAAAGCAATGGGTAAACAGATGGTCTTCTATACAAAAGAAATTGCGTATATGAAGCAACAACTATCAATGAATAAAAGTTTATCCAAGCAACAACGTGCAGATTTAACCGATATGATAACTGAAGCTAATGAGGCCTACTACCAACTAAGAATGACATTCCAAAGTCAGCAAATGGATCATATTGATGCTGTAATTAATAGATATCAACGTGAACAAGATATGCTCAATGACAATCTTGCAATCTTAGAACATACTGCTTCTAGAGAAGAAGAGTTGTCTAAAGAGTGGATTGAAGACATGGATCAACGTCAAAAATTGTTGGAGCAACAAAAGAATTCTCAATGGATTCTTCTTCAATATTTAGAAAATCAACTGAAAACCAACAAGTCATTGACTGCTGAACAGCGTGAACAACTTCAACAAAAGATTACCGAAGCAGCAATACAATATAATTCACTGCGTTCACAGTATGATAGTCTAAGTGATGAGTTCTTATCTGCTCAAGAATCATTAGCCGACCAAGTTGTAGAACTTTATAAAGAAGCATACGAACAACAACGTGATGCAGCATTAAAGGCTATAGATGATGAGCAAGAAGCATTTGAAAAAGCGCATAATGAAAAATTAAAAATGCTCAGAGAAGAACGTGAAGAGGATAACTATGAGAAAGATTTAGCAGATAGACAAGAAGAAATTGCTAAATTACAAGAACAGTTAAATGCTTACTCAATGGATGATTCTATTTCAGGTCAAGCGAGAGCAGATGAAATCAGGAAAGAGTTAGAACAAGCACAAGAAGAACTTCAAGAATTCCTAACTGACCGTGAATATTCTGAACGTGAAAAAGCCTTAGAGGAACAAGCACAACAAAAACAAGAAGCATTTGATGACGAACGTGAACGTTTAAATAAACACTATGATAACTTACTGAATGATGAAGCAAGATTCCAAGAAATTAGACAACAAGTAATTATCGGTAACATTCAAGGTTTATCAAATGAATTAATGAATTTTGCTCACTTGGCTAGACAAAACATGGAACATATCGGTGAGTCAATTACTAATACATTCATTGATAGTATTTCAGAAGTAAGAAATAAACTCAAAGAATTCTCAGGTGAGTTTCAGCAAAGAGCAATTATTAGAAATTCCACTTCCCTATTCAAAGGTACTAATGAAGGTAATCTTAAGTACGTTAGAAACATGAAAGAAGGAGAAGACTTTGAGATTACCGGCTATTCAGAAATGAATGGTGGTATGTATCGCCTTGGTCATGCTGAGTCTAACCTATGGGTAAGTGCCAGTGATGTTGATTTAAGGTTTTTAAAACGCTTCAATACTGGAGGTTTTACAGCCGATAGTGAGGGTCTAGCTTATCTAGATAAGAAAGAGATTGTACTTAACAAAGACGATACTAAGAATTTCTTATCTGCTATTAAATTGCTTAAACCTATGGTTAATTTCCTTAAAAATCCTGTTTTACCGAAATTTAATCCATCTACCCCATCAACAGGGACTGGTAATAATATTACATTTAGTATTGAAAACTTACATGTTGCAGGTGGAAAGCAAGGATTTAATGATCTAATGAAGGAATTCAATAATCGATTTTCTAAAAGTGGGGTGAATATCAGATTATGATAGAGTCATTGCATTTTACTTACGATGGCATCAAAAGTACAGATATGGGAGTAATTCAAATATCAGTTGACTCTGGATTATTTGATGAACATTACCTCCCGGAGACTTCAATTGTAGAAGAAAAAGTTCCAGGTAGAGATAATCCATACTTTGTACGTCTAGAGAGGGAGCCAATAACGCTTCCTCTCTCTATTTATTTTCAAAATCAATTAACTGATGAAGAAGCAAGAAAAATTGGAAGGTGGTTAAATCAAGATTATTATAAACCCCTTATCTTCAGTGAATATCCTCACAAAATATTCTACTGTAGATATGTTGGAAATCCAAGACTATTACATAACGGTTGTAAACAAGGCTATGCAAAATTAGAAATGCGTTGTAACTCCCCTTTTGCTTACTCCCCTGTTTATACTGACACATTTGATTTATCTGCAAATCCGACAACTGGTACAATGATCAAATTAACTAATAATGGAGACTATGACATCTCCCCTATTATTGAAATTGAAAAAATTGAAGATGGAGATATTTCAATTGTGAATACAAGTGACGGTGGAGAGGAATTAAAATTAACTGGATTAACTAATGGAGAATTAATCACAGTTGACTGTGAAGTTGAAGAAATTGAAACTAATATTCCCGGAATTTTACGCTATGAAAATCACAACGATGTATTCCTCACTATGCCCAGAGGAGTAAGCCATTTAAAAATTTTTGGCAAATGTAAATTAACATTCAAATATGAATTTAAACTTATTTAAGATGGGAGGCGCTTTAATTGTCAGGACTTAGAAAAGCTGAATTAAGCATTAAGCCCTCTGAAATGAAAATCCAATTGGCAAAACCGAGTGGTACTCAGATAGGTATCAAGATTAAAAACATAGTAGACTTTAGCAACCCTTCTTTAAAATTATCATTAGGTACATTAAATGAAATTTCCTTTACGATTCCCTACAAAGTTGAAAGAAATCATATTTTAGTCGACAATGAGATTGTCAATATTATAAGAAACAGATACTTATTAAAAGTTAAATGGAGCAATGTAACTGAATGGTTCATTATAAATGAATTAAGCGATAGCGTGGATGGAAGTTCTGAGGGACTTACTGTTCACGCTTTTTCTTTGGGTCATGAGCTGGCTGACAAACTAATAAGTCAATTAAGCAATGATACACCTGTAACACCTCAAACTATTTTAACTGATGCCCTCTCTTCTACCAACTGGAGCATCGGTACAATTGATGAACGTATTGTTAATAAACATCGTTCGTTTGACGTTTCAGAAACTACAGTTTTAGACTTCCTTTCTACTATTGCTGATACATATGGAGTGATTCTTGTATTTGATAGTGAAAACAGAAAAATTAGCCTGGTTCACCCTGATAACTACAAAATCAATCGTGGTATTAGAATTTCTGACGGTCAATATCTACAGTCACTAACTAGGACATCGAACTCAGATGATATGACTACTCGATTGACTGTAAGTGGTGAGGATGGATTAGGGATTAACTCTGTAAATCCAACTGGAGCAGGTTATATTGAATCATTCGCTTATTTTATGTATCCATTTAAAGCAAAAGTAGGTACGTGGAGAGATATAGAAAATAAGAAATGGAGTGAATTATAAAAATGGCAACTAATACGACTTACGCAAACCTAAGTAAGCCAAGTATAGATGATAAGCCACAACTTACCATTCCATCATTAGCAAGCACTATGGATATTATAGATACTCATTTAAAAACACACGCAGATGATATTAGTGAATTAAACACTAAGGTTGACAGTATATCAGATTCGAAAGTATCAGGGGCTAAAGGCGATGGTGTAACGGATGATACAACTGCACTTCAAACTTGGCTAGATTCTCCTGGTAAGAACAAGATATTGAAAAATGGTGTATATAGAATCACTTCTGGTCTTCTCTCATCTGAAGAAGGTCGAACAATTAGAACAGAGGGCGCAACTATTCTAGCCGATGGAAATGAAATCATTGCTTTAACTGTTACAGGAGACAATAGTCGTGTCTCAGTTGAAGTTGACGGTAACAATAAGGCTGCTGTAGGTGTTTTGGTTTTAGATGCTTCCCTTTGTGAAGTTGTTAACTGTCGTATTGAGAATCTATATCCTAAATTGCGTAGCGCTAGAGCAATTGATGCCTATACATCAGGCGGTATATTTATAGCTAATAATTTTATTAGAAATGTTAACTCAGTAACAAACACTACAATTGGTGATGATAAAGGTTCATCTAAAGGGATCGTTGTTCATGCTGAGACAAAAGCAACCCAACCTAATACTGTAATAGATAACTATATTGATACTATTATAGGTGAAGAAGGTGACGGAATACACTTCCTTTTTTATGATAATGTGAGTTACCCATTCCTTGATTCTATGGGAACAATCAGAGGAAATACAATCAAGAATTGTAATAGAAGAGCTATTAAAGTTCAAGCAAACGATTGTGAAGTTTCAGAGAACAAACATATTAATACTCTACCACTTAATGAATTACCTAATGCTACTGCATCAATTGGAGTTATTAATTCCAGTGATGTTGTTGTAAAAGATAATACTTTAGATGCTGAGTATTTCACAGGTATTAAAGTAGACGGTTATGATGTTGTAAGGTCTTCTGGTATACGTATTATAGGAAATACAATAAAAGGAGGACTTACTCCAGGAAGTGAAACTAGAAATGAAACAGTAGGAATTTACTATAACTACATTGTTGATAGTGTTATATGTAACAATACTATTACAGATGGAATTAAAGCTATTTCAGGTGGACGTGGGCAAAACAATGTTATCCAAGGTAATGCAATTTATGGTGGAACAAGTAATTCAGCGCATATTGGTATCAATATTACAAGTACTAATACTGATACTGTTATCAAAGACAACGTTTCATTAAATGGTACACGACAGTATTTTATATCAAATTTAGCACCTAACTGTATTGTTGAAAGTAATCATTCTCGAACAGGTACATGTATCCTAACCTCCTCAACCTCTACAGGAAGTTATTATAAAAACAACACAACTAAAACAGGTTCGACTGTTATTACAGGAACTACGACAGGTCAATATTTAGACGGAAATATGGCCATATAAATAAATTAATCTAATCTCCCGAAAGGAGGTAAATTAATGACAACTTGGAGAGAATTAACTTCAGAAACAATTGAATCAAGTGACTACATGACTGATGGTCTTTGTCATGCGATTGTAAATTATGAAGCATTAGTTGAATTAAACGCTGGAAGGTTCTCTTCCCTTCTCTCTAAACTTAAAAATGAATTAGCTACACTTACAACTAAAACAAATGAGTTATTTAATTTAAATACACAATTAAAGGCAACACAAGATCAGATTGATGTATTAAAAGCTGCTGAAATAGATTATTCGGATTTGTCTGTTAAATTTAACATTAAACAAATCGAAGTAAACAAAAAGCAATCGGAAGTTGATAAAGTACAATCTGCAATTGATTTAATTAATGCGGAAATAGAGATTTTAAAAAACACTTTAGCAATTGAAAATAACTTTACTCCTGAGCAAATCCAAGAAAGAAATAATTATATCATTATGAAAACTTGGTCGGATGATAACTATACAGAAGTACAAGAACTATATGATGATGCTAAGGTAAAGTTTGATGAAATTCGTAAACCTAAAATAAATATAGATGTCAGTGCGGTAAACTTCTTTAAAATGATTGAAGAACAAAGAAATTGGAACAGGTTATATCTTGGCGATGTTGTAACAGTTAGACATCCGATGATTAATGTCGACTATGAAGTCTTTGTAACGGAAATGGAAATAACAGATGATAGTCTAAATTTAACCATCACCGATTTTAAAGATGTTGGAAAAGATGAAAATCCCATGGAAATGATAAAAAAATCATACTCCTCTTCTACTACAGTTGACATGAATAAATATAAGTGGAAACAAAATGTAACTGATATGGGGAAAGTCAATGATCTTTTGAATAACACATGGGATGCAACTGCAAGACGAATTGTGGCTGGAGTTAATGAATGCGTAGAAATTTCTGAGCGAGGAATAATTATCAGGAACCCCAACTTTCCTTCAGAAATAATTGTGATCCAAAGTGGAGTAATTGCTCTATCTGAAGATAACGGAACTACATGGAAAACGGCCATTACGCCAAAGGGTGTTTTTGCACAAAGATTAGTAGGTCAAATTATCGCAGGGGTAAATTTATCAATTATTAATGAATCTGGTAAATTTACATTCGACAAAGATGGAGCAGTTATAGAGGGGGCAAGTTTCTCAATAGTCGGTGGTCAAAATGGAATTGAGTTAGATCCTGAAACTGGACTAACAATCAATCGTTCGGATAATAAAACTAAAATTATCTTAAATGCAACGGATGGATTTAAGATTCAAAAGTATGATACTTCTACATCAACTTGGAAAGATACAGTATCTATTGATACAGACGGAAATCCATATTTTGCAGGCAAACTTAAATCCACAAATTCAGATTCATCAATTGTAATCGAAGACGATTCTTTGGTTGCTTATTATGGTGTTTATCAAACGAGTGGAAGACAGTTGTTATCGATAAACGATACAGTTCCAACAATGTTTGATGGAAATCAAACTTCGCCCAGAGTTGAGGGGTATGGAAAAATATATTCTCAAAGAATACAAGTTTATATTCCTGCTGCAACATACAGTACCGGAGATTATATTGAATCAACCGTCAATCTTAAAAATTTTGCAGATGTTGCTATCCAACAAGTATCAATTATCCAGTGTCAATCCATTGTAAAAGAATTTTATGCCTATGAACGAAAAGACAGTAGAGTTTTCACTGGTGGAGATTTAAAAAGTTTTGTATTACGTCTAAGTCCATATTATGGATATACCTCTCCTGGCTTTTATGCAGATGTAGATATTTTGATTGTTGGGTGGAGATAAAAATGAATTATAAAGTAGTAGAATCGCAAACTATAACCATTGGAAATTCTGGCGGTGAAAGAACAGTAATTGTAATTAGAGTTAGATATTACACTGAAACTTTTGAACATATTAAGGTGTTTGAAGTTGATGTTAATTTAACCACTACGGAGATTCAAACTTTGATTGAGAATTACGGAAGAGAATTAGCAAACGATGAAGCAAAGACAAGAGTGGTAGATTTAGAAGGAACGATTATTTAAGAGTAGTGGTATATCCCCTATTCTTTAAGATTACTGGAATGATAATGATGCGGAAGAATGTAAAGTTTAATTATAAATAAATTAAATGAAATACTCAAGGAGGTCATTTAGTGTTTGATTATAATGATCCAATAATTACATCAAGGAGGAAAGGAACGAGCGATTCCCCTTATACTGAACAAAATGATGTTCTAACAATAGACAATAACGGTAAAGTTATTTTGACAGAAATACCAGATGAATTTAATGGGGTGCAAGTATCTGGTGGTAATAAAACTTGGTATGAAATCTCAGACGGCATTCCAAATGCAACACAATACGTAGTTGATTATCGAAATAAAATTGTAACTTTTAATATCATTAATAAAGGATTACAATTGCAATTTAATTACAAAGGAACAGGCTTAACATATGTACCGACAAGTATGATTTATACTGAAAGTGATAATGGAGTAGTAACCGAAACATTAAAACAATTAACAGATACTACTTCACAAGCAAGAGATGAGGCAGATTCTGCTGCAAATAATGCCAATACTCAAGCAGAATACGCTCAAGAACAAGGTGATAATGCAAAATTAATTGCTGATAATACTAAATTCATCTCAGAATATGATCCTTTAGTTACTTATAAAAAGAATAACGTTGTTAACTATAATGGTAATTCGTTCATGTGTAAACAGACGAGTACAAATAATCCCCCACCCGATATTTCTGTATCATATGATAACAATTATTGGGGACTTGTTGCTAAACGTGGTAGCGATGGAACAGGTACGGTTCATGTACACAAGGACACTTTCATAGCAACAGAAAATCAAAAAACTTTCACCCTCTCTCACACTTATGACCAATTTCAAAACAGAACAGAAGTATATATTGGAGGAGTTAAGCAAAAAACTCCTGAAAATTATGATGAAACCAATTCAAATACAATCACATTATCAGTTGGTGTACCGTCAGGTACTGTTGTTGAAGTAAAGTATTTCAGTACATCCGTTCCCCTTCAATCTGATATTCAAACTGCTGTTGATAATCACACGGTTGAAATTTCTAGATTAATGGAACAAACTATCTTCACAGAAGAATTCACCGCAACTACAAATCAGACTGTTTTCACATTGCAAAATACATATGACCAATATCAAGGTAGATTAGATGTGTCCGTAGACGGTATAATGCAAGATTCAGGAACGAATTATACTGAAACCTCAAATAACTCGTTTACTTTGTCTGAGGGCGTACCGGCTGGTACTAAAGTAAAAGTTAGATATTTCAGTGTTAAGAATCCCGTTGCAACAGACGTAGAAACTACATTGAGTACTCATACAACTATGTTGAGCGATCATGATTCGAATTTAACAAGAAACACGAACAATGTTAACAGCCGTGAAATAAATGTAAAATACCCCCCTTCCCCACTTTTAGGACTAATTGGAAATTATGATTCGGGAGATACTGCAAAACTTCAAGCGATTGTAAATTACGCTAACAGTGGTGATACTCTACTATTTCCAAGGGATAACTACCTGCTATCCAAAGTGTCATGGACTGATAAGACATTGTATATAAAAGGTGACGGAGTAAAGTTTAAACAAAACGCTAACGATTACATCTTTGTTGCAAAAGGTGGATGGGAATTCATTCAAGCAGTTACATCCGTTTCTGGAAGCACTATTACACTATCAGCTACACAAACATTAAAAGCTGGGGACATTGTTAAACTTGTATCAGATGACCAATTATACGGTTGTGATGTAGGTGAAAAACAAGGTGAGTTTCTAACTGTAAAATCACAATCAGGAACAACTGTTGAAGTTACTGGAACTATTAGAAATACCTATGCCACCAATGTAAGACTTGCTAAGTTAAAAAATGTATCATTCGGTATTATGGGCGATATGGTCTTTACCTCTGATACAATTAGAGCCGAAGCAGAAACTTGGAATGGAAGTTACTTAAATGTAAATTCATGTAGAGATGTAAAGATAAAAGGTATTTCGTGTGAACTTGGATACAGTTCATTTATTACTATAGAATCTTGTTTTAACTATGATATATCCGGTATTAAAGCACAAAATCTTGTGAACGATCCTACAAAACTTAGATGGGGTTACGGTATAAATGACAAAGCCTCTGATGGCGGTAAGGTACGTAATAGTACATTCATTAACTGTCGTCACGGATATACTACTAACGGGGATACTGTAGCAGCGAATAGTTCTTCGATTGAAAAGTATGGAGAACCTTCCAACATTGTAATTGACAATTGTAGATCATACGGAAGTAGCAACGCAGGATTTGACACTCATCCAGAAGGTTACAACATTATATTTAGTAACTGTGTAGGTGTCGGTGATTATCAAGGAGCTGACGCAGTAGGCGCTGGATTCCAGACACGTTGTAAGAAAGTAACCTATATTAATTGCACAGCAATACAAACTAAAGTGGGATTTAAAACAGGAGGCAACGTAACTTACGGCACAGATAATACACAAATAATAAACTGTAATGTAATTGATCCAGGAGCAGTAGCACTAGACATCTATAGAGGTACAACTGTAGAGGGTGGAATATTCGAATGTCTTGCCGGAAACTTAACCAATCTTCAAGCCAACACTAGAATAAAAGGTGCTAAGTTCAATTTTTCGACTTCTGGAAGTTATAGATATTTATTTGATGTGGCTAATAACGCTGAGTTGAATCTAAAAGATATAGAAGCAGACTTCACTGGTTCAACGGGTACACAAATTAGGCTTCTTAGAGTAGGTTCGGCATCAACTGGAAGTGTGGTAAGAATGTCAGATTTGGATATAAAAGGTCTAACGTCAGGTGTTACGGATAGGTTAACCGCAAATGATGCGAATATCACAGAGTATTATGTGGATAAAGTTAAAGTGAATCTTGATTCAGTTACCAATGGCGCTACAGCAAAATATTCAGGCAGAACAAGTTCAGGAGCTCCTACCCTACTCCCTCGATTTATTGGCGAAGAAGTATTAGATACTACTAATAATAATTTCTATAAAGCTTATGGTACGACTACAACATCTTGGAAATTAATTTCGTAATTTAACAACACAAATAAATTATTCATTAAAATAATGGTTTTATTTAAAAATATGACGTTAGAAACTCAGTAATATCAAGGGTTTTCGAACGTCATATTTTTATGTTTTTCTATTTTTCCACGTAAAGGAGGAAAAAACTAAGTGAGTTTAAAGAGAATTTCTGAGCATATGATTGATCAAGCATTTGTTCAGAAAGTAAATGATCATACTACTCAGTTGGCTGAAAAGGCGACAAAAAATACAGTAAATGATATAGCAATAGACATTAAATCGCTTGGCGTTGTTGGTAATGGAGTAACAAGCGATGCTCAAAACTTCTTAAACGCTCTTTCTGGCTTGCCAACCGGAACGCATATTTTAATCCCTAGAGGAGTGACGGTATTAATAGATCAAGATATTACAATTACCGGTATCTCCAATTTAAAAGTAACATGCATTGGTAAAATTAAAGTATCTCCTTACAAAAAACTAACTTTCAATTGTCCAAATATAAAAGTTGAAGGCAACTTCTTTGGTAACTATATCCCCTCAACAACGATTACGGCATTAGACAGTGCTACCAAATCTATCACACTAACAAATGCAACGGAATTTACTGTCGGTGATAATGTCACCAGTTTTAAAAATAACTATTACAAAAACATTGCACACGTTGGGAAAATTCTAACTAAATCAGGTAATACAATTACAGTTGATGTTAATGGCATCATCTCAAGTACATCTTTTGATAACCTTTATGTCGGTCAAACGATTTATGAAACGGGAAAAATTGGAGTGGTTTGTTTTGACCAATGTCATAATGCAGAGGTAAACGGTTATTTTGAAACAGGTATTCAGTTTCTAAACTGTAATTATCCAAAGGTAGGCAATGTAACTGCAAAATATGCTCAAGTTGTATTTGACTTCTGCTACAAGCCAAGTGTAGAGGTTTTAAATAGTAGTGATTCAAACTTTTATGGTTTATTTTTCAAAGGTTGTAGAGGGCAAAAAACAGGTAAAGTTAATATTAACAGACCTTACTTTTCTGGACTTGTAATGAAATCCGCATGGGAAAGTGATTTAGGCGTTACACATATTGTGAATGCCCCTATTCAAAGTTTGCAGATTGTTCCTAATACAATCTCAGAAGCAGCATCCCCTTACTCAGTTAACCCCTTATTACAAGATGAATTATATAACAGAAGAAACAGTTTAGGTCGTGTCTATGTTGAGAAAAGTAATTTAGGAGTAGTTCTTACACAGGAAACGTTCAATACAACTATTGATGTCATTGAAGGGTACGATAATTATGGGAATGTACTAGTGACAACTAATACGTCTGGCGATGGTTTAAAATTGGGATCTCTAATAATCGATAAACATAATGTTGAAGTTCCTACTACATTTACTACCGAGTACCCTTTCTTAATTGAACATATAAAAGATGTTGCAATTGATTTCATCAAAATTAAAAATTCAAGAAGTGGTGCTTTCGGTAGAATACTGGGTGAAAACTTTAAAATCGGTAGAATTGTGTCTGATGACTGTATAGGACACTTTGAAATTTCTACAAGTAGCAATTATGAGATAGGCGCATTGATTTCTAGAAATCAAGTTTCAGCGATTGATATTTTGCAATTATCAGGAACGCAAAAAGCAGGTAGAATTAAAAAAGTTAGTATTGATATTATTTCTACAAATACAACAGCTAACCGATATATCTATACATTAGGAACTCTTGATGACATTATTATTGAGGAAGTAAACTTATCAAGTGGGCTAACTTTGCAAAGAGGAATATATGCAACACATTCAGGAAATGGATTTAAAATATTAAAATCCACGATTAAAAACGCATCGAATGGAGTTGTAACAGCAGGAGCATTCACGGGACTTACAATTAGAGATTGTGAATTTACGGCTTGCGGAAATCCTGCTAATCTGGGTTCTACATTAGGTGAACGTGTAAGGATAGAAGGAAACAGCTTCTATGCTAATACTTCAAATACGGTTACAGATAACACTACTCTTACAAACAAGGTTATTAGCAATAACTTTGTTTCTTAATCAATTTAGGAATCTAGTTAAAATTCAAATTTTATTGGGAAATTTATGCATATTTATACGAGTATCATGTATATTTAATGCATAAACGTATCAAAACTGTATATTTATAACATGGTATTTTAGGAGACTGATAAATTTCGGTCTCTATTTTTTTATTTACAAAATTTCACAAATAATAGGAGGAATTTAGAATGACTATTGAAGTTAAACAAAACCTTGTCTCTTCAAGTAAGTATAGTATCAAGTGCCCCTATTCTATGGATGCAGAGTATATAACTTATCATAACACAGCGAATGATGCCTCTGCTGAGAACGAAGTTAAATATATGAATAGTAATAACAATTCAGTATCCTATCACTTTGCAGTTGATGACAAAGAGGTTATCCAAGCCGTTCCAACTAACCGTATTGCTTGGCATTGTGGAGACGGTGGAAAAGGAAAAGGAAATCGTAAGTCGATTGGCGTTGAAGTTTGCTACTCTAGATCAGGTGGAGAAAGATTTAAGAAAGCTGAAGCATTAGCACATAAATTTATAGCACAATTATTACATGAACGTGGTTGGGGTACTGATAGAGTTAAGCAGCACAATTTTTGGAGCGGGAAAAATTGTCCTCATCGTGTACGTGCAGAAGGTCGTTGGAATGAGGTTATTGCTGAAATCCAAGCAGAGCTAAATAAACTTAAAGGAACTAATACACCTGTTAAACCTACCCCTTCCGTTACAAAAGGTTATCTTGAAAAAGGTGACAAGGGTGCTGCGGTTAAAGAACTTCAAACATTGCTTGAAAAAGCAGGATTCGAAGTTGGCGCTATTGATGGTATCTTTGGTAATGCAACAGATAAAGCAGTTCGTGCTTTCCAGGCTAAATATAAACTTTCTGTTGATGGATTAGCAGGAAATGCTACAATGCAAGTTCTTGAAACGGTTACAGCACCTAAGCCAGTTGTGAAACCTGTCTCCCCTACCCCATCTCCTAAGAAAGAAGAATCAGTTCAAATTTTAACAGGTGGTCTAATTCCAGCAAATGTTGAAATCATTTCTAAGTATTTCAAAGATAAAGGTTGGTGGGCTGAGATTCAATTTAGAACTGACGGTGAAAACCCTCGTGCCTTAAGTGGTGGACTGAAAGGAAAGGCATTGGAGGAATATAAGGCTTGGTTAGATGAGCGTGGATGGTATTACGAAATCGTTAAGAAGTAAATTTAATATAAAACTAACGTTTCATTTAGAGTGGAGATTAGATTCTCTACTCTTTAATTTTTAAAAAAATAATCAAATTGGAGGAAATTATAATGGCATTAAAATTATCTAAAAACTCAGGACTTACAGATATTATTTCCACTGATGGAACAAATCCACTAACAACTCAACATCCCATTGGAGGCTCTACTGTTGAAGCTCGTGTTTGGTTATTTAACGATAATTCTGCTAAGCGTTATGAGTCTATTACCATCGATCCAACAGATTCAGTTTCTACAGATGAATCTACATGGGTTGCATTAGCTCCTGACAATGCAGGTGTAGCTGGTACCTACTTAGCAGCAGGAGCAGCACTTTCAATGGCTAATATATCAGATTCAAATGTAGGAAAACCATTTTGGGTTAAAATTACTACTCCTTCTGTTGGTTCAACTCAAAATAAAACTGACATTAAGTTAACAGTTAATTATACAGAATATGCGGTGTGATGATTATGAAGAAAATTGATGGGAGGTAATTAAATGGCTTATTACCTTCAGATGGACGGTATAGACGATAGATTGCAACTGCCTTCCATGACTTTTACAGAAATTGTTTTGGATATGTCTGTAATCAGGTCAACTAGTTCAACGAAACTATACGTAGATGCTAGAACAGGCATCGGGTTTACTTATCTGCAAAGTAATACAAATGGAACAGATAGTTTCAGTGGTTTTAATTCAGTATATGTAGATACTGTTTCAAAATCGAATAATACAGTAATGATACCGAATGATCAGCGTTGCACAGTACGTATCGTTAAGAACACTGCCGGAACTGACGACTTAACTATATTTTCACAAAACTCTGGTAGTGCTGGTACTTTTGTACAAGGGAAATTATACAATGTCAAAGTATATAATGGCACTACACTTCTTGCCCATTACGATATGGCCACCCAAACTGTACAAGATCAATCTGGGAACGGAAGGCATGGAACTTTGTACGGTGGAACGTGGTTAGACGATGGTACTGGTGGAGATACTGGTACAACTGGTTCTTCTTTATTCGATATTCGCAACGTAATATATTCAACTAGTCTATTTAATTATGATTCTAAACAAAATATACATCAAACATCGTCTCAAATTTTTGACACTAAAAATGAAATATATAATTCGTCCTCTACTACATACGCCACAAAACAAATTATCTTTGAAACTATCAGTTTAATGTATGATACACTCCAACAAATACTTGACGGTGGATTAATTGGTTCCATTAATTTTGATTTAAAGTTTACTCTATATTCAAATAATACATCTCAATATGACATGAAGCAAAGTTTATTTCAATCTAGTAATAATGAATTTAGTCTGAAGCAATTAGTCTACGAAGTGAGTCAATTACACAGTAACTTAAAGCAAAATATTTACTTAAATAGCACAAATGGGTTTAATACAAAACAGTCGATATATCAAACTGGATTAGACAACTACAACGTTCGCAATGAAATATTCAATAATAGTTCAACCAAATATGATGTTAAACAAATAATAAATAAATTAAATTCAGTTGAACATGATTTAAAACAAACAATCTACAAATCTAGCGAAGTAGATTATAATACAATGCAACAATTGCTTGCTGATTTTCAAATTTACCGTCAATTAATTGAATATGTATTGCAAATAAACACTGGGAATTCATACAATCTAGAAATTAACACTGAAAATAAATACGACCTAAAAATATAGGCGGTGAGATTATGTCATATGTAATTTATCAAGGAGATAGTGGTATAACATTCAGTTTTACAGTAATGGAAGATGATGAAGTTGTAGATATACGTGGTGCAACTGTAGATGTCATAATTAGATATAAGGCAAAACGTACGGTGAAAACTGCGACTATTACAGATGGATTGAATGGAAAATGTGAAATTACACTCATTAAATCAGACACTGAAGATGTTGGAGTTCACCCTTTTCAAGTCACTGTGAAATTCCCAGATGGGAAAGAGTTTTCATCAGATAAGCATCAATATTTTGTTGAAAAAAAGTATTAGTAAGATTTTTAGGAGATGTCTCCTAGCTTCTATGTCAGTCTTAGTTAGTAGATAATTTGTCCCCTCTGTCATTGGAAAATTATTAAATTATTATGGAGGCTGTAAAAATGATAAATTACTTAAAAATGAATGGATTGGATAGTTCTTTGAAAACCCCTTCTATCACTGCTAATGAGTACATCTTTGACATTGAGTTAGAAGACAGAAAAACTAATGCGGTAGAAAGTTTGTTCGATCATAATTACCAATGGTTAAGAAGATCCTCAACAGAGGATTACTGGAGTCCTGGAATCGTTTCTGTGTATGTTAATGGAGAAGAAGTATTAAGCAAGTCACAGTTTCTAAACCCAAATAAAAGATTAACAGTTAGAATTTTTTCAACTTCGTTGACAGGAATTATACATATCTTCAGAAATTGGAATAACTCTTATTTCACTGAAGGAAAAATATACGATATTAAAATTTTAAATAATGGTGAAGTAATTGCTCATTATGATATGTCTACACAAACAGTAGAGGATCAAAGTGGAAATGGTAATCATGCGACACTCATAGGTGGTGAATGGTTGCAAGAAGAGCAAGGTGTTCCTGAAGATAATACTGGTGGCGAAACTGAAACTTATAATAACTCTATAGCCTATGTTGTAGAATTGGAAAAATGGGGAATAGCCAAAGGGATACCACCAAAGCCATACAAGGATACAGACTACATCAAAGCAGACAACAATATTCAAGGAATAAACAATGCAATTCAATATGCTTATGAGAATGGATACACTGAAGTAGTTTTGCCTAGAGGTAAATATTCTTTATGTTATCCAAGAGAAATACTTATTAATCAAGATAACATGACTCTAAATTTAAATGGTTCTACATTGAAGGTAATTTATGATTCTGATAGAAAGTCCCCTTTTGACACACGTACAACAACTGATTATTACAATTTCATTGGTAATAGTATTGTATTGAGTGGAGTTCGTGGTTCACATGTTATCAATGGAACCTTAATTGGTTGTAGGGATGACAGAAGTTTTATAAATGTATCAGAAGAAAGAAAACAAGAACATACATATGGGATTGTTTTTACAAAGGGAACAAATCATAGTTCAGTTAAAAATTGTACTGTTAGAGACTACATGGGCGATAACATTTCCTTTTCAAGCACTTCATTCCAAGACTATGCTGAATTTGCATTAGGATTAACTGCTGAGTCTCTTGATGTATCAACAGGACAGCCAACTCTTTCTACAAATTCCGTTACATCTCAAATGATACCAATACAACCAAATTATACATCATTCCTTATTGCAGGTGCTGGATACGGCAGACAAACTGCTATTAATAGTAGAGAAGTTGGTATATTCTATTATGATAAAAATAATGTATTTATAAGAGCACTTCCTAACAGAAAAATATATACTCCATTAACGATTCCTGTGGGAGCTACTGGGTTTAGAATAGTGTTCTACGGAGAAACAAACACTAACAAGAACATGTCAATCGTATTGAAATGGGGATTAAGTCCTCATCATAATATAGTTGAGCATAACGAAGTATTTAATGGTCATCGGGGTGGAATTACATTAGGTGGAAGTTACAACATAATCCAAAACAATTCTATACACGATAATGGTTGGAATTTTATTGATGGCAAACCTGTTTTTAATGATCCTACTCGATATGGAATTAATCAGGAAGATTCTTATGGAGATAATTGTATAATTAGAAATAACACAATTTACAATACAAATCATGGAGTTCTCTTAGGTTGCTATTCCGTAGAAGTTTACGATAACTATTTCTATAATAACTTAGGAATAGCAATTAATCTCTATTCCCTTTTAGCAGCAAAAGTGAGAGGTAATTTTATCTACAATTGCACAAATTCATTTGGTCTAATGACAGCTCACCTTCAAAATGCAAATGTTATTTTCTCAGAAAACACCGTTGTAAATTCTCCTGTAAATACTGTCCACACCGGCATCGGATATGATTTAAAAATGATAAATAATACATTCATTGATACTACTATAACTATGCCTACTGAAGAATGGTATGTATTTAAAGATAATACAATCAAACTATCTAACTATAAAACAGATTCAATAAATCTCACTATTGGAAGAATAGAAAATTGCATATTTGAAGCTAAAGGAAATAGAAGAAAAATTGGAATTAAAGGATATGAGGCAAAAGATTGTAAGTTTACTAATGTAACGTTGAGTGTCTCGACTCCTAAAGGTTCGATTGAAAATGAAAAATATGAATTTAAGGATTGTAAATTTATTAATTCAGAAATAGAAAGTTATATTTTCAATCCCAAATCAAGAAATGTTGCTATTTACAATAGTGAACTGGTTGACACTAGATTAAAAGTCGGCAATATCAACGTTGATAATGAAGTACAGTCTTTATCAGTTCACAACTCCAAATTGACGGTAAAATCCATAGATCATCTTGTATTTGAGGAAGTTAACAAAGGTCACGGAACTGGAGATTTTATTAATTGTAATATCGAAATATCGAATCCCTCTTTTTCAAAGTTAATTAACGGTGTCTACGGTACATTAATCGCTACATTTAAAGAATGTGAGTTTAAGTATACAGGAAGTGGAACTTTGAACTTACAGTATCATGGAGGTATAAATAAAATCAACAAGTTTATTTCAGCTAACAATGTATTTACGAATATTAACCTACCTGCTCCTGACAGTAAGTTTATTGGTTATGATCCAGAAATGAGTAGCTATGGCTCTCCTACTTCCATTCCAAGAAAAGTTGGTCAAGAATACTTTGACTTAACCAATAAGAAGTTATATAAAGCGTTCGGCAATACTTCTGTAACAGATTGGGTAGCAATGAATTAACAAATAAATTAATTAACAATAATACTCTATTCTTTAATAAATTTCTTGAATCAACATGGTCGTTAGTTATAAAATAACAGTATGTTCTTAATAAAGAATATTTATTTGAGGGGGAGTATTATTGTTAAATTCATTGACTTCATTTAGGTTTATTGCTGCATTATCTGTTTTTATATTTCATGTTGGTTATTTAGAAAATTTACAACTTGGTGCAGCAGGAGTCTCATTCTTTTTCGTTTTATCTGGCTTCATAATGGCCTACACTTATCATTCAAAATTTATAAACTTAGAAAAGGATATAATAAAGAAATACTATTGGGCTAGATTTGCAAAGATTTATCCAGTTCATGTATTAACCTTTCTAATTTCCGCACCATTGACATTAATGTGGTTTCACCCTGAAAGTTTGTACTGGCTGAAACTTGCCATAATGTCAGGAATTAATCTACTTCTTGTGCAAAGTTACGTTCCAAATCAAGGAACATATTTTAATTTTAATGGTGTTTCATGGACGTTATCGGTTGAAGTATTATTCTATTTAACCTGTCCCTTCCTAATTTGGACATTTACAAAACTTAATGTAAAAAAGCATATTATAAGTTCATTGGTTATTGGACTATTGATTTGGACAGTGTTTTTTAATTTCAACTTAAAATTAGATGAAAGTGATACTTTTTTAATTTGGATGCTGCATATCTTCCCAGTGGCAAGGTTATTTGAATTTGCAATGGGAGTTATTCTAGGCTTAATTTTCGTTTCTAAATACGAAGAAAAAAGAAAAAACAAAGCACTTTATAACACCTTAGAAACAATATCTATTCTTACACTTGTTGGTGTAATGCTTTATTCAACAAATTTAGATGTTGGAGCAGTGCGTGGAGGGTTGTTTATACCTGTTTGGTGTCTTGTTATCTATATATTTGCATTTCAAGCTGGAGTTATTTCAAGAATTTTATCAAATAAAGCACTTGTCTATTTAGGTGAAATTAGTTTCTCTTTTTATATGATTCATCAACTTGTGATTCGCTATTACGAATTTTTCAATATGAGCGAAAGCCTAAAAGGATTAATTTGCTTCATTGTTTCACTTGTTCTGAGTTCAATAATGTATAGGTATTATGAAGAACCACTAAGAAAGAAAATTAGATACGGCTTAAAAAAGAAGAAAGAAATAAATTACGAGGCTTCTGCTTAATTGCAGAGGCTTTTTTAATTTTTAAAAAATAAAAGACATCTTCAGGGTTCGAGTCCAAAGGAGATGTCTTTTTATGTATCAATGGTAGATACAAATTAATTCTACCATAGTTTGATAGTGTTTACAACTAAATTATACAAGGTAGGGTTGAGTAAATATGGATAATTCAGAAATTGTGCAGCGTATCTCAAGATTAGAGGAGCAAAATATTGCACAAGAAAAACAAATAGACAGTCTTCTAGTTAAGACTAAAGATGTCCCTAAGCTTGAAGTATTGATGGAAGTATTAACTAATAGTATCAAAGAACAAACGGAAACAAACAAAGAGCAAACTAAAGCGAATAAAGAGTTATCTCAAACACTAATAGAAGTTAAAGATAATATTCAAGGCCTCAATGGAGAAATGAAGAATCTTGGATCTGAAGTTTCTAAACTTGGCGGAAGAGTTGAAAAGCTAGAGAGTAATGAAGAAGAAAAGAAAATCGATTTGGGGAAATTATTTAAGCATGTCTTATGGGTTGCTATCCCTGCAATTGTTGTTGCAGCAGTAACTGCTTATTTTAATTTAAAATAAATTATACATATTGGAGGAATACAAAATGAGCGTAATCTTTAATTCTGTAACTGAAGCATTGGTACAAATTTTAGTTGTTATTATTGGAGCACTAGCTTCACTTGCTTTAAACAAAGTAAAAAATTACTTTGAAACATTGAAGAAGAAAGATGAAATGGGAATGATCAATCTCATTACTGACATTGCTGTTGAATATGCAGAAAAAGAATTGTCTGGTGCAGCAGGAAAAGAAAAGCGTGACTTTGCTGTAGATAAGGCTATTTCTATTTTAGCTGACAAAGGAATTAAAGTTTCTAGGGATGAAGTTATCGCTGGAATTGAAAATGGAGTTAACAAATTAAAGAATAAATAATTATCCAGGGAGAGAACTACCCCTCTCCCCTCCTCTACATGATGCAAAATCAATGGTGTGATGGAGGAATTTCGCATTAAGGTTAGTATGAATAAAGAAAAGACATTTTATACACTTTAGTTAAAATGCAAGTTTTATTGAGATTTTTATGTATATTTATTCATAATTAATGTATATTCAGTGCATAAAAGTTTAGATCCTGTATATTAATACAGATGAATTTTATATTTTTCCTTGAGACTCCTCTCCACAGTGGAGTTTCTTTTTTTTATTCCTAAATTAAGGAGTTGATTCAATGTTAAATAAAATAGATAGTCAATTTGTTGAAAATAAATCAAATGGTAAATCAGTATTTGATGAATTGGCGGAAATAAACAGTATGTCTAAAGTAAGTAATTTCGGAAGTAAATACAACATTGGAAATGAATCTTGGTGTCCAGATAATGCAACGATTGATAACGAAATAAACCAGTTAGCTCTCGTGAAACCAAGACCTATTCTACTAGTTTTCCATATAAGAAAAGATTCCAATGGTGTTTTAAGAATTGTCCAACATGGATTTAATACTCTAACTCATTCAGAAACAAAGGTGGATTATGCGGTAAATAAATTAATTGGAAAAGGCTTTACTATTTATGGAATTAAAGTTCATGGAACAGGGAGTAATACATCAGGATACACGTTTGACTCACAATATATGACAAATTATTCTACTCTGGTTAATCAATTAGCAACCAAATACCAAGGAAAGGCACCTTATTTTTTCGTTACAAATGAGTTTCCAGAAGTAACTGGAAGTGATTCACATAAGGCTGCTTTACAAAGTATTATTTCAGATGTTAAATCTAAAGGATTTAAAGCTTCCATGTCTTTCCTTGATATCAATGAATCCATCAAATGTAAAGTCTTGGATGACTTAGACGCTTACGGCATCAATTGTTATCCTCGTATAGGAACTAAAGGATTAACTACTACAGATGATGAAGTAATATCAGCTTGGAAAAGAAGTAGATTATTAACTACTTTTGCAGACTTAAAAAAGAAATACCCAAATAAATTAACATTTATTACTGAAACAGGTATACCAGATAAAATAGCTTCATTTGAGAATCCTGCAAAATGGGATATGCCAGGTTCAACTAATGAAGGAAAAATTATGGCTCGTTATTGGAATGGAACCTTTAAAGCATTAAAAGATTTTCCTCATGTGGATATGATATTTGGTTGGGATGCTGAGACACTCTACTCCCCTTACCAGTTTACAATCTCGTTGGATACTATGAAAAAATGGATAGGTGATAACGTATGATAACTAGTACAGATCGATTCTCATCAGGAGATAATGGATTCGCACGACTATTTAAATTAAACAAATATGGAAGCAACAACACTATCGGTGAGAATCTAGGTGCAACAATCAGTCACCTATTCCGAGTAAGACTAATGTCGGCTGAAAATAACGCTGCCGGAAGTTGCCTACTACACGTTAAAAACTATACAGTATCAGGAGTTCCTTATGTAATATTCACTACTGATACCCCACTTATGAAATACTTGGAAGTGTATATTGAAGAAACAACTGAGCACTACATTCTCGTAGTAAAGCATAAATTAGGTGGAAGTTTTGTAGAGTTGGATTTACTTTCAGATGAATCAAGTGGATATTTGGATTTGTATACCAATGACACATTTACTTATACACCAACAGGAAAGTTAATCAAACCACAAAATTATAATGTAAGATCAACGAACATTACGGGTTCGGGTACAAATCAATGGGCTAAAATAGCTACTGTCAAAATTAACACTGCTGCCACAAACTATTCTGCTATGTTGGCGATGTTTGAAACGGAAGCAATTCAAGCTACTTCATCTATTCGAACATTTAGTATTCAAATAAGACAATTAAACTTGAATGAAGCACCAAGGATAAATGTTGTAGAATTATCTTCCCCTACAGAAAATCGCTTTGAGGTCTATACTGTGTATTCATATACGACATCTGAGACAACAATCGATATTTGGGTGAAATTACTTCCTCAGTATTGTGCTATTGGGTATCAAGTACTGACTGAAATGTTTAATGATGGTACGAAAGCTGTCTCAGCTCAATACTACACCACTCCTTCTTTAACTAGCGTTCAACCTACAGGAACACTAAAGAAAGCGATAGTCGGAGTCGATCAAAGAATTGTTGACTCAAGAGAGGATGCACGTGGATTTGCGGTTACGGCTGCATCTAATGAAGCTCCAATTATCTGTATTGCTAAACGTACTTCAGTTCAAACGATTCCAGATCAAACTGCCGGAGGAAACACAGAAGTATTATGGAATACTGAGGATATAGATAGTGATGGAATGCATGTGAATACAGGAACAGATTCAGCAAAAATGACTATTAAAAAAGAAGGAATTTACAGATTAGAAACATCAATAAATTGGGCAGGAGTAAATGCAGGTATTAGGGAAGTTTTGATATATAAAAACGGAGCTGCTCTAGATCGAACAACCACAGCAGTTGCTCAATCTTCCAATGTAACATCTCAGGTTGTAGTTACAGATATAGCAAATGTGGGCGATTATTACACTGTGAGAGTTCGTCAAACGAGTGGTGCGAATTTAGATATACAAACATCCATCTCTAAATTCACTGCATTACGAATTGGTACTGCAATCGGGCCTCGTGGAGGAATAAAATTCGAATCATCTTTTGCATACAGAGGAACAAGTATGTACCCTAATACAATTCTTCCTGAAAGAGTATTTATTCAATCAGATCCGGTACGTGGAACTAGTAGACAAGTAGCAAAATTTCATACAAGAAGTATAGACAACGAGGTTTTATATCCAAGGGTACAACTTGCTACAAATTCAATTCTTGCGTCTGGGGATGAATTTTATGTAGGATTTGGAGTTTATGTTCCAGAAGATTTTGTAGTAGTTAATGGATCAGACAACGATGTGATGCTACATGAAATATACGGGCCTCCTTTCAATGGCGGTGCACCTAATTCACTTCGCATTTTTGATAATAACTTTGCTATTTTCCCTGATGTTGATAATTACCCTACCCCACAATGGACTATGCCTCTTGTAAAAGGGAAATGGGTTGATTTTGTTTTCAGATATAAATTATCAACAGATCCAACTATCGGATATGTTGAAATGTCAGTAAACACAGGCAATGGATTTGAAAGTCAACTCATCAATGGATTACAACGATATTATCACGCAACACTTAAAGCAGGAGTAAATGATGGAGGTAACAACTATTCAACAATAAAAGTTGCATACGATGCACAATCCATTCGTGATGAAGTGATTGTATTATTTGCAAACCACAGAATCGGATATGATACTTTTAACTCGGTTGATCCTGGTTCGTACGCTTAATATGTTGTTGGATAAAAAAAGTAATACAAACAAATTAAATAAAACATGGTTTTTATTGAGATTTGAGAAGTCATTTATTGGCTTCTCTTTTTTATTTTAAAGATAAATTAATTATATTTATGTATTTACAAAAGTAAATTAATCACATATAATGAAAATAAGGCTATTTATGCCTACTTCTCTTTACAAAATAAATTTGGGGTGATTATTAATGAGTAACAAAGACGTAATATACATATACAACATTTTTCAATCAAATTTTTTAATCCAAAATGGATGTCAAGTGATTGAAACTGGATATGGCAAAAAGAAAGATGTATATTGGAAATTTGTAAGAGATGAAAGAACTGTTGATGCTTTAAACAGATGGAGAGAAAGAAAACTACAAAAATAAATTATACATACAAACTAACAAGATTTGATAATACGATTTGAGGAGATTGGATTAAATGAAATTAGAAATATTAGTGAAGGTCAAGTATTTAAAAATTATAAGCATTTATGTGAAGTGTTAGAAATCGAAATTAAAAATGGTCAAAGTAGTAAAAACGCTCAATTCAAAGAGCTTGCACGTTATTGTAACTTTGAGAAAATAGGCCATAAATTTAATATAAATGAAATCTATAATACTCCACTACCTAAGATTGAGAATAGAGGTAAAAGTCCAGGAAGTAGGAATAATCATTCTGTAAAGCCTTTGTATATAACCAATCCTTTATTAGCTTCTCAATGGCTTATAGATGAGAATGGAATGAAGATTCTGGATTCAGTAACTAGAAGATCTTCAGAAAAATATTGGTGGAAATGCCCCGATTGTAATCTCAAAGTTAATTCTTCACCAATGAAGCGATTAAGATTGAGTCATGGATATACTGATGAGTTTATCACCTGTCCCTACTGCTCACTTTCGAATGAAGCAAAACCTATATACAAATTTTTATATGATATTGGTATTAATTTTGAAACAGAGTACACATTTGACGATTTAAGAGGATTAGGTAATGGCAAGTTGCGTTTCGATTTTGCAATATTTAATAATCAAAACAATTTGAGTTTATTAATTGAATATGATGGAAAGCAACATCATGAGCAGATTGATTTCTTCTGTGATAATGAAGAGTTTAAAAACAGGAAAATTCATGATGAAAAGAAAGATTCTTATTGTGTAGAAAACGATATTCCTTTATTAAGAGTTTCATATTTAGATTCTATAAGCAAAATTAAAGATATCATAACAAATAAATTAATCACACTTAATACTATATCTCTTTCACAATTGGAGGAAATAAAAATGAAAAATGAATTCAGATTAATGTCAGTTAATGTGATTGCCTATCTGAAAATGAAGGGAATTAAACCCATTAGAATTGAGAAAAATGATCAGAATAGTGTAAGTCATTATTTTGAAAATACAGATGAATTACACTTCTATCTTAAAGAATATAAGAAAGATAAGAATTTACAAAGCTTTATAAAAAATCTAACAGAAACAAGACAGGCGATTAAAAGAATAGTTTAACATTCGACAACAAAATGAAAACAAAATAAACAATCGAAACGGAGAGTCCCTAGTGGCTCTCTTTTTTTATTTACATCGACAATCGGAGGAATTAAAATGAACATTGAAAATATACAAGAAGGCCAAATATTTAAAAATTATAAGGCAATTTGTGAATCTCTTGGAGTGAATACAAAAACAGGTAAATCAAAGCAGCTTCAATTAAAAGACTGGGAAAGATACTTTAAATATAGCAAAGACGGATACAATTTTATTATCAATGAGATATATGATGCTCCGTCCGAAAAAGAAGATTTAAGAAGTCGTGGTAATAATTCACTTGAGCATGCTGATAAAATGGATGACACCCTCTTATACATACTTAGCAAGCAAGATGATGGTGAATTATTTTTAACCATTAACCGATTACTTTTAGAAATGAAAATGATTAATTCTAACTTTTCTTTTGGTAACAGACACAAGAAAAAAGTTAGTAATTATTTAAATATAGAAGAATCCATAATTGAAGAATTTTTTAATACATCCAAACGAACACTAAAAAGTAATATAGAATCCATGTTAGATAGGCTAGAAAGTAAGTCATTAATCTATTGGCAAAAGGTTAAAACTGTATGTATTGCAAAATCAATCGTTAGTGAAAACGAATTAGGAAATATTACAGTTGATACTGATATTACATATGATGAATTTGATAATGAACATATAAAACTATCAACTACAACCAGAGAAATTTTAAAATATAGAATGGCGACTGATAGAGAAATTGAATTAATACTTGAAGTTGAAGATGAGGTAATGCAACAACTCAACTGTAAAAACAAACAAGAATTAGTGGTTAAGAATAAATGGGATCTCTTTATGAAGGAAACTAATCAAATATTGCGAAAAAAAGCTAATATACTTTTTCGTTATGACTCATATAAAATAATAAGAAACAAGAATAAGATTTCCAAAGAAGTTGAAAAAGTTGATAATATTACTTCAGAAGATATTATAAAAAGCCTGAGCATGTTAAATTTGAATAACGATGTTCAGAATCAATTATTAGCTAATTGGAAGAGAAGAAATGAAAAAGCAAATTTAGAAATATCATTAGGGTTGAATACTAAAAATAATGTACTAAGAAGTGATGAAAGTTTTGTAGATAAAGGCAGTATACTTATTAACAATTTTATCAATATAAAACAACCTAACTTCATAGATGAATTGAAGTATGTAAAAGCAAACGCATAAAAGTTTGTCACTTTAAAAACTAAATTATTATAGATAAATATAATATATTAACATTATAAAGTGACAAACTTAAAATTTAAACAAGTCTATGTGCAATGGGGTTTGGGGAAATGCAAGGTGAAGTTTACGTTCTTTGTAAACTGAGCTTTCCCCAAGGTTTTACAATATCAAGAGCCTACCGCACATATAAGACAAAGTACAAGAGCATCTTATATGCTTGGTCAAGCGTCTAAACTACGTTTATCCACTTGGAATATAATTTAAGTCCCCCATCACCCTACCCTTTACTTTGCTAAAGTAGAAGGGAGGTATTATTTAAGTTGATTAACAAATCCTAGATGTTTCAATCCCTCATCCTCAAATACCCTCTTTATATATAAAGGTGAATATCCATGTAATCGATAAATATCATTTAAACTCATCTTTTGATTGAAATGTAAATCATATAAAAATTTAAAATCTTTACTCCTTCTCAATTTACATAATTCTCTAAAGGATAACTTATCCACTTTTTTAAATTCAAAAATTTCACCAATACACCATTCAGGAATACCTAGCTCCTTTGAAATGACCCCAATAGTTTTTAACTCACTGAAATGTAGATGCTTAATTTTATCCCAACTTTCTAGATATTTCTCAAAAGCGTATTGATGCTCTCCATTCATATACTCTGGTTGGGGTAAATCAATATTGAAATTGACATAAAAAACAATACCTTGGTCTTAACAAGTGTATCAATGGCTTCTTTTCCAAAATCCTTCTCACCGCCTCTGGCGAGTGAGTATGCTTCATCGATAAACAAAATTCCGCCAAGCGATTTTTTAATGAGATCACGCGTCTTTTGAGCAGTATGACCAATGTATTCCCCTACTAAATCTGCTCTTTCAGCCTCGATCAGGTGCCCCTTTGACAAAACGTTCATTTGAAAAAATAATTTTCCAATTAAACGAGCTACTGTTGTTTTTCCTGTGCCTGGATTACCTTTAAACATCATGTGGAGAGCTTGTTTTCCTGCTTTTAATCCCTGTTCTTCGCGCTTTTTATTGATAAAAATCCACGCATATATTTCCTTTATCATTCGTTTCATTTCATTCATACCAACAAGAGAACCCATTTCGTCCTCGATTTCTTTAAGAATCGTATGTTTGCTTTCAACTTTTGGAATTTTCAAATCATAGGAAGATGAGCTGGCTTTGTCAATCGCTTTTTCTTTTGTTTGATTATTTAGGATGATATTAATCTGTCCATTCGTTTTATAAGTGACTGCTCTATCTTGTTCCAAAGATGTTCACCTCACAATCGATAACATTTGACGAAAAACAAAAGAAAATGTTGATTCCTGCGCTTTCCCAAGAAATATTCATTCCTTTATTTATATTTCAATTATTTGTGATTTACCACAATTGAAAAAAGTTTTTTGAGAACATATTTTATATTGGAGATATTTTCAAACCAAAAACAGAGCTGATCTTTATTGATCAGCTCTGTTTTTGGTTTATTCAAGTTCTAATTGGATATTTTTTTGCGGCGAAAAAGTTGAAATAGCATGCTTATAAATAAGCTGTTGTTTCCCCTCTGTTTCTAAAAGAACTGTAAAATTGTCAAAGCCTTTGACAAGACCTCTTAATTGAAATCCATTAAGCAAAAATACAGTTACAAATACACCGTCCTTGCGTAATTGGTTTAGACATTGATCTTGAATGTTTATTGTTTGTTTCATGTTTCGTCCTCCTCTTTTCTCTATACCTTAATTAATTCGATTAAAATTGAAGCTTTCCTGCTATATATGTAAAAATTTCATTTTCCATTTCATCATACTTAATTGGCGGAGTCATATCAAACCACTCGACATCCATCTTGTTTCGAAACCATGTCAACTGACGTTTCGCATATCGTCTTGAGTTTTGCTTTAAGGAATCAATTGCTTGATCAAATGATATTTTACCATCAAAGTAGTCATAAAGCTCTTTATAACCAATTGCTTGAATCGCTTGGGTATCACGGATTCCTTTATCATAAAGACCCTTAACCTCTTCTACTAGCCCCTGTTTAACCATAAGATCAACTCTTTTATTGATACGGTTATACAATACTTCTCGATCCATTGTCAACCCAATTAATGCTGTATGATAGAGAAGCTCCTGTTTTTGGTTCCCGATATAGTCAGACATTTTTTTATTTGTACAGTGGTAAATTTCAAGAGCCCGAATCACTCTTCTGCTATTGTTTGGATGAATTTTACGAGCTGCTTCAGGATCAACCCTTTCAAGCATCTGATGAATAGCAAGTTCTCCCTTTTCTTGGAGCTCTGATTCAAGTTTCATCCTAAAAGCTGGATCTGATGGTGTTTCTGTAAACTGATAATCATATAAAACAGATTGTATGTATAAGCCTGTTCCACCAACAATCATTGGTGTTTTACCCTGATTTGCTATTTCATCAATTAAAGGTCGAACAGTTGCCTGAAATTCTGCTGCTGAATAATCTTCATCAGGATATTTAATATCAAGTAAATGGTGACGTATGCCATTCATTTCCTCTTCCTTTATTTTTGCTGTACCGATATCCATCCCCTTGTAGATTTGCATTGAATCTCCACTGATAATTTCCGCATTTAGCCGATGAGCTAAATCAATGCTTAATTTTGTTTTACCAACTGCTGTTGGACCAATGATGACGACGAGCTTCCTTTTTTCCAATAATAATCACTCTTTCACACCTGACTACATTCTACGTTCATCATCTTATCATGCGAACATCACGAACACCAGAATATTGTTCCCTTTTTAATCTAAATGTAAACATTTAGCATGTATGTATCTGTAAGGAGACTTTCTCTATCTTGAAAAAAACGAAGTTCTCCTTAAGTTTACATAACATATTTATTGTTAATTTTATGTATTGCATATTAACATTAATAAGCCCTCTCCTTGAGGGCTTATATTCTGGTATTATTTCTTTTTACCTTATCAACAAGCCTAATATAATTTAATAGTACATCCAGTGGCCAGAACAAACTTGTCAGGACGATCTCATAACGCTTTAACTCATTGATTTTATAAACAGAATAAAAAACACCAATGATCATATAAATCAGAAGTATAAGCATATTGATCTCCCTTTCGTTTTTTTCCATTGTATTCAATATTTCAAAATTGGTTCAAATGAATGATTTTAGTCAGCAATCATAAGAAAGAGACTGTTTAATCAATAGGAATAAGCCTTTTGATAAAACAGTCTCTTATCATTAATTGAATAGTTTACATAACCCGTTTAAACATTTTTTCCATTTCATATGTTGAATAATGAACGATGATCGGCCGACCGTGCGGACAGGTAAAAGGATCTGTTGTCTTCCTTAAGCTTTCAAGAAGGGCAAAGATTTCATCGTTACGCAAATGATGGTTTGCCTTGATCGATGCTTTACAACTCATCATAATCGCAGCTTCTTCACGTAGCTTTTTTATATCGACTTTTTTCTCATCGAGGACTTGTTGAATCATTTCTTCTATCGTTGATGATTCTTCTCCCCTGGGAAACCATTGTGGATGCGATCTGACGATATAGCTGTTACGGCCAAAAGGCTCAAGAAAAATACCAACTTTAGCAAGAATATCAAGGTGTTCCTCAATAATCATCGCCTCATCATTTGAATACTCAAATGTCAAAGGTACTAACAGCTCTTGAACCTCTGATTGAATCTCCCCTACTTTTTCACGGTAAAATTCATATTTAATACGTTCTTGAGCCGCATGCTGATCAATAATATAAAGCCCACGATCGTTTTGCGCTAAAATATACGTTCCGTGCATTTGTCCTATAGGATATAACGGTGGTACACGTTCAGTAACAGAAACCGGCTCTTCCTGTAGACCATCATCCTCTACCTCGTTATTAACCTGTTCCTCTGAATCAATTGGTACTCCACATGTTTCTACTTGGTCAACCTCTTCAAATGGATTCATCGCTTCAGCTACTTTCCATTCCATTGTTGAAGGCTCCGGTATGGAAGGTGATTTTATAGGTTCTTCCGTTTTAATAGCCGGTTGGTAATTAGCATTTTCAACTGGTTGTACGTTTGGCTTTGAATCAAAAGAATGATCAAAAGCAAATTGCTGCTGTTCATCGATTGATTTCACTCTTTGTGTTTTAGGAATTTCTACTGATGGAATGAGCTGCTGTTGTCTAAAAACATCCCGAATCCCATTTGTTATAAGCTCATTTAATTCTGTTTCCTTACTAATTCTAACCTCGAGCTTTGATGGATGAACATTGACATCAACTAAAATGGGATCCATTTTTATTTCCAAAAACACGATCGGGAAGCGGCCGATCGGCAGCAAGGTATGATAACCATGTTGAATTGCTTTTACTAATGGGTAATTTTTAATAAAACGTCCATTGATAATAGTTGAGATATAATTTCGCGATGCCCTCGTAATTTCTGGAAGTGCGACATACCCGCCTACTTCAAAGTCTAACGATTCCAGCGAGAGTTTCTTCATTTTTTTAGCAATCCCTATCCCATAGATTGATGCAAGCACTTGGCGAACATCCCCATTCCCATTTGTATGTAATAGCTTTTTGCCATTATGAACGAGTCTGATCGACACATTTGGGTGTGCAAGGGCTATGCGATTGACAATATCAGTAATATTCCCTAGCTCAGTATGAACGCTTTTCATATATTTCAAGCGGGCAGGAGTATTAAAAAAGAGATTCGTTACAGTAATATCTGTGCCTTTTCGACTTGATGTTGATTCGTGCTTTTCTATTTTCCCACCGGTTAAAACAAGGTTTGTCCCTGCGCCTTTTCCTGTGCTGGTTTTCATATCAAGCATTGAAACAGAGGCGATACTAGGCAGTGCCTCACCTCTAAATCCTAATGTTCTGATGCGGAACAGATCATTTTCATCCTTGATTTTACTTGTTGCATGACGATGAAACGCATTTAAGCAGTCATCTTGCTCTATTCCGTCACCATTATCAAGTACACGTATTTTGCCTAAGCCGGCCTCCTCTATGTCAATTTCAACGACCGTGCTATTTGCATCAATCGCATTTTCTAGAAGCTCTTTTACAACAGATGCAGGGCGTTCCACAACCTCACCTGCAGCAATTTTATTTGATAGCTGATCATCTAGGCGAATTATCTTTCCCAAGTCTCTCACCGCCTTTTACAAGATAATAAAGGATAGTAAACACATTTGAATAAAGTTATTTTAATTTCTTCTGAAGTTTGTATAGTTCGTTCATTGCATCAAGCGGTGTCATTTCTAGTAGATTCATAGATTTTAAACCATCAATTACAGCTTGTTCCTTTTTAGGTACCGCTTGTCCTTTTTTAGGAGCAGGTTGTTCATCAGCAAATAAAGATAGCTGTGAATCAATAAAGACTTCTTCCTTGACGACTGAATTTGTTTCCTTATTGGCTTTTCCTGATTCCAGTTCAGAAAGGATTTCTTTTGCCCGCATTATTAATGACTTTGGAAGATCTGCTAACTCAGCAACGTGAATACCGTAACTTTTATCTGCTGCACCTTCTTCTATTTTGTGTAAAAATACCACTTTTCCTTTTTCTTCAATAGCCTTTACATGGATATTTTTTAATGAGTTTAATTGCTCCTCTAGTACGGTTAACTCATGATAATGTGTTGAAAATAATGTTTTTGCGCCAATTTGCTCATGGATATGCTCGATGATTGCTTGTGCTAAAGCCATACCATCATAGGTTGAAGTTCCTCTTCCTATTTCATCAAACAGGATTAAGCTTTGTGATGTTGCATGAGCAATTGCGTTTTTTGCCTCAAGCATCTCCACCATAAAGGTACTTTGACCGGAAATCAAATCATCTGCTGCACCAATTCTTGTGAAAATTTGATCAAAAATTGGCAACACCGCTTCTGTTGCAGGGACATAGCAGCCAATTTGCGCTAATATCGCTGTTAAGGCAACCTGGCGCATATAGGTGCTCTTACCAGACATATTTGGCCCTGTAATTAGAAGCATTTTGCGTTCATCACTAAAATAACAATCATTTGGTACATATTCTTGTGAGTCCATAACTTTTTCAACGACAGGATGACGTCCATCTTTAATAAAAAGCTCACCAGTTAAAGAAAACTGCGGTTTACAATAATGACGGTGTTCGCTAACTGTTGCAAAGCATTGCAGGACATCCAGCTCGCTAAGTCGCTTCGCCAACTTCTGTAATCTAGGAATATATTGTTTGACTTGTTCTCTTATATCGACAAACAGCTGATATTCAAGCTCAACACTCTTTTCTTCTGCTTCTAGGATGAGCGTTTCTTTTTCCTTTAATTCAGGCGTAATAAATCTTTCCGCATTTGTTAATGTTTGCTTCCGCTCATACATCCCTTCCTGTAATAAATGAAGGTTCGCTCTTGTCACTTCAATATAATAGCCGAACACACGATTGTAGCCAATTTTTAACGACTTTATCCCCGTTCTTTGACGTTCCTGCTGCTCAAGTTGCGCAATCCAAGTTTTCCCGTTACGACTTGCATCACGATATTGATCAAGAACATCATGATATCCATTGTTGATAATATTTCCTTCCTTTACAGAGAGCGGCGGATTTTCAACAATTGCTCTCTCTAAAAGCTTCGTTAAATCTTCACATGGATCAAGACGCTCAGATAAGTAATTCTCATTATTTAACGATTGACATAGCTCATCGATAGCCGGGACTTGCTGCAGTGATTTTTTTAATTGAATTAAATCCCTCGCATTTACATTTCCGAATGCCACTCTGCCCGCGAGTCTTTCTAAGTCGTAAACTTCTTTTAAAAGATTGCGTAAATCCTCTCGTTCAAAGTAATTGACGATAAATGTCTCAACCATAGCCAGACGAGCTTCGATTTTTTGGCGATCAACGAGCGGTTTATCTACCCACTGCTTTAACAACCTTCCTCCCATTGCCGTCTTCGTTTCATCTAATAACCATAGCAGAGAGCCTTTTCTGCCTTTCGAACGAATTGTTTCTGTTAGCTCCAAATTCCGCTTTGAATAAAGATCAATTTTCATCGCGTCTTGCAAGTAATACACTTTTACTGGTTGCAGATGATCAAGACTGCGTTTTTGCGTCCGTTGGAGATAGTTTACTAATCTTCCAAAGGCTTTTGTAAGACGTTCGTCATGTAATTGTTCAATAATAACTTGCAACTCATCAGAAATTGAGTGTTCTTCTTCATATGACAATGTAGCCTGACAACGGTCAATAAGTTGTTTTTTCCATTCATTTGGAAAATCATTTGCGATGACCGCTTCTTTTGCCCCAACTGAATAAAGTTCATTTACTACCTCATCAAAGCTTGAACAGATTGCTACGAGGTTTTCTCCTGTCGTTAAATCACTTAATGCAAGTCCGATTTGTGAATCAAAAACGGTCATTGAAGCGATATAATTATTTTCTTTATCGTGAATGCCTTTCCCATCCATAACTGTTCCTGGTGTAATAAGTTGAACAACCTCACGCCTTACAACACCCTTTGCTTGCTTCGGATCCTCAGTTTGCTCGCAAATTGCCACCTTATACCCTTTTGAGATAAGTTGTTCGATATAGGTTGGAGCAGAATGATAAGGAACCCCGCACATTGGGATTCGTTCCTCACTGCCGCCATCACGACTGGTTAAAGTGATTTCAAGCTCTTGTGACGCTTGTATTGCATCTTGAAAAAACATTTCATAAAAATCACCTAATCGAAAAAATAAAAAGGCATCTTGATAATCTGCCTTAATTTTTAAATATTGCTGTATCATCGGCGTGTATGTAGCCATATTTTTCCTCCAATACCACCTTAACGTTCTTAAAAATCACATTTCATTATATCATAATTCGACAAAATCATGTGATAATTGGGTTAGGTAAAGAAAGGAATCTAATAATATAATTTTTAAAAAAGAAAACTAGGAAGACACGTCCTCCTAGTTACTCTTCTACATCTCCAATTAAAAATTCTGGATTTAAATCCTCAAATTCCTCGTCTAATTCATCTTCCCACTCATCGTCATTTTCACAGCCTTGCGGATTAACTTTTACACATACTTTTGTTTCACCAATAACCTCTGCTAAAAGCTCGCGTTCTGCTTGAACAATTATTTTATTTCCGTTTGGTGAGATTGTCACTTCTAAACAATTAGGTTGTTGTAATACTTTACAGATAACCTCATGCTCATCATCAATGATATTGTCGTCTTTATATCTTAATTTGATAATATCACAATATTCTATTCTCTCTGTTACAACCTCTGTTTTTGTGTTTTCATTATAAGAATACCAAACGTTGATATCATAAGTACCTTCGACCTCAACTGTTTTCCCTTTCTTTTGAGCATCATAATTATGGTTAATGATCCATCCACCTAAAATGCTCGCAGGTTTTTGCGATGGTGATATCGTATGTGTGCATTGGGAAAACTTACGTCCTTTCGCAACAACTGCTTTAGTAATTATTTCTCTGTATTCAGACATTCGAGCATACCCTCCTCAATGAATCTTCTTTTAATCCTATGCTAGGCTAGTAACGATTGTGCCTAAATAATTTACTGAAATGATGACATGTTACCCCAATTCATGAAACCTATAGTTCATTCTATGCTAATGGTTATAAATATGTGCCTAAAAAAGAAAAAAGGTGCCTGGTTCTCTAAAATTATTTGATAATTTTTTTATTCACAAAATAAAAAGAGGTCTGCCTTTTACAGCAAACCTCTGTTTCGAATCATTATGAACAGCTTCCGCCAGTTGAATGTCGAACCTTTGAACCTGTCTCCCCTGCTAAGAGATCTCCTCCTGTTGAGGTAATAATTTCATTTGTAACCTTGTTAGAAATTGTGTGTGACACGAGTTGCAGCAAATCATTGACTTCAACTTGGGACTCTTGAAATTCTTGAATAATTGGAATTTCATCCAATTCATTTTGAATTTTTTCAATTTTAGCCTCAACCTGTTTTAACGCTTCATGCTTTCCATAATGTTGAAAGTTGACGGCTTGCTTTTGAAGACTTTTAATACTAGCAATCTTTTCACGCACTTTTTGATTTTCATTTAGTTGAGCTTCTGCCCGCTTAAAGAAATCAACTTCCTTAGATTCGGCAATCATTTGAGCAAGTTCACGCGCTTTTGCTACAATTTCGTCTTTCGTATAAATCGTCATCTTATTTCACCTCAATCGCTTCTTCAACCATTTCTCCATCTAGCGTCCATGTTTTTGCTTTTGTAATTTTCACCTTCACGATTTTTCCAATCGCTGTTTTTGGTGCTTTAAAGTTTACAAGTTTGCTTTTCTCTGTATATCCTGCAAGAACTTCTGGATTGTTTTTGCTTTCCCCTTCAACAAGAACATTTACAACCTTGCCTTCGTATTCTTTTAATTTCTTTGCAGAAATTTCATTTACGACAGCGTTTAATCGTTGGAGACGTTCTTTTTTCACTTCCATTGGGACATTGTCTTTCATTTTCGCTGCAGGTGTACCTTCACGAGGTGAATAAATAAACGTATATGCGCTATCAAACTCTACTTCACGATACAGTGAAAGAGTTTCTTCGAATTGTTCTTCTGTTTCATTTGGAAAACCAACGATGATATCTGTTGTTAATGAAACATTCGGCATTGCTTCCTTAATTTTGCGGACCAAATCTAAATATTGTTCGCGAGTATATTTACGTGCCATAATTTTTAGAATTTCCGTACTTCCTGATTGAACAGGTAGATGGATATGATCTAAAAGGTTGCCGCCTTTTGCTAACACTTCAATTAAATGATCGTCGAAATCACGAGGATGGCTTGTTGTAAAGCGGATTCTTGGGATATCAATTTTGTGAATCTCATCCATTAAATCACCTAAGCCATAGTCTATGTCTTCAAAATCCTTCCCATAGGCATTTACGTTTTGCCCTAGGAGAGTAATCTCTTTATAGCCTTGAGCTGCTAAGTGACGAACCTCTTGGATAATTTCCTCTGGACGACGGCTGCGTTCTTTACCGCGAGTATAAGGAACAATACAATACGTACAAAATTTATCACAGCCATACATAATATTAACCCAAGCCTTAATATTTCCTTTACGAACCTTAGGAAGATTTTCGATGACATCGCCTTCTTTAGACCATACTTCGATCACCATTTCCTTAGAAAGATAAGCTTCATTTAAAATATAAGGCAGGCGGTGTATATTATGGGTACCAAAGATCATATCAACAAAAGGATGAACCTTTAAAATCCTGTTTACAACTGATTCTTCCTGTGACATACAACCACAGACACCTAATAATAAGTCCGGTCTTTCTTTCTTTAATGCCTTTAGGTGACCAAGCTCACCAAATACCTTGTTTTCTGCATTTTCCCGAATCGCACATGTATTTAGCAAAATGACATTGGCATCTTCAACACCATCAGTCGGCTCATAGCCTAACGCCATAAAAATACCTGCCATAACTTCTGTGTCATGCTCATTCATTTGGCAGCCATACGTGCGAATGTAAAACTTCCGGCCTTGTCCCATGCCTTTAAATTCTTCAGGAATGGCAAAGCCTTCATATTTTACTTCTTCTTTTCCTCGCTTTTTAGCATCCTTTAGTGAAGGAGGCATATACACTGCTTGGAAATACTTACTGTAATCCTTATCGGATTTTTTGTCCGAAGGATTTACTTGAGTACTTTCCTTACGTTGCTGTTCATTCATTATGTGATTCTCCTTTCAACCTACCCTTTTAATAGTTGCACGTTATTACTTATACGATAAAGCGGTCATTGTTATAAAGAAAACTTGGCTGGCGCCAAGCCTTTAGGCGCAGTGCGACTGCCTAGTTGCACTTAAACTTCATTCTTAAAATTTGCCACTACGTCGAATTCTCTCCTGCGCTGCAAATTTATACTTTCTTAACGTGCAAGAAAAAATGTTGTATGAACTTCCATTTTATAATAAAAACATACAACTTAATAGTATATCGATATTTTTGATAGAAAACAATCCTAAAACGTATTTATATGTTGTAAGATAAAGTGAAAGGTGTATACCCGTAATCTCTACACAACAAAATTAAAAGCCTGCAAGTGATATTGCATACTCAAGTGGTGTTGCATCTAATTTATTAATCACTTCATTATCTTCCAGAATCTTCAGGCTCTTTTTCCCATAAAGATGATTCACTTCAAGAATCCACGGCTTGAAATTATGATCGATAATAACGTCTAATGCAACATCCCCAAAATGCCCCAATTTTTGATCTATATGCTCACAAAGCTCCCTGCTTACCTCAATTGTCCGCTTCAAGATCTCACTTGCCTCTTCTTCTCCAATTTTAAAAATAATTTTTAACATCTTTCCACCTTCCGTCAGGTGGACAACATGTTTCAAATTTGTAATTATGCTATTCTCTTGTGCAACCCTTCCGATGACTCCCTGACATACCCATTTCTTCTCTCTATTTTTCTGAAAGTATAAGCGAAAATCAAATTTTTTATTGTTATAGATCGTTGAGACACCTTGTTGAATGATATAATTCATTTTCAATTTTTTTTGCATGTATCTATTTACTTCATATATAGTTTGATACACCATTTTTTCTTTTTCAATATTAATGATATGAAACTCGTTGTTTTCTTTTTTTACGACAATTATACCCTTTCCTTGGCGTCCCTTAATAGGCTTCATATACACTGTTTCAAATTTTTCTAGCATTTCTTCCAAATCATGAAATGTTTTGTAAAGTCTTGTTTCTGGAAGAAACAATTTAACCTTTTCATTTGTTGAGCAAGCTTCCCATAACTGAAATTTATTAAAAGGGTTTGTATTGAAAAGTTTGCCGCCAATCACATTTTCCAAAGAAGTTTCAATTTCATCAGGTATTTGTATTTTTTTAAAAATTGAGTCTGGAAATGGAAATACTTCTTTCGCCCATTTTCCCTTTGTTGGCTGATAATAATAACCAGTTATTGTTTTATTTACGGGATCAATGCTGTCACTTGCGCAAATCATTATTAATCGACCTTGTGCTTCCTCCAATTTAAAACGATTTTTATTTTTTTCCAGCAAATTCGGTGATAATTGTTTGAATTTATTTTTGGCTATATAGGCAATAAAGGGACCAATATGAATAATATTTCCATCAACTTTAAAATCATAAACAAGCTCGTCAGGTATCGAAAACGGTAAAATATTACTTGGAATTCCGATTTCATTGTCCGATAAATCATTTGATTTATTTACATAAAATGCTTGTGACCAATGACCAAATTTAATAATGACTTCTCTTGAGTTTATAAGATAATACTTAAGAAATGACCTTGATAATTCTATTTTTGGCAGCTGGTTGTTATATTCATTTGTATTTGACCCTATATGATTATTTTTTTGCTTATCAGATAGATAAATGATCTTTATCATTCAGTTGCACTCCAATATTTAGAATAGATGCTCATTTATTCTATGAAGAGGAGAATGGTTATGATATTTATCCATTTAGAATTGGGTGTTTGGAGTATATAAAAAACATTACCGTCAATTGACAGTAATGTTCCTAAAGAAACAAGTGGATATTTTTTATAAATCGATTACCTTTTTTATCCTTTTCAACTCGCATTAGTTTTAGTATATAAAGTTCTTATTGTTACTATTTCTCAATCAAAAATCCAATCTTCCCGTCCTTCCATTCCAATTTAGCATCAAACGAATTATCACCTTTTTTAAAACCTTTAATTTTATTTGTACTACCTTCTTTAAGCAGCTTTTGAATATTTGTCTTTGTTATCTTCTTTCCAAGGATCTGTTTTGAAATACTAAATTGACAATTGGCTGTCTTATAATTTGAACATCCATAAAATTGTCCTTTGTCAACTATATCACCATCACACAATTTGCATTTGCCGACCTTCTTGCCCAATGTATAACGTGACGATAAACGCTGAATCGTATCAATTTGTAATCCTTCAAACTTCCAGTTTGGGGCAATGGCTATTGCATCATTTACAATTTTTGTTGACAGCTTTTTCGTTTGTTCCATGAAAACAGATGGTGATGCTTGTCCCTCACCAATTTCTGAGAGCCGCTGTTCCCATTTAGCCGTCATTTCTGGAGAAGCCAATATTTGATCTCCAATGGCTTCAATAAGAACCTTCCCTTTATCAGTTGCGAACACGTGATTCTTTTTTATTTCGATGTATTTTCGTTCCTTTAACATCGTGATAATTCCGGCTCTTGTCGCTTCTGTTCCTAATCCTTCGACCTTACTTAATACCTTTTCTAATTCATCATTGTCTAAATATTTTCCTGCTGTTTTCATTAATGTGATTAATTGACCTTCTGTAAAGCGTTTTGGTGGCTGTGTTTGACTTTCCTTTGTTTCAACTTTTTCAACATGTCCTGAATCTCCCTGCTTAACATTTGGGAGGATTTGATCCTTTTCTTTTTTATCCTGGTAGATAACCTTTCGCCAGCCTTCTTGAATTTGCTGTTTGCCCTTTGTGATAAATTCAGCGCGACCGTCTACTACTGTGGTTAATGTAGAGTAATCAAATATCGCTTTATCATAGTGGGCGGCTATAAGTCTTTTAATAATCATGTCATACATTTTCTGTTCATCTGTTGACAATTTTTTTGGATCTTTTACTTGCTCTGTTGGAATAATGGCATAATGATCGGTTACCTTTTTTTCATTAACATAACGAGGATTGTTTACAATTGATGACATTGGTAATGGAAAAAACTCTTTATAATCATCAAAGGCACTTAATTTAGCTAGAATTTCCGGAAAAAGCTCTGCCTCCCCTTTTGTTACAAAGGTAGAGTCACTGCGGGGATAAGATACAATCCCTTTTTGATACAATGTCTGTACAATATCCAGCGTTTTTTTCGGAGAAAATTTATAGATTTTATTAGCCTCTGCTTGCAATGATGATAAATTGAAAAGAAAAGGTGGTTGGTATTCCTTACGCTCGGTTTTCAGTTCTTTGATTTCAGCAGGTTTTCCCTTGCAAAATGCAGCAATCTTCTCCGCCAAATCTTTATTCATTACTCTGCTTTGTTGGTCTTTTTGCCATTTCCCTTTATATTTTTTACCACCAATTGCAAATGTCGCGACAACTTCCCAAAATGGCTCAGGCTCAAATTTCTCAATCTCCTTTTCCCTTTTCACGATTAATGCAAGTGTTGGCGTCTGAACTCTGCCTGCGGAAAAAACATCGTTCATTCCCTTTTCTTTTAGTAAAAGTGAATATACCCTTGATGCATTCATTCCGACAAGCCAATCTGCACATGCACGAGAATATGCTTCATAATAAAGGTTCCTCGTATTTTCCTCATCGAGTAATTGGCGAAATCCCTGAAGTATCGATGCCGGAGTAAGTGATGAAATCCATAATCTTTTGAGCGGTTTTTTAACTCCGGAAAGCTGAATGATATTTCTTATGATCAGTTCTCCTTCACGCCCAGCATCACCTGCGTGAATAATTTCCTTTACCACAGGATTTTTTAACAGCTGACTAACAATATAATATTGTTTTGCTTTAGACTTCATTACTTCATATTTAAATTTTTCAGGAATAATCGGTAACGTTGATAATGTCCATTTTTTCCATTCTGGATGGTAATCTTCAGGAGCCACAAGCTGCGTTAAGTGGCCTATTGCCCATGTACAATAAGCACCATTTGGAAAAAATTCATTTGGTTTTATTTCATAATATCCATCTTTTTTAACTCTCTCAAATTGTGAACATAGAGTTGAAGCCTGATCCGGCTTTTCTGCAATTATAACCTTCATTTATTTATCACCTTACATTTTGTTAGGAAACTACCATTTTTTAAAACTCTTTTTTATATGTAGTAAAACCTCTCCACTGTTGGAAGTTACACTTTATTTTACTTTATTTTCATTCGTTAGGAAAATGAGAGAAATGAAATTATTTTGTAGATGTTTTGTGCAATTCAGTAAGGAAAGAGCATACTTTCTTCATCCTATACATACAAATATGTCAGGAAAGCAAATGGGACAGGGGTTGGTTACAATGAATATATCAGCAGGGGAATTATCACTAGTCATTCTTATTATAGTAGGATTAATTGGCCGCTCTCCGATTATTGCAACAGCTGCAAGCATCTTGTTGGTTTTAAAATTATCATCCCTTGAGCGGTTTTTTCCAATGCTAGAACGGCGCGGTTTGGAATTAGGACTTATGTTTTTAACGATCTCGGTTTTGGTTCCTTTTGCTAGCGGAAAAATAACAGGAAAGGATATTTTACTCCTCCTAACAACACTTTCTGGGGCTGTGGCCCTTGCAGGAGGAGCACTTGCTACATATATGAATGGAAAAGGCTTGGAAATGCTTCGTGTTGAACCCCACATGATTGTCGGTCTTGTAGTGGGTTCGATTGTCGGAATCGTTTTTTTGCGTGGGATTCCAGTTGGTCCCCTTATGGCTGCCGCGATCACTGCGTTATTAATGAAAATTATCTACTTACTGGCTAAAATTTTCTAAGTTTATGAAGTAGGTATCTTCTCCCGTTGTTTAAACAGGGTAGCCAATTGCTTTGTCTTGTCTTGTTCACCTTCATTACTATTACTTGGCTTTATTAAGAAAAAGGCTAATATCAAGGTCAACAAACTTAAACCAGCCATACTGAAAAAAACCGTTTGATGTGAAATTTTCATTAACCAGCTAAATAATGGCGGACCGAACGCTACTCCGAGGAAACGTACACTGCCATATAATGAGGTAATCATACCTCGTTCAGCTTTATTAACAGCCCCAGTAATTAAGGTATTCAAACAAGGCAGCAGAAGACCTGTTCCGATACTGCCTAATGTTAATAGACCTACCATAGGTACAATCTGTTCAAGAAAAGATACAGCGACCATTGAGCTAGTTAACAAAATCAATCCTATAACCATAACTCTTCGTATGAGAGGTTTATTTTGCTTTATTTTTGCCCCTGTTATATAGGCTGTGAGCACCATTCCAAATAGGGGAATTGCCAAAATACATCCTTTTATGATTCCATCAACTTTAAATGTTTCTTCAAGAATATCTGATAAATAAAATAAAACACCAAAAAGGATGAACAAACCGACTGAACCGACAAAAAATGAAGGAATCAGCCATTTCCCCTTTTGTTTAAAAATTTGTTTTAAATCACCAAGATACTTTGGCAGCGGTTTGCCCTCCATTTTTTTCTTTTCCTTTACACCAATCCAAACAAAGAGTGCAGTTGCAAAGCATAAAAGTGGGAATGTAAAAAACACTGCAAACCAAACAATCAATGCAATCAAAGATCCGATAATGGGAGATAATATCTTCCCTAACCCGTTTGTTGATTCAATAATGCCAAGTGCTTTACTTTCTTGTGCACCTGAATAAACATCTCCGATTAAGGCCATCGCAATCGGTGAAGTACCAGCAGCACCAATTCCTTGAATAATTCTTCCTACTAATATCCATGTATAGGAATTATCGAGTAACCATGCGGCAAGACCTGAAACAATTCCTCCGATACCATAGATCACTAAAGATGAAACAATAATCCACTTTCGTCCGAATCGATCTGATAAATAACCGACAAACGGAATGATTAATCCCGCAGCAAGAGAAAACACTGTGATAGTTAGACTAACTTGAAATTCTGATAAACCCAATTTTGATTTCATTGTCGGTAGTACAGGGACTAACATAGAATTTCCCAAAACCATGACTAATGGAATGAGAGCGATCGCAACTATGTTTGCTTTTCCTTGTTTTGCTTCCATTTCCCTTTCCTCCAAATAAAATATCTCTTCTTTGTTTACATTTCCCTTAACTATATTTTTGATACAATCCAATGCATGGATGCACCTCATTTTCACTTTTTTCAAATGCTACATTTTATATTAAACAATATTTGTATTTAAGTAAGAGGTAAAACAAAAGGGACAGTCACTCTCTAAACAAATGTTAGAAAGAACAGTCCCTTTCACTTTACGTTATTCAATCTGTAAAATCGTATGAGAGCGATTCAGCGGAAAAGTATCAAATCTTAAACCCCTTCTTAAGCATTCAAGATTAAAAGCATCCTCGCATTGGATATTTCCTAAATTAACATTTCTTCCCCAAAATTGTATTAATTCAATCTGCTGTTTTTTTTGCGGAGCTTCCCAGATAAGGTATTTTCTTACATCGTTCGTAATCGTTTTTTCGATATCAATAAGAAATTCCTTATCAATCAGACCTTGCTCATTATAAATGCCTACGTTTTTCCCCGACTCCCGTCCTTCAACAATCACATAAGAAGCACCGCATTCCAGATCAGAATAAAGGGTTCGTTCCAATTCTTTTACTTCCAAATAGCTGCCCTCAGCTTTTTTTCCACATTCTGTGATGACTGTGAATCCTTTTCCTACGGCTTCCTGAATAACTTTTCTCCGCTTTCGATAAGGTAATTCGATTGTTCCATCTGAAATTTCTAGATGATCAAATCCTATTCTCTCTATATACTCAAAATACTCCCCTAAAACACCTTTATGGGCTGCTATTTCAAACAATGTTCCACCTGGATAGACTGCAATATTTTCTTTCTTAGCTAAAAGCAATTTTTTTTTCAAAAGCTCTGGAGGATACAACATTGTTGTTCCAAAACCGAGTTTTATATAATCAACATATTGACCTGCAAGTTGTAACATTTCTTCAAATAAAGCTAATCCTATTCCTTTATCAATTAGCATTGTTAAACCAAGTTCTTCTGACTCACTTACCCTTTCTCCTGACGGATCAATAAGTTTCGGGTGACAGAAATTTTGCGGATATTTCACAGAACGGTCCCTCCTAGTGGGTAAAATGTCTATGAAGCATCCTATGCATGACACTTTAAAGAAGTTCTTCCTGACATCTTATTCACTCTGTTCTTGTGTATCTTTATCGATATCAATCAATTCTCCACCAAGATGAATAAACATATTTGGTTCCTTTTCTCCTTCTCCAAGAATCGATTTTTTTAGGCCATCGATGTACTTAGCAGTAATATCGATAAAGTTTTGCTTTTCACCAGGGTTATCCAATTGCCCCATTATATAAAGGTCTTTGTCATCTTTATACAAATAGGCTATGTATCCAATCGCTTTGCCTTTTGCATCTACTACATTTATGATTTCACCTTGTTCATTGCGAAACTCTGGCTGAAAAAATATCATCGTCCATGCTCCTTTCCGTGATTTCAACTTTATTTGCCTTATTAAAAGAGTATGACCCATATTTTAGAGTGGCTAATAAGGTTATAAAAAATACGTATCGGAAATAGGTAAAGGCTGTCTATCTAGTCATAATTATGACTATTAGACAGCCTTATCTTAGCTTTTTTCCACATTGTTAATTAGAAAGATCGATAAGATTCCTTGACAGAAAAGAAACCTTTAGCTTATAAACGAGCACTAAAAAGTTATAATTAAGCACTCTCTTTAAAATGTACTATAAACATCCGGACAAGCTGTGTTCGTTGGCTTGTAAAAGCAATGCGATTTAAATCTTTCTGCATTCCATTGATTGTACCATTGTGCTGGACAAGTTCCCGATCTGGTTGCCTGGATTTTAAGGATATATCGACCATTAGAGAAATGGTTTTCCAACGTCCAGGCGGGTTTGAGGCTACGATAAAGGGATATTTTTACCAAGCTGCAAGAGATATGAATATTCCACTTGCCCGTAGAGTCATTAATGGAGAACGCTTCCATCCTGCAAGTTTTTTATTATGGTTTTTTAGACCACCGTGTTCTGTTCACTCCAACATTTCCGACAATTAACATACCCAGCTTCCCATCACCTTCTGCCTCTGCCCTCATTAAACGAGCTAACAATTTCACATCAGCTTCAGTTGCTTTTACTACTGCCAACGGAATCACTCCATAAATGTATTATTGCCATGTATATGAAGAGAGAGGTGTTGTAATTGTATAAACTTATATAATTTGATAACGAATGAAAGCTTAAATAATCTGGAGTTCTCTGCCAGCCTTCTCAAAAATATCCAGTGCTTCCTGAAGCTGATCCTCCGTATGTTCTGCTGTAACAATTGTCCTCACCCGTGCAAGCCCTTTTGCTACTGTTGGGAATGCGATACCTTGGGCAAAAACTCCATATTCTAATAGCTTATCGGAAAATTGATGTGAAAGTGCTTCATCACCAACAATCACTGGTGTAATCGGTGTATTGCTTTTCCCGATATTAAAACCTAAATGGTTAAGGCCATCCTTAAAGAATGTTGTATTTTCCCATAAACGCTCAATTAGATGAGGCTCTTCTAAAAGTACACGGATTGCTTCGCTGCATGCAGCTGTAACAGCAGGGGGATGAGATGTGCTGAACAAAAACGGGCGCCCACGATGTATTAAATAGTCTATTAGCGTTCTTGAGCTTGCTACATATCCTCCTAATACACCTATGGCCTTGCTTAGTGTTCCCACTTGAATGTGCACTTTGCCATCTAAACCAAAATGATTCACGGTTCCGCGGCCATTTTCACCTAAAACACCTGAAGCGTGTGCATCATCGACCATCACTAATGCATCATACTTCTCCGCTAGATCAACAATTTCAGGAAGTGGTGCAATGTTTCCATCCATTGAAAACACACCATCTGTTACAATGATTCGAACTCTAAAATCCTTTGATTCTTGCAATGCTCTTTCAAGATCTGCCATATCAACATGGTTATATACTTTTCTTGCTGCTTTTGTTAAGCGAATTCCATCAATAATTGATGCATGGTTGAGTGCATCAGAAATAACAACGTCTTCTTTTGTTAAGATCGAAGAAAGAACCCCTTGGTTTGTTGTAAAACCCGACTGGAATACTAATGCCGCTTCGGTATGTTTAAATTCCGCAAGCTTTTCTTCAAGCTCTTTATGCATGGTGAACGTACCTGCAATGGTTCGAACTGACCCAGTACCTGCACCAAAATTCTCAACAGCTTCCAGGGCTGCCTTTCGCAGTCTTGGATGTGAGGTTAAGCCTAAATAATTATTGGAAGAAAGCTGGATCACCTCTTTTCCATTAATAATTACCTTTGCACCTTGATCACTTTCCAACGGAATTAATGTCCGAAAAGTACCTTGTTTTTTCATTTCATCTAGCTCAGATTGTAAATATTCAAAGCCTTTCACTTTCCATTCCTCCTCTTCATTTATTTAGCAAAAACTAAAATTGCCGTTACGGTTGTAAGACAACCTTGCCACAGTTCCCCTCTATCATTAAATCAAAGCCCTTTTCAAATTCTTCAAGTGAAAAGTGGTGGGTTATGATCGGGCGTGTATTAATCTGCCCTGAATGTATAAGAGCGGAAACCTGCTGCCAGCTCTCAAACATTTTTCTGCCGGTTATACCTTGCACGGTTATCCCCTTGAATACAATATTATTGGTCACATCAACTTCAACCGGACGTAACGGTAAACTTAAAATGGATACCCTACCGCCGTTTGTTACCATTTTAAACCCATGATTCATCGCAACCGGATGTCCTGACATTTCACATACAACATCAACTCCATTTCCCCCTGTTAAAAATTCGACAACCTCAAGAGGATTTTCCTTGTTTGAGTTAATAATTCTAGTTGCCCCCATCTCTTTTGCTAAATTTAAACGGTAATCGTTTAAATCAATAGCGATCACTTGTGCAGCACCAGCAGCTTTAGCAACACCAACTGCCATCATGCCAATTGGACCGCAGCCGATAATGGCTACTGTTTTTCCGATGACTTCTCCTGATAAAACAGTATGGACAGCATTTCCCATCGGTTCTTGAATGGAGGCAATATCAAATGGCATTTCCTTTGGATTTTTCCAAAGATTAGCTGAAGGTAGCGCAACATATTCAGCAAAACAGCCCTGCGTATCGACGCCAATTATTTTTGTATGTTTACAAATATGCGCTCTGCCTGTTAAACATTGCTGACATTTTCCACAAACAATATGAGTTTCTGCTGATACAGAATCTCCTATTTCAACATTTGTAACCTTATTCCCTTTTTGAACAACTTCTCCAGAAAATTCATGTCCGAAAATATAAGGTGGTTTTACGCGACTCTGTGACCACTCATCCCATTTATAAATATGAACATCTGTACCGCAAATTGATGTCGCTTTTACTTTGATAAGGACTTCATCCTCGTTTATTTGTGGTATCTCCACCATTTGAAGCTGAGCTCCATACCCCTGGTGATGCTTAACAACCGCTTTCATTTTTCCGCCCATGATGCACACCCCTCTTATTGTAAACCCTTACATATTAATATTTTATCACCTCGCACAAAAATGTAAATAAGAGTGTCCATCTCACATAAACACATGATTGCTGTCAAAATAAATTTTTTTATTTTAGATAGAAACATGCAAAAAAAGCTGTCTAAAAGCAAAAGGGTCAGTCCCACAAACACATTTCTTTGATGTTTGTTTGGGGACAAACCCTTTTAAGACAGTCTTACATAAATTCTGCAACTAATTTATTAAATTCCTCTTCATCAATCGCTAATTCAGCTTTTGATAATGGTGTTTCACTATATCCATTCAGGAGTTCTTGATATGATTTTTGTTCCGTATTTTGATAAATCAAACCTGTAACTAATCCATTATGTCTCATTAGTGTTTGCATGGCCATTTCTTTATTGTGAGGATCATAGCCTTCAACATTCGCAAGCTTAGTTAAGTTTTCTTTAAACCAATCATATGTGTTCACCTTATTGTAAGTAACACAAGGACTAAACACGTTAATAAGCGAGAAGCCTTTATGATTAATACCAGCTTCAATAAGGGCTGTTAAATCCTTTAGATCAGTTGAAAAGCTTTGTGCAACAAATGTAGCCCCTGCTGTTAACGCCATTTCCATTACCGATAGGGATGACTCAATTGAGCCTTGAGGTGTACTCTTTGTCACAAAACCTGCATCACTTCGAGGTGATGTTTGACCTTTTGTTAAACCGTAAATTTGGTTATCCATGACAATATACGTCATGTCAATGTTTCGTCGAATCGCATGAATAGTATGACCCATCCCGATTGCAAATCCGTCACCATCTCCACCTGAAGCAATAACTGTTAAATCTTTATTCGCCATTTTAACACCTTGTGCAATCGGTAAAGAACGTCCATGTATGCCATGAAAACCATACGAATTAATGTATCCGGAAATCCTCCCTGAACACCCGATACCAGAAACAACAGCAAGCTGATCTGGTGTTAATCCTACATTCGCTGCAGCACGTTGAATAGCAGCCTGTACAGAGAAATCGCCACACCCAGGGCACCAGTTCGGTTTTACGTTATTACGGAAATCTTTAAACGTTGTTGCCATGTTAGATCAGCTCCTTGCTTCTCGTATGAATTTCATGAGGTAAGAATGGGTTGCCATCATATTTTAATAATGAAGAAATCTTATTCGCATACCCTACATTCATTTTTAACAGGCTTGCCAGCTGGCCTGTTGCATTGTTTTCAACAACAATAACCTTTTTAGCAGCTTCAATTAATGGAAGCATTTCTTCAGTTGGGAACGGATGAATAAGGCGAATTTGTGCATGGTTTACTTTAATACCATCAGCTTCTAGACGTGTCATCGCTTCTTCAATTGTTCCTCTCGTCGAAATATACCCTACAAGTAAAATATCTGGGTTTTCGTGTTGAATATGTTTATGAACAGGGTTTTTAAATTGAATGTTGGCAAGTTTTCTTAATCGCTTGTCCATCTGTTCCTTACGATTACCCGCAGACTCTGACGGCTTGCCTGTTTCATCATGCTCTACACCTGTGACATGGTGAATACCATTTTTCATACCTGGAATTACCCGAGGTGAAATTCCGTCTTCTGTTACCTCATAGCGTTTGAAATAACCTTTATTTTCAATTTCAGGTAGCTCTTCCGTTTGAAGCTTGCCACGACGAATTTCAATTTGGCTATAATCTAGCGGTTCAACTGTTTGTTTACCTAATGAAAGCTGTAAATCTGTTAACAAAATGACAGGAACCTGGTATTCTTCAGCAATATTAAATGCCTCAATTGTATCATAGAAAGCTTCTTGTACAGTACTTGGTGCCATAACCACTTTAGGAATTTCACCATGAGTACCGTAAATCATCGCCATTAAGTCTGATTGCTCTTGTTTTGTCGGTAATCCAGTACTTGGACCGCCACGTTGCGTGTCAACGATCACTAATGGCTGTTCTGTCATACCTGATAAACCGATTGCTTCCATCATTAATGATAAGCCTGGCCCAGCTGAAGCAGTAAACGTACGGGCACCTGCATAGTTAGCCCCAATTGCCATCGTACAAGCAGCAATTTCATCCTCTGTTTGGATAACTGCTCCGCCAAATTTAGGAAGCTTTTTAATTAAGTACTCCATTATTTCTGATGCTGGAGTAATTGGATATGCAGCCATAAAACGTGAGCCGCCTGCAATCGCACCTAAAGCAATGGCGTCATTTCCGATCATGAACATCCGTTTTTTTCCATCAGCTTTTTCAAGAAACATGTCCTGTCGGTTATATCCAAGCTCATTTTTTAAATAATCGGCACCTTTTTCAATAGCCTGCATATTTTTCTCAACGATCTTTTCACCTTTACGGCCATATGTGTCATGAACAACTTCATGGTATCCGCGCGGATCTAAATTAAGAATCGCACTTGTTGCTCCGATTGCAACCATGTTTTTCATAAGGGAAGTACCTAATTCCGTTGCGATTTCTGTAAACGGCACTGAATAGAGTGTAACATCCGCTCCTTCAGGTATCGTTGGATTAAATTTTGCATCAGCAAGTACAATTCCTCCAGTACGCAGCTCATGGAAGTTGACATCAATTGTTTCTTGATCAAAAGCTACCAATATATCAAGATCGTCTGAGATTGAACGAACTTGTGTCGTGCTAACACGAATTTTATTGTTTGTATGGCCGCCTTTAATTCGTGATGAAAAGTGGCGGTATCCGTATAAATAATAGCCTAGTCGGTTTAATGCAATTGAGAAGACTTCACCAGTACTTTCAATACCTTCTCCTTGCTGTCCTCCAACTTTCCAGGAAAGTTGACTAATCATGTGTATTTACACCCCTCTAAAAAATGCAAAATAAAGTTATACATATAAATTATAGTTTATCATAATTCCGTCCAATTTTTTTATAATTCTTAATCCATTGAGAAAACTGAGTTTTTTAATTGGAATTTACTAAACGTTAACAATTTTAGACCCTTAACTTAAAAAATACAAGAGTTTAGCTTAAAATAATCTGTTAAACTTGCCAGTTAATGTATTCTTTATGTACTAGCTATTTAGCGGGATGTGCAGGAGCCCTTATAGAGTTTATGTATACTTTGAAGTCCACCCTAGTTTATTGCTTCCTCTGAGATTTTCGCTCAAACATATTTATTTTAATAAGAAATGTGATCGATAAAGTTATGATAAACAAGTTTATTGACCAATCTTTGCGGATAATAGTTCAACAAATGATTGATGAAACCGTAGTAACATGCATAATTTTCCAGTCCCTTTATCATAACTTCGATTCCATCGAAGTCTGAGCCAAATCCTATATTGTTCTCTCCACCTAGGGAACAAAGATAATCGATATGATGAAGAACATCTGACATGATGGGCTGTGGAGTATTCGCTATAAAGTACGGGACAAAAGTCACACCAATCATGCCGTTCTTTTTAAACAATGCGATGATTTGTTCGTTCTTTAAATTACGAACATGCGGGCAAAGCTTATATACATTAGAATGTGAAGCAATTGGGTACTTCGCTAATTCAAGAGCCTCCCAAAAGCTTCGTTCACAAGTATGGGATAAATCCGTCCAAAGGTTCTGACTATTCAAATAGGAAATGACCCTTCTTCCGAAGTTTGTCAGGCCGCCATTCCGTTTTTCAAGGGCACCGTCTGCAACTAGATTGGCATAATTCCAGGTTAAACCAACAGAGCGAACCCCTAATTGATATAGAATTTCCAACTGATCAAGCTGATCCCCGATGGCATCACAGCCTTCTAATGTTAAAATGGCGCCAATTTCATTTTCAGTAAGGTGGTCGATATCTGATTTTGTTTTAATTAATTTTATTTCCGGATATTTTTTTAACACTTTTTGATAAAAGATGTTAATTTGTGAATGGGCAACTGCTAGACGGTTTACAAATGGCACATCCTCTGGAACATAGATGGCAAAGCATTGAATGGGCTTATCCATTATTTTTAATTTTGAAATCGAGACGTGCAAGCTTTCATCATCATAAACATTAATGTTTTTGTCTCGCCATAGCTTAAATAGCATATCACAATGGGCATCAAAGACTCTCATTCGCCAATTTCCCCCTTCAACCTTTGTTCCGTATACAAAGCAAGGGTTTGACTCTATATCAAGAGTCAAACCCTTTAAATGACATATGTCTTTGTTCTCTTACGCTTCTTATCTCGGCTCGACAATTAGTTTAATTGCCGTCCGCTCTTCGCCATCTATTTGAATATCGGTGAATGCTGGAATACAAATTAAATCAACACCGCTTGGAGCTACAAAACCCCTTGCGATGGCTACTGCTTTAACTGCCTGATTAAGTGCACCGGCACCAATTGCTTGAATTTCAGCGGCTCCCCGCTCTCTCAAAACGCCGGCTAATGCACCAGCGACAGAATTAGGATTAGATTTTGCTGATACCTTTAATATTTCCATTTCTAGCTCCCCCTTATTTTCAATGAATCCTTGAGTGTTCATTAGAACATCATTGGTATAATTTGTTTAAAAAGGGCTCCCCTCATTTACCCTTTTAAACAGTGTTAGTTCATCATCCATTGATACTATATTCACTAGAAAAGGAAAGTATTCCTGCTTGTTCGCACATAATTTCGAAAATTAATTGTAGAATTTAAAAGCGACAAACATTTATTACTCAAAAAATAGATGATCGTCATTTATTAAAATACGATCTATTTTTTTGGCTTGACCTGTATTTTTGTCTATATCAATTACCACAGCGCTTAATTGCGTACGCCCTTTTGCTACATCATGGCGTACAGGTAAATTCGTAAGGAATCTTTTTAAAATCATATGCCGATCTACTCCAAGTATCCCATCATAAGGTCCTGTCATACCAACATCCGAGATATAAGCTGTGCCTTTATCCAAAATACGATTATCTGCTGTTTGTACATGTGTATGGGTACCGACAACTGCTGAAACTCTTCCGTCTAAATACCATCCTATCGCCTGTTTTTCACTTGTTGCTTCGCCATGAAAATCAACAAAAATAATTGGAGTACGCTTTCTCGCTTCTGCAACAAGCTCGTCAGCCTTTTTAAAAGGACAATCAGATGGAGGCAAAAATGCACGGCCCTGCAGATTAATCACAGCAACCTCTTTTCCAGCAACAGTAACAAAAACCATCCCTTTGCCAGGATTTTCTTCGGAAAAATTAGCAGGGCGGATCATCTTCTGTGCACGATCAATAAATTCAAAAATTTCCCGATTATCCCACGTGTGATTTCCCATTGTTATAACATGTGCACCTAATTCGAGAAATTGCTGATAAATCTTTTCGGTTATTCCTTTCCCATGGGCGGCATTTTCGCCGTTAATAATGACAACATGGGGATTGTATTTCGTTTTTAACTTTGGTAAATACTCCTTCACCATGTCGCGTCCTGGAGAACCAAATACATCTCCTACAAACAAAATTCTCATCTTCAAAGCCCTCTCTAGTTATCATTGAATTTCTTTTATTAAAAAATACTCTCTATGTATTTAAACTTATTTTTGCATAAACAATATAAAAAATAAAGTGGTGCATTTCTGCACCACTCTATTTTGCATATTCAACTGCTCTTGTTTCACGAATAACAGTTACTTTAATATGTCCTGGATAGTCGAGTTCATCTTCTATTCGCTTTCGAATATCTCTTGCTAAACGATGTGCTTGAAGATCGTCAATACTATCAGGCTTAACCATAATACGAACTTCTCTACCAGCCTGGATAGCAAATGACTTTTCAACACCCTCATACGATTCAGAGATTTCCTCAAGCTTCTCTAGGCGACGAATGTAATTTTCCAGCGTTTCACTACGTGCACCCGGCCTTGCAGCTGATAACGCATCTGCTGCTGCAACAAGCACCGCAATGATTGATGTCGGTTCCTTATCACCATGATGGGAAGCAATACTGTTGATAACGACAGGATGTTCTTTATACTTCGTAGCGAGCTCAACACCGATCTCAACATGGCTTCCTTCTACTTCATGGTCAATCGCCTTACCGATATCATGCAGGAGACCTGCTCGTTTCGCTAATAACACATCTTCTCCAAGTTCGGCAGCCATCAATCCTGCTAAGAATGAAACCTCCATCGAGTGTTTCAATACGTTTTGACCATAGCTTGTTCTAAATTTCAAACGACCTAAGATTTTAATCAAATCAGGATGCAGGCCATGTACACCTACCTCAAATGTTGTTTGTTCTCCAATTTCCCGGATGTATTCATCAACTTCACGACGAGACTTCTCAACCATCTCTTCAATACGCGCAGGGTGAATACGTCCATCCTGAACCAGCTTGTCTAGCGCAATTCTTGCAGTTTCCCGGCGAATTGGATCAAACCCTGATAAAATAACGGCTTCAGGTGTATCATCAATGATCAGATCTATACCCGTTAATGTTTCTAATGTACGAATATTTCGTCCTTCACGTCCAATAATACGGCCCTTCATTTCATCATTTGGAAGATTGACAACAGATACAGTAGTTTCTGCTACATGATCTGCTGCACATCGTTGAATAGCAAGCGACAGGATTTCTTTAGCCTTCTTGTCAGCCTCTTCCTTCGCACGATTTTCGCTATCTTTAATCATCATAGCGATATCATGAGTAAGTTCATTTTCAACCTTTTCAAGAATGATCGACTTTGCTTCATCTCGTGTAAGGCTAGATATGCGCTCAAGCTCCGATTGCTGCTTACGCACCATCTCCTCCACTTTGCTTTCCATCTCTTCAATATGCTGTTGTCTTTCATTCAGAGAATCTTCTTTCTTCTCTAGCATAACTTCTCGTTTATCTAAAGACTCATCCTTACGGTCAAGATTCTCTTCCTTTTGTAATAAGCGATTTTCTTGTTTCTGAAGCTCATTTCGTCTCTCACGAACTTCCTGCTCTGCTTCTGTTCGCAACTTGTGGATTTCATCCTTTGCTTCTAGAAGTGCTTCCTTTTTCGTTGCTTCTGCATCACGCTTTGCGTCCTCAAGAATCTGCTCTGCTGCATGATTAGCACCAGCAATTTTCGCTTCGGCAATGGATTTACGAACAAAATAGCCAACAACTGCACCGACGATTAGGCCAAGCAAAATGGAGATGATTATTGAAACGATGTCCATCATTACACCTCCTCTTGCTATGAACTTGTTTTTCTAGATTAAAGTGTCGGCATGTACATTGTTCAATTTTAAGTTGTCAACATACAGCACAAAGCTTAATTATCATGTTGAACTTTGCGTCTTAATCATTTTTAGGAAGACTAATTCAAGTACCAACATTTTTGCTTTCAAAATGCTTCAATCATCATTCTACAAAATTGTAAAATATACATACTAATTGTAAATGTGTGAAATTTTCTTGTCAAGCCTGTCATTATAACGATTGCAGCCTCTCTTGTGTATAGTTCGAGTGAAAACCCTATTAAAAATCGCGAAGACAAGAGTGAATTTTGTAGAATTGTGTCATATTATTTTAGTGCGGTTAAATAATAATTATCATGATTATATCCAAATATGAACCTTTTCTATACTCATTCTCTACATTTAATTATAAATTCTGCTATAACAATGATAAAAACTGGTGTAAATATTATTTTCATATAAGGATATTCTTTTAAAAATGATATTAAAAAAAGGGCAATTATGCCCTTTTTTAATCATCAAGTAAATCCAATTCTTCTTGGCTTTCTTCTGGCGCAAGAACTTCTTCATCTAACCCGTATTCCTTGCGGATTTTGTCTTGTATCTCTAAACGAAGAGATGGATTTTCTTTAAGGAATTGCTTCGCATTTTCACGCCCTTGACCTAAGCGCTCTTCGTTGTAAGAATACCAAGAGCCGCTTTTTTGAACAATGTCAAGCTCTGTTCCTAAATCGATAATCTCTCCTTCTTTAGAGATCCCTTCACCGTACATGATATCTACTTCTGCAACCTTGAAAGGAGGTGCAACTTTGTTTTTGACAACTTTAATTTTTGTCTTGTTACCAACCATGTCATTTCCTTGTTTAAGTGTTTCAGCACGACGCACTTCTAAACGAACGGATGAATAGAATTTCAAAGCGCGACCACCTGGAGTTGTTTCTGGATTTCCAAACATAACTCCAACTTTTTCACGAATTTGGTTGATGAAGATGGCGATTGTTTTCGATTTGTTGATTGCGCCAGATAGTTTACGTAATGCTTGTGACATTAAACGAGCTTGAAGACCAACATGTGAGTCACCCATCTCGCCCTCAATTTCCGCTTTTGGCACTAACGCCGCAACAGAGTCTATAACAAGAATGTCTACAGCCCCGCTGCGGACAAGCGCCTCTGCGATTTCAAGTGCTTGCTCACCAGTATCAGGTTGGGATAGCAGGAGCTCATCAATATTTACTCCAAGCTTTTGTGCATATACAGGATCAAGTGCGTGTTCCGCATCAATAAATGCAGCTTGTCCGCCCTGCTGTTGAACCTCTGCAATCGCATGTAGAGCAACAGTTGTTTTACCTGAACTTTCTGGTCCGTATATTTCTATAATTCTACCGCGAGGGTAACCTCCTACTCCTAAGGCAGCATCTAGAGCAAGGGAACCGCTTGGTGTAGTTGAAACTTTTCGATCTGTCTGTTCCCCGAGTTTCATAATGGAACCTTTACCGAATTGCTTTTCTATTTGTTTTAACGCCATATCTAATGCAGCTTGACGATCGCTCACAAATTTTCCTCCTTTAAATGAATCTATATTAAATATACCGCTTTTTCAACAGTTTGCCAAGCAATAATCGAACATTTATTCGATTATTTTTCATCGTAAATTATTCTTATATTTTCACTTTTCTTTTTAGAAAAACTCCTATTTTAGCTATATGAACTGTTGTAAAAATGAATTTTATATATTTATAGAAAAAAAATAGGATCTGCTTAAATCAGATCCTATAAAACGTATTATATCATTCTATTTCCGATAATAGTTTGACTAAATAATGACATCCATACTTTACCGTTCTTACACGAATGCCATTTCTAGATCCGGCAAAATGAAATCTATAGACCTGTGTTTCTTTTCCACTAAACGAAATACCCATAAAGACAGTACCGACAGGCTTATCTTCCAGCGGCTGTGGTCCGGCAACACCGGTAAAGCTTATGCCGATGTCGCTGTTTGATAATTTCCGAATTTGGTCAGCCATTTCCTTCGCACATTCCTCACTGACGGCTCCATTTTTATCAAGTGTTTGTTTTGAAACATTTAGCAGCTGTTCCTTCATCTCATTTGTATAGCATACAAGACTGCCTTTAAATAACTGTGAGGCACCATCCAATGCTGTTATTTGTTCAGAAAACATACCGCCAGTCAGGCTTTCAGCTGCTGATACCGTCTTTTGCTTTGCAAGTAACAGTTTTTTTAGTTCTTGAGGTAAAGTTGTTTGTTCATAACCATAAAAAAACTCGCCAACACGAGATTGGATTTTTTGCTCAAGTTCATCAAGCAGCTGATTTGCAACATGTTCGTCTTGATGCTTAGCAGTTAAGCGCAACGTTACTTCACCATCAGCAGCTAATGGTGCAACAGTAGGATTTAGCTGCTCATCAATGATATCCTGTATGTCGGTTTCAAGCTGTGATTCGCCGATTCCGAAGTATCTAAGCACACGAGAAATAATCTTTTCTTGAAATCCAAATTGTTTTTCAAAATATTCCCGTCCATAGTTTTGAAACATTGGTTTCATTTCACTAGGAGGCCCTGGCAGCAGCATATAAATCGTTTGATCCACATTTAAAGCCATTCCAGGAGCCATACCATAATCGTTTTTTAATATGAATGAATCCTCTAAAACAAGTGCTTGCTTTTTATTGTTTTCAGACATGATCCGTTTCGTTTGAACAAAGTATTGTTCGATGCTATCAAGGGCTTCCTGGTCAAAGACAAGCTTTTTACCGAGTGTCTTTGCAATGGTTTCTTTCGTTAAATCGTCTTTTGTAGGTCCTAAACCACCTGTAAAAATAATAACATTTGAGCGTTCCTTGGCGATCTTAACCGCTTGCTCAAGCCGTGTTGGGTTGTCACCAACAACGGTGTGATAATAAACATTCATGCCAAGCTCGGCAAGCTCAAGTGATAAAAATTGCGCATTGCTATTCACAATTTGCCCTAACAATAATTCAGAGCCGACCGCAATGATTTCAGTGCGAATACTCATCAATATCCTCCTATGGTTTCAAGATTACTTGGAATTAACAAACACATGTTTATTTTTATTTAAATAATCCCAGCCAGATATGACAGTGAAAAAGGTAGCAACCCATAATGCGATCATGCCAAAGGGCAAATTTATGAACTCAAATGGAAGGTTATGAAGCAATAGCGCTGAAATGGCAACAATTTGTGTCCACGTTTTGATCTTACCTAGCATATTAGCTGCAACAACTTCACCTTCACCTGCTAAAATAGCTCTTAATCCTGTCACAACAAATTCACGGCTGATAATAAGAATGACCATCCAGGAAGGCGCCAGCTCCAGCTGGACTAAAATAATTAAAGCAGCTGAAACAAGAAGTTTGTCTGCTAACGGATCTAAAAACTTCCCAAGATTTGTCACCAAATTAAGTTTACGGGCATAGTAACCATCAATCCAATCTGTTGTTGAAGCAATAATAAAGATTAGTGCACCAACAAAATGGGTGACTAAAATTGATTCAGTGCCGAATGTTAATTCGCCCCAGTCCAATGGCGCAAGCATGATCACCATAAAAACAGGTATTAAGAATATTCTCGAAATCGTTATTTTATTAGGTAAATTCATCAATTTTCCCTCCAAGTAACTGTATTATGTACTAAAAAGTGAGCGTGATTAGGTCATCGTTTGCGAGGAGAATTTCTTACTTTTAACATGTAAACAGAAAATGGGACGACCCAAAATAATGCCTAGAACCTCCTCCAACATAATAGAAGGAAGAGGTGCTTGACACGTAAACATGAATCAATCCCTATTCTTTGCTATAAATAATCGTAATGTTTTGAGGTGTTGTCTTAGCATCTTCATATTGTAAAAGCTGGCCATTGATTTTTAGCTCCGTACCCGGAACATTTCCAACCCTTACTGTTATTTCTGATTCAGCTGTAAAATCAAAGGTTTGTGACTCTCCTTCAGCAATTTCTGCACCAAAGAAGCTTTTACCTTTTCCATTTTTTATACTCACCCATGTTCTGCCTTTAGCAATCACTTCTAATTGAAACTTTGCAGCACCGGAGAGGTCATATGTTGTTGTCGTACCCTCTTTCCCTTTTACTGTTAAAGTTTGTGCAGGAGTTTCCGGTTCCTGTTTAACTTCTTCCTCAACAGGTGGTGTTTCTTCCTGAACCTCTTCTTCTGGGTCCTCATCTTCATTGCCTGCTGCCGTATTTTCTACATTGTTTGTATATTCATTTCCATTTTCGACTTTCGTTGCCTCTTCACCTGGATTACTATCTGCAGCGTTTTGTCTCCATACCCAAAAAACAATGGCAATAAGAATAACAGCTGCCACAATTAATAATCTTGGAAGCAGATCAAGAAACTTGGATGCAGATTTTGGTAGTTGTTTATGTGTTTTTACTCTTGAAAGCTGTTCTGGTAAATCATCATTATATGTACTCGGGATTTCATTTTTATATTCTTCAAAGATCATCTCTGGATCTAAGTTCACCGCTTCAGCATATTGCTTAATAAATGCGCGAACATAAAATTTACCAGGGATCATTGAATAATTCCCTTCTTCGATACCAAGCAAATACCGTTTTTGTATTTTGGTCATTGCTTGAAGGTCATCCAAGCTAATGTTTTTTTCTTCTCTTGCTTGTTTCAGTCGATTTCCTAATTCACTCAACCGTAACACCCCATATTTAAAAGTCAAAGCCTGAAAGACTTGAGGAATCAAACATCATATGTGGTTCTTCAGCATCTTTATATGTAATTTCCTCATCAGGCTCATTACGAATTTCTATTATATAATCAAAATCATCAATTGTATATTCTGTATTTTGTACAAAAATATCAGGATGCTCTACAACTTTCGTTGCAGACAGCCTCATAATTTCCCTTACTAGCTGAAGATGCTGCTCAGAACCTCTTCGTGTAGAAACAATTCCATCGATAATGAACACATTATCCTCACTGTATTCATCTGCAATCAACTGGCTGCGAATCGTTTGCTTTAACAAAGTGGATGAAACAAAAAGCCATTTTTTATTCGCACAAACGCTTGCTGCCACAATTGATTCTGTTTTACCAACTCTCGGCATCCCGCGAATTCCGATCAATTTATGACCGTCCTGCTTATATAATTCTGCCATAAAATCGACTAATAGTCCAAGCTCATCCCTGACAAATCGAAAAGTTTTTTTATCATCAGCATCACGTTGAATATAACGTCCATGTCGTACGGCTAATCTGTCCCTAAGCTTTGGAACTCGAAGTTTTGTCACAGTTATATGATCCATGGTGGCTAGAATCGATTCAAGCCTGCGAACTTGATCATTGCTTTCACATTTTAATAAAAGGCCGCGACGTGAATCATCTACTCCATTTATGGTGATGATATTAATAGAAAGCATCCCTAATAAAGAAGAAACATCCCCGAGAAGCCCTGGACGATTTTTTTGAATTTCATATTCTAAATACCACTCATATGGCATAATTAAGCCCCCTTTAACCAACCACTATAACCTATAATATATGATTTTCCCGAAAGAAGAAAGAACAAAAAGAAAAGAGAAGTCGTCTTGCTCAGCGACGGAAAAAAATAATAAATTCAAGAAAAAGAATAGTGAAAAAGAGAGGATTAGCTCCTCTCTTTTTTAATGTGAACCGTTATTTTGAACAAGTTTTACCATCATACTTGCAATTGCATGTTTTTCTTGCTCTGAAGCAACACTCCAAAGATCTGCTAATACTCTTTCTTGAACGTTTTTAGGGTCAACTTGCTTAGCTAAGTAGTCACCAACTTCGAATGCTAAGTTATTAATAACCTGTTCGTTCATTCCTTCGTTCTGAGCATGATGTAAACGGTCACCAAGGAAATTTTTCCACTCATCCCAATTTTCTAAAACAGACATAGGAGTACCTCCTTTATAATTGTTACAGGCTTATTGTTCCTTATGGAGGTTTATTTTATTCCGGGATTCCTCGGAAAAACAAAAATATTGTTATCATTAATACCATCCTCCATCAACCGACAATACCTGTCCTGTAATATAAGAGGCTTTTGGTGAAGCTAAAAAAGAAACCGTTTGGGCAATTTCATGAGGAAGACCTAATCTTCCAAGGGGAATTTCATCCTTTAGCTGTTTTAATTCCTCTTCAGTAAAAGTTGAAAGCATTCGGGTATCAATCGCCCCAGGTGCAATTGCATTTACACGAATTTGACTAGGAGCAAGCTCTTTTGCCAGTGCTTTTACGAACGAATTTTGTCCACCCTTCACCATAGAGTACAACACTTCACACGATGCCCCAACAATCCCCCAAATAGATGAAATCACAATAATGTTGCCTTTTCTGCTCTTCAAGATCGGAATCAGTCTTTGAGTTAACCGAAATGGAGTTGAGATGTGCAGGTTAATCATTTTGTCGATCTCATCATCATTCATATCAGTCACTAAACCGTAATAGCTCATACCGCTTGTTAATACAAGCAAATCAATTGGCATTTGAATTTTATTTACTATATGATCACAACCATTTGGTTGAGCTAAATCTGCATGGATCGGAATAATCATTTTATGATTCCCGGATGTTTCAATCAATTGTTTAATTGCTAGTTCATTTTGATAATAGTGGACGTATACATGATAGCCATCTTCCATTAGCTGATTCGCAATGGCTGTTCCGATTCCCCCGCTTGCACCAGTAATTAAAGCATATTTTTCCATTTTTTCCCCTCTCAAAAAAGAGGCGGTCTCAATAGGCTCTAACCTCTCCAAAAAACATGAATATATAGGAATGATAGACAATTTTAGATCCTATATATTGTATTGTTGGAGGCTAACCAATTATTTTAAGACTGCCTCTTTTACTATCTTCCTTACTTAGGAATAACCTGACAAACTGTAAATAACTCCTTATCAACAGCATCCTGAAGAATCGTAGTTATTTCTTCTTTTGTTAATGATTCAAGTGTTGGTACAACGTCAAAAAGCTTCATCTCATTAAAGGCATACCTTGTAAATTGATTGGCAATATATTCAGGTGAGTTAATGGCTCTCAAAAATGCACCGATCTTTTTATTTTTTGCTGCATCAAATGTAGTGAAGTCAACACCTTCAGCTTTTGCCTTTAATAGGATGTCTTGAATACGCTCTGCAAGTTTATCTGGATCCTCGGTATCTCCGCCAATCATAGCAAAACCAAATCCTTTTTCTTCTGTATAATCATAGCTGAAGGTATCATCAATAAGTCCTTCACTGTATAGATTTTCATAATTCTTTGAGCTCTTACTAAACAGCATATCAAGAATAATATTCATGGACAGCTCATATTTTAACAATTCCTGACCAGATCGATTTGGATTTTTTGCTTTTAAACCAACTAAGCATTTTGATCCTTGAACATTCATCTTTAATTTATCTATTTTTTTATAAACTTCAACAGGTTCAGACGGGAATTCTCGCTTAATCTCCGATTGAGCAGTAAAATCCTTTCTCTGCTGATTTTCCCTAACTTGCTTTAAAATGGCTTCAGGTTCAACAGCTCCAACAATAAATAACAGCATATTGCTTGGATGGTAAAACGTATTATAGCATTCATATAATGAATCTTTTGTAATTTTAGCAATCGAATCAATTGTACCAGCAATGTCAATTCTCACAGGATGATGCTGGTAAAGATTTTGAATTAAACCAAAGTATAATCTCCAGTCAGGATTATCATCATACATATTAATCTCTTGTCCGATGATGCCCTTTTCTTTTTCAACCGTTTGCTCAGAGAAATAAGGTGTTTGTACGAAATCAATTAATGTTTCCAGATTCTGTTCTACATTGCTTGTACTCGAGAATAAATAGGCCGTTCTAGTAAATGAGGTAAATGCATTAGCAGATGCACCTTGTTTACTAAATTGCTGAAACACATCACCATCTTCTTTTTCAAAGAGCTTATGCTCAAGAAAATGCGCGATTCCATCCGGAACTGTGATCATTTCATTTTGATCTAACGGTATAAAGCGATTATCAATTGACCCATATTTCGTTGTGAAGGTTGCATATGTTTTGTTAAAGCCTTTTTTAGGTAATACATAAACATCAAGTCCATTTTCCATTTTTTCATAATATAGCTCCTCTTGAAGCTGCTCAAAACGAATAGGATTTGTCATTGAGTCCCCCCCATTCCCTTTAAGAAATAAATTGTATCAAGCTCTACCTTTTCTGCAAGTTTTACAACATCCTCTTTTGTTACCTCTTCAATTCCTTGTAAATAGTCATCAAAAGGCCGATTTATTTGAGCAATAACATTATGGTAGACAATCTCAACTAATCCATACGGCGTATCAATTGTTTCTAATAATTGATTGCGGATAACGGCCTTAGTTTGTTCCAATTCTTGCTCTGAAAAACCCCCTTTTTTCATAGCCGCCATTTGTTCACGAATGATGGTGACCGCTTTTTGGTAATTTTCAACCTCAATACCTGACATAACCATGAGCAGACCTTTATGGCTCTCTACCCTTGATGCTGCATAATACGCTAAACTAGCCTTTTCACGGACATTAATAAAAAGCTTTGAATGGGAAAAGCCTCCGAAAATACCATTAAAGATTTGTAAAGCATAATAGTCATCATCACGGTACGTACTATTTGTACGATAACCAATATTTAATTTTCCTTGCTTTACATCCTGTTCTTCAATGACTTCATTTTCTTCAATCGCTTTTTTTGCAATAGCTTCACTAACGGTTTTTTCATTATTTTCAAAAGAAAAATATTTTTTTACATACCCTTCTACCTCTTGTTGATCAATATCGCCAACAACATACAAATCAATTTTATCGGAACTTATTGCTTTTTGATAATAATCGTATAAAGATGTTGCTGATATCCCTTCAACATCATCAATTTCACCATTGACGTGTAATGCATATGGTTCATCTTTACACATTTCCTGGACAAGACGTAAATTTGAATACCTCATCTTATCATCATAAACAGACTGGATCCGTTGTTTTAATGTTCGTTTTTCCTGAGCAACGATTTCTTCTTTAAATGCGTTACCGTCAAGCACGGGTTCTAACAAAATTTCTGCTAACAGCTTCATTCCTTTTTCTAATAAAGGAGTTGAATCAGTAAGAAATTTTTCATTCGCTATTTCCATCCGGAAAGAAATAATATGGTTTTCTCCTTTTTTTGCAAGGTCTACATAAAGTGTTGCACCGTATAATGTATCTAAATGCTGACGTAAGTTTATGCTTGTAGGAAAACTTTTTGTCCCTCGTTGGAGTACATAGGGAAGTAAGGCTCTATATGTAACATCTTGTTTATTTAAAGGTGCAAGCATTTTTAATACAATTGTATTCGTTTTAAATTTCTTTGTTGGTACAGTATGCAGAGAAAGCCCATTTACTTTACTGAGCTGTTCATCAATAAATGCCATTTTGACCCTCCTTTTATGGTAGCTAAATTCCTTTTCATATGCTTGTAATTATATCAATACGAGGATAATAAAGGAAATAATACACATTTTTCTACTATTTATTCTTTCACTAATCGAACGACTATATACAATGAAAGGAAAACATGCTGATATAGGGAATAATCCGTATAATCAGCATGTTATGCTAGTTTAGGCATTTGCTTCGAATCAGAATCCTTTTGCGGATCATTTTTCGGTTTTATAAATAGCATGACGATCATAACAGCTAAAAAACTAACCCCTCCTGAGATATAATAGATGAGATGTTCAGAAACCGTCATGAAATAAGCATAAGCCGGGGGACCTGCAGCTACCCCAATAAATCTCATTGAACTATAAATTGAGGTAATTGTCCCTCTATGCTCTTTTTCAATTCCTTCTGTAATGATGGCGTCAAGGCTTGGTAATGTGATCCCAATGCCGATCCCTGTGATGACTAAAAACGCAAATAAAAAAAGAAAAGAGTGTTGGACCCTTATTGCAACAAATGAAAACGTAACAAGACCCATACCGATAAGAATCACTGTTTTCATTAACTGTTTACTTTCTCCAATTTTTTTCCCCGCTACATATGAGCTGACAGAAAGAGCTAATAACGGAATGGCTAAAACCAGCCCTTTTCTAACACCATCAATTTGATAAATCTCTTCAAGCATATCAGATAAATAAAAAAGAACTCCAAATAGCACAAACATGATAATACACCCTACAATAAAAATGGCAAACAGCCACCTGCCATTTTCTTTAAATATATCTTTTATACAATGAGCAAATTTTTTAAATGATTGTTTTTCGTTCTTCTTGTTCTTTGGTACCTTTATAAGAAAAACAACTAATAACACGCTAATGAAACAAAAAAAAGGAATAAACCAAAAAGGCATAAACCATATAAAAGCAGCTAAAACAGCCCCAATTATCGGACTTAATACTTTCCCCGCTGTATTAGCTGTTTCCGTTAAACCTAATCCTGCACTAACCTCTTCATCGTCTTTGAACATATCGCCAACTAACGGTATGACAACCGGTGCGGCACCAGCAGAGCCAATCCCCTGTAAAACCCGTCCTAATAGAATAATCATAAACGGATGATCCATTTGCCAAGAAGCCCATCCAGATACTGCTCCTCCAATACCCGCTATTATTAGACATGGGACCATAACCATCTTTCTACCGAATCGATCTGATAAATAGCCTGCTATTGGAATTAATATAATCGCAACAATTGAATACACTGTTATGATTAACGAAACTTGAAATGAACTTATATATAACTTTTTTGAGATTAAAGGTAGAACTGGTATTAACATTGAATTACCTAATGTCATAACAAGTGGAACAGATGATAATGCTAATAAATCGAGCTTCTTTCCTGCTTCCATCTATGCTTCACCTTATCTGCTTTAATTTTTATTCTTTTACATTTTGTGTAGTTACGATTTAACCTATACTGGGATAAAGTAGCAACTAAAAAAGGAATAATTGGCGTTCAGATAACAACAGAAAAAGCTGTCTCAAATAAGGTCAAACTACCTTTTTGAAACAGCCTTTCAAAAGTATATTTAACGTTTTCCTTTTTCATAAGGAGACCCTAATGCTTTAGGAGAATCCGCACGACCGATAAATCCTGTTAACGCCAATATAGTCAATACATACGGGAGGATAAGTAGGTAAACAGATGGAATATCAGCCAAGAACGGAATTGTTCCTCCAATGATACTTAATCCTTGTGCGAGTCCAAAGAACAAAGCTGCACCCATGGCTCCGAGCGGATGCCATTTACCAAATATGACAGCAGCAAGCGCCATAAATCCTTGGCCGCTTATCGTTGCATGGCTGAAATCCCGAGAAATAATCGTTGCATAAACAGCACCGCCAATCCCAGCCAAAGCACCGCTAAGCATAACTCCAATATATCTCATTTTTGTAACATTAATCCCCATTGTGTCTGCAGCCATCGGATGTTCTCCAACTGAGCGAAGTCGCAGGCCAAATGGTGTTTTGTAAATGACATACCAAACAATAACCGCTAAAAGAATGGCAATGTAAGAAGTAATATATCCACCAGAGAAAAAGATTTTCCCTATTACAGGAATATCACTTAATAATGGTACATCAAATTTATTAAAGCTTATGCTGATCCGATCTGTTTGTCCTTTTTGGTAAATGTTTTTAACCAAAAACAACGTTAGTCCTAAAGCCAAAAAGTTAATGGCTACACCGCTAACTACCTGATCAGCTTTAAAGGTAATAGAAGCAACCGCATGAAGCAAAGAGAAAACAGATGCAGCAATCATTGCAGCTAAAATGGCGAACCAAGGTGTCGCGCTGCCAAAAATTTCAGCGAAATGTAAATTAAACACAATACCGACAAATGCACCAATGATCATTAAGCCCTCGAGACCAATATTTACTACACCTGAGCGCTCACTAAATACACCACCGAGAGCAGTGAAAATAAGTGGAGCTGCCACAAACAACGCGGTTGGAATGATGATTTCTAAAGCTTGTAAAATGCTCACTTATTTCCCCTCCTTTTTAAAACGAGATAAAATCCATCTAATGAAATAGCTTGAAGCTACGAAGAAGATAATAAGCGCAATGACGATTTCAACAAGCTCATTGGGAACACCTGCTTCTGAAGGCATGTTTAAGGCTCCGACTTTTAATCCGCCAAATAAGGCGGCAGCAAAAATTATACCTAGCGCTGAGTTTCCTCCGATCAGAGCAACTGCGATTCCGTCAAAACCAATCCCTGTAAAACCGCTTTTTACAGAAACATATTCAAATGTTCCTAAACCTTCCATTGCTCCGGCCACACCAGCAAATGCTCCTGATATAACCATGGAAAGAATAATATTACGATTTACATTCATCCCAGAATAATGTGCAGCATGATGATTAAAACCAACTGCACGCAGCTCATAACCCTTTGTTGTTTTTTCTAAAAGAAACCACATAATAAAAGCAGCTATTAGTGCAATGAAAATTCCATAGTGCATCCGTGAATAATCCGTTAATAACTCAAAAGATTCAGATCGCAAGGATGCAGTCGGAAATATGTTTTCGGTTTTATCGTCATTATCTGTAATCACATCTCGAATAAGCGCATTTGTTACATGAAGTGCAATGTAGTTCATCATAATCGTGACAATAACCTCATGTACTTTAAATCTCGCTTTTAACAACCCAGGGACAAACCCCCACAAGGCGCCAGCTAATCCAGCAGCAAGAATCGCAAGTGGAAGATGGATAATGGCAGGTAATTCAAATGCTACTCCAACCCAGACTGCTGCAAGCCAGCCAACGATTACTTGCCCTTCAACACCGATATTAAAAAGCCCAGTACGAAAAGCAAACGCCACGGCTAAACCTGTTAAGATATATGGGGTTAATTGTCTAATCGTTTCCCCAATATAATAAGATTCACCAAATATTCCATACCATAATGCACTATACCCTGCAATTGGATTGTACCCGCTAACTAACATGATGATCGCTCCGCAGATCAACCCTAATAAAACGGCGATTACTGGAATTAAGATGTTCATATACCGAGTTAGCTTCATGACCTCTCACCTGCTTTCTGACGCTTACTACCAGCCATAAGTAATCCCAACTCTTGTTCAGTTGTTTCTTTTGGATCAACAATATCGACAATTTCGCCTTCATATATTACAGCAATGCGGTCACTTACATTCATGATCTCATCTAATTCGAAAGAAATGAGAAGTACTGCTTTTCCATTATCTCTCTGCTCAATAAGACGACTATGAATAAATTCAATTGCCCCAACATCAAGACCCCGCGTAGGCTGTGCCGCAATTAATAAATCAGGATTTCGATCCACTTCTCGCCCAATAATAGCCTTTTGTTGGTTTCCACCTGACAACGCTCTTGCTAAAGTAGTTGAACTAGGTGTCCTGACATCAAATTCCTCAATTAATTTTTTGGCTTTATCATAAATCGTTTTAAAATTTAAGACACCGTTTTTAGAAAATGGGGACTTGTAATAGGTTTGCAACACCATATTTTCACCGATCGGAAAATCAAGCACTAACCCGTGTTTGTGACGATCCTGCGGAATATGGCCAATACCTGATTCGGTTATTTTCCTTGGATGTGTATTTGTAATATCTTTATTATTTATTTTTATACTTCCAGACTCGACTTTTCTTAAGCCTGTAATCGCTTCAATTAGTTCTGTTTGTCCGTTTCCATCTACTCCGGCAATACCGACTATTTCACCTGCACGAACTGATAAATTTAATGAATTGACCATCTGCACCTGGCGATTATCTTTTACAACTAAATTCTCAATTGTTAAAACATCTTCCTTTGGTGTTGCAGGAACCTTTTCAGTTGTAAATGAAACCTCCCGGCCAACCATAAGAGATGCAAGCTCATTTGGATTTGTCTCAGCAACATTTACTGTACCGATCCCCTCACCCTTGCGAATAACTGTTACTCTGTCACAAACCTCCATAATTTCCTTGAGTTTATGTGTGATCAAAATAATCGATTTTCCTTCATTAATTAATGTTTTTAGAATTTGAATCAATTCTTTTATTTCCTGTGGTGTCAAAACAGCGGTCGGTTCATCAAAAATCAATATTTCTGCACCACGGTACAATGTTTTTAAAATTTCAACTCTTTGTTGTGCACCCACAGAAATATCAGATATTTTTGCTGTCGGATCAACAGCAAGTCCATATTTCTCGGAAATTTCTTTTACTTGTTTTTCAGCTTCTTTAATATTAATTGAAGGGCCATTTTTCGGTTCATTTCCTAATATAATATTTTCCGTGACTGTAAATGTATCGACAAGCATAAAATGCTGGTGAACCATCCCAATCCCAAGATCATTTGCTATATTTGGATTTGTAATCGCGACTTTTTTCCCTTTTACTCTAATTTCCCCTTTTTCAGGTTGATAAAGACCAAACAAAACATTCATTAAGGTTGACTTACCTGCACCATTTTCTCCGAGTAAAGCATGAATTTCTCCTTTTTTTACTTGAAGGGTAATGTTATCATTTGCGATAATGCCAGGAAATTCCTTACGAATATTCAGCATTTCAATTACATATTCCAAACTTGCTCACACTCCTTTTCCAGAACAAACTGTAATTAAAAACCATTCATTTTTAAGATAGCTGGTATGAAAATCACCAAATGCAAATTATCTAATTAGTTAGAAAATTTGCATTTATTGATTTCAGGAAGAAAGGGGTGACTCTTCAGGTGAAAACCTACTCTAACAAAATTAAATATAGGACTTTTACACTATGTCCACTTAAGTTAGAGAGGTTGCACCTTTTTTAAGCCATCCCCTTAGTCTGTTGATCTTTATTTTGTTGGTACTTCGATCTCACCATTAAGTATTTTTTCTTGGTATTCTTTTACTTTTGCTTTTACTTCATCTGATAAATGTTCATCATGTGGAGCAGGAGCAATACCGATTGCTTCTTCCTCAATACCGTATTCGATCACTTCCCCACCTGGGAAATCACCTGCTGCAGCCTTTTCAGCAAGGTCTTTAACCGCAACGTCAACACGTTTTACCATTGATGTTAAAGTTATGTTAAATTCTTTCCCGTCTTTTGTTTTACCGTTCCCTTCTTCATATTGGTCTTTATCAACACCAATTACCCAAATTTCACGATCCGGATTTTCTACTTTTAAATCAATTGCTTCAGAGAAAACTCCATTTCCAGTTCCACCTGCAGCATGATAAATAATGTCTGCTCCGGCACCATACATGCTAGATGCAATTGCTTTTCCTTTATCAGCCGCATCGAATGCGCCAGCATATTGAATATCTACTTTTGCTTCTGGATTTACAGCCTTAACACCTTCTACAAATCCTACTTCAAACTTTTTAATTAAGTCTGATTCTATACCGCCTACAAAGCCAACTTTATTTGTTTTTGTGGTTAAACCCGCAACGACACCAACAAGGAATGAACCTTGATGCTCTTTAAATGTGATGCTGGCTACATTTGGCTGATCTACAACACTATCAACAATAGCAAAATGTACATCCTTTTGTTGCTGAGCTATCTCTTCAATTGCCCCCTGCAATTTGTAGCCAATTCCATAGATTAGGTCATAGTCCTTACGAGCAAGTGTATTTAAGTTTGTCGCATAGTCTGCGTCACTTTGAGACTGCAGATAGTCAAAACCTTTGCCTTTTTCAAGATTATTTTCTTCACCATATGCTTTAAGCCCTTCCCAAGCTGATTGGTTGAAGGATTTATCATCTACACCGCCAACGTCCGTTACCATTGCGACAGAAAAGTTATCATCTGCAGCTTCTCCGCCGCCTTCTCCAGCTCCCTCATTTTGGCCGCCACCACAGCCTGCTAATAATGTACCTGCAGCCAATATTAAGGATAATGCAAGTCCAAATTTTTTCTTCATGTTAAAAACCCCCTAAGATTTAATGATGTTTAGTTGTTAACTAAACTTTCCTACCAGTGTGCAAATCACCTCCTCACAGGTTAAAATACCCACCATCGTCAGAAATCAACATCTAGGAGATAAGCACTAAACTATATAGATTTTGTATCAAACATTATGTACGAATTATAGGCATTTATGTATTGTTTTGTTTCGATCGATAGCCTATATCCGCTTTCTTACTACATGGAAACTAAAATGATCTGCTCTAAAATAATTTAATGAGTATAAAACTGGACGGTCTTGATTATCAAAATGCATTTGCTTTAATAAAAGCAGTGACGTTTCCGGATCACATTCTAAAATAGGTGAAATTTTTTCATGATATCCAATCGGGTCAATATGTGTGACAGCATAACTAATATATATATTAGCTTTTTCTTCCAATAATTGAAATAAGGATTCTTGCTCATGATCAAAGGTATCCGGTAAAATTTTTGTCGGAATTTTGTCAATACAATACACAACTGGCTCAACATTTGCTGTTCTTACTCTTTCCAGTAGGAATATTTCCTCTTCCTTACCACATTTAAACCTTTTTACATCATCGTCTGTTGCTCCTGTAATAGAGGAAGAAAGAAAAATTGTACCAGGTTTATGGTTTCCTTTTTCTATCATTCCAGTTACACTGTTCAATTGTTCAATACCTGAAGTAAACCTTGGCTTTGAATTAACGAAGGTCCCTACCCCATGCCTTCTTATGATAACGTTTTCTTCCTCAAGGATGCGGAGTGCTTCCCTTAATGTTGCTCTACTTACCCCTAATCCTTTAGAAAGTTCAAATTCAGAAGGCAATTTTTCTTTTTCTCGATATATCCCTTTTTCGATATCTTCTTTAATTTTATCTATAACTTGTAAATACAAGTGACGATTGTCAGATTTAATACTCATTGGCCCGCCCCCTCCTCATTGTATAAGAGATCAGACATCTGATGTTATACACCTATCTCTAATCGAAAATACTATATCATGTTTTAATAAAGAAATAAATAAAAACTATTTAATTTTGTCGAAATTAGTAGAAAACTAAAATAAGTTATCTAAATTTAGTCTTGCACTTCAAGTTTAACGGTATTTGAAATTATTATGATCTCTTTTTATGACATTATTCTTTGTACAAAAATCATTTTACTCGATGCATGCCTTTTCTCTTTTTAAAAATTTAAGTTATTCTTAATGCATTAAGTTCATTTTTCAGGGAAAGTATAGTTTACATAATATTTTTATTGTAAAATTGGACAAGACAAACTTAAAAAAAAGACTAAACAGGATTTTAATTTTCAAAACCTGTTTAGTCTTTAACTTAACGATCAAGATGTTAGTTCTTCATGTTTTTCTTTTGATAGAAGAACATCACGAGGTTTACTTCCCTCATATGGGCCAACTACTCCCCGATCTTCCATTGCATCAATCAATCTTGCCGCACGTGTATAACCAATCCTAAATCTGCGCTGCAGCATCGAGACAGAGGCTGTTTGCATATCAACAACTAGCTGTACAGCCTCATCATATAAATCATCCTGTACTTCACTGGTTGTTTCAACTATTTCAGATGGAATCATCTCTTCTTGATATTGCGCCTTCTGTTGTCCAATAACAAAGTTAACAGTTTGTTCCACCTCTTCGTCAGATAAAAAGGCTCCTTGCACACGGACTGGTTTTGATGCACCTACAGGTAAGAAGAGCATGTCACCTCTGCCTAAAAGTTTTTCAGCGCCTCCCATATCAAGAATTGTTCTTGAATCTGTTTGTGATGATACACTGAATGCGATTCTTGAAGGGATGTTGGCTTTAATCACTCCTGTGATAACATCAACTGACGGCCGCTGAGTCGCGATGATTAAATGAATTCCTGCGGCACGAGCCATTTGTGAGAGCCTTGTAATGGAATCTTCGACATCTGAAGAAGCAACCATCATTAAATCTGCAAGCTCATCAACGATTACGACAATATACGGTAGCTCAGGCTGTAAGGCTGCTTCCTCGTGATTATTCCGTCTGATAATTTCATTGTAGCCTTCGATATTTCGTGTACCGGTATGTGAAAATAGCTCATACCGGCGTTCCATTTCATTTACGACTTTTTTAAGTGCTTGTGAAGCCTTTTTTGGATCAGTTACGACAGGAGCAAGCAAATGTGGCACACCATTGTACACATTTAATTCAACCATTTTCGGATCTATCATCATCAATTTCACTTCATGCGGCTTCGCACGCATCAGAATACTGGTAATAATCCCATTTATACACACACTTTTCCCGCTTCCGGTTGCACCTGCAACGAGTAAGTGAGGCATTTTATTTAATTCAGCTAAAACCGCATCCCCGGAAATATCTCTTCCTAAACCAATTAACAGCTTTGCATCAGGGCGATCATTTGCTTTAGACTCCAATACTTCCCGTAGAGATACCATGGCTATTTCTGAATTTGGCACTTCAATGCCGATTGCCGATTTACCTGGGATAGGCGCTTCAATTCTAATATCCTTTGCTGCTAGAGCTAAGGCTAAATCATCACTTAAATTAACAATTTTACTTACTTTTACCCCAACATCAGGATAAACTTCATATTTTGTCACTGCTGGTCCAAGATGAACTTGGGTAACCTTTGCTTTTACCCCAAAGCTTTGAAAGGTTTTTTCAAGCTTTCTGGCATTTTCATAAATATTTTTCTTATCAGCTTGTTGCGAGTTATGTTTTGGTGCTTTTAATAAATCTAGCGGCGGCAATTCATAATCTTTGTTTTCTACCTCAACAAATGTCATCGGCTGAAGCATTACTTCTTCTTGTGAAGATGGTTCTCCAGCTGATTTCTTTGCTCTTTGTTTCCGCTCTTGTTCCTCAGCAACATCTACTTGTAGTGAAGGATTGTCCATTGTATGTATAACCATTTCCTGTAGTTCTCCACTTTCAGAGAAGCTAGAGATGATTGGCTGCAGCTCTTCTTCCTCTTCAATAATATCTGGATTAAGTTCACTTGTTTCTTCCCTTTTTCTCTCTTTACGTTTTTGTTTTTTCTTCTCATGTCTTTTTTTCATCGCAGAAGGGATGCTTTTCATATCATTTTTAAACCCAATTGCCTGAGACTTAATAAACCTTCCAATTGGCACTAATATCTTGGCTAAGGTTGCTTGCAGAGAACGACCTGTAATTAAAATAATTCCGATTACGATTAAAACGATCGCGATTATTTTAGAGCCAGCTTCCGCAAAGAGGTAGTAGGATGCAGCAAATAGCAGAGCCCCTAACATACCTCCACCTAAATCAACGGTACTTGCTTCACCTCTTACATCCATCCAAAATAATTGAAGTGTATTAGAGAGTACACTCGGGGAAGCAAATGTCCCGTTATGTGAAAGCATTTTGAAAAGCGTGACATGACTTAATAATAATAAAGAAGCCGTCACACAATAAACCCCAACCATTTGTCTGTTAAATAATGAGGGAATTTGCCTTTTCCATATTAAATAAAATGAAAAAAGAACAACGCCAATGAGAAAGAGCATGTACCATTCTCCACTAAAAAAACGAAATAAATGGACGAATGTTACACCAACAAAGCCCAGCTTTGAAATGGCGATGAGAGCAATCGCCAAAATAATTAAACCTGCTAACTCATATTTTAAGATTTTTTTCCAATCATCCTTTGACTTCCTTTGTTTTCTTTTTCGCTTCGCCATAACTAATCACCTATGTATCATAAATTTCTTTAGAAATGAAGAAAGCAGCCGAAAAACTGGCTGCCTCATCGTTGTCTTCCTATTATACCATAATTCCCCTCTTTGGTAGAAACAGACATGGTAATTTTTTGTCCAGGACAATATTGACTATCAAGGAAATGGCGGGGATCACTGCTTAAAACTCGTACAATTTCATATTGTGCGTTTGAACCTTCTTGAACAAGAAGCTGAACACCATTCATTTCAATGACAGTCTGTTTTTTATATTCGTCCTCTTGTGTTGGAAACATTAACTGCTCCGGCATCATTGTATAAAAGATCATTGAAGCACCTGCTTTTCACTCGTTTTTTCAAGCATGCTATTCAGCTTTTGCATCGCTTGACCAACGCCGCCGACCTCATCAATTAATCCGTATTGTACGGCATCCTTCCCAACGACATTTGTTCCAATATCACGCGTTAAATTGCCTTTTGAAAACATTAGTTCTTTAAATTTCTCTTCACTAATATTTGAGTGCTTTGTGACAAAATTAATGACTCGATCCTGCATTTTATCTAAGTATTCAAAGGTTTGCGGCACACCAATGACTAAACCTGTTAACCGGACCGGGTGAATAGTCATTGTTGCGGTTTCAACGATAAAGGAATGATCACACGAGACAGCAATTGGAACACCAATCGAATGCCCGCCTCCCAAAACAATAGAAACTGTTGGTTTAGATATCGTGGCCAGCATTTCTGCAATCGCCAAACCTGCTTCAACATCACCGCCAACCGTATTCAAAATGACCAATAACCCTTCAATGTTTGGATTTTGTTCAATTGCAACGATTTGCGGGATCACATGCTCATATTTCGTTGTTTTGTTTTGCGGTGGAAGCTGAATATGTCCTTCAATTTGTCCTACAATTGTTAAGCAATGAATTTTTGACTCTTGTCCCATTTGCGGGACATTCGTTTGCCCTAATTGCTGAATTTTATCGACAATTGTGCTTTCTTTTCCTTCTTGCTTTTCACTGCCTTCATTTTGATCGTTGCCTTGTATGTAATGATCATGAGTTGCCATGTTTCATCACCCTTTCTTTTCATTCTTATTGTAGTATTTACAACCATTTGCATTTCATGCGAATGAAAGAAAATCCTACAAGGTTTCTTTTATAAAAGATGTTGTTTTTGAATAGGACTATTAAAATTGGCTGTTGCTTTCTTCTGCAGGCGCTCATCTTAGCTGAAGAGCCTTCTTACTGCTTCCACATTTGCGGGATCTCCCCTATTCTTTTTCTACTTAAAAAGAAGCTGACACCTTTTGTCAGCTTCTTTTATTTATTCATCATTCTTTTATAAGCGTTTTCACCCGTATAGAATGGAATTTTGCTGAAAAAATTAAATTTCCATAATAATTGGTAAAATCATTGGTCTTCTTTTCGTTTTTTCATATAGGAATTGATTGAGTGCTTCTCTTATACTAAGCTTTAATGCTGACCATTCAATGGTATACTCTTGCATGCTTTTTTCCACGATAGAAGTAACAATTTCATTGGCATGGCCGATCAGCTCTTCTGATTCTCTTACATACACAAACCCTCTTGTGATAATCTCCGGACCAGAAATAATTTTCTTTTTCTGTTTATCCAACGTGACGACAACAATTAATATTCCATCCTGGGATAATAAACGACGATCACGAAGGACGATGTTTCCAACGTCACCGATGCCCAGTCCGTCGATTAAAATATTGCCCGAAGGAACCTTAGCACCAGTATTTACATTATTTCCTTTAAACTCAATGACGTCGCCTTTTTCGACTAAAAAGATGTTTTCCTCATTCACCCCTACTTGCTTTGCTAGTTTAGCATGAGCCTTTTGCATTTTATATTCTCCATGAATCGGAATAAAGAATGTTGGCTTAGTAAGGTTGAGCATCATTTTTAATTCTTCTTGGTGACCATGGCCTGAAACGTGAATTTGCTTTTGCCCAAATACGACATTGGCACCTGCTCTAAATAATAAATCAATTGTTTTTGAGAAAACCAGTTCATGTCCAGGTATCGGTGTTGCCGCTACCAGAACAGTGTCCCCATGTTTTACATTTACTTGTTTATGAGACTGCTTCGCCATTCTTGATAATACAGCTAACGGTTCTCCCTGATTGCTAGTTGTAAGGATGGCAATTTCATTTTTAGGGTACTTGTCTATATCATTAACAGAAATGATTATGTCTTCTTCAACCTCAATATATCCTAGATTAATAGCTAAATTAAGGATATTTTTCATGTTTTTCCCAACTATTGCCAGTTTGCGATTATTTTTCAATGCAGCGTTTATGACTTGCTGAATTCGATAAAGGTTGGAAGCAAATACTGCAACAATGACTCTGCCTTCTGCATCATACATTACATCAGAAATTTCACTGCCGACAATCGCCTCTGATCCTGAATAGCCAGGTTTTTCAGCGTTGATACTGTCAGATAATAAACATAATACGCCCGCTTCACCAATTTTAGCAATTGTTGCAATATCCATTAAATTTTCACCAATAGGTGTTTGATCAAATTTAAAATCTCCTGTATGAACAATCGATCCCATCGTCGTTAAAAAACTTATTCCTACTGAATCAGGGATGCTGTGATTAGTTTTAAAAAAAGAAATCTCTGTACTTGAAAAACGCAATAATGTTTCACTATCAATTTCTTTCACTAAAACATTTTGTTTTATACGGTTTTCTTTTAATTTTTCACTCAATAAAGCCAATGTTAGTTTAGTCCCGTAAATAGGAACACTTAAATTATTTAATAGATAGAAAATTCCTCCGATATTCTCATCATGACCATGTGTTAAAAAAATACCTCTTACACGTTCTTTATTTTCTTTTAAATATGTAATGTCAGGTATAACCATATCAATTCCTAACATTTCACCCTCAGGATACATCAATCCTGCATCTACGACAAAAATATCCGTGTTAATTTCCACTACAAACATATTTTTACCGACTTCACCTACGCCCCCCAAGGCAATTAATTTAATCGTTTCTGTCTTTTCCATGATTTAATAAATCCTCCCCACTGAAGTACCCGTTCAACGTCACTTAGAAACATTATAACTGATGAAAGAAATGGAATACAAGGAAATTTTGGTCGTATAGTTTTTATGTAAGTTCATTGTCAAAAAATTTCCAATAATTAATTCAGGGTCTGATCCAAGAGGATCAGACCCTGAGAAAAAGACAAACATTAATTATTTTAGATAGGTATTCATTACCTCAATTAACTCATTGCGTTCGCTGCTTGTCAATGGCACCAATGGCAAGCGCACAGATCCAACATCAATCCCTTTAACCTGCAGAGCTGTTTTTACTGGTGTTGGATTTGGAGAAGCAAATAACTGCTTTACAACCGGCAACAATGTGCGATGTTGTTTTGCTGCTGCAGCATAGTCTCCATTAATAAATGAAGAAATCATTGATTGCATTTCTGTTCCAGCAATATGGGAAGCAACAGAGACAACTCCGACTCCGCCAATTGATAATACTGGTATTGTTAATGCATCATCACCAGTATAAAGGGCAAAATCATCTTTCGTTCTTGAAATAATTTCTGACATTGCATCTAAATCACCGCTTGCTTCTTTTATTGCCACAATATTAGGAAGCTCTGATAATCTTACAATTGTATCAACGGACAAATTAATTACACTTCTGCCAGGAATATTATAAAGCATAACCGGGAGTTTAGTTGATTCAGCAATTGCTTTAAAATGTTGATAAAGCCCTTCCTGACTAGGCTTATTATAATAAGGGACAACAAGCATAATCGCATCAACGCCAGCTTCCTCAGCTTTTTTCGTTAAATGAATGGACGCTGCCGTATTATTGCTGCCCGTTCCTGCAATGACAGGAACTCTCCCATTTACTTCTTTAACTGTATGTTTAAAAAGAGCAATTTTCTCTTCTGTACTTAGTGTAGGCGATTCACCAGTTGTACCGGCAATAACCAATGAATCAGATCCATGATTGATCAAATAGTCAATTAATATTGAAGTTTTTTGAAAGTCGATATTTCCATTTTTATCAAACGGCGTGATCATCGCTGTAGAAAGCCTTCCAAAATGAATCATTCTAAACTCTCACTCCTCTTTTTGCCAACTCTTAATTTGAAAGATCGAACGCTTCGTGTAAAGCATTTACTGCTTTTATCATATCCTCTTCTTTTACCAATACCCAAATTGTCGTATGACTATCTGCGGATTGCAGAATTTGGATGCCTTTTTCGGATAATGCTGTTACAATTTTAGCTGTTACACCAGGAACCCCCATGATTCCTGCTCCAACTGTTGACACCTTTGCACAATGTCTATTTATAATTGGCTCATAACCGAGAGATCTTAATATATCAACTGCTCGATCTGTTACCTTATCTGGCACTGTATAAATGACACCCTTTGGAGTTATATTGAAAAAGTCAACACTTATACCATCCTTGGCCATCGCTTTAAATACTTCCGTCTGGACATCATATTGCCCTTCCTTTGCGTTCACTTTTATTTGAGTCACATCGGAAACATGTGCAATTCCGGTTATAAGACGCTCATAAACATCGCTTCCTCGTTTTTTCGAATGATTTGATGTTACAAGAGTTCCAGATGACTGTGAATAAGTAGAACGGACTCTAATCGGTACTTCTGATTGCATCGCAATTTCAACAGCACGAGGATGGATGACCTTGGCCCCTTGATAGGCAAGGTTAACAATTTCTGTATAAGTTACTGTTGAAAGTGGTTTTGCATTTTCAACAATTCTAGGGTCAGCGGTCATTACTCCTTCAACATCTGTGAAGATATCGACAAATTCAGCATCCAATGCCGCTCCCAATGCTGCAGCTGAAGTATCACTTCCACCTCGTCCAATTGTTGTTATATCACCTGTTTTTATAGACGCTCCTTGAAATCCGGCGACAACGACAACATCATGGTCACCGAGTGTTTCAAGAAGGCGGTCACACTTCATTTCAAGGATCTTTGCATTCGTATGCTCATTACTGGTTACAAAACCTGCCTGAGCCCCATTTAAAGCTGTAGCTTTTATTCCATTTTGATTCAACATGCTTGAAAAAACGATGGATGAAATTATTTCTCCACAGGAAAGAAGCATATCCTGCTCTCTGTTAGAAATCATCTCGACATCTCCATATAGTAATCCCAGCAATGTATCGGTTGCATATGGATCACCTTTTCTGCCCATGGCAGAAACAACGACTACTACCTTATATCCTATTTCAATCGCTTCCTGTATATGGGCTAATGCCATTTTTCGCCCGTGGTCATCCTTTACGGACGTTCCTCCGAATTTTTGCACGATAATTTTCATTGTAACACCTCTACTATAGACGTGAGAGAAGAGAGCTGGTTATCCATGCTCTCTTCCTGATAAAGATTAAACTAATTGTAATTTAACTAGACTTTCTGCAATTTGTACTGAATTCCATGCTGCACCTTTTAAGAGATTATCGGAAACAATCCACATATGAAAACCGTTTTCGCGGTCTAAATCTTTACGAATTCTGCCCACAAAAACATCGTTTTTACCTACGCAATGAGCCGGCATTGGATAAATCTGCTGTGATGGATCGTCTTGCAGTGTTACGCCGTCTGAATCTCTTAATAATTCTTTTACCTGATCTACAGAAACATCGTTTTGATCAAGTTCTACATATACAGACTCTGAATGTCCCGTTTCAACTGGTAAACGAACACAAGTTGCCGCTACTTGCAGCTTTGGCATACTCATAATTTTTTTCGTTTCATTTATCATTTTCATTTCCTCAAATGTAAATCCATTGTCTTGGAATTTATCAATTTGCGGAATCGCATTAAAGGCAATTTGATAGTGTTTTTCATCACCTTTTACTGGAAGAATTTCCGGAGTATATTCTTCGCCATTAAGGATCGCTTGTGCTTGCTGTTTTAGTTCATTAATTGCTGCAGCACCTGCACCTGATACAGCTTGATAGGTTGAAACAATCACTTTATTTAAGCCATATTGCTTACGAAGCGGTTCAAGTGCAACAACCATTTGGATTGTAGAACAGTTTGGATTTGCAATGATTCCATTGTGATTTCTTAATTCTTCTTCGTTTACTTCTGGTACTACGAGAGGAACATTTTCGTCCATGCGGTATGCACTTGTGTTATCAACAACAATTGCACCGCGTTTTACCGCTTCAGGTGCAAGTTGTTTTGATACACTGCCTCCCGCACTAAATAAGGCAATTTGCACTCCTTCAAAGCTGTTCGGTGTTGCCGCTTGCACAATATATTCTTCGTTTCTGAACGTAATTTTTGTCCCTGCAGAACGTTCAGACGAAAGCAAAGTTAGTTTTGAAATTGGAAAATTACGTTTTTCCAGAGTTTGAAGCATTTGCTGCCCTACTGCTCCAGTTGCTCCGACTACTGCTACATGATAACCTTTTGCTTCCATTAACCACTAGCTCCTTCCAGCTACCTTAATCAGTCATATTAAAATAGCTTCAAATCATTTACGTACTATTCTATCACATTAATTGTCGAATGGACTCATAAATTTATCATTGTTTTATTGAATTTTTAAATTATTTTTCTAAATCGCGATATTTTTCTACGACAACAGGCTGTAATTGCTTCCCCTCTAATGCTGCCAGTACAGTATCAAGCAATGAGTCCATTCTTGCAACCATTGAATTAGGTTTTTGAAGCGGAGCATCCTGACCAAAAGGAACAAAATAGATATCTTTTGTTGCCATTAACCTCATAAGATTAACACCATTTAATCCAAGAGCATCATTTGTTGAAATCCCGACTACGACCGGGCGATGAGTTCTTAATGTTGCTTTAGCAGCCATTAATACCGGTGAGTCTGTCATCGCATTTGCAAACTTACTCATAGAGTTCCCTGTTAATGGTGCAATGACCATGCAATCAAGCGGAAGTTTTGGACCTAATGGTTCCGCCTTTACGATTGAATCGATTACTTCATTCCCTGTAAGTTGCTCAATTTTTTCAACCCATTCACCGGCAGCTCCGAAACGAGTAGTTGTATTTTTAACAGTGAATGATACAACAGGGATCACATCTGCACCTTCATCTAAAATTGATTTAATTTGCGGATATACTTCTTCATATGTGCAATGAGAACCCGTAATGCCAAATCCTATACGTTTTCCTTTTAACTTCATTAAGAAGACCCCTTTCCTTCTAATAAATCATTCAAAAGCTGTGTGAGAACATTCGCAACGATTTGGCCTGCTGTTTTAGGGGCAACAATTCCAGGTAAACCTGGTGCCAAAAGTGCTTTGATTCCCCGTTTTTCTGCATAACGAAAATCAGTACCTCCTGGCTTTGATGCCAAATCAACGATTAACGTGTGTGCCGGCATACTGGAAATCACCTGCGCCGTAATGATCAAGTGTGGGATCGTATTAATACATACATCAATGTCTTTTACTTCATTTTTTAAATGTTCTAAGGAAAATGGAGTTAGCCCCATTTCCGTAATTCTTGCTAAGTGGGCAGTATCTCTTGCACCAACCTTTACCTTAGCTCCTAGTGCTGAAAACGTTCTAGCTACACTCATCCCTACTCTGCCAAGACCTAAAACTGCAATTTTTGAGCCATGGATCGTGATATCAGTGTGTTGGATGACCATCATGATCGTTCCTTCAACGGTTGGAATTGAATTGTATATAGCAACATCATCTCGTTCAAAAAGCTGGATTAACTTGCGATTTGTTGTTTGAACAAGCTTATCTAAGTAAGAATTTGTTATACCGGAATAAATTACACAATGTGGCGGAGTTTGTAAAACTAAATCCTCCGTTAGCTTAACCTCTTCATTTGAAAACACTGTTTCAATAATCCCCTCTTGATTTGTTCCAGGGATAGGCAGAATAATTGCATCTATTTCTTTAAATATAACCTCATCTATCTTTGCTTTCGTAGCACCAGTAAATCCGTGGTCTAATTGGTCAAAACCGATGAGAAATAGCTTTGCGTCTAGTTCAGTTAATTTTCGGATCACTTCAAGCTGCCTTGCATCGCCACCGATAACAGCTACGTTTAATCCTGTTAACATGTTGATCGTTCACCTTCTTTTCGGCATGTTATCTGTTTTGAGTTCTTTGATTTCCTAGAATAACTTACTTCAACATACTATGTAGAAACTTCAATATGGGTGAATAACATGAGGAAATTTGATGGGAGGGACTTCGTTTATGCTCTTTTAAGGAAGACGCTTCATTTAAAAGCGATCTTACATGAATGATGAAAAGTGTTGTGTAAGAATTTAAAAAAAGGCTGTCTCAGTTAAAAGGTTTTATCCTTCCTGAGTCAGCCCAATATGGTTCTATTCAACATTTTCATTCTGATCATCTGGAATATCAAGGATGATCATATCCGTACCAATTTTTTTTATATGCTGCCATGGAACACGAATCTCCTGGCCCTGTTTCCTAAGACCAAACCACTTTAATGAAGGGATAATTAAGGTTGTGATTTGACCAGTCTGTTCATTAATTTCAAGATCTGTTTGGCCTAAAACTCCTAATCGTTCAGCACGCTTAACATCGACAATTTCTTTTCCGCTTAACTCACTTAATCTCATGGCCATTCCCCCTTTTTACTATCATATCGTTTAACATCATAAAAAAATGCCTACAATTTCTATAAAATTGCAGACATTCAATCATTTATTTTAGTTTTTCCGGCAACTGACCATCCGGACTTATTAAGGCAATCGAATAAGCATCTGAAAATAATTGATTTGCGAGCTTATTCACACTATCTTCAGTAACCTCATTGACCTTTTCAATAATCGAATCCAGTGAACGGTGGCGACCAAGCAAAAGCTCATTTTTTCCATTTCTGCTCATCCGGCTATTTGTACTTTCAAGACTAAGCATTAAGCTCCCCTTCATTTGCTCCTTGCTATTGGCTAATTCTTTTTCCGTTATTCCTTCTGCTTTTAAAGTAGCTAATGTTTCTTGAATGGTTTCAAATAACATATTCAACTGGCTGTTTCCAGTACCGCCATAAATCGTAAGCAGACCATTATCCTCATAGGATGAGTGATAAGAAAATACGGAGTATGCAAGGCCCTTTTGTTCTCTCACATCTTGGAACAAGCGGCTGCTCATACTTCCGCCTAAAATATTATTTAGAACAATCAAACTGTAAATATTATCATGTCCTACCTCCAAGCCGTTAAAGCCAATACAGAGATGCGCTTGTTCCGTATCTTTTTTTCTCGCAAGCTTTTGATCCATAAAGCTCGGCTTTTCAAATTCACGTTTTTTCGAACCAGTTTCATAAGCACCAAAAAGCTTTTCAATTTCTTTAATAAAATCTTCATTAACATTACCGGCCACTGAAACAACAACATTATCTGGTGTATAATAGTTATTCATGTATTCTCTTAACATATCGCCATTAAATGTTGCCAGCGTTTCTTCCGTTCCTAAAATAGGGTATCCAAGCGGATGTTCACCATATGTAGCACGACTTAAAATATCATGTACAATATCATCTGGAGTATCTTCATACATTTTGATCTCTTCATAAACTACATTCTTTTCTTTTTTAAGCTCTTCTTCATCAAAGGTGGAATGAAAAAACATATCTGCTAATACATCTAATGCATATTTGGCATGGTCATCAAGTACCTTTGCATAATAGCATGTATATTCTTTAGAGGTAAATGCATTGACCTGGCCACCAATACTATCAAAGGACTCAGCTATTTCTCTTGCTGTTCTTGTTTTGGTTCCTTTAAAAAACATATGCTCTAAAAAATGGGAGATCCCGTTATTTTTCAAGTTCTCATTACGGGATCCAGTCCCGATCCATATACCAATTGCAACAGAACGGACAGTTGGTATGTTTTCTAATACTATTCTTACTCCGTTTTGACAAGTATATTTTTTTATCACACTTGTTCCTCCTTCATAGGTGCTACAATTCTTCATTCGTCTAGTTTGTTATTTTTTCCAATAACTGATAATCTTTTTTCGTCAACAAGCATTGAGACAGAACCGAATGAATAGCCTTTTTCCTTTATGGATAAGATAAGTGTTTCTAAACTTTCAGCTGTCGAGGAAGTTGGATGCATCAAGATTAATGCTCCGTTATGAACCTTACTCATAACTCTTTGAACTAAAACATGTGGTTGAGGCCGCTGCCAATCTATTGTATCCACACTCCACATAATTGTACCCATATTCATTTCGTCTGCAATTTTTACAACTTCATCTCTGAAGCTACCGCTAGGCGGTGCAAACCAGGTAGGTGTTACATCTGTTACAGACTTAATCACTTCATTTGTTTTTAGCAGCTGTTCTCTAATTTTCGCCTGTGACAACTGACTCATATCAGGATGTGTATAGGAATGATTTCCAACCTCGTGTCCGGCATCAACGATCATTTTCGCCATTTCCGGATTTTCTTTTGCCCACCTTCCTTCTAGAAAGAAGGTAGCTTTTACATGGTATTTATTCAACGTCTCTAACATATCTGGAATATACTCATTTCCCCAAGCGACATTAATGATGAATGAAACCATCGGCTTATCAGGATGTCCCCGATAGATCGGCTCTGCAGGCAGATCTTCTAAATGGACAGATGGTTCAACCTGACGATAGACCAGAAGGTTTTCATCAAAGACTCCCTTTGCCTTCATTTTTTTATAGGATTGATCAAGATCTACCTCTATACCATTATAGCCTGGTGTAGCCTTCCATACTTTATGTATTTCCGCATTTTGGGCAGGGATATTATATTCTATCGCTCTTTTTGCAATCTCTTCGTACAATTCATCCTTTTGCTTTGAGACTGTTACACTTGCTGTCTTCATTTGCTCAACATAAGAAGATGTAAATGGATTTTCAATAAACCCTATGCTAACCGTCAAGATTATAAGAAATCCAACGAATTGAATAATTTTCCTTTGCATTATGTATCCCCCTTTTTACTAAAAAATATGTAAAAAGGGGACAAGGTAGAACCGAAATGCGTAAGTGCCTTGATTAGGTCCGAAAATCATAAGACGAGCATGAATAGAAGGTGTACTTTGCCTTCAATTCATGATTGGCTAGACTTTCGAACCTAGGCGCTGGAGCTAGACACCAAAGTAATTTGCAATAATTACCAATTCATAGTGGAAAATCTCATACTAAATCTCTCTAAGTAAAATCGCAATACCTTCATAACCGAAAAAGAAGCCCGGTTACCCCGGCCTCCACGATCAACCTTCTTGCTTTTCTTGTTCCTTTTGTTCTTTTAAGACTGCTTTACGAGATAAATTTACACGGCCTTGCTTATCGATTTCTGTGACTTTTACTAGAATTTCATCACCAATAGAGACAACATCCTCAACCTTGCCAACACGTTCTAAAGCAAGCTCGGAAATGTGAACCAGTCCATCTTTTCCGCTAAAAATTTCAACAAATGCACCGAACTTTTCAATACGTTTTACTTTTCCGAGATACATTTGACCAACGACAACTTCACGAACGAGGTCTTCGATGATTTTCTTAGCTTTTTGATTCATTTCTTCATTAATAGATGAAATGAATACAGTTCCGTCCTGTTCAATGTCGATTTTAACGCCTGTTTCTTCAATAATTTTATTAATTTGTTTTCCGCTTGGTCCTATGACATCTCTAATTTTTTCAGGATTGATTGTCATCGTTAAAATTTTAGGTGCATATTGTGAAAGCTCCTGCTTAGGTGCCTGGATTGTTGCAAGCATTGATTTTAAAATTTCCATACGGCCTTTCTTTGCTTGCTGTAATGCCTCTTCTAAAATCTCCCTGGAAAGACCTTCAATTTTAATATCCATTTGTAATGCAGTTACCCCTGATTCGGTACCTGCAACTTTAAAGTCCATATCCCCTAACGCATCTTCCATACCTTGAATATCTGTTAGCACTGTATAGTGTTCACCAGATTTTACAAGCCCCATTGCAATACCTGCTACAGGAGCTTTAATTGGCACACCTGCATCCATCATCGCTAATGTACTTGCACAAATACTTGCCTGTGACGTTGATCCGTTTGATTCAAGTACCTCTGACACTAGTCGGATTGTATATGGAAAATCCTTTTCAGAAGGTATAATTGGTTCTAATGCTCTTTCACCCAAAGCACCATGACCGATTTCTCTACGTCCTGGCCCTCTCATTGGTCCTGTTTCCCCGACACTAAATTGCGGGAAATTATAATGATGCATGAAACGTTTTGATTCTTCAATTCCCAAGCCATCTAAAATTTGCACATCACCTAGTGCACCAAGTGTACAAATACTTAACGCTTGAGTTTGTCCGCGTGTAAACAAGCCTGAACCATGAGTTCTTGATAAAAGCCCTACCTCTGATGATAAAGGACGGATCTCATCGACACCACGGCCGTCAGGTCTTACCTTTTCTTCAGTAATGAGACGGCGAACCTCAGCTTTTACGATTTTAGACAGGATTTGCTTTACCTGTTTTAATGTATCTTCATCAGCTTCATTCTCTTCAAATTTCATGACAACTGCATTTTTTACTTCATTGATTGTATCTTCTCTTGCATGTTTTTCTTGAACTTGAATGGCTTTTAGTAAGTCATTTTCTGCGATTTCACGAATTTGTTTTTCTAGATCAGCATCTAACTCAAATAATTCAATTGCCATTTTTTCTTTTCCAACAGCTTGAGCGACTTCTTCTTGGAAAGCGATAAGGCGTTTAATTTCTTCATGTCCAAACATGATCGCTTCTAGCATCGTTTCCTCAGGTACTTCTTTTGCACCCGCCTCAACCATGTTGATGGCATCCTTTGTCCCAGCTACCACTAGATGAATATCACTTTGTTCAGCCTGTTCAACGGTCGGATTAATGATAAATTCATTATTGATTCTTCCAACTGTTACACCAGCGATTGGCCCTTCAAACGGGATATCTGAAACACAAAGTGCTAAAGATGAACCAAACATAGCTGCCATTTCAGATGAACAATCCTGATCAACACTCATCACAATGCTGATAACTTGTACTTCATTTCGAAATCCATCTGCAAATAATGGTCTGATTGGACGATCAATTAACCTGCTCGCCAAAATCGCCTTTTCACTTGGACGACCTTCTCTTTTTATAAAACCGCCTGGGATTTTCCCGACCGCATATAAGCGTTCCTCATAATTCACTGTTAACGGGAAGAAATCAAGTGGCTTTGGATCCTTTGATGCAGTTGCTGTACTTAATACAGCCGTATCACCATAACGAACCAGAACAGAACCGTTTGCTTGTTTGGCTAATTGTCCAATTTCAACGGTTAAATTTCTGCCGGCCCATTCTATGGAAAATGATTGCTTATCTTGTCCCATAAAGTTAAAAAACCCCTCTCATATAATAAAGATTATGTATTAGTATGAACCATTTAAATTCAACATATCAATGTTGTTATTGTATGTAAATAGGTTTTAAAAAAACGTAATAAGTTAGTTGTTAGCTTATATCATTTTTGCCTATTTATATTTAAATACACTAAAAAAGCGGGAAAAATCCCGCTTTTAAAGGTATTATCGACGTAAACCAAGCTTGTTGATTAACTCACGATAACGAGTTACGTCCTTATTACGTAGGTAAGTTAGTAAGTTACGACGTTTACCTACCATTTTTAATAGACCGCGACGAGAGTGGTGGTCTTTTTTGTGAACACGTAAGTGATCATTTAAGTTATTGATGTCCTCAGTAAGGATAGCAATTTGAACCTCTGGTGAACCAGTATCAGATTCATGTGTTCTATAAGTAGCAATTAGTTCGTTTTTACGTTCTTGTGTGATAGCCATCCTTTTCACCTCCTTAATTTCAAAAAACCCCAATTACCGAGCAAACGTTGGTGAATCGATTTGCCAAGCAATGGTTTTAAGTTACATCCATTAGAATACTATTTTTCCAAGCAAATTGCAAGGACTAAACGGTTTTTTGTCCAAAGAATTGTTCAACTGCCGCTTTGTCTTTCGCAATTTGACTGATTAGCTCCTCAACATTATTAAACTTTTGTTCACTTCTTATACGTTTAAACCATGATATTGAGATAGTTTGATCATATATGTCCTGTTGGAAATCAAAAATATGCACTTCTATGCTTGGTTTAGCAGCTTTTTCTTTATTAAACGTAGGCTTGTAGCCAATATTGCACATTCCTTTATATTCTTGGCCATTAATTAAAGCAGAAACCGCATAAACACCTGTTGGAGGCATTAAATATATGTCAGGGACATCTATATTTGCTGTAGGAAAACCGATTGTTCTCCCCCGTTTATCACCATGAATAACTGTTCCGGTAACAGTATGAGGTCTTCCGAGAAGATTATGTGCATATGAAACATCACCGCTTCTAATAACCTCTCGTATGAGCGAGGAGCTAATTTTACGATCACGGTCAGTTTGCTTTTCTACAGTTGTTTGCAAAAATTGCTCCCTGGAATGGAATGGCATTGTTTCCATCGTACCCTTTCCTAAGTGGCCATATGTAAAATCAAAGCCTGCAACAACATGCTTAACATTTAAGTTGATAATATAGTCATCAACAAATTGCTGTGGCAATAAAGCTGCAAACTCCTTTGTAAATTCTACAACAAATAAAATATCCACATTTAATTGACTAATTAAATGTATTTTTTCTTCAAGAGGTGTAATATAATCAATTTCCTTTTGGTTTCGCAGGACAACAAGTGGATGGGGATTAAAGGTCATGACTGCACTTTTTCTCCCAAGTCGATCAGCAATCTCTTTTGCTTTTAGGATTACTTTTTGATGTCCTTTATGAACTCCATCAAAATACCCCAATGCAAGCACCATTTCATCAAAATCATCTTTGTTAAAATGATGTGGTTGAGACAGTTTTATTAGTTTCACGGTCACTTCACCTTTTCTCACTTATAACATATTAAGTTTCATTATATAGCACCTTCAAAGGCTTCATTAGATAATCCTTGGTAGGGTGCTTAGAATAGATAGCAATACAGCGGCCATCCTCAGCATAAATGGCAATAGGAGAGCCTGCTTTAATGTCTTGAAATGTTTCAGGCAATTCAAGTACTGCTCCATTTTTAACTTTCTCTGCTAGCGTATCATGGATAACTAGATTCGGCAAATCTTTTAATGCCTGACCAATTGTCAATAATTCACGTTGAAGTGTACCTTTTTCGATTGCAGCTTCGATTTGCTCAAAGGTTAAACAATTGGACAAATCAAATTGCCCAGATTTCGTACGAATAAGATGTGACATATGCGCAGGATATCCAAGTCTTTCGCCGATCATGACAGCCAACGTCCGAACGTATGTACCTTTTGAACAAGTGACACGGAACTTGAATTTAGTTAAACCGGCATCGTTCGTAATGCCACTTATAAGCACTAGTTCAGTAATTGTAATCTTTCGTGCTGGTCTTTCCACCTCAATACCCGCTCGAGCATACTCATAGAGCTTTTTTCCGTTCACTTTTACAGCAGAATACATCGGTGGTATTTGCTCGATCGTACCAACCATCGCATTTAAAACCTGTTCAATCTCTTCTTTTAAAATAGGTGGATTTACAGGTTTTCTTTCAACTTCTTCACCTGAAGCATCTTCCGTTGTTGTAGAATAACCAATCGTTATTTCAGCTTCATATGTCTTTGAAGCTGCTGTTAAATATTCAACAATTTTCGTTGCTTTTCCCAGACAAATTGGCAATACACCTGTTACATCCGGGTCAAGTGTACCCGTATGACCCACTTTTTTCGTTTTAGCAAGCCTGCGCATCTTTGCAACACAGTCATGGGATGTCATGCCAACTGGTTTATTTAATAATAGCACACCTTCCATTTAAAAGACCTCCTAGGGCATCTTTTCATTTTTACATATAGAAAGGGATAGACGAAGGTGTCTATCCCTTTAAAAAAGGAGTTATTCCTCCTCTTTATTTTGAACATTTAACTCATGAATAAGTGTCTCAATACGATTTCCGTAATCGATTGATTCATCAAATTCAAATTGAATTTCGGGCGTTTTTCTTAGTCGAATGCGCTGTCCGATTTCAGAACGAATAAAGCCTTTTGCCTTTGCTAACCCTTTTAGTGTGTTTTGTCTTTGTTCTTCGTCTCCCAATACAGAGATATACACCTTTGCAATTTGGAGATCACCAGATACATTTACATCTGTTACTGTCACAAAGCCAATACGCGGGTCCTTTATTTTTCGGCCGATAATATCGCCCAATTCTTTTTTCATTTGTTCGCCGACACGGTTTGCTCTTAAGCTCATGTCATCACCTCTTCATTAAAACCATTCAAACGAAGTAACAGTTCTTTCAATTTCAGGAAAGGAATCGATGAATTGCAATACCCTTTGCAATTCCCTTTCAGTTTGAACCTTATTGGAACTTACGGCAACAATTCCAAATTTTGTATGCTGCCATGTATCCTGAAAGTCAATTTCTGATATTGACACATTATACTTTTGTTTGGTTCTTGTTAATACTCTTTGTAAGACAGATCTTTTATCTTTTAATGAATGTGAGTCATAAATCATGCATTCACACTCTACATATCCGATCATTTACGTTCGATTTCCTCCATCACAAATGCTTCAATAATATCGCCTTCTTTAATATCATTAAAGTTTTTAATTGTGATTCCACATTCATAGTTGCGCGCAACTTCTTTTACATCGTCTTTGAAGCGTTTCAATGTATCAATTTCACCCTCATAAATGACTATTCCATCACGGATTAATCTTATCCCACTGTCACGGGTGATTTTACCTTCTGTTACGTATGCTCCTGCAATTGTACCGATTTTAGATACTTTAAATGTTTGGCGAATCTCAACTTGACCGATCACTTTTTCTTCAAATTCAGGGTCAAGCATTCCTTTCATTGCCGATTCAATTTCTTCAATAACCTTGTAGATAATACGGTGTAAACGAATATCAACTTCTTCAACGTCTGCTGTTTTCTTCGCACCACTATCAGGGCGGACATTAAAGCCAATGACAATTGCATTTGAAGCAGCTGCAAGGATAATATCAGACTCAGTTATCGCACCTACACCAGTATGGATAATTTTTACGCGAACACCTTCAACATCAATTTTTTGTAAAGCTGCAGTCAAGGCTTCAACAGAACCTTGGACATCTGCTTTCACAATTAAATTAATGTCTTTGATTTCACCTTGTTTAATTTGTTCAAACAAGTCATCGAGGCTTAGTTTTGAGCCTTCACTTCGTTGAGCATCAAGCTGCTTTTGCGCTCTTGCTTCACCTACTTGACGTGCTTGTTTCTCATCTTCAAATACCATAAATTGATCCCCAGCTAAAGGTACATCATTTAAACCTGTAATTTCAACAGGTGTTGATGGTGCAGCCTCTTTAACACGACGGCCAATATCATTTACCATTGCACGAACACGTCCATAGGTATTACCTACTACAATTGGGTCACCAACTCGAAGAGTACCGTTTTGTACAAGTAGTGTTGCTACTGAACCGCGGCCTTTATCTAATTGCGCTTCAATTACTGTACCAGTTGCTCGTCTGTTTGGATTTGCTTTAAGCTCTTCAACTTCCGTCACCAATAGGATCATTTCTAGAAGCTCATCAAGTCCTTGACCTGTTAGTGCAGAGACAGGTACAAAGATAGTATCTCCACCCCAAGCCTCTGGTACTAGGCCATGTTCTGTTAATTCCTGCATAACACGATCGGGATTTGCTGTTGGCTTATCAATTTTATTTACGGCAACAATAATAGGCACTTCAGCAGCTTTGGCATGATTTATCGCTTCTATTGTTTGCGGCATTACTCCGTCATCTGCTGCAACAACTAGGATCGTAATATCTGTTACTTGAGCACCGCGAGCACGCATTGTTGTGAACGCAGCATGTCCTGGTGTATCAAGGAACGTAATTTTTTGATCATTCGCAACGATTTGATAGGCACCAATATGCTGAGTGATTCCGCCAGCTTCTCCCTCAGTTACTTTAGTATTTCTGATTGAATCAAGAAGTGTTGTTTTACCATGGTCAACATGACCCATGATCGTTACAACCGCAGGTCGAAGCTGAAGATCCTCTTCACGATCTTCTTCTTCATATTTTTCAAATTCTGTTTTTTCAAATACAATTTCTTCTTCTACTTCGACACCATACTCACCGGCAATTAATTCAATTGAATCTTTATCAAGCTCCTGATTAATTGTGGCCATTGTGCCTAGGAGAAGGAGCTTTTTAATAATTTCAGAAGGTTCTTTACCAAGCTTTGATGCTAATTCACCTACTGTCAAACTGCCTGTAAATGTAATTTTGCTTGGCAGTTCCTTTTTAGGTTTAGGCTGTGCCTGCTGTTGGAAATTCCCTTTATTTTTCTTATTATTTTTCTTGCCTTTGTATTGGTTAGAAGGTTGATTAGTTGGTTGATTTTGCTTTTTGTTATTTGAATGATTTGGAGTATGCTTTAGTGATTTGTTTTTAGCAGGTTTTTCTCCATTATTTGATTTGACATTTTCTGTATTATTTTGTTTTGTTTTATTCACTTGTTTCCCCAGTTTCTGATTTGATTCATTATTTTTTTTCTCTTGATTTGCTGTTTTGAATTTTTTGTCAAGCTTAATAATCACATCATTTTCAATAGTTGACATGTGATTGTTAACCTCTACATTCATCTCTTTTAACGTAGAAATAATGTCTTTACTAGATACATTTGTTTGTTTTGCATATTCATATACTCGCATTTTTGTCATACGTTCACCCCCAAGAATATTAATCGAGCAAGGTTTTTAACTTTGCAGCAAAGCCTGCATCATTTATCGCTACAACGACTCTCGCTTCTTTACCAATTGCTTGACCTAACTGGTAGCGATTTTCTACTATCATAAAGGGGACCTGATAAAACTTACATTTATCTGTTACCTTTTTCATTGTGTTAGCAGATGCATCCTGAGAAAGAAGAACAAGCTTAGCCCGTTTTAGCCGAACCTCTTTTACAACTAGTTCCTCTCCTGAAATAACTTTTCGTGCTCGATTTGCTAAGCCCAATAAGGACGTCCATTGTTGCTGCTGTTTCATGTTATCGATTATTTCTCCTTCTCCGCCAATTGAAGAAGCTCTTCGTAAACTGAATCTTCAATATTTGCCTTTAAATGATTAGCAAGTGTATTTTTCTTTTTTGCTTGGAGAATACACTCCTTATCGAGTGTGATATATGCACCGCGTCCATTTTTTTTGCCGGTCAGGTCGATAGAAACATCGCCTTCCTTAGAGCGAACAACACGGATTAATTCTTTTTTTGCTTTCATTTCCCCTGTTACAACACATTTACGTAAAGGAATTTTGCGATTGTTCATGTGATTTCACCTCTTATTCAGCAAGCTCATCATTTACACTTGTTAAAAGTGGTTCATCATCAATATCGGATCCAGATGATTGAAGCGGATAAATCCCGGCTTTTTCAGCATCTGATTCGCTTTTAATATCTATTTTCCAACCGGTAAGTTTAGCAGCAAGACGTGCATTTTGTCCGCGCTTACCGATTGCTAAAGATAATTGATAGTCAGGAACAATGACCGTTGTCGCTTTTTCTTCTTCATTGACAAGAACCTCTACTACTTTAGAAGGACTTAAAGCATTAGCAACAAATTCGATCGGATCCTCTGACCAGCGGACAATATCAATTTTTTCCCCTTTTAATTCATTCACAATTGCTTGTACGCGTTGGCCCTTAGGTCCCACACATGAACCAACCGGATCAACTTCGGGATTATCGGAATGAACAGAAATTTTAGAGCGATCCCCTGCTTCACGAGAAACGGATTTAATTTCAACTGTTCCATCATAGATTTCCGGAACTTCAATTTCAAACAACCTTTTTAAAAGACCTGGATGTGTTCTTGATACGAAAATTTGCGGACCTTTTGTTGTTTTTTCTACCTTTGTAATAAAAACTTTAATCCGATCATGCGGCTTATACGTTTCGTTTGGCATTTGCTCACTTACAGGTAATAATGCTTCGATTTTTCCTAAGCTCACATAGATAAATTTTGAATCAATGCGTTGAACGATTCCTGTCATAATATCTTCTTCACGGTCAATAAATTCGCTGTAGATAACACCACGTTCAGCTTCACGAACACGTTGGGTAACAACCTGTTTAGCAGTTTGCGCTGCAATCCGGCCGAAATCCTTTGGTGTAACCTCCATTTCAATGACATCATTTAACATATAATTAGGATTGATTCCTTGTGCCTCACTAAGGGAGATTTCAAGACGAGGATCATAAACCTCTTCAACAACATCTTTTCTTGCAAAAACCCTCATGGTGCCTGTTTCACGATTTAAATCAACGCGTACATTTTGCGCTTGATTAAAATTTCGTTTATAAGCAGAGATTAATGCAGCTTCAATTGCTTCAATAATAACTTCCTTGCTAATGCCCTTTTCCTTTTCCAATATCGTTAAGGCATCTAATAATTCACTACTCATTTCAACGGCTTCCCCCTTAAAAAATTAGCTAAATAAAATTTCTATTGCTTCTCCATACTTCTTTTAGATAATGATAAGAATGATTCATTCGCAGGATATTGTGACCGTGAGCGGATTTGTAAGTCAGATCCCTGGAGATAACAATTTCATTAGTTGAATGTGACGGCTAATCTTGCTTTGGCCACTTTCTCATAAGGGATTTCAACCTGTTTTTTTCTAGTCTTTACCGTTACTGTTACTGTAACCGTTTGACCGTCAAAATCAGCTAAGACACCTTCTAATGTCTTTTCTCCATTAATTGGTTCATATGTTTTAATATGGACATGTTTTCCTATTGCTTTTTTGAAGTCATCTTCTTTTTTTAGCGGTCTCTCCGCACCTGGTGATGATACCTCTAAAAAGTAATTATGTGGAATGGGATCTAATTCATCAAGCTTTTCGCTTAATCGCTCACTTACGATTCCACATTCTTCGATATCAATACCTGTCTCGGAATCAACAAATAATCGAAGAAACCAATTAGAGCCTTCCTTCACATATTCAATGTCGACTAATTCCAATTTCATTTCATCTAAAATTGGTGTAACTAATTGTTCGACAATTTCCGTAACTCTTTTGCTCATTCTCTTCCTCCTTATAAGAAAAGCGGAAGCGCCTGCTCAGCGACTTATGAACTGGATCACTCCGTATGAGATAAAGCGAGACTTATCAGACCTTTACGGGCAGTGTTGTCAACACATACTGCTATACCTTTTCTCTCCAATACTGCACGTTAAAGTGCGGCAAAGGAAACAAGAAGAGCGAGAGCGATTCGATGTTGACTTACGCATGCGAGGAGTGTGAAGTTCATTAATCGCTAGGCGCTGTAGCTAGACACTAAAACTAAGTTCAATAACTTTTTATTTTAGAAATACAAGCTTCTGCGACTAAAACAGCAGTTTTTAATTCCTTTTTAATTGCTGAAAAACCCTGCCTTTTGAGCAGGGAATGGTATGTACTACACTATCCGAATTGCGAGGACGATTACAATACGAAAGAGTGGGTTTCCCCACTCTTTTCCTCTGCTTATCGTTAGCATTTCCAAATAAAGCATAACATAACCGTCATTTTTATGCAAATTAGAATAGCGATAACTGGTTTTGATCTGGCAGTTCATCTAAACAGCCTTGTGTATCAAGATATTCAAGAATTGTTTTTGATACCTTTCCTCGTTGCTGTAAATCTTCTTTTGATAAAAATTCTCCATCTTTTCTAGCTTTCACAATATTTAATGCTGCATTTGTTCCTAAGCCAGGAATAGAATTAAATGGCGGAATCAAGCTATTCCCATCAATAATAAAGTCTGTTGCACTAGATCTGTAAAGGTCTACTTTTTGAAAGCTAAATCCTCGTTCACACATCTCTAACGCTAATTCTAAAACGGTTAGTAAGCTTTTTTCTTTAGGGGCAGCATCCAATCCCTTTTGATTAATTTCTTCGATTTTGGCCCGAATAGAAGTGGACCCTTTTACCATAGTTTCGATATCAAAATCATCAGCACGAACAGTAAAATATGCTGCGTAATAGAGTAATGGAAGATGTACTTTAAAATAAGCAATCCTAACAGCCATTAAAACATATGCTGCCGCATGCGCCTTAGGAAACATATATTTTATTTTCAAGCAAGAGTCGATATACCAGGCTGGTACTTCCTGCTTTTTCATTTCTTCTTCCATCTCTTCAGTCAGCCCTTTTCCTTTACGGACAGACTCCATAATTTTGAAGGCGAAAGAAGGTTCTAGACCTTGATAGATAAGATAAACCATGATGTCGTCACGACAGCCGATAACTTCGCTTAGTGTACAAATATTATTGTGAATTAATTCTTGTGCATTTCCTAGCCATACATCAGTACCATGCGAGAGTCCTGAAATTTGGACAAGTTCAGAGAAGGTTGTTGGTTTTGTATCTTCAAGCATCTGCCTAACAAATCGCGTACCAAACTCTGGAATTCCAAGGGTTCCTGTTTTACACATTATTTGTTCCTCTGTGACACCTAATGACTCGGTACCGCTGAATATTTTCATAACCTCTGGGTCATCTGTCGGAATTGTTTTTGGATCGATGCCGCTCAGATCTTGAAGCATACGAATGACGGTTGGATCATCGTGTCCAAGGATATCAAGCTTCAATAAGTTATCATGAATGGAATGGAAATCAAAATGAGTCGTCCGCCATTCAGATCCTGTTGCATCAGCAGGATATTGAATCGGGGAAAAATCATAGATGTCCATATAATCAGGGACAACAATAATTCCTCCAGGATGCTGCCCTGTTGTCCTTTTCACCCCTGTACAACCTTGAACAAGACGATCTATCTCTGCTCCTCTTAAGGTGAGATTATGATCATTTGCATAGCCTTTTACATAACCATAGGCAGTTTTTTCTGCAACTGTACCAATTGTTCCTGCACGATAAACATTGTCCTCACCGAAAAGGACCTTTGTATAGTTGTGGGCGGTAGGTTGATATTCACCTGAAAAGTTCAAATCGATATCCGGAACTTTATCCCCTTTAAAGCCAAGGAAGGTTTCGAAAGGAATATCATGTCCATCTTTTTGGTATTGCGCCCCGCAATTCGGGCATTCTTTATTAGGTAAATCAAAACCTGAGCCGACAGAACCATCATTAAAAAACTCTGAGTGCTTACAATCAGGGCAAACATAATGTGGAGGCAGCGGATTTACCTCTGTGATTTCCGTCATGGTTGCAACAAATGATGAACCGACAGAACCTCGTGAACCAACGAGATACCCATCATCAAGTGATTTTTTAACGAGCTTATGTGAAATAAGATAGATAACGGCAAACCCATGACCGATGATACTTTTTAACTCTTTCTCTAATCGAGCCTCGACAATCTCAGGAAGATTCTCTCCATAAATGCTTTTTGCCCTTGAATAGCTCATTGCCCGTATTTCTTCATCTGCACCTTCAATTTTAGGTGTGTAAAGATCATCTTTAATCGGTTTAATTTCTTCAATTATATCGGCAATTTTATTTGGATTCTCTATGACAATTTCCTTTGCTTTATCTTTTCCAAGGAACGAGAAACAATTAAGCATTTCATCGGTTGTGCGAAAATGAACATTTGGCAGCTCATGACGATTTAGCGGATTGGCACCACCTTGAGAACTGATTAATATTTTTCGGTAAATTTTATCAACCGGATTTAAATAATGGACATTTCCTGTTGCAACAACCGGTTTTTCCAGTTTGTCACCAAGCTTTATAATATTCGTAACAATTTCTTGCAGGGCATGTTCATCCTTCACATAGTCTAATTGAATAAGATGATGGTAAACCTCTAATGGATGGACCTCTAGATAATCATAATAAGCAGCAATCTCTTCAACTTCTTCAGGAGATTTTTGCATCATCCCTTCAAAGACCTCACCCTTGTCACACGCAGACCCAACAATTAAACCTTCTCTAAATTTATTTAGAACAGACCGCGGAACTCGCGGGACCCGGTAAAAATACTCGATATGAGAGATGGATACGAGTTTAAATAAGTTTTTCAAGCCCTTTTCATTTATGGCAAGAACTGTTGCGTGGTATGGACGTGACCTTTGATAGGCATTCCCCTTACCCATATTGTCATTAAACTGGTTATGGTAGACAATACCCTTTTCTTCGGCATCCTTTAACATCTTAATAAGCAAATATCCCGTTGCTTCAGCATCATAGATCGCTCTGTGGTGCTGGGTTAATTCAATATCAAATCTTTTACAAAGAGTATTTAGTCGATGATTTTTTAATTCAGGATACAAGAACCTTCCCAGCTCCAATGTATCAATTACAGGGTTTTTAGCTTTTTCTTCACCAAGTAGCTTCTTAAAGCCTACATTAATAAATCCCATATCAAAGCTGGCATTGTGTGCGACTAAAATATCATTTGCGATCCAATCCCTAAATTTACGCAACACCTCATCGACATTTGGTGCATCTCTAACCATATCATCGGTTATCCCGGTTAAATCAATGGTCGTCGCCGATAATGGATGATGGGGATTTGCAAATGATTCAAAACGGTCAATGATTTCCCCGCCGCGCACCTTTACAGCAGCCAATTCAATGATCGTATCATATACGGCAGAAAGACCAGTTGTCTCCACGTCAAAAACAACATAGGTTTCTTCAGGTAAATACCGATTATCATCGTTGTATGCAATCGGTACTCCGTCATCTACTAAATTAATTTCGACTCCGTATAACACCTTTATGCCGTTTTTCTTTCCTGCTGAAAAGGCTTCAGGAAAGGATTGAACAACTGCATGGTCGGTTAGAGCAATTGCCTTATGGCCCCATTTTTTAGCTTGTTCAATATACTTGCTAACTGATGTTACGGCATCCATTTGACTCATTGGTGAGTGAAGATGGAGCTCAACCCGTTTTTCATTTTCAGGTGATTGATCAATTCGCTCAATTGCTTTTACTTCATTGATATCATTTGCAATCATCACCAAGTCTCTAACAAAGGTGTCATTTTGAATACTCCCTCGCACCTTAAGCCACATACCTTTTTTTACAGCTTGTACCAATCCCGCATCCTCTTTATCTCGCGCAAACATTTTAACGAGAATGGAACTTGTATAATCGGTAATTTTAAATGTGAGGAGTGTTCGTCCACTTCTTAACTCTTTTGTTTCAGCATGGAACACATATCCCTGAATTGCAATCCTTCTTTCTTCATCCTCTATAGAAGCAAGCGTTCTAATTTCCTCATCATTTTTAATCGTATAACCGATTGTCAATGGACCCGTTATTTCAGTTGGATTAGCTTCTTCCTTGTCAGCATTCTCCATATCTACGAGTGCCTGCAAGCCTCTTTCCTTATCTTCTAGCAGCTTTTGTTCATTAAATTTCTTAATTTCCTCTTCTGTTACGGCCACAGTTGTATCCAACTGAAAAATCGGAAACCCGAGCTGCTGGAAGCTCGCTTGAATTAGCGGTGCATATTTTCGTTTGATTGTTAAAGCTTCGGTATCGTTCTTCGTTTTAACGATGACCTTTACTCCTTGTACAGATGGTATTTGCTCATTTAAAAGGGCAAGCATTGGTGGTGATATCCCGTCCATTTGCTGAATACAAATTGACCAATAATCCTGGATCAATTTTTCATCGAAAGTCTGATCCCTTGATTCAATTGTAAATGTAACATCTGCAATATGAGAAAATGCCTTGACTAGTTTGCTGTGAAACAGCTGATACACATCAAAAGGAAGAATTTTTTCAAACTGAAAATGGAAATGCCATTTTTTTGTTTGTTTATGAACGGTCAACTTGGCAATTGTACCGTTTCTAAAATGGACAACTGCTGCATCTTCAGTTAAGTTTATCTGCTGAAGCAGTAGTTGAAATCGTTCGATTTGGTTAGTCTGATCAGTGCCCATTATCTTTCCCCTCCCCCACTACTAATTTCGTTTCATGGTTTCTAGTAAAATACGTAAATGATTTAACTCATGTTACTTTTTGGATAATCGTTATCACAATTGAAGAGGCTGCCTCCTGTAATAGACAAGGATTTATAAACAACGAGTGTATATAAAGTCATGTCTATTTTTTCGAGTCAGCCTCTTCACGGTATTACACTTGTATTATTTTATCATGCTTTGCAGCTTACTGTAACCTTTTTTAGTTGCCAAGAATTTGCTTCACTTTATTATAAAGCTCTTCAACGGTAACTTCAAATGATTCACCTGTTTTACGAATCTTCACTTCAACAATGCCTTCTTCCGCTTTTTTACCAACGGTTATTCGAACAGGAAGACCAATTAAATCAGAGTCAGCAAATTTAACACCAACACGTTCCCCACGATCATCAAGCAAAACTTCGTATCCGTTTTGGTAAAGTTCTTGATAAAGCTTCTCTGATAAATTCCTTTGTGAATCATTTTTCATATTTACTGGAATTACATGAATTTGAAATGGTGCCACAGCTTCTGGCCATACAATACCATTTTCATCATGATGCTGTTCGATGATGGCAGCTAATGTTCTTGAAACCCCAATACCATAACAACCCATAATCATTGGCTGTGTACGGCCATTTTCGTCCAGGAAGGTAGCATTCATTGCTTCACTGTATCTAGTACCAAGCTTAAATACATGTCCAACTTCGATTCCTTTGGCAAATTTAATGATACCTTCACCATCTGGAGATTTGTCCCCTTCTTGGATAAAACGGAGATCAGCAAATTGCGACACAGCCGCATCTCGTGCAATGTTAACCCCTTTATAATGAAATTGTTCCTCATTTGCTCCGCAAACTCCGTTTACAATTGCAGCAACAGCATGATCTGCAATCACTTCAACACTTTCAGATACATTTATAGGGCCAATAAAGCCAGGCGCACAATTCATCACCGTCTTCGTATCTTCTGGTTCAGCTAGTTCAACAACCGATGCTCCAAAGAGATTCTTTACTTTTATATCATTAACTTCATGGTCTCCACGTACAAGCACTAAAACAAAACGATCATCAACCTTGAACAGCACAGATTTGATACACTCTTCCTTTGATACCTGTAGAAAATCTGTGATTTCTTCAATTGACTTTTGATTAGGAGTTTCAATTTTTTCTAAATCCACCAGCTCTTCAGTACTTTTTTCATACGTAGCAATAACTGGCGCCATTTCAATATTTGCTGCATATTGTGACGTATCGGAATAAGCAATCGTATCTTCACCGATATCTGATAACACCATAAATTCATGGGTATCAGTTCCACCCATAGCCCCGGAATCTGCAATAACAGCTCTGAAATCTAGTGAACAACGCGTGAAAATATTTTGATAGGCTGTAAACATTTTTTCATAACCTTCATCCAGACTCTCCGATGTTGCATGGAACGAATAGGCGTCCTTCATAATAAATTCACGTCCGCGCAATATACCAAAACGGGGACGCTTTTCATCACGGAATTTCGTCTGAATTTGATATAAGGCAAGCGGAAGTCGTTTATATGATTTAACCTCATCACGGATCAAGCTGGTAATCATTTCCTCATGTGTTGCACCTAATGCGAACTCGCGGTTATGGCGATCATGCAATCTCATTAGCTCTGGTCCATAGGAATACCAGCGGCCAGATTCCTGCCATAATTCTGCTTGTTGGAGAGCTGGCATTAATAATTCTGCTGCACCGGCTTTTTCCATTTCTTCTCGGACAATTGCTTCAATTTTCTTTAATACTTTTTGTGCCAAAGGTAAATAGCTGTAAACACCACTTGTGTTTTGTCTAATAAACCCTGCCCGCAGCATAAGCTGATGGCTTTTTACTTCAGCATCAGCTGGAACTTCTCTAAGGGTAGGAATAAACGTCATACTTTGTTTCATAACGAGCACCTCTATTTTATCTCAAACTTTTTTAATTTTTAAAGGAATAATCGTTGAATATCATTCCAGGTCACTACAAGCATCAACAGCATTAATAACGAGAAGCCAATAAAATGAACAATTCCTTCTTTTTGCCGATCAATTGGCTTTCCTCGAAGTGCTTCAATAAATAAGAACAACAGGCGGCCGCCGTCTAATGCAGGAATCGGTAATAGATTGACAATTCCTAAATTGATGCTTAATAATGCTGCCCATCTTAGCAGATTGATTGTTCCAGATTCTGCAACTTGGTCTGTCATATCATAAATCCCAACTGGACCTGAGAGCATATCAATTGAAAATTGGCCGGTCACCAAATGACCAAATCCGATTAATATTTCCTTTGTCCATGTATAAGTTTCGACAAAGCCATATTTTAACGAGCTTCCAAACGATTTATCTACCGGATTATAGGCACCAATTCTCCCCATCGTTTGTTCGCCTACTTTCGTTGATTCTGGAACAACTTCAAAGGTAAGAATATCTCCATCACGTTCTACTTCAAAGGTTAGTTCTTTTTCAGGATTATCACGAATAATGGTAACAACCTCTTCCCAAGTGGATGTAGGCTGTCCATCAATTGACTGAATAACATCGCCTTCCAGCAGCCCAGCTTCCTTTGCAGAACCGTCACTTGTTAACTCTCCTAATCTTGGATCATTGACAGGAGCTCCTTGAATTAAGCCTAGTGCAAACAAAATGACAAACGCAAGTAAAAAATTCATGAATGGCCCTGCAAAAATAGCTGCAATTCTCTGTCCAACTGTTTTTGACTGGAATTGACGGTTATACGGAGCTATTTGAACCTCCTGACCATCTACAATAAAGTATGACGTTTCACTAACTTCAAATCGCTTGATAAACTCTTCTTCCCCATGCTCATAGCCGGATATAAACATGCTATGCTCTAAATCAACATTCTCCACTTCAATGATGCGTGCCTGAGGATATTTTTCTTTATTATTTAAAATAATCTTTTCAACCTTATTCTCTTGGTTAAAAAGCAAGCCTACATTATGACCAGGCTTTACCTCAATCACTTCAGGATCCTCGCCGGCCATTCTTACAAATCCGCCAATAGGCAATAAACGAATGGTATAGACTGTTTCATTCTTTTTAAAAGAGAGAATCTTTGGACCAAATCCAATCGCGAATTCTCGACATAAAATGCCGGCACGATTTGCAAGGATGAGATGTCCTAGCTCATGAAAAAAAACAAGGGCACCGAAAATGAGGATAAACGCTATCACTGTATTCATTTTTGTATGACCACCTTTATGAGATTAATGTTTGTACAAAATTACGTGTTAGTTGATCAACTTCTTGAATTTGCTCCAAACAAGGATCGGCGATATTAACATGATGATCCATCGCTCTTTCAATACAATCTTCAATCTGAAGGAATGAAAGATCTCCCTGTAAAAATGCAGCAACAGCTACTTCATTTGCAGCGTTTAAAACAGTCGGCATTGTTCCTCCTATTTTACCTGATTCAAAGGCAAATTTTAAGCATCGGAATCTGTTAAAATCTGCTTTTTCAAAATGTAATTTGCCAACTTCCCACAGCTCTAATCTTTTAGAATTTTTTAATGGCATTCTATCTGGATAGGTTAAAGCATACTGAATTGGAACCCTCATATCTGGTGTACCTAGCTGAGCAAGAACACTGCTGTCTTTAAATTCAACTAAGGAATGTATAATACTTTCTTTATGTAATAAAACATCGATTTTTTCATAGGAAATATTGAAGAGCCAGTGGGCTTCAATCACTTCTAACCCTTTATTCATCATCGTAGCAGAATCGATCGTGATTTTCGCACCCATCGACCAGTTTGGATGGTTCAAAGCTTGTTCAACAGTAACCCCAACAAGCTCATCCCTTTTTTTATCACGAAAGCTCCCGCCGGATGCTGTCACGATCAGACGCTCGATTGCCTTCGGATTCTCACCCTGTAAGCATTGAAAAATAGCAGAATGTTCACTGTCAACTGGCAATAAATCAACTTTATATTTTTTGGCATGCTCTGTAACTAAATGCCCTGCGGTAACAAGCGTCTCCTTATTTGCTAGTGCAACTGTTATATTATTTTCAATAGCTTTTAGCGTTGGAACAAGTCCTACGCTCCCAACCACTGCATTGACTAAACATTCCACTCCATCATAAATGGCAGCTTCAATAAGCGCATCTTGTCCATAACCAAACTTCACATCAGAATTTGAAAACTCCTGTAAAAGGATTTCATATGTTTCTTTATCCTTAACAGCAACAAATTCAGGTTTGAATCTCTTTATGATTTCCCTTCCAGATTGATAATTACTTCCGAAAGACATGGCTACAAGCTTAAATTGTTCTTGATGGGCTTCAATCACGTCAAGAGTTTGAATTCCAATTGAACCAGTAGCTCCTAACAAGCTGATTTTTTTCACAAAGTCACTTCCAATCAAAACGGTTTAAAAAATAATTCTTAAAAAATGTAATAATGGTAACACAAATAACAAGCTGTCGAAACGGTCTAATATTCCTCCGTGTCCTGGAAGGATGGTACCAGAATCTTTTACTTGGTAGTGACGTTTTAGTGCAGATTCAACAAGGTCTCCCATTTGACCAAAGACTGATAGGAAGATCGTCATAAAAGTTACGACAAGATAATTATCAAGTACCCCTGTGAAATAATGGTAGATCCAAGAAAAGATTACTGCAAAGACTACGCCTCCGACTGCACCTTCAATGGTTTTATTGGGACTGATTTCCGGCCACAATTTTTTCTTACCCATTGCACGTCCAACAAAATAAGCACCTGAATCAGTTACCCATATCAATATTAATGCATAAAAAACAAGTTCTAGACCACCTGGATGAAGGTTTCTCGTTTCGATTAGAAAATAAAAACCAATTCCTAAATAAAAAATCGCAATAACAACAAAACCTACATCATCGAATGTAAACTTATTTTTCGTTACAACCGTATAGGTTAATAACAGAAGCAGAGCTAATAATGCAAATTCCGCTTTAGAAAATTTAACAAAAATCTCAATATATGCAGAAGGGATTAAAAGAACCCATAAAATGACTAAACTGACTAACCCAGGTATACTAGCCAACGAGATTTTTTTCATCTTTAATAATTCATGTAAAGCAATTGTAGCTAATAAATAAACAAAAATCGTAAACGGAAGTTTTCCGTAAATAACGAATGGAAGAAAAATAGCTGCAGCCAATACTGCAGTTAATATTCGTTGTTTCATTGTACATCATCACCTTTTATACGCCGCCAAATCTGCGTCCTCTTTGTTGATATGTGTGAATTGCTTCAAGTAAGTTTTGTTCAGTGAAATCCGGCCAAAGGATATCCGTAAACCAAAATTCAGTATATGCCAGCTGCCACAACATGAAATTACTTAATCGTATTTCACCACTTGTTCTTATTAATAGATCAGGGTCCTTTAGCGGGTTTGTCATTAAGTATTCAGAAAAAAGCGACTCATTGATTGCCGTTTCATCGATTCGCCCGTTTTTTATGTCATTCGCAATTTTTTGCACGGCTGAAATAATCTCGGATCGACTTCCATAATTCAATGCAAAATTTAATATGAGTCCAGTATTTCTCTTTGTGTCGCTCATTGCTTTTTCAACTGCTCTTAACGTATGTACCGGTAGTCTATTTTTTTCACCGATAATTCGGACTTGTACATTTTCCTCTATCAATTCTGGTAAGAAGGTATTTAAGAATTCTTCGGGCAGCTTCATTAAATATTCAACTTCTGTTTTAGGTCTTTTCCAATTTTCAGTAGAGAATGCATATAAGGTTAGAGCTTTAACACCAAGTTCATTCGCCTGTCTAGTAATTCTCCGTACAACCTTCATTCCCTCATGGTGTCCCGCAATCCTTGGAAGAGCACGTTTTTTTGCCCATCTTCCATTCCCATCCATAATGATCGCAATGTGTTCAGGTATTTCTCCCTTTAAAACATCCGCTTTGACTATCGTTTCTTCTTTAGTGGTTTGAGAACTTCCTTTCCACTTTTTTAATATGTTGAGCATGTGTTTCCTCCATCACCCAATAATTCATGATCTCTTTTTACCATGATGATGTTAACAGTATTAACAAAAAAACCCCCTGTAAACATTAGAGGGTCTTTCACATATCTATTGTACCTATTTTTTATTGTTTAGGAAACTATAAATTTCCTTGCACTATGGATTAGCTTACGTGACATCCAGCTCTAGCGACTATTGAACTTCACACTCCTCGCATGCGTAAGTCAACATCGAATCGCTATCGCTCTTCGTGTTTCCTTTATCTCATACGGAGTGCTCTTTTTTCTACGTCGCTGAGCAAGGCGCTTCCGCTTTTGAATTAAACTTCCATGATTTCTTTTTCTTTATCTTTTGCTACATTATCTACTTTAATAATGTATTCGTCCGTTAATTTTTGGACGTTTTCTGTATTGCTTCTTAATTCATCTTCGGTTATTTCGCCATTTTTTTCAAGCTTTTTAAGGTCATCGTTTCCATCTCGTCTAATATTACGGATGGCAACTTTTGCATCTTCTGCATATTTTTTCACTAATTTTACAAGTTCTTTACGTCTTTCTTCTGTAAGAGCAGGTATAGAAAGACGAATTAATGAACCATCATTTGCAGGTGTTAAGCCTAAGTCAGACTTAAGAATCGCTTTTTCAATATCACCTAAAATAGACTTATCATAAGGTTGAATAACAAGAAGACGTGCTTCTGGAACACTGATAGAAGCAAGCTGATTAACCGGTGTAGGAGCACCATAATAATCAACTGATATCTTATCTAATAAGTTAGCACTCGCTCTGCCAGCTCTTACGGATGCTAATTCACGAGTTAAAGACGCAACTGCTTTTTCCATTTTCTCTTTTGTGTTTGCCAATACTTGTTTAGCCAAGATTATTTCCCCCTTACGATTGTTCCAATATTTTCGCCTATAACAGCCCGTTTAATATTCCCTTCTTCCATAATGGAGAAGACAATTAACGGTATATCATTATCCATACATAAAGAAGATGCTGTTGAATCCATTACCGCAAGACCTTCTTTTAGTACATCTAAATATGATAAAGTATCATATTTCACGGCATCTTTATCCACACGAGGATCAGCGTTGTAAACACCATCCACATTGTTTTTTGCCATTAAAATAACATCCGCCTCGATTTCAGCGGCACGTAAGGCAGCTGTTGTATCTGTTGAGAAGTATGGATTTCCTGTCCCAGCTGCAAAAATAACAACGCGTTTTTTCTCTAAATGTCGGATCGCTTTTCTTCTTATGTAAGGCTCAGCAACCTGTCTCATTTCAATAGAAGTTTGAACACGGGTTTGAATACCTAATGTTTCAAGACTGTCTTGTAAAGCAAGGGAATTCATAACAGTTGCCAGCATTCCCATGTAATCGGCAGTCGCACGATCCATACCCATTTCACTACCTATTTTTCCTCGCCAAATGTTTCCTCCGCCTACGACTACTGCAACTTCAACATCTAATTCTGCAATTTCCTTTACCTGTTTTGCAATTGATTGAATAACTGCAGGGTTTATACCAAAGCCGCTGTCACCCGCAAGTGCTTCTCCACTTAATTTTAGAACAATACGTTGATATTTTGGTTTACTCATAATTACCTCCAACTTTGCTTTTGTTACATTTAAAATTTGAAAGAAATAGTATGTATCTCCAAAAGAAGGGAACACAGCCTTGTGTTCCCTTTTTCATTTTAAGAAATGATGTATAATCAATACACACAAACACTATAAGCTATAATGAGAGTGATCGATAATTATACTTATTTTTTCACTTGATTCATTACTTCTTCAGCAAAGTTGTCTTGGCGTTTTTCAATACCTTCTCCAACTTCATAACGGATAAATGTTTTCACAGTACCGCCTTTTGATTCAACAAATTGTTTAACTTTTTGATCTGGATTCTTAACAAAGCTTTGATCAAGTAAGCAAATCTCTTCAAAATATTTTCCTAAACGGCCTTCAACCATTTTCGCTACAATATTTTCAGGCTTGCCTTCGTTAAGAGCCTGTTGAGTTAAAATTTCACGCTCATGCTCAGCTTCTTCTGCAGAAACTTGATCACGTGACACATATTTAGGGTTAACAGCAGCAACATGCATTGCAACATCTTTCGCTGCTTCTTCATCAGTTGTTCCTTCTAATAACGTTAGAACGCCGATGCGTCCTCCCATATGTAAGTAAGCACCAAATGCATCGTTATCTGTTTTATTAACAATAGTAAAGCGGCGAAGAGTGATTTTCTCACCAATTTTGGCAATTGCAGCGTTAATATAATCTCCAGCAGTTTGACCATTGTCCATAGTTTCTGCAACAGCTGCATCAACATCAGCTGGTTTTTTTGCTAATAAGAAATCGGCTAAACCGTTGATTAGCTCTTTGAAGCCTTCATTTTTCGCAACGAAGTCTGTTTCAGAGTTTACTTCTAAAATAACTGCTTCATTGCCGTTAACTTTTACTAATGTAGAGCCTTCAGCTGCGATACGATCAGCTTTTTTAGCTGCCTTTGCAATACCTTTTTCACGTAGGAAGTCGATTGCTTTATCCATGTCGCCATTTGTTTCAGTTAACGCTTTTTTACAATCCATCATTCCTGCGCCTGTTTTTTCACGTAGTTCTTTTACCATTTGTGCAGTTACTGCCATAACGGTATTCCTCCTTAAGGGTCAATTTTTATTGTTATTTGTCATTGAGTGCTTTATGTAAATATGGCTTAAAAAAAGGTGATAAAAGGCCAATTCCCCTTATCACCTTTTGCACATTAAGCAGGTGTTGTTGTTTCTTCACCTTGTTTAGATTCTAAAATTGCATCAGCAATTTTTGCAGTTAACAGCTTAACAGCGCGAATTGCATCATCATTTGCTGGGATTACGTAATCAATCTCATCCGGATCACAGTTAGTATCAACGATACCAACGATTGGGATATTTAATTTACGAGCTTCAGCAACAGCGATACGCTCTTTACGAGGATCGATAATGAATAATGCATCTGGTAATTGCTTCATGTCTTTAATTCCGCCTAGGAATTTTTCAAGACGCTCAAGCTCTTTGTTCAGTTGAACAACTTCTTTTTTAGGAAGTACTTCAAAAGTTCCATCTTCCTGCATTCTTTGAATATCTTTTAAACGCTTGATACGTTTTTGGATTGTTTCAAAGTTTGTTAACGTACCACCTAACCAGCGTTGGTTAACATAGTACATTCCAGAACGTTCAGCTTCTTCTTTCACTGAATCCTGTGCTTGTTTTTTTGTACCAACGAATAGGATTGTACCGCCTTCAGCTCCAAGTTCTTTAACGAATTTGTAAGCTTCTTCAACCTTTTTAACCGTTTTTTGAAGGTCGATAATGTAGATGCCGTTACGCTCAGTAAAGATGTAACGTTTCATTTTTGGGTTCCAACGGCGTGTTTGGTGACCGAAGTGAACACCAGCTTCAAGCAATTGCTTCATAGAAATTACTGACATGTGTTTGTTCCTCCTAATGGTTTTTGATCTCCTCCGCTTACATCATCTTTAAGCATAACTGTTAAAAGAACTAACAGCACCAATGCTTAAATCTATAAGCGTGTGTATTAACACCAAAAATTAATATACCATATCAAAATATGACAATCAAGGCTAAAGTTCAACTTCTTTAGATTTGTTTAGTTCTGTCGAAATTTAAGAAGCAGCTCAATTTCTGTCTTGCCCCTATTTAACTTTTTTGCAATCTGTTCAAGAGTATAACCTTTTTCATAAAGATTTATAGCCTCCATTTCAAAAGGAAGACTTTTTTCCTGTGAAAAATGAGATAGTTCAATAATATCTTCGATTTTATTTACACTGTTTAAATATTCAGGAAGCTCTTTCTGAGTTTTATCCATTTCCGTTCCATGTTCAAGTAGTTTTTTTGAAGAAACTTCTACCCTTTCTTCTGATACGGTCAATTTCTCTTGCTGTTTTAATTCGGAGAGGAGCCGTTCGTTCTCATCCTTTATTTCGATTAAAAAGCCTGTCATCGCTTCTTCCGTTTCCTCAAGTAATTTTTTCTGAGTATTTGCAAGATCTTTTATTGTAGAGTACTTTGTAAACAAAACAATAATAAAATAAAATGAAACAATATGTAGCAGTAAACTAATGATGAAAAGTAAGATTGTCATTTTCAGCATCCCTTGGAATAATCTTCGGTATCCTATTTCAAGGATTGGTATTAAAGTCTATTTAATATTAATGAATCACGTTTGCTAAAATTTTTCTTAATTTAAATAATGCCTTTGAATGGATTTGCGAAATTCTTGATGTAGATAAGTTCATTACTTGACCTATTTCAGTTAACGTTAGTTCTTCTTTGTAAAAAAAGCTAATGACAAGCTGCTCCTTCTCACTCAACTCATTTATCACTTCAGCTAATTGGCAGATAAGTTCATCTTTTAAAATCATTTCTTCTGGACTTGGCTGCTGTTCATCCTTAATGGTAAATCCAATGCCCTCTCCATCATCCTGGTCAAATAGCTGATCATCAATTGAGAGTACATTAGCAAAAAATCCTTCATTCATAACAGTTATTACCTCGCTTTCAGAAAGACCCAGTTCAGAGGCAATTTCTTTTGAGGTAACATTACGAAGATGCTTTTGCTCCAATTTTTCAATGGCAGCTTCCACTCGCTTTGCTTTTTCCCTTGAGCTGCGCGGTAACCAATCTTCTTTTCTCAGTCCATCAATAATGGCTCCTCTTACTCTGAAGGAAGCATATGTATCAAATTTCAAATCACGATTTGGATCAAATTTTTCTAATGCATCATATAAACCAAATAAGCCTAAGCTCATTAAATCATCTTTATTCACGTTTTTTGGAAGTCCTACAGAAATTCTTTGTACATGATAAGAAACAAGGGGCATGTACCGTTTAATGAGGATATCTCCTGCATGTGAATCACGTACACTTATCCATCTTTGCCATATTGCTTGTTCGTCTGTTTTTGTTAATTGTGTCATTTAGATCCCCCTTAGCAAGAGTTTAAGGCCAAACTCTTCTAATCAAATCACTTTTGTACCTTGATTTACTGTTCGTATGGTAAGTTCACATGTTTTTGGATCAAATTCAATGGTTCTTCCACTATTACCACCAACATCCGAACTTATAAGGGTAATATGAAATAAGTTCAACACGTCGATGATGGCCTCTACATTTCTTGGCCCGATCCTCATCATGTCACTGACTGATTGAAATTGAAACATTTGAGCACCGCCCGCCATTTTGGCTTGCAGCGACCTGCTTTTCGCACCAGCTGCTACTAAACGATTAATTAGCTGCGGTATAGCAGTATCAGCATATTTCGCATGATTGAATATCCCTTTATTTGCAAGCGAAGAATCTGGCAGCATAATATGTGCCAATCCTGCAACATCATTTATTTTGTCAAATAAAACCAACCCTACACAAGATCCTAAACCAGATGTTCTGATACGATTAGGAGCCTTTACCACGTTTAGATCAGCAATACCAACTTTTATTATTTCAAAGGAATCATTCTTCATCATTTACACCTAGTGCCTTAAAAAGCTTGTTAAACGAGCTTGGATCAGGCAAAAGAAAAAAATGACCCTTTACGGTATCAAACTTCTGCTGATCTTCTTCTTTTATAACTGTATCGATAATGATTGCATAATCACCAATATCAGATAATTCCAATAAGCCATGACTGATCACTGCACCAAACATATCGAATGATAAAGCAGGAACAGAAGGATAAAGATGTAAATCTGTGAGGTCAGACAAGGATGAAAGGTAGGATCCGGTTAAAATATTCCCTAGTTCCTGAAATGCTGATAATCCTATTTCATTATAAAATGGCTCCTTTAATGTAAAAGTGGAATCCCCGATTAATTGACCAATAAAACGTTCAGCTTGTTCAATACTAAGAACAAAAAATAATGACCCCGGTATGTCTCCTTCAATTCGCAAATACACACTTGCAATCACAACCTCCGGACCGCCAAGCCATTCCGTTAATTCGTTGAAAGAGACTACCTTTACATGAGGAACCATCATGTCAATTTTTTTATTTAACAACTTTGAAAGTGCAGTAGCCGAGTGACCGGCCCCGATATTACCAACCTCTTTTAATACATCTAGATGTTTATTAGAAAGAAGATTTACATATTCCATATTCTGCACCTACATAAGCATGTGGGGTTCTCGTTCCATCTCTAAAATCTCGTCTAAATCAATCATGACGATCAGACGTTTTTCAAGCTTAGCCACACCTTGAATATATTTTTCATGGACGGCACCCACTACTTCAGGTGCAGGTTCGATAAGGTCAGAATCAATATCAATTACATCGTTTGCAGCGTCGACTATAAATCCGACTTCCTTATCATCCTTTGAAACAATAATTATACGGGTGCTTTCATCAGTAGAAAGCTCTTCAAAACCAAAGCGATTACGTAAGTCAATTATTGGTGTCACTACACCTCTTAAGTTAATAACCCCTTTAATATAAGGAGCTGTTCTAGGAACTCTAGTAATTTGTTGAAACTTTTCAATTGATCGAACTTGTTGCACAGGAATACCATATTCCTCATCTTTTAACTGAAACACGATGATTTTTATGTTATCCGATATGAATTCACTCATATGATATACCCCTTCCCGAGCATTTCCTCTATTTTAGCCATCTTAACGGGCAGCAAAATTCCCTCTTCAAGTTTCAAGAAAAGCTAAGAAATAAGTTGGGAATAACTGCCCGTAAAGATCCGACGAAGGACAGGATGTCCAAGTCAGGCGAAGCCACATGATGTGGCGGTTTAAGTGTAATAAGTCTCGAGAACCATCAGTGGGGATGAAGAAAACACCCACTGAAGGAAGTCTCACATAATTAAAGCATTACAATCAATAATTAGAGCAACTTGTCCATCTCCTAATATTGTTGCACCAGAGATTGCAAAAACGGAAGTTAAATAGTTTCCAAGTGATTTTAGAACGACTTCTTGTTGACCAATAAAGGAATCAACTACAAGTGCCGCCATTTTTTCCCCTTTTCGTACAATTATTATAGAAACATAGTCTTCATTCACTTTTTCTACCGGTACTTCAAAGATCTCTGTCAAAAATACTAAAGGTACAATTTTGCCACGGTAATCAATAACCATTTGATTATGGGCATGAAGGATATCTTCATTTTTTATAACCGCTGTTTCAATAATTGAAGAAAGCGGAATGGCGTATTTCTCCTTTTGTAATTCAACAAGCATTACTGAGATAATCGATAAAGTGAGTGGTAGTTGAATAGAGAATAACGAGCCTTTTCCTTGTTCTGCATCGATTGAGATTGAGCCTCCGAGTGATTCGATCGTACTTTTTACCACATCAAGTCCTACACCTCGACCGGATATATCAGAAATTTGTTCTGCAGTTGAAAAACCTGATGAGAATATAAGCTCATACACTTGTTTATCAGTTAAGGCTGCAGCTGATTGCTCTGTAACAACTCCTCGCTCAATCGCCTTTTGTAAAACTTGTTCACGATTAATACCAGCCCCATCATCCTCAATCTCGATGAATACATGATTTCCGCTATGGTATGCTCGTAAACTAACGTTTCCTTCCTCTGGTTTCCCATTTTCCAACCTAACTTGGGGCATTTCTATGCCATGATCAATCGCATTTCGTAATAAATGCACAAGCGGATCACCAATTTCATCAATGACAGTTCGATCCAATTCTGTGTCTGCACCGCTAATTTTCAGGTTTATCTTTTTATTTAGATCCTTTGCAAGCTGACGAATCATCCGAGGGAAACGATTAAAAACTGTTTCGACCGGTACCATCCGCATATTCAAAATAATGGTTTGAAGATCTCCGGAAATCCTCGACATCCTTTCAACCGTTTCATCAAGTTCACTATTATTTAAATCCTTTGAAATCTGTTCTAATCTGCCACGGTCAATCACAAGCTCTTCAAAAAGATTCATTAAGATGTCTAAACGCTCAATATTAACGCGAATCGTTTTGCTACTTGTTGCAGCAACCTGTTTTTTCACCTTTTGCAAATTGGTTTCCTTGTCCTGTTCATCTTTTTCTTCCCTTTTTCTCACATTCTCTCCGCTCTGGACTGTACCAGGAGTTGACTTTGTTTCTAGGGAGCTATTTGCATTGTCGGGGTCTATTATTTGTACAAACACCGCTTCAATTTCAGATACCTTCATAATTTTTTCTTTAATTACATCACTTGGTTCTTTTGAAATAATGGCCACAGTAAATTTGGAATCAAATTTTTCCTCTTCTAAAAGCTCTACAGCTGGAACGGCCTTGATCACTTCACCAATTTGTTCTAAAATTTCAAATACCATAAAAACTCTTGCACCCTTTAATAAACAATCCTCACGAAGAGAAACCGTCAATTCATAGGCGCTAAAGCCTTGTTCTTTTGACTGCTTAATAACTGTATATTCAAACTCATCATATTCATCGATTGCTTGTTTCTTATCTTCATTGCCGGTTTGATCAGGATTGGCCGGATTTTGACTAATTTCACCATGTTCGATTGCTTTTAGCATCTCAACAATAGCAGATACGTTCTTTTTACCATCACCACCTGCTGCAATAGAAAAAACCATTTCCTCAAGCGCATCTAAAGAGGCAAAAACGGCATCAAACAGGGAAGCTGTCACAAAAAGCTTTTCTCTTCTAATTGCATCTAATACATTTTCCATTTGATGGGTTAAATTTGCTATATCTTCATACCCCATCGTTGCACTCATTCCTTTTAACGTATGAGCTGAACGAAAAATTTCATTGACAATAGATAGATCATTAGGATTTTTCTCTAAATCTAGTAATTTTTCATTACATGATTGTAAATGCTCTTTACTTTCTTCAATAAAAACTTCTAAGTATTGATTCATATCCATTCGGACAACACCTCTTATTTTCGAATAAACTCCATGATAGAAGCTGCGATATTATCTAAATGTTCTACTTTATCAACTAAGTTCGTTTTTTGCGCTGATTTAGGCATCCCAAAAACGATGGAAGATTGTTCTGATTCTGTAATGGCATTTACAGCACCTGATAATTTAAGCTTTTTTAGTCCTTCCGTCCCGTCAGAGCCCATGCCAGTGAGAATAACGGCAATTTTCCGATAATCAGGTAGTTCACTTAATGCTTCAAATAACTCATCAACAGAAGGCCGATGACCGTTCCGTGGATCCGTTTTATCCAGAATCACCTTTAAAGAATCGCCGGATTTTTGGACCTTAAGATGAGAACCTCCTGGGGCGATATAAGCTACTCCTTTTTTTACCTCTTCACCATGCCTGGCTTCCTTTACTATAATCCTCGAAATCGAGTTAAGCCGGTTTGCAAGTGATTCCGTAAAACCAGACGGCATATGCTGGACAATAAAAATCGGCACATCAATGTCAGCTGGTAATTTTGGCAAAACTTGCTGCAAGGCTCTTGGTCCCCCTGTAGAGGTTCCTATACAAACAATTGATTTCAAGGAAGTCGATTTCGGAATGTAAAGTTGTCGATTATTAAAATATGAGTCTATTTTACTATATCCTTTTTCCTTGTTGATACTATTTTTTATATTTGGATTCCTTTGTAATTTCCCAATGTTAGCAGACTTAGCAAGCAGCACTTTTTTGATTAGCTGTTCCTTCACTTTATATAAATCTAATGAAATGGCTCCAGAAGGCTTTGCGATAAAATCAAATGCTCCATCTTGCAATGATAAAATCGCATTTTGGGCACCTTCTTTTGTGGTGCTGGACAACATAATAACAGGCTTCGGAAATTGTTTCATGATCTTCTTTAATGCCTCAAGTCCATTCATTATGGGCATTTCAACATCCATCGTAATAACATCAGGATTTAATAATTCAACTTTCTTTACTGCATCTTGACCATTTCTCGCAGTTCCTATCACTTCAATCTTTTCTTCTTCGGAAAGTAAATCAGGAATTAATTTTCTCATGAAGGCTGAATCATCTACGACAAGGACGCGAATTTTCCCCACTCCCTTTACCTCCCTCTCACGAAGAAACTTTTAAGCTTTGAAATAAAAGGTGCTTGTTCAGCTTCCGTAAAAATGAACGTTTGATTCTTTAAATATTCCTTTGACATTTTACTAATCACCTTACTAGCTTGTGAGCTTGGCTGATAGACAATAAAAGGTTTTTGAGCAATTACGGCTTTCAGGATTGCAGAATCATCTGGAATGATTCCTAATAATGAAGCCTCACGCTTAAGAAACTGTGACATTGTTTGTTGAAGTCTACTAAATGCAGCAGCCCCTGTACTGTAATTTAGAGCACGATTAACAACAATTGAAAAGGCAGTTGAATCATGATTGATACAAACATGTTTTATTGCTGCATATGCATCTGTCAGTGCGGTAGGTTCCGGGGTGGTTATCACAATTATTTCATCTACTGAAAGTAAAAAAAGTAAGCTGTCTTCAGAGATTCCAGCACCCATATCAAAAATAATAAAATCATATTCTTTCATTATTTGTTCTAATTCTCTTAAAAATCGCTGAAATTTCCTGTCATTCATTCGAAATATGGTCCCCAATCCGGTTCCCCCAGAAAGATAATCCAACCCAATTACCGATGTTGAGATGGTTTCTTTTAAAGAAAGATTCTTTTCAAAAAAATCAACGATTGTGAATGTTGAGCTTTCCCCCATAAGAATTTCGATATTCCCCATACCGATATCTAAATCACACAATAAAACTTTTTTATGTACATTTTGTAAAGCTAAGGAAAAATTCAAGGAAAAGTTAGACTTTCCGACTCCTCCTTTCCCGCTCATTACTGCTATTGATTTCGATTTTGTATGAAAAGCGTTCAGGCGCTCTCTTAATTTATCAGCTTGATCGTTTCCCATATTCCTTTACCTCAATATCTGTTCGACTATCCGTTCTCTTGTTGCTTCTTCGATATCATCGGGCACATTTTGACCATGTGTAGTATAGGCAATTCCCAAATTTGTTTTCATGATCACATCAAGCAAAGGGCCTCTTGTTGATGTTTCATCCAACTTTGTAAAGATAAGCTTATCTATTGGAATTACTGAGAATTGCTCATAAACAGCGAGCATATCTACTGTTTTTGCAGTAGCAGCTAAAACGAGAAATGTTTCAATTTCATGATTAAAATCAATGATTTTCTGGAGATCCTTAACATATTGGGACTCTAAAAAGTTTCGACCAGCAGTATCAATAAAAATAAAATCATACTGATCAAGCTTTTTTTTCGCAGCAATAAAATCATCTATGTTATAGCAAACCTCAATCGGTACTTTTAAAATATTTGCATAAGTCTTTAACTGATCTATTGCTGCAATACGGTATGTGTCTGTTGTGATAAAAGCTACACTTTTTTTCTTCTCCAATACACATTCTGCAGCTAATTTTGCTAAGGTTGTTGTTTTCCCAACACCCGTCGGACCGATTACATTTATATATTTCTTTTGAAAAGAGATGCCGCCAAACTCTATTCCCTCAAGTTCATTTTTGAAGAGTTCTGCTTCTTTTTCTCTAAGCTGTTCAAAAGTTACATCTCCATTTTCACTATGCCAATACTCTATTAGCTTTGATATCACCCTCCCTCGTAAAGAAGGGTGAACCTCTTGTTTTGTCATTTCTTTTAGTATCATTTTAAGCGGTTCAGGATAAAATTCACTTTTTTTATTAGTAGAAAAGGACTGAATTACCCCCTTTAACTGTTGGATTTCATCCAATAACTGCTGATTTTGTTCTTTCACAAGCGGTTCATTATCAGTCGCAGCCTCCCTCTTTGGCGTTTCAAAAGCAGCAGCGTTACGAACATGCTTCGTCTTTCCTACAAGTTGTTGTGATATTTCAGGGTCAATAGCCGCTATAACTTCAATGTTTTTTTTTGAAAAAAGCCCTAAAAACCCGCCTGTTTGCGTTACTTTTGAATTTAAAATAACAGCGTCATTGCCCATTTCAGAACGAATCTGATTCATTGCTTCCTGCATTGATGAAGCAACATATTTCTTTACCTTCATTCAATATTCACCACCCCAACACTTTGAACTTCTACATTTGATTCCAATTCGTTATAAGATAAAATTGGCACTTGTGAAAAATAGCGGTCTGTAAGCTGTCTTACATACATCCTTACTGCAGGGGAACACAGGACAATAGGTGTTTGCTGCTGCAGTGAAAGTTTTTCAACCTCTTTGGCGATTCCTTCAATAATCGCTTGCGAGACATCAGGGCTTAATGATAAGTAATTGCCATGTTCTGTTTGTTGTACACCATCAGCAATCATTTTCTCAATTCTTCCTGATAATGTGACAACCTTTAGCATTTGATCTTGATCAACATATTGAGCTGTTATTTGTTTAGCTAATGCTTGTCTTACATATTCACCAAGCAACTCTGAATCAGAGGTCATTTTGCCAAAATCAGCCAATGTTTCAAAAATAATTGGGAGATTTCGAATCGAGACCTTTTCTTTCAAAAGCTTAGCAAGCACCTTTTGAATGTCGCCAATCCCAAGTGGTGTTGGTGTGACCTCTTCTACTAAAATAGGATAATTCTCCTTAAGATGATCCACTAATTGTTTTGTCTCCTGTCTGCCCAAAAGCTCATAAGCATGTTGTTTTATCACTTCTGTTATATGTGTTGAGACAACAGAAGGCGGGTCAACAACTGTAAATCCATACATTTCTGCTGAATCCCTTACTTCTTCTGCAATCCATTTTGCTGGCAGTCCGAATGATGGCTCGATCGTATCGATCCCTTCAATGGTTCCATCCTCAATTCCAGGTGCCATTGCTAAATAATGATCGAGAAGAATTTCTCCTCTTGCCGCTTCGTTGCCTTTGATTTTTAATCGGTATTCATTAGGCTGCAGTTGGATGTTATCACGGATACGGACAACTGGTATAACAATTCCTAATTCGATGGCTAATTGCCGTCTTATCATTACGATCCGATCTAGCAGATCCCCCCCTTGATTCGCGTCTGCAAGAGGGATTAATCCATAACCGAACTCAAATTCAATCGGATCGATTGTTAATAAATTGACAACACTTTCCGGGCTTTTCATTTCATCCAACTCATGTTCCTGTTCCAGCACTTCTTCATCTGGCACCTGTTCTATCTTCGATTTTGAAATCATATATCCTCCAAATGCGAGAAGACCTGCTATAGGCAATGTAAGAAATATCCCAATCGGTGTAAAAAGGCCCAATAATAAAATGGTACCTGCAGCAACATAAAGCATTTTTGGAAATGCAAATAATTGTGCTGTTATATCCGTTCCTAAATTCCCTTCAGATGCTGCTCGTGTCACAACAATTCCCGTTGCTGTAGAAATTAAGAGAGCAGGAATTTGGCTCACAATCCCATCGCCAACTGTCAGCATCGTATAATGGGCTGCTGCTTCACTAATTCCCATGCCATTTTGCATCATGCCAATAATAATGCCAAACAGCATATTAATTAACACCATAATAATTCCAGCAATAGCATCACCTTTTACAAACTTACTGGCACCATCCATTGCTCCATAAAAATCTGCTTCTTTTGCAACTTTTTCTCTTCGCTCTCTTGCTTGTTGCTCAGTTATCATTCCAGCATTTAAATCTGCATCGATACTCATTTGCTTTCCGGGCATAGCATCTAATGTAAACCGGGCAGCCACTTCAGAGACACGCTCTGAGCCTTTTGTAATAACAATAAACTGAATAATAATCAGAATGATAAACACGACAAAACCAACTAGTACATTTCCTCCAGTTACAAAGGTTCCAAATGTTTCAACAACCTTTCCTGCATCACCTTCCGATAATATTGCTCTAGTTGTTGAAACATTCAACCCTAGACGGAACAGTGTCAAGAGTAAAATCAGCGATGGAAAAATCGAAAATTGCAACGGTTCATTCATATTCATTGATGTAAGGATCACTAACAATGCAAGAGAAATATTAATGATAATTAAGAAGCTTAATAACCACCCCGGAAACGGAATGATCAGCATGGCAACGATTAAAATAACACTAAGTAATACAGATAAGTCCCTTGCAGACATGTATCTTCTCTCCTTAAATCAATCAATCTTTCATCTATCTTTTATGCATCGAATGTCTATCTATCATTTAATAATACTAATTTCTTTCGATTGCTTTTGCTTGATAGACATAGGCAATTATTTCTGCAACTGCCTGGAAAAACTCCTCAGGTATCGCTTGTCCAATTTCAACTTGTTCATATAAAGCTCTAGCAAGAGGTCTATTTTCAACGAGCATAATATCATTGGACTGAGCAATTTCTTTTATTTTTTGGGCAATAAGATCAACCCCCATCGCTACAACGAAAGGAGCATCCATTTTTGATTCATCATATTTTAATGCAATGGCATAGTGTGTTGGGTTGGTAATGACAACATCTGCAGTTGGGACATCCTGCATCATCCTTCTCATTGCCATTTCACGCTGCCTTTGCTTAATTTTCGATTTTATTAATGGGTCACCTTCAGATTTTTTATATTCATCCTTAATGTCCTGCTTTGACATTCGGAGATTTTTTTCATGATCATAACGTTGATAGAGATAATCTAAAAATGATAAAAACAATAGTGCTGCTGATGCAAACAATCCCATTTTGACGGTTAATGTTGAGATAAACAGAAAAGATTGTTCAATTGCCAATTGCGATAAGCGCAGAATATTATCCATATCAAACCAAATAACTGCAAAGGTGACAAAACCTACAAAAGAAATTTTTAATAATGACTTACATAGTTCAACAATTGCACGAATTGAATAGATCCTTTTAAAACCTTCGATAGGATCCAATTTATTTAACTTCATTTGAAGCACTTCGGTTGAAAACAAAAATCCAACTTGAAGATAATTTCCAAGAATACCAGCTACTAATGCAATAGCCATAATTGGAGCAAGAATTATGACAGCTTGATAGGACATCGTTAATAAAAAATCATGTACATTTTGATCCGTAAGTTCTAAAAGTAGATAGTCCTGGAAGGTCCCCTTCATCATGAGTAAAATGCGATCTCTCATAAAAGCACCGATGAATAAAAACGATAAAAATACAGCTAATAGGGATAGAGCGGTATTAACATCCGCACTTTTGGCAACTTGCCCTTTTTTACGTGCATCCTGTTTTTTGCGCGGCGTAGCTTTTTCTGTTTTTTCTCCTGCAAAAAACTGCAAATTTAGTTTAAGACATTTCATTGCCTACTCCTCCAAGCATTTCCATAAGACCGCGCATTGTTAATGCCATCGTCTCAAATAGCTGCTGCATGAATACAAATAATGCACCCATAACCAAAATAAGCATGATAAAGCTTACTCCAATCTTCAAAGGAAGACCTACAACAAAAATATTTAACTGGGGAACGGTTCTGGCCACGATACCCAATGCAAGATCGACTAAAAATAATGAACCGACTACTGGTATTGACATTTGGAAAGCAATCATAAACATCGAATGAAACGCTCGAACAACGAATTCGATCACATTTTCCTGTCCCAAAGGCAATGATAATTGATCGATCGGAACGAATTGATAGCTATAAAAAACTCCGTCTAATAAAAGATGATGTGCGTTAATGCTGATCATCAATAAAAGAGCAAGCGTATATAAAAATTGACCAATTAATGGACTTTGTACACCAGTTTGCGGATCGATGACGTTTGCAATGATAAACCCCATTTGAAAATCTATAAAGCTGCCGGCGATTTGGACTGCTGATAGGAGAAAGTAAGCAGTAAAACCTATCATTAAGCCGAGGAGTGCTTCCTTTATAATAAGCATAAAATACTGACCATCTATATCAATCGTTGGAAAATCCAAAGCAAAAAACATGATCCATGCTAAAAAGAAAGAAAATCCAATCTTATGCACGGTAGGGATGTTTCGATAAGAAAATAATGGCAAGGTTATAAAAAAAGCAGTTATTCTCATAAAAACTAATAGAAATCCAGGATAGTTTTCAATTATTGTGATCATCCTTTACCCCACAAACCTATTTAAATTCCCAAAAATATCTTGCGCATAAGAGACCAATGTTGAGAGCATCCATGGTCCGAAAAAAATAAGTCCAACTAACACAGCAACGATTTTCGGAATAAATGCAAGTGTTTGCTCCTGAATTTGAGTAGTTGCCTGAAAAATACTTACGACTAGTCCAATCACAAGCGCTAATAATAATAACGGTCCACTAATAATTAACGTAATATATACTGCTTTTTCTGCTAATGAAATGACAAACTCTGAACTCATTCATTCTCACCCATTCTAAAAGCTTTGCAACAAGGATTTAATAATTAAATACCAACCATCAACTAACACGAATAACAGAATTTTGAAAGGCAGAGAAATCATAACCGGCGGCAGCATCATCATCCCCATCGACATGAGGACACTTGCCACGACCATATCAATGACTAGAAACGGAATAAAAATCATAAATCCAATTTGAAACGCCGTTTTAATTTCACTAATGGCAAATGCCGGAACTAGAGCTGTCAATGGTATATCTCCGATTGATTCTGGTTTTTCAACACCTGCATAATTTAAAAAAAGGGCTAGATCCTTCTGTCTCGTATGTTTGCTCATAAATTCCTTAAATGGAACCGCAGCGCGCTCATATGCTTCTTCCAATTGAATCTCTTCATTAAATAATGGTGTCAATGCTTGTTCATTCACCTTTGAAAAGGTAGGTGCCATAATAAAAAAAGTCAAAAATAAGGCAATGCCGATCAAGATTTGATTTGGAGGCATTTGCTGTGTAGCAAGTGAAGTTCTTACAAAAGAAAGAACAATAATAATCCGTGTAAAACAGGTCATCAGAATTAAAATACTCGGGGCAATCGACAAGACCGTTAATAACAATAATAGCTTTACAGACGTACTAACACTTTCCGCATCACTATTATTAAAAAACTCCATAAATTCATTCATGCTTGTTTATTCCCTTTCTTTTAACATCCTCAAGCTGTTTTTTCCGTTCTTTTTTCACTTTTTCCAGTTGGTCTTTAAACGATGACGAAAAAGCTGCTTTTTGATTGGTTGTCTCATTCAGTTTTCTATTCTGTTTTAGAATAAGCTTTTGAATAAAATCCTTTGGTTCGACCATTTGCTGCTTCTTACGTTCAAATTCTTCTACTAATTCGATCCTCTCTTCTTCATCATCAATTTCTTTGAGTAATGATATGGATTCACCGACACCAACCACTAATAAACGCTTTCCAACCTTTATCATCTGAATGGATTTATTTTGTCCTAAACTAGTTCCACCAAGGTTCACAATTATTTGACCTTGTTGAAAAAAATTGTTTCGCTTTGTAACAAACTTTAATAAAAAATAAATTAATAAAAGAACAAAAGCTAAAGCCATAAGCATTTTTATAAAATCAAATGCTGAAACGGAAACGGCATTGTCTTGAGCAGCAGGCTCCTTACTTTGAATTTGATCAATTGGAGCAGCTTCCGCATCCTTTGACTGCTCTTGTTCTATCGTTTCATATACACTCTCATTTCCGGTTTCCTCCGCAAGGACAATTGCCGCTTGCGGAGAAAACAGAATTAGAGCGACAACAAACAACAAAAGATAATGTTTATGAAGCAATTTTACTCCACCTTTAGCCCAATGTTTTTCCGATCGCTTCTAATACTCTGTCTGCTTGAAATGGCTTTACAATAAAGTCTTTTGCTCCTGCTTGAATAGCATCAATAACCATTGCTTGCTGACCCATTGCAGAACACATGATCACCTTTGCATTTGGGTTGATTTGTTTAATCTCCTTTAATGCAGCAATACCATCCATTTCAGGCATGGTAATATCCATCGTTACGAGATCTGGCTGGTGTTCTTTATATTTTTCAACAGCTTGAACACCATCAGCTGCTTCAGCAACGATTTCATAACCATTTTTCGTTAATATGTCTTTAATCATCATTCTCATAAATGCTGCATCGTCAACAATCATAATTTTATGTGCCATAAATTCCACTCCTAATCTATTTAACTTTATTTAAGTTTATTTAAGCGTTCCGTCTGGCTAATAATATCTGTTACACGCACGCCAAAATTTTCGTCAATAACGACGACTTCCCCTTTAGCAACAATTTTACTATTCACCAAAATATCAACTGGTTCTCCTGCGAGCTTATCAAGCTCAATGATCGAACCGGACGATAGTTCTAAAATCTCTTTAACAGAACGCTTCGTTCTTCCTAATTCCACTGTTACCTGCAATGGAATATCAAGAAGCATGTCAAGATTCTTTGTATCCTGACGTTGCAATTGTACTGGCTCAAACGAAGTAAAATCAGCAGGTTTTACATTAACTGTTTGCTGCGGATGATGCCCTGTATACATTTGTTGTTGTGTCCGTTCTATATTTTGCTGGCTTGGTTGTTGCTGTAATTGGTGTGAATACATTTTTTGCTCAAGTTGATTTATTCCGATTCCCTGATTGCTATTACCATGAAGCTTAATGTTTTCTATCAAAGATGACGGCTGCTCAATCACAGCTTCAGCCGTAACAGCCTCATGCTTTGGACTGATTAACTCCTCAATTAAGTTTTTCGCAAAATATAAAGGTAATAATTGCATTATATTTGAATCAATAAGGGTTCCGATCTTTAAGTGAAAGGAAACCTGAACTAATAATTCATCATTGACAACCTCGGGTGTATCATCGCTTTGGTTAACATCAAGCAGTTCAACGCTCGGTGGTGAAATATCAACTTTCTTATTAAATATGGTTGACATCGATGTTGCAGCAGAACCCATCATTTGGTTCATCGCTTCCTGAACGGCACTAATTTGGATTTCACCAAGCATCGCATCAGGATTCATTCCATCGCCACCTATCATTAAATCGGCAATGATAGCTGCATCGTTTTGCTTGATGACAAATAAGTTACTGCCAGAAAACCCTTCGGTATAATTCACTTCAATGGCAACATATGGGTGCAGAAACTGTTCACCTAATTTACTTTTACGGACAATAGAGACACTTGGTGTTGTAATTTCAACCTTTTGTTGTAATAAATTAGATAATGCTGTTGCAGAACTTCCGAATGATATATTTCCGATCTCCCCAATAGCGTCCTCTTCCATCGCATTAAAATAATCCTCAGTTTTCAAGCTTTCTTCCCCGTTCACTTCTACAGTTGTATCAATGCTTGTTCCATTTAACAAAGCATCAATTTCATCCTGAGATAACATATTATGACTCACCTTCTTCGTCACCCCTTGTTACGTGATCAATAATTTGAACCGCTAATTTCTTGTTCAATTTTCCTGGTTGTCCAATAAACTTTGGCTTTTCTCCTACGTTAACTACTAATGGCTGGTCGATGGAGCAGTCCAATTGGATAACGTCCCCTATTTGAAGGTGCAGAAAATCTTGAATTGACAATTCCGAAGAGCCAAGCTCCGCTGACACTGTTAATTCAGTTAATTGAATTTGTTTCTTTAAAGCTTCAATCTCAATTGGTTTAGGCTCTTTACGATCAGATTGCATCCAATAGTGAGCGGAAAGTCTTGGAATGATTGGCTCTAAAACAACATACGGTATACAAAGATTTATCATCCCACTTACTTCTCCAACTTGTATATTTAGTGAAATCACAACAACGGTTTCATTTGGAGAAACCATCTGTAAAAATTGTGGATTTACTTCAAATTCAGCCATTACCGGTTCAATATCAATGATCGAGTCCCAAGCTTCCTGATAGTTATCCAGAGACTTTTCAAATATGTTTGAAATGATTTTCGTTTCAATTTCTGTTAAATTATCAATCTTGTTTATGCTTGATCCAAGTCCTCCCATTACTCGATCCATCATGGCGTATGCGATATTCGGGTTTACTTCCATGAGGACTCTTCCCTCAAGCGGCTGAACTTCAAAAACATTTAATACAGTCATTTTCGGGATCGAGCGAATAAATTCCTCATATGGCAATTGATCTACTGATCCAACAGAAATTTGAATATACGTACGAAGCTGTGCTGAAAAATAAGTGGTTAGTAACCGTGCAAAATTATCATGTATTCTTGTTAAGCTGCGGATTTGATCCTTAGAAAAGCGTAAAGCCCTCTTAAAATCATAAACTTTTACCTTTTTATTGGCCTCTTCCTTCTTTAATTCATCTGCATCCATCTCACCAGCCGAAATGGCAGAGAGCAAGGCATCAATTTCACTTTGTGATAAAATATCACCTGCCAAAGATTTCACCTCCTAATAAATTCTTTTTATCTTATTGAAGGATATAGGAAGTGGTATAAACCTTATTGATCTTGCCTTCTTGCATTAAACCATTTGTTTTTTGCTTAAGCGCTGCTTTCAGCTTGTCCATCCCTTCTTTTCCTTCAAGCTGTTCAGCGGTCATATTGGCTAATTCTGAAATGATAATATCGCGAATTTGAAATTCTCGTTGTTCCAATTCCTCTTTTGCTTTTTTAGAATCGGTTTCGATTTTGAATGATAGGCGTACGATGTTTCCACTAGCTAAATTTGTCGTGATTTCCGGGATATCCACACTTGCCTCAACTACCTCTTCTATTGATGGTTCATTATGCTCCTTATCACCTTGAAATTTCATGACAACAACTAACGCTGTCACACCTATTAAAGTAATCGAAATGATAATGACAAGCATAATGCTTAAAAGCTTTTTATTCATCCTCCAAGACCTCCGAGCCCTTTCTTAACGACAGAACATTAATATCTCTATAAAAAGAGGCAATTCTCATGCAAACCTCTTGTTCTGGCTCTTTTACAACGTATTTATGTCCATTAGTTAACGTGATGGTTGTATCAGGAAATGATTCAATGACTTCAATATATAATGCATTTAGTGAAAATGGTTTTCCATTTAGTCTAGTTAACTGAATCATAGATGCATGGGCTAATAATTATGAAACGGATTTTTTATCAGCCCGCTTCCCCTTTCTTAACGTTTTAGCCCCATTAATTCCTGCAGGATTTCATCTGACGTTGTAATAATCTTTGTATTTGATTGGAATCCGCGCTGGGCAACAATCATTTCAGTGAATTCTTCAGCAAGATCTACGTTTGACATTTCTAAGGCGCCGGAGATGATTGTTGAAGTTCCATCTTCACCGGCAATTGATAGATCATTTAAGGCGATACCATTGTTATCTTGATCTACTGTTCCGGAGTTTGCTGATTCTCGATATAAATTCCCGCCTACTTTTTCCAAACCGCCTTCATTTGCGAAGTTCACGACTCTAATTCGGCCACCAACGTTTAATTCACCATTTTCATTAACGAAATTCACAGTACCATCTGGTCCAATACTAAAGCTTTGAGCTGTTAATGGGATCTGGATGAGACCAGGAATTTCAGTTGGAGTAGTTCCAAAGTTATTCGCGTCCACTTTACCTGATTCTCCGATAACATACATACCATCTGCGGTAACGAGATATCCTTTATCATCTAAATAGAAATTACCAGACCTCGTATAATTTAAATTAATAGCATCTTTAATAGGACCAGTAATTCGATTAGTCCCTGAATTATTACCCTCATCAATGTCTACTGCATCAGGATCATTAAGTGTCCCAACAATAAAAAACCCTTCACCATTTAATGCAAGGTCCAATGATCTAGATGTTATTTGCGTCGATCCAGTTGTGTGAATTGTATCGATTGAGCTGATTTGTGATCCTAAACCAACTTCCTTTGCATTTGTTCCGGATTTATTATCTGTTGCACCAGCTGCACCAGATATTTGCTGACTAAATAAATCAGAAAAAGTTGTACGCGATTTTTTAAACCCATACGTATTGACGTTAGCAATGTTGTTACCAATAACATCTAATTTTGTTTGAAAGTTTTTCATTCCGCTGATTCCTGAGTATAATGAACGTAACATGTCAGATCTCTCCCTTTAGCAATCAAATTTTTCAGTAAGTATCGTTGAATTACTCGGCGTTGCTTATTTTTTTTATAAAATCACTTGATATTTCTTTCCCATCCTCCAGCACTAGCATAATCCCTGTTTCAGATTGTTTAATTGCTTTAACAATGCCGCCTCCAGTTTGTTCTTCAGCATTCATCCATTCGACATGCTTTCCAATCATTTCAGAATATTTTAAGATAGATTCTCCTTGAGTTTGGGTAGTTAAAAATCTCTCCAACATATTTGCCATATTTGTTGTTTGCTCTAATGATGAAAATTGAGCCATTTGCGCGATGAATTCTTTATCCTCCATCGGGTTAAGAGGATCCTGATGTTGCAGCTGTGCCATCAGGATTTTTAAAAATTCATCTTTTCCAAGACTGGAGTTACCTGTAGTGGTTGTACTTGGTTTACTTGTTAACAGTAAACCCGGATCAATTGAAGTCAATTTATTTCCTCCCTACACAGTTGCATTTAAAACTTCTTTTAATGATTCAATAAAGCTCTTCTCATGCTCTTTGTCTTCCTCATCACGTTTTTGCTCAGCATATTCCTTCTCTTGTTTTTGGTCAGAATTATGTTCTTTAGATGGTCTAACATTTTGCTCTGTGAATAGCTCAAACCTTTCAATCTCAATTTGCACTGTCGGAAGTGCCTGCTTTAGCTGATTCAAGCTATGGTCTAGAAGGTCTCTTGCTGATTCGGTTGATGTAATAATTCGTGCTATCATCTCACCTTTTCTTTGAAGTAATCTGACTGTCAATGATCCAAGATGCTCTGGATTCAATTTGATCAATAAACGATTTGCACCATTTGGCAGTTGAGCAAATTTACTCGTTTTAAACGCATTAACCAATTGTTTTGTAAACTCCCGGCGTGTTGACCTATCTGTTTCCTTTCCGCTTGGAGAGATGTCTAATTTATCAAGCACCATATCTAGTTGGATCGTAAATGTTTCTGCTTTGAGTTGGCCTGTTTGCTCAGCTTCATTCGCTTGAATTGGCAGCTTTAATGCTGGTAGCAGCTGATCTGCTCGGCCATTTATTGTTTTGCCGATGAAAGGTTTATATTCTTTAACTACAGAACTTTCATTCTTAACGATTGATTGCTCATGGTCTTTTGTTAGCTTTGTTTTTAAGCTTTCATTAAAAATATGAATATCCTTAGGAATAAAGCCTTTTTGTTCTAACTGCTGATATTCGAACTGGAGAACCTTTATCGCACTTTCTACTTTCTTTACTAAATCATTTAAGTCTCCTTGTGTTGAGGGGATATCCATTTCTTTCATTAACATCTCTACTCGTTTCATGAATGGGTCCATTTTTTGTGTCAACTCATTCGCGTTAAATTCATAGTGAGGTTCCGTTATATTCATAAAGTATGGACTTCTATTCATATCTTTCATGTTTAATAGTGAGAGGATGGATTGTGTTTTTCCTGGAAACCTATTAAATAAATCTGATTGAATGTTTTTTATACTAGCATTGTTATCAATGCCCTGATCATGATTATTACCGATGTATTGATTTATTAAATTGACAACTTCAATTATAAAATTAGAGCTATTTTTGGACACTTCAGGAAGTTGATTAAGTTCTGATTGTAATAAATAGATGGTTTCTTCAATTTTTTTTAATGCTTCTGATTGTTCAGTTTGCTCCTTATTAATTGAATATAGGAATCTCTCTTTTTTTTCGAATTGTATTGGCTTATTAAACAACGGATCCTGTCGATCATTAGATATGGAATTTTTTAAAAAAATTTCTCCGACAACGGACATACTTTGAGTTTTATTAACGTAACTATCTAATTGGCTGTAAAGAGTGTTTTCTGTAAATAGACTGTTAACCGTATTATGAAATATTGTTTTAATTAATGATAAATCTGCGTTACCTATAATATGTTGAAGACTATTTTTACTCTCTAGATTAGTTGTTGATGACAAAATTTCATGTAATATCTCTTTTTTCATTTCGGCATCTACTATTGGCATTCTTTTCATTTCAGCCAATTTATTATTTATTACAATTAATTTTTCACTTTTATGTAATCTGCCCGTTTCATCACTAGTTACCCAGTTTTTTAGCACTATTTGCCCTTCTATTAAAACTTTATCTTGCAAATCCATCTGTTCGATTGCCTGATTCAGGTTTGAAGATGAAAGAGGCTGTGTATTGATATAACTAGGGTACTCCCTTTCTAACATATTGTTTAGCATCGATTTGTATAGGGTGAAATCTACATTTGCTTCTGTTGCTTCTATTGTTTCAAATGCTTTAACGATCGTTAATACTCCAACAGCCTTTGGAGATATTTTTACTTGATTAAACCATTCATCATATGAGGCAGCTTCACTAAAATGCCTGCTTGTTTCATTTTCAATAAGTGAAATAAGCGTATTAAAAGAAAGCGATGGTTTTTCTTGCTGGCACTTAGATAAGATAGCTTGTTCTATTTCAGGCAGTCCAGATAAAAGCTGATTTAGTTCATCTATTATCACATCAAAAGACAGGCCATTGATGAATGAATCTTGATTCTTTATGTGAGATTTAGGATTTTCGTTTATGGTTTCAGCTAAACATTTATGAAATGATAATCCGCTAGATTTAGAACTATTTTTAGTTTCATCAGAAGCTAGATTAAACATTTGTAATATCGGCATGATCTTCACTTAATCACCTCCTTACTCACTGTTTTCAGCTAATAAATTGGTAAACTTAACCGCATCATCAACAGTCATTTTCGCCAAGATGTCCGCTATCTGTGTGTCATCTAGTGAAGTTAAAATAAACAACGCTTCATCATTATTTAGTTTTGGGATAATTTCAGCTGCTTTTTTGCTGGACATGTTTTCGTATAGCTTTGCAAGATCGACTGTATTTTCTTTTGTTTCAGCACTATTTAGACTTTCGATTTGCGTTTGCAATGATTTTATTTCTTGATTTAACTTTTGTATTTCCTTTTCCTTTACCGATACATCTTTCTCAAGGGCATCAATCATCGCCGTTTGTTCTTCAAGCGTGTTCTGAAGCTTTTCACTTTCTTCCTTTTGCTGCTCATCCTGCTCTTTACCTGTTTTTTCGTTGACAACTTGGTCTTCTCCCTTCTTATTAAACAGGTTTTCAACAAGAGATGCTTCAGTTAAAACTTCTTTGGTTTTACCTAGGACATCAAAGCCTGCAACTGAAAAGATAATACCTAGTAATACAACTGTGAAGATGAACGGTATAAAGATGACGAAGAAAAACCATTGAAATTTCCCATATTCTTTCTTTTCACTTTCCATTTACTCACACCTAATTTCCACGATACAAATATGACTGAATTGAAAGGTCATCCATATGCTTGTTTTCAAGCTCGTTCATTGCTGCAAAATAATTCTCTTGCTGCTTTTCTTTAAGTTTTTCGTATTTTTTCACTTCAATATTGTGATGCATTAGCTTTACTTGCTTTTCATTCATTCGCTTTCGCGTCAACTGCACAAGCTTTTGATAATGTGAAATAGACTTTTCCAAATTGCTAACAAATTGCTGATAATGTCTAATTTCTTGTACAGACATCCCTTGATTAAGCTTTGAAAGTGTATTTTCTTCAAGCACTTCTTTCTGTTTAAGAGAATCATAAAGTTGATGTGCAACATGCTCAAAGTCATGTACCGATTGATTAAACTCAGCAAATGATCTCTCTTTTTCACTTTCTTTAATATCCATGATTTTTTGAAATCGGAATTGGAAAGCCATTAAAAATCACCTTTTTCCATTAACTGTATGAGTGAATGAATACTTTGCTCAATTGTCATTTTGTCTTCAACATTTTGCTTTAAGTATGAAATAATCTTCGGATAAAATCTGATTGCCTCGTCAATTTCCCTTGAGGATCCTTTTTTATAAGCCCCAATATTGATTAAATCTTCAGAATTTAAGTATGTAGAAAGAAGTTCTCTTAATTTTGCTGCTGCAATCCTGTGTTTTTCGTCGACAATTTGGCTCATAACACGACTTATGCTTTTTAAAACATTAATTGCAGGAAACTGCCCCTTATTTGCGAGTGCACGGTCTAGTACGATATGTCCATCAAGTATACCGCGAACTGTGTCTGAGATAGGCTCATTTAAGTCATCACCATCAACCAAAACCGTATAAAAGGCGGTGATCGTTCCACTCTCATTTGTTCCAGTTCGTTCTAGCAGCTTTGGCAGAATTGCAAATACTGAGGGCGTATACCCCTTTGTTGTTGGAGGTTCGCCAACAGCTAGGCCAATTTCACGTTGTGCCATTGCTACACGTGTAACTGAATCCATCATAAACATCACATTTAACCCTCTCTCACGAAAATATTCAGCTACTGCAGTTGCTGTATATGCTGCCTTGAGTCTCATTAACGCAGGTTGATCTGATGTCGCAACAATGACGATTGAACGCTTAAGTCCCTCAGGCCCTAAATCACGATCGATAAATTCCCGTACCTCGCGACCGCGCTCTCCTATTAAGGCAATGATATTAATATCAGCATTTGTATTACGTGCAATCATTCCCATTAACGTACTTTTACCAACCCCACTTCCTGCGAAAATCCCGACACGCTGACCTTTTCCCACAGTTAACAGGCTATCAATCACACGTACACCTACTTCGATTTTTTCATGAATCGGCGGTCGTTTCATTGGATTTGGCGGTGATTGATCTGTCGGTACTTTTGCCAGCCCTTTTGGTAAATGAGAATCATCCAAGGGCTGACCAAATGCATCAATTACTTTCCCAATCAATCCTGTTCCTACCTCTATTTTTAATGGAGCTTCAGTCGCTTCAACTATGCTTCCAGGCGATAGGTCTGTCACATGCAGATATGGCATGAGCAGGACATTTTCGTCCTTAAAACCTACTACTTCCGCAGGAATTTTTATCTTTTTCGTCACATCCGTATAGATATAACAAAGGTCACCAATCGAGCTTTCGGGACCTCTTGATTCAATCATTAAACCTACTACTCTTTTGACTTTCCCAAAACGTTTATAGGAATCTAGCAACTCAATTTTATGAATCAAATCTAACGCTCTCAACATAAGGTCACCCTTCATTAAGCAGTTGCAATAATTGCTTCTTTAATTGCTCTAATTGTGTATCAATACTAATATCAATACGGCCAAAAGTAGACTCAATAAAACAGTCATTTACTTTTAATTCTTCATTGGCATAAATACTTACGTCTTGGCTATTAGTAGCTAAAAATGCAAGTTCATCCTTATGAGTGAGTAAAAGCTCATAATTAGCAGGGTGAACATGAATTTTAATATGTTCATGCTCCTTCACTTCATTCAAGCCTTGTTTTACTAACGGCAAAAAGCGTTCAGGTGTTTCACTTAATGAAGAGGCAATAACCTTTTCTGCCAGTTTGATTGAAAGAGCTAATATCTCTTCTTCTGCAGATTGTATTTTTTCAGAGTAATCTTTTCGAGCCAAGTCCACAATTCGCTTAGACTCTTCAATAAAAGCCTGATGCTGTCTTAGAGCTTCTTGCCGCCCCAGCTCCAGTCCTTCTGCATAAGCCTCATGTCTCACCTGTTCAAAAAGCTGTTCTCGTTCTTGCTCCCAAGCCGCTCTTTCCACTTCTATTTGCTGCATAATAGCTGTTTTTTCTTCAAGTGCCGCTTGAATCAAACGTTCTCTCTCTTCTTTAGCAGATTGTATAAGATAGGAAGCTTCCAGCTTTGATTTAGGGTTATCCATTTCTTTAGATGTTTCATGAAGGAGCATCTTGAGACCTCGGACTGCTATCGTCTGTTTTTCATCCTTGTTTGTGTATTGAGATTTTATCAGCCTAGACAATAATATCATCTCCTCCACCACGGGCGATGACGATCTCACCAGCTTCTTCTAATCTCCGGATAACCCCTACAATTCTAGATTGAGCATCTTCCACATCACGAAGGCGGACTGGCCCCATAAATTCCATTTCTTCCTTAAATGTATCGACCATACGCTTTGACATGTTTTTAAAGACAATTTCTCTTACTTCCTCACTTGCAACTTTAAGTGATAGCATTAAATCATCATTCTCCACATCTCTGATTACACGTTGAATTGCACGATTATCAAGCGTAACGATGTCCTCAAAGACAAACATTCTCTTTTTAATTTCCTCCGCCAGCTCAGGATCTTGAACTTCAAGTGCGTCAAGAATTGTTTTTTCGGTTGCGCGATCCACTCCGTTCAGCACTTCAACAACTGCTTCAATCCCGCCGGTTTGTGTGTAATCTTGTGTTACTGTTGAAGATAATTTTCGTTCCAAAATTTGTTCGACTTCATTGATGATTTCTGGAGAAGTTCGATCCATGACCGCAATTCTCCTTGCAACATCCGCTTGTAACTCTTGTGGCAGCTCCGATAGGATTTGACCTGATTGTGCAGGCTCTAAGTAAGATAAAACAAGTGCAATCGTTTGTGGATGCTCATTTTGAATAAAATTCAAGATTTGTCCCGGGTCTGCTTTTCTAGCAAAGTCAAATGGCTTTACTTGTAATGACGATGTTAACCGCTGTATGATGCCTGTTGCCTTTTCTTTTCCTAATGCCTTTTCCAATATTTGCTTCGCATAGGCTATTCCCCCCTGGGAGATATAATCCTGCGCCATTGCAATTTCATGAAATTCTTCAATGATTTCTTCTTTTTTATTCGCTTCAACCGTACGCACTCCAGAGATTTCGAGTGTCAATTTTTCAATTTCATCTTCTGACAAATGCTTGTAAACAGATGCAGAAACTTCAGGTCCCAAAGAGATTAAGAGGATGGCAGCCTTTTGCTTGCCTGTCAGTAGATTTTGTTCCTTTCTAGCCATGTTCTTAACCCCCTATTCCTCTGAAATCCAAGTGCGTAAAAGTTTTGCAAAATCTTCCGGCTTTTCTCTCGCCATTTTTTCTAATTGCCTTTTACGTACTGTTCCCTCAGTTTCAACTACAGTATTAATGTCTTGTACTTTAATTGGCTCTTGTATCGGTAATTCTTCTTCCACTTCTATTTCTATATCATCAAGCTTTTTCTTTCTAATTAATAAGATGACAAGAATGATAATAGCTACCAAAAGAACACCTGCAACAATATAGATCCATATCGGTAAAGCCTGTTGTTGTTCTGTTGTAGCGAATGATTGTTTCCCATCAAATGATTGAACAGATACCACAACCTTTTCAGCTAACTGCTCATCTGTTAATGGAGTGTCTGTCGGTTCTTCATTGATTGACGTCCGAATAATAGTCGAAAGGATTTGTTGAATATCTTCCTCACGTTCAGCAGTAAATGAAAGAGGATCGTCAGGATTAGGCGGTTCAACCATTACTTGGATTCCGATGTCACGGATTTTATAAGGACTTTCAATAATTTCCTTATTAATTCGGTTAACCTCATTATTGATGCGTTCTTCAATTCGTTCATACTCCCCGTCACCAGAGGTTTCCGATGTCGCCTCATAGTTCGGAATATCCGTATTCCCTGTGCCATTGACTCCCCCAGCTGCTACTGCACCATTGCCAGTATAAGCTTCTGTAATTCTTTCAACACTTACTGCAATTCCCTCATCACTATTCTCGGTTACTGGAGAAACAAGATTTTCTTGGCGTTTTTCTTGGGTAAAATCGATATCTGTCGTGACAGAGACAACAACCTTTTCTTGCCCCATCATCGTTCCTAACAGTTTTTGAACGTCACGCTGAATATCTTGTTCAATTTGCGACTTAATTTCTTGCTGGGATGCATAGCTCGTGCCTTGCGATGCATTTTGACCACTATTTAAGTCATAATAGTTAAAGTTTTGATCCATAATGACGATATTGTCAGTAGAAAGATTCGGAATGCTCTTTGAAACTAAATGAAAGAGCGCATTTACTTTTTCTTGATCTAAACTGGCACCTGGCACTAGATTTAGAACGACTGAAGCCGATGACCCTTCTGTCTCTTCACCGACAAAAACAGATTCTTGCGGGAGATTGATCATCACATTTGCATCTTTTACACCTTCAATTCCCTTCATTAAATTAGCAAGCTCTGTTTGTGTCGCTTTAAGTTTAATAACATCAAACTCTTTATCTGTCATACCAAAGCCTGAATCCTGACCAAAAAAGGAATAATCAATAACACCTGTGTCTGGTATCCCTTCGGCTGCAAGTTCTACCATTAACGTATCAACTTGTTCCTTAGGTACAAGTATCGTTGCTCCATTATTTGTGATTTCTGATTGTACACCCTTTGAATCTAGCGTTTCTTTTATTTGGCCGGTCTCAGCAGGTGACAGGTTTGAATATAGTGGTACTAAATCTGGTTTAGACATAAAGTAAGTTAATAATCCGGTAACAGCAAAAAATATTACTGTTCCACTTATGATTAACGTTTTTTGCAGTTTACTTCCTTTTTGCCATATTCCATTAAGCTTATTATTTATATTTTTAAATTTTTCGTTCATTCCATAAAGTCCCCCGGTTATGATGGCATATGCTATTTGTATTTACCGCTAACCGTCCTTAATCGTAAGAACAATTACTACACTTGGATTCTCATCATTTCTTGATAGGCTTCTATCGCTTTATTTCGCAGCTCAATAGCGAGAGCCATTGAAACACTCGCTTTTTGTGCTGATATCATTACATCGTGAAGTTCAACATTTTTACCGGCAGCAAGGGCCTCCGTCATTTTATCTGACTCGATTTGTGATTGATTGACTTGATTAATTGCTTGCTTTAATGTTTCTGCAAAGCTTGTTTTATTAACTCCTTGATTACTTGAGCTAAGAGCAGGCTTATCCTGTATTTGAGCTGGTTGTGTCAGTAGAAAAGGACTTACTTTATTGATCATTTATATCTACCTACTTCCCAATTTCTAAAGCTTTCATTAACATTCCTTTTGTAGCATTCAACACTGTCACATTCGCTTCATATGAGCGTGTGCTGCTGATGAGATCAACCATCTCTTTTAACGGATCAACATTAGGCATTGATACATACCCCTCTTCATCAGCATCAGGATGTTCAGGATCATAAATTAATTCAAATGGCGTTTCATCTTCGACAATTCCCGTTACTTTTACACCAGTCGTATTGGGTGATGAGCCAATAGCCTTGTTCAAAAAGGAAGAGAATTGATTGTTTTTTGGTTCTGTTACAACCATTTTCCTACGGTAAGGCTGCCATTCTCCTTCAATAAGCTTTCCTCGAGTTGTATCCATATTAGCCATATTTGATGAGATAACGTCCATTCTTACTCTTTGTGCTGTTAGAGCAGAGGCAGAGGTATTAATTGAATGAAAGATCGACATGCTTAATTTCCACCTTTTATTACTGTTTTTAATGACGAAAATTTACTGCTTAACCGGTCAATTAAGGCATTATACTGAATTTGATTTTTCGCCATTTCCGTCATCTCTTGGTCTATATCAACATTATTCCCATTATGTAAGTAGCTGGCATTTGCCCTTGTCACAACTTGATAATCTGATGCGACAGAACCAAATTCAAAATGCTTTTCGTCCGTTTTGTAGCTTTGCAGCTTTCGCAGCTCATTGTTTAGCGTTTGATGAAAACGAACATCTTGGGCTTTATAGTTTGGGGTGTCGACATTTGCTATATTGTTTGCAATCACTTTTTGTTTTGTCATCGAATGGCTTAATGCTTGTTCTAAATAATTTATGGTATTTGAAAATAATTTCATCTTATCCCCCTAAAAAACATACACACCCACGAATCGTATAGTGTCGAAATATGTTAATTTGTATTTTTATTGTATGAAATAATAGTCTTAAAGTCTATTAAGCCAATGTAAAAAAAAGTCGGATTTTGAATTTATTTTAAAATAAGGACTATAGACCTATGTCATATACAGCAAAAAAACACCTACCAAAATAAGCTTGGTAGGCATTTTTTACTTTTTGTTAATTTGTTTTTAATTTTTCCAATTCAATTAAAAACTTGTCATTTAAAACTTTAATGTAAGTTCCTTTCATCCCTAAAGAGCGTGACTCAATGACACCAGCGCTCTCAAGCTTACGTAGAGCGTTAACGATGACCGAACGTGTAATTCCTACACGATCTGCAATTTTACTTGCAACTAACAGTCCTTCATTTCCGCTTAATTCTTCAAAGATATGCTCGATTGCTTCTAGTTCACTGTAAGATAAAGAACTTATCGCCATTTGTACAACGGCTTTACTACGTGCCTCTTCTTCAATCTCTTCCGCTTTTTCACGAAGAATTTCCATTCCAACAACAGTAGCACCGTATTCTGCAAGAATTAAATCCTCGTCTTCAAATTGCTCCTGCACTCTTGCTAGGATTAATGTTCCCAGGCGTTCTCCTCCGCCGATTATTGGAACAATCGTCGTTAACCCATTTTTAAATAAATCACGATTTTCTACCGGAAAAGCTGTATATTCACTTTCAACATCAATATTCGAAGATGTCTCGGTAATATTGAAGAGATTGTTTGTATAGCCTTCTGGAAATTGACGATCCTCTAACATTTTTTTCATTCGATCATTTTCGATTTGTTGATTAACTGCAAATCCAAGCAATTTACCTCTGCGGCTGACTACAAAGATATTTGCTTCAATCACTTCACTAAGTGTTTCTGCCATTTCCTTAAAATTAACTGGTTTTCCTGCTGCTCTCTGGAGCATTGCATTAATCTTACGTGTTTTTTGTAATAGAGCCATAATCGGTTCCTCCTGTAACATATTAAATTGTTCAATTTGAAAACAGGCTGCCGCTCTGTTTTCCACTTTATTCTCTTAAAAATAAACTTTCTGATCCTATAAAATAAATTGACTTAGATCTTTATTTTTTGAAATTTTACCCAACTTATCTTCTACATACTGCGGTGTAATCACGATTTTTTCTAAATTGATATCTGGGGCTTCGAAGCTTAAATCTTCTAATAAACGTTCAAGAATTGTATGTAATCTTCTTGCTCCGATATTATCAGTATCCTGATTCACTTCATACGCAACTTCAGCTATTTTACGTATAGCATCGTCAGAAAATTCTAATTGTATACCTTCTGTTTCAATTAATGCTTGATATTGTTTTAATAATGCATTATCTGGTTCTACTAAAATTTTTACAAAATCATCGACGCTAAGCTTTGTTAATTCAACACGGATTGGAAAACGACCTTGAAGCTCAGGAATTAAATCAGATGGCTTTGCAATATGAAAAGCACCTGCAGCAATAAACAAGATATGATCTGTTTTAACAGATCCGTACTTGGTTACAACGGTTGATCCCTCAACAATTGGAAGAATATCACGTTGTACACCCTCTCTAGAAACATCTGCAGTTGATCCCCCTTTTGATTTTCCGGCAATTTTATCAATCTCATCAATAAAAATAATTCCTGATTGTTCTGTGCGAATGACAGCATCTTGTGTAACTTCATCCATATCGATTAATTTACTTGCTTCCTCATTCGTCAAAACTCTTCTTGCTTCTCTTACCGTAAGCTTACGTCTTTTCTTTTTCTTCGGCATTAAGCTTCCTAAAGCATCCTGCATATTCATTCCCATTTGCTCCATACCTGAGCCTTGAAGTAAATCAAACATAGATGCCTGCTGTTCTTCAACTTCAACAGTGACATAGTGATCCTCTAATTCACCTAACGCTAACTGATGAGCAATCCGGCGGCGTTTTTCTTGAAGTGATGACTCTTCTGTGTTATCATCCTGCTCATTCACTTGGCTGCTAGCTCCACCAAATAGCATTTCCAGCGGATTTTTAGCGGCGGATTGCTTCTTTTTCCCTGGTACTAACAACTCAACTAAACGCTTATTTGCGTTTTCCTCAGCCAATCCTTTGACACCTAGCATTTTTTCTTCCTTAACTAGACGTACTGCTGTTTCAACTAAATCGCGTACCATTGATTCAACATCTCTGCCTACATATCCAACTTCTGTAAATTTTGTCGCTTCAACCTTAATAAATGGCGCGCGTGCAAGCTTAGCTATTCTTCTGGCAATCTCAGTTTTCCCAACACCTGTGGGACCAATCATTAAAATATTTTTAGGGACAACCTCTTCACGCAGTTTTTCACTCAACAAACTTCTACGATAGCGATTTCTAAGAGCAACAGCAACCGCCTTCTTAGCATCCTTTTGCCCTATAATATATTGATCTAAACGTTCTACAATTTGTTTTGGTGTCAGCTCTTTATTCATCCCTTTTCCCTCCCTTATGAAAGCTCTTCAACAATAATATTTTGATTTGTATACACACAAATTTCACCAGCAATTGTTAAGGCACCCTCAGCGATTTCTCTTGCAGAAAGGTTATCTCCTGAAAAACGCTTCAACGCTCTGCCAGCAGATAAAGCATAATTTCCGCCTGAACCGATTGCTAATATACCATCATCAGGTTCAATGACTTCGCCTGTACCAGATACAAGCAAAAGATGTTCTTCATTCATAACGATCAGCATTGCTTCAAGCCTTCTTAATACTTTGTCACTGCGCCATTCTTTCGCCAGCTCTACAGCTGCTCGCTGTAAATTGCCGTTATACTCTTCAAGTCTGCCTTCAAAAAGCTCGAATAAAGTAAATGCATCAGCTACAGAACCAGCAAATCCAGCAATAACTTTTCCATTAAAGATTTTTCTGACCTTCTTTGCTGTATGCTTCATGACAACTGCATTGCCAAATGTCACTTGACCATCGCCAGCCATTGCGGCCTTACCGTTATGATGAATAGCAAAAATTGTTGTTGCATGAAATTGAGACATGGTTTCTACCTCCTAAGTATCTCTGCATTAAGCTCGGGGATGATGGGACAAATAAATTCTTTTTAGATGTTCTTTCGTAACATGGGTATATAGTTGTGTTGAAGATAAGTGCGCATGCCCTAACAGTTCTTGAACACTTCTCATATCAGCGCCTTCATTTAGCATATGTGTGGCAAAGGTATGCCGAAACATATGAGGATGGATATGAAGAGTAGAGGAAGCTTTCTTTATCATTTCATTTAATATGTGTCTTATACCGCGATCTGTTAGCTTACAGCCGCGATGATTGACAAATAAATAAGAATGCTGATCAGTATCTTTGTGCCGACTAATCAATTGCTTCCTTCCTTCGTTCATAAAACGTTCAATCGCATCCTGGGCATAGCTTCCAAATGGTACATACCTTTGTTTTCCGCCTTTTCCATGTACAAGAACCGTTCCAATAAACAAATCAAGATCTGATAAGCGGATATTGCAACACTCACCAACACGTATCCCCGTTCCATACAGAACCTCAATGAGTGCCTGATTTCTTTGCCCTAATGGGGTGGTACAATCCGAAACAGTAAATAATTTTTCTATTTCTTCTCCAAAAAGAAATTCGGGAATTTTTTGCTCTTTTTTTGGTAAAGAAACCAATGTAAAAGGATTTTCAGTTAATTTTTCCTCACGAACAAGGAACTTAAAGAAACTTCTTAATGAAGATACTTTTCTTGAAATTGTTTTTCTAGAATACTTTCTCTTATGTAACTGGGTTAAATATAATCGTGTATCATTATATGTAATTTCTTCCAGATGTAGGATCACTTGTTCTTTCATAAAGGAAAAAAAATCCTCAATATCATTGGAATAATTCACAATTGTATATTGTGAATAGTTTTTCTCAATTTGTAAATATTCAATGAAGAAATTTAAATAATTCTTAACATTTTCCATGATAACACCTCACAAGGGCTACTAAATGTTATCATAACTTTAGCAGCCCTTGCAAATGATTTCTATAGATTTTTCGAAATTTTTTGAATTGTTTCCAGAGCCCTATTTGCATGCATTTCATTTCGTTCTTTTTTACTTTTAATCCGCTCAGGTAATTCTGCGAAAATACCGAAGTTTGCATTCATTGGCTGAAAATTATCCGGATTAGCTGCTGTAATATATTTTGCCATGCTGCCGATTGCCGTTTCATTCGGAAATTCAACTAAGTCTTTTCCTAATACAAGATGTGCAGCATTTATTCCAGCAACCAAGCCTGATGCAGCTGATTCTACATATCCTTCAACACCAGTCATTTGACCTGCAAAGAATAAATCCTCACGATCTTTGTATTGGTAGGTTGCCTTTAGCAATCTAGGTGAGTTAATAAAGGTATTACGATGCATAACACCATATCGAACAATTTCGGCATTTTCAAGGCCAGGGATTAATGAAAGAACTTCTTTTTGTGGTCCCCATTTAAGATGTGTTTGAAAGCCTACTATATTATATAAAGTACCTGCTGCATCATCCTGTCGCAATTGCACGACTGCATAAGGTCTTTTCCCTGTTTTTGGATCTTCTAAACCAACAGGCTTTAATGGACCAAACAACATTGTTTTTCTGCCTCGTTGTGCCATTACCTCAATCGGCATACAGCCTTCGAAGAAGATCTCCTTTTCAAACTCCTTTAATGGAACGGTTTCTGCTGAAATCAAAGCTTCATAAAAACGATCAAATTCTTCCTCTGTCATTGGGCAGTTAAGATATGCCGCTTCCCCTTTGTCATAGCGGGATTTTAAATAAACCTTTTCCATATTAATACTATCTTTTTCAATAATTGGTGCTGCAGCATCATAGAAATATAAATATTCTTCACCTGTTAATGTTTTTAATTGCTCTGAAAGACTTTTTGATGTAAGCGGGCCTGTCGCAATGATGGTTGGACCGCTTGGGATTTCACCAACTTCTTCATTTATAACAGTAACATTCGGATGTCCTTTTACAAGTTCTGTTACCTTTCCGGCAAATTCATGACGGTCGACTGCCAAAGCCCCGCCAGCGGGAACTGCACACTCATCAGCTGCTTTAATAATAACAGAATCTAGGATTCTCATTTCTTCCTTTAAGACTCCTACTGCATTTGTTAATGTATTGGCTCTTAACGAGTTACTGCAAACTAATTCTGCAAATTTCTCCGTATGATGTGCAGGTGTTTGTTTTACTGGTCTCATTTCAAACAGACGAACTTGAATACCTCTTTTTGCCAGCTGCCATGCTGCTTCACTTCCAGCTAAGCCTGCACCTATTACATTTACTACCTGATCTTGATTCATGATTGCAATACCCTCCATCTAATCACATAAAAGAGGTGAGCCTTAAGACGCTCACCTACTTTTGTTGTTCTTCTTTATAATCACATTCCATACATTGTACTTGTACGCCTTTTTTCAGTTTTTTCTCTACAAGCATATTGTTACATTTTGGACAACTTCTTGCAATTGGTTTGTCCCATGAGAGGAATTCACATCCCGGATAATTGCTGCAGCCATAAAAAATTCTGCGTTTTTTTGATTTTCGCTCAACAATCATACCATCTTCGCAACTCGGGCATTTAACCCCAATTTCTTTTACAATAGGTTTCGTATTACGGCAATCTGGAAAATTTGAACAAGCCATAAATTTACCGTATCTGCCCATTTTATAAACCATAGGATGTCCGCATTCTTCACAGTCTACTCCGGCAGGCTCATCCTTGATTTCGATTTTTTCCATTTCATTTTCCGCTTTCTCAAGTCTTATGGAAAAATCTTTGTAAAAATCATCAATGATGTTAATCCATTCAATAGATCCTTCTTCCACTTTATCAAGACTGTTTTCCATATTGGCGGTAAATTCCACGTTAATGATTTCAGGGAAAAATTCCTTAATAAGCTCTAATACAATTTCACCTAGCTCTGTTGGTATAAATCGTTTATTGTCTAATGCCACATAACCTCGTTTTTGTATCGTATCTAGTGTTGGTGCATAGGTAGAAGGGCGGCCAATTCCCAGCTCTTCTAATGTTTTTACTAAGCGTGCCTCTGTATAACGCGGAGGCGGTTGTGTAAAATGCTGAGCCGGTTCAATATCTTTTGAAAAAACTTCATCGCCTTCTTTTAAATCAGGCAGCAATCTATCTTTTTCTTCTGTTTGATCGTCACTGCCTTCAACATACACTTTCATGAAACCTGGAAATTTTATTTTTGAGCCATTTGCTCTAAACAGTACTCCATTATTCGTTAAATCAACACTCATTGTATCCAAAATAGCAGGAGCCATCTGGCTGGCAACAAACCGTTCCCAAATCAGCTTATAAAGTCTAAGTTGGTCCCTGCTCAAGAATTCTTTCATTGATGCTGGCTCTCGTAATGTAGAAGTTGGGCGAATAGCCTCATGTGCATCTTGCGCATTGGTATTTTTCTTAGCAGATTTTGATTGTGTGCCACGGAACTCTTTACCATATTTATCATTAATATATTGAGCAGCTTCTGTTTGGGCAGTTTCGGATATTCTTGTCGAATCTGTTCTCATATATGTGATTAAACCAACAGTTCCTTCCTTGCCCAAATCAATCCCTTCGTAAAGCTGCTGAGCAATCATCATTGTTTTCTTAGCGCGAAAGTTTAATTTACGTGCAGCCTCCTGTTGTAAAGTCGAGGTTGTAAATGGGACAGCAGGATTACGTTTTCGTTCTTTTTTTGTTACTTTTTCAACATTAAATTTATTTCCGCTTATTTCTTTTAATATCTCTTTCACATCAGCTTCTGATTTTAACTCTTTTTTCTTTCCATTTACCCCAAAAAACGCTGCTTCAAATTCTTTTTGCCCTTTTAAGAACTGCCCTTCAATAGACCAATATTCCTCTGGAACAAAATCTTTGATTTCATTTTCACGATCAATGATTAAGCGAACGGCTACAGATTGTACCCTCCCGGCACTAAGACCTTTTTTTACTTTTTTCCAGAGAATCGGACTTATTTTATAGCCGACAAGTCTGTCAAGAACACGTCTGGCCTGTTGCGCATCTACGAGATCCATGTTAATGGAACGAGGATGCTTGAATGACTCCTGGATTGCATCCTTGGTAATTTCATTAAATACAACGCGGCAGTCGGAATGTATATCGACATCAAGGCTGTGTGCCAGATGCCATGCAATCGCTTCCCCTTCACGATCAGGGTCGGCTGCAAGGAAAACTTTTTTAGCCTTCTTGGCAGCTGTTTTCAATTCCTTCAAAACAGAACCCTTGCCTCTTATCGTAATGTACTTTGGTTCAAAGTTATGATCAATATCAACTCCAATTTGGCTTTTAGGTAAATCACGAACATGCCCCATTGAGGCTTTCACTTTATACTTTTTCCCTAAATAACGTTCAATTGTTTTCGCCTTTGCAGGTGATTCAACAATGACTAAATAGTCTGACATGCATATTGTCCTCCTTAAGAGGTATTCTCTCTTTAATACTTCTTATTTATTTGATCTTTCATTTTTTGAAAGATTGCATGAATGTAAATGTCTCTTCATTTACCTACGTAAAGTTTGGATGTTTTTTCCATTTTGAAATGATGTGTTTGATTTTAGCTTCATGTATTTCGCTCAGTATAGCAACAAAATCAACAAAAAGCTTAAAATATAGATTTAAATAAGATTTATAGGAACAAATTTAAAATCCTTATTTGATGATTGTTTCACAATATAAATCTCCACTATTATTAAATATTCCCATGCGATTTGTCAAACACAAATAAAGAAATTACCCTTATCATATACTAATTTAATATGAATGAACATGAATATTTTCACTAAAATGACAAATTCTTACGCAATTTTCCCTATCTTTACGGGTAGCAAATCCTTGCTTTTAAAAATTTTAGAACTTAGAGATAACTACCCGTAATGATCCGATAAGTCTCGCTAACCAACAATGAAATTACCCCATTGTTGGAAGTCTCCCTTTATCCCATCTTAACGGGTAGTAAGTCCTTTGCTTTTAAAAATTTTAGAACTTAGAGATAACTACCCGTAATGATCCGATAAGTCTCGCTAACCAACAATGAAATTACCCCATTGTTGGAAGTCTCCCTTTATCCCATCTTAACGGGTAGTAAGTCCTTTGCTTTTAAAAATTTTAGAACTTAGAGATAACTACCCGTAATGATCCGATAAGTCTCGCTAACCAACAATGAAATTACCCCATTGTTGGAAGTCTCGCTTTATCCCATCTTAACGGGTAGTAAGTCCTTTGCTTTTAAAAATTTTAGAACTTAGAGATAACTACCCGTAATGATCCGATAAGTCTCGCTTTATTATCTTAATTTTGTACTTTTTTCAAAAATTTAATCAAGCGAAAGTGGAAATTCTTCCATTATATTTGAAGCATTATGAACTAATTTTGCTCCGCTTTGTATTAGTTCATTTGTTCCAGCGCTATTTTCATCAAATATGGATCCAGGGACCGCAAATACTTCGCGATTTTGTTCCAATGCCTGGTAAGCTGTAATTAATGACCCGCTTCGCTTCTTAGCTTGAATGATGATCGTTCCTAAAGACAACCCGCTAATAATTCTGTTTCTCATTGGAAAATGCCACTTTTGAGGCGGGGTAGCAGGAGGATGTTCAGAGAGGATCAGATGTGATTCCATGAGCTTTTTTGCTAATGGGATGTTTTGTTTAGGGTAGAGATAAAATAAGCCACCTGCAATAACTGCGATCGTTTTTCCACCGTTTTTTATAGCTGTTTCATGCCCTATTGTATCAATTCCTTTTGCCATTCCGCTTACTATTATCCAATTTTCCATAATAAGCGGTTTTAATAGGTACTCTAGCGCTGTTTCACCATAATTTGTTGGATACCTAGTTCCGACTACACTTATCAAATGCGGTTGCTGTGTAAGACGAATATCTCCCTTGTAATATAGGATTGGTGGAGGGTCAGAAATTTCCTTAAGAAGCGGCGGGTAGTTTTTATCATAAAGGGAAACAAAACAAATTTGCTGTTGTTTATATGTTTCCAAAAGGGTGTCAACTTGTAATGAAGCAAACTCTTTTTTGATTGCGAGAGCTTTTTCTTTCGGAATATTAAAATAGCTCGCCCATTCGTTTTCCTTAAGGAAGTGAAAATTAGTTAATGTGGGATCAATCGTTAAAAGCTTGTGAAGAAGATGATGACTGATTCCTTTACAATGTGATAATGTAAAGAGTGTTTTTGTAACAGTATCCATATGGCCTCCTATTTTACCTTTATTTACCTACTATTAATATAGCAATTCATTTAAAAGCATAAGGAAAAGGAACAGGTGAACACCTGTCCCTTCCCTTTCAGAAGAATCTGATTAATGTGTTTTGCATTTTTCATATAACCCTTGCTCTTTAAGCACGGAAATAAGTGTTTCTCCCATTACAGAAGGTGTTTCAGCAACCTTAATGCCGCAAGCGTTCATTGTTTTAATTTTTTCTTCAGCCGTACCTTTACCACCTGAAATAATCGCTCCAGCATGTCCCATACGTTTTCCAGGAGGTGCTGTTTGACCGCCGATAAAGCCAACTACCGGTTTCGTCATATTTGCTTTTACCCATTCAGCTGCTTCTTCTTCAGCAGTTCCGCCGATTTCACCGATCATGATCACTGCATACGTATCTTCATCTTCATTGAAGGCTTTAAGCACATCGATAAAGTTTGTTCCATTTACCGGGTCACCGCCAATCCCAACCGCAGTTGATTGACCAATGCCAGCTTGTGATAATTGATGAACAGCTTCATATGTAAGTGTTCCTGAACGGGAAACAACACCTACATGGCCTTTTTTATGAATGTAACCAGGCATAATACCGATCTTGCATTCCTCAGGTGTGATAACACCCGGGCAGTTAGGGCCAACTAGACGAGTTTTCTTGCCTTCCATATAACGCTTAACATTAACCATATCCATTACCGGAATATGCTCAGTGATACAAATTACCAAGTCTAATTCAGCGTCTACGCCTTCCATAATTGCATCTGCAGCGAAAGGAGCAGGTACATAAATAACTGAAGCGTTTGCACCTGTAGCTTTAACTGCTTCTTGAACTGTATTGAAAACTGGTACACCCTCTACTTCAGTTCCGCCTTTTCCCGGAGTGACACCACCAACAATCTTTGTACCATATTCAAGCATTTGTTTCGTATGGAAAAGGGCTGTTGACCCAGTGATTCCTTGAACGATTACTTTAGTATCTTTATTAATAAATACACTCATGTTTGTCCCCTGCCTTTCTTACCCTACTAATGAAACGATTTTTTGTGCGCCGTCAGCCATAGACTCTGCAGAAGTAATATTTAAGCCAGACTCATTTAAAATTTTCTTTCCTAAATCAACATTTGTTCCTTCAAGACGCACGACAAGCGGGATCTCTAAACCTACTTGTTTTGTTGCCTCTACAACACCTTCTGCAATAACGTCACATTTCATGATTCCACCGAAGATGTTAACGAAAATTCCTTTAACATTTTGATCGGAAAGAATAATTTTGAACGCTTCTGTTACTTTCTCTGCAGTTGCACCGCCCCCAACATCAAGGAAGTTTGCAGGTTCACCGCCGTAGTATTTAATAATGTCCATTGTAGACATCGCAAGACCAGCACCATTTACCATACAGCCAATGTTACCGTCTAAAGAAATATAACTTAAATCGTACTTAGAAGCCTCAATTTCTTTTGGATCTTCTTCTTCAAGATCGCGATATCCGACAATATCTTTATGGCGATATAATGCATTTGAATCAAAATTCAATTTTGCATCAAGTGCCATAACTTTTCCATCACCTGTTACAACTAATGGATTAATCTCTGCAATTGAACAATCCTTTTCTACAAAAACTTTATACAAGCCCATCATAAATTTAACAGCTTGTCCAACAAGTTCTTTTGGAATATTAATGTTAAATGCAATTCTTCTAGCTTGATAGCCTTGTAATCCTACTGCGGGATCAATGACTTCTTTAAAGATTTTTTCAGGAGTTTTCTCTGCTACTTCTTCAATTTCTGTTCCGCCTTCTTCAGATGCCATTAGAACAACGCGTGATGTAGCACGGTCTAAAACAAGGCCGATGTAATATTCCTTCTTAATATCGCACCCTTCTTCAATAAGCAGGCGCTTAACTTCCTTGCCTTCAGGGCCAGTTTGGTGTGTTACTAATGTCTTACCAAGAATTTCTTCAGCATATGTACGAGCCTCTTCCAGGTTTTTAGCAACTTTTACTCCGCCGGCTTTACCGCGTCCACCTGCATGGATTTGAGCTTTTACCACTACTACATCTGTTCCAAGTTCTTTTGCAGCTTCAACTGCTTCATCTACAGAAAAAGCCACTCGTCCGTTCGGTACAGAAACTCCGTATTTACGTAGGAGTTCTTTCCCTTGGTACTCATGGATATTCATTTGCCATCCTCCTAACCAATTTACAATAATAAAAAATATACTGCGCTTTCATTTTATATAATAGTTTTCAGCTTGTCTACCATTCGACACAAAATAGTATGCTCTCCAAGAAAATTAATTTTTATTTTATTAAAATAGATTGATTTAAGATATTAAAACTTATCTAGTACAGCATAAACTAGTACAGTACAGCTAAAAGCCTCTGTAACAGCTTACAGAGGCTTTTATGAAGCGTTTAGAATAATTGGACTACTATTTTACCTTTAACATAATTTCACTAATGATAAGCATTTTAAAGCTTCTAACAACAACTCTTCTTTTTTAAAAGATTATAATCGATCCTTTACAGGTGCATAGCTTTTACGATGATATTCTGTCACTCCATGTCTTTGCAATGCATCCAAATGGTATCTAGTACCATATCCCATATGCTGTTCAAAACCATATTCGGGGAAACGCTTGGCTAAATCCTGCATGAACCGGTCCCTCGTCACCTTTGCAATAACAGAGCTTGCAGCAATTGATACGCTTTTGGCGTCACCCTTGATGATTGACTCTTGAGAAATCGGTAATTCGAGCTTCATCGCATCAAGTAATAAATAATCAGGCTCTATCTCCAATTTTTTAATCGCTTGCTTCATGGCAAGTTTTGTCGCTTCATAAATATTTATTTCGTCGATGACTTCTGCTTGAACGATGCCAATCCCAATAGCTTTTGCATTTGTTTTAATTAAATCGAAATACTTCTCTCTCATTGCCGCTGTTAATTTCTTTGAATCTGTTAACCCTGGTATGTAACACTCTTCTTTTAAAATGACTGCCGCTGCCACAACAGGTCCTGCCAACGGTCCTCTTCCAACCTCATCAACACCTGCAATTAGGTGAAAACCTTGGGCATGCGCTTTTCTTTCATAGCTAAGCATGCCATAAAACTGCTCTTGCAAAGCTTTTTCCTGTTCATAATGTTTCCACCATTTTTGAACAAGCTGTTGAACACCTTTTCTTGAATCATCTTTACATTGCTCTAAAAAAGGATCGTTTTCATTAGTAATCCTCGTTATTCTATCTTGTATTTCCTTAATGGTTAAGTTCATTTCTATTAATCTCCTCACACTTACTCCTTTACTATTATATCTCTTTTTTTCGCTACAAAGAAGGAATTATTTACCGCAGTCAGTAGGTTTACGAAAAAGCCAAATAATAAGAAAAGCACAAGCGCCTTGATCAGCCTAGGGCAAATAAGCCACTCATGAATAGAAGGCGTTCTTTGCCTTCTATTCATGAGTGGCTAGACCCTAGAGGCAGTCAAAAACGCGAAGTCCTTATCTCTTGACTGCACTTGCACGTCCTGTGCTTCGGGGCTAGGCGCTGGAGCTAGACACTAAAACTATGTACAAAATTTTCTTCCCTTTTAAATAAAGACTCGCAATGCTGCGAGCCGTTGGTCTAGCTATTGATTTCGGTAAATTGTTTCGGCGTTTCGAAGGAGAGTCTTCCTAATTTATCAGCTCGTATTTCTCTTAAAACAAGCTCAGAGGTTTTATCGTAATCAATATAACCACCTGGCATGATGCAACCTCTTTTTTTACCAATGACATCAAAAAGCGGAACAACCTCATCAGGCAGCTCTTCAAGATCAAAACGCTCCTTAAGTCTGTGCGGGTAATGTTCCTTTAAAAAATTTAATGCAAATACCGTAACCTCTTGCAAATTCAGAATGGCATCTTTAATAGCACCAGTTGTTGCTAGTTTTAAACCGACTAGCTGATCTTCAAACTTTGGCCAAAGTATACCTGGCGTGTCCAATAGCTCTAGCTCATTTCCGACCTTAACCCATTGCTGAGCAGTCGTTACACCTGGTCTGTCACCAGTTTTAGCAATATTTTTCTTTGCAAGCCGATTGATTAAGGTTGATTTTCCCACATTTGGAATCCCGATGATCAGCGCACGTATTGCACGAGGCTTGATTCCCTTTGCAGCCATTTTATCAAATTTCTCTTTTAATAATTCTTTTGATAATTGAGTTATTTGTTTTAACCCTGTCCCTGTTTGTGCATCAATGGCAAGAGCAGAAATTCCCTTTTCTTTAAAATATTCAAGCCATTGCCTCGTTACAGATTCATCAGCTTTATCAGCTTTGTTTAATAAAACAATACGGGGCTTTGATGATACAATTTCATCGATCATTGGATTCCGCGAAGACATGGGAATTCTTGCATCAACAAGCTCGAAGACAATATCAATTAATTTAAGCTTTTCTGTTACCTGTCTTCTTGCTTTCGCCATATGTCCAGGAAACCATTGAATTGTCATAAAAAACACCTTCTTTTCATTACTCAAATCTAAAGCTTGAGATTGGCCAATAAACCAAGCTTGCTTTACCCATTACTTCTTCTATTGGAATGGTTCCAATATGCCGGCTATCTTTACTTTGCCTTCTATTATCACCCATAACAAAAATATGACCCTCCGGCACCGTTTCTTGTCCAATGATGCTTTCAAGATCAAAGGGCTCAGTTAATGGTCCGTCTACTAGTTGATTTTTATATTCTTCAAGATAAGGTTCTTCATACTTTTTGCCATTAATATAAAGTGTATCATTTTTATACTCAACATGATCTCCTGGTAAGCCGATTACTCTCTTAATATAATCTTTATCAACAGTAGCATGAAAAACAACAATATCAAAGCGATCAGGTTCACCAATTTTATATGAGAATTTATTCACAATCATTCTGTCTTGTGTATGTAAGGTAGGCATCATTGAGTGCCCATCAACTATAATTGGAGCAAAAAAGAAATACCTTATGACAGCCGCTAAGATGACGGCAATTGCTAACGCTTTAATCCATTCGAGCAGTTCATTTTTCTTTTTTGTCATACTTTCACCTACTCTAGTAATCATTATGACCACAGTCTACTTATTACTATACCCTATAAAAAGGCATGACAACCTTAGGATTTCTTATAAGAACAATATATAAAGCATTTTTGGGCACCTAGTTTCTTTTTAACAGCTTTCCGGATTTAGATGAAAAAGGAGCTTGTTCATGAACAAGCTCCTTATCAACTATACGGACAGCATAAGCAAGCTGCGACCCATATATTGAGACCTAGCAAAAGCTAAGCAATCTTATCGAATTTCTTTGATACGTGCAGCTTTACCACGTAATTGACGTAGGTAGTAAAGTTTAGCACGGCGAACTTTACCGCGACGGATAACTTCTAATTTCGCGATCTTTGGTGTGTGTACAGGGAAAGTACGCTCAACACCTACACCGTAAGAGATCTTACGAACTGTAAATGTTTCACTAATTCCACCACCACGACGCTTAATCACAACACCTTCAAACACCTGGATACGCTCACGAGTACCCTCAACAACTTTAACGTGTACGCGTACTGTATCACCAGGACGGAATGCAGGCAGATCAGTTTTTAATTGTTCTTTTGTGATTTCTTCAATTAGTTTTTGCATCGTATTCAACTCCTTCCAACAGATGCTCTTACCAATCTTCTAATTGCAGCGGAACATCGTTTTAAAAGACTTCTGCAGCGAAAAATTTATATAATAAATTTTTATTTGACAGGAAGCCACGAGATTTATCATACCATATAGACGCATTGCCTGCAATAGCTAGTTCTCGTTTTTCCATTGTTTTATGAACGATTTTTGTTCTTCTGTTAAAGGATATGATTCTAATAGGTCCGGTCTTCGTTCAAAGGTTCTGCGCAGCGACTCCTTCTCACGCCATTCCTTGATAAGCTTATGATTTCCTGATAAGAGGACATCGGGAACCTTCATGCCGCGAAAATCGGCGGGTCTTGTATAGTGTGGATGCTCCAGTAGGCCAGAGCTATATGAATCCAATACAGGAGAGTCCTCATTTCCAAGTACACCTGGTAGCAGGCGAACAACGCTATCTGCAATGACCATTGAGGCTAGCTCTCCGCCTGTTAAGACAAAGTCTCCAATCGAGATCTCATCTGTGACAAGATGCTCTCTTATTCGTTCATCATAGCCTTCATAATGACCACAAATAAACAACAGATGCTCCTCTGTAGCTAATTGTTCGGCTTTTGCCTGTGTAAAACGTTCACCTTGCGGGCACACAAGGATCACTTTAGGTGTAGAGTCTGTCTCCTTTCTGATCGCTTCTACAGCATCGAAAATAGGCTGGGGCTTCAATACCATTCCTGCTCCACCGCCATATGGATAATCATCCACAGTATGATGTTTATTTGAGGAGTAATCGCGAAAGTTAATGACGCGAAATTGCACAGCGTTTTTTTCTTGTGCTTTTTTTAAAATCGATTCATTTAATACACCATGAAACATCTCTGGAAATAGTGTCATAAAATCAATTTTCATTAGTCTAGTAATCCTTCCATTGGTGTAATGATCACTTTTTTAACTTCTACATCAACGTCCTTAACAATCTCTTCGATGTAGGGAATAAGAAGATCTTTACCTGCCTTTCTTTTTATCACCCAGACATCATTTGCCCCAGTTGCTAAGATCTCACGAATCGTGCCGATTTCTTCTCCTTCATCGGAGTAAACTTTACACCCTATAATTTCATGAAAATAAAATTCACCTTCATCCAGGTCTGTTAATTGCTCTTCATTTATCTTCAATAATGAACCTTTAAAATGTTCAACATCCTGAATAGAATTCATTCCTTCAAAGGTAAGCAAGTCGAAATTTTTATGTACACGATGGCTTTCGACAACTACCTCAATTGGGTCATTAGAGCCTTCCTTGAATATGTATAATTTGTTGCCAGGCTCATATCTTTCCTCAGCAAAATCTGTTTTCGAAATCACGCGAACTTCCCCTCTAATTCCATGCGTGTTAACGATTTTTCCAACATTAAACCATTTTTCGGACATCATTATCACCTCAGGCGTATTTGATCTACAATCCCATCTTTGATGACAATCGTTTTTTCCTTCATTAATTCATTCCAATTATCACCAATATTTACTTCAATGATCGCTTCAACTTCCTTTTCTTTTAGCTCGCTGCCGATTGGCAACGTATTCGCTTGTTGAAGCTGAAATTCAACCAGTTTAATTTTCTCCCGCCTTTTATCAATCTCTTTTAAAAATTGACTTGCAAGCTGCTTACTCGTTCTCTCAACCTTTTTATATTCAAAGTATAATTGATCACATTCTTGCTCTAGTAGTTGTTTCTTGTTGTTAAACTGCTCGATCAATGATTTTTTGCTAGTTTCGGTTAATATTTGTTTCACGATTACGCGGTGGAGTATATTCATTATTCTTCCTCCCCTATTAAAGCTTCTATACAAAAAAAGCGGAAGCGATTATTTCAGAGAAGCCATTCTATTGGTACAAAAAAAGGGGAGGATCCTTCCTCACCCTTTTTTTAGTCATTGATTTCAAGTTGAATTCTTTTAGATGAATTAGATCCCGCTGCATATACAACAGTTCGAATTGCTTTTGCTATACGGCCTTGTTTTCCGATTACCTTGCCAATGTCCTCTTTATGAACAGAAAGGCGATACGTAATTTGGTTCTCTGTTTCCAGTTCTGTTATTTCAACATATTCTGGTGAGTCAACAAGTGGCTTAACAATTGCTTCGATTAACTCTTTCATCTCATTCACAGACATTACTTGCTATATTTTGCGTTATGGAATTTTTCCATAATGCCTTGTTTAGAGAACAAGTTACGTACTGTATCAGAAGGTTTCGCACCATTTTGCATCCATTTCAACGCTAATTCTTCGTTGATTTTAACCTCTGCTGGTTGTGCAACTGGATTGTATGTTCCAACTACCTCGATATAACGTCCATCACGTGGTGAACGAGAATCTGCTACTACAATACGATAAAAAGGAGATTTTTTTGCTCCCATACGTTTTAAACGAATTTTTACTGCCATTTTATAAAGCACCTCCGAAAATGTTTCAACAAGATAGTATATTATCAAATAAGTGAAGTGATGTAAAGGTTTTTTTCTTGTCAGAAGAAAATTCCTTTAGAAAAAGTGGCTTTTTACTAAGTTTTGGTTGCTAGCTTCAGTGCCTAGCACCTCGAGTCATAAGCCAATTAGGAATTGAAGGTAAAGTACACCTTCTATTCCTAATCGTCTTATGATTGTCGGTGCTGATCGAGGCGCTTCCGCTTTAAATTTACATAAACGGGAATTTAAAGCCTTTTTTCTTGCTTTTTGACATGCTGGTCATTTGCTTCATCATTTTTTTCATATCATCAAATTGCTTTAAAAGACGGTTTACTTCCTGAACAGATGTACCGCTGCCCTTTGCAATTCGCTTTTTACGTGAAGCATTCATAATTTCAGGATTAATTTTTTCCTGTGCAGTCATTGACTTGATGATCGCTTCAACATGGCTGATTTGCTTTTCATCAACTTGAAGATTTTTAAGTCCCTTCATTTTATTGGCTCCTGGAAGCATGCCAATAAGATCTTCGAGAGGACCCATGTTTCGTACTTGGCCAAGCTGCTCTAGAAAATCATCAAATGTAAAGGACATTGTCCGCATTTTCTGCTCTAGCTCTTTCGCCTTTTCAGCATCAACATTTGTTTGAGCTTTTTCAATTAATGTTAATACATCACCCATACCAAGAATTCTTGATGCCATTCGTTCTGGATGGAATGCTTCTAATGCGTCAAGCTTTTCGCCGAGACCGACAAACTTTATCGGTGTATCTGTAACAGAACGTATCGATAAGGCTGCACCACCGCGAGTGTCACCATCAAGCTTGGTCAGAACAACACCAGTTAATCCGAGTTGTTCATTAAAGCTCTGTGCAACATTTACTGCATCCTGACCTGTCATCGCATCGACTACAAGGAATATTTCATCAGGCTTGGCAATGGCTTTCACCTGCTCTAGCTCTTCCATTAAATTTTCATCAATATGAAGCCGTCCTGCTGTATCAATAATGACATAATCATGATGCTCCTCTTTCGCATGTTCAAGTGCCTTTGTTGCAATTTCAACTGGACTAACTTGATCCCCTAATGAAAAAACAGGCATATCAAGCTGCTTGCCTAATGTCTGCAATTGTTTGATTGCAGCAGGACGATAAATGTCAGCTGCAACAAGCAATGGCTTACGATTAAATTTCTTTCGTAATAGGTTGGCAAGCTTTCCCGTTGTCGTAGTTTTACCAGCACCTTGTAAACCAACCATCATAATGACTGTTGGCGGGCGATTGGAAACAGCAATTTTACTTTGCTCTCCACCCATTAACTCAGTTAGTTCCTCTTTAACAACTTTAATGACCTGTTGGCCTGGGGTTAAGCTTTTCATAACCTCTTGACCAACAGCACGTTCACTTACACGCTTAATAAAGTCTTTTACGACTTTAAAGTTAACATCGGCTTCCAAAAGTGCAAGGCGAACCTCCCGCATCATTTCTTTTACATCAGCCTCTGATACCTTCCCTTTACCGCGAATTTTTGCCATCGTATTTTGCAGTCGGTCGGCTAATCCTTCAAATGCCATAATGCCGCCTCCTAATCTAATTTCTCAAGTTCACTTAGCAATGACTCGATTTCAGAGTTTTGATTTGTAAAAACCATATACTCTCGAAGCTTGGTCAATAGCTCTTGCCGCTTTTGAAATTTTTGAAATAATAATAGCTTTTCTTCGTATTGCTCCAGCATTGCTTCAGTACGTTTAATGTTATCGTATACTGCTTGTCTGCTAACATTATATTCTTCCGCAATTTCACCAAGGGAGAAATCATCTAAATAGTACAACGACATATAGCTCTTTTGTTTAGGCGTTAGCAATGTTTGATAGAAATCAAACAGGTAATTTAGCCTTGTCGTTTTTTCAAGCATCATGCCGTTTCACCCCTTTGTTAAGTGAATTACCTTTACATGTTATTAGTCTACAGATGTCAGATTTGCTTGTCAAGTTATATTCGTTGCTTAAGGGAAATATTTCATATGTATAATGGATATAGATGAGAGATTTTAAATAACCCTGGGGGACAAAGGAATGAGAAAATGTTCAATTTATCATGCTTGTTCTCATTGCAGTGATTCTTTGGAAACAACTGACAAAAAATAAACAACAAAGAAATCGTCCATTATAAGATAAAATAGATATAGCAAAAGAGCTAACTTTCCATATCTAATGAAAAGTTAGCTCTTTTTGATTAATTCTCTTCCTCTTGTGCTTCAATAATGCCAGAGAAAAGACCATATACATATTGTTCTGTATTAAATTCCTGAAGGTCGTCCATCTTTTCACCAAGACCAACTAGTTTAACAGGAATGTCCAGTTCGCCTTTAATTGCTAAAACAATTCCGCCTTTTGCAGTGCCATCTAATTTTGTTAATACAATTCCCGATACATCTGTTGCTTGGGAAAATTGCTTCGCTTGTGTCATAGCATTTTGACCAGTTGTAGCATCTAGTACAAGCAAAACCTCATGTGGGGCGCCGGGTATTTCTTTTTCGATAACACGCTTTACTTTTTCAAGCTCCTTCATGAGATTAACTTTGTTTTGAAGTCTTCCTGCTGTATCACATAAAAGTACATCTACTTTTCGTGCCTTTGCAGCCTGTACAGCATCATACATAACAGCTGCCGGATCTGAGCCTTCAGATTGCTTGATTACATCAACACCAACACGTTCTCCCCATACTTCCAGCTGCTCAATCGCTCCTGCTCTAAATGTATCTCCAGCAGCTAACAATACTGAGTTTCCTTCACTTTTAAGCTTGTGTGCTAATTTTCCAATTGTTGTCGTCTTTCCTACTCCGTTGACTCCAACAAATAGCACGACATTTAATCGACCTGGCTCAAGATTAAGTTTGTTGTTTTCTTCAACTTGATCCCCTTGATAAATCTCAACGAGTTTTTCCGAAATAACTGCTTGAACTTCTTTCGTATCATGGATATTGCGTCGTTTTACTTCCATCTTCAACTCATCAATGAGATCCATAACCGTCATTACACCAACATCTGCACTAATTAAAAGCTCTTCAAGCTCCTCAAAAAATTCTTCATCAACTTTACGATACTTTGCAACAAGATCATTCATCTTTCCAGCAAATGAATCTCTTGTTTTCGTTAAGCCTTCTTTAAATTTTTCAGTTACAGAATCTGTTTGCTTTGTAATCTTTTCTTTAAGTTTTTTAAAAAAACTCATGTTTGTTCGTCCTTTCAGCTAGGATTGTACTAATTCTTTGGTTTCTTCAAGTCTTACAGATACAAGCTTAGAAACACCTGATTCCTGCATCGTAACTCCATACAGGACATCAGCTTCCTCCATTGTTCCTTTACGATGTGTGATCACAATAAATTGTGTTTCTTGGCTAAATTTTTTCAAATACTGGGCAAAGCGATGAACATTTGCTTCATCAAGTGCTGCTTCAACTTCATCAAGAACACAAAAAGGCACTGGTCTCACCTTCAGAATTGAAAATAATAGCGCAATCGCTGTGAGTGCTCGTTCCCCTCCTGAAAGGAGACCGAGGTTTTGAAGCTTTTTACCTGGAGGCTGTGCAACAATCTCAACACCAGTGTTTAACAAATCATTAGGGTCTGTTAGTTTTAATTCAGCTCGTCCGCCGCCAAAGAGCGCCTGAAAGACTGATTCAAAATGGGAACGAATGGCATTAAAGGTTTGCTCAAACCTTCTCTTCATTTCTTCATCCATTTCATCGATAACCTGGTAGAGAGTGTCTTTTGCTTCTGTCAAATCATTTCGTTGCTCAGATAGGAAGGTGAAGCGTTCATTTACCCGTTCAAATTCTTCAATCGCCCCTAAGTTTACCGTTCCCAGCTCATCGATTGCAAGCTTGATTAGTTTTACTCGTTTTCTTGCTTCCTCAATTTCGGCCTCTAACGTATATTTCTCTTTAGCAGCTTCAAAGGTTAATAAATATTCCTCACGCAGATGGTTGAGACGATTATCTAATTCAACATCTAAACGATTCAACTTGACCTCTTCATCCTTTAAACTGTCCTGAAGTTGCTTATCCTGACGTTTTAGCTCTTTTAATTCCCGCTCCTCATCCTCAAGCTTTTCTTGTAACTGGACACGTTCATCACGTCTTGAAGAAATTAGCTCAATTGTTTTATTTTTATCCTGCAGCTTTTTCTTAGCAGCTTCTTCTAGCTTTTCCTCACCAGATGAGCTTGAATTCATCTCATTTGAAAGGAAGGAATAATCCTCTTTTGCTTCTTCAAATTTTTGTAGTGATTCCTCAAGGTCTTGGTTTATTCGTGCAACCTTTTCCTTTTGGTTTTCGTATATCTGCTTCTTACTAGCAAAGATGACCTTTAATTCTGTTAATTCACTTTGGAGCTCATCCTTTGATGTTTGCTGAGATACTTTTTTGGCTGATAGCTCCTCAATTTCTTTCTCCAGCTTTTCCAGCGCTGATCCCATTTTTTCTAAGCTTTGACCAAGCTCTTTTTTCCTTGCTGTAAATCGTTCCTTTTCAGATTCAAACGATTCTCGCTCAGCATCATATAATTTCAAATGATCGTTAACATTCTTTTCATTGATTTCAATCTCTCTTATTTCGCTTCTAATCATTTGCTCTTCAAGACGGAGTTTTTCCCCTTTTGCCCGCAACTCTTCAAGAAGAGCTTCATTATTTTGAATGGTTTGCTTTGTCCCCTTAACATCTTGTTCAAGCTGGGCTGTTCTTTCTTCCATTTCCACTAATTTCTCTTGAATCGTTTCTAATTCTCTCCCGCGGCTTAATAAAGAATTATTTTTTTGCTTAACTGCTCCACCTGTCATTGATCCCCCTGGATTCACAACATCTCCTTGAAGGGTAACGAGTCGATAGCGATAATTCATTAGCTTTGCAATTTCATTTGCACCCTTGAGATCAATGGTTACAATTACTGTTCCAAGCAGATTTCCAATAATTGCTTTAAACTGTGGTTGATAGTTTACTAGATCAGTTGCAATGCCAACGAATGCTTGATGGGTTTCAATCATTCTAAGATCATGCGGTACGATTGAACGTGGTTTTATAACAGATAACGGCAGAAATGTTGCACGACCAAAAGAATGTTCCTTTAAATATTGGATCGCTTTCCTGGCTGCGGCTTCATCCTTAACAACGACATGCTGCATTGAACTGCTTAACGCAATTTCAATCGCCGTTTCGTAGTTTTTATCTGTGGAAATCAACTCAGCAACCGCCCCATAAATGCCTCCAAGCTGTTCCTTTGCTTTTAATATCTCCTTAACACCTTGAAAAAATCCTGCATAGTCCTCCTGCATTGATTCGAGGACTTCCTTTCTTGAACGGGTTTGCTGAAGAATCTGATAAGCTTGATATAAAGCAGATTCTTTCTTTTGATAAGCATTTTTTAAATTTTCTAATTTCGCTTGTGCATCGCGATAACTTTTTATTTGATCAGATAACTGACTCTCAACAAGTGAGTATTTTGCTTCAATTTTTGTCTTTCTTTCAAAAATTTCCTGTCTCTCCGTAATATACCTTTTATTAGAATCTTGCAGTCTCGTATTTTTCCGTTCTTGCTGGCTAAGCTGTTCATCAATATAATGAATTTCATTTCGAGCCGCAGCCTGTTCATTTAGCAGTTCAAAATATTCACTTTTTAAGCTCTCAATTAGCTCCTCGATATTTTGATCATAGGTTGTCATTTGCTGCTGCTTCTCAGTCAATTGATCTTGAATTGCTTGCAGCTCATTTTTATAGGTTAATAAAAACGCTTCTTGTTCTTGTTTTTCTCTATTTAACTGTGATAATCGATCATTTAGCTCTTCGATCAATTTCTCTAACTGCGCCTTATTTTGATGGGCATTTTTCTTCCGTTCTTTAAGAACTTCTTTTCTTCCCTCGAGCTTTTCCAATTCCTCACTCGCTAATAGAAGTACCTGCTGCAAATCATTTATGGACTCATCTAATGCGGCAAGATAATCCCTCATCTTCTCCACTTCTGCTTCTTTCTTTTGGATTGTAGCAGAAAGTTTCAATTCGCGATCTTTTCCTTCGGCAACTGATTTTGCCAATGCTTCGTATTTATGATGAAGCTCCTCAATTTCATATACTGTCACGGCTACTTCAATTTGTTCGAGCTCTTCTTTTTTCTGCAAATAATCCTTTGCAATCGATGCTTGAATTTTTAAAGGTTCAACCTGACCTTCGAGCTCGTATAAAATGTCCTGGACACGATTTAGATTTTCTTGCGTTTCCGCTAATTTATATTCAGCCTTCTTTTTTCGCGACTTATATTTTAGCACTCCGGCCGCTTCTTCAAATATACTTCTACGTTCTTCAGCTTTGCTGCTGAGGATTTCTTCAACCTTCCCCTGGCTTATAATGGAAAATGCTTCTTTACCAAGTCCAGAGTCCATAAACAAATCTACAATATCTTTCAAGCGGCAGCTTTGCTTATTAATAAAAAATTCACTTTCTCCCGAGCGAAAAACACGTCTTGTCACACTGACTTCATGATAATCAATTGGGAGAAAATGATCTTCATTATCCAAGGTTAATGTAACTTCAGCAACATTTAACCCTTTTCTAGAATCACTTCCCGCAAAAATGATATCCTCCATTTTTGCTCCACGAAGAGATTTCGCTGACTGTTCTCCTAATACCCATCTAATCCCATCAGTTATATTACTTTTCCCACTACCATTTGGTCCAACTACTGCGGTAACTCCTTTTACAAAATCAACTGTTACCCGTTCAGCAAAGGACTTGAATCCTACAATATCCAACCGTTTGAGGAACATTGTGATTTCCTCCTTACTCTTTTCAATTTGTGATGTGATTCTCTTGTTCAATCACGCTTATGGTGTATCTTTAAGTTTTTTAAAGTGAAATAACATCTAAATCATGATAAATCCTCTCATATTTTATCACATTCTATAAGATATAAGTCATAGGAAAGGGGCAACTTTAGCCATGTCATGTTCATCACTATAAATCATTTTTCATAATGGAAATGATAGAATAGGAAGTACATGCTTTTCTAAATCTGCCCCTAGGTATGCTAGTTATTAAGCTGTTGAAGCTTTGATAATGCTTCTTGTGCGGCGTGCTGCTCTGCTTCTTTCTTCGATCTGCCGCTGCCGGTTCCAAAAACTTCACCATTCAAAGATACTGTCGATACAAATTCCCGATTATGGGCTGGCCCTTTTTCTTGTAAGATTTTGTATTCCAAGACGCCTTTTGTATCCCTTTGAACAAATTCTTGCAATTGACTTTTAAAATCCATCACATGCGAAAAAGCACCTTCATCAATTTTCGGAATCACAAACTTTTCTAAAAATTGCACGACAGCATCTAAGCCCTGATCTAAGTATAAAGCACCGATAAATGCTTCAAATACATCTGCTAATAATGCAGGACGTGCACGCCCTCCAGTCATTTCTTCCCCTTTACCAAGCAATACTAATGTGCCAAAAGAAAGATTGTTAGCAAATGAAACTAGGGAAGGTTCACAAACAATTGCCGCACGCAGCTTTGTCAGTTCTCCTTCACTCATCATCGGATACTTTTTATAAAGAAATTGTGAGACTGTAAGCTCTAGTACTGCATCTCCCAAGAACTCTAGCCTTTCATTATCTTCATAAGGCTTCTTGCGATGCTCATTCACATATGATGAATGAGTGAAAGCTTGATATAAAAGCTTTTCATTCTTAAATGTATGGCCAATACGCTCCTGAAATTTTTTAAATTCCTCTGCCTTCCTTGCGAAGGTTCTTTTCTCTTTATAATTAATATGTCTAGGCATATAATCCTCCAATAAAAGCGGAAGCGCTCTTTTTAGCCTCATTCATATAAGTCGCTTCATAATAAAAGGGGGTTCATACCTTTAATTATGGAGAGGCTTATGAACTAAAAGGCAGTAACAAGTACAATAAATCCGATTGCCTTTATATGCTATCCGGCCAAAAGGCGCTAAAGCAAACTAATTGTTCATCAAATACTATCTTTTCCTATATTAAAAAAACATAATAAAAGGGGTAAAGCCCCGCAATCATACGGGACTTTAACAACAACATTATTGTTGGCTATTTATGTAGTTAACAGCGTCACCCACTGTACTGATTTTTTCTGCATCTTCATCAGAAATTTCCATATCGAACTCATCTTCAAGTTCCATAACAAGCTCAACTACATCTAGGGAATCTGCACCAAGATCATCTTTGAATGAAGACTCTAATTTTACTTCAGACTCATCAACACCTAAACGGTCTACGATAATCTTTGTTACACGATCTAATACTTCTGCCATTTTCCTTCACCTCCCCTCAAGTATTATAAGTTATTTTCCCTTGAAAAACTAGGTTTCCTATTAGCATTTTTTAAATCTTTTCTAAGAGGTGGTATTAAAATAATATCAAGGGTTAGTGCTTTAATAGAATAGCAATATAATGGTTGAGAAACAACCTATTTTACATGACCATTCCGCCATTAACATGCATCGTTTGGCCAGTAATATATTTACTCTTATCAGAAGCAAGAAAACTAACAATATTAGCGATATCGCTAGGCTCTCCTAGTTTTGCTAATGGAATTTGCTTAAGCATTTCTGCCTTCGTTTCTTCTGAGAGCTCATCTGTCATATCTGTTGTAATGAAGCCAGGTGCTACAGCGTTAACTGTAATATTTCTGGATGCAAGCTCCTTTGCAGTCGTTTTCGTTAAACCAATGACACCAGCCTTTGCTGCTACGTAATTGGCTTGACCGGGATTCCCGCTGACACCTACTACAGAAGTGATATTAATGATTCGTCCACTACGCTGCTTCATCATTTGGCGAGTAACAGCTTTTGTACATAGGAAGACACCTTTTAAGTTTGTGTTTATGACATCATCCCATTCATTGTCCTTCATTCTCATTAATAAGTTATCACGGGTGATTCCAGCATTATTAACAAGAATATCTAATTGTCCAAACTGGTTAATAACCTCTTTCACCATTTGTGTGACATCTTCACTATTTGACACATCTGCTTTTATCGCAAAGGCATTTCCGCCACCTGCTTTAATTTCATCAACAACCTCATTAGCTTTTGCTTCATTTCCTGCATAATTGACAGCAACACTTGCGCCATTTTTTGCTAAATCCAGCGCAATCGCTCTTCCAATCCCGCGTGATGCCCCTGTAACTAGCGCTACTTTGTTCTCTAGCATATTTACTCCCCCTTTAGCTTTTCAACAGTTGATTTTATTGTTTCCAGGTCTGAAATCGCATGAACGGTTGCAGAACGATCAATTTTCTTCACTAGACCTGACAATACTTTTCCAGGACCAATTTCAATAAACGTGGTTACACCATTTTCAATCATTGTTTTTACAGATTCTTCCCATCTTACTGGAGAGTATAACTGTTTAACAAGTAATTCCTTGATTTCTTCTTGTTTTGTCACTTGATCGGCTGTTACATTCGCAATTACTGGAATGACGGCGTCCTGAAAGCTCAATTCACTTAATACGTTTTGCAGCTGATCAGCTGCAGGCTTCATTAATTCTGAATGAAACGGTCCGCTTACAACTAGAGGAATGGCACGTTTCGCTCCCTTTTCTTTTGCAAATGCGGACGCCCGTTCCACCCCTTCAGCTGTTCCTGAAATGACAATTTGCCCAGGACAATTCAAATTGGCCAATTGAACAGAATGACCTGTATTCGTTACCTCGGAAGTAATAGCCTCAAGATCCTCAGCAGCCATACCTAAAATTGCAGCCATTGCACCTTGTCCAGCTGGAACAGCCTCATCCATAAACTCCCCGCGTTTTTTTACAGCATAAACTGCATCCTCAAAGCTTAAAACACCTGCTGCTACAAGTGCTGTATACTCACCAAGACTATGTCCTGCAACAAAGTCAGCCGTAATTCCATTCTTTTTAAAATGTTCTAAAATCGCAATGCTCGTGGTGAGCAAAGCTGGCTGTGCATTATAGGTTAATGTTAATGTATCCTGCGGACCTTCAAAAATAAGTTCTGAAAGCTTCTCACCTAATCGATTATCAGCTTGTTCAAAAATTTGTTTTGATTCTTCTACTTGATCAAATAGCTCTTTCCCCATTCCTACTGATTGCGACCCTTGTCCAGGAAATATAAATGCTATTTTCGTCATAAAGCTTCCCTCCGTTTTTTTAAAAGACCAGAAAGTATAATTTTTCACTTAATTTTGGTGTGTAGCTCCAGGGCCATCGGCTCTAGGGTCTTACTCTGCACTTCCTATTAGTGAGGCATGAATGGTTTTTGTTACATTGTACGACACCATTTCACGAGTTTGACGGATTGCGTTATAAATGGCATTGGCATCTGATGAGCCGTGAGCTTTTATTACAGGAGCCTTTAAGCCAAAAAGTGCGGCACCGCCATATTCTGAATAATCCATTTTTTGTTTTATCTGTTTAAATTCAGGCTTTAAAACTCCAGCAGCTAATTTTGACTTAAGATTGCTTGTTAACGCAGATTTCATCATTGAAAAGACGGATAAAGCCGTTCCTTCAATTGATTTTAAGGCAATATTACCTGTAAAACCGTCTGTTACAACAACATCTGCAACAGATTCCATTAAATCTCTAGATTCTACATTGCCAACAAAATTTAACTGTGAATTTTTTAAAAGCTCAAATGTCTGTTTTGTTAATTCATTTCCTTTTTTATCTTCTGTTCCAACATTCAATAACCCTATTCGCGGATTATTAATTCCCCGAACCTTTTCAACATAGATCGAACCCATCAGTGCATACTGAAATAAATGCTCTGGTTTTGCATCTACATTTGCACCGACATCCAAAAATAAAAAACCCTTCCCATCCAAGGTTGGCAAAGTTGGTGACAATGCTGGACGTTCAATCCCTTCGATTCGGCCAACGATAAATAATCCAGCAGTCATTAATGCGCCAGTGTTACCTGCAGATATACACCCGTCAGCCCGGCCTTCCTTTACTTCGTTAGCCATAAGCACCATTGATGCGTTCTTTTTTCTTCTTACTGCCCGTACTGGTTCATCTGTCGCTTCAATAACTTCATCTGTATGTATAACGTTAATTCTCGTTTGATCTGTTAAGTACTGCTTCATTTTATCCTCTTGGCCAATGAGTGTTACCTCTAAATCAGGAAAAGCAGAAATAGCCTTCATAACGCCTTCCACTACTGATTTAGGGGCATGATCCCCACCCATTGCATCAATCGCTAGCTTCATTTATGTAACCTACCTTTGTGCTGGATTTGAGCGATACATGTCAAATTCACCGGAAAATACCAATTCATTCCCAACATAACTGTTAACTTCTACAATTGTACGTCCTTTTTCAGAATCGCCCTTTACAACCTTTGCTTTAGCAATCACACGCTCATTTTCTTTCACTTGCCTTGTAAACCGAATATTTGCTTTAGCAGTTAAGGCTAATTCATCATTGATTACAGCAACAGCTAATGAATTTGCTTGTGCAAACAAGTGATGACCGCGGGCAATTTGATTTCGATTAAAAACATGCTCTTTTTTTATTTCTAAAATCGAAATCGCCGATTCATCTAGCTGAAGGTCGATAATTTCCCCAATAACTTCCTCTATTTGTAACGATTTCACTTCATTATCGAGCTTTTTTTCCGCAACATGTTTAATTCGTTCCCTTAATTCTGGAATGGATAGTTCCAATCGGTCTAATCGAATTGTTTGAATGCTTACTTGAAATTTATCTGCCAATTCCTCATCTGTTATAAATGGTGTTTCACTTATTGTTTCTTGTAATAAACGCTGCCTCTCTTTTTTACTCTTCCTCATATTTTCTAAGACACCATCCGAACTATTAAGACTAGGTACTAATAGTAGTATATAGAGAATGAAAACAGATTGCAAGAAAGAAATGAAGGAGTAAATGCTATAATAAAATGCTTAAGACGCCCAATTGATTAGAGCTTTACCTTGCCTCAATGAACGTCTCATAAAGTAATGACTAATAGTTTTCCCTAAACCTATTAATCTAATTTTTCTCCTTGTAAAATACCTGTTTGGTGCAAATACATTCTTAACCCTTCATATTTATCCTCGATCCAAAAGGCATTTGAACGGATTAGTTCAACAGCATCCTGCCTTGCAACCTCCAGCGCCCTATAATCATGAACCATATCAGCCACTTTAAAAATCGGCATACCGCTTTGCTTCTTCCCAAAGAAATCGCCTGGGCCCCTTAACTCTAAATCTCTTTCAGATAAAACGAACCCATCATTCGTCTCCGTCATAATGGTCATTCTTTCTTTTCCAGTTTCCGATTTTGGATCAGCTAATAAAATACAATAGGACTGTTCGCTTCCTCTCCCGACACGTCCGCGCAGCTGATGAAGCTGGGACAAGCCAAAACGCTCCGCATCATAGATCACCATTGTTGTGGCATTCGGAACATTTACCCCAACCTCAACTACCGTTGTTGAGACTAAAATATTCACTTCATTTTGGCTAAAGCTTCGCATCACTGTATCTTTTTCATCAGAAGTTAATCTGCCATGCATAAGCCCTACCTTAAAGCGCCCTTGGTAATAATGGGTGAGTATGCTATGAACATCAAGGGCATTTTGTACATCCAGCTTATCTGATTCCTCAATTAGCGGGCAAATGACATATGCTTGCCGCCCTTTTGAAACTTCTTTTTCAATAAATGCTAAAATCCGCTCAAGCATAGATGGCTTTACCCAATAGGTTTCAATTGATTTTCTCCCTGCTGGCAGTTCATCAATGACCGAAACATCCATCTCACCAAATGCCGTTATGGCTAACGTGCGGGGAATCGGAGTTGCGGTCATAAATAAAACATCTGTATTCTCACCCTTCTCTCGCAGCATTCTCCTTTGCTCAACACCAAATCTGTGCTGCTCATCAGTAATGACTAAGCCAAGTCTATGAAATTCAATATCGTCCTGGATCAAGGCATGGGTTCCTATTAGTAATTGAATGTTATTATTTTTAACTTTTTCCAGCAGTTCACGGCGTTTTTTGCCTTTCACTGAGCTTGTTAACAATGCGACATTCACATCAAATGGTTCAAATAGGGAGAGCAAGGATTCTGCATGCTGTTCTGCTAAAATCTCGGTTGGAACCATAAGCGCAGCTTGATAGCCTGATAAAATAGCCGCAAAGATGGCTATTGCTGCAACAACAGTTTTCCCAGATCCCACATCCCCCTGAAGCAAACGATTCATTCTATATGGTGACTTCATATCTGTGATGATTTCATTGACCACACGTGTTTGAGCATTTGTAAGCGGGAATGGTAAAGCTTGAATAAATTGTTCATGCTTATTTTCAGAAAAATCATGAGGGATGCCACTTACTTGCTCTCTTTGCACCTTTCGCAATGCTTGCATTTTCAATTGAAAAAGAAGAAATTCTTCATACACAAAGCGCCTTCTTGCTTGCTTTAATTGCTCAGGGCCTTCTGGTAAATGAATTGCTTTTAAAGCTTCCTTTCTTGTTAGCAGCTTATATTTTTGCAATAGCTCAACAGGTATCACTTCGTCTACATCATTCAAATATTCATTTAAAGCAAGGGAAACAAATTTTCTCATCCCTTTAACTGTCAGTTTTCCTTTAATCGAATACACAGGTTCTATCCCAGTTACTGCTTGCTTTGGTCCAAATGCCAATTCCTGAACAGTAATCATTTGCCTATGCTTATCCCATTTTCCGGTAACCGTAACAGTGGAATCAATCGCTAATTTATTTTTAAAATAAGGGCGATTAAAACAAACGGCAGAAACTAAGTAACGGCCGACTAATAAACGAAACGTTAGACGGGACCGTTTTTTTCCAAAATACGTAAGCAAAGGCTCGCTATGGACTTTTCCTTCAACTGTTACCCGCTCATCATGCTTTACATCTGCAAGATCTTTTAAACTATTATCATCGTATCTATATGGAAAATATTCTAACAGGTCATGAATTGTATAAATTCCCATATCATTTAAGAGGTCATTTGTTTCATCTCCAACCCCTCTTATTGCTGATACAGAGTCTTTTAATCTATTTTTCACGGTCACATTGCCTCCCATTACATGCAGCTTATGGACTTCTCTCTATGGAAGACAGCTTACCTCCTTGTACGATTTCTTTGTATGATTGCCCATACACAATACTATTAGTTTAACAGATTTTCGTTTAAGCAGTATTAGATTCGTTTTCCTGTAATTTATTAAAATAAAAAAATGGAGAACGATTCAGTATTAAAAAAACTCGGCAAATCGCCGAGTTTTTTAATCATTATTCTACTGAAAAGATAAATGAGTATAAAGGCTGATCACCTTTATGAGTTTCAACCTCAATGTCTTCAAATTGTTCTTCAATAAATTGTACGAGCTGCTCAAGATCTTCTTCGCTCGCATCTTCACCTTGAATGATCGTTAAAATCTCATCCTCATCAGAGACCATCTCTGTTAGAAGCTTTTTCGAAGCTGATAGCTGGGTTTTGTCTGTAATGATGATCTTACCCTCCAATATCCCCATGAAATCACCTTTTGAAATATCAAGACCTTCAATATTTGTATCTCGGACTGCATAGGTGATTTGACCGCTTTTTACACTATTTAATGCCTCATTCATAGCAGCTGATACATCATTTGGTTCTGCCGTTGGATTAAAAGCTAGTAATGCAGCGATGCCTTGTGGCACTGTTTTAGAAGGGATCACAATAACATTTTCCTCAGCAACAGTTGCAGCCTGTTGTGCAGCCATCACGATATTTGAATTATTTGGAAGAATGATGATATTTTCAGCATGAACGTCTTTAATTGCTTGTACGATATCCTCTGTACTAGGATTCATCGTTTGCCCGCCTTCAATGACTTCATTTGCGCCAATACTTCTAAATAAATCGGCAATACCCTTGCCCATTGAAACAGCGACGATACCATATTTCATTTTTTCCTGCTTCGATTCTGTTTTTGGAGCTGCTTTTGTTTTTTCTCCAACAATATTACTATGCTGTTGCCGCATATTTTCGATCTTCATATTTATAAGGTTTCCATATTTTTGACCATATGAAAGAACTTCACCTGGATATTCTGCATGTATATGTACTTTTGCAAGCTCATCATCGGCGATTACAAGCAGGGAATCACCAAATTGACTTAAGTCAGATCTAAATTTTTCTTCGTCGAATGGTGTTTTACCTTCTTCAAAACGGACCATAAATTCAGTACAATAGCCGAACTCTATGTCTTCAGTATTAATATGGCTTTGGACGCTTTTATGATGTTCAGCATTTACGAGTTCGTCCATTGATGGTGTTGACACTTTTGTAATGGAAAGCTTATCTCCTTTTAAAGCAGCTAAAAACCCTTCATAAACAAAAACTAAGCCTTGACCTCCACTATCTACTACACCAACTTCTTTTAGAACAGGAAGCAGGTCAGGAGTACGTTTTAATGATGCATCCGCTTCTTTTAACGTTACTTCCATTAGCTTGTCGATGGAAGACTCGGTTTCTGCCGCAAGTACCGCTGCTTTTGCAGCATCCTTTGCAACTGTTAAAATTGTACCCTCTACAGGTTTCATTACGGCTTTATATGCTGTATCTACACCTGCTTGAAGTGCATATGCAAATTCCATACTATTGATTTCTGCTTTCGACTCAATTGATTTTGAGAAACCTCTAAATAATTGTGATAGAATGACACCAGAATTTCCTCGTGCTCCCATCAGCAACCCTTTAGAAAGCGCATGGCCAACCTTCCCGATATGATCTGATTGATTGTTTTCAACTTCTTTTGCCCCTGATGTCATTGATAAATTCATATTTGTTCCAGTGTCACCATCAGGAACTGGGAAAACGTTTAATGCATCGACCAATTTTGCATTCATAGACAGGCGGTTTGCACCTTGCAAGATCATCTCAGCAAAACGCTTACCATCTATAGTTGTAATTGACACAGGTCATTTCCTCCTAACTACGGGTTCGCTACACGAACACCTTGAACAAAAATATTAACGGAATCAACTGCAAGTCCAACTGTCTGATCTAACGTATACTTAACTTTCGTTTGAACGTTATGTGCGACTTCAGAAATTTTTGTACCATAGCTGACGATAATATACATATCAATGTGAATGGAGTCATCCTCTTGGCGGACAATCACGCCTCTGCTAAAGTTTTCTTTTCTAAGAATTTCTGTAAGACCATCTTTTATTTGATTCTTTGATGCCATTCCAACAATACCATAGCAGTCAATTGCTGCACCACCTGCAACTATTGCAATGACTTCGTTTGATATATCAATTTGTCCGTACTTCGTTTTTAATTCAATGGACACGATCGGTTCCCCCTTTGGAATTGTTCGCACTGGCTATCCTCATTTTACTATAAGCATGTTCAAATGAAAAGAAGCAGTGACTTTTACAACTAGCAGTTGTAGTCACTTATTCATTATTATATTCAACCAAGCCTGCATTTACGATGTCAAGGGAAAATTCTTGAAAGCTTTATGCAGAGGTATTGCATTCTTGAAACAGGTGTGATAAATTATTAAAGTATCTCATGACTATGTACATGATTCATGTAAAATTCGTTAGGTTTTTTTGTAGTAAGGAGGGAATAACATGGCACGTAAATGCGTTGTTACTGGTAAAAAGACTCGCTCAGGTAATTCACGTTCACACGCGATGAACGCTAACAAACGTACTTGGGGCGCAAACCTTCAAAAAGTTCGCATCTTAGTTAACGGTAAACCTAAAAAAGTATATGTATCTGCTCGCGCTTTAAGATCAGGTAAAGTTGAGCGAGTTTAATTTTGCTATTAAGCTCTCTCAAAAAGTTACAAAACATGAAATGATAGCTTATCTTAGCTTGCTTTTGTAAGCAGCTATGTTTCATATTCATAAAGCGAGACTTCCAACATTGGGGGTTTTTTTCATCCCCCAATGTTCGTAAGCGAGACTTATCGGATCTTTACGGGCAGTTATTCTCCACTTATCTTCATTGCTTCTTTTGAATCTTGAAGTGTCGGTTTTACTGCCCGTTAAGATGGGATTAAATATAAAACGAATAAGCTAAGAAAAAAGCACCGAAATGACGGTGCTTTTTTCTTAATCTTTTTTAAACGAACCGAGCATCGCTCGAACAATTCCTCCTAAAAACTTCGGCAGCTTAATCGTATAAAATTTCATTGTTTCCCTCCTCAACCAAATCATTAAACATACTTGTATAAGGTGCTACCTGCGCCAAGGTTCAATAAAGAAAATCAGTTCTGTAGCATTATATTCAGTCTGTGGAAAAAAAATGACGCGGAACCAATTTCACTAAGAATCCACAAGGCTTAATCTCGGCTTCTTATCATTAATAATATGCCGTCTTGAAATGAAAAAGTACCTAGATCATGAATGAGTTCATTACTTATACATAATGTTGACCCTATGGTGATATGGCAATTTTTCAATGGATATTTAAATCCTTCAAGTGTTATACCTTTTACTTCATGACTGATCGGAATAAAAGATACATACCTTAAATCCTTGTGCTTCTTTATTGTATATGTTCCAGATGTGAAGAGGGTGATATGATTTTGGCGATCAATTATTTCAATATTTCTCTTATCGTTTATTGCTTTTAAAAGGAGATGGATATTTCCTAGCAAATGGTCAATCCTCCCGCCAGTTGCTCCAAATAGAAGAATTTTTTCATGATGTTGCTGTAACGCCCAATCTAAAGCAAGCTCGGTATCGGTTTTATCCTTTTCAGCAGAATACATAGATAGATTTGATAAATTATTTGTTAATTCCTCTTTTTCACGACTAGATATCGAATCAAAATCTCCAAAAGCATATGATATTGGTAAACCTGATTCCTGTATGTAAAAAACACCTTTGTCCACCCCTACCCAAGTAACTTGGGGGTGATGATGGTCAGTCAATTTTGGGAGGTACTCTTTTGGTCCCCCGGCAACAAGTGCAATTGTTTTCATTGTTTCTCCTTTAATAGATCGTTTTATTAATATGAAAAAAGTAAGGCTGTCTCAATTTTACACATTGAGACAGCCCCATTTTTGTTTTAGGTTAAGTTTACTGCACAGTGAGTTTCGAACGAATCAGCAAATTACCGATTGCCTTCTGTTCCTTCTGCAAAACATAGCTTTTAAGAATTAATAGAATGAGCTATCGTTATAATCATAGCGGAAGCCATCCTGTTGTGCTCCAGGTGGATTACTTTTAAGTTTTTTTAGGACTGATTCAAATTGATCGATTTCTTCATAATCAGTGCTATTAAGGATGGCTGCTTGTAACGCACGTTCAATAATTGCAACATCATCAATGTAAACGTAAATAATAAACCCCTCCATTCAATAAAGTAAAGTAAACTAGACTTTATTAGGATGGGTAGGTTGTTAGATTTTTATCCCACTTGATAGAAGTATCAATTTTAAGAATGAATGGCTTCTTTTAGACTTTGAATAGCATGATGGCGGTCAGTTTGGTTGTATATGGCTGATCCTGCTACAAGTACGGTAGCACCTGCGTCCACACAGCGTTTTGCTGTCTCTTCATTTATACCGCCGTCAACCTCGATTTCAACCGAAAGTTGTCTATCCTTAATGATAGTTGAAAGCTGTTTAATTTTAGGCAAAACCTGTGGAATAAAAGCTTGCCCTCCAAAACCCGGATTTACCGTCATAAGTAAAACCATATCAATATCCTCCAGCACATGCTGAATAGACTCAATCGGTGTATGCGGGTTTAAAACAACCCCAGCTTTTATCCCCTGTGATTTTATTAATTGAATAGTCCGGTGAAGATGTTTGCATGCTTCCACATGTACTGTTATGATATCAGCGCCTGCACGAACAAAGTCTTCGATATATCTGTCAGGATCCTCAATCATCAGATGAACATCTAACGGCAGCTGGGTAATAGGGCGGATCGCTTCGACAATTAAAGGTCCGATTGTAATATTTGGGACGAAATGTCCATCCATTACATCGACATGAATATAATCAGCCCCACCTTTTTCTACATCTATAATCTCTTCTCCCAATTTAGCGAAATTTGCCGAAAGAATAGATGGTGCAATTTTTATCATAATTAGTACCTCGGCTTTCTATCTTTAATTTCTTCAACAAAAGTTAAATAATGCTCATAACGGTATTTAGGTATTTCACCGCTATCTACAGCATCTTTGACCGCACACTTCGGTTCCTTAACATGTGTACAGCCACGAAACTTACAGTCGCTGCTTCTTTCCTTCATTTCAGGGAAACAATAGCTCAGATCCTCCACCTCAATACCTGTAAAATCTAAGGAACTAAAGCCAGGTGTATCAGCAACAAAACCGGAGCCTACTGCGATTAACTCAACATGTCTTGTCGTATGACGTCCCCGTCCTAAATGTGTTGAAATATCATTTGTCCTCAGATCAAGATCAGGTCTTAAAACATTTAATAAAGAGGACTTACCTACACCTGATTGTCCTGCAAAAACGGATATTTTTTCATTCAATATTGGTTCCAGTTCTTGATTAACATTTGATTCACTCGTTGAGGTGAGCAATACGATATAGCCTGCTTTTCGATAATCATTTGCATATGACAATACTTTCTCTTTTACATCTTTGGTTTGAATTAAATCTGTTTTACTGATGACAATAATCGGTTCAATGTCATTTGCTTCTATTAAAACAAGAAAACGATCTAGCAATGATGGGCTAAAATCCGGTTCAACCGCTGAGAAAACGAGGATCGCTTGATCCACATTACAAATCGGGGGTCTTACAAGTTCATTTTTACGGTCAAAAACTTCAAGAATATATCCCTCTTGGTCATTTTCAGCTTGATATTTCACCACATCTCCAACTAAAGGAGTGATTTTATTTTTGCGAAAAACACCTCTTCCTCTGCATTGGATCAATCGATCTCTGTCTTGCACATAGTAAAAACCACTAAGAGCCTTCACAATTTTCCCTTGTGGCATGAAAAACCTCCTTGGCACATAGTTTAATCTTTTACATTTAATAAAAAATTCAATAGTAAAAGTTTGTGATTTAAATGATCCTGATATACCAAAAATAATCGCCTTACCTCGAAATTAAAGCAATAAAACGGCATTAGTCTGTTGGATACGGGATAATTTTTGAGGTCACCACTTTACTGTCGATTAATACTTGGTAATATCCTTCATCTCCATGAGCGATTTTTAATACTAATCTTTTCGTTTGCGGACTTGTGATTTTAAAAGTTTCATATAAATCCGAAATGGAATGATCCACGTCATCAATATAAATAGAAACTTCGAGCTGTTGCCCCTCATGCTCTGGCTCATATGGAATTTCAACTATTTCTTCCACTGTTTTTGGTGGATCTGGTTCCGGCCCTAATGAATAGACTAGCTGCAGTGTTGTCTCTTTTGGAACAACCTCATCTCCAGCTTTAGGAGTTTGTGAAATAAGATGACCCTTTGGAATATCAGGTGAATAGCTTTCAGTTACAGTTGAGTAAAACCCATTTGTACTTATATATTCGTCGACCTGTTCTTTACTTTTCCCAACAAGGTTTTCGATTTTCACAAGCTTGGGTCCTGAGCTTACCGTTAATTCAATCGAGTCTTCAGATGGAATAACTTCATCCCCTACTTCTGGAAATTGGGCTAAAATTGTTCCTGCTGGCTGAATTTCATTTGACTCCTCTTTTACTTCAATATTTGAAAAACCTTTCATTTCAAGAATCGCTTTTACTCGGTCAATGTTTCTTCCTACATAATCCTCAAGCACAAATTTTTCTTTACCAGTGCTTTCATAAATGGTAATCATCGAACCTTCCTTCGTTATTTCAGAAGCTTCAGGATTTGTTTTAATAACATGTCCCTCTTCAATTTCCTCATCCGAAATTTGTACTGGCTCCCCTACTTCAAATCCTTCTTCTTGAAGGATTCTTACAGCTTCATCATAGGTTTCTCCAGATACATCGGGCACTTCAATATCCTTTGGCAGCAGCAAAGGGGGAATGATTGTAAAAGCAGCAACACCTGCTATTATTAAAACAATAAAAGTGGTAATAATAAAAGTGGCAAGCTTGCTTTTTCTTTTTTTCGGTTTCTTTTCTTTTTTCTGCTTTTGCTTCTTTTGCTGATTGTCCTGCTTCACTTCTGGCTTTTGTTCGTCAGATAGATTATTTGTTGGAGTGTGAACAATCGTATCATCAGCCTTATGCTGTTCCATCGTTTCATTTGTAATAATTGGTATTGCCTTTGTTGCTTCTTCATCATCAGGTATCGTGAATTTAGGCTCTGATAACCTGCTTACATCAAACGCAGTTTCAAGATCCTTTTCCATTTCTTCAGCTGAATCATAGCGATGAAAGGGATCTTTTGCTGTGGCTTTTAAAATAATATTCTCGATGCTTTGCGGGATATCAGGATTCCATCTTTTTGGAGATGGTGTTTCCGATTGCAAATGCTTTAAGGCGATGGAAATAGCCGTTTCACCATCAAATGGCAGCCTTCCAGTTAACAGCTCAAATAAAACGATTCCAATCGAATAAATATCCGATTTTTTATTTGCTAAACCACCTCTTGCTTGTTCTGGTGATAAATAGTGAATTGAGCCAAGCACAGAATTTGTTTGCGTGATTGTTGTTGAACTAAGTGCCATGGCTATTCCAAAGTCGGTTACTTTTACGTTGCCATCGTGATCAATTAAAATATTATGCGGTTTGATATCTCGATGAACAATATGATTATCATGTGCATGTTGAATGGCCGAAACAATTTGCACCATAATATTTACTGCTTTTCTCGGATGAATAGGAGCAAATTGTTGTATGTATTGTTTTAACGTTTGACCATTTACATACTCCATCACAATGTAATAAATCCCATCTTCTTCACCGACATCATATATGCTAACCACATTAGGATGGGCTAAGCTTGTTGCAGACTGCGCTTCTCTTCGAAATCTTTTAATAAATTCGTCATCGTTAGAAAAATCAAATCGCAACACTTTCATTGCAACTTCTCTTTCTAGAATCATGTCTTTGGCCAGATAAACATTTGCCATCCCGCCTCCGCCAATGACTTCCAGAATTTTATAACGACCACTAATTCTTTTACCTATTAGCACGGCTTTTCACCTAATTCATGATTTGCCGTCTTTCTTACAATCACAAGAGATATATTATCCTCTCCGCCATTTTCGTTTGCTAATTCCACTAACGTTTTTGCTTTTTCTGCAAGCGGCAGGCTATTTGAAAGCTGAAGCTGCATTTCCTGCTCAGATACCTTGTTCGATAACCCGTCAGAGCATAGTAGAAGCACATCATCTTGTTCAAATTCAATCGTGGATACATCTAATTCAACTGTTTGCTCGGTACCTAAAGCCCGCAACAGGACATTTTTTCGCGGGTGGTGTTCCGCATCTTCTTTAGTTATTTGACCAGACCTTACTAATTCATTTACGAGTGAATGGTCTTGTGTTACCTGTTTATAGCCACTATTATTTAATAAATAACAGCGGCTATCACCAATATGGCCGACCGTAGCGAAGCTTGTTGTAACAATCGCTCCAACGATCGTTGTGCCCATACCCTGACATTCCGGATTTGATAGTGAATGTTCATAAACGGCTTTGTTCACTTCCATTACTTTTTCAGTAAACCATGCCTCAGCATCTTGTGGACTCGCAATAGATTCCACTTTTTCCCATAAGACTTTAAAGGTTGAGATGGTCATTTGGCTTGCTATATCACCAGCCAGGTGACCTCCCATACCATCAGCCACTATGGCTAACACCCCTGCCTCGTTTTCAAAAACCCCAACACAATCTTCATTGTGCTGTCTAACCTTTCCCCTGTCAGTTAAATAAAAAGTTTCCACCATGATCACCTCGTCTCCTCTTTACGCTCCTTAGCTCGAAGTTGTCCGCATGCCGCATCGATGTCATGGCCTTGTTCTCTTCTTGTTGTTACGTTTACGCCATGCTTTTTAAGCGTATCTTCAAATAATTTGATTTGTTCTTTTGGTGTACGAACATAATTTCGTTCAGGTACATAGTTAACAGGAATAAGATTGATGTGACACTTCAAGCCTTTTACTAAACGTGCTAATTCTTCTGCATGTTCAACTTGATCGTTTTCACCGCCGAACAAACCATATTCAAAGCTGACCCTTCTTCCGGTTTTATTAATATAGTATTTTACAGCTTCCATTAAATCAGGAAGTTTGTATGCCTTATTAATCGGCATTAACTTTGTACGCAATTCAGTATTTGGTGCATGTAACGAAATGGCAAAATTGATTTGCAGCTTTTCATCTGCAAATTTATAAATTTTCGGAATAATACCACTTGTTGAAACAGTAATATGGCGAGCGCCAATATTTAACCCTTTATTATGATTGATAATTTTCAAGAAGGACATCATTTCATCATAATTATCAAATGGTTCACCGATCCCCATAATGACAACATGGCTGACACGTTCGTCAAATTCATCAAGTGCTTGTTGTACTTTTACGACCTGAGCAACGATTTCTCCTGCTTCTAGATTTCTTTTAAGCCCGCCAAGAGTTGATGCACAAAATGTACAGCCGATTCGACAGCCTACTTGGGTGGTAACGCAAACCGAGTTTCCATACTCATGTCTCATTAATACCGTTTCAATTGAATAGCCGTCATGCAATTCAAATAAAAATTTTATCGTACCATCCTTTGACGTTTGTTGAATAAGGGTTTTTAATGTTGTTAATGTAAAATGTTCACTTAATAACGCCCTTAAGTTCTTAGAAAGGTTCGACATTTCTTCAAAGCTTGCTGCTCGTTTGATGTAAAGCCAATCAAAAATTTGGTTCGCGCGAAAAGATTTTTCCCCCTTCTCTTTTAACCATTCCTCTAATTCATGCAATTCAAGTGAGTAAATCGAGGGATTATTGCTTATTTCTTTGCTGTCTTTTTTCGTTCTTGTTGCTTTTATCTGATCCAATTTTAACCCTTCTTTCGTAAACATGCTATATAAAAACCGTCTGATCCAAAATAATGCGGCAGCAGCTGTATCTCACCATTTTCAATATATGGGTGAAGCTTTTTCGGCAGGGTAACTGTTATGCTTTGATCACGTTCAAATTCTGGATGACTATCTAAAAACTTTTTAACAACATCACTATTTTCTTCATGATCAATTGTACATGTACTATAAACTAACACACCATTCCTCTTTAATAAAGGGGCAACAGCTTGTAATATACTGAACTGCAGGGAAGCAAGCCTATTAACATCTTCACCAGTTTTCGTATATTTAATATCAGGTTTTCTTCGAATTACGCCGAATCCTGAGCATGGGGCATCGACTAAGATACGATCAAAACTCTCTTTTTCAAACCGTTCTCCCGCTTTTCTGCTGTCTAAAGCTTCTGCTTTAATATTTTGCAATTGTAATCGGTCTGCTTGCTGTTTAATCAGCTTAACTTTATGTTCATGTAAATCCAGAGAATGAACGATTCCTGTTCCCTTCATTCGTTCAGCAATATGTGTGGATTTCCCCCCAGGTGCCGCACAAGCATCTAAAACTTTTTCTCCGGGTTGAGGGTTCAGTACTCTTGCTACTAACATGGAGCTCTCATCTTGAATAGTAAGCTTTCCTTCTTTAAATGCATCTGTTAAAGCAAGATTACCCTTCAGTCCTTTAATTGCATCTTCTGATAAGTCGCCGTATTCGATCATGATCCCTTTATTTTGCAACTCTTCCAACAGCCCTTCGACCGTTGTTTTTGTTTGATTCACACGAGCTGTTTGCGATGGAGGCAGTAAATTTTCTTCACACATTTTTTCTGTTTCTTCATAGCCAAATTGCTTTACCCATTTTTTCACAAGCCATAATGGATGGCTTGTTTTAATCGAAAGCTTTTCAATTGGATCCTTCATTTCTTCAAGATTTGGGATGCCTTCTCGTTGAACAGATCGAAGCACACCATTAACAAATGAAGCGATCCCTTTATGGCCGCGTTTTTTCGCAATTTCAACTGCTTCAAATAATACAGCTCTTTCAGGAATACGATCTAGATAGATCATTTGATATATGGAAATACGTAGTAAAATCTGTACCCATGCTTCTATTTTTTTTGCTTTTTTTAAAAACCCGGCTAAAAAATAGTCTAATGTTTCACGTCTTTGAAGGGTCCCATAAACAAGTTCCGTTAATAAAGCGATATCCTTCTCATTAACTTTATACTTATTGATCATCGTATTTAAAAGCAAGTTGCTATAGGCTTGGTTTCTTTCAATTTGTAGTAATGTTTCGACTGCTACATCACGGACATTAGTTTGTTGTTTTTTCATTGTCATCGCCTAACTTTTCCCCAACGGAAATGGTCGCACCTCTCAAATAATCTTCTCCGCTCATTTTCTTTTTACCTGCAGGTTGCAGTTCAGTGATTTTTATCGCAGTTTGATTGCCTGTTGCTACAACAAAACCATCATGGTCCATGCCAATAATTGTTCCAGGCTCAAAATCATTTTTATTTGGCATTTTTTCACCCCACCACAATTTCATCGTTTGCTTGTTATGTGTCGTAAACGCAACAGGCCAAGGGTTTAATCCACGGATTTGGTTATAAATCTCCTCACCAGACTTTGTCCAATCAACCTTTTCCTGTGCCCGTTTAATATTTGAAGCAAATGTGGCTTTAGAATCATCTTGCTTTTGCGGAGTAAGCTTGCCAGCGAGTAATAGCGGAATTGTTTCTGATAAGAGGTTTTCTCCAGCTTTACTTAGTTTGTCATGGAGAGTACCTACTGTATCCCGTTCTTCAATTTCTACTTCAACCTGTGTTAAAATATCACCGGCATCAAGCTTTTCTGCCATATACATGATCGTGATCCCTGTTTTAGTCTTCCCTTGCAAAATAGAATAATGAATCGGTGCACCACCGCGTAATTCTGGCAATAATGACGCATGGACATTTATACAGCCGTATTTTGGAGCTTCTAGTAGTTCATTTGGTAATAACTGTCCAAAAGCTGCAGTGACGATGAGATCAGGTTCTAATGAAAGGATATCATCTAATTCCTCCCGAATTTTTTCGGGCTGCAGCACTTTTATTTGATGTTTATCCGCTTCAACTTTAACAGGCGGGGGAGTTAATGTCTTTTTACGCCCTTTTGGTCTGTCTGGCTGGGTTACGACTCCAACAATGTCATAGCCCTCTTTCACGAGTCTGCGTAAAATCGGCACTGAAAAGTCTGGTGTTCCCATAAATACAATTCTTGTCATCCTATTCATCCTTCCGCACTTTCCAAATCATTTTCATCTAAATATTTTTCTACTTTGGATGTGAATAACACACCATGAAGATGGTCGATTTCATGTTGAATGGCCCTAGCAAGAAAGCCTTCAGCTTCAACAATTTTAACCTTCCCTTTACGGGTAAACGTTTTTACCTTTACATAATTCGCTCTTGTAACTTCACCAAATAATCCAGGAAAGCTTAAACATCCTTCAGGGCCTGTTTGTTCTCCGCGTACTTCAAGAATTTCCGGGTTAATTAACTCAATTGTTCCATGGTGATCATCAATATCCACGATGGCAATTTGTTTTGAAATCCCTACTTGCGGTGCAGCCAATCCAACACCGTCATTTTCAATCATCGTATCATACATATCTGCTAAAAGCTTTGTCAGCTTTCGGTCAAAAATAATTACCTTTTCACAAGGCTTTTCTAACACCTCTGCCGGATACATAACAATTGGTTTCACTGCCAAAAACATTCCTCCAAACTATTTAAAAGCGTAAGCACATTGTTGCTAGGAAAACATTGTACTTTTTGAATCAGTATAAATTTCATAACTGTACATGTATATAGTGCACACAAAACTAGGCGGTAAGAGCTTTAAATCGTTTTTTAGACCCTCGTTACATCATTGTATTAGGGCTTAAATCGATTGAAATCATTAATTGATCTGAACTCATATCTTGTTGATAGTGTTCAATTATTTTTTTAAATGTTCCATATAAGTTTTTTTCCCGCTTGTATTTTACCATGCATTGGTATCGATATCTATCTTTGATCCGCGGGATAGGTGAAGCAACCGGTCCTAGTATTTTTGTTTCGTCTTCAACGTTTCTTCTTAAAAATTTGACAATTTGTTCTGTAACAGCTACAACTTTCGTTATTTCCGGATGTGAAATGGTGAGAAGAGCAAGATAATAATAAGGCGGATAGGCATGATTTTTTCTGGCTAGCATTTCTTGCTGATAAAACAAATCATAATCATACTGGCTTGCTAATTGAATGCTATAATGCTCAGGTGCATATGTTTGAATAATAACCTCTCCCGGCAGTTCATGTCTTCCTGCTCTGCCGCTAACTTGAGTTAATAGCTGAAAAGTCTTTTCGGCTGCACGGAAATCAGGAAGATTAAGCATTGTATCAGCAGTCAACACGCCAACAAGTGTTACATCAGGGAAATCAAGACCTTTTGCAATCATTTGTGTTCCCAATAAAATATCTGCCTCTTTATTTCCAAACTGAGTTAATAGCTTTTCATGGGCGCCTTTTCTTCCAGTTGTATCCACATCCATTCGAATAATGCGTGATTGTGGCAAAACCTTGACTAATTCCTCCTCGACACGTTGTGTTCCCGTTCCAAAGAAACGAATATGCTCGCTTTGGCACTCTGGACAAACTGATGGCATATGTTCTTCATAGCCACAATAATGACATTTTAGCTGTTGTCCATGCCGATGATAGGTAAGGGAAATATCACAGTGCGGGCATTGAATGACATAGCCGCAATCACGGCACATGACGAAGGAAGAATAACCTCTTCGATTAAGAAATAACACCGATTGTTCTCCTTTTTTCAGCCTATCAGTTAATTTTTCAATTAACGATGTTGAAAACATGCTTCGGTTGCCATTTCTTAATTCTTCCCGCATATCAACAATTTCAACATTTGGCATTGATCGTTTATTTACTCTCTCTTTTAAGGTGAGGAGTTTGTATACACCCTTTTTTGCTCGTGCAAAGGATTCGAGAGTTGGAGTTGCACTGCCTAACACAACTGGACAGTTGTGAAGCTGTCCACGATAAATGGCAACATCACGGGCATGGTAGCGAGGATTTTCTTCTTGTTTATAACTTGATTCATGCTCTTCATCGATAATAATCATACCAAGATTTTCAAATGGAGCAAAAATGGCAGATCTTGCTCCAACAACAAGTTGAACTTCTTTCCGCTGAATTTTACGCCATTCGTCATATTTTTCACCTGTAGAAAGGCCGCTGTGTAGGACTGCCACTTTTGAGCCAAAGCGGCCTTTAAATCGATCCACCATCTGCGGGGTTAGGGCAATCTCCGGAACAAGAACAATTGCTTCTTTACCGTTTTTAAGCACCTCTTCGATTGACTGCAAATAGACCTCTGTTTTCCCGCTTCCTGTTACCCCGTACATTAAAAAGACATCATGGCGGTTCTCTTTAATTGTTTTGAGGATTGGTTTTATCGCCCGCTGTTGTTCAAGATTTAATGATAAACTGCTTGTCTTTTTAAATTCTTTATTTTGAAAAGGATCACGGTATACTTCTTTATGTTTTTCAATAAGGATTCCCTTTTTGATTAGTGCTTTTACAGAGCTGTCTGACGTATTTAATATAGTCAATAAGTCTTGTAATGGTATTTCATTTATTTGATGTTCAAGAAAATAGGTGATAATTTCACTTTGTTTTTTCGCATTTGCAGGAATTTCATTCACAATTTGAGATAATCTGGAGAAAGATTCCTTTCGTTTAATATACTTAATAGTTTTTTTATTCCCTTTTTGCTTAACCTTATAAAAAACCTCAACATGCCCTGCTGCAATTTCCTTTTTAATGATGTTAAGCGGAACAGCCTGTTCGATTTCTTTTAAATCAACCTGCATACTTTTTTGAAAAAACGGCTGAATGTCTTCCGATAAATTGGATGAATCCTCTGTCACCATTCTTAGTACCTTACCATATTTCGCCTTCATGGCAGCAGGAAGCATGGCTTGGAATGCAGAAATTTTAAAACACAATGTTTTCTCGGTTAACCATTGGCCAAGTTGAAGGAGCTCAGTTGTTAAGCAAGGTGTTAAATCCAACAGTTCGGAAATAGCTTTTACTCGTTTGAATTCTGAGTGGTCCTTAGTCTCAATGACAAATCCTTGAACCTTTCGCGGACCAAAAGGAACGATGACTCTAATACCTGCTGTTACTAGCTCTTGCCACTCTTCAGGTATTTTATAATCAAATGCCCGATCCGTTTGCATGGCTGGAACATCAACAATGACACTTGCATATTTCATTTACCTTGCTCCCTTAAAAGCATGTGGACTTTTTCTAAAAGTTTTTTGGCTACATCATGCTTTGACATTAATGGAAGCTCAAGCTTTTCAAGGTTTCTCTCATAAATGGTCACAATATTTGTATCTGTTCCAAATCCTGCTCCCTCAGCGGTGACATTATTTGCGACAATCAGGTCTAAATTTTTTGTCTCTAGCTTTTTCTTTGCATATTCATCAATATTGCTGGTCTCTGCAGCAAAGCCTACTAAAAGCTGATGTTGTTTTAACTTCCCTAATTCTTTTAAAATATCAGTTGTTCTCTCCATTTCAATCTTAAGGTCATCCTGTTGTTTTTTCAGCTTTTGATCATAGGTGTCGCGTGGACGATAATCTGCAACAGCAGCCGATTTGATCACAACATCTGAATGAGGATAGTTGGCCAGCACTATTTCATACATTTCCTTTGCAGATTCAATTTGAATCGTTGTTACATTCTCCGGGGGTGTAAGATTCGTCGGACCAGTAATTAATGTAACATTTGCTCCGAGCATTTCAGCTACTTCTGCAATTGCATACCCCATTTTTCCAGAAGAATGATTAGTAAAATACCGTACAGGATCGATTTTTTCCCTTGTAGGTCCTGCAGTTATTAATATCTTTACATTCTTTAACGGCATGCCCAAGTCGAGTTTTGCAAAATGTTTATTTAGGAGGGCAATAATTTTCTCCGGTTCTTCAAGTCTTCCTTTACCAACATAACCACAAGCTAGGAAGCCTTCACTAGGCTCAATAAACCGATAACCATAATCAAAGAGAGTTTTAATATTCTTCTTTACTGCTGGATGATCATACATATGTACATTCATAGCTGGAGCGATCCATACCTTTGCAGTTGTTGCCAGCAATGTCGTTGTCAGCATATCATCAGCAATGCCGTTTGCAAGCTTGCCAATTGTATTCGCCGTTGCAGGAGCAATTAAGACGATATCTGCCCAGTCGGCTAAATCAATATGTGCGATAACCTTAGAATTTTTCTCATCGAAAGTATCAAAAAAAACATCATTCCGTGAAAGCGCCTGGAAGGTTAACGGTGAAACAAATTCCATCGCAGAATTGGTCATAATAACCTTGACTTCAGCACCAGCTTGTACTAATTTGCTTGTTAGGATGCAGGCTTTATATACTGCAATCCCCCCGCTGACACATAATAAGATTTTCTTACCAGCTACCATTCTCTCCACCTACTTTAATAACGAATTCCCTTCTTATATTACCAATAACTTTTCACTTACTGAAAAAAATAACAACCTCTGAAAAGGTTGTTATTTTTTTAAAGTTTTATTTCTCTGGTCTTTGATAATTTAAAAGTCCTGCATTAATTTCTTCTAAAGCCTTCCCAACATATTTATATGATACAGGCTTTGCTATTTGCTGGTCACTTAGCTCCTGCATTTCCCGTGCACGTTTTGCCGCGACAGTTACAAGCGTATATTTAGAATCTAATTTATTCATTAAAACATCAATAGATGGATATAACATAATTATTCAACCTCCAGAATTTTTTTATACCGCGGAGCAACACGTTCGCGACGACAGTGCTCTGCTGTTACGATCGCTTTTATACGCTCGCAAGCTAATAAGACATTATCATTTTCTACAACATAATCATATGCATCCATCATGACAATTTCCTCTTTAGCTACTTTCATACGATTGTTGATTAACTCCTCAGATTCAGTTCCTCTTGTTACAATCCGATTTTTTAATTCATTTAAGCTGGGAGGGCTAAGGAAGATAAATAACCCTTCAGGAAATGCCTTTCGAACCTGCAGGGCACCTTGTACTTCTATTTCAAGAAACACATCTTTCCCTTCGCTCAATGTTTTCTCTACATAATCAACCGGTGTTCCGTAATAATTTCCAACGTATTCAGCCCATTCCAATAGTTTATTTTGGGCAATTAACTTCTCAAATTCTTCTCTCGTTTTAAAGAAATAATCGACCCCATCAACTTCTCCTTCACGGGGCTTTCTAGTTGTCATTGAGATGGAATATTCAAATTTAGTATCCTCTTGTGAAAATAATTCTTTTCTAACTGTTCCTTTTCCTACACCAGAAGGTCCTGACAGGACAATTAACAAGCCTCTTTCTTTTATCAAATTTCTACTCCCTACCCTTCATCTGATAGCTCATCTTTTGTAGATAGCCTTTGTGCAACTGTTTCCGGCTGTACCGCTGAAAGGATAATATGATCACTATCCATAATGACAACGGCTCTAGTACGGCGTCCATATGTTGCATCTATTAACATCCCTCTGTCCCTGGCATCTTGAATAATTCGTTTAATTGGAGCTGATTCAGGACTAACAATCGAAATGATACGGTTTGCTGAAACGATGTTTCCAAACCCGATATTGATTAGTTTAATGCTCATATGTATGCTCCCCCTAGTTCAGGACAAAACTATTTTTGCCTTATTAGCCCATTTATAATCAAAGGTCTAATAACCTATTCTATATTTTGGACTTGTTCTTTTATTTTTTCAATAATACTTTTTAATTCGACAACATCTTTTGCAATTTTTCCATCATTTGCTTTGGAACCGATTGTGTTTGCTTCTCTATTCAGCTCCTGAACAAGAAAATCAAGCTTTCTGCCAATCGGACCGTCTGCTTGTAATGATTCTTGAAACTGATGGATATGGCTATGTATTCTCGTTAATTCCTCACTTATATCCGCTTTATCAGCAAAAAGAGCTACCTCTGTTAAAATTCGATTCTCATCAATCTTTCCAGAGACAAACTCTGTTACGCGTTTTTCAATTCGTTCCCGGTATTGATCAACAACTTTTGGAGCCAATTTTTCAAGATTCACCACGATTTCTGTCATTGCCGCAAGCCGATTTTTTACATCAATCGCAAGCTGCTGCCCCTCAATTTGTCTCATATCTGTTAACTGTTTAACAGCAGCCTCAACAGTTTGTAAAAGCACGGTTTCAATTTTTTCACTTACCGTTGCTTCGTCTCGAATGTCTATGCCCTCACCAAGTGAAAGAATCTGACTTAAGGTAATTTCATCATGAAAAGAAAATCGTTCCTTCAATTGCTGCAATGACTGAACATATTGCGTTAGTAAGTTCCAGTCAATTTGAATAGACCGCTGTGCAAGAGATTCGCCTTCAAAGTTGATGTAAACTTCAACTCTTCCTCTATTCACAGATTTGGAGATAAGCTTTTTTATCCTATCCTCCATACTCATGAACTGTTTCGGCATTTTTAGATTAATATCTAAAAAACGATGGTTAACTGACTTGATTTCAACCGTAATAAGACTTGAATCGATTTCTTTGCTTGAATGGCCAAAACCAGTCATACTTACTACCATTATGTACCACATCACTTTCTATAAGAAAAGCGCCAGTGACTTTGATTATCCAAAACCACTAATAGTCACCTATTAATAAAATATCATGTTTTTTAGTAAACAAGCAAAGGGGATGACTTTTCGGGTCACCCCCTTTAGGATTATATCATACTCTATGACGATTTTCTTGTTAAAAGTGATCCAGCAAGCAAAAAAGTTGGGATAGCAGATAAACCTAAAACTAATAACCAATCTCTTGTCATAATCGGTAATGTATGGAAGATTGGTTGCAGCGGTGGATAATAGATTACAACAAGCATTAGGAGAATCGAAGAAATAACCGCTCCGATTAAATACATATTTTCAAAGGGATTTCGTTCAAAGATTGATTTTTCACTTCGACAGTCGAATACATGGATCAGCTGGGCCATAACAAGAGTTGCGAAGGCAATGGTTTGAGCATAGGCAAGCTCATTTGGATTACGGTAATACACGATCATAAAAGCAGATAATGTTGCAATACCAATTAAAAATCCGCGCGAAACTACTTTCCAGCCAAGACCTCTTGCAAATACCCCTTCTTTTGGATGACGCGGTTTTCGTTTCATTAAGTCGCCCTCTGGTTGATCTAAACCAAGAGCCATTGCTGGAAGGCCGTCTGTCACTAAATTCACCCAAAGAATTTGAATAGGAACAAGAGGTAATGGTAAAGCAAGGATCATAGCAAATAACATGACAAGAATTTCTCCAACATTGGAAGCTAACAAGTAACGAATAAATTTCCTAATATTTTCGTATATATTTCTGCCTTCTTTAATCGCTGATTTAATGGTTGCAAAATTATCATCAACTAAGACAAGCGAGGATGCTTCTTTTGCAACATCCGTCCCTGTTATCCCCATTGAAATCCCGATGTCGGCTGCTTTAATCGCAGGTGCATCATTGACACCATCACCTGTCATTGCGACAATATGACCTCTATTTTGCAGCGCTTTGACGATTTTCAGCTTATGCTCAGGTGAAACCCGTGCAAATACATAGACATCATCAACAACTTCCTCAAGCTCTTCAACAGATAGCGCTGATAAATCCTTTCCTTCCATTACACTGCCGTTTGTAGGAAGAATATTTAATTGTTTTGCAATGGCTTTTGCTGTAATAACATGATCGCCAGTAATCATAACCGTCTTAATTCCTGCATCCCGACATTCCTTTACTGCTTGTTTTACTTCGGGACGCGGCGGATCAATCATTCCTTGTAAACCAATGAAGACCAAATCTTTTTCTGCTTCAAAACTTGTATTTATTTTGTCAGCTGCTTGTAATGGTTTGAAAGCAATGGCAATGGTACGTAAAGCTTGAGAAGCAAGAGCCTCAATGGCTGTTTTTACCTTTGCCTCGTAATCCCGATTTAGTCTCTCTTGTTTTTCATTCCATAAGATGTCCTTCGATAGCCCAAGAAGAACATCAGGTGCTCCCTTTGTTACGACAAATCGCTTTCCTGCTTTATCTTTAATAATTACACTCATCATTTTTCGAGCTGAATCAAATGGAAATTCCTCAATCACTTCAAAATTTCGCATCAATATTTCCTTATAAAGTCCGGCCTTCATTGCAGCTACTAATAGAGCCCCTTCTGTAGGATCACCATCTAAACGATAATCTCCTTCTTTCTCAATGATGGACGCACTATTACACAGAGCACCAAATGTCAAGATTTGCTGCAAGGTTTTTGTTTTAGCTACATCCACTGCTCGGTCATGATAGAGGAACTCTCCATGCGGATGATAGCCAGTACCACTTACATTCCATTGTCTTTCTCCAGACCATACATGTGTAACCGTCATTTTATTTTGTGTCATCGTTCCTGTTTTATCAGAACAAATAACAGACGCACAGCCCAATGTTTCTACAGCTGGCAATTTTCGTACTATTGATTTTTGCTTAATCATTCGCTGAACACCAAGTGAAAGGGCGACTGTTACAATCGCTGGCAAACCTTCAGGAATCGCTGCGACAGCTAATGATACCCCAGCTAAAAACATATTGTAAAGGTCATGTCCCTGAAGTACGCCAATCCCTACAACAAGCACAGTTAAGAAAAGAGCAACAACAATTAGGATTTTTCCTAATTGTTCTAAGCGGCGCTGCAAAGGTGTTTCCATTGTTTCAGCATTTTGCAGAAGATCGGCTATTTGGCCCATAGCCGTATTCATCCCTGTACCTACAACAATTCCTACTCCGGATCCTCTTGTGACAAGAGTCCCCATAAAGACCATGTTTGTTAAGTCACCAATCCCGACTTCCTTGCCGGCAATGGGCTGAGTTGATTTTTGAACAGGAAGGGACTCACCTGTCAGAGCGGATTCCTCTACCTCCAAGCTTTTCGCTTCGATTAAGCGCATATCCGCACCGATTCTGTCACCGCTTGTAAATTTTACAACATCACCAGGAACAAGTTCCTTAGAGAGAATTCTCATCCACTCTCCGTCTCTTAAGGCCATTACCTGGGGTGCGGAAAGCTCTTTTAAGGCTTCAAGCGACCTTTCCGCCTTTCTTTCTTGAAAAAAACCTAGTACGCCATTGACAATGACAATAGCAATGATTGCAATAGCATCAATGTATTCTCCTAATAACCCGGAGATTAGTGTTGCTGCTAATAATACTAAAACCATAAAATCCTTAAATTGACTTAAAAATACGATAATAGCCGAAGGGCGGTCAGCCTCTTTTAATTCATTGTAACCAAATTTCTGTTCTCTTTTTTGAACCTCCTTACTAGTGAGTCCTAAATCACTATCCGTATCAATTGAATTCATTACCTCTTCTGATCTCATTTCATGCCACTTCATGAATCCTCTACACACCCCTTAAACAAAAAAATTTTGCCTTTGATATACCGCATTATTACGCTATAAGTCTTGCTCTAATGGTTTTAGCATTTTGAGATGCCATGGCAGCTTTAGAGTTCAGTCGCTCTTTTACCGCTATAACACAACTTATTCAGACTCGTCCAAAAACATGCTATAATTAAAAACATAAAATTTTGTTAGATACACGCTCATTCGTATTCGAACGATGCACGTTGTCAGAAGGAGTTTATACTATGTCATTCGATGGGTTATTTACATATGCCGTAACGAAAGAATTAAAGGAAGCACTCATTAATGGAAAAGTGACAAAAATTCATCAGCCCTATAAATATGACCTTATCTTTCAAGTTAGGGCAGGAGGAAAAAATCATCGTTTGTTTCTTTCCGCCCATCCCAGCTATGCAAGAATTCATTTAACAAATGAGAGCTATGAAAATCCTAGTGAGCCTCCGATGTTCTGTATGCTTTTGCGAAAGCATCTAGAAGGCGGGGTGATCGAAAATATAGAGCAGCTTGAAATGGAAAGAATCATTATGATCGATATAAAAAGTCGCAATGAGCTTGGAGATTTGACAGAAAAGCGGATAATGGTTGAAATAATGGGGAGACATAGCAATATTGTTCTCATTGATAAAGAACGGAATATGATCTTAGATAGTGTGAAGCATATCTCTCCTGCTGTTAATCGACATCGAACGGTGTTACCAGGTAATGAGTACGTATTACCGCCGAGTCAGGGAAAATTAAATCCATTTAACGCAGATGAAGAAACCGTATTGAAAAAGCTAGACTTTAATTCCGGTAAAATTGATAGTCAGATTGTACAGCAGTTTGCTGGTATCTCTCCTTTATTTGCAAAGGAAGTGATTTATCGGGCGGGGTTGGTCAATCGTACAACCGTCCCGAAAGTATTCTTATCGATGGTAGAAGAACTTAGAAATCATCAAATCCAACCTCAGATTTTTTACCAACTAAATCGCGAACTATTCTATATCATAGATCTCTCACATTTGGAATCCAATGAGAGCAAATTGTTCCCGACAATTTCAGAATTACTGGATCGCTATTATTATGGGAAGGCGGAACGGGATCGTGTAAAGCAGCAAGGAAACGATTTAGAACGATTTATTGTGAATGAAAAGAAAAAAAATGAAAATAAAATCAAGAAATTACAAACTACTCTTTACCAAGCGGAAAAAGCAAATCAATTTCGAGTTTATGGTGAACTATTAACAGCAAATTTATATGCCCTGAAAAAGGGAGATAAAACGGCTGAAGTAATCAATTATTATGATGAAAACAGCCCAACAATTACGATTCCGTTAGACGTTCAAAAAACACCATCAGAAAATGCTCAAAAGTATTTCTCAAAATACCAAAAAGCAAAAAATTCTGTTGAAGTTGTTCAAGAGCAAATAAAAATTGCCCGCAACGAAATCGAATATTTCGAAAGGTTAATTCAGCAAATTGAGTCCGCTTCACCAAAGGATTTAGAAGAAATTCGTGAAGAATTAATGGAAGGAGGTTATGTAAAACAAAGGCAATCGCGAAATCCTAAAAAGAAAAAATCGCTAAAGCCGAGTTTAGAGCTTTATCTTTCAAGTGATGGAACTGAAATTTTAGTTGGTAAAAACAATAAGCAAAATGAATACTTAACAAACAAATTAGCTGCACGGGATGATATTTGGTTCCATACAAAAGACATTCCGGGCTCACATGTTGTCATTCGAAGTAAATATCCAACAGATGAAACGATTTTGGAAGCTGCGAACCTAGCTGCCTATTTTAGTAAAGCGAAAAATTCAAGCTCAGTCCCAGTTGATTATACAGCCATCAGATACGTCAAAAAGCCTAGTGGTGCAAAGCCGGGATATGTGATATATGAAAATCAGCAAACAGTATATGTGACACCTGATGAAGATTTAGTATTCCGATTACGAAAAGGATAACTCTTATTTCCGAAGTCATTCCAAAGGTCAGACGTAAAGAAAAAAGCAACTGCTACTCATCATCCAGTTGCTTTTTTCTTTATCTATTCATATTTATATGCAGGAATATCAAATACGAGTTTATACGAATCTATCAACTTATATAAATTGTAAATTTGATTAACTTGCTTTGCTGCCCAGCCGATGTCTGTGGCATATTGGTTGGAGGCATACCCATGTATTATACTGGAGCTTGGATTCCAGCGCATTTTATAAAGAGTATCCTGTCCTTTATTTATATAGCCATTTGCGATAAACTTTGCGCCTCCAATGATTGCTGCCTCTTTTGTAAACCAGCCGGCTTGATAGGCATATTGTGCCCCGCTGCTAATGGCTGAACCATCATATGCGCCGATTCCATACATGTTATAAACAGTTTTACCATTAACTTTTACACCTTTTGAAAGCTGGGAAGTTCCATTCCCTGTTTCTAATAGGGCATGTGAAATCAAATAGATTTCATTTACATGATAGGTTTCGCCTGCAGTAATAAAAGCAGAAGCTAATCCTTCCAAACTTCCTTTGCCGGCAAGTATTCGTTCATTCACTTCAGAAGCAACTAGATTAGCAGGTACTGATAGTTTAAGAAATTGCAAAGAGTCAACAGTAGAACTTAAAAAATTATTAGGGTTTAAATAATAGTGAACATCTTCTGGGCTTGCATTCACCCATGTTTTGTTATAGTCAACTTGGTACCAGTTATAGCCATCCGTACCCTTAACCTTTGAAATGATGTTCAATCGATCCCCGCCATTTACTTTTCCAACTACCCAAAATGATGTTCCAGCTCCGCCTCTTACATTCCAAGAAGATCCCTTTACTTTAGCGGTTGTAGAATTGATCAGTGTTAATGCATCTTCTCTTAAATATGTACTGTATTTTTTATCTGTTTGGGGATTAGCAGCCATTTGAGCTAAGGTCAAATCACTTAACGTTATATCATACTGTTCAGATATTTTTTCTACCTCTTCATTGGATGTATTTGGCTGATATGGTTTAGTTGTCGACAAATATTGTGAGCTTACATAACCTGTCTTCCCGTTTGCAGAAACCCTTGCCCAATTTTTTTCTTCCGAATACACGGTTACTATTGTACCTCTAGCAAGTTTTGTGATAATGGAAGAGTTGGTAGATGCTGCTGATCGCATATTCAATGAGGAGCCGAACATAACATTGACATATTTTTCACTCACTTTGTCTTGCGTGTTTTCATGCAGATCAGAACTGCTTTCTTCTTGTTTTTCACCTTCTTTATTTGATGAAAGGTATTGCGAACTTACATACCCGATCTTTCCGTATGCTTTAATCTTTGACCAACCATTTGCTTCAGAAAATACAGTGACTTCTAACCCTCGTGGAAGCTTCACCATAATAGATGAATTAGTAGATGCACGATTGCGCATATTTAAACTTGAACCAAGTTCTACTTTGACATATTTTGTTTCTGTTGTTTGTTCCTGATCAATAGCCTTATTCTCATTAGATTTTATTGGTGTAAGATATTGTGAACTTACATATCCTTCTATATTTCCGGCTTTTATTTTAGACCAGCCTGCTTGTTTTGCAGAAACAAGCACCTCAGTCCCCTTTTTTAATTTACTAATCACTGTCGCACTAGTTGCTGGTGATTTCCTTACATTTAAATTTGAATTTATACTTACATCGACATACATCGTTTCATAGTTTGTTTGTTGTTGAGCATTTTCGGGTTCGTTTGGATTTAAAGAAGATAGGTACTGACTTCTCACATAGCCTGTCTGACCAAATGCTTCCACCTTTGACCAGCCCTTATTTTCCTCCAGCACCTTAACTTCCTTTCCTTTAGCAAGCTTAATAATAATGGAAGCATTTAAAGAAGGGGCTTTTCGCATATTTAGCGCCCCGCTTTTTACATTAACATATTTTGAAATAGTCTTTGATGTTTCTGTCTTAACCGGGTTTGCTTCTGAATTTTTCGATGTCAAATAACGGGAACTTACATACCCTTCCTTTCCTGCTGCCTTGACCTTTGACCAGCCGTTTGCTTCTGAATAGACTGTTACGTCCATTCCCTTTTTTAATGATGTAATCACTTGGGAGCTTGTTGATGGATTACTGCGTAAATTTAGTGAGCCGCTTTTTACGTTAACATATTTTGAAATGGTTTTTGATGTTTCTGTCTTAACCGGGTTTGCTTCTGAATTTTTCGATGTCAAGTAACGGGAGCTTACATACCCTTCCTTTCCTGCTGCCTTGACCTTTGACCAGCCGTTTGCTTCTGAGTAGACTGTTACTTCCATTCCCTTTTTCAATGATGTAATCACTTGAGAGCTTGTAGACGGATTACTGCGTAAATTTAGCGAGCTGCTTTTTACATTGACATATTTTTTTGTGATCTTGGCTGATTCAGTTTTAGCTGGGCTCACACTTTGATTTCCCAATGATAAATAACTTGATCTTACATACCCTTCTTTTCTTGCTGCCTTGACTTTTGACCAGCCATTTGCTTCTGAATAGACCGTTACTTCTGTTCCCTTGATTAAAGTTGCCAGAACAGTTGCATTTGTTGATGGTGTTTCTCTTAAGTTGAGAAAGCCACTTTTAATATTTACATATTTAGTTTCAGAATGAAGCGCATTTTCGCCGGAATTTTTCTGATCAGCAAATACCGTTTCTTCAAAGGCGACTGTAGACAAAACCGCAACACAAACAGTAGGTAATAGTACCTTATTCATACTTCCTCCTTACTACTTATCATTTACTAATATATGTATCTTGAACACTAGTAATCTTTCATAAAAGTGCCCAAAATTAGTTTAGCACAATTTGCCAATGATTATAGCGAACTATGTCTAAAATAGGTAAAAATACCTATAAATTTTCTTGAAACTTTTAAAAACTAGTTTACTAATTTTCAATTATGTCTAGCTGTTTCAAAACGCCTAAAAATCAACAGTCATTATTTACAAGGGCAAAAAAATGGATGAACTTCTAAAAGTTCATCCATTGTTCCTACCTATTTTGTTTATGATTTTTACGTAATTCATACATTTTATCTAATTCATTTATGAAGCGATCATCAAATTGCTCTGATAGCTGTTCACAAATTTGTTTTGCCAGCTTTGGGCTTGCCCCATTCGTAGATACAGACAGAGTTAATCTGCCTTTTTTTACCGATTTCGGAACAATTACATTTCCTTTTTCAGCTTTGCTAACGACATTTACAAGCTGATTTACCCCAGCTTGTTCAGCGATCCATTCATTAATTGACGGATCATTGGTTGCGGCAATAATCAAAAATACCTGCTCTAAATCTGCTTGTTCGATCTCTTTTTTGATCCAGTGCAGTTTGTTCTGTCTGGCGTACTCCTCTATTTCAGGGATTACTTCAGGACTAATCAAGGTAATGTTAGCACCTTCATGCAAAAAAAGTAAAAGTCTTCGAAAAGCAATTTTGCCTCCGCCAACGATAAGAATCTGCTTTCCCTTGACATCAATGTGAAGTGGAATCATAGCATTATTCCTTCATCAAAATTGAATTCACCATTTTTATTAACAATCGCTTCATTTATACGTTCTAAAAAAAGTTCCAGCAGTACTGGGTGCGGTCCAAGATATGAACAAATCTCGATGCTGCGTTCTTTCCAATCATACTTTTTAATCTTTTGGTCAATTTCCCTTTTTAATAATCCTGTAAAAATCAAATAAGGAATAACAAAAATTGACTGTTCATTTGTATGATAAATATCTTCTATCATTTGGTCAAAGCTCGGTTCAGCAGCCGTTAGAAAGCAAGTAAAAACATCTTTTACAGTTGTTTGATGATTAAGCAGCATTGAAATTTGATTTAAATCCCGAACAACATCCATATCACTGCTTCCTCTTCCTACGAGTACCGCAACCGAAGATGCTTTAATATCAGCCTTTTCCGTCATTTTGTCGACTAACATATTTGCCAGTCTTCCATCGACACCGATTGGCCTTCCATACGTTACAGAAACATCAGGATACTTAGTCTTCACATGTTTTATCTCTTCTGGAATGTCCAATTTAGCATGAGCAGCTGTTAATAAAAGCAATGGAATAACCGCAATATGAGTTGCTCCTTTTTCAACACATGTTGTAAATCCAACCTCAATTGAAGGTTCAGCTAATTCCAAAAAACATACTTCCTGAATATCCGCCTCTACCTGCGGTTTTACCTTTTCAATAAATTGCATCGCCTCTTCACGAGCTTTTGGTACACGACTACCATGACAAACATATAATACAGCTTGTTTCATAACAATAGTGCCTCGATTCGAGTAATTTTTATTAACATATCCTCATACCATCTAAGTTTATCCCATAAACCGACAACTTTACCAACGATTATAATACTTGGATCAGTAAAATAATGCTTTGCAGGGTAATTGATTGATTCAAAGGGGATCTTATGAATGGCTAAGGCTTCAGCTTTTCCTATACCGCTACCAAATACAAATTGATCTCCAACTACATTAACCTTAGCCATCCTGTCTCCCCCTTTCTTTTTTCATCTAGTATATCATGTTCCAATTAAAGCTTGGCAGGCTTGTTTAATTAAACGGCCCATATTAGGAAAGGTTTTGGTTAATTAATCTCTTTTCAAAAAGAAAATCTACAATTTGTTTAACAGATTCCTCAACAGTCTGTTTTTCTGTATCTACAATAATAGCAGGATTTTCAGGTTCCTCATATGGTGAATCAATACCTGTGAAGTGTTTAATTTCATTGTTTCTAGCTTTTTTATATAAACCTTTCGGATCACGAATTTCACATTCATCTAATGAGCATTTCACATACACTTCAAAAAATTCATTTTCATCAAGAATGTCTCTAACTTGTTGTCTATCCTCGCGGAACGGAGAAATAAAGGCAGTTAATACGATCTGACCGCTATCAACAAATAACTTTGACACTTCACCAATACGGCGAATGTTTTCTTTACGATCCTCATCTGTAAAGCCCAAATCTTTATTTAACCCATGTCTGATATTATCCCCATCAAGAACATAGGTTTGAATGTTTTCATTAAATAAATGTCTTGCAAGTGCGTTAGCTAATGTTGATTTCCCTGATCCTGAAAGACCTGTAAACCATAGTACATAGCTTTGATAATTATTTTTCTTTCTTCTTTCTTCTTTTGTGACAGATGCATCATGCCACACGACGTTTTTCGATGCCATCCTAGGTGACCTCCTATGAATTTACAGTTTCTTTCATACCTTTAATTAACACTTCAACAACTTCTTTACGGCTAAATGTGCTTGGAGGAAGTTCCCCGTTGCGAAGCATCTCACGAACTTTTGTACCTGATAAAATCACGCGATCTTCTTTACCATGCGGACATGTTTTTGAAGATGCCATTGCCTCACATTTCGTGCAATAGAAGCTGTGCTCAAAGAATAAAGGTGTAATCCCTAATTCATCAGCTGTAAAATTAGAGAATATTTTTTGTGCATCGTACGTACCATAATAATCACCAACACCAGCATGGTCTCTTCCAACAATGAAATGTGTGCAGCCATAGTTTTTGCGAACCATTGCGTGGAAAATGGCTTCACGAGGTCCAGCATAGCGCATTGCAGCAGGAAAAACTGCTAAGCGAACACGGTCTTGCGGATAATAGTTTTTCAATAATACTTGATAGCTTTCCATACGGATATGTGCTGGAATATCATCCGATTTTGTTTCCCCAACTAATGGATTTAGGAATAGTCCATCAACTGTTTCTAAAGCCGTTTTTTGGATGTATTCATGTGCACGGTGTACCGGATTACGAGTTTGGAAACCAACGATTGTTTTCCAGTTTAATTCCGCAAACATTGCTCTTGTTTCATTTGGATCAAAATAAAATTCCGCAAATTTCTTTTCTGGACGCTTAACAAGCGTAATTTCGCCACCAACATATACATTGCCGCGTTCAAACATTTTTCTCACACCTGGGTGAGCCAGTTCATCTGTACGATAAACATTGATAGCCTCTTTTTGTTTATCAGGAGTATAAATGTCTGCAATATTAATTGTGCCATATGTTACATTACCTGCTACAAGGCGTACTTCTTCACCGATTTCAAGCGACTCAGCTTTTTCTTCAGAAACTGGTAACGTAATTGGAATACTCCATACACACCCATTTTTTAGTTTCATGTTTTCAACAACAGATTCATAATCCTCTTGCGTTAAAAAGCCTTCAATTGGGCTGTATGCACCTATCGCGATTAACTCTAAGTCACTTAAAGAAGTCGCATCAAGTTCAATTTCCTTCTTGATGTGCGATACATCTGCTCCTAAAGATTGTTTTTGAATTAATGTTCCTCCGTGTGGAAGTAAGCTCATTTTCATGTCCTCCAATTCTATAATTGAAACTTTTATAGGGATTAAATCCCTCCACCTTCTTCATGCACTGTACGACGTTCTTGTTTGCTTGCTTTCATTAAGCTTAATGCACCAATTGTTGCAAGCAAGAGACTGCCTAACACAAAGATTGTATATAAATCACTTTCAATAAATAACTTCACTAGGAAATATGACATTGTTAGTGATATAAGTGGCGAAATCAACCATACCATTAACATGTTTTTCACAATTTTTTGCTGAAACACATTTGTACCCGATTTTGCGATGCCTATTCCTAAAATCGAGGAGGTTGTAATCTGAGTTAGCGGGACAGGCATGCCAAAAATTGAAGCAATAATTACCAATGTGGCGCCAGTTCCAGAAATTAATATCCCCTCAATTTTTGTAAAGCTCGTAATTTTCTTTCCATTTGTTTCAAGCACTCTTTTTCCTAAAATAAGTGCACCTAGCGCAACGAATATGCCGCCAATCAATGTCCCCTTTGAAACAGAAAGAATTTGTGCACTGACTAATGGTCCAACTGCATTCGCTACATTATTCATACCAGCTGAAAAAGCTTCAAAGAAACCTGCCATGATTAGAAGATACGTAATAATCTTCCCTTGAAACGAATATTTAGCCTCTAAATGAAAATAATGTAACACCTTAATAAAGATATATGCAATTAAAAACGCAATGATTGGAATAATGACCCAAAATAAGACAATCCATAGCAGATTGTTGACAAATAATACTCGATAAGCAATACCTACACCAACAACTGCCCCAACTGTGACCTCACTAGTAGAAAGTGGGATTCCTAATATATTAGCTAAAAACAGTGAAAAGGTAGCGGAAAAAAGAATGATGACAACAATTTTTATTGTGATAAGTGATGTTGGTATAATTCCTGAACTTATCGTTTTAACAACCTCTCCCCCGCCAATAACAGCACCCAAGATAACACCTATCCCACATAGGATCAGCGCGTTCCTTGGACGTAAAATCGCACCAGAACCATATGCAATTCCCATTGATGCAGCAGCACCGCTTGCACCAATGTTCATTGCAAAAAAGAGGCTGATAACGATAGCAATGATCTCTAACATCGTTTATAACCCCCTACTGATGGAGGCCGCATTCTGTTTTCATTTGCCCAGTCCATCTGCCAGATCTTAAATCATTTTCATCAAAAGCAGGCTTTGTGCAATGAAAACAACCGATGCTTGGATATCCCCTGTCATGTAATGGATTATAGATTAAATCGTTTTTATGAACGTATCTCCATACATCCTTCCACGTCCAATGAATAAGCGGGCAAACCTTTACTGAATGGAAGCGTTCATCCTTGTTAATAAAATTAACATGTTTTCTTGTTTCTGATTGTTCACGTCTAAGACCAGAAATCCATGCTGTTGCTCCTTGTAATGTCTCATTTAAAGGGATAATTTTACGGATATTGCAGCATTTATTCGGATCTGTTTCCCAAAGCTTATCACCAAATTCTTGAGCTTGTTCTTCTAATGTAAGCTTTGGCTTTTTTAATTCAATATTAAGCAGGGGATACTTTTCCTTTACCTTATCAATTAGCTCATATGTTTCCTTAAAATGAACATCTGTGTCTAAAAAAACAATTTTCGCATCCGGTTTTACTTTAGAAATTAAATCGATTAAAACAATTCCTTCAATACCAAAACTGCAAGCATAAATAATTTCTTCTCCATAGTGGTCATATGCCCAATTTAAAACATTTAGTGCACCTTTATAGGTGTCGTCAACTTCAAAATTCTCGTTGCTTACTTCAACCCAATTCTCATAAGTTAGCATATTATTCACCTCTTTCTTTGTAACTAAAATACTTCAGTTTCAAAACCCTTTATTCACACATTAATAGTCGGAATTAAATTCGAAGACCAACCAATATAGTATGAATTATACACGAAATTTTTATTATGACAATCATTAAGTATTGCCAATCATCGGCTATTTTCCTTTGAACTCTCCTTACTATATAAATCTAGTTTTTAAAAAGCCTCCCGAGCAGAAGACTTTTAAGGACGATCTACACTTATCCTCCCAAATTCGTATAGATTTGGCTGGAATTAGCACCTTGCTCTTACAGCAGGTTGCCGGGCTTCACAGGGCCAGATCCCTTCACCACTCTTGATAAGAACTATGCTATTGATTCAAAATTTTAACACAATTCTTGCAAAAGTCAACCCGACTTTTTCCATCGGATTAATTAATTCATATTTTTTTATCATTCCCTCAAATTCCTTAACAATTTAGACAAATTTAACTTCTCTTGTTTACTCATGAAAGTATAGGTTATATATATACAAAAAACAAAAAAGCGTACTTTGTTCATTACTATTTTTTGCCTGAATCTTAACCAATCTGAGAATATTTAATGTTCTTCAAAAAGTTATCTCCAACCAAAAGAAGCAGGGTTTGATAAACTACCCTGCTTCTTTAAAATATTAATGATGGAGATCCTTTCCTTTAAGTTGGGTTATGATGCTGTATGAGATTGTCTCCCATATTGACTCATCATTTAAATAAGCGTTTCTGAATTTGCTATACATCTCCATTTGTTTTTCTTTAAAATCCGGTGCATCATTTTCTGGCAATGCTCCTCTTTCTTGATCTACCAACTTTTGAATTTTTTGAGCTCTTGGTCCCCAAACTGCTTTTTCCTCACCGTTTTGATCAATAAATATATAGATAGGGATCGCTCTGGATGTTCCATTTGTTAAATATTGGTCCATCAACTCTAGATTTTGATCCCTTAGTAAAAAACGTACTTCCATATTTGAAGCTTCTGCTATTTTCATAAGGATTGGATTATTAACAAGTGCATCTCCGCACCAATCCTCAGTCAAGGCAATCACTTTAAGTTGTTTTCCTTGTAGCTTTTCTAAAAAAGCAAGATCGTCTTCATTTAACGTAAAACGATCATAGATAGAAAGCATTTCTTCTTTATTAATTGTCATCTGATTCGAATATCGTTCAAAAGTAATCCCCTTTGAAAACCAGTCATGTAAATTTATGCTCACTTTTTCCACCCCATTAGTTATTATTTATTTCTTAAAAATAAAGCTATCAAATTTCGATTATAGAAGCCAGCAATAAGCTTGTTATTACTTTGCAAAAAAAGAGACTAGTCAACTAAAGGGTATTCTAGCCTTTAGAGACAGTCTCTTACCAATAACACAGCTTAACTATTTAATTTTGTAACCAAGCTTCTGAAGCAGGATTTTCTCTCCACATTTTTAGCTTGTTAAGGTCTTGTTCACCAACATAGCCTTCTTTAACAGCCACTTCAATTAGTGTTTCATAGTCACATAATGACTTTGCTTCGACATTTGCCTCAGCTAGGCGTTCTGAACCAACAGAGAGACCATAAGTAAAGATGGATACAATGCCAAGTACTTCACAGCCGGCAGCACGCAGCGCTTCAACTGCAGTAATTGCACTTCCCCCAGTTGAAATTAGATCCTCTACAACCACAACTTTTTGATTTTCCTTTACTTGTCCTTCTATTTGGTTACCTTTACCATGTCCCTTTGCCTTGCTACGCACATAACACATAGGCAGATTTAATAGATCGCTCACCCATGCTGCATGTGGAATGCCTGCAGTAGCCGTTCCTGCAATCACTTCTACCTCGGAAAAATGCTCGTTAATTAATCCTGTAAGTCCTTCAGCTATTTGTTTACGAATTTCAGGAAAGGATAGTGTGAGACGGTTATCACAGTAAATAGGCGATTTCATTCCGCTTGACCATGTAAATGGATCGTTTGGCTGGAGAAAGACCGCCTTGATTTCTAATAATTGTTTTGCAATTGTTTGTTTCATTATCCTATTCCTCCCATAATTTTTTAACGTTCAAATAAGCTTCATATGGATTAGGCTGCTTTGTTATACTTCTTCCAACAACGATGGCAGTAGAACCTAATCGACGCGCAAGATCTGGAGTTGCGATTCTTGTTTGATCATCTGCAGAATCCTCTTTCATACGAATTCCAGGTGTTACTGTCATGAAGGATCTGCCAAGTTTTTCATTAAGTATTTCGACCTCATGTGTTGAGCAAACAACACCATCTAGTCCGCTTTCTTTTGCCATTTTTGCATAATGAAGTACAATATTCTCTATGTTTTCATTTATTAACAATTCTTTATCGACCATCTCTTGTGATGTACTTGTTAGTTGTGTTACGGCAATACATGCAGGACGCTGTTTCCCTGCTGGTGTTCCAGCATCCAACCCTGCAATTGCCGCTTCCATCATCTTTTTTCCGCCTGCGGCATGGACATTAACAAGGTCAACATCAAGTTTTGCCAAGCCTTGCATTGCCTGTTTTACTGTATTTGGTATATCATGCAGCTTTAAATCCAAGAAAATATAATGTCCGCGTTGCTTTAAATAGGAGATGATCTGGGGACCTTCCTGATAGAATAGCTCCATGCCTACTTTTACAAATAGCTTTTCATCATGAAAATGATTCAAAAACTCCTCGACTTCTGAACGGTCCTTGAAATCAAGGGCAATTATTAGCGGTCTTAAGTTCATGATTTCCAGCTCCTTCCGATACATTCTGTCACATGCTCAAAGCCTAGCTCTTTTAATCTGTTAGGGAGCTGATTGATGATTTCCGGGCATACAAACGGGTTAACAAAATTAGCCGTTCCAACAGCAACCGCGCTTGCACCAGCATATAAAAATTCAATGACATCATCTACAGTTTGAACACCGCCCATTCCGATAATTGGAATGTTGACAGCTTGACTTACTTCATAAACCATTCTAATCGCAACCGGCTTAATCGCTGGCCCTGACAAGCCCCCTGTTTTATTAGCAATAACAGGTCTACCTGTTTTTATATCTATTCTCATTCCGATCAGCGTATTGATCATTGTTAAACCGTCAGCACCGGCCTGTTCAATGGCTTTTGCCATATCAACGATGTTTGCCACATTAGGTGAAAGCTTAACATAGACAGGAACAGCTGAAACAGCTTTTACGGCTCTCGTTAACTCAGCAGCAACCTCCGGAATTGTACCGAACGCTATCCCCCCTGTTTTAACATTCGGGCAAGAAATATTTAATTCAAGAGCATGAACATTTTTTGACTGGCTGATTTTTTCAGCAACGTATACATAGTCATCAATTTGTGACCCAGCAACATTTGCAATAATCGGCAAATCAAATTGCTCAAGCCATACAAGCTCTTCCGAAACCACTTTTTCTACCCCGGGATTTTGAAGTCCGATGGCGTTTAACATACCTGCTTCTGTTTCCGCAACACGAGGTGTCGGATTCCCAAAGCGCGGTTCCTGAGTGCTTGCTTTAATCATAATAGACCCCAGTTGGCTTAAATCATAAAGCTTGCTATATTCTCTTCCAAAGCCGAAGCAGCCGGATGCTGGCATGATTGGATTCTTAAGGTTTAAACCAGGTAAGCTAACTTGCAACATGATTATAAAACCACCTCTCCGGCCTTAAACACAGGACCATCACTACATACTTTTTTATAGCTTGTACCAGTTGGATCATCACCAGTGTGACATACGCATGCGAAACAAGCACCAATGCCGCACCCCATTCTTTCTTCCAGTGATAAAAATAATGGTTTATGTCCATAAAATCTTTCAAGTGCTTTAAGCATTGGCGTTGGTCCGCAAGTAAACATCGTATCAAATTGTACGCCATAGTCTTTAATTGCATCTGTTACAAATCCTTGATAGCCATATGAGCCATCATCAGTTGAGATGATTGTTTGTCCAAGTTCTGAAAATTCTTTTTCAAGAAAAACTGCAGCTTTTGTTTGAAAGCCTAATACATGCTTAACAGAAACCCCTTTTGCAACAAATTGCCTTGATAATTCAAGTAAAGGAGGAACACCAATGCCTCCGCCAACTAATAGCGCTGCTTGTCCGCTGTCTATGACATCTATTGGAAAACCATTGCCTAATGGACCTAATACATCAACAATGTCATCAGGTTTCTTTTTTGAAAGGAGCTGTGTACCAGCTCCTTCTGCTCTGTAAATCATTGTAAATGTTTGTTGTTCTTTATTGATTTCAGAAATGCTGATCGGTCTTCTTAAAAGTGGTGTAGATCCTTCCGTTACTTTGAGGTGAACGAATTGACCAGGATTACCCATTTCTGCTACAAGCTCACCTTGAAGGGTCAGCTGAAAAATTTGTTCGGCAATTTTCTCATGCTTTGTCACGACCATCAGCTCTTGTTTAATCACGTTAAGCTCACCTCAAGCTGTTTTTTAATCTTTGGCATTGTATCAGTAGAGAATGTCATAGATTCAAGGACACGTAAAATCGCAACAGCCGTATCGAGTGATGTTAAGCATGGGATGCCATTTTCAACTGATTCACGGCGGATTTTAAAGCCGTCTCTAGCTGGTTGTTTGCCTTTTGTCAGTGTATTAATCACAAATTGCGCTTCACCTTTACGAATTACATCAAGTAGATTTGGTTCATCTGTTCCAATTTTGTTTACAACTTTAGCTGGAATATTAAATGATGTTAAATAGTCTGCTGTTCCGCTTGTTGCAAGAATTTGATAGCCAATTTGATGGAATCTCTTTGCGATTTCTAACCCTTCCTCTTTATCTTTATCAGCGATTGTCAGAAGGACTGAACCATGATTTTTAATTTGAATTCCTGATGCGACTAGTGCTTTGTAAAGTGCTTTTTCTAAGGTAATATCTTTCCCCATTACTTCACCGGTTGATTTCATTTCTGGTCCTAACGTAATGTCGACATTGCGAAGCTTTGCGAATGAAAAGACAGGAGCCTTTACATATACACCTTCACTTTCAGGATGTAGACCTGTTTCATATCCTAAGCTGTTCAGCTTTGCACCAAGGATTACTTTTGTTGCAAGGTTCGCCATTGGCACACCGGTAATTTTGCTAAGGAATGGAACGGTACGGCTTGAACGAGGGTTTACCTCAAGTACATACACTTCACCTTTAGATAAAACGAATTGAATGTTTAAAAGCCCTACAATGTTTAAACCTTTAGCAAGTTTTATTGTATAGTCGATAATCTTATTCTTAATTTCCTCAGTTAACGATTGTGGCGGATAAACTGCAATTGAGTCACCAGAATGTACGCCGGCTCGCTCAATATGCTCCATGATTCCAGGGATTAGAACCGTTTCACCATCGGAAATGGCATCAACCTCAATTTCCTTACCTGTTAAATATTTATCGATTAATACTGGATGCTGCGGGTTGATTTTTACCGCATTATGCATGTAATGCAGCAATTCTGCCTCTTGATAAACAATCTCCATTGCACGGCCGCCCAGTACGTATGATGGGCGAACTAAGACTGGATAGCCAATTTTCCCAGCAATTTTTACAGCCTGTTCCACAGATGTAGCTGTTTTCCCAAGCGGCTGCGGAATCTCCAATGATTCAAGTGTTTGTTCAAATTTATCGCGATCTTCTGCACGGTCAAGATCTTCTAAAGTTGTTCCAAGAATTTTAACCCCTCTAGCCTCTAAGTCACTTGCAAGGTTAATCGCCGTTTGACCGCCAAATTGTACGACAACACCTTTTGGCTTTTCTAAATCAATGATGTGCATAACATCTTCGATTGTTAAAGGTTCGAAATAAAGCTTGTCTGAAATACTGAAATCTGTTGAAACTGTTTCAGGATTGTTGTTCACGATAATCGCTTCATAACCTGCTTCTTTTATTGCCCATACTGAATGAACAGTTGCATAATCAAATTCAACCCCTTGTCCAATTCGGATTGGACCTGACCCTAATACAACAACACTTTCTCTATCTGATACAATGGATTCATTTTCGTCTTCAAACGTTCCATAGAAGTAAGGTGTTGCAGATTCAAATTCTGCAGCACAAGTATCAACCATTTTGTACACTGGGATGATATTTGCTTGTTTGCGAAGCTCATACACTTCACGATCATTCGTGTTCCATAAGTTAGCAATAACGGAATCGGCAAATCCCATTTCTTTTGCTTTTTGTAATGTTGTTAACTCGTAAGGATTTTCCTTGATATTCTTTTCAAAAGAAATGATTTTTTCAATTTTCATCAAGAAGAACAAGTCAATTTTGCTCCACTCATGAATTTGTTCTTTTGTTACTCCTCTTCTAAACGCTTCAGCTATATAGAATAAACGCTCATCGCCAGCTTTGCGAATTCTCTTTTCAATTAATTCATCCGTTATGCTCTCTGCATCATTTAAATTCAGATAGTCCACATCTGACTCAAGTGAACGAACCGCTTTTAGTAATGATTCTTCAAGAGTGCGGCCGATCGCCATGACTTCACCAGTTGCTTTCATTTGCGTACCTAGGTGACGATTAGCTGATTCGAATTTATCAAACGGCCAGCGCGGGATTTTTGACACAATGTAATCTAGTGCAGGCTCAAAGCAAGCATATGTTTTGCCTGTTACAGGGTTTTCCATTTCATCAAGTGTTAACCCAACTGCAATTTTTGCCGCCAGTTTAGCAATTGGATAACCAGTTGCCTTCGAAGCCAACGCAGATGAACGGCTTACACGTGGATTTACTTCAATAATATAGTAGTTAAAGCTATCCGGATCTAGGGCAAGCTGAACGTTACATCCGCCTTCAATTTTCAATGCACGAATAATCTTTAGGGAAACATTTCGCAGCATTTGGTATTCACGATCACTTAACGTTTGGCTTGGGGCGAAAACAATGGAATCACCAGTGTGGACGCCAACAGGGTCAAAGTTTTCCATATTACATACAACAATCGCATGATCGTTAGAATCACGCATGACTTCATATTCAATTTCTTTAAATCCAGCAATACTTTTCTCAAGTAGACATTGTGTTACTGGGCTGTTTTTTAAGCCGCTTGTAACGATTTCAACTAACTCTTCCTCGTTATGACAAATCCCGCCGCCGGTTCCGCCTAATGTGTAAGCAGGTCTTACAATCACTGGATAGCCGATTTGCTCAACAAATGCATAGGCTTCTTCAAGATTATGAATGATTTCACTTTCCGGAACCGGCTCGTTTAACTCATTCATTAATGTTCTGAAGAGATCGCGGTCCTCTGCCTGTTTAATAGCAGATAATTTTGTTCCAAGAATTTCAACACCGCATTCTTCTAACACACCAGATTCAGCAAGCTCAACTGCAAGGTTAAGTCCTGTTTGACCACCTAATGTTGGAACTAATGCATCTGGCCGTTCTTTTCGAATGATATTGCTTAAAAATTCCAATGTAAGGGGTTCGATATAAACTTTGTCTGCAATTTCTGTATCTGTCATAATTGTTGCCGGATTTGAGTTAACAAGAACAACCTCGTAGCCCTCTTCTTTTAGTGCGATACATGCTTGTGTTCCCGCATAATCAAATTCTGCTGCTTGACCAATCACAATTGGACCTGAACCGATAACAAGAATTTTATTGATGTCTGTACGTTTTGGCATTATAAAACCCCTTCTTTCTTATTAACTTCTATCATGTCTAAAAATTGATCAAATAACCCGTTTGCATCTTCTGGACCAGGTGAAGCCTCTGGATGATATTGTACTGAAAATGCTGGTGCATGTTTATGTTTTAAGCCCTCTATTGTTCCATCATTTAGAGCTACATGTGTAATTTCTAATTCAGTATTTTTGATTGACTCTACTGTAACTGTATAACTATGGTTTTGTGATGTAATATCAACCTTGCCAGTGCTAAGTTCCTTAACTGGATGGTTTGAACCCCGATGCCCGAACTTCATTTTTTCAGTATCAGCACCGCAAGCTAAAGCAAATAACTGATGACCTAGGCAAATACCAAAGAAAGGAATCTTCCCAATAATACCTTTTATCATTTCGATTGCTTCTGGAACATCCTTTGGATCTCCAGGGCCGTTTGAAAGCATAATTCCGTCAGGTTTTAGTTGTAAAACTTCCTTAGCTGTTACCGAATGTGGAACAACAATGATATCGCAATTTCGTTTATTAAATTCTCTAAGAATGCCATGTTTCATCCCATAATCAACTAAAACTATACGAGGACCTCTACCTGGACTAGGATAAGGAGTTTTAGTTGATACAACTTGCACTTGGTTCCTTGGGAATTCAGTGTCTTTTAGTTTTTTAATAACTTCCTCGGGATTTGCATCAGCCGAACAAATAGCACCTTTCAAAGTCCCATGCATTCTAATAATTCTTGTTAACTTTCGAGTATCTATTCCTGCAATTCCAGGTATATTTTTCATTTTAAAATATTCATCGATTGTATACTCACTTCTCCAGTTAGAAGGATAATCGCAATATTCTTTTACAACAAAACCATTGATAAAAGGAGTGATTGTTTCAAAATCGTCTCGATTAATTCCGTAGTTGCCGATTAATGGATAAGTTAATGTTACAATTTGCCAACAGTATGATGGATCTGATAAAATTTCTTGATAACCTGTCATACCTGTGTTAAATACGACTTCTCCGAATTTTTCTTCATCACTGCCAAATGCTTCACCTAAAAATACTGTTCCATCTTCTAAGATAAGTTGTCTTTTCATATTGTGATGCCTCCTAGTTTCCAAACAATATTTCCATCTACAATTGTTAATGTTGGCCAACCTTTACATGCCCAGCCTGTAAATGGTGTGTTCTTTCCTTTTGATAAGAAGTTTTCTGGATCAATTTTCTCTTCCATTTCTAAATCGATAACCGTTATGTCAGCTGCTTCTCCGACTTTTAGCTGCCCGCCAGGTAATCCAAAAGCCTGTGCTGGTTTAATCGTCAAGAAATCAACGAGTTGTTTTAATGTTAGTTTATTTGTTAGGACAAAATTTGTATATAGTAATGGGAAGGCCGTTTCTAATCCGACGATTCCAAATGGTGCTAACTGCATGCCCTCCGCTTTTTCTTCACTTGTATGTGGTGCATGATCAGTTGCGATAAAATCAATTGTTCCATCAAGCAGCCCTTCGATTAATGCTTCCTGATCAGCCTTCCCTCTTAATGGCGGATTCATTTTGAAATTAGGATCTAGACCTGGAATATCTTCTTCACATAATAAGAGATGATGTGGTGATACTTCAGCAGTTACTTGAATTCCAGCACGTTTTGCGTCTCTCACCACACGGACAGATTCCTTCGTACTAATATGACATACATGGTAGTGACAGCCTGCAGCTTCTGCAAGCAAAATATCTCTTGCGATATGAACAGATTCACATACAGAAGGAATCCCATTAATCCCGTGCTCTTTTGAAAACTTGCCTTCATGAACAGCACCTTTATTAATCAAGGTGTTTTCTTCACAGTGCGCGACAATAGATGCTCCGATTGAAGCCGCCTGTTTCATTGCTTCCAGCATCTTACCTGCTGATTGCACCCCAACACCATCATCAGTAAAGGCAAAAGCCCCTGCTTCTTTTAAAGCTTTAAAGTTCGTCAACTCTTCTCCAAGCTGTCTTGTAGTGATTGATGCATATGGAAGAACCTTTACAACTGCCGTCTCCTTAATTCGATTTTGCAGCCACTCCATTTGCTCCTTTGTATCAGGAACTGGGCGTGTATTTGGCATTGGTGCTATGGTTGTAAAACCACCCTTTGCCGCACTCTTTGTACCAGTTTCAATTGTCTCCTTATGCTCACCGCCCGGCTCTCTTAAATGAACATGTAAATCGATAAAGCCTGTTGATACAAACTGTCCATCTACATTCAAGACTTCATAGCCATCTGCCGTAAGATCATTTCCAATTTCTTTTACAATCCCGTTTTCTATTTTCACATCTGCTTTTTGCAACTCACCAAGCTCATCTAAAATAAATCCATTCTTAAGAATAAATAACATTTCCGTTTACCTCCTGATTATGCTCAATTTGTTGTAAAGCTCTTTTCAATACAGCCATTCTAACGAAAACTCCATTTTCCATCTGTTTAAAGATTCTGGATCGATCACATTCAATTAACGCATCGTCTATCTCTACTCCGCGATTTACAGGGGCTGGATGCATAATGATTGCGTCCTTTTTCATTTGTTTTTCTCTTCCCTTTGTCAAACCATATTGCTGTAAGTAATCATCCGCACTAGCCTTTTGATGATGTCTTTCATGCTGAATTCGAAGCAGCATCACCACATCTGATTTTGTGATTGCTTCATCGATCTCTACATAAGTGCCGTGCGGATTTAAAGGATCCTGCCACTCTGCTGGACCAGAGAACAATACCTTTGCTCCTAGTCTTGTTAATACTTCTGCGTTTGATCTTGCAACACGGCTATGGCGAATATCACCTAGAATGGATACGGTCAAGTCTTGAAACTGTCCAAATTCTTGTTTAATCGTTAATAAATCAAGGAGTGATTGTGTCGGATGATGACCACAGCCATCACCGGCATTTATAATTGGAATCGATACATTACCGATCAAATCCTCAAAAAAATGATCCTCTTGATGTCTAATGACCACTGCATTTGCACCAATAGATTGTAACGTTTTGACGGTATCATATAACGTTTCACCTTTTTGAACACTTGAATGCTCTGCGGTAAAGTTTAAAACCTGAAGGCCAAGTTTCTTTTCGGCTACTTCAAAGCTAAATCTAGTTCTTGTACTTGGTTCAAAGAAGAGATTTGAGACAAATAACATGCTTGTCGGTTTCCAGCCTTTCCCTAATCGGTAGTTTTGAGCATCCTCAAGTATCGAGTAAATTTCCTCATTTGTTAGCTGATTCATTGTCAGCAGGTTTTTCATACCTTAACCACTCCTTTTTTCTTAAAAAAATACCCTGATACTTATCATCAGGGTGTAGAAAGGTAGTGCAAAATTCAGGTATTCATATACCCTGTCTTTGCCTTACACCCTTTTAAGCCTCTCTGGACTTGGATTAAAAGATCTAAGCAAATTATGCTGTTTTATGATTAGTATGTTCTTTATCATAAGGAAGAGCTAGATTTAAAATGATTCCGATGATAGCTGCTAAAGCCATTCCATGTAAATCAAAGTTTTCAAACTTAAGAGTTGCTTCACCAATCCCAATGACTAGTATGACAGAAGAAATAATGAGATTTCGTTTGCTTCCTAAGTTAAGCTTGCTATCAATCATCATTCTAAGTCCTGATGAAGCGATGATCCCGAAGAGAAGGATTGATACACCACCCATTACCGGTGTTGGGATCGTGCTGATAAAGGCAGATATTTTTCCGATGAATCCAAACAATATCGCAAATACCGCTGCACCGGCGATTACATATACGCTGTAAACTCTTGTAATCGCAAGGACCCCGATATTTTCTCCATAAGTCGTATTGGGCGGCCCGCCTATCAGCGCTGCAAGCATTGTTGCCAGCCCATCACCTAATATTGAGCGATGCAGACCAGGCTTTTCAACATAATCTCGGCCAACGACATTTCCTAGTACCAATTGATGTCCGATATGCTCTGAGATCGTAACGACAACTACAGGAACCATTAATAATACGATTTCCAGAGATACAGAAGGTGTGTAATCAATAAATGGTATTACGAAGTCTGGCGCTTGTACCCATTTTGCTTCAGTAACCTTCGAAAAATCAATGATACCGATTGCTAAGGAATAAAGGTAACCTCCAGCAATTCCAATAAGTACCGGGATGAGATTAAAAAATCCTTTTAAAAAGATCGAGCATAAGATTGTGATTAATAATGTTACTAATGCTACTGAAAAGTATTGTAAGCTATATTCACCTGCAGGATCATTTGTTGCCATGTCTACTGCTGTACCAGCTAACCCTAAGCCGATTACGATAATAACGGGTCCCACAACAACCGGTGGAAGGATTTTCATAATCCATTTATGACCTGTAGCTTTTATGATTAATGCAACAATACCATAAACTAAACCTGCTAGGAAGCTCCCTACCATTGCCGCTCCAACACCGCCTGCAGCCTTTGCTACTATAATTGGAGTAATGAATGCAAAGGATGAACCTAGATATGCAGGAACTTGACCTTTTGTTATTAGCAGAAAAGCAATTGTTCCCAATCCGCTGGAGATCAACGCAACAGCCGGATCTAATTCGACAAGATATGGTACTAGGATCGTTGCTCCAAACATCGCAAATAAATGTTGAAAACTTAATGCGAGCCAAGTCATTGGTTTCGGTGTATCTTTAACATCAAGGATAATTTGTTCCTCTTTCACCTAAATACCTCCAGTATGATGAATGTTCGTGTTAGTTATAATGTGTGAAGGAATGATCGTTTTTAACAAAAAACCTCTTTGCTTTTGGGCAAAGAGGTGCATAGAGATCCTATTCTCGCTTAAAAAGCATCCTAGGTCTTTAAGTACCCCTTGAAGCCTCTCTGGACCATCTTTAAAAGGGTGTTTATTTAATTTTCGTGGATTGTCACTTGATCTTGGTTATCTGCTTCACGGAGCTCAACCATAATTTTTTCAGAGCTTGAGGTCGGAATGTTTTTTCCAACATAATCAGCTCTTATTGGCAGTTCACGATGACCTCTGTCAACCAGCACAGCTAGCTGAATATTAGCTGGTCTGCCGATATCAACGAGAGCGTCCATTGCTGCTCTTACTGTTCTTCCTGTATATAATACGTCATCAACTAGTATAACTTTTTGATTTGTTACATCAACAGGAATATCGGAACCCTTTACAAGGGGCTCTAGATCATCTGTCTTTTTTGATAAGTCATCACGATAAAGAGTGATATCAAGCTCACCGATATGGATTTTCTTTCCCTCAATTTGTTCAATGCGGTCCGCGAGCCTTTTCGCTAAATAAATGCCTCGTGTTTTAATCCCTACTAAAACACTATTTTCAATTCCTTTATTTCGTTCAATGATTTCATGTGCAATTCTTGTTAACGCTCTGCGAATTGCTTGTTCATCTAAAACAACAGCTTTTTGCGGCATTTTACAATCTCCTTTCGTTACGTAAGTCTTTAGAAACAAACCTTATAGAAACGAAAAAACCCTCTCACCGTTTTGTGAGAGGGTATACGAAGAGATAGTTGCACTATGTTTAAGCCTAAGCATAGTCAACTTTTCCGTTTTCCTTCTCAGCCTCACGGGACTGTGTTAAAGGTTCTGATTAAGTTAAATTTATTATGACAAACATGTAGAAATGTGTCAACGATTATTTCTTAATTGATTTAATACATCTTCAAATTGCTCTGGAAGCGGTGCTTCAAATTCAAGATACTCCTTCGTACGCGGATGCTCGAAACCTAAAATGCCAGCATGTAATGCCTGTCCATTAATAGAAAGAGTCTTTTTCGGACCATATTTTGGATCCCCGACTAATGGATACCCAATATATTTCATGTGTACGCGAATTTGATGGGTTCTCCCAGTTTCAAGCTGACATTCTACAAATGTATAGTTTTCAAATCGTTCTAATACGTGAAAATGAGTAACCGCTTCTTTACTGCTTTCATTTGTGACGGTCATACTTTGTCGGTCCATTTTATCACGGCCAATCGGAGCGTTGATTGTTCCGTGATCATGGGGGATGCTGCCGTGAACGATTGCTTTATATCTTCTTGTTACCGTTTTATTGACAAGCTGTTCGACTAATGATTCATGTGCCATATCATTTTTTGCCACCATTAATAGCCCTGACGTGTCCTTGTCAATTCGGTGAACAATTCCTGGTCTTAACACACCATTAATACCGGAAAGATCTTGACAATGAGCCATTAAACCATTCACAAGCGTACCGCTCATATGTCCCGGAGCAGGATGAACAACCATCCCTTTCGGTTTATTCACGACTAGAACATCCTGGTCTTCATAATAAATATCAAGATCCATCTCTTCAGCAACAACGTCTAAAGGCTCTGGCTCTGGTATTTCAATGACAATTTTATCATGAAGCTGACATTTATAATTGGTTTTAACTGTTTGCTCATTTACTTTCACAGCACCTTCTTTTATCCAGAGCTGCACTTGAGTACGAGACCATTCTTCATTATAGGATGATAAGTACTTATCGATTCGTTCATTTTGATGCTCTTCACTTACTAGTAATTCAACGATGTCCATTTATGCCTGCTCCTTCTCTTGTTTCCCTTCAAAAAACAACATATGAATAAATAACAAGACAACTCCAATACATAATGATGAATCAGCCACATTAAAAATTGGGAAGTCATAGGTAAAGATATATGTATTAATAAAATCGACAACTTCTTTTCGGAATAAACGGTCAATGAAATTACCAATTGCGCCGCCCAGCATTAATCCAAGCGCAACGCCCATTACCTTATTTTTCTTCGTATATTTTTGAATATAATAGACAATCCCAATAATGACGATCGTTGTTATAATATAAAAGAACCACATTTGTCCTTGCAAGATTCCCCAGGCAGCTCCCCGGTTACGATGTGACGTAATATATAAAAAGTTCTCAATAACCGTAATGCTTTCGCCAAGCTCCATCTTTTTAACAATTAGCCATTTTGTTATTTGGTCAATTACAATTATGATTGCTGCAATAAGATAATAAAACACTACTTTCCCCCCAACTTCTTGCTTTTTCTCTTCATTTTGCGTTTTTGTCCTTTTGAATTGTACCATATAATAATGTTTAAAGCACTAGTAAAGACTGCACCAGCACCTGAAACAACATTTCGTTTAAACGCAAAAAGAAAGACTTAAACTCTCCTTTTTATTGAAGAATTTAAGTCATTTATATCCGGGAGTAAAATTTGTTAATATTCACTGCCGCTCATATATGTTTCATATGGCGTATAATCAAATTGTGGGAGAGATTTACGCTCATACAATTCCTGGAAAAAGAAATCATATTTTGTTCTAGCTGTTGGGAGTATCCTTAATTTTTCAAATGGGATTTCTTCACCCGTTTCTTCGCAGTACCCATAAATTCCTTTATCGATCTTCATTAAGGCACGTTCTACATCTTGAAGTTCCTCTTTTATATGATGCATCAAAGTCTGATCTTTCCCTTGATGATCATCACAAGCAGCATCAAACAAACTGTGCTCAAATAATCGTGCTCGCAGTTCTTCTCTCATCACTTGCAATTCATAACGGATTCCAAAAAATTTATTCAAGATGGACAACTCCTTATCCTTCTCATGTTGTACAAATAGTTTAACCTGATAAATACAACCTCACCCTGTTAAGAATTTTCCTCTAGTTGAAATGGATGTTAAGGTATAATAACAGCTTTATTATCAATGCTAATTTTTACCCCACACTTTTTGTCCGTTAAACCATATTTTAAAAAAATAGGCACATATTAAGTAAAAAGCAAAAAACTGACCCCTAAAAAGGGTAGACTAAAATAATTAGCACTACACTCTTCTGGGGTCAGTCCCTCACAAAGTACAAATTAATTAATAATGATCCTTCACAATACCAGCACAACGCTGACAAAGTGTCGGATGTTCAGCTACTGAACCTACTTCAGGAGTAACAATCCAGCAGCGTTCACACGTTTCACCTTCGGCTTGTGCAATCACGATTTTAACTGTTTCAAATACCTGTGCTTTTTCAGGAGCAGCATCGTAATCGCCAGCAATTTCAAAGCCTGAAACGATAAATAACTGCTTTAAATCTTCATCAACTGAATCAAGTAATGCTTTCGCTTTAGCATTTGGATAAAGCGAAATACTTGCAGTTAGCGATTTACCAATCACTTTTTCATTACGAGAAACCTCTAATGCCTTTAAAACATCATCACGTAATGACAGAAAAGCATCCCATTTCGCTTCCAGCTCCTCTTCTTGAGGATATTGCTTAACCTCTGGCATATCAACTAATTGAACACTTTCTTCTGTTACAGAATCAATATGCTCCCAAACTTCATCAGCCGTATGCGGAAGAATTGGGGCAACTAATTTTACTAATGAAAGCAATGTTTCATATAAAACGGTTTGAATAGCACGACGCTCTTGATTATCTTTAGACTCGATATAGAGAACATCTTTTGCGAAATCTAAATAAAATGAACTTAATTCAATGGTACAGAAGTTATGAACAGCATGGTAAATTGCCGCAAATTCATATTGGTCATAAGCATCTTTTACACGTTTTGTCAGCTTATTAAGCTTAACAAGCATGTAGCGGTCAACATCTCGAAGCCCTTCAAGGCTTACGGTATCTTGAGCTGGATCAAAATCAGCAAGATTACCGATCAAGAAACGGAATGTGTTACGGATTTTACGATACACTTCAGCTACTTGTTTTAAAATTGCATCTGATACCCTAACATCTGCTTGATAATCAACAGATGCAACCCATAAACGCAGAATATCTCCGCCAAGTTGTTTCATGACTTTTGCAGGCACAACAACATTTCCTAGTGATTTACTCATTTTACGTCCTTCGCCATCAAGAGCAAAGCCGTGACTTAATACACCTTTATATGGTGCTTTACCTGTTACAGCAACAGCGGTTGATAAGGAAGAGTTAAACCAGCCGCGATATTGGTCAGAGCCCTCTAGATATAAATCAGCAGGTCTTTGCAGATCCTCTCTTTCAAATAAAACAGCTTGGTGTGAAGAGCCTGAATCAAACCAAACATCCATGATATCATTTTCTTTTGTAAATATACCGTTTGGACTTCCTTCATGGGTAAAGCCATCTGGAAGTAGATCTTTAGCTTCCCGTTCAAACCAAACATTTGAACCAAATTCACGGAATAAATTCGAAACATGTTCAATCGTTTCATCCGTAATAATTGGCTCTCCATTTTCAGCATAAAAGACCGGAATTGGCACACCCCATGCGCGCTGACGTGAAATACACCAGTCTCCGCGATCCCGTACCATATTATATAGTCTTGTTTCTCCCCATGCCGGCACCCATTTTGTTTCCTTCACAGCTGTTAATAAATCCTCACGGAAATCTTTAATCGATGCAAACCATTGTGCAGTTGCACGGAAGATTGTCGGCTTTTTCGTTCTCCAATCATGCGGATAGGAGTGTGTAATAAATTGAAGCTTTAATAATGCTCCAACCTCTTGCAATTTTTCGGTAATTGGCTTGTTGGCTTCATCATAGAATAATCCTTCAAAACCAACTGCTTCTTTCGTCATATACCCTTTTTCATCAACAGGACATAATACATCTAAGCCATATTGCTGCCCGATGATAAAGTCATCTTCACCATGACCTGGAGCTGTATGAACACAACCTGTACCGCCATCACTTGTAACATGTTCACCAAGCATAACAAGAGAATCCCGATCATAGATTGGATGCTTAGCAACGATACGGTCAAGCTCAGCGCCTTTTAAAGTTCGATCTACCTGATAATTCTCCCAACCAATTGTATTTGCTACAGATTCTACTAATGCAGAAGCAACAACGTATTTCTCGCCGTCTACAGCAATAACACTATATTCTAATTCAGGATGAACGGAAATTCCTAGGTTTGCTGGAATAGTCCAAGGAGTTGTCGTCCAGATGACGATTTTTTCATCATTTGTTAATACACCTTTACCATCCTTGACAGGGAATGCGACATAAATAGATGGTGAGCGCTTATCAGCGTATTCAATTTCGGCCTCGGCAAGAGCAGATTCACTTGAAGGTGACCAGTATACTGGTTTTAGCCCTTTATAGATATAGCCTTTCTTGGCCATCTCTCCGAATACTTTAATTTGCTGGGCTTCATATTCGGGCTTTAATGTAACATAAGGATTATCCCAATCACCGCGCACACCTAAACGTTTGAATTGCTCGCGCTGTCCATTGATCTGCTCCCAAGCATATTCTTCACAAAGCTTACGGAACTCAGCAACAGTCATTTCTTTTCGATTTACTTTTTTGTTTTTCGTAAGAGCTGTTTCAATTGGAAGACCATGTGTATCCCATCCAGGAACATATGGAGCACAAAAACCGCTCATTGATTTATAGCGAACGATAAAATCCTTTAAAATTTTGTTTAAAGCATGCCCCATATGAATATCGCCATTTGCGTAAGGGGGGCCATCATGTAAAACAAATAACGGCCGATCTTTCGTACGTTCCTGTACTTTTTCGTAAATGTTCATTTTCTCCCATTTTTCTTGCATGATTGGTTCTCTGTTCGGGAGATTTCCTCGCATTGGAAATTCAGTTTTTGGCATAAGCAAGGTATCTTTATAATCCATGTTCATTCCTCCTGCATTCATGATTAAAAGTTATCACAAAACACAAAAAACCTTCTCATCCCACAAGGGACGAGAAGGTTTATCTCGCGGTACCACCCTATTAGATTAATGGCCTATGCTATTAATCCACTCTACATTCGTAACGTGAATGATTCGCCATTGCTTATTGATCTAAAGATGTTCAGCATGGAACTCAAGGGTGATCTTCATCCTTTGCCTTATATCGAGCTTCCACCATCCTCGATTCGCTAAATAAGGTTATAAAGGAATACTATCCCTTTCACCGTTTGATATAACGTTTTGTAAAGATTATTGATTTTTAAAATAGTCTACGTTTCCGTATTATATGCGAATAAAATTCAAAAAGTCAAGTCTAGCTTTTCGTTTCTTCTGCTTCACCGAAAATTGGCTCAACTTCATATTCCAATAAATGATCCCAATCATCATTTTTTAGAAGATCAAGCTGTGCTTCAATTAGCATTTGAAAACGAGTTCGAAAAACTTTTGATTGTTTTTTAAGTTCTTCAATTTCCATGGCGATTTTTCGAGATTTAGCTAATGCTTCATTAATAATTCGGTCAGCGTTTTTTTCTGCCTCTTTAATGATGAGCTTGGATTCTTTTTGGGCATTCCGCTTTACGTCTTCACCTGCTTCTTGAGCAATAATGATCGATTTATTCAATGTCTCTTCAATATTTGTAAAGTGACCTAATTTTTCAGTTAGCTCTGATACGCGAGATTCAAGTTCTTTCTTTTCGCGGATAATCATTTCATAATCTTTTATCACTTGATCCAAGAATTCATTTACTTCGTCTTCATCATATCCACGAAATCCTTTACTAAACTCCTTATTATGGATATCTAATGGTGTTAAAGGCATGGATGCCACCTCCAATATGTAGTTAAATAGTTAATCATTGACAACATTATAAATCATATTTCGACAGCTTTGTTGAAAATCCTGCTAAAACCTTAAAATTATTTTTGTTTATGTACAACGATCCTCCACTTATCCTTCTTTGTTTTCCCTTCAATAGCCAGCAATTTGCTGCGCCCATATCCGCGAACAGACAGTGTATCACCTAAACGGCATTCAAAAGATACGGAATCTACAGTTTTCCAATTCACTTTCACCAATCCATTTGCAATCAACGGTTGTATTTTTTGACGTGAGAGATTGTAGATTGCTGAGCATACAACATCGAGACGTAATGATGAAACCGTCGTGACTAGCTCGTGAACGTCTTCAACATGAGGAATGAATTCGTTCATTGAGATTACTTTCAAGCTGATTTTTGCACGGCCTACCTCTTGAAAATTCGCTTTTATATAATCTGCCACTTCACTTGCACTAACAAATTGGACAATTGATTCAGAAAAACGGATATCGCCAAATTTTGAACGCTTTAAGCCAAGACTCATTAGTGAACCAAGAACTTGCCTATGTTGCAGGGTAATAAATTTACTAGGATACTGCACCTCAAATACGGTTAACTTAAAGTCCTCAAGTTCCGGCTGGAAATAATCCGGATACAATAACGCTCGTTTCCGTTCTGTATCATCACTGCCCCCTGAAAATGAAACTTTCACATCTGAATTTTCACCAATTACAGAAGCAACAATTTCTTGCTCTCTTGGATCTAAAAAGTCGGTTAGCTTCGGGTGATAATGATCAAGAACGCTTTCCCTCCATTCCAAAACCTGATCGATAAAATGGCGTTCTTCACCCCGAAAATGCTGATAAATATGGTCCATCATCACAACTCCAGTAAGCTCATTCGTATAAGACATAAAGATGATCTAAAACAAAAAGAGGGACGAAAACGTTGTCCCTAGCCAATCATTGTAAAGAGTGATGCAACTCCGTATTCAGCAAAACGCAATGCTAAAATGGCCACTATTGGAGAAATATCAATCATTCCTAATGGAGGTATTATTTTGCGAAATGGTTCTAAATATGGTTCACATATTTTAGCTAAAAATTGCCCAAAACCAGATTCTCTAGCACCCGGGAACCAAGAAAGTAATATGTATACAATAATTGCATACGAGTAAAACGTTAGTAATGTTCTGATTACACTATATAAAATGTCCATTCGTGATTACCACCTTTGATGTTCTTCGTCTGATACCAGCTCAGAAATCGATCCTGAGACATCTACATTATCAGGTGTACATAAAAAGATATTCATCCCGATCCGCTGAATATCACCGCCGATTGCATAAACAGTACCACTTAAAAAGTCAACGATTCGCTTCGCTTGATCCCGCTGAATACTTTGAAGGTTAACAACAACGGCCCGACGATTTTTTAGCTGATCGGCTATTTCTTGTGCCTCCGCATAGACCCTTGGTTCACATAGAATAACTTTAGAGGATTTTTGCACACTTTGCAAACTTACAACATTTTGTTTTGGCGCATGCGACTGAGATTTATGAGGAATTTGCGGCTGCTCCTCGTATTCAGGCTGCTGCTGTTGTTCCTCACTCTCAACATATTCATACTCTTCATCTTCCAATGCAAAAAAACTTTTAAATCTATTTTTAAGTGACATCTTAAACACCTCCGTTTTCATTACCAACAAGTGATGTACCAATACGAATAAAAGTTGCCCCTTCTTCAATTGCAATTTCATAATCATTGGACATTCCCATAGACAGTTCATGGCAAGGTGCAGTAGAAATCTTTAATGCTTGTACCTCTTGCTGGATCATTTTTAGCCTTTTAAAGCATGTACGAATTAGTTGTTGATCATCTGTAAAGGGTGCCATCGTCATTAAGCCAACAACCTTAATGTTTTGATAAGCTTCCAAGCCCTTTACAAAATCAATGACCTCTTCAGGTGAACAGCCATGCTTTGATTCTTCTCCAGAAACATTTACTTGAATAAAGCACTTGATCGGCTTTGTTGCACGTTTATCAATTTCTTTTGCAAGGGAAAGACGATCCAATGAATGGATGTATTCTACCTTATCAATAATGCTTTTCACCTTTCTCGTTTGCAGGGTACCAATAAAATGCCAAATTGCTGTATCTTTAATTTCCTGAAATTTTGCCTGAAGTCCTTCATCGCGGTTTTCACCCAAATGATGGACACCTGCAGCAATTGCTTCTTTTGCCCGTTCAATGCTTACATACTTCGTCACTGCGATGACTTTAATGTCTTCCGGGTTTCGTCCAATACAATTACATATCCTTTTGATGTTTTCCCTGATTGTTAGATAATTTTCCTGAACGTTCATGACTTAAGTTAAGCCTCCTTATTAATGCCGATAAAGCTTAACATTCGTCCTGTTTTTCCGGCATCACGCCGGTGTGAGAAAAACAGGTCATTTTCACAGCTTGTACATTGCTGTGAAATCGTAATGTTTTCTTCCTTTACTCCAGATTCAAGAAGCAAGTATTTGTTAAGCTGTTTTAAATCTAATGTATATTGTCCATCGGAAACTGAGCGATATGGAACAGAATACTTCTTGATAACAATTTTGTTAATTGCAGAAATCACCTTATCATCCACTATGTAGCAGCAATGACCAATTGCAGGTCCAATCGCCACTTTAATGTTCTTGGGATCGGCATCTTCTTCATTGATCCATTTTCTAACCATTTCTCCGCCAATATCATTTACGGTTCCCTTCCAGCCGGCATGGGCAAGACCAATTAAATGTTTTTCGGGGGCTATAAAATAAAGCGGGACACAATCGGCAAAACATAATGACAGCATTACCCCATCATCTTTAGTATATAATCCATCAGAGCCTGAAAGACCATCTTTATATGCTGTTAAGCCTCTTCCACGATCCTGTATGGATACTTTTTCAATATGAGTGGAGTGAATTTGTTCAGCAAATACCCAATTCTTTGTTGGAAAGGAGAGTTTTGATGCTAAAATCTCTCTGTTTTGGACAACCTTTTCCGGCTGGTCCTGCACATGCAATCCAAGATTTAAAGTTGAGTATGCATCACTGCTGACGCCGCCAGATTTTGTGGTAAATCCAACGGTGAGACCTTTTATAAGATTATCCCACTGGGGCAGTGATAAAAATGCTGTATCTTTTTGTTGAAAAGGTTCTGCTGCCATTATCATTCAATCCTTTATTTACGATATTTAAAAACATTGTTTCGCACTTATTTTACCACATCTTATCGATTAGGGTTAGTTTGAATGACAAATTATTCATCTACTCCCTCAATTTGTCGATTTATTCTTACTAGAATAACATCTTCCCCTATCTTCACTATATTTCGCCATGGAATGACGAATTCCTCGTCTTTTCCAAAAAAACCTAACATTTTCCCATGACCATTAATAATAATCGCTTGAATTTTCCCATTTGTCACATTGATATCAAAATCATCGATATTTCCAAGCTTTTTCCCATCTGACACATTTACAACATCTTTTGTCTGAAATTCTGAAATATACATCATAACGCCTCCTGTCCCTTATAACGACACTCTATTACATATCTATGTAGTGTGGAGGATAAACTATTCAATCGAATAGAAATATTTTTTCATTTATAATGAAAAAGACTACTCATATTGAGCAGCCTTAGTTTTGAATATTTTTATTCATTTGTTTAATTGCGGCTTTTTCTAATCGAGATACTTGTGCTTGGGAAATGCCGATTTCTTCAGCGACCTCCATTTGCGTTTTCCCTTGAAAAAATCGTTTCCTGAGAATTAGTTTTTCTCGACTATTAAGACGTCTCATTCCTTCTTTTAAGGCCAATTCTTCAATCCATTGGATATCGCGATTTTTCTCATCGCTTAATTGGTCCATAACAAAAATTGGGTCTCCTCCATCATTATAAATGGGTTCAAATAATGAAACAGGATCCTGAATGGCATCAAGAGCAAAAACAATCTCTTCATGCGGAACTTCCAGTACTCTTGAGATTTCTTCAGCAGTCGGTTCCCTTGATGTTTCACTCATAAGACGTTCTCTAACCTGGAGAGCCTTATAAGCAATATCTCGAAGTGACCGGGAGACACGAATAGGATTATTATCCCTTAAATATCTACGAATTTCTCCGATAATCATTGGTACAGCATATGTTGAAAATTTGACATTCTGGCCTAAGTCAAAATTATCGATTGATTTCATTAATCCAATACAGCCAACTTGAAACAAATCGTCAACAAATTCTCCTCTGTTGTTAAAACGCTGGATTACACTGAGTACCAATCTTAAGTTGCCGTTCACCAGCTCTTCTCTTGCTGATAAGTCTCCATTTTGCATTTGTTTAAATAGCTCTCTCATTTTCTCGTTTTTAAGAACTGGAAGTTTTGAGGTGTCTACTCCACAAATTTCGACTTTATTTCTTGTCACATCTTTCCCTCCTAACAGGAGCTGCTGTACAGTGTTAAGTATCTCCTTGAGTGGAAAAAATATGCACAAGCTAATCATGTCAGGAAGGGATGATATGCTCATTTTATTTGATAAAATAAGGGATTTTTAAATGAAAAAAATTTTTTACACCATTTTATTAAATTCTTTTTGTAATCTTTTAATAATTCTCTTTTCAAGCCTAGAAATATAGGATTGGGAAATGCCAAGCATATCAGCAACATCTTTTTGCGTCTTTTCTTCTCCGCCCTGTAGACCAAAACGAAGCTCCATAATTTGTTTTTCGCGGTCATTTAACTGCTGCAGAGCTTTCATTAATAATTTACGATCCACATTTGCTTCAAGATCCTTTGTTATAATGTCGTCTTCGGTGCCTAACACATCGGATAAAAGCAATTCGTTTCCATCCCAATCAATATTTAACGGTTCATCAAAGGATACCTCTGAGCGCAATTTATTGTTTCTTCGCAAATACATGAGAATTTCATTTTCGATACATCTTGAAGCATATGTAGCAAGCTTGATCTTCTTTTCTGGATTAAAGGTATTAACCGCTTTTATTAAACCGATGGTTCCAATGCTTATCAAATCTTCAATATTAATACCAGTATTTTCAAATTTGCGGGCAATATAGACCACAAGACGTAAGTTTCGTTCAATTAGGATTGATCTGGCTGCCTGATCTCCAGAAGGCAGCTTTTGTAGCAAAAGTTCCTCTTCTTCCTTTGAGAGGGGTGGGGGCAATGCTTCACTGCCTCCGATGTAATATACCTCATCAGTTTTGATTCCTAGCTTGATTAATAGTTTATACCATAAGTAAGTAAGGTGTAATTTAAGTTTTTTCATGTTCCTCCCCCTTCTAAAATAAAAGAAACAGAGTAAAATAGAAGTAACCAAATTTTTGCTGAATATCAACTTTAGTCTATAAAACAAGGATATGCATTAAGATACATGCTCAATTGGTTGACCCTGTAGCATTTTCGGATGGACTATACATTCATATTCATTTTCGGAAGACAAGGTTGTACGGTTTAAGCCAACAATTGTTTTATGAACCTTAATTTTTTCATTTTTTGTCTCGATCCACACTTCATCAGGTTTAAAGCCTAATAAAAACTGATTTTCACTACCTACAACGCGATAAGGAATAATTCGTACACGATGTTCCCAAGGATGACCTTCATTACCGCTCTCACTTAATGATTTCATGACATCCTGCTGAAGGGCTTGATTTACAAGCTGATCTGGTAGATAGTCCTTAGCCTTTAACGTATCAATAATCATAACCGGGCTTCTTGTAATTGGATCATAAAGCTGGTTCCCGCTATCAACCAGACCGTTTAACGTAAACTGGGTTGAATCTACACTTATCGTAACAGTTACCATTTGGTCGAAATGAATCTTTTTGGCTTCAAGACCCTCAAGGCGATTCCTTGAAAACAACCACATAATCGGGAAACCGATTAGTACGAACAGCCAGCTTATTGGATGTCCAAAACCTGAAGAATTTGTCATGAATAGCCCATCTAAATATTCCATTTCTGCTTGTAAAAAATAATGGGCGCCAATCATACCACCACCAACCAAAAATGTTACAAAATAAAAGGTTAGCAAGCTTTGAAAAAAAAAGCGAAACCGTTTAAAACCAAAGGCTATGACAACCATCATCATGGAAATAACCATTTTTCCTAGCGGATGTGTCGCCATAAACGCAAATGGTGAAAACATCATCAGGACTATGCTTGAACCTAAAAGGGCTGCAAGAATAATTCGCAGCTTAAAAATTTTCCTTTTCAATGCAATAGCTGTTAAAAGAAGCAGAAACAAATCAAAGGAAAAGTTTAAAAACCAAATAACGTCTAAGTAAATAGACATTCTCTACTCCTTCCCCTCTGGTATAAAGCGAGGCTTCTCAAAAGTGCGGAATATTCTTCATCCCCCATTTATCTTCTTAGCTCACCTCAATCTTAAAGTGGAAGTTTACTGCCCGTTAAGATTGGGATAAAGTGAAATCTATCCTTTTCATCCTATTACTTAGCCCATTATTAACTGAAATAGATGATGACCTATAGCCACTAGTATAAATCTTCATTGATAGGAAGTCTGTCACTTACTGCCGAGAAAATGTAAGAATTTTTGATAGATTATTAGAATTTTTGTCGAGTTTTTAGAAGAAAAAAGCGAATTGTAAGAGGCCTTACAAGTAGAATAGTAACGTTCACTATTAAAGAAAGGGTTAAAGTGAGAGTTCCATTATTGAGGGCTTTATCCCATTGATGGTTAGCGAGACTTATCGGATCTTTACGGGCAGTTATCCACTACTTATTATTCTTAGATTTACTTGTTTTACTGCCCGTTAAGATGGGATAAAGTGAGTCTTCCGTTATTGGGGGGCTTTTTTATCCCCCTTAATGGTTAGCGAGACTTATCGGATCTTTACGGGCAGTTATCCACTACTTATTATTCTTAGATTTACTTGTTTACTGCCCGTTAAGGTGGGATAAAGTGAGTCTTCCATTATTGGGGGCTTTATCCCATTGATGGTTAGTGAGACTTCTATCAATGAGGTTTTAAACCAGTAAAGATAAATAAAAAAGAGTGCATAAATCGTATGATCTGCACTCTTTTTTCTTACATGATAATTTTTTATCGACGTTTGTTTCGATTTCTTAAGAATGTCGGGATATCTAATGCATCATCGGCTTGTTGAACATTATTGCGAGATGAGGTTTCTTGAACTGGTTCTTCCCGCTTCATTTCACGTTTTGGCATAGCCTTTGCCGTATTGCCAGTGTTAAATTGGCGAGGTTGTTGGCTTAGCGGATTAACCTCTTGTTCAGTAAATCCAGTCGCAATGACAGTAACAACAATTTCATCTTTAAGATTTTCGTTAATAACAGAACCGAAAATCATGTTTACATCTTGATCTGATGCTGTGGCCACAATATCAGCAGCTTCTTGAACTTCATATAAACTCAAGTTTGTACCACCAGTAATGTTCATTAAAACACCTTGAGCACCATCGATTGATTTTTCAAGCAACGGACTTGAAATAGCTTTCTTTGCTGCCTCAGCTGCACGATTTTCGCCAGTTGCAACACCAATCCCCATCAAAGCTGAACCTTTATTTGACATGATCGTCTTCACATCAGCGAAATCAAGGTTAATTAAACCAGGTGTAGCGATCAAGTCAGAGATCCCTTGAACCCCTTGACGTAATACATTATCTGCTTCTCTGAATGCTTCAAGCATCGGTGTGTTTTTGTCGACGATTTCAAGTAGGCGATCATTTGGGATGACAATAAGCGTATCGACAGATTCCTTCATTGAAGAAATCCCGCCAGCAGCTTGCATAGCACGTTTACGGCCTTCGAAAGTAAATGGTCTTGTAACCACCCCAACCGTTAATGCGCCGAGATCCTTTGAAATTTGTGCGATAACCGGAGCAGCCCCAGTACCCGTTCCGCCTCCCATACCTGCAGTAACGAATACCATATCCGCGCCTCGCAATGCTTCTTCAATCTGCTCTCTGCTTTCTTCAGCAGCCTTTTTTCCAACCTCAGGGTTTGCACCTGCTCCCAATCCACGGGTAAGCTTTGATCCAATTTGCATTTTAACTTCTGCTTTAGATAAATTTAATGCTTGGGCATCGGTATTAACAGCAATAAATTCAACACCTTGAACTCCATGCTCTATCATTCGATTGACAGCGTTATTACCACCGCCACCTACCCCGATTACTTTTATGGTAGCTAAGCCGTCAATATTTGTATCAAACTCCAACATGCGAAATCCTCCTAATCCATCAAATGACTAATTGATGTGAACTATTCAAAGAAGTAGCCAAAGAACTTCTTTACTTTATTAACCTTTTTCTCTTCTGGTTGTTGCTTATGATTTGAACGTTGTTGCTGTGGCTGTGGTTCCTTAGCAGCGGCTACCTCCACAGTATTTACTGAAACATTTGAACCTATCTTTCTGCCTTGAATTTTGGCATTTTTATGCGCAAATTGAATTAAGCCTACTCCCGTCATATATTGAGGTTCTCTTACTCCAATGTAATCCGGGCTTGCGATTCTTACACTGTTTTGAAGGACTGCTTGTCCCAATTCAAGAACTCCCGGCATCCTAACAGTTCCACCAGTTAGAACAAACCCGCCTGGCAGTTCACGGACACCAAGCCGTTTTAATTCATAAAGAATCAAATCGTAAATTTCTTCAAGTCTTGCTTCAATAATATCAGCTATTTCTAATTGATTAAAAGATCTCTTTTGATCTGAACCAATGATGGCAACTTCAAATACTTCGTCTTCTGATGCATGATCATAATAAGCATGTCCATATTTGACTTTAATGCGCTCAGCTTCATCTGTAGTTGTACGCAGGCCGATTGAAATGTCCTTTGTAATATTTTCTCCTCCTACTGGAAGAACACTGGTTGCCACTAAATGATTCTGTTCAAATACCGCGATTGTTGTAGATCCCCCGCCGATGTCAACTAAAGCTACACCCAGGTTTTTCTCATCCTTAGACAGTGCTACAGACCCTGCAGCCTGCGGTTGCAAACAAATATCCGTTATTTCTAAGCCTGCACGCTCTACACAACGCAGCAAATTATGTAATATCGTCTTCGATCCAGTAATGATGGAACCTTCCATTTCCAGACGAACTCCAAGCATTCCTCTAGGGTCGTTGATTTCATCTAATCCATCAACAATAAATTGTCTTGGGATGACATCAATAATTTCCCGTTCTGGTGGAATTGATACAACCTGAGCTGCCTCAATAACTCTTCTAACATCCTCATTGGAAATCTCCCTATTTTCGCTTGAAACTGCTACTACACCATGACAATCTTGTAAGTGTACATGGTTACCAGTAACACCGACAACAACTCTTTTTAAGGAGATCCCTACCATTCTTTCGGCTTGTTCAACAGCTTTTTTTATAGAATGAACGGTTTCATCTATATCAACTATAGATCCTTTTCTTAATCCTTCTGATTTTACATTACCTACACCAATAATGTTTAAAGTATCATTCGTCATTTCACCAATAATTACTTTAACACTGGATGTACCGATGTCAAGACTTACGAATAATTCATTGCTGTTCATTCTAAGGCACCTCCCCATCTATCAATACTTTCTATTTTATTCGTTTAAGAACAACATGACAATGAATCTAGTTTTACATATTTGTAACAAAATGATTTTTTAACTATTTACTTGTTTTTCACCATATTAGGTTTATTCGTCAAATACTTAATATTCCCTTTTAAATATTCAATTTTTTTTCAGTTTTTCTCTGGAAATAGACCATTTTGATATTAGGATTCTTCTAATGACAGCAATATTTTGAAATAATCTAACCCCAAAGGCAAATACCGCTACTAAATATAAGTCTACACCAAGATGTACACCGAGAAAAGCTAAACTTGCAGCTAAAATGATGTTAAAGAAAAAGCCTGAAACAAAGACAACTTCATCATATATATCCTGCAGATGTGCTCGAATGCCTCCTAACAGAGTATCAAAGGCAGCTAATATCGCTATTGATAAGTAATTTGAATATTCAGGGGGAATCCGAAGCTCAGATACAAAACCTAAAAACACACCTAGTATTAGACCTAGAATTGGAAGCCACATGTTATTTTCCCCCTTCTTTTGTTTCTAATGGCTTCATATTTTTCACTCGAATTGTATCTTCATAAGCAGGAATAGTGATGTTTTCTAAAGGCTTTGAAACAGTTAGACTTAGGTTATCAATGGCAAAATCTTCGTCAGTTGTTGACGCACTCATTCTATTATATAGTTTATCGGCATCTTCTGAGATTACTTTAATTTCGATTGGATACGTATTTAAACTGTAATTATCCATTTTTGTCTGGCCGTTAATATCTCTAATGACACTGGAATTAATTAAACGTCTGCCTTGAATCGAAATTTCTTCGGCATCATATGAATTTAATTCATTTATAAGCCGTTTTAACAAATCAGGAGAAATGCTTTGCAGTGGTTGTCCAAGCAATTCCTCAGAAAATAAACTGTCGATAGTAATGATGATACCTGGTCCTGTAACTTCAGTAAGGCCTGCCTCTTTTTCGAGAACATTTAATGTTTCCTTTAAAGCTGCTTCAGGATTCTGATTCTTTTCAGCCTCATAAGTTTCAATGGTCTCATTGTATTTCCTAATTTCAGATAGCAGTTCAACCTGAAGCTGCTGTTCCTTTTTCAAGTCTTCTCTCAGCTGCCACATATCCCTTGTATCTCTCACAACAGGCTCTTGTATTGTTCGAAATTGGATCGCAAGCATTAGACCAAATATCATTGTTAAAAGAGAAAAACTAAATCCATTTTTCCAGCTCGTTTGCTTCAATTCAACCACCTGACTGTTCCAAAATTCTTAACTAGGCTTTTAGCGCATTTTATGAAGAGGTCTTGTCCTCTTGTAACAAAGGCTTCATTTTGATTTCGTCTTTTTTCTCAACAGTAACAACAATATTATCATATACAAGTTGATCAAGAATACCTCCGGCAATATTGAGCGCAGGGATTAAAACATCGGGATCACCGATAGCCGAGATAACGAATGGTGCCGGGAATTGATTTCCATCCACGGTTATAACAGGTCCGTTACAATAAATATAGGAATCACTTGATAACCTTTGACCATTAATTGATATCGCATCAGCCCCCGAAATATACAGTTCGTTTATAACATTAAATATATGGCTTTCATGAACAATATAATTATTAACATTTTCGCCATCCGGAATATAGGATGCATCCTCCAAAGTCACTTCCACGCCCTCGCCAACAACCGGGAGGTCACCAACATACATACGAAACTTCTCTACATCTTCAACAAGATTATAATAAACTTGTTTTTGATCCTTTAGAGATTCCTCTATTTTTTTTACTTGATCTTGCTTTTCATATAATTCTTTCTGTAATTCACGATTAATTTCTTCGTTATTGATGAGCTGGGATCTTATTTCGTACTCTTTTTGCCATTGTTCAGCTGATATTACATGCTCTTGATTTTTTTCTTTTGTAAGCTGATATGAATAGGAAATTAAAAAACCTACTACAAGGAGGACAAGGGATAAAATAACATATCTACCCCTCAGTTTCATTCTCGACTTCATTCTCCTCCTCCTCTTCATTTAAAGGTTCATATGATTCAAAATAGGAGCCTACTTCCAGATGAATAATCCCCCGGCTATTTTCATCAAGCTGACTGACAATTTCAGGATAAGAGTCCATTTTTTTAGAAAAAGTACGAACAGAAGCGAGGACTTCATAACCATCATTCATATATAGATGGATCAACCAAGGATCAGTCTTTTTCGGTGTATGATGGATTTCAGAGATCGAGTTTAAGATACCTGGCGGCAGCTTTTTTAGTTCATCTATCATAACCTCAATTGCATTGTCATTTTCCCAATTGATTAAAACAGGAGCATCTGCGGGTGCTTTAACCTGTTTATCCTTTAATACCTTGCCATTTTCAAGAATTGGAAAATAGGAACCGTCACGCTCAATATAGGCAATACTCTCATGCTCTTCTACTTGTAAGACAATATGGTTCGGCAATTTCTTTTCAACTTGTACATCTTTAATTTGCAAAAGACTTTTTACAGATGTTTTTACTTGTTTCGAGTTGACGCTCCAAAATTCTGATGAAGTCGTAATTCCACTTAGTTCAATGATTTTTTTTGACTCAACCGTTTTATTTCCTTCAACTGAAATACTTGCTACTTTACTTAAAGGAGATTGAAAGTAAATTACCAGCAAAATAAGCAGGAAGAAAACGGATAAAAAAGAAATTAGTCTCCGGTTCGTTTTCTGTTTTCTCTGTTGCTGTAATTTTGGTATACGATCCTCTAACGAAACAACTTTTTTCTCCAATCCTGTTCACCCCACACTATCAGTCACTAGGCAAACTCTCATTTCATTTAAAGAATTCATTTTTTCCCTAAAATTAATTCGAACACACAAAAAGCACTCATATGATTACGAAAAAAAACAACTTTTAAAGAGCAGGTTATTTTTTTTCGAAAACAAACGAAGAGTGTTCATTGTTAATTTCTGATGACTTGTCCTAGTTTAACGATTTAATGATAAAATAGGACTGCCTCAAAAACCAAAGGGTCAGACCCTTTCTGAGACAGCCCATTTGTTAACCGAAAACCATTATTTATAAAAGAGCAGAAAAATTGAGCCATTTCCATCATTTCATGAACAATTTTTATATTGTCATTATAACACAGGAAAAGGAAATAATGGTGATGTTTGTTTAATTTAGGCCGATTATTTCGACTTCTGTTTCCAATGTAATCTCGTACTTATCAAAAACCGTCTTTTTTGTGAATGAAATAAGATCTAATACATCTTGTGCCGTTGCCCCTCCAGCATTCACAATAAAGTTCCCATGCATTTCAGATATTTTAGCACCGCCAATTTGATACCCTTTTAATCCAGCTTCTTCAACTAACTGTCCCGCATATTTTGGAAGAGGATTGCGAAAAATACTTCCAGCACATGGGTAATTCCAAGGCTGAGTTTCTCTACGATAATCCTTATTTTTTTGCATAACCGCTACAATATCTTCTTTTTTACCTTTTTGCAAGTTTAATACCGCTTCTATACAAATACCTGGTCTTTTTTCTTGCAAGATAGAGGTTCTGTAGGAGAATTCCATCTCCTCATTCGTTAACCATTCCATCGTACCGTCTTCAAACAAGATATGTGCTTTCTCTAATATTTTTGACATATCGGATCCATGTGCACCAGCATTCATATATACTGCTCCTCCGATAGAACCCGGAATCCCGCTTGAAAACTCTAAACCTGAAAAGCCTTTTTTACTTATAAGCGTTGCGAGCTTAATAACGGAACAACCTCCGCCCACAGTAAGGGTCTCCCCAGCTAACTCAAAATCATCCATTCCCGAACCGAGCTTTATGACAACGCCTTTAATTCCCTTATCCGCAACAAGGAGATTTGAGCCTCTTCCAATTGCTCTCCACTTAACTCCATGTTTTTTTATAATTTGGAAAGCTCTTGCCAGATCGTCTATACTATTCGGTTCAATAAATAGTTCAGCAGGACCCCCAATTTTCATCGTTGTATGCTTTGCTAACGGTTCATTTTCAATAACCTTGCCTATATTCGCATCCGCCAATTCTTTATATAATGTGTTCATAATAACCTCCTTAAGCTTGCCTTTATTTCCTTGAAAGATTCTTCATCACTTGATATAACCTTAAAGCTGCATCTGGGATACCAAGCTTTCTTGAGGCATTCTTCATCTGATCTAATTTCGCCTCGTTTAATAAGATATCATCAATATGTGATAACAATAAGCTTCCGTTAAGTTCTTGTTCACGAAGCATAATTGCCGCATCATGATCACTTAAAGATCTAGCATTTTTTTCTTGGTGATTTGCTGTAACATAGGGACTTGGAATTAATATGCTTGGGATCCCTAATGCAGTTATCTCCGCAAGTGATGTTGCTCCCGCTCTGGAAACAATTAAATCAACACACGCCAATACCTCTGGCATATTATGAATAAATGGTTTAATAACAACATGGGAAGAGTCACCCAATGCATCCATTTCCTTCATGACTTTATCATAATGGACCTCTCCTGTTACATAAACAACCTGGTATGGTTTATCATGTAAAGTCGGAATCATTTCCAAGACAGCTTCATTAATTGCCTTTGCACCACGACTGCCTCCAAAAATTAAGACTGTTTTCTTAAATGCTTTAAGCCCTAAAGAACGTCTGCCCTTTTCAGCATCTTGACCTAAAACCTCAGATGCCCGGGGGTTTCCAGTTAAAACTACTTTATGCTCAGGAAAATACTTTCTTGCATCTTCAAAACAAATGGCGACTTTGTCAACATAACGGGATAAAAATTTATTAGTAATGCCAGGCAAACTATTTTGTTCATGAATGATGGTAGGAATGTTCAGCTTTGAAGCTGCATAGACGACTGGTCCGCAAACATAACCGCCCGTTCCGATTACAACATCAGGTTTAAAATCTCTCAAGTATTTTTTACTTACTTTAACACCTTTTAAAAATCGAGTGACTGTTTTAACATTTTCGAATGATAGTTTTCGTTTAAAGCCTGTAATTTCAATGGCTTTAAAATCGATCCCTTCCCGCTTTACAATGTTATTTTCTAATCCATTATTCGTGCCAATATATAAAAATTCAACATGTGAATGATGTTTTTTAATTTCTTTTATTAACGCAAGGGCAGGGTAAATATGCCCTCCCGTTCCTCCGCCGCTAACGACGATCCTCATTCTAATTCCCCCATTTTATCAATTGTTAAGCATATCGACTAAGTACAATTGTCGCTTCTTCATATGTAAACGTGACGAAGGCTGACTAGTAAGGTACTCACTTAAGGCAAAGATTAAAGCCTAAAGTCTATCGCTTCCCTATCGTCAGCCTCATTATATCATTATCATGATAAATAACCTTTTGATAAAACTTTAATATTTTGAATACCTGCTAACATTTAATAGGACACCGATCGCCATTAACATTAAGGTCAGCGATGAGCCCCCATAGCTTAAAAATGGCAAGGTAATTCCTGTAACTGGCATGAGACCTGTGACAACTCCAACATTAATCATGACCTGAATCGCAACCATTGTAATGATTCCGATTGCTAAAAAACTGCCATATAAATCAGGAGCACCTAGCGCAATCCTCACTCCTCGCCACAGCAGTAAACCGAAAAGCAAAAGGACAAATGATCCGCCGATAAAACCTAACTCTTCAGCCAGGATGGCGAAAATAAAGTCTGTTTGCGGCTCTGGCAGGTAAAAAAACTTTTGTCTGCTCTGTCCGAGCCCTAATCCAAATAATCCTCCAGGGCCTATAGCATAAAGAGACTGAATAATTTGGAACCCGCTCCCTAACGGGTCTTCCCAGGGATCTAAAAACGAAGTAATCCGCTTAATGCGGTATGGAGCAGATAAAACTAATGCTACAAATCCCGCTACACCTAAGAGACCAAGCCATACAAAATGAGTGATTCTAGCACCCGATACAAAAATCATCACAATACAAGTCCCAACCATTACTGTCCCTGTACCTAAATCAGGCTGCATCATAATAATGCCAAATGCCGTAAAAACAAGACCTAAAGAAGGTACCAGACCCTTTTTAAACGAAGTAATCTTCTTCTGGTTTTCAGATAGAAACTTTGCTAAAAAAGCGATCATGGCCAACTTCATAAATTCTGAAGGCTGAATTGAAAAAGCTCCGACCCCAATCCAGCTTCTTGAGCCGTTTCTTTCCATGCCTATTCCAGGAATTAATACGGCGATTAAAAGGAAAAAGCAAATGATGATTAACATTTTTGCCCATGATCTCCATGTCCAATAATCAACATTCATTAAAAAGAACATAGCGATAACACCTACGCCAGCAAATAGGAGCTGCCGCTTAGCAAAAAAGAAAGAATCATCGAATTTATACGTCGCCCACACCGCACTAGCACTGTATACCATAATGAGACCAACTGTTAAAAGGAGCAACGTAAGGATCACTAAAATAAAGTCTGGTGTAGACCTTTTTGCTGTCAACGCCGAACACCCCAGTACCAATTTATTTAAGGGCTTTGGCAAGACAAAAAGCGCAGAGTGCGCCTTTATAAAAATCTAGAAAAAATCGTACAAGCCCTTACTTAAGCTTATGCACGGCATGTATAAAAATGTCTCCTCTTTGTTCAAAAGTTTTATATTGATCCCAGCTTGCACAGGCCGGTGATAAAAGAATAACATCATTTTCTTCGGAGATTTCAAACGCCGTTTTTACCGCTTGTTCCACATTATCGACACGTTTGACAACTTCTATTCCACTTTCGATTGCAATCCTCTCTAATTTTGGAGCTGTTTGACCGAATAAAATCATTGCTTTTACATTTTCCAAATATGGCTTTAATTCATCAAATTCATTTCCGCGATCAAGTCCTCCAGCCAGCAAAATAGTTGGTCCGGAAAATGCTTGAAGAGCTTTACTCGTTGCTAAAATATTGGTTGCTTTTGAATCATTATAAAAACGACGGCTGTTTATCGTTTCAACATATTGAAGTCGATGTTTAACACCTGTAAAGGATGTCAGAACTTTATGGATGGATTCGTTTGCTACACCCCTTGTTTTAACTGCAGAAACAGCAGCAAGGATATTTTCAAGGTTGTGAATACCAGGTAATACGATATCAGCCAAAGAAATGATCTTTTCACCCTTAAACCAAATGCAGTTTTCTTTTATATAGGTGCCGCCATCTAGTTCAGTTGTTGTAGAGAAATAGAGTTTTTTCCCATTCGATTTTTCTGAACGCTCACAAACTTCCCTATCATCAAAATTAATAATCGAAACATCAGATTCCGCTTGGTTCTCATAAATTTTTCCCTTTGCGTAGACATACTCTTTCTTCGTTCCATGATAATCTAAATGTGCATCAAAAATATTTAATATGATTGCAACTGCAGGCTTAAACTCGATCGTACCTAACAGTTGGAAAGATGATAATTCCATCACAATGACATTATCTTTTGTAGCCTTCTGTGCAACCTCACAAGCAACCGTTCCGATGTTTCCTGCAATTAATGGTTGCTGTTGATCTTCCTTAAGCATTTCATATATTAATGTTGTTGTCGTAGTTTTCCCGTTTGAACCAGTAATTGCGATAATGTCAGCTTCAGATACTTTATAGGCTAATTCAACCTCTGTAATAATTGGGAGATTGAGCTCTTCAGCCAGAGAAATCAATGGATTCGAATATGGGATGCCAGGATTTTTCACAACTAAATCTACTGTGTTTTCTTCAAGTAATGAAAGTGGATGTCCCCCGCAAACAACCTTTATCCCGAGTTCTTTTAATTCTTGAACAGCTTCATCCGTTTCCGTTGCTTTTAAATCATTAACTGTTACCTTCGCTCCAAGCTGATGCAACAATTTAGCGGCTGCTAAGCCGCTTTTTGCCAATCCTATAACTAAAATCTCTTTATGTATATAATCACTAATCTTTTTCACTTACATCCACACCTCAATATAGATTCCAAGCACTGCAAAAACAAACCCTATTGTCCAGAATGTAACAACAACCCGCCACTCAGACCAGCCAACTAATTCATAATGATGATGAAGCGGGCTCATTTTAAATACTCTTTTTCCAGTTGTTTTAAATGAAAGTACTTGAATGATCACTGATAGCGTCTCAATAACAAATACTCCTCCGATTAAAACAAGTAGAATTTCCAGTTTTGTTAAAATCGCAATTGTAACAATTGCTCCGCCTAGGGCTAGTGAACCAGTATCACCCATAAATACTTTTGCCGGATGCGCATTAAATACTAAAAATCCTAATACTGCCCCTACAACAGCTACTGAAAAAATTGCAACGTCATATTGAGATTGATTCCAGGCAAGAACAGCAAAAGCACCAAAGGCAACAGCAGCAGTACCTGATAATAATCCATCTAAACCATCTGTCAGGTTTACTGCATTTGATCCCCCGACAAGCATGAAAATGACAAGTACAACATAACCCCATCCTAAATCGAAGGATAAAGCAGTACCTGGAATGGCAATTTCTGTTGAAAACCCATATTGGGTAAAGACTAGGTAAAAGATAACAGCAATGATAACTTGGCCGAGTAATTTTTGTCTTGATGTTAATCCAAGGTTTCTTTTCATAACGACCTTTATAAAGTCATCTAGAAACCCTAGTAATCCATAGCCAACTGTTACAAACAATAGCAAATACATTTCAACACTTAATTGAGAAAATTTTCCTGTCATCACAATGGTTGTTATGATGATCGAAAAGATGATCATAACTCCTCCCATCGTTGGCGTTCCCGATTTTTTTTGATGTGATTTAGGACCTTCCTCCCTTATGCTCTGACCAAATTTTAATCTCCTTAGGAAAGGAATAATGATTGGAGAAAGCAGTACACTTATTAAAAATCCCATGACGAGCGTTATTAAAATTACCTGCTCTAGCATGTATATTCCCTCCCTTCTTTCTTCGTTCCGGTCAAAATCTCGCCCATTTGAACATTGAAACGATCATATAAGCAGTATGCATTAATATGTGTATTTAACTGTATGTCATTCATTTTATCAACTTCTCTTTCTATCCTTTGTACCTATCCTATGATGGAAATGGGGACGAAACGACACCTATTTATCTTACATTCCGGTCCCCATTTCAAGCATAGACTAGTTTTGTTTCATTGCTTTTGTATTTTCCCTACAATATTACAGATCAATATAATGTTTTTTTCTTATTTGAATATTTACTTGCTTTTATTAATGGCTTGTAAAGCAACTTCCTTGTCATCAAAATCAAATGTTTGATTACCGATAATCTGGTATGTTTCATGGCCTTTCCCGGCGATTAAGATGACATCACCTTTTTTCGCTTTATCAATTGCGAAGAAAATCGCTTCTTCCCGATTTGAAATTAATTGATAATGCTCTCCAGTCACCCCTGCTTCCATGTCTTTAAGAATCATCATTGGGTCTTCACTTCTTGGGTTATCTGATGTAAAAATTGGTTCGTCACTATATTTTACTGCAATTTTTGCCATTAGCGGTCTTTTCGTTTTATCTCGATCACCGCCGCAGCCTACTATACAATACACCTTGCCTTCAGCAAATTGCTTTATTGTTTGAAGAACATTTTCTAAACTATCAGGAGTATGGGCATAGTCGACAATTACAGTATAATCCTGACCGCCTGTTACAAGTTCAAAGCGTCCTCTGACTCCCTCAATTTTCTCTATTGCTTTAATAATCGTAGTTAATTCAACACCTGATGCTAAACTAGCAGATACAGCGGCCAAAACATTATAAACACTAAATTTTCCGAGCATCTTAATGATTACTTTTTTCGTGCCGACAGGTGTTATTAATTCAAATTCAGTTCCTTTTGAGGTCATTTTTATTTCTTTAGCCATTATATCAGCATTATTATCAATGCCATACGTGATGATTTTAGCTGCTGTCATTTTCTTGAATTCTTCTGAAGCTTCTTCATCTGCATTTAAAACGGCAATTTTAATATGATCATGATCATAACGATTTCCTAATTGAGCAAATAAAAGCCCTTTTGCATATTTATATGCTTCCATCGTTTTATGATAATCTAAATGATCCTGTGAAAGGTTTGTAAAAACAGCAACATTGAAATCACAACCATGTATTCTCCCTAAATGAAGGGCATGGGAGGAAACCTCCATAACAGCATGGGAAACTTCTTTATCCTTCATCTCCCGGAATGTCTTTTGTAGTGTCAAACTTTCAGGAGTAGTATTTCTTACACTTTTCAATTCCTCTGCTATTTTTATGTACATCGTACCAATCAAACCGGTTGTTTTATTAGCCTCATTTAAGATCTTTTCAATGATATGTGTTGTTGTTGTTTTCCCATTCGTCCCGGTTACTCCAATTAAGTGTAAATCATGAGTCGGCTGACCATAAAAGATATCTGCCAGCACCGCCATTGCCCGTTTTGTATCCTTTACTACAATTACAGGAATTGCTAACCCTTCCAGCTGCCTTTCGGCCAAAATTGCCGCAGCCCCACTTTCCTGTGCCTTCTTTGCATAGTCATGGCCATCAACTGTATAACCTTTTATACAAATAAATAAACTGCCATCCTTAACTTCTCTTGAATCCATCTCAATCGATGTAATAATAGGATTGTCTTTTACTTCAATAGAAGTCTCATGCAAAAATGTAAGTAACTCTTTTAATTTCACGTTTCTTTCCTACTTTCATAAAGGTTCAGGTTGAAATTTAAAAACAGCAGTTGTTGTTTTTAAAAGCCTATACCCTGCTTCATCATGCTCCGTTATTATTTTATCTTACTTAAATAAAAAGAGCTATCCTTCGTTTCATTTTCTTTTGAAAAAGGTAGTTAAAATTTAAATGTTTTATTTTTTTGAATTTTTTGTCCCGCCTATTAAACAGAAAGAAAGCCTGACAATCTTGCTTTCTAAAACGCAATTGCCATGCTTTCTAAAGGATTACTCGTTTACTTCGCTCTCCTTTTTATCGCTTTCGCCTAAATAGACCCGTATTGTCGAGCCCTCTTTTACTTTTACACCTGCTTCTGGGGATTGCTGCACAACAACATCTCCTTCACCAGCAACATCTAGCTTCAAGTTTACAAACTGCTCTGTTAACTCTTGTTTAGTCAGCCCTAAAATATTCGGGATTTCGACTAATTTTGTGTCCAGCCATTTATATTCCTTTTCAATTTGGTTTTTTCTAGGCTTTACACCTAGTTCTGGCAAGACATCACGCATGATATTGCCTACAATTGGAGCAGCGACGGTTCCACCAAATTGGACGGTTCCTTTAGGATTATCAACCGCAACATAGACTACCACTTGGGGATCATCCGCTGGAGCAAATCCGATAAATGAAACGATATGATTGTTTTCCATGTAACGACCATCTTTAACCTTTTGGGCTGTACCGGTTTTTCCGCCTACGCGATAGCCGTCAACATATGCATTACGTCCTGTTCCAAGTGCAACGACACTTTCAAGTGCATAACGGATTTCCTTCGATGTTTCTTCAGAGATGACCCGTTTTTTTGCTACAGGTGTTTGTCTACTGATCACCTCGTTTGTTACGGGGTCTACCCATTCCTTTGCAATATAAGGAGTATATAATATTCCTCCATTAACTGCAGCAGAAACAGCAGCCACCTGTTGGATCGGTGTGACAGAGACACCCTGACCAAAAGCTGTTGTGGCGAGCTCAACTGGACCAACTCTCTCAGGATTAAACAAAATCCCTCTTCCTTCACCTTGGAGGTCGATCCCTGTTTTTTGACCAAAGCCAAAATCCTTAATATATTTAAAAAGAGTTTCTTCACCAAGTCGTTCACCAAGTTCCACAAAACCAGGGTTACATGAGTTTTGTACAACTTCTAAAAAGGTTTGATGACCATGTCCTCCTCTTTTCCAGCATCGAAGCCTAGCTCCGTCTACCTCTACCGAACCGCTATCATTAAATGTATCTTTCGTTAAATTCACCTTATTTTCTTCTAACGCTGCTGCTAATGTAATGATCTTAAAGGTCGATCCTGGCTCGTACGTACTCCAAACAGGTAAATTGCGGTTGTACACGGTCGGGTCAACCTCTCTAAAATTAGCAGGATCGAAATCAGGTCTGCTGGACATTGCTAAAATTTCACCATTATTAGGATTCATCGCAATCGCAATAATACCGTCTGGATTATAGGTTGCTTGTACATTATCCAATTCACGTTCAATAATTGTTTGAACTCGAGAATCAATCGTTAATTTTAAATTATTCCCATCTTCAGGAGGTGTGTAATCATCTGCTTCATCAGGCATTCTTTGTCCTTTCGCATCAGAAAAAAACTTTACATATCCTTTTTCACCCTTTAGCTGCTCATCATAGTAAGCCTCTAGACCTAATAATCCTTGGTTATCAATTCCGGCAAAACCGAGAACATGTGATAAATAGCTTCCGAATGGATAGTAACGTTTTGAATCCTCAGCAATATAAATTCCTTTTAAATTCAAATCCCTTACTTCATTTGCTTTAGCATGTGAAATTTTTCGGCCTTCTGGATTGATCCTGACTATTGATTCATTTTCAGTAACATGTTTATACGCTTTTTCCTCTGACATATTTAATACAGCTGCCAATTGTTTTGCGGTTTCTGCAGGATTTTCAATTTGTCTTGGTACTACATATATAGTAGGAGCACTCATGTTAGTTGCCAATTTTACACCGTTGCGATCTAAAATTTCCCCACGCTCAGGTTCAAAAGGAATATTTCTGCTCCATAAATCCTTAGCACCGGATGTTAAAGTATCCCCAAGAAAAAATTGAACGTACCCTAGACGTATATCAATCACTAAGAAAATGAAAAAACCGAATAGCAACGTTAAAGCAAGCCGCTTTCTAACCGTTACATTTGATACCCGCATATCCTTTACTCCCCCTTGTCTAGGCTCGTTCAAATATATGCTTGTACATGGTTAGATAGAACTTTTTACAGGAGTGTTTTTAGGTCTGGAATCGGATAAAGCGAGACTTCCAACAGTGGGAGTTTTCTCGAAGTACAGGATGTACAAGTGCCGACTTTGCCACAGGACGTGGCGAATTCGGCCATCTCCCATTGTTGGTTAGCTGGACTTATCGGATCTTTACGGGCAGTTATCCCCTACTTATCTTATTAGATTATATCGAATCTTTATTTTGGGGTTTTACTGCCCGTTTAGATTGGGATAAAAAGAGGCTGACCAAAGGGACAACCCCTTTTGAGACAGCCTCTGATTCTTTATTCCGTTTCACTTTCTTCAGTTGTTTCGTTCTCTTCCGTTGTTTCTTTCTTTTCCGTTGCTCCTAAGGTGACTGATAATACATCTCCTTTTTTCAGCGAACTATCCTTTTTGATACTTTGCTCGACAACATAACCGGAGCCTTCCGTCTCAACGGATAAACCTAATAGATTAGCCATCTTCATGACATCCCGTTTTGACCAGCCTGCCATATTTGGCATTTTCACATTTTCAGAGACTTGAAGAAACACTTTTTCATTCACAATAACTGATGTTTCAGCTTCAGGGTATTGTGCTGTTATGTTCTCTCCGCTTCCAAGAAGGATTGGCTCCAATCCTAGTTCTTTCAATTTATTTGCAGCCTCTGTAGTCTTCATTCCGACTAGTGAAGGTAGTGTCATTCCATTATCTGCTTCTTCCTCACTATTTGTCGTATCCGTTTCTTCGGTTGGTTCTATTTGCAAATACTGAAGACTATTTTTCATCACCGTATTAAAAATCATTGACGTTGGCACAGATCCTGCTTTTCCTTCCAATTTAGGCTTTTGAACAGCGACATAAACAATCAACTCTGGATCATCCTTTGGCGCCATCCCAAGAAAGGAAAAGACATGATTATCATTACCAGATAAATAGCGCCCTTTTTCAGGTGAATAAATTTGGGCTGTTCCTGTTTTACCAGCAACTTCATAACCTTCAATTCGGAATGGTTTACCTGTACCGTTTTCAGAGCTAACAACCGTTTCTAAAATATTTAACACTTCCGTTGCTGTTTTTTCGGATATCGGCTGACCAACAACCTTTGGTTTTGTCTGTTTTACGATTTCATTGTTATCGGTATCGACAATTTTATCGATCACATATGGTTTCATCATTTTCCCATTATTTGCAATAGCTGTTGCTGCTTGGATTTGTTGAATCGGTGTAACAGCTGATGCTTGTCCGAATGCAGTTGTCACCCGGTCTCGATGTGTTTTAAAGTTAATGTTGCTATTGGCCTCATTTGGAAGATCGATTCCTGTTTTTGCAAGGAAACCAAACTTATTTAAATATTGATATAATCGATCAGTGCCTAATAGCTTATCTGCAATTAATGAAAAACCAACATTTGAGGAGCGTTGTACCCCTTCATTGTATGTAATCGGTCCCCATCCCGACCCATTATGGTCAGAAATATCCGGCCCTTCAATCGCATATTTCCCTGACTGAAAATAGGCATTACCATTGTATACTCCTTCTTCGATTGCAGCTGCAAGTGTAAAGATTTTCATCGTTGATCCTGGTTCAAATGGATAAGAAATCACGTCATTTGTATATGACGAAATATCTCTGATATTAGGATCAAAGCTTGGACGCTGTCCCATAGCCAATATTTTACCTGTTTTCGGGTCTGCAACAACAGCGATTATCTTCTCAGGTGAAAACTCATCAACAACTTGATTCATTGCATCCTCAAGAAAGGTTTGGATTTTCTGGTCAATTGTTAAATAAACGTCATTGCCATTTTGCGGTGCAACGATTTCATCATCACTATTTGGGAGCTTCCAATTATAATTGTCTTTCTCAAATTTCACATAGCCATCTTCTTCATGCAAATATTTCTCAAGCGTTTTTTCCAGACCCATCATGCCAACAGTTTCTTTCGTCTCCTCTTGAGTTTGAGCATAGCCAATTAAATGGGAAGCAAACACACCATTTGGATAGAAACGTTGTTTATCAGGGATAAACGTAATACCAGGAAGCTCTAATTCTTCAATTTTTTCTTTAAGTGTTTGACTAAGATCCCGGCCGGCTGAACCAAATTCAACTTGGAACAAATCTTCTTTAGAAAGGATCGATTTTACTTCACTAACTTCCATATCAAGTAGTGGGGCAAGCTTTTGAGCAGTTTCATCAACATCAACAACATGCTGTGGTTTTTTAGGATTTGTTGTTACTTTTTCATCTAATATCGCAATAAGTTTATAAGAGGTTTTATCCTCTGCTATAACCTCTCCGCTATGATCCAGGATTTTTCCCCGAGTGGCTTCAATCGGTCGTTGTTCTTCATAAAGTTCCTCCGCTCTTGCAGCCAGGGCTTCACCATGAACTGTTCCTGTTGCTTGAATGTAAAAAAAACGGATAAATATGACTAAAAAAAGAAGAGCAAATAGTAAAGACAAAATCGCTGCTCCTCTATTCATATTTAAGTTTTTATTTGTTATCTTCATGCCTACCTCCTCATTCATTTTTTATTTTATCATAGACTTCCATCAGTGGGGTTTTTCCCCGTTAAGAATGGAGTATGTGTTTTAAGGGGGATATAAAAAAGCTGGCTACACCACCTAAACATGTGTAGCTCAGCTCTCTATATCATCTGTTAGTTAATTAGTTCTGAACACTCTTTACATTGTTTTGATCTAAAGTTAAACCTAGTTCTTTTGCCTTTTCCCAGATGCGTTCGTATGTGCTTAATTCCTCAACTTGTACATGGAGGTCACTATTCAGCTTCGTCTGCTTTTCAATTTTAGCTTCTGTTTTTTGAATTTCAATATTGGTTTGATAGACAGTGTAGCTTTTTGTAATAATCGTTACTGCGCCAAATACGAGAAGGCCGATAAATAAGGCGATAAGGAATTTTTCTCCGGGTGTTACCGAAGCTCTTCTCTTAATAATAATTGGTTCTTGTACGCGTTGCTGCTGTTGTTGCTCCTGCCTTTGTTGTTCTAATTTCATCGCTAAATTGCTCATGTTTGTAACCTCCTTTTATTTTCTAATGGCAATCTATACTTGTTACATTTTCTCCGCAATTCTTAATTTAGCTGACCTTGCCCGGTTGTTTTCCTCAAGCTCTTTTTCTGATGGAATTATAGGTTTTCTAGTTATTATTTTTACTTTTGGTTCATAGCCTTCCGGTATAAATGGCAAATTACGAGGGAGTTCAGGCGGTGTTGCTGCCTCTTTAAAAGCAGATTTACAAATGCGATCTTCTAACGAATGAAAGGTAATGACACTTACTCTGCCATTTGGTTTTAATAAGTCAATTGACTGCTCAATTGCTTCCTCAAAAACCTTCAATTCATCATTAACTGCAATTCGAATCGCCTGAAAAATCCGCTTAGCTGGATGTCCACCTTTTCTCCTAGCTGGAGCAGGTATTGCTTCCTTAATAATTTCTACTAACTCTCCTGTGGTACAAATTGGTTGATTATCTCTATATGCTTCAATTTTTCGTGCAATCTGCTTTGAAAATTTTTCTTCACCATATTTGAAAAAGATCTTTACTAGCTCCTCATATGACCACTTATTTACAACATCATAGGCTGATCGATCAGATTGTTGATCCATCCTCATATCTAATGGCGCATCGTGATGGTAGCTAAATCCTCTTTCAGGTGTATCCAGTTGGGGTGAAGATACACCGAGGTCAAAAATAATTCCATCTACTTTTTCAACGCCATGTTCTGCGAGTTTTTCAGTGAGGTAACGGAAATTGCTTTTTATTAAGGTTACCTGACCCTTATACTGTTCCAGCTTTTTTTCTGCATTCGCTAATGCCACATCATCCTGGTCAAACGCAAACAACCGACCAGCTTTCGATAATTTTGATAACAAATAGCTGCTATGTCCAGCACCGCCTAATGTACAATCCACATATGTACCATCTGGCTTAACTTGTAAGCCATCGACCGTTTCCTTTAACAAGACCGTTGTATGTTCAAACATAAGTTGTACCACCTTTTCAAATCTTTTTTTGATCTGCTTGTCCACTTTACTATTCATTTTTTGCTTAAGAGAGAATTATATATCAAAATCAATCATATTTTCAGCAATTTCTTCAAATGAATCCTCTTGTTCAGCAACATAATTTTCCCAAATGGACTTGCTCCATAACTCAATTCGATTTGAAACGCCGATAACAACACACTCTTTCTCAAGTTTTGCATACTGCAAGAGAGGTGTAGCAATATTAACACGACCTTGCTTGTCCAATTCACATTCGGTCGCACCTGAAAAGAAGAAACGGGTAAATGCACGAGCATCTTTTTTTGTTAGCGGGAGGGCTTTTAATTTTTCTTCAATCTGCTTCCATTCACTCATCGGATATCCAAACAAGCATTGATCTAAGCCTCTTGTTAGGACAAATGTCTCTCCAAGTCCTTCTCTGAACTTAGAAGGGACAATCATTCTGCCTTTTAAATCGATGGTGTGATGGTATTCTCCCATAAACATGCTCGTTGCCCCCACTTTCTCTCCTCATCTCACCACTTTCCCCCACTTATCTCCACTTCCTATTTTACAGATGTTTTCATAAAAAAAAAACCCTGTATAAACAGGATTTTCAAAAAACTTTTATTTAAATTTTGACAATTTTATGTTTACCATTAAAAGAATATGACAAGTTTAGCAATTCTCCTACAAATTCCGGCCCGAATTTATTTAAATAGTAATATATATTCCAAATTCTCTCTTGGGGCTGCAAATTTGGGAGCAACGATAACTCCATTGCTTTAAATTTAGAAATCTGTACCTCATGCTGTTGTTGTTTACGTTTCTCAACAGTACGATGTAAAAAGTCGAGTTGTTCCTGAATAAATAGTCCATTCTTTTTCAATAACGGTTCTAGGCTTTTATCAATTTTTAATGCAGACTCAATTAAACCTTCATGAATACCTGAAATTTTTTGTTTTGCCTCTTCAACTAGTGGAGTCATATCCACTGGTGATACTGATTGTAGAAAATCATCAATTAATTTTCCCACACCATTTTGCAGTACATCTTCTAGCGAGATATTGGCTTCTGTCATATTTCTTTCAATCGATCGTTCTAAAAGAGTGATCGTTAATCTAGGTAAAACAGGAGGCATTTTGATTTCCATGATTGAAAAGACTCGCTTTAGCTCAGCCCAATAGGTTACTTCACCAGGGCCCGCGATAAAGGCAAGTGTAGGAAATAAATGTTCCTGCATGATAGGTCTTGTAACGACATTATTACTTAGTTTTTGTGGATAAGTATTTATTAAATCGATCAATTCTGCCTTTGATAAAGATAAGCCAATTTCAGAAACAAAAAATTCTTCATCATTTTTTCGTTCAATTAAAAAACGCTCTCCCTCATGATGATAAAAAAGATTTGCGCTGTTCTCAGGCATTTCAATAATTGAGCGATAATGATGTGCATGCATTTCCTCCTGTTGTATTTTTACAGCATCATACAAACTGCGATTTTGATCAACAATCGACAGAAAACAGGCTTTTTCAAGTTGACGAAGACCCGGGTCGCCTGAATTAACAAGAACTAAACCTTCATGTTTAAATAACTCCATAATGGCATGCTCAAAGAATTCAACATATGTCGCTGAGTTCTGAATCATACTAATTAGTTGCTCTAATAAATGATTTGAATGGTCCGTTTCTCCAAATGCTTCAAATACTTGTTCGATCCACTCCACTGTTTTTTGCTTGTTTAATGGCAAGTCAGAGACCGGTTGCTTTTTAAGTGGAGAATCTTTAATAGCCATTTTTTTGGGAAGATGGTTCTTTGCAGCAAAAACATGGTTAATTTCCGCAAAATCATGATCTTCTCCAGCAATCCAGAACACTGGAATAACAGGAATACCCAGCTTCTTTTCTTCATTTTTAGCTAATACAAGTATCGAAATAATCTTATGTATCGTATACAATGGGCCTGTTAAGAGACCAGCTTGTTGACCGCCAATAACCACTACACTTTCAGGGTGCTTTAATCGCTCGATATTTTCTAACGTTTTCTCAAGATTTCCTGAAAATCGCTTTGCGTACCGCTTTAAATAAGCTGATAACTCTTCACGCTGAAAGGAACGATTTTTTAAGTCCGCAGCTCTATGTTGAAAAACCTCATTAGTATGGATGTTATAATCGAAGAATTTGTCTTGCTTTAACTTCTGCTCATTGAAGTCGTTCATAAATTGATTTGAAGAGCGCAGGGAGAGTTCAAAAATCTCCATATATGTAACTTCCTTTCTAGATTTATGATATACCAAGGTTGAGTATAGCATTTATAGTGCTGAAACAAAAAAACTTTGCTTAAAAACATCTAGTATCCACTTCTATATTACAAAAAGACATTACTTAAGTAATCCACTTAGAAAAAAGACTATCAACAGCCGGGACTTGGTGTCTGTTAAGATGGGATAAAAGCATTCTGAATGATTCCAGCCGCTATACCATATATGGTTAAAACGATGTAACTGACAAAGAAAAACAAAAATGACATTCGCCAAACCTTTTTTGACGTTCTTGCAATTGATGATTGTGTCCGTTTATTCTCCATATAATAAACAAGTAAAGATAGGCTGAAAATCCCTACTATTATATACAGTAGAAAAGAACGTCCAAATAGGGTTAACAACAGAAAATGAACAGACATAATAAAGAAAATCGTTGATATATCGAAAGTCAAAAGGATCGATTTCTTTTTATTTTTTACGATTAGTCGCAAGGTGAAGAGTAAAAAAATAAAGCAAACGATAGGAAGTGCAAAAGCAATTGAAATGATCCATATAAAGAAATCCATCATCATGTCACCTAACGCTCTCCATTCCTTTTATGGCATGATAAAGAAAAGTAATGTGTGGGTATGATTTGTTGGTATTGACCGCTTGATTTATTAAATAGCCTAAAATAGAATCAATTTCTGTCTGTCGTCCACTTTGAACATCTTTCAACATCGAGGAGCTATTTTCAGAGGTGTTTTTACAAATCGATTGTACATGATCCCATAGATATTTTTCTTTCTCCAACCCCAATATATGGACAATTTCAAGAAAAAGTTCATGCAGTATTTTTTTATAATGGCGGTTCTCTATTAATAAACCATTTTTCACATGTAAAACAGCAGTTAGTGGATTTATTGTTGCGTTAACAACCAACTTCTCTGAAAGCATTTTTTTCCAATCAACTTTTATTTCGATTGGAAAGGAAGGATCTTGTTCCCTTAATAATTGATCAAAAATGAAATGACATTTATTTTTCTGGCTATAAGGAGAGATTTTCGTGACTCCCACTCCAGTATGATGCACTGTGTTATCATCTGCACGTAATGCCCCGTGTTCAGCAATCCCTAACAGAATTTGATGCTCAGTTAATGATGACAAATATGTTATATGCCCCATCCCATTTTGAAGAAATAAGACAGTTCGTGGTGATTGGTTTTTCAAGCGTGAAATAACCTGCTCAATATCATATTGTTTAACTGTTACAATTAACAACTGTTCTTTATAGTTGCTTGAAAAATCGGCTTTTATAGACGTTTTAACATGTGTACCATCTTTTAGCATTGATAAGCCATTTTGATTAATTAGATCTGCTTGTTCTTTTCGCTTTGTATAAAGGGTAATTACATGGTTCTTACTTAGATAAAAGCTATAAAGCAGACCGATTGAACCACCGCCAATAATTCCAATTTCCACCTTAACCACCTACATTTATCTTACTAGTATCTATGTGTATTTCCCATTTTCAGTAAATTGCCATTTTTTACGTATCATTAGCATAATCATATCAAAATAACCGTTGAATTTACTAGAACTTTGCCTAATGATTGAAAATGTAATTCCCATTCGTAAAGCGCTCAAATAGTTGAAAGCGATTAACTTATTAAGCTGCATTAATGATAAGTGTCATGCTATAATATATAGTAGCTTATTTTCATGTTAAATTAAAATATTCTTAATATTTGATTTGCATCAAGGGGGAATAAATCATGTTTAAAGTTGAAAGATTGTTAGTTAATTATAAAACCTTGGAGGAATTTAAGAAATTTAGAGAGTATGGCATTCAAGAGCTTTCCATGCTTGAGGATCTTCAATCAAATATGATTGAAAACGACAGCGACTCACCTTTTTATGGGATTTATTTTGGCGATAAGCTTGTTGCACGAATGAGTCTTTACCGTGTGGACAAAAAATTTGATCAATATTTTAGTCCGAAGCAGGATTATTTAGAGCTTTGGAAGCTTGAGGTTTTACCTGGTTATCAAGGGAATGGCTATGGCAGAGCACTTGTTGAATATGCAAAATCATTTAATTTGCCTATTAAAACGAACCCGCGGGTAAAATCTGGGGATTTTTGGTCAAAAATGGGGTTTGAGCCAGTTAAATATGATATGGAACGTGATAAGGGTGAAAATCCATTAGTATGGTATCCTGCTGGGGTAACGGAACAACAACAATAATAAAAGTGATCCTACCGAATAGACAGAGGGCTGACATGCATCAGCCCCCTCTCAATTATTTCTCTACTCTCTCTAAATTTCCGTTTTTATCCATTTGGAATTTTACTTTTCTATTTCTCTCGTCCTCTTGAAGAATGACCATTTTTCTCGCACGATCCATAATTTCAATCAATGCATGATAATCCTCTTCAATAACGGCTAAATGATTTGTCAGTGTTTCCTTTTCTTGTTGAAGAGTTGCTACTTTTTCTTCTAATTCACGTATTTTCCCTTTTAAATGTTGATTTTCTTGTTGAATTTCTTGGACAGATGGAGCTTCCTCGTATTGCTGAAGAAATGAAATAAGTTCTTTAATGGTATTTTTTGATTGTCCAGTTTGCGTATTGCTTACTTCTTTTACATTCTGCTTCTCCACTGGCTCTTCCTTTTGCTGAGGAAGGGTTCTCAGTTCTTTTCTCTGTTTTTTCGCAACCTCAATCCCCGTCTTATACTGTTTACGGACATGAGAATTCCAGCGAAACCCGCAGGCAGCAGCTGTTCTCGATAACTTTCTGCCTACTTCCTCAAATGCCGCAAGCTGTGTTGCACCTTCGCGGATATGTCTTAGCACAACTTCCGCTAATAATAAATCCTCATCATGTGTCCAAGCATCTTGACGCGTAGTAGTCATCTATAATCCCTCCAATAGTCACTTTTTTTCTATACATATGCAACTACTAGAATAGATAGACTAAATACAATCTATTACTTGTAAAAGAAAAAGCAAAAATGCTCAGATTGCCTTGATAAAGCAAAGAAATACTATGGTGTCAGTCTTTTTCAAATAAACATAATGATGTAACACATATAAAGGTAAACTTATGATATGAAACTTTTTTTCAACAAGGTTTTCGGCACACTAAGGATTGATTTATTCTTGAATTACTCCGTATTAAGCCTGTTTTAGAGTAATTTTTCTAAAAAATAAAAGCGTGAAGATCATTGATCCTCACGCTTTTATTAGCTGTAACAAATAATTATTTGTTCACAACGTCTTTTCCTTTGTATGTTCCACATGCTTTACATACACGGTGAGCAAGTTTGCTTTCACCGCAATTTGGGCATTCTACCATACCAGGTACTTGTAATTTAAAATGCGTACGACGTAGTCTTTTTCTTGTTTTAGAAGTTCTTCTAAAAGGTACAGCCATTATTCCCACCTCCTTAAAGAGCGTTGCATTCAAACCGATGAAAGTCGGTTTCGATTTTGTTATAAGCTAATTTAATTTAGCTATCCTCATTTTCGAAGAATTTTGCCAAACCGGCCAAACGCGGGTCAACCTTGTCTTTCTGTTCTTCTTCAGAAATAACTTGCCAGTCTTTCCCTGATTGCGGAGCAGCGCCTTCTTCATTTGTACCATCATCACAGAATACCTGTATCGGAATTTCTAATAGGATTAATTCTTTAATAACAGGTGTTAAATCAACCATTTCACCTTCAGCAAGATAAAAATCCTCATCCGTATCATAATCTGCTGGTTTTAATAAAATTGTTTCAGTTGTATCAATTGAAAATGGATACTGAACATCCACTAATGTTCGAGAACAAGGCAGAACCATTGAACCTGAAATTGACAAATGAAACGTTACCTTGGTCGAGCTAATATCCGCTCTTCCGTTTACGTTTACTAGAGAAAGATCACGAATATCTTTATGACTTGTGATCAGTTCACTTAAATCAATTTCTTCATCAATCCTCAATCCCTTGCTTTGCAATTGATGTAGTTGACTAATTGTCCATTTCAACATGTTATCACCTCAAGGCAACAAAGGTAATTATAGCCTTCGTAATAATATTTGTCAATATTTTTTCTTTACAGTGTTAGTATTGATGAAAAATGCTTTTTTAACAATGTAAGTAAGCATAACTTTTTGTACTTAGTTTTAGTGTCTAGCTCCAGGCGCCATCGGCGAAGCACAGGACGTGCAAGTGCAGTTAATGCGACAGGATGTAGCGTAGTTAACTGCCTATAGGGTCTAGTCAAATAGGAATTGAAGGTAAAGAACACCTTCTATTCCTATTCGCCTTATGATTGTCGCCGAATGCTAAGCGCCTTACGATTTCTTATTAACATGTCTTATTTTAAACATCCTGTAAAGTCATTTCAAGCTATTATGATATTAAGTTTAAGTTCAATCATTCTTTGCTGTATAATGAAAATCGATACTATAAAAAAAGTGGTGATCTTGTGCACGCTTTAGGTCTAGTTGTTGAATATAATCCTTTTCATAATGGTCATTATTATCACTTAATACAATCCATAAAAAAAACAAATGCGGATATTGTTATTGCAGTGATGAGCGGAAACTTTTTGCAAAGAGGAGAACCTGCTATTGTTTCGAAGTGGGAAAGGGCGAAAATGGCATTGCATTGTGGCATTGATATAGTGGTTGAGCTTCCTTATGCTTTTGCAACACAAAAGGCAGAGACATTTGCGAGTGGTGCGGTTTCGATATTAGAAGCATTACATTGTCGATCACTTTGTTTTGGAAGTGAGTCTGGGGAAATCTACCCTTTTTTAGAAGCGAATGAATTTCTTTTGCATCACAAAGAACAATATAATCACTTTATCAAAAAATATATGAAAACTGGTGTGAGTTATCCTTCAGCCTTAACACTTGCCTTCCAGGAGATATCCAATGGACAAGACATACTTGACTTGTCTTTGCCAAATAATATCCTTGGTTATTATTATGTGAAAGCCATTAACCGACAGCAAGCCAAAATAAAACCATACACAATTAAACGGACTGCTGCAGGTTATCATGAACAAAACTTTGTTTCTCCTTCAATTGCAAGTGCAACTAGTATTAGAAAAGCTATATTTTCAAAAGAAGGGTCTATTACGAATTATGTCCCAAATGATACGCTTCAAATAATGAATCAATATAAAAGTCATTTTGGATTGTTACATAATTGGGAACATTATTTTGACTTCTTAAAATACACCTTGATAACAATGAGTTCGGAGGAGCTGCTTACCATTTACGAAGCAGAAGAAGGGCTGGAAAACAGAATCAAAAAAATCATTCAATCCTCAGAAAGCTTTCAGCATTTCATGGAACAACTCAAAACAAAACGATATACATGGACAAGGCTTCAAAGACTATGTACCCATATTTTAACGAGAACGACTAAACAGCAGATTAGCTATATCAACGAAGGTGAGACAGCCCCATATATTAGGCTATTAGGTATGTCAATAAAGGGACAGGAATATTTGAATGCTGTAAAAAAACAAATCGAACTACCGATCGTTTCGAAACTTTCAACATTTCAGCATCCATTGTTAGAGATTGATATTAGGGCATCAGCTGCATATAACATGATATTTTCTGAACCACTTCGCACCAAGCTTTTAAAGGAAGAATATGCAACCCCGCCCATTAGACTTTAAATGATATTAAAAGAGAAGGGATAATAAAGACTATCCTTTCTCTTTAAGATTTATTAGATATTCGACCACTTCATCAAACGTATCGATCGGAATGATCTTCATATCTGTATTGATTTTTTCTCCTGCTTTTACCGCCTCTTTGTAATTCGATGCAGGGCTATCCTTTTCATTAGGTGCAAAGAAAATATCAATTCCAGCATGATCAGCAGCAACAATCTTTTGAGAAATCCCTCCGATTGGTCCTACTTCCCCTTCCGTATTAATTGTTCCAGTCCCTGCAATTTCATAGCCTTTTGTTAAATCACCTTTTGTTAACTGATTATATATTTCCAGTGACATCATTAATCCGGCAGAAGGGCCGCCTATTTCCTCTGTATCGAGTTTTATATTAGGCTCTACCTCTAGTTTGCGATCTGTTACTAAAGAAATTCCAATCCCAACTTTAGTAGGCTCATCTTTAAAAGCTGCAAGCTTTATCTTCTCTTGTTTTTGTTCTTCATCTCGTTCAAAGGTAATCGATATTTCCTCCCCAGCTTTCTTTTGCGCTACATATTCAATAAATTGTTCAGCTGTTTGAAACTCCTGCTGATCTACTTTAAATATACGATCCCCAACCTTAAGAACCTCTGCTGCCGGCATATCATCGATAATTCCGTCAACATAGATCCCATTGAATGAATAATGCACCGGCTTATTTGCTTTTTTGTAAGCAACAGAAATCGCTGCTTCCTGTGAAGCCTCCATCATATGTAATTGCCTTTTAAAATATTCTTCATCTGACTCTTCTTCTCTTTTAATCTCCTCTAGCGGGTGAATATAATAAAAATCATTCAGCTTTGCCCATATATAAGTAATCGGATTTGCCCTACCAAAGCGGACAGTTGTTAAAGAAAAACTCCCCTCTTCATCCTTATATCCGTTTTCAACCTCGATAATCGGTTCCAGTTCTGAAGCCATTCCTGGCTGTGTCACATAATAAGGAAGCTTTATAAAGGTCATGATAAGTACAATCATTGCTAGCAAAATAATGGAACGTATAAAAGTCTTACTCTTCACAAAAATTAGTCTCCTTCCACTTTGCAATAAGTGTATGTATTTTTTCAACATGCTGCAAGGCTTCCTTCTCACCTATTTCAATTATTTCTTTAATATTAGTAAAAGCGCGGGAGCTATATTGTTCTACATACGGCCGAATCATTATATCTGAAGCTATTTCCCGATGGTGTACTAGCTCATCTTGCATTATATCAAGACTTTGCATGATGACATCAAATATTGACGTAATCTCTTCATTTCGTTTTACATGTGATACATCTACTGCAATGATGATGTCTGCGCCCATTTCTTTTACGACTGAAACAGGAACCCGATCGACAACACCTCCATCAACTAATAGTTTACCATTTATTTTTTCAGGCACAAAAATACCAGGGATTGCAATACTTGCTCTGACAGCATCTGCCACAGGACCATCCTTAAAAATAACCTTACTACCATCATATAAGTCTGTTGCGACTACCGCAACCGGAATGTCTAATTCTGAAAACGTCTTACGATGTGTAAATAAACGGATCAATTCCTTTACCCGGTTACCTGCAATAAAGCCCATTTTCGGAACCGTAAAATCTAAATAATACTTTCGTTTGAAAGCTAAGGCAAATTGATACATTCTTTCTATACTTAATCCAGAAGCATAAAAACATCCAACAAGTGCCCCCATGCTGCTTCCAGCGATTAAATCAACCTGAATCCCTGAATCTCGTAAAACCTTCAATACCCCCAAATGCGCAAACCCTCTTGCTCCACCTGACCCAAGCGCTAGACCGATTTTTGGCTCCTTCGTCAAGGGGATGCCCTCCTTTTGGTTGAAGGAAAGGTTCCTTCAAGAAAAAATTTTTTTATATTAAGTTATGATTAAATGAGCGGATTCATCCAAAATTCTTTTCTAAATAAGATATACGACATTCTTATGGTCTAAAATGCACACCTATTCTCGTATATTGAAATAAAGAGGTTGTACGACAAACATAGAATTCTTTCACATATTTACTACCGTACAAATGCATTCAGATTTTAGGGGGCATCATTTTGAGTCTTTCAAACCTGAAAACCATTTTTATCGCTATTTTTATCGGCGGGCTAACGGTTGCCATTATCCTCAATCCAGAACAATCACTTGTTGCATCAACTAGAGGATTAAAGATTTGGTGGGAGGTTGTATTCCCATCTTTATTGCCTTTTTTTATTGTATCAGAATTACTAATAGGATTTGGAGTTGTGAAGTTTATCGGTGTTTTGCTTGAACCGTTAATGCGGCCGATATTTCGGGTACCTGGTGTGGGAGGCTTTGTTTGGGCAATGGGAATGGCCTCAGGGAATCCGGCTGGAGCAAAGCTGACAGCTAGAATACGACAAGAAAAGCAAATTACTTCCATACAAGCAGAACGTTTAGTTTCATTTACCAGCTCTTCAAATCCTTTATTTATTTTCGGTGCAGTTGCTGTTGGCTTTTTCGGTGAGCCGTCACTTGGATTTTTATTAGCTTCCGCCCATTACTTAGGTAATTTATGTGTAGGATTAACGATGAGATTTTATGGAGGATCAGAAAAACAATTTGAGAGAGGAAAAAAATACAAATTATTGCCTTCACTAAAACTTGCCTTTAAAGAATTGCATGTAACAAGGATCAACGAAACACGTCCTTTAGGAAAAATGCTGGGTGATGCAGTAATATCGTCGATCCAAACATTGCTTATGATCGGAGGCTTTATCATTCTTTTTTCTGTTTTTAATCAGATTTTAGCGCTGGTTCATGTCACCGCATGGTTAGCAGCTGTTTTTTCAGGACTACTATCGCTATTACATCTTGCTACAAGTTTAAGTGTGCCTCTTATTACCGGAATCTTTGAAATTACGCTAGGGAATCAGCTCGTCAGTAAAGCAGCCGCGGATTTATTAGATAAGGTGATGATTGCAAGCTTTATTTTAGCCTTTGGCGGCTTATCAATCCAGGCACAGGTAGCAAGTATTTTAGCAGAGACAGATATTCGTTTTCAGCCCTTTTTTATTGCACGAATTTTACAGGGAATCTACTCATCTATTATCGCATTCTTTTTATTTAAGCCCCTGTATTTAGATTTAAAAGCCGAACACTCAAATTCACTGCCTGTCTTCTTAATGGAACATAGTCCTGATTGGGCAAAAGATTACTGGGAAGTTACGATTCATATCGGCCCGCTTATCACCATTATTTCATTGTTTGTTTATATTTATTTATACGGTAAGCGGAATGTGTTTACGAAGACTACATGATAACAAATAAAGGTGAGGATTCCCCTCACCCTTATTCGTTAAATTTACTTTTCAATGCCTTTTCAACTGCTTCAGGCACTAGCTCCGCAATATTCCCTTTAAATTTAGCAACCTCTTTTACAATGCTGGAACTTAAAAATGAATATTGATTATTTGTCATCATGAAAAAAGTTTCAATTTGATCGTCAAGCACTCTGTTCATAGAGGTAATTTGCATCTCATATTCAAAATCGGATACTGCACGAAGACCTCTTAAAATGGATTTCGCTTGCTTTTCACGAGCATAATCGATAAGCAGTCCTTTATATGACTCAACAATCACATTTGGGAGTTCCTTTGTTACTTCCCTAATTAATTCACAACGCTCTTCTACTGAAAATAAGGGCTGTTTTGAGGAATTGTTTAATACACAAACATATACTTGATCAAATACCTTTGCACCTCTTTTAATAATATCTAAATGTCCGTATGTAATTGGATCGAAGCTTCCTGGACATACTGCTATGCTTCCCATCATTTATTCCTCCTCTAAACGACTCTTATATCCGTAAATGGATATTTTGGTCATGCCGTAAGTTTCATTTTTCATTAAAGAAAATTGAGAAATCCCCTCAGGTAATTGTACATCTGCGGCATGTTCCGTAATAATAAATCCATTTTTCTGCAACAAAAGATTTTCTCCAATCGAGCTGATAAGCGCTTTCAATTTTTGTTGCTTATACGGCGGATCTAAAAAGATTAAATCAAATCGAAGCTCACGTTTTATAATCGCTTTTAATGCCCGCTCTGCATCATTTCGATATACTTCAGCGGCATCTTCAGCATGACATGCCTCAAGATTTTTATGTATCGTTTGAATCGCCTTTTGTTCACGATCTACGAAAATGCAGCGCTCGATACCGCGGCTAATGGCCTCAATGCCCAAGCCTCCGCTTCCAGCAAACAAATCAAGGGCAATTCCTCCTTCAAAATATGGGCCAACCATATTGAAAATGGCTTCCTTCACTTTATCTGTTGTAGGTCTCGTCGTAACACCGGGAACTGCTTTTAATGGCCTGCCTTTATATTGACCTGATACTACTCTCATTTCTTTCACCACTACTTTTTAAATTAACATCATAAAATAGAAAAACTTTATTAGGTTAAAATATATCCAAGCTTTATCCTACCATACGCATTTAATAGGATACAATATGTAACCTATTTGAATCGAAAAAGAAAAATTTTAACATTTATGTATATGGAAAAACCAATTGGTGATAATGAATAGTAACAACATCGATTCGTTGATGTTGTTGCCAACCGCGGAGAAGACTTACGTTTCCCCATAAGTTCTTCCTCCGGTTTCTCCTCTCCCTTTGCCTTCAACCTTTTATCGTTAAAAGGTATTGAAGGACCCTGCAGAGAATATTTGCAGGGTTTTTTTATTTATTCCTTAAAAATTTTCTCTATTCTTCTCATTTATTTCTCTTCATGATATAGTAATGTGTCGGACATTTAAATAAACAAAAAAATTTTACTTGTTAGGGGGAAGGACAATGATTCAACGATTTATAGAAATGGGTGAAGGCTACTCAGATATTTATGAACTTATTGAAAATGCCAAAGCAAATAAACACCGTGTATCGAAACTGATTGCCTTACATACAAAAGTAAATGAACGTGAAGTTTCTTCTTTAGTTGTAGTTATGCGGCCTACTGATCCAGGGAATTTTCAAGCGCTCTATATATGCCGAGAAGGAATTCCAAACCCTAACTTCACGCAAAATAAACGATATGAGTTGTTTGAAGAGATAGCTTCCTTTTTAAATAAGGAGATTATTCAAATTACTGTTAAGCCATCTACAATGTTTAATGAACTGGACCTATATTATCAGTATCTAATTGGGATCCTAAGACTGAATCATTATATCCCGCCATTACAATAGCTTATTGATTGGCATTCTGTTAATTTTAATAAAAGCAGACCTTTAGTTATCCAAAGGTCTGCTTTTTACCATATAATAGTCACAGATTATAAACCAATCTTATAATCATATTCCTTCGCCTTATCCACCTTGGATTCATATTCTAATTTTAAGTAAGGCTTATAAGAAGGCTCTGCATGTTTAACGAACGAATAGGATGTAAGCTTTTGTACAGTTTGTTCCGCCATTTCCATATTGCAATATAGAACAACATATTTCAGCCTTTTTGAAACATAGTGGACGTTTCCGAATTTTCTAAGCATCTTTATATGTTTTAATGAGTGAAGCCAAACAACGATACCTTGTCGCTTTTCAAACATAATGATTCTCCCTTATAAATAAGAAAAACGCTTGCGCTTTTCAATGATGTCGGAAGTCTGTAACCAGACTCAGTGAAAAAGACGAAATAAATTTCTAACTAATCAATCATACAAAGTCTAGCAAAAATTTTCACTTCTCACAATATTTCATCAAAAAAATTTTTAGTAAAACAAATTTAACCATAAAATGAGAGGCTGTCTCAAAAGAGCTGATCCCCTTCAACAAATATCAATATAAGGAAACTTTCGTCCTATATTGTGTTTTTGGGTCTAACTCTTTAGTTTGAGACAACCTCTTAAGAAACCTTGCAACCGCAGCTTCCGCCTGAACCACAACCTCCGCCGCAACTTGAACCTGTATCAAAAAATGGATTTCCGGTCGGAACTTTAATATGTTCAGAAACGGCTTGACCAACTTGAACACTGATTTCATCAAGTAAAGCTTGCAATTCATTTTCAGCTTTTTTAAAAGTAGCTACACTCTCATTTAAATCGAGCTCTCTTTTTATATCTCTCATTTCCTTTGATATCTTTCGATAATCAGGATGATATTTACCAAAACGCTGGACATCTTCATATAAATCCTTTGTTTTTGTAAATTGAGAAATAAGCTGTTGCGCGTTTTTATCATTTTTTAATCTATAATAACTGCGGCGATATGCTTCAGCCGGTTCAGATTGAAGCACTAATTCCGCAAGATGATCTGCTTGATCAAGCAGTAACATGCTTTCCATAGTAGCAAACATAGAGTATTTGCACCTCCGTCATTCATTTTACCACGTTTGCTAAAAAATGAAAAACATCTGCCCTTTGAGTTTGGTTTATTGGATGGTGACTTCCCACGTTTTTTTCAGATTATAACTAGAGGAATCATTATGAACAACCTCAACTGTCATAATATGATTTCCCTGTTCAAGCCCTCTTACTACAAAAGCTGCCGTATTCATATCATCAACTTTTTTACCATCTACATAGACGGTAAGATGACCTTCACCTGCTACTTTTTTTCCGCCTGCTTCTTTAAATATAAAATTCGGAATATAACATTCCACATAAACAGCCCTATTCCTCACATGATGTTTTATGGTGAAAGGTGATTGACTTTTTTGGCTTACAACTTCAATAGCATCCTTTGATACATCTGCAATTTGAATCGGGATTACATTTACGGAACCTTCTGGCCTTGGCTTGTCCTCTGTACAACCTGACAAACAAAGTATGATCACAAAAAGAGCTAATAATCTCTTCATTGTTTCGCCTCCTTTTTAGTATTGTTTACCATAAAGATTAAAATCATGAGTCGTTAAAAAATGACAAAAACGACTTATAAAAAGTCGTTTAGTCTTGTTGCCTCATCGAGTGAAACATTGCAATCATCATCGAGGCCATTTGTACTGAATTTGAAAATTGCTGAACTTTGTGGGGGATTGTTTTTTGATAGTAATTCATCATATTTAGTTCTAATGACTCTAAATCAGTGGGATTTCTTGAAAGTTTTCGGAACCAGATTGGCTGCTCTCTTAAAAATTTTTGCCGTTCTTTATTTGCGCGAATATGTTCTTGTACTTCTTTTCTCATTTAACCACTCCTACAGAAGTCACAATTAGTGATCAATCCTTTCTAAATGAAAAAGGATGTTGATTACCATTAGATGAACTCTGTCTTGAACCCTTTGATAATCCAAATTGATCAAACAATCCTTGTATTGTTGATATTGTATTGCTCATATTTGAAATATGATGGTTAACTGTATTAATATCCATATTTTTTACTGCCGCAAGCACTTGAGACATAATGTCGGTTTTTTTTTCCGCTGTTTGTTCCTCTTCTATATGATCTTCCCGGTATTGCTTCCAAACTTCATCATTTTCACCAAGTAAGTACCAATCCTCAAACACTTCCTGCCATTCTTTGTTTCCTTTTCTCACTTCTTGTACGAGCTTAGGATGCAGTTTGACAAATTCCTTAAATTGTTGAACAGATTGATGTGTTTTTTTCGATGCCATTATCTTCACCTCAATGCTTTTACCTATCATATCTTATCAAAAAAGAAACATGAATGTTCGCCCATTTTTTATTTAATTTGATACTAAATTAATCATTGCTCCTACATTGAATATTTTGGTAAAATATCACTAGCAAAAGGAGAGGGTTAGCCATGACAAAAGAAGAGCTATTGCAATTGACGAAAGAGATTTTACAAGAGGCAGATGATGAGGATCAATATGTCCTTCAGCTTTTACTCAGCGGGTTAAAAAGGAAACAATTTCATGAAAAGGGCTCTTATATCGGTGCACTCCTTCATGCGGAAGGTGAATTTAAAGATAATCATTTCACCATAAAAATCCCAAATACTCCGATTATCCAAAATTCATTACAAATTGTCCATGGCGGTATTACTGCCACTCTGTTAGATTCAGCTATGGGGGGGCTTGTTCATCACGTATTGCCTCCAAACAAGACTGCTGTAACCACAGAAATAAAAATTAATTATGTAGCCCCTGGTGTTGGAAAAGAATTAACATGCAAAACCAACATTATTCATAAGGGAAATAAAACAGTTGTAACGGAAGGAAAAGTTTTCCGAGACGATGGAACACTAATAGCACATAGTACTGCAAGCTTTTTTATTATAAACCGGAGTTAAATTGCCAAAAAAGGTACAACTATATATATAGAAGTTTACCCAAAATAAAAGGGTCGCATCTCCCAAGTACAATATATGGATACCTATAATTCATATATTGGTTAATTGGAGAGATCAGACCCTTTTTAATTTTCAAGCTGTTTTCATTTTTTAATAAAATTTTGCGTGTAATACAAACCATCAACACCTACACCTAAATGAGTAAATTCTTCATTTAATAATGTTTCACGGTGTCCCTTGCTATTCAACCAGCCCTCTGAAGCTGCTATCCCATCTACATATTGTGCGGCAATATTTTCACCAGCCATTTCATATATCACATCTAGATCGGCAAGCCGGTCAACTAATGTTCCTTCAGTTGGGGATTCATGTGAGAAATAATCATTAACCTTCATATCCTGACTGTGTAAAAAGGCAACCTCTGATGTCGAATCGTCCCACTTAACAGCGGGCACATTATGACGGGCACGAATGACATTTGTTATCGACAAAATTTGTTGTTCTGCCCCATTCTCTATTTTTTCCCATTTTGCTTCACTAATTTCGTCAGCTTCAATGAGTTCTCCGCGATATGTTACTTCATATGAACGCTGCTTTATGAATGTTTCGGCATCCAACACACGTATACTTGATAATATTCCATCAAACTTATCAATATATAATTGCACATAAACATCTTCTAGCTTAACAGTAGGTCTTGTATTCATATCTTCCTCAGAAAATTCAAATCGGTATGAATTTCCTTCATATTCTAATGAAATACTTGGGGAAACAGGTGCAATTTTGAATACTTCCTGGACAGGTTGTCCAATTTTAAATGGCTCTGCGTTGACATCACTACCGATGGCATATACAGTTACAACCCGCTGACCTAATATTCCGATTTGCAAGTATTGCTTATCAGACACTTGATAAATCCACCAATCATAATCATACGCAGAAGGGTCAATCCGGTCTGGTTCTCCAAAAAGAGCTGTGATTTCTTCTGAGGATTTATTCATTAAGGACAATATCCCCTCATCAGGCAGCTTAGCTGTTTGAACTTTTTTCTCAGACTCTTCCTTTAATAATTCTTCATTCGAAATCTGAACATTTTCTTCCTCATGTTGCTCAGATGGAGTATATTGGCCAAAATAGATAAATAGGGTGTAACTTAAAAAGATGATTAAAAAAATGACGACCGTTCGAATCAAAATACGCAGTTTAATCCCCTCCTTTACAGCTCTGCTTTCTATCATTATATGAAATGTGACGATTGATATACTAGTTATTTGTAGTGTATATATTAATACTATTGTTCCCGACCAAATAGTCTGTTAAACGTAGTATAGTATATGTTTATCGATTTTTCTAATATAAAGAATCCGTAAGTTCTCCATCTTAATATGGGTTTCTTATTATATTATACTAAATATTTATGATCTGGTGGATAAAAAATAGACACCTGCAAAAAAGGTGTCTACCGAATAACATTGTGACATAAAACTATATTACCTTCCGATAAACATCTGTGTCCAATAGTGACCATATGAACCGCCTTTTGCATACCCAACACCAATTTCTGTAACATCACGCTTCAATATATTGGCACGATGCCCCGGGCTCTGCATCCACGCTTTTACGACTGCCTCAGGAGTTCGCTGCCCAGCAGCAATATTTTCTGCTGCTGTTCTGTAAGAGATCCCAAAGTTTTTCATCATCGTAAATGGCGACCCATATGTAGGTGAAGTATGACTGAAGTAATTTCGGTCTCTCATATCAACAGATTTATAGCGAGCTACTCGTGATAATTCCCAATTTCCTCTTAATGGAGGTAATCCCGCCTTCTGTCTTTCAGCATTTGTTAGTGAGATCACCTGCTGTTCAATTGATTTTGTTCCACTTATTTGTGGAATGTTCACCTTTTGACCCGGATAAATTAAATTAGGATTTTTAAACTGTGGATTGGCATTTATAATTTCTGATAAGCCAACCTGATAACGCTGTGAAATAAGCCATAGAGTATCCCCGCTTCTAACAGTATGAGTAGTCGTTTGGCCAAAAACGTTTTGCGGGAATGAAAATAGCCCAATTAATAAAAAAAGCATCACTAAACGTTGTATTGTTTTAGTCATTGTACACCCTCCTTCATCGAATAGTTTTACCCATAAAGGAAGTTTTAACTCTATAAAAATAAGCCCCTCCATTAAAGTTGATAACTTTGCATTGCATGTTGCATTCATTCGTACTATTATTAAAAAAGATGCTTGATTCTTTAAGGTGCATTTTTTGTTATGCGTTTACACAATGTAAGGTATGGTACATGATTAAGCTAAGCAAACAATATTTTCACTTTAACTTTTTAAGATAATTAAGCTATAATATATTATGGTGAAAAGGCTTTAGGAGGGACATACATATGAGAATGGAAGGTACAGGTATTGAAGGTGTAACACTTGATTTATCTCGTCTAACTGAAATCATGGAAGATCATGGCCTTGTTTTAGCGGGTCAATGGGATTATGAGCGTGTTACATATGATCGCAAAATCGAAACAAAAGGGGAGATTTATTATCTGCGTATCCAAGGGTACGCTGTAGAAGGTGATGTCGGCGGACGTCATGCAGTCATCAAATTAATTACACCACTTTTAGGTAGATATTACTACCCACACGGTGTTGAGTATGGTGAAGGAGAAAACTTCCCAGCAAGTGTTGTTAACACTAGCAAAACTGTATTAAAGCAAGTTTCTGAGGCATTACAAAAAGCTCTATAATTGCAAGTTAAAAAGGGTCAGGCCCCTAAACACGAATAGATGGAGTTTCTAATATTAGATCCACTATATTGTGTTCGAAGGGTTCCGACCTTTTGTTTTGAATTGACTCTTTTGCAGTCTTTTTTAAAAAAAGTCAAATAATACTGATGTCCCTTGAGATGGCAGCATTTCTTTAAGTAAGATCACTTGCTGTTCCTCACCTTGAATCATACCTATTTCAAAGAGTTTTTGTGGATCAGAATGTCCAAGTAAAATGGATGTTAATGTTCCAATATTTATGATTAATCCCTTTTTAGGCGGATTTGTGCATGAACCCTTTTCTTTTTGAAATGTTTTAATCGAATTCCCTTGTAAAAAGAACGTACCATTATTCCATGTACATATCGGATCAGATAGATGCAAAATTAGCGGATCCTCACCTTGAATATAAAACGGATATTTTTCAAAAAACCTTATGATATTAACAATTCTCCCCATAAAATAAGGGTGAATTTCTGTTTTAACCCTAGGGTTTGGGATAAACAATGTCATCCGATCTTCTTCATGTGTTTTCCATTTTACTGACGATACCATTGAGTCATGCTGACAAATAAAGTTCCAAAAATCCTTTTTCGTCGATTCATTTAATACAACAACTTCATGAACAATTAATTCGCGATCCTTCACTGTATAAAGCATATAACCGTCTTCTTGTCTTTGATCATTCACATGTATAATAGCATGCTCAGCTTTCTTTAGTACAACATCTTGCCACCAGCTTTGATCTCGGATTAACAGACCATTATATTTTTCAGAAAAGAACTCGTAAATATTCATTAAAGAAGAAAGTGCCTCTTCCTTTGTCTTTCGGATAAAGGATCCGTTGGAACTATGTATAAAAATTAAATCTTCTTTCGATATGGTATAAGATTTTTCCGAGCAAATCATTTCCCAGCCAAATTTTCGGTAAAAGGGAACAGAAAAAGGATGCAAATATGAAATATCATACCCTTCATTATTCATCCAATGTAAACTTTCATTTAGTAAGCTTGCAACTTTCCGGTTCCTTCTTGCCTCTGGCCATGTTGCTACCGAGGCAACCCCTCCCATTTTAAACACTTGGTTTTTTAGTTTCACTTGTAAAGGGTATACATGAAGCTTTGCAAGAAGCTTATTTTCCTCGAAATCTCCTAGAATATACTGCATATCTAACTTTCTTTTTACCTCAGTCATTTCATGATCAGCAACCTTATATTGAAAAGCATATTCTGATAATGCGATGACATCCTGATAATCCTCATTTGTAATTTCCCGAATCACGTTTATTCACTCCCTTTCGGTGGAAAGGGGAACAAGCCCTCATTCCACCGCTTAATGTTTCATTCTAAATCTTTCTTTTGAATCTCCCATTTTAAAAAGCGGCCATCTTTTTTCGTACAGATCATCCCTAATTTTTCGAAAAGTCTTATTGATTGATCTTGCCTAACATCACACTCCATAACAATCCTTTTAACAAATTTTTGATAGGTTAACCAATCAATAAAGGCATCGACTGCTTCAAATGCGAGCGATTCATCTACATCCTTATCCTCTACATGATAACATAGTTCAACATCACCTTCCTTTGAAGGCTTTCCTAACAATAAAATATCACCAATTATTTTCTTTTCTTCATAAAGAATAATTAACCATAATCCACACTCTTTTTCTGGCTGCTTGTTTTCTAAGCATTCAATGTAAAAAGGAAGGAAGCCCTTTACAAAAGATGATGGCCAACTATAAGGGAATTCAATTGGCGACCGTTTATCCAGCTCCTTTCGATGAAACACTAATGATTTAGCAATGTCGAGAGAACATGGTATTATCATTAGCCGATTCGTTAAAATTTCGATCAAACCATTCTCCCCCCTTTGAATTTTTAATAAATACAACGGACTTTCCAAGCATAGATCAAACATATACAAATAAATAAAAAAGGTGGTTTAGAACAGTTTATTCTAAACCACCTTGTAAATATGTTTAAAACCCTAATATTGCTTTAATAACTGATGTTGTTTCACCACCGCTATAAAACACATACAACAATAAATATACCGCAACACCCGTAATTCCTGAAAAAAACCAGATAATACTCGTTATCGGTCCTAATTTACGATGTCGTTCGTAATTTTTTTTATAACCTGTAACCAAAGTAACAATTCCTAATATAGCTCCTACTGTTGCTAATGTAATATGAAAAATCAAAAAGACTGTATAATAAATTTCAATATTTTCCGGTCCGCCAAAAGCAGTATTTCCAATAAATATCGTTCTAGAAGCATAGATTAGGAAAAACAGAACGGCAAAAATCGCTGCAACCGTCATCGCTTTCCTATGGGCATCAATTTTTCGTTGTTTAATTAAGTACCAGCCAATAGCTACAGTCATTGCACTTAATACTATAAAAGTCGTACTAATAGTAGGCAAAATAGGTAATGAAGTATTCATTTTTATTCCTTCCTTTATGTTATCGAAACAGAAACAATACCGATTTTATGTATGTGGTGACGCAATTTCAAACCCTTCCCCTTACTGCCTTGCCAGAAAGAGCTGCGTCACCATGACCTTATTTTACTGGTTCAGGAGAAAAATCCTTTTTCATATCAATTTCATCTTTTTGACGTTCTTTACGAGCCCATTGGAAAAAGATATAGGCGAGAATAGTACCGTAAACAATTTCTTGGATGATTTTCATTAGAACGCCGCCTAGTTGTTGATCCTCAAGAAGCGGTAACGTATTAAACATTTCAGGGCCAGTTAAATTCAAGCCTGACAACATATCAGCAGGTACACATAATGCCAGAGCATTTATCCATGCTTGAGGCTCTGAGTAGGTCGCATACATTGGGTCTGTTGCAAAAATAATCAATGCGCAGGCAGGAGTAAGCAAAACACCATCGGCAAAGATGTAGCCAACCTTTTTAATACCTGTAAGCGATTTCCACTCAGGCAATGTATTAAGTAATGGAAACCACATAAACAAGGCTGCAAAAAAGATAATCGTTGTTATTGCTGCATGGTAAACAGGGTCTGTTTTCACAAAATCAAATACTAATGGAACATGATAAAGTGAAAATACACCGTTAAAAAGAATTAGAGCAATAATTGGATTTGTAAACACCTTCATTAATGGCTTAATAACCGGACGATAAATGATTGCTTTCCACAACCAAACCGGAATACCAAGAATTAATAATGGTGGAACAACTAAATACAAAATAGCCATTTGCGTCATGTGGGCACTAAACATAATATGTCCAAGTAAATCAACTGGACTGCCTTTGCTTATATATAATGCCACGATACTACTAATAAATAATAATTTCTGTTTTGTGGAGACAGGAGTACTTTCTGAAAATTTCGAACGCCATGGTCCAATAATTAAAAAATACAAAAGAGTTATTAATATCATAACGACTAAAAAATAAGGACTCCATAACGCACGAAATCCAAATATTCCAAAGCTCATTTCCAAATCAGCTCCTTAAGCTAGTCCTTCAAACCAATTATACACATCTGTTTATCCCGTATCAATGAACGTTCTATGACAAACATTGGTCACCACGTAAAAGAAAAAATAAAAGGACAATCAGCATCAAAAGCCAATTGTCCTTTTTCATAATATCTACCACCAGATAATCGTAACAAAGGTTAAGATTGTTAAAGCAGCTACTCCGACACCAGAGTATAAAAATAATGCTGCTGTTTCATGACCTTTGTGACTCATATGCATGAAGTAATATAATTGGAATATTACTTGAATAACCGCTAATGTAATAATAAATGGAACTTTAAACCATTCGCCTATCCCATCATATCCAATCGCAATAAACGCAACAACTGTTAAAAAAATCATCATTGCGAATGTAATAACCTGGTGTTTCATATCCTCTGCATTTTTCTTACGACGATATTCCAAGTCTACTTTTGGGTTTGCTGAATTATGATTATTTGCCATCAGTTTATCCCACCATTCCCATTAAGTATACAACCGTAAAGATGAACACCCAAACAACATCAATGAAATGCCAGTAAAGACTTGCTACGTAATACTTAGGCGCATTGTATAAGCTTAATCCACGTTTTGCATTACGAACGATTAAAGTAGTGATCCACAAAAGACCGAAAGCAACGTGCAAACCATGAGTTCCTACTAGTGTGTAAAATGCAGAACCAAGTGCACTGCTTGTAATGGTAAATTCATAATGATGAACATAGTGGTTAAACTCATAAATTTCTAAAATAAGGAAACCTAGACCTAAAAGAACAGTGATGATTAACCACAATTGCATTTTACCAAAGTTAAAGTTCTTCATATGATACATCGCGTAAACACTTGTTAAACTTGATGTTAAAAGCAGCATAGTTGCCACAAATGTAAGAGGTATCTCAAATAGTTCTTGAGTTGTCGCTCCACCTGCTGTTGACTCTCTTAGTGCTAAGAAAGTGGCAAAGAGACTAGCAAATAAAACAGTCTCTCCACCTAAAAACAACCAAAAGCCAGTAAATTTATTTTTACCTTCGAGGGTAGCTTTTTCAGGCGATGCGGGAAAATTTTCTGCTGTTAATTTTTCTTCAACATTTGCCATTATGCTCTCCCTCCTTTATCCTCTTTAAGTAAATCTTCTTTATGAATATGATAACCGTGATCATCAATAACAGAGCGTAAGAACATTGCTGCAAATGTAATAATGAACCCGATTATAATCGCTGGTAATGCCCAACCATGATCTTCGCGGTAAAGTAAACCGAAAGATACGATGAATAATCCAAACGACATAATAAAAGGTAAAATTGAACTATTTGGCATATGAATGTCACCAAGCGGTTCAGCTGGCGTCATTTCTTTATTGCCTTCCATTTTCTCAATCCAGAGTGCATCAAGTCCACGAACAAGTGGAGTTTGCTTAAAGTTATACTCTGGCGGAGGTGATGAAATGGCCCACTCAAGTGTGCGTCCATCTCCCCATGGATCCCTGCCAACTCTTTCCCCTTTCACAGCTGTATACACAATGTTAATAAGGAAAAGAATGGTTGCAGCAGCCATAAAGAATGCACCTACGGTACTTACAAAGTTACCTGTATCTAAACCTTGCCCAGGTAAGAAGGTAAATATACGGCGCGGCATACCCATTAAACCTAAGAAATGTTGAATAAAGAATGTTAAATGGAATCCAATAAAGAAAAGCACGAACGTAATTTTATTCATTGCTTCATTTAACAATTTTCCAAACATTGTTGGCCACCAATAAATAGCCCCTGCAAATAATGCGAATACAACCCCACCAACGATAACATAGTGGAAGTGAGCTACGACGAAATAGCTATCATGGTATTGATAGTCGGCTGCTGCTGCTGCCAACATAACACCTGTAACCCCACCAATTACGAAGGAAGGAATAAACGCTACAGACCAAATCATAGGTGATGTGAATTTTACTGAACCGCCCCAAATGGTAAATAGCCAGTTGAAAATCTTAATACCAGTAGGGACAGCAATTGCCATTGTTGCAACGGCAAAGATTGCGTTTGCAATTGGACCCAATCCAGTTGTAAACATGTGGTGAGCCCATACCATGAATCCTAAGAAACCGATTAAAACGGTTGCGAATACCATTGAAGAGTATCCAAACAGACGTTTTCTTGAGAATACAGGAAGAATATCTGAGAAAATACCAAATGCAGGTAAGATCAAGATATAAACCTCAGGATGTCCGAAGATCCAGAAAAGATGCTCCCAAATAATCGTATTACCACCTAATGCAGGATCAAAAAATGCTGTTCCGAATAAGCGGTCAAACATAAGCAGCGCTAAACCTACAGTTAATGCAGGGAAAGCAAATAAAATAAGTGCAGATGCTACAAATGTTGTCCATGTGAATAATGGCATACGCATGTACGTCATACCCGGTGCACGCATATTGATGATCGTAGCTAGGAAGTTAATTCCCGCAATCAGTGTACCTAAACCTGAAACCTGTAATCCAAGTAAATAAAAATCTACACCATGGCCTGGGGAGTTTAATGCTAATGAAGCATAAGAAGTCCACCCTGCGTCAGGTGCCCCGCCTAAAAACCAACTTAAGTTTAGGAATAATCCTCCGAAGAAGAATAACCAAAAACCTAAAGAGTTTAAAAATGGGAACGCTACGTCGCGTGCACCAATTTGTAATGGTACAACCGCATTCATTAGTGCGAATAATAAAGGCATTGCAGCTAGGAATATCATTGTCGTTCCGTGCATTGTAAGTACCTCATTGTAAAGGCCTGCACTAACAAAATCATTGTTTGGAACAGCTAGCTGAATGCGGATCAGCAATGCTTCTAATCCACCAACAAGGAAGAAGAAGCCACCGGCTATCAGGTAAAGGATGGCGATTTTCTTATGGTCAACTGTCGTTAAGTAGTCCCATAAGACCCCTTTTTTCTGAGTTAACGTGCTCACAGTGTTACCTCCCTTTTCAATTATGCTAAGAAATTAATTGCTTGAGACTTTAAGTCCCATTAAGTATTCAGTTAGAGCATCTAGCTCTTGATCAGATAATTCTGGGTATGTTCCAGTCATTTTGTTACCAGGCTTATAGCTTTCTGGATCCTTTAACCAATTACGAACGTTTTCTTCGTTATGCGGCAGGATACCAGCAACTCTCGCACGTTCACCGAATGAACCTAAGTTAGGTGCAGTTCTTGCTGCAGCCGGACGCTCATCAGCTGGAGATACTGCGTGACATGCGATACAACCTTTTTCTTCAAATAATTGCTCACCTTGTTTAGCTAAATCAGTTGCAGCTACTGCTTTGGCACCTTTCATGTCAGAGATCCATTGGTCAAAATCGTCTCTGGACAATGCTTTCACTTTAAAGTCCATTAAACCATGTGATGGTCCGCAAAGCTCTGCACATTTTCCATAGAAATATTCTCCTGCTTGATCTGCTCTGTCTGAATCAAACGTTAACCACATTTTGTTTACGTTTTCTGTGTTTGTATCCATCTTACCACCAATTGATGGAATCCAGAATGAATGCTTAACATCAGAAGAAATCAAGTTAAAGTAAACCTTCTCATCAGTTGGAACAACTAAGTCTTGACTTGTAACAACTCCATAGTCTGGATATTCAAATTCCCACCAGTATAGATTAGCTCGCACGTTTACGACGATCGCATCCTCTGGTTTACGATTCTCATCATCAATCGCATCAACTTCTGCAAGTTTAAAAGTTGCAGTAACAACAGGAATTGATAAGACAAGAAGTAAAAGAATAGGAATAACAGTCCAAATGATTTCTAGCTTATGATTCCCTTCAACTTGAACAGGAATTTTATTCTCTTCACCTTTTTTTCTGCGAAATTTCACAACAACAAAAATGAAGATTACTGTTACGACTGCAATGACCACTACCATGATAAGCGTGCTCAGCACCATCAGGTCGTACTGCATATCCGCTACCTCACCAGCAGGCTCTAGCGTGGAAAGAAACGGTTCACCACAGCCGGCTAAAACTAGCGTCATAATAGCAAATAATGAAAACAGACGCCATTTTGTCAGCCATTTTTTCATAGCTAAATCAAACCCCTCTTTCAAAATTTTTAAAGTCCTATCAGTATTTCATTCAGGAACTCTTTTTATAAATAAATTCTTTAAAGAAAGAATTTCGCAATTAAACAATGGTAAAGAGCACCATTGATACAAACATAATTGTTAAGTAATTGATGGAATAAACAAACATCTTGGTTGCCCATTTCATCTCAGTTTCCTTATTTCCAAAGCCTTTCATTCCTATAGCAATCCACCCAATATTTAACACTGTTGCCAAGATTAAAAACCCGATACCCAATTCGTAAAGATAAAATGGCAGCGGAAGTAAGCAAGCAATCCATACCATGATTTGACGTTTTGTTACATCAAAGCCATGGACAACTGGGAGCATTGGAATATTGGCAGCTCGGTATTCCTCTGTTCTGCGCATAGCCAGTGCTAAAAAGTGCGGCGGCTGCCAGATAAACATGATTAAAAACAGCACCCATGCCATTACGCTTAGATTAGCATCAACTGCTGCCCACCCAATTAACGGCGGAACGGCACCGGAAATACTTCCTATTACAGTGTTTATTGTATACAGCCTTTTAGACCACATCGTATAAAGGAAAATATATGTAACAACTCCAATTAATGAGATGATTGTTGCAGTGAATGTTGTCATTAACATAAAGACAAACCCGATTGTTAATAGAAAAATTCCAATCCACAATGCTTGAAGCGGATTTACTTTTCCGGTAACAGTCGGCCTCTCCTTTGTTCGTTCCATCAAATGGTCAATATCACGATCATAATAGTTATTAATGGCACAAGATCCTGCTATGACTAATGATGAACCAATTAATGTAAACAAGACAATATCTATATTAGCTAGAAACCCTTTTCCACTAAAATAGAGTGCTAGCCATATACCGGTAAATGTTGTGATTGCGTTAGAATTGACAATACCTACTTTTATTAAAGAAAGGAAATCCTGCCAAAGCGTTGTTTCATGCACATCGTTTGAATGATGCTTGACAGCAGCATCGTCCAAAACTTTCGTATTTGCCAACTCTGTACCTCCTAACTTTCTTATCATTATGCTAATTCTCTTCATTCATGTATGCCCATTCAATTTCACTCATGATGAAGGCGGTTCCAACCTAGTAATTTTCTATATCCTATGATACTAAAAAATCGACAAATTAAAAACGGTCTACTTGTTATTAAATCATAATTCCACAAGAAATTGTGAACAATTCATGAAGTAATTTTGTCGAAATTGTGAAAGGACATTTTTTGAAAAAAACCTATAGATTTCCACTTAAAAACAAGCCCTCTTATTTTATCATAGATCGACAAGCATTTCTTGATAAATAACGAATTCCGCTTTTCTTTTGCCATTTCACATTAAAGCTTAATTCATTAAGTTGATTGTAGTTGAGGAACCGAAACAGCTGAGACGTTAAATCAACAGGCAAATTAAACAGTGCTATTTCAAAAAATGACAATACTTCAAATTTATCCCCTTTTATTTCTAGCAAACTCCGCATGAATATTCAACCTTTTTTGTATAAAACACTATAAATGTTGTTATAAATTTTATAGTAGAAAAGTTTTACGGAATTGATGACAAAAAGCGTCCTTTATTCCGGATCGTTTTAAGCTTGTAAAGGCTTGACAATGAGCTCCCGCTTTTGCTTATATCTTATAGTTTTGTGAACTTTTCAGCTAATTTATTGTCTTTTTCTATTACATTGTGTACTATCGATGAGTATTTACCAAAATATTTTTTATCATTTAACTATATAAGTAGGTGAACATTTTGCAACGTGCTCTTAAATGGTTTGCCGTATTGACGACAGTTATTATGCTGTTTGTTCTAATTGGTGGAGCCTTAGTGACGAAAACCGAGTCAGGTGCAGGATGTGGAACTTCTTGGCCATTATGTCATGGCGAGTTGGTACCAAGTGAAATTACCTTTGAGCTAGTCGTAGAATTAAGTCATCGGTTAGTTAGTGGACTTGCAGGAATCACAGTTTTAATCCTTTCTATATGGTCATGGAAAAAGATTGGTCATATTAGAGAGACAAAATTCTTAAGTTTACTATCGATTTTTTTCTTAGTTTTACAAGCATTAATTGGTGCTGCTGCTGTTAAGTGGGGTCAATCAGATGCAGTTCTTGCTCTTCATTTCGGTATATCACTTATATCCTTTGCGTCTGTACTACTTTTAACATTGTTAATCTTTGAGGTAGATAAAAAGTTTGATGCAAAGAAACTGATTATTGATAAGCAAATGAAGTTTCATATGATCGGTATTATTGTCTACTCTTATTTGGTTGTTTATACAGGGGCTTATGTTCGGCATAAAGAAGCAAGTCTTGCTTGTCCAAAATGGCCCTTATGCAGCAACCGGACTGGCGGGTTGCCGGCAACATTACATGAATGGATTCAAATGGGGCATCGTTTCGCTGCAGGATTAATTTTTGTTTGGATCGCATATGCGACTTGGCAGGCTATTAAACACCATAAACATCAAAAAATTATTTATTGGGGTTGGGTCATTGCTTTTATTCTTATATCTCTGCAGGTTACTACAGGTGCTCTTATAGTTGTAACGGGCTTAAACCTTTACATTTCATTAGCCCACGCCTTAATCATTTCATGTTTATTCGGGCTTTTGAGTTACTTCCTTCTGCTAGTAAGCAGAAGCAAAATAAATGCTGGAGAGTAAGCGGTTCTGATTCATTCATGGCAAAAGGTTATATTAAGAAAAGCGCAAAAAACTCATTCACCAGGAGCTAGACACAAAAATTAAGTAGAAAAAGTTATACTTACAATTTCAAAAAGGGTTGTCTCAAAACTAAAGGGTCATCTCTCTAACACTTATATAGGAACTGGAATTTCAAATAGTTCCACATATTTAGTGTTTGGTGGGAGATGACCCTTTTGAGACAGCCTTTTTATCCTTTTATAATTTCAATTAATAAATCACCCGTTTGTATACCTTCACCATTTGAGACATGAATCGCATTTACAGTCCCTGCGAACGGTGCTTGGACAGTAGTTTCCATTTTCATAGCTTCCGTAATAATGAGATGGTCACCTTTATTAACCTTTTCTCCTTTTTCAACAAGGACTTTTATAACAGTTCCAGGCATTGTTGCACCAATCTGCTCCTCATTTCCTACTTCCGCTTTTACCTTTGATACAACAGTCGATTTAATACTTTCATCCTTAATAACGACTTCACGCGGCTGTCCATTTAATTCAAAATAAATAATTCTTGTTCCGTCAGCTTGCGGTTCACCAATTGAAACAAGCTTAACAATAAGGGTTTTCCCTTGCTCAATCTCAACCTCTATTTCTTCTCCTAATCTCATACCATATAAAAAGGTTGGTGTATCCAATACGGAAATATCTCCATACGCTTCAAAAGTTTTGATATATTCAGAGAACACTTTCGGATAAAGAGCATTCGCAATTGCTTCAAAGCTTGTTACCGGTCTTCCTAGACTATGGAAGAGCTCCTCCTTCATAGCTTGGAAATTCACTGGCTCCAACCGTTCTCCAGGACGCTCAGTTAATGGCTGACGACCTTTTAAAATAATCCGCTGTAACTCTTTCGGGAATCCGCCATGCGGCTGTCCTAAATAACCTTCAAATAATTCAATAACAGAGTCTGGAAAATCGATACTTTCCCCTTTTTCAAAGATATCATCTTCTGTGAGGTTATTTTGCACCATAAATAAAGCCATATCTCCAACTACTTTTGAAGACGGCGTTACCTTCACAATGTCCCCAAAAAGATCATTTACCCGTCTGTACATTTCTTTTACTTCATTCCATTTTTCCCCTAGCCCTACAGCTTTTGCCTGTTGTTGAAGGTTACTATATTGTCCTCCCGGCATTTCATGCATATAGATTTCAGTATGTGGCGAGTTCATACCGCTTTCAAAAGCAGCATAATATTTTCTAACACCTTCCCAATATTGGGAAAGCTTCTCAAGTGAATTGATATCAACTTTTGGCTGGCGTCCTACTCCTTCTAATGCATAATAAAGCGAATTCGCACTAGGCTGAGAAGTTAGTCCGGCCATTGAGCTAACCGCGACATCCACGATGTCAACACCAGCTTCTATTGCTCTTGCATAAGTAATTATCCCATTTCCGCTTGTATCATGTGTATGAAGATGAATAGGTATATTAACAGACTCTTTAAGTGTTGAAATTAAGTTATAGGCAGCTTGCGGTTTCAGCAGTCCCGCCATATCTTTAATCGCTAGGATGTGGGCTCCTGATTTTTCAAGCTCCATTGCTAAATCCTTGTAATAATTAAGATCATATTTTTGTCTGGCTGGATCAAGAATATCTCCGGTGTAACAGATTGCCGCTTCAGCAATTTTCCCAGTTTCACGAACTGCATCAATGGCTAATGTCATACCTTTTACCCAGTTTAGGCTGTCAAAAATCCGGAATACATCAATACCTGCATATGCAGATTTTTCAACAAACTCTTTTATCACATTATCAGGGTAATTTTTATATCCTACCGCATTTGATGCACGCAATAGCATTTGTAATAATAGATTTGGCACCTTTTCACGAATGGTTAAAAGACGTTCCCAAGGATCTTCTTTTAGGAAGCGATAGGCAACATCAAAGGTTGCACCACCCCACATTTCTAAAGAAAAAAGATCAGGCATTAATCGTGCAGTCGGCTCGGCAATATGCTTTAAATCTGCCGTACGCACTCTTGTAGCTAATAACGATTGATGACCATCCCTGAATGTTGTGTCGGTTAAAAGGACTTGTTTTTGATCCTTAATCCAATTAACAAGACCATCAGCGCCATGCTCAGTTAAAATTTGCTTTGTCCCATTTGGAAACGTCTCGGAGTATTTTACCTTCGGAATGATAGGCTTATCAAATACCGGTTTCTTCTTCTCACCGATTCCGGGAAATCCATTCACTGTAACATTTCCTATATACGTAAGCATTTTCGTTCCACGGTCCTTACGTTTCGGAAACACAAATAACTCCGGTGTGGAATCAATAAACGATGTATTATATTGACCAGATAAAAAATCTTCATGCTTTACGACATTTTCTAAAAACGGGATATTCGTTTTAATTCCACGAATTCGAAATTCCCTTAAATTTCTGACCATTTTGGCTGCAGCTTGTTCAAATGTTAGCGCATGTGTAGAAAGCTTTACTAGTAATGAATCATAGTGCGGTGTGATAACGGCCCCTTGGAATCCGTTTCCTGCGTCTAATCGAACACCAAAGCCTCCGCCTGAACGATAGGCCATAATCTTTCCGGTATCAGGCATAAAATTATTTAGTGGATCCTCAGTTGTTACACGTGATTGTATCGCATAGCCATTGATTTTTATTTGTTCTTGGGAAGTAATTCCTACCTCTTTGCTGGAAAGAGAAAAACCTTGTGCCACCATTATTTGTGTTTGGACAATGTCAATGCCAGTAATCATTTCTGTAATAGTATGCTCAACTTGAACACGCGGATTTACTTCAATGAAATAAAACTCATTCCCAGATACTAAAAATTCTACGGTTCCGGCATTTAAGTACTGAACATTTCTCATTAATTTTACTGCTGCTTCACAGATTTCCATTCTTAAGTCTTCTCCAAGCGATACGCTTGGGGCAACCTCTACTACCTTCTGATGTCGTCTTTGAACAGAGCAATCTCTTTCATAGAGGTGAACAATCGTTCCTTCATTATCCCCAAAAATTTGAACTTCAATATGCTTTGGATTTTCAATAAATTTCTCGACATAAACTTCGTCATTTCCAAAAGCAGCCTTCGCTTCGGATTTTGCACGTTCATAGGATTCCTTTAAACCTGCTTCACTGCGGACGATTCTCATGCCTCTTCCGCCCCCGCCAAGAGCGGCTTTAATAATAAAAGGATACCCATAAGTTTCTCCAAACTGAATGACTTCCTCCAGGCTCGAAACAGGACCGTCACTGCCAGGAATAACTGGAATACCAGCTAATTCAGCCTGTGTACGTGCCTTTACTTTATCACCAAACATATCCAAATGCTTGGATTCAGGACCGACAAAAATAATTCCTTCCTCTTCACACCGTCTTGAAAAATGGATATTTTCTGATAGGAAGCCATACCCTGGATGAATCGCATCTACGTGATTCTTTTTTGCAATTTCAATGATGCCCTCAATATCTAAATAAGCATCAATCGGCTTTTTTCCTTCTCCTACCAGATAAGCTTCATCAGCCTTATAGCGATGGTAGGAGCCTGAATCTTCTTTGGAATAAATTGCAACTGTACGAATATTTAATTCCGTACAGGCACGAAAAACGCGAATGGCAATTTCTCCTCTGTTTGCTACTAATAGTTTTTGAATCTTTCTAAGTGCCATTTTAATCCCCCTAAAGACAATGCAAAAACATCATCATTTTTTAAAAAATAGTATAACACATTAACCAAAAATGCAACATAATATTTTTTTGCTTTAACGTATAGAAGAATTGCGTTTTTGTTGGATTGGCTTGACCACAGCAGCAGGTTGGGTTGTTTGCGGAACTGGTTTTTGATAAGTCTCACGATAATTAGTAAACATTGAAACATTGACTAACAATCCCATTGAAATAAGTAATAGAAGGATCGAAGAACCGCCATAACTGATAAACGGCAGTGGAACACCGGTAATAGGAATTAACCCTGTAAGCCCCCCTAAATTAATCAGCGCTTGAATCGCGATCATACTAGAAATACCAACTGCAAGCAATGTACCGAAAGGATCTTGACATTTCCTAGCAATTGAAAAACCTTTCAATACAATAAAAGAAAGAAGAATCAATACGAATAATACACCAAATATTCCTAGCTCCTCAGCAATGACTGCCATAATAAAATCTGTATGTGATTCTGGCAAATATCCGTACTTTTGTACACTTTGCCCCAATCCTAATCCTGTAAGTCCACCTGAACCAATAGCATAGAAGGAATTAACCAATTGATACCCTGCTCCACCTTCATGGGCAAATGGATCAGCTACTCCAACAAAACGGCTTAGTTGCTCCTTACTAAAAATACCTTTCCAAATGATGTAAGGAGACATTAGCACACCGAATAATAAAACAAGAGAAATAAGTTTACCTATACTCTTAACGGCCATCCCAGAAGAAATGATCATGCATACAGCAATCATTGCTATAATAAACGTTGTACCAAAATCAGGCTGTATTAAAACAAAAAAGCAAATGACCCCTGTAAATATAAGCGGAGGCAAAACCCCTCTGCCAAACTCATCTATGTATGATTGTTTTTTATCATAAACTGCTGCTAAATAAATAATGACACTAAGCTTGACAAATTCACCTGGTTGAAGATTCATTCCCCCAAGTCTTATCCAGCTTTGTGCACCACCTGCAACATGACCGATAAAAAATAAAGATCCCAATAAGCCAATTGATCCAAAGACAATAAGCTTTAAAATATTGCTGTTTAAGAATGCTCTATATGGAAAAATCATCATGGCAATAAATGCCAATCCACCAGCAAGCAGAGCCAGTTTTTGTCGTTGATAAAAATGATCCGGCTCAAATCCGTAACGAGCAACAGCTGTTATCATGCTTGAACTATAGACCATAACAAGTCCAAAAGCACACAATAATATAATTGCTAATATTAATGAATAATCATAGGATTTTAGAATTTTTTTAATCATCATTATCTCTTCCTTATCTAATCATGGGGTTTATTCTATGTTGTTTTTATTTTACTATATCTTCGCTTTGTAAAAATGAAATTCCTTTAAAAACATAACATTTATCAGGAATAATTAACATTACAAATATATTTCATCCATATTTCTTTTCTACTCGCTTTATTTAAAAGGCGTTGTGAAACTCGCTTGTTAAATTCAACAATTAGTGCTTTTAATCTGATGGCACTGTAACCTACTTAATCTTTCACCGTTTAAAAGTACTTTTTTAAACAATGATTTCACGTAAAATAAAAAAACTCAAACTTACTTGATGTTAGTTTGAGTTTTGAATCTTTATTTGGCTGTAAATGCATCATGTAATGCAGACAACTCTCGCTCCAGTGAATCGAGCAGCTCTTTTCCTTCACGTTCCTCAATTAATCCCAGCCTTACAGCGAAGTCTATTTCCCTAGATAAGCCAAACATTTGAGTATCTAAAACCTCTTCATAAAGAGGACATTGAGGCATCGTTAAATTATCCATTTGGACCTTAATCAATTTCATGATCTTATCAGCATCTGCCTTTAAAACCGCAAGTGCCTTTTCTCGATGATCAACAGCAATCTCAGACGCCAATTTAATCCCTCCGTTTCCGAGCGATTACCCTATTCTATGTATTAATATTAAATCCAAATCGTTTAAAAAGCAAGGACAAACCATTTAATCTTCTAAAATTGCATCAATCTAGATGAACTTTGAAATTTCATTGTCATAACAAGTGACAAATTAATTATTAAAGCTTATACTTGCGTGGTAAGGGGTGTATATAATGGAAACAATCGTTATGATTAAAGGCAAGGTGGACTATCAGATCACACTGGATCCAGGAGTATGGATTTTCGATGACAGAAAGGTTGATTTAACCACCTATTTTATTCAAGAGCAAGAAATAAAAGATGAACTTGAAGAGTATACAAAGTCTGTATCAAAGCATTGGGAAAGAGAAATACGTGAAGGGGCCATCTACCCTCCTACCTTAAAATCCGAACAAAAATATGAAAAACAAAAAGTGTTAAATGGAACTTTCGGGATTCCTTTAAAGCCATTTCTAGAAAATGCAGGAATCCAGGCTGGAGCATCAAGCGTACAATTTATGACAGATAGCGGACCTATATCGGTACCGATTGAGGAAGCATTTGACATTATATTAGGATTTAGTATAAAAGGTAAGCCATTAAAAGAAGATGGACCAATTCATGTTTATTTCGGCGATGGATCAAATGCTTCCGAGCCAATCAAGCATGTAAAGGAAATTAATGTTATTTGATGATTACATTCATAAGGGCGGATAAACCGCCCTTTTGCCATTACATGAACAATCCCTACAGGATTATAGAAGATCGGCTGCTAGTTGCGCCAAACCGGAGCGCTCTCCTTTAACAAGTCTGACATGACCTGCGATTGGCTGATCCTTAAATTTTTCAACGACATACGTAAGACCATTATTATATTCATCTAAATATGGATGGTCAATTTGTTCCGGGTCTCCCATTAACACAATTTTACTTCTTTCTCCTACACGAGTTAAAATTGTTTTAACCTCGTGTTTCGTTAAATTTTGTGCTTCATCAATCAGAATAATTTGCTCGGGAATGCTTCTGCCTCTAATATAGGTTAGTGCTTCCACTTCAATCGAACCCATTCCAGCTAAAATCGCATCAAGTTCTCCCGGTTTTTTCGTATTAAATAAGTATTCTAAATTATCGTAGATCGGCTGCATCCATGGCCTTAACTTCTCCTCTTTTTCACCTGGTAAAAACCCTAAATCTTTTCCAACAGGTACAATTGGCCTGGCAACTAATAATTTTTTATAAATACCTAAATCTTCCGTTTGCATCAGTCCCGCTGCAAGGGCAAGCAATGTTTTCCCCGTACCTGCCTTACCGATTAACGTAACCAATGGAATATCGGTTCGAAGGAGAAGCTCCAATGCCATCGTTTGCTGCACATTTCTAGGACGGATTCCCCAAATGTGATCATGGTCAAAAACAAGACGCTGAATTTTTTTTCCAGATTGATCGACTTTGCCAATTGCTGATGAGGAACCGCCTAAAGCGTCCTTCATTACAACAAATTGATTTGGATAAAAAGGATGATTCGTTAATTCAGAAAGAACAAGTTCATTTTTTTCGTAAAAACGATTAAGATTTTCACCACTTATATACAAATCAAGGAACCCCGTATATATATGATCAATTTCAACTACTCGATCACTAAGAAAATCTTCTGCGATTAACCCGATTGCATCTGCTTTAACACGAACTAATGTATCCTTGCTAACTAAAATAACAGCTCGGCCATTTTCCTTTGTTTGCTCCTCTAATGATAAATTTTTTGCAACAGCTAAAATGCGATTATCATTTGTTTTTTCAACAAAGATTTCTTGAAGCTGATGGAATGATCGATGATTCAATTCAATTCTTAATGACCCTCCATTTGGCAAAGGAATTTTTTCATGCAATTTCCCAGATTCTCTTAATTGATCAATAAGTTTTGATACTTGTCTTGCATTACGGCCTATTTCGTCCATATAGCGTTTTTTTGAATCCACTTCCTCTAAAACAACTGCCGGAATGACTACTTCATTTTCTTCAAAAGAAAAAATGGAATTCGGATCTTGCAACAATACATTTGTGTCTAGTACATAAATCTTCCTCAAACCTCCGCCTCCTACTCCGTTGCAATTTTTTAATGGAGTGAAACAAATAGGTAGTGAAAAAAGTCAAGCTGTGAATGAAGCGTTGCTAAAATATATGAAAGAATGAATAAAGATAGAAGGTTTATTAGACAATAAAATTAAAAAGCAAAGAAAAAACCTACATTTCATGGACCTTCATATATGTGATCCTAACTTTTAAGGAGTGATTTTATGCGATATTTATTTGCTGTTTTCTTGATAACAGGTTTTGTACTTACTGGATGTGCAGTTAATCAAGGTGCACCTGAAACCGATAATGAAAGCAATAAAGGTACACCGATTCATGTGAAAAACAGTGTTGACGAAACGGTAGACCGAAAAACCGGGCAACAAATTTCAAATCATTTGGTTGAACTTGCCAGCAAAGTACCACAGGTAAATGATGCAACCGCTGTTGTTTTAGGAAATTTTGCTGTCGTTGGGATTGACGTAAGTTCAAATCTTGATCGCAATAAAGTTGAATCAATTAAATACACTGTTGCAGAAAGCTTAATGCATGACCCATATGGTGCCAATGCAATTGTTATTGCAGATGCTGACACTAATGCAAGACTTCGAGAAATGGGACGTGAAATTCAGGAAGGACGCCCAATCGCTGGTATCCTGGATGAATTAGCAGCAATTGTTGGACGTGTCGTTCCTGAGGTTCCAACTGAAATCCTTGATAATCAACAAAAACAACCAACAAATCAAAATAATGATCAATTAAATCAAAATGAAGAAGAAATGTTAGAAAAGAACCAAGAAAAACAGTCTAATAATCATTTGAAAAAATAACATTAATCATTAATATTTTTTTGTTTCTTTTCACAGCATGCTTTCGGTTTCAGGGTGTCTGGGATCTGCAGCAAATCTTAAATAAGCCAAATGAATGAAAGTGGACTGACCAATATGATGTGAATAGCTAAGAAAAGAATCAAATATCGGTGTTAACTGTGCTTATTCTTAGAGTGTTCATCAGTATTCTGGGCAGTCCATCTTTTTTATGCTTTGCTTTTCATTGCATCTAATACTTGTTTATCTAGCTTAGCGGCAGCTTTTTCATCATATGTTTTTTCATATTGCGGTTCTGTTGCTATTTTAGATCCATAAAACATAGCATCTCGAACCTCAGAAATCGTTAGTTCAATTAATGCTAGCTTGAGTGGTACATGGTCAAGTCTCTCCTCTTTTAAATGTGCATTTCCGTTTATGGAATAGATCGATTCATTTGCAATTAGACTCAAAACAATGGCAGGATGTTTTTTAATATTTTCAACAATTCTTGAACGTTGATCGATAGCGAAAAACACTCGATCTCTATCCGGAGCAAAAACCCAGGAGATCGCGCTGACATTTGGAGAACCTGTTTCATGATCAATCGTTGCTATTGTTACAAATCGTTCTTTCTGTAAACAATCATACAAAGGATCAATTAGTGCTGTTTCAACCTTATTTGCCATCTCAAGCCTCCCTTTCTTCGTTTATACTCATATCATACCTTTTTTTCAAAATTGATCCAACTATTAACAGGCTTTTTCGCTATAATCATTTTTCACCATGTGCATGAAGTAGAAATAAGGTTTTTTGATGAATACGTGATATACTAATAATTAGCAGATTTTATCCTGCTATATTTTTTGTTAGAGGTGCATGATGAGAGTAAAATGTGTTATTTGTGATAAAGTTGAAATGATTGATGATGAAACGTTAATGGCAAAGCGTCTAAGAAACCGCCCTATTCATACATACATGTGCAAACCATGCAATGAGCGAATCGGAGAAAAAACAAATGCCCGTATAGCAACTGGGAAGTTTCGCTTATATCAGGACAAAAAGTCTGAAGATTCCTGGTAAACCATTCTGAAAAATTCACCTTCTGTTAAGATTGTGATAAATGAAAAGGCTGTCTAAAAAGCGTCTGTTCCCTTAAACACAATATATCGAAAGTTTGAAATTCTATATATTGAGTGAAGAGGTCAGCCTTTTTAAGACAGCCTTATTTCATGTTTTCAGCTTCTTGTTTCTTGGATTGATGGAGCCTAATTTTATAAATGATTAATATAAGAGCAGCAACTACTAACCCTTCCGCAACCGGCAAAAATATTCCTAAGAACGTTAATACGGTACATCCAAATGCTAAAAAGAGATAAATAATCGCTGATTTTATGATAGGTAGTTTTTTCGCAAATCCGAGCTTATAAACAACGATAGATAATGCGAGAATGGTGAGATACAGCATCCACATTCCTAATTTTGGATGCTCAATAACGTTATATAAGCTTGGAAAAAACGACAACCTTTCGGTGATATCCATTTTTTCCTCCTCCTTATACAAATAATGATAGAAAGAGGCTGAATCCATATTGAATCAGCCTGCTTTATTTTCTTTCTAATGCATTAAAACGATAATGGTGTTTCTATTTTTTAGATCCCAGCTAATTTTTTCTTTTTCGCTGCTTTTTCCCGTTCATTTTTGTCCAAAATTTTCTTTCTAAGTCTGATTGATTCCGGAGTTAATTCACAATACTCATCATCATTCAAATATTCAAGAGCTTCTTCTAATGACATAATGCGCGGTTTTTTCATGGTGCTTGTTTGATCCTTTGTTGCAGAGCGGATATTGGTTTGTTGTTTCATTTTGCAAATATTGACAACCAGATCATTTTCTCGAGTGTGTTCACCAACAATCATACCTTCATATACATCTACACCTGCTTCAACGAAAATGACTCCACGATCTTCAACACCTTGTATACCGTAGGTTGTAGATTTTCCATTTTCCATTGAGACAAGGACACCTTGACGGCGGCCTCCAACCTTACCAGGCTGCATTGGTTGATAACTATCAAATGTATGATTGATTATACCGAAACCGCGAGTTAATGACATAAACTCTGTTGAGTATCCAATTAAGCCACGAGCAGGTACATTAAAGATCAATCGTACTTGACCATTACCATTATTGATCATATCCAGCATTTCACCTTTACGTGCGCCAATTGATTCCATAACAGATCCAGTATGTTCCTCTGGGACATCGATCTGTACTCGTTCAACCGGCTCACATCTTACACCATCTATTTCTTTTACAATAACCTCTGGTTTTGAAACCTGTAATTCATAGCCTTCACGTCGCATGTTTTCGATTAAGATGGAAAGATGCAGTTCTCCGCGGCCTGACACAACCCATGCATCCGGAGAATCAGTAGGATCCACTCGCAAGCTTACATCTGTTTGTAATTGAGCTAATAAGCGCTCCTCAATTTTACGAGCAGTAACAAATTTTCCTTCTCTTCCGGCAAATGGGCTATTATTTACAGCAAATGTCATTTGTAAAGTTGGCTCATCAATCCGAAGAATTGGCAGAGCTTCCTGATGTTCCACAGGACATACTGTTTCACCAACGTTAATATCTTCCATTCCAGAAACAGCTACAAGATCACCTGCAACAGCCTCTTGAATTTCTACCCGCTTTAAGCCTTGAAAACCAAAGATTTTTGATACACGGAAGTTTTTAACGGATCCGTCCACCTTCATTAGCGCAACTTGTTGTCCAACCTTCATTGTTCCACGAAATACTCGGCCAATTCCAATACGGCCAACATAATCATTATAATCAAGCAGGGCTACCTGGAATTGCAGCGGCTCTTCCCGGTTATCAACAGGAGCCGGAATATGTTCAACAATGGCATCAAATAGAGCTGCCATATTTTCTTCTTGATCAGCCGGGTCAGGACTCGTGCTTGCAGTTCCATTAATTGCACTTGCAAACACAACTGGGAATTCAAGCTGATCTTCATTTGCATCAAGCTCAATAAATAAATCTAATACCTCATCAACGACTTCAGAAGGACGTGCAAAGTCTCGGTCAATTTTGTTAACAACTACGATTGGTGTTAAATTTTGCTCCAATGCCTTCTTTAACACAAATCGAGTTTGCGGCATACAGCCTTCATATGCATCCACGACAAGTAAAACGCCGTCAACCATTTTCATAATACGTTCTACTTCTCCGCCGAAGTCTGCGTGACCAGGCGTATCCATAATATTAATTCGAGTGTCTTTATAATTGATTGCTGTATTTTTAGCTAAGATTGTAATCCCGCGTTCACGCTCTAAATCATTGGAATCCATTGCACGTTCAGCCACTTGTTCGTTAGTACGGAACGTTCCTGATTGATGTAAGAGCTGGTCAACCAGAGTTGTTTTACCATGGTCTACGTGAGCAATTATAGCTATGTTACGGATATCGTTACGAAGTTTCACAATTTCATCTCCTAAAATGTATATTCAAATAGGCTATACTAAAGGATTTGCCATAAATTCTTGTAGTATTCTGATTGAACATCCTAATTAATTTGAAAATCACCTTCGATATTATACCATAAACAATCTAGAAAAGCGGAATGATTTTAAGTAAACTAAAGGAAGTAGGAAAATAATTTTTTTTGCATGTTGGGAGATGTAAGAATAAATGAGACTTGGAAAGTGGATTTTTCTAGTATTTGCTTTTTTAGCGGCGGCTTGTATGATAAGCATCGGAATTGCTATTGGGGAACGTAGTATTCTTGGAATCCTGCTTGCAATAGTTGGTTTAAATGCTGTAATGGCAACTGGCTTTATTTTGAAAAAAAGAATGAGGGAAAAAGGTATTTTATAACGATAACCAAAAACCACCTTTTACGGTATTAGACAAATATTCCAGAAGGGAAAGTGCTTTTTCACCTTTTCCTTCTGGAATAACTGGACATATTCTATTTTTTTTGCAGCTTATGATAAAGGCTTTAAAGTGATCATATACTCTTTAGACGTGGTTTCATCTTTTTCTACTTTGAACTGCTCAAATTCACATTTTCCAAGAAATTGAAGCCATGAATCTTGCTTAATTGGACATGCAGCAAATAAAACTTTATGGCCTTTATGCTTTAGTTCAAGCCCTATCTCCGTTAAAATCCTTCTACCCAATCCTTGTGAGCGTGAAGCTTGATGTATTAAAATCGTGCCGATCCAAGGTTTTTCGTTAGCAGGAGACCATTCCAAGACATAGGAAACTCCTACCTGCATTTCACCTAAATTCCATATTTTCCAATCACCATTATACATCTTATAGGAATTTAAATAAAAATCCAATTCTTCAGCTTTACATTCTTCCTGCTGCCATTCTGGACTGGCAGTTATGATTTCTTTAAGAAACTCAACATCTTCTACTTCCAATGTTCGCGATGAAAGTTCCTTCAATTATGGAGATACTCCTTTAAAATATGCTGATGAAGGTTTTTTTCACCAACGAAGAAAGAATTTTTCGATAACAAATCAAGTTTTTCCCCGTTCATTGTTGACGTAGTGCCGCCAACTTCTTCAATCAGGATGATGCCTGCTGCAAAATCCCAAGGAGCAAGCCTCATTGTCATATATGCATCCAAACGGCCTGAAGCTACATATGCACATTCTAAAGCGGCAGAACCATATGAACGGGTACCGCGAGCTTTTTTTACGATCGGGGTTAAGCGGTTATAATCAATTCGCGGATTCTCAATCAACCATGTTGAATTTATACTTATTACGGATTCTTCTAGCTTGACCTCATCCAATTTAGGCAAAGGCAGGTCATTCATATAAGCTCCTTCACCTTTAAAAGCATGATAAAGTTCATTATGTACCACATCATAAATTAAGCCGATATATCCTACACCGTCACCGTATATACCAACAGATATAGCAAAATTCCGCTGCTGATGAACAAAATTCATCGTACCGTCTATTGGGTCAATAATCCATACAACCCCATCAAGAGAAGTTACCTCATCACCATACCCTTCCTCGCCTAATATTCGGTGATCCGGGTATGCGTCTTGAATTTTCCCAATTAAATATTGTTCAATTTCCTTGTCCATATTTGTTACTAAATCATTGGGGTTTGATTTGTATTGGATGGATAGTGTGGACTCAAAGGATTGACGTATTTTTTCTCCCGCTTCTTGAACCCATTTTTTTGCCTTTTGATCAATGTCCTTCCAATTCGTCATAAAGCAACCTCATTTCTATGTATTAAATCATTCACTATGATAAGGATACTGTATTGATTTAAAGGAAAGCAAGTTTGATCAATTATCGCCCGAGCAGATAAAAACGAACCCTAACGAGGTTCGTTTGCAGATCTTAGAATCTCCTGCTATGCTTGGAGCTTCATCCACTCTTTTCGCAACTTTTCAAGCCTTTGTTTACATTCTATTTTCTTCTTTGTATCTTCATTTTGCATGGCTTCATAAAGGGTGGCTAACTCATAGTCTAATTCAAGCCTTAACACCCCAATACGATTGTTAATGATTTTCTGACCACTGGTTTTCACAATTTGTTTCATCTTTCTACCGCCCCTTTCGTTTTATCTCTTTTCATTTTATTTAGGTATCATGAAATGATTTCAAAGATTCAATCAATGTGTTTAATGATTTTTTTATATAATATGTGAAGCCAAAAAAAGTTGGAACTGCCAGAAGAAAATTGTGTATTTACCTATTTCTTACCACTAAATGTTTAAAATAAAACATCTTAGTTTATAGAAAGCACTCCATTGTGATACGATATGCATATCCATTTAAGACAGCTAAGGAGGAATTATTTCAATGAATTTTAATGGTTTTACTGCCGAGGACTTCCAAACGTTTACAATAGATGGTCTTGAGGAGAGAATGGAAGCAATACGCACGAGGATTCAACCTAAATTCCTTGAGATTGGACAAGTATTAACCGAAGAATTATCGGTATCATTACAAACTGAAATGTATCTTCATATTGCGAAACATGCAAGAAGAACAAAAAATCCGCCTAAGGATACATGGTTAGCAATCGCAGCAAATAAACGCGGATATAAGCAGCATCCGCATTTTCAAGTCGGTTTATTTGACGACCACCTCTTTATCTGGCTCGCATTCATTTATGAATTACCGAATAAAGAGAACATCGCAGAAGTTTTCTTAAATAATATCAACACCATTTCTTCCATTCGTAATGATTTCTATGTATCTTTAGACCATACAAAGAAAGATGCGAAACCGCTAGGAGAAATTGACTTAAAAAGCTCCCTCGAACGCTTTAGGGATGTAAAAAAAGCCGAATTCCTTATCGGACGTCATATCAATGCAGATCGGCCTATTTTACAAGATGGAGATCAATTAGTAAAAGTGATAAGAGAAACGTTTCAAACACTTATTCCTTTATATAAGCTTTCTTTTGAACATAAAAATGTCCATATCTAAACATGGACATTTTTCGTATTACATTTTTACAATCGTAACATCATCCGAAGCCATTGCTTTTTTCATGACTCGATAAGAGGAATACCTGCTAACCTCTTCAAACTCATTACATAGCGTCTTTTCCTCCGCTTTACTTGGGACAATTTCCTTGAACCTACGGTATGCTGCCATTAATTGTTTGCGTTCAATTCCTTTTTCATAAGCATGTTCAATGCATTCAAAAAATTTAATAACATCAACTATTTCTTGTGTACTCCAGTCCAAGGAGATCGGATATTGATAATCCATGATGTATTTTTTCCTCACTCTCTTTAAAGAAGCGAAATAATAGCCCTATGCCCATTCTTTCCTAATAGCTTCCGCTTCTGAAATCATTCTTGCGATTAGGTCATATGCAGATGGTATGTCCGAGATCAGCCCCATAACTTGTCCAGCCCATGCAAAGCCTTCATCTATCTTACCATCATATATATATCTTTTGTTAGCAACACCGCTAATATAATCCTTTAATTCTTCATAACCCCCTGAATTTTTTTCGATATCAAGTATTTTTTCTGTCCACTTATTCGCAATCGCTCTTGCAGGTGCTCCAAGTGATCTCTTAATCACGACGGTGTCATTCTCATCACTTTCTAGCAGTGTTTGTTTATATACTTGATGGGCATGAACACATTCTTTTGTTGCAATAAACCGTGTCCCCATCTCTATCCCTTCAGCACCAAGGCTTAACGCTGCCATTAACCCTCTGCCATCACCAATGCCTCCAGAAGCAATAACAGGGATAGAGACGACATCTACCACCTGGGGAATTAAAACCATTGTCCCCACGTCACTTCTTCCTAAGTGGCCGCCTCCTTCCTGTCCCACAACCATTACGGCATCAGCACCAAGTTCTTCCGCTTTCAATGCTTGACGTTTCGCCGCTACCAATACGAGCTTTTTAACATCAACATCTTTCAGCATATGAAATATGGGCGCCGGGTTTCCCCCTGTCATTGAGATGACAGGGACACTTTCATCAATCGCAACCTCTACTAATTCCTCATATCCGTGTCCATGCTGTCCTATTGCAAAATTCACACCAAATGGCTTTGACGTTTTATCTTTAAGTTTTCTAATTTCATTTCTTAAAGCATCTGCTGTTCCTAAGGACATAGCTGTAATTTGTCCTAATCCACCAGCATTGGATACAGCAGCAGCCAGATCAGAATAGGCCAAATAAGCCAGTCCTCCTTGTATGATGGGATATTGTATTCCTAAAAGCTTTGTTATCCTTGTATTCCAGTTCATCTTTATACCTCCTACTTAGGTTTTATTCTAGATAATCTAAGTAAATCCTTCACGAATGAATGGGATTGTTCATGAGAACATTAAAAAGTAATGGCCATTTAACGAAGGGAAAACACTTTTCCGCCATTCTTCTGATGATATAGAGATTGTAAATGGGATGGTTTAAATTGTTGAAAAAATAACATGTAATTTTTATTGACTGTCACTATTGATAAAGGTATAATTCATTTGTTTTTATAAAGATACAATTTTCGACATAATCTATCTGAGTCTTTTAACCAATATATATACAGTAAAAGGTCAGCAGCTAGCTTTCTATATGTAGAAAGTTAACTGTGACCTTTATCTATAAAGACGGTATTTAGACAAACATGAAACGATTGATAAATAAAGAAGGTGGGAATAACTTTGTTGCAAAATGAAACTCCATTGTTTACAGGTTTAATCGAACATGCTAAAAAAAATCCGATTCAATTCCATATTCCTGGTCATAAAAAAGGGATGGGAATTGCTCCTGAATTTCGAAATTTCATCGGTGAAAATGCCCTTTCAATAGACTTAATTAATATTGGTCCACTTGATGACCTTCATGCACCAAAAGGAATGATTAAAAGAGCTCAAGAATTGGCAGCAGAAGCGTTTGGGGCAGATTATACATTCTTTTCTGTTCAAGGTACAAGCGGTGCCATCATGACGATGGTGATGGCTGTTTGTGGACCTGGAGATAAAATAATTGTCCCGCGTAATGTTCATAAATCTGTTATGTCTGCTATTGTATTTTCAGGTGCCACACCCATTTTTATCCATCCTGAAATTGACAAGAATCTCGGAATCTCCCATGGAATCACTACAGATGCAGTAGAAAAAGCGCTTGAACAACACCCTGATGCAAAAGGGGTACTTGTTATAAACCCTACTTACTTCGGTATTTCAGCTGATCTAAAACGAATCGTAGAAATTGCTCATTCCTACCATGTTCCTGTATTAGTTGATGAGGCACATGGTGTTCATATTCATTTTCATGAGGATTTACCTTTAAGTGCCATGCAGGCTGGAGCTGATATGGCTGCAACAAGTGTTCATAAACTGGGCGGTTCCATGACGCAAAGCTCTGTACTGAACGTAAGAGAGGGATTAGTTTCGCCCCAGCGCGTCCAATCTATTTTAAGCATGATGACAACTACATCAACATCTTATTTGTTGTTAGCATCCTTAGATGTAGCCCGAAAGCAGCTTGCTACAAGAGGACGTGAGTTAATTGAAAAAACGATCGAATTAGCTAATTATACAAGAGAAAAAATTAATGCAATCGATCATATTTCTTGTATTGGGAAAGAAATTCTTGGAACAAAAGCAACCTTTGATTATGATCCGACAAAATTAATTATCCCTGTTTATGAATTAGGCTTAACAGGATATGATGTAGAAAAATGGCTTCGTGAAAAATACAAAATTGAAGTCGAATTATCTGATTTATATAATATTTTGTGCATCATAACTCCAGGAGATACAAAGGAAGATGTTGATACACTCATCACTGCCCTTCAGGATCTTTCAGCTCAATTTAAATTACAACATAAAGAGCAAGGAGCAAAAGCCCGTATTTTATTACCTGATATCCCCGTATTGGCATTAACACCGCGCGATGCATTCTATGCGGAAACTGAAGTTGTTTCATTACAAGAATCGGCAGGAAGAATAATAGCTGAATTTATTATGGTGTATCCTCCAGGAATCCCGATTTTTATTCCAGGCGAAATCATCACAGAAGATAATTTAACTTATATTACGAAAAACCTTGAAGTTGGATTACCTGTACAAGGACCTGAAGATCCTTCTTTACAAACGGTCAGAGTCATAAAAGAACATAGGGCAATACGATAAATAGAAAAGCGCAATCGCCTTGCGCTTTTCTTACTTTCATATGGCATTCATTCACACACAAAAAATAAAGCATGCAACTTGAAAATCGCATGCTTTTTATCCCCTTATTTTATCCTATATAGTAAACCCCTTTATTTGACTTTTAATTTACTCTCTTCTTTTTTGCAATCATGATGACTGCATTTTCCATACAATGTTGTCACTTTTTCTACTTCAATATGACCGATTGTAGAGTTGCAGTGTTGACAAACGATTGTTCCCATCTCCATACCCCTTTTCAATCATGAAATTTATTACTCTCAAAGTCTCTTATTCTTTGAAAGCGGTTAACGATTTGTTATTTATATAATAATATGTCACAATTGATTCGTCAAGTACTAAATTGTATAACACATTTATTTTTTTCGTTAATAATATTCATCATTTAATTGATAATCAAGTAATTGAAAAAATTCTTCAACAGACTGCTCTTCAGTTCAATCTGTAGAAGAATTTTTTCATATAACAATCCATATATTTTGCTTGTTAACTTGCTACTTTGAAATTGTTGAGAACATTCGATTAAACAAATAATAATAAATATACTTGCTTTCCCAGCATAAAAATGATGAGGCTGGCTAAAGAGATGAGGAATGCTGCTTTCTTAGTTTTCAAACATGTATAGGCAATCAAATATGCTAAGTAGAAAAATACAAGGAGCAAAAAGGCCTTTGCTATCACACTATCCTTCTTAGATAGCCAGCCTACTAAACTATAACCACTCCATAAAAGAAGCTGGCAACAATAAACCATCCCAAATATTAACTTCATACCCCTTCTCCCCTTACCTAAACCTATAAAAAGTTTATGCAAACAAAAAATGAAACTTACATCTTTCACAAAAGAAAGAGCGATTTGACCTAAAGAAAAAGTGGGTATATTACATGTAAAACTAGGATAAACGGTTTATTTTTCAATTATGTAACAAATAGATGACAAGAGGAAGAAACTTCAATATTTATGATAAAATAGGTTTAATTTAACAGAATTGAAAGAGGAATAGTCTTAAAGTTTCTGTGAGTACATACTAAATTAGACCTATTTTATCCATAATAAAGAGGTGGGCAGGGATGACAAGATCAATACTCATTGCCTTCATCATTCCAGTTTTTATCCTTTCTTCATGTGAAGGTGTCTTATATTCACAAACTAAACCCGATGAAGAAATGACTAGAGAAAAGCAGCTATTATTTTTCTCGGATGACGAAAATATTGATCGTGAAGCAGTCTACTATGATGCATTATTAGATATTAAGAAAGAGTTTCCTGAGGATTTTAAAAATATGAAGGTCATCTCAGAAAATAGTAATTATGATGACTTTGAGGTAGACATCTATCCTTCTCTCCTTGTCATTGAAGAGGATAAAGTGATCGTTCATATAGAAGGAGCCCTTCTAACAAAGGAAGAAATAATGAAGCCTATTTCCAAGGCACTATCAACAAACAAGTAATCACACTTATTCTACTCTAAGAAGCTGTCACAAATAGCCCTGTCCTTTTAAGACAGCTTTTTTTAAAAAGGTAAGAAAAGTTGCGCTTTAATTGGAGACAACTGCTTAAAAACGAACATATGAAAGAAAAATCCAAAAAGAGGCGTCCTCATAAAATTGAGTCGCCTCTTTTTCATTTATTTTACGATATGAATTGGAGAACCAATCGCTACTTCTGCAGCTTCCATTGTGATTTCACCTAATGTAGGGTGAGCATGAATTGTCATCGCAATATCTTCAGCAGTCATACCAGCTTCGATTGCTAAGCTTAATTCAGAGATCATGTCAGAAGCACTTGGACCAGCGATTTGTCCGCCAATTACTAATCCATCTTCTTTGCGTGTGATAAGTTTTAGGAATCCGTCCGTGTCATTTAATGATAATGCACGTCCATTTGCAGCAAACGGGAATTTAGCAGCAACCACTTCGATTCCATCCTCTTTTGCTTCTGCTTCTGTATAACCAACAGATGCAAGCTCTGGCTCAGAGAATACAACAGCTGGAATACCTAAATAATCAATTTCAGCTTTTTCTCCAGCAATGGCTTCTGCAGCAATTTTCCCTTCGTAAGAAGCTTTATGTGCTAATTGTGGACCCTCAACAATATCTCCAATCGCATAGATGTTTGGAATATTTGTGCGGCATTGCTTATCAATTTTGATAATGCCTCTTTCCGTCATTTCTACACCAACTTGCTCTAATCCAAGCTCATCAGTATTTGGACGGCGGCCAACTGATACTAGTAAGTAATCAGCTTCAATTGTTTTTTCTTCACCTTTTACTTCAAATGTTACTTTTACGCCAGTTTCGCTTTCTTCAACACTTTTAGCTGAAGCATTAGTGTGAATTTCAGCCCCTTTTTTCTTAAGACCGCGTTTAACAAGAGCGCTCATTTGTTTTTCAAAACCAACTAAGATATCATCTGCTGCTTCAATGAAAGTAACTTCGGTACCAAAGTTTGCATAGGCACTTCCAAGCTCGATTCCGATAACCCCGCCGCCGATTACAGCAAGTTTCTTAGGAATTTCAGGAAGGTTTAAAGCCCCTGTTGAGTCAATAACACGTTTTGAATATTTAAACGCAGGGATTTCAACTGGACGTGAACCTGTTGCGATAATAACATTTTTAAATTTGTAAGTTTGCGAAGATGTTTCATCCATTACTTTAACTGTTTCATTATCAACAAAGTAAGCTTCACCGTAAACGACGTCAACTTTATTACCTTTAAGTAAACCAGCAACACCGCCTGTCAGCTTTTTCACAACACCTTGCTTAAATTCTTGAACCTTAGAAAAATCTACTGTTACGTTATCAGCTTTGATTCCCATATCCTCGGAATGTTTAGCAGTTTCATAACGATGACCAGCAGCAATTAATGCTTTAGAAGGAATACAACCAACGTTTAAGCAAACTCCTCCTAATGTCGCTTTTTCAACAACTGTTACCTTTTGTCCTAATTGAGCAGCGCGGATCGCTGCAACGTATCCGCCTGGGCCTGCTCCGATGACAAGAGTATCTGTTTCAATTGGGAAATCTCCAACTACCATCGATTACGCCTCCATTAAAATTAATTGTGGATCATTAAGTAAACGCTTGATGTGGTTAAGAGCATTTTGTGCAGTAGCACCATCGATCATTCTGTGGTCGAAGCTTAATGATAAAGCAAGTACCGGAGCTACTACAATCTCTCCATCACGCACTACAGGTTTTTCTGCAATACGTCCAATACCTAAAATAGCAACCTCTGGGTGGTTAATAACTGGTGTAAACCATTGTCCACCTGCAGATCCAATGTTTGTGATTGTGCAAGAAGCACCTTTCATTTCATTAGGAGCTAATTTACCTTCACGCGCTTTTGTAGCAAGTCCATTAATTTCATCTGAGATTTCAAATACAGATTTGCGTTCGGCATGTTTTACTACCGGTACAAGCAGACCTTTTTCAGTATCAGCAGCAATACCAATATTGTAATAATGCTTTTGAACAACTTCTTCTGTTTTATCATCAAGTGAAGTATTAAGCACTGGATACTTTTTCAACGCAGAGGTAAGAGCTTTCACTACGTACGGTAAATATGTTAACTTAATACCCTGCTCGGCTGCAACATTTTTAAATTGTTTTCTGTGAGCAACTAAGTTTGTTACATCCACTTCATCCATTAATGTTACGTGTGGAGCTGTATGTTTAGAGTTAACCATCGCTTTTGCGATTGCTTTACGGATTGGGCTCATTTTTTCACGAGTTTCTGGGAAATCACCTTCAGGAACTGCAACTGGCTTCGCTTGTTTTTCTTCTTTAACAGCTGGAGCCTCTTCTGCTTTTGCTGGTGCTGCCTCAGACACACCGCCGCCTTGAAGGAATGAGTCTACATCTTCTTTTAAAACCCGGCCGTTTTTGCCGCTGCCAGAAACTTGACGAATATCCACATCTTTTTCACGAGCATATTTGCGTACAGAAGGCATAGCAATAACTCGTTTATTTGGATCAACGTCAACTTCTTGCTGTACTGGTGCTTCTTCTTTCTTTACTTCTTGTCCAGCTTCAGCTGTTGCCTGAACCTGTGCTTCTGTTTTTTCTTCTGCTTTAGGTGCATCATCACCATGGTCGCCTTTAAACTTCAAGTTTTCATATCCAGGAGCATCAAATGTTATGATAGTTTGTCCAACAGTTGCTACCGTTCCTTCCTCAACGTTCACCTCTGTAACAGTACCCTTAACTGGTGATGGAATTTCAACAACTGCTTTATCATTTTGTACTTCTGCTAAGACATCATCTTCTTCAACCTTGTCACCTGGTTTAACGAACCATTTAACAATTTCACCTTCATGGATACCTTCACCAATATCAGGCAGTTTAAATTCGAATGCCAAATCATTCTACCTCCTTATGATTTTAAAAATATGCAAGAAAAATCGGGCTTAACGTCAATGTCTATAACGTAAGCCTATGATATAAACTAAAAACGTACAGTTTAGTATTAGAAATTCACCGCTTTTTTAGCAGTTTCAATAATATCTTTATAAATAGGCAGCCATACATTTTCAGCTTCAGTAAATGCATATACTGTATCTGGTGCAGTAACACGAAGAACTGGAGCTTCTAGGCTAAGGATTGCGCGCTCAGTAATTTCAGCAACAACGTTTGCAGCTATACCCGCTTGTTTTTGTGCTTCTTGGACTACAATTGCACGGCCTGTTTTTTCAACAGAAGCAATGATCGTCTCGATATCTAGCGGGCTGATTGTACGCAGGTCAACAACCTCAACAGATACGCCGTCTTTCTCTAGTTCTTCAGCAGCTTTTAATGACTCATGAACCATTGCACCGTAAGTGATAATAGAAAGGTCAGTACCTTCGCGCTTCACGTCAGCCTTACCAATTTCAATCGTATATTCTTCTTCAGGAACTTCCTGACGGAATGAACGGTATAATTTCATATGCTCTAAAAATACAACAGGATCGTTATCACGAATAGCTGAAATTAACAGTCCTTTTGCATCATAAGGTGTTGATGGAATTACAACTTTTAGTCCTGGTTGTTGAGCTACTAAACCTTCCAAGCTATCAGCATGAAGCTCAGGAGTATGTACGAATCCGCCAAATGGAGAACGAATTGTAACAGGAGCTGTCCAACGTCCGCCAGAACGATAGCGCATACGAGCTAATTGACCATTTAAAGAATCCATTACCTCATAAACGAAACCAAAGAATTGAATTTCCATAACAGGACGGAAACCAGTTAAACCAAAACCAACTGCAAGACCACCGATTCCTGATTCCGCAAGCGGAGTGTCAAAAACACGATCTTCACCGAATTCTTTTTGAAGTCCTTCTGTAGCACGGAATACGCCACCGTTTACGCCAACGTCTTCTCCGAATACAAGGACGTTTTCGTCATTTTTTAGCTCTGTGCGCATCGCATCAGTGATGGCTTGAATCATTGTCATTTGTGCCATGGCTTATTTCGACTCCTTTGCTTTGTAAATTTCATATTGCTCTTTTAAGTTATAAGGCATTTCTTCGTACATGATTTCCATCAAGTCCGTTACCTTTTGTTTTGGATATTTATCAGCTTTTTGAATCGCTTCTTTAATATCTTCTTTTGCTTGTTCAATTGTATTATTTTCTTCCTCTTCATTCCAGATGCCTTTATCTTCTAGGAATTTACGGAAACGTACTAATGGATCCTTCGCTTCCCACTCGTTTTCAGTTTCTTTTGTACGATAACGAGTTGGGTCATCCCCTGCCATAGTGTGTGGACCATAACGGAATGTTAATGTTTCAATTAATGTAGGACCCTCACCATTTAGGGCACGCTCACGAGCATCACGAACAGCTGCATAAACCGCTAATGGATCCATACCGTCTACTTGAACACCTACGATACCTGCAGCAACTGCTTTTTGTGCAATTGTTTGTGCAGCAGATTGTTTTTCAACAGGTGTTGAGATTGCATAACGGTTATTTTGAACAACGAAAATTGCAGGAGCCTTGTATGCACCAGCAAAGTTAATTCCTTCATAGAAATCACCTTGAGATGCTCCGCCATCACCTGTGTATGTAATCGCAACAGCTTGTTTCCCTTTCTTTTTCAATCCTAGAGCAACACCTGCTGTTTGAATGTATTGAGCACCAATAATAATCTGCGGTGAAAGAGCATTAACATCTTCAGGCATTTGGTTGCCATGGAAATGTCCGCGGGAGAATAAGAATGCTTGATATAATGGCAGTCCGTGCCATATAATTTGAGGAACATCGCGATATCCAGGAAGAATCCAGTCTTCTTTTTCTAATGCAAATTGAGATGCTAGTTGAGAAGCTTCTTGACCTGCTGTTGGAGCATAAAAACCTAAGCGTCCTTGGCGATTCAATGAAATTGAACGTTGGTCTAAAATACGTGTATAAACCATACGGCGCATAAGTTCTTTTAACTGCTCATCAGAAAGATCAGGCATCGCCGCTTCATTTACGACTTTACCCTCTTCATTTAAAATTTGGAGTGTTTCAAACTGCTTAGCAATCGCTTCAAACTGTTTTTTACTGTCTACAACAGCGCTTTTTGTTTTTGCAGCCATTTATAACCTCTTCCTTTCCTTTTTAAGAGTGATTGTTCAGGTAATATAAGCTTGCAGCTTCATTGGACATTCATTGACTGTCTGTCCTAATGCTTTCAGTCTGCATGCTTGTCAAACCTCAACTAAATTAGTATTTAGTAAGAGAATTCCATAATGCACAGCATTAGGTTACCCTAAATCGCGAGAGATGACACATTTTTTTGAATTCAAACCTACTTAACTATTTACCACTAAAGAGATCGTCTATAACTTTCTCTATTATCATGTGGTTTAAAAAGCTTCTATGGTTTATTCTGTATCAGTTTTTATTAATAGTCAACTAATACAACCCTTTTAATTCATAACAAGTTTACACCAATGGATTTAGGTCCGTCAATCAGTTTGTATAAGGTTTTTAAAAAGAATATTAAAAAACTTCCGTTTGAATTCCCCTCCTTCACCTCAACTGTATTATTACAAAAGAAAAAACTGTACCAATAATTATTGATACAGTTTTTCTTTAAGTAAAAACAAAACAATTAAGATTTAATTTTATGTTTAATTTTATTTTTCTATTCGTTGTATGTTGTTCCAAATTAAAATAAGCCTGACTCAAACCATATGGACATGAGACAGACTCTTTAGGAAAATTATTCTTTGTTTTCTTCAACATTTAACTCAGCATTTTTATAAAATTCAAGTTTTATTTTATTATATTGCTCAGTTAATTGATTAAATTTTTCATTTTGCTCCATAACTTTTTTATAGGAATCATTAATTTTTTTTACATGCGCTTCCAGCTCTTCTAGTGTTAAGTTCTCTTGTTGAAGCATCGTATAAAGCTCTTTATCAAGAGAAATTGAGGCCTTATACGTTTCATATAAGCTTTCGTATGTGCTGTAGCGTTCTTCCATTATTGCTTTTAATTCATTTGCCTGTTCTTGCAAATTTTCATCATCTATTTTTTCAATTTCCTCGGCTATAGCCTGAAATTCTTTTTTGGAGGATGTTATACTCTTTTGTTCAGCCTCTATTTTCGTTTCTCGTTGTTCTACAAGGGTGTAAGCTTCTTTGGATAAAGCTACAATTTTTTCAAACTCTTTCATTCCGAGGTTCATGATTTGATTATATAAATCGGATTCTTTCTTCTCAAGCTCTAGAAGCGGTTGCTGCTGCTTTTGAAACGGCTCTTCTAATTCGACCACCTTTTCTAATGTTGTGTAAATATTTTCTTCAGGTGTAGGACCAAAACAACCTGAAAGTAAGATTAATAGAATCGATGTTACTAAACCTAAACGTATAAAAGTATTTTTAATAAAGTAAAACAATGATATTCCCCCTAACGTTCAACCAATTTCTACTATAATGCGAATTGCAAATTTTTACAATCTTATTCATATGAGCAATACTATATCTTATGAATGTATCTAGCATTTATACCAGTATCAAATTGGACTACTTCTAGGTAAGAATGATTTTTTGAGAGTCGACATATATTTTTTGTTAATCACTGATTTTATAATACAATTTAATAAAGCTAATGTTCTTTTCGTTTTTCAGATCTTTTTATATAATCTTATATATCCGAAATAATTTAGTACATATAGGTTACATCCACTAGTACGGCCATTTTAAGATTTTAATGTACTGGTTTTGTTAAAATAAAATATTAGTTGGTTTGTTAAAAGGAGTGTACAACATGATTACAATGGAAGATATAATTAGAGAAGGTCATCCAACACTAAGAAAAGTTGCAGAGGAAGTACCTATCCCTGCCTTAGAAAAAGATAAAGAAACATTAGTAAAGATGCTTGATTATGTAAAAAACAGTCAAGATCCGGAAAAATCCGAAAAATATGGGCTGCGACCTGGAATTGGCCTTGCTGCACCACAAATAAATATTTCGAAACGGATGATCGCAATCCATGTCGTTGATGAAAAAGGAGAACAGCACAGCTATGCGCTGTTCAATCCGAAAATTGTAAGCCACTCTTTAGAAAAAAGTTATTTAACAAGTGGTGAAGGTTGTCTATCGGTTGATCGTGCTGTCCCTGGAATAGTTCCCCGCTATGCTCGAATCCGGGTTAAAGCAACTAACCTAGAAGGTGAACAAGTTGATATTCGTTTAAAAGGACTATTAGCCATTGTCTTTCAGCACGAAATAGATCATTTAAATGGTATTATGTTCTACGATCACATCAACGAAGCAAATCCTTTCCAAGAACCAGAAAATGCAATTGCAATTGATCGTTAATAAGAAAAGTGCAAGCGCCTTGATCAGCCTAGGGCAAATAAGTCATTCATGAATAGAAGGCGTTCTTTGCCTTCAATTCATGAGTGGCTAGACCCTAGAGGGGCTAGGCGCTGGAGCTAGACACTAAAACCAAGTACAAAATTTTATACTTTCTTAAAGTGGAACAAAAGCACAAGCGCCTAAACCCAACTAAGTTGAGCCTAGGCGCTTTTTATTATTAATAAAAAATAAGAAGGGCTATCCTCTTTTATTTTAATAATCCCAGTTGTTCACAGCCAAATTGAATGCCGTCTTCATCAACCGGCTTCGTGATAAAATCAGCAATTTCCTTTAAGGATGGCACCGCATTCCCCATTGCTACTCCTGTCCCTACAAATTCGATCATTTCCAGATCATTTAACCCATCGCCAAAAGCATAAATATTTTCTCTCGGGATATTCAATCTTTTCGCTAATTGTTTAATCCCCTCAGCTTTTGAACCATTTGCAGGCAAAATATCTGTTGAAACGTCATGCCAGCGAATAAGCTTTAGCTCTGAATATTGTTTCGTGTAGCGTTCCTCTTCTCCGATTTCACAAAACAATAGCGTTTGATAAATATTTCGTTCAAGATAATAATTACGATTTTTTTCAGGCTGTGTAAATTTCAAACTACCCATACTTTCTTCTATTAGAGGATGTTCGCCTGTTGTGGACATCATATTTTCAGCACTCATAAATACAAGCGGATGATTTTCTTTGTCAGCAAATTGTAAAAGATTTTCTAATGTTTCCTTTTTTATTGGGTTTTCGTATATGACTTCACCTTCAAACACAACATATTGTCCATTAAAACTAACAAATGAATGAATATTTAATTCTTTGCGCAAATCTTCAAACATAAAAGGCGCACGTCCTGTAGCAATCGCAACATGATGGCCCTCACTTTTAAGTTTTTGTATTGTTTCTCTAGTCGTTTTGGGAATTTCCTTATTATGATCTAGAATCGTCCCATCAATATCAAAAAAAATAACTTTTTCGCTCATCATCAAGCTCCTTACTCTAATAACTATAAAAATTAACTAACAACTTAAACTTTACCATATTAGCCGAGTTAAGGACACCTAGCAAGATTTATTAATTTCCACGAATACCCATGTAAGTGATTTATTCATTCTACATATACTACCTTTGAAAAAATATATATTGGACGGATCTCATCGAATTATTTCAAGTATAAAGGGCGTTATTTGCCAGTTATTCAAAAAAGAAGGAGGAAAGCTTACATGTTAAAAAGAATTAAACGATCATTAAAAAGACAATGGAAACATCTCTTAAAACGCAAAATGATTGCCTAGTCTTATCATTTTTCCATGTATCTGAGTACAAATATTAAAAATAAAAGGGTATATTGGAAGAATTGTGTCGCAAATGAAAAGAAGATTCGACACATTCCCCTCTAGGCTTGGCTTGTAAGTAAATATCGCATATAATAGAAAAAGTTAGTCTAACATACGGAAGTTAAGGAGAGATTTGGTAAATGATTTTCAAAGTGTACTATCAAGATGAAATTTCAGAGGTTCCTGTTCGAGAAAGAACAAACACTCTTTATATTGAAGCAACATCTGAAGGGGAAGTACGCTCTAAGCTAAAAGACCGTTCTTATAATATAGAATATATTACGCCTATAGATGGAGCATATTTAGAATACGAAAAACAAAGTGAAAATTACAAAGTATTGGAGATTTGATCGTTATGAAATTTGTAAAAAATGACCAAGTTGCCGTGTTTGCCTTAGGCGGACTCGGTGAAATTGGCAAAAACACGTACGGTGTTCAATTCCAGGATGAAATCGTCCTAATTGACGCAGGAATAAAGTTCCCGGAGGACGAGCTGCTTGGAATTGATTATGTCATTCCCGATTACACATATTTACAAAAAAACGAAGAAAAAATTAAAGGACTATTTATTACGCACGGACACGAAGACCATATTGGAGGCATTCCTTATTTACTTCGCCAAGTAAACATTCCGATTTATGGCGGCAAACTTGCATTAGGGTTATTGAGAAACAAACTAGAAGAGCACGGTTTATTACGTCAAACAAAATTAATTGAGATTAAAGAAGATGACATTATTAAATTTAGAAAGACATCAGTTACGTTCTTTAGAACAACACATAGCATCCCTGATTCATATGGAATTGTCGTCAAAACACCTCCAGGGAATATTGTACATACCGGTGACTTTAAATTTGACTTCACACCAGTCGGAGAGCCAGCAAACTTAACGAAAATGGCTGAGATTGGACGTGATGGCGTCCTTTGTTTACTTTCCGATAGTACGAATAGTGAGATTCCTAATTTTACTATGTCAGAAAGACGTGTCGGCGAGAGCATTCATGAAATTTTCCGCAAGGTGGATGGCCGAATTATTTTTGCAACATTTGCATCAAATATTCACCGCCTGCAGCAAGTTGTTGAGGCGGCAGTTACAAATAATCGCAAAATTGCGGTGTTTGGTAGAAGTATGGAAGCGGCCATTCAAATTGGACAAGATTTAGGATACATTAGCTGTCCTAAAGATACATTTGTTGATGCACATGAAATCAATCGCATGCCAGCACACCGAGTCACAATTCTATGTACCGGAAGTCAAGGAGAACCAATGGCAGCACTTTCACGGATTGCTAACGGTACACACCGTCAAATACAAATTATCCCTGGAGACAATGTAGTCTTCTCGTCTTCACCGATCCCAGGGAACACATTAAGTGTTAGTAAAACAATTAATCAGCTCTTCCGTGCTGGTGCCGAAGTCATCCATGGTCCATTTAATGATATTCATACATCAGGACATGGCGGTCAAGAAGAGCAAAAACTTATGCTTCGCTTAATGAAACCAAAATACTTTATGCCAATCCATGGGGAATATCGCATGCAAAAAATGCACGCAAAGCATGCTGTAGACTGTGGAGTCGAACCAGAAAACTGTTTTATTATGGATAATGGTGAGGTATTGGCAATTGGCGACAATGAAGTAGGGATTGCCGGTAAAATTCCATCAGGCTCCGTTTATATTGATGGCAGCGGTATTGGTGATATTGGAAATATTGTTCTTCGTGATCGAAGAATTCTTTCTGAAGAAGGACTTGTCATTGTCGTTGTCAGCATTAACATGAAAGACTTCAAAATTGCAGCTGGTCCAGATATCATTTCTCGTGGATTTGTTTATATGCGCGAATCCGGTGACCTAATTAATGATGCTCAATCACTAATTACGAAGCATTTATCAAAAATTATGGAACGTCGAACGAGTCAATGGTCAGAAATTAAAAACGAAATTACCGATACACTTGCTCCGTTTCTTTATGAAAAAACGAAACGTCGTCCAATGATCCTGCCGATCATCATGGAGGTATAAATAACTATTCGTAATATTTAAAAGGGCTGTCTCAGTTTGAGACAGCCCTTTTCTATAACAATAAACAGTCAGTACAAGGTCTTTCTGTTAATCACCCATTAACCGTTTCTCAAAACGGTTGATGTCTGTATCTGCGCCAATAACAATCATAATATCATTTTTCCGAATGACCTCATTAGCTTGGGGTGATACAATAATGTCTTTATTCCGTTTTACCGCAACAATATTGATCCCGTATTTTGCACGTATATCCAAATCCATAATTGAATTACCATGAATCCGTTCATTTGCAACGATTTCTACGATACTATGCTCTTCAGAAAGCTCCAAATAGTCCAATACATTGTTGGAAACAATTTTATGGGCAATTCTTCTCCCCATATCACGTTCAGGGTGAACAATGCGATCTGCCCCTATTTTAGAAAGAACCTTTTCATGATAGTCATTCGTTGCTTTTACCGTAATATCCCGAACACCTAATTCCTTGAGTATTAATGTGGTTAGAATACTTGCTTGAATATTATCTCCAATCGCCACTATTACATGGTCAAAATTGCGGATGCCTAAACTTTTTAATACCGTTTCATCAGTCGTATCACCAACTACTGCATGTGAAGCAACATTTGCAAACTCATTAACCTTATCCTCATCAATATCGATTGCCATTACTTCTAAGCCCTCTTCACTAAGAGCCCTACAAATACTACCGCCGAATCGACCAAGTCCGATTACTGCATATTCCTTTTTCATTCGTCTACCTCCGCAAACTATAAACGTGCTGTTGTTAAACATTTAGATAACGTTTACTCACTCAAAAGATCTTAACGAGAAAATCGTACCACAATTTCACTATTTTTTATAGAGCATAAGAGTAAATGCCTAACACTAAACGTCAGCCATACTTTTTCCAAATATTCTTGAATTAATGGTAAAATAATATTAACAAACAAATAAAAGGGGGAGTGAAATGCATAACAAGATATACAATATCCTCTTTCCATACGTGTTAGGTATAGGCGGCGGTTTTCTTTTCCATATATGTCATGTGCCTCTTGCATGGATTTTAGGACCAATGTCCTTTTTGATCATCTGGAGATTGATCTTCGTTAATCAAAAAAATTTAATTCAACCCATTGTATTAAAAAATGGTTCCTTTATCATTTTAGGTATTTCATTTGGCCTTTCTTTCACAAAAGAAACCTTTCTCACAGTTGGACCATATGTGCTTCCATTCTTAGCTACAACAATCATATTGATCATCATTAGTATCATAAATGCCCTGCTGATAAGCAAGATTGTAAATATTGATAAAAATACAAGTATATTTGCTTCAATACCTGGCGGGTTATCAGAAATGGTTGCAGCGAGTGAATCGCTTCAAGCTAATTCATCGTTAGTAACAATTTTTCAAACTGTCAGGCTTTTAACAGTGGTCTTTTTTGTTCCTTTTGCCATACTTCATATGTTTGAGCCACCACAGTCAGGAATGCAGCCAATACAAACGATTACCAATGAAGGCGGGTTTTTATCTTATGGATGGTTTTTATTGGCAGGTTTTGTCGGCTGGTTAATAAGATCAAAAGTACCTGCTGCCTTTGTTATTGGTCCCCTGCTAACGACTGCGTTACTCAATATAAGCGGCATTTCTTTACCTAACTTCAATGATTTATTTTTAGTCTTTGCACAATTAACGATTGGAATTGGGTTTGGATTGATGATCACCTTTACCGATTTGAAAAAGGGTGGTAAGTATTGTGGATTATATTTTGCGGGTACGATTTTGTTAATTGGAACAAGTTTTTGTTTAGGCTATTTGTTCACCTTGTTAACTGATTTGGACCTAGCAACAGCGATGCTATCACTGGCACCAGGCGGTCTTGTCGAGATGGTGTTAACGGCATCAACAATTGGGGCAGATCCCGCTGTTGTCAGCTCCCTGCAATTTATTCGCTTGCTTTTTATTATTAGCTTTGTCCCAAGCATATTAAAGTATGGATTAAAGAGAGTTAGAGTCAATAAACAATTAGGTGAAAATAGTCATTCTGCGTAATAGGACAGAAAAAACCGTTCAATTTTTGAAAAGTGAACGGTTTTTTCATAAAATTATTTAAGGCTTTTTAGCTTCAATTTACAAACTGCAGCTTTTATTTGAAAATAATCAATATCTTCTGGAAGAGCCTCTTTTAATGGTTTAAGCATATCTGTGCCCAGCTCGATTATTTTTTCAGCGATTAATGCTTCTTGTGCTTCTGTCATTATTTCAGACCACTCTATCGGATTCCCTTCTTCAACTGCCCGAATTAAATGGTTTTGCACAGTAATGACCGATAAACCACGTGATTCACTAATCTCCTTTATCGATTTACCGTCTTGAAATAATTGATAGCTAATGAGATGGCTAGCGGTTTTATCACTTACAATGTAGTCAGCAGCTACCCGTCCTTGCAACTGATCCGAACTGGTTCTCTCAACGTTCATGAACTCACATATAGCGGATATGAATTTTTCACCATAATGCTCTAATTTTGTTTTGGCTACACCTTTTACTTGCAAAAACTCATTCTCAGTTGTTGGGCACTTAGAGCTCATATCTCGTAAACTACTATCTGAGAAAATAATATAAGGGGGTACTCCCAGCTGTACAGACAATTCACGTCTAACCAGCTTAAGTCTTTCAAATAAATCATCGTTTACCTCAATCGATTTGATTTTCACTAGTTCTTTCTTAAATATCTGCAGCTTATCGACGATAACTTCTCTTGCTTTGTTGCTTAACATTAAAACTGGATACTTATCATTTGTGAGTGATAGGTATCCTTCTGCTATTAAAAAATCGATTAAATCGACAATTTGTTTTTCTGTTTTTTCCTTCATCAAACTGTAGGTTGATAGTTTGTGAAAACCAAACTGGTTAATTCGCTTATTATTTGACCCTTTTAAAACTTGTGCTACAAGGGTTTTCCCAAATCTCTCACCCATTCGCTTGACACATGAAAAAATCATTAATGCTTCTCTCGTCACATCGATTTTAGAACGGGTATCTGTACAATTCATGCATCGCCCACAAGGAGCATGTGGAGTCGTTTCTCCGAAGTATTCAATGATATAAGTTTGTAGACATTTTTCAGTATGACAAAGATCTACCATCTGTTGAAGCTTTTGATATTCATGTACTTTTTTATCAGGACTTAATGTTGACTGCTCGATTAAAAATTTCTGCAATTGAATATCTTGAGCGGCAAACAAAATCGCACATTCACTTTTTTCTCCATCCCGTCCTGCACGACCCGCTTCCTGATAATACGCTTCAATATTTTTTGGCAAATTGTGATGAATGACAAATCGGACATTGGATTTATTGATTCCCATTCCAAATGCATTTGTTGCCACCATAACATCAAGCTGATCAAAAAGAAATTGATCCTGCTGCTCTGCACGTTCATGTTCTGCTAATCCGGCATGGTATTTTCCCGCTTTTATACCATTCTTTTTTAAGAATTGCGATAAATCGTCTACTTCTTTTCTTGTAGCAGCATAAATAATACCTGCCTGATCACGATTTGCCTTCACATATCGCATAATATAATCACGTTTATTTTCACCCTTAATCACATTAAAGGTTAAATTATCCCGTGCAAAACCTGTTACATACGTAGATGAAGCGGAGATATTTAAAAGCTCACATATATCTTCGGTTACTTCCTTTGTTGCTGTCGCTGTCAGCGCCAATATAAGCGGTTTTTTCACAAAAGCAGTAATCATCCTTTTTATGTTACGATAGCTTGGTCGAAAATCATGGCCCCATTGAGAAATACAATGAGCCTCATCAACCGCAACCATTGAGACATTCATCGTTAAAAGAAACGTACGAAAAGATTCTACTTCAAGACGCTCAGGGGCAATATAAAGGATTTTATACGCTCCCTCTTCTATCTCCGCTATTCTTTCTTTTACTTCTTTTGCTGTTAAACTGCTATTGATAAATGTTGATGAAATACCAATGCTTGTTAACGCATCAACTTGATCCTTCATTAACGAGATTAATGGCGATATCACAATGGTCATACCATCCATAAGTAATGCCGGCACTTGATAACAAATTGATTTTCCTCCACCTGTCGGCATGATCGCTAATGTATCCTTTCCCTTTAAGACACTCTCTATTATCTCTTTTTGTCCCTTTCGGAAAGAAGTATATCCAAAGTATTCCTTTAATCGTTTTTCAGCTTGCTGTAACATTTAATCACCCTAGCTCTAATACATTCTCTTTCCTTTACTATTTTAAGTATATCATGTTTAAATCGTTCCATTTCGAATTCTGTTAAAATCGAATTTTATCTCTTTTGCAAAATCAATTTTATTTCGGTAATATAACAAATTCATGACGATATATTTTCAAAATGATGATAACCCCCAAAAAACAACAAACTTCTACAAATATTATAATTAAAGTATGGAAGGAAAGAGGTATTTTTAAATTATGTTATCAAATACTGAAATTGGGATAGATTTAGGTACCGCAAATATATTGGTTTATAGCAAAAATAAAGGAATCGTTCTTAATGAACCATCTGTTGTTGCCATTGATACAACGACAAAGAAGGTTTTAGCCGTTGGTTCAGAGGCGAAAAGTATGATCGGAAAAACACCTGGTAAGATTGTTGCAGTAAGACCTCTTAAAGATGGGGTTATTGCTGATTATGATATTACCACAGATATGTTGAGACATATTATGAAAATTGCCTCACGTAAACTGGGAATTTCTATGAGAAAACCTACTGTAGTTGTTTGTACACCTTCTGGAGCAACATCTGTTGAAAGAAGAGCGATTCAAGATGCGATCAAAAGCTCTGGCGCAAAGCAAGTTCATTTAATTGAAGAGCCTGTAGCAGCAGCGATTGGGGCCGACCTGCCTGTAGATGAACCGATCGCAAATGTTGTTGTCGATATTGGCGGCGGGACAACTGAAGTTGCGATTATCTCCTTTGGCGGGGTTGTATCAGTTCATTCCATTCGTATTGCCGGTGACCAATTAGACGAAGATATTATTCAATACATTCGTAAAAATTATAATCTATTAATAGGTGAACGTACGGCTGAACAAATGAAGATGGAAATTGGCTACGCATTAGTTGAGCACGAAAAGGAAACAATGGACATTCGCGGCCGAGATCTAGTTACGGGATTGCCAAAGACCATTTCAGTTTCTTCTTATGAAATGCAAGAAGCAATGAAGGAATCCTTACTGCATATTTTAGAAGCGATCCGAGCTACTCTTGAGGACTGTCCTCCTGAACTTAGTGGTGACATCGTTGATCGCGGTGTCATATTATCAGGTGGCGGAGCTTTAATGAAAGGGATTCAGGAATGGTTAAGTCAAGAAATCGTTGTTCCTGTTCATATAGCTCCAAATCCTTTGGAATGTGTTGCAATTGGTACAGGCAGATCGTTAACAGTCATTAGCAAATTATTGAAAACTGCTAAATAGTATAACAACAAACCTACTATTAATAAAGCTCATGAGAGAATTCGATACATTCTCTCATGAGCTTTTTTCGTTGGTTTTCTGTCTTAATCTAGTACACCCTCTTAAATAAAACATTATATTTTTTACAAAAATTTTACAAAATTTATTTGCATCATTTCAATAATTATTGAATACATTATGTGTGGCTTACTTGTTAAACGAAATTTCACTTTCTAGATCTCTTTTTCTTTTTTTAAGAGATTCTATAAGTAATGAAACTTTTCCATTTTCGATTTCGTCTTATATTTGAAAACTTAGGGAGGTAAATTTGTGAAAGATTTAAGCAGAAGAATTATCATTAGCTTAACATTAGCAGGCATTATCATGGGAGGGATGAGTGTTTCACTTGCGAATATGCCATCAAGGCCCACAGATAATAATGAAATGGTCCAAGTCCAAGGTGATTAATTTGAAAGGCGTGTCTTTATCATGGAACATTGTAGTAAACAATCATCTTTATTGAATTTAATTCCGTTTAGTTTCCTGCTTGCGGCAATCTTATTGCTTTTCAAATCTTTATTGGAATTCTTTTGATTGGGTTTATCTACTCACTGATCGTCACACATACAAAAAAAGGAATAATTGGTGCAATTATCAATATCTATGAAATTGGCACCTTAATGTTTGGGAGCGGTGTAATGTATTTACTTACGTTCGCAACAGGTGTATAAGCATATCAGGACTCACGACATAAATACATAATAAGGCTGTCTCAGGTCTTCCTACTTTTTTAGAGACAGCCTCTTTAATTATTTTTAGTTAACCCACCAACACCTTAGCTTCGAAACGCTCGATCAGCAAATATTTTTGATGTTATATCATCTGAAGGCGGGTTATGTAACCCGGCACGTACATCACGATAATGTCTTTGTAACGAATTTGACATAAATAAGCTTTGCCCGCCAACAACTCTCATTGCCAAATCAACAACCTCAACAGCAGTATTTGTTACAACTGTTTTTACTGCTGCTAAGTCATAAGCTAAATTTGCACGATTTGTTGGGTCAGTATCCCACTTATCTGCAACAGCATACATAAAAGTTCTAGCAGTTGTCAGTTTTAAATCAATTTCCGCAACCTTCCTTCTAACCTCGGGAACCTCTTTAATAGGGTGTGTGAGGCTTGTCGGCTGATATGTTTTTGCGAACTCTACAGCTTCATTTCTAGCAGCAATCGCGATCCCGATATAGCATGCAGGAATATGAAGCAGCCAGCCCTGAGCAGAAGGTCTAACCTTTTTCTGCTTTCGCTCAACTAATGCTTCAAATGGAACTTCAACAGTATTTAAAATCAAATCATCACTTCTTGTTCCACGCATACCTACTGTGTCCCACGTATCCTCAATTGATACTCCACATTCTGTTCTTGGAATGAGGAAATCGCCAATTTCTCCAGTTTCTTCTATTGTTGCAGGAACAATAAAATAGTCTAGTGCAGGTGCCAAAGATGTAAATATCTTTTTCCCATTAATCACCCATTTATTACCTTTTTTCAAAGCGGTTGTCTCTGGCTTCCCACCTCTTGCAGGGCTGCCGGAATTTGGTTCTGTTGCCGCACTGTTTATGAGCTTATGTTCTGAAATAATTTCTTTACAAATTCTTTCATAAGTTGCTTTTTCCCATTTTTTCGTTATATGCACATCCATCAATAAACTTAAATGCCACCCTAGGGATAAAGCAGTTGCTGCATCACCTTGAGCAATTTTTTCCTGTACCATTAAGAATTCATATAAAGATGCACCATCTCCGCCATACTGTTTTGGGATTGTTAGCTTTAAATAGCCTTCTTCTTTTAAGCGTCTAAAATGCCGAAAAGGAAAAGAACCCTCCCGATCATATTTGTCAGCAGTTAAAGCAAATTCTTTTGCTAGCTTATCTGTTTTCTCAAGTAATTCCTTTTGCGCAGATGTTTTAATAAATTGTTCATCTAGAAAGTACACATCATCACCTCAATAGTTTCATTGTAATAATTTTCTATCAACACATAAAGCAATTTGGCTTAGAAATGGCTTTAGCTTTTCATTCCCTTAATGGGTTGTTAAAATAAAAAGGTAAAACTTCCTAATTTGGAGGCTTTTATAAATTGATCATAATAACAAGGAGGTTAGAGCAATGTCTAATTTTCAACAAAAGTTAGAAAAATATGCGGAACTAGCAGTTCGTGTGGGGGTTAATATTCAACATAATCAAAATTTAGTCATAAACGCTTCAACAGAGGTTGCTGATTTTGTCCGTCTCGTCGTTAAAAAGGCTTATGAAGCCGGCGCACGAAATGTATATGTTGAATGGCATGATGATGTGGTGACAAGAACTCGCTTTGAACTAGCATCAGAGGATGCATTAAGCGACTATCCAGAATGGAAAGCGCGCGGGTTAGAAACTTTAGCTGAAAATGACGGTGCCTTTATGTCGATCATTTCATCTAATCCTGACCTATTAAGTGGAATTGACCCAAAAAGAATTGCAGCTTCCACAAAGGCAGCCGGGATGGCTTTAACTAAATATCGCAACTATTTACAAGCTGACAAAGCTAGCTGGACAGTTATTGGTGCTGCTTCAAAGGAGTGGGCAGCAAAAGTCTTTCCTGATGAAAGAGAAGATAAACAAGTGGAACTGCTTTGGGAAGCCATCTTCCGAACAACTCGAATTGACCAGCCAGACCCAGTAAAAGCTTGGGAGGAACATAATCTTAATTTACATAACAAGGTAGACTATTTAAATAGTAAAAAATATAAAATGCTTCATTATAAAGCCCTAGGAACTGATCTAACCATTGAACTTCATGACACACATACATGGGTTGGCGCAGGCAGCGAAAATGAGCGGGGGAATTTCTTTATGGCAAATATGCCTACAGAGGAAGTGTTCACTGTCCCTTTGCGAAACGGAGTAAATGGTGTTGTTAAAAGCACGAAGCCGCTTAGCTACAGCGGAAATCTTATTGATGATTTTTCACTCACCTTTGAAAATGGCCGTATCGTTGATGTGAAAGCTGAAAAAGGTGAAGACGTATTAAAGCAATTAGTTGAAACAGATGAAGGCTCACACTATTTAGGCGAGATCGCATTAGTTGCACATGATTCACCTATTTCTCAATCTGGCGTATTGTTTTACAATACATTATTTGATGAAAATGCCTCAAACCATTTAGCTATTGGTAATGGTTATGCTTTCTGTGTTGAAGGCGGAAAAAAAATGTCTCGTGAAGAGCTTGAGAAGGTTGGCGTTAACTCCAGTATTACCCATGTCGACTTTATGATTGGCTCTGCAGATATGGATATTGATGGAATATTAGAAGATGGAACGACAGAAGCTATCTTCCGAAACGGAACATGGGCATTTTAAACAAATAATAACAAAATAAGAAAAGCGCAAGGTGCTTAGCATTCGGCGACAAGCATAAGGCGAATAGGAATAGAAGGTGTTCTTTCCCTTCAATTCCTATTTGACTAGACCCTAGAGCCGATGGCGCCTGGAGCTAGACACTTTCTTAAACATTTAAAAAAAGGGTCAGACATAATTTACTTACGTCAGGCCCTCTTTCTTATTGATATTGAAATGAGGGAAACATCATGAAGCCTGTAGAGGTCTATATATTATCCGGTTTTCTTGGAGCTGGAAAAACAACGTTATTACAAAATATTCTTGTTCAAGAAAAGCAGCTTGAACGAAAAATCGCCGTTATCATGAATGAGCTTGGTGAGGTTTCGATCGATTCTAACGCCGTCCAAGAGGAAATACCATTAAAGGAGCTTTTAAACGGCTGTGTATGCTGTACCATTCAGGGACAGCTTGAAGTTCAGCTTGAAAACATGCTAAGAGAATATGAGCTAGACGCCATTTATATAGAAACAACAGGTGTCGCCCATCCAATTGAAGTTTTAGATGCTTGCATGTCCCCTCTATTTGCTGAAAAGCTAGCAATAAAGGCTATTATTACATTAATTGATGCAAAAAGATGGAAGGACCGCTCAAAACTTAGCATACAAATTCGCAAGCTTTTAGCGGAACAAGTTCAGCATGCAGATATTGTTCTATTAAACAAAATTGATCAGCTGTCAGAGGATGAAAAGGCAACGCTTATTTCTGGAATTCAAGCGTTAAATAAAACGGGGAAGCTGTTGATGACAGAATATGCCAATGTCCCTCTAACACAGCTAAAGCCTATTCAAAAATCCAGTAAAAAAGAACATGAAAAAACACATGTTCTCGAAACATTGCATATGCGCACATATGTCCATACCTTTTCACAGCCAATAGATATGAAAAAATTTGAACAGTTTTTAAAGAACATGCCTGATACAATCTATCGGATAAAAGGCTATCTATCTTTTACACATTCAAAGGAAAGCTATCTTTTTCAATACTCCTACGGGATGCCGCTATACCTTAAAGAAAAAATAAAAATGAAAAACACACTTGTTTTTATTGGAGAACACCTTGATCACCAATGGATAAAAACAGCGCTTGAATCTTTATAATGAGAATTTTATGACAAAGTCGATACGCCGATTCAACTGATGATTTTCAGCATTGCCATCATTGGGGACAATCGGCTTATCTTCTCCGGCTCCAACAGCTGAAAAGCTTAGATGAGATAATTTCTCGTTTTCATTAAAACGATGTAATAAACGATTAGCTCGTTTTTTTGTAAGCTGAAGGTTAAATTCATTTTCTGCACGATCATCCAAATGAGCTTCGATGATTATTGTGGTATTACTAGGCAATGCAGCAAAAACATGATCTAATTCTCTTAAACTAGCTTCTGCTTTTTCGTAAAATTCTGCTTGATCATAATTAAATAGCACCTCATCTAACATTCGAATAATCATCGCATTTTCTTGCTTCAAAACCTTTGTCCCAGGCAAATCTAAAGTTATATCATGCTTCATGGTTGACTTAATACTAGATCCAGGATCGACCACTTGCCCTTTCATAACCGGTTCACCCTGCTCCAGTTTTTTCAATGTTTCATTTTCAGATTCTATAACTGATGTTGCTGTGCCATCTTTTTTTCCACAGCCTGAACTAACAAGCACAACAGCTAACAAACCAATTGCATACCACTTCATCATTATCAACCCCTCTAACACGCACTGCTTTATTCTATATCCGTGATGGTAAGTGTATTGCCTAACTTTATGTACCAGCATTTCTATTTTATCATCAATATGGAATTATTTGTTTAATTTTACAAATTACTAATAATCCAATAATCCCATTCCGCAAAGCTTGATGTTGTACAATCAGCACAAAAAGAGATGGCCCACCAGACTAAAGTCTATGTAAGCCATCTCTTTTTTAAATCTACTCTTTTACGCGTACAATTCCTTTACTTGCTTCTGTACATTATCATCTTCTAAAAACTCATCATAGGTCATTTGCTTATCAACGATACCGTTCGAAGTAATTTCGATAATCCGATTCGCAATTGTTTGCACAAATTGATGGTCATGTGAAGTGAAAATCATCGCACCTTTATATGCAATTAAGCCATTGTTAAGCGCCGTAATCGATTCAAGGTCTAAGTGGTTTGTTGGTTCATCTAATAAAAGAACGTTCGCACCGCTTAACATCATTTTCGAAAGCATGCAGCGAACCTTTTCTCCTCCTGACAATACACTCGGCTTCTTCATGACTTCCTCTCCTGAGAAAAGCATCCGTCCTAAGAAACCGCGTAAAAAGCTTTCACTTTGGTCGTTCGGAGAAAATTGGCGGAGCCAGTCAACGAGATTTTGCTCATCGCCAGTGAAATACTCACTGTTATCTTTAGGAAAATAAGCTTGTGTTGTTGTAACACCCCATTTAAATGAACCACTGTCAGGCTCAATCTCTCCTGCTAAAATTTTAAATAAAGTCGTAATCGCAATTTCATCACGGCCAACTAAGGCAATTTTATCTTCTCTATTCATAATAAAGCTGATGTTATCTAATACCTTTACACCATCAATTGTTTTCGATAAGCCTTCTACACGGAGAACATCATTACCGATTTCACGTTCTGGTGTAAAGTTCACATATGGATAACGGCGAGAAGATGGTTGAATATCATCTAATGAAATTTTATCCAATAATTTTTTACGTGAAGTCGCTTGCTTTGATTTTGAAGCATTTGCACTAAATCTGGCAATGAAGTTTTGAAGCTCTTTTATTTTCTCTTCTTTTTTCTTATTTGCTTCCTGCGCTAATTTAAGAGCTAATTGACTTGATTCATACCAGAAATCATAGTTTCCGACATAAATTTTAATTTTTGAAAAGTCTAAATCAGCAATATGTGTACAAACCTTATTTAAAAAGTGGCGGTCATGTGAAACAACAATAACCGTATTTTCAAAGTTTATTAAAAATTCCTCAAGCCATGCGATCGCATGAATATCAAGGTGGTTCGTAGGCTCGTCCAGAAGGAGAACATCAGGCTGTCCAAAAAGGGCTTGTGCCAACAGAACCTTTACCTTTTCCCCGCCGGTTAGATCAGCCATTTTCTTCGTATGAAGCTCCTCAGAAATTCCAAGTCCTTTTAACAATATAGCTGCTTCACTTTCCGCTTCCCAACCATTTAATTCAGCGAATTCACCTTCTAATTCTGCCGCCTTCATGCCATCTTCATCGGTAAAATCAGCTTTCATATAAATGGCATCTTTTTCCTGCATAACTTCATAAAGGCGTTTATGTCCCATAATAACAACCTTAAGAACTTCATGCTCTTCATATTCAAAGTGATTTTGCTTTAACACCGCCAAACGCTCGCCAGGCGCCATACTGACATCACCTGTTTGCGGTTCGATTTCACCGGAAAGTATTTTTAAAAAAGTAGATTTTCCAGCACCATTCGCACCAATTAATCCGTAGCAATTTCCCGGAGTGAATTTAATATTAACATCTTCAAAAAGCTTGCGATCACCATACCGTAAGCTGACATTTGTAACTTGAATCATGAAATATCCTCCAATACTTTAACATCTAAACAATTATAACACCGAAAGGGTTTTTTTTATACGTTCTGTATCAACAACTTTTCATATATTCAACGTTTTTTACTAGTTTATAAAACAAAATAGCTGCCTATTATTGTTTACAATTCCTCACTATCTAGTTTCCCATCCGATGCTTCCGCATCACAATGTATAAGAAAATCAAACCGGTTGTAACAGTTGTAAGCGCCGACAGCATTGCATTAACATTTGTTACGACAAATAAAGAAGGAATATTTCCAACTACCGTATCCTCCATCGTTAGAAAAATACATAAAAACATGTTATTTGCGGCATGGGCACCAATGGAAAACTCTGAACTATTTGTTTTTATGGAAATATAAGTCCAAATGAAGCCCATTGCTAAATAATCAATCGCAACCCAAAATGCCCCGTGCTCCATTTCAGGATTTGAAAAGTGCAAGCTTCCAAAGATGCCTCCAATGATGAGGATTAAAATAATCGGGTTCTTTGTTAATTTACCTGCCCATTGCAACAAAAACCCTCTAAAAAATAATTCCTCTGAGGTTGTTTGAATAGGAACTAACAGGATTGAAGCAACTACCAGCCATGCAAATCTAGAACCTTCAAAATCATTTAACATATAATCATTTGGAAAAATGGCGTAGTCTAATAGAGCAAACAGTGCGAATAATGAAAAAGCAATCAAAAATCCATATAAAATCTTCGTCCAATTTACCTTATCATATGGAGTGATAAAGGAAATCAGTTTTCTTTTTAAAATAGTGCGTGCTGCAAGCCACATTCCAAAAACAGCCGAAATATTGACGATATGATATAGATAAAAATCCACCAATGGATCGGTAATCATCATCTCTTCTACATCAACAATGCTCGGGTTTATAAACGCTGTTATTAAAACAGCAATTAAGTATGCAATCGTTCCGATAACAAACATAAAGGCTAAAATAACCAAGAGTGACCAAAAATAACGCCAATGGCTGTTTTTCCCCTCTGACATTCTAATAAAATGTTGGCCCATCAAACCACTCCTCTAAGTTTCTATCATAATTAAAGATACCCTGATACTTCAGATTAAAAGGGCTGAAACTAATCATCAGCCCTTTCTTAAACTCCATATATTTTACTATACAAATTTTTAAAGCTTGTGATGACTTCAAAGGTCTTTTCATTTGGCACACCAAAGTCTTCAATATCCCAATATAAGCTTAAAATTGAATGACAATAACCCCATAATAAAATTCTCTCTTTATTTAGATGTAAATGCTCTACTAAAATATTTATCCTTTTTTCAATCAGTTGTTCTACTTGGTCATCCGGTAATTTATTTAACAGAAATTGAATGACATCATATTCTCGTTCACCTATTAATCCCTTTGGATCAATGACAATCCAGTCTTTTTGATTTACTGATAAAACATTGTAGTGATGGAAATCACCGTGAAGAAGGTATAAATCTTTCATTGTACTGGTCAGCCTTGAAAAAATCTCTTCCGCTTCCATCAGCATTGTTTTCGTAATAGGCCCCACACCATCCTTATGATTAAGACGTATGTTCTGAAAGTCCTTTTCCCGTTGGAAAAGTGTCTGAATGCTTGTGTTATTCGGCGGGGATTTCCATAATTTTTTCATAACCTGTGCCATGATCAATGTTGCCTCATCATCATTTTCAATAGAAGCCAGCTTATCACCTGGCGATACATGCTCTAAGATCATAATGCCTTTTTCAGCTTCCTCATCAAGAAGGCGGATAATTCCTTGACCGTTGAAATGTTTAAGGGCCTCCACTTCATTTTGAAATCCCTCATCACCAGGTACCACTAATTTAACGACAACTTTGCTTCCATCTACTCTAACTGCAGGTGCTACAAAATTATAAGATAACTCATAGGGTGGCTGGATCTTAAGCTCCCATTTTTCTTCACAATGTTTGATTAGCTGTTCAAAATGATTCAACCACGTTTGTCCATTCTCTTTATGGACCGATTTTATCGTTTTGACAAATTCATCTGGCAAATACGTCATCTTTTCACCCTTACCTAAAAATAGCTGTATTTTTTACAAAGTAATATAAGTTCGCTAGCATTTAAAAGTGGACTCCTTTACTATTTCGATACGCATTAAATAAGTCCTTTCCAGTTTTATACTAAGTTTATAAATACACTTAGGTGACATTTCTAAACTTTTAGCAGATTTTATGATAAAATTGTCTTTCAATAGGAAAAAGGAGCTCTAAATTCATGAAGTTATATACATTAATTGAATATTGTTTATTACTTGTTTTGGCAGGACTATATTTCGCCTTCCTTGGTTTTCAATCAAAAGGTGCAACCTTTATAATTGGGGTTATTTTTCTATATATCATAATTAACATCTTTTCAAAAAAACTCCTGCCCCGCTATCTTCCAGAAAATAAACAGATGTCGATATTAGTAAGTGTACTTTTGATTATTGGTACCGTATTTCTAATCATGCTTCTCCTAACACTGCTGGCCATTTAATCATTTGATTGGCCAGGTGGTTTTCCCTCATTTTGCTTACGTCTTTTCCGGATCATTAAAATCAAGATAAACAGGATGCCGCCTAAGACAACTAATATCGGCAAACTGCCAACAAGGAAGATGATAAATGCAGAGCAAGCTTGCAATAAAAAATTGACACTGTTCATAAATTGTTCCTGCGTTTTTTCCCAAGTGTTTAACTCTTTATTTTCTAAACCAGGAACGTTCACCCTATCCTCAACCAAATGAATCGTAACCGTAGCAAGGTCCACCTTATTGTTTAAGTAGTTCATTCTCCCTTTAATTTGTTCAATTTCTTCCTGTACTGCGGCCAAATCACTTGATATCTTTAGCAAATCATCAGTTTTTTCAGCCCTTTTCATAAAATCAAGCAAACGGACTTCAACGACTTGTTTTGATTTTAAACGGGCTTCGAGGTCCACAAATTCTTCGGTAACATCCTGACCTGAAATAGAACGATCAATCACCTCCGTACTCCCCTTCTCAACAGCTTGTAAAAAGGACTGAAATTGCTCCTGAGGGATTCGCACTGTAATTGTACCTTCTATCCTTTCATGTTCTCCTGTTGTATACGAATTAGATTCAACAATGTAACCATCAGCTGACGCAAGCTTCTGTTGGATCAACTCCAATGTCTTTTGATAGCTGTTTACTTCAATCGAAAGGTTTGCTGTATAGATAACCATTCGGTCACTCTGATTAAGTGTTTCTGAATTTTGTTGTTCCTTTCCTTCTACCTCTGTTTTGTCATTTGAGTTCTGGATAGCATCCTCATTAGCGATTTCCGTCTTTCCCCCTAATGCTTGAGGAGTGCTGTCTTTATCTGCCAGTTCTCCTGCAGCTTTGTCAGCCTGTTTACTTTCTTCACTGGAACTACTGCATCCGTATATTAGCCCTATTATAAGAATCGTTACGACCATCAACCATAGCTTCTTCATCCTGCCACACCCTTTGTATAATTTTCCGTTATGATTATGTAGACGTTTTACATACAAAAGGGTTACAAATTTAGGAAAAAAGCAAAGAGAAGATTTCAAAATTAAAAGGCCAGACACGACAAGCACAATCAATGACTTTGATATAACAGAAAGTCAAATTATTTGTGATTTTGGTAGGTTCTGACCTTTTTTCATTTTATTCTGTTTTACTTATATGACCAAATGGAAAGAAGATAAACTCTGATTTACCCAATATTCGATCCGACTCTATCAAGCCAAGTCCATTGCGGCTATCCATGCTATTTAAACGGTTATCACCCATAACAAAATAGCTGCCTTCTGGAACCTCTATCTCTTCAAAATCATTTGTTAGGAGCATCCCCATTTGCTGTGCTTCTTCTTTGTTACTCTCTAAATAGGGCTCGGCTATTACTTTACCATTGACATAAACCTTTCCATTTTCTGCACTGATTTTATCTCCTGGTAAACCGATAATTCGTTTAACATAGCGTATATCTTCTTCTTTACCTTCAATGATAACTATATCCCCTTTTTCTATTTCGCCAATAAATTGCAAGGTTTTATTGACGAAAAGACGATCTCCATCCTTTAAGGTTGGGTCCATAGAAGAGCCTTCTACAAGATATGGCTCAAATAAAAAGAAACGTATAATCATTGCCAGCCCTATCGCTAAAACAATTGCTTTTATCCATTCCCAGATCTTTGATTTTGACGCCTCTGTTTCTGTTTGCGACATGATGAACCTCCTAATTTCAATGCTCTATTTCCATTATACCTATATACAATTTTATTTGCTAAAAAATTAAAAAATCCTTTATTCTTTTTTCTATTATTCTCCAAGGGAAACTAAATGGTAAGAAATAAGATTAAAATTTCAGTTTATTGTAAAAGTGGATTATTTTTAGAAAAGAATGCAACTAAATGCTTTACAAAAAGAAAAAACTGACTAAAACGAAGAGATACCTTCATTTTAATCAGTTTGTAATAAGACTTTATTCACTTACTCGTTTTTTTAATAATCCGAGCATAATAGCTGTGACAATAGCCCCAATGACAATTGCCAGCAAATAAAGCAGAGGATTGCCTTCTACTAACGGAATAACGAATGCACCGCCGTGCGGAGCTCGTAAACCATTTCCAAAGAACATTGCTAATGCACCAGCAACTGCAGAGCCTGTAACAATTGAAGGAATAACACGGCCAGGATCTGCAGCCGCAAATGGGATTGCACCTTCAGTAATAAAGGAAGCACCCATAATATAGCAAGTAATACCTGCTTCACGTTCACGTTGTGTAAATTTGCTGCGGAAGAATGTTGTTGCAAGGGCAATACCTAATGGAGGTACCATTCCACCAGCCATGACAGCTGCATGTGGTGCAAAATTACCAGAATCGATCATAGCAATCCCGAATGTAAAGGCAGCTTTATTAATTGGGCCACCCATATCAATGGCCATCATTCCACCGAGAATCAACCCAAGAAGGACTAAGTTACCTGTACCTAACCCGCCTAAAAATTCACTAATTTGTACGTTTAAGGCACTAACTGGTTTATTCACAACAAAAAACATAATCATTCCAACACCGAAAATACTAAGCACTGGATATAAGAGCACCGGTTTAATACCTTCCAATGATGAAGGTAGACCTGATAATAATTTTTTAAGCAGAACAACAATATATCCCGCTAAGAATCCTGCAATTAAACCACCTAAAAACCCTGCTCCACCTTGTGCAGCCATAAACCCGCCAACCATACCTGGAGCCAATCCGGGACGATCCGCAATACTTAACGCAATAAATCCTGCTAATACCGGAACCATTAGCCCAAATGCATTTCCGCCGCCAATCGTACTTAATGCTTCCGCAAAAGCGTTATACGATTCATGAGTTGGATCTGATGCATGGATACCAAACATAAAGGAAATCGCAATTAAAATACCACCACCGACAACAAACGGCAGCATGTTTGAAACACCGTTCATTAAATGCTTATAAATACCTGTTCTTTCTCCGCCGCGATCTTCTTTTCTTGACTCACCGCTGCCTTGATAGATCGCCGCATCTTGTTTTAACGCACGCTCAATTAATTCTTTAGGCTTACGAATCCCGTCTGCTACTGGTACGATGATGACATGCTTCCCTTTAAAACGATCCATTTCTACCTGCTTATCGGCTGCAACAATAATCGCGGTTGCTTCTTGAATTTCAGCATCTGTTAATACATTCTTCGCACCGCCAGAACCGTTTGTTTCAACCTTGATTGAGACATTCATTTCTTTTGCTTTTTCCTTTAACGCATCAGCAGCCATATACGTATGTGCAATACCAGTCGGACAAGCTGTAACTGCTAAAATTTTCCCAGAACTTGATGTGTTTTCTTCTACTTCTTCATCTTTTTCATCAAATTGATCAATAATGTTCAATACTTCGTCAGCTGTATTTGCTGCTAATAATCGGTCTCTCACTTCTTGCTTCATAAGAATGGAAGAAAGCTTGGATAACGCTTCTAAATGGGTATTGTTTGCACCTTCTGATGCAGCAATCATAAAAAATAAATAGCTTGGCTGCCCATCAAGTGCTTCATAATCAACTCCTGCCTTTGAACGTCCAAACACAATGGCTGGGTGCAAAACGGCATTTGTCTTTGCATGCGGGATGGCAATGCCATCGCCAATCCCTGTTGTGCTCTGTTGTTCACGAGCCAACACTGCACCTTCGTAGCCTGCTTTATCGGAAAGCTTGCCTGCCTTATCTAAAACATCAACTAGTTCACCGATTACATTTGCTTTTGATGTTGATTGGAGGTCAAGCTTAATCGTTTCTTTTGTCAAAAGTTCTGTAATTCTCATTGTTCTTCCCCCTCTATCCCTTCATGACTTCAACCTTTGGTAATAACTCTTCTATTTTTTCTTTTGTACAAAGCTCCATTGAGAATGCTGTAGCACTTCCTGCAGCTACACCAATTTTAAATGCTTCTTCCATTGAGTAATTTTTTTGCAGGGCACTTAAGAAACCGCCAACAACTGAATCTCCTGCACCTACGGAATTAAGAACCTTTCCTTTTGGTACATTCGCTATAAGACTTGTCCTTTCGGTAATAAGCAAGGCTCCTTTTTCTGCAAGTGAAACAATAATATGCTTTACACCTTGCTCAACCAATTTCTTTCCATATTTGAGAGCTTCTTCTACCGTTTGGATGTCTGTCTGAAACAATTCGCCAAGCTCATGATGATTTGGTTTTATAAGATACGGATTTTCAGAGATGACTTCTTTTAAAGCTTCACCAGATACATCAGCAACAACTTTGATCTGTTTATCTTTACATAAAGAGATGATCTCTTTATAAATCGATGCTGGTAATGTCCCTGGAATACTGCCTGCCAATACAACAGTATCTTCTTCAGTCATTTTTTCAAATACTGCAAAGAATTCTGCCAGCTGCTCATCCGTAATACTTGGACCGAGCCCATTTATTTCTGTCTCTACTTCTGTTTTTAATTTAATGTTAATCCTTGAATCACCGGAAACCTTTACGAAATTTGTTTGGATGTTTTCAGCACGTAAAAAATCTTCTACAAATTTGCCTGTAAAACCGCCGATAAATCCCAAAGCTTCTGTTTCCACCCCTAATCGTTGCATGACCCTGGATACATTGATCCCTTTTCCTCCAGGAAATTTTGTATCCGCAACTGTGCGGTTTAATGATCCTATTTCAAATTGGTCAACTTCTACGATGTAATCAACAGATGGATTTAATGTCACAGTATAAATCATTCATTCACGACCTTTATTGCTGTATTTTTCCCATAGGAGTTCAGGATGTCTTCGTCAATATCATCAGTAATTATTTTCGCGTCAACCAGCTCTGCTATTTTTGAAAAAGCAATCTCGCCAAACTTCGTATGATCAGCGAGAACATATTTTTCTCTTGATAACTGGAGCGCAGTCATTTTTATGGCAGCCTCCTCTGGGTCTGGTGTTGTGTACCCAAGTTCTATATGAATGCCATTAACACCTAAAAAGCATTTATCAAATCGGTAATGTTCAAGTGCTGTCATAGCTCCCCGACCAATCATGGCGCCTGTTAGAGGTTTTATAAATCCGCCAATCAAGTAAGTTTTTATCCCTTTATTCATAAGCGGTTCTATAAGGGTAAGTCCATTCGTTACAACCACAATTTCCTTGCCATTTGGAAGATATTCAACCATTTGTAGAGTCGTAGTCCCCGCATCTAAATATAAACAATCACCTTCTTCAACTAAAGAAGCAGCTTCTTGTGCAATCCTTTTCTTTTCATGAAGGTTTTTGGCTGATTTTTCAATAATATTCTGTTCCCTCAGTTTACCTTGGAGTAGTGCTGCACCCCCATGGATTCTTTTTAAATATTTTTCCTCTTCTAATTGTGTTAAATCACGTCTTATTGTTGATTCAGAAGAGTTTGTTAGCTCAACTAGCTCTTGAATCTTGACTGATTTTTTTTCTTTCAGAACATCTAAAATGATTCGATGTCGTTCAGGAGTTAACACGAATCACACCTCCATTTTTTGTAAGCGAATACAACCTCCCTTACACATTCATTATACTGTCGTGTTCAGTCAAAATCAATCATATTTTATCAAAAACTATCATTTTCCAATCACAAATAGCAAATTTCTTATATTTCTAATTGACTAGATAAGTAGAGTACACGTCCTTTGCTAAATACAATAACTCATACCTTCTGTAAAATGAAAAAATCTCCTTTCAAAACCAGCTGCTTTTAGGAATAGCAGTTGATCCAAAAGGAGATGTACGATCTTATTCATATCTAAGTGACTCAATTGGACTTAAGCGCGCTGCTTTATTTGCTGGGAGCATGCCAAACACTACACCAATTAACACCGAGAATATTAATCCGCCAACAACTACCTGCCATGAGATAAGCGGCGGCCATCCAGCAAACACCGAAACGATATTTGCAGCAACAGCACCTAGAATAATTCCAATGATTCCGCCAATTAATGTTAAGGTGACAGATTCAATTAGAAACTGGGTTAATATCTGCCGTTTTGTTGCACCTAAAGCTTTTCTAATGCCGATTTCCCTTGTTCGCTCTGTAACGGAAACAAGCATGATATTCATTACACCAATCCCGCCAACAATGAGGGATATTCCTGCGATTGAGCCAATAATTAACGTCATAATAGTCGTTATCTGCCCAATTCCAGCCGCCATTTCTTCCATATTAAATACCTTGTAAGACTCTTCTGTGTTATGAGCGGTATTTAATATACGTGTCGCTTTTTCCCCAGCTTCCTTGATCACGTCAGAGTCAGTCGCTTGAAGCGTCATTTGATTATATTTATTTATTCCGAAGGATGAACGAAATGTATTCCATGGCATGTAAATTTCCATCGCTCCAAAACCGAAAAGACCTGTTTGTTTTTCCAATACTCCAACAATTTCAATAGGCTGGCCTTTTATCCAGATCACTTCACCTATTGGATCGTCATTAGCAAATAATTCTTTCCTTAGCTCATCACTTATGACACCAACACGTGTCCCTCCAATAAAGTCTGCTTCAACAAGATGTCTGCCTGACTGGATGTTTAATTGATTTACTTCGATATACGCATGATTTACCCCGTATACACTTGTATCCATTGTTTCTTCGCGATACCTGGTAGAAAATAATTCAGTAGATGATGCAACTACCTTCTTTACCTCTGGTATATTGCTTAAAGCATCGACATCATCCTGTGTGAAGGCTGCATTCATATAAGCATTTGGATTTGACATGAGCTCTTCTTCACTAGGTTCATAATATACTTCAATCGTATTTCCTGGACCTGTAATCGATGTTTTAAGTAATTGTTCCCCTCCCTGACCAATAGCAACGACCAAAATAACCGAGGCGACTCCAATAATGATTCCCAGCATTGTAAGAACCGACCTCAATTTATGAGCAAGGACAGAGCTTAAGGCCATTTTTATATTCTCTACTAAACTCATGCTTTAAAATCTCCTCTCATCATCTGAGAGAATCGTTCCATCCCTAACCATAATGATTCTCTTAGCATAATCAGCAACTTCCTGTTCATGTGTAACTAGAATTACTGTTGTGCCTTCTTTATTTAATGCTGTAAATTGCTCCATAATCGAAATGCTTGTTTTACTATCAAGTGCACCTGTTGGTTCATCGGCCAAAATAATGTTCGGCTCATTAACAATGGCTCTCGCTATCGCTACACGTTGTTTTTGACCACCTGAAAGCTCATTCGGTAAATGATTCATCCTATCAGCTAATCCTACTTTTTCCAGTGCTCGGCTTGCTCGTTCTTCTCTATCCTTTTTCTTTACCCCTGCATAAATCATAGGAAGCTCAACATTCTTTAATGCTGTCAAACGCGGCAATAATTGAAACTGCTGAAAAACGAATCCGATGGAAAGGTTTCGAACCTTTGCAAGCTCCTCATCCTTATATGAAGAAATATCTTCGTTCTTTAATAAATATGTACCTGAAGTAGGATTATCTAAACATCCTATTACATTCATTAACGTAGATTTTCCAGACCCTGAAGGGCCCATAATAGCGACAAATTCTCCATCACCAATGGAAAGATTGATATCTTTTAAAACTTCTAATGTTTCATTTCCAACTTTATAGCTTTTGGTGATAGCTGAAAGCTCGATCATTTCGTCGTCACTTCCATCCCATTCTGAAGATCATCTGGCGGATTAATGATTACGGCATCTCCATTTTTCAAACCAGATGTAATCTCCATAAATTCATCACTAGTAGCTCCGGTTATTACCTTCTTGCGAATAGCTTTTCCATCTTCGACGACATATACATAATAGTCCTCTCCGTCCTGTTTAACCGCTTCAAGAGGAACAGCTTCAACGATCCGTTTGTTCATTTCAATTTCCATTATCAGCTTAAATCCAGGTTTTGCTGCAAAATCCTTTGCATTAATGGAAACTTCTATTGGATATTGGACAGCTGAGTCTTCATTGCCAATTCCATTTTCAGTTTGTTCAGGTAATAGACTCACTTTTGTTACAATTCCCTTCCATTCTTTATCAGGAATAACGTCTGATCTTAGAACAACTGCTTGGTTTTCTGATATTTTTAATGCATCGTATTCTGAAATAACCCCTTTAACAACATATTCATCCGTATTTCCAATATGGATCATTGGTGTTTGTGAGATCCCTGCAACCGCCTCTTCATCGATAGATAGCACGGTTCCTGCGATTTCACTTTTGACGTCCAGCTGACTTAACTTCTTATTAAGGGTTTCTTTTTGAAGAAGGAGCTGTCTAGCTTCAATATCAGCTACCTTTAAATCAGTTTCTAATTGATCCTTCTCTGCTTCAACCTGTTCTTCTGCTTCCTGTTCACCAACTTGTTTCGCTAAGTCTTCTTCCTTTTCTTCCAAATTATCAATTTGGTCTTTGATTTGGTTAATTCTTAAATAAGCTGATTCAATTGAAAGTGTGTTTTGCTCTTTTTCTAATTGGAGCTGTTCATTTTCATATATTAATAAGGGGGTTCCTTTTTCAAGTCTATCTCCTGACTTAACTAGAATCTCGGACACTTCACCCTTTTCTGGATCCAAGTAGATAAAGTCCTCTTGACTTAATGAAAGTGTTCCCGGAACCATAACCTTTTCGGTGATTTCCCGTTTTTCCAGATTTATAGTGTCTATAACAGGATTTTCTTTCCTTAAAGCAGCGAATACATTTAATCCTATTAAAATAAGGATAATGAGGCCAACACCAATTGAAATCCAGATTTTTTTCTTCATTAGAACTGTGTCATCCCTTCAAATGCTCCCCCTATAGCTGCAATGATAATTCCTAATACGAAGAACACAATTGTGATAATCACCGCTGCCGGCTTAGAAAGCTTTGCTACTTTCACTAAACCCATACCTAAAACGATATAATACCAAATACTGAATACTTCAAATGTGCTAAGTACAGCTCCTAATACACCATCTGCACCTACAAGACTGTTTAAACTTGTCAGCATAATCATCGGGTCTCCATCAATAGCAAAAATAATAAGCTGATTCAATATTTGTCCAATTGTAGTAATAATACTGGTAAATATCATTAAAGAGAACATCTGCTTAAATGTAGCATCTGATTTTGCAACCTTAGCTATCGCCCAAAAAATGAGTCCAAAAAAAAGGTAACCAATTGGCGTCCCAAAAAATCCAACTAATCCTGCTCCCACAACACCAAAAATTTTAGCCATTTGCTCCTCTTCAGCAGACATTTCCATTCCAGGCATAGCGGAATAATCAATATTTAATGCTGAAAATACTGCTATAATGGTCATAACTAATGTCAATAAAATTAGTGGCAGCCAGATAACCGGCCTTTCGCGAATTCTCTCTAACTGTTCTCCAGGACTAAAAATCATTCCAAATATTGATGGTTTTTTCCTTTGAATTGTTTCTTGTTCCACTGTAACTAACCTCCAATTTATGTAGTCATTTACTAATACGCAGAGATAGGGAAATAGTTTCATAATTTATTATTTTTTCCCACACAAAAAAGACATTACCTAAAGTGATAATGTCTTTTTTTATCATGCGCTCTTTAGCTAGGATGCTTTTCATTCTTTTATTACCTATTAAGCTCCTTCATTAATGATTACATTTCTACCTTTTATTTTTAACACAATTGGAATGGTCATCCATAAAAGCGCGGCTAGGATAAAAAATAATGAGAGAGGCTGTTCAAGGAAAATCATGAAATCGCCATTAGAAGTGGTTAATGCCCTTCTCAGATTATTTTCAATCATTGGCCCTAGAACCAATCCTAAAACAAGTGGTGCGACGGGATAGTCATTCTTTGTTAAATAATAACCTGAAACACCGCAGCCGATTAATAACAATAGGTCAAATACAGTAAATTGGACAGCATATACGCCAAAAATAGAAATTGCGATGATGATCGGCAATAAATATTTCGTTGGTGTCTCAATAATTTTTGCGAAAACCCTGACAAGAGGCAGGTTTAAAATAAGCAGCATCACATTGCCTATAAACATACTGGCAATCAATCCCCATGCAATATGAGGATGATCTGTAAAAAATAGCGGACCTGGTTGAATATTATACATAATCAATGCACCCATTAAAATGGCAGTTGTACCAGACCCTGGAATCCCCAAGGTAAGCAATGGAATCATCGCTCCTCCAGAGGCTCCGTTGTTTGCGGCCTCTGGTGCAGCAACACCTTCAATCGCTCCCTGACCAAATTTACTTGGATGTTTACTGATTTTCTTTTCCATAATATAAGAAAAAAATGAAGCAAGAGTTGCCCCAGCACCTGGTAAGATTCCAATAAAAAATCCTAATAATGAACCCCTTACGATAGGGCCTGAGCTATTTTTTAAGTCTTTTTTCGTCGGCAGGATCCTTTCGACCTTTGCAATCGAACCATCGTTTTTTTCTTTTTCAAGAATGGTTTTAAACACTTCGCCAAGTGCAAAAAGTCCAACCGCTACTGTTAAAAATTCAATTCCGGAATATAAGACGGGATGATCGTAAGTAAACCGCGCGACTCCGGATACATTATCCATCCCGATTGTGGCAATTAATAGCCCGACCACCGTCATGATCATCGCTTTTGTTCTGGACTTGCCGGCAAGTCCGCTCACAGCACACAACCCTAAAATCATTAACGAAAAGTACTCTGCTGGGCCAAAGGATAGAGCAACACTTGATAAAGGCTCAGCTAATAAAGTTAAGCCAATAAGAGCAATGATTCCGGCAACAAATGATCCAATAGCAGCAATCGATAAAGCAGCACCTGCTCTCCCCTGCTTTGCCATTTGATACCCATCCAATGCTGTTACAACAGAAGATGATTCTCCAGGTGTATTCAATAAGATCGATGTTGTCGAACCACCGTACATTGCACCATAATATACACCAGCTAATAAGATGATTGAACTGGCTGCTGCAGATTCCGGATCCAAACCTGAAGTTAAGGTTGCAGTTACCGGTATTAATAACGCAACCCCGCTCATAGGGCCTATCCCGGGCAACACGCCAACAGCTGTTCCGATCAACACACCAACAAAAGCAAATAATAAATTATGCCATTGTAACGCTTCTGAAAATCCATTTAAAAGAAATTGAACTGTATCCAACGTAATCACCCCGCTTTTATAACCAAATTGGCCATCCTGGTAAAGAGCCTTCCAAAACTTCTACAAATAAATAGTAAACACCGCCAGAAAAGCATGCTGCAATGACGGCAGATTTGATGAGTTGTTTCCGATCCATTACTTGGAAACAAATCAATAAAAAGAGAAAGGTCGTAAGGATAAACCCTACACTCTCAAGCAACAAAGCATAAAATAATGCTGAAATCAAGATGCTGAAAAATGGTTTATAATCCAATACCTCTTTTTCTGTAGCAGGATCTAAATAATGGAAAGTTTCATAAAATAACCTGATGCTAAGCAATATCAAGATTGCTCCCAATATAGTTGGAAATATATCAGGACCAACATTGCTCCCATAAGCTGTATCAGAAATATTTCTGCTTTCAGAAATAAAAAAGATGCCGATCATCAAATAGACAATACTTGAATAACGATCAAATGTTTTACTCATGTAGTCTGTTCACCTCCATGAAGAGGAAGGAAGAAAGCCCCCTCCGCTTCAACTAAATGTTATTTTTCCATTTCTAAAGCTGTTAATAACTCTTGAACAACGACATTTTGATCGTCTAAAAAGGTTTTAAAATCAGCAGCATTTTTGTAGGCACTTTCCCAGCCGTTTGTCTCTAATTCCTTCACCCAAGCTTCATTTTCAGAAAGCTCCTTTAACGTTTTTTCCCAATAAGCCAGTTCAACTTCCTTCATATCTTTAGCTGCAAAAACTCCGCGCCATATTGTAAATTCTGCATCGATTCCCGCTTCTTTAAAGGTAGGTACCTCTGCCAATTCTTCACCTAATCTTTCTGTAGAACTTACTGCTAAGACTCTAACTTTTCCTGATTTCACATATTCACCAATCGTTGAAGCATCTGTAGCTATGATATCTGCATTTCCCCCAAGTAAAGCGGCAACTGCCTCTCCACCGCCGTCATATGAAACATACTTAACAGCTTTTGGATCAATCCCATATTTAAAAGCCGGTAATACAGCTATTAAATGATCCATTGAACCTGGGGCAGATCCACCTGCTACGGTTACTTTGGCAGGATCCGCTTTTATTGCCTCTAATGCTGAGGTTAAATCAGTAAAAGGAGAATCCTTTCTTACAACAATGGCACCATAGTCTCTCGTCAGCTGCGCAAGTGGAGTCGTATCCTTATAGCCATATGGACTATTTCCTTCTTTCTTCTCGTGATTAATTAAGATTGGTGGTGAACTAATCATTAATTTATACGGATTATTTTTTTCTTGTGTTGCAAATTCAGCCATATAAACAGCTCCACCACCACCTGGTTTGTTTTCAACTGTTATGGTTTCATTCACTAATTTCGTCTCCGTTAAAATCTTTGCTAAGGAACGGGCAGTTAAATCCCAGCCTCCTCCAGCACCAGAAGGAGCAACAATGGTAATTGGTTTTTCAGGATACGAGGAAGCGCTCTCATTTTTACTCCCTGCTTCCTGATTCCCACATGCTGCTAGCACTATAAAAAATATACCTACGATAACAAAAAAGAAGCTTTTTCTCATTCTATCCCCCCTATATTTATCTTCTCTAATTGAAAAGACAGCACTTTTAAGCGCTGTCTTAAAGGTATCAGAATGATCGATTTTTTAGAATCTTATCGTCATAAGTCCAATAAAACCTATATAAATCTTTTTGTTCATAAATTTCATAAAAAATTAATTTGAACTAGAAGCTAAACAACAGCAGCTTATTTCTGTTTCGGACGAAAATATCTTCTTTCTGGTCTACCTACATGACCATAAGCTAAATCAGCAACAATTTCTTTCTGTGATATTAAATATTCTAAATAACGTCTTGCCGTAGACCGGCTTACTCCTGACTCTTTGCTTAGGATTTCCGCCGTTATTCCTTCTTCATTTATCAAAGGAAGATAGTGGAGAATTTTATTTAATGTAAGAGGATCTATCCCTTTTGGCACTTCTTTAGTTAACGGTTCATGATCCTCCGTTCGAGCGTAAAACAACAGTTCAGTAATTTCCTCTTGTGATAAATTCTTGTTTGTGTTTAGTTTTATAAGCTTTTTTTGATAGTTTTCAAGACTATTTTTAAATCTCTCAAATATCACTGGCTTGACAATATAATCAAATACTCCGCTTCTAAGTGAGCGGCCGACAATCTCTACTTCTGATGCTGCAGTTATCATGATGATATCAATATCAGGATGGGTTTTACGAATCATCTTTGCTAATTCGGTTCCCTTTATGTCAGGTAAATAGACATCGAGTAGCACCAGCTGTGGCTCAATAATCTCTAATAATTCAAGAGCCTGCTTACCAGATGAAGCAATCGCAATCACGTCAAATCCTTCTACCTTTTTTGTAAAGCGGCTATTAATTTCTGCAATTCTTGTATCATCCTCGACAATCATTACCTCTATCTTCATAAAGTTTTCTCCTCCTTAGGTATAGTTACGATGAATAATGCTCCGCCATAATCCCCTTTTTCAATCGAAATGCTGCCATTCATCTCCTTTACAAGCTCTTTAACCCTTGATAATCCTAAACCCCTATTTCCTCCATTCTTTGTAGAAAACCCCTTCTCAAAGATAAAAGGAATTAGCTTGTCATCAATCCCTGGACCTGAATCTTCCACTTCAAATAATAGGTCCTCACCTAAATCTGTTATTAATAATCGCGCCTTACGATTGCGATATGGAGTTTCATCCATTGCTTCAAAAGCATTTGTTATGATGTTTCCTAAAATGGATACGAGGTAACTATTGTCGATATGCTTAGGAAATTTTTCTAAGCTGCTTTCTCTATCAAATTGAAATGATATTTTTAATTCCTTTGCACGATTATAGAAACCTAAAATAATTCCTCCGAGCCAAGGATCTTTGATTTTTTTCATTAAAAATTGAACAAAGTCTTTGTGATTCTCCTTTTCATGATGAATAAGTTCAAGTGCTTCATCAGATGACCCAAGTTGAATTAAACCTGAAATAGTATAAAGAAGATTATTAAACTCATGTGTTTGTGCCCGCAATGCTTCCGTATAACGTTTTACCTGTGATAGCTCTTCCGTTAATTGATCAATTTCAGATTTCAAGCGAAAGCTGGAAACAACTCCGATTACGTCATTACCGAGCATAACTGGCAAACGATTTGCAATAATTTCCTTATCCTTATATTCTATTTGTCTATCTAATTGCTTTTTACCTGTTTTTAATACTTCTAAAAGTGAAGTATTTGGCATAATCGTATCAATGGATTCTCCAATTACCTGTTTTTGCTTATCTAAGGACAAAATCTCATATGCAGCTTGATTCATGATTAAGATATGCCCTTCATTATTAATGACCATAATTCCTTCTCTAACAGATTCCAATACGGCATTACGCTGCATAAGCAACGCTGCAATTTCTTCTGGTTCAAGCCCAAACATGAGTCTTTTAATTCTTTTCGCAAGCAGAAGTGATCCGACTGTTCCAATGACTAAAGCAATGAGGGCAATCCTAATGACTGGCTTAGCGTACCCAAAGACTAAATCATGTATATCTTCAATGAGAAAACCAACAGAAACGACACCAATTATCTCTCCATTCTTTCCAATGACAGGTACCTTGCCTCGTAACGAAGGGCCAAGAGAACCAGTTGCCTTTGAAACATATGACTTTCCATCCTTTAGCGCTTTTTCATTATCTCCACCCACCATCTTCTTCCCAATTCTTTCAGGAAGTGGATGGGAATAGCGAATCCCTTCCTTATTTCCAACAACAATGTACTCTGCATCAATTTGAACGCGAATCTTTTCTACAATTGGCTGAATAACCCCTGAAGGATCTTCCGTATAAAAAGCATTTTGAATTTCAGGCATTAAGGCGATCGTTGTCGCTACATGTAAAGCCCTCTTGCTTAGTTGCTTTTCAACCGTCTTTGATAAAATCTGAAAATACAACAAGCTGCATAAAAGGACAATGAGCAAAATAAGGCCAATTGCAAAAATGTTGATACGATCATGAAGTTTAACCTTCCAAAATTTTTTCATTGCATCACCTCCATTTTAGTAATCGCTTACAATTTTATCCCTGAAGTATAATAAATATCATAAAGAAAACTTGTCGACTGGCGAGCCTGAAAGGCGAAGCGTGATGAGTAGTTGCGCTGATACTTTATACTTAAAATTGGCCACTACGTCGAATTCCCTTCTTCGCTGCCAATTTATGCTTTCTTAAAGTATAAATAAAGGCTGACCTATTCATTATCAAAATTCTCAATCTTGCCCTTTAACGGATGGTGAGAGATTTTGATTATCATAACAAGTCAGCCTTGTAAAAAATAGTTTTTAACGAATCGTTTCTATAAATTGATCGTTAAAATAGACAACATGTGAGAGAATTTTACGACCTTTTATCTTTTGTATTGATTCCTTAGCCTCGATTTCATCCTCAAATTCATACATTTTGATGCTTTCCCCAGCATAAACCGTAATTACCCACATGATTCCTGTCCCCCATTATTGTTTTAAAAAGCCACAACAGCAACGATTTATATTACAAGCTGTCGTTTACTTTTGGCACTATCTTAAAGCTAACTAATGACAAAGTAAATAAATTAACAATTTATTTTTTTATAGCCAAATATGTTATTTTGTTTATTTTGTTCATGAATCATTAGTCTTTTATATTTACTCCCATTAAATCCTCGTACATTTTACTTTGTTTTTCAAGATACCTTGCTGTCGTACTACTATCTTTATAAAAATCCTTCCACATATACTTTTGAAGCGTTTGCTTCCACTCTTTAGTTCTTACCATTTTTTTTAATGCTTCGTCCCAGAAACTTATTTCATCCTTTGTCATATTTGGAGGTCCCATAATTCCACGCCAATGTTCAAAGACTAAATCGATCCCTTCCTCTTTCCATGTTGGAATTTCAGGTAGCTCTTTTAATCGTTTATCGGCTGAAATGACAAGCGGTCTCACCTGTTTCAAATCATAATATTTTATTGCCTCTGATAAAGTCATCGTAGCAACATCGATTTGTTTTTTTAATAATGCTTCCACAACTTTATTGCTATTCTCATACACATAAAAATCAAGCTCTTTAGGCTGTACGCCAGCATGCTTACTTGCTAAAACAAATGAAAGCTGATCATCATTCCCTAGCCTAGGAGAGACACCAATTTTGTATGCATGGGGGGTTTTTTTCAGATCGTTCATAAGACTCCCTGCATTTGCTATACTAGAATCTTTGGCTACAATGACAACTTCCCATTCTGTTGCTAAAGTCGCAATTGGCGTAAAATCTTTGTATGTGAGCTTGCTTTGACCTAATAAATGATTTGTTATAAGGAGACTCGAATTCATAGCTAATACAGGATGATTTTGCTTCTGTATATATTTCCAGCCTAATTCTCCGCCAGCACCTATTATATTTTCAACCTGAATATTCTCGATTATGTTTTCACTCATTAAGATTTTCTGTATTGCTCTTGCCGTTATATCCCAGCCCCCTCCTCTTGAACTAGGTGCAATCAACGTTACTTCTTTTGTAATGTTTTTGTCGTCACCATCCAATGAACAACCGGCTAACAACATGAGAAGAAGTGCGAAAATAAACCATCTTTTTTTTCCCATTTTCATCCTCTTTTAAGGTTAAATAACCCGATAATCTTCAATAAGGTAATATTTTCTCTCGGGTCTTCCTACGATACCATAATCATGTTTTGCGATACAGACATTTATTGAAACAAGGTACTCTAAATATCTCCTCGCAGTTGTCCTTGAAGCTCCCATTTTTTCACCCATTTCCTCGATTGAAATTCCCCCTTTAAGTTCTGCCATAATTTCTTTGACCTTTTGTAAGGTTAAACGGTCCACACCTGAAGGAAGATCCTTTTGACTAACGGCAGACTGATTAGATATGCCAAAATACCGGTCAATCAAAGACTGATCAACTTCTTCACGACAGCTAATCAGTTTTTTCTTCTTTTTATAATCTTCTATCGTTTCCAAAAATTTCTCCATGGTTACTGGCTTTAAAAGATAATTGAAGACGCCATATCTTATCGCTGTCTCTAGCATTGTTCGCTCTGTTGCAGCAGTTACCATAATAATATCCACCTCTGGATGATGCTCTCTTATTTTTGGCAATAACTCTGTACCAAGCTCATCAGGCATATAGATATCAAGCAATAGTAAATCAACCTTGTGCTTATCTAAAATATCCATTGTTTCTTTCGCATTTAGTGCCTTTCCAACTAAAGTAGCATCTGGTACCTTTTGTAAAAATTGCTCCTGTACTTGGGCAATTCGGAAGTCATCCTCAGCAATAACAACTTTAATCATGTCGTTCCTCTCCTTACTTTATTCCTTAAACTTTTTTGGAAGGTAAACTGTAAAAATAGCCCCGCCATTTTTCTCATTGCTAACTTCAATCGTTCCATTTAAAGCTTCTACGATTCGTTTCACATTAAAGAGCCCGTAGCCTCTATTTTCCCCCTTTGAGGAGTACCCTAATGTAAACAATGAATCGATTAAGTCTTTGGATACTCCTTTCCCACTATCTGCCACTTCTATAATAATATCGTTGCCAATACTTGAGATTGAAAAAGTAACTTTTTTTTCGTTTTGATGAATTACTGCTTCGAATGCATTATCAATCAGGTTTCCAATTATGGTGATAATGTCCGTTACCTCAATATGATTTGGCAAAGGTTCGACATAACTATCTGGATCAATTTCAAACAGTATTTTCTTTTCAGAAGCTTTTCCAAGTTTACCTAGCAAAATAGCTTGAACATTAGCATCATGTATTTGATTAAATAAGATCTGATTTTGATGTTGATGGATGTTGGATTCTTTTTGGATAAAATCAAATGCATCCTGGTAACGTTTTAATTGAAGCAATCCCGATAATAAATATAATTTATTTGCGTATTCATGTGTTTGAGCCCGAAGTCCCTCAGAATAATCGCGAACCTCCGAAATCGTTTCGATTAGCTTTTTTAATTCCGTTTTATCGCGAAAACTGGATACGACTCCAACTACATGTTCATCTTCAAAAATTGGGATTAAATTAAAGATATACATTTTATCATTTATCTTGACCTCAACATTATGGATCGTTTTTCCCATTTGTAATACTTCATCTATCTCTAAATTTGGGATGACTTTGTGAATATGCTTGCCTTTAATACCATCCTCAAGAAGATGTAGCATCGACTCTGCAGAATGATTAACTAACGTAATAAAACCTTCCTGGTTAAGGGCAATAATCCCTTCCTTGATCGATAAAAGGATGGCACTTCTTTCCCGAAATAAAGAAGAAATTTCATGGGGCTCTAACCCCAATGTGTCTTTTCGAATGCTTTTTGTTAGAAAAATGCCACCAATAATTCCCAGCACAAAAACAATCGTTGAAGCGACCACTATTGTTTTGATCCTATTAATTAAGTTTTGGTAAATGTCTTTTTCTAAAAATTCAACCGATACTGTTCCAATCACCCTAGTGTAATCACCATAGTCTGCGATAATCGGAACCTTCCCAATGATAACTGAACCTTCTGTACGTTCGACCTCAAAAATGTTTGATCCTCCAAATAGCAGTGCGTGATAATTGGTGTGATCAGAACTCATTGTACCGACTTTATTCGGAGAAACATGCGAATAAATAATTTCTTTACGGTTTTCAATCATGATATTTGCCGCGTGCACTTGATCTTTAACCTGTTCGGCAATTGGCCTGAAATTCGTTTCTAAATTATTTTTCTCGATCGCTTCCCTAAGCTCAGGCATTAGGGATATCGTTTTAGCTGTTTGTAAGGCTAATTGCTCGACCTGATTCCTGGTATCAACTGATTGCAAGTAAGCAAAGATGCTTGCAAGTAGAAAAATGATGATCAAAATCAACGTGCTTATTAGACCCAAAATCTTTGTTTGAAGAGTAATTTTTTTAAATTTGTACATGCTCATAACCCTTTTAAATTAATGGTTTACTAATGATCCTACTATTTTCACATACTAAGATAGAGGGTGCAACATGTCAGATAACTCAAAAAAGAGCTAGAGAGGATCCCCTAGCTAAACAAATCAACCTGATAACACTCATAATGAAAGCTCCCCTTTAATTGAACGCGCTTCCATTCCGAAATAATTGGAACATTTAAAATATTCTACTCTACTATAAGAGAAGTTCCATAGTGGGTAAACATTATGGTTTTTTTATACTTAAAAGATGATAAGAGTATATTATTCTTTTTATACTTAAAAGTTATTTTGTTCATTTTATACAAAAATAAGAAGCCAATATAATAAGCGCCAATTTGGCGCTCTTTTACAATTCATTTTATTTTTGCGATCGTTAAATCTTATCTCTTTTCATTTATCCAAACGATCATTTCACCTGGTTCACGGTTGCACCAGGCAAAGTAAGGTACTGCTTTTATTTTAATTGTATTTACATGGTCCTGAACTGTACGATATAGTTGATTTTCCCAGCCATCCTCTAGTATTTGTTCAGCTTGACCTGAAATGACAACAACCCCGTCTAATAAATCCCCCTCAAATGCAGCTGTTAATTCAGCGTTTCTCGGCAGGAATATGGATGGTAAATTCCTTCCATTGTCTACTTCCTCAAGACAATAAACAACAGGACCACGCTGGAGTGCAACTTTGCCGTTATTATTTCGAACTCTTGGATTTGCTTGAATACGTTCGATGTCCATTTGTAAGGATAATTCCACTGAATCATTTTCTTTCCATACACGATTAAGGTAGACATAACCATTTTTCATGAGGTTCTGATGATCCACAATATCTCCATTGACTTTTACACAAGCACCTTTTGACCAGCCAGGTATTCGAAGTGCCAAGGTAAATTCTTGCTCAGAATGAGGAGATACTACTATTGAAATATGACCATCCCATGGATAGTTTGTCTTCTGTGAAAGTCCAACAGACATTCCTTCAATTTCTACAGTTGTTTCATGTCCCAAATACAAATGAACAAATAATTCCTTCTCTTTTTGAGAGTATATATAATGGCCAATGGATGCTATTAATCTAGCAATATTTGGCGGGCAGCAGGCACATCCGAACCATTTTTGTCGGACTGGCTTAATATGCTTTTTATCGTTTCGTTTATTACTAGCTTCCGGCTGTACCTCTAATGGATTTACATAGAAGAACTTCTTCCCGTCTAAATCCATTCCGCTAATGGTCCCATTATATAATGCCCTTTCCATTACATCGGCATATTTTCGGTTCACTTCAAGATCGAGCATTCGTTTTGCCCAAAATACCAGCCCGATAGAAGCACATGTTTCTGTATAAGATAGGTCATTAGGCAGATCATAATCAAATGAGAATGCCTCACCAAAAACCATTGAACCAATACCTGCAGTAATGTACATTTGCTTTTGTGTTACATTTTCCCATAAAGCTTCACATGCTTTTTTTAAGGATTCATCGTTTGTCTTTGCAGCAAGATCTGCCATGGCTGTATACATATACACAGCACGTACAGCATGGCCAACTGCTTCTTTTTGCTCTCTAACGGGAATATGTGCTTGATGATAAGCATAGTCATCATTGAACCAAAATGGCTTCATGTCATTTCTTTCTTTTTTCTCAATATCAAAATAATGCGGTTGTTTACCTCGCTCATCAATGAAATATTTACTTAAGTTTAAATACTTTTCATTTCCTGTCACATCATACAATTTTACTAATGCTAATTCAATTTCTTGATGACCTGGGTAGCCTTTTCGCTTATGATCTTCAGGACCAAAAATTGAATCAATATGGTCGGCATACTGACACATAATATCTAAAAATTGTTTCTTCCCTGTTGCTCTATAATAAGCAACTGCAGCTTCGATTAAATGGCCTGCACAATATAATTCATGATTATCACGCAAATTCGTCCAACGTTTCGATGGTTCCTTCACTTGGTAATATGTATTTAAATAACCGTTTTCATCTTGAGCTCTGCCTAATAAAGCAACCACTTCATCGACAATTTGCTCAAATTCCTCATTAGACTCGTTTTCCAAGCTAAACGCAACAGCTTCGATCCATTTCGCCACATCACTATCCTGAAATACCATTCCAATAAACTCACCCTCCGCTTCACCTGCGGCAATTCTGAAATTTTCAATAGCATGACTTGGAGGGGTATCATGAAGGCGGTCATTTAAGGCTTCCCATTGATATGGAATGACATGATTACGAATAACCTCTAGGCGTTTTTGCCAAAAAGCATCTGTGATTTTAATATTTTGCTTACTTTTTTGTTCAATTTTCATTATATATCCTCCTAGTAGAGCTATTATTTTAATTGGTGGCAAGCACCGTTTTTTGAATAGCAGAATTATTTACTTAATCGTTTCACTATGATATGAACCCGTCATTGTCAAGAAGATAAGTCCTCTGTTACAGTACTGACTGATTCTCTTTCAATCAATTCACAGTTTAACGTTATTTTTAATTCCTTGTAATCTGATAAACTACCGCTGATTAATTTGTTAATCATTTCAATTGATAAAAGCCCCATCTTTCTTAATGGTAAACTCATCGTCGTCAATCTTGGAGAATAATATGCGCTAAATTCCCGATTATCAAAGCCAATGATCGAGATATCATCTGGTACTTTATAACCTAATTCATTGCAAGCACGAATAGCACCAATAGCCATCTGATCATTCATAGCAAGAATCGCAGTTGGAAGGTCTTTTGTTGTAAGGAGTTCTTTTGTCAGGGAATATCCAGAGTCAAATCGCCAATCTCCTGGCTTGAGATAAGCAGGGGTAAAGATAAGATTATGTTCTTTAATTGACCTATAATAGCCTGAATATCTAGAGTGAGAGGACATGGAATCAATAAGACCGCTGATCAAAGCAATTTTTTTATGCCCTCTTGAAACAAGGTAATTTGTCGCATCATATGCAGCTTGCTCATCATCGTAATTGATCGAGCAGTGAAAATCATTTGTTGTATAGCAATATGTAAAAAGGATCGGGGTATCGATTTCCGGAATGATTTCCGTTACATCTCTTGGATGCAAACCAATATATATAATGCCATCGACTTTTTTACTAATTAATTCATCCATTCTTCTTTTAATTACTGATTGTATAGCTTTCAGATCTTTTATGTTGCTGCAAGAACGTTTTTCCAAGCGAATATTTGTTAACAATATTGAAAGCCCAAGCTTTTCGGCATTTTCATTTATTCCATCGATAATCGCTGGTGCATTAAATACAGTTATATCTTCAAGAATGACACCAATTGTATTTGTTTTTTGCAGTTTAAGGCTCTTGGCAATTAAATTGGGGCGATATTTTAATTCTTTTATTACTTGTAGGACTTTCTTTTTCGTTTCCTCACTTATGTTTCCGCTTTCATTCAACACATAAGAAACCGTAGCAATTGAAACATTTGCTCGTTCAGCTATATCTTTCATTGTGACCATCTGCATCGCCTCGTCCTGTTTAATCGTTTAAACTATTTTGATAATAAACTAGTACAACGAAAAAAACAAGCTAATTTTCTGAATTTTCTTTCTACAAAAAATGCGATGTTCTTCCACTTGCTATGACGGATTTTGTCTATTAAGATAACGAATAAACGGCAAAAAAATAAGAGATGAAAACTCCATCTCTTAGCCAACATCAAGCATATTAAATTGCGCCTTAACAAGTCCGTAGTAAATTCCTCTTCGGTCCATCAGCTGTTCATGATTTCCTTGTTCCATAATATTTCCATGATCAAGTACGATAATATTGTCTGCCTCACGAATAGTCGAAAGCCGATGCGCAATCATGATTGCTGTACGTCCTTTTAATAAGGTTTTTAACGCTTTTTGTATTTTGATTTCTGTTTCTGTATCAATACTCGCTGTTGCTTCATCCAAAATGATAATGGTTGGATTAGCAAGCAATGCTCTTGCAAAGGAAATTAACTGCCGCTCTCCGACAGATAGGACATTCCCTCTTTCCTCAACCTCTGTCAAATATCCGTTTGATAATTGTTGAATGAAATCATCTGCGCCAACAGCTTTCGCTGCTTCCATAACCTCCTCATCAGATGCAGTAGGACGACCAAAGCGGATATTATCAAGAATCGTTCCAGAAAAAATAAACGTATCCTGAAGAACCACACTTATTTTTGATCTTAAGTCTTCAATAGAAAGTTCTTTAATATTAATTCCATCGATTTTCACTTCACCAGCAGTCGCGTCATAAAAGCGGCTAATTAAGTTGGCAATAGTTGTTTTTCCTGAGCCTGTATGGCCAACTAGAGCAACGGTTTGGCCAGCATCGATTGAAAGAGATATTTGATTTAATGCCTTTCTTGTTTCATCATAGGCAAATTCAACTGATTCAAAATCGATTTTGCCTTCCATATTTTTAAGATAGATAGGATCTTTCGCCTCTGCAACAATCGGTTTTTCATCCATATATTCAAAAATCCGTTCCGAAGAAGCCATCCCCATTAAAAGTTGATTATATACCTGGCCAAGTCTTGAAATCGGCTCCCAGAACATTCCTAAATAAAAGGCAAAGGAAACAAATGTACCAATTGTAATCGAACCGCTTGAGATAAGAGTTGCCCCAAACCAGAGTAAAATGGCTGTACCAATCGCATTTGTCATCTCTACCATTGGCGTAAACATCGCATTACGCCTCGTTGCATTTTTCCAGGACTGAAAATTTTCAGTATTCACACCATCAAAAAACTCAATATTCTCTGTTTCTTGTGTGAACGATTGAGTAACACGAATTCCTTGAATTGACTCGTTTAAGTGAGAATTCAGCTTTGACTGCTTTAATCTCACCGTTTGCCATGAGCGGCGGATTTTTTTTCGCAAGCTTGTTGAAATAAAAAACATTAACGGAACAATGACCAAAATGGCAAGAGTAAGCTCCGGACTTAGTGTAAATAGAAGAACAACAACCCCGATGAGCAGGAAAAAATCCATTAATAGATTAATAACTCCACTCGTAAACAGCTCTTGTAAGGAATTGATATCATTCATGATTCTTACTAAAATCGACCCGGCGGATCTCTGGTCAAAAAAACGATGTGAAAGAGACTGAACATGTGTAAATAAATCTTTGCGCAAATCATAAATGACGTTTTGCCCAAGCATATTCATCCATTTTATGCGAAACGTATTTGCTAAATAAGATAATACGTACAATCCTGCAATGGTGATGACAAGAATCGTTAATAGATTCATATCATTATTTTTAATAGCATGGTCAAGCGTATATTTCCCTATTAAAATAGGAGCTGTTAACCGAACAACAGCAGAAACAATTACAGCAAGAAAAGCAAGCGGCAACAGGTTTTTTGAATAAGGCTTTAAGTAGCTTAACAGCCTCCACATCTGTTTCCAGTTAAACGGCTTATCAATAACGGTATCGGTTGAATAGCGGAAACGCTCCTTAATAACCAGCTTTTTATCTTGATTCTTCATGTATCACACCTACCCTACAGTAGACTGAAGAACAGCCTTCTGGTCCTTATATTGAATATCATAAATTCTTTTATAGTATCCCTGGTTCTCGACTAACTCATCATGTGTTCCTCTTTCAATAATGGAACCATTGTCAAGAACAAGGATTTCATCGGCATGCTTCAAGGAAGAAATCCGGTGAGCAATGATAAACGTTGTTCTTCCCTTCATGACTTCTTTTAACGCTTTTTGAATATTAAATTCTGTTGTCATATCAACAGCACTTGTTGAATCATCCAAAATTAATATTTTAGGATCAACACATATCGCTCTTGCAATAGAAATCCGTTGTTTTTGCCCACCTGAAAGTCCCATTCCTCGTTCACCAAGCATTGTATCATACCCATTTGGAAGCTCCATAATAAAATCATGTGCTTGCGCCCGTTTAGCTGCATCAATAATTTCTTCCATTGACGCATCAGGTCTTCCATAGGAAATATTTGCTTTTATCGTTGATGAAAAAAGAAATGATTCTTGTAAAACCACTCCTATATTTGAACGAAGTGTTTTTAATGAATAATCAGATATATCTCTGCCATCGATAAAGATTTCACCATTTGTAGGGGTATAAAACCTTGTCATTAATTGAGTCAAGCTAGTTTTTCCTGATCCTGTTCCACCGATGAGCCCAATGATTTTACCGGCTGGGGCATCAAATGATACATTATTAAGTGCTAATGCATCCTCTTGCTTATAACGAAGGCTGACATTCTTAAATGTTACATGCCCTTTAATAGATGAAACATCGACTGTATTGTCTTTATCACGAATCGTTTCATCTGCTTCAAGTATTTCAAGCAAGCGTTCTCCTGACGCCTTTGATTGTGAAAACATATTAATGACAAAGCCCAGATGCATAATCGGCATCATCAAATACCAAACTAAGCTAAAAAATGCAACAAGCTCACCTGGCTGTAACCCTCCTCGCATAACGAGAACGCTTCCATATGCTAGTAAGGCCACAACACTAATGTTTCCGATTAGCTCCATAAGTGGAAAATACTTTGCCCATACTAATGAAGTTGATAAATAATTATCTTTATAATGACCATTTGCTTGATTGAATTTTGATATTTCAAAATCTTCCCTCGATAATGCTTTCACTGTTTGAATGCCGCTTATATTTTCTTGCACATTTGTGTTCAGTTTCCCAAATGATTTTCTGATATTCCGAAATGCGGGATGTACTCTTTTATCAAAACGGTAGACAGCAATTGCCAAAAATGGTAATGCAGCAATTGTCACCAGTGTTAACGGAACAGAATAGATAAACATAACGGTTAAAGTTCCTGTAACTAAAAGAAAGAAACGAACAAGCTCAGAAAAACCAAATGATAAAAAGAACCTGAACCCTTCAACATCTGCTGTAAGCCTTGACATTAAATCCCCTGTTTTTGCATTGTCGTAATACGCAAAAGGCAAACGTTGAAGTTTTTCATATAGTTCATTTCGCAGCCGATATACAGATTGAATCCCAAACATATCCCCTAAATACTGATGAAAAAAAGCTGAAAATCCTTTTACCGCCATTAATGATAAAAACCCGATTACAATCCATGGAATGTAGTCATACTGCTCTTTTAATACAATTTCATCAATTGTTAGCTGTAAGACAATAGGATAAATAACGGTTATTGAGGTGATAAATAAAACAAAAAACAGTGACACTAAAAAATACTTTTTATAAGGCCAATAAAAGGATTTCAATTTTTTAAAGGTCTCCATGAAAACTCCTCCCGTCTAAAAGACGAATTGTTTAATTTTTACATTCGTTATAAATATGGCGGCATACAAATAAATATATCGGCAATCGAAATAATTTTCTAGCCCTTATTTCATTTTTCTGAAAATCACATCATTAGGTGGAAGATGCCTCCTTCTTTTTGACGATCTGTCTACGACTTTTGTATGAGAAGATAGAAATACGCATTTAACTTATTGTTCCAACCACTCCTAAAGCTCCTTTAGAAACAAAATAAAAAAGCAACCTGCAAAATGAGGTTACTTCCATACCTTTAAAACGATATGCAATTAAAGCTTATTTAAGAATTCTCAAATGAACTTTTTCACCCTATAAACCATCCTATGCTTTTGTGTATAGTTTAACAAATTTAGGAAATACTTTTAACGAATTATATAATATAAGAGGACTTTTATGTACTTATTATTTATAATTACTGTTTTTACCCTAATTGTATTCCTTTTTATTGACGCGATCAGCTAAGATTATTATCCAACGATTCAATACTACGTCATTTGTAATCTCCTTTATAATTTTGTCTTTTATCAGCATACTTTATGGAGGTATGAAGGATATCCTTCATGGTTAAAACATTCAATCATTGAAATTGCCTTTACATTGATCGTTGTCCCGATCATGATACACGTTTATCTTCATTTTTTTCCTTCTGGCATAAAAGGGTCAGCATATATTGCGGCATGGGCTCTCTTCTTTTGGATAACAGAAGTTATCTTTAATAAAAGAGGGAATTTTATCTATGAAAACGGCTGGAATATTTGGTGGTCACTCCTTTCTAATATGATCATGTTTCCCGTCTTAAGAATCCATTATAAAAAAACCATTATTTGCCATCATTATTTCTATACCTATCATTTTCCTTTTGTTATTGTTCTTCCATCCCTCTTTAGGAGAGTTAAAATAAAGCAAGACTTCTTTATCAGTGGATTTATTTTTTGGATATAGGAAAATTACTAAGGAATCTACTAAAATTTCAAAAAGAAGACTGTCTAACATAGGATAACCTTTAGCGACAGTCTTTTTTAGTTTAGCTATATCGACTAGTTAGTTACGAATTTCTTTCCGCATAAATAGGAAATAAGATATGCCGAAACATAGAAGAGTAGCAGCTATTAATCCAATTAGCTGAGGTGTGATTAATAATAAACTTTGGCTTAATGGAAGAGCGCTTGGAATCGCTCCAACTACCTGCTCCATTGTTAACGGCCCAAGCGTACGGACAGAAGGTGTACAAATTGAACAGAACAAAAAGTTCCTCAGTTCAACTTTCATTTGGAAAACAACAAGTATTGCCGCTTTATGTGTTGCAGCTTTCTTTGGCATCATAAATAGTCAGCATCAGGAAAAAGTAATTGAACCAACCTCATCAGAAACGATGTTTGTAATGAATTCTGATACAGATCTCTATGAATTGAATTCAGAGACAAACGACCATTTAAAAGGATATTCCTGGGTCAATAATCGAACAGAGGAATTGTATTTATTTGTTGATGGACTGATCCCCATAAAAAACAAGGATTACCAAGCATGGGTAAAAACAAATAACGGATTACACGATGCAGGCATTTTACAATTATTAGATAGAAGCGGACAGCTTTACCTAAAAAATAAACCGATTGATGATGCTGAATACATTATTGTCAGTATTGAACCAAAAGGAGGGAGCCGTTCTCCTACAAAACAAGATTCTTATTTCATTCGATTTGATGCCAGGTGAAAAAATATTCTACATGTAAGAGTGCTAAATGAATTCTATTTTAATTTCACTTGGCCTCTTTTCTTTTTATCCCAATAAATTCACCTGTGGATTTCCATTGCATACACTCCGTCTTTAAGCAGAGTTTCTGGCGCACTCTAAAGCTTTGGAGTTATTTATAAATCCTAACTTTTCCTTTTAACAATTTGAGTTATATAATGATGAAGTACAAAAGAAACAAGTCGTATCTAATCATGATTGTTGAAGGGAGAAAAATATATGGAACAAGGAAGCAATCAACGATTCATTATTGCCGGATTATTATTGGCTATCTTAATGGCGGCAATGGATAATACGATTGTAGCAACTGCTATGGGAACAATTGTTTCTGATTTAGGCGGATTTAACAAATTTGTCTGGGTTACATCAGCATATATGGTGACGACAATGGCTGGGATGCCGATATTCGGTAAACTTTCTGACATGTACGGCAGAAAACAGTTCTTTATTTTTGGATTAGCTATTTTTTTAATAGGCTCTGCGTTATGCGGACTTGCTCAAAACATTGTGCAATTAAGTATTTACCGTGCCATTCAAGGGATTGGCGGCGGAGCTTTAATGCCGATCGCCTTTACCATTATCTTTGATATTTTCCCTCCAGAAAAACGCGGAAAAATGACAGGACTCCTTGGAGCGGTTTTTGGGGCTTCGAGTGTATTAGGACCGCTATTAGGAGCTTATATTACCGAGTACATAAGCTGGCATTGGATATTTTATGTAAATATTCCAATTGGTTTAGTTTCTTTATTCATTATTTATCGTAACTACAAAGAATCACCACAACACAGCAAACAAAAAATAGATTGGTGGGGTGCGATTACCCTGGTGATTGCCGTCGTTAGCCTAATGTTTGCCCTTGAGTTAGGTGGTGAAGAATATGCATGGGATTCCGTGCAGATCATTGGTTTATTCGTTATTTTTACCATCTTTTTTATTGCATTTTTCTTTATTGAACGTGTGGCAAAAGAGCCTATCATTTCATTTTGGTTATTCAAAAAGAGACTTTTTGCTACATCTCAATTATTAGCCTTCCTATATGGAAGTACATTTATTATTTTAACTGTGTTCATTCCAATTTTTGTTCAAGCAGTCTACGGTGGTTCAGCTACAAGTGCTGGCTTTATTTTAATGCCCATGATGCTCGGGTCTGTCGCGGGCAGTGGAGTTGGCGGTGTTTTCCAGACAAAGACGAGCTTTAGGAACTTGATGATCATTTCCGTTATTTCCTATTTTATTGGCATGTATTTGCTTGGAACGCTTACTCCTGACACAAGCCGGATGTTATTAACCATTTACATGATTATCGTTGGCTTTGGAATGGGTTTTTCTTTTTCCCTTTTGCCAACTGCTTCCATTCACGATCTAGAACCGCGCTATCGTGGAACAGCAAACTCCACGAACTCATTCCTGAGATCCTTCGGAATGACTTTAGGAATTACGATATTTGGGGTTATCCAAAACAATGTATTTACAGATAAGATAAAGAAGGCTTTTAATAATATGCAAGGTGGTCAAATGGAAGGGCAACAATCGTTAAATCTCGGAGACCCTCAACAGCTCTTCCAAGCCGGTGAACGCGAGAAAATCCCTGACTTCATTTTGGATAAAATTGTCCATTCAATGTCTGACTCAATTACAACTACATTTATGCTCGCATTAATTCCAATAGCCGTTTCTGCTGTTATCGTCCTGATGATGGGGAATGGGCGAGTTGAGACGAAAAAGAATCTAAGCAAAGGGTAAGAAAGTCGATTTTTTAGACAAATATGCTGGGCAATTTCATTATTGCCCAGCACATTCGATTGCCACTTATGATAAAAATATTTATAATTTTAAAGTTTTATTAAGATTGGACTTGCTTTGTCTTACGTCTTACAAAAAATAGGGCTACACCACAGACGATGATCACAATACCTGCTGCTAGTAAATTATATATATTTGTAGCAGTACTTGGTAATGAATTTCCTGAATTAGGAACATCACTATTTTTGGTACCATTACCTGAAGCTGAATTATCTTTACCTGAATCTTTCTCCTCATTATCATTTACAGGGTCATTACCAGGTTGCTCTTCAGGATCTTCTCCTTGGTTTTCTGCAGGCTCTGCTCCGATGGTAATTCTGCCTTCAGTTTGAGCATTTACAGTACCTATTTCATTCAGATATTCTTGGAAAACTTCATAATCGGGGATGAACAGTTCCGTCATACGGCCATCTTCTTTTGCAGCTTTAAATGAAGCATAGCCATCCCCTCCATCTGCAAGATAAGCATTGGTAGCAACTGTGTAAGTTTCACCGAGATTAATTTTTTCGAATCCATTTTCCGTTTGAACCTGCACACTATGAACACGGCTACCAGCTGGTTTTGCAGGATCATAGCCAAATTTTAGACCTGCAACCTGTGGAAAGCGGCCTGCTATATCTTCCACTTGACTTACTCCATTCTCAAGGGCATCAATTATTTCTTGACCTGTCAAATCAAGCGTTACTAATGTATTGGCAAACGGTAAGACCGTTAGTACTTCTCCAAGAGAAATTTCACCCTTATCAATTGAAGCGCGGATTCCACCGCCATTTTGAATAGCAATTGTGGCACCAGTATTTTGTTTTTGTGCACGCCAAAGCATTCCATCTGCTATTAAGTTTCCAAGATTTGTTTCTTTTGTACGAACATCTTCGCGTTCACCATTTAAGAATACTGATGTTTCACCAACAATTTGATTTTTTAATTCTTCGATCGGCTCAGCTAATTCAGCCAAACGTTGAGCAGCTGCAGCGTTTTCCTCAATTATATACTGACCATTTTCATCTTGTGCATCCAGATCGATCAGATTTTGCTCCCACTCCTGAAGAACACCATTTTTATTAAATGTTACGTTTGTATTGCCTAAATAGTAGCTGTATTCTTGTGCCGATAAAATAATGGTCGGTTCAGTATCTTGGTTATATACTGTTGGTTCTTCGAGGTATGTATGACTGTGTCCGCCAACGATTACGTCAATTCCTTCAACCTCTTCCGCTAACACCTTATCATTGTTATAACCAATATGTGTTAAGGCAATGATCTTGTTAATGCCTTCATTTTCAAGTAATTTTACTGTTTCCTTTGCCTTTTTGATATGATTATTAAAAGAAATATCCTTACCAGGATTTGAAAGAATCGCTGTTTCTTCTGTCGTTAATCCAAAAACACCGACCTTTTCACCTTCCACATCCAAAATAGCTGCTGGATAAATCCCTTTCTCCCCTGAATTTGCGAATTTGTCCTTAAATAATGGCCCTAGATGACTGTCTTCTGAGTAATCGATATTAGCGCTTACTATTGGAAAATTTGCCTTGTTAATAAAGTCTGCAAAAACACTAGTCCCTTTATCAAATTCATGATTTCCAGGTACCATGGCATCATATTTCATCATGTTCATAAATTCAAGGTCAGCTTGTCCGAGGTATTGATTAAAGAATAATGTTCCTGAGAAAACATCACCTGCATCAAGAAGGATCGAATGATCAGCAGCTGCTCGGACTTGCTCTACAGCAGTAACACGTCTGGCAACATTGTCCAGATGAGCATGGGTATCATTCGTATGCATAATCGTAAGATTCCACTTATCTGATCCTACCTCTAATTTATATTTACTAAACCCAGTATCTAATGTTTCAAGAAATTTAATCGTATCCGTATCTTCAGTAAACTGCTTTGCTTCTGTTGATGATTCAAAGGTTACGTTTACATTTCCAAAAATCGGAGCAATTGACCAGTTGTTATCTGCTGAAGGATTTACTTCGCCTTTTTCCATAATATAATTCATTACCGCTTGACGATTTTCATCTGGAAATTGTTCAATGATCTTTGAAGGCAGATTTCCAGGGAAATTCCCTCCGCCTGAAGCACGATAGTTATTCGTTACAACTAGAAACTCCTGGTCTAAGTCGATTGGCTTGCCATCATACATTAAATTTTTAATCCGTGATGATTCACCATTGATCAGGTTTCCCTTAGTATCATATTTAGCCGGTTTTGTTACATCAATTTGGTATGTAACACCGTCAATCACATCATAATTGTAGGTTGGAAATTCTGTATTGATTAAACTTTGTTCTTCTGTTGAAGCAGGATCAATTTGATTGAACTGACCCGCTGACATTTCTAACCATTCCTTCACTTCAGCACCAGTTATTTTCACAATTTGAACTGTATTGTCATAAAGGTAAAGGTCACCAATATTTTTAATGGCTAAATCACCTTTTGGGATATTTGTATAATAATCGGCTCCATTTCTCCCTCCTGCTTTAAATGGGGCACCAACCGATAATAATGGCATTCCTTCATATCCAGTTCCCTTTAACTTTTGTTCAGCATACCACCTTTGAGCATCTGTTACGATTTGAATGGAAGGATCATCTTGAACAAGGGCAAAGAAACTATTAATTGGAGCTGTTGTTGTCCCAACACTTTTTCTGACATATTCCAAAGTAGCGTCATGGGCACTCTTTACAGCAGCAACCATTTCCTGGTTCTTTTCAGTAACACCTGAAATGGATTCGGCTGTTGACTTGGAATCAATGACATCCCATTCCTCTTCGCCATTAACGACCTCAGTTCTTTGTAAAGTAAGGTCAATCATCCCTAAATGGCTCCCCCAGTTTTTCGGCATGACAACTGGTACACCATTAACTGTTCCCTTTTCATTATCAATATTTGCAGCCCCATTAAATCTTGAGTCGCCTGGGAAGAGGTTATGCTGATGGCCAGATACAACAGCATCAATATCTGCTACCTGTTTTGCTAAATCAAATACAGCATTTTCAGAGCCGCTTTGACCTTCATTTGGATCAATGCCCGTATGTGCAATAACGATGATTAAATCTGCTCCCTGTTCCTTCATTTCAGGAACAATTTTTTTGGCAGATTCGACGATATCCTTCGTTACAACCTTTCCGTCTAAATGCTTCTTATCCCATACGTTAATTTGCGGCGGTACAAACCCGGTAAAACCAACTTTCACTTTATGAGTTTCACCATTATGATCAACAAATTCTTTTTCAACAATTTCATAAGGTTTAAAATAGTAATCATTTTGATTGCCTGCATGGAAGACATTAGCGTTTACCACTGGGTAATTGGCATCATCCATCGTTTCATTTAAAAAGTCTAAGCCATAATTAAATTCATGATTCCCCACGGTTGCAGCGTCATAGTCCAATAGATTCATAGCAGCGATTATCGGATGAACCTCTCCATCTCTTAATCCTTGTTTATAAACATATTCACCTAAGGGATTTCCTTGAATTAAATCACCATTATCTACTAGAATACTATTCTCTACCTCAGCTTGACGCTGCTTTAATAATGCAGAGGTTCTTACTAAGCCAAAGTTTGTGACGGATTTGTCCCCATAATAATCATAATCCATAATATGGGCATGGATATCCGTCGTCTCCAAAAGCCTTACATTCATGGTAACAGGTGTATCTTCAGCATGTGCAATGCCTGACAATGATGAAAATGGAAATACACTTAGAGCTAGAGTTGATGCCAGAGCACCATAAAAAATTTTCCGCTTAAATATACGATTCAATCTTTTCCTCAAAACATTTCCACCTTTCCATTTTTTTATTCAGATACCATTACTTTCCTACTACTAAATTATTGTACTAAGAGAATGTAAATAAATCTGTAGGTAATTGTTCATTTTTTGTAAAGACTTGTAAAACGATGTAATAAAAACACGCTTTTTTACGAGGTTTGTATAAAAAAAAGAAGACCATAATGAAGGATGTCTTCTTCATTTGATCTTCATATTTATTAATACCTATCATACTTTCGTTAACTCTTCATATAAATCTTTCAGCGATTCACAGCCTTTTTGATAAAGCTTATTGACATAAATGCTCCAAAGTTGAGCAGTTAATTTCGCGTCTTGCAGCGCATGATGTCTGCCAATAATCGGGATTCCATTATGCTCACAGCATTCTTCAAGCGTAATTAACTTTACCTCTGGTTCAGCAATGCGATATAAGAAGGACATATCAACTAATCGATGCTTAAATGGTGCACGATATAACTTCCATGATGCATGCTGTAAGAATACTTTCTCATGGTTTGCATGGTGGGCGACGAGTGTATAGTCTTGTGTAAACTGAAAAAATTGAAAAAGGACTTCTGATAATGGCGGAGCCTGCTGTAATTGAGTGTCATATAAACCTGTCAGTTGACTAATTTCATCGGTAAGCAGCTTATCTGTTCTGACTAGTGAATAAAATGTTTCATTCTCGTTTATTTTATCACCCTTCACCTTGATAGCTCCGATTGAAATAATTTGATCTCCTTGCTCGGGATAAAAACCAGTTGTTTCTATATCAAAAACAATAACATTTAAATCAGACAGCGGTATATTTAGTGTTTCCTCTACTCTCATTTCACGTTGCAATTGCCTTAAAAACGCAACCTGCTGTTGACTTTGTCCACTTTGTGAACCACCAAGCTTTCCTTGAATGCCTTTCATAAAAAAAAATGGGTCAAATGTCATTCATAACACCCTTTTTCGATTATCCCTTGAACATATTGATGGAGTTTTTTGCCGGCTTTCAATATGTTTTTAATTTCTTTTCGTTCAAGTTTAGACAATTTCCTAATATTAAGATAATGAATATCATCATAGGATTCAGCATTTGCAAATACTAAAAGCCGATAATCAAGAAGCTTTTCAAAATTTTGCTGATACTGAAGAAGTTCATTACGATAGGTTTTATTTTCACAAAGGCGGTGTATTCGTTCTATGGTCGACGTCTCAACCACCCCCTCTTTAATCGCCAAAAGTCTAACTGCATTTACATATGGCAAAAAAGCTGCTTTTTTTATATCAATACAGCCCTCATACTTACCTCCGGTTTCAACATAAAGCTGGCCCAAAAGACCTACTGAATGCTTAATATGCTGAACATTATCTAAAAATCGCTGAAGAAGCTTATGATGTTCCTTTTGATATAAAAATATCGACTGTTTAAGCTCATCCACATAGTTTTTTTCTCCAACAAGGCTGCGAGAATCGTAAAAAATTTGCAAGTAACGAATGGATTCCCATGTTTGTTCTTCCATCCAATTAAAAAGTTGCTGTTTCCAATTTGCAAACGATTGACACCAAAGCGGGTTAGAGCTCATGATCTTTCCTTCACAATAAGGATAACCAATGGCATGAAGACCTTTTGAAAGCTCTTCTCCTAGCTTTTTAAAATAAAAGCCAGCCTGTTCAGTGTCTTCTTCATAGATCAGACCATGGTCTTGATCGCTTATAATTCCTTGTTCGATCCTGCCGCCGCTTCCAGTAATAAACCAAGTATAGTTACAAGGAGGTAAACCAATGTTTTTCTCAAGATGAAAGAGTGCTAACTTACTAGCACTCCTCATCATCTCATCATGGAAATCGTTTAATTGTTTTGTGTCAAATTCAAATTTATGAATATGATCGTCTTTCCATTTTTTAATTGATTCATATGAATCAAATTCCCTATGCATGAGAGACACTCCCTCAACATTTTTAAAATGAAACGAGGTAAACCAAGCTTCCTGTTTATGAACCGACATTTTGATCTTTCGTTACAAATAATTCAGGATAACCATAGCTACCATGTTCACTTATATCCAAGCCCATGATTTCTTCTTCTTCTGTTACACGCAATCCATTCATCAGCTTTTTCGAGATTGCTAAAATGATAAATGATACAACGAATGCGTATGCTCCAGAAACTGCTACTCCCATAAATTGTACGCCAAGCTGTGTAAATCCGCCACCGTAAAATAGTCCTGGCAAGCCTACAGTAGCGAGTTCCGGTGTTGCAAAAAATCCTGTCGATAATGTTCCCCATACACCCGCTACTCCGTGAACTGATAATGCGAAAATTGGATCATCAATTTTTCTCTTTTCAAAGAATCTAGCACTATAGAAAACGAGGATCCCAGCTATTAAACCAATGACAACCGCTGCCCATGTATCAACGAATGCACAAGATGCAGTAATGGCTACTAAACCTGCTAAAGCTCCATTCAACATTGTCGGAATATCTGATTTACCCAATACGATCCAAGAAATAATAAGGGCTGAAACAGCTCCTGCACCTGCTGCTAAATTCGTATTTAAAGCTACAAATCCAAAAAATCCGTCATCGACCGCTACAGTACTTCCTGCATTAAAACCGAACCAGCCAATCCATAAAATTAACACACCTAAAGCCGTAAATACTTGGTTATGTCCTTGTATATTATTGGCAGAACCATCTTTATTATATTTGCCAATACGCGGCTTCAACAATATTGTTGCGGCAAATGCTGCCATCGCGCCTGTTAAATGAACAACTGTAGAGCCAGCAAAATCTTGCTTTCCATGTTCAGCTAACCAGCCGCCTCCCCAAATCCAATGTGCAATAACCGGATAAATAAGTGCTGAAAATAATACAGTAAAAACAAGGTAAACAGAAAGCTTCGCCCGTTCTGCAAATCCACCTAAAGCAATTGTGATAGAAATTCCTGCAAAGGCTAATTGGAAGACAAAAAATACAGATGTTGCTAAGCCCATATCTTCTACTTGATAACCAGAATAGAAGAAATCGGATAAGCCAACAAAAAAGTTTCCATTATCACCAAAAATAAATCCATACCCTACTGCCCAGAAAACCAATGATGCCAAACCGAATGTAAAAATTGTTTTACCCGCAATATGACCTGCGTTTTTCATTCTTGTTGAACCGGCCTCAAGTAGTATAAATCCACCTAACATAAAAATAACTAAAATTGCTCCTAGCATGACCCACAAGCTGTTCATTAAAAACATCGTGTCCATTGTATTTCCTCCCTTGTGCGATTTACTAACTTTAGATGTAAGAAAATATAACATCCCGTTCTTATTTACTATTTTATACGATTATCTTTAAGTGTCAACCTATTTTCGAAGGTTTCTGAAAATTCCACGTTAGAAAATCTAACAAACTTTCGTTTTTTTGCTATGTATCTTACAAAAAAAGGGATTAAATAGACAAAAAGAACATCTCACACGTAAGATGCTCAGTAAATTATAACTATGATAGGGTTATTTTCAATTCAATTCACTTTAAACTCCAGATCACTGTCTTTTATAACGCAAAGGACATTCCAAATAAAGCTTACATCCATCCTGAAAGAACTCATATTTGGCTTGGTTCCTTTAAAAGGCTATAATATACATTGAGTTAATCCTTGTTGAAAATAGAAAAGAGGTTACATAAAGTATGAAAATTATTGAATCTAAAATTGAAAAATTGGAAGATCCATTCGGTATTCTTACAGGTGAACGGTATGAAATAATCCTTACTTTGGATATTGATGAAGAAGATGTACTTTATAGTAAAAACGGAATTGTCCTAAATCTCATCTTTGCAGTTGAAGGTGAACAAGCTAAAATTGCGCAATATCATTTTATCGAAAAAACGACCGAGCTTGTTTTAGACTATGCATTATTGGACGATGAAATAAAGGAAGTAACGAACTATTGCAGGCAGCTTGTTGAAAGTATGTGAAAGCATTCTTATCAAAAAGGGTCAAATCCTAGATCCAAATCTTCTAGTTTAGAGGATTTGGTTAGGATCTGACCCTTTTCCACTCTTACACCGCTTTTTTAACACGAATTAGCTTTCTAACAAATGAGTTTCGTTTTAGTCTAGGCTGTTTTCTTACCATTGCCATTAAGTGAATAATTAAAATCAACAATAATGATTTCTTATAAACGAGATACCGCGGCATCCAATCAGTGGCAAATTTAGCTTTATATCTGCGCAATCCTTTAAAATTATAATATTTACAGCCATTCAAAAAGACATATCTTGCTATTTTCTCCGGAATAGGCGCCCCTTCCTCAGTACCTACATTTGATAATGGCGACATTCCTAAGCTGCAGGATGAAAATCCCTTTTCCTTTGCCCACATTATTGTCGAAAGAAAAACCATATCCATTGCTCCAGAAGAACCAGCCTTTGTATACCTCATTAAATCAATGCTTATTGACTCATCCGCTTTATAATCAGAAGGCAAGCTCGCAAAGGCAACTAACTTCCCCTGTGGACTTCTTAAAATCGAAACGGGAAAAAGGGTAATATAATCTTCTTGAAAGGAGCTAACCGAAAAGCTTTTTTCATATCGTTCTGCTAACCATTCGTCAGAAACCGCTTTAAGTTCTTCAATCAGTTCAGTACTAAACGGAGGATAGATGACGGAAAATTGATATCCCTCTCTTAAAAACTTGTTTCTTGTTGTCCGAATTTTTGCAGATTTCTTGCCTTCTATCTTAAAATGATCCAAACAAACCCTTGCTTCCTCACCAACTTTGAAGAAACGATAGCCGCGCTCTCGTAAAAATGGCAGGAACCTTTCACTAGCTTGGTAAAAAACAGGTATTGCTCGCATGCGACTGGCATAATCAATGAATTCATCCAGACCAGCTTCAAAATACAATTCTTCTCCAATTGGATCACCTAGAACAAAAAATTTATTTCCTTTTTGTCTATAGGAAATCATCACAGAATCATTTTGCGCCATATAAATTTGTTTATCCTGCAAAAATAGAAGATGTGATAACGAATTCCCGCCATATCTTTTAATAAATGATCGGACAAATGATTCATCGAACGGTGTTTCTCCTGAACGTTTCGGGACATTCAAGATGAACCAACAAATAAAGAAAAATAGAAAAATTAAATACATGAGATTTAACAAATACCTGATCCCCCTTATTTCACTTTCCTTTATACAAGATACCATAATAAACAGAATGAAAAAATATCTTTTCGATTCCTAATTATTCTATTTTTTATTTCTTTTCTTTGAATAGTTATTTTTAAAATGGATATGGTAAAGGCGTATACTCACAATTTAAGGATGAAAGGAAGAAAAAGAAATGAATATAAACCGCGCAAAAGAAATATCACAAATGGGAGAAATGATGAATGTTCTCTATCAAGGTGAAGGTATATATATACAATCAGTAAATGAAGAGCAAGGAACAGCAAGAATTTACCCGCTAAATAACCCGCAAGCAGAAAAAGATGTACCAGTTGAGAGCTTAATTGAGAAATAACAGAATTCTTCATAAAAAAGGCTGACGTTTATAATAAAACGTCAGCCCTTTTTATGCTTATTATAATTTAACAACGTCTTCCGCTTGAGGTCCGCGGTTGCCTTCAACTATGTTGAATTCAACTTTTTGTCCTTCTTCTAACGTTTTGAATCCTTCACCAGCGATAGCGCTGAAGTGAACGAATACATCGTTTCCTTCTGCAACTTCGATAAATCCGAAACCTTTTTCTGAGTTAAACCATTTTACTGTACCAGTTGTTTTCATGAGAGAACCTCCAAAGATTTTTTAATATGTTACTTGTATTTACTTGGTAAATAAAAATTCACATATTATAGAGACTATCAAAAAAGGAGTAGATAATCTCGATAATATGTGAATTATATAGCTCCATATTTGGTCTTTTAAATAAACAATCATTTGATCAATTTATTATTTTTAAAGAAATAGCATTATCTCAAAACAACGAAAGCCCTGCCTCTCTTTCGTCCTTACGGCTCCTAGACCGTGCCAGTGTGAATTGTGATCAAACGTCCTCTTTTACTATTACACGATGCATGTAATTCAAAGTCTTTCATCATTCACACAGCACCACCAAGGTGAAATTCTATAAAAAGCACTCTATTACTTTAACCGATTTGTAAGGTATTGTCAATGTAAACACATTATTTGTAAATGTACAAATTAATATGAATTTTACATCAATTCGTATCTTTATTAAACAATTGAACAAAGAAAAATAGTCTAGCTTAAATGACAATAATCGAACAAACCCACAGCCAGGCCAGCTTCATATTTCTACTATCAACCGCAACGAAAATAGCTGTTGAAACAGTTTGTGTTTTTCCAGGAATGTTTCCAGCAATTATAAAGGTGACTTGGCTCAAAATTCCCCTAAAGCCCTCTCTTACCTTTCATAACATTAACCACCACTAACAGGTGGAATAAAAGCCACTACATCACCTGATTGCACAAGGTCTTCATCTAGGGCATATTCTTCATTTACCGCAATCATGATATGCTCTAAAGTGCCAAGTTCAAACCTAGTACCTACAAGCTCCTTTAATTCTTTCACAGTGATGCTCGGAATATCGAAAGAAATGCTCTCCTCTCCAATCTTCTCTTGTAAATGGGCAAATAACAAGATCTTAATCATCACAACAACCCCTTTTCCGGCTTTCCTTTTGGATAAGGTGTTTTTTCTAATTGATCACCTATCCATGATTCGCCATCTTCCCAAATCTCTTTTTTCCATATCGGTACAATTTGTTTTATCCGCTCGATGGCATATTCATTTGCTTCGTACGCATCCTTACGATGTGGAGTAGAAACAGCAATGACAACAGCAATTTCCGAAATTGTTAATTTACCGATTCGATGTGTAATGGCTACCTTTGCATCACTCCACCTCTCCTTTATTTCATCACCAATCTGCTCCAGCTTTTTTACGGCCATTTGTTCATATGCTTGGTATTCTAATGACAATGTTCGCTTTCCATGAGTAAATTCCCTTACAGTTCCGATAAAAGTGGTAACCGCCCCAGCTTCACGGCGAATCACTTTATCCGTTATTTCTTCAATTGAAATAGGATCCTTAACTATTTCAAACAATGGTTTAGTCAATTATTTCACCTACTTTATTTGTTAGAAGCCACTTAATACCTTCGAAATAATTTGTGAAACATCTATATTCTTCTGTAATGCTCTCGGGTAGAGCAACCTTCGATATCACACAGCTGACATTTACTACATCTTCTAATATTTTTATATCATCAAGCGACCTTATTAATACTACTTTTGGATAACCAGCTGCCTTATACCCTTCAACAACAATCACATCTAATTGAAACTGGCTATATAAGGATAGCAATTGGACGAGGGATAAAGAAGCTTGTTCTGAAGTCAAAATAACTGAGCCATTGCCCTCTACTACAGAAACATAAGCACCCGCTTGTCGATGCTTCCCTGTATCCTTTTTGTGGTCACTTATATCAATTGCCCCTGGATGGCCGTGATGCTTAATTGTCCCCACTTTTAAACCTTGCTCAACAGCCATTTTGATATAATCTGCAACAAATGTTGTTTTTCCGCTATTTTGATAACCGACTACTTGAAGGACTTTGCCCATGAGGATTCACTTCCCACTTGATCGTCAATTAGCAATACGTCAACATGATCACCTTTCTGAAAACCTCTTGTTCCACCAGGCAATACGATAAGTGCGTTGGCATCAGCAAGAGATGTCACAACATTTGATTTATCTAATCCTACAGGTAAGGCAAGAATTTTCCCATCGGAAAAATTAATTTTCCCCCGAACAAACCTTATGAAAGGATTTGGTTTTAAAAAGTCCTTTTCCAAGCTTGCCGTTACTCTTTGCAGATGAACACGATCAGAGAATAAAAAGGTGCGAATAATCGGCCTTACAAATAGTTCAAAGCCGACATAACAAGCAGATGGATTGCCGGAAAGCCCAAATAATAATTTCCCATTAAGCTCTGCAACCGTTGTGACACTGCCCGGACGCATAGCTACTTTATTAAACAATACATTAGCACCTAAACGACTATAGATTTCTGGCAAATAATCAAAATCTCCAACAGAAACACCACCAGTAGTTATTAAAAAGTCAACATTCTCTAATGCTTTTTTGATTGCAGCATAGCATTCCTCAAGGTCATCTAGTAGTTTGCCTAAAAAAATAGGCTCAGCTCCGCTTCTTCCAGCTTGTGCCTCAATCATATAAGAGTTACTATTTCTAATTTTACCAGGCTTTAAAGGTTCATCAACATCGAGCAGTTCACTGCCTGTCGCAATAATCCCGATCCGCGGTTTTTTAACAACCGAAACCGTTTTATACCCAAAGGTTGCAAGCAAGGCAATAGTACCAGGAGTAATAAATGACCCTTTTTTCACTAAAACACTGCCTTTTGGTGTATCCTCCCCTTTAAAGGAAATATTATCTCCTTTTTTGAAAGGCCTTTTGATAGACATGAATTTTTTTCCATTTTTTTGAAATTCTTTCGTTAACTCTAGCATAACAATCGCATCACAGCCACTTGGAATTTGGGCACCTGTCATAATTCGTGCTGCCTGCATTTCACCAAGTGTGAACATACCAACATCTCCAGCACCAATCTCATCAATTACTTCAAATACTGATGGTTGATCTGAACTTGCATATAATGTATCAACTGATCGAACCGCAAATCCGTCATATGGTGAGCGATCAAAAGGTGGTACTGGATGATCAGCAATTAAGTCCTCAGCTAAAAATCTCCCATGGCTTTCTGTTAAAGACACAGATTCACTCTCACCTTTTACAGAGTAACGTAATACCTTATGTATTGCTTCGCTTACAGCCAATGGCTTTCTTTTTTCTACCATTTCATCACTCCGGTCTATCATTGATCAATTCATCAACTATTATTATTTGATTCTGATATTTTACCATTTGTATGTAGTTCTGTATAATCCTCTTGTGAGTTTACATTACGAAAAATGCTTGGATCAACCTGCAAATCTTTTTCAGTTACATATAATACCTCAATTTTTTCAAGAAGTGAAATAATTCTATACTCATGATTCTCTAACTGCTCTTTCATAAGTGAATATATCGAATGGTGATAAACCCCTGTTAACGGCTGAAGCCTTCCGTTTATTTTAGGTATAATTGCCTTAATGTCATGCTGTCGAAAATGTAGCAACCTTAAAACAGCCTGATTAGTGATTAAAGGTATGTCACATGCTAAAAACACATACCATTCTGCCTGAACATGATTCATTGCCGTAATCATTCCTGCCATTGGCCCTTTTCCTTTAACATCAGGTTCATCAAGTAATACAGGACAGAGAACTGCATCCTTTAATTTTCCAGCTATATTGGGATGACTGATGATTATTTGCTTATCTGATACAGCTTTTAATACGGAAAAGGAATGCTCCCAAAAGAATTTCCCTTGATAACTCGCAAATGCCTTATGATGGCCAAATCGACGGGACTCCCCCCCAGCTAATAACACACCTATCGTTTCTTTCACTGCATAGCCCCCTTTTTAATATTTTAACGTGAATCGAGGAAGGAATATTCTTATATGCATTATCTGCAAAAAAAGTCAGTTACCATGTTGTGGCAACCGACTTTATAGTCATTATTCAGCGTTTTCAAGTTCAGCTAAAACACGATTCACGCGTTTTTCAAGCATTTTCATCCCGCTTCCGCCAGCTTGGAAGTGGCGAAGCTTACCTTCTTTATCAAAAACATAGTAAGCAGGCACATATTGATTTTCAAAAGAGTCTGTTAATTTATGCTCATTATCAACGAAGATTGGCTGGCTAATATCATGCTCTCCAGCAACCTTTTTGATCTCATCAAGTTTTAAATCATCTTCTGAACGCGGCATATGAACTGCTACAACATTTAATTTATCTTTAAATTTATCACGGAATTCGTTAACTTGCGGCATCGCTTCCTTACATAAGTGGCAGCTGATTGACCAGAAATGAATAAGCGTTGGCTTCTCACCAATTAATTGTTCTTTCGTTACCTCACCATTTAACCATTCGGTTGCACCAGTAAGCTCCGGCATTGGCTCACGTAATTTCATCTCTATCCCTCCATGTTAAATGAACAGATTAAAAAAGGGGCTGACATTCTTATTTTTGTCAGCCTCTCTTTTATCAATGTGTTTTTTAAAGAAATTATAATGTAGCTTGGCCTGGCTTCCAGTTTGCTGGGCAAAGTCCGCCAGTTTGAAGTGCTTGAAGCACACGAAGTGTTTCATCTACGTCACGGCCAATGTTGTTGTGGTTTACGACAGAATATTGTAATTCACCTTCTGGATTAATGATGAATAATCCACGAAGTGCAATACCCTCTTCTTCAATTAAAACACCATATTCACGGGAAACAACATGATTTGTATCAGCAGCTAATGGATATTTTAAATCGCCTAAGCCGTTGTCTTTGCGATCTGTTTTAATCCATGCTAAGTGTGTATGAATGGTATCAGTAGAAACACCGATTACTTCTGCATCTAAATCTTCGAATTCATCATAACGATCTGACAATGCAGTGATTTCTGTTGGACATACGAATGTAAAGTCCATTGGATAGAAGAAAAGAACTGTCCATTTATCATTCTTCATGTTTTCTTCTAGACTTACTTTTCCAAACTCTTTGTTTGCTAAAACTGCTTCCATTTCAAATCGTGGTGCTTGTTTTCCTACCATACGTTCTGCCATTATGTATCCCTCCAAATAAGTTTTGTTAGGTTTACTAATTGAGAAAAATTTATGCTTCTCAACCAATATTTATATGTCTAATACAGTGACCATTATAGGACAAGCATCCTTTTTAGTCAATGTAGGTGATAATGATTTTAAAAATATCCTTTTGTTTATTGTGTAAAAAATTTGAAATTCAACTTATTTACTCAAAACAAAAAGAAAAGGCTGTCTCATAACAAATGGATCAGCCCTATACAAGAACCTAATACGTAAGAAGGTTCGTATCTTGTTGTTTGTTAGGGACAGACCATTTTAGACAGCCTTTCTTTTAACGAATTTTATCGATTTATTTTGCTTTCAACTTGCTGGCAAATTTCTTCTGCTGTCATTCCGCTCGCTTCGATAACAGAGCCTGCAGTTACAACATTACTAATCCCCATTACGTTTGAATCTTGTCCTGTAACCACACAGCAGTCACAGCCTTGTGCATCATTTTCATTTTTTAATTGGACAACCTCATAGCCTTTTTCCTGTAAAGCAGATGATACGTCAGATAATGATTGTTCTACACCGATTTTTGGCATTGTTTATCCACCTCCTACATGTATTGTGTACATGGGAGGAAAAAATATACTTTAATTATTTTGATTAGCCTTGAATGTGATATACTTTGTCATCAAATCAACAGCGACATGGATTGCATCTTCACTAGGCTCTAGTTTAGCATGATGCAGGCCGAATGATGATTCAACGCCTAACCAAAACATAAAGCCGGGAATTTGATCGACCATATATCCGAAATCCTCACCAGTCATTGCTTCCTTACATTCCTGGACGGTAACGGATGTGTTTGCAGCTGCAAATTCCATAAATTCTGCTGTTAAGACTTCTTCATTAAAGACTTGATGATACATCGAACCATAATCAATAGTCGCTTTACATGAGTAGCCAATCTCAACCCCTTTAACCAATGCCTCAATTCTTTCCTTCACTTTATCCATTGATTGAACAGAAAGGGTTCGAATTGTACCTTCTAATCTAGCATTTTCCGCTATAATATTCTGCACGGTGCCGCCTGTTATTTTTCCAATTGTAATAACAGCGCTGTCAAGAGGATCGACATTCCGTGCTACGACAGTTTGCAATTGAGTAATAAGTGAACATGCTGCAACAACCATATCATTTGTCGTATGAGGGTATGCTGCATGTCCGCCCTTTCCTTTTAAATCAATAAATAATTCAGAAGTATTGGCAAAAAGCAATCCAGGTTTTGTTGCAATGGTTCCAACCGGCAGCTCTGGAGAAATATGAAGAGCTGTTATGATATCAGGTTTCCATTGCTTCGCTATATCGCTATTAAGCATTGGTTCCGCTCCTCCTGGCCCTTCCTCTGCAGGTTGAAATAAAAACAAAATATCATCCTGTACAGGGTGTTCTACAAAATGGCCAAGGATACCTAACGCTATTGTCATATGAAAGTCATGACCACAGGCATGCATATAACCAGGATGCTCTGATTGAAAATCATAATTTGTCTCCTCAGTTATCGGTAATCCATCGATATCAGCCCGGTAGCCAATGATCTTTGTGGGGTTTGTCCCCTTTACTAAAGCAAAAATACCTGTTTTCCATGTTTTAATCTCAATTCGCTCTTCCGGTAATTGCCTTAATACACCTAATAAATATTGCTGTGTTTTAAACTCCTGAAAACCAATTTCAGGTATTCGATGAAGGTCCCGGCGAATTTGATTAAGTTGTTCTTTGATCATCTAATCACCCCTATACAAAAGAGGCTGACTCAAATCAAAGAGTCACCCCTGTAAACACAATATATAGGATTTAAAATAATGAACAAATCCATATATTCTTGTTTCCTAGTGGGTTATCCCCTTCCTGAGACAGCCTCTCTTTAATCCTATAATTGTCTTAGCTCTTGCATGATTTCTGTTTTTGATTTTGTTTTGGCATCAATATCCTTAATTTTACGGGCTGGAGCACCTGTAACAACTGTATATGGCTCTACATCCTTTGTAACAATTGCGCCGGCACCAACTACCGCACCTTTTCCAATTGTAACGCCTTCTAATACAACAACATTTGCTCCAATAACAACATCATCTTCTACAACAACCGGTTTAGCAGAAGGCGGCTCGATAACACCTGCTAAAACTGTGCCAGCACCGATATGGCAATTTTTACCTACAGTCGCACGACCTCCAAGTACACAATTCATATCAATCATTGTACCTTCACCAATAACAGCACCAATATTAATAGAAGCACCCATCATGATAACGGCATTATCACCAATTTCAACTTGATCACGAATGATTGCGCCTGGCTCAATACGTGCTTTAATTCCCTTTAGATCAAGCAGAGGAATCGCAGAATTTCGGCGATCATTTTCGACAACGTAATCTTCAATATGGTCTTTGTTTGTTTCAAGCGCATCCTGGATTTCAGCCCATTCACCAAATACGACACCAGTATTGCCAGTTATGAAGGTTTGAGCTGATTCACCAAAGTTGATGCCTTCTAGATTTCCTTTTAAATAAACCTTTACAGGTGTAGATTTTTTACTGTTTTGTATAAATGAGATAATCTCATTTGCATCCATCATTTTCATATGTATGTTTCCTCCTTGATTCATTTTACAATCATTCTTTACTGTATCAAAGGATTTAATTCTTGACAAGCAAATGTTCACTTATTTATGTTCTTTTACAATGTCTAGAAATGCCTTTACTTGTTTTAATTCAAACGAAGATTCATATCCTAATAGCCACGTATCTCTCTCAATTGGTTTTCCATTTTCATCAAGAAGAGGGACCTTAAAAATATCCTGCTCATTTTCCTTTAACGTAACAGAGGGTAAAATAGCATAGCCAATACCATTGAATGCCATTTGTTTACAAGTTTCGATTTGATCCACAACGATTGTTCGCTTTGGCGAGGTTTGAAACTGCCGATGCCACCAATCTTGAATTTCTTGATAATACGTGGAGTCACTTTTGAATTGTATAAAAGGTCTTTCTGTATGCAGTACGTCCTCAACCTTACTAATTTCCGTATCCACAAGATATAAGGTATCTGAAAACAGATGTTCCTTAACCCCCTTCCAATCAGGATTTCCTCGAATGATACCGATATGGACGTGATCTTCAAACATGCTTTTTAATATTTCACTGCTCCACCCAGTAATAAGTGAAATTTTAGCATGTGGATTTTTTCTAACATAGGTTTTTAAAACCTCAGGAAGCCAATGCTGACCAATGATGGACGCGACTGCAAGCTTTAGTGTTCCATGAACCTCTCCTTCGAGCTCTAAAATTTTCTCACGTACCTGTTCTTCTTTTTCGACAACCTCACGGGCAAAGGAAACAACCTTTTCTCCTGCTGGTGTTAACGTTAATCCTTTTTGAGAACGGATAAAAATTTGAAAGCCCCATGATTTTTCTATCGTTTGTAAGCGCTGTGATAATGCTGGCTGGGAAACAAATAGTCGTTCAGACGCTCTCCTCATATTCATTTCCTCAGATAAGACAACCAGCATTCGGAGCTCTGACATTTGCATAACCATCCACCTGCTTTTCAAAAATACATTTCTTTACAAGTTTAAAGGCTGAATTATTTTGAATCAGCCTTTTCATTTTTTGGTAGAAATAAAATAAAGGCAAAGCTTAATAGTGCAAAACCAAAAACAACAAAATAAACATCATGTAAAGCAAATTCCAGTCCCTGCTGAAGGAGCCCTTTTGACTCAGCTGACAAGCTTGTACGTTCTGAAGATTCAAGTAAAGTGGTTGCAGAATCAAGATTCAACTCTTCCTTCACACCTTTGCTTGATAAATAACTTAATAGCCGGCTGTTTAAGATCCCCCCAAGCAGAGCGGCACCAATTGTACTTCCTACATTTCTCATAAACATATTTGTAGCTGTTGCAACACCTCGCTTATTCCAATCTACTGTACTTTGAATCGAAACAATAAAGGCTGTTGTTGTTAGTCCCATCCCTATTCCAATGATAAATGAACCGGCAGCAGCAAAAAGAGCACTATCATTTGCAGATAACATGATAAAAACAATACTCCCACAAACTAATGCTACTCCTCCTAAAATAAAGGTTGTTCGAAAACCGATTGTTAAAATAGCTCTTCCAGATATCATTGCAGCGATAGGCCAGCCAATGGACATGGTTGTTAATGTAAAGCCGGCAACAATTGCTTTTTCCTCCATAACACCTTGAACAAATGTCGGCAAAAAAGTCGATAACCCGATTAATAACACACCAGTTGTTAAAGATGTCAGATTGGCAATTAAAATCGATCTTTCATTCCAAAGCTCAAAAGGCATCATTGGTTCCTCTACTCTTCGTTCATATAGTACAAAGGCGATAAAGCTAAGGAACGAGAGACCTCCCAATAAGAGGATTGGCATCGAGAGCCACTCCCAGCGGACACCGCCTTCGACTAAAATAAACATAAACGATGTCACTGATAAGGTAAGCAGGATTGCTCCGCCATAATCAATTTTTGGCTTCTTTTTATCGACATTTTCATGAAGAAACATAAATAAGCCAATTATTGCTAGGATACCAAGGGGAATGTTGATCCAAAAGACAAACCGCCAGCTAACAAACTCAACTAGAAGCCCGCCAATCGCTGGTCCCAAAATGGCAGAAATCCCCCATACACTTGATAAATATCCTTGTATTTTTGCCCGCTCTTCCTTTGTATAAATATCCCCCACAATCGTCGAAGCAATCGGCATGACCGCACCTGCGCCAAAGCCTTGAACAAACCGTGCAAAAATAAGCCATTCCATTGATGTTGCTAAACCACATATTAATGATCCGAGCAAAAAGATAATGATTCCTATCGCAAGCACGGGTTTTCGCCCAAATAAATCTGAAAGCTTACCGTAAATCAAGACCGTTACCGCATTCATTAACAAATAAGATGAAAAAACCCAGCTATATAAAGAAAAATCCCCTAATTCTGCTACAATCGCCGGCATGGCTGTTGCCACAATCGTCGCTTCTATTGCAGCCATAAACATCGCAAGCATAACTGTTACTAAAACAAAAGGTCTATTGGTTTTCTTTGACATATCCTTTTGTGCCATTGACTGTTTCTGTATAATTGCTTGTCCCAATCCAACATCACCGCCTATATGTATTAATGATTTGTCAAACGATCTGAATAAAAAGAAAACGATGTAATGAAGTTATCCCTCTCATCTACATCGTTTCATTGTTATTGTTCTTGTTCCAAACCTCTCATTCGCTTTTTTAATTGTTTTAATATAGCTCTTCTCGTAAAAATCCCTTCAAATACATTTTCTTTATTTTGAACACATACGAAAGGATGATTCACAATAAGGTCAAGTCCCTTTTCGATAGGGTCATCCAGATACAACCTTGGTATTTCTTTATTCATAACCTCTTCAACCTTCATATTTTCTAATTTTTCAAATTCAATCCGCTTTAATCCAAAAATGTTATCCATTATTAAATTCATTCCTATTAAGCCATGCAGCTTAAAGGTTGGGTCTAATACTGGTATGGCTGTATATCCTGTTTTTGTTAAAACAAGCAAAGCATGTTCTAGATTATTGCCGATTTGAACATGTGCCACTTTATCTGCTGGAATCATTAACTCTTGAATAGTTGCATTCATTAAATCTCCGGTTTCTAAACGAATCATAGTTGCTCTTCCTCTCTAAAAAACATTGTCTAAGGCCGCTTTCTAATTAAAGAGGTCATAAATTGAGACTTCCATTAATAGGATTTCCTGCTGGAATTGCGGTGGAAAAATCACCAATTCTATCATATCATATTGTTTGCAATCCTTCTTATAAAAACAAATCATTATAAAAGAAAATCCCAATATTTTATTTTTTCTTCATTAATTAGGGGACAAAAAAATGATACCCAATAAGAGTATCATTATTACCTTTTTTAGCAACATACCGACTAAATCATTTTACTTCCTAATTTACTATGTAAATAACTATCTGACTCTTAATCGATCATACAAGGCAATTAATTGTTGATATGTTTTTTCATCTGTTCTTTTCATTCCTGCTTCAATATCATTAATCTCGCTGCATACAATTTCTAAAGCATATTGTTGGCGTAATAATAATTCGATAAGTAATTTTTGCTCATCAGAAGTAAGCCCTTCAATTGTCGCTTTCATACGTTCCTCCTGGTTTTATTCATATAAAAATAAGCAGGCATTTACATTTTATTTTGTATATCGATTGGCATAACTGAATGCCGTATAGGACTCTGGTTTAATTTTCGCTTCAACCCCCATCGCTTCAATTCTGCCTGTCATTTCCTGAATTAATTCCTTTGTCATGCCCTTTTGGCCGATATCTAGATGGATTTCAAATAGTAAATTTGCTCCTTCATCTGCAAAAGGGATTAACAATTCTGTTAACACATTTAAATATTTGGTGAGAAAAAAATAAGCCACCTCTTGACTTAATGCTGTTTCGATGGATATTTTTTCACGTACGCTTAAAATAGGGCGTTTCACACTATGTGCCTTTAAACATCCCCATGCCCCTTTGCCTTTTCGATGAAGATGAATGGCTGTAATAAATCTTGTCTCTTTTTGATGAACATGTGAATCCGAACCAATTGAGAGTATATACTCTGAACGCAGATCTTTTAACATAAACCTTTTTATACGCTCTATCACGGTTTGGAATGACATTTTCTTTTCTGAGATATTATAAAAGGTAAAAGATTCGTTCATGTCACATCTCCCCATCAACATATCTTTTGTTCCAGCTCATTTTTGTAATATAGTTATCAAAAAATATCCTTATAAATTATATGTCGTATATCATTTAAAATATGTTCATAAAAATGTTACCTTTTAAAAGTTTTCAAAAAAAATAGCTATGCCTATAGAGGCATAGCTATTCTCCCTTACTCGTCTCAATGTTTCGCAATTTTTCATGACAATGAGCGCACGTAAAGATAACATTTTGATTTGATTGAGCTGTTAAAGATTTTGATAGTGGTTGCTGATTTTGACAAAACGGGCAAATAACAGTAGGCTCTTTTCTCATATTGCCTCCTTTATAATCCCTAAATAATGGGCAGCAATGTTCATTACGTATAAGTCAAAATGTTTTTTTCTACTGCCAACTAGTCTACGCTAAGTATAACAACTAAAGTTTCACTTATTGCAGAAGGTCGAAGATTTCCATAGCAATCATATCAATATTATCAAATTGGTATGATTGGGGTTTGTCTCCTTTTTGAAATACCTCTAATTCAAATGTATTGCTTTTATCGAAGTATTTCACACTGCAACGCTTTTCTCCCTCAACCTCAAAAAAACGTTGTAAAGGCTCGCCTGATCCAGAATTTTCCTGTAAACTTTGCAATCTTGTAATAATACCTAATAGCTGTGACAAAAAGAGATCCCCCTTCCGGAAGAGTTAACGTATAACTGATTCCTTATATTTAATATTGTTTTACACTACCATACATTCTATCCACTAAACAACGATTCAATAATCTGTATCTTTACTTTGTGCCTATTCAATTTTACACTATGTATGAAGGGATTTCCAAAGAAATTACGCCTCTACACCCTTGTCAGTCATAAAAAGCTTTATTTTCAGGCGAATATCAGCTATTTATACAAGGGGGAGCTTATAATGGCATACATAAAAACAATTGATGAAAGAATCTCGATTATTGACAGTTTAGACTTAGGAATGCAAGGCAGAACAAGCTGCTATGTTCTCCAGGATGAAAAAGTGGTTCTTTTTGAACCCTCTGCAAGCCCTTCAATCCCTTTCTTATTGGAAGGCTTATCAGAGCTTAACATTCCGTTAGAAGAAATAGCCTTCATTATTGTAACACATATTCATCTAGATCATGCCGGTGGAGCAGGATTACTTTTAGAAAAATGTCGAAATGCAAAATTAATTGTTCATCCTAGAGGAGCAAAACATATGATAGATCCTGCTAGGCTAATCTCTGGTGCCAGAGCTGTTTATAAGGATGAGTTTGATCGCCTCTTCCATCCAATTATACCTGTACCTGAAAATCGTTTATTAATCAAGTCCCACGGAGAAAAAATAAAAATCGGGAAAAATTCATATTTAATGTTCTTCAACACACCAGGTCATGCCAATCATCACTTCAGTATCTATGATTCAGTAAGCAATGGGATCTTTACAGGTGATACGATTGGAATATTTTATCAGGACCTTCTCGACCAAGGGATTGAGTTCTATTTACCCTCAACTTCACCAAATCAATTTAACCCGAAAGCCATGCTGGAATCAGCTAAAATGATCGAAGAATTACAGGTTGACAAAATATATTTTAGCCATTTTGGTGTGAGCTGCCAACCTCAGCTAGTATTCAGCGAACTTAGAAAATGGCTCCCTATATTTGTTGATATTGCTCAAAAGAGTGTAGAAAAATCCAAAGATAGTTCTTTTGAGGAATGCTGTAAAGCTGTTGAAACTGAATTAAATCATCTCGTTTTCAATGAACTTCGCAAGCAAAATATTATGATAGCCGACCAAGTTTATGCTATGTTAAAACTTGATTTGTCAGTAAGTGCTATAGGATTAGTTGATTATTTACGAAAGAATTCCTAACAAATGGTTTTGTTGAAAAATGAAGTGATTGGAGTGATTAATATGGAAAAGGTAGTAACAGTATATACACAGCCGAGCTGTCCACCCTGCCAAGTTGTGAAACAATTTTTAAATCACCATCATGTTTCATACATTGAAAAAGATATTAGTGTTGACACAGAAGCACGTGACAAATTAGTATATGAACTTGAATCAACATCAACTCCTACAATTACCGTGGACGATCAAGTAGTAACCGGATTTGATTTAAAAAAACTTGAGGAGCTTTTAGAACTCTAAGAGCAATATCATAAGAGCGCAAACGCACTGATCAGCCTCGAGCAAATAAGAATAGAAGGCGTTCTTTGCCTTCAATTTTTTCATACCTTTTTAAAAAGACACATGAAAAAAAGCTTGGTGACCAGCCAAGCTTTTTTCCGTTCTATTAAAAGGGGTTTGGGGAAAATCGAGAGTTCATGACTAATCAAATTCCAGCGTTAATTGTTTACAAGGGTGAATGAAACAATCAACCTTTACACACCTACCAGAGCAGTATGTAAAACAAGAACTTAATTGATTACCTTTCTCATTTATAATGATAATGATTATCAGTTTCATTGTCAACAGTTTTTTATGATTTTTTAAATTTAAATTTATATATGCAAACAACACTAAATAAAAAAGCGCAAGCGCCTTGATCAGCCTAAGGCAAAAAAAACGCTCATGAATAGAAAAACGTTCTTTGACTTCTATTCATGAGTAGCTAGACCCTAGAGGCAGTTAAAAACGCGACGTCCTGTCGCATTGACTGCACTTGCACGTCCTGTGCTTCTGGGCCAGGCGCTGGAGCTAGACACTAAAACTAGGTTAAAATTTTATACTTTCCTATAAAAAAAAGAGGCTTCCCGCCTCCCGTTTTTTACTGCATTACCTTGAAATATTCATCCATTAAGGAAAAGAATATGACTTTACTTTGATTTAAAAATGAATGTTTAAAAAATGAAGAGTCATTATTCAGAGCCTGTATCAACGGCTGAAAAGATGTATTATTAATCATGTTTGATGTTGTATAATCTTCACTCCTCATTGTATCTTTCACTAATTTTGGCTTTTGTTTTTGACTATCAATTGAATAGATCTTCCAACTTCCATTTGTTTTGTGCATTTTTACTAACTCGTAATGGTCCTCATATTCAACCGGTCCATTAGAAGTAGCTTGGAAAAATTCATAAATAATCCGTTGATTCCCTTCTTCAACTACTTTTGTATGTTCATCGTAGCTAAAGAATGGAATCGTATAAACCGGGAAATCTGTCCCGTAGACAATAAATTGATCTTCTATAGGTTGAACATTTGCATCCATATATTTTTTAATCAATTCATTCTCAAAATAGGGTGTTAAAATTAGCCTCATTTCATAAAGTGATCTTGGTTTCTCAGTTAAAGAAGTTTGTGCTTGAAAAGCATCTTGTATGTGATTCAGAATTTCCGCTTTTGAGTTACCCTCAAGTTCTTTTGCTGTTGCTTCATGTGAAAAGGAAAAAATAGCAATCAAAAGGAGTAGACTAAAGCTTAAGAAATTTTGTTTCAACTTACTCATCCTTTCATCTTATTCCGTCATCTGGACAACCTTTCCTTCCCTAATCTCATTTTAACAACTATCTTGTCAAAAAAGCCTATTAACCGTTCGTAAAATACTCTTAAAATGCGACACAATTTTTATATTTAATATGTATCTACCCGGAAACATGATTTTCTAATCAAAAAAACAGCGGAAAATTCCGCTGCTACCAAACCACCGTATAGGCCAAATAAAAAATAAAGGCTAATGCAAGTATACCGAAGATTACGTATGTCAAAAATACAGGGTTGCGCATATAAGGATGTTCTTGAACTTTTTCATTAATTTGTGTGTCCATATTTGATTTTCTTGCCCCAACAAGTCTCCCTACCTTGATCGTATAGATTAAACTTGCTGCTAAAATAAGTAATGCAATTATACCGAGTATCATTGTTAAATTGCCCACTATTTAGTCACCCCTTCTATGTATAGGATGACTAAAAAGCCAGGCAGCTATGCCTTGGTTTTCTTTACCATTTTGGCTGTGGCTTTATCCAAATCTTTATTATAAGACTTCTTTCTCATATAAAAATTCATATGATAAATCAATAAACAGATAATGATTTTGTTGTAAAGGATAGGAAAATGTTCGGATTAAATCGCCTTTTTCGATATCACTATAAACATCACTAAGGAAACCCTTTTTATCATAGCGCATTTTCATAATATTAGCTAAAAAGTATGGGCGCCAGCTCCAATTTTTCATATAGTAATTAGGTTGAATTTCCCAGCCGTTATTTTTATAGATATTCACCGATTGTTGAAAGCCATCTTCATCGCAAATATAGATCCGGAAACTGCAATCATCCAGATGTACAGAAAGCTCCTTTAAAAGCTGATTGTAATCACTATTTTGTTTACTTATTTTAGAAATAAGTTGATCAATTCGATGATGGAAATCTTCTGTAAAGTGATTAAGTCTTTCCAGCTTCCTTTTTTCTGCAGAAATATAATGTTGGAATTCCTGTTTCAATCTTTCCTTACAATGATCTTGATGAATAAATTGTCTCTTTGGTTTGCTTAAGAAAAATCCTTGATAATACCTGCCGCCATTTTTCCAAGCATATTGCAGCTGAAAATTCACTTCAACATCCTCATATAAAAGTGTCGCACCGATCTTCCTTGCTAAAAGAGAAATTGAGTATAGTACATCATAATATGATTGGGATGGTGATGTCAGTCGTAATGGCTGTAAATCAATTTTTAATATATCTGGAGATAGCATACCGATACGATCTAAGTTGCTGCTAGCCTTTCCAATATTGTCAATTGCAACTTTTATGCCATATGTTCTGTAATAAGTTAATAGATGATACAACTGCTCAATATCGCCTTTAAAATTATGCTCTGTTATTTCAAGTACAATTTGAGTAAACTGTAAACCAGCTTCTTGCTTTTCTAATAAAATTTGCAGAAAACTCTCTCCATGATCAAGCATGAGTATGTTAGCATCGCGATTAATAAAAAGCAGTAGTTCTTGATCCTGCAATTGTAAGAATTCATCAATTGCCATATGTAAAATAAAGTCGTCAACCTCAATTCGATATTCATCGGGAACATTTTCATCTTGGAAGAAAGGGCCTAAACTTTGAATTTCATCGTTATGCTGAATTCTTCCAAAAACTTCATAACCGATAACCCGTTGTTCATCCGCACTAAATATCGCTTGGTAATAAGGAATGACCTTCTCTACGTTTGTCAGTACATCCAATGGATCCATTGCAATCCCCTCACCTATATCTATATAGATTACGTATGGATTATACCATATTCCTATTTATAATTGGTGGGAAATCCCTTACAGGATGATTTAACAGAAGTCTACATAGAGCATCCTTTTTTAAAATGGAAACTGATTTAACCATTGTCCCCCATCCATCGTGATACACTCACCGTTAATATAGGCTGCATCATCAGATAGTAAAAACACAGCAAGCGCAGCAATTTCTTCTGGGGTCCCAAGTCTACCAAGCGGGACACTGTTTAACGTACGCATAGCCGATTCCTCAGACTCCCATAATTTATCTGCTCCGCCAGTTCTTTCAATTGGTCCTGGCGCTATGGCATTAACCCTTATCCCATACTTTCGACCCCATTCAACAGCCAATGTTCTTGTCATAGATAATACACCCGCTTTTGCTGCTGCTGAGTGAATAACTCCAGCCCCCGCATTCCAAGCATAGGTAGCGATCATATTTAAAATCACACCTTTTGTTTTTCGTTCAATCCAATACTTCCCAATTGCTGAACTGCAATAAAATGTCCCATTTAACACAATATCAATGACTGATCTCCAACCATTGATCGATAAGTTTTCAGCAGGACAGATAAAGTTACCCGCAGCATTATTAACAAGAGCATCGATTCTCCCATATAGCTGATCAACCTGCTTTATCATCTGAGCAACCTTTTCCGGATCTCGAATATCCAGTTGAATTGTGTTTATTTCTCCTTTGACGGATTCTATCTCCATTTTTGCTGCTTCTAATTTGTCCTGGGTTCTTCCAATAATGACCACATTCGCTCCAGCTGCCGAAAATTTCTTGGCCATCGCTTTTCCCATCCCGCTTGAACCGCCTGTCACAATTATGACTTTTTCCTTCATAGTAAATCCCCCTTAGAAAAAATGAATGAACGACCATTCATTATGTATTTTACCATTTCTTTTCAATCATTCCTATCAAAAAGTCAATTAGATGACAATTCAGTTTTTAAATAGAGTCCTTATTGAAACCATGCTATACTTAAGAAAAGCGCAAGCGCCTTGATCAGCCTAGGGCAAATAAGACGCTCATGAATAGAAGGCGTTCTTTGCCTTCTAGAGGGGCTAGGCGCTAGAGCTAGACACAAAAAATATGTTAAAATTTTATATTTTAAAGAAAATTAACAACTTTAAATGAGAATAAAACAATGGAGAATGGTTGGTAAAGATGACTAAAAAATATTCAAGGAGATCGTTTTTAAAAGGTCTTCTTTCTATTTCCTTCGGAAGCATCATTACTGCAGCTGGAGGATATACTTATGCACGGTTTATTGAACCAGCATTATTAGATATAACGAAACACTCAATTACACATGAGAAAATTCCAGTGGCATTTGACGGCTTTAAAATTGTTCAATTCAGTGATACTCATTTAAGTGACTTCTTTACATTAGACAGATTAGAAACAGTAGTCAAAAAGATTAATGAATTGTCACCAGATCTCTTATTTTTTACTGGTGATTTAATGGATGAGCCAAATCAGTATACTGAAATTAACAAAATTGTTCCTGTTCTTGAAAAATTACATGCTCCGTTTGGAAAATACGCTGTTTACGGTAATCATGATCATGGCGGTTATGGAACAGATATCTATAAAAATGTCATCAAAATGGCCGGCTTTATCTTATTACAAAACGAAGCAACAAACGTTACTATGCTAGATGGCAGTAAAATAGGTGTGGCTGGAATTGATGATTTAATGCTTGGAAAGCCAAGCTATGAAGGAACTTTAGGGAATTTAAATAAAGATGTGTTTAATATCCTACTAGCCCATGAACCAGATGCAGCACTGGATGCAAAGAGATTTCATGTTGATTTGCAATTATCAGGACATAGTCATGGGGGACAAATTCAACTACCATTTTATGGACCGCTTATTACTCCACCATTTGCATCTGTTTATTCTGAAGGAATGTATGAGGTTGATGAGATTAAGTTATATGTGAATCGTGGATTAGGTACAACAAGACTACCTTTTCGCTTTTTATCTGTACCAGAAATCACACAATTTACACTTTATTCAACATCATAAATTTTGGGCTGTATTCATAAGGTTTTTGCCTCACTGATAAATTTGTTTAAAACTGTGTTTTAGGAGGACTGACCCTTTGTTTTAGACAGCCCTATTTTTTCCACCTCATCAGAATGAACAGGAATCTGCCCATACATTTCGATTACTCTTCATCATCCATTACTTGGTAAGCCTTACTGAACAATAGCAATTGACTGTCAATTACAGGCTCCTCCATTTTTCTTGATACATAATTGTATTCACCAAATTCATCCTGTTCTCTTGCTTTCACATTATCAGCTAATGCACTAGTAAGAATATATTTCACTCGTTTTTTAATTTCGCCTTCAAAAATAGGAAATAGTATCTCAACTCGTTTTTCCATATTGCGTGTCATCATATCAGCTGATGAAAGGAAGATTTTTTCCTCTCCATTGTGATGGAAATAATAGATTCGACTATGCTCTAAAAATCTTCCAACAATGCTTCGAACTTTTATATTTTCACTAACTCCACTAATACCTGGGCGCAAGCAGCATGTACCGCGAATGATTAAATCAATTTTCACTCCAGCATTTGATGCCTCATATAGTTTCATGATAATCACTTTATCAGTTAAGGAATTCATTTTGGCAATAATTCTGCCGTTTGCAAACCTTCTATGAAATTCTATTTCCTCATCTATTAACCTGATAAAATCTTTACGAATATCAAACGGTGCAACAGATAAATGGTGAAAATCTGGTTTTTCCGTAAAGCCGCTAAGATAATTAAAGAAATTTGTAGCATCAATTCCAAATTTTCTTTTTGAAGTCAGTAAACCCATATCTGTATAAATCTTTGCTGTCTGATCATTATAGTTTCCTGTACCAAGATGGACGAATCGTTCTATTCGGTTATTTTTCTTTCTTACAACTAGTGTAATCTTGCTATGTGTTTTTAAATAGGTCATGCCATAAATAACATGACATCCAGCCTTTTCAAGCTCTTTCGCCCACTGAACATTATTTTCTTCATCAAAACGAGCTTTAAGTTCAACCAATACGGTTACTTGCTTTCCATTTTCAGCTGCTCGTTTTAACGCATCAATGACAGGAGAATCACCGCTTACACGATAAAGGGTTTGTTTTATTGCCAATACATCAGGATCATCAGCGGCCTCAGCAACAAATTCAACAACAGGCTCAAATGATTCGTATGGATGATGCAATAAAACATCCTGTTCTGAAACCTTTTCGAAAATATCTTCATCTGAAGCAAGGTCCCGTGGCGGCTGAGGTATGAGTGCTTCATATACTAGATGCTCCCGCAGGCTAGCCATCTCTTTATAAAAACCAAATAGCAATGTTAAGTCTAAGGGACCATCAATCTCGTAAACATCTTTTTCGTGTATTTCAAGCTCTTCAGTTAAATAACGTAAAATATTGCGATCAAATCCGTCTTGCTGGATTTCAAGCCGGACTGCGGCTCCCCATTTTCGTTTTTTCAATTCTTTTTCTATCTCTTTTAGGAGGTCGCGTGCCCCTTCCTCATGGATCGTCATATCAGCATTTCTCGTAATCCGAAATACAGAGACAGAAAGAACTTTATATCCCTTAAATAACTTTTGAATAAAATAGCTAATGACATCCTCTAAAAGAATTAGCTGCACTTTTTCAGCAGATGAATCAAGCTTAACAAACCGCTCTAAGACTGCAGGTACTTGTACAATCGCCGTTTTGTAACGATTTTCAACATACTCATCATGATCCTCAATTACAATGGCTAAATTTAAGCTTTTATTTAACAGCATAGGAAAAGGACGATAGGCATCAATAGCCATTGGAGTTAAAACAGGGAAAATATGTTCATCGAAATAATCTTCCATCGCTTCCAACTGTTCCGTTGTTAATTGATTCATCTTTAAGAATTCAATATCTTCCTGGTTAAGCAAAGGCAGAAGTATGTTATTAAATGCTTCATATTGCAACTCAACCAGATGATGTGTTGTAGCAGCTATTTCAGCTAATTGCTGTTTAGGTGTCATTCCCGCTTTATTTTCGGGCTTATTAAAGCCTGCTTTCACCTGATCCTTTAGTCCTGCAACACGAACCATAAAAAACTCATCGAGATTTGAGCTGAATATCGCCAAAAATTTTAATCTTTCTAATAATGGATTGCGTTCATCTAGCGCTTCCTCTAGGACGCGTTTATTAAATGCAAGCCAGCTAAGTTCTCTGTTGTTGTAATACATTGGACTAGATAGTTCAACAGCATTTTTATTCATTGTATTCATATGTACTGCCACCCTTTTATTCGACAATTTCTTACAACTTCATCTTAGCATTTACTTTTTATTACTATTGTAAATATATTGTAAATATATTGTTAATGTTATGTAAATATGAATAATTTGACAATATATTCAAAAAAGCGACGTATTATGATCGTCACTTTCAGCTGTATTCGTATTAACTAGTTTGTTTTTTCTAAAAATGTAACAGAAATTGACTTTTTTATTTGCTTTTCCAAATGTTTTTTTTGTTTTTCAACTTGATACTGTTCAGGCTTCCAATCTTTATGGCAAGTAAAGGTAAATAAAAGTTCTTCACCATTTAATCTCAGATCTATATTTTCAATTATATTTCTTTTTGTTGCATGAATACTGTAGGAAAATTTTAAGATTGCTCCTAATAAACGATATTTATTTAGCTCTTCTTTAGTAAACCATTCATTATATGGCAGGACGTTTCGCTTAAAAGCAGACTTGCTAGTAAAAGAAGCAATGAGCGCAATAATCAAACGTTCTCTATGAAGAAGCCCGTCTATTGTCCGGTTTGCTAGTAAATAGAAGGTATGCTGGCTGCTAGATTCAGAATCAATGTATGCCCCAAGGTTATAAACAAAGGCACTACGTTTTAAAAGCTTTGCATCCTGCTTATTTATAGAAGACAAGCCAGCTTTGTTTAATAGTTGTGCAATGATCATTGCACTATTTGTGACATGGAATACATGATTTAGATTAATATGATAATCTGCAGCTAATTCATAAAAACTCTCTTCAATAACATTTGGAAATACAGCAATTCCAAAATCTTTTGTTAATTCCTTATAAAATACACCGTCTCTTAAACCTTTTCTGCTTAAGGCAAACAGATCCGTATTGACGACATCCATTAAAGACGTAAAAACTTCCACAGCCGGAATAATAATATCTGCACGATCCTTTGATAAACCTTCAACACGCTGAATTTCCGAAAATGACAGCGATTGTAATAAATCACTTATTTCCCGGACATCCTGTTTTTCCATTACATATTGATGAACTCCTGCTAGTGGATAGCCTATATGCTCTTGATGGACTTGTACCATATTCCTTGCACTTCCTCCGATACCGATAATCGGAAGCTTCTTGTCAATAATCCACTCAAGCGTTTTAAATTGTTCATTAAGGTATGTTTTAAGTAAATAAAGTTCATTTTTCGTCGGAGTGTCATTCTGCACAAATTGCCTTTTTAAAGATAAAGCCCCGAATGGAAAGCTGTGATAGTTGATTAATTTTCGATCCTTAAAATAGGTAACCTCAGTACTACCTCCGCCAATATCAATGGTGATTCCGCTTTCAAACGGAGTTGAATTGACAACAGCTAAGTAACCGAAATAAGCTTCTTCATATTCTGATAAAATCCGAATTGAAAAATCTGTCTCCTCTTCAACTTTTTTGACAATTTCCTCTTGATTTTTCGCTTGCCTTATTGTCGCGGTTGCCACACATTTTACTTCTTCTAATTGATGGTGTCTTGTAATTTCTTGAAAGCTTTTTAGCGTATTTAGTAAAATGGTAATTCCTTTATCCGCAAGCCTTACCTCGTCAGTCAAATAATTGCGAAGCCGTGCGACAACTTTTACATTTTCTATTTCTTTTAATCTGCCGCTCGTGTCTCTTAAGTACATAACAAGCCTCATCGTATTAGAGCCTATATCAATTATTGCATACTTTTCATGTTTCACTTTCAACCCACACCCTTATCATAAAACATGCTTATCGCAAAATATCATTAGTATAACAGCTATTACTCTAAAATAAGGTCATTATACCATAATAAGAAAATATTTATTGGGATTTTTCACTTTAACTTCAAAAGAAAACGAGTCTTAGCAAATCTTTTCGGGCAGTAATCCCTACATAGCTTTTTACCTTCTCTGAAATCATGTAAAGTGGTGTTTACTGCCAGTATAAATTGGGATAAAACGTATGAGGAGGGGTTAAATGATTCATATTGTCAAGCAGGGAGAATCATTGTCTATGATTGCTGCTAATTACCGATTGCCACTTAATCAATTAATGGCCGCGAATAACATCATGAACCCAAATATTCTTTATATAGGGCAACGTATCAACATACCAACCTTACCCGATCCGGACACTATTCCATATTCGATTCACATTACAGTTTCAACGAAACGATTAGTTTTAAAAAAAGGGCAACAAGTTGTTAAACAATACCCTATTGCTGTTGGAAGAATGGTAACAACTACACCAGTTGGTGATTTTGTTATTGTAAATCGCGAACCCAACCCTGGTGGTCCTTTTGGAGCGATGTGGTTAAGTTTATCAAAACTTCATTACGGAATCCATGGTACAAATAACCCTGCTTCAATAGGGAAGGCTGTTTCACGCGGGTGTATCCGGATGTATAACAAGGACGTTTTAGAGTTGGCATCTATCGTTCCTAACGGGACCAAAGTATTTATCAGACCTTAAGATTTTATTAATATTTTGTAAGATACGTATTCAAATTGGGAAATAACCCTTATAATGACTAATGTAGCAACGAACGAAATCAGCTAGAGCGAATTTCCTATGATTCGAAGAGAGAAGACAAGATATTCATATCATGAAATACACCCAACAAGTCTAAATCCTTTAGAGCTGATCGATACCGCAATTTAAGGAGCGAACAGATGAAAATTTTTCAAAATAAGAATTTTGTAAGATTATTTTATGCAGCTCTATTCTCACAGATGGGAACTACGATTGGAAATATGGCCTTTGCTTTTTATCTCCTTGATCACTTCAGCCATCAGCCATCTTATGCAACAATTGCTGAATTGATGTACTCCTTGCCGACAATTTTAGTCTTTTTTGTTGTGGGAGTCGTCGCCGATCGCTTTGACAGGAAAAAGGTAGCTGAAAACTGCGATTGGATCCGAGCTGCACTAACATTAGTATTATTTGGAGCTTTATTTACAAATTCCATTCCACTCGTTTTTCTGATCTTATTTTTACGAAGTGCTGTCACTAAATTCTTTTTCCCGGCAGAAAATAGTCTTGTTCAAGGCATTTTAAATAAGGAACAATACGCTCAAGCCGCAGGTCTAAATCAAATGCTTTTCAGTATTTTTATGGTTTTTGGCGTCGGGATTGGAGCAGCAATTTATAAAACGATCGGGATTCATGGAGCTGTTACAGTAGATTTTATCAGCTTTATCATTTCAGCTCTGCTCATTCGTTCTTGTAAAATCCCTTCATCAGCCAGGCTTCCAAATGGCAAGCTGGAATGGAAGGATATCAGCATTAAATCATCACTGAATGACTTTAAAGCAGGGATTATTTATATCATTAAAAATCGTTTGCTAGCTGTATTAGTTTTCGGTTTTTTCATCTTTGGTATAGTAAATGGTGCCTTTGCCATTTTGCCAATGTTTACAATGAAATATGAGTTAACACCTGATAATTACGAATGGTATGCATCATTTTTTGCAATCGCACTTGGATTAGGTTTATTGACTGGCAGCGGCGTTGGAACGCTGATTGCATCAAAGTTTAAGCCTTATCAACTAATGGTATTTCCAATATTTATTACAAGCTTGCTTATTTTCTTTTTAGGTTTTACTGATAGAGTATCGATATTTCTAGTGATTGTTTTCATTATTGGTATGTGCTTAGGACCGATAAATATAGCTATTGGCGGTTGGATGCCAAAAATCGTTCATCCAAAGTTAATGGGGAGAGTCAGTGGATGGATTGACCCGTTAATGATGCTGGCGCAATCCATCACATTAGGTTTAATTGCCCTGTTATTCCCTAAAATCATTGAAACAATTGATTATTTATATTATGGAATGGCGCTTATTATTCTTTTGGTATCCCTCTTTTATGCCTGGACATTACCAAAATTGAGTGAAGCTTTAGAAGCAAAAGAAAAACGGAATCAACGAACAAAAACAAATCCAAATATTACATCGATTTAAAGAAGATGATCAAGACCTAGGTTTTGGTCATCTTCTCTTTTAGAGATTGCACATGAATTTCCAACGAAATTTGCATGAAGCTTCTAATAATTAGTTGCTTTTTACTATACTCAAAGTATAATTTAATTAAGAATGGTCCAAACTGAAAGTGTTCAAGAAAAGGAGAGAAACAATGGACGATCATAATCGACTCGATCCAACGAATCAATCAACAACTGAAAACCTCGCACGTGCAATCTATGTCGTTAACCGTCATGCTAAAACTGCTACAAATCCTAAATATCTTTATGAACTAAAAAAGAGAGCTTTAATTAAACTTGTCCATGAAGGAAAAGCAAAAAAAGAAGGGTTACATTTCTCAAATAATCCAAAATTCAGTAAACAGCAGTCTGACGTTCTCGTTTCAGCTGGAGACTATTACTTTCATATGCCTCCTACAAAAAATGACTTCGTTCAACTTCCACATTTAGGATCCTTGAATCAAACATATCGTAATCCTAGAACACATATGTCCCTATCAAAGGCAAAAAACCTTTTACAAAATTATGTAGGAATGAAAGAAGCAAAACACCCACCAAAACCATACCAACCCAAAAAAACACGTACATACCAAAAACCCGTGTTTAAAAAACTAGGGGAAAGTTATAACTAAAACAGAGGCAATGGTGCTGGGGATAAAACAATGTACTATGACCTCTACTTTTGTATCTTTTTTAGAAAACGATTTGCTCAACCTCGGTCAAATAAGATGTTTTTAGAATAGAAGGTCATTTCTCGCTTCTTAAATGATAAAGCGCAAGCGCCTTGATCAGCCTAGGGCAAATAAGACGCTCATGAATAGAAGGCGTTCTTTGCCTTCAATTCATGAGTGGCTAGACCCTAGAGGGGCTAGGCGCTGGAGCTAGACACTAATAAAACTAAGTACAAAATTTTATACTCTTACCATTTAAAAAAGTTGTTCCAGAGATTGATACAAATCCCACTCTGGAACAACCTAGTCTATAAAATAACTTCATCAATTTTAGAAATCAGTTTAACAATTTCCGGTTTACTAATTTGTCCGTTCGCCCCTGCTTTTTCTCCTTTATGTCGAAGATCACTTGTGATTAACGATGAAAAAATGATAACCGGCAAAATCGATAATGTCTGGTCTTCTTTAATTTTTTTCGTAAGATGATGCCCATCCATTTGCGGCATTTCAATATCTGTTATAACTAGTTGTACCTCATCCTCTATGGCTTTTCCAGAATTAACTATAGTTTGTAAATACGAAAACACCTCCTTGCCATTTTCAAAAAATTCAATTTGAGAAAATCCTGCTCTATTCAAAGTCTCTTGCAAAAGCTTTCGTAATAGTGGTGAATCCTCGACAACTACCAGCTTTTTAGTAGAGCGATTTCTTGGCCCTATTTTTTTTACCTGATCTACATGTATGCCTGATTCCGGATTAATTTCAACAACAATCTTTTCAAAGTCTAGCAAAAACACCATTTCATCATGTATTTTTACAACTCCTGTAACTTGATTCTCAAGTCCTTGATACATTGCTGCTGGTTTTTCAATTTCATCCCAAGATATACGATGAATTTGTGTAACTGCATGTACATGAAACACAACCTTTAATTGATTAAATTCTGTGACGATGAATTTTTCACTACGAGGGTCCTCGAATAAATCCAGTCCAAGTGCAGTTCCTAAATTTACAACAGGGACAATCTCTCCTCGGATGTCGATGATCCCTTCAACATTTGGATGAGCGTGCGGAATATTCGTCACTTTAACAGGCTGAATGATTTCTTTCACCTTCAACACATTTATTCCAAACTTATTCTGTCCGACGCAAAACTCTACAATTTCCAGTTCATTTGTACCACTTTCAAGAAAAATGCCTTTATGCTGCTCCATACACTTCTTCCTTCCATGTTAAAACGATGCACCTTTTATATCGGTTGTTTTTTCTCATTCTTTAACATAGCCAAAAAGTAGTTGCTTTCCAAGCTTAGCTAATAAAGATCATTTTTAATATTGTTTCTTCTGAAAGATTTGTATTGATCGGTCATTTATTGACCTTCCGTCCATACGTCCAAAACCATCCATTCGCTTCACACTGAGGAAATCCCTTTTTTGCTGTTATCCACATTGCATAAAAATACAAAAACCATTACAAACTAAATAGTGTGGAATCAATAACTTTTTTATATGAGGTGGATAATGAAGTATTTCCTACTATTTATCATGATAGCTGTTTGTTCAGCCTGTAATGTAAATGATCAAGACGAAGCATTAAATGAAACTGGTACAGAAGAAAACGGCTTATTGCAAACAGGGAATGATCAGAGAATCACAAATGATGATATCTTAGTTGAAGCTAGAGAAGAAGTGAACCTTGATAAAGACCACGATCCCCTGCACCCAACAATGGCAGAAGAGCTCGTTCGCGAAAAGCTTGGCTTGGAAAATAACGAAAATGTGATTGTTCAATATGATCACCTGGAAAAAGGCAAATATATAATCCATGTTTATTCTGTTGAAGGTTCCCAAGAAAATAGTGAAGCTTGGTATATGGTTGATTTGCAAACAAAAGCTGTTCAATCCCTAAGACGATAACTTTAATAGTGACACAAATAATAAAAGGATGCTTTATACAGGGTAACTCCTGATATGTAAGTCATCCTTTTTCTATATATTTAAACTAGTTATAATATCGCTTTATAAAATTTACATTATTTTTACAAACCCCATATGGGAATTATAGTAAAATAGGAGTATATTTTAAGCTTGTATGTAAAATAGGAGTCGTGAAATCGATGTTAACCATAGGGGATATTTCAGAAAAGGTACCTATTGTTTCTTTAACTACCAAAAGTGCTGATGTAAACTTACTTTTTGAAGAAGATCCCGATCTTGAAGGAATCCTTGTTGAAGATCATGATAAACCTGTAGGATTAGTTATGAGAGCCCAATTTTACCGGAAAATTTCTGCCAAATATGGCTTTGATCTTTTTATGGGCAGGTCTATCAGTCTCATTATGGATAGAAATCCTTTAATCGTTGACTTTTTTGATCCAATTTCCTCTGTAAGCTCCAAAGCCATGGCAAGAAGTCAAAAGAATTTATATGATTATGTGGTTGTCATGCAAAACGATCATTTATTTGGGATTGTCAGCATAAAAAATTTACTCACTAAACTAGCTGAGATCCAAGTTAATCAAGCGATCTATACCAATCCTTTATCAGGGCTGCCCGGCAATGTTTTAATTGAAGAAAAAATACATGAATACATACAAGCTGAAACAAAACCTTTTTCACTCCTCTATTTAGATCTTGATCATTTTAAGGAGTATAATGATACATATGGATTTAAAAAAGGCGATTTACTCATTAAAGAAATTTCAAATCTTCTAAGTCAAAGCATTTTATTAAGCGGTAATGAGGAGTCTTTTGTTGGCCATATAGGCGGAGATGATTTTGTTGCTATATTACCCCACTTAAATTATGAACCAACCTGCCAAACAATCATTCAGGAATATCAAATTCGCATTCAAAAATACTATGATCCATATGATTGGCAAAACCAATTTGTTTATACAAATGACCGAAACGGACAATATGGGAAAATTCCGCTTGTTTCCCTTTCAATTGCTGTAGTAACGAATCAACATCAAACATTTCAATCGATTGAACATATAAGTAAAGTTTCGGCTATGGTAAAAAAACAATGTAAGTCCGTTGAAGGAAGCTGCTTTATTTCTTATGAAACAATACACCAAAAGATCTAATCCCATGATGATTTAGATAGCTCCTGTTTATTCTTAGACATTCACCCATCTCTCAACATCTGCATATCGTAATCGTGAAGGCATGTGAGAGGAGTGAAAAATTGAATGTATCCATATTATAGACAATTACCCATACAAATCCCAGGTTTTCCCCAGTTAGGCGGTGGAACAGGCTTCCCGCCTTTTGGACCTCCAGGCAGCGGTTTCGGCGGAGGGCCAGGTCAAAGCGGACCTCCTTCAGGTCCACCTCCAACTGCAATCCCTCCTGAACAAGGACAAGGGCAGTTTGGGGTGTATGCAGTGGATCCAGGAGGAATTCGAGGTTGTCTCTATCGTTATACGTATGTTCGCCTAAATAATGGCCGTGCATTTTGGTACTATCCAACATTTGTAGGCAGAAACTCTGTAGCTGGATGGCGTTGGCGCAGAAATCAATATCGTTGGGTATATTTTGGTATTGATTTAGATCGTATCCGTTCATTTAGTTGCTATTAAAATAAAGTGACATTTCCCGAACTTACTCATCTCTGCTCTTTTAGATAGGGATAGGACTTTATTTTGTTTAATCGCTACAAAAAACTTGATCCTTCACCATTATTCACCATATTACTTTCAACTTTTTCTTGTTAAAAAATAAGCCAGTGGACATGATAAAAATGAGCATCTCATCGGTTGCTCAAAGTTCGTAAACCATACAATTCAAAAAGGGGTGTTGGAAGATGGCAAGAAACAAATTGTTAGTGCCAGGTGCCGAAAATGCTCTGAATTCCATGAAAGAAGAAATTGCGAATGAATTAGGGGTTGAACTTGGTGCCGATACGACAGCTCGCGCAAATGGTTCCGTAGGTGGAGAAATGACAAAACGGATGATCGCAATGGCCGAAAATCAGCTTCGGAACCAATCCCGATAAATATATTGGGATAAAAATAATGGGGGTGTCTAAAAAGTATGTTTACTTTTTAGATACCCTTATTAATTATAGGACAAATGACACTTAAAGCAATCAGTAAATGATCGATTACTTTAATTTGCTACATCAAGCAGTGAAACCCTAAACTTTTGAAAATCCACTTAAAAATTGATGGCGTCTTTTCGCTTGGGAGATAATGGTTTGAATTTCATTTTTATAAAAGTTCATATGTGAAAGTGTAAGTGCGTACATCATTTCAGCTTCTAATTTTGTAACAATTTCTAACTCTTCTTTTGTAAGCAATTCTTTTTCAGCGATCATCTTTTCCACCTCTTTCATGGATTGATCAAAAAGTTTTACAGGTAAATATTTTCGTTGACTATTATTGATTTATGTCGGTAGCAGCCATATACTTGTATTTTTTCCTTTAAAAGCAGAAATAAGATGACAACAAAATCAAAAATGGTAAAATAACACCTATATATTATTTTTTGAAAGGTATTTGAATGTAGCTATGAGGTTTTTGGGCTACTTGGCAAAGCTTTTCTACCATGTTCGATGTGGAGTCTTATTCCACGAGGAGGTTAAAATGGAGCATTTAGTAAATTCAAAAGTAAGACAAATTGAACTTTCAGGGATTAGGAAGTTCTTTAACATGGTCGCAAATTATGAAGACGTCATATCCCTTACAATCGGTCAACCTGATTTTGATACTCCACAGCATGTTAAAGATGCTGGGATTGCAGCAATTGAACAAAATTACACTACATATACTCATAATGCAGGATTTATTGAACTTCGCGAAGCAGCGAGCGAGTATTTACGAAAAAAATATGATTTAAATTACTCTCCGGAAGATGAAGTAATTGTAACTGTTGGCGCTAGCCAAGCAATAGATTGCACCTTTCGAACATTATTAGAAGAAGGTAGTGAAGTTATTTTACCTAGTCCTGTTTATCCTGGTTATGAACCGTTGATTAAACTTGCCGGAGGCACTCCTATTTATGTCGATACGACTGAAAATAAATTTAAATTAACTGCCGAGCTGCTTACTCCATTTATCACAGAAAAAACACGATGCATCGTTCTTCCTTATCCTTCTAATCCTACAGGTGTAACTTTGGAGGATGATGAGTTACAAGCAATCGCAGAATTAGTCAAAGGGAAAGATATATTTATTTTATCTGATGAAATTTATAGTGAGCTTGTTTACGGAAAACAACATCGATCAATAGCCCGTTACATAAGGGAGCAAACGATTGTTATCAACGGATTATCAAAGTCGCACAGTATGACAGGTTGGCGTGTCGGCTTATTATTTGCTCCAGCTGCTGTTACAAAGCACTTAATTAAGGTACATCAATATAATGTGTCATGTGCATCATCAGTATCCCAAAAGGCAGCATATGAAGCTCTTACTGCAGGTTTTGATGATGCTAAAACGATGAAAGACTCCTATCAAGATCGATTAGAATACGTATATAACCGTTTGGTGAATATGGGATTTGATGTCGTAAAACCTGACGGAGCTTTCTATTTATTTCCCTCTATAAAAAGATTTAATCAAACTTCCTTTGATTTTGCCCTGTCACTAGTAGAAAAAGCTGGTGTTGCATTAGTACCTGGCAGTGCCTTTTCCAAATATGGTGAAGGGTATGTTCGTCTATCCTATGCCTATTCAATGGAACGTTTAAAGGAAGCGATGGATCGTATTGAAAGCTATGTGAAAAATGAATGATACCATTTCTAAAGCAACGGCGAATAAGCCGTTGTTTTTAGTTAAACGACTTCATTCTCCTAAAAAATCTCCAGATGGCATTTCAACCGTAAAAGTACTGCCCTTCCCCACTGTACTTTCAACAGTAATACTCCCATTATGATCCTCAATAATTTTGTAGGTAATCATTAGACCAAGTCCATTTCCTTTTTCTTTTGTTGTTAAGAATGGCTCACCTAATCGGTCAATCAGCTCTGCAGGAATTCCTTCTCCTTCATCCTGAACGATGATACGAATTTTATCCTCCGTTCTTTTTGTTTGAACTGTTACTTTTCCACCTTTTGGCATTGCATCGATTGCATTTTTAAATAAATTGATAAACACCTGTTTAAGCTGATTTTGATCACAATTAATCAGCAATTTCGCATATTCATGTTTTTGTAGAATTGAAACACTATTTAGATTAGCCTGTGTTTCTAAAAGCATCGCTACATCCTGAATCAATGTGACCAAATTGGTTTTCCTGAATTGTGTTTCTTGAGGTTTAGCAAGCACTAGCAATTCGCTTAAAATCATTTCTATACGATTTAATTCTGAAAAGATAATTTGAAAATATTGCGCGTGATTTTTAAATTCAGGATGCATGATTTGCAAGAATCCCTTAATTGCCGTTAAAGGATTTCGTATTTCATGCGCAATTCCCGCAGCTAACTGGCCAGCAATTGATAGTTTTTCTGAACGCAGCATTAATTCTTCTGTTTTTTTGCGGTCTGAAATATCGCGCAATATGACTTGAACCGCCAGTTCACCAAAATACGTTGTTGGAATGCAAACCATTTCTGAATAAATGGTTTTTTCCTTAGAAATAACCCACGATTGGTTCGTTACGTTTACTTCCGATTTACCTGACAGAATATTTTCTAATGATTCCTTCATTTTTTGATGATCATTCGGGTGTAAATGTTCATAGATGTTTTTCCCCAACATTTCAGGATAATCTCCAGCTTCAAATAGCTTTACTCCTGATTCATTAATAAAAACCCATTTATCTTGATGGATTACACCGATGGTATCAATCGAATTGTCGATAAGCCGTTGATAACGCTCCCTGCTTTTTTGGAGTATTTTTTGAAAGTTTCTTCTTGAAGAAATGTCTGTTAATACGATTAATTCAACCTTTTCCCCTTTGAAGGTTGTAAGATTAGCAGTTACTTCGACATTAATTTCAATGCCGTCAAGTCTGCTCCACGTTTGTTCTATTATTCCAATTTTTTCACCAGTATGGAGCCTTTTAATTCTATTTTTCACAACCTCATGATAACTATTATCAATGAAATCTACTGTGTGTTTTCCGATTAATTGTGCTTTAGAGTTTGCTCCAAGCAACTCCATAAAAGCTTTATTTACATAAACGATTTTCCCTAGATGAGAGATATATAGCGGACTTGGCAAATCGTCGAGTAAAAGATCGCCATCCACTTGACCAATGGTATAATCCTGACTGTTCTTATCATTTTCTATCGATTGTTCAATCATAACATTGTAGGTGTCAAGCACTCTAATTTTTAGAACGATATCCTGCCCTTGCTTTGATACTGTACTTCTAATGAAATCTACTGTTGCCTGAAACCATACATAGGACCCTTTTTTATGCATAAAGCGAAATGTACATGGGTGTAGGTGGTGCTCGTTAAAAAAATAACTTTCTATTAAGAATAGATCCTCACTATGTATAAAATCCTTCATATATTTACCGATTAAATCATCATATGAATAACCGATCAGTTCAGTAGAGTTTGAAGAAATATATTGGAAGCGCCCATTTGAAGAAACTACAGCATATACCTCGACATCTTGTATAACTGTATGAACATTTGTTGCATTATGATCCATAGCATCTCCTCCTAAGTTATGACCTCTTCACTAATGAAAAAGCAGGATTTATAGAAAACAATTAATAGTACTAAAAAATAAATCATTTTTTAATACTAGATCGTGACATGATGAACATAATGAATTTTCTACTTTTTATACTATTCTATTCCAATTTATAAAAATCCTTTTTTTAGGTAATTCACGTATTCAAAAAGCATTAAAGATATTATAAGTTTACGTTGTTATCCCCTTTTGTCAATACACTGTTCAAATAATAGGAAAAAAGCCGGTTCATACCGACTTTTTCTTTTACAACATTTTCTTTAGAAAATGTCATCAACTTTTATTTTTATTACTTAAATTACTGTTTTTTGATGCTCTCTTCCCGTAGTACTCTGCGTAAAATTTTACCTACGTTTGTTTTTGGAAGTTCTTCTCTGAATTCAACAATTTCCGGGACTTTAAAAGCAGCTAGGTGCTGACGGCAAAAACCTTTGATTTCATCAGGATCTGCTGTATTTCCAGGTCTTTGGACAATGAATGCCTTAACCGTTTCCCCTCGATAATCATCTTGAATCCCGATAACAACAGCTTCCTGTACGGAAGGATGTTCATATAGAACCTCCTCAATTTCACGAGGATAAACATTGTAACCGCTTGCAATAATGAGATCCTTTTTACGATCAACAATCGATACATATCCTTCCTTATCCATTCTTGCAATATCTCCTGTAAAGAGCCATCCGTCACGAAGAGTTGCAGCGGTTTCCTCAATCATATTCCAATAACCTTTCATCACTTGTGGTCCTCTTATGATGAGCTCACCTAGTCTACCAGGCGGTACTTCCTGTGTTCCTGTTGCAACATCAACTATTTTGTATTCTGTCTCTGGCAGACCTATTCCAACAGTACCAGGTTTTCTTTCAGCAAAGGCAGGATTGCAATGTGTGGATGGCGAGGCTTCTGAAAGACCATATCCCTCTAGAATCTTGGCACCTGTCTTCCATTCAAACTCCCTTAAAAGCTCGAGAGGCATCGGAGCACTACCGCTATTACAAAGTCGAATTGATTCAATCCCATATTCCTCCGCCCTCGGATGACTAGTAATCGCCATATACATCGTTGGGACACCAGGAAAGAGTGATGGCTGCTCGCGTTTGATCGTTTCAAGCACCTCCTCAAGATCAAATCTTGGCAACATGATCATCGAATTTCCACAATAAATGGAGAGATTCATGCAGGCAGACATTCCAAAAACATGGAAAAGTGGAAGAACAGTTAAGCATTTTTCTTGGCCTTTCACGATTTCCTCTTTAATAAATTGATAGGTTTGAACCGCATTTGCGACGATATTACGATGTGTGAGCATTGCCCCTTTTGCCCGGCCTGTCGTCCCGCCAGTATATTGAAGAACAGCAATATCATGCTCTGGTTCACATTCAATCGGATGAACTTGCCCATTTTGTTTTGTTAGGAAGCTCTCAAATGTATCATCCTCTAGTTGATTTGTCACGGGAGATTGGAAACTAACAGTAATAATATTTTTAATGCTTGTTTTAATTTGAATCGCTTTTAATCTTGGGTAGAGTGCATGTAATAATACGATTGTTTCAGCTTCACAATCATTTAACAAATATTCCAGCTCTCTTTCAACAAGCATTGGGTTTACTTGAGTAACAATTGCTCCTGCTGTCAATGCACCATAAAAGGAAACCAAATACTGCGGGCAATTTGGCAGCATGATCGCAACTCGGTCACCCTTTTGCACCCCTGCCTGCTGCAGAGAAGATGCAAATTCACCTACCAATCTTGCAATCTCATTATATGTGTAGCTGTTTCCATAGAAAGAGACCGCTTCATGCTCTCCAAAAAGTTCAACTGTTTTTTGAAGCATTTCCGGAACAGAAATAGGAGGTATTTCCACTTCATTTGGGACATGTACAGGATACGTTGCCAACCAATGTTTAGGATTTTTCATTTTTTTCGTCCTCCTCTTATTAGTACACAATCAAGATCATCTTTTTGATATTCTATTCGTTCATTACTTTATGTATTCGCTGCCTGCTGCCCTGTACCCTTTTTTAAAAAGAAACTGTTTTTCCATAAAAAAAGAGACACCAGGTCTCTTAATGGCTTCCTTTATATTCACCGTTATTTTTGGCTGCTTTTACTTTTTTCGCTTTATCATGATGAATTTTATTTGTTGCTGCACTGCCCATTTCATGGCTGAATTCTGAATCAATAGCACTTGAGTCAAAGCCTTTTTTGTTTTTTTGCTGTGGATCATTTTTCTTAGTACGTTTCGCCATCTTCTTCACTCCTCTTTATAGACCACATGAGTATTTTGTGAAAAAATCAGGGAATTATGTAGAGCACAGTAAAAAAGAAGAGGTTATTATTCCTCTTCTTTTTTACTGTCTTTGTTAATTTCTGTTGTTGTAACATATTTTTCTTGAAGATCCATATAAGCTTTTACAATTCGATTTGCAATATGCTTATTGACGGGATCACTATCATCACTAGCCCAAGGGACAACAACACTAAAGGCAACCTGTGGGTTTTCAGATGGATAATAGCCAACGAAGTTTAAGTTATTTGTTTTTCTTCCCCAATATTCACGTTTAGGACCATAATAAAGGGTTTGTGATGTACCAGTTTTACCAGCCACATCATAATCGATATAGGCAGAAGCTGTTCCTGATGTGACAACAAGTTTAAACCCTTGTTGTACCCGTTCAATTTCTTCTGTTGTATTGTTAACGCGATTTAAAATATTCGGTTCTTTATCAACAACAATTGGTCCTATTTCATTTTCCTCAACAGGTGCATGGATACTGGTAACGATACGGGGCTGTACACGATACCCTCCATTGGCAATAACCGAAACATATTGAGCCATTTGAAGCGGTGTATACGTATCAAATTGTCCGATCGCAATATCCAAAAGCTTACCGGCTGAATCTGGTGTACTGATTAAACCTGAAGACTCCTGTGGTAAATCAATACCAGTTGCCACCCCTAAACCAAATTGAGCAAAATAATTACGAAGCTTTTGGAAATCCTCTGAAGTCGCATTAAACGGTCCATTTTTCACATATGTGATGTCAGCAATTCTCATCGCCACATGGAACATATAGACGTTGGATGATAGCTTTAATGCACTTAAATCAGTCATATATCCAAGATTTCTATAAGAGCCTTTTGGCGGTGTTCCTCTTAAATAAAGGGTTGTATCATAATATCCTTGGCCGATCGGCATCCCGTCTTGATAACCGGCAAGCACGGTTGCTCCTTTTACTGTTGAACCTGCTTCATATTGAGTTGCGAATGTCCCGTAAGCAAAATCAAGCATTTCACCACTGCGGTTCTCTGGGTTAAGCTGCTTCCCTACCATCGCTAATACATCGCCTTGATATGGATCCATCATGACAACAAACGCGCGGTCCATCAAAAAGTGGCTTGCACTAGCTTTACGAAGTTCTTCCTCAACAATTTTTTCTACTTCCATTTGCAGTTCCATGTCAAATGAAAGCTTTAGATCATAACCTCTTTGTCCTTCATCAACCACTTCTTCAGAGACAATGTTCCCGCTTTTATCCGATATATATTCAATCTTTGCTTTACGCGGATTTAAGTAATCTTCGTATTGGTATTCAAGATAGCTTGTCCCTACTCGTTCATTTCGGGCATAGCCTCTTGCCGTATAAAAATCCTCCCTGGATTGAAGAATTCCTTGTTCAGGAGTACTAATACCGCCAAAAATGGTTTTCAATGATTCATACGGATAATCTCTGGCCCAATCCGTAATAACGTCAACGCCAGGAAGCTCTTCTAAATGCTCTGCAACCATAGAAACTTCTTCATCTGTTAAATTCGTTGATTTCACGATTTGCGGCTCATATTGGTAGCCTGAAGAAAAGCGAGTGTAGATATAGGCAAGTTCTTTTTCTTGGCTGCTAGCTTTAATGGCAGCAACTTCCTCTTCTGGAACACGTTCAACCTGTAATCGATAAGTTTCAGATGATTCTAACTCCAATTCACTCTCTGAAAGCAGCTCTTTCGCTTCATCTGGATGTGAAGCCAGCCAATAATCCTTTATATCTCTTTCCTTCAGCTCTTTCTCTAAAAACGCCGCATCATAGCTTATATATTGTGATAACTTTTTAGCTGTCGCTATTTTATCCTCTGCTTTTGTTGTTTTATCAACAGTATACGTAATTGCAGGCACACTTTTGTTGTCAACGACTACTCGATTATAGCGATCATACATTTTCCCCCTTGGTGCAGGCATACTAGCATAATCTGATTCTGTTCGTGCCACTTCTTTGGCAAATGCCTCACCTTGGACAATTTGAACGACACCGAGCCGGACAATAAGTGCAACGAACAATACAAACACTAGGAAAAAAAATACATTTATGCGAATGTATCTCGACTTTTTTAATTTTCGGTGTTCAGATGCATTCGCGCCTTGTTCAGTCAATACAAATTCCCCCTTTATTAAAAGATCTGCTTATGTCAAAAGATCTATATTTACAGTTTTGGTCCACCCATTATTTTACCACTAATCTTTGTGAAGATATAGGTTTGGAATTTGAAAATAATGTGAAGTAAAAAACTGCAAAAGAAGAGGCGACAACTCCTCTTCTTTTGCAGCTTATTTCTATGGTGATCTCTTCAACATTAATAAGTAAAGCAGACCGCATGATCTATAAATTTTTCCTTTATTTTTCACCTTTCCATAGTTTAATCAACGCTTGTGTACCGCAATTTTCATTCCCTAACTCCGCTAGCTGTTCATAAAGCTTATGGGCAAGCTGCAGGCCTGGTGTGTTTAAGTCCATATTCATCGATTCTTCGAGAGCAATTCCCATATCTTTAATAAAATGTTTCACGAAAAAGCCTGGTTCATAATTGTCAGCAAGCATTCTTGGTGCCAAATTGCTAAGTGACCAGCTTCCTGCTGCACCAGTGGAAATACTCTTTAATACATTGGCAGGGTCTAAACCAGATTTTTCTGCATAAGCAATTGCTTCACATACACCGATCATTCCTGAGGCAATCGCAATTTGATTACACATTTTTGTATGCTGGCCAGCACCTGCTTCACCTTGATAAACAATATTTTGTCCCATTAGCTCAAATAGCGGTAAGCATTCTTCAAATGCTTTTTTATCACCGCCAACCATTATAGCTAACCTTGCTTCTTGTGCACCAATGTCGCCGCCTGATACTGGTGCATCAAGTGCATTGATTTCCTTGGCTTTTGCTCGTTCATAGATTTTTTTTGCTAAGGATGGCTGTGATGTTGTCATGTCAATAACATATGTACCTGGCTTTGCCGATTCAATAATGCCTTTTTCGCCTAAATAAACGTCTTCGACATCCTTTGGATAGCCGATCATCGTAATAATAATATCGCTATCAGTTGAAAGCTTCTGAACTGAATCCTTCCATATTGCCCCTTCATTTAAAAGGTCATCTGCCTTCTCTTTCGTTCTTGTAAAAACATTAAGCTGATATCCTCCTTTTATAAGATGCTTGGCCATGCTTTTCCCCATGACGCCAAGCCCAATAAATCCAACCGTTTTTCTCATATTATAACTCCCCTTTGCTTTTTTTAAATTGATTTAATCAGTCCGCCATCTATTAAAAATGTTTGCCCTGTCATATAGCTATTTGCGTCAGATAATAGGAAGGCAACATAATTGGCAAATTCCTCAGGTTCACCATAGCGTCCTAACGGAATTGCGCTTTTTATTTTTTCTTCAATGACATCTCTTGATACTCCTTGCTTTTCGGCTGCTTTTTCATCTAAAAAGGCAACACGGTCTGTTGCGATTCGACCAGGTGCAACTGTGTTAATCAGGATATGATATGGTGCAAACTCAGTTGCAAGTGTTTTCGTTAAGCCAACAATGCCTGTCCGAAAGGTATTTGATAAAATAAGTCCCGGGATTGGTTCTTTAACAGAGGATGATGCAATATTCACGATTTTCCCGCCATTTTTCTTCATATACGGTAATACCTCTCTAGTAATGCGAATATAGCTTAATAGATTTAATTCAAAGGAATGCTGCCAATCATCATCTGTCATTTCCTCAAACGTTCCAGCAGGCGGACCGCCGGCGTTATTAACAAGTAAATCAATCGAACCTAATTCAGAAACTGTTGTCTCAACAAGTAGTTTAATGTCTTCCTTATTCTTTATATCACATGCTTTATAATGAATTTTTCCTTTTGCCGTGCGCTCAAGCTCATTTTTTACCTGTTTCAATTTTTCTTCATCACGGCTGGAGATCATTACATTTACACCTTGTTCTGCAAGCTTTTTCGCGATTGCCTTTCCAAGTCCTTGACTTGAAGCAATAATTAATGCACTTTTCCCCTGATACTCTAACTGCATTGTTAAACACCCCTTATGTAAAGATACGTTTATTTTACCATTTCCTTTATAATGCTTTAACTAAAGAATCCTGAAAACTTGAATATAGTGTTGAAAGAACATGCCCAGCTATCATTCGAATAGTCAGAACAAGTCAATTGAGGCATTTGTTCAAAAAGTTATGGTTTGAATACAAATGCTTTTGTAAGTTATTTAGAGGGGAATTTAAGAAGAAGGACAAGTCCCCACATGCTTTGTGAGGACCGTCTTGAGTAAAAACTGCTGAATGCCATATTATGTGAAATATTCAACCTTACCATTTGGAAAATAATGATCGACATAGCCTTCAAGTGTTTCACGGAGTTCTTGTTCCTGATCCTTTGGATAGATGTATTTCCCTATTCCATATCTTCCCCATTTGTATCTTCTTTCTTCTTCATTTAATTCCAACTTTGTTTTCGGATAGTTTTTTTGAATCACACGTTTTGCTGGTTTTGTAAATCTATGCTGGATCATTTCAAAGGTGATATCATCGCGAACATCTGCTGGAAGATGGGCATTGAGCTTTTCAAATAATGTCTTGTAGCCTTCCTGCCAATTTTCGTGTATATAAATTGGTGCAACAATAAACCCTAACGGATAACCTGCATTCGCCACCTTTACAGCTGCCTCAATTCTCTGCTCTAATGGAGAAGTACCCGGTTCAAAATTTTTAATCACATAATCGGCGTTTATACTGAAACGAAACCTGGTTTTTCCATTATGTTTTGCATCTAATAGATGATCAACATGATGAAATTTAGTTACAAAGCGCAGCCTTCCTATATCCGTTTGACCGAAAAATTCAATCGCTGCCTTTAATGAATGTGTTAAATGATCAATTCCGACAATATCTGACGTACATGAAGCTTCGAAACGGGTCATTTGCGGACTACGCTCTTCCATATACTTGTGTGCTTGGTCAAGAATCTCATCTACATTAACATAAGTCCGTATATAAGGCTTACTGCCCATTGTCGTTTGCAAATAGCAATAATGGCAGTGGCCCATACATCCTGTAGCGAGAGGAATAGCATATTCTGCAGAAGGCTTTGAGCTGTCAAATTCAAGTGTTTTTCTAACACCAATGACTAAAGTAGATTTTGCTGACCGGTATTGCTGAAGATGATTATTACCAGGTATATTTCGCACTTGATTATGGGAAGTTGTTTCCCTAATCTCCAACCCCATTTCTTCAAACTTTTGTTTCAATTCAACTCCACGAGGATACTCTAGTGCTCTCGGTTCGATATAAACTAATTGTGGAACAAAAGGTTTTATCAATACAACCATCTCCTAAAAAAGAAAGACATATTATGTGATTAACCTTTCCATATCTCTTTTTTATTAATCAGTAAGAAATTTCAAATTAATCATATTGCTGATAATCAAATAATTGATTATAAAGCTTTTCTGCTTCAGCATAACTTGAGAATACAGCATCTTCCTCTTCTAATGGATGGTATGCATCATAAAGAAACAAAGCCAGCTCATTCGGATTTTTTGGATGCCTCACAATTTCTGCTTTTTCGATATTTGCTACATTTACTGCATGCGGGTTTCGATAGATCACATAAACCTCTTCCCCAATTTGAAAATGATTATGTTCCATTTGGACCTTCCCTTCAAAATTAGTTCATTCTAGAATAGGTTGTCCAATTGAAAAAAATTTGAACATAAGAAAAGAGCAAGGCACAATCATAAGGCGAATAGCAATTACCTTCGATTTCTATTTGAATAGACCATTTAGCCGATGGCACATAAATCTGGACACCAAAACAAAAAAATCGTTAAAAAGGACAGGCATAATACCTGTCCTAAAAGATTCATTATGATATATTAAAGGTTTCTTTTACAAATGCAACAACTTCTTCGGTTGTTGTCATTGCTAACACTTTCTCTTTAAAGCTTTGTGCTTCTGCTTTAGAAAGATCTTTAATTTGTGTACGTGCCGGAAGGATGGATGTAGCACTCATAGAGAACTCATCTAGTCCTAGACCAAGTAATAATGGGATGGCAACTGGATCTCCTGCCATTTCCCCACACATGCCAGCCCATTTTCCTTCCTTATGAGCAGCATCGATCACCATTGAAATTAAGCGAAGAATCGCTGGATTATATGGTTGATATAAGTATGATACACGTTCATTCATACGGTCTGCAGCCATTGTGTATTGAATTAAATCATTTGTTCCAATGCTAAAGAAGTCAACCTCTTTTGCAAATTGATCTGCCATTACTGCTGTTGATGGAATTTCAACCATCATACCAATTTCAATTGAATCAGATATTTGTACACCATTTGCAACTAGCTTTTCTTTTTCTTCTAAAAGAATCGCTTTTGCTTCTCTAAATTCAGAAACTGTAGCAATCATTGGAAACATTATTTTTAGATTTCCGTAACTGCTTGCACGTAATAATGCACGCAATTGCGTACGGAAAATATCTTGTTCTTCTAAACATAAACGAATCGCTCTGAAGCCTAAGAATGGATTCATTTCTTTAGGAAGATTTAAGTACGGAAGCTCCTTGTCACCGCCAATGTCTAGTGTACGAACAACGACCGGCTTTCCTTCCATTCTTTCTAGAACTGTTTTATAAGCATCAAATTGCTCGTCCTCTGTTGGAAGTTGGTCTCTGCCCATGTAAAGGAACTCTGTACGATAAAGGCCGACAGCCTCTCCGCCATTTTCTACTACACCTTTTACATCCTCAGGTGTACCAATATTAGCAGCTAGTTCTACATGCATTCCATCTTTAGATAGGGTTGGCTCATTAACAAGCTTTGCCCACTCTGCTTTTTGTGCTTCATATTTTGCTTTTTTCTCTTCGTATTGAGCAATGACTTCTGGCGCGGGATCGATAATGACATCTCCATCAAGTCCGTCAACAATGACCATTACACCATTTTCAATAGAAGAGGTTGCTTGTTTCGTACCTACGACTGCTGGAATTTCCATTGAGCGAGCCATGATAGCTGAATGTGAAGTACGACCACCAATATCAGTGGTAAATCCTTTTACGTATTGACGATTTAATTGTGCAGTATCAGAAGGTGTCAAGTCTTCAGCAATAATCACTACTTCTTCAGAAATTAAGCTTGGATTTGGAATTTGAACGCCTAGTAAATGTGCGATAACACGTTTCGTCACATCACGAATATCAGCAGCACGCTCTTTCATGTATTCGTTATCCATAGCTTCAAACATTGAAACAAACATATCAGCTGTTTCTTTCATTGCAAATTCAGCATTTACACCCTCAGTGCTAATCTTGTCCTCAACAGGGTTAAGCAGCTCCGGGTCGCTCAAGACGAGTAAATGAGCAGCAAAGATTTCTGCTTTATCCGCGCCTAGTTCACGATTTGCATGTTCTTTAATTTTTTCAAGCTCAGCTTTTGATTGACTAATCGCTTGTTCAAATCGTTGCTTTTCAGCTTCTTTATCTGTGACTTCTATCTTTTCGATCTTAAGTTCTGGTTCCTCCAGGCGGTATGCTTTTGCAATTGCAATACCAGCAGAAGCTCCAATCCCTTTTAGGTTTGCACTCATTATTCGCCAAGCCCTTCTTTTTTCAATGTTTCTTCGATGCCAGCAATTGCATCGTCTGCATCTGAACCAGCTGCAGTGATCTTAATTTGAGATCCTTGAGGAATTCCTAAAGACATAACACCCATGATTGATTTTAGATTAACTGTTTTGCCGTTATATTCTAAGTTAACATCTGCATCATATTTACTAGCTGTTTGAACTAAAACTGTTGCTGGACGTGCGTGAATTCCTGTTTCTGCTGTTACTGTAAATGTTTTTTCTGCCATTTTTCATCAATCTCCTTTTAGTTACATTATTCTACAAAATACTATTTTATCAGTCCCAAATCAAAAAACAAGTTTTATCTTATTGAAAATTCAAATTAATCTTCAATCGAAATGATATTATCATCCTTTGCACTTACCTTGCCTTTAGTTTGTAATTTAATGGATTGACCTTCTTTTAAGTTGGTAAACACAATTGGTGTCATTGTTGTAGGTGCATGTTGTTTCACATAGTCAAGGTCAACTTCAAGTAATTTTTGTCCTTGTTCAACAATGTCACCTTCTTGAACAAATGCTTCAAAGCCTTCACCTTTAAGGTTAACTGTATCTATACCGAAGTGAATTAAAATTTCTTTTCCTCCGTCAGACTGAATACCAATCGCATGTTTGGTTGGGAAAACATTTAAGATTTTACCATTAACTGGTGAAACAACAGTTCCATTATCAGGTAAAATAGCAAACCCGTCTCCCATCATTTTGCCTGAAAATACTTGGTCAGGAACTTCCGTAATGTCTTTCAATTCACCTGTAAGTGGAGATACGAATGTTTCATCTGCCACATCATTTTTCAAGCCATCTGCCACTACATCTTCTACTTGTTCTTGAACTTCTTGAGTTTGAGAGTGTGTTTTTGTTGCTCTTGGCTTTTTACCGGCCATAACATCCTGAATTTGTGTTTTTAGATTATCTGACTTAGGTCCAAAAATGGCTTGAATATTGTTTCCAACTTCTAGTACTCCTGAAGCTCCAAGCTTTTTCAAACGGTTTTTATCAACTTCTTTTGCGTCATTTACTGTTACACGTAAACGTGTGATACATGCATCAAGATGTTTGATATTCTCTTGTCCACCTAATGATTGTAAAATTTGGACTGGTAAATCATCAGAAGCTCCTTTTGTTTCACCTTCATCAGCTGTTTCAACATCTGCAGCTTCACGTCCAGGTGTTGCAAGATTCCATTTGCGTATCGCAAAGCGGAAACCAAAATAGTAAATGACCGCAAGCACTAAACCAACTGGAATCACTAGCCACCAATTTGTTTGCGGGTTCAATACTCCAAATAACAAAAAGTCAATTAATCCCCCTGAGAATGTCATCCCGATTTTTACATCCAATAGATGCATTGTCATAAAGGATAAACCAGCAAAGATAGCATGAATTCCAAATAACACTGGTGCGACAAACAAGAATGAGAATTCAAGAGGTTCTGTAATACCAGTTAAAAAAGAAGTTAATGCAGCAGACCCCATTAAACCAGCTACAATTTTTTTATTTTCAGGTTTTGCCTCATGATAAATCGCTAATGCAGCAGCAGGTAAACCGAACATCATGAATGGGAATTTACCAGTCATAAATGTACCTGCAGTTAAATCCTGTACTCCATCTTTAATTTGGTTAAAGAAAATCGTTTGGTCACCACGGACTGTATCGCCTGCAGCGTTCACATATGAACCAAATTCAAACCAGAACGGGGAATAGAAAATATGATGTAACCCAAATGGAATAAGGGAACGTTCGATCACCCCAAAAATAAATGCTGCTAACGTTCTATTAGCATCCAACAAATTTGTTGAGAATGCATTTAAGCCTGATTGAATAGGCGGCCAAATGAAATACATAATAATCCCAAGAACGACAGCTGAAGCAGCTGTTGCTATTGGTACAAATCGTTTGCCGGCAAAGAAACCTAAATATTGCGGCAATTCAATTGTAAAGAACTTATTGTACATATAGGAAGCTAAAACACCGACAATTATTCCACCGAAAACCCCTGTTTGCAAGGTAGGAATTCCGAGTACATTCCCATATGCAGCACTATTAGCTGCTAAAAATTCTCCTAGTGCAGCTGAATCTGTCGGCATAACACCTAAACCTTTTAAAATACTACTCATCGTAACATTCATGATTAGGTATCCAATTAATGCAGCAATTCCTGCAACCCCATCACCATTAGCAAGACCGATGGCAACACCGACAGCAAATAATACCGGTAAATTTGAGAAAACAATATTACCAGCATTCTCCATAACACTCGCGATTAATACAACCCAATCGCTAGTTAAAAATGGCGCTATTTCAATTAATGTCTCATTTTGCAAAGCATTGCCTAATGCTAATAAAAGACCTGCAGCAGGCAATAAAGCAACCGGCAACATGAGTGCACGTCCAATTTTTTGCAGGACGCCAAATGCATTTTTAAACATGATCGTTAACCTCCATTACTTTTTTAGTGACAACTAGCAGTTAAAAACCATTGAACAAGAGCTTTATAAATTTTTTGACCGTTTACATTAGTACAGATATAAAAAGGTAAAAACAAATAAAAAAGGCATGGTGAACAGAGGTTTATCCGCTAATAGGTATACTTCCCCAAAATAGCAAATAAAAACACATCTTGTTCACTCATGCCTGATCGAATCAGTAACACGTGAAACGCATCGTATCTTCATTTATTTGTTAATCGATATAAATGCATGGTTAAATACACAGCTTCTGCTTCATAGACTGGTTTCTTTAACGCCTGTTGCATCACTTTAATCATTTTCCAAGAGGTATTGTAGCATAGAGGATATTCATTTTTCAACAAAAAAGCTAATTTTTCGGGTTCAGCAACTGTTTCACCTGTATTAACTCTTTCAATCGTGTACCGAAGATGCCGAACCAGCCTTAAATAATTCACACTTTCCCGATCCACTTTTATTTTTAATGAATCCTCAATGACATCTGTTAAACGGCTAATTAACTGAGAATATTGGTTTACTTCTGAAAGCGGTTTATTTGTAATGGAACTATGAATGTGTAAAGCTATAAATCCAATTTCCCCATCGGGCAGCTTGACATTCAGTTTTTTATTAAGGCGTTTAATGACTTCTGTTGCAAGCTGAAATTCAAAAGGATAAAGAGATTTCGTTTCAATTAAAAATGGATTTTTTAAATCCATCCCTTGCTGTAAACGCTTTAACGCAAACGTGATGTGATCTGTTAAGGCAATATGAATATGTTCATTTAACGGATGCTCAACACGATCGGATATATATCGGATCACATCCTGTACCACATCAAGCATATCTTCATCAATATCCGTTAATAGCTTTTTATATTGTTCCTGTTCCTTTTGATTTGTTAACACAAACATTTTTTCAAATCGATTTTCTTCAAGGATGTCGTCTTTCTTTTTACCAAAGCCGATTCCCTTGCCAATTAAAACAACCTCACCAAAAGAATGATGATGGGCAATTAATACATTATTATTTAATGCTTTTTTTATTTGAAAGGACTCCTTCACGAAATCCACAGCTCCTTTTCATTCAATCTTTCTCATCGTACAAGAGTTCACAAAGAACGTCAATGAATTTGTCGCTTTATGTAGAAAAAAATAGCGGAATTATCACTTGACATTTATGATACCAAACCCGAAGCATGATAAAAAACACTTACCTTCAAGCTTTTTTACTATAATGAAAATTGTTATTCGTAAGGATCAAATAAATTGGGAACGATAAACTAGAGGTGAATAAATTATGAAAAAAGCAATAAAGATTATGCTGCTATTTCTTTGCTTTTTCATTTTCGACAAACAGCAAATCAATGCAGAGAATCTGAAAATTAAGGTTTTGGATATTGAAACAAGCAATATCATTAAGGAGATTGAGAGCTCAGAGGAAATAGATGCGGAGATACAAAAGGCAATACGATCAATTAAAAGAGTAACCGTACAAGCAAATCCAATTCCAAAGAAAGGGTATTTAATAAAAATTCCGCTTACAAAATCGATAAAAGTTAAAAACAAATGGTTTGAAGATATTGTAAGTGAGGTTCTGTTGTTATACATTCCCGAAACAAAGAATGAAGGTAAAATTATTCTTTATAATGATGAAAATAATCCCATGTTTTTTGATATTGAATATGTTTTTTCTCCATTATTAAAAAAATTAAATCTTGAATAAGAAAAAGGTTCCCTGCATTCATCATAGAAGTTTGCTGTATCATATTTATCTTTATGCTATAATATATTTAAGTAATGACCGTGGATGTTGCCGCATCCACAGTCTACAGTCAAAATTGGATCTAACGATAATGTTTTATAGACCTGGCCAAGGTCTATTTTTTTTGTGAAAAGGCTAATATAGCTACTATCAATGAAGCAAAACTAAACATAGCGACTAAGCTTTCATAAATGGTCAACAGGCATCACCCCCTTTCACTAGGGGCTTGTTTGATCCATTTGACTGTATCCTTATTGTATCATAAACCGAAACAAGATTGGAACATATGTTCTTATTTAGTTATATCATCCTATCCTTATGAACAATTCAACCCCTCTGATCATTTACCAGGTAACTTTTTAAGTTTGATTTATTCTTGTAATATGCAGCTTAGTTGTTTTGATCCGATCAAGAGTATTATAAGCAATCTTTACTTTTGCAAGTGTCCCTTTAAGGGCTTCTTCATGGTTTGTCTGTGGTGATAGGTACATAACCGAGAAATCGTATAAAGCTCTAGCTAGTAATTCAACTGCTTTTTCCTGTTCACTTCTTCTTTTCTCTTGATGATCTTTAACAGAAAGACGAATGATATCCTCTGTTATTTCTTGAATTAATTTCACCTTTTCCTGCTCAGTCATTACCTTCTCCCCTTTCAAAAGTTAATAATTGAATAAATAAATCCTTTAAAAAATTTCTTTTTATCATCATACGTTTTTAGAGGAAAAAATATGGCAAAACTAGGTAAGGAAAGTAGAAAATATTTCTGCTTTCTTTCATGTAAAAAACCGAACATATTTTCGATGGAATCGCGTATAATAGAATGTATGTTCGCTTATTCTTTTTGTGTTGATGGAGGTGTATTATTTTGAAGCAATATTTTAGATTAAGCCTGGAAAAGCAACTACCAATCGATATTATTTACCATTCAAAAGGAGGAGAGTTTTCACATCGAAAAATCATCGTGAAAAAAATCAGCAACAATAACGTTTTGGCCTACTGTTACTTACGAAACCAAGTTCGCAGCTTTTCTATTGAGCAAATTTTATCTGCAGGGTGGTGTAAAAAAACAAACGTTTCATAAAAAACAAAGATCATGTTAAACTTAAACTTTGTGTTTAAACCTTATTCCCTCACTTTCAATCTAATCTTTTTAAATCTCCCAAACAACAACCATTTCGTAATATCAAGCTGACATTCGTATTCTGTTTTGTCAGCTTTACTAGATCTTACAAACTGTATATTTTTTATGCTAAAGGTTTTGCCATCTGAAAAATGGGTATTAAAAAAGTAGCGCGCTTCTTGGATGAATTTTGTTAACACATCATGACGCTTCTTTACTTTGGCGCGGCCTAGGAGCCGTATTGATATAAGAGAGGTAGGGCTTATATCGTTTATGCGTCAATGTTCTATTGTCTATATCTTGAGCTAAAGAAACTTCACATTAAAATGTACAAATTTTACATAGGTTTACGAAAGATGGGATTGACGAATCAAATATTTGTCAGTTCAATTACAAGATGCAAAAAGAGCTGCTAATAAGGCAGCTCTTTGTCAATTTTTCACTATCTGTTTACTGCTCGATACCCTTCTGCAATGGCTTCAGCTTCTGTACAAAACATTTTTTCAGGCTTTGTTACCTTATAGGAAGGGGAATTCTCAGTATGGAAAATCTTTTCGCCCTTTGAATTAATATTCCCTTTGATCGTACATTCATCTGTCTTATTTTCTGCATGGACAGCTGAGGGATCTTCATTAAAGCCTTGATCTGTGGCATAATTTTCAATACTCCAAATACCAATCCCCTTTGCCATAGCCTGTTTTTGAATCTTATAAAATTTATCAACATATTTTGTATTAGGCTCGAAAACATAGGCAACTCTTGCTAAACCTTTTTCGAGAAGCAATTGATTGACCATTTCATCGTTAACATAAAGGTAAGCCAATAACCTGCCGTATTTATCACGTTCACCAATATCCAGCTCTAATTCTACATCAGCATCATGTAATAACTTTTTTACAAAACTGCTAGCCTCTGGTCCGAATGGTTGGACTTGTTTAGTAGGGTGTACTGTTTCAGGAGTATCTACTAACAATAGCCTGACAGTCTCCTCTTTCCCATTTACAGTTACATGAACAGTGTCGCCGTCAACAACTCTTGTGACATGTGCAGAGATTCGATCAGAACCATTCTCTTTTAATACACAGGCAGTTGTCAAAAATAAGGTGATAACAGCTATCATCCAAATTCTCAAGTTTCGTTTCCCCTCTGGAATAATTTCACTCTTAATTATTTTAGCTTAAGAACAAATGTTACATTTAATTAATCACAGTAAACTCTTTCGTAAATTTTGTTAATACTTCAAAACCATCTTTCGTAATCATTACATCATCTTCAATTCTAACTCCGCCAACGGTTGGTACATAAATTCCTGGTTCAATAGTAAAAACCATGCCTTCTTTCAAAACTTCGTTATTTGTATGACTCATGGATGGATATTCATGAACGTTTATACCTAGGCCATGGCCAAGACGATGCGGAAAGTAGTCACCATATCCAGCATTTGTAATAATTTCTCTTGCAATTAAATCCAAATCGCCGATTCGCTTTCCAGGTTTACTGGCCTGTAAAGCTGCTAATTGTGCTTGCAAAACAGTATCATATATTTGCTTTTGTTTTTCAACATAGGACTTATATACAAACGTTCTCGTAATATCCGAGCAATATCCATCAAGAACCACACCTAGATCAAACAATACAAAGTCACCTTCACTTAACGTTTTTAATCCTGGGTTCCCATGAGGCTGACCTGACTTTTCTCCGAACAATACCATCGTGGAAAAGGACATTTCACGAATACCTTTTTTCTTTAATTCATATTCGATCGCAGCAAGTACTTCCATTTCGGATATCCCTTGTTTTAGTGCATGAACACCTACTTTGACTCCATAGTCCGCTAATTCTGCTGCCTGCCGTAAAATCTCTGCTTCTTTTTCGTCCTTTATAACACGGTGTTCGTTTAACATCTGTTCAATTGATACGATTTCTTCAGACTGAATGATTTGCTGTAAATTCTCAGCTCTACTGTATGAAATTGTTTCAATTTCAACTGCCAACTTCTTAATAGATTTGAGATCACGTTTATCAAGAACATCTTGTATTCGTTCCCAAGGGTTTTCATGATCACCGTAGCCCACAACCTCGTAATTCCATCCAGCTTCCTTCACTTGCCCTGCTTCCATTTGAGGGCAGATGAAAAATGGCTCTTTTTCTTTAAAAAGAAATAAACCCATTAATCGTTCGTGCGGGTCACTATAAAAGTTAGTTAAATAAAAAACATTTTCTTTAGAGTGGATAAAACACATGTCAATCTCCTGCTCTTGCAGCGAATTCATTAACTTTATTAAACGTTTTTCCATTCACCTTTCACTCCTATGCTATTTCACTATAATAACATCATAACAAACCAGATCGATTCTGTGGTACATGATCATTGATATTTGTAACAAGTTTTTAATAATTCTCGTGTACTCTAAATAATTATTTTCCTGTATAATAACTACATACAAATATTCGAACAATAATGATTAAGAAATAAACGAGAATGAAGCTTATACTCTTATTCTAAAAAATTTATTATCATTATTTAATCTTACTTAATTTTTTCTTCCTGCTAAGGAGTTGTTTTCCGTGCTTCATTGGGTAAAACGTCAGCTAGTTCCGATTCTTTGCATAATTGGGGTTCTCTCGCCAATTATTGGTATGTCATTAATTGATCTATATTATTATAGTACAGTGTTCGGTTGGATTATAGGCTTTTGTTGTTTTGTTACTTCCTATATCATCGTTAGCAAAAGACCTGATGATGAAGAAAAAACATCTTCTCCTTCAGCTAGTGAAACTTGACTATAAAGAAAGGGACTGTCTCAAAAAATGAAACAGTCCCTTTAATAAACTAATATAGTAAAATGATCGATCTATTGATTGACAAAGTATGAGCAAGGCACTGACGTTTTTGTTTACCCTCTTAATAAACGAAGACCATTCAAAATAACAAGAATTGTGCTTCCTTCATGACCTATTACACCTAATGGAAGATCAAGTATTTGAATAAAATTCGAGCAAATTAAAAACGCAATGATTGACATCGAAAATACAATATTTTGCTTAACAATTAGATTCATTTTTTTCGATAACGTAAAAGCCTTCGTAAGCTTAGATAATTCATTTTTCATGAGCACAATATCCGCCGTTTCCAAAGCAACATCTGTTCCTTCGCCCATTGCAATTCCTACATCAGATACAGCCAGCGCTGGCGCGTCGTTAATCCCGTCTCCAATCATCGTTACAGTGCCATATTTTTCTTTTAAAGCCTTAATTTCATTTACTTTATCTTCAGGAAGGCACTCTCCAATAAAATAATCAATTTGTAATTCTTTCGAAATTGCTTCTGCTGTAGATTGACTGTCACCTGTTAGCATAACAGTTTTTATGCCATTTCTCTGTAAGGTCTGAAGAGCTACTTTTGCATCCTCCCTAACAGTATCTTTTAATGCTAAAAGACCGACAATTTGATCTTCACGTACAACATAGACAATTGTTTTTCCTTCCTTAGCCAGCTTTCCGCTAACGCCATCACCAAAACTGTCCGCTAGATCTCTGCCAACAAAATCAGCTTTTCCGATTTTCCATTTAACATCATGTAAAACGGCACTTATTCCAAAGCCGGATTTTTCATCCACAGATGCCATATTGGCGATACTCAGCGGAAAATCCTTTTGAATTTTTGCAACGATCGCACGAGCTAATGGGTGATTTGATTGATTTTCAATTGATAAAACTGCTTCATAAAATAAATCGTTATCAACAGAATCTGTAATGATGATATCTGTTACAGTTGGTTCCCCTTTAGTTAATGTACCTGTTTTATCAAATACAACAACCTTTGTTTTACTCAATTGCTCTAAATGTACGCCGCCTTTAAATAACAGACCATTTCTTGCTCCATTTGAGATAGCCGATAAAGTAGCCGGCATAATCGAGGCAACTAAAGCACAAGGGGAAGCAACCACCATTAAGACAAGTGCACGATAAATTGTTTCATTCCAGCTCCAACCAAGTGCAAAATAAGGAAGCACCATCATAATTGCTACAAGAGCTAACACTGCTTTTACATAGGTTCCTTCAAATTTTTCGATAAATTGCTGTGAAGGAGATTTTTCAGATTGAGCCGATTGGACAAGATCCAGGATTTTCTGGAACATTGTTTCGGTACTCTTTTTAGTTACCTTTATGGTTATAGATCCGTTCCCGTTGACAGTTCCGGCAAATACTTCATCATTTATCTCACGTTCAACAGGCATTGATTCACCAGTGATTGCAGATTGGTCAATATTCGTTTTACCAGATAAAATAATACCATCAGCAGGAACACGTTCACCAGGCTTAACTAGAATCGTATCACCGATTTGCAATGAGGAAATATGAACCCTTCGTTCATTGCCATAATGATCAATCACCCATGCCTCTTCAGGCTGCAGACTCATCAAAGCCGATATTTCCCGTTGGCTTTTATTCATCGTATACGTCTCAAGTGCCCCACTTAATGCAAAAATAAAGATTAAAATAGCTCCTTCTGTCCAATAGCCAATAATAGCTGAACCAATGGCCGCAAAAATCATTAACAGCTCAACATTTAGTGTTTTTTCGGAGATTGTTTCCTCAATACCCTCCTTCGCCTTAGCATAGCCGCCAATGACAAATGCCAAAATAAATAAAGGAATCGCAATTGATTGATTTCCGTTGCTCTCAAAAAAACAGCCGAACCCAATAAGCACTCCAGCAATAATGGCATTTATAAGTTCAATATGTTCAGTCCATTTTGAAAAGGTATGATGTTCCGATTGTATAGGATTTGCTAGTTTACTTGCTGTATTTAGTTCCAATTCTCTCACTCCCTCTAATCTAAGAATAAAACTATCTTTCGTATTTACTTACACTTCATGATTAAGCAATATCCACCTAAAATTTTAACTTATATTAATTATTATATATAATAAAGTAATATTTTCAAGTAATAATTATTATAATTATTATTTAATAATTATTATTGATAACGATAACCTTTCTCATTCTTTTTCAAGAGAAATTCATAAATGCTCTTCTTTTCTTTTACCCTTTAGTATAACGTTTAAAGCTTGTAAAGGTTCAAACGCAAAAAGCCAGAGGTGTTAAGGTGAACTGTCTCCCGAATAATGGACACTTATAAAAAAGTCCATTATTCGGGATTTTTTATGTTTTATCATAGAAAACCCGTTATAATCAAAACAAATAGAGAGAACGGGGAACTAATATGAGTAAAATTATTTTTAATGAATTTCAACGTAAACAACTAGAGAACAACCCAAATGTCAATCATGTATCAGACCGGTCGATCTCATACAAACCTGAATTTAAAATTGCTGCCATTAAAGAAAACCAAAATGGCAAAGGGCCAAAAGATATTTTCATTGAATATGGATTTGATCTAGACATAATTGGCCATGAAAAGCCTCTACAATGTTTAAAACGTTGGCGAAAAACTTATGAAAAGTATGGTGAGAAGGTTTTAAAAATGAGCGTCGCGGAAAAGGAAGCACAGGACGTCCATCTTCGAAGGATCTTACATTAGAAGAAAAACTAAAAAAAGCTGAAGCACGTATAGCCTTCTTAGAGATGGAAAACGACTTCTTAAAAAAGTTAGAAGAACTAGAGAGGAAGGCGAAGAAACAAGACTAACATTATCAGAAAAGTTCCAACTAATTGAGGCCACTATTCGTAAACATGGTCTAGTTAGGATGGTTTCCTATCTGTGTGAATTAGCTGCAGTAAAACGCAAAAGTTATTATGCCTGGCTTAAGGCTGAACCTAAGCGTATCGAAAGAGAACGTAAGGATGAACAGGATTTTAAACTTATAAAACAAATCTACGATGAAAAGAATGGTAAATCAGGTGGACGAGATATAAGAATGGTTCTAGAAAATGACTATTTCACTGTGATGAATCTCAAGAAAATCTATCGTATTATGAATAAGTTTAACCTAAGGTCCAAAATTAGAAGGTCAAACCCTTACAAACGAATGGCTCAGGCAACACAAGAACACCGCACTTGTGCTAATATCCTGAATCGAAACTTTGTACATAGTGAGCCTGGTAAAGTGTTACTTACTGACATTACCTATCTTTATTTAGAAAATGGAACACCTGTTTATTTGTCATGTGTTAAAGACGGTTCTACACGCGAAATTTTGGCCTATTATCTCTCGACAACATTGGAAATGAGACTTGTTTATCGAACACTTGATAACTTAATTTCTGCTTTGGACGGAAAACGTTCACCCAGAAGCTATTCTCCATTCTGATCAAGGATTTCACTATACAAATCCAGAATATCGACAGAAGGTTAAGAAACTTGGGTTTATTCAATCAATGTCTCGTAAAGGAAACTGTTGGGATAACGCACCAATTGAATCATTCTTTGGTCATTTAAAAGATGAAATTGACTCCTCTTCATGTCAAACACTCAAACAGCTAAGAGGAGTAATTGAAGAATATATGGTTTACTATAATTCGTATCGATATCAATGGGGATTAAAGAAGATGACCCCGGAACAATACCGGGGCCATCTATTGAGTGCATAAAGGTCTTTTTATAAACTGTCTATTTTTAAGGGTACAGATCAAGGTTCACCCTCTGGCTTTTTCTATTTTTTTATATGTATAATGGTTTCTTTAAGAATAGGAGAAGTTACGGGCCCTAAGATTTTTTTTTGAACAATTCCTTGCTCATCTATGATATAGGTTGTTGGGATTCCGATAATCCTATACAATTGTGAAACTTCGCCCTTTACATCTAATCCAACTCTATAAGGCATGTTAGCATGGCGTATAAATTGAATAACCGCTTGTTTATTCTCTTCAGCTGATGTCACATTTACGCTTAAAAGCTCAACGTTTAATGACTTCATCTCTTCACTGAATTTATTTAGTTCTTCCATTTCTTCTTGGCAATACGTACACCAAGTTGTCCAAAAATTTATAACAACAACCTTGCCTTTAAATTCTGATAAAGATACTGTCCTCCCTTCAACTGTCTTTAATGTGAAATCTATTGCTTGCTTTCCTTCCAGCACAACCTTCTTTTCTGATGCTTTGACAACGTTAGCTGATATAAAAAAATGACAAATTAGCAGACTTAAAAGGAAGCGGATGATCAGATTTTTTTTCATTATATTCACCTTTTTTAATACTATTTATATAACCGTTTAACTTTAGCTTCTGCAAAATAGAGAAATGAAATGCAATTTAACCAAAAATAAACGGTTGCCCATAAAGCTCACCGTTCCCTTTTTTTAATAAATAAATTTTCTTTTCATAAAATAGACACTCACCCCCAGTTTCTTACAGATCGTGACATAATGCATCAACATAAGCAGTACAGCCCCCATATTCATTCCTATTATAATTCCTTTCATATGAAGAAAATCCAATGAACCTAGGACATACATCATCCCAAATGAAATTACATGCGACCAAACTGTATGGTACAGTGCATCCTTAACAAGACCTAATCCAATTAAATAAGCCTGCATCGGAATGATGAAGAAATGAAATAGAAAATACGGCCACAATAATTTTAAATAGAATGAGGCTGAGGTGGATTCGAAAAATAAATGTGTTAAAGGTTCTGCGAAGATATAAATGGCGATAACAGCAATGGTACCATATATAACAGTAATCATCATTGACTGTTTAAGCAACCGTATAAGCCTTGCCATATCATGATTCGCAAATGCCTCAGATACATTAGGAATTAGCATGATCATTAAGGAATGTCCGATAAAGGCTGGAAAAAAGCCGATTGACATTGCAACTCCAGACAGCATTCCATAATGCTCAGTTGCCATGACACTAGTAAACCCCGCACTTATTAACGCAGCTTTAACTAAAAAAGGCTGAATTGCATGTGTAAAAGAATGAAAAAGCCTTAATCCAGTTGTTGGTAATGAGACTGAAAACAGCGCCCTTCTAACATTCCTTCCATTAATATACTTATTAGTTTCTTTTCGTAATAGTTGATACTGAATAAAATATGCAGCCACTAAATATGTACATACGAGAAGCTCACTTGCAATAAGAGTTCCTAGTGCAATGAGCAGCGCTACCTCTAGTTCGAAATTAAAGGTTTGATAGACCCAAAATAAGAGGACAAGCTGTACTGCTTTTTTCAAAAAATTTGAGAATGCGATCTTCCCAATATGCTGTACACCCATAAAATAGCCTCTTGCAAAAGAGGAGAATGAAACAATTGGAATAATTAGGATAAACAACCATTTAACATATGGATGGTATTCCTGAAAAACGGAAATAGAAGGCAATAACAACGCTGATGCGAACATAAAAACAATCGTAAGAAAAAGGGTTAAATGAAAAGAATGCCTTAGCATATGATAATGTGTTTCACGATGCTTCTCAGCAATATACTTTGAAATGGAAATCGGAAGCTCTAAACTAGCAATAATGACAACGAAGAAAATAACAGGAAGGATTGTCATATACAATCCCATACCCTCTTCTCCAAGCTCTCTAGCCAATATCATATTCACAAAAAACTCAAGGCACTCTCCAAAAAACGCTGCTATAACAAGCAATAATGTTCCTTTTACAAAAGTATTCATGATGTCGTCCCCTCATTTTAAACTAGTCCACTATTAAAGAATATGAGACAAGGCATCAAATTATTATTGAATTTAATAGCAATAAAAATGCTTTTTCATGCTAATCAATGACTCCTGTTTCCGAAATAAGAACATCTGCTTTGACATCAACGTTTAAATCTTTAATTTCTTCTCTCCAATTTGAAATATCGAAATCTCTTGATTGTGACCGGATGTCATCTCCAATACCAAGAGGGTCAATCTGTAGTTCCTTAAATTTGTCAATAAGGGCCAATGATTCTTTTTCAATTTCGTCCTTAAATGCTTTTTCTGCCTTCTTAATAACCTCTTGGGTTATTTTTCTCCCCGTGTACTCATTTATATAACCCTCGACATGTGCTGAAATTTCTACCTTAAGGGGATTGAGTGAAATCAAATTTAATTTTCTTGAAGATGAAATACTTCTTATTCCAGCTTTTTCTTTTGAATCAGGGATATTTAATGTATACGAACCCTTTGAATATTGGTCTGCAAGAATCTTAAAGAAAAGCAATTTTTCATTTGATATTTCTCCAACCAACTTAACATCATCAAATAATGCTAACCCGTCAATTAAAACATCCTTACCTTTTTTTGAAAGAATTGGTAAAAACGGATCTTGTCCCTTTGAATAATATTGATATAAAAATAAATGCAAATTAGACTTTGGCAAATCACGGTGAAGATTATTATGGAGGATTAAACTTGATAAAAACCTGGACGCTCCTTGTGTGCCAAAGTCCGCTTCCAAAACGCTTTTCGCTTCATCACGTGTAACAGCAAGCAAAAGCCGCTCGCTAATCGAAGCATCACGTTGCAGCGTATCTACCAGATCGGTTATCCCTGATCTTGATAAGGCTTCACCAAATAAAACAACCTGAAGCTTTCCGAGTACTAGAGGATCCGGTGATTTCTTTTGCATGTCTGAAAGGATATCTCTGCTTAGTTCCGAACTTTCAACAAGTTGATAATCTTGTACAGGCTGATCTTTTAAATAAGTATTAATAATCGCTGTTCCCCTAATTTTATCTTTTTCAATTTTATCAAAACCAGTAACAGTAACAAGGTTTACATCATCAATAATTTCCTGCTCTACACAACCTGTTAGAAACAAAACAACCAGAATGATAAGCGGGAACATTTTTTTCATTAACTTTTCTCCTTTGCTTTACGAATTTTTCGTATAATCAATGATAGAAAGAAGATAATTGGAATATAAGCAAATATGATATAAAACCCAACTTGACCGACAATATCATTAACAAAGCTTATTTCTCTGCGTGTTTCTGATAAATTCACAAAAATATAAGCTAGAATTAATACAATTATTTGCGAGAATTTTTGCTTAATAGCAAAAGCATCCTTTAAACATCTGCTCGCAGACCAAATGGTTAAACAGACATTAGGCAAAATAACCAAACTCCAATTCGCGATACCGATATATTCAAAACGCTCAACAAATGGCAATTCGATAATTTTCCAAATTGTTAATGTTGCCCAAACATTTTTTCCGAGCTGTTCTTCACTAAAATAAATAATCGTGATAATGCAGATAAAGGTGTATATTAATGTACTAAAAGCAACGGCCATATGAGCCCACTTTTTTGATTTATTATTATTTTTAAGAAAAGGATAATAAACAAGCAACGCTTCAAAACCGATAATTGTCAATGACATGTTCTTTGTTGACATGGCAATATCTTTAATTGAATGATCCATTATTGGAAGTAGATTTTTTATCTCCGAGAACTGAAGAGGAAATAAGAAGGTTAACAATAAATAGAGCGGCAGTACAACCCCAAAAAAACTTATTCCTGCTACCACACGGAACCCTCCGCTTATTACATAGAAAACCAACAATAAAAAAATGAAAGAAAACACCCAAACATTTAAATCCGGAAACATCCATACCTCAACGATTTCGACATAGGTTCTTAAAACGGTGATCGCCATTAAGATAAAATATAATGATAAAAAAATGCTAAGGAATCCTCCGACCCATTTTCCGAAAAGCTCCTGATGAACGGAAACTATATTGCCGTCTGATTCCTGTAGAATCCGATAAATCATCCACAATGAAACATGAACAAGAATCCCAGACACAATGACAGCTATCCATGCATCCCGACCAGAATCTTCCGCAATAACCCGTTGAAATCCTAATACACCAACTCCAAATTGCACAGAATGAATTAAATAAAACACTAAAAAATGAGAAACCTGGAACCTCTCTGCTATTTTTATCATGGAATCATCACCTCAGTTACTCATCGATGTCTCTGTTCCTTGTCGCATTTGCTTTTGAAAAGCGTTTAGGGTTATTTGTTCGCAATTGCTGTGGTCGCTTAGACATCAATGAAAAGGGGAGCCGTATAAGGGCATCCTTCATATCAATTGATCTAGGAGGATAAATTGGTTCTAAAAAAGGTCTACCTAACGAGGTTAGCCTTAATAAATGGGTTGTTAAAAAACTAAAACAGATAACGATGCCAACTAAACCAAACCATTGTGCTAATATTAAAAATGGAAACCTAAGCATCCTGATCGTATTACCCATCGCATAAATTGGTGTCGTAAATGAAGCTAGTGCAGATAAAGCAACAATTATCAGCAGAATATTACTTGTTAACCCAGCTTCAACTGATGCTGTCCCGATTACGATCCCTCCAACGATACCGATTGTCTGACCGACCTTCGTTGGCAACCTTGCTCCAGCCTCTCTTAATAATTCAATAGTCAATTCCAAGAACAGAGCTTCTAAAATTGGCGGTAACGGGACATCTCTGCGAGAGGAAATTAATGTATTTAATAAATCACTTGGTATTAACTCATAATGATAGGTTAGAGCTGCCACATAAACTGGTGTCACCAAAATTGAGAATGCAACGGCAAAGAGTCTGATTAGCCTAAAAAAAGAGGCGGTTAGCCAATTATAAAAGTAGTCATCAAATGCTGAAAAAAACTCAACAAGAGTTGTGGGTCCAATTAATACATGTGGTGAACCATCAACAATAATTCCTACTTTCCCTTCTGCTAAGATTGAAGCAACACGATCCGGCCGTTCAGTATCTAAGAGCTGTGGAAAAGGGGAATTATGATCATCTGAAATCATCTGGGTTATGAATGAACTATCACTGATTTGGTCAAATTGAATATCTTTAATACGCTGTATGACAGTATGGACGTTCTCTTCATTACAAACACCTTCAACATATAATACCGCAAGCTTTGTATTCGATAGATCTCCAATTTTCATTTCGAATATTCGAAGCTTATCATTTGTCACTCTTTTACGAATAAGGTTAATATTGGACTCAATCGATTCAACGAATGCTTCTTTAGGACCAACAACACTAAATTCTACTTCTGGCAGGGATACGTCACGGGCCTTGTTAAGGGTCGCCTTAACTAGCAAGCTCGGAATTCCATATTCGGACAGGCTGATCAATACATACCCATCGAGAAGCTTTTCCTTAATAACATCTGTATCAATTGTAATGATAATGTTTTCAATCGGGATCCCTTTTTTTAATTCATCTAACGTATTCCAGCTATCACTTTTTAGAATAGGCATGATTAATTTTTGAAGAGTTTGCATGTCTACCAATGTTCTTATATATGAGACCCAGTACACAAGCCGATTTGTTCGTTCTTCAAATTGAATGAAGTCAGATGAAGTTCGAAACCGGGCAATCACTTTAGCTAATGAAGGTTTGTTTTTCCCACTCTCATACCTCATGTTGTTCATGACATCCACCACACGCTTTTCGTTTTCTCTGGGAATAGTATTCGTTTTGTTCACTTTTAGTGTTCTGCTATTTTTCATATCATGCCACTAATGAATGGAATTATGCACCATTAGAGGAAAAGTTAAATTAGGGTTAAAGGGTAAATTATTCTGCAAAAAAATAAGAGGTCGTCTCGAAACGAAAGGATTGGACCTTTCAGAGACAGCCTCTTATTTAATATTCTTTCTATTTATTTTGCAAATCGATGCTTGCCAATTGTAACAGTCACTTCACGTGTAGTGATCCATGGGCTTTTTGCTGTTACAGGATTGTAAAAATACAATGAACCATTCCCCATGCCACGGAATGCTAATGCTTCCTGAACGGCTTCTTTTGCTTCAGCATCAGCTGGTTGATTAATCGTACCATTTTGTACAGGTGTAAAAGCATAATAGCCTTGATCTACTTGATAAATGACACTTTTAATATCATTTGGGAACAATGAGCTATCAACTCGATTTAAAACAACAGAGGCAACAGCAACCTTACCTGCATATGGTTCGCCTTTTGCTTCCGCATGTACAAGACGCGCTAATAAGTCTCTCTCCTCTGCAGTAATCGATTGAGGAATCGTTAATTTTTCTCCGGCATATAATAAATCAGAAGACTTCTGATTAACAGATTTTAACGATTTTACAGATACTCCATACTTTTTTCCAATTAACCATAACGTATCACCTGTTTGAACTTGATGTGTTGTTGCAGCATTAGCTTTTGATTTTGGTACTGTCATCGCAGTAAGCGATAAAGCTAATGTTGAAACAGCAACAAGTTTTAAAATTGTCTTTCTCATGTTTTAGTATCCTCCTACTGATCTCCTTATTTTGAAATTTGGGACTTGCACATGAACTAGACTAACAGGTTTTAAGATCTAAAACACCCCTCAATTTCTGGAAACGATTCCAATAGTTTAATGGCCTGCTACGGTCATAAAATGAGCTAGAATCATTAGGGTATCGAAAAATTTTAAAAAAGCGGAGGTTAGATTAACTAACTTCTCGGCTCTTGCAAATAACGGTAAATAACACTTCCTCCTTGTTGAGCAATTCCCCGAAAATGTTTAAAATCTTCTCGATTAACAAGAACGGTTCGAAATGACAAAAACTGCTCCTTTGTTACAAGGTATTCATGTAATTCACCATCCTTAAGCTTATCTAATATCTCGTGAATCGTTTGTTCATCCATGGTAATACCTCCACCTGCCCTATAAATTTCATCTATAGTTTACTAGAAGGAAGATCTATATGTCTAATTTTTCGAATAGATTCCTATTCCCTAAGCCTGCAGCCAGATTTCCAACTGTGAAACGTTTTGTTTTGTATCCCTAGTGAATAGGATTGTTCATGCTTCCCTTGATTCCTTTCAATTTTGCCCAAAATCACTAATGTCGATTCTTAAGTAATCTTCCATGATCTGTAAAGTTTTTTCCTGTAATTAGAGTGAAAGGCTTTACTTACAAAGAGAAATAGTGTTAAATAATGCTAATAGAAAGTTTCTAGCAATAGTAAGTGCCTATGGCTCAAGGCGCAGCAATAACTTAGATTGATTAGTGTAGGACATACAGAGATTCTGATCGTCGAAGAATATGTAAAGGAGCGAGGCAATGAAGATCGCTAAAGTAGGAAGCATTATTGAATTTAAAGAAGGTTTAACAGGTGTTGTTGAAAAGGTAAATGAAAATTCCGTAATTGTTGACTTAACGTATATGGAAAATTTCAGAGAATTAGATCTTGATAGACGCACCGTTGTCAATCACAAAAACTATAAAATTGTAAAAGAGTCTTTCTCTTAATATAAGACAAAAAAGGGTCAGCCGCCCGCAAACACTACGGATCATCACTGTGTTAGCGGGTGGCCGACCCTTTGATCTTGAAATTACTTAACGATTATCAATTTTTTCAGGATACAAGTCATGGTTCATTAAGCGGTATGCCGCCATTTCCTCGTATTTTGTTCCTGGTTTTCCATAGTTTGTATAAGGATCAATGGAAATCCCGCCGCGTGGGGTAAATTTCCCCCATACTTCAATATAGCGGGGATCCATTAGCTCTATAAGATCATTCATAATAATGTTCATACAATCCTCATGAAAATCTCCGTGGTTTCGAAAACTAAATAAATATAATTTTAATGATTTGCTTTCAACCATTTTAATATCAGGAATGTAGCTGATATATATTGTGGCAAAGTCTGGTTGATTGGTAATCGGGCATAAAGATGTGAATTCAGGACAATTAAATTTTACAAAATAATCACGATTAGGGTGCTTATTTTCAAAAGTTTCTAAAACTTGTGGTGAATATTCAAATAGATATTTTACTCCTTGATTCCCAAGCAGTGTTACATCCTTCATCTCTTCTTGTTTTCTTCCAGCCATGTCTTTCCCTCTTTTCATCGATTATACACCGCGCTTATTGCCCCAGACTAATGTATGCAATTGAGGCAACACACGAACATGATTTAATTCAGAATCAGCAACCACTTGATCAATTAGCCATTCATATTTTTCTAATAAAGACTGTACTAATCGATTTGTGTCTGATGCGAAAACATCTTCATTTCCTACTTGTAAATAAAACGAAATCTCCGGATATCGCAAGTGAATATTCTTTGCAAAACGTAAATCTTCTTGATCAAATACAACAACCTTGAGGCTGATAAATTGTTTTTTATTTGCATTTATTAATGTATGAATAATCTCATCCAGCTTTGCAAAATCAGTTTTCATACCAGAGCTTGGCGGCTTGGGAGAAATTGTCAAATCATCAATTTCCTTCAGCCAATCCTGATATTTACTGCCTTGTGTTTCAATCGCAACCTTTTTTCCATTCTCTTTTAGCAATGAAATAAGCTCATGTAAATTTGTTAATAGTGCCGGATTGCCTCCTGAAATCGTGACATGCGAGAAACGATCTCCTCCTAGCTCCACTAACTCTGCCCAAATTTCATCCGCCGTCATTTGACGGATTTCATCCTTAGCAGTGCCATCCCATGTAAAGGCCGAATCACACCAACTGCATGAATAATCACAGCCTGCTGTACGAACAAACATCGTTTTTTGCCCAATCACCATTCCCTCACCTTGAATAGTTGGGCCAAATATTTCTAATACAGGGATTTTTTTCAATGTTGTTCCTCCTTCAGCTTAGGACGAAATACGACATAGCTTGTAGGTGTCTCCCTGACAAAAACTTGAACACATTTTGGTTTATTTGGTTTTGTATCAAGCTCCTTTTGAATCACTTCCCAAATCGCCCGTGCTACCCCTTCGGTTGTCGGGAAATAATCCGGATTTTCGTCCGAGAATAAATCAGTATGATCATTTAAGAGCGAATGATCAAAACGGTCATGAATCAGCTTTTTCAAACTTGCAAAGTTCACTAAAAAGCCGGAGTCATCTAGGTCATCACCAGCAATCGTTATATTAACAAAATAAGTATGTCCGTGCACCTTTTGACATTTTCCTGCATCTTCATGCGGAATAAAATGCGCTGCTGCAATATGCATATCTTTATTTAATTCAAATTGATAAGAATGCTGTACTTGAGGATAGATTTGTTGAATCATCGGACATCCGCACCTTTTTCAAGTAAATAATCATCCAAGCCTTTTTTTCTTAATTTACATGCCGGACATTCACCACATCCATCAGCAATCACACCGTTATAACAGGTTAAGGTTTTCTTTTGCACATAGTCAAGTGCACCAAGTTCATCTGCTAACTTCCATGTTTCCGCCTTGTTAATCCACATTAATGGAGTATGAATAACAAACGGCTTATCTAAAGCTAGGTTTAAGGTAACATTACATGATTTAACAAATGCATCCCTGCAATCCGGATATCCGCTAAAATCCGTTTCACATACACCTGTTACAATATGTTTCGCACCAATTTGATCAGCCAAAATTGTCGCAAAGGATAAGAATAAGAGGTTTCTTCCTGGGACGAAAGTGGACGGCAGCTCTCCATCCCTATGCTCGATCTCAATATCTGCTCTTGTTAATGCATTTGGTGCAAGCTGATTTAATAAAGACATATCTAAAATATGATGCTTTACGTTAAGCTCTTCTGCAATTGACTTCGCCACTTCAATTTCTAAGCTATGACGCTGATTATAATTAAAGGTCACCGCGATAACCTCTTCAAATTTCTTTAAGGCCCAAAATAGACATGTTGTACTATCTTGTCCCCCGCTAAATACAACAACTGCCTTCTCATGTTTCATTTAAAACGTTCCCTTCTTACTTAATAAAGAAATAAAGAAAACTTGACTTGCGCCAAGCATTAAAGCGCCGGCGATTGCCTAGTTTCTCTGATACTTTAAGCTTAAAATTGTCCTCTACGTCGAACTTTCATCTTTGTTGAAATTTATACTTTTAAAATATAAAAAAACACCTGCGAAAATAATTCGAGGTGCCTAGCACTTTTTTCTATAATAAAACTACAATAAGGATCTATTAGTTTTTTATAGAGGGTTTTGCTAGAACCTCTCCCGATTCTAAAAAGACTAAATCGGATTTGCTTTTTAATTTTCAACTAAAAAAATATATCACGAAAGTAACATTTTTGCAATGATCATATAAATGGTTCATCTACAAATTTCATTATACCATTATGATATTATAATCACTTTGAAATAATTACGGAAGTTAATTAAAAACTTTGCTTGCATGAACTAAAGCGCAAGCATAAGGCGAATAGGAATAGAAGGTGTTCTTTACCTTCAATTCCTATTTGACTAGACCCTAGAGGCAGTTAAAAACTAGGGCGGCCTTATCTCTTAACTGCACTTGCACGTCCTGTGCTTCGCCGATGGCGACTGGAGCTAGACACTAAAACTAAGTACAGAATTTTATGCTTTCTTAAACTTTAAAAAACAAGGTGTCTAAAGTCCAGACACCTTAGACACCCCATTTCTCCACTATTTCTCTTCTTTTTTTCCCGCTTCACTTGCAAGCTGATCAAAGGATTTTACTTTGCCATGAGGATTTTGTGATTGTTTACGAACAGTCCATTGACGCTCTTGCTGTGATTTTGATTGTGTCATAAGATAACCCCTTTATCATCTAAGTGAACTACAGAAGCTCTTTAGCTTCTTATCTATTTTTTCCTAATGAAGCATTTTCATTCTAGAACCATTATGCTTTAAGAAAACTCATCGACCGGCGAGTGTTATAAGAAAAGCGCAAGCGCCTTGATCAGCCTAGGGCAAATAAGACGCTCATGAATAGAAGGCGTTCTTTGCCTTCAATTCATGAGTGGCTAGACCCTAGAGGGGCTAGACGCTGGAGCTAGACACTAAAACTAAGTAAAAAATTTTATACTTTCTTACCTTTTAAAAAAAGAACTTACAAATGTAAGTCCTTTAAGAAGTGGCAATATTTTTTTCAAGTAAGGCGGGGTTTGGCATTGCTTCCTTGTGCATCTTCGTTATTTCAAGATAACGGATATGATGATTTTCCATTTCTTTCACCTTAAAATTGTAGGAACCAAATTCAACAATGCCTCCTGTTTCGATCTCATACTGATTGGTTAAGACCCAGCCTCCAATTGTATCAACATCGGTATCGTCAATATTGATACCAAGCAGCTCATTTATTTCACTAACAAGCACTTTACCGTCAATAATATATTTCGAATCACTAATTTTTTGAATAAGCGGAACCTCGTCGGCATCAAATTCATCACGAATTTCTCCGACTATTTCTTCCAAAATGTCCTCAACCGTAACAAGACCAGCTGTTCCACCGTATTCATCAATTAGGATCGCCATGTGAATTCTTTCCTTTTGCATTTTTAAAAGCAATTCTTGAATAGGAACCGATTCTGGTACCTGAATAATTGGCCGAATATACTTTTTAATGGAAAAAGACTGCCCGGCATCGACATGGATGAGATCAGTAAATATTTCTTTGATATTAACCATACCAACTACATGATCCTTGTCTCCATCTACAATTGGATATCTGGTATATTTTTCATCTTTAATAATTTCTAATTGCTCCTGGATCAGAGCATCAATTGATAAGGAAATAATTTCGGTGCGCGGCACCATGATTTCTTTTGCAATTCGATTATCAAATTCAAAAATTTTATTAACATATTTAAATTCAGACTGATTAATTTCTCCGCTCTTATAGCTTTCAGAAAGAATGATCCTTAACTCTTCTTCACTGTGTGCTAGCTCATGCTCTGAGACTGGTTTTAAACCAAAAATTCCTGTAATAAAGCGAGCTGATCCGTTTAAAGCCCAAATAAACGGGTACATAATACGATAGAAGCCCATCAAAGGTCGTGCAAACCATAAACTGATTGCTTCTGCCTTTTGAATGGCAACCGTTTTCGGTGCTAATTCACCAACAACAACATGTAAAAAGGTAATCGTTGAAAAGGCAATGACAAAGGATAATACTGTAGCGATCGAGTTAGGAAGATCAAAACGTTCAAATAAAGGTTTTAACAAATGTTCAATTGTTGGTTCACCAAGCCACCCTAAGCCCAATGCTGTAATCGTTATTCCTAATTGGCATGCTGACAAATATTCATCTAGATTATCAATGACTTTCTTTGCAGCATTTGCCTGTTTGTTTCCTTCTGCAATTAATTGGTCAATACGAGAGCTCCTAATTTTAATGATTGCAAATTCAGAAGCAACAAAAAAACCCGTAAGAGCGATTAAAATTGCAACAAGCAACAAATTGACTATGTCCAAATAAGCTTCCTTACTCCGTCATAAACGGAAAAGGAGTCACCTCCTGAGTGTTAAATCAGAATCAAAAAACACAGGCTCCTTGTTTAGCTCTCTAACTTTAGACGTTCAGGTATAATAGTTTAAACATATCCATTCATCATAAAAATGTACTTTCAAGGCTAAACAAAAGTGCCAAGTCAATTTCTAATTATTTATATGAGCGTCCGCTTGGAGTAAAATAAGGGATGCTGTTTGTATATTCAATTTTAACACTGCCCCATATTATCACCCCACAATATATATTGAATTAATCATAATACGATCAAACTATACAGTCAAACGTAACACTTAGCTGATTTCTTAAATAAATATGTGAAATACCGTTTAATAATACCTTTTCCATTGAAAAACAGCTTATTATGACCGTAAATGAGTGATAAAGCGATAATTGGCAGGTTTTAACTAGAATCAAGAGTATTTTTTTGAATTTTTCAATATTTCGAATAGTGTTTATGTATGTAGCTTTACAATATTAAAAAAATCCTCATAAGTATCCAAATAAAAATCAGCGCCTTTTTCCTGGTTTTGAAACAAGCAAGTATACAAACCCACTTCTTTAGCAGGAATAATATCTAAAAGACGATCTCCTATTGCTAAATCCAAACTGTATTTTTCATGCAAATACTGATAGGCCGTAGAATTAGGTTTCCTTGGAAAACCATCATCGCCGGCTACAATTTCACGAAAATAATGATTCCAGCCATAATAATCGAGAATAAATTGAACCTCTTCTCTTGGCTTATGTGTCATAATAACATTTGCATTGGAATATTTTAAAACCTCTTCAACAAAAGGAAACGGTTTCTTATGCTCTGGTGACAAGGATTTATCCTTCTCTCTAAATTCAACTATGCTTTCATTTGTAAGATTAAAATTCTTAGCGGCATTTGAGACAGACACTTTAAGCTGATTTAAAATGTCTTCCTTTGGTATTTTTCCATTTAATATCTCATACATAACTTCTGTAAATGCAGGGTATGTATCAAACAAAGTGCCATCAAAATCCCATAAAATGTTCAATATATTCTTCCTTTCAATGGTTAAAATTCTTAGTGGTTTTGAGATTGTTAATATATATCCATTTTATCATATTCAACTTATTTTCTTGGGACCTTCTTCAACATTAATAGAGCTAACACCCCTAGGCAAATATAGCCGAAAATTGGATACAATAACGATATTAAAGAACTATAACCAAACTTACTAATAAAAGCGGCAGCACTTAAAATAGCAATCACAATGACCATCCGCGGTAGATTAATATAAGATAAAACCTGTTTTTCAAGTCCAAATAAGTTACCAATAACCGATGTAAAAACTTCTCCATAAATTACTGCAATGTAGATAAAATAAAAGGCATAAAACGTCGTTTTCATAGCTTCAGCCATCGGTATTTCATATTGAGTTAAATTTGGTAATGTAGATAATGCCAGATGGCTGCTGATTAAAATAATCGTTAAGAGAAGTCCGCCAAGAAATCCTCCTCTTTTCAACACTTTTTCATCCTGAATCTCATTTGCTAAAGGCACTAGAACAGCTGCAGACATTGTCAAGTTAAACGCGGCATATGAAAAAGCAGACAATATCCATTTAAAAGACGAAGCTGGTTCGCTCGGTATGTTAAAAAAAGGTTCAATAGAAAACGATCGAACAGCAAGTATGGTACTAAATAATATTAACATCGGAACAACAATTATATTTACGCTGAATAGCCCGTTTACACCAAAAAACATAACCCCGATTGTAAGCAAAATCGTTATGATTACTCCGATTCTTACGGGAAGATTAAGCTGCTCATAAAAAATCGCACCAGCACCAGATAACATAATTGAAGTTAAACCTAATAGAATGATAAGCATAAAAAGATTAACAAAGCTCCCGAACTTTCTCCCAAATAAAAAAGTCATTAAATCCTGGTACGACTCTGCATTTATTCTTTTTGAAAGAACAAGCATTTTGATCCCAAGAGATATAAAAAGAAATCCGGCTAACAAAATACCAGCAAGTCCAAAAACACCGTATTTCGTGAAAAATTCAACGATTTCCCTCCCTGTTGCAAATCCCGCTCCAACTACAGTCCCGACATATACTGCTGCAACCTGAAAGGAAAAAACCCAAGATTTCTTCTTCATCCAGCACACCTCACTAAAGTTTACCAAAGCTTGTATCATTATATGAAGAAAAGCTGGGATGATTCTTTTCTCTTTGAAACTATGATTATAATGGTAAAAATTCCTATATATTTTTTAAAAGCAAAACACTTGAAAGTCAAAAAAGGTCAAAGTATACTATAGTCAAAGATGGTCAAACAAATGGCCATTTTCTTTATCACTCATTGGTCAAAAAACATCAAAGCATCTTATTTAAAGAACTTTACAAAAAATTTATCCCATCTTAACGGGCAATAACCCCCCACCTCAAGATTCAAAAGAAGCTAAGAAGATAAGTGGGGGATAACTTTCCGTAAAGGTCCGATAAGTCTTGCTAACCATCAGTGGGGAAGCAGAAAAACCCCACTGATAGAAGTCTCACTTTATAGAAAAGGGGTTTTTTAAATGATGTGTGAAAAATGTAATAAGAATAAAGCTGCTATCAATTTAACAGTACAAATTAATAGTCAAAGAGAACAAGTAACATTATGTCATGATTGCTATTCAACCTATAAACAGTCAATTCCTACAGGATTTTCAAGCGGATTCTCAGCATTTTCATTTGATGAGTTCTTTAAAGGAATACAACAAAGCCAAGCTTCACAATTTACAAGTACTAAGCCGCAAACACAAGGAAGCGGCGGAGGAATATTAGATCACCTTGGCCGCAACTTAACAAATGCAGCTCGTGCCGGACTAATTGATCCTGTCATTGGCCGTGATGAAGAAGTTGACCGTGTTATCGAAATTTTAAATCGCCGTAATAAAAACAACCCGGTTTTAATCGGTGAGCCTGGTGTTGGTAAAACAGCAGTTGTTGAAGGTCTAGCCTTAAAAATTGCAAATGGCACTGTTCCATCAAAGCTTGCTAATAAAGAAGTATATCTTTTAGATGTTGCTTCACTTGTTGCAAGCACAGGTATTAGAGGTCAATTTGAAGAGCGCATGAAAAAACTAATTGAGGAGCTTCAACAGCGTAAAAACATCATTTTATTCATTGATGAAATTCATCAGCTTGTAGGTGCCGGTTCTGCAGAAGGTTCAATGGATGCAGGCAATATTTTAAAACCTGCATTAGCCCGTGGTGAACTTCAAGTTGTTGGTGCAACAACACTTAAAGAATACCGAACTATTGAAAAGGATGCTGCACTTGAACGTCGCTTCCAACCGGTAATGGTTAACGAACCGTCCCTTGAGCAAGCTGTAAATATTTTAAAAGGACTTCAAGAGAAGTATGAAAATTATCACCATGTAACATACTCAGAGGAAGCAATTAATGCTTGTGTTACTTTATCCCATCGCTATATTCAAGATCGCTTCTTACCTGATAAGGCAATTGACCTATTAGATGAAGCAGGTTCTAAAAAGAATTTAGCGATTACGAACGTTAATAAAGAACAAATAAAAGAACGTTTAAAACAGCTGGCTAAACAAAAAGAAGAAGCAACAAAAAATGAACACTATGAATTAGCTGCTAAGTTAAGAGATGAAGAAGACCGTCTCGAGGCTCAACTAAACAAAGAAGCAAATTCCGAAAAACCGACAGTTGATGTTGAGGATATTCAAGAAATCATTGAAAAGAAAACAGGCATACCTGTCGGAAAGCTTCAAGAAAATGAACAAGCAAAAATGAAGCATTTAGAGAAGCGTTTATCGGAAAAAGTAATCGGACAAGCTGATGCAGTCAAAAAAGTCGCTAAAGCGATTAGAAGAAGCCGCGCAGGCTTAAAGTCTAAAACAAGACCAATTGGTTCCTTCCTCTTTGTTGGACCAACAGGGGTAGGGAAAACCGAATTAACTAAAACACTGGCTGAAGAGTTATTCGGCTCAAAAGATGCTATGATTCGTCTTGACATGAGTGAATATATGGAGAAACATTCTGTTTCCAAAATCATCGGTTCACCTCCAGGTTATGTTGGCCATGATGAAGCAGGTCAATTAACCGAAAAGGTTCGCCGAAATCCTTACAGTATCATTTTATTAGATGAAATTGAAAAAGCACATCCAGATGTTCAGCATATGTTCCTGCAAATTCTTGAGGACGGCCGTCTCACTGATAGTAGCGGACGCACAGTAAGCTTCAAGGACACCGTCATTATTATGACAAGTAATGCAGGGATTGGAGAAAAGCGGATCACTGTAGGCTTCGAAACGGACTCAAATACTGGAGTTGAAGAAAGCCAGCTTTTACAATCACTAGGATCTTTCTTCAAGCCTGAATTCTTAAACCGCTTTGATAATATTATTGAATTCTCTTCCCTTAAAAAGGACGACCTTAACAAGATTGTTACATTAATGCTTAATGAATTGGCTTCTGTTTTAGCAGAACAAGACATTACCTTAAAAGTGACAGATAAAGCGAAGGAAAAACTAGCGATTTTAGGCTACCATCCAACATTTGGTGCAAGGCCGCTTCGTCGTGTCATCCAAGAACATGTTGAGGATGAACTAACTGACCTTCTATTAGATGAAGGGGATGTGACAAGTGTAACCGTTGATGTTGAAAATGATGAAATTATCGTTAAAAAGTAAAATAAATATAAGGCTGTCTCACTCAGATGAGGCAGCCTTATATTTATTTTATCTAATTAACAACATGAAATATGGTAAAATTTCCTTATTATAAAACGCATTGACCTTTAAGAGAGGAGAACTTAGATGATTTTTTTTCGACGATTTTTCACTAGAATCATTCATATGAATAATTGGATTCTTATTTTCGCTACTTTATCGTTAATTCTTGGCAGCAGCTACATCATTTATTTTTTAGAGCCTAAAACCTTTACCACCCCTTTTGAAGGTCTTTGGTGGACAATGACAACCATTGCCACTGTAGGTTACGGAGATATTTCCCCTACAACTGTCAACGGGAAATTATTTGCCATGTTTTTGTATATAGTCGGGATTGGACTTATGACGATTTTCATTGGAAAGGTAATTGATTTTTTGAGCATTCGAAAAAGGTTGAAGGAGGAAGGTAAATTGAAAATTACTGTAGAAGATCATATTATTTTAATCAACTGGACAAAAAAGGCTGAAATTACGTTAAAAGAACTCTTAGCTACATTCCAAAACATACGAGTTGTTATTATTGATGAAGAGATGTCCAAAACTCCTATTTTCCATGAACAGGTTGATTTTGTAAATGGAAATCCTGCAAATATTGATATCCTTCACCAAGCAAATTTACTTCAATGTAAATCGGTCATGATTTTTTCTCCAGAAGGATTAATGACAGCTTCTCAAGCTGATGGACGTACTTTGCTAATTGCTTCAATGATTGAAGGAATTGGAAAACAGAATCATCGAAACATTTATACGATTTGCGAGGTATCAGATTCAAAACATATAAACGCATTTGTTCATGCAAATGTAGAAGAATTTATAACCCCTAACGACACGGCAGCAAACTTAGCGGCTCGCTCAATTCTCTTTAACGGATCAAGTGAAATTATTAGGCAGTTGACAAGTCTCCAAGGTTTTGACCTATATTCCATTCCAAAAAACAATGAATGGACGACATATGCAGATGCAAGTCAAGCATTGGCTGCTAAAGGTGCACTCCTTATTTCCAATGGAAATGACTTATCCATCATTAATCAACATAATCACCCCATCCCTCATGATGCTAAATTATTTATTATTTGCAATCATTCTACTTATCTTGAGATTATTTCGTAATTCATTATTTCGAGGGGCAGGCACATCTGCTCCTTGTCATGGTTGAACCTTTTTATACATAGATATGTAAAGAGGTGTTAACGATGATTAAATACTCAACTCTATTACTCTTAATTTCCTTCTTTTTTCTCATTTTTAATGGATCTTCATTAGGATTTATTCTTTATCAAGAACGATTGGGTGATCTGTTCGGGATTATTCTATTTTGCAGTACTAGTCTGCTCGGTGCTTTGCTTTCTTCCATTGCCTTTGAAAATCAATCAACCTATTATTCCAGTCTTATTTTCAATGCTCACCTAGCTGTAACCCTATTACCCCTTTATTATTACGGAATCTCAAGCCTATTAATGAAGTTGTAAGTACATCTTAAGTCTCAAATTTTTCAGACACATATATGAATGAAACCTCCTCCATTCACCTGATGAAAAAGGAATAATCTTCCTTTAAGATAAAGGCACAACATCAAGAATGGGGGAAGTAAGATGTATCCTAATGAATACACTTTGAAAAAATTATATAAATTAAATAATGATGCGCTTGAAAAGAACTTACATGAACAAACCTATAGAATGTTTGATAAAAATATACAGAAAGCTCCTTTCATGAAACGAATCATCACATTTATTTTTAAAACACGGTGAAATGGTACCGTGTTTTCTTTTTTATCCCATTAGTTTTTGCTAAAACTGTTTTCGTAAACTTTGTTGCAAAAGGCCCTTTGCTAAAAGAAAAACTAAAAAGTTATAAAAAATAACCGATATAAGTAATAAGAAAAATTTTAGGGAAAATGGTGATTTACAATGGATAAAACGTCAATAATCGGACTGATTCTGGCTATCATAGCAGTTGGATTAGGTATGATTATGAAGGGTGTCAGCCCTGCTGTCTTACTTAATCCTGCTGCCTTATTAATTATTATTTTAGGAACTATTGCATCGGTTACAATTGCATTTCCTACTAGTGAAATTAAAAAAGTCCCCAAGCTTTTCGGAATTCTTTTCAAAGATAATAAATCTCATACCATTGAAGAGCTGATTCCTTTGTTTTCTGACTGGGCTCAAGTTGCTCGTAAAGAAGGATTACTTGCTTTAGAAGCAAGGATTACAGATATCGATGATCCTTTTTTAAAAAATGGTTTGCTTATGGCGGTTGATGGCCAAAATGCAGAGTTTATTCGCGATGTTATGAGTGAAGAAATTGCAGCAATGGAGGAACGTCACCAAGCATCTGCTGCGATCTTTACTCAAGCTGGTACTTACGCGCCAACTCTTGGCGTACTAGGAGCTGTTGTAGGCTTAATTGCCGCCCTTTCACATATGGATAATACAGAAGAGCTGGGAAAGGCAATTGGTGCGGCGTTCGTTGCCACGATGATGGGCATTTTCACAGGATATGTCCTTTGGCATCCATTTGCGAATAAATTAAAGCGGAAGTCCAAGGAAGAAGTGAAAGTTAAGGAAGTGATGATCGAAGGTGTCCTCTCTGTTTTAGAAGGACAAGCGCCAAAAGCTATTGAACAAAAGCTATCTACTTATCTACCTGTTCATGAAAGAAAGAAATTAAACACTGCACTTACTGAAGGAGAGAGTGTAAATGGCTAGAAGGAAGAAATATAAACACGATGAAGATCATGTGGATGAATCATGGCTTGTTCCCTATGCCGATTTATTGACACTTGTTTTAGCTTTATTCATTGTTTTGTTTGCAATGAGCTCTGTAGATGCTCAAAAATTCCAGCAAATTGCAAAAGCCTTTAATTCAACCTTTGCAGGTGGAACAGGTGTTTTGGATTACCCAAGCCCAACAACTAGTGATGAAATGGAGCAGCTGAATATTCAAGATAAACAATTGACAAAAGAAGCCGCTGAAGAAGCTCAGAAACAATTAGAACAAGAAAAGCTAAAAGAAGTACAAGATAAAATTAATGCCTATATTAAAGAAAATATGCTTGAAACAAAATTAAAAACAACCCTTACCGATGAAGGCCTGTTGATTACCATATTAAATGATATTTTTTTTGATTCTGGTAAAGCTGAAATTCGAGAGAAAGATAAAAAGCTTGCAATGGAAATTTCCGAGCTACTTGTGATGAATCCACCCCGTAATATTATTGTAAGCGGGCATACTGATAATGTTCCTATTAATACTTCAGATTTTGATTCTAACTGGCACCTAAGTGTTATACGGGCCGTTAACTTTATGAAGCTGTTAATTGAAAACGAAAAGCTGGATCCGAAAGCGTTTAGTGCAAAAGGCTTTGGTGAATATAAACCTGTTGCAACAAACGATACAAAGGAAGGCAGACAAAAAAATAGACGTGTCGAAGTATTAATTCTTCCCTATGAACAAAAATAAGGAGATAAATAACCTTTAAAAAAGGGTCTCCCTTAAAAAACAATATATGGAACCACTTGTATTTGAGGTTCTATATAATAAGTTTTTAAAAGGCAGACCCTTTGTTTTTTAGAAAATCCATTACCAATCCTACTTGTTCAAAAGATCGTTTGCATGATAACCTACTTTTTTAAGAAGCTCTGTGACCAATTTTTTTTCCTCATCAGAAAGGACGCTTACAATTTCATTGATCCTTTCTTGATGCGGTGGGAAAATTTCTTCGATCAACTGCTTCCCTTTATCAGTAATTTGTGCGTGTGTGACTCTTCGATCTTTTGGGCACGCTCTTCGTACAAGCAAGCCTTTTTGCTCTAATTTATCCACTACATAGGTAATACTTCCGCTTGCCAGTAAAATTTTCCCTCCTATTTGCTGTAAAGGCTGATCACCTTTATGATAAAGAAGCTCTAATACCGCAAACTCTGTAGGGTTTAAATTAAATGTTGATATATGCTTATTTACCACATCGTTAAATGCTCGATGTGCACGTGAAAGAACGATAAAGAACTTTAATGATTCTTCAATTTGATTTGATTTTTCCATTTCAACTCAATCCTTTAATAATTATCTTGAATTCAAAACAATTTTATTTCTATAATAGAGGAACATTTCCATCAAGTCAATATTTTATATTCTTTTTTGTTTGCAAACTTTTATGATGAATAATAGATGGTATCTATCATTATCTTATACATTTACATAAATGACTATAAATAAAAGGTGAGATTGCCCAAGTTTTTGTGTAAATCCCATACCATTCATGTCATTTTCATCACTATATTTGCATAGAATTTTATACATTGTTTCAATTTTGAATATTTCCGCGCTATAATAATTCATATGGATGAATTATTGCAAAGGTATTATCATTCAAAGGAGCATACATATATGTCTGGCGTTTTATTAGGTAGTATATTATCTGCATTATCTACAGGATTAGGAGCCCTCCCTATTTTGTTCTTACAAGGCACGATCACCCATCGTTGGCGTGATATTTTACTAGCATTTACTGCGGGGATTATGATGACAGCTGCAATGCTTGGGTTAATTCCAGAATCATTAAAATATGGCGGTGTACTGGAAGTTTCGATTGGTTTATTTTTAGGTGTGCTTATTTTAACAACATTGGAAAAGGCGATTCCACATATTGATTTAGAACATACCAAAAGCGGTATTAAATTCGACGAAAAGGCAATGCTGATTATCGCAGCGATTACCTTGCATAATTTGCCTGAAGGATTATCAGTTGGGGTTAGCTATGCCTCTGACATAAGTGATACAGGAAACTTAATTGCATTTGCAATCGGATTACAAAATGCACCGGAAGGATTTTTAGTTGCCTTGTTTTTAATTAACCAGAATATCGGCAAAGCAAAAGCATTTTTAATCTCCACAGCAACAGGAGCGGTGGAAATTGTCGCATCTCTGCTTGGTTTTAATCTAACCAATATTGTAAGTTTCCTTGTCCCATATGGTCTATCCTTTGCAGCAGGTGCGATGCTGTTTATAATTTATAAAGAGCTCATTCCTGAAAGCCATGGTGATGGTAATGAACGAAATGCAACCTATTCATTTATCACCGGGATCTTATTTATGGTGATTTTAATTAATAGCTTTTAATGGATTCGACAAAAAAAGAGACTGTCTTAAAAGGGTTTTACCTCCCATTTCGACAGTCTCTTTGCACTGAAAACTCAGCTTATTTTTCAATGAACTGAAGAGAATAATTGTCCGCTAGTGTCCAGCTTGTCATTGTATGGACAAATTCATAAAATGGATCTATTGTACCTTCCTTTTCTTCTATAAGAATAAGTTGATATTTATTTAAAAGCTTGTCCAAATCTTGACTACACTTTAAAGCTGAATCACTTGTTAAGCCCTCTGTATTTGCAGTCTCAATCATTTCTTGTCTCTTATTGTTAATTGTTTCAAGAAGCTTTTCTTTTAATCGATCACGATTCATCGAGAGCCCCTCCTTGTATTTAGGTAAGTTTTATTTAATTCTTTGGATAAAACTTACTTACTTTTGTAAGTATTACAGATTTTGCCAAGTTTGTAAATACTTTTGCATATTTTGACAATCTTTTAGTCACATTACTTTGACATTTTTCAACGATCCTCATTTATTTACTTGTTACTCTATTCCCATTCCATTCCAAATTTAAACTCTTATATTAAATAATGTATTCAGAAAGACATGTTTTTTCAATTCCTGGTTAGACTATTCAAAAACCAATTATCCTTTAGCGGTACAAGCAGGGTATAGCAAGGAGACATGTGTATGAAAATGCTTCTATTACTCGGATTCCTTTTCACAACATTTATGCCGTTAGAAATACATGCAGCAAACAATCAACAAGTCCGTGAGGAAAAACATGTTGCGATTGTCATTGATGACTTTGGTAACGGGATGAAGGGCACTGAAGAAATATTGTCATTACCAATTCCACTTACTGTAGCTGTCATGCCCTTTCTTTCAACAACTGAAAAGGATGCAAACCTTGCCTTTGCAAAGGGGCATGAGGTGATTGTTCACCTTCCAATGGAGCCGTTACATGGTAAAAAAAGCTGGCTGGGACCTGGTGCGATAACAACAGATTTATCAGATGGCGAAATAAGAGAACGAGTGAATAAAGCAATTGATGCTGTTCCTCATGCAGTAGGAATGAACAATCATATGGGATCAAAGGTAACAGCAGATAGGCGTATTATGAGAATCATTTTGGAGGTTTGCAAAGAAAGAGGCCTATATTATTTAGATAGTAAAACAACTGGTAAAAGTGTTGTTGCAGATTTGGCAATGGAACTCGATGTTCCCTATTTAGAAAATGAGCTTTTTTTTGATGAGCAATATACAATCGCTCATATAACGAAACAAGCAAATCTGTTAATGAATAAAATAGCGATGGATAATGAAATTATTGCCATTGGCCATGTTGGAATTGCAGGGGAAAAAACAGCTTCTGTACTTAAGCAATATATCCCTATGGTTAAACAAAAGGCAGAAGCAGTTACACTTTCAAAATTAATTTTTGATCCAGAAGAAGTGACAGACTTAGATTAAGAAAAAATGGAAAAAAATTTCACTACTATTGCATTTTTGTTTATTTCTTCATATACTATTTTTATATGAATGATCGAAAGGGTGAATGTTGAAGCAATGAAGTTCTAATCTTTTTTCTTAGGCCATTATATTCAATGATTTGAAATATAACGAAACCTAGAGAAATTGGATTAGTCTGCCATTCTTCAACATATACATGAAACAGCAAAAATTGATAATTAGTTGGTCACTTTTTGTTTATATCATTATGTATATTTTGGCATGTCAAATCTCTCTAGGCTCATAGGGAGGTTTTTTTATGTTTATGTTACAAGTGAGAAATCTAAAAAAGGTTTTTGGTGAAAAAATCGTATTAAACGATCTTTCATTTGATCTTTATAAAGGTGAGCGAATCGGCCTTGTTGGATCTAATGGAGCTGGAAAAACAACCTTGGCAAATATACTATATGGAAGCTTAGCACCTGATGAGGGAAACATAAAAAGAAACAATGATTTACGGATAGGATACCTGCTGCAATCAGTTGATTATTCTGTAAATGATTTCAACTATTTATCCGCTGAATTTCTTGAAAGTGCAAGTGAATTAGGTTTAAATAAAATACAAACTTGGGAGCAGGAACGTTTTCATCATTTAAGCGGCGGTGAAAAACTAAAAATTGCCTTAGCGCAAATCTGGTCGTCAAATCCTGATATTCTCATTTTAGACGAACCAACCAATCATCTTGATTTTCAAGGAGTCCATTGGTTAATTAGCCAGCTTGAAAATTTCCGCGGTACTGTCATCATCATTTCGCATGATCGTTTTTTCTTGGATAAAACAGTTACCAAAATATTTGACTTAGACCATGGAAAATTAACGGAATATAATGGTAATTATTCTGCTTACCGTAAGGAAAAGAAAAAACGTTACGAAGACCAATTACATCAATATGAAGTTCAACAAAAATATAAAGCAAATGTGGAAAGCCAGATCACTCAGCTACAACAATGGTCTGGAAAAGCGCATCGAACCATGCGAGATCAAGAAGGCTTTAAAGAATATCATGGCGTAAAGGCAAAGAAGATTGATAAAGCAATTAAATCAAAAATGAAGAGATTGAATAAAGAGCTTGAAAAAAATAAAATTGAAATACCTCAAGAAGAGAAAAAGGTTCGCTTTCAATTTGAAACGAATAGAAAACGAGGAAAGAGAATTGTTGAAGCCAAACATCTTACTAAAATGTTCGGAGACAGGTTTCTTTTTAAAGACAGCCATTTTTATGTAAATCATAGCGAGCGAATTGGAATCGTTGGACCAAACGGATCTGGAAAAACGACTTTCCTAAACATGCTTTTGGAAAAAGAGACATTAACGTCTGGTGAATTAATAAAAAGTCCTTCCTTAAAAATCGCTTACTTAAGCCAAGATGTTGCTGACATGGCTCTGTCTCAAACAGGGATTGAAGCATTGCAAATTACTGCAAAGGATAAGCTGTTTCAAGCGAGAACCATCCTTGCAAATATGGGGATGAAGGCAGATAAAATCTCGCAACAAATTGGCACACTCAGCTTAGGTGAACGCACTCGGATTAAACTAACCAATATGTTAATGAGCGAATATGACGTGTTGATATTAGATGAACCAACCAATCATTTAGATTTAGCCAGCCGTGAGCAATTAGAAGAAACATTAAGTGAGTTTACCGGAACAATCCTCATTGTCTCACACGATTATTATTTTATGAATAAGCTCTGTGATAAACTTCTCGTTATTGAAGAGCAAAAAATCAAGCGAGTAGAAATGAATCTCGAGCAATACGAATTGAAAAAACAGCAGCAAAAAGCCAGCCCAAACAAACAGCAATTGGAAGAGGAATTATTGCGTATAAATACCAAAATATCTGCTGTTCTTGGTGAATTAAGCCTGCTTACACCAGAAACAGATAAATATAAGGAGTTAGATGCTGCATTTACAGCTCTGACAAATAGAAAACGTGAAGTAAATAAAAAGCTTGGTCTCTAACTAATTGATCACTACGTGCTATACTATAGAAAAAAGCGTAGAGTTTAAGCAACACCTCTACGCTTTTTAAAATTATTTATTAACTTCTTCTTGATAAGGGTGCGCCACCCATCCTTCTGTTTCAATAAATAGCCGAACAGCTACAACTTGGCGATCGTCCATCAATGTGAAGAAATGTGGATTTCCTTCAGGTACAGAAATGACATCCCCTGCTTCAAGCTCAACATCAAAATAGCCTGTTTCTTCATCACCTTTAATGATAAAAATGCCATGTCCGGCAGTAATAGCTCGAACTTCATCTTCTGTATGAGTATGTACTTGTTCAAATTTTTTGAGCAAGTCCTCTAAGTTTGGCGTAGCATCTGATAATGCAACAATATCCCAGGTTTTATATCCTCTTCTCTCAGCTAAATCTTCAATCTCTTCTTTGTAAGTTGTCAAGATTTCTTCTTTTTCTTGATCAGTTAAAACAAACTTATCCTTTAAAGCAGCCGGAAGTTTATTTATATCCCAATGTTCATATAATACACCTTGTTTTTCTAAGAAGCTTAAAACATTATCATGACCTTGAATCACTTCTTTTGTATTTCTAACTTTGATCACTGCCATTTTCCTTCTCCTCCATTTTAAATAATATGTTATATTAATCAGGATTAACTATTTGTTCAGCATAAGGTTTTTGCAGGTGAGCAGCTTTAAATGATAGGAAAACAAAAATTCACTCGCTTCTAAGTATTTTTTAGCTTCCAATGCATCTCTTCCCCATACAGTAATTCCATGATTTCTTATTAGAACAGCGCCAGCATCTTCGTTTACAAATTGCGTGAATTCAGCGGCTAAGGTTGGAATATGTGCATGATTATAAATAATTGGGATGGTAAATTCAGCATCTTCATCCCACAATCCATATGCCTTAATGATTTCTACCCCTTTAAACGTAATACATCCTTTGTCACCATAAAGTTCAGAAATGACATTATTGTCAACTGTATGAACATGCAGGCTGCACCCAGCATTTGTTTTGTTAAAAACCTCTACATGAAGCAGTGTCTCTGCAGAAGGCTTTAAATGAGTGTTCTCAACTGGCAGACCTTGGCCATCTACAAGCAGGAAATCCTCTTTTGTTTCCTTCGTCTTATCCTTCCCGCTAGCTGTTACAAGAAAGCTGAGGGGGTGATCATCAACCTTTATGGCTAAATTACCACTAGTACCAGGAAACCAATCACGGTTAGCTAACACTCTTTTTATATCAGCAAGTTCTTCCCATCTTTGGTCCAATAGGCTCATGCTTTCACCTCCTCAAGGGAATCTAACACTTGAATCACATCATAAAAGGTTGTAAACGCTCGATGTGGCAGCTGTAAGTCTTTCGATTTTTCCAATAATAAATCCCTTGCTATCACGAGATCTGCCAGCTTTGCAGCTTGTAAATCTGTTATTGAATCGCCAATGACTATTTTGCCTTGTTCATTATCTGTTAACCTTTTAATAAGAGAAGGTTTACAGCAGCCGCAATCATTTTTACAAGTTTCATCACAGCTATACGGCCATTCAATCTGGATCATTTCCTGTGAAAAATCCGCTCTGTTACAATAAATTTGTTTCTCATCCACCAAACCGTTAAGGAGCGGATAAACAAAAAAGTCAATTCCCCCGCTTACGATGTATAGAGGAATATGGTTATCTTTCGTATATTGGACAAACTCTTCAAATCCTGAACGAATTTTTGCATGAGTTAAAATAAACTCGATAATCTCATTTTTTAATGAAGATGGCAGCAGCTTAAACATGCTGCCTACACCTTCTTTTACAGATATCCTTTGTGAAAGAACATCATCTTTAAGCTCATTCCATTCAGGAGGCGCAAATCTTTTCATGATCGCAATAATGTTATCCGTTTCCGTGATCGTTCCATCAAAATCACAGATAATTGCTTTGTTGATCATTTGCTCACCTCTTTTGCACCCCAGAGGTCAATGGCAAGATTAAGATCTGCACTTTCCGTTGCCGCTTCATGTAATGAAACCCCAGAGAGCACAGCATCAATTGCCGCACGAAATGCTTGTCCGCCTCCTATTGCTCCGTTTGGATGCCCATGAACTCCGCCGCCTGCATTAATCACTGAATCTTTACCAAAATCATGGATTAAGAGTGGTACAAGTCCCGGATGAATGCCGGCAGAAGGTACAGGGAATGACTGCTTATATGTTTCCTCATGTAAACAATTTGCAGCAATACCTAACGCTTCTTCACGATCCAATGCAACACTTCCGTACGGAGACGGAAATAAAGAAAAATCTGCTCCAGCGACACGCAAAAGTTTTCCAAGCAAAAGCGAGCTTGAAAAGCCGTAAAGACTTGAAGCTGTTGAAGCTCCGCTTACAGCTGGATGCGCCATAATTGGAATCGAAATATCAGGATCTTCAGCCAAACTTTGCAGCACATCAAGACCATAGGCAAACACATTGAATAATAACACATTCGCCCCAAGCTCAACCGCACGCATTGCTTTGTCTTTTAATTCGAATGTTTTTCCAGATAAATTGACTGCATATAATGCCTTGTGGCCTGTTTCTTCAAAGACATTTCGCAACACCTCTTTACCTGCGATTATTCTATCTTCAAAAGGTGTTAACGGATTATCAAACAAGATCTCATCGTCCTTGACTAAATCAACGCCGCCTAATACCTGCTGTTTTAGCTGCTCCTTCAAATACGTAAGGTCTCTCCCAATCACGCCTTTAAAAATACTCATCAACAGAGGTCTGTCATAGACACCAAGTAAATCGCGAATCCCAGAAACACCAAATTTAGGACCAGGAAAAGCTTTCTTGACTTCATCTGAAAATTCTAAATCTATTAACTTCACTTCTCCATCTAGTGAAAGCTTGCCAAAAACAGTCGTTAAAATGGCAGGAAGATCATGACTATAATTTAAACTAGGATAAGCAATTTTCAGCTTTCCAATCGTAACACGTTTCCCTAAATAGTGATTTGTATTTTCACAATTTTCTAGTTGCACGACTTCTAATACTCGACCTTTATGTGCTTTTAACTGTTCCTGCTCAAGCAATGGAAGATCTGTCCAGGACCCGACTGTTAAACCTAAAGCAATCCCTTCCGCTTTTTTATTTAAATCTCCTTTAGCATCATGAACAAGATAAGTAGCAATTACTTCACTCACTTAAAACCCTACTTTCTTAAAACACTTTTAGATTTTCTGAATTTTTTTATTTATCATTCTTATAGTACCACTTTTTATAAAGGCATGCTTCTTAAAACAATTCCTATTTCTTGAACAATTATGGCTGTATACAAACTAAAACAGCCTCTTCGATACTCATAGATATCGAAGAGGCTGTTACAAGCATGAATAACAAGCATATCTCCTTATCTATCAGCATAATGCTGCAAGAATTAGCACCGTGCTTAAATCCATCTTAAGTCGGTTGCCGGGCTTCATAGGGCTAGTCCCTCCACCTGCTCTTGATAAGAACGAAACGTTCATAATAATCATTAAATTTTGTGAAATTACTAAGGATTATGACAGAACATTTTCCAACTGTCAATAATGATTTTTTAAAACAGGTTTAAAGCTTTTATTCGCTCAGCAGCTTCCGCCAGTCTTTCTTCAGAAGTTAAAAGACCAATCCTTACATAGCCTTCACCATGTTCACCAAAACCGATCCCGGGCGCAACAACAACATGCGCCCTCTCTAATAAATAATCAGCGAAAGCCTCTGATGATTCAAACTGACTTGGCACTCGCAGCCAAGCAAAGAAAGAACCGGCTGGAGCCGTTACATCCCAACCAATTTCTGCCAACGCCTTTATAAAAACATTTCTTCGTGATTCATAAAGAACATTTAACTCTTCAACACATGATTGAGAGCTTAATAAAGCATGTGCAGCAGCCTCCTGGATCGCACTAAAAACACTGACATACAGATGATCCTGTAAAAGATTGAGCGCCTCGATAACAGAAGGATTTCCGACAGCAAACGCAATCCGCCACCCTGCCATATTAAAGGATTTTGAAAAAGTATAGATTTCAATTCCAACCTCTTTTGCTCCTTTTGTTTGTAAAAAGCTCATTGGCTGCTTACCGTCAAATCCTATAGCTCCATATGCAAAATCATGAACAACACAAATATCATTCTCTCCCGCAAATTTTACTGTCTCTTCGAAAAATTCCTTTGTAGCAGTAGCCCCGGTTGGATTGTTTGGATAATTTAAAAACATCAGTTTTGCTTGTTTCACCGCTTCCTTCGACAAGCTATGATAATCAGGTAAAAATTGATTTTCACTAATGAGCGGCATCATTTCCATTTTTGCTCTCGCAAGCTCAACACCTGACCAATAATCAGGATAGCCCGGGTCTGGTACAAGTACAATATCACCAGGATTTAATAAACATTGCGGAACCTCAACAAGACCTGCCTTTCCCCCGAAGAGAATTGCCACCTCTGTTTCCGGCTCGATTTCCACTCCATATTCCCGTTTATAAAAGGCTGCAACCGCCTCTTTTAGGAACAACTGCCCCCGGAAAGGCGAATATTTATGGTAAGCCGAATTTTCAACCGCTTTTTGCATCGCTTTAACAATATGATCTGGTGTGGGTTGATCGGGATTTCCTTGACCTAAATTGATCACATCATGTCCTTGTTCAACTATTTTGTTAACCTTTGCAACTAGGCTAGCAAAAAATTGCTTTGGCAATGACTTTAATAGATGTGATTGTTCATAGTTTTTCATTTTTAACACCTACTCAAAAAATTCTTGAAATTCTAGTCACAAATCATATATTGTTAGAATCAACTTGTAAAGTAAAATTTTTAAAATGAAGGTGTGATTTAAATGAAACCTATCATAACTTGCATACAATTAGATATTAAATTTGGTGATCCATCTTTTAATTATCGACAAGTAGAAGAAAAAGTGGCATCGATTATTGAAAAAGAAAAACCATCCATTATTGTTCTTCCTGAGCTTTGGACGACGGGATATGATTTAACGCGTTTAGATGAAATTGCCGATGAAAACGGCGAACAAACGAGAAAATTCATTAGTGAACTTGCGAAAAAATATCGAGTTAACATCGTTGGAGGTTCTGTAGCCAAAAAGGTGGAAGATCAAATAACAAACACGATGTACATATTCGATCATCAAGGGGAATTGGTTAACGAATATAGTAAGCTCCATTTATTTAAATTAATGGATGAACATCATTACTTAACAGCGGGAACTGAAAAAGGTTTGTTTAACATTGCTGACATACATTGTGCTGGTGTAATCTGCTATGATATTCGTTTTCCCGAATGGATTCGCGCCCATACAACAAGAGGTGCAGAAGTATTATTTGTCGTAGCAGAATGGCCGCTGCTGCGACTCCATCACTGGAGAACACTGCTATTAAGCCGTGCAATTGAAAATCAGTGCTATGTTGTAGCCTGTAATCGCGCCGGCTCTGATCCAAATAATGAATTCGCCGGTCATTCTATGATTATTGATCCATGGGGAACAGTGATTGCAGAAGCTGACGAGAAAGCCGGTTCCATCTCTGCAGCGATCGATGCTGAAATGGTTAAAACCGTTAGAAGCAAAATCCCTGTCTTTGATGACAGATTACCTGAATTTTATCATTGATTATTGAAAATAGTGTTGACAAATTTAATAAATCATTGGTAAGATGCTAATCAAACGTTCTATTTTTCTTAAAATGTTAAATGTTCTAAAAATAACAAACTTTAAAACATTAACTTCATAATGTTTAACAAGATTGATCTCTTATCAAGAGTTGGCAGAGGGACTTGGCCCAATGAAGCCGCAGCAACCGACCATACTACCATTGCAAAATGGGGTGATATACATTCACCTTGGAGTTTATCCAGTAGGGCACGGTGCTAATTCCATCAGAAAGAATATCTTTCTGACAGATGAGAGGTGCGAAGCGAAGTCTTCAAGCCTCTTTCATACGAAAGAGGCTTTTCTTATTTTAGAGAAAAGCCTCCAACAATCAAACTTATTTGGGGGTATTTATTATGTGTGCTGTAAAATCATCCGGCTATGAACCATTAACAGAAAACGGGGCTATTGCCCTAGCAAAGCGTCTTCAATTATTTGATGAAAAAAGCAACCTAACCTGCAATGAGATCGGTGATGGAAACTTAAATCTCGTTTTCAAGGTAAAAAACATCGATACAAACGAAAGCATTATTATCAAACAAGCTCTGCCATATGCAAAGGTTGTCGGTGAAAGCTGGCCATTAACATTGGACCGGGCTCGTATTGAAACCTATGCTCTCTTAAAGCAAGGTGAATTTGTTCCACAATATGTTCCAAAGGTTTTTTACTCTGATGAGAAGCTTGCCATTACGATCATGGAAGACTTGTCACATCTGCAAATTTCCCGAGCTGCGTTAATAGAAGGCAAGGATTTGCCGCTTCTTTCAAAGCATATTGGGGAATTTTTAGCAAAGACATTGTTTTACACATCAGACTATGGGGCAGATCAGCATGTAAAAAAATCATTGGTTAAACAATTCATTAATCCCGATCTTTGTAAAATTACTGAAGACCTTGTCTTTACAGATCCATTTTTTGACCATGACACAAATGAGTATGAACCCGAACTTCAGAAGGATGTTGAACAGATTTGGCAGGATGAGGCGCTTAAGTTAGAGGTAGCAAAGCTGAAACAAAAATTCTTAACAAAAGCTGAAGCCCTTTTACATGGCGATTTACACACAGGCAGTATTTTTGCTGACGAAAAAGAAACAAAAGTGATTGATCCTGAATTTGCATACTTTGGACCTATCGGTTTTGACGTCGGTCAAGTTTTTGGTAATTTTCTATTGAATGCAATCTCACGGCATAGCGAAAAACAGGATGTGCTCCTCAATCATCTCATTACAACGTGGAATGTTTTCGTTGAAGAATTTACAACAGCTTGGAAAAAGGATGGCCTTGAAATCTATACGAAGGTTGATGGCTATTTAGAATATGTATTATCAGAAATTTTCGAAGAGTCGGTTGGTTTTGCAGGCTGCGAAATCATTCGCCGTACAATCGGCCTTGCTCATGTGGCAGACCTGGATACCATTCAGCCATATGATAGAAAAATTGCTACAAAACAATTTGCTCTAACACTCGGAAGCGAACTGATAAAAAATCAAAAAACAATAAAAAGACCTGAGCAATTTATTGATTTTGTCAAAGAAACCGTCAAACAATAATCAGTTTATGAAGGAGTATTACAAATGGCATTAAATGACTTTTCGATTCCTCGTTCTGTTATTTGGAAGGATGAATCTATTTCTCTATTAAACCAACAAAACATCCCTCATGTTACAGAATACCTTGATCTAACAACGGTTGAAGAAGTATGGGATGCTATTCAAACTTTAAAAGTAAGAGGTGCTCCTGCAATCGGAATCACAGCCGCATTTGGTCTGGCATTAGCAGCCCTGCAGGATTCATCAGAGACAATTGAGGAATTTAAACTTACGATTAAGAAAAAACGGGACTATTTAGCAAGCTCAAGACCTACTGCTGTCAACTTGTTTTGGGCATTGGACCGATTGGTGGCATGCATTGCGGATGTCAAATCAATTAACGAAGGAAAAACACGGATTGTCCAAGAGGCCATTCAAATCCAAATTGAAGATGAAAAGGTTTGCCGTTTAATTGGTGAGCATGCACTATCTGTTTTTAATGATGGTGATCGAATTATGACCATCTGTAACGCCGGCTCTATTGCTACAGCAAAATACGGAACAGCTCTTGCCCCTTTTTATTTAGCAAAAGAGCAAAACAAAGAGCTAAAAGTTTTTGCCTGTGAAACACGCCCGGTTCTTCAAGGTTCACGCTTAACCACATGGGAGCTAATGCAGGCTGGCGTAGATGTAACGTTAATAACTGATAATATGGCGGCTCACACGATTAAATCGAAAAATATCTCTGCTATCATCGTTGGTGCTGATCGCATCGCAGCAAACGGTGACACAGCAAATAAAATTGGAACCTTTAATTTAGCTTTATTAGCGAATGCATTTAACATCCCTTTTTACGTAGCTGCACCTTTGTCAACATTTGACCCTTCTATTGCTAATGGTGAGCAAATTCCTATTGAGGAACGAAATCCTAAAGAGGTAACAGAGCTTAACGGAGTTCAAATCGCACCTGAAGGCGTAAAGGTATTTAATCCCGCTTTTGATGTCACTCCTAACAACTTAATCGCGGGAATTATTACGGAGAAAGGCATTATATCAGATAATTATCAAGAAGAAATTACACAACTATTCAATAGGTAAACAAATAAAACCTTAGTCCGCTATCAGGGCTAAGGTTATTTCGATTCATATCTTGATTCTCGTTTCTCTTACTTTTCCCTATTGCTTCCACTTTTCAAGTAATTGGTTTTTCTCAGTCTCTGAAATGATTTGAAGCTTGGAAAATAAGGAAGCATAGAAATACACCTTTTTTGGACGTTTATATAGCCACATAGAACTTGCCCCTTTCTTTACCGAATGCAACTTTTTTCTCTTACTCAAATAATATGTTGTCGGGTCATAATTGTGACAAGTTGAATCTTTTTAAGGCTTACCTTCCTTCGTTGGCTATTGGTTGATAGGAAGTGTAATATGAAAAGTTGTACCTTTCCCTTCTTCACTCTCAACATCTACTGTTCCGCGATGCTCCTCAATAATTTTATAGCTGACCATCAGCCCTAAGCCAGTACCGCGTTCCTTTGTTGTATAAAACGGTTGTCCAAGTCTTTTTATTTTATCTTCCGAAATACCTGATCCTCTATCTTTTATCGATACTAATAGATGATCTTTATCTTTCCTTTTTATTGTAGCATCAATTTGTCCGCCCTTAGGCATTACCTCGATTGCATTCTTTAAAATATTGATAAAAACCTGTTTTAATTGATTTGGCTCACAATAAATTAATGGCAAGTCAGGATCTACGTTCAACTTCATCTGTACATTAACAAGAATGGCTTGTGCATTCAGCAGATCAATCGTTTCCTTCATAATAATGCCAATATCTTTTTTTAGATATTTTATTGCTTGTGGTCTTGCTAAAATTAAAAATTCTGTAATGATTGATTCGATGCGGCTTAATTCAGATGTTATCACATTAAAATACATTGAAAAGTCATCTTTTACACTTCCTTCTAGAAGCTGGATAAACCCTTTTAATGCCGTCATTGGGTTTCTTATTTCATGAGCAATTCCTGCAGCAAGCTCTCCAACAACATTTAAAGTATCCGATTTTCTAAGCTGCTCTTCTAACTCCCTTTTTTCCGTTACATCCCGAAATACTGCCAAATTCATATTTTCATTAATATTGTTTTTTAAGGTAAATTCGAGTATTTTTTCCTCTCCATTTTCGAATCTATACGTAATTTCCTGCAGTGTCTCTTCCCACTCATTCGAATCCTTCTTAATAACTCCGCCTTTTTTCGTGTTGGAAAATAACAAATCATATAAATTAAAGGTGATCAAACCTTCAGATGTTAAATTAAGTATTCGCATCGCTGTAGGATTTGCTTCAATAATTTCAAAGTCATTATTAAATAAGACAATTCCGTCCATTGCCCCATCAAAAATTTTGCGGAATTTCTGTTCACTTTCTCTAAGTACCTTCACCATTCGTTTTCGTTCACTGACATTTCGAAAAATCGTTAAGTGGTGCCCTTCAGAAATATCCATTTTTGAGGTGAACTCCAACTCCTTATTTTGCCCATTAGGCATATGAAAAAGCAATTCCTCCCTAATTGCTCCAGTCTGAAAGTATTCTTTTTTTACTCTTGCAAAAGTTAATGAGGATTGATCAATAAAGTCAAGAATATTCCTGGTGACCAGCTCCTCTTCCGGCAATTCAAACGTTCTGCTTGCGGCCTGATTTACTCTAAGTATTTGCCCATCCTTCCGCCAAATCATAATAGCATCAATGGCATTTTCAAAAATCTCCCTAAAGCGTTCTTCACTTTTATAAAGCTTCATTTCCATTGAACGCTTTTCCGTAATATCACGCATTATCGCCATATAAAAACCATTGATAATATTTGAAGTAGTTGTGAATTCAAAAATTTTCTTATCTCCATTTTTCAACACAACCGGCAGCTCACCTTTTGCACTGCCATTTTCCTTCAAAAGTTTCCATAACTTTTCTAATTTATTGTTATCTTGTGTATCAATAAAATCATTAAGTACATATGAACTTAATTGAGCTTTGCAAATTTCAAAGCTTGTACAAAATGATCCGTTTGCATCAATAAATGCTCCATTCTGATCAAAAATGACAATCCCATCTACCGCCCGGTGAAACAAATCTTTAAATAGCTGCTCATTTATTGTCCTTTCCCGTTCAAGCATTTTTTTAAATGAAACATCCTTAAGCATAGCTAGGTCATATCCGTTAATTGCATGCTTCCGTATGGAAATTTCTATAAACTTTACTTGTCCATTATCTAGTTTTACAACAAGCTCCTTCCCAAGTGTATGGTCATTATATAATTCATCTATCAGCTGTTTCATTTCTTTTTTGGGAATGAGTGAAAGAAAGTCATCTAGTTTTCGTTTACATAACTCGTTTTTCTCTAACTGAAACAAATGACAGGCTGAAGTGTTTACATCAATAAATTTCAAGTGTTCATCAAAAATGGCAACAGCATCAAGTGCACCTTCTAAAATACTTTCATGTTGAAGAAGCTTCGCTTTAAGCATTTCATTTTCAGCCGTTAGCTTTGCCACTTTTTCCCTCATCGTAACGATTTCGTTTTCCTCCATCGTCTGCTTCAAATCTTTTCACCCCTAATTACCTCAATCTTCACTATTCAAGTATTCTACAAGGACTATCATAGTCCTTCACATTCCGTCAAAATGCAAAAAAAAATGTTTGCTTTTTTTTCGAAAATAATTATGATAGATGTTGGTGTATGAGAGAATCCATTGATTTTATAACCAATCTTACATTCGGATTACACTTTCGTTACACCCCTAATAAAATATATTTCATTTTACGAATGATAGTTTAATAAAGAACTACTTGGGAATAAAGAGAAGGATGGCTTAGTGGATTGCTTTTGTGGTCAAGGCGCTTCCACTTTTATTCCAATCTCTAAAGAAAAGGTGAAATTATGAAAAATCGTGATAGTTACTTTGATAACGCTAAGTTCTTTTTGATTATTTTAGTTGTCTTTGGACATATCATTCGATCCTTTATTGATGACAGCCAAATGCTTATGAATATATATAAATTCGTTTATACCTTTCATATGCCGGCATTTATCTTAATCTCCGGCTATTTTGCAAAGGGATTTAGAAAAAAGGGTTACATTGAGAAAATAACGAAGAAATTAATTCTTCCATATCTGATCTTTCAAGGGATTTATTCAGTGTATTATTATTTCATTGAAAAAAAAGATGCCCTTGTTCTTGATCCATTGGATCCTCATTGGTCTTTATGGTTCTTAATCAGTTTATTTTTCTGGAATGTTCTTTTATTTGCGGTTACAAAACTTCCTGCAAGTTGGGCACTATTCCTGGCATTTTCGATCGGCTTAGCTGTTGGATATATTGAGTTCATTAGTAATTATTTAAGCTTATCAAGAACATTTGTCTTCTTCCCTCTGTTTTTAATAGGCTTTTATTTAAAACGTGAACACTTTACCTTCATAACGAAGGCACCTGTAAGAGGACTTTCAAGCTTTTTATTAATTGTGACATTTATCTCTTACTTTTATCTTGATTTTGATTATGAATGGCTGTTCGGATCAAAGTCATATTCTCACTTTGGTGATCCATCCGTATTTAGTGCGATAATTCGCCTGGGCTTTTATAGTTTAACGTTGATTACTTCGTTGAGCTTTTTATCACTAATTCCAAAAACACATGCATTTTTTACAGAATGGGGCACAAGAACCTTTTACGTCTATTTGCTTCACGGCTTCATCGTACAATATATGAGAAATAGTGAATTATTAGATTGGATGAAAGATTTCCAAAGCATTACCTTGCTGATTATTTTATCGATTCTTTTAACATCCACTCTTTCAACAAAAATCGTGAAAGCTATAACACAGCCAATTATCGAATTGCGAGCGTCTACCTTTAATTATTATATAAAGAACTTTACAGCCATGAATTCAAAATCTAATTAGGAAGAGCAAAGCACTGCCTTGCTCTTCTTTTTTATGTTAATTTTGTTTATATAGATTGGTATGATTCCTGTATATATTTCCATACTATGGATACTCCTCCATTATCAGAAGTTCGTTTTTTCTCTTGATTATGATACAATAAGATTTTGATCGCATGATAAATATGAAAATCTTAAAAATAAATGTTAGAAGTGGTGTTAATCCCAATGAAAACCGTTTTATCAACATTAAATGCAAAATATATCCATACAAGCTTATCAATCCGTTATTTAAAAGCATATGCGGCCCCAGAATATGACATTGAGCTTGCAGAATATACAATTAAGGACCCCTCCATGAATATCGTGACAGATCTGTATCGGAAAGGACCTGAATTATTAGGGTTCAGCTGCTATATTTGGAATATTGAAGAAACGATTAAAGTCATTAAAATGATGAAGAAAATTAATCCTTCTTTATTAATAGTTCTTGGCGGACCTGAGGTCACATATGACACAAAAGAATGGATGGAAAGAATTCCAGAGGTTGATTTTATTATTATTGGTGAAGGAGAACAGTCGTTTAAACAATTATTGGACGAGCTTCACAATGAACAAAATTTTGCCAATGTGAATGGAATTGCTTATCGCGAAAACGGCAGCATTCACATAAAACCTCAACGAAATAAAGTCGACTTAAAGGAATTGCCATCCCCTTTTCGTTTTGAAGAGGATCTGCCCCATCTTTCAAAGAGGGTCACATATATTGAAACTAGTCGCGGCTGCCCATTTAGCTGTCAGTTTTGTTTATCATCAATTGAAGTTGGTGTTAGGTATTTTGACCGCGAAAAGATCAAAGATGATATTCGTTTTCTAATGGAGCATGGCGCAAAAACGATTAAGTTTGTTGACCGTACTTTCAATATCAGCCGCAGCTATGCAATGGAAATGTTTCAATTCCTTATTGATGAGCATAAACCGGGAACTGTGTTTCAATTTGAAATTACTGCAGATATTATGCGCCCTGAAGTTATTCAATTTCTAAATGACAATGCTCCAAAAGGATTGTTCCGTTTTGAAATTGGTGTTCAGTCTACAAACGATGCAACGAATGAACTTGTCATGAGAAAGCAAAATTTTAAAAAGCTTACAAGAACCGTCACCATGGTTAAGGAAGGCAAAAAAATCGACCAGCATTTAGATTTGATTGCCGGACTGCCTGAAGAGGATTATCATTCGTTTAAAAAGACGTTTAATGATGTGTTTGAACTGCGGCCTGAAGAACTTCAGCTTGGTTTCCTAAAAATGTTAAGAGGAACAGGATTACGTCTTCGCGCCGCTGACCATGGTTATGTCTATATGGATCATTCACCATATGAAATTTTAAAGAACAATGTTCTTACATTTGAAGATATTATTAAAATTAAACAAGTTGAGGATGTTTTAGAAAAGTATTGGAATGATCATCGTATGGATGAAACGATCGAATATTTAGTATCACACGTTTTTGCAACACCTTTTGACTTCTTTCAGCAATTTGGAACCTACTGGGATGAAAGCGGCTGGTCAAGAATTGGTCACCAATTAGAGGATTTGTATAAGCATCTATACGATTTCCTGCATCATAAAAAAATTGAGGAATTGCACATTGTAAGCGGGTTTATGAAATATGATTACCTCAGAAATCAAAAATATAAGCCCCGTAAACCGTGGTGGCCAGACACATTATCAAAGCAAGAGAGAAGCAAGATTTACCATTCGATATTAGATCATCCTCTTATTTTAGGAGATGAATTTGCAGGTAAACAACTATCAGAAAAGGATTTATTTAAACATACGGTTCTTGAAACAATTCCATTTAATATAAAACATTATGTAAAAACAGGTAAGTTGATTGAGGAGGAATCACTCATTCTTGTTCATTATGATCCAATCCAATCATCAACAATTGTTTATACAGCATCTTCCAGTGAACTTGATTCAAAAGTAAGCTAAACGAACCTGTTTCAAGAAGGACAGATCTTTTATAAGGGTCTGTCTTTTTTGAGACAAACCCCTTTTAAACCAACATCTATTTACGGTTTTTTTTATTTTTCCCCTCTTTTTTATCCTTGTTTTTATTTCCTTCAAGGACCCCATATATTTGCGAAGCATTAACATCTCCAAGCTCATGACCAAATTCTTCCTGCAAGAGGTCCATTGGCATTGGTTTTTTATGGTTTTTCATCTCTTTGCTTTTCATATGTTTTTTTGTCATCTTTTTATTTCCCTTGCTTTCCTTTTTTGGAATTGCGATTTGCACCCTTCATTTGATCCTGATCATCATTGATTTCTGCAACCTCTGAATCCGGAAGGCTTTCTGTTGGTGTAAAGTTATGTTTTACTGCTTGATTTCTTGCTGCTTTTCTTTTCATCACAAATCACCTCAAGTCATTATTTAGGATTTACATCTTTACTTTTACCTTGTTTCAATCAGCCTAACACAGGTAGTAAAAGGGAAAAGCTTAATGCTCATTATGCTCATTATGCTCATTATGCTCATAGGCAATAAGGACAATCTCTTCACCTATTTCCTCTCGAAGCTTTGACTCCATTTGTTGTAATGTTGCTAATTGTGTTTCTGATAAATTAGCAACCGGAAATTTGCTTTGCTTTTCCATAAGTAAAACTCACCTCTTTTCTTTTTTACTTTTTCATTTTCATATTCAAATTATGTAATGGAATACTAAGAAGGAGGTGAGCACAATGCCAAAAACGAAAAACATGTCGCTTAATGAAACCATGCCACATCAAATAACCTCTCCATCCTGGAAGGATATGGGAATTGACATGAAAAAACCTTTTGTTAATAAGTATGGCGTAACAATTGGAGATAGCTTTTATGATTCGAAAGAGTCGCCGCTAAATCAGTGGAGTGATGATATTGACCCGGCGATTATGTCAGGTGATCAATGGGTGCATCCTACAAATGATATCGGCTGGAACACACCGGAAAATCGTGCATTGATTGAAGAAATGAAAAAACCTCAAGGAGTTCCGTTTATGCATCCCGATAAAGATGCAGGATATGGCAGTGATTAATAAGAAAAGCGCAAGCGCCTTGCTCAGCCCCGACAAGCATAAGACGCTCATGAATAGAAGGCGTATTTTGCCTTCAATTCATGAGTGGCTAGGCGCTGGAGCTAGACACAAAAACTAGGTTAAAATTTTATACTTTCTTACCTTTGAACAAAAGCGCAAGCGGCTTGGTCATCGCCGTACAAACTGGAGGAGCATCGACTGAGATAAAGGAAACACGGTAAGCGAAGCGAACCGATGTTGACTTATCGCAGGGAGATGATCTGAAGTTGATAGGCGATAGGCGCTGGCAGTCAAAAACGCGACGTCCTGTCGCACTGACTGCACTTGCACATCCTGTGCTTCGGAGCTGGATGTCGCAGTGCTTATCCACAGTTCAATGAATTTTATAATTTCCTGGTAAACGAATAAAAAGGCTGACCCAATTCGTCAGCCTACTCTTCATTCATTATTAAATGTTTTAAATACTTCCTTAACCTTTGGCACAACATGATGACTGCCGCCTTTTGCTTTTACGTCTTCCACCATCATCGCAATTAACATCTGCGGTTCATTACTATTTACAGCAACAAACCAGCCATTCTCTTTTCCCTCTTCGTCATTCTTTGAAAGCTTAAGCTCAGCTGTCCCCGTTTTACCGGCCAGTTTCTGACCTTGTATTTGCGGCTTATGAGCAGTTCCATTTGGATTTTGTACGACTTGCTCTAAATGATGAAACAATAATTCAACATGCTCAGGGGCTACTATTTGTTCTTTCCACATCGTTGCATTTGCTTCAGGCTTCTTTTCCAAATATGGCTTTATCATATTTCCATTATTCAAAAAGGTTGTATAAGCGGCAGCTAAATGCAGTGGACTCATCTGAATTTGCCCTTGGCCAAAACCTGAATCCGCTAATAGCTGTTCATTTGACAGTCCATCATTCGCAATTGTTGAGCTGTTTGTTGGGAAAGGAAAGTCGATTTCTTCCTCAAAGCCAAACTTTTTAAGACCATTTGCAAGTTCATCAGGCCCGATGTCTAATGCTAATTGTGCAAAGAAAATATTATCAGAGTAAATAAGCGCCTTCTCTAAATTTACATCTTCTACTTTGCTAGAAACACGTCTCACAAAATAATTTCCCCAGCTGCTATCCTTTTGCCAGGTAGCACCTTTAATGGTCTTTGTATCACTTGGCTTAAGTACACCTGTTTCAAGTCCAATTGCAGCAGTTAACGGCTTTAACGACGAGCCTGGAGAAAATGTCTTATTAAATCTCGCCATTAATGGATTGAGCGGGTTATTAGCTAAGTTATTATATTTTTCTTGTGAAATGCCGTAAATGAACTCGTTTGGATTATAGGATGGGCTGCTTACCATCGCTAATGTTTCGCCTGTTATCGGATGCAGGGCAACAGCAGTCCCTGCCTCACCTTTTAATTTCTCATAAAGCGCTTTTTGCAGATCATTATAAATTGTAAGCTTAATATCTTCTCCATTTACTGGCTGCTTTTCGGCGATTATTTTATCAGTGCCATCGATGTAAATTTTATAGCCGTTCTCTCCTTTTAACCGATCCTCATACACTTGCTCTAATCCGGCTTTACCTATCATTGAGTTGCTGCTGTAGCCTTTACCTTTTAATTCTTCAAGCTGTTCAGCCGTAATGCCTCCAATATAGCCAGTTAAATGTGCTGCTGCGTCACCTAAAGGATAAAGTCTTGACTCAACATTTTTCTTTTGAACGGAAGGGATGGCAATCAGTTGATCAAAGAGTTCAACATTGGCAGGATCAATCTTTTTTAATGGCACGAATAAATCTGGCTTCACCCATGCTTGGTTAAGCTTCTCTTCAATTTCCGTTGTGCTGAGATCGAGTAATTTTGAAACCTTACCAAGTACCTCTTTACGATTTTCATGAATTTCTCCTGGCACTATTCCAATTTCATATGCGATCCCGTTTACAGCAAGACCTTTATCATTTTGATCAAAAATTTGTCCTCTTACAGCTGGTGTACTTGAAACTCTTACTTCCTCACCTTCCTCCAGCTGTGGAAAAATCATTGCCGGAGTCCATGAAATAAACCAATTTTCCCCTTCCTCCCCCACTTCCTTTTGCAGCTGAACGTCTTGTTCAAATGAAATGTTCCCTGCAAGAGTGTCCATTGATAGAGAGAAAGGGTATACAATATCTGTTTGATTTTCTTGATTTTCTTCTTCAGAAGGCTGATCAAAAGTAACCTTCAGATTTTTTGCTGAAATACCTTCATATATATCTTTATAACGGTTAACAAAGTCATCTTTGGTTATCTTCTCTTTTGTATTTGTTGTCAGCATATCGTACATCTCTGAAAACTTTTGATCATTCCATAGTTTTATGTATGCAGAAAAGCGTTCACTTGCAGTTGGTGCTTCAGAACACGCAGTTAAGATTAAAACTGTGATAAGCAGTGTCATCATGATATAAATTTTTTTCATATCCACCCTCCTTACATATTGTCCCAATAAAGTATAGCATAATAGCTTATTTGGAACAGTGATTCCGCTAAAAAAAGATTGACAATCACCGAAAACGGCGGTTATCAATCTTTTCTATAACTAGCCTATAATTATTCTTTCCTTTGGATAATGGTAATTGTCCTTTTTTCGTTCCTTTGTTCCTAATAAATACAAAAAGGTAAGTATTCCAACCCTTCCAATAAACATTAATATCATAATAACGATCTTTCCTGCTGTGCTAAGATCTGCAGTAATTCCCATTGAAAGTCCAGTTGTTCCAAAGGCTGAACAAACCTCAAACAAAATTTTCGTAAATGAAAATGGTTCTGTAATCGATAAGATGACAACTGCCAAAAAACAAATTAAGAAAGCAAACATTGTCACAACAACCGATTTCATTAAATCCTCCTCATGAAGTTCCCGTTTAAAAATTTTAATGGATTTATTTCCTCTGGCAAAATGAAAAAGGAACAAGAGATTTAATGCAAAGGTTGTCGTGCGGATTCCTCCTCCAACTGAACTCGGAGAAGCGCCAATAAACATTAATGCACACATAATAAGGATGGTTGTTTCTTTGAACATACTTACATCCATTGTTGCTAACCCGGCGCTTCTGGTCGCGGTGGATTGAAACAATGAATAGAAAAACGTTTCATGCCAATTCATCCCTTTAAAAAAATAGGCATATTCCAAACATGCAATGGCAACTGTACCACCGATAACTAAAGAGAAGAAAGTAATCGATGTTATTTTTGTGAATAATGAAAATCTGTAACGCTTTTGTTTATTGAACAAAAAATCCTTTACTTCAATTAAAACCGGAAATCCAATTGCCCCAAGGATAATTAGAATAATGACAATAAATTGAATAAAGTAATCATTAGCAAAAGGAATCATTGACTGCCCGGTAATATCAAAGCCGGCATTTGTTGTTGCACTAACAGAGGTAAAAATACCGTGCAAAAATGCATCCTGCCATGTATCAAAATAATTCAGAAAGTAGACTCCTAATATCAGTCCGCCAGTTAATTCAATCAGAAGGATTAAAATAATTATCTCCTTAATTAATTTAACAATCCCAGATAAATTTTGCTGATTTTGGTCAGCCATGATCAATTGTCGTTCTTTCAAACCAATTTTTTTCCCCATAATTAACCATACGAACGTACCGAGAGACATGACACCGATCCCTCCGAACTGGAGAACAAATATGAGAATAAAAATGCCTGTTACACTAAATGTTTCAGCTGGTGAAATGGAGGTTAATCCGGTTACACTTACTGCACTTACCGCAGTAAACAGCCCATCAATAAATGTCCATTCCACCCTAGGCTTATGTGCGACGGGCAAGCTTAATAAAATGACTGAAACTGTAACTGCTATGAAGTAATAAGATACAATCAATTGTACGGGTGTTAATGCTTGCAGCCGAAGCTTCCATTTGTTCATTTCTCATTCATTCCTTACATTTCTTTCTAAACTTTAATAATGCCACATAATTTAACCATTCCCTTTATCTTAAAGAAAAAACACATAAATTTAAAGAGTTTTTTAACTTTAAAGTTGGACGCCAAAATTAGATAAATAAGAGGGGTTTCACAAAACAAAAGGGTCAGACCTTCCTAAACACAATATATAGGAACTAAGCTATCGAAAGCTCCATATATTGGTGCATGTAAGAGAGGTCAGACCCTTTTGAAAAAGTTATAATTATTTTGCCTCTAAACGCCTAATACGATCATCCAAATCAGGATGTGTAGAAAATAAGGACATCCCTTTTTTGCTATTAATTTTCAAGGTAGCTAATGAGGATTGCTCATTCCTAACACGTGAAGAATAGTGTTTCAACGCACGTAATGCATGTATCATTTTATCCTTGCCCGCTAAGTCTGCCCCTCCACGGTCTGCGTGGTATTCTCTATATCTTGAAAAGGCGAAAACAACAAGGCTTCCTAGTATGGAAAAGACAAGTTGGAAAATAATCACGGCAATAAAATGAACAATTGGTGCAAGATCCTCCTTTACAAACCTCGATACTGCCCAAGCAGCAATACGGGCCAGGAAGACCACAAATGTATTGACAATCCCTTGAAGCAAGGTCATCGTCACCATATCTCCATTTGCAATATGTGCAATCTCATGGGCTACAACACCCTCTATGGCGTCATCATCCATTTCATTTAATAGACCGGTTGATACAGCAACAAGGGAACGACGTTTAGAAGGTCCTGTAGCAAATGCATTTACTTCTGGAGATTGATAAATTCCTACCTGGGGCATTTTTGATAATCCCGCTGCTCTTGATAATCGTTGAACTCTTTCCACTAAATCCCGTTCAAATGGTGAGAGTGATGATTTGGGATTTAACACCTTTACTCCCATCATCATTTTCGCCATCCAACGGGACATGGCTAATGACATAAAAGAGCCTGTAAACCCAATTACTCCGCTAAAAATAAGCAGATTTACTAAGTCAATTTGACCGGTTACAGACTGATAAGGTGAAACATTTAATAATGATAAAACAAGCCCAATCGTTGTTAACACGAGAATATTAGCTAACAGAAAAAGAAAAATACGTTTGGCCATGGCAACCTCCATATTTCAAGTTCTTTTGAACTTATATTATAATAAAATTATAGATACTCTTTCACTACATTTCAAGAAATATTCAGGATGTTTACAAAACGCTTCACATTGGAAGCTTCACGATTGTAATTATAAATTGATCGGGGTGTCACATCATGACCATTCAATTAACGCGTAAACAAATGACAAGGTTATTATATTCATTAAAGGGAGTGTCTACCCACCTTCCTATAGATATTGTAAAGCAAGCATTAGGTACTACGATGATAAATGAGATGGAAATTCCTTCATTTTTATCTAAATCGAACAAAAGGCGCAATAGCAATCAAGAATATGGACTATCTACAAATGAGATTGTCGCACTGGCAAATTTATGTGAGCTTACTTCACTCAAGTCAACATCGATTCAAAACTGGATTAAACGAGATGTTAAAGAATTGATTGGGACACCAGAGCTTGGTAAAAAATATTCAATTGATCAAGCGGCTATGCTATTAATTGTCAAAGATTTAAAAACAGTTTTCGAATTTGAAAAAATACGTAAGCTCTTAATTGTTGTTTTTAATACTTTATCAGATCGTAGTGATGACTTAATTAGTCCAATTACCTTTTATGAAATATATGCTGACGTCATCGATTCCATTGAAACCTTGCCTTCGTTAAGCTTAAATGATCAAAAGTTGGAAATAAGAATTGTTGATATAATAAATGCTATGTCAAAGCGGTTTTCTGAGCTTTCAGAACAAGAATGGTTAAAAATTAGAAATGTACTGGTCGTTACCGTTTTATCTGTATTAGCTTCCCATTTCCAAACAAGGGCACAGGTATATTTAAATACCCATTTTGATGAACTAAACATTACCAGTATAGAAAATCTTCGTAAATGAAACCTTATGATTAAAGCTGAAAAATAAACGTAGAGATACAACTATCAGCTTTTTAATTCTAATAAGGAGTGAGTTTTTTTATGACTAGAAGCAGTAATAAGCTACTTGTTCCAGGGATCGAACAAGCTCTGGATCAAATAAAATATGAAATTGCTAGTGAATTTGGCGTTCAATTAGGATCAGATACTGTTTCACGTGCGAATGGGTCTGTTGGAGGAGAAATTACAAAACGTTTAGTAGCTCAGGCTCAATCACAATTGAACGGACAAAGAACCGAATAAAAAAATATGGCAAAAAGGCTGATTCCCCTAATCAGCCTTTTTTACTATATTTAGTCTGGACCATTTCTCATGATGATTAATCATCATCATTATCATCGTCCCGGTCTTTTTTATTTTCTTTCTTTTGCTTTTTATCTCTATTTTCTTCTTTATTATTTTTGTTTTTCCAATTCTTCTCTTTTATATCGTCGCTATTATTTTGATCAGGATTTTCTTTCCGCTCATTTTCATCGTCCTGATTATCGTCTACCTGGTCATCATTATCGTCTTCCCAGTCATCATTTCCTTGTTTTTGATCTTTTTTTTCATTATTGTTTTGATTATTCTTGTTGTTACGATTTATGTTAACTTCTTTATGTGAAGGGTTCTCTTTCTTTACATTTTTTATATCTAGTGTTTTATTAACATTTTTTTCATTATTTGTAATGACCGTGGCATCTTTTGAATTAGATAATTGGTTGTTTCCAGGTGTAGCTTGTTGGTTTGTTTCACTTATTGTTTGCTCTGCTGCAGCTTTCTTTTCATCTTGATCCTGTTTATCAATCTGCTCACCACTGCTTTCAATAGGAGCTTTATCTTTCTCAATCAGCTCTAGGTATTTACCAGTAGATATTCCTTGTTGTTGAGCCTTTTCTCTCGTATCAATGTCAGATTCAATTGCTTTCACTTCAATTGCTTTATGTTCAAAGGAGGTGCGGATCTCTTCGATATTTTCTGATAGTTTTGTATTACTTTTACTATCCTCATTCTTTATAACTGTAGTAATTACAATTTCTTTGCCTGGATAAACGTAGCCCTTTTCCTTAGATTCTGCTACGATAGAATCAACCACTAACTGAAAATGTTTGTTTTCCCACTCAGGAAGTTGGTCAATAAGCATTTCGGCTTCTTTATTTAATGGTTCTAGTAAAATAACCTTTAAGTTATCATCAATAGCCATTTCAAAGCTGGGATTAATATCAATTGACATATAGGCATACACTTTATCCTGATTAAAAAAAGGAATAAAACTGATCATAAATAACATGATTGCCAAAACAGATAAAGTGCCTATCCTTACCTTACGAGATTGAAAATATGCCAATAGATTTCGTTGTTTCATTATTGATACTCTCGTAGCTGCCTCTTCACGTTTATCCATTAAAGGGAAAAAAGAAATTTCTTCTCCAATTTCGTAATTACCCTCTTTATTGCTAGCTTTTAAAAATTGCCCATCTGGGGTAAGTAGTGTAACAAAGTCATCATTATATTCTACGACGACCCCTCTTTTCATGAATGTAGCACCCCTTTAATATATTCTTTTAAATAGACAAATTCCCCTGACATTATGATAGCCATTGCAATAATGTATTTTCTATTTCTCTCAATTGTTTTTCGACTTACTGCAACCTTCGCTTCAAGTTGTTTTACAGGAAGCTGTCTTTTTTGGAAAAGAAATTCCCTTAATTCGTCATCTTCTACTAATTTGGTCGCAACTAAAATGGCATTTTGTCTTGCATCAAAATGCTTTGGAGATTGTTCGACAATTTCAGCAAATGTTAGTTTAAAATCTTTTAAGCAATGCTGAAAATAGGCAATCTCTTCTCTGCGATGCTCCTGCTCAATCAATTTCGTATATTCATCAATTGATAAATCAGATTCAATTTTACTTTGAGAGAATTCACCCTCTTCATGCTCCTGCAGTTCAAAATTGACTGTGTAAGGATGACGAACTTCTTTACGAATATAATCGATTACCTTACGTTTAATGACCAATTCAGCAAAAGCAAACAATGAACTGCCTTTATCTGTTGAATATTTTTCAATAGCATCATTAAATGCAATTAGACCTATACTAAATTCATCATCATTTTCATTTATATATCGTTTACAAACGGATGAAACCGTCTTTGCAACAAACGGTTTATATTGTTCTATTAATTGATTTTGTAACTCTTTATCACCTTGTTGAATCAAAAGAACGGTATCTTCTAGTGTACGTTTTTTCTTACCTAGTCCAAACAAAAGGCTAAGCATTGAGGTTCACCTCTGTTTCCCCTATATTACTTTGTTTATCATAGCTAAATTACATAGGGTTCGCAAAGGAAGAAATATGAAAATACCTTTCTAGTTTTCTACAGAATGAAGACAATTATTACAAAATTTCATACTTTATACCTATGGCATAAAAATAGAACAACATTCTTCAACTTTTCAAATAAATTTATTTTATAGTCTAATCGAACGAAAGATCGAACAAGAAAAATGGAAATTTAAAAATTTCATATCAAAAAAACCTTACTCTAATCGTATATTTTCACTGTTTCATTTACCATCTCCTTTTTTATCCCCCCAATAAATTTTCCTTTTCACTACATTGTTTCGAATCAATTTGTTTTATTAAGGGTGTATAATCAAAAAAAAGTGAAACGTAAGAATTTATACCTATTTTCTGTTACGAATTTGACATAAAACTTATCGTTTTTACATAAATCGAGTCGTTTTTTTATCATTTCTGTTCATATAAGTAACTTTGCTCAGGGAACCGAGATGCTCCTGCTAAAAAAATCTGTATACCATGAACATTTTAATCCATTAAGTTCTAGTATCCCAGTCATCCTACATATTCTGTAAACAGACAACCCTTGTTTATTGGATAGGAGGATGATGAAATGGATTGGCTTCAAGCCATTATTCTAGGGATCATACAAGGACTCACTGAGTTCATTCCCATAAGTAGTACCGGTCATCTCTATCTCGGACGAAAACTTTTCGGGCTAGAGGAAGCAGGTCTATATCTCGATACAATGCTCCATATTGGTACCCTTATTGCCTTAGTTGTTTTCTACAAAGATATCCTAATCAATTTATTGAAAAAACCATTTAGCAGGCCAACAGCATTACTTATTGTTGGAACAATCCCTGCAGTGATCGCAGGTGTTTTATTTAGTGATTTCTTTGATGAAATCTCAAAAACAGGTGTGACAATTGGTTGGGAATTTCTATTAACAGGCATCTTTTTATGGTTCGCGGACTCAATAAAAAATGGAGCGAAGAAAATAGACGACATTTCCTTTTTCGACTCCTTTTTTATCGGAAGCTTTCAAGCATTTGCTATTTTTCCAGCGATTTCAAGATCTGGTATGACAATCGTTGGTGCACTAATTCGGAAAATGGACAAAGAGGCAGCCGCCTATTTCTCCTTTTTACTTTCAATACCTGCAATATGTGGCGGAGTAATTTTTCAGTTGAAGGATGTCTTTTCAGGCGATGTCCCACAAATCAGCTTGTTGTCGATGCTTGTTGCAACCCTCGCTTCTGCGTTTTTTGGTTATCTTGCCGTAAAATTCATGATCTCCTTTGTTAAGCGGCAATCCTTAAAAATATTTGCAGTATATGTTTGGGTACTTGGCACTCTCATTATAACCTTGCAGCTGTTAGGTATTTTTTAATATGCCTATTTATAAGGGTCATCCCCAACTTTATATGAAGCTTTACTAGTTCAAGCTTCTATATTGTGTGTAGGGAAAGACCCTTCGTTTTTAATACCGGAATTTTTTGGTATCTATTACTACACATGAAAAAGCCTTAAGAAACTTATCCTAAATATAACTAGTCAATGGAGAGGAAGGAAATCTATGCATACGATGTGGAAAGGTTCAATCAGTTTTGGGCTCGTCAATATTCCGGTTAAACTTTATGCAGCAACAGAAGATAAAGACATTAAGCTCCGAACCCTTCATAAAAAATGCCATACACCGATCCAATATGAAAAAAAATGCCCAAACTGTGACGAAGAAATCAACAACGATGAAATTGTCAAGGGTTATGAATATGTAAAAGGAAAATATGTTGTTCTTACAGATGCAGAGCTTAAAGAATTAAAAGACGAGCATGAAGATAAAACCGTTGAAATTATTGATTTTGTAAAAATGGAGGAAATTGATCCGATTTATTTTAACCGTTCTTACTTTATTGGACCTGGTGAAAATGGTGGAAAAGCTTACGGCTTACTTCGAGAGGCCCTGAATAAATCCGGTAAAATCGGGATTGCTCAAATGACCATTCGTTCAAAGCAACAGCTTGCTATGGTTCGTGTTTATCAAAACTGCATCGTAATGGAAACCGTTCATTACCCTGATGAAGTAAGAAATGTAAAAGAAGTACCTAGTGTTCCTGAGCAGGTCGAAGTCGGCGCTAAAGAACTTGAAACAGCCATTATGTTAATTGACCAGTTAACAACCACGTTTGATCCTGAAAAATACAAAGATGATTATCGTCTTGCCCTTCAAGATTTAATTGAACAAAAGGTTAACCAAAATGAAGGCAAAACGCCAACTGAAACAACACCAAGACAAAATGTAGTCGATTTAATGAGTGCACTACAAGCAAGTATTGAAAAAACGAAAAAGCCTCAAGGAAAAACAAAAGCTAAACCAAAAGCTCAACCGGCTAAAGCTGCAGGAGAAAACACTGGAACTATTCAGCCTCCTCCTAGTACAACAGGCAAAAAGACAAAAACAGTTCGGAAGAAAGCTTAGAAACTTTCAACTAAAAAAAGCGCAAGGCGCTTAGCATTCGGCGACAAGCATAAGGCGAACAGGAATAGGAAGGTGTTCTTTACCTTCAATTCCTGTTTGACTAGACCCAAGAGGCAGTTAAAAACGCGACGGCCTTATCTCTTAACTGCACTTGCACGTCCTGTGCTTCGCCGATGGCGCCTGGAGCTAGATTCAGAAACGCAAGCTATGTTGAGAAAATATATAATTTTTTTTCTGATCTTATTAAAAAGAGCTGTCCCTAGGTAATCACCATATGGGGACAGTCACATGTTTTTGCGAGGGAAACCTTCAGTCATCGAATCCTATTCAGCTTTCGTTAACCATTTTGCAGCCTCAAGTAATGATGGGAATTGGTAATCTGCTTCCCCTTCCTCCTCACCAATAAAGATCGTTTTTGTACCTGCTTGTTTTCCGGCCATAATGTCTACATCTCGATCACCGATCATAATGCTTTCGCTTAAATTGACATCATGCTTTTCAGCAAGCCTGCGGAGCATCTCCGGCTCAGGTTTTCTACAAACACAGCCAGCGTGAGGTTTATGCGGACAGTAAATAATATCGTCAATTTTACCTCCATGCCTGCCAATATCCTGTTTCATTTTTTCATGAATCTTCCATAACATTTCTTCCTTCATATACCCGAGTCCTATTCCACCTTGATTTGTCACAACAAATACGAAAAATCCTGCCTTATTTAATAGCTTAATGCCTTCACCAACGCCATCTAGTAAATGCATTTGTTCCGGTTTATTGACAAACTTGACTCGCTTACTTAAAACCTCATTTATAACTCCATCACGATCGAGAAAAACAGCTTTATTCAAAATTATCGCCATCCTTTCATGATTTATTGAAGAACTGTCCATATTACAAATAAGACATAATTAAAGGGTGAAGTACATGAAACCAATGCTGCCAATATTACATAGTGAAATCCCTGAGGGTGCCGATTGGGTATATGAAACCAAATATGACGGTTTTCGCGCCCTACTATATATCACGAAACAAACCATTGAATTAATCAGCAGGAATGAAAAGTCTTTAAACGATACATTTCCTGAAATCATTATTGAAGTACGTGAGCTTCAGCAAAAGCTGGAACCCTTTTTACCATTAATACTCGACGGTGAAATTGTTTATCTTACATCTATGCATTTTTCTCATTTTGAACAATTGCAAATTAGAGGCCGTTTAAAAAACAAAGAAAAAATTAACGAAGCTTCAAAGGAGTTTCCCTGTAAGTACTTAGCATTTGACCTTCTCGAAATCAACGGCAAGCCGCTTTTTAATCAACAATTAAAAGAGAGAAAAGAAAAGCTTCAAAAGCTGTTTCAAGCGACCCAACTTCCAACAACAGTTGCACCAGAACTTTCTAATCTTCTACAGTATGTTCCATATAGTAACCATTATGCAAAGGTTTGGGTAGAAATGAAGCTTGAGGATGGTGAAGGAATCATTGCTAAACAACTTAATAGCAAATGGGAGGTCGGCGTACGTACAAAGCAATGGATAAAAATAAAAAATTATAAGTATGCCTGCTTTTTTATCACAGGTTATGATAAGAAAAACGGCTATTTTCATGTAGGAGTATTTAAAGGAGAGGACATCATCCAAGCAGGAATCTTTTCTCATGGAATTTCAAGTGAAGAGCGAGAGGCATTAATAAAAATAATCAAAGAAAATAAATCCAGTGAAACTCCTTCTTTTGTTGAAATTACTCCAAGCATTGTTGTTGAGATTCAATTTTTATCTTTATATAAAGGCCAATTACGGGAACCATCTTTTCTTTCTTTCCGTTTTGATAAAGGGTTTGAGGAATGCACCTGGGATCAGCTTTTATTAGCCACTGCCCCCATTCATGAAGAGGTTGTGTTTACTCATCCTGATAAACCACTATGGGAAACAATGGATGTGAAAAAAGAACAGTTTTTAAGTTATCTATTCCAGCTATCACCTTTTATGCTTCCATTTTTAAAAAATCGTTATTTAACAACGATCCGCTTCCCGCACGGAATGTTTGGTGAAGCCTTTTATCAGAAAAACAAGCCTGATTATGCGCCAAGTTTTATCGAATCAAAAAAACATGAAAACATTGACTACATTATTTGCAATGACTTATCTACTTTGCTATGGCTTGGGAATCAGCTGGCTTTTGAATTTCATACTCCATTTCAAACGATTGATTCGAATCATCCTATAGAAATAGTTTTTGATCTCGACCCGCCGTCTAAGGAGTATTTTTACCTCGCCATTAAAGCAGCAACCGAAATGAAAAAGATTTTTGACCATTTCGGGTTAAAATCATATCCAAAGCTCTCAGGAAATAAAGGCTTACAAATTCATATACCCATTTCAAAGGATTCACTTAGCTATGATGAAACTCGGATTTTCACTTCATTTATTGCTGAGTTTCTTGTCACAAGCTTTCCTGATGACTTTACAATCGAACGAATGAAAAAAAATCGGGGGAACCGGCTATATGTTGATTACATCCAACATGCAGAAGGGAAAACGATCGTTGCCCCTTATTCCCTCCGCGGTAAAAAAGAGGGGGCCTATGTTGCTGCACCATTGCTTTGGGAAGAAGTAAATGAAGAGTTGTCCGTAAAAGATTTTACAATGGATAATGTCATTAGCCGCTCAAAGACAATAGGCTGTCCTTTTCATGACTATTTCACTTCCCCGCAAGATGAGACATTGAGGACATTAATAAAGGGTCTGACTTCAAAGTAAACCGCTCAGACCCTCATACAGTTTTCATTTTTGATAAGATAATAATCTGTTTAATCTGTTTGCAATATTGCTATTAAAATCTAATCAAGAAGCCGTCTCTAAAAACAATTTGAGACAGCTCCCTTTTTTATTTCAAAGAGAATTCTCCTTCATTCTTTTCTATCAGTCTACCTAAATAGCAAATGTTGACTATGAATACCCGCCTTTTTTAATAGCGCTTTCAATTCTTTTTGCTCTTCAGCAGTAAGGCCGGAAAATGCTCTGGCCATACGAATTGCGTGAATAGGATAAATCTCATCCAAATATGCTTGACCTTTATCCGTTAATTTTGCATAAACAGAACGTTTATCCTTAGGATCTTGTTCCCTGTAAATAAATTCATTTTTTTCAAGCTTATCAATCACATATGTAACATTTCCGCTTACTAATAATAGCCTTGAACCGATTTGTTGCAGCTTTTGTGGTCCTCTCGTAAAAAGTAATTCTAATACAGCAAATTCTGTCGGATTAAATCCATGTTCCTTGCTATCACGTATAGAATGCTCTGAGATGCTTTTGAAAGCCCTTGCAAAAACTCGAAACAAATCTAACGCATTTTGTAATTCTTCTTCCGTGTATGATCTCATTCCATCGCCCTCTTGTATTCAAAATTATTCAAGGATAAACTTTTTGTCATTAAAAACATTAAATATTTTTAGTGCAAATTTTATTTTACTATGAATTTCAAAATATTTGAAGGTTTTTAACTATAATAATTTAAATAAAAATATACTTTTTCTTTGCTGACAGCAAACTAGGGTGGTTCTGCAGCATTAATAAAGCTTAATCCCCCATACTTCATATAATGTATCCAAGAAAATCCCGTTTAACAAAGGAGTCGGATTTTCAATGGTTTCATTTATATTTTTTGCATCTTCCATTAAACGCTTTATCTCACACTCAAAAAATTCATGAAGTAATGTTATATTAGTAACCTTCTTCTCACCCATTCTTTTTTTGGCTAAAATCGATGCTATTTCAGCTTTAATAGAATAATGTAATGCCGTCTTCTCAACAAGTGTTGTAAAATCCACAGGCGGAAATTTCTTATATGTTTCAATCCATTTTGCCGCAAGCAGAGGTCTAAGTACATTTAAATAATGTTTAACCTCATTACTTACCATTTGTTTTTTAGCGTTTTTTTGAGCCATATGAAGATAATGATAGAAACATGCTCTCTGTGAGAAGACATCTTGTGTATGTTTTCTTAATTTTTCAACCGTCGAGAAAGGCTGCATATAGTGGTAACGACTATGTATATATTCTAAGACGGACGGATTAGATTTCCGGTATAATTTAAGACATTTTTGTAAATCCCAACCATTAACATCAAGCAAATTATTAACAGGTAATTCTATAACATCTTTTTGTTGATCAATGGTTAAATACCAACATGGGCGATGTATATAAATAAAACGAACATCATAATCACTGTTCTCATTTGAATATCCCCATGCCCGAGACCCCGCTTCACATGCATATATTATTTTAATATCCTTTTCTGCCTCAATCTGCTTAAGAATCTCGTGTATTTTTTCCTTCATGTTCATCACCTGCTTTCCTATACACTATTCTATCCTCATTTTTATTTTTCCTTCCAGAAATCCGGCATCTTTACCGACTACTAATAACAATACCTCTATCTCCAGTATGGCCATGATAGCCCAGATACATTTTTATTAATACTAAGTAAGGACAAAACCCTTTAAATTTTGTCCTCACTGTATAACCCGTAATTTACCAATTACTCCTTTGTAAAGGAAGTATGAACTAAAAGCAGTTTTCTCCAAAATCTAATCCATTTCTATTAGATGTTGATTTTTTACGTGTTACTTTAGGAACATTGTGATAAAAATAGTTATATTCATTCTTTAATTCAGTAAGTGTCATATTCGTCAAAACTTGTGAATCATATACACCGATTGCAAGTAATTTTTGAGAGTAATATTTTCTTTGCTCATCCAGAGCATTTTGCAACATTCTGCTCATGGCGATCATCTCCATCATCTTATTTTCTACCTCTAACTTACCTTATAATTGTTAGCGAACGGTTAACTAAATGTTAAGATTTTCTTTCGAGTTATTAAGATTGTTTTAATTTGTTTAAACAGAAGAAATAATGTCGACACTAGTTTCAACATTTAAAAGGAGTTGAAGATAGTGTCTGTAAGAGTAGTAGCAAAAGAGGATCAAAATAAAACGACAAAGATTTATTTTTTAAATTTAACAGAGCCAAAGCATCAGCAATTATATATGGCCATTTTTGATGGTACAATCATAAACACCCTGACCGTTTACAACCTTAAATCAAATATGTATGAAGATGTTACTTGTTTATTCTCACAACCTTTTTTACTTAGCCTTTCCCATCAACTTTTGAAGCAGCTAATAAGCCCTCAAGCAAAAGCTTTATGATTATTTTTCCTCTTGCATGCGTATTGGTTGCGAATTTGCGAATTAATCCCACCTAATTTTTCATTGTCATTTCCTTACCTTTATTATATATTTTAAGTGTAATGAAACCTAACACAATTCTAACATGAAATTTTTCTTTGTTAGATTTTCTAACAAAAATAAGGCGAAATCTTACATGTAAAGTTACACTTGAAACAAGAAGTTTCTTTAACAAGGGGTGGAAGAATGAATCAGCAAGACCGCTCTTATAAGGATAAGAAGGTAATTTCAATTGGAACAGTTAGTGAATTAACCGGGCTCACCTTGAGACAAATACGTTATTATGAAGAACGTAAATTAATCGCTCCGTATCGGAATGATCGAGGTACTAGAAAATACTCGTTTAACGATATTGAGACATTGATGGATATTGCTAATAAGCGTGAGGACGGTGTACAAACGACTGAAATATTAAAGGAAATGAGGCTAAAAGAAAAACAGCGTGAAAGCGAGGCTGAAATAAAGAAAAAAATGCTTCAAGGTCAATTAAATGCTCAGTTTCGATTTGGCCGAGGCAGAAATTAACTTAATGCTGCAGCATCACACTCTCATTCGTGCTGCAGTGTTAACCCTTTCCTCTCAAAAGTTCTTCGCAAAGTATTTTCTTTCCTTAAAACCACAAAAATGAAACTCGCCTAAAATCCCATGACGATCTAGTAAAATTTACCGAAAGCCCATTTTCACATCTATTTTCAGTCAAACTTATTTTTTCACGTTTTTAATAAAACGTTTAACCACAAAATATATTATTCTCCCTTCCAACCAACTACAAAATGTAGTATTTTTTACTCAATTTTTTATAAAAATCAGAAAAAAAATACCTTAAAACCTTTACAACAGGAAAAAATATCCGATAATAGAAGTACTAGGACTTTTCCACCTAGTAAAGCCTAATGCGAGGTGGTTTAATTGAAATCAATTGATGCAGTTATCGAAGAATATCGAAAAAGAATGTTTATCATTGCAAAAGAAAACGGGATAGACTCGCATCGAACTTTAATTGCAAGCCAAAACCTAGATCTGCTGTTAAATATAAAAATGAGTGAAGATCAAAAAAACGTATTAGATAAAAAATATTAGTATGTTTAAATACACCTTTGAAATACTACTGTCAAAATAGGGTCTGACTCACAACTTATTTGGGGTCTGACCTTTTGTTTTGAATATTGGAATTGGATGTGAAGAAATGACGACTGAAATTATTTGGTTAAGTAAAGGCAAACCAAAAACCTTGCTTCATAAAGGAAGAGAATATCGATCAGGTATCTCAAAAGACCAAGTTGAAAGCTTCGAGGTCACTTTCGAGCGTGTTTCTGGTGATGATGTAGAAAACCACGAATTTCACGGTGGAGCTGATCGAGTTGTATGTTTATATCCATATGAACACTACGTTTTTTGGGAAAGCACCTATCAAACAACATTGCGAAAAGCTGCATTTGGTGAAAATCTTACTGCGAAAGGGATGATAGAAACCAATGTTTGTGTTGGTGATGTGTACAAAATAGGTGATGCCGTATTACAGGTTGCACAGGGCCGATTTCCATGTGCAACAATCAATAAACATACATACATCAACACCATCCTTAATAAAATGATCGAATTGGGCTATACGGGCTTTTTCTTCCGTGTGCTTAAAGAAGGAACAATCACTGCCAAGTCGGACATTAAGCTGCTTGAAAAGCATCCTAAGCAAGTGTCGATTGCAAGCATTCACCATACATATTTTCATCAGCAAGATCTCTCGAAAATTGAAACAATTCTCTCTGTTGATGAACTTTCTGTTGAATGGAAAAAACGCTTAATAAAGCTGTATAATCAGTTACTTTCAAAATAAGAACAAAAGCGCAAGCGCCTTGATCAGCCTAGGGCAAATGAGACCTCATGAATGAGTTCTTTGCCTTCAATTCATAAGTGGCTAAACTCTAGAAGGGCTAGAAGTTGGATGTCGCAGTGCTTATCCACAGTTCAATGAATTTTATAATTTCCTAAACGACAAGAAATAGTCCAATATGATCAAATATAAAATTAATAGTTGACTACTTTTTTCTTTATGATATAGTTAAAACTGATTTTAATAGTATTTCCATATTCTACTAGGGGAGTCCATTAGCCTGGACTGAGAGAGGAACGCGTTTGAAGTTCTTTGACCCTTCGAACCTGATCTGGATGATACCAGCGTAGGGAAGTAGTAACAGTTGCTAAGGAGTTCTTCTCATATAAACACCTTACAATTATTACCTTCATTAATCGGGTTCTGAAATTCAGAACCCGTTTTTTATTTACCTTCCGCTGTGATCTGAAAGAATTCTTGTTCATTTATTTTGAGGAGGAGAATTTATGAAGATTAACATCAAACAGCCATTCCCAGGAAGTAAAAAGGTTTATGTTCAAGGAAGCACCTCAGAAATTCAAGTACCAGTTAGAGAAATTTCTCAAGGAATCACAAAGAATTCATATGGCGAAGAAACAAACCCCCCAATCCAAGTGTATGATACTAGCGGTCCTTATACAGATGAAAATGCTCAAATCGATATCCGAAAAGGCTTGCCAAGAGTTAGAGAAAACTGGATTCTTGCTCGTAACGATGTTGAACGCTATGAAGGCCGTACCGTTAAGCCAGAGGATAACGGCTATAAGCTTGCAAGCAAACAATCCGATATCGAGATATTCCCTTCACAAGGTATTAATCCTTTAAGAGGGAAAGACGGGAAAAGAGTGACCCAGCTCCACTATGCACGCAATGGAATCATCACTCCAGAAATGGAGTTTATCGCAATTAGGGAGCAAATGGAAGCTGAATTTGTCCGCCAAGAGGTTGCTGCAGGACGAGCAATAATTCCTGCAAATATCAACCACCCAGAAAGCGAACCAATGATTATCGGGAAGAATTTCCACGTGAAAATTAATGCGAATATTGGAAATTCTGCTGTCTCCTCTTCCATTGAAGAAGAAGTAGAAAAAATGACATGGGCAACTCGCTGGGGAGCAGATACGATTATGGACTTATCAACCGGGAAGGACATTCACACAACAAGAGAATGGATCATTCGCAACTCTCCTGTACCTGTAGGGACTGTCCCTATTTACCAAGCTTTAGAAAAAGTAAATGGCATTGCCGAAGATTTAACATGGGAAGTTTATCGTGATACATTGATTGAACAAGCTGAACAAGGCGTTGATTATTTTACAATTCATGCTGGTGTTCTGTTAAGATATATCCCACTTACTGCCAAGCGTACAACAGGAATTGTTTCAAGAGGCGGTTCGATTTTGGCACAATGGTGTCTTGCCCACCACCAAGAAAATTTCTTATACACTCATTTTCATGAAATCTGCGAAATTCTAGCAAAATATGATATTTCGATTTCACTTGGGGACGGTTTACGACCTGGTTCCATTGCAGATGCTAATGATGAAGCACAATTCGGTGAGCTTGAAACGTTAGGTGAATTAACGGAAATTGCTTGGAAATATGATGTTCAAGTCATGATCGAAGGACCTGGCCATGTCCCGATGCATTTAATTAAAGAAAATGTAGAAAAACAACAAGAAATTTGTAAAGAGGCTCCTTTCTATACGCTGGGACCTTTAACAACAGATATTGCTCCAGGCTATGATCATATTACATCAGCGATCGGCGCAGCAATGATTGGCTGGTTTGGCACAGCGATGCTTTGCTATGTAACACCAAAGGAACATCTTGGTTTACCAAACAAAGAGGATGTACGAGAAGGAGTTATCGCCTATAAAATCGCAGCACATGCTGCTGACTTAGCAAAAGGACATCCAGGAGCTCAAACACGTGATGATGCTTTATCAAAAGCACGCTTTGAGTTTAGATGGCATGATCAATTCAATCTTTCACTAGACCCTGAAAGAGCAAGAGAATACCATGATGAAACCTTGCCTGCCGAGGGGGCAAAAACCGCTCACTTCTGCTCAATGTGCGGTCCAAAATTTTGCTCGATGAGAATCTCACAAGATATTAGACAAATGTCATTTGAAGAGAATCTCTCAGAAGAAGAGATTAATAAAGGTATGCAAGAAAAGGCACAGGAATTCGTCGAAGGCGGCTCTGTGATTTATCGATAATAAAGATAGATAAGCTTCTCTTTTTAAGCTGTTCTATTTTGTACTGAAACATTTTAATTAGTGAAAGAACCCACTAATTTGTTTATGAGATAAAATTCAATAAAAGCAGTGTGATTTTCTCATTTACATCCACTGCTTTTATTCATGATAGATTTACCGTTAATGAAAGGATCCTCCCCTACAATATCGGAGGTTTTCCCACTGAACCGATGATTGTGTTTCGGATAAAAGGCATCCATTTCTTCTTGCTCCCCTAAAATAATTTTTAGCGGTTCATCAAAGTTAACATACGTCTCCCCTGCAAACATATGATAATGGCTGCCATCAGGTAAAGGAATTGCTGGTCCTGTTTTTCCGTAAAAACGATGAAAATGCTTGTTATCATATGAAGTAACCCCTCGATACAGATGGAAATGCCGATCAAGACTATTACCATTTACAGGTCTTGTAAAACCAGTTATTGTGTGAAAATGTTTTTTACTAACAGTTGTTTTTGCGGTAAACAGATGGGCATGATGAGGTTTTACGGCACCTATAATAAAGTCCATTCAAATCCCTCCATTAAACAATCGTTCCAGTTAATTCTTTCTATGTTGGTAACAAGTTATTGGTAAGTTGTCTACTGAAGGTCTTTTTTCATGAAAAATCCCCCGAATAAAAAGGAAATATCCACAAATAATACCAACATAATCAATAACTTACAACTTGGAGGAAATTACATGAAAAGAGGTATCATTTTAAGCGTTATCTTATTTTTCGTTGTGAACCAATCTGCCTTTGCTGCACCGCCGCAAAATGAGATAGATCAAGTGCTTGCAGAACTTGGTTGGACAAGTGAGGACTTAACAAAATATCTTGACTATTATGAGCTCAAAATTGATGATTTTGAAACGATCGATGACCTTAAGAGCATGTTAGGTACACCTATTAACAACGAAAATTTAGCTGAACTGCTTGCACAATATGAAATTTCAAGAGCTGATCTTGATCAGGTATTAGCGGAGTTCGGCGAGACTCTTGAAGATTATTATTTTATTGAAGATCTTGACATTGCCCTAAGCTTTTATTTAGGTCATGATGAAGAAATGGCTGAACTTGAAGAGTTTATGGCCTTAATCGGTTTAACTGATGCTGAAATGGATACGCTATTTACTCATTTCATGGGTCTAGATGAACAACAACTTGAACAGGAAATGGAAACGATCATCACTCGATTGGATCCTTTTTTGATGATTGAAGATACAACAGAGCTAACAGAAGCACAGCAAAATGAGCTTATATCTGTTTTACAAGACATGATGAATATTTTGCAACTTAATCCACGCTTTTATTTAGTAGATAAAAATGGAGTCGAAACAGCTGTTACCTTTAAAGAACTAATTGGTATGGAAGATTTATACGGGAATGCTTTAATGGTCCAGCTTTATAATACAAATGGTGATTTGCTTTTAGATATGCAGCTTTCAGAAGAGATGCTAACCTCAGATTTCCTTGTGAATTCAGGAGTCGAATTTGCTGAAGTTGGAGATTTAGCAGGTGAACTTACAAGACTGATGCATAACCGTTTACCAGATACAGCATCCACTCTATGGACAAACATGCTTTATGGCCTATTAGCGATCGTATTAGGTTTTATCGGACTCCATTTTTCAAAAAAATATGTACAGGTTAAGTAAATGTTAAGACGCACTTTACTACACCTCTCCATTGTTGTACTTTTGCTCGGCTTGAGCATGTTTAGTTTCCATGCTTATTGGATATGGGTAGGGTTGAGCTCGACCAATGATGTTATATCCGAAAAAACCTATATGGTCTCACCAAATAATGGGGAACCCTTTCAACCTGTTGCTGCCCCAACACCAAAGGAAGGAGCAATGATCGGCACGCTTTCCATTCCAAAACTAGAGCAAACCGTTTCAATCTTTCATGGCTCAAATGAAACCATCTTAAGAAAAGGAATTGGACATGTTAAAGGCACAGCATTGCCAGGAGAAGCAAGCAATTCTGTTTTAGCGGGACATAGAGATACCTTTTTTCGCAAATTAGAACAATTAGAACAAGGTGATAAACTGATTGTCCATAGATCTGAAGCGAAGTATCTATACAAAATCAATAAAATTCGTATTGTTGATAAAGATGACAGAACCGTCATTGTACCCAAACCAAGAAGCATTTTAACATTAACAACCTGCTATCCTTTTACATTTATCGGTCCTGCCCCTCAACGCTACATTATTGAGGCTGAGCTTATCAAAAAGCCCCAAAAAGGCAACCATTCACATAAGAATTCTAAATTCGTTTCCGGTCCCAGGTCAAATTGAATGGGTCAGACCCCTCTACACTATATATTAGAATTAACATAGCGTTAAATCCAATATATGGGTGTTAGTTGGAGGAGGCTGACCCTTGTTGCTTTGCAGAGATTTTATTATTTCCCAAAAGAAGAAAGAAACTTCACTCGGTCTCCCATTGGCGGTATGTTTTGGTCGACTAACTCAACCTCTAAAACAGCTGGTCCACCATCTGCGCGAAGATATTCAATAAGAAACGGATTGATGTGATCTAATTGTTGGATTCGAGCGCTTCGAATACCAAATGCTTCTGCCATAGCAGAAATATTAACAGGCTCCTGTTCAAAACAAGAATGCGAACGCTGATATTGAAGGTTATGACCATGATAGACCATCCCTAAACGGGCATTGTTCATTACAACAAATATGATTGGAAGCTGATACTCCTTTGCAGTCAATATCTCCATTCCATGCATAAAAAAGCAACCATCGCCAGTTATACATACAACATCACGCTCCGGCTCAGCAAGCTTGCTTCCTATTGCAGAACCAATCCCCGTTCCCATGGCTCCAAAATGAACATTGATATCAAACGTATGTGGTGCTTTTACATTCATATAATGGATGACATAGGACATAAATTCACCAATGTCAACAGTGTATCTTGTTGTCTCAGGCAGCAGCTTTTGCAAAGCACTTAATACATTTTGTGTATTAAATTCCTTCTGATCCTCATCTTCATGAATGGTTTCTTCTTTTGGAAAATAAAAATGTTTATCTGTCACTCGTTTTTTTACTTTTTCAATAATCGCAGTTAGACTAAGATCTGCATCACCAACAATCGGGAGATCCACTTGATACTTTCTATTAAATACAGACTGGTCAATGTCCAACTGAATAAAATAACGATTTTTTGTCAGATTACCATTCCAATTATTTGTTGCGGTTTCACCAAGACTTGAACCAATGACAAACAGTGTTTCTCCATATCCCTCATTAATTAACCTTGATGCTTGCTCGTGACCCGCAAAACCAAATACTCCTTTAAATAACGGATGATCATCCCTGATTAGTCCTTTTGCTTGCGGAGTTGTGATAATAGGCATATTTACCAGCTCTGCTAATTCAAGCACTTCATCAACTGCATCCCTTGCACCTTGGCCGACAAACATGATCCCATCCTTTTGGTTAATAAGTTGATCAACTGCTTTATGTATTGCAGCAAGATCAGGCTTATGTTTCATTACGTTCGGAAATGCGGGAATTTCTGCCTCCTCAATCAAATCAAGCTGAACATTAATAGGAATGGCAACATGAACTGGTCCCGGTACCCCGGTTAAAGCAATTTCAACCGCCTTCACAATCGTTTCCAATAGCTCTGCAGAATTCTTTACTGTTGCACTATATTTCGTTACAGACTCATAAATTGGTTGTGCGTTAAGTTCCTGTGATGCATTAAGACCATTTGTTTGAACTGGGACTGCACCCGTTATAAATAAGATTGGTAAATGCTCACGCATGGCATTTGCAGCACCTGTAACTAAGTTCGTTCCGCCTGGACCGCTGCAGCCAATACAAACACTTAAAGATTTTGAGTACTTTGCATAAGAGGCCGCCATATAGGAAGCGGCACCCTCATGCTTTGTCACAATCGGCGTGATTTCCGGTATATCATAGAGCTCATCAAATAAGGCATTTACAGAACCAGCAGGAATCCCAAAGACATATTTTACTCCGCCATTTTTCAAATAATTAAGTACTGAACGTATTGCTTTCATTATTAACGCCTCCTGTTTAGATAGATTGAATTTCACATCTATATAAAACTATTAAAAATAGTTTGCTACTAAGTCATCAGGCCTAATTGGGCGTGAATAATAATACCCCTGTATACGATAGCAGTTATTTGAAGATAAGAATTCAATTTGCTCGATAGTCTCTACGCCTTCTGCGATGACATGGAGATTTAAATTATGGGCAAGCGTAATAATGGTATTAGTGATCGCTGCATTTTTAGGGTCATGACAAACTTCATTGATGAACGAACGATCAATCTTCAAGGTGTTTATCGGAAAATTTTTCAAATAACCTAAAGATGAATAGCCTGTGCCAAAATCATCAATTGATATTTTAATCCCTAATTCTTTTAATCTGGACATTTTATGAAGGGTCTCTTCCGTATTTTGGATAATTAAATTCTCGGTTAGCTCTAATTCTAAATAGTGAGGTGATAGCTCTATTTCTTCTATAATCTCTTTTACCATATTGACAAAATTAGGCTTGTTAAATTGTTGGGCTGACACATTTACTGATACCGTCATTTTAGGATATCCCTGCATTTGCCATTCTTTTATTTGCTTGCAAGCGTTTCTAAGCACCCACTCTCCAATTGGAACAATTAAACCAGTTTCCTCTGCTAGAGGGATAAATTCCCCTGGTGAAATCATCCCCTTTGTACGATGATCCCAGCGAAGCAGTGCTTCAACACCAAAAATCTGTTTATCTTTAATATCATATTGGGGCTGATAATAAATTTGCAGTTCATCTAAATCCAACGCTTTATATAAAGAATTTTCAAGTTTTACATGTTCAAGTGAGCGATAATCCATTGCAGTTGTGTAAAATTGATAGTCATTTCCAGCTAATTCCTTCGCTTTATACATAGCAGTATCAGCTTTTTTAATTAAATCCTCCGCATCCTCACCATCTTGGGGAAACATGCTAATCCCGATGCTGGTTTTCACAAAGACCTCATTCCCTTTTAAATCAAACGGGTCTTTAAAAGCAGCAATGACTTGTTCCGAAAACGTTCTTACTTCGTTCTCACATCGGACAATTGGCAGAATAATTGTAAACTCATCCCCTCCTTGACGAGAAACGGTACATCCTTTATAGGCACAAGCATTTAAACGCTCAGCTACCTTTTGAAGCAGAAGGTCACCATAACTGTGTCCTAACGTATCATTAATCGTTTTAAAACGGTCCAAATCAAGAAATAAAACCGCCAGCTGTTCATTATGCAACTGCGCATAGGCCAAGCCCTGATTTAAACGATCATGTAATAAAAGACGATTAGGCAAATTTGTTAAACTATCATAATAAGCATGGTAGTTTATTTTTTCTTCCAGCTGTTTTCGAACGGTGATATCTTTAAAAGTAACAACATAACCAATTACTTGATTTTTTTCCTTAATCGAGGTAATAGCATACTCAGCAGGGAATTCTGTTTTGTCCTTGCGAATAAAGGTTTCATCCGTATAAATGGTATCTTTTTCAGAGCTTTTTAGAAAGGAAGCCTGATTGAAATTTTCACTGGAATAAAAGGACCTATACGATTTTCCGATTAATTCTTCTGAACTATAGCCTAAAATCGTTTTGGCTGCAGGATTGCAAAACGTAATATACCCTTCTATATCCAGCCCCACAATCCCATCGCCAGCAGAATTTAAAATTAACTCTTTTTCGCGACTTAATCGTTGCAGTTCTCCTACTACATTCTCAAGCTCCTGATTTTTTTCAGTAAGCTCCATCGTCCGTTCCTTTATAATAAGCTCCTGTTTTTCCATATAAATGATATTTGATAACACTGCTGCAGTCGCTTCTACAATCGATTGTGCTAATTGGATATCAGCTTGTGGATAAACATGATTTTTTTCATCTAAATTTACGATAGCTAAAAGACCTAATATCTCTCCCATTGTAACGATTGGAAGCATAAGAACCCCTTTAATTCCAAACGTTCGACAAGCCTCATGATTTGGTCGAGGATCTGAACTGACATCTGGAACTAAAACAGCTTTTTTTGTTTTAATTACCTCTTGAAACAAACGATCTGTCGTTTGATCAATTCTAATGATTCTATGTGTCTTCTTCCATGCTTCTTCCGTCCAATCACTTTCCTTGCTCAAGCTTACCGGCTTCAATACTTTACCTGCAATCGGGTCCAATAAATGTGCCCCAATGTTTGTATTCTTTAATACCCTGCCAACATAATAGAAGCATTTATCAAGAACCTCATTCATGGTTGAACATAAGGAAAGCTCCCTTGTTACATCTAATAATAATTGTTTTTCTGAGATAAGGTTCTCTTTTCTCGTTAAATTTTTTGTGTTTTGTATGGCAACCGCAGCCATATTTACATACGCTTCTACTGATTGAATTTCAGCTTTTGTTAAATTCATATGAAAACCGTGATTAAATAAAAAAACGAGCCCGTACACCTCATCTTCATAATTAATCGGTAATACGAATAATGAATTGATTTTAAAAGTCTTTATTGGACCTGGGTCTGGCCTGGGATCTTTAAAGGTATCGGGAATATAAATGCTTTCTTTTGTTTCAAGAACCTCTTTCGCTAATAAGTCAGTTTCCGGATTTATGACCATCATGTTTAGAGTCTTGCCATTTATGACATCCGGTTTACCTACATAACCACGATATGTTCCATCTCCTTGAGGCAAATAAATCCCTACGGAATCACAGCGAAATATTTCATCAGAAATGGCAGTCACAACGTGTTCTAGCACTTCTCGCAACTCTAATTTTGTATTTATTAGCTTAGTAGTTTGAGCAAGACGTGAATATCTCGTGTGTTCTTCAATCATTCCTTCCCCTCCAACGGTATGTGAACTTTCTCCAAAAATAGTTTAATAGGCTTTTCATCCTTCTTTGTCCAAGCAACCGACAAAATCATACAATTTTCCTTAAATTAAGCATATTATATAAGAACCAACAAAAAAAAGGTCCTAAGGACCAAATTTTCATTTTGATATAGGTTAAAAGTCATGTATATAAAGGGATATTTTTCCTAATGATGGCAAAACAAGATTTTCTCGTTTGTTTTTCAAAGAACACATTGAAAAAATAGTACATATCCTGTATAATAATTGACTGTTTATTGCAAAATTTACCTTTTAAATAAGTAGTAAACAAATGATTTACCATTTTAATAGAGTAAAAAGTACAAAGAAAGGAGTTTATCATGTTTTATCCATTACTCGAAAAAGATTCACGCACCCCTGCGGAATTAAAGGAGGAGTTAGAAGAATTAGAAATTCAGGTGTTTCGCCTGCAAGATAATCTAAAAGAAATTGCCAAAAAGAGCAAGGTACTAGGTGTTGACCATGCAAAAGATGATAAACTCGTTATTGTTTATACACCTGAAGACAGCCAATCTTGTAAAATTATGCTAAGTGATTGTGAAAGCTCCTACAATGGCCAATGGGATTTTTCTATCCATGCAACCTATACTGAAGACAACAAGATTCACATAGGTGATATAAAAGGTCCAGCGAATAGAGGCTATGGTTCCATTTGCATGGATTATTTAAAAGAGCTTGCAGTCGAACAAAATATTCCTGAGATAACAGGTGACATCGCAGAAAGAGATTGGGATCATGTTGATCGTCTCGTCCATTTTTACGAGAAGCATAACTTTGAAGTAGATATCGATTACCAGGATAAATCCGGTGAAATAAAATGGGTATGTGACAGATAATAAATGGATCATTTTGAATTAGTTTCGTCTTCAACTTATTCAAAATGATCTATTTTTATAGACTCATAACCCCCCTGTTATCTCTCCAATCAAAATAGTGCTATAATCAACAATGAGTTTGATCATTATAAAAAAAGCAGATTTTTTGAAACCTTTATCTCTTCTTTTCGTATTACATAAAGATACAGTATATTTAGGAGGAAATTACACCATGTTCAAAAAACTATTTTCTGCAATGCTTGTACTTACTTTGCTTTTCACACCGGTTAGCGGCTTTTTAATTGGTGATCAGGTGACAACTGTAAGTGCGAAAGGCTATAAATCTGGTAAAAAATCTTTTAATTCAAATTCTACCAATAGTCCTTCCCTTTTTAAAAAGGAAGATTCCCAGCAAAAATCATCTACAGCTACTAAAAGCAGTACAACCTCTAAGCCAAAGGCTGGAGGCATTATGAAGGGTTTATTTTTAGGTGGACTAGCAGGTCTATTACTTGGGGGATTGCTTAGTAATTTAGGTATTTTAGGTTCAATCATCGGCTTATTTGTCAATATATTTGCTATTGTTGCAATTATTTTTATTGTTCGTAAGCTATTTACCTTTTTCAAAAACAAACGCAAGCATGAGGATAAAACAGTATGGGGAAAATAAAAATAACTGAGCAGGACATTGTAAACGCACTTTGTTTACACATTGCCCACAAAAGACAAATCACACCTCAGGAAGTAGAAATCGAATTAATGTATGATGATGATTACGGATTTTCTGCTGAAGCCTATGTGAATGACCGCAAGCAAATTCTCATAACGGCAAATATCATTGAAGCGATACGATTTTGGCTTGATACCGTAATGAAGGTAGACCCCTTTTCAGCGGCTCTTGATCTCGTGCTTGATGATGAAGAAGGCGTTATTGCTTATGTAAAATAATAAAAAAAGTGCAAGGTGCTAAGCATTCGGCGACAAGCATAAGGCGACAAGCATAAGGCGAATAGGAATTGAAGGTGTTCTTTATCTTCAATTCCTAATTGGCTAGTCCCTAGAGCAAACGGGATTTTCCTTCCTTTTTAACATGTCATTTCTGATTGCACATAATAATACAGCAGTCTGGCGGTATTTTCCAATGAAGAGGCGTGGGTACGCTCAAATGCATGTGAAGCATCTATTCCCGGTCCAATTAGTCCGTGAACTATATCATGTCCAGCTCGAATGGCTGCTGAAGCGTCTGATCCATAATATGGGTAGATATCTATTTTATAATCGATATTGTTTTCTTTTGCAATCTGTACTAATTTTTTACGCAACGCATAATGATATGGTCCGCTAGCATCCTTTGCACAAATGGATACTGTGTATTCATCAGTTGCTTGCCCATCACCAATGGCCCCCATATCTACCGCTACATATTCAACCGTTTCGGGAGGAATATTTGAATTTCCGCCATAACCAATTTCTTCATTATTTGAAATTAGGAAATGAGTCGTATAAGGCAGAGTTACTTTTTCAGTTGAAATACGTTTCATCAGCTGCAGTAATAGTGCAACACTTGCTTTATCATCTAGATGGCGAGACTTAATAAATCCATTTGGTGTAACCTCTACTCTTGGATAGAACGAAATAAAATCTCCGACATCGATTCCAAGTTGACGAACATCCTCAGCATTCTGTACTTTTTCATCAATTCTTACTTCCATATTCTTTTGATTGCGCTCAAGCTTACCTGCTTCTTTATAAACATGGACAGAAGTTTGATGCATAAGAATTGTACCAGTATAGATTTTGCCGCTTGCGGTTTCAATTTGACAATACTCACCTTCAATAGAATTAAAATTAAAGCCGCCTATTAAATCAATCATCAATCTGCCTGTGGATTTAATATCTTTTACGATGGCTCCTAATGTATCGACATGTGCTGTCAGCATTCGGTGCTGACTTTTATCATTACCAGGAATCGTAACGACTAAGCCGCCCTTTTTGTTTCGTTTCATCTCAAATTGAAAACGGCTTAAATAGTTTTCAACAAATGTGATCACCTGATTCGTATTCCCTGATGGACTCGGTATTTCGACAAGCTCTTTAATTAGCTGGATCGTTTCATTTGCGGTTGTCACGAAAAAACACCTTCCTTATTAAATAATCACTATATTAGTGTACCAAATTCTGAGCAAACCTTCGAAATGAATCTAAAAAAATGGATAAATTATGAAGGAGTGGGAAATTTAAAGAAGGATATTATTAAATGGAGGATGGCTAGCATGGAACTACACGACAATATGGAGTTTAAACTAAAAGGAAGCTTTATTCCAAATATCAGTAATTCAGATAAACTAAAGATTTTAGAAGTGACTGGTAGAAGTGTTGTGATCCAAATGAACAACTCGAAACGGAGAGGTGTCTTTCCTTTAGACAGTTTTCAATATTGGATTAAAAGAAACTCATTAATCCATATTGATGGGAGCGAGAAGAGAACTTCTTAAGCAACCTAAGGTGCTGTCTCAAAAGTTTGCGACAGCACCTTTTCCCTTGATTCTGATTCAGTACCGTTTCACTTAACCGGCTACCATACTCCCACTTAAAGCTTCAAGATTGACAAAAAATCCACTTGTTAACAGAAATTCCTTCTTTACTCCATGCTTCTGGCATTGGTACATCACTTAATATATAATCAATCTCGTTTATACCTGCAAGTCGATAACTCGCTTTTACGTTAAGCTTTGAATGATCAATCAATAAAAAGCTCTTCGTTGCGTTTTCCAAATAAATTTGCGAAAGCATCGTTTTTTCCATATTATAGCTCATGACGCCTTTATTTGGCAGGAGGCCATCAGCTGATAAAAATACTTTATCAGGAAAAAATTCCTTTGCCATTTTTTCCGATAACGAGCTTGAAGAACGGTAATGATCAAATTGGACCTTTCCTCCGATGAAAATGAGCTCACCATTAAACAATTGCCTGTTCGCATATGAAATTAATAAGGAAGAAACAGGGAATGAATTGGTAATCACGGTTACTCCATTTTTTCCACAAAGGCCATTCACCATTTGGTAAGTGGTTGTTCCTTCGTCAATAACAATAACATCACCATCTTCTATAAACTCTAATGCCTTACGTGCAATTTGCTTTTTTTCTTCAACTCTTAATATTTCTCGTTCATATAAGGTTGGTTCTTCATTTTCATTCTCTATTTTTACTGCTCCTCCATAAACCTTTTTTAGTTTTTTTTCGGATTCCAACTCTTCTAAGTAACGGCGGATGGTTTCGGTTGAAACATCAAATTGATACGCTAAATCGGCTACTTTTACCTGTCCGTTTTCTTCCAGCAATTCAAGAATGATTTTTTTTCTCTCTTCAGCTAATAAAGACATCTCTGTCCCCCTAATGACAAAAGTTAAACTCTAGCGGGTTCTTGTAAGATTTCGATTTTCTCATGTACAAGTATACCACGCTTTTCCAGTTCTTTAAAAAAGTCCTCAGGTACGATAAAGGCTTCCTCAGGAATAACAATACCTGTTTTCACTACTTTATTAGTTGCGATCATTTCTGTTGCAATGGCAAATGGAATCGCAACATTTCTAGTATATGCACGCAAGCCTTCCCATCCCTGTACAGAGCCATCCGATTTAGGATGTGTATGTGTAAGAACATGCTTCATTTTTTGACCATTTTTTTCACCAATTACTTCAATGTGAAGGGCATAGCCGTATAGCTCTGTTTCTGAACCTTCCTTTGATTGATATAAATACTGTGAAATACAATCCATGATTCCGATATCAGTTCCATTGATCTTAATTTTGTCATTGCGTAAAATTCCATATTCAAATAATGCTCGTACTAGCCTCATATTTTGTTCCGGCCATGTTCCGCGAACTTCAATTAATTGAACACCTTTATCCTTTAACGCTTTAGCCAAGGTTTTTGTCTCGGCATGTGGAATGATATATTGGATTCCTTTTCCGTAAGGCTCAGGGAGATCAATTTCTCTTGGTCGGGCAAAAGGAGGAACTTGAACAAACTCGCCATTTTCATAAACAACCCTTCCAGGCAATTCAGGATCATATTCATAAGTTGTTGTTTCCGTTATAGATTTAGAGAATGCGATCGGACGGTAAGAACCGTGGCTTACTCTTACACTCTCGACTGCATCAAGCTGATTTGCAGCGTGCATGGCCATAAGCTGTGTTAAACCAGGAGTCATTCCAAAGCCTGGTAAGCATGTTTTTCCGTTTTTTACAAATTCTTCGTGGTATGCATCCTCTTCACCAAATCCATTTAAATTGATGCCATGACAGCCTGCTTCAGCAATACAAGCGGTTGTTTTACCATTTAGGGTAATCGTTGTCCCATCCATGACAATGTTATAGCCTGTCATTTTTTCAACTGTATCTTGATGATCATGGACATTCACTTTAACAAAATCTACTCTTGGATCATTCAACCACTCTACAACCTTACGGCCTTCTTCTTCATTGTAGTCTGCAACCGTAATTTTTTCAAAGCTTGAAAACTTCACTAAATCCAATACCGCTTCCCTTGCAATTTTCCCTGCACCACCTAAACAAAATACCTTCATTTTTCTGTCTCTCCTTGTTTATCTTTTATTTTTTTAATAGATTGGATTAATCTCCTAATGTCATATTTATCTACTTCACCAATTGTTCCAATGCGGAATGTTAATACCTCCGACACCTTTCCAGGGTAAATAACAAATCCTTCCTCTTTAAGGTGCTGATAAAAAGCATTAAACTCAAAATCATCATTTGGATGTAAGAAGGATGTTATTATTGGTGATTGATATTCTTGTAGAACGAATGGCGTAAAGCCACACTCTCTCATTCCCTCAACTAAGATTGTCTGATTTTCACGGTACCGTTTATTCCTTGCTGTTACCCCACCTTCTTCTTCTAATTCGATAAGCGCTTGGTAAAAGGCTCTTACTACATGGGTAGGTGAGGTAAATCTCCACTTCCCATTTGAATCCTCCATTGTTTTCCACTGATCATACAAATCTAATGATAAAGAGTGGGAAATCCCTTCACATTTTTCAAGTTCTTCTGTTTTGGCAATGACAAATCCGAAACCAGGAACACCTTGAATACATTTATTAGCACTACTAATTAAAAAGTCAATTTTCCATTCATGTACATCCAATTCAATCCCGCCAAAACTGCTCATTGCATCAACAATTGTGTTTTTGTTATACGCTTTAGCTAATTTACACACATCTTCAACCGGGTTTAGAATACCTGTTGTTGTTTCACAATGAACAACAGCTACATGCGTGATGGCTGGGTCTGCTTGTAAGAACTTTTCGATTTCATAAAGATTTGTCGGTTCATTCTCCTTTGTCCGGCTTATCACAGTCTGAATTCCGAGAATTTCTGCCATTTGAATAATCCGGTTTCCGTATGCACCATTTGTAGCAATTAGCAGCTTTGAATATTCACGCGGAATAACCGATCCAATAACTGACTCAACTGTGAACGTTCCACTTCCTTGCATTAAAACGGAAGTATATTCGCTGCGTTGATGTGTCGCCAGGTTAACCAAGTGTTGCCGTATTTTTTGAACTAAAAGCAAGTATTCATGATCCCATGTACACCAATCTTTTCTCATTGCTTCCCTTACTGACTCAGATGTGCTTAATGGACCTGGTGTTAATAATAAATATGGATTTTTCATGACGGACCTCCGTATGGTTAAACTAGAACTTCTTGTTTGCTCTCTTCAATTTTTTCGATTAATACAGGCAGCTCAATGATAGAATCGATCACAAAGTGGGCTCCTGCCTCAAATAATTTTGTTCTTGCTGATTCCATTTTTTCCGATAAGAATTGAGGATCCATGGAATGAACCTCTTCTTCTGTTAGACCTAGTGTGCTGCTGCCTAACACAACTCCAACTGTCCACATCCCTGCATTTCGACCTTCTTGCATATCTGTCGTTGTATCTCCTACTTTTACGAGCCTATTCATTGGGAATATCCCTAATTCCATTGCACAGTAATAGCACATCCATGGATACGGTCTTCCCTCTTTAACAAGCTCTGAAGTGACAATTACATCAGGGGCATAGCCCTTTCCCTTTGCATTTTTCGCAACAATTTCGATCATTTCTTTTGTATAACCAGTTGTTGAACCAATTTTTAACCCTTTACTACGTAATTGATTAATTACTTGTAATACTCCTGGTATCGGTGTTGTAAATGTTGCTAAGCTTTCAAAAAGCTTTTCCTCGAACTTTGGGTACATGTCAAGAACATCATCTTCTGATGGCGCTGCTCCATGTATGTTCTCCCATTCTTGTCTAACCCGAGGCATGCTCATAATTGCCCGAATATGTTCAATCTTTAATAATCCCATCGGTTTTCTTGCTTCATCTAATGTTATCTTGACTCCTTTGTCTTCAAATACTTTGAGAAAAACATGCAATGGTGCAAAACATCCATAATCAACTGTAGTACCTGCCCAATCAAAAATAATTCCTTCAATTTTATTCATCATCATCATCCTTTCAGTTTTTTAAGCGGCTTCCTGAGACTTCCATTTATCAGTTTTTGATTTAAATCTTTTTACAGCTATTTCATACAGTACTCTCACGAAAATATTTGTTAGCACAATTAAGACACTCATTGCAGCAGCAGATGCTAAATTTCCTGCATCATCCATGTTTACAATAGATATCGCCGCAAGCTTAAAGTCTGCCGAGTATAAAAATACAACAGCTGAAATTGTCACCATTGAATTAACAAAGAAATACATCGCCATTTCCAAGATGGCAGGAAGGCAAATAGGAACGGTTACTCTAAAAAATGTTTTATAAAATGGTACACCCATTGATTCTGATACTAGCTCGAACTCTTTATCTAACTTATTCAAGGCTGTTGTTGCTGTCACAAAGGCAACTGAGTAAAAATGCAAAATATTAGCTATGACAATAATAGCGATCGAGCCATAGAGGAAGTGCAATGGGTTCGCAATGGTCATGCCAAAAAATGAAACTTCAGGTTTGCTAAAGAAAAAGATATAGCTAATCCCAATAACTAGTCCTGGAAGTGCTAATGGTATAATAGAAAACAGATTTCCGACTTTCCTTAACCCAAGATGTTTTCTTGATTTTTCGATTATATAAGCAAAAATAAAGGTAATAATTGTTCCAAAAACAGATGTCAATGCTGCCGCAATGAAACTATTCTTGTATGCTATTAATCCATCTCCTGACAGACTAGTAAATGTAAAATGATCCAAAGTAAAGCTTAAGTTATATGGCCACATTTTCGCACAGGCGGCGATGACAACAGCCAGAAAAATCAACAGGAAAAATCCTGAAATACCTAAGCAATAAAGCAAGGCAATTCGATCTCTTAATTTGTTTTTCACCACTTTAAATGGAATTGATTTTGCTGATACATAAGAAGACTGCTTTTGCTGTGTCAGTTGATCAACCAGAAAGGCAAATAGCGCTGGAAGCATTAAAATGACACCAACAGTCGCACCCATTGGCAGGTTTTGCTGACCTACCACTTGCTTATAAATATCTGTTGCAAGTACATTGTACTGTCCACCTACTACTTTAGGCGCTCCATAATCCGTAAAACTTAAAGTAAAAACAATAAACAACGAGCTAATCAATCCATATTTTGCACTAGGTAAGGTGATGGTTAGAAATTGCTTCCCTTTTTTCGTACCTAAAGTATTAGCCGCTTCATATAAACGATAATCCGTTTGCTGCAATGTGATATACAAAATAAGAAAGGCTTGCGGAAAGGTATAAATCACTTCCGCGATAATAATTCCAGTCGCACCATATAATTCAATATTCACGCCAGGTAAGTAGCCAAAAAATCCATTTGTGATGATTCCTTGATTGCCAAACAAGTACATCAAACCAATTCCATGCATCATAGTCGGTGCAAACAATGGTAATAGCGCCAAATATCTGAAAAATGTTTTCCCAGCTATTTGTGTTCTGGTTAGCGAGTAAGCATAGAAAAAGGCTAAGCTAACTGAAATAACCATTGTCATCGTTGAAATGAATAGGGTGTGTTGCAACGATGTAACAAGTGACGCCGTTCGAAAATAGTCAATAAAATTTTGCAGCCCGACAAACTTTCCCTGATTATCAAAGACTGTCTGTGAAAACAACGCAACTAAAGGTAAAACTAATGATGCAAAAAAGGTTAACAAAACAAAGACAATCAATAATGTTTGCAGCCTCTCATTTGAACCATTCTTTTGCTTTACCTTCCTTTCTCTTATCACTGTTGCTGAGGTGAATTCCATATTTAAATAACCACCTGTTCTTCATAGGTTAATAAATAAGGCTCAGGGAATTGTATAAATACAGTTGCATCTTTCTTTAGTCTGTATTCACGAATCATTGACGCTGAAACATCTGCTTTAATAATTTGTTTATTCAAAGAAGATGAACAGTCTTCCACGCTCAACTGAAGGCGATAACTTGACCCTCTAAATTCGAGATTTTCGATACGTGCATTTACTCCTTCAGTATGGGAAAGCTGAATATGTTCTGGGCGAATGCCAATGACTTTGTTTATTCCAGGACCTTGTTTTTCAAGCTTAAACATATTGATGGATCCGATAAAATCCGCTACAAATGGATGTCGCGGTTGATTATAAATTTCCTGTGGACTGCCAACTTGCATAATCTTTGCATTGTTCATAACAACGACTTTATCTGCCATCGTTAATGCTTCTTCTTGATCATGAGTAACCATTATCGTGGTAATGCCAATTTTTTCTTGTATTGAACGAATTTCATAACGGAGTTTGTCCCTTACTTTTGCATCCAGCGCAGACAATGGTTCATCTAATAATAAAAACTTTGGTGAAAGAGCAATTGCCCGCGCTAAAGCAACTCGCTGTTGTTGGCCACCTGATAATTGTGCTGGATACTTATTCTGAATAGGCAGTAAATCAACCATCTCAAGAGCTTCTTTCACTCTCTCTTGTCTTTCTTTTTTCTTTATTTTTCGATTTTTCAAGCCATACTCAACATTCTGGTAGGCCGTTAAATTTGGAAATAGTGCATAAGATTGAAAGACAATCCCAAAGTCTCGTTTTGCTGGTGGCAAACTGGTTAAATCCTTACCTTCTAATTGGATACCCCCATTACTCGGTGTTTCTAATCCAGCAATAATTCGTAACAAGGTCGTTTTTCCACAGCCGCTCGGACCTAATAGGCAAACAAATTCATTTTTTTTGACCGTAAAATTTATATCATCAAGTGCTTTAAATGAGCCGAATTCTTTTGAAATGTGGCTTATTTCCAAAAATGGTTGGTGTTTCATGAGGACGATCCTCCTTAATGTCTTTTCAAAGTAAATCTATTTAAGCGTCAATGCAAGAACAGGGGGCTGTCCTTACATTGACAGTAGGACTCACTATTCTTCTTTGGGCTCAGCTTTTGAATTAAACTTAGCATCCCAGTCTTTTAAAATGACATCACGATTTTGAGCTGCCCAATTTAGATCATTATCAGGATACATTTTATCTTCAGCTCCTATTGGGAACCCTTCAGGTTTTGCAAAATCATTTTTCATCGTAGAAAATCCATTTGCTTCATAATACTTCTTCATTACTTCATCTGAAATTGCCCAATCCAGAAACGCTTTTGCCAATTTTTCATTTTTCTTATCTTCTTTATTGATTAAGGCATTGGCTTCAACTTCCCAGCCAAGTCCTTCAGAAGGTAATATAACCTCTACCGGTGCTCCCTCTTGTTTTTGTTGAACACCGCTATAAACTAATGAAATGCCGATTGCATATTCACCTGTAGCTGCTAATTTAGCAGGTTTTGAACCTGAATGTGTGTAGGCAGCAATGTTTTGATGTAAATCGTTCATAAATTGCCAAGCACCATCTTCACCCATCATTTGCAGCCAAGCTGATACAGTTAGAAAGCCTGTCCCAGATGAAGCAGGATGCGGCATGACAATCAAATCCTTGTATTCGGGTTTTATTAGATCTTCATAAGATTGCGGGATTGGTAGATTTTTTTTCTCCAGTTCCGCTGTATTTACGACAACTCCAGTCATAAATGCAGTGTTTCCAACCCATTTATGAGGTTTATTTGAATCCTTGAAAGCTTGGAGAATTTTGTCACTTTCTTTAGGTGTATAGCCTGCCAGCATGGCCTTTTGATCAAGCGCAAGAAGACTTGATGCTGCCAGTCCCCATACAACATCAGCTTGTGTATTTTTCCCTTCAGATAGAAGCTTTGCTGTAATGATACCAGTTGAATCTCTTACAATATTTAGTTTAATATCAGGATATTTTTCTTCAAATGATTGTAAGTATTGAGGAATCAACTCTTCCTCTATTGCTGTGTAAACTGTCAGTTCTCCAGATAATCCATTGCTTTGGTTGGTAGTTGAAGCCTGATTAGAATTTGCTTGTCCACATGCAACTAGTAAATGAAGTGTCACTAAGAGAATAACAATTTTCAAAATGTGGTTTTTCATTGTTTTTATCCCTCATTCGTATTTTTATTTTATAAATACAATATAAATCCACAATGTAAATCTAGTGTGAAGTCTATGTAAAGATTTTGTATTATGTTGTTTTATAGATAAATATAATTGTTTTCTTGTGGCACTTTACAACCACAATAAAAAAATGTGTAAAAAAAGAAGACTGAGAGACAGCCTCCTTTTTATTACCATCTATTAAAACCAAGCTGCACCAACAATAATTAAAAGAATGAACAATACAACAATTAGCGCAAAGCCTTTTCCATATCCATAACCGCCATATCCATAACCGCCGCAGCCGTAGCCCCAGCCACCATAACCGTAACCCATTGTAATTCCTCCTTTTAATGATATTCACTAAAAATATCTGTATTTTTAATAACAAACGAAAGCTGCTCCTACTATAATTAGCAGGATAAATAATACAACGATTAAAGCAAATCCACCACCGTAAGTTGATCCACTCATTTAACAACACCTCTCTTTCGTTGTAATACTACAATATGTATATAGGTACTTGTCCGTAAGGGCGTTTGCACAGTTCCTGGGAATTTTTCTTTTTTTCAAAAATTTTTCAAACACTTTTTTGTTTGCTAAATTGTAAGAAAGCCTTATAAAAGCAGAAAGTATTTCATGATAAAATGAGAAGGAAAAAGAATTTTTTACTAAAACAGTTAGGGTGAGAATATTGAAGAAAGTTTTATTTATATTAGGGATTATTTTGACTATGCCAATTATTGCATCCGCTCATACAACATTAACCTCTTCATCACCTAGTGAAGGAGAAACAATTAAAGAGGAATTAAAGGAACTTAAAGTTGAGTTTGCTGGAGAAATTGAAAATCAAAGCACACTAACATTGGTGAAAGATCAACAGGATATAAATTTCGATTCGATCACAGTTGGAGATAAACAGGTTGTAGGAACTTTATCAGAACCATTAGGAGATGGGAACTACACGTTAACATGGAAAATTGCCTCAACGGATGGTCATGTTATATCAGGTGATATTTCATTTAAAGTAGACCTTCCGGCAGAAGAAACCGAAGCAATCACTCCGAAGGAAAGCGGACAAGCATCTGATACCCAAGAGAATAATACCTCTACAGCTGAGGAAAATACGAATGTGGATACTGAAACAGAAGAAGTTAATGATAACAGTTCAATGATTTCAACAATATCAATCATCGTATTAGTAATCCTACTTGTCGTTGGCGTTTGGATTCTTTTACGTAAAAAGAGGTAAGGCATGACCCCATTAATACCAATTACCGAATATATTACGTACATGCTTTTTTCCTATTTAACAGGCCATGTGATATTACAATTTATACCTGTTGATAAAAAGCCAGCCAGCCAGGTTTCAAAAAGCAGTTTATTATTATCCGTATTAGGAATCATCATTTTCACTTTTTTTCCAGTCCTTCAAGTGATTTCATACTTTTCGACAGAAGGTTTTTTAAGCTTAAGAGCATATGCCATACTTACTGAATTTCAAGTAGGCATCTCTTGGCTTTATGGAAGTTTTTTTGCTGTTTTTTTATGGATGGTTATGTATGTAGAAGGTTCAAAATATTTGCAGGCTTTTTTTCTTTTCTTGATGATGATCTCGCTTGGTTATGCAAGCCACTCAGCATCTCTTGATTTAGTGCCAGGGCTTTTTTCCCATTCTATTCATTTCTTAACAATCACAATTTGGGTTGGCGTTTTGATTCACATTGGCTGGCTTGCAAAAAGCATTGAAGACTGGCACGGTTTTTTACGATGGTTCACCCCGCTCTCTATCGTTTTATTTTTGATAACAACAGTGACAGGGATCTTATTGATGTTTTTTGTCGTTCAGCCAAGAGACTATGCTAATGCATGGGTTTTACCATACGGTCAGATGCTCTTATTAAAGCATCTTAGTATTATCCCTGTATTAATGTTTGCACTTGTAAATGGAATTTTATCAAGAAAAGCTAAAGTGGATTCAACATTTGATGCAAAAAAATGGATACAGGCAGAGACTGTTATTCTTATGATTATCTTTTTTATAACAGGTGTCCTAGGGACCTTAACTCCGCCGCATCAAGTAAATGCCACTGTCATTCAAGAAGGAGCTGCCTTTTGGGTAGAATACTTCATCGGCCATAAAATCGCAGCCCCTTTTATCGTACAGCTTAACACTGGGTTTGAAGGAATTGTTTTACTTTGTATTGCGATATTATTTTTGGCTTTAATTGTAATAAGCTTTTATAAAAAGGTATCCCCCTGGATCCCTTTAAGCTTTGGTATCCTCTTTATTATTTCAGCATACCTAGGCCTGATGATGTCGGTTAGCATTGGATAGGGTTCACTACATGAACGGGATAAAAGGAAGCAAAAAAAGGAAGTATACTAAAAGTACACTTCCTTTTTTGTGGTTTGTAGAATTTTTTATAAAGTTGACGTTTTTGTGTTTATTATTTAAATATAATGAAAAGTTGATGTTAATTGTCAGATAAGTATTGACATTTAAAATATTCGACAATATACTACAATTTGTGTGTTTTTACAGAGAGACTTTAACCATTTTCATTTTGGAGGATTTATGAGTTCACTACTTAGAAAAAAATCAATTACACAATTAATCCAACAAAGCAAACAAAAATCACTTAATCGCACACTTAGTGCATTAGATTTAACTCTGCTCGGGGTTGGTGCAATAATCGGTACAGGTATTTTTGTCTTAACAGGAGTTGTGGCTGCAGAATCAGCTGGACCTGCGTTAATTCTTTCGTTTGTTTTGTCAGGGATAGTCTGCGCTTTAGCTGCCTTCTGTTATGCAGAATTTGCTTCAACTGTGCCAATCTCCGGCAGTGTCTATACGTACACGTATGCAACTCTTGGAGAAATTTTTGCCTTTATCATCGGCTGGGATTTAATGCTGGAATATTTATTAGCAACAGCAGCCGTTGCCACAGGATGGTCAGGGTATTTTCAAGCGCTTCTTGAAGGTTTTGGAATTATGCTGCCTGCAAGTTTTACCTCTGCTCCCGGATCTGCTGAAGGCGGAATAATCAACCTGCCTGCGGTTATCATTATCTTACTTATTACAGCATTATTATCAAGAGGTGCAAAAGAAAGTGCACGTGTTAATAATATAATGGTCTTTATTAAGCTGGCCGTTATTTTTGCATTCATTATTGCTGGTATGTTTTATGTAAAGCCTGATAACTGGACTCCGTTTGCACCATTTGGCTTTGAAGGAATTATTACTGGTGCCGCTACAGTTTTCTTTGCCTATATAGGATTTGATGCAGTGGCTACTGCGGCTGAAGAGGTAAAGAATCCACAGCGTGATGTACCGATTGGGATCATTGCTTCTTTAGCAATTTGTACAGTTTTGTATATGCTCGTATCCTTTATTTTGACTGGAATGGTGCCATACTCACAGCTAAATGTTGCAGACCCTGTTACATTCGCCCTGCAATTTGTCGGTCAAGATTCACTTGCAGGTATTATTTCCGTTGGAGCCATAACAGGGATAACAACTGTTTTGCTTGTCATGTTGTATGCACAGGTCAGAGTATCATTTGCCATGAGCCGGGATGGTTTGTTACCGAAAAATTTTGCTACAATCCACCCAATCTTTAAAACACCTTTTCAAAATACTTGGTTAACAGGTATTATCGCTGCCATTATTGCAGGTTTTGTTGATCTAACAACTTTAGCTCATCTTGTAAACATTGGGACATTAGCAGCCTTTACATTAATTTCAGTCGCTGTGATTATTCTTAGAAATACGCATCCTGATTTGAAGCGAGCTTTCAAGGTGCCGTTTGTTCCGATTTTCCCAGCAATAAGCGCACTTTTATGTGTTTATTTAATGACAAGCTTGCCTGCAATTACATGGATCGCATTTATTATTTGGATCATGATTGGGTTGATCGTTTACTTCGGATATGCGAAACGGCGAAGTAAATTAAATCAACCAAAAGCTTGATTTATAACATGATGAGGCTGACTCAAATTCGATTTAGTCAGCCTCATCATCTATTAATTTGGAAAATTAATCAACAAAAACCTTCTCAATCACCTTTTTCTGCTCAGTTTTGGCGATCGTAATTCCCGTTGACTCTTCAAAATTATAAAGACTGGTTGGTAAATCTGTAAAACGTTCTAGTTCATTATAGGCTGGAATCCCGTGATAGGACATATCAAGACCTTCTTCTTCCTCTTCATCAGTTGCACGCAATCCAACCGTGGCCTCAGCTATCTTTCCAATAGCTGCACCACCGATTAATCCCCAGACAGCCACTACAATTGCACCTAAAAGCTGTACGCCAAACAATGAAACTTGCCCTGTTGTTACTAATCCTGCCGTTGAATCAAATAACCCGACAGCAATGGTACCAAACACACCGTTAAAACCATGCACAGCAACCGCACCAACCGGATCATCGATTTTCATATTGTCGATTAAAAGAGTTGCATAAATGACAATAACTCCACTGATCCCACCAATGATAATCGCGCTCCATTGATCGACAAATGCACATCCGGCAGTGATCGCTACTAATCCAGATAAAACACCATTAATAGTCATACTCGGATCTGCTTTTCCGAATTTTTTCATGGTCATTAATAAAGTAACTGTTCCGCCGCTAGCTCCTGCAAGCATCGTATTAATGGCGATCGAAGCTAAAGAAGCATTTGACGCATCTAATGTACTGCCGCTGTTAAAAGCAAACCAGCCAAACCATAAGATAAATGCTCCACTTGATGCCAGGGGAATATTACTTGGCGCAAATACATTTACACTGCCATCAGAGTTAAATCTCCCTTTCCTTGCCCCTAATAGTTTTGCCATTGCCAACGCAGCGAAACCGCCAACCGCATGAATGGCTGCCGAACCAGCAAAATCCTTCATCCCCAGCAGTGCGAGCCAGCCTTCACTATTCCAAATCCAATGTCCTGATAATGGGTAAATGATAAGTGTAACAAGAGCGGCAGTGATTATGTACGCTTTAAAATTCATGCGTTCTGCCACAGCCCCGGAAATGATCGAGATACACGCTACCGCAAAGCCCATTTGAAAAAGTACAAATGCTTCGCTGGGTAGTTCCATATTTAGTGAGATTTTTTCTGGACTTCCAAACAGACTTGTCCCAATAAAGCCAAAGGCATCTTGACCAAACATGATCCCAAACCCAATCATCCAAAAAACAAGAGCCCCGATCGTTAGATCAACAAAAATTTTCATTGTTACATTTACGGCATTTTTTGTTCTGACTAAACCTGCTTCTAACAAGCTAAAGCCACCTTCCATAAACAAAACCATCGCAGCAGCAATCACAATCCATACCGTGTTTAAATGAATCAGTTCCACTCTACTCGCCCCCCTTAGCTGAAAGATCATCTATCGTGATATCCGGTTCACCTGTCCGAATGTTATATGCTTCCAGAATTGGATAAACATATATTTTTCCGTCACCATCTTCACCAGTTTGTGCAGTCGCTATAATCGTATTAATCGTCCGGTCAACCATGTGATCTGAAAGTACAATTTCAAGCTTGATTTTAGGATGGAGGGTGACATGATAATTTTTACCACGATATACCCCCTTGGTATCCCTCTGCTTCCCCCTTCCTACAACTTGAGAAACAGTAAAGCCGGTAATCCCGATCGTTTTTAATTCTTTTATTGTGTCAGTTATTTTCTGCGGCCTGATAATCGCTTCGATTTTTTTCATTGTAATCACCTTTAGCATTGTTAGGTTTTCTAACATTAATATGTTAAAGATTATAACATTATCAAAAAAAGAGTCAACCGTTTTTATTGTGAAAATTTTTAGAAAAATAATACAAAGCCTCTCATTCTGTTAAAGGTCAAAAAAAGATGATCGACAACATTACGTCGATCATCTTTATTAGTTAATCATGCTTTAACGTGTTTGCCCATTACCTGACATCATAAATTTTACAGTGGTTAACGCCGGCAATCCCATTGGTCCTCTGGCATGGAGCTTTTGTGTTGAGATCCCGATTTCAGCTCCAAAGCCAAGTGCTCCGCCATCTGTGAAACGTGTTGAGGCATTATGATAAAGTGCTGATGCGTCTACTAAACTCATAAACCGTTTAGCTGTTTTACCGTTTTCAGTAACAATAGCCTCAGAATGCTTTGTACCATATGTTTCAATATGGTCAATCGCTTCCTCTACATTCTCTACAACCTTTACAGCTATATCTAAACTTAAATATTCATTTGCCCAATCGTCTTCTTTTGCTAAGATTGCATCTGGTAGAAAGGATAGTGCTGCCTCGTCCCCATGGACAGTAATCCCATATTTTGTGAAGGTCGCATGTAACACTTTATGATTTTTCTTTAGCCATTCCTTATGGATAATCACAGTTTCCATTGCATTACAGACAGCTGGACGGTCTGTTTTGGCATTGATTAAAATGTTTAAAGCTTTATCAAGATCCGCTTCACAATCTATATATAAATGGCAGTTGCCAACACCTGTTTCAAGCACTGGTACAGTGGCATTATTGACTACAGCATTTATTAATGAACCACCGCCTCTTGGAATGAGCACATCAATATGCTCCTTCATGGTAAATAGCTGCTGTATCGCTTCACGATCTGCGCTTGCAATGAATTGAACAGTTTCCATTGGAATTTTTGTTTTCTTCAAGGCCTCGTGCATAACTTGCACGATTGCTTTATTTGATGATAAAGCAGATGAACCACCTTTTAGCACAATGGCATTGCCCGATTTAAGCGCAAGACCTGTCGCATCGACGGTTACGTTCGGGCGAGCTTCATAGATCATCCCGATCACACCTAGAGGTACGGTGATCTTTTCAACAAGCAACCCATTATCAAGAGTCCAGCTTGATTGAATATTTCCGGTTGGATCTTCTAACCCAGCAACTTGACGGAGCCCTTCGGCAAAGTCTTCAATCCGTTCCGTAGAAAGGGCCAATCGGTCCATAAACGCTGCCTCATAGCTTTTTTCTTGGCCTGCATTTAAATCCTGTTCATTTGCAGTCAATATTACATCTGCATTCTTTACCAACTCATCAGCTAAAATGTGTAATGCTTCATTTTTTTCTTCTGTTGTTAATAAAGCTAACTTTTTCGCTGCTTTCTTTGCTGCAATTGCTTGTGCTTCAACATTTGTTTTGACAACTTTTGTAACAGACATCCAATTCCTCCCTTTATACTCCGACAGGCAAAGATAATTCAAGCTCACAAACAAGATCATCAAAATGGACAACCTCTAGTCTCTCAACCTCTTTACCTGAAATTTTATTCAATCTTTCTAAATCTTCATTTGAATAATTAACAACACCCAAACCAATTCTTTCACCCTCGTGATCTAGTATGCGAATAACAGCACCTTTTTCAAACTGTCCTTTGACTTTGGTAATATCTGAGGAAAAAATACTGTGCTTATGATCTGCAATTGAGGTTCTTACATTTTGATTGATCACAATTTCTCCTTCTGGTCCCGAGTGGAAGGCAATCCATTGTCTTTTTTGATTTAAATTAATTGATTCATTTGTTACTTCAAAGTAAGTCCCTCTTGCCACTCCTTTAATGGCGTCACCTAAAATATTCTGAATGCTAGCTTTACCTAGAAAGGTTGAAATCCCTGAAGCCATCGCAATTTTCACAGCATCAATTTTCGATTTCATTCCGCCGGTTCCAACATTGCTGCCAGAATCTCCGGCACCTTCCTCAATTTCAGGTGTGATCTCATATACTTTTTCAAGCAATTTTGCCTTTTCATTTTTGCGAGGATCGGAATCATATAGTCCATCGATATCAGATAAGATAATCAATTGATCTGCCTCAACAAGTCCTGCTACTTTAGCAGATAATGTATCATTATCCCCAAACTTTAAGCGATCAACTGTAACCGTGTCATTTTCATTTACAATCGGAATGATTCCGCGTTCCAATAATACATTTAATGTGTTTCGAACATTGTGATATCGATATTCATCTGAAAAGTCACTGCGCGTAATCAAAATTTGTGATGCCACATAGCCGTGTGATAAAAAGATTTCCGAATAAGCTTCGATTAATAATCCTTGACCAATGGATGCTGCAGCTTGTTTTTCTGGTAATGAGGTTGGCCGTTCAATACAGCCCAGCTTTCTGTAGCCGGCAGCCACTGCACCAGAAGATACAAATACAATTTCATGGCCATCATCCTTTAATAAAGCAATTTCATCAGCTAATTTCTCAAGTTTTCGTCGACTTATTTCTCCATGTCGACTTGTTAACGAACTGCTTCCTACTTTTATTACAACCCGTTTTTTCTTATGTTGTTGGGTCGGCATTCTATCACTCCTGAATATGTTTTCTCTCTATTTGCGCTTTGTTTTTTTATTTAGGAAACAAATATACCTATTTTAAAGAACCTGCTAATAGGCTCTCTTGAATTTGCTCACTGATTTGCTTAGAGCGTTTCGCAGCATGCTCAATAGCCAGTGCTATCGCATGACCTCCACCATTTTTATCAAGCGCTGCTAGCCCGGCAGCTGTTGTGCCATTAGGAGATGTAACATTCTCCCTTAAAACAGCAGGCGTTAGATCTTGTTCCTGAACCATTTTTGCTGCGCCTACTATCGTTTGTGCAATAATCTGTCTTGTTGTTGCAAGATCTAAACCAGCAAGAACCCCTTGCTGTTCCATATGCTCCATTAAATAATAGAAATAAGCCGGCCCGCTTCCTGCTATACCTGTAAAAATATCCATACTTTTTTCATCAATCTTAAATACCTCTCCAATACATTTAAGCAAGCTTTCTGTTAACTTAATATTATTATCGGCTGTTTCATGACCTGGGGAAATGGCTGTAGCTGATTCTCCGATCATACTTGACGTATTCGGCATGACTCGAACTACTTGCTGGCCTTTATGAAGGTTTTGTTCAAGGTATGAAGTTGTAATACCTGCTAAAACAGATAGTATGAGCTGATTTGGCTTGATATGACTTTTAATGTCGGTTAATGCCTTATCGACATCTTTCGGCTTCATTGCCAAAATGATTACATCTATTTGGTCAAACTGTAAATTTTTGCGTTTTTTTGCTTTTATTCCATATTTAGTTTGCAAGTCAGCTAATCGTTCTTCATCGGACCGATTGGTTGCAATGATTTGTTCCGATCGAACTTTCCCTGATTTAACCATTCCGGAAATCATTGCTTCTGCCATCGAACCTGCGCCTATAAAGGCTATGGTTTTATCGTTTAACATCTCATCTCTCCAATACGTTCGTATTTTTGTTCGCATTTTTCATTAACGATTTAATAGTAACATGATGAACTTCATAATCAAGGTCTTAAGGAAATGTTGTGAGTATATCTGTCAAATAGTGAGTGTAAACGTTGCCATCAACAGTTATATCTTCTTAAAGGCTTCTCAAACGGTTTAAACGCTCCTCATCCCTTATTTTCAATCATTATGTTTACCGACTTTTCTAAATTTTTATTTAATTAATACGGATAAAATAATAAATAACATTACCAAAAAATGTTTAAACTTTTTGAAAACGATTGTATAATTACCACTAAATACAGAGACGTAGAGAGGATGTATGGGCATGCTTAAAAAATGTACATCAGCTGATCATGATCAGGTTATGGAATTTTTAATAGAAGAAAAAGCTTTTAATCTTTTTATTATCGGCGATATTGAAAATTTCGGTTATGATGCTGATTTTCAGGACATTTTTGCTCAGTACAATAAAAATGGGGAAATCGAGGGTATCTTGCTTCGTTATCAACATACTTATATTCCTTATACGAAAACGAAAATTGATTTAACTAAGATGGCAAACCTCATATCGTCAGATCCCGAGCTGGTGATGGTATCTGGAAAAAATGAAATCGTCAAAAATATGCAAACACTCACTCCATTAAAACGAGCAAAGCTAACCTACTTTGCCGAGCTAAAAGACAACGAAGCACTACAAGATCAACCCCATGACTTTATTGTAAAAAAGGCATCATTGGAGGATGTTGAAAGAATCTGCGTCCTAAAGGAACAAATCAGCGAATTTGATTTCAATTCCTCTACAAAACAAAGCTTTAAGCGAACAATTGAGACAAAATCAGGTCGTACCTTTTTTATTGAAAATGCCAAGAGAGAAGTGATTTCCATTGCCTCTACAACAGCTGAAAATCAGTATTCCGCCATGATAGTTGGTGTTTGCTCACATCCTGCCGAGCGTCAGAAAGGCCTTGCATCGGTTGTGATGCAAGAACTTTGTAAAGAGTTGTTAGCCGAAGGAAAAACTCTGTGCTTATTTTATAATAATCCAAATGCTGGACGGATCTATAAAAGACTCGGTTTTAACGATATCGGATTATGGCGGATGGCTTATCCAAAATAATATGAGACTAAAAAAACAGGGATACGGGATAGATGATTGAATAGTTATTTTATGCTATCTTTCTTCTATCCCCTTTCATTTTTCTCATAACTGTTATACAATTCCAACTATGCACGCCTTATAGGAATATTTCTTCCTAATAGCGAAAGGAGAACAACACATGAAAAAATTACTGCTTACATTAATCATTGGGCTGCTCGCATTCACACTAGCTGCCTGCAATAATGATGAAGACAAAAAGGACTCTGCTAACGCTAATGAGTCAACTGAGGAGAAAGCGAAAGCTGACGAAGAGAAAGCTGACGAAAAGCAAGCTGCTGCTGATGCAGAAGAAATGCAAAAAAAACTTGATGCCCAGAAAGTAAAAGAAGATACTGTTGTAGCAATTGTCAATGGTCAGGAGATCAAGGGAGCTGAGTATAATGATGCATTAAGTATTTCGCAAACTCAGTTTCAGTCAATGGGACAAGATCCCACTTCAGAGGACATTGCTAAACAACTGAAAGATTATACTCTTGAAAGCCTTGTTGGCCAAACCTTGCTCATGCAAGAAATAGATAAAAAAGGATATAAAGCAACCGAAGAGGCTATTAATAAGGATTTGGAGACATTAAAGGCACAGTATAAGGATGAAAAAGCTTTTAATGAAGCACTTAAGCAAAACAATCTCACACTTGATGAGCTGAAAACACAGATTTCTGATAAAGTAAAATACAGTCAATATATCGAAAAAGACTTAAATATTGAAGAAGTAACCGAAAAAGAGCTAAAGGAATATTATGATTCAATGGCTAGTCAGGCTGAAGAAGGTACTGAAACACCAAAATACGAAGATGTAAAAGAACAGCTGAAACTGCAACTTGAACAGCAAAAAACACAAGAAAAACTTGCTGCAAAAGTCGAAGAGCTTCGCAAGGGCGCAAAAATTGATTTGAAAATATAAATCTAAACTTTCAACAGTTGAATTTTACTGCCCATTAAGATTTGGATAAAATAAATAAAGGACGTGCTCCAAACAGGATGCACGTCCTTATTTATTACTCAGCAATATTTACAAAAATATCATCCACTGCCGGTTCCTTTTCAATCAAGCCTGCTTCCTTCATCCAGCTAATGGTTTTTTCCCATTGTTCTTTGCTTTGACTGCCAAAGCCTTCCTCTGACTTCATAAGCGGTAATAAAATGTCCAAACTTTCCGTCTCTACTTCTTCTACTAATGGAAAGTTTGCTTCATCCTGATTCGTTAATAAGATGTTTAGCGCTTCTTCAGGATTTTCTGCTGTAAATTCATATGCTTTTGTTGCGGCACGCCAGAAAGCTTCAATGCTTTCTTGTTCTTCCTCCCATGTTTTATCACTTGTTACTGCGATAAGCTCATTGTAACTTGGAATACCGTAATCTGTAGGGTTTAAATTACGAGTTTCATGGCCTTCATGCTTTAATACAGGTACCTCATGATTAATATATGCCCCAATCACGGCATCTACCTTTTTACTAACGATGGATGATCCTAGCTCAAAGCCAACATCAATCATTTCTACGTTTTCTGGATTCCCGCCATCTGCCTTCACCATTGATTGAATAAGAGACTCATTAAGCGGTATTCCAGGATACCCTACTTTTTTCCCTTCTAGATCCTTAGGTGATTGAATTTCGCTGTCCTCAAGAAAAACCACGCGATTTAAAGGTGAACGGACAATTGCCCCTACAGATTTAATCTTCACATCTTGATTTGCACGCGCAATAATGACATCTGGCTGATAGGAAATACCGAGTGTCACTTGACCGGCAGCAGCCAAATTAATGGGATCTGTCGGGTTTGCTGGAAATTGAATCTCGACATTTAAGCCTTCTTCTTTAAAATATCCCTTTTCCTGGGCAACATATAAAAAGCTGTGTACGGCATTTGGATACCAATCCAGCATAATGCTTATATCCTTTAACTCTTTCGTTTTTTCCCCTTCTTCGGCACTTTGTGTTGAAGTACCATTCTCTCCACCTGAACATGCTGTCAACAGTACAATCATCATACATAATAGTACAAATAAATACTTTTTCATTTTGTTTTCCTCCATCTTAATGTTCTTCTTTCAATCCAACCAACCAATAGAAAAAATAAAACGCCTACTGCTGATAACAAAATGATCGGAGCAAAAACACCTGCTCCATCAAATTGTGTCATCATTCGTCGGCTAAAATAACCTAAACCTGCTTGAGCACCGATCCATTCACCTATTGCAGCCCCAATGACGCTAAGTGTAACGGCAACCTTTAATCCTGAAAAAAAATGCGGCGCACTTGCCGGTACTTGGAGTTTAAAGAATAAATCCTTTTTACTTGCGCCCATTGTTAATAATAAATCTCGATAATCCTTGCTTGTTGAGCGAAGCCCATCATAAGTATTAACTGTTATTGGGAAAAATGTTATAAGGACAGTTACAACAACCTTACTCCAAATCGTATAGCCAAACCAAAGGACGAAGATTGGAGCAAGAGCAATGATCGGAATGGTTTGTGACGAGATAATGATCGGATAAAAGGTTCTCTCAGCCGTTTTACTTACGCTCATCCAAACAGCAAGGCCCACACCGAAAACAATTGAAATAAAAAGGCCAATAACAATGATTACTAATGTTGATGGTAAATGTTCGAGAAATAAGGGAGCTTTTATTTCCCATAGCTTATAAGCAATATCTGAGGGAGCTGGTAAAATAAATCCCAAATCAACTAGCCTTGCACAGACTTCCCACAAAATGAGAAAACCGGTAACAAGTAGACATGCGGCAGTATACTTTTGGAAAAACTTCATAACTTTACCCTCGCTCGAAGCTGGTCAATTAAATAATCCTTTAGCTCGATTACTTCAGGTTTATTTAAATCCTTTAAATCTCTCGGGCGGTCAAGCGGAACCTTGACCACCTCAAGTTCGCTTGACGGCACATCTTTAAAAATAAAAATTCGATCAGATAGAAACAAAGCTTCATTGACATCATGAGTAATAAAAAGAATCGTTTCCTTGCGTTTTTCCCATTGAGATAAGAGCCACTCCTGCAAGGAAATTCTTGTGATGGCATCAAGTGCACTAAAGGGTTCATCCAAAAGCAGAACCTCTGCGCCGCTTAGTATCGTACGCAGAAAAGACACCCTTTGCCTCATACCGCCAGATAAATCACTAGGGAAGCAGCCTTCCACACCTTTCAGACCGAACTCCTCAAGTAATACCAATACTCTCTTGTGTGCTTCTTTTTTGTTAACTCCTTTTATTTCTAAAGGAAGTGCAGCATTTTCGACAATTGTCCGCCATGGCAGCAGCAAATCCTGCTGGGGCATATACCCGACCTTCCCAAGTCGGTTTGAGTTCAGATTATTCCGCAAGAAAATTTCACCTTCTGTTGGATGCTCCAGTCCCGTAACCAACTTAAATAATGTGCTTTTCCCCGATCCACTTGGACCTATAATACTAACGAACTCTCCTTCATTAATCTGAATATCAAAATCTTTTAAGATGGGCGCTTTTGCTTCATCATAACGAAAGGTTACATGTTGAAATTTCAGTACTGGATCACTCATCGATTGGCCACATCTCTTCGTTATAAGCCATATCCCAAAACATGTATTCGAATCGAGTTGTATTGAGGAAGATCTCCTCCAATTTTTCCAGCTCTGCCTCCGGCTTTCCCTCTGCTACCTGATCCAATAACTCTATACACCATGTTGCAAGCTGCCCAAACTCATCTGATGCATACATATTGATCCACTCTCCATAAAACTCGTGCTCGCTTGCACCCTCGATTTTTTTTAGCTCCTTGCCAATTTCCCAATAACTCCACATACAAGGAAGCAAGGCTGCAACAAGCTCTGCAAGTGTACCATTCTGGCTCACATGTAACATATAATGTGTGTATGCAAGTGTGGTTGGCGATGGTTTTGCTGTTTCCAGCTCCTCAACAGAAATATCAAATTTTTTTGCATATTGCCGATGAAGCTCCATTTCTTCATTTAACGTTGCATCTAGTAATTTGGCAAATTTCCCCATTACCTTAAGGTCTGTCGCTTTTACAGCACCTAAAGCAAAAACCTTTGCATATTCAATTAAATACAAATAATCCTGAACCATATAAAACCGGAACTTTTCCTTTTCCAACGTACCATTTCCCATTTTTTGAACAAACGGATGGGCATGATTACGATTCCATATTGGCAGTACCTTGTAATAAAGCCTTTGACTAAAATTCATCCTTTAACCTCCTAAATTTCATGAGCTTTACCTCTTGAAGCTTAATCAAGCTCGTTCAGTATGACACCATTCATAAATAAAACGTAAAATAACCTTTGTATAAGAAATAAGCTGGTCAATAGAAAGCTTCTCATTTATGGCATGGGCATTTTGCAAATTGCCAGGTCCATAAATCGCTGTCGGAATTCCTGCCTCACCTAACCAGCCGCCATCTGTTACCGAAGGGGAAACATCGACAATTGCCTGATCGTTTAATATAGCCTGGTGTGCCGATGCTAATTGCTTTACACCGAGATGGTTAGGATCAACCTCTAGTGATGGAAAGATTTCCCCGCGATCAACAATCATTGACTTCCCGCCCCATTCAAATGAAGGCGGATTTTCTCTAAGCCAAGGATCAGCGTTTGCCACATGCTGTATATGTGTTTCAATTTCGTTGATGATTTGCTCATACGTCTCATTTGGATAATAGTGTACCGTGATCCAAAGCCTGCATTCGTCAGCTATGAAAGCCGCATGCCGCCCACCTTCAATAACTGCAGGGTTTATCGTATTCGTTCCAGACATAAAACCCGGATAGCTTTTCGTCACAGCCCAATGGCGTTCAAGCTCTTGCAGTCCTTGAATAATGTTTGTCATTTTCTCGATTGCACTCGCACCAAAGAGCTTTCCTCCAGCATGAATCATCTGCCTTCTTGTTGCATCATGAAAGGTTTGCGGGCTCTTTACTGTAATCCATCCAGTAATGACTCCACCTTGACCTTGAATATGTAAATCACTTGTGTCTACCACAACAGCAAAATCAGCCGCATACCCCTTTTTGCAACATTCTAATGTACCTGCCTCACCAACCTCTTCGCCAATGACCGACTGGAAAATTAAACTGCCAGGCAATTCAATCCCCGCTTCATGTATTAACTGGATGGCGAACAAAGCACCGGCTAAACCGCCTTTCATATCAGCTGCACCTCGACCGATGATATTCCCGTCTTTTACAACCGGATAAAAAGGGTCAACCTCCCACACTTCATCCTCACTGACTTCAGCTACGTCCATATGTCCATTAATGATCAAGCTGTTATACAGGTCTGATGAAGTCCCTTTACGAACACCTACAACATTTGGATCATTGGGGTAAACATCCCACATATCGATTGTAAAGCCTTTATCACTTAAAAAATCAGCAACAAATTGTTGGGCATCCTTAGTGTTTCTTGCAGGCGGTGCCGGTGTTTTATACTCGATTAGCCTTTTGAGCAATTCAATCAGCTCATCTTTTCTGGCATCAACTTGTTCAACTAATTGCTGAATATGATCTGCTGTCATTTTTTTCCTCCCAATCCTTTTCTCAGCTATAAAAAAACCACTTCTTATTTGAAGAAGTGGTTTGAACATACATACAAATTTATGTATAAACATTCGAAAAACATCGGGTTTTCCGAAGTTTCAAATATATTTTCAAACACCTCTTCCCTACGCTAGTATTATCTAGATCAGGTAATAAGGGTCAAGGCACCATGCCTCTCTCAGCTTTTAAAAGCTCCCCTAGTGGTGAAATCTATTAACTTAATTTCTAAATTGATTATATTATTTTTAACACAATCTTTCCTTTTTGGCAACAGATTAAAATAAATCCCCTTTATAAACCGCTAACATTGTTCACAAACTGTTTATTTGCATGAAAAATGCGATCCTCATATCTTTTAAATAAATATCCAAAGATCGATGCCAATACTTGCTGAAACAGCATCCCAATAATAACTGGAACAGCGACAGCAGCTGGAAAATATTGCACGGCAATAACAGCCCCGGCACTGATATTACGCATTCCGCCAGTAAAGATCATCGCTACTTTTGTTTCCCGATCTCTTTTTAACCAGTTTGCTACTATCCATGTAAGTAAATATCCAAAGAAAGCAAGAATAAAAACTGTGACAGCAATAATAACCAACTTCACTGTTATATCTGATAAATATGGTGCTACTACAGCTCCATTAATCATAACAACAATTGCAAGACCCAACTTAGAAAACGGGGCTAGTGTTTTGCTTACTTGAACGCTTTTCTCTTTAAATAGATGATTCAACAACATTCCTACTAAAGATGGTAAAACGACCATATATAACAATCCGTACATAATCGATAACGTACTAATGTCTACTTTCTGCCCAACAAGGAAAGAAAGAGTATGCGGCACAAGGAATGGAGAAAGAATCGTATCAAGCAAAATAATCGAAAGGGCCAATGCAATATTTCCTTTATAAATCGTTACCCAGATGAAGCTTGTTATACCTGTAGGAATAACAGCAGCAAGTACAAGACCGGTCAATATTAAAGGATCATTTGCAAAGATAAGATGTCCTGCCCCCCAAGCAATAACTGGCATTCCTATATGCAAAACAAATAAAATAATTAGTAATGGAAGCGGACTTTTTAATACACCTTTAAGGGAAGAAAAGTTCGAGTTGAGACTACCAGAGAAAGTAATAAAAGCAAAAATCCAAGGGATTAAAAATGAAAAAAACGAAAAATGATTAGCAAACATCACGCCCAAAATGACGCTTGCAGGCGTAAGAAATGGCATAAACCTTTCAAGCTGCCGATTAAAAGTTTGAAGCATTAAGCATTCTCCTATTCTAATAAAGAACAATTATTTGAGTAAATTTGTTTATTTCCTTTGTCATTTCCTTCCCCTAGTGAATATTTCTTTACGTAAATTTTAACACATTACACAAAAAAAGTAGCCTCTTTATCCTTTAAAGAGTCGCTACTTTATAAGATCACTGTTTGTTAAAGAAAAAATTAATGGTCAATTGCATCACAGACCAAACTGCTAAATGGTTATTAAAAGCGTTATTTTTATATCACCCATTAATTTTTTCAATTCAAGAATATTGTAAGACAATTAAAAATGTAAGTCAATTTATTTTTGCCAATTAACCAAAAAATTTGAAATCATCATAGCTTCAGTTAGGACGATCATGTTGTTGATCTTCTTTCATTTTCCATTTTTATTCAAGTAATGTTTTCTCTAACAAAGCACAAACTAAGCTTACTAAAAAAGAAACTAGTTACGGAGATGACATGATATTGTGAAAAGTTATGTTTTTAGCATTGGATTATTCATTTTTATGATTTGTTTTTCAGAAGAAAAGACATTTGCTGCTTCTATCGAAAATAGACAAGCTCCAATAAGTTTCCAAATAACCCTTCAAAATTGGGAAGCAGTCAATCATATTTTGCCGAAAAAATCAACCTTTACTGTTATTGATGTGGAAACTGGTAAGAGCTTTGAAGTACAGCGAAGGGCTGGCAGCAGGCATGCAGATGTACAGCCCATTACCAAAAAAGACACGAAGATTATGAAAGAAATCTATGATGGAAGATGGAGTTGGCGAAGAAAAGCAGTCTTAATTCTAGCCAATGACAGCTTAATCCCTGCCTCTATGCATGGAATGCCGCACGGTGCTGGAGCGCTTCAAAATGGATTTCCCGGTCATTTCTGTATTCATTTTCCTGGAAGCACAACTCATCGGTCGGGGAAAGCCGATCTCTCTCACCATGTGATGATTTTAAAGGCTGCTGGGAAAATTGACGACTATTTTACAAGCCTTCAAGCAGAGCAATTAATAAATGTATTTCTAGTAACGATTAAAAACCAAGACCAAAAATTGGCAGAAAAAATCTCGATAAGTAATCAAAAAAAATGGAAACAAAAACTTAATAATATTGAACAAATCGAAGCCATACAGTGGTCGCTACCACAAACAACAAATAAAGAAACTCGCTACTCATTAGTCACTCAAATTCCTGTTGAGATAAAAATGTTTATTAAGGAACGTGGAGCTGTTAAAACAAACTTAGTTTTTACATTGATGAGAACATCTCCTCTTTCACCATGGAAAGTAAATATTGATCCATTGCTATCTTCCATTAACTAATTTTAAGAAAACAATAAGAGGTGGGGCATAAATGAAAATGATTTTGGTGCTATTATTGCTGGCTTTACAGCCTGACACTATTTCTGAAGAGATTTCATTAACCTTTGAGGGTGAAAAAATAAGCAGTATTCATCGCTCAGAATATGCTCTGCCTCCTTTTGGCCAATCCATGATCGATCACGAAAAATATAGTGAACTCGAGAAAAAACTTGAAGCAGCTGTTTTTAAAATGCCAACAAATGCAACCATTGATGAACATGGACATTTAGTAAGTGAAAAAATGGGCTATCAGCTTAACAAGGAGAAATTCAAGGAAGCGTTTTATCAGTCGTTTTATATGAAAGGTACTACTTCAATAGATATTCCTGTCAAGACAATTTACCCAAAGGTTGACAGTGAATTATTAACAAGCATTAGTTCAAAAAAAATCAGCCAATATATTACCTTTTTTAATAGCAGGAATAAGGAACGTTCACATAATATCAAATTAGCATCTGATGCGATCAATAACTATGTTGTGTTTCCAGGAGAGACTTTTTCATTTAATGCTGCTGTTGGAAAACGGACAGTTGAAAAAGGGTACCTGCCAGCACCAGTAATTGTAAGAGGAGAATTATCAGAAGGTGTTGGCGGCGGAATTTGCCAAGTTTCCTCCACTCTGTTTAATGCAGTAGACCGTGCGGGAGTTAAAATTCTTGAGAGGTATTCACATAGCAGAAGGGTGCCTTATGTTCCGCCAAATCGAGATGCAACTGTAAGCTGGTATGGTCCAGATTTTGTCTTTAAAAACCGGCACAACCAGCCATTGCTTATCCGTTCAAAAGTAATCGGCGGTCAGTTAATTATTGTTATCCTCTCTTCTGATACATTTTCTGATTATAAACGAGAGGTTCCAAGTGCGCCAGATACTTTGCCTAAAGAAGAATCTATAGATAAGGATAATACTTAGAAAAGTATGAAACAAAACAAAAGGGTCAGACCCTTAGGCGCCATATAGTTTCTACTATTGTCATGGTCAGACCCTTTACATTAGTTTATTTTCTAAATTTCGCTAAGCCTACATTTAATCCTTTCGTGTGTTGATAAACTTCTTTATAAAGAGTAAAAAGTTCCTGATACTTTGCAACATTATCTGCAATTGGCTCATATGTTTTAGCTGGCTTAATAAAGAGATCAGCAATTTCTTGGAGAGAACTTGACCACCCTGCACCGTATGCTGCAAGAATGGCAGCTCCGATACCTGGTCCTTGTTCGCTTTTTAATTTAACAATTTTTGTATTGAAAATATCAGCTTGAATTTGAAGCCATGTCTCATTTTTGGCACCACCGCCAATTGAAATAATCGTATCGATTTTCTTGCCGCTGTCACGGAAAATCTCAATGGATTCATGCAAAGAAAATGTAATTCCCTCTAATACCGCACGAGCAAAATCCTTTTTAGTATGGGATCCTTCCATACCAATAAAGCTGGCACGAATGGTTGGATCAGCGTATGGTGTTCTTTCTCCAACTAAATATGGTGTGAACAATAATCCATTTGAACCAACCGGCACTTCTTCTAATCCATTCAATAATTCTTCATATGACTCATTTTCAGCAAACACATCTTTAAACCAGTTCAAGCTATAGCCAGCTGCTAATGTGACGCCCATGGTATAAAAGGCATTTTCTTTACCATGATTAAAATAATGAACCTTTCCAGCAAAATCACGATCATTTCTCTCTTCGTATGATAAAACAACCCCGGATGTTCCAACACTGCATAACGTATTTCCCTCTGATAAGATTCCAGAACCAATTGCTCCGCAAGCATTATCTGCTCCCCCTGCAAAAACCTTAGTAGCAGGAGATAATCCTGTTTCATTTGAAAATTGTTCTGTTAACGTCCCCACACACTCGTGTGATTCGATGAGCGGCGGACAAAAATCATGCTTAAGCTCAAAAAGAGCACATATTTCCTGACTCCATTCTTTTTCTCCAACGTTTAATAATAACGTTCCAGCAGCATCAGAATATTCACTATGAATTTGTCCGGTCATCCGGAAACGTAAATAATCTTTAGGAAGGAGGAATATGGCTGCTTGTTCAAAAATATATGGTTCATGCTCCTTTACCCATAATATTTTTGGCAAGGTAAAGCCCTCTAATGCAGGATTTTTTGTAATCTGAAGTAATTTATCCTGACCTACAACATCATAAATTTGCTTACATTGAGGTGTAGTTCTCACATCATTCCAAAGGATAGCATTTCGTAACACCTGGTGTGATTCATCTAATAGAACAAGTCCGTGCATTTGTCCTGAGAAGCTTATCCCCTCAATATCATTAACATCACCATTAAATTCTTTTACAAGCTCTGCAAGACCTTCACGCGTTTTTTCTACCCATAACTCGGGTTCCTGTTCACTATACCCGGATTTTTCATGGATTAAAGGATAAGATTTCGAAATTTCATGAGCAACATTTCCGTTTTGGTCCATTAATAAAATTTTTACTGCGCTTGTACCTAAATCAATCCCTATCACATATTTCATTCTCAAAACCCCTTATAATAGAAGATACGGATTTGCGTTTTAGCAGACCCATGTAAGTAAACCCTTTCAAAAATGAAGTGTTTTTTTACTATCTGAATCTAGTACTTTACATTTCTATAAAATAGTAGAAAACTAATTAAAATTATATCATTGGGAAAAATGTTTGTCTATTCAATAAACTAAGTTTATACTTATAATAATAACGTTTATAATGAAGGAATACATCATGATTAAGATTTTGCTCCACCGAGAAAAAATAAAATGACATGTTGAAATTAGGTGACATATTTGAAATCAATAACTTGGAATCAGCAGGTAGTTAAGAAAAACAACACATCATTAGTCTTTCAAACCATCACAGAGCAAGAACCCATTTCACGGGCTGATATTGCACAACAATCCGGATTAAATAAAGCAACTGTATCCTCCCTAGTAAATGAATTACTGGAAAAACAGCTTGTATATGAATCAGGACCGGGAGAATCCAGCGGAGGCCGCCGACCAGTCCTCCTCCATTATAATCGTGTTGCAGGATATTCAATTGGAATTGATGTAGGAGTAAATTATATTTTAGGGGTTGTAACTGATTTAAAGGGAAAAATCATAACTGAACATCATGTACGAATGAAAAATTCATCTGTTGAAACGGTAATGGACCAGGTAAAAACGATCATAAAAACCTTAATCAAGGATATCCCTAAAAGCCCATATGGGATTATTGGAATAGGAATCGGGATCCCTGGTATCGTTGATAAGCAAGGAAAAGTACTGCTTGCGCCAAATTTAGGCTGGAAGAATTGCGAAATCAAACAATCGATTGAGGATGAATTCAATCTACCTGTCATCATCGAAAATGAAGCAAACGCAGGAGCCTACGGTGAAAAGCAATTCGGTGCAGGGCAATCATATAACGATATAATATATGTTAGCGCAGGGATCGGAATTGGTGTGGGACTGATTTTAAATAACCAGTTATACCAAGGTTTAAATGGCTTTTCTGGTGAAATGGGACATATGGTTATCCAAATGAATGGCGCACCATGCAGTTGTGGAAGCAATGGCTGCTGGGAAGTATATGCATCTGAACATGCCCTGCTAAACAAGGCAGAAGATGAACATACACTGGAATCATTGATTGAATTGGCTAATAAGAAAGATAAACAAGCGATCTCATTATTCAAAGAAATCGGGCAATACTTGGGATTTGGCATTAATAATATTATTAACACCTTTAATCCTGAGCAAATTATTATCGGAAACCGGTTGGCAATGGCAAAAGAATGGATTGAGCAGCCATTGTTAGAAATCGTCTATTCTCATGCTCTTTCATTTCAGCAAAAAAATCTGCAAATTAGTTTCGCTAAACACTTAACCCATTCAGCAGCTCTAGGTGTTGCGGCTTTTACAGCAGAGAGTTTTATTAATCGAGAGTTAAAAGAGTATTAAAATTTGAAGCTGGATTGTGATCAAAAAACCAACTTTTTTGAAGGAAATATAAAAAATCCGGCATCCATACAGGAGCCGGATTAATTATTGAGATAAGGTGCCGCGATTGCCGCATCTACATTATAGAGTTTTAGACCACCACTCCTACAAGTGGGTGTTCGCAGAAGCTTTCGTATCTTCCTCTACATAATGGAGGCTTGATATTCCGTCTTCAATGTAAAACTCCCTATTTCAGCTTAAAGGTTAAAACTTTATAAAAAATGCGTACAGCGCAGCTTGTATTGTTATAATACTAGATTTATACACTAAATGCAATAGGGAAATCTCCAAATAACATAGAGCGGAGTCTAGCGATTATTTAGGTTAATGCTAGATTACCACCTAGAACCGTTTGGGTTTGGACATGTTTTCGTAGAAAATTTCGCTCGGTATTCAACAAGACATCCACTATGTGAACAAGTTGTGCCGTAAACCAAAGATGTACAGCCTTTGCAGGAATTCAATCTTTGTTCGTAAATTGTTTTTGACACCATGACAGATGGGTTACCTTTGCTTTTTGAAAGGATCTCATCCACTTCTTGTCTTTTTATTATGACGTTTCTTGTACAGCCCTTACAAATGGTCGCGTTATCTCTCATTATAGCTCACCCTTTATTAAAAAGGGCCTGACCCATATTTGTGATAGACCCTTCCTTTGAAAAACTTCGATTTATTCAATTGTAAGTAACACTACAGCCATTGGTGGTAATGTAACATTTAATTGGTCATTTTCGATTGACGCTTGAGTAAACTCAGTTGGCTTTACAACTTCTGGCTGTTCAAACGTGTTATGAGCATCAATTGTATCAGCTGTAAGAATTTTACCTGACAGGCTTGAAACTTGTTCCTTTAATCCGCGCAGCTGAATGGAAAGGGATGCAGATTCTTTATGGTCGATATTACACAAGCTAATGTTTATTTTGCCTTCTTTGTCTTTTGACGCAGAAACAGTCACTTGTGGAAGCTCTTGATCATTGTATTTGTAGGTACCAACAGCTGCTTCAACTGATAAATTTGTCGCATCCTGATGAACCTTATACATATCAAATACATGATACGTCGGAGTTAGAATCATTTTTTCTCCTTCTGTCAGCACCATTGCTTGTAGAACGTTTACAGTTTGAGCAATGTTTGTCATTTGTACACGATCGCTATGCTTATGAAAAATGTGGAAGTGAACCGCTGCAACTAATGCATCACGAATCGTATTTTGTTGATAAAGAAATCCTGGGTTTGTTCCCTCTTCGACATCAAACCAAGTTCCCCATTCATCAATAATCATGCCAACACGTTTATCAGGATCGTATTTATCCATAATTGTGCTATGCTTTGTAATTAACTCGTCCATATGAAGAGCTTTTTTCATGGTAATAAACCATTCATCTTCCGGGAAATTGGTCGCTGAACCTTTTCCTAACCAGAAATCTCCTGGAATTGTGTAATAATGAAGACTTAGTCCATCCATGAAACGACCAGCCTCACGCATAAGAACTTCTGTCCAATTGTAGTCATCTACATTTGCTCCGCCGGCAATTTTATAGATTTTGTTATTACCATAGTTTCTTACATATGTTTGATAACGTCGATAAAGATCTGCATAATATTCTGGGCGCATGTTACCACCGCAGCCCCAGTTTTCATTTCCCACACCAAAGTATGTTAATTCCCAAGGCTCTTGTCTGCCATTTTCCCCACGCCAGTTTGCCATTGGCGATTCGCCATCAAATGTCATATATTCTACCCATTCAGACATTTCTTGAACAGTACCGCTGCCTACATTTCCACAAATATATGGCTCACAGTTTAACATTTCACATAACATCATAAATTCATGTGTTCCGAAGTGGTTATTTTCAACAACACCACCCCAGTGTGTATTTACCATTCGTTTACGATTTTCTCTTGGCCCAACGCCATCTTTCCAATGATATTCATCAGCGAAACAGCCGCCTGGCCAGCGAAGAACTGGAATTTGAATTTGCTTTAGCGCTTCCAAAACATCGTTGCGAATTCCATTTGTGTTAGGAATTGGTGAATCCTCGCCTACCCAAATCCCTTCATAAATACAACGACCTAAATGTTCAGCAAAATGACCATAAATATTGCGGTTAATCGTTCCTTTTTCAACATCTGCATTAATGACGATTGAATTTTTCATATCAAGATCATCCTTTACAAAAGATTAAAAAACGAGGTTAGACCGAAAGCTCTGCTATTTTCATAGACTTAGTGTTTATTTCATTTGCTCTAGTCAACCTCGCTGTTTTTAGCATAAATTATTTATAGATAACGTCGTTCCAACGTAATTCATTAATGAATGCATGTTTGTTTGTATCATTATTAATTAATACACACTCAATTCCTACTAAGTCTGCCCAGTCTCTTAGCTGTTCTGTCGTTACTTTATATGAGTATACAGTATGGTGTGCTCCGCCAGCGATAATCCAGTTTTCAGCGCCTTCACTTAAAGAAGGCTGTGGAGTCCATAGTACTCTTGCGACAGGTAAATTTGGCAATTCAATTTCAGGCTGTTTCGCATCAACTTCGTTTACAACCAGGCGGAAACGATGGCCAAGATCAATGATTGAGGCGTTTAGGGCCGCACCGCTTTTACCGTCAAAGATAAGGCGGGCAGGATCTTCTTTTCCGCCAATACCTAATGGATAGACAGCAATTTTCGGTTTTGTTGCTGTAATAGTTGGACAAACCTCAAGCATATGTGATCCAAGCACAAGCTCATTGCCTGGCTCAAAGTGATACGTATAATCCTCCATAAATGAAGTGTCTTCATTATCAGCAATGATTTTAGATATGCGAACAAGTGCAGCTGTTTTCCAGTCACCTTCACCAGCAAAGCCATAACCTTGTGCCATTAATCGTTGAACAGCAAGACCTGGTAATTGCTTCATCCCGTGAAGGTCCTCAAAGGTAGTTGTAAATGCCGTATAATTGCCTTCCTCTAAAAATGCCTTCATTCCCAGCTCAATTCTTGCTTGATAACGAATTGACTCACGAACAGGACCATCTTCAAGACCTTCAGGAACAATATCATACTCTGCTTCATATTCCTTCATTAATGCATCTACTTCTTGTTCAGATACATCATTCATTCTCTGCACTAAATCGCCGATACCGTATCCATTTACAGTCCAGCCCAACTTAATTTGCGCTTCTACTTTGTCGCCTTCTGTAACAGCAACACGTCTCATGTTATCACCAAAGCGAGCAACTTTTAAATGCTGGCTTTCAGAGAATGCAACTGCTGTACGCATCCAGCTGCCAATTTTGCTTCTAACCTCGCTATTTTCCCAATGTCCAACAACCACTTTACGTTTAATATTTAATCTTGTTGCCATGAAACCAAATTCGCGGTCACCGTGTGCAGATTGATTGGTATTCATAAAATCCATATCAATGCTGTCCCAAGGAATATCACGATTAAATTGTGTGTGTAAATGCAGCATTGGCTTTTGCAATGCAGAAAGGCCAGCGATCCACATTTTAGCCGGAGAGAATGTGTGCATCCATGTAATGATACCTGCACAGTTTTCATCAGCATTTGCTTCTAAGCATAATCTGCGAATGGAATCCGCTTCTTTTAATACTGATTTAAACACCAATTTGTACGTAACTGCAGGATCACGATCAAGAGCTTCTGTAATCACTCTTGAATTTGCTTCAACTTCTTTTATTGTTTCTTCCCCATATAAGTCTTGACTTCCTGTAACAAACCAGAATTCATAAGGTTTTACTAATAACATATCGGTTCCCCCTTGTGATTAATTAAAGATTTACCTTTGGAGTTGTTTGGCCATAATAAGCGTTAGCTCCATGCTTACGAAGATAATGCTTATCCAATAGATATTGATCGATCGGCTTGACATCCGGGTTTAATTGGAATGTGTGTAAAGCCATTTTTGCCACTTCTTCTAACACCACTGCATTGTGTACGGCTTGCATCGCATCTTTTCCCCAGCAAAATGGTGCATGACCTGATACTAGTACTCCTGGCATAGCTACTGGATCAAGACCTGCTTTTTCAAACGTTTCGATGATAACATGCCCTGTTTCCAACTCATATGCACGAGTAATTTCTTCCTCTGTTAATGGTCTAGTACAAGGGATTTCCCCATAGTAATAATCAGCATGTGTTGTGCCTAATGCAGGAATTGTACGGCCAGCTTGGGCCCAGCTTGTTGCCCACGGTGAGTGGGTGTGAACGACACCACCTATTTTTGGAAATGCTTTGTATAATGCTAAATGGGTTGCAGTATCTGATGAAGGACGTAAATCACCTTCTACGATTTCACCTTCAAGATTAACAACAACCAAATCCTCTGCCTTTAACTCATCATAAGAAACTCCGCTTGGTTTGATGACAACAAGACCTTTTTCACGATCAATGCCGCTTACATTCCCCCAAGTAAAGGTGACCATTTCGAATTTTGGTAAAAGTAAATTTGCTTTAAGTACTTGTTCTTTCAATGATTCAAGCATCTTTTCCTCTCCCCTCTTTTTAGGATGGAGCAATAGGGCAGAAACCCTTTTGCCCCACCGCATCATTAGGATCGTTGCTGTATTCCGTTATTGTGTAACTTCTGTTTTTTCTTGAGTTTTAGAAGAACTAGCTTTCTTAATTTTCTTTAAGTTCTTCATGACATTATTTTCGCCGCGTCCGAAATAATCATATAAACGTGAATACTCGGCAAACAATTGATCATATACTGCTACATTATTTTGTTTTGGCTGATAGACCTCGTCTTTTAATCTAGCCATTTCTTTTGCAGCATCTTTAATGTCATCGTAACCGCCGCGCTCTTTACCAGCTGCAACAGCACCAAACATGGCTGATCCTAATGCAGGTGTTTGAGAGGATGCTGAGATTTTAATTTCCATATTTAAAACGTCAGAGTAAATTTGCATCATTAGTGCATTCTTTTCAGCAATCCCGCCGCATGCATAAACTTCATTAATCGGAACGCCGCTGTTTCTGAAAGCTTCAACAATTGTACGTGTTCCGTACGCAGTTGCTTCAATAAGAGCGCGATAGATTTCTTCAGGTTTTGTGAGTAAAGTTGCTCCTAGTAAAACACCAGTTAAATCTGCATCAACTAATGTTGAGCGGTTTCCATTCCACCAGTCTAAAGCGATTAAACCGCTTTCACCAACCTCAAGCTGAGCAGCCTTTTCGGTCAATAGCTGGTGAATGTTCACTCCTTTTTCCTCCGCCTCCTCGTAGTAGCTGGCAGGAACGCAATTTTCAGTAAACCATTCGAAGTGATCTCCTACACAAGATTGACCTGCTTCATATCCCATTAATCCAGGGATAACACCATCTTCAACAACCCCACACATACCAGGAACAACCTTTTCCTCGTCGCCTAATAATATATGGCAAGTAGATGTCCCCATGATCATGAGCAGTTTTCCAGGTTCCGTAATTCCTACAGCAGGGACCGCAACATGGGCATCAACGTTTGCAATTGCCACTGCAGTACCAGGGTTAAGACCAAGCAACTTCGCAGCTTTTTCTGTTAATTCCCCAGCTTTTGAACCAATTGGGAAAATTTCATTTGATAACTTCTCTTCTACAACATTTTCTAAGCGTTCATCTAAAGCCTTAAAAAACTCTTTCGTCGGATATCCTTCCTGCTTATGCCAGATTGCCTTATAACCTGCTGTACAACTATTGCGTTTTAATTCACCAGTTAATTGAGAAATAACCCAGTCAGTTGCTTCAACAAATTGGTCTGTAGCTTCATAAACTTCCGGTGCTTCATTCAGAATTTGCCAAAGCTTCGGTACGAGCCACTCAGAAGAAATTTTCCCGCCATATCTTTGCAGGAACTTTTCCCCTCTAGCTTCAGCAATCTCGTTTAAGCGATTTGCTTCATCCTGTGCTGCATGGTGTTTCCACAACTTAACATAGCCATGTGGATGATCTTTAAATTCCTCAGTTAAGCATAAAGGAGTTCCCTGCTGATTAATTGGTAAAACGGTACAAGCTGTAAAGTCAATACCAAGGCCGATTACCTCATCTGGAGAAACATTTGCCTGTTTTAATACATCTGGAATTGTTGTTTCTAATACTTCCATATAATCTGTTGGGTGCTGTAAGGCCCAATCATTTTCAAGCTTTGTTACGCCATCTGGTAAAAATTCATCCATTACTCCATGTGTATACGGTTTAACTGCTGTAGCAATCTCTTTTCCAGTTCCAATTTCGACAAGCACTGCTCTTCCAGATTGTGTCCCGTAATCAACACCAATTGAATACTTTGCCATTTTAATCCCCCCAACCTTTTTCTATTAATCAATTAATCTTTTAGTTTTTAGTTGATTCACTTCACATTATCCGTACAAGTTACAAGATATAGAAACATTTATTGGAAAAAATCCGCTTTCATTTTGTGGAATTTTATAAAAACACTCAACTTATACGTATAACCTTAAGTTCATTTTAGCACTTATCTCATTTTTTTCAATACAAATTTTAGATTTATTTTTGCAAATTTGTCCTTTTTTATGTGTTAACTTTCAACTTATCCTTACAAGTTAGTTTGTAGTTGTTTAAAGACTCAACTGTGTCTATTTCCATCATTTTCAATATCAACAAACGTAGGTTTTGACTGCTGCTCCTATTCCTTATTGTTCAAAAGCGTAGGAAAAGGCTGACTATCAGCAATAATCAGCCTTTTCTTATTTCTTCACTTAGTTTGTATCAGGTCTTGGCACTCCAAAGTTTGGCGTTCCATCTTCGTTCCACTGAATTACTTGAACACGAGCATGGCGATTTGGATCATACAACGGATCACCGACAATTTCCTTATAGCTTCTGGCATGATAAACAAGAATATCCTGCTTGCCATCCTCAGAAACGGTAAAACTATTATGTCCTGGTCCATATTGGCTGTTTTCCTCAGAAGTAGAAAAAACAGGTTCAGGTGTTTTTACCCACGATGCCGGATCCAATAAATTACTGTTTTCATCTGCTGTTAATAGTCCCATACAATAGTTATAATCGGTGGCACTTGCAGAAAATGTCATAAATATACGACCATTTCGTTTAAGGATTGCCGGACCTTCATTAACTAAATATCCGATTTTTTCCCAATTATATTCAGGTGTGGTGATACAAACCTGTTCACCTTTAAGTGTCCATGGATTCTCCATTTCTGAGATATAAATATTAGAATTTCCTTTTATTTCAGGATCCTTTTGTGCCCATACATAATATCTGATTCCTTTATGTTCAAAAGATGTGGCATCTAATGCAAAGGTTTCCCACTTCGTTTTTACTTGTCCTTTTTCGATCCATTCCCCTTCAAGCGGATTTTCGTATGCATTTTCTAACACAAACATACGATGATCAAATAAGCCATCTTTTGTTTCTGATGTTCGTGCCGCTGCGAAGTAGACATACCATTTTCCATCAATAAAATGAATCTCAGGAGCCCAAATATTAGCACTCATTAATCCTTTTTGATGCTTAACCCAAATCGTTTTCCCTTCCGCATCTGCTAATCCTTGAATGGAATCAGAACGGCGGAGTTCGATTCTGTCATACTTTGGCACAGATCCTGTAAAATAATAATAACCATCTGTATGTTTATAAATCCATGGGTCCGCACGTTGTTCAATAAGCGGATTTTTTACAGTAAAATCAGACATGATGACAACTCCTAAATTCATTTTTGCATTATCCAATAAGGTTCGTTTGATAATTAGTTCATTTAAACTGAATGTGCTTCATTTCTCAGATTGCTTTTAACATGCTAAAAGCAGTTAAATTTCAATAGAAATTTACTGCTTTTGCTTGTTAGGCAGATTTGTTTTTAATAAGTAGTTAAAAGTAAAAAGTAATCACTTTTTATTTTGCGAGACGAATCACATTCCACGAAAGCTTGGATAAATTCGCTGCTAGATGTCCATTATCGACACTCGCATCTCCATTGCTATGTGGTGAAACATTTGTATGATTAAACTGATTTGTTGCTTTAACATCATCATTTTCAAGAACGATATGTTCGTTCACTCTGTAACCTTCGAAGCTTCTAATATCTGCTTCAAGACTAAGTGTTTCAGATTGGTGGCGGTTTACGGCAAAGATTGTCAATGTTTCATTTTCTTCATCATGAACCGAAACAGTATCAAGATATGGAACATCTGTGAAATCCTTGCTATCATATTTTGGAGAAGAGACAATCGAATGTAATGCTGTTCCTCTACCAAATACAGATGCATGCATATATGGATAAAAGATTGTTTGTTTCCACGCTTCTCCGCCTTTTACCGTCATAATTGGCGCAATAACATTAACTAGCTGTGCAAGACATGCAATTTTCACACGGTCGGCACGCTTTAACATCGAAATTAGCATGCTTCCTACTAATAACGAATCCTCAAACGTATAAATATCTTCTAGTTGTGGCGGAGCAATCGACCATGGTTCAATCTTTTTATCTGCTTCATTTGAATGGAACCATACATTCCACTCATCAAATGATAGATTCATTGTTTTTTTTGAGCGTTTTTTCGCTTTAATATAATCTGCCGTTGAAATAATCGAATAAATAAACTGATCCATATCCAATGATTGTGCTAAATAGTTGCCTAAATCATTATCACGGTTTCCATAATAAGTGTGTAGGGAAATATAATCGACATGGTCATACGTGTGCTCTAATACAGTTGCCTCCCAGTCAGCGAAAGTTGGCATATGGCGATTTGAGCTGCCACATGCAACTAATTCGATCGTCGGATCAACCCATTTCATTGCTTTTGCTGTCTCAACTGCAAGGCGTCCGTACTCATCCGCTGTTTTATGACCAATTTGCCAAGGACCATCCATTTCATTTCCTAAACACCATGTTTTAATTTTATGAGGCTCTTTATAACCATGTGAGATACGAAGATCACTCCAATAAGAGCCTGATGTATGGTTGCAATATTCTACTAGATTGCGAGCAGCATCAATCCCGCGAGTTCCAAGATTAACAGCCATATTCACCTCAGCATTAATCTTTTTTGCCCAATCCATAAATTCATTTGTGCCAATATGGTTTGTTTCCGTTGTTCTCCATGCTAGATCTAATCTTCTCGGCCTATCGGCAACAGGACCAACGCCATCTTCCCAGTTATAGCCGGAAACAAAGTTACCTCCTGGGTATCTTACCAATGGGACTCTTAATTGCTTCACAAGTTCGATAACATCTGTTCGAAATCCCTGTTCATCTGCTGATGGATGATCAGGCTCATAAATTCCTTCATATACAGCTCTACCTAAATGCTCGATAAAGGAACCGTAAATTCTTTCATCGATTTGTCCGATTTTAAATTCCTTATCAACCGTCATTTTTGCTTTAACTGCCATGATTCCAACTCCTTTTTTTAACTACATATAATAGTAGATTTTTAATCTATAATGATTTACATCAATAAATAGATTTACGTTATTAAATACTTTCCAATTATGCTTGAGATAACTTAATCGCTTTATTTTTTGCTGTGTAAATAACATATGCGACCAAAAACAATACGAATCCAACAATGTCCATGACAAACAATTGAAGTAATCCCCAGAAAGCAATCCAAAGTAAAGCCTTCTTTTGAATTTCATTATCTTTTAGGTTTCTAGCAATGAGGAAATTCACAATAGCACCTACGAAAATGAATAAGCCAAATGTCAAAATCACACCTGAAACCTCATCAATTAATACAGTTCCAACTACTTTTGTATCAACAGAAGTGCCTTCCAGCTCTTTTGCCCCTGTATTTTTAAACCAAGTGGAGTAACCAAAAATAGTTATAAGTCCAGTAATGATGTTCCATATCGACCCTGCTATTAACAATTTCCTTTCCAATCCTCTGCTCATGACCATCCCTCACTTTTCATACAAGTTCCATGTTCTATGAAAATCCTAATAATTCAGGAGACATTTCTTACCCTTTAATACCTGAATTCAAGTTAATAGACTGGACAAAATACTTTTGTGCGAAAACAAACAACAGTAGGGTTGGAATAATCGCTAATATCGCTGACCCCATCAATTGCCCAATCATGCGGTAGTTCCCATAAATATCTTGCAATAAAAGCAAACCAGCTGTAACCGGCATCTTATCTACATCGGTATAAACAATGACTGGCCAGAGGAAATCATTCCAAGAACCGGTAAAAGAAAACAGACCGCAAACAATTAATACTGGTTTAATCAGCGGCAATATAACAGAGTAGTAGATTCTAAAATCACCTGCTCCGTCAACACGGGCTGACTCGTCCAATTCTTTCGGAATACCCTTCATAAATTGTCTAACTAAGAATATATTGCCCATTCCTGCTAAACCTGGAATGATCATCGCCCAAGCAGTATTCACCCAACCTAAGGCGTCAATTATTTTATAGGAAGGAATTAAGTTAACGACCCCCGGGAAAAAGGAAATCCCTAATAAAGTAAAGAACAATGTATCTCTTCCTTTAAAATTCATCCGTGAATATCCATATCCAGTTATTGAGATGACAATAACGACTAATATTGTATGCATCGTTGCAATAAATAAAGAGTTCATTAACCAGCGTAAAATTGGTGCTGTTGATGTATTTTCCAAAATGGCAACATAGTTATCAACGATCCAGTTAACTGGTAATAGCCTAAAACCAACTGAGACAACTTCTGTTTGTGAACGAAATGATGTTGTAATCCCGAAAATGACCGGAACTGCCCAAATGATACAAAGGACAATTAAAAATAAATATGCACTATATTTTGACCAACTTATCTTTTTCATTTATTACACCTGCCTTATCCGTTTCCATTCAAATACAAGCTAACATAACTTCTATGAAGCATTTCGGTTCATCACATAATATTGAATTGCTGATATGACTAAGATGACTAATCCAAGCAATACCGCCATTGCGGAAGCCATCCCTGCAATTGATTCTCCATGGCTAAATGCTAATTGGCGAATATACATCATCAGTACATGTGTGCTTTGCTCCGGGCCGCCATTTGTCATCATTAATGGCTCACCGAAAACATTAAACGTCCCAGCGGTCGTCATGACAAATGTATAAATTAATGGAAAGCGAATAGATGGTAAGGTAATACTAAAAAATTTCCGAATTGGTCCTGCACCATCAATATCTGCAGATTCATATAAATCCTTCGCAACACCGTTTATAGAGGCACGGTATATGATCATATTTCCTCCAACGCCGCCCCAAATCGTTAAAACAATAATGATGATCCAAGCGTATGGTTGGTTACCAGCCCAAACCGTTTCAGAACCAAACACATTTCCAGTTATCCCTAATTGCTTATTGAAGATTAGCGACCAAATTAACGCCCCAGCTGAGATCGAAATTAATCCTGGAATATAGATAATGGATTGAAAGAAGCTTTTCATTTTTACTTTTTTATGCTCTAAGGCAACAGCAATTAAGAGAGGTATGATGATTAAGAATGGAACACTTAATCCAACGAAAATTAACGTATTTTTTAACCCATTCGTAAATTGAAAATGAAAGGTTGATTTTTCATCAAATAAGATTGTCTTATAATTTTCTAATCCTACCCACACTGGATCACCGATTAAATTCCATTGGGTGAAGGATGCGTAAATTCCATAAATCGTAGGTAAAAAAATAAAAACAGCAAATAAAATCACATGGGGACCTACAAAGAAAAGAGGTGTTAAATTCACTTTTTTATTCATAGCCTATTTCTCCTTTATAAGAGACTGTCTCAGAGGGCCTGTCCCCTTTAAGTTAGCACCATATAAAAAGCTTTCTATTTAGGGGATAGACCCTTAGGTTTTGAGACAATCCTATTTTCTAACTATTTTGCTGCTGCTTCACCGCCATCACCTTCAGCAATTTTATCTTCTACAAATTTCTGCATTGTTTGTAGACCTTCATTAATATCCACTTCTCCGCGAACAATATCTGGAACATACGTATCTAGAGCTTCAGCAACATATGGGTAGTATTCATATGTGTAAATGTATAAAGATTCAGTCTGTTTTTCACTTGAAGTAAAGAAGGATTGGATATATTGATCATAATCCGGACTTTCGATTACCTCTTTACTAGCAACAATTTGTCCAGCTTTTGCCCAATCAATCGAATTTTTGCGAATGAATTCAAGGAAACTAGCAATTCCTTTTTCTTTTTCATCTGTTCTGTTCTCATTCTCTAACATAGCGAATAAATGTGAGGACGCTCTGTTCGTAAACTTATCCGGTGAGAATGCATAAATATTTGTTACACCAAAGTTTAGACCTTCAACTGCTGCGTGTGCTGTAGAACTCCAAGTTCCATCAGTAGAGAATAAAACGTTTCCAGATTGGAACATTAAGTAACCATCTTCACCATAAGGAGTCATTAATCCAGCTTCATCAATTTGTTTAATAGCTTCTATCGCTTGTTTCATGACTGGTGTATTAACAGCAGGCTGACCATCTTTTTGAATGTCACCGCCAAGGTTTTGAATTTGTGCAAAGATAACCCAGCTTATTAGCGCATCATTGACAACATAATCACCTTCATCCAATTTTCCTTGGAGAGATAAAATTTCATCAAACGTAACGACATTATCATCTAAGAAATGCTCTACATTGTATTTCTTAAGTAAATCTTTATTGTAATACATTGCATTACTATGAATATCCAATGGGATTGTATATTGAGTTCCGTCAATATTACCCGAGGTCCATGCTTGTGGCAGATAATTTTCTTGCTTAAGCTCAGGTTGACTTTCCATAATACTTGTCATTGGTTCTAAAACACCTTGTTTAGCATAACCAGGAACACGGTCAGCGTGAATAATCGATAAATCCGGAATCCCTTTACCAGAATTTAACACCGTAGACATTTTCGTATACATATCAGCTGTAATGACATGTTTTACTTTGAACTCTGGATCTGTTTCATTGTACTCTTTGACAAGTTGATCCATATAAGCACCATCTTCACCTGTTAAGGGTGTCCAAAACGTAATGGTATTCTTGTCTTCGCCGCTGCAGCCAGCTAATATAGTTGCTACTAAAAATACTAGAATTAATGAAAAACTAAACTTCTTTTTCAATGCTTTTTCCCCCTAATTCTGTTTATTTTGAAAATTATTATCGAAGAAAATCCATCGCGGATAATTAACTTCAGCATCAGTATACACTCGATATGGAAACGTTGTCAATAACCTTTTAATTAAATTTATCAACTGTTTTTTATTTCAATTAACATAAAAGTTAATCAAATAGTTTAAATTCTTGTTATATATTTACAGTGATTAATTAATATGTTATTTTATAATTACTTAGTTATCTTTTTTATCAATTAAATAATATTGAAAGAAGGGAAAATAATGCAGCTTGAAATAGACAAGTCCTCTATCGTTGTGTATGAGGCATTGGCTAGTGAGGTTCGGATTAAGATTATTCAGTTGCTTTCAAAAAATAAAATGAACGTCAAGGAATTAGCTGAGGAACTGGGAATAAGCAGTCCGATTGTGACAAAGCACATTAAAAAGTTAGAAAATGCAGGAATTATTAAAACGGAGAAAGTCCCTGGAAAATCAGGCCTTCAAAAAGTTTCTATCTTAAAAGTCGATCATATTGAAATCAATTTTCCTAAAAAAATCTTTCATTCTTTTGCTTCCTATGAAACATCCGTGCCGATCGGCCATTACACAGATTATGAGTTAAAACCAACCTGCGGTCTTGCCACCGATAAGGAGTTTATCGGGAGAGTTGATGAACCGAAATACTTCATGGATCCTAAAAGGGTGGATGCAGAAATATTATGGTTTACCCAAGGGTTTGTTCAATATAATATCCCTAACTTCTTAAAAGTCGACGAAAAATTACAACAGTTTGAAATCAGCCTAGAAATTTCTTCTGAATTCCCATTCTCAAACGATGTTTGGCCATCAGATATTACCTTTTCACTAAACGGGATCGAATTGGGCACATGGCAAAGCCCTGGTGATTTTGCCGATACGAGAGGAAAGTTTACTCCTGATTGGTGGCCAAATAATATTAACCAATACGGCTTGCTGAAAACAATAAGGATTACAAGCCATGGCACTTATATTGATGGAGATCCATTATCAGATCTATCAGTTGAGGATTTAGATACAACCTGTGATCGCTGGACGTTTCGGGTCGAAGTTAAAGAAGATGCAAAACACGTTGGCGGAGCCACCATTTTTGGAAAGAAATTTGGAAACCATAACCAGGATATCATATTTAAATTATATTATTTATGATCAATCATTCCGTTAAGAGTAAAAAGAGGCTGGATCAAATGTTAAAACCCCCTCTGTATTCATTGTGTTGAGGAGTTTCTAACAATATTGAAGCAGTCTCTTTTTATCCTTCCCTTTATGAAAAAACTCCAATGTAATCAGTAATGATTTTATTTGGGGTATGAATGGATTGCGGCTCTCGATTGCGGTGATTAAACCAAATACAATTCCATCCTGCCTCAATCGATGCCGCAATATCATTCTCCCACGTATCCCCTATATAGCAGCATTTATCAGGCTTAATCTTAATCTGCCTTTGCACATATTCAAAAATTCTCTTATCAGGCTTTGCGATTCCAATACCATCAGAGATAAAAATCAACTCCTTTGGTATTACCTGATCAAGTTTAAGTGCAATAATTTTATTCATTTGATGATGTACAGGACCGTTTGTTAATATGCCGACAACCGATTTGTTTTTCTGTAAATCTTTTATTATTTCTATAATACCAGGAAAAGCTTGTATCTGTTGCTGCTCATATTCATAACGTTCCTGTATCGCCAATGCTTGTTCCTTTGTTATATTAAGGTCAAAATCTTTAAAAGCACTTGTTAATCTCACAACTCTTAATGCTTCTAAGCTCATTTGCCCTTTCGTGTGAAGCTTCCAAAGAACATCACTAAAATATCGCACTCTCTTAAATAACTCCTCGATATTCAGAGTTGATGCCTCGATTTTACAAAATTCCAATGCAAGCCCGAAAGGTGTTAATTGATCATATAATGTGTCATCTAAGTCAAAAAAGACAGCCTCGATTTCATTAAACTTAAGCATAATGATGATTCCCTACATGTTCATTCCAGAAGGCCAGCATCGTATACCGATTTTTTCTTAATAGGTGTGCTTCATTTAAGCTGTTCCTTACAAGGTCAGAAGGAATTCCAAGATGGGTCGGACGGAGAGGACCCCCTAATTTTTGCAACAAGCCAGAAAGAACTTGTGCCTCTGGCAGTGAATGTAATACTTCAAGGACCGCATGCTGCTGCTGAATCACCATGTCAAGTTTTTCCTTTGATTCCCCTCTTAGCTCCTCTAATTGTGCTGAATTTGAAACAAGCTTTAACACATCATTTTTATATAAATCTAAAATTAATTGTGCGGAAACACCAACCTTAGCCCCGTGCAGTACTTGCAATTTGTTTTGCTTTAGGAACTCCATTTCCCAATAATGTGATAAATGATGCTCCCCGCCCGAAGCTGGTGAAGAATGGCCAACTAAGAGCATAGCTAGTCCAGATTGAATAAGGGCTTCAATTAAGATTTTTATTCCTTCTTCATCCACTTCAGAAATTTGCTCAACATGCTTCACGCAATTTTCCAATGCTTCTTCAGTTAGTTTCGCAGAAAGCGGACAATACGGTTCACCTGCAATAAGATGAGAAAACTTCCAATCTGCTAATGATGTATATTTGCCGATCATATCCCCAAAGCCAGCAGCAATCATTTCTCGCGGAGCACTTTGCAAAATCCCAATGTCAGCAAATAAAGCAATAGGCGACTGCATTTGAAAGGTTGTTTTTACTCCTTTAATGACAACAGGGGCTCCCATTGAATTAAATCCATCCACAGATGGTGCAGTCGGAATGGAAATAAACGGTTTACCCATCTTAAAGCTTGCAAATCTCGTAATATCATGAATGGTACCAGAACCTACTGCAATAGCCACTTCCGCATCTTGCGAAATCCCTAACATAGCCTCTATTAACGCTGCTTCATCTGCCACAACATCATTTTGTTCATTAGGCTGAATAATCACAACCTCGTAGTTAATCTTTTCTTCTTCTATGAGGGCTGACAGTCTTTTACCAGCAATATCATAGGTAGTTTGGTCAGCGATGATGGCTGCCTTTTTAAATGATTTTTTCTGCAAATATGCAACCGCTTCATCTAATGCATTTTTGCTGATGACAATTTCATCAATCGAAATCGAAAAGTGCTGGTTTCCACATGTACATGCTTTGGACAGGTTTAATAATTCATTTAAAGCGATCATTGATACGTCCTCCTATTATTAAAGTACTATCTAGAAAACTTTTAAACTACCTAAACTTCCTACCACTGTACTCACTAGTGTATAGAGGTAGACCATGATTCGGGTCACCCTCTAAACAAATGTGAATGAAAAATTAAATCTCATGGTTGATCATTGGATGAATTTCTTTCAGTGAACTTGTAGAGTTTCTAATAACTAACTCAGGTTCATAAATCTTCTGCCTGTTTTCAACTAATTCATTGTCGCTATTTTCCACGGCAGCAACAATCCATTTAGCCGCTTCAACTCCCATTTCCATTTTAGGGTGTGTAACAGAAGTAATCTTAATTTCTGAAGCCTCTGCTAAATAGGAATCATCGTAACCAACAATGGAAAGATCTTCAGGCACCTTAATCTCAAGCTCTCTTAATACATTTAAGACATTGATTGCAATTTCATCATTATAGCAAATAATTCCTGTTGGTCTATCATCTTTTGACATTAGAAGATGTTTTAACTTGTGCAGTAATCCAGTCTCTTTTTCCTCAGTTGTAAACGTTACGATCATCTCAGGGAAAAAGGGGATCTGATTTTCCCTAAAAGCCCTGATAAAGCCTTGCATCCGGTTTAACCCTTGGATATCATCACTTTTAAACAAACCAATAATTTTTTTATGGCCTAGCTTAATTAAATGATCAGTTGCAATAAACCCTCCTTTTTCATCATTTAAAATAATGTTTGGCGGATTTAATTGTGGATAATATTGATTTATCATTAAATATGGAATTTTATTTTGTTCCATTTCCAAGTAGTAATGAAGATTTGGATTGTAACTGCTGCTTCTCGTGGGCTCTACGATTAGCCCATCGATATTGCGATTCAACATCGCCTCCAGGCATTGCTTTTCTTTTTCGGGATCATTATCCGTACAAGCAAATGTCAAAGAATAACCGTGTGAGGATAAATATGATTCAATTCCCTTTATAATCGAGGGGAAAATATAATCTGAAATATAAGTCGTTATGACCCCTATATTTTTTCCCGCTGAGCGCATTGGATTCATTTGAGCTTGATTCGCTCTATTCGCTACAAACGTACCTGCTCCTTGCTCTCGATATAACCAGCCTTCATGAACTAGATCGCCGACAGCTTGGCGAACAGTATGCCTGCTAACCTGAAACAATTTCACCAGCTCATTTTCTGAGTAAATTTTTTCACCTGGCGAAACGGTTCCTTCGGTAATCCAGTCTTTAATTTTTTGTTTCACCATACTGGCTTTTGTTTGTTGAGCCATTATGTCACCACTTTCAGCTTGTATGTTACTAATTCAACTTATTCGTACAACTATATTGATTATACACTATGTACATACAAATTTAAAATGGTCTTTCAATTGAATGGTAAAAAAGATGTTTGTTCTATTATTCCATCAACTCATGTTTTAATTTCCTTTCTAATTCCTTCAGCAAATGCTCTCCAGTAACGATTTTATCACCTCCGCCTTGGGCAAAGGATTCGTTTCCTCCTCCTTTCCCATTGATCATTGGCAGTACTTTTTTAACTAATTGGTTCATATTTAATGCTTGATTACTTGAACATACAAGTTGCAATTTGCTTTCATTTTCCGCAACAAATAAGACAACACTCGCATTATTTTTCGCTGTTATCATTCTTGCTAATGGCTGTATTTCAGAAATTGGACGATTTTTAAATATTGATTTTATGATTATACGATCGCCATGTCTGTCTGCCATTTCAATCAGCCTGATTGCTTCATACTCCATAAGCTGGGATGTTAGCTCATCTACTTCCTTTTCTAAACTTTTTGAGTACTGTAAAAGCCGGTCTGCAGCTTCCTTCATTTGTTCTTGCGGGGCATTTAATATGGAGGTTAATCCTTGGATAATCCTTTGTTTTTCACGAAGCTGCTTTAACACTCTGTTTCCGCAGACAAAATGAACACGAATATTTTTCTTTTGTTTCTCCCAATTCAAAATGCTAATTGAGCTCACCTGCCCGGTTGAAGCAGGATGTGTTCCGCCACAGCCGTTATAATCAAAATCAGGTATAATGACAAGACGGATATTGTCTAATACGGATAACTCTTTTCTTAGTGAATACTTGGAAAGCTCTTCATCTGTCACCCATTTCGTTTCAATTGGCCGATTTTCTATGATAATTTGATTGGCCATTTCCTCCGCTGTTCTTGCCTCATGATCAGTAAGATTTGTAATCTCAAGATCAATCGTACAGATCTCATTCCCTAAATGAAAGCTTACTGTTTTATAGCCATGCAGATTCTCAAAAGCAGCAGATAAAATATGTTGTCCAGCGTGCTGCTGCATATGATCAAAACGGCGCTCCCAATTTAATTCACCAATGAGATCACCAAGGCTATTTAATGGCACTTCGATAAAATGCCGAATTTCTCCATCAATTTCCTCTATGTCAAGGACATTTACACCGTTAATTGTTCCAGTGTCATGAGGTTGTCCGCCCCCGGTTGGGTAAAAAGCAGTTTTGTCTAATACAACATAATAGCGTCCCTTCTGATCCATATCCTGCTTTAAAAGCTTGGTCGTAAAAGAACGCATATATGGGTCTTGATAGTATAATTTTTCGGTTGCCATTTCTCCACTCACCTTTATACATCATTTTTATCTTTACTATAGCATAATGATATAACGATGGTTTACTCACCAATATTGTTTTCAAACCATTCCTGAAGTTCTTTTACAGATGTAAAGCTAAATATCTCTTCTCCATTTTGACCATTGTCAAAGCCTGTATTTCCTCTTAACGTAATTTGTCCTTCCGTATCTGAAATCAGGATTGCATAAGGATGATCAATATTGATAAATCTACCATCCAGATCGGTATCAAGCCAGCTTTTGCTTTTTAAAAATTCGTGACAATTCTTCATGTTTTACCTCCTCACTTTCTTATATTGTTTCTTTTACATAAAAAAACATGTGCTGTAAAACAGTTCATAAAGCGCAGCTTCGATCAGGATAAAACCTGCATGTAACAGATAAACTAAGGGTAAGGAGGGATGGTTTCATGGCAAGAAGAAGAAATAATATACTTGTACCTGAAGCAAAAGAAGGGGTCGATCAATTAAAGGCAAAAGTCGCTAACACTGAAAGACCTGAGGATGCAAAGTTTGAAGTGGCCAAAGAAGTAGGTGTTCCCCTGCAGGATGGCTATAACGGAGGCTTAACCTCCAGAGAAGCAGGGAAAATTGGCGGAAACCTCGGCGGAAATATGGTTAGAGAAATGGTGAAGATGGCTGAGCAGCAATTAAAAAACCAACAATAAAAAGAATCAATGTTTTAAACGGGGACAGAGCTGACGAATGAATGTCGTCAGCCCTGCTTATTAACGTATTATGAAGCTTTGTTTTTATTATAAATATCAAAGGCAACAGCTGCTAATAATACCAGCCCTTTAATTCCTTGCTGCCAGTCGATACCTAATCCTAGCAGGGACATACCGTTATTCATGATCCCCATTACTAGGCCGCCGATGATTGCTCCCGGAACAGTACCGATTCCGCCATATGCAGAGGCACCCCCGATAAAGCAAGCGGCAATCGCATCTAATTCAAACAGATTACCAGCCTTAGGTGTTGCTGCATTTAAACGCGCTGCAAATAACAAGCCTGATAATGCTGAAAGAACTCCCATATTGACAAAGACCCAAAAGGTCATGCGTTTTGTTTTGATCCCAGATAATTGTGCTGCTTTTTCATTACCACCAATCGCATACACATGGCGGCCTGCTTTTGTTTTATTTGTTACAAAAGTATAAATCACAATCAATACTGCAAGGATGATTAAAATATTCGGAATTCCTTCATATGAAGCCAACACATACGTAAAGATATTCAGCAACGCGATCATGCCGATTAGTTTTATAATAAACATGCCGTTTGATTCAACATCAAAGTTGTATTTTAGCTGTGAGCGTCTATTTTTCACCTGCGTGAAAATAATAATAACCGATAAAACAAGGCCAATGATCATCGTTAATAGATGAAGGGATCCGCCGCTCGATACATCAGGGATAAAACCTGAGCTTATTTTTTGGAATGATTCAGGGAATGGCGCAATTGATTTCCCCTCTAGTACGATCATTGTTAATCCTCTAAATAAAAGCATTCCTGCTAAGGTTACGATAAACGCCGGAATTTTTACATATGCAACCCAAAATCCCTGCCAAGCTCCGATAATGGCACCTACTAATAACGAGATAATAACAGCTAAGAATGTTGGCATTTCATAGTTTACCATCAAGATTGCCGAGATCGCTCCAACAAATGCTGCCACCGAACCAACAGACAGATCAATATGGCCGGTAATAATAACTAATACCATTCCTATTGCTAAAACAAGGATATAACTATTTTGCAAAATAAGATTTGTAATATTTAAGGGTTGTAATAACAGACCATTTGTTAAAATTTGAAACAGCACCATAATAAAGATCAGAGCAATGACCATGCTATATTGCCGCATATTATTTTGTATCATTGATTTGAATGCTGATTCTTTTTTCAAGGTTGTTTGATTGTTTTGTATCTGTGTTTGCATAATGAACTACCTCCTTACCTTACTTTTGGTCATGTACGTCATTAGTTTTTCTTGATTCGCTTCTTCCCTTGTTACCTCACCAGTGATGCTGCCTTCATTCATAACATAAATACGGTCACACATTCCAAGCAGCTCTGGAAGCTCTGAAGAAATAATAAGGATGCCTTTACCATCCATCGCTAGGTCATTAATAATCGAGTAAATTTCATATTTTGCCCCAACATCTATCCCGCGGGTCGGCTCATCAAGAATTAAAATATCAGGCTCTGAGAAAATCCATTTGCTTAAAACAATTTTTTGTTGATTTCCGCCGCTTAAATTGCCTGCTTTTTGAAAGATGCTAGGTGTTTTAATTCTTAATTTTTTCCGGTATTCTTCCGCAACGATCATTTCTTTGTTTTTATCCAATACCGCTTGCTTTGATATTTTTTCTAGGCTTGCCAGGGTAATATTTTGTTTAATGTCATCCATTAAAATGAGACCGTTTCCTTTTCTGTCCTCGGAAACATAGGCCATTCCATGGTCGATTGCTGTTTTGACATCATGAAATTGAACCTCTTGTCCATCTTTAATGATTTGTCCGCTTATTTTTTTGCCATAGGATTTTCCAAAAATACTCATCGCAAGCTCCGTGCGGCCAGCACCCATCAAACCGGCAATCCCCACAATTTCACCTTTGCGGATATGAAGATTCACATCGTCAATTACTTTGCGATCTGCATGCAATGGGTGATACACATTCCAATTTTTTATCTCAAAGAAGGTCTTGCCAATATTAGGTGTTCGATCTGGATATCGGTTTGTCAGATCCCTTCCGACCATCCCTTTAATAATGCGATCTTCTGTTACATTGTCTTTTTTCATATCAAGCGTTTCGATTGTTTGGCCATCTCGTAAAATCGTAATGGAATCGGCAACTTTTTCTATCTCATTTAATTTATGAGAGATGATAATTGCAGACATTCCTTGTTTTTTAAATTCTAATAATAAATTTAATAAGTTTTCACTATCGTCTTCATTTAAGGAAGCAGTCGGTTCATCTAAAATTAAAAGCTTAACTTTTTTTGATAGCGCTTTAGCAATTTCGACTAATTGCTGCTTTCCAACACCAATATCATCAACCTTTGTATTAGGTGATTCATTAAGACCTACCTTTTGAAGCAGCTCTTTCGTCTTGATTTTGGTTAGATTCCAATTGATAACACCATTGTTTGCTATTTCGTTGCCCAGAAAGATATTTTCAGCAATTGATAATTCCGGTATAAGCGCAAGCTCCTGGTGAATGATGACAATCCCTAGTTCTTCACTTTGCTTAATATCCTTAAAGCTGCAAACTTGACCATTAAACAAAATGTCTCCCGAATAGGAGCCAAATGGGTATACCCCGCTAAGCACCTTCATTAGCGTAGATTTTCCTGCCCCATTTTCACCGCATAAGGCATGGATTTCTCCTTCTTTCACCTTTAAGTTAACGTTTTCAAGAGCTTTTACACCTGGAAATTCCTTCGTTATCTTTCGCATTTCTAGTATGATGTTTGACATTTTTCACACACCTACATTCGTCGTTTTTACTAGAATTCTAGAAATTCCATCATTATTGTCCAAGCTGTTCCTTCGTATAGTAACCGCTGTCAACCAAGACAGATTCATAGTTTGTTATATCAACAGAAACTGGATTCAATAAAAAGGCTGGTACGATTTTCTTGCCGTTATTGTACGTCTTCGTATCATTAACTTCAGCTTTTTCTCCATTTAATAAGGCATCCGCCATTTCAACAGCCTTTTTAGCCAGCTCGCGTGTATCCTTAAATACAGTTTGTGTTTGTCGTTTATTAATAATCGATTTGATCGAAGCAAGCTCAGCATCCTGGCCAGTGATGACAGGCATCGGTTTATCTTCACTTCCATAACCTACACCTCTTAATGAGGAAATGATTCCAATACTTATCCCATCATATGGAGAAAGAACAGCATCCACTCTCTCTGAGGAATAATAAGCGCTTAAGAGATTATCCATTCTTGATTGTGCCAGGGCTCCATCCCATCTAAGTGTGGCACCTTGGTTAAACTTTGTTTGGTTGCTTCGAACAACTAGCTTTCCAGATTCAATATATGGCTCAAGGATTGACATCGCCCCATCGAAAAAGAAGTAAGCATTATTATCATCTGGTGATCCTGCAAATATCTCAATATTAAACGGACCTTCCTTTTCCTTCAGCCCTAACTTTTCTTCAATATATGTTCCTTGTAAAACCCCTACCTTGAAGTTATCAAAGGTTGCATAGTAATCGACATATTTACTATGCTGGATTAAACGGTCATATGAGATAACCTTTATCCCTCGTTTATGTGCTCTCTCTAGAACACTGGTTAAGCCTGAACGGTCATCAATTGGTGCGATAACTAACACATCAACACCTTTTGTTATCATATTTTCAATTTGTGCTGTTTGGTTTTCAATGATATCTTCTGCATATTGTAAATCTGTTTTATATCCCAGCTCCTCAAAAAGCTTTTTCATATTTTGGCCATCATTCACCCATCTTTCTGATGATTTTGTTGGCATTGATATCCCGATAAACCCTTTAGACTCTCCACTTGTTTCTTTGACGCCACATCCGGTCAAAGCAACTACCAGTACGATTAAAAGAAAAAGTGTAAACGATTTCCTTTTCATCTAGTTGTCCCCCTTTCTTATTTCTCACATGGCCAATTCAATTAAGGAATTAGTACTAAAAATATAACATTATAAAAAATAACCGTCTTTTTAATAAAACAACTATTTTTATAAAAATTTAACTTTATTTAAACCGCTTACAAATAAAAGCGGAAGCGCCTTGCTCAGCGACGTAGAAAAAAGAGCACTCCGTATGAGATAAAGGAAACACGAAGAGCGTAAGCGATTCGATGTTGACTTACGCATGCGAGGAGGGGGAAGTTCATTAGTCGCTAGGCGCTTGAGCTAGACACTGAAACTACGTTCAAAATTTATCCTTTTATATTTTTAAAAAGCGGAAGCGCCTAGTTCAATATTTGTTTTTCTGCCTGTTACATAAATCAAAACGAAAAAAAGGTCTGCCCCTCAATCACAATGTAGAGAGCTTTGAACTCTTAACATCATGGGTTGGAGAGGGACAGACCTTTTCAACTATTCTACTAATATTCATTTGGAACTTTCTTCTTTGCAGAAACATTCATAGAGATTAAATGTCTCTTATACAATGCTGCAATCCCATTAAGTACACCTTCTGGCAATTTCTTCGGAAAAAGAGGATGGCGATAAAAGCGGTAATAGGCATTTTTCAAGTCTCGCCACTGGGTGCAATTCTTTATTTGTTTAAATCTTGCCACATCAATCATTTTAATATGATCGTCAGGAGTGATAATGATATTCCGCAGGTGGATATCCGATGGATTCAGCCCCGCTTGTCTAACTAAATCCAATATATGATCCACTTCCTTAATATGACGCTCTTTAATAACGATTCCTTTCGTTAAACAAGAAAATAAGGTATTTCCTTTTATAAAATCCATCGTGATAAAATTTTCTCCCGTTTCATAAACAGCAGGAAAATAGGGAATATGCGGGATCTTCTGATAAATCTCTATTTCTTCCTTCGCAATATGAGTAAACTGTGGCGGAAAAACTTTTATCACCTTTTCAGAATCTTTTATTTTGAAAACACAGGCACTTCTGCCTGTTCCAATTAGTTTTAGATCCTGATGGTGCTGTTTTATATAAATTTTTCCTTTATTCATCTCAAACACAATACTTTTTGCATAATCATAACTAGTCATTTATACTACTCCTTTCAGGAGAATAAATCGTACCATAATTTTTAATAGATAGTCAGCTTACTAGAAGAATATAAAAAAGACCTCACCAAAAAAAGTGGTAAAGGTCTCGCAAACAACGATTGTTGCCAACAAAGCCGAGGTAAGTAAAACCCGTATTGACGACTTTCCTGTAGAGCTACTCCCCTTTAAAAGGAATCGAAAATGAAGTTATCATTATTATAATTTTTATTCAAATTGTGGTCAATTAATAACTATCATTCCAGTTTTTCTACCTAATAGATAAAAACTTTTTAATAAAGTAAAAAGTTCGGTATCAATACCATTAGTAATGGTTTTACTGGGTTAAAATTAGGATTAATTACCATAAAATATAGGGATCAATAAAAAATGATTTAATGAATGACAACTGTTGAAGTTTCTGTAGCGGATCAACAAAAGACAAAATCTTTTTGGACAGAAAAGACCTCTCAAAACCAAAAGGACAGCCCCTCGAACACAAAATTATGTTGAGGGAGACCCCTTTTTTATATATTTTCCACAAGTCCTTTTCGATATTTAATCGGGGATACGCCCATCACCTTTTTAAAAGCAGTACTAAAATAGTGCTGAGTATCATAGCCAACTTGCTCTGAGATCTCTACAATTGGCAGATCTGTAGAATTTAATAGCTGGATCGCTTTTTTAATTCTCAAATTAGTTACCAGACTTACAAAAGACATACCAAGCTCCTGTTTTATTACTCGACTTAAATAAACAGGTGATACTTGTAATGTTTGTGCGACAGTTTCCAATGTAATGGAAGGCTCTGTGTAATTCGCTTCGATAAATTGCCTTGCTCGTCGTACAACAGGAGAGATAACTGATTCTTGATCAACAGCATCTTTGCAAAGTCTATACACCTCAGGAATCGATTCTAAGCTGCCATCAATTGTTTCTACGTACAAATGAACAATCATTTTTAGACAATCTTTAATTGTTTCTTCCACTCTTTTAACCAAAGTGTCAGAAACTTCTTCCCATACAATTAAGTTGATCCGTCCAGTTTCGTCCCGAAATACGACAGGAATATAAGGTTCAAGTATTTCAACGACAATATTTTCAATTGAAAAGAACAACATTTGCTTGTCTTTATCGTTTAATAACGGCTTATTCGCGTAGTATTCTGGGCTTTGCATGATGGCAAATAACGTTGGAACTTTTAAAGGCAGCTCCAGAAATTCCAATTGCTTTACAATCTCTGTTTCTTTCAAACGTCCTTCCACCCATTCTCGACAAAATCCTTCCCTTAATATAGAAAGATTTTTTGTTATTTGGTTGGAAGCCATTTTTAAATATTCATCCTGCTTTACTGTCTTTTCAAGCTCTTTTCGTACACCATCTAATACTTGTTTTAATTGATCAGGATCAGCCGGCTTTAAAATGTAGTCTGTGACATTTAATCTTACAGCTTCTTGTGCATAAGAGAATTCGTCATGTCCAGTAATAATCACTATTTTACAATGTGGCAGCTTTTCACGTAGTTCCTTTATTAAGGTAATTCCATTCATAATCGGCATATTTAAATCTGCTAAAAGAATATCAACAGAGTGCTCCAATGCCAGTTCTAACGCTTCCTCTCCGTCTTCGGCTTCAGCTTTTACTTCCATTTGAAGTGATGACCAATCCACAGAGTCCCGGATCCCTTCACGAATGACTGGCTCATCATCAGCAATTAATACTTTCCAAACGGTTTTGTTCATCGCGTTCCCCCCTTTTAACTTTTTACACTCATTCTTTGAATTGGCAGATGAATCATGACAACGGTTCCTTCACCTAGTATGCTGTCAATTGTTAGGCCATATTGGTCTCCGTATGTTAACTTTATTCTCGCTTGGACATTCATCATTCCATAACCAAAATCTACTCGTTTTCCCTTTTCCTCTTTTACCGTATAGAGGCTGTCCATTTTTTCTCTTAATGCTTCAAGTTTATCTGATGGGATACCTTTGCCGTCATCCGTTACCTTTAAAACTAATTGGTCTTGTTCTTCTTTTGCATGGATATGAATATGTCCAGGTCCTTTTCTTTCTTTTATACCGTGATAGATGGCATTTTCCACAATCGGCTGGAGAACAAGCTTTAGAATTGTGACATCATGGATTTCGGGTTCAAGCTTGATTGAATAGTTGAGTTTATCGCGATATCTCGCTTTTTGAATGCTTAAATAGCTTTGGATATGGGTAATTTCTTCCGTCAATAGGATAATGTCATTACCTTTACTCAGGCCAATCCGAAATAATCTTGATAATGAGGCAACAACCTCTGAAACATCATCCGCACCGCGTTTTCGTGCCATCCAACTGATTGTGTCCAATGTATTATAAAGAAAATGCGGCTTGATATGTGCTTGAAGACTCCTAAGCTCAGCTTCTCTTTTTTGACGTTCTTGCTGTTCAGTAAGTGAAATCAAATCATTTACTTTTACAATCATATGGTTAAAGCTTCTGCCAAGCATCCCAATTTCGTCTTTTCGATCACCCTTATAACGGATCGAGAGATTTCCTGATTCTACCTTTCTCATAAATGACATCAGCTGAACAATTGGCTTGGACATTGAGTTAGAAAGATAGTAAGAAGCCGTGATCCCAAATATACAAACAAAAAAGACAAACGATATAACATATAAATGAATCGTTTTTACTTCAATAATGGATTCATCAGTGGAAAAAATGCCCACTGTCGTCCAATTCGTAAACGGCTGTTTTTGATAAATAAACTGCAACGTGTTCCCTTCCACTTCCTCAGAAAAATAACCGGAATCATCGCTGTTAAGTAACCGCTTAGGAATTTCCTTTACTAATGGATTTGCCGGCGAATAAATTTCTTCGCCATTTTCATCAATAACCATTAAATATCCATATTTCCCCAACCTTACATTCTTTGTCGCCTCAGCAATGACTCGCAATTTTAAATCAATTAATACAACACCTTTCACCTCTTGTGTTTCAGGTTCAATGATGGCACGGACAACCGTAACGACTTCACTATTTTTATAATTAACATGACTGGTAATGGAGCGATTAGCAGGATGGCCAATAATTTTAAAAATTCCCTCATTTTGAACAGCTTCCTTATACCAAGATTCTTCAGTTAAATTCTGATTATATCTTGAGTAAAGCTCATTACTTATATAATTTCCGTGGCTATTAACGACTAAAATCCCAGCAACTTCGGGATATAACGTTGAAAGCCCTTGCATGAATTGACGAATTGAGTATACCTCATCCTCTGTTTGATTGGTAGTTGGTTGTTTCTGAGAAAGGAATGTATTTATTTCTGGGTCCATTGAAAGCAAGTAACTAATATTCTGCATATTGCTTGCATAGGACTCCAATGTTTTATTCACTTGTCCGATTAACTGCAGTGTATGCTGTGTTGCCTGGTTGTCGATGATTCGCTCAACTGTATAACCAGTTAATAAACCGAGACCCATGGAAGGCAGGATACTGATTAATAGCAAGAGCGTAATAATTTTATAGCGTATAGGAAAATTATTTAATTTAAAGACTGGTTTCTTCATCATACTTCAACTCTCGTCCTCTTGAAGTTTTTAGTCTGCATAATACTCTTCAATATTCTCTTTTGTAACAACCGAAATTCCTGTATCGACATATTCAGGTAAAATCGCAGAATGCTCTCCTTGCTGTGTGGGTGATAATGAAGAAGTCCCATGATTATGCTGGAAAAGGAACTGCATGGACCAATATCCCATATTCCAGGTGCCTTGAGCCAGTGTGGCCGAAATAGCTCCTTCCTTTATTTTATCAAGTGTTCGTTTATCAGTATCAAAACTAATAATTTTAATTTGTTGTTCCTTATTTAATGATTGTGTAGCTTGGGCAATGCCCACACCGCCATTTGCTTCTGTTGTAAAAATCCCTTGAATATCTGGATGTTCCTTAATAATGTCTAGTGCTGCTTGTTCTGAACGCAGTTGGTCACCTTTTCCATCTTTTATTTCCACGACCTCCATTCCAGGATAGGCTTCCTCTATCGTCTCAACAAAACCATCTGTTCTTTCCTGATGATTCAACTGATCCGGAAGTGTGATAACCGCTACTTTTCCTTTACGATTCAATAAATCAGCCATTTTATGAGCTCCAGTCTCGCCCGCAACATAATTATTTGTTCCTAAAAAGGATAGTGCCTTGCTTGAAGGAGCATCAGAATCAAACAAAACAACAGGAATTCCTGCTTCAATCGCTTTATTAATCGTTGTGTTTAATTCATAAGGATTTATTGCAGAAATCGCAATTCCTGCCGGTTTTTTGGCAATGACTTGCTCCAAAACAGTAATTTGTTCATGGGAATCATACTGGGTTGCTCCACGGTATTCAACTGATACATTCAACTCATTGGCCGCATCCTCAAATCCTTTAATGGCACTTTTCCAATAATCAATCCCTGCTAAAAACGTGACCATTACATATTTTTCGCCAATATCTCCTTGTAATTGCTCTTCATTTTTTCCAAAAGGATATAAATAGGATTCCTTTAAGTAATAGTTATATAGATAAATGGAAAAGATCGAAAATAAAATGACATAGACAATGAAAAGCTTTTTCACATGTCATCACCTCTAATGAAAAATTGTAAAGAAGGACTAAAATGCTAGTATGTTTATCTATTATACACATGTACGTACAATCTGCATATTAAAAATTATGCATTTTTTATTATTGTACACAAATATCATATGAATCATTTCACAACCACAAAAAACCTCTCCCATTTTACTAGGAAAGGCTTTGATCTCCAACCTTATTTCGTTGAGTTATCAAGATTATCCAAACTATTCTTTCATCCGTTATTTATGATAAATAAATCTTTCACCTGGAACCATCATATGGAATTTCTGTACTGGATAATGATGAAAGAGATAGTCAACAAAATAAGCAGGATTATCTCTGTTTTTTGGAAACATATCAAAATGAATCGGGATGACAAGGTCTGCTCCAACAGCTGCAGAAAAGTCAGCTGCCTCACGGAAACTCATATTGCCGATAATTCCTCTAGATGTCCGGAAATAATCGCCGCCATTAATAGGCAGGAACGCAACATCCGGATTAAACGCTTTCACCTTTTCGACAAGCAATGGAGTGACGACTGTGTCACCGCTATGATATAGTTTGACGCCGTTTACCTCAATGAAATAACCTAAGAAAGCGTGATCATTATTTTCGTCTACATCATATTCTGTATGTGCTGCCGGTACCGGCGTAATGGAAAAACCTTTAATTGTAAAGGGCTCATCCGCTTTAGCTAAGTGAAGTTTCATTTGTTCCACTTCCTTATATACAGAAGCTTCACAAGGTGCCGGGACAATTAAACACGTCTGTTCTGTCACCTGATCAAGTTCCTTTAATGTTGCTAAATCAAGATGGTCACCATGATCATGTGTAACAAGAACACCATCAATATTTTTTAACAATGCTGGCTCTATTACTGGGGGAAATGCTCTTTTAAATTCTGATTGTTGATCTGCTTCTTCAATAATTGCTGTTAAGTATGGGTCAATACAAATCCACCCATCTTGCTTATCCCCTTTTATTAACACACCTGCCTGTCCCAGGCTCCAAAATGCAATAGTATGATCCATTAGCTTTGTTTCAAAAACCTCTTTCAATAAAGCTTTACCACTTTTATAAAGCTTTTGCACGATGATCCACATCCTTCTTCTTATATGTACTCCTTACTAAAAGAGTAGATTGATAAGATGTAAGTGTCAACCTATCTTTTATAATGATTATGTAAAATAGGTTTGAATAAATGTGCCTACATTCAATCGATGCGGGAAGGTCGTGTATACAGAGTTGTAATCTTTTTACTCGCACTTTGCCGACATTTATCGCTTCTTACCTTTTATTACAGACATATCGACCCAATAAGGGGCTATCCTAAGACAGCCTTTGCTTTTTCTTACATATCACTTCAAACAAGACAGCCAAACCAATCCCCCCGCCGCTTCCAATCGCGGCTAAAACATAGTTACAATTGTTTCTTCTTTGCACCTCATAAAACAACCGGGTAATCAGCATTGCACCTGATGCACCATATGGATGTCCAATCGCTAAAGCACCGCCGTGGACATTCAGCTTGCTATACGGAATGGATAAGGCCTTTGAACAGGCGACAACCTTTGCAGCAAAAGGCTCATTTAATTCAACTAAATCAATTTCTGCAATTGTTAGGTTATTTCGATTGAGTAATTGTTGAATGGCTGGGACAGGGCCAATTCCAGGATAATCTGGGTGAACTCCACATACTACACTATCAAGATAGCGCAGTACAGGCTGCAGACCCATTTCCATTGCTAGCCCTTCTTCCATAACTAATGCTACACAAGCACCATCATTAATACCACAGCTGTTAGCAGCTGTAACCGTTCCATTCTCTTTATTAAAAACAGGTCTCGCACGCCTTACTAGTTTCTCAATGTTACGCTCTTTCAAAAATTCCTCATCCTGATTATATTCGTTTACAGCAAGGATTTCTTGCGAAAACAGTGAATGTTTAAACGCATGTATACTTCGTTCATAGCTTAATAGCGTATATTCATCCTGGAGTTTCCTAGTAATACCATATTTGCTGGCTACATTTTCTGCGGCAGCTCCCATGTCGGGATCACCTATTTTATCAGGAGAAAATCGTGCTCTTGATTGAAATGGAGATGTACTCGTACTTTCTACACCACCCGCAATATATCCATTACCTGCTCCCGCTTGAATAAGACAGCAGGCTAGCCGGATTGCATCTAATCCAGCACTGCATTGCCGATCAAGCGTCAAACCAGGTATGCTTATTGGGAGCTCTGCTTCTAATGCAGCTAAACGCGCTACATTGCCCCCTGGTCCAACCACATTTCCAATGATCACATCATCAAGTTTATTTTGAGACATTCTTGCTGCATGTTTAAGAAGGGGGGAAAGTAATTCATCTGCTCCAAACTGCTTAAGCATCCCATCCTTCCTGCCAATCGGAGTTCGTTTCGCTTCTACGATGACCGCTTTGTTAATCATCTTGCACCTTCCTCTCCAACATCTCGATTATTTTAGGACGTGCAATTTTACCACTTGTCGTAAGCGGAATTTCATTAAGGAAATACCATTTACGTGGAATCTTATAGGCTGCTAATTTCATTTTACATAGCTTTCTTAATTCCGCTTTTGTGGCACTTCCTTGGATCACGGCTGAAACAACCTGTCCCCAATAGGGATCAGAAGTTCCGACTACAGCTGCAGCATCTACATCAGGGTGTGAAGCCAGTACAGTCTCAACCTCCTCAGCGTATATATTTATTCCTCCGTATAAAATCATGTTTTTTTCTCGTCCAATTATATATAAAAAGCCCTCGGCATCAACATATCCCATATCATCAACGGTCATCCAGCCATCTTCAGTCTGAATAGGTTGAATGCATGACATACCGGCCTGAAGATAACCACTAAACAGCATTTTACTTCTTACATAGATTTTTCCAATTTCATTTTTTTCTGCAACCACCCCAGTTGATGTACGTATTTGAATTTCTACGTTATGACAAGGCTTTCCGACTGAACCTGGTTTTCGCTTACTGTCATCATCTGGTAAGACCGTCACAAAGCTTAGCTCACTCGCACCATAAAATTCATACATATACGAATTTGGGAACATTTCCATAATCCTCTGTTTTGTGATCTCCTCCCACTTTGCACCAGAAGAGATGATTTTTAGTTGCTTATTCGACTGACATCCTTCCTTTAGAAAAGCTTCCAGCATGGTAGGAACAACATATATAACAGTAATCGGCTTTGTTTCGATAAATTCTAGCGATTGTACAGGTGAAAACTTACTAAGTAAATAGACAGAGCCGCCAAAATATAAGGTACTAATTGCACCAAATAAAAAATGAGAGTGGATCAGTGAGCCTGGTATTAGTACATGATCATTCTTATTGATGTGAAAATCAAACTGAGTGCAAGCAAAGCTTTGTACCCATGATTCATGAGAGCGAATAAATGCTTTCGGCTCACCTGTTGATCCTGAGGTAAACCCCATATAAAAGGGCATTTCTCTCTTTATTTCTGTTTCACGATGAAGCGGCATTCTATTTATCTCAACTAAACATTCCTCCCATACCATGACATTTAGATCTAGTTCCTTTAGCTTTTCGAATTGATCTTTCATTGTAATAATGATGGATGGCTGAGAGAGTATAATACGTTTCTTGATTTCTGCTGTTGTCCATTTTATATCGAACGGGACAATCACTAATCCGGCCTCTGATGCAGCTGAAAATAGCTGTAAAAAAGGCAAGCCATTTTGCATAAAAACCCCTACAATGTTATTTGCTCTCTGCAGTGATGCAAGCCAATTAGCTGTTTGACAAATAAGCTGATACCAATTCTGGTAACTGAGGCTTTCATCCGCTGTTTGAATCGCTATCTTATCCGGAAAATGTCTTGCATGCATTTCATAAGTAGCAGTGATTGACATCTTTCTACTCCTTTCTAAATATGAAAAAAGTGAGACATTAAAGTGTCTCACTAGATTTAGCTAGTTTCCTTGAAATGATCGGGGATTTCCGTAATTGGTAGACCAAATAGGAAGCAATGATTGCCTTCAAAACATCGCCAGGAATATAGACAAGGCTTAGTTTTATTGCTTGGAAAAGTGATATTTCCATTATAAATGCTTGTACAGGTATGCCTATAAAATAAATCAATAAAATCCCTACTGTAAGATTAATAAATAAAATCGATTGTAATGACTTTGCCTTAAATTTAGTGAGCAAATAGCCAATGATAAACGCTGTTAAAGGATAGGCAAGCAAGTATCCGGCACTAGGTCCAAAGAAAACACCAATTCCACCGCGTCCTCCTGAAAGAAGCGGCATTCCTGCAGCAACGAGCAATAAAAATAAGATTTGACTAAAAGCTCCTAATCTAGCACCAAGCACTCCTCCAGAAAGTAAGACTCCTAATGTCTGAAGGGTAATTGGAACTGGTGTAAACGTGAGCATAATTGGCGGAACAAGTCCTAACGCACCCATTACGGCTGTGAATAACGCTATGTATGTCATTTCCTGTACTTTCATTTTAGACCTCCAATCCATTTTTCGCAAAACAAGTTTCTAGTTTATTTTATTAGCAAAAATAAATATATGTCAACGATATTTTACTTTAAGTTAACATATAAGTTGAGGTCTAAAAATTTTTTGTAAAAGGAAAAGGCTATATCCAAAGGGTCAGTCCCTTGAAACAGCCTTCCTCAAATAATTGTTTTTCATTCCGATAGTGTTTTCTCGGCCGTGATCGAATAAAGAGCATTTGAAACTACTCCATACTCGCTTGCATGTGGGCGATCTTCTCCGTCACTATACCCGTAATCAAACATTCGGTTTCGATTAAGTGTTAATTTCGTAAATGTCGGACGCAGCAAGTCAAACAGCTCAAAGCGTTCCTTTAAGTGTGGGAATCTTTGCTGATACGAAATGATTTCATCGCGGACAATCTCCCAAAAGCGGTGTTCGCTAAATGCTTCTTTTTCTTCAAGCAGACTGCTTAAATAACGGAAGTGGCATATAAATAAGCCCGTAAAAATAAATTGTGTCAACCCTTCTGGCGGCTCACTGCGTAACACGCTTTTCAGGTCCTTTGAAAGAACGGAAAGCTCTTGCAGCGGTTGATCACTAATATTAACATCATCAACAAAATCCTTCATAATGGTACGTTCAGGTATATAATCTTTCAGAACAAGCACCGTGTTTTGACCATGAGGTGAAAAGACGGTTCCATATTGGTACATGTAGTGAAGCAATGGCGGCAGAATCGCTTTTACTAATTTTCCCACCCATTCTTCGACCGTCAATCCGGATTTTTCAATAAGCTTTGAGACAAATGGCGTTCCCTCATGATCGACATGAACTAATGCTGCAAGGGTGATAGCTCGCTCTTGGCTCGTTAATTGATTATAAATACTCTCCCTCCAGACAACGCCAAGTAATTCAAGATATTGATATGGTGCACCTTTAACATTCTTGAATACCGGTTGATCAACATTCATCGTTGCTACTTCACCTAATAACCCCAAGCGGCATTCATCCTTTAAAAACGGGTCATTGTCGAGAATGTTTTTCATAAATGCTGTTACTTCAGGTGCAATAACCGTTCGCTCGCCTGGTAATCCGCGATAGACAAGTGTGTTTAAAATGCTCATCGGCAATTTCACATGAAACTTTTCTTTGTTTTTGACATTCACAAAGGTTCTGATCGATTGCTGCGGCAAGTAAAGATCATCGGCTTCTCCTAACGGAATCATCTCGTTTTTCGCTATCTCTGCGGCAAACATTGTGACAATTGAATGATTCCATTGCCATAGATGAATTGGCATAAAATAATAATCCTCAGGCTGAAGATTCAGCGCTTTTATACGATTGTTGAACTGAATGCGAGCATCCTCTGCCAGTTCCTGCTCAATCACCTTGTGATAATTCAGTTCTTCCACAGAATGAAAGGTTGCCAAATTTTTATGTACGGCAATCCAGGATAATTGCACCGGCTTCTTTTGCTCTGGAGCAAATTGTGTATAATCATTGTAGCCAAACCCAATCCGGCCTTTATTATAGGTAATCCACGGATGACCTGTCATTTCTCCTTCAAGCTCTGCATAATCAAGCTCAACCAGCTCTTCAGATAGTTTTGAACGTTCCTGTATATGTGTGTCTGCAACCAATGTGTGCAAATACTCTCGGACTAAATGGCCTGCCGTTGATCCCGACATTTTCCCCTCGCCTTGGATACTGATTAAAAGCGAAAGTGATAAGGGGATATGCTCTTCAAATGGGATCACTACAATCGAATCTGAGATTACAGAAATACTGTCAAATAGCCGTTTTTTTGCTTGAAATCGATAAACCCTTCCACTGCTATCTTTCCATTCATATTGCCCAACTCCATTTTGTTCAGTTATTAGCTGGGGGCTAATAATTTCTTCATAAATAAATTCTTGAAGCATTTTTGCGATCAACTGCTGATCAGCTAGTTTCCAATTTTCCTTTGTTAGCATGGTTAATGGTGTATCACAAATTTTCACGATATCCAACTCCTTTTCGTTATTAGCTACATTCCAAATTGCTGAAATACATTATGCTGATAGGTTTTATACACGGTTTTTCCAGCAAGCTGATTGATGATTTTTGCACTTCGGAATGCGCCCAGCCCTAAATCTGGTGCACCAACACCATGTGTATGAAGCTCACCGTTCTGAACAAAAACCTGATTACCGGTGCTATTCTTCGTCTGAAGCTTATAGTCTTCTTCGACCATTAATTGTCCATTATCATCCCATTCCAGCAAATCCTCAATCCCTTTTAAACATTTAGGTATATACGGCTGATACCCTGTAGCAAGGATGACAATATCACTCTCTGTTTGCTTGGCTGCTTCTTGTTCAATCTGATAGAGTGATAGACGCAAAATATCCTCCCACTCTTCGATTGCAACAAGCTCAGTTAACGCCTGCAGATGTACGTTTGGTTTACTAGCGCCAATCGATCTTTCATACAATAGATCATAAATATCAGCAATGGTTGAAAAGCTAATCCCTTTATAAAGCAATGCCTGATTTTTAAGAACTGCTCTCTTCTTTTCTGCAGGCAAATGGTAAAAGTATTTTGTATAATCCGGTGAGAAGTGCTCTAATCCCAGCTTAGAATACTCCATTGGATAAAACCCTTTTGACCTTGTATACCATGACAATCGATAGTCATGATCAGGCTGTCTTGAGAGTAAATCATAAAATATTTCCGCAGCACTCTGTCCCGAACCAATAATGGTCACTGACTTAGCTTGCATGGCATCTTTACGTCTTGTTAAATAATGTGAAGAATGAAAAATGCGGTCACTAAATTCGGAAAATTTTTCAGGTATATACGGTTTCGTACCAATGCCTATAACAATATGCTTTGTATTATATATTTTTTTAACACCTTGACTCACAGAATGGACCGTCACCCGATAATGGCCTTCGTCAGTTTTTTCAATCATTTCTACCTCATGATCAAACTGAAGCTGCGACAGCTGTTCAGCAACCCACTGGCAATAATGATTGTACTCATTGCGCGGGATATGGAATCTTTCTAAAAAATAAAACTGATATAAACGCTTATGCTCATGCAAATAATTTAAGTAGCTAAATCGGCTCGTTGGGTCAACCATCGTGACCGCATCAGCCATAAATGGCACTTGTAAAGTCGTCCCTTCAATCAGCATGCCTGGATGCCAATCAAATCGCGGTTTTTTATCAAAAAACATTGCTTTACATTGCGTTTTTTCAAGCAATGCCGCTAATCCAAGATTAAAAGGACCGATCCCTACGCCAATGACATCTAAAATTTGTTTTGCTGCCAATCGGCCCATCTCCTTTCAAAATTTTCTCGTTCACAGAACATCAATAGCCCTGTTTTATCAGGAAGCTCTACCTCCTTTATTGGGATAAAACCGCATTTTTTAAAGACATGAATCATTTTTTCATTACGAATATCCGGTTCTGCTATTACTTTATTTGTTTGTGAAACTTGAAATTTATGAAATAAAATCGTTAGCAGCAAAGGATAAATAAACCCTTTCCCCAGATAGTCCTTATTTCCAATGAGCAGGTGAATCCCCTGGTCAAATGGTTCAAACTGATAACATGTTCCAATAATATCTCCATCCACCCAATACGACTCCCAATAGCTAACAGGTACTCCATTAATCTCGCCGATCAATAGAGTTTGATGATGATCATTTAAAAAATTTTGTAAATGGAGCTTATATGCTTCTAACGAAATATTCAGCTTCCAATAGGGTATGACATGCTTTTCATGCATCCATGAATGCAGTAAGGTGACATCCTCGTTATAGCTTACATGGCGGAAAGAGATCTTCTTTTTTGTAATAGGATCATCATGCTTAAATGGGTATGCCGGTTTTGCTTTTAGTTTAGACACCATGCAGCTCACCTACAATATTGAATAACGGATTGTGTACCCTAGTGTATACAGATTGTGTTTCAAGGGAGCCGACAAGTTCGTCCATATCATGAATTCTAGTCAACAGATTGGCTTTGCACGGCAAGGTTTCCTCGTTTACTAAAGAGTTCAATAAATTCGTCGAATCGCCATAATCTTTCTGCAAATCATGTAATTCATCCTTAAGCAGTTGCAATAATCGATCTTCATCAATCAAACGATTGACGCCAAACGCATTAATGAGCCCGAACAAGTGGTTAAAAAAGAAATAATAGCGAAAACGTTCTTCTGCAACATCATCAGCACATATGGTGTTGCTCTTTTCATTTAAGTCCGGGAGCACCTTTCTTAATTCCTCTGCTTTTGATTCCATGAAATAATAGCCCTGGTTATCCCGGTAGTAAAATGCTGCTGGGTACCCCTTTTCATCGAATGTTACAAGTGAATTTTGCTGATGTGCTTCAAGGGCAATTCCATATGTAGCATACATCCAATAAAGCGGACGCAGACTAATGGTTAAATAGCGGCGAAACCATTCTTCACACACATCTGTGACTGCCTTTTGCTCCTTATCAGCTAAACCATGAATAAGGTTTGCAAGATGGGATAGACCTCCATTTATATGGTCCTGACATAAACCGGCAAGCAAAGTTGTTCTTGCTCCCTCGTTTTGCTGAAATGGATTTTCACGAATGACCACTTCAAAGCCGGATTCTTCTGTGTCAAGCTTAACTGTGATATAAGCAGGATCTTGAACAATTTGAAAGTTAGGATGAAGAGCTGTTAGTTTATCCTTAAGCACCAGCCCTAATATACGGCTAACCTCCACTCCGCGATCAAGCTCCTTTCGTTTATTGATCCGCAGTGAATTGGTGATTTTCACTGGTATCGAAAACTTATACATATAGTCAGCATCTTGATGGTAAACAGTACGCACCGATGACGTAGGGTAATAGCTTCTGCCATGTGGACCAAGATAGGTTAGCTTGCCGGCTTGAATTAGCTCACAAACCGCTTCTTTTCCCAATAGCTTTCTTGCCTGTAAAGGATGAACAGGGATCAAGGAATAGCCATCCTCTTGGCAATACTTCTCTTTAAAAGATCCAGAAACAAAAGGATCTTTCTTTAATTCTTCCTTGATAAGAGCTGTAGCTGTTTTGGAAAGGATCGAGTCCTCTTCCACAATGTCATTTACTGCCTGAAAATAATGTAGCTTAAACGATCCTTTTCGTTCAGGAGCAAAGATATGCTCCTCCTCATCATCAATTCCTTGCCTGCTTTTCGGGGTTGGATGAACTTGATGCCCAATTAAAAGGGACTGTTCAGCTTGCAAAAAATTCTTTTCAGCTTGATAGCATTCCTCATAATCCTCATTACGGTGTAAAAGGATGCCCTTCATATTTTGATAGCTTAAGATCGTTCGTAATATTAGCTCTTCGGAATCAACAGGCTTTTCAGCTGCTGCAGCTAAATCCTTTTGCAAATAGATAACTAATGTTAAGTAATCCAGCTGCTTAACATTATCCATTTTCCATTGATAATACATAAATGGTGAAAATAAATGCCGTCCTGTGATAGAGTAATAGCGAACGGGCACGTATAATGTAACTGACTGACTTTTCAAGGGAATCACAAATACATGCTTGCATTCCGGGTCAGCTAATGGAAAAGTGATGTCTGCAGCCTCCTTCAGCACACCTTTATCCGTTTCCTTTATGTAACAATTAATCAGATTTTGCATGGTAAGATGATTAGAAATGAACGGAATATTCATTGCTTCTCTCTCCTTTCTTTTCTGTTATGATGTCACCTATCTTTTTTATGTTTTCAATCTGAATCTCCATGTTGCGGAGTGTATTTAATGGATTCAACATCGTAAATTTCAAATATACTTTGCCATTTTGCCTTGTTTTAGCCATGATCAGCTTGCCGCTTTCGTAAAAATAACGCTGAAGCTCAAGATTGACTTCATCAACAAAGAGCTGATTTTCTGCATGCCGATCAGGAAGATAACGAAATAGGACAGCGTTTATGACCGGTTCATTCAGGACCTCAAATTGTGAACTGCACTGCAATAGCTCAGCAGTGTCCTTCGCAAGCTGAATAGTAGAGTCAATCATCTCGCCAAACACATCGGTTCCAATAAGCTTAAAGGTCATTAAGACCTTTAGCGCATCAAATCGTTTTGTCGTTTGTACGCTTTTCTCAACAAGGTTGATAATGCCGTCCTTCCGATCCTCTTCAGGGTTTAAATAATCAGCATGAAAGGCAATATGATGAAAATACTTACGATCCTTAACAAAAAATGCCCCACAGCTAATCGATTGGTAATAAAGCTTATGAAAATCAATAGTGATGGAATCTGCTTCCGATAAATCATGAAGCAAATCTCGATATTGATGGGAAAACAGCAAAGCCCCTCCATAAGCTGCGTCAACATGGAGCCATAAATGATTATCATGTGCCATCTTTGCTAGCTCCGTTAGATAATCGATACTTCCAAAGTCGGTCGTTCCCGCTGTAGCAACAATCATAAATGGAATAAGATCTTGCTCATGCAATTCAGCCACCTTTTTTTGGGCATCCTTTAGGCAAATCTGGTGATTTTCAGTGGATCTAACCTTGACGACTGAGTTGATGCCAAGTCCCAGTTGTGCCGCAGATTGCTGGACAGTGAAATGGGCATGCTCTGAACAAAGAATCCGTAATCTGCCTGCGTTGGCAGGAAGACCATGCTCCCCGACATTTATCGAAAAATGCCTTTGACAAGCGTGGTTCCGTGCAAGCAAAAGTCCCATATAATTAGACTGTGTCCCACCGCTGGTAAATACGCCATCAGCATTCTCCCCATACCCGATTTTGTGGATGAAATACTGAAGAACCTCTTCTTCAACATATGTAGCTGAAGGACTCTGGTCCCATGAATCCATTGATTGATTTAACGTGCTTATCAGAACCTCAGCAGCGATTGAGGGTAAAAGCGGCGGACAATGAAGATGTGCCATCGCTGAAGGATTGGAAATCCATAGAGAGTTTCTTACGACCGTCTTTTTGATTTCGTTCATTACTGCATCTGTCTCTTGGCCGCCAGCAGTAATGTTTGTTATCTCCTTCACCTTTGCTTCGATATCTTTTCGTGTTGCACCCGAATACGGATTAGTCGCTCTGTAATTTTCTTCTATAAGTAATTTTACGGTCTTATCCATTAATTCCATAAACGACTTCTGACTTTCCTCGCTGGAATTTAGGAACCACTGCTGAACCTTATTTTTCATTTCCTTCACCTTCTATCGCAATCCAAAGTGGTCTTCTGCGCTTTTAATTGCTTCGTAGAACCGCTGTAGGACATCGTCGATTTGCTCCTTTGTGATAATTAGCGGCGGTAGCAATCGAATCACTGTACTGAATCTGCCGCCAACCTCTAAAATGAGTCCTCTGTTAAAGCATTCTTGTTGAATTTTACTAGCCAGCTCAGGAAATGCCGGGTAGCTTCCAAGATGATTGGCTGTTTTTGCAGGGTTAATGATTTCGATACCAAGCATCAAGCCGCGCCCTCTAATCTCTCCTATAGAAGACATACTCTTTTGTATCGAATGCAATTGCTGCTTTAGATAGGCTCCAATTTCATCTACCTTATTTGTTAATTGATTTTCCTTTATATACTTTAATGTTGCTTTCCCTGTTGCCATTGCCATTTGATTGCCTCTGAAGGTTCCAATATGTGCACCAGGCTCCCATTGATCGAGACGGCGATCATAGATCATAACTGAGAGCGGGAGACTGCCGCCAATCGCTTTTGATAAAACAAGGACATCTGGTTCAATTCCCGCATGCTCGAATGCAAACATTTTTCCAGTACGGCCAATTCCTGTTTGGACCTCATCTATGATTAAAGGTATATTTCGTTCTTTTGTGATCCTGCGCAGTTCTTTTAACCACTCAATTGGTGCGGGTATCGAGCCACCTTCACCCTGTACGACTTCGACAATAATTCCAGCAGGACGAACGATTCCGCTTTCCGGATCATCTAATAAATTCTCAATATATGTACTGCTGACTTTATGACCATCCTTTCCAATTCCAAAAGGACAGCGGTATTCATATGGATATGGCAGAAAATGCGTATCCGGGACAAGAGCGTGAATCTTTTGTTTAGGACTTAATGTTCCGCTAATACTTAAGGTCCCATGTGTGGATCCATGGTAGCCTCCTTGGAACGCTAAAATCGCCCGATTCCCAGTTGCTGTTTTTACCAGCTTTAACGCTGCTTCGATTGCATCTCCGCCTGTAGGACCGCAGAATTGAATTTTTGCTTTTTCTGCAAAAGACTTTGGCAGTGCTTCAAACACCTCGTTAACAAATGCTTCTTTAACCGGAGTTGTTAAATCAAGGGTGTGCAATGGCAAGTATGATTCGAGGACTTCCTCAATTGCTTCCCTGACTACGGCATGATTATGGCCAAGAGCTAACGTCCCTGCTCCTGCTAAACAATCAATGTAGATTTTGCCATCCATATCTGTTACATAAACACCCTCTGCTCGTTTTATGGCCAATGGTAATCTTCTTGGATATGATCTTGCATTTGATTCTCTTATTTCCTGCATAGTCAATAATGTTTGATTGTCCATTGATGTCGTCAACACTGCTTCCATCATGTTCCACTCCTTTTTTATGATTCGAAATTTATAATTGATAATGATTTTCATTTTCTTTTACAACGAACATCTTAAATGATAATGATTATCATAGTCAATTGTTGTTTGCAATTTTAATGATATATACCTAAAATAAAATCTCTTTGTTTAATCAATTATGGTTCTATAGATCTATTCAATAGGCCTTCTGGTTCTAAAAGTCTTTATTCAATGGAAAAAGACCACACACTTTGTGTATGGTCTTCTATAGTAACAAGGGATATCATTTTTTAGTTTTCTTTTATTATTCAGGTTCTTCCAAAACCCGTTTAATTCGTTCTAATGCCCAAGCTATCTCCTCTTCCGTAATGATAAGAGGCGGCGCAAAACGAATAACATTTTCATGTGTTTCTTTACATAATAACCCGTTTTCCTTAAGCTTTTCACAGTATGGTCTTGCAGCTTCTGTCAGCTTAACACCAATAAATAACCCTCTTCCTCTAATCTCTTTTATTTTTGGATTCTTGATTTCTTTTAAATTGTTTAATAATAACTTACCTAATTTATATGAACGCTCCACAAGTTTTTCTTCTTCAATAACGTCGAGTGCAGCGATCGATACGGCACATGCAAGCGGGTTTCCCCCAAATGTTGAGCCATGTGAACCAGGATTAAACACATTTAAAATGTCACGATTTGCTGCCACACAAGAGATTGGGAACACACCACCGCCAAGGGCTTTTCCTAAGATATACATATCAGGAACAACATCTTCCCAATCACAGGCAAACATCTTTCCAGTACGGCCAAGTCCCGCTTGAATTTCATCTGCAACAAAGAGAACATGATTGCTTTTACACAACTCAAACGCTTCTTTCAAAAATCCTTTCGGCGGCAACAAAATCCCGGCTTCTCCTTGGATCGGTTCAATAAGAAATCCACTTGTACTCGGTGTAATGGCTGCTTTTAAAGCATCAATATCTCCATATGGAATCAATTTGATGCCTGGCAGCATAGGGCCAAAGTTTTTCCGGTACTCCTGATCAGATGATAGGGAGACTGCTGCCATCGTACGGCCGTGGAAATTGCCTGTACATGCAATAATTTCTGCTTGATTGTCAGGAATTCCCTTTACCTGGTAGCCCCAGCGTCTCATTGCTTTTATTGCGGTTTCAACTGCTTCAGCTCCTGTATTCATTGGCAATGCCATTGCTTTTTTAGTTATTGTTGTAATTTTTTCGTACCATGGTCCTAATTGATCATTATGAAATGCTCTTGATGTAAGGGTTACCCGATCTGCTTGATCCTTCAGGGCCTGAATGATTTTTGGATGGCGATGTCCTTGGTTGACAGCTGAATAAGCACTTAACATATCCATGTAACGAGTGCCTTCTGGATCCTCTACCCAGACACCTTCTGCTTTGGTTATAACGATTGGAAGCGGATTATAGTTATTTGCACCATATTTTTCTGTTTGGGTAATAATGCTTACTGTTTTATTCTTCATCCAGCTATCTCCTCCTTATTGTTATTAATCACGAAACAAGCAGTAAACCTCCCACAAAATAAGAGCCTCATTATAATAATTTTTCTCCTAATAATGAGCCCATTAATGCAACTGCAACAGAGGCTGTTTTGTTTCTTTCATCCAAAATCGGGTTCACCTCTACAAATTCAGCTGAGGTAATGATTTTAGATTCCTCTAAAATCTCCATTGCCAGATGGCTTTCCCGGTAACTAATTCCGCCTATGACAGGTGTACCCACTCCTGGAGCATCACTTGGATCAAGCCCATCTAAATCTAAAGAGAGATGAACGCCGTCCGTCTTACCCTTTAAATAGGCAACCGTTTCTTCCATTACTTTTGTCATCCCGAGTCGGTCAATTTCATGCATTGTATACACTCTGATGCCTTTCTCACGGATCAACTCTTTTTCCCCATCATCTAAAGACCGTGCACCGATAATGACAATATTTTCAGGCTTTACTTTTGGAGAATAGTTTGCAATAGCTGTTAATGCCGGGTGACCAAGCCCTAAGCTTACAGCTAACGGCATTCCATGAATATTCCCCGATGGCGAGGTTTCAGCCGTATTTAAATCACCATGTGCGTCATACCAGATCACTCCAAGGTTTTGATAATGCTTTGAAACCCCAGCCAATGTCCCGATTGCAATGCTATGATCGCCTCCTAGAATAAGAGGAAAGGATCCAGCCTCGACAACATGATCTACAGCAGCAGCAAGCTCCTCACTCGCTTTTGTTACCGCTTCCAAATATTTTAAATTCCCCTCAGAATCCACTTCATTTTTACCAGGTCTGCCAATCTCTATATCTCCTTTATCATGAATCTCATAATTTAGCTTTTCCAGCCTTTCGATAACTCCAGCATACCTCATAGCACTTGGCCCCATATCTACCCCTCGTCTTGATTGTCCTAAATCCATTGGTACACCAATAATCGAAATATGCTTTTTCATCATTTTGATTCTCCCCCTTTGCTGATGCCACAATTGTATCTTACGATTAAAGGATGACTCAACTGAACATATTTACGTATAAATATTCATAGTTATTCAGAAAATAATTTATTGGAATAATAATATCCTTTTTTCGAAACCAAGTATAAAAAATGATTAACAGATCAATAACTTCATTTTTTACTTTTTCATTATAATTTAACTCCAACAAAAAACTAGTTACCTTTTTTTTATTTTAAAAATTTTTTTAGAATAAAATATATCTTATTAAATAAGTAACTATACTTTTGTAAATATATCGCTTTTTGTAATTAAATAATCTTTCACAATTATATTATTTGAAATAATTTGGTATAATATCAATTAAACAAGGAGTGATACTACATGAATAAATCGCTAATTTGTCCAAGGTTTGAAAAGGCAATGGGCATTTTAAGCCAGAGATGGACTGGACTTGTTATTTATCAATTGCTTAACGGCCCCCAGCGATTTTCAGAAATTGAAGCTGCAATTGGGATTACAGGGAGAGTTCTTTCAGATAGATTAAAGGATCTTGAAACTCAAAACATCGTTAAAAGGGAAGTTTATCCAGAAACACCGGTTCGCATCGAATATTCTCTAACCGAGAAAGGGTTATCATTAGAACCGCTCTTACGGGATATTGAAAAATGGTCACAAACCTGGCTGGAAGTAGAAGAAGTTGAAAATAAGGAATAGCAAAGAGGCTGTCTCGGAATGAAAGGGATAGCCCTCCAACACATATTGTGCTGGAGGGGTAAGTAATCCTTTTGAGTCAGCCTCTTACTCATTTCCTACCTTTGATATTGCACGCGATGAAGGTTTGCAAAAATACCATTTTGTTCGATTAAATCATCGTGTTTTCCTTCTTCAGCAATCCCGTTTTCGGTTACGACAACAATCCGGTCTGCATTACGGATCGTAGCCAATCGATGGGCAATCACGAGTGTTGTACGGTTTTTAGAAAGCTCTGTTAATGCCTTTTGAATAATCAATTCTGTCTCCGTATCCAATGCAGAGGTCGCTTCATCCAAGATAAGGATCGGAGGATTTTTTAAGAACATTCTTGCAATAGCTATTCTTTGTTTTTGACCGCCGGACAGCTTTAAACCTCTTTCCCCAATCTGTGTCTCATAACCAAATGGAAGTGAATCTATGAAACTCTCTAAATGTGCCCGTTTTGCCGCTGCTTCTATTTCTTCTTGTGTCGCATCTAATTTGCCATAGGCAATATTTTCTCTTAATGTTCCCGTAAATAAAAACACATCCTGCTGTACGATGCCAATTTGCGAACGAAGAGATTGCTTTGACATATTGCGAATATCGATCCCATCAATTTTAATCGAACCTTCATCCACATCATAAAATCGAGGGATAAGTGAGCATATCGTTGTTTTCCCCGCACCAGAAGGGCCAACAAATGCAACCGTTTCCCCTGCCTTGATGGAAAGATCAATCCCTTCAAGCACTCGTTTATGCTCATCATAACCGAAGGTCACACCGTCAAATTCAATATCTCCGCGAAGTTCAGCCACTTCAACAGCATCCTTTACATCCACAACATCTGGGTCCGTATCCATCAGCTCTGTAAATCGCTTGAAGCCAGCCATTCCTTTTGGATACAGCTCCATTAATGCACTAATTTTATCGATTGGTTTAAACAGAACATTTATATAAAGAACAAATCCAACAAGCTCCCCATAGGAAAGCTGATTGTTATAGCTTAACCATGCTCCGACAACAAGAACCGCCAGTGTTACAAAACGAGTCATCATGTAAATACCTGACAGGCTAAAGGACATGACCTTATATCCACCAAGCTTTGCTTTCCGAAATTTTTGATTGTTTGTCTGAAATCTGTTATTTTCAAACTTCTCATTTGTAAACGACTGGACAACACGTACACCTGAAACACTATCCTCTACCCTTGCATTCACATCAGCAATTTCACTATACATTCTCTTCCAGGCTTTATTCATTTTCAAATTGCTAACGACGATCAGCCAACCGAGAAATGGCAAGATGATTAATGCCACTAATGCCAGTTTTGCATTAATCGAAAACATGATCCAAAACGCACCGATAAACGTCATAAACGATATAAATAAATCTTCAGGCCCATGATGCGCAAGCTCACCAATATCCATAAGATCATTAGTTATTCGGCTCATGATATTTCCGGTTTTTGTATTATCAAAAAACTTAAATGATTGCTTCTGAACATGCTGAAACAGCTGCCTTCTCATATCTGTCTCAATATTAATTCCAAGCATATGTCCCCAATAGTTGACGATAAATTGTAAAAATGTTGATAAAACATAAAGCAGCAGCAACCCAATACTTACAGATACGATTGCAGACCAATTTTCACTTGGCAGCAGGGAATCAATAAACCATTGGACAGCAAGCGGAAAGGCCAGTTCCAGAACTGCTACAACGATGGCACTGCTAAAATCAATGATAAAAAGCTTTTTATGTGGTATGTAATAGGAAAAAAATCGCCTTAGCATCTTTGTTTCTCCTTTTTGTTATTTAGACTTTGTTAAACCTACTTCTGGTTTTTTTCAATACAAGCATCATCGTGGTAAAAACAACAATGGGTTTAACATAGCTTTTATTTTAATACTATTATATTCGCATTACGAAATAAAATATAGATGAAAATGTTGTTGATTTTTTATTACAAACGATATAATGAAAGGTATCGAATAGGAAAGGAGCAAATATCTTGTCAAAACTAATCGGTTATATTGGTACATACACAAAAGGAGATAGTAAAGGCGTTTACAGTTTTACACTTGATACTGACAATGCCAAGATTGGAGAGGTGAAAGCTGTTGCTGAATTGGATAACCCAACTTATGTAAACATTAGTCAAGATAACAGTACGCTTTATGCAGTTGTAAAAGAAGGTGCTAATGGAGGTGTAGCTTCCTTTACAATAAACCATGAAACTGGTGATTTAACAAAGCTGAATCAGCAAGTACTTGAAGGTGCTTCACCTTGCCATGTAAGTGTTGACAGTCAAAACCGTCAAGTTGTTACAGCGAACTACCACAAAGGAACCGTTGAATCTTACTTAGTAAATGCAGACGGCACCATTAATCCTGCTGCAGCGATTATTGAACATAACGGAAATGGCCCGCATGAACGACAAGAAAAACCGCACACACATTTTTCAGGATTTACTCTAGATGAAAAATATGTTGTTGCTGTTGATTTAGGAATTGATAAAGTCATTACATACAAACATTCAAATGGAAAATTGGAGGAGGCGCACAGCTTATTAGTAAAAGCGGGCAGCGGTCCAAGACATATTTCCTTCCATCCTAATGGAAAGTTTGCCTATGTGATGACAGAGCTTAGTAATGAGGTTATTGCGTTAAGCTATAATAGTGAGAATGGAATTTTTACTGAGCTGCAATACGTACCAACGATCCCAGCTGATTTCACAGAAAACAGCCAAGGAAGTGCTATTCATATCTCGTCTGACGGACGTTTCGTTTATGCAGGTAATCGCGGTCATGACAGCATAGCCGTCTTCAGTGTGAATCAAGATAATGGAGAGCTTAGCTTTGTTGAATACACATCAACAGAAGGCAGCTGGCCGCGTGACTTCGCAATCGATCCAACAGGAAAATTCGTTGTTGTGTCTAATCAAGAAAGCTCAAATCTTGTCTTATTCTCTAGAGATTCCGATACAGGCAAGCTAACATTGCTACAATCCGATATTACTGTGCCCGATCCTGTTTGTGTGAAGTTTTTAAATAATCATGAAGGAATAATTTCTTAAAAAATAAGAAAAGTGCAAGCGCCTTGATCAGCCTAGGGCAAATAAGACGCTCATGAATAGAAGGCGTTCTTTGCCTTCAATTCATGAGGGGCTAGACCCTAGAGGGGCTAGGCGCTAGAGCTAGACACTAAAACTAAGTACAAAATTTTATACTCCCTCTATAAAGCAAGGCGCTAAGCATTCGGCGACAAGCATAAGGCGAACAGGAATAGAAGGTGTTCTTTACCTTCAATTCCTGTTTGACTAGACCCTAGAGGCAGTTAAAAACTATGGCGGCCTTATCTCTTAACTGCACTTGCACGTCCTGTGCTTCGCCGATGGCGCCTGGATCTAGATTCAGAAACGCAAGCTATGTTAAGAAAATATATAAATTCTGCTGATATTACAAAAAAGGGGCTGCCTAAAATCAAAGGCTAGCCCCTCTATTATGAACCAAACATGCTTTTTAAAGGAATCAGTCCCATTGAGACAGATCCCTTGATAGTTTCCTATTTCTATTTATTGATTTCCCTTTTTCACCCATTCAGCAACAGTTACTGTTCGTTTCGCCTGATGTTTTACAGCAGCCTCAACATCTTCAACCATTTTTCCGTTTTGGTCAACTGTAACACTTGTTCCATATGGATTTCCGCCAGCACCAAACGTAACAGGATCGGTGTAACCAGGTGCTGCTACAATCGCACCCCAATGGTACATGGTTGTGTATAAAGATAAAATGGTAGCCTCTTGCCCGCCATGAGAGTTTTGTGCTGAAGACATCGCGCTTACTACTTTGTTTACAAGCTTTCCGTTAAACCATAAGCCTCCTGTTGTATCTAAAAATGATTTCATTTGTGAAGGCATATTTCCAAATCTAGTAGGTACACTAAAGATAATTGCATCTGCCCATTCTAAGTCACCTAACGTCACTTCAGGGACATTGCTTGTCGCATCTACATGTGCTTTCCAGGCTGGATTTGATTCAATTGCTGATTGTGGTGCTGTCTCAGGTACTTTTAATACTTTTACTTCTGCACCTGCTTCTTTTGCACCAGCTTCTGCCCATTGCGCTAATTGATAGTTTGTTCCTGAAGAACTGTAGTAAATTACTGCTAATTTTACATTTGCCATTTGATTCGACTCCTTATCATTTGTTTTTTTCCCGAATAATTTGTCCAAAAATCCCATAATTTCACCTCTTAATATCTTTCTAACGTAATGAGCTTCACCCCCTTAATGGCGGTCAAATTTTTTAATAATCGTCCTGTCCTATTATTTGTCTTTCTTGATAAATACAACCATGCCTACTTCTATCTATCCCCTAATCATTTTCTGGTAAACCCATTACGCGCAATTAAATAATTTTTAATTCGAGATATATCACCAAATCTTGACCTCATATATTCTTAATTCGAGATAATTGTACGATAGATTAATATGTGTGTCAACTCCTTAATTATTTATAATTAACGGGGTCCTAATTTTTAATTCTTCAGTAGATTCAGGTACCCCTCTTTTGTTATTACTAAAATTGCTAAAAGATTTGTTATACAATGTTATCTGTTTCTTCACTGATATTGTTGCATTCTTCACAAATTCCATACACATCATATTTCACTTCATCATGTTCCTCAATCTTTCCGCAAACTTCACATATTTTAAATACCATTTTATTCACCTCAGATCTTTTTCATTGTTTTTCCCTATGTATTGAAATTGTTTTCATTGTTTCCACTTAAAAGCACTCCTAAACCTTTTGTTCATCAACCTTTTTAATACCTTGGAAATATAACATGACAAAAATAAAAAGGATAAACCTCATGAATGAGATTTATCCGCGCTAGTTCAATAAAAACGACTATTCAACTAACTTTGCAAGTTGGAATAGTCGTTTAATCCTCATACGTCCATTAAATTTCGTTTTAAATTTTCCTTACCCTTTATTTGCTCCAGCCTTTAGTCCCTCAGTTAGATGGTCCTGAAAAAGAAAAAACAAAATGGTAATGGGTACAGCTACTAAAACGGCACCGGCAGCAAAGTTGGTAAATTCTGAGTTCCCACGCCCCGTTACCATCTCGAAAAGACCAACTGCTAAGGTCTTCTTTTCACTAGATCGCAAAACAAGCTGCGCAAAGATAAAGTCCATCCAAGGTCCAATAAAGTTTGTCACCGCTATAAAGACTAAAACCGGTTTTGATAACGGCATCATGATTTTATAAAAAATCTTCATATGACTTGCCCCGTCAATTTTTGCAGCTTCTTCAAGGCTTTTCGGAATTCCGTCAAAATATCCCTTAACAAGCCAAGCTCCAAATGGAATTGATCCTCCCGCATAAACTAAAATGAGTCCCCAATGATTGTCTAATAGATTTAATTGCAACAATAAGATATAGATTGCAATCATTCCCATAAAACCGGGGAACATTTGCAAAACAAGCATTGTCATTAAACCTTGTTTTCTCCCTGGAAAACGAAACCTGGAAAAAGCATATGCAGCCGTAACAACTAAAAAAGTAGAAAAGATCATATTCCAAAACGCAATTTTTAGTGTATTTTTATACCATAATAAATAATCCGTTTCTTTAAATAAATATTCATAATGTGCAAAGGATAGTGTGTCTGGAATAATTCTTGTCGAGAATAAAGAATCTCCCGGATTTAAAGAGCCAGTAATAATCCAAATGACAGGATACAGGATTAATAGTGTTGTAATGATTAAAATCGTATAGATTAATATTTGACTGATTTTCTCTCTTAAACGAAGTCCCATCATGACATCATATCCTCCTCTTTAAAGGCTCTTGTTCTTCTAAAATTAATAATTGAGAATGTTGCAATCACAATAAAGATTAAAATTGAGATCACTGATGCTACCGCAAATTGATTATTATCAAGTGTAAGCTTATAAATCCAGCTGATAAGGATATCTGTGGACCCAGCATACGTATAATCCATATTGACAGGTCCGCCTTCTGTCATTAAGTAAATAATATTAAAATTATTGAAGTTTCCGGCAAACGACATGATTGCAAGCGGTGCTGTAGCAAACATAATTAATGGCATGGTGATTTTCCAAAATCTTTGCCCCGGTGTTGCACCATCAACTTCCGCTGCTTCATATACTTCTTTATCAATACTTGTTAATACACCGCTCATTAATACCATCCAAAATGGAAAACCAAACCACATGTTGACCACTACGAGTGTAAATTTTGCCCAAAATGGATCTGAAAGCCATGGGATGGCATTTTCAATAATCCCTAATTCAATTAAGTAGCGGTTTATTGGGCCAAATTCACCATTGAAGATATTTCTCATAATTAAAATCGAAACAAATTGCGGAATGGCCCATGGCAAAATAAAGATACTTCGCCAAAACTTTTTAAATTTAACGCCCTTTTGATTTAATAAAACCGCAAAGATCAGCCCTAAGAAAAAGGTCGTTATTGTTGAAAGAACAGCCCATATGACTGTCCAAGAAAAGACACCGTAAAATGTAGAGCTCCATGTTTTCATTTGGAAAAGTTGAATAAAAGTATCAAATCCCACCCAATCTACTAAATGTTTTGGAGGCAGATGATTTGGTGCTGAATAATTCGTAAAAGCAATTAAAACACCAAACAACAATGGTAGAATAGTCAAAAAAGATGTAAACAGGACCGAGGGTGTTAATAAAAGATAAGGGAAGCCATTTTCCCAAATGTTTTTAACCATTTCCTTAGCATTATTCGGCTTTATCCCTTTTTCACTTTTAACAGCAACCTTGTAGGCATCACGAATATTTAAATAATAGAACCATAAGAAAAGCAAAAAGGAAATCAAAAATAAAATCCCTTCAATCATCAAGAAGATCGAATGGTCTCCTTGGATAATTTTAAATCCATCCCGAGATTGCGGTGTGTCCCCTAATGTTGTAAGTCCCCACATTGCCCATTGAAAAGGGACTGTCCAAAAAATAAGAAGGTATAATTCCAAAGCTAAAAAACAAATCCCTTTGACATATTGTCGATTTAACAGTTGGCCAAGACCCATAAATAAAATCGACAGTAAAGCAGCTAGTCTAGGCTTTGTTATGAAAGAATGTTTAGGTGGCGTTGGTAAAGTTGAAGATTTATTTGTTTGATTGGCAGTATTTTTTTGTAGATTAGTTTGATCATATTTTTGATCACGCACTACTGAACTCATCATATCACCTTCCTTTTGATCATATGAGCTAATACCTATTAAGGTATCAGCTCATTTTATTTACTTATTACTTTGTTTGCGATTCAATTGCTTCTTTTATTTGCTGTACTCCTTTATCAAGTGCAGCCTGCGGTTCGGAAGCCTTATTCCAAATAGCTGTATAGGCGACTTCCATCCCGCCCCATACCGGCTGCATTTCCGTGATATTAGGCATTGGAATGGAGTGTTGTGCCTGCTCTAGGAAGGCAACGTTTATTTCATCCGCTTTTATTTTTTCATTTTCAAGCAGAGCCTTGGACGGCGGCAGCTGACCTGTCATTTCATAACGCTTTAAAAGCATTTCATCACTTGTCGCAAATTTGGCTAATAATGTTGCAGCCTGCGGATATTTACTATAAGCGTTTACATAATAACCCTTAGTTCCTGTAAATGATTGTGGAATCTCTCCATTTTCAAGCTTTGGCAAAGTTGCTACTCCAAAATTTACACCAGCCTCCTGATGTCCTTTCACTGCCCATGGACCTGAAAAATAATATAAAAGCTTGCCTTCGTTAAAGTGAGAAGTGATGACATCAGCAGTAATATCCTCTTTTTTCATTGGCAGAATTTCATCACGGATGCGCTCCATTAAGTTTGCAGCTTTTAAAGAACCTTCCTTGTTTAATCCAATGTCATCTGGATTTGTATTGTTATCTCCGAAAATATAATCACCAAACCCTCCGACGAAACCGTGAATTAAGTAGAAATTCCCCGGCTCAATCATGAAGCCGTATGACCCTGGATTTTTTTCCATGAATGCTTTGGATTGTTCAATTAGCTCTTCCATTGTTTCAGCAGGTTCAAAACCCATCTTTTCTAATAAATCTTTATTATAATAAAGTGCAACCCCTTCAATGTTCAGGGGAAATCCATATGTTTTTAATTCTTCATTATCTTTTGCAGATACCGCTGTAATCGAAGCTTCCATAAAGCGTTCTTTATATTCTTGAGAATAATAATTATCATAAATTAATCCAGAGGCAACCATTGACCCGACATGATCATGTGCTGCGTTAAATACGTCTGCTCCTATTCCAGCAGGACCATCTGTTTTAAGCTTCCCGGGTGCTTCTGTGTGACTTACTGTTTCATATTTAACAGGAACCCCATACTCCTCAGTGAATTTTTCAGCTACATATTTTGCCCACTCACCCTCTTGATCACCGTTATCCCACAAAACAAGCTCAGCACCTTCTTCAGGTACAATTTCTTCTGCTGAAGCCTCTGTTTTACTTCCTCCAGTTGGTTCATTCGCTGTTTCTCCTGCTGGATTGGATCCTGGCTTGTTACATGCAGTTAATACAAAAATCAACATGGCTAGTATGGATAGATTCAATACCTTTTTCAACATGACCCCACCTTTTTAATTGATTAATTTATCTCAATGATCCTTTGGCTTTTTACCAAATTCACAATTGAAACCAATAGTTAAGCAAACGATTGCAATAAAGCTTTAATCTAAAAATACAAATTCAAACTTTAAAACCAAGGAGTTTTTAATTCCTAATTCAATAATTTAGAAGAATTATCACTTGCCAACATTATATTAAGACAAACGTTTGCGCAAAATAAAATAAATACCTCCTATTAACTGATAACAACAATATTTCCACCGAAATTCATCATATGTAATATAAAATTTTTCCCATAAAATGATTATTTCAATTTACCAATATGAGAAAACGGTTTCACAAGATCATGCTATCATTCTATTTTTCTTTCTTTTATTTGTCAAATACTTTTTCATATTTTTTAAAAGTTTTTAAGGAGGTTTGCATTTATTTCCTCCTGAAATTGACAAAAATGAAAGAAACTAATGGGAACATGTATTATTTTATGGTCGATTTTTTGCAAAAATAGTCGGATATATCTATTTATTCTAATTTAAATTCCTGTTAAAGTTCATATTACGTGCAAACGATTGCAAAGGTAGGAAGGAGAATGAATTTGCTTAAAGAAGCCATTTATCACAGACCTAAAAATAATTTTGCTTATGCGTATGACAAAGAAACATTGCATATTCGACTAAGAGCCAAAAAGGCAGACCTGAAAAAAGTATATTTACTTTACGGCGATCCATACAAATGGACAAAGGATGGATGGATAAACTTTTCGAAGCCTATGACATTAGAGGGATCGGATGAACTTTTTGATTATTGGTTTGCAGAAGTCAAACCTGAATTCCGCCGATTGCGATACGGCTTTGAACTCATTTCAGATCATGACTCAATTTTTTTTGGCGAAAGAGGTTTTGCTGAAGAAGATCCGCGTGACACAAGCTTTTATTTTTGCTTCCCATTTTTAAATGCTATTGATGTTTTTAACGCACCTGACTGGGTGAAGGATACTGTTTGGTACCAAATTTTTCCCGAACGGTTTGCGAATGGAAATCCTAAATTAAATCCACCAGGGACCATTCCTTGGGGAAGTGCTGATCCAAAAGCAGATACTTACTTTGGCGGTGACTTTGAAGGGATTATCAACAACATTGATTACTTAGTAAACTTGGGAATTTCCGGGATTTACTTCACACCAATTTTCAAGGCAAATACAAATCATAAATACGATACAATCGATTATATGGAGATTGATCCACAGTTCGGTGATAAAAAAACGTTTAAAAAACTCGTTGAAGTCTGCCATAGTAATGGTATTCGTGTTATGCTTGATGCTGTTTTTAATCATAGCGGCTTTTATTTCGAGGCATTTCAAGATGTACTTGAAAAACAAGAGAAATCTGCATTTAAAGATTGGTTTTACTTAAGAGAATTCCCTGTCCAATCCTTTCCAGAACCGAATTATGATACATTCGCCTTCACACATGTCATGCCAAAATTAAATACTGAACATCCTGAAGTTAAAAAATATCTTCTTGAAGTGGCAACATATTGGATTGAGGAATTTGATATTGATGGCTGGCGTCTTGATGTGGCTAATGAAGTAGATCATGAGTTCTGGAGAGAGTTTAGAAAAACAGTGAAAGCTGTAAAGCCAGACGTTTATATTCTTGGTGAAATCTGGCATGACTCGATGCCATGGCTTTTAGGAGACCAATTCGATGCTGTCATGAATTATCCTTTTACGAATGCATGCTTAGAATATTTCGCCAAAAATAACATAAACGCTGAAAATTTTGCACAGCAACTAACAAACGTTCTAACTTCCTATCCCAAGAATGTTAATGAAGTAGCATTTAATCTTTTAGGAAGCCATGATACTCCTAGAATTTTAACGATTTGTGATGAAGATCGCAATAAACTTAAGCTGTTGCTTTTATTCCAGCTGTCATTTATCGGAACTCCTTGTCTCTATTATGGGGATGAAATTGGTTTAACTGGAGAAAATGATCCTGGGTGCAGAAAATGCATGATTTGGGATAAAAATGAGCAAGATCGCGAGCTCTTTACTTTTGTGAAAAAATTAATTTTGTTGCGAAAAAAACATTCAGCATTCGGTAATAGTGGTAAGTTTACCTTCTTAGAAACGAATACCAATACAAATCATATTATTTATTCGAAACAATCGGCTGACGAAACCATTATCATTGTGATAAATAATTCGCAAAATAACATTCATGTTACGATTCCATTTGACTTTACAGGTAAAAATCCTGTTGATCTATGGAATAATGAGTCTCTAAAAGAAACGTCCAAGCTTGAACTTAAGCCAAAGGAATTTTCCATTATCCAAGTAAAGCAATGATTGGGAAAAGCAGTGGCGTCAGCTTTTTACCATTAAATAAATATGTATGATTAGGGAATACTACTAATCGGTGTATAACACCACAAAATTCAATGTGGAGGGATATACTTTGAAAATGCTTCTTATTCACTTAAGCCCGTCTTTAACATTTGCCGTTTTTCAATTTTTAAAACGATTACGTATGTTAACACACAAACTAAGTTGGCTGTTTAACGCTCCATCTTTTGCTAAGTGATTATTATTTTTAAAGGATTATCTAAATTCACATTGTAAGCTGCATAAAAGGCAGGCGCTTTATTCGCGCATGCCTTTTATCATGATTTTGCTAAATAATAGAGTTCTTGTTTGAACCAAATGGTTCGTTTGCTTGAATAAAGTATTCATATTCCGAAAAATGGTTTATTGTTTCTTGGTCATTTCCCCACACCCATTCATCCATACTGGATTGCGTTTGATGCGCTCGAAAACCATACAGCTTTTGTAAAAGATACTTTCGAATAGTAATTTTTGTAATCTGCTCTTGGGAGAAGCCGTAACTTCTAGGGTCTTGAGCAACATTTGACCAGCAAACATAAAACAGGTTTGCTTTTGAATTTTTCGTTTTATAGACAGTAAATGCTTCTTTCGTGGCACGTCCTATGGCACAATGATCCGGATGCCCCCCTAGTATTTCATGAAATGTAATGACCGCATCAGGCATAATCTCGGTCATTTGCACTAAAACCATTTGTTTGAGTGTTTCGAAAGGGTGAATTTCTAATAACTTATCACGAAGCCCTAAAAAGCGTAAATTGCTGATTTTTAACGCTTGGCAGGCATTGAATAATTCCTGCTCTCGAATGACAGGAAGACTTTCTCTCGTTGCAACCGGCGGATCGCCCATTCTTCTTCCCATTTCCCCTTTCGTTGCACATAAAAGCACAACACGGTGACCCTCACTTGCATATTTCGCCAACGTTCCGCCACAAATAAATGTTTCATCATCAGGATGTGCAAAAACCGATAAAATTGTGCCCATATGTAACCCCCTTCTATTAAAAGATCATCATATTGAAAAAGGAGAAGTGCTGATTTCAAGTGTCCTAGCCAAGCGGTTGACATGATCATAGCTGCTGATCACCACTAACTCTTCTGACACCATCATATGTGTTAAACCATCAACTTGGATTATTGATTTCTGCTGATCAAGCTCTAAATAAACCCTATAGGCTTGATTTCCTTTTACATGAACATCAAATAACGTCGCTTTTCCGTTACGAAAATAACCGCCGGGATTTATCTCATGATGCAGAAAGATCTTCCTCCCGGTCCATTGCCTGAGCTTCTCTAACAAGGCCTCTGAATTAATCGGTACCAATACCCCCACCACTATTCTATTAAATTTGGCATTTCAATTTAATCTTGCCTAAGATCCTGTTGATCAACATTAAATTCTATCAAATTCAAATCAGGGTCCATACAAAATATTTGCGCAAAACCACTAATACTATTTGGCTTTTCGACGATCTTTATTCCTAGACTTTTAAGGTGCTCCAATGTTTTCTCATAATTCTTTACACGGATCGCAAAATGACCATCCTTTGTATTTATTTCAGGGTGAGACCGTATTGTTGAAGACTCTTGCTGCACGATTAAATGAAGCTGTTGATTTCCCACCTGATACCAGGCACCAGGAAAATCAAAATCCGGACGCTCTAATTCTTGAAAACCTAACATGCTCCCATAAAAATGCTTTGCTTTTTCCAAATTCGTAACAGAGAGGCTTACATGGTGAATGCTTTCAACTTCGATCAATCTGAACAACTCCTTATTTACTTTAAGTAATTATTTTTAATAATAGTCAATTATAGCAAATGTAAACGCAAACATGTTATATAAACGATCATTAAGAGCAATAAAACAAGCCTCCGGAATTTGCTTAAATTCGATGGCTTAGGGAATATTTCATAGGTTATTATGTTACATTTGATTTTGGTTTATCTTTTTTTAATCAGCAGCGTATAACCAATATACAACGTAAAGTAAGCCAATGATCCACCAAGGTATTTTCCAAATATTTTCCTCGCATATCCGGTAAACATAAGGTTTGGATATTGGCGTAATAATGTATAGTAAATAAAAAATAAGACAACTCCACCACGCATTCCTAAGAGAATGGCAAGCCAGGCATCTTTTTGGGCACCTATTCCATAACTTATAACTAATGCAGTTCCCATATCAAATATAAACATTATGGAAAAAAGTTGAATAACGCTAATTTTAGCTTTCTCCATCCTTTAAAACCCTCCCCTTCTAGACATAAATTCAACCTAAAAAGGAAATTATCCGAATAATGACAGATTTCTTTATCAAGAATTTTTCATTAAAATTTCCCCTCTTAACAAATACTATTTACCATAAACAACAACTAGGAGGAAAAAACATGAAAGTGTTAGGAGTATTTTTACTCATTCTTTTACTATCTACATTACTTAGTTTAGCATTGGACCTTCTTTTAGGCTTTCCCTTCACCCAAGCAGCAACTCATTTACTAAACCCGTTTTGGGTCATGGATGCTGGAGAGTATGTTATGTTAATATTTTTTTTATTAATTACAATCAGTCAACAAATCTTTAACCTCATAAAAAATAAAACGAACAAACAAAAGGGTTCTAACTAACTTTGTTGAAAAGGTTACGGATTATGGTAATAAACAGCATTAATAACGGGATGATTAACATTAAAGGAATGTGCAGAGGAAACATTACCGTTTTTAGCCCCTCTTCAATATGCTCTGCAAAGTCTGTGGCAATTCCCATTGATAAAATGAGGAGAATGACCCCAGATGGAAACAGAATGGAATGATGATTTTTCAGCTGGAACAAATCGACCATCCCGATGACTGAGACATAAAAAAGGATCGAAATTTTAAAAAACATCGTAATCAGAAACGTAAAGACAACAAGAGCATCGAGCCGTTGGATAAACTCGAAAAGGTTTACCTTTCCAATAGTTGATAACAATGGAAACGTGGCTCTCTCCACTTGTTCAACACCAAGAACAGCGATATCTAAACTAGTCGTATAAGATAAGATAAGTCCGCTAGAGATTAAGGCAGTCACCCAAACTTTTTTCGATAATTCAGGCCGGTTTAGATAAGGAAGCAGCATGGTAAAGGCAATCATTTCTCCAAAAGGGAATAAAGTTGTTATCGGAAAGGCTGTTGTTAAGATTGGTTTCCATCCCTCTTCAAGAAACGGCTGTAAATGATGGAGATTAACATTACCTGATAAAAAGACCAAAAGATTCCCTGTTATTCCTAAACAAATCAGTATAACCATTAATACCTCGGCTGTTCTCCCTAATACTTCGATCCCTAGATAAAGGACATAACAAATGGTCAGAACCATCAAGATATTGAGCGCCAATAATGGTGTTTCTGTCAGGGTCGATGAAAGCAACAAATCCCCGAAGTCACGCAGATTTCTGGAGGCATCATACATAAAGTATACTGTGTATAACAATCCAATCACCCAGCCCAGGTACTTGCCGAATATTTTTCTCGCATATCCGGTAAGCGGAAGATTTGGATATTGGCGAAATAAAAAGTAGTAAATGAAAAACAAGGCGATTCCACCACACATCCCCAAAAGAATCGCCAGCCAGGCGTCTTTTTTAGCCGTGACACCATAACTTACGACAAGTGCACTTCCAAGTTCATATATAAGCATCATGGCAAAGAGTTGAATAACGCTAACCTTGGCTTTCTCCATCGTCTCGCATCCCCCTTTTTACTTCTAGTGCCCGGATTTTTAGTTCATTTAATAAATGTTTTTGACTGTATCATATTCAGAGGATATCTCTGTACGTCTAATCTAGTTATTTCTCCTATTCCTTTATAAAATTTATACTTATCCATTATTTAAAAAGGAAATTTGCTTATAACAGATAAGTCACTCCCTATTTTGGATCATACTCTCATGTTTTTGTTTATTTAATATATGGCTTTGTCCGCAGGCCAGATCTTCGAATAAATGCTAATACATCTACCTTCACTTCTGTCTCAGGAAAGATTTCATCATTCCATTTTTTATCGATTTTCTTCCACAGTTTTGGGTCCTCTCGGTTGACATATTCACCAAAACTAAAAATATCGCTCTTTTCTTCTTTTGCAGCTTCTATGGCCATCATCACCTCATCTTTTATTTCCTTCTGCAACTGCTTTTCAAGTTTTTCAAAGTTTTCATATTTCCCGAGATCCATGGAACAATGAACTTCCGAGATGTGACTTTCCGATCGCACTGAGACATAAATAACGGGTTTATCATTTTTAATGTCGACTTTTATATTCGTTTTGGACCGCATCATATCAACGGCAACACCCTTTTTTTTCTTTTTACAATCCAGGTTTAAGGTGGTTTTGGTCAATTCATTATTAACCCATGTAGCACCACGTGCAGCATCATCATCTAACCATTTTTGGAGTTTCCCGTTTCTAAAAATGGCAAGTCCTTTTATTTGAAGTTCCGCTTTTGGAGATATTTGTTGAACGTTTGTTAACTTACTCCCTTCTTCTTTGGTTCCTATAATCTCAATTCCTGTCAAATGTGCCGCCTCACCTCCTAATTGTTGAATAACTTGATCTGCCCGGCTGCTTGCATACTCTCCCCACGTTTTTTGAGTGGATTCTAAGCCGCCGACAATTTTTGCTGAAGGAATCGGCTCTAAAGATGTCATGATTTCGAGAACATTTTTTGCTGAATTATTTCTAACGACTAGAATTGGAAAAAGCGTTCGAAATTGTGAATCACGTTCAAGCCAGTCAAATAAATCTTGAATGCCCTTTTTTCTCGCCAAATCCTCTCCAATCACCATTAATTGGAGATGAGGAAAAAAAAGTTCCTGCGGCAGCTTTGGCGCAATTTTTCGAAGTGTTTCCTGAATGGTGCTCCCTGTTGACGTATAGGTCGTAACAGGAGATAAATCCCCTTTCCCTCCTTGTTGTCCACCAGCTATTTGTCCCTCATTTATCACTTGAACTGTGACGCGATATCTGTTTTCTAGATCATCGCCGCCTTCATCTATACCAATAGCGCTCACGATGTCAATGTCCTGTAATTCTTTGCGATCCCAACATCCTGACAGCAAAGCAATGGACAAAAGCAGTATAAACATGATAAATGGTCTATGTTTCATTAGAATCCCTCTTTGATTTATTATCCTTTTGTTGATTTTCTCTCGATGATGGCCCGAGATTATGAGGATCACCTGTCCTCTTAATTTTCTTTTGGTTAATTAATCGAGGACGCGTTGACAAAAATGGCTTTGGATACCGGATGATCGTATCTTTCCAATCAGTCAAAATAAGCGGGGCAAAGGGAACCAAGTATGGAATACCAAAAGAGCGCACACTGCAAGTATGTGCAACTAACATAATGACACAGAGTCCAACTCCATAAAGACCAAAAGAAGCGGCAAAAATCATCATCACAAACCGAAGTAAACGAACAGCATCCAGCATCGTATGGTGGGGGATCGTAAAGCTTGCAATTGCTGTCCCTGCCACCACAATGACCATCGCACTTGAAACTATTCCCGCCGCAACAGCTGCTTCCCCCAATACGAGTGCACCAACAATGGAAACCGCCTGACCAATCGGCCGAGGCATCCGAACACCTGCCTCTCGCAAAACCTCAAATGTTATTTCCATTAATAATGCCTCTATAAATACCGGAAATGGAACCCCTTGCCGTTGTGACATTAAGTTAATTAATAAAGGTGTTGGGATCAATTCTGGGTGATACGAAAGAAATGCAATAAAAAGAGACGGTCCAAGCAGGGTGATTAAGAATGCACCGACCCGTAAGATCCTTAAAAAACTGGCGATATTCCAACGCAAATAATAATCTTCGGCCGTTTGAAAAAACTGGCTCCACACCGCTGGTAAAATCAACGGAATCGGTGTACCGTCAACAAAAATAGCAACACGTCCCTCCATTAAATTTCCGGCCACCACATCAGGTCGTTCCGTTGTTAATATAGTTGGCCAAGGCGTCCATGTGTCATCATTAATCCATTCTTCAATCGTATTGGAACCAGTAATCTCATCCGCTTCCATTTTATCCAGTCGCTCTTTGACTTCTTTAAGAAGCTTGTCATTGACAATTCCTTTGACATACAAAATTGCTGCATCTGTTTGTGTGATCTTCCCAAGCTTCATCGTTTCAATCCAGAGATTAGGACTTTTAATCCTGCGGCGAACCATTGCTGTATTCGTAATAAGTGACTCCGTAAAGCTGTCTTTTGGCCCTCTGACAGCAGGTTCTGTCATAGGTTCTGTAATCGATCTCAACTCTCCGCCTTCAGCAGAACAGCTGAGTGCTTGATTCCAGCCGTCAATTAAAAGAATGGTTTGCCCTGATAAGAGGGAGAGCAGCAGCTTGTTTAAATCTGTTTCATCTTTAACTGTTGCCACAGTTAAAATGTTTTCTTTAATATAAGTAAATAATTGACCGGGTGACTTTGGGTCAACACTTTCAGTATTGTTAACATTACCCATCAATCTTTCTATAATAAAATTGCCAATGATCTGCTTATCAGATAATCCATTAATATACAAAAGAGCAACCTTATGTAAGGTAGGTTTTCCCATTTTAAATTCACGAACAGATAAGTCACCGCTGTTCCCTAATGCTTCCTTTATATTTTTGAGATTTATATCTAATTGTTGGCTTATTTCCTTTTGGGTTAAATTTATTTCTGAATTCATATACTGGGGTGACTGTTTACTTTTTTTTCGACTTTTTGTTAACCGCTTCCATGCACTGTTCATTTTCTTATAACGCTCCAAGTTTATAGTGTCATCGAAAAGAATAGTTCGATGCGTTCTCCCTATTGGTTATCTTTCCTATTTACTTAATTTTTAATACTTGCAAGAAAACACATACAAAAATCAAAAAACGACTGTACATTTCATCTGAAAGGTAACAGTCGTTTTTTCAACTACTATACTAATGTATTAATTTTTTTATTTTATAATAGGATCATTGATAAACAGTACGCTTTTGTTGAATTTTATGAAAGGCAACCTTAGTGTTCCATGTTAACCAAAAAGCCATAGCGCTTCCAAAGAAAAAAATAAACAAACCGGCAAACTTGGTAAAGACAACAAAGATCGTTAAGCATCCTCCAACCATCATAACGCTATGAAATATTCTTGTAATACTTACAAATAAGACATTTTTAAAAAATTCTCTAAGCGAAAGTCTTTTTTGGACAAAAAGCGGGAACATAAACGGGAGCATGATGATAAATAAAAAGCCTACAGTTATCATAAGATAACGAAGCATAAAAAAGAATGTTCCTCCTTTTTGAAAAAAGAATTGAAGATTAAAATAAAGGAGTCCAGCAGCCGCTGTTAAAAGTATTCCAAGCAGCTGCGAACGAAGAAATTCTTCCTTGAATTTAGTGAAAAATGTTTTAAAAACTGGTATATCTTTATTTCCGCTTACCCATTCATTTGCTACATAGAACATTGATACTGTAGAAGGGAAAAGTCCAAAGACACCCAAACCTGCAAGTGTAAATAATACCCACAATGCATTCAGGTAGAGTAAGCGATAGATCCAATCAAACATGTTCATCAATTTATTCATAAGAACCACCCCGTTCCACCTTTTATACTAATTAACTCTTTGAACCAGTTAATGCGATCCCTTCAATAATTTGTTTTTGCGCAATGACATACACGACAAGGACCGGAATAATAGAAATCGTTGTTCCTGCCATCATTAATGACCAGTCTGTAAAGTATAGACCTTTAAATGTATTTAACAGTAAAGGGACTGTAAATTTTTCAGGTGTTGATAAGTAAATTAATGGCTCAAGGAAACCGTTCCAAATTCCCATGAAAGAAAAGATACCGAACGCAGCCAAAGCTGGGCGTATTAAAGGTAAAATAACACTCCAATAAATACGTAAAGGATTTGCACCATCTATGACAGCAGCTTCCTCCAACTCATTTGGAATCCCTTTGATAAATTGGCGTAATAAAAACACACCAAAAGCATTAAATAAACCAGCGGGCACAATTAAAGCCAAATGGGTATCAATCCAGCCAAGTTTATCCATGATAATATAAAGCGGAACCATTGTAACTTGCTTTGGAATCATCATCGTGGCTAAAAATAAAATGAATAACACATTTGAACCGCGGAAGCGAATTTTCGCAAAGGCATAGGCAGCCATAGAGCAAGTTAAAATATTTAAAAACACGACCAAGCCAGTGATGTAAAAACTATTAAAATACGCTTTACCAAATGGCATGGCTGTTAATGAGTTCGGATAATTCTGGAATGTTACTGGGTCAGGCAGCCATTTCGGCGGGACTAGGAAAATTTGCGACATATCCTTAAGCGAACTGCTGATTGTCCACAAAAATGGCGCGACCATTAAAAAAGCACCGATGATTAATACAATGTGAAGCAAAATTCTTGTTGGTCTAATTTTCTTACCAAGGCTCACTGAAATATTTCGATCTACAACCGTTTTCGTTTGAACTTCACTAGTCTTCATAATGAACCCACCTTTGTGACATCTTAAACTGGAGTAAAGTAAACAATAGAATAATAACGAATAGGATCATCGCAGCAGCCGAGCTCACGCCCATTTCAAAGTCAACAAATGCTGCTTCATAAATATGATAGACGAATGTATAGCTTGATTTTGCCGGTCCTCCACTTGTCATAACAAACGCTTGGTCAAAAACTTGGAAGGATGAAATAATCGCCATAATCGTGATAAAGAATGTTGTTGGTGACAATAACGGCAATGTAATATGACGGAATTGCTGCCATTTATTTGCACCATCAATTTCAGCTGCTTCATAATAGGATCTTGAAATCCCTTGGAGCCCCGCTAAGAAAATAACCATGTTATGACCTAATCCCCACCAGATACTTAACAAAGCAATTGAGGGCATAACCCACTTTGTATCTGTCAGCCACTTTGGCCCTTCAACTCCAATATTCGCTAAAACTTGGTTAAGGATACCGAAATCACCGTTTAAAATCCACATCCATATAACACCGATAGAGACAGAGCTTGTAACGACCGGCATGAAATAAAACAAACGGTAGAAGTCTTTTCCTTTAATTTTATTTAAAGCAATGGCAACAGCTAATGAGATTCCGATACTAAAAGGAATAACAAGAATTGTGTAGTATACAGTATTTATTAATGCTTTCCAAAAATCAGGTTCTGTAAATTGATCTACATAATTTCCTAGACCGATGAACTCTTTTGCTCCAAATCCGTCCCATTTCATAAAGCTCAACGTTAATGTAAAAAGAACCGGAATTAATGAGAATGCTAATAAACCGATTAACTGAGGTGCAAGAAATGTATAACCCCAGAGATTTTGACGACTTCTCAATGGTATCACCTTCTTCTGTATTGATAAGGAGAGGACTGTCTCTAAATCAAAGGGTCAAAACTCACCGAATACAATATAGCAGAACTATTTGTAAATTGGAGGAGTCAGACCCTTTTTAAGACAGGCCCCTAATTGACTAATTATTCAGCTCTGTGTTCCTCAATCATTGCTTTTGCTTTTTCAGCAAGTTTGTCTACTGTTGTTTTAGCATCGTCTTTACCGAGATACATTAAGTCCATAATGTCATTAACCTCTTTGTCCAATCCTGGAATGGTTGATTGGATAGCGTTAGCAAATCCTTGCTCACGAGCATTAATGATGACGTCTACGTGCTCAGGAACTTTTGATTCTGTTACAACTTCATCAATACCGTTGACAGATGGAATTGCGTTACCAATACCAGTTAAACGGTCTTTTTGTCCAAGAGTAGAAGTATAGTAAGATGCGAATTTCATCGCTGCTTCTTTGTTTTTAGAATCATTATTTACAGCCATATATGCTGTTGGGATTGCAACTGGCTCGGTTTTGTTTTCAGTGTTTGATGGCCAAGAAATATAATCCCACTCTAAAGATTTGTTTTCGTGGAATAATGGTGTAAACCATCTGCCTGCAGCAACCATTCCAACTTGTCCAGACATAAACATTGCTTCTGCTCCTTGACCTTTTGGAAGAGATCCAGTATACGTGAAGTTTTTGTCTTTTACCATTTTTGCAAGGAATTCCATTGCTTCGGTTCCCTTAGGATTTTGGTCTAATACAAAGTCACCAGTTTCTTTGTCATAAATTTCTCCCCCATTCGCCCAAATCCAGCTAAATAAAGAAGCCCAGCCGTTATCTGCGATAAATCCATATTTTCCGCCATCACGTAATTGGTCTGTCACTTCTTCCATTGCGGCGAAATTCCATTCACCAGCATCGAAATATTCTTGAGGAGATTTAATACCTAATTCTGAGAATAATTTTTTGTTGTAGTAGAGTAACATTGGGTTACAGTCAACAGTAATACCGTAAATTTCATCATCTTTTTTAGCAGCACCCCATAAACCTTCAGCAAATTCCTCAGGTTTTGCATAGCTTTCTGAACTATTCATAAATTCGCTAAGCGGAGCTAATTTTCCAGTTTCGATAATTTTTGAAATATCACCGTCACCCACGTAGAATACATCTGGAGCTTGACTTCCTTGAAGTTGTGTTTGTAATTTTTGAATATACCCATCACTTGGGATTGGTACAAGTTTTACTTTGATATTTGGGTTTTCCTTCATGAATCCATCTACAGCTTTTTGGTAAACTTTAATCTCTGCTGGATTTCCCCAAGCTGAAAATGTCAAATTAACCGTTTCACCAGAACCATTTGAGCCTGAATCTGATGAACTTGAACTACTAGAATCGCTGCAACCTTGTAGAACCGGTACCATCACAAGCAATAATACAAGTAATAAAAATGCAAGTTTTGTTTTCTTCATACATTTACCCCCTATTTTGTAATTGCGGTAACTTTGATTAAACACTTTCTAGAAACGAAACCAAAAAAAGCTGATTTTAGTATTTATGTATAATTGTGCCTCACCTCCTTAAATGCTAAGAACACCAGAAAGCGTTTTCATTTTCTGTAAATTAGGGTAAAGAGACTGAGCAATTTATTACATAAAACCCGTCTAAAAAGACTACTAGCATAAAGATTTTACAGTCTCTCTTTCAATGATTGAGTGCGGAAGAATGAATGTCTGATTAAATGGTTCATCCTTTATAATGGCAACAAGATGACATACAGCTATTTCCCCCATCTGTTCTAGCGATTGCGACAACGTTGTCAGCCTTGGAAACGACATTTCTGCAAGTTGTGTGTTGTCATAGCCGATGATTGAAAGCTGTTCCGGAACGTTTATTCCAAATTGGTGTGCCTTATTAAGAGCACCGACTGCCATTTCATCACTGGCCGCAAAAACAGCTGTAAACTTACTGTTTTTATTTAATAATACTTCCATGCAATCGCTTCCACTTTTATAAGAAAAATTACCAAATTCAATTAATTCATCATTTAGCTCTATTCCATGGTCAGCCAATGCCTGTTGATAGCCCTTTAACCTTGGCTTTCCGGCAATTACATCTTTAAATGTTCCGCTTATCATGGCAATTGAGGTGTGACCTTTATTTATTAAGTAGCAAGTAGCATCATAAGCTGCTTGATAATCATCCACTTTTACAAATGGATAAGGAAATTCTTCACTTATTGATGATACAAGAATGACTGGTATGTCGGTTTTTTCAAGTTCTTGATGTACTTCTTCTGTTAATTTCTGACTTAAAATGATGATGCCATCTACTTGCTTTTCCTTTAAAAATTCCACATATCTTAGTGTTCTTTCACCGTTAAGGGATGCATTGCAAATTATGACACTGTATTGAAGCTCATTTGCTGTTTCCTCGATCCCATGGAGTACCTTTGTGGAAAATAAAGAAGAGAGCTCTGGCATAATGACTGCTATTGTTTGCGTCTTCTTCCTAACAAGTCCCCTCGCAATTGCATTTGGTGAAAATTGTAGTTCAGCGATTGCTTTTAATACTTTTTCTTTTGTTTCCCTTGAATAGCCCTTTTGATTATTATTTAAGACTCGAGAAACGGTTGAAATGGAAACACCAGCTTTTTTAGCCACTTCTTTTATCGTTGATTTCATTTTTTCACCTTTCGAGAAAACGTTTTCTTATAATCTATTTAACTAAGAATATAATCGAAGGCGAGAAACAAGTCAATACTAATTTTTCCTTTAATAAAAAATTCACACAAAAAGACTAGTTAAGAAATCAGGTTAACAAGTTAACAAAAACACTTGAGTTTTTACTTTATATTAACTAATTTTTACTTCACACTTAGAGATTAACAGAAAAATCAAACGCTTACAACTACTTTTTTTCATTTTTTACTATTATACCCTCCTATCTTTTTCAATTCTTCCTAAGTAAAACATAACTTTATAATAGTAAAAACATCCTATTTCATTGTGTATTCACACATAATAAACAATCACTATATTTACTAAATAAATGACCTTAGTTTTCCCCTACCTAAATACATTATTTTGTAATCTTTTATAGGACAAATTCATGTATCGATGTATGAACACCTTATTTTTTACCTAAACTAAAGAAAGGGAGGTAATAAAAATGAACCAACTAACAATTTTACTTATAAAACTTGTTACATGTATGATTGCTTTTGGCCTTGGTTTAGATTTATTTTTTGATGCAACGATAGTGGATATTGTTTCCTTTAGTTTATTTGTAACTATTGTTTCGTATGTTTTAGGAGATCGTATTATTTTGCCGCAATTAGGGAGACGGGCAGCAACAGTTGCAGATTTCGTGTTAACCTACTTAAGCGTTTGGATTTTCGGAAGCATCCTCTTAGAGAACTATATGCAAATTGCTTGGGGGAGCATTATATCTGCCGTGATTATAACAGCAGTTGAGGTTTTTGTTCATTTATTTTTACAGGAGCGTGTTACAGGAGCTCTTCCAGAAAGAAGAAATGCCGGGATAAATCCTTCATTAGCTTTTGGGACAGAATTTGGAGAAGAAGAGGATTTTACAGATCTAAAAAAATCAGACAAAAATTAAAAAACTCGTTTGAATGCAAAAAACCAACTGCGTTTTAGATTTCAGTTGGTTTTATTGTTGAACGATATCTCTATTTAGCCAAAAATTTCTTTGGCGAGCCGCTTTCCTGTTGGAGTTGCTGCTAAACCTCCTTCTGCTGTCTCCTTAAGAGCATTTGGCATCGTTTGGCCGATTCTATACATGGCATCGATTACTTCATCACAAGGTATTTTACTTTTAATGCCAGCTAATGCCATATCCGCAGCTGTGATTGCATTTGAAGCTCCCATTGCATTGCGCTTTACACATGGCACTTCAACCAAGCCTGCAACAGGATCACAGACTAATCCAAGCATATTCTTTAATGTAATTGCCATAGCTTCTGCCGATTGTGAAGGTGTACCTCCAGCTAGCTCAACAATTGCCGCCGCTGCCATGCCGCTTGCAGAGCCCACTTCCGCCTGACAGCCGCCAGCTGCACCTGAAATGGACGCATTATTTGCTACGACAAACCCGAACGCTGCTGCCGTAAATAAAAATTCAATCATTTCCATTCGTGTTGGATTTAACTTTTCTTTAACGGCAAACAAGGTACCTGGAACAACACCTGCTGAACCAGCTGTGGGTGTTGCACAAATGGTTCCCATTGCTGCATTTACCTCGTTTGTTGCGACTGCCTTGCTTACCGCGTCTAACAATACATTCCCCGCCAAGGCTTTTCCAGTTTTTAAATAATTCTGAAGTAAGACGGCATCCCCGCCTGTAAGTCCTGAAAAGGATTGAACACCTTTCAATCCGCGTTCAATTGCCTGCTCCATCACCGTTAAATTCCGGTCCATCTTTTCAATAATTTCTTCTCTTGAAAGGCCTGTGACTTCGATCTCTTGTTGGATCATCACTTCTGCTATTTTCACTTGTTTGCTTTCTGCAAGCGCAACAAGCTCTGTTACATTTCTAAACATCATTATCCCTCCAAAGAACTGTCATTACTCGACCATTCGGATCGTTTGAGTAATATTCGGCAAGCTCTCAATCTCCTGTATGACGACGTCATCGATCTTTTGATCCACTTCAATGACCATCATTGCCATATTGCCTTTTTCCTTACGAGATACTTCCATCCGTCCAATATTTAATTGATATTTTGCTAAAATATTCGTTACACCTGAAATTGCTCCATAACGATCTTGGTGTACAACAAGAATCGCCGGATATTCGCCTGACAATTTAAGTTTAAAGGAATTTAATTCTGTAATTTCAATTGAACCGCCGCCAATTGAAATTCCTACAATATCGAGCTTATGTTCACCATTTGATAATTGAATTCTAACTGTATTTGGATGATCAGTCACAATATTTTCAGCGATAAATTCAATTTCAATCCCTGCTTGCTCAGCTAATTGCAAAGCTTTGGGAATTCGTTCATCAAAAGTATCAAAGTCGAGCAAACCGCCAACGATTGCTACATCTGTTCCATGTCCTTTGTATGTTTTAGCAAATGAGCCATATAAGGAAATAACAGCTCGTTTTGGTTCACGACCAAATAATGTTCTTGCAACACGGCCGATACGTGCTGCCCCAGCAGTATGTGAGCTTGATGGTCCAATCATGATCGGACCGATAATATCAAAAGCAGATTTATATTTCATTTGTTCTCACCCCTAATAGTTTATGCAGCATTTTTTACAAACTGTGAACCCCTTTTTATTTATTTCAAGTATATATTTTTTCGTTTTGTAATCGCTTTCAAGGTATATGTTACCGAATGGATAGAATTTCACATAACTCCTTTTCACAAAAGTATCTTAACATAATATATACATATTGAAAATGTTTTTTTATCCTCTATGAAAATTTTGTAAAATTCAATTTAAACTTAATATTAATTGAACGTAACATTCTACCATTTCTTTTTGAAAGGCAATTAGAGCAGAAATTAATATTATTTCTGTAGAATTATTTTATCATTCGGAATAGAGAAAAAACCGCTAAAGTATAATTCCTTAGCGGCCTTTTCATATTTTCCTATTTTTAAAAGACAGAAGTATTGGCTTCAATCATTTTTTCCGTTGTCTTCCATAGTTTAGGAAGAAACTGGATCACGTCGTTTCCACTGCGAATAAGATCACTTGTAGTTGTTATTCCAATATCTGCAAGGAGTGCTTCAAAGGCTGGAGATCGATCACGTTGCAAACTTTGCGGTGCGTCTGCAGCTAATATTTTATGGCACCGCGCAAATGTTGCAACAATCCAAAAAACCGTTTCTCGATGATATCCTGTACGAATAAGATGGCGGCTTCCATCAATAACAATCGGTCTGGCAGAAAGAGTAATGTCAGAGCTAAAAAAGAACGGTGTCTTTGAAGCTGCTGCAGCAAGATCAAATGTTTGGGCAAGCTGATCAAGATGCCCTTCAACTTGCTGAGGAGTTAGGTCGGCACAACCGAGCAATTCCAATAATTCTGTATAGACGTCAGCAAACCCGTATTCCATAAGCACTTTGCGAGCAGCGAGATAGCGAAGCCTTACTGTTGGATTTTGCAATGCTGCAACAAGAATGACATGTGTAGTGATACCAGTCGGAAACACCCATGATGTCACTTGATCATGAAATGGCGCAGAAAGATCGAACCCGCGAATACCATTTTCAACTTTACTTTTTGCATTTTCACAACGTTTTGTGACCCATTCCCGTTTAGCAAATTGCTTCGATACTTTCGCAAAAAGTTTATCAAAATGTCCTGTCGGGTCAGCAATAATGGTATTCACTCGGAAACTGCCTGCAAGGTGATAGGAAGTTAAAACCTCTTCGACTGTACCGAACAGATTCCATGATAAGTAAGTGACTTCCAACAATACATTCTTATATACAAATTTACCAAGCTTAAGCGGTACTTCCTCCTGGGAAGTAACCACGACAACATCCACATCAGAATACGGTGACATTTCTGCATCTTCAGGCATTCCCACCGTTGATCCGCTGAAATACGCTCCCATAAACCATTTTTCCTTACTGGCATTCTGTAAAACCCATTCAGTAGCAATTGACTTTGCCTTGCTAACCTTCATCAAGAACACCTCTCATTAGTATTTGACCGATGGAATAAAGTACATCTGGGATCAATTCTTTTACAACACTTCGTTTCTTTTTTGCAAATAACGATATAATATCACACTCGCTACCGAACAAAGTAAAGCACATAATCCAATAAAAATAAAACCTGCCTGAAATCCTCGGGTTAAACCGATCTCCGAACCATAAAGGCCGGTAAACCATTCTTTGAAAATATCAATAATGGCGCCAATTAGAAAATTCCCCACTACAACAGCAATCCCCATTAAGGTTACTGTAAAGGAAATCGCTGCATCAATACCATTTGGATAGCGCTTTGCTAATAATGCCATCACTGTAGGATAGATCGGTGCAATTCCGAAACCTGCAAGGGCAAATAACCATATTGCAGTTGAACCGATTAACGTAGCTAGAATTGTTGCAAGTCCTGCAATGGCAGAAAAGATGATCAGTGAGGTCATAAATCCAATTTTATCTGTCACGAACCCAAGCAAAAGCCTTCCTAGCATAAAGCATAGGAAAAATACGGATAACATAACAGATGAAGAGGTCGCGCTCCACTGATAAGATTTTTCTAAAAAATTAACAAGCCAGCCGGCGATTGATAACTCAGCAATCACCCCTAAGGAAAGGATTGTGATGATTAACCATGCTGCAGGGTCTTTTATATACACTTTTAAGGGTATTCTTTCCTCAATTTTCGCATGATCCTCTGGAAACCTGCTGAAAATAGCTGGAATCATCGGTATTAAACAAAGGGACAGCATTAGCACATACATTCCGCGCCAACCTAATTCACCACCAAAAAGATGCATCCCCATTAGACCGGTCGCCATGATTGGAGCAGCGGTTGAGCTTAATCCATAAAAGAAATGCGATAAATTCATCATAAATCCGGTATTTTTCGTAAAAACCCTCGCAGCCAAGATCGCTAAAGCGATTTCAAGCATTCCGTTGCCAATATACATTAAGAAATAGGAAAGCGAAAACATCACATAATGACTTGAAAAATAAATGAAAAATCCAGATAACGCCATGGAACCAAATGCTAATAAGCTCGAAAGCTTAATTCCATATTTAGATGTTAAAACTCCTGTAAAGCTGCATGCAAGCAAAAATCCAAGTGAATTAAACGCCAAAAGCATACCAATTTGCAGTTCATCGATCACAAAATCCGTTTGCATTCGCGGGATTGCCGGTCCCTTAATATTCTCAGAAAAGCCAAAGACTAAATACCCAATAAAAATGACGAGAAAAGGGAGTGGTATGTATCGACGGCTTTGACGAACCTGTTGTACTGTTTCTAATTCCATTCACAAAAACCTTTCTATATATTTATTTTTAAAATCCATAAACTTACTATTTACTAGTATACAAGGTTTTTGAAAAAGGGGACAGTCCCCCATCGCTTTAAAGTAGTGAGGGACTGTCCCCTTCATAAAGTTCGTATGCACGTATTGTTTTTTTCATTTTTACTTGTTCTATTTGTGGGTTTTCTTTCTTCCGTTTGTTCATTTCTTTATGATCGTTCACATGTTCTTCTCTTGAGATCCATGCTTTAAATGCGTCATGTGATTCCTTATTTTGATACGTAAACAAATTCTACGGTGTCCTTGTTTTCTCGGCGCCAGCATTCAAAATTAACTAGTCCTTTTGCCTTTCCAAGCTCTGATTTATCTTTTTCATGCTTTCTTACAAGACGTTCCTCATAAGCTTTTTCAATTTCAAAAACAGCAGTGTTAACAAACATGTAGATCATCCTTTCAAATCTATTCATAATAATATCTAGCAATCTTATAATCCTTATATTTTCAGCTGATTTGTGTAAAGATCATGATAAAACCCGAATTGATTCAATAATTCCTCATGGTTTCCTTGCTCGATGATTTCCCCATCTTTGATAACTAATATCCGATCAGCCTGCTCAATTGTCTTAAGCCGGTGTGCGATTACAAAGCATGTTTTTCCTTTAGTCAGATTGCGAAGCCCTTTTTGTATCTCTACCTCTGTTCGAGTATCAATATTTGCCGTTGCTTCATCAAGAATTAAAATATCTGCATTGGACAGAATCGCCCTTGCGATTGAAAGCAACTGCTTTTGCCCTTGACTAATATTTGATCCTCCTGATTTAATCACCGTGTTATATTGATCCGGCAAATGTTTAATAAATCCGTGGGCTGATGCTGTTTTCGCCGCATGGATAACCTCTTCCTCTGTTGCATCCAATTTGCCATAGCGGATATTTTCCATTACCGTTCCGGAAAATAAATAAGGATCCTGCAAAACGATTCCAATTCTTTTGCGTAATTCTCTTAATCTATAATCCTTGATATTCCTGCCATCAATAAGAATTTCTCCAGATTGAATATCATAAAAGCGCATAAGCAAATTAATGATTGTTGTTTTACCAGAGCCTGTTGGTCCCACTAAGGCGATCATTTCACCAGCTTTTGCGGAAAAATGAATATTCGAAAGGATTTTCTTATCATTGTTATAGCTAAAATCAACATCGATAAATGTAATATCCCCTTGAAATCGATTGACTGGACGTGCGTCTTTCTTATCTTTTAGATCTGGAACTTCATCCATTGTTTCAAAAACGCGTTCCGCACCTGCTAAAGCTGCTTGAATCGAATTAAGCAGGTTTGACAACTGATTAATCGGTCGAGTAAATTGTCTTGAATAGGTAACAAAGGAAGCGATGACCCCCACCGTTGTCATCCCTTTTAACGCCATGATTGCACCAACACCGATAACTAGCCCCAATCCAAGATTACTTAGGAAGTTATTAATTGGACCAAGGAAGCCTGAGAACATATCAGCTCGCATCGCAGATTGGCGTAACCGTTCATTCACTGAATGAAATTGTGTAAATGTTTCCTCCTCCTTACCGAATAATGTAATCACTTCACCGCCGCTTATCGATTCCTCTATAAAACCGTTCAGCTCTCCTATATCTTTTTGTCGTCTTAAAAAGTTTTCCCTGCTGAACCCGATAATCTTCCTTGTTACAAACAGCATAAGCGGAATCGTCACAAAAGATACAAGTGCAAGTATCCAATCCAATGAAAACATGGCGATCGTCACTCCGGCTATGGTTAAGATAGAAGAGATAATTTGGATCACACTTTGACTTAATGCCTGATTCAGGTTATCAATATCATTTGTAAACCTGCTCATCAAGTCTCCATGCTTATGACGATCAAAAAAGTGTAAGGAAAGTGTCTGAAGCTTCGTAAATAAATCTTCGCGCAAGTTCCCAATTGTTTTTACCGATACATTGACCATCATATACGCCTGCAGCCATGTAAAAAGAGATGCACCAATGTATATTCCCAGCAGCATCACTGCCATTCTGATTGTCCCTGTAACATCCCCAGGGATAATATAATGGTCAATAATCACGCCAATATAATAAGGTCCTAATAAGCTCAACAAGGAGGAAATGATGACGAAAACTCCAGATAACACCAAACCTGCTTTATGTCTCTCCATATAATTCCACACTAGCAAAAGGGTTGCTTTCGTATCCTTCGTTTTAGCAGCTGGTCCTGTCATTCTTCCTTTTGGACCGATGCCTGTTGATTGTTGTATTCGTGATAGGGATTGATTGCTCAACTTACTACACCTCCCTTTTGTGCTTGTGTATGATATATTTCTTGATAGACTGGGCAATTTCTAAGCAATTCTTGGTGGGTGCCGAGTCCTACCATTTCGCCTTCATCCAGCACAAGGATTTTATCTGCATGAATGATTTATGAAAGTTTAGAAGCGATGATGAAGGTTGTTGTATGAAGATACCTGGTTTCCAAAGCCTTTAGAATGCTTGCTTCTGAACGTGCATCAACTGCTGAACTAGCATCATCTAAAATCAACATCGCCGGCTTTCGAATAAAGGCTCTCGCAATCGATAGGCGCTGCTTTTGTCCACCTGAAAGATTTGTCGCACCTTGTGTTAACTGATGCTCATAGTCTGCTTCTAGCTTTTCAATAAACTCAGCTGCACATGCATCCTCTGATGCGGCTGTTAGCTCCTCAAATGTTGCAGAGGTTTTTCCAAATTTGAGATTGCTTTTGATACTTCCTGAAAATAAAAACGGTTTTTGTGAAATATACCCAATGGAAGCACGCAAATCTTCTAAATTTATCGTCTTTATGTTTTTTCCATCAATAAGAATTTCTCCCTCATCAGGGTCGTACAATCTAGGCAGCAGTTTCATTAACGTCGTTTTTCCGCTGCCTGTCGGACCAATAATCCCAATCTTTTCACCATTTTGAGCAACAAAGGAAATATTCCTTAAAACATGTTCACCATTTTTACTATAGGAAAAAGAAACATTCTTAAACTCAATGGTTCCATTGGTCGGAAAGTCATTGGCAGAAACTGTATTGCTTTCATGCTTATTTTCTGTTTCCAGCACCTGTTGAATCCGAGCAGCCGACGGTACAGCACGAATCAGCTGCATTAATACCATACTGCTTGACATTAAAGCCATAAGGATAATGTTCAAGTAATTGATAAACGCAAGGATCACACCAACCTGAAGCGCTCCTCCATTCACTGGCATGACACCTAGAACAAGGGAAATTACAATACCAATATTAATGACTAGCAGCAAAATCGGCATAAGGACCGTAATGATTTGATCAGCATGTATTGTTGTTTTTGTTAATGTATCATTTACAATCTTAAACTGGCCAATCTCGTAATCTTTCCGGACAAACGCTTTGACAACCCGTATTCCTGCGATGTTTTCCTGCAGCTTTGTATTAAGCTGATCCATCCCTTCCTGAACCCGCTTAAACCAGACACCGGCCATTTTGGAAAGCAGGATAATAAAAAATAGCAGAATCGGAACTAGAATGAACAATAGAGGAAACAGCTCTCGTGCCTGAAAAAAGACAATGATAATGCTGCCAATAAAAAGCAGCGGTCCCCTGACAAACACACGGAGCGTCATCATCAATGCTGTTTGAACCACGGAAATATCACTAGTTAAAATCGTAATTAATTTACCTGAACCAATATGATCACGATTTTCATTTGATAAAGATGTTGCTTTTTTAAACACATCTCTTCTAATATCAGTAGCAAAATTGACCGCAGCACGTGTACTGTAAATTGCGCAGCCTGCACCCCCAAAGAGGCCAATTACCGCAGCGCCAATCATAAGAATGCCCATGCTTATGACATAATTCATATCTCCATTAACAATCCCATTATCAATCATTTTTTGCATAATCATTGGCTGCAGGAGATCCATCGTGACCTCCAACGCCATTAATAACGGGGCAAGCAAGATAAATAGTTTATATGGCTTTGTGAACGATAACAGTTTTTTGACAGATTTCATAATCTTTACTCCTACCTATCATTTTTCCTTTTTATCCGTTTCATTTGACCATTGAATGAGTTCGTTTCTTCCCTTCCTAATAATTGAGACGAGCTCCTCTGCAAGTGCTGGATTCGTTAATACAGCTCTCATCGCATAATGAAATTCGAGCTGAAACTTATCCATTTCTGCTCTGACCACTGCTGCTTCAGTAGATTGCTTCCACATTAAGCGGAGACGCCATTCCTCCCAGAATACTTCGTCATCGTCCTGGACAAGATCTTCTAGAAATTCCAATCCTTCCTGCTTTAAGTCATACACTTTTTTATCAGCTTGTTCATCTACTGATATCAGCTCTTTATCTAATAAATCCTGTAAAGCAGGGTACACCGTACCCGCGCTCGGGGAATAGAACCCGCCACTTCGCTCTTCCAACAGTTTCATTACTTGATAACCATGTCTAGGCTCTTCTTTAAGAAGCTGGAGAATCGCTAGTTGGATCAGCCCCCGTCTCTTTGCAAATTTTGATTTCATTTTGTCTCTTAAATGTGAAGGCTTTTCAAAGAAGTGACGTGACCTTTTCAAGCCCTTTTCAGATAAGGACAACATATTCTTTTTCGATAAGATGATTTCTTCCTGAAGCAAAAAATCAATGGCCTCACCTACCATGGGTATTTCGTTTCTTAAAATTTCCTGTAATCTTTCCCTGCTTATATCCTCACGGCTTATATGAATTAAGATAGTAAGAATATCCTGTCTATTAAAAAATGACACCACGAAACCTCCATATCGTTTTAATTACGATTAATCTTAATCGATATATTGATGGAATACAAGAGATATATCGATTATTTTTATCGACATAAAAAAAACGGCCTCATTAATAGAGCCGTTAGTGTTTTGTTCTTCTATCTATGAATATTGAAGCAAATCTAGAGAGTTAGTCATCTATTGCGGTTTGGACAACATCCAGTAATTTGTCGAATCCATTCTGTGCAGAAACTGGATGATAATTTGGAGAATACGGATCACTAAATCCATGCAATCCTTCAAGTTTAATGACCTGAACATTTTCCTTTTCTAATTTTTTTAGTAGCTCATCTACTTGAAAGGAATGCTCCTTTTCCGGAAAAAAAAAGCAGTGTTGGGCATTTTGGTGATATTTCTGTATAATTCCTTATTTTGGAACCATAAAAACCAATGATACCATCAATCTTATCATCCTCACTGCAAAGCCAAGCAATAGTCGCTCCGATGCTATACCCTAATATAAGGATTTTTTCATACTTAGCGTTTAGATCCATAATAATAGAGTTTACTTTATTCTTTGCACTGATCAATCCAATATTCTCAGTAAAATGCTGATAAGCCTCGTCAACTTCCGTATAATCAAAAGGAACTTCACGATCAATTAAATTAGGACAAACAACATCTGCCCCTAGCTCCGATACCACCCTGCATGTTTCCTTCATAAATTGGTTCAAACCATAGATTTCATGGAGAACAATAACTAGTGTGGAGGACCCTTTTCCTATGATATCTGTTGTCATCCCAATTCCCGCCTTTTGTTATTCATTACACAATCAAGATCGAAATAATCCAAAATGCTCCTTTGCTGCTGCTTTAAATCCTTGTTCATCAACTTCTGTTTTTTTCACCACCCCATCAATCCATTCCGTTAATGAAGTGTCTGTCAATATTTTCATTCCATTTTTCGTTAACCTTGTCACAAGCTTTCTTTTATTAAATGGCGATTCCTCATGTTCTAGAATCGTTTGTTGGATCTCATTTAATTCTGAAAGAGTGTTAACTATTCGGTTTGAATCAAAAGCATACCCTAATGTCCACTCTTGATCTTTATCCTTTCGTATCATTTCAAAAACATAATTGCCATGCTCTGTAGCTAGCTTTCTTACTCTAAACTCGCCGTTTCTGGATGCTACACTCCTGCCGCTTAATGGAACCGGCTTTAACGGCAAGTTTCCCCCGAAGCCGGTATCAATAAGGTATGTCTCCCCCTTATACTCTAGCAGGTTTGCGACATGAGTGCGCCCTACAGAGTTCCAGCGTTTCTCTTTGTCATTATAGACAACTCCACGAATTAACTGGACGTTAAAACCATTATTTAAAAAGAAGAAATAAAGAAAAGCATTTAGTTCATAACAAAGACCGCCTTCATTTTTTATGGCAATTTTGTTTAGCAAGGATTCCTTTGTGATTTCAATCGTGTCATTTGCGATGATACATAAATTTTCAAAAGGGATGGCTGTTGCTGTTTTTTCAAGGATATCATCCAATTTTTCAAAGGTTATCATTTCATTTTCTGGATAATTGATTCTTTTACGAAATAATTGATCAACATCATATTCATGTTGATTCATCTAGAGTCCCTCCTTAGATTTTCTAATATGTATACAGACTTATTGTCCAAATGACCAACATCCATTCCAATTATCATGGTACAATAAATGGGACAATAGAAGGTTTTCTCAAGGGTGTCGGCACACTCCTGGTAAAGGGGGTGAGGCTGATTGACGATTTTTGAATCATTGATGTTTTCGGTTGCATTTGCAAGTCTAATCGTAGCGATTCTATCATTTGACTCAAAAAAATAATCCACCCTTGAGTTAGTGGCTCAGGTGGATTCTTCTACCGATTTGGCCGACTCCTTTAAAAAGGAACCGTCTATTGCAGGACCGTTTGGTGTTCCAGCACCAGCGGTCTTTTTTAATGTATTCTGCTTTGATTACTATTATTATACAACAGAGAACATAAAAGGCAATCTTCAAGATGCTTGCATAAGCAAAAATCAATGTACGTTTTATCTACGAATTCGAAAAAACGACATTTTAATTTGATCAATCGATTATGTTTCTTTCATTCTCGACAGTTTTTCTTTATCTAACGTTCCTGGGGGCTGTTCTAACCAGTTGTTTTGAATCATGATATCAGCGCCGTCCTTAGCATATTGAGCGATTTCTAATGATAAACGTTCATAATTCAAAACTAGGTCGCTTCTTTGACTTGCAGCTGCCGCTGTTGCATAGTTGCCAATTCCTGCTGTGCTTAATAGGGACATATGAAACATGGCCAACTTATCTGAAAATGGTGCTATGGTTGAATCTGAAATGGATATATCTGATGAAATAGGTGGTTGGATATTATTGTTAATTAATGCTTTTGTAAATATTTGAACATGTTTTTTGGAAATTTCACTGCCTCTGATCATCCATTTTTGTATTTTTTCGTCAGGTGAAATTTGTGCAAAGCTAATGGCAAGCTTACTTCCGATCACGTTTGTTTGGATATTCATAAATAAATGGGAAATTTCAATTGTATTTAGCGGACGCTGTTTACTAAATATTGAAAACCCGCTTAAATATTTTTTATTATCGACAAAATCAGTTTTGGATGGATACGCGATATAGGGAGCACGAACAAATACTCCCTTTGAAAGGGCAACATCTGAACTTTCATCATATAAATTTGATGTTTCTTGAAGTCCTTCTCTAAAATAAGCTCTAATATCCTTTCTTGCGCTCATGGCAATAAAACCGCTGTATGCAAATAAACCTACTTTTGCCATATGATTAATATAAGTAAGCATAAACAAATCGGTGTAAAGACGGGGAGCATTATTATTTATGTCCTTTTCATTTGTAAACCCTGTCGGTAAGGGGATTCCTTCTTTTTGAAATAAGCTTGTTAATTTTTCAATATGGGTGGCTGAAAGGTCATATGTATATTGAACAATTGAACGAATTTCCTCATCTTCAACATGTTTTAAAAAATATCCTAGAATACACTTGGACATACTATCGTTCATAAAAGCAGTCCAAATACAGGCAATCTCAGCAGATGTCAGCATTTTATGATTTTCTGTCATAGCTATATTTCCTCCAAGGAATACATTTTCAATATGATGTTTATTCTTTGCAAAGAATAAATAAATTATTTAAATAATGAAAATAAAAAAGGCAAAGTCTCCTTAGCAAGCTTGAAGAGTTTAAAGTGGATTGGAGTTTGGCCAAACTTTTATCACTTATCTGTTAATTAAGCAGTCCCCTATTTTTCAAGCAGTTTTTGATTTTCTTGCATAGCATATGTTCTTGTTTCCCCTATAAATAGCATGAATGCAATAATCATTATTGCCATCCACAAAAGTAACAAGATTCCTATAAGGATCGGAAGCAGAGTTGGTTCGAAAACAGAATGACCAAATGCTGTATGAATGCCTATTAAAATAATCGATAGCATCCAAGATATACTACCGGAGTGGATAAGCAATTTTTTCATCGTGGTTTTACCTTGTACTCTATCCAATAGCCACCCCAATAAAACTAAAGTTTGTAAAGCATGAAAGCTTATACCATGAAGAATAATGATATTCCCTGCATCACCTGTAAATCTGCCTTGAAGCAGAATCATCCAAATACCGGCTAGATTAGCAATGAAAACAGAAAGAAATGCATAACGTATCCCTAAAATAAGCATTGGTCGTTCAAATGGAGAATGTATCCGGAAAAATTGCAGCATCAGCAAACACGATAGGACAATAAGCAACAAGGAGTCGAGGGCAAAAAACATTCCGGAAATTCTATCGAAAACAGAACCATAACTGGAGAAACGTGGATTTATGCCGCGGATGTTTTGGATTGTTTCAACTGCATATGCATAGAGAGAAGCTACTATAAATAGCCACCGCATAAGCTTTCGATTTAAACGACCAAGCCTTGCAAATGGCAAAATAGCTGCAATCGATAACGTAAAGATGCCGATTGCTGCATTAAATGAAAAAGCATTCATTAAATTTCCTTCTGGCAAAATAATTGGATCATGAAAAAAGAGATAAATGGCAATCCATGCTGCAAGGACAAAACCGAGCACCCCCGTAATGATTAGGTATCTTTCCTCTTTGAATAAATATTCCGTTGACTGACGATCATTATCTCTGGTTTTTAACATAAGATTTCTTCTCTTTCATTTTTATTTATTTATCAATCAATAAATATTGGGGCAAAAAAGAAAGCCTCATCACTTTCTTTTTAATCTTCGGCTTATTTCCCATGGAGTAATTCCGGTAAATTCAACACCTCTGAAACCGTAATAAGCAGCCCTGTGCTAATAAAATGTGCGGCTGTTTCTTTTGCATTTGTTATTCCAGCACGCTCAAATTTCAATGTTAATGATTCAAAAATGGTGTGAAATAAGCTGCGTACATGTTCCCTTATACCTGCCTCTGATATCGCATGAGCTTGCATGACCATTAAAATTTCATCACGGTGGGTTTGAATAATTTGCGTAAAAGCATGCCCCATCGTTTTAACTAGTTGATCAGCTGGTGCATTAACATCTGCAAATGTGTCATAAATCCGACTAAACGCACGATCAATCACAGCCATAAATAGTTCTTCCTTATTAGCAAAGAAATGAAAAACATACGGCTGAGTAACTCCTGCAGCCTTTGCCACCATTGCAGTAGTTGCCTTATAATATCCATATTCTGCGAAAACCCCAACAGCATTATCAATGATTCGTTCTTTTTTATCTTCCTTGACAGCCAACATTACCATCCTTTTTCTTTCTATTTATTTATTTATTGATTGATAAATAAATTATATTGCAAGGAGAATACGTTGTCAAGGCTAATTTGTTAAATATAGAATCAAGTTACACATCCTGTTGTTCGGCAATTATTTCATCTCGTTCTCCTCCATCAGCCAGTTCTTCTGAAAATTCATGAACAGTTTCTTGCATGGTTGAGCTATTTGTTGGAGACAGGTTATCTCTTTTATTACTTCCTTTTTTCTTTTTATCCAATTCATTCAACCCCTTTTTTCATTAGTATTGATCAAAACAAAGGAGTACATTCATTAAAATGAAAAACGGCAACATCTTTAAAAATGTTACCGTTTTCTCCACTTTAAACTGTTTATAACAATTTTGCGGCATTTAAATAGCCATGACCTTGTATATTAGGTGGTTGTCCCAAATCTTCACATGCACCTATTAGTCTTTGTTTCACTTGGTCAGGAGTTAATGTTGGTTCTTTTTGAAGAAGTTGTGCAGCAACACCCGCACAAATAGGTGTGGCCATTGAAGTACCTGATAGTGAGAAGTAGTTTGTATCGACACGTGCTCCAGAATTTGTCTTATCAATAAAAGATCGTGGTGAACGTAATGAAATAATGTTGACTCCAGGTGTTAATAAATCAGGTTTTACCAAACCATCAATTGTTGGTCCGCGACTAGAGAAGTCTGCTGCCACATCATCAGTACGATCAATGGAGTTATGGTCGTTTGCAGCTCCTACTGTAATTACTTTAGGGCTTATTCCCGGGCTTGCTATTGTACCTTGGGAAGGCCCTGAGTTACCAGCAGCGACACATACAACCAAGCCATTATCCCATGCTTTTTCAACAGCTTTTACTACCGGATCATCAGCAGCAGGCTGTGTAGCAGTTGACCCTAATGATAATGAAAGAATATTGATCTTTAATTGGGTTTTATTTTGAATACACCAATCAATTCCAGCAATGACGGTTGAAAGGGAGCCTGAACCCATTTTATCAAGAACCTTAACTCCTACGATGTTTGCCTCAGGTGCAGGAGCTTTATATTTGCCGCCTGATAAGAATCCATTGCCCGCAGCATCTCCGGCACAATGGGTCCCATGACCATTATCATCATAAGGAGCTGTTCGGTTATTAATAAAATCCTTAAAACCAGTGATTCTTCCTTCTAAATCTTGGTGGGGATACACCCCTGTATCGATGACAGCGATCGTTACATCATTTCCAGTTAAACCTGTTTGTTGCAGTTGATCTGAGTGGATAGATGGAGTAGCTGTATCAAGAAGTGTTGTTACTTTTTTATCATAGTAGATTTTCTTGATATGAAGGCAGTTATCTAGTAAATGCTCTATCTTCTCAAGTGAAAGCTTGGCAGAACAACTAGACATTGAAGGGAACTGATGAAGGGAGCGGCATTTCGTGTTTTTTACATCATTAATACCATGATCAAACGCATCCTGCTCAAACTCAATAATTACCGGCAGACTTTTGGCCTTTTTCTTCATTGTCTCATAGGGACGCTGTAAGAAGCATGGGATTTTTCGAAAGGGACGGTAAAATTGAACGAGCTCTTGACGCATATCACGATCAAGCTTTCCGCCTGCACGGCGGACGAGTTGAATCATGGATAAACCTAGCATAACATTCATCCTCTCTTAATAGATTGTTCTCTTTATCGTACGCAGAACATTAAGAGAGCGAATAATTAATTCGTATAGCAACTAACAAAAAAGGCGGAAATCTACTAGATTAATAGATTAGCCTTGATTCTTTTCTATTTTTTGATTGCATGGTTTGTATTTTCTTTGTTAAACCACTCAGCCTCAAGAATGCTCATTTCCCATTGACTCCAATATTCATCACCTATTTTTCTTGCATCTCTAAGTAAGCCTTCTTTTTTAAATCCCGCTTTTTCATAGCAAGCAATCGCAGCTGTATTAAAATCAAACACACCAAGACTAACCCGGTGCAAATGAAGGTCATCAAATGCCACTTTAAGGATTTCAGTCATCATTTGTTGCCCGATGCCTTGTCCCCTAGCCTGTTGATCACCTATTAACACCTTCCCTACTCTTGCAGATCTATTCTTCCTATCAACCTGACCTAAAGAAATATGGCCAATCACAGCTGATGTTTTATCATTCACGACCTTGTATACGAATGTATTGGCATGTTCTCCGTTTGCATTCTTTATGTATGTTTCTAACTGGCTTTCTGTTAAAGGGTAATTAAAAACAGGACCTCCCCATTGGAGTAAAAACTCTGGTGAATCGATCCAGGATATAAGCTGGTTAAAATCGGAACGTTCGAAAAAACTAAGTTTGATCAATTTACTTGCTCCTTCCCTTTTAGGTAAAAATAGCATAAAAAAAAGATAGAGTACAAGAAATATTATAAATGTTGAAGATGAAAATGGTAAAGAAAAGCAATTTTCTATAGAGGCTTGGTCAATTATGAGGAAAATTTAGGAGCTGCCTTAAAGGTTAAGACAGCTCCTTAACTTTACACTTCTGGAGTTGGAGTAGGCTTTGCATAGCCCTCTTTGTACATTTTCTCTATTTTAGAGCGAATTTCTTTTATGCTTTTTCCCTCTTGATAATCTATGATTGATTGGGCAGCAATTTCAAGACAAACCCCACATTTTGTTCCATGATCATCCCAGACAATTGCTCCATTATCCTTGTTCTCATAAACAAAGCAATCATAGTTATTTTTATGATTTGCAGATTCACCACAGCCGCAATAGCATGGAATTTTTTCTAGCAGTTCTCTATTTTTTGCTGCTGATAAATAGAGAATTTGCATATCCTCTGGTTTATCTTTTAAAAATTGAGGCATATCATCACTATTTTTCGTTTCCTCACGAATATCATGGATGACATGTTCTTCATGTGTTGTATGCTCGTTCTTTTTTTCAACAACATCAGCTTTTCCAGAGCACGCCGTTATCATGATCGTTACAATTAGACTAATAAATAAAAGTTTGAAATTCATTTTGCCACTCCTTATTGCGAATCATAGCCGATTCCATACACATTTATTAATTAGGTTTCTTATCACTGCCATTAACATCCTGTTTCATAAGAATAAAAGTTAATACACCTGATAAAAGTGCCCCTCCAAGTGCAATGAAAACACGTACATAAATTGATATAGTTGAAAAATCCTTTTCAAGCAACCACATTGCCATGATCAAAACAGCAATCATAGTTGGAATAACGATTCTAATGCGATTCATAACGCCACATCCTTTGACCAAGCTTCTCTCCAACTATTTTAGCATAACATGCTTTTAATTTTTTCTCGTTTCCATTAATTTTTCATGTTTATTAATTTTTTTAGCAATTTGTAAATGTGCAGTTTACGGTGAATTTTTTTTAAAAAAGACTAGAAATAATTTTAAACCTTGTTATAATGCAAATAGTACAATACATTATCTAAAGGTGGGCATTATGGGGAATACATGCAGGTATGTTGTCAATGCGGTTGGAAAAGGTGGAGAAACATACTATACCCAATTTAATAATAAAAAAGAATTAAAAAGTTGGATTACAGACAACGAAGAGAAACTAATCATGGATGAATTAAAAATTGTCGATAAGGAGCTTCATCCATTTTTTAAATGGCTCTTCTCTAAAAAATGACCAAAAAGATGCTATTCAGTTTCGAATGGCGTCTTTTTTACTTACAGACAGATAAAAGAAATCAAATGGCACAGAAATGAATTAGGTTAATTAGTAAAAGATGAAGGCTGTCTCTTGTTGGATCATGCAATGAGACAGCCATTTCCATGATTCATAGATAAAAAACTTCAAGTTTACAATCATGAGCAGTCGGAGTATGATATGTAAGGGATTCTTCTTATTATACAGGAAAAGGAGTTGAAATTTTATGAGTAGTCAATGCTGTAATGAACCAGAGCCCGGGTCGACAAATGAGGAAGTCATGAACGAACCAATCCTCTTAAGGGTGAATACTGATAAAAATTCAACTCCTTATGTATGACAGGGCCATTTTTGACTTCCTCTAAAAATTGAGGAGGTTTGTATGATTAAAATTTACTTAACAAATGAACAAGGAGTTCATCAAGAAACAAATGAAATTTGCAATGGATGCTGGGTAAATCTCGTATCGCCTACCGAACAGGAAATCAGTGAGGTGGCCAATAAATTGCGGATTCCTTTGGACTTTTTAAAAGATCCTTTAGACGAGGAGGAACGGTCCAGAATTGAAAAAGACGACGACAATATACTTATTATCGTCAATATTCCATTGGTGTCACAGGACGAAAATGAGATCCCTATATATGACACGATTCCATTAGGTATGATTATCACGAAACATTGTTTTATTACCGTCTGTTTAAAAGACAATCCGATTTTTCATTTGTTTGAACAAAATAAAGTAAAACAATTTTTCACATACAAAAAAACGAGGTTTTCATTGCAAATCCTCTATCTGATGGCAACTTCCTTTTTAAAGTATCTTAAGCAAATCAGTAAAAAGACAGATACGATTGAGAATGAACTTCATCAATCGATGAAGAATAAAGAGCTTTTTTCCTTATTAAATTTGCAAAAAAGCTTGGTTTATTTTACAACTTCACTAAAGTCAAACAATATAGTAATGCAGAAAATGCTTAAAAGCAATTATTTGAAAATGTATGAGGATGATCAAGAATTACTTGAGGATGTTATTGTTGAGAATCAGCAGGCTATTGAAATGGCAGAAACCCACACGACCATTTTAAGCGGGATGATGGATGCATTTGCATCGGTCATTTCTAATAATGTCAATATTGTTATGAAGTTTTTGACATCGATTACGATTATCATGGCATTGCCTACCATGGTGGCAAGCTTTTACGGAATGAATGTGCCGATTCCATTTCAAAACTACCCATACTCCTTTTTTGTAGCGATTATCATTTCTTTTATTTTATCAAGCATTACTGCGGTAATTTTTTGGAAGAAGCGTTTTTTTTAAAGAGAGTTATAATAGGATGACACCTCATGAGGCGTCATCCTATTTTTAATTAAACCAGCCTTTCTTTTTAAACCAAAAGAACATCCCAATGCCAATGCCAAGCATGATAAACAATATGACGAAATAGCCTATATCCCATCTTAATTCAGGCATATTTTCAAAGTTCATACCGTACACCCCTGCAATAAACGTAAGCGGCATGAAGATCGTTGTAATGACCGTTAACACTCTCATAATGCGATTGGTTTGATGTGAGTTTAATGAAAGATAGCTATCCCTAATATCATTTGTTAGTTCACGGTTTGCTTCAATCATTTCCGTTAACTTTAACAGGTGATCATAAATATCTGCGAAATACTCTTGCTTTAGCTTGATACCTTTTAACCGATGTGAATTAAGCATCCGATAAAGTAAATCCCTCATCGGTATTACAGTATGCCTAAGCTTGAGCAAATAGTGCCTGGTGTCAAACAATTGTTCAAGAAGCTGCTCCATCGATTTTTCTGCCGTATTGTTTTCAATTTGATCCAATGCTTCTTCTAATTGATAGACGATCGGAAAATAATTATCAACCAGCTTATCAATAATATGATAAAGGACGAGGATTTGATCCCATTTGCTTACCTTTTTTGCAGCTTTTAATCGTTCCCAAACTTCATAGACCGGCTTGGATTCTTGATGGTGAAACGAAACAATATAATTTTCCCCTAGAAAAAAGTTAATCTCTTCTTTCTCAACCTCATACGGATTTAAACTATGTGTGACAAAGAAGCAATAATCCTCATAGTAATCCAATTTTGGTCTTTGCAGCTTGTGAATACAGTCTTCAATTGCTAACGGATGAAAATGTAAAGAACGATCCAGCTCTCCGATTTCTTCATCAGTCGGTTTATTAAAATCAATCCAAAACCATTTAATATGCTCTTGATCCAGTTCATCTAGCGGACAATTTATGATTAATTCCAGATTATGACTTACTGCTATACAATTTATCACTGCTATCTCCCATATAAGCTTTTTCTATTATCATAAAACATTAAGTGGACAACTTTCAAATTTGGTCATATATTTGGGTTGTTTAAGCTCATCTTGCTTAAGTTTTCAATAATAGATCCCAATCAAAAGAAATCAGAACCAGTAATTGGAACTTTCCCTTCTCCCATTTCCCTATTATAATAACCTGTTGGGGAGGATGAAGATATAATGGCAGAAATAAAGCAATATGTCTTTTTTGATTTTGAAATGCTTTGTTCTAATTCCGGTATGGCTTTTGAAATTATGGAAGCTATCCGTTTAGGGGCTGTGAAATATGATCTTGAAACTGAAGAAATCCGTTATTTTGATCGTATGATTAAACCAAAAAATCAGGAACCGCTATCGGAATTTTGCAAAGCATTAACAGGAATCGAAGATGCAGACTTGGCTCATGCCGACAATTTTAAACTAGTCTTTGCCGATTTTCTTGACTGGGTTGGCGGCTTGAAAAAATCCCGTTATTTTTCTTGGTCACCCAGTGATTTATCTCGCTTGAAAATCGATGCAGATAAACACAACGTCCCTCTTCGTACTATCACTAAGATTGAAAAACGGTATATCGATTTTCAGGAAATTTTTAAAAAGAGAGTTGCTAAGCAAAATGTTTCTGTTGAAGATGCTTTAGCTTTTTATGGATTACAATTTATCGGGGAAAAGCATCATCCAATGTATGATGCTTATAATACACTGAGGATTTATTTAAGCTTTTTAAACGAGCCGGTCCAGTCAGACTTAATCATGCTGAAGCAATTTATCTTTGAAGAAGAGTTCCTCCATGATGTCGATCTTATCAATAAAAAACTAGGGGAGCGTTTAAGACAAGATGCCAAATTGCTAACCGAACAGGTTCGTGAAGTTTATCAAATAAGAGATGCAAAAAAAATGATAAAACCGATAAGAAGAATCATTGAAAAATATGAAAATGTGCTAATTAATCGTTCCGGATTGTTTTCAAAAGAGAATATTCTATATGCTGAGTGTTTGGTGGCCTTTTATCATCAAATGCTGCGATCATACAATGAGCATATCACTTATTCTTCGAAAATCATTATTTTTGATGAATATTTGCTCAAGCCAATAAAAGAGCTTTCTAATATTCGATAAGGTGAGCCTTCCATCATCAGGTTTATTCTGCTCGTAAATTTGTGTTAAACAGTAGGAGACTGTCTCAGGGAGAACAGTCTCCTTATTTTTACTCTAAATTGCTATGAAGGAGAAACGCCTCATTGTGGCCATGCTTTTTTAAGTTAGAATAGAGTAAGCAAATGCTATCAAACACAATGTGGACTGATTGATCAAATAAAGAACCGAGAGGCTGTATAGACTGTCTCTCCCCTTCAACCCGATATTTTGTGGCTGCTGGTATATGAAGCACATTTGTTGAATGAAGGGCAAGCGGTGACTCGAGGGCTGTTGTAACAGCAACAACATGACAATTTAGCTCACTCGCTTTTTCTGCAGTGGAAACAACACTCTTTGTTTTCCCTGAGCCTGAAACGGCAACAAGAAGATCTCCCTCAGCAATAGAAGGGGTAATCGTTTCCCCTACAGCATAAACAGTTGCTCCTAAATGCATTAGTCTCATGGCAAATGATTTTCCCATAAAGCCTGAACGACCCTCACCAATTACAAATATTCTGTTTGCATCGGCTAATTTTACGGCAATGCTTTGCAGGCTTTCATCACTTATTTGAGTTATAACACCTTGAATTTCTGAAAGAATGCTTTCTACTGTTTTCATCGTTGCTCCCTCCATTGATTGATCTTTTTCATAAACATTTCTGCAGCCAATCGTTGATTTTGCGCCTTCGTAATGGCTGAACCAATAATCACAACATCAGGCTTTATCTCTTGAAATTGATCAAACGACTCTAAATTTATTCCCCCTGCGACCGCCAGCATTCCAATCCAGTCATACATATGGCTAATATTAATTGCTGATTTTCCAGACATCTCCTGCTCATCTTTACTGACATGTGCACAAAAGATGGCTTGTTTGTATTTAAGCAATTCTTTTTTTTGTTCATCATTTGTATTCAGTAAGTCAATCATTACCTTCTTGCCCATTTTTTCAGCCGTTTCAACACAGGCTTTGATCGTCGCATTTGGAGACACTCCCATTACGGTGGCTACATCTGCCCCAGCACGAAAGCACATTTCAAATTCGTACAATGCATTATCGATTGTCTTTATATCTGCAACAATCATCTTATGAGGAAAAGCGTTTTTTATCCTTTTTACACTTTCCATACCGTATTCTTTGATTAAAGAAGTTCCCACTTCAATCCAATCTACAAATTCCTCTGAAGCCTTTGCAAGATCAATCGCTTCATCAATCGAATACCGATCTAACGCTAGTTGAATATACATATTTACTCCTCTAAAGCTTTATTACCTTATTTACTAAACCGATTTATGAAACTATTATAAAGCAAATGAAAGGGCTTTACAATAAGAAATGTGAAAGTCACTATACTTGCTTAAGGAAGTCGTTGTTATTCTCACTTTGGAATGTCGATATCTTTCGGCCGAGCGCTGATCGTAAGCCCTCCTTTATCCAATAACACAAAAAAGAGCCAACCATCAAAGTTGACTCTCAGATCTTTAAAACGTATGAGCTGCATCTTTTGCACGTGCAATTGCATTTTCTTTAATTTCTTGAGCCTTTTCAGGCATTGCGTTATGACCTTCAACAAATATTCCTTCAAAGGATGGCACACCATAGAATTGCATCATAATATTCAGGTAGCGGTGCCCCATTTCCATTTCAGCTGCTGGTCCTTCTGAATAAATGCCTCCGCGCGCTTGAATATGTAAGGCTTTTTTATCAGTTAATAAACCGATTGGACCTTCTGCCGTATACTTAAATGTTTTTCCTGCTACAGAAACAGCATCAAGATATGCTTTCATAACTGGCGGGAAGGAAAAATTCCACAAAGGAGTTACAAATACATATTTATCTGCGGAAATGAATTGTTCACATAGTTCTGAAAGACGTCCAACCTTTGCTTTTTCTTCATTTGACAGCTCCTCAAATCCTTTTCCAGTTTGAAGTTTGCCCCAACCGCTGAAAACATCGACATCAATTTGAGGAATATTTTCCTTGTATAGGTCTAGATTGACAATTTCATGGTCTGGATTTACTTCTTTATAAGTGTCAATAAAAGCCTTCCCTACTGCCATACTGTAAGATTGTGTATCATCATGTGGATGAGCTGTAATATACAATACTTTTGTCATGTATCTACCTTTCCTTTCAAATAAATTAACGATCATATTTTTTACAAAAAATGATGGTTTATTCAATATGAACTGAATTAATATTATTTTAATTCAAAGTAATTTTATAAAAGATTATATTTCCAAGCAAATTTTTTGCCTAAAAACAATCGAAAAAAAGACTTGCCCGTGCATGACAAATCCTTTTTGCAAATTATTGATTATTTTCAATCACGTAAGGGTTGCTGCTAATCATCTTTCTCATTTCATCAGTCAATTTAACGGGCTCATAAGAGGTTAAGTCACTTGAGGTTTCTCCATTTTGAACACTGCCATCGTAATGCAACGGTTTTTCTTCCATAGTCAATCACCTCCATCAAAAAGCTAGGGATAGAACTACATATTTACTATTTACTGAAATAAGCAAACCTATTCCCCTCACATTGGAAAAATCTAGTTCATTAGATATAATGCACTAAATAAAAAACAAGAATAAAAACCTATATATCACTATTAGTGATTATATTTTATTATATTAAAAATAAGTATTTTGTCGCATTATGTAATATCCAAAATTTATTTATAAAAACTCTCTTTTTACCACTAAAAAAGCAGTGCGATTCCAATATGGAATCCACTGCTTAACAGTTTTTCAATTATTTAATTATAGAAAGTTTCCTGGACCCTTTGTCGATTCTCTTACATACAGTTCACAAGAATATACAGTATTTTTGTAGGTTACTTCTTCTTTATTAATCAGCTTTAATAACAGCTCTGCTGCTTTTTTCCCCATATCGTAAGCAGGCTGGCTGATGGTAGTAACTGTGGGGCTAACCAGGTTCGCAAAAGGGATATTATCAAACACAATTAAACCGAGCTGTTTCCCAATTTTGATATCGTTTTCTTTCGCAAATTTAAGTACTTCCAAAAACACTAAGTCATTTGCTGCAACAAGGGCAGTTGGAGGTTCTTCTAATGAAAACAATTTTTCGAGCTCCTCTGCCATCAAATGTATGGGAGTACTTATCATATATTCTTCCAATACAGGCATATTGTTATTTTTTAATGCTTCCATATAGCCTTGCTTCCGTTCATGTCTTGTAGAGATCGTCAATTCTTCTGTAGCAATGGCTATTTTTGTGTATTGCTTCTTAATTAAGTGCTCTACCGCGTGCTTGGTTGCTTCCTTATTATTTACAACAACAGTTGGAACAATTAAGTCTTTGACTTTTCTGTCCATAAATACTACTGGATAGGCAGCATTTATCATTTCTTGATAGAGCTCTATATTTTGACCAGTTGGAAAAATGATTAACCCATCCACTTGTTTGGCACGAAGCATTTCGATATATTTTCGTTCTTTTTCAGGGTCATTATCTGCGTTGCATATAATTGCATTCATGTCATAATTATTAAAGTAATCCTCCAAAGCCCTGCAAACTTCAGTTGAAAAACGGTGCATAATATTGGCGACAATAATTCCAATCATCGATGTCCGCTTTTGCTTTAGGCTTCTTGCCACATAATTTGGCTGGTAACCAAGCTCTTTGATCGCATCCCTTATTTTATATCTTGTTTCCTCACTCATATATTCATATCGTTTATTTAAAAATTGTGAAACCGTGCTTTTTGAAACTCCTGCACGTTTCGCCACATCCGCCATCGTTATAGCCATGAAATCGTCCTCTTTTTGCATTTTTATTCTTTTATTTTACCTATTAATAGTGAAATAAGCTAGAAAAACAGAAAAAAGGATACCCGTAGCTTTTTGGGCATCCTTTACTGTAACTTTTTTAGTTTATTATGAAGCAACCATCTTACCGCTTTTCACATCTTGAGGCTTTTTTGCGGCATTTACCGCCCAAATTGTTAATAGGGCTGATAGGAATAGCGATCCTGCCATAAAGATATACGATGCGCTAAAACTTCCAGTTGCTCCATTTAAATACCCGACGAAGTAAGAACCAGCAAACGAACCAAGAGCCCCCATGCTGTTGATTAAGGCCATTGCCCCACCTGCTACATTCCGAGGCAGTATTTCCGGAATAATCGCAAAGAATGGACCATATGGAGCATACATTGCACCGCCAGCTATGATCAACAAGACGAATGATAACCAGAAGTTGCTTGTTCCGACTAAGTATGAGCCATAGAAAGCCAGTGCTCCAATTAGTAGAAATGGCCAAACAAACGCTTTCCTGTTTTGCAATTTATCTGAGAAGTGAGAAACCGTTAACATGAGAATAATCGACAAAATATAAGGGACAGATGATAGCCAGCCTGTTTCAACGATATCCATATTTGGGGCAGCCTTAATGATGGATGGCAGCCACATAACAAAACCATATACACCTACACTCCATAGTGCATACTGAGCACATAATAGAATAACTGCTTTCGACTTAAATGCCTCTGCATAATTTTTAACCGGTTTCAATCCTTGCTGTTCTTTCTCAAGCTCTTCTTGAAGCAAGGCTTTTTCACGTTCTGTAAGCCATTTTGCTTCTTTTGGCTCATCATTGACAACTCTCCACCAAATAAACGCCCAAATGACTGCTGGAAGACCTTCAATAATAAACATCCATCTCCAGCCATACGCTTCCAACAGATAGCCGGAAAGAATTGACATCCATAATACAGTTGCAGGATTACCTAGAATTAAAAAGGTATTAGCACGAGAACGCTCCGCTTTTGTAAACCAGTGGCTAAGGAATACAAGCATTGCTGGCATAACTGCGCTTTCAACAACACCTAGTGTAAACCTTATGACAACTAGCCAACCGACATGGCTAACGAGACCTGTCGCAGTTGCTAATCCACCCCATAAAATTAATGACCAAAAAACAAGCTTTTTCGCACTTTTATTTTCCGCATAATGTGCTCCAGGAATTTGGAAAAAGAAGTACCCTAGGAAAAACAAGGAGCCTAATAATGAGGAGATGGCCGGCGTAATTTGTAAATCCTCGGCCATACCTGCTGCCGCACCAAAGCCATAGTTTGCCCGATCTAAGTAAGCAAGACTGTACGTAATAAAAACAACAGGGATTAAACGAAGCCATCTTTGTTTTGCTAATTTGTTTTCCATTTTACTTCACTCCTTGTAAATGGTTTTTCATATATTGCTCTAACTGATGAGTGGTTGGATAACCGTCATTGTCCCCAGGGGATTGCACAGCCAATGCGCCAATGGCATTCCCTCTCCTTACAGCTTCCGAAATTGACATATTGTTTAATAATCCGCTGATCACCCCTACTGCAAACCCGTCGCCGGCGCCAACCGTATCAATGACATGGTCAACTTTATATCCATTTATTCTTCCTTCATCGTTTATGGTTTTATAATAAGCCCCTTCTTCACCCAGCTTTATGATAACTAACTTGACGCCTTTATCTAAGTAATATGCGGCAATATCTTCAGGAGCTTTGTAACCTGTTAAGATTACACCTTCTGCTAGTCCTGGAAGAAAGGTGTCAGTTTGAAAGGCAATTTCATTCGTTTCTCTCACCATTTCCTGTGCTGATTGCCATAGTGACGGACGTAAATTAGGATCAAAGGATACAGTCCGATTATTGCTTTTCATTAAGGTAAGTGCATGCTTCGCAAACTCTCGCGTACTGCTGGATAATGCAAGCGGAATTCCCGTCATATGCAAATGAATAGCTTTTAAAAAATAAGCTTCCTGAAGGTCATTTACACCCATTTGACTTGCTGCAGAGCCTTTACGAAAATATTGGACTTCAGGATCTCCTTCCGAAACCTTTGACTTTACTTGAAAACCTGTAGGATAATTTTCATCGATAATAACATGGTCAATATTAACATGCTCTTCTTTTAACCGTTGAATAATAAATTTCCCAAATGAATCATTACCTACCTTGCTGGCCCAGCCTGAACGAAGACCTAATCTGGCAAGGCCAATCGCAACGTTTGTTTCCGCACCGGCAAGACCGCGTGTATAATGATTCACTTCATGAAGCGGACCTTGCTCATCTGCGATAAACATGGCCATTGCTTCACCGAATGTGATGACATCGAATTGATTCATATAATTCCCTCGCTTTCTTCAAGAACTGCTTCTTGAACCAACTTAATAAAATCCTTCATTTTTGAAACTGGATCGATCGGAAACTCCAATGCCTTTGGCAAATGATGGGGAAAAAGTCTCACTATTTTTCGCCATTCTGCGTCACTTGTATCCATAAGCGGCAGCGTCACAAGGGAACCTCCACGATTCTCAACATGTTTGAGATGCAAGTAACCGACATATGGTGATAATTGCTCAAGAGCTTTTTGAATCGATTGTTCAGTGTAATACCAATTTCCGCTATCAAATGTCATTTTCACTGGCACTTCATAATTCGAAGCGTTTTCAAAAAAGACTCTCAAGCATTCAACATTACCACCATGCTTCGTTTGATCATTCTCAACAAATAGTTGAATAGATTCTTTTTTTAGTAGATCCTTTAATTCACTTACGTTCGAATGTTCCTGGTGATAATGTCCTAATGAGACTTTTAGCCATTGTGCTCCAAGAAGCTTCGCCTCCTCAATTGTCCTTTGAAGAAGCAGGTTATTTAACGTATGGTCAACTCCCCATACTTCAATAGGAGCGGAGAAAACGGTAAATAATTGTTCATTTTCTATTTCTCTTTTTACTAGCTCGAGAGCTATATCCCCCTCCAAAAATAATTCTCTTCGAATCTCAATGCCAAATGCACCGGATAAAGCAATGTCTTTAACAAATGCAGCTTGGCCTTTCTCCAATACTTCATTTCTATTAAAAGCATTTAATGGAACGATTACATTATTCATGGATAATTCCTTTCAGTTTATTTATAAATCGGTTTAGTAAATCGGTTTATTGATAGTATAAAATAGATGTAAGCGCTTTTCAATACCTTTTTCCTTTTTATTTTTAAATAAATTGAAAAAACCTTAAAAAGCATTAGCTTATTAAGGTTTCATCGGAATTATTTATGTTTCTTTTTTGGATTTCAATTGATTCCTAAAATTGTTCTGTTCCTCTTTATAGGAGAGATACTCCTTTGCTTGTTGTTCTGTATCTTTTTTTAATTGAAATACATTGCTTGCATTATAGGCTTCAGCGTTGAAACGAATAGGAGAGAGTTGCACCCCTTGACTTGTAGCCTGTTTGAGATGTCGAAAAAGTGAAATTACATATTCCTCGTCCTTATTTATCGACTTGTATTCAGCCATCAGTTCACGATCCAGGTGATCTAATGCAGCTAGTGTGTCTCTACGTTGCTTTTCAGCACGATCCTGACTTTCTTCAAAACGGCTGTTTGAGAAAGCATCTATATCAATTAAGTCCTCTATCTTTTTTAGGATCTTTGTTAATTCAAAATATTGGTTTAAGACAATTTCTTCAGAGAGATTTGCAGCGTTAGGCAAATCATTTTCAAGAAAAGGAACATGGATGATCGTGTTTCCTGCTAAATCCAGGTCTTCTATCATTCCTTCAATACCGCAAAAAAAAGCAATCCGTTTATTGATAAGAAGCACCCATGCTTCTATTACATCGATTTGAGCTTGATAAAACCCTTTAACTGCCTCAGCGCCTTCACCTTTAAAATGCTCTCCCAAATTCACAACATTCCAGCATTGCTTTTTTACTTGTTCAAGATTACCGAGAAGTTCCTGGTACTGCTTGGCCCTTACTTCCATTGCTTCGATTAATTTTTTTGCTTCAAAAACCCTCACAAGTACCTTTCCCTTCTATATTTTTACTACACTTTACACTTTTTAGGTAATTAAAATTTAACTAGGTTTAGGTAATATTATACAGAGGCATTTCCATTCAACAAATGGACCATTTTTCCTTAAATCCTTTACCTGATAAGTACTATTTTCATCTCTTGAAAGTAGGAAAAAGGTATGTCACAAAATATCTACATGATTTGAAGGGGAATTTTTAGAAACCAGTGATGGGACTTTATGGTATCATTAAAGGATCGATTATTTTTGTCATTTTTCGAAAGATGGATGGAGTGTCTATCAGCTATTTTATTATGATTCCATGTTTTTAACTTGGGACAATGTTCTGCAAGATTCAGGAGAAGTTCCACACCAGTCCACAATCGTTAACGCAATAATTTCAGCGGCTTCAAACATCTTATCAATCTCAATATACTCATTTGGAAAATGAGCTTTTTCTGTAACCCCTGGGCCAAATACGATGGTTGGTGTCGCTCCCACCTTTGTTAGTAATCCCCCGTCTGTCCCCCATGGAGAGGCTTCGATCACAGGCTCATGTCCCACTACCTCACGAAAGCTTGCTGATAAATATTTTACTAATTCATGCTCGATATCAATTGAACCTGGAACCCACCTAGCACCAAACCATTCAATTGTAACTGGATGCTCTGAAAACCAAGAATCAATTTCCTTAAGTTCGTTCATCCAGCATTCCAGCTCATGTTTAGCTGCCTCCATTGTTTCTTCTGGTGAAATTCCCATCCGTCCTTCTAGTTTAACAAGATCAGCGACAGAAGAAGGCCAATCTCCCCCCTCAATTTTCCCTATATTAATGGGTATGGGGATCGGGATTTTACTGTAAAGAGGGTCAGTAATCCGTTCATTTCTCCGTTTTTCCAGCTGTTTAATATGTTCAACAACAAAAAGGGCTTTTTCAATTGCGCTAACTCCCTCATAGCGTGTTCCTCCATGTGCTGAGCGGCCTTTCACCTGGATTCTAAACCACATGGATCCCTGCTGCTTCGGGAAGATTTTCATGTTTGTCGGTTCAGGGATAATTGCTGCATCTGCCTTATATCCTCGTAGAATAGCAGCTAATGTACCCAAGCCGCCGCTTTCCTCCTCAATGACACTTTGAAAAATCACATCCCCTTTCAAAGGAATTCCAAGTGCACGCAGAGCGGATAAAGCTAACAAAAGTGAGACATTACCGCCTTTCATATCTGTTGCACCTCGTCCATATATTCTTCCATTGCTGATTTCACCGCCAAAGGGATCATATTCCCATTGCTGCGGATCTCCTTCAGGAACAATATCTATATGACCATTTAAAATAAGGGATCGTCCTCCCCCGGTGCCTTTAAGCAAACCTACAACATTTGGACTGCCTTTAAATTCATTTCGCGGCGAGGCAAAATAGGGATGCTTAATTACCTCATCCCCATCAGGCTCCCAAACATCCACCTTTAAACCTATTTTATACAAGGCTTTCATAACAATTTTTTGCGCTTGGTCCTCATTTCCTTGCGTGCTGGCTGCTCTCACTAACTTTTGCAAAAGCTTGATTCCATGTTCTCGATTAGCTATTAACCATTTATTTATATGGGATTGCAGCATCTTCCGTTCCTCACTCAACCAACTCATCCCCCTTTATCTGTCCCATATCCTTTTATTTCACCACGTTGAGGTTTTCAGAAATATTTAAAGCAGCGCCAGTTTTTTGAGCGACTTCCTCGGCAGTAAAAGGATCCATAACTTCTTTTAGAAGGAGACCTTGATTGGTCACTTCTATGACAGCCATATCGGTAATAATCATGCTGACACATTCCTTTGCAGTTAACGGCAATGTACATGCCTGCAAAATTTTCGGTTCTCCTTTTTTATTACAATGATTCATTAAGACAATGACTTTTTTCGCTTTTTTAGCCAGCTCCATAGCTCCGCCAATTCCCGGTACCCTTTTTCCAGGTACAATCCAGTTTGCTAAATCACCCTTTTCACTAACTTCAAGACCGCCAAGAATTGTAACATCCAAGTAACCAGAACGGATCATTCCAAAAGCCGTTGCACTGTCAAAATAAGACGCTCCAGGGTTTATGGTGACAGGAAAGCCTCCAGCATTACATAATGTTGGATCCTCTTCTCCTTTTTCAGGTGATTTCCCCATGCCGAGAATACCATTTTCCGCTTGAAACATGACATGTACATCTTCAGGGAGATGGTTGGGTACTAAAGAAGGAATCCCTATTCCCAGATTGACGATCATCCCATTTTGAATTTCCTTTGCTGCTCGTTTGGCGATTCGGTTTCTGATCTCCTTATCCATGCTCAACTTTAATCCCCCCTAAAAGCCCATTGGTCTTGATCATACGCTACTCCCAAGCCCACTTCCAATCCACTCCATTACTTTGAACAACAAGATCTACGTAAATCCCTGGCGTCACTATTATTTCCGGGTCAAGTTCACCCATCTCAACGATTTCTTCCACCTCTGCAATGGTAAATCTGCCGGCCATGGCAACTAACGGATTCGTATTTCTGGCACTTGTTTCATAAATAAGATTGCCAAAGGTATCTGCCTTTTTGGCATTTACAATGGCAATATCTGCTGTCAGTGCGGTTTCCAGCAGAAATTCCTTGCCATTAACGGTTACTTTTTGCTTACCTTTCTCCACCATGCTATCAAGACCCACATCGGTTAAGATCCCGCCAAGACCAACTCCACCAGCACGAATTCGTTCCGCTAACGTACCTTGCGGGGAAAATTCAACTGCTAATTTTCCTTCCATCATTAATTGTCCTGCGATTGGATTTGAGCCGATATGGGATACGATTAATTTTGTAGCTCTGCCTTGGCTTACAAGCCGGCCAATCCCGATATCAGGAAATCCGGTATCATTACCGATTAATGTTAAATCCGTTATCCCTTTTTCGAGAATTCCATTGATTAATGATGGCGGATTACCGATACCCCCAAAACCGCCAAACATGAGAGTACATCCATTATGAATATGTGATAATGCTTCTTCAAGGGTGCCTATTTTGCTGATTGATTTTTTTGGAGCCGTCACTGTCCTTTCCCCCTAACAATCTAATTCTCTTTGAATCTCTATGACCGTTTCTTTAAAAAGATGTACTAGCTGATCAATTTCTTGTTTTGTTATGATAAACGGCGGAGAAATAATGACTGCATCACCATGAACTCCCTCTTCACCAGCAGATGCCGGATAAATAAGCAAACCCTTCTCGCGTGCTCTGTCAACAACTCGGCTTGTAACTGTTTCAGATTGGCTGAATGGTTCCTTGGTCATTCGGTTGGACACAAACTCGACACCAATCATCAGCCCTTTTCCGCGAACATTCCCAATCATATTTAGATCTCCGGCTATTTCCTCTAGTTTTTGCAGCAAATAGCCGCCGTTATCATTCACCTTATCTAGCAGTCTATGTTTTTCAATATAATTTAATACTGCTAAAGCAACAGCTGCAGATTGCGGATTGGCACTATAGGTATGGCCGCTCATAATCGAACCCGAGCCTTGTAAAATCGGTGTCATCACCTTCTCACTTGCAAGGGCTGCTGCCATCGCGGTATAGCCTGCACTCATTCCTTTGCCAAGGGCAATAATATCCGGCTTAATCTCCCAATGATCCATCCCGAACATTTTTCCTGTACGCCCAATCCCAGTCATTACTTCATCAGCAATAAATAGAATATTATAATGTTTACAAATTTTTGAGATTTGTTGATAGTAGCCTTCTGGAGGAACGATAACCCCGCCAGCTGCTCCTACGATCGGCTCAGCGATAAAGGCAGCGATATGCTCGGCTCCAATCCGCTTAATTGCTGTTTCTAAATTATTGGCACAGCTTAACTGGCACTCAGGAAAAGTCTTTTTAAATGGACATCGATAACAGTATGGAGCCGCTGCACTTGGAAAGTCTTCCAGCAGCGGTACAAACCGTTCTCTCCGCTTCACATGACCAGACATTGATAACGCACCAATGGTGATGCCATGATAGCTAATAAACCGTGATAGGATTTTTGTTTTTCTGTAGTCTCCTTGCTCCTGCCAATGTTGGATCGCCATCTTCATCGCTGTTTCTGTTGCCTCTGATCCGCTATTGACGAAAAATGACCAGTAGTCCTCGCCTGCATCTACAAGCTCATTTAGTTTTTGTGCCAGCATCTCTGCCGGCTCTGAGGTAAACTGTGAGCGATACACAAAAGATACCTTTTTTGCTTGATTATTCATGGCTTCAATAATTTCCGGGACCCGATGGCCGATGCTTGCTGTTACAGCACCTGAGGAGCCGTCAATATATTTTTTACCTGTGTCATCATATAAATAAATGCCATCACCATGGGTGGCTGTTGGATAAGCATCTTTCATCATCGGTTTAATTAGCAACGAACGTTTCATCCAAGTCACCGAATCCTTTCATTTTAAGTGCAGGACTATGTCACATAATTAAAATCGAAAATAATTTCTTTTTAAAAATTTCGGCTGCGCCATTAACGCCTCGTATGAGATTTCCTTGCCAATCTTTGTTGTATCAATTAATAGCAGCTGATCCTCCAGCTGTTGAATTGTCTCTTCTGTCTGATATTCCATTCCACATGACGAACATTTCATCCCTGGTGTTTCTGTTATTTCAATCGCGCGTGTGCCGTCTGGCAATTCCCAATAAACGGTACAAGTAATTTCATTTGCATCCGATTGCTCACACCATTCACATTTCATTTCCAAACCTCCTTACAAGCTCATTCATTCCTTGCTTTTTTCTTTTTTTAATTGTGCCTGATATTTTTTCTCTTTCAGCTCATCACGCTTTTCCCGCTTTTCTTTTAAAGTTGAATAGGTCGGGCTTTGTTTGAAGCTTTCTCTACGGTCGTAACGCTCAAGTGTATCTGGTACCAGATTCAACTTTTCATCGTTTAATAAACCGCTGATTCCTAATTTAGACGGCTTTAGGTCATGAGCTTGATAAATGGATTGAAAATAATCATCCGCCCGTCCCGCAACATAGTTTTCTGGCTCAGGATAGGTGGTAATAACCCCTTCAAAATTACGAAGCACGGTCTTTGCAGGACTTTGTGATATCAAATAGTTCGGCTGTAAGGTAATTTTCCCGCCTCCCCCAGGTGCGTCAACCACAAAGGCTGGCACAGCATAGCCGCTTGTATGTCCACGTAACCCTTCGATGATCTCAAGACCTTTGGAAATCGGTGCACGGAAATGGCTGATCCCTTCTGAGAGGTCACACTGATAAATATAGTAAGGGCGGACCCTGATTTTTACTAAATCATGCATAAGTTTTTTCATGATCGGAACACTATCATTGATCCCTGCTAAAATAACGGCCTGATTTCCTACAGGAACTCCTGCATCAACAAGCATTTCACAAGCCCGTTTTGATTCCTCTGTGATTTCAATGGAAGTGTTAAAGTGTGTATTCAACCAAACAGGGTGATATTTTTTTAGGATGTTGCAAAGATTTTCTGTAATACGTTGCGGAAAAACAACTGGTGCTCTTGTGCCGATCCGGATAATTTCAACGTGAGGAATCTCACGCAGATTTTTTAGAATATATTCAAGAATATTGTCATTAATTAAAAGTCCGTCACCGCCCGAGAGCAGCACATCTCGAACCTCTGGTGTATTTCGGATATAGTCAATGGCTCCATCTAATTGCTTTTTAGGGACGCCCATCCCAATCTGACCTGAGAAGCGTCTCCGCGTACAATATCGGCAATACATTGAGCACTGATTTGTAACCAGAAATAACACACGGTCAGGATAGCGGTGCGTCAAGCCGGCAACGGGTGAATCCTCATCTTCTTCAAGCGGATCCTCTAAATCATATTTTGTTTTGTACATTTCTTTTCCAATTGGAACAGACTGCATCCGAATTGGACATCTAACATCGGTGGGATTCATTAATGCTGCATAATAGGGAGTAATATTTAGCGGAATTGTTTTTGTAGAAATCCTCACCCCTTCCTCTTCTTCGGGTGTGAGGTTAATAACCTTTTTTAAATCATCCAATGTGCGAATAGTATTAGTAAGCTGCCAGATCCAATCATTCCATTTTTCTTCAGGTACATCCTTCCACAATTCAATGTCTTTCCAATGACGCTGCGGTTTATATAAATCATGTAGCATGATCATTCCTCCTTCTTTGCTGTACATCATTTATCTTGCAAGTTTCATGCCAACAGAAATGAAGGAAAAAAGATCAGAGGGGAGAATGCAGCAAATACTTTTTTTACAATTAGCTTTATTAGCCAGATATAGAAACCTAATTTCAATGCTGGATTTTCGGCATAGCGTAAAAATGAATCTGCCATTCTATTGCCTAAAAATCGGCACCATGCTTAAAAACCGGCAGATCATATGTCATCTCACTTTTTTGATAAATCCTTTACCCATACATTCATATCCTCTAATTTGTCAAATATATAGCAGTTGTTTGTTAATCTTCCGTTGTATTGATAGCCAAGCTGAAAAAAAGCAGCATTCATGCCAAAGGAAAGGGCACGGGCAATCGAGAATGCACAAAATATCCCGCTCTTCTTTAGTTCATCCTCGAGCTGAATAAGGAGTTTTTTCATCAATCCATATTTTCTATGTTCCGGCAATGTCGCACAGTCAGTAAGCTCAGCATGGTAAAAGGTATTGTTAACATCTGCAGAAGCAGCACTTACAAGCTGTTTGTTACATTCAACAACATAAAAAATAGTGCCTGACCTGATCATTTTTTTTACATAATCCGAGTCATTCATAGGTGTCGGATAAACAGCAAATACGATCCTATATAATTCTGCAAGTTTCTCTGCATCCTGCTCGTCTGCTTTACGGAAGTGATATCGCTCAGGGATGATTGCTGCTTCCTTCGTGGTTTTTTTCTGGATTTCCTGAAGAACCGTATCCTCTTCGATCCAATATTTACTAGTTCTTCGTTCGATATCTTTATAGCAGGTCATAATATAACTGTCTGTTCCATTAAAATAGCCCTTTATAATTGCCTCTAATTCAAACCCTGTTGATAGCAATTTTTGCCAATGCTCCGGTCTTGCAAAAAAAATCACTTTTGTAAACGAGCTTTTGTTTACTAGTTGATCGAGTTCTTGCAGAATCATTGACATATTTCCCTGGTATTGATCGACACGAAGGCGCTCATTAAAATAATCAAGATAAATCTGTAGTGTATAATGAATGGTTTTTTTGGTTATCGTTTCGTATGGTGGATTCATCCTTATCTTCCTTTCATGTTGTCGATTCAACTACTATCTTATATTTTTTCATTTTATATTGCAGCGTTTGTCTGGGAACTTCTAATATAACTGAGGCTTTGAGGATATTCCCCTTTGTTTGTGCTAATGCCTCTTGAATTAACTCTGCTTCTACCTTTTCTACCGTTTCTTTTAATGGTGATAGATTGATTTTTTCTTCTGAAGATATTTCTTTTAAAAAATCAGGTAAGTCCTTCATTGTAAGGTTATCACCTTCAGCCATATTCATCGCATACTCAATTGTATGCTCTAATTCACGAACATTCCCTTGCCAAGAATGTTTTTCAAGTTTTGCTTGGACTAGCTCATCGATATGGATGACCAGTTTATTAAATAAATAATTATATTTTTTAATAAAATGATTGACTAATAAAGGAATATCTCCTTCTCGCTCTCGTAATGGAGGAAGCTCAAGAAAAAAAACATTTAAGCGAAAAAATAAATCAGAGCGCAGCAGTTTCTTTTCCATACAGCGGTATGGATGTTCATTCATGGCAACGATAATTCTGACATCCACGATATATGACTCTGTACCACCAACTCTGCGGATTACGCCATCCTCCAGAACGCGTAAAAGTTTTGCTTGGAAATCTAAGGGCATCGTATGAATTTCATCAAGAAAAAGCGTTCCTCCATGAGCAAGTTCGAACAACCCGGCACGGTCAACAGCACCAGTAAAACTTCCCTTTGTGGTACCAAATAAAATACTCTCTAATAATGATTCAGGCAAAGATGAACAGTTTTGCGCGATAAATGGGCCTGATTTACGTGAAGAGGCATTATGAATAGATTGAACAAGCAACTCCTTTCCTGTTCCTGTTTCTCCATAAACCATCACAGGTGAGGAGCTAAAGGCAGCCCTTTTCCCTTTGCTGATCACCTTTTTCATTGAATCACAGTTTGTGATGAGGTCATCCCAATTGTATTTAGCGCCAGATGAGGATGACGGTTTTGTTTTTTTGTTATTCATTTTTTGCTGAAGCTCAAGCAGTTTTTCAGAAAGCTGTTTGACTTTTGTTAAATCCTTAGCAATCTCAACCGCTCCTGCAATCCGATTTCCAACTTTTATTGGAATCGTTGTATTGACTGTATCAATCAGTTGGCCCTTGCTATTTTTATAGGTTTGGGATTGCTGGTAGATTGGTTTTCCTGTTTCAATCACCTTCAAAAGGGTGCTCGTTTGCCTTGTTAATGATGGAAATACGTCAAGAACATGCTTCCCCAGCACCTCATCAATCTCAACGCCGTCATGCTTTGCCGCTACCTTATTATAATAGATCGTAATCCCTTCTGAATTAACGGCATGAATCGCTTCATCAATACTGCCCAAAATCGCTTCTAGCATCTGTTTTGTTTCAAAAGATTCTAAAAACATTGTAAGCCCACCTCGTTTTCAAGCACGACTGTTTCATTTCCGAAAATGGCTCTATATTTATTGTTATTAAGTCTTGTTCTTAACTATTCTTTCAGAGATAAAAGTACATCTTATCACACATAATCCACTATAGTATGATGTCTAATCTTGCTTGATTTTTCGTGCATATTTTGATGGTTAAAGACAAAAAGCTGCCAGAGAATCCTAGCAGCTTTTGCTCTTCGTTTCAATTATTTATTAATCCAATTAAGAATTCGTCAATTAGGCTGATTAATTCTTGCTTTTCTTGTTCTGTCACCTGTGTATTCGGCAATTGACTAATCTTCTTTTTTACATCCTGAAGTTTATTTCTGGCGAGTTTTGTATTTGTGTCAAGATATCCTTCTGCTCTTTCAAGATGATTTTGGAAGGATCGCTTAAGACCATTATTTAAGCTGGATTCTAGAATGGCATTTTTCACATCCTGAATGGTTGTATCTTTAATTGTAAAGGTAACTATTTTAACTTCTTCCAGGTTATGAACTCTATCTTTTGCCCGGTATGATAATGTGTATTCTCCTTCATCCTTCACAGTAAAAGGCTGTTCATATTTTGTCCATTCGCCATCATTAAGTTTATACTCAATATAATCCAGCCCTACACCTGTTTCTAGTGCGGAAAGGGAAACAGTTGCTTCTTTTGAGTATTCACCATTTGCTTTATCAGGTTGTGATAATGTATGTGAAGTGACAGGTGCTGTATAGTCCTCGGAAATTCGTCCTTCTGCCGTATAATTAATCTCTCCCGCAAGACTTTTTACAAAATCAACAGTTGCTTGTAAGTCTTCCGGACCTTGAACCGGATTTTCTCCAAGTTTGCCTAGAAGATATTTATCACTACTATGAGGATACATATAATTATTTACTGTAACCGTATAGGTTTGCTCCTCATCTATTTTCGAACCGTCTGGTAAAAACATATTAATCACTTCACCATAGGTTCCCTTTGTACTATCCCATGTATAACTAAATCCAGCTATACTAACATCAGGACCATAACTACTAAATTGACTGTTAAGAATGGCACGCAGATCAGCACCCGTTACTTCAAGCTTGACCAACGTGTTTCCGAACGGTTGAATATTAAATAATTCATTCCATGTAATATCGCCTGCATTTAAATCGTCGCGGATTCCTCCGCCATTCATTAAAGCAAAATCGCTATCCATTGCAGCAGCCATTCCATCTGCGATTAAGTTTCCTAATGCGTTATCACCAATTAATCCTTTTTGCGTGTAGCCTCCAGCCATTTCTGAACCTGCTGTTCCAACGATCTCATTCAGCTTTGGTCCCACTTCTTCTAGATATTTATCTAAAATTGATTTTACTTCTGCATCTGGGCTGGTTCCTCCTTGTACGACATCCACAATTTCAGCTGATTTTTTTACAATATCCCCTGAAATGCGGTCAATTTCCAAATCAATATCAGAAAATGCCTTTCCATATTCCCATGCTTGAACAATTAACTTATTATCTACAACTGCATTTAATTTCACATGATTGTGAGCAGCAAAAATAACGTCAACAGCATCATTTACTTTAGTTGCAATGTTGGCAATGTCGCCAGTCGCAGTTTCACCTGATTGGTTACCAGGTACGTGGGCGAGAATAACGATTGCTTCAACTCCTTGTGCCTGAAGCTCTGGGACGTACTTGTTAATTGCTTCTGCTTCATCAGTAAAACGGATATGTTCATTACCTTTTGAAATAATCATGTTTGGTGTTTCAATTGTTGCCACACCGATAAAGCCAATCTTTGCACCGCCAACCTCTTTAATCGCATAAGGGTCTAATACTAATTGACTTGAATCTTTATACTCTACATTTGCGGCAACCATAGGAAAATCAATTCCATCGTAGTTCGCTGTCCCATTTGCATGGTCCCCGCCATTGATGAGCCGTAGCATTTCGTTAACACCTTCGTCAAACTCGTGGTTCCCGACTGTCCCTACGTCAAAACCGATCGACTCCATCATTTCTACTGTCGGCTCATCTTGTAATAGGGCAGAAACAGGTGAGCTTCCTCCTACCATATCGCCAGCATGGACAATCAGCGTGTTCGGATTTGTTGCTTCTCGCTGACGCAAGTATGCTGCAAGGTAATCGATGCGTCCATAATTAACGCCGCTGACGGTTCCAGTTACATCTACTTTTCCGTGAAGATCATTGACACCTAATAATTGAACGCTGATGTTGTCATTTTCTTCATTTCCATTAGTTGCAATATAGCCATTGTCTTCCGCTTCTTGTGCACTAGCAAAGAAAATCCGTTTTTCAACAGGAACCTCTTCCCACTCTTCTGGAGTTACATAGATTTTTGTTTCTGAATTCCCTACAAATCTAGTAAATCCTTTCTCTTCATCTCGTGCACGAAAGGCAAAAGGCAATTCCATTAAGGGATCGGCCGGATCCCAAATTCCTAATCCTGCATCCTTTGCTTCCTTAACAGCAGCCTGAAACAGATTGTAATCCGCTTCATCGCCTACAGGCCAGATAAAGTAGGTTGAAGCAAATCCCTTTTTCACCATTTCTAAATTCGTGTTTAATTGATCACTTTTACGAATGACTTGTGCCAATAAACGGCCATAATCATCTGTTGCTTCCTCGCCAACTTTAACAATGACCTCATCACCAGGCTTCAACAGCTCATTTAAATAAGCCTTTGCTCTATTTCCATGATCCAACTGATTTTGATCAGCCTCATTTTGTGGTGTATGGTATGTTTCTGGTGTATCAATGTTTACATAACGAACCTTTGTTGTCCCCAATACAGGTGTTTGTAAATGGATCGTATCGCCATCTACTACACTTGCCACAGTTGAGGTATATTCTCCAGCTGATTGTGGTGCTTCCAGCTGTGGATCCAGTAATTGAATATCCTCCACTTTACGAGGTAATAGTTGATAGGAATCATATTGACTCAATACTCCGGTAAATTCATACCACTTTCCAGTCTTAACTGAAGAGATCGCATTTGTCGCTTCCATAATGCGAATAGTTGTGCTATTAAAGTTTTCATCTATAACCGACACATTGTATCCGCCACCAGCTGGTGAACTAGGAACACTTTGAACAAAGCCTTTTACTTTAACGAGCTGGCCTTCTTTAGCTTCTGCACTACTAGCATTTGTTACATCTAGTAATGTCAATTCTTTCGGTTGCGGCAATTGATTATTTTCTGATATCACTTCAATTCCATTTGCTTTTGGGGTCAATTCAGTTAAACCACGATAAGATGTAATCGTACCAGTCACTTTAATTTGCTGACCTTCCTTTAAATCAGGAAAACGATCAGCAGACATTGCAAATAGATTAATTCCTGCTGATTCATCCTGGATAAATGTTGACAATCTTCCGCCGCCAATCGCAGAGTTGTCAGCGGTTACTGTTCCAACAACCGTTACCTCTTGTCCTGATTTAGAGCGGGCTTCAGAGATCGAAATCTCACCTGGTGTTACAGGATCGGGATCTGTCGGGCCTGTACCATCTAAGAATTCAATTACCGATGGATCTTTGACACCTGGCTTCGAAAAATATGCTTCCAGGTTACCAGTAACTCTAACTTTTTTTCCGATAATGGCAGGATTTGTTTGCAGTCCAAATGACGGTCGAAACGAAGAAGATAATTGGACGGGCATAATTTTTGTTGCATCCTTTTGAGAAGGGGAATCTGCAATTGCAAAATTATTATCATTAGTAAATGGTGCTTCAAAATCATAATTAGCGGTACCGATCGTATGTCCTACGATATATCCTTCTACAGTCGCACTTTCTCCGCTATTTTTTTTTGCAATCGCTTCATCTACTGTGAGTGCAGTTTCTTCCGCTCTTGCTCCTGTTGTAAAATTTGATAGAATACCTGGAAAAACCAATGAAAAAATCATGACAAATAAAACGACTCTACTAACAAGTTTTTGCCCCATACTTCTCCTCCTTACTATTTTGTCACACTATTTAAAACTTACAATAATAGTATTTAGATATTGTAAATATAATGTAAAAATTTCATAGATTGGCAGTCAGACAGCAAAAAACGAGTCGAATTTACTAGAAATTCGAATTTAACGCCTTCGCACTTCAACAATAATAGACATAGATTCCTTATTCATTATTAGCTATTAAAGCCTATATTTATTTTTCTAAAGAATCTTAGAAATTATTGATAATCTACTAAAACTTATTCTTTAAATAGTTTGCTTATAAACATGACCAAAAGGAGGATAATCATCTTGATCATCCTCCTTTTCTTGTTAAGCTTTTATTAAACAGCAACCGTTGATTGATTTTTCTTAACCTGTCTTTGTTTACGAAAATCGATCAATGTCATTAAAATAACAAGAATAAAGCAAATGCTTGAAAGCTGGAAAACAGTTCCTAAACCGACAAATGCTGATACCGCTCCTAAAATTATGGCACTTAATCCGAGCCCTAAATCAATCGATGAATAAAACATCCCATTGGCAATCCCGCGCTGCTCAGGCTTTGTTTTTGATAATACCCATGCTTGAAGAGCGGGCATCATTGAGCCATAGCCTATTCCAAATAAACACCCGGCAAGAATGAGCATTCCAACAGAATATGTATAGGATAAAACCCATAGACCCGCGATTGTTAATAAGGCACAAACCACAATCAATGACCATGGTCCTCTTGAATCAAACCATTTTCCTGAAATTGGACGAACAATGGTTGCCATTACAGCATTACAGAAATAATAGAGAAAAATTTGATCAATTTCCCGTTCTTCCCCAAAAATGACGATGAATGTAACAATCGCTCCATAGCCAAAGGTTGAAAGAATCGTTACAACTGCAGGATACCAGCTATCCTTATCGATTAAAGATTTAAAGAAAGAAAATTCCTTTGGATTAAAGTGCTTTTCCTGGACAGCTTTTGGAGTATGATACTTACCCAACGCTAAAGTGACGATGGCAATCAGTCCCAATATGACTGAACCAATAATCAAGGTTCCAAAACCAAAGTTTTGATATAAAAAGATTCCTAGACTTGGTGCAACGATCATTCCAATGGTAACTGATAAGCCAAAGTAGCCCATCCCCTCACCAATCCGCTTTTGCGGTACCAGTTCAACAGCCACTGTTCCATTAACTGTTGTTGAGACTCCCCATGCAAACCCGTGAATAAATCGGACGGCAAGGAAAAGCAAGATGACCGAAGTATACGTATAACTGATGGTTAGAAGCAATAAAATAACAGCCCCGACAACAACAAGCCATTTTCGGCTAGAGGATTCCAGCATAAAACCAATAAATGGCCGGACGATAATGGCAGCAATGGCGAATAGCGATGTGACCAGTCCAATTTGCACATCAGATGCACCAAGCGCTTTTGCTTGCGGCGGCATGGTAGGCATTAACATCATAAAACTCATAAATAAAAAGAGATTCCCGATGATGAGTAAAAGAAATGATTTTGTCCATAGAGCAGGAGCTTCCTTATTTTCCATGTTTATTCCTCCCTTCTCCCGTTGTTTCACAATTATACAATAAGCAGTAACCTCTCAGGGACCTTTTTATATGTATTCCACAAAAAAGCTTTTATACCTGCTTAATAGTTGACTTAGTTAACAGTTATAAATGATCTCTTTCATGATGCTTCATTCACAATAATAAGTGTATTGTGTTAAGATAACGATTAGGTTCATTTTTAAAATAAATAAGGAGTGCAACAGGATTATGAAACAAATGAAGTCTCCTAAGCATTTACTGTTTTCACATATCGAGGCGTCTTCAGGCTCCATTATCATGGCAATCGGTATCTTTTTGGTCGGGGCCATTCAGCAATTTTCCGTTCTTAACAAAACTTTGGGCAATTATTGTACTTATTTGATCATTTTAATATGGTTTCTTTTACTGGTTACTTTTTTTCGCTCTATACTCAAACCTGATTATCGACATTCTCTCATGGAAAACCCTATAACGTTTTTTGGTGCTGGAACATGGATTGCCTCAACATCTGTTATCGGCAATTTGGCCATTCACCGTTTTCCAGGCAGTCTGCATAGTGTCGAAATGATATTTTTACTTAATCTTATTATGTGGAGCGTCTTCATAGCCATCAGTATACACCAGTTCAGACGGATAATTATTAATGGGTGTATTTCTCATACACATGGTGTTTTATTGCTGTCTACAGTTAGTACACAATCAATGGCTAGTTTAATGAGTAATCTCCATAGTCAAATCATCCCTAATGTCCTTATTGATACATTTATTTTCATTGGTATTGCTTTTTACCTTTTTTGTTTCTTATTATTGTTCAAGCGATTTTTTGATAACTACACAAATATTCATGAATGGAAAAATACAGATTGCATCATCCACGGAGCGGTTTCGATCACAGGGCTGTCAATGACAGTTTCCGGCCATTTTAGCGTGTCTATCCTAACATTTGTCTGGTATACTGCCTTTACTCTATTTTTAATTGTAGAAAGTTTTGAATTAATCCGAGGATTTATGAGAATTAAAACATATGGAGTAGTAAAAGGAATATTTACGTACCATCAATCACAATGGAGCAGAAACTTCACCTTTGGGATGTTCTATTTATTCACGAAGAGGTTTCTAGATAACTATTCTTCCTTCCATTACCCTTTTGTTTTTCAACATCAACTCATCACCCCTCTTGGCTGGGTTGTGCTTATTCTTTTAGTCATCCAGGTATCACTCTTTACCTATTCAAAATTGGAGATCATGCAAAACCAAGATGTCTCCACCACCTCACATATGTAAACGAGCAATCCACTATTTTCGGATTGCTCTTCGACCTTTATTATAGAACACCACAACCGTTCGTAATGGCCAGTATTTTATTGGGGATGATTTTGATAGATCATTGCTGCGGCTTGTGCTTCTTGAAGTTTTTGCTGAGCAATTTGGACATCTTGTTGTGCTTTCGCAACCTGCTGCTGGGCTTGTTTTAACTGATGTATTTCAGTTTGTACCAGTTGCTGCGCTTGTAATAATTGTTGATTTTTCATTTGCAGCTGCTGATGTGCTTTTTGAACGTTCTGCTGTGCTTGCAGTAAATTGTTTTGTTGTTCCATACATGCTAGCCTCCGATAAATGAAAATATTTTCTAATCCATATCGTGCGCATTTGTTAAAAATTTATGCCAGTTATGTGTAGACTGACTTAACACAAGTTTTCCCCATCAATAATATAGTTAATTCGGCTCAACATGAACATGCACATCATAAACCCCATGCTCAACTTTAAGGGCTTCTTCAACCTCGGTAGAAATATCATGTGCATCACGAATCCCAAGGTTGGAGTTGACTAGAATGACAACATCGACGACAGAATTATTCCCATAGTTCCTGGCTTTAATGTCCTTTACTCCCTTTACCCCAAACTGAGATAAAACGGTCTCTTTGTAAGCCTCCATTTTTTCAGTATCATATCCATCTGTTAAATGATGTGAAGCATCTCTAAATATATCCCATGCCGTTTTACAAATAAGCAATCCTACAATAAAAGCAGTTAACGGATCCAACCATGGCAAGGCAAATTGTGAACCGATAATCCCTATAACGGTTCCGATACTAACCCAAGCATCTGACAGATTATCTTTTGCTGCTGCCATTAGGCCTTGGCTATTGATTTTCCTGCCTAAATTTCGATTATATCGATAAACAAAAAACATAACGATGGCACAAAAAATACCGGTCCACGCAGAAATTAAGTCGGGTGCTTCCTGCTTGCTCGCAAATACAGATTGAACCGCGCCGAATAAAACTTGTATACCAACAACAATCATGATAAAAGAAGCAACCATGGAAGCAACTGTTTCAGCCTTCCAATGTCCATATGGATGGTCTTTATCAGCCGGTTTTTGTGATACTCTAAGACCGATTAAGACGGCAACTGAAGCGATGATATCTGTGGCATTGTTTAAACCATCTGCCTTAAGAGCCTCTGAATTTGCTATGTATCCAATAAGTAATTTAAGCGAGGATAAGCAGATATAAGCAATGATGCTAATGATAACTCCTCGTTCTCCTAATTTTAAGTCGTTATATTTTTGTTCCATCCATTTCTAGCCTCCACAATTCAATTCCTTGAACATCATAACAATTAATAATCGTGTGAGTCTAGAGCAACCTTGTTTCTCTATTCTATACTAGTATTGCTCAGGCAAAAGAGTTTCCTCAAGTAAAATCTCTTATAATTGTACAAATTCACTCTCTCCTGTCTGTTAGTCTGATTCATCCCTTCCGTATTTATTAATGCTTTAACTAAAATAAATCTTGGTAGGTGGTTAGATTGATAAGCGAGTATAAATTATGCAAGGTATATTCCGGATCCCATGGTTCACCTTGAAAACCTTGATCCAAATAAAACAATATTTCAATCATTCTAACTGAACGAATAAAAGGAATCAGAAGCTGCAGCTCATTTGCTGAAACAGGACCTCCAGCGTTTTTATACACTTGAACAAAATCTATTGCCCATTCCCGATTCAGAGTATTTTGCTTTTTATCCTTGCAAAATTCCCAGGTCGCTCGTGCTAGTTCATAAACCAGCCAATCTGGTCTGCATTCATCCCAATCTATTACCGCAGAAATTTGATCATTTATACATAATATATTACCTCGGTAATAGTCACCATGTGTTGGAGCAAAGAGTAATTCAGGATTTGTATTGGATAACTGAACAATCCATTGTGAGATTTCTTCCTTTTGTCGTTCTATTTCTTTGCGCATCGTAATCAACTTAGTTATATTCTCATGCTGGGATGGATGATCATTATGTGATGTGAAAAGGAGGTGTGCATGCTTCTCCAACTGACGTTTAAGCTTTTCCCAATTCCACATATGATTATGATTCCAATTGAGGTGTCTAACGGAGGTGTGTCCTGGATTTTGTTTTTCGCTCGGAAATCGTTGGGCTGCCACATGTAATTTTGCCAGCATTTCTGCGGCTGCATTTCTCGTTGCTTTCGTTTTTTCCGGAATTGCTCCCTCCATAAAAGGATATAAGGACATGATTCTGCCTTCATGAAAAAAGAATGTTGTCGTGTCGTGGAGCTTTATTGGGGCGGGAATTTCCTTGATCTGTTTATTCATATAGTTCAGTAACATATGCTCATACATTAGGCCTTCTTTTTTCGTTGAACGGTGGCTTATTCGCAACACGAACATTTCATTTTTTGTTTTCATTTTAAATACATCATTCCAATACCCGCCCTCTAAGCGCTGGAAGTCGAGGATCTCATCAATCCCATAGCTGCTTTTGATTATATTTATTAGCTTTGTAGATAATTCCATAATAGCACCCCACCTTTATTATTGGATCAAACCTCTTTATCCCATACTTCTACTTAAGTTTTCTATTTCCTTCATAAGGAATGAGTAAGCGCCTTGATCAGCCTAGGGCAAATAAGACGCTCATGAATAGAAGGCGTTCTTTGCCTTCAATTCATGAGTGGCTAGACCCAAGAGGTGCTAGGCGCTGGAGCTAGACACAAAAACTAGGTTAAAATTTTATTTATTAAACTTTAAAAAAAGCGCAAGGCGCTAAGCATTCGGCGACAAGCAAAAGGCGAACAGGAATAGAAGGTGTTCTTTACCTTCTATTCCTGTTTGACTAGACCCTAGAGCCGATGGCGCCTGGAGCTAGATTCGAAACGCAAGCTATGTTAAGAAAATATATAAATTCTGATATTATTATAAAAATGAGGACATCTCCAAAGGGTTAATCCTTTTGGAGATGTCCTCCTCTTTATAATTATTAGTTTCTATAAAAGCTGTTCAACAATTGATCTAAGCTCGCTAGCACGTTCTGTTGGATTTTCTGCAAGACTAATTGCTGAAATGACGGAAATACCGTTGCCCCCGCTTTCGATCACTGGTGCTGCATTTTCGGACGTAATCCCGCCAATTCCAACGATTGGCAAATCAATGCCTTTTTTACGAACTTCCTTAATAATTGCTGTTCCCTGTGCTGTTTTTGCATCCTCTTTTGTTTTTGTCGAGTAGATTGGTCCAATTCCTGCATAATCTGCTCCATCTGCGATCGCCTTTTCAACCTCATCTAGATTATGAGCGGATACACCTAAAATTTTATTTCCGATCTTCTGTCTTACTTCCTCCGCTGATGCATCATCTTGTCCAATATGAACCCCGTCAGCGTTAATGGCAAGGGCCAGCTCAATATCATCGTTTACGATAAAAGGGATTGAATAGTTTTTACATATAGCTTGTAATTGTTTAGCAAGTTCAACTTTTTCAGCACCTGTGAAAGCACCTGTTCCTTTTTCTCTAAACTGAAATAATGTTATTCCCCCTTTGATCGCTTGATCAAGTACAACTTGTGGGTCTATTTTACAGTTATTACTGCCCATAATAAAATATAATCGCAATAACTCATTCATTTCTCTTCTTGAAATTCTGTCCAAACCGAATCTCCCCTTTATTGTCGAATCTTTGCTTGCTGCCGTTGTTGGTAAGCCCAGTGATTGGTTGGGCCATGGCCATTACCAATTTCTAAGTCATCCTCAATTGCAGCTTGAATAAAGTTTTTTGCTGTTTGAACGGCTTGTTCAACCGTATTCCCTTTTGCAAGTTCTGCCGTAACGGCTGCAGCAAATGTACAGCCTGTACCATGGGTATTCTTCGTTGCAATTCGCTTACCTTTATAATAAGTAAACTCTTCGCCATTATATAAGATATCGACTAATTCTTCCCCCTCATCATGACCGCCCTTGATCACAACATACTTTGCACCAAATTGATACAAGCGTTTGGCTGCTTCCAACCGGTCATCCATTGTTCGAATCGACATATCGGCCAAAACTTCTGCTTCAGGAATATTTGGAGTGATAACCATCGCTAAAGGTAAAAGATATTGTTTAAGTGCAGCTACTGCCTCATTTTGTAATAAAGGTGCTCCACCTTTAGCAATCATGACTGGATCGACCACAACATGTTCCCATTGAAACTTTTTTACTGCCTCAGCAACAGCCTTGATGATTTCACCGCTAAATAACATCCCTGTTTTTACTGCATTTGTTCCTAAGTCATTCCCAATCGCTTCTATTTGATTAACAACTGCTTCAACAGATAATGGATAGACCCCATGCACGCCAAGTGTATTTTGTGCAGTAACCGCAGTAATGGCTGACATGCCAAATACATTTAATTCTTGAAAGGTTTTTAGATCGGCCTGAATACCGGCACCCCCGCCGCTATCTGATCCGGCAATTGTCAAAGCTTTTTTTATAGCCATTTTCATTCTCTCCTTTATCTTATCTTACAGTTTTTCGATTTTAGCAAACTGATTGACATCTTCTGGTGAAACATTTGCCAATTGATTCAAAAATTCAATTTGAAAGCTTCCAGGTCCGGCTTGAACCGTTTTTTCAGCTGCTAATTCAGCAGCAACTCCATATGTCGTAAGTGCTGCAACCGCTGCCTGGAGCAAGTCTTTTTCCACTGCAGCAAATGCCCCAACGACTGAGCTTAACAAACAACCGGCTCCTGTCACTTTGGTTAGCAAAGGATGACCATTATAGACAACAAAGGTATGTTGGCCATCTGTTATGACATCTTCTTTACCAGTTATAATGACTAAAGTATTTAATTTTTGCGCTGCGATTTGCGCCAAATCAATTGTATTGCCGGAACCTTGTCCAGCATCAACACCTTTAATGGTCCATGCTTCCCCAATAACATTTGCAATTTCTGCAGCATTTCCTCGTAAAATTGATATCTCTAATTCTTTAACGATTCGCCGAGCTGTTTCTGTTCGATAGGCAGTAGCTCCTGCACCGACTGGATCAAAGATAACTGGTACATCATGAAGATTTGCTGACTTCCCAGCAATCACCATCGCTTCAATTTCATCATGTGTCAATGTTCCAATATTTAAAACTAAAGCACCTGCTAGTTTTGCCATTTCGGCAACTTCTTCCTTTGCATAGGCCATAACAGGTGATGCACCTAATGCTAACAAACCATTTGCGGTAAAATTTGTTACAACCACATTCGTAATATTATGAACTAGTGGATTTTGCTGTTTAAGTTTTTCAAATGTATTAATTATTTGCTCAACCTTCATCTTTCTTTTCCTTTCTGCTATTCGGTCATTTTTCTGCAAAATAAAAAGAACACAATGCCGCGCAAAGTGCTCTTAGATACCTAATGACATTCCCTACGCTGGCATTATCCAACAGGTTTAAACGGTCAGCAACGGAATAGTTGCAATCTCAGCCAGCTTCCACCAGCCCCCGAAAATATAAGTTTATTGGTAGTTTACTGAATCTAGCAAGAAAAAACAAGGGTTGATTTAAATAGTATGACAAATTGGCAGGTTCATTCTTTATTTAGACTGCAGTATTAAGCCCGTAATAAATTGCAGCCATGCATATACTCCAACCTTCACTGTTTCAGAAACATGCGAATCTTTGCTTGGGTCTAAACAAACAAAATCGATATGTTTGACGCAAGGATGTTTGCCGATTTCTAATAAGCTATTAAAAAGTTCACTCGCAGACATTCCTCCTGGTGTTGACGCCGGCACGCCAGGGGCAACAGAAATATCCAGCACATCCATATCAACTGTTACATAAATTCGGTCAGCTTTTCCTGATAACTCGTCTAATGCTCTCTTTATTGTTTTTATTAAACCATGCCCTCGTGCTTGGTTCAGAGTTATCATTTGTATACCATGTTCATTTGCATAATCAATTAACGGCTTTGCATTAAAATAGCCATGCAAGCCGATATTGATAACATGCTCACCTAAGATGTGGTGACCATCAATTAGTTGACGGATCGGTGTTCCATTTGCTGGTCCTAATTCATTTGGGTCCCTAACATCAAGATGGGTATCAAGCTGGAGCACTCCAATCGTGTCTTCGGGAAATGCCTCTTTAATGCCGCGAACAGCGCAGGCTGTTGTTGAATGATCACCGCCAATCATGCATGTTCGTGTGTTTGGATAGTGTTCGGCAAGAAATGCAGTTGACCTTTGGATGCGCTGATGTGATAAAAGAATATCTGTTGTATGCATCATTACATCTCCCGCATCAGCAACACGAAAGGAATTCAGATCAACATTTTCATCTAAATTATAGGTTGCAAAACTTTTCCACATCATGCGAAATTCTGTTGGATATAAAGAAGCTCCTGATACACTAATTGAAGACCGGGAAATCGGTGCACCGTACAAGATCAAATCAAAAGGTTGGTTATGTTCGCTAAGAGGTCTAACCCAATGATGAACATATGTCGGCATTTCATTCCCCGATACATTCCACACCCATTCAGGCTGCTTTAAAAAATGTTCACTCAAGCTGCTACACCACCTTTACACCTTTTTTCCACACTGAATTGACATGGTTGACACCAAATAAATATTGCAATTCCTGATAATTTTTCACATTCCATAATACGAGATCTGCCTGTTTACCAACCTCAAGTGAACCGACTTTATCCTGGCGGTTAATCGCACATGCCGCATTAAAAGTAGCTGCTGTTAATGCCTCGGCAGGTGTGAGACGCATCGAGATACAAGCTAAATTCATTACTAGAGGCATAGATGTTGTTGGCGATGATCCCGGGTTACAATCTGTTGAAATGGCCACAGCCACACCCGCATCAATCATTTTTCTTCCCGCCGCTGCTGCTTCTCGTAAATAAAGGGCGGTTGCCGGGAGCAAGCAAGCAATTGTTCCTGATTGAGCCATTGCTTGAATGCCTGCCTCTGAGGCTTTCAATAAATGTTCAGCAGATATGGCTCCTATTTTCGCTGCTAATTCGGCTCCACCATAAGACTCGATTTCATCGGCATGGATTTTCGGGATAAATCCAAATCGTTTCCCTGCTTCCAGCACTCGTTCTGATTGTTCAGGGGTAAACACACCCTTTTCACAAAAAACATCTTGAAATTCTGCCAATTTTTCCTCTGCAATCACAGGCAGCATGTCATGTATCAAATGATCAACGTACTCATTTTCACGGCCTTTAAATTCTGGAGGAACAGCATGGGCCCCCATAAATGTAGGCACGATTTCGATCACATGCTGTTCTTGCAGCTTTTTCATGACTCGAAGCTGCATAAGCTCTGTTTCTAAGTTCATTCCATAGCCGCTTTTTCCTTCAATCGTCGTCACACCATGTGCGAGAAAGGAATCAAGCCGACCAATTGTTTGTTCTATTAACTGTTCTTCAGTAGCTTCCCTTGTCATGCGGGTGGTTGCATGAATTCCCCCACCCGCGTTCATAATCTCCATATAAGCAGCACCTTCAAGCCGCTTTTCAAATTCACGTTCCCGGCTTCCCCCGTAGACAACATGTGTATGAGGATCCACAAGTCCAGGAGTAACCAAATGGCCTGTAGCATCGACAACTTCTGCTTCATCAAGTTTGTCAGAAAACAATTCCTTTAATTTTTTGGTTGTTCCAACAGCTTGTATCAATCCATCTTCAATCCATAAGCTACCATCCTCAATTAAACCGAGCTCAGACATAGCTTCTTTTGAACGCGGTCCTTTTACATTAGAAGCTAATGTCGCCAGTTGAGCAGCGTGTTTAATCCAAATTGGCCTACTCATTCTTGAACATCCCCTTTATCAAGCATTGGCATCTTAATCCCTTTTTCACGTGCTGTTTTTTTAGCCAGCTCATATCCGGCATCAGCATGACGGACTACTCCCATACCTGGATCCGTTGTCAGTACTCGTTCAATACGAGCTTCCGCTTCTTTCGTGCCATCTGCCACAATGACAACACCAGCGTGGAGAGAGTAGCCCATTCCAACACCGCCACCATGATGCACAGAAACCCATGTAGCACCGCCAACAGCATTTACCATGGCATTTAAAATCGGCCAGTCCGCCACAGCATCTGATCCATCCTTCATTGCCTCTGTTTCACGATTAGGTGATGCAACAGAGCCTGAATCCAAGTGATCGCGTCCAATCACAATCGGCGCTTTTAATTCACCGCTTGCAACCATGTCATTCAATATCTTACCAAAGCGGGCACGTTCACCATATCCTAGCCAGCATATGCGGGAAGGCAATCCTTGAAATTGAATCTTATGTTGGGCCATTCGAATCCAGTTGCATAAATGCTCGTTATCACTGAATTCACGTAAAATCGCTTGATCCGTTTTATAAATATCTTCTGGATCTCCTGATAAAGCTACCCAGCGAAATGGTCCTTTTCCTTCGCAAAATTGCGGGCGAATATAAGCTGGAACGAAACCAGGGAAGGCAAATGCATTTTCGACCCCTTCATCTTTTGCAACCTGACGAATATTATTTCCATAATCAAATGTGATGGCTCCCTTTTCCATCATGATAAGCATTGCTTCAACATGTTTTGCCATCGATGCTTTTGAGCGTTTTATATACTCATTAGGATCATTGTTTCGCAAGTATTCTGCATCTTCAAGCGACATACCTGATGGTATATAGCCATTAAGTGGATCATGTGCAGATGTTTGGTCTGTTAAAGCATCTGGAATAAAGTTTCGTGCAATCATTTCTGGAAGAAGATCTGAAGCATTCCCTAATAAACCTATTGATAATGCTTTCCCTAGCTGTTTCGCTTCAGTAGCCAATTGAATAGCTTCATCCAACGTGTGCGCTTTAACATCTGTGTAGCGTGTTTGAATTCGACGATCAATTTTCGTCTCGTCCACTTCAATGGCGATGCAAACACCGCCATTCATCGTGACAGCAAGGGGCTGCGCACCTCCCATTCCACCAAGGCCGGCCGTTACAGTGATCGTGCCTTTTAGTGTACCGTTGAAATGCTGTTTCGCCAGTTCAGCAAACGTTTCATACGTCCCTTGGACAATTCCTTGAGAACCAATATAAATCCAGCTTCCTGCCGTCATTTGGCCGTACATCATCAGGCTCTTTTTATCAAGTTCATGGAAGGTTTCCCAATTAGCAAAGGCCGGAACCAGATTGGAATTTGCAATAAGAACACGCGGGGCATCCTTGTGAGTCTTAAAAACTACTACTGGTTTCCCTGATTGAACAAGCAATGTTTCATCATTTTCTAGTTCCTTTACTGATTTAACAATGGCATCAAACGCATCCCAATTTCGTGCCGCTTTTCCAATTCCCCCATATACAACAAGCTCCTCTGGTTTTTCAGCAACATCAGGATCTAAATTATTCATCAGCATACGCAGCACAGCCTCTTGCTGCCAGCCTTTTGTATTTAATTCTGTACCTCTTAAACGGATAATCTTGTTATTTGTTATCGCTCTCATTTATTTCTCCTCCTCTTTGTTGTTACTTTCATTTTATAATGAGTAATCTCAAAAGTAATTTATAATTTATTGATTATTTTATAAATAATTTTAATATATTTTATTAACTCATATTTTTTATAAATAGTTTCATAAAGATTTTCAACATGAATAAAAAATGATAGTAAAAGCGACCTTGTCAGTCGCTTATTTTTATTTGGATAAATTAGGTTATTTTTTTAAGGACCGCACGTACCGGGCTTCCATCCCCTTCAACAAGCGGCAGTGGTAGAGCCGCCATTTCATAATCACCTGGTAGCACATTTGCTAAAACAAGCCCCTCCAATATATGAATGCCATGGGCAGCAAGTTGATGATGGGCTGATAACTCTTTACTATCTAAAGGGTCAGCTGATGGCAAATCAAGACCAAGAAGTCGAATACCGACTTCGGAAAGGTACTTAGATAACTCCGGCTGGATATAAGGAATCGTTTGCGGAAATTTCTGCCGATCCTTCCAGGCATCGGTACGAATTAACAGACGAACGACACCATTAAGATCTAAACTAGATAATTCTTTTACTCCGATACAACTTATATTAGGGAGGTGAATGACCTTCGCTTTTCCAATATAGATATTTACATCCAAGTCAATCACTTTTTTCCCCTCATTATCAAAATGAAAAGGAGCATCAATATGCGTGCCGGTGTGTGTACTCATATTGATTTGGCCAACATTCACTGATCCACTTTCTTCAATATTCGTAATCAATTTATTAGAGAAAGGTGTGTCACCTGGCCAAACTGGCACCTTTTCATCCAAAGGTTGTGAAATATCAATCCATTTATTCATATCTTTTCCTCCATCTCATCTTACAGTTTCGTTCTTACACTCCATAGTTCTGGGAAGAACTGTTGATCCAGCACTCTTTTTAAATACGTTACGCCAGATGAACCGCCAGTACCTTTTTTATGGCCAATGATTCTTTCTACCGTACTCATATGATGAAAGCGCCAGGTTTGCTGTTGATAGCCAATATCCACCAGTTTTTCAGCAAGCTCATATAAATCCCAATAATGATCAACATTGCGATAAACGGTCAACCAAGCCGCTTCCACGCTGTCATTCGGTTCATAACTTAGTGAGAAATTCCTTTCGATTACATTTTTATCGACAGGTAATCCATTCGCAGCAAGTGCTTGAATGGCGATGTCATAAATACTTGGCTTCTGTAGAGCCTGCTGCATGTTCTCAAATAGGTCTGTCTGATGTTGATAGACTGATAATGTATGAACATTCTTATTACCAAGCGCAAATTCAATCAATCGATTTTGATAAGATTGAAATCCAGAAGAGCTCCCCAATTGATCTCTAAATTCCATATATTCTGCAGGAGTCAGAGTGGAAAGAACGCTCCATGATTGAATCAACTGCTGCTGAATTCTCGAAACACGTGACAGCATTTTAAATGACGGTTCCAACTCATTTTTGCTGATGCACTGAATAGCAGCTGATAACTCATGCAAAATAAGCTTCATCCAAAGCTCACTCGTCTGATGGATTATTATAAACAGCATTTCATCATGATGATCAGAGCATCTATGTTGGCTTGATAAGATGTGATCAAGCTTCAGATAATCTCCGTAAGACATCGCATGCTGGAAATCCGTTCGAATCCCTTTTTCCAACTCTTTTCCACTGTTTGGCTCATTATTTTGGTCGTTCATTTTAAATTCCCCCTCTGTCATACCTATGCTCTGATCACCTTCCAAATCTTAAATACTACCATTCTTTCGTTATTTTTTCCTGTGTCTTCGTAAGAACATCCCTTTATGAAATTATTTCACGCTTTTTCGCATATTTTTTATATTGGTTTTCTGACATGATCTTCTTAAGAATTTGCACCACTTTCCAAACATCCTCGTATGAACTATAAAGAGCAACAGGCGCTAGCCGTATAATATTTGGGGATCTGAAATCCGGTATGACACCGTTATCTTTCAAAGCTTTGCAAATGCGGGCAGCTTCAGGATGTTCAAGACTCACATGACCGCCGCGACGCTCATCTTCTCTAGGATTTCCAATGAAAAAGCCCCCGTCTGCTAATTCGTATTCAATTAAATCCATTAAATATTGATTGATGCTCAGCGACTTTTCGCGAATCGTTTCAATCCCTGCCTCAGCAAAAAGCTCTAAGCAACCAATTAATGGGGCAAGACTTAATATATGTGGTGTTCCAATCTGATACGCTCCTGCCGATTCAGCTGGAGTGAAAAGATGTTCCATATCAAATTGCTTATCTTTTCTCGACCCGAACCATCCTGCGAGTCCAGGACTTGTTCCAAAGTGTTTTTTATTAACATATAAACCGCCAACAGCACCTGGTCCGCCATTTACATGTTTATAATGACACCAGTAAGCAAAATCAACTCCCCATTCACTAAACGAATGCGGAATGGCACCGACTGAATGACATGCGTCAAATCCAATGATAATATCTCTTTTATGCGCCTCTGCTGTTAACCGTTTCATATCAACGATTTGACTGCTCCGATAAAGCACGGTAGGCATAATCATGACCGCAATTTCCTCTGTCATCGCATCGATTATTTCATTTTCTTCTAAAAAACGGCCATCTCGGCTCTTTACACGAATAAGATGAGTTTCAGTATCATATCCACGAATGCGAAGCTGACTTTGAAGCGCATATAGGTCAGAAGGAAACGTTAGTACATCGGCTAAAATTTTTGTACGCTTTCCTTTAGGCTTATAGAAAGTCGCGATTAATTGATGAAGGTTTACAGTTGTGGAGCCAGTAACAATCACTTCTTCAGGGGAAGCGCCTACTAATGGTGCACACATTTCGCCTAATTTCTCTGATAAGTAAAACCAGGGGTGTTTTCCTTGTAACCAACCATCGATTCCGAGCTCCTTCCAATCATCTATACATTCAAGCAGTGTACGTTCAGCTCTTTTTGAAAGAAGGCCCAATGAATTCCCATCCATATAAATGATGTCAGGCTTTAAATAAAACTCCTTACGATAGCGTTGAAGGCTATCTTGTTTATCTAAGTGTTTTGCAAAATCTACTAAAGGTTGAAAGTTATTTGAAGGCATGATAATCCCCCTTTTTTATTTTTTGGTGAATTCATGAAAAGCTTACTAAGGAATATGTGATGATGTATTAAGGATATAACCTATTCATTGCTGTTACGAATGACATAATTTGGGGTATAAAATGATCAAAAAGGAGATAGCTATTATGATATTTATGGAGAAACATATTGTTTTATAATCATTGAAAAACCAGGTAGGCAGTTCATTACACTTACATACCTGGCTTGTATTTTTTAAAGCACCATTGCGGCAATAATGCCAAAGATGAAGAGAGGAATATTAAAATGCAAAAAAGTTGGTACACATGTATCCCAAATATGATGATGTTTTCCATCTGCGTTTAACCCTGACGTTGGGCCAAGTGTGCTATCTGAAGCTGGTGAGCCAGCATCCCCAAGTGCACCAGCAGTTCCAATTAATGCGGCAGTCGCCATTGGAGAAAATCCGACTGTTGCACAAATCGGAACGAACAGGGCAGCAATAATTGGGATTGTCCCAAATGAAGAGCCAGTACCCATAGTAATAAGTAAGCCAATTAGAAGCATCACGACGGCAATAATAAATTTATTATCACCCAAAACTCCGGTTGAGTATTTCACAAGCTCATCAATCGCACCAGTTTCCTTTAAAATTGTCGCATATCCTGAAGCAATTAACATGACAAATGCTATCATTCCCATCATTTTAATCCCTTCATTAACAACCATTTCTCCTTTTTTAAATGGGACAACCGTTAACAGAAACATGAGAATAATCCCAGTTATGCCTCCCAAAACAAGGGAGCTGGAAACTAACTGGACGATCAAAGCACATATAATAGAGACAATTGTAAAGAAATGACGTTTCGTAAATGTTAGTCCGTTCTCTATTGATGCTGCTGCCTCATTGATAACCCCTTGATTCCTTTCAGGGATTTCACGAGCCTTGCCATAAGAGATAAAAATCGCAATCAATAGTCCTACAATCATGCCAAGACCTGGTATTAACATCGCGCTTGCAACAGATGAAAGGGGGATGTCCATACCGCTTGCTTTCATTTCATCGGCAATAATTCCATGAAATATTAACCCAAAACCGGCAGGAATCATGATATAAGGCGCCTCCACTCCAAACGTTAATGCCGTGGCGACACCTCTGCGATCGATCTTCATCGCATCGAATAGATGGAGCAAAGGAGGTATTAAGATTGGAATAAACGCAATGTGGATCGGAACAATATTTTGGGATAAGCAAGAAACTCCGGCAATTGTCAACAACAAGATGGTTCGCTTCCCTTTTAAAACGCTTACAAGACTTTTTACAAGAAATCCTGTAATACCCGAATAACCAATCATAACAGCAAATATACCAAGCATAACATAACTTAATGCTGTATTCGCCTGTCCTCCCATGCCAGAGATCAGCATATTCGTCGCTTCCACTAATGACAGGCCTTCCATCAAACCAGCTACACCGGCTGCAATTAAAATCGCAAACATGACATTTACACCAAGAAGACTCAATGCAGACATTACTATGACTGAAACTACTACTGCATTTAACATCTGATCATCCTTTCTACCCTTTCGAATGCCTTACATTTTTAGTTCAATCTATATAGAAAGGGAACAGGCCTTCATCTCAACTAATTAACTACAAATGGTGCTGTTCCCTTAAAATTGAATACTTAATTTTGTGTATGAGTCTTCTTTTCTCCTAAATAATCAAAGTGGAAAACTCCCTCTTTCAACCATTCGTTCATTGCTTCAATATCCTTTGAAAAAACTCGATCTTCACTAATAAATGGAATGATCTTTCTGCCATTTTCTAAAAATGCCTTTGTTGCTGTCGCCATTTTATCGATGCCGCGTATTTCAGCTGCCTGCATCCCGCAAATAGCTTCAATCGCCATTACTCTGCGTGTATTTGTTATGACTTGATAAGCATGCCGTGAACCGATTGTCCCCATGCTGACATGATCCTCTTGGTTGGCTGAGGAAGGAATGGAATCAACACTTGCGGGATGTGCCAATGTTTTGTTTTCCGAAACGAGTGAGGCTGCAACGTACTGCATAATCATGGCTCCTGATTGCAGACCAGGCTCTGGGCTTAAAAATGGCGGCAAATCATTTAACTGCGGATTTACTAAGCGTTCAATTCTTCGTTCTGAAATATTGGCCAGCTCTGCCATTGCAATGGCTAAAAAGTCCATAGCAAGGGCAATTGGCTGCCCGTGGAAATTTCCCCCTGATAAAACCTTTTCACCATTTTCAAAGATTAATGGATTATCTGTTGCCGCATTCATTTCGATCTCCAATTTTTCTTTCACATAATTTAACGTTTGCCATGTTGCTCCATGTACTTGCGGGATACAGCGGATTGAATAGCCATCTTGGACGCGTAATTCTCCCTGTTTTGTCGTTAGTTGACTATCACTAAGCAGTCCGCGAATTCGTTCTGCAACTTCTACTTGCTCTTTATAGCCCCTTGCTAGATGGATATCCTCATCAAAGGCATCAATAATTCCACGAAGTCCTTCAATTGTCAATGAGGCAATTAATTCTGTTTGGTAAGCTAGTTTTTCAGCTTCCATATAGGCTATTGCCCCCATTGCTGTCATTGCCTGTGTTCCATTGATAAGGGCTAATCCCTCTTTTGCTGTTAATGTGATGGGGAAAATTGACTCTTTCGTTAAAGCTTCAATCGCAGGTACTCGCTTTCCTTTATAGAAAACCTCACCTTCGCCAATTAAAACGAGGGCAAGATGGGAAAGCGGCGCTAAATCACCGCTTGCTCCAAGTGAACCTTGCTGAGGAATGACAGGATGGATCCCTGTATTTAATAAGTCTAACAACCGTTCAATCACAACAGGCCGGACACCGGAAAATCCTTTCAGCAAGGCGTTGGCACGAAGCAGGATCATTGCTCGTGAAACGACCTCTGGAAACGGTTCGCCAATTCCGCAAGCATGGGAACGAATGAGATTTAGCTGCAACGACTCCACATCATCCTTGCCAATAAGAACATCACTAAATTTTCCAAAACCTGTTGTAATCCCATAGACGATTCTTCCTTCTGCGACAATTTTATCCACCGCTTTTCGGCTTTCTTGCACTTTTCTCATGCTTTCTTCCGAATACACAACCTTTTCACCATCAAAAAGAACTTTCTTTAGTTCAGAAAATGTAAGTGTTTGACCCGTTAATGTAACCATCATTCTTTCTCCCTTCAAAATCCTTTAGTTAAGTAAAGAGGCAATAGAAAAGGGGGCTATATCAATGAAATCAAATATGATTTCAAGATATAGCCCCCTATTTACTAAAATACTATGGGCAAATTATATATGATTAATGCCTAAACCAATGGTTTCATGCTCAGATCCCTTAACAGGCGCACCAATTGTACCATATAAGGAAACAGCAATCCAATCTCCCTCTTGCTCATTATCATACGGGTTCCCCCGCAAAATGGCAAAAGATAAGCCAACCGTTCTAAGTACTGACCCTATTTGAACTTGGCCTCTAGTTACACCATGAAGCGCCTCAATTATTGCATGGTATAATGCATGTGATTCACGATAAACATCAGACTGGATAATCTCATTTTTCTTTGCTGCTGTTTCAATTGCAGCAACTACTTTATGTGCATCCATCGACCCGACTTTCCCTATACAACCCTTCCAATTCGACTGCTCGAGTTTTGCCAGCTGTTCAGTTGAATCGTCAGATAGTAAAAGAAGAATGGCGTGCCGACCGATACGACGATCTTTACTCAGTGCCATATAAACAACTCTTTCTCACTTACTATTTATCTAAAATACTCTAATAGCTAATAACTAGTTTCATTGTAAGCGCTTGAAAATTGAGTGTCAACCATATTTTTCATAAAGCGAGACTTCCATTAGTGGGATGTTCTTTATCCCACTGATGGTTAGCGAGACTTATCGGAATATTTACGGGCAGTTCCCTCCACTTGATTTCTTTGCTTTACTTGAATCTTAAAGTGGGGATTACTGACCGTTAAGATTGGGATTAAGCGCCATATCTTCCACTATAATATGAAAAAGACACGGCATTTGTTATACTTGCAGGAAAATAGTTACTCTATTCCTGAACGATAGGCAAATGGTGTGCACCCTTCAAGCTGTTTGAATTTCGTATTAAAATACGTTTGATGTGTATAGCCTGTTAACCGTGAAATTTCCTCTATCGAAAGTTCAGTATCCTGCAAAAGCCGTTTTGCTTCCCGAATCCGCATTTGATGCAGTGTATCTCGAAACGATTGTCCAGATTCTGCAGCAAAGCGACGGCTAAGCGTGCTTTTATTGATCCTGAGTGCTTGAGCACATGCAGCCAAATTCCACTGAGCATCCCAAAAATTTGCTTCCATCATGTCTTTTACCTTTTCGACAAGTGTCTCTGTGCCCTTCTGGTGACTGTCATTCCTTGCTGCAAGCAGATGGGTGACAAATGTAAGCAGTTCAGAAACAATTTGATATATGACCGGATTTCGGATAATTTGCTGAAAGACAGTGTGGTAGGCGATTTCCCAGTCTGCTTCATTTGTCTTATATGCCTTCATATACCTGCGGATTTGCGCCAAAACACTTGTCAATCTGATTCGTACCATGTCAGGGCTTGGATACGGTTTTTTATAGGTGAAAAATTCATGTTCTACCCATTCGCGAATCGCTTTAGTATCTCTTTTTTCAAGCATTTCAATCCACTGACGCTGTTCGAGCGGTGTCAGAAAAGGATCCATATCCCGCCATCCTGCTCGTTCATCTCCCGCCAAAATAATGTCATACCCTTCAAAGAACACTTGCTCTGTTAATTCCTTTGTTTGTCGATAGATTTCCTTTAATGTGCTTTTTCCTGCAGGTGAATTCAATACAAGGGCAAGGGGTTCCTCCATTTGTTCCTTCCAGCTTGCAAGAAATGCTCGACACTGTTCCTTTAGATGTGATTGCTCCTCTGTTTCATGAATCCCTAATATAAATTGAGATAAGGCAAAAAACCGATACTTTCCAGTAAAAGGGAACTCTTGCAGTGTTTCATATACATAAGGCAATGCATGCCCATTTGGGGTGATAAATGCCGACATGATAACCGATTGCGGATGGAGTTTGTCAGTCAAGAAAAAATCAGCATAATCGATATCGATATGATCGTTCTCCTCCTCATTACTGCCAGCCGGAATTTGCTTACGATTTCGAATTTGAAAACGTAATTGCTGAACTTGTTTAATTAAATCTCCAGGGGAAAACGGCCTAAACAAAATATCCTCCGCATGCAGGCTCAGGCCGCGATAGGCAACCTGAAACACTCTCTCCGAAGAGATCCCTAACCAGCGGATTTGTTTAGTTTGCAGCACTTCTTTTAAAGGGTCATCTTTCCAAGCCCATTTATCCATATCTATGATGACAAAGTCTGGCTTTTCATACTTAATAACATTGGAAAGTTCTTTTATTTCTTCAAATGACGTCAACTGAATTCCTGTGACATGTGATTGTATGATCCAACGTATCCCTTGTGCTTCAAGTCCATCTTTGGCTACCAGATAAATCTTCATCCCTGCAACTCCTAAAGCTTTTTTTACAGTTTTCTCCTTAAACTAGCACGTCCATTCTCCCAATTTACGAAAACGTCAAGTTCAAAAAGCTGCGAGAGTTTTTCTTCTGAAATCATCTCATCTGTACGTCCCGAATCGAACACCTCACCTTTTTTCAACAAAAGCGTATGGGAGAAAATGGGGAGAATTTCTTCTACATGGTGTGTGACATATAGGAATGTCGGGGCATTTTCGCGTTTATTGATCGTCTCCAATGCTGCCAACAGCTGCTCACGAGCAAGAAAATCCAAGCCAGTTGTCGCCTCATCCAAGATTAATAGCTCAGGGTCTGCCATTAATGCTCTGGCAATTAGTACCCGCTGTCTCTCACCTTGTGAAAGAGTTTCATAAGCTCTATCAGCATAGGACAAACAATGAAGTTCCTCCAGCAGTCCAATTGCTTTTTGTCTCATTTCATCTGTAGGTTCCTCATATAAACCAATGGAAGCGAATGCTCCACTTAAAACAATTTGATATGCCGTATCTGACGGATAGAGCTTTTGCTGTAAATTTGAAGACACCAAACCAATTTTTTGCCGCAGTTTTTCTGCTAAATAGTCTCTACCAAACACTTTTCCTAAAACGGTAACACTACCTGTTGTAGGGAAATAGTATGCACAAAGCATGTTTAATAGCGCTGTCTTTCCCGCACCATTCAACCCATAAAGCACCCAGTTTTCTTGTTTATGTATCTTCCAATTTATTTCTCTTAACAGCCAGTGTCCGTTTCTCTTTAACGAAACGTTAGATAGTTCTATTATTGCTGACACCTTTGCCTCCTCCTTTTCTTGTATGTCTAAATAAATGGCAAGCAATATTGAATGCCTATGAATCAATAAATCTAGATTTTATTCTCATATGCAGTCAATCTATTAATGATTAACCTAAATATCCAAAGCACTTCCAATTGCCATCATGATAATAAACCCATATACAAGTATAACTCCCAAGCCATACAGAAATAAATGATCCTTTTTAAAGACTCTAATTAATTCTAGAAATGAAATAACAAAACGCGTAACAAACAATAATCCAAATATACAAAAAAATGCCATTCCTACAGTCATAGGAATCTCGGTTATTAATCTCATACCATCCGGCTCATTATTTGAGGCTACTCCAATCCCTACCCCAATATAAATCAACAAAAATGATGTTAAGACCAATGTACAAAAAAACACGAAATAACGATGTACCGTTGGGGCTAAAGATGAATCCACAGACACCACCCATTAAAAAAAATACTTAATACATAACCTGCACGAAATGATAGGATGAGACCATGCAAAGATCATATCGGTTTCATTGTTTTTTACATAAGAGTTCTTTCCAAATGTCATCATGATAACATCTGTTTGGTTACTCTTTTTCTTTTTCTTCTTACTCATTTTAAACATTCCCATCTATCCATAAAATACATAAGAAAATACTACTATAAATACCATTTTATTACCATAAATCTCTGGTAATGAATTTAGATAATGGGCAAGAGATGTCTAATTCTTCTCCTCATTATGAAAATTGCCCATTGCTTTCTTTCCGTAAATTCTTTATAATCGCTAAAAAGATCATTTCGTTCGATGACGAAGAGAGTAATTTTACAGAAAATCCAAAGCGAGTTAGGGATGGTGGGAGCCTAATGGATGATGTAAAATGAAGCGCACTTCTGAGAAGCTGCTCCGAAATTATAGTAGGTCCAGCCGGGGAACACCTCGATATCAAGGAAAAGAAGGTTCTTAATGAACAATAAGAGTGGTACCGCGGGCAAATCTCGTCTCTAGTTTAGAGACGGGATTTTTTTATTTTCAAAAGAAAGGTGATAAAGAAGATGGATTTACTAAACATATATGCTGAAGAATTAACGAAAAGCTTAAACGGCATTCTCTCTCTTGAAAATATTTTAGAATTAATTGAAAAACCTAGATATTCTACTCAAGGTGATATCGCATTCCCTTGCTTCACGTTGGCAAAGACCTTAAAGAAAACGCCAAACCAGATTGCTGTTGAAATTGCAACTCGCATCAATCATCCAATGTTTGAAAAAGTAGTGGCAGATGGACCTTATGTTAATGGATTTTTTCATAAAAAACTCGTCAGCAATGAAGTGATTACTTCGATTCTTGACCAAGGGAAACACTATGGTTCATCCGACATTGGAAATGGCAAAAACATAACAATAGACTTTTCATCTCCTAATATTGCAAAGCCCTTTTCAATGGGGCATTTACGTTCAACTGTAATTGGAAACTCACTTGCCCATATTTTTGAAAAATGTGGGTATAATGCAATTCGAATTAACCATTTAGGGGATTGGGGCACCCAGTTTGGAAAATTGATTGTCGCTTATAAGCTATGGGGAAATGAGGAGCAAGTAAAGCAAAACCCAATAAAGGAATTGCTGAGCCTTTATGTAAAATTTCATGAAGAAGCCCAACAACAAAAACATCTTGAAGAAGAAGCGAGAATCTGGTTTAAAAAACTTGAAGATGGTGATGCGGAACCAACCAAGCTTTGGGAATGGTTTAGATCAGAGTCTCTCCAAGAGTTTTCAAAAATCTATAAGTTATTAGGGATTACCTTTGATTCCTACCATGGTGAAGCATTTTATAACGATAAAATGGAGAAAACTCTCCGACTACTCAATGATCAAAAGCTGCTTTCAACCTCTGATGGTGCAGAAGTCGTCCATTTAGATGAGTATGAATTACCGCCATGTTTACTAAAAAAATCAGATGGGGCTACCCTTTATGCAACAAGGGATTTAACAGCAGCATTATATAGACAAGAAACCTACCATTTCAAAAAAGGAATCTATGTTGTCGGTCATGAACAAAGCCTGCACTTTAAACAAGTATTTCTTGTTCTTAAGAAAATGGGATATAACTGGGCAAACGATTTAGTCCACGTTCCATTCGGCTTCATTTTAAAGGATGGCAAGAAAATGTCGACGAGAAAAGGCAAGGTTGTCCTTTTGGAGGATGTCATCAGTGAAGCCGTTTCTTTAGCAAAAGAAAACATTGAAGTGAAGAATCCAGGCTTACAAAATAAAGATGAGGTAGCGAAGCAAGTTGCAATTGGAGCTTTAATTTTTCATGACTTAAAAAATGAGCGCTTAAATAATATTGAATTTTCACTAAAAGATATGCTGAAATTTGAAGGCGAAACCGGACCATATGTGCAATATACACATGCCAGAGCTTGTTCCATTTTAAGAAAAGCTGGGGGAGCAAAAGATAGTCAAGCTGAAGGGTTAGATGAAGAGGAAAGCTGGGAATTAGTAAAGATGCTGATGGACTTCCCTGCTGTCATTAAAAAAAGCATGACTTTATATGAACCATCACAAATCGCCAAATACTTGATTGATCTCTCACAAGAATTCAATAAATACTATGGCATTGTGAAGATATTAGCTGATGATGAACAAAAGGCGCAACGTATCGCTTTAGTCAAATCTGTTACAACCGTCTTGTGTGAAGGTTTAAGATTGCTTGGGATCACTGCTCCTGAAGAAATGTAGTCTTTTATCACAAGAAAAGTACTGATGTTTTTCAATTTCAATTAAAGAACTAATAAATTCCTCCACTGTGGTCAAACTAATCAAAAGCCAGATCACGGAGGTGTTCCTATGTTAAGCAATGATGAGGAATATACAGATTTTTCAAATGTTGAAACCCAAAGAAACTTCTTAACAGCTGAAGAATTCCCGGAAGGTTCTTTCGGCTCACCAATTGGTAAGAATAAAAAGGTAGAAAATAAAAATACACCATGGCAGCATGGACAACAATTTTATAGCGCTTTTACTTATGAAAACCGCATTTTGCACGAGGATATGCCAAGGCAATTTCCGAATGCACATCCGCCACACGATGAAAAAAGTATAAATACTGAAGAACCATATAATGACTCTCGTTAAACTTTAGGCAATCATCTCTGGTTGCCTAAAGTTTGTTTTGCCTAGAATTAAGCACAAGCAAAAATAAAATAGTGTTTATTTTTTTTACTAATTATAGGAAAATAGATATTGTAAGTGAATAAAACGATTTAAAGAGGTGACTTTCAAATGGTGAACATGAAACCTTCACCTATGACTTTAACACCCCATGCAAAGCCTGGTATTAGGAAGGCGATTCTTTGCATGGGACGGTCTAATTACTAAATATCGCCCATAATAATCGACTGCTTGACTAATATTTCGGCTTTGCACTTATTTTTTGATTTATAAAAAATAAGGGGCTGAGCGGAAATGAAATATGTAAATGCAAGTCGCGTATTACCTGAAGAATTGATCAAAGAAATCCAAAAGTATGTACAAGGAGAAACTGTTTATATTCCTAAACCAAAAAGGAATCATCAAAAATGGGGATCAAACTCAGGTAGCAGACAATTAATAGATGACCGAAATGCTAAAATAAAAAAATCTTTCAAAAACGGAAATGAGATTGACCAATTAGCCGATGAATTTTTTCTCTCGATTGAAACGATAAAAAAAATAGTCTACTCAAAAACATTTGAAAGCACTGATTCATAAACAGTGCTTTTTTATATGGCTATTTTATTTCTAAATTGTTTTTTACCTATAATTTTGCAGACTAAGATTTTAAAGTAAAAGGAGATATAATGTTGAAATTTTGTAGGAGGAGTGATAACGATGGAACCCTTTATCAAAAGTTATCAATTTCATTTTATCAAGAAACAAACACAGATTCTTTTAAATGGACATTCAAGCACAAAAGATCCAGGGGTTTTAAGTGCTCTTAAATTAATTGCAATCGAAAAAGTATATGAATTATTTCCTGACTTAAATAAGGAGCAAGAACAATTACTCTATTTCATTCAGACCATAAAAGAAAAACAACAAGCAGAAACGTTTTTACATGGATTAAAGCCTTATGTTATTCCTTTTAAAGAAATAAGTGATAAATCCTTGAAAAATTTATTTCCAAAGGTAAAAAAGCTAAAGCTCCCAAATCTTGAAAAAATTGATTTTACAGAAATCTCCTATTTAGGCTGGACAGATCAAGCTTCGGAAAGAAAATATCTTGTTTTTGTTAAAGAAAATAAACTAATTGGAATAAAAGGGACATTTAAAAACAGCCATAAGAAAGGAATTTGTTCATTATGTAATTCCCATGGACAAATAGGTATGTTTATTACTGAATCTAAGCCTTCCGTAAAGGGAACCTACATTAATAAGGGACAATATATATGTCAAGACAGCATGGAATGCAACCAAAAACTAATCAACAATGAGAAATTAACTGATTTTATTGAGCACATGAATCATTAAGCAGTAGATCAAATCTGTTTTTTGTTGATCAAGTACCTATTGCGCCATTAATCCTTCATACATACCTTAAGTAAACAACAAATCCAATTAACGATATCCCTGAAATGATCGAAATAACTTTTATCAGAATACTTCGAAGAAAAGATCTTGAGGTTTAATTTATCTATTAAGGGCATGATATACATACGTATTTCATTTGTGAGGTGGATGTTATGGCCAATAAGGAACAACAAACTGGCACTGATGATGCCATTATTCTTATGTTCTTAGATTTGGTTGAAGAAGATGGAATCGAAGTAGAAGTAACTCTAAGTGTCCAAGGGGCGATTATTTCAGGGACATTAATTGGAGCAAGCGCCTACTATGAAGGCGTAACAGAAGCTTCCAAACACCTTCAGGACAGTACAATGTCAAAAATCATTTCAAAAAAATTCGGTGATTTAAAAGAAGCTTACGCCAAACAAAAACAAGAAGAGGCAGAAAAAGAGCAAAAGGGAAGTTTAAAAACCTTCATTCACTTAAAACATGCCAAGTATCACAGTAAACCAACTCAATTACCTAATGGCTCCTGGTGGAGAGGTAGAATTTCATCAATAGATGGCTTTTCTTTCGATTTACTTAACTAAAAACACCATCAGGCAATAAAATCCCCTTCAAAACCGTTTGGGGGTTTTATTTTTAATAGAGTATCAGCATGTATGTTTCAGAAATGTATGTATCCTATGTATTACATGATGATACATTTTCACTGCTTACACATTGAACAATAAAAACTAGGGGTGTAGAGGAGGTAAGAGATGAGTAATGTAAGTTGCAGTAACCCTGGTGGCGCAAACAATAAATCACATACAAGTTCTAAAGAAGGAAATTTAAAATGGTGGCAGTTATCGTTGATTGGGATTGGCTGCACAATTGGTACCGGATATTTTCTTGGCTCGAGTATAGGTGTAGAAATAACTGGACCCTCTATTGTTATTTCATTTCTCTTAGCAGCGCTTGGAACATATATTGTTTTTAATGTTTTGGCGAAGATGACGGCTGAAGACCCTCAAGAAGGATCATTTTGTTATTATGCCGGCAAGGCTTTTGGAAAGTGGGCGGAATTCAGCTGCGGCTGGAATTATTGGTGTTCTAATATTCTTATTATGGGTAGTCAACTAACTGCACTTGCTATCCTTTCACGGTTTTGGTTCCCCCATATTCCGTTATGGATCTTTGCAGCAGGCTATGCCATTCTTTCAATTTTGGTGGTGATTTCAGGAACAAAAGGGTTTGATAAAATTGAAAATTTACTAGCAATTATCAAGTTCTCAGCCATTGTGATGTTTATTATTTTAGCTATTGCAGTGCTATTTGGATGGATAAATGGCGAAAATGCAAATCCGCCCGGGCTGCCAGATTCGGGAAATGAACTATTTGCGGGAGGATTTAAAGGCTTTTGGGCTTCGCTTATTTATGCCTTTTATGCATACGGAGGAATTGAAGTCATCGGAATTATGGCGATGCAGCTTAAAAAGAAAGAGGATGCCCCTAAATCAGGGTCTGTTATGCTCTTTGTTTTAGCCTTTGTTTATATTGCATCATTGGGATTAGCGACTACAATGGTTTCTATTGATGCCTTTCATGAAAAGGAAAGTCCTTTTGTGACGGCATTAGCAGACTATCACCTTGCATTTTTTCCGCATATTTTCAATGGTGCTATCATTATTGCAGGATTTTCAACAATGACAGCCTCTCTTTATGGGGTAACAAATTTACTCGTTACTTTAGCAAAAGATGGAGACGCACCCTCTTTCTTTGCAAAACAGCTTAAGAAATTTAATAGCCTGCCCCTGCCTTCTTTGGGACTTGCGACTGTTGGTTTGCTTGCATCCATTATTACAGCCCTGTTACTGCCAGGGAAAATTTACGAGTATATTACCACCGCAGCTGGAATTTTATTATTGTATAACTGGTTTTTTATTATTATTTCTGCCCTTCGCAATTTACAAATGAAAATTTGGAATAAACTCTTTGCTTATGTAGGGTTGGCTTTAATTATTGCTGCCATTAGCGGAACATTATTAGAAAAAGCCATTAGGCCAGGCTTCTTTGTTAGTATTTTATTTGTCGCAGTTATTGCCTTAGTTTGCTTAAAAATGAAAAAAGGGTGGAAAAAGCCTGTGAATAAAATTCGATATTATTAGGTTTCCTATAGAATGGTCAATCTTATTATTTGGTTGACCATTTTTTATATAAGTCTTAGCTTTAAAAGTAAAAATGATGATGAGAAATCATTCCCCATCACCATTTACCTCTTTTGCTTCATTTTGCTCCCAATAGTAATCAGCGAGAATATCTGAAAAGACATCGATTGTTCTTTCCAGCTCTTCTAAGTTATTATCCACACCGCCAACTTCCAAAAGCATGGCATTATTGGAAACATCCTGATTGTAAACTCCATTTCCATCACTTTTAGACTTAAGAAACACACCGCGGCTAATCCCAGGGTATTTTGCCTCAAGTCTTTGATGAAACGTTTTCGCTACATCGAGATTTTCTAGATAATTTTCGTGTTCCTTTCCAACGACAAAATAAACCCTAGCATAATTTTTTCCATTGATTGTTTTTGTCGTGATGTGTCTTCGAGCGGAATCGCGATGAATATCAATAAAATAATCTAAATTCGCATTCTTCGCAGCAGCAGCTTCCTCAACAATCTCACCTGATACAGTATAAGCTCTGGTAGATTTCCAGCCTTTCTTATGCAACTCCTGTGTCATATTGGTTTTATCATGGATAACGCCAATTCCTCGTTTCATCAGGTTTTCAGCTAATCGGCTTCCAAGACCAATCACATTTACCCTTTCGTCAGAGCTTATCGCCTCATTGGAGTTATTTGCATCCTTTAATAATGGCAAAAACGATTCCCAGCTGTGGCTTTGATAAATAAAAACAGTTTTATGCTCAGGATTAGCAACAGGCTTTTGATCTGTTTCTGAGTTTTGTCGTTCCCTAAGCTTTTCCTCCGCCACTTGTCTTTCCTTCAGTAAAACCTCAGTCGGCGGCGGTGACTCGTAGGGAAGATTACTAAGATTCGTCCCTTCCCCTGCTATAGCAATTTCTGTTTCATACAATTTCAATCCAGGCAATTCATTTCCTAAATACGTTCTTACATCTGTTGGTTTTACCCTTGTTGCTAATTGGATGGCTAATGCTGAAAGATTTGCTGTGGTAAATAAGGGGTTATCGGGATTTTGATAAAAGTACTGATTTTCAGCCTGGAGAAAATGAACAAATAGTTGCTCTGTGCTAAAATCACCAATCGTCCTTTGAATATTTTTAGAATCAACTCTCACATTAAACGTTATAATAAGGCCGATTAAACAAAAAACAAAAATCACGGTCAAAGCGGGAACATAGAAAAGCTTAAATAAGAAGAGATCCTTTGTTTTCACAGCACACCCCCTTTTATTCTTCATTTATGTATATGAAAAGAAGAAGGGGGTATAACAAGATTTATCTCATTTATATTTCTATTCATCTTTGCTTTATAGATAATTAAATTGTATCATCCTCATTTATAATGGCCAGTACTTGATGGTCTTCCCATTTTCCGTTGATTTTAACATTTTTCCTAGCAACGCCTTCCTTGTGAAACCCTGCTTTCTCTAAAACTCTGATGGAGCCAATATTATGCGGCATTACACCAGCTTCAATTCTATGTAGCTTTAATTGATTAAATGCAAAATCAACGATTAAACGAACCGCTTCTGTCATATATCCCTTTCCATTATGGTTGCGGTCTAAAAAATAACCGACATAACAGCTCTGCAAAGCCCCTCTCAACACTTCTGAAAGCATAATGGAACCAATATGTTCTTTTGATTCTTTTAAAAATATTCCGAAAAAATAATATTGATCAAGCTCCTGCAGTTCTTTATTTTTCTTAATTCTCGCCAGCTGACCTTCTAATGTATAAAAAGATTCCTCTCGGCGTGCAGCAAACTTTTGAAAAAATTCCCTATTGTTCAGCTCAAGCTGCAAGGAGGCCTTAGCATCATCAGGTTCTAATGTTCTGACAAATATATTTTCGCTGCTAAATTTCATTTCGCATTTCCTCCTAATTGAATTTTTGTTAGTTCAAGGCATATAACAATATATTTAAAAATCAGCAAAGCTATTTAGAGACATGCTTTGATACCTTTATAATCACTTGTTTTTTTTAGTTTAAAATCAACCGTGTTTGCTTCATAATGAACTATAGAACCATAGTTGATTCATTCAGATAGTCTTAGAGGAGGATATAAGCCCCTATCAAACTTTTTCGAGTCAAAAACGGCTTAAAATGCTGTTGACATTATGATTCTTTCTCGGTTTTTTAAGAATGTTTCTTTACAAATCTGCTTAATGCTGGAGTAATTCTGAGAACAAATTGCTTCATAGATTAACTTATTTAATTGATTTGCAGAGTAATGCTTTTGGTTTGGGGTTAATTTCCAATTAACCATAGCCATTCTCACAAATTTATCTTTCAACGAATCCATGAATTCTAGCATTGTTTTATTGTTTGCAGATGAAATCATACACCGAGTAAAAAGAAGATGGTATTGAATATACTTATAATAGTCATCATTCTTTTCTGCATCAAGTTGCAGGTCTAAATACATTTTTAATTTATCAAGATCGAAGCTGTGGCCCCTTGCCTCTACCTCATCAACAGAAAACTCTTGCAAAAAAAAGATTACTTGCGAAATGTCCAGCAATTCTTTCATAGAAATCTCTTTCACAATAATTCCACGGTTTTTAATAGATGTGACAAATCCCTCTGACTCTAAACGGGAGATTGCGCCTCTAATAGGGGTACGGCTCATATTTAGTTCTTTTGCTAATACATTTTCCGATAGAAGCAGACCTGGCATATAATTAGCAGTAATTAAATTTTCACGGATTGTCGTATAAGCTATGTCAACAAGTGAGTTTTTGGTCATTTTTACAATTCCTTTCAATCAGAATTACACACACTAATTCTAAATTACCCTACAGTTATCCGCAAGAACAATTGCCCTTACATCGCAGGTTAATGGAAAGTAACTATCCTCTATTATATTTACCTCACAATTGGTCTATCATATATTAAATTGCTGAAACATCATAAGAATAGTGTTCTTCTTCATTTCCAACATAGAGAGAACAAAAAAAGAAGTGCTATAACACTTCTCCTTCTACCTTATAAATATCTCTATAATGCAACAGTTTCACCTACATTTAAAAAACGTCCCTTCACTCGCTCAATCACATCCTGCCCCACACCTTTTGCCAGCAAATAGTGTCCAACACTTTGATAAGTATGAAGGATGTACTCATAGGCTCTTATAATATAGTCTCGATTTGAATACATGTACTCCTTTGGAATATTTCCATTCGGATTTTCGTTCTGTTGAATAGACTCCAAATTCGTGTAGGTTACTTCATAATTTGAGACAATATCTTTCTTTTCCACTCCTGCCAAGCCTAACAGCAGCATCGCTAAGATCCCTGTACGATCTTTTCCGGCCGCGCAATGAAAGACGATGCAGCCTTCTTCCGCTTGGTCAATTACATCAAAAATTCTCTTTACCGAATCGTTGTTTTGCTCCAATAAATCTATATAAAAATCTCCCATTGAAATCTCATACGAAGATAGAGTAATATCTGAAACCAGTTCGGTAATAAACGGGATGTTATGATATTTACAAAAATCCTCTTCTCCAAGTGGGTTTTTATGAGTTTCGATTTCATCTACTCCCCGCAGATCAATGACGGTTTTCACCCCGTACTCTTTTAAAAAGATGATGTCTTCTCGAGTGAGCTTGCTCATATCACTTGACCTTAAAAAGGAGTGCCACTTAGTTTGTTGCCCATATTCAGTACTGTATCCACCTAGCTCCCGACAGTTTTCTACACTATTAATCGGCAAGCGTACCCAATTTAATTTTGCATTTTTCATCATCTTAGTATCCTCCTACAATCAACTGTTCCTAAATTTAATATTATTTTTAATCTTCGTCATCACCAGTTCAAGCACAACCATGAGTAAACAAATCATAATGACAATTGTCGTTGTTTGTGCATAATTATACGTATTTATCGCTTGTGTCAATAAAAGACCAATCCCGCCGACCCCGATGATTCCTAAACCAATGGATTCAGAAACATTGGATTCAAAGCAAACGGTTATCCAAGCCACAAAAGCGGTAATACAAAGCGGAATCAATCCGTGATAAACAATTTTAAACCAAGAAGCCCCTGTTGACTTCATCGCTTCAATAATCTCGCCGCCCGTCTCTTCTATACTCCCTGTAAAAGTTTTGACAAGGTAGCCGACAGCAGAGACCAAAATGGCAACAAAGCCTGACACATTACCAAAACCTAGACTCGCGATCACCATTAATCCCCATACCAATGAAGGGACGGAACGAATGATGGCGAAAAACCCTTTTATAAAAATCGCTAAATATCGATTCGGTGCAATATTTGATGCTGCTAAAAAACTTAAAAACATGGCTAAAAAAACAGCCACAACCAATGTTAACAAAGCCAATGCTAAACTGGTCACAATATTCAAAAGAGCATCAGGTACAATTGAAAAATCCACAGCCATCATTCGACTTAAGACGTCGGGAACATTTTCTAACCGTTCATAAAATTTTTGTATATCTAAGTTGATAAGCTTCACAGCTGCAATAAACACCGCACCCAATATAAGAACAAGAAGAATCGACTTGCCAACACTTCCTTTTGACGTGACTCGAATGTGCTCCATTATGTCTTCAATCTCCTTACTTTCATTAAACGAAACGTTTACGAATCGAATTAGTTACTAACTCTGTTAATAAAATAATCGCGACGACTACGGCAATAATCGTAATCGCTTCTCCGTATTTGAACAAATTAATATTTGTATCAATTAAGACGCCTATACCTCCTGCCCCAACAAGACCTAAAACAGCAGACGCTCTGACATTAATTTCAAAAGCAAATAACGTCCAATTAATCCACGCTGGAACAAACTGAGGGATGACTCCATGAAACAAGATTTGAAAATAAGAGGAACCATTCGCCCGTAACGCCTCAAGCTTGTCTCCAGAAATTTCATCGATCGACTCTGCATAACTTTTACTTAAAAATCCGATGGTTACAAGAATCAACGCCAAAACGCCAACAATTCCGCCTATACCGAAAATATAAACCAATAATGCTCCCCAAATAATAAAAGGGATATTCCGTAATATTGATACAAAACCGCGGGTAATCACCCGCAATGATTTAAACTTATTCGTATTTTCCGAGATTAAAATCCCGAAAATAAACGCAATAATCGTAGAAATATAGGTTGAGATGATCGCATAACCGAGCGTATCGACCACTGCTGGTATATATTGTTCTAAATTCTCCGCATTTGGAGGAAAGAACTTTTCAAAGAAAAACATAACAAAGCTTGGTAAGCCCATGAGCATCTCTATAAAGGAAATCTCTAAATAAAAAACGGAAAAAATCAACACGGCAAAGATGGCAGCAACAACGGCAATAGTTTTTTTAGGATCTCTTTGATCGAGTGGGATCTTATGAATGGTTTTGTTATTCATCATTTTGTCCCACCGCCAATTGCATTGACTGCGTTCCGCTTTCTTCCTGAAGCGTCATTTGCGATTCTTTTCCTTCATAGATATCTCGAATCATTTCATCCGTTAAATGGGATGGTGCTCCATCAAAAACAACCGACCCTTTTTTGATCCCGATAATTCGTGTAGCATACTTTTTTGCGTAGTCCACTTGATGGAGATTCACAATACAGGTTAATTTCTTTTCTTGAGAAATCGTATGAAGCTGCTGCATCACTATATTGGCAGAAAGCGGATCTAGCGATGCGATCGGCTCGTCCGCAAGCAGAAGCTTTGGTCTCTGCAAGATTGCTCGACAAATTCCAACCCGCTGCATCTGTCCTCCAGAAAGCTCATCAGCTCGTTTATAAATTTGGTCTTGAAGACCCACTTTTTTCAGCAGTTCAACAGCCTCTTGCTTATCTTTATGAGAATAGAGTCCAAGCAAACTCTTGTATAAAGGAATGCTGCTTAATTGCCCATGGAGAACATTTTTAATGACATTCGTTCTTCCAACCAAGTTATAATGCTGGAATATCATTCCAATTTTTGATCTTTCTTTCCTCAACTTCCGCCCATTCAGCTTTTCCAGATGCTGTCCATCAAATATAATTTCCCCTTCGGACGGATTCACAAGGCGATTGATACATCGGATAAAGGTTGACTTTCCAGCACCAGACGTACCGATGACAACGATAAATTCACCTGGGTAGAAATCTAAAGAAATGCCATTCAAAGCACGAGTATCTTTACCATAGACCTTCACTAAATTTTTTATTGTTAATAATGGGTTCATTTTGCTTCTTCCTCTAAAGCATTAATGGCATCAAGCATTTCAATTGTAGGATCATAATAATTTTGTTCAGTCGCTGCAAAACGTGCCTTTGGATCATTATGGACGGCTTCAAAATATTTCTCATCTTCAAATGATACGAACGCATCTCTTAAGGCCTTTTTAAAATCTTCTGGTAAATTCTCGCGAATAATATAAGAAGCATCAGGGATATCATCTGTACGTCCGATAATTTTAAATTCATCTTCCTTAATCGTTCCTGCCTCAATCATACTATCCAGCTGACCAATAGCCACTGCCGCTGCATCAAAGTCACCCATCTTTACACCCATGACACTATTTGCGTGGGATTCGGAAAAAGTAACATTTTCAAAAAAGTAGCCAGACTGCTCGATTAAATCAGGATCCAGGTCAAACTCTTGAACTAGGGTTCCCTTTGGATAAAGATAGCCTGAGGAAGAAGCAGCATTTACAAACGCAAAGTTCTTTCCTTTTAAATCCTCCATCTTGTTGATTTCTTCATTATCCTTTTTTGTAATAAAAGCAGTATAATATTCATAACCCTCTACTTGAGGAGTAACTAATATTTCTGCCCCAGCTTTTTTGTCTGCTTGGTAATAGCTCATTGGACTAGCAAGCATAATATCTAAATTCCCGCTTGCTAGAGCTTCAATTCCAACAGCGTAGCTGCCGCCTTCAAACTCTTTCACTTCAATTCCTAATTCTTCAGAAAGGTGATCTCTCAATGCTGTATGCATAGAAGCAGCATTTGGATTGTTTTCATTTGGCATTTGCACCAAGGTAAGTTCTTCCGGCCACCCCTTGTTTGCTGAATTAGCTGAAGCAGAGGATGATGAATTCGCTCCATTCCCACACGCTGCCAAAGTGGATACAAGTCCTAATGTTAGAAAGAATTTTGATAATTTTTTCATCATTTTGTATGTCTCCTTCATAGAGTTAATTAAAATAATTAAATGAATAACTTGCTTGGTACTTTGGTTGAACTAAAAATTTTAAAACATCATTCATTGAACCATTAGCAACCCTACTAATTCCTTCTCACCTAATTAAAAAAGATTGGATTTCATTTCACCTCACGTAGTATTCAACTTGTATACAACTAATAATATAAAGATAGAATGTTAAGAGAGTTTTTTTCAGACGTAAAGATTAGGTAAATAATTGTAAAGAGAAAAAAGTTTCTTCCTAATGAAACGCTCTACAACGAATTGAAATTTAAATTAATATTTATCATACACGTCAACAAGTAACACATTATTACTGACAATTTTAATGCATCAGAATTCTCATTCAGTGATAAAACAAAAGGGTTTTAAATCAGGTATTAACATGGAAAAAAGACTCATTCTTCTTTGAACGAGTCTTTTTTCATGTAGATTTACTTACTGTGTTAATATAATCGGGCCATTTTTTGTAAGAATAATCGTATGCTCTACTTGAGCGACATAGCTTTCTTTCGTAGCATAAGTCCAGCCGTCTTCTTTTTGAAATACTTCCTCTTCCAGGTTCGAGATAAATGGCTCAAATGCGATAACCATACCTTCCTTTAGCAGCTCATCATCAAAGGTTTCATTATAATTATAAATATGATCAGGTGCTTCATGGATTGTACTGCCCACACCATGTCCTGTCAGGTTTTTGATTACTGTTAGTCCATGCTGTTTAGCCGTTTGGAAAACAGCTTTACCTATTCTGCTTTTTTTGGAGCCAGGTTTGGCATTTTTGAGACCTGCTTCAAATGCTAGTTGTGCTACTTCACATACTTTCTTGCTGATTTCTTCCCCTTCTCCTACGACAAAGGAAATACCTGTATCTGCAAAATAACCGTTCTTTGAACCAGAAACATCTATATTGACAAGATCCCCTTCTTTAATTACCCGTTTTCCAGGAATGCCATGTGCCACTTCATCGTTGACGCTAATGCATGTATAACCTGGAAAATTGTATTCCCCTTTAGGAGCAGAAATAGCACCGGACTTTTCGAAAAGCTTTCCGGCAATTTCATCAAGCTCCTTCGTAGTAATACCAGGAACTGTTCTTTGCACTAATTCATCTCTAATGCTGGCAACAATTTTGCCTATTTCTTTCAAACCGCTAAAATCTTCTTCTGTTTTTGCAATCATTGTTTCCTACCTCATTCTTCAAAAATATATATTAATTGTACCTTTCTTCTAAGATCAATCCAAGCAATGAATACTTCACAAAAAAATAAGAGAAAGAAAGGGATTCATTTCAGAGTGTGAACAGACGAAATCAAAGCGTGAATCCTCTAAGAATCCACGCCTAAAAAATCATAAGTCGTTAATAGACTAAATTTTATTTTTTACCTCTTCTCTTAGTGATTCTAATATATTTTCTGATAAGTTCGCAGGTAATGAAGTTCCGTTTTTAAAAATCCAGGAGTTTAGGATTTCAAGATCTGACTTCTTAAACGTAATACTGTGAACATCATTGTTCAGGGTAAAATCTACTGTTACCGTTTCTTCTCCATCAAACTTGTCATCAATAATCATGTCTGTTATATAGTACGGCTTCAACATGCTTTCTCCTTTATCATTCTTTTATTATGTTTAGAATGAACCATCTATCAATGTTTATTCACATTAAAGGTAATAATAAAGAAAAGACATTATTCTATAGAGGAAAACTAGAAGATCCGATATATAATTCCTTTATGATCTTACGGTGGTGGAGTTCATGACCGGCAAGAATATATACGAGGGCACGGACAGTAACCTCAGAGTTTAAAGCGATCCCTTTTCTTACCCAATCCTTTGATTGTAAGCTCTTTAGTAAATACAAAGTTGCTTTTCGAGAAGCAGCAAAATGGGCTAAAAGATCTTCTATCGACTGTTTATCAAACTCTGCATGTTGTATGTAAACATCCTTATCATACCTAGGTAGGGGAACCGGTTCACCTCTTGCAGTACAAAGAAGGGTGTATGTTAAAATCCGTTCTGTATCGATCAAGTGACCAATCAATTCTTTAATGCTCCATTTTTCAGGAGAGTATCGAAATAACCCTTGTGAATCTGTCAGTTCGCTTAGCAAGATGTCAGTTTCCTTATGTTGCTGCTCTAATTGCTGGACGATATCCCCGTTTGGAACAAGTTCTAAGTATTTTTCAAAATAAGCATCATATTCACTTACTATTGGCCTTTCTTTCATATTATCATTCCTATCATGAGAAAATTTTTTTGACCATATGTGATTTATTTAGGTTGCTTTAGCCCAAACAACTGTCTCAAAATCAAAGGACCACCCTTCTCGAAATCTAGGATCCTGATACCTGAAAGATTCGCGAACTAACTATGTAGAAAATTCCCTTCATCAACACTCCCTCCTTTTAATAAGAATTCTCATAAACTATGTTACTATCAAATGGAAAATTTCTCATTAAAAAAGCATAAAAATAAAGGCTGTCTCAAGAAGGATTTGAACCTCTCAAAACAGCCTTCATTGTATGTTCCCTATTAATTAGTTCCAATAGAAAAAATATCTCTTCTCCATCATCATTCATTTATTTATGAAGCATGTTTTCGCATGCTTTTCATAATAAAGCTTACGATGAATACCAATATAATGGCACCGATTAACGCTGGAATGATGTAAAATCCGCCAGCTTCAGGCCCCCATTGACCGAGGATGAATGATCCGAGCCATGCTCCAATAAATCCTGCTACAATATTTCCAATCACACCGCCTGGAACATCACGTCCTGCAATCAATCCTGCTAACCAGCCGATAATACCTCCAATAATTAATGCCCAAAGAAATCCCATTTTTAACACTCCTTTTATTGAGTTTTTTATTAATGTTGTTTGATCTTTATTTACCCCTCCATAGAAAACCTAAACTATTATTCTCCTATTTTTTATCATCATCAAATATCATTGAATCTCTTTTTCTAAGGCCTCCTCAATGTCAGGTTTATGTCCAAAGAAATAAAGCCGGTCTCCTGATTGAAACTGCTCCTCTGCTATGTTTTTCCGAATTCTAACATCCCCTCTTTTAATCATTAAAATAACAAAATCAGAGGATTCGTGATCTTCCATGATTTGATTAACCGTGTTATTGATAAGCGGAGAATCTGCCTTAATCTGGTATTCTACTATTTGACCATCTATATCTTTTAACGTCACTTCTCTTATTGGCAAAGGAAATGATGATTCCTCTTTCTCCTCTTTATGTTCAAGTTTATTTACCAGGTATTTTTGCAAAACTGGCAGTTTTAAAATACTTAAAACAATTATTAATGACACGGCGATATAAATAATGGAACTTGTTCTTAAATCATCCTCGAATAAACTGCTAACCGAAGAAATAATAACTGCCAAAGAAAAGGCGCCAAATAAAATAAGGAAAACACCAAGCTTTCTACGAAATGGATGGGATAGGATAAATTCGGATTCACCTGTGGTATAACCTGTCCCTGTCATCATGGAAATGACTTGGAACCTTGACACTTTCTTTTTTAGACCTGTTAATTGAAATAAAATAACATGGATTTCAATGACTGTCATAATAATCGCAAAATAAATGAGTAAAAATAATAGAGTCAACCTGTTCACCTCTTTTTGCTCTTAACATAAAAATAGTTGGGGCATTAAGAGCCCCAACCAAATTATTAAACCTTTACTGCTTCTTCTCATCGTAAAATTTCACCGAGTACATTGCACCCTCACTCACCATCTTGTTATCTTCAATATCTTGCGGGTCTGGATGTCCTCCCTTTTCAACAGGTAGGTTATCACACTTGTCAATTGCTGAAGGTTTTATCTTCCTCTTCAATTCTCTAAATGTATTTTCCAATTTAATTCTATTTGGTTTTGATGATACCCATAGGACAAGAGAAGTTCCCATTCCAACAGCAACAATTGATTTCATACCTAGCATTCTTTTCATTACTACCACTCCTCTTTTAATTGAATTTTTTTCAGAAAAAGCTGTAATTACTTGTCCTATATACCCTTTTAAAAAGGTTTCAAACATTTCAATTAAAATAAAAGGTTTCAAAGCTATCAAATACGGGCATTGTTTTGGTAAATCACATAAAAAATTTATTAAATAAGTAGGGATTTAGCGATGAATAAGTGGAAATGGTATCAATATAATAAAAATGAATTAGAAAAAATAAAGCAATCTGAACATAAAAATGAAATCCTCTCACAAAAGCCCTGGCTAGATAAAATAAAGATGAATGATACAAATTACTTGGAGATTAGCCACGGCGAGAATGGTGCTTTTACCCTTAAAGGTTCTCTCGTTTATGACCAAAATTTTCATGATGAAAGAGAATATAAAATATTTCAATTTTTTTTAACACAGGATAAGCTTGTAACAGTTGATTTAGATTTGTCATTATTTAAACATGCTAACATCGAACAAATGCTGCGAAAAATAGCAAAAGCGGATAAACCAATTGATGGGTTTTTATTTATTCTTTTGGAACTATTGGCAGAATTTTTAATAAAAATTGATGACTTTGAAAATAAGTTAAGGGAACTCATTTGGAAAATTCATAAAAAAAATAAAACGAGTATTTTAGAAGATATTTATAAACGCCGCCATGACTTGCTTGTTTGGAGCAACTTGCTTATCCCTTTAAAGGAGCTAATCATGGGAATCGAAGAGGCATGTCATGAGATATTGAATGATAATAAAACCTATGCTCTTACAGCTAAACGAATAAAAAGAGCTCTGTATTTAATCGATGAATATGAGCATGAAATTCATTCAATCATAACATTGGAAGAAGTAATCTCCACCCACCGCGGAAATGAGATTATGAAAACCTTAACGGTTATGACAGCTATTTTTACTCCTGCCATGGCATGGGGGGCAATTTGGGGGATGAACTTTAAATTCATGCCTGAACTGGAATGGAAGTATGGATACTTCATTTCGATCATCATCATTGCATTATCCATGATTGCTGTATATATCTACCTTAAAATGAAAGGATGGACAGGAGATCTGTTAAAGGGGAAGAAAAAAGGGAAATTTTTTAAATAAATAGAAGGGCTGACTATAGATCAGCCCTGATTAGCATGCTAAAAAGCATCCCTATTCGTATTATTTGTTATACCACTTCGTGTAAATGCCTGCGAATCTCAGCAGCTGTTTTCGTTGGGTTATCCATCGCAAACACGACATACCGATATTTCGAATGACCTTCAAGTGTGATAATGACCACTGGTTCTTTACGTTCAAACGAAAGAAAATACCATTCATCTCCATAATTAAAGCTGCCTTCATAAATATTCAATGGAGCAATGGAGGTTCCTGGCGCTCTAATCATCCATTTAGGAGCTTCAAAATCACTTACTAAAACCTCTTTAATTGTTGAATATGGCATGGTTACTTTCCTTCTGATAGCGAAAAATCTTGTTATTCCTGTCAGTTTTAATGTTAGCTCTTGTTGACCAAAATAGATTTCTCTTCCCACCATTTCCCTCCTCTCATTTTCCATCTATATCAAGAGTAGTTCTTTTAATTGTACAGCTAGAATAATAAATAATATTTGAAGGCTTTACTACATCTGGGGTGCTTCCATCCCCATAAGGGCCCATTCTTCTTTTGAAGGACCGTATAGACCCGGTACATTTAATCCTGCTTGCCTCATGAGAACTGTCATTTGTCCGCGATGATGTGTTTGATGCTGAAGCAAAAACAATAACAGTGTTCCTTTTGTCATTTTCATTTGTCCATAAAAGTCAATAACATCATTCAAACTTTCATCCATCCATTGCGTTTTGATGGCTTCGACAAATGCGGCACTTGCTTGTTGATAGCTTTCCGCTATATATGATGCGGAACTTGGTACCGGAAAGTCCTTTGCAGGGGCTTCAAATGTTAAATCAGACTGAGATGATATAATTTTAATCGCTGAAACCGTGTGCCAGGCAAGCCGGCCTAATTCCCAGTTATCCGGAGTTATTTGTTGTTTTAGTGAATCATCTGTAAGGTTATTTAATACCTTCTGAGTCTGTGCAGCTTCATAATCCCATGATTGCAGAAATCGCTCTTTCGTTTGGAACATTTTAATCATCCTCCTTTATTTTCAATCATTAATCTATTCTTTAATCGCTTCCTATTTCCTTCCAAATAGGAAACATTTACTTCGCTGAAATGATAACTCTGCTATCCTGCAATTTTACCTTTATCAATAAACTCAGTCCTAAAAAAAGAAAAAGCCCTGCAGCTAGCAGGACTTCTTACCAGCAGTACCGGACTTCTGTTATGTAGATAAGAAAGGTTATTTTGTCCATAAAGATCCGGTAAGTCTCGCTTTATTATTCATCCTCTGGTTGACTTCCTTCTTTTTTTCTAAAGTAGTTTAGGAAGTTCGTTTTATCTTCAAGCTCTCTTTCTAAGTAGCCGAGATAAGCAAATAGTAAGCTTATATCTTTTGATAATTCCCCATCCTGATGGATATATTTCTCTCGAATTTTCTTTACTTCTCTTTTGACAATCCATCTATCATCTTTGTCATCTTTTTCAACAATATCAAAATACTCAACCTGTGTGTCAGGAATCAGCTCAATCCCCATAAACCGTTTCGCCGCATTTTTATTAATCATATACACAAATTTTTCCGATTCCAGCTCTGATAGTGCATCCGGATGTATTTTAATTGATTTTGGAATTACATCCTGATTGACAATAAACTCTTTTAATTGATCGACAACCTTCATTTCCTTGCCCCCATTCAATAGATCGATTCAACATTACTTATAGTACAACCTATTCAATAGGAACAGAAAAAAGTACCTTGCTATGTTCTTATTCTTTTTATAAAAAGCACTTATTAATTGGCTGTTTCGTAAGCTTTGTTGCCATATACTCAGTAGTAAGAAGCGTTCCGAATTCTATCTACTTTTTCAATGTTGAATGTGGGCACTGACTTTTAGCTGCCCTTAAAGATCGAACTGCTTCCATACTTGTTCATACACTTTTTTTAAAGGAACATTATGAAGCTTTGCAATTTGTTTACAATCTTCATATTCTGGTGCGCGTTGGATAACTTGTCCGTTAAAGATACCTTCTTTAACTGTCACCGTTCCCCATTTTGTTGGTACTTTTCTAAATATTCGTTCTACCCGGTGAACTGTTAAAGGGTAATAACGGATACCAAGTGTTGTTGTTTCCTTAAACAGAATTTCTTTCATTATGTTTATCTTTTCACGGGAACAGAGTAACTGCAGTAAAATTCCCGGTCTATTTTTTTTCATATAAATAGGTGTATAAAATACATCATTTGCACCGGATTCAAATAACAAATCCATGACATAGCCAAGCCATTCTCCTGGAGTATCATCAAGATTTACTTCCATTTTTATCATTTGATCATCAATATGTTCATCATTTGGAGGAGGTTGTGAAACCATCTTGCAAACACCTCTCATTCTGTATAGTAGGAAAAAGCCATTATCAGTATGGTGACAATGGCCGACTTCCTTTTATTACTCTTCACCAATAATGACACGAAGCACATTTGGCCGGTCTTTAAACGTTTTTGTTCCTGCACCGTATCCAATTGAGTTTACCTTTATTGAAGGAAGAGTACAAAATTCTTCTGCAAGTACTGCTGCAATTGCGGCACCTGTTGGTGTTGTTAGCTCAAAATTTACCTCACTTTGTGCAATTGGAATTCCCTTTAACATTTCTAATGTCGCAGGCGCTGGAACTGGATAAATTCCATGATCAATATGGATTTTTCCTGTGCCAACCGGAATAGAAGATGATTTCACCTTTTGAATTCCGAATTGATGAATTAAGATGGCCGTTCCAACGATGTCAATAATCGAATCAACTGCCCCTACCTCATGAAAATGTACATTTTCTAATGGCAAGCCATGAATATGACCTTCCGCCTCACCAATCTTCTTAAAGATTTGTAATGCTGTCTCTTTTACCTCATTCGATAATCCTGATGACTCAATCATTTTTACAATATCACGGTATGAACGGTGGTGATGATCATGTCCATGATGGTGGTCATGGCCGTGATGGTGATCATGCTCATGATGGTCGTCATGACCATGATGGTGGTCATGTCCATGATGGTGGTCATGGTCATGTTGGTGGTCATGGTCATGTTGGTGGTGATGGTCATGAGCTTGGTGTAGGTTCTCATCTGTTAACAACACATCAAATTTCGTGCTTGTAATGCCGTTCTTAACAATTTTCTTCCAATGCAACTCATATTCATCTTCAATGTTTAACTTCTTTAATTCCTCTACTAATACATTGGGATCTGCACCGGCATCAATGAGAGCACCAATAACCATGTCCCCACTTATTCCTGAAAAGCAATCAAAATATAGTACCTTCATTTTTCAATAGCCCCTTTTTGCGCTAATTGGTATATTAATACAGCGTTATATGCAGCTCCAAAACCATTATCAATATTAACGACACTAATACCAGATGCACATGAATTTAACATCGTTAACAATGCAGACAGTCCATTGAAATTTGCACCGTAGCCAACACTTGTCGGAACAGCTAAGACGGGATGGGAAACCAGTCCGCCGACAACGCTTGGCAGGGCACCTTCCATTCCTGCTACTACAACAGAAACAGTGGCTTGTTGGATTTCTTCAATATGATCAAAGAGTCGATGAATTCCAGCAACACCTACGTCGTAAAATCGGCGAACCTCACATCCCAAAGCTTCCGCTGTAACAGCTGCTTCCTCGGCAACCCTTAAATCAGAAGTTCCAGCACAAACAATTGCTATATAGCCGTTTGTTGATTTTTTAAGCTTACCCATTTTCCTCCAATAGAGAATTTGTGCTGTTTCCTTATAAATAAAATCTGGATATTCACTTATAATAAATTCAGCCTTATCTTTTGAAATACGTGTGACTAGCACATCATGTTCTTTTGATCTTATCGCTTTAATAATAGAAAGAATCTGTTGTACTGTTTTCCCTTCCCCGTAGATCACTTCTGGGAACCCTTGACGGTTTTTTCGGTGATGATCAACCTTCGCAAAGCCTAAATTTTCATAAGTAGCTAATTGCTCCTTTGCTTCAGCAACACTTAATGTACCGTTTTGGACTTGCTTTAATATCTCTTCCATCATATTTACCACTCACCTTAATAACTAAAGATCTTCCTTTATACCGTTTAACCAATTAAAAGTATTTCGCAATATCTCTAGATAAATTCTCATATTTTGAATAAAGTGCTGTATAAATTTCATGGTTCTTCATATTTGGACGAATAGGCTCTCCCATTGGTATATTCTTTTTAATTTCCTCAAAAGAATTGACCTTTCCTATTCCGATTAGTGCTGTCCATGCAGCTCCCCAGGCTGCACTATGATGACTTTCTGAAATGTAAACTTCTTTTCCAAACATATCCGCTAACATTTGCAACCATAATGGAGATCTGGACAATCCGCCATTCACATAAATTTTTTCCGGTTTACCAGCTAATTCTTCTAACGCTTGTCCAATTTGATATAGATTAAAGGTAATACCCTCTAACACAGCACGAACAAAATGTTCTTTTTTATGGGTAATAGTCATCCCATAAAAATTTCCTTTTGCCTCTTGATTCCATAAAGGTGCCCTTTCACCATTTATATAAGGGAGAAAAAGCATTCCTTCGGCACCGGGTGCAACATCTTCCGCAATGGCCGTGAATTCATCGAAACTGCCTTGATCGTTCAGGAGTTCTTTCAACCATTGCAAGGCAATACCGCCATTATTTGTCGGCCCCCCTATGATGGAAAAATCTTCAGTAAATGCATAGCAAAAGGTTTCATGTCTGTCAGTAATTTGAAAGCCTTTTGTAAATTGTCTAATGGCACCACTAGTTCCAGCAGTTATTGCAACTTCACCTGGAGAAATAGCGCCAATTCCTAGATTAGCAAATTGACCGTCAGCTGCCCCAATTACAAATGGCATTTCATTTGAAATTCCCATTTTTTCAGCAACATCTTCTTTTATCCTTGTTAATAGCTCTGTTGGCGGCACAACTTTTGAAAGCTGTCCTTTTTTTATTCCTGCAAGAGCGATGATTTCCTCATCCCATTGAAATGTTTTTGCGTTAAATAAGCCTGTTGCCGCTGCCATTGAATAATCGATTACTCTTTGATCAAACCATTTTAAAAGGATGAATTCCTTTATAGATAAGAAAAATGTTGCTTTTAAATAAGGATCATACTCTGTTTCTTTCATCCATAATAACTTTGATAATGGAGACATAGGATGATTTGGCAACCCAGTTTTTGAGTAGATTTCGATTCCATTTGTATCCTTTAATTTTTCTGCTTGTTCACTGCTTCTCCCATCAGACCAAATAAGCGCCTGTGATAATGGTTCCCCATTTTCATCCACACAAATAAGTGAGTGCATGGCGGAAGAAAACCCAATCGCTAAAGCTTCACTTTTCTGTATATTTGCTTGCTCTAATGCATCTCTAACAGCTTGGACAGCCTTTTGTTCAATTTCAGCTGGATTTTGCTCCACCCATCCCCTTTTCGGGTAATAAGTTGTGATTGGTATATCTGCTTCTGAAATTACTTTTCCATTTAACTGAAAAACAACAGCTTTAACACTCGTTGTTCCTAAATCTAGCCCAATAACATATTCTTGTGACACGATTTCATCTTCCTTTTCAAATAAGTATTCATAACAGCAAACGTTTACACAGAAAAAGCCTTGGAGAAATCCCAAAGCCTTTTCTATTAAGAAAGAACCTTATTCATACTACCACTCTTATATCCTATTAAATCTAACGTGATATATTTATATCCGTACTTTGTAAGTTCTTTAGAAATGGATTCATGATTTTCTAATACGATTTTCATATCATTTGGTTCTACTTCAATTCTCGCGATCTCTTGGTGGGTTCTGACACGAACTTGCCGAATTTGAAGTGATTTTATATAAGCTTCTGCTTTTTCCACTTTAGACAGCTTTTCAATGGTAATTTTCTCACCGTAAGCAATTCGTGAAGATAAACAAGCAAAGGAAGGCTTATTCCATGTTGGCAAATCAAATTCACGGGACAACTCCCTAATTTCAGCTTTAAATAAATTGGCTTCTTGAAGTGGTCCGCGAATCCCCTTCTCCTTAGCCGCCTTCATTCCAGGCCGAAATTCATTTAGGTCATCAGCAATGACGCCGTATACCACATTTTTGAATCCTTCTTTTTCCATCAAAGGCAGTAAATGCTCGAACAAGCTGCTTTTACAAAAGTAACAGCGATTTTTATCGTTCTCTGTATAGCCTGGAATTGCCAATTCAGATGTTTCAATCACTTGATGATTGACCCCAATCCTTCTGGCTAATTCTTTTGCCTCTTGAAGCTCACTGGAGGGGTATGTTTCAGAATCGGCGGTAACTGCTAATACTCGGCTTTTTCCAAGGGTATCTACTGCCGCTTTTAATAAGAAAGTACTATCCACCCCGCCAGAAAATGCAACAACAACCGAGTCCATTTCTTGGAGAATCGACACTAGTTTTTGATATTTCTCATGTATCATGGTCTTCTCCTTTCTTACATCTATTATTGTCATTACTCATCGTTTATACATCCATATTCAATTCGATAGAATCAGATCGTCATACTGCCAAAACCGCCGTCAACACGGATGAGAGCCCCGGTTACAAAGCTTGAAGCCTTTTCTGAAGACAGCCAAACAGCTGCTCCTTGTAGTTCATCCGGGCTGCCGAAACGTTTCATCGGTGTATGGTTCATAATCGATTCAATTCTTTCTTCACTTAAGATTTTTCGGTTTTGTTCCGCTGGGAAAAAGCCAGGAATAATTGCATTAACCCGAATACCATGTGGAGCTAATTCACGTGCTAAATACTGTGTCATGCTATTCACTCCAGCTTTTGATACGGAATACGTAAATACTTTTGATAGAGGAGTTGTTGAAGAAACAGACGATATATTAATTATACTGCCTTTTCTTTCCTGCTCAATCATTTTCTTTGAGAAAATTTGGCAGGAGACCATCATTCCTTTTAAGTTTACATCCATGATGTCATCCCATTCATCCTCACCTAGCTCAAAAAAAGGTGTGGTACTGTTTTTACCAGGTGCATTTAAGAGAATATCAAATCCTCCTGACCACTTTTCAATTTGGTCAGCAGCATTCTCTAATGATTCCCTTTTGCTGACATCAGCTTGAAACGCTTTTGCTGTTCCTCCTGCTTCTTCAATTTCCTGAACAACTTGAATTGCTTTTTCAAGATTTCGGCCGACGATAGCTATTTTTGCCCCGTGAGCAGCCATCCCTTTTGCAATGGATGATCCTAATACACTATTTCCTCCGATGGCCACAGCTGTTTTTCCAGTTAAATCAAATAAGCTACTCAAATTTTATTCCCCTCTTTCTTCTTTAATTCAAATATTCAGACAGACTGATCAAATTCAAAATAAATTCCCATTTTCATCAAATGATAGATCATATAGGTCTGAGACTTGCTCCAATTCCGGATGTTTTGCAATATGATCAAGCAAGCTTTCAGACACTTCAATTTCCGCTATATCTAATGTATTTTTAATACGCACCATTTTAACCTTCGTAAAATCTAAAATATTGCAGGTTTTAATTGCAGCTTTTATGGCATCCCGATCATTCGCTAAGGTTGTTGCAATTTTAGTTGGTGCACATACAGTCGACGTTAAACCGTTTGCATAGGTAACTTCCCTGTCCATCTTGTCAACAAGGCGTTGTGTCGTAAAATCGGCTGTTCCCACACCATTTGCATTACCTTCTGATTGGGGAGTGAGATCAAGAACGATCATTTTATTGACATCTGGACCGCCTTTAGCATATGGGGTTGGGTACCGTCCGGTAATATTTGGATCCATGCCGTCACCACTTATGTTTTTGCCAATTTCATCGATCACAAGCACATCAAGCTGATCAAAGAAAAGCTTAGGCAATAATTGTTTTGCTAGTGCTTGCAGGCCAGGTTCTTTTTCTTCAATTTCTTCTGCCGCAAGGACTTCAATTTCTGCCACTTTATCAAATGCATTTTCAAGGGTTGCAACTCCAAATAAAATCGGTGTTTTTTCCATCATCATTTTTGCCATTGCTGGTACATTTTCAGCCATATATTTAAAGCCTAATTGATGTGTTGCTTCAGCACCTTTTTGTTTGCCTAAACCAATGCTGATCATCTTCATGATCCCGCTTTCAACAGGTCCGCGAAATGCAGTATGAGGCTTAATTCGATTAATGACAATGATTCCATCTGCCTGAGAAGCATATTTATCAATATAAACCGGTAGTCCATTCGGTAATTCTCCTAGCTTAATCACTTCCATGGATGAGCGAATTTCAGCCTTCACGCTTTCTTCTGTTACCCCGAGATGTGCTAATACTTCACGCTGTCCTTCAGCTGTAGCTCCACCATGGCTTCCCATACTAGGCACAATAAACGGCACAGCACCTAAATCTTTTAAGAATTGCACTGTTATTGCGGTGATTTCAACAAGGCGATCGATACCACGGCTGCCAACAGCAATAGCAATTTCCATACCTGGCTTCACCTTTTGTTTGATTACATCTCGCTCCAATTTTTCTTTTAATGCTTGTTCAAGATTTTCAATTTTCGTATTATCAAAATGCTGTTTAACTTTTGCCATCTTTGGTATTGGAATATCCTTTAATAAATCTTGAATAATGCCCATTTATTATGCCCTCCAATTCTTTCTTCCTTAACGCTCAGTAAAATACTTTTTCGCATTCGTAAATCCTATATTTTGAATCATTTTTTCAAGAATTGATTCGTCATTTGGTACTTTACCACTTTCTACCCATTCTCCAATTATATTGCATACGATTCTTCTAAAATAATCATGGCGTACATAGGAAAGCAGGCTGCGAGAATCCGTTGTCATTCCAATAAAATGACTAAGAATTCCTAAGTTTGCTAAATCCGTCATTTGTTTAACCATTCCATCCAATTGATCATTGAACCACCAACCAGAACCAAATTGAACTTTTCCCGGAATGCCTTCCTCAAAGAAATTGCCAATCATTGTTCCTATTACGTAGTTGTCTCGTGGATTTAAGTTATATAAGACGGTTCTTGGGAGAGATCTACTGCTATCTAAAGCATCTAGGAAGCGTGATAAGCCTTCAGCCAAGAGGGCATCCCCAATTGAATCAAAACCGCCATCAGCTCCGATTAAGTTTTGCATGTGGGTGTTATTATTTCTTAATGCACCCATATGCAATTGCATAACCCATTGCTTTTTGGCATACAACTTTCCTAATTCAACCAAAAGAAGTGAGCGATAACCAATAATCTCATCATTTGTTAGTTCTTCCCCTTTTAAACGTTTGACGAAGATTTTTTCTGCATCTTCATTTGTTATTTCTCTAAAAATCATTTTTGGAATATCATGATCTGAAGCACGACAGCCAAGCTCTGTAAAATAATCAACTCGCTGGCGTAAGGCTTCGAGTAATGTATTAAAAGAATTGATCGTGATATTTGACACTTGTTCAAGGTCTTTAATCCAATTTAAAAATGTTGACTTTTCTATAAAAAGAGCGCCATCTGGACGGAAGGTTGGGGCAACCTCGACAGTAAATGTTGGATCATTTTTGATTAATTGATGGTATTCAAGGGTAGATGTTGGATCATCTGTCGTTCCAACAAATTGAACATTTGATTTTTCTATAAATCGTCGCGGCTTGAAATCTGGTGTACTCAATTTTTCATTACATTCTTCCCATATTTCACGAGCTGTTTCTGAGGACAGTAATTTATCAATTCCAAAAAACATTTTCAGTTCCATATGTGTCCAATGATATAAAGGGTTTCCAAATAAATGCGGAACTGTTTCTGCCCATGCTTCAAATTTTTCCCAATCACTGGAATCTCCTGTTATGAACGCTTCACTAACTCCATGAAGCCTCATGGCGCGCCATTTATAGTGATCTCCTGCAAGCCATAGCTGTGTCATGTTTTCAAATGATTTGTTTTCATATATTTCTTGGGGACTTAAATGACAATGATAGTCGTAAATCGGTAAATCTTTCATTACGTTATGGTAAAGCTTTTCTGCAGTTGAATTCGTTAATAAAAAATCATCATTTAAAAACGTTTTCATCTTTATCCTCCAAACCCTAGTATGCTTCTAGAAATTTCACATTTGTAATTTCTCACAATATTTATTTTTTATGTTATACTTTATTAATTAGTTTACAAAACAAATTAATATGTTACTTGTAGAATATCATTTCTACTATTACTCGTCAATATTTTGACTATCATTCCTCTCCATCAAATAATGATTGATTTTCATGTAAAGTGGCAGAATGTATAATAATTTATTGTTGTAGTTCTTAATTTTTATCTCTATATATTAGAAGGGTGATTTATATGGCAATTGGTGATGCAGCTTATATAAAAAAAATTAATAGAAGTTTAATTATAAGTAAAATAATTGAAGAAGGATTGATTTCTAGAGCAGATTTATCAAAAATCACAAAATTAACAAGAGCGACGATTTCAGTTCAAGTAGCTGATTTATTAGATGAGGAATTAATTGTTGAATCTCAGCAAGAACATAATCATGTTGGAAGAAAGCCCATCATGCTTTCTCTCAACCGAAAAGCTGGATATGCATTAGGAATCGACTTAGACTATAAACAAATTACATTTACCCTATCTGACTTAGGCGGAACCCCTGTAAATACTGATGTAATTGAGTTAAAAAACTCAAATTATGAGGAGATACTTGAATTAATAGTAGATCATATAAAAAAATATGATGATCAATGTTCAGATAGTCGTTATGGACTTGTAGGTGTCGTTATCGGAATTCATGGTATTATCTCAAAAAATGAAATCATCAATTTTATTCCACAGCACAAATGGAAAAACAAGAACTTAAAAGAAGATCTAGAAAAAGAACTCAACATAAACATTCATATTGAAAACAATGCAAACTTATGCTCATTTGCAGAGAGAGTATATAAACATCACCAAAGCGGGAATTTGATAAGTCTAAGTATGTACTCTGGTATTGGATTAGGGGTTTTAATTAATGGAGAGCTCCTTAAAGGATATCATGGTTATGCTGGTGAAATGGGCCATATGATTATTGTTCCTAACGGCAAACCATGTAATTGCGGAAATTTAGGTTGTTGGGAATTATATGCTTCAGAAGCTAGCTTTTTTACACAATTAGATGAATTGCATCAACAGAAAAATCTAACATATCAAGATCTGCAGAAGCTTATTAAAGATAAAGATCAATTAACCTGTGATCTTTTAGAGCAATACATTAAATATTTGGCAATTGGATTAAATAATATTATTAATTTATTAAATCCAGAAACACTCGTTCTAAATTGTGAATTACTAAAACTTTATCCAAATGCGATTCATAAAATTAAAGCCAATCTGACTTCTTCCGTAAGCTACTATAAAGAATTATTCATTTCTGATCTAGGTAAACAAGCGGCAGTAATGGGTGCCTGTGCATTTGCCATTAAGGAATTTTTAGAAGTTCCGGAAATAAGTTTAGCCATTGAAAGTTAAAACTAAAAACCCCTACTCTTATTTTGAAGTGACCCCTAAAAGTTAGACACGGTTATTTCATTAGGCAACTTGGGTAAAATGAGTTCGGTATTGCACCGGACTCATTTTTAATTTTGCCTTTATTCGCTTTGTATTGTAGTAATCGATGTATTTTTCTAATTCTATTTTAAAATGCTCTACACTCTCAAATTCTCTTATGTAGAGGAACTCAGATTTCATAATTCCAAAGAAGTTCTCCATAACAGAGTTGTCGTAACAGTTTCCTTTACGAGACATACTTTGGACTATCCCTCTGGATTCAAGTGCGTGACGATATTTCTTCATTTGATAATGCCAGCCTTGATCGGAATGCAGAAGTAGCTGGTGGATATCAGGTAAACGTTCGAAAGCCTTCTCCAACATATTTGAAACAAGAGAATAGGTTGGTCTAGAACCAATTGTGTACGTGATTATCTCCCCATTAAATAAATCTAAGACAGGCGAAAAATAAAGTTTCTCACCGAATATCTTAAATTCTGTAATGTCTGTTACCCACTTTTCATTTGGGGTATTTGCCGTAAAATGGCGGTCTAAAATATTTGGCGCTATTTTACCGACCGAACCTTTATAAGATTTGTATTTTTTCATTCGTACGATACACTTTAACCCTAGTTCTTTCATAATCCGTTGAACCTTCTTGTGATTCACTTTTTGCCCACGATTCGCAAGTTCATCACGAATACGGCGATAGCCATAACGCCCTTCATGTTCTTCATAAATTGCCTTTATTTCCACTTTTAGATCAGCATCTGGATCTAGACGATTCATACGTTCCACTAAATCATAGTAAGTGCTACGTGGAATGCCAGCGAGTTTTACGAGTGCTTTCACCGGATATTTATGCCTTAATTCATAGACTACTTGCGCTTTGTCTTGTTTGGTGATTTTTTCTTGTTTTGAACTAAGGCATTCAACTTTTTTAAATACTCGTTTTCCATTTCAAGTTGTTTAATACGTGATTCCAGTGCCTCGACAGACCCTTCAAGTGGTGTGGATTTAGTTTGTTTTTTCGTATCTTTTTTCATGGATGGACGCCCCTTTATCTTTGATTGAAGGGCATCTAATCCTTGTGTTTCAAATTGCTTTTTCCAAACAAGTATTGTGGATGGAGCAGCTATATTAAAGATAGCCGCTGTTTCCATTATGGACGTACCGTGTTCAATCATATAATTTAGTACGTCTAGTTTAAACTGTTGGGTGTAATTTGTATATAATTTTACGAATACTTCTACACCATTGTATTCATATTGTTTGACCTATTTAAGAATTGCTTTATTATCAGTTCCCAAAGATTTAGCTAATTCATATGAACTCTCATTTCCATTTAAATAACGTTGAACTGCTTGTAATTTATCTTCTGCAGAAAATTTAGCCATAAAAAACTGCACCTCCAACTGTTAGATGGTGACTAACAATTGGGGTGCAGTTCATTTTTGAGTAAGGGTTTTTGGTTTATAAAAATTGGCTTGTAAAGATGAAATAACTATATTTCTAATTGGTAAAGTTTATTTTAATGGTATTTTCGCAGCACAAATAGGTAATGGTATAATTAATCTAATCATCAACCTTTTATTGAGGAGGAATTTAAAAAATGGATATTAATAAAAGAGCTTCAGATGCAACCAAATTAGGTAGAGCTATACAATCTGGTTCAATTAATGTTAAAGATATGGCTTCTATTGTAAACACTGCAAACAAATTTAAATCAAGTATTGTTTTACATATAGAAAACAAAATAATTGATGTAAAAAGTTTTCTTGGACTAAGTGTATCCTTAATGTCTAATTCCTCTCATTATAAATTAGAAATTCATGGTGATGACGAAGAAGAAGCAAAAAAAGAAATGAAAAGTGCTTTTAACGAATATGGAATTAATGTTGAAATTAATTAAATCTATCTCTTACGTTTAAAATGGAAAGGAGTTATTTCTCCTTTCCATTTTTCAACACTTTCAATACTACTCAATGAGGTCCTTCTTTTTTCTAGACGATTTAAATAGCCATAGAGAATTTTCCATGCCCAATGATGATACAGCTTTAACTCCTTGAGGATAGGTAATTTAACAACTGCTATTTTACACAAAAAGCCGGTCTGTAAGTTCGACCGGCCTTTCCTTCTACCAATGTGTCCCATTTGAAAGCTAAAATCAATTACCTTATCTAGCTATACTTTCTACTGGTACTTCAAAAGCATTTTTTCGATTCGGATTTCTTTCTGCTCCATTGATGAAAATCTTGCGTGTTTCAGAGGATGGGAAATACAATCTAATTTGACTATAAGGGAGATTATATTCCCCTTCTTTCGCTATTGTGACCTCGATTTTATTTTCTGTCGTTTTCATAGAAACCTGGATAGTGGAATAATGACCTTTTTCGAATTCAAATGATACGCCATCATCCTCGAACAGGCTGAAGTTGCTTTCCCCTTCCTCATTGTGAGGGAAGAACATAAACCCTCTTTCATCCTTTGATTTCGTTTCAAAGGTGATCTCAGCATCATTAATTGGAAGAATAGATCCGCCTTTTACCAATAAAGGGGTATAGTCAAGCGGAGCTGGGATTGTGACAGTTGTTCCACCCTCATACCTTTTTTCCGTATGGAAATCATACCAGCCAGCATCATGTTTTGGAAGATATACTTCACGTTCATATGTTCCTTTCTTTACAACAGAAGCAACGAGCAAACTATCTCCTAGCATAAAATCATCATTTTCCTCAAACGTATTTGGATCAGACTCAAAATCATAGAAAGTCGGCTTGATAATTGGCTCATTATCTTTATGCGCTTGAAAAAGCAATTGATAAATATACGGCGTAAACTTGTTCCTAAACTTAATGAGATTTCTGATGTATTTAATTGCTTCAGGATACATCCACGGCACGTTTACCGTCCCGTCATCATTCCAGGAATGGATGGTAAACCGAGGATAGAAAATGCCGTTTTGCACCCAGCGAATAAACAGCTCCGGTTCCGGTGCAGGACCTGAAAAACCTCCTACATCATGACCAAAATTGAAAATTCCGGATAAGCTTAGTCCAATTCCAGTACGGATATTATATTTTAAAGTTTTCCAGCTCGTACGGTTATCACCCGTCCATGTCTGCACATAACGCTGCATACCTGGACATCCTGATCTAGAAATCAGATACGGCCTCTTCTCAGGAGCAAACTCTTTTTGGGCTTCATAAGAGGCTTTCATCATAAGCAGCGGCTGCAGCGGACGAATTAAACCGATCGGTAATTCTTCCCCAAATCCATGCGCTACAGCGTGACGGTCCCAAATCTCATATTCATTATTATCATTCCAGGTAGATTCAATTCCATATGAAAGCAGCTGCTGTTGTACATTGGATTTCCACCACTCAATGGTTTTTGGATTTGTAAAGTCAACATAAGCACCTAGATCATCCCAAAATTGCGCAATTTCCGGACCTTCTTTATCTCTAGAAAGCACAAACATGTTTTCGTCCTTCAACTCTTGGAATTTAGGGTGATCCAATAATAAACATGGCTTAATATTGGCACACAGTTTCAATCCCTTTTCTTCAAAATCTGCTGCCATTTTCTTAGGGTCTGGAACCTTGGAATAATTCCAATTGAACACATATCGTTTATCCCCAATGGATGTGTATCCAGACGAAAGCTGGAAGGAGTCACAAGGAATATCATACTCTTCACAATCACGCAAAAATTGTAGAAGTTGCTCCTGAGCATTAGGGGCATCCGTATAGGTCATCGTTGATCCAGAATAGCCAATGCTCCATTTCGGAGGCAGAATGGTCTCTCCTGTCAGCCAGGCATATTTTTTAACCACATCATTTACCTTTGGTCCAAGAATCACATAGTAGTCCAGATCTCCGCACTCGGCATGATAGTACCGATAGTATCCATGATAATTGTCCATTTCAGATCCCATTTCAAAAATCGATGTCGCCAAATTATCGTAAAAAAGACCATAGGATAATTCTGTCTTTTTGTTCCTTGTAATATAAAAAGGAACATGCTTATATAGCGGATCGGTTGTTTCCGCATCATATCCCATCGGATCGACATTCATCATACGGAAACGTCTGCCGTGCTTGTCAACATTCCCTGTTTTTTCGCCAAGGCCGAAGTATTGTTCATCCAAAGAACGTTCCAGATAGTGAAAAACCCCTTCGCCTAAGCTGTTGTTGAAATTATAGCTTTGGGTTTTTCGATCATTGGCAAAAGCCGTCCATCCTGTTTCCGTTTTAGCATACCACTCAATTTTAAAACCGTTCAAATGAATAACAGCTTTCAGCTTTGAAGTCGCTACATTAATTTGTTCATCTTCAGATACCACCTCAAATTTTGGCAAAGAAAATGGCGTAAGATCGAAACGGTCTCTTCCTTCAAAGGGAATATCATCCATTCCAGGCGCGACGAGCCATGTTTTATTTAATTCCAATTTATTGTCATTCAAGAAAACGACTCGGAAGATATCTTCTTCGAGAACGTACAGCTTAACCTGGATATTTCCATCATTCAATTTAAACAACAGCCCGTGATCCATTTCGGAGCAAAATTCAAAACGATAATCGGGTTTAATCAAGAAAGGCACCTCCAGCAATAATAATTAAAAAACAGTACGAGTCATGCCAGCTACATGACTCCAAATAGTTTTGGAACAAACAGAGTAATAGCTGGAACATATGTTATGAGCAGTAAGGTAACAATTAAACCTGCCATGAAAATCAATAACGGTCTTGTTACTGCCTCTATACTGACCCCTCCAACACTACAACCGACAAACAAGCTGCTTCCTGATGGGGGACTCACAATTCCGATACAGAGGTTAAAAACCAAAACAATTCCAAAATGCACTGGATCCATACCTATTTGCGTCACAATCGGCAAAAAGATAGGGGTAAAAATCAGGATTGCCGGTGTAATATCCATAACGGTGCCGACTAATAGCAATACGACATTCATAATCAATAAAATGACGATAGGGTTGTCTGAAATGGATAATACAGCCTCACTGATTGCAGCAGGTATACCGCTATACGCCATTACCCAGGACATGATCGATGAAGCCCCGACCAGAAATAGCACAATACCTGTCATGACAACCGTTTCACCCAAAATCTTGGGAACATCAGACCACTTTAACGTTTTATAAATAATAGAAAGAATGACGGAATATAAAACAGCGACTGCAGAACCTTCTGTTGCAGTAAAGACTCCAGCCACAATGCCCCCGATAACGATCACGATAAGCAGTAGACTTGGAATGGCATCGATGATAATTTTTGTGCTCTCGGAAAAGCTGGGCCTTTGTGCAACTGGATACTTCTCTTTTTTAGCGATATAGTAGGCAATAGCCATTACCGATAGCCCCATTAGGATTCCCGGAACATAACCCGCTATAAATAATGCGGCAATCGAAGTTCCTCCGCTGACCATTGAGTAAATAATTAATGCGCCGCTCGGAGGAATCAATAGACCTGCAGGAGAAGATGCAATGTTTACAGCTGCAGAATACGCTTTGTTATACCCTTCTTTTTCCTGAAGCGGTGCCATGACACCGCCAATGGCAGCTGCCGCAGCTACAGCAGAGCCTGAAATCGATCCAAACAACATGTTCCCTACAACATTCGTATGAGCAAGGGATCCAGGAAGTCTTCCCCCCATCAACTTCGCAAGGTTGATGAGACGCAAGGCAATTCCCCCGTTATTCATAATAATTCCAGATAAAATGAAAAAGATGACGGCCAATAGGGAAAAACTATCAATTCCGGTCACCAGTTTTTGAGCTGCCGTAAAAATGGCAACGTCAAACGGTACAATCATTATAGCGGCAATAAAGGATGATATCCCAGTGGCAACAGAAATCGGTACACCCATTGCCATTAAAACAATAAAGCTTATTACCATTATTAAACCTGCTTCAATCGCACCCATGAATAACTCCTCCTTTCATCTCTACAAGATTTCTTTCTTCTTTTTCAACCAATCAGGCATATTTAATAGTTGATAAATGATAATTATCACTCCGGAAATAGGCACAATGGAATAAATTACTCCTACTGGAATCTGCAGAATCGGCGTCAATTGTGCCATAGTCGTAGTGACAATGCTTAACCCGCCTTTGATCATAACTGCCCCGGCAAAGCCAATAATGAACAAATCATTAACCATTCTAAGGGCTTTTTGATTGTTCCCTTTTAATTTATCTAATATTGCGGTAATTGCTAAATGCTGATTTGTGCCGAAAGCATAACTTGCTCCTAACATAGTGGTCCATATGAGTCCGAATCGAAGTAGCTCCTCTGTAACCGTGCTTGGATCACCCAATACATATCTACTAAAGACTTGCCAGATTGCACCGATTACCATGATTATGGTTAATACGCTCCCTACAAACATAATCAGCTTATCTAAGAAACTTCGTATGGTTTTCATAACCCTCCACTCCTTCCTTTAAATCGGTGTCGTTCACAATCGTTCTCTTACATGCTCATTATCTTGTTACTTTTGATCAAAAAGTAAAGGCCAAGCAAATGTTTTCGCCGCCTGTCATTTCCACTCTCAAGGCGGAGCTTGACCTTTTCCCATTTTATTTTAGAGCTTCAAAAGCATCGATAAGTTCTTTGATTTTTGGATCCTTCTTGCTATATTCATCTAGCATAGGCTTAAGCTTCTCAATGAATGGCGCTTTATCGACTTCAGTGAATTTGACTCCCATCTTCTTCGATTCTGTTATTGCCTCATCGATCGCTTTATTCCATAGGTCTATTTGGTATTCTGTAGAAGATTGTGCTGCGTCAGTTAGGATTTTCTGCTGTTCTTCAGATAGACTGTCCCATGTAGCAGAACTCATAACAAGAATATCCGGAATCATTGTATGTTCATTGATAGAGAACTCTTTCGCGACTTCCCCATGTTTTCCAGTTGTTAATGCGGTTTCATTGCTTTCCGCACCATCAATAACCCCCGCTTGTAATGCCGTATATACCTCTCCATACGCCATTGGTGTTGGGTTCCCACCTAATATATTCACCATTTCTATTGCTGTCGGTGAATCCTGAACACGAATCTTTAACCCCTTTAAATCATCCGGAGTTTTTATCGCCTTGTCTTTCGTATAGAAGCTTCTTGCCCCGGAATCATAATAGGTCAAGCCTACAAATCCTTGATCCTTGTTTGCAGCGTAAAGCTTTTGAACCGCTTCTGATTCCATGGATTTATAAAAATGATCCTTGCTTACGAACAAATATGGTAAGCTGAAAGCGGCATATTCAGGAGCAAAGCTCTCTAGGGCAGCTGCACTCACTTTGGTCATATCCACAGCTCCGCCTTTCAGCTGCTCTAATACCTCCTTTTCCCCTCCAAGTACACCATTAGCAAAAATTTGAACTTTCATTTGCCCATCAGAATTTTCTTCCACCTTCTTGGAGAAATCAGCAAGGGCTTTGTGAACCGGATGGTCTTCACTCATGTTATGGGCGAGCTTAAAAGTTTTCGCCTTTACATCTGTTTCGTTTCCGCCTTCATCAGCTGCATTGTTTCCAGCATTGCCACATCCAGCTAAAAGTCCAGCGATTAAAATTCCGGACGTTATAAAAGATAATAATTTTTTCATTTTGATTAACCCCCATTTTCTGCTTATTTTATTTTTCCTAAATACGAGTAATATAATCCTTCGCTTTTCTATACTTTCCCATTATAAAATCCAACTTATACTTGCATTCCAAAGAACAATTAAAAACTTTGTTCCAATTTATTCTTCAGTAGAATATGTCATCTTTGTTCCCCTTTCTATTTGAAAGCCTTTTAACAATATGACAAAAAAAGAGACCACAACAGAAAAACCTGAACAAAATAACAGGCTAATCCGTGTGATCTCCATTTCTCCGTCACATATTATTAACTTACTTATTATAATAATAGTTTTTGAAAGCGGCGTCAATTAGTTTTTTGTGAAGTAATTTTTTTAATAGTTTTCAAACATATCCCAAAGCTCTTTTTGGAATCCTTGGCCTAGCTAGGGTTTTCTATATTATAAAAAAGCAATTAAACCAAAAAACATGGCAAAACATACTCATGCTTTACCATGTTTTTTTGTATATTATGCATTAATGCTATAGTTCTAATAGATCTACTACCTCAGTACCAACAATTAGAATAATAGTGAATACTTTTATTGAAACTTCCCTTTTCTATACAAGGTCAAGCGCATCGATCATTTTTTCATCTGTTGCCAATATAAAATCAGTATGAATATATGGGGATCCAAACATATTCTGCAAATCTCTATAAGTAACATGCTTTGCTTTTACTAAAGTATCGTTTTCTTTATAAATATAAATCGTAAAATACTGAAGTAGAAACGTCAAAAACTCATCTACATTCATTCCTAATTTTTCAATATACTCACTATTAAATTCAATAAATCCAAATGCAGTTCCACTCATTTCAAATAAATCGATCATTCCTTTTAAGACGGATGCCTCATACCCTTCCACATCGACTTTAAATAAGAGCGTATCATATGACAGCTCCTCCCTGCATAAAGAATTGATCGTAATTGATTTTACTGATTCTTTTTCAATCATGTTATGGGAAGGCATATAAGAGGCAGAAGATGTCCCTGACCAATGCTTATCTACATAAAACAGTTTTTCTTCATCATCTTTATCTGATGCAAGAGCATTGATAATCTTTATTTGTGCTTTATTAGGATGAACATCTCTCGATTTGTTTATGTATTTCACTAAATGGCGATTCGCTTCAATTCCATAAATCCTTGTATTAATCGGATATGTCGTTGAAAAAATGCATTCACCATAGTTCACTCCAACATCGATAATTAAATCTGGTGCATATGCAGCTACCGCTCTCCTCCAAAATGTTGTCAGCCTTTTCTGTGTCATTCCATTGCTGATCAGCAATGCTCTGCCCCGGTTTTCCTCTGAGTTCACAAAAAGGATATGTGAAGAAGGCAATATGATTTTATTCGGAATTTTATTAATGTTTAACGTTTTGTATTTGAACAAAATCCCTAAATCAATTATTAACTTCCAAGTTTTTGGGTATTGCTCCCACATTTTCATCAGGAAAGGCTTTCGAACGGATGCTTTGGTTATCACGATGTTACCTCCTACTATTGGGCATTTAAGAAATCTATTTATTCTTAAGATTTCTTAAAAAGAAACGAAAGTCCTTTTAACAGATTTGCATTTAACAAAACGTTTACAAATACTTAATATATTTAACTTAGTATTCTGTCTATATAGTTTTTTAGCGAAAAAGTAGAGCATCAGCTTGCTCAGCTTTTTGGTTAGTTTATGATTAATCGCTTGTTTTACGATAATCAGATGGAGACCTTCCTGTTATTCGTTTAAAATTGTTGCTGAAATAGGCTAAGTCAGAATAACCAATCCGATCTGCAATCTCAGATATCCGCAGGGAAGTGAATAATAATAAGCGTTTCGCTTCCTCAATCCGCAGCTCTGTTAAATAATCAACAAACTTTTTGTTAAGCTGCTGCTTAAATAGTTGACTGAGGTAGCTTGGATTCATATGAACCCGCTCTGCTGCTTCTTTAAGGGTTATTTCATTAAGTGGTGTATTGTTTAAATAATGCAAAACCTGATCGATTGTTGAAGTTGGAAGATCTTCGTACATCATGTCCTCTCTTTTCTCCTCTTCACCTTTTCGCTTATCTAACCACTTTTCTAAACAAAGTTTTAGATCATTTTCCTCTATCGGTTTTAAAAGATAATCAGTTACTCCGCTCCGGATTGCATGTTGGACAAATTGGAATTCATCATGAACACTAATAATGATCGTATCCTGGTCTTTTTTAAATTGTCGTAATTCCTTAATAAACGTAAGTCCATCCATTACAGGCATACTAACATCTGTAAAAATCAAATCTATTTCATTTTGCTTCGTCCAATCGAGAGCCTCCAGCCCATTCTCACATTCATGTGAGATGTGAAACGGGAGATTCAATTGATTAATGGTCCATTTAAGAGTTGTACGAACCCATTTTTCATCATCTACCAGTAAGATGCTGAACATTTGACTCCTCCTCTAACTCAACAATTGGCATGCGAATCTTTACTGCTGTACCTCTTCCATTAAAGGTATCCAGCTGTATCCCATATTCTGATCCAAAAGATTTAACAATCCTTTGGTGAACATTAATAATTCCAATACTTGTTCCGCCATTTGTTATTTCTCTATGTTCAAGATTAAAAAGAATGTTACGAAGTTCTTCTTCAGAGATGCCGACACCTGTGTCCCTCACTTCAATCATGAAAGAAGATTCAGAATCTTTATAAACGATTATGGAGATCTTGATCATAGTAGAAGCTGACCGTATCCCATGCAAAAAACAGTTTTCCAAAATCGGCTGCAAAGTAAATTTGAGTACGGTTAAGTTCTTCGCCCACTGTGGTATATCACTTTCGTATTCAAAGCGATTGCCAAAACGAAATTTCTGGATTTGTAAGTACATTTCACTAAATTTTAATTCCTCTTGTAATGTAACCGTTGGTGAAGCATTTCGCAAATTATAGCGCAGCAGCTTCCCAAGTGAAGAGGACATGGTTGCAATATGTTCCTGATTTTCTTCAAGAGCCATTCCCCTTATTGTTTCCAATGAATTATATAAAAAGTGAGGATTGATTTGCGACTGTAAAACCTGCAACTCAATTTCTTTTTGTCGCAATGACATTTCCGTTTCTCTTAATTTAGCAAAATACACTTCCTCAAACAGGTCTGATAATTTTTGCACCATGTTATTAAAACCTTTAGATAATTGCCCAATTTCATCGTTTGTTTCAATTTTTACCCGTGAATCAAGCTTACCCACCTCAACCTCTTTCATAAAAAAATGAAGCCGCTTGATTGGCCTCAAAAGCCCTTTCGCAAATGCAAATCCTAATACATAGGCAACAATTAATGAAATAACAATCGTCCAAAAAATAGTTCGCCGGATCAGGATCGTCCCTTTTGTCACATCTTTATAAGGATTTGCTGTAAAAAAAGTCCATCCAAGATCGTTCGAAACCGTATACGTAACAAAATCTTTCCGATCATTTTTCAGCAGGATAGACCCGCTTGTTTCAGAGGGCAAATGAAGTAATTCTCTCAATTTTACTTTTTCACCAAGAATAGCTGAATTAGGATGATAAACATAATGACCTTTTGAATCTAGAATAAAAAAATACCCATTATTGCCTGGAGTGACCTTATCAGAAAATTCCCGTATCCTTCGAAAATTAATATCGATAATTAGCATGCCCACAGGTTGTAATGTTTTCGGGTTATATAATCGTCTAATAAGAGAGATCACTGGTTCTTCCTTATCTTTTAATGAAAGAGTCCGGCTAACGAGAATTGCTAAACCATTATGAGGAACTGAGGAATACCAATATTCATTCTTTATTTTATAAGCAGGATAATAATTTCTATTTCCTAGTAAATCAATGAACCTGGCTTGGTTATCCAGATAGACCGTAATATTTGATATATCTGGTCTTGAATAGTGTGCATCTTTTAAAACCTTATGGACCGCTTCCCTGATTTCGCCATTTTCATCCTCTTCCTGTGACTGTAATGTGCTAAACTTACTGATATCAGGCGAGTTAACAATCTTAAGACTTGTTAAATCAAAATCTCTTATATAATACTCAATCCTAGCTTCTACTTGTTCAATTACTTGCAGATTATAATGCGTTGCCTCCTCTTTCAGCTCGACGGAAGAGATATAATAAGAAATGAGGCCTACAGTAACAATTGGGAGTATAACGATAAAACTAGAGAATAGAAAAAGCTTTGTCATAAAAGAATAATTTTTATATTGTAAGCTTGTACTAAGAAAGCTAGATAACTTTTTCATCCCTCTTTTAGTTCCTCCCCTCCATCTTTAACAAACAATTAAATAAGCAAATCCAGGCCATAAAGACCTGGAGATCACCTGTTACCTATTTTAACGTGCTTCGTCTATCGCATCCATAATTTCTTTGAATTCGCTTCCATATTGCTCAACTACAGGCTTAACCGCTTCTTTCCATGGCGTAAGATCGTCAACTTCAGTAATGGTTACACCTGCATCACGCAATTTTTGTTCCGATTCCTTCTCCCATTTATCCCAAGCTTCTCTTTGTGTTTTTACAGAATCAAGAGCAGCCTGTTTAATAATTTTTTGGTCTTCTGTAGATAACTTATCCCATGCAGCTTTACTTATTAAGAGAACCTCTGGCGTTCGCTGATGTGTATCCAAAATCATATGCTTTGCTGGCTGGTAATGATTTGAGGACACAAAACTCGGATAATTATTTTCCGCACCATCAATTACTCCTGTCTCAAGTGCACTAAATACCTCCCCATACGGCATCGGAGTTGCACTAGCACCTAAAGCTGATACAAGGTCTATATTCACTTTACTTTGCTGCACGCGAATTTTTTGCCCTTTCATATCTTCTAAACTTTTAATTGGTTTGGTAGAATAAAAGCTTCGTGCACCAGAACTATAATAGGCAAGACCTTTCATTCTGGAATCTTCAAGATTATCCAACATTTGATTCCCTGTTTCTCCTTCGAGGAAATTCCAGAGATGTTCATCAGAGTCAAAAACATAAGGCAGACCAAGCACAGAGAATTCCTTATTAAACTCAGCCAAAGGACTTGCATTTACTCGGGTAAATTCAATGGCCCCTAATTGGACCTGTTCAATAACCGCTTTTTCTTCCCCTAATTGTGCAGATGGAAACACCTCAATTTTGATTCTGCCATCTGTTCGTTCATTTACTAGCTCAGCAAATTTCATATCCCCGATAACAGTTGGATAGTCAGGTGGATGTGTGTCCGCCAATCGAAAGGTATATGTTGCTTTGTTTCCTGTTTCAGCATTCCCTCCTGCAGATGAACCTGATTGACTTGAACATCCAGCTAAAATTGAACTTGCAAGAAATAGACTTGCCATAACACCCCAGACAAATTTTTTCTTCATCATACACACCCCTTATAATAGTTTGATTGTTTTTTATTGCGTGGTCAAATCCTTATTTAGCCAAGAAATTCGGCAACCACATCACAACCTCTGGAATATACGTGATAATTAACAATACAACTAACATCGCATAGAAAAATGGCAACATCGCTTTTGTTCCACTTTGAATCGATACTTTACCAATGGCACAACCAACAAATAGGACGGTTCCAACCGGCGGTGTTAAAAGTCCTAATCCAGCATTGAGGATAAGAATAATTCCAAAATGAATAGGATCCATCCCAAAGCTTGTCACAACAGGAAGCAGGATTGGTGTCATGATTAAAATCATCGGTGCCATATCCATTGGTGCCCCAAGCAATAAAAGTAAAATATTTATGATTAATAGAATGATAAGTGGATTATCAGAAATAGTCAGAAACAGTTCCGTTACCATTCCAGGGATTTGCAAATAAGCTAATATCCAGCCAAATGCTGCTGACGCAGAGATGAGAAAGAACACCATTGATACGGTTCGCATGGTTCTTTTTAAAATCGTCCAAATTCTAGTTATTTTCACTTCACGATAAACAACAAAAGCCAAAATGAAAGAATACAAGCATGCTAGAGCTCCAGATTCTGTTGCGGTAAACCAGCCTGAAATAATGCCGCCTAAAATAATGAACGCAGGTGTTAGTGAGAGAATCCCATGAAAAATGATGCCTGCGCGTTTCTCTTTTGGAACAGGCTCTCCTTTTTGATAGCCCCGTTTTCTTGCAATGATATAGCCTGTAACGAGTAGGGAGGCTAATAGAATCAGTCCAGGTACTATGCCGGCCATAAACAAGCTTGCGATTGAAATGCCTCCTGCGGCAAGAGAATATAAAACGAGATTATGACTTGGAGGTACAACAACACCTTGAATCGCAGAAGATATGGTAACACCAACAGAATAATCTGCATCATAGCCTTGTTTCTTCATCATCGGAATCATGACCGAGCCAACAGAAGAAGCGTCTGCAACCGCAGAGCCCGAAATATTCCCAAAAAACATACATGCTACACTATTAACCATTGCGAGACCGCCTCTTACCCTGCCGACACATAGGTTTGCAAAGTTAACCAGCCTGAGTGCCAGTCCCCCTTCACTCATAATATGACCAGTTAAAATAAAGAAAGGAATAGCCAATAAGGAAAATGAATTGACCCCTTGAAACATTTGTTGTCCGACAACAGGAAGAGGGACATCTAAATAGAGAATCGTTAAAAGCGATGAAGCAATAAGGGTCAGGGCAATCGGAAAACGCAAGAGCACTAATCCAACAAAGCTGGCAATCAGAATCGTAATGGCCATATAATCAGTCGGCATGTTCATTTCCCTCCTCTATATTATGATGCCTTTTCGTATTAATAGAAAAAAATTGTAATAATGAGTATGCACAGATCATGATACCGGTAATCGGCATGATGAGATACTGGATACCTGTAGGGAGTTTTGTTGCAGGCAAAGTGGATTTTAACATAAGGATAGTAAAATCCCAGCCTTGAACAAGTAGAAATAACCCAAATGCAAAAATACTCGCATGTATAACTTTATCGAGAATAGTATTTACTCTCTTTGAAAAAAAGTTTGTAATAGCATCAATCCCTAAATGAATATTTTCGCGAAAACCAATTGCAATAGCCATAAAGGCAAACCAACTTAACAATAGCAAGGTAACTTCTTCAGACCAGAAAAAAACATAATTTAAGAATTTTCTTGTCATTACCTGGGTGGTTACAATGATAACTAATCCAAGAAGTGACAAAAGGGCAATATTTTCAAAGAGTGAATCAATGATCAGCCCCGTCTTTTTAATAAAATTCATAAGCATCCTCCTAACGGAAAGCGTTTTCAATAATCTAATTTTACGAATGAATCGAATTTTATTGAATGTGTTTTCTTTAGGAGAATTTGTGTTTTTTTTAGGTGATATTTGCATTCCCTACGATTAATCTGTTTTTCTTCAAAAAAGAAAACCACACAAAAACAGACCCAAATCGGGTCTGTATGTATGGTTTCTATCGGTTTTATATTTTTTGAACGTTCGCAGCTTGAGGCCCTCTGTTACCTTGCTCAATATCAAATGTAACCTCTTGACCTTCATCTAAGCTTTTGTAACCTTCTCCTTGAATTGAAGAGAAATGAACGAATACATCATCTCCACCCTCAACCTCGATAAATCCAAAACCTTTTTCAGAATTAAACCATTTTACTCTTCCTTGTGCCATTAACAATTTCCTCCTAAATCAATCAAAACACGTTTGATCATCATTTCGCTATATAGTATTACCTTATTGAAAAATATTAAACCAAAATTATTAACTTTTTTTATAAATCCTTTTTTCATGGGGAGTAAAACCTTCTTTGATCACTATTTCGCCCTCTTTGTAAATAAAACATTGCTGCTTATCTGAAAATAATAAACAGGACATTTCCACTAAAATCTGATCTATGTTAAAATTTACATAAAAATAAAGAAAATTTGGAGAAGAAAATGACAAACTATAAGATTTTATTTCTTGACATTGATGGAACGATTTTAAGACCTGATGACACAATCGAAGAATCAACGAAGAAAGCAGTTGCGGAGGTAAAGCAAAAAGGTGTAGATGTATTTCTTGCTACCGGAAGACCTTTGCATGAAATTGCTCATATTGCTGAAGAATTAAAGATTGAATCCTTTATTGGCTATAACGGTGCATACGCAATTCATAAAGGTGAGGATATTTTTAAGTCGCCAATGAAAGCTGAAACGGTTAGAAGCTTTGTAGAAATTGCAAAATACAATGGCCATGAACTGGTTTTATACACACATGAGAAGAATATTTTCTCAGATTTAGAAAGCTCTGTCGTAAAGGATTTTATTCATTCTTTCCATTTGCAAAACAATGAAGGTTACTCAGTAGATGTGATCCATTCTATACTTGGGATTACGCTGATTAATTTAAGTGAAAACGAGCCTGCTTTATATGAAAAGGATGACCCTTCCATTCATTTATCACAGGTAAATGTTGATGGGCTTCGCCATTGCTATGATGTAATCAGAGATAATGTTAATAAGGGTATTGCGGTTCAACATATTCTTGAACTCCTTGATATTCCTAAAGAATCTGCCATCGCTTTTGGAGATGGAATGAATGACAAGGAAATGTTAAGCGTTGTTGGAGAGGGCTTTGCAATGGGAAATGCGCACCCTGATCTTTTCCAATATGCTAAACATAAAACAACAAAAGTAACGGATTCAGGTATATTCAACGGATTGAAATCACTAGGGCTTATTGATTAGCATATCGGTAAAATGTAAATAAGAGCAAAGCAATTTACGGGCTTAATCATCGTGCAATTCAAATTGGAATTTGCACTTTTTTTATTTATTATTCCTCCCCTGTATATCTTTTCCTAGGTCACCCATACTAATAAAATGAAAAATTAGACTGCAAGGTCATAGCATTCACTTTTCTATTTATAGGGTGATCAAATGGATGTAACAAAAATAAGCGCTCTCCAGTTATTTTATGTCATCGTTAGTTTTCAAATAGGGAATACATTAGTTTATGGCTTAGGCGGAGGAGCAAAGCAAGACGCTTGGTTGGTCATCGTATTGGCCACATTATGCGGAATTATTTGGATGTTTGTCTATACAAAATTATCATCCTATTATCCAAATGATACCCTGTTACAGATGATCCCAAAAATAATTGGAAAGTTTTTATCCTATCCAATTATTTTGATTTACATCGTGTATTTTACCTATCTAGCTTCAAGAGCTTGCCGGGATTTCGCCGAACTTATCGCTGCAACAATTTTAGTTGAAACTCCGCTCATCTTTGTGATTGGAAGTTTTATGGTCTTAATGATTTATTGTTTGCGGGGTGGAGTTGAAACATTTGGCAGAATGGGAGAAGCAGTTTTTCCGATTTATACTTTTTCCATGTTTGTTATTTGGATTCTTTTATTTACTGTTAAGCCATTTACTTTTAATAACTTAATACCTATATTAGGGAATGGCATACAACCTATTTTAAAAGAGGTATTTCCAACTGTCTTAACATTCCCGTTTGGTGAAGCAGTGATTATCATGATGTTCTTTCCATTTTTAAATAACAAGCGTTATGTAAAACGGGTAGGAATGGCCGTCATCCTCACTACTGGTTTACTGATGACACTGGATTTAATTATTGTGCTATCGGTTTTAGGTCCAGAAATATATAGCAGAGATTTTTTCCCGCTACTTACCGCAACACGTATGGTTTCCATCGCGGATTTTCTGGAACGATTTGATGCATTGGTTATCTTAATGATGGTAGCTGGAGTATTTTTTAAGGTAGGGGGTTGGACATTCGGAGCTGCAATTGGAATTGCACATCTATTTAAATTAAAACAAACCAAATCAGTCTTCCTCGGCTTGGGACTGATTATTACGCCTTGGTCTGTCGTAAATTCACCAAATCAAGTTACCTATAATAAATTCGGCTTGGAATTCATCACATTATATGCACATATACCTTTGCAAATCGTATTCCCGATGTTCTTGCTTTGTATTGCGTTTGTTCGTAAAAAGGTTGGGACTATAAGAGGGGGGATTTAAATTTTATCCCTCCTCCTTTTTCATTTCAAGTTAGTTTTTCTAAGTATAAAGGTTGAACTGCTCATTTTTATTGAGCAACTAACGTCACGACTGATCTAGGAGGGATTTTAACTGCTTTTTTAGCAGGGACTAGATTCTTTTCCTCTAAATCAGCGTTTTCTGATGTAATAAATGGTTTAAATTGAATCGCTTGCTTTTTCCCTGGAAGATTGTCTACATTAACTTGCACAGATTTTTCTTCATTACTATAATTGACAAACACTACCGATAATTGATCATCCTCTTCATGATAATAAGCAGATCCCATTAGTTCCTCTTGATCATTCGCCCCTTGTAAATCAACCCGGTAGGCGTCAGGTCTAACAAAGCGACTGTAGTTTCCTAATGTCCAGAGTAATTTTGACTCAATGATCGTCTCTTTATCACCAGGATTAATATAATCCGTATAAATCAAACCATCCTTATAATCGTATCTTGACAAGGCCAACCACCATTGCCAGGCTGAAGCTTGAGTTTCTACCATATCAAAGTGAATTAATCTGGCAACATCAAGGGCTGTCTTCATTGTCAAATCTCGTCCAGGTCCATTGCTTCCCAAAATACAATATTCAGACATCCAAAATTTCACATCTTGTCCATATTGATTTAAATTTTCACGTACATATTTTCTTAAAGGAACAAGACGGTTTGCACCTGAAAAATGATCTGACCAATATGCATGTGCACTAATCTTGTTTCCAATGATTTCATTCATTACAGGATCCCCTAATAATTCTTTGATGTATTCACGATATTTTCCAGGGTAACTGCCATTGGCATTGCCACTGTTATATACACTGTTATTGCCGGTAAATTTTGCATACATTTCATCATCTAGCAAAGATGTATACTCTACCGCTTCAGTAGCGTCAATTTCTGTATCAAGTCCTCTATTCTTAAGTTCCTTATGCAAAGCTAAGATCACTTTTTTAATATCTTCAATGTTATACCGATTCCCTTCTTGTCCCGCATAATCCCAGCTCCATGTTGGTTCATTAATAGGACTAATATATTGGAAAGGTAATTTTTCTTCTTCAAAATGCTCTAATACATCTGCTAAAAATACAGCAAAATCATCGATAGAATCTTCTTTTAAATTTGTGCTCCCTACAGAAGGATCAGGCTGACCATGTCCATTTTTTGTCATCCATACAGGCGGACTGTTGACAAACGCAATAAATTCTTCGACACCACGTTCCTTTGCTGCTTTTAGAAACCATTGCTGTCCAGCTTGATTGGACCAATCATATGGTTTATTTTCACCTGATTTAAAACTCTCGGTTCTTCTCCATGGATCTGTAATAATTTCCTTGTCTGTTTCTTCACTTCCAGCACCAATATTAAAACGCCACATAGATAAGCCAATTCCTTTTTCTTTTGAAAATAAGAGGTCGGCAACCTTTTTCTTATTTTCCTCTGACCATTCAGACCCTATTTTATCAAAGGACCAAGCACCAGATGCTCCGAATCCATCAATTTCTTGATACTTATTTTCTACATCAATATTGATTTCCTGAGTATTTTCATCTTTTTTCGTAGACATATTGTTTTCCTTTGCTTTAATATCTGTTGGAACAAATGTTAACATAAGTAAGAATATCGATAATTTACAGAACCAAGAAACTGCCTTTTTATTTTGAAACATCTTCTACCTCCATTACTTGATGGCACTATAATAATCTCCTATACATCTCACGAATGATTGGATACTTTTTCTTTTTCCTACACTTATGAAATTCGGACACAATAACTAGTGCTTGGATAATTCATTACCTTGTACGATAGGCATCACCTCCTTTATAGATAATGGACCATCCCCTTTGCAGAATGTTTATTTATCCATGCAGATCAACTCTAGGTTTAATAACCTTAAAGCGATCTTCCGTTTCCTCTACATCATAAATTTTTGCTCGAGATTCAGGTGTACTGAATGGATGGTGCAAAATAAGTCTCCAGGCACCTTCAAATGTTTTAAACAGCATGCCATGTCCACTATCACCTTCAACTAACGGATCCAGTTGTTCCCATGGACCCTCCAGCTTACCAGATCTTGATCTGGCCATTGTTTGGACATATCCTTCATTGTTATAGCTTGACCAGAGCATAACAAGGTGACCACCTTTTGTTCGGTATAACTGACACCCATCAGATACATAAACGGAAGGCTTTATATTTGGCTTTCGTTCAGCATTGATCCATGGGGCATCTGAAGCTTTAAAAAGATGTTGTGGTTCACCATCTGCTGCAGACAAATCTCGCTTTAGCGGAATGGCCTCAAACGTACCATCTATTACTTGAATCCATTCATGGCAATAGACCATCCATGGCTTTCCGCTTTCATCCTCATATAAGGTTCCGTCAAGTGTCATAAAGTTTCCAGGTGGCACCGGTCCATCTTTTTTTACTAATTCAAATGGACCCTCTGGCGAATCAGATACGGCAATGCTTGTCCCGCGAAGATGATTCGTTTTCCAAACCTCTGGTGGTTCTGCAAGGATGGCATCCCTATTATGAAGAGTTACAAATAAATAATAGCTACCATGGTATTCGTGAACCTCTGGTGCCCAAGTGCCATGCTGCGGGTGTGCCCAAATTCCATCAGGAACCTCGAAAACAACATAAGGGCCTTCCCACTCTAGTAAATCTTTGCTTTTATAAACTAGCACTCCATTTCTTTCTATATCTGTTAATTCTGGAATTCCAGTAGTATATAAATAGTACGTATTGGTTTCTTTATGCGACAAGACAAACGGGTCATGCGCAGGAATATCTCTAAGCCGATGCCCCTTACTTGGATTAAATGGATCAGACGCCTTGTTATACGGCATTATGCCTCACCAACCTTTATGACGACAGATGAACTTTCTAAATCAACTGAAGATGTCTTTATTATAATGGTCCCAGGTTGATCAGCAGCCCTTACATAAATTAATAGCTTCCCGTTATAAGCCTTTCTGCAGGTTGCTTTATAGTCCTGATGGCTAGCAGGGTTACTGCATTCCATTCCAATAATTTCACCAGGTCCCTCAATCTCGCAATCTATTAGATTATTTGCGTCATAGACGAGGTTATTATCCACGTCAAGAATATTTACTTCTACGTGTGCAACATCCTGTTTGTCTGCTTTAAGGGTTGTTGTATCCGAATGCAGCTGTATTTTTGCAGGTTCACCCGCTGTCTTTAATTCATGCGTACAACAAACGGTTCCATTCCTTTTACCGACCGCCTTTAACGTACCCTTAGAGTATGGAATATCCCAATAGATTGTTCCACCTGGGAAATTTTCCCGTTTTTTGATACCGAAAGATTTACCGTTTAACAATAAGTCCACTTCAGGGCAATTTGTACAACAAGCTACCCTTACTGTTTCTCCTTCATTTCCTTTCCAATCGCAGACAACTTCATGATCCCAATAAATTTGATCAGGATGTTCTTCCTTAAGAGAAGTTAAACCTATATGGACCATATCTTTATCAGACCAATGACTTTGTTTAAAAAAGTATAAAGGCTTTTTAAATCCAGCAAGATCAAGCATTCCAGGTGTTGCATGACGAATAGGCCAACCACGGGCTTCTCCCAAATAGTCAATCCCAGTCCAGATAAATTGACCTGATATAAAGTGATTTTGTTCTACTGCCATCCATGCATCGTGATGCCTTCCATTTTCACTTCCGTAAATCACTCTATTTGGGTATTTTTCATGGTCTTTTAGATAACGATACTCTTGATAGTTATAACCAACCACGTCAAGAGCATCTGGAAAATCCGTTTCATTTGACATGATGACACTTGCTAAAGCTGCTGTAACAGGTCGGGTTGGATCATATTGCTTTACAACCTTTGCCAGCCTTTTTGCAATATCCCCCATTCCCTTTGCTTCAGGTTTGTCAACATTGTAACGATCTTTTAATACTGGATGTGAATAAGGATCATTTGGATAATCAATTTCATTGCCAATACTCCAGAAAACGATCGACGGATGGTTTCGGTCTCTTAAAATCATATCCCTCAAATCAACCTCTGCCCACTCAATAAAGTCGGAAGCATATCCATCCAGTGATGGTTCGCCGATATTCCATCCCTCAACCCACTTGTTCTTAGGATGTTCCCACTCATCAAATGCTTCATCTTGGACTAAAAATCCATAAAAATCGCACATATCAAGTAACTCTGCTGCAGGAGGGTTATGGCTCATTCGAATCGCATTTACACCAGCTTCTTTTAATCGTTGCAGACGTCTATGCCAGACCTTTTCAGGAACAGCTGCTCCAAGACACCCTGCGTCATGATGGATACATACACCCTTCAATTGCAAATTCTTCCCATTAAGGAAAAATCCCGACTCCGCATCGAAATGAAAAGATCGAACACCAAGCGGAGTAGTCTCGGCATCTATCACTTCACCATCTTTTATTACTTTCGTTTCCACACTGTATAAATACGGATTTTCTGGTGCCCAAAGATTTGGCTGTACTAGAAATATAGAATGAGAAAAATCTTGCTCACCATATGCTGGAATTGTCTCCACAGAAGAACAAGCTGCTATTTCTTTTCCGACTGCATCTATAATCTGATGTCTAATTTGGCATGTAGTTTCGTTTTGATTTTCATTTTTAACACTGGTTTGAATTTGGATTTCTGCTTCTGATGTTGAGATGTTCGGAGTTGTCACAAATATTCCATACGGCTTGATATACATTTGATCAGTCAAGTGGATAAATACATTTCGGTAAATACCAGATCCAGGATACCAACGGGAATCAGCAAAATCGGAGTGATCTACTTTTACCGCAATAACATTTTCTTGTGATTCGAAGTTAACATATGGGGTTAAATCATAATGAAATGAACTGTATCCATAAGGTCTTTTACCAAGAAATTGTTCATTAATCCAGACTTCACTATTTTTATAAATTCCATCAAATTGAATAAATATTTTCTTTCCTTTTAAGCTTTCAGGTACTTTAAATTTCTTTCGATACCAGCCAATTCCACCTGGCAAATATCCTGTTGAACTTGCATATTCCTTTTTAAAGGGTCCTTCAATACTCCAATCATGCGGCAAGTCCAATGTTCGCCAATCTGAATCATCAAATTGTTTTTTAAATGCGTCAGAATTATCACCTTTGAAAAATTTCCAATCAAAGTTAAACGTTCTCCTCTTAACAGCCAGATCCCATTCTTGTGTCAGTACATTTTTCATATTCACATACTCCCCTTATTTATTCATGAAACGATGGTCATATAATGTAGTGATAGAAAGAGGGCTATCAAGCATGTATGATAGCCCTCTTTCCCATACCTTTAACCTCAAATTAATTGCCTTCTACAAGCTTTTTATATTCATCCATTTGTTTTTGGATTTCTTTTAAAACCTTTTCATAACCTGCTGCTTCTAATCTCTTACGGAAATCTTCAACAGCTTTTTCCGGATCTCCAGCTTTTCCGAATGCAATCGCAGGTACCATTTGTGCAGTCACTTGCGAAAGAGCAGCAACTTCAGCTTCTACAGGTGTACTATCAAAAACAAATCGGCCATATGGGAACGGCTTCTTAATTTTATCGTACTCTGCGTAAATCTCAGTAATTCCTTCCCATTTGTCAGCACTCGGGATTTCGAACTTGTCAACACGGCCACCCCAGAAGTTTGAAGAGAATGAATGTTTTGTTTCATCATAACCTTCAGGACGAACACGTTTGCCGTCAACAATTTCATATTGTACGCCTTCAATACCATAGTTGAATAATTTGTAAATTTCTTCATCGTTTCGAATTAAATCGTATACCATGAGGGCACGCTCAGGGTTTTTACTATGAGCTCCTACAGCTGTAGCACCGTGAGTAACGGACATTGCAGTTAAGTTGTCACGTGTATCAGACCAAGCAAACATATCAATTTCTGATCCTGGTTGTTTCATGTCCATTTGCACACGCAAGCCTGAGAATGTTTCTGTATGATGCTGGTCAGCACCAGTTTTTCCTGCTTGAAATAAAGCCCTGGTGTCACCTTTATAGTTCAATACGTCAGAACGCCAGTAGCCTTTATCTGCCCAATCCTTCATAAGCTTAGCATAGTCGACAAAAAGGTCTTCGAACACTGGGCTCATAACTGTATACGGATCATCATGAGATTTACCCCAATAAATTGGAAATACTCCAGTAGCGATTGGAAGTTCAATTGCATCTGAATAAGATTGTGTATATCCCCATGCTGTCGTAACGTTTGTTCCTGGTGTATCCCAAGGAATAACTCCTGGTTTATTATCGACAATGCCTTGAAAGTATTTACCCATTGTTTCAAAATCTTCAATAGGCTCAGTAATTCCAAATTCTTTTGCCCAATCTGTGCGATAGAAAAAGCCGTGGTTAACCCATTGAGTAAAAGAGTCCTCAGGAATCATGACAATTTTGCCATCATATTTTGTTTGCTCCCAATTCTCATCAGAAACTTCTTCCCATGTTTTAGGTGCATATGTTGGCAATAGATCTGTAATATCCTTGAATGCGCCCTTTTGTGCATTTCCCCATGCATCTAACCAGTCAGTTGCAGTGATGATTAAATCAACTGGTTCACCAGAAGCTAGAGTTAAATTATACTTTGTCATATAGTCCGCCCATTCGATCCACTTTATTTCAAGATGAGCGTTAACTTTTTCTTTTAATTTCGCATTTACTTGTTCCATTACTTTTTCTAACTGTCCATTTGTCGGTTTATCTCCCAACGCCAGCATCGTAATGGTTACAAATTCAGATGTATCAATTTCCCCATTTTCGTTTACCTTTGTACTTGGCTCTGATTTTTCTGAACTTGTTTGGCTGGATCCATTACAAGCTACAAGACTAAAGGTCAACAGCATGACCATGAATAGAACTAAGCCCTTTCTCATCTTCAACATTTCATTTCCTCCCCTTTATCTTTTTTCATTCTAAAACTCTATGAAACAAGGAAGATTCCTTAATCATATTCCATTACCCCTTAACTGCACCAATTGTAATCCCTTGAATAAAGTACCGTTGTACAAACGGGTAAAAAAGGATAACTGGTCCAGTAGCCACAATTGCTGTTGCCATTTTCATGGTTTCCAATGGTATTTCTTGTGGTGCTACGTTGGAAGCTGCCGCAGAGTTCCTTATGAAATCGGCACTCGTAATCACGTTATAAAGAAACAACTGCAAAGGCCTATATTCCATATTAGGTGAAAGGAAAAGCATCGCATTATACCATTCATTCCAATACCCCAAAGCAATGAAAAGTCCGATTGTCGCCAAAGCTGGAGTAGACATTGGCAGAATTAACCTTAAGAAGATTGTGAAATCACCGGCACCATCCATCTTTGCTGATTCCGTAATTTCATGCGGAATCGACTTTGTAAACGCCTTCATCATAATGATTAGAAACGGACTCAATAATCCTGGCAGCAGTACTGCTAAATAATTATCTTTAAGGTGCAGATACTGAGTGACTAAGAGATAAAACGGTACAAGTCCACCTGAAAAAAGGGTTGTAAAGTAGATATAAAAGGATATTTTGTTACGATACAAGAAATCCGAGCGTTGCAAAGCATAACCTGTCATCGCGATTATAAACAAACCTACTGCTGTCCCGACAAGTGTAATGACCATCGTTACGGCATATGACCCAATGATCAGTCTTGGATTTCGAAAAACAATTTCATATGCAAATGTCGAAAATTCCTTCGGCCATAAAGCAAATCCGCTTTCCATAATTGCCTTTTCAGACGAAAAGGATGATGATACGATCAAAATAAAGGGAAAAAGACAACATAGAGCAAAAAGACCAATAAAACCATATCCAATAATTCGAACCATAATGGTAGAAAAATCTATATTTCGTCTTGCTGTACTTTCCATAAATACATCCCTCCTTTAAAACAATGAGTTTTCTGGTGAAACCTTTTTTACAATCCAGTTAGCAATAATGACGATAAGGAAGCCAAAAATGGATTGATATAAGCTTACAGCACTTCCTAATGAAAAATTAAAATTCGTCATCAATGTTCGGAATACGTAGGTCTCAATAATATCTGTGGTTGGATAAAGCATTGTATTATTAGCACCAACTAAGTTATAAAACAAACCGAAATTTCCTTTTAATACTCCCCCTAAAGAGAATAGTAATAAAATGATAAAGGTTGGTTTAAGCCAAGGAATAATGATATATCTAATACGCTGGAAAGCATTTGCCCCATCGATTTCTGCTGCTTCTAATATGGATTTATCAAGACCCATGATTGCAGCAAAATAAACGATCGATCCATAACCTGTGGATTGCCATAGGAAAGTAATGACAATGATATAAGGCCAAATCGCCGGGTTCGAATAAGTTTGTACTGGATCTAAGCCGACCATTTTCAAAAATGAGTTAAGTACACCATAATCGTAACTAAGTATGTTATAAGCTAAAAGTCCAACTAGAACTGCGGAAATAAAGTGCGGAAGAAACATAATGGTTTGTGAAATCTTTTTGAACCATTTACTTGTCAGTTCGTTAAGCATGATGGCTACAGCTATTTGCAGGAAATTCCCCAAAACAATGAAAGCTAAATTATAAGCAATCGTATTAAAGGTTAACTTCCACAGATCACCTGTCATAATCAAAAAGCGAAAATTATCAAGTCCAACGAAAGCGCTATCAAATATACCAAGGGAATAATCATAGTTTACAAATGCAAGATAAAGCCCCGGCATTGGCAAATACGCAAAGATAGCAAAGAAAATAATCGCAGGCAAACACATAAGAAGAAGGGTTCGGTTCTTCCACATTCTTTTAAATGCAGACTCTTTCGTTTGTTTTTTAACGATAGATGTCTGTGATTGAACAGTGACGGTTTTCATATAAATCCCCCCTAAACAACATAATCTTCAAGCAGAAAGCAGCAACCGACTTTACAAAATACAGCGATGAGATGATATCTTGCAGATTACTAATCTATTGACATGCTCCATAAGTATAAAAAGTCTTTACCAAACTAAGACTTTTTAATTTGTAAAGATAGATGGTTTAGACTAATATAAGCTAGCAAGGAAATGAAATGGGTTTCAAAAATTCACTTACCAAACATTTATCTTATTATTAAGCCTTATTCAAAATATTTAAGATGAAACGGGTTTCATTTATAAACTGAATTATGTTAAACAACTAATCAAAAGATCCCAGATCCCTTAATTTGAAAGCGGTTACCATATCTTCATTATATTCGGGCTTTTATGAAAAGTAAATACTAATATTCCAAAAATTACGTTTATTTTAAAAATTCGTACTGTTCGAAAAATAATTGGTATCATATCTGGAACTGAAACAATCGAAAAATAGCGGTTCCCTTGGAAAAAAATATATAATCCAAGGAAACACACCATCTAGACATGGTGCTACATATCCTTCCTATTAACTCCCTTTAGCTTAAAGGCATATGTGTAACACTGATTCGCAAAAAGCGTGAATTCAGGATGTGTTTTTTGTCCCCAGCTATCATCTCCACCTACACCCATTTGTTTATAATTAATCCGTACTACCGTCTTAGTGCTTTCCGGTAATTTATAGACATGATCATGTTCTTCAAGCTCGAATGGGGTATAAGGTAACGCATTTACCTCAACTGTAGGGCATCCGGATATCTTTAATCCTACCCCTTCATGATTGGAAAGTAATGCCCATCTTACATCTGTTTTATTGCCGCATTCTTGAGGTCTTAAGTATGGCACGTATTGATCTATTACTTTACCACTATATAATCCAATTTTTGCACCTTTCTTTTTATCCCAATAATTTTCATAAGGTCCTTTTCCATACCAAGTGATGGTGTCAAACGCTCCATCTAATGTTGTCATCATTCCAACCTCAGGAATCTCTGGAAGATCCTCCCCAGGTTCTAGCTCATAATCTACTGTTATTTCGCCATCACCCGTTATGGTATAAATAATTTTGCAAGATGATTTTGTTGTAGGCAAACGGTATTCGGTCGTAACAATTGTTGTCGAACTACTTTTCGTATCAACTAAAAACGATGTAAGAATTTTATCCATTCCCGCTTCTCTCCATACGGAGCAGCGGTCATGCAATTTATTCCCACGGTCATTATCTGTCATCGCACGCCAAAAATTTAGACCTAATTCATTTTCAAGTAGAGGAACACCATTGAAACTATATGACTTCAGAGCTCCATTGTTTTTATTAAATACAATATTAAAGCCGGAACCAATTATCGTTACATCATTTTCTTCTCGTAATACTTTTGTTTCAGGTAAATTGACAGTAGTACTTTCTAATGTTGCATTTACAGTAGGAATCACAAATTGTTCAAAAGCAACTTCATGCCCCTTTTGAGCCCAAATTGTATTACTTTTTAACTGCAGGCTCACAGTTAAAATAAATTCATCTGATTGTTTACAGCGTTCAGGAAGAGAGTAACCTAATTTAATTGTTTTCGTGGAGCATGGTTCTACCTCAATCTCTGAAGTTCCCCTTTGGATTAATACACCATTTTCTTCAAGCTGCCAAACTAATTCGAACTCTTGCAAGTCTGTAAACAGATAGTTATTTACCAAATCAACTTGGCCCTCTGCGATATTATTCGCTGTAAAACGAACATTCTGATAGCACTTTTTCACCTCGATAATCTTTGGGGAAATCGAACCATCTGCAAAAATGAGACCATTCCCTGAAAAATTTCCATCATGAGGGGATTCGCCAAAGTCCCCGCCATAAGCTAGGTAAGGTGCACCATCCTTCGTCTTTGTTTCTAAAGCTTGATCCTTCCAGTCCCAAATAAATCCACCCTGAATAATAGGGTATTTTTCAAATAAATCGGTATACTTAAAAAGATTGCCGCAAGAATTTCCCATCGCATGGCTATACTCGCATAGAATATACGGTTTCGCCTTTTCCGCGTTCTTAGCTTCTTCAGCATATTTCTTTACCCCATCAGGATTTATATACATAGTGCTTTCGATATCTGAAGCTGCTTCTGATTTTCGGTAATGGAAAATGCCTTCATAGTGAATAATTCTCGTAGGGTCATTCTTCTTTAAAAAATCGTGCATTTTTAGAAAATTATCCCCGCCAAACGATTCATTTCCAAGCGACCAAATAATAATCGAAGGATGGTTTTTATCTCGTTGAAACATTGAATTACATCGATCAAGAACGTTTTCCTGCCATTCAACCTTGCTTCCTGGTACTGTATCGCCTTCATCTTTTTGCCCATACTTCCATGTCCCGTGAGTTTCAAGATTTGTTTCATCAATGACATATAAACCATATTGATCACATAATTCGTACCACAACGGATGATTCGGATAATGAGATGTACGGACGGCATTAATATTATGTTGTTTCATTAGTTTAATATCATGAATCATATCATCATAATCAATTGCTCTTCCTTTATCTGATGCAAACTCGTGACGATTTACACCTTTGAAGACAATTCGTCTGCCATTGATTTTCATGAGGCCGTCTTTTATTTCAAATGTTCTGAATCCAACCTTACAGCTTTCAGTTTCTTTGATGATTCCGCTTTCATTTTTCAAAATGAAAACAAGTGTATATAGATATGGTGTTTCTGCACTCCATTTAAAAGGATTTTCTATTTTGGTTGAAGCATAGATCGAAATAAGGCATTGATTCTTCATGTCCACCCTTATTTGGAGTGATTCCTTTAAAACAGGATTCTTTTCTTGGTCATAGAGCATTGCTTCAATTGAATAACCATTAACTTCTTGTTCAAAGACATTTTTAATTTTTGCTTCGATTTTTAATGTCGCATCCTTATAATCTTGATCCAGCTCCGTAGTCACAAAGAAATCATTAATGTGAACCTCAGGAGTTGAATACAAATAGACATCTCGAAAAATTCCGCTCATCCGCCAAAAATCCTGGTCCTCTAACCAGCTCGCATCACACCAACGATAGACCTCTACTGCTAGCTTGTTCTCTCCATCAATTAAGTATGGTGTTAAATCAAACTCTGCTGGAGTAAACGTATCTTCACTATATCCAACAAATTCTCCATTCACCCACATATAAAATGCTGACTCTACTCCTTGAAAGCTAATATAAATCGGCTGTCCATTCCAATCCTCTGGAATCGTAAAGTTCCGAATATACTGCCCAACAGGATTATAGTTAATTGGTGCAAAAGGCGGCTTGATATCTTCTTTTCCTTCCCAAGGATATCTTAGGTTTGTATATTGAGGATAATCATAACCTTGCAATTGCCAGTGTGAAGGCACCTTGATTTCATCCCACTCACTGGCATCATAATCCAGCTTATAAAAAGCTTGATTTCTTATTTCAGGATTTTCATAAAATGCGAATTTCCAGCTTCCATTTAACGACTGATAGAAATCAGATGAAGTTCGGTCACCTTTTAACGCCTCCTCAACTGTCTTGTATGGCATTAATGTCGCATGAGCATCCAATCGATTTAACTGAAAAATCTCAGGGTTATTATTCCACTCTGGATATCCATTTTCGGGTGGAGTGTACCTATATTTCTTCAGCTGTTTGAGCATAAAAATACCTCTTTTCCATAAATTGAACTAATTATGAAACCCGTTTCATAAAAATTTAACGAAAAACAATGTACATTCATTTTTAATAGATTATATTCCCAAACAAAGAAACCCCTTTCATTTTTATGGTACTCCATTTTTTAGAAAGAGGCAATATTATATTTGATTATTCTGAAAATAATTTGCAAGAATCCCTTAAGACGAGTGATGTTGGAACAATTGTTTCTTTTTCTGCTTCTTTCTCATTAATTAAATCTACTAATACATTGATAGCTGTTTGACCCAGCTGATCATAATTCTGGCTTACAGTCGTTATTCCTGGAGGGAAATGCTCTGCCAAATAAATATCATCAAACCCAACAACTGAAACATCATCTGGAACCTTTAAGCCAAATTTGGTAAGTACTTTTATTACTCCGATCGCTACAAAATCATTGGCACAGATAACCGCTGTAGGCCTTTCTTTTAAGTAAAGTAATTGTGCAGCAACTTCTTCACCTGATTCAATACTAAACCCTGTACCAAAAATCCAATCTCTGTTAATAGTTAAACCTTTATTTTTCATCACTTTACCAAAAGTATTCCTTTTCAAGTCAGTTGAACTTACTCCTTCTTTTCCGCCAAGAAAACCAATCTTTTTATGATTTAGATTGACTAATAATTCAACAAGCTTTTCAATCCCCGACTCTTCGTCCGTTCTCACAATATGTGCATCTACCCCAGCCATTTGACCATTAACAAAAACAACAGGAATTCTTTCCATCACTGTTTTCATTTCTTCAGCATATTCGTGATCGGTATCAGTATCGTTAATTCTACCACCCAGATAGATAATCCCATCAACCTGTTTTTCTACTAAACTTTGCAAGTATTTAGACTCATTTTCAGAGTTGTTCATCGTATTGCACAAAAAGGATGTATACCCTAATTCCAATGCATGTGCTTCACTTTTTTGTACCAATGTTGAAAAAAATGGATGATTTATGTCTGGTAAAATAAACCCAATCGTTTTCGATTGCTTATGGAATAGGCTTCTTGCTAAACTATTAGGTCTAAAATTATATTTTTCAATCACATCAACGATTTTCCGCATGGTCTGTGGCCGTACTTTTGCATTTCCGGTTAAGACTCTCGATACTGTAGCTGGAGATACATTAGCTTCTTTAGCAATATCATATATTGTTATATTTTCCTTTTTCATCAGTTTCCTCCATCGCTAATGATGTCTTTGTATTCTAGAAGGTCATTGAAAAAAACTCAAGTCACCTGTTTAAAATACTATCATAATCATTCGTCATTACCTGTCGTTTTCCCTACCTTTTGTTCAATAAAATAAAGTAGCCATCACCTGCTACCATTCAATCCGAAGTAATTCTTTCTTCAAATCTCACACAAAGCAACTGTATCATATTTTTCTTTTTTCGGCTTGGTTTTAAGCTTAATAAACAAGGAAGAATATAAAATTTACTAAAACATCATCTTATAAAAAATGATTATTTTCATTTTAACTTTTTATTGACAGAATAAAAAATACACAGTATATTGAAACCGGTTGCAGTTTCGAAATATTCAGAATTTTGAATTGCCCCCTCCCTCTTTTAAAGACCCTTTTACCCCAAGATCTACACAACAGAAAAAACGAAACACATTACATCACGAACTGCTTCCTAGAACTCTTTCACCAATTCATTATTTTTTAGGAGGAATGACCTTGCCTAAGACAAGAAAAGTAGTTTCACTCATGCTGGTCATCTTAATGGCCGTATCTTCTTTCTTTATTACACCATCCTTTGCAGCTGAGACAAATAGCGGAGATCCAACAGCCTTTTCAGAACAAGAACTAAAAGAAAATGACTACATTCTTTATTTTGTAAATGCAGGTGACCCTACCCCTGAAACTGTTGAAGGAGCAGATAAAATGGGGCTCTTTTCTAGTAATACGGAGCAAATATATGGCACTGATCCAATAACTGGGAAAAAGTGGGGCTTAGTCACCACAACTACAAGCACAAGTGTTAATGATACAGGAAATAAATATGGGACATTACGCTATTACAATGGACCTCAAACACGTGACAAGGCAATTCAATATAAGTTTGAATTACCTGATGGAGAGTACGATCTTACCTTAGGCTTTAAGAATCCTTGGAGCGGCCGAAGCGTTAATATTCTGGGTGAAGGAAATAATCTATCAAATGGAGATTTTGATATTGGCAGTTATTCAGCTGAAAAAGAAGTTACGTATCAGCAAGTGAAGATAACTGATGGGGAACTTGATGTTTTGATTAAAGGACCGGCATCAGCTAATCTAACGGTTCATAATGATCCATTGGTTAACTACATCATTATTAGAAAATATGTTGTCATTCCTCTTTCTGATTTGGAAACGAAAATTGAAGCTGCAAAAACAGAAGCGGAAAAGACAGATACCTATACAAAGTATACCTTGGAAGCACTAGGTAATGCGATTGAAGAAGCTGAAACTTTTGTACGTTCTATCAAAGAAAATAACCTTGATATTAAATCAAAAGAAGTCCAAACAAAAATAAGAGAGGCGTTAGCAAACTTGGAAGAAGCCATAAGCGGACTTGCATTAGATATTCCAAATGAATCCTTTAAGCCGGGACAAGAATGGCGAGATACGAATGGTGCCATCATTCAAGCACATGGCGGCGGAATCATGTACGATGAAAATACGAAAAAATATTATTGGTATGGTGAAGATAAAACAAATGGTTATCTTCCAGCAAGGGGTGTAAGAGTTTATTCATCTACAGATCTTTATAACTGGAAGGATGAGGGGCTTGCACTAACGGCTATTGAATCAATGGAACAATTCGAAACCGATCCGCTTATTTCAAAGCTATATGAAGGACGAACTGATAAAGCTGATATCTTGAATGACATCGGTACAGATAGGGTAATTGAAAGACCTAAAGTAATCTACAACGAAAAAACGAAGAAATATGTCATGTGGATGCACACAGATGGCCCTTCTGAAACATCGAATGCGATGTATGCGAAAGCTGAAGCAGGCTATGCGTTAAGTGACTCTCCTACCGGACCTTTTGTTTATCAAGAAAGCAACCGTATGGATAGAGCTCCAGAGGATGCAGAATATAATGGACAGCCAGATCAGCCAGGTATGGCACGTGATATGAACCTGTTTAAGGATGATGACGGGACGGCTTATCTGATCTATTCCAGTGAAGAAAACATGACGATTTATATTTCTAAATTAAACGAAGAATATACAGACGTTGTCGGCTGGCATAAGGATGGCAATGAAGAACGGGATGAAACCTATAAAGCTGTTTATGGCGAAGATTATATTCGAGTTTTTCCTGGTGCACAACGCGAAGCTCCTGCGATGTTTAAATATGATGGAAAATACTATATGATAACATCTGGTGCAACCGGTTGGGATCCTAACCCTGCTCGATATACAGTTGCCGATAATATATTTGGAGAATGGAAGCCGCTGCGCAATCCAGCTGTAGGAGAGAAAGCATCGACAACCTTTGATTCACAAAGCACGAATGTCATACCTGTTGATCCGGAAAACGGAAAGTTCATTTTCATGGGTGACAGATGGAACAAAAATGACTTAAGTAATTCAAGATATGTTTGGCTGCTAATTGAATTTGGCCAGGACGATGAAATTATTTTGCAATGGTATGATGAATGGAAGCTGGATCTGTTAGACAGAATGGGGAAAGTTACCATCAATACGGATCTTCTTGAAAAGGTTGCAATAGATCAAATACCTAATTTGCCAAATGTTATTAATGTTACAAATACACAAGGAAAACAAATGGATACACCAGTAAAATGGACCATCAAACCAGAAGCGTTTTCAAAACCGGGTACGGTTACAGTTGAGGGGCTCTTACCTGAATTAGCGAACAAGGTGATACGAACAAAAATTCTCGTTATTCCAGACAATGTTCGATTCTTCGTTCATGCAGGAGGAGCAGCAACAAGCGATTATAAGCTTTGGTCCTCTTATATGCAAAAAACACTTATAAATAAAGACACCATCGACCAACAATATGCTCCTGAAAAAGGATTGACATGGGGATATGTTGGTGATCGGACAAGACCAGCCGGCAGTGAGGGCGGGGATTTATTCTCAGCATTACGCTACCTATTAAGGGACTCTGGAGATGATCTGACTTATAATTTTAACCTGAAAAACGGAAACTATACTGTTTATACCGGGCTTTATGACCCTTGGTATTCATCAACAAGAGGCAGCAGAAAAGCGAATATCTTGCTTAATGGAGCTACAAAAACAAGCGGTTATGTCTTTACTGATTCCTATGATGTACTTGAATACGAACACGTGAAAATTACCGATGGAAAGCTTGGTCTAACTGTTCGAAGAGTACCTGGTTCACCTGACCCTCAGATTAGCTGGATCATGATTGTCGAAGAAGATACAACCGCACCGGCTGGTGACTTTACAATTAATTCGGGGGCAGAGTACACAAATAAACAAACTGTCACTCTCTCCCTTACTGCTGAAGATGATTTAAGCGGAGTTGATCAGGTTCGTCTCTCTTCTGACGGGGAGAATTGGAGTGATTGGGAAGCTTTTGATTCAACGAAAGAGTTTGTTTTACCAGCTGGTGATGGGCAGAAAACTGTTACTATGCAATTAAAAGACAAAGCTGGCAATATAAGCACAACCTTGCAAAAACAAATCACATTAGATACAACCGGGCCAGTCATTAAGTTTACAGGAAATGAGGAAAACTATACCATCGATTCACAAATCGCTATTTCCTGTCAAGCTGTTGATGAATTGTCGGGAATCAAACATTTTGATTGCCCAGGTGCAAATGGTGCTGCGTACAGCTTTAAACTCGGAGAAAATAAAATCTCGGCTACCGCAACTGACAAAGCAGGAAATACAACTGAAATAAAAACCGTATTTACAGTCACAGTGGATTTTGACAGCTTAAGCTGGTTAACTGAAAGCTTTGTTAATCAGGATGGTATAGCCCATTCTCTTACAAAGAAATTAGCATCAGCTAAAGAAGCAGCTTCTATAGGGAATCGTGAAGCAATGGCGGGTGTACTTAAGGCCTATACAAATCAAGTTGCTGCACAAAGCGGGAAGTCGATTACCACTGAACATGCTGATTTGCTCATATCATTGGCAGCTAATCTAAAATAATAATATTGAATGAAGGACCAAAATAAAGCTGGTCCTTTTTCTTATTCAATCCCTAGCTTTTGAATAAATTTTCAAAATAATGTAAATAATTGTAATAAAAAGCTTTTAGGAGAGTTTGTTTATGTTACATGATAAAAAGTATTACGTGGAAGATCCAGATTTTTTAGAGAAAAGAATAAAGGTTGCCAAAATGACGAAAGATCCTTTATTGCAAATTGAAATGTTTGAAAATGAGACAGCAAAACAAAGGTTGCTGCAATTGGTTTCCGTTGCACAGGAGACATTTTTATATACGAGGGATACGGTGGAAATACATACCTCAGATCTTAATCTTTTGTTTAGAGCAATACTTCATTTAGTCAGACTAACGAAAGATGATCTTTCCGATCTTGAATATTGCTATGTTTTAAGTAATTTAGATAATGTCACCACGAAATTGATACAATGTTGTGAAGAGATAAAAACATATTCGGACTCACCGATGGTTCGAAAGAAGAAACGGCAAGGTTACTTTGATTAATGAAAAAAGGTGCTGGCTCAAAATTAGAGACCAGTACCTTTTTTCCAGCTATCCCCTTTCCCCTTTAAGCAGCATCAAATCAAGATATAACTGGCATTTTTGATTAAAGTCAGAAAAGTCTATATTAGTGAGTTCAGTTATTTGCCTTATTCGATAATTTAAGGTGTTAGGATGAATAAACATCTGCTCTGCAGTTGTCTTTAACTTACAATTATTTACTAGGAAATATTCAAGTGTTTTTAATAGCTCTGTTTGACTCTCTTGATCCTTTGCTTGTAGGATCTGCAAACATTTATTTTGGTAATTTCTTCTCTTGTTCTTATCTTGGATAACATCAAGATACCGGAAAATTCCCAGCTTTTCATATTCATATGGGACATTTTCCTGCGTGCCCAATTGGTCAGCAATCTCCACAACCTCAAGAGCTTCTTCATAGCTTGAGGATAGGAGCCTAATATCCTGATATTCATTTCCAATCCCAATATAAATATTCGAATAGCGCTTCTCATCAAAATTCGTTAATAAATTTTCAATGATCAGTAAGCCTGCTGCTGTCGGGGAATATTTAAGGGAGTAGCAGCCGATAATCATGACAATATTTGATTGATTAATTAGAACATGACTGGTATTATCCTTTAAATTCAGATAGGATTTGATCGTTTCTTTTAATTCCTCAACAAGCTCTTCCTCCGCATTCACAGCATTCACCACCATGATGGTGAAAATCGACGGCAGGACGATATCCAATTGTGCCGCTTCCCATCTTAGCTCCTTCTCATTTTTAAATCCATGATTAATCGCCTTTCTAAAGAAGCGTTCGATTTCTTCTTCCTTCTGCTGCTTAATCTTATTCTTTTTATAAATGGTTTTCCCTACATGAAAGGAGACTTCATATAAAAACTCCATTTCTTCTTCTGTAAGATTCTCTTCTATTTCTTGAACCCAAATATACCCCATAATCATATCTTTATATTTTGCGCTTACCACTACGCGCTGGTTTAAGCCAATTTCCTTCATTTCATTAATTCTAAACGGAGTCGGAATGGTTTTTAATTGATCAATGATTCCTGTTTCAACAAATCTTTCAAAAATATTTAACGGGCATTTTTTTGCAAAAATCGTTTGCTGATTCGCTTGATCAAAGTGATCCACATAATAGGAATTGTAAGCTAGCAGAAAAAAATGATCACTTTCAAGAATCACCGGTTTTTTTAATCCATTGCTTATATGATCGATCATATCATTTAGATCAGATAAAGAGAAAATTCGTTCTAATAACTCGTTCATAGGCCTCGTTCTCCTACTTCGTTTTATCCTTATCATACTTTGCAATTGGGTGAAAGTATAGTTCAATTGGCAAGAAATCTTCCGAGATTTCTTGCGTTAAGGATTTCATCTGCCCTTCAAATGTAAAAATCCCCTGAAAGCTCAGGGGATTTTACTTTTATCTTTATAAATCATTAAATTTCAATTGATATCATTACATTGATTTTGTAAACTCAGAAAACCTCTCACTAACTTGTGCAGAAGGCTTATTAGTAAGTAAACTAACAATATACACAGCTAAAAGACTTGCTGCAAACGCTGGTACCATTTCATACAGGAAATCGGACAGCCCTAACTTTGACCAAACGATCACGATGATCGCTCCTGTAACCATTCCTGCAAGCGCACCCCATTTTGTCATTCTTCGCCAATATAAGCTTAAAAGAATGACTGGACCAAATGATGCCCCAAAGCCAGCCCAAGCATAGCTAACTAACCCTAGAATTGTGTTGTTTTGAGTCCATGCCAGGCATAAAGCTAAAATTGAAACAACTAATACGCATAATCGCCCCATGAAAACAAGCTCTTTATCAGAAGCTGACCTGCGGAAAAAGGTCTTGTAGATGTCTTCAGTTAATGAACTTGATGTAACAAGTAATTGTGAGGAAATTGTGCTCATAACCGCTGCCAATATTGCAGATATTAGGAAGCCTGTAATTATAGGATGGAACAGGATATTTCCTAATTCAATAAAAATCGTTTCAGGGTCAGCAATTTTCATACCTTCTTTCGAATAATACGCAATACCCAGAAAACCTGTTAACATGGCACCAATCGTGGAAAAAATCATCCAGTTCATCCCAATTCGACGGGCCCTTTTGATTTCTTTTACAGACGTAATCGCCATAAAGCGGACAATGATGTGCGGTTGTCCAAAATAGCCTAGCCCCCATGCAAATAATGAAATGATGCCGAGGAAGCTTGTTCCTTGAAAGATATCCAACAGCTCTAGATCAATTGAACGAATTTCCGAGATAGCTTCTGTTGGACTGCCAATTTGGAGCAATGTCACTATAGGCACTAATATTAACGCAACAATCATAATAATTCCTTGTACAAAATCAGTCCAGCTAACAGCCAGGAATCCCCCAAATAATGTATAGGCTACAGTGACCCCGCCAATAAGCCATAACCCTGTATGATAATCAAGATTTAAAATGCTATTAAACAGCACACCGCCTGATACCATTCCAGACGAAACATAAAAAGTAAAAAAGATAATAATGATAAGACCTGAAAACAAGCGAAGGATCTTCGTTGTATCATTAAAGCGGTTTTCTAAAAAGGCTGGAATTGTAATGGAGTTATTCGCCATTTCCGTATAAGTACGTAAGCGTGGTGCTACATAAAGCCAGTTAGCCCATGCCCCCAATGTTAGACCGATCACAATCCAGGAAGCCGATAAACCTGTCGCATACATGGCACCAGGCAAGCCCATCATAAGCCAGCCGCTCATATCAGATGCACCAGCACTTAATGCTGTCACTGCCGGACCAAGATTCCTTCCTCCAAGCATATAATCTGATAGGTTTGCCGTACGTTTATAGGCATAATAGCCGATTAAAAGCATCCCAACCATATAAACACAAATCGATAAAATTAGCTGCAAATTAACCATTTTATTCCCCCATCCATTACTTTGTTTCAATTTTTATATAAAATATTTTATAAATATACTATAAAAGTAGAATAATAGAAAGCAGATTTTTTCCCAAAAACTTTATCTGCTTTCCATTAATAATGGTTACAGCATTTCACTAATTGTTTTTGCTTGCATATGGAGTGCTAAGTAATCCGGACCTCCTGCCTTTGAATCTGTTCCTGACATTTTGAAGCCGCCAAATGGGTGATAGCCAACAATTGCGCCTGTGCAGTTTCGATTAAAATATAAGTTTCCTACGTGGAATTCCTGTTTGGCACGTTCGATATGCTTTCTGTTGTCGGTAATCACCGCGCCTGTTAGCCCATATTCTGTATTATTGGCAATTTTAAGAGCCTCATCAAAATCTTTTGCCTTGGCAAAAGCAACCACCGGTCCAAAGATTTCTTCCTGCATGATTCGTGCATTTGGATCAAGATCGGCAAAGATTGTCGGCTCAATAAAATAGCCTTTCGAATCATCACCGTTTCCCCCGCTCATTAAACGGCCTTCTTCTTTCCCAATCTGAATGTAATCCATAATCTTATCAAATGAGCCTTGATCAATAACCGGCCCCATATAGGTTTCTGCCTTTTCTGGATTGCCAGTAATTTTTTGCTCTGTAATTTCTACGACACGTTGCAGAACTTGATCATACACATCTTCATGTACAACAGCGCGAGATCCTGCTGAGCATTTTTGTCCGGCAAAACCAAATGCCGAAGTAAAAATAGCTTGTGCAGCAAGCTCCAAATCACAGTCTTTATCGACAACAACTGTATCCTTTCCACCCATTTCAGCAATCACGCGTTTTAAATGCATTTGACCTGGCTGAACCTTTGCTGCGCGTTCAAAAATACGAGTACCTACTTCACGAGAACCAGTAAAGGTAATAATGCTTGTTTTTGGATGATCAACTAAATAATCCCCAACTTCAGCACCACTGCCTGGAACAAAGTTTACAACTCCCTTTGGCAACCCTGCTTCTTCTAAGACTTCTACAAATAAAGCAGCGATTACTGGTGTTGCACTAGCTGGTTTTAAAACGACTGTATTTCCCGTCACAATTGGAGCAACTGTTGTACCAGCCATAATCGCAAATAAGAAATTCCAAGGCGGGATCACAACTGTAACACCTGTAGGCGTGTAGATATATTTATTGATTTCACCTTCACGACTATTAACAGGCTTGCCTTTTGCCAATTCGATCATTTGGCGGCCATAGTATTCCATAAAATCAATCGCTTCAGCTGTATCAGCGTCCGCCTCATTCCATGGTTTTCCTGCTTCTTTCACTAACAGTGCAGAAAAATCATGCTTTTTACGGCGCACGATGGCTGCTGCTCTAAACAAGATGTTTGCTCTCTCTTCCGGATTCCAATAACGCCATTCTTCAAAAGCTTCTGCTGCAGCTTGGATCGCCATCTCAGCGTGCTCCTTTGTCGCTTTGGAAACAGTTCCGACAACTTCTTCTTTATTAGCGGGGTTATAGGATATAATTTTATTTTCTGTTGAAACTCGCTCACCATTTATCACAAGCGGATAATCTCTTCCCATTATTTCGTTTACATTAGCTAGTGCCTTTTCAAAGGCGATGCGGTTTTCCTCAATACTAAAATCTGTAAATGGTTCGTGTTTGTAAGCTGTTGTCATAATAATCGACTCCTTTTCGTTTGGTTATTTTTTTGTCATTCCCTTTAGAGCAAACGCAATATTTGCCGGACGCTCTGCAAGTCTTCTCATAAAATAGCCATACCAGTCATTTCCGTATGGAACATAAACTCGCATTTTATAGCCTTCCTTGACTAGTTCCTTTTGTGTTGCTGTTCTCATCCCATAAAGCATTTGAAACTCAAATTGAGTGGTTGGGATATCATGTTCTTTTGTCAATTTTTTTGTATATTCAATCATTGCATCATCATGTGTTGCAATGGCTGTATAATTTCCATTTAATAAATTCATTTTTATGAGCTTTTTGTAATTTTCATCAACATCTGCCTTCACTGGAAAGGCTACTTTTGCTGATTCCTTATACGCTCCTTTTACTAATCGTAAAAAAGGTTTATATTGATTTAAATCTTGGAGATCTTTTTCTGTTCGATATAAATATGCTTGTAAAACTGTGCTAACATAGGTGTAGCGTTGTTTAAAATCTTTGAAAATATCAAGTGTTTTTTGGCAGCGTTGTTCATCCTCCATATCGATCGTAACCATTATTTTGTGCTTTTCAGCTGTATCCAAAATTCTCGTCATATTTTCAAAGACAAGGTTTTCATCAATGTCTAAGCCTAAGGACGTCATTTTTAATGAAACCTGAGAATCCAAGTTTTGTGCAGCTATCGTTTCAATTGTTTGAATGCATTCTTCTGTACGTTCCCTTGCAATAGCTTCATTAGTAACAAACTCACCTAAATGGTCAACTGTAACCGAAAGCCCCTCTTCATTTAATTCTTTTATAAATTTTATGGAGCTAGGAAAATCAAGACCACCGACAATCTTACCTGCTGCAATATTTCCTCCCCAATTTTGGGCTGCTTTATTTAACGCTTTATTTTTGGATAGATATAAGAAAAAATCTCTAGTAAGTACTTGCACTGCATACACCCCCATAGGATCAAGCTAATAAAAGTTTCATAATGTTTCCTTAATGATAATTTTACAATTGTGACCAAACTGTAACAATGTAGCGGAAATACAAAGATTAAGCCTTGTCTTTGTGTATAAAGCACAATTTATTGTGTAAACGCTTTAAAGCGCTAGAATCTTAGACTTTACCACTTTTCTAAGTGGTCTATATAATACTTGTTCCACAGATTGGGGATGGTTAAACAATTGATGTCATTTCCAATCATTCGGTCTTTTACCTACCATCGATAATAAGGAATTTATCTGTGATGAATAAAAATGGATCCTACCCAGTAGAATCCATCTTTATGATTTACCTATTCTCTTGTTTTTCACTAGGGATTAGTATATCCAGCCGATAATCAAGCTCTGCATCACATGAAACGGCAAGTGGAACGACCCCGTGTGCTGCATCGGTGTGCCCTAGCATGCGATTGCTTGCAGCTATTAGTTTTTGGCGTTTTTTAATTCTTGACAGCCGCTCTTCTCCAAGCTCGTGTCGGGTTGATTTTATTGTATCGAAGGAGAAGCTTATCTCTCCATTTTGAAATGCTTCTTGATCTAAAAACTCGAGGCTCCCCTCACGGAAATTTAGATAGAGCAAATCACCTGTTTTTAAATAGAGAATTCCTCCACGATCTTTTGCTTCTGGAGTCATGTGACCAACTGCAGCACCATAGGTTACACCTGAGTAGCGGCCATCACTAATCAGAGTAGCTAAACGCTTCAGCTTTCGATTGGCGTTTATATGCTGCATCGGAGTAAACATTTCCGGCATACCAAATGCTACAGGACCCTGCCCGGATATTATGATTGAGATTTTTAAGCTTCCTTCCTTCACCATGACATCAAATAGCTCTTCATAGCCTAATTGTTTGTAAGATTCATATAACTCAGGTGTATTATGAAAAAGCATCGCTAGTAAATTTTCGAAGGAAAAGCTGCGGTTATCTCTTAGCTCATCTAATAGCTTGCTATTTAATAAACCTTTATTTGCCTCATCTTCATTTTCATAGTAAAGTACAAATGCACACTTTTTATCAAACATATTAAGCTGATGTGTTGTCATGCCGCTAATCTTTACAACAGCGCTTTCAAAGAAGTTTCCTTTAAGAACATCAACACCGCTGAATGCTCGTCTAGGAGTTGATAAAATGATTGGATTTTCTTTTACATTACCAGCAGATAATGCGCCTGTTTTAGTTGATAAGCGATCAAGCCAGGTTGTACCAGTAGCAGTAGGTGCTTCAACATCCATTGGGACACCATTTTCAAGCAATTCATGGAAAAGTGTCTCCATGCCGCGGCTAGATCCTGAGCAGCATTGGGTAGCCAAAGCAAAAATATCCCGGCCTTCTGTTAAACTATAATTAAATAAATCTGGTATTGGAACCTCGTGGTGGATCTCATCCAAATCCCATAGGCTGAATTTGTAACCTCCATATAACATAGCTGCCACAATATGCATCATAAGGTTGGTTGAACCTCCTGAAGCACTATGGATACGGATGGCATTTTTAATATTTGCCGCCATAATATTTGAAACGCCGTAAACAGGATCATTTATCATTGTTGCTAAACAATCCAGCGATTGATTAACTTGTTCTTGTGTAGGAGGTGCTGTAAGCAGTTCTAATGCCGGATGGACAAGTCCCATGCCTGCAACGAGGTGGCGTGAGCTATTGCCAGTTCCATTAAATGCACAAACACCGCCTTGGCCATCACATGTATGTACCGCAAGCTGTCTTTCATATTCATCATGCTCGGTTTGAGTAATAAACCCATGCTCCTTTGCCCGCTGCAGGACACCTTGAAACGCTGTATTTGAGGAGCATTGCAGGATATATGCCATCGTATCACGGAGGTCGAAGGCAATATCCTCCGCTCCTTGTGCTTCTGCACGTTTTGCCACTTCCTCAAGTTCAGCAAACAATTCTTCCGGAATAATCCCTCCTTGGAGGACATGTGCCGGAGCAAAGCTGGCAAAAAATGGCGCCTCACCGCGATCTTGTCTGACACGATCTAAATGAGCAAGCGCACTGACCACTCCCAATGGCTGTTTATCACAGCCTTGAATCACAAATGCACCATGGTAACTATGTGCTTCTAGCTGATTAACGACCATTTGTGCAACAGCATTCCGGCTTTGCAAAGAATAACTCATCCCTTGATTACTTTGGGCAGTTCCATCACACATAACAGGAGTTGAAAAATAAAAAGGCACACCGCCATTTTGCCAAATGCGGATCGCTGCTCTTGCAGAGGTTTGAAAATCCATAATATGTGCAGGATGGTCAGAAGATCCGCCAATGATAGCGATTCTAGGTGCATTTTCATGTAAGCGATTATACACCTCTTCCAAAGTCCAATCAGGCTTTCCGCCCTCATATGCAGATCCAAGTATTTGTTTTGAACGATCAAGTAAACCAGCAACACAAATCGGCTCATTTGCTTTTCCTTGAACATTGTCGCGGTAAGGGTTAATTGAGTTGTTGATATATGGGTACTTGATGGACATTATTAATATTTCCTCCTTTTGTATAGGGGGGAATGTCAACCATTTCTCCTCTCCCTTTATAAGTAAACCTCTCTAGCAGTATTCTCTACTTATAGGACTGTTCCTACTAAAATGTAGCTTTTTCACTAACTGCCGGAATACCTAATCCTTTTGCACCAGGCTTAGACATAATAGCATCTGGATAATAGCGTTCAATCATTTTCATGCCAAGCTGTGCCCTGCGAACTCTTTCTTTACATAGTGCTATATTTGTTGCATCGAGATGGGTGCCGGAAGGGTAAACATCTGGATGATTACGTAGTCCGAATTTAATGTAGACAGGTGCTAATACGCGAATAAACTCCGGAATTTCATAATGCCGAATAAATCCCCCGAAATTATCCGGTACTTCAACATATAGATCAATTGGGATGTCAATTGCTTGTCTAATCGCTGCCAGCTTCGGTAATGTTAGAGCAGTTGGAACATTATATGTATCCGCTCCTATATCCTGCATTAATTTAATGGACACAGGATTTGCCGCCATCATTTGAACTGACACCTTTACGACAAAATTCTGAGGAAGAATGCCTTGTTTTTTCATTTCCTTTGTTAATAACAACAAGCCCTCATCCGCAACTAAAGCACCTCTTAAACCAAGCTCAGCGCCTCTTTTTAAATCCTCTATCGCATAAACAAGCTGATCTGCCCCTTCATGACGAAGGGCGATTACCTTTCCGGCACTTGTCAACGGCTGTGCACCTATATCCCAAGTGCCTCTTGGTCCGACAAAAAGACTTAGTTCCATTTGTTTTTGAGCACTCATTAAGCACATTTGCTTAATCTCTTCGTCGGTTAACAACATAATGCCGCTTCCTTGTGAAACACGGTGAACAGTCAGGTTTAATTTCTCGATTTCATCAAGAGTCGCCTCTAAAGCTTTTGGTCCTTCAACACTTGGAATCTCAACACGGTATTGCGCCCCATCAGGAAAGCGTTTAGTTGAGGTTGGAAGATCATATAAATCTCCTGGTGCATAGCCTAATGATGCCAGAAAATCTCTTGAATCCTTCATTATCGTCACTCCTTGAACTTAAAATTTTTGAAAAGTAATTCGACATTAAGAGAAATCGCTTACAAACATCTCTCAAGAAAAGAATCCGATAAAGAACATTCAGCCTCTTTTATACAAGATCAGGTAATTGAATTATATAAGAAATAAGACCTCTCCATTAGAGAAGCCTTATTTCCAACACCTTTACTAATTATGATTGTTTAGCAAGGCGAATTACATTCCAAGAAAGCTTAGGTAATACTGCAGTTACTACTCCATTCTCAAGTTCAGCATTTCCATTTGAATGAGGAGCAACAGGTGTACCTTGAGCAGAGTTCGTTTGTTTAAGATCATCATTTTCAAGAACAATATGCTCAATGACCTTATAGCCTTCAAAATTACGAATATCGCACTCTAGATGTAAGCCATCATTCAAATCACGGTTTACAGCGAAAATCGTTAATTGTTCATTTTCTTCATTATATACTGCTGTAGACTCTAGTAATGGAACATCTGTAAAATCTTTACTATCATATTTTGGACTTGAAATAACCGGATTAAGGGCTACCCCTCTACCATAAACAGATGTATGCATATATGGGTAGAAAATCGTTTGCTTCCAAGCAGTTCCATTATCTTCAGTCATAATTGGCGCAATAACGTTTACTAGCTGAGCAAGGCAAGCAATTTTCACACGGTCCGCATGCTTTAATAATGTGATCAGCATACAACCAACTAATAATGCATCTTCGAAGTTATAAATATCTTCAAGCTGTGGAGGCGCAATACTCCATGGTTCAATTAACTTATCCTGTTCTCTGCTATGGTACCAAACGTTCCATTCATCAAACGAAAGATTAATATTCTTTTTGCCGCGTTTCTTTGCTTTAATATAGTCGGCAATCGAAATAACTGATTTAATAAAATCATCCATTTCAAGAGATAGTGCTAAATAGTTAGAAATATCATTGTCTTTGTTTCCATAGTATTGATGTAAAGATATAAATTCAACATGATCATAGGTATGGTCTAAAACGGTTGCTTCCCAATCGGCAAACGTTGGCATGCTGCGGTTTGAGCTTCCACAGGCAACCAATTCAATTGAGGGGTCAACCCATTTCATAACTTTTGCTGCTTCTTGGGCAATTCTGCCATATTCAGCTGCAGTCTTATGTCCAATTTGCCAAGGCCCATCCATTTCATTTCCTAGACACCAGGTTTTAATGTTATAAGGGTCTTTGACACCATGGGAGATTCGGAGATCACTATAATAAGAACCACCTGGATGATTGCAATATTCAACTAGATTTCTAGCTGCATCAATACCGCGTGTTCCCAAGTTTACAGCCATGTTTACTTCAGCATTAACGAGCTGTGCCCATTTCATAAACTCGTTCGTTCCAATTTCATTTGTTTCCGTTGTACGCCATGCAAGCTCTAAACGGCGCGGACGCTGGTCTACCGGCCCTACTCCATCCTCCCAGTTATATCCCGATACAAAGTTTCCGCCTGGATAACGAATAAGCGGTACTTGAAGTTCCTTTACCATTTCAATGACATCTTGGCGAAAACCATTTTCATCTGCTTGTGGATGTCCAGGTTCATAGACACCGCCATATACGGCACGACCTAAATGTTCAACAAAGGAACCATAAATTCGTTTATCAATCTCAGAAACTTTAAAGTCCTTCTCTAAAATCATTTTTGCTTTTTTGCTCATAATGTTTCTCCTTTCAATATGTAAATATAGTAGGAATTGGAAAATATACTAGAAAGAAAAGGGTCAAAGCTATTTTGAGCAAATGTGCCTGACCCTTTGCACTCTCTTATTGACCTATATTCGCTTCTACTGTTTCTTGCGCTTGTTTTAAAGCTTCTTCAGCAGATTGTGATTTCTGTCTAAGAACATTGTTAAACGTGTTTGTATTTAATTCAGTGATAACATCAGGATAATGTTCAGTCACATTGATATTTGGAATTTCATCTTTAATTTCTAGTAATGTATCAAAGATATCATTACCAAAATATTGATAAAACTTGTTATCTTCACGAACAGCAGGGTCTTCCCAAACATCCCAGCGTGGCGGATCAAAACCTAAAACCTTCCATAACTGAATATTAGCTTCCTTCGAAAGCTTGGCAAATGCTAAGAACTCTTTTGCAAGCTCAGCATGTTCTGTTTGGTTCGTAACGACTGTACCTGTTCCCCCCATACCAACTGAACGATCTCCACCTTCTTCCCAAGCTGGCATCGGACGGATCACCATTTTACCCTTTAGGTCTGGCATGTAGTCTGTGAAACGGCCCATATACCATAAAGGCATAGAAATGGAAGCAGCTTTTCCTTCATTCATGTATGCATAAAATTCCTCAGCATGCACTTCTCCGCCTGGAGTAAGTTCAGCAATCTTATGCTTGTCAACAATATCACTTAAAAATTGCAGTGTTTTGATATTCGTTTCATTATCAAGCGTAATATTTCCCTCTTCATCAATAAAATCTGAGCCTTGCTGCGCAATCATCGACTGAAAATTAATCATATCTCCTGTCTGTACAGTCGTCATAACAGCATCCGTGTTTTCAACTACTTTTTTACCTGCTTCAACATAGTCATCCCATGTCTTAATGGTTTCAATATCAACGCCTGCAGCATCCATTATTTCTTTATTGTAGAACATGACAGTTGCTCCAACATGCGTTGGCATCCCATAGTAGTTCCCGTCTTTAGCATAAAGGTTAAGCCGTGATTCAATAAAATTAGCCTTTTCAGGTTCTACGTATTCATTCATTGGCAATAATTGTGGTTCACCTTGTAAGTAGTTTGGGAAACGGCCAACTTCGATATCGGCAAGATCAGGTGCACCTTCACCAGATTGTAATGCTAATAATAAGTTATTGTGCATTTGGTCATAAGGAAAGGTTTCAGCAACCAGTTTGATTGGTCGATCAGGATTTTCTTCATTCCAACGATTTGCTGCATCTTTAAAGAATTCCATGTGCAATTCAACAAAAGTCCAAAATTTTAATTCAGTGGCATTCTCGATGTCTCCGCCTGTTACTTCAGACTCAGTCGCTTCACCACCGGCTGATTCTCCACCGCCACCGCCCGAGCATGCCATTAGCAGGGCTGTCATTAAACTTAAAAGTAAAGCTAACAAACTTTTCTTTTTCATGTTTTTTCCCCCTAATTTATTTTTAAAATTGCATTGTTAATAACTTATTTAATACAGCAAATACTTCACCTCCCTTAAGGAGACTGGAATTGAAGGCTAAGTTTAACGCTTACATTTTTACTACTTAAACGTTTAAATCATTAATTTATTTCAGCAGATAAATGCGTTGTTCTCTCTGTTTTAGCAGTTACTTGTTGTCTCTGGTCAAGCTGGTTAAAGATTTGTAATGGCAGCCACATGCAGCAAATTCCAATTGCACTAACTGTAAAAAAAGGGATTACACCTGGATAACTAAGCGAACCATATACAAGACATAAAACTATTGCACCAGATACGATCGTATATTGAAGCTTAGATAGTCCAATAATGAGTGCATTTTTAAAATGTTGGAGGCAGGTAGCCTTATAGTGTACAAGTAATGGAAAGGACCAGATTACGAGTATCGTATAGAAAAAAATAATAAAGTAAAACGCAAATGGCACAATAAAGATCATTTCACTATTATTACTAACAATCACTCGATAGTTGAAATAAAGAATGATTCCCATTACTGATAAGGTCCAGCCCATCAAATTTGCAGCCTTAAATTCATGAAGGTAAATGTCTTTAAACGTAGTCCAAATTTTTACTTTATCACCCATTAGCCACTTTCTTGCAATACCTAGCACAGCAGCCGTAGCAGGGAAAATTCCGGCTACAAATAAGCCAAGGATAGAAAATATAAACCAAAGTATATTCAACATGACAAGGCGTATCACCCAATGGAGCATGTTATCTAGTTTTGTGACAATCTGGTTTCCATTCATATGACTTACCACCTCTTTTTACGCTGAATGAAATTATCCTTTTACCCCACCAACTGTAAGACCAGCAACAAAGTAACGCTGGAAGAAGATAAATAGAATGATAATTGGGACAATTGTCATGACTGACCCTGCGATCAAAATATCGTAGTTATTCCCATAAGGAGTTAATAAAGTTGCTAGTCCAATTGGTAATGTAAACATATCATTCGATCTCAAAACAATTAATGGCCATAAAAAGTTATTCCAGCTTCCTAAACCTTGAAGAATAGCCATCGCTGCCATTGATGGCGCCATAAGCGGCAACATAATTTTAAAGAAAATACCATATTCATTTGCACCATCTATTCTAGCAGCATCCATCAATTCTTTCGGTAAACCAAGAGCATATTGTCTAAAGAAGAATACGGCTACTGGCGCAACTACTGCAGGAAGAATAACAGCTGTATAAGTATTGATTAAGTTTAAATTAATCATTAATTGAAATAGTGGAAGCATGAGTATTTCAAATGGAACCATTAAAATAAATAGAACGAATCCAAAAATAAGATTTTTCCCTTTAAAATCGTAGAGTGCCAATGCATACCCTACCATTGAGGAGAAGAATAATGATAAAACAATCGTGATGACAGAAATCACCAAACTATTCGTAAACCAACTCCAATAATTTCCCCCTTGAGAAAAGATATACAAATAGTTATCAAGACTCATCGTACTTGGATCAAAGACTAAGCTAATCCCGTTCCTCATTAATTCCGATGAGGGTCTAAAGGATGAAATTAATAGATTTAAAATAGGGAATAGAGCAATAAAGGAAATAATAACAAATCCGATGTTTGTAGCCCAAATTAAGACTTTAGAATTGTTCTTTTTCATTTATTGACCCTCCTTTTTAAATGCTCCAGTAAGAATTAATTGGATAAAGCTAACAACAAAGATGATTAGCATCAAGATAACGCCAATTGCTGCACCGAATCCCATATCATTTTGTTGAATACCTTGTTGATATAAGTAACCAACGACACTTAACCCAATATTTCCTGGTGATCCAGCTTCCCAAAATACAAAACTTTCTTCAAACATTCTAAATCCATGGATCACTGAAATGGTGACGACAAATATCGTTACTGGCTTTAGAAACGGAAGAGTGACATGATAGAATTTATTAAACGTTGTTGCTCCATCTATTTCTGCAGCTTCATATAATTCCTTTGGAATATTTTGAAGCCCTGCCAAAAAATAAAGGATATTTACCCCCATCCATTTCCAAGAACAAAGTAAAACCATTAAAAACATCGCAGACCATGCTTGGTATCTCCAATCAACAGATTCAAATCCTAAAAAGTTTAGAATTTGATTAGCTGCTGCAGTATCCGTTTCACCAAACATTAGTCTAAAAACCATACCAGAAACAATTGTAGACGCTAAAGCTGGTAAAAATAATGAAGCCCGGAAAATTGTTTTTAATTTTACTAACTTAGAATCTAATAAAACGGCTAAAACAATTGGGAGAATGGTTAAGATTAAGACTGTTAAAATAACATAAGTCGTTGTATTTGAAAGCGCTTTATAAAAAGTTGGATTGAATACTCTCGAGTAATTGTTTAACCCTATAAATGTAACTTGACCTGGCAGTACTTTTTGGAAGCTCATAATAATAGCTTGGATTGACGGAAATAAAGAAAAAATCAAAAATGAAAGAATGAAAGGAGAAACAAAAATATAAGGAACAACTTTTTTTGAATTTAAGAAACTAAGTAATTTTTTCTGACTTTTAACCGGTGCTGCAAGTTCTTGGGATTTTATCCTTGATTCAGGTAACATAAAAAACCCTCCCCAGAAAATACTTATAACGCTAAATTTTTAAACCTTTGTCTATGAAATATTGTTGATAAAAGTAAATAGGAACTATGAAATCATTCGATAAAATTCATTGATGAAAAGAATTTTTGAAAATTAAAGATTATTGCATTTCCGATCTCAACTTTTCAATGACCATTTTTTAGCTAAGCAGCTTGTTATTTTAAGTCTTATCTTAGTTGCTAGAAATATGAGGTAATTTGTGGGCGAATATTTTTAGAACTATGTGCTTTTCATTTTGTAGCCATCTGTTAAAATACATGATGATTTAAAGAACATACTTTGAACTTGATACACCTCCTCTGCCTGTTGTTAACGCTTACACAATCGATTAAAAAAATAACTATGTAAGCTTTCTCTACTTTTCCTTATAATTTGTACGAACGTCTTTAAGTTTTTTTATCTTACAAACTCGTACGCATATATTTCTATTGCCTATTATATGAGAGTATTTTATTAGTTTCAATAGTTTTTTTAATTTTTTTAAAATTCGAAATCAACTTTACTGAAAAATCAGCCATTAATCCCAAAATCTATTGGTTCACTAATTTGTTAAGGTCTAATTCTTTTGTTGAATTACGTATAATGAGATCTGGCTCAAATACAACAGATTGTACTTTTTCAGCCATTTTTTTGGATTGACCGTTTTTCTCTTTCAATAGGTCTACGATCATATTTGCAGCTTTTTCTCCCATTTTGAATTTGGGATGACAAATCGTTGTTAATTTTACTTCCGTTAATTTCCCCATAAAAGAATCATCAAAGCCAATTAGAGATAGATCCTCTGGAACACGTATGTTTTTCTCTCTTAGAACATCTAACAGACTGATCGCCAACTCGTCGTTATAACAAACAATAGCTGTTGGCTGAACACTTTGCTCTAAGGATAAAAGCTTAGTAAGTTCTTCAACCGGCTTTGTTGTTTTTTCATTTGAATTATACGTGACGATAAAATTCGGATTTATAGGAAGACCATATTTTCGATGTGCTTTAATAAAGCCTTTCATCCTTTTTACACCTTGAAGATCATCTGTTTTAAAGAATCCGGCTATATTTGTATGTCCCAATTGAATAAGATGCTCGGTTTGGATATAACCGCCCTTTTCATCATTCATTGTAATACTTAAAGGCTCCAATTCATCATAATAAGCATTAACCATAACATAAGGAATGTTTAAACGTTCAATATTCAAATAGTAGTTGATATTTGGGTTGGAGATAGCACTTTTTGTAGGTTCTACGATCACGCCTTCAAAGGGTTCGGTTAAAATTTTTTCTAAGACCCTTTTCTCCATTTCATGATCGTTATTTGTACTAAAAAGATTTACATTGTAGCCATGTTTGCTTAAATATGCTTCAGCTCCGCTAATAATGGAAGGGAAAATATAATCTGAAATAAAAGTTGTAATTATCGCTATATTTCTTTGGTTACCCCCGCTTTTTAACCGGTTATCACTTGATCGATCCGCACAAAATGTGCCTGCTCCCTGCTCACGATAGAGCCACCCTTTATTCACAAGCTCGCCTATAGCAGCACGAACAGTATGACGACTAACACCGAACTGCTTCATTAATTCGCTTTCTGAGGGTATTTTTTGATGAGGCTGAAAAGTTCCATCAAGGATTCTAGATTTAATTTCTTGCTTCACAATATCATGTTTAGTTGCCATAAAAACACCTCTTATTGTTTAGTAGCTGTTGGATTTAATTTAAATTAGAAAAAGATTCAAATTATGATCTTAAATAAATTACATGTACGAATATTTACTCTAATTATTATAAAAGAAACATATAATTCAATTGCAGGACAACCAAGAAACCGTTTACACAATCCTTCAAATTCCTTCTTTTCTCTTCTTATACGTAAGTGTTTAGTTATTACCTAATAATAGTATAAATTGTACGTATATTCAAACAATTTATGAGAAAATTAACACCTTCTGACATTTACTTTTTTGTTAATCTTCTCGATTAGGTCTTGGTTATTCATATCAAAATTGTTCATACAACTTTTAATCCAGAAACCTTAAACAAGTATATCCCGTACTAATGTATAGTACGGGATATACTGTAGACATTTATATCACCAGAGCAGCTTGAGTTCGACCATCGTTTAGCAACAATTACTAGTTGTCTTTTACCTGCTTGGCTATTTATTCTTCAACTTCTCGGCAAGTTCCTCCAATCGATTGTACTGCTGAATACAATAGTGACGTCCTTCCTTTTTCAGATACCCTTTTTCACAAAATTGGGCAAGAACATGCAATAAATGTCGGTAAGAGACACCTAAAAAATCACAGACGGTTACGTGTTTCTCCTTATAGACTTCTTCATCAGCGGTTTGCAAGATAAAATCCGCTAGCCGGTTTTCAAGAGGAAAGGCGAGACTTTGGGAATACTTTGCAGCCATTTGTGTTGCTTTTATACTTAAAAACTTGGTTAGTTCACGCAGAAATGTCACATCTTCCAACATTTGGGTGCGGAAGTGGTGAAAGGGAAGCGCAAAACAAACCGTCTTAGTTGAGCTTTGAATCCCTTTTGTATAGTACACTTCATTCAACAATTCCATTTCCCCAATAAAATCATTCGCATTAATAAAATTAAGTAAGGAAACTTTCCCATTTTGATGTGTTACATAAATTTTCGCTTTTCCTTCTATGACATAAAATAAAAAATCCGGGCGCATGCCTTCTTGAATAATCCATTCGTCACGTTTGTATTCATGCACTTGGATATACTCTTCAATTGGAAAAGAAAATAATTGGGCAATAGAATACTTATCCAAATAGTGTTGTCTTTTCTCATTTTTATAATTTTTCATAACCCACCTCAGAAATATGAGATATCTCATATTATTGTATGTGACTCCATGATATTATGCAAACAATGGAGGGATACATATTGAACACACAACGCTGGATGAGTCGACAATTTTTCAGTTTTTATATGACATGGGGAATTTTTCTGCCCTATTGGACAGGATGGATGATTTATACAAAAGGGATTTCGGTATCACAAGCCAGTTTGATTATGAGCATAGGCTTAATTGCAAGAGGTTTTTCTACTTTAGTTGCGTTTCCTTATTTATCGGGGAAATATAGTAGCAAAACCTTATTAAATGGAATGGCAGTCGGGACAATTCTTTCAATTTTGTGTTATATTCCAGCAAATTCCTTTGCTAGTTTACTTGTAGTAACGTTTCTTTTACATTTTTTTTACCCAACGTTGATGCCTGCTTTAGATAGTGCGGCAGGCTTCCTTGTACAAAGTAAACAATTAAAACATTACGGGAAAAGCCGTTCATGGGGATCGATCGGATTTGTTGTGGCTGGCATGATCTTAACCTTTTTTACAGGGGCGCTTGGAGATGAAGTGATTTTATGGACGCTGTTACTTGGCATATCGGTTTTCATTCTTCTTGGTTTTATGCGCGCACCGGCTATTTTATTGGAAAAACCGCAAGCAGATCGAACAAAAAATGGCGGCATGCTGGATTTATTTAGGGTTGAACACTTTGGTTTGGTGCTCGTTATTGTGATTTTACTACAATCTGCACACGCCTCTTATTACAATTATGGCTATATCTTTTTACAAGAAATCCATGCACCGAAATACCTAATCGGGGCGATTATTAACATTGCCGTGATCGCAGAAATTATATTTTTCTTGATTGCAGATAAGAGCTTTCATAAATTTTCAGTCGGGTCCTTACTCACACTAGCAGCATTTGGTTCAACGGTACGTTGGATTTTAGTATTTGCCTTTCCAAATGTCATTGTTTTCTGTATCGCGCAATCATTGCATGCATGCTCATTCGCAATGGGGCATTATGCCTTTATGAAATACTTAATTAAACATATTCCTCCTGAGCAGATTCCGAAAGCACAAGGAATTTATTCAGCGCTGGCACTTAGCTGGAGCACTGCAGCGTTTACGATTTTTGGAGGTTATTTATACGAAATCGAGCCAAAATACGCCTTCCTTGGGATGATTATTTGTACCATTCCATCGATGATGATTGCCCTTCATTATCGAAAACTTGAACATAAAAAGGAAGCTCCCTTAATGGTTAATGCTGGATGAAGGCAAACCATGCTCTTATTAATCAAAAAACAGACAGATGCATAAAATTTCTGTCTGTTTTTTTGCCTCTTCTTTAGTAAACATACACTATAATTCTATTAGCCTGCTGAACTTCATGCTAATTTCCCCAAAAATCTTCCGCTAATCTTATTGCTAGTTCATCGTCAGATAACGGATTTCGATGAGTATTTTCCAAATAAATATGCTTTTCTGTTTCTGGCATCAAATATTCTTTATACCATAAAAAGAAATCAGGACTATCTCCTTGCATTCTTAGGAATTTCCTTAAAGCTTCTAGTGAATAAATGGTACTTTCTATGTTTGTTAACCAATCTGCACGATAGAAATTCTCCCATTTTCCATGTTCGGCTTGTTTTAACGCTTTCTGACCTTCCCGGTAAGACCAAATGGACTGTGATGCATGAACAAAGTCGAGAGGATGATCATTTTGAATGAAAGATAAATATGCCTTACATAATGAAATAAACCCTTTACAACCGGATACATGTAATACTACTTGTAAGATCAACTGATCATAAAACCTCTGCTGATCTGTTTTTGATAGTTTAGAAGAAAGCTGTTGGCATTCAATCAATAACTCTTCCCATCCCACTAAACCATTTTCACATTTTTCTTTAAACCATTTCACTTGATCGGTAAAAGAGATGTCACCTGTTGCCCAAAAAAGCTTTTGCAGCGGACTCTCCGCTTTCCCTTGAAGCCAATGGCCAATTATTTTTCTTGCAGGATGGTGGTAAAATTCCTCACCAGCTTTGTCATCAGCATTTGGGCCATACTTGATTGTTCTTGTAAAGAAGCTTTTGTACAGTTTTATTAATTCTTGGTTATGACTTGAATAAAGACGGCTTATAAATTCTTGTAAATGCTCTTCTACATCGATCGTTCCATGACTCCATAATTTACTAACAAGATCTAATGGATAGAGATGAGGACGAATATTTCCGCTATTCAACAAAAGATAGGATGACACACCAGCAAAAAATGACTTTTCAACTTCTTCTTTTATCAGCTCTGGAGGTGATGGAAACATTGTTAAATGATTCGATGCTTGAAGATCATGAAATGTGATATGATAATACATTCCATGTTCCCCGGTATCTTTAGCTGTTGGCAAAGCAGGAATTCTGTAGTTTTCATTTCCTTGTCTCCGCGAAACCATTTTACCGTATCCATTATCTGCCCAAACTTTGATAATGTTATCTGGGACCTGTATATGCCCTTCTTTATATAATTCGGCTATTTCACCATAAAGGGCCATGCAACAGACGGGGTGTTCAACAGCTTTACGAAGCATTTCATATTGCTTATAAACAACTTTAGAAATCAGTGCTCCTCTTTTTTCAGGTGTATCAAATTCAGGATCATATAGCCAAAATGGGGCATCTCCTTGTCCTCGAAAAGAAAGAACCCATACAATTTTGTCATCTTTTTGTTTCTGAATGGCTTCCTCCCATAGAGATTCAAATAAGTCTGGATGTTCTTTATAGCTTGGCCTTTTTCCTGGAAATGCACGTAAAAACATTTCTGCTCCTAATGGTTCTGCGTGGTGATGGGTTACCCATAAACCCATTTCCGTCGCTAAGTCTCCATGAATCCCACTTCTTGGAAGGTCCGTTCCAGGAATCACCATATTTCCGCCGCACCTTAATAAAGCCTCAAATACTGGATACCATATTTCTTTTGTTGGCGGATATTCTTCCTTCCAGCCGATCAGGCACACCTCATCATTTACAAACCAGCCGCGGTATTTCACTTTTTGCTCTGCTGAATCAAATTTACTTGTGGGAATGTGAATTTCAGTTTTCTGGTTAACTTGCAAATCTGCCCAAAACCAAAAAGGGTCTACTCCTAAATATTGCTGGCTATAGTGCAGCAAACCGTAAATAATCCCTAAATCATCATTTCCAATTATGTTTAGTGTCCATTTTCCATTGTTATTGGTAAACCGGAAACCGAAAGCTTCTGGCCTATCCGGACATTCATCCTTATTGTTAGTATATCTAATCGTAATTGTAGCCTCAACTTCAGATTCTACTTTCAATTCTGGTTGATGACCAAATACTTTTTTATGATCTCTGATAATCATATCCAGTGCATGTTGTACTGGCTTTGTAATGTTTTCAGGTACAGAAATAATACAATGACGATCAATCACTACATGTGAAACATTATGCATGATTTTCCTCCTAATTAACGGTGATGGCTTTTTAGTTTTAGTAATATTTTTTAAACCATTTAGCGGCGGTCTTTGAAATCGCATACAAAAAATAATCCTCGACAACTTGGCTTTAGGTTTATTTTCTTATATTTTATTGAAGTTTTTCACGGGGTTAAATCCAAAATTCAGATTATTTATTATAAAAAACAGTGTAACAGTTTGATATTCAAGCTTTTTCCTCAATAAAAGGAGCTTTCCCTAATTCATTTTGACATGTAATGATTTGTTTTCTATAGTTATATAAGTCGGTCTTCATAAAATAAAAGGAGGAACCTTTATGGCCAGTAAAGTTGACTCGCGTGAAAAAATCCTTCAAACAGCATCAAGACTTTTTCAGCTGCAAGGATATCATGCAACAGGATTAAATCAAATTATTAAAGAAAGCGGTTCTCCTAAGGGATCCCTCTATCATTATTTTCCAAACGGCAAAGAAGAGCTTGCGATTGAAGCTGTTAAATATACGAGTCATTACATTGAATCAAAACTGAAAGAATTCATGAATTCAGTAGCTGATCCAGTAAAAGCGATACAATCATTCATTCTTGACACAGCTAACCAATTCGATCATCCAGAGAAGATCGAAGGGATTCCAGTCGGATTACTAGCCAGTGAGACTTCCTTATTAAGTGAGCCTTTGCGTGAAATCTGTGTGCAGTCCTTTAAAAAATGGGAAGACATCATAGCTAATAAATTAATTGAAAATGGGTTTAAAGACAATGAAGCGTATAAGCTAGGAATGTTGATAAATGCGATGATTGAAGGAGGAATCATGCTTTCGATCACGAATCAGGATAAAACACCTCTCCTCACCATATCTGAAACCATTCCAAAACTTATAACGAAAAAAGGGTAGACATCTTTCAACCCTTTTACTACAATTATATAGACTGGTCTATTATAAATAAATATTCGAGGAGTATTGTTATGACTCATATTCTTACAAATGTGCTGCCAGAAGAAAAAGTTCCCTATTTACTTAGAAGTGGTGAAGGGAAACGCTATCTTTTAGGGAGACAGGTTGCCACTGTGATGGCGGATGCAAAAAGCACAGGAAATATCTTTGAAATGGTCCTCATTTCTGGTGGTAAAGACGATGCTTTTCCCCCCCATCTCCACCAGCAAACTCATGAAGGTATAATTGTCCTTGAGGGGCGACTTGAACTAACCCTAAACGACGAACATCACCTTCTCACTTCATGCGATTATGCTCATATTCCTGCAGGAACAATACACAGCTATCGCATGAAGAGCCATAGAACTCGGTTTGTTTCTTACACGGCAAAAAGTGAAACAGCGAAGCTTTATTCTATAATTGGAAATCCTTACGATAAAGTAGAATATCCACCGCATGTGAGCAGCAGTCTTGCTGCAGAACGTTTCGCGGATGCTGCTGCCAAGGCTGATGTAAAATTTATCAATGATGATCAACCGTTAAAGCCGGCTGTACTTGTTACGAATAATGTGCGACCAGATCAAGTCATTCCATATGTGCTTGAATCAGGAGAAGGGGATCGTCTGCTAACTGGTGACCAATTGCATCGTATTGTTGCTGCACAAATAAATTCTGATGGACAATTTATTATCGTTTCTTCTGAAGGCCCTAAAGGTGACCAGATTGTAGAACATTACCATGAGCATCATACAGAAACCTTTTTTTGCCTCGAGGGGCAAATGACAATGTGGGCAAATGGAGAAGAGATCCAACTAAATCCTGGTGATTTCCTGCATGTACCTGCAAATACGATTCATTCATACCGTTTGGATTCGCATTACACAAAAATGGTAGGATTGTTGGCATCCGGTCTATTTGAACCATTTTTCCGCATATTAGGTGATCCATATGACCATTATATTTTCCCTAATGTACCCCAACCTCTGCGATTTGATAGAGTACTAGAAAAGATTGATACATTGGATCTGAAGGTTGTCAGCAAACCACCTCAAGGATAACGCATGATGTCATGAGTAAGAGACATGCTCTCTTGCTCATGTACATTTATATAGTGAAAAATGATTTACTAATAGAGGGAGAACAAACATGAATCAAACGATTATTAATACCGAACAAAAACATCGCGAAAAGCTGATCATGGTTCTGGCTTTCGCCTTAGTGATTTCGGTCATGAATTCGACTATGTTTAATATGGCTATTCCCACGATTACAAAGGAATTTCTGCTCCAGCCTTCCAAAGCCGGTTGGATTGTGACAGGATATATTATCGTCTATGCGATTGGTTCGGTTATGTATGGAAAATTAGCAGATCGCTACAAGCTAAAAAATCTGATTACTGCAGGATTAGCCTTCTTTGCTCTGGGATCATTGCTTGGTTTTATGGCAGTCAATTTTGAAATGATTGTAGCTGGACGAATTCTTCAGGCAGTGGGAGCTTCCGTTATGCCTGCGACCTCAATGATTATTCCAGAACGCTACTTCTCCATTGAAACAAGAGGAAGGGCACTTGGGATTTCTTCAGCTGGAATGGCTTTAGGTACAGCTATTGGACCTATTGTTGCAGGTTTTGTCACGAGCTTTATTAACTGGCATTATCTCTTTATCGTTTCCCTTTTAGCTTTGACCACTCTTCCCTTTTTTAGAAGATATTTAGATGATGAAAAACCTGATGAAGCAGGAAAAACTGATTTAATTGGGGCAGGTTTACTTGCAGGCACTTTAGCATTCCTGTTACTCGCGATTACCCAAAGCTCACTTTGGTGTGTCATTATAGGAATGATCTTTCTGACCTTATTTATATGGAGAATTTGTACAACTGAAGACCCTTTTATTCAAGCCAAGCTGTTTAAAAATAAAAAATACACAATTGGCATTCTTGTTTCAGGCTTAAGCTCGGGAATAGGTTTTGGGATTCCATACTTAACACCGCTTCTCTTGCAAGATGTCAATGGCCTTTCACCTATTATTAGCGGCTTCATCATGTTTCCTAGCGCTTTATTAGCAGCTGCTTTAGGGAAAAAAGCTGGAAAATTAGCAGATATGAAAGGAAACAACTTTTTAACCTATACAGCCTTATGCAGCTTTTTTATTGGTTACATCTTATTATCGTTGATGGCGGGATTATCTCCTTTTGTCATCATGGTTGTCTTGGTATTTGCTTGCACTGGGCAGACATTCATTCAAATTGCCTTAGCCAATACGGTTTCCCGGACGTTACCGAAGGATCAGTCTGGAGTAGGCATGGGCGTATTTATGATGACAAACTTTATTGCTGGTGCTGCTGCCACCACCTTCATCAGCAAAGCATTAGAAATAAAAGATTCTGCCCTTCATTTAAACCCTTTTTTACAAAATCAAGAAGGCTTAAATTTTAGCAATATTTATGCTGTATTGGCTTTGCTTATCGTGATTGTCTTTCTTATTTATTCTAGTCAATTTAGAAAGGCTTCACGTCAGAAGGCTATTGGTAATCATGTAAAATAGAAGAGGCAGTCTCAAAAGGGTCTGTTCCTTTTGAGACTGCCTCTTCCTTTGAATTTTTCAGCATGCATAGAAAGACTGCACCTTGAAGAAATATTACGAATCTATCATTAACTTTTTATTTTTGTTAATTTACGAGGATAGACATTTGTTCTTTCAGCCCATTCTTCCCATGTTTTTTTCATTTCATTTACAAGTACTGGATATTCATCCTTCAGATTATGCATTTCTGTTCGATCATTTTTAATATTATAAAGTTCCCAATCTTTTTCTCTTATTTTTGATAGTTTCCATTCTCCCTGACGGATCCCACAATGATGCTCATGCTCAAAGCAAAGTGTTCTTTGCGGAGTATTCTCTCCTGTGAAGATCGGCATTAAACTTTCGCCCTCCATCGGAAGAATGTTATGTCCCTTATATGTTGCAGGGTAAGAAACACCTGTAATCTCAACAAAAGTGGCCATAAAATCGATAAAATGTCCTGGACGATGATCAATTTCTCCTTTACGTGTCACCTTTTTCGGCCAGTGAGCGATGAAAGGTGTACTTATTCCTCCTTCATGACCATAGTGTTTATATAACCGAAGAGGAGTAGTGCACACATTCGCCCATCCTGAACCATAACTATGATAGGTATCAGGGCCACCCATTTTCTCCAAGTCATCTTTGCGATGTAAAAAATTAGACGTTGTAATCCAGTCATCAAATCCCCATGGATCCCATTCAGCACAGGCTCCATTATCAGAGCAGAATAAAATTAACGTATTGTCTAGTTCCCCATTTTCACGTAAATTTTCAATTACTCTACCGATATTCTGATCCATACGATCGATCATCGCAGCATAGATGGCCATTCTTTTGACTAAATCTTTTTGACGATCAGGATCTATGGAATCCCATGGTGGATTTGTTCCATGAATATCCCTATCCCTATTCCAATATTCTGATCTCGGTGTTAATGATGTATTTTCATCAACGATTTGCAGCTCTTTCATCCGTTCTAAACGCTCTTCCCTAATTTTATCCCAGCCTTTTTCATATACCTTTTCATATTTAGCAATCTCCTCTTTCGGAGCCTGTAATGGAAAATGCGGTGCATTATATGAGAGGTAAAGGAAATATGGGCGTTCGTCTTCACGTGATTCCTCAAGGAAATCTAATGCATGGTCAGTAATAGCATCTGTCGCGTAAAATTCACCTTCTTTGTAACTGCGCTCTGGTCGGCCATCAGGCAAACGTATGTATTCTCTTTTATCCCAAAAACTTGTAAAGCCTCCTAAAATACCGTAAAAATCATCGAATCCTCTCTCAATTGGACCATGTTTACCAACATGCCATTTACCAGATAAATACGTGTGATAACCACCTTCTCTTAAAACCTCAGCAAGAGTAACACACTGATCTTTCAAATGGCCGCGATATCCTGGGGTTTCACGATCCTCTGTCATCTCTCCTACCCCAGCTTGATGTGGATATAATCCGCTCAAAAGTGAAGCACGGCTTGGACAACAACGAGCCGAATTATAAATTTGTGTTAAACGGAGACCATCTGTCGCAAGTTGGTCTAGATTTGGTGTATTGATCTCACCACCAAAACAGCCTAAATCTGAAAATCCTAAATCATCTGCGAGTATCAATAAAATATTTGGCTTGTCAACTGCCATACTTATCCCTCCACAACTTTTTTATACGATTCCAATTCTGATAATCTAGTAGAATCGTTAATCGATTTTATCATTGATGTATTCTTTTTAAATTAAGAAACAAATCATTAAAATAGGACGTTAAAAGATACCGATAATATGTTTCGTTACAAATATTATGTAACTTTAGTTATAAGAATACGTTTACATATTTGTATTGTCAACTATTTTCATTTTTTAATTTCTATTTAATCGTACTAAAAAAGAGCCTTCTTTTAAAACACCCAAAACATCTCTGAGTTCTTATAGATAAAGCTCCTCTATTGTCACCTGGTTTTATATAAATGAAATAGTTAATAAAGTCATGTAGGTTTTCAGTTTGTTTTTAGACAGCGAAAAAACTGTAAAAATCTATATTATATTTTAATAAATATAAATTAAACTAAATTAGTTGTATCATTAAACGAAATTAAACAGAAAGTTAAAATAATTCCCTATCCATATTCCCATTGAAGATGTAATTAGCCGCCTTTTACTACAAATGCAACATGAAGGATGACTATTTTTTAAAATAAAAGTAAATTTATTGTAGCAAAAATTGTTAAGAACGAATATTTGTTTGCTGTTATAGTGGATGTAGGGTAGGTGAAGGGAAATGAATTATGTGATCTGTATACAACGAACGCTTGATTACATTGAGGAGAACTTGCATGAACAAATAACTTTAGAGAAATTAGCAGAGATTGCTTGTTTTTCTCCTTTTCATTATCATCGTGTATTCCAAGCAATGGTCGGAGAGTCTGTGATGGATTATGTTAGAAAAAGAAGGCTCACTTATGCAGCGGAACGATTATTCTATACAGATGAAAAGGTAATAACGATTGCACTCGATGCAGGGTTTCAATACCAAGAGTCATTCAACCGGGCGTTCAAAAAGCATTTTGGCGTTTCACCGAAGCAATACCGAAAGGCAACTAGAATATCTGGACCCTTACGTGGTAAAGCCTGCCTAAATACAAAACCCTTACCAGGAGGAGATAGGATGGAACCAACCTTTATCACTAAACCAGCATTTCACATCATTGGATACGAACTGAAAACGAAGAATGAAAATGGTCAAAACAAAATCGATATTCCTGAATTTTGGCAGCAGTATATACAAAATAACTTGGGCACAAAAATTCCAAATCCCTTACACAAAAATGTGGAGCTCGGCATTTGTACTAATTTTCAACCTGAAACGGGTGAATTCGATTATATCATTGGGAAGGAAGTAACGAAGCACACCCAAGCACCTAAAGGAATGGTATCGATAAGTTTCCCAGAGCTGGAATACGCGGTATTCACTACGCCAAAGTCAAATGAAGAATCGTTTATCGCTTCTATTCAGTCGACATGGAATCATATTTTTACAGAGTGGTTTCCAAAATCGGGCTATGAACATTGTGGATCAGTAGAATTCGAGCTTTATGACGAAAGATGCTACGGTTCAGAGAACAAAGAGATAGATATCTATATTCCTGTCAAAAAGCGGACTGTAAAGGCATAAAAACACAAATCCCATCGTTGCAAAAATTGGAATTACAATTTATGTATCTTCAAAAAAGCCCTATCTCATTGATAATACTGAGAATTGGGCTTTTTCTATTAATCTAGCGCTCCTCCAAATTTACCGATCGGAGTACGTGTTCCATCTAAAATGACTTTTTTTACCATCTTATTTAACCCCAATTAGTTCGGGTGCCACGGTAAAGGCAGCTTCCGTTTTTTCTTTTATTTCTTCTACTGTGGCACCGTTTAGTTTTTCCGTAAGCACCATACCTTCTGGTGTAAAATCGAAGACACCTAAGTCTGTAATCAGTCTGTGTACAACCTGCTGGCCTGTTAGCGGGAGGGAACATTTCTTCTTAATTTTACTTTCTCCATGCTTGTTTACATGCTCCATAATGACAACTACTCTTTTGGCGCCATTGACAAGATCCATAGCCCCTCCCATTCCTTTGACCATTTTTCCAGGAATCATCCAATTGGCAAGATCACCAGTTTCAGAGACCTCCATTCCCCCAAGTATTGCTAGATCAATATGACCGCCCCGAATCATCGCAAACGACTCCGCACTATCAAAATAAGCTGCACCTGGTACTGTTGTAATCGTTTCCTTTCCTGCATTGATTAAATCCGGATCCTCTGTACCAGCAAACGGATATGGACCAATACCAAGCAGGCCGTTTTCTGACTGCAATAACACACTGAAGTTTGCAGGTATTTCATTTGCGACCAACGTAGGCATTCCAATTCCAAGGTTGACATTCATACCATCTTTTATTTCCTGAACCGCTCTTTTTACAATTGTCATTCTTCTATCGCTCATTATCTTCACGCCTCCCTTTGTTAAGCCTCTTGCACGGTCAATCTCTCAATTCTTTTTTGATAGTTTGTACCAACTAGCAATCTTTGAACATAAATACTTGGTGTATGAATTTCTTCTGGATCCAACTCACCTGGTTCTACGATTTCTTCCACCTCAGCGATGGTAATTTTGCCTGCCATTGCTGCTAGCGGGTTGAAATTACGTGATGTTTTTCGGTACACAAGATTGCCAAGCGTATCCGCCTTCCATGCTTTTACGAGGGCAAAATCTCCGACGATACCGCGCTCAAGCAAATAGGATTTTCCGTCAAACTCCTTTATTTCTTTTCCGTCTGCAATTTGTGTGCCAATCCCTGTAGCCGTATAAAAGCCAGGAATCCCTGCACCGCCGGCTCGTATTCTTTCTGCTAGTGTCCCTTGTGGTGTTAACTCTACTTCCAATTCCCCACTTAAAAATTGCTTTTCAAAAATTTTGTTTTCCCCTACATAAGATGAAACCATTTTTTTGATTTGCTTATTAGCAAGCAATAGACCTAACCCCCAATTATCCACTCCACAGTTGTTACTGACAACGGTTAAATCTTTTGTTCCTTGATCACGTAAAGCTTCAATCAATTTTTCTGGAATCCCGCATAATCCGAAGCCACCGACTATTAAGGTCGAGCCATTACGAATATCTGAAACCGCTTCCGAAAATGAAGTCATGACTTTGCTATTTTTCATTCATTTCTCCTCCCACTATTTACTGGACAAAGATACCAATACTTTGAATGTTCCTTATGTAAGAGTTTACATTCAGTTTGTTTATAAGTAAAATACATAAAAAGAATAGATTGCATGAATAATAGGAATAAATATAGGAGGGGTTCACAATATGGAGTTACGAGATCTTAAAGCCTTTATCGAAGTGACGAATCATCAAAGCTTTACAAAAGCCGCTGCACATTCCTATTTGTCACAGCCTTCTTTTAGTAAGGCCGTTAAAAAGTTGGAAGAAGAACTGCATGTAGAGTTATTCGACCGTTCAACAAGGCATCTCCGATTAACAGATGCAGGAAAAATAGTTTACCAGCAAGGTCAAAAAGCACTTTCATCTTTGTCAGAGATCAAGATATTACTAGACGAACTGATGGATATTGCAGCAGGTGAGATAAAGATGGGGATTCCGCCTCTAATCGGCACCTTGTTCTTTCCTGACATTGCGCTAAGATTTTATAAAAAATACCCAAATGTATCACTTGAGCTTGTCGAGCTCGGGGCGAAACGTATTGGCGGGCTCGTTGAAAATGGCCAAATTGATCTTGGCATTATTGTGCTTCCAACAAATGAAGCTTCATTTCATTGTTACCCGTTTTTCACCGATGAATTTGTTGTATATGTTCATAAAGACCACCCAGTAGCAGGCCGAAGTGAAGTATTCTTAAGTGAATTAGAAAACGAACATTTTATTTTATTTTCTGAAGAATTTACCCTCCATGATTACATTAAACAAGCATGTTTTGACGCAGGCTTTCATCCCACTATTGCCTACCAAAGCTCACAATGGGATTTACTTATCGAACTCGTCGCTGCCAAGCTCGGAATCACCTTGCTGCCGAAATCGATCTATAATAAGCAAAATAATCCGAACGTCTGCATTATTCCATTGTCTGAACCGCTATATTGGAAATTAGGTATTATTACAAAAAAAGGTGCGTATCATCCTTTTGCTTTGAGAAAGTTATTGGAGATGTTGGGTGCGGAAGGAGAATAGAAAGTCATAATCAGATGTTAATATTCGAAATGAAGCATATATTTCTTTAAAAGACTTATGGTACTACAAAGCATTGGGTTATCATTTCTTCCTATCAATTAAGTTGTTACTTAAAAAAGGAGGCGATGTAAAGAAATGACTGTTTCTAATAGAAACTATCCAAAAAAGGTAACCGTGAATGAAGTTGGGCCAAGGGATGGATTACAAAATGAGAAGACCTTTATTTCTACAGAGGATAAAATTGCTTGGATTAATCAATTATCGCAAAGCGGCTTATCGTATATTGAAGTAACTTCCTTTGTTAACCCAAAGTGGATTCCTGCATTAGCCGATGCATATGAGGTTGCAAAACAAATAGACCGTGTCTCAGGCGTAACCTATGCAGCACTCGTCCCAAATTTGAAGGGATTGCAGCGAGGTTTGGAAGCAAATATTGATGAGGTTGCAGTCTTTATGTCCGCCAGTGAAACACATAATAAGAAGAATATTAACAAATCAATCAATGAAACTTTTCCTATTTTAAAAGAAGTTGGAAAAGAAGCAATAGCAGCTGGAAAAACCGTTCGCGGATATGTATCTACTGTTTTCGGGTGTCCATATGAGGGACCTGTTTGTGCAGAACAAGTCTTAAGAGTATCAGAAACTCTATTTGATATAGGCGTTAGAGAAATATCATTAGGTGATACGATCGGTGCGGCAAATCCTCTACAGGTAGAGAAAATGTTAGACATTCTTCTTAAACGATTTCCTTCTGAACGATTAGCTATGCACTTTCATGATACCCGCGGTTTGGCAATGGCAAATGTTCTAATATCACTTGAAATGGGGATTACTAATTTCGATAGTTCAATTGGTGGGCTTGGAGGGTGTCCTTATGCTCCTGGTGCATCTGGAAATGTAGCAACAGATGATTTGTTGTATATGCTGGACGGAATGGGCATTCAAACAGGGATTCATCAGGAAAAGCTATTGGCTGCAGCTAAATTCATTCAGGAAAAAGTGGGAAGACCGTTACCGAGCCATAGTTTACAGGCTTTTAATTAGGTCTTATTAAACATACTTGATATTCACGATTTTAAATCTTAGGTTTACTTTATTAACATTTTAAAAAATCGAATTAATCGTAACCGATCATGCAATACTTTCAAATATAGCAAGAAAAATAATCAGATTCCTACCCCTAACTAATTTAAGTAGATATAGCCGCTCGTTAATTAAACATTTAAAAATATTTATCCGCTTCAGGTACACATTGACAAGTTTCAAAGTTGATTTTATACTCTTAATGGAACTGAATAATAAAACCTTATTAGGATGTGGATTTTTCTAGAGGTAACTCTATTTTCGCCACACAACTGCCTTTTGGCAGTTGTGTGGCTTTTTTATGTTAAATGAATGTAAACAGCAAAGCAAAGGAAGTCTTCTAATGACGAGCGTTCTTCCTGACCGAAGCTGTTCTTGTACTATCTGAACACTAATATAAAGAAAGGGGCAATAGTTATGAAAAATTGGCATTATGCGTTAGTCGTATTTTTAGGGGGCTGTTGTTACGGGATTTTATCAACTTTTGTAAAACTTGCTTATTCGGCAGGCTTTGAAGTCACTGAAGTCACTGGAGGACAATACTTTTTTGGATCGCTCATCCTTTGGATTATGGTTCTCTTATCAAAAAGGGGAAAAATCACATTAGCACAAACTTTTAAACTTTTAGCATCAGGGATACCGTTTGGTCTAACAGGAGTGTTTTATTATCAAGCTCTGCAAACATTAAATGCTTCACTCGCCATTATTTTTTTATTTCAATTTGTTTGGATTGGAACCTTATATGAATTTATCTTTTATAAGAAAAAACCGGTAAAAAATAAACTTATTTCTATTTTCATTCTCCTTGTGGGTTCAGTACTAGCTGCGGGTATTACCTCTGCTGGCGGAGCTGTTATATCATGGCAAGGAATGATTTGGGGATTGCTCTCAGCCATAACGTTTACCACTTTCATTTTTTTAAGCGGCTCTGTTGGAAAAATGACTCCTCCTATCATGAAAAGTGCGATTATTTCTACTGGAGGTGTGATTGTCGTTTTCCTAGTGTTTCCTCCAATGTTTTTATTTGATTTACCAGTCCTGACAGGAGTTGCACCGTATGGATTATTGCTTGGCTTTTTTGGCGTAGCCCTGCCACCGCTGTTATTTTCAATTGGCATGCCAAAAATCGGTCCTGGACTGGGCACAATCTTGACAGCATCTGAACTTCCAGTTGCCGTTACAATGTCATCAATAATTCTTGCTGAACATGTAAGCTTGACACAATGGCTTGGTGTTCTGCTCATATTAGGCGGAATAGCGGCCGGCAATGTGAAACATGCAATTCAAAAACAAAAACCGGCTCAAGTACAGACAAGGTCTATCTCATAAGTTAAAATTTTATAAAAATAATGGTCTGATCTTCTATAAAAGGATCAGACTTTTCATTATGTTAGTAACTAATCCGTTAAGAACAAATTATAAGTTAGTCTAGTAAAATTAACTGATTTCCTTTAAGAAAATGCTCACTTATTTTATAAAGTTACAAAAATATTTTTTAATTACGAGTATATAAACATCCCACTAACTCCTGCACCTAAAATAATCAATACTGGATGAACACGAAAATATAATAATGCTGTTAGAGAAAATCCGAAAATCATTAACATGGTAATCATATCCCAGGAGAGTGAGGCGGATAAAACACCATTAGAAATCGCTAGTTTAATAGCAGCATAGAGAATTAAGCTAGTTACAATAGGACGCAGACCATAAAAAGCTGATTTAACAAGACTGTTTTTGTGAATTTTATATAAGAACATGGCGATCACTAAAATCAACAGCAATGATGGTAAACTGATTGCAATAGTCGATACCATGGCTCCCGGGAAACCTGCAACCTTAAACCCAATGATTGTTGCACTATTGGAGGCAATTGATCCTGGAGTCATTCCTGCTAATGCCACTGCATCAGCAAAGTCAGAAGTAGTGAGCCATCCCCTGCTTGTTACTTCTCTTTCTATGACCGGAATCATCGCATATCCCCCGCCAAATGATACAGTTCCTATTATAAAAAACAAAATAAATAATTCTAACAGCATCGTCTCACCTCCTACATCCCTACTTTTTGCTTCATTTCCTTTAATGGGTTAAGTATATTTTTTTCAACTTTATCATCACGATCATTTTTCTCCAATTTGACAAAAACGACTAGTTTTTCTTTCACTTTGATGATGAGGATACCTACAATAGCGCCTAAAAGTATAATAATGACTGGGTGCCAATGAAATAAGAGCATAGCAATAAACATACTAACAGCTAAAAATGTTGTTGTCTTATCTATTAATGATGTTCGTGACATTTTGATTCCAGCATATACAATTAGAGCGACAGTTGAGGCTCGAATTCCATAAAAAGCCGCTTCAACATGAGGGTTATTCTGAAAGCTAGCAAGCATCCCGGTAAGTAATAATACAATGATAAAAGTTGGAGTCAGCGTGCCTAATGTTGCGGCGAACGCTCCTTTTATACCAGCAATACGGTGGCCAATGAAGGTTGCTGCATTTACTGCAATCGCACCTGGTACTGTTCCAGCAATAGCGAAAACATCTGTAAGCTCTTCACGTTTAGCCCATTTCTTTTTATATACGACCTCTTTTTCAATAATCGGCAGCATTGCATAGCCTCCACCAAACGTTACCGGTGATATTTTAAAGAAGATCCAAAAGAGCTGTGCGATTCTTTTCCATTCTTCCCTCATCTTTTTCCCCTCTTTTCTTCTATATTATAATAGCTAAAAAATGTGCTCTAACTCTCAAAAACAAGTATTGTTCTTATCTACTACGATATCACGTTAATCGATAGATGGTAAATTGCAACAAATGCATAGGTTATAACAGATCGTTATACCTCATCTTCCTATTGAATTCTTATGGTAATATTGTATATATACAAACCATCGGATCTTATTGATCAGGGAGGAAGTTGTTTTGAATATCGAAAACCTGAAAATGTTTTGTTTAGTCGTTGATGAGGGCAGCATAAGCCAGGCAGCAAGACTAAGCTTTGTGTCTCAACCTGCGGTAACAAGACAAATTCGCCAATTGGAGAATGTTTATGGAACCCTGTTATTCGACCGAACAGAAGGAAAATTAATTGTTACAGAAACCGGAAAAATGCTGTATCCTTTTGCAAAAGCCATTATTACCGACTTTAATCGTTCGAAAGAAGTGATTCAGCAGGCAATAGGTGAATACAATTCTACCCTCAGGGTTGGGGCTTCTTTAACAATTGGTGAGTTTTTATTGCCGAGCCTCCTCGGCCGCTTTAAAAAACTGACTCCAGATATAAAAGTATCACTTACCATTAAAAATACACCAAGTGTGCTCGAAGACTTAACAAATGATGTCATCGATATTGCCTTAGTTGAAGGACTTGTTGATGATGAAGATTATATCGTTGAAAAATTTGCAGATGACGAATTAATCCTCGTTTTTCCTGCTGACCACCCGTGGAGAGAACGATCGGAAATAAATATTGAAGAATTGGCAAATGAACGGATGATATGGCGTGAGTCCCTATCCGGCACACGTTTAATTGTAGAAAGCACCTTAAGAGAACATGGAATACTCGATAAAATTGAAAGTTATATGGAAATCAGCTCTACACAAGCAATAAAGAGCGCGGTGGAAGCGGGCCTTGGCATAAGTATTCTCCCGAGGTTAACAGTAGCAAGAGAATTGGAGCAGGGATTTTTAAAGGAAATGAAAATTACCGATATTCATATTAATCGAAGCTTATGGTTGGTAAAAAAACCTCAAAGGTTTCATCGAAACGGGGTTTCGCGTTTTGTTGAGTTCATTCAAAAATAATCCTAGGATGTGAACAAATGAAAACGAAAAAAAATCTATCTTGCTGTAACATTATCAGAAAAAATGAAAGAAAGGAAAATAGCGCAAACGTACAAACTTCACAAGTAATGGCACCTAGTAAAACTATGTTCACAGAGAAAATGGTATATCTCCCCGGCGGGGAATTTTTAATGGGTACAAATGAAAAGGAAAGCTTCCCAGCTGATGGTGAGGGACCTGTACGAAAGGTGGAAGTAAATCCATTTTTAATAGACAGGTACGCGGTAACGAATGCTGAATTTAATGAATTTGTAAAAGCTACAGGCTATAAGACAGAGTCAGAGAAGTTTGGCTGGTCATTTGTGTTTCATAGCTTCTTACCTTCAAAGCTTAGGAATCAAGTAAAACGGGTTGTTCATACACCATGGTGGTGTGCTGTTGATGGTGCTTTCTGGTACCAGCCGGAAGGACCCGGCTCATCGATTGACCAACGGATGGATCATCCTGTTGTCCATGTAACCTGGAATGATGCCCTTACCTTTTGCCAATGGACAGGTAAACGATTACCGACAGAAGCTGAATGGGAATATGCAGCACGCGGAGGCCTTGAACAAAAAAGATATCCTTGGGGTGATGAATTAACACCTAATGGTGAGCATTACTGCAATATTTGGCAAGGCACTTTTCCTGAAAAAAATACAAAAGAGGACGGCTATGAAGGGACAGCCCCTGCTCAGTCTTTTCTAAAAAACGATTTCGGCCTTTATAATATGTCAGGAAACGTTTGGGAATGGTGTTCTGATTGGTTTAGCAGAAGCATTCATAAAAGAGGCGGACGCACGAATCCGCAAGGACCTTCAACAGGCGACACAAAGGTGATGAGAGGCGGTTCCTATTTATGTCATGAATCATATTGCAACCGTTATCGTGTAGCAGCACGAACCTCGAATACACCAGATAGTTCATCAGGGCACCTAGGGTTTCGTTGTGTAGCGGATGTGTAAACGATTAAAATAATCGAAAAATTTCCTTTTTATTAAAGGGCTGCTCAATAGGTTCAGATTCCTTTGAGTCAGCCCTGCTTTATATTTGATAACCCTATAAGACTACTTCCTTACGTTCTAAGTCGAATTATTTAGTCATGTTTTCGCTTCATTTCATCTTGTCACTTGAGGACACCTCAACCAATTTCCACTTTTGTGAGGCCTCATTATTATGATCATGAATCTCAACAACCGTACCATCCTCACGTCTGCCCTTAGGTACTCCCAAGGATTTCCCACTGTTCATTACATGAAAAGAGAATGTACCATCCCAATGATCGGTTATGCGCCAATGTTGATTCCCATAGCCAAAATATTCCCAAACTTGAACATCATCACCGTTTGCGACTCCAGAAGCATCCAAGACTTTGTTGCTATAAGAAGAAAGAACTTTATACACTCCTGATCGATTTCCTTCAAAATTCCAGGTCTGGTTTTCGGAGGCACCCCTAGGAAATATTTTTACTTTTGAACCATTGGTTGTTCCATTAACAGTAAGTGCTTTTCCGCTATTCACATCGACAATTTGGTATGTTGTTTTACTAGTCACTACTGTTGAGCCAATAAATTTGCCATTATTTGTTGTTGCCGAAATAACTGCTCTGCCGTATCCAACCATCTTTACTTCAGCAGTATCATGATCTATTTTCTTAACCTCGGCAATAGCTGGATTGCTAGATTGCCATTTAATCTTCTGTTTTTTTGCAGAAAGAGGGAGTACTGATGCAGATAATATATGTGTCTCACCAGTCCTGAGTTCAAGTTTGCTATGGTCCATCACAACTTTGCTTGATGCCGTCCCATCATTCGTTGCTTCCTTCCAAATTCCTCTTAATGGATACACCTTTAATGAAACGATTTTTACCTTTCCACCTTTTGTATAGAAGCTCATACCATCACTTGCCCCATCTGGAAAAACAACATTTGAGAAAACAACTTGGCCGTCATTTCCAAACACCTCAATAGAGGATTCGTCAACAAATATGCGCATTTTAACGCGGTTGTTTTTCGGTTTTAATGCTGTTTCATGGAAAGTAGAAAACTTCTCTGAAAAATCTATTTCGCCTGATTCTGTTCGATCGAAAAACATTTTTGAATCGGTGACATTATAGCCGACAATTGTTTTTTGGTCACTTGATTCTCTTAGCTTGAAGCCGAATTCAGCTGAGCTGTTATTTTCAGGCAACTCAAATTCTGCGATGATTTCATATGCTGTCCCGTTCAACCCAGCTAACAAGTTCGTATCATTAGGCTGCACAATTTGGTCACTCCATGAGAAAACTTCACCTCTTAGTTGTGCTAATTCCTCAATCGGCTTTTGAAACAATCGCACACCTTCTCCAGGTACAGTCTTTAATGTTAATTCACGCGGAATGGACATTTGTCCTTGCCATGGGGAAGTAGGAAAACTAAACGGATAGTCCCAATTACTCATCCAGCCTAAGGAGATGCGACGACCATCTGATGGTGGTATATCAGAAAAAGACATGGCTGCATACATTTCTTTGCCGAATTCATTTTTTAATACAGTACCTGCCGGATGATCACTTACAAAACGGTTTCCATCAAATGTCCCTACAAAGTACTCAGAATCCGATCCGTTCGTTTTTGGGTTTGCCCCAGTACTGATAGACAACACCCATTTTTTCTTATTTTCATCTCCATCAACCGGAAGCTGAAAGAAATCCGGGCATTCCCAAACTCCACCTCTCACATAATTACCATACCCAAATGATTCAATCATTTTCCAATTTAACAAATCGGTTGAGGTGAAAAATCGAATATGATCTCCTCCAGATACGACCATTACCCATTGCTTATGGTCTTTATCCCAAACAACTTTTGGATCGCGGAAATCCCAGCCCTCTCCTCCATAGAATTCACCAATATTAGGGATGATCGGATTTCCTTCATAAAATTCCCATGTCCTCCCCTTATCTCGGCTATATGCGACGGCAATTTTTTGATCTCCATTATGTTTAGCAGGATTAAAGGATGTATAATAAGCGATTAAACCCGAGCCTTCTTCATTAAATAATCCTGAGACATTGTTTTTGTCAACAACAGCTGACCCAGACCAGGCATGCCCCATCTCATTCCAAGGAATTGCAATCGGCAATCGCTTCCAATGAACAAGATCTTTACTTACCGCATGTGCCCATTTTCCTCCATCCTGGTGAAAGAGATGGTATTCACCTTCATAATATACGAGCCCGTTTGGATCACTTGCAGCCCCTCTTGCCTGAGTATAGTGAAACTGTGGTCGATAGAGCTCTGAATAATAATCATCATAGTTTGTCGCATAAACATTTTGGAAATAAGCTGTTCCATTATACACATTTAATCCAAACTTTCCGCTTGTATAAGCAGAGTCATTCACATCTATAACAGGTTCCGCATATCCGTCTACATAAACCTTTATTTGTTCATCCATTGCATGTACTTCAAAATGATAGGTTTTTCCCGTTTCAATCTCCCAATCTGCCATTCCAACCGTACGATCGCTATTGAGATCCAATAAACGAACCTTATTTAAATTAGGGTCAATGTTTAACATATATCCTCTAGTTGCGTCTGAATTCGCACGAAAAACCAGTCCGGCAGTGCCATTTTTAGTCACATTATCCACCTTTAGATCTCCTTCAAGAACGAAATTTGTTTCCGTCCTTTCAGCGATCCGATACGTATTTTCTGCCCCATTGCTAATGCCTTTGATTCCATTAAGGTCTGGTGTCCATTCACCATTGTAAGAAATCCACCCATCTAAATTCGAGTTTATATCACTAACAAGTATGTTTTGAAAGACTGCATTGCCATTGTACGCATGAAGCCCTAAGAACCCCTTTGTATAGGTATCATCATTAACACTGATCACAGGGTTTGATCCGTTTTGCCAATATACCTTTAAAACAGTTCTTTCTGCTTTAATGCGGATACGATAGAGATTTCCCTTTTCAATCGCCACCTTGCTTTTGGCAATGACTCTATTATTTTTCGTATCATACAACCGAATAAGGTCATTCTTGGAATCTATTTGCAAACCATATGCCTGCAAACCTGTTTTATTTGAACGAAAAATTAGAGTTCCAGCGGCATTTGCATCTTCTATACTAACATCAGCTTCAAAATTGAAGTTTGCAGCAGCTGTACGAGATATGGCATATATAATTTCTTCTGATTTTGCCTTTGCAACAAGTCCTTGTGAAGAAGGAACCCATTTGCCGCTTTTCATGTCCCAGCCTTCAATATTGGTAACGGTTTCATTTATTGACACATCACTAAAAGTAGCTGATCCTTTATCCACATGGAAGCCTGTAAAACCTTTCGAATGTTTTGAATCTTTTTTATGAAAAAGCATGTCATCATTAAGGAATACTTTTATCTCTGGCCCATCAACAGTTATTTTAAGTTTATAAGTAACACCCGTTTCAATTTCTTTTTTAATAGGCTCTGTAATGTTTATGTTTTTGTTTATAGAAACTAATTTTATTTTGTCCTTTTTTGGTTCCAACCTAAGCATATAGCCTTCTGTTCCAAATTGATTTGCGCGAAAGATCACTGAGGCTGCCGCATCATTAGAGGATGAAGAATCGATCATGACATTTGCTTCATAGACAAAGTTGCTCCCTACCTCGGTATTCGATAAGTTAATAGCTGGCTTTTTCTTTTCACTAACTCCTTTCATATCACCAGTTGTGTTTTTCGTCCAAGAACCTGATAAAGGCAAATAACCGAATATAGCCGTATTCGGTTCAGATGCCTGTGCTTGAAGTTGGCTATCAATAGATAGAATTGAAAAAACGAATACGACCAATAAAACTAGTTTTACAGCATTTGATAGGTTATTTTTCATTTCATCACATCTCCAAAACAATTTTAAGCGTTTACATTTTCTATATAATAAGGATTGAAGGAAATATATCCGTCAATCCCAATACCTATAAATAGCTTCAAAGCTCAATCCCAAATTGTACAAAGCTCAGTTAGTTCCAATGTATTTACCTTCATATTTCCAATATGAGAAAGCAAAATTAGTTGTTTGCGGCCTTCACTAGGATACAACAGGCTCGTAATAGCTGCTTCACCATCATTGGCAAAGATCTCAATTGATGAAATATCTAAGAATATCTGCATGTTTATTTTGTTATTCTTCAGCGTTAATGGCGCTTCTTGAAGAACGGGAAAGGATGCTGAAAATTGATGTACACCCGAATTTGCTCGATCGATGACTAATGTTTCCTGTAAAACGTTGTAACGAATCTCGGTTCGATCAAATTCAGAATGCTGAATAATGAGGTCAAATTTTGTTCCATTTATTTTTTCAAGCTCGATATTTATCTCCACTAATTGGTTGTTCATATCAAAGCATACTGGATTGTCAGATTCTACGAGCAAGTTTTGCTGCACGCTTGTCTCTCGTCTTATCAAATTGATTTCAGATACCGGCTTTTGAAGCAAACGAATTCCTTTCTCATTGGAAATCAACGATAATTCCCGTGGAAGAGTCATGGCACCTCTCCATTCTTTTGTTGGAACTTGATTAGCATATCGCCAATTGCTCATCCACCCGATATACATCCTTCTGCCATCCTTAGCCGGGATATCAGACCAACTAACGCCTGCATAATTATCCATACCGTAATCTAACCATAAAACTGTTTCATCTTCATGATCATTGACAAAGGTTTTCCCGTCAAAATCACCAATAAAATATTGTGTTCTGGAACCTTCTTTGCTTGTTCCTGTATCTCCAATGCTAACTAGCATGACCCATTTGATTTTATTCTCTTCATTCTCTACCGCTAATGGAAAGAGATCCGGACATTCCCAAAATCCAGCATGTGAGCCAGCATTGCTTCCAAATTCACTTGCAAACTCCCATTCTTTTAAATTAGGAGAAGTGTAAATCGTTACCGATTGACCAGTAGCTAGTATCATAATCCACTTTTTTGTAGCATCATGCCAAAACACCTTAGGATCGCGAAAATCGGTTTTCGTATAGTCTGAAAGAACTGGATTTTTCTCATATTTCACCCAGGTCCTTCCATTGTCTTTGCTATATGCTAAACATTGCCGCTGACGGATCCTTTCTGAATCCGGATACGTATCATTGCTTGTATAGATCGCGACTAATCCCGGCTGATCATCTTCGAAGAAACAAGATGAATTATGCCAATCTACAACAGCACTTCCAGAGAAAATTGTTCCGTGTTCATCAGGAAGCAGGGCGATCGGCAGCTGTTCCCAGTGAATGAGATCTTTACTAACCGCATGTCCCCAGTGCATTGGGCCCCAGATCGTATCAAAAGGGTTGTATTGATAAAACAAATGGTATTCACCGTTAAAATACACCATACCATTTGGGTCGTTCATCCATTTCTCTTCTGGCGAAAAATGAAATTGCGGACGATATTGTTCTTTTAATTTTTGCACCATTTTTCTTCTCCTTTTTTATTAAACTATTTATCAAAAAAAGGCTGTACTAAGAAAAGCGCAAGCTCCTTGATCAGTCTATGGCAAATAAGACGCTCATGAATAGAAGGCGTTCTTTGCCTTCAATTCATGGGTGGCTGGACCCTAAAGGGGCTAGGCGCTGGAGCTAGACACTAAAACTAAGTACAAAATTTTATGCTTTCTTACCTTTGTAAAAAACTACATACAGCCTTTTTTGAACACTATCTATTGATTTTGTTGATTTCGATCATAACCTGTTTGTTTAATATCCAACCATTCCTGTAAGCCTAGTCGGTTTAATTCTTTCAAATAGGCATCCCATTCTTCTTCTACTTTTCCGTTTGTCATCCATTCCGCTCTTTTTCTGTTCACATAAGCAAACAAATCGGTTTCAATCGTTGCCAGATTGTCTAGTTCTTCAAGTGAGAAAAATACTTTTGGATACGTATTTTCTGCTTTCATGTAAGGGACCATGACTTCCTTCATTAAATCCAGTCTCCACGCAGCATCATCTGGCTTTGTCGTAACGGAGCCATAGTATTCATCTAAAATGGCTAACGGTCCATTGATACTTGTTTTTTGTCTTAACTCAACAGGTGCTGTGCCTTCCAACGGCAAATGCTTTAACATATTCTTTTCTTTATCAAATTCAAAAATGTTTTGCTGCTTTTCATCCCCATATGTTCCCCAGTTGTTTTGAACGGATTGATGCGGATCATATAATTGATCGATCCATTTTGCTGTTAATTCCAGGTTTTTATTTGCACTTGTTATGACCATTCTGCCTCTGTCAAAGCCCATTCCATTTGTTCTTGTTGCATTAATATGACCATCCGGACCTGCTAGTGGCGGCATTAACTGATATTTATCATTCATCCCTGTAATATTTGCTTTATCCCATGTGAAATACATGCCATAGCGCTCATCTTTTCCTTTTGCAAGATATGTGTTCCAATCATGCTCAAATGCCTCAATATCAATTAAACCTAATTTATATAAGTCAGCAAAATAAGCAATTGCTTCTTTGTAGCCCTCATCAGCTGCGGTAAATAATACTTTTCCTTCATTGCTTACAACCGTATGATCCCAGTTATCACCCAATCCAAAGGATCCAAATAAGAAGGCAGGATCTTCACCACCATGGTTAATGATAAAGGACATTGGGATTTCATCAGCTTTCCCGTTACCATTAGGGTCCTTTGTTTTAAACGCAAGTAATACTTGTTTTAATTCCTCTGTTGTTTTTGGCATTTTTAGTCCTAATTTATTTAGCCATTCGACGTTTATCCAAGGGAAATCATCAATTGAATGGATATTCTCCTTGCCAGTTCCTAGCTCCTCAATCCAAGGGAATGAATAAATATGCCCGTCTGGTGCTGTCATCATCGCTCGATATTCAGGTGCAGCCTCTAAAACTTTCTTTAAGTTTGGCATATAGTTGTCTATTAAATCTTCAACAGGAATAATCGCACCATCTTTTGCTAGTTTAAGTAAATCATAGTCACTGTAGCCTGCATCCATGATGGCATCAGGTAGATCACCACTTGCAACAGCCAAGTTCCTTTTTTCAACAAAAACATCGTTTGTATAGTTCTTCCATTCAATATGAACGCCTGTTTTTTCCTCCAACCGTTTGTAAATTAATTTTTCGTTAGGATCCTTTGGAGCTAATGGCGAGCTTTGCGTGATAAACTTTAATGTCACCTCTTCCTTTAATGGAAAAGAAACCTTGGAAAGCTCATAATCCTCTGAAGAAGATGTGTTTTTGCTGCTGCATCCAGATAGTAATAAAAATCCAATAGCAGTAGAACACACAATTTTTCTTACATGTTTCATCCTAATATCCCCCTATTATTTTGTAAGTGTTTTCAAATTTATTTAGTAATTGGTTCATTATTTTAATGAACCAACCATAACACCTTTTTCAAAGTACTTTTGGAAAAATGGATACATCACAATCAATGGAAGACTTGAAATGACAATGGCTGAGTATTTGATCATTTCAGAAACCTTGGCTAGTTCAGCCATCGCTAATTGATCACTTATCATCCCAGGCTCTGCTTGGTTCTGAATTAAAATCGATCTTAAAACAAGCTGCAATGGATGCAGTTTAGGATCTTCAAGATAGATCATCGCATCAAAATAAGAGTTCCACTGACCAACAAAGGCATATAGTGCGAGTACAAAGATGATCGGTTTTGACAGCGGTAACACAATTTTAAAGAAAATGAGTAAATCGGATGCTCCATCCACCTTTGCTGCTTCATGCAATTCTGTAGGAATTCCTTTAAAATAAGTCCTTGCCAAAATAATATTCCAAACATTTACAGCCCCTGGGAGCAGGATTGCCCAGATGGTATTTAACATTCCTAAATCTTTTACGACTAAATAGGTTGGAATTAATCCGCCGCTAAAGAACATCGTAATCAAAAACAGCGTCATAAAGAAATTTTTCCCGACAAAACCGTTTACTGATAACGGAAAAGCAGCAAACACTGAAACCACAACCGTTATTACCGAAAAACCAACAGAATAGAGGATCGCATTTAAAAACCCTCTAATCATCGCATCATCAGATAAAATCCGCTTATACCCTTCAAGACTCCAATCAGATACATGAAAGGAAATGCCTTGATTTAATAACACGGTTGGATCCATAAAAGAGGCAATCACAACATAAACCAAAGGAACCAAGATCACTAATACAGCTAAGCATAGGAAAACACTATTTAAGGATAAAATGATGCGATCCATTCGTGTATGTTTAATCAATTTGAAAACTCCTTTCTATCAATATAAACCTTCACCTTCGTTTAATTTTTTGACAACGAAATTCACCACAACAAGCAAAATTACATTGATGACCGAATTAAACAGTCCTACAGCAGTGGAGTAGGCGTAATCACCTGCTTGCAACCCAACTTTATAGACATAGGTTGGGAGAATTTCAGATGCCGGTAAATTCATAGCCGTTTGCATTAAATAGGCCTTTTCAAAACCAATTGCCATGATTCCTCCTGCACCGAGAATAAAGATAATCGCCATTAATGGCTTTAGTGTCGGCAGATCGATATGGATGATTCTTTGTAAAATATTTGCCCCATCAATTGTCGCAGCATTATGAAGCTCAGGATCTACATTGGCTAAAGCAGCGACATAAACAATCGAAGACCAGCCGGCAGCTTGCCAAATTCCAGAAAGAATATATATTGACCTGAAGTATTCCGGCTCTGACATAAACATAACCGGCTTTCCTGTTATGAAGGCAATGATGTTATTGATCGGCCCTGTCGGTGATAAGAAAATGAACAACATCCCGACGATTACGACCACTGAAATAAAGTTTGGTGCATAGAGGATAAGTTGAATATTTTTCTTCACCGCATTTCGCCTGATTTGATTAATCATTAAGGCTAATAGAATCGGCACTGGGAACCCTAGCAATAATCCATACAAGCTAAGCTTAAGCGTACTCATAAAGATCACTTCAAAATTTGGTGATGTCAGAAAATCGGTGAAATGCTTAAATCCTACCCATTCACTGCCTAATATTCCTTTAATCGTGCTAAAATCCTTAAAAGCAATAATCGCCCCATACATTGGAACATACTTAAAAATAATTGTAAGAATAACTGCCGGAGCAATGAGCAAGTAGAGAAAATAATTTTTTCTCATATACTCGATATTGCTTTTGATTTTTGTGTTCTTGCCGGTTTTGACTGAAACATTGGTATCACTCTTTACCTTTACTAATTCTTGCAATCTGTTTCCCCCTTTGTGAAAAAATGAACCGGTAGAAAACTTTCAGAGAAATCAACCGGAAAGCGATTTCAAATTTTCACCTTTCGTTCATTTGTCTTCACCAACTTTATGTTCTCTTTGTGATTTCAACTATATCAAACAATGAAAAAGGAATATTTCAATTTTTTCGGATGTGGATATTTAATATTTTTGGGTGTTTTTTGAATAAAAAAATCCCCTAGTCTAATAACTAGAGGATATCTATTGAATATCATGTAAGCTCTTATTAATTTTTTCAACAGCCTCATCTGCTGATGCTTTTATATCCTTTCCGCCAATTCCTACTTCCTCAAACAATTTTTTGATCGCATCACTTACGACAGGATAAGCTGGTGTAACAGGCCGATTCTTTGAGTAATTTTGGGCTTGTTGGACAAAAATATTCTTCGGGTAGGTGGTAAGCTCAGGAAATTCTTCAGCTACTGAATATCTCGCAGGAAGATCACCTGTTATTTCTACATACCTTTTTGATCCTTCGAAACTTGTCACATACTTAATAAATTCCCATGCTTCTTCCGGATATTCAGACTTTGATGAGATTCCTAAAGCCCAGCCGCCGTTTGGTGCAACTTGATTTTTCGCCTTTGGCAGCGGCGCCACTCCATAATCTTCTCCCAACTTAAATTCCGGAAAATTCTTTTCAAATTCAGCTAATGTCCAAGAACCTAAAACTGTCATGGCAAGATGACCTGAGACAAAAGGATCTGGCGGCAATTCTACGACAGCTACTTTATGTTTATGATAGAGATCCTGATAAAATTGCAGTGCTTCTAACGCATTTTGCGAATTTAAATAACCGTCTGAAGTGTTCGCATCAGGACTTAAAACCTCTGCACCAAATTGCCATAAAAGCGGCATTTTAAAATATGCCGGTGCCTCGCCACCGTTAAACCCTTGAGCAGGATCGATGCCATAAATACCCTTAGCAGGATGATTAAGTTTTTTAGCAATCTCCAACACCTCATTCCAGGTCATTGGAGAATGAGGATCTTTTGAAGGAAAAGGCACTCCACCCTCTTTAAATAAGTGCATATTATAAAATAAAGCCACTCCTGACTCTACTACTGGCGAAAGATAAATTTCATTTTTATATTTTAATCCATCGAGCGTGGAAGGAGGGATATCGTCAATATTTCCTTCTGTCTTCATATAGTGGTCAATCGATAATAATGATCCGGAATGGGCATATAAAGCTAAATTCGGACTGTCTATTGACATGATATCCGGGGGATTTCCCGCTGCGATCTCTGTTCTCAGCCTCAATTCATAATCCCCATATGGAATGGAAACCATTTGAATATCTATTGAAGGATGGGCTGCTTCAAAAGCAGCAATAAGTTCTTTATACGCATCATTTTCTAATTTTGTCCCATAATTTCTCCAAAAGGTAAGTTCAATTTTATCCCGGTTCTCATTTAGCCTCAAATCTTGATCCTCTTGATTACTTGTGTATGTTTTGAAAAAAGAAAACGTATATCCTGCTATTGCGGTAATAAAAACAATAAAAATAATAATAGCGGTTCTTTTTTTCATAGTAGCCCCTTACCTTACACTTTGATTCAGCTGTAGAGACTTACGGAATTCAGCTGGTGTTTGACCAAAATGCTTTTTAAAAACAGTGCTAAAATAACCGGAATTTGAAAACCCTGCCAGGTAAGCCACATCGATAATTTTTAACTGTTCGTCTTTCAAAAACTCGCGGGCATTCGTCATTCGCAATTCGACGAGATAATCACTAAAATTTTTCCCAACATGTTGTTTAAAGATTTCAGATAAATAAGCACTGTTGATATGAAACTTTTCTGATAAAGTCGTAAGAGATATTTCACTTGCATAGTGCTTGTCCAAATAACGGCGGACATTTTCTACGATAACCAACCCATTTGAAGAATAGCGGGCGTCTTTTACTTTCTCTATAATCAATTCTGCTAATTCAATCAGCTGTTCCATTACTCTCTTATGAGCATTAAGCTCCCAAATCCGTTGTTGGCAGGTCCATATCATTTCGTTTGTATCAAGATCATATTTTGTTGCAAGTGAACCTAATAAAAATAATATTCGATTGGCAACAAATGAAAAAGACATCATGGAATGATTATGGCTCTCACCTAAAATCGACTCCATATTTTTCTTAAATTCATCATGATTGACATTTTCAATTGAATTAACCAATTTTTTCTCAACAGAAGAAGAAAACTCAACGATTTCTTTCGTAATTGTCCCATCAATCACTTGGGAATATGTGCCGGGCTGACTTTGGCTCCATGAAAGCAATGCTGAAATATAACCTGTTTTAAACTCTGTAATACCTGTCACAATCTTGCCAATTCCAACAACCGTCTCCACATTTAAATACTTCTTCACATTTCTTTGAATGATTTGAACGATGCTGGCTGTTTGATTCTGATCTTCAGAATCGATCAGATGAATAAAATGAAGCATATTGGCATAACTTGCATCATAAAAAGAGTACGTTCCTTTATAATCCTGAGAGATTTCCTTGCACAACATCGAAAACGGAAGCCATAATTCCTTAACCAATTTTGGGTTGGAATCAAAAGCTCTTATTTCTACAGTGAAAAACTGAACACGCGCATTTATATTTGCAAATTCCGCTAATTGAAGCTGTTGTAATCTCTCTATCGCAATCGTAAGCTCAGACCATTCCTCTTTGACTAAATGAAGTAAATATTGTTCTTTCATTTCTTCTAACTGATTATGAACCAATCTGTTCATTCTTTCGGTTTCGAGTTGTTTTTTCTTTTCTTCCTCTATTTCACACTGTATTCTTTTTAAAGCATCAATTAATTCATCAGGAGCAACCGGCTTTAGTAAATAATCTTTTACTCCTTCTACGAGTGATGTTCTTACATATTCGAAATCAGAATAGCCGGATAACACGATCACTTTCACATCAGGATGCTCGATATGGCATCTCTTAACAAATTCAATCCCATCCATGATTGGCATTCTGACATCCGTTATGACAACATCAACATTGATTTTCTTTAATAATTCAAGTGTTTCTTTTCCATTTGCAGCTTCCCCAACAATATTAAAGCCTTCCTCTTCCCAATCAATCTTCATTCGCAGCCCTTTACGAATTTGAATTTCATCATCTGTGATGATAACCTTCATCATGTATATCCCCCTCTGCAACTTTTATACATAATGTAATACTTGTACCTTTCCCCACTTCAGATTGGATGTTAAAAGTAAAACGATCCCCGTAATATAAATGTAATCGACTGATGACATTCTTAAGGCCTATGCTGTTGCCTCTGCTTTCTAATACATGTGTTGTTTCATTCTTTTTATTGATATTTAAGATGTCATCTTTCACCACATTAGACATTCCTGACCCTTTATCTTCTACTAGAATGGTAAGGAGATCTTCTTTCAATTCTGTTTTAACTTTAATTTCGGCTTTTGTTTTTTCTATGAAACTATATTTCACAGCGTTTTCTACAAGCGGTTGGATAATAAATTTAATAATCGGTATCGTTCTTGTTGCTTCATCTTCTTCAATTACATATGTGAGAGCACCTTCATACCTTATTTTTAGAATCTCTATGAAACTTCTGATATAGGTAATTTCTTCACCTAATTTAACAACGTCTGTTTCCGTGTTTAATGAGTATCTCATCATCTTGCCCAAATAAATGCTTACATTCATTACTTCTTTCTTTTTTCCTTGGACGGCTAATCCTCCAATAATTTCGAGTGTATTATTCAAAAAGTGAGGATTGATCTGTAATAAAAGCGCTTTATATTCAGCATCTTTTCTTCGAATATTTGCTTCATATTCTGTTTGGATTAAATGATTGAGTTGTTCAATTGTACGATTAAAAACCTTTATCACATATCCGACTTCATGATTATAAGATTTTATTGGAGGCATTACTCTTTTTGCTGCGGCAAAATCTCCTCTTTCTACTAATCTCATTGCTTTTGTAAGCTTACCTAAAGGACTAACAATATTAGAAGAAAGCAAATAAGACGTAATGATCGTTATCAAAAAAATTAAAGCGCTTATGATGAACAAATTCTTTTGTAACTGATTGATTTTGCCAAATAACTCTGCCTTGGTAATTTCGCTAATGAGAACCCAGTCTCCAACTTTTAATTTTTGATAGAATACGAGATAATCTTCTCCATTGTAGCCTGTTTCGATCAAGCCTTTATCCTGACTGTCGCTGGTTATTTTCTTAAAGCTTTTATTGATGACTTCTTTAGGTGTTTGTACTTGGCCTGATAAAACATTCAATCCTTGTTGATCTAATAAATAGACTCGACCGCTTTCTCCAAGCTTGATTTTGCTTAAGGCGGTTTCAAGCAAGGATGATGGAAAGCTTACTTTAATAATTCCGGATAACTCTAACATATTCATATCAAACAAAGGGATCAGATAACTATTCATGTTTTTTTCACGCATTTCTTGATGAAGTTGAAAGGCGTCTTTATGAGTTTTTACCCATCTTTGATCATTGTCTAAAAAATCTTTGTACCACGTCATGTCTTTTAATTCCGGTATATTCCCCCATGTACCTGTCCCATCATTTAAAAAAACGGATATCGACATTCCATTTGAATTATTAACCATCATCGATGATAGCTGCATTTTCAATTGGTTTTTTATTAATAACCGTTGCGCACTTGATACATTTTCCTTTTCTTTTTCTGTCTTTAACCACTGTTGAGTTGCTTGATTGATAAGGACTTGTTTTCCAAGATCTTCTGCTTGGGTCGTAATAGAATCAATATATAGTGAGTACTGATCCATCATTTCAAGTGTTGAGTCTTTTGTTTGTTCTTCAATGACCGATGTAAACCAGGTAGGAATAATGATAGACAAAAGCAGGAATGGCACCGTTAGTAATAACGTAAAAATAATAAACAGGCGATTTCTAAGTGAAAAAAACATTTGCCCCTCCTGGAGAAACTCTTAAAATTGAATAAGCAAAGGGATACTTGCCTTATTCAAACTTAGTCCCTCTATTTTCAGTAATCGTTTTTTATAAATTTATCATAGCCTCTCACATCTTGCCATATGATCCTTTTGTTATTCCTTCGTCATATTTTATACAAATTTACGATAAGTTTATTGGCATCACACTCTTTTAAAGGATAGAAATTCACAATAAACTGAGCTACTATTATGATATAAGCAATAATACAAATACTTCTTTTATAGGAGCGAAGCCCTTATGAAGCTAGCCATTATTTTAGTCATAATTATTGGTTTATTATCATTAGTTGGCACTATTTTATTAGGTGGAAAAGGTGATCAAAATTACGATGAAGCAACAAAGGGGAATATCTCCAGGCTTTCATGGATTTATATTATTTTAGGAATACTTGTGGTCATTGCATTTGCGCTTTACCTATTTTAAATGCTATATATAAAGTTTTTTGTTAAATTGGTTCTTCTTTTTCAAAGAAGAACTATTTTTCTAATATTAGAAAAAATCCAGATTCATGATGAACTGGATTTTCATAATTATTAACTTATTCAAACCGCAATACAAACTCAGTTTCATTATGTACCTAAATGATTTAATAGTTCCTTAAGCATTTTAAAAGGAAATCTCTTATTGTCAGAGATTCGTAAACTCAAAAAGGAGGCTTCTCCTTCACAGTACCACCCAAATTCGGGCTGATGGGTAAATTGAATACCCTTTATAGGATATCCAATGCGATCGATGACCTCATCTTGAATGAAATCATCTGAAAACAGTGCGAGTGACCGCCAGGCCTCTTTTGTTTTTTGATGGATCCGTTCTAAATCATCAGCATCCGTAATGGCCATAAAGTTGCTAAGCAATATGTAAGGAGCACTAGGATACTCAGGCACTTGCTGAGCTAGAAAATTGCCTAGTGCTTCAACTTCCTCGAAGCGCAGCACGGCGGCATGTGGGTGTGAATCATCAAATTTTCCAATTTCAATCCCGGTCGGAGCTGAACGATCATAGATTTTCAATGAAGTGCTCGGCAAATATTCACCCATCTCCAATAAAAGACCAGAGTCCTTTGTAATTGGGAATCGAATTGGATTTTCGTATTCATAAGCAAAAGGTTCATCGTCTATCACGAATTCATTTTCCCAGACTTCCGGGTCAGTTTCGAGAAAAAAATAATCGATCCAAAACTCCCTATGATGAAGTGCATTTTTCCATAATTTTTTCAAGCTGTTCCCTCCCTTATCACCATTATAATATGAAGCAGGAGCCGGTATCTATCATAGATACCGGCCTCATACTATTTATTTAATTCACATTATAAGCCGAATAAACCTCTGATTACCGAAAAGAGGGCCTTGACAACGGCTTTTTTATCAGCTTCTGTATAGAAGCTATAGGTAACTTTTGCCCCTTTTGAACTATATTTGCTTACCCTTTCATCACATTTAAAAGAAGTACTGCATGGTTGTTGTTCAACATAGATCCTTCTTACTCGATCAGGTGTGATGCCATTATCTTGAAGCCAATGATCCATCATTCCTTCAGCATGCACTCCCTGGCCTGGCACCCCTTGATATTTTTCAGGGTTTGACCTAATTTCATTATGCGATACATTGCGGAAGGTTTTTCGTTGGACCTGGCCGTTCTTATCTACATATTCGACTGCCGCATAGGTAAATGCACCATTGAGAATAGCGTTCTTTCTTCTATTATTCGGTGCATTCTTTGCATCTTCTGCCCGTTGATTAATAACCATCAAGCTTAAATCGGTGCAACCATACGGGACCTGACCTGATACGTTTGGATTCTTTAATGCTTTCGTACATTGATTTTCCTCACCGCGTTCTCTTGCTTTCGTTCTGACATGTGCCTTTACCTCAGCTGCGATATCTTTAGTAGCTGTTTCGGCTTTAGTCTGGGTCTGAGTTGTTTCTTCTTCACCTTCAAAAACATCGGATTTTGAAGCTTGATCCACAACTGCTGCTGTACCTACAACCGCAACGGTTCCAGCAACTGCCCAGCCTATCGCTTCAGCAGAAATTGGAATTAACACAACAACGAATGCGAAATGGCCGTCATATTCCACGTTTGTGATCGGATTTCCCCCTGCAAAGGCATAAGGGTTGTTTGTATATGGATCCGTTGTGAGGCTCATATCTGATAACGCCCCGTTGTACATATCACGGCTCAAGAAACGGTTTAAGCCTGGATCGTAATTCCTGAAGCCCATATCATATTGCTTAGTTGCGGGATCCCAGCGTTTTGAATTATACCTGTAATTGTTATACGGCTCTTGATCAGGATTGTTAGGTTCAGGCTTATCAACGCCTGTAAATGCCTTCTCATCATTTTGCCCGTAAGCGGTATATCCATAAGTAGCTCTGGTGCTCCCTTTGTCATCTGTCAATGTCTCAACATCTGTATGAGGATTGTAGCCATAGTAGGAATCTTCTTGTCCTTCATTGTCAGTGTATTTTACCATCGACAATCGTTCGCCCCATGGGGAATACTGATAGGATTTTGTAATCTCTCCGGCAATTTCCTCATTCAGGACATTATCTGAGAGGCCAAGATAGTTGAAATTGGTTGTTTTTGCGCCATCTTTCTCTGCATTAACCGTTTGGCTCACTGTCCGATCTAACGGATCATACGTATATCTTGTAACCTCTGTATTTCCCTGTTCGTTCAACTGTTGATGCTCGGATACTCGGTCAAATCCATCATATTTATATCTCTCAAGCTGTTTATCATTGGCTGTTACTGTGTCTAATCGGCCTGTCGGATCATAGTTGTAACTTACCGTGACACCGCCTGTTTCCATCGTTTGGAGACGGTTGCGGTCATAATTAAAATTCGTTTTTTTGCCGTCAATCGTTTCTTCAATCACATTGCCGTTCGCATCATGCACATAGGTTTCGGTTTTTGCGTTATCACCGGTCTTGGTGTATTCAACAATTTGTCCCATGAGGTTGTACTTATAAGAAAGCACACTATTTACTGATTTATTGTCAGCGTCAAGCATTTGAAGGGTATCTTTCACTTTATGACCGTCAGCATTGTATTCAAGCGAATGTTGATTAACAATGGTGCCATCAGGCTTTTTCTCTGTCTGCTGTTTTAGTAAGTTATCCCAGTAGTAAGAGTAGGTAACCACATTGCCATTGCCCTTTTTCTCCTGCTGCTTTAATCCGTTCTTTGTATACTCATAAGTAGTAACCTTTGGTTCATTGCCATTTTCTTTATTGGTTACTTTTTCAACCTGATTTAATTCATTAAAAACATAATCTGATATATCTTGATCATGCTGTCTTTTAATTGCATTCCCATTTGCGTCATAGGAATACGTCGTTGTATGCAGATTTTTACCGTCTTTTAATTCCTCGACTTTCAGGATCTCATTCAGTTCCGTATAGGTCATTTCATAAGTATCCGTTTTCGATCCTGAGCTTGAATCGGTCATTTTTATTAGATTAGCATTGGCATCATAGTAGTAATCTAATTGTTTGGATTCTTCGTCTTTCGTATTTCCTTTTTCTCGAACTAATTTAACGGCATCTGCTATGACTGTTCCGTTTGCTTTGTTGGAAAGAGTAAGCTTCCCAGTTTTCTTTTCATCAAAGGTGTATTTACCAAGGGATACCCATTCTCCGGCATTTTCCTTCTGATCAACTGTTTTTTCGTTTGTTCCTTTTTCGTGTTCAATCGTGAAAGGAGCATCACTTGCCGAGTCAGACCGGGCAGGATATTTGATATAAACCGTATACTCACCTGATTCGGGAATATGCAGCTTCCAGCTAAATTGATTCTGTCCGTTACCTTTATGACTATAAAAATAGTTATATCCGTGATAGCCTTTTTCTGCGTCAGCTGTTTCCCAATTATCTGTCGACTCTATGTTTTGCTTGTCACTATTATCGACAAGAGCAACTTGTTCGCCTACGGGGAATCCGTCATCTGTTTTAGACTTCAATTTCCCGTCCGGATAATACGACCAGCTCATTGTCCGACTGCTCGAACCTCCTGCACTGGTAAGAGTCCGTTTCGTCTGCAAACCAATCTCATTGTATTCAAAGCTTGTTTGGATATCCCAAGGGTCGCTCGAACTTTTAACCCATCCGTTGTCAAAGTAGGAATACGTATTGTCATTGCGAACTTTCTGACCTTCTGATGGAGGCGCACTCACTTTTGTTAAATTGCCTACTTCGTCATAATACTTAATCAGTTTATGTTGTTCGCGATCACGCGGATTATCACTGGATGGATCAATCGGATAGATGATTTCTTTTTCTCTGTTTAGGGCATCGTAAACAATTTTTTGTGTGAAATCGTCTGTTTCTGCTGTTTCCATTCCTCTTGGTGCGATTACCTTCGTCCGATTCCCAACTTCATCGTACTCATAACGCATGACGGCCGTTTTTCCTTCTTCGTGAGGAATCCTCATTTCCTCTACCAGACCGCGTTCATCATAGACAGTCGTTAGGGTCCGGCCCTCTTTATTTACAACTTGAATACGGTTGCTGTCATGGTCATATACATATTTGATGCTGTTTCCTTTTGCATCAATTTCTTCTATAACACGATGATTGAGATCGAATTTAGCTTGGGATGTATAATCATCTTTTTCTTCTGTTTCATTTCCTTTTGGTTCGGTTATTTTTACGGTGTTTCCTACCTTGTCATATTCATAGGTAATTTTGTGATTTTTACTGTTGGATGTACTGATCAACTGATCCAGTTCGTCATAAATATAAGTTGTTGTAAAATCAGTTGGATCATCAGGCGTTAAATTCCCTTTTGGTTCAGTTTGTTTGACAAGGTTTCCTATCAGATCGAATTCGTAAGTTGTTTTTCGAACAGGTGATGTATCGGAATCTTTCGGCTCAATTGCTGTAACCATCTGATCGACAGCATCGTAAGTATAGTCCGATTTCGCTCCATTTGGTGCTGTTTGACTAATCACATTATCATTTTGGTCATAAACTGGAGCAGGTGTGACAATGTATTCTCCCTTTTCTTGATCCTTAGGGACTTTACTTGTGAGAGGGCGGTTGAAAACATCGTACGTATATTCACTTTTCTTCCCTTTGGCATCTATGATGGAGAGTACTTCACCGCGCTTCCCATATTGATAGCTGGTTTCTTGTTTAAGCGCATCGGTAATCGTCGTTGGATAGCCATTTGGATCATATCCATAGTTCTGTGCATCAGAATCTCCATAAGTGGTAACACCGCCGTTTGCATCAGTGACCGTATGCAACAGGCCTGTCGTTCCATAATAGGTGTACGTAGTCGTGTAATCTCCCGATTCTTCGGTAGCATTTCCTTTAGGGTCTGTGACAGATAACAAATTGCCTGTGCTGTCATAGGTAAACGTATGGACACGACCTTCAGGACTTGTTTTTTTCACAAGGTCAGCGACATGGCCATCTTTAGAATATTGATATTCAAGCTTTTGCGATTTTCTCTTAGATGGATCTTTAATGGCGTTATTGACAGCATCGGTTTTTAACACCAGCAGTCCGTTATCCTCATAAGACCAGGTTGTCACTGCTCCATTTGGTTCTTCAAGGCGATCAACATTATGATCGTCGTCCCAGTGCATGCGGGTTGTTAAATTTTTGGCATTCGTAATTTCAGTGGGATTTCCATACCCGTTTATTTGATATGTTGTTTTATGCTTGAGCGCATCGGTAACTGTTGTGATTACTTCTGAATCATTGTTAGGCGGATTATCTGTGTCTTCATAATCAAAACGGGTTACTCCCTTTAACCTGTCGATAATTTGTTCTATTTTCCCGTTGTCTTTACCGTTTTCAATATAGCGAAACTCTGTTTTATTGCCGCGTGGATCGACAGCAGCTACCATTTTCGTATGGATGGATTTAGCATCATACACAAACTGGAAAATTTTTGCGTCTTTTGTTCCAGCTCCATCCGTAATTTGAGCAAGAGTGCCGTTTCGTACGTCACTACTATTATCATTATAAGTAAACTCTAATGTACGTCCTGAAATATCCTTTATCGCTTGAATTTTATCGATAATTTTCGGGTTTTTTGTTTCATCCTTGGTGTAGTAATCAATTTTTAACGTTTCTCGTTTAGAAGGATCAATTAGCGCGGTTAAAAATTTGGTAGGTTTCTTGTTAGAGTGGCGCTCTTCATACACAAACTGCATTTCGTTTCCATTCTTATCACGTGTGGCAACCTGGTACCCATCTTCATCAAAAATAAATTGGGTACGGTCAGAGCGGGTAAATATCCATTGACGTTCTTTCTTTTCCGTTTGAATCATTTCCAAATAAAGATTGACTCCAGCTGGTTCAACATACTCAGGCTTATCTGCCTTTGAATCTTTTACGTAAAAGACATGTCTTGTCCCGTCTCCGTCAGTTAAGGTAACTTCTCGCGGAGGTTTATTACCATTCCCGACAAATTCAAGCGGACTACCTAGCTTCATTATATTTGAAGCAGAAATTGTCCAACCATGGCCTAGCGGAGAGTCAGAGGTATCCAAGCTGTTGTACGTAAATCGTATAAATGTCGATAGCCCCAGTCCTGGATTATTAAATGGATCATAGCTAAAGACCATGTTTCCGTTATGTAAATTCACCATTGCTGTAGATCCAGCTCCGGTATTTTTACCAAGAAACTGATAAAACTTTTCCAGTCCAATACCATTTGACGCAGGATCTTCAATACGTACAGTATAATCGCCGGTTTTTGGCCCACCGTTTTCTGAAAGCCATTTCTTGTTCTTTTGATTGTAAAGATCCCATTTTAAGATATATTCATTAGGATGATTTCCCTGTGCACTCTGTATTGGGGTTTTTATCTTAGCTGTAAGGGTAACAGATTTCCCAGGAGTAATGTCTTGGGGTAAAGAAGTTTCTAAGCGACTTCCTTCTTTTGTTATATCCTCTCCATCTGGCAGCGTCCAGTGATACGAAAGCACAAAGTCCTCCGCTTTCATTGTCTCACCGGTATTGTTCGTAACCTTTACTTGTACACTATAAGGATTTTCATTACCAGGAATCATGCGGGCAGGCGTATACGGTGCTTCGTATGCAGGAGGTGTGTATTCTTCCTCATTCTTCACCGAATTACTAAAGATACTGCTTATAATGAGCTTACCTGAAGCACCAATACTTTCAAAGTTAGCATTCTTTAAAAAGCCCTGTACCCCTTGAGTAGCAAAAACCAGGTTTGGCTGGCTACCCACAAAAAATACTAAAATAATTAACATCAGCAACAACCGTCGAACTGCTCTTGTCCCTTTCATATTAACCTCCTAATCAATTAATTTAGTGCCTGTTCATGAAAAGGTTAAATAATGAGTGTACCTACCTTTTCCCCCCTTTAATACGTTTTTCAAGACTATCTATTACAGTTTAAAGAGATTGGGATTTTATACCAAGTTAGCAAAGACCTATTCTAGCATTATTTTACAACATCAACAAAAACAGGATAAAAGTAACAAAATGCGAGGATGTTCAGACGCCTTTCATGCTGATATCCCTCATGGAGAAAGTAAAAAAACATATTATTATGAAGAAGATGATGGAGCGATGGCATCCGCCTTCGAATGAGATAGAAATGCATCCAAAGGAGCAAAAGAGTGGGAAGTCCTCACACATCTAGGTAACAAGGAGTTCTTCACTGCCTCCGTTGTTGACTCCTTTTAACCCATTTTTTATCATTGCTTACCCCAGGACCGAAATCTTTAATGACACGGTAACTCTTTCCGATCATTCACTTGAGGTATTTTTTCTAACATCTTGATTGAAGTTTTTTCGTTTAAATCTTATAAAACATAAATAACGGTATTGTTAAACATGCCTGTTTATGACAAATGTTGAGTATCCTCTCAAATCTTATAGTTTATAATCTTCGAACTTTATCATCGAATAAAATAAAAAGGAAATCATATACAATTGTCGAATTGATTAAATGAAAAGGTAATATGACAGGAGTTACCAACTATATAAAGAGATACGGGAGGTTTTGTTCATGAGTAAGAGAGTACTGATTGTTACTGGAGATGCTGTTGAGGCGCTTGAAATTTTTTATCCATATTACCGATGTCTGGAGGAAGGATTTGATGTAACGATAGCTTCACCTTCTGTAAAAAAACTGCAAACGGTCAGTCATGATTTTATTGAAGGTATGGAGACATATGTTGAAAAACCTGCTTATGGCATCGATTCGCAGCTATCGTTTGCAGATGTGAATCCATCAGACTATGACGGGTTAATTATTCCTGGTGGCCGCGCACCTGAATATATCCGCTTAGACGAATCCTTGCCGAATATTGTCCGTCACTTCTTTGAAGAAAATAAGCCTGTTGGTGCAATTTGTCATGCCGCACAAGTGCTAACGGTCGTACCAGATCTAATGAAGGGCCGGGAGTATACAGCATATATTGCTTGTAAACCCGATGTAATAGCATGTGGCGGTACCTATATTGAAGAAACTTTACACATTCATAAGAACCTTGTTTCCGGTCATGCGTGGCCTGATCTGCCAGGGTTTATGCGGGAATTTATTAAATTACTGAAATAATGTCAGATACCACATAGCATAATATGAATTGACGTTAACAAGCGACCTTATTACTTTTTTTCAAAATAATAAGGTCGCTGACTTATTTTCCTTTTCAACTGCGTTCATTAAGCTAATTTCCCCACTGTAACCTAACAAACCTTTCACTTGACCTATATTTCGAAAACGCTCACAAATTGTTCAAAAAAATTCATTAAAAACGCTTACAAAAAAATAGATTTTGTTTTATAATATAATAAAATTTAGTCAATCATACACCTAAGGAGAATACAGTGATGAAACAGTTTGTTTTTTTAATAGATACAGGTAATGAAACAAAAGAACATAAAATCAATGCTGCCGGTATGACAGATGCAGTGAAGCGAATTAAAGATATGAAGAAGGATTTTATGAAAGGTGACAATTCACATCTTAAGATAAAATTTAAAGGCGTTATATATGAAAACGCTTACTGATTTCTTTTTACTTTCCAGAAATTTTGTTTTTCTTTCTAAAGTTTTTATTTCAACATACCTTCTAAAACATTGATCCGAATATCGGACATTAATGAGTCCCTTATTCGGATTTTTCTATTTTTGCAAGAATTAATAGAAAGAGAGTGGTAGAATCAGATGGAAAATCGGGCAGGAACATTTTTAGGGAAAAATCTCGCAAATGTACAATTGGATGTTTCCATTGCGGCTTATACAAAGGTCCCTAAATCTTGGCGTGATGAAAATTATACAACTGATTTTAATAAGCTTTATTACATCATGGAAGGTGAAGGTTTCGTCAAAGTAAATCATGAGACGTTTTATCCTAAAGCTGGTGAGCTTTATTTACTGCCTTCGGGCTCTGTTCAATCATATGGAACAATAAGCGACAATACGTTCGGAAAATATTGGTGCCATTTCACTGCGAAAATCGGTGATTTTCATTTATTTCAACTAATGAAGACACCCGTTTTTATCAAGCCGGAAGAATTTGAACTAGAAGAAAAATTCCAGCAACTTATTTCGTACATGCATAGTGATCGCCTTTCTAGCACCTTCCGTGTTCATTCCATCCTGCTCGAAATCATTGCCGTATTCCTTGAGAAAAGCCAGACGATTCATTTTAAAATGAATGCATCCCCTTCATTTGATAAAATGGATGTCATTTTAACCTATATTGAAGAGCATTTGGATGGAAATTTATCTGTGGAATCTCTTGCACAAATGGCTAATTTCCATCCAAATTATTTTATTTCCGTTTTTAAGAATTTTACTGGTTCTTCGCCGATTCAATACATAAACCGCAGAAAAATTGAAAAAGCAAAGGAGTTACTTATCGTTAGTGAACGAAATGTCTCATCAATTTCCGATTCAGTAGGGATGGAGCTTTCCTATTTTTCAAGAGTATTTAAAGAACTTACAGGACTTTCTCCAACTTCATTTCGTGAATTATCAGCAAAATCACGTATCAATCCGAAGTAGATTTACGGATAAAACGTATTTGCCGGTGTCGTAGTCGGGCACCATCTTGAATTAAATAAAAACGTAATCAACGCTTTGTTTGCTTGCTCTGTCCCAATATAACGAAGAGCTTCTGCTGCATGAGCACGTACATACCGGTTTTCATCCTGCAAAGCGATTTCCAATTGAGGAACTGCCGGGTCTGCTGATGCACCAATTCTTGATAACGAAAGACCTGCCATAAAGCGAACCTGTGCATCCTCATCTTGTAAACAACAGATTAATCCGTCGACAGCATCCTTAACCGGACTGCCGATCATTCCAAGTGCTTCAGCAATCGATCTGCGAACGATCACCGAAGCATTTTCTAGTAATCGGTTCAGAGCAGGAACGGCTTCAGCAGCCTGATGTCTCTGTTCACTAAGAGCAAAAATCGCGCGCACTACTGTTGTGGTTCTGCTATGATCCAATGCTTGGATTAAACCTGGAATTGCTTCTTTTCCTGCAATCGATAACCCATAAGCAGCGAGCCGCGACACATTGCTATTATCATGCTGCAAGGATGATAACAGGCTTTGGACACCAGCTTTCCCACAACATGCAAGCTCATAAGCAGCATTCAATGCAACTGGTTCAAATTCATCCTCTAACAAACTTAGCTTATTTTCGATCAAATCGGACGAACATGTTGCAGTTGATGCCATGCTGCCAATTTTCCCTGATAACCAATTCCAAGTTTCTTCCCACATTACGTTATGCTGGGCAAATAATGCGCTAGTTGATTCAGGAAGCTTCCACGCGCCTTCAACATTGTTCCAGCTTGGCTTTGTTGGTGCTTTTGTGCGCATAAACTCAAACTTAAGCATAAATCGCGGGTTTCCAAGTGTGTTTGGTGTGGCACGATGCCAAATATCATAGTGTATTAAAGCAAATGTACCTGCATCTCCACATGCTAATACCTCTTGATCCAATTCATCAGACTCAAAGACGCGGGAGTCGTAATTTTGGGTACCAGGCAGGATACCGGTAGGACCCAATTCCGCTGGTGTATCCTGTGGAAAATACATAATCATTGCCCACCACGGATGATGGTTCCGCATGCGGTTATAGCCCCAATAACTGTCCTTATGCCAACCTCCTGGCACTGATGAGGCATTATAATGACCATGTCGATGGGCATGCAGCATATAATCAGGCCCGAGAACACTTGTCAGTGCTCCCGTAATAACCGGATGTTCAAATACTCTTTGCAGCTCTGTTACTCTTGGTAATAAGTTATTTCCTGGATTCCCCTCTTCCTCATACACTTTCAATAACTGTTCATTTAATCTTTCATGGAATTCATTAGAAAAATCGGTTTTTAAAACGAGAAAACCATCTGTTATAAATCTTCTCATCTGCTCATCTGTTAATAAAAGCGGATTGTTTTCACCAGCCATCCCTTTATTGCCTCCTTTAACATACATTGAAGTTTCACGATTATTATAAAAGAGGCAAAATTGGAAAAACATAGAGAAAATTCATTTACATTTGTACAAAACTAAGGTGTTTTTTTGCCTAAATGTTCTCCATAAAAAAATCAGGTATTAAACCATAAGAGTCATTTTCTCTTTGATTTAGTACCTGATTGTTTAAAAGGTATAGAGAGTTAAAGATTACTAACTAACACTTTTTTCAACATGCTCCAACCAGTTGATTTCATCTTCTGTCAACACAATTTTTGAGCCTTCATAACATGATTGTAATTCCTCCTCATTTTGTGCACCAATAAGAGCACAAGTAGGAAACGGTTGATTCAATACATATGCCAGCGCGATTTGAATTGTTGTAACTCCCTTCTCTTTCGCTAATTGTTCTGCGCGGCGAAGGCGTTCCCAGTTCTCATCACTATAAAATACACGAACAAGATCTTCATTGCTTCGATCTTCTGGTGTAAAGCGGCCGGTAAAGAAGCCTCTTGCTTGGGAAGACCAGGATAGAATCGGCAGCTGGTGTTCTTTATGCCATGCACAATCAGAGGCATCAGCTGAAACACAGCCCGCCCAGAAAGGTTCTTTTGCTTTCGCTAAACTTAGATTAGGACTGCTGAAGGTGAAGCCAACAAGTCCATTTTCTGCTGCGTATTCATTTGCCTCCTGCAAGCGTTGCACTGTCCAATTGGATCCGCCAATTGCTTTGATGCGCCCTGCTTTAATATGTTCATTTAAAGCATCGATAATGATACTGACTGGTACATTAGGATCATCACGATGCAATGCATATAAATCAATATAATCTGTTCCAAGGCGCTCTAAGCTCTCAAATAGATCTTTAGAAATGGCCTCCGGATTAACACGTGGACCATTTTGATCATGATGTGCTCCTTTTGTAAGAATGACAACATCTTCACGATTATTACGATCCTTCATCCATTGGCCAATTGCCACTTCACTTTCTCCGCCACAGTAGATATAAGCGGTATCAATGGTATTGCCGCCTATTGCAAAATAACGATCTAATACACTGCATACTCTTTCATAAACACTTGGTCTAAAATAGTCGGACCCTTGAATAAGAGTCGTTACCGGTTTATCTAATCCTGGAATCTTAATTGTTTTCATTACTCATTCCTCCTAGATTATTAGATTTCAACACGACGGCGTTCTTTTGCCGATGTTAAACATGCATCAAGAACCTTCATATTCGAAATGGCATCTGTTGCTGGAAAAGGAAGAGGCTCACCAGTCAAAATGCTTTTCCCTAATGCATCTGCTTGTAAGGAATATTGATTCAAACGAGGAACTTCAACCTCTCTCTTTCCGTCTTTTGATATAACATAAAAGTTGTCTGATTGATCTTGATTAACAACAAATGCTGAAGGAACCTCGATACGGCCTTCTGTACCAAGAATTTCAAGCGTATTTCTAAAGGCTGCCCACATCCCGCAATCAAATGTAAGAGCGACGCCATTGTCGAACTCAAGGATGCCGGATGCCATCATATCTACATGATCATGTTCTTCAGAAAAAAAGGCGTGGACAGTGGCAGCTTGAGGTTCCTGGCCAAGCAGCATCCGTGCTGCACTAATTGGATAAACCCCTACATCATACAGCGAGCCACCGCCCCATTCTTGTTTATAGCGAACATTTCCTTTAGCTTTTGCATTGTTAAAGGTAAAGGTTCCGTGGATGCCGCGGAGCTCTCCAATTTCTCCTGATTGGATTACTTCTTGAATCATCATATAACGAGGGTGATAACGGTACATAAATGCTTCTGCAAAAACAACGCCCGCTTTTTCACATGCTGCAACCATTTCGTCAGCTTCACTAGCATTGATCGCTAATGGTTTTTCACATAATACATGTTTTCCTGCTTCAGCTGCACGAATTGTCCATTCTTTATGTAAGTGGTTTGGCAGCGGAATGTAAACGCCATCAATATTTGGATCAGCAAGTAACTCTTCATAACTTCCATAGGCTGTTGGTATCTTCAATTCTTCTGCAGTTTGTTGTGCTTTTTCTAGTCCGCGACTAGCAATCGCAGAAACTTCTCCTGTTTCAGACTGTTGAATTCCAGGGATAACGGCCCGCTTAGCAATACTTGCTGAACCCATGATCCCCCAACGAATCTTTTTCATTCCGTTCCTCTCCTTTTTAGTCTTAGTTAATACTATATTGTCATTATATAAGACTAAGATTAAAATAAAAATAAAATCTTATTGCTCTATATATGAAACAATTTTGCTATGAAAGAGTGATCGCTTTGCATAGACAATATTTACTGCCTACATTAAATGACCATGAATATATGATTCTTCCTGAATCAATCGGCTGGTACTATGATGCACCTGAGCATGATGTCGATCGTAAGGTAGGTACATTGAATAATTTTAGTATCCATTTTGTTCTATCAGGAACGGGGTTTGTGGAAGCCGATGGAAAGCAATATGTATTAAAACGGGGGGACGCTTTTTTGTACTTCCCAATGCAAGAACAGCGATACTATAGCAGCAAGAATGATCCATGGAATATTCGCTGGGTTCATTTTTATGGGAGTATCCTTAATCAGTTTTTATCGGAGAAAGGTTTTCATTGTTATTCACTTTGGAATGTGAAGCATATAAAACCGGTAGAAGATGCCCACGAGAAACTACTTTTAGAAGCAGAGAAAAATAGTTTTCTCCATCTGTCTCGCTTGTCCACTCTTACCTATACGTTTTTGATGGAATTCATTACAAACGTGGTGCCAAGAACTTCTGATCGAAGACAAGAGCTCGATGATCGGATTCAGCCTCTGCTTCCATTAATGCAAAGAAAGGCTTGCGAGCCATTTGAATTAGATTATTGGGCAGAGCAAGCAGGTGTGAGTACTTATTATTTCTGCCGTTTATTTAAACGGGCTACGCAAATGACACCGATGGCTTTTATTACGTTATGCCGGCTTCAGATGAGCAAGCAATGGCTGTTGGACAATAAGGAAATGACGATAAAGGATATTGCTTTAAAGGCGGGGTATCCAAGTATTAGCTATTTTAATAAACGCTTCCTTGAACAAGAAGGAATGACACCGACTGAATATCGGAAGCTTTTTCATCATAAAACACTGGAGTAAAGTGTGTAGTATGTCTTGAAAACCTAATGAACCCTTTAATTGCCAGATGCAATGCGGCTTGTCAGGAATTTCGTTGACTTCCATTCCTGACAAGCTAGACGCTGGCCGTTTACATACTCGGACGCCTCTTGCTTCTGGCGGATATCGAAGCAAAGAATAAATGCTTATACTTACTATATTTTATCAAAATATTTATCTCGTTATAATAGGAATGAAGATATCCAAATGCGGCTGCTTTGAATCATGGTCTTTCGGGTATCTTTCATGTTTTATCGGTAACGGATCATAATATGTTATACCTGGCTCTACGAATGGTTCATAGTTACTTTCTTTAAACCATTGAGAAATACTTTGATAGGTTTGACCGATATCTTGATCCTTTTTGTGATGTGTTAAGAAGTAAGTCATTTTCGGTATATATATTTCTGTCATGCCATCAGGAAGTTGTTGATCTTCACTAACCTCATAAGCTGAATAATGCACAAAGCCATCAGGTCTTAGATGATAGGATAGTCCTAATTGAACGTCTGGATTGATAGCATAATCTAATTCTCCAACTCTAGTACTCATGCTTGTTATGAGATTTTTTAAAGATCCAATTTCTGTATACGAACCGCTCCACTTTAATCCCACTCCCCGATATGCAGGCAGCTCCACAATATCATATTCGAAGTTTTGCAAATTTAATTCCCACCTTCATTATTCAAGTATCACTCTTACCATTCTCCTTTATTTTTATGAACTCCTTTTGTTTCAATGAAATAATAAAAAAAATGCCAAAATGATCAGCCTATACGCCATACTAATTTCCTTCATTTTTTATTGCTTCCTATTAGTTCTTTCTCCTTAAATTCTTCTAATTTGTTTGATAGCAACCAATAAGGGTAATAGAAGATCGAAGTTGAAAATATCTATAAATTCAAATTCATAGGAGGAGATTCGTTTGTTTCGACATCAAAAAGAATTGCAGTTTGAAGTTAAGGTTGAGCGCCCAGATCCCATGCTTGCCCGTCAAGTACAAGAAGTATTAGGGGGACAGTTTGGAGAAATGACTGTTATGATGCAATATCTTTTCCAAGGGTTTAACTGCCGCGGGGAAGAAAAATATAAGGATATGCTCATGGATATTGGTACAGAAGAAATTGGCCATGTGGAAATGCTCTGTTCCCTAATTTCTCAATTGCTAGATAGTGCATCTCCTGAGGATCAAGCAGAAGCAGCAAAGGATCCTGTAACAGCTTCTATTATGGGAGGAATAAATCCCCAGCACATGCTTGTTAGCGGGCTAGGCGGATTGCCTACCAGCTCAACTGGTGTTCCATGGAATGGCTCGTATATCGTAGCAAGCGGAAATTTATTAGCAGATATGCGTTCAAATCTTCATGCAGAATCACAAGGTAGACTTCAAGTAGCAAGGTTATACCACATGACCAATGATGAGGGTGTACGAGCAACTTTCCGTAAAATGCTGGCACGGGACCGATACCATCAATATCAGTGGCTGGCAGCCATTGAGGAGCTTGAAAATAAAAACGGTGTTGTTGTTCCAGCTTCGTTTCCACCAGAGGCGGAAAAAGAAGCTCAGGAAGAAGCATATAAATTCTGGGATTTATCAGAGGGTGAAGCCTCTAGTGAAGGCCTTTGGGCAACTGGAAGTGCTCCAGACGGAACAGGCCATTTTGAATATATAGCTAACCCGATAGCAAAAGGACAGATTCCTACATCGAAAATTCCTGCAGCCGAACTTCACCATGATCTCGATTACCAGAAGGTAACTGAAGATGAATGGAAGCGAAAATAAAGAACATCCCATAATAAAAGGCTGGCAAAACCATTATAAGGTTTAATGCCAGCCATTATTAGATTTTATTCCTTTTCCTTAACTCTATTATATTTCCTTTAGAAGTATCTTCAAGTCCAAATCAATAATAGCACGATTTTCAATTATTCTCTGTTCGATGTGTTGAACGGTTTCGATTAATTGTTTATCTGCACTTTTCAAATCGAATTTTTTATAAAAGAAGCTATATAAAGTTAAATCCCTTAATTTTAAAAATAGCGGGATTGTTTCATAATCATGGAGTGTTAGTTGATTTTCTGTCTCATACCCTTTTAGAAAAGCCCTCATAAAGCTCGCAGCAAATTCTTTAAGGTCTTTTTCACCTTCACGTTCTAAACCCCAGATCAAATAATACAAAGGTATCGCCAAATCACTAGCAAACCAATGATATGAACAATCATCAAAATCAAAAACATAGATCTTTCCTTCATAATAATGAAAATTTCCGTGATGAATATCAGAATGGATCAAACCAAAATTATCCTGATGAACAGGAAGGGCATGCACTTGCTTTAGGATGAATTCCTGTTGGCGAACAACCTGTTCCGGAGCATCGATATGATACTGTTTTACATGTAATAATTCTTCTTCATACCAATCAAGCCTCTTATATTCGGAGTTTGGCTTATAGCTTTTTGTTTTCTGATGCAGCTTTCCTATTGTTTTTCCCCATGCAAAAAATAACTCTTCGTTTACTTGTTCATCCTTTATTTTTATCTGAACACCTGGAGCTTTTTCAAACAAACAACAATAAAAGTTTGTCCCATCAAGCCCCTTTACAATTTCAACTAAATTATTTTCACGTGAAGCAATCACTCTAGGAATCTTTATTCCATTGTTTTGTAAGTATTCGATCCACTTTAACTCAGCAAGTACCTGTTCTTTTGGTCGATGTGATTGATGTGTCATTCTTAAAATATAAGGTGTCTCATCCCGATAAACCTCAAATACATAATTCTCTGCTTCACCTAGTTTTTTAAAACGATTAGAATTGATTCCAAAAAAATTTCCGGCTATTTCTATCATTTTATTCGAAAATATTTTTTCAACCGCTGCTTCCATTTTCTTGCCTCCAATTATTTACGATAAAATTGTTCAATTTTTATGCAAAGGAAGATATTTACTAGAAATCATACAGATGTTAAAGTACGATTATACTATCAAATTTTTCCGTAGTTTATGAAAGATTCTATCTAAACGAAATAAAATCCTCCTTTTCCATGTTTTTGTAAAAATTAGAAAGTTATTAACGAGGGAGAGTTCCATAAAGGTGAAATTATTAACAGTTGAAAATTTAGTTAAAACGTTTTCATTAAAAGTATTAGCTGGAGAAGATAAACTCCAACAACCAATTACACAATCACGGTCACATCGTCCGGGTTTGGAATTCGTCGGTCACTTTGACTTTTTTCCAACTGAACGGGTTCAAATTCTTGGCAGAAAAGAAATTACCTATTTACATAAGTTAAGCATTGAAGAACGTCAGCTGCGAATAGGAAATATCGTCAAATACCACCCACCATGTTTTATCGTGACTGCCGGGCAAGAAGGGCTAACGTATTTAACTCAATACTGTAAAGAAGAGAGAATTCCTTTGTTATGCACAAATGAGCCTCAAACGACTTCTGAGTTTATTTCAAGGCTTGATGCTTATATGGTCAAAACACTTGCCCCAGAAATCGCCATTCACGGAGTATGTGTCAATGTATATGGAATTGGCATCTTACTTCGAGGAAAATCTGGCGTAGGGAAAAGCGAAACGGCACACACTTTGATAGGAAGAGGTCACAGGCTGATTGCAGATGATATTGTCGTGTTGAAAAAGCTCAGTCCAAGAACCATACTCGGTACCCATGATGGGAAAACAAAAGAATTTCTTGCACTGCGCAGTATTGGTTTGTTGAATGTGGTCCGTTTATATGGAAGAAAAGCTTTTCAGGATGAAACAAGGATCGCACTCGATATAGAACTGACAAAATGGCAAAAAAATTCGCTTAATAATGAATTAGAACACGAACCAAAATTCACAGAATATATGGGGGTGCAAATTCCTCATATTGAAATTCAACTCCAGCCAGGACGTGATGTAGCGGGATTAATTGAAGCGGCTGCAAATAATTGGCTTCTAAAACAGCAGGGATACAGTGCTGCAGAGGAGTTTATGAGACGGCTTGAATCTGATTCAAGCTGATCTCATTTTTCCTCTTTTATATTGATAATTAGGAGAATTAACTTTTTTTCATGATATTATTTTGTTAATTCTACAATTTTTGCACCTACACAATCGACAAGAAGCTCAGGTTCAATTTCGATTTGCATCCCTATCTTTCCTGCACTTACAATCAGTTTATCTACCTGGCTTGCACTGCTATCAATAAATGTCGGATAGTTTTTTTTCATGCCGATAGGCGAACAACCGCCGCGAATATATCCCGTCCATTTTTGTAGTTCCTTTACTGGAAGCATTTCAAGCTTTTTTTCACCTGCGGCTTTGGCAGCTTTTTTTAAATCAAGCTCCTCAGCTACAGGAATAACAAAGATGTAGAGGTTTTTTTCTCTATGAGCCACTAAGGTTTTAAAAACCGTTTCCATTGCTCTATTTATTTTTTCTGCGACAGCCGTTCCATGTATTAACCCATCTTGTGCATCATAGGTTAAAATATCGTATTTTATTTTTTTCCCATCTAGAATTCTCATTGCATTCGTTTTACTGCTCATTTTGTTCACTTTTTCCTTTCCTTTTACGGCTCAAATCCTCGCTGACTTACATATAATTGATCTTCTGGGAATACACGCGCTAGCCTATCATATACTTTTTTATATGCAATAGGACCATACCATTCTTCTAAGGCTAGTGTCTCATAAATCGCTTGAATTCCAAGCCTTTTTGTGCGCTTTCCGCCGCTGCCATCTCCCATAAAATAATCATCAATACAGACTCGATTAACAACAGACTTTAACGTTTCAGGAAAAGCTTCACTACTTGGCAGAACTGGGGCAATGGCTGCTTGTGTCGGTATCCTTGCCCCTCTTAATAACTCTAATGTTTTTAATCTAGCAGCAATTGGAGGAGCATCAGGAGTAAACTTCCTTCGGATCGTTTCGGAATCGGTTTCAATAGTCATACTTACCCGGACTTTCTCCTTTAAGGCTTGAAGCAAATCGATATCCCTGCGAACAAGCGGACTTCTTGTCTGCACTAGCAAGAAATCCGGCTGATCCTCTGCCATAACTTCCAGTAAAGAACGTGTTACTTTTTCCTTATGTTCGATTGGCTGATAGGGATCTGTGCTTGATGACATAAAAATTGTAACCTTTCCTTTTTCTTTCGCTCTTTGCAGCTCCTTCTTTAGTATGCGGGCAGCACCCTTTTTGACGTCAACCCACTTTCCCCATTCACCTTCTCTAAATAGCGATACAGGCATTTGCCGCACATAGCAATACGAACAAGCAAACGAACAGCCTGTATACGGATTTAATGAATGAGTATAACCAGCAAGAAAGCCCGTCCCTTTATTAAGAAGCGTTTTCGGATTTTTATAGAAAAGTTCATGTTTCATCGTTGGTTTTCAAGCTCCAGAAGCATTGTCTTCATTTCCAATCCGCCGCGATAACCGGTAAGCTTGCCATTTTTCCCAACAACTCGATGGCAGGGAATAGTGATTAACACTGGATTCGCTCCAATTGCAGCTCCCACTGCACGAACAGCAGCTGGTTTATTAATTGCCTGTGCAATCTCTGAATAGACTCTGGTTTCTCCAAATGGAATCTCACTAAGGGCATTCCACACAGCCATTTGAAAATCTGTTCTATGATAATCAAAAGAGATTGCAAAGCTCGTTCGTTCCCCTTCAAAATACTCAATGAGCTCCTTTGCATAAGGCTTAAGCTTCTCCTGATCTTCTATCACAAGGCTTCCTGGGAATCGTTTATCTGTCCATGCAATTAATTCGTCCTTCGGCATATTTTGTGAGCCTACGTAGCACAATCCTTTCTCTGTTGCCGCAAGATAGATGTTCCAATGTTTATGATTGAGCAATGACCAATAAATAGTAGGCTTCGTGTCGATTTTCACGTTTCATTGCCTCCTTTTAATCTCTCAAGAAAATTGCGTAGTGATTGTCCGGTCAATTATGCGTTGGCCTTCAAATATCACCCTACCCTTAGATTATATCCTCTTTTGGGGGATAATGCTCTTATCTTTGAACTTATAACAGGTTACAAGGTACCAGAGAGGTACGGCTTTATATGGGAATCGTATTAATATCGTCCTGGTTGACAAAGCTAGTGCTAAAATTAAAGAGTAAAGAGGATTTAGGATTGCACCTCTCGACTCCTAAAAAGGATCTTACCTTATCGCGGCAAGATCTGCTTTTCTTTATCGTTTCAGGAAATTATAAATTTCATTGAACTGTGGATAAGCACTGCGACATCCAGCTCCGAAGCACAGGATGTGCAAGTGCAGTCAGTGCGACAGGACGTCGCGTTTTTGACTGCCAGCGCCTATCGCCTATCAAACTTCAGATCATCTCCCTACGATAAGTCAACAGCGGTTCGCTTCGCTTACCGTGTTTCCTTTATCTCAGTCAATGCTCCTCCAGTTTGTACGGCGATGACCAAGGCGCTTGCGCTTTTGTTCTCATATTATTTTTCATTATGTTAATTAATCTTTTCCATATTATTTAATACGATTCCAAAATAATCACGTAACGCTTCTGCATATTCTTTTTTCGTATTCGGGGTGAATGTACGAACATCATCTTCTGTAAAAATGCGAAATTCATTTCCAGCTATCGTATTCCTTCCCTCATTTGTTCGAATTGCTGCCATTGCAGCTTGGGTAAAGATCGATTCAGGAGCATTCTCACACCAATATGAGGTTGTGATAAAATCAATTGCCAGCTGAGGTTCTTCAGAAAAAGAATAGAGCCAATTCCATTTTCCCTGCCTTTGCTCACAAAGAATCCAGCCATATGTGGAATCCCGCTTTAGTTTATAAAACTCGCTGCCTTGTCCCTGCACCAAATTCTCTATCATTTTAATTGGCCTTCTCGGAGCAACACCACCTACACCAACGTCACATAGATACCTCTCCCCTTCTGCCTCAACAAGTAATACATGATGTCTCCGCATTGGCGGAGGATTTGGTTCATCACGCCAAAATCTGGCAAAGCAATCAATGACTTGGTAGCCTAGCTCTTTTAATAACCAACCAAACAAAGCATTTAATTCAAAGCAATATCCACCCCGTCTGCGAATAACAATTTTGTCATATAAATCTTGAATTTCTAATGATAATGGTATTTTTTCCAATATATCAAAATTCTCATACGGTACGGTATGAACATGGCATTCCTGCAAACTTTCAAGTACTGCTGAGCTGGGATCTACAGAACCATCATAACCAATTCTATTCAGGTACCCGTGAATTTCTGTCTTTATTTCAGCTTGATTATGCTTCACTTATATCAGTCCCTCTTAAAAATTATGATTCTTTTTAAAAAAGGGTTGTTATTCATCTTAGATGAAAAGCATATCTAATTGATTTAATCATTCAATCAGCGAAATCTTTTCAAATATATCGGCCAATTGCTTTAGTTTCTTCTATTATTTTTCTTGTACAAATGTATTGGTTAATATACCTAATTTTTCAATTTCAACTGTGACTTCGTCTCCAGGCTGTATATATACTTGCTTTTCAACAGGGTAACCTAAAACAACGCCTTCTGGGGTACCTGTTAAGATCACATCCCCTGGTGTAAGTGTCATATGCTGTGATATGTAACTAACAATTTCATCTACGTAAAAGATCATATCTGACGTATTTGAATCTTGGCGGACTTCACCATTTACATACGTTTTTAATTGAAGGTTGTTAGGATCCCCCACTTCATCCGCTGTTACGAGATATGGCCCCATCGGACTGAAATCATCACAGGTCTTGCCAAGCAGCCATTGAGGTGTTCTTAATTGTAAGTCACGTGCTGATAGGTCATTGACTGTGCAATAGCCGAATATATAATCCAATGCTTCATCTTTGCTTACATATTTTGCTTTTTTTCCAATAACGACACCCAACTCTACTTCGTAATCTAATTGTTCGGTTACTTTTGGAACAGCAATTTCTCTTTTATGGCCAGTTAATGTATTATTAAATTTATTAAATAAAATCGGCACTTCCGGATATGGAGCATTTGTTTCATCCGCATGCTTGCGATAGTTTAATCCGACACAAATGATTTTATTCGGTTGTGTGACACATGGTCCCCATTGAATTTCTTCTTCATTTTTTAGATATGCAGCATCATTCGATACTGAAAGAGTAGAAATATAATCTTCTAATTGAGAAACAGCTTCCTGACCGCCTGCAATAATTTCCATCACATTTGGTTGAATTTGATCATTTGGTTTTTCACTTAAGGCTGCTTCAACGTCGATGATTCCTTTCTGAATTTTTACACCTAATGCTTCCTTACCTTCTTTTATTAACGTTACGAGTTTCATAGAAATTTCCTCCTCATTTTATTACGATAATCTGTGTGTCTTTTAAATCAGGCAATTGGAAGTCACCAATTGCTTCTAATCTGTCCTCTGACCTCAAGAGCCGAAACAACTTTTGAAAACCTTTCTTGTATTCGGGCAAAAACATTTTCAAAAAATAACACTATTTATTTATGCATCCTTGCCAAATACAACACCGCCATCAATATAAAGCGGAGAGCCCATCATAAACCTTGATTCATCTGATGCTAGGAAAAGAGCTGCATAAGCCACATCCTCAGGTCTGCCTAAATCACCGCTTAATTGACGGGTCTTAATCTTTTCGATTGCTTCTTCCGGATTTTCATAAGATTGCTTTAAATAATTTTCTACAAAAGGAGTTAAGATGGTTCCTGGTAAGATCGCGTTTACACGAATATTGTAAGCAGCATAGTCAACCTGCATTGATTTCGTTAAGGCTAATATCGCACCTTTTGTGGTTGAATAGGATGCACGGTCAGCTAGTCCCATTTCGGCAATGCATGAAGACATATTAATAATGGAACCTTTCTTTTGTTCCATCATATGCGGGAGTACAAATTTGCTTGGCAGCATGACGCCATTGATGTTTACATTGATTGTTTTGTTCCACGCATCTAAATCTACTTCATGAAGCTTGCCGACTCCACTAATCCCAGCATTATTAAACAATACATCAATACGTCCATATTTGGTTAGTACTTCGTCGACCATTACTTTAACAGAGCTTGCATCTGTAACATCGGCTTGAATGAAATAGGCATCGCCATTTGCTTCTTGGATTTCGGCTACCGTTTCTTTGCCGCTCTCAGCATTTAAATCATTAACAATAACAGATGCTCCTTCTTTTGCAAAAAGTAAAGCTGTACATTTACCAATACCTGATCCGGCACCTGTAATCAGGATCACTTTATCTATCAATCTCATATTCTTTTATCCCCTCCTTCGTAGGTTAATGCTCCAAATGATCATCTGGCTGTGCCGCTTTAACTGTTAAGCCGCCGTCAACCATTAATAAATGGCCATTAATTTGTTCCGCTTCATCTGAAGCTAAAAACACGACTGCATCTCCGATTTGCTTTGCTGTTCCCAACCGTTTCATCGGGTTTGCTTCAATTTCTTGTCGGCGGATTTCCGGGTCAGCAAGAAAATCGGTACACATATCTGTATCAATCGTGCTTGGTCCCACTGCATTTACATTGATGTTATATTTCCCTAGCTCGATCGCCATCCCCTTTGTTAGCATATGACCGGCTGCTTTCGATGCTTGATAATGCGGTATGACTGGACTTGTTACCATTAGGCTGGCAGTTGATAATATGTTAATGATTTTCCCATTGCGCTTAGGAATCATCCGTTTGGCAGCTAATTGAGATGTAAGGAATATCCCTTTTACATTTGTATTGAATGTACGGTCCCATGTTTCTTCTGTTACTTGCATAAACGGCTCAAAAGGGGCAATTCCAGCGTTATTAACCAGGATTTCAATTTCGCCAAGCTGCTCCTCTACAGCAATGATCATAGCTTCTACATCCTGCTTCTTGCCAACATCGGCTTTTATCACCATGGCTTTCCTGCCAAGCTCTTCTACCTTTTTCTGAACTGCTATTGCCTGTTCTCTTAGACTATCAGTGTAATAATTGATAGCTACATCTGCTCCTTCTTCAGCCAATCTCATGACGATCGCCTCTCCGATGCCACGGTTACCTCCTGTAACTAAAGAAATCTTATTTAGTAAGCGCTTCAATTTTATTCCACTCCTTCCCTACAAACTGATGCCAATTCTGCTGATACTAAATTCTTGATGACCTAAAATCTCTGCTTTTGTTAGTTGCCCAGATGCTACGCTGACAATTTCGTCAAATATCCTTTCCCCGGCTTGATGAAGCGTTTCCTTCCCTTGTAAAACAGGACTTGTATCAACATCAATATTGTCTGCCATTCGCTTCGCCATTACTTCGTTCCCGGAAATCTTGATAACCGGAACAATCGGATTCCCAGTCGGTGTCCCTCTGCCGGTTGTAAAGCATACAAGCTGAATGCCGCCCGCTGCCATCCCTGTGACACATTCAATATCATTTCCTGGCGAGTCCATAAAATAGAAACCTTTGCTTGGCACCTCGCTGGCAAAATCAATGACACCTTGTAATGGAGCTGTACCAGCTTTACTTATACATCCTAATGATTTCTCCTCAATACTTGATAATCCTCCTTCAATATTTCCAGGACTAGGATTTCCGCCCCTCATATCAACCCCCATACGTTCGATTTCGGCTTCAAATTTAGCAATTGAATCATATAGCTTTTTCTTCACCTCTTCATTTACCGCTTTTTCAGCTAAAAGATGTTCCGCACCGATAATTTCAGTTGTTTCCCCCATGACGATGCTTCCGCCCTGTTTAATAATCAGATCCGATGTCACTCCTAAGGCAGGATTGCTGCATAACCCCGATGTGGCATCAGATCCGCCGCATTTTACTCCAACAATTAGCTCTGAAAGAGAAATATCTTCATGTGGAATTTTTGCTATTTTTACTGAAAGTTCTTTTGCCAATTCTGTTCCTTTTTTTATAGTATTGACAGAACCTCCCTCGTCTTGAATATCAATCCATATCACCGGCTTTCCCGTCTCAGCAATTTCATCTCTAATTTGCTCAGCATTCATAACCTCACAGCCAAGGCTTACAATTAAAACGGCACCAACATTCGGATTTTTTCCCATCCCAACAAGAACCTTATGTGTCCTTTCTTTATCCTCACCTACCTGGCTGCAGCCATGCTGATGCGGAATCGCTACCGATCCTGGGACCTGCTGTTGGATGCGAGTTACGACTTGATTGGCACAGATCACTGTCGGCATTAGCAGCAGATGATTACGGATCCCTACTTTCCCATCTGGTCTGCGATATCCTTTGATCATGGTCATATTTTCAACTCTCCTTTTTCATGAAATGATTGATCTCCGCGGCCGCGAACACCGATTAGGTTATGTACATGAACATGCTCTCCTTCTTCAATGACTGCTGCAGCAACGCCAATTGACTCTCCATATTTAAGGATTGTTTCCCCAATTTCTATTCTTTTTAGAGCTAGTTTATGACCGAAGGCTACATCTTGTTTAGCTGTTAATGTACATATACGGTCTTCGATTTGAAATGATAGTACCTCACCTTTACTGACCGGGCGCAGCAATGTGACAACGCTATCATTTCGATTCATCACAATACATGAGATTCCTTCAGCAAATGATTTCACATCCATATCTTTTTCTTCCTTTCAATCGAAAGTTATTCCTTATTTATCAGTCTATCAGCAGTATATTGTTATAAAAATTGCCAAAATTGACTTCTTTGTATCAAATTTTGATATATTATAGAAATAAGAGTATGAGTGAGGTGTTCGTTAAAAATGATGCCAATTCGAAAACAATTTGAATCTGAAAAATCATTTCCTTTCCAAATGGTTTATAAACAAACGAAAGGACTTCAGCATGAACTGCCTGAGCATACTCATGAATGGTTAGAAATTGTGATGATTCATGAAGGAAAAGGGACATTTTTCATTGATCAAACGTTTTATGATTTACAGAAAGATGACCTGATCATTATTCCAAGTAATACGATCCACCGTGGCATACCAGATAAGGGTCATTCCCTCACATCAACTGCTATTTTCTTTAGTCCCGCCCTACTAAATCATTCTATTTTTGGAAAGAGTTTTTTATATTTGAAGATTTTTGAGGAATCAAAGAAAGAGAAGAATTATAAATACTCATTAGAATCAAACCATCTCCTTCAATTAAAAGAATATATCGATACGCTTATGAATGAAGTGGAGACAGAAAACCCGGACCAAGTGAATGCCATCCTTTTATGGTTGCATGTGACATTGCTTCATCTAAATCGACATTGCCTTACCTGGAAAAGAAGAGTTACTAACCAAGTCTCCTCTTTCGGTCCCGAATGGTTTAAAGCAGCATTAATTTATATTGATCAACATTTAAACTCGAATTTAGATTTAAATTCACTCTCAACACGGTTTTCCGTTTCAGCTGCTCATTTTAGCCGTGTCTTTAAACAGCTGATTGGCATTAATGTGACTGATTATATTGCTATGAAACGGATTTTATTAGCAAAGGACCTTCTTAATAGTGGTAATGAAAAGATTTCAATAGTTGCAGAACAATGTGGATTTACGAGTATGCCCCATTTCTTTCGAACATTTAAGAAGCTGACCTCGATGACACCATCGGAGTATCGTAAGAAGATGAGTATGTAAAAACATAATGCGGCTGTCTCAGTTTCCTTAAACACAAACTATAAAGGACCATATGAAATCCCTTATATTATGGTTTACTTTAGAGGCAAATTGAGACAGCCGCAATAGCTATTTTTTATAAGAAAAGGTTTTTCAACCTTTTAATAGGAGATAACTAGAAAGTCAAAGATTTGAAAAGCAATTATTTGTTATCACGTTGTTTCGCACGTGATTTTCCACCCTTTTCACCAATTTCTTGGTAAAACTCTTTATCATGATTTTCGGATGTAGCCTCTCCACCTTTTTTCCCGATCTCTTGATAGAATTCCTTGTCATGATTTTCGGATGTGGCTTCTCCGCCCTTTTGTCCTATCTCTTGATAGAATTCCTTGTCATGATTTTCAGATGTGGCTTCTCCGCCCTTTTGTCCTATCTCTTGATAGAATTCCTTATCATGATTTTTTGAAGTGGCTTCCCCACCTTTTCTGCCAATCTCTTGATAAAATTCCTTATCATGATTTTTTGAAGTAGCTTCTCCACCTTTACGACCTGCTTCTTCTAACGTCATTTTTCGATCATTATCTTTTGCCATTATTAATTCCTCCTTGATTATTTTTGTAATGATAAAAAGCTTGTCCTCTCGAACATATAGAAAATATAACCGTCTTGTTCTATGTTAAAACCTCTTTTTTTAAATATTTTAAAATAGGTATCTCAACCAACCCTTGACAAATCTACTAAACAATAAAATTAATGTCTTTGCAGATGCAGATCTGAGGGAGAGGAATGGATCAACTTTTTCAAATCTAGTTTCGTTGATGGTGTGGTATCAGCATGCAAGAGCCTCTTCATTTTTTCTAAAGCGTAGGTATGATCATCTATTTTCTCAGAAGCAACACAATCTTCAGGTACATAAATTTGGTAGTTTCGCATATACGCATCATTTGCCGTAAACAGGACACAAATATCTGTCTGTAAGCCAGTGAGAATTAATCTCTGTGCTTTTAAAGATGCAAGAAGCGTTTCCAATGTTGTTGAAAAAAAGCCGGAGTGCTTTGGCTTTATAACAAAATAATCGTCTTTTTCCGGTTTAAGTAACTCGGCAACTTCCTTTCCAATGCTTTCATTACGTAATGAGGTACTCACAATTTGTGCTCTTTCAGAGGTCCATTTCCCATAATTATCATTAATATAAATAACAGGTATCCCCATTTTCTTTACTCTTTCCTTCAAGATTAGTAATTTCTTTGCCATTGGTAATGCGTTTTTTACTAATTCTTTCCCGCCATCAAAATTCATATCATTGATGACATCAATCATCAATAAGACGGTATAAGACAAATCAGGAGCACTTCCGTTTAAGGTGTTATTTGTCTGTAGATTTTCCATGGTTCTCCTCCCCTGTTCTTACATTTTTCTTTTATCTCATGCCTTATTCCCGCTTTACACAACAGTAAAACAAGCCCTATATGTCTTCTTCAAAAAAAGGAAAGACTGCCAGGTTTCCTGGCAGCCTATAGGTTTTTCGTTTATTTTCTTAATTCTTTTTTAGTAACCGTTCCAACTATGCCATCTGCTACAAGACCGTGCGCCTTTTGAAATTGATGCACTGCTCGTTCTGTGTTTGCTCCAAATATTCCATCGACGCCTTTTGTATTATACCCTTTAGCAGTAAGAATACGTTGCAACTCCTTTACAGCGGCGCCTCTATCCCCTCTTTTTAAACTGCCGCTCTTGAATAAGTCTGAACCCGCTGAAGAAGAAGGCGATGTTGGCTTCGTCACTGTTGTGCCACCTAGCGCTTTTCTCGTTGCAGGACCGGCAATCCCATCTACTACTAGATGTCGTGCTCTTTGAAATTGGCGAACTGCTTTGTCTGTATTTGAACCAAATATTCCATCGATCCCTTTTGTGTTAAAACCTAATGCCGTAAGCTTTCTTTGCAGGTCTGCAACAGATGGCCCTCTGTCCCCTTTTTTCAGAATGGACCCATTTGCCGTAACTGGAACTGAACCTTCAGTAACCTTGTATCCGTAAGAAACGGCTATCGAATCAAAGGATTTTCCAGAAGTAACAATAATAACTGGCGTATTAACAGGTACTTGATTGTACAGCCATTCCACCTCATTATCATACATTCGTACACAGCCGCTGCTCACATAACCGCCAATTGAGCTTGGATTATTGTTTCCGTGAATTGCATAAGTGGTACCCCATGTGCCTCTGGCATTTATTCCAAGCCATCTGTTGCCAAGTGGATTACGCGGATCCCCGCCTGGAATCCCCCCTGTGTAATAGGGTCTATTTTTAATCTTGTTGACGATTTTAAATTTTCCCTCTGGTGTTAAAGATTGACTTCTTCCCGTTCCTACCTTAAATACTTTTTTTAGCTGATTATTTTCATAATAAGCAAGCTGATTAGTTGCCTTATTGATGATAATAAATTTGTTGCCTGCTGCAGAGCTGGAAGAGATCTTTCCAATACTAAAAAACATAAGAATGGCCATTAAAAAAAGTAAAAAACATTTTTTAATCAATGCTGTTCCCCCCTAAGTTGTCGATACAATTAATTAGACGGCATGATATAAAAAAATGTTTTATGTTTTTTTGAATTTTTTGGAAACAATTTCCGACCATTTTCTTATAAAAACGCAAAAAAAGCGGCTGACTCTTCATTTAAGTCAGCCACTAATTTTTTACTTATTTTAAAAGCTCTTCAACAGTTCGAAGCCACGTAGTTGCCATTAGCATATTCCCAGCTGAATTCATATGAACACCGTCTGTTGTAAGTTTATATGTACTTTCAGATTGTAAATACTCGATAAATGCTTTATGAGTTGGAATGAGTGTCGCCTCAAATGCTTTAGCAAGTTGATGGACAATTTCCACATAGTCCTTTAACAGTTTATTTCCTGTTGAGTTAACATCCTCAGCAATAATCGTTGGTTCCATTAAAAGAATGTGTGCATTTGTTTCTTCTTTTACTATTGTTAAAAGTTCTTTGTACACGCTAGAGAACTTTTCAGGAAGTACTTGCTCAATTTCAGGACGATCAAGTTGTCTCCAAACATCATTTATTCCTATTGAAATGGAAACATAATCAGGTTGGTGGTCAATAACGTCTGTTTGCCATCTTGCAGCCAAGTCCGTGACTCTGTTTCCGCCTATACCTGTATTAACAATTTGATAGTTAGCAGAAGGGTAGGTTGTGATTAAATAATCATGGATAAGTCTTACATACCCATTTCCTAATCCCTCTTGGTCTTCTCGTCTGCCGCAATCTGTAATACTATCGCCAATCAGTAAAATCTTCCTCGTTTTCATATTTATTCTCCTCTTAATATTGTATTTCATTTCTAAGTAAATTAATTTTACATCTATTCATGAAATACCTGCTTCTTTCACTTATTTGGTTTTTATTCTTTAATGGAATAAAATCTGGCACAGTTCTCTCCTAAAATACGATGTTCGGACTCAGGTGCATATTGTTTTACATAATCAAGAACAATCTCCAAAACTGATTCATAATGACCACTGACCGTACAAACCGGCCAATCTGATCCAATCATGATTCTCTCAGGCCCGAATGCTTCAAATACAATATCGAGATAAGCCTTAAAATCTGCTTTTCTCCAATTCTTCCAATCTGCTTCTGTTACCATCCCTGATACTTTTACATAGACGTTTTTGTAATCCGACAGCTTCGTTATATCTTCTTGCCATGGCGACAATACTTCATTTTTTATATCCGGTTTACCGATATGATCTAACACAAAAGGTTGATTCGGAAATGTTTCAACAAGCTGGCGGGCATAAGGAAGATGCTTTGGAAAGAGTAACAGATCATATGTAAGACCAAAGTCATGTAACATACTGATGCCTCTTTGAAAATCTTCCCTTAGCATAAATCGTTCATCTGGTTCATCATGTATGATATGGCGAACTCCTTTAAAATAAGGATTTTCCGCAAATTGCTTCAATTGTTCGCTTATATTAGGCGAGCATAAGTCAACCCAACCAACGACCCCTTTGATAAAGTCGTGTTTCTGTGCTAATTCCAAAAGCCAGCTTGTTTCCTCTAAGCTTTGTCTTGCTTGAACAGCAACTGTACCGTCAAAATGAATGGTTTTTAATAATACGTTAAGATCTTCTGGCAAAAAATCTTGTTTTAATTTTGACATGTCATCGTTAATCCAGCCATATTCCGTTTCATTATAAATCCAAAAATGGTGATGTGCATCGATCTTCATAACGTATTTTCCCCTCACTTCCAAGTTTTTTCCTTTAAGATTTCTATGGTCCTTTTCCCTGGTTTTGTCCTTTAGAAGCTTTCTATCACCCTTTTACAGTTTCTACTCCCCAACTTTATTCTCGTTCAATAATCGCCTTAATCACATTTGACTGCGGTAAAAGCCACTCCGCAAACTGTTCAGTCACCTCGTTAAAAGAGCATCGGTGTGTAATCAAAGCTTCTAAATGAATTTTTTTCGCTTTTACGGCTTCCATTACATTATTAAAATCCTCTTTTATTGCATTTCGACTCGCCATTAGTGTCAGCTCTTTTTTATGAAAATCCGGATCATGGAAGGTAATATCGCCCTTTACCAAGCCGACAAATACTAATGTGCCTCCATGTGCTGCGTATTGAAAAGCTTGATTCATCGATTGCATGTTTCCTGTAGCATCAAAAACAAAACTAGGGAAATCTCCATCCGTTATTTCTGATAACTGATTAATAGGATCATTTTTTGCATTGACTGTTTCATCAACATTTGCCCAACTTCGGCAAAACGCAAGCCTTTCTTCATTAATATCCATTGCGATGACATGTGCTCCACGGTATTTTGCGAAAGCCATAACTCCAAGGCCAATCGGTCCTGCACCGATGACTAAAACCTTATCACCTTCCTTTAAGGATGAACGGCGAACAGCATGGGCACCGATCGACATCGGCTCTAGCATGGCTGCTTCATCTAGTGATATATCATCGGTTTTAATTAAATGGCTGACAGGTACAGCTAATGTTTCACACATGCCGCCATTCTTATGAACCCCAATAACATGAAGTTCTGTACAGCAATTCGTTTTTCCTGTTTTGCAGGCAATGCATTTTCCGCAATGCATGTATGGAATAATCGCAACTTGATCTCCTGTATGGAATCCCCTATCATTTTCTTCGACTTCTTCAATTACTCCTGATAATTCATGTCCTAAAATTCGCGGGTAGGTAAAAAATGGCTGGTTTCCTTTATATGCGTGTATATCTGTGCCGCATATGCCAATCCGCTTTATAGTAATTAATGCCTCTCCGCTTCTTAACTCAGGCTTTTCTGTTTCAATGATTTGTAAGTCATCTGGCTTTTGGCAAATGATTGCTTTCATGTGTATCTCCTCCTAAGATAAAATAATTATCTGGACTCCCCCCCATTTGAAAACCCTTTCAAAATAGTATCATGTATATAAAGATATAAAAATAACTAATCCTGATGTTTTTATACCTTTTGATGATCATTTATAAGTAAAAAAGCAGGCTCGTATGTATAAAATACGTAGCCTGCTATCTAATCACCGAGCTAGTTCAATATTATCCTATAAAGCTGCAGTTTTTATCGGACGAATAGTATAAGATTCTCTTGCTTTAGTTGAAAAAGCAATCAAGCCATTTCCTATATCTTCAGTATCGATCACGCTCTCTCCTGCTCTTACTTCTACAGAATTTTCGATGTTAATAACGCATCTCTCTCCTTTTAAAGAACGGATCACGACTACTTTCAATTGTTTATTCTCCCACTCTATATCTATCTCAAAACTGCCTCGTGCCCTAAGTCCCCGGACATAGCCATTAGGCCATGCATCAGGAAGTGCCGGCAAGAACTGAATGCCCTCTGTATGGGATTGAAGGAGTAATTCAGCAAGCCCGGCCACAAAACCAAAGTTCCCATCAATTTGAAAGGGCGGATGGGCATCAAAAAGGTTTGGATAAACACCGCCTTTGTGATAATTTGTCTTATTTTCCTCATTGACAAGCTGAAGTAAATTTGAAATCAAATCTAGTGCACGATTTCCATCTTTAAATCGAGCCCATAATGCTATCTTCCAAGCAAGGCTCCAGCCCGTTCCTTCATCTCCTCTTCGTAAAAGCGACTGTTTAGCGGCCTCAAATAATTCAGGTGTTTCATGATCAGTAAACTGTCTGCCCGGGTATACACCAAAGAGGTGTGAGACGTGACGATGGTTTATTTCTTGATCCTCCCAATCTTTTATCCATTCCTGAAGCTGACCATATTGACCAATCTGAAGAGGGAAGAGCTTAGATCTTTTTTCTTCTAATTCTTTACAGAATTCTATGTCACAATTTAACTCTTTCGTTGCTTCTATACAGTTTGTGAATAAATCCCATATTAACGTTAGATCCATTGTAGCAGCCATACTAATCGCTGCCAGTTTTCCATTTTCGGTTACAAATTTATGTTCAGGGGATGTTGAAGGCGCTGTCACTAAATACCCAGCTTCATCCTCAATTAACCAATCGATACAAAATATGGCCGCTTTTTTCATAATTGGGTATGCTTTCTCACGTAAAAATTGCTTGTCACGGCTAAAGGCAAAGTGCTCCCATAAATGCTGTGATAGCCACGCTCCCGCCATCGGCCAAAATGTCCAAACCGGATCACCATGTCCATAGGCACCTACTGGAGCAGATTGACGCCAAATATCTGAATTATGATGTGCCGTCCAGCCTCGGCAACCATAATTTATTTCAGCTGTTCTTTCCCCGTTATGGGAAAGCTCCTCTATGAACGTAAGGAATGGTTCATGGCATTCTGCTAGGTTACAGGTTTCAACAGGCCAATAATTCATTTGTGCATTAATATTTAGTGTATAATTACTGCTCCAAGGCGGTTGAAGCATATCATTCCATATGCCTTGTAAATTAGCTGGCTGTGTTCCGGGACGAGAGCTTGTGATCATTAAATATCTACCATAATGAAAAAGCAGCTCCACTAATTTGGGATCCCTTGCTCCATATTGTTCAATCCATTGGTCTGTCGAAATCTCTTCCTTTACCAAAGAAGGACCCAAATCAAGTTCTACACGATTGAAAAGTGAAGTGTAATCCCTTATATGATTTTCTCGAAGTTTTTCAAACGTATGTTTTTTCGCATCTTTCAAGTATTTCATAACAGCTATGGAAGGAGCTTTTCCTTCTTTACGTGGGGATTTATCGTATCCATTGAAACTCGTGGCGGCAGAAAAAAACAGTGTAGCTGCTGTTGCTTGCTTAATCTGCAGACCTTCATCATTAAGCTCGTAAAAACCATCTTCTAATTTAACAGCCAACCTTCCTTCGAATGTAATAGAATTACCAGTTTCCTTTTGAGCATATTGGATTGGCTGAGCATTTTCTCGGAAATAATTCGGATCTACATTCTCCGGGCAAATTCCTTTGAGAATGAGCTCTTCATCTGAACTCTCTGTAACAGACTGAAGCAAGCTATTTAATCTAGCCGTAAAATTAAGCTTCCCCTGTTTATTTGCCTTAAGATGAATAACAATCACTTGATCCTCAAAAGATGAAAACATCTCGCGTGTGTATGTAACATCATCAATCATATACTGTACACGAGCGATGCCATCCTTTAAATCAAGACCGCGTTTATAATCACTTAGTCTCCCAATGTGATCAAATGTTAAAAGCAGATCCCCTAATGGTAAATACGATTGTGTATACGGTCCCATCATTTTCTTAGCCAGTTGATCTGCTTCTACATATTTCCCAGCAAATATTAGTTTTCTCATTTCAGGTAAATACTTTTTGGCTTCTGGATTGTTCCAATTTTTTGGACTTCCTGACCATAATGAATCCTCATTCAATTGCACTCTTTCCAATTCTACCCCGCCAAAAATCATCGCTCCTAGCCGGCCATTTCCGATAGGAAGCGCCTCAGTCCATGATTTCGCACTTGTTTGATAAGTTAATTTCATTTTGTATATCCCCCTTCATTAAAGCAGAATAAGCACCTATATTCTATAACTCTTTCATATTAATAATATCCAAAAATCATTCTTTTGGGTAAACTTCCAAATATTCTACCTTTCTATTTTGATATCTCCCTCGTCATTTTAAAAGGAGCATGCTGTTTAAAGTTCACATTCTAATCGTAAGGCATACTAGCAGCAGAAAAATAACCTGTCCATTAGGTCTGCACCAGCATCTCTAATGGCCAATTATTTCTGTTCCGACCCCATTATGGAAGGAGCCGATGAAGAATAAACCCATCGGCTTTTCATATAATTGTTTACCTAACCTTAGCAAATCTCTTTTTATAAACCAGAGTTATCATAAGCCTCCTGCATAATTTCGAGATAACGTTTAAGGTTTAATTGTTCAAACCCTTGAACATACGCATCCCATTCTTTCTCTAAATCTTTCGTTCCGGTAATAAATTGTAATGAATTCTGTTCAATATAGTCTTCAATATTTGTCCGAATCATAGCTGCTTCATCGGCAACAGCAGGATCGATCCATATTGCCCAATGCGGGAACGTTTCAGAAGGCTCTTTTCCTTCATATAAATGTGTTGCTTCTTGCAATCTGCGCTCATAACCTTCCGGTGAATAAATATCAGTTGCTTGAATCCATCCATCGCGGAATTCTCTTGGCTGATAATATTGTGCCATCGCACCCCAACTGTCATTACGAGGTTCTTCACCTTCTTTGGAAGGAATTTGTGCTAAAATTGGTTCTGCTTTTTCCTCAATGGCTACATCCCCTTCTTGATGCTTTCTCCAACTTACGCCTTCTTCTCCAAAATGACTGCGAATCTGGCCTTCTTGGGTAAACATATAGTCCACTAGCTTAATAGCGGCAATCTGTACTTCCTCACTTGCATTATTCGTTAGCACAAATGCTCCGCCAGGACTGCTTGGAAAATTGTATGTCGCATAAGCAGCATTTGCTCCTTTAAGCGGTGCAGCAGCATCATAGTCTTTTTGATACTCAGCCTCAGAAACAAATACTCCTGGATGCATGGAGGTGGCTGCCCCTAAAATTTGCGCCTCTGCATTATTACCTGTTTTTTGGAGGGCCTCCGTATTTTGTGAAAAGGCACCTTTATCGATTAACCCCTCTTCATATAAGGATTTAATATAAGAAAGCCCTTCCTTCCATTCCTCTTTATTCGCTGCAAGATCAACTTTTCCATTTTCCAAAAGCAAGCGTGATCTTGAATCATCATAAATGAAACCATTCATTAAATATGGAATAACAGATGATTCAACTAAGCTAGGAGAGCCGCTTAAGGGAACTTCATCTTGTTTTCCGTTTCCGTTTGGATCTTGAGTTTTAAAAGCTGTTAAGACATTTTTTAATTCTTCGGTTGTTGTCGGCATTTCTAACTTCAATTTTTCAAGCCAGTCTGTATTGATCCAAAGTTTATTTCCATATGAACAATGGAAACACTCATTTAATTGCGGCAATCCATAAATATTTCCGTCTGGTGCTGTCGCCATTGCCTTATAATAAGGATGATTCTCTAACACTTTCTTTATATTTGGAGCATGCTTATCAATTAAATCATTTAATGGAAGAACAACACCTTGTTTTCCATAGCGCAGTAAATCCGTTTGAGAAAACTGATCTACCCACGGTATAAGAAGGAAGAGATCAGGATAATCGCCACTGGCAAGGGCAATATTTCTTACTTCACTTGCGGAAGTTGCATCAAATGTTGTTGTTTGCCATTCGAAATCAATATTGAACTTCTCTTCAGCAAGCTTGGTGAATGAATTTGTTTCTAGATCGGTTTCAGCCCCCTGAGGAGCAAAGACCTTAATTTTGACAGCACCATCACCACCACTCTCTTGTGACACATCGGTTTTTTCATTTGAGCTGCAACCAACTAAAGCTATACTAAGAAGCAGCAAAAGTGATACAAACAGCATGATTGTCTTTTTCATCGTAACCATCCCCTTTTCCGTTAAAATGAGAACATTAAGAATCTAGTAAACATTCAATAAAGGCTAAATATCCAGCTTTTTACCCGGCATCACCCCTTTTCGTTTCTGTAAAACTCTTATCCTTTTACAGAACCAATCATCATCCCTTTTACAAAGTGGCGCTGTACAAATGGATAAATCAGCATGACCGGCAAACTTGCAACGACGATTAAGGCATATTTCATTAAATCAGCCAGCTGCTGCCTTTCCAACATTTCCGAAGCTTCCATGCCAGCAGTGCTTGTATTTAAAATAATAATATTTCTAAGAACCAATTGAAGCGGATGCAAATCTGGGTTCTTTAAGTAAATTAAAGCATCAAAATAAGCGTTCCACTGTCCTACAGCATACATTAAGACAAGAACTGCTATTATAGGCTTGGCCAAAGGAAGCACGACCGACCAGAGAAAACGCAGATCACTGCATCCGTCCATTTCACTTGCTTCGACTAATTCATCTGGTATAGAGGATTGAAAGAATGTACGCGCGATTATAACCTGCCAAACAGCAATCGCATTTGGAATCAAGAGAGCCCATCTCGTATCGACCATCCTTAAAGATTTCACAACTAAATAAGTTGGAATTAACCCGCCATAAAAGAGCATTGTAAATACGATAAAAAACATTAAAAAATTTCTGCCAAAGAATGTTTTTCTCGAAAGTGGGTAGGCAATTAACACGGTTAACGTCACACTAATGATGGTGCCGAAAAGAGTATAAATAAGTGAATTTGCATATCCCGTTATAATCTGTGAATTACTAAAAATGATTTCATACCCTTTAAAAGACAGGTCAACTGGCCATAACCATACTTTTCCTGATGAGACAGCTCCAGGGCTGCTTATTGATGCACTGACGATATATATGAGCGGATAAAGGACAACCACTAAAACGAGAGTTAAAAATAGATAAACACAAGTAAGGAAAACTCGATCAGCAAATGATTCTTTTATTTTGTTCTTACGACCAACCATTGTTACATTCCCCCCTTATTATCACCATAAGCCGTTTTTAGAAATTTTCTTTGCGAGTGCATTTACAACTACAAGCAAAACAAGATTAATAATTGAATTAAACAAGCCTACCGCTGTAGCAAAACTAAAGTTCGCATTCAATAAGCCAATTTTGTACACATATGTTGCAATGACTTCAGATGTCGATAGATTAAGTGGGTTTTGCAATAAAAAGACTTTTTCAAAACCAAGCGCCATGATGTTTCCTACACTTAGGATCAGGATAATCGTTGCAACGGGCATGATGCTTGGTATGTCGATATAAAGAATTTTTTGAAGCCTGGTTGCACCATCCACTTTTGCTGCTTCGTAGTGTGACGGATCTACACCTGATAACGCTGCCAAATAGATGATGGCAGAATAACCTGCATGCTGCCAAACGTCTGACCAGACATAAATATCCCTAAACATATCCGGCATGCCAAGAAAGTTTATTGATTCAAGTCCAAAATGTCCCAATAGTTGATTGACGATACCTAGTCTTGGTGAGAACATCAAAGTTAGCATTGAAACGATAATAACGGTTGAAATGAAATATGGAGCATACGTTACCATCTGAACCGTCTTTTTAAACAGACCATTGCGAATTTCATTTAAACAGAGTGCCAAAAGAATCGGTATAGGAAAGCCAACAGCTAATGCATACAAACTAAGGAAAAACGTATTCTTTATCAGCACCCAAAACTGCGGATTGTTGAAAAAAAGCTCAAAATGTTTAAAACCAACCCACTCGCTACCCCAAATCCCTTTAACAACACTATAGTCTTTAAACGCAATAACCGAATTGACCATAGGTATATACTTAAAAATAATAAAATATAAAACCGGTGGGATGATCAGAAGGTAAAATTGCCAATGCCTTCTTAAGGAATTTTTTGCATTGCCCCAGAGGGTTGACTTTACTTCTATGGTACTTGAAGCAGGTAAAGCCTTATTTGTTATCTCGACTTTCAACTTAACCACTCCTATCTTTTGTTTTTGGAAACGCTGTCATATTTTTGACTGCTAAACTGGTATGAATGTAGCATGAATTTCCGTTTCTTCATAGGTACAATTGAAAATGAAGGGGACAATTAGGGACTAAATGATTTACTATGTTAAGAAAATACGTTATGGATTGTGATGGAGTCTCTAATAATGGTTTGATGAAAGAAATGAGAACATGTAAAAAAGGTACATTTGATTTTGAAGGTACACTTACGTTTCTCATTGACTTTTTCACAAAAATTGAAAAAAACAAATAGATGGAACTCTATTTGTTATAAAAGTCATTTATGAGCTTGCTTCTTATCTTTACTATTTATTAATCCATCGCTATGAATGATTGTTTGCCTATAGACTTTTGGTGTTACATGTAAAACCCTCTTAAAAGCCCTGCGAAATGAATGGGCAGAATTATAGCCGGCATTAACCGAAATCTCCTCAATTGTCTGTTCTGTCGTTACTAATAGCTCTGATGCTTTATTTATACGGATTTTTTCAAGATAATCTGAAACATATTCTCCTAACTGCTCTTTAAATAGCTGTGAGACAAACTTTTCAGGGAAACCTATTTTTTCAGAGATCCGATACAAAGATAGGTCTGGATCGCTATATTCCTTTTCCAAAAACTCGATAATTAATTTTATTGCATGATCATTCGTTTCTTTTTTCTTTTTATTAACCAAACTGCAGAACTCTTCAGCCAAATCCTCAAAGTCCCTCCATACTTGCTTTATCCCTACCTTGAGTTGAATCTGTAACACTTTTTTTATTAATGCTCCCGATTGACCTGAACTTTGAACTACATTTGAATCAAACGTTTTAATTAGTGTAGATTTAATTTCTTCAAGTAATTGTTCTGCAATTTTTGGCGATAAATTCCTCTCGGAAAAATTCTTCTGGAAAATTTGGTCCAATATTTGTTTTACATCATGTGCTTCTCCTGTTTTTATTGCATTAACCAACCTTAATTCCAGATCAATTGGATAATAGAAAACCGAATTTTCTTTTTCCACATCCTGGTACCACAATATTTTGCTCCCCTTCATTAATGGGAAGGTATAATCTAAAGCCTCTTTTGCTTCATGATAGGAACGGCTAATGTCAAAATAATTCCTAAAGGATCTTCCAATGAAGGCTGATATTGAGATACGATACGAATTCGCTATTGATAAAGTAAGTGCATCGATGATGCCTTTTATTTCATTTGCAGCGTCACCCTCTTTTTCTCGATTAAAAGAAAAAATAACAATAATCTTATCTGAATGGAAATCGGTCAACTTGATGGTAGGTTCTAATTCTGTAAGGGTATGTTTAATAATAAGTCGCGATGCATTCAGCTCATCATGAATTTCTTTATTTTCCATATGGCCATAACCATTGATTTTCAAAATACCGACATATCCAACATCGCCTTGAAAGTAGACTTCTAATTGTTCAGCACGATCCATTATTCCTTGTTGGGTAGGAAATTCTCCATTTAATAAACTCTTTATAAAAGAATCCTTTATGATTTGCTTCTGATTAGTTAATTCACTTTTAAGAGATTTATTGTTTGATATAAGTTTGGATATATTTCCGTGGATAAAGTCATATTCGTTTTTATGCTTTGAAGCATCTGAACCGATTTGCTCCCTTACTACATCCATCAATTTATGGATTGGTGTGCTGTTCCGATAAGCCAAAAACAAACAAAGCAACATTCCAATTAGTAACGTGCTGCCTGTGACGATCCATGTCATATGTTTAATGATTTCTGCCTTTTCCATTAAACCTTGTTTAGGTATTCCGGCAACGTATTGCCAGTCATTAAAATCTGACTTTTCAGATAATAAAAGCGTCTCATTTTCTAGAAATTGATTTGTTGAGCCACCTTCCTTTTTTAATTTTTCAACTATTTTCTTCGTTTGCGTTTTATCAATTCCTACCATTGTTAGGGGATTCCCTTCATGATCCGCAATAAAGGCCCAACCGCCATACTGTTTAGATAATCCTTCTAACAGGCCGCCAATTTTTTGTTGATCAATATTAATAACTGCCGTTCCTAATGGTTTATTAAAGCTATTTAATGGCAGTGACTGTACATAAGTGATAACAGAAAGATCCTTCTTATTACTTATATAGGAACGAACAGGAATAATCTTCCCCTGGTGATTAGCTTCTAAAATTGTTTTTTTCCATTGATCGAAGGAAAGATCATGGTAATGATAAAGTTCGTAGAAATGGTCGACTCTGAAAAATACGGAGCCATTAGATAAAATGATATTGTAATTTTTCAAATAAATATAAGAGTCCGCTAAAAAATCGTTCGTATGAGCATAGGTTGAAAGATAACGTGACGTTTCTCTCAAACTATATAAATCAATTGGGCCAGATTCAGCAGATGCACTTAAATGCTGATTAAAACCTTCTACTGATGAAAGCTGCCTGGTAAATCTCTCTACCTCCTTCATCCTGCTTTCTAAAATATCCTTACTTTTTTTTAATATTAACAAGCTAGACTCGATTGAACTTGATTTAGCAACATTAATTGACACTTGGTAAGATACAATTCCGGTAATAAGCGGAAATAAGAGAATGATAACATATGAGAGCAAGAACTTCCTGAATGTTTTTGTTTTTAGCATTAAGTTATTTTCCCTCCATTCATTAAAAATTACGGATTTAGAAAACGCTTTCATTTTACTCTGAAACAAGAACTATAATCTTTTTTCCATTTATCTTTTATGATCCTCTGTAGACAGACCATGTTTACAAAAAATTTACCATACCTGGTTGGATATAAAAATTACTTATTCTGATATTTTTATACCTTTTCATGTCACGAGTCATGTATAATCAAAATAAAAAGGATTTTATATAAGATGAAGCCTCTGCTCAAGCAATTTAATGAACAATCTCATAAACCTTTTTCAATCGTCTATAAAGATACAAAAAATCCCCTAAGTGAACTACCCGACCATTTGCATGATTGGCATGAAATTGTCTATGTTTATAGTGGGAAAGGGATTTTTTTTATCGACCAATCATTTCATGAGATGCAAGCTGGAGATATCTTTATCATTCCGGGTAATACAATTCATCGTGCATTTCCTGACCAACAATACCCTATTACCTCAACAGCTATCTTTTTCAGTCCATTATTAATCCATTCTCCTTTGCTTAAACATTCTTTTACCTATTTGAAGCTGATCGATCTATGTAAAAAACATAAAACGTATAGATACAGCCTAGATCTAACCGTTTTACAAGAGATAGAGGAATACATAGACAAAATGAAAGATGAAGATCATCAGGCTAATCATGATAGTCAAGAGCTGATTATTCATTGGCTGCATATCATTTTGGTGTACTTAAATCGAAATTGTTTAATAGATCGCGAGAGTGTAAAGAACCCGCAATTTGAACCGGAGTGGATTAGGACTACACTCCAATATATCGATCAACACCTTAACAATAAACTTGAGTTAGATTTTTTAGCAAATCATGCTGCTGTATCACCCTCACACTTGAGCCGGGTGTTTAAGCAGCTAATTGGAATCAGTGTAACAGACTATGTCACAACAAAACGGATCATCAAGGTGAAGGAATTGCTATGGAATACAAAGGATAAGGTGAATGTGATTGCGGAGCAATGCGGTTTTCAAAGTATGCCTTATTTTTATCGGACGTTTAAGAAGCATACGGGTCTGACACCGAAGGAGTATCGGAAAATAGCCCCCTGACAATCTTTATAGAAGGAATACGAAAACAAACCAACCCTAAAGCGTGAATCTTTATGCTAAGGGTTGGTTCATTTTTTCACTTATTTTACTTGTACTTGTTGCTCTGTGATAACTACTGCTTGCTCTTGCGCCCTCAAGCATAATTCTGCTGCTTTAAAGGCATGAGCCTGAGTCATTGCATTTTCTGTTCGATTTATGCAATCTAAGATTAACTGTCCAAAGAACGGATACCCCACCTGGCCGGAAACGTTGAAATGCTGCTCTCCGTCATTATTCACTAAATAGACGTGATTTCCCTTTTCGTCTCTTGCCAGATCCACGTATTTGCGGATTTCAATGGTGCCTTCTGTTCCAATAATAAAGGTTCTACCGTCACCCCATGTGCTTAATCCATCTGGTGTAAACCAATCAACGCGGAAGTAGTTTGTCGCACCATTATCGCCAACCAAGGTAGCATCTCCAAAATCATCTAGCTCCGGATATTCTGGATTATGATAGTTTGCAATTTTACTATGCAAAACTTTTGCATCTTTACAGCCTGCATAGAATAAAAATTGTTCAATTTGATGGCTGCCTATATCGCATAAAATTCCGCCGTATTCCTCTTTCTTAAAAAACCAGTCTGGGCGGCTGGAGGCATTTAGTCGATGCGGGCCAAAACCTGTAACTTGAATCACACGCCCGATTGCGCCCTTCTCAATTAACTCACCCGCATAAACAGCTCCTTCCACATGGAGTCGCTCACTATAATAAACCATGTACTTTTGGCCCGTTTGTTCTGCTACTCTTTTTGTTTCTTTAAGCTGTTCAAGAGTTGTAAAAGGAGCTTTATCTGTAAAATAATCTTTTCCAGCTCTCATCACCTGATTACCTAGCTCACTCCGTTTTGAAGGAATTGCTGCTGCAGCGACAAGCCTTATTGAATCATCAGATAATATTTGCTCTAATGACTCTGCTGGCATAACATCAGGGAAAGCTTTGACAAACCCGGCCACTTTTTTTGGATCAGGGTCATACACCCATTTCAATGTTGCGCCTGCTTCAATTAACCCATTGCACATGCCATAAATATGGCCATGGTCAAGCGCAGCTGCAGCAAATTGAAACTCCCCTTTTTCTACAACAGGATTCGGTTTCCCTTTTGGAGCATAAGTCATTCCATCCTTCGTCATCGTTCATTCTCCTCTCTCAATGTGTTCCTGATACATCTAAATTCACTTTTTTTACGCTCTTTTTTTGAAATGTTGAATTCTTTATTTTTTCTTGCAGCATTTCATAGTAAAGATCTGCGTCAATTGGCAATTCAACTGGTTGGTTTAGCCATGATGATAAATAAATTGCATTAGAAATTTCCAATCCCTTTATTCCCTCTTCACCTGGTGCAAATAGCGGAGTGCCCTTTGTGATTGAATCAATCCAATTTTGAATAATTCCTGGATGCCCTGTGCTTTTTCCTTCAATAGGAATATCAATTGTCCAACATTCAGGATTTCCAAAACCGCCTTTATATGTTGCGTTAAATTCCCGTTCAGATTGAGTTAAGCGGTAAAAAGTAAGCTTGTTATTTTCCACGACCATCTTCCCGCGGTCACCAGCAATCTCAAAGCGGTTTGTTCCAGGTGCTTCACCTGTGGAAGTAATAAACACTCCTGTAGCACCGTTTTCATACTCTACGTAAGCAGTAATATCATCCTCAACCTCAATATCATGGTATTTTCCATAGTGACAAAAAGCATGAACTTTCTTTGGCATAAGCCCTGTTGTCCATTGCCATAAATCTAACTGATGGGGCGACTGATTTAATAATACACCGCCTCCTTCACCATGCCAGGTTGCCCGCCAATCACTTGAATCATAATAGCTTTGCGAGCGATACCAATCAGTTATAATCCAATTCGTACGTTTTATCTCACCGAGTTCACCAGCTTGAATCAGCTCGCGCAATTTTTGATAAATTGGGTTTGTCCGTTGGTTATACATAATAGCAAAGACCTTGCCGCTTTCTTTTGCTACTTTATTCATTTCAGCGACATTTTTTGTATAGACTCCTGCCGGTTTTTCAATAAGAACATGCATCCCCTTTGCAAATGCCTTCATAGCCAGCTTCGGATGATCGTAATGCGGAGTCGAAATCAGGACTGCATCAATACCGGATTCATTTAAAAAGGCATCTTCGTCTCGAAAAATCTCCACATCACCTTGTGCATCACTTACTAATGATTCAAGCTGATCTTGAAATGGGTCGCATACTGCAGTTAAAATTGCTCCATTTATCTTTCCTTTACCTAAAAGCTGAACATGTGCTCTGCCCATATTTCCAACACCAATAATTCCAACTTTTATTAAACTCATCTGCCTCACCTCATCATCTAAATTTATTTGCTCTCTTGGTAAACCCTACAGTCTAGAACTCTCTTTTTCCTTTACTTCTTTTGCAAATTTCTTTAAGTTTCGTAGACTCGTTTCTAGACATTCTAATGGAGGGCGTTCACAAATGTCCTGTTCAACTGCATACCATTCAATACCATTTGCTTCACCCCATTGTAAAATAGGAATAAAATCTATAACACCTGTTCCTACTTCTGCAAAGGTTTGCCGCTGATCATTTGTCATATCCTTTAAGTGAATGATCGGCATCCTGTTTGCATAAGGAGCTATATATTCAAGCGGATCTTGGCCAGCCTTTTTCAGCCAATATACATCTATTTCTGCTAAAATCTGATTATCATCTGATGGATCTAGTAAATAACGATGAGCATCCTGACCATCTATTTGGGTATCAAATTCAAATGCGTGGTTATGATAGGAAATTCGATATTCAGGTGCCTCGTTTGCAATCTGGTTCAGGATCCTTTTTATTTCTTTATACCCTTCTGGATTTTTCAAATCAGATGGAACCGATGGAAGAATAATATCTTTTGTTCCATATAATTCTGCTTCTTTTAATACACCATTGAGGTCATGTTTTAAACGGTCCAACGATATATGCATTCCGACTGCATGTAAGTTATTTTCTTTTAATGCAAGTGCCACTTCGTTTTCGTCATATCCTTGAGGCAAAGCGGAAATTTGTACACCTGCCCAGCCCATTTCTTTAAGCTTCTTGAATAACGGTCGGATTCCTTCCTTTAATTCCTCACGTAATGTAAATAATTGTGCTGCAAATTTATGCTCCACTTAAACACACTTCCTTTACCTATTTTTTAAACGGATTTGGCGGAATTCTTTTGCCGTTACCCCTGCTTTTTCTCGAAAGTACCGGCTAAAATGTGTAGCGCTTTCAAATCCGGATTCATACGCAACATCCTTTAACGGTTTAAGCGGTTCCATTTCGAGTAAGTATTTTGCCTGCCTTAAGCGACATTCCATCACATACTCCATAACCGTATAGCCCGTCATTGTCTTAAATACTTGAGCAACATATGATCTGCTTACATTTAGATTGTCTGCGATACACTGTAAAGTCAATTTGTTCATAAAATGCTTCTGGATATAATCTGCAATGTTTTCAGCATGCACGGCTTTATCTTCTTTTTGAAGAGGAATTTCAATCGAATTCATCTTTCCGAGCTTATGGACACTAATTAACACCTGAAGCAGCAGGACTTTCATTTCTGTCTCCGTTTGAATATCAGGAAATTCAGCCGTTCGACTTAACTCGGCAAGACGGCAAAACACTTTTTCCAGTTCTTTTGATTCTTCATTTTCATTCGTTCGGATCAAACAATTGTGTAATGTTTGAAACGTTTCAAGCAAATACATGCTGCCCATTTCCAGCAAAATACCTTTAATCCAATGAGGGGAAAATTGAATCACACTCCGAACATATTCACTCGTGGGACTAACATTGGGTTTATGTAATGTCAGGCCATCCATAACCAAAATATCCCCGGGCTCAAGATCATAAATGTGATTGTGAATTAAATATCTGCAGTCCCCTGCATGGAAAAAATAGATCTCATAATCCTGATGTGAATGATAATGGAACGGACCATTCCACTTATTTCGATAACTAGCTGTCACCATTTCACTCAATTCATCCAAACCTCCAATGAATCTAATATCATTATAGTGAAAACCATTAGTATATTCATGGTCTCAGATTATCTAGTTTTCTTTTAAAATTATCTGAGCGTCTTTTATTTTTTTGAATAAGTATTCTTTAGCTTTTTTAGTTCAATGTATAAGTCTTTTCTTCCTTTTATTTAACTATAAATAGCGGAAGCACATCACTCAACCTAGGGCAAATAGAATGATATTGAATAAGACAGAAAACTTAGCATAAAAAGGTAAACTTTCTTTAACAAAAAACTTGGCCGTCTCAATGACAAACCAAGTTTCCGATGCAAGTTTTCAATTATTCAATCGCTTCCTTTTTCGATCCTTGGATCTTCGAAACCTTCTGATAATAACCTGCGAAGGAGACAAAGGCTATTAGTGAACCCATAAAAAACGGTATAAGGAAGGTAAACATTGTTAAGCTGACATATATGATGATTCCGTTAAGCACAACCACCAATATATTATTAAAAGGATACAGTAAGGTTAAGAAAAACGAATTTTTAAGATTCTGGAAAAACTTCAAATCTGCGTGAACCGTATTTGCAAAAAAAGTAAGCGCAAACAAAAACAAAAAGAAAAATCCTACTAAAAAGATAGAGCTTAGAATAACATTAACTTTAGAGAAGAAATAGAAGTCAACTCCCCAGATAACCCAAATGAGAGAGAAAATAAGACCTCCAGACATACTTCTTACATAGTTTTCCTTATAATATGCCCAATACGATTTAAATAATGGGACATCATGCTCACCCATCACCCACTTTCTCACAACCCCAAACATTGCTGTTGTTGCTGGAAAAAAGAAAAAAGGAGCTAAGACGACGATGGTTGCTAATAGCATAAATAAAACGGATGAGTTACTTGCATAAAGTAAAGAAAGAGCCAAATAACAGATTGGCAGATTAAATCCTATCCATAGTAAATTTATCACGGACAATCGCATAACCCATTCAAATATTCGATTTAGTCCACCCATAAGATCCGTCATTACAATACATCCCGCTTTCTGAATATTCTTTCGTCTATTATAGCATTAATTTTCATTGTATTATATCTAAATAATGACTTTTCTTACATTAATATTCTATTAAACTTGCTTGTTGTTTTGGCTACAGGTGCTCGCTTATAAACTGTTCCGAAATCTTTCTCAAAGTTCATTGCCATCTGCAGGTTTTCATATATTACGTTGTTTCTGCAGAAATCAACATATTAGATCTATTCAACAAGTGGACAAATCTAAAAAAAGTGTTTCATAGCTTCCATAAAAAAATAGTGCCCTTACCCTTCACTTCCCAGAATAAGCAGCACTATCTATTAAAGTTTATTATTTTAATTCATCCATCTTAACAGCATCCATATCTGTGAACGTATAATTTTCCCCAGCCATTGCCCAGATGAATGTGTAGTTGCTTGTGCCCACACCAGAATGGATTGACCATGGCGGTGAAAGAACTGCTTGTTCATTTTTTACAACGAGGTGGCGTGTTTCTTTTGGCTCCCCCATAAAGTGGAATACGCGGGAATCTTCATCCATATCGAAATAAAGGTATACTTCCATACGGCGGTCATGAAGATGGGCCGGCATTGTGTTCCACATGTTGTTAGGTTCTAATAGAGTCATTCCCATCATTAATTGACAGCTTTGAATACCATCGGCATGGATGTATTTGTAAATCGTACGTTTATTAGATTCACTGTCAGAGCCTAAATGATTTGGCTCAGCATCTTCGATCGGCGCTTTTTTCGTCGGGTATTGCTTATGAGCCGGTGTTGAAACAATATAAAATTTAGCTGGATCAGATGCATTGCTGCTTTCAAATAACACTTCCTTATTTCCTAATCCAACGTAAAGACAATCTCTTTTATTTAATGTATATGCCTGGCCATCAACTAAAACGGTTCCTTCAGCACCAATATTAATGATGCCGACCTCGCGTCTTTCTAAGAAATAATCTGTTTTTAATGTTTCTTGATCTTCAAGCTTAAGCGCTTGCGCAGTTGGGATCGCTCCGCCTGTTACCACACGATCGTAGTGTGAATAAACTAGGTTAATTTCCCCTTGTACGAAAAGTGAATCGATTAAAAAGTCACTTCTTAATCTTTCTGTTGTATACGATTTAAAATCTGCCGGATTTGTGGCATGTCTAATTTCCATTATTCATTTCCCCTTTCGATATTAAAAATTTTGAAATACTTCGTTTTAGGCTTTGACAACCAGCTTTGAAGCACAGGTTGTGTAAGTGCACCATGGAGATTGACGTCTTGCTGTTTAACTGCCAGCGAGCCCCAAAAGTCTAGCCTTTCCATAATTTAAGGCAAAGAACACCTTTCATTCTGGAAGTATCTTTGCTTGTCAAAGCTGATCAAGACGCTTGCGATTTAGTTATGAGCTCATCCATCCGCCATCAACACATAAAATATGACCATTCACATAGCTTGAAGCCTCAGAAGCTAAGAAGACTACTGCACCTTTTAAATCATCTGGAGTACCCCAGCGTCCCTGCGGAATTCTTGATGTAATGTATTCATTTCGTTCAGTATTCGCGCGAAGCTGTGCTGTATTATCTGTTTCCATATACCCTGGTGCAATCGCATTTACATTGACACCTCTGCTTGCCCATTCATTTGCAAGTGACTTCGTTAAGCCGGCAACAGCATGTTTACTTGCTGTGTAAGCTGGCACTCGTAAACCACCTTGGAAGGAAAGCATGGAAGCAACATTGATGATTCTGCCTGAACGATTTTCAAGCATATGCCTTCCAACCTCTCTGCATAATTGGAAAACAGCATGCTGATTAACCTTAATCACTTCGAACCAATCATCATCTGTGAAATTTTCTGCTTCTGAACGGCGGATAATTCCTGCGTTGTTTACTAAAATATCAATCTTGTTAGTTAAAGATAAAGCTTCAGAGACTAATTTTTCTGCGGCCTGATCTTGTGAAAGATCAATTTTAACTTCGTAGAATGTGCCGCCAATTTCTTCAATTTTTTTACGAGTTGCCGACATATCACTCATCCCGGCACCAATAACAGCTGCCCCTGCTTCAGCAAGTCCGACCGCCATTCCTTGGCCCAATCCGCGGCTGGCACCAGTTATTAAGGCCACTTTGCCTTGTAATGAAAAAAGAGATTCCATTTCCTAGCCTCCTCTATATAAGTACGTAATTGTTCAATTTAGTTCGTTATGGTTTGATTATAACACAAATAAAAAAGATGACAACGGTTAATTGTTCGTTTGTCATCTAATTTTGGTTTTTTTATTACATTTCAGCAATCTGTAAAGTAATATTTTGAGTTTCCAGCATTTCCTTGACGCTATGATCCAATCTTGAATCTGTTACAATTTCATTCACTTCTTCCAAAGAAGCAAATTGAATTAGTGCTACCTTTTCAAATTTTGTTGAATCAGCAACCAATGTTACATGGTCTGCACATTTTATGATTTGCCTTTTCCAATCAGCATGGATGCTGTTTATGACAGTCAAGCCATGTTCAAGAGAAACACCCGTTGTTCCGAAAAACAATCTGTTTACCCTGATTCTATCCAGCATTTCCGTTGCCTGAGCACCAATTAAAGAGGAGGAGTAATTAATTCTCGTCCCGCCCAAGACAATCAGTTGAACATTGTTTTTATCCAATAAAATATTAGCTATTTTTAAATCATTTGTTATCACAGTTATTGGGAATTCCCCAAGCAATTCAGCAATTGCCAGCGTTGTGCTACCGCCATCCATGAGAATCGTCTCATTTGGTTTGATTAGCTTAACCGCCTCTTTCGCAATTGCAAGCTTTACCTCACTGTGGCGTGATTGCCGCTCAGCAATCGGGAGCATTCTTCCTTCTTCTTCAACAATAACTGCTCCACCATGAATTCGCTTTAGAAGACCTCTTTGTTCTAAGAGCTCAAGGTCACCTCTAACCGTTTTTTCTGTCACTTCCAATAACTTGCTAAGTTCAGAAACCTTCACAATTTTGCTTTTATCTAATTGTTCAATTATTCGTTCATGCCGTTCCACTGAAAGCATTGGTAATCCCCCGTTAAAAAACTATTTAGTTTTTATTATAGAACAATTTCGAACAAAAACAAACGTTATTTTATATGAAATTGATGCTTTCTCTAACAAAAAATAAGAAAACGATAATGCTTAAGGTTGAAGCAAGGGGGGAATTTTATATGGTTTCAGACTATTAACTAGCTAAGTCTGTATAATACGAGGATGCACATTTGAAGAAGAATCTTATAACTTTACGAGTTATTCTAGCAACTTTAAATTAGTATTCTTAAAACCTTTCTATCATTCAGTAAAATTCGAGTGAATCCTCTATTACCATATCGAAATATTGCTAAATAATAAAAAATAGCAAGGCGCTAAGCATTCGGCGACAAGCATAAGGCGAACAGGAATAGAAGGTGTTCTTTACCTTCAATTCCTGTTTGACTAGACCCTAGAGCCGATGGCGCCTGGAGCTAGATTCAGAAACGCAAGCTATGTTAAGAAAATATATAAATTCTGGTATAAAAAAAAGCAACCTATCACCATGATAGATTGCCTTCATCGATTATCCCCGCGCTTCTTTAACAGCTTGAATAAATCTCGCAGCTGTTGCGGTGATTTCAGTTAAATATTCATCTGTTAAAGCCTTTTTCGTGTTAACCAATGAGCTGCCGACACCGACCCCAACAGCACCTGCTCTAATATAATCTCCTACATTATCAACGGAAATGCCTCCTGTTGTAATAATCGGAATTTGGGGCATTGGGCCATGGATATCTTTAATATAGCTTGGTCCGAATACGTTTGCAGGGAAAACCTTAATTAAATCTGCACCGCTTTCAAAAGCCGTTAAAATTTCAGTTGGTGTTAAGGCGCCAGGGATGCTGACAACACCATATCGTTTAGCCATTTCAATTGTTTTTACATTTGTAGTTGGTGAAAAGACAAATTTTGCTCCTGACATGATTGCTGTTCTTGCTGTTTCAGGATCTAGAACTGTACCGGCACCGACTAGTACATCATCAAATTCCTGTGAAGCTTTTTCAATCGCACCGCATGCACCAGGCGTTTCAACCGTAATTTCCAGTACTTTTACTCCGCCTTCTTTTAACGCACTTGCGATGGCAACTATATTATCCTTTGTTGCCCCGCGAATGACCGCTGCAACTCCGGTTTCTTTAATAATTTCTAGATGACTCATGGTTGATTTCCTCCTTATCGCACTACATCTTCTCCATTTTTTGATAGCAATTGCTCAACTTCATCTCGTTCTGGCAATCCGTCTACATCGCCATTTACCATTGTTACAAGGGCTCCGACAGCATTGGCACGCTCTACAGCCTTGCTTAGTCCCAAGCCATCTAATAGTCCTGATAGAAACCCTGCAGCAAACCCGTCCCCTGCTCCAACTGGATCAACGACCTGTTTAACCGGGAACCCAGGAATTAAAGCGCTCTCTTTCTCTGTAAAATAATAAGCACCTTCAGCACCCATTTTCATGACAACGACTGATGCGCCATGATTCAAAAATAATTCTCCTAGTTTAAGAGGGTCATTTTCACCAAATAAAAATTCTCCCTCAGATACACCAGGTAAAATAATATCAGCTTCAGCAGCAATTTCAAGCAATGTTTTTCTCGCTGTTTCCGCATCCCAAAGCTTTGTACGAAGATTTGGATCAAACACAATAATACTTCCATTACTTTTGGCAAGTCTAATAGCTTCAAAAATCGTTTCTCTACAACTTTGACTTAACGCTGGCGTGATCCCTGTGATATGAACATATTTCGCTTTGGAAAGATATTCATTATCAAGATCACTTGGTGCCAGCTTACTAGCTGCTGAGCCTTTTCGGTAATAATAGACTCTCATATTATTTTGTCTTCTTGGCTCTTTAAAATAAATGCCGGTAGGTGCTTCTTGATCAAATGTTACTTTGCTTACATCAACATTTTCACTTTTTAAGGCAGCTAGAATAGCTTTTCCAAATTCATCATTGCCCAGCTTGCTAATCCAGCCAACATCATGACCTAATCTTGCAAGTCCGATTGCTACATTTGATTCTGCTCCGCCAATCTTTTTTGTAAATTGAGTAGCATTTCGCATGAATCCATCACTATTTGGCGTAAACACCACCATGGATTCACCTAGTGTTACAACATCCATCTTACATCCTCCCTTTTTGTTGTGCCCTGTAGAAATAAAAACTAGTAAATAATACTACTAGTTCTTCCAATTTTCTAATATGACTAGTATAGCTTTGCATAAAAAATTTCTCTACCTATTTTTTAAAATTTTCTAAATCGATTTATTCCGACTTCCTATTTTTAACAAATCCAAGAATCATCAACTAACCCGAAAATAGTTGAATTTCTTGTAAGTGGAAGGCTTAATTGAGATAATGTGTTTAAGAAAATTGATTTCATTCATGAAAGACGTGAACAATTCATCTAGCAAATTGAAATAATAATGATGAATCTTGAACGAACATATATTCTGATTTGAATTTTTGTATACACTTGTTCAAATTACGTTTTGGGGAGAGGGTCGTTAAATGGAAAAAGAGAAAATCAATCAAAAAATTTCAGAATTAAAAATGGAGTATATTCGTATTCAAGGTGATATTGAAAAGCTTGAATCGACTGGACATTCCATTACAAAATTGGAAGAAAGATTGCAGGAAATAGAGGCAGAATTAAAGGCTCAATATGCACATCTAAATGAATAATGGATTATATGGGCTGCTGATAGATAAGCAGCCCACTCCTTTTCATAAAGCGAATAAATGACATTTCTAATGGGAAAAAATTAAAAATTATTCCCAAAAAATTTCTTTCTACATTACTTTATAAATATAACATTAACCCGAAAAAAAAGAGTTTAATTCACATTAAAAAACATTCACTGGAGGTCATAGATGAAAACAGAAACAGATGAAAGCCTAATCAATTTTATTGAGCAATTAGCAGCAAAAGCTTGGCCTTGTTATACCCAAGAAACCTTTGAAAATTGGAAAATGAGAAGTGCATTTGGTGTGACGAAAAGAGCAAATAGCGTCCATGCCCTTGGACCGATGCCACAAGACCCGCTGTGGCTAGAAAAGATTGAAAGGTTTTATCAAGAGAAATCAATCACTCCATGTTTTTACATAAGCGAAGTTTCTCCAAAAGAGCTGGATGTTATATTAAAGTCTAAAGGATACGCAAAAGTAGATGAATGTTTTACAATGACTGCATCTTGCGAGGATCTATTAACCCATACAGTGAAGAAACCTTCATGGACCATCGAATGTTTATCAGAGCCAGATTATAAATGGATTGAAGAATTTATTCAATTAGAAGGCTTTCCTTCAAAGAGACACGAAGCATATGCTCATATTTTTTCTTCCATAAAACCTTTAAAAACTTTTTTGCGTATTTCAGAACATAAGGAAACAATTGGTCTTGGGACAGTTATCTTAGAACATGGCTGGGCATGCATTTGCAATATTGTCGTCAACAGGCAGCATCGCAGAAAAGGGATCGCCACCCATATCATGAATGTTCTGACAAATTGGGCATCTGAAAATGGTGGACATCATATGTATTTACAGGTTATCCAGACAAATCAATCCGCATTAGAGCTCTATAAAAAGCTGGGCTTTACGCCATTGTCCAAACATCATTATAGAATCTTATTCTAGAAATTATTATATAAGGATAGTAAAAACGCCAACCAATGATGTTGGTTGGCACCTTTATCATTAATTCGCAACTATAGAACTCATTTACTAGCTTCAAGTTCTTCCTTCTAAACAAACTTTTTTATAACTTTTTCTGCATATATTATATTTGGTTCAATACTATTCCAACGGTTCATGCAATGATGGATGATCATGTCTAGATCATTTTCATTTTGAGCTTCGTCAGTGTTTCGAAAAAGAATATTCATTAACCAATTTGCTAAATTCCTTAGGTGATGGCGATAGGAGTAAAATCTTAATAAATCTAGATTTAAAGATACAGTATGGTTTATCTGCATCTGATAGGAGGTGAGAAATGCTTCAAATTCCTCACCTATATAACCAAACAAATCATATTCAGGTGGTGCTATGATCGCTGTTTCCCAATCAATGATAAACAGCTTGTTTTTTTGAAGAATTAAATTTCCTCCCCACAGATCACCGTGACATAAAACCTTGTCTTTGTTCTCATTTAGAGCAAGAATACGCAGTTTTCGAACAAGATTTAGTATGTATATGATATGTTCTTTTTTTACTAATATCTGATCTCTTAAACTGTTTAATATTTGACTTTCTTTTGTAGCAGGTCCCTCAAGCACTGACATACATTTTAATAGGTCCGCTTCAAATGAGATATCAAACGTTTCCCTTTCTATGGAGCTGTTGGCGATATCTTTTGGAACCTGATGGATCGCCGCCATTTCTTTTGCAATTTCATTCAACATTTCTTTTGAGAAAGGGTATGCCTCTGCTAATGTTTCTCCTTCAATAAACGGAAACAAAACGAATGTTAAGTCATTGAATGTTGTTTTAATCTCACCATTTAGTTTTTTAATAGGGTATGTAATATTTTTCAGAAAGCCGCTATGATACAATGTCCAAGTTAATGGCAAATAGATCTGAAGCCTTTCAACTGCTTTTCTCTGTTTATCATTTTTATGGTCAAACAATTTCAAATAATAAGGAACCCCGTTGCGGCCATTCACTCTGTATGAGTATGCTGAATCACCTATCGGGATAAATTCTACACTCACAACATGAATACCATATTCTTCATGAAGGTGCTGGATAAGTATCTGATCATCAATCATATATTTTATTTTCATTTATGCCCTCCAGTAGAGGCGAACAAAAGATTCGCAGATTGGTCAAACATGGTCACGAATGGCTAGAATAGCAACATAAAGTGATTGAAAGAAAAAGACAAATCCCCAAAGGAAGGCGGGAATTTTCGTATAATGAGCCAAACTTGTGGCATCTCCTGCTGACTTACTTTTTAGTATGCTTAACATAAAAATCTGTATGGCAGATGAAACAGACTCTGTTAAAAGGACTGATGACAGAAAAAAGGATAGGAACGTTTGAAAGCCGCTGCTACCGCTATAAACTGCCCATCCACATAAGGCAATAAAAGACATAAGCCAAATTACTCCATATAGATTTCTAATCCACAGCAATAAATTGATGATTGCAATTGCTAAAAACGCATATAAAATGAATAGACTATTTCCCATGTTCAGCAGCATAAAACAACCATAAGCAGCTAGGGAAGAAAAGGTATATCCAGCATAAGAAATCACAACACTTGAAAACCAGCCGCGTTGACCTGTAATTGCTTCTCCTGATGTATTTATAAATAATTTAATTGAATACACTTTTCCATTAAGAAGTAGAGCGGCTAGAGCATGACCATTTTCATGAATCAATGTATTGATCATGGTAAGATAGCGTCCAATAATTGGGACATGGGACAAGATATATGCAGCGATTAAATAAGCGATGATTTGATTTGTTAGTAGACTTTCCAACTAAAACATTCCCCTTTTTTCAGGCTTTGTTCTTAGTCTAGGAAAAATTTCGGATCTATAATCAATCATGATTCATTAAAATATGGGACAGAATCTTTATCCTGTCCCACATTTTATTAAAAGATCAAGTTCGGCGGAGTGCCGCCCTCAAGCCCGGTTACCAAGTTTTCAGCTGCCAGCCTTGCCATTTTCTCCCTTGTTTCTTTTGTGGCTGATCCGATATGCGGCAATGTTACTACATTGGAAAGTTTTAATAATGGGTTTCCTTCGTTTACAGGTTCTGTTTCATAAACATCCAAACCTGCAGCTAAAATCTGTCCGGTTTGCAAGGCATTTATTAATGCTGCTTCATCCACGTTTTTACCTCTAGACCCATTAATAAAAATAGCGGTGTCTTTCATTAAGCGGAATTCGCTCTCTCCGATCATCTTATCGGTTTCAGGTGTATGCGGTGTCATTAAACACACATAATCTGATTTGCTCAGCAATTCGTCAAGCTCACAATATGTAGCGTTAAACTCATTTTCCACCTGTGCATTTCTTGAGCGATTGTGATATAGAATCTCCATATCAAAGCCAAAATGTCCTCGTTTGGCAATGGCTTTTCCGATATCCCCTAGCCCAATTATACCAAGTACTTTATGATGGACATCTACACCGAATAAATCCTCATCCTTCGTTCCGCTCCACTTACCTGTTTTCACATATAAATCAAGCTCAGGCATCCTTCTAGCTGTTGCAAGCAATAGGCCAAAAATAGTATCTGCAGTTGTATCAACCAATACACCTGGGGTATTGGTTGCTTGGATGCCTCTTTTTTTCAATTCTTCTATATCCAGATTATCATAGCCTACTGATATATTTGAAACGATTTTTAAATTCGGCGCTTGATCGAGTAACTCCATATTTACTTTCAAGCTAGCACCTAGCAGCCCATGTGCCTTAGGTAATTCTTTTAGAAATTCAGGATCCTGATCATTTTCTAAGTTATTAAAATACTTGATATCGAATTTTTCCTTTAATAAGGCTAAAACATCCTCAGGTACTTTTCGATAAATGATGACCATTTGTTTCAACTTTCTCCAACTCCTATTATCAGCTTCAGACCACAAATCACAAGGTCGTTACACACTTATTCAAGTTTAAAACAGAAAGTCCTGCTTTTTTCTTGAAGAAATTGAACATTGAAACAATTTCAAAGGTTGAAAGACTTCTAAAGAAATAGTGTAGGTAAAATGATAAAGGGTCAGACCCCTCTAACACAATATATCGGATCTATATAGCTAGAAATCCTATATATTAGTGTCTGTGAGGTCTAACCCTTTTTATCAACCTGTATTACGTAAACCAGCCGCAATACCGCTAATTGTTAATAACACTTCTGTTAATAGCTCTTCATTTGGCTCTTCTTGTTCACGAAGTTCCTTGATCAATTCAACCTGAAGGAAGTTTAATGGGTCCACATATGGATTTCTGCGGTGAACCGATTCTTTAATATTTGGTGTATGGTCTAGTAGTTCCTCATCACCTGTAATTTTGAGAAGAATAGCTTTTGTTACTTCATATTCTTCAACAATGTTGCCGAAAATACGGTCTGCAATTTGCTTGTCTTTTACAAGATCAGTGTATTCCTTAGCTGTTGTAATGTCAGCCTTCATTAGTGCCATTTGCAGATTATCAATGGTTGAACGGAAGAACGGCCATTCTTCATACATGCGCTGTAATAGCTTTAAGTTTTCCTCGTCCTTTGAAGCAAAGCTTTCCAATCCGGAACCTGCTGCGTACCATCCAGGTAAAAGCTGACGGCTTTGTGTCCATGCGAAAACCCAAGGAATCGCACGTAAGTCTTCAAAGCGATTGCGGTTTTTACGCTTCATAGGACGAGAGCCAATATTTAATTCTGCAAGCTCATTCAATGGTGTTGCTTCTGTAAAATACGTTAAGAAATCAGGATCCTCAAACACAAGCGATTGATACTTTTTAAGCGAAACCGCTGAGATTTCTTCCATTGCTTTTTCCCAAACCGTTTCACGTAAATGCTGCTGCTCTGACCCCTTCGCAAGGTTAACAGAAGCTTCAAGCAATGTTGAAGTTGCCTGTTCTAAGCTGCGGTAAGCAATATCCTCTAGCAGGTAGCGAGAAGATAACACTTCACCCTGTTCCGTAATTTTCACCCCTTCGCCCAGTGTTTCCGCTGGCTGGGATAAAATGCTTCTGTTTAATGGACCGCCTCCGCGACCTAATGAACCGCCGCGGCCATGGAAGAATTTCAATCCAATTCCATAGCGTTTTGCCATATCATGGATTTCAAGCTGTGCTTTATATAGCTTCCAGTTTGCCGTTAACGTACCGCCATCTTTACTTCCGTCAGAATAACCAAGCATGATTTCTTGTGAATCGCCATGAATGGTTAGATGATTGCGATAAACATCCATATTAAACAATTTTTCCATAATTTTTGGACCTGCAGTTAAGTCATCAATTGTTTCAAGAAGCGGCGCAACATTTAAATGGCTTTCAACAGTACCATCTGCATGAAGTCGGTAAATGCCCGCTTCCTTAGCAAGCACCAATACTTCAAGCAAATCACTTGCAGATTGTGTCATACTTACTAGGTAAACAAGAATTGATTTTTTGCCGAATGTATCATGGGCCTTCTTAATCATCGTAAAGACCTTAATCATTTCTTGTGTTTCTTTTGAATAATCTTCATTTAACAAAAGAACAGGACGCGGATCTTTGAGAACCGTCTCCAATGTTTTAATTTTTTCTTCTTCAGAGAGGGCAGCATAATTTTCAGCTACTTTCACTTTAGCCAAAATTTCAGTTATGGCTGCCTCATGTTCTCCGCTATGGTTACGAATATCAAGAGTAGCTAAGTGGAATCCAAATAACTGAACTTGACGAATTAATTTTTTGAGCATTTTCAACTGACGATTTGCCGGTTGATGCTTGCTCATGCTTCGCTGAATCATATAAAGATCTTCCAATAATTCCTCAGAAGATTGGTAACCAATGTCAGATTTCCCCACTTCTTTTAGACGTGTCAAAATAACGGCAATTTTCCGACGATAAACCTCATTTTCTACCGGCCATTGTTTATCGCTGCCCATATAAGCTGCTTCATCCTTTTCAACATTCGCAATTAGCTCTTCGCTTACCTCAGTACGTGTTGTGGAATGACTAAAGCGTTTCATGACTTCAATTAATGCTTCCTTATATTTTTTCAGTGCTAGTTCACGTTGTTTTTCTAATGTTTCCCATGTAACCTCTGGTGTAACATTAGGGTTGCCGTCTCGGTCTCCGCCAATCCAGGAACCGAAGCGAAGGAAATTAGGTACTTCCCACTTATAACCTGGAAATTGTTCGCTAAGACCTTCTTCAAGATCCTGATGAATTTCTGGAAGAACATCAAAAAATGTTTGATCAAAATAATAAAGACCATTGCGCACTTCATCCATTACGGTAGGCTTACGATGACGTAATTCATCTGTTTGCCAAAGAATGGTTACTTCATTTAATAAGCTTTCCTCTAGCTTTTTACGCTCTTTTTTCGTAAGCATTTTATTATCTAAGCTTTTTAAAATAGTGGCAATACGCTTTTGAATCTCAATCACTGAACGCTTCGTTGCTTCTGTCGGATGAGCTGTAATAATTAATTCCAGAGATAACGTATTTAATACATTTTGAATGGTATCTACATCAATTTCATTTTCTTTTAATGATAAAAGGGCACTTTCAATTGATGCTGGTTGTACTACTTGGTTATCTTGAAGCTGATATTCACGACGGCGGCGAATGCGGTGATTGGACTCTGCGGCATTGATAAGATGGAAGTAAATCGAAAAGGCGCGAATGACTTGTTTTCGCATCGGCGTGTCCAAGTTCACGATTTCTTCTTTTAGTTCTTTATATGTTTCCTCATCAAAGCTAGTTCGAAGAGACTTTGCCATCATTCTTAATTTTTCTACTTTTTCAAGAAGCTCCGTTCCCCCATGATGAATAAGAATTTCCCCAAGAATATGACCTAGAGATTTTACATCACGACGTAAAGGGATGCTGCTATCATTTGTCTCTATTCTAGTTGTCATAGTGTCACCTTCCCCTAAATTTGCTATTCTATTAAATAGTAAGATAATTCTATCATATCATTATTCGAGAAGAATTTCATCTTAAATTACTAAAATTGATATCTATTTAAGATTAATCTTCCAAGTTTAATCTATAAAATAGATAAACCTTCATAACTAATTCTAAAAATACCCATTTTAAACAGAAAGCAAACATAGAAATTTCACTATTTGATTTCCTTTTTCGTTTCCGAGTTACGTCTTGCTGCTGAATTTGAATGTAGAAATTCCTCATACATTTCGTTAAAGCAGCTGGCTCTAAACATATTCGCAGCATGGCCGGCATGTTTAATTTCTTTATAAATAACGTGCGGGAGTAAGGTTTCTAAATCAGTTAATGTTGATTTGTATAAAGAATCATGATCTCCCATCACCCAAAGAACTGGGACGCTAATTTTTGAAATGTCACTGCGCAAATCATAGGTTAAACGATGATAAATCGCAATTTTTAAGATATTTTCATCAAGTTCAAGACCATATCTATAATAAATTTTACGGGAAATAATCGAATAAGGATCGATTACACTTTCTTTTGGATAAATATCGTGCGAATATTTTCTTAACCATGATGGGTAGTCTTCATTGCGAATCTCCCAATAATGTTTAAACACATCAAATAGAGGGGATGGCGAATTATAATGACCGCCGATAAAGCATAGACTATTCACTTTCCTTTTCCACTTATTTGCAAATAGTATACTTGGATAACACCCATAGCTAAGTGAACATAGATGTGCTTCATTAAGTCCTTCACGCTCAAAAAGGTTCTCTAATTGTGCGACTAAGTTATCCAATGTAAAATCAACAACCTTCCCTCGATCCTCTCCATGGCCAAGTAAATCATAAGAATACGTATTAAAAGAGTGATCGAAGTGCTTCTTTTGTTTATTAAACGCATTTTTTGTGCCAGTTAACCCATGAATAAAAATAATGTTTTCTTTCATTTTTCCTCCAATAATTAAAAATGGTTACTTATACAAATACTAAGCTCATAATGTAAAGACGATATGTTCCAAAACGTTAATTTCATGTAAATAAGAAAAGCGCAAGCTCCTTGATTAGCCTAAGGCAAATAAGACGCTCATGAATAGAAGGCGTTCTTTGCCTTCAATTCATGAGTGGCTTATGCTTGTCGGGGCTAGGCGCTGGAGCTGGGTGTCGAAGCGCTTATATAATTTCTTAAAGCAAAATAAAAGCTGTCCCAAAAAGGTCGGTCCTTTTTCGAGACAGCTTATTTTCTATTCCTGCATTAACCCTAATACAATTGTAACTTTAAACAGATCACCGTCCACATTGATGTCTAGGGAGCCCTCATGCAAATCAATGATTGATTTTGCAATCGCCAACCCTAATCCTGACCCTTCTGTATGACGTGATTTATCTCCGCGTTTGAATCGTTCAAATAATTCATTCACATCATCATTAAGCTCATATTTTGAAATATTTTTAAAGGTAATCATGGCTTCACCATTTACCGCACTGATTGTAATATAAGCTCTTGTGTGTTCAAGCGAGTATTTTAGAATATTACCGATTAAATTGTCGAATACGCGCCATAGCTTTTGACCATCAACAAAGGCATAAACAGGGTTGTCTGGATTTACCACGCGAAATTGAACCCTGGAAGCTTGTATCGCTTCATTCGATTCAGCTAATGCTTGCTGAAGCAGCTGGACAAGATCAATTTTTTCCTTTACAAGTTCAATATTCCCGCTCGCCATTTTGGAGGCTTCAAACAGATCATCGATTAACACTTTTAAGCGCTTAGACTTGCGGTCGATAATTTCAATATACATTTTTCGTTCGTCCTCAGTTAACTTCTGATTTTTTAAAAGCTCAGAATACGTAATAATCGATGTTAAAGGGGTGCGCAAATCATGACTGACATTGGTAATCAACTCGGTTTTGAGCCTTTCGCTTTTCGCTTGGGCCTTTTGTGATGTTTTTACCCCACGCTTCATTGTATTGATATCTTCTGCTAGCCTGGCAAATACGGACCTTCCAACTACCTTTAAATCAGGTTGAAAATCACCATTTGCTAATGCGTGTGCATTGTTGCTAATCTCGTTAAAGTAGCCGGTTCTTTTTATAATAAGAATAAATATCGGTACTGCCACTAGAAAAAAAGCAGGGACATATCCGAGCAAAAATACTGGTTCAACAAAGATAAGAATTGACCCGGCTCCGAATGAAAAGACGATTGCCAAGAGAAGAAATACTTGTGTTCCGATTCTTCGATTCAAAAATGCGTTACTTATCATTTTAAAAAATTGAAAGAATAATGTACTCTTCCAAACATCTTTATCAGGATGTAATGCTTTAAATCGAGAGTATAGATATATTCCTTGGATAACCGTTAAAGCGAAAAAGATCGTCATGAGGATCAGTTGATAAAAAATAATTTCTAATATCCCCATTAGTTGATAACTATAACCTAGATAGGACTGATCAACAATTATAACCATTGTAATGATTGCCGTAATACCAAATAGAAGCATGGCAACATCAATCGGGATTTTATTATATATTCCCTCCCACATTTTCGGGGCAGTTCTCTTAAATATCTTTGTTTTCTTACCAATAATGATACTTACGATCAAAGCAATAACCGATGCGATTGTATAAACCCAAAATACTTTTTGCTGGTTATCATAAGTATAATAATCGACCATAATAAAATTTGAGTTAGGTGTATCGTTAGAAATCCCTATTTTACCTTCATATAAAGCATTTGAGTCATTGTTTAAGTTATTAAGCATCACTTCTTCATATCCAGATATTAAGGGCTGCTCTCTCATGCTAAGATAGCTTTGATTTTTTGTTGGGTAGCTTTGGATGAAAATCATTTTGTCATTATTTATATATGTTTCAACTGATTTGCTTTCTTTTGAAGGAAGGTTCGTGTATACCTCTCCTGTTGTGGTATTTTTTAAATAATAGACAAATGCTTCTTTATATTTTTCATATTCATGTCGATAACCTTCAAGCTCTTTATAATATTCATCTATTTTTTGTTCTTTTTCTTTTACAATTTTCTCCTTGATGTACTCGTCACTTTCAAAATTTTTCGTGATATCTTCAATTTTTTTATCTCTTTCCTTGATATAAATATCAGCAACTTTTTGATCTTCATTTGCTTGTGCTTCATCAATTCTAGATTGATACTGTTGTTCAATACTAGTAATTTGTTCGGTGAGGTCACCATATCTGAAACGGTACTCTTCAATTTCTTCATCTGAAACGGTTATCGATTTTTTTAGCTCTGCTTTTTCTTCATAAGATATTTCAAATGCATTAATATACATGAATAATTGCCCAAGCGTGTCTTCAAATTGGGAGGTGTTAAAATAACTTTGCTTCATATAATCGTTCTCATCATTTACTAGTGCGGTCAAAACACCGCTTATTCCAAAAGTAAGTAAAATAAACCATGTGACAATGGCAATTCTACTTTTCCATTTTGTATCCAATTCCCCATACCACCTTTAAATATCTCGGATTTTTAGGGTCGATTTCAATTTTTTCACGAATTTTACGAATATGTACAGCAACAGTGTTTTCTGCGTTATAGCAAGGCTCCTTCCACACCCGTTCGTAAATTTCAGAGATAGAGAATACTCGACCCGCGTTGACCATCAAGAGTTCCACGATTTTATATTCAATCGGTGTTAATTTAACCGGCTCGCCATTTACCGCTACTTCCTTTGCTGATTGGTCAATGGTAAGTCCGTTTAAATCAATTGTTTTCTTTATCCCTTCAAACGGTCCTAATTTTACATATCTTCTTAGCTGTGATTTGACTCTGGCAATCAGTTCTAATGGATTAAAAGGCTTTGTCACATAATCATCAGCACCGACCTGCAAACCTAAGATCTTGTCGGTATCTTCACTTTTTGCACTTAAAATAATGATTGGGATGTTTTTATCCTCACGTATTTTAAATGTTGCAGCAATACCATCCATTCTAGGCATCATAATATCTAATAAAATTAAGTGGACTTCATGTTCATTTATATATTCGATCGCTTCTATGCCATCCTTTGCTTTAAGCACGGTCATACCTTCATTTTTCAAATATATTTCAATCGCATCACGGATTTCTTTATCATCATCTACTACTAATACAACATAATCATTCATCTCCACATACCTCCTTTCCAAATTATAACATGAGTTTCATTTGCTTTTGATGACCTTAGTATAAACAGGAGATCTTAAAATAAAGATAGGGGAAAAATGAAGAATTTCTTAAACTTGAACAAAAGCGCAAGCTCCTTGGTCATCGCCGTATAAACTGGAGGAGCATCGACTGAGATAAAGGAAACACGGTAAGCAAAGCGAACCGATGTTGACTTATCGCAGGGAGATGATCTGAAGTTTGATAGGCGATAGGGAGGTGCTAGACACCAAAACTAAGTTCAAATTTTATGTTTATTACCTTTAAATAAAAACAAGAAAAAACCTCCATAGCACTATGGAGGCTCTTCAATTTATTCGTTTTTCATATAGGAAAGTATCAGGGGGGATACTGTCATTTTTTTACTACCCCCTGTTTGAACATCATAAACCTAATAATCTTACTTTTTTTATTTTTTAAGAGCTGTTGTATCAGGTCTTTTGATTTCCACTACATCAATACTAGGTGCTGGGGGCTTCTCCATTCCCTCACCGATAAAAAAGCTTGGATGCGGCGGTTGGTTGTACCCGACATTTTGCCATGCAATCGCTAATCGGTATTGCGGATCATGCATGAGCGTAAAGAGGCGATGATCTGTTTGCTCTGTTGTCGTAAAGATGCGTAATGCACTGCTATCTTCTGTACGCCAAATGATTTCCTCACGCCAATCGCCAAATAGGTCTGCTTGCAGCGCCGGAGTACCTTTCGTTGAGTTGTTAGAAAGGGTTCCTTCTGCAGTAAGCAAGTTTACTAGCTTGTTATTTTCATAATCACATTTGTCGATCTTACCTGCTCCTGTGCCTTTTGCTTCATCGTATTGGTGATCAGCTAATTCGCGAAGTAAATCACCATCCCACCAAATCGCAAAATTAGAGGTAGGAATACGATCAGAAATTTTTTCGCCTGTTGCTGTATGCAAACCGCCAACCTGGCTGTTCCACGCACCTGAAATGGCCCATGCTTCTGCACCAGCATGTCTTGGATCAATATCTGCGATCAGGCCTCTGCCTGTATCCTGGCCTGTTTTTTGGCCCCAAATGATTTCACCAGTTGCAGCATCCCGCATATCATAGCCATATTCCGCACTTTTATTTTCTTGTACAGCATATACTTCAAGCCCTTGGCGTTCTGGGAGGAAATCACTTACATGAAGAGCATCACCATGACCTAAGCCTGTTGTATATAATCCTGTACCGTCATCATCCACAACCATTTGGCCGTATACGATTTCATCCTTCCCATCCTTATCAACATCAGCAATGCTTAAAGAATGGTATCCTTGTCCGGCATATTCGCTGTTTCCTTCCTCTTGAGAGTCAAACGTCCACTGTTTTGTCAGCTGTCCGTCTCTCCAATTATAGGCAGTTAACACCGTTCTTGTATAATAACCGCGTGCCATCACGATACTTGGGCGTTCTCCATCAAGATAAGCAACCCCGGCTAAAAACCGATCGACACGGTTTCCGTATGAATCTCCCCATGAAGCGACATCACCGCGTGGCGGTTCATAGTTTGTGGATTGAAGCGCCTTGCCTGTCTTGCCATCAAAGACCGTTAAGAATTCCTCTCCTTGCAAGATATATCCCGAGCTATTGCGATGATCTGCATCTGTTCTTCCGATGACATTTCCTTGACCATCAATCGTTCCATCCGCTGTCTTCATGGCAATTTCAGCTGTTCCATCACTATCAAAATCATAAACTAAAAATTGGGTATAGTGAGCTCCAGCCCGAATGTTTTTCCCTAAATCAATGCGCCATTTTAATGTTCCATCAAGCTCATAGGCATCAATATAAACATTCCCGGTATACCCTGCTTGAGAGTTATCCTTTGAATTTGTTGGATCCCATTTTAACACCAATTCATATTCTCCATCACCATCAAGATCTCCAACACTTGCATCATTTGCACGATAGGAATATGGATCACCAAGTGGTGTTATCCCATCCTCAGGCTTTTGCAGGGGCACATCTAAATAATTTTTACTGAGAACCTTTGTTGTCTCTTGTTGTTTTAGTTCTTTTCCAGCTTCAACCGCTCGAATTTCATAGATTGAATCCATTTCTCCATATTTATCCATATAGTTCGTGCTGTCTGTAATTGGTGAAGAGGTTATTTTCTCGCCATCCCGATAAATATGGAAGCCTACTGTGTCTGGGTCTGTTCCTAATAGCCTCCAGCTGACAAACACACCTTCCTCCGTTTGTACCGCAACCGGTGAACGGCCTAAATCCTCCATTTGCCGTTTCAACACCGTAACAGCTGGTGTTTTAATAGTTTCTGATAGCTCGGAAATTCCACCTGCATTAACAGCTGCAACCTTATAATAATAAGGAATGGTTGTCAACACAGTTTCATCGATATATCTTGTCTTATCCGTTTTGCCAACTAAGACGAACTCTCCATCAGCTTTTTCTGAACGATAAATATTGTATGTGATCGCATCTTCCACCTTATCCCATTTAATAGTAAGATCATGTTTTTTCACTTTTGCTACTTCTAGATTCTTTGGTGCTTCTGGTACTGGCTGGGAAGGGTTAATCATGGAAACCTCAAACGGCATAGATGGAACCGTCTCCACATTCGCCCTGTCGATGGTTGTAACTGTGTATTCATATTTTAGACCAACATTAACAGTTGTATCTTTAAAGAAATTTGTTTCCGATTGGCCAACCAATTCATTTGCATCTGTGCCAGCCACTTTCCGATAAACATTGTATTTCTCCGCATCCTCAACTGATTTCCAAGAAAGGGTGACAGAAGGTTTTGAAGGATCAAGGTTTTTTTCCTCCACCTTAAGTTCTGAAGGAGCGAGCAATATTGGTGTCAGATCCACACCATTGACAATCCCTGTTGAACCGCCAAACTGAAAATTCATTTGGCCATCCTTAACAGATACTTCAGGAATCAGCTTCTCTGTATAATTATTTTTCGGTGCTGAAATTTGTCCATAATCCTGTCCTTCGATTTGAACAGTTGTTCTAGCACTTCCTGAGAAATCTCCTACATACACTTTTACGGCATAAAGCCCGTTTGGTACATCTGCATTAAATTTCCAGCCAACATTGAAATAACCAAGCCAGTCACGAAGAAGGTCACCGCCTGTTCCGCGATCCCTGCCGATCATCCCTGTTGCATCGACAATTCCGAAGCCTCTTTCAGAAGTATATAATGTTGAAAGATTTACTTCCGTATAGCCTTCAGCCACTGGCGTACCAGCTAAGCCAAAATCAAATTTTATTGTAGCTTGTTTTGTTTGGATGGTAACAACATCAGATTTCTCAGATTCACCTTTGCCGTTAACCGCCGTTACAACGACATCATAGGATTTACCTTCCTCCATTCCTGTCATGCTTAATCTTGGAACCGTTGCTGTTCCGATTAAATCAAAGGTGGATTCAGTTGAAGGTTTGCGATAAACTTTATAAATATCTGCTGTTTCCACCTCATTCCAAGTCAAAACAGCTCCTGCGTTGCTGATATTACTTGCCACTAAACCAGTTGGCTTATTCGGTACAGCTGCAGGTGGTTTAATATCAATAACATAGGATGATAATGGAATCTCTAGTTCTTTAATACCGCCAGATAACAATCTGGCAATTTGAATAGCACCATATTCTTGGAAATGAGTATTATCCTGTGAACCATTCGGAAATGCTGGATACATCCCCGGCTCTGTATGAAGAAAAACAGAAAGTGTTCCTTCTGGACCGATCGTATCATAATAAGCAACACTTAAAGAGCTTAGATCAACCAATGGGACATCAAGCTCTTCAGCAACTTCCTTCATTCCTTGAACATATTCAGGAAAGCTGACATTAAATTTGCCTGTATCTGCGTTGAAATCTCTGCGGCCAACAGGTGTAACCAAAATGGCCTCTGCTCCACGTTGACGAGTACCATTCACATATGTTCGTAAATATTCTTTATAATCAGGAACAGAAGTATAGCGTTCAGGTCGACTGATGGTTGCATCATTATGCCCAAACTGAATTAACAGGTAATCATTCGGTTTTATATTTCGCAAAATTGTATCAAGTCTGCCCTCATTATAAAAAGTCTTCGTACTTCTTCCGCCGATGGCATGATTATCAAAGGCAAGCTCAGAGCTGAAAAAACGAGAAATCATTTGACCCCAGCCCGCTTCTGGACGCCAATATTCATCATAAGTCTGAACAGTAGAGTCACCTGCCATAAATACGGTTGGGTGCTCACCCGCTGTACGTTCTGGAAGCTTTTCAATAATTAGTCCATTTAATTTTGGTGCTGAACCGGTAAATTCGATGGTAAGTTGTCCATCTATGAGTGCGATTTCAAACGTACGTTCAATATATTGGCCTGATTGAATTGAGGTATTTTGGATCTTCTGGATGCTTTCAGCCTTCACGCCAATTTCAGTCGCTTCTTGTTCATCACCAGAAATCACGGTAACTGAATAATCTCCTTTAGGCAGATCAACATTGAAGGAGGTTTCTATAGTTGTGATATAATCTGATTTTAATGGATCAGAACCAGTCCGATCGAAAGCTGTTACCTTGGAGGGATCGGCAAAACCATATTTGCTTTCGGCCGTATAACCTGTTTCAGGAGTAACCTTTGTATAGCCCTCCATAACCGGGCCCGTTTCAATACCAAAATCAAATTTCTTTACTTCAAACTCTTCTGCATTCGCTTGATGGGGAAAAACTGGAACTGATGACAATAGGAGTAATAAACTAAGAAGCATTGCAAAAATCTTATTTCCTTTGTTTGTTCGTTTCGTGGCCAATAAGTTTCCATCCTTTCAATATATAATATAAGCACCCTTCCATTTCGATGCTTCACCTCCATCCCACCAATAGAAAGCGCTTACAGGTAAATATTATCCGCTTGGCCATTTATTGGATATATAAAAAACAGATATTGTTGTTTAAAAAACAGATATGATCTAAAAAATAAATCTATTTAACTAACACTATTTTTATGACCTTAGGACTATACAAACTTAGTGTTTTGTTCTAAATGTACTTTTTCCAGTGTAAAAAGAACGAATAAAAAGCCTCCATAATAGGAGACTTTTATTCGTTCATTTTATCGTTACATAATTTGATAATGGAACATCCAGATCCTTTATTGCGTGAGCCATCAAGTACGCAATTTGATTAGCCCCATATTCCTGGAAATGTGTATCATCTTTAGCCCCATTAGGATAAGCTTTGTACACCCCTGGTTCGATATGTAAAAAGACAGAAAGTGTACCTTTTGGTCCTATTCGGTCATAGTAGGCAATGCTTAGAAGGCTTAAATCCACGAGCGAGGTATCAAGCTCAGCTGCGACCTCTTTCATTCCTTTGACATATTCGGGAAAGCTGCTTTTAAATTTACCTGTTTCCTTGTGAAAATCTCTTCTGCCTACAGGCGTAACTAATATAGGTATTGCGCCACGGGCTCGAGCTCCATTGACGTATAGCTTTAAATAATTTTTATATTCATGCACAGATGTGTAAAGATCATCGCGGTGTTTTTTGGCATCATTATGACCAAATTGGATTAATAAATAATCATTTGGCTTTATATGTCTTAATATTTTATCTAGTCTGCCTTCATTGATAAATGACTTTGAGCTTCTTCCCCTGATTGCATAGTTTTTAAAGGAAATCTTAGGACTAAAAAAATGTGGCAGCATTTGCCCCCAGCCAGCTCTTGGTTTCCATTTTTCAGAATATGTTTGCACTGTTGAATCCCCTGCTATAAAAACCGTTGGATGTTCTCCTGATGTCCGGACGGGAAGCTTCATTGATACAACAGGCACGGAAACCAACAATAAAAGCAAACTTAGGAATATTGCAATATACCGCTTATTCTTCCCTTTTTTTAACAAATGGTTCAAATCCTTCCCCTTTTATATCTTTTTCTCGTTTAAACTGTCTGGTATTTCAGCACTTCAATTAACGTTAAGTTTTGCATCACTTTATCTTTAAGAACAAATACTCACTTTTTTTATCATAACCTATAACAGGTTAGACATGTAATACTTTTCATGCTGAATTGGATTTATTTTAGCCATTTATAAACATCATTTTCATCATTCTAAAAAAGATTTTGAAAATTTCAAAAAACCAATTGACAAATCATAGAATAATAGAGAAAATGTACGCGTGTACATTTTTTTGGAGGTGAATGTCTTAGCTAACAGAAAAGAAGTGGCGAAACTGGCAGGTGTATCTGAAGCCACTGTTTCACGTGTTTTTAATAATATCGGCCCTTTGCGAGAAGAAACAAAACGCAAAGTCTTGCAAGCAGCCAAAGAGCTTAACTACCACCCAAATGCAATCGCGCAAAGCTTTGCAAGGGGGAAAAGCAACAATATCGGTGTGATTGTTCCGTATTTGCCAAAGGTTAACCTAATGTCAACCCATTACTTTTCTGAACTGCTAAGCGGGATTGGTGCCAGGCTCGGTGAATTAGGCTATGGCTTGCTGCTTTTATTTCAATCACCTGATGAGCCAAAAGACTATGTACAGCTGTTTCGTTCTCAAAGAGTAGATGGATGTATTATCCTTGGCTCTAAAAATATTCCTGGTGAAGTTGATGCGCTTGAAAAGCTTCATGACTTACATCTTCCCTACTGTCTTGTAAACCAAACATTTTCTGGCCATTCCTTCCACTCAATTGATGCTGACCATGTGGACGGCAGCTTCCAAGCAGTGTCCTCATTGCTAAGGAAAGGCTTTGAACATGTCATCTTTTTAAATGGCCCTATGGAATTTTCTAATAGTGCCGAAAGGTTACAAGGATATATAAAAGCGATCAGTCAAGCTGAAGTTGCATTCAATGAGAAAATTATTTTTAAAGGAAACTACAGTAGAAAAAGCGGTTTTCAAGCTGCTGCTGAAATTGCACCATTGCTGCCAGACTATAAAGCAATCTTTGCAGCAAATGACCGTATGGCAATTGGACTTATGCAAGGATTAAGTGAACACGGATATACAGCTGGCCATGATTACGCATTAATTGGATATGATGACTCAGAAATCGCCAAAATGACATCCCCTCCACTTAGCACTGTAAAGGTTCCGCTATTTGAAATGGGGCAAATGGCGGCAGAAAAGGTTTTTCAGCTCATTTCCAATGAAGGCAAAATAGCTGGCATTCAACGGCTGCCAGTTACATTGATCGAACGGGCATCATCGCTCTAGCGCCGTTAGAAAAAATAGTGAATGATTATCGGCGCTAGATTTTCACTATAAAAATACAAATAAGAAAAGGAGATTAGTATGGATAAGATTAGAGTTGGCATGATCGGCTATAAATTTATGGGTAAAGCACATAGTCATGCATATCGCGACCTACCATTATTTTTCCCAAAAACACTTCACCCTGAGATGAAGGTGATTTGCGGACGGAATGCACTTGGAGTAGCCGAAGCTGCTGCACAATTCGGCTGGGAGGAATATACAACAGATTGGCAAAGTCTTTTAGAAAGAGATGATATTGATTTAATTGATATCAATGCACCTAGTGATGTACATAAAGAAATAACGATTGCCGCAGCCCAAGCTGGCAAGCATGTTTTTTGCGAAAAACCGTTAGCGCTTACATTGAAGGATTCAAGAGAAATGCTTGAAGTTGTAGAAGCGGCTGGGGTTAAGCATATGGTCGGGTTCAATTATCGATTTGCTCCAGCTGTCATGTTAGCGAAAAAACTGATTGACGAAGGGAAATTAGGCGATATTTATCATTTCCGCGCATGGTTCTTACAAGATTGGCTGGTGGATCCAAACTTCCCGCTTGCATGGAGACTCCAAAAGGAGGTTGCAGGCTCAGGTTCGCATGGAGATTTAGGCGCACATCTCATTGACTTGGCTCATTATTTAATCGGTGACATCGATGAAGTCATCGGGATGAGCGATACATTTATTAAAGAGCGTCCAATTCCAACGAACATGACTGGCTTATCTGCTACCGGCAATGAAAATGCAGAAAAAGGTGAAGTAACCGTTGATGATGCTACACTGTTTTTAGCCAGGTTTGCTAATGGTGCCTTAGGAAGCTTTGAAGCAACCCGTTATGCTTCAGGCCATCGCTGCACAAATTCATTTGAAATAAACGGCTCAAAAGGCAGTGTCATCTTTGACTTCGAACGAATGAATGAACTTCAGGTTTATTTCACCGATGACAGAGAGGATGTTCAAGGCTTCCGTCGCGTATTGGCTACAGACCCTGCTCATGCTTATGCTGAAAACTGGTGGCCGCCTGGACATACAATCGGATATGAGCATACGTTTATACACGAAGTTGTTGAGCTTATGGAAGCACTCCGCGAAAACCGTCAGCCTGTCCCGAACTTCAAAGATGGCGTAAAATGCCAACAAGTTTTGGAAGCGGTTGATCTTTCAATTGATAAACGACAGTGGATTAGGATTTCTGACGTTTAAATAAAGAACGCTAGAATCACGCAGAAAATTGCAAGAATCCACTCGAAAGTTGCAAAATCACTACTGAACCTTATCCATTTATAAAAAAAGGAGTGTTTTCAAATGAAGAAAAGCGCATTAATCGTTTGGGGAGGCTGGGATGGTCATCAACCAGAGGAAGTTGCAGAGATTTTCAAAGGAATTCTGGAGGAGGAAAACTTCCAAGTAGAGATTTCAAATTCACTAGATTCTTATGCAGATCCCGATAAGCTAAAATCACTAGATTTAATCGTTCCTCACTGGACGATGGGAGAAATTGAAAAGAAATATGTAGTAAATATTTCTGAAGCTGTCATGAATGGCGTCGGCTTAGCTGGATGTCATGGAGGAATGTGTGATTCCTTCCGTAACAATGTTGACTGGCAGTTTATGACTGGCGGAAATTGGGTAGCACATCCTGGTAATGATGGTGTGGAATATATGGTCAATATCAAGCATTCGACAAGTCCGCTGTTAGAAGGGTTAACAGACTTTAAAGTGGTAAGTGAACAATATTACCTTCATGTGGACCCGGCTGTAGAGGTTCTTGCCACTACACGCTTCCCGGTTGTTGATGGCCCGCATGCAACAAATAAAGCTGTTGATATGCCTGTCGTATGGACAAAACGATGGGGACAAGGACATGTCTTCTATAATTCATTAGGCCATCAAGCAAATATCGTAGCCATGCCAGAGGTTTCCCTCATTATGCGCCGCGGCTTCCTATGGGCTGCCGAAGGAAAGAAACGAGCTCTAGAATTGGCAGCTTCTGGTGCATCAGGCATCGGAAATGGAAGAGTTTACACTGGAATGGGAGATAGTCAATAAGAAAAGCGCAAGCGCTTTGATCAGCCTAGGGCAAATAAGACGCTCATGAATAGAAGGTGTTCTTTGCCTTCAATTCATGAGTGGCTAGACCCTAGAGGGGCTAGGCGCTGGAGCTAGACACAAAAACTAAGTTAAAATTTTATACTTTCTTACCTTTTAAAAAAAGCGCAAGGCTCCATGCCCTAACTTACTATAACAATGCTTTTATAGAATGAAAAAAATGGAGGGTTACACTATGAAAAAGCTAAAAGTCGGTATTATTGGCTGCGGAAATATTAGTTCCATTTACATGGAGAATGTACAAAAGTTCGATCATCTTGAGCTTATAGCCTGTGCGGATTTAGATGAGCAGCGTGCACAAGCTCAAGCAGAAAAATACGGAGTTCCAAAGGCTTGTTCTGTTGAAGAACTTCTTTCTGATCCTGACATTCAATTAGTTATTAATTTAACGATACCGAAAGCACACGCAGCTGTTTGTATCCAGGCCCTTGAAGCAGGCAAGCATGTTTATACAGAAAAACCTCTTGCTGTTACACGCGAAGAAGGTCAGCTAATTTTAGAAACAGCTAATAAGCATCAGCTTTTAGTTGGCAGTGCACCTGACACCTTTTTAGGCGCTGGGATTCAGACAGCTATTCATCTTATTGAAAAAGGAGAAATCGGGGAACCAATCGGCGCATCTGCATTTATGATTGGCCGAGGACATGAGCATTGGCATCCAGACCCAGCCTTTTATTACGATATTGGCGGCGGCCCAATGTTTGATATGGGTCCTTATTATTTAACAGCACTGGTTTCATTATTAGGACCGATTACAAGAATCTCTGGTTCAGCCCGAATTAGTTACCCGGAACGTACAATCAGCAGCCAACCGAAAGCCGGCACGAAAATTAATGTAGCAACTCCGACACATATTTCCGGTGTCATTGATTTTGCATCTGGTGCCATTGGGACGATTACAACAAGCTTTGATGCCTTTGGCGGCACCTCCCTACCACCAATTGAAATTTACGGAAGCGAAGGCACCCTGCTTGTTCCAGACCCGAATACGTTCGGCGGTCCTGTCAAGATAAGAAAACGTGATGAAAAAGAATTTGTCGAGGTTCCCTTATCATATGGATATTCCCAAAACAGCCGCGGTTTAGGTGTGGCTGATATGGCTAAGGCAATCATTGAAGGAGGCAAATTCCGTGCAAATGGAGATTTGGCCTTCCATGTATTAGAAGCCATGCACGGTTTCCATGATGCGTCAGATAATGGTACACATTATCATATGGAAAGTACGTGTGAAAGACCTGAATCTTTAGCTGTTGAACAACAAGCTTCTAAATAAAATAAACAAAAGCGTCCAGAGCAGTTGCTTTGGGCGCTTGTTACTGCTAATTCGATTTCCCCAGATCTATATGATCTTTCACATGTTGAAGAAAACCATACGCAAGATAGGATAAACTAAACACTATGACAGTATCAACTAGTTTCCAGACGAAATGATCTGAAAAGGAATTCAAGTGCAAAAAGCTTAACGTCTTATCGATCATATCAATAAAAAAGACATGAATCGCATAGATCCCTAAAGCATTTGCTCCAATCCTTGTAAGAAACCTGCCCTTCCCCAGCTGTTTATTCGTTAAGATGTAGGAAAATAGTGAGAATGTTAAAAAGATGGTGGAAATAAAGTATTCTCCGTTTTTTGCCTCAATCACCTTTTCTAAAATAAAGCCTTCGACAACTTGAAGAATACAAAAAAGCGAAACAAATGACAGATATGCTTTCCTGCTTAAATGATTAACATCTGATTCAAGATTTAACGCAAAGAAAAAACCTAACGTCGTATAAAATATGCCAATAAATAAAGCATCACGGGTGTTTAGTGGAAATTCATAAAAGATAGCATAGGATTGCCCAAAAAGCCCTATTATGTTCAATACAAATGCAACGATGATGAGAATGTTTATCTTCTTCATCTTAAAAAAGAGATAAATAATGGTGATGCTCCATATTAAAGCGGGTAAAAACCATAATTGGTATCCGCTTGTCCCTTTTCCGTAATACAATACATTCAGCAATGTAAAATTTTTAACATAGTCCATTACATCACTCTGTAAATCATGGCTGCTTAATACGAGTATGAGAATATCATACATGGCATAGAAAACTACCCAGCAAACGTAAAGTTTTAAGATTTTAAGCACATATCTTTTAAAGTACCTGAAAGTTTTTCCATCTCGCTTCATTTTTTTCCCGAATAAATAGCCTGATGTTGAAAAGAAAAAAGGAACAGCAAATCTAGAAAGATTATCAAGAACGAACAGTCCAAAGATGCTATCCTTTGGGACAGTGTGAATAGTGACTACTGCTAATATCGCGAAAAATTTAATAAAATCTATGGCATAATTCCTGTCCATTTTGCCTCCTAGAGACTTTTAAAATATGAATATGCCCTTTTATTATTTGCCATCTTAGAGTAATCATTCCGTTTATTTAGAAAAGCGCAAGCGCCTTGATCAGCCTAGGGCAAATAAGCGCTCATGAATAGAAGGTGTTCTTTGCCTTCAATTCATGAGTGGCTAGACCCTAGAGGGGCTAGGCGCTGGAGCTAGACACTAAAACTAAGTACAAAATTTTATACTTTCTTACCTTAATAAAAAGACTGAGCTTTGTACAGAAGAACTGCTCTTCCATACAAACTCAGTCATTCAATCATCCTGTATGACTATAATCTCTTTTTGCCCGAAGCATAAATTCCTGTTGAAGAAGATTAACCTCAAATAATTTCAACGGATCATAGAAGATTTCTGGGTTTGCTTTCATCTCGCTTAGCCCTTCTTTACCCTCTTGAATCGTTGTCTCTGTTTCTTCGATGGTTTCCTTCACCTCATGAATTGGTCCAGTAAAGAATGAAGAAACATCTTGGCTTAATCCTTTTTCAAATAATTCAAACGGCAAGAAGATTTTTGTGACAATGGATTTTGTCACATCCTCATATGTTTCAATTTCAACATACTTCTTATATTGATTAACAAGCATCATTTTATTTTGATTGATCGCTCCAAATAATTTGCCAGCACTTTTTAAAATGAGCTGAGCCGGTTTATTCTTGAGCATAATATTTTCTTTTTCATAATGCATTCTACCTGTGATCCGATTAATATCACGGCGCCAATCGTCTATAATCGTAAACTCACATTGCAATAGCAGCTTTTCTTCCTGATAAATATCATTAAAAGTTTCGCTCATTTCAGCTAAGTATGCTTGACTATCAAGCAATTCTTCTTGAGAAGTTGTGATCCAATCTTCAAGTCTTTCACATATTTTTGGTAGCATATGCTGTTCAAAATAGTCCTGAATTTTAGCATTCATACTTTCATTTAGAACAAGATGAATTTGTTTAAGATCGCTGTCTTCTTTAATCAGCTCACTGCATTCCCTTAACATTTTCGGAATTGTCACCTTTGCTTCAGCTTTGCTTTCTTTCAAAAAGTCGTTATACGCTTTTAAAATGGAAGCAACTTTTTCCTGCTGAAGGTCAGTAAGTTTATTTGTAAAGCCCTTTAACCTTCCTAAGAGATCTTCATTCCACTGGATAGAGTCAATCAAGCCCTTCTCCATATCAACACGTTTTTGTAAAAGACTAGCTAAACTTTTACGGATGAGTGTTAATACTTTTGCTGTCCGTTTCTCTTGCTTTTCTTTTACATCATATTGAAAATGCGTATTGATAAATGTTGAAAGCTGGCTCAGTTGCTGGTGGAAAGGATGCAAGGACGAATATGGTAAAACGTCTGCTTCAGGATAGAGTGAGGCTATTTTTGCCTTAACTTCATCAGAAATGGCTTTAGCATCCGAATCACTTGCTATTAAATCAACTTTATTTAACAAAAAGTGGACGTTTAAACTTGGTGCAAACTTTTTCATTTGGGATAAAACATCATATTCTCTATCAGTTAATGGAGAAGTTCCATCCAGAACATAGAGCATTCCGTCAGCTAAAAGCAGGGAATCAAAAAGTTCATTTCTCATTTCCGCACTTCCATTTACAGGCGGTGTATCAATGATTGCACATTGATTCTCATGCAAGAATATACATGGACGCTTCACAAGAAAGAGCTCAGGATCCTCCCCCTGCATAAGTTCTACTAACTCACGTTGATTGTGAACAGGTCGTTTTTCAGCAGCTGAAATATGCTCCATTGAGATTTCATCATCATCATGCAGAACCACTAGGGAAGATGTCGACCCTTTGAATGGCTGATCACCTAATAAAGAATGCACAAACGTTGTTTTTCCGCTTCCAGCTTTTCCAGCTAAAAGGAAATGATGTTTTATTTTCGGATTGATCATTTCTTTCATCCACCAATTTATTTTATGATCAACCCCAACAGAATGAGTTTCTGCCCATGCATTAATTGTATTATAAAGCTGCAGCGCATTTTCTAAGCCGCTTTGTCCGTTGTCAGCTTCAAAAATAATGGTCTCTGCTTTATAAACAGCATCTGGAAGTACAGTACCAGGAAAGATTTCATTCCAAGCCAACACGGTTGCGGAAGGGAATAATCCATTAGCACGAGTTGAAAGCATCAGCCAATTTGCCAATAAATTCGGGATCACATCGTGCAGCTCTCTTAAATAATAAGAACCATCTGTTAACTCAAGAAATGTCTCTTCAAATAACACTGTGGTCTGACCCCAAGAATAGTCATTCTCTTCAAGGTCGACTGAAAAAAAGAAATCATTGATTGTTTTTAGCCATGTTAGGTATGATGTTTCATTTCGATAGCTTTCCCACAATGCTCCAATAAATTGGGCATAGGAGCTCTTACTTGCTTCAAATAACGTTAACATTGCTTCGGCAAAAAATTCAGGCTCAAACTGTTTCGTATATCCTGCTTTCACATACGAAATTAATACCTGGAACCATTCTTCCCGCTCTGTTCGAATGGATTCAGAAACCGCAAGCTTAACTGCATGGTCTGTATCATTTTTTTCTTCATAAAAGTCCCTGGCGATTCTTGTAACCTGCGGATAATCTGGGTTAATATGTAAGACCTTTTTAATAATGTCATAAGCATTTTCCACCTTATTTCTTTCTTGATAAAGCGAAAAAAGCTTAAGCGCCACTTCACTGCTTAATATTTTGTCTTCTGTTTCGATCGACGTGTATTTATCTTCAGCAGCAGAAAGCAGTCCTAGTCGATAATAAGCATCCCCAATATTCATCATGGCCCATGGCTCTAGCTCATTTTTTATATTCTCCCATTTAAAAATGGCTGCTTCATAATCCTGATCATGGTAATAAATTTCTCCCTGGGCATAACGTATATAGGACAAATCAAAGCTTTCATCACGATTTTGCTCCTCATAATAAGCTTCTCCAAGCACTTGAGAAGGCCGTCTTTGATCATGATCAGTCAAAAACGTCTCATAAAAAGTCTTATGAATTAATTGTTGTTCCGATGTCATGGTATCCTCCTGCAAAAAATGAAAGATAATCTAAAAACTTGTATTAAAGATATGGTTTGGGTCTACCTAAAGCTTTTGATCCGACAAAGCATTGAATGTGGGGGGGTATGCGTGATAAGTATCACTATCCATTTATTTTAGCAGAAATTCGCCTTGATAAAATGTAAATTTGATTTTAATTACGATCATTTATACTTTACTACCCTTTAAAAAAGAACAAAAAACCAAAACCTTCATATAAATTTCGAAAAAGGCTTTGGTTTTATTGGGGTAATAGGAATAAAAATAAAGAGTAAATGGAGTATTCAGGCAGTTGGTAAAAACGTTATCTACATGCTTGGGTAGAAAGACGGGATAGACGTTCACTTTTTATTCTTCTTAACAAAGTAAATAATCATCCAAATAATGTACCCAACAAGTAAGCCAGGAATAAGCGAAAGGATTGGCAGCCAGATAGGTCCTAATAAAACGCCATTTATTTTAAAAACGGGTGAATACATTAAGCCGACCGTAACAAAATAAGCACCAAAGACAAAGGGAAAAAATGAATATGGTGATCTATCTCCCTCAGCATCTTTAAATGCGTCCCACATCGCAAACATGTAGACACATGGATAAAACATGAGCCACTGATAATTAACAATGTGTACGGCTCTGTCAATTTCCCCTAAGAAGCTAGCCATAATGGCTGTGTTAAAATTACTGTTCACATTAATAAGGAATTCTAAAAAGATAAAGACAAAGCCTTTTAACAGTTTTCGATTAAGTATTTGGGCAAAACCCGGTAATGCTATGCTCCAAAATATTGCTTCTGTTTTTGACGTCATATTAAAGCTTCCTATTCTTCATTTTTAAAAATTTCGTTCAAAGTTCATTCAATGGTTAGTTGCTATACAAACATTTCAAAATACACTGGCTAACGTCTAAAACATCTAACTTTCATGAAAATTAGTGGTGTGTTCTCACGCATTCTTTGCTTATTACTATTTACAAAGCCTTCCAATTCTATTCTAAATTAATAAAAAAAAAGTAAAAATATGACAAAAAACATAACATTCTCATGAATTTTCCTTAAAACAAGCCTGTTTAACATTGAACTAACACCAATTTTTAAGAAATTCAATATCCTATCGTAAATTGTTTTTAAAGAAAGATGGTGATGTTAGTGATGACTGAAAATGCAAATAAGCAATACGCAAATACGCTGCCGTCAATTTGGCATGCGCTAAAAAAAATCAAGCAAATGCAGGAAAGAGCTGAGTATTTACGATCAACTCATAAATTAATTGAAGCTCCAGCCTATAAAACCATTCCTTTTATCCTGCAAACACAAAAAGGAGATCCCTTTTTTACATGGGGGAAAGCTGAAACAACTAATTATTTTGCAACAGTCTTCTTTAAAATTGTTAAACTGGAACATGATACAGGCTGTGCGACACTAGGGTTACTACGTCCAAATTTGTCTATCTGGGATGAAGAATTAGAACATGTAAAAATCGGTAAAATATATGAGATCGCTTTTGTAACGGAAACAGATGAGGTCGTGACAATTGCCCCCGCTAGCTATAGTGCAATCAAGTACTTTGATCCTGGGATGGTAGTGGAGGAAAATAAAGAGGAACATGACGAGAAAAGCGGATGACATGATAAATGGTCACCCGCTTTCATTCTTACTGGTTAATAAGTAAGTGATGCAGCAATAATCAAGCCAATAGAAACAGATAAAAATAATAAAAATAAGCCTACTGCCTGATTATCCTCGTCAATGGCTTTTGTAATATTAAATTTTGGAGTCAGCAGCTCGGCTGCATAAAAGATAATGATCTGAATAACAATAGCGACACTTCCCCAAACCACCATATCTAAAATGTTGACAGAGTTCGAAATAGATGAATACAAGACAATCGCTAAACCTAAAATCCGTCCGCCAAAAGCATAAACTGCTGCCTTATTTCCGTTTTTGATTAATTCAAATTCCTTATTCTTTGTTGTGACTTCAAATAGGGCAATTCCAATGATTAAAAGCACAACAGCTACTCCAATATAGGATATTGTCGATAAAAACAAATCTAAAAATGACATATTCTCATGTCCCTTCTTTAACGTTTTAGTCCAATTGGCAAGAAATAGGCATTATTATCGGTAATTTGCTTCCCTGCCCTTAACCCGATGCCAGATGGTTTTCCATTGATTAAAAAGCTTCCAATTAGCACTTTTCCTTCGTTCATTCCATCACATGTTTTTATTTCTTGGGCAGGCAGATCTATATACTTTTGAAAAACAGGCAATGATTTATCATAAGTTTTATGAGCATCCTCTAAGATTTTTTCTTTCCCTTTGTAAATGGATACGGTGTCTCCTTCTCGACCAAAACTTGGTTTTTTGACATACTTCACCCCGCTCTTTAAGAAAATGTCCTCTTCCAGATAAGTAGGTAAAAAATAAGTTGAAATCCATTGCTTTTCTTCTGCTGTAAAATAAGCATGATCACGTTCCATCATGCCCCAAATAACTGCTTGAACAGCCTTTGATTGCAGTAAAAATGCTGATATGGGGTTCACCATGTGCAGCTTGTTTAACGCAACAAGCTCAAGTAGCTGTACCCCGATTTCTTCATTTGTTTGTTCATCCATATCCTCAACCAAATGCTCTAACGGATAGGTTTGTCGATATAGGAGGTCAATTTTATTCCCTTCATCATCATACAACCCTTCTTGCTTTTTGATTGTCAGCTTATGTAAAGGAACATATTTTGCCGGGACATTGGCTGTTTCCATTAAAAACAAGGTCGTGTATTTGTCTTCCTCATGAGCTTCATGTGATGTAAACACAATGTTTGGTTCATGGTCAATCTCTGAACGGTGCAGCATTTCTGCTAACGCTTTGCGCATTTCTTTTCCTAACATTTCTGCTAAACCTTTATTGGGGTCTTCTACACCAAACTCTTTACATAGGACACCATTTACATAAAAAACCTCCTTTTCAAAGGTAGGTGTATCACTATTAAGCTCAAGCATCTTAAGCCCATCAGCTGTCTGAACTAAATCAACTCTGGAAATGACTGAATCAACGGGTAATGCACGATGCCTTATAAAGGGAAGGATGCTGTGCGGCAGATCCAACTGTAATAATGTTTCGTCTGATGAACTTCTCAGCAAGTTGCCTGTTTTAAAAAAAATGTGGCCGATGCGTAGCGTCGCTATGTGAATGTCAGCAATTTCCTGTTCTGTCATTAGAGCGATATCATATAACGCATATTCACTGTCATATAAATCGTGCCAAAAATGATTGACTTTGCTATAAGCATCACGCCGTTTGCTCAAATGCTCTTCTAAATGAAAGGAGTGTGACATTACCCGCCAAAACCTCCGCTAGAACCTTTACCAAATCCAGATCCGCCTCCTTTAAAGGAAGTGCTCGATTTATAGCTTTTATAAGTAGAGCTTGCGGTTAAGCTGCTTTTGGAATTATAGAATTTTCCGCCGTAATAATAATGACCATAATGAGATGAAGTATCATCATCACACTCCCAAACCCCTTCATCTGCTTCCCATTCCCAATCATCACAATCTGTTCCCTCTGGAACAGGCGGCAATGATTCATTATTACTGCAACCAGAAATCGTCATCATCGTTGCTGAAATGATTCCAGTTAATAATTTATTTGTCTTCTTCAATTGTCTTCCCCCTACTGTAAAAATAACAATCTAGTGATCTAATTAAGTAAACTCCTTAAAAACTGTTTAACTAATTTTAAATAATTCAAAAAGTCCATACATCATTTTCCACCCTCATATAGTATAGTAGAAATAGCCTAGACTTTGGAGGTAAATATGAAAAAAAACTATAAATTGGAATATCGTTTAAATGATGAGCAAAAAAATTACCCTGCATTGTATCATTATGAATTTTCTGAACCAACTGAGATTTTTTGTCGAAGACTATGTGATTATTTTATTAAAGATCAAAAGGTGTATCATAAGACATCAGCAAGTCTTGAAAAGGAATATTACGTTATTTATGTAGAATTAGATGAGGAAGAAGCGATTATTGAACATGCCAAAAGCTATACCCATGTTACGCTTGAAGTGCGTGACTATAAGGAGTATAGTGTGTCGCCGCTCATCCATACATATGATTTATATTCACATGAAGAGGCTTTATCCCTGATAGGAAATGATTTTTTATGGATAGACGAACAAGAATACAGAAAAATTTCTGCTGAAATTGATGAGGACCGGTCGACATATGTTCTTTACACGACAAAGGCATAGTCTCTAGAGGATTTTCATGGATCATTATAAAAAAGCTTGAATCTGCTGTTGGAGATTTTACGACTCTCTTATTCTTTATTTTACCAATTGTATTTTTTGTTGATTGGAACGGCTACAGCCCCTCAATTCTTTAGCTGGTGGTCCGCGAGCTGCCTAAAGGGTTTCTGAGCCCGCGGTGTCTCCTTTATTTCGTTGTTGCAGCAGTTATCCATAAATCAAACTAGATACATAGAGGACAACCGGCAATGTAACCAAGCTTAAAACCGTACTGAATAAAGTGGCTGTTGAAACGAATTGCGGTTCCGTATCGTATTGTAAGGCATACAGCGTTGTATTTGCAGCTGTCGGCATTGCTGAAAGGACAATCATAATTTGCTTTAATAAATCATCAATCGGCAGGATGAGGGTAATTCCAAACGCGATGACTGGTGATAAAAAGAGTCTTAACCCTAAGGAAAGCGAGAGCGGGGCAAACTCTAATTTTTTTACAGATATTTTCGCAAGCTGCATTCCTAAAATAATCATAATGGTTGGAACGGCCGCATTTCCAACCATCTCAATCGCTTCCATAAAAGAGCTCCCGATCGGAATCTCAAGGAGATGAAAAAGGATGCCGAACAAGGCTCCATATACGATCGGCACCTTTACAACCTCTTTCACAGCCATTTTTATTCCGCCTCCATCATGCGATCCCTTTGCAGCATAATAAATACCAACTGTGCACATAAGCAGCTGCTGAATAACCATCAAAATAACGGCATAATGCAGTCCGGCTTCTCCAAAAGCAAAGAAAATCAGAGGTGTTCCATAATTACCATTATTCATAAATGCAGAAGCTAGGATCATTCCACATGTTTTCTTTAAGGAATATCCTCTAATATAGGAAATGACATAAATAACAATGATAATCGAAAAGGCTAATCCTACCGTATAAAGCGTCATCATTGCATAATCAATCGTTAAATCCGTCGAATAAAATGTCTGAAAAGCCAGAAAAGGAAGCATTAAATAAATCGCCATCACCGATAGGGGCTTCGTATCAAACCCAATCATCTTCTCCCCAACGAATCCTATACCAAAAATAAAAAATATCGGAATTAATATCGTGAAAAATTCCATATCATCACCATGCCTACTCTTAATCTAAAATATTTTTTTACAAGGTAAAGCTACTCCATTCTAAATAGCTTTTATCTCTACCCCGTGTTCATAAAGGGTTTTCCTTATTTTTTTGGCAAATTCAACAGCGTTTTCGCCATCACCATGGATACAGATGGTGTCAGCAGAGATCGGCACTTCCACACCAGACACCGTGTCCACCTTTTGCTCTATTACCATTTTGAGCACTTGAGAAATCGCTTGGTTTTCATCCTTAATTAAGGCATTTTCCTTTGAACGCGGCGTTAACGTTCCATCTTCCATATACGTTCTGTCCGCAAATACTTCATTTGCTGTTTTTAATCCGATTTTTTTCCCCGCTTTGATCATTTCACTTCCTGACAGCCCATATAAAATCAGCTCAGGATTGATATCATATACCGCCTCGGCAATCGCTTCAGCCAGTTCTTGATTGACAGCTGCCATATTATATAAGGCACCATGCGGCTTCACATGGCTTAATTTTGCCCCTTCCGCTAAGACAAAACCGTAAAGGGCACCGATTTGGTATACGACAAGATCATATACCTCAGCAGCTGACACTGCCATCGTTCTCCTTCCAAATCCGTTTAAATCATTTAATCCGGGATGGACACCAATACTTACGGAGTAATCCATTGCTAGGCGAATCGTTTTCCTCATCGTACTTGGATCCCCTGCATGAAAGCCACATGCGATATTGGCTGAAGTAATCAAAGAAATAATCTCCTCATCAGATCCAATCGTATATCTGCCAAAACTCTCACCCATATCACAGTTCAAATCAATCCGAGCCATCATTCATCCTCCTAAACGCTTGTATTAATCCAATTTTGCATTTTGAAAACAGTTTTTCCCTTTGAAGCAACAGCTTTTGTGCATCAACAATACTAATTTCCTGAAACGTCAGTTGATTCCCCGGCAGAACCTGTGCTAATACAGGAAAATCAACACTGGCAACATACCCTATTTTCGGATACCCTCCAATGGTTTGACGATCTGCCATTAAAATAATTGGTTGTCCATCTTTCGGAACTTGAATGGTCCCCATTGTCACTGCTTCTGATAACAGTTCAAGATTTTTGCTTAATTCAAGTGGTGAACCTGATAGGCGGTAGCCCATGCGATCAGAATTCGATGTAACCTGATAGGAATCATTCAAAATTCGTTTCTTGGTTGCTTCCGTAAAGTGTTCAAAATGTGGCCCTTTTATAAATCGGATGACCGGATCTTTCTGATAATTCGGTTTCATTTGATAGCTGACTGTCCACGTTGTCGTACAAAACGAAGCTGAATTCATTCTCTTGCGAAGGAATTGCTCTAGCACCCTTGTATGACTGCTTTTTATTCCGTTCAGCTTAAGCACATCCCCCTTGTCAAGCGGACGACCGTGAAAGCCGCCAATCCCACCTCTAACGTAAGTACTGCGACTTCCCATGACAATTGGAAGATCAAATCCCCCTGCTGCCGCCAAATAGGTACGACAGCCTTGCTGTGGACGGCCAAAGCGCAAAATGCTTCCCTCTTTTACATAGACCGGTTTCCACAATGGCACCGGCTTGTCATCAATGGTTGCAGATAAATCTGCTCCGCAAATGGAAATAAGCGTGTTTTGCTGAAAAAGCAAAGTGGGACCCATTAAGGTCAATTCAAGTACTGCATCATTCTCCATGTTGCCAATAAGAGCATTCGCAATTTTGGCTGCTGTCTCATCCATCACACCTGACGCTACAACACCATATTGCTGATAGCCGACTCTGCCCAAATCCTGAACAGTTGTTGATAGACCAGCTTCCAGTAGTTTCATTGTCATCTGCCATCAGCCCCCCAGCTTTTAAATTGTTGTAGTGTGATTGGTTGAAATGAGACAAGATCTCCAGCTTGCAGAAGACTTGGCTGTTTCGCATCTTGCTGAAAAAGCTGCAGCGGCGTGCGGCCAATTATCTGCCAGCCGCCAGGACTTTCTATTGGATAAACACCTGTCTGCTCACCGCCTATACCAACACTTCCAGCGGGGATTTTTAGCCTTGGTGTTGCCTTTCTGGGCGTAGCAATTTCTTTCGCCATCCCTCCTAAATAAGGAAAGCCTGGAGCAAAACCAATCATATAGACTAAATACACTTGACTTGAGTGGATGCTGATGATCTCTTGCTGGGTTACTTGATGGTAATCAGCTACCTCTTGAAGATCTGGACCATAGTCTCCTCCGTAACAAACTGGAATGGTTACTGTTTTTGCTGGATGGTCAATTGTTTCAGGGAGTTCAGATAGCATTGATTTTAAGATGTTACTAACAATATCAAACGGAGAATTATTCGTCGCAGAAGCTTCAATCATGATGGGTTCATATGTAATCGTGACAGATGTAAAGCTTGGTATGACTTCAAGCAATCCAGAAAACGGGTGGGATTCAATGTATTTAGTGAAACTGATGACTTTACGGTGTATGTCTATATGTATGTAATCACCAAAATTTACGGTGACCGCCTTGTCACCTTGTGGATAAATAGTGTAAGTGATCAAAGTCTCCCCTCCTAGTGAATTTGCTCGATTTCATTCATCTAATGACTATTTTACCATCAATCGTTAAGTGTAAAAATAAAAGGAGCTTGCCCCTTAATTGAGGTACAGCCCCTTTCCGTTTTATTGACGAATCTGTCCGGTTCCATATACATAAAATTTACTCGAGGTTAAGGCATTTAATCCCATTGGACCGCGTGCATGAAGCTTTTGAGTGCTGATGCCGATTTCTGCGCCATAACCAAATTCAGAGCCATCTGTAAAACGTGTTGAGGCATTATGATAAACCGCTGCAGCATCAACTTTATTTAAGAATTTGGCAGCATGTTCCTGATCGGCAGTAATAATCGCCTCAGAATGATATGTTCCATATTTATTAATGTGATTTATTGCTTCATCAACACTTTGAATAACCTTTACACTGATCGAAAGTGCTAAATATTCTGTATACCAATCCTCTTCTGTTGCTGGCTTCGCAGCAGCAAGCACACTTCTTACGGCTTCATCTCCGTAAATTTCAACACCTTGGTCATGAAGTGAATCGAGGAGATCCTTGCCATATTGTGCAAACCATTTTTCATTGATTAAAATCGTTTCGATTGCATTACATACAGATGGACGCTGTGTTTTACCATTTATCACGATTGATTCAGCCATTTTATAATCTGCAGATTCATCAATGAACACATGGCAGTTTCCAGCGCCTGTTTCAAGAACAGGGACTGTTGACTCTCTAACGACTGTATCGATCAGGTTTTTTCCGCCGCGAGGAATTAATACATCTAAATATTCTTTTAAGTGGAAAAGCTCTTTTGCTGTTTCTCTGCTTGTATCCTCAATTAACTGGACAGCATTCACTGGCACATTGCTTTTTTCTAGTGCAGTGTGAATTGTTTTGACAAGAGCTTTATTTGAAAAGCTTGCAGATGAGCTTCCTCTTAAAATAACCGCATTTCCAGTCTTTAATGTTAACGTTGCCGCATCGACTGTAACATTAGGTCTTGCTTCATAAATCATCCCGATCACACCAAGTGGCACACGATTCTTTTTGATCAGAAGTCCATTGTCTTTTTGAATCGCTTCTAATGTCTCACCAACTGGATCCTTCAATTCGATTAATAGGCGAATCGCTTCTGCCATATCCGTGATCCTTTTTTCATTAAGCATGATGCGATCCAGGACGCTATCTGATAATCCATTCTCTTTTCCAGCTTCAAGATCCTTTTGATTTTCTTTTAAAATATACGCCTGATCTACTAATAACTGATCCGCTATTTTGGCTAATGCCTCATTTTTCTCCTCTGTAGACATATCTACCATTACAAAACTAGCTTCCTTTGCTGCTTTTCCCTTTTGTAAAACCTCACTCATGTTTTTTCCCTCCCTATGCTTTTACCCATTTATTTCGATGAATCACAACAATTGAAGAAAGAACCTTGTCCTCTCTCAATTCTTCACTTCGTTTCCCCATGATGTTTTTTAGCTCATCAGAAGAAAATAGAACCTCGCCCTTGCCCAGCAAGCCATTTGGTCCAACCACCTCAACAACATCACATTTTTCAAACGACCCTTTTATATCGTAGACCCCTGCAGGCAGAAGGCTTTTCCCGTTATAGACAAGGGCATCCTCAGCGCCTTGGTCCACATAGATTGTACCGGATATTTCAGAATGAAATGCGATCCACTGCCTGCTATTATTAATTGAGGCTAAGCCTTCCTTTCCGATATAGGTCCCATTTCCATCACCCTGAATAATCTCAATCAGCTTTTGACTTCCTTTTCCTAAACCAATAAACACTTGAACACCAAGTGATATTGCTGTTTTAGCCGCCATTAATTTTGACTTCATTCCACCTGTACCTACCTTCGACCCTGCTCCTTCTGCTGCTTTTAGCATGTCATCTGTTACTTCAGGAATGTAGTCGATTTTTTGTGCAAGCGGGTTCGTTCGTGGATTTGAATCATAAAGCCCATTAATATCAGTTAAAATAATTAGCTGATCAGCATGAACAAGACCGCTAACAAGTGCCGAAAGCATATCATTATCACCGAAGGTAAGCTCCTCTACTGAAACAGTGTCATTTTCATTAATAATCGGCAAAATCCCCCGCTCTAAAAGCTCTGAAATCGTTGCATAGGCATTTTTATAACGATCCTGCTTCGAAAAGTCATTTCGTGTAAGCAAAATTTGCGCAGGGATAATATCCAATTGACTAAATTGCTCAATATATGATTGCACAAGAAGACTTTGTCCAACAGCAGCTGCTGCCTGCTTACCTTTTAATGTAATCGGCCTCGTTGGATAGCCGAGCCTCGCAAAGCCAGCTGCCACTGCACCTGATGATACTAGCAGCACTTCGTGACCCGCTTTGCGAAGAGCGGCTACTGCCTGAACATGATCTGAAAATTTCTCCTGATCAATTTGCCCTTTGGCATTCGTTAACGAACTACTACCGATCTTGACAACAATCCGTTTCTTTTCCATGATTCTAAGCACCTCCACTTGCTTTGTAATTCTGCTGGGTTTGGAGAATTTGGGTATGGGGCGGGATATCGGTTTATGGGTGTGGTGCGCGGTTTATCGGCGAGTTTTCTGGGATATCGGCGGTTTTGCCCACTTTATCGGCGAGTTTTCCGATTTATCGGCGGTTTGCTCACTTTATCGGCGAGTTTTCCGATTTATCGGCGGTTTTGCTCACTTTATCGGCGAGTTTTCCGATTTATCGGCGGTTTTGCTCACTTTATCGGCGAGTTTTCCGATTTATCGGCGGTTTTGCTCACTTTATCGGCGAGTTTTCCGATTTATCGGCGGTTTTGCTCACTTTATCGGCGAGTTTTCCGATTTATCGGCGGTTTTGCCCACTTTATCGGCGAGTTTTCCGATTTATCGGCGGTTTTGCTCACTTTATCGGCGAGTTTTCCGATTTATCGGCGGTTTTGCTCACTTTATCGGCGAGTTTTCCGATTTATCAGCAACTTCCCCATTTTATCAGCGGATCTGCCTCTTTTTTCAGCGCCGCTACCTTCTTTTCAGCCACTCTATTACAAATCTCCACTCCTCAAGATGATTCCCTCTGCCAATGATACTAAAAAAGCCCTTTTCATCCCTATAAATAAGGACGAAAAGAGCTTGCTTCCGTGGTACCACCTTGATTGAATGTGAGAATTCACATCCCGCTTTGCCTCGTAACGTGAGGGGACGCCTATGTTTGCATAGGACTCGGGAGGTAGGTTCGGCGGCTTTAACGTTATGAAGTCTTCCAGCTTATAAACTTCACTCTCTATTACGAAAAGTCCCGCTTACTGATCCTCCGTAAACGTTCTCCGATTTTTTATTATTATGCCTAGTATTTGACAAACTGTCAAGAGGTTCCTCATTATTTTTAGAAAATTTGCACTTAGATAAACTAATTGTGTTAATTTTCACAATTGAATTTTACCTTTTTTATAAAGGAAACTTGGCTAGCGCCAAGCCTTAAGGCGCCGACGATTGCCTAGTTTCCCTTATACTTTAAACTTAACATTGTCCTCTACGTAGAACTTTCATCTTTGCTGACAATTTATGCTTTCTTAAAGTGTAAAAATAAAGGCATACACCCAAAAAGTGATATACCTCCTTTAAAAACATTTATTGTTCAATACGGTAAACTCGTGCTTCAAATGGTTTTAATGTTAATTTTTTTATAGCCACATGATCTTTCACATGATAATTGGCTAATAATAAATCATTTGAGCAAAGAGTAAAATCCAGTGCTTTTTCCCATGCAGCTGGCTCAGCAGATAGATTTGTAAATACGACAACCTTGTCATCATCCAGTGTACGGGTATAGGCATAGATTTGCTGATGATCTTCAAGAATAAGGTCATAGATCCCGTACGTAAATACTTCATGATTCTTCTTTAATTGAATCATTTTTTTATAGAAATGAAGCACAGAGGTTTCATCCGCCAATTGTTTTTCAACATTGATTTCCTTGTAGTTTTCATTTACACCAAGCCATGGTGTTCCTGTTGTAAATCCAGCATTTGGTTCAGATGACCATTGCATCGGGGTTCTTGAATTATCGCGGCTTGAAGCCCAAATGACTTCCATGATCTCGTCATGTGCTATGCCTTCTACACAATTGAAATGATAGAGATTTTTTGTTGCGACATCATTATATTGCTCTATATTCGCGAATTTGACATTCGTCATACCAATCTCCTGACCTTGGTAAATAAACGGTGTACCTTGCATAAAGAAATACATCGCCCCAAGTGCTGTTGCACTTTCATACCAGTATTCCGTATCATTCCCCCATGTAGACACTCTTCGCGGCTGATCATGGTTTTCAATAAACAACGCATTCCAGCCTTTATTTTCAAGGCTCTTTTGCCATTTTGTTAATACATTTTTTAACTCAATAATATCCAGCTGTTTCTTTTCACTTGCATCCCATAAAGACAAGTGTTCGAATTGGAAAACCATATTGAACTTTCCGTTTTCTTCTCCTACCCACTCGTCAAGGTCTTCCTCGTTGTCAGCCTTCACACCGTTTGCTTCACCAACAGTCATAATGTCATATTTCGAAAAAGTTTCGTCCTTCAGTTCCTTCAGGTATTGATGAATTCCCTCTACATTCATATGCTTATCAAAAGATGGTACATATTTTAGGCCCTTTTCATTTGGCATATCCTTTAAGCCTGCTTCTTTATTAATATGACTAATCGCATCAACACGGAAGCCGTCAATTCCCTTATCAAGCCACCAATTGATCATTTCGTACAAGGAATTGCGTACATCTGGATTTTCCCAGTTTAAATCAGGCTGTTTTGTTGAAAAAATATGCAGATAATATTGCTCTGTTTTTTTATCATATTTCCAGGCAGATCCGCCAAAAATGCTTTCCCAGTTATTTGGTTCCCGGCCGTCCTTTCCATCACGCCAAATATACCAATCACGCTTAGGGTTATTTTTAGAGGAACGGGATTCAATAAACCAAGGATGCTCATCACTCGTATGATTAATGACCAGATCAATAATAAGCTTCATCCCTCGTTTATGTACTTCCTCTAGTAATTGATCAAAGTCTGCCATTGTTCCAAACTCATCAAGGATATCTTGGTAATCACTAATATCATAGCCATTATCATCATTTGGGGATTTGTACATTGGACAGATCCATATGACATCAATTCCAAGCTCCTTAATATAATCCAATTTTGAAATCATCCCTTGAAGATCGCCGATACCATCACCATTTGAATCCATAAAACTTCTTGGATATACTTGATAAGCGACAGCCTCTTTCCACCATAGTTTCTTCATGTTGTTACCCCTCACTTTAATGTAGTCAAATGTTTCGTCTAGCCTTACTTTTTGCTTTTGCACGACTTTCGTTCTATAAACTTTGTCGGAATTGTGATTCGTTTTGGCAAGGTTTCAGGCATTTTTATTTTTTCAAGCAAACAATTTGTTGCTTCAAAGCCAAGTTGATAAATGCTTATATCAATCGAAGTTAATGGCGGTTTTGAATGCTCAGATAACATTAAATTATTAAAGCTGACAATAGAAATATCATCAGGGACTTTAATATTCATATCCTCTAAATGACTAATCATTTCATACGCGATTAAATCATCTTGCGTGACAAGTGCAGTCGGGGGATTTTTTAATGACATTAGCGATTCAATCGCTATTCTCCCGTTTTCCTTAATAAATTCCTCATGAACAAGATAGTCCTTATTAAATGGAATGCCTGCCTCAGCCAGTGCGAGCTTATAACCATTTAACCGATCGATGGTTACAACAAAGTCAGAACTTCCACCAACAAAAGCGATCGTTCGATGACCAAGTTCAATTAAATAATTGGTTATTTGTTTTGTAATATAAATATTATCATTGTCCACATATGTGATCCGTTCTTCATTTTCATAAGGTCTGCCGACAACAGAAAAAGGGAAGTTTGTTTCCTGTAAAAACTTCATTGCTTTATCATTAATACGTGAGTATAGGAGAATAATCCCATCAACACGTCTACCTTGTACCATTGACATAACCTCAGCATAAATCTCATCCTCTGTTGAGCCAGTCGATAAGTAGATCCCATACTTATTGGCATGAGCATTTTTACTGATACCTCGCAATACTTCAGGGAAAAATGGATTCTGGAAAGCATGATAAGCAGAATTTGGCATAATGACACCAATTGCTTGTGTGCTTTTAGCAGCTAAGCTTCTAGCTTGAAAATTTGGATGATACCCTAATTCCTCCATTACCTCCCGCACACGTTTCTTTGTCTGTTCACTAATACGAGGACTATTTGCAATAACTCTGGACACCGTTGAAGGTGCAACATTTGCTTTTTTTGCTACATCTTTTATTGTTACGATCATAGCTGCCTCCTTAAAAAATGTTTACTCTTTTGAGTTATATGTTTCCTTCCTTATTTACAACACCTTTTCCTGCTTCCATTGAAGGATACTTTTTTATATGATAAAACATATTGAACAATTTAAGCTAAAATCACACTCAAGGAAAACGTTTGCACTTATGTGTAAAAAATTTTCTTTTAACTCGTTAAAAATCAACATTTACACTGCTGATCTTCCTTCAAAATATTTTTGCGAAATCGTTTGCGCAACTTTATTTAAAATATATCATAAATCATTTATTTGTACAATGTTGAATTTTATTCATCTTACTCTTAAACGAGAGTAAAACTCCAACAACTGAAACTCTCGCATTTATTTATTATATTAAACCATTTTGTTAATGAGGCTGAATCAACAAAATGGTAAAAAACAAATCTTATATATTAATAATTGTACATAAAAAACCCGAATAAAGACCGTTATGATCTATACTCGGGTTTTTTACATTAGTGCATGGAGGTCATGACCCAAACAGTACCTACAACAATAACTAAAGCGATAAACGCTGCTGAAATCATTTTACCGACTTGCCAACCGCCGCTTGCTCCTTCAGATACGTGCATGAACATAAATAACTGAATGGCTGCTTGCAGAAATGCAAGAGAGAAAACAATGATTATCACTGTATTTAACGGCAGGTCTGTATAAAGCCCTAACCAAACTGCAAGAAACGTTAAAGCAATCGAAAAGAGGAAACCAATGACATGTGACCATGGAAAATGATGTTGATTACTTGTTTTATTTGCCATTATCCCACCAACCCTAATAGGTAAACACCTGTAAAGACGAAGATCCATACAAAGTCTAAAAAGTGCCAGTATAAGCTGGAGATAAATACCTTTTTAGCAGTATCTGGTGTTAAACCTCTTTTTGTTACTTGAAATACGATTAATAATATCCAAAAAATACCTATTGTAACGTGAAGTCCATGTGTTCCAGTCAATAGATAGAAACTAGACCAGAATGCATTTGTACCAAGAGTAGCTCCCTCATGTACCAAATGAATGAACTCATTGATTTCCATATATAAAAATCCAAGACCGAACAACAATGTGATAACGATCCAAATAAGCATTGATTTAACGTTGTTTCTTCTCATTTCATGAATTGCTAAGCCGCAAGTAAAACTACTTGTCAATAAAAGCATTGTCATGATCATTGTGTTCTTTAGATCAAAAAGCTCAGCAGGCAGAGGTCCTCCGCCTGTGTGGCCATCAAGTGTAAAAAATGTTGCAAAGATCGTAGCGAACAAGGCCATTTCAGCGCCCAAGAAAATCCAGAATCCAAATATATTCAGTCTGCCGATACTAGACTGATATTCTAAGGGCGTGTCAGGACTTAGTTTAGTATTTACATCTGCCATCAATCACGCCTCCTTTTTCTGTTCCGTTTGTATGATTTCTTCTACGCTGACATAATATCCTTCATCTTCTTTATGTGAGCGAAGTGAACGGAGTGCCATACATGCTAGAACACCGATTCCGCCTAAAATGGCCATCCACCATAGTTTAAATACCAATCCGAAGCCGGCAACAAAGAAAAGTGCTGACATCACAAATGGTGTACCTGCGTTACTAGGCATATGAATTGGCTTATACTCCACTTTTCCTTTATGCTTCTCTTGTTTCATAAGCCAGAATGCATCAAGACCCTTTACTTCAGGAACAACCGCAAAGTTATAGAATGGTGCAACCGCTGATGTTGTAGCCCACTCTAATGTACGGCCATTGCCCCATACATCGCCTGTAGTTTCCCTTTTTGAATAACGGAAGCTGTAATATACGTTATAAACTAACAGCATAAAGGCAATACCCATACCGACTCCGCCGATTGTAGAAATCACGTTTAATCCAGTCCAGCCGTCTTCAGGTCCGTAAGTGTATATACGTCTTGGCATACCGTCGAATCCTAATAAGAACTGCGGTAAGAAGCAGACATTGAAACCAATTGTAAAGAACCAGAATGTCCATTTGCCAAGTCGTTCATTTAATTTATGACCAAACATTTTCGGATACCAGAATACAAAGCCTGCAAAGCAAGCAAAAACCGTACCGGCAATTAACGTATAGTGGAAGTGAGCAACTAAGAAATAACTGTTATGATATTGGAAATCGGCTGCAGCCATTCCAAGCATAACACCTGTTACTCCTCCGATTAAGAAAGTAGGGATAAATCCAACCGACCAAAGCATTGGTACAGTAAATTCAATCCGTCCTTTATGAAGAGTTAATAACCAGTTAAAGATTTTTATTCCTGTTGGAATCGCAATAGCCATCGTTGTGATTGAGAAGACAGAGTTAACTGCCGCGCTTCCACCCATTGTAAAGAAGTGGTGAACCCAAACTAAAAAGCTCAGGAAGGAAATCGTAACGATTGAAATGACCATTGATTTATAACCGAATAATGTTTTCTTTGCAAACGTAGAGATAATCTCAGAGAAAATCCCGAAGGCAGGCAAGATAACAATATATACTTCAGGGTGTCCCCAAATCCAGAACAAGTTTGCCCAAAGCATTGGCATACCGCCGTCCGCCATTGTAAAGAAATGAGTTCCAAATAAGCGGTCAAAACTCATTAACGCTAACGTGACAGTTAATACCGGGAACGCAAATACAATAATAAATGCAGTAATGAGCGTTGTCCATGTAAACATTGGCATACGCATAAGTGTCATGCCTGGGGCACGCATTTTGATAATCGTAACAATAAAGTTAATTCCCGTTAATAGTGTACCGATCCCAGAAATCTGCAAGCCTAATAAATAGTAGTTAATTCCCGGTCCCGGGCTTCCTTCAATCGCTAAAGGAGCGTAATTCGTCCAACCTGCATCTGGTGAACCACCAAATACGAAGGAAATATTAAATAAAATCGCTCCAAAGAAAAATGACCAAAAGCTTAGTGCATTTAAATATGGGAATGCAACGTCTCTTGCTCCAATTTGCAGAGGAACGACAACGTTCATTAATCCCATAACAAAAGGCATAGCCATGAATATAATCATGATTGTACCGTGTGTTGTGAAGATTTCATTATAATGCTGAGATGTTAAAAAGTCATTATTAGGCACGGTTAATTGCGCCCTCATTAATAATGCATCAACACCACCGCGGAAAAGCATGACAACCGCTGCAATAATGTACATGATTCCAATTTTCTTATGATCGACAGTTGTTAGCCATTCTGTCCAAAGCCATTTCCACTTTTTAAAGTAGGTTAAAATAAACACGATCCCAATCGCTGTTAACAAAATGGAAATGTTAGCTGCAATAAGCATTGGATCATTTAAAATTAAATTATCCTTAATAAAATCGAACATATGGTGTTCCTCCTTCCTTAGTGGTGATGGTGTGAGCTTGATTCATTGCTTGTAGAATCACTCTCTTCTTGATTTTCTTGAGTATCTTTGTTTTCTTCTTGTCCGTGAGATTCTTCGTTACCGTGTTTATTAATAACAACTCCGTATTTCTCACGAACCTCTATTGCATATTCACCAGAATCTATCCCATGATCAACAATATCCAAATGGGTATTTGAGAACGTCATTTCATTCACTGTTTCTGGCAGCATTAATTTTTCATATGTCTCTTCGGTTAATTCAGGTGCGTTTTCTTGTGTGTCTTGTACCCAATCTTGATATTCACCTTCTGTCAGGGCAACGAAGTTAAACTGTTGATGTGACATCCCCTGACCTGTAAAGTTAGAGTTCATTCCTTCATATTCACCAGGTTCATCAGCCTGAAGATATAAGTCATTTACCATTCCAGGCATTCCATATTCCTGGCCGCCTATTTGCGGAACCCAGAAGGAGCTCATAGAATCGGCAGAAGTAATTTTAAAAAGTATTGGATGATCTTCTGGAACATTTACGTAATTAACTGTTTCAATATCTTCCTCTGGATAACTAAAAATCCATTTCCAATCCACTGAAGTTGCATGAATGACAATCGGCTCTTTATGAGCAGTCTCTTTTGGCGGTTCTTCCAATTGATAAAGAACCTTAACCGTAGGAATCGATAATGCAATAATGATAACAATCGGAATAAGCGTCCAAATAATTTCCAATTTTGTACTGCCATGAATGTCAGGTTCGTGATCCTTTGGATTGAAATTTTTGCGATCACGATATTTTACAATAACAAAGGTAAATAAAACGTAAACGACAATCATGATAAAGATCATAAAGTAAATGGAATACATAATAAGATCACGTAGTGTTTCAGCATTCGGCCCTTTCGGATCAAAGATTGCTAATTCACTACAGCCGCTCAAGATGGTTACAAAAAACAAACCCATCATAACACTTAAGAATGGTTTTACCTTTTTGAACATCTATGTTCACCTTCCTTTCTAAAAAGTAAGAGTTTCATAATTAATCAGATACATCACAATAACAAATTGTTTACATTTACACATAGTATCAAATTTTCAAAAAAACGAAATAGCTGAATCCGCTTTATTGAACAACATTCGAAATTTAGACTAAGTTTTTTCACAGATTGTTAACAATATTGGTAAAGTATTTAAAGATTGGTATATTAAAAATACCCTTTATGCTTTAAATCATAAACCATTGTATATTCGTTTTTTCAACTTTCAAAAAACTGTTACGAAATTGCAATAGCTTTATGACAATAGTGTGTATTTTTAATTTTGGAGAAGCAATTTCAGTACTTTTAGCTCATAATGAGAAAAGCGGAAGCGAATTGCGGTGCTAAGTGCCATGCTTATAGATAAAATATGGTACAAATTTTTACTTTATATAAAGAGGAGAATGGTTGTGAAAAACCCTGAATTGGTAGTAAAAGAATCATTTTCTTTGAAACATTATTTTTCATGGAAAGTGTTAAAACTGATCATAAAGACTGGAATTATTAAGTCCAATCTAATGGGAATGTTTGCAGGACTTTGTCTGGCTCTTTATGTATATGACATAAGCTTTGCTGAAAGGATTCCTGTCATTATTCTATCCTTAATTGGAACGGCCTTCGTTGTCGGAGGTTCCGGTGCAATAAACAATTATTATGACCGGGATATCGATGCAATTATGAAGCGAACACAAGACAGACCTACAGTTGATGGATCAATTCACCCGAAATTTGCATTATGGCTGGGCATCTTCCTTGTGGCGATCGGTATTGCGTTACTATTAGCTGTTTCCTATTTAGCAGCGTTTATTGGCTTTTTAGGCTTTGCCTTTTATGTATTTGCCTACACTATGCTTACGAAGCGGACAACGATTTATAATACGGAGGTCGGATGTCTTTCCGGAGCCATGCCTCCACTAATCGGATGGGCAGTCATATCAACAGATATTTTTCACCCTGTCGCGTTAGGTCTATTTGCCTTTATGTTCTTATGGCAGCCGCCACACTTCTATGCAATTGCCATACGGCGCTTAAAAGAATACAAGGCAGCTGGTGTTCCAATGCTCCCTGTAGTAAAAGGCATTTACCGGACAAAAGTTCAATCGATTATATACTTAGTTCTATTACTGGCTGCTTCTTTTATCTTTTGGCCATATAGCAAAATCATTGCCATTAGCATGTTTATCCTTACTCTAGCTTGGATGGTGCTTGGAATTTGGGGCTTCAAAAAGCTGAAGGAAGAAAAATGGGCTACGCTTATGTTTGTATTTTCCTTAAATCATTTAACAATTCTTTTCGGATTAATGATGATTATTTCGTTTATAGGTTAATAAGAAACAAAAGAGGTCAGTCCCCAACTTCGGGGTCTAACCTCTTTTGTGTAACAGCGCTATTTTACATTTCTTCTTTATCATGATCGATAAGATCCTCAAACCATTTTATTTTCTCGCGCAATTCAGCAACCTGACCAACTAAAACAATGGCAGGGTGTGTGATTTGATTTTTCTGCACTTCATCAACAATTGTCGCTAACGTTCCGGTAATTGCGACTTGTGAGGGGGTTGTTCCCCATTGGATAACCGACACTAGGGCTTCAGGACTTTTGCCGTATTCGATTAGCTTCTCGCAAATATAGGGTAAATTTTTAATTCCCATATAAAAGGCGATCGTATCGATTCCTTTTGCTAATGCTTCCCAATTAATCGTGTCTGTCTTCTTCTCTTCGCGGCCATGTCCTGTCACAATCGCAAATGATGAAGCAAAATCTCGATGTGTGACTGGTATCCCCGCATAAGCAGGTGCTGCAATACCAGAGGTAATACCTGGAATTACTTCATAAGGGATGCCGTTATTTCTTAACACCTCTGCCTCTTCGGCACCGCGGCCAAACACAAAAGGATCTCCGCCTTTTAAGCGGACAACCTCTTTCCCCGCAAATGCCTTCTCCACTAACACTTCATGAATCTGTTCTTGGATGAGTTCATGCTTTCCGGGCAGCTTGCCACAATAAATAAGCTCAGCGTCTTTTTTTGCATGCTTTAATAAATCCTTGCTTATCAGACGATCGTATACAATAACATCCGCCTTTTGAATGCATTCCAATCCGTACACAGTAATGAGCTTTGGGTCACCAGGACCAGCTCCAACTAAATAGACTTTCCCTATACTCACTGCTTCAACCTTCTTCCATAACCTTGATGATCATTTTGAATGTAGTTCATTTCTTTACAAGCTATTATAAGTGAAAAACACTCTAAAGTGGAAAAATATCAAAGAAATCCTGCATTTTTATTTGAAATTATCCTTAAATAAGAAGTTTTATTAAAAGCCAGAAAGGGCATATTACAACTAATCGCTTTTTGTTTGGAGGATACAAATGAATACAAAACCAGAATACATAAAAACTTCTTGTTTTAGTGAATATGATACCTTAAAAAGGGTTGTTTTATGTTCACCTGAATTTATGACGATTAGAGAACCAATTAATGAAACGCAAAAACAGTATTTAAAAGAAAATATTGATACAAAACTTGCAATGGAACAGCATCAACAATTTGTTGAAACCCTTCAACAAAACGGGATTGAAGTGCTGTTATTGCCCCCTTTAAAAAAATTTCCTGAGCAGGTTTTTACCCGTGATATCGGGTTTACTCTCGGAAATCAAGTATTTGTGGCAGAAATGGCACATGATGTTCGCAAAGGTGAAGAAAGACCTTTTGTGGATTTGCTGGAAAAGGAAGAAATGACATACACCAATCTTATCGGTGATAAAATTGAAGGCGGGGATGTGATCATTGATCGCAACACCATTTATGTAGGGATAAGTAATCGTACAAATGAAACGGCTATAAAACATTTACAAAGTTTATTGCCTTCTTTCGAAGTAATTGCGATCCCTTTCACCGATACATATTTACATTTAGACTGTGTCTTTAATATCTTATCTCCAAATGAAGCTTTAATTTTCCCAGGAGAAATTGAGCCTGAAAAAGGAAAAATCTTGGCAAGCCGTTATGATTTAATCGAGGTTTCAAAAGAGGAACAAGCAACATTAGGTACAAACGTCCTCTCGATCGGTGAGAAACGCGTCATTAGTCTTCCTATAAATAAGCAAGTGAATCAAAGGCTTAAAGAGCGCGGTTACCAAGTGATCGAGGTCGATATTACCGAAATTATCAAATCCGGAGGAGCTTTTCGCTGCTGTACACTTCCGTTAGTTCGGGAGTAAGGGAATTCGTAAAAATGAATAATCTTGATAAAGCTTCTTAATAATTTTTTTACCCATAAGAAAAATAAATTGTTGAGAAAGTACATGTTTAAAAAACACGTACTTTCTCAACAATCTGACCCTAGGGCAGTGATAAAATGCCTCCTGTATTTAGTGCAAACATGATGTGATACTTAAAATTCCAAGTCGTATGTACTAAACTCTATTAGTGTCTTTTGATATTAAAACTCCTCCTTGTGCTGATATTTTAGGTTTGCGAGCCAAAAATATTTTAGCACCGTGGAAGAGTTTTTTTAATACCACGCTGAAAGCTTTTTGGAACCCTAGTTTGCATACTGTTCTTTCCCCTTTTCATCCACTGGCCAATTTTCTAATGTATAAGCCATCTCCCAAAATGAGTATTCATATTGACTGCTAATAATAAAATGCTGTTTCATCCGTTCTCTGTCCGCTTCTGTCACGGTTTCAGCAATGGCATCTAAACGGGCAATTTGTTCCTCTACTAAAGTGCGGAACCAGTCAGAACCGTAGGCCGCAATCCATTCTTGATAAATGGGCTCTTCCGGCTTGGATCCTTTTAAATGTTCGCCAATTTCATAATAAAGCCAATAGCACGGCAAAATCGCTGCAATAATATCCCCTAAATGGCCATCATATGCAGCACGATACAAGTGCGATGTATATGCATAAGCAGTCGGTGCAGGTATAAAAGCAGCTTTTTCTTCTTCAGTAATACCTAATTTTTCGGAAAAGTTCCGATGTAAAGAAAGTTCCGCCTGATAGGTACCCTGTGCATGATGTGCCATACGGCTCGTCGTTTGAAGATCGGTTGCTTTCGCTGCTCCTAATGCTTGCACTCTGGCAAAATGGCTTAAATAATAGGAATCTTGCAGAACATAATAACGGAAACACTTTAAATCTAAGCTTCCTTCCCCCAACTTTGTCACAAATGGATGATGAAAACTTGCTTCCCAAATGGCATTCGCTTCTTTGCGCAGCAACTGAGAAAATGACATGTTAATCCCTCCTAGAATAAATGACAGGACCATAAAAATGAAAAAACCACTTTTTTCATACGTAAAGAAAGTGGTTTGGAATTCATTTTAATAACTAAAAGAACATACAAATGTCCCGTCACTTCCACTTTCCTACGCTGGCATCACCCAGATCAGGTTCTAGGGTCTCAAAGGTCACTTTGATCTCAGCCTTTCAATGGGCTCCCCTAGTGGATAGGTACCTACTATTAACTTTTCACTCTGACATTAACCATATCACAACTTTAGAAACTGTCAATTCTTTTTTCTATTTACATAGATTCAAACTTGTTTTCGTCTATGTTTCCACATAAGATAGCGATAGCGAATCGTACACCCAATACAAAATCCCATTAATGCAATACCTGCTGCTAAAGCAACCATAATACTAAAAATGACGCCTAATAATTCGTAACCAAAATAAAAGGATAATAATGATACACCTAAACATACTGTGGCTATCCATTGATTAAATAATTGTTGATCACGATCTTCTAGTACATATTGAGAATGTGGTTTTTTTAAGAATTTTTGCCCTATTATTATTACAAAGTTACGTTTTGTAATAAGGGTTAAAACCCCAATGATAAACGGAATAAATAATAACCATCTATAAAACAAAAGGGAAAAGAGAACAGTGACAACAATAAATGCCTGATTTGTTTGAACGAGTGGTTTAGGAATGTTCATATTAATACCTCCTTATATTAAATTAAATATGTCGTGTAACAATATATTTATTATTATAACAATGAAAGAATTCGAAAAAAAAAACTAAAAAAAGGTCCTATTAAATATAAGGACCTGGCTACGGTACAAGGTGATTTTTTCCAAATCCCATTTTTTATAGGATTTAGACTAATAATAATTATTTTTTCATTTACATCAATACCTTACACAGCTAACGGCTCGACATGCCTTAAAATCGTCTGTTTAAACTCCTCCAATGCTTTGTCAGTATCAATTGTATATCCACATTCCAGACCAACAAATCCGTCATAGCCTGTTTCCTTGATCGCATTTAAGATGTTTATATAATTCAATTCACCTGTTCCCGGCTGCTTGCGGCCTGGATTATCAGCAATATGGTAATGGTTGATCCGGTCGATATAGTTTGTGGCATTGCGAATCACATTGCCTTCTGTGATCTGTTGGTGATAAACGTCAAAAACAAGCTTAACATTCGGACTATTAACCAGATCAATAACAGCTGCCGCTCCATCTGAATATTGAAGAAAATGTCCATGATGATCAACAAGACCGTTTAATGGCTCTACCTCTAATATGATGCCAGCCTCCTCGCAAAGCTGGGCACATTGTTTCAATGTTTCAACCATTGCGTTCCTTTGAATTTCACGTGGAACACCTTCGATCACATTCCCTGTTTGGGTAATAATTGATTTTGTGCCAAGTATTTTACAGGCATCTATCGTTTGTTTTAATTCAGCTAGATATTCGTCACGTCTCGTTTCATCTACTAAATTAAAAATCTTTGTACATGTAGCAATAATTCCTACACCTATTCGTTCTTGTTCCCTTACCACCTGCTTTAGATCTAAATCCCACCAGCCGTAATACTCCAGACCATGAAATCCATGTTCCTTCACCTTTTCAAGATGGTAAATCACATCTTTCTCTTTATAGGCTCCAATGCATAGCGAGTATTTCATGTATGTGACAACTCCTTCAAAATAATTGACTACACAGTTTCTGCTGATTTTTTTCAGCCAATGTGACTTCATGCGTTATAAGGGCTTCTTGATTGTCTGTTAAGTTGTGAATAGCGTTAATAAAGACTTCATCCTCTACTAAACAACCTTAAGCAATCGATTAATCTTTAATCGCACCTGCTGCAATACCTGAAATAAACTGACGGCTGACAAACATAAATAAGATAATCAATGGAAGAGTCGCCAATAAAGTTCCTGCCATGACCATACCATAATCTGTGTTATAAATCCCATTTAATTGAGATAAAGTCACCTGTAAAGTATGTTTAGTCGGATCATTTAAGACGACTAACGGCCATAAATAATCATTCCACATGCTGATGAATGAGAAAATTCCCAGAAAAGCTAATGCAGGCCTCAATATTGGCAAGGCGATGTTCCAATATAAACGAAAGTTATTACAGCCATCCAATCTGCCGGCATCAAGCAGGCTATCGTGAATCGCTTCTTCTGAGTATTGCTTGATCCAGAATATCCCGAATGCATTCGCTAATCCAGGAATAATTAACGCCTGAAAGGTGTCGACCCAGCCAATCTTTGAAATCATGATGTATGAAGGAACAAACGATAGCTGAGACGGAATCATCATCGTAATCAAAAGTGAGGTAAAGAGAAACTTTTTCCCAGGAAATTGAAATTTAGCAAAGGTAAATCCTGCAAGTGAACAAAAGAATAAAATAGCGAGAGCTTGAGTTGTCGAAACAAAGATCGTGTTTACAAAGGATTTAAAGAAATCTACATTTTGCAAAACATTATTGATATTTGTAAACAGTTCCGAACCAAAGACAAGCTTAGGCGGAAATCTTAGAATATCGCTTGTCTTATTTGTCGACATGACCGCCAGCCAGTAAAACGGAAATATCGAAATAAATACACCTATTAATAAGAAGAAATGTAATATGACTTTTTTAATTCCAGCATTCTTTCCATCCATACAAGATCCTCCTCATGATCGTTACTTCGCTCCAGTTTTCTGAACAATTTTCCAATTTAGCAATGAAAACAAAGCAATAATGACAAAGAGCGCCCAGGAGACAACAGCAGCATAGCCATATTGACTATCACCGAAAGCCTGGTTATACATATATAATGTGATTGTCAATCCAGACCCGCCAACACCCCCGGAATTTCCAAGTAAAACTTGCGGTTCTGTAAATAGCTGCATCGAACCGATCGTTGTCATAAGCACGGTAAAGAGAATGATTGGTCTTAAAAGAGGAATCGTAATATGGAAAAACATTTGCATGAGGTTCGCTCCATCCATTTTCGCTGCCTCATATAATGAATTCGGAATTCCTTGTAATCCTGCTAGATAAATGATTGCATTATAGCCAGTCCAGCGCCAAACGACCATTGAAGCAATGACAATCTTGATTAAGAATTCTGATGAGAGCCATTCCAATGGCTCCAGACCAATCGTTGTCAAAACATAGTTTAGCAGCCCATAATTATCGCCAAAAATTGATTTAAAAATAATGGTAACTGCCACAATGGATGTGACATTCGTGACAAAAAACGCTGTTCGGTAAAACCCTTTAAATTTCAAGAATGGCGTATTCAGTAAAAAGGCAATCACTAGTGCACCGAACAGCATCGGAACGGTTGACAAAAACCAAATCGCAAAGGTATTTCCAACAGACTGCCAAAACACCGTATCCGTTAATAAATATGTAAATTGTTTAAATCCGACAAACTCCATTGCGCCAAGCCCGCCCCATTTGTGAAAAGACAAATATAAGGAAAATAAAATGGGGAATAAGCCAAAAATTAAAAATAATAGATAAAATGGGGAGATGAATAGATAAAGTGTTCGATTTTTATAGATTTCACGCCACAAGCTACCCTTCTCTGATGGCGTTAATTGTTGAACGCTTGCAACCTTTTTCGTATTTGCAACATTATTCATGAAATCCCTCCTTAAAGACCAGTGTCTGCGTTATAGCAAAAAGTACTAGGATGAAACAGGGTATCTATTTTACCTAGTACTTTTTGCTTTTTTCTATTAATTAGCGTGAAAGCTCTTTTTCGACCTGTTTCAATACCTCTTCCCAAGCCTTATCTGGATCAAGATCTTGGTTTGCCACATTTGTTAGTTGATCAAGGAACATCGTATTCACCGTACTGTAAGTCGGACCAAAATAGCGAGGTTTTACATTTTCAGCAGATTGACTAAAAATTTCCGTTGTGTTTTGATTCCCAAAAAACGGTTCCTCGCTGCTCATTTTCGGATCATCGAATACACCAGGAGTTGATGGAAATAAATCCATTGTCGTATATGCCTGCAGCTGGTTTTCCGGACTCATCAGCCATTTAATTACTTCATATGCCTCTTCTGGGTGTTTAGAGGCTTTTGTAATGCCGATGAACGAACCTCCATTATTTCCATCTCCGCCAGGAGCCCGTGCAACACGCCATTTTCCTGACGTATCAGGTGCTGCTTCCTCCAGGATTTTCTTTGTCCATACGGCACCGATAAACGAAGCAATCTCTCCATTATTCATGCCGGCATTCCACTCAGTTCCGTCTACCAAATTTGCGGCTAAGCCTTTTTCATGAACGGAAATAGCCATATCCCATGCTTTTTTTACATTTCCTCCATCGCCAATAAAATTGTCTTTTTCATCGAAGTAAACGCTGTCACTTTGACTGATATATTGAGTAAACACACGATTAATACTATCGAACATTTTCACGCCTGTTTCAGTCTTCAGCTTTTCACCGGCTTTTATATAGTCCTCCCATGTAGAGAGCTGTGCGGAAACCTCAGCAGGCTCTGTCGGCAAGCCAGCTTTTTCAAACAGATCTGCACGATAGAATAAAGCGGTTGGGCCTGTATCGATCGGCAGTGCAATTAATGTTTTCTTATCCGGTGTTAACGTATAATTCCATTTCCAATCTAAATATTGATCTTTTAATTCATCTGCTCCATAATCTAGTAGATTCACAAATTGATCGGAGTAAGGAAGAAATTCATTTGCCCAATCATTTAATGCAACGATATCTGGTGCACCAGATCCTGCAGCTAAGGTTGTTTGCAGCTTCGTTTTATAGTCTGCTCCATCAATTTTTTGCGGTTTAAGGTCTATATTTGGAAATTCTTCTTCAACCTTTTTGAGCAGCTCATCATCAAGTGAACGGTTCCAGTACCACAAGGTTAACGTAACCTTCCCATCACCATCAGAACTAGATTGTGAGGAACCACTGCAGCCTGTCATTGCAAAAACTAGTATTGACACTAAAAGAAAGCTGATTATTTTTTTCATCCCATACACCCCTTGTCATGTAATAACAAACGAGACCCAAAGTCAGCTGCTTTAAGTACTCACCCCCTTGAAAAGTACCAGCAACAATATGTATCCGCTTTCAATTAGGTTTAAAAAAATATAATCTCTGTCTCTAGGTAGCTGCTAAACCTAAATTGTAAGCTTGTCAAATTTATAATAGTATTAGTCTTGTCCAAGCATCAAGGGCGTAATTGAACATATGATTGGACAATTTGAACATGAAAGGAAGCTGTCTCATGAATGAGTTACCAATCCGTTTTGTAACCTCTCAGTTAAATAAGGATCTAATCCCATTGCAGCTCTATACAGTGGGTTCCAACATCCAAAATGCCCTTCATAGACCTAAGGGCTTTTCAGCAACTCAAGTGCTCATTACACTTAGCGGAAGTGGTAGAATCCGGATCAATGGGCAGCATGACCGGGTCGCAGCAAAAAAACATGCCTTTATCATTTATGAAGGCATCCCACATGAATATTTTCCAATATCGGATGAACCATGGCTGGTAGGCTTTATTTCAATAAGGGGTACTTGTGTTCCAACGATGCTGGATAATATGGAATTAAAAAACGGTGAGGTTTTACCAATCAATGAGCTGGAGCTGCTGTGGAAACTAGCCGAACAAATATGGACATTAGCTGAACATAATCGACCTGAACTAATATGGAAACTTTCCGAATTACTTTATTCTTTTCTATTAGAGTTTAGAAAACAGACGCTCTTCTTTCCCACACATACGCCAAAAGTCGATCATTCAAATCCAAGTGAAGCCGTTCTTGAGCATGTGACAACGATTTTAAAGGAGCATTATACACAACCTATTTCATTATCAGAGGTATCAAAGGCTTCAGGCTACTCACATCAGCATTTAAATCGATTGTTTCGCCAATATTATGGCGTCACCTTAAACCAATATTTACAAAACCTCCGTATTTTGCATGCGGTTGACTTAATTGAACGAAATAAGCATATCACATTGAACGAGATAGCCGATGAACTTGGTATCGATACAAGATATTTTACGAGATTGTTTAAAAAGAATATGGGAATGTCACCAGGGGAATATAAGCGGAAAGCCCATTGTTAATAGCTTGTGTTCTATTAATCATAAAATAAACAGAGGCAAAAACCTTAGCTAAGCATATGGAATGTAACCGATAGAAAGGGAATATCATTATAAGAAAACCATAAAAAATCTTTATTATAAAAAGATAAAAAGTTAGCTTTCAGTTTATTGCATAGTGGTGATGAAAGGAGATATTATTATGGATAAATATGCAATAATAATCCCTGTCCTTAATCCAGCAGAAAGCTTAGTTGAATATGTCCAATCTTTATTAGGAGCAGGCGCTGCTCATATCATTGTTGTCAATGATGGAAGCAAAGATGAATTAACGTATATTTTTACTCAATTAAAGACACTTGAAAGCTGCACAGTGTTAACTCATAACAAAAATAAAGGAAAAGGAAGAGCATTAAAAACCGCTTTTGCCTATTTTTTAACCCATTTTCAGGATTTGCAAGGAGTGGTTACTGCTGATGCTGATGGTCAGCATTCATTAGAAGATGTGTGCAAAGTGGCAAAAGCACTTGAAAACAAAAATGGTGAACTCATTCTTGGTGTTCGGGATTTTACCGGTACCAATGTCCCCTATCGAAGTTTGATTGGCAACAAGTTCACAAGTTTAGTCTATAAGCTTTTATATGGGTATAAATTGAAGGATACGCAAACAGGCTTAAGAGGGATTTCTAAGCTCCATCTCCCTTGGGTTATGAATCTTAAAGGAGAACGGTATGAATATGAAATTAACATGTTGATTCATGCGAAAAATAGGCATCTGTCATTCTATGAAATTCCGATTCAAACTATTTATTTTGATCATAATGCTGGATCACATTTTAACTCATTTCTAGATTCGATGAAGATTTTTATTAAGCTTATCTCTGGTTTTCTCCATTACTCATATGCCATTATCCTTTCAGGCATTATTGATATAGGCAGTTTTATTTTGCTTTCCAGCTTCCTTTTAAAGGGTCTGCAATTAGAACCGAGGGTTTTTTATGCGACATTTGTTTCCCGAATGCTCTCCTCATCATTCAATTTTTATATGAACCGGAAGTATGTTTTTAAAGCTGGAAATCATTTCATCCTTTCAATGGTCAAATATTATATATTATGCTTATGTCTCATCTACGCATCTTACCTTCTCATTACATCAGCCAATTTAGCAATTGGGATTCCAGTGATCATGGCAAAAATTTTTACAGATATCATCCTCGGCATCGCCAGCTATGAAATTCAACTTCATTGGGTTTTTAAAAACAATCAAAAAAACGTCGCAAAACAGTCTTCGTTAGGAGATCATCATGAAGGGTAGTCAGTACGGAAAGGTTTTTCGATTTTTTCAAGGACTGATTCGGCTGGTCTATCCAAAATATAGGATTCACATTCCGTTTGAACTAAATCGGCCTGTTGTTTATGTTGCACACCATCAAAATTTATTTGGACCATTTATCATCTTGCTTTGGTTCCCAAAATGCTTGCGTGCATGGATCCTCCATGTGTTTCTTGATCAGGAGGCATGCTATAAACAATATGTTAAATATACGTTTACGAAAAGATTCGGTTGGAACAAGAATGTTGCGAAAATATGTGCGTTACCGTTATCCTTTGCCATTACAACGTTTTTAAAATCTGGCAAGGGCATCCCCGTATACCGAGGATCGAGAAAAATCGTTCACACTTTTCATCAAAGTGTGGAAGCCCTTTGCAAAGGTGACAGTATCGTGATTTTTCCTGACATTGATTACACTGATTCTTCTTCACGAATAAAGGAGATGTATGATGGCTATCTTTTGCTGGATAAATATTATTATCAAGCCACAGGGGAGCATGTATGTTTTATCCCTCTATATATAAGTAAAAAGGAAAAATTATTGATTGCGGGTAATGAGATTTGCTTTAGAGATGGGGAAGATGTTAACCAGGAACGAAAGAGAGTGTATCAAGAGATCTCAAACACGCTAAATGATCTCGCAAATGAATTTGGGGATTAGTTGAGCAAACTAAGCAACTAATCCCCTGCACGTTTAATGTGGATAAAACGCATCAAATTCAGTTCCGCATGGACCTGAATCGGCATTCGTTTCCGGCTCGACCTTGCTGCCATTTTGCCGATATAATGGGCTGTAATAATGGCCAATTTTAGTCGTTGATTCTCCTGCATAGTGGCAAATAAAGGCTCTCCTAAATCGATCCTTTGATTTATTTCGATAAGAGCCATGAATTAAATTCCCGTTAAAAAACAGAACATCACCTTTATCCAATATCGCGGGTACTGCTTTTAATCCCTTTGGCACCTTAACAAAATGCTTTGTAAAGGATTCTTTTTCATCGGCTAATTCCGGACAATAAATTTCATCGTTATTTGTCTTTGGCACAACGAGCAATGTTCCATTTTCTTCATCAGCCCTGTCCACAGCTGTCCATGCTGCGATACATGTTCCCGGCTCAACTTTTAAATAGAAATTATCCTGATGCAACGCTTGGCCCCGTGAACGCGGCGGTTTAAAATAAAACATGCTTTGGGCAGCTAATGCTTGCTCACCATATAAATCAGCTAAGATGGTCATCACCTTTGGATGAAGCATGTATTTCATGGCCACATCATTTACACGATGAGGATGCATCATTCGCGGATAGCGCTTTAGCGGATCCTCATTCTCTGATTGTTCATCTATGACAGGTTCAAAGCAACCAGGAATCGCACTTTTGCTCATTTCCATAAAAGTCTCTTTAATTTCTGCTATTTCCTCTTGGCTAAATACTCCCTTCATGATTAAATATCCTTCTTTTTCAAACTGCTGCTTTTGTTCTTCAGAAATGGTTGTTAAACCTTCGACCATCAGATCTCATCTCCCTTTCCCCTTTATCGGGTTGTTACAAATAGTTTATAAAGTTGCGAGTAATTGTTGAAGTAACAATATAGCTAAAAACTATTACAATCCTGCTATAATGTATGGTAAATAATTATTATGAGGAGGGAGTAAGATGCCAAAACATGATTTTCCAACAGATTATGAAATTTATCCGGAGCCAGGCGTATTAATAGCAGGGCATTTTCTTGTAAAAGATACCTATCAAGCCGTGCGCTCTAAGGGGATGAGCGATTGGCTTATTACATTTACGCTCGATGGAGAGGGATTTTTTATCGCGGAAAACGATCAGATTACATGCAGAAAAGGTGACATTACATTATTAAAACCAGGAGTTTCCCATCACTACGGAACTAGTAAGGGGAAGGAATGGCATTTTCTATGGGCTCATTTTTCACCGGATCTTATTGAAGCAAAATACCTTTCAGACCAAAAGCTTATCAATCTTTCCTTTGAAAATGAGTATGCTCGAACTCGTATTAATAATGCTTTCGATCGACTTATCCAAGACTACCGGGAAAGACATAAATATTGGTATGAATTATGTCAAAATTCATTAAAAGAAATTCTTTTACTTGTAGCTCAAAGACATACTCATTCCCTTGATCCTCGGGTGGAAGAAATTCTCCATTTGCTGTCAAAGCGAATGAATCAAGTGATTACAATTGACGATCTTGCAAAAGAGGTCGGGCTCTCTCCATCTCGACTTTCCCATCTATTTAAGGAAAACACCGGAAAATCGATTATGGAAACATTTATTCAAATGAGGCTGAATCAAGCAGCCCTTTTATTAAAGTACACAGACCGAAATGCAACAGAAGCGGCTGCAGAGGTTGGTTTCGAAAACTATAATCATTTTGCTGTTCAGTTTCGAAAACGGTTTGGTATGTCACCAAGGATTTATAAAAATTGCAAGCAAGAAACTGATTAATATTTCTAAATAATCTTTGCTCAAATAAATAGTAAAGGAATAAACCATATTAAAAACAACATGACATCCTCTTAAATTACATATCACATTTAAGCTGAAATAAAATCTTTGACAAACTCATTAAAATGATGTAAATTATCCGATGGACGAACATTAAAACGTGAAAGCAATTTCAATATTCGTATTTAGGGGTGTGCAAATTGGAAAACGTATTTGATTATGAAGATATTCAATTAATTCCGGCTAAATGTGTGGTTAATAGCCGATCAGAGTGTGATACATCTGTAACATTTGGAGGACATACATTCAAGCTTCCGGTTGTCCCAGCAAATATGCAGACAATTATCGATGATAACATCGCTGTTTACTTGGCGGAAAACGGTTACTTTTATATAATGCATCGTTTTGAACCAGAAAAACGTGTTTCCTTTATTAAAGAGATGAAATCGCGTGGCTTGATCGCTTCGATTAGTGTTGGTGTCAAAGAAGATGAGTATCGATTTGTGGAACAATTAGCTGAAGAACAGCTTACACCAGAATTCATTACGATTGACATTGCTCATGGTCATTCAAATGCTGTAATTAAAATGATTCAGCACCTAAAAAAACATCTGCCAAACAGCTTTGTGATTGCCGGAAATGTTGGAACTCCTGAGGCTGTTAGAGAATTAGAAAATGCAGGAGCAGATGCGACAAAGGTAGGGATCGGACCAGGTAAGGTTTGCATCACGAAAATTAAAACAGGATTCGGTACAGGAGGTTGGCAATTAGCTGCACTGCGCTGGTGTGCAAAGGCTGCAACAAAACCAATTATTGCAGACGGAGGCATCCGTACACATGGTGATATCGCAAAATCGATTCGCTTTGGGGCATCAATGGTTATGATTGGTTCATTATTTGCCGGTCATGAAGAATCGCCAGGACAAACCTTTGAAATCGATGGAAAGCTTTATAAAGAATACTTTGGTTCAGCATCTGAATTCCAAAAAGGCGAGAGAAAAAATGTCGAAGGAAAGAAAATGCATGTAGAGCATAAAGGATCTTTAAAAGATACATTAATCGAAATGGAGCAAGACCTTCAATCCTCTATTTCCTATGCAGGAGGAAAAAATCTTGATGCCATCCGCCATGTCGATTATGTTGTGGTGAAGAATTCAATCTTTAATGGTGATAAGGTTTACTAATGATTTTGAAGAATGCTTGATTTTATATTTTACAGCTAGATGAGCAAAATACGTAAAGTACTTGCTCATCTATTTTTTGTATATAAGATTTGACATTTTGTATTCGAATGTTTTTTTAGTGAAAGATACTAGGAATAGTCATCGCTACACGGTATTCGTTTATGGGAGTTACATTAGGTATCAACGTAAATTCGAACGAACTGTATTAAAAATAACTTGTTTGAGTTCCGTTTTACCTTCCCCATGAATGGAAATATTTTTCCCTTTTTCCGGATCATATGCTGTAAAACTTACTACCTTCGCACCAGAGTTAATGAACAACTCTATGGTATGGAGGTCGATGAAAAATTCTAACGTCATTTCTTCATTTAAATTTTCGCAAATATGATCGATGTTGATTTGGTTCTGATGGCCGTAATCAGACACAAATGAAATCCTTAAGTTCTCCACATCGACTACTATTCGGGTAGATTGCGTTTCACTTTTGTTAAGTTCTATAGTAAACCGCTTCGTGTTTGAAGGAGAAAAAATTATCTTTAAATAACATGTGTGATCACCATTAATATCTACCTTTTCATTTGCATTTATCATAATTTGTTCATAATAACTAGAATGGGTGAAATATTCATCCAGTTTAACGGCTGGTTGTTGAATTAACTGATGTTTCTCTATCGTCAATCGTCTTGGGAGGGACATCATCCCATTAAATCCAAAATCTTTTGGAGGTGTCGTTTGATGCCAGCGATGCAACCAGCCAATTAGTAGTCGTTCTCCGTTTTTTCCTTCTGTTGATTAGGGAGCATAAAAGGTTTGGTCGTAATCAAGGAGACCATCACTTTCTGATCTAAATATTCCTTTTTCATAATCCATTTCCCCGATGACATAAACAGTTTTATGATTAACTTCCTCCTGAAATTCAGGGTCACACGGCATCACTGAGAAGAGTAATACATCCTTATTGCCTATACGAAACAAATCAGGGCATTCTAAAAGAGTATTTTCTTCAAATTTCGCTTGATAAATGGAAGAATGAAAGGTCCAATCTAGTAGATTACTTGACTTGAACATGATAATTTCCCCGCGTCTTTGTTTGTTTCTTACTGCCAAAACACAGTAATATACCCCATTTACCTGCATCACTTTTGGGTCTCTGAAATCACAAATCAGATATCCTTCAGGTAATTCTTTTTCACCAATAACAGGGTTTTGCTGGTACTTTTCAAATTGGATGCCATCATCAGAAAAAGCAATACATTGACGCTCAATGATTTGAGTTTCATCCCGATCAAACCCCATATTAGGGTCAATGTGACCTGTGTACATCAAATAAAGTTTTCCATCCTTTTCAATGGCACTACCCGAAAAACAACCATTGGCATCATACACTTTGTCATTAGCCATCGCGACAGGCTGGTAATTCCAGTTGATAAAATCATGAGTAGTTGCATGCCCCCAATGCATGTCATTCCAGACGACATCATAAGGGTAATATTGGTAAAATAGATGATATTTCCCCTGATAAAATGAGAAACCATTCGGGTCATTCATCCAGCCAATTTCAGGGGTGAAATGAAAATATGGTCGGTTTGATACCTTTTCTTTATTTTTTTGGATATACTCATTTGCTTTTTGTAATCTATTCATCATGCACCTCGCTTATTTGATACCACTTCGTACCGCACCTTCAACAATGTATTTTTGGAAAACAATATAGATAATGACGATAGGAATGGTTACAATCGTTAATGCTGCCATAATATGGCTTGTATAAATATTATAGGTGTCACTAAAAATGGCATTTAATGCTACTTGAATCGGCATTAAGTTTTCATTTGAAAGTGCCATTACAGGCCATAGGAAATCATTCCAAGACTCTAAAAACGTTAATATCCCTACAGTGACATACATATTTATACTGGATGGAACAACGATCCGAAAGAAACATCCGACCTCACCCAATCCATCAATCTTTGCCGATTCAATCAGTTCACCTGGAAACGATAGAAAGTGCTGCCTAAATAAAAATATATTCATAACATTAACAAAAAATGGTATTAGGTATCCTGGTACTGTATTAATCATCCCCATTTCATTTACGACTAAAAATAAAGGAAGAATGGTCGCTTCAATTGGGACAATCATGAGGGCTATGATAAATATTAAAATACCGTCTTTAAATGGAAAGACAAATCTAGCTAAGGCATACCCTGCTAACGAGTTAATGGTTAATCCAATAATAACAGTGACAGATGCATAAATTAAACTGTTTAATAAATTTCCAAAAATATTGTAGAAGCCAAGCAATTCAGTATAGGATTTCAGTGTTAAGTCTGAAAATTTCGGAACAACTGAAAAGATTGTACCGACATCCCTGTAAATGACCTCATCAATCTTAAAAGAAGAAAGAATCATCCAAATGAGAGGTACAAGGAATTGCAGCGCCAACACAATCGCTATCACGTAAAATAAGGCTTTCTTTACTTTCTTCACGCTGCTCTCTCCTCCCTAAATAGTTTCTTAATTCCTATAGATACAACAACCAAGAAAACCGTAAACATTAATGTAATCGCACTTGCATACCCAATATTTCGATGACGGAAACCGTACTCATAAATGTATTGCAGGATTGTCATCGTTGAATAGTCAGGTCCCCCGCCTGTCATGACCATTGGTTGTACAATAAGCTTAAATGCTTGAATGGTCGTTGTAATCACAAGAAACATCAAGATCGGTTTTAACGCAGGGAGGGTAATATACAAAAACTTATGCAGCGAATTTGCTCCGTCGATATCTGCTGCTTCATACATACTATTGTCAATGTTTTTTAATCCCGCCAAAAAAATCATCATTTGATATCCACAGCCAGACCAAGCAGATATCGCTACAATCGTAAGCATGGCTTGGTCAGGGCTAGTTAAAAATGGCTGTTTCGGTAAACCAGCATTCGCCAAAATAGCATTAATCAATCCCGAGGTAGGATTTAACATAACCGTCCAAAGAATGGATATCACGACTAAAGACAATACAGCAGGAGAAAAATAGGCAGTTCTAAAAAAGCTGATTCCCTTAATCTTTTTGTTCACGATCATCGCCAGGCCAAGGGCCATTGATAGTTGAAGGGGAACGACGAACAGGACGAATTTCATCGTGTTGTAAAAGCTTTTCATTAATATTTCATCTGTCAGTATTCGTTTAAAGTTTTCAAGACCAATAAATTGTTTTTCGTTAGGCTTTAATAAATAATAATCAGTAAACCCATACGTAAAAGCTAATATGATAGGTAGTACTATAAACAGGACTGCTAACACCATAGCAGGCGTTAAAAATCCAAATGCGGATATAGTATCGCTTCTCTTAAAGTGTTCGCTTTGTCTATAGTGTTCAGTTAGATTTCTCACTTTTACAAATTGCTTATAATTTAGATTTCTCACCGGTCCACATCCTTTCTCCTTTACATAAGAGGTGAGGGCCAAAAGCCTCACCTCTCGATCACACAGACTATTTTCTATATTTTTCAAACTCTTTATCTATTTTTTCAGTGGCTTCATCTAAATATTGTTTGATCGTTTCCGCATCGGTTGTTTTATTTTGTGCAATCTTTAAGAGGACATCTTTTGCAAACGTTTCAGATAAATATGGATATCCTGGTGATATCGGACGGGCCCTATTTGTATTTTCAACTTGATACTTTAATACATTCCAAGCCTCATTATAGTATGGATTATCAGTATTTGTATCAATTACATCGATTGCATTCATTCTTCCTGGAATCGATCCATCTGCTTGATAATATTCTTCAGCCGCTTCATCGTTAGTTAAATATTCCATCACTTCAACCACTTGTTTCAAACGCTCTTTATCTTCAATTTGTCCGTTTCTAACAAATGCCCAGCTACCTGATGGCGTATATAATCCATCGTAGTTCTCATTCATTTTCGGATAACGAACCGTTTTAAATTTTAAGTTCGGATAATTGCTTACAATTTCGTTAACATACCAGAACCCTGCAATTGCCAAAGCAGTCTTGCCAGAGTGGAATGCTTTTTCAGGCTCAGAAGCACTTGCCAACGGCTCTCCTTCAAATAATTGAGCATATTTTGTTAATGCTTCTACACTCTTTTCACTGTTTAGGACGCCATCTACTGTTACGCCATCATCAGCGACAATATTGGTATCATTCCCCCACATTAATGGTGCAAAATAATAAGTTCCCGTTTCATAAACTCCTGCGGTAACATCGGTTAGCAATAAGCTTGTCGCCAATTGATAGTCTTTAAAAGCTGGATCATTAGTTGTCTTTGCAAAATCATCAATTTTTCTAGCCAGCTTCACAAATTGATCCCATGTCCAATCTTCATCATGGGCTGGCACCAACGCTTTAATATCTTCAGGTAAAGCATTAATCATCTCTTCATTGTACATAACGGCAACAGCTGAATCCGTATAACCTAATGCATAAAATTTACCATCCACTGTTCCTTGATCAATCATTGATGGGGTGAACCCATCTTTAAATCCTTCACTCAAATAGCCATCTAATTCACCTACAACACCTGCTTCTACGTATGCTGCCACGTCTGGGCCGTCAAGGGTAAATATATCAGGCATGTCATTGGCAGTAATTGCTGCATTTAATTTATCAATATAACCTGAACCAGCACCAGCTCTTGTAATATTTTCAATGACAACCTGTGGCTTGTCTGGATTCTCTTTATTATATTGCTCTACTCGCTTTGCAAACATTTTTCCTTCCGGGTGGTCAGCTGCAGCTTGTGTCCAAATGACAATTTTGTCGTTCGTATTCGACTGAATCGAATTACACGCGACTAATGATACAGATAAAACTAATACTAGAATTGACAAGATTAATTTTTTCAATGTTTTTCCCCCTCTTTTCCTTCTATAAAACGCTTTCACAAGTAAATCATAATCCATATAAAGCGTTTTCAAAATGCGGTAATCCTCTCATTGATGTTTAAATTTTTCTACTAATTAAATTTTAAAAAAGGCTGACTCAAATTAATGGGTCAGACCTCTCAGGCCCCAATATATATATCACCTTAACTTATCTAAGGAACTACATATAGGGAGTATTTTGAGAGGGCGAACCCATTTTGAGTCAACCGCTTATTTTTGCTTGCTATTCATCAATCTCCGATATTCACTAGGTGTTTTTTTCATTTTCTTTTTAAAAACTTGGCTAAAATATCGTTGATCAGTATATCCCACCTTTTCCGCAATTTCATACGTTTTTAAATCCGAGTTCTTTAAGAATAGACATGCGTATTCAATTCGCAAATTTGTTAAATAATCAAGAAAAGTTATACCTGTTCTTTGTTTAAAAAGAAGACTAAAATAACTAACGCTTACCCCTACTTGTTCTGCAACTTGTTCCATACCCAAATCTTTCTGAAAATGGTCTTTAATATATGTCAATGCTTCGTCCATCAGGTCTGCAGCTGACTGTTTTGCCTTCATTTCCTCTTTTACCCGTTCTGCTGTAATAATATTTCCACTTATAAAATTTTCATATTTCATCAATTCTTTTGCATGGTGAACAGAATGTTTTATGTCAAATAAACAATCAACAGCTTTACCAATAGCTAATACGCATTTTTCGGGAACCTCATTTAATAGATGCTGTGCAAAATGATCACTAATGGTGTTTATCTGGTCTCTCAAGCAATTTGCTAATTCTACCACTACAATAACGATTTCGTCCGACATTTTGTAAACAAACAACTTTGTATTCTCATTCAAATATGGACCTTTGTTTCTAAGAATAATAGATTCCATATTGTTCGTCTTGGTTTTCACAATCATGGAAAAATAGGAAAGCTGTTTATTGATTACTTGGGAGTCAATTTCCCCTGTAGTGATTAATTCATAGATACCATATTTTTCATGCTCATACTCATTTAATTTTTGTCTTTCTAATTTATCAATCGCTCTTTCAATACATGTTTGTAATTCTTCATAATCAATTGGTTTTAAGATATAATCCCATGCATTATGTTTGAGTCCTTGTATAGCATATTCAAAATCATTATAGCCGCTGATTAAAATGACAATTGGTTTATGATGCATGCTGTTTATTTTCTTCAATAATTCAATGCCAGTAATGCCCGGCATTGAGATATCAGTTAATAATAGATCAACTTGGTGAATTTCCATCATTTCCAATGCTTCTTGTCCATTATGAGCAGTTCCAATTATTTCACAATCTAATCCTTGCCAATCTATGATTTGTGTTAGATTTTTTACAATTAGAAGTTCATCATCTGCAATGACTACTTTATATCTCATTTAATCACCTTTAACTGGAAATGAAATTTTTATAATTGTACCAGCATTTTCAGTTGAGCAAATGATTAGCCCATATTTCTCACCATAAAAAAGGCGTAATCGTTCGTCAACATTTCGGATCCCATGACCTAGCCGCTGATTGTTTTTTTCTACTTTCAAACTATTTAATTGCATCAATCTATTTTTATCAATTCCCTTACCGTTATCCTCAACCCATAATTCACCTTTTCGGTTCCTGATGGCACCTCTAATCTTGATGAACCCTTTGTGCTGATCTTGTTGTGAAAAAGCATGATGTAAACTATTTTCCACTAATGGTTGGAGAATAAGTTTTAGGACAGAATAATGATTCAAGTCATCCTCGACTTCGATTCCGTAGGAAAAGCTATTATCATACCTAATTTTCTGTATCTCTAAGTAACTAATGACATGACGAATCTCATCTTTAACCGTCACCTCATAACCGCCATTTATGCTTATTCGCAATAATTTCCCTAAATTTATCGTCATTTTACTGATTTGCTTCTGACCATTCATTGCAGCCAGTGCATTAATAGATTCAAGCGTATTATATAAAAAATGAGGGTTTATTTGCTGTTGTAACACCATGAACTGAGCTTCTCTTTTTCGCTCCTGTTCATTTTCCACGTCAACTAATAATTGTTGAATTCTCTTGACCATGTTATTAAATCCGATCGAAATATTCCTTAATTCTTTAAGCTTAAACGTTCCCATTCTCTTGTTTAGCCTTCCTTCTTCTACTTGTTTCATCCGTTTAAGAAGCTCTTGAATAAATAAAGAAATACGCTTTAAATATAAAACATTGAAAAAACCAGCGACCAATATCGTAAAAGCTACAATAACCAAGGTAGTGTTTCGTATTTGAACAATATCATTTCCGATCGTCTTCCAAGGTTTTATTGACACTAATATTAATGATGAATTCGTTCCGGTTTTAAAACTTGAAGGCATATAAGTAATCAGGCTTTTTTCATTGTTCCACTTATCAATTAAATATCCCATTTCATTCGTCTTCATCTCAGATATTTGCGAAATATCTAGATCCTGACCAATCAGATCCCGATTTAAGGAATACAGTATTTTCCCCTCATTATTTAGTATCATTTCATAAGAAGGACCGCCATAAATGTCTTCAAAAATAGTGTCAAATAGATTTAGCTTAATATTTAATACCAAGTACCCTAAATCATTAAGGGTATTAATATCCTTAATGACTCTTACCTGGGTTAACATATATTCCTCTTGTGGAAAAAGGTTCTTATTTTCATAGGGTGTTAACCATAGCGGACTCCCTTTTTGTTTTATAACCTGGTCAAAAACCCAACTCGATTTAAGTGTTTCCAAGGTTGGTACGTCTGCATGTGTAATATGGGTTACATTTCCATCTTGACGATAAAGAATAAAATCATCAATTTGTGAATTTCCATACATTGTACCTGCAATTGCTTGCTGCTTGTTATAAAATTCATAAATTGATGTAGTATCATTAGTACTTAAATAGGATTGAATCTCACTTGAAGAAATAACATAGTCAGAAAAGGAATCCACTTCAGAAACTGCCGCTAATAGGTTACGATCTACAGCACTTAATGTCTGAACAGTTTGGTTGCTTATATTTTGTTGAAGTGTAGCTGAAGAAATTGCGTAAGAAATGATGCCAAGTATAATAATTGGCAGTAATACAAAAAGTACAAAGGCTGTAATCATTTTATGTTGAAATCTAAGCATACAGGCACCTACTTCTGTTCATTCAAATCATGATATTTGTTAAACATGTTTTCTAGATTTGAAAGATAAGAATCAATATTCCTATCAAAATAAAACTGTAAAGTATATTTTCGAAAATCCGATTCTGCAGCAGTACCACCTGCCCAATAGTGATTAGGCCAATTTACTGATTTCCCCTCTTTTATTTTTTTAGAAAGTAAAGCGATTTCTTCCCGATTTATTGAGACCCCATTGACTGTACTTATCGATCCTTCAAAATTTGAAAGTCTTTTGGCATTTTCCTTTCTTGTCAAAAACGCTAAAAATTTCTTCGCTGCATTTGGATGTTTTGTATCAGCTGAAATAGCTAGTCCAATATCAACCCCTCCCAATACCTTATTATTCTCCGCTTGATTTGTTGCCGGAAATGGGAAAATGCCATAATTTAATTCAGGATTAACTCTCTCAATCGAAGATAAGGCCCATGTTCCCATAATGTACATTGAACCTTCACCATTTGCGAATTTTCGATTTACGGTATAATAATCATCCCGGAAAGAGTCTGGTTGGACATATGAAAGGACTGAAAGAATTTTCTCAGATACTTCTCTCCACTTTTTATCATTACTAATGGAAAACTCATCTTTTTCCCAATAACTACTATTAAATTCGTTAGCTACAAAGTTCAGATTAAATATACTAGAACGATTTGCTTCTTTATTTGGCATTAATATGGCTGTTTTTCCTTTAGATCTTAATTCTTCTAAAGTACGTACAAATGTATCCCATGTTTCCGGAATTGGCAGACCTAATTCTTGAAAATGATCCTTATTATAAAGGACACCAACTGCATTCTGGGTTAATGCAACACCGTACATCTTGCCGTTAACAAGATAACGATTTTGAATAGTTGGTTGGATATTTTTTAGGAATGGTTCATTTGTTAATTCAAGCAAATATCCTTTTTCCGCCCGAATGATATAATCTTGTTCAATTGGATAGGTAATAAAAATATCCGGTGTATCCCCTCTTGCAATTCTTGTTTTTAACACGGTCATTCCTTCAGGAATAATCACCTGATTAACATCGATACCAGGATTGAGTTTCTCAAACTCCTGTATTAACTCCTCAAAGATTCGTTCTGTTTCCGTTTTGTGTAAAAAAAATTCAAGTGTTATTTTTTCCTTTTTACTTATCGATCCTTCTAAAACGCTATCATTACATCCAGCTAATAATAGAAAAATAGTCAAGTGGATTAAACAAAAAAGAATTTTCATAAGTCTCCTCTCAAAAAGCAAAATAAATATTTGTTAAAACAATACTGTTTCTACATTTGATGCAAACTGAAAATTCAGAAAATATAGTCGTCTCTAAGGCGATTTAATCATTTTAAACTACTAAACCAAAAAAAGCTTCAATCCTTAAAAAAGGAAATGAAAGCTTTTTATAGTACAAGTGATTTCAAACAACCGATCTGCCTGTCAAAAGAATGAGTTATTATTTATTCTGTTGTCCCTCTCTGTGTAGAAATAAAATTCAAAATATGACGTTTTGCAGGAGCAGCATGAATCGCCCCTTTAACAGAGGCAGTTAGGGCACCACTAGCATTTGCAAAGGTGAGTATTCTCTCATGATTTTGACTAATTTGAAAACATAGATTTTCAATTGATATATCTATGGCTATTAATTCAGACAAAAAGCCGCCAATAAAAGCATCTCCCGCACCAGTAGTATCTGCAACCGTTACCTTAAAGCCTTTGTCTTCAAATTTTTTGCCGTTATTTAAATAAATAGAAGCACCCTTGCTTCCTTTTGTATACACAACCACTTTTACGTTTCCAACAAAAAGAGAGTCAATTGCTTCATTTTCTTCTTCAATTCCAGTTATAAACGTTAATTCCTCATCAGAAACTTTTACAATATCTGCAAGCGGCAAGAAATCGTTTATAGTTTGACGGCAGCTTTCCGCATCTGGCCATAAAGGCAGACGTACATTTGGATCAAAGCTTACGATTCCGCCTTTTTTCCGAACATCCTCTATCACTTTTTGATGTGTTTGTTTCATGGGACTTTCAATTAAGTCCACTGAACAAAAGTGAAGAAGATCTCCTTTCTGAAACCACTCTGATTTTACCTCTTCTGGTGAAAGCAATAAATCTGCTGCATTTTTCCGATAAAAGCTAAAGCTTCTTTCACCATTTTGGTCTACAGATACAAACGCTAATCCTGTCTCCCCTTCATCGCTTCGTAAACAATTTGACGTGTCTACACCATTTTCTTTAAGAACATCCATTATATAATCGCCAAAATTATCATTTGCAATTTTGGTGAGCATGACTGAATGTCCACCGTATTTTGCAATAGCAATCGCAACATTCATAGGAGCTCCGCCAGCTACACGTTCAAAATTTGTAACCTCTTTTAATGATTTATCCTTTTGTGCAGGAATAAAATCAATCAGTGTTTCACCAATACAAAAAACCTTTTTCAATATTTTCCCTCCATACCAAAGAACAAGTGGAAAACACTTGTTCTATTGCTGTTATTTTACTTCCATATATCTTTTAAATTCCAATAAGTAAATTCACTTACTTGTCCAGTACCATTTTCAGCAACTAATTCAATACCTAGTCTTTCTTCCTTTGGATAGATGCGGCTTGTCATTGTTGCCTCTCCATCATTTGCAAATACCTCAATAGAAGATCGGTCGATAAACACCCTTAAGGAAAGGTACTGGTTAGAATCAACCTTTGTACATCTAACCCCATCTTCCACCTTCCCGGACTTGGAGCAATCAAGGGTTAACTTTTGATTGTCAATATAATACATCAATCGTGTCTCTTCATTGTTAAGACCACGAATTTTTATACCAACAGATTCAGCAGTTGTAGCTGACAGGTCAAATTTTACTTTTAATTCAATAAGGTCAGCTGTTGTTTCCGATAGATAACTTTCAGAGATCGATTTGTTTGCACAGACATGATGCTCCGCTTCTCTTAATAAAGTTAGCTCTTCAACAGGATTCATTAATAGTTTGTTATTTTCACCTAATGTTAGCTCCCTTGGTAATGTTAAGGCACCACACCATCCATCTTCTTTCGTTGGCATGTTTGATTCCCACATATCCATCCATCCAATCGCAATGCGGCGGCCTTTATCATCAAGGAAGGTTTGCACGGCATAAAAATCATGTCCATGATCTAATTCTTTAAACTCGCCACGAGAGAATTCGAGTGTATCATAGCTGAAATCTCCTACAAGATAACCGGTTTGGAAAAGATTTAGATAGTTTTCACCTTCCGCTTTGATTCCCTGTGGTGAAAATAACAGAACATATTTCCCTCCTATTTCAAAGAAGTCAGGGCATTCCCACATATAGCCTTCTGTTCCGTTACTTTCAGCCAAAACACCAAGGTACTCCCATTGTCGCAAGTCCGTTGATTTATAGAGAACAACCTTCCCGGTATCTTCTTTTCGTGTGCCAACAACCATATACCAGTGGTCTTCATGCTTCCACACTTTTGGATCCCTAAAATGTCCTGATCCTTCTTCTGGATGCTTGGCAATAACCGGATTCGCAGCTTCCTTGGTGAAATGGATTCCGTCCGTACTTGTTGCAATGCATTGTGATTGGTCAAGTATATCTTTTTCACGATCTACAAATAGATTTCCCGTATAAATTAAGGTTAGTACACCATTATCATCAACCGCACTACCGGAAAAGCAGCCATCCTTCTCATATGCTTCAGTTGGGGCAAGAGCAACCGGCAAGTGTTCCCAATGAACCAGGTCTTTGCTTTTCACATGTCCCCAGTGCATTGGACCCCAATGTTCATCATATGGGTGATGCTGATAAAAGACATGGTACTCGCCTTTATACTGGACTAGCCCATTCGGATCATTTATCCAGTTCGCTGGTGCCATGATATGATAGCCTAAACGGTAACGATCATTGATTTTTTCCTTTGCCTTCTGAAGAGCTTCTTCTGCTTGTTGAATTCCTGTTTTTGTTAACATATTTAATCCTCCTAAACTACTTTTTGTAACACGTCGATATTTTTAGTAGTCGTTTTATTTTTTTTAGAATTTAATAAAGTAAAGATTGAAAGAATAGTAAAACCTAGTACTACCACTCCCATTATGAGATAGGTCTGGCGAAAACCGATACGATCATAAAGTATACCCGCAGCTGGCGAAAGGAAAGATTCGCCAATTTGTTTGGCAAATTGGAAACCAACCAGATATAATACAGAAGACAAGCGATTATCAAAATTAGCTGCCAAGTACTTAAAAATAGCGATTAACATAATCGGTAATTCTAAAGCGTGTATTAATTTCATCGATGAAATACCGATCGGCCCAATCACAAGTCCTGATCCAATAATCCGAATGGCCATTAATAATCCTGCTAAAATTAAACTATTCTTTGCACCAAGCTTATTGACCACAAAAGGTGCCAGGAACATCATTCCGGCCTCTAAAAACACTTGGAATGAATTCAAGTACCCAAATACTTGATTCCCCAGCGCTTCATTCGGGAATAACGATGAATAGTAAATCGGAAATTGTTGATCATAAACGCCGTAGATACATGTAACTCCAATAACATAAACCATCAGGAACCAAAAATCCTTTAATAGAAAGAGCTGACCAACATCTTTTAATGTAACGGAATCTGCTCTCTCCATCTCTTCGTTTGTCATTTCAATCTTCACAGATAAGATAATGGCAACTAAAATAACAGCTGAAATCGATGCTACCCAAAAATTAATATTTGGATTGATATTAAATAATTGACCAGCGAAAAAGGTAGCTGCTGCCCAGCCTAATGAGCCCCACATTCTTGATTTCCCATATTCAAAGTCATATTTACGGCCGATCTTTTCAATATAGGATTCGATTGCACCAATCCCAGCTAGAAACGCAGTCCCTAAGTAAAGTCCGCCAACAATTGCACCCACTATAACGTTATATTGTAATAACGGTCCATAAACATAGATATAAAATGGTCCGACAAATACTAGTAAAATACTGATAAAAAATAAGATATTTTTCTTTAATCCTATTTTGTCAGAAATATAGCCATAAAGCGGCTGCATACACAAAGCAAATATAGCGTTTACAGAAAAGATAATACCTGTTTCTGCTCCGCTTAAATGTATCTCTTGATCTAACCAAATTGAAAATAAAGAATAACTGGCAGACCAAGTGAAAAAGAAAAAGAAAAAATAGGCGCTTAATTTCCAATAGAGACTTTTTGATTTCGTCATGGTAACTTCTCCTTTATTGAATTTACATTATATTTGATGAAAGCATTTGCAACATTATTATATGTCAACCGATTTCATATGTCAACGGGTTGACATATGAAAAAGAAAAAAACATTGCTTCAAATGCAATGTTTTAAGCTGTCGTTCCTTTTACTAATTTTATAGGAAGATGTGATTCATGAGGAAGATCGGTCACTTCCTCCTCGATTTTTTTCATTAGCAAATCTATCGCTGTTTTGGCAATTAAATCGATAGGCTGTTTGATGGTGGTTAATTCAGGTAATAAGGTTTGTGTTGTTTCCGTACCATCATACCCAACGACCTTTATCTGTTCCGGCACAGCCCGCCCATTGCTGGTAGCAACATTTATAAAAGAAGATGCAAATAAATCATTTGTTGCAAAAACGCCATCTACTTCTGGACATTCTTGAAATATTTTACTTATAACATCTTGCTGACTTTGTCGATCAAATACTTCTGGAATTTCATAAATAATAGGAACCCTTCCATGTCTCTCCAATAGATCGATATAAGCTTTCCTTCTTAATCTTGCCGGTGTTTCTAAATCACCAACCCCATCAATTAGAACAATGCTCTGACATCCTTCTGAAATTAATAATTCTGTTGCTATTTTGCCGCCTTCATAATTATCAGAGCAAACAACAGGAATCGTCTCTGAGAGATAACGGTCAATTGCGACAACCGCTAAATTTTGCTTATGATAATCCAAAATGCCGCGGTTATGTGTCCCTACGATAATGCCATCAACTTGATTGCGCAGCAGCATCTCTAAGTATTTTTCTTCTTTATCAATCTGATTTAAACTATTGCAAAGCAACACCTTATAACCTCGAGCTGCACAAATAGTCTCGATATGAAACGTGAGTTCTCCAAAAAATGGATTGGAGGTTGTAGGCAGGATTACTCCAATTAAGTTCGATCTTTTATTAAATAACGAACGTGCCACATCGTTTGGGAAATAGTTAAGCTCGTTCATTGCTTTTTGAACCTTTTCTCTTGTTTCATTGCTTATATAGCCGCGATTATTTAAAACGCGCGACACCGTTGTTGGCGAAACACCAGCTAATTTTGCTACGTCTTCTATTTTAGGCTTCATTTTTAGTTCCTCCTGCATTCATTACAGACACTATTATAACAAAATAATCACGATGTCTTAGCAGAATTCTTTTTCGCAAGGCTCATGTCCTTCATAAAAATAAAGGTAAAAGCAATCAACGCAAGAAACATCAATAGTGAACTATATAAAAACACTTCTCTCATCCCTACTGACTCAGCCGTCATTCCGCCGAGAATACTTCCTGTTATTCTTGCGATTCCTAAGCTAATTAAGCCATACATCGTTTGACCGGAAGCCTTTAGCTCCTTTGGAACCTCTTCATTAATAAACATCGCCATTGTCACCATTAATACGATAAAGATCGCACCATGGAATAACTGAATTGGCAGAACAAGATAAGGACTTTCAACTAAGTAAAAGCAGAGCCAGCGTACCCCTGCAAAAAAGGCTGTACTTAATAAAATAAGAGGAACCCCAAACCGCTTAATAATCTTATCAGCAAAGAGGAGAAATGGGAGTTCACTAATGGCTGATACTAGCATTGACCAGCCCAGCAATGACGTATCCGCACCCAGTTCTTTATAAAAAATCGGGAAAAATGCATAATAATACCCTAAGCTTACCTGAACAATAAAGCTTAATAGAAGAAGAATGACGAGTTTACGATTTTTAAATACCACCCATATTCTTACTTTTTTGCCGCTGGCTTGATGCCCTTTTACTTTTGGCAATTTAAAGCTAATGACCATGGCAAGCAGCATAATCAAACTGTATACGATAAAGATCGAATCAATTTGATTCCGGGCATATAGGCCAAAACCAACTGACATGAGCGCAAATCCAATGGTTCCCGCTAAGCGGATCGGCCCAAAATTCCACTTTGTTTCCGTTAAATATTCAAGTGTGATCGCATCACTCATTGGGTAAATGGACGTTTGGAAAAAGGTAACCAAGCACATAATAACCAACAAATATACGAAGTGATTGGATAAAGGAAACAGCAGGACTGAGATAGCGCTCCCAAATAATAAGATCTGCAAAATAGTATTCTTTGTTTTAGAGCGATCCCCAATACTTCCCCATATCGGCTGTGCCAATATTGCCATGAGAGGCCCGAAGCTGAGCAAAGCAGCAATTTCTGTTTTACTTAAATCAATACTATCTAAATAAACAGGCAAAAACGTTAGAAATACGGCATTCCCCATATAAGCAACCGCATACAAAATTAAGAAAAAGAAATAGATAGTAGAAGACTTGCGGTCCACAAGATTCACCTCTTGCAATAGAATAAGATGGTATTTATTGTACACCTAATCTGTTAGCAGCCGCTACCTATTAATACTTAGTTATAAAGAAAACTTGGCTGGCGCCAATTCTTTAGGCGCAGTACGGCTGCCTAGTTGCACTTATACTTAATTCTTAAAATTTGCCACTACGTCGAATTCTCTCCTGCGCTGCAAATTTATTCTTTCTTAACGTGCAAAAAAAACCCGGGAAAAGCAAATTTCCTTCTGCATGGATCCCAGGTTTTACTAATTTTTTCACAAATATTTTCTAAAGCAAGCAAAACTCTTGCATACTTGCTTTGTTTTTCTTAAGAGGGTTATGGTAACTTACATATCCATCTTGACATTTCTTAAAGATTCATAGCAACGAAAATAGTTTTATTCTATACATCACTTGTTTCATTTGGAAAAATTTCCAATTATTATAACAACTTCAACCTATTTATTTTGCTCCTGCTTTTAGCAAAATTTTTCCAATCTCTTTAAAACCCTTTTCACGTGCATGTTGTAACGGAGTCACCTTATTATTGTCTGGAATGTTCACATCTGCCCCATGTTCTATCAGCAATTGCACCGTTTGCTGCTGCTTTTTGTCTCCATTATTTAAAATAATCGCCTCTAATAAAGCTGTCCAACCAAGATTATTGATATGATTTACATCAATATCCGTATGGGTAAGAAGTTCTTTGATTACTTCTACATATCCGTGTTCTGAGGCAGGGATTAAAGCAGTTCCTCCATACCTATTTGTAATTGTCGGGTCGGCACCTGCTTCTATCGTAAGTTTTAGAATATCGATATATCCTTCTGCACCAGCATAAAGGAAGGGATTGTTTTTCATATCATCCTGGATATTAACGTCTGCCCCGGCTTCGATAAGCACTTTAGCAGTTTTGACATCTTTATTATAAGTTGCGATCATCGCAGCAGTTCGCCCTTTTGAATCCTGTGCATTTATATTCGCACCTTTCTTAACGAGTTTGCCTATGATGTCTGCCTCTCCATGTTCTGCTGCTTGAAGTAGCTGTTTATTTAATTCTTCGCTCATAATTTCACTCTCCTTTTCTTGTTTTTTCTGTTCTCCATTGATGTTAGAGATGCAACCTTGAAGCAAGAGAATACACCCTATAAATGCCATCATCCACTTCCACATAAAATATCGGCCTCTATTCCAATAATGTTGTCTCTGGTCCTTAAGTGAGCTTTATTAATTCAATGTCTAGTTATTCCTTTGGAAGAGCTATTTGCTGATACTCCTTTAAATATTAGATATGATTTTTTTCACTAGCAAGAAATCATTTATTAACCTCCCTCAATGTTCTAGCTAACATCTGCAAAATTTTTCGCTTAAAAATGCATCGAGGTTTAAAACCGTTGTGAAAAATTTCTTTTCTTCTAAAATTATGATATCTTAGAAAGTAGTATATGAAAAATATAAAAAAAATTAATTTCACTTAAGTTTTTCATATAGTAAGGGAGTTTTTTCGCTGATGGATAACTATCTGCATCTTACGGGCTTAATACGGCTGAAAAATCATTATCTCTCAAAAACTGCTCAAAACTTTACTAATCTATTAACGAAGCACCTCCAGCAAAAAAACGGATTGACAGTGTTAAGGATATTCCAGTATTAAAAATCCCAATCTCTCAGTAATATCAATGAGAAATTGGGATCTAATTATATTTTAAACATCTCTGCTTCTGTTTTAGCTAACATGGCTTAATTTTTGATCTTCGTCTCCTACCATCACTTCTTTCGGAACGGCAAAGAAATAAGTGATAAAGAGTGCTGCAGCAAAAATGAGAATGGAAACCACAAGGTAAACAGCCAGCTGATTCCACTCATATATATACATTAAAGGTGAAAGTATAACAGCCAAGCCGTATGAATTTGCTTTGATGTTTAGAATAGAAAGAATCGCTCCTCCAACTGATGAACAAGCAATCATCACATAAAGCGGCTTCATACTATACCTCATGACAACACCAAACAAAGCGGGTTCACTAACACCGAGCAATTGTGTAGCAGTAGCACTTGCTCCCATAACTTTTACCGTACTTTTTTTCGCTTTAAGTGTAATTGCCAAGCAGGTGCCAGCATTAGCAAATCCGTACATTGCACAAAGAGTAATGAGTGGATTAAAACTTGTATTTGCAAGCAGAGTAGTTTCAATCATGATAAATAAATGATGCATCCCTGTCATTACGGCCAGAGGATAGATAAATCCGATCACAAGTCCGCCAATACCTAGTGGGGCTTCTATAAGTTGGGTAACAACTGTAATTAATCCCGTTTCTACAAAGTGCAATAAAGGTCCTAAAATGAGTAAGCCGGTAATCATCATACATAATAAAACAAAGAATGGAGTAAAGATTAAATCTAATGCATTAGGCATAACAGCTCGTAACTGTTTCTCAAGTTTTGCACCGAGAATCCCAACTACCAAAGCTGTCAGGACACTACCTTGATAACCAACAACTGGTATGAAACCAAATGCCATAATCGGTTCGACACCACTGTTGATGTCAGCTACAGCATACGCATTAGGAAGGGCAGGTGAAACGAGCATTAACCCAAGAACAAAACCAATAATCGGCATTCCTCCAAAATTCCTAAATGCAGACCAGCAAATTAAAGCTGGTAAAAAAGCAAAAGCTGTATCTGTCAAAACTGAAATTAACGTCTGCAAATAACCGGGTATATCATCAATGCTCATTCCCATTAATCCCAAAACCGCATCACTAAACAGCACACCTTTTAATCCAAGAAATAAACCTGTTGCCCCAATGATTGGGATAATCGGAATAAAGATATCTGCTAATGTTCGCACTGCCTTTCTAATTCCCTTGTCCTTACTAGTAGATGCGGCATCATTCTTAGTTTCCTCAATCTCTTGAGTGGTCCCATCCCCTCTTAAGGCTAAGTAGACTTTATTGACTGTACCAGTACCTAATATAACCTGATATTGTCCGGCATTAAAAAATACGCCTTTTACTTCATCAATCTTTTCAATTGCTTCATCATCAATCTTTTCACGATCTTTTACGGAAAAACGCAATCTTGTAGCACAATGGACATATGATTCAATATTATCCTCACCAATAACTCTTACAATTTCTTTTCCTATCCGCTCATATCTATTTTCACTCATGATGGCTCTCTCCTTGCTTTAAGAGTATTAGTGCTTGATATGGTTTTAAAAAGTATTCTTGCTCAGAAACCGTTTGTTTATCTTCTTTATAGTTGTCTAATAACACATCAAATTTATCATCTAACACAACTTTTTGCTCATCACATGAAAAATTAAAATAACAAACAATTTCTTCAGCATAATACTTCCGTTTATACGCAACAATTGTTGGGTGATCTTCTAAAATAGGTTCAATCTCTCCATAAATTAAGCATTCACTTTTTTGTCTAAGTTGAATGATTTTTTTATAAAAATGTAGAATGGAATTCGGATCCTGCTCTTGCTGCTCAACATTGATCGATCTGTAATTATCGTTCATTCCAAGCCAAGGCTTAACTTTTGAAAAGCCTCCATATTCCTGATCATTCCAATGAAATGGCGTTCTTGAATTATCACGGCTTCTTAAATTGATAAAATGTAATGCCTCTTCAGCGCTAAAGCCCTCATTCATGGATCGATAATACTGGTCAATACTTGAAATATCATCAAATTCTTCAATGCTCTTACGTTTAAAATTAGTCATGCCAATTTCTTGTCCTTGATAAATGAACGGAGTTCCTCGAAGATAAAAGAACAGTGCACCCAACATTGTTGCAGAATAAAAATTTCTGTTCTCTTCTTCTTTTATATACTTGCTTAATGAGCGATTCTGATCGTGATTCTCTAAAAAGTTTGCTCCCCAGCCGACTTTTTGGATTTCCGTTTGGCTTTTGAAGATCAATTTCTTGAGATCCAGTACATTCCACTCAACCCTTTTAAACCATTCACTACCTGAGGCTACATCAAGGTCTGCGTATCTAAAATCAAAAATCATTGAAAAGTATCCATTATCGCCGATGAAATCCCCGTACTGCTCATAAGGTACTCCAGGAGCTTCACCAATTGTCACACAATCATATTTAGTAAATGTCTCTTCTTTAAGTTCATGTAAAAACTCCTCAATACCCGCTTGATTTCGTGCCTTCTTCGTACATTTTACAAGTCCGTCAGCCCCATCAGCAGGAAGGTTATCAAAGTTTTGATCTTTCTTTATAAATGTAATCGCATCTACGCGAAACCCGGCAATACCTTTTTTTAACCAATAATTGACCATTTTATATAACTCGTTTCTAACCTGCTTGTTTTCCCAATTTAAGTCAGGTTGTTTCACCCCGAAAGAATGAAAGTAGTACTCATTAGTATTCTTCAAAGGCTCCCATACACTGCCTCCGAAAACAGAGCGCCAATTAGTAGGAGGCATGCCATCTTGTCCAGATTTCAAAATATAGTAATCTCTATATTTACTATCCTCTGGGTTCTTTAATAGATCTTGGAACCAAGGGTGTTCATCTGATGTATGATTGATCACGAGATCAAGGACAATTTTAATTCCTTTTTCTTTCGCTCTCTCTATTAATTCATCTAAATCTTTCATGTCGCCGAATTCTGGATTTAGTTGATAATAATCAGAAATATCATATCCGTTATCAGCCATTGGTGATTGGTAGATTGGACAAATCCATATCATTGTAATTCCCAATGACTCTAAGTAATCAAGCTTTTGCGTAATTCCTTTAATATCACCTATTCCATCATTATTCGAATCATAAAAGCTTTTTGGATAAATTTGATAAATAACTTCTTTTTGCCACCACTTCTTCTCCAAGTTGTTCCCTCCTAGTGTTTAAATAGTAGTTTCTTTGAATAACTCGATTGCCATCTGAGTATGGTATCGGTTCCATATATCTTCAAAAAAACAATTAGTAATAGGCGCTCGTTTACGTAAATGTAAAGTAAGTATTTATTCGACATATAAAGTTAAAACATCATAACAAAACACCTAAAACTATATGGTATCGGTTCCATATCTAATTAAAAAAACAGACAATTTAATCACTTGTTATTGGAACCGGTTTCCGTGTTTATTATACGTTTAGTATTTGTTCTCTGTCAACGCTTTCTTACAAAATTATTTTTTCTACATTATCCATTTCACCATACATTTCCTTGGTTTTCCAAGTATATCCCATAACTTTTCTAAAAAGAAAATACCAATCAGTTATGGGAATTTAACTTGTAGGAGGATCAATAATGCTTATTAACTAAGTGGACTGGCGAATAATTAATTCTATTGGCAACTCATAGTTTTTTATTTCTATCTCGGGATTATCAAGCATTTCGAGCATCACTTCTATTGATTTTTCTCCCATCTGATCAACAGGCTGACGAATGGTGGTTAATTTAGGGTCTAAAATTTCCGCAATTGGCTGATCATCAAAGCCAATGATTGCAAGATCAGATGGAATTGATAACCTCTGTTCTTTTGCTTCAATCATGATTCCAGCTGCAACTTGGTCACTTCCTGTAAAAATAGCCGATGGACGATCTTTCATTTCTAAAATTTGCTTTATTACCTGCTTTCCATCTTTAATGGTATGTTGATCGATAAAAATCCATTTTGGGTTGATCTTAATCCCTGCTTCATCTAATGCTTTTTGAAACCCTTGATTCCGATCTTTCCCTTTGCCCTGTTCATCAAACAAACCACCTGTACAGTAAGCAATTTTTTGATGACCTCTTTCAATCAAGTGCCTTGTGCCTAAGTATGCCCCTTTTGTCTGGTCCAGGCGGATCATTGGAACAACCGATTGATTTACGTAATCATTGCAAAGCAAAATAGGGCCGTATTGGTTATATGACTCAATCATTTCCCAATCATTTTCAATTGAGGTCATAATAATTCCATCTACCTGTTTTGTTTTTAATAAATTTAAAAATGCTAATTCCTTTTCTTTGTCTTCATAACTTTGTCCAATCAACACTTGATAGCCTCTTTTATAAGCCGCCTGTTCTATCGAATTGACTAAATAAGAGAAGAAAGGATTAACAATTTTAGGAACAATAACTCCTATTGTTGTCGTTAACTGTCCTCTTAGCCTTCTAGCAGATGGATTAGGTGTATAACCAAGCTCTTTCATTGCATTTAGCACTAATTCTTTCTTTTTATCCGAAACATAAGGATGATTATTTATCACACGTGAAACAGTTGTTTTTGATAATCCTGATAATTTTGCAACATCTGATATTGTAGCCACTTGCGATCACTCCACTGTAAAATATAAATATGAAATCAGTTCCATATTCATTTTACTTTATTAAAGAAACCTATTGCAATGGGATTTAATTGACCAAGTCATACATAAAATTATTCTGTGAGAAAATAGCAAAAACCCAGGAGAAGCAGATTTTTCATCTGCTTATCTCCCGGGTTTTTTCATTTTCAAATAACAATGCTAATTTATTCACTTGTTTGTTCAGTTAAACCTTCAACTGCTGCCTGTAAGGATGTTTTTGCAGCAGCAACCTTCTCTAGTGTGACTTGAGGATTTTTTATTACAGCCTTTGCCTCTGTTAATGCTTTATGGAAGGTGTTCCAGCTTTCTTTTGTGTAGTTTTTATGATCTTTATCCTTATTTGCTTCATACAATTGCTGTAATTGATCTTTGTTGACCTCCACTTTATTTCTTCCGGTAATAACATCAATACCGTCCAATACAAAAGTACCGGCCTTCACAACAACTTTAGCCGTGTGTTTGCTGTCCTTAAGTCCGCGGATGTGGTAAGAGGTTTGTCTATCACCTTTTGAATAAACTCTAACATCTTCATCAATTAATAGATCATCAATATATACATCTATTATTGAATCTGGTGTCGCTCCAAACAAATTGAAGCCTGAGCCTTCAAAATCGAAGATCATACTGCTGTTGCCTTCTTTAGGTGTACTGTAAATATTGACCCCGCGATAATCCATAAAAGTTTCTTTTCTTTCATTGTCTTTCAGCGATACCTTTAGGGTATGTGGATTTTCTTCCAAGCCTCTAACGGAATACATGACACCGTCTGCTCCTACACCAAAGTCGCCCATATTGACCCCATCAAGCTCGAAGTTATATTTCGACTTTACTCCGGTTCCGGCAAGGTAATCAATACCTGAGCCTGTGAAGTTAATCAAAAGGAATGGATCATCATCAAAATTCGCCCATGCATTGGTTGTATTTGAGCCCCAAGAACTATTCTTTCTAAATGCATACACCGTATTTTCTTCATTCCCAATTAGTGATTCATCTGATAGTTTAACAAGATCATTTGCTGCTAATTTTTCGACCGCTAATATTGCTAAAGGATCATTCGTCTCTATTTCTGCTTTGCTAAAGCTAGTATACTTGTCTTTTGCTACAACTTTCAGCGTGTGTACTTTTTCTTCAAGATTCTCTGCTGACCAAACAACCTGTTCAATAGAACTATTATTCACGTAATTGGCCTCGCCTACTAATTTGCCATCTAAATAAACATCGGCTGTTCCATTTGATGGATTTGTCTCGCCATACAGCCTGATTTCATTTCCCTTAAAGAATATTTCAAAGGAAGCACCTGCTGATCCCCAGGCATTTGCACTGTTCGATGACCAATTACCGGAATAGAACACTTTGTTTAAGGTCCCTTGTACCGTTGTTGAGTCACTGAAACCTACTGTTATTCCATTCCAAACAGGAAAATCTGTTTTCGCCGTCATTTGGGTACGGTTATGGTGCGCATACCCGGCTTGTTTATAACTCCAATCACCGATATAACCAATCGGATTCCATTTGTCAGTATTGTTTAAAGCTTCTTCTTCTGTTTCATATTTCTTACCTTGAGCATTGTCATATTTATCTGATTTATAGGTATAACCTTTAATTGGATCGATACGTAAATTATCGATAAAGGTTTCATAATAACCAGATCCCAGCACAACTCTTCCTGCCATTACAGTTGAATCTTCGTCCTTATAAGCAGCTATTTCTTTGCCGTCAAGATAAAGTGTAAATACATTTTCCTTCGCTTCAAACGCTAAATTATGCCAAACTGTGTTATCAAATCCTTCAATTGTACCTTCTTCTACAACATCGCCAAGTTTAAGGATTTCGTATCTTCCATCTGCATAGACACGTGCATTGTATGGTGCACTCGAATCTGCCCAACCTGCTTTCACTTGACGTACTCCAATTAAGGCATAGTTACTTCTGCCTTCTTTTTCAGGGGTATGAGTATCAAGTAAGAAATCATAGGAAACTTTATAGTTTACCCAGCGGAAATCACCAAGTACGGTGTGTGGATTAACACCAGACTCTGATCCATCTGTTCCACCCCAAACGGACCAATCTGCTCCAATAATGTCATGAGCTATTTTCTGTTGCAGCATATTTCCATGAGCTTCTTCATTTGGAATTTCTAAATCTACACGTTTTGCACTTCCACTAGCTGCCTGCTTGGTTGCATTTTCAACAACTTCAAAGGCACCAATCTGGTCAGTCGTATAACGTGGAGTGCCTCCGCGACGCTCAACATAATTTCTGCCTTGATCATCATTTTTATATTTTTTATATTCAAAATCATCTTTATATGGTAAAGGCATGATCGTGTCTTTTGATAAATCAGCTGGATTTGATTCATATTCAAAATCTTCAACTTCAGATTCCTTGTCCAATGTAGAGATCGTCACAATGGAATAAGGTTTCACTTCAATTTCATATTCACCATCTTCTGGTGTTATGACATTGATATTTTTAAACCAGTTTGCATCATAATTATCGCCTTCATCTGGTCCGCGTGTTTCCCATACGTAGACCTTTGCATTCTCTTTTCCACCTAGATTTGTAGCCTTAATCGTATACTTACGCGTATCATTTGTATTATTTGTAAATACGGTTGTATAGTCGTTTGTTTCAGGATCTTTTAACGTCATATAATTATGCGTACTCGTATCGACCTTAACTCCGCCATCACCTTCAGCACCGTCACTATAGGTAGCTCCCTTGACGTACATCCAGCGCTCGTTTTCTGTGGTTGTGCGATCATCATGCTCAACAAAGTTCATCACATGACGAACACCCTGTATCCCACCGTCTGCTTCATAAAAACCAGACCACGGATCAAAAGCACTAATTAGATGTTTTGGATTATATTGTGCACCTTGATAAAATGCTGCAACAGAAGGTTGGAAATCAAATGAAACAGCATTCAACGGATTTTTGGTTTCTCCAGTCCAAGAATAGATCGAAATAATCCTTGAAATGACATCGACAACCCCTACATTTCCTCCAATTCCATTATAATGCGGTTCCATATTTTCTCGATACCGAGCATTAATCATTGGTGAAACACCCTCAGATATCCAAACCTCTTTTGGTTTCTTTCCGTCAGCAATTAACTTGTTTTGCAATTGCGTAAGCTCATTTGATCCATTTAAATCATAGTGTGCACTTATTACATCAATTTCATCAATTAAATCTGGATTATTAAGCAGTACACGACTTATGGATGCTGTATCACGATAGCCATCTGCCGCAACTAGTTTAATATGTTTATAGTCTTCTTCATAATTTGGCTCTTCTTTAATCTTCGAAGTGAAGTATTTCAGCCAATCAACTTCTATTTTATTATTTCCACTTATTGCTCTTTCATTTTGAGAAATGCCAATATAATCTAGTTTAAAGCCATACTCCTCATATACTGCATCGATTGTTTGTTTATACCATTGATAGCGATTCTCGTACTCCTTATTAGCTGCCCCATTCCATGAAAAACGCGGCTCACCCCAACGTAAAATTTCGGTCGTGATATCAGGGTTGATTGATTTAGCATCAGCGGCAAATTGGAATCCCGCTCCCCTGAGCACATTTGCTGGTTCATCAGCATATCGCATCGTGGCAGGCTCGGTTCCAGAAGATGAATTAACATCAGCACCTAGCTCCACCTTGACATGAGTTAATCCAGCACCAGTATCTTTGTTAAACAGCTTGTTCATGATTTCCCAATATTTCTTCGGGTGCTCTTCTTTATAATCTAAAAGCAGCCGAGATGTATTATTAGCTGTAACCGTTCCAAACCCTTTGAATCGGTTATATTTATCTACATTGTTTCCATCGATTGTAATGGTTTTTGTGACAACTTCAGCTTTAGATTCATTTGGTTCGATAAAGCCAACAGAACCAATGAGCAAGACCGTAGCACATAAAAATCCGATGAATTTTCTACATCTTTTTCTTATCATCATCTTTCCATCCCTTCGCTAAAACTTTGAATCGTTTTGCTTACTGAGAGTTTCAGTTTGCATTTAGAGTTCGCCGAAATTTGCTTGATTAGCTGATATATCTGGGAGATCGCTGATATAAATTTGAATAGCGCCGATTCTCAATTTTCCGCTGATATTCTGATGATCTCCGCCGTAAAATCTTGGGTATCGCTGATATATTCAGTTTTTCGCTGATATATTTTGAAAATCGCCGATATTTTCGATTTTCCGCCGATATATTTGGAAATTCGCCGATATTTTCGATTTTCCGCCGATATATTTGGAAATTCGCCGATATTTTCGATTTTCCGCCGATATATCTGGAAATTCGCCGATATTTTCGATTTTCCGCCGATATATCTGGAAAATCGCCGATACCCCCAGCTATTTGCCGATAATAACGGTGCTTCCTCCAGCTGAACTACTAATCTTACAAAAAAATAATCCCCCCTTTATTATCAAAAAGGATGTTTATGTTAGCTGAATCAGGACCTCCTTCATCAGTTCTAACCCTCCATCTGAGTATTCGGATAATATTTTTTGTTAGCGTTTTCATTATTTCATATTACCTTTCATTTTTAATAACATTTTATTGACTTCATTTAATCTTTTTTTTACATCTTTGACTGTTTAAAAATCTCCTAGGGACCAAAAAATCCCGTCTCAGTCATAACCGAGACAGGATCATAGCAATTACATAATGATTCTAAATGAAAAACTCTCATCTTAATGGATCAATCTTTTGCTTAGATTACTATTGTAATTGTTTGTGCATTTGGTAAACGGACAATCATTTTTTCTGCGGTCACACTTACATCGGGAACATCGTCCCAACTACTTTCAAAACCTTTACCGATTGTTGGCTCACCATACACAGCGCTTACCAGCCAGCTAGTGCCAGGATTAATTCTCGTTTTAATTGTTGGAATAACAGTACGGGAGTTAATGAGATTAGTGTTTGAATTAGGATAAATAAGCTCTGCATTCCCATCTCCATATAGATTTTTAATCCCGGTTGCCCCCCATGAAACTCTAGCTAAGCATTCATTTTTATTTTGAGTTACTTCCATTTCAGCTTTCACATGTTTATTTTCTATTCCTAATGCAAATCCGCCATCAGCTGCATCCAAGAGTCTGCTTGATTGAATACAATGAATACGAATATGCCATGGAGTACCTGGTACAAGCCATGTTTTTACATCAACATCATGCCAAGGCTTCCATCTTGTATAAATAAATTGATCCTCTATAGCAAATTCCTCACAGTATCTTTTCACTCTATAGAGGTTATCACATTCACTTAAAGCCAGCATCGAATCAAACGCCCCTTGAGAGAGACCCCACTCAGCTCTGGGAACACTAAAACCAAAAATATTCGAATAAACAAATTTTTCATATTTTGCAGACGTATGTGTATGTTCATTTGTTGACATATGACCAGAGTTAAAAGCCAGTATATGTTCAGAATCCTTGTCCCTGCAAATGACCATATGTGGTTCCTTCTGAATAGAAGTATTCCCCAGTTCCGGAAGTGATTCTTCGTCAGCCTTCCAAAATGGATGCTCTTCATCTAATGCTAGCGGTAAAAACGTTTTTAATGCCCAATAAGGAGAGCCAGGAGAATTATAGTTTTCAGCCATTACTAGATTAGGATAAGTGTAACCTACTGTTAAAATGCCAGCGTCGTTAAACATTGGCTGCTTAAACCACCAGCGTAAATTTCTAAGAATGAGCCCTTTCATTACACCTAATGAAAAAGGTTCAATTTCAGCATAAACAGCAGCACTCCAAAATGATGACTGGGCAAAACGATAGGCAAGGCTTCTTCCATATGGGATAGAAGAACCATCAGATGAAAACCATGAAATAAAATCCTTAGCAAACACTTCAGCTCTTGTTTTATACTGCTGGGAACGAATTGGATCTTCTGTTTCCATTACTTTGGCGTAAATAAGACTATAATAATGGATTGCAAAAGGAACATAGTAATCACAATGTCCATTGATACCGTCTGAATACCAGCCGTTAGATAAATAAAATTCGTCGATACGATTTAAATTTTCCTCCATTATCTCCTGACTATAAGGTTCGCCTACATGTTTGAGACCTAGATTAACAAGAACAGGGAAGAAAAGCCAATTACAGTCCCAAACCTTGCAGCGATTAATTTGTCTTAACCAATGACTGAAATTACTTTTTTCTTCATCACTAAGAGGTTCCCATACCTTTTCAGGAATGAGTAAAAGCGCTAATCCAAACACAGCCATTTCTACTATTCTCTGGTCATAATCTTTTATATCTCCCCAATATTCATCATGATTAGGGTTCGTTCCATTTTTTATCCCTTGAAGCTGCATGTCCCATATTTCATATTCTTCATCAGTACCTGCAAAAAATGGGACTAGTCCCCATAACACCCTGGAAAAGCCCTCAAATTCAGCAATCGAATCAGCGTATGCAGCACTTGTGTTTCCCAGCTTTAGGCGAGCAACCCCCTTACTGTAATAAGGTTTTAATGGATTGCAGATTTGTTTCAGTAGTTCCCTTACATCTTCTCTTGTTTTAATCGGGTTCATTGTAATAGGTCTATGACTCGCAAGCATCTGGATCGTTTCACTCCTTTTTCGTCACTACATCATTTGTCTTTTCTATCTTTCACTGACATTACCAAAATAACTCTCTATGACCTTTTAAAATAGAAAGGCCTTCTAAAAAATAGTAGTCACCATAAATTAATGGGACATCAATGTTTTTGCCTTCTGGATAATGACTAGTACCACTAAGAATCAAGCCATCCTGATTAGGGTTCTCAAAATCACCATAATTTTCGTATAGGGATTTCAGAATCTTAACACCTGCATTTTCGTAAATTTCAGCTTCTGTTGGGGCTACTTGGTTAGCAAGAAGCAGTAATCCACATGCCGCGATTGCTCCTGCAGAGGAATCGCGGTATTTTGTTACTCCTTCTGGAAGCCTGAAGTCCCAATGAGGTACATAATCCTCTGGTAAATTCGCAATAAAGAAATGTGATACACTCTTTGCCGCTTGTAGATATTTATCCTCTTTTGTATGTTTATATAGAAGCGCTAATCCATATACTGCCCATGATGCACCTCTCGACCAAGCAGATTCAGGAGCAAAGCCTTGCCCGCCAATAGCTTCAACCCTTTCACCACTCTCTGGGTCAAACCTAATAATATGATGAACAGACCCATCTTTGCGGATAAAGTTTGACAGCACTGTCTCTCCATGCTTCTTGGCAACATGACGATATCTTGGATCACCTGTAACCTCTGATGCCCAAAATAATAGCGGCAAATTCATTAAACAATCAATGATTGCCCATCCAGAATTATCTTCACCTTCATGCCAAGGATTCCATGCCCTGATATAGTTTCCTTGAGCATTGAACCTTCCCATAAGTAAATTGGCTACTAAAAGAGCACGTCTTTTTGAATCTTCTTCGCCTAGAAGCTTATATCTTGCAACACTTGTTAATGTCCACATAAAACCCATATCATGGTCAAGCCTATAATAATCCGTAATGACTTTATCCAATTTTTCTTCACATTGCTCTGCTATTTTTTTTAGGGACTCGTCTTTCGAATCACGATAGACTAACCAAAGTAACCCTGGCCAAAATCCAGCTGTCCACCAGGAAGGCTCTTCTAATTGATAAATGCCATTTACACTTGCATGCGGAAAATTTGCCCCGATTTTTTTGCTCGTTCGATCAATCTTCGAGTTAACCTTAGACCATGCTTCATCTACCCATTCTAAATTGTTCATCATCATCTCACCTTTTTCTTAGATTAGCAGTATAAAATAAAGCCCTTACATAATAAATCAAGAAAAAATACATCTTCATACGTTCTATTAAACTTACTAAACTCCTTCTCTATTAAATGAAAATTTCAAGTTACACTCTTTCTCCTCTAAATTCAATTGGAGTCACACCTACATAATTTTTAAATACTTTGATGAAATAGCTTTGGTTGTCATAGCCTAATCTCTCACATATTTTTCCTACTGGATCAATTGTTTGCTCAAGTAATTCTTTTGCTCGATTCATCTTGGCTTTGGTCACGTACTCTACAAACGTTTCTCCGATTTCTTTTTTAAACAATCGACTAAAATAACTTGGATTTAAATAAAGATAGCTAGCAACTTCATCTAGCGTTATTTTCTTTTCCAAATTAAGTGCAACATATTTACAAGCTTCAACGACATCTTTTCGTCGTGATTTTGATGTAATTTCACCTACTGCAAAAAGCAGCGAATCAAAATAGTTGATTAACCATATTTTTAACTCATTTAATGAATCAATTCCGAGGATCTCTTCGTGGAGAACATCATCAGAATAGTTTGTCCCAAAAAACTGAAGCGCTTTTAATTTCACCTTTAGATCTAATAAAAGCTTTAACACCCAATCCTTTACAGCCTCAGCAGGATATTCTTTCTCCTGAAAAATTCCTGTCCACTTTGCCACAGTAGGGACAACTTTCTGTTTATCCTTTTCTATCATCAGCTGTCTTATTTCAACATATGCCTCGTCATACCATGAGAATAAGCCTTCAGATAATTTCATTTCAGATTGTTTTTTGGCAATTTCGCCATTTTTCATATAAAAACGTTGATTTGTACTTTTTAATAAACGTTCTAGTTCTGATCTAAAGGCTTCCTGGCTATCAAAGACATCACCAATGATAAAGGACAGTGAAATATTCAAAGAATGTAAAACAGCTTTTTGAATTTTACTTATACACTCAGTAGCTATGCCGAAGCTGTCGGATTTTAAGCTTGAACGATATGGAAAAAGAATAAAAGAATCTTTCTCTCCGAAAGTAATATGCACTGAACCATTGTTATACTCTCTTAGCACTTCCCCAATCACATTTTGTAAGGAAAAGACTAATGTTTCATTAGAAATATAGGCTTCCTTTGCTAAACGGAAATTTTGAACAAAGCATAACACAGGAATAAATGAAAGATTCTTTAAATCTAATCCTAAAGAATAGGCTTCTTTATACCATTCTTTCTCATTATAAATTGGTTGGTAGATTGTCTTTCTCAGAAAATCCCGTTTCATCGATTCTCGATTTCTCTCAACGATCGTTTCTAATTTAAATTCCTTTTGTTTTTTTGCACTTTCTTTGTCTAGATTTTCCTTTAATTTTATTAATAATATCGCTAAATCATCAGGATTTAGAGTATCTTTTAGGATATAATCCTGTACGTTTAACTTTAAAGCCTGTTGTGCAAACTCAAATTCATTATGGCAAGTTAGAACACATACCTGTATATTCGGATTTTGTGCTTTTATCTGTTTCGTTAATTCAATTCCGTTCATTTTGGGCATACCAATATCGGTTATTAATATGTCTGGCATTTCTTTTGAGGCATACTCTAACGCGCTAGCACCATTTTCATGTATACTTTGAAGTTTTAACCCCAGTTGTTCCCATTTAATCGTTTCAGACAACAACTCTAGTACAGGATAATCATCGTCAACTAGCATCACTTTATACATAAGATCTGTTACCTCCTCTAGAAACAAACATTATAACCTTTGTCCCTTTTCCTTCAATACTAGAAACTTGCATGTTAAATGCATCACCAAAGGTCATCTTCATTCGTTCATACACGTTGGATATGCCAATGCTTGAGAAACCTTTTTTATTTAGGGTATTAATTGTTTCTGTTTTAATACTTAAGTTTTTTCTTACATGATTTAATCTCTCTTCATCCATTCCCCGCCCACTATCTTCAATCATGATAACAAAATCATTATGATTGACAAACGCTTCTAACGAAATCGTTCCTGCACTTTGATTTAACCCATGTATAATTGAATTCTCAATTATTGGCTGTAAAATAAATCGTGGGATCTCTTCCAAATAAGCAGCTGGTGATACATTTATTTCCAATGTTACCTTTTCTTTTTGACGCATATTCATGATCTTGACAAAATCTATTACAATCTCAACTTCTTCTTTAAAAGAAATCATTCCTTTATCCTTATCAATCGTCATTCGTAATAGTTTTGATAAAGAACTAATCATTTCTGCACTCTCATAGTCACCTTTTCTCATCACTTTCATTCGAATCGAATTTAAAACATTGAAAAGAAAATGAGGGTTAATTTGCGCCTGTAACATAGCAAATTCTGCTTTTCGTTTTCTTACCTGTGTTTCTGTTATTTCTTTAATCATGTCATTAATTCGATCAAGCATTTGATCAAAAGAGTTTGAAAGCCTGCCAATTTCATCTTTACTTTTTAAATTTGAACGTACATTTAAATTACCGCCTTGCACAGTTGTCGCAACATTTCCTAAATGGACAAGCGGCTTTGTAATCGTTTGAAGTAAATATGTTAAGAGAAAAAAGAAAATGACAAATGAGATCAATTGCGCGAAAAATATTTTATTAAAAATTGAGTTTATTTTAAGAATTGCCTGTTTATATGGATTAATTGAAATAAGCTTCCACTTTGTATAAGGAATTTGATGTTCAGCATAAAGGTAATTTTCATTTGAAATTTCAATGATATTTGAAAAGTTTTTCTTGTTCACTTGTTCTGAATATGGGAACATTTGACCAATCATTTCGTTATCTTGATGGGAAAGAACTTTTTTTGATGAATCGAGTATCATCATTTCTTCACTACCAGGCATATTTTCAAAGGCTTGTTTGATTTTACTTTCCATAATTGAAACGATTACATAACCGTATATTTTAAAATTAGAATCTCTTAGCGTTCTTGCAACTGAGATTTGGTAAGGGCTGCTGCTTTGTTCAAATTTAAAAACAGTTGGCTGACTCCCAATCCAAATCGCTTCATACCCATAAACATGATCTAATTGTTTAAACCAAGGCTCCTTTATCAACTTCTTTGGATCATAGTCACTTACAGGGTAATTCGAATAAGATTTACCATTTTTAAGAAGAATCGTAACATATGATTTTTCACCAACTAATGTGATGTTTTCAATTGTTTTGGTTACCTTACGATCATCCAGATATTTCTGATATTGCTCACCTGGAACGGTACTTTCAGCTTTTTCAGTACCCATTTTTGCATTCTTTTTTAATATTGTATTTATTTCTGAATCAAGTTGAACAAAATTTGCCACATATAGCATATCTTCGAACAACTTTGTCACATATTCATTTGCTAATCTTAATTCTCGATTTGCATTTGAAATGGCTTGCTCCTTCATCGCATCTTTTGTTAAATAACTATTTATAAATAATGTAATTACTGCTGGAAGCACTAAACATATAACAGAAATCAAAATAACCTTAAAACGAAAAGAACGGGGCGCCAGCCTTTGCTGTATCCGATTCCACATAACCAACCTCCTCATCTAGAAAAATCTGAAATTTCGCCAAGGCTTTTGAGCGAGGTTTCAGTTTTTCTTATACTATCAGAAAATAAAAATTAGAGATAGTATAAAGAAAAAGATGGGGGCGGAAACGGTTTACGCCCCAACATTATTATTTTTCAAATCTTATTGATTATTATCAATAATTTCTTGTACACGTTCTTGAGCTGCTTTGATCGTTGCATCAATATCCTGCTCACCAAAAATTAACTTTTCGTACTCTTCACCAACTACTTTATTAATCTCAGATTGATAGGACACAGGTGGAATAATCTTTGAAGATTTAGCGTTTCTCAATACATTCACTAATGATTCTCGATCTACCTTCTCCGGAGTTGCTGTCCCTGCTAAAATTCCGTCAATAATTGATCCAAAATCTTCGTCACTTACACCATTCCAGGATGGGATGTTTTTACCTTGAACAATTTGTCCCTCTGTTGTGTACCAACGAATAAATGTATATGCTTCTTTCTTATGCTCAGAATTTGCTGCAACCGACATAAAGTCAGTTGTTACAGGAGTGTATCCACCTTCAGCACCAGCTTCATTCTTTGGATATGGCGCAACAGCTACATTAAAGTTTAGCGGGAACTGATCTGTTCCACCTAATTCTGTATTCATCCAGCTTCCAATTAAAATAGTACTAGCGTCTTGTCCAAAGAATTGATTACGATAATGAAGCTTCTGCGACATAATATCTGTATATGGTGTTGAGGATTTATCTTCTTTTTCCATTTTCACACGCATTTCTAATGTTTTACGGAACAGTGGACTATCAATGTTAGACGTCCCATCTGCTTTAATAAAGTCTACGTTATCCTCTTCACTAGCAAGTGCCAGTTTTAAGTATTCCATCCAACTATCACCTTGCGGGCCGTGGAAATAGGTTCCATAATGTTTATCGGTTGTTAGCTTTTTCGCGTATTCCATAAACTCGTCCCAAGTCCAGTCTGTTGGAACTTCAAGCCCTGCTTCATCTAAATGATTTTTATTTAGTAATACATACCAAGGATTAAATTTCCCTGGAAGAGCGTAATAACCATCATTTAATTTTGTATCAACTTTATATTCTTCAGAAACTGTATAGCCCTCTTCTTTAATAAATTCATCAATCGGTGCTACCATCCCTAATTCTACTCGTTGTGCATAGCTTGCTGGATCACTAAACATTAATACATCTAGTTGCTCTCCAGATGCAGCTGCTAAATCCAGCTTTTGAGTGGCTTCTTGAGTATCTCCTTTTTCACTTAGGATAACTAAATCTACATCAATTTTTGGATACTTTTCTTCAAAGGCTGCAATTGTTTTTTTCCAATTATAACTGGCTTCATTGCCATGTGTATGGAATTTAATCGTAACAGCCTCTTCATTCTTGTTGCTTTCTGCCCCTGATGTGCTTTCTCCGCTTCCACCTGAGCATCCAGCCAAACCGCCTAAGAGGATGGTTGATGCAAAAATAGTGGATAAGATCTTTTTCTTCATTTTATTTCCCCCTTTATTAGCAAATCAACTTAGAAAGCCCTTACAAACCGAATTATAGCAAAGGGCTATCACTATGAAATGTAAATAATTTTACCTATATTAATAAATATTTGACATTAATCTATTAAAATTTACCCTTTTACTCCGCCAAGCGCAATACCATCAATAACTTGCTTTTGACCTATAATAAAAATAATTAATAGCGGAAGGATTGCAGACACTGCTGCTGCCATGATAAGTGAATAAAATTCTCCATTTATTGTCGTAAACTTCTGCATCGCTAACTGAATGGTGTAAAGTGCATCCGTACGTAAGAAAATAAGCGGATTTTGGTAATCATTCCATGTCCAGATAAATCTTAAAATGGCATAGGTTGCAACTGCTGGACGAACAATCGGCAATGCAATCGACCAAAAGATTCTCCAGTGGCCGGCACCATCAATTTTTGCCGCATCAATATACTCATTATGAATCCCCATAAAAAACTGACGCAGCATAAATGTACCAAGAACACTAAAGCTTCCTAATAGAATCAATCCTAAATGACTATCAAACAAACCGATATTTCGATATAAAATAAACTGTGGTACTAAGCTTGCTTGAGGTGGAACCATATAAGTTGCTAAAACAATGATGAACAGCCATTTACCTGCTGGAAAATTCACCTTGGAAAACCCGTATGCTGCTAATGCAGAGACGACACAAGAAATGATAGTTGTTGTTACCGCTACTTTTATTGAGTTCCAATAGTAGATATAGAACGGATAATCTCCAAACCATACTTCATTATAATTATTAAAGCCGTTCCCTCTTTCAGGAATCCACTGAATCGGAAATGTAAAAACATCTGCCTCGATTTTAAAGGATGTAGAAAGCATCCAAGCAAATGGTAATAAAAATAAAATACTGACTAAAAAAACAATAATGGTTGTAATCATCTTTTGTAGATTTATTTGCTTTGTCACAACGTTTCCTCCCCTCAATAATTAACCCATTTTTTTTGACCGATCCATTGAAATATTGTAATTAAGAATACGATAAAGAATAAAATGACCGCCATCGCTGAAGAATATCCGATATCCAGATTAACAAATGCTGTGTCGTATAAGTGCCAAACAAGCATACTTGTTGAATGCATTGGACCACCTTTTGTTAAAACGGCGATTAGATCAAAGACTTTAAATGTAGAAATAATTCCAGTTATTAGTAAGAAAAATGATGTTGGAGATACCATCGGAAATGTAATTTGACGAAATTTTATCCATGAGTTTGCTCCGTCCATTTCTGCAGCTTCATATAGTTCTTTTGGAATCGATTGAAGACCTGCAATGTAGATAATTAAATTAAAGCCTACTGAAATCCAAATTTGAATAAACATAACTGAAATTAAAGCAAAATTCGGGTCTGCTATCCATTTCGGAGGATCGTCAATCCCTAAAGACATTAAGGTTTGATTAATTGGTCCAGCAGAAGGGTGAAATAATACTTGCCAAACAACTGCAATTGCGACAACACTTGAAATATAAGGCATGAAAAATGCTACTTTAAAGAAACTCTTCATGTAAACGCTTTTATCAATAACAACGGCTAACACTAAGGAAAAGATCATACAAATTGGTACAGTGAATAAAAAAATCGCATTATTTAGAAGTGACTTTTTAAATACTTTATCTCCCATTAAGTCTTTAAAGTTTTCAAAGCCCACCCATTTTAATTGGTCAATACTCTGTATAAATTTCCAATCAGCAAAACTTAAAATAAAGGTTGCAAAGATTGGGAGTAAAACTAATACTGAAACACCAATAAGCATCGGTGATACAAATAGAAAACCTGCCAGATTTTCAGTTCTTTCAACTGATGGCTTTCTCTTCCTTTCTTTTAGTACCTTTGAGGCAGAAGCTGTCTCCACCTTTGAACTCATAGGTCATCACCTCTTCTTGTAATATGGATTTATTATAAAAAATAAAAGACCTGGACACTTAACAGTATTTTGATGAGATTTGCAATAATTTTTACTTCTTGAAAAAAATTGTATGTTTCACTTATGAATGATCAGTTAAAAAGTATCCACTATTATAGTAAATTTTTTACTTTTATGAGGATTAATGTGCATTTATACATAACGTTATTAATCTTGAAGTCGCTGATAAAATCAGTATTCAGCCGATAAAATTGGAATTTCGCTGATATTTCTTGAATATCGCCGATAAAATTGGAATCCCGCTGATATTTCTTGAATATCGCCGATAATATTAGAATTCCGCTGATATATCTTGAATACCGCCGATAAAATTGGAATTTCGCTGATATTTCTTGAGAATCGCCGATAAAATTGGAATTCCGCTGATATTTCCTGAATATCGCCAATAAAATTGGAATTCCGCTGATATTTCCTGAATATCGCCGATTAAATTGGAATTCCGCTGATTTTTCTTGAATATCACCGATAAAATTGGAATTTCGCTGATATTTCTTGAGAATCGCCGATAAAATTGGAATTCCGCTGATATTTCCTGAATATCGCCGATTAAATTGGAATTCCGCTGATATTTCCTGAATATCGCCGATAAAATTGGAATTTCGCTGATATTTCTTGAATATCGCCGATAAAATTGGAATCCCGCTGATATTTCTTGAATATCGCCGATAATATTAGAATTCCGCTGATATTTCTTGAATATCGCCGATAAAATTGGAATTTCGCTGATATTTCCTGAATATCGCCGATAAAATTGAAATTCCGCTGATATTTCTTGAATATCGCCGATAATATTAGAATTCCGCTGATATTTCTTGAATATCGCCGATAAAATTGGAATTTCGCTGATATTTCCTGAATATCGCCGATAAAATTGAAATTCCGCTGATATTTCTTGAATATCGCCAATAAAATTGGAATTTCGCTGATATATCTAATGCAACAAGATTTACGGGTATCAGCCTAAAATAAAAAAACACTCATTACTCCCGTTGAAGCAAACAAGAGTTCAGAGTGTATTTTACATTTAAGTTAAACACTTGGTTCAATAGTAGTGAAAATAGAATAAGAAACATACATTAAAACAAAACTTAGACCACTTCCAAAAAAGAGAATGGCAACAGCTGGGAACAATAAGCTTACGAGAATACATGTCCCTATTGCAATGCCCATAAGGATCGTGCGGAAGGGAAAAGATGTTCCTAATAGTAGTGCAGATTTATAATAATGGAGAATCGTTCCCTCAAAGTGAACATACACAGGAAAAATAAAAATAAGAACAACTGTAAGCAAGAGAGCTATTAGTATAAAGCATGCTAAAAGAAAATAATGAAGAAATCCGCTCATCGAATTGATTAATACCCAATCAATATACATAAAAAAGAAAATGATTACTAATGAAAACCATAATTTATTAGCCTTTTTTAACTCCCTTTTATAAATTGACCAAAAGGAAGAAAATATAGAAATATCTTTCTCACCCATAATCCATTTTCTTACAATGGAAAACAAAGCAACCGTTGATGGAGCTAAACCGAAAATAATAAACCCAACAAATGTAAAAAATACCCATAGCAAATTTATATAAGCAAGTCTAGTCATCCATTCACAGATTCGAAATAAGCCTCCCGTCCAACCATTTGACTCCATTTTATCTCCTCCATTTAAAGAGAATGTTATAATGACTATTTTAGACTGAGTTGTTCCCTCTGGGTATGTATTTTTTTTACCTCTTTGACAATATTTTTACTATGTTAAAAGTAGCTGAATGTAGTTAAATCCAAAAAGGCGAGAAGACCATAAAATGATTGGAGCCTTCTCGCCACTTTTATTTGTTGATCGAATGCTTAAGAGATCTGTTTTGATCTTCCTAACAAATACTCAACATCCGCCTTTAGAAAAATATATACCTTTTCAGAAATTAGATTATTTTCTTTGTGATGGTCGAGCAACTCATTAAAATTTCCCAAATGATTGATGGCTTTTTTTATTTCATCCTTAGATAAAGTTTTTTACTTGTTCAGTTGTTTTCAACTTTATAAAACTTGAAATACAATTTCTACTTGAACAAAATCGCTTGGATTCTTCACAGCGAAATCCAACAATAACAAAGCTTCTTTTGCATCAAAATGGTTTATAAATTCAGCTTCTCTTATAAATAGTTCTAATTGTTCACGATTATATTTTACTCTTATTTTTTGCGTTCCATTCAAAATGAGGCCATCATGATCTTCCGTAATTTGAAGGAAAGGAGTAATAAATCGTTCAACAATTGATTCTGGCTTTTCAGAGAATTGATAAGTATCTCTCAATATCAGTTCAGGTTTAGCCTTCTTTTTCCATGAAAAATTTCTCCGCAACTTTTTTAGTGATTTAACATCATATGTGTTTGCCATATCGATTTCGAAAGTATCTATATCATCCGCTATTGAGGCATTCTTTACAGTCGCAAAATGATCTGCTCCCGCTGCTTGAAATTGATTATTTATGATTGGGACAGAATGCCCTTGTGAGCCATTACATAAGAGTGTATAACGCTCTTCACTAAAATAAGCTGCACTATACAATCCACTGCCTAAGTCTCTTAAAAATGTTTCACCATAAGCTTGCAAAATAAAATGGCCAATATCATTATGATTATGAGGTTCATCATTATGACCACCTTTACAGGCAAAAACAGAATGATCATTTCTTGATATAAACCATTGTGAGTCTCTAAGATAGTACGTATTATTTTGCCATGGCACGCCTTCTTCATGTTCATCAAACCATAGTAAATTTCTCAATGCCGGCGCCCATCGGCTGCAATGATCTTCAGTATATGAAGCTCGAAGGTCTACTTCAGGAGCTTCAACGTCTGGAAAGATCTTTTTTAAATAATGGCTAAGACCTAAAAAGATCGTTGCCTTTTGAACAGAATCTGAAAAATTAACAACTTGGTTTTTATATAGGAAGCACTTCTGCTGAAAAAGGGCAATCTGGTGGACTTTTTCTGAATCAAACAAATCTATTTTTCCATTTGTTTTTTTCTTAAGTAAATCCGCAAAATACACATAATATCCAAAGCCATATTGCCAATAACCATACCCTTCCATACAAGCACCATCATCATTAAATCCTTTTAAATAATAGTTCATGCTACTTAAGACACGTTCTAATATAGCTGAAAGCATTTCTTCATCTTCGATTATATGTAAAGCAGCTGAACCAATTGAACCTGCACATACGGAAGACCAGTTATGTGTCGATGTTTCCCATTCGAATGGAGGTTGATGGAAAAATGGTAAGAAAACCCTTCGATACACTTCCTCTACCATTCGTTTCTGAAGTAAAGGGTCAAGAAGATTCTTTGTTAACTTTAAAATTTCACTAAGGGTAAACGCTGTTTCAGCAGCAAATAAATCAATTGAATAGGTAGGTTGTTGTAAAGTCTGAGAAATTGATCCCTTACTATTTGTAGCCATCTCAGGACTATTTTTTAAATGAGCAGGTAAACACCAAGTATACTCATTACATATTGACCAAATGATATTTTGAAGCTCTTCCAAGTACTCTGAGTGCTTCGACTGCAGCAAAGTCATAATGACAAAGGTGTTAAGCCGTCTTCTTTTTGCAAAATATACCTTTTCATATTCAAGACGTGCCCCTGTATCTCTAAATATAGTAAAGGTGGAAAACGTTAATTCTTGAGAAGGTTCACTTAGCAGCCTATTCGCCTCGACCCTAATTTCTTCAAGCAAAGGCTGATAAGCAGTCTTTTTCTTTATCGTTTCGAACCAAATATCTTGTTCTTCTTGGCTTGAAAACAGAAGCGAACTCTTCTTATTGTCTATTACATTTCTTATTTGTTCAGAATTCATATACAAAATGGACACCTCATTCTTATATTTGTTCTTCAGTAACCTCTAAATGTCCTACTAATTTCATAAGTTGTTTTGACTAACACTAGCCTATTAAAAAAGCCGAAAGAATAAAGTAGTTTATGAGGTTGAAACCTACTCCTTACATTCCTTCGACGACTCTCGTATGATCTTAAAACTCGTGAAACTTTGTTGGAGATACATTAACTTATTTTGCAATATTATAAGGTAATGTTTTTTCACTTTTTCGACATCTCCCCATGAAACCGGTTGCAGTTTCACTATATAATTTATAAAAGTTCTTGTCAATTCATTGTCATACTAACGAGTGTCATTCTAATAAACTAAATTTTATGTTAAATAGCTAGCTCCACTACAGGCACTTGCCTTTTATACCAGTGTCCATGATCACTAAAGCACCCATCAATAAACATAATGGCACATTCAAAAATAGGCATTAGCAAAAAAAAACACTCTGATTCTCTAGAATCACAGTGTCATAATGTAATTTATAAATAGCTATGTCACCTTTTGACAGCCTTTCTCATACTATCCTATCTTAATGGTTTCAACGCACCGCTCCATGCTGCTACTTCATCAAGCATGACATTGACGTTTGTAAGATGTAATTCTTGAGGTTTAAATACAGAGCCATTTTCAAAGTCTGTAAATAAAGATAGGGTCGGATGTGTACGAACATCAGCAATTTTTAATTCACCGCAGATACCGCGTAGATGCTCAGCAGCACGTGCTCCGCCGGTTGAACCATAACTGACAATTCCTGCTGCTTTGTTGTTCCATGCCTCACGGGCAAAATCTAAGGCATTTTTTAATGCTCCTGTTATGCTGTGATTGTACTCTTGAACGATGAATACGAAGCCATCTAAGCTGGAAAGTTTTTCGTTCCACGCTGCAATTCCTGGTTCTGTACCATCAGTTGTTCCTAAAAACGGCAAGTTAAAATCTGCAATATCAACAATTTCATAGGTTGCATCCCCACGTTTGTCTGCAATGCTCTTTACCCACTCACCTACTTGCGGACTTACGCGACCTTGACGTGTGCTTCCTAAAATAATTCCAATCGTTAATTTTTCATTTGCCATTGTTTCTTCCTCCTTTGTTGAATGTCCAAATAGTTTATTTAAAAAACCCATGCTTTCACCACCTAACCTATTTCTCCTAACAAACTTACTTTCTTGTTTCCCTACGAATTATTGGAGCTACCTCTGTTGCTAGTAGTTCAATGCCTTCAGCTATTTTCTTAAACGGAATCCCGCCGATATCGATCTGTGCCATAAAACGATGGTGTCCAAACAGTTCATGCTGGTGCAGGATTTTTTCGATAATCTGCTGCGGACTGCCTACGAACAAGGCCGTATCCCCTCCTGTCAGCTGGTCAAAGTCTGCTCTTGACATCCTGCCCGTCATCCCGAGTTGACGGTTTACGTATGACCAATAATTTGAATAGTACGGGTAGAATTCATCTTTTGCTTGTTCGGTTGTCTTTGCAAGATACCCATGCCCTGTCACCCCAACTTTGAGGTTTTCAGAAGCATGCCCAGCTTCGCTACCGGTTTGACGGTACAAATCGACCAATGGTTTAAATCTTGCTGGATCACCACCAAGAATCGCTACAGCCATCCCGACACCGAGCCTGCCAGCCCGGGCTGCACTTTCCGGCGAACCGGCGACACCGACCCAAATTGGCAGCTGTTTCTGTAAAGGTCTGGGGGCTATTTCGGCATCCCTTAATGAGGAGCGGAAGTGACCATGCCAAGATGACATTCTCTCGTTTTCATTTAGCTTTAAAAATAACTCAATATTCTCCGAAAACAGGGCATCATAGTCATCCGTGCTAAAGCCAAAAAGAGGAAAAGATTCAACAAATGCTCCACGGCCCGCAATAATTTCCGCACGTCCATCCGAAAGTAAATCTAATGTTGCAAAATCTTCGAAAAGACGAACAGGATCAATTGTGCTTAACACGGTTGTTGCGCTTGTCAATTTTATTCTTTTTGTGTTTTGAGCAATGGCTGCCAAAACGACTGGGGGAGTTGATATCGCATAATCTAATCGATGATGTTCACCTACCCCGAAAATATCCAGTCCAGCCTCATCAGCAAGTTTTGCCGCTTCGATAATCTCTTTTAACCTTTGCCCAGCACTAATTGTCTGGCCGGTATTCGGATCAGGTCCAATATCTCCAAGAGTATAGAGGCCAATTTCGATCCCGGAATTCTGCTCTAGCATAGCTGCAATTACCTCTCTTTGCGAGTTCTCTATATCTGCACATTTTCGTCTAAGGTGATCTGCTTTCCTACAGTCGATTGATAGTTAAAAGTTAGTTACTTTATGTAAGTTATTATACTTTTATAATTAATTTTCGTCAAGTAACTAAATTGTTTTAAATCTATAAAGTTATCCACTTTACTTGATGAAAAGCATAATAAAAACACTAGTAACAGTGTTTACTGTATCTAGTGTTTTCTATCCCTCATTCCAACTTATAATTGCAGCCCCATCCACCTCCAATAAGTAAAATAGAAGACCATCATCACCATCAGATAAAGCGGCATTAATATGGCACTTAGCTTTACTAGATGACGTGCATCATATGAAATATTGTCATCTTCGTAAAAGAGCAGCAATGCTTTGGAGCTGACAGGAAGAGTTACACAATAGTTCATCCCTATTAAACTAAGAAAAACAACGGCAGAAGAATTTACACCGATTGTTTCACTAAATAATAGGAATCCTGGAATAAAGACGATGGCACGAGTTGTATGTGAAGTAATATACAAATGACTTGTTACCGTGACGGTTAAAATCATCAGTACAATAAACCAATCCGGAGCATCATTAAACAAATGCAAAACACTTAGCATGTTTTTTTCCATCCAGTTGACTACACCTGTATCCACTAAAACTTTCCCCAGTGCCGTTGCCGCAGCAACAAATAAAATTAAATTCCACGATATCGACTTTATCCCTTGTTTCCAGCTAATGATTCCCACATTAGGTGTCATCACTAAAACAGCACCTACCATCGTAATAAAGGCAAGATCATAGCCATGGATGCTTTCTGTCATCCAGCATACAACCAAAAGAGATACCAAAATCATTGTCTTTTTTTCTTTCCCATTAATCTTTTCTTTAGGTTTTCCCTCTTCTTCACGTTTTATATGACCTATTTCCTTCCAGCCGTCTTTCGGCCAAAGAAAAATTTTTATGATAAGAAAGGAAAGAAACGTCATCACTAACGCAAACGGTACTCCCCAGATAAGCCACTGAACATAAGAAATCGATTGATCCACAGTACTTTCTAGTAATCCCACTCCAATCAAATGCGAGCCCGCTCCGATCAGCGTGGCTGAAGTGCTCATTAGAATGATGACCGGTGTCATAATCGCCAACACCCTTTGTTCTGAAGCCGCAAATTTTTGACTAAGCTGATGAATCATCGGCAATGATAATGCTGCCCGACCGGAAGTGGACGGAATAAGAAATGCTGAGGCAAATAATACGGAACATACTCCAAGAAGCACATTGTTTTTTGTATTCAGGTTTTTTAAGAGAGAAAAGGTTAGACGGTTTGCTAACCCGGACTCCTTCACCGCTTCCCCTATAATAAAAGAGCCAATCATTAGCCATACAACTTCTTCTGACAGGGATTGGTATAACAAATCCTCTTCTCCGGCATTCATGATGATGATAAACACTATGAGGGATAGGGCGACAAAACCTGCAGGAATTTTTGTCGCCATCCAAAATATCATCGCCGATAAAAACGCAAATAACGCGATTTTTGCTTGAAAGTTTATGCCATCAATCATGAAAATGACGATTAAAATAAGTACATGCAAACTGCCAATAACAACTGACTTTGATGGATTATTTATCGTTAATTTAATGGGGTGTTCTTTTGCACTATGCCTCTCCATTCTTGTCATCATTTATGATAAACACCTTCACGAGGGAGCTTTCTCTGGGCAATTCCTAAGCCAATCGCAATTTGCCTCAAAACAGACTCCGTACTTTCTTCAATCCATTTTGGAGCTTTTTTCATTGCCTTTTTTAAGGAGGTTGGCTTTTGAATAATACTGCTATACGCATCTATGCCTGCTTGATAATTGACATTTGCCCCTTTCCCAATTGTTCCCGTAATGGCAATGACCGGGATGTTATTTTTTTTCGCAATCCGCGCAACCTCAGCAGGGATTTTCCCATTTGGAGTTTGGAAATCTATACTTCCTTCTGCGGTAAAAACAAGATCTGCTGCAGAAATTTTTTCTTCTATTTCTATGTAGTCTAAAATAAGATCAAATCTTGGATGTAAGATAGCTCCCGTAAAAGCAAGCAGCCCTGCACCTAATCCTCCAGATGCGCCGCTGCCTGGCATGGAACGGACATCAAGCCCCACCGCTTCTTGAATTAAAGCAGCATAATGATCCAATGCTTGCGATAATAGTTCAACCTGTTTTGGCGTTGCTCCTTTTTGCGGTCCAAAGACACGAGCTACCCCATTTTCCCCGCATAAAATATTCTTCCAATTACATGCAACATCGATTGAAACACGATGTAATCGTCGATCTAATTGAGTTGTTGTAATTGAAGCAGCCTTTAACAAATCCGCTCCGCCATTAATCTCAACGATTCGTTGGTTCTTATCATTAAACTGAACCCCTAAAGCTTGCGCCATCCCCGCCCCTCCATCTGACGTACCAGAATCACCGCAGCCAATTAAGATGTGATCAACACCTTCATCAAGTGCAGCCAAAATTAACTCTCCCACACCATAAGTCGTTGTTTTTAAAGGATTTCTTTTATTACTAGGAATGAGCTTTAAGCCGGAAACCGCTGCCATTTCAATGACAGCCGTACGCCTGCCATTTTCTCCATATACCCCAAAATAACTTTCAATTTGTCTGCCGACTGGCCCTGTCACTTTTCTGTAAACTAATTCTCCACCTTTTATATGAACGATTGTCTTCACAAATCCCTCGCCACCATCAATCATCGGGATTACGTCCAAATCGATCAACGGATCAAAGCGTCTTACACCGCGCTCCATCGCTAACGCTACTTCCTCTGCATCTAAGCATTCTTTAAATCCTGAGGGTACTATCACAATTTTCATCTAACTTTCCTCCCAAAAACTTTATTTCTTTGTAATGTACTATTAGAAAATGAAAGACTCATGAGAGGATGATGAAAAATCAGGCAGAAAAAAAGAAAAGTTTGATTAGAAGATCATTAGAGTGATTTAACTTTGTACTGTGCTTCACAATGTAACTAATGGACGAATAGTAAAAGAAAGACGACCTTCCACTCATTGCTGAATCAAAGGCCGCCTTTTCTTGGCATCATAATTTTCATTTAACTTATTTAACAAGGTCATGAAACGGACATTTACCTTTCATCGGTTTCGCATCATCTCCAATAAAATACTGTTTCCATTCGCGATGATCAGGATCACCGTAATGGCTGATATTTGGGTGCTTCGGCAGCTGATCCCATTTTTCCACACGTTCTCTTACCTTTTCTCTAGACATTGCCCCTCCTTTTGAGGTTCCCTCTAATCCCTCAAAAATACGGCGCGGTTGAAAACCTAAAACAAGACTGTTTCCTAAATTCCTTGTTTTCCGCTGTTTGTAAGCTGGTGCATTTCCAAAAACAAAAAATGGTTCCTTTGCAAATGAAAATGCCCACAGATGATGATCGGGATCATAGGGGATATCCTTTGGCCACGGTTTATCATCATTTTTATGTAAGTATTGCAGAATTCGCCAAAAATAGTTTCGATAATAGGTAATCGATTTCTCTTCTTTTTCAGGCTCTACGAAAAGAAATAAGCCGTGACGGACAAGCTTTGGAGAATCAAACAGCTTGATAAACCGTTGAATGGTATCAGGGAGATGTGACCAATCATCATGTGTAATGTATGAATAACGAAGTTCTCCCTTTTTCTCCGCACTCATTCCAAAATAACAAGGAAAAGTCGGATCTGTTACCGTTTCATTGAATGTTTTATATTCCTTAATCACCCATTCCGGCACAATCTCTTCGTTTACCATATCATCTTTTGTTAACAATACATCCATTTTTGTTTTCATTTTTTTCTCACCTCATTTTTGATTGTTCATTAATTAACCGAAGAGGCTGACCCTTCGGTGAGTCAACCTCTTCCTAATCTAACCTTTTTAATAAGAAGGGTTAGTCATTATTCCTTTGCTTGCTGCGAGCTTCGCCGCCTTTTTCGCCAATTTCTTGATAGAATTCCTTATCATGATTTTCAGATGTAGCTTCGCCGCCTTTTCTTCCAATCTCTTGATAAAACTCTTTATCATGATTTTCGGATGTAGCTTCGCCGCCTTTTCTTCCAATCTCTTGATAGAACTCTTTATCATGATTTTCAGAAGTCGCCTCTCCGCCTTTTCTTCCGATCTCTTGATAAAATTCTCTATCATGATTTTTTGATGTCGCTTCTCCACCTTTACGACCTGCTTCTTCTACTGTCATTTTTTTATCATCATTGTTTTTAGCCATTTTTAACTTCCTCCTTGTGAAATTTTGTGTTGTCCTCTCGGACTTAGTGTAACTATAACCTTCTTGTCCGTACGATAAACCATTAATTTTTAAAAAATAGTAATCTGTTACTTTTGGCTTATATAAGTCTATTTCTAGATTCTATTCATTCACAGTTTTAAGTTTTATAGGGAATGGGTAAGGAAACATAAAAGTCAAAAATGGAGGGAAAAAGAATGCTGACAAAAGAAGAACTTAAGTATTTTGAAAATAAACTATTAACCATCAAACAAGGAATTATTGATGAATTAGAATCTAATCACCAATTATCATTAGATGTTTACGGTGAGTTGTCCAGCTACGATAATCACTTTGCCGATACTGCCACTGAACTGGATGAACAAGAAAAACAAATGATGCTGTATGAGTCTTCCCAAAAACTTTTGGAGGATGTCAATGAGGCGTTGGAAAGGATCAAAAATGGAACCTATGGAATCTGTATCGATACAGGCGAACCTATATCTATTTATCGGCTAGATGCCCTGCCTTATGCAAAACGAACGATGGAAGCGCAAAAAAAGTACGAAGAAGAAACTAACCTAAAGCGCGATCAGGAAGAACGTTATATTGAACTTGATGCAGATAACGATATGCGTATCGATAAGGAATTACAACAAAAGCACGGAAACTCATCTCATTAATTTTTTATAAAATAGAAAGGATGACTTGATAATGGGAAACAAACCAGATCCAGTAAAGAATATCGTTATGGAGGAAAAACCGAAGATAACAAACGAAAATCCTCATGAAGAAAAAAATAAAGATCCAATCTCTGAAATTCGTTCTGAAATGCCTGTGAAAGAAGACCAAAATGGCCAAGAAATAACCAATCCTTATGAAATTGCCAAACGTTTAATCGAACGGGCAACCGAATCACTTCAACTCCCAAAAGGTGTCTATGAGATTTTAAAAAAACCAGCCAGATTAATGAAGGTTTCCATTCCGATTCGCCGTGACAATGGTGAATATGAAAGCTTCACAGGGATCCGCTCACAGCATGTAGATATCCTTGGTCCAACCAAAGGGGGGATTCGCTTCCATCCAAGTGTAACCGAGGATGAAGTAAAGGCTTTATCGATGTGGATGTCCTTAAAATCAGCCCTTATCGGATTACCATTCGGAGGAGGAAAAGGCGGAGTGATTGTTGATCCGCACGAGCTTTCAGAAAGAGAATTAGAGGAATTAAGCCGCGGATTTATTCGGGAACTCGAGCCGATTATCGGACCGGAAAAAGATATCCCTGCCCCTGATGTTAATACAAATCCGCAAATTATGGGCTGGATGCTTGATGAATTTGACCGGTTATCAGGTCATAGTGTCCCTGGATTTATCACCGGGAAGCCTGTGGTGATTGGCGGATCAGTCGGCAGGATCGAGGCAACTGGACGAGGAGTCGTCATCTCCATTCTCGAGGCCGCTAAACGGTTAAATCTCGAACTAACGAATCTTTCAGCTGTCATCCAAGGCTTTGGCAATGTCGGTTCCATCACTGCAAAATTATTACATCAATATGGAGTAAAGGTCATTGCGATTACTGATGCGAAAGGCGGAGTCTATCAACCAGAAGGCCTGGATATTATGAAGCTAATCGATTATGTCAATGAAACCGGAACGGTAAATGGGTTTGAAAACAATAAAAATATTACCAATGATGAACTATTCGCAATGGACTGTGATATCCTTGTGCCGGCCGCATTAGAAAACCAAATCACAGGGAAAACCGCCCCGACGATTAAAGCAAAAATAGTCGCTGAAGCTGCAAACGGTCCAACAACACCAGAAGGAAATCATATTATGGAGGAAAAGAACATCTTTGTCATTCCTGATATTTTATGTAACGCTGGGGGAGTAACTGTCTCCTATTTTGAATGGGTACAAAACTCCATGCATTATTTCTGGACAGAAAATGAAGTGAATCAAAAGCTGCAAGAAAAAATGACAAATGCGTTTGAAAGTGTGTATCGAATGAAAGAAGAGAAAAACGTGACGATGCGCGAATCTGCCTACTTAGTAGGAGTTGGACGACTAGCAGAAGCGATGAAGGCGCGCGGCTGGATTAAAAATTGGAAAATGCCGATTGAATGTTAGAGTAAAGGAAGCAATCTTCACCGGATTGCTTCCACTTCTTATTAATGTTTTTTTATTTGCTGCAGAAAATAATCTATCAAAATCGAGTGAATGATAGATTGAATCAAAGAATTAGTAATACAATTATTTATAGAATAACTTCCATGTTGAGGAGACTTATCCCCTCCTACACTTCTCGTGATTCTCTATACGTTCTAGCACTATTTGATAGCCTTCATTCCCATAATCCAATAATTTCTTAACCCTTGTTATTGTAGCAGATGAGGCGTTAGTTTCTAACTGTATGTCCATATAGGTATCGCCTTTTCTTAGCATTCTTGCAACTTCTAACCTTTGCATGAACGACTTTATCTCATTCATGGTACATAAATCATCGAAAAATGCTGCACACTCTTCTTCTGTTTTTAAGGAAAGGATAGCATTGAATAATTGGACAACAGTTTTCTCAGGTAATTTTTTTATATACATTGTTTTGCCTCCATCGTTTCCTCACGAATGAATTTTTATAGGTTTCTATTATCACTTGCTTCATGTGATATATAGTGCACTTTTTCAGATAATTTATCTTTTTGCGATTGATAATAGCAAAACAGGCAGACCCATCAACTTTTGATGATCTGCATGATTATTATTAATACTTATTATCCTTCTTTAAGAAAATTCTCTTTTTCAGTAATGTTCTCTTCCCTATAATTTGCGGCGTTTTTGACATAATGAAATGCACCTTGTTTTAAACGCTCGATATCTACCGAAGTAAGTGGACGAATGACCTTTGCTGGCACTCCGGCTACTAAAACACCAGGTTCGATTATTTTGTCTTCGGGAACAAGGGCTCCCGCAGCAACCAAAGCACCTTCCCCTATAACAGCGCCATTCAAAATGGTAGCACCCATACCGATTAATGCCCCATCCTTTACAGTGCATCCATGCAATACCACGTTATGTCCAATTGTGACATGTTCCCCCACATGAATCGGATATCCCGGATCAACATGGACAACCGCACCGTCTTGAATATTAGAGCCTTTCCCAATTGTAATTTTCTCGTTATCTCCTCTTAAAACGGCATTAAACCAAACAGATGTATGTTCTTTAAGTTCAATGTTGCCAATTACCTGAGCTCCTGGTGCAAGATAGGTGCTTGAATGTACCTCTGGAGAGTGCCCTTTAAATGCATACAACATTCTTTTATACCTCCGTGTTATTTAAATAGTGATTTCGATTAAAAAGTCCTCTAGAAAAACATGATTTAACAATCACGGTTTCATTAAAATATCTTCAATCTACCATAGCAAAATAATTCCTGAAAATATGCCAAAAATAATATAGATAAGCAGGATTCCAAGCGACCATTTTGCAGCATGTTTATGGAGATCACCTAATGAAATACCTGTTATATGAACTAGTAAATAAACCGATGCTACGAGCGGTCCCATAATACCGAAGGGAGTGCCATATAATGAAGCGGTTCCAATTTTTATAGCATCTATACCATAAGCTGCAGCCGTTTCAACCAAGACTGGAAGAATCCCGAAATAAAATCCATCAGGACCTATTAAAAAAAGAGCAGGCGCACTAATAATCGCAGTAAACAAGGCTAGAGAAGCTCCCATTTCTGTAGGAATAATGGAGGCCAGCGATTGGGCCATAGATTCAGAGACAGGAGTACCTTTAAAGATTCCTGAGAAAATTCCTGCAGCAAAAACCATGACAATAACGGCTAATGCATTAGGTGCGTGGGCAGCCAACCGATCCCGTTGATCATTTATATGCGGATAATTAATAAGCAATGCTATCGCGGTGCCAAGAAGAAATAGGACAGCTGCAGGCAGCGATTCAAGAACAATGGCAATCATAATCACGCTTGATAATAAAAAGTTAATCCAGATTAGTTTAGGACGTTTAAGGCTTTTGTCTTTTGGTACAATGTTTTCGATTGTAGCGCTTTCAATTGCAGCATCCATAATTCTAGCTTCAGACAAAGAAAGTGATTCACTGCTTTCCCTTTTATATCTAGCTCGTTCTCTCAAACCGATAAAGTAAGCAACGCCAACGACATACAGCAGGCTTGCAATCATTCCTGGCAGCATTTGAAGATATAATTGGGTTGGATCAAGATTCAGGACACTTGCTACCCGGCCTGCAGGGCCTCCCCAAGGAACAAGTGTGGTAATCCCGACTTGCATAATGGTGATCGAAGCCAGGATAATAGGGCTAATTCCCAATTTTTTATAAAGTGGCAGAAAAGCTGTAACAACAATCATCATTGTCGTAGAGCCATCACCGTCAAATCCAATAATTCCTGCTAACACCGCTGTTCCAACAATGATTTTAAGCGGGTCACCTTTTGCTAACTTAATAATCTTTGAAGTTAGTGGATCAAATAATCCTGTATCTAGCATGATACCAAAATACAAAATGGCAAATAACAAAAGAATGGCAGTTGGCGCTACACCTTGAATCCCTTCCATCATCAACGGTCCTAATTCTGTGCTAAATCCCCCGATTAAACCAAAAATAACAGGTACGATCGCCAAACCAAGAAAAGGAGATGTTCGTTTCGTCATGATCAAAAACAAGAAGGTGAAAATCATGGCAAACCCTAAAATCGACAACATATACTTTATTCCTCCCAATATTTGTTATGGATGCCGAGGGTACAAAATCAATGGTACCCTGACATTGATCGCTTCTGTTATGTAGAAGAGAAAGGTCGATTATTTGTCCATTGTTTGGCTATAAATGGTCTTTGGATTGTAAAAATTGAGAAGCGATGAAATCTATTAAACTCTTACTCTGAACGAGCTATTTTAGCTTACTTAGTTTTTCACCAATGACTTCTTCGTTATGTTGTCCAAGCTCAGGACCAATCCATTCAATGCTTCCAGGTGTTTCAGAAAGTTTTGGGACAATGCCTGGCACCAGTACTTGTTCTCCATCCGGTAAAGTAACAGGTTTAAGCATATCTCTTGCTTGAAACTGTTCATCGTTAACGATATCCTCAATGCTGTAGATAGGACCTGCTGGCACACCAGCTTCATCGAGAATTCTCTGTACCTCCTTCTGTGTATATCTCTTAGTCCACTCCTCAATGACCTGATCAAGGTATTCTGCATGCTCGGCTCTTCCCTGGTTATTTGAATACACAGGATCATTTGCAAAATCAGGACGTCCCATCGCAAGTGCAAACCTTTTAAAAATGCTATCACTATTCGCAGCAATGACAATATATTTGCCGTCCGAACATTGATACGTATTAGATGGAGCAATTCCCTCTAAAGTCGCTCCTGTTCTCTCTCTTACAATCCCCTTCATGTCATATTCCGGAAGAACACCTTCCAGCAGGGAAAAAACTGACTCCGTGAGAGCAACGTCTACGTACTGGCCTCTTTTTAAAGGATCCATATCTCTTGCTCTTAATGCTAATAACGTCCCATTTACGGCATAAAGACCTGCGATAGAATCACCAACAGCTAATCCGACACGGACTGGTGGCCGGTCAGGAAAACCAGTCAAATATCTAAGTCCCCCCATTGACTCAGCAACACTACCAAAACCAACCTTGTCTCTGTAAGGACCTGTTTGTCCATATCCGGATATACGAGTCATAATGATACTTGGGTTTATCTTTTTCAAATCTTCATAACCGAGCCCCCAACTCTCTAATCTTCCAGGCCGAAAATTTTCAATCACAACATCGGCTTCTTTTGCTAATTCCCGCACCATATCCTGACCTTCTTTTTCACGGAGGTTCAATGTAATCGATTTTTTGTTTCTTGCGTGCACATACCACCATAGTGAAGTTCCCTTATGCATAACACGCCAATTGCGTAAAGAATCGCCGCTTCTTGGATCTTCTACCTTAATCACTTCGGCACCAAATTCTCCAAAAATCTTTCCTGCGAAAGGAGCTGCTACAAAATTTCCTAATTCTAATACTTTAATACCATCTAATGGTTTTCTCATCAGACTCCCACCTTTGTTTCATTATTTGTTTATCTGATTTCAAAACTTTTTGCAAAACAGGTAAACTGAATATTCAGATAATGTATACAAAAATCAACAGAAGAAAAAAATCCTATCCTTAATCTTCATTACTTTTATACTGTTTTTGTTACAACTTGACCATCACTTAATAATTGAGGGAATGTACCATCAAATTTCTTTAGCATCTCTAAGTTCAAACCGGTTTTTATATTTTGTTTTTCCAAAAATTCCACAACACGGCTTGCCTGAATGTTTCCAGGAGACCCAGGTGCATATGGACACCCTCCCAAACCAGCTTGAGCTAAATCTATTAAATAAACGCCAGCCTGTATTCCGGCCATAACATTTGCCAGCCCATATCCATATGTGTCATGAAGATGCAAACCAATCGGGATGTTAGGAAATTTCTCTGCTAAACGGCTGCAATATTCATATACTTGTTTTGGAGTTGCCTTCCCGATTGTATCTCCAAGGCCCAGCTCATTAGCTCCATTGTTAACAAGAAACTCTGCTATCCTTTCTACTTCTGAATAAGGGACCACTCCAGAAAATGGACAGACAAAAGCGGTCGCAATCGCACCAATTGTCCTTCTGCCTCTTTTATTTGTTTCTTCAATTAAATCTTTTATTTCTAATAAAGATTCATCTGTACTTTTGTTTAAATTTGCTTGGTTATGTTTTGTGCTAGCAGAAAGGAAGAAAAGGGCGGTATGAATCTTTGAATCTAGGAATCTACTTAATCCCCGTTGGTTAGGGACTAAAGCTTCATACTCCACTCCATGATCCATCGGTAATTTTTGAGATAATTCATCTGCATCCTTCATTGCTGGAACCCACTTTGGATGAACAAAAGAAGTTACTTCCAAGCGTTCAAAACCTGCCGCAATTAATTGTTCAATCTTATTGATCTTTTGGTCAGTCTCGACAAAAACTGGTTCATTTTGCAAACCATCTCTCAATGTGACATCTCTTACTTTCATTCTTTTAGGAAAGATCAAATTCGTTCGCACTCCTTTACAAAATTTTTAGATTCCTTTTCTATTCACTCAGGTCTTCCCTCTTATCCGTTACACCAGAATGCATAGAATGATAAAATTGGAAATCACGTTGAATATGTGTTTTCATTAACTCCTCTGCCGCTTTCCCATCCCGGGATTGTATAGCCTGCCAGATCGCTTGATGTTCCTCAGCACCCTCTTCTAATCGCATTGGTATATTTAATACTGCATTACGGTAGAATGAAATTAACGAATACAACTGATTCATCATTTTTAATAAGTAAGGATTACCACTGCCTTTTACAATTAGGAAGTGAAACTGGGTACTTAAGGTTTTTAATTTTTCAATATCTTTCTTCCTAACCATCAGGTTCATTTCATCAACTACATTTGACATGTGGACACGACGCTTTTCATCCAAGCGTAAAGCAGCATAATAAGCAGCAGTTGGTTCAAGACTCAAGCGGCATTCGTATAGATAGTTAAAATCTGAAAAAGTTGGGCGATACACTCTTACTCCACCCCTCGGACTGACAGAAACTAAACCATCACTATTCAACCTTCGAATAGCCTCGCGGATCGGACTTCTGCTAACCCCTGTTTCCTGGGAAATTTGCTTTTCTACGATACGTTGACCAGGATTAATGTTTCCGCTTACAATTTTTTCGTGTAAATATTCATATACCTGATCTTGAAGAGTTTTAGATTGATCGATTTTTGAATTCAATTTGAGCCCACCAATTTGTCATAATTTTCTAATAATGTATACTAAAAATAATATAATATTTATCTTATAACAACTTGGTGCCTATGACTAGAGGGTCATGCCATTTTTCATCTCCTTTTTATATTTTAGCCCTAAATCCCCCTTTTTGCAGTTTTAAAAATTTGATGTAGCAAAAAAATCATTTTTCGATTTTTTTAAATCTTATAACCGAGTTTTTTTAACTGCAACCCTTTACATCAACGCGTTTTTTCTGTAAGTCAGTTATTCTTCACCGCATTAACGTAAAAGGTAAAAGCATGGAAGAACATGAACCTGGCATCAGTTCAGCGAGGCTTATGCTCTTTCATCTCTAGTTGAATTATTTTAAATCTCCCGTTTTCATCAATTTCAGTCTCAAATAAACCTTCTTTGGATAAATAGATTGAATACGCGTTCTTGCTAACTTTTTGATTGTTTATCTGGCGGATTGCTGAAGAAAACTTGCGAATATAATAATCTATATTTTTCTTTGACACATCAATTTCATTTACCAAGTATCTTTGCAGATAGACCATTTCCGTGTTCGGAAATGTTTTATAAAAGAATTCAAGGGGATGACCTTTTTGAAAATGATCATCAGAAGAGAAATAAGTAACACGGGACGTACCATCAGCTGCAAATCCAGCTAGCAAATAAACCGTTGCATAATCGTGTCCAGGATAGGAATGTTTGAAGAATTCCAAAGAAGCTCTAAATAATTTTTGAGAATAGGCTTCAATTTCTTCAAGTGAATTAGTTTGTAAGGAGAATGCTTTAATTTCTTCAATCGGCTCAATAATAATATTTTTGACACCAGCAAAGGCAAAAATGGCATTATGATTCAAAGCCATTATTTTTTTCTCATGATCTTTAAAGACATTCGTTCCCCTATAGGTAATTCTTCTATCAGCCATGATTAAAACACCATTTTCAAACTTTTTTCCAATCAATGCCGTCATTATATACTCCTTTAGAATAAGAGAATATCTTACTAATTTTAGCGTAGTGCTTTTCAAACATTTTACCATATATTGACCTATTCTAAAGGTTTGCAGACGATTATTCCCTTTGCCTTTATTATGCATCTTCCTGTTTGATCCCAGTTATATATTGATCAATTTTTTCATAAAGTTCCTCTGGCTCGTCTGTGACAATATTTTCACCATTGACAAGTGCAAATGGTTCCATTAAACATTGCCCGCAATACAGCAGGCATCTTTCTTCAATCACTTCTATATCACCGCGCTCTCTTAGCCTTTCTTTAATAGCTTCCAGCTCATCTTCGAAATTACAAGGACAGAATTTCACGCGAATATTCATGTTTACCACTCCTTAAATTTATTGGCAACATTTTAAGTTGATCGATAAAAAGCAAGCAAGAGCACACCTAGACGCAACCTAGTTTTAATATAATAAAGCATGAAAGCACTGTAGAAAAAACGCGTTAAAACCTAGGTTTGCGAGATACATTTTTCTGTCATATGATGGCTACATTACAGACAGTTTATTTAGAATATTCTGTCTACATAAAGAATGATAAGGAGCGGTGAAAATGGTAGAAAAAATGGGTCAAACACCTAAAGCAAAAAAAGAGGAAGTTTTTCCAGTCAAAAATGTACATTACGTTGAGATTTATACGGGAAATGCTAAGCAGGCTGCTTATTTTTACGCTAAAGCATTTGGTTTTAAGCTTGTGGCTTATAAAGGGCTGGAAACTGGTTCACGTGACCGTGTCTCCTATGTAATGGAACAGGGGACCATCCGTTTAATTTTAACTGGCTCATTATTAGATAGTACTGACATTGCTGCATTTATTAAGACTCATGGCGAAGGAGTAAAAGATATTGCCCTACTCGTAAAAGATTTAGAAAAAACATATGCAGGTGCCGTTGAAAGAGGAGGCATCCCTATCCGGAAGCCATGGATTGAAGAGGATGAAAACGGCAAAGTAAGAAAAGCCATTCTCGGCACTTACGGCGATACGATTCACACGCTTGTTGAACCACTTGATTATAAAGGCGTATTTATGCCGGGGTTTGAAGCTCGTGATGATATCTTATCTGCCAAGCCTACAGGCTTAATCGGTGTTGACCACCTTGTTGGTAATGTAGAAGTAATGGATGAATGGACGAGTTATTATGAGAAAGTATTTGGTTTTACTGTACTTAAACATTTTGATGATGAAGATATTTCGACCGAATACTCTGCACTAATGTCCAAAGTGATGATGAATGGTACAGGTCGCATAAAGTTTCCTATTAACGAGCCAGCTGAAGGAAAGCGGAAATCTCAGATTCAAGAATACCTAGATTACTATAATGGTCCGGGCGTTCAGCATCTTGCCCTGTTGACAAACGATATTATTGGCACCGTGGCTGCATTAAGAGCAAATGGTGTGGAATTCCTGACTACCCCTGATACTTATTATGAAGATCTCGCCAATCGTGTGGGAGAAATCGATGAAGATGTAAAACGCCTTCAAGAACTTAATATTCTAGTTGATCGTGATGATGAAGGGTATTTGCTCCAAATCTTTACAAAACCGCTTGTGGACCGCCCAACCTTGTTTATCGAAATTATTCAGCGTAAAGGTGCGCTAGGTTTCGGTGACGGAAATTTCAAAGCATTATTTGAATCGATTGAACGTGAACAAGCACTCCGTGGAAACATTTAATTTTTAAACCGGTCATACCGAGTTGATATCCGGTATGACCGCTTTTAACAGGAGGTGTAAGACGATTGCTAACAAAAGTCAATGTAAAGTGGAAAGAGGATGCGGTCAGTCATTTCATGACAGAACTTATTGATTATGCTGGACTGTTTCCGCCAGCTGCCCTTTCCCTTACGGAAGCAATAAAAAATTATCATTCGTATATCCATGGACCGAATAGCTGGATGCTTGGCCCATTTGTTCTCCCCGCTTCCCGATTGGGTGAACTGGAACCTTTTAGGGAGCAATTTAATGATCAGTATCCGCTTCGATTATCTGTTATCCTTAACAACTCTGGGAAGTTTGAACCGGAATTAATGACTTTACAACACTTTTGGGAAACCTACAAAAATGCAGGTTGTATAGAAGCCATTGAAGTCCCGCTTCCCTCACAGGTTGATTTAGCGTGTTTAGAGGAACTTGATAAACAGATTGCAGGTTACCGGATTTTTTGTGAAATAACAGGAACGAATGAGCAGCTACTAGCTAAGTTAGATTTGATTCAGAAGATCAATAAAATATCATCAAGGAGTTTCGGTATTAAATATCGTATGGGTGGCATCACTTCAAACATGTTTCCTTCTGCGAAACAAGCAGCATTTGTTATCCATGAAACCAAACAGCGAGGACTGGCCCTTAAATTCACAGCCGGCCTTCATCATCCAATCCGCCAATACCGAAAAGAAGTTGAAACATTTATGCATGGTTTCGTTAATGTTTTCACTGCTTCGATCATGGCATACTGCCGTTCAGTTAATAAAGCAACCATCCAAGCGATACTGCTTGATGAGAACAGCACCAACTTTTCATTTACAACAGACACACTTTCCTGGCGTAACTTGACCGTCAGTTCTTCTGAGATCAATCATGCCCGCAATTTTTTTGCAGCTTCATATGGGAGCTGCAGCTTTGATGAGCCGCGGGAAGAACTAGGAGAGCTTGCGATTTTTTATGGGGAGGGAGTACGGTGAACCATTCGTTTATCAAAACAAAACCAGATTCGCATTTTCCTATTCAAAACTTACCATACGGCATTTTTCAAAAAAGAGGCCATTCCCCGCGTGTCGGTACAGCCATTGGTAATTATGTTCTTGATTTATCTGTGATCGACGAAGCAGGATTATTTGACGGCACAGGAGCAGAAAGGAAAGAAATTTTTTCCGATTCTTCCCTCAATTCATTTATGGCCCTTGGCCGTCCTGTCTGGGCAGCTGTTCGTTCGAAGCTTCAATACCTTTTGAATGCAGACACGCCCGATTTACGTGATAATGAAGAACTGCGCACAAAAGCATTTCACTTAATGGCTGATGTGCAAATGCTTCTACCGGCTGAGATTGGGGACTATACAGATTTCTATGCCTCCAAGGAGCACGCCACCAATGTAGGTACGATGTTTAGAGGAAAAGATCAGGCACTGATGCCAAACTGGACACATCTGCCGGTTGGCTATCATGGACGGGCCAGTTCTATCGTTCCAAGCGGGACGCCCGTAAGACGCCCTTTAGGACAGCGAAAACCTCAGGATTCAGAATATCCGGTTTTCGGACCATCTATCCAACTTGATTTTGAACTTGAAATGGGCTGGTTTATAGGACCTGGCAACAATCTTGGAGAACCCATTCCGGTTAATAAAGCTGAAGACCATGTTTTTGGCCTTGTTCTTGTAAATGACTGGAGTGCGCGTGATATACAGGCATGGGAGTACCAGCCGCTTGGCCCATTCCTAGCTAAAAATTTTGCTACTTCCATCTCCCCTTGGGTTGTGCCGTTAGAAGCACTAGAGCCGTTCCGCGTAGCAGGACCGAAGCAGGAACCGAAACCGTTGCCTTACCTGCAGCAAACGAAAGATGGCGCCTTTAATATTAACCTTGAGGTTTATTTGACCCCAGAAAATCAAGAGGAAGCAACGAAAATTACCAAGACCAACTTTAACTATATGTATTGGTCAATTGCCCAGCAGGTAGCTCATCATACCATTACAGGGTGTAACATGCGACCTGGTGACATGCATGCTTCCGGAACAATCAGCGGGCCGGATCGTGCAGAACGTGGAAGCCTGCTTGAACTGACCTGGCGCGGTGCACAACCGCTTCGGCTTAATGGCGGAGGAGAACGCTGCTGGGTCGAAGATGGAGACACAATAACCATCAACGGCTGGTGTCAAGGAGACGGATATCGAATAGGCTTTGGTGAAGTAAGCGGCAAAGTATTACCAGCCGTTTCAATCACTGACATATTAGACGCCGAAAAAATGGAAATTTAACCGTTTTAATAAAAAGGTTAATGGAAGGAGTTTTTAATGATGACACATTACATTAAAATGGGACGCATTCCCCATAAACGTCATACTCAATTTCGTCAAGAAGACGGAAGTCTCTATTATGAGCAATTGATGGGCACAAAAGGGTTCTCTAGTATTCAATCGCTTATTTACCACATCAATCAGCCAACACAAGTAAAGAAAGCTGAAAAAATTCGTGATATACGGTATGAATATGAGGAAAAAGGAGCTCTGAGACACCGGCATTTTCGGTCATGGAACACGGAAGCGGGTGGTGACTTTCTTGAAGCACGGAAAATTTTCATGGCAAACGATGATGTGGCGTTAGGAGTCGCACGACCCAATCAACAGATGGATTATTTTTACCGTAATGGTGAAGGTGATGAATTGATATTTGTACATGAAGGAACGGGCAAAATTGAAAGTATTTTTGGCGAATTAAGTTTTCGGCCAGGTGACTACCTCGTTATTCCAATCGGAACAACTTATCGCGTCGTTTTGGAATCAGAAGAAGCCCGCTTTTTTATTGTTGAATCGAATTCGTCCATTCTAACACCAAAACGCTACAGGAATGAATTTGGCCAACTTCTTGAGCATTCCCCTTTTTGTGAGCGTGATATCAGAACACCAGAAAAATTAGAGCCGAAAAATGAAAAAGGCGAATTTGAAATTCGAGTACGTGCACAAGGAATGATCACTTCCTATACCTATGATTTCCATCCGCTCGACGTTGTGGGATGGGATGGTTATCTCTATCCTTACGCATTCAGTATCCATGACTTTGAACCGATCACTGGACGTGTTCATCAGCCACCTCCAGTACACCAAACGTTTGAGGCGCATAATTATGTAATATGTTCCTTTGTGCCGCGTTTGTACGACTATCATCCCGAAGCTATCCCTGCACCTTATGTACATAGCAATGTGGATAGTGATGAGGTTCTCTATTATGTGGACGGTGACTTTATGAGCCGCCGCGGCATTGAACAAGGATCCATCACCCTTCATCCGAGCGGACTCCCGCATGGGCCGCATCCAGGGAAAATTGAAGCAAGTATTGGCAAAAAAGAAACCCAGGAACTGGCAGTCATGGTTGATACATTCCGCCCTCTTTATATCGTAAAGGATGCTCATGCTCTAGAAGACGAGAAGTATATGAGCAGCTGGCTTGTAAAATAATTCACTACAACATCTATGCCGAAGCGGGATTCTATTTTGCTTCGGCATTTTTTGGATACTGACTACTCTAATTAGAAAACAATCCTATAGCAAGCTGATCAGCTGTAAAACTCCATGAAACATAGTAGGTGATTTAAAACTATAAATATAAATCTTTTTCTTCAAATACCTTTATTTTATTAATACGGGTTTCGTGTCTGCCCCCTTGAAAAGGTGTTGTCAGCCATATTTTAGCAATTTCCCGAGCTAATCCCGGTCCTATGACACGCTCTCCCATTGCTAATATATTTGAATCGTTATGCTCCCTTGTTGCTTTCGCGCTGAAAACATCATGTACGAGAGCACACCGAATTCCCAATACCTTATTTGCGGCAATACTCATCCCAATACCTGTTCCACAAATTAAAATCCCTCGATCAACTTCACCGTTTGCAACTTTTTCAGCTACCGGAATCGCATAATCTGGATAGTCAACAGATGTACTGCATTCACATCCAAAATCGACATACTCAATATTCAACTCTTCCATTAAAGAGATGATTTCCTTCCGTATCGTTATGCCCCCATGATCTGATGCAATTGCTACTTTCATTACTTTCACCCCTCATATATAATAGTTAGTCGCTCTTCTTAGGAACCTTAAAATAGGAAAACCCTTCTTGTTTCCTAATCAGAGATTCTATATAACAATTTAATAACAAATAGAGATATCCTAATTAAGATTAGCTTTTGTTGAAAAAGTGCAAAATGTTTCTAGCAATCTATTATTATCTTTATTGTCTGGCATTGTATTGTTTACATTTTCAAGCTCAACAGTCATTATTTTATTTTCTTTAATTCCAACAGCAAGGCCAGAATATCCATCTATTAACAGTTCTACTGCTTTTACTCCCATCTTACTTGCTAATACCCTGTCAAACGCTGAGGGACGTCCTCCTCTTTGTATGAAACCTAATACAGAGGTTCTTACACTAATCTTTAACTTTTCCTCAATAAACTTCTGAAGTTTTTGTATATCATGCATATTTTCCGTAATGATGATTACGTTATCATGCTTCCCAGTCTCTATTCTTAAACTTAATTGTGAGCAAATCGTATCAAAATCCAGTTTTCTTTCTGGTGTTGAGATAATTTCCCCTTCACCAGCAAGTGCGGTATAAATAGCTAAATCACCACAATTTCGTCCCATTACTTCAACGATAGTCGTTTTATCATGCGAAAAATTTGTGTCTTTAATTTTACCAATTGCATTCAAGATCGTATTTAAAGCCGTATCAAAACCTATTGAATAATCTGTATAAGTAAAATCATTATCGATTGTTCCAGGAATGGCTATAACATGAATGCCTAGATGATGTAATTTTTCTGCTCCTTTAAATGAACCTTCGCCACCTATAACAACTAAAAAATTGATCCCAAAACGCTTTAATTCGTTTGCAGCTTTTTTTCTTCCTTCTTCGTGCATAAATTCTAGGCATCGGGAAGTTTTTAACATCGTTCCGCCTTTATCTGCTAAATTCTCTACCTCGAAAGGAGTTAACCTGCAAATATTACCATCTATTAAACCTTGGTATCCGCCTTTAATTCCCAAGACTTCGACATTCTTTTGTTGTGCAGCTATCACAACAGCTCTTATTGCCGCATTCATTCCAGGAGCATCTCCCCCACTTGTTAAAATCCCCAATTTATTCATAGCTACCCCTCCTTATTCGTATATTTCTACTGATTAATATTTCTTACAATAAAACTTGTCAGGTTCGTACGAAACCATTTTATAGGCAGGATGGACTTCTCTTATCCCATATAATTGTTGTGGATAACGATTTCATTTATTTAGCGAGAATGCATTCGTTTGTCATCTTGTATACTAAGTTGACTTATATACATAGATTACTTATAATGTATGTAGGTGTCAATAGTGATGTTTACTTTTTTTATCATTATTTTTCATCATAGCTTGATAGAATGATAATTTATTTAGTACATAATACAAAGGAGGGATTTAACGTTTGTTGAATATGGAAGCGAAGGAACAACTCATCCATAACTATGTGGCAGCGATTGCAGCTGCACAATAAGCAGTACAAAAAAAGTTTTTTAAATTTGAGAAAAGAGTCGATAATCCCATCTCCTCAAAAAAATCCACCTGTAATCTGGTGGATTTCCCTGCTGCAAATGGCCATTCACTACTAAAAAGGTCTGCCAGCTCTCCAATAACTACCATATAAATTGTTCATATGAGCAGTCATCAATTCTACAGCTTCTTTTTCATTATGAATCCTCAATAGCTTTAATTAGTAATTGATGTTCTTTAAAGTTCATATCTCTATAGTCTGGACGAGTGACGGTTCGGTCGCGTATAAATTGCCACATTCCCTTTTTTTTCATAACTTGGCTAATAGCCGACATGAATGTAATAAATCAATCGTTATGTGAGGTTGTTGTAAATATGTCCCTGCTTATTCAATATACTTTTTAAGGTGATGGGTAGGTTTAAAAGCACTCGATGATCATCGAGTGCTTTTATGCAGATTACATAAATATATCTAAGATCATAATAAATCCTAACCCAACTATTGAAGTAATTGTTGAAATGACACTGTAGGTTGCAAACGTTTCTTTCATACTCATTCCCATGTATTCTTTTACCATCCAAAAAGCTGCATCATTTACATGTGATGCCATACAACTACCTGCCCCAGTAGCAAGTGTGACAAGAACTAGGTTAGCATCTGGTGTTTGACTAAGTATCGGAATAACTAAACCCGCTGTTGATAAAGTTGCAACCGTTCCAGATCCTAAAGCAATACGCAACAATGCCGCAACGGTCCACGCAAGCAAGATTGGCGAAATAGAAGTATCTTCAAATAGCTTAGCAATATAATCACCCACACCGCCATCAATAAGAACCTGTTTTAAAGCTCCACCTCCACCTATAATGAGGAGTAACATTCCTAATGCATTAATAGCTGAAGAACAAGAACTCATCAATTTTTTTATAGGAATTTTTCTTGCAATTCCCATCGTATAAACGGCAAATAGCAATGAAATCACAATAGAGGTTGAAGCGTTTCCAATAAAACGCATAAAGATAATAAACCCATTATCTGAAAATCCAACTGTCTTTTGTAACATATCAAATGCTGATCCTATGGTTATTAAGATTACTGGAAATATTGCTGTAAATACGCTAATACCAAATCCTGGTGTATCTTCTAATTCAAAATGCTTGTGTTCACCTATTGATTCAATTTTTCTATTAGTACTAAATATACCTGGCATAAATCTTTCAACAAACCTCGGATACAAAACACCCGCTATAATAACTGTTGGGATGGCGATAATAATACCAACAATTAATACCTTACCAATATCTGCACCATATTCCGAAGCAACAGCTGTTGCCCCTGGGTGTGGTGGAAGAAAAGAATGTGTAGCTAGCAAAGTTGCGCTCATGCGAAGACCTAATTTGATGATAGAAATGTTTAATTCTTTTGCAATTGTAAAGATTATTGGAATTAAAAGAACAAATGCTACTTCATAAAATAAGGTAATACCTACGATAAATGAAGCAACCACAACGGCCCACTGTATCTTCTTTTCCCCAAATTTGTTAATTAAGGTCATTGCAATCCGATGGGCTCCTCCGGCATCTGCTATTAATTTTCCAAGCATGGCTCCAAGTCCAAAAATTAGACCTATATGACCAAGTGTGCCTCCTATACCGCTTTCAATTGATGAAACGATATTTTCTGCTGGAATCCCTAATAACAAGGCTACTACAAATGAGACAATAATTAATGAAAAAAATGTATTTAATTTAAATCCCATTATTAAGATAAGTAGTAAGATAACCCCGATAGCTGTATATAATAATGGCATAATAATCCTCTCCAAATCATTTAATTATATCATTTATATAAACAGGCATACCAACCAATATGATATGCCTGTCTAAAAATTAGTCAACTATTAATCCATATGTGATCCACCGTTAATATCGATTTCCTCACCAGTAATATAAGAAGCTTCTTCTGAAGCCAAGAAAGCAATAGTTGAGGCAATTTCTTCTGTTTCACCTGGTCTGCCCATTGGAATTCCTGCAATAACATTTTTCGCATCTTCTTCCGGAAGTGATTTCCAAATCTCAGTATTAATAAGACCTGGTGCAACACAGTTTACAGTAATGCCATCTGTTGCAACTTCACGAGCTAAGTTTTTAGAGAATCCTAATACAGCAGCTTTAGATGCAGAATAGTGTGCTCCGCCGAATACTCCGCCTCCTCTTTTTGCAGATACAGAGGAAAGACTTACAATTCTACCAAACTTTTGTTTTTTCATTGTGTCTAATACCGCTTGAGTACATAAGAATAATCCAAACATATTAACATTAAAGACTTTTGTGATATCTTCAATTGTCATATCTTCAACTGTCACTTTTTGTGAAATTCCTGCATTATTAACTAGAATGTCAATACGACCATATTCTGCTAGAACCTTTTCAACCATCGCATCAACTGATTCTTTGTTCGTTACATTGAGCTCTACCCCTAACGCCTTTCCGCCAGCTTCTTGAATCGCATTTACTGTATCTTGGATTCCATCTACATTTAAATCAGCTATGACAACGGCTGCTCCTTGCTTTGCAAGTGTTAGGGCAATTGTACGTCCAATCCCTTTTTTTGAACCGCTTCCTGTAACAATTGCTACTCTATCATTTAATTCAAACATGTTCTTATTCTCTCCTCAAGTTAATAGTTTTATCATTAGAATTTGCTATTAAAGCATTTCTTTTGCAGTGTTAATAATATTTTCAACAGTAATGCCATTTAGTTCTAACAGTTTTTCATATGGAGCAGATTGTCCAAACTGATCTTGAACACCTATTCTTCTAACCTTTCCTTTGCCTTCTTCAGCAGCTACTTCACATACAGCGCTTCCTAGTCCGTTTAAAATATTGTGATCTTCAACCGTAATGATTCGGCCTAATTCGAGGCACTCTACGACAGCTTCGCGATCGATTGGTTTAATCGTATGCATATCTAGTAATTTGACAGAAATCCCTTGTCTTTCTAATTCCTTTGTTGCGTCTAAAGCAAGACGAACCGTGTCACCATTTGCAATAATAGCGATATCATTTCCATCTTTTAATTGTTTCGCTTTACCAATTGTGAACTCTTCATTTTCATCGTAAATGACTGGAACCGTGTCTCTAGTAAAGCGCAGATATACCGGTCCATATATATTGGCAGCCTGCTCGACTAGTTTTCTAGTAGAATAGTAATCAGCACCCATAATGACCGTCATATTCGGGAAACTTCTTAATACCCCCATATCTTCAATCGCTTGGTGACTTCCGCCATCATTAGCAGGTGTTAGTCCCCCATGAGAACAAGCGATTTTAACATTCAAATTTGGGTAGCAAACCTCTTGCCTAATTTGCTCAGCCATCCTTAACGAACCAAATACTGCGTATGTGCTTACAAACGGGATCTTACCTGTCGTAGCAAGCCCGGCAGCTAAACCGGCAGCATTTTGCTCAGCAATTCCGACATTAATATGCTGATCAGGTAATTCCTTAATGAAACCAGTTGTTTTACATGATTTTGCAATATCAACATCAATGACGTAAATATTTTTATTTTCCTTACCTAATTTTACGATTTCATCACCAAAGGCTTGTCTTGTCGCTATTTTTTTCGTTAGAGTTTTTTCCAAGATGCTCATTATTTTAAACCTCCTGCGATTTCTTCGATTGCCTGTTTGTACTCTTCATCATTAGGCGCAATACCATGCCAGTCGGCAACATCTTCCATATAAGAAACGCCTTTTCCTTTTACCGTGTCAAGGATGATGCATTTTGGTTTTCCATTTTTTAATTCTCTAATTTCATCTAATGTTTCCACAATTTCTTCCATGGAATGTCCATCAATTCGTTTTGTTTCAAAACCGAATGCTTCAAATTTTTTCTCTAAATCTAAAACTGGCATTACCTCATCTGTGAAGCCATCGATTTGAAGTCTGTTATGATCAACAAAGACAATTAAATTATCTAGCTTGTATTTAACTGCTGTTTGTGCTGCTTCCCAAATTTGACCTTCTTGGCACTCGCCATCTCCTAGTAAAGAGAACACACGGTAATTTTTCTTATCTCTTTTTCCTGCGATTGCCATCCCTACACCACAAGAAAGTCCTTGACCTAAAGAACCTGTTGAAATATCGATACCTGGGCACTTTTTCATATCAGGATGCCCTTGGAATGGAGAACCATATTCTCTTAACGTATAGACCGTTTCATATGGGACATAACCTAGTAGGGCTAATGCAGAATATTGGATTGGGCAAACATGACCTTTTGAAAGGACAAATCTGTCACGGTCTTCCCAAGTAGGATTTTTCGGATCAATGTTCATTTCTTTAAAATATAGCGCTGTCATAAGATCCGCAGCTGAGAGTGAACCTCCCGGATGACCAGATTGTGCATTGTGAATCATCGTTAAAGCTGTTTTTCGCATTTCAATCGCTTTTTCTTTTAATTCTTCTATACTTATGTTTTTCATCTCTGTCACCTCAATTAAGACTTTTAAAAATTCTAAACTTTCGACCTTGTTTACTTGTCTACTAAGTTTCCCTGTATGTGTAGTATACATTTCTTGTCGCAATTTGTCTACTAAGTACACAAAAAAATTCATCTTAATTTTTTATTAATTTCTTTCACTGAAAAAAGAGGCATAGTTTTTAAAACAATACGTTTGTATTTTAAGAACTTACACAATAAACACAGCTAACGAACAAACCTTTCGTTTATTAGACATTCACAATTAAACTAGAAAAAAACACCATATCGACATGTGGCGTTTTTTTCTAGTTTAAAATATTTATTTTTCCTTCTGATACTAATACAAAGGATAGACATTGGATCATCATAGTGCAAGAGCTGTGGCACGCAAAATCGTATACTCTTTTTTACAAAAAGAACGTAAACATTCCAATGCATTCATTCAACTTTCATTTAATTTTCATCAGTTTTTTATTTTCAGTACCGTCCCGGTCAATGACAATCATTTCCCAATATTCCAGGCAAGGAAGAGTGATTACTAACTCTTCTTTTTCCCATCTGTATTGAATTTTACTTAATTCTCCTTCATTACGATCCGGACTTGCTGTATAAACCTTTAAGTTAGGTAATTCATGTTCACTCTTACCGATTGGGTATCTTACTGATAAATTCTTATACACATCCGGTTTTAATGCTGCATTTCGCCAATTAGCGTCATTATTTAGTAGATTAACAAGATGAACGACATCGTAGTCTTCAAAGCCTTTATTATTTTTATTTTCACGGACTATAGACCAGATTGTATTTTTTTCTCCATCTCTGCTAACCTTAAGCGGCTGTCCCTTGTTTTCTACTTTAATCATCGAATCCGTTTCTTTACTATCAAATAAAAGATTTTCATAAGCAGCAAAGAATTTATAATAATCTTTCATCGATTCTTTTAAGGAACTGCTCATTTTTTTGCTTCGATTCGGGTAATATTCATGAGCCAACATGTTTGGCCCTTCTTTATATTTTTCCGCAGTACCGATTTCAATATGTGTTGCTCCCATTGCAGCTAAACCAGCATCCATTAAACGAACAGAAGGCTCGTCGAAAAGTCCAACGGTCATACGGCGCAAATTAATGGAACCTTTCTGTCCTTTTTCCTGTTTCAATGTCACTTTATGTTTCCCAGCTGATAAATGTGGTAAAACAACGTAGCCATCCTCACTATATGAGTCAATATTTCCCGTACTTTTAAATGCAACGGTGTAAGGGTTGCCTTTTTCATCTAGCACCGGTTTTCCATCTACATAAATTGTTCTTGCTGTTTCTGCTCCTGCATTCGCATATGTGAAAATAAAACTTGTTTCTCCTTCTTCTTTTAAATCAACATCAAATGTTACTTCGTCCCCTACATGACCAAAATTTAATAGTGTGTCTTTATAGATGTACATTGGCTGAAGGGCGGTCGCAGATTCAGCATGATACCTTTTATCTTTAATTTGTAAATAATCTAGCTTTACACCATCATCATCTATGTTTTCAACTTGAATCGTGATTGTGTTTTTCCCTTCTTTTAAAGGAATTTCTTTCATCGTAAGATCTTGCCACCCGTTACTAGATGGGAAAAGAATATTTTCGATTTTTTCTTCATTTACATATACGGAACGATTTGCATTACGCTTTGAGGCACTATCATTGTTATATCTCCAAGTTACATCATACGTTCCTGCTTTTGGACTATGAATATCAAAGGATAAGAAATCCCCTTCATCTTGAAAACCGTAAATATGTCCAATCGTTGTTGAGATTCCATGACCTTCAGGTGCAAATTCAGCTTCTTCAACCTGGTATTCCTCATCACCAACAAGTAAGCTATCTAAATTGATATACTCACCGCTTGATGCTAGTTCAAAGACAACTTCATGTTTTCCGGCAGGTATGGTTGCTTTTATTGATTTTTCAACCATTGCTCCGTCCCAGCCACCTGGTGTACTGGAGAATACGTTTTCTGAAATTGTTTTTCCATCCACATACATGTTGTTTGAAGGAATCAATTCTCCATCAACATAGATATTTACTCTAGGATTGTTTGCCGTTCGATATTTAAAGCTAAGAGTGCGTGTCTCCTTTTTGTTATTTACAGTAAAAATTACTCGTTGACCTTTATTCCCCAGATTGTTCGTAATTCCAGGAGCTGTGGAAACCTCGCTTGTTTTTGCTATAACAGGACTCCAACCGAGTTCAGCTTGCTCCGCTTCTATAAAGGTTTTATTTATTTCAAATTTGTCTATTTCAATTCCTGTTTCATCGGCTTGATCCTCCATCTTCAATTGAATCTCATTTATACCATTATAAAGATAAATGTTTGTTTCAACTTTACTCCAATTATCTCCGCTCGTTTGCGGCAGATGTACAACTCCTGCTTTTTTCCCATTCACTAGCAAGCTGCGTTTTGTTTCTTGGCCATTGTTCTTATAGAAAATAGAAATCGGAACCTCTTTTGCATTTTCTGAATCGATTTTGAATGTTAGATAATCTCCCTGTTGTTTAAAGTTGCTAATCTGATTTATTGCTTTTTCGATTAAAGGCTTCTTTGTTGGTTCCCAGCCGACTATGGCTTTTTCAGCCTGGTATCGTGTATCTCCAACAAACATGTAATCAATCTTTGCACCTGTATCATTAACATTTTCTACTTTTAATATGACTTTATTTTTACCAGCTTTTAATGGTACTTGAATGGCTTCTGAGTTTTTAAATGACTCCCATCCCCCGGTTGGTTCTAATTTAATAGAATCACTAACGGGCTCATCATTAACAAACAAATGACGATTGACTGCCACTCTTTCTACACCATAATGAAAGCTAATCGGATATGTGCCTGATTCAGCTTCATTTACCGTAAATTCAATAAAATCACCATCTGTTTCAAAATGATAGACATGTCCATATTTATCTACTTTACAGCTAATAAGCTCTGCATCCTCTGCTTCATATTCCTTTTCAAAAAAATCATTTTTAAGGATAATACTATCTACGTTTAACCAAAGATTATTCGTATTTAATTGCAGTTTGATTTCGTTTGTACCTTTTTTTAAATCTAACGTTACATTTTTAACAGCAATAGGATTTCCCCAGCCTGTTTTTTCATTAAAGGATATAGCGCTTTCTGCAAGTTGATCATTGACCGATAATTTCCCTTCAGGACTTTCACCATTATCATGTCCGTATTTAAGATCAACCTGATATGTTCCGGCTTCAGGAACATCAACAGTCCATATAATCTGATCCTCATCTTTTTTGCCGAAATCTCCAACCCAGCCTGGAACAATTTGAATCCGTGAGATAAATTGCTCTGACTTAGGAACTCCTTTGACATCGGCTGCTTCATAGTGATCTCCTGCAGCCTGCTTATAATTCATATAACCAGCGATAACAACTGCTTTTCCGCCATTTGTTTCCTGGGTTTCTTCCACCACTTTTACGAGATCACGGTAGTTGTCTTTATCCTGCCAAATTTCACTGTAATCAAAATCTGTTTTCGTTGATTCTACCGGAACATCCTGATAGCCTTCATTGCCGCCAACCATGTTAAACGTTACAACGCTCTTGTTCTTGTCATTATTTTCCAATGAAGCTTTTACAGAATTAATAAGAGAATCATAGTCTTTCGAAAAATGACGTTTATTTCCTTCATAATCATATAAATAATCATTATCGTGAAAGCCCCACTGATCAAGGTGCATTCCGTCAAAGCCAAATTCATTAACGCTTCTTACAAACTCTTTGTTTATGTAGTTTTGCCATTCTTTATTTCCTGGGTCTTGAAGAAATAAACCTGTTGGCGGATTTACCCAATCAAAGAAAAAACCTTCCTGATCAGCTATAGAAGGATGCGGAAACTTTGCTGATTTCTTATAAAGTCCCCATTCCTTTTTTACACCAAATGCTTCATAATTTTCCCTGGCCGCATAGTTCATTTGATAGGCCATTGCTGCTGCGTTGTATTTTTGCGCTGAATTAATTTGCTGTTTTACTGTTAGGGGATAAAGTTTACGTCCTAATAAATCATCGTAAGCAGTATCTTTATTGATCTCTTCAATAATAAAATTTCCATTTTCATCTAAAATCGGATTGCCTTTGCTGTCTGTTTTGGAATAGACAGATACATCATGGCGCCACATCCAGTCATAAAATTGAAACCCATTTAAGTAGTATTCCTGTGTTAGCTGCTTTATTTTCTTTTCACTTTCTGACGCTGACTCTTGAGGAAATTCGGTTGTATAGCCGTAGCGTGGAAAACGCGTCCAATCACTTGAAACATCTATCGCTGCTGTAAGCACTTGATCTGAACCCTCAATTGAGGCTTTAACCAGATAACCACGAAAATCATTAGCAGGCGGTGTCCACTCAATTTCCAATCCTTTCAGATTCTTTTTAACCTGTATATTTTTCTTCCCTTCAGCTATTTTTTCGTTTAATTGGAAGACCTCTAGATTTAGCTTCCCTTTCCAATCTTTTGAAGTATCAAATAAAAAGGACATTTTTACTTTTTCATCTGGATTATATCTTGCTTTGTCTACTAAGAATGCTTGAATTGGTTCATCAGGGAGCTGCTTTTTACTTGTTGAAATTTGTTGTGAACTGACCTGCTGTATTATTGTTTGGGCATTTGTTATATGTGTTACACTCAATGATGTCAAAGCCAAATTTAAGGCAACTAAACCAGCTAGCTGCAGCTTTAGTTTGCGTTTAGATAATTTCATGCCTTTCCTCCTTCATTTAAACAATATAAGAAAGCGTTGTCAAAAAAACCCAAAAAATATTAGATGACTCTCCTTTCATTAGATTTGGTGTATTTTCTTATATCCATTGTAAAAACGAAACCGCTAACATTAAGAAAAAAGTGTCATATATTATGTTTCTATTATTGATTGATAGGAAAATATATCCTAAATCTCTTTAAAAACAACAATTTTCAAAACTAAATGAGTCTTTTACCTTCTTTAAACCATATAAAGCAACATCTAATGCACTTTTTCCTCCGTAATTTTGAACAAACAGTTCAAGTGATAAAAAACCATTATAGCCAGTTTGAGAAAGCAGCTTTGCAAATTTTTCTGTGGGCAGGATACCGTCACCTGGAAACAATCGATCTTGATCTGTTATTTCTTCTCTCGAAGGAAACGATGGATAATCATTGACGTGAACAATTCCGATAGAGTCTCCGTTTAGAAATTTCAAACCATCAAAATCGCTTCCACCGGTATACATATGAAAAGAGTCTATCAACATTTTTGCATCATTCACCCCGCTTTTCAGGACAATATACATTGCTTCATAAAGTTTTGATAGTTTCCTAGCTTTTCCCCAAAACTCTAAGTAAGGTTCAATCCCAATATCGCGTGCAAGCTCTATTAAATTTGAAAAATAGTGTGCCATCGCTTTAAGAGATACATCTTCCACATTTCCGAAAGGGGGAGCTGTAACAGCTTGACAGCCTAAATCAGCAAGCATTTGCATTTCCCGTTTTGCCTGTTCAAATCCTTGCTGTCTTATTGTTTCATCTGCGTCAGACCATTTAAAAAAGGTAATGGCATTGACCAATAAAATACCTGTATCATCTATATAGCTTTTTAATTCTTTTACCGTTCCCCCTCCTTGAATATATGCTTCAATATCACTTACCCACAGTTCTATTCCTTCATAACCTGCCTTTTTGGCAATATCGATTTGCTCTTTAACATTCAGTTGAAAGGGCATTAGTGTTGATGTATTTAATGCAATTTTATAAGGAAACATAGTATTTATCCTTTCCTATGATCTGTTGACTTGTTCAAAGATTATCAAAACAGGATAGAATAATTGGTTCGATTTATTCAAATTTATTTTAGCTAAATACTTCACCTTATAAATCTCTCTGAATATTAATCAACTATTACCGTTTTTCCGCTTTCTGCAGACTGAATGATTCGTTCAAGCACTTTTTGGTTTTGATAGCCGTCATAGAAAGTCGGCGTTCCCGTCTGCTGATTGTTTGTTACCAGGTCAGCAAAATCTTCGAGTTGCTGTCTCTTATAACTTTCAGGAACTTTTTTTGTTTTAAAAACTGGCCGGTTATCTGTTCCATCACTGATGCAAATGTCGATCTCATCCGGCCGTTCGCAATTGACATGTATCGTACCATAATCACCGTATAATGTTACTTCGTGCTGGTTCCCTGACCCAACTGCATTTCTTGTCGTGATAAAATTGCCAATCACATGATTTACAAGCACCGCCTGAAAGCTCGCGTAGTCATCCACATCTACTACTATCATTTCTCCGCTGATTGGATCCTTTCTTTCGTGCACAAATGTTTCCATCAGTGCTGATACAGACTTGAATTCCCCAACAAAGAATCTGGCACTATCAATCATATGAGCACCTAAATCCCCGAGTGCTCCCGTCCCTGTAACAGCTTTATTAAAACGCCAGGCATAAGGTGCTTCGAATAGCGGTGCACCGAAAGATTGCAAATAACGGACAGCAATATGGCGAATTGCTCCAATCTGATTTTCTTCTAACAGCTTTTTCGCATAGCGAAATGATGGGACATAACGATAAGAAAATCCGACCATACATGGAATTGGCTGTTTTTCATATAACACTGCTAAAATCTCCGCCTCAGCAAAATTTAATGTAAAAGGCTTCTCTGCCATAATCGGCTTTTGATATTGAATGCATAATTCCAATGCCTTTGCGTGTAAAAGGTTAGGCACGATCGATATAACAGCATCAACATCCGGATCTGCAATCAAAGCTTCCATATTATTAAAACGCTTTTCTTGACTAATCCCTTCCTCTTCCCCAATTTTCGTTAAGAGTTCTTCATTCACATCACACAGAGCACCCAATTTTAATTGTTTCAATTCAGAGATCATTCTGCGATGGGCATTAGCCATTCCTCCAAGACCAATTAACCCTATAGTTATAACATCATTTTTGATCAAGTCTTTTCCTCCTTAAACAGCAAAGCTATTATATTTAATATCTATTGTAAAATGATCATAGACAGAGGAGAATACTTTTATTGAAAGCGCTTAATTAAAGACACCAATTCAGGAATATATAACACCAATTTATGCTATATCTACCTGCTATTTTTTGTACACCCTGTGTCAAGAAAGATGTGTGCAATCCTAAAACAAAATGCCTCCTTCCACAATACTGGAAGGAGGCATTTTGTTAAAAAAGAACTTGATACAGAACTCCATTTATATACCATTATCTTTCTTTTTAGCTTTTAGCAATTGATCAATTTCTGATGCAGCTTTTTTCAATCCTTCTTCTACACTGATCTTTTGAGTAAATATCAGCCTAATATAGTTATAATATACTTCATCAATTTTATCCCACTCTGCTACAGGCGGGCGCAGGAATGTTTGATCGATACTGTCTATATAACTTTTATAATAAGGATATTGCTTAATGATAGATGATATCTCAACAAGTCTATTTGTTGGTAATAAACCTGCTTGTAATAAAGCTTTTTGCGGGGTTTCAGTTGTCATCCATTTAATAAAGGTCCAGGCTGCTTCTGGATGTTTCGTGCCTTTTGTCATCACGATATTTTCTCCGCCTAAGATAGATGAAGGACCTCCATTACTAGGGAAAGGAGCGGAAACGGTTTGTTCATTTATTAAAGAAATCTCCTCCAATGAATGAACACTATAAAACCAAGGCCCATCATCAATCATAAAATAGTTTCCGCTTCTAACACTTTGCCATGTTTCAGGGTAACCACTCACGATTTGAGGAGGAAGATATGAATTTTTAAATAATTCTACCAGTCTCTTAATAGCCTGAATGCTTTCCCTGCTATCAAGAAAACCAGATGCTCTTGAATAGGATGGATCCGTTAACCTGCCGCCTAGCCCATAAAAATATGATAAGCTCCCCCATGAAGAAATATGTGTCATCCCGATCTTCAGGTTGTGCTCCTTAACAACCTGAATTAACTCATCCATTGTTTTAGGGGGGGTTAATAAACCAGCATCTTTTAGTAATTGTTTATTATAAATCGCTGACTTTGTATTTGTATTTAAAGGAAGACCGTAATATTTTTGTTCATATAAATTAGATTCTAAAGGTGCTTCATAGAAGCGCTCCTTTACTTTCTTAAAGTCAGCAAATTGACTAACAGGATATAAAAGCTGAAGTTCAGCAAATTTTGGAACCCATGTAATATCCATTCTTATGATATCCGGTTTCCTATTTACTGAAGCTCTTGAAATAAGCGCTGACTTTAATTGTTCATTGTAGGATTGACGTAAAGGCTTTACATCGATTTCTGGATATTTTTGCTCAAATAAAGGAATCAATTCGTTTTCAAAGATTCTTGTTTCTTCCTCACTATACGTATGCCAAATCTCAATCTGAATAGGTGCTTTTTCTTCAAATGTCATTGTAGGGTGACGGTCATCAATGATTGTTTGACTTCCGCAACCTGATATTAGGGATAATAAGAACAATAATAGTATCATTAGGAGTCGGAGCATTTTGCATTTCCTTTCCGCTTACTTACTTCTGATGATGGATTCTAAAATCTCCAGGGGATAAGCCTGTTACTTTTTTAAATAACTTGCTAAAATATTTCACATCATTGAAGCCCGATTTTCTAGCAACTTCATAAACCTTTAATGTAGTGTGAAGTAATAGCTCCTTTGCCTTTTTGACTCTAAGATCAATGACATAATCAATGAAGTTTTGCTCAAGATATCGTTTAAATAGGATACTAAAATAATTTCTACTTATATGGATATGGTCGGCAACATTCTGGAGTGTCAAATCTTGTGTATAATGTTCATGAATATAATAAAGCGCTTTGTCCAAAAGTTCGTTATCCGAATAAGGCTTACTTTTCTGATCTGATAATAGTTGGTGACATTCATCGATTTTGATCATTAACTGATGACGAAGATCATGAAGCGACTCACATGCCTCTATTTCAGAGCATTTCTCCAATAATAAAGCATGATCTAATGACAAAAAAAGAGTTGTTAAAATATCACATGCTTCACTTTTAATTGAGGCAGGTGTCATATGTTCACTAGCCCATTGCTGATATCGTTCTTGTAGAAAAGATTTAATCTTTGCTTCTTCATACGGCAAAAGCCCCGTTATTTGCCCTTTGCTAATAGGCTCAAAGGAAGTTTGCTCCGGCGCTCGATACGTAAAGACATGTTCATTTTCATAAAAAAAGTGTCGTTGAGATGCAAAAAGGCTGCGCCGATAGCCGTCTATTATTTCCGTCCATTTAGTAATCACATCATAGCCAAACGAAAAACTTATATTTGTCTGCTTTTCTATTTTAGCTATTAATTGATGGGTAACTGCAAGAGGATCACCGTTTTTTTTTATAAAAAACAAAAGCTCATTTTCCCCTATCGGAAAACAAACCCCATCTTCTTCCTCCATATAAAAACATTCTTGTATTTCTTCAAAGATCAGACTTTTATATAAAAAACCATACTTCTCTTCAACCATTCCAATTTGTTTCATTCTCATGCAAACGACAAGGAAAGGGAGATGACATCTCTCTTTCATTCTGTTATCATTCACCGTCTCTTTTTTAAAAAGAATTCGTTTCATTTCTTGTTCAATCTTTTTTCTTACCTGAAGTCGCTCCGTACGTTCAACTATATCTAACTTTTGTTTAATTGTTTGCTCTTCATCTATCTTTTGTACACATTTTTGAATGGTCTTTAAAAAGGATTCAGGTTCCAAAGTTGGTTTTAAGAGGTAGTCTACTGCACCATGTGTCAGGCCTTCTCTCACATACTCAAATTCATTATAGCTGCTAACCAACACAACCTTTAATTTTGGGTTTAATCGCAATGCCTTTTTCATTAATGTTAATCCATCCATAACAGGCATTTTAATATCAGTAATAAGGATATCAACACAACTCGTATTCTCCATTGCATGTAATGCTTGCTGACCATTTGAAAAGTCACCAAGTAACTGGAGATTCTCCCTTTCCCAATTAATAGAGGATTTTAACCCAAATCTAATAATTGGCTCATCATCAACAATTATGACGGTATACATGTTATTCACCTCTACTTTATAGGGATCAATATTAGTTTCACAATCGTACCTTCTTTGCTGCTTTGAAGTTCCACTTTTGAGTCTTGATGAAAGTAAAGTTTTATCGAATCATACACATGCCTCAAACCGATTCCAACAAATGAATTTGTTTCATTAGCAGATTGTTTTAACTGCCTTAGCAGCTTATGATCAAACCCTATGCCATTATCCCGGATTTCGATTTCAATTGCATTATTGATTTCCCTTCCAGTAATAGCAATTGTCCCTTCTTGACCAGTAGGAACAATTCCATGAAAAATGGCGTTTTCAACAATTGGCTGTAAAAGCATTCTTGGAAGTAAAAAATCTTCTAAACCTTTATCAAATTGAGTATGCAAAAAAAAGGTTTGTTCATAACGAATTTGTAAAATAACCATGAACTTCTTGATCATTTCAATCTCTTCTTTGATCGTTATAAACGTTCCTGTCTTGCCCATATTTGCTTCTAACAAACTGGATAAAGCCGAGAGCGCGTGATTTGCACGCTCTGTTTGATTGAATTGTACTAACCAGCGGATTGTACTTAATGTATTAAATAAAAAATGGGGGTTGATCCGATGTTTAATCGCCCGCAGCTCCGCTTCCTGCTTATGAAATTGCTCCTCTTTCACCTGTTCCAGCAGATCCTCAACCTGGTTGATCATATGATTAAACTGAATACTCATCATCCCGATTTCATCAGTTGAATTCACGCTCGTTCGAACATTAAAATCCCCATTACCAACAAGCTTCATTTGATTCGTAAGGACATTGACTGGCTCAGTTACTCTTTTAGCTAGTATAATCCCAATAAATATAGCAACAATTCCAAACAATGCTGAAGCTATGATGATTATCCTCTGGATCGTTGTAATTTCACCTGTAATTTCGCTTACTGGTACAACCCCTACAATTGACCAGCCATTCCCAATTTGTTGTTTCACACCATAAAAATTTACTTCATTTTCTTTAAATTGAAATTCTTGTTTCTTACTTAAAATGTGCTTACGTAAATCTTTATTTTCAACAGGGGAATTAATCGATTGTATATCAGAATCAATCATAATTTTCCCATCTTCATCTACAACGAAAAAATGACCTGTTTTCCCAAGCTTTATTTGGTTGATTTTTTCTAAGATGGCATTCCCGTCCAAACAAACTTGGATGTACGCAATATTATTTAGGTTATCGAAATCCTTCATGACACGGCTGATTGGCAGTACAAGATCTGTATTTTCACCTGCACCGCTAAACCGGTCGTATTGAAGTCCTTCCCAGACTAATTCCCCATCTTTTTCAATTGATTTCTTTACCCATTCCAGCTGAGGGAGATCTACCATAGATAATTTAAACGGTGAAAACGACCCGCTCCCCCAGCTTGTCCCTTTATCCTTTAATACATAGATAATTCTTACAAAAGAACTCGAATAAATAGTTGAGTTTAGATAGGATGTAATATACTCTTGACTTGATTCAAATTCAGCAGGTGAAAGACTTTCGTGTAAATCTTTTTTTACAATTTCCTGAATCCGTTCATTACTATAAATAAGGTCCGCCATATCACTGCCATTAGAAAAAATATATGAAAGAGAATCTGCTGCTTGCCGCGCTATCTGAAGGGATGATTCTCTTACATTTTCTTTTACAATATTTGAAGCAGAATGATAGAAAAAGAAACTATTAAAAACCGTTGGGATTAAACATACAATTAGTATCGCTACGATAACCTTTACAGCAAATCTTTTTTTTAATAGTTCAGTTATCATTGTTTAATCCCTCTTTGTGTAACATATTCTTGTTTTTATCATATCTATCGATTTTATATCTAGCAAGCTGTAATTTTGTTTATGATGTTACCCTTTGATTGCTCCTTCAGATTGACCGCCTTGGACAAATTTCTTTTGGAAGATGATATAAACGATCATAACCGGTAAAATGGCAATGATTGATGCGGCAAAAATCCATGCCCAGTTACTTGCATACTTCCCTTGGAACATCATTAGTGCAATTGGCAATGTTCTCATCGCCTCATCCTTGATGATTGTTAATGCAACAAAATATTCATCCCATGTTCCTGAAAAAGCAAAGATAGCCATTGTTCCTAAAGCTGGCTTCGAAAGAGGTAAATAAATTCTCCTAAAGATTGTCCAATTTCCCCCTCCGTCCATTAAAATTGATTCTTCTAATTCCTTTGGAACGGTTTCAAAGAATCCACGTAAAAAGAAAGTCGAACCAATAACCCCGCCTCCGACATAGATAAGCCATAAACCCCAATATGAGTTCACAAGACCTAACGATTTAATAACTGTAAATTGCGGCACGATGGCTAATACAAGAGGAATCATCATTGTAAATAGAAATATTCTAAATAAAACCTCCTTTCCAGGAAAAGTAAATCGCACAAATGAGTAAGCAGTCATCGCCCCTAAAAAAACACTTCCAATTGTCGCTACACCCGCAACTAATAAGCTGTTTAAGAAATAACGAAAAAAACTATTTTTATTCCAAACAATTTCATAGTTTTCAAGATTAGGAACAGCTGAAAAGACTTCATGTGGCCGTGGCAATGAATATGCTTCATTAATGAATGTTGTTAAGACCATATACACAAATGGCGTTATAAAAATCGCGACTCCAAGAATGAGCACCGTATAAACTATGAATTTCGTTAATAAATTTGCTTTCATTTTTCATCCCTCCTAGAATGCCTACATGAAGCGTTGATTTCCAAGCCTTTTCTGTTGGGTGAATGTAATAAGGAAAATCGTAAGCCCCATCATTACTCCTAATGCAGAGGAATAGCCAAAGTTAAAGTTGCTGAACGCTTCTTTATAAATCATGCTTTGCAATACCTCTGTTTGTCCCATTGGTCCGCCGTTTGTAATGAAATATACTTGCGGGAAAAAGTTAAATGCTCCCATAATTAGATTAATGAAGACAAAAGCAGTTATTGGTCCCAACATTGGAATCGTAATATGTCTAAACGATTTAAGTCCGTTGGCCCCATCAATTGCAGCAGCCTCGTATAAATTTTTTGGTATTCCTTGCAATGCTGCTAAGTAAATAACAACGGTCCAGCCTACCGTCTTCCAAATATGAAATAACCAGATGACAACCATCGCTGTCCATTGGTTCTGCAGCCAGCTGATCGGCTCATCTATTATTCCTAAATGTACGAGTCCATAATTGATTAAGCCATTTTCACCATCAGCGAATAAATAGCGAAATAGAAAGGCAACAACAATCCATGACGTGATAATCGGCAAATAATACAGTGTCCTGAAAGTAATCTTGTATTTTACAAATTGCAAGTTAATCAGACATGCAAAAAAGAGACCTAAAAACCAATTGATTGGAACCGTGACAACAGTATTTAAAAACGTATTTCGAACAGCAAATAAAAACGCTGGATCTGAAAAAGCCTTTTGATAGTTTTGAAAACCGACAAATGGGCTCTCTGCTCCGGGCATAATTTTATAATCCTGAAAACTCATCACAATCCCTTTCATTAACGGATAGACGACAAAAACACTTGCTCCTACTAACCCTATTAAAAGAAACGGCAGTACTTCCATCCATTGCTTAAAGCCTATTTTAAATCGTTTTGAAAAAGGCTTTTTCGGAATCATAATCGAAATATTATCTTCTATATTGTTTTTAACATGATTAGGCAGCATCGGGCTCCCTCCTTACATATCTTTTAATGAAAGAAGATACTCCACCGGCTAATAAACCTGGTGAAGTACCTTCTTTTATCGAACTACTTCTGAAGCAAGGCATCTGCCTTCTTTGCTGCATCATCCATTGCTTTTTTAGCACTCATTTTTCCACGTATAACTTTTTCAAAATTCAAATTAATGATTTTTTCTGCCTCAGACCATTGAGGAATCGGCGTCCGTGGCAATGCTGTTTCAATCTGTTTCACATAATCTGCAATATAAGGATTTTCTAAAACAGCTGGGTCATTAGCAGCTTTCTTATTTGTTGGAATTAATCCAGCTTCAGCCATCAATTTTTGCGGTTCTTCTGTTAACATCCACTTAGCAAAGGTCCATGCTTCTTCTGGATGCTCAGATCCTGTTAACGTAACTAAATTTTCCCCGCCGATAACGGAACGGCTTCCTCCAGGACCTTCTGGGATTAAACCGCTTACAGTATTCTCGATAGGATTGAATTTACTTCCTTTCTCATTCGCTAACACACTATAAAACCATGGACCATCGTCAATCATTAAATATTCATTGTTTTTCATGCCATCCCATGCACCTGGTTCACCGCCAAGTATAGTAGGAGCAACAAGACCATCCTTATGCCACTGTGCAATTTCTTCAACAGCAGCAATGCTTTCCGGACTATTTATAAACCCATCAAATTTTGTATAATCCTCATTTGTTAACGTGCCGCCTAAGCTCCAAAAGTAAGGCAGGAATCCCCAGGAATAGCTTCCGCCGATTCCAATCCCTCCTTTTGCACCAGATTCGACAGCCTTTTTAGCAATCTCTTTTAATTCCTCCAACGTTTTTGGCGCTTCGGAATAACCAGCTTTTTCTAATAACTGCTTATTATAAATAGCGATTTTCGTATTCGTATTAACAGGTACTCCATAATATTTCCCATTGTATAAGTTAGTGGCCATCGCTGATTCAAACACACTGTTTTTTACTTCTTCAAACCCTTCAAATGAACTTACTTCCTGCAATGCGCCCATTTTTGCAAATTCAGATACCCATACAATATCCATTCGCATTAAATCTGGTGCTTCCCCTCCTGATACACCGGCTATTACTTGTTGTTTTAAGCCTTCATATGGCATGCGGGTTAGCTTTAATTCGATTCCAGGGTGTTCTTCTTCAAATAGCGGCTTGATTTTTTCTTTTAATATCACTTCTTCTTGATCACTATATGTGTGCCAGTATTCGAGCACAACATTGTTCTTATTACCCCCATCACTACTATCACTACTACTTGATCCTGTTTCACTTGATCCGCCGCTGCATGCACTAGCTAAGAGCAGGATGGAAATGAATAAACCACCAACTAATGACTTTAATCGTTTCATTCCTTGAACCCCTTTCTTGTATTTGTGTTCATTATCTATGAAAATACCCCTATTAGTAACCGCTTACATTATGGAGATAGTGTCTTATATTTTGCTTTTTCATTTTGAATAATAGACAAATAACAAAAAGGTGTCGTAGATCTCTTTCGTAAGAGAATATACGACACCTTCTTTGATTTAAAATTGGAGGTTGCAACAATACCACCTCTCCAAGAATAAAAGAAAGGAAGCACCCCATGTACCTTATTTTTTCAGACTATTAAGCTCTCTAAATGTAAAAATAGAGTAGAGAAAAATTTCTCTACTCTACGGAAAATTAATACTTAATTTGCAGCTTTTTCATCTCATTAGCAGGAATATTTAAATAAAGAATTCCTTCTTTCTCATTAAAGAAATATGTTTCTTTATCTTCCTTCATTTCATCGATGCTATTTACTGCCTTATAAATGATGCTGGCTTGGATCGATTTTGGTTTCGTTTGGTCAGTGAGTTTCAATAGATAAGAAGAAAGCTTTGTATTGTTTTGTACGTTAAGGTCACGAACAATTTCAGTTTTGTTTATGTTCTTCTGATCCACCTTAAAGTAATGATTGTGATAGGCAGGGCTGAGCTGAATATTTTCAATCGTTAGTTTACCGCCAGCTTGTGTATTCGCTATATTTCCAATTTTCAAGATATCGCCTTCAGACACTTCTATATTAGAAATGGTGACCGTTGTCATGTCGTCGGTTTCTTGGATCTCTGCTGCTTGTTTGCATTTACCATTTTCCATATAAATAGCCGCTTCATCAAACTGACCGCTCCGTTTGACTTCAGCAGTCAACTTATAAATACCTGCTTTGGGAACAACATACTGCCAGAGGTCAGAAGTAAAAGCATCAGCACCAGCAATTTGCACGGCTCCATCAACAATTGATTGATTGACCATGTTGCTGCGGCTCCATTGGGCAAATCCGTCTTCGAAATCACTGTTTCTTAGAGATGAGGCTATTTCTTGATTCCTCGCTTCTCCCAAAGTAATCGAGTCAAGATTAAAGTTACCAGAGGCATAATCAATCTTTACAAGATTCGTTCCTTCATCAAGCTCAACTTCTACAGTTGCTTCTTTCCACTGATCATTCGTTGCCTCAAATGATACCTGTTTTGAAAGGGTATTTTTACCGCTCTTATCTTCTCTTACATGAACAGTTGCTTCACTATTTTCATCTGCATCATATTTCAAGTTCAGGTTATAGACTCCTTTTGAAGGGGCGTTTATTGCATAAGTAATGCTTTCATCCGACTCATTAAAGCCATTTAGATAACCAAACCCGGCATGTCTTTCCAATGTATTAGAGAATTCAACCCCTTTGGAATATGCCGCGACTTCTGCTTCAAACACTTTTTCAGCAGTTGCCGGGACAACTTTCAAAACAACACTATCATGAGCTTCAAGTGTTACTGAGTAAGAAGACTGAATACCAAGATCTTGATGAGACCATACATCTCGAACATGACCTTTTTCAATTCCAAGTTCTTTTTGAAAATTGAAATCAAACGCTTTGCTCTCATTCTGGCGATTGAACAATCCGATTACCCATGTACCATCAGGAAGTTGACCTGCCCAACGCTCACTGTCACGACTGTCGTTTGACTCTCCATAATGAACGGCACTTTCATAAATTGGTTTGCCAACAAGACCCATTTTATTAAACTCAATCAATTCAGTGTTTTGATAATACGGATAGTTGGCGCCAATTGTATCATACTGATCAGAAATGGCGATTGGAGATCCTGCAAGTGTATAAAGTGACAACGTTGTTTTCTTTTCATTTTCTGCATAAGGACCAGAGAATGTATTCAATCTGAGAAAATCACCATCCAAAATCAAGCTTGAACGACCCCCGATATCAGAAAAACCAGTAAACCCTTGGAAAGAATTCGCCCATTGTGACCAACCGGGTCTCCACTCTTGACGTCTGCCGCTGATATGCTCCCATCCTCCTGTAAACGTATCTTCATTTATGCGGATCATATCTCCATATTTATGTTCAAGTTCCCCATGATTTTTAAGGTGAGGCATAACAAGACTTAGGAAAACATTGTTTTCTTTAGAAGCTTCAGACATCCACTTTAACGATTTTTCATAAAGGCCTCTATCATGTGCTTGCCCTACTGTACCTATATTGGCATCTGTTCCAGTTTCATACCATGAAAGGAAATCAACACGTAGAAAATTAGCCCCCTGTTCAGCAAAAAAGTCAATGTAGCCCTTCACATATTTTTCAGCATCCGGGTGATTCACGTCCACCCAATAAAGTGCACGCTCATTTCCCTGACCACCGTTAAAACGGTCGCCATCTGTCGGATCATTTGGATCACCTTGATCAATTAAATCCACAACATATGTTGGACCATCAGGATTATTTTCCGTTCCTTTGACAATATATTTATCAGGGTTTTTCACTACCTCAGGACTAATCCAAAGCGGATTGTAGTAAATGCCAAATTCCATACCCTTTTCCTTTAAATAATCCCCCCAGAACTTCCAAGTGTGACCGTCTGGATATTTTTCAGATGGATACTGAAACGGTTCATTTTCATTACTGTCTTCCTCTGGTTTTTCACCAGTCTTATAAAGCTCAACATTATCAAGCTGGAATGAGCTGTGCTCTCCCTTGGCATCAATATAAAATTCAACCGTCAGCTGACCGTTTGTCACCTCCGACTGTAATTCGAAAAGTCCATAGCGTGCTTTACCGTATTCATCTGTCAATCCATTATTCAACTTAACTATTTGTTCAGGCGCTGTCTCCCCATCAGTTGCATCTGCATAGTTTTTTAACTTCATATTGGCTGTGCTCGTGCCACCAATGAAGTTATGAACATCATTAGGAAATTTCACCCTTGCCGTCAATGTATAGTTTCCATTTTCTAATCCTTTTACAGTTTGCGAAACCTTTGCTGTATGCGGCTTCGGGTCATACACCCACAATTTTACCCCTTCATAAGCATCGTTTGCATCTACCCCAAACATCGCATCTGTTTCTACTTGCCAACCATTAGCACTACCTTCTTCAAAATCTCCATTTTCAAGCTGACCAGGCGTGACTTCTTCTTCAGATCCATCCATATTTAATGGATTGGTCATCCATCTATCATTATGACTAACAACATAGCCATTTATATTCAGCAGTGTGGCACCCTCGATCCATCCATCCGTTGAAACCATGTTATATCCATATGGCAAGAAATGTTTTGCCATCCAATCAATATTTTCCTTAAGGCGTTTTTCGGGCATATAAGTATTTTTCGTCCATTGATGCTCATAGGTCATGAAATACATCGGCCCGGCTCCCTGCCTTGTAAATTGGCTGTCTTGCGCTGAAGCCGTTCCTGTAATCGCTGTTGCTAATGCTAGTGTTGAAAGAACAGAGAAGGCACGAACCCTACTGATCAAGCTCTTCTTTTTACCCCTATAGTTACTTATGCTTCTTTTTAAGCGTATACTCAAATAAACAACCTCCCCATATTTTAGTGAACATAGTTTCATTATGGTTGAAAGCGTTATCAAAATAAATCGCTTATATTATCAAAATAGTGTCTTATATTTGATATTTTCTAAATAAAATAAGTGTCTTTTCTTCCAGTTAAGAGGTTTTAAATGGAAGAAAAGACACCACCAAGCTGCGATTATTTATACTCTATCACAACCATATCCCAGTATTTAAGACTTGGAAGGGTAAAGCGAACCTCTTCATTTTCCTGTTTAAATGGGAGTGAAATCGGAATTCCGTTTTGGATGTCTGGTGAGGCCAGCCAAATTTTTTTAATGGACCTGGTCTCTTTAAGCTGTACATTTAGCTGCTTTCGATCTTGAGGCTCTGCTTGACTTCCATTTGTATCACGCCATTCTAACGTTTTTGCATCTACAAAATTAATGAAGTGAATGACTTTTATATTCATTTTTTGTTTTGCGTAATACCATACTTTCCCTTGTTCTGGTTGTGAAGAAAAAAGTACCCGATCATGTGAATGAATCGAGATTGGCACCTCTTGCAGATTATCTCGAAGCAAGTTTTCATAAGCAACAAGAAAATCATAATACTTGATCAGACTGCTTTGCAAAGATTGAGCTATTTTCAAATTTTTATGTGGAAAATATTCTTTTGATAGCATATGTTCTCCAAGTTCTAAGTGAGAGCCTCCTGCTGCAAAAATCACACTGTTTGCTAATAACACACCTGGTGTATTAAATTCCCCGGGCTGATTGGAAAATTCATAATTCATATAAGCAGCTAAGACTGTATTTTTATTTCCTTCTGAATAGTGTTCATTCTCATCAATGATGCGTTTTAAATCACCATAATATTTGTATCGATCCCATACCTCTGTATATAAAAAGTCTATAGTTGATTCTGCAATTTGCTTTTGACCAAATTGGTTGACGGCATTCATAACGATTCGTTTATCCATTGTCTCACTTTTTATTTTTTCTAAAAACGGTCGGAATGTATGATCTATTGCAACCTGATTTCCATTCACATCATAGACCTCTCCTCTTGGACCAAGCTGGTCAATATGCCAACCATCAAATGGAAGAGCATGATACACACTTTTTTGTTGACCAATAATATATGTCTGCCATTCAGGGTTTCCCGGATTCACCATAAACACATCACTTTTCCAGTCATCTGGAAGTGCATGATAGTCATGGGCATGTCCTTGCCGATCTTTAAATAATCGCCATTCTGTTTTAACTCCCTCTTTTTCAGCTTCAGCAAAAGCACCGTACAATAGATTATATGCCATCGTCTTCATATTCCGTTCATGAGCTAAATCAATATATTTTCTTATCGTAAGCAGGGATGTGGGACGATTGGCGATATCCTCCCAATAGGGGACAGGTTCATTGTTTTCCATTATAAGAGGCTGATGATGTTTATAATGCCAATCATAAAACTGCAATCCATTAATATGATAACGGTTCAACCTGGATATCACAGACTGCATCTCCTTAAACGATAGATCTTGAAAATTCGATAAAAATCCGTACCGAGGAAATTTAGACCAATCACTTGACACATCAACTGCAATTGTTTGGCTATCCTGTTTTGTATTGGATGTATACTGGACATGAACAAAATATCCTTTAAAATCTTCTTTTGGAGGCTGCCATTCCCACTTGGCTTCCTTATTGGTTACCTTTACTTCTTGCTTAAAAAGAATGTTCCCTAAATGGTAATAGGTAATGATTAGCATGCCATTTGAATGTCCATTCGTTAATTGAGCAGTAAATTTCACGGTATCCTTAACATGATAAGCTGCTTTATCCGTTGAAATATTTTTTATCATGTTTGTATGTTCGGGAATGATGTATGAAGTTTCTTTTTTGGAATCGTAATGAGGAGAAGAAGAGGGGTATTTTGTTACACCTATTATAATTAACAGTAATAAAATAATAGATAAGAAAATTAATATATTCACTTTTTTCGATAACATCAAATCTACTCCCAACTTGAAACAATATCCTATTTGAAGGAACTAACAATAAAGCTAGTCCCTCTTTTTTCTGCTTATTATTTATGCTTCGGCATATTGCTTACTTTTTCCAACTATAATCAGCATCCATTATCTTTTCAATTGGATGTCCGCCCTCAGTCAGTTTCTCTCTTCATTTCTATGTTTCATAAGGATGGCAAGAAGGAACTAGTTAATATTCCTTCTTGACCAAGTGCATACCCAAAATTATCGGATTTGAACTTTCTTCTCTTCATCTGCTGGAATGCTTACATATAGAACTTTTGCATTTTCATCATAGAAGAATGTGTTAAGGTTACCTTGAGTTTCCTCTAATGAACCAACTTGTTTATAATTCGTTTTTCCAGCTTGAATTTTTGTTGGCTTTACTGCATTATTTAATTTTAATGTGTACTGCTTCAACTGTGTTTCAGAATAATTCGTTGCCTTTTTCTTTTGTTCAAATGTAACATGGTATGGTTTTTGTTCCACTTTAAATTCAGTAACGTTATATTCACCATTCTTGTAGTCTTCAGTAGCACCATCATCTTCATAGAATGAATAAGCAGCCTCTTCTTTCAGATAAGTGTCTAGTACTAGATTTGTAAGCGGCTTTTCATCTGTATATTGTTGGACATCACGGGTTGGAATAATAGATTCATCTTTTACGAATATTGGCATATGTTCAAGCGGTACATCGACAGTAATTGTCTGTCCACCCTCATATTTTTTGCCTGTCCAATAATCTGTCCAACTAACGTCTTTCGGTAAATAAACTTCACGTGATGTTTGACCTTGTTTGACGACCGGAGCCAGCATCATCGAATCTCCGAACATGTATTGATCACTGATATCATGTGTCATTTCATCATGTTGGAATTGATAGACAAGCGGTTGCTGAACCGGTTTCCCGCTATCTGCTGCTTCTTTGAATTCATTGTATAGATACGGAAGCAATTTATAACGCATTTCAATGTATTTCTTACTGATTTTTTCCACTTCCGGACCAAATGCCCACGGCTCTTGACCTTGTTTCACGGTTGCTTTTGCATCACTATCATAGTGAATACGAGCGAATGGCAAGAATGCTCCTACTTCAATCCAACGAGCAAATAATTCTGCATCAGGACGTGATGCGAAACCGCCAATATCATTACCCACGAATGCAACTCCAGATAAGCCTACGTTCATGTTCATCGGAAGTGACATTTCTAAATGCTCCCAGTTACTGAAATTATCCCCTGTCCACAACGCAGCCCAACGCTGTGTACCAGCATACATATCACGAGTTAAGACGAATGGACGAGTGCCAGGCTTGTGCATTTTAAACGCATTATAAGTAGCTTCTGCTTCATCATGACCATATAAATTATGGTACTCAGTATGGAGAATTTTGTTGTCTTCAGTACCAAAATACGTATCAAGTGGCAATGTATGAGCATGTCTTTCATCATCACGGAAAACAGCCGGTTCATTCATATCATTCCAAATACCGTCAATTCCTTCGTTAAATAACACATCATGATTCTTTGCCCACCAATCACGTACTTCTTCTTTAGAGAAGTCAGGGAAAGCTGAATCTCCAGGCCATACTGGACCTATGTAAGGAGTACCATCTGGATTTTTTGCCCAAAAGTCATTTTTTGTACCTTCTTGATAAATTTTATAGTTTTCATCCTGCTTTACAGCCGGATCATTAATCGCAATCGCGTGGAAGCCTTCCATAGCTTTTAATTGTTTTAATGCATCTTTGTATTGTTGGTTCCAAGTAAACACACGATAGCCATCCATATAATCAATATCAAAGTGCATGGTATCTAATGGGATGTTCTTTTCACGGTACGTTTTCGCAACATTCACAATTTCCTCTGGAGTGTAACCCCATTTGCTTTGGTGTAAGCCTAATGACCATTTTGCAGGAACATCCATCTTACCTGTTAATTCAGTGTAACGGTCAATAACATCGCCAATTTCTGGGCCATATGCAAAGTAGTATGTTAATTTTCCGCCATTTGCATAGAAATAGTAGTAATCATCAGATTCACTGGCCATTTCGTAGTAGGAACGATGTGTGTTATCAAAGAAAATACCATATGCATTGTTATCTTTTAACCCAATAAAGAATGGAATCGAAGTATACAAGTATTTTGTATCCTTGTTATATGCGTAAGCATCTGTGTTCCATAAACCAATACTGTCTCCACGCTTATTAACTTCTAACCCTGCTTGCTCACCAAAGCCGTAAAAGTCTTCATCTTCATTCGTTTTCTTAAAGACGTAAGGCTTTCCGTTTTCATAACCTGATGTTGCACCTTGATTTAGGTAGTCTTCGTTAATGACATTCCCCTTTTTATCAAGGAATTTCACTCCAAACGGCTTCAATTTAATTTCAACTGTTATTTCCTTTGTTTTTAATGTGTAGGTATCTGCGCTAACGTTTGCACTGAATGGCACACTTTTCCATTCACTTTCTTTTTTCACGATCCCTCTTGATTCAAATTCTTCTTCACCTTTTTCCAGTACTGAAACTTTAACAAGATCTTTGGCAAAAACCCGAATATAAGCTTCGTATGTACCTAAATCAAGTTTGACCCCATTTGAGAGTTCAGTGACACCTTGGACACTTAACTTTTGGAGGTTTTCCTTTTGTAAAGGGGTATCCGCCTCCGGTTGTGTTACCGCTAGAGCACTTGGAACTGCAGTAGAAAAACTTACTGTAGCTGCAAGAGACAGTCCAGCTAATACTCGCAATGTTTTTTTGGATGAGAGCATTTTTTTCACCTCGTAAGAAAATTTTTGATTACGGATGAATCTTACCGATGGTAGAATTTTCTGTCAACTAACGAAAAAATCAAAAAATAAAGTAGGGAGATCATCTCAATGACATTGATACTTAAAGGATGAAAACGGCATACTTTTTCTTTGAAAACGTTTGTTAAAAAAAATGAAAATAAGGCATAGTATCTAGATTTTCACAATTTATTAATTTTTTTTTGGTTATTTAGAATCAATTATCACAATATTCTGACTATATTTCCGTCTTGTTCACGAGCTCTACTACAGACTAAATAGGCAAATGTCTCAACTTTTTTCTTTATCTACTTGTTATTTTTATTATTCTTACCTATACAATATTTTCCAAATAATTGCAGGATATATATTTCACCATAAAATTTAGAAGTATGTATTCATTGTCCCTTCCATTCAAAATCACTCTTTTTTTGTATCTCTATACATAAAATGTTATAAGGTTGAGTTTTTCTGATACAATGTAATGATTTACAAATCACTATTGTAAAATAACAACAAAACACGATCTTGCAAGAAGATCGTGCTGGCTGACTAATAAAAATAATGAATTACTCTTAATTATTTAAGAAATCTATTAATTGGAAAAGGTGTTTTATATTAATGATTTATAGTGAGATAAATAACACCATTTGAAATCTGGTAGGAGGGAGAGATTCCCCGACCTCTTACATACCAGACTTTTGACTATTCTCTCTCTCATACTTCTTTCGATCGTTGTTTCATTCGTATACCGTTTTGTAATTTGATTTGAATATCACTTTCTCTCATTAAATAAAACAGTATATTTCACTTGGTTCTTCCCATTTTCAGATGTAACAGTGATAACCGCTTCTCCAGGAATTGATGGAGGTGTTTCAATTTGATAGGTTGCAAATAAATTACTTGTTTCCGCCTCAATCGCCGGGACTTCCTGACCTTTCTTCTTTACGTTAACACGATATTGCAGAGTATCCTTATCAAATTCTTTTAATTGCTTCCCATTAATACGTATTGTTTCTAATGTTGCATCCCCGCTTTGACCTGGAATATGATTTTTGTTACCAATCCCTAATACCTCCATTTCAGAAATGGCGATACAAGTGCCTTCCCTTGCCTTCATGACTGTGCGAATATTTTTGGTTTTTAATGGAGTGAAGTCAATGGTTAGCTCCTTATTTTGAACATCGGTTTGAGTTCCTTCAATTTCCTTCCATTCTGTTCCATCAAAATATTCGAGATGCAAAAATTTTGCTGGTCTTGTGCCACCGTTGTCATCATAGAAGTGAAATTTCACTTCTGATATGGTTTCCTCTTTCTCAAATTCAACGGCAACCCAATCTTCTTCTCTCCAGTTATTTGGATCCCAATTCGTCCATCTCGCACTGGAGACAATGCCATCGTTGACATTCCTTGTGCTATCCCATTGGCCGGTAAAAGAAGCGGTTACTTTCGGATATTCATTGCCGGAATCAGAAGAATTTAAGGCTAGATTTTCTAATGCCGGTTCTGTCACCTGGACATTGGCAATTGCTTTCACTGGACTATTTGAAATCGATCCTTTTACTGAAAACTTACCTAAAGCTGCATATAGCGTTGGATCAATTTCTTCCCAATCAACCGATACATATCCAGATGTACCAATTTGCAGGTTTGCTATTACTTTATTTGGTAAGATTGGTGCATAGCCTGGTGTTGTTTTTAACTTGATCGGTTCAATACTTTCAATCTTACTGACTGTTATCGTTGCGACAGCTTTTATCGATGTTCCCTCAACAGATCCTTCAATCTTGAAAATATTTTCCTTTGCATATAACTTTGGATCGATTTCTTCCCAGACAACCTTTTTCTGAACCTTGTCTCCATTACCATAGATCGTTGTTACTTCAGTAGGTAAGACTGGTGCTGTCTTTTTCTTTGTCACAACAACATCAACCGGCTCTACTTTGGTGATACCAGCCTTGACAACCTTCCATTGCTGGTGGTTCCCTGTTGTCGGTTTCCACACGCCAACTTTTGCTCCTTCTTCCTTTGATTCACCGCCCACTTCTATCAAATCTCCGCTTTGAACGTTTATAAATGTGTACTCACCATTTCCATAGGTTGAGAGCATCCATTTTTGATTTGCTGAATCATCATTGTTTTGAAGCACAACTGAACCATTCTCTATACCAAGTACGCTTTCAGTAGCAGGATTCACAATCTTATAAATTTCTATTGTGCTATAACCATCTGTTATTTTTTGAATGCGAAAGCTTTGTGTTTCTTCTTCATGTATATTTGTTTTTTGAACAATTGATTTTCCATCTTGGTCAACAGCAAGCACTTTACCACTGTTTTTATTAATAAATTTGTATTCTTCGTCATTGTTCAAAAAGACATGATCCTTATTTACACCAGACACACCTGATATAACAAATGTTGTAATCGATTGTGGTTGTACGACTGCTGAGAGCTTTTTATCCGAGATCATGACATCAGATTTTTGGGCTAAATTATCCGTTTTCGATGTAACATAAGGTGTTGCTTTAGCACTTGCTGTTATGGTTTCAAAACCTGACAAATCAAAATTGATCGATTTCTCTTCTGCGGTAGAATTCGTATACACCACAACGACAGAATCCTCATCTTTGTTTATTGCGGCTAAGGTGCTGCTGTTAGTAGAATTAATCACTTGGTATCCTGGACGGATAAATTTGCTGTAATTCCCCATTGCATAGTATTTTTTGTTTTTATAAATTTCTACATCATCGAAATTTGCTGGAGCAAAATCTACTTGAATAAGTCCCCAGTTGCCATTTTCATGCTCTGGACTCATATTCACTTCATCTTCAATCGCTTGCCAGAGCACCCATGCTTCTGATTCTAATTGTTGAATATCCGTTGTGATTCGCTGAGATAAGGCAAGACCTGGTATGATATCTTCATGATTTTGTCCGCTGCCTGCACTAAGATCCACTTCAGACATCCACAGTTTTTTCCCTGCTCCCTTTGCAATATCCCTTGCACCGATCTGCTGGGTAGGACCATACGTATGCACGTTTAACTGTCCGATATTATTTCTAGTTGTGCTTTCATATTGCTCCCAGTTTTGTCTGAATTTTTGCGGATTTGTTTCATCCATAGCTGATACGACTGTGCCGAGACCTTTTTCAGCTAATTGTTTTTTAACTTCATTAATAATTTTAGCTTGTGAAGCTGGAGACCAGTTCGATCCTTCCTGTCTGCCTTTTGCTCGCCAATATCCGGTATTTGGTTCATTTACAGGTGAAAGAGTTTTAAATTCTATATCCATTTCCTTTTGTAAATGATCCACCACTGAAGTTAAGTATGTGGCGAAATTTCCAAATTGATCTGGCTTGATATTGTCATCCCATGGATTCCAGTTACCTGATACATAACCGCTTTGCGTCATAAAATAAGGCGGTGAGTTTGAAAATGCCTCAAACGTATCAGCTCCTCTCGCCTTTGCTGCACTTACCCACCAACGCTGGTTTGCGTCAGCTTCCCAATTCCAGTGCTCAGGATTTTCAGGATCCCACCAATTTTCTTGCTCGGTCCATTCTTCTGTAATCCCCTCTGGCGGGCCATATTCAGCAGGACGATTCCAATAACCTGGAACGGCTCCACCTTTCCGCATATATGGCTCTGTTTCAGGAGAATCTCCACCGCCAATATTGTAGCGGGCAATATTAAAATTCAGTCCTTCCTCACCAAATAGATCATCTGCAAGTTGATTTCGAAGTTCATCAGGCCAGCCTCCTGTTACATTTGCAAACCATACAAGTGCCGTTCCCCAGCCATCAAACGGTTCATGTTGATAGCTTGGATCTAGTGTTATGGACTCTGAAATGGAACTCACTTCATTTTCTGCCTCCTCCGCTTTCGTCACTGTAGGTAAAACCGGTAAAATACTTCCCGTTATAAGGAATACAAGGATACAAGAAATGAGTAACTTTTTAATAAACCCTACTTGTAACATTAAATAAACTCCCCTTTCGTTAGGTAATACAGAGAAAATGACGGTTTCTTCCCTGTTAACTACATTGATATTTAATTTCGTTTTTCCTCTTAAACGATCGATTTTGTACTGAACCTATCACCCCCTCAAAGGTAATGCTTAGATAGAAGAGCATGAAATGTAATCTTTAGAATAATAAAGACAATTCTTTGAAACGGGTTTCATTTTATAAAAAGACTAATAGTAATGACAAAATGAACTTTTCACTATTTCTTTTAAAATGTTTTATCAATTATATAGTTCTAATATTAAACGCTTTCAATTTTAAAGAAATAGACATTCTTTGGAGAAAAGTGCAAATTATTTCGATCCCTTCAAATCGAAAAAATGGTCTAAAAAATAGACTGTCATTTTAAGAACGACAGTCTATTTTTATACTATTCTCCTTGGATCCTCTTGTATCCTTCCTATTTAATAAAGCCTTTATAATGACGTTTCACCAGCTGACTTTCAAGCTGTTTCATTGTTTCAAGGGCAACCCCGACAACGATTAACAAGCTTGTTCCGCCAATCTGTGCAGATTGGGGCAGATCAGCAAATTGAATGAAGAAAACAGGAAGAACAGCTATAACTGCTAAGAAAAGAGAACCGACAAAAGTTAGACGATATAATACCTTTGTAACATATTCCTGCGTATTCTTACCTGGTCTGATACCAGGTATATAGCCGCCTTGCTTCTTCAAATTTTCTGCCATCTGCTCAGGGTTCACTTGAACAAATGTATAGAAGTATGTGAAAGCAATAATTAATGCGATATAGATGATCATCCCTATAGGATGAGTGTAATCAAATGTTTTCTGGATCCAATCCGTCACATCATTCGGACCAAAAAAGGCTGCTATCGTCGGTGGAGTAATAATAAATGACACAGCAAAGATAACAGGAATAACGCCGGCAGGGTTCACTTTTAAAGGCAGATGAGTTGTTTGACCTCCTCCCATATTGTTGTTCCCGGAACGCTTAGCGTACTGAATTGGAATCTTGCGAAGTGCTTGTTGGATGAAGATGACCCCAACGATAACGGCTAAAATAGCCAATACCAGAATGGCAACTGTTACAATTCGGATGAAAAGCTGATCGCCGGCATCTTGGAATTGTTGTGCATATATTTGGTTAATCGTTGAGGGAATGCCTGCTGCGATCCCTGCAAAGATAATAATGGAAATTCCGTTTCCAACACCTTTGGAGGTGATCTGTTCTCCTAACCACATTAAAAATGCTGTACCAGCTGTTAAGACAATCGCAATTAATAAGTACGTCCATATGCCAGGATTTTCGATTAACAATCCGCCTGACTGGGTATTGAACCCGTAGGACATACCTAACGCCTGGATGAAACCTAATATGATCGTAAAGTATCTTGTAAATTGTGCGAGCTTGCGCCGCCCAACTTCACCTTGCTTTGACCATTCAGTGAATTTTGGCACAACGTCCATCTGCAAGAGCTGGACGATGATCGATGCTGTAATATAAGGCATAATCCCCATCGCTAAGATCGAGAAGTTATATAAAGCACCTCCGCCAAATGTGTTTAAGATTCCGAAAACATTCAGTTCATCTTGTGCTTGCAACACATCAGCATTGACATTCGGCACAGGAATGAATGTACCAATACGAAATACAATTAACATTAAAAGGGTGAATATGATCTTATTTCGAATATCACCCACGCGCATAAAATTGGAGATTGTTTTAAACATTAGATCACCTCAGCTATAGTGCCAGCAGATTCAATTGCTTCTTCAAAAGCAGCGAATTTGTCAGCTTCACTTTAAGTTCAATTCTTTTTTCTATTTAACTAACATTAGTTTAATCAGTTATACATAATAAAACGAATAATAAAAGAAATACAAAAATCAATAATGGCAAAAAACACACTGGCAAATATAACTGTAGATAAAACTGTTATTGTATATCTTGTCAATTCCTTGCTCTTTGGCCAGCTAACCTTCTTCATTTCGCGATTAATATCTGCGAAAAACTTAACAATACCTCGTTTTTCTATGATTCTATCTGCTTTTAGCAACTCCTTATTCATAACAGCCCCCCCTATTTTTTAAATAGTAGAATTTTTCTCTTTTAATATGTATATACCCCATTGTAAAACGCTTTCATAACTAAAGAAATAGAAATTTTTTATAGAAAAGTAGAATTATTTTGTTTTCTCTCTTTTTTATATAGGTATTCTTCAGTACTCGTGAAATTTCATTTACATTCTATCGTTAACTTGAGTTTAAAAGCCAAAATATAAAGGTGTCCTAAAGCTAGGCTTTAGGACACCTTTTAATGACCATTTAATCCTATCATTGACGCAACTCACATTGTGCTGGTGTCAATCACGAAACGATACTTTACATCTGAAGCTAATACTCGTTCGTATGCTTCGTCAATTTGATCGGCTGTTATCACTTCAATTTGAGGAACAATGTTATGTTTTGCACAAAAATCCAACATTTCCTGAGTCTCACGGATGCCGCCAATCATTGAACCTGCAAATGAACGACGGTGACCGATGAGAGAGAACACATTAACTGCCAATGGCTCTGCAGGCGCACCAACATTGACTAGCGTACCATCCAGCGTTAACAGTGAGAGGTAAGCACTAATGTCGATACTTGCACTTACCGTGTTAATGATCAGGTCAAATGTACCAGCAAGTTTAGTAAATGTCTCAGGGTCGCTTGTCGCATAGTAGTTGTCTGCACCGAATTGCAAGCCATCATCTTTTTTCTTCAATGATTGAGAAAGAACTGTAACTTCTGCACCCATGGCGTGTGCAATCTTGACAGCCATATGTCCAAGACCGCCCAAACCAACAACAGCTACTTTTTTACCTGGACCAGCCTTCCAATGATTTAGCGGTGAATATGTTGTAATACCTGCGCAAAGTAATGGTGCTGCTGCATCTAGCTCAATGCTGTCAGGAATTCTGACTACGAAATCCTCCGTTACGACAATGTGGGTAGAATAGCCGCCTTGGGTTGGCTCGCCGTATTTGTCAACACCAGCATAAGTAGGGATATTTCCTTTGAGACAGTATTGTTCTTCTCCTTTACGGCAATTCTCACATTCGCCGCAGGAGTCAACCATACATCCGACCCCTACCCGGTCACCGACCTTGTACTTTGTGACCTCGGCTCCTACATCTGTGACAATCCCCGCAATCTCATGTCCAGGTACGAGAGGATAGTTCACTGGACCCCATTCGCCGTGTGCAGTATGAATGTCAGAATGACATATGCCTGCATATTTAATTTCAATTAGAACATCATGCAAATCAAGGTCGCGTCGTTTAATTTCAGCAGCTCGAAACGGTTTGTCAGGACCATCAACAGCTCGTGCTTTAGCAGTTATCATAAATAAAACCTCCTATAAATTTTACATTTCAAGAGAATGTGCTTGTACCAGGCAAATGAATAACGCAGGTGAAATCCTGCTTCATTCATTTCGATCCCTTCTTTTCCCTTACAAACCAATGTTAATACTTATAGTTAACTCTAGGTCAAGTGCTTAATTTATATTCCTTTTGAAAATCCTCCGGTCATACAGGTTTCATATCATCTATCAATCTAGCCAATAGTTAACTACATTTTTTTAAAAACTAAATATAACTCTATTTAACCGAGCACAATTTTCCTTTCCTTTAAGATGATTTTGACATTAAGCAAATACCATGATAGAATCCACTCATAAAAATAGAGTTAACTCGAGGTCTATATCATTAAGAAAGGGAGAGAAATGGTGAAGACATATTCTATCAGTGAAGTCGCAAAAGTGTTGAATCTTACAGTATATACATTGCGTTATTACGACAAAGAGGGACTTATGCCTTTTGTAGAAAGGACAACCAGTGGTACACGCTTGTTTAAAGAATCCGATATCGAAGCTTTAAAAGTAATTGAATGCCTGAAATCTACCGGGATGCCTATTAAGGAAATTAAAACTTTCATTGATTGGTGTTCTAAGGGGGATTCCACGTTGCAGCAAAGATATGACATGTTTATAGAACGGAAAGCTACTGTTGAAGCACAGATGGAAGAACTAAAAAAAACAATGGAAGTCATCGAGCATAAATGCTCCTATTACAAGACTGCATTGAATGCCGGAACGGAAGATATTCATAAAAACGATAAATTAGAGATTCCTATTACTAATTAACAGAAAGCCACCTGTGTATATCATTAATATGTATATAAAATACAGGTGGCTCTATTAATATTATTTACTACCAATGAACGTGTCTCTGAATTAAGCAAGCTACAATGGCGATTCTTCACCCACATATTATTTCAAACAAAAAATAAAGCTAGTTGTTCCATCCTACTTACTACGTGGTACTCCTGGAAGAATTCAGTGGAATTATTCGAACGTCATTAGGTTACTGATTTTCCCCCTTCTTACGCAAATATCTTGGTCGTTTCTGCACCAATTCCACTTGATTCCCCCATAATAACAACTTTTTCTGCAATGTTTCCCATGAACACCTACAATTTGGTTACCAAATCATCAGATATATGCTCCAACAAAAACACAGTAGGACTTTTTCCGAAAAACATTAATCGGTGCAATGGTCTGGTCATTGCCACATACAGTAATTTCAATTCAATTTCACTAAGCTCAAACACTTCGTCCAGCGCAAAAAGGAGGACAACATCAAACTCCAATCCTTTGGCTAGCTGTGAATGAACAATGATTACGTCTTCTTGGTTGATTTCTTCATTTTCACGAAGTAATTGGGTTCGTAACTCCCCGCCAGCGTGTTTCCTAAACAATTTTTCTATTTTTACACATTCTCTCTCTGTTTTCCCAATAACCGCAATGGTTTTCATTCCCTCACTAGATAAACGCTGAACTTCAGCTTTTATCTTTTCAACTGCTTCCTTTTCATCATTCCAATAATGAAATACCGGTTTATCGCCATGTCGAACGACTGGTTCTACTTTCGGAAGATCTAATGGCAATAATGAAAGAATATCATTCGCTGCCTGCATAATCTCTACCGTTGTTCTGTAGCTTTTTTGTAAAGTGGTATAAGTAGCTCTTGGAAAAATGTCTTTCTTTACTAGGCTCCAGTCGTTTAACCCTCGATACGAGTGAATACCTTGAGCTAGATCTCCTACGATTGTAAACATGTCTGTTTCCAAAGCACTTTTAAGTGCATACAGTTGAAAATAGCTGTAGTCTTGGGCTTCATCAATGACTACGTTACGGGCACGAAGCTCTTCCTTTATACCAAATATGTGATACTGTAAGTATAATAGACTCGCCAAATCTTCTACTTCAAATTGCCGTTTTTTTCTAAGATTTACTTGATAGTGATAAAAAAAGTCAAGTTGATCGTCATCTAATAGATCTCCGGCATATTTTACTAGTTGTTCTTTATCGGTAAAAAGTTCATCGAAATAATGAATCAGATCATGCTTTTCAACCTGCCTAATATATGCTTGGACCCCTGTTCGGGACTGCTTTTGAATGTCGTCCATAAGTTCAGCTTTTTTGTCCATTGCTTTTGTCACATAGCTTTTTCTTTTGTCAGGATCCAGCCTCGTACTAAATAGAGCCTTTTCAATTTTTTCATCGTAAAACTCTTCTACTTTTTTCAGTAGGATTTTCTTTTCTGTTCGAACATAGTTTTGCAAAACTTCCTTTACCTTTTCCAAACGTCGATAATAAGGTAGGTATGTGTATTCCTTATGCATGAGATGTTTTATTTTATCGGCACTATAAAGTTTAAATTTTGATAAATAAAAGTCCTTTTTAGGTGTAATAGCATTCAATATATCTTCTAAGTACCGGTCAATGATGGTTTTCATTTCTAATGAACCCTTAAAGCTAGAAATCCATTGGATCATTTCAGGATTTTCATAGGTTCGATCAATAAATTTTCCAAGCTTTTCAGATGGGGATGTTAGCTTGATTTTTTTCGAGATACAGGCTTTGACATAATCGCTGAACGTCATCTGTAAAATGCGGTCTACCCCAAGCTCGGGCAGGACCTCTGATATATAATCAATGAACAAATTGTTAGGAGCAAGAATCATGAGCTGCTCTGGTTTGAAATGTTCGGCATACGTATAGATAAAATAAGAGATTCGATGAAGAGCAATCGTTGTTTTTCCGCTTCCAGCTGCCCCCTGAACAATAATCGGTTTATTTAAATCCGCTCGAATGATTCGATTTTGCTCTTCCTGTATGGTTGAAACAATATCTGTTAACCGATTACTTGAACTAGCTGAAAGAGATTCCTGAAGCAGCTCATCTGTGGTTGTCAAATCGACATCTCGAATGTCTTTAAGCTCTCCCTCTTCAATGGTATATTGTCTTTTTAATGATAAATTCCCTTCATATAGTTCCCCTTCTGCTTCGTATGTTACGTCACCAAGCCGTCCATCATAATAAAGATTTGCAATAGGAGAACGCCAATCAACAATAATAGGATCTTGAGTTTCACGATCAAATAAAGACGCCTTACCAAAGTATAAAATCTCTTCATCACTTTTATCATTCGCCTTATAATTAATCCGAGCGAAATATGGCTTATGATAGATTTTTTTGAGACTACGTATTTCTTCTTCTGTTCGTTGAAGCATACTCGAATTTGTTAGCAAATTTAAATACCTTAAGCTGCTATCCTTTAAGTCAATTCCCTCCAATGATTCCTTGGCATTTTTCCTAAAGGATTCTTCATCAAGCTCCCTTGCTTGAATTAACATTTCCATATACTTTTTTGTAAACCTTAGCCGCTCCATTTCTTCGTAAAAATCAGGATGCTGCTTTTGTCCCAAATTTTTCACTCTCCTATTTAACCGAGTATTTTTCTTAAGGCAAACGTACAAAAACCATGAAAAAGGCATTTGAACCCTATCCATGGTATTAATAAGTATTTCTAAGATGTTAACAGGAAACCTATTCAGTTCTGACTAGTCGGAATTCCAATTATAAACGTTTTCATTTACATTTGCAATTTCCTTCCATTATTATTTTTGTTCTGAAGTTTTAAAAACCCGTCTATCATACTCAATCTCAGACTACTATGCGTAGATTGAATATAAAATTGTATATCCAGGGCCAAAAACGGACGGGTATTATTTTCAACCGTTTTTTACAAGTTCAGACTTTAGAGTGAGAAAAGTCTCAACTTATGGAGGATTACTGCCTTCCATCTATAATATAAAATAGTAAATAACAATTTTTGTAAGACCTCTATTCATCCTTATTTAGAGGGCATTGAACTTTATTATCTGGGAGAGTGATCCTTTTGTCAGAATTGATTTATGCAGGTTCATTACAGGCACTTGAAGATGAGGGAGCAAAGGTAATAAAAGGTGGCAGTCATGCAATTGCAGTATTCGTTTACGAAAAACAAGTTTTTGCGGTGGATAACCGTTGTCCTCATATGGGCTTCCCCCTCCATACAGGAAGCTTATGTGATGGGATTTTAACGTGCCACTGGCATCATGCTCGCTTTGATATAAAAAGCGGCGGAACATTGGATCCATGGGCAGATGATGTCCCAACTTACCCTGTCGAGATAAAGGAAGACGAGGTTTGGGTCCACCCTGTTCCTTACAATAAAGTAACAATCGAAAAATTAAGGCAGCGATTACGTGAAGGTCTTGAGCAAAATTTAAGTCTTGTCATCGCGAAATCGGTAGTTGGATTGATGGAAGCTGGTTTTCCAGCGACCGAGATTGCAAAGGTCGGAGTCAGCTTCGGAACCTCTCATAACCAAAGCGGCTGGGGCTCTGGATTGACGATTTTAACAGCGATGACAAATGTATTGCCTATATTGGATAAAACTGGTCAGATTTTAGCATTGTTCCAAGGACTGGTTCATGTTGCACGGGAATGTTCTGGAATGGGAACACATTTCTTACTAGGGTCCCTTCCTGTTTCAGAAGATAGGAATGCCCAATCATTCGAACAATTATCAGAATGGTATCGTCATTGTGTGAAAGTTCGTGATTCACAGGGAGCTGAACGAGTACTCTTGACCTCGATTGAATTAGGATTCTCGAATGAGCAGCTTGCTGACATGATGATGACAGCGATCACGGATCATTTTTATGTAAATACAGGTCATTCGCTCGATTTTCATAATAAAGCATTCGAGATTCTGGAGCAGATTGGTTCTGAGTACCGGCCATATGTTTTAACATCCTTGTTACCCGGAATCGGAAATGTATCCCGCAGTGAAGAATCCCATAGCTGGCAATCACCAGTGAACTTGGTCAAACCATTAATGGAAGCGTTTAAGGAATTGCCAGATATACTTGCAAATGCCCCATCACAAGGGGACACTGATGTGGATGAAGCAGCATTAGTTGAGCAAATTTTATCAGATAATGCGTTAAAAACGGTAAAGATGATGTTGGATACACTTAAAAATGGAGTCTCACCTGTCCGTTTGGCCCAGCTCGTAGCTTTGGCAGCGGCGGAGCGGATTTCCCGTTTCCATGTACAAAATGATTTCAGTGATTGGATTACTGTGCTTCATACTTTTACACACGCGCATGCGGTACATGAATCATTACGTCGTTCGACGACACCTGAATTGACCAGAGCTGTTTTCCATGGAGCGATGAGTGTCTATCTTGATCGTTTTCTCAATCTACCGTCTGCACGAAGACCGGAACCAAAGAATATAGAAGCTGAACCGCAGAATCCTGCTGAATTATTGGAGCTGATGAATAAACAGCAACAGGTTGCAGAATCAGCACGATGGGTGGTAAATTACCTGGCCCGCGGCGGTGATAAAAGTGAGCTCTTCAATACACTCGGTCACGCTTTACTTAGAGAGGATGCAGAGTTTCATTCGTTTCAAATGTTTGAAGCAGCGATGGTCGAACATGAGCATTGGCAACTTGAGGATTCCGAGCTTGCTCGTCATGCACAGGAAACGTTGATCCTCGCCGTAACACGTTATCTTGCAGGCCATGCCCCAACTGCCAGAGAAATGCCCCATACAGCACGGATTGCCATTCGCCTCCACCGCGGTGAAAAATTATTTGAAGATGAATAAGTAGTGAAAGGGTAAGGAAAATCTCGCTTGATCCATTTCAAGCGGGATTTTCTTTTAACTATCTATTTTCCCTCATGCCTTTCGAATTGTTCAATGAGGCAATTCAAACATTCATTACATGATTAAAATAAGCCTGAAACGATTTCTCCTTTGAACATCGTAGCTGCTCGTCGCGATCTTCTTGCAATCGCTTCAGCGGAACAAGATGCTTCAATAAACACGATGTTGGCATCGTCCCCGACTTGAGGCCAAACTTGTTCTCCAGTATGATTAAGCGGTGTTTTGCCGCCAGTAATAAAGTATAGAGCTTGTGCTAATGATCGTTCATCTATCCATCTTGAAACTTCCGCTAATCGGCCGGCACGTTCAAGCACATCTCCATTTCCAAACGGTGACCAAACATCAAAAATATTATCACAACCGACGGCAACCGATGCTCCTTTCCTGTGCAATAAGCCAACAGGCGGAAACTTTCTATCTAGCGGCACACTCGTAATAATAGTTATTCCTGCATCAGCCAATTGTTCTGCCATTTCTTCTGCTTGAGATGGAGGGATATCTCCAAGTCCAAATGCATGGCTAATCGCAACCTTGCCTTGAAGACCTGCTTCTTTCGTTAGCTGTGCCAATCTTTTCATTGTAAAGATACCTAAATGATCAGCATCATGTAAATGCAAGTCAATTCCCGCATTTCCTTCTACAGCGAGTTCGACCATCACTTGTAAGGAAGCCTCAATATCACCATCAACAGTAGCAGGATCAACGCCGCCCACCAAGCTTGCTCCTTGACGAAGGGCTTCCCTTACTAATTCCTTTGTCTTGGAACGCAATAAACCGTGTTGCGGAAAAGCTACAATTTCATAAGATAGCTTTCCTTCAAACGTTTGCAATGCCTTTTGGACTTCTTCTAAATTCTTTAATCCAACCTCTGGATAGATATCCACATGGGTTCTTAGATGTGTCACCCCGGATTTTAAATAATTGTCAATTAACTTTTCCGCACGTTCTTGCGTAGAAGTCTCCAAAGAAGGAAGAACTTTTTTCTCGATTTCGAGTCGTTCAAAAATACTATTAACAGGTGTTACAGAACGCCATCGATCGCCAAGCAATGTTTTATCCAAATGGCAATGGTTTTCTATAAACGATGGAAGAACCAACAACCCTTTCACATCTTTTTTTGGTAAATTGTCTGTAATGGTTTCATTAGAAGATACCATCTTTTTAATCTTCCCATCCTTAATCAATAAGTGGAAACATTCCGTTTTAGTTCCTGTAATGACGCCATGATCTACTTGGAAACCACTCTCCAACCGTGCATTTGTCAGCCAAAAAGGTAAGCTCATGACAATCTCTCCTTTCTATTTCAATAATTAAAGTACTCCAGCAGCTAAATTCCCTTTAAATAAAACAGCTACTCTTCTTGCTCTCCTTGCAATTGCTTCTGCTGAACAACTCGCATCAACCAAAACGAGATTGGCATCGTCCCCTACATTTGGCCAAATTTGTTTTCCTTCTTTATTTAAAGGAGTTACGCCTCCTGTAATAAATCCTAAGGTTTGTCCAAGTGAACGTTCATCACTTAAACCAAAACGCTCCGCTAACGTCCCTGCCTTTTCCAAGCTGTCTCCTTTCCCAAAAGGAGACCAATGATCTGTAATGCTATCATCACCGAGGGATACTTCCACACCTTTTTCATGCAAGATTGGAATCGGTATCGTCCTTCCGATCGGAACAGATGATGTAATTGAAATACCTTGATGAGCCAGCAGCTCTGCGACTTCACTCGCTTCCTTAGCAGAGATATCAGCAAAAGCCAACGCATGGCTTATGGTAACTCTCCCTTGCCATCCTGCTTCCTCAGTTAGAGCGGCCAATCGCTTAAACGTAAAAATACCCAGATGACCGGGGTCATGTATATGAAGGTCAATGTTTGCATTTGTTTCCACGGCAAGTTCCATTACCGTTTGTAATGATTTCTCAATATTTTCGTCAATTGATGCAGGGTCAACACCCCCTACTAATGTGGCTCCGCTTCGTAATGCTTCTCTTACTAACGGAACAGATTGGCTGCGTAATAATCCGTGCTGCGGAAAAGCGACTACTTCAACAGAAGCTTTTCCTTTATAAGCTTTCACTGCTTGTAAAGTAGCTTCCAGGTTTTTCAGCCCGATTACAGGATCGACATTGCAATGTGTGCGTATGTGAGTCGAGCCTGAATGCAGGAGTAAGTCTACTATTTTTTTCGCTCTTTCTTCGGCAACAGGCAATAAACGCGGAAGTAGTTCTTCCTCTTCTTCTAACCTTGTCAAAAGACCCTTAGTTGGAATCGTTGGCGCTTTCCAAGGACCTCCGTAATACGTTTTATCTATATGGATGTGCAAATCTCTAAATGATGGAAGCATTAAATAATGATTCGCATCCCGTTTAGGCAAATTGGTTTCTAACGATGTATCAGCTAAGACCATTTCATTTATTTTCCCATCTTCAATTCTCACATGGAAACGTTCTGTTTCTGTTCCTGTAACTTTACCATTTTCATAGTGGTAACCAGTTTCTAATCTGACATTCGTTAACCAGTATGCATTAGTATCTGTCACTTTCTTTTGCCTCCTTTTATTCGATTAAATGAAATGTTTCAAAAGATTCATTCCTAAAACATAGCCCATCACCTATCTTTACTGTGATGATAAGAAGCTCAAGCTGAATTATTCTAATCGCCCGTTCTTTAGAGGTAATACATCATGATCACAGTTGCTTTCACCTTATATATAAACATGGTAACATGGGGATAATTATATGAAAAATATAAAAATAATAAGATTTACTTAAGTTTTTCATATAATAAAAAGGAGTGTGTTTGACGATGGACATAAGACAGCTGCGATATTTTATAGCGATTGTAGAGGAAAGGAAAATCTCCGCTGCTGCTGAAAGACTTCATATCTCTCAACCGCCTTTAAGCCAGCATTTGAAATCAATGGAAGAGGAACTTGGCGCAAAATTAGTAGAAAGAAGCGGAAAATATTTTGAAGTAACAGAAGCTGGAAAAACGTTGTATAAATATGCCTTGGAAATGACCCAATTAATGGAAGAAGCCAAAATGGAAGTAAGGGGAGTCGGAAATGGGGTAAACGGAACATTGGCGATAGGCATCAATACATTTTCCGTTGCTGAGTTAACTGAAATACTTCATCAATTTAATACACAATACCCTAGGGTGACTTATAAAATTAAACAAAATGAATCCTCTCATCTTTGTAAATTAGTGAGAGACCGGATAGTAGAAATAGCGATCATCCGGATGCCGCTCGATCTGGATGATTTTTCAGTACTTCATCTTTATACAGAACCCTTTTACTTTATTACATCCCAAAAACAGAAACCGTTCGACTATGAAGTCTCACTTGATCAAATTAAAGACTATCCTCTCATTTTACCGAGTACAGAGGGATTAGGTGTACACTATTTAATATTGGAGGCATTTTCCCGGTTTCATCTGCGCCCCAACATTGTTGGTGAGTGTTCAGACATTACACTTTTGATGGATTTAATCTCATCTGATTTTTGTTCATCGATTGTTCCAGAAACGATGCTTAAACGACATAAAGGGTATTCTATACAAGCCCACAAAATTTCCAGTACAACTGAGATTTCTTCACCAGTCGGATTAATATGGCTGAAGAATCATAGCTTATCTAAAGCTGCTCAAAACTTTATCGATTTATTGAACAAGTGGTAAAGCCAACTTTTATCACTCAACTTGAGTTTGGCATTTCTTATGATTCTAGATTTAGAGATTATTGCCAAGCGTTTTTAATCTATCTGGACCTTATAAAATGAAGCGCTTATCCTTGATTTTTATGAAAGCACCCTTTTCTTGAATGGCGTTGAAATTCTTTATGTCAGTTAGAAATTCAGTGCCTTATTTTGTCGTATTCTTCCCCATCCGGCACAGGTCCATATGAATTCTTTTTGCCATCTGGATTACAGGACCATGCAAAATAACCTGCATGTGTCCCGTCAGCCATATACATGTTTTTCTTAGCTCATAACCAAATTCTGTAAAATCCGTCCTGCTTATCAAGTTGAACAGCATCATCATTCCATATGACATGCCCTCTGTGCGGACATCAAGATTACCTGTATCTAGTAAATATCCAGTATTATCTTCTTTTGTATAAAGGCACCTTTCACCTGTGTCAACCAAACATTCCACCTTTTTATGAATTGATTAAAAGTAAGCTAGATTATCATAAAAATTGAAAGAGATTATCTAAAACTCGTAATTTTCTGAAAAGATTTTTTGGGAAGTTGATTGACATCAAATAACAACGGCCAATTCTTCCTTCCTTTTACAGGAAAATTATCTAACCATGTATAATCATCTGCAACACCCCAGAAAGTAACGCTACTGATTACATCCCTATATTCCCTTATCATAGAAAACAACTGCTCATAGCGTTCCTCTTGTAACGCAATCATTTCAGTTGTTGGCTCTTTTAAATCTGTTCGTCCATCGGTAGAATCAAATACTGAAATATCTAATTCAGTAAGCTGAATTTGCAAGCCAAGAGATGCATATTTTTCAATTGCAGCACGGATGTTATCTAACGTTGGACTCGTTAAATTCCAATGCCCTTGCATGCCTATTCCATGTATGGGAACCTGTTTTTCGAGTAAAGATTTGACCAATTTATAAATTTTGTCACATTTTTGAGGGTGACACTCATTATAATCGTTATAAAAAAGCAATGCCTTTGAATCAGCTTCATGTGCAAACCGAAATGCCTTTTCGATAAAATCTTCTCCTACGATTTCCAAATAGTTTGATTTTCTTAAAAAGAGATCCTCACTGTCATCAATTACTTCATTCACAACATCCCAACTATGGATACGCCCTTTATACCGTCCTACAACAGTTGAAATATGCGTTTTCATGCGGTTTAATAGTAATTCTCTTGATGCAACTGAACCGTCTTGTGTCTTAAACATCCAATCTGGCGTTTGATTATGCCATACCAATGTATGCCCACGCATTTTCATATGATGTTCTTCTGCAAAAGCTACAAATTGATCTGCTATTTCAAACGAAAATTTGTTTTCATCAGGCTGGAGATTCTCTGGCTTCATTTCATTCTCAGCTGTTATACTGTTAAAATGCCTGATTAAGAGTTGTTTTGAGCTTTTAATTGTCCGTTGATTGATAGCTGCACCAATTGAAAAGTAATCACTATAAACATCTGAAAAAGATGGAATATTTAACTTAGATTGAAGCTGATTCATCTCTTCCCCTCCGATGACTAATTGATTTTATAAAGATTAAGTTATGCCGACCAACCTATACCTTGATTAATCCAAAATTAATTATTGTTTTATATAAGGCTTTTGTCCTCACTTCTTTTCTAGAACAGGAGGTTGCCCTCCCATCTAAAAAAGGCAGCCTGCGATGTTTAATCCATAATTGACCAATATGCAGGTTTCACGTTGTATTCAGGATCAAAAACAAATGGTGCATCTTTTCCGACTCCGTTATTGTACTGTTGTGCACGACCGTCTAACCATGTATGGTTATCAGCAATGCCCCAGAATGTGACATTACTAATCTTCTTATCTAATTTCTCATATAGAGCGAATAAAGCATCGTAACGTTCAGCTTGTGCTTGGAGCTTCTCTTCTGGAATGGATTCATAAGTCTCATAAGCAGGTCTTGGCGGCCAACCATAAAGACTAACATCAAGCTCAGTAATTTGATTATCTAATCCGAGACTAGCAAATAAATTAATCGAATCCTCAATCTGTTGATTAGATGGCCAGCCAATTTGGATATGAGACTGATGCCCCACACCATCAATTGGAACCCCCTGCTCCAATAAATCTTTCACTAAATTATATAAATTTGTTCTTTTTGGTTCTACTTCTGTATTGTAATCATTGATATAAAGCTTTGCGTCGTTTCCTGCATATTTTTTAGCGGTCTCAAATGCAACTTTTATGTAGTCAGTGCCAGTGATTTTGTACCATGGAGATTCACGTAAACCTTTTTCGTTCTGTGAGGAATCATCGATTACTTCGTTCACAACATCCCAAGAGTCTACCTCATTTTTATACCGCTTAACGATTGTTTTTACATGGGTTTCTAAGCGCTTTAATAAAAGTTTTTTGTTTTCCTCACGCTTTTTCGGTTCTGTCTCATCTACCATTGGATTTCCTTCCTTATCAAGGAAAAACCATTGTGGTACTTGGCTATGCCAGACAAGTGTATGAAAACGTAAGTCCATATCATTCTCTTTAGCAAACTTGACTATTTTATCTGCCTCTCCAAAATTAAACTTTCCTTCTTCTGGCTGTATATTAATAGGCTTCATAACGTTTTCTGCAACGATGCTATTATAATGGCGCTTTAGTATATCGGCAGTCTTTCCTTCTAATTGGTAAGGCTCTACGGCAGCACCAATTGAGAAAGAATCTTCATATCTTTCATCAATTGGTGCTGCATTTAAAGCGTCTAATGGTTGGTCTAAAGCAGATGCACCATTTGCTCCTAGAGGTATTAATAAGACTAATGCTAATCCAGAGAAAATTTGTTTGTGTGAAATTTTTAACATATATATACTCCTTTTCATTTTTTAGGATATTTAAAGTTACTTAAATGAGAAAAGGGACTTTTTTGAGTAAACATACGAAGTTGATATAGTTCTTAACTTGAAATTAAAAAATACCCCTTCGTTTATTCGTACAATAAACGAAGTTTTCAATAATTACTTTCTAATTTACTTCTCTAAAAATAGTATCTTCTATCCTGAAATAATCAAAATCTACGAATCCACCCGTTGTTTTTGTTGCATAGTTAAATAAAGCAAAACGGTAGCCCATAAAATGGTCTAATTTATAACGCATTTGAAGGATATTCCCTATTAGATTCCAATTAACATGGTCAAGACTATAATAAAAATATGCCTTGTCAGTCTGATTCCTGAAATTAAAATCAATCTTAAAATATACTCTCACCTGGGTAATAGGAATACTTTCAATAATCTCTGCAGAGCCAAAGCTCCCATTCACCATCACAATGGATTTAGAATCGCCAGACATTTTCACTCCAACAAACCCGTAATCTTTCTGAAAGGCGGCAAAACCAGAAACATCTCCGTCCCTCATGTTCGAGATTTCCATCGCAATATGAGCCGAGCATTCAGGTCCGAATGTTCTTTGGGTAAGCGTATTTTTAGCACCCTCTAAGTTTGTAGATATCCTTCCGTTTCTTAACCTCAGATAGCCAGGACGTTCGGTCAATGACCAATGTTCATTATCAGGATTATGATTCCATTGCCAAACTAATCCAACTTTATCGGTATCGGAATTAAATTCATCGGAATTCACAATGAGACTTCCAGACGTTTTATCACGAAATGGAAAAGTCATACGTTTTGGAAGCTTACTTTGCTCGCCAAAAACGGGCCACCCGTCTTCCCATGTAACTGGAATAAGACAAGGAGTTCGACCAACGGATTCGTTATCGCAAAACAACATGCCGTACCAAGTACCGTTAACTGTATCAATAATTCCTCCCTGTGCAATACCACTCGGATCATCCATAGCAATACGACCTTCATATTCACCATCAATACGCTTTGCACGGTGCACGAGTTGAACCCGGTTTCCATTCTTTGGCCATGTTATTGTGAATACGTAATAGTACCCATTAATTTTTTGGATGTGTGAACCTTCAGCCAGCAGACCTAAGCCCTCCTCCGCACTCGCAACTAGACTAGCATCTGAAATAATTACTTTGTTTAGTCCACCTCCTTTAATTGCTGTTACATCTTTAGTAAGCTCAATTACTTTTATATCACCATTACCATAAGTCATATACACGCGCTCATCATCATCAAATAGTAGTGACATATCATGGTAATACGCATCTAGAGTAAAGCATTTCCAAGGACCCTTTTCAATATTTTCCGTTTGAAAGATATAGGTTTTCCCAGTAGCTAAAGAGCCCACAACCACATAGAAGGTATCCTGATGATAACGAAGACTGCTTGCCCATGAACCTTTTCCATATTCATTCTTTCCGTTAATTAGCTTCTGTTCGTCGTTTTCAGCAAGAATATCATAAACATAATTAACGATTTCCCAATGCAAGAGATCGTACGATTTCATAATTGGTACCCCAGGGTTCATGTGCATAGTGGTACTAGTCATGTAATACGTATCACCTACCCTAATAACATCAGGATCCGGTACATCTGACCATATAATCGGATTTTCAAAGGTGTTTTGATCGTGTTTAATGAACAAGTTTGATTGTAGATTTAAATTTTCACTCATTGTTTTGATTTTCCCCTTAATCCCTTTCTTTCCTGGATTTTTCCTTTAGATGAAACCCACTGTGCTCCAAATTACTTGCTATATCCTTAAAATAAAGAGTAAATTATTTAACTGCCCCTAATGTCATCCCTTTAACAAAGTATTTTTGCAGAAACGGATACACACAAATAATTGGTAGACTCGCTACAATGGTCATAGTTGCCTGAATGGACTTAGGAGTAACAGCTTGGACAGCATGTTCACCATTTGCTTGGGCGGTATTCCAATCACCGTTTGAAGTTGCAGTATTTTGGAGAATTTTCATTAACTCATATTGCAATGTCGTTAGATTTTCATTGCTTGAGTTATACAAAAACACATCAAACCATTGGTTCCATTGGCCTACGGCAACAAATAATGCTACGGTTGCTAATACCGGCAAGGACAGAGGCAACACAATTTGAAAGAAAACTCTAAAGTCTCCAGCTCCATCAATTCGTGCTTGCTCAAAAATACTTTTTGGAAGACCTTCTATAAATGAACGCATAATAATAAGATTAAATGCACTTATTAATCCTGGTAAAATATATACCCAAAAAGTTCCGATTAAATGTAAATCTCTCATTAGTAGGTAAGTAGGTATTAACCCACCATTAAAATACATCGTCATAATAAAAATGATTGTTATTGATTTCTTGAAAATAAACTTTTCTTGTGCAATCGCATAAGCTACCATTGCAGTACATAATAATCCTATTCCTGTACCTATAACTGTTCTTGCTACAGAAACAATAATTGCTTGTATGATGGATGCTTGATTAAATACATACTCATAATTGCGCCAAGTAAATTCTCTTGGCCACATATATATTCCACCTTTTACAGAATCTGCTGCAGCATTAAAAGAAAGGGCTACTTGATTTAGAAAAGGATATAGCATTATGATACTAATTAAAATCATGAAAATAATGTTACATGTATCAAATATTACATCTTCTTTCGTTCTCATTAAACTCTTTCCTTTCTTACCTCTTTTCATTCTGTACCCCCCTAGTATAAACCGCCTTGTCCCATTTTTTTCGAGAATGAATTAGCTGCCATCAAGAATAGTAAACTAATAACCGTTTTAAACACTCCTGCCGCAGTAGCCATTGAAAAATTAAACATTGATATACCATAGTTGATAACAAATACATCAATATTTTCTGAGTACTCTACGTTCTGTCCATTCCCTAATAAATATTGAGGTTCAAATCCAGCCTCAATAATATACCCAATGTTCATAATTAAAAGAATCACAATAACCTGCTTCATTCCAGGAAGCGTAATATATCGTATTCTTTGTAATCGAGAAGCACCATCAATTTTGGCTGCTTCATATTGTTCTTGGTCGATCATCGATATTGCGGCTAAATAAATGATTGTATTCCAACCTACATTTTTCCAAACCTCTGAAGCACCTAAAATCCCCCAAAAATACTCACCGATTCCAAGCCAAAGAATTTCTTTGTCAATAAAATGAAGTCCCATCAATATTTCATTAATAATTCCATCGATAGACAATACAGACGAAACAAGTGCAGCTGCTACAACCCAAGAAAGGAAATGCGGTAAATAGCTAATGGTTTGAACGACTCTTTTAAATTTAAGGTTTGTTAATTCATTTATCAGTAGGGCTAAACCGATAGCAGTCACAAAACCTAAAACCAAATTAATGAGACTTTGAGCCAGCGTATTTCTAAGAACTCCTAAGAAACGATCATCTGTGAATAGAAAGAAGAAATGTTTAAAGCCTACCCATTCTTGTTCTGTAAAAGAACGAGCTGGTTTAAAATCCTGAAATGCCATTGTCCATCCCCAAACAGGAAAATACTTAAAAGTAAATACCCAAATAACAAATGGTACCGTCATCAATAATAATGATTTTTGACTACGGCATTTTTTAAGAAAATCTTTCATTCCCTTTGCTTGATTTGGTAACACAGCAGGGGATGAAAGTGCTTTTTCTTTTGTTTGTAATTGCATTTTATTCCCTCCTATTCCAATTTAATTAGTGAACTTTAATCCATAAAAACTATTGACAACAGATACAAAATCAGCAGCACAAAGGAACTTTTATACAAAGAAGGCTGAACTTCCTCATATAGATTATTCAGCCTTCACCTTAAATTCTTTTGTTCCTTAATTGGCAAGTTCAGCTTCTTTTTTAACCGATTCCTCCATTACTTCTTCATAGGCTTTATAAGGCAGCTTTTCAAATTCCTTCTTAAATTTTTTCCATTCGGCATCAAACTCAGATGGATCTGCAAGTATGATATCCGGATATGATCGTTTGATTAAATCGCGTGACTGTTGGTCATATAACTGAGCTTCAGAACCCGTCTCAATTGTTGCATCCCAAAACGGAAACCATGGTGCTGGTTCTGGCTCAGTGAATAAATCAGTAAACGTTTCTATGCCATATGCTTCTAAAAACTCTTTGTCCACTTCATCATAAGCAAGCTTGGCAACTTCAGGTTGCATAGCTGGATCAACAGAATTACCGTCATCAAATTTACCACTCATGATTGGCCAGTACCATCCTAGTGCAGAAAACCCAAATTCATCTCTAAACTCTTCTTTATTCACTAAATCAATTTGTTCCTGTGTACGATAAAAACGGCCATCCTCATTTACTTCATACGTTTCGCCTTCTATACCCCACGTAATAAGTTTTTGAGAATCAATTTTAGCGATGTGATCTAAAAATTTAATAATCCTAATTTGATCTTCTTCAGGAGTACCTGTCGTTAGTCCCATTCCTGGAGATGTTACAAAAGATTCTGGATTCAAGTATTGGTCTTTGATTCCTTCCTCAAATACAATAGGGAATCCCATAAAGTCATTATAAGGATCATCATCTTGCTCAAGTGTGTCTAAAGCTGTACCTGATTCCCATCGAGGTCCAAACCATCCTACAACACGTCCTGAAGATATTTTAGCTAAATACTCATCATAGTTTTGTGTAAAAGCTTCTCTATCAAATAGTCCTTTTGCGTTTAATTCATTTAATTTCCCTAACCATTTTTTGGTAATATCCTTATTATGATAAACGGAAACATCTAGTGTTTCATTATCAACAATAATTCCTTCCTGCTCACCCGATAAAAAGGCCGGTGGATCAAATAGTTGTCCAACATGCCAATCATATTGTAATAATGTATACGGAATTGTATCAGCACCATTTGTAGTTGGGTGGGCTTTTGCATATTTTTCAATGATATCAAAATATTCATCTATTGTTTTAGGATGTGGATAACCAAGTTCTTTTAGTGCTGCCCGTTTAATAAAGAATGCACTCTGTCCAACATTTGGAGGCTTTATATATCCATTGGATACACCAGATGGCAGAATATAAATGTTCCCATTCTCTTGTTTCATTTTTTCCCAGATTGGGTCATACAACTTTCTTAGGTTTGGAGCATGTTCTTCGATAAGATCATTAAGTGGTACAAATCCACCTGCATCAATCACGTCAGCTGTTGCATTTTGAGCATTTAATAATTCCGGATATTCACCACTGGCGATCATTGTACCGATCTTTTGGTTACTATCTCCTACAATATGTTCAATATCAAAGTTAACTCCTGTTGCCTCTTCGAACATTTTCCCAATTTTAGTATCACCCGTATTAACATCTTTTCCTGTTGAAGATGCATTAAAGAATGTGTAAGTAAAAACTTCTCCGTTTTTACTAGATTTATGATCTTTCCCCGTTTCTTCAACTTTCGAACATGCTGTAACGATGAACAACATGACTACTAAAGCAAAAGCTAGAAATTTGGATCTTCTTTTTAACAATTTGGCTCCCCCTTTGTTTAAGTTAAGCAATAGCAATGCAACCCCGTAATCGAGGCATTGTAAGCACTTTCATTATAGCCTGCTTGCTTTTTTTAAGTGACTATATAAAGTATAGTTTTTACTTTGTAAACTTTAGTACCTTTAGGAAAAATATCAATATAAGTGAAAAATATAGATTAATATGAAATAAGCATAGGAGGCAATAGGTTAAGTCTAGTTCTATCATGAAAATTACTCTCAAATACACTTTAATGCCAACACACATCAATCATACGACCGACACGTATTGGCATCAAAGTGTAGCTGTTTTAAAATGGATAGGGCTTAGACAAACCAGAAACTTCTAAGTTTGAAATGGTAAAACGATTCTAATTGTCGTTCCTGCTCCCCTCGCACTTTTCACTTTAAAATCAAAGTGATTTGCATAATGCAACTTTAAGCGAAAGTAAACATTTTTTATCCCCACATGTTCTCCTATGTTTTCAACCTCTTTTATGGATCGGATTAACCTTTCAAATTCCTCATTTTCCATACCTTTCCCATTATCGGTTATCTCACAAACGATTGTATCACCATCCCGCTTAATCGATATCTTTATCATTCCATTTCCTTTTATCGGTTCAATTCCATGTATACTTGCATTTTCTACAAACGGAATAAGAGACATATTTGGAATAATACACTTCTTAACTTCAGAATCGACCTCAATATGGTATTGCATTTTATCATCAAATCGATAATGTTGTATTTCTAAAAAGCACTTTATTAAATAAATTTCTTCTTCTACGCTGACCCAATCTTTTCCCCATATGAAAGATTTCCTAAGCATATTTGCCATATTTTGTATGATTTTTGCCGTTTCTTCCTCTTTCTTTAGAATACTTCTCATCCGAATGGTTTCCAATACATTAAATAGGAAATGTGGGTTAATTTGACTTTGCAGGGCACTTAGTTGTGCTTGTTTACGTTGTAATTCTAAATTCTTTTTCTGTATATCGGCTATATATACTTCATTGATAAGCTTCTTAATTTTAGAAGCCATCCGATTAAATGCTTGAGTAAGCTCACCTATTTCATCCTGATAGTTCACACCTTTAATAAGTTCAAAGTTTTGATCCTCTACTTTCCTCATATGCTTTAATATTCGTAATATACGTAAATGAAGGGAACTTGTCATATAAACAATAAAAAGAGATGGAAAGACTAAATTAATCAGAGCTAAATAGAGAATAAAATTGCGGGAACCTTCAACCTCCTCAAGTAATACCTTTTCTTGAGTAACACCGACTACCTTCCAATTATTTAAATAAGGGACATTAAATGATTCTTCAAAAACCAACGTATCATTTGATAAAGTAACAAAATGATATTGAGTATCTCCCTCTGACCATTTCACCTTTGGATTTGTTGTATATTCAATTGTTCCTTGCTCATCCAGTAAATAAATATCACCTGGAAACGTCACATTATGAAAAATATGATCCATTAATCCTAAATCAAATTGTAATTCCAGTATTTTCTGTGTGGAACCTTTTGTTGTAAAATAATCTAATTCTCGTATTATACTAAACGTATCTAGCTTTCCTGATTCTCCAAGTCGGCGAGTCAAAACAGGATAAGATTTTCTAATTACCTCTGATTCCTTATACCAATGAGACTCCTTAACAAGGGTATCAATTTTATTGACACCTCCTGCATAAATAACTGTATCATTATTTGTATATAGATTTAGTGAACGAACAGTTGAAAAAAGTGGTACTTCTTTATTAATTCCACTGTAATAATTTTGATAAGCATGGATAAAATCTATGGTTTTTTCGTATTTATTTTCTAGAAAATTGTACAACTCATAATCCGTATATAACTTGGATGAAATTTCTACTGCATCATCTATCGCTGTACGGAAATCATTTGAAATTTGCTTTACAGAAAGGGATATATCATTCATCTTTTGTGTTCTGACATTGTTAGAAGTAATTTGATAAAATGCGATGTGTGTTAATGTGATTGGGATGAAAACTGAGACAATATAAATAATTAACAGCTTATTTCTTAAACCAATATTATTAAAATTGAATCGATTCATTTTATCTCCATTTTTAAAATCTTCCATTAGAGTTTTTTTCGATATTGAGTTGGTGTCATACCAGTCGTTTTTTCAAATTGAGTGACAAAGTAATCAGGATTCGAAAAACCCACACATTCTGCTACCTGATAGATTCGCAAATCGGTCTGTCTTAATTTTCTTTTCGCTTCATTTATTCGGACTTGCAGAATATAATCTTTAAAATACATGCCATATGTTTTTTTAAACAATTGCCCCATGTAGACGGGGTTCATAAAGAATTTATTCGCTATCGTTTTCAATGTGAGAACTTCTTTGTAGTGGGCATCAACATATTTTTTTATTTTTCTTATGCTTCCTAACCCACACTCCTTATTGAGCCGATTTAACAGAGCAGCTGCCTCTAATAAAAAGTCTAGGAACAAGTTCTTAATTTCAGATAACGTTCGAGGCTCGTTGTCCCAATTTAACATACTTTGTAATGAGGCTAACTTTTTTTCATCACCATCCATCGACTGTAAGGTTTTAACCACTTCATGAACCACCCGATTTATAGATGTTTTTACTGCATCCTTCGCGAAAGCTTTCTCTTGAAACTGTTCAAACATCATCAAAACGTTTTTTCTAATCTCCGAGATTCGATTTTCTTCTATATGTTCCATTAACGATTGGTATTGTGATTGATCAAGCTCAATGTAATTAATAGACTTATTCTTCGTGCAGCCATATACGATCGGTTTATCTGATGCTTCTACATACTTAAATTGGAGGATCTTCATTGCAGTTTCATAAGAATCCTTTATATCAATTGGATGGTCTACTATCCTTCCGACGTAGATGGTGACATTTGCCTTCAAATGAATCGTTAGCTGAGCTTTTAATGTTTCTGAAAAATGAACAATATCCCTGCTTAATTGTTGAACTTCTTCATTTTTGACTAATAGGCCGATTCGGTTACTATCGTGTTCACGAAACAAAGTAGTGGCATTTAAATCCTCACCATGAATGGTTTTGCTAATGATTTCACGTACCTTTATCATATTTACAGCCACGTTATTTACCTCTATGATGACGTAGGCAAATCCTAATGTTTGATCAATATTCAATTTTTTGACACAATCATAGAGGAGATCTTCATCAAGTTCCCCTGTTATTAATTCATTGAAAGCTGTCGCTGCAAGAATATTTTCTCTATTTCTGGTTAATTGTAATTCTTTTGTATACTTATCTGCTACCTTTCTAAGTGTGTCTTCAATTTCTTCTTTATCTACTGGTTTTAAAATAAAATCGTGTACACCAAACTTAACAGCTTGTTGTGCGTAGCTAAAATCACTATACCCACTAATTATAATGAAGTTTGGGCTTGTTTTTTTTAGATCAACTGTATGCTTTATTAAATCAAGTCCATCGAGGACAGGCATCTTAATGTCTGTAATGACTAAATCTGGATTATACTTTTGAATATACTCCAAAGCATCCTCCCCATTATCTGCTTCTGCACAAACTTGGAAGCCGCAGCCTTCCCAATCAATAAGATTAATTAATCCTTTACGTACATAACGATCATCATCTACTAAAAATACTTTGAAAGCCACCGTAACCCATTCCTCCATTCACAAAGGACTAAATTAAAGCATGATCTTGACTATGAATAAGCGCTTTTATTTTATTTTTACATTTTAGCCCTACTAAAATCAGCTACAGTTCCCGGTTCGCTTGCTGCTTATATTCTAGTCTATTAAAATCATTTTTCAAACCCTTTAAATTAAGAAAACGGAACAGGAAAATTAACCCTTATAATTTTATCGTTTTTTGAATCACCTTTTTCATAAATGAGAAAATCAAACTATACAATGTGTAAATTCTTATATTATATCTTAAAAAAACGTATAGTCACTCTATAAAGTATAGGTTATACTTTAAAAACTATAGTTTTTTGTTTGTTTTCTTAAATTATTAAAGTTTCAAAAAGGAATATAATCGATCTGTCACGTTGTAGATTATCCTACTGCAAAGATAACTTATTTAAGAAACAAACTTTCCATCACTAACATGATAGATAACAAGACTATTTTATTTGGAAAAACATCGATCTTTTCTTCCGTCATAGTATTTCTGTTTTTCCTATTAAACACTTTACTGTAAAGTACTGGTTAAAAGAGTAAAGAAGCTGTGACTACTTATTAAGGACACAGCTTCTTGTTTTTTTAAGTTTTAGTTAGACAATAAGCGTTCTATTATAATTCGAGTGAAAAAACCTTTAGATTTATCTGCTTAATTAGGAACGACTGCTCACTTGAGCCATTTCCATAGTTGATAAGGATTCTTTCCTTTCCTCCAGCCATAATATGCTTGTTACACCTCTAGGGTAATACTTACTTCCAGTAATTTCACCAGAAATAATTTGGTCACTCCAGCTCCATACTGACAAAGTAGGATGTGTTAGCCATCCAACATGAGCGGCATCTGCTCTTTCCCCTTTTTCATCCCACTCAATTCCTAGGATCTTTCGAGCAATGAACTGACATAAGTAGATTTTACTTAGCCAAGAATTATTACTTGTTGATGATATTTTCCAGCCGCCATCCTCAAATAAGCAAATCCCTTCAACCAATACTGTTTCCAGATGCTTTTTTAGTGCTTTGATATAAGGACCGAAACGTCCATTTGGATCAAGGGCTTTTTGACAATTTGTATAATACGGGAAAATTAACCCCTCAATCGCAGGTATAATTTTTGAATCATTACCCTCGCCTACAACCGCCGGAATATAACCATCTTCTGTTACATGGCTAACAATGCTTACTGCACATTTTTCTGCTTGGATGCCTGCTTGTTTTGACAAATCATGAAATCCATTTTCAAAAAATAGTTTTTCTAATGCCACATAGGAAGACCAGCACTTTCCAGCCAGGTATATATTATTTCTTGCTTGGCCAAGTGAAACATCTAAACTATCATATGTGGTGATTTCTGCACCACCCATTACCCGTGAAGAATCTAACCCCATAATACCGTTTCGTTCGTTTGGATCTGGATGATCCCGATTTAGCATGCTTTCAAAGCATTTTATGAAAGTGTTCAAATTTGCTTGCAGCCACTCTGTATCTTTCGTGTTTTCGACGTAAACAGCTGCACATAACACCCAGTTTACTAACTGTTCATGAGTCATATGTGAAAAACAGCCATCAAGACCATACAATTCATAGGAGGAATAATGAGGTCTTGAGATCGTATTCGCAACACCCATATCATGGGTGAAGCTGATCCCTCCAGGATAAACCGTTTCGTCATTTGGAAAACGAACTTCATCCTCATAGCTAAAACGCTTAACAAACATATCTAATTCATTTTTAACTGTCCATGGATTCATTTTCAATTCAAAAAACAACTGATCAACGGTAAGATCAAATGTGTTCATCATTCGGTATTCACCTTCATTGACAACCCAGAATGGTTCTCCATCCACATCGAGAAGCTGTGTACAGCCAAAGTAGCTTCGGATGGAATGGGCCATCATAAAACGTTGATTCTCTGTTAAATGATCAGCATGCTCTATTAAATCATTTGCTATTTGTGCCCGTTTCATCATTTCTTTAGTGTTTTCTAATGAAAAGGCGGCCACCTCTTCGATATTTTTAAAATAGCGCGTATAGAAGTAACTTGCATCCAATCCCGCAGTTACAAACCCGGAACGATGAAAACAGATTGCAAATTGAAAAGTCCTGCATGTCCCAGCTGGCACATCCATAACCATCGCCCCAATTGGCCCTAAACCAAATCTCCAGTTCTCTTCAAACGGGGTTGTTAAAATATTCTCCATACTAAAGTGCAATGCTGACTTTACATCAGTATCGGCAGATGCTATTGCTGTGATTCTTCCTTGACCAACACCAGAAATCCCTTCACATGTATCATCCAATCGACGCATTGAGCTATAGGGATCATTTCCTTCATAGCCGAAAAATGCCCGCCTGCTTTTACTTCCTTTTGTATTATCAACCGTAACCTCTGCGATGACCGATGGTACAAGTGTTAGCATAAGCTCTTCTAGAGAAGCTGATGCAGGATCTGGTACAGACTGTGCTTGCGTATAAATGGTAAAGGTCAAATCCCCTGCTTTCCATGTGTCTGTACCAAGCTTGAATTCACGGACTATTTCATCTTTTGCAAACGGGAAAATGATTTTTGGTTTATTTTGGTCTGGATCCGGGTTTTCAATATCATAGCGCTTACTTTCATCTTCACTATAATCAAAAAATGGAAGTGCTTCGTAGATTCCTTCACGATTTAGTGACTCTACACCAATAAAGATATTTTTTCGGGGTGGACGGCCAAGCTCCAAATCCAAGCCGCCTCCGTTCCCCGGAAAACCTAATGTAAAGCTGGAAAATGCTCCAATTGGAGAGTGATGTGCATTAAAAAATTGATTTGTTACCATCGTACCGAACCCCTTCAACATATTAATATGGTAGTTTATCGTTTATCCTTTTACAGAGCCTGCAGCAATTCCCTCAACAATTCGATTGCTAAAGAAGAAAAAGGCAATTAAAATCGGGATGATACTGATCATGAGTGTAGCGCCGATTGCTCCCCAATCAGTCATATACTGTCCAATAAAGTTTTGAATTCCGACTGTTAACGTTTTATACGGATCAGAACTGATAAACGTATTAATGAACACAAATTCATTCCAGTTGTAAATCATATTAATAATCACAGTTGTTGATAAAACTGGTGTTGTCATTGGCAGCGTAATTTGAAAGAAAATCCGATGAATCGAGCACCCATCGATAATGGCAGCTTCCTCTACCTCACGAGGCAAGGTATAATAAAAACCAATTAAAATCATGATCGTAATAGGAAGGTTAAAGGCTGTATATGACGCAATAACCGCTAAAGGATGATCAATCAAATTGACTTTTTGAAAAAAGCTGAACAATGGAATTAAGGTAGAGTGCACAGGAATCATTAATCCTACCATAAACAAGCCAAGTACCAGTTTGCTTAGCTTCCATTTCATTCGCGTGATCGCAAATGTGACAAAGCTAGCTAAGAGCACCGTCAATAATACCGATAAAACGGTAATCCAGACACTGTTAAAAAAATAAAGACTAATATTTCCTTCCGTCCAAACCTTCAGATAATTATCCCATTTTGGATTTACTGGCAAAGCGAACGGTGAATTGTTGAACACTTCCTGATTATCTTTTAATGAGAAAAAGAATAACCAAATAAGCGGGTAAACCTGAAAGATGGCAATCAAGCCTAAGGCTAGATAGAGCAGTCCAAATCCGATTCTAGTTATCATTTTGTTCGATTGCTTCCCGGTTGAAAGAGGAGTAGATACGTTTGCTTGCGCTTGGTGATTTTGTAGAACACTCATGTTTTATTTCTCCTTTCTTAATATTGAATTTCTTCGTCAGTTGCTGTTAATTTTCGGATAACCCATGTGACAACAAGACAAATTAATAATAGGAAGAAACCAACCGCACTTCCGTAGCCAAAGTCATAGGTTCCAAAGGCTTTTTGATACATATAAGATGCCATTACTTCACTTGCCCCATTTGGTCCTCCGCCAGTCATGACGTAAATTAAGTCAAAATATTTTAAAGAACCAACAATCGCTAATACAATCGTCACTTTAATTACACCAGCAATTAATGGCACCTTTATTTTATAAGCAATTTGAAAAGCATTTGCTCCATCAATTCTGGCAGCCTCAATTAATGACTCAGGAATATTTTTTAATGCTGCATAATAAATCAAAATATAAAAACCTGCATACTGCCAGATAATTGGAACGAATAACGCTGCTAAAACAAGATTTGGTTCCGCCAGCCATGCTGGTGGATTTTTTATATCGAAAGATAGTAATAAACTATTTACTAATCCGTTTGAAGGGTGATAAATTTTAAGCCAAAGCTGTGCAATCGCAACAGAAGATAACAGCATCGGAATTAAATATATCTTTCTTAAAAAATTTGCCCCTTTTATTTTTCCAGCAAGAATTAACGAAATAACTAAATAACCGATTAAACTAATCGCAGAAAAAATAGCTAGTAAAAACGAATGATAGGCACTTTTCCAAAACTCTGCATCCTTAATGAGCTTTGTATAATTTTCAAGACCGATGAAAGTCATTTTTCCTATTCCATCCCACTTCATTAATCCGTAGTAGCCGGTTAATAGAATCGGCACATAGATTAGAACCATAATTAATAGAAGTGCTGGTAAGACATACAAGGTTATAACCAGTTTATTGGACATTACTTTATCCATGATAACCTCCCCTTTACTTTTTTGATTCATATTTCAGGCATAGAAAAGGACATATCACCTTATTTATCGATATGTCCTTTTCATGTTTACATCCTTACGTGATTACTAGAGTTCATTACTCCTGATTCGCAAGGGCTTCTTCCTGCTTGCTTGTAAATTCTTCAGGTGTAACTTCCTCTCCGAACAAAGCTTGGATTAAGTTCAAATGTTCTTGTGCAACAGATGCACTCATTTGAACATCTGCATATAACGTAATATTGCTGGCAGAATTTAATTCATTTAATACATCAATATACATTTGCGGCAATTCAACTTTAGATGTATCTACCTTGGTTGCAGGAATAACGCCGGCATCTGTTACAGAGCGTTCTCCCCATTTTTTTACAAAGAATTCAACAAATTTCTTTGCCTCTTCTTTAACCTTTGAATTTTCTGAAACGAATAATCCTACACCAGGACCGCCAACAAAACTGTTGATATCCCCTTTTCCATCTTCAACTGCTGGAAATTTAAAGAAGCCAACCGAGTCTCTAAACTCTTGTGGAACATCTTCATTCGTAGTATAGTTTGGTAATTCCCATGATCCCATTAAGTACATGGCAGCTTGTCCGTTCATGAATGGGCCTTTTGCTTCATCATTCGATAATCCATTGAAACCCTTTACAAAAGCATCCATTCCTACTAAATTCTGAATCTCTTCAGCTGCCTTTGTTAATGCAGGATCTTCAAAGGTTCCCGTGCGGTTTATTGCTTTTGTTAATGTTTCAGCGCCACCGATTCGATCTGCTAAATACATATACCACATGGATCCTGTCCAGCGATCTTTGTTTCCTAAAGTAATCGGTGTCACGCCATTATCAGCAAGTGTTTCCACAACTTGTTTAAATTCTTCATATGTTTTTGGTACTTCTATATTATATTGTTTAAAAATAGCTTTATTATAATAGACTGGGGCAATATTTAACTCAAGCGGTAACCCATAGGTGGTACCATCTACTGCAAATGCTTCCGTTGTACCAGAAATAAATTGATCTCCCAGTTCACCATCAAGTAAATCATCCAGCGGAGCAAACTTTTTCCCCTTTACATATGGTTCCATAAAACCGGCAGCCCACGTCATCCCGACATCTGGAAGTTCATTTGAAGCTGATAATACTTTTAATTTTTCCTTGTATTGCTCATTACTTAAAATTTCCTGTTCAATTTTGACACCCGGATTCTCTTTTTCATATTCTGCAGCAATATCGTTAACGATCTGATTATGTTGTTTAGAACTTCCTGCAGGCCATAGATGCATTAATTTAACCGTTACTTTGCCTCCTGAATCACCTTCACCGCCTGTCTCACTAGATCCTGAACAGCCAGATACAACTAAGCTAAGAATCATAGTAAGAGCAAACAATAGTGTAATCGCTTTCCTTTTCATTTAGAAATCCCCCCTTGGATTGATACGAGATGCGGTATTCGCATTTACAAGCTCATTATAGCATCGGAAAAATGCTGAAATAAGGTAACACTGATTGGGGAAAATTCTACTTTTTTTAGTTTTTACTCTCATTTATCGTGTTCGTTTTTCGAAAACGGCTAGGCGTCTGTCCTTCATACTCTTTAAACAGTTTAATAAAATACTTTGACGTGCTATAACCAACCTTTTCTGCAATATCAGCAACAGATAGAGTTGATTCGATTAATAAATTTTTAGCCTTTTGCAGTCTGCTTCTCGTCAAATATTCACTAAAGGTCATATTGACCTGCTCCTTAAACAGGACGCTAAAATAACTTGGATTTAGGTGTACATGATTCGCCACTTCTTTCATGGTAAGCTGTAAATCGATATGTTTATCAATATAATCTAAAGCCATAGGGATAGGTGCGTCTTCCTTGCGATCTCCCTGTTTTACTACATCCACCAGCTTTTCATCCACAAATTTATAGATCCTGCCTTCACGCTCTCTTTTTTCCTGGACTTCGATCGCTTGCTCTACGGCTTCTATAAGCTTTCGTTTATTCAAAGGCTTTACTAAATAATTGAGAACACCTAATCGAATCGCTTCCTGGGCATAATCAAATTCGGAATAAGCTGAAATGATAATCACAACCGGATTTTGTTGATAATCTTTTAAGAGCTTCAGCATTGCAAGTCCGTTTATCTCTGGCATCGAAATATCAGTTAGTAAAATATGAATCTTTCTTTCCTCAAAGATTGCAATAGCTTCATTTGCCCCCTCTGCACTGATCACTTCATAGCTTATATCTGCCCATCCTTCAAGTGTTTTTTTCAATCCTTGTCGTGTTTTCGGTTCATCATCAACGATTAAAATCGTCTTTTTTAGCATTAGCTGGCACCCCCATTTATTGGCACCTCAAATGTAAAACAGGTTCCATTATTTAATTCACTTGATATAACGATTTGTCCTAGATTATTTTCTTTATAGTAAAGCTGTAACCGTTTGTGTACGTTGGCAATGGCCATTCCATTTCCCTTAATGGAGGACACTTTCCCTGTATCAATGACAGTCATAATCCGGTCAATCGTCTCTTGATCCATCCCCGGACCATTATCTTTCACAGTGATGACCAAATGATCAGAAAATTCAGAAGGCTGAACACTAACGAGAACATAGCCTTTGCCGACTTTGTTCCCTACTCCATGTAAAATAGCATTTTCAACTATTGGCTGAATTAATAGTTTAGGTATTTTAACATGTTCAAATTCTTTGGGAATATCAACGCTCCAGGTAAAGCGATCTCCAAAGCGCATTTTCATTAACTGCATGTACATTTCCACATGCTCGAGCTCCTGCTTTATCATCACCCATTCATCTTGATGGTTTTTACTGATTGTGTAACGGAATAACTCAGACATCGCAATAACGGAATCCGCTAATTCCTCCTCTCCCTTTTCATCAAGTGACCAGTATAAAGCATCCAATGTATTAAACAAAAAATGAGGATTGATTTGGGATTGTAATGCTTTTAGCTCAGCCTGCCCCTTTAAGATTTCTTTTTCATAAACAACTTGGATTAAATGATTTGTATTTTCCACTAATTGGTTATAGGATTTATTTAATTCATTAATTTCAATTGTGGAGGCGATCTCTGGATTCAATTTGAGCTCACCATCTCCTGTCTTTTTCATCGTTGCTGTTAATCTTAAGATCGGTCGAGTGATCATCGAAGATAACAATATGGATAATATAAGGAAAATCATAAACCCAATGGCGCCTGATAAAAGGATCGCCATTCGTAAAACTGGGGTCCCTTTCATTAGTGCCTGAACTGGTGTTAAGATATGCATCGTCCATCCTGTAACCGAGGAAGTTTCTTTAACATGCATGAAATCGTTTCCATTTATAGCTGTAATGCTGCTTTTTTCTGGGATAATCGGTCCTATATCACCTTTAAAATTTGACATGATTGGATGACGATTTTGATCAACCAAAATCATATACTCTTGATCCCGATCTGTATCAGTAAACTCAAAATACTTTGCATTGATTTGTATCAAAAGATAACCGCCATTTGAAAACCACTGATCGACTAAACTAATTTGCCTGATTGCCAGAAAAAACTCAGGCTCTTTAGGATCTTGACCAATCCAAACCAATTTGCCTTCTGCACGATTTGCTTCCTTAATCCATTTGTAATCAATTCGAGAAAACAGTCCATCTCCATCTAGTGGTATGAGTTTTCGAAAATCCTTTGAATAGATTTCAAAAGCATTTATCCCATCTGAATACACTTGAAAGGTGGTGCCAACCTGCATCAATGCTTGTCTCTCACTAAAGCTTGCAAGCTTTCCTTTTGTTTCAGTTAATAACAGTTTTTGTACATACGAGTTAGTTGCCACCTGTTTAGTCAGCATATCAATTTGTTGAAATAATGATTCCATCCGTCCGCTAGCTTCGATAGCGGTTTGTTGAATTTGCTTTTCAGCGTTGGTTTTTAATAAATTTGATACAATGTGATAGGTCACAATTCCAACAAAACATAACACAATGATCATGACGGTTAAAAAAACAAGTAAGATTTGATTGCGCAATGTATTGTATTTTCCTAGCTTTAACCACATATACATTCAACCTTTCAAATGCAATAGAGAATTATTTCAACTTTTATCTTTTTTACTTTACCACACAAAATATTATTTTTACAGATTTCATATTGAAGGAAGTGAAGCTCCTGCTTAATCTATTAATCTAGTAGAAAAAGCTAAGAAATTGACTATATCTATATAGAGAAAGTATTACTATTTTATTGTTCTTAGCTTCCTGACGTAGGACACCCGAACCATTCCGACAAGAAGCTAAGAAGGCTAGTTAAAATCGGTCAACATAGAGAATACTCCCATGCATGACGGATACAAAAACCAGAATCACGATTATTTTTGACTCTGGTGGTTTAGAAGGAGCTTTTAAATTTATTTTTCTTTATAACGAAAATATTTAAAGTCAATATAATAGATTAAATCCTGCAGTAAGAAAAGCGCAAGCGCCTTGTTCAGCCTAGGGCAAATAAGACGCTCATGAAAGAAGGCGTTCTTTGCCTTCAATTCATGAGTGGCAGACCCTAGAGGAAGTCAAAAACGCGACGTCCTGTCGCACTGACTGCACTTACCACGCCCTGTGCTTCGGGGCTAGGCGCTGGAACTGGACACTAAAACTAAATTCAAATTTTATACTTTCTCTTAAAAAAGACGACCTTTATTCTACATCCTCGGTAATGACCGCTGGTTCGATGCTAACCTCTTCCATGTTCTCTAAGATCCGCTTTGCAATGAGTTTATATCCGCTAGTGTTCGGGTGGAAATTATCACCAGATAATAACTCTACATTAGAATTACTAAATAAATCAGAGATCGGAATATAATTTACATTATCAAATTCCTCTGTAACGGATTTACTAGATTCATTCCAATCGTTAACTATTAATTGTAATTCTTCAATATCACCAAAATAACGATCAAACGGATTATAAAAACCAATTAAATAAATATGTGTGTTTGGATTAATTTTATTGATCTTATTAAAGATTGCTGTTAATCTCTCAAGATAATCTGGTTTTTCTTGATTAAAAACTTCTATATTGAGATTGGTAAAATTGTTTCTGACAATCTTCATCATGTCGTTGGCGCCAATTGTAATGATAACAATATTAGCCTTTTGAATTGATTCTGCAATCTCTTTCTTTTCTAGCCGTTTTAATAATTGGTCTGTACGGTTTCCTCTTTTCCCATAGTTTTCAATAGTAATATTTATGTTATTATCTTCAAATGTGTTATTTAAGATCCCGACATAACCGCCGCTTTCTGTTTCATCTCCTACGCCTTGGGTGAGGGAATCACCAATTGCTACAACCTTTAAATCCTTTTTGAATAATTTTATTACACCATCTACTGCTTCCCTAACCGTTTTCCTGACATCTTCAGTCAATGTGATAAGTTTATTATTTTCGCCATCTGCTTCTTCTTCCTCTTCTTTATCTGCAATATTACCAGAAACATCTTCAACCTGTTCCTCTTTCTCAGGAGATGCATCTTCAGTAACCGTTTCTTCTTCAGTATGAGATTTACCTGTCATTTCATTAGAATCTGTCGCTCCATTTATAAACGATGTTTCTACATCTACCTGTTTTGTTTGATTAGAGTTTGAAAGAAATAAGTATAAGCTAAAGCATATTACTAGCAAACTAGCAATAATGATCGTTACTTTCAATCTCCCCATATTTAACCACACCCATCGATTTATCGAATTGTTCAGTTATTAAAAAAGCAACCTAAATAATATAAATAGTTTTTTTTATTTTAGCATGAATATTAGCCACAGCTTAAATAGTACCGTTCTTTGAGCATTAATAAGTTAGAAACATTTTATATATTTCATTAATTGTACTATAAAATTACAAACACTCTTGGGATTTTTCACCATAAATAGGCTGCTCCCATAGTTTCGGTATATTTCTTATAGATACTAGTCGGTTGTTAGGGTTCGATGACCTATAACAATCCCGAAATCTCTCATTACTATTTCTTCTTAGAATAATCTTTCAACAGGTTTTCCGCCCAAAGAAAAAAGCTAGCCAAAAGGCTAACTTTTATATTTTAGTTGAACTTTTTCCGATATTGCCCAGGGGTCATTCCTTCCATTTTTCTAAATGACCGAATAAAAGAAGCAGAACTGTTGTAATGGAACCTCTCAGCAATTTCCGATATTTTAATATTTGTTTCACTTAGTAATTTCTTAATTTGATTAATTCTATATCGCATTAAATAATCACTAAAACTGGAACCTGTTTCTTTCTTAAAAACTCTGCTAACATAGCTGGGATGAAAATTAATTTTTGATGCAACGTATTCAAGTGTAATATCTTTATAAAATTCATCTTCTATAATTGACAAAACACTTTCTGTAATATTCGTTTGCTGGTTTGTTCTTATCTCATTATACTTGTCGATTATGGGTGGGATAATGGATTGATTAAACCAGTCTTCAACCTCTTGAATAGTACCGAAACTGAATAATTCATCAAATACCATTGCTTTACCGAATAGTTGATCTGGGGATTCATCTACTTCTTGTACAAGTTCCAATATTTTAGATAATAATTGGGCCAATATGATTTGGCAATTATGGTAGGGTAGATTAAATTTTGTCATATAGGCGATAAATTCCTTTAACAATTTTCTAGATTCTTCTTGATTGGCACTTTTAATTGAATCAAGAAGCTCTAATGAAACTTGCTTTGGATAATTACACTTTACAGGATGGTTTACTGTAATATCATCGACATGTAAGATCACTCCAGGTTCCAAACGATGTCTATACTTCAGCGCTCCTATAGCCTCCTCATACCCTAGTGCGGTTTTTTCCAGTTGATCATATGGACGACCTATTCCTATACTAATTTTTAATCCCAGATGTTTTAAAACAAGAGTTTTTATTTTGGAGGCAACACTATAAAAATACTTTTTCTGATCAACAGAATTCTTTTCATTACTTAATAGGATGGTTACTTGGTAATCATTTAAAAATACAGGGCTAAAATGCTTGTCCTCAGCGATTATATTACGAACAATATTATTAATGGCAAATAAAAGTGATTCTTTGTCATCACTTTGATAGTTTGTATTTTCCAATTGATCTATGTTAATGATGACAACAGCTAACGCTTGCCAGGAAGTTGGAAACTTCAAATTCTCCAACATGCTATCTATCTCATTTGATTTTACCTGCCCCAAAAGTAATTTTAGCACGAAGTATTCCCTTAAATGGTTCAATTGATTATTTATTCGGTGTTCAAGCTGCAAATGACTGCTTTTAAAATCATGTATTTTTCTTTGGATACAATCAAATTCATCTTTTGAATCTGTATCATCTCCAGTTAACGAAACAACTGATTTATATACATTATGAATCGGGTTGTATAAGCGGCGTGACCATTGAAGGGCAATAATACTGATGATAATAATAATAACGATACAATAAATAACAGTATACCAAGCAATGTCTTTGGATTCTTTTGTAATAGCTTCTATCGGCACAACTGACAAATACGTCCATTGATTAAATGTAGATTTACTATAGTTGATGCCCACGCTTTTACCTTTAAGTTTCGTTGTAAAATAACCATTAGTGGACTTGCTATTTTTAATTTTATTTATTAAATCATTAAATAAAAAAGGGGACTGTTTAGGTGAATTATTTGAAATTAACTTATACTCCTTGTCCAAGACAACTATTTCATTTTCTTTGTTTTTTTCATTGATAAGTTCAGTAATTTTTTCATTAGTAATGGTAACAATTATTAGGCCTTTTGGATTTTTTGAAAGCAATGGAATTTTTTTAACTAGTTTAATCGACTGTCCGTTCTCCTCTGAAAATGTAAGCCAATCCGATGAATGGGGAGTTCTAGCTATTTTTAAATAGTGCTTTCTATAGTCTTCTTCCTTAAGTTGACTAAGACCTTTTTTATCTATCAACCATTTTTCATCATGATTTACCAGTTCCAAATTTTGATACCAAATTTTATCTGTTATAAATTTTTTCATAATTGTTGCAAGGTTTCTATATTCGATAAAGTCTTTTGGTGTAATGCTTTTTTGAAAATTGGAAGTAAAATCAGGTGACAAAATATTTGCGTTTACTTTTGTATCTAAGACCTCTAACTGATGTTCAACTCTCATTTGAGTTTGTAATAAAACTTGCATATTTTCTTTGGCAACTTTTTCTTCGATATCAGCCGAAGCTTTCGTATACGATAATATCCCTATTACAATGACTGGTAATGTTGATAATATCAAACTATAAATAAACAGCTTTTTATAATACCTATAATTAATGTTATTAATGGAAGATCCCCCCAAAAAAACGTTAAAATTATCTCAATAATCATCACTCACAATCATGTATTCCGGTTTGTTTTTTATGTGTAGGTTCTCCTCTGGAATAAATCGATTACTTTATGTGTAACATTCCATGTCATTTTGCTGATTTCCTGTCCTTAACATCCCCATCACTTTAATCGCTTTTTCACCCCCAACTACCTCCTTTTGCAAGATGTTATTCCTTGAGCCCTAGTCAAACTAAAACTACTGCACTCAAATAAATTAACTACTATCGTTGAAATAACAATAAAGTAAGCGCATTCAACCTTTTTTTAAATCTTACTTGCAGAATAAGATCGCTGTCAATCAGGCTTTAGTAATTTATATAAATTTATATACTGCAAGAAATTTAGTTCCCTTTCAAAATGAAAGTTTACAAGGATTTCATGCTCCTAGAAAGCCCATTCTCTAGATGAATGCACACAACACTTCCATCAAGGACTTGTTAAGCGGGATCTACATATACCTAGGTAAGGAAATATGGTCGGCTTCCCCAAAATCTCGGAGTCCATCTTGGTTCATCAAAACTGATCACTACTACCTTTCCACAGGTATCCTTACTCACAACTCGAAATAGAGTAAAGCGTACTAAAAAGACAGGTATATCTACCTGCCTTTTCGTATTTTTTTACATTTTTATCTTTTATTTTTTGTATTCTTTGGCATATTCTTCAGCAATTTGATCTCCGCCGCTGCTTCGCCAGTTTTTAATCTGTTCTTTCCATTCAACTGCATCTATTTCACCCATAATATATTTCGTATTAGCATCTTCAATAATCATATTTAATTGGGATCCTTTTTCAGCTTGTGTATCTGAAATTAAGTTAACCGCTGGATTATGAATGGCAAACGGTTCATTTTCTTTTGGAATTTCTATTTCTTTTGTTTCAAGTGGTGTTAATTCTCCTTTAAGTGCATTAACTTCTGCTGGTACAATTCCCAATGGTAATTGATATGGCAGTATTACCTCATTATGAAGATCTGATCCTTCGATAGGAACTGGTTTCCCATCAACCAATTCATAATGCCTTCCTTCAATTCCCCATTCAAACAATGTATGCATAGGCTCTTCCTGAAGCTTTTCAAAAAAGCCCAATAAATCTAGCAGTTCTTTTTCCGTTTTGACCGACGACTTAGGAAATACGAAGATTCCGTTATGGCCGCTCCCTGCTGGTACTCTTTTCCCCTGCGGGCCCTCAAGAAGACTAAATACACCTAACTCAACATTAGGATTCGTCTCTTTTATTCGATTATACATTCTTACAACCGCATTACTTGTATCAGGCCAAACACCTGCTTTACCAGTTGAAAAAGCCTCTTCCCATTGGGAACGCTCAATAACTGCAAAATCTTGAGTAATTAATTTATCATCATATAATTTTTTGAAGAAATCTAACCCATCTAAATACTCTTTGGTTGTTGCTGCGTGAAAGAATTTTCCGTTTTCTTCTCCCCACCCATTAGGTGCTCCAAATAATGGGGCAAATCGATTGATTAACCCTTGGCCCTCAACTGCCATTCCATACGTATCATCTTTACCATTTTGATCGGGGTCTTTATTCGTAAATGCATCAAGCATATCATAAAATTCATCCACTGTTTTTGGTTCTTTCATCCCCAAATTATCTAACCAATCTTTACGGTAGATATAAACATCACGAGCGATTGGACGTACTCGGGGAAGACCGTAAATTTTTCCATCTATTGATATGTTCTTGTAAATGATAGGATCTATACTAGATAGATTAGGAAACTGATCCAAATATGGCCCAATTTCCCAAAACACATCGCCACGGAATGCATTAATCATGTATGGTTCCCTAAACCAACTGCTTCCAATAATATCAGGCATATCTCCTGAGGCAACGACTGCTGGTAATTTTTCGGCAACAGTAGCCCCTGGCGCAGCTGATATGTCTAATTTTGTATCGGTATATTCTTCGATTGCTTTTTCTACTTCATTATCTTTTTTTGGAAACTCTAGTCCATCAAAATGCATCATAATACTAACTTCTCCATTAGAGTCTGAACCTGCTTGTCCCTCTTGATTACCACTAGCTTCTTCTTTATTGCTGCAACCAATAAGTGCAGTCGCAAGAACAATCATTAATAATATAGAACGACCAATCTTCCTTCTTACCTTCATTTCAGGCATCTTCTTCCCTCCAATATTGATAGAAACCGGGTCTATTTATGCACGACTAGCCTTTAACAGAACCTAATAATACTCCTTTTGCAAAATGTTTTTGCAAAAAAGGATAAACAATTAGGATTGGAACTGTAGATATGACAATGACAGCCATCTTTATTCCTTGTGAAAACACAACTGCATCATCAGCAATTTCACTTGAGTCCCCTATAGAACCCTGTGCTAAAATAACAACTTGTCGAAGTAATACTTGCACTGGCCATTTCAAGGGGTCATTAATATACAGAACAGCATTAAAGTATTGATTCCATAGCCCCACAGAGTAAAATAAGCCAAATGCCGCCATTGCTGGTAATGACAATGGGAGCACAATTTTGAATAAAATTCCTACTTCATGACAGCCATCAATTCTAGCAGCTTCTTTTAATTCTTCAGGAATACCTTGAAAGAAATTTTTCAAAATAATAAGATAAAAGGCGCTTATCGCATTTGGAATAATTAATGCCCAATACGAATCAAGCAATCCAGTCCCTTTTACAACAAAGTAGGTAGGAATCATTCCTCCGTTAAATAGCATTGTGAACACTATCATTAATAAAAATATTCGGCGGCCAGCCAAATGGGTATGGGAAAGCGCATATGCCATTAACGAGGTTAACAAAAGGTTAATAAATGTTCCTAGTACCGTGATATATACAGAGACTCCCATGCTGCGAGCAAACGTTTCGGTTGAAAAAATATACCGATAAGCATCTAACGAAAATTCAGTTGGAATTAATGCGCTTGTATTAGAAAACGATGAAATGACCACATAAATAAACGGTAGAACAGTTGCGAAAGCAACAATTGAGAGAAACGTATAATTAAAAATGTCAAAAATTCGGCTCCCAAGCGTCTTGTCGTTAGTCAATTTTCTTTCCCTCCTTTACTAGGCTTCTAGTAAATTCCCTCTTCACCAAATTTTTTCGCCAGTTGATTAGCACCAATTACTAAAATAAGTCCTACAACTGACTTGAATAATCCTACTGCAGCACTGTAACTAAACAGGCCTTGCCTAATCCCAACTGTATACACATAAGTATCAAATACCTCACCGACTTCACGGTTCATGGCATTTAACATTAAAAAGATTTGTTCAAAACCTAAATCTAAAAAGTTCCCAAGGCGAAGAATAAGGAGAATAATAATAACACTGCGAATAGATGGCAACGTAATATGCCACAAGAGCCTCCATCTATTTGCCCCGTCAATCCTTGCAGCCTCATATAATTGTGAATTTACCCCTGCAAGAGCGGCTAGGAAAATGATGGTTCCCCATCCTGCATCCTTCCAAACCATTTGAATAATAATTAGCGGTCTAAACCAATCTACATCCGTTAAAAATTGGACTTTATCTCCTCCTAAAGAGGCGATAAGTTCATTAATAACCCCACCCTCAGTACTCAAAAGAATGTAAGAGATACCAACGACAACAACCCATGAAAGGAAATGCGGTACATATACCATTGTCTGGACAAACCGTTTAAACATTTCTTTTCTAATTTCATTTAATAATAGCGCCAGGATGATTGTGATTGGAAAAAAAATAACTAAATCTAAGAAGGCGATATATAACGTATTCTTCATTAACATCCAAAATTGAGTTTCACTAAATAAACGTTCAAAGTGTTTTAGGCCTACCCATTCACTATTCCAGATACCTAGGTGAGGTTGATAATTTTGAAAAGCCATAAGCACTCCCCACATCGGAAAATACTTATAAATGACAAAGTACAATAAACCAGGTAATAGAAACAGATAAAGCCATCGATCCTTCCACAATCGAATATAAAGTGGTTTCTTTTCCACTTCTACCTTTTCTTGAAGTTTCGTCGTAATGACTTGCTGCGGTGATGTATTCAAGAAATCCCCTCCTTTAAATTAATTTAGATACAAAGAAATAAGTATTCTCCTTTCAGTTAACCAATTGGAAGCCCTTACATTTTTGTTTTGAATATTCTGAATAACTTAATTAGAACATATCAAACTAGATCATTTCATGTCCATATCCATCTCATGACAAGGTTGATGAGCCTTTGAAATATAGAGAAAAGTTGGTTTATATTGTAAAGATTTTCAAGGGAATATGCATTCTAAACTCTAAAACATCCATTTCATAACCTAGAAATAAAATTCTATTCAAGGCTCATTAAGACCTTCACTCATTTGCTGTGTGCAAATCAATGAGATTATAACCATTTATGCTAAGAAAATGAATGGGTTATTTAAGGACTTATAAAAGGGAAAATAAAGAATAGACAGATCAAAGGAAAACGATCCAAAAAGTAAGCGAGGTGATACGTCCGTTCATTAATAAAATGGACACTTTTGGTGTATACTTTAAAAGTTTAAATTAGATACGCCGCATCTCAGATGAATGATGGAAGTTTCGAATATAGTATGAAGTTCCCCACTGCAACAATTAAAGGACGAGCATGTGTCGTCGAGGGCAAATATGGATCTTTTCTATAAAGTAGAACTTGTAACATAAAGAAAATCTCTTTATTTGTAAAGGAGAGGAAATAATGAAAGATTTTTCCAACGTTGTCCACATAGGTGAATTAATAGCCGTTTCTAATGTTTTCCAACTAAATACATACCAAATGGTAACATTACTAGAAGATGGTTTAATGGAAGTATTCGAAAATAAGGAAGCTTTTTTAGAAAAATATGGAGATAAGGAATCTTATGGCGAATTAGATTGGTGTGAGTTAAATAATGGAAAAATCTTTACTAAACCAAAAATATAGGTAATAACGATAATATCTAGTTATTCTAGCCTATACCTAATGAGTAGAGAGGCTTTTTATTCGGTAATTTTTATAAGTATCATAAATTGCTCTTACAACTTCCACACAAATTAATTCGGTATATTAAAATAAAGAAAACTTGGCTGGCGCCAAGCCTTTAGGCGCAGTGCGACTGCCTAGTTGCACTTATACTTAATTCTTAAAATTTGCCGCTACGTCGAATTCTCTCCTGCGCTGCAAATTTCTTTCTTAACGTGTAAAAAACTAGCTTTCAGGTCCTAAGACTGGAAAGCTAGCTTATTTCTTAATAAATGTTTTATTGGCCTAATGCAAGGTAAAGCAACCTCTTATTTTACGCTCAATTGTTTTGATAAATTGATCAATAATTTTGCATTTTCTTCAGAAATTGATTTTCCACTTTGAGCTTTCACTTGATTTTCGTAAGCTTTTAGCTTGCCATTTACCGCTTCGTTGTTTCCTTTAGCTGCTGATGCTTTTGCAGATTGCAGCTTTTCGATTAGTGAATCAGCGACTTCCTTTTTCGTGACAAATTGTTCTGTCAACCTGCTTAAACTATCAATGTCAACAGTTATTGTAAATTGAATCTCAACTTTCGCACTATTACCCGCTTTGTCTGTCGCTGTAGCAGTGACTTTATTGATTCCTAAGTCGAATTTATAAGCTGGTCCTTCAACATTCGGACATTCTTTAGATGCAATTCCTGACAGCTCATCGGTTGCAATGCATGTGATGTTGATGTGCGAATCTGCCGAATAACTCTCTTGATGACCTGTAAATTGGATCACCGGTGCCTTTGTATCAATTGTGATCGTTTGCTTATACGTTTTGCTGATATTTCCGGCATAGTCCTTAAACTCTACAAATACGGTCTTCTCTCCATCACCTGATGGCAATGTTAATTCTTTTGTTGCTTTATACTCTTCCCAATCTGACCATTCTTTTGAATCAGTCGAATAGCGAACTTGATTGACTCCGCTTAAGTCATCAGTTGCTTTTAATGCTAAAGTGACGGTTTCCTTATTCGTAAACTCTGCACCAGCATTGATCGTAAACTGACCTTCTGGCGGTGTTGAATCTTTTTGCTTTTCAACCGTTACCTCACTCACAGCCATTAAACCGCCATCCACTGTTGACACGCTGATTTTTGCAATTCCTTCTTTGTGGGCAGTTACTTTTCCGTTTTCATCGACCGTTGCTACTTGTTCATTATTGCTTGACCATACAACCGCTTTATTGACTGCGTCATTAGGTGCAACGGTTGCGGTTATTTGTGCTGTTTTACCTTCCGAAAGCTTGAATGATTCTTGATCAAGCGTAACACTTGTTGGCTTTTGTTCCGGTGCTGGGACACGAACGGTTGGAACATTTGCCAGTAAAGCCTCATGCTCAGCTTTCGTAACCGGAATGACTGTTCCATGACGCGGACGTGCAGGTAAATCGTAGTTTTCAGACATCTTCCATTCACCTGACTGTAAATCGGTCGTTTCAAAAGGAACATATCCTCTGCCGCCAAACTCATCAATAAACATATACCATTTTTCTTCGGTATTCGATTTGAAGATCGTAGGTCCTTCACCTGCACCTATTGATCCTTTGCCAATTCCTTCTTGAATCAGCTCGAAGGTAGGATCAAGTACTGAATCTCCGACCTCTTGGAAAATAAATTTACCGTTTGGTGAAGATGGCGTATTGTTTCTTTCATCCTTTGATAAGCGATAGATTTTCTCGTCATGCTTAATCATCGTTGTATCGATGACGGAGTAGCCATAATCCATATAGACTTTTGGTTCTGTAAATGTATAGAAATCTCTTGTCTTACTGTACATCATTTTATTGTAGGGTGAACCAGTATGCTCTTCATTGTCATAAATCTTAGAAGCCCAGAATACAACATACTCGCCAGTCGTATCATCATAATAGACTTCAGGTGCCCATGTATTTCCTGCTTCTTTTGGTGCAACTTCGACCATTCTCTGTTCAGACCAATTGATTAAATCCGTTGATTCCCAAACCATGATCGATCTGCTTCCTGATCTTTGCGCACGATCCCAATTCCAATCCCCATTGATTTTTAGATCGGTTGCAATGAGGTAGAATTTATCACCTTCAGGGGAGCGAATAATAAACGGATCTCTCAATCCTTTTTCCCCTAAATTAGATGTGATGGCTGGTTCTTCATTATTCATCTCATTCCACTTAAGCGGATTGTTGCCATCACTTAAGGCGAAATAAATTTGCTCGCCGTTCGTGTAGCCTTCCCCGGTAAAATAACTAAAGACATACCCTTCATACTTTTCCTTTTTCGGCATTTCTTTGACTTTTGCTAAAAACGCCTTTGTAATCGATTCATTATTTAAGGCAAGTGTTGCCGTCAATTTAACGGTTGCATCACCTTCACCATGTGCAGGACGTATAACCTCGCCGGTTGGGGTAATGATCGATGAATTACTTGATTTCCAAGTAATTGAAGAGCCATTTTCCCCTGATGTTGGTAATGTTAGATTTCCGCGAACATCATGAATGTTATGAACCTTTAATGCTTCTGCATCTGATCTGACTGCGACAGAATCATGCGGTTTCTTTACAACAGTTACTGTAAATTCTTTTGTTGCCTCGTTCTTACCATCTGAAATCGTTGCTGTTATTTTCACTGTTTGGTTTCCTTCTTCAAAGGATGGTCTCGTAACCTTCCCTTCATTTGTAATGTTGTCTTGATTTTGTGATTCCCAAGTGATGGTTGTTCCGTTTGCTCCTGTCTTAGGGAATGATAGATCTGTTGTGATTTCATCCTTGCTTTCGTTTTCATTAAGGAATGTTGCGTAATCTAATTGGTTGATCGCATTTTGAAGCAATAAACCATCCATTTTTGCAATTTTTGCATCGGCTGCTTCTTTTAATTTGCTTACTTCTGTTGCTGTTAAAGCTCCATCATATACTTCAAAATCAGCCATCATTCCGCCAAAGTAAGGATCAGCAGAATAGAAGGAACGGCCAATAAATCCGCTTCTGCCATTACCATTGCTGATTTGTGCTAATGTATATCCGTTTGTAGATCCGGATGCCACTTCAACACCATCAATATACAATTTTATCGTTTTATCTTCACCAGACATAACGGCTGTCACCAGTTTCCATTCATTTGACTTTAAGGAACCCGTTGTTGCATTTGCTCCAGCCTCATTTTGCCAGCTTGTGATGCCAAGTCCTACCCGTGCAGATCTGTCACCTGAATTGCGTTTTGGTGTCATAAATAGATATTTATTGCTGTCCTGACCTAAAGCGAATAGCCATTCAGCCTCATTCTTGCCTTCCCAATTCACTAGTGAGGAAACGGTCACACTCTCCAGCCCGTTCAGTACGCCTTGAGGCATCTCAATATACGAGCTTGAGGAGCCGCCTTTAAAGCTGATAACTCCTGTCTCATCCCCTTTGATTAGTTCTGCATGTTGAGGATTAACAAGCTTTCCTTCAAAGGTACCTGTGTTATCTACTACTTTCGTGCCTTCAATCTTGCTCATATCATAATCAAGAATTAACTCAGCTTTTTCCGGCTCTTCAACTGGAGGCGCTGAAACTTCTTCATCTGCTAAACTAGCAATCTCTTCAGCGTTAAGAGCTCGGTTATAAATTTTAAAGTCATCAAATTTCCCGTTAAAGAGACTGTGATTTTCATTGCTGGACTTCCCTAAATAGTTCATTGTTGTTTCTAATAGCATTCTCGGCTCGACATTATACGTTGAGTTTCGTGACACTTCTTTTCCGTCTACATATAAAACGGCATCAAACCCTTCAATTGTTATCGCTACATGATGCCATTGTGCAGTTGAAAGCATTGGAGCTCTCACAGCATATTTATAGGAACTTCCTAAAAGTGAATTTTGATTTGCAAATTTTTCGGTGAAAGGTGTAACAATCGCAAATTCCACGTTACCTGAATCACCCTGTGTACTTAAATACATTGTATTGCGGTTTGCTACTCTTCCAGTATTTGAAGAAAAATCAAAGATTCGTTGGTTTGCTTGATTCCCCTCTACTTTCACCCAAGTAGACATTGTCATGCTTTCCAGGTTAAGGTCTTTAATCATATTTTCCGGCAGCTCAACATATCCTGTGCTTCCATCTAAATCTACTGCTCCTGAAGATTTGCCAACTGTGTCAGTTGCATCAATTTTCGCCCCGCCTACTAATGTTGCGTCAAAACCATTTTTGGAAACATCTTTTACAGTTGTTCCATCAACATCTTCCTGGTCAAATGTATAGTGTACAACAGGTTCCTCAGATGTCTCTGGTGAAGGCATGCCATATGTTTCTTGAAGGGCATTATATTCCGCGCGAGTGATTGGAATAACGGTCCCATGTCGTGGTCCTGGCGGCAGCGCATATTCAGATTCAGGGAGTAAATTGTTCACAAATTGTGATCCATCCTCTAAGTTAGTTGACCAGCGAACATGATATGGCCAAGAATCTAAGAACATATACCATTTATCTTCATGAATATCTTTAAAAATGGTTTGTCCTTCATTGTTACCTTGATGACCGATCAGTCCTCTGTTTCCATCTTTTGTACCCGAAATCACATCGTATTGAAATCCATTTTCCTTGATTCCGTCTTTATCTTGGAAAATATCTGTTGCTTTCTCGTAATACACTCTGTAATTGACTTCCGATTTTGTAAAACGATAAAATGTGCCATTATCTTCTACAAAACTTGTATCGATTGTCGGGAAGCCTTCATCAATAAACACTTTTGGTTCAGAGAATGTATGGAAATCCCTCGTTGTGGCGTAGTACATCACATTGTACTGTCCCGCCGGTCTTCCATTTGGGTAATCGCCATATGTTTCTTCATTTTTCATTGAAGACGCCCAGAATACAACATATTCACCCGTTTTTTCGTTATAAACGGCTTCAGGCGCCCACGTATTACCGCCTGTTTTAGGAGCCACTTCTACCATTCGCTGTTCGCTCCAATTGACCAAATCATCTGATTCCCAAACCATAAGAGAATGACTTCCAGTGATTTGCGCCTGGTCAAAGTTAGTGCTTTCACCCATTTTCAAGTCAGTCGCCAGCATATAAAATTTATCTCCTTCTGGAGAACGGATGATAAATGGATCTCTAAGTCCCTTTTCACCCATGTTTGACTGAATGACCGATTGACCATTATTCAAGGCACGCCATTTTAACGGATCTTCTGCTGTAGCGAAGGAAATTTCCTCTCCTCCTTCGTATTCTCCAGTGAAATAAGAGAAGAAATAAGCATCATACGTCAATTCACCTGGATTTTTCTTAACTGTAAGGTTAAATTCCTTTTTCGTTTCAGCGTTTCCTTTTGAAATGGTTGCTGTTAATGTAACCTTTGAATCTGCTTCAGGTCTTGTTACCCAACCAAGCATTTTATTATTTTCGGCTGCCTCTGCAGATCCTTTTACCATTACCGGGTTTGAGGATTCCCACGTAATGGTACTTCCTTCTTGACCTGATACTTGTAAGCTTAGATTTCCTTTTACGTTATCTGCATTAATAACGGCTAAGTTTGAAGCATCAAGCTCTACAACTTGTTCATCCGTATATTCCTTTAAAACAGTTACCGTAAATTGTTTCTTTGCTGTCAGACCTTCATAGGATAAGTTTGCTGTTAACTCAACTTCTGCATCTGACTCCGTTTTATCAGGACGAGTCACAGTGCCGTCATTTGCAATGACTTCTGGATTGCTTGAACTCCACGTAATATCTACGCCATGCTTGCCTTTTGCAGGAAGTGCGAGATCTTTCGTTATTTTGTCAATGCCTTCATCTTCACTGTCTACATATTCAGTAATATTTAAGGATTCTGTTGCATCATTGATAACAAGCTGATTGATTTTAGCAATTTTGCCAGATGTTTCAGTATATAAGTCTGTAACCTGCTCATCTGTCAATGCCCCGTTATATACACGGAAATCACCGATCATCCCTTTAAAAAAGGAATCGTTTTTAAAGATTGATTTTCCGATAAAACCAGAAAAACCTGCTGATGGATCAATAATTTCAGATAACTTTTTCCCGCCTGCTGATCCTGTTGCGACCTTCTCACCATTTACATATAAGGTAATCGTATTGGCTTGGCCAGAGAAAACAACCGTGGCTACTTCCCATTTATCCGCTTTCATGGCCGATGTTGCTTTGACTAGTGATTCATTTCTCCAGCCCGCTTTGGAAATTCCTGTTGCTGCTACATTTCCTGAGCCATGCTGCGGTGTAACGAAGAAATATTTATTGCCATTCTCAGCATCATCTGTTACAGCTCCCAATCCAAAAATCCAACGATTGGCCCCATCATTACTCCAATTCACAAGTGCTGAAACGGTTACATCTTGTAAACCAGTTAATAAATCTGAACCATTTTCGCTTTTTGGAATTTCGATATAACCGCTTTTTGATGTTGAACTTCCACCATTAAACGCTGCATATCCAACTTCCTCATTATGAACAAGTTGGCCATTTTCAGGATTTTTGAAAACCCCGTCAAATGTTGTGCCACTGCCGGACACATCTTTTATCTTCAGTTGATCCCCATCTTTTTCTGAAGTTTTCATGTCATAATGGAGAATCAGTTTAGGAGTTGTAGAGTTCGCTTCTTCCGCTGCTGAGACCTTAGGCCATAATCCGGAAAGCGTGTTAAACATCATAACCATCAATAAAAAGACGGACAATCTTTTTCTGTTTTTCATAATTCACACCCCTTTAATGTGCTGATATCGATGCTTGGTTCGACTTGCTTCTAGCTACGATGACTCGTTGTAAAACAATAAATAATAATAGCAAGGCTCCAATCGCAATCTTTGTCCACCAAGAGCTTAACGTTCCTTCAAACACGATCACTGTTTGGATAATCCCTAAAATTAACACCCCAACAACGCTGCCTGCTACATACCCGGCACCACCAGTAAGGAGAGTGCCGCCGATGACAACTGCTGCAATCGTATCTAACTCCAGCCCATTTGCATGTAATCCATAACCTGACAACATATAGAACGTGAAAATGAGACCGGCTAGGGATGAGCAAAACCCACTGATCGTATAGATCATAATTTTTGTTTTCCCGACAGGTAATCCCATTAATAGGGCAGATTGTTCACTGCCGCCTAATGCATAAACATTACGTCCAAATTTCGAGTAATGAGCAACAAAAATAGCGGCAATCACAACGACCATTGCGATAATGACACTAATAGAAATAAAATTCCCGCCGCCAACCGGGATTCTCGTGCTTGCCATAAAATTGAAAAAGCCATTGTCGATCGTAATTGATTCAACACTGATGAGATAACATAGGCCTCTCGCAAGAAACATGCCGGCAAGCGTAACGATAAATGGCTGTAAGTTAAAATAATGGATAAGGCACCCCATACAGAAACCAAGGACTGTACCAATAAGTAAACTGATTGGGATAACAAGAGCTGGAGAAAGCTGTGCGTTCATTGTCAAACTCGCTGCTACCATACTCGTTAGAGCAATAATTGAACCAACCGAGAGATCAATTCCTCCTGATAAAATCACAAAGGTCATCCCAACAGCTACAACAATTAGAAATGCGTTATCAATAAACAAATTTAAGAAAACTTGTGTTGAAAAAAAGCCAGTATAGCGAAGTGAGCCAAATAAGAACATTAAGATAAATAACAGAATCGTTGCTGTTAAAGGGAGATGTTTTGAGTCTAACTGGATCTTTTTCGTCATGATACGGTCACTCCCTCACGTTTCTTTTGTGATTTTTTCACTGCAAAACCGCCAAATACTTTCTTTCTGAACTCTGATGACTGCAATAGACAAACGAGTGATACGACGATTGCTTTTACTACAAGGTTGATTTCAGGTGCAATGCCAATCGAGTAAATCGTAGTCGTTAAACTTTGAATGATAAGAGCACCAATTACTGTACCCATTAAGTTAAATCGGCCGCCATTCAGTGATGTCCCGCCAATGACAACGGCTAAAATGGCATCAAGCTCATACCAAAGGCCTGCATTGTTTCCATCAGCACTCGCAACATTCGAACTTAAGATTAAGCCGCCGATTCCTGCACATATTCCAGAAAACACATAAACCATTACTAAAATATTTTTTGAATTGATTCCTGAGAGACGGCTAGCTTCCGGATTGGTTCCAACCGATTCAATAAATAATCCTATTGCTGTTTTTCTCGTTAAAAATGCAGCAATGGCCAAAACAGCAGCGACGATAAAAATGGAAAATGGCAGCATAAGGAGGTGCCCACCGCCAATGAAAGTGTAAGGGTCATAATAAACGGTCATGATTTGACCATCTGTTATTAGTTGAGCAATACCACGTCCAGCAACCATAAGAATTAATGTGGCAACAATTGGTTGTATTCCAATTCTTGATACAAGCACACCATTCCATAAACCGGCTATGATTGAGATCGCGATAACAAGAGCAATTGCCGTAAATAGCGGTCCTAAACCATCACCGTTTGCCCCGCTTACAGTCATAGCGCCAACTGCGCCAGCCATTGCAATTACTGAACCAACGCCAAGATCGACTCCTTTTGTCGCAATAACAAGGGTCATTCCGATCGAAACGAGTAACAATGGTACTCCCCTATTTAAAATATCAATTAAACTACCAGTTAAATAACCGTTTTTTACTTCAATAGAAAAGAAGTTTTTATCAAAGAAAAGATTGATTAATAAAATGATGATTAAGACGACGATTGGCCAAAATAATTTTGATTTCATTACGTTATCCCCCAGCCATTGCCTTCATTATGTCTTTTTGTGTCATTTGCTGATTGTTCTCAATTTCTGTCACCTTATGGTGATCCCTGAGGACAGCAATTTTACGACAAGTACGCAGCACTTCTTCTATTTCTGAAGAAACAAACAAAATTGACTTCCCATCTTTACTTAATGAAAGCATTAATTTTTGAATTTCTGCTTTTGCTCCTACATCTATTCCTCTTGTCGGTTCATCTAAAATGAGTAAATTCGGATTTGTAATTAACCATCTCGCAAGCAGAACCTTTTGTTGATTCCCGCCGCTTAAATTTTTGATTAATTGCTCCGGATTAGGCGGATTAATGTTTAATAGTTTGATATATTCATCCGCAATTTCCATTTGTTTTTTCTTTGGAATAAACTTGAACCATCCTTGGATACCTTGCATAGCTAAAATCATATTTTCTCGAATTGTGAGATCAGCAATAATTCCTTCTGTTTTTCGGTTTTCAGAACAAAAGGCGATACCATTTGAAATCGCTTGTTTAGGAGAGGAAAGATTCTCCTTTTTGCCGTTTATTTTAATTTCACCAGAATCAGCTCGATCTGCTCCAAACAGTAATCTTGCTAATTCCGTCCTGCCTGAACCGAGGAGTCCTGCAAGACCGACAATTTCGCCTTCATGGATATCGAGATCAAAAGGGGCAATTTTGCCTTTCTTTGAAACATTTTTTCCTTGCAAAAATAGCTTTTTCTTTTCAACGACATTGTTTTTTTCTCTTTCAGTCGTCTTAAGCTCATTTAGGTCCTTGCCGATCATCTTCGAAACTAATTCAAGCCTGTCAATTTCTTTCGTCATATATTCACCAATCCATGTCCCATTACGCAAGACGGTTAGCCGATCTGTGATTTCGTAAATTTGATCAAGGAAGTGACTGACAAAAACGATCGCTAAGCCATCTTGTTTCAATTTCCGCATGACATTAAACAATTGGTTAACCTCATTTTGATCAAGGCTTGAAGTTGGTTCATCGAGAATGAGTACCTTTGCAGATACTTTAAGGGAACGTGCAATCGCGATCATTTGCTGGATCGCTACAGAGTAGGATGACAACTGTTTGGTCACATCGATCTCTAGGTTTAGTCGAGCTTTTAGTAACTCCTTTGCCTGGCGAGTCATTTCTTTCCAATCAAGCCGGCCTCTTTTCATGATTTCCCGGCCGATGAAAATATTCTCAACGACTGATAAATTTGTACATAAATTAACTTCTTGATAAACCGTGCTAATCCCTAAATTTTGTGCTTCAAGAGGAGTGGTTACTCGAATTGGTTTCCCTTCCAACGTTACAGAACCTTCATCAAACGTGTATACACCTGTTAACACTTTAATAAGGGTTGACTTCCCTGCACCATTCTCTCCCATTAAGGCGTGCACCTCCCCAGGGTACAGCTTTAACTGAACATTTGATAAAGCTTTCACACCTGGGAACTCCTTGGTTATGCCTTGCATGACTAGTACTGGAGCTTGCTTCTTCACCATTTACCCTCCTAACAATCTTTTATTTTAATAGCCACTAGTTCGTAAATAGTAAGATTTACTACCTCCCCTAGTGGCCTTGTTTTCTATGTTAATTTCCTTGCTTAATATTCACGAGTTGGAAGAAGCTCTTCTGCTTGATCCATTGTATACATGCTTTCTTCTACCGCTACACGCTTTGGAATTTCTTCACCAGCAAAATGTGCCTCAATTAATTCAACCATTTGCGGACCAAATAACGGATTACATTCAACTGTGACATTCATTTTGCCTGCTGCCATTGCTTCGAATGCTCCTTTTACTGCATCAACACCAATGATTTTAATATCTTCACCAGGCTTTAATCCGTACTCTTCAATCGCTTGAATCGCACCAATGGCCATATCATCATTATGGGCGTATAACACATCAATGTTGTCACCTTCAGATTTTAAGAACGCTTCCATAACTTCTTTACCTTTTGCCCGTGTGAAATCACCTGTTTGTGATTTAATGATTTTAAGATTTTGATGATCTTTAATGACTTCTTCAAATCCTGATTTACGGTCAATCGCTGGAGCAGAGCCTACTGTACCTTGAAGTTCAACGATATTAACATCACCTTCTACATCAGCTGTTTCTTCTACTAACCAATTCGCCGCTTTTCTTCCTTCTTCCACAAAGTCTGATCCTAAGAACGTTACCCAAAGTGAATCATCTTGAATATCAACTGCACGGTCAGCTAGAAAGACTGGAATTCCTGCATCCTTCGCTTCCTGTAACACCGTTTCAAATCCTGTTTCAACAACTGGAGAGAAGACAATCGCATCTACTTTTTGCGCAATAAATGAACGAAGTGCCTTAATTTGATTTTCTTGTTTTTGCTGAGCATCTGAGAACTTCAATTCATGGCCAGCAGCTTTAATCGCATCCTGCATCGATTTTGTATTCGCTGTTCTCCATTCACTTTCTGCTCCAACTTGTGAAAAGCCAATGACCAGCTTATCGCCAGATTTCGAATCCCCTGAACCGGCACCAGCATTCTCCGCTTGTCCGCCTGTACCCGATGAGCTGCAAGCTGATAATAAAAGCATGAGCGCCATCATAAAAAATAAAATGGTTTTTCCTTTACATAATCTTTTCAATCTATTAACCTCCCTTTTTTCTTCCATTCAAAAATGTCCCCTAAGTCGTTTTTGAATTTGTATAAGCTGATTATAAAGCGTTTACAACCTTTGAGTGAATGGACTAACTTTCGAAAAAATTGTAAATTTATTTTATATGAAATCATCTATTGACCTGAATTTACTTCAAAATTTTTAAAAAAATTGCATTATTTTTTTACAAAACCTATAAATCTAAGTAGATGCGTGGTTACAAGATTTGCCCTCAATAAAATCACGTTTAAATTTGCTGGCTCTGAAATATTGAAGATTATCGCTCAATTTTAAAAAACAAATAATAGAATTTAAGATTCTGGCAACAATCATTTTTGTTGCCTGCAAAGGTAAAATATGTTAAAACTGTTTACGTTGCCAGCCACTGATGTGTTTTAAAGGATAAATTGAATAGTAGGTTAGGTTCAATGACATACTGAACTGGTTTTCTAGTTAGAATTAATAGTTATTAGAGGAGTGGGGAGGTTTTGTATCCTTACTAGTCAAAGAGAAAAGAGTAATAGAATTAGTACGTTGTAAGTATTTAGACAAGGAGTGTGATTCAGATGGCAAACATTTTAATGGTTAATTTTCCAGCAGAAGGACATATCAATCCTACTCTTGGCATTGTAAAAGCTTTTGCGGAAAGAGGAGACAACGTTCACTATATTACAACTGAAAAATTTAGAGAGCGCTTAGAAGGAGTTGGCGCAACTGTTCACCTTCAGCCCGATTTATTAAGTAAAGTTTCCATAGATCCTCATACAAATGCTGGTTTAAAAGCCTTTCTAAAAATTCAAATTCAAAATTCATTGGACACTTTAGAGATCACAAAACAGTTATCTCAGGACATAAATTTCCACTTGGTGTTTTATGAAAAATTTGGGGCGGGACAACTAGTGAGAGACTACTTGCAAATCCCTGGGATTTGCTCCTCAGCATCCTTTTTGTTTCCAAAAGAATTTCTAAAAAACATGCCTTTATCTCGATTGAAACCTGATGTAGAGGCTGAAAAGTTAATCGTACAAATGAAAGAATGTTATGGTATAGAGCCGGAGAGCATGGTTCAGTTTATGAATAATACAGCTGAATTAACGATTGTATTTACGAGCCGGTATTTTCAACCTCATAGCGAAAACTTCGATGATTCAAATATCTTTATTGGACCAACATTTCCACAAAGGGCTTCTACAGATAGCTTTTCCATCGAAACATTAGAGAACGAACAAGTTCTTTATATTTCAATGGGGACGGTTCTTGACCGTACAGAAGAATTTTTTAATACGTGTATTGATGCATTTTCTGATTTCAAAGGAAAAGTTGTCATTGCTACGGGTGAAAGAGTAGATATGACCAAAATTAAAGATGCCCCCGAGCATTTTATCATCTCTTCATATGTGCCGCAATTAAAGGTACTCGAGCACACGGATGTCTTTATTACCCATGGCGGTATGAATAGCGTGAATGAATCTATCCACTTCAATGTCCCAATGGTTGTTATCCCGCATGACAAGGATCAACCGATGGTGGCACAGCGTCTGAAGGATCTTAATGCTGGTTACAGAGTATCAAAAGACAATATAGAACCTGAGACGTTAAAGGATGCCGTTAAAGAAGTGCTAACCAACGAAAGTTATAAAGAGGGTATCAAAAAAATTAATGAAAGTTTTCAAAAATGCGGTGGAGCAGAAAAGGCTTTAGAAGTAATTGATGCCTTTGTTCAAAGCAAAAAATGAGGAGAGACACAAAGCCTTATTCAATTCGAATTGAATAAGGCTCTTTTTAAAAGTTGTTGCTTATTGATTACCTCCTAACAATCATCTACTTCGTTAATCACATCTTCTTTTAACTCCATACTGTTAAATTAAATTCTTTTTATAAGCATTTTTGTAATGCACCCTATTCTTGCATAACGAAAATTAAAGCGACATACGTATTTCTTTGTTAACTCTTATTACTCAATGCATAATTCTGAAAGATCCTTCCAGCCATACGCAACATCCTCTACTGTGGTTCCTCCAAACATACTAGTCCTATGAGTATATTCTTTTCCTCCCATACGTTCATAAAAACCAAGTCCAGATTTATTTTGTTTCATTACCCAAACCATCATTGAATAAATACCTTTTTCTATTAAATGCTTGGCAGTAGCTGAAACCAGCAGCCTTCCTATACCTAATCCTCTAGCTTCCTTTAAGAGATACAATGAATATAATTCTCCATCAAAATTTTCCTCATCGATTCTTTGACCTGATGCAAAACCAATCATTTTTCCGGCATCATTACTTGCAATGAAAATAAATGGTTCATTTTCATTTTTTAAAAAAGCAATCCACTTTGTTTCTGCCTCTTCGTAAGATAATGTGTCCAAATATTCATCAGGTACTAGACCACGATAAGTATTCTTCCAACTATCAACATAAACTCTTGAAACTACCTTTATATCCTCTTTACTTGCTTTCCTTATTTCCAAGTTAAGTGCCTCCAGTACAAAACATTTAAATACTATTATAACTATTCATGCTTTAACCCCAAGTAAACTTAACGAATGATATTCTATAATCTGGCAAGTTTGCTGAAAAAGAAAAAAATTATCCTGTATGTCACAGGATCTTTGATCAAACTTTTTTATATTATCGAATTTCATTTCAAAGATATATGTATACTTTGTTTCCTTAAAATAGAGCTAACAAGATGTTCATCATCATAGTTTCAATCATTTACCACAAAAATAGGATCATATCATTTTGCAGTTATAAGAATTATGGAAAGTAACTTCATTTCTCGCATGTTTCATTCTCAGTCACCCTAATAGAAAGTTGACACTTACTTTTTATTTATCTTTCAAAACATTGGTGTAGACCTCTGGTCGTTAATGGTGTATTATCTAACAATTGTAGAGATTGCGTGTTTAAAAATCATCTGCTGGTTTCCATTTGATTTAAAAACGATTGAAAATTTATCATGACCCTCAATTGTTCCTTTCATACGGAAACCATTTACTAAGATAAGCTCAATTTCTTTTTTACTGTTCATAATTTCATCTAATATCTTTGTTTGTAATTCCATTACATTTCTCCCCATTTTTTAAAATTAGCTATTTTTTATGGCATTTATTATTTTCGTCCTTAACTTCTCTGTTTTATTTTCACTGCTTAAAGCCTTCTCAATATTCGCCCAACCGATAACGTAAAGGATATCTTCATCTTTCTTAAATAATTCTTCATTCTTTAAATATAACTGTTTAAACCATTCTGTCGCTTTTAGTGATTCAATGTTCTGATTAATCCTTTTTTCATTTGGCATTCCACGAATAAACATAACATTAGTAAATATTTCAGTAAGCATCTCTTTCCCCACTAACTCAAAGTTGTTAATCTAATTATAGCAAAATATCCAAATTTTGTTAGCGAACTATTCTGCCTCGTTAGCATAATAATAAAGCGAACCTCCATTATCGAAGCATCGAACCGGTTTTAATCAATTTTCTATAATGCTGTTATTCAAGAAATTGACACGATTTTGAAGTATAACTAGGATGGTTTTTATATAGTCCAAAGAGAATCTATCTCTTCAGAAAAAAATGATGTTATACACGAAGTACTTCTTTTTATGATACTCCCTTTATACTATTATTCCATATTTCGCTTTTTACAATTTCCATTATTTTCATGTATAATTTTTCTTTAATACTTCAAACTACCATTAAGCAAGCTTGCATAATCTAATTCTTACAAACTTTAAGGAGATGATTTTATGGCACGTAATAATAACAGCAATCAATTAGTTGTTCCAGGTGCTAAACAAGCTATTGAACAAATGAAGTATGAAATTGCATCAGAGTTTGGTGTGAACCTTGGTGCTGAAACAACTTCACGCGCTAATGGCTCAGTTGGTGGAGAAATTACGAAACGACTAGTTGCAATGGCTCAACAATCAATGGGTCGTTTCTAATTATTGAATACGTATTAAGGAGGAGAAGAAACTTCTCCTCTGTTTATGTCATTTTTTTGGTTGCATGCTCTTAGGAGACATTGAACCTGCCATTCTACCATTAAACGAGATAAATGACCGGAATAAGAAAATTGATTTAGTTGTTTTTTTGAGATATGGATACCTTTACCCGCTTCAACATTGGTAACATCAGATAGCATACGTTTATATTCCTTTATTCACAGCATTTGATTTGACCTTACGAGTTTCGTGAGCATTTTTACTATTTACAATCCTTATTCCTGCCAGTACAAGTAATATCCCTGCTAATGTAGTCATTTTTAAGTTTTCATCCAAAAATATGATTCCAGAAATGACACCCACAATAGGTACAAGTAATAAAGAAATCGATGCTTTGCTTGCCTCTGTACGTTTCAAAATATGATTCCACAATACAAAAGCCAAGGCAGAGGCAACAACTCCAGAAAACAGAATATATACGGCCGGCATGAATCCCCAATCCGCTTCACCATGCTCAAATGAAAGAGTATATACCAATAATCCCATCGCTCCAATCGTCATTTGCCAAGTAGTAAATTGAATGGTATCACAATGCTTTAATTTTAGTTTAAAAAGCAAGTTAGCTATAGCCCAAGAAATAGCGGAGCTCAGTGCAAGTAACACAGTCCAAATGGATCCACCTAAATGAATGTTCATTGCAAGAAATAACCCCCCAATGCCTAGTATAATTCCAAACGACTTCCTTGCTGTCAACCGTTCACCAGGAATCCATCTATGTGCCATTATTGAGAGAAAAAGCGGCATACTGTAGGTCAAAACAGATGTAAGACCTGCACTAATGTAGTTTAGCGATATTTGAATAGCGATATTAAAATAAGTTGTTTGGAGCAGCCCGCATAAAACCAGCCACTTGAAATCCGATTTATTTGGCAGTGGTATTTTTCTCATCAAACACACACCCAGGAGGACAAAGGAACCGGTTAAAAATCGCCATGCTGCAAACTCGCCGGGAGGAAAAACACCATTTCCTAATTTCATGATAACAAAATTAAAACCCCATATCAGACATAAAATGGCTATCGCAGCTTTCATACGATTATTCCTCTCCCTTAAATAATCATTTTTTAGAAGTATGAAGTTCATCTAACAACGAATCTCATTTATTGTTCAGAAACATAGATCTAAGTCCAATTAAATTTCTCCAACTTCAGGTGTGTCAGTTCTTCCAGCTGTTCTCAAATTTCACTGATAACTAACATTTGAGGATCAATATATGGATTTTGACGAAACATTGTTGATTTGTTTTCATCTATAAAAAACTTTACAACGGGAATCAATTAGTGTCTAATATATAAAAATCACACTTTTAAGTCGTAAAACGACTTAATTGGAAGGAGTAATACCGTGGAGCTGCGTCAGCTAAAATATTTTACTGTTGTGGCAGAAGAGCTGCATTTTGGTCGTGCTGCCATGCGTTTACAGATGACACAACCACCTTTAAGTCAACAAATTTTACAACTAGAAAATGAACTTGGCGTAAAGCTGTTTGAGAGATCAAAAAGACATGTAGAGCTGACAAATGCGGGAAAGATTTTCTTGCAAGAAGTTCGTCAGGTCCTTACCAAATTAGAGGAGGCAAAGGCTTCAGCTCTTAAGGCACAAAATGGAATTGTTGGCCGGTTAGTGGTGGGGTTTGTTGGATCTGCAACATTTGATATTCTTCCTATCATTGTTCGCGGGTTTCAGGAACAGTTTCCATATGTAGATTTGATTCTTCACGAGATGCCTACACCAATGCAAATTGAGGCATTTCATAATAAGGAAATTGACATTGGTTTTGTAAGACCTCCTATAGTTGATCCGCTTTTATCACTCTTGTCAGTATATCAAGAGACATGCATCGCTGTCGTACCGAAGTTGCATCCATTTACGCAACGGGCTTCAATATCGTTGGCTGATCTGAGCACCGAACAATTTATTTTGGTGGAGAGGGAAATTTGGCCGAGTTGGTACGATGATATCATCTCTAAATGTCACAATGCTGGCTTCAGCCCCATCATACGTCAAGGAGTAAAAGAAATACAGACGGTTATAGGGTTGGTTGCCTCAGGATTGGGTATTAGTATCGTACCAAAATCAACATCGAATTTTCATATGCGGGATGTCACATATATAAACATAGAGCAAGAAGCCCCACGTGTAGAAATGAGTCTTGCCTGGCGGACGGATGAAGATTCAATTTTGGTTAAACAATTTCTTGATACAGCAACACAACTCATTAAATGCAGCAAGGATAGCAACAGTTAAAACCAACATTTATGAATAAAGGAGAAAGATTAAATGGAAGAATTAAAAGATTGGAAAAATGGAGCACGCGGGCATAAATTCATCACTTCTTTTAGCGGAGGAAAGGATAGTATTTTAGCTCTATATAAAGCAGCGAAGGTTGGGGAAGCGGTTGGACTAATCGTTATACTGGAAGAAAGAGGGAAACGTTCGAGATCCCATGGAATGCCTCCAGAGCTTATACGTGCCCAAGCTAACTCTATAGGTTTGCCGGTATATGCTGCGGCTGCAAGTTGGACAGATTATGAAAAAGTATTTTTGAACCTTTTAGAAACAGCAAAAAATCAAGGAGCAGAAGTGTTAGTAACTGGAGACTTGGATATGCCTGCTCATGGCTGTTGGCATGACAAGGTTACGAAAAAGGCTGGCTTAAAGCTTGGCATGCCTTTATGGGAAATGGATCATCGTGAAGCTGTCGAAGAGTTCATCAATCTGGGATTTGTAACGATGATTGTAACTGTTAATTTATCATTAGGAATGCGGGAAGACGATTTAGGGCGAACGTTAACCCATGAGTACGTGAAGGAGCTTGTAGACCGGGGTATTGACCCCTGTGGAGAAGGTGGAGAGTTCCATACCACTGTAATTGATGGGCCGATCTTTAAATATCCAATTCCCGTTCGTAAATGTGAAATGATTAAGGACGGAGAGTATGCTTTTTTGCCATTGGAGCTGGATCAGAAAGCATAAGCTAAAAAAGACTGTTCGGTGCTAGAACACCAACAATAGCCAGGTTCCCTTCAAGGGGATCTGCGATTCTTAGTACATGACTCACCCAATCTCGCTGCCAAGCATCAAAAATTGGTTATTTTTTGTCTTTAATAGATTTTCAATAAAAAATAGAATAGGTTTTCTTTTCATGAAAAAGTTCAGGGGCCACCCCCTGAACTTTTTCTAATGAGTTACTTGTTTACCTGATTATCTTTTTAAGGAATCAGCCAAAGACCCTAATAATTTACTATCTCGTTCGTGGTACCTGCTCAAGGTGTACTTCCACCAATTAGCAATTAACGGCATGCTTTGCACGATAATAAGAAAAGCGCAAGCGCCTTGATCAGCCTAGGGCAAATAAGACGCTCATGAATAGAAGGGTTCTTTGCCTTCAATTCATGAGTGGCTAGACCATAGAGGCAGTCACAAAAACGCGACGTCCTTATCTCTTGGCTGCACTTGCACGTCCTGTGCTTCGGGGCTAGGCGCTGGAGCTAGACACAAAAACTTGGTTAAAATTTTCTTTCTTACCTTTAAATAAAAAAATCGACTCCTATCTACCAAGGAGTCGATTCTTTATTTATGGACCTATAGTATAGAACCAATCAGGTATACTGTTCAATATAAAATGAGGTAGAAAGGTATTGCTTTAAAAAAAGTGATACATCCTCTGCTTCTTTAAGAGAACTAATACAAAATACTGTTTTTAAATACTCAATATTCTTAATATCACTTGAATCCAACAAAGCTGATCTACCGGTTTGCATGCATATAACAAGTGGTTTTCCCAAAAACATTTGGGTATAAACGATTCCAAAATCATATCGAATATGATCCGTTGTAAAGCCAACAAACCGTACGTCGGCTCTTTCATGCTCATCATATAATGTTTCATATAGTTCCAAAACAAACCCTCCTTATTTTTTTCACTTCTGTTGAAGAATCCGACTAGGTTCATGATTACTCAAGCAAAAAGCTAAAAAATGATAGAAGGAATCGATCATTCACTTTACAACAAAGCGAATATGTTTTTATAACAGGCGAAAAATGAAAGTTGAGCTTACATTGCAAGGTTTTATATTGGCTGGAAGGAAGTTTTCCTGGTTATCTCTCGAGATATCACGGAATGGTTAAAAACTGAAGAAAGAAAACTATTAAAAACAAGTGTTTATCAATTACTTGAAAAAAGCGAGTGAAGCGATGCCAATAAGAGGAGAAATTTTGGTTCTAAATCGATAAAAATGATTATATGTCTTCATTTATTACCTCCTTCTTTGTATCTTGTACTTATTATACATTATAGACATATTATTGGAAAGATTCTAAAGAATTTGATTTTTTTGTAGTGTTATATGCTTTTTCTGCTAATTTCTTATGTTTTTAGATTTTTAGTATAGAAGATCATTACGGTAAGTTGCATTAAGCATTAAAGACAAATCTCCGTCTAATTAAACGATATCGCCGGAAGGATTGAAAAATGCTGGATATTTGCAAAAAATATAAAATGATACATTGTTTTTATGACTCCCTTTTCAAAAACTGTAAAATTTTTAATTGAAATTGCATATTTTTTTTATCTACATTTAAATCTTTATATAGTAATATGGTTCTAAGAAGGAGGGATCATATTTGAAAGCGTATCCAAAGTTGTCTGATTTATCATTAAAGAGAAGATTAATTCTCGTTTTCTCGGTCATTCTTTTATGGTTGGCTACAGCTAACTGTGTTCAAATCTATCTTTTCCTTGGATATATTCAGCAGTATAACGCCATGATGGAAACGATTACGCTGACAAATTCAATTAATGGCTCGCTTAAGCAACAGCTCAATGATGAGATTAGAGAAATTGCTTATGGCAAGGTCCATTTTGAAAATGGAACCCAATACGACCATTTAAACAATATGTACCAAAATTTAGATAAAATCGAACGTGATGATAAAAATGGCCAATTTTCGAAGGAAATATCTGAGGTTCGCGAAACATTAACGACCACGACTGAATATATTGATAAGCTTGGCGAGCAAATACAAACAAATGTTTCAGCTGATCAACGAAATATCACATATGAATACATAACCATTCTTACCGACCTTATTGATGAAAAAGTTGAGGCACTTTTGCAAAAAACCCTCCTGGTTAAAGGAGAAGCGCAAAATATTATTTCCGCTAATTTAAAAAGAGACATAACCATTTATATTTGTGCATTTATTGGTATTATTATTCTCTCATTATTATTTGCTATCTATATATCAGGAAGTTTTGTCAAACCTATTCGCGCTTTAGGACAAAAAACAAATGAAATTGCGGAAGGAAACTTAACAGTAGGAGAAATATCGATTGCTTCTAAAAATGAAATCGGTGATTTATGTCGTGCCTATAATCGAATGTTTCATAATTTAAAGGATATTATTTTAAGCGTGAGAAATACAAATGATCTAGTCGTTTTAACTTCGAAGGATATACATCAAAGTATTCTTGAAAACAGATTGGCGGGTGAAGATGTTGCAGAAGCAACACAAACCATCTCAGTCAATCTTCATAAACAAGATCAACTCATTCAAAAATCAGTCTCTACATTTGAACATCTGCTTTTTAAATATAACGAGGTACTAGCAAAATCAAACAAAATGAATCTCCAATCAAACGAAACATTAAAAATGACGAATGAAATAAACAGCCAGCTTATTACCTTCCATGAGCTGCTTGAAAAAATAAGCCAAACTATACATCAAGTTAACCGTGATTCGGAGGAACTTCAAAAACTGTCAGGAGAAATGCATGAATATTTACGGCTCATTAAGCTTGTTGAACGGGAGACTAATCTATTGGCTCAAACGCTGCTTACTGAAATTCCTAAGAGCTCAGCAAATGAAAAAATTGAAAGCGTATTAACCCGGGTCAAAGTAGTCGCTGAGGAAGCGAACGCTATTTCCCAAGACTCTGATTCCAATATGAACCACTTAACAAACCTAATATCTACTATTAAAAAACAACACCTAGAGGCTCTCGAAATTATTCAATTTAGCAGAATCAAAACAGAACAAATAAATGGAGGCTTCCAAACGATTCGCTCCATTAGAAATAACCAGCAAGTCGAAATTGAAAGCATTAAGCAAGACATGCAGGAAGCGTTTGATCAAATGCTTTCTGTCCGTAAAATGATCTCAGACATTGAGCAGAGCTCCCAAATTAGTAATGCGGAAATTGCCGGAATTGCGGCCATGGGTGAAGAACAATTAACGACTCTTGAGGAAGTGTCTGATGCATCTTATAAGCTGGTCGAACGAATTCAAGAAATGAAAGAGAACATCAGGCAGTTTAAACTATAATCCCAAATCACTCTTATCATTATTTCAAATTCATTTATTCTATTATGGGCAGGTTGGATAAATCATGAAAATCACAAAATGGATTGCCTCTAGCTTACGTACAAAGCTTTTAATGATGTTTCTTTTTTTAACGGTCATACCACTCATCCTTGTTGGGGTAATCTCTTATCTGAAGTCCTATGATATTGTTGCGCAAAAGTCCTATTCACTAGCCCAAATTCAAATGGGTCAACTAAAAAGAGAATTTGATGTTGTTTATCAAGATATTAGAAGATTTACTGAAATTGGGAAAAAGGACAGCACCGTACAATTTTTAATTGACAAAGTAAATACGGCTGAGGAATCAAAAAGTATTTTAGGCATGATCAAGCTTTACAGAGAAAGTTATCAATTTAGTGACAGCATCATGAATATTAAAGTTATTGATCTTGAAGGGAAGGCAGTAAGTGAGGACCGAGGGGTTCATCAAATTGATAGAGAGACAATCACTAAGTCTCCTTATCTGGACCTGCGAAATCAGCCAACAAAGACAGTAATCGAACCGATCTATAAAAATAGTAATCCAGCCTTTTCGATGACAAGTACAATTGTATCGGACAGTTCTAAAAAAGTCATTGGTTACATTAATATTGTGATAAAAGCTTCCATTTTTAAAGATATTCTTCACGAAGCTTCATCAAGAACGCCCGGTACGATTCATATTGAGTCAGAAACAGGTCATCTATTATTTTCCCAGCCACAATTTGAAAAAGCTTCACCAATAACCGAGCGAAAACCTTTGGAAGAAAACCAATCTGGATATTTTACGGAGAATAAAACATTTATCGTCTATGATACATCTGAATTGACTGGCTGGAAATTTATTCGCTATGCATCGCTCGCAGAGATTACGAAGGAAGCTACTGAAATTAGAAGTTTAATTACATTAACTGTAGGGTCGATTTTACTTTTTACAATGGGATTCTATTTCTTTATCACATCTAGGCTGATTCTTCCGCTTCGTACATTAAAAGAAAAAATGAAACAAGCTTCTCAAGGTGATCTTGATGTGCAGATCGTGAACAAAGGGACAGATGAGGTTGCTGACCTGGGTGAAAACTTCAATAGTATGATTATGAAAATCAAGGCTCTATTAACAAAAAGTGTGAATGAACAAAAGCAATTAAAAATGGCGGAATTACGGACGATGCAGGCGCAAATTAATCCTCATTTTCTTTATAACTCACTCGAAACAATCATATGGATGGCAGAAGCCAAGAAAAGCCAGCAGGTCATTGATATCACAAAGGCCTTATCCTATTTTTTTAGAATTTCATTAAGTAAGGGAAAGGATTTTATTCTTATAGAAGATGAGATTAACCATATCCGCAATTATCTTACTATACAAAAAATGAGGTACCAAGATATTTTAGATGTTACGTTTCATCTAAATGAAGATATTTTGAACTATGAGATGATCAAATTAACCCTTCAGCCTATTGTTGAAAATGCGATCTACCATGGCATAAAAAATAAACGCGGGAAGGGATTTGTTCGCATTAAAGGAGATTTTACTCCAGAAGGATATATCTCAATTGATGTGATTGATAACGGGATTGGAATGAAAGAAGATAAATTACAAGATTTACGAAAACAATTATCTCAAGGAGTTCCCTTTGAAAAGAAACAAGGTGGATTTGGTATGGTAAATGTTCACCAGCGTATTTTACTACATTATGGAGAGCCATTTGGTTTAAAGATTAATAGCTGGTACGGCTCCGGCACTCGTGTTAGTGTAATTATTCCGGCAGAAAGGGGATCCCAATGAAAAAGGTATTTTTGGTCGATGATGAAATGGCGATCCGTGAAGGGATTGGCAAGAGCATTAATTGGAATCAAGAAGGATTTATTTTTTGTGGAGATGCTTCAGATGGCGAGGTTGCCCTTCCATTAATCGAAAAGCATCAGCCTGATATTGTGATTACTGATATAAAAATGCCGTTTATGGATGGACTGGAGCTAAGTCGAATTCTTCGCGAAAAAATGCCTTCCATCAAAATTATTATCCTTAGCGGACATGACGAATTTGAATATGCCAGAGAAGCGATGCGCATCCAAGTAACAGAATACTGCCTAAAGCCGGTCAGTTCACAGGATTTGCTGGCTATTTTGAAAAAGGTTGCCGCAAAAATTGATGAGGAAGAAATGAGCAATAAACGATTAAGTGACCTGGAAAGTCAATTATTGCAAACAAAATCTGCTTCTAGAGATAAGTTTTTATACGAACTTTGTGAAGGCGTCTATAGTTCTTCGTCTGCTATTAAAGAAGCTTCAAAATTAAATCTAAATCTTATCTCAAGCTATTATTATATTATTATTGTTGAATATACAAACGGGCCAAATTCCATTAATTGGATTGATCATGAATTTGTTTGTTTGCGCTTTAGCAGAAAAGTGAAGGAATCGATTTTTATCATGATGGGAGAATCGAAACAGGCGCTTGAAAGAGAATCCGAGATCATTAGACAACGCTTGATTTCTCATGACAATCTCCACCCAGACAACCCAATCATCTTTGGAATTGGCAGAGTAGAAAGCCGTATTCAAGGGATTACGTTATCATTCTCGGAAGCCGATGAAGAGAAAAGCTATTCAAGTATTATTCAGAAATACAGATCAAAGGAAACGGAGATTGATGCCGAGTCAAAAAAAGAATTGCAGCATTTTAATCGCCGGGACTTAATTGACTTTCTTAAAGTTGGACGATCAAGTGATATCTCTAGCTTTGCTCGTTCTTATTCATCCTATCTTGAAAAAGGAATGATTCGTTCTCCTTTTACCATGTATTACTTTTTAATGGATTTTACCATTTCCATCTCCCATTATTTAAAGGAAATGGAGATGGATAATCTTGACATCATGCAGAAAATCAATCAATTAGAAATAAAAGCAAGCTGGATTCGCTATTATCATGAAGCATTATCTTATATCGAAGAAATGCTGGATCTTGTTATATCAACTAGAGATAACCTTACTAGCAAATACTCTTCATCCGTACAAATGGCCGTAGATTATATTAACGAACATTTTGCTGACTCTCAGTTATCTCTTCAAGCTGTAGCAGACGCCGTAAATGTAAGCGCATCCTATTTAAGTCATATGTTTAGCCAAGAAACAGGAAAAACATTAATCGAATACTTAACGAACACCCGAATTGAGAGGGCAAAAAATCTTCTGAAGACAACAAATAATAAAACATATGAAATTGCCCATGAAGTTGGCTATAGTGATTCCCACTATTTTTGCAGAACGTTCAAAAAAGTGACTGGTTTGACAACAAAACAATTTAAAAACCAAACACATGTTTATACCGTTTAAATTTGTTATTATCCTACCAAAAAGCTTCCGCACTACTCATGTTGTGTGGAAGCTTTTAAAAATTAGAATATTACCAATAAACCCCATGTTTACATGATTATTATAGATGATAGGGCACGGTTTCGGTCAACTGTATAAAATAATCATTTCTAGTAATCTTATTTCGCAGATTTTACCGCTTCAATCGCTGCCTCATAATTTGGATGATTTGTCACTTCACTGACATACTCAGCATGTATGACCTTATCGTTAGAATCAATCACAAATACGGCACGCGCTAATAAACGTAACTCTTTCATATGAACGCCATATGCTTCACCAAATGAAAGATCACGGTGATCAGAAAGTGTTTTTACATGTTCAAGTCCATTTGAACCACACCATCTTTTTTGAGCAAAAGGTAAATCCACGCTAATTGTTAAAACTTCAACATTGTTTATACTGGAAGCATCTTCGTTAAAACGTCTTGTTTGAGCATCACAAACCCCTGTGTCAATCGAAGGCACGACAGAAATTAAGCGGACCTTTCCTTTTGAATCTGAAAGTGATACCGGAGATAAATCATGATCAAGAACTGTAAAATCTGGTGCTGTGTCCCCTACTTTTACTTCATTTCCTACTAATGTAACTGGGTCATTTAAAAATGTAATTGAAGCCAAATCAATTCCTCCTTTATTTTAGCGTAAATATAGATTGGTCATTAAGCTTGTAATAAACACTTTTGAAATTAGTATTCTTGTATACTAAGTATACCAATAACTATAGTTTACCAAATATCTTGCTAATGTCAATATGATGATAAAAAACCTCAAATCTAGTTAACTTATTTTAATAGAGACTAGCATGTCTGAATCCGTTCGTTTTCAAAATGACCTAAAACACGCAAGTTATCATCCAGAAGCCTTGAAAATACCTCCTCTCCGATTGGACTATCTATAAATCCAGAACGATTTTTATCGGAGATCCACTTTTCGTTAATGCAACCTCCATAGCATCACTAATTTGATCAAAATGAAACCGATGTGTGATTAATGTTTCCAGCTCGTACTTATTAGATGCGATTATTTCAATAGCAGTATGAAAGTCGTCTTTTACGTACATCGAGGATCCAAACATCTGAACTTCAGAAATCATAAATTTATTGAGATCAATCGCTACTTTTTCTTCAAATAAAGCAATGGAAATAACTTTTCCTTTTCTTCTTATGACAGACAAAGCGTCATCTAATATAGATTCATAGCCCGCCGTAAGAAAAACATGATCAAACTGACCAATAGTAGCAGAAACATAGTCATGCAAGGATTGAGATCTCACATTCACAACATGAGTTGCACATAGCTTTTTACCTATTTCTAAATTTTTATCGATGGCATCAGTCAGACAAATCGTTTCGGCCCCTTTATTATGAGCAGCAACTGCTGTAACCAGACCTATCGGCCCGGAACCAAGAATAGCTACTTTATCTCCTTTTTGAATGTCTGCAATATTTACCGCATGAACACCTACAGCCAAAGGTTCTGTTAGGACTGCTAATTCCGGTATTAATGTATCAGGGATTTTATATACAGCTTGCTCTGGAGCTACAATATATTCTGCAAAGCCTCCATCCCATTTTGTTGTTCCAAGCACCACTTTTTCTTCACATAAATTGTAATGCCCTTTTTTGCATGGATGACAAATTCCACAGCCTATCTGTGGTTCAACTGTCACCAAATCCCCAGCTCGAAAACTAGTTACCTTATTACCTTTATCTACTATTCGTCCAATTACTTCATGTCCTAATATACTTGGCGGATGACGAAAAGGATGCTTCCCTACATATGCATGCACATCAGAACCACATATTCCTGCTTGAATCACCTTTATGAATACCTCATGCTCCTTCATTTCGGGTGGTTCTTTTGCAATGACTGTAAAGTGGTTAATTCTATCAAATAATGCCGCTTTCAAGATTTTTTCCTCCCTTATACAACTATTTTGTAAGAAATAACGTTTTAGTAATCGCTTACAATTGTCCGGAAAACATTAATGAAACTGTAATAAATTTCTCAGCTCATCCTTGTCAGATATCTCAATTTACATTTACATAAGTAACTAGATTAATCGTCTAAGTTCCATTTTTTTAAAGCGATTACATCTTTAGCCAAACAATCATAATTTATGAACGGAATAATTTTAGATTTACAAATTTGTATACTAAGTTACTTATAAACAAAGTATATATACAGTTTCTAAGGATGTCAATGTCTATTAAATTAATTTCTGAAATTATCAATAATCTTGGACACGTCTTTTATTAGTAGCTACATGTTTTGGTCTAAGAAAAGCGCAAGGCGCTAAGCATAAGGCGACAAGCATAAGACGAATAGGAATAGAAGGTGTTCTTTTACCTTCAATTCCTATTTGATTAGACCCTAGAGCCGATGGCGCCTGGAGCTAGACACTAAAACTAAGTACAAAATTTTATACTTTCTTAAAGTCTAAAAAAACAAAAAGGAATGTATCAAGTATGGTTTCTTGATACATTCCTTTTCTTTATAAACAGATGATGTGTATATAACCTAGTAAACCTATTTAGTCTTTCCAATATCGATCGTACAAGTTCTGCATATGGGAAGTCATTAGCTCTACAGCTTCTTTTTCATTATGTTGTTCAATCGCCTGAATAAGCATCTTATGCTCTTTAAAATTAACCTCTCGATAATCTGGCCTAGTTACCGTACGATCACGAATGAATTTCCACATTTCCTGTTGCTTCATTGCATTACTAATTGCTGACATAATCTTAATAAATAGATCATTGTGGGAGGCCTTCGCTATACCATTGTGAAGCTCTTCATCTGTTTCAGGAACATAAATCCCTGCATTTGTTTCTTCTTCCATCTTTTTAATTGTCGAGCGAAGATCCGCTATATCTTGATCAGTAGCTCTTAAAGCTGCATATTTAACAATTAAAGGCTCAATATTCATTCTCGCTTCAACAATATCTTCTGGGGAAGTTGAATCAAACATAAAGGAAGACTCGGAGTTATTGGTTAACTGTGTATTTTTAACGTACACTCCTTCACCTTGGCGAGAATAAATAAACCCATTCAACTCAAGGGCGCTTAATGCTTGTCTTACTGGAGCACGACTAACTCCAAATTGCTCGCACAGTTCTCTTTCTGCTGGTAGTTTATCACCAATATTAAAGGATCCAGATTGAATTTCTGAAAGAATTTGATTATAAATTTGTATATATAATTTCTCACTTGATACTCGATTAAAGCTAATGTTAATCACTTCTCTCAATAAATATTCGTTTTAAACCACCATATAATTATAAGCGTTTCTTTTTTAAAGAGCAAGGTATCACTTGTATATTATGTTAATAAGTTTCATTAGTATTCAACATGATAACTTAACTTGACACAAAAGAGTGATGAATTAGATCATCACTCTTTTAGGAGATAGTAAAATTCTTATTCTTGGATCATTTGGTCAACATTCATCTTTATTGTAGTAATTTTTTATATTCTTTGCATCTCAATATCCGCAACTTTCCTTATACGATTTTCATGTCTTCCACCATCTTCATAAGAAGTTGTCAGCCATATCCTTGCAATTTCATGGGATAATCCGGGACCAATAACACGTTCACCCATGGCTAAAATATTGGAATTATTATGCTCTCTTGTAGCCTTGGCACTAAAGGTATCATGTACAAGTGCACAGCGAATTCCTTTGACTTTGTTTGCTGCAATGCTCATTCCAATCCCCGTGCCGCAAATTAAAATACCCCGATCTACCTCACCTTTTACCACCTTCTCTGCAACTGGAATGGCATAATCCGGGTAATCAACAGATATAGAACATTCACACCCTAAATCAATAAACTCAATATCCATCTCCTCCAATAAGGAGATCATCTCTTTTCGAATCGTGATCCCACCATGATCAGATGCAATGGCTACTTTCATAACATATCTTCCTCTTCATATTTTTTATCCTATTTTTCTATGTTTCTATTATCCTTTTTTGAATTATTACAGCACTCACACTTCGTATAAAGAACAGTTACCTTTTCATCCTCAAAATGATCAATTGTTACATTACAAATTTCACAAACTAATGTACCCATCTGTTCTTTTCCTCCAATCGTTAGCTTACTTTCATACTGATATATAAGGTATGATTAAACAGGCAGCCCAAACTGGAATGCCTGTTATCTCATTAATCCATGTGAGAACCACCATTAATATCTATTTCTTCTCCAGTAATATAAGAAGCCTCTTCAGTTGATAAAAATGCGATTGTTGAAGCTATTTCCTGAACTTCACCTGGTCTACCCATTGGGATACTAGCAATCACATTCTTCGCATCTTCTTCCGGAAGGGACTTCCATATTTCCGTGTTAATAAGACCTGGTGCTACACAGTTTACTGTGATGCCATTTGTTGCAACTTCACGTGCAAGATTTTTTGAGAAACCTAATACGGCAGCTTTAGAGGCTGAATAATGTGCTCCACCAAATACTCCTCCCCCCCTTTTTGCCGAAACGGAAGAAAGACTGATAATTCTTCCAAACTGTTGTTTTTTCATTGTTTCGAGTACTGCTTGAGTACAAAGGAATAAGCCAAACATATTCACATTAAAAACTCTTGTCATATCTTCAAGAGTCATATCCTGAACAGTGACTTTTTGCGAGATGCCGGCATTATTAACAAGTATATCGATTCTTCCAAATTCGCTTAACACTTTCTCTACCATTGCATCAACTGATTCTTTATTCGTAACATTTAATTCTACACCTAAAGCTTTTCCCCCAGCTTCAGTTATAGCGTTTACAGTATCTTCAACACCCTCTAAATTTAGGTCAGCGACAACAACAGCTGCACCTTGTTTTGCAAGCGTTAATGCAATTGTCCGTCCGATTCCTTTCTTTGAACCACTTCCTGTTACGATTGCTATGCGATCATTTAATTCAAACATGCATCTCCACTCCTGCATTTATAGTATGATAATTTTATTGTTTATTATTTAATAAGAAACACGCTTACTTTTTTATCGAAGCAGATCATTAGCTGTTTTAATGATATTACTTACAGTAATTCCATTGAGTTCCATTAATTTTTCATATGGAGCAGATTGACCAAATTGATCTTGCACCCCAATTCGTCTCACTTTCCCTTTCCCTTCTTCTGCTGCAACTTCACACACAGCGCTTCCTAAACCATTTAAAATATTATGATCTTCAACTGTAATTAAACGTCCAATTTCTAAACATTCGATAACAGCATCCCGATCTAATGGTTTAATTGTATGCATATCTAATAGCTTTACAGAAATACCTTCCTTTTCTAATTCCTTTGTAGCCTCTATTGCTAAATGAACCGTATCACCATTCGCTATAATGGCAATATCTTTTCCCTCTTGTAATTTCTTTGCTTTTCCAATTGTAAATTCTTCATTTTCATCATAAATTACTGGAACAGTGTCTCTTGTAAAGCGAAGATAAACAGGACCATACATTTTTGCTGCTTGCTCTACTAATTTTCTAGTAGAAAAGTAGTCTGCCCCCATGATAACAGTCATATTTGGGAAACTTCTTAAAACTCCCATATCCTCAATCGCTTGGTGACTTCCACCATCATTAGCTGGCGTTAGTCCTCCATGTGAACATGCAATTTTTACATTTAGATTTGGATAACAAACTTCTTGTCTAATTTGCTCAGCCATTCGTAATGAACCAAATACCGCGTAAGTGCTTACAAAAGGAACCTTACCAGTTGTCGCCAATCCTGCCGCCAGACCTGCAGCATTTTGCTCTGCAATCCCGACATTAATATGTTGTTCAGGTAATTGTTTAATAAAATTACTTGTTTTACATGATTTTGCAATATCAACGTCAATGACATAAATATCCTTATTCTCTTTACCTAACTTTACAATTTCATCACCAAAAGCTTCTCTTGTTGCTTTTTTTACTGTTAGCGTTTTCTCAATTATGCTCATTATTTTAAACCTCCTGTGATTTCAGCAATTGCCTGTTTGTATTCTTCATCATTTGGAGCTACCCCGTGCCAATCAGCAACATCCTCCATGTAAGAAACACCTTTACCTTTCACAGTGTCAAGAATCACGCATTTTGGCTTCCCATTTTTAGCTACTCTTATTTCATCAAGTGTCTCAACAATTTCTTTCATGGAATGGCCATGAATTCGTTTTGTTTCCAAACCAAATGCCTCGAATTTCTTTTCTAAATCTTGAAGTGGCATAACCTCATCACAAAAACCATCAATTTGTAGTCTATTATTATCAACAAAAACGATTAAGTTATCTAATTGATACTTTACGGCTGTCTGAGCAGCTTCCCAGATTTGACCTTCTTGGCATTCTCCATCACCTACTAAAGAAAAAACGCGATAATCTTTTTTATCTCGTTTTGCTGCTATTGCCATACCAACTCCACATGAAAGCCCCTGCCCCAATGACCCAGTAGAGATATCAATTCCAGGACATTTTTTCATATCTGGATGACCTTGGAACGGAGAACCATATTCTCTTAATGTGTAGATTGTGTCATATGGGACATATCCTTTTAAAGCTAAGGCAGAATATTGGATAGGACAAACATGTCCTTTTGAAAGAACAAATCTGTCACGGTCTTCCCAGTTAGGGTTGTTTGGATCAATGTTCATTTCTTTAAAATACAACGCTGTCATAAGATCTGCTGCAGATAGTGAGCCGCCCGGGTGGCCAGATTGTGCTTTATGAATCATTGTTACAGCTGTTTTTCTCATTTCAATGGCTATGTCTTCTAATTCTTCAATACTTATATTTTTCAACTTCGTCACCTCAATCAAAGATTTATAGAAAATTAGATTTGTAATGTTGTTAACTTGTCTAATAAGTTACTTACACTTATAGTATACACATTCAAATTCCACTTGTCTACTAAGTAAACAAACTTTAATCATCTTTTTTGAATAAAAAAAGAGAAGGAACTACTTTTCTCCTCTAAGCATAAATTCTCTAAAAAGTAGACTTTTCGTTTATAGAACCAATTAAAAATAACAATCCCTTAAAAAAGAGCCAAGACGTAAAAACTGACTCAAAAGATCGCAGCCAACGACCTATTGAGCTAGCCTCATTAAAGTAATAACAAAGATAACTGTGGAATAATCGCTATTATTGTCAAGCTAATCAGCATAATAAGAAAGGAACAACGCCTCTTACCAAGGATGACATACTTAACCTAGATATTCCCGAACCTACAAATAAATTCATACCAAGCGCGGGGGAATGAAACCGATTGATAACGTAACAATCATGATAATTCCAAAAGGTATAGGGTCCATTCTTACTTGGGCTGCAACTAGAAAAAGAATTGGTGTAAAAATAATGACTGCTGCGGAGGTTACGCTTTCGATTTTGAGGGAGGAAGGGATTTCTCGGTTAAGTTCTGCTGGTCAAAAGTAGTTTGTATATACTGAAAGATTCAAAAAATTTTTTTCCGGTTTTTAAAAAGTGCTGTCCGAAAAGTAGCTTTTCAACCCAATCTTGAAAAAGGGAAAACCCAAGAATGCTGTTATATCAACATTCTTGGGTTTTAAATTTTGAGTTATATTACACTAAAATGGACTTTTTAGACAACCCCTTTTGTTTAAGACTATTTTACTAAAACTAAGTTCCACTCAATGTTATTTAACTCCTCAAGAAGCGCATTTACCTTATCGGTTGAGAGTTTTGATCCTGGAAGATCAGCTAATTCTTGTAAAGATTTTGTTTTCATTTCAAAAATTCCCGGCGGGTTTGTGATTCCAGGTGCGTATTTCGTTAATAATTTCAATGTTTCTTCATGCTCAAGTAGATCCATTAGTCTCGATTCTTCAGTAAAAATCGGTCTTAATCCATGTTTATTTACATAGTTAAAGCGGTAGGTGCCCGAACCGACAGTAAGAATCACACCATCATTTGTTTCGTTGCTGGAATGAATCCCTGCAGTTGATACCAGAGGCTTCCCACTTTCCGATACATCGTTTAAGTGAGCATATGGTAACATGATTTCTGCTGTTGTATTTGCTGGAATTTCCACTTCCATCTCAATTTCTTCTTCAGTCATCCTCCAAGACGATCGGATTCGCCCATACATGGATTCATAGGACGCTTTTGCATAGGTTAGCTGAATACCGGCGAATTTCGGTGCAATTCGAATCTTTTTATACGCTGGAAAGGCTTCGTTCATATCCAACCCTGCAATCACCTTATACATCCAATTACCAATAGCCCCGTATGCATAATGATTAAAGGAATTCATTTCATCGCTCCAGAAGGTACCATCCTGCTTAATGCCATCCCAGTGCTCCCAAATCGTTGTTGCTCCTTTTTTTAATAGAATAGAGCCATGAAGGATAATCGTCCTGCATTAATAATCTGACCGCTGTTTCGTGGTAACCCGCTTTTGAAAGTGCCAGGCAAAGATAAGGTGTTCCTACGAATCCAGTTGTGAGATGATAATTGTTTTGAACGATTAGCTCATTTAGTTCAAACGCTGTCCTCTCTTTGACTTTTCCGTCAACCAAATCAAACATCAAGGCTAGAACATGAGCAGTTTGCGTTTGGAGATACCAATCTGCCTGATGGTGAAACAAACTCATAATTGAATTGTTCAATAATCTTATCTAATAAGGCGGTATATTCTTGAATATCATCATATTTTCCAATAACTTTCGCGGCATCGCGGAGAATTCTTGTTGAATAAGCATAAAATGCTGTAGCAATAAAATCCGTTGGAGTTGTTCCGCTATAACTCCCTTGAGGCGCATCCAAGGCTAACCAATCGCCATTTTGCCCTAGTTGTAGGAGCCCATATGGGGTGCCCCCCTTACATCATACTTAGCTACTCATACTAATTAATCTTAACTAGGACTTTATATGTTTATTGGGTTATATCACTTCCCAGTTTCTATTCTTTTTTGATACTATTTTAAATGGCGATTTTTTACGAAAAGGGGTGTTGTTTTTTGAAGAAAAACTACCACCTTCTAACAATTGCAGCATTGCTCATTTTTATAGGAGGACTATTTTTAGTATTTATAATTAAAAGTACCAATACAGAAAAAGGCCAAGAACAAAGTCAACACAAAATAGGAGAAGTACCTAAATCAGAACAACCGATTAAAGAGAAAAACCCCCGGTTAGAAACAGTCAATTCAAAAGTATTAATAGGATATGTACAGGATTTTCGAGATCCGGCATCGATTGATTATTCGAAGTTAACACATATTATTTTTTCATTTGCCCATCCAGAAAAAGATGGAAGTCTCATTTTGAATGGTGAGATGGCCTTATCAAATCTTCGCAAAACAGTAAAAAAAGCACACCAAGAAGATACAAAGGTGATGCTTGCTGTAGGTGGCATGAACCACTTGAAAGGCGGAGAATCTTATGACTATTTTAAAGCTGCTTTAGTAAATCCCACTTCTCGTACAAAACTTATTAACGAACTCATTGAAATAACGAATGAAGAGAATCTTGATGGGATTGATATTGACTTTGAGCACCCTCGTTCAAAAGAGGACGCACAATATCTAGCTGAATTTACAAAAACATTGGGAGAAAAGCTTCACTTACATAACAAGCAGTTATCTATAGCCGTATATTCAATGATTCATAGTGTAACAGGAACAGAAGATCAATCAGTCGTTTATGATCCATTCATGTTTCATCATGTTGACCATGTTAATATTATGGCATATGACGGTCAATGGGACGGGGAATATAATGCTGCAAATTTATCACCATATCCATTCACTGAGAATATCGTAAACTATTGGTCTCATTTATTTGACAAATATGAAATTTCAAAGGAAAAGTTAGTATTAGGAGTACCTTTTTATGGACAACCAGAAGAGGTAAAGAATAACCAAGTATCATATGATACTATCATTAATCATGATCCTGCAAATGCTGAACGAGATAGAATTAACTTGAACGGTACAACCTATCATTATAATGGTGAAACGACAATGATAAAGAAAACCAAACTTGCTCTTGATAACGGATTTGGTGGGATGATGTTATGGGAGTTGGGACATGATGCTAAAGGGAAGCGTAGTTTAACAAACGCTATTTTTGATGTTCTTATTAAAGGACAGGAAGATCAGGATATGGTTTATTCTAATGATTAGAATAAACCTCTATTTGTAATTTCACAAATTTGATTTATTACCTTGTTTCTTAATTAGTTCAATATCTTCATGTTGTCCTCGCTCTAATAGTTAATAACAACTGTAACCGAACTTAACAGTTTGCTGCATGGTTAATCTTAAGTTACCCATAAGAAAAAGATAACGGAAAAATGAAAAAGGATGCTTCACAAAAGTTATGCAATCTTTTGGAAACATCCTCATTTTCGAAAATTCTTAAATAAATGTTGTCAAAATGTTATTTTTTCGATGGAAAGGTGAGTGCTAAAACCCCCAGAATCCTTGATTTATAAAGGTTCTCGAGATGGTTTTTACATCATGCCGCCCATAGATTGTGGAGTTTTACATGAGAACATCATACAATCTAACCTTAATTAATGCACACAACGAAACGTTTGTTTCCCACTAGAATATTCAATCAACACTATAAATTAATATCGATATAGGCACCCATTCGGCACCTTTTTGTTACCCAGGGTGTTTTTCTTCTATTAAAACGGATCGTTAGCAAGAAGATATTGAGCTTATACACAAACGCTCCCAATAATTGAATAAACCTCTATATGGGGTACGGCAAGATCGTCATCTTGTTATTTATCGAATACAAATTCAGGATTAATGGCTACAGGATTTTTCATGACAAATAGCTTCTTCTGGATCATCGAAAAAAGGGGAGTCTTGAAAGCAGCAGATACGATGTATGGTCGGATCCCTTTCACAAACTTTGACGAAGTAAAAAACAAATTTCCCATTCGCTCTTGAATTTGGTGAATTTCCTCAATCTCCTCACTTCGAATTTCTTGGACTCTACTGAGAACTTTAGCTGAGACATCACGTTTTTGCAGCGTATCCCAAATAACATCAGCCGCCACAACTGCTGTAGTTACTGCTAATGAAACTCCTATTGCTCCTACAGGAGATGAACAATGAGCAGCATCACCGATCAGCAAGCACCCATTCTTTGCCCACGTTTTAACCATATGATTTTTAGCTTGAAGCGGTACGAATGGTTTAAAGTCAACCAAAGATTCAGCAAATTCATGAAATCCTTTGTTAGCATGCATAATTTCTTGACGAAAATTTTCTATCCCTTGTCGCTGTGTTTCTTTCCATTCACCTCGTGGTAAAGCAATGCCTACTTGAAGTAAGTCAGGGTATTTCGGCAGTGTTATATAGCTGTGTCCCTCTGTGATTTTAAATCGTAATTCTTCTCCCCAATGAGAAGGTCGTTTTACACTGAACCAGATTAGATCACCAGGATTATGTTGATATTCTAATTCAAAACCACCTAAACGACGAATCGTGGAAAACCGTCCATCAGCTCCGACTACTATTTTCGCCTGAATTTCAAGCAGCTCTTTATTTTCCCGCTCAACAACCACTCCTGTCACTGTTCTATCCTTCTCAAGCAGTTTTTTTACCGGGGCATGAAACATCATATCAAATGTTGGATATTCCTTTGCTTTTTTGTACAGTGCTTGAAGTAAAATAGGCTGAGGAATCCAGAGCGCATAAGGTGCTTCTGCAATCATGGAAGTGAAATCAAAGTCACCTTTCTTTTTATCATAATGATAAAAAGCACCTTTCTTTAGCTTAGAATGAGGCAATTGTTCGATATACTCACGTAATTTCAATTGATTAAGCAATTGAATAAAACGGGGCTGAAGCACTTCTCCACGGTATTCACGATCGAAATTATCGTGGCTCTCCAAGACGATTACTTGAACACCAACCTTAGCCAGTAATAAACCCAGCATCATGCCCGCTGGTCCTCCACCAACAACAATGACATCCTTTTGTAATTTTTCACTAATCATTCTATATATCTCCTCCATATATTCAAATATCAACATGGAATTATATGTGAAAAATTTGATGTAATGCTTGCTTTTGTTATTCAACAATCTGGCCAAATACACGAAAAAGACGCGTTCCTAAATAAAATCGCCCTATTCCAGAAGATCTTTAAAATGCTGTTATTTCGCAAGATTTCTAGAACTTTTAAAAGTGCTGACAATAAATATAAATAATCCTAATATGACTTATTTACTTAATAAAGCACTAAACTACATTGGAGAAAGTATTTTCATTTTAACAATAAGATTGATTACTTATTTCTAAGCAGTTAACTTTTATTTAGGTTTCTTTAGACTAACTAAACTCCAAACTGTTTTAAATGATGGTCAAGGTGCTTATAAATTCCTTTTCCCCATTGCTCGGAAGTAAGTTTACCGAAAAAAGGATGTGGATGAGTCGTACACTTCTCTGGACCATTATTTTGGAAAGTTATAATTTTTTGTTTCAGTTTTTCCTTCTCTGTTTCAAATTCTTTTTCATCTACAATCAAAATGGTCGGAATTGTGGACATATTTTGGACTAATGGCTTGTCGTTATAAAAAATTGGTTTCACAAAGTTTCCTATTAATATCCCTAACCAACCCCTCGCAGGAAAAGAATCTCCCATTGCAATGTCTTGAAAGGATGAGCAATGTCTAGCATTTGGGCAACATCCATTTTACCCCATTGGGGTTTTGAATTTGGGCTTAATTTGTCAATACGGTTTAAAATTTCCTCTGAATGCAATTGATTAAAAATATTTTTCATTTGTACACCTCTCTTTACAACTATACCTCTACATCACCACAAAAAATCCATTTATTCTGTTTTAACTCATTAGACAACAAATTTTTCCAAAACCTCATAACAATAATAGCATAATAACCCAATTTTGTTCGAAAATCTTATTCTATTAAATGGCTCTATAATGGAATATATAAGGACTAAATGTTTCTTTTTTTATAGCTATCTATATAATCAACAACACCATTTGTAATTTACAAATGCATGAGTCCGGCTATTACCGAATTCATGCCCAGGAAGCTGTTTAAATTTCGTGTCTAACGTTTTGGGTTCAGATTACTTTTTGCACATGAAAGATGTGCTCTGACAAATCTTGTTCTGGACTATAATATCTCGTAACTACATGAGCGTTCTCCTCATCATTAACTATAACATCCTCATATTCGATAAAAGTTGCATTCCTATCCATATAAATCCGTTGTAGTTCTAACCTCTCTGAACCCTCCAGACATACATTACGTCAATGAGTAAGTTGATTTTATTTATAAAATTTTTTCACCTCTTAATTTCAGCTATTTCAAGCGATTCTAACACACAATTTTAAATTTGTTACAGTTTATTCCAATGTTTTAAAGTTAAATTCTTGGAATTATTTAAGGGATAGTAATTACAATAAAATTGATATTTAAACAAATACTTCCTGTACACCATGAACTTATACCTAAATAATAATCATAAATACCTGACCTTTGTGTTGGGTATTATTATTTAATTTTTAAATAGATCAAGCCATGTGGAATAAAATGTATTTTTTTAGCCTAAATTGTATAGTTAAAAACCTAATGAAGGGGTGTATTTTTTGAAACAATATGTTTTCATTATCAACACAAACAATATGGAACGTGATCTTATTATTAACGCAAAAGGAATGACAGATGCTTTTAAACAAGTAACACAAAAAGTGAAAGCTAATGATAAGACTCAAACAAAAATTATTAAATTTAAAGGTGTAAAGTATTAATGGTAACTTTGTAACTATATAAAATTTTACAATTAAGTATAATTATAACTAGGGTGCAAGAATATTTCTAAATTCCCCGAAATTGTTTACTGTCCTACAACTAGCAAACTACCTTGCACCCTGCTTGAAATTTCTTTCCTCCATTAATATTTATCTCACCCTTATTTACCACTTTCTAATTTTATGGCCTAAATTGGTAATCTGATTAAAAACGGTATTTATTATGTTACTATACACCTTAATTATTAAAAGGAGATAAAAATGAACAACAAAGAAAACAACACCATAAATAAAAAAATTAGGTTAAAAGTTATACTACTGTAGGAAAAAATGGAGTTAAAGTTAAATATTCATTTACAGATAATGAAGAGGAAGATAAAAATCAAGAGAAATATTAAAGACTTCATTATAAGAGAGATTCTATAGCTATCTTATTTTCTAATTTGTGTATCTATCTAGCTAAATTCACTAAAACAAAAATAAAAAAGAACACTTAAATAGTGTCCTTTTACTTTCTTACTTCACTAACTAATCCATTTAACGGATTATAAACTCTTGCTATATCTCCATCATTTTCCCACATATAAGCGTTTGTCCATAATAATTGTGAAGGTGGATTATGCGTAGCTTCTCTTCCCGAAACAATTGTTACTAACGAACCTTTCTTTAAAACATAATTATTTGGAAAGTAGAATGTTTGTCCTCCATCAGCACTATACAATCTCCATCCAGTTAAATTTGGTTCCCTAGAATCGACATTTTTTATTACCACTTTATCTTTCTCTAAATCTAAGCTTGTAATCTCTTCCTTGGTACTTCCCTTCAAAGCTCAATCCCTTCGCGTTGACGCATTCTGATTAGATCACGTTCTAATTGATTTACACCGGCCATAACGCTTATTAAAAATTGGCTATACGAATTTTCTTCCGATATATATAACCAGGTGTCTTTCAAAGACTTTAAACCTTAGACCTCTAAAATCCACCCAAACTTGTCGTGTTCTTTTCCTAATTGAATATCAGTAATCGTTTTATATAATTTTCTTGATAAATCTCCTGTTTGATACTCATTTATAATCATTTTATTCTCATTCCAGTTTAATTCACCTATTGGAGATATGACAGCTGCAGTTCCTGTACCAAATATCTCTTCTACTTCCTCTTTACAGTATGATTTGTAAACGTCCTCTATGGAAATATCCTCTTCACAAACAGGTATTTTCCAGCTTCTTAAAAGCTCAATGACAGATTCCCTCGTAATCCCTCCTAGAATACTTCCATTTAATTTAGGAGTTATTACTTTTCCATTTATCTTAAAAAAGATATTCATATTTCCCACTTCCTCTACATATTTCTTTTCAATAGCATCTAACCATAGAACTTGTTCATATCCTAATTGTTTAGCTTTTATTTGAGCCTGTAAACTAGCAGCATAATTGGCTGAAGTTTTTGCAAATCCTACTCCTCCCTTTACTGCCCGTACATAATGATTTTCTACATAAATCTTAACTGCTTTTAATTGATTAGAGTAATAAGATCCTACTGGTGATAAAACAATCATAAATTTATATTGATTAGAAGGTCTTACTCCAAAACAAGGCTCTGTAGCAATAATAAAAGGCCGAATATATAAAGACGTACCTTCCTCGTTAGGAATCCATTCTTTTTCTAATTTAATTAGTTGTTTAATAGCTTCTAACACAAACTTTTCTTCTAAAGGTGGAATACTAATCCGTTCACTTGAAATATTTAATCTTTTAATGTTTTTTTCTGGCCTAAATAATAATATACGATTATCTGAAGACCTGTAAGCTTTTAATCCCTCAAATACAGCTTGACCATAGTGAAATATTGAGGCAGAAGGAACCAAATTTAAAGGCTCATAAGGTGAAATTCTAGGACTATGCCAACCCTTATACTCTTCATAATCCATGCTAAACATATAATCTGTAAAATACTTACCAAACCCTAAAGAATGAGGATCTGGCTTATCTTTCCTCGAAGTAATTTCAATTAATTCTATAAGCTGATTCAAAATTTATACATTCCTTTCAAGTTATAATCTCCTTATTACTCATGACTAATGAAATACTTTGATTCACTTAATCGTTTCAGATAGAACTGTCCTCATACAAACAGGTATAATAGCAGCAAGAACAATATAAACTTGTGATAATATAAACTTTTTTCATCCCTCTCTTTCAAAGTGATATACTTATTTCAACAATCTGAGTCTATATTATCCACAATATGATATAACAGTAAAAGGTGGAATATAACACTTATAGAGGTGAGTTTAACATGCATATCGAACTAAAACGTTCTTCCGATAAACCTTTGTCAAAGCAAATTGTTCAGACATTTACAGATCGTATACAATCAGAGCTTCTGAAACCTGGAACACAATTACCCTCTATACGTAATCTTTCTAGAATTCTGCATGTTAGTTTGGTTACCGTAAGTAAAGCATACAAGGAGCTTGAAGGACGGGGTTTTATTCGATGTATCCAGGGTAAAGGCTGTTTTGTTAATTCGGAGAAATTAAATGAAGCGATAAATGAGGAAGAAGGATCTACTGCATGGCAGCTGTCAACCATCGATTATCTACCAAGAGCACAAATGTTGAAACACTTTCAAAGTGCTTTTCAAGGTTCATCAACGGATTATCGTTATCAATTTCATATATCATCGATTCATCATGAATTGCTGCCTACTGAAGAAATCGGTAAAAATATTTATCAAATTATTTTAAATAACCCAACAGTGGTTGCAAATTACGGTCCTTTTCAGGGTGATTTGGAACTTAGGAATGCATTATCCGTTTATTTTGAAGAACGAGGAATTTCGGTTAAGGGTGAAGATTTACTCATTGTAAATGGAGCTCAACAGGGGATCGATCTCATTGCCCGTACATTTGTTGGTCCAGGTGATGTCGTATATATGGAAGCTCCTACTTATTCTGGTGCTATTGATGTTTTTGCAAGCAGAGGTGCAAAAATTATTACCGTTCCTGTTGATAATGAAGGGATGAAAATTGATCTTTTGACAAAAATGTGTGATGAATATCCTCCTAAGTTGATTTATACTATTCCGACTTATCATAACCCTACGGGAACCGTCATGAGCATCAAGAGGAGAGTAAAACTTCTTCAGTTGGCGCAAAGCTATAACTGTATCATTCTTGAAGATGATACCTTCAGTGATATTTGCTTTTCTAAACAGCCACCACGTACCATTAAGTCAATAGATTCATCCGGACATGTGATCTATGTGAAAACCTTCAGCAAAATTCTGTCTCCAGGCTGTCGTATTTCTGCTATTAACACATCCGGTCCTTTTTTAAACCGACTGATTGCTGCCAAAACCATTTCGGACCTTGGCAGTCCATTAGTAACACAAAAAGCAGTATTACCTTTTATTACATCAAATCGGATGAATAAACATATCAAAAATTTGAGATCAGTACTTTATTCCCGGTGTAAGCTAGTACTTGATTTACTTAAACATCATGCACCAAAAGGTGTCACTTGGACGCAACCAGATGGAGGATTAAATATTTGGGTAACATTGCCTTCTTGGGCCAGCACAAATGAATTATTTATGCAAGCACAAAAACAACAAATTGCTATTTTACCCGGATCAGTTTGTTATGCCGGCGAACCGGAATATAATCATTTTCGTCTTAGTTTTTCGTATTTAGAGGATGCTGTTATAAAAGAAGGAATTATTCAATTATGTAACCTTCTCCGAGTCTTTCTAGTCGATCAATCATTTACTTTAAATGAGGGGTCCCACCAACAAAACGCGGAAAACATACCCTAAGCAAACTTCATCGAATAAAGCCGATTTTTTACACTATGAAATTATCGGCTTTTGTGTATTAGTGTGGATAATATGTCAAAATGTTGGTGGCCCCTAATGTGTTGCAGCAACCATTAGGGGAATAATGGTACATATGGTTATTTTTGCATATACCCCTGAATAGGTTTATTATGAAAATCCCTCCTGAGACGTAAAAGATTCAGGAAGGATTTCGTAATACTTGATTGAATAATAGCTCTACTGTCTTATAAAGTTCGATCATTATCTACCTGTGATTCTCTTCCACAATCGCGCACAATTGCAGAAAATTTGTTTACCTTAATTCTGAATGGAAGTTAAGTGAAAAACTATTTTGTTGAACTGATTTTATAAAGATAGAAAACATAATCTGTGTGTACACTTGAGTAACCCTGATCAATTTTTGAGTCTTGCTTTGACTGCCAGCTTTTTCATAAAACAAGCCCATTATTCCCCACCACGATTTCCCTTAAAATCCTGTAATTATTCTTCAAAAGCAGTCTATATATAAGCATCTACAATTCCTTATTTCGAAAAAGCGCCCGATTGTTGAAATTAAAAGCAGTTGATACTTGCTCGCTTTTTATCGAACATTAGCAATGGAATAACACCAAATTTCAAAAGTAATGACAGACTTTTATAGCATGTATCTTAATTTCTTAAATGAGGAGCTAGTAATTTTTTTTGGAATTCCATATTGTTTTTTTCATCAGTATTTTTACTTAATGCTTGTTCCCAATCAGCTTGTTTATAAAAAGATTTCTGATTTCCGTAAGGGTTTTTTTTATTGGAGCAAATCAACTGTAGAAGATTTTTGTGAACAAGAAAAGCCCTTTTGACGTGGAGAACGAACAAGGAGTATAGACAGAAGGTCAAGGGGTTAGCAAAAAAGTTATTTGATGTTGCAAAGCTCCTTTAATCAAAAAACTTTTTGCCCCTTGACCTTCTGTTTATCCAACTTAGCTTCTAGAAGGTTGAGGGCGTAGCCTAGGAGGCTCAACCCACTGGAAGGTTAGTTGGATTACGAACTTGTACGATTCGTAGCGCAAAAGGGAGGAAAAACCAATAATAAAAGCAGCCCTTGGGCTGCTACCATTTTTCATTATGCTATTGTCTTTCGTATTACGGCTCGTTCGGTACGGCGGCTTGACGTAAATGGAACAGGAACCTACGGAATGTAGGCGATAGCCGTACAAACCGTTGTTATCAAGTTAAAGCCAACTTTCCAAAGATACTCGTTTTTTCCGTGTCGGCGAATGTATTCAACCCAAGCTTTCATACTGTCATATTGGTCAGCAAGCAAACGTTTGTCTCCATAGGCTTGGTATACTGCCCATGGGATAATTGTAGCGGCATCACCTCAAGCAGCTGCATTGGCACCATCGATTACGGCTGGAATAACAAATGGTACACCGCCATCAGGATGCTGTTTAGCCTTTAAATCACGAAGCCATTTCGTAAAAAATGATCCGCCATGATAGTTAAAAAGGGCCGTTTCTATAAAAACTTGAGCATCTCCTGTCCAGCCGAGTCGTTCATCCCGCTGCGGGCAATCCGTTGGAACGTCAAGGAAGTTTCCCCTTTGTCCCCAAACAATATTGCGTTGCAGTTGATTTACTAAAGGATTGGAGCTTTCAAACTCTCCTGCCCGCTCCATATCGGAATGGATAACTTCCCCCACAAAGTTTTCAAGCGGAAGTCCGTTTTCTTGTCCTGGATAACCTTCAACCTTTACATATCGAAATCCTTGGAAAGTGAAATGAGGTGCAAAATTCTCAATTCCTTCCCCCTTGGCAATATATTCAATCTTTAGATCGGCTTTTCTAAGATTCCCAAAGTAAATGTTTCCATCCTTATCAAGGATTTCTGCATGCTTCAAAACAATTCGTGTGCCTTTCGGTGCGCTTACTTTAAAGCGAACTCGCCCGACCATGTTTTGTCCCATATCAATCACTGTATCTCCAGAAGGGGTGACAAACGTGTCTATTGGCTTTATCACTTCCGTCACTCGGGTAGCCCAGTTTTCCTGTGCGACCAAATGTGTAATCGGCATTTCTTGTCTAATTGTTTTGCTCCAATCGGAATCGTTAAAATCGGGCTGGCTCCACCCTTCCTTTTCAAGCCTGGCATCATAGAATTCTCCTTGATAAATCTCAGAAAATAAAACAGGTCCTGTAGATGCCTTCCAGGTGGTGTCCGTCAAATAAGATCTTCCGTTCCGTCGCTATATTTCACATGAATTTGAAAGAAAGCTGCACGTCTATCACCATACACATTCCGCTTGTGATCCCAAGTGATGTTTCCTTTATACCAACCATCTCCGAGCATAATCCCAATTGCATTTGCACCATGTTGAAGCTGTTCGGTCACATCATATGTCTGGTATTTAAGGCGTTTATGATAGCTAGTCCAACCTGGAGCCAAAAGTTCGTCACTGACTCATTCTCCATTTAAATATAATTCACCGTTTGCAGGTTAACTCTGGAGTTGGAATATCTTTTCCACTTCACTGTACTGCAAATGGAAAGGTTTTCTTATCTTCAATGCCTGATGAAAAAATAAAAATGCTATTATCCGAGCCACTAAAAGCTTTAACACCTAATACAATCCTATCTATGGATCAACTGTTAAAAGAATTAGAACAGGTCCGTCAAAATGGGATTGCCTATGATAGAGAGGAAAACGATTTAGGGATTTGTGCAGTTGGTGGCATCATACACAGTACAACTGGACATATTGCAGCCGTGACGATCCCAGTTCCAGCACAACGTTTTTATCTAAATGAGGATAAGCTCGTTCATGCACTGAAGAAAACTTGTGATCTGATTAACTCAACTTTCGCACCAGTAAAATAAGTGCTAATCGCTGATTGCATTAAGCTTATAGTCTATTAGATTCTTCAAGAGAAAGAAAAGAGGCTTTAAGTTTTAAATGATAACTCATAAAAACCCTAAAGCAGACTTAAAAGGATTTAACACGAGGGAACATTCCTTTGTCAAGTTTACTTTAGGGTTACTTTTTCTAATAGTGACTATCCTATTTATATGCTGTGACAACTGGTTCTTCTAATTGAGCTGCCGGGCCAAAAAACTCAAAATGAATGTTTTCTGCAGGCACTCCCCATTCCTTAAGAACACGGTACATCATTTTCATAAATGGAACTGGTCCACAAAAATAAAAATCTGCTTGATTATTTGGGAGAACCGATTTCAGCCATTCTAAATCAATAAACCCTTCTTTATCATAATTCTTAGCTGCCTGATCTTCTACAGTAGGATCAGAGTAAACAACAAAGCTCTTAACATTTGCATTTTCATTAGCCAGTTGAGCGACATGTTCTTTCATTGCATGAACCTGGCTATTTAAGGCGCCATGAATAAACGTTACCTCGCGTTCCGGCTGTTGCTCGACAATGGTGTTTAACATGCTGACCATCGGCGTTAGACCTACCCCTCCGCTGATTAAAACGGCAGGTATTTCTTTTGATTCCAAAACGAAATCCCCTGCAGGAGCACTTACTGCTATAAGGTCCCCTTCTTGTACAGACTGATGCAAATAAGTTGAGACGACTCCTTTGTCTTCTCGTTTAACACTGATTCGATAATAATCTTTTCCCGGTGCATCTGATAAACTATAGTGACGAATCTGTGTATAGGTTTCTCCTTCAGGCTGGACTTTTACTGTGAGATATTGTCCTGCTTGATAAGAGGCAATCGCTTTTCCATCTTCTGGTTTTAAATAAAATGATGTGATAACATCACTTTCTTTGACCTTTTTCTCGATAATGAAATTTCTGAATCCTTCCCAGCCGCCATGTTGTTCCTTTGCTTCCTTATACATTTCTTGTTCAATGCCAATAAAGGCATCAGCAATAACGCCGTAAGCTTCCGCCCAAGCCCCGATAATTTCATCAGTAGCAGCCTCACCTAGTACATCTTTAATAGCTGCTAATAAAGTTTGACCAACAATTGGATAATGCTCCGGAAGAACTCCTAATGCTCTGTGCTTCTGTCCAATTTGTTTCACCACAGGAATGATGGCACCAAGATTATCAATATTGGCAGCCGCTGCATAAACGGCATTGGCCAATGCTGTTTGCTGTTCCCCTTTTCTTTGATTTGCATGATTAAAAATATTCAATAATTCCGGGTGATTGCTAAACAATAATTGATAAAAACGAGTGGTAATGTCTTTTCCATGCTTCTCAAGTACAGGTACCGTGCTTTTTATCACACTGATTGTTTTTTCACTTAGCATTTTGTCTATCTCCCTTAAAAGATATATTTTATTTACATGTTTATAATATACCAGGGGCACCAAAAAAAGATATATATGAAATACATCTTTTGAAAAGTTGTCACAATCTGAGGATAAAATGAACGAAAGGTTGTGTTTTACTTTTGCAGTAAAATTCTCACGCTATTAATAGGAAAGGTCTTTTAAATGTGCAACAGCACGAACAAGAAAATCAGGTTTACCAAAACTACCTGATTTTAAGACAATTAGCATATGGCGCCCTATTGCCAATCCGGACGGTACACCAGTCTCAATCTCTTTTAGCACATAGTTTCCTTTTATGCCCAATTTCCTGCTTACTGTCCCAGAAGTGTCTCCACCTGCTATCACCAATTTCTTTAAACTGGTGGCATTTGCAATCTGCTCTGTAACATCAGCCAACGTTGCTGACACCATTTTACTTATTGTTAAAGAATCGATATTTAGGTTGAAACCAATTTCTTTTGTTTCCAAAATCACTTCATCTTTAGTATCAGCCATAATTAATACGTCCTTGCCTTGTTTTAAAAGGAGATCGGCTGTCTGGAAAACACGTCTTATTTCTTTTTCACGTTCAAATTTAACAAACACTTTACGAGAATCTAGTACAACACAAGGAACTCCAGAAGAAATAAGATAAGCAGTCTGCTCTCTAGTCTGTGGAGTTAAACTTCCAGAGATGACTAAAGCTCCAAGATCATCAGTTATATTTAAATTCGTTAAGGAACTGCCTATTGGTTGCACTTGTAAAAACTTAGGCAGTTCCTCAGCAATCGCCGAACTGCCAGCAAGAACTTTATAATCATGAACAGCTTCTGCTACAATTGTTAAGTCTGCCTGTGTTTCGCTATCAATAATACAGTAGTTGAAAACTTTCCGTTTCTCCTCAATCACTTTTCGTAAAACAGAAGCTCCTTGTCTAACGGTCTCTATATCTACAAACGTCACTTTTCTATTCGTTTGTTCTTGCAAAATATCTACTAGATTAGATTGATGCATAGGGTGCACTGGATCACGTGCAAATTCAGAGTCTTCCAATAGTTTCCCATGCACCGTATGGACGGCGTTCTTTGTTTGTCTCCCATTTTTAGGGAATGCTAGACTGATAATAGCAAATTCCTCCCCAAGAGCATCTAGCATGGCATCAAATTCTTTTCCTATATTTCCGCGAAAGACGGAACATGTCTTGTTAAAAAATAAAGAACAGCCCATCTTCTGCAAGGTTTTAGTAGCTTTATAGACTTTTTCATAACTAAGGTCAGGTGAATCTAACCGACTGTCCGTATCAATAATAATGACATTAGAATCCACTTCCACGTTTTTTTCTTCACCATAAGTGACAATTTTTGCAGAATATTGATTCTTGCTGAACATCAAGCCAATATCATTTGCACCTGTCGTATCATCTGCTACAATACCGATGGTTTTTATCATTTCTATCCCTCTTTTTTTACGGTATTTCTAATCCAGTTTAAACAATCCAAGATGAAATACTTGCGACTGACAAGGTTTGTGCCAATATGATTACATCACAATGATCTAATCGTTTTGGTGTTTTTTGAATAAATATAACGTGCTGAGAATCGGCATCTACTGTTTCTCAACTTCAATTAGAAGACTTTCCGACTAATCTTTTCCTAGGTTTGTAGAAAGCATCTTCCAAAAAACTTTTAACAGTTTTTTCTGGAATTTTCCTTAATTGAACCCCTGATTCTTTTGCTTTTAAAATCATCCGGCAAGCCATCTCTAACGTTTCAAGTCTCATCTGTGCTTCTGACACACTATCATCAAATACAACAACCCCATGATTTCGCATCATAATGATATTTGCGTTTGGAGCTTGTTTAGTCACTGCATCAGCCAGCTCTTGCGACCCAGGATGAAAATATTCAACATAAGCGATATTTTCAAGATAATACATCGTTTCTATAAACAGTTCTGAGAAAATTGGTTCATTGCTGCATGCAAACAAGGTTGTATAAAACGGAGAAGAATGTAAAATGGCACTTACATCTTCTCGCTCTCGATAAATGCCAAGATGCATCGGTGTTTCTTTAGAAGCTTTCCTTTTACCTTTTGTTTCACCTGTCTCAATCTCAAACTCAACGAAATCCTCCATACTCAAATTAGCCATGTTTGTTCCAGAGGCTGTAATTGCCATTCGATTTTTATCAATTCGAGCGCTGATATTTCCTGATGTTCCCCAGGCCAAGTGATTTGATATAAGGTAATGACCCGTATTTATTAGTTGTTGCCTTGTATCCATAATTACTCCTCCGCTTCTATTGCCTCCTGAAAAACCCCTACTTCAGTAGAACCTTAATATTTCGTTTATTCCTTACCTTAATTCCATATCACGCTTTCGTATCATTACTCTCAATTCCTGCCTAAATCTTCATGAAACACTTTATATTACCAAGCAATAGAAATAGCCCCTGTAATCAAAGCAAACACGATTAACATAAGTGATAAAATCGTAACCGGAATTAGAGCATAACGCTGGAATTGTCCTAAATCTCTTCTAACAAGCTCTAATAACACCCATAATGGGGCAGATGTTGGTCCCATAGAATGAAGTGGTTGACCAATTACTCCTGCTCTTGCTATTTCTATTGGACTAATCCCATATTCAGAAGCTGACTGGGCAAGAACAGGCAAAGCACCAAAGAAGAATGCATCATTTGACATTAGGAAGCTAAGCGGCAAGCTGATGATAGCGACAATTACTGTGAAAAATGGTCCGAATGAATCTGGAACAATTGTCAGTAAGTCTGAGGCCATTGAATCGACCATTTTTGTTTCTGATAAGATCCCTGTAAAAATACCCGCACCTAAAACAAGCATAACTACAGGTACAGCATGACTTGCATTTTCTTTAATGACCTTTTTTTGTTCAGCTAGATTAGGGTGGTTGACTGAAAGAGCGATGACAAAACCTACTATAAATAAAATAGGTAGTGGTGCTAATCCTAATACAAGAGCTACCATCAGCGCGAGTGTCAGCAAGAAATTAAACCAAACGAACTTAGATGTCTTAGCTTGAGCATTTTCAACAGTAGCTGCGAATTCTGAATTCGCTTTCATTTCTTGATTGATTTTTTCTAGTTGTATGATCCCAATTCTCTTTCTTTCCATTCTTCCCATCACATAAGCAGTCAAAATAATCCAAGCTGAACCACATAAAATGGCAGGAATTAGAGGTGTAAAATATTCAGTTGCATCAAGTCCTAATACACTTATTCCTCTTGTGGCAGCTCCTCCCCACGGTGTCATCCCTGAAATGGTTCCAAGTGACATAACGGAAATTGTCGCTAAAACTAATGGATTTATTCCTAATTTTCTGTAAATAGGAAGCATAGATGAGCATATAATCATATAACTTGTCGTTCCATCTCCATCCAAAGCTACTAATAATGCTAGTATTGCTGTCCCTATTACTATTTTTACTGGATCACCTTTCGCGATTTTTAATATTGTTCTAGAAACTGGATCAAATAGACCAGCATTCATCATAATTCCAAAGTACAAAACAGCGAATAAAAGGAGAACAGCAGTGGGTGCAACCAGCTTAATTCCTTCCAACATCATTGGTCCTAGCTCAGCACCGAATCCCCCAATGATGGCAAAAATAATCGGAGATACAATAATGGCAACAAAAGCAGACATACGATTTGTCATAACCAAAAACATGAAAAGGATAATAGTCGAAAATCCTAATATTGATAACATTTATGAACCTCGCTTTTAAAGTATTTTTGTAACATCTGTGCTTATAGATAAAAATTTTTCAGTATGATCTCGTCGTTTGTTTCTTAAATGGATCGTCATTTAAACGCTTACATTATTGCATAATTAAACTCCTCTTTCGTTTGTAAGGATCTCCTTTAGAAATATCACTAAAGGAGATCCTTTCATCTTATATAGCAGTCCATCCACCATCAACTCGGATCGTTTCCCCTGTCACAAAATTAGCCATATCAGATGCCAAGAATAGCACAGCACCTGTGACATCATCCGGTTTTGCCAAAGATCCTAATGGAATACGACTTAATACATCCTGATAAAAACCTTGGTCATCAAACATCTTTTTCGTAAAGTCTGTTTCAATAAAGGTTGGTGCAACCGCATTGACCTTAATCTGGTGTTCAGCCCATTCGATTGCTAATGCTTTTGTTAGCTGTACTGCACCGCCTTTACTTGAACAATAGGCTGCCCGTTTGATATAGCCTACAAAAGCCATTTGTGAAACGATATTGATAATCTTGCCGGCAGTACGTTGTTCAATCATATGCTTGGCTACCCGTTGTGAACAGAAAAAGGTTCCTTTTAAGTTCGTATCCAACACACGATCCCAATCCTCTTCCGTCACTTCTAATGCCGGTTTAGGGATGTTAATACCAGCATTATTAATCAGCACATCAATTCGGCCTAAACGGAAAAATGCAGCATTAATCATATTGTAAATTTCGTGAACGTTTTGTATATCAGCAGTTAGGTAGAAACAGTTAGGATTAAACGCCTTTAGTTCTTCCGTTGTTTTACAAAGATCCTCTTCGTTCCTCCCTGTAATGACAACATCGGATCCGAGCCTTGCAAAAGCAAGCGCAATATCTTTGCCAATCCCTTTGCTACCTCCAACGACTATAACTTTCTTCCCTTCTAGTTCAGAAAAATAAGTCATATTCTTTCCTCCCGCTTCCCCATTCTAAAAAGTAGATAACGTATTTGATTATGTAGTGGCAAGAGATCGTGTCTCCACTGAACCGTACGCTTCTTCATAAATATTTTGAATTTCTTTTACTGTCAACCATCTTGGGTTATTATTAAGCAAACGATCCACTTTGCTTGCTTCTTCAGCAAGTCCAGGGATATCTGATGGAGTAACCCCTACATCCTTCAGACTTGCAGGAATACCTACATCTTCTGATAATTTTGCTAATGCTTGAACAGCGCGCTCTGCAGCTTCCCGTAGTGATAATCCATCCACATTTTCTCCCATCGCTTTGGCCACTTCCGCAAATTTCTCCAAATCCGCAATTGAATTATATTTCATCACAAATGGCAGTAAGAGAGAATTAGCCACACCATGCGGCACTTTATACTTTCCGCCAAGAGGATATGCAAGTGCATGAACTGCTCCAACCCCTGCATTACCAAGAGAAATACCAGCAAGTAAGCTTCCCATTGCCATATCCTCACGTGCTTTTAAATCTTTCCCGTTATATACTGCTTTGCGTAAAGATCTTGAAATAAGCTTGATTGCTTGTAAGGCAATTCCATCCGTTAATTCGTCTGCGCGAATTGCCGTATAGGATTCAACTGCGTGAACAAGTGCATCCATCCCAGTTGCTGCCGTAACTGCAGGAGGTACAGTTAACGTCAGTTCTGCATCCACAATCGCTACTTTAGGTAACAAATACGGACTGACAATACCTTTTTTCACCATATCTCGTGTATCTGTAAAAATAGCATTATAGGTAACTTCCGACCCTGTTCCAGAAGTTGTCGGAACTAGAATTGTAGGTACTCCAGGGTTTTCCACTTTTTCAATCCCAATCATATCGCGGACATCACCATGGTTTGTAAGCATGACAGAAAGTACTTTTGTTATATCAAGCGCACTCCCCCCACCGACACCTACAAGTAAATCATATCCTTTTCCTTCTATCTGAGTTATCATCTGTTCCAAGTTTTCAAAGGGAGGTTCTGGTACAACCTCATCAATAATGTCTACTAGAATACCAATAGCCGCCAATGGCTCTGTTACTTTAGACAGCAATCCGGTTTGACGAATCATCTTGTCTGTTACGATCATTACTTTCGATGCATTTAACTTCTTAGCTTGTTCTCCAATTTGTGCAATTGATCCGATCCCTGTTATCAACGTGTCAGCTGTACGAAAATACGCAATTGCCATGTTCATTTCCTCCTTATCGTAATTTGATTCCAACAAATTTAATTTCTGTCATATCTTCAATTGCATATTTTACGCCTTCTTTTCCGACACCACTTAATTTCACTCCACCATATGGATAGTTATCCTGACGATAGGTAGATGTCTCGTTAATCCATACGCCTCCTGTTTCAAGACCGTCTGCAACTCTCATAGCACGATTAATATCTGATGTGAACACGCCAGCTTGCAAGCCAAATACGGAATCATTTGCCATTTCAATTACTTCCTCTTCTGTATCAAATGGAATAACTGAAACAATAGGAGCAAATGTCTCTTCACATACTACTTTCATGTCAGGAGTTACATCGACAAGAACTGTTGGCTCAAGCAATGTTCCTTCACGTTTGCCGCCTGTTGCAAGCTTGGCTCCTGCTTTTACTGCTTCCTGAATCCACTCTTCCGCACGAATGGCTTCTCTTTCACTTATCATCGGTCCAATTTCTGTTGTTTCTTCCATTGGGTTACCTATCACCAACTTCTCTACTAATGGGACATATTGATCTAAGAAATCTTGATATACATCTTTTTGCACATAAATCCGTTGTGCTGAAATGCAAATCTGTCCAGAGTAGGCAAATGCTCCACGCACTAATCCTATTCCTGCAGCGTTTAAATCACCATCGTTAAATATGATGTTTGGGGAGTTGGATCCAAGTTCCAATGTTACTTTTTTCAAGCCAGCTTTCTTCCGTAAATCGATCCCTACTGATGGACTTCCTGTAAAGGTTACTTTGCTAATGCGTGAGTCTGTTACTAACACATCTCCTACTTCAAAACCTTTGCCAATGACTAAATTTAATGCCCCTTCAGGCAAGCCTGCTTCTTCAAAAAGTTTAACGAGCATATAGGCAGAAAGCGGTGTTTTGCCTGCTGGTTTTAAGACAACTGTATTTCCTGCAGCAAAGGCAGGAGCCAGCTTATGCAAAGCCAAATTTAACGGGAAGTTGAAAGGTGTAATGGCTGAAATAACACCAATTGGATGGCGCCGAACCATGCCGATTCGGTTTTCTCCGCCAATTGCAGCATCCATAGGAACGAGCTCCCCTTCGATTTTTTTTGCTTCATCAGCAGCGAAACGAAGAACTTGGACTGCCCTGCCTACTTCTCCTCTCCCGTCACGAATTGGTTTTCCTGCCTCTAAGACAAGAATTTTTGCAAATTCCTCTGTTCTTTCTTCTAATAAATCGGCTGATTTGCGGAGAATATTTGCTCGGCGATAGGCAGGCATTTTTTTCATCGTTTCATGAAAAACTCGATGTGCCGATTCGATTGCTTTTTCAGCATCTAATTGTGTAGCTAAACTTGCTTTTCCGACCACTTCTCCATTAAATGGGCTGATTACATCCATTGTCCTTCTATCTGTTTGACTAACAGCTTTGCCATTCACGAGTGAAGTCACTTTCATTAATTCAACTTGTATCATATAACGATCTCCCTTTTTGTAATTTCAGCGACAATCGATTTTACGCTAATTTCAGGACTTGTTAAGATAGTGGATGTTTTTATATCGAGTGTTTCTAATGCTCTTGCCATACTAAATTGCGCAAAGAGAATGGTATCACAATCAATAGATAGCTCTCGCACCTTTTGATGGATTAACTCATCGTGTTTTGTGCGATCCCCATTTTGTAATGCATAAAAAGCTTCCGGGATCATCACAGTTTTAATCATGATATCTTTCTGTTTTTTCGAGGAAATTTCTTTCAATAATGTTGTTGTTGTTGGGCCAGCGGCTTCTACTGTCGCAATAACTCCAATCCGATGACCAATCTCCACTGCCTTCTCCAGCATACTTAAATCAGCGCTTAACAACGGTACATCGAATAAGTGGCTAATATCGGCAACGACTGGTGTAAAAGATGAACAAGTTAGTAAAATACCATCTACACCACTCATTGCTGCTTTTTCTGCCAAATTCAATAAGCGTCGAGCCATACTTTTTGTTACAATGCCTGTTTCATTTAATTCAAAGATTAGGCTTTCATCCATAAAGTTCACTAATGTAACTTGTGGTGCATGAACTTGAAAAGCTTCTAAAATTGGCTGTACTGAGTTCATGGTCGCATGGATAAGCCCAATCTTGTAATCCTTTCTTGACAATTTACTACCTCCTGCCATTTTGAACACACCCTGAATTCGCTTTCAAACATAAATCTCAAGTTCATGAAGTTTTTTAGAAATACATTTGAAAAATGTTATGAGATTAATGTAATATAAACGGTATAATTAATAAAATATTGAATTTTTATAAATTCTAATAGAATTTTTCTATTTCTAGAGAGGAAGCTTCTCATGGACAAAAAAGACTGGCTTATTTTACAAATGGTTTATGCAGAAAAAAATATTACAAAAGCAGCTGAGCGCCTTTATATTTCTCAACCAACCTTAACGTATCGGCTACAACAAATTGAAAAAGAATTTGACATCAAACTATTTTATAGAGGAAGAAGAGGCGTTGATTTTACCGAACAGGGTGAGTTATTAGTTCAATATGCAGAAGATATGCTTAAACAGCAGAAAGAAATGGAAGAAATGCTGTGGAACTCAGGAAATGAAGTACGCGGCACCTTACGATTAAGTGTCTCAAGAACCTTCGCTTTTTATCGACTTCCGCAAATTCTAAAAGCATTTAATAAAAAATTCCCTAAAGTTGAATTTCATGTTAATACTGGAGTAAACATAGATGTCGTTCAAACGATTTATAAACAGGATGCACATATTGGGATCGTTAGAGGTGATCATAGCTGGCCAAGCAAAAAAATCACGATCACAGAAGAAAACATCGCTGTTCTTTCATCACAAGAAATAGATTTACAAGAACTTCCCACCATGCGAAGAATTAGTTATAAAACTGATCCCACCTTGGAAATGGTCATTGACAACTGGTGGAAAGATAACTTTTCTATGCCACCTACCAGCACGATGAATGTTGACAATGTAGAAATTGCCAAACGAATGGTTCTTAACGGATTAGGATATTGTATAGCACCAAGTATTGTATTAGAAAAAAACGATAAATTACATAAAATTTATCTTAATGATACAACTGGTTCTCCAATTGTATGGAAAACACGCATTTTATATCGTGAAGAACTTCTAGAATTAGCGATGGTAAGAGAATTCGTCCATTTTCTTCAGGAGTATCATCGTCATTACTTCGAAGAATAATATCCCAATTGAGAACTTGGATGTGAACCATTTCATTTTCCCCTAAGGCTTTAACTTTAAAGTAAACAAATAGAAATAGAAATATTTAATCATTTAATATAAAAAAACAATATTATATTAATTTCTAATTTTATATTACATTAAGGATATAAAGTTCAGGCTCTTTTAGGAACTATTAGCTACTTACCACAATATAACAGAGAGGAATGACCAAAAAATGACTGTTTATCGTCTTGGTGTACTAGCTGGGGATGGAATTGGCCCAGAAATTGTAAGCGCTACAGTTGATGTATTTAAAACTGCTGCCCATAAAGTGGGAGTCAACATTGAATGGACCTGTCTGCCGATGGGATGGGAAGGGATCAAAAAACATAACGATCCTCTTCCAGAGATCACGACAAAAGCATTGGAAAACACCCATGGATGGATACTAGGTCCACATGATTCTGCTGCTTACCCGCCGGAACATAAGGTGAAGCTTAACCCAAGTGGAGCACTTCGCCATACACTTGATTTATTTGCAAACATTCGTCCAGCGAAAACAATGCCTGGTATTAAGAGTGTAGTTGGAGAAGCGGATTTGGTGATCTTCCGCGAAAATACGGAAGGATTTTATGCAGATCGAAACATGTATGCCGGCCATGGGGAGTGGCAAATTACAAAAGATGTGGTTGTCACATCTGGTGTGTTTACTAGAAAAGCGGCAGAACGAATTGCTCATGCAGCCTTTAAAATGGCTATGAAACGCCGCAAAAAAGTAACGATTGTCCACAAAGCAAATGTTCTCCGTTTAAGTACGGGACTCTTTTTAAATGTGTGTCGTGAAGTGGCTGAACAGTATCCTGAAGTGGCGGTAGATGATTATCATATCGACGCAATGGCTGCTCACTTAGTCCGCCGGGCAAAAGACTTTGATGTCATTGTTACGGAGAATATGTACGGCGATATCCTTTCTGATTTAGCTGGCGAACTTGTAGGAAGTTTAGGATTGGCACCTTCTATCAACTCAAATGAAAAACTGGCTATGGCCCAGGCAGCCCATGGTTCTGCACCAGATATTGCAGGACTTAATATAGGAAATCCAACAGGTATAATGCTGTCAACCGTCATGTTAATGGAATGGCTTGCTGAAAAACATCATGATCACAAGCTTGAAGAATTAGGTAAACTGGTCGAACAAGGTCTTTACCAATCACTTAAAGATGGTGTGAAGACAAAAGACTTAGGCGGCAATGCCTCTACTTCTGAATTTGCAGAAGCTATTTCTGCGAGAATCAATCAAACTGTTTTAAGTTAATATCTTGACGATAATCCCGGATTTTTTGAAAGGTCCGGGATTTATTTTTCTAAGACTTAATAAGTAAATGTGATAAAACTAAAAAGTCAATCTTCATGAATAATGCCCATTCGATCAAAGAACTGTTCTATCTCTGAAAGGATATGGCTGTATTAATAATGTCATTTTTCGTTCTTCTGCCAAGGATTTAATGAGTCTTCTCAATTCTTTCATGCCAATAGGATTTAGTCTGAAAATCGTCGAGAAAATACTTTATTTAGGACTTTAAAAGCAGAGATGCTTGCTTTCTTCCAAATCCAGCTATACAAGATGGAAAAGATAAATGTCCCTAAAATAACCATACTACTAAACTGAGATGTTACCGAAGGCCCCAGTATAGGAAATTTAAATCCATATAATAAAATCATGATACCTAATGTTAAACATAATGCTGCAAATGGAATAATGAATATGCTTCTCTTTAAATACTTAAGACCAATGCCTAAACTGAGTCCTAATAAGCCGGTGGTAAAGAGGAACACTAATAGCTCACTTGGCTGGAACATGGCCAATAGAAAAATGGTGACGAAATAAGTCATCACACCGATTCTGAGTGACAATAGGCAAGCAAGCACGAGAGGACCAGTGCTCATCATGCTCAATATATAACCAATACCAGTAAAAATCCCCGCAGATTGAAAAATGACGGCTATTGAACCTAATAGGGCACCAACTACAAGCCTCTTTGTCTTCGAATCATTGTCTTTAGTTAGGATTAACTCATCTTCCCGAACACTAGATGTACCTTTTTTGAAAAATGACCCCATCTGACACCTCCATAATAGGTAAATGCAATGTGAAAGAAGTTTATGCTAGAAATTTGTTTAAAATAAGTTGTCTTTTTCATGTCATTTTCCAAATACAGTATTGAATCATTTTTGCTGTATGACACATATACGGAAAATGGTACAATGCCTTAAGATTCCTCACCCCTTACTGGTACTAATAGAACAGTTCCAATCATATTCTTTTAAAGCGAGACTTATCATGCTTAAAGCGCGACATCCTTATGTCTCGCCTGACTTGGACATCCTGTCCTTCGTCGGGTGTTTACGGGCTAGTTATCACCCGCCTATCTTCTTCTCTAGAATTTTTGAGGTAGGGGTCTTACTGCCCGATAAGAATGGAATAAAAGAATATAAGCAGAGGGAGTGTAAAGTTAGTTGACAAAAGTTAAGGTTCGTTTACGTCCCATTGTAAATAGGATAAATCTACCCACTGTTTTGAAAACAACGATACTTCCAGGTGACTCAATGGAAAGATTGTTTATTGCAACCCAGATAGGAGAAATCTTTTACATAGGAAACTCAGGATTAAGAACCTTTTTAGATATTCGCCCGCGAATCATAAAACTAGGTGCTTCTGGTGGATATGATGAGCGGGGATTGCTAGGGCTAGCATTTCATCCTGCATTTTATTCTAATGGTCTGTTTTATCTTCATTATTCAATAGCTGGAACACAAGGTCCTGGTGCTCGTCCTGAATCTTTTAATCCTAACCCTTGTGATCCCAACACGTTAAACCTAAGGTGGACGAATAGAGATAAACAATATGATCATATTGATACAGTTGAAGAATGGATCTTACAATCAAATGGGCAACCTAAAAAACGGCGAACATTACTTAACTTAAGAAGACCATTTTCAAATCATAATGGTGTAAATAGCTTAAACTTTTCACCTGAAACAGGAAAACTTGTTCTTACAACCGGAGATGGCGGATCAGGCTATGATCCATTTAATTTAAGCCAGGATGATATGGAAATAGCCGGTAAAATCATTGAGATAGATGTATATAGGAATACATCTATTTCTAATCCACCCGAAGTCACACGTTTTAACGAACTACCCGCACCTATTCAGGAAACTCTTACGGTAATAGCAAAAGGCGTTCGCAATATACCAGGGATTTCATTTCAAAAGTATTATAATCAGTATATTAAATATGCGGGAAATGTCGGACAGGATTTGGTAGAGTCGATTTTTTCATTCGTTCATTATAAACCAATACCGGTTACTCAGCTTATTCAAGCTTCTTTCATAAACTCTGAACCTGCCCAAGAAGGATTGATTAACTTTGGCTGGCGAGGTTGGGAAGGTGCTTTTCCTGCATCGATTATAAGGGGATGCTCTGCAAATCCGAAATTGGATGAGAAAACAATTGCTTATTACAATGAGGCAATTAAAACGGCAGTAAGGCGGCTTCAGCCTTTAACTAGTTATTACCATAAAGATCCCCGACCTGATAAATTTGCGGGAACTGCCATTACAGGAGTGCAAGCCTATATGGGGAGAGAGATCCCCGCTTTTACGGGAAGCGTTGTGTTTACTGATCTTGCCCGTAAGGAAGAATCTCAAACTCCGGTTAAAGGGGTTTTAGCTTATACAAGGGTAAGACAAGATTGTAAACTAAACGATTTTAGCGTGATAGAAACTGATTATCATTTTGGATCTCAATCTGCTTATTATGTTAGTCTGGGAACGAATCTAAACCAAACGAGATTATATTTAGGAGTTTATGGCTCGATGAAAGTGACTGATTTTAACCAAGGTACTGTTTTTGAAATTGTTCCATGACTCAAAACAATAAAATTCTACTTAATCTAGATAAATCTCTTGCTTAGACTGACATACAGTCTTTCCCCTAAAAAGTTATAAACATCTAAATTAACAAAATATAGAAGCAAAACTACAAGTCTTTTATTTTTGAACGGCGAAGAAAAGTAATTAAGATTTATCATATCTAGTTAATTAAGTTGACTGGGAAACGCCTTTGAGTACCAGTAACCGTAAACTTTCTACTTGTTCTTATGCCCTTTGATTATTTAGTTGTCTTGATTTTGCGGATACCCTGCAGGACTTAATTCTAAAACAGATCAAAGGGCTTTATATCAAAGTTTGGAAATAATATCCTTATTATCAGCTTCTCCTGTCCCTTTCAGCTATTTGAATTATGACTCATTCAATATAGAAAATTATTTTTCCTTCGTGCTTATAAAATTATCTAATACTCCAGCAGCATTATTGGCTTCTTTATTGCCTACTTCGGCTTTAAGAACTGATATTATGCCTCTCATTTGATGTTCGGTTAACCCGACATTAGACCCAATACTAAAATGAGCCTGCAATTGGGAGTTAACACCCTCCATATTGGCTAAGGCTGCAATGGTTGCTATTTCTCTGCTTTGGAAATCTAAATTGTCTCTTCCGAAGATGTCTCCGAACAGGTGTCCTTTCAAAAATTCATCCATAACCGGGACGAATTCATACACTGCCCCTGTAACTGGTCTTCCTGCCAGGCTAGTTTGAATTTCCGTTCCAAGTTCAATGCTGCTTTTGTCAGAAGGTAAGGGACTTGCTTCTTTACCAATTTCATCTTTAATGCCTTTTGCTTCCCTCTCTTCCAATACATCCATTAAAGCGGTGATACCATTCAAACTACGAGGGAATCCTGCATAAGCGTATAATTGTACGAGAATTTCTTTGATGTCATTTACGGTTAAACCGGCATTTAAACCTTCGTTCAAAGCAATTTTTAATTTTGGCAAATCACCCTCGGCAGTAAATGCAGCAATGGTAACTATATTTTCCTGCTTAGCGTTAAGAGCTTTTGTTTCATTTTTCAGTTTTTCTTTCTTCTGTTCTTCATCTTTCATACCATATTGCTCATCGCTAACCTTCTCCAGCCATTCAACGTTTTGGCCATCGTGCACTCCCGTGAGAGCGATATGCGTCATTGAAGTGGTTGGTGAGGCACCATGCCAATGCTTAACACCAGGTGGGCACCAGATTACATCGCCTTCTCTGATTTCCTCAATAGGACCACCCCACTCCTGTATCCAACCAATGCCTTCTGTAACAATCAGTCTCTGTCCTTTAGGATGTGTATGCCATGCGCTTCTAGCTCCTGGTTGGAATGTAACATAACCACCAGTATATTGTGCAGAATCATTTTCTGAGAATAAGGGATCAATGCGTACATTACCGGTAAAATATTCTGCCGCTCCCTTATAAGAAGCTTGAGATCCGCTTCGAGTGATTGTTTGTGAATTTGAATTTGATTCGTTTGCCAGTGCATGGCTTTTATAACCGCTAGCTGAAACAAGCAGTGAAAGTGAAAAAATAATTGCTGCAAATTTTTCCATTGTTTTCTCCTTTCGTACTATGCTTTCTTAAAAATTGGAAGTATTTTTTGAGACCAATGCTATTATTAAGCAAAGACAGACAATTCAGCAATAGGATACAGATTCCGACTTTTTAAGTTGATATTTCTGGCATAATAGAAAATCTAAAATTTTAATTGCAAACCAAATAACATCTTCTATCTTGCAGGGCATCCGCCTTACCGAAATTCTAAAAAGGAAACTTTTAAAAAAACTTATTAGGCTATAGCATTTAGTTAGTTCAACAAGTTGAATACAAAATAATTTTCATCTAGCTCATTATGTTCTTGGGTTGAAAAATTAATAATCCCCTCCTATTTATAAAATGTAGATTTTGGTAACCCCTTTGTTTTTAACAATAAGTACTTTTAATTAGAAAAAGATTATAGAAAGATTAGAATATGATTAGAGTAATAGTGAAAATAAACCAATAAATAGTATCTCAATATTTAATCAATAAAAACTTAATATTTCACGCTTTTTACGTATAAGCCCCATATAATATTACTAAGATTGATTGTTACATAAATTTAATAATAACCTTACAAAAAATATTTTTTGCTAATCTACTTTAACCAGTATGTTTAGAAGTAAACAGCTGTTTTGGAGTCGAAAGACTTTGTTTTTTTAATAAGCGTCTTACTAAAAAAATGAACGTCAATAAAGAAAACACAACAGATACTGCACTTACGGTAAACATTATTCGGTAGCTAGTGTATTCGGAAACCCATCCTAAGATGATTGCACCTAGTCCGATACCGAGATCGGTAGCAGTCGAAAATGAAGCATTAGCTACTCCTGTAGATTCTGGATTAACAAGACTAATCGTTGCCGCTTGAAGAGCAGGTTGCGCAGAACCGAAACCAATACCGTACATCACTGCCGAAAGGATTATACCAAACAAATTGGTCGAATACCCTAAGACAAGCAGGGCTGAAATCGTAATCAAAAGGGCAGGTAAAATGACAAATGTCTCACCTTTACTGTCTGAAAGTTTCCCCGCAACAGGACGGATAAGGACAAGTGTGACTGCATAAACCAGAAAGAATGTCCCTGAAGAATTTACTTTAATTGAATCAGCAAACAATGGTACAAAGGAGGTAATGCCCCCATAAGCAATAAACAAAAAAAATACTGATGCAGTGATCGGTACAACTGACTTTTCAAAAAACTCTATTTTCCTTGCTTCTGGTTTTGGCTGAAAAGACATTTTTGCTCCTAACGTCAAGAACAAAGATGCAGCAGAGAACCCTACTGCAATTAGAAACAAAGCATGGTAGGAAAGGTTCTGAGTAATCCAAAGACCAAACATCGGGCCAATTGCCATAGCCAGAGTCATTGCCATGCCAGACCAACCCATTCCTTCTCCACGACGCGAGGTTGGAATTAAATCCGTAACTGCGGTGAGAATGGCCGTTGTAGAAATCCCCCAGATAATTCCTTGTATTATTCTAATAGCTATCAAACCAGTAATTCCAATAACCCAATTATACATGTACATTGATATTGCAAAAAGTAACAGTCCCGAGACTATGAAAGGTCGTCTACCAAACCGATCCAACAATCCACCCACAAAAGGGCGACAAATAACCGCAGATAGCATAAATGCCCCCATAGCTAACCCGACCTGCGATTCGTTGCCGCCTATCTCCTTGATAAACAGCGGGAGCGTTGGGTACATCATATAAAATGCAGTGAATAGAAAAAACATCCCTACACTCATAAGAATAAATGATTTTGTCCAGAGACGTTCCACATTTCATTCCTCCTCGGATTATGAAAATATCGTTCCTTATTCTTACTTATATATGTCAATAGATTAGAGAATAGTTTTAAGTTATAAATCTACAACTTTCATATGAAAATTCTACAACAAGATAAATTTTTTCTTATAACTGAACTGAAAAATAAAATTAAAGGAGGCATTACTCCATAACTCGTTTCATAGCTATGTGTAGTGCCACCTTCAATTATCAATCTAAATCTTCGCCATTGCTTTTTATTACTTTTTTATACCAATCAAAGGATTTTTTCTTACTGCGTTTCAGAGTTCCGTTTCCATTATCATCTTTATCGACATAAATGAAACCATATCTTTTGCTCATTTCGCCGGTACTAGAGCTTACTAAGTCAATACAACCCCAGGTAGTATAGCCAAGCAAGTCTACTCCGTCCTCTTCAACAGCAGCTTTAAATGCTTTGATATGTTCACGAATATATTCAATTCGATAATCATCTTCAATAAAACCATTTTCATCAGGTGTATCTAAAGCACCCAATCCGTTTTCAACAATAAACAAAGGCTTTTGATAACGGTCATATAAAGCGTTCAATGTTATTCTCAGCCCAAGTGAATCAATTTGCCATCCCCATTCACTTCTTTTTAAATATGGATTTCGTAATGTTGGAAAAAGGTTTGCAGCTGTTTGGTTATTTACTTCTGGATCAGCACTTGTTAATCGTGAGCCATAATAACTAAATGAAACAAAGTCAACTGTATGATTCTTTAGAAGTTCCTCGTCGCCTTCTTCCATTTTTAAGGATATATTCATTCTTTCCAACATTTTTTTAGCGTAATTTGGATATTCTCCCCGGGATTGCACATCAACAAAAAAGTAATGTTCCCTATCCCTTGTCATTGCTTTCCATACATCTTCCGGTGCACATGTATACGGATACGTACTTGCTCCTGCAAGCATACAGCCAATCTTAAATTCAGGATTTATCCTATGTGCAATTTCAGTAGCTTTCGCACTTGCAATTAACTGATGATGTGCTGCCTGATACTTTACAGCTTCTTCATTTTCACCCTCTTCAAATACTAAACCTGAGCTCCCAAATGGCAAATGTAACAACATATTAATTTCATTAAAAGTAAGCCAATACTTAACTTTATCTTTGTAACGAGTAAAAATGGTTTCACATAATCTTTCATAATAATCAACCATCTTGCGGTTTCTCCAAGAACCGATTGTCTTTACCAAATGAATAGGTACATCAAAATGAGTGATGGTTACTAATGGTTCTATACCATGTTTTAAACATTCATCAAAAACATTTTCATAGAATTTTAAACCTTCTTCATTTGGTATTGCATCATCTCCATTTGGGAAGATTCTTGTCCATGATATAGATAATCGGAAACATTTAAAACCCATTTCTGCTAATAAGGCTATGTCCTCCTTATAATGATGATAAAAGTCTATTGCTTCATGACTTGGGTAAAAATGCTGATCATCGCATTCTAACATTTTCTTTTTGCCTTTCATTACTGCTACGCGATCTTTTCCAGCCGGTATAACATCGACTGTAGTCAATCCCTTATTCCCATCAAGATAACCGCCTTCACACTGGTTTGCAGCAGTTGCGCCTCCCCATAGAAAGTCTTTTCTTAAGCTCATTTACATACACTCCCGAAATCTATTATTTTATATGATTATAATTTTAGAACTAACAACTCATGATTGAAATCAATATTTTGATTACTGTTCTTTACTAGCACATCAGAATAATTATGAGTATTCGTAACAATAATAGGGGTTTGTGTTACGTAACCTTCCTGTTTAATTTTCTCTAATTCAAACGTTAATAAAGTCTGTCCTTTGGTCACTCTTTGACCTTGTTCAACGTATGATTCGAAATACTTTCCATTCAGTTCAACTGTGTTCAACCCGACGTGGATAAGTATTTCAACCCCGTCATCTGACAGTAAACCTATTGCATGTTTTGTTGGAAATAGTGAAACGATCTCCCCATTAAAAGGTGCAATGACTTTACCTTCACTCGGTTCAATGGCAATTCCTTTTCCCATTATTTCTGAGGCAAAGGCATCGTCTTTTACATCTTTTAATGAAATCACTTGCCCTTTAATTGGGTTCGTTATCGTTGTGCTATCTATCGTAATCGTTTTTATTTCTTGGCTATTTTCTATCTGCCTAGGCGTTTCTTTTTCGAACTTTAAACTTAAGAAATAAGTTACCACTGCAGTTACAACGGCTGTAATGACTGAAGCAATTAATATGTTATATAAATTCCAAATGTTTTCTCCGACGTAAAGTGGAATAGCTGGAATACCTGAGGCCCCTGTCGCATAACGCGATACTCCCATTAATCCAGCGTAAAGTCCACCGCTGGCTCCACCTATCATTGCAGCATAAAGAGGATATTTTTTAGGTAAATTAACACCATAAAGTGCTGGTTCTGTTATTCCCATCAAACCTGTAATTCCACCGGTATTTGCGATTTGTTTTAATGATTGTTCTTTCGTTCTCCAGCCTACTACCAATGCAGCAACACCTTGAGAAATATTTGAAATGATAGCTCCAGGGCCTAGGATATTTTCATACCCTAATGTTGTAATTTGCGCTAACGACAATGGTACAATGCTATGGTGAATACCAAACATAACCAGTATTGGCCATAAAGTAGCAACCAAGAAAATAATCAACCAAGACCCATAGGATCCTAAAAATTCAAATCCCATCGCCATATAATCCCCAACAAAAGAACCAAGTGGGCCTAATGCAGTTAAAGCTATAATTGCAGTGACAAAAATTGTAATCATCGGTACGAAAATAATCTTAATAGCATCCGGAATTATCTTTTTTACCCCGCGCTCTATATAAGACTGTGCCCAAACAATCAAAAGAATTGGGATTACAGAGGAACCATAAGAAACAAGTCTCATAGGAATACCAAAAAGGTGAACATCTTCTCCGGCTGTAATTAATTGAATAAAATTTGGATGTAATAAAATACCTGCTAGCACCATTGCTAAGACAGGATTACATTTTAATTTACTAGCAGCTGAATATGCCAATAAGAAAGGCAAAAAGTAAAAAGCAGAATCAGCAATGAAGCTCACTACATAATAGGTCTGTGACTCTCTTGGAACCAAATTAAATAAAACGAGTAAAGCTAAAAGCGCTTTTATCATCCCTGCACCAGCAATAGCTGGAACGAGGGGACTAAATGTTCCTGATACAAAATCGATAAGTTTGTCTAAAACGCTTACTTTTTCTTTTTTAGAAGATATAAGATCTGAATCAGAATGAGGCTTGATATATTTTATGACCTCTTCGTAAACCTCTTCAACGTGCGTTCCAATAACTACCTGAAATTGTCCGCCACTTTCTATAACATTGATAACTCCATCTAACGTTTTAAAAGCTTCTCGATCAGCCTTATCATTATTATTTAGAACAAATCTAAGCCTGGTCATACAATGAGTAAGTGTTGATACATTATCACTTCCACCGATATTATTTACAATTTCCAGAGCTAGGCTTTCGTATTTTTGACTCATCATTTCCCCTCCAAACTAATGACAGATTTATTATTCTTTATCTCTCTTAAAACCCTAAAATTAGACCTTAACTTTTCTTTTATTCATGAATAGTAGAGCAATTTCTTATCGATAAGAACTTAACATCCTTAATATAGCAAGAATACCTAAGTATAACTAATACCTATATTACATGTTTAATTATGCCTGTAAGGCATAGTTTTTAATAAAGAAGGAAAGACAAGATGGATAAGGAGAATGATTAAATTAAAAAAAGCCAAAACCATTTGTAAGTAAACGGTTTTGGCTTTTTTTGTATTAATAATGCTTATCTGTTTCATACGTATCTTTCATAAATTGAATAAATCTTGCGGTAGTAGGAGTAAAAACTTTCGTGTTCTTCCAAATAAACAAACAGCTTGAAGTATATTCAGGGGAAAATGGCCTAAAGCAAGTATTTTCAATACCTCGAATCTCCATTACACTCTCAAGACAGATAGCATATCCCAAATGCTGTTGTACAAGAGCAGCTGCATTGTAAATTAGATTATATGTTGCAAAGATCTGTAGATTATCATAATGATTCCCAAACCAACCTGCTATTTCTTGTTGGACGACTGGTCGATTCGGAATAATTAATGGCAAGCCAACAACATCTTCTGGGGTGACGTATTCTTTCTTACTGAGCACAGCATTGTTAGGCATAAGAATCCCCCATCTTTCCTGTTGGGGAAGCCTAATTGAATCGTATTTTTCAATATTAACTGGCGTTAGTAAAAGACCAATATCTAGTAAACCTTTATCTATCTTTTCCCTAATATCATTCGCATTTCCAGTGTAGAGATTAAATTTAACTTGCGAATATTTTAAATGAAAAGTTTTTATTAGATTAGATAAAATTTGTGAAGCCAATATAGACTCTACACTACCTATAGATATTGTCCCAGAAATATGGTTCTGTCCAACATCTCTTTCTATATTATCCATTAGAGTAAGAATTTCTTCTGCTCTTTGAGATAAAAGGACACCGTCCTCTGTCAATGTCACTCTTCTTTTTCCTCGTAAAAAGAGTTGTGTACCTAATTCTTCTTCTAATTGCATCAGTTGCCTGCTAAGTGTAGGCTGAGTGATATGTAAAATATCAGCCGCACGACTTATATTTTCTTCACGAGCAACTGTTAGAAAATATCGAAGCACCCTTAATTCCATAATGTCCCCTGCCAATTTAGTATTAACTTGTTCTCAGTTTCAACCATTTTCATTTGATTCATACTATTGTTCCATCCCACAAGTGGCCGTGTATTCGTATCTGGATAATCTTCCATTAATTATGCCCAACGATTGGATGTGGTACATATGGCTCCTCCAGAAACGCAACTTCTTCAGGAGTTAACTTAATTGAAAAAGCACCTAAGGCATCTTCTAAATGAGCTATTTTAGTGGCTCCAATAATAGGAGCTGTTACAGGTTCCTTCTGCAACAACCAGGCAAGTGCGATATGGATACGTGGAACATTATATTTTTCTGCAATGGTTGCTACTCTTTCTACAACCAATCGATCAGCATCAGCGGTCGCATCATATTTAGATTTTTGAATTTGATCTGTTTCTGAACGATACGTTGTTTCCGACCAATCACGAGTCAATCTTCCAGATGCGAGCGGACTATACGGTGTTACACCAATTCCTTCTTCCTTGCAAAGTGGTAGCATTTCTCTTTCCTCTTCACGGTATATGAGGTTGTAATGATTCTGCATTGATACAAACTTAGTCCATCCATTTTTGTCCGCTACGTGTAACGCTTTTTGAAATTGCCAAGCGTACATGGCAGAGGCACCAATGTATCTTGCCTTACCAGCCTTCACAATATCATGCAATGCTTCTATTGTTTCTTCAATAGGGGTATTGTAATCCCAGCGGTGGATGATATAAAGGTCTACATAATCAGTGCCAAGCCTCTTAAGACTCTTATCAATTTCGCTCATAATTGCCTTTCGCGAAAGTCCTGCACCATTTGGACCTTCATGCATACGACCATGGATCTTCGTTGCAATAACAACTTCATCACGGTTAGCAAAGTCTCTTAGAGCTCGTCCAAGAAATTCCTCACTAGTTCCCATTGAATAAACATTTGCCGTATCAAAAAAATTAATACCACGTTCTAGGGCTTTTTTAATTATAGTTCGACTTTTCTCTTCATCAAGAACCCACTTATGAATCCATTTTTCTGCAACGCCAAAACTCATACAGCCGAGACAAAGCCGCGATACATCCAATCCTGTATTTCCAAGCTTTACATATTCCATTTGATCCATTCCTCACTTTCTTTTACTTGGTAAAACAATTTTTATTGTAGTTTATCATTATTTATTCACTACTAATTATGCCAGAAATATAAAGAAGTCCTTATCCCATTCCTATCAACTTTTTGCCTAATCCTCTCACAGCATTTACATAATCGACGAATATGCTATAAAATGACTTTCAAATAATCTCCAATGATTTTTCGCATGTGGCATATTATATATGGTCTTTCCAAAGTATTACTCCTTCTATAAAAAACAAACGATAGTGCTTACGATTGATATTAAAATTGCCCTGTATAACAGGGCAATTTTAATATCAACTATTATTTACTTTGTTATATTCCTCATCTGATACTGGTTCTAACCATTCAGGAGTACCTGCAGTGATTGCTATATGTTCAAACCAGCTGTCTTTTGCGGCGCCATGCCAGTGTTTCACACCATCGTGAGTGACAATGACATCGCCAGCTTTTAAGAATTGAGCAGTTTTTCCTTCTTCTTGGTACCAACCTTCGCCGCCAGTTACTAATAAAATTTGAAATCCATCACGATGGATATGCCAGTTATTTCTGCATCCTGGTTCAAAAGTCACATTCCCAACACCAACGCTGACTTTAGGATCAGACACTAATCCTTTAAGATAACTTTGTCCCACAAAAAATTGTGAAAATGGATTTTTTTCGCCTACGGGGAAAATAACGCCATTTTTAACTTCTTCATGTTTCGCCATTTTGGTTCCTCCAATAAATATTATTAATATTTGTAGCCTACGGCTGAGCAATTGCTAAAAAAAGTCGACATTTATTACTTGTTTACTTTAATTTCCCGCCAAATACCGGAAAGAAGCTATGCTCACCATAATTCTGGATGTGCTCTACATTCTTCAAAGTTTCCATATCTGCAGCGCTGATAACAAAATCAAGTTCTGCATTGATTCTCATGTGATCTGGATTTGCCGTCTTAGGAATTACTACAAGACCAAGCTGGATATCATAACGTAGGCAAAGCTGAGCAATAGAAACTCCATACTTATCAGCTATTACCTTAATCTCTGCATTATCGAGAACCGCACCGTGTGCAATTGGTGAATATGCCTCTACCAGGATGCCATTCTTCTGACAGAATTCGATTAGTTCCAAAGGAGTATTGCTCACATGTGCCAATATCTGATTTACCATTGGCTTGATTTCACAGCTTGCAAGAATATTCTCTATATCATCTTGAAGGAAGTTAGAAAGACCGATTGCCTTTACCTTGCCTGTCTTATAAGCATCCTCCATTGCTTTCCATACTTCTTTGTTTTCCTCGAAGTAACGGTTCTCTTCACGGAACTCCTTCCAAGGCTGAGGACTGTGAATAATCAGAAGATCAATGTAATCCAGTCCCATCTTTGCTAAAGACTCGTCAATGGACTGCGTAACTGCATCATAGGTCTTTGCTTCTGCAGCAACCTTTGTCGTAATGAAAAGTTCTTCTCTTGCGATACCGCAGGAACGGATTCCTTCGCCTACACCTGCTTCATTCATATATGCCTGCGCAGTATCAATATGGCGATATCCGATAGATACCGCATCACGCACTGCCTGTGCTGCTTGTGCATCATCAAGCAGCCAGGTACCAAGACCTAATATTGGAATTTCTATATCATTTGATAATTTGTAAGTTTCATTAAACATGGTTTTGTCTCCTCTAAATTGTTATATTTTTTGTAGTACCTTTTCTTAAATACCAGTTTTTTCCATTTATTATTAGGAATTTCTTCAAATTAAACAGAGATGCTTGACTCTCCAGCGTTTACTGTATCTTTAAAAGTTTGAACAGTCTTATCATTAAGTTCTTTCTTTGGTTCGTCAGTCCTGCTAGGTGAATATTTAACAATAATGTGTGGCATCTCTTATTCTCTTTTCTTACTTTTCAGGAATAATTTCATTAACGCAAGCTAATGCGTTCAGAGTTCTCGGAAAACCCATATATGGAAGGCAATGAGTAATTGCGGCAATCATTGTTTCTTTGTCGTTGCCGACATTTTTGTTTCCTTGCACATGTGCCTTCACTTGACCTTCAGCACCGCCTAAGGCGCTAACGATACACAGAGTAAGCAACTCTCGCGTTTTCAAATCTAGTCCACCACGAGTGTAAAAATCTCCGAAACAAAAAGCGGAAAGATATTCTTGTATATGCTTTTGATTTGCCGGAGCTGATTCTTGCATTCTTTTAATCACATCTCCAAAAATCTCTGTTTGAACAGCAAATCCTTTCTCAAAACGGTTATCTTCAGTTACAGTCTTTTGGCTTTCAATTGGTAAAGCTATATTCTTTTCTTTGAAAACATCATTGACTTCGTTGAGGGCATTTAATGTTTTGGGAAATCCAATGTAAGGAGCACACTGATAAACAGCCTCTTTGATTTCTACAGGTGTGAGCCCGACGTTTAGTGCGGCTCCTACATGTGCCTTAAGTTGTGGTAATGTCTGGTTCGCGGCAAGCACAACCAGAGTGATAAGTTCACATTGCTTGTCATCCAGATTCCCTTGAGAAAAAACCTCTCCAAAAATGAAGTAGCTAAGAATGTCCTGAAAATCAGGATCGGTAGCGTATGCGGCTGGTACTCCATTTCCAAATAGCTGCTTGTACTTTTCCTTGCTCTTTTCTACACGGTCCATATATAACCTCCTGTTTGAAGTTTATTTACATTTATTATTCCAAAAATTAGCTAAACATGATGCTATAAAAATTAATATTGATCGATTAATCAACATCTGTTAATAATTATAAAAAAGCCATTCATACTTTCAATGGTTAGATTAACGCAATTCGTTGATTACTCAACAGAACAATTAAAATTGTTGATTATCTTTAGAAAGATTGGTGAATTAAAATGTCTAAAGTAGATAGAAGAATAGCCAAAAGCCAAATAGCTATAAAAAATGCTGTAACTGAACTAATGTCCGAAAAAAGTTTTGATAACATTACCATTCAGGATATTGCTGACAGAGCAAATGTTAATCGAGGAACCATTTATCTTCATTACACGGATAAATACGACCTCCTGGATAAGATGATAGAAGAACATATAGACAATCTCCGAGAACTATGCCAATCAGCATCTGAGATGACATTTCAAGAAGGAAATTATGTCTGGTATGAATATTTTGAACGTAATTATTTATTTTTTTCAACGATGTTAACGAGTAAAGGTGCACCATATTTTCGCAGTCGTTTTCTTGATTTAGTCATCGAAGAATTTAAAGCTGAAGTGGATATAGAAATAGGAAAAAACTACGGATTAAATAAAGAAGTTATTCTTCAATTTTTTGGCTCAGCGGTCGTTGGGGCAGTGGAATGGTGGTTCAAGAATGAAATGCCTCTGCCAGCCCGTGACATGGCTGAACAAACCGGTGCATTGTTAGATAGGAATCTATAAGTGGGCTCATAAGAAAAGCGCAAGCGCCTTGCTCAGCCTAGGGCAAATAAGACGAATTGGAATAGAAGGCGTTCTTTGCCTTCAATTCCAATTTGGCATTAATCGATTCTGTTGTCACAATTAAGTCGGTCCCTTGTCTTGCAGCTTCTTCTGTTAACTGTAAAACCTGGTCTACTACTTTTCCTTTACACTTAAAAATTTTTTCAACTGTAAATGGTTCAGAGTGATTTGTATCATAAAGAAATTCTTAACTTTGGATTAAACTGATTTTCATTTTAACCTCCCTTGATATTGTGGAATCCCTATCAATAAATATTTTTCAGCCAAAGATTAGAAACGCTTTCATTTTTGGTTTATAGTCGTTTGAAGCTGGGATGAGGAGGGATATATATTTTAGCAAATTGTTTTACTGAGTCTCTTTTTTAAACTATAATGGATATTTTTAAGATAAAATGATGTTTTTTAAGTTTGTTATGCAAATTTTTAAGAATGTGCTTACTTCCTACAAAACATATGAGAAAAAAGAAAAAGCTTCATTTCCTTCTCTTTCCTAGGATTGAAGCTTTTCAATTGAAGATTAAAAAGGGGTTCGAACTACCACTATATCAATTCACGCAAAATTGTTTGTTTGATTTATCTCACATACTGAAAAAGCTTATGTCCTCTCGCAAAATAGAAGTTGCCACCCGCGTCTTCTGCGAATAAGTTAGCATCTTCCACTATTACTTCATGTTCCAATGTATCCGAGTTTACTCTAAATAAATCGCTATGAGCTTGCCCATATAAATAAATCTTCATCAAACTCTAGAAATCCGCTTCTCAATAAATGGCTGATTGCATCCCAATTCATTGGAATAAGTGCATTTGGCGCAATCCACTTATTCCAAGCACTCTCAGATAATTTTGAAAGAAAACCAGGCATTATCAGACCATCATTAACTGAATATTTGCACTATAATGACATTAATGTAATCGCTAACATTAATTGGATTTGCGATGTCCAATACATAAAAGATATAGGCTGCTTATCCAGCAATGGACAAGACGAAGGTTACAGATCTGAGTTTGCTTGTATAAGTTGAACCGTTTGTTTAATATTAGGCACTTGCACGGATGCGAGGATGGGAAAGACTGATATTTCACTATGCTTTAAAGGAGGTGACTATACCCGTAAACCTAAGTTGCCTATGCCTTTTATTCAGAGAGACAAGGAATCTATGAAACGCTAAAAGCATGGTCAGCTCGGATCATTCGAATTACGAGAGGAGAATTATGATTGAAAAAAATAGGTAGTTTATTTTTGTTCGGTTGGATGCTTGCCATATTGTTTATGACTAGCGCTGTTTATGCAGATGGAGTTACAAGTCCCACAAGTTATTACATTTCTCCAACTGGTAGTGATAGCAATCCAGGAACGATAAGTGCGCCATTCAAAAGCATAATGAAAGCGCAATTAACAGCTTCCTCTGGGGATACAGTCTATATTCGCGAAGGGGTCTATGATGATTTTAAAATAGCAGAAACCGATAATCCACACGAGAATGTTTATCATTTTGTGCATGATATTAATAAGAGTGGGATTACCTATATGGCTTATCCTGGAGACGAAAGGCCTGTTTTTGATTTCAGTAATGTGCCAACAGATCAACGTGTAGCTGCTTTTTATGTAGGAGAAAATGTAACTGGTATCAACTTCAAAGGATTTGATGTGACAGGTGTTAAAGTAGGTGATCAAAAGCAATCCGAAGCTTTTAGAATCAGTGGTCAAGCCAATTTCGAGAATATGGCTGCTCATGATAATGAAGCAAATGGTTTTTACTTTACTGGAAGAGGGACAGGAATTGTTCTGAATTCTGATGCTTATAACAACATTGGACCTACTGATGTATCTGCTTCAAATACAGATGGTTTTGGTGCTCATGGAGGTGCCGTTTCGTTTATTAACTCCCGGGCATGGAATAACAGTGATGACGGATTCGACAGTATCAGTTCAACTGGGCCAGTGGTTTATGACCATTGCTGGGCTTTTAATAATAGGGGCAACCAGAATGGTATCGGCGACCAAAATGGGTTCAAAGTCGGCGGATATTCGTATCGAACAACTGGTCTTCCAGATCCATTGCCAGTTCATACTGTTCGATATTCTTTAGCTGTTAATAACGGAGCGAATGGCTTTTATGCGAATCATCAGCCGGGGAAAGCAGCTGACTGGATCAATAACACAGCATATAATAATGGCCTTTCTTATGGTGCTAACTTCAATATGCTGGAGCGAGTTAGTCCAACTAGTAAAGAAAACATCCCAGGTTACAGAGAAGTTTTACACAATAACATTGCTTACAAAGGTACATCCATCATAAATGATAATCATCCGCCAGAAAATGTAACGAATAATTCTTGGACGATAGATGGTGGTCTGGATATCAAACCTGAAGATTTTTATAGTCTGGATGTAACCCAATTATCAGCTAATAGAAAACCAGATGGCAGTTTACCTGATGTTACATTTATGCGTCCTGTACCTACGAGTCCTCTTTACAACTACGAGTTAGGCTACCTTGCTGACCAAAAAGATCCTATTTTATCCTTAATGGAACGAGTAACATCATTCACCAAAGACGGCACAATCGATCATCATGGAATCGCAAACATCCTCCAGAAAAAATTAACGAATCATAATCTATCTTCTTTTATTCATCACGTAGAGGCACAATCGGGAAAGCATATAGAAAAGGAAACAGCAAAAATTCTTCTTCGAGAGGCGAATGCGTGGAATGCGTTGATAACGAAATAAGGAATAACCGCTAAAGAGAAGCACCCCATCATCATAACGGGGTGTTTCTCGTTTTTTAACACAGTGGATTTTTTGTTATGTCCAATTACATTATGAAGCCTGCCGTGAATATCATTCGGTAGCTTTGCTGCACTAAAAAGGGACTTTAACAAGGAGAGACATAAATGGACCAAAACGAAAATGAACTTAGACATAAAGCTATCATTCGCGGTGATCCATTTCTTTTTAAAGTAGATATGATCGATTGACAGACTTACAAATATTGTATGAGATTTATTAAATTAAAATGAGCATTTTTTATAAAGGTTGAAAATACTATGAAGGGATGCAGTATGGCATTGCCATAACTGGTACCCTGGTCGTTTCTAATTGTACATTCGCGAAAATCAATCATGAAGAATAGGATTCGGTTCATTTCCAAGTCACTTATAAGATTTTCGTTGATAAAGGTTTTCTACTACTATTAGATAGTTCTTCTATCTAAAAATACTCAAATCTATTAACCTTTTATTCCACCAATCATAACACCCTTAACAAAATACTTTTGTAAGAAAGGGTATAAACAAAGAATTGGTAATGTTGCCACGACAATTGTAGCGTACTTTACAGTCTCACCAATTGGAATAGCATCCACTGAACCAACTCCTGATGTCATGCTACTTGTGTCGTTTGCAATTAAAATTTCACGCAAAATCAGCTGAACTGGAAATAGCTCCCTATCCTGCAAGTAAATCATCGCCGGGAACCACGAGTTCCAATGATATACGCCATAGAAAAGGATCATAACAGAGACAACAGGTAGTGACAATGGTAGAATGATTTTAAAAAGAATGGTAAAATCATTTGCACCATCAATACGGGCTGACTCTTCTAAACTAGCAGGTATACCTTGAAAAGCAGTACGCATGATAATAAGATTAAACGCACTAACTGCTGTTGGAAAAATCAACGCCCATCGTGTATCAATCATATTCAATTCACTGACAAGCAAATAAGAAGGAATAAGTCCTCCTTCGAAAAACATTGTGAAGACAATCATAAACATAATCAAGTTGCCCCACATCACATTTTTTCTAGAAAGTGCATAGGCACCTAAAGATGTTAAAAATATGTTTAAAGCTGTACCAACGACTACATAGAACAACGTGTTAAGGTAAGAAGAAACAATCATTGGGTTTTTAAATACCATTGTATACGCTTCAATGGTGAAATCCTTTGGAGCAAGCATGATCCCTCTATTTTGGGCAACATAAGTTGGATCACTTACAGATGCAAATAAAATATAAAGTAGTGGGTATAACGTTATGATTGATAAAAGAATAAGAAATATTGTATTCCCATAATCAAATAATCGCTCTCCCATTGTTTTTTTCATCTTGTATCCCCCCTACCACAATTTAGTGTCTCCAACTTTCCTTGCTATACCATTAGCTATGACTAATAACGCAAAGGCTATGACCGCCTTAAAAAGCCCAACAGCAGCACTGTAGCTGAAGTCACTCTCCAGGATACCTTTTCTGTAAACATAGGTTCCAATTACGTCCGCAGTTTCGTAGGTTGTTGGGTTGTACATTAATAAGATTTTCTCATCACCTACTGTCATAAACTTACCAATAAGCAAGATTAACAAGATAACAACTGTTGGCATGATCCCTGGTAACGTAATATGAATCATTTGTTTAAACCGACCGGCACCATCCATCTTTGCCGCTTCATACAATGCTGGATCAATATTAGACATAGCGGCAAGAAAAATAATGGAGCTCCAACCAACGTTTTGCCAAATGTCTGAACCTATAAAAAGTGTTCTAAACCATTCTGCTTCTCTCATAAAAACAATCGGTTCGATGCCAAATAAAAATACTAATATATCATTAACCACACCATCTCTTGCTGTAAAATCAAATAATATTCCGACGATAACGACCAATGAGACAAAGTGAGGCATATAAGTAATTGTTTGGACCGTTCGTTTGAATATTCTGCCTCGCACTTCATTAAGTAATAAGGCCAGGATGATTCCTGCAGGAAAAGCAAAAAGCAAACTAAAAAGGCTAAGTAGAATGGTATTTCTCAAGAGTCGCCCAAAATAGAAACTGTTAAAAAATTCTTTAAAATGTTCAAATCCTACCCACGGACTTCCAAGAAAACCAAGTACAGGTGAGTAATCTTTGAAAGCAATTTGTAATCCATACATAGGTCCATATTGGAAGATAATAAAATATAGAACAACCGGAGAAACCATTAAGTAGATAACTTTATTTCTCTTAAAATCTTTGATTACATTCTCTACAAAGGTACCCGCTTTTGGACCTAAGCTATTTTCATACTTTGAGTTAATAGCAGTAACTTTATTTTCCAATTTCGCCATTACTCCACCCCTCTCTCCATAATATTAGGATGTATAGAATGCTGTTGCGTTAAGTCTCTCTCAACGCAACAGCAGAAACACTGAATTATCTTGCCATATAACGGTCTAAAGCAGCTTGCTGAAGTTCAATTGCCCTTTCAATTCCCATTCCTTTTAATGTTTCAACGAAATCATCAAAATGATCTAGCGGCTCTTCTCCCATGATGAATTTAATAACTGTTTCATCATAATAAGTGTTTAAGTCACTCATAATTGAGTTGAATTCTTCGCTTTCTTCAGCATTTAAAGTAATTGGAGGCAGATTAATTTTATTCTCTGCTGTTTCCCCCCATATCTTAACCGCTTCTTTTTGTTCAGGTAATTCATAGTATTGTTCTAAATAACGTTTATCTTGAATAAGTGGCCCACCATAAGAAGCTCTTATATATTTACCTAGAGCTTGTGTCATTGGTAAACCATCTGGATTATCAGTAATTTCCTCCGTGTAAGTAGGGGATCCGTCTTTCATTTCATAGCTTTCACCTTCAATACCAAAGTTAAAGAGCATATGTCCTTCTTCAGAGTATGCAAAATCAAGCCATTTAACAATTTCTTCCGGATTCTCGGCTGTTCCTGAAATGGCAGCACTGTGCATACCGGAATATGCATGCTCTAAATGACCTGTCGCTGCCTTTTCCCCTTCTTTAAGGCTAGGATTAGGAGCAGGTGAAAGCTTAAAATCAGGATTTTTATCTTTCATTAACCCAGTATATTTACCAATTCCACCACCACTAAAACCAAAGAAACTACCAAGTTGGTTATTTGTAACCTTGGCATCCATTAGCTTAGAATCAACTGCAGCAAAATCTGGATCAAGTAATCCTTTTTTATACCATTTATTCATCGTTGTTAAGAATTCTTTAAATTCTGGTTGTATGGACCCATATTTGACAGTCCCATTGTCGTTATAAAATTGAGCATGAATTCCATATGCACCAACAAATGCTCCTATATGCTTAAAATCATTAAGCTGAACCATGAGCGGAATTTCATCCATCTCACCATTTCCGTTAGGATCTTCATTTTTAAAGGCTGTTAAGACTTCTTCCCATTCACTAATCGTCGATGGTACTTCTAAATTAAGTTTGTCCAGCCAATCTTGACGCATAATCATACCCAAAAATACCATAAGTGATTCATCGCCACGAAGGAAAGGAAACGTATAAATATTCCCATCATCTGTTGTAACCATTTTCCTTACTTCCGGGTTTTCATTTAGATATTGATTTAGATTTGGTGCATAATGTTCTATTAATTCATTCAAGCGTATGATTGTACCCGCTTCAATCGCCTGATCGGGCCCATTTGGAACAGTCCGCCAATTGTACTCAATAACATCAGGTAACTTTCCAGATGCAACCATAAGGTTAAACTGTTCCGTAATATCCGAACCTTCCCCTGATGGATGTTTAAACTCAACCTTAGTACCCGTAATCTTTTCTAACTCTTGATATGCTGCTACTTCGTTTAGGCTTTTTGATGTTGCTGCCACGTTAGGAACTAATTCAGTCCAATAAGTAATTTCATCTGGATATCCTACTTCCGCTGGATCCTTTAGTTCTATTTCTTCCCCTTTTCCTTGCTCATTTCCATCACTAGATGTCTCATTGCCAGAACATCCAACAACTAATAGGAAGAATAGTAGAAGCAAGAATAATCCCGATAGCGTTTTCATTGTTTTCGGCATGTTGATGCATTCCTCCCTTGCATAATAATTTGAAAACTTGTTTCGAACCAATCATAAGTCAAGTAAAGGCTAAAGCATATAGTACATTCTTTTGATTTGTTATCAATATGTTAGAAACGGTCATTATCTCTTCATTATCACGTTATCAATTCTTTATATATCGAAATATTTAGTAGCTGGTACTTAATTTTCACAAAAAACCCTCTACCTAAGATGCAAGTCCTAAGACTCAACCGGGAGAGGGTTATTAATACAAGTCGTATCACAATTAAATAATGTGTAAGTTTCCTTGGAAATAAAATATTGTTAAAAAAACTATACTGCCCCTTTACTAAATTCCCTATACTGACCAGGTGTAACACCCTCCACTTTTTTAAAGACCCTGATTAAACCAACACTGTTCGCATAACCTACTTTTGTTGCAATCTCCGATATAGTAAGTTTTCGATCTGGCAGCAACTTCTTAGATTCTTCTATTCTAACCTGAGTAATAAAATCCGATAGTGTAATACCACCTTGCTTCTTGAAAAAAGAAGACAAATAGGATGGATTCATCGTAAAATGTTCAGCTATCATTCCAAGACTAAGCATATTTTCATTAAAATTCTCTTGAATGAACATTACGATTTCTTGATATAACCGTTCCCCTTGAGTTGATTGATTTTCTTGAATTTTAAGACAGTAGTCATAATACAGAGACTTTATTTTATTCTGCAACTCTTCGACTGTGCTGCATTCTCCGATAGCTTTAAATGGATTATGCATTTCTATCATCCTTTTTTTATCTTCGCCACCTAAAGTACTTAGCAACTTAATCCAAGTACTTAATAAATCATAAGATAAACATTTGCTTATCTCTGGTGTCAATGCTTGGTGCACATTATGACAAAATATTTGGTCAAGCGTTTGTTCTACATTGACATAATCACCATTTTTGGCAAAGTTAAGGATCTGAACCTCCGTTTCCACAGGATAATGGTAATCATATCCACTATTATTCTTAATATCATGATAAAAAATAACGGAACTAGGTCCTTTTATCATTCTATAATCTAATGCCATGACTGACTCCCAGTAACATTCAGAGATTCTATTCAACCCTTGATGAATTTGACTGATGGCTACCGAAATCTTTATACCGAATTGTTGATCTAAGATGTCCATTAATTCTCTAACGCGACTAAGTTGTTTCGTTTTTTCACTGTCTGATTCATCACGATGGGAATTTAAAATGATCAGCTTATCCCGATCTATTTCAATTGTATATCCAGTATCCTCAAATAACTCTTCACTAAGGTTCGTGATAATAAATCTGGTTAACACCCATTTCGTATCAACATTTTCTTTTGTAAACTGACAGTTATCATCAATTTGAAGAAGGATCACGCTGAAATAATCTGATTTAAAGCTAACATCCATGCTATCTAACTCTTTTTTACAAAGAGTAGATACGTCAACTTGTCCTCTTATTAAGCGTAAAATGAAATTAGACCTGATAACTGGTTCTTGTTGAGAAACGATACGTTTTAATTGTGATTGTTTATTCATTGAGCTGACAATGGTTTCCTTGATCAATTCCATCTCATTTGTGTATTTGCCATTTGCTCTATTGGTACCGATAACCGTTTTAACTACTTCCCGAATTGGTCGATAATTTCTATTTGCTAAATAATAAGAGACAACAATTCCTATAATAATAGATATGAACATCATACCTAGTGCCCATGATTTCACATTATTTACTTCTGATAACACAACCTCCCGCGGTACTAAAGAAACATACGTCCACCCATTTTTCTCTGACTTAATATAGGAAGCAATCATATCATTCCCATTAATTTCTTTTGAAAAAAAACCTTCATTATCATTTAATAATGGTCTTATTTCCGGAAAAATTCCTTCATTATCACTTGTAGACATCATCATCTTTTTGTTCTCATTAGCTATATACATAACACCTTTGTTTAAGCCCTCAATTTGTTGTAGCATCTCTCTGATCTGATGTTCATCAATATGGATCATTAGTGCTCCTTTTACATCTGAAATTTCACCATACGGCAATGATTGTATAAACGTAATGATGTGCTCCTGTCCAGAATTCATCATTACTTTCTCCGAAGGAAAATAACTATTCAGATGAAAACCGGACAATCTATTATTCATTACTTCTTCATATGCACTATTTTCGTAACGCTTAATATGGTTAAAAAACACAGATGAATCCGTTTTCATTTTTGGTGAGAGTAACACATCAGATTCGGAAAAATACACATAATAGTCATTAATATATGAACTTACTGTCTGATATCTATTTAACTCCTTTACATAGTCAATATATTCGTAATTACTTATATTTTGTTGGTTCATCATCAATCGATCCAACTTCTGATCTAAGGAGATTTGTAATGATAATTGCTCGACTTCTTTAAACCTATTATCTAATACATCTCTTACTTGCTCCAACATTGCAGTATTTGAATTATTTGCATGTTCCATCATAATGGATTCAATCCTATTAAATAGAAATATGCCAATAATAACAGGTAAAAGTAATACGATTAAATACGAAACTAAGAGTTTGATAAAAACAGATTTGCGCATTTCATCCATACTAAAACGTTTCCATTTTAACATTACATTCACCTCGCAACATAAGTAGTTACACCTTTTTCAAACAAATTAACTTATGATTTTTGTTTCTTCTTTTAGAATTTACACTTCATTACTATTTATTTTTTTAGTTATATTAACAATAAATATGTCTATCTCAGGATTTGTAATGGAAAAAGCACCCCGGTTGAGGTGCAAGTGTGTATCATTCTGTTCTAGATGTTTATACAAGATCCTTTGCATACCAATGCTCAGGAATAATATCCTTTTCCAACTCTAAAAGTTCTTCAATAATTTGATCGGCATCTGCAATAGAGTTAACGAGAGGATCGGTCAGCATAGCCCTTCTAAGCTTCGTACGATCGCCTTCCACAACGGCTTCCGCTGTTAATTCATGTGTATCCAGTACCAGCTCCTGCATGCCGCGAATCCCACGAGGCATCTCGCCAACAGGTAAAGGTTTTACTCCATCCATAGTGACTTCACATAACAGTTCGAGGAATGAATCGTCGTTCATATTTGTTACCGCGCCTTGATTAAGTGTGTTAATGTAAAACGGTTTCCCTAATCCGCCCACCATATTTTCAATAATATCTGTCGCATGGTCCGGACCAAATGTATTCATATACTCGCTGATTGGTGTTTCACCGCTTAGGAAACGATCAATCTGCTGCCACATCTCATCATGGCGCTTATAACGGTCTTCCGTTTCCCAAATCGATAGTGGCGGTATCGTATCTTCCAGCTTGCCGAGCCCTTGCCAATAAGGAACATACTCCTTTGTATGAGCAGTGCAAGTTGGAACATAGCCGAAGATGTCATACAGTTGATAGCTGATGGCATCATTGTAAAGAGCCTTGGCCCCTGTGTCACCACCTACTGTTTCGGTCTCAGCCGAACGCTTTAATGATTCAGCAATAAGGGGAAGGACATTTTTCCCTTCATACTCCGCTTTTAATAGCCAAGTGAAGTGATTTACTCCTGCAATGCGCAAATCGAATTTACGGTCGATTTCTTCGGAGTACTCACTTTTATTATTGATAATCCCTGCACGTTCAGCATAGATTATTTTCTTATGCGGCATATGATGCGAATCACACAAAGCAAAAGTTTTTAAATTTGGTGCATATTTTTTTAATGCCATTCCATTGACCGTCGACGGGTTAATATAATTAATGACCCAAGCTTCAGGACAAATTTCTTCAATGTCTTTTGCACACTCCATAATCATAGGAAGCTCGCGCATCGCTCGGAAAATCCCACCTGGTCCAATCGTATCACCAGAGCACATTCTTATTCCATATTTTTCGGAAATCTCACAGTCTATTCCCCTGTACTTTACCGTGTCCTTAGCAAAACTAAGTACAACAAAATCCGCATCTTGAAGAACTTCCTTACGGTCAACCGATCCCTCAATCTTCAATTCTACTTGATTAGCATCGACAACCATTCGGGCTAATTCAACCAGTTTGTTTAACCGTTCTTCGTCTGTATCTACTAAAGCTAAAGTACCTTTGTTTAGATGTTTAGAATGAACCATTTGCCAAATACACTGGCGACCGAAAAACAAACTCCCTGCTCCTAACACGACTACCTTTGGCTTCTGAATACTAATAGAAATCCCCTCCAATTCATTTGTCATCTACAATTATAGAGAGCGGATACAAAATTAGAAATGGAAGAGAGTAATCACTTCATGTCAAATAGTACTATTTGATAGCCCTTACAAATTGATTTGCTATAATAAATAAATAAGAACATGTATAAAAGTATCAATAATACGACTAACAGTATGGGGGTGGTCTTACCGATGGATAGTTTAGATATATTCAACGAACTTTCTGAGCTCATCAAGCTCCAAATAAATTCTTGCAGCGAAGTTGCGCATCCCAATAGTTGGATTGAGAGAAGACAACATAAGGATTATGACTTATGGTGCATTCAAGAAGGACGGATTGAAATTCGTATTCAAGAAGAGGTGTATCTCGCTTCTGAGGGAGATTTGATTCTTTTCACTCCAAAGGTGGCCTATACTGCTACAACCCTAAGTACCAGTTGCAAATTTATATTCACACACTTTGATCTTAGTCTCGGGGATCATCTTCGGATATTAGACAATTTTCAGCTGTCCGGAATAATTAATAGCACGCTTGTTGAAGAGGAGATTCGCCTTTTTTTGGATACGTATGACCAATATAAGCGAAGTGCCCCTATGTCAGGGATTCGTTTCAAAGGATGTTTGACGATTTTAATCGCTAAGATTATGGAACAGTATGGTCGTAAACAATATCGAGGAGAATTTATTCATGATCCAACGAATCAGAAGTTGACCATGGATTTGGTTAAGCTTGAGCCAGTATTTGATTTTATCCATGAACACCTTCATCGGACCATTCGAGTTGAAGAGATTGCTGCAGTAGCGGGTATGTCAGAGAAGTATTTTATCTCTTATTTTAAGCAATCTCTTGGTCTGACACCAGGACGCTACATTTATCAATTAAAAATGAACCGTGCTCGAGAATTATTGTACCTTAAACGCTATTCAATTCAGCAAATTGCTAGTATGCTCGGATACCCTGATCCTTACAGTTTCTCTAAAGCTTTTAAAAAATATTATAAAGTTGCGCCTTCTAAGTTTGTATGGTGAGGTTAAAAGATCAATTGATAGTTACAAATCCTTCTTTAACCAAATTATAGACGCCTCCCATAAAGTATATCTGCGCCAACAGATATACTTTATGGGAGAATATACTCTCTATAAAAGTAATAACACCCTACAACCATTTATAGGGTGTTATTACTTTTAAACATTCTTCCCAAACTTATCTTTCAACTAACATAAAGTGATTCGATCTCTTTTACAACATCCGTAAACTCTTTTTCTTTCATACTAGTTAATTTTAGATGACTATTTTCAAATGAAAGGGTTTCGGTAATTTTATTTGGAACGATTACACATTTTAGGCCTGCTGCTACCGCAGCCTTTGAACCGTTTGCAGAATCCTCAAAAGCAATGGCTTCTGATGGATCGATTCCGAAATAGTTAATGACGTTCAGATATAATGCTGGATCAGGTTTCACCTTCTCAACATCATCTTTTGTTTGGATAATATCAAAGTATTCCAAGAGATTTAATTCTTGTAAAAAATATGTCACCCATTTTCGATCAGAGCTTGATGCTAATCCAATCTTCATCCCCAAGCTTTTTGCCTTTCTCAAATAATCCTCCACTCCATCCCTTGCAACAGGATTTTTCAGGTTATCTTTATGGAGCAAGGAAGATTTTTCGATAACTTCTTCTAACGTCATGGTGCCATTTGTTTTTTCTACAATAAAGTCATAAAGATCTTTAGAATCAGTTCCTATGTAGGTAGCATAATCGGCAATTGGGAATTCACTAGCTTCAAATTTTAGCAATTTACGAAATGCTTCATAAAGTGCTATCTCTGTATCAATAATTAATCCATCAAAATCAAAGACGACTGCCTTTATCAAATCAATCACCTTCCTTTATTTTGTTGACATCAAACTATTGCTACCTACCCCATATTGATTCAACCACTCTTCTCTGAATTTTTCTACATCCCTCTCCACTGATGGATGATGAAATATTTCCTTCATTAAATCTGGTGGAGCTGTAACACCGTGGGCACCAGATAAAAATACATCTTGAATTTGTTGGACATTTTTAAAGCTCGCTGCCAGCACTTTACAAGGAAGGTTCTGGGATGAAAAAATATCTACGATGTCAGAAACTACTTGTGTACCATTACCTGTTAAATTATCAATTCGGTTGACATAAGGTGCAACATATTCAGCACCTGCTTTTGCAGCCATTAAGGCACTCATTGGAGTATAAACTGTTGTAGCTAACGTTCGTATCCCTTCTTCTTGCAGCATTTTTATAGCCTTGATTCCCTCCAATGTTACTGGAACCTTAACTAGAATACTTCCTGTTATCGTGGTGCAAATATAACGTGCTTCCTCTACAATTTCCTCTGCTTTCTTAGAAATCGTTTGGACAAATAACTCCTTTTCCTCACCAATAATATTTCTTATTTCTTTTAAAAGTGGCAGAAAATCCCCTTTTTCTTTCACAATAATACTTGGATTTGTCGTAACTCCGTCAATTGGTAAAAACTCATTTAAATTCTTAATAGCTTCGACATTTGCAGAATCAATAACTAAATTCATATATCCCCTCTCCTCTTATAAGAAAAAACGACCGCTTAACTCTCTTGCTATTCCTTACTTACATAAGGTTTACCTAAGTTAAGCGAATCGTTTCTTGTTTATTTTGCCACTACTTGAATGAAGTCCCCGGTTTTCGGTAAAACAATCTCACTATCTTCTAAATACAATGTTCCAGGTAGCTCAGGTGCTGCAGACCCATCAAATTTTAAGGTGATGTGTCCAAGAGACGATAAATTTTTCTTTACCGCATCCCCTACAGACGTTATTTTATATTCATGTTCCCCAAGCTGAAGAGTATCTCCTGGTGAAAGATCATCTTCAACATGATTAACATCAATTAATAAGCAGTATTCTGCTAATTCAGCTGGAGCATTTTCTCCAAATAGAATGAGCATTTTTTCGCCAAGAAAATCCTCTATTGATGGTCCAATTTTATTAATTTGTGTTTTGTATTTTGTTTGCATTAGGTAAATCTCCTTTACTTACATTGTGAATCAAGATTTTTTTTAAACTTAACTATCATACATTCCGAAGCTTGCTAGCCAAGCAATAAAGACGGTGGGCGCTCCGGTCAAGAACCTTGAATAAAGTACAGATGGAACTCCTACTTCTACTGTTTCAACCTCAGCTTCTGCAAGACCTAGCCCTACTGGTACAAAGTCAGCTGCAGCTTGAGCATTAATTGCAAATAGCGCTGGCAACGCTAAATTAACTGGAATATTTCCTTTTCCAATTTCAACACCGATTAATGTTCCAACTACCTGCGCAATAACAGCTCCAGGCCCTAAAAATGGTGATAAGAGCGGGAATGAACATACTAACGCGATCACCATTAGTCCCCAAACATTACCAGCAAATGGTGATAAAATCTTTGCAAAAAGATCACCAATGCCAGATTCAAGAATGACACCGATTAAAAGCGCAACAAAGGCCATAAATGGAAGAATGGTTTTAATTACTGTATCAATTGCTTCACGGCCCGCTTGGTAGAATATGCTTGTAACAGAGCCCAATGCCATTCCTACTCGAGCTAACAATCCTTTTGGTGCTGTTTGTTCACTAATTTTCTTTTTCGTACTATATTTGCCTTCTTGTTTTTCCTCTTCCTTCACAGCTGTTTCAGCAGGAGTTGCTTCTTTTGAAGCTGCTGCATCACTTAACTGAATGTTCTCAACCTTAACACCTGAAACATAGATATCCTCTGTAATATGTTTTGCCAATGGGCCACTTTGTCCTGTAGGCATGATATTAATAGTAGGGATTCTTTTTTGCGGATATAAACCACAACGTAATGTTCCGCCACAATCGATGATCACACATGCCATTTCATTTTCTGGAACAGATGTCTTAAAACCATCAACTAGTTCGCAACCAGTTAACTCAGCAATTTTGTCTGCAATGTCAGGTCTTTGTCCACCTGTAATATAAACTACTTTGTTTTTTTCTGCTGTTGGTGTTATCACTAATGGACCACCAAAACCACCAGATCCTTTTGAAACTTTTATTGAATGAAATGTAGTCATCATTTCCACCACCTATAATTGAACTGTATCTTTTAATTTTACTTTTTGCTGTTTTGCAACATATGCTGTCGTTAAATCGGTAACCCAGCCTCGTAAAAAGTTTGTTGCAATACCAACAAGGAAATAGCGGAGGGCTAATTCTGTTGTATCGTGACCTAACGTTGTAATACCCGCCGCAATGCCAAGGAATACAAATAATTCACCTGGGTTTACGTGTGGAAACAATCCATTATGTGTATGGCATGAGTATGATGCTGCTGCATAGTAGCTTGGTTTGTATTTTTCAGGTAAAAATCTTCCAAGTGATAGTGTCATTGGATTTGCAAAAACAAATGTACCAATGACCGGCAATACGAAATATCTCGTAAACGGATTTTTCCCTGATTTTTTCGCAATTTTTTCTACTCTTTCTTCACCAACTAGACGAATAATCGCATTCATTGCAACTAATAACATAATTAATAATGGAACAATATCTGTCACAAGATCGATAAATACCTCTCCGCCATGGCGGAACAAATCCATAAACTTTTCTGCACCTTTAATAATGATATCCATCATTTCACCCTTTTCTTATTTCTTGCTAGGAATCAAATAATCAATCAAACCTTTTTTAACTCTCAGTTCTCCGCCTTTGGAGATAATGTCATAGCTTCTTAAGGCATCAGCTATCGCTAATCTCGTTAACTTATCAACACCATTAAAATCTGCTTCTGAAATTTTTAATAAATACTTTCCTTCGAAGCCTTTAAGATCCCTCACACGAGAGAACACTGTAACCCCTTGCATCTTTGCTGCCTTTACGATTTTATTGCGTTTATCTATGCAAAACATAACAACAGTGCCTGCACGAAACATCCCAGTCTTTTTACCAATGGCCACTCTTCCTAATGATCTCATCTCTGCATATTTTCGATTAAAATGCCGGATCTGCAAAAAGCCGAGTATACTCTGAACAAGCCATGCTGCACCTATTAATAGGATTAAATATAAAATCATCTCTTCACCCCTTTTCTTTGATGTTATTTTGGTGCGGAGTTGGCAACATAATGAAAAGCATAACCCTCAGCATGATTGCCCTTCACTGATAAACTCCAACCATAGATTAAAGCCCACTTTCAAGAAAATGTATGATTTCACGATATGTCTTTGATGTAGACAATTTTTCTATTAATTGCTTATCATTCGCTATACGGATAATTTCATCATAGATTTTCACAATTAAGTATTCACTATGATCTGTTTGCTGTTCCGGCAATCCCAATAAGAAAACCAGCTTCAAATCCTTCCCATCTGCTTTGACTGTTTCTGGGAATATGCCAAGCGCAAGTTCAATTTGATCTGAACGTTGATTAAAAGTATGCGGCAAAGCAATATAATTATCAAAAACCATTGAGCCCTTGCTTTCTCTTTCCTTCAACCTATCCTTAAAGCCATGATCCAAATACCCGTTTTCCACGAGTGAATCAACCATATTCCTTACATTTTCGTGATAATCTTTTGAACGATCTAAAATAAAGTATTTCTCCTCAGTAACCAGCTCTGCAACAACGGATAAATTGACCTTTTCATTCTTCACCTTTATTTTTCGCTTGTAGAGAGTCTTCTCGATCTCCCTTTTCACATTTTTTTCATCAAATATTTCATTAATCATGATGAATGGTGTTGTTGTTTCATAAGGTAGTTTCACAGTAGAAAAAATAAGATCATACCCGTTTAAAACTTCCTCTTGCACATCCATATCTGAATACAGATCAATTGTTGCCTCTTTATTAAGAATTCGCTCCAACTGTATGGCAATTAATTTTGCCGTACCTCTTCCCGTTCCACACACGACAGCAACTTTTTGAAATCGCTTTACCTTAGCATCGCTCTGGGTAATGAAGACTCCAAAATAAAAGGCTAAGTACCCTAGTTCATCTTCACTTACCTTCACATCAAATTTACTTTCAATCACTTGACCAGCCATTTCAGCCATCTTATATGCCACAGGATACTTTCTTTTTACATCAACTAGTAATGGATTTTTTAATCGTAATCCAAATAGCAAACGGTTAAGCATAAATGTGAGATGATATTGTAGATCTACGAAAAGCTGTTCATTCTCGTTAATAATTTCTTTATGAAATCCTAACTGCTCAACAATTTGTTCAAGTAGTTTTTTCACATCATCTGTAATGGTGATGTCGGCCATTGTTCGATTATTAGTAGGTGTTCGTCTCCCTGCAATAGGAATGGTGATAAACAATAACTCCGGTTCAGGAATTTTTATTGGCAACTGACTTTCTAGCGTTTTAACAATTTCCTGGGCAATTTGATAATCATGAGTGTTTAATAGCTGTTTATGTTTATTTTGTATCTCATCGATTGGATGATCTTTCAATAGCCGATCTAACATAATGATGATAAATTCCATTAGCTTCGTTTGCGTTGTCGATTCCAAATCATGCTTATGAAAGATTTTAACTAGCTCCTCTGAAATATCTTCATCAAGAGGGTACGATTTGTACAATACATCAAACAGATTATCTAAAATGAATAGCCTTAGATCTAGCTCTTTCCCACTTAAAGTCATCCCTATATTTTGTTTTCCTTGAACCTTTAAGTTATAGGTTTCCAAAGAGACAGACGCTTTTTTCAACTCATTTACAAGTGTCGTTCTTCCAATATTCATCTCAAAAGCCAGGTCATCTAATGTATAGGCTTCTTCACTGTTTATTAATCGGTCAATAATAAAAGCAATTCTTCGTTTTGGAGTATCAAGCAAATCATTCTCAAAACGATTTGCTTCAAGGAGTAGTTGAAACGACTGCTCATCAACAATTTTCAGCGTGTATCCCTTGCCCTTTTCTTTTTCTATAGTTGCAACATTGGTTAGATCCTCATTTATTTGTTTTATATAATTACGAATGGTTCTTGTACTAACTCCAAGTGATTCTGCTAGATAATCCAAGGAGCAGTAGGGTTGCTTATAAGCTATCTCAACGATTTTAAAAACCTTTTCATCCATTAATAGGTCAGACATGTCATCACCTCTTTATTAAAAAGAATGCCATTTTTATGAAGTGAACAGGGAAAGAATGTTACTAACAGAGTTCCCTGTTTCTTCGACATCCATAAGGCATGATCTGTCTCTATTCTTAATAACGCTTTCTTTACCCTCGGGACTTCCCACCTGAGATATTTATCGTTGTACCAGTAATATAACTAGCACGATCAGAAGCGAGGTAAGAAACAAGATCGCCTATTTCCGTTAGTTTTCCTTCTCGTCCAAGAGGGATTGATTTACTATAGTCTGTTGAAAGACCATCTACTGTTACGCCGCGAGTATATGCTAGTGCTTCGTTATAGGCATCTGTGCGAAGTCCAGTTGTTTCAATGATCCCAGGTGCAATGGCAACAACTCGAATGTTAAATTTACCAAGCTCTTTTGCCCAAGCACGAGTAAACGCAATGACTGCTCCTTTAGTAGCCGAATAGCAGCTTTGTCCAGCAGATCCCTCTTGTCCTGCTTCAGAAGAAACATTAATAATAACACCTTTGTTTTGCTTTAGCATTTCTTTGGCAGATGATTGTGCAAAAAGATAAGGTCCCTTTTGGTTTACTGCTACCATAAAGTCAAAATCTTTCTCACTTAACTCATATTCTGGTCTTTCTCCACGTTCATCAACCAATAATCTCGGCAAATTGACACCAGCGTTGTTTACAAGAATGTCGACTTTACCAAATAACTCTACTGTTAACGCTACTGCTCGATCTACGCTCTCTTTCTTTGTTACATCACACTTCACAAAATACGAACCATCTGGTTGTTGTCCTTCCTCACCATTTAAATCAGCAACAACAACTTTAGTTCCATTCTTTTTTAGTTCATTCGTGATATTTAAACCGATTCCAGATGCCCCACCGGTAACAATTGCCACTTTTTCTTCTAAACCAAGCCAAGAATTTCTCATGTCTTCTTCCTCCTGTCCATTTATCGTGAAAGCATTTTCAGCTATGTTGTTATTATAAGAATTATAGACTTGAAGATTAATACATACTTTTTCACAAAAAAATGAAAAGGGGTGAATGATTTGAAAAATTGTGAACGTTAGTGATTGTAACATAATGTTAAGCGGTATTCTCTGAAGTTATGAATCGAATGAACATCATTGGTGAACCCCTCGTAACTCTAGTTTTATCGGGTTAGACACTGCATATATTCCTATCTGTGGAGCAACAAGTAAAAAGTAGCGTTGGTTTCACATGAAAATGGGGATATTTTGTAAAAATTAATTCTTGGGAGCCTATCTCTCCTCCCGATTATAAGATTTGTATAATGTAATCATTTCCTAGCCTATGAACTTGTTAACTCTGGAGACTGATATAGTAAAATCGTTAGAAGAGATAAAAAGCTATTATTAATCTTCAATTTTCAATCCAAAGGTTAACATTTCATTCAAACCTACAAATAGAAAAAGGAGCGGGCATAGTGCCTACTCCGTTGATTGATGTTATTCACCATATGAAAACATTTCTTCTCTTACAATTTCTAAACTTTCAAATTGCTTCGATTTAATCACATCTTCCCGACCATACGCATTCCAACGTTTATATGTTCCTTCATCTAAAGCATATATCTCTACAGTTTCATTCAAAGGATCAACAATCCAATACTCGGTAACCCCAAATTATTGATATGCGTTATATTTTTTTATTCTGTCATTCCTACTCGTGGAAGGTGATAACACCTCTACAACTAGGCTGGGGGCACCTTTGCATCCATACTGATCAAGCTGATTCTTATTACAGACAATAGAAATATCTGGTTCAAATACGTTATCTGCATTTTCATAATCATCTACTTCAGAAAACCGAACTGTGAACGGGGAAGGAAATATTCTGCATTCTTTACCTTTGAAGTCCATTCCAAACTCTATAGTTAAAAAGAAGACGATCCCTTGGTGTTTCGTCGTTGGTATAGCAAGTAAAACAGGAACACCGTCAAAAATCTCTTATCGACTACCTACCTTCATCCCACGATAAGAAATCTTGAAATGTAAAATGCTTGTCTTCATTTCTTTGAATGCTCATTTTATCCTTTCCTCTCCATTTTAATAAGTTCGTTATCAAGTATATTTTAATAAGAAAGTGCCGAGTAGTTAACCGACACAATGCTAAAAGAGCAATTTTTTCTAAAATACGTTCACTTTCTTCATTTAACTATGCATTATATAAGTATAACATAAAATTCCAAATCAGTTATTTATTTATTTATTTATTTATTTATTTATTCTGCATTGTTACCTGCGGGTAACCACCAAATTCCCACTCTGAACAAATATATGGTCCTGGTCTTAATATTACGAAAAGATCTAGCTCTTGAGCTATTTTAATAAATTTCTTACTATCACACATAATGAGTAAATTATATTCATTTTTTATAGGTTCGTGCATGCTCCATGCAACATACGTTTCAATCGTATTACAGCCAAGTGCTTTTATCTTTCTTACTCTATCTTCCCAGTATTCTTGAATAACTCTAAAATAATGCACTGCTTCAGAAATTATTTAAAGTAAAATGCATCCTTTATTTCAAACATGTTCTCCTATTGAAGCATTTCAATGTTTTTTTAAGTCCAAAATTAATTAATAAAATTGAACATAAAATACAAACCCCAATCCTGGTCATTTGCCCACGGATCATAGAATCCTGCTTTTATTCCATTAACTTTAAAAGGTGTAAGCTTGGCACATGATGCACTACCATCTGCATTAAATAGGTTTAACACACCGCGAAATGAGGCTTCTGCTTTCCTGTAATATTCCTGATCTTTCGTTATATCTGCTAAGTTTTGATAGACACGTCCAGTTAAAGCACTCCAATAATGAGGGAATGTATCCCCATACAATCTATTCTTACCAAACCAATATCCATCCCAATGCCTGATTGCGGTTTCATATAAGTGATAATCTGGTTGTAAACCATTAAAGAGTTCCAATACGTCTACATGTTTTTTTGCTTCATCTAAATATTTTCTTTCATTTGTTAATTTGTACATATCGAGTAATAGATTTGCAGCGGGCGCAACGATTGTCTGCTCAAAATTGACTTCTGATTTTGGATAACTTAGCCCATTAGAAATTATTGTATCTACATGTTCTTTGAAATGATGCAAGATTTTGACTCTATAATCGATCAACCCCTCATCTTCCAATAAATTCACCATGTCATAGATTGGAAACTCAATTGGGTAAAAATCCGCTCCACCATGCTTGTAGTATGCTAATATTACTTTGGACATTTCCTTTAAATAATCTTTGTCTTTCCATGTAAGATATAACTCTTTAAATAAAACTGCGAGCCAAGGATAGTTATATAAACGGTGAATATCATTATTTTGTTTTATGTCATTGAAAACCATTCCGGTTTGTTGGTCGTATAGCTCTCTTTTTATATATTCTATATACTTTTTTAAGCTCTCTTCCATTTTTTCATTTGCAGAATCTCTAAGATATTTGGCAAGTAAGACTCCCATTGCAAATCTTTCTCTTCCACCATTATGATCATGATAGTGGGAATAATAAATATGGTGATCTTCATTATCGTATATTAAGTAAGCACCGTCTAAATGACTATAACTATTATGATATTGTTGCTTATTAACGATAAACTCACATCTACTTTTTATGAGCTCAGAGACCCTAGGTAGGACAAGAATAACTACCTCAGTATAAATGTCGTCTATGTTCACTGAATATCTATACTCTCCAACAGCTAAATTTACTTCATGAATCTTCACTAAGTTTTCTTTCCTAGTATATGGAATTGACATTACATCTCTTGAAATATTTATTTGTTTGTCACTCAAGCTATTATGAAAAAGAATCTCAATATTTATCTCTTCATTTTCAAACACAGTATAATTTTCTGCTTTCACATGTAAAAAATTAGGGAACTTTCGCAACTTATTATAAAAGTCCTCTTTCCCCTCATGCCAAAATAGTTCCCATTCAATTTCATAAGACTCACCAGGAGCTAAAACGAATTGAGCAGGATGTACTAAAAAATCTCCACGATCATTACTTATTAAAGATAAATCTCGTTCAACACTATAAGTTTTTAAACTTCCCTTCGTTAAAATTAATCCTAAATGTGGTCCTTCTCCACCCATTCTAAGCCCCATTATGTAACTAACATTTCCGCCACACCAAATATGTGCATGACATTTGTTCGTCATACATACATCTGATGATCCATAATCATCATTAAATGTTGTGTAAATTGAAATATCACCTACTTTGGTGAAAATATCAAATTCTGTTTTATTTGTAAATACGTAGTTTTCTCTAAGAGTACCTTTTTCCGTTAGAGTTCGTGTTACCTCACTGGCAATTCCGTTAGGGACTATAGTAGATCCCCAACATTGTGAGCCTTCTACCCAATTCATTCGATGATTATCATCTCTATGAGAGATCGAACTTATTAGGTTATTATCAGTATACTCAATAACAAAAGGTCCTTCACATTGCCTTAGTTTAGTTTCTTCCTTCATAACAACAACGCCTCCATTAAGAACAAATTTTAAGTTACCCTTATCCTTTTATCGACCCATTCATAACTCCGCCAATAATATATTTTTGCATAAACAAGTAAAACAATAATAATGGTAATACAGCAAGAACCATCATCGGAAACATACTTGTCCAATCGACAGAAAATTGTCCAACATTACGGTATACTTCTTGTAAGATTACGTTCTTTTCTCTTGATTGAATAAAATATAACGGTCCCATAAAATCATTCCATATTGTTAAAGTATTAAGTATAGCCACAGTTGCCACAACCGGTTTCATTAATGGGAAGGTAATCGTCCAAAAAATCCTAAAAAGCCCAGCTCCATCCATCCTTGCAGCTTCCTCTAATTCAATAGGTATTGTTGAAACAAAACTTTTAAAGAGGAATGTGGCAAATGGAATATTTACTGCAATGTTGATAAAAACAACTGCAGAAAGCGTATCCATTAAATGAAGCCCCTGAATCAATTTAAACAAACCTAAAACAGACATTTGATAGGGAAACATAATTCCTGATAAAATTATTATAAAAATAAATTGAATTAGTTTTAGGTGTTCCATTCGATTTAATACATATCCTCCCATTGATGAACAAATAACGACACCAACTACGGAAAAGAACGTGATTAGAAACGTATTTTTAAATGCTCTTGGATATTCCATTTTAATAAAAGCATCATAATATGGCTGGAAATTAAAATTTTCTGGCAAACTCATTGGGAAGAGTGCTGCTTCGGTAGACGTCTTAAAAGTCGTAACAATTAAATAATAAATGGGGATTAATACAATCAATGCTACTAAACACATAATGATAAAAACTACGATTGATTGTATCTTACTTTTTACTAATTGATTCAATTGAGTTTCCCCTCCCAAACTTTAAATAACCTTAATAGTACTAATGACAACAACAGACTAACTACTAAAAATACCATTCCAAAGGATGCAGCATACCCTAAGTTTCCTTCAGAAAATTTTGAAAACATTAAAGTTAAAATTGTTTCTGTTGAATATCCTGGACCACCTTTTGTTAAAGACACAACAATATCAAATACTTTTAAACCTGAAATCATACCTGTTACTAAATTAATCTTAATGGCAGGTGCTAACTGAGGCACAGTTATATACCAAAATGTCTGTAACTTCGTGCATCCATCTATTTCTGCTGCTTCATATAAATCTTGACTAATACTCTGCAAATTCGCCAAGTAAATGACCATTGCCCATCCGAACCATTGCCAAACTTGTGTTAAAATAATGACACCTAATGCCGTCTTTTCATTACCAAGAAAATTAATTGGTTCTACTCCAAAAAAACCAAGAAAGTTATTTAGTAGACCGTAATCACTTGAAGATAAAATATAACTCCATAAAAACCCAACAACTAATACACTCAGAACTGCAGGACTAAAGAATATAGCTCGAAAACCATTCCTGAATTTTAATTTTGAATTTAATATGACCGCAATAGGCAATGCGATAAGATTTTGCAGCAGCACATTAACCACCGCATAGATGAGAGAGTTTTTAATTCCAAGTAATAAAATTTTATCTTCAATCACTTTCTGATAATTCTCTAAGCCTATGAAAGTTGTTTCTTGAGAGTAATTACTCCAATCTGTAAAACTATAAAAAAACGAATAAATTAATGGTAATATATAAAAAGTAACAAATATTAACAATAAAGGTAGCAGCATCAATATATAAGGAATACCCTTCTTGAAATTAAAGACACTCATTCCACTCACTCTTTCTGCATGTTTCATTATAAGGAGTTAATTAATAGTCATTAACTCCATAGTACTTTAAATTAGTCTTTATATCTTATTGAATCCGCTTTTCCATCTAAAGCTTCTAAGAAGTATTCAGTATCTGTCGTTCCAGAGATCATCCCCTGAAGTTGTTTAATACCTTCATCAATCATAGTTTGTGCAGGCATATTAACTCCCCATCTATCCCAATTTACTCCTACCCTGCCAGAGCTTAATATCTCACTAATCGCACTATATTCTTCGGGTAATTCCTGTTCTATACCTTTAAAATAACTAAAAGCACCAGTATTACTTTCTAAGAAAGTTTGCTGCACCTTTTCGGATGCAATCACTTTTAGCACTTTTTTGGCATTTTCAATATTTTTACTATTTTTATTAATTCCGAAATTTACTGCAGGGCCTCCAACTAACCATTTTTCATTTGGATTGCTTCCTAAATGTGATATCATACCAAAATTAAGACCTGCATTTTTTAAGGTTTCATATTGCCACGGACCACCATTAAAAAAAGCAGTTTTCCCAGAGATAAAATCCGCTAATGCCTGTTCTCCAGACAAACCTAACATTTTTTCATTTATAAAGCCTTTATTTATTAATTCCTTCCAGTTCTCTACATAATCATTTACATTTCCATTTAATTTTTCTTCTCCGAGAGCAAACTCTTCGTCAAATTTTGTTCCAGGGCCACCGTTATGATAATATTCATTTTCCAAATAGCCTACTAATGAATGCCAAACCGTATCTCCGTCAGATAGCCCAAACCCCAAAGGTTGTATACCTTTTTCGGATAAAACATCACTAACTTTTATTAACTCATCGAATGTTTCTGGAGGTGTTAAGTTATACTCATCAAATATATCCTTGTTATACCACATCCCTGAATACCAACCGTATGAAGGAATTCCGTAAATTTTATTATTGGCTGATGTTAATTGTAATCCCGATTCATTAAAATCCTGTAAATACTCCTCTTTAGTAATATCTAATAGATACCCCGCCTTTATTCTGGCAGGAAATGATGCTCCATCGCTTATTATATCCGGCCCTTCTCCAGCCGCAAGCTGCGTACTTAAAACATTGTTATATTGTTTTAAATTTACAAAAGTATATTCCAGTGTTATTTCACCATTTAACTCTTCATTAATTGTATCAATTGTTTTTTTCATATTTTCTTCATCATACCATCCCAGCATCGTGATCACATTGTTGCTATCTTGTTCTTTGTTTTTCACTGAATTTTCAGTATTTGAACACCCAATGACCACTATCATTGCTAAAAGAAAAGTTAGTGTACAAAATAATTTTTTCCTCATAATTACCCCCACTTATCTTTGTACTAGTAGTTTAGACTATCACTACTTACTGTTATCGCTTACATACTAATGTTAACTCAAACATAACTTCCTAGAAATGCAAAAATTTTAATAAAGAATATCAATTTTTTCCTATAAGACAATAATTAATATTTGAGTAGTTTTAAAAAAGTCGAAATATTCGTATTCACTTTCTCCGACCAAATAGATGTAAAAATAAGCACGGGAATAACCCTTCCAATAAAATTGAAAGGGTATTCTCAGTTCGTTTAAAATACATTTTTGTATAAAATTATAATTTAGCTTTTATTCTAATACATACATCTGTACCAGATTCAAGAATAAAAATTTGAATACCAAATTCATCACCCGACAGCATTTTTACTCGCTCATTGACATTTCTTAGACCATATCCTGAACCGAAGTTTTCCATTTTGCCTTCACCATATTTTGTTACCAGCTCTTTCCCATTATCTATTACATGTAAATTAATTATGTCTTCAATCATATTTACATGTATACGAATTTCTCCACGCTCATTTCTTAGTCGATCAATACCATGAATTATCGCATTTTCAATTACAGGCTGTAGAATGAAGGCAGGTGTTTTGTAAGATAGAGTTTCTGGATCTATATCATAAAAAACATCAAAAGAATTATCTCTTGCAGCTAATTGCAGCTCTATATATGCCTTTGCATTGCTAATTTCATTCTCAATTGTACTAATATCTCTCCCTTCATTTAAAGCGGTCCTGTAAAACAAAGACAAATCGGTTGTAATTTTGCTAATCTTATCTTGATTATTATCTATTGCAATCCAATTAATCGTTGATAAAGTATTATATAAGAAATGTGGATTAATTTTTGCTTTTAACAGATTTAACTCTAGCTCCTTTTGTTTAATCTCTGCCTTATAAACTTTATTAATTAGTGAGTTAATATTTGATAACATTATATTAAAACTATTAGCTAAAATCCCTATTTCATCGTTTCGGGAAATGTCAACCTTGACATTGAAATCCCCCATACAAGCCTCCTGCATTTGATGAGTTAATACAAAAATCCTTTTTAATAACGACTTTGCAAGAAAATTAATAAATAGTCCAATTACTAATAAACCGATTAGTAGCAATAAGAACCATATGATTATCTTTTTATACAAATCGGGATAAAAGTAAAATGAAGATACTTGATATTCAACCTTCCAATTTTCACTGTGTTTTAAGTTTCTTTCAATATAGTATGATTCTTGTGGTTCAAAATCTTCTGTAGAAAACCCTATAAACTCTTTTCCATTGTCAACAATATTCACCTCTATTGGTATATGAAAGTAGGTTTTAAAACTATTAATAAATAAATCCGATTTTATCTTCATTTTAATTATTCCAGCACTTTTTTGAGTTATTGGTTCGATTATTTCTTGAGTTAAAAATAATTCATTATCCTCATACCACCAAATAAAACTGTTACTTTCTATTGTTTTATTATACCAATCTGTTTCTTCTACTTCCTCTGAGTCTTTGATTAAGTCATTAAGTACTGGTAATTCTCTGGAGGAATATATCTCTAATCCTTTAATGTATTTATTTGATAAGATAATATTATAAAGCAGTGGTCCGACATTGTTATCCGCCAATTCAACAAGCTGTAAGTTAGTATAGTTATCATTTAGCAACATATCTTGAAGAGTAAAGTTGTTTACTGTATAAAGCAGTGAAATTTGGCATTGCTGCATCTTACTCTCTATATCAAGTATATTTTGATCTACTTTATTGTTTGCTTCTTGTACTAATTGATTGCTTAAATAAGTAACAGAATTGTATATAAACAAAGAACCAAACATTATGGTTGGAATGAGAATGACCAAATAATATGACAGCTTTAATTTTTTACCAAAAGACAAATTTCTTAACCAACTTGTTATTTTATCCATCCGCTTGCTCTCTTTCTCTAAATTGAGCTGGACTCATTCCTTCTTTATTTCTAAATAAAGAGATAAAGTAAGATTGGTTTTGATACCCTACATGTAAACTCACATCTGAAATCCTTAGATCAGTACATCTCAATAAATACTTTGCTTTCTCAATCCTAACATTTGTTATATATTTAACTAAATTCTCTCCTGTTTCCAACTTAAATAATGTACTTAAATAACCTGAGGATACATCTAATTGCTCTGCTATCCAACTTAAACTTAAATTATGATCAGAAAAATGTTCTAACACAATATTTTTAGCCATAATGATCTTTTTGTTTTCTTTTGAAGTGTAACGATTCTGTTTTCTAATACGCTGGATAAATTTTGTAATTATTTTTTCTATTTCTTCTAAATTTTTAGTCATATAAATGCTATTAACGATTTCAGTAAACTTTGTATTATAGCCTGCAACATCACATAGTTGCTTTACCATTTCAGTGAAAAGATATTTAACATATATAGAATTCAGATCCTTTTTATTTTTAATATAATGAAATATTTGCTTTAATTCTAGATGAATACCATCATAGTTTTTAATCGTAATATTCGTGTAAATATTTTCGAAATAAAGAACTATCATATCACTTTCTGTACTAGCAATAATATTTTTATCTCGGTATAAAAAAGTACTTGAAGTAACAAAGAATTGATAGTCTAGTTGCTTTTGCATTTCATGGATTTCATTTTTAAAATTGTCAATCCCTTTTAATAAATTACCTAAGATCATAAACAAATAAATTTGAAAGTTTTTCTCAGCTATTTCAATCAACCAATTACAAATTTCATTAATAAATAGTTCTTGTTTCATTTTTTTTTCATAAAATAAAATGACCAAAATCTTATTTTCTTCTATATTAATGAATAGTGGTTCCTCATAAAAATTTCTTTTGAACTCTTGCTTTACAGTGTCCCAAAATTCATAAAAACCTGCTGCTTGACTACTAATAATTAAGGGTATATATTTCCCTTTAAAAAGAGGCTGAGCCTCTAATATATTTTTTTTATATTCTGGAACATTATTCTCTCTCTCTAAAAAATTAAAAATATTTTTTTCTAATTCCACATGTTGTAAGCGAGTTATAGCTTCATTAGTTTGTGCCTCTTTTTTTTCGTTTTCTTTCTGTAAATCACATATTTGAATTACATCATCTATTAAATCCTTAAACTCAGTTAAAGAAATTGGTTTCAATAGATATTTAATAACACCGAGTGAAACAGCATCTTGTGCATATTCAAATTCCCCATATGCACTATATATTATGCAAACTATCTTTCTATTTACTTTTTGAACTTCTTTTATTAATTCAATCCCATTTAAAAAAGGCATTTTTATATCCGTTATTAAAATGTCTATAGGCTGTTTTTGAATAATATGATAGGCTTCTTCTCCATTTTGTGCCTGTAAAATTTCCAAATTATAGCCCATTTTTAGAATAAGTTTTTGAATTCCTATACGCTCTCTAGAATCATCATCTACAATTAGGATTTTATACAATGAAATCACCCACTTATCTATTAAAATTTCATTAAAAGTATAATATCATAATAACGCTTTCATTTACGATTGAATCTTATTATGCATTTTATCCGATACTCCTTTTTTAAGTCTTTAATATGTTAAAGAAAGAATTAACCAGACTTGAGCAAGAACAAGCGTCTTCCACAATTTTATTATTAGGAACAAATTTAACGCCTGAACAAATCAGCATAGTATCAACTATTCAACGAAATTTAGTTGTTCTCGATACTTGCTATGAAACGTTGAATATCAATTTTATCGTGATGAATAATGTCCATGGGGCATATTTAGCCGGAAAGCATCTTATTGAATTAGGACAAAGTGAAATTGGTTATATAGAGTCCAATTCAAGAATGTATAATTTCGATATGAGAAAAAAGGGGTATTTACAATCACTAAGTGAACATGGAATAGAAATTAAGAAAGAGAATGTATTTTCACTTTCCCCAACAATGATTTTTTCCCAGGATGTATTTATAGAAAAGATAAAAAAGCGTACATATAATCTTCCTACAGCTTTGTTTTGTGAAGCAGACTATATGGCAATTAGTCTGCTTCTATGTTTTATGCATTTATATTATTTAATTCAATCACTCGATGACAAAGTCTTTGAATCAGCCTGGTTTCATGACTGACAACAACGATTCCCATCCCCCTCTCTTGGGCAACTTCCAGAACAGCATGCCAGATTTGAGCTTGTGTGTTTGCATCGAGCATTGTTGTCATTTCATCTGCAATGAGAAAACGAGTTTTTGGTCCCAATGCTCGGGCCACACAAATTCGTTGCAGTTCTCCTCCTGAAAGCTCGTTTGGCCACCGTGTTAGCCATTCCTGCTCAATCCCTAATAATGCTAGTAGGTCTTTATCTGGTTTCCATCCTTCGTTAAGAACCTTTTCCATCTTCCAACGTGGATTTACTGCTTTTTCCGGATGTTGAAATACTAGTTGTACAGGAAGATAACCTTTCTTTGGCAATAGAGTTCCATTTACGGTAATCCTGCCCTCGATAGGCTTCTCTAACCCTGCTAATATCCGACAAAATGTTGTTTTTCCGCTTCCGCTTGGTCCTGTAAGACCAATAATTTCCCCTGGCTCGAGGGTTAAATTGATCCCTTTAAACAACCATGGACCATTGTCAAAACGAAAGCCGATGTTTTTTGCTTCAAGTTGCATGGATACACCTCACCATTCCATTTCGAAGATTCCGCATTTCTGGTTGAGCGTGTCCACATTCAGGAGTTGCTTTTTCACAACGCGGTTCAAATAAACATCCAGATGGTAAAGCACTTGGATGCGGTTGTGAACCTGGAATAGGAATAAAGTCATTTTGAGGTAATGCCCTCCATAAGGCTTTACTATACGGATGTCGTAATGCTTCGCCATCGCCAGCAAAATTATCTGCAGGTGCTACCTCCACGATGGTTCCTGCATAAAATACAGCAATCCTATTGGCAATAGGTAAGACTGAGTCAATATCATGGGTTATTAGCATAACCGCACATCCCTTGTCAGCAAACTCCCTAAAGTTATCTAACGCTTCTTTAATGACAACTGGATCAAGCCCTGGTGTAGGCTCATCTGCAATAATTACGTTTGCTCCGCTTACCATCGCCGTTGAGAGAAGTGCTCGTCTCGCCATCCCTCCAGAAAGCTGAAATGGGTACATCTTCTCAACATGCGGGCTTAGATGATAACGTGCAAACACCTCTCGTTGTGCCGCCACTGCATCACCTTGATTCACAGACGTACGCACTTGATTTCCTACACGCATGAGAGGGTCTAAGTAATTTACTGATTGTGGCACAAGGGCAATGTCTTTACCGCGTAGTAAAGTTTGCCGTTCAACGGAAAGTTCTTTTCCATTATATTTAATGGTTCCACTCATGGTTGCATTGCTTGGAAGTATTCCGAGAATAGCATGAGCCAGCAGACTTTTCCCTGAACCGCTCGCTCCCACAACAGCCAGGATTTCTCCAGCTTCAAGATTAACATGTAAATCTAAGATTACTTTATGATTTTTCTGTTTTAAACCAGTTGTGTATTGTTTAAAAGATATCGATAAATTTTTCACTTCAAGAATGGACATATAGTAACTCCTCACAATCCTATTATGGTGATTGTTCCTTATCATTAAATGTTTATTCGTGAGCTCTAGTAGGATCCATTATTGTCCGAAGGTTTTCCCCAATCACATCAAATGTCCGAACGATTAACAGTAAACAAAGTCCTGGAAAAAAGGCAAGCCACCACATACCTGAAGACAAATACCTCATGGATTCTGACAGAATAATACCAATAGCTGGTTCATGCGGAGATAAACCTAAGCCTAAAAATGTTATGGCCGCTTCATGTAAAATTGCATGAGGGAATAGTAACATAAAACCAACTAAGATTTGTGGAACTAAATGTGGAAGAAGATGATGCAAAGTTATCCACCAACGTGATTTTCCCATTTTTTGAGAAACTTGCACAAATTGTGCTGTACGAATCTGCATTACTTCTGCCCTGATGATACGTGCAAGACTTGGCCAATGGGTTAATGCAATCCCAATAACAATTCCTTTAAATCCTCCGCCTAACGCAAAGGAAATAAGAATGAGGGTTACAAGATGCGGCACACTAAGAAAAAGGTCGATTAGCCATGAGATCAGACGATCTGCGGCTTTTCCCATTGTTGCTGCAGCTATCCCTAAGATTAGAGCAATTGACGCACTGCCTATAGCTCCAATCAATCCTACTCCCATACTTAAAGAAAGTCCCATCATCGTTCGAGTAAACATATCTCTTCCTAACCAATCCGTACCAAAGAGATGCTCTAGAGAGGGAGAGGCATTTCTCTCGTTAAGATTCGTTACAAGTTTCCCTTCATCAAGCAAAATACTACCTATTAAAATACTCACTAAGAAAACGATGGCAATGAGAATCATAAGAAGCGCCCTCTTTCTTCGATTCAAAGTAAAAGATCTACTCTTTTTTTCTTTGAGACTAGTACTCATATCCCCCTCTCCTCTCTTGTTCTTGGATCCACTACATGATAAATCAAATCAGCCACTAAATTTCCTACAAAAACAAAAATAGCACTAAATATCACTAATCCTAATAAAAGAGGAACATCTCCCCTCAAACCCGCTTCTACTGTAGCCTGTCCAAGCCCTGGATAAGAAAAAACTTGCTCGGCAAGTACTGCCCCGCCAAACAATTCACTGAAAGCAGCAAATTGTAAAGTAATTGCCGGTAAAGCAATATTCCTCATGCCATGTCTCCAGAACAATACGAAACCACGTTCACCTCTTGCCCTCGCGAACAACACATAGTCACTATTAAGAACATCTATCAACTTCTGGCGCGTATGTAATGCAACATTAGCAACGCCAATAATACTAAGTGTGATGGCTGGAAGCATGAGATGCTTTATTCGATCTCCAAGTGTGACATTTTCGGTAAGAACGCCAGTTGGAACCCCCAACCCAATTGGGAACCAGTCTAGCCACACGGCAAAAACCATAAGCATAAGAAGTCCCATCCAAAAGGCAGGAGTTGATGCGAGTGTGTAACAGTACCATTTAATGATTCGATCCACCCAAGTGCCTTTTTTCATCGCTGAAATAACACCCAAGGCAAAACCTATTATTCCTGATAAAACCCAGGCTGTAAGCATAAGAGCAAGAGAATGAAAGAACCGTTCACTAATAATTTCTGAAACCGGACGGCGGAAAATCATTGAAGTCCCCATGTCACCTGTAAGCAACGCGGATCCCCAATTTAAAAACTGCACCATCATTGGTTGATTCAATCCCCAATACTCAGCAATCTTCTCCCTTTGCTCCGGTCCTACATTTAACATATCTGCGCCAATATAGGCACGAACGGGATCAATAGGTGAGTGCTTGATTAACAGAAAGGAAATAAAACAAATGGCAACCAATAAAGTGGTCATTCTTATCCCTTTCAATAAAAGAAAAATTCCCAGCTTTCTATATCTACTTTTCCACACCTTACTCAGTCCATTTCCATTCTTCAATATTGTTTGTTACAGGCCAACCATGCCCATGAGGCTGGATTCTTTGTTCTCCAATATCAAGTCCCTCTTTTACTAAGTACAAATGATCAATGTTCACTAACCATGCCCAAGGAGCGTCCCCTTTTGCGCTTAACCCAGTCGTACCATCCCATTGTGCTTTTTTCCAATACTCCATTGCTTCATTTGAATCTGTTGCCGTTAGAGCCTTTTCAAAATATTCATCTACTTTTTTATTTTTATAAAATCCCGTATTATAGTAATCCACCCCTGCATATTTGCTGCTGTATACACTATACATTTCGTGAGGGTCGTGACTTCCCCATCCCATGAGTACTGCATTTGAAAACATCTTCTGTTCAATCGTATCCCAACTCGCTCCCTCTACTTTTATGGTTATCCCCAAAGGCTTGATCATGTCTGCAACAGCTATCGCAAGGGATTGTCTGATTGTATCTTCCGCTGGATAATATAAACGAAACTCTGCTTTCAATGTGCCTTTTTCTAAAATTCCATCATCATCTGCATCCTTCCAACCAGAGTCCTTTAATAAGGCTTTGGCACCTGCTACATCTGCATCTTCAAAAACAGTCTCCGGGTTCCACCAAGGTAAGTTATCAACAGAAGAGTAAGCTTTTGATCCATACCCTTCCAGCACACCGTCAATCAGTGCTTGTCTATCGACGGCAATATTAATCGCATGACGAATTGCTGGATCAGCTGTCACATCATTGCCAATTGGTAAACCATCTTTCGTTACATCCCCTGATTTCACGTATGGAAACACAATTCCCCGATTATCTACCGATTTTACTACTTCCAGCTTCATGCCAGGTACTTCCTGCTTACTAAATGAAGCCGAAATAGCTGCGACATCAACTTCTCCTGCCTGAGCAGCAGCAAATGTAGCATCTTCACTTAAGAATAAAAAAGTGATTTTTTGAAAATAAGGTTTTTTATCATAGTATTTAGGGTTGGCCTTTACAATAAGCTGCTGTCCTTTATCCCATTGAACAAGTTGATAAGGACCTGAGCCAATAGGCTTTTCTGCGTAATCTTTTCCATAGGCATGTTTTGGGACAATCCCTGTTACAACTAAAGAGTTAATAAATGTTGATTGTGCTTCCTTAAGCGTAAATTTTACGGTAGTATCATTTACTGCTTCCACTTTCCGCAATACATTAAGATCGACCACTGACCCGTTTTGCAGTGCTGTGTCGAATGTGAATTTAACATCATTTGCCGTTAATGGTTTTCCATCTGAAAATTGAACATCATCACGCAAAATAACCGTCCAAACCTTTCCATCTTCACTCACTTCGTAACTTGTTGCAAGATCATTGACAATATTAAGATCATCATCCCTTTTTAATAATGTACTTTGGAATAATGGTGATCCGTAACGTCCCCAGCCGGTCGTTGGATCAAACCCTGTATCAGGCTCTCCTTGAACAGAAAGCACAAGCTCGTCGTTTTTTTGCTTTTTATTTTTATCACTACTCTGACTGCCATTTGATTGTGTGCAGCCTGCTAACATACTAGAAAAGACGAAAATTAATACGATAAGTCCAAACCTTTTCTTAATCATGAGTATTCTCCTTTATTACTATTTACAATGCTATACTTTATCCTTTACTAAACCTTTCGTACAAAGTTGTACACGTATTGAAAGGTACTTTTGATCATTTTAAAAAGGAATAAGCTTTATTTAACCATCACACCTGTTCTACCGGTGCGACTGTAAACTTTCCATATGCCACGCCTTTTAAACTCAACAGTTTATTGCTGAGCTGCTTAATTTCTTTTACTTTTCCTTTTACAACAATAAGGTCGAGGCAGCTTTCGTGATCCAAATGGTTGCAATGATTAAATCATGCACACTATGCTGAAATCACTTAAATCCAAGCTACTTGAATTCTAGCATGAAAAGAGAGCTAGCAAAATAGAAAAGAACATTTAACTAATTCTGCATTCGGTTAATCAGAATGACTTCATTATGTAAGGTTTCTGATCATAACCTTACATGATTTATCTATCTAACTATCTAACTATCTATAGTTAAATAAAGAAAACTCACCGACTGGCGAGCCTGAAAGGTGAAGCGTGATGCATAGTTGCACTGATACTTTATACTTAAAATTGGCCGCTACGTCGAATTTCCATCTTCGCTGCTAAAAGTGCAAAAAACACTAGAAACAGTAGTTTTACTGCCTCTAGTGTTTTCTGCTTGATGATCCGAGAGGGATTCGCCCCCGGCCTCGCTTTACCCTTTTCTATCGATTTACATATAACGCATGATCCACTGACGAAGAACGTTGTTGAGTTTTTCAATATTTGATTCGATAATCCGACGGAGTCATTCCAGTTTTCTCTAAAAAAATTCGACTAAAATGAGAAGTGTGTTTAAATCCAGCATCTTATCCGACTTCTGAAATTGATAGGTTTATCATACCAGGAGGTGCAGCGCTTTTTATATGCGTTGTTTAATTACGGGCTTACACTATAGTTATGTTTTTTCTGGCATTGATGGGCTTTATTTTTCAAAACGAGCATTTTCCAATGCAGCAATATCAATTTTTTTCATCTTGAAGAGCTCCTCAGTAACTCTCTTGATTTCAGCTCTTGACCCTTTAAACATGACCTCATCCATGTTTTCCGGAACAATCTGCCATGAAACGCCAAATGGATCCTTTACCCATCCGCATTGTTCTGCCTCAGGTTCTGCAGAAAGCTTATCCCAAAAGTAATCAATCTCTTGTTGATCATTGCAGTTTATCATGAGTGAAAATGCTTCGTTAAAATTGAAATTTGCGTCGAAAGCATTATCCATTGCTGAAAAATGAATACCACTAAGATTGAAACCAGCATAATTCACCTTTGCCTTTGGTGACGCCGCTTCTCCTTCTTCATATCTGCTGATTGTCCCTATTCCTGAATCTTCAAATATTCCCACGTAGTACTTTACTGCTTCTTCAGCTTTCCCGCATGAATCACTTGAAAAAAGAAAATTCGGGGTAATCTTTTGTACCGTTTGTTCTTTGTCGATAAGCATCAACTGCCAAGACAACCCAAATCGATCCTGAACCCAACCATACCACTTACTAAAAGGATATTCACCCAGTGGCATTAATTCGGACCCGCCTTCAATGAAAGCATTCCATTTTTCATTTACTTCTTCTATCGAAGAACATGCCACCATCAAGGAAATCGATGGATTAAATTTAAAGTAAGGACCTGCACTTATCGCATCGAATTGTTGTCCAGCCAATTCAAAGCTCACATATTCCGCGTCTCCAGAAGGAGTATTTTCAAGAACTGTCACATTTAAAAGTTTCGAATCGTCAAATAAACGGGTGTAAAACAAGGCGGCTTCTTTCGCTTCTTTGTCATACCATAAATGCGGAACTATTTTTTGCATAGTGGTCTCCTTACTCTTACTTTATTTACCAGCATTCGTTAACTATTATACTCATTAGACACCACACTCGCAAATAAGAGAAAAGGGGGCGTCTAACCCTCAGTTACACTAAAAACAAGGGGACGAATTTTCCGATTTTTACACATTTCGGGTATTTCGTGTCTATTATCTATTATGGACCTCTTTTAGTAGGAGTAACTGCTCAGCTAAACGGTATTACAAATAACGGTGTGTTCTGTCTTATTGCTCTATTTATTCTTGGTTTTCTTATTTTAAGCCGAATACCGGAACCAAAATCTGAAATGTAACGTGGCGATTAATACTTTTATCGTAAAATAAAAAGGATACCGGCGATTAACCAATATCCCTACTACTATTCAAATAACCTAGTTCACCCATGCATCTTGAGAGTATCCTCGTTTTTCCCAATATCCGTTATGTTCATAATCAATTACCTCAACTCGGTTCAACCACTAAACAGACTTGTAAGCATACATTTTTGGTACGATCAAACGAACAGGTCCACCATTCTTTTCTGTGATTAATTCTCCATCTAACACCTTTACAACGAGAGAAAGACAATTTGTTGTACAGGAAGCATTGGAGATCTCATTGTGCTTTGTAATATCCAATTTCCAGTCATTCACACCAAATTAACATACACTCTCTCCCATTATGGATTTACACTTGATCGCTTCCGAAGAAATTACGGAAAGATTGAATAGCTGTGTCACGATTTAAGGCAGCAATCGATGTAGTCAATGGAATTCCCTTTGGACATGACTGAACACAGTTTTGAGAATTTCCACAATTTGCAAGTCCACCATCACCCATTATCGCTTCAAGACGTTCTGATTTATTCATTTCTCCTGTTGGATGTGCGTTAAACAGGCGCACTTGAGATAATGGAGCAGGGCCGATAAAGTTCGATTTACTATTTACATTCGGACATGCCTCTAAACAAACCCCACATGTCATACATTTTGATAATTCATATGCCCATTGACGTTTCTTCTCTGGCATACGTGGACCAGGTCCTAAATCATACGTGCCATCTACAGGAATCCAAGCTTTTACTTTCTTAAGAGAATCAAACATCCGTTTACGATCAACCTGTAAATCACGAACAACAGGGAACGTACGCATTGGCTCTAGTCGAATTGGCTGTTCTAACTGATCGACTAGGGCCGTACATGATTGACGAGGTTTACCATTTATCACCATTGAACATGCTCCGCAAACTTCCTCAAGACAGTTCATATCCCAATTGATTGGAGTTGTTTTTTTACCTTCTGCATTAACAGGGTTGCGTCTGATTTCCATCAATGCTGAAATAACATTCATGTTCGGACGATAAGGAATATCGAATGTTTCCTGATAAGGGGCAGATTCGGGCGATTCTTGTCGGCTGATAATAAATTGAACTACTTTATTCTCGCTCATTATTTATCCCCCTTTTTACTTTTTGAATAGTCGCGTTTACGTGGTTTAATTAACGATACATCAACATCATCGTAATGGAATGCAGGAGCGGTACGATCACCGATATGTTTAGCCATTGTCGTTTTTAAGAATTCTTCATCATTTCGATCAGGAAATGCCGGTTTATAATGAGCACCTCGGCTCTCGTTTCGATTGTAAGCTCCAAGTGTTACAACACGAGAAAGCTGAAGCATGTTTTTCAATTGACGCGTGAAAGCTGCACCTTGGTTACTCCATTTCGCCGTATCATTAATGTTAATGTTATCAAAACGTTCAATCAGTTCTTGAATTTTCTCATCTGTTTTAAGAAGTTTGTCATTATGTCTTACAACAGTAACGTTATCAGTCATCCATTCCCCTAGCTCTTTGTGAAGAACATATGCATTTTCATTACCATCCAAGCCCATAATTTGATTCCATTTCTCTTCTTCCTGTTTCACATAACCATCGAAAAGTGTTGAAGAGAGATCCTCGGCATTCTTATCAAGGCCATTAATATATTTAACTGCATTTGGACCAGCTACCATTCCACCATAGATTGCTGATAGTAAAGAGTTCGCACCTAAACGGTTGGCACCATGCATTGAGTAATCACACTCACCAGCAGCAAATAATCCAGGAATATTTGTCATTTGGTCATAGTCCACCCATAATCCCCCCATCGAATAGTGGACCGCAGGGAAAATTTTCATTGGAACTTTACGTGGATCGTCACCCATGAATTTTTCATAAATTTCTATAATTCCGCCCAATTTAATATCAAGCTCTTTTGGATCCTTATGAGATAAATCTAGATAAACCATGTTTTCTCCATTGATACCTAGCTTTTGTTCAACACAAACGTCAAATATTTCACGTGTTGCAATATCACGTGGAACAAGGTTTCCATATGCAGGATATTTCTCTTCAAGAAAGTACCACGGCTTTCCATCTTTATATGTCCAAACTCGTCCCCCTTCTCCCCGAGCAGATTCACTCATAAGACGAAGCTTGTCATCACCAGGTATTGCAGTAGGATGAATTTGAATAAATTCTCCATTTGCATAATAAACACCTTGCTGATATACAATTGAAGCTGCAGAACCAGTGTTAATAACTGAGTTTGTTGATTTTCCAAAGATAATGCCAGGTCCGCCTGTTGCCATAATAACAGCATCAGAACGGAAGGATTCAATTTTCATTGATGCCAGGTTTTGTGCTGTAATTCCACGACAAACACCATCATCATCAATAACAGCACCTAAGAATTCCCAACCTTCATACTTGGTTACAAGGCCAGCAACCTCATAACGTCGAACCTGTTCATCCAACGCATAAAGCAGCTGTTGACCAGTTGTTGCACCGGCAAATGCGGTACGGTGATGCTGTGTACCACCAAATCGGCGAAAATCAAGCAATCCTTCCGGAGTACGGTTAAACATAACACCCATTCGGTCTAATAGGTGAATAATAGCAGGAGCTGCCTCCGTCATCGCTTTAACTGGCGGCTGATTTGCCAGAAAATCCCCGCCATATACCGTATCATCAAAATGTTCCCATGGTGAATCTCCCTCCCCTTTTGTATTTACAGCCCCATTTATTCCTCCCTGTGCGCATACAGAGTGAGAACGTTTAACAGGTACTAATGAAAATAAATCTACTTGAACGCCGTCTTCAGCGGCTTTGATCGCAGCCATTAAACCAGCTAATCCGCCTCCGACCACAATAATTTTACTTTTACTCATGAAGCCCACTCCTTTTTATAGCTATTGCTGGATTAGACGAATGCAAATATTGCTCGAACTCCCACGATGGTAAGCGCTACAAATATTGCAAGCGTAACATACGTGGAAATAACTTGTGAGCGAGGAGTAACAGTGATTCCCCAGCTAACTGCAAATGACCATAACCCGTTAGCAAAATGGAAGATTGTTGAAATAACGCCAATTAAATAGAATACAAGCATAACCGGACTGCTTAATATGGAAGCCATCATATCATAATTCACTTCAGCTCCAAGCGCAGCAGCTATTCTCGTTTCCCAAACGTGCCAAGCAACAAAAATAAAAGTAATAATGCCTGTTACACGCTGTAACATAAATAGCCAATTTCGAAGAAAACCATAATTGCTTACATTGTTTTTAGCAGTAAAAGCAATGTAGACTCCATAAATAGCATGGTATAAAAGCGGAAGGAAAATGATCACAATTTCCAAAAGATACCTAAATGGCAGCATCTCCATAAAATGTGCTGCTTCATTAAATGCTTCTGGCCCTCTTGTAGCAAAGTGATTGACTACAAGGTGCTGAACTAAAAAAAGGCCTACAGGTATAACACCAAGTAATGAATGCAGTCTACGATTTAAAAATTCCTTATTTGCTCTCAAACATTATTCCCCCTTTGGAAAAGAGACTAGTTTTGGTCTAGAAAAATTCATTTATTAGAGTATTTTTGAAATTTTCTATACTTTATCATATAGTTGAGGTATTATAATGTCTAATTTATTATTTGCATAGTTTTCATGCATTTTAATTATGAATTGTGCTTTTTAATGATTAAGAGGTGATCCTGAAATGGAATGGCAACAAATTGAGTATTTTCGAGTTGTAGCACGTTTACAACATATAACACGTGCTGCAGAAGCCTTACTAATCTCTCAACCTGCTCTTAGTAGATCTATTGCTAAATTAGAAGAAGAATTAGGTGTTCCATTATTTGAACGTCAAGGACGTTCCATTAGACTAAATAGTTATGGTCAATTATTTTTAAAGCGGGCAGACCGAATAATGAAAGAATTTCAAGATGGCAAGCAAGAAATCCATGATTTACTTGATCCGGATTATGGAAATGTTTCATTTGGATTTATGCCTACCCTTGGTACTTATCTTATTCCTAACTTAATCAGTTCCTTTCGCGCTAATTATCCAAATATTAATTTTCAATTCAAACAAAATGGAAACGATTTGCTCCTTAATCAATTAGAGTCTAGTAAAATTGATTTTTGTCTAGTTTCTTCTATAGAATCAAAAGATCAATTTCGTTGGGTTCAATTATGGAAAGAAGAATTATTTTTAATTGTTCCATCAAAACACCATTTAGCAAAACATGAAAGTATTTCTATCCATGAAATAGCTAATGAACCATTCGTGCTCTTAGAAAAAGGAAATGGGCTGCGTGGAATTACTGACCAACTATTTGAGGAGGCAGGTATAAGGCCAAAAATTACATTTGAGGGTGAAGAGGTCCACACGATTGCAGCTTTTGTAGCTGCCGGACTTGGTGTTACAATCATACCCGAATTCAAAGGAATAGATTGGGATCATATAACTCGGATACGATTACGCGCTCCGAATATCCAGAGAGTAATTGGACTTGCTTGGGTAGAAGGAAGATACCTATCACCAGCAGCAAAACGATTTCAACAATTCATCTTAAATTATTTTAAAAAATAATTTTATTAACGTTTACTAACCAATACGGCAAAGATATAAGGTTAATGAAAAGATATTCTATTCAATGAAACTCGAATAGAATATCTTTTCTTTTACATTCCTTTTCTACGTTTTCTTAAGGTACTAATAATACTTTAATCGCTGATTTATTTCGATTCATCTCTACAGCCGGTTGCCAATTTTCCAGGGGTACTTTTTAGAAATCAGAGAAAAGACAATCACTTGTTTTTGCTAAACGTTTCTATATTTAATATCAATTCTACTAGAGATACTATTAATTAACATCTTTGCGCTTTTTCATAGCCTTTGTTAAATAACCTCCTTTAAATGAACGAGGTTCATATGAAACCATAAATGCCTTTGGTGCATTGCCATTTATAATTTCTAAGAGCTCTTTCTCCCGTGAACGTTTTGCAACTATATCCAAGCGATAACGTATGGAGTCAATACCTTCTCCCTCAAATACAGTAACGCCAAACCCAGATGATCGCAAAGCGCTTACCAATTCTTCGCATTTTTCAAGTAAACTCACATTATATGTAATATATCCAATTGCTAGTTTTCGCTCGAGATAGCCACCTAGTAATAAGCCTACACTAAATCCAATGACATACGCAGTGATGTTCCAGACATTAGATAAATCTTGAAAAACAATTCCTAAGCTTACAATATAAATACCGCCTTCTAATAATCCTACACCGGCTGCTGATTTTGTTTGATTTTTTACCAAAAGGATCGTTCTGATAGTCAACACAGGGACGTATATAATTTGTAATAAAAAAATAAGCAACGCTTGAATCATATTACTATCACTCCTTTACTTTCATATTTCCTTTCATATTTCCATATTTATAATTTATTGGGTCCTTCTGTTATTTACAAGAAAAATTCATTTAAATGTTGAATAAGTTATACATCAATCCATCCAAAAAAGCTTCCTCACACTATCGTGAGGAAGCTTTTTTCCTTACCTACTATAAGTCATTACATCTCCAACAATTTCTTTTTTTATAACATATAAGTAATAATCTTCTCATCTAAATCTTGACTCAATTTTATAACATCTGGATCAGCGAGCCCTTTTTTCATTGCCAGCTTAAACATATCCATACGGTGGTTTTCTATTGATTTCATCATATCTACTACATTTGATTGATTCATATAATGAAATTCCCTCATTTTTCGAATTGAAAGCCACTATGATATATCCATATCATTCATCTCTCTGTCTTTATATCTCATATAATAGAGCGTTTACAATGTAGAATAAAATAGAAAAAATTTCGAAAATGGCGGATTTTTTCTCTATTTTCTTAAAAATTATCAAAAAAGCCTCAACTTCTATATCAGAAGGAATTGAAGCTTCTATTCATCTACTAGTCCTCTTTTTTACTTTTTCTTGTTTTCAATTTCAGTAGTCGTAACATATTTCTTCTGCAATTCCACGTAAGCCTCAACAACCCGGTTCGCAATCGTTTTATTAATCGGATCTGAATCATTGCTGACCCATGGCACGACGACACTAAAGGCTACCTGTGGATGTTCTGAAGGATAGTAGCCTACAAAGTTTAAATTATTTGTCTCCGTTCCCCAGTACGCACGTTTCACGCCATAATAAGCGGTTTCAGATGTTCCTGTTTTACCAGCCACATCATGTGTAAATTTCCCTTCAGCGGTCCCGGAAGTCACGACAAGCTTAAATCCTTGTTGAACCCGCTCGATATCACTTGCTGTGTTATTGACTTTATTTAAAATCTCTGGTTTCTTGTCAACAATGATCGGTCCCAGCTCTGAGCCTTCCACAGGTTCATGAATGCTTGTCACAATCCGGGGCTGAATCCGATATCCTCCATTTGCGATAACCGAAACATATTGTGCCAGTTGCAGTGGTGTGTATGTGTCAAATTGTCCGATCGAAATATCTAAAAGCTTACCAGGTTCATCAGGCGGGTTCTGCAATCCTGATGATTCCCGTGGTAAATCAATCCCGGTTGGCACCCCTAAACCAAATTGCATAAAATAATTTCTTAGCTTCTGGAAATCCTCTGCTGTTGCATGAAATGGCCCATTTTTCACATAGTTGATCTCGGCGATTTTCATCGCAACAAAAAACATATAGACATTTGAGGATTCTTGTAATGCACTCAAATCAGTCATTAATCCTAAAGGGTACGCACTATAAGACTTCTTTTCAGGTGTACCTTTTAACTTGATCGGTGCATCATAATAGGTTTGACCGTGCGGCATCCCGTCTTGATAACCGGCAAGAACTGTCGCCCCTTTAACAGTAGACCCTGCTTCATATTGTGTGGTGAATGCTCCATAGGCATAATCAAGAACCTCGCTCCTGTTATCCGGGTCAAGCTGTTTGCCAACCATCGCTAACACATCACCTTGATAAGGATCCATCATCACAACAAAGACCCGATCCATTAAAGTATGCCTTCTGCCTGCTCGAAGCAATTCCTCCTCAATGATCTCTTCGACTTTCATTTGAAGCTCCATATCAAAGGAAAGCTTTAAGTCCTTGCCTCTTTGCCCCTCATCTATCACTTCTTCAGATACAATCTCTCCATTATTATCGGAAATATATTCGATCTTTGCTTTACGCGGATTTAAGTAATCTTCATATTGGTATTCTAAATAACTTTTTCCTACTCTTTCATTCCGGTCATAGCCTCTTACTGTATAAAAATCCTCCCGTGATTGCAGAATCCCTTGTTCAGATGTCGTTATCCCGCCAAAAATTGTTCTTAAATAATCACCGTACGGGTAGGAGCGGTCCCAATCAGTGATCACATCTACACCTGGCAATTCTTCTAAATGTTCAGCTACAGCAGCAATTTCACGATCCTTTAAATTTGTTGATTTTACAATTTGGGGTTCATATTGGTACCCCGAAGAAAAACGGGTGTAAATATAGGCAAGCTCTTGCTGGGCTGAACTAGCCTTCATTTTTTCCACGGCTTCATCTGGAACCCGCTCTACTTGTCGTTTGTATGTTTCTGATGGCTCTAACTCTACTTCATTTTTAGAAAGCAGTTTCTTAGCTTCCTCAGGGTTTGCTGCTAACCAATAATCTTTTAGATCACGATCCTTTAGCTCTTCCATTAAAAACTCAGCATCATAGCTGATGTACTCGGCAAGTTTTTTCGCTGTCTTGATCTTATCCTCCGCTTTTGTTGTTTTATCCACAGTATACGTAATGGCCGGTAAGCTTTTATTATCGACAACAACCCGATTATACCGGTCAACCATTTTTCCTCTTGGGGCCGGCAGGCTGGCATAATCGGCCTCCGTCTTTGAAACTTCCTTTGAAAACTCTTCCCCCTGAACAATTTGGATGATTCCTAAACGGACAATAAGTGCCACGAAGAGGGAAAAGACAAGAAAAAAGAAAATATTAATCCGAACATCCCTTGATTTTCTAAGCTTTCGATGGTCGGATGCTAGTACGTTTGGTTCTGTCAAATCCGGATCCCCCTCTAAATGCTTTTAGACGATCAGTTTAACAACTAATCTAGGAAACGAAGCTTATTTTTGTAAGTAATCAGCCAATATATTTCGCCCAATAGGTATCGCAGCACTGCTTCCGCCTTTCTCTTTCACATCTTCAAGTACGATGGCAAGAGAGATGGTAGCCGAATCGATATCTGTAGCAACGAACCAGCCATTTTCAGTTCCGTCCTCATCAGCTTGTGATGCTTTTATTTCAGCCGTACCTGTTTTGCCGGCTAATTGAACTCCTTCGATGTTGGCAGCACTTGCTGTTCCGCCTTGTTCTTGAATAACGGCAGACAATGCTTGTTGCAATGTCGCTAGATGCTCAGCTGATATAGCGGATTCTTTCCAAATCTCTGCCTTATGACCTTTTGTTTGAATAAGTGAAGGTGCCATGATATGTCCATCGTTTGACAAAGCACTATAAGCAAGAGCTATATGTAAGGACGTAACCATGATTTCTCCTTGTCCGTACCCAGAATCAGCAAGCAGGATTTCACGGCTAATGCTTCCATCATTTGAAATTTGGCTTTTGCTTAATGGATATCCCACATCCAGCTCATCCCCAATCCCGAATTTTTTTGCGCCGGCAATGAAGGCATCACTTCCCAAATCAAGTGCACTCATCGCAAAATAGATATTATCTGAGTGCTTCACAGCCGCTTTTAAATTGACAGCTGTTTGGTCATTCACTCGTGTAATGCTATAGTTGCCCCAAGAACTGTCTTTCTTCCATGATCGGGCGTTGATGGCGATTTGCTTTTCTGGATCTATTGTTCCTTTTTCAAGTCCGGTTGCAGCTGTCATTAATTTAAAGACAGAGCCTGGTGAGTACAATTTGCTAAAACGATTTTCTTCATCAGCAAATTGACTTTCTTCTCTCCTTTGTTGTTCTTCCCTTGTTATATAGGTTGTGTAGCGATTGGAATTATAAGAAGGAGAACTAACAAGAGCAAGGACCTCACCCGTTGTTGGCTGAACGGCTGCTGCTGATCCTTTTGCCCCCTTCATTTCATCATAGATGTTCATTTGTAAATCGAAATCAATGGACAACTGAAGATCCCTGCCATTTTGCGGCTCCTGTTTGGCAATGGTTTCTTCCCTTAATCCCTCTCTTTCTATATAAATCTCCGCACCATCTATTCCTCTTAATGTCTCTTCATAGACCTGCTCAAGACCTGCTTTTCCAATAAGCGAAGTCGAATGATACCCTTTTTCTTTTTTCTTTTCCAATTCCTCAGCCGTAATGCTTCCTATATAGCCAACCAGTCTCCCGAATGCTTCGTGATCCGCATATATCCTTGAATTTTTATTGTTGATAAAAATGCCGTCTTCTCCTCTTTCTTGTAACATTCCTACTTTTTCATCATCAGGAAGAAGATCGACAATTGGCACAAAGTAATTTGGATTTGAATTTTCATCTAGTTTTTTCTTAATATTTTCTTCGCTTATGTCTAATAAAGCTGCCAATTCTCTAATTTTTTCTTCTCGGTTGTGTTTGTCAAATACAGCTGGATTAACGCCAACCGTTTTGAAATCTCCATCCTTAGCGAGCGGATAATCATTTCGATCAAGAATACTGCCTCGAGTCGCTTTTATTGTTCTAACTCTGACCTTATCCCCTTTTTCCATCGCAGGGAAAATCAAGCTCTCATCCCATTGAAGCTTCCATTCCCCATCTTCTTTTACTAACCTTAACTGATAATCAGATCGATTCACTTTTCCAGCTGCTGTATCCATCTCCAATGAAAAAGGAATCACATTGTTTTCCCTTTCAATTTCATTTTTTACGATCTTAAGATCTCTTGCTTGGATACCAGAGTAGATATTTGAATATTTGGTCACAAAATCTTCTTCTGTTATGTACTCCTTTGATTCTGTTGATAATAAATCGTACAGTTTATGGTATTCCTGATTTGATAACAGATCAGAAAACTGTTCAAATGCTTCTGCTTGTTTCCTCTCATTTGAGCAGCCAAACAAAAGGATTGAACAAACCGCAATTAAAAGTATCAGAAAAATTAGCCTCTTCTTATTCAATTTGTTACCTCCTTACACTTGCCATTCTATTTAATAAATGATAGTTCGTTTTAAAACTTACAAACGTAATCTTTAAGAATTATTACACGTGTAAGTTTTAAAGTCAACAGTTTTCTTACAAGTGTAAGTTTTCGATATTTTACCAATTAAGATAGGACATTACTCTCGTTGACTTAAAAATTAACCGACGATATAATCAATTTATTACAAGTGTAAGTTTAGGATGGTTGATATGAAAAAAAAATTACCTCAAATATCTGAAGCAGAATTAGAAGTCATGAAAATCATTTGGAAGCACCCTTCGATTAATACGAATGAAGTGATTGAAAAGTTATCGAAAACAAGTAAATGGAGCCCTAAAACCATTCAAACGATGCTGCTTAGGCTATTAAAAAAAGGTGCCTTAAGTCATCATAAGGAAGGCCGCGTCTTTGCTTATACGCCAAATGTAGCTGAAAGTGATTACCTGGAAGTGGAAAGCCGCAGTTTTCTAAACCGTTTTTATAATGGGGCACTCAACTCAATGGTGTTAAACTTTATCGAAAATGATAAGCTCTCAGATGATGAAATTAATGAATTGTATCAAATATTAGAAGAACGAAAAAACAGGAAGCAGGAATAATATGGGAAACTCTTTCTTCTCTCTCTTTTTCATCTGTAATATCCTATTATGTGTGATGTTTGGTGTCATCCTGTTCATTAAGAAAATTGGAAAAAACCATATAACGGTTAAAACTCAATATGTCATCAGTATCATTGCACTTTTAACATTGCTGATTCCATTTGTACCCTATCAAACTCTTAACACCTCCACTTTTTTTGACTGGATAATGAATATAGATGAACAGCAGACTTCACTTTCTGAAATGAATTCTACGGATAAATCAACAGAACCAATGACTCAGAATGGAAATATGCTGCAGGATTTTTCGATGTCTGTTAACCAATCGCCATTTAAATTAATGGATACTGTTTTTTTCATTGTCTGGATCCTTGGAATTGTTGGCATGCTGCTGGCAACGTTAATCAGCAATCGAAAAATCAGCACTATAAAAAAGAGTCTTCAAAACGTTCCCAACGAAGAAGTCATTTCTCTTTTTGAATTATGTAAAAAGGATATACATTTACGGAAAAAGATTGTTCTCGGAGCTTCACCATTGATCCAATCACCGATTACCTTTGGTCTATTTCGTCCATACATTGTCCTGCCAAAAGATTGGTCTTCTCTATCAACAAACGAGCTGAAATGTGTCCTTCTTCATGAACTGTACCATTGCAAGCATCGGGACATGCTCGTAAACTACTTGATCTGTCTGTTTAGAGCGGTTTATTGGTTTAATCCATTTGTGTGGTATGTTTTAAGAGAATTAAAGACAGAGATGGAAATGAATTGTGATTATGCCGTTTTAATAACACTTGATCAGGAATCACAATTCAAATATGGAGAGGTTATTTTAAAATTTGCTTCCCTTCCACAACGTACCTCCTCTTTGATAGCTGCTTCGGAAATCGGCAGCTCATACAAACAAACGAAAAAGAGGATTGTGAATATCGTTAATTTTCAAGCGGCATCACTGCAGCTGAAAATAAAAAGTGCGTTCGTCTTTATTCTTGTGTTTGCAGTCATCATCATGAGCATTCCATCTTTATCCGTATTGGCTGTGAACAAAAATACGCATGCTTTATCGAAAACAAATGTCGTCTACAAAGATTACAGCAGCTTGTTTGATGAATTTTCCGGAAGCTTTGTACTGTATGATTCTAAGAAGAATATGTATACCATTCACAATAAAGAAGAGAGTACGACGAGGCTTACACCTAATTCTACTTATAAGATATACAGCGGCTTGTTTGCCCTGGAATCTGGAATTATTACAAAGGATCATTCGGCAATGAATTGGGATGGAACACCACATGAATACGATGAATGGAATCAAGATCAGGATTTATTCTCTGCAATGAAACGTTCAACTACATGGTATTTCCAACACCTTGATCAACAGCTAGGCAAGAAGAAATTAGAGCAGTACGTTGATAAGATCGATTATGGCAATGGTGATCTTTCAAGCGATATCACGACTTATTGGCTGGATGGAACATTAAAAATCTCACCTATTGAGCAAGTTGATCTTTTGAAAAAGTTTTATGATAATGAATTCGGATTTGAGCAAGCAAATGTCCAAACGATAAAAGATGCCATTTTTATAGAAGAATCAAATAATAAACGATTCTCAGGAAAAACAGGAACCTCTATTGTAAACGGAGAAGATATTGATGGATGGTTTATTGGCTATGTAGAATCAGCGGATAATACGTATTTCTTTGCGACCCATATTCAGGGTGAAAAGCAGGCTGGCGGAAGTTCTGCTGCGGAGGTTGCGCTTTCGATTTTGGCGGAGGAAGGGATTTATCCATCAAGTTCTGCTGCTCAGAACTAGTTTTTTATGTAAATACGTTTTAACACTTCACAACCGCAGATGAATATCTGCGGTTACACCTTTCAAAATACTTCATTTTAAGCGTAATTTACTGAATGACAAGTTTAATGTTCAATTATTTTATCTATTAATTAAAATGGAAATGGTTGTGGTTCTTTTTATACGGAGGTACATTGCAAAGATAGTATACCCGATGTTTTATTTTAGAATAAAAGGAAGCTTTCCATCCTCTCCCTTTTATAAAACAGAAAAAACCCGAATATTGGACTCTATTTTTAAAGTGTCTAATATTCGGGTTACAGTTCATACATATGAGAAGGTCATTTTTTTATTAAACTTAATTTCCTGTTTGAGAGCTTTGGCTAACAATTTGGCTTAAAGCTTCGTTTATTGGTGTAGCAGGGCGACCAAGTAATTTACATCACAACTTCATAACCTGAATCTATTTTTTTCTGATTTCCCACAAACAAGCGAAAGGGTAAAGCAAGTTGCCTCGCTTCACCCTTTTCTATCGATTTACATATAACGCATGATCCACTGACGAAGAAAGTTGTTGCGTTTTACAATATTTTATTCGATAATCCGACGGAGTCATTCCGGTTTTTTCTAAAAAGATTCGACTAAAATGGGAAGTGTGTTTAAATCCAGCTTCTAACCCGACTTCTGAAATTGACTTTTTTGGTTCAGTTTGCAATAGCCTTTTTGCCCGGTTTATTCGGCATCCCATTAGATACTTTATAATGGTTCCACCCGTCATTTCTTTGAATATATGAGACATGTAATATTTACTGATATTGAGAGTTTTCGCAATACTGTCCAATGTTACATTTTCATGGTAATGCTGTTCAATCCATACGATGATCCGTCTCACATGCTGTGCCTTTTCAGATTCAACTTGAATCAATTTATTTAAGTGAGTCTGACTTAATTCGAAAATTTCAAATAGCAGCTGGATCACTAATGTTTGCATTTTCGCCTCTTGAAAACGGCTGTTTAATGTCATGTCATGACTCATAGATGTTTCCTTACTTTCCTCATATAAACCTGCAATTTGTTCGATCAACTTCTCAATGCGTGATAGCAAATCACTTGGTATATCTCGAAACAAACAATTGTTAAACGTATTAAAAGGGCTTAATAATTCTGGAAAGTCAAGAACTTCCAGGTCTGATTGAATCGTTTCAGCAGAAAAATGAATGACGCTACGCTCATACGGTTCAGGCGGCAATGGATTCGCCCGGTGAAGCGTTAATCCATTCATCAAGATCATATCCCCTGGCTGCAAATAGTAAACCGTATTATTGATTAAATAGTTGCAATTCCCGCTATGAAACATAAAAATTTCAAATTCCGTATGGGAATGAAAATCAAAACTATCTGATTGAGGATTGCCCCTGTTTCGGTAGTAAGCGAGATTACATGTTTTCACCCCAACACCTCCAACTTCCATGTCAAACGATTATTTTAAACCGGTTGTCGAAATGCCTTCCACAAGGTACTTTTGAAAAAACAAAAAGATGATAAACACCGGCAACAATGAAACGATGGACATCGCAAACAGCGGTCCCCATTCCGTTACTGAAGAAGGATCGGAAAATAATCGCAAGCCTAGAGATACGGTAAATAAATTCGGATCATTTAAATAAATTAATGGTCCCATAAAATCATCCCATGTCCAGTAGAACGAAAAAATAGCAACGGTTGCCAATGTCGGCTTCATCAATGGCAGGATAATTCTGAAAAAGATTCCGAACGTGCTGCATCCGTCAATAACGGCTGCCTCGTCTAATTCCTTTGGAATTCCTTTTATAAACTGAATCATTAAAAAAATGAAAAATGCAGACCCGCCAAGGAAAGCGGGTAACGTTAATGGGTTATACGTATTGACCCATCCAAGCTTGTGGAACAAAATATACTGTGGTATTAACGTGACTTGTGTAGGAAGCATTATCGTTCCTAACAAACAGATAAATAATATCCGCTTTAACTTGAAATCCAAACGAGCAAATCCAAAGGCAACTAACGAAGAAGAAAATAGTGTACCGACTACTACAAGTAATGTTACAAAAGCTGAGTTGACAAAGAAAGAGCCAAAAGTAATCCCTCCAAAACCTTCCCAGCCTTTAACATAGTTTTCCCATTTTAGAACAGTGGGAATTAAGGACGCTGCATTTTTGAACACTTCTGATTCCGGTTTTAAAGAACTCGCCAAAGTCCACAAAATTGGGTAAAGCATGACAAAACCGATGCCGATTGTGAAAAAGTGAAAGACAAAGCTTCTTGTCGATTTTTTCATTTTACTTCCCGCCTTCCGATTCATAATAAACCCATGCAGATGATGACTTGAAGATTAATCCGGTAAAGATCGCAACTATTATTAACATAATCCACGCCATCGCAGATGCATACCCCATTTGAAACGTAGTAAAACCTTTCTCATACAAGTACACCGCATAAAATAACGTTCGGTCGAGCGGACCCCCGGCCGTAATGAGAAAGCTCTGGGTAAAGGTCATAAAACCACCAATAACCTGCATAACTAAGTTAAAAAAGATGACCGGTGTCAGCATTGGAAGTGTTATTTTCATAAACTGACTAAATTTGTTTGCACCATCTACCGCAGCAGCCTCATAAAGCTCGGCCGGAATTTGCTTGAGTCCAGCCAAAAAAATCAACATTGGAGAGCCAAACTGCCAAACAACGAGAAGAATCAATGTCCATAATGCAAAGTTCGGATCTGAAATCCAGTTCGGTCCTTCCATTCCAAAATAACCAAGAATGCCATTAACAGCCCCTTCAAGACCGAACAGCTGCTTCCACATAACAGCAACAGCTACACTCCCGCCTACAATCGAAGGGACATAATAAACAGCTCGATAAACACCGATTCCACGCCGAGGTTTTACAAATAACATCGCTACAAACAAAGCGAACGCAAGCTTTAATGGAACAGATATAAACACAAACGTAAACGTGACCTTAAGAGCGGTCCAAAACCTCGGGTCTTCCGTAAACATATTGATGTAATTTTCGAGACCGATCCATTTTGGAGTCGTTAACATATCATAATCTGTAAATGACAAATACAATGAAGCAATCATTGGACCGATCGTAAAAATAAGAAATCCAAGTAACCAAGGTGAAATAAACGCAAGTGCTGTACATTCCTTTTTCAAGCTTTTCCTTAAATTAGAAACTTTTGCACGCTGTTGAGTGAGTACTTCTACATTCGGCATCTCTTTTGCATTTGTATTCGCTTTCAATTTTCGCACCTCCAATGGAATGAATAAATAGTTATTTGTTTTTTGCTAATATTTCTTCCGCTTCTTTCCGGAATTGACTGGCAGCTTCTTCCACACTGATGTTTCCATAATTTAATCGCTCTATGATTCGATCAAACAGTGTACCTACTTCACCTGATCCTGGTGGATCTGGAGGATAAATCGGGCTTGAATGGGTTTCAACGCGTTCAACATAGTCGAACATTTCTTTCGCTGCGTCATTCATTTGAGGTCTTAAATGCTCCCGAACTTTTTCTGAAATGGGGACGCCTCTTTCGGCAGCAAGTATTTCATTTGCTTCTAGATCATTTGTCATAAAATCCACAAATTTCGCGGCAGCTTCCTGATGTTTTGATTGCTTTGAGACGGAGAAAAACTGGGACGGTTTTAAATAGAGCCCCTCTTTACCATCTGGAGTGCTTGGAAAGACGGCTAATTTAATATCTTGTCCAGCTGATTGCTGCAAAGCAACAATTTGGTTGCTGTGAAACCAAAGAAAAGGAGACTTTTCATGTACAATTAACTCATCTTCAAGCCCTTGTATGGCTGTTGTTACCTTTAGCGGTGCAGCGACACCCTCATTTAACAAATCATCCCAATACTCGAGGAAATCGATTAGTAATTGGTCATCTTCATATCCAAGTCCTGTGCCTTCGCTGTTATAAACTTCAAAGCCATGTTGTCTTAAATAAATGTTAAACCATGGCAGACCATTGGCAACTCCCCCTGCCCCATACAAACCTTCCCCGAATTTTTCTTGAAGCTGCTTGGAGACTTTTGCGTAATCCTCCCATGTATAACCTGGGTTAAACTCCTCTAACCCCGCTTCTTTGAACATTTCAGGATTATACGCAACCGCCGGCGAATTCGTGCCTAAATTAACGGCGTAAAGCTTGCCATCCACATATCCGCCTTCAATATGCGCCTTTCCAACATCACTTAAATCTAATACACCTGACTCAACATATGGGTTCAAATCGACAATAAGATCGCGATCAATATATTCCATTAATTTCGCATAATCCATTTGAATAACGTCCGGCAAGTTTTTACCTGCAGCTGCAGTCGCTAATTTTTCCCAGTAGCCATCCCAGCCGGTAAATTCAGGAATAACGTGTATGTCCGGATTCTCTTTTTCAAATAATTGTATGGCCCTTAAGGTTTTATCATGGCGATCCTGGGATCCCCACCAGGCAACCCGAAGCTGAATTTTTCCGTCTTTTACCCCTGAATTCGCACCGTTTACTGTAAAACTGCACCCCGACATGAAACCTGCCAGTAAAACGAAAATAATGACAATCGATAGTTTTTTCAAATGGTAAGACACATGCAACTCCTCCTTGGCAGTTATCTTTTGTACTATGATTTACATAGTTTATTCCAGCACTTATTGACAACGCTTTCATTTCCCTTGCTAGTCTATGAAAAGCATTAGAAGTGCCTTCCACCTTCCGAATGGAGAATAACCATGTACAATAGCCTCCTTTTTAGAGTTATTTTAATTATAGTAAAAATCTAAAAACGATGCTTGCTTCTCGTTGTGTTTTTTACTATGAAAATTTAACTCTCGTTGCTGTATGATTTTGAAATTCCTTGCAAATTATATTTTCCTGGCAATATAGAAAAAGCTGCCTAATTTAGGCAGCCTCCTTTTAAGAAATGCACTTTTATAGTTGACTTAAAGAAAACAATGATCTTTCGAATACGTAGCTAACTTGCATGAAAAGCACAATGAACTTCTCTAGTAAAATCTAAGACTTGCTTACACTTCTGCTGTTTGAAAAAACTGTGGTAAATGCTCCTTATGGGCTTCTAGCATTTCATCCAAAATCGCTTTCCCTACTTTATCAGAAGGAACTAGCGGATTTATTGTCATGGCTAGTAAAGCTGTATCGTAGTTTCCTGTTACTGCTGCCTCAGCTGCTACCCGTTCAAATGATTTAATTTGTTGCACTAACCCTCTAACAGCAACTGGTAAATCTCCATTAATGATTGGTTTTGGACCTTCTTTCGTGATGACACAACTTACTTCCACAGCAGACTCATACGGAATACTAGCGATTGCTCCATTATTAATTGTATTTACAGGCTGAATATCCCGCTTATCGTTATAAATGGATGAAATTAATCGAACGGCTGCATCACTGTAATACGCTCCGCCTCGTTCCTCTAACTGAGGTGGTTTGATGGATAAATTAGGATCTTTATACAGTTCGAATAATTCCTCTTCCAATTTCTTTACGACTTCCGCTCTCGTTTTGCCCTCTTTAAAGTTTTTCATCTCTTTTTCTAGCATTTCATCACTCTTATAATAGTAAAGATGATATGGACAAGTTAGAACATTTAATGCGCGAATAAATTCAGGCTCCCATCCTTGCCCTTCTATGTTTTTAACAAAGCTGCTGTTCTCCGGATTTGATAAAAGTTCGATTACTCTCTCTTTAACACTTACCCCGTCCAGATACACATCTAATCCATATACCATATGATTTAAACCAGCGAAATCAATTCGAATACGAGAATGGTCAACATCTAATAGCTTTGCTACCCCCATCTCAATTCCGATCGGAACATTACATAATCCAACGATTTTCTTATGGTCTGTATAGCGAAGAACAGCTTCAGTCACCATGCCGGCAGGGTTTGTAAAGTTAATCAACCACGCATCTGGACATAGTTCTTTCATATCTTTTACAATGTCCAAAATAATTGGTATCGTACGTAATCCCTTAAAAAGACCACCAGGTCCGTTTGTTTCTTGGCCTAATACTCCATGACTTAAAGGAATTCTTTCATCTTTAGCACGGGCATCCAGTAATCCTACGCGAAATTGTGTCGTAACAAAATCTGCATCCTTTAATGCCTCTTTCCTATCTAATGTTAGATGAACCTTGATTGGGAGTCCTGCCTTTTCGATCATTCTTTTGGCAAGGTTCCCGACGATCTCTAGCTTTTCCTTCCCTTCTTCTATATCAACCAACCATAATTCCCTTACAGGCAATTCAGCATATCTTTTAATAAAGCCTTCTACTAATTCAGGAGTATAACTTGAACCTCCGCCAATCGTTGCGATTTTAATTCCCTTACTCATGGATCATTCCTCCTAAAAAATATCGAATTTACAAAACCAATTATAGAGAAGAAAAAGCGAATAAAATATAGTTTTGAAAGCGTTAGACTTGTTTTACACCTAAAGACATTTGTTTCTTAAAAATTACACTATGTTTCTCTTTTGAAGTATAATGACAAAAGAAAGTTCACACGAAAGGTGAGAAGGATTTGTTTACGAATGAGGTCATTGCAACATTCAATGAATTGGAGATGCTGATTTACAAATACGTCATGCAAAATAAAGAAAAGGTCATTTATATGCGGATACGGGATCTTGCTGATGAGGCTCATGTTTCCACTTCTACAATCATGCGTTTCTGCAGGAAATTAAATTGTGAAGGCTTTTCGGAGTTTAAAGTAAAACTGAAGCTATTCATTGATGAAAAGAGAGACACAACGATCAAAAGCGGCCAGCACGTGTTAGCGGAGTTTTTTGAGCGCACTCAAAATGAGAAATTCATTTCTAAGCTAGAAGATGCTGCAGACACCATTTCTAAAGCTAATCATGTATATTTTATCGGGATCGGCAGTTCAGGTACGCTTGCTGAATACGGTGCTAGATACTTCTCAAGCTTAGGTACATTTTCTACATACTTAAAAGATTGGTATACCCCTATTCACGCCAACTTGAATAATTGCCTTACAATTGCTTTGTCCGTTTCTGGAGAAAATGAGTTTACCATATCTCATATACACAAGTTGAAAGATAAAAACAGTAAGATTCTAAGTGTGACAAACAACGGGCAGTCTACGATAGCCAAAATGTCTGACAAAAACGTATCCTACTATGTAACGGAGGAATTTTTTGAAACATCGAATATTACTACGCAAATTCCAGTTGTTTTTATATTAGAGGAATTGGCACGAAGGGTGTATGTGAAGAGTAGAAGGAATGATTGACTTAGGTAATCTTTATCTTCTAAATTGGTATAACAACTTTTATTTATACTAAAGCTGCCCTTGCCATACGGATAAACTGCCTCTTAAGAATAATATCAAAGGGAGCTGTCGTGACGATGCCTCCTTATAATATTCTCGTACTCGTTGGTAATATAAGGTTAACCGAAAATTAAACTGCACCCTATAGAGTAGACACTAAAAAGGGTTTATTTTATAGGGTGCTTTTAAGAAAACTCGCCAACTAGCGAGCCTGAAAGGCGAAGCGTAATGCGTAATTGCGCTTATACTTAATACTAAAAATTGGCCACTGCGTCGAATTCCCTTCTTCACTGCCAATTTATGCTTTCTTAAAGTGTAAAAAATTCTCCTTACTCATCAACAAGTAAAGGAGATTAGATTATTTATTCCAATATTGTAATCTTTTTTATAAAAGCAGTTTCATTGTTAGATAGATCAGTAGGTTCATCAAAAATAACTTGAACATTTTGATCTGGTTGAAGCTCTTCTAACTTTATAATCTCTCCATCTTTGCTTGTAATCTCAGTATCTTCTTCTACTGCAGCTCGAAGATCATAGCCAACCGTCTCTTCTGTGTTAGAAACATATTCAGTTACATCGAGAACGATTTCTATTCCACTTATTTCTACTATTCTTGATTCAATTTCATCAACTTTGTTATTGCAAGCAGCTAATAGAAAAGAGAAAATTAAAATACATAGAAATTTCTTCATCATTTTTCTGCTCCTGGTTTAATTATTCTTCTTACCAAGTAACCGGTGAAAAGTTCATATCCTTCTTTTCTTAAATTCTGTTAATATAATTTGCGCTTTCAATAAGATGTTTTATATTGTTAAGCTGAAAAGCTCCATATATTCTTTTTTGGGATGTAAGTTCATTTATAAAAAACTTTTGTAATTCCTCTTTATTCGTAAACCGTTTAACTATACTGTTATCTGACCAATCGTGTAACTCTTTTTTATCGTGATTAAAAAATACCAAGATGTTTATCCACGTTTCAATATCTTGACTTTTCAAATAGTTTGATAAGATGACGGCTGTCTGCTGAACCTGTTTAATTGGATTTTCATAAGTCTTTAAAGATATTTCTCCTGACTCAGCTTTATCAAATATTAGCGTTTCCTCTTTTTCACTGTTTAATAAATCTGCTAAAAATGAAAACTTTGGGGAGACCTCTCTTGTCATTCCCATCACAATATGGCCTTTCCAGCTTTTTGTTTCTATTACATATATACCAGTTGGGTAAAGTACAATGTGATCGATCTGCCGGACATTACCGTTTACATCCGGTATAAAAATGTTCGGCATAATAATCATTTCATCAGGAGAAATGATTCTGTTACTAATTAGATCTGATTTAAAATTTTCTAGTATTTGATGGGTAATTATTTCCCCATGGTTTCTATAATTTTTCCGTATATCTTCATTTTCAATCATCAGCTTTTCTATTTCGCGTTTGTATGATTCAGACAATAGTGTGACCTTCTCATCGAATGTTGCTGCTGCTGTTTCCATAGAAGCTTTTTGTAATTCTTTCATAGCTGCTAACTCTTGGTAATGGTCGTTTCTCATTTCTTTTTGTTTAGCCTTTTCTTTTTTTACTCTGTAAGCTAACCAAGCGACAGACACGGCAAGTAAAGTCGAAATTAACCAGGTCATTTATTTTCTCCTTTAAATTTTTTGTTCATCAATGAATTGGGGTTCTGGAAACCTCACTTTGTTGCATATCTCATTTATGGTGAATTTCGATTCCTGGTGAATAACTTATAGTTCATAGTTCGATTTATCTTGAAAAATCCCTTCTCTATTTCACGAATAAGGCGCTTTTCCCTCAAGTAATCTGCCCGTTCGTAGAGAGGACCCTTTAAATAAAGATGCGTTAATGCTAGGAAACTTTATGCTAAAATAAGCCTAGCAAAAAAGATTCCATCCAGTAAAAGACAATGTGTAAATAAAAAAGTTAGAACACAATAAATCAATGAATTATTATTGATAAAAGTGCTATAATGTGAGTACACACGATTCAAAAGGACTGAAAAATAAGTTAAAATAGGTACATGAAGAATAATTATCGCAACAATCCAGTACAAAAAAAATAACCGCAGTGCGCCAACACTACGGTTACCTGTACAATTGCGATCGCAAAGTGAGCGATTGGCATTAAAAGGTTTTTCACATAAAAGTAGTCCACTCTCGTCGCCAAACAGCAGGGTGGATTACTTTTTTATTTTCTCGATTAATAGGACGATTAAGTCACTAAAGCTATCGTAAACATTGCTATTATTTGAGAGATAAATAAAGAATAACATCTGCTTAGTTTAAAATTTCCTTCACTCTACCTACGATACCGTTCTCTAGCATCACCTTAATACCATGTGGATGTGTATCAGAATTTGTCAGTATTCTTAAAACAACACCTTCAGTTAATTTTCCAGAGCGTTGGTCTTGTTTTTGCACAACTCTTACTTTTGTTCCTTGTTTGATATTTTCTCTTTTAGTTCCTGGCATATTCTATATCTCCTTTTTCTTTAATTATAGCCAAACTTTTATAGGTCACTTAAAAATTCACAGAATAATTAATCTTAAATTAACATGTGAACCTTGAAACTGATTCATTTAGAAATAATTTTTAAAAAGCTAGAAACAGTATTTTTACTGCTTCTTGCTTTTTTCTGACGATCAGAGAGGGTTCGAACCCCCCCCCACTCCTCCCCTGTAAAAAAATGTTGTGGGGAATAGATATGAAGAAATCTTTATTCATTCAGCGCCCCTTTGTCTGGTTCGACTGTAATAACAGTAGCATTCATCTCTTTTAATTGTTTTAGTAATTCATCGTCAATGTTAACATCAGTGATCAAAATATCTACGTCTTCTATAGCAGCAACTTTGTTCATAGTTATAGTATTAAACTTAGAATAATCGGCCATAACAATAATTTTTTGACTATGAGTCATCATTAATCTTGAAACCTCAGATTCTCCCATATGGACATTTGTATAACCGGCATTTAAATCAATACCACCGATACCAAATATTCCTTTATCAACATATAGATTTTCAATTCCTCTATATGCTATTGGACCAAATAAGGATTTCTCATTTTTACGAACCGTTCCACCAATAATGATCACTTCAAAGTCTGAATAATCGATTATTTCATTAGCTATAGGCAATGAGTTGGTGATGATTGTTAAATTTTTTTTATTTAAAATCTCACGTGTAAAAAACCATGCTGTGGTTCCATAATCAATATAGATTGTATCTCCGTCCTCGATGAATTCGGATGCTTTTTTAGCAATACTACGTTTTTCAGCTTCATTTGTACTTTTTCGATTAGTATATTTTGTTTCAAGATTCGCTTTATTTAATATTGCTCCACCATGGACTTTTCGAACAAGTCCTTTTTCCTCCATTTCGTATAAATCTTTACGAATTGTCTCTCTTGTTACATTTAAATCTCTACTAAGATCAGATATTTTAACAGTCCTAAATTCCAGTAACTGTTTCATAATCTCTCTTTGTCTATCTTGCGGAAGCATTGCCTCACCTCCAAGAGTAATATTATCGGTTTTAATTAATTATAAAATAAAAAGTACTTTGAACATATAATTTACATAATATTATTACCCTAATAATTAATATCAGACTTTTCTTTTTGTTTTTTTCATAGTGCAGCTGCTTCAGTCAGCCCTACTAACTTCATCGATAAACTTCTTTTCATTACAATTCCTCTTAATAAATTTACTTGACCTTTATAGAAAAGAGAGAGTTCCTAATTGGAAACTCTCTCTTAATAAACAAATCATTCTTTTATCAACCATTAATTTCATATAAAAACTTTATTGAATGATTCTCAGAGTCGCGCATTTTATTAAAAGGGGTTTCTTTGTGCTCTAATTTATACATTTCATTAATTAATGGTTTCACATCTATCACACCATCTTTAATATATTGTAGAGCAGCTTTCCACTCATATCCTGGAAATGGTGCTGAATAAGACATCCAAGATCCTGTGATTTCAAGTTCCCCTCTTAAAATACGTTCAAATACTTTTGGAGGAAATGTGACATCTCTAGTTGCTGTTCCTATATATACTACTTTTCCGAGCTTTTCTACTACCTCAATACTTTGAACTTGTGTTTGAGAAACCCCGGCTGTTTCGAATACGACTTCCGGCTTAGTATGATTTGCAAAATATTCATTTAAGTCAACTTTAAGTGAGTTAATCGTAAAGGTTGCTCCTAATTCACTTGCTATGGCCAATTTATCATCGTTTATATCAACAACTGTAATATTCCCAGCACCTCGAGCCTTTAATGCTAATAATGTCATAATACCAATTGTGCCAGCACCAAAAACAAGAACTTCACTCCCAGCATTAAAACTAACTCTTTCAATGCCATGAATTGCTACTGTTAAAGGTTCTAGTAAAGCAGCTTCTTTTGTACTAACTTCATTGGGGATTACTAATAGATTTTGTTCAGGCACTGAAACATATTCAGCCATTGCGCCACTTTGTCTTGAACCTACAAAGCTGTATTGGTCACAGTGAGCTGGTTTACCACTTTGACAATAGCCACACTTACCACAAGGTACTAAAGGGGCAACTGCCACTCGATCTCCTATTTTGATTGAATCCACATTTTCCCCTACATTTTCAACAACTCCAGAAAATTCATGTCCTAATATAAGTGGAAAATTGTGGACTTTTCCTTCGAAATACCTAGCCAAATCAGAGCCACATACACCACAGTATGAGACCTTTACTAGCACCTCATTTTCAGAGATTGAAGGTTTATCAATTTCCTTAATAACTAGAGTTTGTTTATCTTCTAATACTAGAGCTTTCATTCTGTTTCACCTCCAAAAGTATCTTCAGAATAAAGCTTTTCTCTCTTAAATTGTATATATGTGAAGATTATGCTAAATAAATATAGAGCTCCGATTACAATTAATGGGGCAATATTTTGAAGCTTAAATATTTCTGTAAGGATAAAAGTAATTGGACTACCTCCTTGATCAAGAGAAGTAACTTGCCCACTATCAATCGTGCCAACATTCATAGCAAGTTTAGTATGAACACCAATCATCATATTTGATATCCAGATTGTAATAAACATGATAAAGGCGCCGGAAATGATCGTTCTAAATAAATTGCCTTTATGAATACCTACCGCCATTGATATAAAAAATCCAATCGTTGCTAAGTCTCCAAAAGGGAGTACTTTATTGCCTGGGATTAGAACTGCAATCACTAATGTTAATGGGACAAATAGTAGACTTGCAGCTACAACTTGAGAATTACCTAATAACAAAGCTGGATCTAGACCAATATAATAGTTTTGACCTTGGAATCGCTTATCCAACATTTCACGAGCAGCTTCTGCAATTGGCATAAGACCTTCCATAATATACTTAACAACAGTAGGCATTAATACCATAACTGCAGACATTTGCACTGCTAATTGTAATACTTCTGATACTGGATATCCCGCTAATAAACCTATAACAAGTCCTAAAAAGGCTCCTATAATAACAGGCTCACCAACTACACCAAATTTTTCTTCAATTTTATTAGAATTGAAGTTAATTTTCTTTATACCAGGCAATTTATCAAGAATAGCATCAATCACTACAGCAAATGGTGCTGTCCAAGCTCCTGATCCATGAGGAATTGCTATTCCTTCTAACCCGAAATACTTAGCAACAACTGGAGCAAACCAATCACCAAATTTATAAACAACTACTGAATGGATAACAACACCTAAGATTCCCAACCAAAAACTTCCTGTGGCTGTACTTACAATTGCTCCAGTAAATGTCATATGCCAAATATTCCATATATCAACGTTTACAACCCTAGTCATTTTAAAAAGTAACATTACGACGTTTACAAGAATGGCGACAGGAATTGCAACTGTACCTATACTTGATGCCCAAGCCATTGGAGATGCACCTGGCCATCCAACATCTACAACTGATAGTCCTAAATTAAATCGATCCGCCATATCTTGTGCAGCAGGACCTAGGTTATCAGTTAATAAACTGATAACCAACCCAATACCAACAAAACCTACACCAATTGTAATTCCGGCACGTAATGACTTTCCTAATCCTTGTTTTAAAAGTAAACCAATTATTAATATCACTAATGGCAACATTACGGCGGGTCCTAAATCTAGAATGTATTCTAAAACTGCCATTATTTCTCCCCCTTAAATATCTTTTTTAATTTAACTTACTGTAGTGTTTCAAGGATTTGTGCCTTTGTTTTTTCTAGTCCTACTCCTGAAATAAATGCGATACCGTGAATAACAGGAACTCCATAATCTCTATCTACCTTTGCAGTAGTTACAATTAAATCAGCATCACTTGCTTTTGTAGATAACTCACTTACACGACATTGTTGTACATCAGCATTAATATTATTTTCCTTTAAAATTGCTCTAATTTTATTTGCTGCCACCGTTGAAGTTGCTACCGCTCCACCACATGCTACGATTACTTTTTTCATTATAATTCCTCCTCAATTTCTAGCTCTAATTTATTTTCTAAAATGTGATAAGCTTCCTCTCTTGAATTAACGGATAATAAACCTTCTACAAATGAGGAATCTTGTATTAGTTGAATAATATTTTGTAATGCTTTTAAGTGATGCTTACCATCAGCAAATCCTAATAATATGACTAACTTTACATTTATTTTTTCAGAATCTCTCCCACCCATAACACCAAATTCTACTGGATTTTCAAGTGTCATTAATCCAATTTTACTACTATTAACAAAACTTGAATCAGTGTGTGGAATTGCTACTCCAACTGGCTCTACCGGAATACCAGTAGGATATTCACTTTCTCTATTCAATAACCCTTCGGTATAGTCATTGTTAGCGTATCCTTTTTCAATCATAACTGATCCAAGTTGGTGAAATACCTCACTATAGGTATTAGCATTAGAGTTTAACATAATTAAATCTTTATCTAATAGTTCAATCATCTTGTTCACTACTTTCTACGTCCACAATTATCAGACTCATATTATTATTTCTTAGCTTTTGTATTAATTCCTGATTAGTATTGGTATCTGTAATTAAAATATCGATCTCATCAAAAGAAGCTACTTTATTCATTGCTTGAGTATTAAATTTTGAATAATCAGCCAAAAGAACCCTCTTCTGACTATGCTTCACCATTAACCTCGAGACCTCTGATTCACCTAGATGAAAATTAGTAAAACCGGCTTCTAAATCTACTCCTCCAGTACCAAAAAAACCTATATCTACATACAAATCCTGTATTACCCGATAAGCTATTGGCCCAAAAAGAGACCTTTCATTTTTCCTTATACTGCCACCAATGACCACTACTTCATGATTTGAATAGTCAATCAATTCATTCGCAATAGGTAAAGAATTTGTTAAGATCGTTAAATTTTTCTTATCCAGAATTTCTCTTACAAAATACAATGCAGTGGTACCATAATCTATATACATTGTGTCCCCATCTGCTACCAATTCTGCTGCTTTCTTTGCAATACTTCGTTTTTCTCCATCATTTGTGTGTATTCGATGATGATAATTAGTCTCTAAATTTGCTTTGTTTAAAATAGCTCCCCCATGCACTTTCCTAACTAGACCTTCTTCTTCCATTTCATATAAATCTTTTCGTATCGTTTCCCTTGTTACATTTAAAGTTTTACTCAAATCTACAATTTTAACAGAACGATACTCATGTAAGTGTTTCAGAATTTGTTTCTGCCTTTCCTGTGGAAGCACTTCATAAATCACCTCTGCATTCTTCCTTAGCTGTAATCGCTTACTGATTTCACTTTAAATCATAAAACCAAAAAAAGCAAATATTTTTTTTTGCAAATAATTAAAAAAGCAAAAAATATCTTTGCATTTTTACTTTTTTCAGATTATTATGAGTTAGAGATGAGTTTGAAAAGCAACATCATCTTTCGTTAAATCAAATTAGATTTAACTATATAGATCAAAATAATCTTTTATTTTAAATCCATAAGGAGTGTTGACAAACATGATTCATGTTGTATGCCCAAATCCTGCACTTGATAGAACGATTTTTTTAAATAATTTCTATCAAAATGGTGTCAGCCGAGCAGAAAAATCAATGGATTTATTAGGCGGAAAAGGCTTTAATGTTATTCGTTCCTTTCTAGTAAATGAACGGCCATCTTTTCTAGTTCATACTTTTTTAGGAGGCTATACAGGGGATTATCTAAAATCAATGATTGATGACGAGCAAATTGACTGTATCGTTACCCCAACAAAAGAAACGACACGAATTTGCTCAATAATTGTTGATCAAACGTTAAGACAAGCACATTTAATTAACGAAAGCGGACCTAAAGTTGATAGGAAAGAAAAAAATCAATTCATTGAAAACTTAGTTAACCAAGTGAATCAAGAAGATTACGTAATTTTTTCTGGTTCTTTACCTGGAGGTATTGATTCAGATTTTTACTATAACTTAATTGATTTACTAGAAAAGAAAGGTGCAAAATGCATTCTGGATAGTAGTGGCGTTCCCCTTACAGAAGGTGTCAAAGCTGAACCATGGCTAACAAAAGTGAATGAGTTTGAATTTCTTGAGTTAGTTGACAAAAAGGATCAAAAGCCTACAGAAGAAGTAATTGTAAGTGAATTGAAAACCCTTTCGAATCATGAAAATTTCATTGTAACACTTGGCGGAAAAGGAACCATTGCAAAATTTGATCATGAAATCTATAAGATAGTTCTGCCTAAGATCCAAGTGACAAACGCAACTGCGTCAGGAGATATTTTCCTTGGAGCATTAGTTAAAGAACTAAACAGAAGTGAAACAATTGAAGAAGCATTAAGATCGGCCAGTGCTTACTCATTAACAAACTGCCTTTACTGGTATCCAAAAATTGGAGTAGAAGAACTGGATTTCTATACAAAACAAATTGATATTACAAAATTAGGAGGAATGAAGGGATGAAAAATTTAACTGCTGGAAAACGAAAAGGGCTAGAATTGATTTCAGATGAAAATAATATTATTTTTGCAACAGCAATGGATCAACGCGGTTCTTTAGGTAAAATGATTAATTCTATTAATCCCAGCATTTCGTATGAAGAAGGACTAAGTCAGTTTAAAGAAGGGATTAGTGAGATTCTTGGGAACAGGTCTTCCTCATTTCTTCTTGATCCTGAATATGGTTGGAGTGCAACAAAAAAATTAAACGATAATATTGGTTTAATTATGGCCTACGAAAAAACTGGTTATGATGCAAGTGAAAAAGGTCGTTTGCCTAATTTAGTTGACTACTGGGCAGTGCAAGATTTGGTTAAAGAAGGAGTCCATGCATTAAAATTACTAGTTTACTATGATACAAATGAAGAAGAAAAATATAATGATATTAAAAAGGCATTTATAAAAAGAGTCGGAGACGAGTGTAAGTATAATGACTTGCTATTTATCTTAGAACCAGTATCCTATGATGCTGAGGAAGCTCCTAAGTCTGAATTTTTAAAGAGAAAGCCAGCTCTTATTGGGTACTTCATGGATGAATTTTCAAAAGATGAATACGGTGTAGACTTATTGAAAGTTGAAGTTCCTGTATCTATTTTTAATATTCAAGGATACGACCAATACGAAAATTATAATCCAATATTCACTAACGAAGAAGCTAAAGAATTCTACCTAAATTGTTCTGAAAAGAGCCGAATTCCATTTATTTATTTAAGTGGCGGTGTAACAAATGAACAATTTGTAGATACTTTGCATTTTGCAAAAGAAGCAAAATCAGAGTTTTGCGGAATACTATGTGGAAGAGCAACATGGAAAGACGGAATCAAAACATTTGCATTAGAAGGAAAGGAAAAGTTTTATCAGTGGCTAGAAACTCATGGTGTTGAAAATTTAAATAAAGTAAGCGATGCTGTTCAAAATACTGCAACTCCATGGACACATTTTTCTAGATAATATCTCATAAAAAAAATAACTACCTGCTTCTATTTAGATGCAGGTAGTTTTCTGTTATTACTTTATTATTTTATCAATATGACACCTTCAAATTTTAATTCAACTGATAGGTAAAACTATAATCCCCCTTGGATAATAAATGGCCATTCAGCCAGTACCTTTCTTTACACAATATGAAAACATTTTCATAAATTCATGTGTAATAATTAACTTACAACTCTAGAGAAACTTTTTGAAAGGAGAACGTCTAATGATCTATACATGTACTCTGAATCCTGCCATTGATCTATTTGTTGATGTAGACTATTTAGAACCAAATGTGGTTAATCGTACAAATTCAGAAGATTATCAACCAAATGGAAAATCAATAAACATTTCAATTTTGTTAAAACAAATGGGGATAAACAATACAGCTATTGGTTTTATTGGAGGGTTTACTGGAAAATATATTGAAAATGAACTTCAGCAACTTGGAATTGTTACAGATTTCATTGAAATTGAGGGCATTACTCGAATTAATACTTTTGTCCGTACTAATGAAAAGGAATATAAAATTGTAAACAAAGGACCTTCTATTCCTAACATCAAAAAAGATGAAATTTTAAAGAAACTTGAATGTATTCCTAAAGAAAGCATTTTATTTGTTTCCGGTAGTCTTCCAAAAGGAATATCTGAAGAAATTTATATAGACATTGCTAAAATTTCAAAACAAAACAGTCTCAAGCTTATTCTAGATATTAGTTCAGTCAAATTACTTGATTGTCTCCCGTACCATCCATATTTAATTAAGCCTAATCAAGAAGAACTGGCAAATCTGTTTAATATGGATACCGTCAATAAAGAACAAGCATTTGAATTAGGGAAACAACTTTTAAAGCAAGGTGCAGAAAGAGTACTCGTATCGTTAGGTGAAGACGGGGCACTTTTTATTTCAGATGAAGAAACAATTAAGGTAACTACACCAAAAGGAAAAGTCGTAAATACTGCATGTGCCGGAGACGCTCTTTTGGCTTCATTTATCGGAAAATTAACGTTGGGTTCTTCTATAGAAGAAGCACTTATATTTGCATCAGCAACTGGTGCATCTACAGCTTTTTCTAAAGGACTAAGTGATTTAACTGATGTTAAACAATTAATGTCTCAAATTACTGTATCTCATCTTTGTGTTAATAAGGAGGGCTAAAATATGAGTAAAGTTAAAATAATTGCAGCTACTGGTTGTCCTACTGGAATCGCACATACTTTTATGGCCGCTGAGGCATTAAAAATAGCAGCAGAAAAATTAGGTGTTGAAATTAAAGTTGAAACTCATGGACAAGTTGGAATTGAAAATGAATTAACCGAACAAGATATCCGAGAAGCAGACGGAGTTATTATTGCTGCTGATAAGGATGTAAACGCTGACAGATTTACCGGTAAACCAGTAGTTGATGTTCCTGTAGCAAAAGGAATAAGAGAGGCAGAGAATCTTATTAATTTAATTATTGAAGGAAAAGCTAGCATATATAAAGCCTCTTCTAAGCAAAATGTTGAAGCAGAAGATAAAAACGAAATAAATAGCAGCCCTACAATTGGTCGAACAATATACAAACATCTAATGAATGGTGTATCAAACATGCTTCCATTTGTTGTAGGGGGAGGAGTATTAATAGCTATTTCATTTCTATTTGGTATTCATTCGGCTAATCCAGAACATGAAACATTTAACCCTACTGCAAAATTACTTATGGATATTGGAGGACTTGGCTTTCAATTAATGGTGCCAATTTTAGCTGCATATATTGCTGAATCAATAGCGAAACGTCCTGGTTTAGTTGCTGGTTTTATAGGTGGAATGATTGCTTCTACAGGAGGTGCAGGATTCATTGGTGGTATTGTAGGAGGTTTCCTTGCAGGATATGTAGTGGTTCTGTTATCAATATTATTAAGTAAAATGCCTAAGTCTCTAGAAGGATTAAAAGCAATTTTCTTATATCCAGTACTTGGAATTTTGATAACTGGTGCTCTAATGAAATTATTTGTTGAACCAATGACTGTAATTAACGAAGGTATGATGTCCTTTTTAGCTAATTTTCAGGATGCGAACCCAATTGTTTTAGGACTTCTCGTTGGAAGTATGTGTGCATTTGATATGGGTGGCCCTATTAATAAAGCAGCTTATGTTACTGGAACAGCTTTACTTACAGATGGAAATTTATATTTCATGGCAGGTGTTTCAGCTGCTTGTATCACCCCACCTCTAGTTATTGCATTTGCAACACTATTCTTTAAAAAACAATTTAATGAATCTGAACGTAATGCTGGATTAATTAATTTCATCCTAGGATCAACACATATTACCGAAGGGGCAATACCTTTTGCTGCAAAGAATCCAATTGTTGTCATACCAATTTTAATGATAGCTTCCTCTATTTCAGCAACATTAACTTACATGTTCAATGTACAAGTACCTGCTCCACATGGAGGTTTTTTAGTACTCCCCGTTGTAACAGGAGCATTTCAATGGGTATTAGCTATATTAATTGGCTCTCTAATAGGAGCATTGGGATATGGATTTTCTAGAAGTATTTCTTCTAAAAAAAATCAGATTGATAAGACTGATAAACTTACAGCATAATAAAAACTAAAAAAAGAGGAGATTTATATATGAATACTCTATTTCAAACCGATAACATTCGAACAAATGTTAATTTACACTCCAAAAAAGATGTTTTCAAACTTATAGCAGAAATTGCAGTGTCAAATAATATATCTTCAGCAAAGCAATCCATTATTGATGGATTATCCAAACGTGAACAAGAAGGTACAACTGGTTTTATGGATGGATTCGCAATTCCTCATACAAAATCAAAAGCTATAGACAAGGCAGCTGTCATTATCGTAACATTATCTAATGGAGTAGAGTGGGAATCAATGGATAATAAACCTATCCGTTTTGCAATTTCATTATTAATACCTGAATCAGAAGCAGGAACAACACATCTATCTTTATTATCTTCCATCTCCAGAATGTTAATCCATGAGGATATTCGGCAAAACCTATTAAATGCTACTAATCCTAATGAAATTATTGAAGTATTAAATAATGCTATGGTTAATCAATAATTAATATACTTTATTTAAATGATACAAAAGGACAGAGTGCAAGCACTCTGTCCTTTTTAAGCTGTTCTTATTACATATGCATCAAGTATAATTCTGGATATTACCTGTAAAGGTAAACGAGAACGCACTTCATAATCTGGAAAAAACGAATGGCTACCTTTATAGCCACATAAAGTTATTTCTGACAATCTTGCTAAAGTGGAATCTAAACTTGCTGTTATCGTCACGGTACTAATATTTTTTATTTTAAAATTTTTGCATGCCTCAACTAACTCTTCTGTCTCGCCATTTAAAGATATGAAGATTGCTAAATGTTTTTCTTTCAATTTGCTTGAAATTACTCGAATAATATTTGGGTCATTATGCATTTCACAATTCTTACCAAGTAATTGTAGCTTAATGGTCATTTCATTAGCTATCATCTCGGAAAAACCTCTAGCAAATATATAAATTTTATCAGCATCATATATTTTTTGTATTGTATCTTCGATCGTCCCCCTATTAATCATCTGAATTGTATTCAATACTTCAAGTTCATTCTTTTTTATAGCATGTTGAATTTTTGTATCAATTTCATCTATAGCTTCAATTGATTCTTTTGAATTCAATTTATCCTTAATATTGTATTTAAATGAGGTAAATCCGTCATGTCCTATTTTTTTCATTAAACGTACTATAGTCGCTGTTGATACATTTGCTTCTTCACTTAATTTCACAATAGATATATCTGGAATATTTTCTATATTCTTAAAAATGTATTCCAATAAGTATCTTTCAGATTCACTTAATTGCTTATAAGTTTCAGCTGGAATATTAAAAAGAAATTCATTCATTAGTATTATCACCTTTAATTCATTTGGCTTTTATAATAATCTTATATTTTTCACCTAATATTATTCTTTCCATTTTGCATATCCATTTATTATAATTATAAATATCTTATAAAGCATTTATTATTTTTAATAATATAAACTTTTGTTTAAAAATTCACTATTTTCTTTTAAATTTAATTTTAAAAACTGAACTAAAAAATAAGTAGAAGCCTTTTTCTATTTAATTTTGTTATATAATGAAAATGAAAAAAGGAAGATTCACTAATATGAATTCTTCCTTACTATTTATTTTTTAAGTATTTTTCATTATAGAATTTTAATAATTTGAACTTTACTTTTTTTATTGATTTAGAATTTGTTTATTTATTAAATTTAATTCTTGAAGCGTTGTATTTCCTTCCATAGGTCCTTTCTTTGTTACAGCCTGAGCACCTGCAATAGAAGCCAATTCAAATGCATCTCTTATATCAAAGCCTTGATTTAAACATGATAGGAAGGTTCCGCCAAAACAATCTCCGGCACCAGTAGGGTCTATTTCTTCTACCTTGTAAGCATCAACATTCATGGTCAAATCTGTTGAATACAAAGTAGCTCCTCTATTACCTCTTTTGATTATTATTATTTCTGCACCTTTGTTTAATAAGTAATTTACGCTTTCTACTTCGTCTTTTATATCAGTTAAATAAAATAATTCGTTTTCACCTGCTAATATTATGTCAGACAATAGAAGGATTTCTACTAATCGATTTCTTTTCTGGATATCTGTTACAATTTCTTTTCTTACATTCGGATCAAAGCTTAATTTACTACCGTATTTCTTAGCAAATTCAATACCTTTGAGAATGGCCCGATAAACATCATCATTGTATATTGAACTTCCCATAATGTGAAAGTACGTACAATTTTTAAAATCAATTTCTTCTATATAGCCCTCATTAATAAAACCACAAGCAGCATTTGAAATATGATATAAGAAATCTCGATCACCGTTATTTTGATAGGTTACAAAAGCCACACCTGTAGTTTCATTCTTTAGCTGTTTAATTCTTGAGATGTTAACACCACTTCTTTGTAATCTTAGTAAATTGATTTCACCAAATCCATCTTTTCCGACAGCGGATATGATCATAGAATCACTGCCGCATTTAGCTGCTTGATCTATAAAAATTGCAGGAGCCCCACTAGGAAACGGACCGATAAATTCTCCAGTCTCGTCGAATTTTTGACCAATCTCTTTTGCCATTACTTCAACAAGTATTTCTCCAATTGTTATTATTTCCGCCATATGCACGACTCCCTCCCATTACTTTCCTAGCATTCTCTCTTTATTCCTTACATCTATATATACTGCTACAATGATTATCAGTCCTTTTATAATTTGTTGATAAAAATAAGGCATCCCAATCAAGTTCATTCCATTATTGATTACACCCATTATTAACGCCCCAATAAATGTGCCAAAAACTGTTCCATACCCTCCTGTTAAACTAGTCCCTCCTAATACCGCAGCTGCGATTGCGTCTAATTCATAGCCACCACCAGCATTTGGCTGAGCTGAATATAATCTAGAAGAAAGTAATATACCACTAATTGCTGCGGTAATACCTGAAATCATAAATATTTTCATTTGTAGGGTTTTTGTATTTACTCCTACATACTCAGCTGCTAGTTTATTTCCACCGACCATTTTTGCTCGTCTTCCAAAGGTAGTTTTAGAGAGTACTATATGGAAAATGAGTAACAACATGATTACGATCACAACAGGAACGGGAATTATATCAAAAAGTTTTTGGTTTCCAATAAATAGTATGAAAGGGTTTTCGATTTGGATGGGCTTAGCATCTGTTATTGAAAAACCAATCCCTCTAAAGATCCCCATTGTTGCTACTGTAACAATGAACGTTGCAATTCTAAATTTCGCACTAACAAAACCATTAAATAAACCCGCTAATGCCCCAACAAGTAAAACTAAGATAATTGATAGAAATACATTTATTCCCATAGTTAATAAAACTCCTAATACTAGACCACTTAAAGCTAATATAGAACCAACCGATAAATCTATTTCACCAATCATTAGAACAAAGGTCATACCAAAGGCTAAAATAGCAATTATTGAAACTTGTGAAAGTATTGTTAGTAAATTATTTGTTGTAAAAAAATGCGGAGTGAAAAATGAAAATAACACCAGCAATCCTAATAATGCTAATAATACTCCACCATAACTTTTCAAAATTTTTTTTTCTGAAAATGTCTTTGTGTTCATACTTCCACTCACCTCGACTCTGTTATATATGACATTATTTCTTCTTGAGATGTCATCTTTGGATCTAGTTCAGTCACTATTTTCCGCTCCTTAACAACTAATAATCTGTCGGAAACATTTAATACCTCAGGTAAATCCGAAGAAATCATTATTATGCCAACACCTTTTTGAGCTAATTCAATCATTAATTTATAAATTTCATACTTTGCTCCTACGTCAATACCTCTTGTAGGTTCATCTAATATTAATATATCTGGGTCTATCTCAAACCATTTGGATAAAACAATTTTTTGTTGATTTCCTCCACTCAGTTTATTCACCATTTGGTATATACTAGGCGTTTTAATTTTTAAATTGTTTACATGCTCTTTTGTTTTTTTTACTTCTTTTTGATGGTCAATCAATTTAAAAGCATTTAAATATTTCCCGAGATTTGCAAAGGTTGTATTTTCATAGACGCTTGCAGTTAATACTAGACCTTCATTTTTTCTGTCTTCTGTTACAAATGCGATTTTATTTTGAATAGCAGTGAATGGGTTATCTATCTTCACCTTTCTCCCATGTAAAAATAATTCTCCACTATCTCGCTTTAACATACCAAATATCCCTTGAACTATCTCCGTTCGTCCCGACCCCATTAAACCATACAATCCTACTATTTCACCGGGTCTAACAAAGAAATTTATGTTCTCAAAGTAATTTTTTTTATTATAATCTTTAATTTCCAATAATTTTTCATCTCGAATAAAATGAAAATTCTTTTCAGGATAAACATTTTCCATTTCACGACCAACCATCATTTTAATAAGTTCTTCTGAAGAGGTTTGCTTTGTTTCTACTGTTCCAATGTAAACTCCATCTCTTAAAATACTAACATTATTAGTAATTTCAAATAGTTCTTCCATTCTATGTGAGATATAAATGATTGAAGTTCCTTTAGATTGTAATTTGCGAATGATTTTAAAAAGCTTTTTAGTTTCCTTGCTACTCAAAGCAGATGTTGGCTCATCCATGATAATAATCTTAGGGTTTGTACTTAAAGATTTGGCGATTTCTACCATTTGTTGATTGGAAATCGATAATTCATTTACTAACTTTGTTGGAGGGATATCTAATTCAAGATCATCTAGCAATTCTTTTGCCCGTTTATTCAATTCTCTATCATCTATGAGTCCTAATCGGGTCGGTTCTTGTAAGGCGAAGATATTTTCAGCAACAGTCATATTATTGCTCAGGCTAAGTTCTTGGTAAATAATACTTACCCCTAACTCCTTTGCATGTACCACATCTTTTATCTCAATTTTTTTTCCAAATAGAAAGATTTCTCCACCATCAGGTTTATATGAACCTGATAAAATCTTCATTAAGGTTGATTTTCCTGCACCATTTTCCCCTAATAAGGCTAAAACCTTTCCTTCTTCAAGCTTTAAATTCACTCCATTTAGTGCAATTACACCTGGAAAGACCTTTTTGATTCCATTCATTTCTAGAATAGTAGTCATAATTTCACGCCCCTTACTATCAAATAAAGTTTATAAGAAGAAATACCGCTAGGTATTTCTTCTACTAGTTTTTACTTGATAGTTACTTTATCATCATCAACTGTTACTTCGACTAATCCTTTACCATTAACATAAAGACCAGGAGTAATTGGGACTTCTTTTTCAACTGTTTCACCTTTTGCTAACCTAACTGCATTTATTACTCCTTCAGCCCCCATCTTATCTGGGAATTGAACTACAACAGCTTTAAAAGCATTATCTTCATCTACTGATTTTCTAGCCTCTTCTAATCCATCAAAACCAACCACTATTGCATCAGAACCTTTTTCAGCAACAGCAGTAGTTGCGGCAATTGCCATATCATCACCAAAACCAAATATACCGTTTAAATTCGGATGACTAGTAAGCATATCTTCTGAAGCTGTTTTTGCTTCCTCCCTATTTCTTCCTGGCAATTCAGTAACAATTTTTAAATTTGGATAAGTATCTGCAATCTTCTTAAAGCCCTCTATACGATCGTTAACCGATTGTATTTCTGGATATGTTATAAGACCTATTTCGCCTTTTTCATCAAGATTTTTAGCCATTGCTTCAGCAGCAATCATTCCTCCTGAATAGTTATCTGTTGCAATATGGGAGTCAACTTCTACACCATTTGCCTTTATATCTACAGTTACAACAGGAATATTAGCCTCTTTTGCTTTCATTATTGCGCCTTTAACACCATCAGAATCAACTGGTGTAATAATAATTGCATCTACACCCCTATTAATAAAATCTTCAATAGCAGAGATTTGTCTATTTAAGTCTTGATCAGCAACTGATACATCAAGTTCCACATTTTGATTTTTTGCTTCTGCTTCAATTGATTCTTTAATAGCTACATAGAATGGATGGGATTGAGTTAGAATGGAAGCACCTATTTTAATAGATTCCTTTTCCGATCCTTCTTGAGAATTAGTTTCTGCAGAGCCAGCACAACCTGTTAACAATCCAATTATTAATACAGAGATAAGATAGATTGACAACGCTTTCTTTTTCACTGTGATTCCCCCTATTTTTTTATGATGGGTATTTCTGATCAATATTTGTTTTTATCAACTCACAATTATCACCTCCTTTAATGTATCTAAGGCTATAGATAAAGCTTATTATTAATAATTTATAAAATAGAGTACTCATCCTTATATTCATTACCGTAATGATTTCATGCAGAAAATTATTAATATACTAGTACACGTCTCTATGTACTGAAAAGGTTTCTTTTATTAGTAAGATTATTTCATAACATGCACCGTAAATGTTTTCATAATTTGTAAACCTTTTCATAGGATAAAAAATAAAACTTACTTTATTTATCTTAAAGATTTCTTACTAATTGAAAATCTAACTTTTCTTAGAAATAGTAATAACAGATTTACCAGCTTTTACTGTTATAGCCAATTAAAAAAGGTTACTCATAAAAGCATTTAGGTTTTTATGAGTAACCGTAAATTATTGATTTAATAACATTATTGGTGTATAAAACGTTTAGTCGAAGAAGCTTTTCCTTGACTACCAACTAATAATATTTTAGATTTTGCTAGTTCTTTAGCTGCTTCTTTAGCAAATTTTAAATACTGGCGAGGATCAAGAGAGTCTGGTTCATTAATAAAATGGTCACGTATTGCGGCAGAGTAGGCATTCTTTAACTCAGTTGATACATTCATTTTTGCCATACCTAGAGATACACATCTTTTAACGTCATCTCCTGGAATGGCAGATCCACCATGAAGTACAAGAGGGACATCAACTAGTTCAGCTATTTGTTTAATTCTCTCAAAATCGATATCAGGATCTCCACTATATATTCCATGAGCAGTACCAATAGCTGGTGCTAAAGTTGGTACGCCTGTTAGCTTAATAAATTCTTTACACTCAAAAGGGATTGCTTTTTCTGCATCTTCATCAGAAACGACAATATCGTCTTCAACTCCTCCTACCTTACCAAGCTCTGCTTCAACATTAATATCTAAGAATTTCGCAATTTCCATTACTTGATTTGTTCGTTTTACATTTTCTTCGAAAGGATACATAGAAGCATCTATCATAACAGACGTATATCCAGCACGGATACATTTCACAATCACTTCAAACTCTGTACAATGGTCTAAGTGTAACGCCACCGGAATTTTATATTTCTCGGCTGCTGCACGGGCTGATGATACAACACTATCAGGTCCTAAATTTCGTACAGTTCCTACAGTAGTTTGGATAATGACTGGTGACTCTAACTCTGCTGCAGCCTCTACAACTGCATATAACATATCAAGAGAGTGAACATTAAAAGCTACAATTCCATATCCTGATTCTCTTGCTTGCTTTAACATAGGGGTTGATGATACAAGTGCCATTCTTACTCCTCCTTCAGATGTATACATCTTCACTTTAGAACATGTATAAACGATTCTTAATCTTTCCTTAATGGCATTATCACACATGAAACTACGAAAATGTTTTCAGAATTTGTAAACAATTTTCATTTAAAAAATATGTCACTCCTGCTTTTACAATCATCTATTAACCCGTACCTTTAAACCCCTAAAGATGTTGGGTTTCCCGTTTTGGCCTTCTTATTATGATAAGTAAGGTAATTATTATATAAATTTAACGATCAGCATAAAAAGTTGATAATCCATTTCAGACACCATTGCTAAAGCTAATCATGTATATTTTATCGGGATCGGCAGTTTAGGTACTCTTGCTGAATACGGCGCTAGATACTTCTCGAGCTTGGGTACATTTTCTACATACTTAAAAGATTGGTATACGCCTATTCACGCCGACTTGAATAATAGCATTACAATTGCTTTGTCCGTTTCTGGAGAAAATGAATTTACCATATCTCACATTCATAAGTTGAAAGAAAAAAGCAGTAAAATATTAAGTATTACAAACAACGGGCAGTCCACGATAGCCAAAATGTCAAACAAAAATGTATCCTACTATGTAACGGAGGAATTTTTTGAAACATCAAATATTACCACGCAAATTCCAGTTGTTTTTATATTAGAAGAATTGGCACGAAGGGTGTATGAGAAAAGTAGGAGGAATGATTGACTTAGGAAACTTTATCTTGTAAATTGGTATAACAACTTTTTTATACTAAAACCGCCCTTTCAATGGGAGCTGTCGTAACGATGCCTCTTTATTATATTCCCCTCGTTGGTAATATAAGGTTAACTAAAAATTAAACTGTACCCTATAGAGAAGACACTAAAAAAGGTCTATTTTATAGGGTGCTTTTATAAAAAAATGTTGAAAGCCACTCAAGAAAGAACACACTTTACTGCCAAATTTATTTTCACATCTTTTTATAGATAAAGGGTTTACCGCGTATACATCTCATAAATCTGTTCTAGCTTTTCCTTTAATCATCAAAGTGAACAAACTGATCCTCTCGTAGATATTCCTTTTGATCTTTAATCAAAAGCATAAGGAGCTGTTAAAATTAAGAATTTTTCTCAGCCCATAAATAAAGGAAAGTGGGTCGGAATGTGTGGAGAAATGGCCGGAGACGAAATTGCTATTCCAATTCTTATCGGATTGGGCTTAGACGAGTTTAGTATGAGTGCAACTTCCATATTATCAGCAAGAAATCAAATTTTAAAGCTTTCAAAAAAAGAAATAGACATAACAATTGATAAAATTTTAAATATGGCAACTACTGAGGAAGTTGAAATATTTGAAAAAATAGATTTTCAAAATAATTGTTAGTTAATTTAATTACTAGTTTCCCCTCATCTTATAGGTATCTCTAATCTCTAAAAAGGTGTGGGGATTAATTTTACATATGTTTTATCAAATACAAGAGGGGAAACTAGCTAAATGTAATGATCGATCTTGATAAAGTAGATAATTTTCCTTATCAGGATTTCATGTAATAAAAAAAGTTTTTAGTGTGGATACTGAATATTTTAGACGAGGTCAATATTAAAATACTAGGATCATCTCCACCCCTCTATTTATTTAGGATTATCACTATTATTTATGAGAGAATTTCCGTCCGTTCTTGACACATTAAATAATTTTTTCATATAGGAATCTTACATAAAACAAATCTGGACACCCGCTACAAATGAATCTCCTAATCCTATAGTATATTTAGGCCTATCGATATACTTAGTTGGAACTATTATTGTCCCACTAGCATAATTACTCTCGCCTATTATCTTCCAATTGGACATTCCTTTTTTACTCAGAGGAAGCTCTAACGTTTTTGATATCTGTTCCTTAGAACCATACCAACCAACCATAGCTTTTGTAGTAGCAAGCATATTCCCATACATGAGACCGCTTTCGATATCAACCTCAAGCTTATCTCCTACATACATTGAATAATCTTTTGTATGTACAATTACACCCTTGTTAATCTTTAAATTTTCTTTAATATATTTTATCCCTTCCACACATGAGATGATATCATCAATATTAATAGGAAAGTTATACATATTTAGTAGATAAGCCAATTCTTCTTCATTCATGCAGACAATGTCCACTTCTGAATATATCGTTTCGATACATAATTTTTTTATCGTATTACTATGATAATGAGCATCCTCAAAAAACACGATTCCTGATTCATTATTAGCCTTATACGATCTTATATGTTGTCTTACAAAATCTAATCGTTCTTCTAAAATTTCTTTATCTTTAAGGGCATTAAAACTAGATAGTACATTACTACTGATACCTTTTGCATTCTTTTCAATATAATCAAAATATGGTTTCGAGAATGGTAAAAATTCGTTCACAGTAATTTTTGTAATAATCAAGCGATTGGATATTGGTATAACTAATTCTTGATCTCCTAAACGAAATACATCTCCTTTTTTAAACTGTATAATATAGTGTATTTCTTGTTCAGATCTTTGTGTCACTTGGTTTGTCTGAATCAAATGACCATTTGGAGACACGGTATAAATGTGTTCTGAGTTAAGAATATCACAAACTTCTTTTGAATCATCAGTGAGATGAATCATCGATGGACATCCAATCGCAGCTAATGCCATGGCTGCTTGTGCTGAGGTTCCTCCAATGCCATTTTTTGTTGAGAAGAACTTTTCAATGATTTTGGGTTCTTCTATATCAACCTCACCACCAATTCCCTTCCCGCAATAATAAACTAAAGTTCTAATAAAATCTGGTACTGTTTTTATTACCTTTGCTGCTTTCATTTTACTTAAGTCCTCTCCCTGCATATATTCTTCAAGGAGTTTATTTAATATATCAATCTGAAAATCACATAAAACATCTAAATTACTTGTATATCCCATCGCAGGCATTTTTCTACTGGATTTACGAATATTTATATTTTTATCCATTTTTTCATAAAGTTCGATATACTTCTCTTCTATTTTCATTATTACACCCCTTTATATGTTATAGGTATATAAAACTCTAATGAGGACTTACTAATAGAACATAATCAAGCAAGCGTCCATTTCATTTGTTATTGCAACCTAGCTTTTAACAGATCCAGATGTCATTCCTGCAATGAAATATTTTTGGAAAAATAAGAATAAGAGTAATACCGGTAACGATCCAAGTATGCTCATGGCCATCATTTGATTCCATTCATAAGCATGCTGACCCATTAATAAGCTAATTCCTACAGGAACTGTACGAAACTCATTTGTCTTCGTTAAAGCTAAGGCAAATAGATACTCGTTCCACGACAACATAAAGGTATACATTCCGACAGAAACTAATCCTGGAACCGATACGGGAACTAATACAGACCAAAGCGCTCTAAATCTGGACCCACCATCAATCATAACTGCTTCATCTAAGTCTTTTGGCAACGTATTAAAATATCCGGTTATCATTAAGATTGCATAAGGTAACGTAAATAACAAATAGGTTAAAATCAAAGCACCATATGTGTTAAACAAACCAATTGTTACAATCAAACTTAAATATGGTATTAATAACACGATAGGCGGAACTGCCTGAACACTTACAATAAATGTATTGATTACTTTTTTGCCCGGAAAGTTAAACCTGCTGAAACTATACGAAGCTAGAATACTTACAATTAAAGTCAAAATGACTACAGTGATAGATATAAAGTAGCTGTTAATAAAAAATCTAATTTTTTCTGGATTATTGAATATCTCGACGTAAGCATCTAATGTGAAATTCTCAGATATCCACAATGGAGGCCATGCAAAGATTTCCGCGTTTGGTTTAAAGGAATTCAAGAGCATCCAAAGAACTGGGAAACCTGCAAAGATTGCTCCAAAAATTAATAGGATTACTGTTATACCTTTTATATACCACTTTCTTTCTCCTACCATATTATTCTTGCCCCCTCTGGTGTCGTACATAAATGATTGCAATGATTGTGCATACGACTAATAAAATTACTGAGCTAGCTGAAGCCAGAGCATATTGATATTTACTAAATCCTAATTTATAAATAAACGTACTAAGCATCTCAGTCGCATTTATTGGTCCTCCACCAGTGGTCATCCAAATAAGTGCAAATTGTTGTATTGTCCAAACAAAATCTAACAGAATTAAGCTTATTAAAATTGGTTTTAACTGAGGAAGGGTAATATAGAAAAAACGCTGTATGCTGTTTGCTCCATCAATCGCAGAAGATTCATAAAGATCTGATCGTATTCCTTGAAGACCGGCTAAAATACTAATCATAAAGAATGGGTAACCCGCCCAAATATTAATCATTGTAACCGAAAACAGTGCAAAATCTCTTGAGGCTAACCATTCTATCTGACTACTTGTTAAATTAAATTCTACTAAAAAGTAGTTAATAAAACCGTTTGGATTGAGTAACATCTTCCATAAAACGGCTATTACAGATGCCGTGAACATCCATGGTAAAGCGAAGATTACTCTGAATATTGCTTTGGTTTTCGAACTAAGATATTTTGTATTTAACAACATGGCAAAAGTCATACCTAGTATCATATGTACAATTACACTACCGCCAACAAAAATCCCTGTATTCTTTACGGCCGTTAAAAATGATTTGTCCGTTAATATTTCTTTAAAGTTTTGCAAACCTATAAATTCGGGATTCTTATTCGTAATGACATTATCGAAAAAGGAATAACGAATCACCATATAAATAGGTATAATTAACAATAGAACCATTAATATAATTGTTGGAGTAAGATATAAATATGGCTCGAATTTCTTTTTTAAATAATGAGCTTTTCTACTATGCTGTAACCCTCTTATTGTTTCAGTTTTGATATCTGTCCTCATCTGCCATTACCACCTTTCCAAACAGGGATGTATGTCAAACATACACCCCGTTGATTAATCAATCATTTGTTAATCAAATGATTGTTCCCATATTCCCTGCGTTTCTTTTAACATAGCATTTGCTGAACTTGTATCTCCATCTAAGTAAAGTTGTAGTTGTTCATCAAATGTTCTCATTAATTCTTCTGAAGTTGGAAGTCCAGTAAATTCGTTAATTGCATAACTGTCCTGGTATAGTTCATAAGCTTTTAAGAATAATTCATCTGCTGCTGAATAATCAGGTTGTGCTTTGGAGTTTCCTGGGAAGGCATTTGCATAAACAGCAATTTTCGCATTTACTTCAGGACTCATTAGGTATTGAACAAACTTCATCGCTTCTTCCTTATGTTCGCTATTTTCTGCAATTCCAATTCCCCAGTTTGCAACGTCCATACCACTTTTGCCACTATAGCCATCTTTAACCGGTACTGGAATAAAATCAAAGTTTAAATCAGGGGCTCCTTCTTTAATAGTTGTTAAGTGAGCTAGTGAATCCGTCATAAATGCTACACGCCCATTTGTAAACTCTTCAACCATATCCGCTTCTTTCATCGCGTATGCACCTGGAGCTACTACTTCAGCATCAAATAATCCTTTTACAAACTCAACAGTAGCAGTTAAGTCCTCATTATCAGTCAAAGCAGGCTTTCCTTCATTTAACATAGACCCCCCCGAAGCCCATAGCCAGCTCATAAAATTGTTTTGAATACCACTTGGAGATTCTGTGGACAATGGAATAGCCCATCCTGCCTTCCCTGTTGACTCAGTAATTTTGCTAGTTGCTTCAGTAAATTCAGACCAGGTTTTAGGTATTTCTTTAATACCAGCCTCTTTTAAAATATCTAGGTTTACATACATCGGATAGGCAAAATTCACAACAGGAATCATATATGTATTCCCATCAACTTTGATTTGATCGGATAACTGACTATCATCGTATCCATCAGCTTCCATTAATTCTGTCAAATTTGCAATTGATCCTTGTTTAGCAAAGTCATATACCCATGAGCCATCAAGGCCAACAACATCTGCCATTGTTCCTGCCGCTGCACCAGCTGCAATTTGCGTTTTTGTATCAGCATATGGATTGCTTAAAAGGTTTACCTTAATTCCCGTTTCAGCGGTAAATTCGTCCACGATTTCCTGAAGTGCACCATCTGGTAGTTCTACTCCCCACCATTGTTGGAATTCTAATGTAACTTCTTTGCTACCATCATCGCCATCAGTGTTGGATGTTTCTGAACCATTACAAGCTACTAGTGTAATGAAAAGACTCACTACCATTAAAATTGACAGAACAGGATTGTTAAGCGCTTTCAAATTATGATGTTTAAATATTTTCAAATTAAAAACCCCCTATTTTTCTATTAAAATACTTTGGGTATTTTTGCTAATTTCCTAGAGGTTGATCAATATGAGTCTGGCGCACACGAGGAATCCTTATAGTCTAGCGATGTAAAAAGTCCATTTCAATACTCTATCTTATAATTGTGTTACTTGATACAAGTCGGCCTTACCTGCTGAACCGAACAAATGCATTTTTTTCGAAATAATTGCCATAGCAGCTTCAGTTGAACTAGGAAAAAGCGCATCCGGCTCATAGCCATTTGGATTGTTATTCAACGTATTACGAAGTTTTATAAAAAACGCCCGCTTCATTTCACTCGAAAGGTTGATCTTTCCAACACCATACTTTGTGGATTCCCGAATATCGTCCTCTGAGTTATCGGAACCTCCATGCAAGACAAGCGGGATATTCACCCTTTCATAGATTTGAGACAAACGATCAATCTGGAGCTTAGGTTTCATAGTTTTTGGATATAAACCATGTGAGGTGCCGATTGCGATGGCAAGAGTATCTACATTCGTGCGCTCCACGAAATCTTTTGCTTGTTCCGGGTCTGTGTACAAAATCTCCTCCATCCCACTTTCTGAACTTGTGCCTGTATTCCCGATGGTCCCAAGTTCTCCTTCTACGGAAATATGTTGCGCATGAGCAATTTTCACGGCTCCTTTGGTTAGTTCAACATTCTCCTCATAAGGTAAATGTGATCCATCTATCATAATGGATGTAAATCCATTCCGAATAGCTCGAACAACATCATCGATATCGCGACCATGATCAAGATGGATCACTACCGGAACGCTCGCGCGATGAGCTGCTTGAACACAATATGCGGCAAACTCGTCTCCCATCAGTTCAATTTCATTCGGATGAATTTGAAGAATGACAGGTGATTTTTCTCTTTCAGCCGTCTGAATGACAGCCCTTACAAATTCGCTATTCGCAATATTGAAAGACCCCACTGCAAATTTTTCCTTATACGCTACACTTAGTAAATCTTCCATAGTCGTCAACATGTTAACACCTTCTCCACTATCTTTTTGTTTTTCATGTTAATACATGGTTAACCTATCTTTGCTCCTATTTTACTTTGCTCGCCTCCCTAGATTACTGATGTTTATTTACACCTCAAGATTAAACGCATTATGTTTGTTTGTCAACGATAATTTTCAGAATAAACATAAAATTAACATTATTTGTTTGATTATTTGTCCATTTCGTTTATTTCACTTGATTTATTCGTTTGGTTCCTTTATAAATAAAAGTAGAAACCAAATGAATGAGTGATTGGAGAAAATTATGTCTACTGAAACGCGACTAAAAAAACTATCTGAATTGATAATGAAAAAAGGAAGCTTATCCGTTCAGGATTTGGTTGACGAATTTCAAGTATCGGATATGACCATCCGAAGGGATTTGCAAAAATTAGAACAGAGCGGATTGTTCGAGAGGTATCATGGGGGAATCCGTCATGTAAGAGAAGAATCGCCTGTACAACGTGAGACACAAAGTAAAGATGAAAAAATAAAAATCGCTAAATATTGTTTGACACTTATATCCTCCAACGATACGATCTTTCTGGATTCCGGGACAACCGCAGATTATATTGCAACTGGATTGGCTGAATCATTACTTGAGAATGTTACAGTCATTACGAACTCTCTCACCACAGCATATCGCCTCCGCTATGCGCAGAATATTTCCTTATTTATGGCTGGCGGCGAGTTTCGGCAAAACTCCCAAGCGTTCCTTGGTAGTAGAACGAAATCTTTCCTTGAAAGCTTGTACGTTAATAAAGCATTTATTGTAACAAGTGGTGTTACCGAAAGTGGCTTTAGCGTATACCACTTCTCCGACGCCGAAATTAAAGAAACCATGATTAATTGCAGTGAAGAAACTTACATGATAGCCGATGCATCCAAATTCGGAAAACGTTCGATGAATCTTTTTGCACCACTCGAAAGCGTCGATATGATTGTAACAGATAATAGATTATCAGATTACTGGGATTCTGTTGTTGAAAATAAGGATGTCAAATTAATCAAGGTGTGAGGATTTAACTAAATTAAATTACTAAAGGAGGTGATAAATCTTTCATAAAATATTGGAATATGTAAATTTTTTAGGGGTTTTTAGTAAGCGCATACAATAATAATAAACTTTATTTAAAGGAGAGATTACCTGTATGTTAATTACAATGAAAGAATTATTGACTGTTGCAAAAGAAAATCAATTTGCTGTTGGTGCGTTTAATGTTGCTGATAGTACATTTCTAAGAGCTGTAGTTGAAGAGGCTGAACAATTAAATTCTCCAGCAATCATTGCCATCCACCCTTCTGAACATGAATTTTTAACAGATGAATTTTTCTCTTATGTTAAACACCGTGTATATGAAAGCAACGTTCCATTTGTGTTACACCTGGATCATGGTGGTTCTATGGAAGAAGTATTAAGAGCGATTCGTTGCGGATTTACATCGGTCATGATTGATGGATCTTTACTTCCATACGAGGAAAATGTCAGTGTAACTAAAAAGGTCGTTGAAATTGCTCATGCGGTTGGTGTTTCAGTTGAAGGTGAGTTAGGAACGATTGGAAGCACAGGAAATTCAGTTGAAGGCGGCGTATCCAAAGTTACATATACTAATCCTGATGAAGCAAAGGATTTTGTTGAAAGAACAGGTGTTGATTCATTAGCAGTGGCGATAGGTACCGCACATGGTATCTATCCAAAACATATTAAACCAGAGTTACAAATGGATATTCTTGAAGAAATTAATAACCTTGTTGATATTCCCCTCGTATTACATGGTGGTTCATCTAATCCAGATAGTGAAATTGCTCAATCTGTCAAACTAGGAGTCAGTAAGATTAATATTTCTAGTGATATGAAGTACGCTTATTATAAAAAAGCGCGTGAAATTTTAAATTCTACTGAATACTGGGATCCAAATGTTATCTATCCAGACTGTATTCTAGAAGCTCGTAAGGTGATCAACCGCAAAATGCATCTATTTAACTCTGTAGGCAAAGCTAGTCTTTACGACAAGGTGGTTACACCTAAAAGAACTGAAAAAACAGTAGCTAGTAACTTATATCAGTAATATCTTTACGAAAATAAACCCACAACTAGAATCTTCACAATGCGAATCTCACAAATATACCATACTTTGAACCTCACAAAAGATCTCACAAAATATCTGTTAAGATTTGGCTTAATAAGAGGAGTTGTTTTATATGGCTAAACTGCAAACAAAGGATTATCGGGCAATAGTAACGAATATGCTCGCTAATACGGGAATAATCTTAACTCAAGCTGAACAAGAAGCGATTGAGATAACAGACTTTGGCTTAAATAATCTCGAAAAAACGGGACTGCAATTAATTACTTATGTAAATACCGAGCGTTATTGTGCGAAAGACTTAGTTTTGTTTCCGCATCAAACCTGTCCTGAACATCGCCATCCACCTCGAAAAAATGGAGATCCTGGCAAGTTAGAAACGTTTAGATGCCGTAAAGGAACAGTTTATCTGTATGTAGAAGGAGAAGCTACAGTATCACCGAAAACATCTCCTCCTGCAGAAGATTTCAAGTACTATACGGTATTCCATGAAGTTGTATTGCATCCTGGTGAACAATATACCATCCCAGAAAATACGAAGCACTGGTTTAAAGCGGGAGAAGAAGGAGCTATCGTATCGGAATTTTCATCTAATAGTGAAGATGAGACAGATGTCTTTACTGACCCAAGAATAAAACGTGTTCACGATTAATTAGAGAGTAAAAAATAGATAAAAGAATATACAGTTAAAATTGAGCGTTAGTTGAAAGGATACAAGAAAGAGAAGCAGTAACATTATTTTCAATATAAGGGGGCGTTTTCTCCCTCCATCTTTAAAGGGAAGGTCATTAATTCGAAAATCCCATCAGGAGAGTGAATTAGTTGCTTAGATCATTTTCCTGGTGGTTTTTGTTTTTTATTACGTTTCTGGTCAATTACGAAGTAATATATTCTATTATTCATAACTATCCGGCCAAGTAGTGCAACAAAAAAAACAGCCATCCTCCATTATTAAATCATCACATCCATTAGTTGAGAACCTATCTTCTTTCCTCAAATAACATTAGGCATTATCTTTACTACTTTATTTTCATTTTTACAAATGTTATTCTTTACTTAATCCCAATACAAAATATTGCATTAATATGCATCGGCATTTAAACCACACTATTGAAAAATTCTTCCCGTTACTCTCGTAACGAAAAAGGGGAACCTTAGTATTATTGGTTCCCAAGTATTGACACCCGTTAAGAAATATTTTTAAGACAAGTCATTATACGAATAACATAGAATGGTTCAATCCAAAACCTATTACAAAAAAGCTTCAATCCCTTTCATATCAAGGAATTGAAGCTTCACTCTAATGATTCCAGAGGGATTCAAACCCGCCACTTCTCCTGCCAATCTAATCCAACTTTTTAAACGTAACATAATCCAAATCAGCCATTCCCTCATCCTTTAAAAAGCTGATCCGATTAATCCCTTCTTTTAACTCCACCTGAACAGAAGCGAACTCCCACTTATCCCAGCCAGTATGTTGATAGGAAACAGAACCAACTCGCTCATCATTTGCATTTACTCGATGTGTACTCATTGAATTTGTCCCATTTGCATATCTTACCTGCAGCTCATAAACCCCAGCTTCAGGAACCTGAATTGGAAAAGTGATCTGACTATCCTCATCGTCCATTTTTTCTACTTTTTGATAGTTTGAAGAAGTTGCATCAGCACCAATTTCCGCATTTTCTACTTTTGCATGCTCTGCCTCATACTTATACATAGATTGTTGTTTCGGGATTAATTCAATCGAATCAATTTCCGCATATAGCTTGCCTTTTGAAAGTCGAATGGTGTTTTCCTCTTGATTTAGCTTTAGGTCCATTTCGGCATCTTTCCAGGAATCCCAGCCAAAGCTGTCATATGTTAACTCTTCTTGGTCTTGTCCGTTAATCGTGACATAGTGGCTTGATTGTTCTCCCATCCCGTTTGCGTATCGAACCTTCATCGTGTATTCGCCGGCTGGTACTTGAACGTCAAATTCTACAAAACTATCTTGAAAATCAATATAGCCAACTTTTGCTCCACCTGAAGCAGACGTATTATTGACAATTTTGGCATTGTTAATAGTTGCTTGTTCTGCCTCATACGTATAAACAACCCCTGGCAGCTGTGGAGTCAGTCTTCCTGTCGACTCTCCAGAAGGTACGCGCTGCAATGTATCGGCCGCTACAGGGACGCCAAAGTTAGGTGTTCCGTCGTCATTCCATGAGAACTTTTGCATCCGAACATTCCGGTTCCATCCAGCCCCTTTGAACTTAGCGGCATGATAAACGATCCAATCTTCCTTTCCATCTGGAGATTTAACAAAACTATTATGACCCGGACCATATACACCAAGTGCAGGATTCTTTTCAAATACTGGTGTTGGGTTCTTCCTCCAAGAATTCGGATTAAGCGGATCCTTACCTGTTAACGTCAGCATTCCAAGACAATAATCATCAGTCCAGCTTCCACTGGCAGAATATACGATAAACACCTTCCCTTGTTTGTTTTTTAAGATTTGCGGACCTTCATTGATGAGCGGGAATCCATTCTTTTCCCATGAAAGCTCCGGCCGGGAAATCTCCACCCGCTCCCCGCTGATCGTCCAAGGATTTTCTAATCGGGCTATGTATAAGTGCTGACTAACATTGACATCGCCCTCCCATCCTGACCAGACAAAGAATAATTCATTTTTATACTCCAAGATTGTTCCGTCAATAGCCCATTTGTCGGAAGGGTCGGTGATTTTTCCAAAATCAGTTCCCTCTGGATGATGATAGGGTCCAAATGGGTCAGAGCCCTCTGATTCCAGCACATACATTCTTTGTTTTCCCATATCACCAGCTGATCCAGCAAAATAGATGTACCATTTTCCATCAATAAAATGCATTTCCGGAGCCCACATATGATGGGCATTCGGCGCATCTGGATCAGGTGTCCACACAACCTTCTTTTCAGCCTGCCCTAAATCAGATAGATTTTTTGATTTCCAAATCGTAATATTATTTCCCGTTGTTTGCGTGTAATAATAGTAACCATCCGTATGTTTGACAACCCAAGGATCTGCCCCTTCGCCCACCACTGGATTTTTAAACAATTCAAATGCCTCCTTTTTAGAAAATACCGAGTTTAAGCTGGTATTGTTAGCATGTTCAGAAGCTAATAATTGCTGTGGTGAACTTCCGAAAATAAAAGGCAAGAGGAATGCTGCTGTTGCTAGCTTATAAAGCTTCTTTTTTTTCATTGGATCTTCCACCCTTTCCTATTCAGTAGAATCTTCCTTTTTAACTCTTGTGAAAAAAAGACTTTTTATTTGGCTGTTTTCATAAAATTTGTTGATATTTAACAAGTAGTGGTGAGTGGTTGATTTCCGCTCCAGGATGCTCGCTTTCCGCGGGGCGTGCGGTGAGCCTGTCTCGGCGTAAACGCCTGTGGGGTCTCACCTTGTCCCGCTGCTCCCGCAGGAGTCTCACACCTTACGCTCCAATCAACCTAATCAGTTATTCTACAAGAAACCTAAAAAAAACAACCTTTAGCTTTTTATAAAAACGGCTTCTTTAAAAGGTTCATAGATAGGTAGACACATAGGTTTACCTATCTATTTGTAACTAATTCTCAATCGCCCTTATTAGCCTTAAAGCATCTGCCTCAAATATCTGTCTTACTTCTTCAGCTAGATCACGTTCTTTTTCTACAAGTCTTCTAAAATCATGAAGATGTTTGATCGATTGGTCCATTTTGCTATTGTTAAAATGGTGCTCGGACTGCTTCAACTTGTTTGTTAATTTTTTATATCCACTAACCGTAATTTCACCTGACTTTCTCAGCGCATCAAGCTCGTTTTGCATTGATAAATGAGTGATCACAATTGGTTTTACAGCAACGTTATCGAATTTCGTTTCATTATAGTGGGATCTTAACCCTGCCTTACCTTGGGTAAATGCCGTGCTGCTGGTATCTGTGTAATCGATTTTAGGGGTCTCCATATCACCGACATATACCTTTATATTCGTGCCCTTTGCCACAACCTTCATATGCTGCCATGAATCTAATGGCTCATTCAATTCAGCACCTTTTAAGTAAGTCCAATCATAATTCATTTTCCCTAAATGAACGCCATCCTTATTGATATACGCCACATATCCTTGCATAAAATCAGGATTGTTTTGACCAAGCTCAATTCCATTTGCTGGGTTATTGACTCTAAAAATCAGACCACCGTCACCTTTTCCAGAACCCACATTGATATCTGCTTCAACAGTATAATCCTTCCACAAGCGATCTCCGATGACAGATTTTGCAAAGGTGCCTGGTGCTGTGCTGTACTCTCCTTCAATTGCCGGCGGCTCTTCATCGTTATCTAATGAAAAATCGATGCTTCTAAAGTCGAATTCTCCTTTGACCATTTCGACCTTAATGGTGTGCTTTCCAGCTGGTAAAGAGACATTTTCTTTTATAACACTTTCCCAGTTATCCCAGCCTCCTGTTGTTGGGACATCAATTATACCTGTTAAATCAATCGTATTATCAAGCCAAAGTCTGATTTGGCTGCCCTCTATTTGAGTGGCCGCTTTAATATCTACTTGATACTTGTCCTCTTTTTCAATATCAACATGATAGTTTAACCATTCACCAGCTTGATTCCAGCCAACATTATAGCCCCCCTCCGGATTCACACGGATATCAACAGCATCTCTTCTATATTTGCCGCCAATATTTTCAGGTGAAAGATCATGATAGCCAACACCTTCTCCACCGGTTATATAATCAGCTGCCATGATGGTACCCGGAAGCTTTTTATGATGGTCAAATCGGTGCAGCGTTAATCTCGAAATATCAATTTCTCCCTGGACAGTGACAAGCTTTAATGTGTGTTTCCCGGCTGGTAATGATAGATCCTTTAATGAAATGGTTTGCCAGTTATTTAAATCACCTGTATTTGGTATGCTGATTTCCCCTGTTAAATCAATTTCATCATCTAATATAAGTTTTACTTTTCCTCCATCTTTGATTGCCGATGTAAGGAGATCAAGACCATATATGCCTTCTTCTTCAATGTTTACATCATATGCCAGCCATTCTCCTGTTTGATTGGAGGTAACTGCATAACCGCCTTCTGGATCTTTTCGAAGATCAACACCATCTTCTCTGTAAACATCTCCAGTGTTTTCGGCAGTATTGTCATGATAGCCTACACCTTCACCACCTAGGTTGTAATCTTCCGCTTCGATGATTCCAGGCACTGGCTTATGAATATCAAACGAAGTAAACTCAAGACTAGTAAAATCAAATTCTCCTTCAACGATTTCAACCTTAATTGTATGTTCACCCTCAGGCAATGTGATCCCTTGTTTTATGACAGGCTGCCAATTATTCCAATCACCTGTATTAGGAACATCCAGCACACCAGTTAAATCTATTTCATCATCAAGCCATAAGCGAACCTTTGCGGAAGGAAACGTTGTTGCCGTATTTAATTGAACATTATAGAGCCCCGCTTCTTTTATCGAGACATTGTATTTAAACCATTCCCCGGTTTGATTCCACCCAACTGCCGTACCACCTTCTGGATTGTTACGGATATCGACAGAATCTCCCCTTAGTACACCGCCGATATTTTCAGCGGTTGTATCATGGTAAGCGATCCCTTCGCCTCCGGTTATATAGTAAGCCGCACCTATCGTCCCTGGGATTGGTTTATACGCATCAAATGAGCTTGGTTTATTTGTTTTAACCGTCCAATATCCTTCAATTTCTTCCCATCCATCGCTAGTGCCATCATTAAAGTCTGTAAATAATTCTTCCACTTGTTTATTTTCTTGGAAATGCATGTTGGATAAATCAAATGTTCCATTTTCAACGACAACTTTCAGTGTATGCTGACTCTTCGGTAATTCAACTCCCTCAATTGAAAGTGTTTTCCACTCATCTGTTTTTGGAATATTGATGACACCAGTTAAATCAGTCGAGTCATCTAACACTAATTTCACTTGTGCATCAGCACTAGATGCAGAAACTCTTAGATCGACATTATAAGTACCGGATTCTGCAATATTGACATTGTAATTTAGCCATTCAGAATCATTTAAGCTTACGTGATAGCCACCTTCAGAATTTTCTTTTAACTCAACAGCATCACTTCGATATTTCCCGCTAGTACTCTTAGGTGTTGTATCATGATAGGCTGTACCTTCACCGCCCGTCTTATAATGTACCGCCTCAATTTTTCCCGGTACTGGCTTGTAGGCATCAAACACATTGCTTCCATTCACTTTATTGCTGAATGCCGTATACCCGAAAGCGGCATGAAGATCAGATGTTGCATATCCGATTTTCCCTCCAGCTAACCCAGCAATTTCACGGGTTTGCTTTTGCATGCCATCAACAAAAAATTTAAACATTGATGAAGACTTTTCTATCCGTATTTGATGAAGCTTCGAATAATCATAGCCCTCAGGTAAATCTGTAGTCTCCCTCTTTTGTTCAACACCATTTACGATAAAGAAGGTTTCCAATTGATTTTTCTTAGGGCTTAATAATGCTAAGCCGTAGTTGTTTTCATCCTTATAGGAGAATACGGCACCAAAGGTGGGGTTACTGCTCGAGCCTTGTTTAATGGTTTTCATATTGAATTCTGCGGTGTAGTCTGAAGCAGTGGAAGTTTTGGTCACTTTTTTCACCATTTGCGTGTCATTGATTGCCGTTTGTTGAAGCCATCCAGCCATTTCCGGGGCAATACTCCAGCTTCCTCCATTTATCGTTTCCCAATTTTCATCAAGTGATGATGGTGAAAAACGTTCACTAAAATCAGGCAAATCCGGGTTAGGCTGTTCAGTTGTTGTTGGGCCCAGAACGAGCATTTTATCTCCATTCCACGCGATTCGATCAAGATTCATATATCGTCCTGGATTGGCATGACTATGGTAAACCATATATTCGGAATCAAGATCCGGCCCGCGAATAATTGAATTATGACCTAGTCCTACATTTTCCCCTTCTGTGTTCAGTAAGATTGGATTTTGTTCAAATTCATGTGAAAAACCAGACATTGGAGAATCACTGCTGGCATAATCAAGACGGTATGCCTTGTTCCAAACATGGTTTCCTGTATAGGTCATATAGTATTTATTATTTCTTTTTAGAATGGTTGGCCCTTCTGTCCAGCCATTCATTTCTGCACCAGTGTTTGATGCTTGACCAAACGTAAAGGGATTTGACATAGGACGAGCATCAATTCGCTGAGCACCCGTACTATAGAAGTACCATTTTCCGTCATCGTCAATAAAGACATGGCCATCAATACCCATTCCCAGGTTATCTGTTTGCTTGACGAACGGTCCTAGCGGCGATGAGCTTTTGTACACATAATGACCATTTCCGCCAGGTGATGTGTACATATAAAAATCGCCATTCCAGTACACAACCTCAGGAGCATAGGCAGCCTTCGTTGTAGGCTCCTCTGTCACTAATCCGCCGTACTCCCAATTCACCAAATCCTCTGATTTCCATGCTTTGACACCATGCTTATCATCCACTGTACTGACATAAAGATAATAAGTACCGTTGTGCTTTAAAATATAGGGATCACCTTCTCCATAAAATACCCCTGTATCCCACTTCCAAGAATCCGAAAATTTGAAGGGATTGCTGTAGGCTAATGCGGATAATGGGATAGTTAAAACAAAACTAATCACAATGGCTATCGATAAAACCTTTGTCAAAAAATCTCCTCCTTTTTTCGCTAAACTGCAATTAGACTAGAATTCTATAAACAAATGACTCAAATTCCTCCTCTCAGATAGGTAATCGCTAACATTTTTTATACTAAAACATCTATTTTTTAGATTCACATTGGCAGCTATGTATTATAGATGCATAAGTAACGAACTAGAGCGGAAAAATACAAAAAAAAATCAACCTTTAACCAAGGAAAGGATAAAACCCTTCCTTGGTTATATCCTATTGATTTTTAATGGGCCGATAGTGACGAAAACAGCACGACAATTATTTTATTGATTTTGTAAATGATAGTTTCCGAGCTTAGCTATCGATTTATTTTTAGCTAACGCCAGAACCCCTGCAGATAGAAACATGATGGATCCTAAAACATCCATTACGAAATAGGATGCCACCCCCAGAACGATAAACCAGATTGGCTTTTTCATTTCAGCTTGATCATCCTTCAGTGATTTCGCTAAAACCAAGTTTAAGATTCCTAGAATAACAAAGATCATCCCAAAGGAAACGGAAAACATATACAAGCTGCCAAAAACAGACTGTGCTGCCTCAAGCTGTGCAATCGTGTTATAGGAAGAATTCAGCCCTTCCTTTTTAATAAAAGAGGCATACACAAAAATCGTAAGGAGACCTGAAACAATTTGCCATATCGCCCCGATCCTAATGAATCTTCTTTCCAGCTTTCTACTCATTCCTAAACCTCCTTCATAAACACCTTTGATTGATTACCCTTTAACCCCTGATGATAGGGAGAGGGATTCCATAAAGTATTTTTGTGTGAACAAATAAAGGATAAATGTCGGAACCATCGCAATTAGTGCCCCAGTTAAAGAATGAGCAACCTCCAGTCCGCCATAGATCCCCTGAAGTAATTGCAATCCAGGTGTAAGCGGCAATTTTTCAACTTCATTAAAGACAATCGATGGCCATAGGAAGTCATTCCATGAACCCGTAAAGGTAAATAACGCGACAACGGTTAAAACAGGTCTTATTAACGGCAAGATGAGCTTCGTAAAAATCTGAAAGTCTGAAGCGCCGTCCACTCGTGCCGATTCATCAAAATCCTTAGGGATCCCTTGCATAAATTGCCTTACGAGGAAGATACTAAAAACTCCAACTGTCCCCGGAACAATCGCTGCCAAGTAGTTGTTTACCCAGCCAAATGTATCAATAATTTTGTAAAGCGGAATCAGATTTACAACGCCAGGGAACATCATCGTTGCCATTAAAAAGGCGAAGATCGCATCTCTTCCCTTAAATTTCATTCTTGAATAGCCATAACCTGCTAATGAAACAAGCACTAATACTAAAACCGTTTGTGAAACAGATATAATCAGCGAGTTTATAAACCACTTTGCTACTGGAGCACTCGTATTCTCAAAAAGAACATCCTGATAGTTACCAATCACCCAATTAATCGGTAAAATCGTAAAGGCGCTTGATTGAATATCAGCCTCACTTTTGAACGTTGATAAGGTTGTATACAATAATGGGACAATCCATATAAATGCCATAAACAATAAAAAAATGAATGAAAATATTTTAGAAATCGATTTTTTCTTCAAGGTAGGCACCTCCTAGTCACGTTGTCTTAAAAAGAAGAATTGAATAGCCGAAACGATCATAATGCATATACCAAGAATAACTGCCATTGCAGCCCCAATACCGGCAATTGATATTCCAGAGCCAAAGGCATTTTCTTGAATGTACATTAACAGCACTGTCGTCGAGCTTGTTGGCCCGCCATGTGTTAACATGAGCGGCTGCCCGTATACATTGAATTGGGCAATGGTCGTGATTACTACGGTATATAATAGCTGTGCTCTTATACTAGGAAGTGTGATTCGAAAGAACTTTTGAACACCATTTGCTCCATCTATAGAGGCTGCTTCATATAAATCGTTTGGAATACCGTTAAGAGCGGCTTGATAAATAATCATATTTCCACCGATTGTCCACCAAACCGTTACGATCACTAATGTAATCCACGCGTAAGGCTGATTAGATAGCCAGTTTGTATCCACATTTAGATAATGATTAATCGGTCCAAATGAAACACTAAAGAGCATGGAAAAGACAATCATGACGGCAGAAACAGAAAACAATGTCGGCATGTAAAATAATGCCTGAAAAAAGGTCATTCCTTTCGGTTTTGTATGAAGAGCGGCAGCTAAGAGCAACGGCACAATAATACAAGCAGGTACGGTATACAAAACAAATTTAAACGTATTTCCCAAACCGATTCGCAACTGTTCATAAAAGGTGGAATCTTTATTAAATAAAATTTCTGTATAGTTTGCCATTCCTACAAACTCAGGCTCCCCAATGAGGTCCCAATTCGTAAATGAAATGTAAATTCCATATAAAGTTGGAAAGAGAAAAAAGATACCAAATAAAATGAGATGTGGTCCAATATAAAGATAGGGAGAAAGGTTCAGCCGTTTTTTATTCGAATATTTACCTAATGCAGCGGACACATTTACTTGCCTTTTCGCTCCAGTATTTATCATTATTTTAGCTCCTATTCTTTCGTTCTCGAATAGAGGAGGCTGCCGCAAAGGGACTGCCCCCTCATGTACGCTGGGGTTTGTCCCTTTGATGTTTAGACAGTCTCAGGCGTTCCTTTTTCAAATCATAGAGAAACGTTATTTTTTATTATTGTTTGCGATTTTATCTTCAACTGCTTTTTGAGCATTTTCCAATCCTTTTTCAATTTCAAGCTTTCCAAAAATGGCATCGCCAGCTAGTTTATCAACCTCTTCAGCTACGAAGCCATTATACTTATAATCAAAGATTTTAAGTGACTCTTGTAATTTAGGATCTTCGAGTAAAAATGATTGCGGCAGCTCTTTGAATTCAGGATTTTCTAATGTCGCTAAAGCTGCTGGGTTTTGTCCAGCTTTTGCCCATGGAAGTGAATTTTCTCTCACATAATCAAGGAAGTCCAGCATTCCCTTTACTTTTTCATTAGATCGGTTTTCATCCTTAAACATGACGAATTGGTGAGAGGATGTCCAGTTGACAATTTTATCAGGTGACACTTGCGGGAAGCTTGTCAGACCCCACTTTAATTTTTTCACTTCATTTAAGCTGTTTTGCATCCAAATTCCTTCAGGATAGAAGATCGCTTTATTTGATTTAAATAACTGTCCAGGGTCTTCTCCATCTTTGTTGGCAATTTTGTCATCCACTAATCCTTTTAATAACTCCAGTGCTTCTTTCGCTTCAGGTGTATTAAGTGTTGGTGTTTCGCCGTCACTTGTAATATCTCCGCCTAATTGATTGTAAATCGATAAGAACATCGGACGTGTCCACGTGATGCCAATCCCTTTAATACCGTCTTTACTAGACTTTTCTCCAGCTTCTCTTACTTCATCAAATGTAATCACATTGTCATCAAGAGCATTGGGCGCATATTTTTCTAGCAAATCTTTGTTGTAATACATAACAAAGCTGTGTACATCTAACGGAACACTGTATCTGCTGCCATCAATTTCCCCGATATTCCAGCCGGCTGGTACATAGTTTTCTGCTTTAATTTCTGGATAATCAGCTAATAGATCATCATATGGCAGCAATAAATCATTGTCTACAAATTGCTTAATTCTTTCAGCATGAACAATGGTGAGGTCAGGTATCCCTTTTCCCGAGTTAACAACTGTTGGGATTTTCGCATACATATCATCTGCACCAATCGATACATTCTTAATCTTGAATTTTGGATTTGTTTTATTATATTCATTGACAATTTGCTTCATATTTTCACCATCAGGACCTGTAAATGGATTCCAATAAACGATTTCATTTTTAGCAGAACCAGAGCTCGAAGAACTGCTGCAGCCTGATAAAGCCATCACAAACACAAAAAGGATCGAAAACATGAGTAGTGCTTTTTTCTTCATTTTGTTACCCCCCAATTAAATTAGTTTGTACATGCACCCTTTGTTTTAAAGCGTTTTCACAAAAGTGTCGGACTATCAAAAATTTATATAAGATGAATCCCTTGACTGAAATCAATTGACTTCAGCCAAGAGAGAGTCCACTTCATTCATCCATTCGAGTTATTTAACGACCTCTGCATGCCACATATCATTTATTCGTTTAATCTTACGCAAATCACATTTCGGCTTGCGATCATAGGTCAAAATCCCATTAATCTCCTGTTCAACATCTGTTAGCTGTGTATAGCAGAAGCCATGCAATGCGCTAGATTCATAGACTGCTTTCATCACTCTTTCATAGTCTGCCAGATACTCTTCCTCATTAGTGACTGTCGTATACCCCCAGCCATTTTCTTCTCCCACTTTATAACCAATTCCGCCAAATTCGGTTAAGAGAATGGGCTCACCGTTATATTCGAATCCTTTCGTATAGATGCTCCAGCCTGAAGGTTTTGACTGAAGGATCTGTTCTGTTGTTGCTATAGAATGACGAAATGCATCGTATTTTTCAACTTCATCCTTGTGGCCATGGCTGTAGTTGTGGACCGCACAAATATCTGTTTTCGTTAATTCCCAACCATCATTTGAAATCACTAGCCGAGTAGGATCGAGCGAATGGATCAAATGATACATTGCCAAAGAATGGTGCTTTTGCTGTTCATTTGTGCAGATGAAAGGAACTCCCCAGCTTTCATTAATAGGTACCCATGTAACGATACAAGGGTGATTGTAGTCTCGCTCAATGATCTCAATCCACTCTTTTGAGAGCCTAGCAACAGCATCCTCACTAAAGGATGGAGAGGCAGCACATTCTCCCCATACTAGAAACCCTAATGTATCTGCCCAATATAGGAATCTTGGATCCTCAACCTTTTGATGCTTCCTGCACCCGTTAAAGCCCATTTCTTTTGCCAATTCGATATCGTTCTTTAAATCCTGATCGGTAGGTGCAGTCAATAAACCGTCCGGCCAGTACCCCTGGTCAAGAACCAGCTTTTGATAATACGGTCTGTTGTTAAGATAGACCATGCCATTTTCCGTATGGATTTTTCTCATTCCGAAGTATGAAGTGATTTCATCAAGTACTGCAGCTTCTTCTTTCAAGCGGATCTTGACATCGAATAAATTTGGCGTTTCCGGTGACCAGTTCCACCCAACATGATGGAATCCTGTTCTGAATATTTTTCGATTATAGAGATTGATTGATCGTTTCGTAAAACTTTCATATAGTTTGACCGTTTCTTTAGCTACATGCTCACCTTTAAAGCTGATCTCAATTTCAACATCTTTATTTATATATTCACCTGTTACCTCAAGATCAATGGTGATATCGCCATTATCAATGTCAGGAGTAAACCTGACTTTGTTGATATGTGTTTTATCTACTGCCTCTAACCATACCGTTTGCCAGATGCCGGTGGTCCGTGTATACCAAATCGCTGCCGATTTTTCAATCCAATACTGTTTGCCGCGAGGGATTGTTTCGTCTCTGGAAGGGTCTTCCACTCTGACAACAACTGATTGTTTTCCTTCTATTAAATAGTTTGTAATATCGAAGGAAAAAGCAGTGTGGCCACCTTCATGGGAACCAACTAGATTTCCGTTAATAAAAACCATTGCCCGATAGTCTACAGCACCAAAATGCATGATGATGCGCTTGCCAAGCATGAATTCGGGAATATCAAATTCTCTGCGATACCAAACCCAATCATGAAAGGCAGGATCATGAATACCGCTAAGCTTTGTTTGATAAGCAAAAGGAACATTGATTTTTTGCTGATATTCCCTTCCTTTTTCAAACCATTTTTCTTCTAATCCAATATTCTGGTCATCAAATTGAAAATCCCATTCACCATTTAAATTAAGCCAGTCTTTTCTCATTAATTGCGGGCGCGGGTATTCTTGTCGAAATGTCATAGCTTCTCCTTTTATCCAACCTGAAATTATTTACGGTTAATCTCTCTGATTTTCTTAAGTTCTATTTTTGGAGTTCGATCTTCATATAGAAGACCATTCACCTCTTGCTGTACATCCGTGATTTGGGTATAGCAATAGCCGCAAAGATATGGCGTATCTTTAATTGCTTGAGTGATCGATTCATAACGAGCTAGAAAATCCTCTTCACTCTTCACTTGATTGCCATAGCCCCAGCCTTTTTCTGACTGGAAGGCAATGCCGCCATATTCCGTCAACATGACCGGCTGACCTTTATACTCATAACCTTCTGCAAATGCATACTTATGATGGTTATGAGTAATCTCATTGTTTAAGATTTGATCCTTATTTTGATAACGTTTTAAAAATACTTCGCCTAACTCCTCATAATCATGAAGGGCGATGATATCCGAAATTGTATGCTCCCAGCCGTCATTCACAATAACCGGCCGCTCGGGATCAATCGATTTTGTTAAATAATAGATCGATTCTGTAAAAGCTTGCTGCCTTTTATCTGTAAAGATATTAGATACTCCCCACGATTCATTAAAAGGAACCCATGTAACAATCGATGGATGATTGTAATGCTGTTGAATAATCTCGAGCCACTCTTTTGTGAAATTCTCTACCGCTTCATCGGAAAACTCATAGGTCGCTGCCATTTCGGACCAGACAAGTAATCCCTTTTTATCGCACCAATATAAGAAGCGTTCATCCTCAAGCTTTTGATGTTTTCGAACACCATTAAAGCCCATCTCAAGCGTTTTCTCGATATCCTCTAAGATCGCTGCATCTGAAGGCGGGGTAAGCATCGTATCTGGCCAATATCCTTGATCTAATAAAAGCTTCTGGTAAATTGGCTGATTATTCAGCAGGACCTTGCCATCTTTGATCGAAATTTTTCTCATTCCAAAATAGGAATGTACTTCATCTGCCACTTCTCCATTTACGGTCAAGCGGAACGTAACATCGTATAAATGCGGATGTTCCGGTGTCCAGTACAACACCTTCCAATTATGTACCTCTGAAAGGAGATCAACCTCCACTCTTGTATTTGCACGATCAGGTACAGTTGAGAATTGCTTTATTTTTTTGCCGTCATAACTAATCGTTGTTTCTAATTTCCAACTATCATTTAAATCCCCATTAAGCTTGTATTCAAACGCAACAGAGTTCTTATCAATATTCGGAGTCATTTTCACTCGTTCAATGCATTCATCGTTTAAAAATTCCAGCCAAACCGTTTGCCATATCCCCGTATTTTGTACATACCAGCATCCAAAGTTTTCCTCTATCCACCGCTGCTTGCCCCTTGGTTGAGCACAATTATTGCTATCTTCAACTTTCACAACCAATTCGTTTTCTTTCGAGTTATCGATTGCATTTGTAATATCAAAGGAAAAAGCTGCATTTCCGCCAACATGTTGGCCGATAAAGTTCCCGTTCACCCATACCTTTGTTAGATAATCGGAAGCTTGAAACCGTAAAATGGCTCGTTTTCCTGCTTCCTCTTTCGGAATCTCAAACACCCTTTGGTACCAAATATACGGATGAAAGGTTTCATCTCCAATTCCACTTGCTTTTGTTTCATATGTAAAAGGAACCTGTATTTCTGTTGAGAATGCCGGCTTTTCATACCATAAACCTTTTTCTCCAATATTGTTGTCATCAAAGGCAAATTTCCATGTTCCATTTAAGTTTTTCCAAGAATTGCGCTGAAATTGAGGGCGCGGATATTCTGTTCGCTGATAAGTCGTTATAGTGGTTGATGTCGTTGTCATTTAGATACTCTCCTTTTCATCTTTGCTTTTTGAGTCGTTTTCTGTTTTTTTAAAATTAAGAAAATAATAATTTCATAGAGATTAAAAATTACTGAAAAAATGTTTTATTACAACTTTTCTGTAACTTTAATTAAAGAATACGCTTTCAATTATTCGTTGTCAATATGTTTTTTTATAGTTATTTGTTTAATTACAGATTTTTTGTAATAAAGAAACCTCGCCGACTGGCGAACCTGAAAGGTGAAGCGTGATGCGCAGTTGCACTGATACTTCACGCTTAAAATTGGCCACTACGTCGATTTACTTTTCCGCTGCCAATTCATACGCTTAACGTATAATAAAAAGCCTTCTTATCACAAGAAGGCTTCTCTTTAGTAAGTATGAAGTTAATAGAATGATATCTTCAATTTAATATCCTGAGGGTGGTCACCTAATTCACGACCAAACAGATTCATTCCGCCTTTGTGAACGGCGTCCTCTTTAATCCCAATTCGAAATGACAAGAATTCCCTCTCTAATATACCTAAGTCCTGGATGGTTATATTCGAAAGGTAAACATCATCGATTGTTGCCCTTTCTTCTGTTACTTTCCACGTTTTTAAGGTTCCATATTGTGTCCGGGTTGTTTCCCCCCATGCCTTAGGATTCAGTTTTCCAGGGCGATCCCCAAAATCACCAGGGCTTGTCCACGTCCCAATTTCTACCCCATTTAACCAGACGGTAATATCAGATGGCCAATTATGGTCATAATTTGGCGCCTCAGAACAAACCTCTGCCGAAACCTGAACTGACTTTACCTTTGCACCAGGTGGAATGACAAGCGGAAACTTATAATCAAAGTAGCCTTTTCTTGTCCATATAAGCTGTGCGCTTGAACGAGCTGGGCTATAGAAATGAACCGGTTCATCTTCCGGTATGATCAGCCCATCTTGATCAGCAATACCGCATGTTGGTGAAACAAGGAAGTCGGTATATTGCCCGATCGGCATTTCAAGCTCATAACTTTCATAATCATTCATACTTCTTGGAGCATTTAAACTGATATGAATGTCATCAAAATTTCGTGTACAAACCTTCATCGCACCTCTGCTGGCAGGGCGAAGTTGAGTTAAGATCAATCCTGCTTCTTCAAGCACCTTTATGTGGGATGCTGCCGTTGATACAGGTATATTCAACATATCTGACAATTGATTTATGTTCACATTCCCTGTATTTAACAGGTCTATGATTTTTAATCGAACTTCTGATGATAAAGCATGCGCAACCTTACGCAGCTTCTCAGGCTGTTTAAGCGATAATTCTAACAAGGCTGTCCCCCCAAAACTCCTATTTGTTCAAAAAAATTGTTATATAACTTAATAATAACAAAAAATGTGTAATAATTTAAGTTTATTGTAATCGTTTACCTTCGTCAAGAAAACAATCCAACATTCGTTTTTTTCATTACGACTGTACTTACCCTTAATAGTAAACTTTTGATATAGCAATGACAATTTTGGTTTTCAAAGTCTTATTGATCAATTGGCGCAGCCTAGGTGAAATAAGACCCTCATGAATAGAAAAGACGTTCTTTGCTTTCAATTCATGAGGGGCTAGGGCTAGTCACAAAAAATTAAACGACTTAAAAAGCCTTGCTAACACAAAGTTATCAAGGCCTTACCTAATGATTATTTATTTGTTTTTTACTAACTCATCTCTATCCAATGTCCGTGGCGGCTCTTCAAACCAACCATTGCTAATCATAAGATTTGCTCCATCCTCTGCATATAGCGCGATATCCCTTCCAAGACTCGCATATTTAACAGCAACATCTCTTCTAGGGCTTGAAGAAGTGCCCGCTCCGTAATATGAAAGACTAATTGCCGTTAACGCCGTTGTATAAAACATCATTAATTTATCTGAGAAAGTAAAGCTTGTCGAAGCTGTTACTTCGGCATCCCAAGTAGTTGGAACAGGAAGCTCCTCTTCCTTAAGAAGATTCCCTAACTTTTCACAGTGTTGTTGTGCGATTTCTTTCCCTCTTTTAAGGTATTGTCTTACCTCTTTTGATTGAGCTATCTGACTAAATCCCATTAAGGTCGCAATACCTAAAGCATTTCGTTCATAATTTCCAAAAATATTGGTAATCTCCAGTGCAGTCAATGGTCTTTTATCAAAGTAGCCGCTTAGGAAATTTTGCTTTTTTACGAAGTCAATGTGATCAGGAATTTCAAGATAAGGCGACCTTATGTACAAGCCTTTGGATAATAAGACCTCATTCGTTTGTCGAAGCAGCTCAGTGGATTCCTTAAAACATTCATTAAAAAAACTAAAAACATCTGCCCTTACAGCTAATGATACCCCCATACTATAGGCATTTAACCCGATTCTGCCCATCTGGAAGTAAATATTGCAATACATAATGATCCGAAAACAATCTGGGAGCATTGACATCTACATCTTCTTCCATTTTAAATCCATACGGTATCGGAAATTTATCTTTATTCATTATGTCAGTTAACGTACCTATATGTGCTTGCGAAAGCTTTAAAGCATGCTCAATAACGGGTTTAACGTCATCATCTTCCACCTTGTTCAAAAAATAAGCTAATTGACAAATTGCTGCACTATCATTCATATAAGCAGACCAGAGCTGAGAAATCTCTGCTGCTGTAAGCTTGATAACTTTTCCGTCTATTTTCATTCATTAGTCCCCCTTCAATTTGGAGCAACTTAATAAAAATAATTCTAACTAAATTTTCCGCTGATTTAACTTTTTTACACATGTTAATAACTTCCAAAACAAAGTGATGAAGAAGCAAAGGGAAAATAACGAACGAAAAATATGTCAAAGAATGATTAGGAAATTGATTAAATGAACGAAATCCTATGTTTCCATTAAAATTGAACTTTTATTGAACATTTTGTTACACATTTTTGTCTTTTCGACAATATCAAACAGGAAGAAAATCTCACGAATGATTAGAATTACATAAATTTCTACCTTACTATGTAATCAAGGTTTTTCTTACGAAAGGTACAAGGATTAAAAGCTTCTCACAATTCCCCTCTGTGTTTCATAATCCTTGTACCTCTTTTTTTAAAAAGGATGGTGTTTATAATGAAGCAATTTGTCTTTATCATTGATTCAGATGAGCTTGTCATTAAAGCCAATAGTATTCTGGAAGCTGTTGCAAAATTAAAGGAAATTGCAGGGGAAAATCGCAACTTAAAATTTAAAGGAATTAAGTATTGATCCATTTCATCTATTAGAATTTAAATATTTTTGAATTTACTCCATAGATACTGTTACACTATTAAAGGGTGCAAGGGTCTGCTTAACTACCCCTATAGTTTGTTTTGTCTTACGACAAATAAGCAATCCTTGTGCCCTCCATTTTTAATCCGTATATATAATATATTTCTGTTTTTATATTTATTTTCCTCACAATTTCCAAGATTGAAGTACCTTAATTGGAATCGTTTCTATCCTTTATTCAGTAAAATGAAAAATCCTCCGACTAATAGCTAGCCATTAGTCGAAGGATAGTGAAAAAAGAGAAAACTTTATTTTTATAGATATTTCCAATTTGTTATGAGGTATCTCATTCATCTCTCTGTTCAATCACTAACCCATTTTCTACCTCTTCCACCTTTACAAAAAGCGGTTTTTCGCTGCCATGAGGTGTATCAGGATAGTGTGTACATATATACAATTGATCCTGGAAGTCTCGGAACAGGCTTGAGTGACCGGCATTCCGATCCATTAACAAAGCCTTGTCATGTGTCCATGGTCCTTCCATTTTGCCTGAGGCAGATCGTGCCACAGCTACTGTATAACCACCGTAACCGGCATCACCAAAATTCTGTATCGAATAGCTGGACCATAACATGATTAAATCTCCGTTTTTAGCATGATACATAAATGGTGCATCCGTTAAAAATCCATCTTTTTCAATCCGGGGATCGCCAAATTTGCGAATCCATTCCATATCTGCTGCATTTAAGATTTGTACCGCTTCTCCCTGTGCTTCCGTTAAATCGCGAGTTAAACGAATCGCCTTGATTTTTCCTTCATACTCTTGCGTCCATTCATGACAGAAAACCATCCACCTTTGGCCTTGGTTATCTTCATAAAATGTTCCGTCTAAGCATTCCCATTCTTTTGGTGTTACAGGACCATTGCTATGAGGCTTGTAGGGACCAGCAGGATGATCAGCAACCAAAATGCCTGTCCCGCGATGTTCACCTATCCCTCCTTTAAAGGTAGCAAACATATAAAAACGCCCATCAATTTCAAAAACCTCAGGAGCCCAATAATGCCGGACTCCCCAAAAACCTTTTGGAGGCTGAAACGCAACATAAGGTCCTTCCCAGGTTTCTAAATCTTCGCCCACATAGACTTCAAAGACTGGTTCCTTGTCTCCGCATCCATCAGCAAAGGTTGTTCCAAATAAGAAATATTTTTCTTCTTTTTCATAAGGAAAAACAAATGGATCTCTCATATGGATATCATCCGTTTTCAGCTTTTTTATCGTTCGAAATCCCTTTTCCATGTCTCCTACCACCTAATCCTTTATGATTTCCTGGTGCCACATATCATTAATCTTTTTTATCTCTAATAACTCACATTTTGGTTCACGATTATAGGTTAATAGTCCGTTAATTTCTTGTTCAACATCTGTCAATTGTGTATAGCAATAACCGTGGAGGGCTTTAGAACTGTAGACTGCTTCCATTACACGTTTGTAATCACTGAGAAATTCTTCAGCATTGCTTGCAGACGTATATCCCCAGCCTGCATCTTCCCCTATTTTAAAGCCGATTCCACCGAACTCTGTTAAGATGATCGGTTCGCCTTGGTGGTCAAAACCATTTGCATAAATTTTACGTTTAGCTGGCTGTGATTTAAGAATACTTTCCTTCGTTGCGATGGACTCTATAAATGCCTCGTATTTTGCCGCTTCATCTTTGTTGCCATGATTATAATTATGAACAGCACAAATATCAGATTTTGTAATTTCCCAGCCATCGTTCGAGATGACAAGACGTGTCGTATCCAACGAGTGAATCAAATGATACATGGCAAGAGAATGATGCTGTTCCTGCTTATTCGCACGAACTCTCGGGATTCCCCAGCTTTCATTTAAAGGGACCCATGCGACAATTGACGGGTGATTATAATCTCTTTCAATGATTTCCATCCATTCTCTTGTTAATCTAGCAACCGCATCTTCACTATAAGAGGCAGAAGCTGCGCATTCTCCCCATACTAGGTAACCTAATTGGTCTGCCCAGTATAAAAATCTCGGATCCTCCACTTTTTGGTGCTTCCTGCACCCATTGAATCCCATTTCCTTTGCAAGCTCGATATCCTTTTTCAAATCTTCATCTGATGGTGCAGTTAATAACCCTTCCGGCCAATATCCTTGGTCAAGAACAAGCTTCTGGTAATAAGGTTTATTATTTAAATAGATCATTCCATTTTCAGAATGGATTTTCCGCATCCCAAAATACGAATCGATTTCATCCAAAACCTGATGATCATCTCTCAACAATAATTTCACATCAAATAGATTTGGATTTTCCGGCGTCCAATTCCAGCCATCGTGATGAAAACCGGTTCTAAAGATTTGTCGATTATATAGATGAATCGCTCGTTTTGTATAGCTTTCATGAACGTCTATAATGTCTCGTGCAATGACTTCAGTTTTAAATCGTATTTCTATTTCCGCTCTTTTCCCTTGGTAATCACCTGTCACTTCAAAATCAATTTTTATCTCTCCATTATCTACATCAGGAGTAAATCTTACTTTCGAAAGGTGTGCAGGACTTACCGGTTCCATCCAAACCGTTTGCCAAATTCCTGTAGTACGCGTATACCAAATAGAATCTGATTTTTCAATCCAATATTGCTTACCTCTAGGGATTGTTTCATCTGTAGAAGGATCTTCCACTCGAACGACAACGGTTTCTGTCCCGCCGGTCAAGTAATTTGTAATATCAAAGGAAAAGGAAACATGGCCGCCTTCATGAAATCCGACAAGCTGTTCATTTACATAGACCCACGCGCGATAGTCAACTGCACCAAAATGTAAAATCGTCCGTTTTCCTTCCCAGCCTTTTGGGACCTCAAATGTGCGACGATACCAAACAACATCATGAAAGGATGAATCTTCAATACTACTAAGCTTTGTTTGATAAGCAAACGGCACATTGATGCTTTCGTTAAATTCTTGGGTTTTTTTAAACCATTTCTCTTCTAAACCAATATTTTGATCATCAAATGCGAAATCCCATATGCCATTTAAATTCACCCACTCTTTCCGTACGAGCTGGGGTCGTGGATATTCTTGACGATAGATCATATTATTCTCTCCTTACACACCAATTATTTAATTCCTGAATTTGTTACACTCTTAACAAAGTATTTATTTGCATACAAAAATACGATAATTGCCGGGATCGTTGCTATGACAGTAGAAGCCATCATTTTCGCAGGATTGACAAAGTTAGCTCCTTGTATTAAACTCGCAATCCCTGTCGTAATTGTCCTCATTTCATTTGAATTCACGACCAATGACGGCCATAGATAATCATTGTAAATATTCATAAAGGTAATAACGCCAAGTGTCATGACTACCGGCTTTATCGCCGGAAAAATGACTTTCGCTAAAATGTCCCACTGTGAGGCACCATCTATATATGCTGCTTCCTCCAATTCTTTCGGAAAGGAAAGCAAAAAGTTATAAATAAGAAACACCCCAAGTGTACTTGCAGTATACGGGAAAATAAGTGGTACGAAGGTATCTAATAAATTTACACTTTTGAACAGATAAAAAGCCGGAAAAAGTGTGACAATCCCTGGAATGGTTAGCGCACCTACTACTAAAAGTAAAATAACCTTTTTCCCCGGAACATTAAGCCTCGCCAACGCATAGGCAGCTAATATATCAACAATGACGACCAGAACTGTCCCAATTAAGGTGATGATCCCCGTGTTAAACAACCATAAGATGATTGGGGCTTGAGAAGCATCTGTAAAAATTCCCGTATAATTTATCAACGTCCATTCCTTTGGAAACAAGGAAGTACTTGACATAGACTCTCCTAATGTTTTAAAAGAGGTAAAAACCATCCAAACAAGCGGAAGTAAAAATATTACCGACAGAATAACAGCAATGATGACGATTGGAATCGATTTCTTATTGCTCATGTTCATTTTTAAGTCACTTCCTTTAATTCCTTCTTTTTGTAAGTCATCCAATACTGAGCTCCAGTTACCAGCATCATAACGAGCCCCATTAGTATGGCCATTGCTGATCCCACACCTAGCTGGTTCAAATTAAAAACAGTTTGCTGAGTATTCATAATAAGTGTGGTTGTTGATTGTTCAGGACCTCCAGCTGTAATCAGTTGCGTTTGTCCATACAAATTAAATGAAGCGATGACAGTTGTGACTAAAATAAAAATGGTCACATTACGAATTTCTGGAAGAGTAATATATCTGAATTTTGCAAATGGTCCAGCACCATCTAATCCAGCCGCTTCGTATAAACTTCCATCCACCTCATCCAAGGCATTCACAAATAACAGCATATTAAAGCCAATCGTCCACCATACGGTTGCTATTAGAATTGTTATCCATGCATACGGCTGATCTCCCAGCCAATTTATTTGACTACCAAAAAGATTGTTAACATATCCGCCATTTCCATTAAATAGCCATAAAAAGATCGCAGAAACGGCTGTGACGGATACAGAATAAGAAAGAAAATAAATCGTTCTAAAAACTGGCTTTAACTTATCAGGCAAATGATCGATCACCAGAGCCAGACCGAGACTGATCAGAATTAGTGGCGGTACACTAATGACGACAAATAGTAATGTGTTGACTAACCCCTTCATAAAAAGTTCATTATAGATCGTGCCTGAAGTAAGAATATTGACGTAATTTTTTAACCCTACAAACCCGTTATTGCCATTTGAGATGTTCCAATCATGCAGGCTAATCCATACTCCGTAAAGTAGAGGCACCAGCCAAAACATAACAAAAAACAAGATGAATGGAGATATCATCAACATAGCCCAATTTCTTGAAGATTTTTTGTTAAACATTTGTTACCTCCATGCTTTTGAATTTTATAAAAAGTCTTCTTCACTTACTTTTTAGGTTCTGCGTTGCCTATTTGTTTTGCTAAATCTGTAGCCTTATTTAGTTCATCCATTAATTGCTCTTTCGTGAAGTTTTTGTTGGAAACTAATTTAGTAAAAACAGTTGTGTTCATATAACGCATTTGTTCTCCAAACAAATACACTTGTGGAGCTGGTACGAATGTATCGAATTGTTGAGTGTTTGCATAGGCAACTTCATACTTTTCTTTATGTTCTTCCATTAATTTGATCGTCGGTAGATGGAGCGGTGCTTGTCCTCCTTCAGCCCAATGAATTAAATGCTCTGGAGTGTACAAATATTCTAAAAAGGCTGAGATGCCCTCCAAAACTTCCGGGTCTTCCACTTTCGAAGATAAAGCGATCGTATGTGAATTACCGTATACCGCTTGTTTTTCTCCTAGCTTAGGAACGGATGTAACTCCCAGCCTATCTCCATACTGTTCCTTAGCAGCACCATAAAACCAAGGTCCTGTTAAGGCAATGGCTGTTTGGGCAGTACCGCCTCCTCCTTTAGCCTGCTTCATAAACGATTGAAATTCGCCATCTAAGCCAAGACCAGGTGGAGAAATCTTGTCTTTCCAAATCATGTCGTGAAAGGTCATTAATGCATCTGCAAACTCAGGTTGACTAAAATTCAAATAATTATCTTTTTTTAAGTCAATCCCGTTTTGAGCTGCGATCGTTAACATGTAAAACTCTACTAAACCGCTTGATGGAACTCCTAAAGCGTATACATTTTTGTTTTTTGCCTGTAATACAGTATTTAATTTGATTAAGTCTTCATATGTTGACACTTCTTGAGAAACAAAATCTTTGTTATATAACATAGTTAAAGGGTGAATATCCAGAGGGGCAGCAAATAATTTGCCATCAAGCTTCATTATTTTTAGTCCAGCTGGGTGAAAATCTGTTTCCTTAATCCCCGCTTTTTCCAGCACTGGAGATATATCCTGAATTAAGCCGTCTTTCTTATATGTGTCCAGATTATTTCCATGAATGACTACCAGATCATAATTGCCGGATTTAAACTTTGTGTAATGGTCTTTTTCCTGAAGTTCAACAATATGGTATTTATCTTGCGATTGATTAAATCCATCCGTAATTTTCTTCATGTAGGCACCATCGCCGCCTGTAAAGCCATTTATAAAGGCTATTTCTACTTTTCCCTTTTCTGTATTGGCAAAGTTTTCTTCATAATACGAGCGATAGAGAAAATACCCGCCAAAGAATAACATGAGCGATGTAACCACTAAAAACATTTTTCTTTTCGTCACATTAAACCCTCCCTCGTACGTATTATTACATGTTTTATTGTAATTAATCAATAGTTTTTGTAATAATATTTTACATAATAAAAAGCGTTCCATAACATGGAACGCTTTTTATTATGTTGAAGAATATTTAATTTTCATTATAAGGCCCTGTTCATAGTTACCAAATTGCGACCCAAATAAATTCATTCCGCCATTATTTACCGAGTCTTTCTTTACTCCAAGTTTTAATGAAATAAACGGCTTTTCCAAAAGCTCCAAATCTTTAATGGTTGTGTTAGATATTTTTAAGCCATCAATAAAACTTCCTTCATGATTTACTTTCCATTTTTTTAATAAGCCATACTGTGTATTATGTGTTTCCCACCAACTCGGAGTTAAAAATCCCCTTTCCCCTCCGAAATCACCTGGAGAGGTCCAGTAACCAAGCTCTTTATCATTTATCCAGCACGTAATATCTGAAGGCCAATCCACCTTGTGATAAGGAGCTTCCGAACATATTTCCGCTGAAAAACTAAGTTCTTCTATATTTACTCCATAGGGTATCCTGTTTGGAAAATGGTATTCCACGAATCCTGAGCGAAACCAAATTAATTGTGCCTTTTTTCTTTCCGGCTCGTAAAAAGAACGCGGATCGTCCAGGATATGGATGATTTCTTGATCGCCAAGCAGACCGCAAGATGGTTCAACATCACAATTAACATATTCGCCAATTGGCATTTCAAACGTTAAGGAATCTTCGTTCACCTGCTTTGGCTCTTCTAAATTTATGATAATTCTGTCATATAGTTTGGTGTTAATCTTTTGGCTTCCGCGTCCAGGGATCATTTCAGTACCAATTAGTCCCGCTTCCTCCAATTTTTTCACATTCACAGCAGCCGTACTAAATGGAATCCCAAGTCGATCTGATAAATCATTTACATTCTTTGGTCCATCAGCCAAAATTTTAATGATTTCCATTCTTTGTTCATGACCAAGTGTTTTACATATTTCAATCGCTTCATGTAAAGTTAATTGTAATGTTCTCACTATAACCTCCACTTTATTACAATTTTTATTGTTATAAAAATTATCTTAAATATGATTAGGTGATGTCAAGGGTTGGAATAAAAAATAAGTTTGTCATTATAAGTAGTCATTAATAGGTCTTGTCTCTAGCATTAGATGAACCCCGAAGATGACTTCTTTCTAGCATTTTAATGACGTTTTTAGAGATAAGTAACATCATTGTACACAAATATAACCTTTCCCCTTGATATTCATAAGTTTTTCTTTCCTTTCAGCTAGTATTGGGATATTATCATAGCTAAAATAAACCAATTTTCATTAAGAGAGGTCTCTGTAAGGACTACAAATACGAGTTGGTAAAAACCGATGATCTTTTGCCTATTAAACTCATCCTTCATACCTCAGATAAACAAAACTTTATCCCAAGATATTGGCATGAGAATCTAGAAATTTCTTATGTTCTAGCTGGAAAGATCGATCAAATTTTGTAAGCGTTCAAAAAACTTTAAGGAGGTTATCCATTTGTTTGAAGGAATGAAAAAACATGCAAAAACAGATATGTTAAGTACTTTAGTTGCCGGTACAACACTTTCTTTTAAGCCAGAAACAAATGCAAATGAGCTGAAAACACAGCCATCATCCTACAGAACTGTAACAGAAATTGAAGATTGGGGAGCAGTTATTACGAAAGTAATTGTTGATTTAGGAAAACCAGTACCAAATGATTCTGTTTCAAAAGACACTTTTGAGGTGCATGTATCAAGGAGTGATAGCCGTTTAGCTAATCCGTTTTTAGAAGAAGGGTCTCGTAAGGTCACAAATGCCTTTGTAGCTGATGAAAATGGAACCCCAGCTGTTAAAACTGGAAAATACGTTATGTTAGAGATGCAAATTGCCCCTGACATTTCCTTAGGTTCTGCAATTAACTATGACGTTGAAGGATCAGGATATAATGACTGGAATGAAAATAAATATACCATTACTCAACAAAAGGAAATAGAAACTCCTGCAGGGACCATTTCAGAACTAGTCGTGGATACGTTTAATGGTGGGGTAAGAGAACTAGTGGATGACTTCTCAACAGGAAAGGCTACATATGATGATGTCACGTTAACTTACGCTGATTATACTCCAGTAAAAGATAATGGGAAAAGTCCATTAATCATTTGGTTACACGGAGCAGGTGAAGGTGGAACAGACCCTACGATCGCTATTTCGGGAAACAAAGCAGCAAACTTTGCATCAGAGGAAATACAATCTTATTTTGATGGAGCGTATGTGCTTGCCCCGCAAACGCCAACCTTCTGGATGGATGGTTTCACTGGCTTTGGTGACGGTACTTCAAAATATCAGGATGCTTTACTATCCTTAATCAAGGATTATGTTGCAAATAATAAGGATATTGATCAAAATAGAATTTACATTGGAGGAGATTCCAACGGTGGATATATGACCATGCTGATGATCAGAGATTATCCTGAATACTTTGCAGCAGCTTTTCCAACCTGTGAAGCACTTAAAGACACCCTCATCACAGATGAAGACATTGAGAACATGAAAAACCTGCCAATCTGGTTTATTCATGCCAAAACAGATAACGTTGTCCCTGCTGATCAATTTGTTGTTCCAACCTACAATCGCTTAATCGAAGCAGGAGCAAAAGATGTTCACCTTTCCTTATTTGATAATGTAGTAGATACTTCAGGATTATACCAAAATGCTGATGGCACAACATACGAATATCATGGACATTGGTCATGGATTTATGTGTATAATAATGAAGTTGTGAAAACCATTGATGGAAAGAAGATATCACTAATGGAATGGTTAGCTAATCAATCGTTAAATAAGTGATTATATCCCCTTTGTATTTTTCTTCTTAGAGATTCATTTGAAATGTAATTAAGAATACAGATTGTTTTTTCTATTCGTCCCATTTCACGTAAGGCAATGGTTACGTTCATTGTACAGAACTATAGAATATTTCCCTTCTTGAACGAGAGCGATTGTTGTATAATGTAATCGCTCTCTACATATTGAAAAATTGGGCAGGATTATTGAAAAAGGGGAAGTAAGATGAAAACCGTTGTTAAGGCAAATATTGAAGATTTGGACAAAATAGTGAATATAGACAGTGGGGTTATTGGCAACACAAGCAGACGAGACTATATTGAGAATGCCATTAAGCTAGGACACTGTATAATTGCTAAAGAAGAAGAATACATTGTGGGATTTCTAATTTACGATACGAACTTCTTTGAATGTTCTTTTATATCACTAATTATTGTGTCACCGTCCAAAAGACGAAAAGGATTTGCAAGCTTACTGATGGATTATATGATTCGCACTTCTCCTACTACGAAGGTATTTTCTTCTACTAATCGTTCTAACATTAAAATGCAGAAAGTATTTAATACAAATGGATTTATTCAGAGTGGTATAGTTGAAAATTTAGATGAAGGAGATCCTGAAATCATATACTTTAAATCAAAGTAGTAGTTATTCAAGATTAAGGGGCAAAAGAGGAAGATAATTATTAATGTCTTTTATGATTATTTTGAATTCGAGTCTTCCACATAAGGGCGCTGCTATTGAATAAACCCTTATGTCAATTTGTTATTAACAGCAGTAATTTTTTGTGAAAGAAATTGAAATGAAAAGCCTTAAATGCATTATTGTAAAGAGGTGTATTGAATGAAAATAAATGTTAGGTTGGCAACGAAAAGCGATGCAGAAGCTCTATCTGTTCTAAATCAAGAATTTAACGGCGGTGTCAGAAGAACTGTGACTGAAATTATAGATAGTCTTAATCAAAACAGCGAATTGGTTGCGGTAGCTTTTATAAATGACGAAGCTGTAGGGTTTGCATGCGCACAAAGTTTTTCATCGTTTTGTTATCATGAGCTTCAGGGAGAAATAACAGAAATGTATGTCAGAAAATCAGCCAGAAGACAGGGCTTAGCCACTTCTATGATCACTTTATTGGAAGAAAAACTTTGTGATCGTGGAGTGAAAGAAATAAAAGTATTAACAGGCAAAACAAACGCTGGCGCAATTAAAACTTATGAGCTTTCCAACTATGAAATAAAAAATGAACTTATGCTTTATAAAGAACTATGATTTAAATCATTCAGATAATCCTTTTTAGTCAGATTACTAATAGGTGACTTCAGTTTAGTATCTCACATTCAATAAATATGAGCTCTTTAAATATATTAGTTTATTCCGTAATCGGACGCTTTAATGGAGCAATGAAAAAGCCTCATTTCTCATAATGAACTGTATCCGGAATAATGGACACTTATAAAAAGGTCCATTATTCCGGATACAGTTCATTAACAAGGAGCTAAAGCTTTTATTTTCCATATGAGGAGGAACTTTAACTCACTCCCTTTTTTTAAAAATTAGGATTTTAAAAGAATGGGGACATTCTTTGCCAAGTGGATGGTTATTTTCTACAAGGATTTCTTTATTATTAAAAGGAATACAAGTAAGATTATCAAGTTTCAAATAATCCGTTCAAATCTATTATTTGTCCTAGGATAATAACAGTAATTTAAATTTAGAAAGTAACGGAGATGGTCTAATAATGACATGGACGTTTGTAGTTATGTTAATTTTTGCAGCTCTTGCTAAAATAGTATTGACGTGTCTTCCAACAGGTGTTGTTGAATGGCTCATTAGCAAATTCGAATTACATCCAACACTTCATGAGGATTCTGTTAATTCATTATTGAGGTGTTTTTGCATAGCATCTGTCTCATTTGAAAAGCTAGCTACAAAGCCGGTTCCCGAATATCTTGGCTCGGAATATCACATTCCGAACCCTTTTGATTTCATGTGATACTCCCATTTACTAGATTATCGTTTAGATACTATTAATTCGCACTCTCCAACCACTTCAAAGTCACCCATACCTACTGGAACAATTAAATGCTTCCCTTTTATTAATGAATAAATGTCTCCATTATGAATCAGGGAGCCCTTTCCTTCTATGACACTCATAAGCAAATATTGATCATCGATAGAAAAATGAGCACTTCCTTTTACGTCCCATTTATAAACTGAGAAGAACTCGGAATGTACAAATCTGGTGATTGAGGAAAAACAGCATCTGTCGGGTTTCCAAAGAGTTCTGGTTGTTCATTCCATAGCTTATCCAATGTTTGACCAGCAAAAGGTCCATTTACAATAACAGATGGCCCATTCGGATTGGCGGAAATAGCCCAGCATAAACAATACAAGCTCTGCTATTACCTTTTCTGGTCTACTAAAGGGGGGGATCATCTCAATGAATATTAATAGATTTAGTTCGGATAATTTTAAATTTACAAAATATAAATCTCGTGATTTTTGATGGCTTGCTTTTAAGCAATTTTTTACTAAGTAGCAAGTCATAAACGACCAAATAATTAAATACATTGATGTTAGATTAAAAATGACTATTGTTGGATGAACTTTTTATAAACATAACATTTACCTTACTAAATATAGGTAAATAATTAATTTTTATAAAGGACTAGGTGATAGCGATGAGAATCTACATTGCAGACATTGGTGAAACGTTGCAAACAATCACAAAAAAATTCAACCTCTCTATGGAAAATCTACTATCATTAAATCCAAGCATCTCTCACCCCGACCATGAAGTAGCTGGTAAAAAAATTTGTTTGCCCTCTGATTCTCATAGTTCAACTCTTTTTTCAGATATGCCGAATTGCGTTAATCCTTTTCTATATCCGTTTGAATATTATTTGGATCAGTGGATTCCTTTGATATCAATTGAAGAGATGGCTAGCAAAGAATATGACGTAATTATTGTAGGTACAGGATTCGGTGGTGGAGCAGTGCTTTGGAGGCTATGTGAAAAATGGAGAAACACTGGTAAGCGTATTGCTGTCATCGAAGCAGGTGATTTGGTCTTACCAACTAACATGAATAATATTCCAACATTAAACGGTGATCGCAGTATGCGTTTTTTTACAAATCCTAAACGTTGGAGAACCATTTCTAGAGCAAATTCAATTAGTTTAGACCAACAAGATCTTCTAAATTCGTCGCCCTACTATTTCAATGAATTCTTTGGACTAGGCGGAAGAAGTATTTATTGGGGCGCGGTTACCCCTCGAATGCACCCAATTGATTTAGCGCAATGGCCTGTCTCTTTGAAAGAGATGAACCGTTATTACACGATTTCTGAGCAAATTATGAATGCTTCTACTGAATACGTAAAAAACTCTTCATTTTCAGAAATCCTCCTTAACCGTCTGCTTAATAATGGATTTCCAGAAACATCCTTATTACCTATTGCAGCTGACACACAACCATCACAATATGGAAATGTTCGTTCTAATGTATTTTTTAGTTCTATGGAGTTTTTTGCTTGGGCCTTAAGTTTGTCGAGCTTTGATCTTGCTGTAAGAGCACGTGTGGCGAAAGTGCTTACCGATAAAGGAAAGACTGTAGGAGTTGAAGTCATGGCCCACGATAAAAAGAAGCACCACATAAAAGGGAGGAATGTTGTCTTATCCGCAAGTACATTTGAAACTCCGCGAATATTACTTCACTCTGGTATTCACGGCAGAGCGATTGGGCATTATTTTACAACACATTCTCGTGTGGAAGGAGTCGTCACCTTTCAAACAGCAGACTTCCCAGAAATACTAGGGACTGCGGGGGTGTTAATTCCTCGAACAGCAGAAAAAGAGTATCAAATTCAAATCGGTTATAATGCATATTTATATGAATTAATTCCTAGAGCCATGCAAGAGGATGTCTGGTTCGGTGCTTCCGGTGTTATTGAATCACGATATGAGAATTACGTATCACTGAATCCAGACAAAGTAGATGATTATGGAATTCCTGAACTTGAAATTCAATTCTCTTATAGTACGAAGGACAAAGAAGTAATTCAGCAGATGATTGAAGGAATAAAAAGCGCATCAGTTGCTGCGCAAGGCTCGTTAAAATCACTTTGTTTAGGTGACCCAGGCCTTGTCTATCATGATATGGGTACTTGCCGGATGGGAACTGACCCTGCTACTTCTGCAACTAATCCAGATGGCCAAATTCATGGTATCCAAGGACTTTATGTAGCCGACAATAGTGTGATACCGACAAGCGGAGCAGCAAACAATACATTAACAACTGTTGCTTTAGCGATCAGGACTGCAGATAAACTGATGAAACACTTTTAATAAAAGGGAACAGAAATATACCTATTTTGGATTTTCAGAGAACTCTTAATACCTACTACCTAAAATGAACGTTTTAGGGAAGATCCTTATTTATCAAGGGTTCCAACTTAGCTTTAAAACAACAAATGTTGTATAGTGGTTTAATAAAACATTTGTTGTTTTAAACGTTATCGCCCCTCAACCTGCACCAGATCTAATTATGAATACATCATACTCATTTTCAGCCATTTGCTCCAAAGGTGTAAGCGGAATCTAATGTGCAAAAACTTTTAAAGGGTAAAGGCAGGATACATTCGGAAATATATGTCTGTCTAGTGGGTGTTCTTTCCAGGGAAGGGACAAAAACTTTACTGCCTATTCATAATGGGATTTAATCTGTGGAGATACCTCCCCATTTTACCCAATTTAGAAACTTCGTTAACCCTTTGCTAGGATCTTCAATTGGAAAATACTCCAAGGCTACATATCCATTAAAACCAGTTTCCTCAATCGCTTTTAAGATGTTTATATAATAGAGCTCACCGGTATATGGCTCGTGTCTTCCTGGAACTCCAGCTACATGAAAATGTCCGATTTTTTCAATATTTTCAGTAATTGTAGAAATAATATTACCTTCCATAATTTGCATATGATAAATATCGTAAAGCACCTTAACATAAGGGCTTCCCACTTCTTCAACAATTTGAAACCCTTCCTTGGCACTATCTAAATAGTAACCCTTATGATCGACAATGGTATTGAGCGGTTCAATCACCAACGTAATACCTGACTCCTTTAAGAAAGGAACACATGCCCTCAGGCCTTCTACAATACTGCGGTGCTGTTCCTCACGAGAGATTGCCGGAATCTCTTGACCAACCTGAGAAACAATGGTGCTGCAACCGAGCATCTTAGCAACATCAATTGTTTGTCTGACACCCTGCACATATTCCTGTCTTTTGGCAGGATCAGTCAAACTGATGAATTTGGTGACAATGCTGGAAAGCTGAAGATGAAAAGCGTCTTTTGCTACCTTAATTGCTGACAGGTCTTTATCCCACCAACTCCAAAATTCAAAGGCATTAAAGCCTAATTGTTTAACCTCTCTCATACTCTGGATAAAATCCTTGCCCGCATAAACGGCTCCAATTACAACAGAAAATTTCATTGTTATCCCCTTTTCATTTCAGTAAAGTATCCTTCTAAAAATAAATTAATGGTTACTTGAGGTATTTGTTAAAATCATCCAAAATATGAACGGACCGTGATATAAAACGCTGTCCGTTCAATACATGGAATCTTTCTATTTTTTATCCTGTCCCCTGTATAGGCCCGGGAGGAGGCTCTAGTATAGGCCCAGGAGGAGGTTCCTGTATAGGTCCAGGAGGAGGCTCTAGTATAGGCCCAGGAGATGTCTCTGGAGTAATTTCAGCAGGAGTTTCCTGAATTGTTTCAGCAGGAATCTCAGGTGTAACTCCTGTAGGGATACCCGTTGTTGCTCCTGTAGGTGTCCCTGGCGTAGATCCTGCATGTGTAATTTGTTGTTCACTGATCGGCATACTTTTAAAATCTTTACCGATATTAAGTGATGCAGATGCATTCATTGAATTAATATTTATATTAATAATAGTAATATTTATATTATAGGGGGGATTACTGATTGTACATTGTTTCGAAGGGGGGAGCAGCTTTATTTTAAAATCCTGGAAGTTATGATAAGTCTCCAAATTAATTCCCCCCTTAAAAAATAATTATTTGCAACGTTTTTAAAAATCTTAAAAGTAAAATTTCCAGTATGGATTAGATTGCAAATGTAATGCTACCCAACATAGTAAAGCTTTTTCTATAATTTATGATTGTTGAATGAAAAAGGTAATAACTTATGTCATTTTGTAAAGGGACCTTTAATTCTTTATTGTCATATTATCACTTCTGTTATGCTTGTCCATGGGTTGACTCCTTTATAATTAAGGATTTGAACAAGATTGCCAAACTTAATTATAAGGAGTTTTTTTGTGTTCTAACAGATATTTTTCAAAAACTATTGACAAAGAGGTAATTCATTTAGTGCAAAGCCAGTGTCATATTATAATAATAATGTTACGGAATTGTTCACTAATTCCCTTATTATTTCTCAATAGAGGGTAAACAATGAGTGGAATGACTATTGGCGGGGGAATAATGATATTGGATCTATTTATATCATGCGGTGCTGATTTTTGAAAATGTATTATGCAAAATAACGTCCATATACTGCTCGTCCATAAGGTGAATGTAATAATAATTTTACAGTTCTTTTGTTTTTTTCATAAAGATATTATTTAATGGAAACTTCTGTCTTTTGCATCTATCCGGAGTTTAATACCTAAAATAAAACGGATAACGCTGTTCCAGTTCCTCATTAAATTGATAGAACTTTGAATTTACTAATATCAATTATGTGAAAACTGCCTGTCGCTTTTTAAATCATTAAATAGTATTAGCATTATTATTCCCAGGATTGTTATAGGCATTACCGTTACCGGTGTTAAACGAACCTGCTCCACCTTTTTGGTTTGTATAACTTACTGTAGGTTGATTAGTCATTGGGAAATTAATAAAATTATTTCCCGTATTTACTGAAGAAGATTGATTCATGTTTGTGATTGTTATATTTTGAATATTGAAAATCATAAAAAAAGACAACTCCCCGTTTAAATAACCTTTTCCTTATTTTATCAACAGCATACTACTATATATATGTCACTTTAAGCAAAACGAGAATTGTAATTATAAAATATGCTTTGAACCCTAAAACTGTTATAACTTTTTAAGGCTAAAAGGCTTCCAATCATAGATTGAAAGCCTTTATTTCATTGCATTTTTACGGATGTAAGAAAATTCCCTTTAACTCAGCCAAGTTTGCAGATAAATCTTTTTTAGCCGCTAGTGATACATGTTCTCCCATAGATTCATTATTGAGGTGCTTTTGAATATTTTCTATATGGATGACCGCCTGCTTCAGGTGACCTTTTTCAAACTGCTCCTTCACTTCCTTAAAGCTATTGGTTATTTTAGTAAGCAGGGGTTCAGTTAATTGTCCTGTATCAGTGTACTTAGTCATTAAGTCTTGAATTTTTTGTATCTGTCTCTTTTCTAAATAGGTAGGCAAGTCAGGTAGTTCATCCCGTGTTAAAACATACTCATGGTTATATACCTTTTTTAAATGCTCGGGAGAATTATGTTCTTTTAAAACGCTTCCATTCCAAGTGTTAAACCAACTATAATTTGCATGATAAAGCGGCAGAAGGTCAGGATCCGGGATTGGGCCATTTTCAGCCATCGCAACAATTTTTTTGTTGCTTGATAGCTTAACCAGAGCTTCATACTGGCTGCTCATAGGGCCGTAGTTATGTGCTCCTGGATATGAATCAAAGCTAACAATATCAACATAATCATCACCTGGATACCACTCTTCGTCAATCGAATTCCATACCCAAATTAAATTATTTAATCCATGAACATTTGTCATGCGATCATACATTAATCTCCACAATTCCTTAGCAGGTTCTGGTCCCTTCGCTCCCCACCAAAACCAGCCGCCTTCCGCTTCATGAAGCGGTCTCCATAATACAGGTACACCTGCATCTTGAAGCTTTTTTAATTCTGCTGATATGACATCAATATCACGCAAAAGCAATTGATAATCATCTGAATCTGGATTGTTTAATGCATACTCAACATCAAAAGTCGTTGCTCTAGTATAAAAACCACTCCACCACTCATTACCCGGCTCATCAATTAAATCTTTAGGAGCGTTCCAGTGCCAAGTAAAAGTAACAATACCGCCCTTCTTCCACCAATCAATTGCTACAGGTGTTTCATCAGCTGAAGCACCTCGTTCTACTCTTGAAGGACTATTGTCAATAAAATCGAGTCCTAATATCGCAGGGTATTTTCCAGTCGTCTGATAAATATAATTCAAATCACCAGGACGGGTGCTTGGATAATCTTGCTGCCCAGATAGAATCTTTTCACCAAACTGATCGACCAAATAGCTTAATAAAGCCTTTGTCTCTTTTGTCGCATTAGGATTGATCAATGTCTTCTCCACCTCATGCTTCACTGGTTCAAGTACAGGTTTCATTTTTATATAATCAATCGCAAACCATGTCCAATTCGGTGTAATTTGAATCGTATTTTTTCCAGCATTTAAAAGAACTTTCCCTCCTGAAACTTCCCCAAATCCATTCCCCATTGTAAAAGAACCTTGATTGTTACCATTAAGAACAATATTAGCCACTTTACCGCTTCCATAGATTGAACCGTAACCAACAGTCAAGCTATATAATGTCGTTTCAGGTACCTCAACCGTAAATGTCACAGTGTCTGTCTCATTAGAAAAGCTAGCTACATAGCCAGACCCCGAATAACCCGGCTCAGAATTTTCGACCGTTACACCATTAAGTGAGGCATCCTCTGCTTCTAGTTTCACTTCTCCTGCAGCTTTTGCAGGCATTCCTGTTATCGGAAGGACAGTTACGATTAACGCGAAAATAATAGATAAAATAAACATTTTTTTTCTTAAAGGTTTTAAGAGATACATAGTTTCCATCAGTCATTATTCCTCCTATCCTGTATTTCATATAGGTACAAAATAAATTTCATTATGATCTTAATAAATAGAATGATAATGAATAGGGTCCGTACCTGGACCCTATTTATTCAAAAGACAAAATAGTTTACTTGTTTAAAAGTATGAAGCATTTCCCTTGATTTAGGTTATTCTACTCGCTCCACAACTCCACTGTATCCTTCACAATTTTAGTGAATTCTTTTTCAACTTCTTCCACTCCCGCTTTCTCTAAGTCCTTCATAAATTGATCCCATACTCCATCAAAATCTTCCGGATCTGCTAGAATCGCTTCTGGAATTCGCTTAAATGTAATATCTAACATTTTTTTGTTCGTTACTTCAAGTTTCGAGCCTGCAGGGATGGCAAGATTATAGGCAGCACCCCATGGTTTCACTGGAAATTCATCAGCAGAAGGGTATAAATCTTTCCATAATTCCGCATCATAATTTTTTAACACTTCTTTTTCTACATCTGTTAGTCCTTCGATCGCCAGCTCACGCGTATTTACTGTATATGTTTGGCCAGTTGAATCTAACGCACCATCACCATACCGCGGCGCAAAGCGTTGGAAGTTATAACCAATCCCTGTTTTCTTTAAATAGTCTTTATCGTTTCGGCGTTTTTCCCATTCTTCTTCTGGAATGACACGTTTGCCGTCTACAATCTCATAATGTTCTCCTTCAATTCCCCAGTTCAACATAATTTGTGTCTCTTCTGAAACTAAATAATCAAGAAACTTTATCGCACGAACAGGATCTTCACAATCAACTGTAATTCCGATCCCCCAGCCTACTTGGAAACCTGGGCTTTGATAAGCATGGTGCTTATATTCTTCACTTAAAGTGATCGGATAAAAGCCATACATTCTCTCGAATTTCCCTGCATCGCGCAAAGCATTTTGCGCTTCATAGATCATCCAGTCCGGTGCAATCGTAGCTAATGCACGTCCTGTAGACAATTTCGCGATCCATTGATCATGCTTTTGGATAAACGATTCAGGATCAAGCAGTCCTTCTGCATTCATCTTGTTATACCAACGAAAAACTTCTTTCTCTTCTGGACGACGATAATGCAATGTCGCTTCAAATGTTTCTGGGTCAATAAAATATTCTCCATCATCAGAACCGCCAGTCATCATAAATCCGCTATTTAAAGTAGAGGATTGAAAACGCCAGCCATCTGTCTGAAGAGTTAGAGGGATCGTTGGCTGTCCTTCTATTTCAGGATGGCGTTTATAGTATTCTCTTAAAGCGCTTTCTAAATCTTCTAGTGTTTTCATTTCCGGATATCCTAATTCCTTCACCACATCATGCTGAATCAGTGCAGCATAGCCAGGTGTCATTGCTTCGTGATCCACTGCTGTATTAGGCAGCACATAAATAGAAGGATCTTCCTTACTCCATTTCAAGCGATTGATTTCATTACCAAGCATTTTTTTAATGTTTGGTGCATGTTCTTCAATTAGCGGAGCAAGGTCGATTAAAGCTCCCGCTTCCACAAGTTGGCTGGCACCCTTTGATGTAATCAAATCTGGATATTCTCCGCTAGCAACCATTAGAGGAATTTTTGTTTGTCCGCCTTCCAAATCAAATTCCGGATCAAGTGTTACACCAGTATCCTCTTTTATTTTCTGACCTACTGGACTCTCCATATTCTCCCAGTCGCGATTCGCATCCGAATCAAAAACGGTAAATGTGATTGGTTCACTTTCATCTGAGGTGCTTTCACTATCAGATGATGTATTTTCATTTGAACATGCTGCTAGTAATAAGATCGCAGCGAAAAAAATCAAACGAAAAAACCTTTTCATTGACTTCATTTCCATGTTCCTCCCCTTTTCTATGTCATGTATTGTATAAACAGGATTGACCTGTATTTACTGTTTTACCGCTCCCAAGGTCATCCCCTGGATAAAATATCTTTGCACAAAAGGATAAACCATTATAATTGGCAGCACCGTAACCATGGTAATCGCCATTTTAATCGACTCAGGTGACACCATATTTGATTGCTGCTCGGCATTTGGCCGCATTTGATTGGCGTCCATATTTCCACCCATTGAGGTATTTTCTAAAATTTTCATGAGCTCATACTGTAAAGTAGTTAAACTTTCATTCATACTGTTATATAAATAAGTATCAAACCAGCTATTCCATTGGCCTACTGCAATAAATAATGCGATGGTTGCTAAAACCGGTTTGCAAAGCGGAAGAATAATTCGATAGAAAATCGTAAAGTCATTTGCCCCATCCATTTTTGCAGATTCTTGAGGAGAGAATGGGAGACCATCCATAAATGAACGAATGATAATAATATTGAACGCACTTACTAAACCAGGTAGAATGTAAACCCAAAACGAGTTCATCATGCCTAAATCTCTAATTAACATATAGCCCGGAATTAGCCCTCCAGAAAAATACATCGTTAATACAATAAAGGTTGAAACAAACTTTCTTCCTTGAAAATCAGCACGGCTCAGTGTATAAGCTACCATCGCTTGTACAAACACACCCAACACAGTACCAATCACTGTTCGAAGCACGGAATTTATGAAACCAGTTACTAAATGATCGTACTTGGTTATTTCCAGGTAATTACTAAAGGTAAACTCTCGGGGCCATATATAAATTCCTCCCCTCACCGTATCGGTTGATTCATTCAATGAAATAGCCAATACATTTAAAAAGGGGTATAGAGTCACAACCATAACAACTGTTAAAAAAGTATAATTAAGAGCGTCAAATATTCGATCATTCTTTGTTTTCAAGGCTCTATTTGCAGCCATGTCACTTCCTCCTTACATAACACTTTGGTTAGAAAAGCGCTTGAAGATCCCATTTGCAAGGAACAATAAGATAATACTAACGACAGAATTAAAGATTCCTATTGCTGTTCCATAAGAAAATTGACCTAATCCAATCCCATAGTTAAGCGCATACAAATCCAATACTTCGGAATAATCAACAACTAGGGAATTACCAAGCAGCATCTGTTTTTCAAAGCCAATACTCACTAAGTGACCTATATTTAAAATGAGAACAACTAAAATAGTTGGACGAATCCCAGGTAATGTAACATGCCAAATCCTTCTTAATCTTCCTGCTCCATCTACCTTTGCTGCTTCGTAAAGCTGAGGATCAAGACCCGCAATGGCTGCTAAGAAAATGATGGCATTCCAACCCATTTCCTTCCACAAATCTGAAGCAACAACAATTCCCCAAAACCACTTTCCTTCCGCCATAAATTGGAAAGGTTCATCAATAATACCAATCCTTAGCAGCAAATCATTCACAATACCGCCGTCTATTGATAACATTTTTGTCACAATGCCTGCTACAACAACCCATGAAACAAAATGTGGTAAATAGGTGATCGTTTGAACAGTCCGCTTAAATACTGAATGGCGAACCTCATTAAGCAATATGGCAAATAGTATTGGAACCGTAAAGCCAACGATTAAACTGAGTAAACTCATCGCAAGTGTGTTTCGAAGAACAAGGTAAAAACGTTCATCCGTAAATAAAGTAATAAAATGCTCAAATCCTACCCACTCTTGTTCAAAAAATGACCTGGCGGGTCGATAATTTTGAAATGCCATTGTCCATCCCCATAAAGGTAAATAATTAAAAACAAAAACCAATATGACAAACGGAAGCGACATCATATACAGGATTTTTTGGCTGGAAAACACCTTCCAAAAACTGCGCTTTTTTTCTTTTTTCAACGCATAGTTTCCCTTTGTAAACGGTTTACTTTTTGCGGTTTCCATTAATCTTCCTCCTTTTCTGTAACTTAATTTTAAGCTAAATATTAACTTAAGGATACCTTAATAATTTTCTTAAAATTCATACAAAAATGCGACAAAGCTATACATGAATAAAAAGAGGCTTCTATCAAATCGGGATCTCTTTCCCATAAAGATAGAAGCCATCCATTATTAGGCAGCGAATTACTTGGATTTATACTATTAAAAATAATATAGATTGCTAGATAGAATGAAAATTATTCCATTAACTTCTCTTTTCGATAAGCAGATGGAGACATCCCTACATAGTTTCTAAATTTAAAATGAAAGTAATTAACATTGGAAAAGCCTGTTCGTTTCGAAACTTCATAAACTTTATAACCTTGTAATAATAACTTCTTGGCATTTTCAATCCTCACTTTATCCAAATAAGTATTGAAATGTTCTCCTGTATAGGACTTAAATAATTTTCCCAAATAGGTTCGATTATAGTGAAGGAGTTCTGACAACGTTTCAAGCTTGATGTTTTTATCATAATTCTTTTCAATTAGATGAATCATTTTTTTTACAAGAACCCCTGTTTTATCGACATCCATCTTCTCAAGAATTTCTGCTATTAATCCATTTACATAAGTTAAGAGCTGCTTTATTTTTCGTTGATTTTCAATCTCATATACCATAAATAAAACGTTTGATAGTTCTCCCCGAATTTCATGATATTGATACATAAGCTTGTGTATTAGTGAAGAAACAATGTGAATAAAATGTTTCTTACTATCATTTTCTGTGTATCCCGCTTCAATCATTCGCCAGCCTATTCTCATGCAAATTCTCTCAATGGCATCCCTGTCTCCTATCTCCATCGCAAATAGTAATGTTTCAACGCCATAAGTTAAATTTAGCTCATTACGTTCCTCTTTTAGATCATTTCTTCCATCCAATAATACAGGCTTCGAGTGCTCAGACAAAATGGCACCATCATCAAAGAAAAATTGCTTTGCAATAAGCATATTAGTTGCTTGAAAGGCTGTGGGTAATTCTTGAATATCCTCAAACACAGTTGATATTGCAGCAGTAAAAGGAAGCTGACAATCGTTCATCAGAACTTTTAACACACGATAGATATCATCATGGTGCTTGCTAAATTCAAGCTCCGCATTTAACAAAATGCCGTAGTAATTTTTGATGCTAAAGACAATTCCAATGTTATTATTTTCAAAAAATCCTTTTAAATTCTTTTTTAGCATCATTGAATCAGCATTGCATTGGTCCCCTGCTTTCACTAATAAAAGCCGGTAGGTTGTCCATTGTACATAAAATTTGGAACCCTTTATCTCTTCTGGCTGTTCTCCGTTTAAAACGGCTTGAATAAAGCGTTCCTTATTTTCCTGATCAATTTTCATTTCCAGTTTTCGATATTCTAATTCCTTTTCCATCATTGGTTTTAACTCTAGCAAATAATGAATCATTTCATTCTCATCAAGAGGTTTTAATAAATAACCTTTTACGTTATATTTCATTGCCTTCTTGGCGCATTCAAATTCAGCATGTTCACTTAAGATCAAAAAGTATACATTAGTATTCATTTCAGCGATTTTTTCGATTAATTCAATTCCTGATAAACCAGGTATCCTGATATCCACAATCATTAAGTTGGGGGATGCAATGTGAAATTTTTCTATTGCTTCATTCCCGTTTGCAGCGGTATCTGTTACCTGAAACCCATACTTTTCCCATGGCACTAAATTGACTAAACCTTGACGGGTAGTCGGTTCATCATCCACAATCATTACGTTAAACATCTACTTCCTCCTCAATAGGTATTAAGAAAGCTTTATCCGTACCCATGCATTCCTCGCTATGTATGGTAAGGCCGGTAGCTTTGCGGTATGAAAGCAAAAGTCTCTGATGAACATTTCGTAACCATACGTGGTCTCCTTCTCTTTCTTAAAAAAGAAGAAAAAGGAAAGAAAATAATCGTTTCATAGGTTTCTTTCCTTTTATCCTGCATCCTTGTTATTTCAAAACCTATTCATCTTGAACAAGCATAGCGGCACCAATTACACCTGCTTTGCCTCCTAATGCAGCAGGAACAATTTTAATAGAAGAAGCTAAATCAGGATATACATATTCTTTTACCTTTTCCTGAAGCGGCTTTAGAATGAATTGCTTTGAATTCATCACACCGCCACCCATTACAAAAATGTCAGGATTAACCGTATGGGCTATATTAGCTACCCCCATTGCTAAATAATCAACAACTTCCGTTATGATGCTGTGCGCCCTGGCATCACCTTGAGCAGCAAGCTCAAATACTTGCTTTGCACCTCCAGTCATACCATATCGTTCGATTGCTGCTCTTGCAATCGAAGTACCGCTAGCCATCCCTTCAAGGGAGCCTTTATTTAAATGTTGATGCTGATACCCGTTAGGCTGTACAATCATATTCCCTATTTCTCCAGCATATCCTTTTGCCCCATTGTATAACTGCTTGTTAATAACGAACGCCCCGCCAATCCCAGTACTTACAGTCATATAGAATACACTCTCATAATCTGCACCACTACCAACGATCGCTTCAGCTAATCCAGCAACATTTGCATCATTATTCAAACATACATCTACCCCAGTATGTTCTTTTACGACCTTGACAAGGTTTACATTTTTCCAACCAGGCAAATTTGGCGGACTCAAAATAACCCCTGTTTGATAATCTAACGGCCCAGGGGCACCAATACCGATTCCGCAAATCCTGTTACCATTTGTAACTTCTTTAATCATATTTAACATCTTATCAATCGTATAATGATGCCCCTTTTCAGCTTCTGTAGGAGCCTGACAAATCTTTACAATCTCTCCTTGTTGATCAACAAGGGCAACCCTTAGGTTTGTTCCACCTAAATCAATTCCGATCCGTAAACTCATTTACAATCCCTCTTCCCAACAGGAGTTTGGGCGATATCAAACACACTTCGTATTTTCAGCTGTTCCTTAAACGCTTCCAGAGTTAATCCTTCACTTACGCTTTCTTTATTTACCACAACTGTTTTTTGATTTCCGGCAGACAAATCGAAGTAATTTTCACTAAATTTACAATCAGCTATCGTCAAGTCAAGCTCAATGTATTTTGCTAATGCAGCTGATGATAAGGTAATTTCAAACGTCTCATTTGTCTCCGCTACCTCTAGCGAAAAGTCTGGATTTAAGAATTTAAAATGCTTTGGTTTTGTAAATAAAAGAGTTGTGACTGTTTTTTCTTCACCGTTCACATATAATGTACATTCAAGATACGTTGTTCTCATCGTTTCCTGAGTTAAATATTCTGCAAAAGAAAGTCTCTCACATTGTTTTGCTGTTAAACTGTCTACTTCAGATTGTATCGATCCTTCTTGAAGAACTTCTGATGTATGTTTGCGCAGCTTCCATTCCACCCGGGCATTCACTTTTGTTAATGAATCATTTGTCACATGAATTTCTACATCTGTTCCATCTTCTCTTAGTGATAATAAGACTGGTGAATAAAATTTCTTTGCAAAATAATGCAGCGCTTTCCAACGACCGTAATAATCAATACTTGACCATGAAGCAACAGGCCAACAGTCATTTAATTGCCAATACAATGAACCCATGCAACGCCCGCGATTTCGTCTCCAATGCTCAACACCGTATTTAATTGCTTCTGCTTGCAATATTTGTGAAGCATAGAGTAAGGAATCAAAATCTTTCGGATATAAAAAGTTCTCGGAAAGATAAAATAATATCTTTCCGTTTGCAGCACCATTTTTCTGATGCTTTTCCATCACATAAGAGAAAATATTACGATCCTCTGGTTCTGTAAAAGAATGAATTGTTTTCATAGATGGAAATGATTGAAATCCGAATTCAGAGCAAAAACGAAAATGAAACTTCTGATATTCAGTAAATGGTTTTAACCCATGCCACACTTCCCAATAATGCATATCTCCTTCATTTGGATTTCGCGGTTCATTGAATCCCCCGCCAGAAGAAGGTGATGAAGACCAGTAAAAGGTCTGTGGATCTAGCACTTTTACAAGTTCAGGTATAATAAATTCAAATAGCTTAATATAGTCAGCTTTGTGCTTGTAATCATCGTCAGGCATATTCCCCCAATAAACCCACGCTTCTTCCACTTCATTATTTCCACACCAAATCCCAAGACTTGCATGATGACGAATTCTTTTCACATTATCAATGACTTCTTGCTCCACAGTTTCTCTAAACTCCTCGTTTAAATCATACATGCTGCAAGCAAACATAAAATCCTGCCAAACGATGATCCCTTTCCGATCACATAAATCAAAGAAATAATCCTCTGGATAAATACCGCCGCCCCAAACACGAATCATGTTAAAGTTTGCAGCTACGCAGTCATCAATCAATCTTTCTGTTCGTTCTGCTGAATTTCTCGCCAATAGGTTATCTTCAGGAATATAGTTTGCACCCATCGCAAAGATAGATAGACCATTTACTTCAAACTCAAATGATTTTCCCCATTGATCCGGCTCATGCTTTACATTTATAGTGCGCAGGCCAATTGTTAATGTTTTACGATCTAACAACAATGAATCATTTGAAACAAGGACTTCTACTTGATATAAAGGTTGTTCTCCATATCCATTGGGCCACCATAATTGCGGATCTGTAACTTCAAACGAAACAGTTTGCTGAGTTTTCATTTTTGTTACTTTACTTAAAATCTTTTCACCAGATGGACTAAAAAGATTAACTGCAAGCTGTAATGGTCCTTCGCATTCGTTTACATTTACTCGTACTTGTACACCAACATTATTTTCACGATGCTCCTGACTCACATACACATCGTCGATACGGGCAAGATCCCATGCTAAAATAGAAACATTCCTCCAAATTCCTAAATCAGGAATTTGCGGTCCCCAGTCCCATCCGAACATACTATGCCCTTTTCGCAAATGAGGATAACCTTCGATCGCATCACCTACTCCTGATAAGTTTGTTTCTTTCTGTTTTTCCGTAATAAAGTTAATTGGAGAAAATAAGGTGATCTTCAATTCGTTTGTTCCAGCTATTAAAAAAGGTTTCACATCAAATTCATACGTTCGATGCATGTTGTTTGTCTTTGCTAGTAGATTTCCATTTAAAATAATTTCAGAAAGCGTATCTAACCCCTCAAAACGAATAACAATATGTTCATGATTTATAAACTCCTCTGTCAACGAAAACTCACGAATATATTCATAATCCTTTGAAGCAATCTCAAATGCCTCGTCCTCATTGTCACGGTAAAACGGATCATTGATTTTTCCATGTCTTAATAAATCATTCATAACAGATCCAGGAACTGAAGTTTCAAGCCATTCGTTATTAGCAGTGCTTCTCATCAACCAATCACCATTTAAATTAATCTTCTTCATTCTCTTCTCCCCTATTTGTTATTTCTGTTAATTAATTTGTTATTATAGAAAAAGTAAATAGTTAGTTTATAATTAACTTTATTTAAGTAATAAAAAAAGTAGACCTAATATTACCAAAGATGACTACCTTTTTATAGTTTTTTATTTTGCCAAATAAAAATCGTAAATAACCTTTTCTGCAGGCTTACCGAACACGGCATAGTCATCATTCGCAAATGCTTCATTTTCATCATGAAGAAGGGCTTTCCAATCCCAAAGACCAAAACCCTTTACCCATTCTTTTTGACCCGCTTTTTCAAACATCACTTGATAATAATCCGCTTGCGCTTTCATATCTGTTTTACCTTCAAGCCCCCAATCATTTGGAATATACGGGGAATTTGAACGGCTAGGACAACCTGCTTCAGCAAAGAAAAATGGTTTATTGAAAGGTTTTAAGATGCTTTCAATTCGAGCCAATTGCTGATCCCAATCATCAATCGGATAATAGCCGCTTGATGAAATGACATCAACAGCATCCCACCATCTCACATTTCCTTCTTGGTATTTATCGGTATTATAAGTAATGGGCCCTTTATATATCGCGCGGACCTCTTTTATTAAGTTGCGCCATTCCTGTTCTCTACGCTCTGTTTGTACCATTTCACAGCCGACAATGAACATATCACAATTTGTCCTTTGTGCAATTTCAGCGTAGTGCATTTGGTACTTCGTATAGCTTTTAAACCAATCTTTCCATTTCGGCTCACACGGAACATCAAGATCAAAAAAGTTAATATGCGCCCGCCATGTGCCATCCTTACAGTTGACAGTCGGCTTTAACATCACCTTCAAGTCCATGGATTGAGCATATTCAACCATCTCGATCAATTCTTCATCAGCCACCATGTGGTCGCCAGTATAATCAACGACCGTTGAATGTGGTCCATCCTGGAGTGCGGCAAGAGATATAATGACACAATTTGTATTTGTTCTTTCTTTTAAGAGTCTCATCGATTCTTTAGCCTCTGGCTTCGTAAAGTCTCCTCTTCGGCTCATCCACCCATACGTAAACCCTTTAATGAATTCCAAAGCTTCTCCTCCTTTTTAAACGAAGTTGTAATAAAAAACAGCAGCACTCCCCAAACACGTACATGTTCTTTTTCAAGTAATGACAATCTATGAGAACGATTCCCTACTGTTCCTTACAATCCCCTGCCCATTTTCATTCCATTACTTAACTGAACCAGCCATTCCATTGTAAATATGCTTCTGCAAAGTGATAAACGCAATAAGCGTCGGAATGATGGCGATCATGATACCAGCACATATAACTTCCCACTGTGATCCGTACGGCCCTTTAAACTTAAATAATGCTGTCGATATAACATGAAGCTCCGACTTAGGCATATAGAGAAACGCTGTATAAAAGTCATTGTATACGTTAACACCTTTTACAATAATTACCGTTACAATTGCAGGCTTGAGCAGCGGTAAAATAATCTTACGGAAAATGGTAATATAGGATGCACCATCCAACATGGCCGACTCATCTAAAGAAACAGATATGGAATCCATGAATTGCAAAAAGATATAGACCGCGATAATATCTGTACTCATATATAAAATGATGGCCGCCCATCTCGTATTAAAAAGACCTAGTTCATTTATAATTTGGAAAGTAGCAACTTGCGTAGTTACAGCAGGAATTAATGTCGCAAGCAGGAAAGCACCCATTAAAAGCTTGCTTCCTTTAAATTTGAAGCGGTGCAGCACAAACGCTATCATCGAACCTGTCAATGTCGCGCCAATAATTGAAATCACTAATATAATAGCTGTATTTATAAATCCCATCAGCATATTTCCTTCAGTGAAGGCGCGTGTATAATTCTCAAAATTCAACCAGTTTTCCGGCGGTGTAAGCGGACCTGTGCTCGTATATTCGTCACCCGTTTTAAAAGAAGCAAAGAATACGACAACAATCGGAATCAACGCAACAAATGCCCCAAGTAAAAGGGATGCGTATTTACATACATTTGCTAGTGCATATTTAAGTTGATACATTTTAGTCACGCTCCTTAAATAGCTTTTTCTGGATGACACTCACCAACACAACAATCATTAATAACACGACAGCCATAGCCGATCCTAGTCCAATCTTGCCGAACTTAAAGGCAATATCAACCGTTTGAATAACAAATGTTTCACTTCCATTTGAACCACCTGTCATGATATATGGGATCTCAAATGTTGAAAGCGCTCCGCTAATCGCTAAAATCAAATTGAGTTCAATAATTCTCCGAATACTCGGTAAAATAATGTACCTAAACTGATGCCATTTATTCGCACCATCTATTTCTGCAGCTTCATAAACCTCTTTAGGAATTGAAGATATCGCTCCTAAGAAAATAATAAAGTTAAAGCCCATGTACCTCCATACAGATGTACCAGCTAGAGATATATTTATCACATCCGGGTTTCCTAACCACTGTGTAATCAACTCCCCTAAGCCAATTGCTTGCAAAACGGTATCTAATGTCCCTTCAGGTCTAAAGAAAAACAAAAACATAAACCCGATCGCAACACCATTTAATAAGTAAGGAAAAAATAAAACACCTTTGAAAAAATTCTTAAATCTCACGTTAAAGCTTAAAATAGTTGCAAAATATAAAGCTAGTCCCATCTGAACAAATGTCGCAGCAAAATAATACAAACTTACTTTAAAAACCACAAAATACTCTGGTTCTGTAAAAATCGTGACATAGTTTTCAAATCCTACAAATTCCTTGTCACTAAACCCATTCCATTCTGTAAAGCTGTAATAAAACATATTCGCTACCGGTACATAAGCAAACGTGATAAGCAATGCTACCGGTACAAGCGAAAACAGAAGAATAATAATACGCCGTTGCGCACTATATGATAAGTTTGAAAATTTAAACAAGAACTACACCTCCCGGTAGTATTGAAAGCGAAACCTTGATTTTACCTAATGTATAAGTCACTCATGAAATGAAGAATTGTAATCCTCTACAGTCGATGTTGAGACTTTATTTTCTCAAGATTCGTCTTGTGTTTAATAACAAGGGAATATCTTAAGAGGCTACTCCCTTAAGATATCTCCTTGGAATTTCTGTTAATCCCTTATTCAGCTAGAACTTCTTCCCGCGCTTCATTCCACTTAGTATTAAGTTCTTTCATAATGTCTTCGAACGATTCATCACGATTGCCAATCGCAGCTTCTATAATTCGTTTAGGAGTATCTTCTAACCACAGGCCAATTTCCGCTTCTTTATCAATCTTATCAAGCAATCCTTCTTGACCTTCTATCGCTGGTTCAAGCAATTCAAATGTTACATCTTGTTCTTCATATTTCTTTAATTCTTCAGGAAGCGGGACACTCTTAGAAGCACTGATTCCACCAGCCTGTTCTACAGCATAGCCTGATTCATGAATAAACCAATCTACCCATGCCAATGCTGCTTCTTTATTTTCACTATGCTTATTAACAGCGATTTGTAAATCAGCGCCTAATGGTAAAATAACGTTTTCTGCATTTGTCGGAAATGGCATATATCCAATATCATCCGGATTCTCTGCCACTGCTTTAATTTGTTCAACAGCCCATGAACCCAGTACCATTGTTCCAACTTCACCTTTCCCCATCATTGCTTTTGATGTTTCCCAATCAGTTGTTAACGGATCTTCTTCAATTAATCCTTTGTTCGCAACATCATACATTAGATTCCACATTTCATATTGGGGTTTACCAGCAGTAAATTGATCTTTTTCATTAACCATTGTTTGATTATAGTAAGCCGGGTCTCCAGCAACAGTTGTGAAGGCACCTTCCCATTGTGTTAACGGCCATCCAGCAGCGTAGTTGGTATATAAAGGAACCGCTTCTGTATTGTCTTTGATCTTTTGTAATGCAGCGAGAAATTCATCCATTGTTCTTGGGATATCTGTTACACCTGCTTCTTCGAATACTTTCTTGTTATAAACAACGCCAGTATAAGTAATTGCAATCGGTATACCATAAACTGTGCCATCGACCGCTTTTTCTTCAACACCCATATACTCTTTTTCCATCTCTTCAAGTTTTCCCAGCGGCTCATAGAAATTTGGAATATCTTTAATTGGAACTTGAGTCGGAATTAACAAAACGTCACCATAATCTTGAGTATTCATACGCGGTGTGATTTGACCGCCGTAATCTGTTAATGCCTCAAATTTCACTTCTACGTTCGGATATTTCTTTTGGAATTCTTTCTCATATTCAGGGAATACAGTATCAACAATATCTGTTCTTTGAGAAATAAACGTAATTTCCCCTTCGATTTCTTTTGGATCTTTCTCTTTCCAACTTAGATCCGGCTCAGTTGAATTTCCTCCACCTTCTGAACTACCATTGGATGAGCAACCAGTAAGAGCTGCAAGCAAAACTAGAATTAAAACTACGTATAAGTTTAGCAATCTACTTTTCTTCATTTTTTCGACCCTCTCTTTAAAGATTTTATTAAGTTATCGTATACCTAATAAATTAATTATATTGTGGTAACGCTTACCCGTCAATAACTTTTCTTTTGATTATTAAGAAATAACTTTAAATTTTAGGTTACCGTTAAAGTTAATGGATTGCATCACAAATAAAACAGCGCTGTAAGAAAAAATAGAATTAGTCTATTTTCTCTTACAGCGCCTAGATTATTTCTATTTCCCTCCATGAATTTTCACTAAGGAAAACAAGACTCCCAAACCATATAAAAACGGTCCGAATATAACAAAGAATGCGAGGTTATAACCTGCCGATACATAAAGAAAAATCAAAACAAAAAGAATCGCAATACTATTAACTGGGTTTTTAATAATGGCTACAAATGAATAAGCATTCGCATCCTTTGCATTCATTTTTTTAAATGCCATTAAAGTTGTACTATAGCTTAGCATCAATAACGTCAATGCTAACAGATAGAAGATGATAATTGAAAAAAGCAACGAATACTGACTTGTTTGTTTATTTACAAAGAATTGACAGGTGTATAAAATCACCAAAATAATCGTATAAAAGAAAGATAGCAACTTGTATTCTTTATATTGGTCAAAATACCGATGATATCTTTTTTTCACAGATATGTGTTCTTCTTCATCTTCACTATTATTAATGTCCTTTAAAACTAAAAAAAGAGCACAAAAAGTTGGAATGATACTATATATAAAAAACCCTTTTATGAAAGACAACCAAAAAAACATACTTGTTTGAAAGTACTTATATAGATAATTAAAAAATACGATTACCTTACTATTCATCTTATCACTTCCTATAAAGCGAGTCTTAAACGAAAAGTCACTTAACAAACATAACTGCAATTAAGAAAAGCGCAAGACGCTTAGCATTCGGCGTCAAGCATAAGGCCAATAGGAATAGAAGGTGTTCTTTACCTTCAATTCCTATTTGACTAGACCCTAGAGCCGATGGCGCCTGGAGCTAGACACTAAAACTAAGTTCATTTTATACTTTCTTTCCTTTTAAATGAAACTAAAAAACAAGGCCCATCAGGTTACCTTGTTTTTTAGTTTCTTCACTGAATTTCGATATACAATTTTACCTTTTACTAATACTCTTCCAAAAGATTTAGTAGGGTTCTTTATTTTCTCAAGAACAAAATTTACCGCATTATTGGCCATTTCTTTAATATCTACTTCGACAGTTGTCAAGCCAGGTTCAGTAATTGTGGCATATACATCATTATCAAAGCCTACAACCGAACAGTCCTCAGGTACCTTATAGCCTAACTTTGTCAACTTATGGACCAAATTATGTGCTACTTGGTCACAATTACAAACAAATGCCGTTGGCAGTTGATCAGGGATTTGAATATCAATGTAAGCACCTTGCTCATCACGATCATTTAATATATAGTCTTGCTTCAGTTCTAAGTTATGCTCAAGCAATGACTTATAGAATCCTAAGAAGCGATCTTGAATACTGCTGGTAGAATACAAATTTCCAACATAGGCTAGTTCACGATGACCATTATGAATCAGATAGTTAGTAAGCTCATAGGCTCCATAAAAGTTGTCAGTAATAACTGAATCAATATCTGCATGTTCATCATAAAAATCAAGAAAAACCTTAGGCAGCTCAATTGTTTGAATCTTTTCAATATACTGTTTGCTAATTTGGCCAAGAATAATAAAGCCATCAACCTTTTTTTCCGTGTAAATCCTCGGAAGATTTAATTGTTTTTCATCTTCATTACTCAGGATATACAGAATCCCATAGTAACCGCGATTCTCCAATACTCTTGTAATCGTTTGGTAGACATTTAAATAAAAGGATGATTGCTCAGAACCAGCAAATCGCTCAGGAACAATGACCCCTATATTATAAGACAATCCCTCTTTCATCGATTTAGCCAGCGTGTTGTAGCGATACCCCATTTCTTCGGCGAGGTTTTTGATTTTTATTTTAAGCTCCTCACTGACACCCTCTTTATCGTTAAGGGCTTTTGAAACGGTTACACTACTGATTCCTAACCGATCCGCAATATCTCTCATCGTTACATTGTTTTTCATTTTTCTTTTCCTCCGAGGAAACATTTATCGACTTAAAATGATCTATTCATAAATAGCATCTTACTATTATTTAATTTTACTTTCATTATAATAATAAAATTATACCATAACAATAAGACCAATTAGGTTACTTTTCAACCTTTTTAAGTAATTCTAGATTCCTCGTAATTAATTTTTTTCTTTGCTCAGCACAATCCAATGAACGAAATGGATCTTCAGGCGTATTGAATGTGTAATCAACAAGCTTTTCTATTGTTGTTGTAGCAACGTGAATACGTGTATCACTTGATGCATAATAGATAAATACTTCATTGTTTTCATTCACGACTGCTCCGTTGCAGAATATAACATTCGAGACATCTCCTATACGCTCAGCATCATATGGAGCGATGAAATGCCCGCCAGGAGTCGCAATGACTTTTGAAGGATCATCTAAACTAGTTGCAATTGTGTACAATACATAACGTAACCCAGCAGCTGTATTCCTTACCCCATGAGCAAGATGGACCCACCCCTTCTCTGTTTTGATTGGAGCTGGTCCTTGGCCATTTTTCACTTCATAAATAGTGTGATAACGCTTTTCATGCATCACTTTTTCTTCATGGATCACCGGATTTAAGATATCTTCGCATAATGCAAATGCTATACCGCCACCTGTTCCTGTTGAAATAAATCCATCCTGTGGACGAGTGTAAAACGCATATTTGCCATCCACAAATTCCGGATGTAAAACGACATTTCGTTGCTGCGGGGATGATGTTTGGATATTCGGAAGGCGCTCCCACTTTTTCAAATCCTTTGTACGTACCAAACCTGCTTGCGCTACAGCACTAGACGTATCAAATGCTGGTGCTTCAGGGTCCTTGCTTTCCGAACAATAGATTCCATAAATCCAGCCATCTTCATGCTGAACTAATCGCATGTCGTAAATATTCGTTTCATTTCGATCAATATCTTCCCATGTTAAAGGTGTATCAATAAATCGGAAGTTATCAATTCCATTTTCGCTCTCCGCAATTGCAAAGAAAGATTTACGATCTAACCCCTCTGTACGAACGACAAGGTAGTATTTCTTATTTATATAAATAGCACCTGGATTAAAAGCTGCATTGACTCCCAATCTTTCCATGAAATGCGGGTTTGTTTCTTTATTTAAATCAAAACGCCAGTGCAGTGGAACATGGTGACGTGTGATAACAGGATTTTCGTAACGGTCATAGATCCCATTGTAAAATTCTTCTTTTTTCTTGTTTTTCTTACTTAATAATTCATACTGTTTATTTAATAGTTCAAAGTATTTTTCATGGATCATTTTTCCCCAACCCTTTCCATCATTTCTAAACAAAATCTCGAATTATGATAAGGTGTTTTCCAAGGCTCCCCAACTGCTCTTTCCGTAGGCTTGCCATCCGGTTCAACTGACCAATACCATTCCCCTCCTGGACGTTGATCGACAATATGATTTTTTGTGTATTCCCATAATCGATTTACTATCTTTAAGAATCTTTCATCTTTCGTTCTTTCATAAGCGTTTTGAAATCCGACTATCGCTTCTGCCTGAACCCACCAAATACGAGTTAAATCAACATGTTCATTTTCCTGTTCGTTTGCGAGTGAACCATCTTCAAGAATAGCTGCATCTGCAATATTGTAAGCAATATCGGTCACCATTCTTACATAACGCTCATCTTCAAGATTCAAGGCTTTAAGCGCATCATCAATTAACCAGCTAGCTTCAATGTCATGTCCAAAGGATTTCAATTGAAGCAGCGTGTTCCACTGTTTATCAAAAAACACATGTAAAAATTTCGTTTCTTTGTCATAGATTTTTTCATAGAATGTCCCAACTAAGCTTGTTAACCGTTCTTTTACAAGAGAGTCATTCGTAGCCTTGTAAAGCGTCGTATAGGCTTCTAATACATGGAGATGAGTATTTGTTGTAATATCAGCGATTACGCCATTTTCACTTAACTTCTCATTAGGCAGCTGGTTCCACTCACGATCAAATTCCTCTAAATAAGCATTGTTCTCCTTATTAAATCCTTGAGTTTCCATAAGATTAAAAATAAGCTTTGCAAAATGTAATGCTTCTTTATTTTGTGTTGCACGGAAATACTCACTCAATGCATAAACTCCGAATGATTGCGTATAGATATGTTTTTGACTTTCAACAGGATTGCCTTTGTAATCGACAAGCCAAAATAAACCTTGGTGTTCATGATCATAAACCTTATCAACTAGAAATTTATAGGCGTGATGAGCGCATGCTAAATATTCGGGCTTTTTTGTTATACGATATGCTGCAGAAAATGACCATAAAAACCGAGAAGCCGCAATCCCTCCTTTATCCGCTTCCTTATCTACACTTAGATCATAATGAACTCTCCCATAAAAACCACCATGCTCTTCATCCTTTAGCTTCATCCAAAAAGGTAAGATATGTTCAAATAAATGTTGTTCAATTTCTTTTTTAAGCATTTTGATCCTCCAACTTTTAGTTTATCGGTAACTTTATATTTCATGTTAATTTGCAAACCTTATTATGTCAATGAATTTTTTAAACGGTTTCAGCAGCAAAATTTATTCGTATTATATGCTATCTTTTCACCTTAGATATTTTAAGATTTACTATCTTTTTCAGAAAAAGATGATATAATCATTTTAAACAAAATAATAACTTTACGTTAACTTTACTATATAAACATCATTGATTTACTTTCTAAGTTTCGTAAGGATATTTGAAAAGGATTACACTCTATTAATCCAAAGTAAACAAATAATCATTTTTATTAGGAAGGTGATTCTAGTGCCTATTAAAGTAAATGAAAACACGAAAGAATTTCACTTATTCAATGAAAATATAAGTTATATTTTCAGAGTGTTGGAAAAAAGTAATCAATTAGAACACTTATATTACGGAAAAAAGATAAAACATCGCGAGTCTTTTCATCATCTTCTAGAACGTGAAATTAGGCCGTCATGCAATATGTTTGAAGGCGACCATACCTCTTCTTTAGAACATATTAAACAAGAATATCCGAGTTATGGAACAACAGATTTCCGTTTTCCCGCACACATGATGACAAATCGCATTGGAAGTCATATAACAGACTTTCAATATGAAAGCTATCAAATCACCAATGGGAAACCGGCTCTTGAAGCTCTTCCTGCAACATATGTGGATGAAGCACACGAAGCTGAAACATTAGAAATTACGCTTGTTGATCCTGTCTTACAAGCAAGATTAATTCTAAGCTATACGATTTATACTGATCGGAATGTATTAACTAGAAATTCGCGTTTCATTAATGAAAGTGAAGAAGCATTTTATCTTAATCATGCCATGAGCACTAGTGTTGATTTACCAGATGATCAATTTGAAATGGTTTCCTTGTATGGAGCTTGGGCTAGAGAAGCACATGTTGAGACTAAAAAATTATCCAAGGGCATTCAATCTATTTCAAGTACTCGAGGAGCAAGCAGTCATGTTCACAATCCATTTTTGGCGCTAAAAAGATTCGACACCACTGAGCATGCCGGAGAAGTATATGGCTTTAGCTTAGTTTATAGCGGAAATTTCCTTGGTCAGGTTGAAGTTGATACGTATAACGTTACGAGAGTTTTAATGGGAATTAATCCATTTTTATTTAATTGGAAGCTAAAACCTGGAGAGTCGTTTCAAACGCCTGAATGTGTTATGGTCTATTCTGATGAAGGGTTAAACGGTATGAGTCAAACATATCATGAGCTGTATCGTGATCGATTGGCACGTGGATATTGGCGCGATAAAGTACGTCCGATTTTAATTAACAACTGGGAAGCAACATATTTTAATTTTGATGAGGCAAAAATTTTAACCATTGCCGAAGCAGCAAAGGATTTAGGTATTGAATTATTTGTTCTTGATGATGGTTGGTTTGGGGTGCGCAATGATGATTCTAGTTCATTGGGTGATTGGTTTGAAAATACAGATAAGCTGCCAAACGGTATGAAAGGTCTCTCAGAGAAAGTTGAAGCTTTAGGATTGAAATTCGGATTATGGTTTGAGCCTGAGATGATTTCTAAAGGGACAAAGTTATATGATGAACATCCAGATTGGATAATTTCCTCTCCAAACCGCAAGGCATCACATGGCAGAAATCAATTTGTTTTAGATTTTTCAAGAAAAGAAGTTGTTGATCATATCTTTATGCTGATGGATGACATTATAAGCCAATCAAGGATTTCTTATATAAAATGGGATATGAACCGTTATATCACGGAGGCATATTCTTTTGCCTTAGAAGCTGATCAGCAGGGCGAATTTTTCCATCGTTATATTCTGGGTGTTTATCACTTATATGAGCAACTACTTGAAAAATATCCGGAAATCCTATTTGAATCTTGCGCAGGAGGCGGAGCACGTTTTGATCCAGGCATGTTATTTTATGCACCACAAACATGGGCAAGCGATAACACAGATGCAGTGGAACGATTAAAAATTCAGTATGGTACCTCTATGGTTTATCCGTTAAGTTCAATTGGCAGCCATGTTTCCGCTATTCCAAATCACCAAGTTGGCCGTATGACACCAATTGATACTCGTGCAAATGTTGCTTACTTCGGCACGTTTGGTTATGAATTAGATGTGACAAAACTAACCGCCGAAGAACAGGCAAAGGTAAAAGAACAGGTAGCATTTTTTAAGGAAAACCGTGAATTAATCCGCAGCGGCAAATTTTATCGTTTGTTAAATCCATTCCACTCAAATGAAACGTCATGGATGGTTGTATCACAGGATAAAAAGGAAGCGATTGTCGGTTATTACCAGGTGTTGGCAAAGCCAAACCCAAGCTATAGCAGAATCAAATTAAAAGGACTTGATCCAAACAAGCTCTACACCATAAATGGAAGCTCCGCCACCCATTATGGCGACGAATTAATGAATATTGGAATGATTCTTGCTGATGATTATACTGACAGAGCGTCAGATTATTGGTCACGTGAACACCCACATGACTATTCCTCTTTGTTGTTTGTCATAAAAGAATTTAGTAAGTAATCATTCATTTTCTACAAATGAATCCCCCTGATCTCATTCGATCAGGGGGATTCAAGGTTTGTTCTTCCCGTCTATAAACACGCTAATACTCATTCTTTATTTATAAAATCAATTGCTGATTGAATAATACTAATATCATTCGTTATTAACAAAACTGGAAGGAATAAAAAAATTAGCAAGAGCAATACATTAGCTCCAACAGTCATTCGAAATACTTTATTCAGACTCATATTCATTTTAGATTCCTCCTTTGTAATATATAAATATTATCTATTATAATACTACAAAAAGCAACATAAAATTCAGAAAATTAAAAATATTTTTCACCTGATGCTATTATATTTGTTCTTCAATTAACTTAAAACCAATTCTATTCGGTGGCTCTTTTTCATTCTGTTTCGGTAAAGCCATTAACAAGAAACTTATTTGATTTACATGTTGAATTAATTTCACTTTTGATCCATTATTTAATCTACCATGAAACGAAATTAAACTAGGATTATAATAACCTAAATCTTCAATATGGAATTGAATTGTTTGGCCAAAGGATACGAGTCGAACCCCTATTTCCTCTTGATCATTTAAATCTAATTCAAATTCATTAATCATTTCAATTAGCCTGTTATAAAACTCACTTGCTAAATTTTGGTTAGTGACTTTCAATGGCGGATGTTCAATGTTTGGCACATTAAATTTTGTTACGTCAAAATTCATTTATTCCATCCTCCCTTCTTACCTACTAAAATTCGACAAGAAAAGAGAATATTCCTGTTTTTCAATAAATAAATTCACCTATAAACAAATAGGCCCTAAAATGTGTAATTTTGATCTAGAATTGTGGGAGTATATTCGTTCGATTAAGGAAGATATTGAAAATGAGGAGAATAATTATAAGATATTATGAAAAGAAGATGAAAACTACATTTTGTAGAAATTCATCTTCTTTTTTGTTTGAAGGAGGTTTTCAACAGCCTCTAACTAAGAACTTTATAGCGCTCGATACTTTGCTCGTTTTTTCTTTTCGATATAAAGAATAGCTCCGCCAAAACCTAGGATCATGAATCCCAGCAGCAAAAGATTATGCACCGATGTTGCAGTTGCTGGAAGCTCATTTTTTTCCATGACTTTTACTGGCTGGTGGGTATATTTATCCGAATCAACCTGTTTATTCACATCAGATGAATTAGGATCATTTTCCGTCTTTTCACTCTCAATTTCTGATTCCTTATCTGTTCCTGATCCCTTGTTATCTGAATCCTTATCCTGGTCATCATCTTCATCAGGCGTTGTGACAGAAGCTGTTTTGTCCATGTTAACTTCAAAACTTTTATATGCTTCAACATTACCTGCGTTATCAATACTTCTATAATCCACACGGTTCTTACCTTCAGCAAAGGAGTTAATAGGTTCAGTATATTCCATCCATTCACCGTCATTCATTCTGTATTCTGTTTTTGCTGCTCCAGAATGTTTATCAGAAGCTGATAATGTTATGGAAACATCTTTATTTGTTTTATTTGTTGGAACATCGCTTGCTGCTGAAACTGGTGCTGTCTTATCTATTTTAACTGCTTTACTTTTCACTTCTTCTTCATTAACGGCTTTGTCAATACTCTTATATTCAATCGTATGAATACCTTCGTTTTGTAATTTAAATGCATTCGTATACTTGTTCCAATCACCATTATTTAGTTTATATAATGTTTTAGCAACTCCCGATTGATCATCAGTCGCATGTAATGAAACATTGACATCACTAGAGTACCATTCATTACCCTTTGGTGAAGAAGATTGCAGTTCTATTTTTGTTACAGGCGGTGAGCCTATAGTAATACGGTAATTGCTTTTGCTTACTTCCCGGTAATCGTAATTACCTTTTTTATCATATAAATAAATGCGATCTATTTTCCATTCACCTTCACCCTTATCCTTCTCAACGCTATAGGTACCCTCATATTTTCTGGTTTTAGAATTATAGTTGAGGGGAATCCCTATACCATAAGTGTTTGGATTACCTTTTGGATTTGTATAAAGAACATATACACTACTAACCCCTGATTCATGATCTGTTACATCTGCAGATATCTTAACTTTATCACCAACCGTAGCCTCTTTAGGCGATACTGTAAAACTATTTAATGTCGGTGGTGTATCGTCAAAACCGGTTCCGTATACTTTGATACTATAGTTGCTTAAATCTCGGTATTCATTAGTATCGCTTTCATCATATTTATAATTTGGATCGCCCTGAAAAGAATACTCATTACCTTGATTATCATATACATAAATGGAAGTTAAGCGCCATTCATTATCAATATCATCCTTTTCAACGTTGAAGATACCCTCAAACTTTCCGGTTGTAGAGTTATAGTTGAGGTTAATACTTTTACCATGACTAAATTCGTATAGAGTTGAATAATGAACTCTTACATTTTTAACCCCTGTTACATCATTTGTTACATCTGCCGAGATCTTAACTTTATCACCAACCGTAGCCTCTTTAGCCGATACTGTCAAACTATTTAATGTCGGTGGTGTAATGTCTGGAATCCCGTATAGGTTGATATCATAGTTGTTTAAATCTCGGAGGAATTCGCTTTCCGTATATGAATTATATCCGTTAGGAAAACTATCACCAGTAGAATTAGTATAAATTACACTAATATCGTATACTCTCCATTTACCATCACGATCATCCTTCTCAACGTTGAAGGTACCCTCATATTTTCTAGTTGTAGAGTTATAGTAGAGGGAAATTCCTTTAGTACCAGAATCGTTTAGATTTTTATAATAAACACTTACATATCTAATCTCTTTTACATCATTTGTCACATCTGCCGAAATCTTTACTTTATCACCAACTGTAGCCTCTTTAGCCGATACTGTAAAACTATGCAATGTCGGTAGTGTATCCTCAAAACTGGTTCCGTATACGTTGATATTATAGTTTAAATCTTTGAATTCGTCGTTATAATAATAATAATTACCTTGGTTATCAATCACACGAAGGGAATATATTCTCCATCTCCCTTCAACATCATACTTTTCAACGTTGAAGGTACCCTCATATTTTCTGGTTTTAGAGTTATATTTGATAGGAATTTCTTTACCATTAGATCCGCTTGGTTTTGTAAAATGAACAGTTACATATTTAATCCCGTTAAAATCACTTGTCAAATCTGCCGAAATTTTTACTTTATCACCAACTGTAGCCTCTTTAGCAGATACTGTAAAACTATGTAATGTCGGTCGTGCAATATCACCTTGTGCAAAGCTTGTTGTTGCTGGAGATAATAAGGATAAAATCAACAATAAAACCGTTATTTGTGCAAGAAAACGTTTCTTCCAAACTATCATCAAACCTATCTCTCCTCTGCTTATCATTTAAACCCTATTAAATATAATAGTTTTTATTTTTTTCCAAAAGGTTCAAAATACATATGTTTATCATGACTTTATTACCAATTAATACCACGAAATGGTTGTTAACTATGGTTTAGTAGACTTAAAGTGTTTGTAATATATCAGTAAGATGAACTGTATCTATACTTGGTTGAAATTATTATGTATTTAACATTTCAATTATATATCCATTTGCTTTTCCAAAAATTATCTGTTATTCTGTATAAGAATTATTTTTGTTCGGTCTGTAAGGAAAGATAAGTATTTAAACTTTTCGCCTTTGATATCTAATTGAGCAAGGATAGTATTAAACAGTGGATTTATTCCACACAGGAGGCACCAAATATGCAACAAGGTACAGTAAAATGGTTTAACGCAGAAAAAGGTTTCGGGTTTATCGAAGTTGAAGGCGGCAGCGATGTATTCGTTCATTTCTCAGCTATCCAAGGCGATGGGTTTAAATCTTTAGATGAAGGTCAAAAAGTGACTTTTGATGTTGAGCAAGGTCAACGTGGACCACAAGCAACGAACGTAAACAAAGCATAATGAACAAAAGGACTCTAATTCATTTTAGAGTCCTTTTTATTTTTTGATAATAAAAATCCCCACTCAATAATGAATGGGGGAGGTAAACATGAAACAGGTATTAAAATGGTTAGGTAAAGCATAACACACTATTTGTAGAATACCTAATTAAATTAAAATTACTTTCTTAACTAATTAACCTTCTTAATTTAATCTTATTCATCTTCAATCAACTCATTTTGGTGACATTCCCCAATTTCTCAAAATAAATTGGACTTTTTTCATTTTCTATATAACCTAACGTCAGCAATCAGTATATGACTTAATTCAATTTAAGGATTTAAATCATATATTCGACCCTTTATTAGATAAGCTGCACTTTCTGCAATATTGGTAATATGATCTGCTGTACGTTCAAGATAACGATTGACGAATAAGTATTGCACCAACTGATCTGTTTCATCTGGATGTTCTTTCAGATGGTTAGTGATCATTTTAAATGTCTCACCATTATATTGATCAACTTTGTCATCCAAATCGCCTACTTCTTTAGCAAGAACGATATTTTCTTCAAAGAATGATTGTAAGGCCTTTTGGAGCATATTGATCGATATTTCTTTCATTTGCTCAAGATTTGTTATTTTCACCACTGTTGTTGCATTTCCAATGATGATGGTTGATTTTGCAATATTTACAGCAAAATCAGCAATACGCTCAATCTCTGAGGAAATTTTTAAAGAACCAATCACTTTGCGCAAATCCCTTGCAACAGGTTGCTCTTTTGCCATTAGCCATACTGCAAATTGATTAATATCAATTTCAAGCTGATCTATAACTGTATCTTCCTCAATGACTTTTAACGCTAATTCGATATCTTGTGTTTTAAAAGCGCTAAAAGCTTTTTCTAGAGATGTAACAGCAAGTTCACCCATTTCAGCCATTTTAGCTTGCAATTCTAGCAATTTATTTTCAAAATTTTCACGAACGACCATTGATTCCCCTCCAAATTTAACCGAATCTGCCAGTAATATAATCTTCCGTTCTCCTATCTTTTGGCATCGAAAAGATCACATCTGTTGCATCATATTCGACAATTTCACCATTTAAGAAAAATGCTGTTTTATCAGATACACGTGCAGCTTGTTGCATATTATGAGTAACAATCACAATGGTATAATCTTTTTTCATGTGTGCAATCAATTCTTCTACTTTTAACGTGGAGATTGGATCTAATGCTGAAGTAGGCTCATCCATTAGAATAATTTCAGGCTTCATCGCAATCGCACGTGCAATACAAACACGCTGCTGCTGACCACCTGATAGCCCTAACGCCGATGTTTTTAGACGATCCTTCACTTCATCCCAGATTGCCGCACCACGTAAGCTTTCTTCAACAATCTTATTTAATTCATGTTTATTTTTTATCCCTTGCATCCGGGGGCCATATGCTACATTATCGTAAATACTCATCGGAAATAGGTTTGCTTTTTGAAAGACCATACCTACCTTTGTTCTTAATTTTATGACGTCATTGGTTTGGTAGATATTTTCGTTATCAATGATAATATTGCCGTTAATCTTCACGCCATCAATTAAATCGTTCATACGGTTTAGTGTTCGTAAGAATGTTGATTTACCGCAGCCAGAAGGACCAATTAAGGCTGTAACTTCCTTCTCTTGTATATCCAATGATACTTGATAAAGGGCTTGTTTTTCTCCATAAAACAAATCCAAATCTCTTACACTAATTTTCGCTGTACCATCTGATTGCTGCTGCATATCTGCCTTTCCCTTCTTTACAGGATTACGTTCAAACATTGTTATCGTCATAACATTCACCTCATTTAATAATCAGCTTTATTTAATTTCTTTGATATAAACGTCGCTGAAAGGTTCAAAACCAATATGATCACAATTAAGACAATCCCAACTGCCGCTGCCAGTTCAATGTCCCCAGACTCCTGTGTAACCAAATAAGAATGAACGGTTAATGTTCTCGCGGATGAGAAGATGCTGTCTGGCATCGCTGCCACCGTACCAGCTGTTAAAAATATCGCAGCTGATTCACCAACAATTCTTCCAATGGAGAGAATAATTCCAGATAGGATACCAGGCATTGCGCTTGGCAAAATGACTTTATATAAAGTTTGCAGCTTAGTCGTTCCCAAAGCCAGAGAGCCTTCTCGATACGAATGAGGGACGGTTTTTAATGATTCTTCAGTCGTTCGGATAATGACAGGCAATACGATAATGGTCAATGTCAATGAGGCAGCGATAATAGACATGCCCAATTTTAAAGTGGTCACAAAAAAGACTGCCCCGAATAAACCATAAATAATTGATGGGATTCCTGTTAAGCTTTCTGTTGCAAAACGGATCACTTTTACCAATCTCCCCTGTTTGGCGTACTCTTGCAAGTATACAGCAGCCAAAATCCCGATTGGGGTCGCAATTAATAATGAGATGGCAATTGTATAGATTGTCGTAACAACCATCGGCCAAATGCCGCCATCTCCCGTAGGAGAATAATCACCTAAAATAAAATCGATGTTTATCAATCGATATCCCTTATAAAATATATAACCAACAATGGTAACTAGAACGGCAACAGTCAAGAAAGCTGATAGCCAAAGCAGTCCACGCAATAAGTTATCTTTAACCTTTCTCAACTTACTTACCACCTTTCGCACTTATTTTTGCTAATACAAAATTCAACAATAGGATAAAAGAGAATAAAACAATCCCTGTGGCAAACAGCATTTCTTGATGTGTTCCAAATGCATATCCCATTTCTAATGCAATATTAGTTGTTAATGGACGAATACTATCTGTTATGCTAGTAGGTATAATTAAACTGTTTCCTGCTACCAATATGACAGCCATTGTCTCACCGATCGCTCTTCCCAAGCCTAAAACGATCGCAGCCATAATTCCTGACTTAGCTGCCGGGACAACGACTTTAAAAATAGTCCCTATTTGAGAAGCCCCAAGTGCTAAAGACCCTTCACGATATGTTTTTGGAACTGCCCGAATGGCTGTTTCAGCTACAGTAACAATCGTTGGAAGCATCATAATAGCAAGAACAAGAATAACGGCAATCAAGCTTTGTCCTTTCGCTAAGTTCAAATTATTTTGCAAAAATGGGACAATGATGGCAAGGCCGAATACACCATATAAAACCGACGGGATACCTGCTAACAACTGCACAGCTGGCGAGATGATTTTTGCGATGCTTTTTGGCGCGATTTCTGCTAAGAATATTGCTGTAAATAAGCCGATAGGGACTCCAATGATTAATGCACCAATTGTGGCATAGATGGATGCCACAATCATTGGTAATATCCCAAATTTGTCTTCACTTGGTACCCAATCCACTCCGAAAATAAAGTCTATAAAATTATATCCCTTTGCCATAAATGGCAGTGAGCCTTTATAAAAGACAAATCCAATGATTAACAATAAACTGAAAACTGAAAGAAGTGCACAAATCAGAAATATTCTTGCTGATACCTTCTCCAGTAAGTACTTCCTTTTATTTGATTTTCCAATAACCTCTTGTTTTTCAACAGGTAGGCGTGGCATACGTCATTCCTCCAAGATCATGATTACACCTGATGTTTATGCTTAACACATCACTATTACATCAGTGAAATGGTCATTATTTTACTGGTATAGCTCCTGATTCTGCTACAATGGCTTGTCCCTCTGCACTTAAAATATATTCAATGAATTGTTGTCCGGCATCCGTTAATTGGCCATCCTTGTGGACAAACAAAAATGGACGGGATAAACGATATTTTTGCTGAAGAACATTCTCTGCTGTTGCCTCGACTCCATTTATTTTTACGGTTGAAATAGAGGGATCAATATATTCAAAGGAAATAAACCCTACTGCATACTTATTGGTTGCTACAGTTGTTTTAATATTACCGTTACCGCTCGCAATGATTGAACTTTTCACTAATTCGCCTGAAGAATATCCGACTATTTCCTGAAATGCATCACGCGAACCTGAGCCATCCTCCCGGGAAACAACCACAATTTCCATATCATCTCCCCCAAGCTCTTTCCAATTCGTCACCTTACCAGTAAAAATATCCTTTACTTGTTCCATCGTAAGATTTTCAACCTTATTACTAGGATGAGTTACCACGACAATTCCATCATAAGCAATGATTGTCTCTATTAGTCCACTAGCTTTTTCCTCTTCTTTCAAATCACGCGAAGACATTCCAATCTCTGACACACCGCTTATCGCATTTGTAATACCAGCAGATGAACCGATCTGATTGATCTCTATATTAACCTCATTTTTTTCCTTATATTTTTCTGCAATTTTTTCAGCTAGAGGTCCTACAGATGTAGATCCCGAAATAGCAATTGTATCTGAACTATTATTAGTAGATGATTCTGATTCATGATTACTATTATTACATGCCGATAAAACGACAACTAAGAATAGTACCAATAAGCTGATCGTTGACTTACTCTTAAACGTCATTTTCAAACCTCCAAGATGTTCTATTGGCAACTTCTTTCTTTCATGTTTTTATTAACCCAACATTAAGAATAAACACGTTTTGTAAATGTTTTATGGGTTTTTTGTAAAGGTTTTGTAAATTTATTAATCATGGGTAAATTTGGTTAAGGTAGTGTTAATAAATATCAAACTAATAGAGGTAAATTCATCTCATTTCTTTCACAACTTGGCCATCCACTTTATGACCCGCTAAATATCAACTCTTTTGGCTGTACAATAAAAAAATGCCAGGTTCATAACTTTACCTGGCATTTGGAATCAATATGAAATAACACTTATTAACCGTACAACACTTGAAGGCTCGAGTTCTTGTTTATTCAATACTTGCAAAATTGGCCAAGTCGTCTCTGTTACCAATAACAACTAATAGATCTCCTTTGTTAAGAGTCATATCTGGTGAAGGAGATATGATAATTTCCTCTTCCCTGACAATGGCAATGACACTAACATTATATTTAGCACGAATGTTAAGTTCCTTTAAACTTTTTTCCGCCATTTTTGAAGGAATCATAATTTCCTCTATATTGTATTCTTTTGACAGTTCGATGTAATTCAGCATATTAGGTGATAGGAGCTGGTTAGCCACTCTTTCCCCCATATCCCTTTCAGGATAGATAATCCAATCAGCGCCAATACGTTCTAAAACCTTTCCATGACGCTTGCTTAATGCTTTGGCGATCACTTTTTTTACGCCCAGGTCCTTAAGAAGCATAACCGTTAAGATACTGGATTGCATATCATCCCCGATCGCTACGATGACACAATCAAAATTGCGAATCCCAATTGAAGTGAGTGCTTTCTCTTCAGTAGAATCTGCTACGACAGCATGGGTTACATATAATTCTGCATCCTCAACTCTTTCTTCATTTATATCAATTCCTAAAACTTCTTGTCCTGCTTCATTTAACCGTCTTGCTATACTTGTTCCAAACCTGCCAAGGCCAATTACTGCGTATTGTTTTATAACCAAAATCAATCACTCCTGAATGTTAATGAATTATCCAATCATAAGATTTCCTTTTGGATGACGAAAAGCTTCTGATGTACGTCTCTTCGTAATGGCAAACCCAAGGGTTAAAGGACCCAATCTCCCTGCAAACATAGTCAAAATAATAATGATGCGACCAATAGGTGAAAGCTCAGGAGTTAATCCCATTGATAAACCAACAGTACCAAATGCAGAGGCAGCTTCAAATAGATACATAATGAAATTTTGCCCCTTATCGGTAATACTCAATAAAAGAGTAACAATAATCACAATGATTAAACCACTGATGGCAATGGTAAATGCTTTTAATATGGTTTCAATCACAATGCGCCGTTTAAATAAAACAACATCCTCTTTTCCTTTAATTTGGGACCAGAAAGTTGCCATTAATACAGCAAATGTCGTAATTTTAATCCCACCGGCAGTAGATCCTGAACCAGCTCCGATAAACATTAGCAGGATTGTCAGGAATAAAGTAGAATGTGTTAAATCGGCTATTGGCAGCGTATTTGAACCAGCAGTTCTTGGAGTAACCGCATGGAACAATGCTCCTAAAAATTTACCGAACTCGGATAAAGGACCTAAAGTTTTAGCATTTCCATATTCAAATAGAAAGATTAGTATCGTTGAACCCAATGTTAGAATGAGTGTAGTAACCAATACCACCTTTGTATGGATAGATAACCGTCGTGTTTCACGATACTCATAAATTTCGTTCATGACTATAAACCCTAAACCACCTAACGTAATCATCGCACAAACAGTAATAACCACAATTGGGTCGTCAACATAAGCCGTTAAGCTGCGATATTCTCCCATTAAATCAAAGCCAGCATTATTGAAATTAGAGATGGCATGAAAAAAGCCATAATACATTGCTTTTCCGACCGGCATATCGAAAGAAAAGCGAATCGATAAAATCATTCCTCCTATCCCTTCAATTAATGCAGTAAAAATCAAGATTCGTTTTACCAACTTTACAATTCCAGCCAGGTGGATATTATTAAATGCCTCTTTCAATAATAACCTTTCTTTTAATGAGATTTTTTTTCCTAACAAAAGAAAGAAAAATGTTGCAAAGGTCATAAACCCTAATCCGCCAATTTGAATAAGGGTTAGAATGACCAACTCCCCAAAGGTTGAAAATGTATCACCCGTATCAACCACAACAAGACCTGTCACACATGTTGCTGATGTCGCAGTAAATAAAGCATCCAGAAACGGGAGACCACTTTGATCTTCTGTAGCAATAGGTAGCGTCAATAATAATGCTCCTATCATAATAACAACAGCAAAGCCCAATACAAGGATTTTAGGTGGATTAAGAAAGTCTTTCGTTTTATTCATTTTTTTCTCCTAATTGGTTAAATAAATTTGAAATTACTCTTAATATCTCCATAAAGGATGTAACTATTGATAATTAATTTACAAAAAGACAGGGAGCATCCACATTAAATCTAAGATGTTACAGGGTAGCAATATTGACATTTCTTCTTCACCGCCATCTGAAATTAAGGCAAAATAAATAGACCTACGTATGTTTAAAGATACTAATTTGTTCTTTTAACACAACAAAAAAGCCTCCTTAAATAGGCGGTCTTATGACCTCCTCCGCTTTAGCCGACGAAGTTAGCTGACGGGTAGGATGGCGAAAGAGTCTCTCATCCCTTCTGCACATGCAGAATTAACCCCAAAATAATGGGTCCTCCGTTCTCAGATTCCCTGAGATTTGGCCGATATAAAGTTTGAAATTTATGTAAATCATTCTACGCCTGTAAGATCATCTTTGTAAATACGTAAAAAGAACAAATTATCACCAAAACAATCCAAATCTATTCATATACCACAAATTTTATTGCTATATCTCAATCTAGCGCATTAATTCTTCGTTTTTTTTAAATTTATTATCATTTTGTAAAAATTAATCATATTCCATTGACAAAATGCTTAATTGGACATTATGATAACACCAAGTTTCAAACAAATGAAGTAAAAGGTAAGCAATCAGAGGATTCCTAAACATCTACTTTATTTTTTCCATTAGAATAACAGATTATTATATTATAAACATAATAGGTACTGAATACCCTTTACTAAAATGCTTTAAACTTGCATGTTGATTTCAGCTAAGTGAATTAATAATTAACATTGATTAATAAAAAATGAATTTATTATTTTTTTAAAGGTGGATATTATGGAGAAAACATCTTATCGATTTGTCATTAATGCAATTGGCAAAGGTGGAGAAACATATTATACTCATTGTCAGGATAAATACGCTTTGAAGAAATGGATAAAAGAACACGAAAATGATCTCATAATGGATGAGCTAAAGATTACGGATAAAAATAGACATCCATTATTAAAGTTTTTCCCTTTCGATAAGTTAAAATAAGGATCATCTCAAAACATTTTATAAAAAGACCGGTCAACATAATATTTACAGAGAATAAAAAGCTCAACCCCTTGTTTCAAAAGGATTTGAGCTTTTTCCTATCTCTCCTCTGCTCATAATTTAAACCCAATTAAATAATAGATTTTATTTTTTTCCAAAAGGTTCAAAATACATATGTTTATCATGACTTTACTACCAATTTATACCATGAAGTCGTTGTTAACCTAAATTAATTTAGTAGCTAATAAAATAATTCGATATTAAATAATTCTGTGGTGGATGTCTAAGGACATAAAGGCTTTATATATATTTCTTTCACAATAATGCGTTATTGGAGATCAGAAATTAGTTTGGATCATTGATTGGTTAGTTAGAAGCTTATTTAGAAAAGAACAAAAGCGGAAGTGTCTTGATTCCTTCAGGCAATAAGACGACTTGGAATAGAAGGCGCTCTTTGCCTTCTATTCCAAATTGGCTAGACCATATAGAGGGGCTAGGCGCTGAATGATTAGTCCCTTTTTTATAATCTTATTGAATTAAGGTGCAGGTAGATCAATTAGTTTTATTCCATTTAATGGCCCGTTTATTGGACAATATCACCAAGAATAAATGAATCCTTTATCCAAAATTAGTTACATAATGAGAGTATCATTATCGGACACAACATAAAGTTAATGAAAAAAAAGATGCACACTTCATATAGTAGATATTCATCTTCTTTTTTGTTTGAAGGGTATATTTGTCAACAGCCCCGGCTAAAAGATCCTTTTATAATGCTTATTGAACTATCTAATAACAGGTTGGTTAATAGTGCCATACTGAGAAAAACATGACGTTTTAAAGTGGCTCCTCTACCACCGTAAAATCAACTCGAACCTTCTGACATCTTCCTCAAACCATACAGGAAAATGTTTTTCGTTGGAGTCAATTAAATAAAGAGGTATTTGTTTCCCAATTTCCTCCTGGGCGTGCCATATAATCATCAGGGTTGTAAAATTCATCTTCTTCCCATAAGTGGCCACCAACATACAAATTTTCATTATCTTTAACACGAACGATCTGTTCCCTATAATCTAAATACACACTTTTCGCAGAAATGTTAACCCCATCTGATTCTCTCCACATCTCTCGTGGTACTGAGTCTGTATTTGCCCAAAAATCACCATAAATTTCTACATTTGCACCTGGATCGGGACCGGTACTTTCGCAATAAATCCCATGTAGCTAACTTTAGCAAGTTTACCCATAACTTTTTCATCTCCTTTAAGAATTCTCATTAAATCAATATTAAAATACAATTGGTTTAATTCGGAAATGAATGGCAATAAAAGTATTTGTGGTAAATCTAAATTCCCCCAAATTTCCCCAATTACTATTTAAGAAAACAAGCTATTATTAGGTATTCATGTTAAAATCCTGCAATGCTATTAGGGGTAAAGAAAATTGAGTGTACTACAAATGGACAGAGTTTTCTATTTAAGAGCATTTGATTCCTTTTGAAAATGAGCGAAAATATTGGTTATCCATTTTGATACCAACATTACAAGTATATATCCCAAGAAATAGGTAGAAATAGTTTATTCCTTGATTTGTTTGGAAAATTCCTAAGATAGACAAAAATGGTCTCCATAAAAAAGAAAGAAATAGGCAAACACCTGTTGCAAAAAGGTAGTAATATTTGTTATGGTTTAGTGTCTATTGGTAAACCAACATAAAAACTACTGGAGCAAAAGCAGCATCTAAGGAAAAGCTGGCAGTTGAAAAAGGATTTAGTACATATGGATAGTTCCATAATTCATTTGCTATTGCAATTTCATCGAACTAAGTTAACCAAACATGAAAATTAAAACCAAAAAAGCCTAAAAGTAATGCCTTTCTTCGGTCAATAAAAAAATAAAGGATCGTTAACGATAATACAAGTACACCTACTAAAAACCAAAATTGCCATGAATTCAAATTGGAATACTGTTGCCAATAATCAAACTACATCTGTAAATTGCCTTTTTAATTTACTGATTTGTTCAATTGCTTCGTTTGTTCAGGTCAAAGTAGTTCTCCTCTTTCAATAATGGAATGAAAAGGATTGTAAAAATAGGGTTAATTATTTATTTCCTTCCTATTGGTTAGTTTGTCTTTATCCAGTGTTGTAGGTGGTTGCTCTAACCATCCATTTTGAATCATAATATCTGCTCCATCCTTGGCAAATTGAGCAATTTCAAGTGATAGACGTTCATAATTTAGAATAAGATCACTTCTTTGACTAGCAGCTGCTGCAGTTGCATAATTACCTGTTCCTGCTGCACTCATAAATCCCATGTGAAAAAGTGTCAGTTTATCTGAAAATGGTGGTATTGTTGAATCAGTAATCGCAATATCTGATGAAACAGGTGATTCTATATCATTATTTAGAAGTGCTTTTGCAAACAATTGAGCATGCTTTTTTGAAATATCTCTTCCTCTTAACATCCATTTTTGAATGTTTTCCCTTGGTGATGTTTGAGCAAAACTAATCGCAAGCTTACTTCCTATTGTGTTAGTTTGAATGTTCATGTATAAATGGGATATTTCAACAGCATTTAATGGTCGTTGTTTGCTGAAAATAGAAGTACCACTTAAATATTTTTTACTGTCTACATAGTCCGTTGATGTTGGATAAGCTATATAAGGGGCTCTAACAAATAACCCTTTTGTAAGCAAAACCTTTGAGCTTCGCTCAAACAATTCCGATGTTTCATTTAGAGCTTCTCTATAATAAGCTCTCATATCATCCCTTGCACTCATGGAAACAAATCCACTATATCCAATCAATCCAAGCTTTGCCATATGGTTTATATAAATTAACATAAAAGGGTCTGTATAAAGACGTGGGGCGTTCATATTTACATCTTCATTTGTAAATCCTGTTGGTATTGGAATCAGTTCTTCCTGAAATATGATTGTTAATTTTTCTAAATGGGTAGATGAAAGGTCATAAGCAAATGCGATAACAGATTTAATTTCTTCATCTTCTACATCTTTAAGGAAATAACCTAAAATACATTTGGACATACTATCATTCATGTAGGCAGTCCAAATTGAAGCAATTTCAGCCGAAGTTAGTTGAGTATGATGTTCAGTCAAAATTCGATACCTCCAAAGAATATTATTTCATGGCATGAATATATTCTTTGCAAATAACCGTATATTATAACAAAAAGGGCTGTCTAAAAAGTCCATTTTAGTGTAATATATTTCAAAATTTAAAACCCAAGAATGTTGATATAAATGCATTCTTGGGTTTTGCTTTTTTCAAGATTTGGGTTGAAAACTTACTTTTCGGACAGCTCCTTTTGTTACTTCTTGTCTGGCTAACCCAATAGATAATTAGGAATTTATGTTTATAGCAATTAACGTAAAAAAAACTCACCAATAATAGGTGAGGATGGCAATAAAATATGCCGAATAATGACTTATTTAATATAACATTTTTAGAGAAATACAACAATGCATGAATTTTTTTCTACTTTACAAAGTAAAATGTCCACTTTAGGATCTTAAGAATGCTTTGTACAAATACTCAGATAATTTTTTTCTACCGCAGTCAATGCATCTGCTTTGGTAACATGAACAGTACCAAATGGATGATTAGGAGATCTAGATGGTTCAGATTTTGGAGCCAAATTGTAAAAAAATACGATTCTTAAGAAGATTGCTTTCCATGATCTACGACATTCCTCTGCTTCTTATTTATTGAGTAAAGGATTTAGTATGAAAGCTATTAAAGAACGACTTGGCCATAAAGATATTTCAACCACAATGAACCTCTATCTATACTCACGTAACTAAAAAGATAGATTCAGACTTAGGAAATGCGTTTTTGGAGGTAAGAAATTAGTTTGGTCAGTTGTTTGGTCAGTTAGACGGTTGTTTAGACAATAAAAAAGGGTTCCTCATTTACGAGAAACCCTTTTTTATCAATGATTTAACAACGATGACCTGTGAGGGACTTGAACCCCCGACCCCTTCCCTGTCAAGGAAGTGCTCTCCCACTGAGCTAACAAGTCGTTTTATTTAAGTTACATTTTATATTATATTTCTTGCTTTCTCTTTAGTCAACCTTTTTTCATAAAAAACATATCTTGGCTTAGCTAAATCCCACACCTTTCGACTTATTTCCCGGAAAATAGGAAAAACCTGATTAGCCTCGTATCGAGGATCAGGTTTTTCGTTATGTTATGCTTGTGCCGACATTTGTGGTTTGTTATGGCTGTTCCGTTTCCATATATATTGTAAAGCAAATAAAGCGGCAAACATGATCAATCCAGTTATATCGGAAATGCGTTCAGGATAAATTAGTAGCAATCCTGCGATACAAGCAAGGATTCTTTCCAGCCAATACATGCCTCTCATCCAATATCCGATTACCCCTGCACCAATTGCGATCATGCCTATGGTTGCGGTAAATACAACCCAAATGACTTCAAGCCAAGTTGTATCGATCATGAGCAGTTCTGGTGAAAGGACAAAAATGTATGGAATGATAAAGGCTGCGATGGCTAATTTTGATGATTCGATTCCTGTACGCAGCGGTTCTCCTCCCGAAACACCAGCGGCAGCAAAAGCCGCTAATGCAACTGGCGGGGTAATATCTGCTACAATACCAAAATAGAACACAAATAAATGGGCTGGTAAATCTGCTACACCTAATAAGATCATCGCTGGAGCTGCAATGGTTGATGTAATAACATAGTTTGCAGTTGTTGGCGCCCCCATTCCAAGAACAAGCGATGCGATCATAGTTAATATCAGTGTTGGAATTAATAATCCTCCCGATAGGTCAATTAATCCGTTTGCAAGCTTTAGTCCTAACCCGGTTTTTGTCACAATTCCCACTATAATTCCAGCAGCCGCAGTTGCTGCAGCAACACTTAAAGCAGTTCTTGCACCATCTACTAATGCATAAACAATGTCAATGATTTTCATTCTTGCATCTTTATTAATAAACCCAACTACAATCGAAATAAGAATGGAATACAAAGCAGCATGTGTTACGGTTATATTTGACATAAGCAAAATGATGATCGCAATAATTGGAATTAATAGATACCATTTTCCAAATACTTCTCTCCTGCTTGGCATTTCTTCTTTTGTTAGCCCACGCAGACCTAATCTTTTCGCTTCAAAATGCGTCATAATCCAAATACCAGCAAAATAAAGGACCGCTGGTATTGCAGCAGCTTTTGCAATATCCCAATAGGTGATCCCATTTCCGATAAATTCAACCATTAGAAATGCTGCAGCCCCCATAATTGGCGGCATCAATTGCCCGCCAGTTGAAGCTGAAGCCTCTACTGCTCCCGCAAATTCCTTCTTATAGCCAAGATTTTTCATCATTGGAATGGTGAAAGCACCTGAGGTAACAACATTGGCAACTGAACTTCCGCTGATCGTACCTTGAAGAGCACTTGAGAAAATGGCCACCTTTGCAGGTCCGCCAATCCTTCTGCCTGCAATCGCAATAGATAAATCATTAAAATATTGACCAACACCTGTTTTAATCAAAAACGAACCAAACAATAAGAAAAGGAAGATAAAAGTTGACGAAACAGCTAATGGTGTTCCTAATATCCCTTCTGTTGTAAAGAACATCGTTTGAACGAGTCTTTCTAAAGTTAAACCTCTGTGTCCGAGAAACCCTGGCATATAAGCTCCATAAATGCCGTACAGCAAAAAGATCACTGCAATGATCGTAATTGGCAAGCCAACCGCACGTCTAGTTGCCTCCAAGACTAATAGGATTGCAATCAAGCCAACAGCAAAATCAAGCGTGTCGAGCCTTCCAACACTCATGACAAGATCTTCAAAAAAGATTGGCCAATATGCTCCAACACCAATACTTAAAATAGCTAAGATGATATCGTACCAAGCAATTTGCAGCTTACCTTTCTGCTTTTTCTTTCGATTTGCCGGAAAGAGCAAGAAGATTAAAGATAGCGCAAAGCCTAAGTGCACTGTCCGTTGGATTTGTGCGGTAAAAACACCAAAAACTGCTGTATATAATTGAAATAAAGAGAATGCCAGTAATCCAATAAAAGCGATCCATCCTAAGATCCCGGTAAGTTTCCTCGTTCCAGCTTCTACATCATATTTTTCAATCAGTGCTTGCTGCTCTTCTTCCGTTAATACTTTCATTTCTTCTTTTTCAGCCATTGATGCTCACTCCTTTCAATTGTTGCCATATCGATAATTTTGTGACAGAAATTCTTACCCATGTTCCAGGCTTTATGTAGTTTGATAATGTATATGTCTTATCTTTATAAATAAGTCGATGATTCGCTCTAACTTGTCCAATTCTCAAATCAATAAATGGAAAAGAACGATTCATATTCCTTATATAGTATCTTCCATCAACTTCCTCAAACACCTCATCCCCTTCTGCATTAGAAGGCATTCCGACCGCAAAATCTTCATAGGAAAGCTCTGTTTGAACGATATGTTTAGCCGATAAACGATATGATTCAAATACATCCGAAAGATGGATGGAATGTGTATACTGTATTTGAAAGGATTTGTCCTGTTTAAGCGACAAATAGGCAAGTAATTGCCCTTTATCCTCATATGTAAACGCAATCACTTGTTTATAAGGAAAGAAAAACAAAAATGCGCTGAAAAGGAGCATGGTGACCAAAAAAAGCACACCAGTCATCCATTTATTTCTCAATGATTATCCCACCTAAAAAACGAAAAAGGAAATCGATAGATCGCAGGGCGATCTACCGACTAATAAATATTTTACTTGGAAACACCTTTTTCTTCAAAGTATTTCGCTGCACCTGGGTGAAGCTCCATTTTCCCTAAGCCTTCAAGTGCTGTTTCTGTTGTAATGAATTCACCTTTAGCATGAGTAATCTTATCTGTATTGTCATACAATGCTTTTGTCATTTCATAAACTAAATTTTCATCAAGATCCTTTGAAACAACTAACATTGCTTTAACCGCAACTGTTTTTACATCAGATTTAATATTGTACGTTCCGCTTGCAATCGTTTCTTCTGAATAGTAAGGATATTTCTCAATCAAACTTTGAATTTTATCATCTTCTAATGGCACTATCACAACATCATTTTGTGCAGATAATGCTTCTACAGCACCAGTTGGAGTACCTGCCGTAACAAATGCCGCATCAATTGTGCCTGATTGAATTCCATCTGTTGACTCATCAAATGAAAGGTTCTGTGCTTTAATATCATCAACTGTTAACCCATGAATCTCTAAAATTTGCATTGCATTAATATAGGCGCCAGATCCAGGTGCACCTACTGAAACTGCTTTCCCTTTAAGATCCTCAACAGATTTTATTCCGCTATCTGCTGTTGTCACAAGTTGTACAGTTTCAGGATAAAGTGATCCGATTGCTTGAATATTATCAATTGGATCCCCTTCAAACATTTCTTTTCCTTCAATTGCATATGCTGCAATATCCGTTTGTGAGAATGCAAGCTCCGCCTCTCCAGCTCTCAACGTATCCATGTTTTCTGCAGAAGCACCAGAGGTTTGTGGTGTAATTTGCGCATCGGTATTATCAGAAATAATTTTTCCAATTTGTCCACCAAGTGGATAGTATGTACCGCCTGTACCACCTGTTAATAAGCTTAAGTTTTGGCTTCCTCCCTCGTTGCTGCTTGAGCCTTCGCCACCTGACGCACTTTCATTGCCGCCGCTGCCGCATGCTGCTATCAACATGGAAAGTGTCAACAACATCACAAACAAAAGTCCCTTGTGACTCTTTTTCATAAAATTTCCCCCTTTTGTTATATAGTGTAAAAGCATACAATCTTATCTTAACATATGAAACAATAAAACTGTCAATTACGATAATTTTGAAAACAAGCGGTTTCTTGTCAAAAAATCAAGTAATTTAGCAGGTCAGCCTTATTAATTTTTTTTACCTCAACTCATGAAAAACACTATTTTCGTATAAACATTCTATTTTTCACCAACTCTATGTATAAATCTAGTATGATCTATTAAAGAAGTTCTTGTCTTTATTCTTGTAACATTATTTTACATTTATTTTTTGGTATCCTTCAAAAAAAAACTGACCCAAATGAGCCAGCTTTATCGAACACTTTCTTTTCTATTTATCTGTGGCAGCTTCTCGAGCGCCTCTGCAAAATCCTTGATTAAATCATCCACATTTTCCAAGCCTACGCTTAGTCTAAGCAGCCCATCTGAGATTCCGCGTTTTTCACGTTCCTCTGGAGGCATTGCCGCATGAGACATTTTCGCTGGATAGGATAGAATCGATTCTACCGCCCCTAAGCTTACAGCAAATACCGGGAGCTTAACGTTTTGAACGAGTGTTTTCACTGCTTCCCCATCTGCTAGTTTAAATGAGAGAACCGCACCGGCTCCTTCGGCTTGATATCGTTGTGTTTCATAGCCAGGGTGAAAGCTTAGTCCTGGATAGTAAACTTCTTCTACTTTCGGATGCTCACTTAAAAACTTTGCTAGTTTAAGTGCTGATTCAGAGGATTGCTTTAGGCGTACATGCAAGGTTTTTAACCCTCTTAATACAAGCCAAGCATCCTGTACACCTAACACAGCACCAAATGCATTTTGCAGCTTATATAGTCGTTCTCCTATTTCAGCATCCTTCACAACAGCAAGTCCAGCGAGTACATCACTATGGCCTGCTAAAAACTTTGTCGCACTGTGTAAAACAACATCAACACCTAATTCCAGAGGTCTTTGCAGCTCCGGTGTTAAAAAGGTGTTATCCAAAAAGGTTAGACAGCCATTCGCTTTTGCAAGATTAACAATACCGCGAATATCTGTCACCTTTAGCAATGGATTTGAAGGTGTTTCCATATAAATAACCTTTGTATTTGGACGAATTTCTGATGCAACTTGATGAAGATCTGTCATATCAACAAATGTATGCTCAATGCCGAATCTCGTTAAAACATCGGTGATAATTCGAAACGTTCCGCCATACACATCTTCGGTCACAAGGACATGGTCCCCTTGAGAAAGCAGCAGAAACGCGGTTGAAATAGCCGCCATTCCTGAAGAAAAAGCTAGTCCTCTTGTTCCGCCTTCTAATTCAGCAATTGCCTGCTCAAGCGCTTCACGAGTTGGATTGCCTGAACGTGCATAGTCATATTTTCCAAATTTATCAACATCAAATTGATGAAAGGTTGAGGAATGGTGGATCGGTACACTTACCGCTCCTGTCCCTAGGTCTACCTTTGCTTCATTGTGCAGCAGCTTTGTTTGAAACGACCACTCATGATTGCTCAACAGTTTCAGCCCCTTTCATCTGTTTAAAGCTTTGCGCTAAATCTTCCATAATATCCTCTGCGTGTTCAACACCTACTGAGAAACGTAACAGCCTATTACAGACGCCATTGGCAATTCGAATTTCCTCTGGAATATCCATATGCGTTTGTGTCGCCGGATACGTAATAAAGCTTTCGATTCCACCTAAGCTCTCTGCAAATGTAATCGTCTTAAGACTCTTTAAAAATGGATTTACCCATGCCTCATCCTGTAAACGGAATGACAACATTCCACCCTTACCTGGATATAAAACATCCCGCACATCTGGATGCTCCTCTAAAAAGCTAGCAACAGCTTTGGCATTTTGCTCATGCTGTCTCATCCGCAGCGACAAGGTCTTCATGCCGCGCATTAATAACCAGGAATCAAATGGAGATAACACGGCACCAATCGCATTTTGATGCTGGAAAAACTCTTCGCTTAATTGTTCTCCCTTTGTCACGACAAGGCCGGCCAGCACATCATTATGTCCGCCTAAATATTTGGTCGCACTATGGATGACGATGTCCGCGCCATCTAGAATTGGTGTTTGAATAACAGGTGTATAGAACGTGTTATCGACGATCACTAATAAATTGTGTTTTTTTGCTACTGCAGCAAGTGCCTTAATATCAGCTTCCTGCATTAAAGGATTTGTCGGTGTTTCGATAAATAAAGCCTTCGTTTTTTCAGAAATTAATTTTTCTGTTTCAGCCGGGTTTGTAAAGTCATCATATTGAAAGGATAAGCCATATTTTTTCCACTCTCTTTCAAATAAACGATATGTCCCGCCATACAGGTCAGAAGATACGATTAGTTCGTCACCGCTCTGAAAGAGGGCCATAATCGTTTGGATCGCAGCCATCCCTGAGCTGAAGGCAAAGCCGCGGTCACCGTGTTCTAAATCAGCGATTGCTTTTTCCACTAATAATCGTGTCGGGTTTCCAGTACGTATATAATCAAAGCCTGTAGATTCTCCAATTCCTGCATGTCGATAGGCTGTTGAAAAATAAACAGGGGGATTTACCGTACCTGTAACATTTTCACTGCGATTGCCGATTTGTGCTAATTTCGTTTCAATTCGTTGATTCATGTCTGTCACCATCCTAAGTGAGTTATTTTTCTAGATTATGATCATGAGAGGAAGCATTTTTAGACTTTTAAATAAAATAAAAAGTCTTCCCCGTTAAGAAGAAGACTGTGTATTTGGATGCGCTTCTTCTTATCTCTCAAGCATAATGCTGGTGTGGCTTGCTGGATTTAGCACCTTGGCACTCGGAAGATCTTGGTGGTTATGAAATCGTTGATTTTACATGTTGAAATTAGGAGGCTTTTAAATAGTGTTGTTTGGTTTTTTACAGCACGCAAGTGCTTGCGGCTTGCTTTGGCAAGCTTGGGGCAGATAATGAAAAATGCTTCGAACAAACAAAGGCGCTTTGTTCGAGTCATTTTCCATTATCTGCCCGTGCTGTAAAAAACAACATAGAGCCTCGCTTTAAACATAGCAAAATTAATATTCACCAGATCTTCACTCGTTTTGACCGGTTGCTGAGGCTTCATTGGGCCAGTCCCTCTGCCTCTCTTGATAAGAATGTATGAAATTTTTATCGTTTACTTTTTTTACTACTTTACATGATTCAAGTAAAGATTGCAATAATATTATTGCAATAGTTTGATATCTTCGACAATTTTTTCAATTTAGAAGGACATGAAAGAGATGCCTCACCCGAAGGAGGCATCTCTTTCATGATTTGTAGTTAATTTGATTCCGATAAATTTCATTTCTGTCATATCTTCAATGGCGTATTTAATTCCCTCTTTGCCAATACCGCTTTGCTTGACACCGCCGTACGGGTGATTATCCTGACGATATGTCGAGATTTCATTAATCCACACACCGCCCATTTCCAATTGGTCTGCAACGCGCATTGCCCGATCAATATCCCTTGTAAAAACACCTGCTTGCAAGCCATAAATCGAATCATTGGCATATCCAATGACTTCCTCCTCGCTCTCGAAAGGAATGACAGATACAATTGGGGCAAAAACTTCCTCAGCAATAATTTTCATATTTCGATCCACATTTGTCATGATCGTTGGCGCAAGTACCGTTCCGTTGCGTTCTCCGCCTGTTTCGATTTTTGCCCCTTTTTCAACCGCATCATCGATCCATTGCTTAGCCCGCTTTGCTTCTTTTTCGGTAATCATTGGGCCGATCTCTGTGTCTTCTTCCTTCGGATCACCAATTTTCAAGGCACTCGTTTGCTTTATATATTCTGACAAAAATGGCTCATAAATGCTCTTATGAACATACACTCTTTGTGCTGAGATACATACTTGTCCTGAAAAAGCGAAAGCACCTTTTACTAATTCTTTCACAGCACTTTCGATATGAGCGTCTTCAAACAAAATATTTGGCGAATTGGAGCCTAATTCCAACGTTACTTTTTTGAAGCCTGCTGACTCGCGAATTTTCCTTCCTACCGGCAAGCTTCCGGTAAAGGTAATTTTATGAACCTTTTCATGTGTGACAAGCGGTTCACCAACCTCTTCTCCTGTTCCCATTAACAGGTTTAATACTCCATCTGGAAGACCAGCCTCTTGAAATAGCTTCACGAGCTTATAGGCGGAAATAGGTGTTTTTTCAGCAGGTTTAAAAACAATTGTGTTTCCGGCTGCAATTGCTGGTGCAAGTTTATGAAGGGACAAATTTAAAGGAAAGTTAAAAGGAGTGATGGCACCCACAACACCCAGCGGAATTCGTTTAACAAACCCCATTCGGCTTTCACCGCCAATTGCCGCATCCATCGGAAGAACTTCACCAGTAATATTCTTGGCAAGCTCTGAGGCGAAACGCAAAACCTGAATGGAGCGGTTAATCTCATCGCGGCTGTACTTGATTGGTTTTCCTGCTTCCTGCACGATCGTTTCCGCAAATTCCTCTGCTCTTTCTGTCAAAAGATCGGCAGTCCGTCTTAAGATGTCAGAGCGTTTATGAGCAGGCATAAATTTCATGGTCGAATGAAAGGTTTCAAAGCTATTATTGACCGCCTCTTCAAGATCTGTACGAGTCGCTAACGCAAGTTCTCCAACTTTGTCTTGATTATAAGGGTTATGAACAGCCAGTGTTTCACGATTGTTTTCGTTCCGTTCTTGACCATTAATGATAGATCCGTATCGCATCATGCTTCCTCCTATCCTAGCAAAGAATTTTTCCAAGCTTCTCCGTTAATTTCATGTTTTCACTGTAATCAACCGGGCAATCAATTAAGACTGGCTTTTTCATTGCAATAGCTTTTTCTAACGCTTGCTTTAACTCTCCACCCTTTTGGATTTGAATCGCTTCAAAGCCATATGCTTTTGCCAGCTGGATAAAATCAGGGTTTCCAAATTTAATATAAGAAGAACGCTTAAACTTTTTCTGCTGATGCCATTCAATCAGACCATACCCTTCATCTCTCCAAAGTAAAACAATTATAGGGAGATTTAGACGTTTCGCTGTTTCAAGCTCTGCACCTGTCATCTGGAAGGATCCATCACCGCAGACTGCTACGACATTTCGCTCAGGGTGGACAAGCTTTGCCGCGATCGCTCCAGGAACCGCAATCCCCATTGAGGCAAGTCCATTTGAAATCAGACAAGTATTAGGCTGATACGTATGATACATTCTCGCCATCCACATTTTATGGGCACCGACATCAGAAATCACAATATCCTCTTCGTTTAGCACAGAACGTAAATCGGAAATGATTTTTTGCGGCTTTACCGGAAAGCTTTCGTCATCTTTAAATTGCTCAAGCTCATCTATTGCTTGCTTGCGAACACTTAATACCCAATCATTATTTCGTTCCATTGAGGAAACGACCTCATTTAGCTTCTTTATATTTTCATTGATATCACCAATGACATTTAATTTGACTGGATAATGGGCATCTGTTTCAGCCTCTTCTGTGTCGATGTGCAAAATAGGTGTCTTTGCTTCCGGATTCCAGTTTTCCGGAGGGTATTCTGCCATATCAAAGCCTATCGCAATAATTAAATCAGATTGATTAAAACCGCACGTAATATAATCATTGCCGCCCATTCCCGCTGTAAGCAAGCTAAGCTCGTTTTTCCACGATAGCGCCCCTTTCCCCATAAACGTATGGACAACAGGGATCTTTGTTTTTTTAACAAGGGTTAACAAACTTTCTGAAGCATGTCTTCTCGTAATTCCATTTCCTGCCAGAATGATCGGACGCTTTGCTTTTTCAATGATCGCTGCCGCTTCTTTGATCACACCATCATCTGCTTCCGATTTCGAATGATGAATAATTTCGAGTGGAGATGCTTCAATCTCCATATCGGCAATATCCTCTGGAAGATCAATATGTGTTGCTCCCGGCTTTTCCTTTGTCGCGACATGGTATGCTTTACGAACCACCTCAGGTACAATCTCGGCCTTTTTAATCTGGGCATTCCATTTTGTTACCGGTTCATAAAGATCAACTAAATCATAATATTGATGTGAAATTTTATGTTGGCGGTCTAACCCAGCCTGACCAGTAATCGCAATTAACGGATTCAGATCCATATTCGCATTGGCTACACCAGTTAAAAGATTTGTTGCTCCCGGCCCTAAAGTCGCCAGACAAACACCAGGCTTATCGGTAAGCCTTCCGTATGTACCAGCCATAAAGGCCGCACTTGTTTCATGTCTCGTTACAATAAATTCAATATCCGAATCCAGAAGTGCGTCCATAAGGTCGATGTTTTCTTCTCCAGGTATCCCAAAAATATACTTAACACCCTCATGTTCAAGACATTTAACGAATAATTCAGCAACTCTCATTTGTAAACACCCTTTGCAGATTAGTTCGATTCTATTTTTTAGTTTCCTTAAAAAGATGTTTTTTAAACTGATTTTTGAAAAATAATGGATTAAATGGTTTATTGGACAAAAAATTAGGGAAGTCAAATGGGGTAATCTGTCTTTAATTCCATGTATAGGTAAGGCCCATAGATTGTATGGTTTAGTAGTATTGATGAAGACTTAATGTTGAAGATGTCAGGGAGTGTCTATAAATTCTAAATAAAATCAATTAATTGATGAAATTTTACATTCTTGTACCACCACCATCGAACATAGAAGTACCTGAATATGGAACTAACAAAAATGGAGTATAATAATTAATGTGATTATATACTCCATTTTTTATCAATTTCCATTTTTTACATTTTATTAAGACTTAAGTGTCTTCTTTGGTATCAGCCAAGTTATCTATAAACCCATGTTTTTCAGAAGCCGGCATTTTTTCTTCAAATTTTTTATTTTCTTCTGCTGAAAGGCGCAATTCTCCTTGAAGGCCTTATAATTTTGGAATAACCGGTAACAAAATATGTGAAGGGTATTTCTCATTATGATAAATGGTTTGGGTGGCAGTATTAAACTTATTACCTTCCAACATAGTTGTACCATTATTAAAATTTACATCAAAACGCGGAAAATTGCTTGATGAAATCTCAACCCTAATTTGGTGACCTGCCAAAAATACATTACTCGTTGCCCATAAGTCGATTACATAAGGAATAATTTGATCTTTAATAATATTACGTTCCTTTTTATAGCCTTTACGAAAAGATGAACGAACAATACCGTCCGTTAAATTATAAGCGGTTCCATCCGGAAAAACATCCACTAATTTTGCTGTAAAGTCAGTGGAGCAGGCATTGGTTTTTGCATATAGAATTACCTTAATTGGACCTGTAACTTCAACAGCCTCTGTTAAAACATTACTCGTATAGACTAAAATATCTTCGCGTTCTTCTACAGTTCTTTGATCAATCGGACCAACTGAATGCAATTGATCAAAAAGTGTTCCTCCACCTATACTTGGTACTGGGTTTGATGGGTCAAAAATATATCGGTCTGTTGGTTCTTCTTTTGGCATTTCAACGGACAATCTACCGTCCCCAAATCTAGTATTAGCTTTCCCTTTACTATGGAAGTAGAAAGGGATATACTCAGTTTGCGGAAGCGGCCATGTGTCTTCTTCACGCCATGTATTTGTACCCATTACAAAGATTTTTACAGGTTTTTCTTGGAGAATATTTGTTTCTTTCTCTTTTAACCAATAATCAAACCAACGTAGGTGAAGATCTGTTAAATCTTCCTTATAGTCAATCCAGGCCTGGGAAGAATGTTGCCCGAATCCTCTTTCCCCAATCTGTGAACTAAAATCACCATGCGCCCAAGGTCCTATCATTAACTTTTGTGGCTGATCTACAAACTCTTTTAAATAAACATAGTTTGCAATAGTAGGAGCTAGAAAATTATCAAACCAACCTCCTAAATGAAAAGCGGGAACTGTTATTCCTTTTAATTTTTCAATTCCTAATGAAAATTCATCCCAAATCTTATCCTCCATTTCACACTCCAGCATGTCATAAAAGTACTCGGCTACACCCAGCTTCCTTAATGCAGGCCATTCTTTAATAGGGTAGAAGCGAAATTCCTCTTCAATATTATCTATTGTTTCAGCTAATTGAAGTATCTTATGTTTATACTCTTCCGGATCGGTAAATTTACGTCTTATCGCATCTGGCGCAATAGATTCTAAAGCCCAGGTCATATTCATTCCCAACCCATACGCTCCATTTTGAAAAAAGCTTCCTGCTCTTAAGTCATTAAATGTCTGGGCAGGGAAGATGGCCTTTAAATGAGGCGGATTTTCAGCAGCGGCAAGTAATTGTGTAAAACCGTAATAAGAAAGACCAAACATCCCTACCCTCCCATTCGAATATGGAAGCCTGGCAGCCCACTCAATAGCTTCAAACCCATCTTTTCCTTCATATTTAAAAGGGTAAAAATCACCTTCTGAAGCAAAACGCCCTCTTACATCTTGGATAATAACTACATATCCATTTTCAACTAAACGGTTAGTGTCCAAATAGCGGTGAGAATAATATGGATCATTCTTATTATACGGGAGACGGGTCAGTAATATCGGATACTGTTGACCATCGTAAGGACGATAAACATCAGAATATAAAATGGTTCCATCAGATAGCAGGCAAGGTACATTTTTTTCTACTATTATTTGGTGTTCCCCCAATTGTTCTCCCTTCCCTTCTGCAACTGCTTTTTAGTGCCTAATTTCTGTATTTCTTTAAGAGTCCATGTAATTTAAGCAGAGAAAAAATGTTGAAAATATCGTTAGATCAAGTGCTTACTCCACCAGTCTCCTATAATTACGATATATTTTTTTGGCTGACGTTTTCATGCAAGATTGTATTCTTCCCTTTTCTTTTAAAAGCACTAACAGTAAACATAAAAATTATGTTCACGGAAATAGCAGCAATACCAATATCAAGGTCCTGAATAAAAGAAGGAGCATCTGGGAATATACCGGCCATTGTGGCCTCTGTTAAAGTTAGATAAGCAACCAGCGCCACCCCTACTATCATTCCGACAGAAGCACCCTCTTTACTAACAGGGTTTTTCTTCATCAAGCTAAATAATAAAGATGGAAATAGCTGTAGTACAAAACTATAAGCCATCGTTAGCAACGCAAGCATCGTGTCCCCCCCAAAAAATGTAAAGTATAGAGAAACTAATGATATGATGGGAACAAAAATACGTGTTAATTTAGCAAGCATTTCATCCGAAGTGTCAGGTTTAAATCCCTTGTAGATATTTTTTGACAGCATCGTTGCTGATGTCAAAATTAACATCGAGCAAGGAATCAGGGCTGCAAGCATCCCGGCTGCGCCGACGAGGCCGACAAACCAAGAAGGAAACGCATCTTTTGCAATTTTAAACAAGGCAAGGTCACTATCTGCTCCTTGTAGGTTTGGGACTTGCAGAACAGCCGTAAAACCGATAAACAATATAAAAACAAGAACAATTTGATAAAGGGGCAAAATTGCTGCATTTTTTCGCAAAGTCGATTCATTTTGTGAAGATAAACTGGCACCAAAACAATGCGGCCACATATACTGACCTAATGCAATAATGACGCAAAGAGATATATACCATGAAATACTTAGTCCTTCATCAGCAAACGATAAGAAGCCTGGCTTTTTTACCTCTAGTGTTTCAAACATTGGCTGTATACCACCAAAGTAATGGATAGGTAAGTAAATGCCCATAATCAGAATAACGACAAGCATGAGGATATCTTTTAACATCGATGTCCATGCCGATCCATGAATTCCTGAAACGTAAACAAAAATTGTCACGATAAGCATTCCGATCCAAACAGCTAACGTAGAGGAAATCACACCGTATGACGCTTCTGATACAATAATCTGAAAGCCCTTTAATTGAATGACTATATAAGGAATCATTGAAATGACTCCAATAACCGCGACCAGCAACCCCAAAGACTTACTAGCATACTTTTTTGCAAAAAAATCAGATTGTGTCAATAAGTTGTATTTCTTCGCGTAGCGCCAAATAGGAGGCAAAATCCAGAAAGGAACAATATAAGTTAGTGCGCAAAATATATAAATGGCAGGAGCACCAAGTCTGTAAGCAGCACCGCTTGCTCCTAGAAATACGAACGTCGAAAACATCTCCCCTGCCATAAGAACAAACATGACTAAAGAACCGAAATTCCGGCCCCCGACTGCCCATTGCTCGAGCTGCATTTCCTTTCCTTTTCGTGCTCGTATTCCTAAATAAAAACCAAAAGCAAGAATTGCAATAATTATTAGGATGGAACTGTTCATTTATTTTCCTCCTGTTCTTGTCTATCATAAAGAATACAGCTAATATAAAGGAAAATTGACGTTAAAATAAGCCAGGCCGCAGCCCAGAAGACAACGAAAGGCAAGCCAAATATATAAGGTTCCACACGATTAATAACCGTTAATGAGCCAATTGCAGGTATGATGCTCAGCAGTATAATTAGTTTTTTCATTTTATATCCCCCGTTTGGAAGCGCTTTTATAATTTCGCTCAGTGTTGCATGAATTCATCATACGACACCGATCTATTCATTATTTTACTATTACATCCTTAGATGAAAAGATTGACGAAATAAGGTCCCTCACCCTGTCTCCTACTTCTGAAGTAGAAGCCGCTCCATTCATATCCGGTGTCAGCACCTGATCTTCCAGCAAAAGCTGCTCGATCGCTTCAAGAACAACCTTTCCATGCTTTTCGTAGCCAAAAAAGTCAAGCATTTGGCTTGCAGACCAAATTGATGCGAGAGGGTTGGCGATCCCTTTGCCCGCAATGTCAGGAGCTGATCCGTGAATCGGCTCAAACATCGAAGGGAAGTCTCTTTCAGGATTAATATTCGCTCCGGCAGCTAGGCCGATTCCTCCTGCAATGGCAGCGCCCAAATCCGTTAAAATATCACCGAACAAATTCGATGTCACAACAACTTCAAAGCGCTTCGGATCTTTGATCATCAGCATCGCCGCTGCATCGACAAGATAAGAAGCCGTTTTAACCTCTGGGTATTCTGTACTTACTTCTTCAAAAACCTGGTCCCAGAAAACCATTGAGTAGTTTAGGGCATTCCCTTTCGAAATGCTCGTCAGCGATCTACCCTCTTTTTTCGCTGTTTCGAACGCGTAACGGATAATTCGCTCTGTGCCTTTACGGGAAAAAACGCTATTTTGCAAAACAACTTCGTGATTCTCCCCCTTAAACAGCCAGTCCCCTGCACCTGAATATTCACCTTCACTGTTTTCGCGAATAAATAGCATATCGATATCCTCTCGTTTCACATCAACAAGCGGAAAATAGGCCCCTTTTAACAACCTCACAGGTCGTATATTAACATACTGGTGATAGCTTTTGCGGATTTTTAACAACAAATCCCACAGTGAAATATGGTCAGGGACGCCGGGAAACCCGACTGCCCCCAAATAAATCGCGTCAAATTCCTTTAGCTGTTCAAGTCCGTTATCATCCATCATTTTTCCATTTTTAGTGTAATATTCGCATCCCCATGGAAAATAAGTAAAATGAAATTGGAAACCTGAATCAAGCTCTGCCACTTTTCTTAATACTTTGATCCCTTCATTAATTACTTCTGGGCCAATGCCGTCTCCAGCGATAACTGCTATCTTAAATTGTTTCACAATGATCTCCCTCGTTTTTTAGCTTTGGTTCCAAACGACCAATTTCATTTCAGTCATTTCTTCCACCGCGTATTTTATTCCTTCACGACCTGTCCCACTTTCTTTTACACCGCCATATGGCATTTGATCGACTCGATAGGTCGGTACGTCATTAATGATAACCCCGCCAACCTGCAATTCCTGAGAAGCGTACAAAGCGTTTTTCACATTGTTTGTGTATATTCCTGCCTGTAATCCGAAACGGGAAGCATTCACTAGCTTAATAGCTTCTTTAATTGAACTTACTTTGTTCACAACAACAACCGGAGCAAATGCCTCCTGGCAGGATACGTTTAACGAATGGTCTGCATTTGTAATAATTGTTGGCTCTAGAATGCCGCCTTGCAATTTACCACCCGCTGTGATCGTTGCATTACTGCCCTTCGTTTCTTCAATCCAACCAAGTACTCGTTCTATTTCCCCTTTAGAGATTAAAGCGGAAATATACGTGTCCGGTTCAAGCGGGTCGCCAATTTTCAGTTTTTGCGCTGCTTCAGTGAACTTCGCAACAAATTCTTCATACACATCCTCATGTGCATATACACGCTGCAGGGAAATACATACTTGCCCCTGATTGGAGAAAGCACCCATGATGCAGCGGTCAATGATTTGATCTATGTCAATTTCCTTGTCGATAATTAAAGCTGAATTTGAACCGAGTTCGAGCGTCGTCTTTTTCAATCCCGCCTTGTTGCGAATACCGATTCCGACGCTAGGGCTCCCTGTGAATGTGACCATACTCACGCGGTCATCTTCAACTATTGCATCTCCAACAACGCCTCCAGGACCTGTGACTACATTTAATGCCCCCGCCGGAAGACCAGCTTCTTCAAATAATTCAGCGATAAAGAGAGCAGACAGCGGAGTTTGCGACGCTGGCTTTAAAACAATCGTATTGCCAGCAGCAATCGCCGGTCCGACTTTATGAGCGACAAGATTCATCGGGAAGTTAAACGGCGTGATCGCGCCAATGATCCCAATCGGTTCTCTTAACGTGTAGCCGATCCGGCCGACGCCGCCAATTGCTGCATCAAAAGAAATCGTTTCACCGTGGATTCTTTTTGCTTCCTCGGCTGAAAACTTATACGTTTCAATCGTTCTTGCCACCTCAGCCTTTGCAAACATAATTGGCTTCGCGGATTCACGAGAAATAATTTCTGCCGCTTCATCCGCTTTTTCTTTTAATAGCTCTACAACTTTTTCTAAAATTTCCGCCCGCTGATACGCCGGCATTTTCGCCATTACTCCCCGCGTGTTGTATGCAGCGGCAATTGCCTTTATAGTCAGCTCTTTATCCGCCATCGCAATTTGAGCGATTTCTTCCCCAGAATACGGAGAATATAACGGAGCATAGATAGCTGTTTCTACTTTTTCACCATTAATCATCAAAAAACGTTTCGGCGTTTTTACGTTATTTACTAATTTACTCATTGAGGGCCTCCAACACCATTTCATGAAATTGTACAATTGCTTTTTCTGAAGAAGAGTATCTTCCTTTATTAAATGCCCGGGAGCGGAAACCAATTTGTTCTAATTCTACAAGCTCCACATCTTCCTGTCGGACTTGTTCAGCAAAAGCGACTAAGTCTTTTTCTTCCTGAGTCAAATTCTCATCACGGAAATAATAAGTGTATACAGCCAAAGTGGTTTCATGGTCAATCGGCAGCATTTGAATTGTTGCCATATTGCCGGGACCCGGATAAATCGTCAACATTAAGTTTGGCCACAGCCAGAAGAAAGACCCGCCTTGCATTTCTGCTTGATTAAGATCGACTGTACCGTAATTTTTATCAGGTTTAACAATTGTCCCTTGCAGTGAATAGTTGTCACATGTAATGATTTGATAATCATCCATGTCAAGCGCTGAAACAAAGCCTGGATGGGCAACATGGCAATGGTCACACTCCAAATAATTATCAATAAATGCTTTCCAGTTAGCTTTAATCACCCGCGTTTTCTGGTTTGTTCTTTTTAACTCGCTTAAAAATGGGAATTTTCTCAAGCGGTCGAAAAAATCACCGTAGGATTCACTTAGCGGTTTCGCATGATCATCCAAGTTTACAAAGATTAAAGATTCTAAGATTTCCATGCGGACCGAACGCAAACATGCATCTTGTACACAAGCCGCATCTTCCCCTCTAAAGTTTGGTGCCTTGTTTAACTTCCCATCCAATTTGAAAGTCCAGCCATGATAGCCGCACTGTAAAATTTTCTTCTTGCCTGACTCGCTTTTTTCAAGCTTTGTCGCACGGTGCGGACAAACATTATAAAACGCGCGGATCACTTCATCTTGGCCTCGAGTAACGATAATCGGCTCGTTAGCTACTTCAGTGGTAAAAAAAGCACCTGCTTTTTCCAACTGGCTAACATGTCCCACAAGCTGCCAAGTTTTCGAGAATACAAGATCCATTTCTTTTTCAAGTACGTTCGGGTCTGTATATTTGTCATATGTCAATGTTCTTTCAAATGTCCGATTTGATGCATTTTCTACTTTGTTATAAGCCATACTTGATTCTCCCCCATACTAAATGATGATCACTAATCCTTGCTTGCAAGTCTAATATTTTCTTTTTTTGATAGAGATTGAGCAATTTATTAAATTATCCGGCTTGAACGGTCCTACATGTAAAAGGTTCAGCAGACACCTTAATGGAATCTGTTGGGCAACCGTCAACGGCATCTTCTAAATCTTCCTCCAATTCGTCAGGAACTTCAGTTATGCCTTTGTTGTTATCAAGGATGGCAAAAGCAATTCCCTCGTCATTATAGTCAAAAATTTCCGGTGCCGTTGCTCCACATGCCCCGCAAGCGATGCATGTTTCCTGGTCTACTATTGTGTATTTAGCCATGTGGATTCCCCCTATTTCATTTACAAAGTTAAACGGCTGAGCCGCTTTTTTCTTTTTCTCCCATAATGCTTGTACTGTGAAGCGGCTGAACTTTCGCACTTGGATCAATATATACTTTTGCATTGCTCACAGCTGTCGGAGCTTCCCCAAAACCGCTTGCAATCAGCTTCACTTTGCCTTCATACGTGCAAATATCCCCCGCTGCATATATACCCTTGATGTTTGTTTCCATTTTAGAATTGACAACGATTGAGTTACTTTCAATTTCAAGCCCCCAGTCTTTAATCGGACCGAGCGATGAAACAAAACCGTAATTGACTAGGACATCATCGACTTCAATTTCAAGCAGCTCCCCGCTCTTTGCTTCTCTCACAACCACGTTTTCGATTTTTTTATCGCCAATCAGTTTTGCAGGAACGTACGGAGTTAAAATTTCAACTTTGGAATTTTTCAAAAGCTCGACACTGTGCTCATGAGCACGGAACTTATCTCTGCGGTGAATGAGCGTGACTTTTTCCGCAATTGGCTCAAGCATCATAGCCCAGTCTACGGCAGAATCTCCGCCTCCAAACACTACCACTTTTTTGTCAGCAAAATGATTCAAGTCCTGAACAAAATAATGAAGGTTCGTATGTTCATATTTTTCTTCACCTTCCATTTTCAGTTTGCGCGGCTTAAATGCGCCATTTCCTGCAGTAATAATGACTGCTTTCGTACAATGAGTTTCTTCGTTAGTTGTAATGGCAAAAGATCTGTCTTCTCTACGAACAATGCTTTCCACTGATTGTTCAAGGCAAATTGTCGGTTCAAATTGACTCATTTGCTCCAGCAATAGATTGACGAGTTCTTGTGCACGCACTTTCGGAAACCCTGCAATGTCATAAATAAATTTTTCAGGGTACAAAGCAGATAACTGTCCGCCGAGCTGAGGAAGACTTTCGATTATTTTCACCTTCGTCTGGCGCATCCCTGCATAAAAAGCAGTAAACAAGCCAACCGGCCCTCCTCCGATTATGGTAATGTCAAAAACCTCCTGTCGTTTTTCCATATTCATACCTCCCTAACTGTCAAACTTCTAAGAATTGCGTATTGCTTTATTTTCAAATGCACTACAAGTAATGACATGCTTCGTTTTAGCGTGTCAATTTTATATATGCAATTCTTGTGCCAACTTTTAAAATTGGTGGAAATACACAAAAAATTTCGAATTATTTATGAGAACGCTATCACTTTGAGTTATAATGAACTCAGATTGATGCACCATTAATCAAAAGTAACTCATCACTTTTAAAAAAGAGAGGATCATGTTATGAAAAGTCCGGAAGCAACAGGAAATGTTGAGATGACGCTGGAAACTCTTTTAAAAATTCTCGATTATTCCTCAGATGAGATTTTCGTCCTCGACGGTGAAAAGCGGATCCTATACGTAAATCAGGTATGTGAGCGCCATTATGGGCTGAAGCCGGCTGATGTCATTGGTAAATACAATGTCGACTTATTTGAAAAAGGCTACTGGAAACCCTCTATCGTTCCGGAAGTATATAAAAGAAAAAAGCCTTGCTACATGAAGCAGCAAACATATATCGGAGCTGAGCTGCTGACATCAGCGATTCCACTCTTAAATGATTCCGGGGAAATTGAGCTCGTTGTCATCACCGCAACTGAAACGCAGACGTATAAAATGATCAAGGCGAATGAAGCGGGTGGTGAGTCAGAAAGCACTCAAGAAAAAAGAGAAACGGGCAGTATCATCACAAACAGCGGCAAAATCAATCGTATTCTGACTTTTTGTGAAAAGGTGGCACCAACAGATTCTACCATTCTAATCCAGGGAGAATCAGGAACTGGAAAGGGTGTGCTCGCGCACTATATCCACCGTATCAGTAAGAGGAAAAACGGCCCGTTCCTAACGATTAACTGCGCAGCTATTCCGGAAGAGCTGCTCGAATCAGAGCTATTTGGCTATTCAAAAGGCGCATTTACTGGCGCGAACAAAGCCGGAAAAGCAGGATTGATCGAAGCTACGGAAGGCGGCACCGTTTTTCTTGATGAAATCGGAGAAATGCCACTCGCTCTACAGGCAAAGCTTTTGCAAGTAATCCAAGATAAACAGTTTATTCCTATTGGCGGCAGTGAAATGAAAAAGGTCGACATTCGCATCATCGCGGCAACAAACCAGAATTTAGTGGAAATGGTCAATGACAAAAGATTCCGGGAGGATTTATTTTACCGGTTGAATGTGATCGATATTCATCTTCCGCCGCTACGTGATCGAAAAGAAGATATTATTCCGCTCACATACAACTTTTTAAATAAATTCAATAAAAAATACCATGAAAACAAAGTCATATCGGAAGAATGCCTGAACATCTTAATCCATTATTCTTGGCCTGGCAATGTACGCCAGCTCGAAAACCTGATTGAAAGATTAGTTGTCATTAGCGACTCTGTAATCCAAGTGGGCGATTTGCCTGAAATGATCACTGAAAATGTTGAACAAGTCACCCAGTTCGCTCTGCCTACTTCACTTGATAAAGCACTCGACGAAACAAAGCGAATCTTCGTCAGAAGATCTTACCAAACATATAAATCATCCAGAAAAGTGGCAAAAGACCTTGGTATTAGCCAGACAAAAGCCTCTAAGCTGATACGAGAATATTGCGGGGATTTGATTAATAACTAAGGTTCTGGACTTACCCAGGCTGAACTTCTATGGATACGTAGTTGCTGTCTCTTGTATATGATTAGGTGACGATATTGGGAACTTCAAGTTAAGTGAAGCTCCCCCTAATCCTTGAAAGAGCCTTTACTCCCGTTGAGTAAAGGCTCTTTTTGATTCGTATCTTTAGAAATTATTAATCGCGTTTCTTTTAATTAAAGAATCAATATTAATTTTAAAATAATACCAACTGTCCCATTAATAAATTCTAACTGAAGATTTTATATATTAGAATAAGTAAACCCTATAATATAATCCAAAGTTTAAAGCCCCATCCTATCAAACTCCTTAGCTAAAACTGCCTTTTTTAACCTTTTTGACTTTATGAGATGTTTCATATCAGAAATATTGTCATAGGATAATTGGATATGAAAGTAATTCATGTACTCCGCTATTGCAAAGAGGTAAATAAAGCCTGCCAGCATCATCCCCATAACAGGTTTAGGTCCTTCTATCATGAATATTTCAGCAAGCAAGATACATTGGCCAAAAATGATTAATAAGATGTTACACTTTTTCATTTTCTTTAAAAATTTCACTAGCCAGATTGGGGTAGCGGATCGATTCGTGTTTTTTTCAATCGGTTCCATTTCCCAAACCAATAAAAGCTTCCTTGAATGAGGATAAATTCTAAAATGAAAAAAGAATATAAAAAGGAAAACAGTGAATATAACTGCAAATAAGGAAACGCATTATTTATTATAAGACTAATAGGTATAAATGCAATGATTGAAGTTAATTCACCTGTATAAAAGGAAAACAACCGCTTTTCTATTATTTTCTTCAATATTGTCACCACTTTAGTTCCTGTAATTGATGATTTTAACATCTGGAAAGGGTTTCGAGAGAATTTCCATAAACTCCTCTCTATTTTTTGGAGAAATTAGGACAGAATGATGTGGCTTGTATTCAATCTCGAGTCTTTACTGGTTTTTTTGACAGATGTTATTTGTTTTAATGGTTTCGTTTTTTTAATGGTCCGTATTTTATCATTAAGTTGTTTTCGTCTAATACATAATAGGTTGTTAACTGGATAGGCTACACTTAGTTGGACAGAACTTTTAAGGTCAAGTAGACTACAGATAATACTATTGAGGAGAATCTACATGACTAAAAGAGAACGTCGAACTTTTACGGAAGAATTTAAAGAACAGATCGTACAACTATACAAGAATGGTAAACCTAGAAAAGAAATTATTCGTGAATATGATCTCACTCCATCTTCTTTGGATAAGTGGGTGAGTCAAAGTCAGAAATCCGGTTCTTTTAAATCGAAAGACAATTTAACTCCAGAACAAAAAGAACTAATTGAACTACGTAAACGAAATAAGCAACTTGAAATGGAAAATGACATTTTAAAGCAAGCAGCGCTGATACTAGGACGAAAGTAAATATGATTAAGAACAATCAACACAAATACTCGATATCAGCAATGTGCAAGGTCCTACAACTATCAAGAAGCACCTACTACTATGAAGCAAAAGAACGTTCTTACGAAGATGATATTACTTCAGATATCATAGAAATTTTCCATGCGAGTCGTCAAAATTATGGTACACGAAAGATTAAACATGATCTTAAGAAAAGAGGAAAAGTTGTTTCTAGACGTCGCATTGGGAGAATTATGAATGAGCAAGGACTCGTTTCTTCTACACAGTCGCACAATTTAAGCCACACATGACCAAACCGAATGAAAATCAACAGCATAATGAATTAAATCGTGAATTTACTCAAGGTAAACCACTATCAGTTATAGTTAGTGACTTAACATATGTGAGAGTCAATAAAAAATGGCATTACATATGTGTATTTGTTGATCTCTTTAATCGAGAAATCGTCGGTCATAGTACAGGGCCAAACAAAGATGCATTATTAGTTTATCGGTCGTTGGCATCCATTAAAGCAGATCTTAATCATATTCAGCTTTTTCATACAGACCGAGGAAGTGAGTTCAATAATCTGCTGATTGATGAAGCATTAAAGACATTTAACATTGATCGTTCATTAAGCATGAAAGGATGTCCCTACGATAATGCGGTAGCTGAGGCTACTTTTAAAATTATAAAGACTAAGTTTGTCAAAGGCCGTCATTTTGATAGTTTAGAAGAGTTGACAAGAGAATTACATGACTATGTTCACTGGTTTAATCATATTCGAATTCATGGAACACTTGGCTATTTAAGCCCGATTGAATATAAACTTAAACACCTTAAAAAAGTTGTCTAGTTTAGTGTTGACAATCCAAACCACATCCACAAAATGAAAGCAGGAAGAGCAACGGCAAAAATCAACGTAAGTAAAAAATCCAACATTCATTGAATGTTTAATTAGTTCATAGCAGCCACCTCCTATTGCGAGAAGCATTATTCCCCAAACAATAACTGTTAACCACCAGTCTTGCTTTGATATAAATTCCAATTCACCTTAAGAAATGTTTTTATCTTAAATACGGATAACTTTCCAAAAAGTTCCTTACTATAAAAAAGAGTGGTCCAAACATGATAATAGGCCCATTACCTTAAAAGTTAAGCGTCCTTAAGTTTTCATCATTCAATTTACCTAAATACTAAATTAGTTTTTTACACTCCAACTTGAAGGATGAGTTTTACTGATTGGAAAGAATGGGATAAAATAAAAAAGTGTTGCATTATTGCCTCGAGGAGAGATTAATATGAGCAAACAATCGGGTATTATTAAAGAACATCTTTTTTATTCAGCAGCCTTACAGGAAGAATTAACATTGCTTATTTATCTTCCCGAAAATTTTTCACCCCTTTATAAATATAGCTTGCTTATCGCACAGGATGGTCAGGATTATTTCCGTCTGGGACGTGTCGGCAGGCAGGTTGAAGCGTTAATGAAAAACGAAGAGATTGATAATCTTATTGTTGTTGGAATCCCTTATCATGATGTTGATGACCGAAGGAAAAAATACCATCCGAGCGGAGCAAAATGTCAAGCATACATACGATTTCTCACCCATGAGCTTGTCCCATACCTCGATCAGGAATTTTCAACTTACCAAGTTGGCTATGGACGTGCTCTTATCGGAGACTCATTGGGAGCGACCGTATCATTAATGACAGGACTTGCATACCCAAACACATTTGGCAAGCTGATCCTGCAATCTCCTTATGTTAATGATGTTGTGATACAAGCTGTGAAAGAATTTAAAGCCTCTTCCAGACCAACGATTTACCATCAAATCGGAAAGAAAGAGACAGAAGTTAAAACAACTCATGGGGAGATAGAGGACTTCTTAACACCAAATCGTGAATTAAAAGCAGTGATTTCTGAAAAAGGTTTTTCTTATACATATGAAGAATTTGATGGGGACCATACATGGAAGTACTGGCAACCTGCACTAACACCTATTTTACGTCAAATGTTTGAGTAAAATTTCAGAAACTCTGCCGTTCATATGTTTATTTTTGAAAATTTGATATACTATCATTAAAACAATGATCTAGGAGGGAAGAATATGAAATACGGAATTGCCCTTTTTCCATCAAAAAAGCTACAAGATTTAGCAAATTCATACAGAAAACGCTATGATACACACTATGCGCTCGTACCGCCGCATGTAACACTGAAGACAGCTTTTGAAGCAACTGATGAAGAATTGACACAGATTACAAGAGAGCTTCGAAAGATTGCAGAGGAAACCTCACCTTTAACGCTTACAATTAAAAAGGTTAGTTCCTTTGCACCCGTTAACAATGTCATTTATTTAAAAGTGGAACCAACCGATGAGCTTCAAGCCTTGCATGAAAAGCTTCATCGCGGCGTTTTACAAAGCCAGCCTGAATATTCTTTTGTCCCTCATATAACAATCGGGCAAAACTTATCTGATGATGAGCATTCTGATGTGCTTGGCAGTTTGCGAATGCTTAATATTACTCATGAGGAAGTTGTTAATCGCTTCCATTTATTATATGAACTCGAAAACGGCTCTTGGACCGTTCATGAAACATTCTTACTCGGAAAGGATTGCAATTAATTGAATGTACAGCAAGTAACAACAAAAGAACAACTCGAGGATGCATTTTCAGTAAGAAGAACCGTATTTGTCGATGAACAGCAGGTACCTGAAGAAGAAGAAATTGACCAATTTGAAGATGAAGCAACACATGTTGTGTTATATGATAATGGGAAGCCAGCTGGCGCTGCACGTGTTCGTGTATTAGATGGGATTGGCAAGCTTGAGAGAATTTGTGTTCTTTCATCAAGCCGAAAAAAAGGTGCCGGAAAGCTGCTCGTATTAAAGTTGGAGGAAATAGCATCCGCTCAAGGCGTTACTAAGTTAAAGTTAAATGCGCAAACACATGCCATCCCTTTTTATGAACGATTAGGATATGAAACGGTATCTGACGTGTTTATGGACGCCGGAATTCCTCATGTCACTATGATTAAATATACTCATTAATTTCATAGTCTCTTTACGAACGAGTTTGGTTATCCAAGCTCGTTTTTATGTGGTTTTCATCCTATAGTCTCCTCTATCTAAATGGATAGAATAAGCGAAAATGGAAAAAACTATTTGCAACGGTGTCTCTGATGGAGGTTATTTCATGCATTATGCACAAATTACTGTAGAATTAGTTTTAGGCTTAGTCTCCCTTTTTGTCTTGACAAGGATTTTAGGTAAAACCCAGATCACCCAAATTACCACATTTGACTTCATCTCGGCACTCGTTTTAGGAGAGCTTGTCGGAAATGCGATATTTGATGAAAAGGTTGGTGTATTTCGAATTATTTATGCAGTTATTATATGGGGACTGCTTATTTACATCTTAGAGATCATTACACAAAAGTGGAGTAGCACACGTGGTTTATTAGAGGGTAGACCATCAATCATCATACGCAATGGGAAAATCATCAGAGAAAGCTTGAAAAAGAACAAGCTTGATATCAACCAGCTTCAGCATCTCATTCGCTCTAAAGGTGCATTCTCCATTCGCGAACTGGAGTATGCGATTTTAGAAACAGATGGAACAGTCAGCATCTTAAAAAAGCCTTCTTATGAAACACCCACAAAAGGCGATTTACAGGTCAATCTTGATCAGGTACACCTGCCAATTACATTTATAAGTGACGGTAAGATTATTAAAGATAATCTCATGGAAGCAGGCTTTAATCTAACCTGGTTAGAGCAGCAGCTTAAACAGCAAAATATTCTTAATGTTAAGGAAGTCTTATATGCTGAATGGCTTGAAGGGGAAGGGCTGCATGTTCAAACATTTTAATGAGGGTGACACGAGACGATGTCACCCTTCCTTTTATATTCAGACATATTCGTTTATAAACTGCCCTTTTCCCGAAAATGAATCGAAATCCTTATTCGTCTTTGGAATTTTTATTTTTTGATCATAAGGTGCTGCTAACCGTTGTTGTTTTAATTCCTTCTTTGCGGATGGCACTGCAGCAATAGGATAAGTATGTGAATAATGCTGTTGCATAGGAACAGATCTGTTTGCATATTGGATGTAGGCATCATGCTGGATTGGTAGGATATACCCCATTTTTGACTCTCCTTCCTTTCCTTCTCCTCTACATTTACCTTTTCGATAAGGTCTCATTCTGATAAGATAGTGTTTGTCGCTAATTTTTATATGAATGATCTGCGAAATATAGAAATTAATCTTCTTAATAATATTTATCGATTATACCTTACAAACCCTGCTTCATTTTTTATATACATATTCGATGGAAGAAATTCTTTTCTGGAAGGGGGATCATCTTGAAATATGCGAGAATGAAAGATTTAGAGCTATCTCTAACCACTTTGCCTCGAGAGGATTATCAACGAATCTATGAGGCTAGCTTAAAAAATGACGTAACATGCAAGGCTTGTGGAAAGCCTGTGAAACTATATATTGGCATCAATCAGCAGCCCCATTTCTATCATCTAATGAAGGAAGATAGCAAAACATGCAATAAACTGGATTCCCATCCTTCAACTCAATCTAAACTAACACTACAACAGTCTATTATGGAAAGTAACTATACGGAGCAAAACGGTTTCCGTCTTCCAAAATCAAGAGCGATTGCAACGACCGAAAGGCCAATCGTGAGCGAGTGGCGCCTTCCTACAGCGCTTAAGGGGCGGACACCTTTCATCGTAAAATCCCAGCCAGTTTCATCCTTGCTTGGGATACCGCTTGATAGTGAGCAAAGAAAAGCTGTCACGACAATCGATGGACCGCTGCTAATTTTAGCTGGTGCAGGCAGCGGAAAAACCCGTGTACTAACAACGAGAGCACTCTATATGATGGAAGAAAAATCAATCGATCCAAAATCGATGATGCTTGTAACCTTTACAGCTAAGGCTGCCAGAGAAATGCATGAACGGATTAAAACTAACGCAACAAAGTCAGCTGGACAATTAAACCAGCTTGTCATTGGCACTTTTCATAGCATCTTTTATAAAATGCTTCTTCATCATGACCGTGAAAAATGGAGCGGTCAGCATTTGCTTAAATGGGAATGGCAAAAGGAAGCCTATTTGAAACAAGCCTGCAGGGAAATGCAGATTGATGAAAAGGATTTTCCCTTTGACCAGGCGCTCCAGCAAATCGGCTATTGGAAAAATACGATGAAATCGCCACAGGACATAACCCCTAATGACGACTGGGAAGAAACGGTACTGAAGCTTTATACGTATTATGAGAAACAAAAGCTTGGGCGCGGGCAATTTGATTTTGACGATATGCTTGTCAAATGCTATGACATGCTAAAAGGTAATCCGCCTTTGCTCAAAGCCTATCAAAATCGGTTTCAATATTTTCTCATTGATGAGTTTCAAGATATTAATCCTGTTCAATATCATCTTATTAAACTCTTATCAAATCATACGAATCATTTATGCGGAGTTGGCGATGATGATCAAACGATCTATAGCTTTAGGGGCAGCGAGCCCTCCTTCATTTTAAATTTTAAAGAGGAATACCCTGAGGCAATGATCATTACCCTTTCAGCAAACTATCGTTCAGACCACCATATTGTTTCATCTGCAAATGAAGTAATTTCCAAAAACAAAGAGCGCCTATCAAAAAAAATGTATGCACAGGCGCAGTCTGATCATTTACCTGTCTGCTTCTTCCCATATGACGAGGAAGAAGAGGCAACGATGATTGTCAATGATATTAAGGAAAAAATTGCACAAGGGGCAAATCCCGATGAATTTGCGATTTTATATCGTACACATGCAGGAGGACGCGCAGTCTTTGAACGTTTTGTTCAATCTAGTATTCCTTTTGTTATTGAAAAAGAACAAAGTTCATTTTATGAGCGGAAAATGGTTCGCGGCGCTCTCAGCTATTTACGACTAAGTGTTGATCCTGATGATACGTCAGCCATTAGCGATATCATCCGCGCTTTATTTTTAAAGCAATCAACTCTTAATGATGTCAAGGCCTTATCCATTCTCCACGATTGTTCACTTGTTGAGGCGTTACTACATTTAAATGGATTGCCTGCTTTTCAAATGGCCAAACTTAAAAAAATTATCCCGCGAATAAGCATGTTAAAAAATGAAAGGCCGGCTGTAGCATTACATATCATTGAAAAAGAGCTTGGTTTCCATGACTATGTAAAAAAACAAGGAAATGAAGGAAATGCAATGGACAAAGGCTCAGATGACCTGCATGATTTAAAAGTAGTCATCAAGAAGTTTTCAACGGTAAAGGAATTCCTGGCGCATGCTGATCATATGATGCTGACCCAAAAAGCGTTAAAGGGCCAAAAGGATGCAACGGAATCTGGGGTTCAGCTAATGACGATTCATCGCTCTAAGGGGCTTGAGTTTAAGCATGTGTACATCATAGGTGCAGTCGATGGTTCCCTGCCTCATGATTTTGCACTTGATGCAGCTAGAAAAGGCAATCATCAATTTCTTGAGGAAGAACGGCGTTTACTCTATGTTGCAATGACGCGTGCAAAGGATCAGCTGTTCATCTCAATTCCATCATACCGGCGTGGACGGAAAGCAGCAGCTTCACGGTTTTTAAAGCCATTAATGAGCTGATTCGCTTCGTATAGTGTAATAGCTCCTAAAAAAACAGCCATCTTCTTTACTGAAGATGGTTTAAAATTTGTAATGATCGAATCTCCTGTTTTGTTTCTACGGTTCCAAGCTGATAAATCTTTTCGTACAGATTTTTTATTAACTGATCCTGCTTCTCCCGATGTTCTATTCCGTTTTCTTCATTTAGCGATGTTAGAATTGGCTTGGGATCTAATTCTGTTTTCGTGATATCTCGTAACATCTTTCTGATTTCTTGGATCTGCTCATTTGTCGCATTAATTTCATAATAAATTAAGTGATCATCTAATCTGGATTCTTGGATATCTTCCGTTTCAACTGATACATAATAGGTTTTTGTCATTTCAATCATCCCCATTTCTTACTGATACAAAATTTTAACTAGTTGGTTTCCGTATTTTTATTTTCATCATCAATCTCGTCCTTTTGTCCCCCATCACTAGGACCATTATCTTGGTCTACACCATCGCCTACTCCATTTTCCTCCAATTCCTGTTCTGCGTCATTCATATCTTTTTGTAATTCGTCACTTACTTCGTCCGCTTCATCGACATTTTTCTCTGCTTCATCTATTTCATCTCCACATCCAGTTAGACCAACTAATGTTACTGTCGCGACCATTCCTCCAACAAATAACTTTTTCTTCCATTTCATTACTATTCATTCCTCCTGTCATTTAACTAACGAGTTCTTTATAGGATTCCTACCCTTTAATAAACACGCCTAAACAAATAGCCTCATACCTAAGCAGTATGAGGATCTATTTATTGTGAATTCCGTGGTAAAGACCAAGACTGCTTGTATATTAGACGATAACCCGAGTCTCGTTTAACTTGTCTTTCACCTTATACAACATCATTTCATCATGAATTCTTTTCATTTTCATATCGAGATAGTGAGCAATTTCTGCCGCTTCTTTTAATTCATTTGTTAATGAATCAGGAACTCCCTTATCATATTTGTAGTAAATCTTATGCTCTAAACTTGCCCAGAAATCCATGGCGATGGTACGTATTTGAATTTCAACCTTTATCTTTTCTGTTCGATTGGTTAAAAAGACTGGAATTTCCACTAGTAAATGAAGACTTTGGTAGCCATTTGGTTTAGGATGTTTAAGATAATCCTTTACCTTTAAAACGTTAATATCATCTTGACTTGAAATCATGTCAAAAATGCTGTAGATATCAGACATAAATGAACAAATGATTCGGACCCCTGCGATATCATGGATATGTTTAGCTGCTTCTTCGGTTGTTATCGCGAGACCTTTTCTTTGCAGCTTACTTATTATACTCGTTGGCTCTTTAATTCTGGACTTAATATGTTCAATCGGATTATGCTGGTGCGAAAATTCAAATTCTTCATTTAATATCTCAAGTTTTGTATTGATTTCATCCAACGCAAATTTATATAGTAGTAAAAAACTTCTCCATTTTGCGATCTGTTCTTTATTCTGTTCCATTTTGGTCACCTCTTTTTGTCACCTTCACTATAAAGGAGAATTGTGAAATTAAGGTGAAAGAATGATGAACAAAGTATTAAGAAAAGTGAATGGCGAATGGCGAATAAGAATTAGAAAATGTACTCTCCCTTCAACTCCTATTTAACTAGAACCTAGAGCTAACCAGTTAAACTTAGTACAAAGAACAAAAGCGCAAGCGCCTCGTTCAGCCCCGACAAGCATAAGCCACAAATGAATAGAAGACGATCTTTGTCTTCAATTCATTTGTGGCTAGACCCTAGAGGGGCTAAGCGCTGGAGCTGGATGTCGTGCGCTTATTTACAGTTTAAGAATTTTATAATTTCCTAAAATAATTAAAAAGGTGAATCAAATGAGTTTCCACTCCCTTGATTCACCTTATCCTTAATTATGCCAGTCAGTCTTTTATTTACTTCTTATTAATCATTTTTGAAATCGTGTTAAAATCTAATTTTTCATTTCCGTTGACAATAGATTTAACAATTTTGTCTTCCATTTGCTTTGATACAGGTTTGTTTGCAATTTGTGATACTCGGCGGATCACATTGCGAACCGTTTTTTCATCTTTAAAGTTGGCACCTTGTAAAGAATTCGCTAAAGCAAATACATCATTCATGTTTACACCCGTTTTATTTTCGATATTTTTGAAGAATTTATTATCCATTTTCCCGCCTCCTTTTTGATGTTATATCTTATGACTTTCTAGGCAAAAGGTGAAAAGAAATTGACTGACCGCCTAGTTTCAAGTTCTTCGCAAAAAGAAAATACGAGCAAATTTGCTCGTATTTTCCCTTTGGATTATCCATCTTAGTTATAGAAAGAAGCACCAACAATGATTAAAAGGATAAATAATACAACGATTAATACAAACGTGCTGCCGTAATAACCGCCGCCGCCATAACCACCATAGCCACCATAGCCGTAACCCATGCGCCATGCACCTCCTCTTCCTATCATTACTACACTATATGAAGGAGGGGGCAAGTTTGTTTGGACTTTTGCGGGGTGTTTTTTACAGTTCCAATTTATTTCATTTTTTTATGTTTGATCAGCCACTTCTCCATTTCTACAGCAGCAAGCTCCATTTTTTGTTCAAACTCATTAGCCAAGACATCCATTTGATCCAGTTCCAGCTGTTTTCGCTGAAGTTTTTCATCCTCATTTACTTGAATGTGGTCATGCTGGCGATATACATTCTCTACCAACCCACGAAATACCTGTTCAATGATCCTCATGGTTCACTCCTTTTTTAGACAATCCATCCTTGTAATGATCAAGATAAATATTTCCTAAATGATCCACTTGACCAAGAAAAATTTCCTCCACTTTTGCTTTACGCTTTTGAAGTTGAGTTTTTACCCAATCCAAACTGAATCCGCTCTCATAAATCGCTTCTTCAATTAAATTTCCGTCCATAATAATCGTCTGAGGAGATTTTAGTTTCTGGCCTTTTCCAAATAGATCTTCCCAAAGCACTGGCTTCTTTTCTTGTTTTAACAAAACACTTAATTCCCCGTTTGTTTCTAGTGTTGCAAATTCAACATCCCCTACGAAAAAAATATCCTTTTTCCTTAATTGCTCCATCAATTCATCTGTCGTATATTTTTCACGTTTTAAGTTCTCTTCAAGAATTTTTCCGTCCTGTATAAATGTAGTAGGAGTCCCTTCCACGATATTTCGAAAAACCATGCTTTTTAAAGATGCAACAGATACAATGATCGGGAATAACGACCAAATCAATAAGGATATCACACCATTTACTACATTTAATTCAATATCCATTGAAATCGTTCCAGCGATATCTCCAACAGTAATCCCAACAATGTATTCAAAAAAAGATAGTTTTGATAATTGCTTCTTGCCCAATAATTTAGTGATAAAGAATAATCCTAAAATGATAAGTACTGAACGTATGATGACTTCCATCCATGCTGGCATACCTCATTCACCTTCACATCTTAATTTGTTATTTTATTACAACATTATCATTTGCTTTCATCATCATTTTATGTGAAGGAGAACATTCAAAAATTATAAGCAGACTCTGAATAAAATTAGTGATTTGCGTTTAGTTAAAGGCAATCATTTGTTATTACCTTTATATGCTCTTGATCCTCAGCGATTAGCTTGATTTTGTACCTTCCCTTAAATTTTATGTACTAGTTAATGGGGCTGCCTTTAAAAAGCTTAATTATGATAACAGGGATATTTTCAAATTCGTCACGAAATTTTAAACTAGCAGTACTTGATCTTCGTGATCGCGGACTTTCAGATAAAGCAAGGGATGGATATGACAATTCTCGCTTATGGTCTGATGATATTCAAGCAATGATAGAAATGAGCAATATATAAAGAAAAAGCTGTCCTAAAAAGTCGATTTTCCTAACGACCTTTTGGGACAGATTCATTTTTTAAAACATTGGGTTGGTAGGTTCTGAATTATATTATTCGGCTTTTAACTAACTGTGCAATTTCACAAACTCTACTTGCTATTTTATCTTGGAAAGGATTTATCCAATTTTCGCTTGTTATTAACAACCGTTTTATTCGTATTGTTTTAAATGATAATAGCCGCATTTAGCACAGCGAATAGAACCTGAAACGTATTTTATGACATATGGCTTGTCATTACCGCATTGCGGACAAAATTTTAAATTCGTATGTATTTTTTCAGTTGTTCGTCTCATCTAAATTCCTCCTTTCCATAAATAAATTATTAAAAATTATGCTAGGGAAATAAAAAAAAGACATTTCGCTAAAAAAATAATAAAAAAGGACTACCAAGGTGGAGGGTAGTCAATAAACGCTAAGGTCAAGAAGATGAAACACATCATATATATTCTGATTTCATAAACGTAATACAAATATATTTTTGGAGGATTTTATGATAAGTAAACTGAACCTTGACCTAGCATACTTCTTAAAACGATTCGGAATGATTTAACTCCAAACCACTGTCGATAATCTAAAAAATCCTAGGAGCTTCTTTTTTTCTTCCCGCAACCGCATCCTCTTTTCTTTACTTTTCTCTGTCTCTCTGTATATCGTTTTAATATATTCGATTCATTTGAATCATTCAAATTGTTTGAGTCATTTGAGTCTTTGGAAGGATTCACCCTTTTATAATTCATCATTTTCCCACCTTCCTTTAATTTAATTACTTAAACTGAACTGTATATAACATTCATCATCATATCTTATACTATGTTGAACATCGAATTTCGTTCTAAGAATTTGGCCTAATCTAAAAGCTTTGTCATTATTGTTTCAATACACCCGGCAAATCCGGCAATGGCTAAAATAAATAGCAACGGCTCTGCAATAAAAGGACATATTTGACAAAATGCAAATAAAAAAGCAGAACACCAGACTCCTGTACACCAATAACAGCTTAATAACTCACCAATCCATGCTCTTATGCCCGTTCCCTTTATTTCAATGTAGGTCTCTACATTGCCTTCTTCATCCATTTCCTCCACTTCACGGTGAAATGGGCGACGAATAAATTCTGTGATTTTATCAAAGACAAGCAATCTTGTTAAACGAAAGGCAGCAAGTGCAAAAATAGCTAACTGCAGCCATGTTGACATATAGGCTCACACCTTTTTTTAGTGATGTCTATATACTTTATGAACGAAATGTAGATTTCATGATTGCTTCGTTATAGACCTATTATAAATCTTTCAATTGATTAACAAGACTCATAACATTTGTTTCTAATGTAGATAGCTTATTTTCACTATTAGTTAAAGAATGACCTTTTATTGCAAAATAAAACTTCACTTTCGGCTCAGTTCCAGAAGGACGTACTGTAAACCAAGAATCATCCTCTAAATGAAATTTAAGCACATTTGATTTTGGTAGTTGGATTTTTTCAATTGTATTCGTTTGTACAATTGTTTTTTTACTAGATTGATAATCTTCAATTGTTACAATTTTAACTCCTGCTACTTCTTTTGGAGGGTTAGAACGGAATGATGATAAAATATTTGCAATTTGCTCAGCTCCGTCTTTTCCCTTTAGAGTTAATGATTGAAGTGATTCTTTATAAAAACCATAAGTTTCAAATATTTCCCGTAATCCTTCATATAACGATTTTCCTTTTTTCTTATAATAAGCTGCTACTTCAGCTATAAAAACTGCTGATTGAACCGCATCTTTGTCACGTACAAAGTCTCCAATTAAATAACCATAGCTTTCTTCATAACCAAACTGGAATTGATATTCTCCTGTTTGGTTAAATTCATTAATTTTCTCCCCAATGAATTTAAAGCCAGTTAAAGTATCAATCGTTTCTATATTAAAATGATCTGCTATCGCTCGCCCGATTTCAGATGTGACAATTGTTTTTAAGACAACACTATTTTTTGGCAGTTGACCTTTTTCTTTCTTTTGTGACAGTAAATAATGAAGCATTAATGCCCCCAAGTGGTTACCCGTTAACACAACGTATTCACCATTTTCATCTTTAACTGCAACACCTAAACGATCTGCATCTGGATCTGTTCCCATGATCAGATCGGCGTCAATTTCTTTTCCGTATTTAATAGCAAGGTCAAGTGCTGCATGTTCCTCAGGATTTGGAGAAGCAACTGTTGAAAAATTTGGATCTGGCAATTCTTGTTCTTTTACAACAAAAACATTAGTAAAACCAAATGCATTTAATCCAGCTCGGATAAGTTTGTTAGAAGTACCATGTAATGGTGTAAAGACGATTTTCAAGTCTTTTTCTATTTTCCTAACAATATCACGGTTTAGTTGAATCGTTTTCAATTGTTGAATATAGGATTGTTCAATTTCTTCACCAATGTATGTTAATAAATTTCGATTAAGTAATTCATTCACTTCCAATACTGGAACGGTTAATTCATTTTCTACAGTTTGAACAAAAGAAATAATTTTAGCTGCTGCATTTGGCGGAATTTGTCCGCCGTCTTCACCGTATACTTTATAGCCGTTATACTCTGGTGGATTGTGACTTGCTGTAATGACAATACCTGCAAATGCATTTAAATAACGAACGGCAAAAGATAATACTGGTGTAGGGCATAATTCTTTGAAAATATACGTCTTAATATCATGTTTCCCTAATACTTTTGCGACTTCCAGCGCAAATTCAGAAGATTTATGACGTGAATCATATGCGACTACTACACCTCTTTTTTTAGCTATTGCTCCACTATCTTCAATATATCCAGCTAATCCACTTGTTGCTTTGCGAATCATGTATTTATTTATACGATTGGTTCCTGGTCCGATTTCACCTCTCATACCGCCTGTGCCAAATTCAAGACTTTTATAAAAAGCATCTTCTAATTCTTTTTCATTATCTTTCATCATGAAAAGTGCTTCTTTTAATTCATTATCTAAATGCTCGAATGTTAACCATTTATTTAATTGTTCTTGCCATGTCATCATTACATGCTCCTTTTACAAATATTTCATTTAATTTAGAGAAAATACATAATGAAGAATCTACTAAAGAAATCAAATAACTTTAAATATAGCCAAAATAATATAAAAGAATGATCATATTATTTTTATGTCAATTTTTTCTGACTGTACATAATATCAGCCTTTTTTCGATTGATTTTTCCTACAACAAATTTGTAAATTTTCATTTATAAATAAGTGGAAAAATCTTATAAAAAGTTTCATCTAAATTCAAATGCTCCTCTTAATTAAGTATAAACAGATAGAATCTTTACTTAATAAGTTTGGTTTTTAACTGTTCTTTATGATTAGGATAAGAACACAATTTTGACAAACTAGTCAACACACCACTCGATATTCTACCGAGACACATATGCTATTTTATGTTGTGCCGAATATGTAAATACGAATGTTGAGGTGTTGATCATTGAAAGTTGTAATTATGGCAGGGGGACAAGGAACCCGATTTTGGCCATGGAGTATAAAAGATAGACCAAAACAATTTTTACCGTTAATGGAAGAAGATACGATGCTACAACAAACCTATAATCGATTTAAGAAATGGCTTCCGTCTGAAAAAATATATATTGTAACAACTGAGGAATATGTACCTTTAGTTAAAGAACAGTTACCTTCAATAACCAACAGCCAGCTTTTAGTGGAACCTATGCCTAGGGATACAGGACCGTGTATTGCATTGACTGCTTGTCACTTTTTAAAGGATAGTGATAATGAGGCATTTGCTGCTGTACCCGCCGACCATTATATACCTGACTGTAGCGTCTTTCCAGAAATATTTAAGCTGGCAGAAAAGATTGCTGATGATGAACGTTCAATTGTAACATTAGGAATAAAACCCACACGTCCAGAAACAGGATACGGTTATATTCAAGCTAAGGAGGATGAGGGAAGCAACAGTGGAGTACTTAAGGTTAAAGCTTTTATTGAAAAACCATCCATGACTAAAGCTAAAGAACTATTGGAAACAAACAATATTTATTGGAACAGCGGAATATTTATTTGGAAACCCTCAACGATTGCTTATTATATGGAAAAGTATCAACCAGAGATATGGAAAAAAATAATAGATAGTGAAGTAGTTTCAAAAGCGAAATACTCTCTTGTTCCTAAAATCTCTGTAGACTATGCCATATTGGAAAAAGCTGAGACGATCTATACGATTCCGGTCAATTTACAATGGGATGATGTAGGGAGCTGGAGTGCATGGGAACGCCTTAATAAAAAGAGTAACGATGATAACCTCCTTCAAGGAGATGTTCATCTATTATCAACAAAAAATTGCGTCATTAAATCAGAATATCAAAAAGCAATTATAATTGGAGCAGAAGATTTAATTATTGCCTCTACGGAAGACGGATTGTTAATCTGTCATAAATCACTAGAGCACAAAATTAAAGACGTACTAAACGATAAACAATAAACAATTATCATAATGATAATTTATACTTTTAATCTCCACATTCCTAAAATCAAATGAGGTTATAAAAATAGAATTAAATAAATTATTAAAATAGGTTTGGAACATTATGAGTTTTTACATTTTTTTCATTAATTTCAATAACCGCCTTTAAATAGGCGGTTAAATCATGAGTTTTTTCCAAAGCAGTTAAATAATAGATTTCTTCCCGCAAAGTTGCTAATATTTAAAATGCTGTTTTATCCATCGTTTAACATATAATTCTCCTTTTTCAAATTCCTTCAAGAAGTCGTACTCTTCTACAGATAGGGGGAGAATGTCTGAAATCTTATAAATATTATCTTCAGTTTCTCTATTTATACTTGTAACAGAAAATTTATTTGTATTATTAGTTGAAATAACAGGAATTTTGAGCTCAAAGGGTCCTTTCTTTATATTTATTTGTTGAATCAATTGGTCATTTAGAAGAAAATTGCATATTATGTTTTCATCTGTTTTATTTGTTCCTTTTATAAGGATGGCATGTAATGGTTTACTAGGATGATTTTGAATCATACTATAAAATTCTTCCTGAACCCCAGTACTCCTATCTAGGTTAGATTCTGTTATACAAGGACTATCTATAAAAATAGAATATGATTTAAATAATTTAATAAACCAACATATACCTTTACTTCTATAGTGTTTTAGAAATAAATTAAGCCAAGCAGTTGATACCATCCCGAAGTGTTTTTTACTTGTCTTAATAATTTCTGGAAAACCCACATCAGCATATTTTGAACCGGTCTTACTATCAGGATAGTATCTTGAGTTTGCCAAAATTACTTGTACATTTCCAATCTGATAGCCTGATTTAGCAATTCTAATCCATAAATCATAATCCATACAAAAATCTAATCTTTCGTCAATACCTTCCAACTCCTCTAATGTTTTTTTTCTAAGGAATACTGCCGGTTGACATATAGGACAACTTTTGAATAAATCATTTAACCTGACCGGTCTCGCTTTAAATTGCGAAATAATTTCATTTTCAACATTCGTAATATTTGCACTTCCAAATATCATTGAATAATACGGATTCTGGATAAAAGTAGTCACTACATGATTTACAGCACCTGGTACATAGGTATCATCTGAATTAAGCCAGCCAATTATATCTCCTTTTGCCATTTTTAAGCCTTTATTAATCGCATGGGATTGCCCATTATCAGGTTCAGAGATAAATCGAAATCTTGAATCCAGCTCCCTGTACTCCTTTAATATTTGCAAGGTTTCATCAGATGATCCTCCATCAACTACAATATGTTCTAAATTCTTATAATCTTGTGTTAATACGCTTTCAATGGTCTCCCGAATAAATTTTCCTTGATTATAGGATGGAGTAATAATGGAAACTAGTGGATATTTAGTTTTATTCATCAATTTCCTCCTCGTTCTAAGTATGAAATGTACATAAAAGATCTTCTTCCTTTATTTCCTCAATAAAGTTAACTTATCAAAAGGGTTCTTTTTCAAATCCAATATTTACTTATATGAGCTCGAGTAATCAACAGTGATAATATCCATAAAAATAATAAAATTAAAAAAGTAAGGATAATCATCCCTGTCACCTTTTCAATCGAAGCATACATTATCATATGTTGTGTCAAAAGAAAAAACAGGAGTTGGTATAATGAAAAAAGCATTGATTACCGGCATAACTGGCCAGGATGGATCATATTTAGCCGAGTTTTTATTAAGCAAGGGTTATAAAGTATTTGGATTAAAGCGACGGACAGCCACACCTAATTATGAAAATATCATTCATTTACTAGATAAAATTGAATTAATTCCTGGTGATTTATTAGACCTCCCCTCGTTAATTGACGCAATTAGAATTTCAGATCCTGATGAAATTTACAACTTAGCAGCTCAATCATTTGTTGCTGATTCGTGGGTACAATCCATTTATACAGGTCAGGCTACTGGAATAGGTGTCACAAACATGTTGGAAGCAATTCGATTAACCAATCCAAAAATTCGATATTATCAAGCTTCTAGTAGTGAAATGTATGGGAAAGTGTTGGAAATTCCACAAAAAGAAACAACTCCCTTTTACCCTAGGAGTCCATACGCTGTAGCAAAAGTATACGGACATTGGATAACAGTCAATTACCGAGAAAGTTATGGAATGTATACATGTTCAGGAATTTTATTTAATCATGAATCACCTAGAAGAGGTCATCAATTTGTAACTAGGAAGGTAACAGATGCCGTTGCAAGAATTAAATTGGGCCTACAAAATGAACTTCGGTTAGGTAACCTTGATGCAAAGCGCGATTGGGGCTATGCAGGTGATTATGTTAAAGCCATGTGGTTAATGCTTCAACAAGACGAACCTGATGATTATGTTATTGCAACAGGTGAGACGCATTCGGTGAAGGAACTTGTAGAAATTGCATTCAGTTATGTTGGTTTAGATTGGAAGAAATACGTCGTTATAGATCCAAAGCTTATCCGTCCAGCAGAGGTAGATATTCTGTTAGGAGATCCTCAAAAAGCTAAAGAAAAACTTGGATGGAATCTTGAAGTGTCTTTTGAAGAATTAATTAAAATGATGGTTGACAGTGACTTAAAAAAGTTTTCTCCTTAAGTATATGACAATTATTTAGTGAATTTACTTTGAAAACAAAAACCATAGAAATTTTTTATGCAAGCTGTGTATCCTTATCATATAGATACAGATACATCACTCACTAAAGATAAGAACATTCTTTGTTATTTAGAAAGAGTTGTCATAAAACTAAATTAACTCCAGTAAGGAGGTAGAACATTGGCAAAAAACACAGATTTACCTTTAGTAAGTATTATTACTCCCTCATTCAATCAAGTAAAGTTTATTGAAGAAACCATAAAAAGTGTGCTAAATCAAGATTATCCAAACATTGAACATATAGTTGTCGATGGAGGTTCGACAGATGGAACATTAAAAATTCTTAAAGAGTATAGTCAATTTCACAATCATTTTCGCTATATCTCTGAACCAGATCGAGGGCAATCACATGCTATTAACAAAGGGTTAAAAATGGCAAAAGGAAAAATTATTGGCTGGTTAAATTCCGATGATACTTATCTGCCAGAAGCAATAAAAAAAGGAGTGAATGCTCTTAGTCTTCATCCTGAATGGGGCATGGTATATGGAAGAGGATATTATATTAATGAAACAGGTAAAATTCTTTATCCTTATGGTGTTAAAGCTAATAATGATCAAAAAAGCTTATTTGTAGATTGCACTATTTGTCAACCTGCTACCTTTATAAAAAAACATGTAATGGACGATTTAGGCGGAGTTGATGAATCTTTAGATTTTTGTATGGATTATGATCTATGGATAAGGATCGCTAATAAATATAAAATGGGATTTCTCGATGATTATCTAGCAAATGCCAGAAGACATCCTTTGTCAAAATCTATTATAAATTGGGAAGAAGTTGGTTTACCAGAAATTCTAAAAACAGTTGTAAAATACTACGGAACCGTTTCAGATCATTGGCTATCACTTTATTTAAAAGCACATGCTTCTAAAGGAGAATTTTGGCTTTTAAATCAGTTTAAATCCCTATCTATATCCAATAAAACATCTTCCATTCAAATCATGAATCGTTTTGAAGACTTATGGGTGCCACAATCTTTTCATATTCTAATTCGAGCTAACCCGAAAAATCCGCTTCGAAGCTTGATTATTAAAGGAAGAAATTATCATCAATTTGACGATCTATCTTTAACAGTACTTGTAAATGACCAACAAATACAAAACTACTCTATTTCAGAAAGAGACTTTACACTAGATATTCCTATCGATTCAAATTCATATACTAGTATTGTTGAGATTATAAGCAATAGATATATTGTTCCAGCAGAGCTTGGTGTAAGCTCTGATAATCGTCCGTTAAGTATAATTGTTGATGAAGTCCTGCCCTTATCACAACATGAATATAATTTTATGAAGGCATTTAGAGAAGAAATAAATTCAATTAATAAATAACCTTATACAAAAGACCAGTAGTTGAAAATAATAAAAGCCCTTAAGTAACAAATGGAAAAATCGGAAAAAATCACCTACGAAAACAGGTTTAGTTACTGATTTTAAACAAAATAATCAACCGCAAGGATCAATTTAATAAATCTAATTAGTAAGATTTTATCAATTAGATTTATTGCGATTTCCCTCAAATGTTTTAAATGAGAAACTTTTAATCAAAATACAAAATTATGGGGGAGTATATATGAATCAACCACTCGTAACGGTCATCACACCGTCATACAATCAAGGAAAGTTTATTGAAGAGACTATTGAAAGTGTACTTCAACAAGATTATCCATTCATTGAATATATTGTGATTGATGGAGCTTCGACTGACAATACCCTAGAAATTCTAAGTAAGTATACAGATAGGATTAAATGGATCTCAGAACCAGATCAAGGACAATCTAATGCTTTAAACAAAGGTCTTTCTATGGCAAAAGGAAGTATTATTGGATGGTTAAACTCTGATGACCTTTATTGTCCAGGTGCAATCAAAAGGGTTGTTGAAACTTTTCAACAACACCCCGATATTTCTGGTGTTTATGGTCCTATTAAAGATATTGATACAAATGGTAACGTAATTGGCGAATATCTTAGTAAAAATTTTCAATATTCTCTGTTGCCACATGCTTGTTTTATTGCACAGCCCTCATGTTTTATGAAAAAACAGATGCTTATAGATGTTGGTGGATTTGATGAAACTTTAAAGCATTGCATGGATTATGAATTGTGGATGAGAGCAGGAAAAAATCATAAGTTTTTGAATATTACTTTGCCTCATTTAGCATGTAATAGAAATCATACAGACACCAAAACCAATAAGCAGTTTCAAACTGTGGGTTTATTTGAAATATTCAGAATCAGTTTTCAACACTTTCGTTATTTATCGAAATATTGGATTAATAAGTATTATGAATTTTATCCTAATACAAATCTGGTTAATTTTATGGAGCTTTTGAAAAAGTATGGCGCTTCACCCTCCATGCCATCAATTTTATCTCTAGACAGATATTCTGATTTTTGGGTTTCTGATCACTTCACTTTTAGAATTAAAAACACATCACAAAATCCAGTTAAGTACATTCATTTAGTAGGCAGAGTTAGGCCTTATTTAGATAATCAAACGGTATCTATATTTGTTAATGAAAGATTTCTAACTAAAATTAATATCACAGGAAATCATTTTGAAGAGGTAATTTCTTTAACTGAACATCCTGATCTTTCAGAACTTGAATTTAGATTAATTTCTGATAATAATCTTGTCCCTACAAATTATGGAATACAAGATAATCGCTCACTGGCTTTTCTCCTTTTTAATCTCCTACCTTATTCAGATTTTGAATTTGAAATATATAATCATTTAAAAAAAAAAGAGAAAGCTATAGGCAATTCTAAAGATAGCTATAAAAACAGTCCTAAAGTCGCCTCTAAAGATGAATCTAAAAATAATCATAAGGTCATGTCTAATGATGAGCCCAATAACAATCCGAAAGTCATGTCTAAAGATATATCTAAAGACCATCATTTTTTACTAATTAAATCATGGGAGAGTGGATTCTGGTGTCAAATGGAGCACGTATCTGGGGAACTTATGGTTGCAGAATTAACCGGTCGAATTCCTGTTATTTATTGGGGACCAGATTCATTCTATTCCTCTGATAAACCTTTGGAAGAAGACGCATTTTCAATGTATTTTTTACCTGTATCAAATTACACCATTAATGACCTTGAAAAACCAAACTACACATTCTACCCTTCAAGATGGAATCATCGTAATTTAAGATTACCTGACACAAAGAAATTAGAAAATTCAGAATGGGTATCTAGTCATCGATTTAGCCGGACTGAAAATGTGCTTGTAAGCAGCTTACATCTCCGTATAATAAACTTTGAAAAATTGATCAACAAAAATCATCCCATCTATGGTTTAGAAGAACATGAAAAACACAGATATATATATAAGAAATATTTCAAATTACAACCATTTTTAAAAAAAGAAATCGAAAATTTTTACTCCAAAAAAATGAAGAATAGACACCCGATTTTAGGAGTGCATGTTCGTGGCAGTGACAAAATTCAAGAACAACCGCAATTACATCAACTTAATAAAACTTATTTCTCAAAAATTGATGAGTATCTAAAAAACAACCCGACAGCTTCTATTTTTTTACTAACTGATAGTGAACAAATCCTCGCAAAATATCGAAAGTTATACGGTGAAAAACTTATTTACACTGACTGCATTAGAACTCCAGATGAAAATGTATCTACTCACTATGGCCTACCTAAGTATAATAATAAGCAAAAGGGGATAGATGTGATTAAAGACACTTATCTCGCTCTCAAGTGTGATCACTTTATTGGTGCAGGTTTTTCAAATGTTTCATTAGCAATATACCGACTAAAAGATTGGGCGAAAGGTACAATTACACTTTTGCCATAATAACTTTTATACAAAAATTTATTGAAAATGTATCTTGAATAAGTACAAAAAATAAGAATCAGATAAATTGATTATTTACCAAAATGAATCTAGCTGAACATCTACCTCCATAATTCTACTCCGACTTAAAAATTCTGATTTCAACAGAACAAAAGCGCAAGCGCCTCGATCAGCCCCGACAAGCATAAGACGAATTGGAATAGAAGATGTTTTTTGCCTTCAATTCTAATTTGGCTTATAACCTCGAGGGGCTAGGAGCTGGATGCCGAAGCACATATCCATAGTTAAAGCATTTTATCATTTCCTGGTAAACGATAAAAAAGCTGATTCCATGTTTGTTTTAACTTAATAGCTAGTGAAATGCTGAAATGACAAGGTTATTAATAAATTTATCCATTGGAATGTTTTTTAGAGAGGAGAAATATAATTGGATCAAAATAAATTATTAATATACATGCATATACCTAAAACTGCTGGTACTTCTGTTAAATGGGTACTGGATGGAGTATATCCTAGAAATTCAATTTTATATTATTATGAGGACCCAGAGTTATTTAAATTGTCAGCCCCAAATAATATTAAACTTATTTATGGACATTTAATGTTCAAAAAACCTTCTCATTTTTCAAGGCCATTAACCTATATTACGATGCTGAGAAACCCTATAGAACTTGTTGTTTCTTTGTACTTTTATATACAAAGAGAGCCTTCACATCCTCTTCATAAAGAAGTAACAAAAATGAGTTTTGAACAGTTTATTGATCATGAAACATATAGTTGTCCAAATATCCAAACGTATTATGTTTCAGGAGAAGTAAATCCTAATTTATCAAAAGCAAAAGAAAATATAAAAAAATATTTTTCAGTCGTAGGTATTACTGAAAAATTTGATGAATCCATATTTTTAATGAAAAAAGAATTGGGATGGAATAATTTTAATTATCAAAATATGTTTAAAAAAACAAATGTTACAAAAAATCGCCTTCAAGCATCTGAAATCCCACAAAAGATAATAGACAAAATAAAAAAGAAAAATCACTTGGATTTTGAATTATATAAATGGGCAGAACAAAACCTTAATGAACAATTTCGCAACTTAGACAACGCATCAAAACAAGAATTCCGAAATTTTTTAACTAAAATTAACAAATTTAGAAAGTAAATTCATTTAGTATTTATTTTTTATTATAAGGGAGATTGTTGTAATGAAACTTTCCTCTAAAATTTATATAGCTGGTCATCGAGGACTTGTAGGGTCTGCCATTAAAAGGCGACTTGAACAATTAGGATATCAAAATTTATTATATAGAACTAGCGCAGAATTGGATTTAAGAGATCAAAAAGCGGTAGATACATTTTTCAAAAATGAAAAACCTGAATTTGTATTTTTAGCAGCTGCTAAAGTCGGAGGAATTCTAGCCAATAATACTTATCCGGCTGAATTTTTATATGACAATTTAATGATTGAAACAAACATAATAAATGCTTCATATAATAACAGCGTAAAGAAATTATTATTTTTTGGAAGTTCCTGTATTTATCCGAAATTTGCTTCCCAACCAATTAAAGAAGAATATTTACTAACTGGCGAGTTAGAGCCGACAAATGAGCCATATGCTATTGCAAAAATAACTGGAATTAAGTTATGTGAATCGTATAATCGTCAATATAATACTAATTATATCTCAGTCATGCCGACAAACCTATATGGGATAAATGATAATTTTGATTTACAAAGCTCACATGTATTACCCGCATTAATTAGAAAATTTCATGAAGCAAAAGTGATGGGAAAGGAATTTGTAGAGGTTTGGGGAACTGGAAATCCAAAGCGGGAATTTTTATATGTTGATGACCTTGCTGATGCTTCTGTATTTTTAATGGAAAATTTCGGTACAAAAGATAAAGGTTCTTTAGTAAATGTTGGTACAGGAAAGGATATATCAATTGCAGATTTGGCTAAGTTAATAAAAAAGATTGTTGGATTTAATGGAGAAATTCGTTTTGACTCCTCTAAACCAGACGGTACACCTAGAAAACTACTTGATGTTACAAGGTTAACAAATCTGGGTTGGCAAGCACAAACTAGTCTAGAAGATGGAATAAACAAAACGTATAAGTGGTTTATTGAAAATGATCATTCCTAATTTCAAACTCATACGACAAATTGGCCTAATATCACCTAATAATATAAGAACCTTAAAGGAGGTATCATATTTTGTCTAATGTTAAACAAAAAATGTTAGTAGCTACTTCTATTGCTCCAAATAATATAGAGAGACAAAAAATGGCTATTAATACTTGGATAAACCTAGGATTTGAAGTTGTATCATTAAACAGCCAAGAGGAAATAACAAAGCTTTCACCTTTTTTTCCTAATATTAAATTTCAAGTTGTTACTAGAAATGCACAAGCAAGGTTTGGAAAACCTTATGTTTATATTCATGATTTTATGCAATATTTTAAAAAAACTGACTTTAAAGTTTGTGGAATAATAAATTCAGATATTCATATTAAAGGCATCGATAAGGGATTCCTTAACTTCCTTTACAATGAATCACTTGATAGCCTTGTTTATGGTCATAGGGTTGATGTAGATAATTTGAGTAAATTAAACGGGACGCAAAGTTCTGGAATTGACTATTTCTTTTTTGATAAAAAGTTAGCAAATATATATGATGATGATGGACTTTGTATGGGACGACCGGCGTGGGATTGGTGGATGGTCGTTGTCCCAGTTTCTAAAAATATTAAAACTAAAAGATTACTAAATCAAATTGCATTCCATAAAAAGCATCATCAACAATGGGATCAATCACTTAATGATCAGCTTATAAATAGCATAGTTTGTCAAAAATATCTCAAAAAATTATATCCAGCTTATGATATGCAAAAATTAAGGGGAAAACTAAATGAAATTATATTAAATAATAATAATTATATCATTTATCATGCAAAGTGATTGTAATATGATTATTAGAATATTTTAATCGCTCAATATATTATTATCCCTCTACAATTCTTCGAATTAAAAGCTAAACTTGTACACATCAAAAAATCTACTCATGAGTTCAATTTCATCATAGGAAGAAAGAAAATAATATTTTTCTTTCTTTACAATATTTAGGTCAATGCCATGAGAGGAATACACTTCATCGTCATGGCTTTTTACATATACTATCTTTTATTGAATTTACCCTTGATTAGTATGAATATAATCAAGGATTTCAAAGGTGCTTTACCTTCTGCTATTGTATTTGTAGTTTTCGTGCAATCAACCTCAAAACCTTTTGCGAATTGGTGAAAGTGCTATTAATCTTTCCTGTTCGATATTTATTACAGACTCATCCATGACCATTTTCATGGTTATCTGTCATGATTTCCTTGTGACAACTGCAATTGTTTCAAAACACCTTATTAGCATAAGATCATCGTATACTTTGAGATTTAAATAGAAATAAAAAACATCTATGATAATATGGGGAAAATTTCTTTCCCATACAGTTGAGCCTGATCAGCTTTTAGATTCAAAACAAACCACTTGATGTTTTGAGTTTGTTCGTATTCCGTAAAACCAATTTATTATTGGAACATTGACTTTCTTGATATGTAAGCTCTAATAGTAAAATGTGAACAATCTAGACCATGAATGTCTTTCAAGCTTTGCTATCACTTGTTTACAAAATCCTTTAGCCGTACGTTTATAATAAAATGCCAAAAGCAAGCAAAGAGCTTATAGTGAGACTACCATTATGTAGGGGATTTTCTTCATCCCCTACTTAATGGTAACGAAACTTATCACGCTTAAAACACTACGCCCCTTTGGCTTCTTCTGAATTGAACATCCTTTCCTTTTTCGGAATTTCATGGACATTTTATCCCTACCTATCTTCTATGCTTCTTTAAAAATCTTAGATAGGGTTCTTACTGCCCTATCTATTATCTATTGGTTTTGATTAGTAAGTAGGAACTATATTTGATTGATGGTACTAGATTTGTTTGTAAATACAAAATCTGTCTGAAAAATAAATGGTAGAGTTAGTATTTTAGAATGTATAATTAGAAGATTGCTTTACTTTGAAAGGTAAAACTATCTCAGCTTAATTATATTTTTGACTACACTTTTACACACATACTAACGTATCTTAAGAATTATTAAAGGCCTTTTATCAGCAAAAAATTCTATTTACTAGACTGAAAATTTACTCTTTGTATGAATATAGATATCATCAATATCTAATTTTTCTACTAATCTAAAACCTTCCTTGGTTAGATAATCTTCGACATCTTCATCCTGATAATTATTTTCCACTAAAATACATTCAATTTTTACCTTTTTAAAATCAATTGACTGAAGAACTGCTAATTCTGACCCTTCAGTGTCAATACTCAATAAATCAATATGTGTGATATTATGATTTTCTAAAATAGATTGTAAAGTAAATGTTTTAACCTTAATAAGTTTTGAATTTCCACCAGTTCTCTTTAATAATTTTTCAATTCTTTCTATATGTCTATCATCATATTCATTCACTATTCCACTATGCATTTCAAATTCCAAATCCCCTGTTAACATCCTAAAATCCTGATATCCTTCTTCAGTAAATATTGCACCCTCTACACAAATGCACTTCCTGTTTTTTTTCAATAATTTAAACACATTAGGCAATGGCTCTATACAAATCCCATTCCAGTTTTTGTGTTTTTCAAAAAAATAGCTATTACTAAAACCTATACCATCATGTGCGCCAATATCAACAAAGAAACCATTTTCAATGTTCTGAAATATCTTTTCATTCACATATTTATCCTGACCATACTGGCTATAATATTGCATAGGATCCCCCTATCTTAATAGTTTAAATCTGTATTCTCAAATTTAAAGATTTCATTACGTATTAATATATGAAATTTTAATAGTTTTGATTCAGCATTAACAATGATTTATTATAACTAAATAACTTATTATTAATAAATAGAAGATAAAAGATAGAAAGTATATTTGAAATCTAAAAATCTATATTAAATTTCCTAAAATACCAATCATCATCATATTTTCGTTTTTGAAAATAGATTTCTCTTTGCTTAATCACATCGTCTTGCAGTACCTGTAATTCAATAATCTTTGCTTTTCTTTGTGAAAACAATGTCTTACATTTTTGTATACGTACATCGTTAAAATGTAAATAAGCCATTCTTAATAAATTGTAATAAACATCATTATTCCGAACGATATAAGGATGTTTTTTTCTAAATAAATGCAAAATCGTTACTTCAGGAAGTACATGGCAGCGGTATCCAAAAAGCCATAGCTTGATGGATAATTCAACATCTTCATGACCCCACGTTTTGAAACCAGCCTCAAAACCACCAACATTATCAAATACTGTTCTCGTGATGGCCAAGCAACCTCCAGGCAACACAGCTGTTTCAAATAAGGAATGTTGTTTACTATTCCATCTTGTTTCAAGCTTTGGAGATAAAGTTTGACCGTAACCAATCGAGTCTGGATGATCCATATCTGCTATACCTGGTGATATAGCATCAGATTTCTCGGAAATCAAAGTTTCTATTATGCGGTCGATCCACCAATTTTCAAACTGCAAATGTGTATCACAAAAAATAAGATATTCTCCCGATGCTTTTTCCGCTCCTAAGTTTCTTGCGTTAGCAGCTCCAATACCTTTTGTTGGAATCAACTTTACACGATCATTATTTTGATATGTTTTGAGGAAACTGCAACATCCGTCCGTTGACCCATCGTCAACGACAATTACTTCAAATTCATGTTTTGTTTGTGTTGAAAATAATGAATCAAGTGTTAATCTAACGTTTTCACCTTCGTTCTTCGTTGGAAAAATAATTGAAATTAATGGATATGGTTTCATTCAAATTTTTCTCCCCTTTATAAAAGACCTCTTTCAACAATGTATGATTCCAATTAATCATTGTGAAGAAAATTTTTAGTTGTATTTAAAGCTTGGAATTCAACTGAAAAATTCAAGAAATATTAGTGACATACTGAGGTTAAGTACTGCAAAATTTCTAATTTAATTAAAAATATGCAAAAGTCTATCCACACGAGTCCATTCCAATTTGTACTACAAGACATATACAATAGTATGTCAAAAAGAAACGAGTCATTGACACAATAACGAGTTTGGACTTTAGTTTCTTTTGATGATCAAAAATTTTTTAAGGAGTGGTATAAATGAAAAAAAATACTGGCTGTGGTTGTAACGATTCTCATTCTCACGGGTGCCCACCAGCTCCAGCTTGTGACAAAGTTCATTCAAAGACAGGTGATTGTACTGTTGAACCTTTTCCAGCGTTAGCTGAGGAAGAAAGAACAGTTGTTCTCTCAGATATATCTTTGCAGGCTCTTGTCGAAGCGGATATTAAATTACCTGATTTTGCAAGGGAAATCAAACATATCCGTAAAAATGTTTCATTAACACAATGTAAAGCTATTCCTTCTTTCCGATTCCCATCTACACAGGTAAAGTTATTTGTTGAAGGTATCGTTCACAAAAATATTCAATATGTTGAGGACTGCAGTGGAGTTATTAAAGATTATAGCGTAGATGTTCCATTTCGCTGTTTTCACTTTGTAGACCTTGAAAATCCTCTATTCTTCCCGTTTGGCGAGTTTAGTCAAAAAGGTTCAGTTGATGAAAGAAGAGAACTCAGTAAGGATGGCCATGGAGCAGACCGTTGTACATTTGGTACTTTAACTTGGGAAGTATTTACTGAACCAATCGGTTGTAAATTACTCTTCGCTGCTGTAAATGAGTTGGATATTCTTGAGAATTTCGATAATTGGGGTCGATTTAACAAAATCACAGAAAAAATGGAAGTATTCCTTATTCTAAAATTATCCCAAAAACAACAAAGAGACGCAGTTCCTCCAACTTTACCACCACCTGCAAATGGAGTAGCTACAGCTCAAAGTTCAAATGTTTACGACAGTATTAGAAATATTATTAATCGTTAATAAATTAATTAATGAAAGGGTGTCTCATTAAAAGAGGCACCCCTTGTAAATATGCTTGTGCTTTAAATCTGCTCCTGATGAATTTAGATCAATATACTGCGGCTGCAGTATATCAATAGCAAGATTGGCTCTTCCTTGAATAAAGACCTTTGGCGTCTCTTCAAAAGAAACTAATTCATCATGCCATATCAAGTTGATGCTTCTCAAATCATGCTGAATTTGATCAGCAAAGTCCTCGCAAAATTCATAATGTGAGCTTTCTGCCCCTGTATGTTGTGATAAAAACATATATTCACTTTGACTTCTGCTTGGTAAGACTGGTGAATAAAGCCACTTAGTCTTAGCAATTTTCTCCCACGGTATTGGAATCTTAACGATCTGAAGTGCCTTTGATTGCTTCTTATTTACATATTGAATTTCTGCAATTAGTATGCCTTTCAAGAAAACGGTAGTTGAAGGAAAAAGCACATGGCAATCAAATGAATCAAGGGACCAATCGATTTTAGTTATATTTGCAATTGACAAAGGCAATTCGAAAGAATCAAATAAATTGATATCAGTGTTCACTTGAGCAAGTAGAACAGGAAGCTTTACAATAGGAAGTTGTGATATTTTTGGTGAACACTTTAATTCATGTTTAGGTTTGCAATATTCTTCTTTACTTTTCTCTTCTATAATTACCTCATTATCTAATCCATTATCACTAGGAGCTTCCTTATCCTCATTTATAGCTGGGTCATCCTCTACAGATGAATCTTCTAACATTAAACAAAATTTATCTAATAAATAATCAAATCTGTTTAAAGGTAAGGAGGCACTACTAAGAAACTCATCTTTTGCAGTATAATCTTTATTCAGCAAAAGAGAAACTTCTTTATCTGTTAAGGAACATTTTTCGAATGCAGATGATATTTCCTTTTTCTTAGCTCCGTCTCCTTTATACTGTAATAGATATTCCTCTTTGATTGATCCAAAATTTTTTCGTCGAGAATCTTCTTCTTCTAGTGATTGAAATTCCCCTTCTGACTCGTACTTTTTAGTAGATATTTCTTCAAAATCAACTGAAAAATCATCTTCATGATACGATAATTGTTCACTGTCAGATGAAGATTCCTCCTGTAAGGAAAAGGATTCTTCAAGCATTAAAGTAAATTGTTTCTCCTTTTCAGCGATCCTTTCCTTACGTTGGACTAATAATTCATTTAACTCTTCTTTATCTGATGTTTTTGGTTCATTAAAATCATCCACATACTCATGTTCTAAATTTTTCTTTTTCTTTTTCGTTGATTTTATTTGTTGAGCTCCCACACTTGGCCGAGGTAAAATTAAAGGATTTGAGGAGTTTTTATTGCTTGATGATCCTTTTGTTTCCTTGCTTTTTTTGTTACTCATACTCTGTTTATTTTTACTTCCATTTTGGCGTTCTTCGACATATTTTTTTGAATCTACATCTCTTTTTCTGCGAGTTGTGTAAGTTCCATTATATGCATTGCGAAAATTATCCATTTTTCCTGAAAGGTGCTACAACGCATCCTCTCCAATCACCTCCTTACTCCTCAATTTTCGGAGAAGCAAACAAATGTAAAACCAAGATTAATCACATTCGCAGTCATCATCATAGTCATGATAGCAATCATCATTAGTAGTAGAAGAAACGCGTATTTGTTGATTTTGAAGTACCTTTAATGTAATATCAACAACCATCTTTTCTTCTATCTTAGTAAAGTACCCTTCTCCGATAGGTGCATTTGGAAGATGAACTCGATCTATTGCTTCATCCCATTCAATAATTTTGCTGTTAATTAGTTCACAGAATGGGATTTCATTATAAAATTGGCTGCTTTCTTGATGAAACTGAGAAAGATCACTTGTTAATAATTCATCTTTTTCCGGGAATCCCGATGGTAATGATTTTGAAACAAAGAAATCAAATTCCTGCCGTTTGTTTACCTCTGGCATTACTGGGCAAGCTAAAAAGTCTTTGATTTCTGTTACACAATGGAAAGGAATATCAACCGTATAGGAATGTATATCAGATGCTATCGACTTAGAAGTATTTTGTTCAATATCTTTGCTTGGACTTGCATATTGTATATTTTTTCGAACAAAACCTTTTACAAATAATTTGTTTGTTGGCAAAAGCAATCTGCACTGAGTTAATTTCACTTGTTTTTTAATATCTTTAATCTCTAATACCGGCTCTGGAAAATCAATAAATGCATCTACATTCACTTGTAAAGTTAGCTCTGCTAAAACAACAGGTACCTTTGCAATAATTTTTCCAATACTAACATGTGGTTTGTGAGGATGATTTTCACAATCACATTGTTTTGTTGAAACCTTGCAGTCATGTGTTTTTTTATTTATTTCAGACATTTGATATCCTCCTAAAATTTCAAGATAGTGCATCGTATGCGTGATAAATAACTATGATTGGGCTCTTGCCTATAATTTTCTTTCTGAACAAGTACAAATGCCTATAAACAAAAGAAATCTGGTAAAAAAAAATTTTTTAACACTTTCGCAACTGCTTCCGAAAAAATTGAAAAAATATTTTTTATGAATTGATTCATTTACACTATCCATTTATATAAAAAATAATATGTATATTAAGAGAGGGTCTCTCCTTAGAAAAACAAAATAAGGTAATCCTATTCTTCCCAATAGGATTACCCGGTGCTTGCCTTTCTGAAAAATCCTGCCACTCGCCAAAGTAAGTAGGATTCCGTATTTTCCAACTTATAAAGCTGTAATCCTTACTTGCTGTTTTTGCAAGATTTTAATTGTAAAGCGTAAGAACATTTTTTCTACTATTTCATGGAATGTTCCTTCTTCGAACGGAGCATTGCCAGGAAGTGGTTTACGATCTATTGCTTCATCCCATTCAGTTATACTGCTTGATAATAACTCGCAGAATGGAAGTTCATTATAAAACTGAGTGCTTTCCTGATGGAACTGGGAAAGATCGCTCGAAAGAAGATGATCTTTTTCAGGGAAACCGTGCCCTAGCTTTTGTTCTCTAAAGAAATCAAATTCTGTTCGAGTACCTACTTGCGGCAATTGAACTGGATTATCATCTGGTTGATTAAATTCAACAGTAGTCACACATTCAAACGGAACATCAACTGTAAGAGACTTGATTTCGGAAGACACACACGATCCTGAAGAATTCGGGCAAGGTGTCGCGTATTGGATATTTTTACGAACAAATCCTTTTAAAAATAATTGAAAAGGCCCGGTAGAGAATGTAGGATCTGTAGTTGGAGCTGGTGGAGTCAAAAGACGACACTGAACAATTTTCAACCTCTTTTTAATATCTTTGATTTCAAGTACAGGATCTGGAAAATGAATATTTGCAACAAGACTAGATCTAATTTCTCTTTCCGCAAGGGTAACAGGAACTTTTATTATTGTTGTTCCAGCTGGTGCAGTAGCCGGTGGAACAGCAACATTATCACAATGGCTTATAGAAGCGGATTGATTAACATCTACACAATTTTTATCTTTATCCATTTATTTTTTTCCTCCTATAGATTAGGTTTAATTTAACCAAACCTCCAATTGTTTTAGGTTCATGTTATCCTATGTGAACCTATAGATAAATGCAGTAGTACAAATGTGGAATTTTTGAAATGGAAAAAGCCCATATAAAATTTATGGGTACTTGCACCATGTAACGCCCAACCTGCATAGGATTCAATAGGAAGGAGTGAGAACATGGAAAGATTAAACTTTCTTGCTGTTGATCTAGGAAACAGTTGGTATAAGGCTTTGACTTCTGATCAAGGAATGGTATGTGAATATCAAATTCCAAATGCAATTTCATCATTTGATGAGGAATTTTATGAAAAGCCTTATGATGATGATGATGTTGTCTTTGAAGAAAACCTTATTGTTGAAGTAAAAAGTCAGGCAATTGTAGATAAAAGAGAAATCTATTATATTGGAAAGGCAGCTGCTAAGCAGAGAGATGTAAGTTTAACTGCTTTTAATAATCAAAAAGCAGATGAAGATCGTACTTATATTTTGCTCTTTGGCCTTGCTGCTTATCATGCAGTGCTCTTACAGCCTGAAGAGTCTGAACTGTCTTATACAATTGACCAATTAGCTGTTTCATTACCTACTACACAATACAAAGAAAAGAAGGAAGGCTTTAAAAAACGATTAATTGGTACTCACACTGTAATCTTCCATAAGGTTCCAGGTATTGAAGAGCCAAAAGAGTTAGTAATCAAACTTCATGTAAAAGATGTGATTGTAGGTGCAGAAGGAGCTTGTGCTTATCTGGGCTTGACACGTGATCAAGCAACACTGGGAATAAAGGATGAATCTCTGATTAATGATTCACGTAAAGGCATCATTATTGGAGATCTTGGGGGAGATTCCGTTGACTTTGTAGGTATTAAGAACAATAAACCTGTTGCATCTATAGAAGGAGAACAGTTCGGGATCAATCAATTTTTAGATAATATTATCCAAAAGGTTAGCAAAAATGAACTTTACAAATTTGATTCAAGAGCAGAGCTTGAGGAAAAATTAACAGCTGGCCAATCCGAGTGGTATGTTGAACCTTTTGCAGGAGTACGAAAAGACATTAGCAAATACATTATTCCTCAATTAAAATCAATGGCCATAAAATATCTTGAACATTTCGATCGAGTCAGAAGCAGTTCAAGTGAAATTAAAGGCGCTACAAGATATATAGCGGTTGGAGGAGCGGCAAAATTAGCGAAAAGGCAAATTCAAGAAGCGGCAGTAAAGTGGTCTGAAAGAGGGCGGCCGATCGATTTACTGTTCCCAGAAGATATGGAGAAGCTTAATGTTCTAGGGTTGATGATACTCGCAAAGATGAACCAAATTAGGAAAGAAGATTTTGTTTCCACTAAGGTTAAAGGGTGATTTGGATGTCAGAAACATACACCGATTACCTAAACAAAACAATTTTAACACTTCCAGAAAAATTCATCGATGTTAAAACAGGTCAATCATATCCAGTATCCCCCAAAATCCTGGAACAAGTTGAATACCATACAAATAACAATACACTGATTCATCTAGTATTATCAGCCCTTTATAGTTACCTTCATCATAAACCGCTGAATGGGGGTAACGAAAAAATATTATATGAGCTATTAGAAATCAAAAAGATGATGCAAATGGGATATGTTCCAAATCATAAAATTCAATTTCCAATTACTAATCATGATAAAGCACCATTAAATTTGGAATTAAATGACATAGAGGATGTTCTTGAGTCTTTTGGAGGCTAGAATTTCTATGGATCATCACTCAACGCTCTCGGTTCTTCTTAATGTACTTGCAAAACTAATTAAATTCAATAAGAATGACAATGGTTGTCCAATTTATAACATCTTTTATATAATAGCAATTTTTTTAGAAAGCCTAGCTATATAGCTGGGCTTTAAAGATTTTTTATTTCTATACATGTACTGCTGGCAAGCATGTAACAGCGCAAAAGCAGGAAAGGTCGACATTAATGCAAATGCCAGTAGCAACTAAATCATCAACATCTTCATGATTTATTTGGCTGCATGGTGAACATGGTTCTTTATAATCGCATTTCTTGTCAGAATTAAAGGTCAATAGTTCAAGAACCGCACAATTATCTTCCAGATCCTTTATTCTAAAAATGAATGAGGTGATACAAACAAACTTTTTCTTTTTACAATGTTTTTCAACTGTTGTTACCCCAGAAGCTTTAAAAGGTGAACAATCACCACAGTAAAGAATAAAAGGAATTGTATTTTTCTTTGATTTTCTTGATTCTCCTATTAGATCTTTAATTGAATCATGACAAGATGTACTGCATTCCTGATCTTTCTTTACTTTCCATTGTGCTTTTAATATTGCCTCTAAAATTTCCTCTACACAGCCATCATGACAATTATTGACTTTCTTATGCTCTTTGGAATTACATTTAGAACACATAATCGTATTTTCACTCCTTCACAAATGAATATTCAAGAACAGTATACGATTGGATGTGATCTTTCGAGTGAGAATCCCGCCTATCCAATGAAAAAAAACTTTAGCAATTTGTGGATATAAAAAACTGTCTAACCAAACATAAGATCAATTTTTGCCTGCGTTCCCTTCAGCATGAACACATATAAACTCGAAAATAACAGGAAATGGACGGAAACGATCCTCTTTTAATTGATGATATTGTTCATTTAGAAACTCTTACCTAGGATTCATAGATAATCTTAATAATGGTTGTCCATCGTTTCCGTTAACTTTCCTTGTTTTCTTTTAATCTACTGTATACATTAGCAAGAATATTACGCCAAAAAACCTTTTCATATATCGTGAGAAATAGCCTTTTAGGGTTGCATTACATAAAAGTTTTTCCTGAGCTCCCGAGCTTTAATTTCGTCAAAGAATTTTAACTTAAATACAGTGTTTTATTCCTATTAATTACATTTGCAGCATTTACATTTATTATTTTCTTCTAATAAAACAAAATCTTTGAAAAGTACCAATGCTTCAATTGAGTCTAGTTCTTGATTATTAACAGCCGTAGCATTAAATACAACTTTTCTATTATAATTACTGTTCAGAATAGTTACACGTACTTCGTATGATTCTACCAATGCAATATTTGCATAGAAGTGCTGTGTCTTGCCCGATGGAATTTCAAATTCTTCAGCAGGAAGCACCGTAACGGCTACTGGAGAAGTAGAAGTTCCTGGAGGTGAGGCAGAATTATCTGGATCCCCCCAATTAAATACTTCTACTTTAACAAAAGCAGAATGATTACCAAAGTTTGTTAAAGATACATATAAGTCTTCCGCAATGTTGCCTTCAGTCGTTTGCGTGCTATCATTCGCGATCACTCCAGAAGTATAGACTTTTTGATACATACTATCCCCTCCTTTTTGAAGGATTTCATTTAGTGCATTTTGTAGCACTAAACTACTATTAAATTATTCTGGAATTCTATCATATGACTGGGGAAATATAATAGTTTCTTAAAATGTGTACTAGTTTAAGAAATTAAGACTACCTAGTTTTATGAATTGATTATTTTGTTCTTTAAAAAAATCTGGTTAAGTAAGTCTGAACTACTCCTATATATTCTATCTATCTGCCGCATAAGTAAGAACTCTGGATACATGAAAGCATTGACTATTTTGTCCACATTAGTGGATTTTCTCTCTTTTTGTTTTAAAAACCATTGCGTTTATCTATTCATATCTCTACCATCTTCATACTATATAATGAGCAATACTCAAAAAATCATTTTAAGGGAGTGAATTAAATGTCATCTTTAAAAAAGCACTTTTATGATCAATTAGTAGATTGTGACCATCATTACGAAAAGAAATGTTGTTGTAAATGGGAACACAAATGGGAAAAAAAATGCTGCTGTGAATGGGAACTCAAATGGGAAAAAAAATGCTGCTGTGAATGGGAACTCAAACGGGAGAAAAAATCCTGTTGTAAAAAGCACCATGAAGAGGAGAAGAAATCCTGTTGTAAGAAGCATCATGAAGAAGAGAAGAAATGCTGCTGTAAGAAGCACCATGAAGAGAAGAAATGCTGTTGTAAGAAACACTATGAAGAGGAGAAGAAATGCTGTTGTAAGAAACACTATGAAGAGGAGAAGAAATGCTGCTGTAAGAAACACTATGAAGAGGAGGAGAAATGCTGCTGTAAGAAGGAACATGAATGGAAAAAGAAATGTCCATGCGGACACGACCATAAGTAGTAAAAAAATAGTAACGATTATATCCAAATAGTCAAAGAAAAAATTCATCTCCAAATATTTGTTATCCTTTCCAATCCTCCAAAAAAGAAAAAGCCCACAAACAAAACATTGGACAATTGCCCACACAATCTGGGAATACAATCATATTCTGTTAAGGACTAAAGTCAAATATTAGGATTAAGGAGATGAAACTAATGGGTTGTAAAGGAAAAGACCGGGAAAACCATTGCGTATGTGATGCAGTTGAACAAATTTTAGCTGAACAAGAAGCTGTTGAAGAAATTGCTTGTCCGACAAGCTGCTTCAGTAATTTATTAAGTCCAGCAGCAAATCCAGGTAGAGACACAATACCATTCATTTTATTCGATAAAAAAGGTGACCTTTTTAAAGCATTTGGAAATGTCGGTGAGTTGAATAATGGATCTTGCTTCAAAACCGTTTTCTTCCGTGTTGAAGCTGTAAAAGATTGCTGTGCAACATTATCATTATTACGCCCAGTTAATGGCTCCGGTCAAACGGAATGCTGCATTGATCCTTGTGATCTAGTTGCATTAGAAAAATCAGAATTTTGTATTGAAGTAGACCTAGACTGTTTCTGTGCCATTCAATGTTTGTCACCTGATTTAGTTGGCCGCGCTATTTCCCCTTGTTAATAAATGAGTGACTGCTGGTTATCAGCAGTCTTTTTACATATTGATACTTGCATAATTTAACTAAAAAAATTATTAAAATCATAATTTGCCTTAATTTAGATGGGACTAACCACTGCATTTAAGAAAAGTCTGAGGACTCATTGAGGTTGTGATAAAAAAATGAGTCCTTTAAGACTTCCAATCACTAAGTCTCATTATAAACCTATTACATTGATTGCAAGAATGTTTTCAAGCTGAATATCGAGCGGTTTTGGATGATTTAAAGTACGTATCGTTACAATCCCTTCTTCTTCGGACATAATGATACCTCGATAGGAACCATCAGTGGTTTCAATAAGACATAATGATTTCGGCATATTTTTTGGCAGGGTCGTAAAAAACTCAATTTTTTCTTGTATACTCATCTGTGAAATTCGTTTTCTTACTTTTCTTTTTGGTTCCATTTTTTCATCTTTGTTATCTTCTTGAATCTCATTATCTGCAGTTTCAATTACCGATTCAACTGGTTTATTCATTTGAAGCTCGTCATTTGTTTCTGTCTCTTCTAATTCTGAGGGTACAAAAGGTAAGCTTTCCTGCTTAGTCCCCGCCTTTTTTATGACTAACTCCTGCATTTGTGGAGTAATTTCCTTATACTCCGGTTGGACAATATACATAAGCGGCCTTATTTTCTGATTCCTGCTCATCGGATTACCTCCTCAAAAGAGTCTGCTTTCTAGCAGTGTATGCTCATTTCTAGGTTATGTGCCTATTTCTTATCATTGATAAGAGCATTCTAACTAAAAATAGAAATTTTACATTATATTTACTCTGTCTTAATAATTAATTGATATTGTCGAATTACGTAGATTTTAGTAACCCACATAGACAGTGCAACAAGGACGTGCTTGTTTTATTAAAGGAGAAAAGACATGAACAATGATCAAACCGCCCTTTCTGATAAAGGAGCTTCTTTGAAGGAACAATTTATGACAATTCTTGAAAAGAAGCAACTCACCATTCATTTTCAACCGATTGTTCATTTTCACAGCCAGCAAACATATGGGTTTGAGGCTTTATCAAGAGGACCGCATGAAAGTCCTTTTTATAGCCCTTCCCTTCTATTTCCTTATGCCGAGAGAGAAGGATTATTATATGCTTTGGAAAAAATCGCAAGGGAGCGTGCATTTGCAGAAAGTAAAGGGATTTTAAACGATAAAAAACTGTTTATTAATTTAAATTCCCAAGTAATGTATGATCACCAGTTTAATCCCGGCCATACCATTTCATTGTTAAACCATTATGGGATTAGTCCTGATCATGTAGTTTTTGAAATTACCGAAAGAAATGCGATTCATGACTTTGCCGCTTTTAGAAATGTTCTAAATCATTATCGTGAACAAGGCTTTCAAATTGCGATTGATGACGCAGGTGCGGGCTATTCCTCTTTGCAATCAATATCTGAATTAATGCCCGATTATATAAAGGTTGATCGCTCATTAATAAGCGGCGTCGACCATAATGAAGTAAAATTCCATATTCTCGAGGCATTCGTCATGTTTGCGAAGAAAATGAAATGTGAAATTATCGCTGAAGGAATTGAAACAGAAGCTGAACTTCAACGGGTGATTGATTTAGGAATCACCTATGGACAGGGCTTCTTTATCGCAAAGCCGAATAACCCAATACCAACTATTACAGAATCGGCTCAGAAATGCTTAGCTACATTTGAGCAAAGGAAAGGCAGGTCAGTGACCATAGATGTAGCCGATGAAATAATTATTGTTCAAAATGGGACTGTGCTCAAACGTCAACATGCACGTGAATTACTGGGAAAAATTGTTTAGATATAGTAAGAAAAGCGCAAGCGCCTTGATCAGCCCCGACAAGCATAAGACGCTCATGAATAGAAGGCGTTCTTTGCCTTCAATTCATGAATGGCTAGACCCTAGAGGGGCTAGGCGCTGGAGCTAGACAGTAAAACTAAGTACAAAATTTTATACTTTCTTACCTTTTAAAAAAGGACTGACCCCATTTTATTTTAGATTGGGGGCAGACCTTTTTTTCATTATGCGATAATGTGATATCCTGAATCAACATGCAGGTTTTCGCCAGTCATGCCTCTTGAAAGATCACTGAATAAGAATAGGGCTGTATCGCCTACTTCTTCTGGCGTTGTTGTTCGGCGAAGCGGTGAACGCTCTTCAATTTCTTTTAGAATAGAGTTGAAATCACTGATTCCTTTAGCAGAAAGTGTACGAATTGGACCAGCGGAAATCGAATTCACGCGAATGCCATCCTTGCCAAGGTCACTTGCTAAATATCTGACACTTGCTTCCAAGGAAGCCTTAGCAACGCCCATTACGTTGTAGTTTGGCAGTACACGCTCTCCGCCAAGATATGTTAACGTCACGATGCTGCCGCCTTCTGTCATAATTCCTCTTGCTTCCTTCGCAACAGCAGTTAAAGAATATGAACTAATATTGTGAGCTAATAAAAAGCCATCACGTGTTGTGTTCATATATTCTCCTTGCAGCTCTTCTTTGTGGGCAAAAGCGATACAGTGGGCAACACCATGAATTACGCCAACTTCTTCCTTAATTGCAGTAAAGCATGTTTTGATTTCCTCATCATTTGTTACATCACAAGGTAAAACAATCGAATCATTGCGCTCTAAGGACTCAGCCAGGTCACGAACTGACTTCTCCAACCGTTCTCCAGCATATGTAAAAATAAGTCTAGCACCAGCATTATGTAAAGAGCGAGCAATCCCCCATGCGATGCTGCGTTTGTTTGCTACTCCCATCACGACAATATTTCGTCCATTAAGTGATAAGCTCATGTGCATCCTCCTAATATTAATACATGTTATTAGTACCTGGTTATAATTATATCATTAAAATCCAAATAGTGCTATCGATTTCCTTCTTGAAGCATGTTCTCTCATCTCTTACATTTTCCCATATAGATTCTACTTATAAGCACCTTCTTTTAAAATGTGTCGTTGACTATGGAAAATTGTCCACTCTATAAATGACTTTTTGAATACAGTACTAATAGGGAAAGCAAGGGAGGTGAGGCATCATGTCAAATTGGGGAAAAGATAATGAAGCTGAAGCAAGAGCTAAAGCTAAAGCAGACGCAGAAAACAAAACAAAAGTAGATAATGAATTGGATAACGAAAATGATATTGAACTAAAAGATAAAAACGTTAATAATGCAAAAGTCTTTAATAGTGGTAATGCGAAAGTAGATATTCATATTGTGGTAGATAGTGACTCCCGTGCAAGAGTAAAAGCAGAAGCAGATTCCGACCAGGAACAGGATCAGGAACAAGAACAAGACTAATAAATGATATTCAAAGAGGCTGTCTCAAAACCAAAGGGTCAGACCCTTTCGAGCCAGTCTCTTTAAACTAGTAGATAGGAGGTAAAACAATGGATGAAAATAAAGTAGAAAATTTAGTAGAACAGAAATTTAAAAATTTAAAACATAATGATAACAAGTCTAGTATTGATGCTAGTGGCAATTCCAATGTAGATATTTCAATTGATATTGATACAAAAGCGATCGCATATGCTATTCTATGCTCATTATATGCGACAGATAAATTAAATGAAAGCCAATTTCAAAAAGCACTAGAAAAATTCGAAACGGTGATGAAGAAAGAAGACGAAAAGAAAAATGGTTATAATCAATCAAATGTCATTGAATATCAAAGACCGAAAAGAAAATGGATTTAAAGAGAGGTTTTGGCGATAAAACTAGGTTACAGAGTAGACAAAATGCCAAAACCCTCTCTGTCTACCTTTGAGAGGGCTTTTATCCTTACTATATTATTTAGCCAACATAGCGATGATAAATCTTTTTCGCCTCAGCAATGTCCTTCGTCCCATGAATTAAGGCTCGTCCGTCCTTAAATAGAACGATTCGATGACTGCCAAAGGTCATTGATAATAAAAATGGATTTTCTAAAAACGCGTCAGCAATTGGTTTAACTCTTTCGGAAATTTGCTCAAAGGAAATCTGTTTCCCTGTACCTGGACGAAGCTGTACCGTATCCCTTCCGCAAAGAACAGCTGCTTTTGTTTCTTTTTCAGCCGATAAATAGGGATATACAGGGTTTGTTCCACAAGAAGGACAAGCCTTATTTTTCAGCTTTTCCATGTTGATCGATGAATATTGATTTTTCCAAAGGTCAAAGGATACAAGCTTGCTGCGCAGGTTTTCCTCGTCTCCAACAAGCAGCTTTAACACTTCTGCTGTTTGATGGGAGGTAACCATGCTGACAATTGGTGAAATAACCCCAACTGTATCACATGTCATTCCATCAAACGGGATATGCTTTAATAAACAATGCAGACATGGCGTTTTATTTGGGATGACCGTAAACGTTAGACCATAACTGCCGACACACCCGCCATATACCCACGGGATCCCATGCTTTAATGAAGCATCATTGATTAATAATCTTGTTTCAAAGTTATCTGTTGAATCCACGATCACATCAACACCATCTAACAAGTCTTCTATATTGGCTGATGTTAAATCTTCTACAATGGCATGAACTTCTACTTCAGAATTAATTTGCTGAAGACGTGTTTTAGCAGCTATTGCTTTTGGCATTCGATTTTTTGCATCTTCCTCTGTATAAAGCTGCTGTCTTTGCAAATTGCTCCATTCCACATAATCGCGGTCTATTATCGTTAATTTCCCAATACCGGCACGTGCAATCATTTCCGCATTTGCTGTGCCTAGTGCTCCGGCACCGACAATGAACACATGCTTTTGTTTGATTTTTTCTTGCCCGTTTTCCCCGATTGGCGAAAATAAGATTTGTCTTGAATATCGCTCCATTAAGTGGTCATCATTCCTTCTGTTGGACTGCTTGCTGTTGCATATTCCTTTTTAGGAATTCTGCCGGCTTCAAAGCCAAGTCTTCCGGCCTCGATTGCAAGCTTCATGGCAACGGCCATTTTCACCGGATCCTTTGCCGCAGAAACGGCTGTATTTAATAAAACGCCATCTGCTCCCAGCTCCATGGCACGTGCTGCATCTGCCGGTGAACCGATTCCTGCATCGACAATGACAGGAACATTGGATTGTTCAATGATAAATTTAAGATTTAAAGGATTTAAAATCCCTTGACCAGATCCAATTGGTGAAGCACCAGGCATGATGGCATGAACGCCTAATTCTTCTAATCTTCTTGCTAATACAACATCATCTGATGTATATGGTAAAACAATAAACCCTTCTTCTAACAGCATTTCACTAGCTTTTAATGTTTCTACTGGATCAGGAAGCAACGACCGGTCGCAGCCAATGACTTCAACTTTTATCATATCACATAAGCCAGATGCTTTTGCAAGCTTGGCAATTCTTACTGCTTCCTCTGCCGTTTTAGCCCCTGCTGTATTTGGAAGAAGCGTATACTTAGAAAGATCTAACTGCTCTAAAAAGTTTGGCTGTGATGCTTCAAAGATATTCATACGGCGAACCGCAAACGTTAGGATTTCTGCCTCTGATTGTGCAACAGCTTCCTTTTGAATTTCAAATGACGGATATTTCCCAGTTCCCAATAATAATCTTGAGTTAAATTGTTTATCTGCAATGTTTAACATTGGCTCATCCTCCTCCTACAAAATGAACAAATTCAACTTCATCACCGTTTTGGATTGATGTCGTTTCATATTGATCTTTTAAAATAATTTCTCGATTATGCTCGACAATGACAAGACGGTCCTCCAGCTTGTAATGTGCTAGCAGTTGCTGAATCGTCGTAACATCATTTCCCAGCTCGACAATTTCTCCATTTAACTTAATGCTCATTTTCCCACCTCACGCCTGTACATAAATTCGGTTGATCGAAAATGCCCTTATATAGTCTTCATTTTGCTGCCTGTTCAAAATCAGATCCCTTATCATCATCCCTGTTTGCGGGGCTAAAAGGATACCGTTTCGATAATGTCCTGTTGCAAAATAAATCTGTTCTCCTTCAGGATGCTGACCAATATATGGTTTTCCATCATGTGATTGCGGCCTTAATCCAGCCCATGTCTCAACCAGTTGAGCTGATTTTAACTCCGGCAAGAGTGGTGCCACTTTTTCAATAAGAGACTGGATTCCTCCGATTGTCGGCTCAGTACTCCAATCATCCTCAACCATAGTTGCCCCGATAACAAATCTGCCATCACCCTTTGGAACGATATAACAATGATCATAAAAAATCGTTCGCTCTAAGCCGATTTGATTGCTTTTTACAGAAAGACATTCTCCTTTTACAGGCTTCATCCCAGCGTTAATACCCAACTGGTTAAAAAAGTGCCCGCTCCAAACGCCATTTGCGACAACAACCTTGCTGCAAGTGAAATCGGCAAGCGGGGTAGAAAGCATATATTCGTTTGCAGCACTCTTCTTGATTGTATGGACAGGAGTATTCTCTAAAATAGTTGCACCTAGCAAACTAGCAGACTTTGCAAAAGCCGCACAAACATGTTTTGGTGAAACATGGCCATCCTCTGGGATGTAAAGGGCCCCTTTAATCCCTGCAGATAACATTGGCTCATGCTCAAGCACTGTTTCTTTTTCATGCCATGCTACTGTTTCATATTGTGTTACCGCTTCTTTTAAGGAACGTGCTTCAGCATCCGTCATGGCGATCTTGTACATGCCTTTATCGACAAGCTGAATATTAATTTGCGATAATTCTGAAAGCTCATCCCTCAGGACACGATAGTGGCGCTGACTCTCCTTTGCGAACTGAAAGAAGGCATCATTATTTTCAAGCTCAGAGTTTGCACCAAGCATCCCTGCCGCAGCTCTTGTTGCCCCGGTACCGATCTTATTTCCCTCTAACACAAGGACAGATACGCCCTCTTTCGCCAGCTGATAGGCTATCGATTGACCAATGATTCCGCCGCCGATGATGCCTACATCATAATGCTTTTTCATTTGATTTCACCTCCGTTAAGCTTTTCTTAATTTCCCGCAAGGCATGACGAGGTTCACTGCTTGACATAACATAGGACATCACCGCAACCCCGCCAGCCTTTAATCCCGAAAGCTTTTGAACAGTTTCAGGGGTCATTCCGCCAATGGCGATAACCGGAATTTCGATCCTTTCACATATTTCAGCGAATTGAGGTATGCCCCGTGGTGCTAGACCAGCCTTTGAGTTAGTTGTAAACACGTGTCCAAACAACAAATAATCTGCACCAGCTTCTTCAGCCTCTATTGCTTCCTGCAGAGAATGAACCGAACGGCCAATCCTTAAGGATGGTCTTAGCTTTCTTACCTTTTCAATGGAAAAGCTATGACCAGGCAAATGGATATTAAATAAATCGTTTAATATTGCTGCATCAACGCGATCATTGATCACAATCTTTTTCTTAGGGACTCCACCGGTTATCAGAATTGAAACAATTTCCATTAGTTCTGAGGCTGTTTTCGTTCTTTCACGAATGTGAATATAATCTGCTTCTTCGTGAAAGCGTAAGATTTGTTTCGTTAATTCCTCAACCGTTTGCTTCCCATCTGTAATGACATGAATTTCCAAGTTTTTCACTTCCAATAAAAAAACCACTTTCCTATAGGTAAGAAAGTGGTTTACATACATAATTAGAATATGCCGTAATTCCACTTCCCTACGCTGGTACAAACCAGATCAGGTTATAAGGGTTTAAAAGAAACACTTTAATCTCAGCCCCTCAATTGGGGATCCCCTAGCGGTTTTCATCATTATTTACTTATCTCTATCATACCAAATGTTTCTCAACTTTCAAGAAAAAATTCATCAAATAAGCTCAAGTTCTTTCAGGTCCTGAAAAACAGTTCAGATTTTTTACTATCTATATATAATTTAACTAGATTAAATTTTTATCTAAACTCTATTATTTTTCAAAAAACTCTTTAATGCTCGATATAATTCTTTTCTGTTCCGAAAGTGTTAATACTGGGTAAATAGGGAGAGCTAAAATCCTTTTTGAAATATTCTCTGTTATAGGAAAATCGCCTTCTTTATACTTTAAATATTTGAATGCTTCTTGAAGATGAAGTGGAATTGGATAATAGATAGCTGTAGCAATATTTTTATTATTTAAAAATAGAGATAGTTCATCACGTTTATTGGTTTCTATACAGTATTGATGGAAAGTATGCTCTCTGGCTTGGAATATTGATGGGGTTTTTACGATTCTATTTAGTTTCTCGGTATATCTTTTAGCAATTTCTCTTCTTCTTTTTAAAAACTCATCCAAGTATTTTAATTTTTCAATTAAAATAGCAGCTTGAATATCATCTAATCGACTGTTATGACCAATTACTTTATGAATATATTTATGTTTACTACTACCATGATTTCTTAGTTCAATGATTTTTTCATATAAATCTCTTTCGTTGGTAACTATCATCCCAGCGTCTCCAAAAGCCCCTAAATTTTTAGATGGAAAAAATGAAAAACACCCCACATGACCGATAGATCCAACTCTTTTCCCCTTATATTCTGTACCAATTGCCTGACAAGCATCTTCTATAACTTTAAGATTATGTTTTTTAGCAATGTCCATAATTGAATCCATTTCTGCAGGATATCCAAATAAATGGACAATAATTACAGCTTTGGTTTTCGACGTTACTGCTTCCTCTATTTTTTTAGGATCAATATTATAAGTATTTTGATCAATATCTACAAATACTGGTTTTGCACCTGAGAGTGCAATAGATTCTGCAGTAGCAAAAAAAGTAAAAGGAGTTGTAATAACTTCATCTCCCTCCCCAATTTTTAGCGCTTTAAGTGCTAAAAGAAGGGCATCACTTCCATTTGCTACTCCAATCGCATAAGAGGTTTTAATATACTTAGCTATACAATTTTCAAGCTCTTTTCCCTTACTCCCTAAAATATAAGAACCACTATCAAGAACTTCTTTAACAGCCTTATAGATTGGTTCCTTTATCAATTCTAATTCCTTCTTTAAATCAAGCATGGGAATCACTTTAAAAACCTGCCTTTATCTATATTTTATCCCTTTACATCATTGAAATTTTAATTAGTTACCTATACCTTTATATTCAATCCCTAATTTTTCAATTTCATTTTTATTTAAAACATTTCGTCCATCTATGATCAGCTTACAATTTGAAAAGTTTTCAAACTTTAATTCTCTATATTCATCATGAAATGCCTGTAATATGATTATGTCAATATTTTTTACCATCTCATCCTCCAATGATAAAGGAGTAACCCCATAAGATGAGATCTCGAGGTTAGTATACAGTGGATCGTTTATAAATATATTTGCTTCTTTTTGTTTTATTAAATCAACTAATAATAATGTAGAAGATTTAAATACTTCCTTAACATTTTCTCTAAAAGAAAGACCTAAAATGAGTATATTTTGTTTTTTTATATCCCCAATTTCTTTTTCAATTAATTTAACAGCATATTTTGACATACTATCGTTAATTTTTCTGGCTGTAAAAATTAAACCGTTTGCCAATCCCCTATTAATAAAAAAGTAGGGATAAACCGGGATACAATGTCCTCCTACACCTACTCCTGGATAATGTAAATTAGAAAATGGTTGACTATTACCAGCTTTTATTACTTCTAACATACTAACTCCTTTTTGATCAGCATATACAGCTAACTCATTTGCTAAAGCAATATTTACGTCGCGATAAACAGATTCTGCAACTTTAGTAAACTCTGCTGTTTCAAGATTACTTACTTTTATTACTTTACAATTTAAAGCTTTTGCATAAAAGTTTGAAGCCAATTCTAAACTTCTTTCGTTAATTCCACCAACAATCTTTGGATATTCTTTTAGATTATTAAGAATATGATTTGAATAAACTCTTTCAGGACTATAGGCTAAATAAAAGTCATTCCCCATTTTCAATCCTGATATTTCTTCAATCTTTTTACCAAATCGATTTCTTGTATCACCAGTAGGGATGGTAGTCTCAAAAATAACAAGAGTTCCCTTCCTTATTCCTTTAGCAATCTCATATACGGCTGAATCAATAAATTGGTAATTCACATTATTGTTATCATCAATTAGTACTGGAACAATGACAACAACTACTTTAGATTTACTTACCGCATCAACTGTATTTATTGTTGCTGTCAATGTTTTAGCCTGATGGGCTTTTTCCAATAGCGTATTTAATCCTGGCTCATTTGTAATATGGGATTTCCCCATATTAACTAGGGAAACTATCTTTTTATTTATATCCGCTCCATTAACATAAAAACCATTGTTAGAAAAAACAGCTGCCAATGGCAATCCAATCTTCCCTAAACCCACTACTGCTACAGTATTATGCTCCAATCTTTAACCTCCTTGATTTACAATAAGAGTTAAACAATTACTTCCATAATTTTAGTTTATGGTTTTTATAGAATATATGTTTAGACACCTTACTTATTTTTGATTATTTCTTTTTATTGTGTGAAATTACCAAATAAAAATATTATTTTTTTCTTTTTTTCATATATTGTTAAAAGCAACATAAAAAGGGGTGTTAACCAATTATGATGAAGAAAATAAAAATTTTAGTGTTTATTAAACCATTTTGGAAAAGGCTAGCTAAACATAAAGTAAAATTTGACATGATCAAAGCATTTGAAGAATATGCCAATATTTTTTATTGGTATAATGACGGTGATATCGAACAGATCCTTAAAAACCTATTAGAAAATCATAATTTCAAACCAGATTTTATATTTTTATACGATAACTCTCTTATTGACCTTGCACCAACTATCTCAGGTTTAAACAAAATAGCTATACCTAAAGGGTACTTAATAATAGATGTCTATTGGCCGACTAAGAAACAAGTAAAAATACAATTTATAGAGGATAACAAAATTGATTTGATTTTTTCAGTAACTAAAGAAGCTTTCTTAAATGTCTTTCCACAATATAAAAGTAAATTCAGATGGTTACCATTTTCCATTAACCCGCATGTATTCAAAGATTGGCAACTAATAAAAAACATTGATTGTCTTCTTATGGGATTAATTAATTTTCCTTCAAAGAATACTTACCCATTTAGAAAGACTGTTTTAGAAGTCATGAGGAACAAAGAAGGTTTTGTTTATCATCAACATCCTGGTCATACAGTAAATTATGAAGAAAAGGCCTTTGTTAATGAAAAATATGCAAAAGAAATAAATCGGTCAAAGATTTTTTTTACCTGTGGAAGTAAATATTACTATCCAGTTTTGAAGTTTTTTGAGGTACCCGCTTGTAGAACCTTACTCTTAGCGGAACCGAATCAAGATATATTGGAACTGGGATTTGAAGATGGAGTGAATTTTGTAGCCTGTAATCAATTTAATTTTGAGGAAAAAGCAATATATTACCTTAAAAACGAAAAAGAGAGAAAGAGAATTACAGATAATGGATACCATTTAATACACACAAACCATACTAATAGAGTTCGGGCATTGCAATTTATAAATTATGTTAAAGATTATATAGAGAAATAATTTCATTAATCATCAATATAATACAGATTCCCACTCCTAGAAAAGTTATTAGTTTATATACGTCCATAAACCAACCCTTATGTTTCGGATATATTTTATTTCTAAGTTTGTAAGATACTCTAAAATAAAAAAGATGGTGTTTTTTAAGTTGAAAACACCATCTTAATATTATTTACAATTTAAAAATTTATATCTTATTATAAAGATCTATCAATTGTTTAGCTACAATATTAGCATCATAATGTTTTTCAACATATTTTCTCCCTTTAACACCAAGATTGTACCTTTCCGTCGGATTTGACAATATATGTTCCAAAACATTATAGATCGTTATCGGACTCGCATTAACAATTGGCAAATTAGAAGGATATGTTTTAATTAAATCGTCTCTAATAAAACAAATGACGGGTTTCCCCAAAGCCATTGCTTCTAGGCTAACTATACCAAAAGCTCCTATACATAATTGGTCAATAATAATATCTGCCTGACGATAAAGTTGTAACGCCCTTTCATTCTTCATTTTTTCTATAAGCTTAAATTCAAATAAATATCCAGCCGCTTTTAAGCGTTGTACTGCGTCTAACACAAACTCTGTTCCTTTCACTTTTTGGTGGGATGGCGCATGAACAACAAGAGGTTTTTTATTTGTACGCGATGGATATGAAGGAGAAATTTTTTCTAAATCAATAACTTGATTTATAATATGAACATTTTTATAAAAATCTTTAACATAATGGTAAAGTTCATGATCAGCAACTACTGCTTGATCAAATATATTTGATAATTTTTGTAATAATGCAGTAATTCTCGATTCATCTTGCCAAAACTCTTTAACCTGTACATACGGATTATTAAAACTTCTGGCTACCGATAACCTACGCACCTCTGATCCACAGTGTTGAATGACCATTTTTTTTCCTAATTTTTTAAAATATTTTAGTTCGGATTGACTTGGAAAAACAGTTAAATCTGTAAAATGAAAGTGGAATATATCATATTTATTTATTACCTGTTCATAAAAGTTCTTTAATTTTTGTTGTTTTAGTTTTTTATTTTTTATTTTTTCTAAGTACAAACAAATATCATTATGGTCTTTAAACCCAAACTCATGATCGACAAAATTACATGCTTTTGCCTCAACCCCATTTTCTCTAAGTCCCTTACATATTATAGACATCTGAGATGCATTTAATGGTAAATGAATTACTTTCATATTTCTCCCTTCGGCTAAATAAATAATTAGATTATATATTTTGTTTATCGAAAAACTAATCTATCTTTATGTGAATTGTAATTTATAATTTTTTATATATTTCGATATAATGTTCTGCTACCCTATGGATACTATGATACTGCTCGACATAAGATCTTCCGCGAATACCAAGCTCCTTCCATCTATTTGGCTGGCTAATAAGTCGTTTTAAAACAGGGGTGATCGAATCAGGATTTCCGTTTACAATTGGAAATCCTTTTGGATATTTATCAACCAAATCTTTCCGAATATAACAAATTACCGGTTTTCCAAATGCCATAGCCTCTGTACTAATGTAACCGTATGCTCCAATTCTTAATTGATCAATGACGATATCCGCCCGAGATAAGAGATGTTTTGTTTCCTGATGAGAAACTCCTTCTATTAATTGAAAATCAAAGGGAATTCCAGATTTTTTCAACTGGGTTACAGCATCTAAAATAAATTCTGTTCCCTTCAAATCACGTAGAGTCGGCGCGTGTACAACGAGTGGTGATGATTTTGCTTCAGGATAATTTGGTTGAAAATCATTAAGATCAATTGCATGAGGAACCACGTGAATTTCTTTATAATAATCCCTGATATAACCTTCTAATTCGAAATCTTGAACAAATGCATGATCGATATAGCTAGATAAAAGGGATAGATTTTTATGAATCCTTTCTTCAGTCCACTCCGGTTTTACACGAACAAAAGGGTTACGACTTTTTGCAACACTTAGAAGGCGAACTTCCGATCCATGATGATGGACGACTATTTTCTTACCAGCTCGTTTCAAAATTTCCAAATCACTTTTATCAGGTAAAAAAGTCTCTCCAAAATGGAAATGAAATATATCATATTTCTTTATTGCCTCATTTAAGTACTCCTTTAGTTTTTTTTCTCGTAAATTACTTGAAACATTATTCATATTCAAGCAAATGTCTGGTTTGAAGTTGTAGCGGTTATTATAAAAATGACAAGATGTAGCATTGATCCCTTTCAAACGTAAGGCACGGCATAAATCAATCATTGGGGACCCATAAGGAATATGCAATACATTCAAATTCATCTGTCCCTTCATTGTTTTTGTTTTATCTTTTAATTTAAAGTCCTTTTGATTCCTGAATAAGTTTTGTTAACAGATTTAAAAATCTCTCATATTTTCCTGATTAAATATTATAATTTAAATCTTGCATTCTTTGAGTTTAATGAATCATAGACATTAAACAACCTTTTTTCCATCTGTTCCCAGCTATAACTCTCCATTACTTTACGAGCATTAATACTCATTTGTTTTAACTCATCTTTATTGTTGTAAAGGTAAATTAATGCTTTTGTATAATCGGCTGCCGTTGGGTTCATTTTGTCAATAACGAGACCACAATGGTAGGTACGTATGAACTTTTCCATGTCACTGCACTTGTTTACTAAAACCGGAATACCATTGTTGAGATAGCTGAAAAATTTATTTGGCATCGCAAACATATTATTAAGCGAATGGGCTATTTCCAAATCAATCCAACCCACATCCACATCTGACATCTCATCGGGAAGGGATTTGTAATTCACCCAACCGCTAAAAACCAGGTTTTTACGTAAGTGATCTGGGACATTTATAGTTTCACCATATCTTGGTCCTCCAATAATTTTAAATTGAAAATTTAATACTTTCCTACATGAGTCTGTAATAGAAAATATTTTATTTATATTTCTATTAGTTTTAGATAAATTGCCTTCATGGCAAACGACAAATTGTTTATCATGACTTCCTCTTTTTCTAAAGGTTGGAGTCAACGGTGGAGAATTGTAGATTACTTCAACTGGGAGTAGGGGATCCAAAGCTAAATACCAGGATTTGATGGATTCTGAAACGGTAATAACGTAGTCTACTTCCTTAAGCGATTCTAGAAGCATCTTCTGCCAATCCTTCTTTGTTTCATCATTTATACTAGTTGAGAAAGGATCTGGAACAAGTTGACGGCTATCATAAATTAACTTAACCTCTTTTCCTCTTTGTTTCCTTAACGTTCGTTTAATTTCCTTTCCGTAGTAAAAAGAGTTCAATTCATGGGCATGGTATATATCCGCTTCTTCAATTAATCCCAACCTATAAAGGGGATCTGTTAATGGATTGGCTGTTCGTTTACCTGCATCATACGTTACAATTTTTACACCTTCATGTAAAAAGGATTTCTCCAAAAAGCGATTAGTAAATGGTGTTCCGTCAATATTGATCAAGTAGCCATTATTTCTAGGAACAATCATTGTTACTGTATACCCTTGCTTCAAGAGACTTTTCGCTTCATTTTCAAAAATCCTTGCATCAAAAAATGGAAGGTAACACAATAACATACATACTTTTTGACCCATTTTCCTTTCCTCCGATCATACTTTTTCCAACACTTTATTCCCTGCTTCAATGTCCTATTCTTCCAAATAATTGTAAATCCTAAAAAAACAAGATGGTACAGGGAATGAGTGCTTTTTTATTTGGATAAAGGATTAAATTGTCACTACTCATCTTATGAGAAATTAACCATTAGTAATAAGCTGTGGAAATCACATAAAAACTGTTCCAAGAACACCTCTTATGTAATAATTAGGTAATCCTAAATTGCCGGCATAGGATGACTGAATTCCTAACTCTTTCTTCTTTTCTTTTAATATATTATGTGTGAATGCTATAAACGGCATAGATATAACAAATGAGCGTATCCCTATTTTCAATATTGATTAGATATATCTTATAAAAAATAAACAAGTGTATTGTGAAAAAAGACCAAGCATTTTCTAATATCAATCATAAATTACTAATACTTCAGAAATAGAGGAGGTGAAATCCATGGCACTCTTTTATTCTACAGGTCCGGTTGACAACTCTAGTACCCTTCTTGATAATGAATCTTCAACTGTCACCGTTTGGATCTTGAATAATAATAATCTCACGAGTGAAACCGGTCAAATTAAAATTTTTGAATTGGGAACTGGAGGGAAGGTACAAATTAATGCCCGTGCTTTCGCTGTTCTTCCTAACTCCTCCGATTTTAAAGTGTTCAGTGTCTCCAATACAGTTGGGTATGAAGTCCAGATTAGAGTAGATGACGGTACAGATACGCTAGTCGCCGTTTGGGGGAAAAATATTCTCAGCAATATCATTCCGCAGCACCGTTTTGACCATCAAGAAATGGCACCTATTTCCGCACTCTCTTAAAAAACAATACTTTTAAATAAAGTTCAAACCCTGCTCTTCTGGGTTTGAGCTTTTTGTATAAATTAAAGTTATATTATAAAGAGCAATAAGACCACCCAGACATCCCCCTCACTTTGCAAATTTTTATGATCCAATTTATGTTTAATTTAAGCTTATTTTAAGCCCGCTGTTCGGTGTGTCTACTTATTCAACTAAACATCACCTAAAGAATAAAGCTGATGTTGTCAGCCATAGAGGTCGAAAAAGAAACTAAAGTGTCTTATCTAATCGGATACTATAAAAAAACGATTTTAAAGCTGATATTGAGGCAAATGTAGAATGGATGAAACACTCGTTCTAAAGATAGCTCTACTTAATACCTCAGTAATACTACCGCTAAAAATGGGATTTCATTTTACATATTTTTCAAAAGTTTCTTTCCAGTCTCCTTGTTATGTTTTTTATAAATGATTTTTGCTGTCCTAAGAAAGAGGACAAGAAAATTTTACATGTACCTACATATGAAATTTGAGATCATTATTTATTAATTGATCGTAAACATTAAATAGCCTATCCTCCATCTTTTCCCATGAATACAACTCCTCCATTACTTTACGGGCGTTCACACTCATTTGCTTGAGCTTATCTTTATTTCGATGAAGGTAAAGAAGAGCATCTGCAAAATCTTGTGCTGTAGCATGTGTTTTATCAACCACAAGTCCACATTGGTGAGCTCGTATAAAGCTTTCCATCTCATGACATTTGTTAACCAAGACCGGTACTCCGTTATTTAGATAACTAAAAAATTTATTCGGCATGGCATAGGATCGATTAAGAGAATGTTCTAAGCTATCATAATCAACCCAACCAACATCTACCTCTGCCATATGTTGCGAAATGGAATAATAATCAACCCAACCAGTTAATTTTATGATACTCCGAAGATGTTCCGGTAACGACATTGAGTCACCAAACCTAGTACCACCGATAATCTTAAATTGAAAATTGATACTTTTTGAACAGATTTCAGAAATACCAAAGATCTTCTCTTTACTTCCTCTTTTTTGATCCATGTTCCCTTCATAACAAGTGATCAAGCCATTGTTGTTATACGCCTTCGGTTTGTATCTTTCATCTAATGGAGGTGAATTGTAAATAACTTCTACAGATAAACAGGAATTTTGGGCTAGATACCACGATTTTATAGAATGAGAAATAGTAATAATGTAGTCAATTTCTTGAAGCATATAAAGAAGTTTTTCTTTTAGATTTCTTCTTACTTCTTCAGAATATCTTAAATCAAAAGGATCCGGTGTTAGTTCATGACTGTCATAAATTAGTTTTACATCTTTTCCTTTTGTTTTTTTCATTATTCGCTTTATACCTATCCCTGCAAAAAGGGATAGGTACTCATGTACATGGTAGATATCTGCATCCTGTGCTATTCCAAGTTGCGTTAAAGGATTATTAAACGCTCCTCCTTTTTCCCATGTATTAACATTACTTAATACTTTACTCAATTGTTTTCTACTATCCTCCCAGTTGTAAGTTACAATTTTAATTCCTTCATGGGTAAAAGATCTACCTAAAAACCGATCAGTGAATGGTGTACCATCTATATCAAAAAGGTATCCGTTCTTTCTAGGTACAATCATGGTGACATCATACCCTTTTTTTTGTAAAGTTTTTGCCTCCTTTTTAAAAATTCGTGAATCTATAAATGGATGATCTGCAACTACCATGCAAACCTTTTTTGACATACTTATCCATCCTTCCTTAACTAGGAGCTTTTTATTCCCTTACTGAATATTATATTTAAGGCTTTTGATTTTTATTTTATATTCCAATATGCAACTCTGCTAACAGTCTCTTTTTTCATAATATTTTTAGGGGTCCGAAAATATCCCTGACACATCTCAAAAAACAGGTGAAAATGGGGAAAAGATTAATTTCACAGTTCATATTATGGATCGTAAGAATAAATGTGAGAATGAAATCATTCGTTACGAGAAAAGCCGCTGCCTATAATAACTGAGAAGGAGAGATAATGATGAAAATTTTAACAGTAATTGGGGCAAGGCCACAATTTATTAAAGCATGTATGTTATCTAAAGCTTTTAAATCGAAACCAAATATTAAAGAAATCATCGTCCATACCGGACAACACTATGATGACAATATGTCTACCGTTTTTTTTGAACAGCTTAAACTTCCAAAACCGAACTATTATTTGGGAGTTGGATCAGATACACATGGGAAACAAACTGCTAAAATGCTAACAGAACTGGAACGTGTGATGATAACCGAAAAACCAGATATTGTTTTAGTATACGGGGATACGAATTCTACCCTTGCCGGTAGTTTGGCAGCTGCTAAACTTCATATCCCTGTTGCACATGTGGAAGCCGGATTACGTAGTTTTAACAAAAAAATGCCTGAAGAAATCAATCGTATCTTAACTGATCATCTTTCTACCTGGTTGTTTTGTCCGTCTCAGACAGCAGTAGAAAACCTAAAACGGGAAGGGATACAAAGTGGAGTATATCAAACTGGAGATATTATGTATGATTCCGTTCTTTATTATAAACCTTTTGCTTTACAACATTCCAACATTCTTTCAAGATTGAATCTTTCCGCAAAAACCTACTATCTCGCTACCATTCACCGTGCAGAAAATACTGATGATCCCCAAAAACTAAAAGCACTGCTCGAAACATTGCAAAAAATGAATGAAGTTTTGGTCTTCCCCATGCACCCAAGAACCAAGCATAAAATCCAACAATGGGGTTTAACCAACCTTACTTTATCTCCTAATATTAAAATAGTGGAGCCCCTCAATTATTTCGATATGTTAACTGTTGAAAGTCAAGCAAAAGCAATTTTAACTGATTCAGGCGGAGTACAAAAAGAGGCATATATGCTGGGTGTGCCTTGTATTACATTACGAGAAGAAACTGAATGGGTAGAAACTGTAAGCGCAGGGTGGAACCAGGTGACGGGTGCTAATACTCAGTGTATCTTGGAAGCCGTAGCGACAATAAATGTTCCTAAGAACTATCCTGCTTTGTTTGGAGATGGCCAATCTTCTAAGCAGATATGTGAAATTTTAGCCGGCCTTAGGAAATAGTTATTGTTAAAGTTACCTTAGAATAAAATCAATATAGCCGACATAAAAAAGCTGAGGTGATCATATATCACCTCAGTCTATGCACCATATTTGTCGTCCTTTTAAATGTTATTCCTCCTTAAAAATCACGGTCTAACATCATTACGTTTATCATACAAAAATGGTGATGGAATCATCGAAGGTAATCCATTTTCAAAAGCAGATGATTTTTTACTATATGTCAGCCTTTGCTTAAGGAGTTAATTTGCATTTTCCTAGCAAATAACCTTTCCATCTAACTAAAGCTTCATTTAGTTTAATATTTTTTTCTATTGAATTGATGGCTGCCAGTAGATGGATATGGGTAATATGGTACCCCCATTTTGCAACATTTGGGTAACCACCATCAGTTGTATAATGAGTTAAATCATATGCCGTTCGGTTTCCTAAGTCGTATAATGGAAGCATCCTTTTCAAAGAGTCTATTCCCAAATTATATAAATTTAAAGTCTCATTATCATTTGTTGCTTGATATAAATCGTATAAACCAATTAGCGAGTACATAAATCCATTCAAAATAAAACTAGGCGGATCTGTTGGACATTCCTCATAAAAATAGAATTTATCTTCAAATTTGGAAAGAATTCCATTTTTCTCAACTGGGGTTTGAAAAATTTTAACGGATTTTAAGGCACTTTTTGTATATTTATTGTCCTTGGTAAGATAAGATGCTCTGGATAACACTGACATCGCCATCCCCAGCCCTATAGCTGAATACCAAGGTGCCTTGATCTTTTCCAATCTTCCAGGATAAAAATGAAGGTCAAATTTGTATGACCATCCCCCATGGCTATCCTGATTATTTATAAACCAGTTTGCAACCTTTAAAAATTTCTCTTTACTTTGGTTGTCACTGTTGATTAAATACAAGCTATAGTGTTGTAAACCGTAATGTGCAATAGTAGATGGATTGTAGTACTTTCCGAATGAATACTTGGTTTGTGGAATTCCGGTGTTATCAAATTCCACACTCCAATTTTCCACTTTGTTCCTATCAAAATGTAAGTAATTCCCTTTGTAATCATAATTGTTAATCTCTAAAGCTTTTACTTTAGTTACATGAACCTTTAAAGTATTTTCTTTACTTAACCATTCTCGTTCCGTATGATAAGCTTTTTCGATCAAACTATATGGAATGTAGTATTCATCTCCAATCACTTTTCCCACAGCCTCGAACTGATTATGCATAATGACCTTAATATCGCTCATTTGTTTAGACTCCACCGAATCCCGCCTTTCTTAAATACCAATAATAAAAAAGAAGCTCTTTCTTTAAAATTTGGAGCTAATAAAAGAGATTTACAATCAAGTACTTCATAACTAGATAATTAAAAATATCTTAGCTCTATTAATCTCTTTTATGTATTTGTATTTGTTACAAATACATAGACAAGCTTGCATGTTAACTTTATTATCAATAAACTTGTTTCCTTATGCTTTTCACTAGAAATCACACACGCGGAAACTCATGTTACTCTTAATTAACAATTTGAATGTATATAAAATTTTAATAGTATACCCTAAAAACATTTTATTAACTTTGATTAAGAATCATTTTAGGTTTCCTTTTTTAGAAATCCTTTATTTTTTTAGCAGGTATCCCAACAACTATTTCATTATCCTCTATGTTTTTTGTAACAACTGAACCTGCCCCTACAATCACGTTTTCTCCTATAATTACACCTGGTAAAAGAGAAGCGTTATTTCCTATTTTTGCTCCCTTTTTTATAAAAGGTCCCATTAGTTTAAATTCTTGTGCTCCCATATATTTATCATTTGACATTGAAACACACGGACCAATGAAAACATGATCCTCTATCGTTGTGTCTCCTGTTACATATGCAAGTGTCTGTATTGTACAACCTTTTCCTATTGTACTGTTTAATTCGACAATTGCTGCCCTTCCGATTACAGAACCTTCCCCAATCGAAACATTTTCCCTTATGCTTGCATGGTCACCAATAAAAACATTATTTGAAATTTTGGTGCCAGAGTAAATAGTTACGAGATTTCCAACCTTGGTATATGCATTAACTGTTAACCCTCCCCCATTTGTTATTATGTTACGCATTTTTTTATTTCCTCCTGGTTGAATACCCAAAACACAATTGGATCCTATTGTAACGTAATCCCCAATATACGTATCTTTTAATATTACCGAATTATGACCGATTGTTACATTTTTACCAATATACACTCCCTCCTCAATTACTACATTCTCTCCTAAATTTACACTCTTATGAATGTTATTTTTCAAGGAAAAGCCTCCAATCATTTAACTAACTATAAATTCTATTCATTAATATTCTATGAATATTCTAAAAAAATGTTTAAATTATTTTATTAATGCTATTGATAAAATTGACTACTTATTATAAAAACATGATATTTGCCAGTTTCTCTTTTTACTTAAATGAGTATTATACAATACCAAATAATAAAAGGGAGGTTCAGCATGAGGATAGGAGTTATCGGGACAGGTGTTATGGGAGAAAACCATGTGCGAGCCTATACTTCTCTATCGGATCATTGTCATTTGGTAGGCATATATGATGTAGATGGTCTTAAAGCAAATGAAATTGCAAAAAGATATCAAATAAAGAGCTTTGAATCATTAGAAGAACTTTTACAGAATGTGGATGCTGTTAGTATTGCTGTTCCAACTGAATATCATTATGAGATCGGTTTAACTTGTATTGCTCATAAAGTTCATGTACTAATGGAAAAGCCAATTACAAGAACAATAGCACAGGCCAAAGATTTAATTAAAAAAGCAGAAAAAGCTGGTGTAAAACTTCAAGTAGGCCATATTGAGTTATTTAACCCGACGATTGAAGTTTTAAAAAAAATATTAGTAGATGAAGAAATTATTGCAGTAGATGTCCATCGAATGGGTCCTTTTCATCCACGACTTTTAAATTTAGATGTTGTAGAGGATTTAATGATACACGATATCTATATCTTATATCATTTGTTAAACAGCAAAATCGAGCACTTTTATGCATTGGGGCGTCCTTATGAAAACACTATGAAACATGCAATGGTCATTTCAAAATTTAAAAACGGTATTATTGCACAAATAACCGCAAGTTTTAAATCAGAAGAAAAAATCCGATCCCTCCGTTTCATTACTAAAAAGGCATTTATACAAGCCAATTTATTGAAAAAGGAAATTTCAATTTATCGATCAGCAGATTTCGTCAATAAACTTCCTAAACATTATAAACAACAAAATATTATTGAAAAAATAATAGTTCCTGAAAAAGATTCTTTAAAAATGGAGCTAATAAATTTTATTAATTGTATTAAAAATGACTTAGAACCCACTACAACAGGAGAAGATGGTCTTATAGCTTTGGCAACTATCAACAAAATTATTAATCATATAAACAATAAATATACAAACTAACTCTTAAATTCTTATTTGCAAACAAATTAAATAATCCCCCAAGTTTTATCCTTTTTTCACCAATAACAAAAAGCATATACACTATTAAGTAATTACTTAAAATTCAACCTAACAGTATTGTTAGGTTGAATTTTTAAGATTAAATGAACACCAATTAAATAGGAAAGTGATGATAATTTGAAAATTTTATTTACATTTTACTTGGCTAGTGGTGGTATAGTAACACTAAACCTTCAAAGATACCAAGCTTTACAAAGTGAAAAAACCGATTGCCATTTTTTGTATTTAACAGGAGGCCCTGGACTCCAAAACATGGATCCGACAAAAACATTTGTAACAAATAAAGATGAGGAAATTCGAGAAATTATTTCCAAAGAATCTTATGATCTTATCGTCGTCATTCTAGATTATTTATTTGTTTCCCGTTTACGTCGTTTAGGATATAGAGGAAAGATCATTTATGATGTGCAAGGGTTTGGAATGCAAATTAAGGAACTTTTAGAAACCGCAAAAGAACATATCACTTCAGAAGTCGATGGAATCCTATCACCGAAAACTCCTCATTTGGAGAATTTGATCGATCATTATTTCCCTACTATAAAAAAATTTCACTTTCATAATTGCATCAATTTTTCTTCTTTCAATTACCAAAAACTTCCGAAACATCCAAATAAAATTATTGGTTGGGTTGGTCGTATTGATCCAAACAAGAATTGGAAGCTATTCTTACAGCTTGGAGCGGAGATTATTAAAGAAGATCCCACTATTGAATTGTGGATGTTTGAGGATCCACGATCTGCAACATCTCAGGAAAGAAAAAGGTTTAAAAAAATGGTTACTAATTTAAATTTAACAAACAATTTAAAATCCCATTTTAATGTCCCTTATCAGAAAATGGCAGATTATTATTCGATTATTGGGGATTCAGGTGGTTTTCTATGTTCCACTTCCAAGAAAGAAGGATTTGGGTATGCCGTTCTTGAGGCAATGTGTTGTCATTGTCCAGTTTTATGTACGGATTCAGATGGAATAAAAAGCTTTGTTCTTCATAATCAAACTGGGAAAATCATCCCGGACAACAACCTGCAAGCTGCAGTTGAAGAAACAAATAAATTATTGCATGATGAAAACTTACGAAAAGAATTAAGTACAAATGCATTAAAGCATATCAAAGCAAATTTTACTCCATCTATCTTACGGGAAAATTTTTTGGAAATGCTCCATTCTATTGATTTAAAAGAAAGCTTAAATAATGGTTGAAATGTCCATAAAGCAATAGAGTAGATCATTGTATCAGAAATCTTTTTAATATTTTTCAGCAAAATATTATATAGGTCCAATCCTTTTATATCAACGTTGAATATAAAATGTTAGAAAGGATCTATTATTCCTTTTTAATTATTTAAAAAAGGAGGATCATCGATTATAGCACACCAATAATTTGCATGAATGCCGCCAAAAACTGAGTGAAACTAAGAGAATGTCGTGCTAAACATGCAGAAGTTCGAGAAGAACTAAAACAATGCCGAGAAGAATTAGCGGAATGTCGTGGATTAAAAATAAATAAGAGAATAAGGAGTGATATAATGGCACATAATCCATTGCACAATTGTCTTCAAAAACTCGGACAAAGAATTGAGACAATCAGACGAAAAGATGAGGAACTAAGAAGAAAAAGTGAGCAACTAAGACAATTTAGAGAATCGCTTAAAGAATGTCGTGAGGAATTAAGAGAATGTCGCAGGGAATTAGGAGAATGTCGTAGGGAATTAGAAGAATGTTGTCCCCCATATGACTTAACGACAATTCAAAATCTTAACTCGTAATTCTATTTAAAAATAAAACGATATCCGCTTTTTAATGGATATCGTTTTTGTTTTTGAATTGTATTTTAAGCAGAACCTTGTTTTTCCTACCTAAAACGTTTTTTTTAATCCAATTGGGGATCCCCTAGCGGTTTTCATGATTATTCACTTATCTCTACCATACCAAATGTTTTTCAAGTTTCAAGCAAAAGATCATCAAATAAGCTCAAGCTCACGTTTTAATTCATTCACATATTCTCGTGATCCGGTAACAATTAAACGATCTCCAAGCTTTAAATCTGTGTCGCCATGGGGAACGATTGAATCCTTCCCTCTAAAGATTCTCACGAAAATGATATCCCCTGTGAATGGAAAATTACGTAATAACAAATTATCATATTTTGCATTATTCAAATTGATTTGGTAAAGCATCGTTTCTTGATTCGTAATAATTCTCATCACACTTGGTGCCTCGATCAATGCCCGCAGCATTGTTTTTGTTGAAAGCATGGTTGAGAAAACATCAATTCCATGCTCCTTCATTTTCGCATCCATTTCAGGTGATCCTACGCTTGCAATAACACGGTCTACTTCCTCTTGTTTAGCAAATAGCGCAATATCGGCATTTCGCTCCTCATCACCCGTTGCGACAACGATTAAGTCAACATCAAATGCCTCATGCTCCTTAAGCGTCTCAACCTGAAAATCTTTTATTTCTACGATTTCAAACAAAGATTCTGAAATTTGCTGATCAAGCTTATCCTGCTGAACATGGTAAATGGTTGTGTCATATAAATCCGGGTTCAGCTCTCTTGTTACTGGCAATGTCATTTGATTGGCACCGATAAAAGCAACCTTAATTTTTGGATTCTCATTTTTATGTCGAGGGAAGAGCTTTTTAAAGAATATCGGTGTAACAATACTAGTTATGACCGCTACCAGGATGAGAGCACCTGACATTTCTGACGTGATAATCTCCATTCTTACACCAATCGTGGCTGCTGCAATAACTAATGAAAGGGTAGAAGTTAACAGGAAGCCAGCGGCAAAAGTTGTCTTCGTGTCATACCAGCGCTTTAAATAAAGGATTGGAATCACTTTTGAGATTAACAATCCGATAAACAATAACGGAATTAAAAAGAGTATTTTAGGATCTTTAAATAATGCCCAAATGTCTAAATCTACTCCAACCATAACAAAGAATATCGGAATTAAAAATCCATATCCAAATGAATCCAGCTTCTGAACCATTTCTTTATTCGGTGATAAAAGGGAAACAAGCACACCAGCTAAGAAGGCGCCAAGAATGTTTTCAGCCCCAATTGTTTCAGAAATGGCTACCAATACAATAATAAGTGTAAAAACAGCTCTTGTGCCGATTTGGATTGTTCCCTTTGACATCGTTTCAATAAAGGAACGATTCTTGAATGCTTTTCCTAAGAAATACAGTAATACACCCGCTCCAAAGAGAATCAATAATAACCATGTATTGCTTTCTCCATCACCATAAATAGAGGCAAACACTGCAAGCAATATCATCGTCACTAAATCGGCAATAACAGCTACCAAAAGGATAATTTGCCCAATATTTGTTTTCATGAGTTGACCGTCTTTTAAGGTCGGTACAACAACTCCTAATGAAATGGTTGAAATAATAAGTGTCATAAAGAATGCATTATTAATTAGTCCGATCCAGACAAAGATATAGGAAAGCAATAAGGATAAAACAAAAATCCCTACAAATACGATGCTGGAAACTAAAAATGTATTAGGGGCATATTTGCCAGAAGGAAGCTTTTCCTTCTTTTTCCCGCCCGCAAAAACCGTAAAATCAATTTCGAGGCCACTCAAAAACATTAAGAAAATAAAGCCAAGCATCGATAAGGTTTCAAGCCACATATCTTGGGAAACAACATTAAAGCCTGTTTTCCCAATAATCAACCCAACAATGATTTCAGCAACAACAACTGGAATGAAATTCAGTTTTAATCGGTGTAACAGAATCGGGGTAAGAAAAGCAGCAAGAATCACGATAACGAGCGATGTTACAGATGCACCATGCATGTTTTGCCTCCTTTATAATCAGGGTATTCTCAGATAAAAAACCGTTGTTATATAGTATAGCCTGCATTACCTGCAACATGATTGCAGACAAATTCAACTAGTCGTTGTATTCAAATTAAGTATTTCATAAATAAAGTAGCCATTCCAAAATAAATTAGAATACTGATAATATCATTAATCGTTGTAATAAATGGACCTGAGGCTACAGCAGGGTCGACCTTAAGACGGTGCATGACCAGCGGAATAAAGGCTCCTGCAATTGTTGCTACGGTTAATGTTGCCAAGATCGAAATGCCGACTAAAATTCCTAAAAAGATATCACCTTGCCAGACGAAAACAACAAGCGTCACAACCACGCCACATATCGTTCCTGTTATAAGGCCTGTTCCAGCTTCTCTCATAATCATTCGAAAAACACTTTGCTCTCCCGCGTCACCAACTGCAATTCTTCTGACCGCCACGGCTAAAGCCTGTGTACCAGTATTACCAGCCATACCCGCAATTAATGGAATAAAAACAGCTAATATCGCCACTTTATCCAAGGTTTCCTCAAACCTTCCAATAAGGCTCGCCGTAAACATCCCTAAAAATAGAAGGATGATCAGCCAAGGCAGTCTTTTTTTGGCCGCGGAAAACGGACTGCGATCATGTGAATCAACATCTGAAATCGCAGCAAGCTTTGAGTAGTCATCACTTGCTTCTTCATCAATGACATCAACGATATCATCAACTGTAATAATTCCCAGTAAATGGCCCCTAAAGTCGATAACAGGAAGGGCCAAAAAGTTATAGTCCTTCATTTTTCGGGCAACCTCTTCCTGATCTTCAGCGACACTAACGGAATATACCCGTTCATTCATCACTTCTGAAATCATGATGTCTGGTTCATTAATAATTAAATCCCTTAAAGATATAACGCCCACAAGCTTTTTATCCTCATCAATGACGTAGACATAGTAAATGGTCTCAGCGTTAGGAGCCTCATTCTTTAAAATTTGCATCGCTGAATGAACGGTTTGATTGGCATGAATGGCAATATACTCCGTCGTCATAATACTTCCGGCTGTATATTCTTCATAATGGAGCAGCTCCCGAATTTCTTCAGCAGCTTCATCATCCATGATCGTTAAATAGCTTGCTACTTGGTCCTTGTCAAGCTCATTTAATACGTCTACAGCATCGTCCGCATACATATGACCAAGCATCTGTGCCGCAAATGTTGGCTCCATTTCCGATAAAAATAGTTCATATTGATCATCATCATGCTCAATATTTTCAAAAACAGCGGCCATTTCCTCCGGAGATAGAAATTTATATACGGTTAATCGCTGTTCCTCTTCAAGCTTCACAAAAAATTTAGCTTGATCATAAGGATGCTTATCTAAAAAAGCCCCGCGGAATTCGTCCAAATTCTGACTAGCTATTGCAGATTGTAATGTTTCTTCCTCCAGTTCCACTAATTCTCTCTCATCTGACATTTTCAAGGCCCTCCTCTCTGTTGTACATGCGAATTGCACCTTTATTAATGGAAGTTCCTTTAATAAACATTTTACTTGCTGGATTTTTTTTCATCTTTTCTACATATTGCGCTGATTTTTATAAATACTATAATATTCTATATGAAATCAATAGAGCAAACAATCAACAGCCATTACATTCAAAAAAATTTTACATTTTTGTAATCTGTGAAAAAGGATTCTTTGCAAATCGTTCACAATCAATTAAGATGGTTAATGATACAATGACTATGGGCAGTTCCCCCACTTTTTCTTTTGAATTCTTAAGTGGGGGTTTTCTGCCCGTTAAGATAGAATTATTTTTTAAAGTTAAATGAGTAGAAAGGGTCCACTATGACAAATGAAAAATCCCCTCAACAACAGATAGATTTTACGTTACTTTTTATTATGTTTTTATTAGCAATTGTTAGTACGATCGCGATTAATAGTGCAGAAGCAACTCTGCCTGCAAATCTCCAAGCCATTAATTTTTCCATAAAGCAGATTCAATGGTACATAATCGGTGCATTTGCTGTTGCCATGACTATGCTTATTGATTATGACCGTTTCAGACAGCTTTCTTGGTATTTGTACGGGTTTGGTATGGTGCTATTACTCGGTTTGGAAATATTACCTGCTCCAATTGTTCAAACGATAAAAGGAGCAACAAGCTGGTATAAGCTGGGACCGTTAGGAAATTTCCAGCCATCTGAATTGATGAAAATCTTTATGATTATTGTACTAAGCAAAATTATTGCCGATCACCGTGAAAAATACCCTAATAATACGTTAACAGATGACTTTCTCTTAATAGGAAAGCTTGCAGCTACTGCTGCACCGCCGATTCTTTTGTTAATCAGACAGCCCGATATGGGAATGACAATGGTGTTTTGTGCCATTATTGCTTCATTGATTTTAGTATCTGGTATTAAATGGAGAATTATTTTAACTGCGGCTTTTTCAGCTCTTTTTGCCATCGGATCGATTGTGTTTATCTTTATTAAATTTCCTGACTTTTTCCTTAAATATATTTTACGGGGTGAAGAATATCAGCTTGACCGATTTTATGGCTGGTTAAATCCCTATGAATACTCTGGAGAGCAAGGGTTTCAGCTAGTAAAATCATTACTGGCAATCGGCTCGGGAGAATTGAAGGGAAAAGGCTATAAAAACCTTGAAGTCTACTTACCTGAAGCACATACCGACTTTATCTTTTCGATCATTTCTGAACAATTTGGCTTTATCGGAGGAAGTCTCGTCGTATCGCTTTTCTTCCTATTAATTTATAGAATGATCCATATATCGTTAGAAAGCAATGATCCGTTTGGAAGCTATCTATGTACAGGAATTATCGGCATGATCACCTTTCAGGTATTTCAAAACGTGGGCATGACTATCGGCCTTCTTCCAATCACAGGTCTTCCACTGCCTTTCGTAAGCTACGGCGGAAGCTCCCTCGCAACGTATATGGTCGCAATCGGAATTGTCCTTAACGTTCGGTCACGTACAAGGAAATACATGTTTGATTAAGAAAGATGGTACCCTATTATTGGGTACTTTCTTTTTTTAAAAGCTATTTTGGGGGACTTTCCCCCAGTATTAAATGAGGTGAATACGTTGAGAATCGATGTAATCGGTGATATTCATGGTTGTTTTAAAGAGCTCGAGTTGTTAACAGAGCGGCTTGGGTATAATTGGAGTTCGGGTATTCCTGTTCATCCAGATAATCGAATGCTTTCGTTTGTTGGTGATTTAACAGATCGCGGTCCGGATTCTTTGCGTGTTATTGAAGTTGTGTATCGATTGATTAAAGAAAAGAAAGCGTTTTATTCACCTGGGAACCACTGCAATAAGCTATACCGGTTTTTCCTTGGAAATAAAGTTCAAATCAGTCATGGACTTGAAACAACTGTAGCGGAATATGAAGCCCTTTCTCCCAAACAGCAAAATGAAGTGAAATATCAGTTTAAATGGTTATATGAAACAGCGCCCTTGTACCAGGTGCTTGATGATGGTAACTTGATTGTCGCACATGCGGGAATTCGCGAGGATTACATCGGAAAAACAAGTAATGCCGTTAAAACGTTTGTCTTATATGGCGATATAACTGGCAAAAAGAACCCTGATGGAACACCGGAACGCCTTGATTGGGCACAACACTATCAGGGGAAAGCACTTATTGTTTATGGACATACACCAATTAAAGAACCAAGAAGGATCAATCGGACAATTAATATTGATACAGGTGCAGTTTTTGGCAATAAACTTACCGCCTATCGCTATCCAGAAGATCAACTCGTTTCTGTTCCTTCTTCTCTTCCTTTTGATGAATCACGGTTTAGAGATTAATAAAGAAGAGGCTGTCACTTAAAGACAGCCTCACTGTGTTAATCGCTTCATATCCTCAGGCAGCTCTGAACTAAACTGAAACTCCTTTTCCAGCAATGGGTGCCAAAACGACAGCTGTGAGCTGTGAAGGGCTTGACGCTTTATTTCATCTTCCCTTCCTCCGTATAATGTATCACCACAAAGCGGATGTCCGATCGAAGAAAGATGCACACGAATTTGATGGGTGCGGCCAGTTTCAAGCACAAGCTTAATATGTGTTTTACCATGAAGCCTTTGAAGCACTTGAAAATGTGTAACTGCTTGCTGACCATCTTCTCTTACTTCACGCTCGATAATGCTGTCTGGTTTCCTGCCAATCGGCTTTGAAATCGTTCCTGCTTCGTTAATAAGTACGCCATGAACAATCGCTTCATATGTACGATAAATTTCCTTTTTCTTTTGCTGATCGGAAAATAAGGAGTGGGCGAATCGATGCTTTGCGACAAGCATAAGCCCTGATGTATCCTTATCTAATCGATTGACAATATGAATGGTAGAAGAGATCTGCTGTTGTTCATAATAGCGGATCAATCCATTTGCTAATGTCCCCCTAATATGGTCACGTGATGGAATCGAAGGGACAAATGGCGGCTTATCGATTACTAAGCAATGGTCATCCTCATAAACAATGTGAAAGGGAACATCATCAGCCTCAAGACCTGAGCCTCTTTCTTCTTGCGGAAAAATAACCGTAAGAACATCACCATCTTGAAGAAGATACCGGACCGTTACATGCATATTATTTACTAAAATATCGCCGCCGTTAAATTTTATATCTGTTAACGCACGCTTTGAAAGTTTCTTTTCTTTTACATATTCTAAAATCGATTTGCCAGCATCCGCCTCTGTGATCGTCCATTGCAGCCGAAATGATGTCATTATAAAAACCTTCCTATGCTTAGCGTTCTAAATCTCCTACAAAGGAATCACGTACCCTTTTCCAGAAAGGGAAAGGTTTAAAGCGGGCAAACCTTACATTTTCATTTGCCACACGGCATTGTATCGATTTTACATCCTTATGCAAAAGGGTTAAATGGTCAATGGTAACTTGGAAGTCCACATCATTTACCGGCTTCAACATACATGTATGATGCTCAGGCAAGATGAGCGGCGAACCGATTGTACGGAATACCCGGTTATTAATCGATGCCATTTCAGCAAGCTGAATCGCCCGTAAGGAAGGATGAAGAATGGCACCACCTAATGCTTTATTATAGGCTGTACTGCCTGAAGGTGATGAAATACAAAGTCCGTCTCCCCGGAATGTTTCAAAGGTTTGTCCTTTAATTTCAACATCCATCACAAGGGTGCCTTCAATGCTTTTCACGGTGCATTCGTTTAAAGCCAAATACTTCGCTTCACGCCCGCCATCATTATGTCGGACGATCACCTCTAAAATTGGATATTCTACAACCTGGTAAGGTGTTTTGGCTATCGCAATCACAAGCTTTTCAACCTCATCAGGCACCCAATCCGCATAAAATCCAAGATGGCCTGTATGAACACCGATAAATGCGGTCTTATCTAATCTTGAGCGGTAACGATGAAATGCATATAAAAGGGTTCCATCTCCGCCTACAGAAATAACAATGTCTGGTTGGTCTTCATCATACTCCAACTGAAAATCGACTAAATATGTTTTCATTTTTTGCATAATCGAGTTTGATACAGAATCACCCTTTGATGTAATGGCAAACTTCATACGATTCGACCCCTTTATTATTCGGATTCTTTTCCATCAACTTATTTTTCAGTTTTTCTAGAGAAGATAGCTTGTGCTTCCTGTACTTCTCCTTTTATTTGGGACATTTCTTCATCTAATGAATAAGCTGCTTCAGCAGCTCGTTTTAGACGTGCTTTTATATCATCAGGAATTTTCCCGCTATATTTATAATTTAATGAATGCTCAATCGTTGCCCAGAAATTCATTGACAATGTTCGGATCTGGATTTCAACAAGCAGCTTCTTTTCTCCCTGTACAGTTTGTACTGGGTACTCAGCCACAACATGATAGGATCGATAGCCGCTTTCCTTTTTGCTAGTAATATAGTCCCGTTCTTCAATAATTTTTAAATCATGTCTATTTTTTAACATGTCTACGACAACTTTAATATCATCAACAAACTGACACATCATCCGAATTCCCGCTATATCCTGGAGGCCTTCCTCCAATTTATCCATTGGAATCCCTTTGCGCTTCGCCTTATCAAGTATACTAGCAATCGGTTTTACCCTGCCTGTCACAAATTCAATTGGAGAATTTGAATGTTGAAGCTCATATTGTGATCTAATTCCTCTAAGCTTTACCTTTAACTCCTCTACAGCTTGATGATAAGGAGCTAAAAATAACTTCCAATCTTCACTTTGCATAAATATCCCCCTTAAGCCACCGCAACAGTTGTACTACTCTTTTATTTATGTAAAAGAAATTATGTTAACGAAAATAACTCCACAACCTTATTCTCCATTTCTTCCCCATAATTAGCATTTCCCTTGATATTCTCTAAAAGGTAATCAAGTTCATCATGTATATCAACTAATTCTATTTCATTTTCATTAATTTTTAACATAACCCTTTGGCTACTATCCTTTGCTTCCTTAAGTTCTTTCCAGATTGTGTGAGGCAATCCTGCGTAGACAAATTCATCAGCTGTTTCTAAAATATAGATAAAAGCGAGTTGGTCTGAATCAACAAGCATTTGTCCTTTTGCCTGCAGATCTTTTAGTTCATTAGGAAAGGATTCAGGCTCTAAAATTAATTGATTATCATCAATCGTTGCTTTCGTTAGTTCTATTCTTTTATTCATAAAAATCTCCTTCCGTTACACATTACAAGATTATTTTATCATATTAAAATGACACATGATAATATTGCGAGTAGAATACGAATAAGAGAGTTCACGCTTTAAAAAATAACAAGTTTAATCATAGAAAGGATTTCAAAAATGTCACAGGAAATAGAGATCGAATTTAAAAACCTACTTACTGAAACGGAATTTAACAAAATAAAAACCAAGTTTCTAATAAAGGATGATGAGTTTTTCTTCCAAGAAAACCATTATTTTGATACCCCGCAATTTTCATTAAAACAACTTGGAGCAGCTCTTAGAATTCGAAAAAAGCAGGATAACTACGTGATTACCTTAAAAGAACCGGCAACCATCGGATTATTAGAAACACATCAAGTCATTACAGAACAAGACGCAAACAAGATGATTCAAGCAGGAAAACTCGTAAAAGGGCAAATTAGCGAACGCCTTGAAAATCTGGGGGTTGATGTAAATACAATCACGTACTTTGGTACACTTTCAACTTCACGGGCTGAAAAAAAATATCAAAACGGTTTAATTGTGCTTGATCATAGCCGATATTTAACAGTAGAGGATTATGAGCTTGAATATGAGGTTCAGGATGAAGAGCTAGGAAAAACCGAATTTCAACAATTATTAAATGACCTAAACATTCCAATTCGAGAAACAAAGAATAAAATTCGCCGTTTTTATGAGCAAAAATACAAAGAAATGGGGTAGGCGGTTTTGGATATTAAAATGAAGTACTTTAAATCCTTGATCGAGCTTCAAGCCCTGCAAAGCTTTAATCATCAAACAGCAAACAGTCAACCTTCTTCTTTTGCTGCTAGTTTTCAAGAGCTTTTACAATCCTTAGTGGATCCTGCTCCTGAAGAGCCAACGGCAACTAAGCAAACAGCTTCTTCTTTAAACACGATTTCTCCTTTGATCGAATATTCAACACCAAAACACGATCAGCCAACGAACAATTCCGCTTCCAATCAAGCTGGAAACATGGATGAAATCATTGCAAATGCCGCTGAAAAATATGGGATTGATGCAAAGCTGATTCCAGCGGTTATCCAACAGGAATCCGGATTTAAAGCAGATGCAAAAAGTCATGCAGGGGCTCTTGGATTAATGCAGCTGATGCCAGCAACTGCCCGTTCTCTTGGTGTTGAAGATCCCTTTGATCCGGTGCAGAATATTGAGGGCGGTACAAAATATTTAAAGAAAATGCTGACCCGATATAATGGAGATGTTTCTTTGGCTTTAGCCGCTTATAATGCCGGTCCTGGAAATGTTGATAAATATGAAGGCATCCCTCCATTTAAAGAAACGCAAAACTATGTACGAAAAATTACCTCAAGCTATTTTACATAAGGCTGTCTTAAAAAGGATCAGATTTCGCTAACGAACGACATATTCCCCGCCTTCTAAGGTCCGATATGTTGTTCCCGAGTGAAGTGATCCTTTTGTTTTAGGCTGCCTTCTTAAGAAACTCTATTGTTAAATAGGTAATTATTAGTAAAACCGTATGCCCATTTCCTTCATACAAACCTGTCTTTCACATATAATAGGACTAAATGACAAAGCTGTCCGAGCGATTTGTTTGAGATAAATAATACCGCTTGTTAAAATAAACATACACAAAATTCGATTTTGCATAAAAGTCCAACACAAGTACAATAAACAAGCAAAATATTAAAGGAGTTATCAACATGACTGATCGATACTTAACACCATATGAAGCGATAGGAGAAAAGACTCTTTCGCAACTTGTTGATTGCTTTTATGGAAAAGTACAAAAACACCCTTTATTGGCTCCAATATTTCCTGATGATCTAACGGAAACAGCTCGGAAACAAAAACAATTTCTCACTCAGTATCTTGGGGGACCACAAGCTTATTCCGAAGAGCACGGACATCCAATGCTAAGAGCCAGACACTTGCCCTTTCCGATCACACCAGCGCGTGCTAATGCGTGGATTAGCTGTATGAAGGAAGCTATGAAAGAAGTTGGACTTGAGGGTGAACTTAAGGATTTTCTTCTGCATCGTCTTCAGCTTACCGCTCATCATATGGTAAATACGTCTGATTCGGATGAAAATAGTATTGTTCAGAAAGAGGTTAATGACAATGATGAACAATCATGAGGAAAAGAACGCTTCTCTCTTTTTCTCTCATTGCAGCGGGCATCCGGAAAAACCTTTAGAGATCTATATGTTTGTTGACCCATTAAGTCCAGAATGCTGGGCACTTGAGCCAATTATTAAGAAACTGCAAATTGAGTATGGCCGCCTTTTCACATTAAAGCATATTATCAGCGGACGTCTTGCAACTTTGAATATCACAAAAAGAAAAAGACCTGAAAGTTTAGCCCAAGCATGGGAGAAAACAGCAAGCCGTACAGGAATGTCCTGCGATGGGAATATTTGGATGAAAAATCCTTTATCACAGCCTTATACAGCATCTTTAGCAATCAAATCTGCAGAGCTCCAAGGAAGAAAAGCAGGAATACGATATTTGCGAAAGCTTCAAGAGCAGCTATTCATTGAAAGTAAAAATATTTCTGAAGAAAACATGTTAATAAAAATTGCTCAAGATGTGGGCTTGGATGTGACAGAATTTCAAAGGGATCTTCACTCAGAGAGTGCGGCAAAAGCCTTGCAATGCGACTTAAAAATCACTTCAGAGATGGATGTACACGAAATACCAACCCTTGCCTTTTTTAGTAAAAATGTTGAAGAAGAAGGATTAAAAATTACGGGCATTTATTCTTATGATTTATATGTACACGTTTTAGAGGAATTCATTGGTGATGCGATTAAACCGTCACATACACCTCCACTAGAAATCTTTTTGAAGCATTATCAATTTGTCGCGTCAACAGAAATCGCTACCGTTTATAATATGACATTATCTGAGGTAGAAAAAGAGCTAAAAAAACTTGTTTTATCACAAGCAGTTGAAAAGGTACAAGCAAAGCACGGAACATTTTGGCGATACCTTAAGTAAAAATGTCTAGCTTATATATATAAAAGGGAATGAATACGAACCGTTCATTCCCTTTTCTTATGCTTTTTTAGCCCTAGCGAATATACCCTCTTTCGGTATCTGAAAGAGCATCAGATAGCCAGCAAGGATGCATATTAAGTAAATTAGATGGTAAAGCTTGCGGAGAAAAAAAGCCTACCTCCAACGATTCATTTAAGTCTATGTGAAGCTTTCCACCAGCAATCCTTGCCGAAAAATAGGTTGTAATAAAATGAACCACCCGGCCATCTGGATAGTAAAATACCTGTGAGCTCGGATCCGAATATACTCCAATTAATTTTTCAATCTCAATATGTAACCCTGTTTCCTCGAAAACTTCCCTTTTTGCGGCTTGTTCTACCGTTTCTCCAGGCTCAACATGCCCAGAAGGGAGCCCCCATAATCCCACGTCTTTACGTTTTTGCAGCAATATCCTGCCTTCTTTATCAAAGATAATCACTGTTACGGCAGGATAGACACTTGTTATTTCCATACGGCTTTTCCCTTCTTCTTTATTTTGTCTATTCTATTTTACATGTTTACCTAATAAATTTTTCGACAAATACAATTTTTTAATCAAAATAAAAAGACCCCATACCTAAGGTACAGAGTCTTTTTCTATGTCTTAACGACAACAAAGGGGATGGGAGAAATTTTTCACGGTCAAACAAAGGGGTAAATGTTTGTATGTGATTAATTTCACATCTCTACTATATCAAATCTTGTCGACAAATGACAAGTCTGATAACTGTTTTTCACAGAAATGTCACAATAAATATTGTAGATGATTAATCTGATCAAAGTAAATGTGGGATAAAAGGACATCCTCTATCATATACAGTAAATAAGAAGAAACTAGAGGATGTGAAGGAAATGAAGTGGATCATTATAGGAAGCCTTGCAATCTTACTATTATTTATCGTCAATACTTTAGCGTTTATGGAGATCATCCCTCTTTATATTACCTCACCACTATTATTTATCACGATCTTCATAACACTTTATCTCATCAATCACCGAAAAACATTTAGGGGATTCTAAAAAAAGGAATATATCGGCGCTTTCCTAGCTTTATCAGCGAATTTCTGATTTTATCGGCGGGTTTCCAATTTTATCAGCTAATTTCAGTCTTTATCGTCACTTTTCTGATTTGATCAGCGGATATTCTTTGTGAACAGCGTGAAAAGGAATGCGGCATTTTTGCCGCATTCCTTTTCTTTTTATTAATTATTTACCTTGGCTAAAAGCTCTTCCATTTCATTAAGCTTTTCTTCGAATACTTTACAAGCTTCTTCTATTGGTGCAGATGAAGTCATATCAACACCTGCTTTTTTCAGAACCTCAATCGGATAATCGGAGCTGCCCGCTTTTAAGAATTCAATATAACGATCAACTGCCGGCTGGCCTTCTTCTAGGATCTGCTTGCTTAATGCTGTTGCAGCACTATAGCCTGTTGCATATTGATACACATAATAATTATAGTAGAAATGAGGAATTCTTGCCCATTCTAAACCAATCTCTTCATCCACAACAATATCTTCACCAAAGTATTTTTTGTTTAAATCATAATAGATTTGTGTCAGAAGCTCAGGTGTTAACGGTTCTCCGTCCTGAGCCTTTTGATGAATAATATGTTCAAATTCAGCAAACATAGTTTGGCGGAAAACTGTTCCTCTAAAGCCTTCCAGGAAGTGATTTAGAAGATAAAGGCGTTCTTTTTCATCCTCAATTGTATTTAATAAATAATCATTTAATAAAGCTTCATTACAGGTTGAGGCAACCTCTGCAACAAAAATTGAGTAATTTCCATATGGATATGGCTGATGTTTCCGTGTATAGTAGCTATGCACAGAATGGCCGAATTCATGTGCAAGAGTAAATAAATTATTGACATTATCCTGCCAGTTCATAAGGATATATGGATTTGTTCCATATGTACCAGATGAATAGGCACCGCTTCTTTTCCCTTTATTCTCATGAATATCAACCCAACGATTTTCAAAGCCTTCTTTTAAAATCGAAATATACTCTTCCCCTAAAGGCTCAAGTCCTTTCAGGATATAATCCTTTGCCTCATCATAGGTTACTTCCATCTTAATATCTTTCACAAGCGGTGTATAAAGATCATACATATGAACATCATCAAGCTTCAATACCTCTTTACGAAGCTTCACATAACGCTGCAGGAGATCAAGATTTTTGTGAACCGTACTAATTAAATTTTCATAAACAGATTCAGGAATATTATCACTGCTTAATGCAGCATGTCTTGCTGAATCGTAATGTCTTACTTTCGCGCTGAAATTATCCTTTTTTACTTGTCCGCTTAAGGTGCTGGCAAATGTATTTTTAAAATCACCATATGTTTTATAAACCGCTTTAAAGGCATCTTCTCTTACTCTGCGGTCTTCACTTTCTAAGAAACGAATATACCGGCCATGGGTGATTTCAACTTCCTCACCATTTTCATCCTTTATGGTCGGAAATGTAAGGTCTGCATTGTTAAGCATGCCAAAAGTATTGCTTGAGGAGCCTAATACCTCTGAGGCTTGTGCTAATAATTCCTCTTGCTCAGCAGAAAGAACATGCGGTCTTTGACGATTGATTTCATCAAGAGAATGTTCATAAAGCTTTAGCTCTTCTTTTTCATCGATGAATTGTTTAATTTTTGCCTCATCAATCGATAAAAGCTCTGGAACAATATAGGAGCTTAAGCTTGATGCTTGTGTGTATAAATTTCTTGCCCGATCATTTAATGCTTGGTATTTAGAATTTGTCGTGTCTTGATCATATCTCATGTGTGCATATGTATAAAGTTTGCCAAGACGCTCCATTACTTGATCTTGATACGAGAGTGCCTCAAATAACGCAGTTGCGCTGTCGCCAAGCTTTCCTTTAAAATCACCAAGCTTCGGCAACGCGGCTTTAACCTCATCAAATTCCTTCTCCCACGCTTCGTCCGTTGCAAAGATATCCTCTAATCTCCAGGTATCCTCTTGTTTAATTTCACTTCTAGTTGGTAGTTTTTTAACTGCTGTTTGTTCGGCCATTGCGCTTCCCCCTTTAGAATGAATTGCAAATGCGGAGCTTGTATTGGTACAGCTCATGATTGTAAGTGCTGTCACAAGAAGTAACATTCTTTTGTGCTTCATACCCATCCCCCAATCATCAATGCTCTCCGCATAAGCCAATTAACCTTCATTTCGGCTGTAATCCACCGGATGATCAGGTGAGTATGAATAAATGGTGTTATCTCTATCTTGACCCTGTCTGGCTTCTTTTGTCAAATAGAAAGCTGCAGCACCAGCTCCTAACATTGAAACAGTGAAAAGAAATGGATTTCTTCTTCGTCTCTTATTAAACATATGACCACCTCTTTGTTAATATCTCCCTTTTAATTTGTTCAAAAAATAAATTGCTATTCATGGATGGAATGGTTACTAGAAAAGTCTCCCCACGATCTCTTCATCTGTTTTCAATAATTCGTTCAAGCTCGTTGTCCAATGTATGTTTCTTTCCTTGAAGAATACGTTCTTTTGCTGCTGTTTAATGATTGAAAATCCGCATAGCTTGAGCAAATAATCTTTGAGCGCAAAGGAGTAATCGAGGTCAATATGTGGTAAATGACGAATCGTTAAGATTCCTTCTCTCACTTTCCTAGCCATATACTGATACACACCATGGTAAGTAAACGTGTCATGAAGTGGAATGCTCTCAATATATAGCAGAATCCAACCTTGCCATACATAAACTGGTGATTCTATTAAATAATTGGAATGAAGCGGAAGAAAAGCAAGGGAAGACAAATGAGAAAGAGGCAATTGCTTTGTCTTGTACAGGAAGTGATTAATCGCTGCAACATCTTTTCCTTTAAAGCTAATTGCCTGAACACGAAGTCGTTTGATCTTATTTAGCCAAGCTGTCATAAGCTTTCTTTTATTTGCATGCTGATTCTGAAGCTCAAAATAAGAGGTTGAACAAAGGGGATAGGTTTGATGGTTTGCAATAACCGAACGTGAAGAAAATGGAATAATCGAATTCAGGATAATAAAGGATTTAAGGTTTGAACAGTAAGAAAAAAGAGTAAGCGGATCATCTGGATTTTTCATCCTTGTAAAAAGCCACTGAAAGGGAGTAAGCTGAAATGACACCATCCCCGTTCTTTTAAGTGCTTTGGCCCCCAATATCCAAAGGACATCCATATTTGCTTCCAGATAGCTTTTCGTTCTTTTATAAAATAAGCTGGAATCAATTGTAGAGCACTGAAATTCAATCGCATTCCATTCATCACCATTTGAAAATAATAAGTCCGGCCGTTGCTTAATCTCATGGAGATATGGCTCTAACTGAACCTCTGCAAGCTTTTGTTGCATATTCAGCCATTCAAATAAATCTTGTTTTCCTTGCATATGATATATACTTTCAGGTTCACCCTTCACCCGACATTCGGTTAATTTTTTATGGGCAAAATGAGCGGTAATAATTGATCCTATTTTTAATTCCATTTCATTTGAACAAGTCGGACAACGAAATGTCTTGTTTTCTCTTAACTTGATTAATCTTTCTTTTGACCACTTTTTTTCAGCAACATTGATAAGAATACCTTTCTCATCGTAAGCTACAAACAAGCATACATCACTCCTCCCTATGTATGCATTTTATTATCCACACCTCACCGTTTTCATCAAATTGCAGAAAATGCATTTTCTTCTTAAAAAAGGGGTAAAATTAGGAATTGTCCCCATTTATAGCAATGGGGATAAAAGTCTTGCTGTTGATTCGAAGAGCTTTTTATAAAAGGCACGTTTTGCGTATTCCTCCAAGATGATTTCCCTTGATTGCTCTATATCCTTTATAAATTCATCAACTAGCTTTTGAGTGCTTGCCGTCCGATATAAAAAGGCGTTCACCTCAAAATTCAAATGAAAGCTTCGCATATCCATATTGGATGTTCCAATTGATGCAAGCTCATAATCCACAATGATAATTTTGCTATGCATGAACCCTTTTGTATATTCATAAACCTTAGCCCCTGCATCAAGAAGCTCAGGAAAATACGACCTGGACGCATAATAAACAATTTTTTTATCAGGACGATACGGTACAAGCAGTCTGACATCAATTCCGCTGAGTGCGGCAACTTTTAATGCGGAAAGAATATCTTCATCAGGTACAAAATAGGGAGAAGCAATCCAAATTGATTTTTTTGCAGAAATAATCATCGAAAAAAATAGATTTTTGATCACATCCCATTTATTATCCGGCCCTCCTGCAATCAACTGAACACCACCTGTTTGCTCCGGCTTATCTAATACGTTCGTTAAATATGTAGGAGATGACAGCTTTTTATTCGTCATGTAATACCAATCCTGTAAAAAGATCATTTGCAGTGTTCGAACAGCTTCCCCTTTAAGTAAAAGATGTGTATCACGCCAATAACCAAAATGGCTGTTCTTTCCTAAGTACTCATCTCCCACATTTAAGCCGCCTACAAAGCCGACTGTCCCGTCAATGACGATGATTTTCCGATGATTACGAAAGTTAATTTTATTATTCAATAGAGGAATGCGAACAGGTAAAAACGGAATCATTTCAACACCTGATTTATTCAAATCTCTGATATAATTTTTAGACAATTTCCAACAGCCAACAGCATCATAGAGGAAGCGTACCTCCACCCCCTCATTCACTTTTTCAATCAAAACTTCCTTTAGTTTTTGGCCGACTTGGTCATGCCTGACAATATAATATTCAAGATGGATATGATGCTTCGCCTTTTTTAATTCTCGAAAAATATGCTCAAATGTTTCAATTCCATCAGTTAGTGCTTTTGTTTTCGTTCCAAATGAAATGGGACTATGTCCTAATCGATGTGCCAGCTTAAATAACAATTGCTGATGCTCACCCATATGCTTCATCTTATCTTGATACGAGGATCGATTACCTTCAATTTCTAAAAAGGCTTTTTCATCAGTTAATGCTTTCCTTGCAAATAACCGTCTTTTCTTAACATTTCTCCCAAAAAACAAATAAAAAAAGAAGCCAACTAATGGAAATGCCCCTAAAACAACCAGCCATGTTAGAGTATAGGAAGGATGACGATTTTCCAGAAAAATGACAATGCAAATAAAAATAACTGACAAAGTAAAGAGGACACTTACTGTACCAACAACCCGCTCTCCCCAAAGGTTTTTAGTAAGTATGATGACGGAAGCAATCACTGCAATAAATAGCAGTAAACGAAATTTATTTTTCATGGTTTCACCCTGCTTTTTTTCTTATTCTTACTTCCTTTATTTTGATGAAACGAACAAACGGCATTTAGTATGTAATTGTGTCGTTTTTATTATCTATAGTTTTTATTTATTGCTTTATATCTATTCAGTATTAAAGTAAGACTTCAATCAAGTTAGATGTAATACTTAACAAATAGTATGTGTCATGACCTTGGGAGAAATAATGAAAAATCTTTGGTATCCCTATAAAAAAAAGCCGATTTCAAATTGAAATCGACTTTTGCTTATGAAAAATACTGCTTTATAACCTTTAGTGCATGGTCTTTTGCAATTTCTTTACCGTATTCTTCGAGGCGGTGAATCGTCACTTTTGACTCTTGTCCATATTCGAGTATGATACTCAACGTAGTCTCGATTTCCTCATCAAGAGCTTCATCATCAAACTCAATAAATAAATAATAATTTTGGTCAAGTGAATATAAATGATTCGTCATTCCAGCTGGCAGCGAATATTTAGACAAAGAAATAAGATTTTCCAGATCATTAAATTTAAAGACAAATTGCAGCTGGTGCTCGAAATCATCTGATTGACCATTGTCTGAATCATCCGATTTATTAAAGTGATGTTCTAATAACGATTCGATATTTTCATCAACAGGCAGCTCTTTTAACTTATCATCTGAAATGGGAAGTTCAAGCTTTTGCCCGTCCTTTGACACTTGTGCCTTCGTTACAATGACCTCCAAGCCTTTATCAAGCGCCTGTACTTGAATCCAAAGAGGGCCTTCAACCATAAAGTCCTCTTCCTCATGAACCTCATCCATCATTTCCCAGAAAAGCTCTTCACTGCGATCGCGATTGTACCAAATTTCATCACGGTCAAAACCACGCTCTTCTATATCTAAATACGAAATATAAAACTTAACGGTATTTTCGTTAATACGTTCGATTTCCATTAACTAAAACCTTCCCTTCTATATGAGATGTTGAAGGGACAACCCCCTTCTAGGGCAGTTGTACTTTACTACACTTTACCCAAAATACGCTTAATTTAATCGCGGATAAAGAGAAAGTATGTTGGCATAACCTTAACAAATTAAAGGAAATACCACACTTTATTCAAAACCTTCAATGGTGTAAGAATCTTGTACTCCTATTTTATGATAAAACGCTCTTAAAGGAAATAAAAAAACTCCGAATTTACAAAAACAGTTATTTTACCTATATTGATTTGTACTCATATTTTTTCATTATGTTCATATACATGTACGAGCAGTCAATAACCTGAAAGAGGGTTTACGCATGGAACAGGATTTTCTTTTATCTTTATTAGCGATCATTGGAATTGACCTTGTACTTGGCGCAGATAATGCCGTTGTAATTGCCATGGCATGTCGTAATCTACCCGTTCATCAGCGAAATAAAGCGATTATATTAGGGACTATGTTTGCTATAGTCTTCCGAATCTTTATTACATTAATTGCTGTTTATTTATTAGAAATCCCTTTCTTACAGCTTGTTGGCGGTATTTTCCTCTTGTATATTGCCTTCCATTTAATTACTGGAAAAGAGGATCATACAAATAACATCAAAAGTCATCACTCGCTTTGGAAAGCTATTCAAACAATTGTTATTGCTGATTTATTAATGGGATTTGACAATGTTATTGCGGTTGCTGGGGCTGCCCAAGGGCATATGATGCTTGTAGCGATTGGTTTACTAATCTCTATACCTATCATTATATGGGGTAGCAAAATGGTGCTTACGCTGTTGACTAAGTACCCGATGCTCATTTATGTTGGCGGAGGTTTGCTTGCACTTACAGCGGGAAAGATGATGGCACAAGAAGATCAACTAGATTCCCTTTACATGTCACATCCACTATTGGCACATAGCTTACCTTATTTAACAACAGCCTTTATCCTTTTGGGCGGTATGCTTTACCAACAATTGTTCCGTGATCAAAAAAGCGAATAAATGAAAAAAGAGGCAAATCTACTGAATAAACTAAGTTAACCTGATATCGCCATTATATCATGCTGAGGTTAAGTTTACATTCGTTAGATAGTGCCTCTTATTGGTATAATTAATTTACTAAGCGCTGTGCTTCTTTAAGCTGAAATGTTCGAACTCGACGTGGTAGAAAACGGCGAATTTCATCTTCGTTGTAACCCACTTGAAGTCTCTTTTCATCAATAATAATCGGACGTCGCAATAGACCAGGATTTTCTTGAATAAGATTGTACAAGTCTTGCAGCGGCATTGACTCTAAATTGATATTTAATTTTTGGAAAATCTTCGAACGAGTTGAAATAATTTCATCTGTACCGTCCTCAGTCATTCTTAAAATTTCTTTAATTTCTTGAATCGTTAAAGGCTCAGAGAAAATATTTCGTTCAATATATGCTATATCATGTTCTTCCAACCAAGCTTTTGCCTTTCTGCATGAAGTACAACTTGGTGATGTATATAATGTTACCATTCATCCTTCACTCCTCTAATTATAGAATGAGTTACATCAACTAAAAAGTGTATAGAAATTGAAATTACTTTAAATAAGAAATTATATTTTGATTATACTATAAAAAAGTAAGTATGCATATAGAAATTAAATTAAAAGTGTGACAAAACCATTACATTCATTAATAATCCTTAAAAATACTGGGTTTGTGAAGGAGTGGTTTTTTTAAAAAATTTGAATTAGAAAATGAACTTCACTTCATTTCAATCCAAATCCCATTCTCAATTAACTTAACTCATCGAAAATGTTCTTGTTTTTCCCTTCCCCATCTAAGGTCAACACCTCGGCTGCAGGCTGATATGACTCCCCATAAAGCTCCTTATCCTTATATGTATGAATCATCTTATATGTTTTAATCATGGCGTCATATATATCTTTTTCTGACTCATTTTGTGGAGCCCAATAAAGAATTTCCATTTTGTTCACTTCATTTGTCGCTAAAGAACGTCGCTCATAGCCTATTGAATCAGCGTGCTTAAAACCTTCTCTTTGATAAAACTTTAATCTTTTCTCTGTATCAGAGTCTTCATAATTAACAGGTTCTACCTCAAGAATGATTGGCTTCCCTTTTTTCTTCAGCTTTTCCAGCAGCTTATGTCCAAGTCCTTCGCCACGGGCATCCTTTGAAACAAAAATGTAATCGATAAAAATAAAATCATCAAGCTCGGCATACATCATCACATGGTTCTTGCCCTCATCCTTATGATAAATATCAGCTCTCTCTTTAAGCAAAGCTTCCATATGCTCTTTTGATTTCATTTCTTCAATGGGAAAATACTGATTTAACTTCTCATACCAGTTCATAAATCGACTCCCTTATCTTTAATAAATTCTCCCATGTTTAGATATACCCTTCTTTTTTTTGGAATAAACATGGAAATATTTTACCTTCGTGGTTCTTTGATGGAGAGAAGCTTATAGCTTGAACTTGGGGGTGAAATGATTTAGTAGCTAGGACTTTGATTTAGCTGATCTTTTTGAGGTTCATTTGATAAATTGGGATTTTCGCGGATATTTCGAGATTCCGCCGATTTATTCGATTTTGCGCCGATATTTCTGAGATTCCGCCGATATATTCAATTTTTCGCTGATATTTCTGAGATTCCGCTGATATATTCGATTTTTCGCCGATATTTCTGGGATTCCGCTGATATATTCGATTTTCCGTTGATATTTCTGGGATTCCCCTGATATATTCGATTTTTCGCCGATATTTCTGGGATTCTGCCGATATATTCGATTTTTCGCCGATATTTCTGAGATTACGCCGATTTATTCGATTTTTCGCCGATATTTCTGAGATTACGCCGATATTTTCGATTTTCCGCCGATATTTCTGAGATTCCGCCGATATTTTCGATTTTCCGCCGATATTTCTGAGATTCCGCTGATGTATTCGATTTTGTACCGATATTTCTGGGATTCCGCTGATATTTTCGATTTTTTCGATGATATTTCTGAGATTCCGCCGATATTTTCGATTTTTCGCCGATATTTCTGGGATTCCGCTGATATTTTCGATTTTTCGCCGATATTTCTGAGATTCCGCCGATATTTTCGATTTTCCGCCGATATTTCTGAGATTCCGCCGATATTTTCGATTTTTCGCCGATATTTCTGGGATTCCGCTGATATTTTCGATTTTTCGCCGATATTTCTGGGATTTCGCTGATATATTCGATTTTTTCGATGATATTTCTGAGATTCCGCCGATATTTTCGATTTTTCGCCGATATTTCTGGGATTCCGCTGATATTTTCGATTTTTCGCCGATATTTCTGGGATTCCGCTGATATATTCGATTTTTCGCCGATATTTCTGAGATTCCGCCGATATATTCGATTTTTCGCCGATATTTCTGAGATTCCGCCGATATTTTCGATTTTCCGCCGATATGTTAAAATTTCCGCTGATATAGTTGAAACTTTTATAGGAATTGACTACCTGCTCTTAGAATATTCCACTAGCTAATTGTATTGAACCACTCAAATTAATATAAAAAGCTGCCTTTTTCTAATAAGGCAGCCTTTTCAATCATTATGAATATTGCTTTTTATATTGTTCAAATTCCGCTTGGGAGCACATGACAAAGTGACCTGGTTTGATTTCACGGAATTCTACTTTGTCTTCTGGTTTATAATTGTGTTGGCTTGGATTATAGGACTTTCTTACACGGGTGCGTTCGTAATCTGGATCCGGTAGTGGAATCGCAGATAATAATGATTGTGTATATGGGTGAATTGGATTGCTGTAAAGCTCATCCGCATCTGCAAGCTCAACTAATTTTCCGAAATACATAACACCGATACGATCGCTTATATATTTAACCATGGAGAGGTCATGGGCAATGAATAAATAGGTTAGCCCTTTTTCCTTTTGAAGCTTTTTCATCAGGTTAACCACCTGTGCCTGAATCGAAACATCCAGTGCAGAAATCGGTTCATCGGCAATGATAAATTCAGGTTCTACTGCTAGAGCACGGGCAATCCCGATACGCTGACGTTGTCCGCCGCTAAATTCATGCGGGTAACGGTTAGCATGCTCTTTATTTAATCCAACTGTTTCAAGCAATTCAATGACACGCTTCATCCGATCTGCTTTCGATTTAGCCAAACCGTGAATATCGATTCCCTCGGCAATAATATCTGAAACCTTCATTCTCGGATTCAAAGAGGCTTGCGGATCTTGGAAAATCATCTGCATTTTACGGTTAAATTCTTTAAGCTGTGCTTTTGATTTCTTTCCGTGAACATTGACTCCGTTATATAAAACCTCACCATCGGTCGCATCATATAAACGAATGATCGTTCTTCCAGTTGTCGATTTTCCGCATCCTGATTCGCCAACCAAGCCTAATGTTTCACCTTTAAAAATATCAAAGGAAACATTATCAACCGCTTTTACCTCATTTGGCTTTCCCACATTAAAATATTGCTTTAAATTTTTTATTTCAACTAATTTTTCCTGTTTCGCCATCTTATTTTCCCTCCTTTATCTGAGGGAATTGACGCTGACGCCGTTTTACTGCAGCAGGCGGTTCAACCTTTGGCGCATCCGGATGAAGCAGCCATGTTGCAGCATAATGTGTATCAGAAACCTTAAACATTGGCGGCTGCTGTTCCAGATCAATTTTCATCGCATATTCATTACGAGGTGCAAACGCATCTCCCTTTGGCGGATCTAATAGATCTGGCGGCGTACCAGGTATGGCGTATAGCTCTTCGTCTTCGCTGTCAAGACTTGGCATTGAACTAATTAAGCCCCATGTATATGGATGCTGCGGGTTATAGAAAATCTCGTCTACCGTACCAATTTCAATAATCTTCCCGCCGTACATAACAGCAACGCGGTCTGCTACATTTGCTACAACACCAAGATCATGCGTAATAAAAATAATTGACGTATCAATTTTCTTCTGCAAATCCTTCATAAGCTCCAAAATTTGCGCTTGGATCGTTACATCTAAAGCTGTTGTTGGCTCATCGGCAATTAACACCTTTGGATTACATGCAAGAGCGATCGCAATTACCACCCTTTGTCTCATCCCGCCCGAAAATTGGTGAGGGTATTGGTTAAAGCGCTGTTCAGGCTGAGGAATCCCAACGAGTCGAAGCAAATCAATCGCACGCTCTTTCGCAGCAGCCTTGCTCAATTTTTGATGTTTTACAATCGGCTCAATAATTTGTTTTCCCACTTTCATCGTCGGGTTTAACGATGTCATTGGATCCTGAAAAATCATCGATATGTCTTTACCGCGAATTTTTTGCATCTCTTTGCCGGATAATTTCGCTAAATCTTTTCCTTGAAAAAGGATTTGACCATTCTTAATTTCAGAATTTGATTCAGGTAGTAGACGCATAATCGCTTTCGTTGTGACAGATTTCCCTGAACCTGATTCCCCAACGATTGCTAGAGTCTCTCCTTTTAACAAATCAAAATTAACACCACGAATTGCCTGCACTTCTCCTGAAAACGTATGGAATGAAATGTGCAAGTCTTTTACTTCTAACATTTTTTCCATTTATCCTTCACCTGCCTTTTCTAGTCACGCATTTTCGGATCTAATGCGTCGCGTAGTCCATCTGCAATCATATTAAAACAGATCATAATTAAACTGATAATAATTGCGGGTATAATCATTTGATATGGGTAAAGTTGAAGAACCTTAAATCCATCATCAATCAAGGTACCCAGTGATGCTAGTGGTGCCTGTAAACCAAGACCAATAAAGCTTAAAAATGCTTCAAAGAAAATTGCATTCGGGATTGTAAACATAGTATTGATTATAATAACACCTGCCAGGTTTGGAAGCAGATGTTTCCAAATGATTTTACCATTTGAAAGTCCAAGCGTTCTTGCAGCCAGCACATATTCCTGCTGCTTTAATTTCATAACCTGGGCACGAACGACCCTCGCCATACCAACCCAGCCAGTGATTGTCAAGGCAATGGTAATGGATAAAATACCCGGGTCTAATAAAATAATCATTAAAATTACAACCACCAGGTTAGGAATTCCTACCAAAATTTCGATGATACGTTGCATCACATTATCTGTTTTACCGCCAACAAAACCGGAAATAGCTCCGTATAAGACACCAATAACCATGTCAATTACAGCAGCTAAAACAGCAATATATAAAGAAACTTGAGTCCCTTTCCATACACGTGTAAATAAATCGCGTCCTAAGCTGTCAGTACCCAGCCAATAATACTCATCGACTTCCTTTTGCTCATACGCATTATAGACATCCCCGTTCTTTTTTTCCAAATTACCATCAAACGGCAGCCAGCTTATATTCTCTAAAACTGGAATTCTTGGGGGAAGGTTATTATGCTTTAAATTTTGCTCATCATAACCATGTCCAGTTAGATGGGGACCTACTAGAGCCATAATTGTTAGGATGGCTAATATCACTAAACTAATGATGGCACCTTTGTTTTTTCTTACACGAAGCCAGGCGTCCTGCCAGTAGTTTAAACTTGGTTTTGAGATCTTTTCACTTTTACTTGAATCTAACTGCGCGGGTGAAAACATATCTTTTGAAATTTTTTCTTGTGCCATTATTTTTTCCCTCCCGCTAAACGAATCCGCGGATCAATGATTCCATATAGTAGATCGACAATTAAAATAACAACGACGAACAAGACTGAAAATAAGATGGTTGTCCCCATTATAACCGGGTAATCATTTACAGTAATAGATTTAACAAATTGCTCGCCAAGACCCGGAATACCGAAGATTTTTTCGATAACTAATGAACCAGTCATTAAACTAACAACTAATGGTCCTAAAACGGTAATTACCGGGATTAATGCATTTCGAAGCGCGTGCTTAAAAGCAATTTCAAACCAGCTTGCTCCTTTTGCCTTTGCAAGGGTAATGTAATCTGATTCTAAAACCTCGATCATTTCCGTTCTCACAAACCTTGCTGCTGTTGCAAGCGGGAACATTGCTAATGCAATTGTTGGCATAACGGAATATTCCGGACCACGCCAAAACGCGACTGGGAACCACCCTAATTTAACTCCGATATAATATTGCAGTAGTCCCGCAAAAACAAAGGATGGGATTGACTTTCCTAATACAGCAAGAAACGTTGAACTATAATCCACCCATGTATTTTGGCGCAACGCTGACGTTACTCCAAGAATAATGCCAAAAAATGTTCCGAATAAGATAGCTTGAAATCCAAGTACAGCCGATGGTCCAATGCTATCCATGAGAATTTCTGTCACACCAACGTTATCAAATTGAAAGGAAACACCTAAATCCCCTTTCAGCAAATTAACCATATAGTTCATATATTGAACAGGAACTGGTTCATCCAGACCATACTTATCTTTCATGATGGTAAGTTGTGTTTCAGATAATTTACCAGCATTCGTAAAAGGTGTACCAGGGATTATTTTCATGAGGAAAAAAGTAAACGTGGCAATTAAAAATAGAGTTATTATCATGTAAATAATACGTTGAGTAATATATTTCGCCATATGAGTGCACCCCCTAAAGAATTTTGAATTTTCAACAATGTTCGACAATTTCCCAACAAGGGAAAAGAGAGTATATTGACAAAAATATACTCTCTTTCTTACTTATTAAGACATTGTCATACCTTGTTGCTTTTTATTTAACTGAAGTCCATTTAAAGCTATATTCAGGTCCTACTAAATGATAAGTAAAGTTTTCAACTTTCTCATTTACTAATACGTTAGATGAACGTTGATAAAGAGGTGCAATCGCAGCATCTTCTTCAAGCAAGATTTTTTCTGCTTGAGCAAGAGCTTCGTAGTACTCAACTGGAGTTTGAGCTAAAGTTGTTTGCGCATCTTTTATTAACTTATCATATTGTGCGTTGGAGTAATCCATCTTATTGTTTCCTCCGCCTGTTAACCATAAATCTGAGAACGTCATAGGATCTAGATAATCAGGTCCCCAACCAGCTAATTGAATATCATAATCTTGAGAATTTTCACGATCTAAACGTACGCTGAATGGAACGCTTTCGACTTTAAGTTTTAAACCAGGAAGATTTGTTTCTAATTGGTTTTTAATGTATTCAGCTGTTTTCTTAGCATTTTCAGTGTCATCGCCTAAGTATCTAACTTCAACTGTATCAGTACCTAAAGCAGCTAATCCTTTTTCCCAAGAAGCTTTTGCTGCTTCTAAATCATATGGAAGCAATTCATTACCATTAATCTCACGGAAATCCTTTCCAGTTTCAGGATTCTTCGCGAATTCTTGCGGTACTGCATAGTTTGCAACAATTGAACCATTGTTTAATACGCTTTTTACATAATCCTCTTTGTTAATTGCTTGTGCAATCGCCTTACGAATATCAGGATTTTTTAGTGCTTCATTTTCTTTTTGGTTAAATTTCAACCAGAAAATTGTAGGCTCTAACCATGTAACTAAACGATCGTCACCTTCATATTGAGGTACGATATCTGATGAAAGTTTGCCAGTAACGTCAGCTTCACCAGTTTCAAATGCATTTGCAGAAGATTGCGAATCTTTTAGTACGTTCCATTGCACTTTTTCTAGCTTAACTGTTTCAGCATCCCAGTAATCTTCATTTTTGGAATATGTCCATTCTGAAGCTGTGCTTCCGCCCCAATCAGATAATACGAATGGACCATTATATACTAAGTTTTCAGCTGTTTTCCCGTAGTTTTCACCTTGTTCTTCAACAAACTTTTGGTTTTGCGGATAGAACGTTGGGAATGCCATTAACGATGTAAAATATGGAATTGGTCTTTCTAATGTAACTTCAAGTGTTTTATCATCGATTGCTTTAACACCTAAAGTATTAAGATCGTATTCTTTTTTCGCTGCACCTGCTGCAGAAATTTCAGCAGCCCCTTTAATCTTTCCATCCATCATATATGGACCATAAGGAGATGCATTTTTAGGATCGATGGCACGCTGCCATGCATAAACAAAATCTTGTGCAGTTACAGGGTCACCATTTGACCATTTCGCATCTCTTAATTTAAATGTGTAAACTGTTCCGTCTTCACTTACTTCAGGTTCACCTTCAGCCAAACCTGGAACAACTTCTTGTTTTGGATCAAGACGGTATAAACCTTCCATTACATTATTTAAAGTAGTGAAACTAACAGTATCCTGAGCCATTACGCTATCCATTGAAGGAATAGCTTGTGATTCTAAAGCTGTTATTTCTTGTACTGCCTCTTTTTTGCCTTCATCTCCGCCAGTATCTGTCTCTTGACCAGCATCTCCTCCGCCATAACATGCCGCTAGGAACATGCTAAGAACGAGTGATAAAGCTAAAAGTAGAAAATATTTCGACTTTTTCACTAATAGACCTCCCTTTTATTTATGTACTAGTTGTACTTACAACGAATATTATACAAGTATTCAAACAATTATGCATTTATTTTTTTAATAAAATTTACACAAATGCAATAATATTAAGAATTCGAGACAAAAAAATAGTTCAAATTTACTATATTACTTTTGTAACCCTTTCCCATTTTCACAACAAAACGCTTTAACGCGTTGACTTGTAAAGGGTTACAGAATCTAACACTATTCTACTTAATAAACTATTAACATTTGACATAATTAATAGAGATTTTTGTGAATTTCCACTCAAAGTGTATTACCAGAATAACTTTATACCTCTTTTTAACCACTCCTTTCTTTTGATATAATAGTTCTTATTGAATAATTGGAAGAGGATGGTTAAATTTGCTCCCAAAAACGTTTACGCTTTTTATTTTGTCTTTATGTGCAACAATTTTACTATCATTTCTCATTTACCATAAATTAACCTTGTTGTATTTCATTAATATTTCCTTTTTTATTGCAGGTTCATTTTTATTCCTTGCCCTCCTGACGATGACGGTTAAAGGCGGATTCTTCGACGGGATTACCTATGGATTCCGGAGGACGTTTGTTTCAAAAGGCAAGGAATTATCAAAAGATGAGATTCAAGAAATGACGCCGGTTTCTGAAATGATTACCTTTCATTATTCACCATTTCTAAGAAACGGCCTCCTCATGTTAGCTGTCATGCTCATAGCTCTCTTTATTTACTACAATCGTTAGCCCATTTTTCTTGAAATCATTTGCAAAAAATGGCTTCGTTCCTTATAATAAGTAAAAAAATAGTTGGCTATGACAAAGATTAGTACATACAACAATCATTTAAAGAGAGCCTGTGGCTGCTGGGAACAGGTAATGAAGTGTATGGAATGGACTTTTGAGCTTCTGTGCAGAAACTTTAGTACGTACAGACGTAATCTTGCGTTAAAGATCTAAGTGATTTCTACTAAAGAAATAAGTAGGGTGGCACCGCGGTCCATCGTCCCTATCAAATGGGTACGAGTGGGCTTTTTTTATTTTAAAGCGGAAGCGCCTTGCTCAGCCTCGGGCAATAAGACGCTCATGAATAGAAGGTGTTCTTTACCTTCAATTCATGAGTGGCTAGACCCTAGAGAGGCTAGGCGCTCATGAATAGAAGGTGTTCTTTACCTTCAATTCATGAGTGGCTAGACCCTAGAGAGGCTAGGCGCTGGAGCTGGACACTAAAACTAAGTCCAATGATAAGTCATAACAATTAAAACAAGGAGGAAAAATGATGAAAACCATTTTCTCAGGTATTCAACCAAGCGGATCTGTAACACTAGGTAATTATATTGGCGCATTAAAGCAGTTTGTCGATTTACAGGATGAATATAATTGTTACTTCTGTATTGTTGACCAGCATGCCATCACTGTTGCACAAGATCCTGCGGCACTAAGAAGAAACATAAGAAGTCTCGCATCACTTTATCTTGCTGTTGGAATTGATCCAGAAAAAGCTACTCTGTTTATTCAATCAGAGGTTCCGGCACATGCCCAAGCAGGATGGATGCTGCAATGCGTCTCCTATATCGGTGAGCTTGAGCGCATGACACAATTTAAAGATAAATCTCATGGAAAAGAAGCTGTTTCAGCAGGTCTGCTCACCTATCCGCCTTTAATGGCTGCTGATATTCTTCTTTATAATACTGATTTGGTGCCAGTTGGAGAGGATCAAAAGCAGCATTTAGAATTAACACGTGATTTGGCTGAACGTTTTAACAAAAAGTATAATGACATCCTTACGATCCCTGAAGTACGTATTCCAAAGGTTGGAGCCCGCATCATGTCACTTGCAGATCCAACTAAGAAAATGAGCAAATCAGATCCTAACCAAAAAGCATTTATTACATTATTAGATGAACCAAAGCAAATCGAGAAAAAGATCAAAAGTGCTGTAACAGACTCAGATGGTATTGTTAAATATGACAAAGAAAACAAGCCAGGGGTTTCAAATCTCTTATCCATTTACTCGATTTTAACTAATGAACCGATCGACCAAATTGAAGCAAGATATGAAGGAAAGGGCTATGGAGATTTCAAACGTGATGTAGCAGAGGTTGTCATTAATACATTAGCACCTATTCAGAAGAAATATAAGCATTTGATGGAATCAAAAGAATTAGATGAAATTTTAGACAAAGGTGCAGAAAAGGCCAACGCTGTTGCAAGTAAAACTCTTAGAAAGATGGAGAAAGCAATGGGGCTTGGCCGTAAATAAGAAAAGCGCAAGGCGCTTAGCATTTGGCGACAAGCATAAGGCGAATAGGAATAGAAGGTGTTCTTTATCTTCAATTCCTATTTGACTAGACCCAAGAGGCAGTTAAAAACTACGGCGGCCTTATCTCTTAACTGCACTTGCACGTCCTGTGCTTCGCCGATGGCGCCTGGAGCTAGACACCTAAACTAGGTATAAATTAAAATTCAAAAACGATGCGCTCTAAATGCTTATCGAACATTTAGATCACATCGTTTTTTGATTTTTCCTATGCTTGTCCAAGCTAGTTTACCTTTGACTCTTGCTCCATATCCCAGAGCTTTTCAAAGAATGGTTGTCCTTTAATTAAGTTCTCACATAGTTGAGCATGTTTAGGTGACCATCCGTGCAATGTTTCCTCATAAAGCCTTTGCCACACTTCATGAAATTCTCTTTGTTGAATGTCGTGATACATGGTTGGATTCCATTCTGTGTACCAGTACTTAACCTCAGCAGCATTTTTCGTTGCTTGTAATTGGTCAAGTGCCATAAATAATAGCTGTTTTAATTGACGCTCTTTTCTTGTCAACCCACGTACATGCTCTGGTGCTAATGATAAAATATGATATTCTTTTTCCTCTGATCCATTTTGAATGAATTCAGTCGAATACTCTTCTGGCTCAACATCCTTTACCATTTCAAAGACAAGCTGCTCTTGCCGCGGAATGATCCGGCTTTTACGAATTGGCATCGTGTAGCCGATCGTATCAACAGCTAAAATTCCAATACCATCTGTAACAACAAAACAGTAGTCTAATTGAATTCTTTCATGGTTTTTACGAATATAAGCCTTTTGAAAAATATCTTTTAATAGACCAGGCGGTAACTCCGATAAGTTATTTTCTATGTAGTCAAAAAGTAAGGAATTAACCTTTAAAAGGGGGACCTGATCAAGGAGTTCAACACTATCATCCTTTCTCCATTCATGGAAATGACAGACATTGTACCCGTTCTCTTCACCTTCAAACCAATTTACCCAAACATCATGAAGAAATAACATTTAAAATCCCTCACTTCAGTACCATTTGTCAAACAGTATTGGCAATAAAAAGAGAATTTATTCCAATCTATACAGAATATACATAGATTTATTTCCCAAAAACTTGTCTTTAGTCATCACTATGTTTGAAGGTGGAAGGATATGAATAAAAATGGTTAGTTTCTCTTTATTATTTCTTCAGCTGGTGTACCTAGCAGATCGATCGTTTTTTTTCCGGTTTGGTTCATATAGTTTTTCACAATGTAATAGCCAACTGCATAACCCAGCATGTTTGGATACAGTCCTGTGCCATACATTAATTGGGAATAGTTACGACTTTCAATCGATACATCCCTTTGCGGATAAATAATTCTTTCAAAAAAACGTTCACATTGGGCATCAGTATAAAAGGTAGTCCATGCAGCAACATGATGATCACCCATTTTTTCTCGAACAGCATTTTCCGCCAAGCCCTCCAAAATAACGGTATCGATGATGGTAAAATCTTGTTCTTTCTTGCTTACAGAGCTTATGCGGCAAACATGATGATATTCATGAATCAAAACAGACTTAATATTACTTTTTACTATATTTAGTGATAAAAACAAAAACAATTTATCGTGAAAAGCCAAACCTGCTCTTCCTTTATATTCTGTTTCGATTTTTCGATTATTCATGTCACTTGGAAAGATAAAAATCGGTATGTTTGGACCATTCCATTCCTCTTTTAGCTTTTGCTCTTCTTCTTTCACAAATTCATAGATGCTTTCCTTTTCCATTTTTTCAAGCCATTCATCTAGTTTGCCGATTCTTTTATACATGCCAAACGAATTCAAATGCTTAGTGATCTCACCTGTTTTTAAATGCGGGAAATAAGCCTTTAATTTTCTGCAGATGTCAAGCTGATCAGGTGTTTCCTTTAACCATTTTTTTGTGTCAATAACGCTCATTTTTAACACCCCTTCCTTACCTAGCTTATGAAAAGCTTTGAAGAGGTGTTCTTTTAGAAAATGTAAAAAAGAAACTGTCTTAAATAGGTAAACCCCACCTGAGACAGTCTCTATCATTGCTTCATTTAGTTTTCATATTTTTTAAAGATAATCGTAGCGTTATGTCCGCCAAAGCCTAAAGAGTTACTAAGGGCAGCTTTGACCTCTAGCTTTCTAGCTTCGTTCGGAACATAGTCAAGGTCACATTCCGGATCAGGTGTTTGATAGTTAATCGTTGGAGGAATAATGCCTTCTTTAATAGCTAAAATACTTAGTATAGCTTCTACTCCACCTGCAGCGCCTAATAAATGACCTGTCATTGATTTTGTTGAGCTAATTGCTAGCTTATAAGCATGATCTCCAAAAACCTCTTTAATCGCCAATGTTTCGAATTTATCATTGTAAGGAGTACTTGTACCATGGGCATTGATGTAGTCAATATCTGTGATCGCAAGTCCGCTGCCTTCAACCGCTTGTTTCATTGCTCTTGCCCCGCCCTCGCCATTAGGAGCCGGTGCAGTAATATGATAGGCATCACCTGTTGCACCGTAGCCAACGATTTCAGCATAAATTTTTGCACCGCGAGCTAGTGCATGTTCTAATTCTTCAAGTACGATGATACCTGCACCTTCACCCATGACAAAACCGTCCCGATCCTTATCAAATGGTCTGCTTGCTGTATTTGGATCAGGATTTGTTGATAAAGCCTTATTTGCTGTAAAGCCTGCAAAAGACATCTCTGTCAGAGGAGCCTCTGCACCGCCTGTTACCATAACATCAGCTTCTCCTCGCTCAATGACTCGAAACGCATCACCGATTGAGTTTGTCCCTGTTGCACAAGCTGTCACTGTACATGAGTTAAACCCTCTTGCCCCTAAAGCAATTGAAACTTGACCTGTAGCCATGTCAGGGATAAGCATTGGAACGAAAAATGGGCTGACACGACGCGGACCTTTTTCGAGTAGCGTTCTGTATTGCTGTTCGAATGTTTCCATTCCGCCGATACCTGAACCAATCCATACTCCAACACGCGGAGCATTTTCATCCGTAATTTCTAAATCCGCATCTTTCACAGCCATCAACGAAGCAGCAACCGCATATTGTGTAAAACGGTCCATTTTTCTTGCATCTTTTTTATCCATAAACTGTTCGACATCAAAATCTTTTAACTCTGCAGCTACTTTAGCTGGATAATCATCTGGGTTTACACGAGTAATTGGTCCAATTCCTGAAACACCCTTTATCGCATTTTCCCAAGTAGTTTGTACATCATTTCCAATTGGAGTAACCGCTCCTAAACCCGTTACGACAACTCGTTTCTTTTCCATGATGATTGCACCTCACCTTTTTTGATCGTTTTAGACTTTACCACTGTTGCTAAAAGCCTAATCGTAATCAGTTTTTATTTATGATTGACGTATTGTAATTGCTCTTTAGTATAAACATAAAAGAATCTTCTTAAAAAGTTATTTCTTAACGCCCCCAACGCAGGGCAATGGCCCCCCAGGTTAAACCGCCGCCGAAACCAACCATAACGATAACATCGCCATCCTTGATTTTGCCTGCTTCTACTTCCTCCACTAACGAAATAGGAATCGAAGCTGCAGATGTGTTTCCATATTTATGCACCGTTTTTGACATTTTTTCAACTGGAAGCTCAAGACGTTCTCTTGCCGCTTCCATGATGCGAATATTTGCTTGATGTGGAATGAGGAAATCAACATCTTCTTTACTTAGACCGGCTTTTTCAAGAACATTTACACTTGATTCACCCATTTGTCTAACAGCAAATTTAAATACTTCTCTGCCATTCATAATAATGTATTCATCTTGGTATAGATGCTTAGCTCCTGTCCCATCTGCACCAAGCTCAAAGGATAAAATGCCCTTGCCTTCACTAACCGGCCCAATAACGGCAGCACCAGCCCCATCGCCAAATAACACAGCAGTATTACGGTCTTCCCAATCCGTGATTTTTGAAAGCTTTTCAACACCTACTACTAATACATGCTTATAAGCACCTGTTTCGATAAACTGCTTGGCTGTAATGACACCATACATAAAACCGGCACAGGCAGCACTAATATCCATTGCAGCCGCTTTTTTAGCCCCTAATCTTTCTTGAAGCATACATGCAACAGTTGGAAAAGGTTGATCAGGGGTTACCGTTGCAACAAGGATTAAATCTAAGTCCTCAGCGGCAATCCCAGCATTTTCGAGAGCCTTTTCAGCAGCCAATAATCCCATATCCGATGTATTCATAGAATCATCAGCAATCCTGCGTTCTTCAATTCCTGTTCTTGTTCGAATCCATTCATCAGAAGTATCCACCATTTTTTCTAAATCGGCATTTGTTAGAACCTTTTCTGGTGTGTAACGTCCGATGCCTATAAATCCAGCGTTCATATATGCAACCCCTTTTTATAAAGTTAGGTATAGTTTCTTTTAATTTTCAAGACTTTATCATCAATTATTATGACTTGGTACTAATTTTATCTTATTGGCCTTTCTTTTTCAATCATAATGTTTTAGGACAACCGACTAGAACAAGTACAGTACTTAGTCATAATTTAATAGTAAATGAAAGATATTTCATCTTAATGGGGGTGATATCGATGGATCAAGGTGATCAATTTGAGGAAAAGAATGCCCATGAGGCAGAAATTGAATTTGAAGAGGTTGAAAAAACTGAAAAAGTTGAAGAAATGTCAGAAGCCGACCGTTTTAATGCCTTTTTATTCGGGTCAAGAGCTATAAATGGCAGACAGAGACGAAACCCTTCACAACAATCTTCCCACAAGAACTTGAATCAAACAGATGAGGTCAACTATTTTACTCTATTTGAACAATTAGATGATATTATGACATCAATTAATAATCTAAAACCAATGCTTGAGGAGATTACTCCAGTCATTAACTTTATTAAAACCAAAATAAAAAAATAATAGCGCCTTCTAGACTCAGAAAATTAAAAAACATTCCAGATTTGAAGGTGTTCTTTGCCTTCTGCTCAGGAATGTTGGGAAGGGGCTGTTTTAAAACAAAGGAACAGATCCTTTTTAAGCAGCCCCCATTATTTATTGTGCGTCTTTCTTTCCTAATTCGTATGCTTCTCCCATTACTTTCGTAAATAATTCCATCATCGGTTGAATTGTTTCCATTGACAATTCAATGCCCGATCCTTCAAGCTTTTGCTTCGCTTCAGGTAAGTATTTCATTGCGATTTGCATAAATTCCATCGCTTTAGGATGTTGTTCCATTATTCTCACTCCAGCTATTTTTTTATCATTTCTATCTTATAATGACTAATTGAAATTGTATAGACTGATTGCAATTGATTTAGAAAGTATCTCGTTTCAGTTTGTATTTTTTAGAAGACCTTTATACCCTTTTGTTCCCTAGACTTAATCATCAATCCTTTCAGGAACGAGCATGCCTAGATTCCTTAATAATGTGGGTTGTCCACAACAAAAAGCGAAAATAGTAAAAGAAAGATAAGTCCAAGCTTTTTGGGCATGCCCCCCTCTTTCATTACTATCTCGTCGTTAGATTACACAAGTATTATTTGACTAAGGACTAAGAATATTACGGTATTTTTTAATAAATTCCAACTGTGCTTTTAAGCCCTCCTCTAAGCTTGTTATTTCTTTAATCAGATAGGTTTCAGAACCTTTATTATGTCGCTTGCTGGCATTAAGTTGGATTTCCATAGAAGCTAGCGATACCTTCTCTTGTTTCATTTCACTTTGTAAAACATAATCTTTTCCTTGAACACTGACTTCTAATAACTCCCATATTGTATTAACGGCATCTTCAATGAAAAGAATCGGTTCATTAATATGCAATACAGCTTCACGTTGGTCTTTCATTAAAAATTGATGAATTTCTTCTGTTATTGGTTGATATGGTCCAAATAAAACAGGAAGACGAAACGTCGTGCAGCTCTCTAAATGACTTGAAACATATTGCTCACAAAACTCCATATGCTCTTTTCGTAATCCATCCTGACCATTATTATCAGAGGTAATAAAAACATATGGAATCTTTAATTTTTTTGCTAAATTCACCGAAATGGCTAGTTGCTTACGATCTTTAGCGATCAATGGTGCTTCAATTCCGTCATCACAGCAATGGATGATCATGTCAGCCGAATTTTCTTCCTCAGATGCTTCATATCCTTCCACCTTTCGAAATAAAGCGTTTCTTCCGATCATCATAAACCGCTCATTTAATAGATGTTTATTTATAGGATTGGTTGGGGATGAATAAATCCCTTTTACCTCTATTCCTTCATTAATCAACCGTTCACAAATGGCAAAGCCAACATATGAGTGTGTTCCAAAAACAATAACGTGGTTTAACATTCCGTTCCTCCTAAATAGAAAGATATTGTATCGTATGCATTGCCTGATAAAATTAGTCCGTTTAGAAAAACTCGACTTGTACCAAATCCTAATGGAGAAAACCTAAAATTTTTATGCTTTCTGGTGTAGAAAAAAGAACACGCCAACTTTGAAGGAGCTATTCTCCAGTTGGCGTGTTTAAACGAGCAGTAAAACTGTAAGTCGCACTTTATTACAAAACCCTCTCATTCTCTTTATAAAATTTTATGATGGATTGGTTGATTCGGTAAGGATTTTCTCCTAAATGATAAATAAGTCGAATTGGGCTGCCACTTTTTTTTCGTATTTCTTCATATTTTTTGCAATGATCTTTTGGTGAATAAGTCGCGAGATTCATTCTTTGCCAAATCCGAACTGGTTGATTAGACGTACTATCATACATCGATGGCAGATGTACTGATTTAATCTTTTTTTCGTCTATTTCATAAGCGACAGAAATTTCCCTCATTAAACGCTTATAAAAAAACTTATGCTCTTTTTCCTTTTCGAGATGGGCTTGGAGGTCAAGGCAAGGATTCATCATCGCGACAGAGCGGATCTTATCAGGCATAGTTTCCATTAATTGCAATGCTGTTAATCCACCCATACCTTCTGTTAGTACATGAATACGCTGATTTAATATTTCCTTTTTCATGATTAAATGGTAAAGCTGCTTTGCCATTGTCACAGCACGAGGGCTACCCCAATTACTACCATATAAATTTGAATGAAATAATGTGTACCCTTCGTTCATTAGCTCTTTAATTAGCTGGTTTCTTCCGTAATGTTGATGCCAAAAGCTTGAGTTTTCATCTACAAAGTCTGAACGGTCACCAATTATTAAAATTCCAAACCCATTCGGTCTTGTTGGTAAATGAACAACATTCCATTCTGTTTCAATTTGAAAAAAGCGCTCCGTAATTGTCATCACTTGCCCACCACCTTTCTCATTTGCAAATTTTGAATGCGGAAAAGAGGTTGTGAAAACATCATATTCCTTTACATTCTATATAATGTATGTATACCGATTTAAAAAGAATGGGACGTTATCACTATTATCAAAAATATAGACGAATATCACATTGAATAGTTTATGAACGTTTTAAAAGGTGCTTTTACTATTGATTAAATCTGTGATAAGATAGAATCAGAATTCGTCTGGAAATAGAGGTGAATAGCAGTGCGTTTCTTTTGGACATTTTTCTGGGGGTTTTTATTAATACATATGGCATCATATGTTGTTAATTCAATGACAGGCGGTCATTATGATTTCATGACTTCAACCATTCTTTCTGTTATTGCAATCGTTGTCATCTTTATTATTGCGGAAGTCATCCCTAACGAGCCAGCAGCAAATGATCATCATTAAATGATTGTTCGACTTCACAATCAAAAAACCCTACATCGTTGTAGGGTTTTTTCAATTAATGAAAAATAAAGTAAGTAAATAGTATGGTTTTTATACTTAGTTTTGGTGTTAGCTCCGAAGCACAGGACGTGCAAGTGCAGTCAATGTGACAGGACGTCACGTTTTTGACTGCCAGCGCCTAGCGACTAATGAACTTCCGCTTTTCGTATTAAGGTTTTCTTTTATATGTCCATTGGCGGTTATGGTTTGCCGTTTCAGGGAAACGATCTCCCGCTTTTAATTTGATTTGAGCAGGATTTTTCACATTGTCCCCTGTTTCACCTATTTCTACATAAGTCCCATTATTAGGTGCCTTCTGACCTGAGCGAAAACGATGCTGTTGGCCCATTCTATCCCCCTCCTCTCTTGTTTGTGTATAGTATCTCCTGACTCATATATTTCATGAGCACCCATTAGGGAACTACTTATTTCCTGTTCTGTAGAAAATTGGTTTTTCTGTTATAACAAAAAAAGAAGGCGTAATTATGATTACACGCCTTCTTTTCTCTTCTTATTATTAAGCAAGCAATTCCTTCAACAACGCCTTTTGAACATGCAGACGGTTTTCTGCTTGTTCAAATACGGCTGAATGCTCACCATCAATGATGGATGCTGTAACTTCCTCTTCGCGATGTACTGGCAGGCAGTGAAGAAAATGGTAATCTTCTTTTGCATGCTTTACAAGTTCATCATTTACCTGGAAGTCTTTAAATGCGATTAAACGCTCTTGTTGTTCACTTTCCTGACCCATGCTTGCCCATACATCTGTGTATACGATGTCCGCATCTTGAACCGCTTCGACTGGATCATTTGTAATCACAATTTTCGCTCCAGTTTCCTCAGCAATTTTTTGTGCTTTTTCAACAATCTCTTGATTTGGTTCATAGCCTTTAGGACATCCTAATGAAAAGTCCATGCCAACCTTTGCTGCGGCAATCATTAATGAGTGTGCCACATTGTTTCCGTCACCTAAATACGCTGTTTTCACACCAGCAAATTGACCTTTTAAGCGATAGATTGTTTTTAAATCAGCAAGTGCTTGACATGGGTGGAATAAATCTGTTAATCCGTTAATAACCGGAATGCTCGCATGCTTTGCAAGCTCTTCAATTTTATCATGACCAAACGTACGAATCATAATCGCATCAACATACCCTGATAAAACCTTTGCTGTATCAGATACAGGCTCCCCTCTGCCTAATTGAAGGTCCTGGCTGCTTAAAAACAGGGCATGGCCTCCTAATTGAAGCATGCCTGTCTCAAACGATACACGTGTCCGCGTTGATGATTTTTCAAAAATCATGGCAAGTGTCTTGCCCGCTAAAATCGGCTGCAGGGGATTTTCTTCTAATTTAAATGCCTCGTCAATAAGATGAAGAATCTCTTCTTTGCTATAATCAAGCAGTGTCAAAAAGTCTCTTTTGCCTACTGCTGTTTTTTCCTTTAGATTTACATTGCTCATTGTTTAACCACTTCCTTTTTGGTTAGCTCCTGAATCGATAATACATGATCATCGTCTGCAGAAAGTGCTTGTATGCTTGCATAATACGTTGCAAGGTTTGTAAATAGGATCATTCCTTTTTCTAATGCAGCTTGTCGGTCTAATTTTGCCGCTTCACTATCATCTAATGAAACAAAAATTCCTTTCTCCCCTTCAACCCATGCAGCATAATCACTTGTAACCGCCTGAAGACCAGCTTTCTTAGTCGCTTCAATTGCTTCCTCATTTATTGTATCAAAATAAACACTTGTTACTTGTTGCAAATCTTTATAAAAAATCTTTCGATAGACTTTTTCTACATTTTGACCGACACACATGCCTTCTCCCGTTGCCTTCATTTCCGGTCCAAGTGTCAGATCGACATCATGAAGGGCGTGGCTTGAGAATACTGGATATTTAACAGCAACCCAATCGTTTATTTCTGAAGGCTTAATCGCAAGCTCACTTAATGTTTTTCCACATAATAAATACGTAGCATGCTTAATAATCGGGATACTTGTCACCTTACTGATAATTGGTGCTGTTCGGCTTGCACGAGGATTTACCTCAAGCACATAAATTTGCTCATCCTTCACCAAAAATTGAATATTCATGATCCCACGGTAATTCAATTTTTTCACAAGTGCCTTTGCATACCCAGCAATGACCTGCTTATGTTGTTCTGTGAAGCTCTGTGAAGGAAGAATCGCTAAGCTATCACCTGAGTGAACACCTGCAGGCTCAACATGTTCAATATAGGTTGGGATAAACGCTTCTTTCCCATCTGAAATAAGGTCAATTTCACCTTCAACCCCTTGAACAAACTGATCGATTAAAACAGGATAGATCATCGTTGTACTTTCAGCAAGCAATTTTGTTAATATTTCTTCATTATGAACAACGACCATTCCTTTACCACCGATTACATAAGATGGTCTTAACAAAATCGGATAGCCGATTTCACTTGAACCTTGGATTGCTTCCTCGGCATTGTTTGCCGTTAATCCTGCCGCATGTGGTATGGATAGCTCATCTAATAATTGATAGAACTTATCACGGTCTTCAAGCCAGTCAAGTGTTTCAGTATCTGTTCCGAGTAATTTCACACCTGCTGCTTCTAGTTGCTCTGCAAGATTGATCGCTGTTTGACCACCGTATTGAACAATGACTGAATCGATTTGTTCAGATTCAACAATATTTAAAACATGCTCAAGGGTGATCGGTTCAAAATATAAGCGGTCTGCTGTTTCAAAATCGGTACTAACGGTTTCAGGGTTATTGTTGATCATAATGGCTTCATAGCCCAACTGCCTTAAAGCTTTGATCCCGTGGACAGCACTATAATCGAATTCGATTCCTTGACCGATTCGAATTGGGCCAGATCCGATAATTAAAATTCGTTTCTTATCAGAAAGAGCGGGCTGTTCATTTTCCCCAAAGTAAGTGGAATAAAAATAGTTTGTACGAGCTTCAAATTCAGCAGCACATGTATCTACATATTTATAAGCAGCGGTTACTCCACTCTCTAGTCGAAGCGCTCTTACCTCTGCTTCAGGTGCTTGAATCAAAGATGCGATTGTTCGATCAGAAAAGCCTTTTTCTTTTACTTTAGTTAATAAGTCAGCATCTAACGTAGCAATCGTTTGCTGTTTCAATTGCTGCTCAAGGTCGACAATCTTTTTAAAGCAAGACAAGAAATATAGATCCATTTCTGTCATTGCATGTATTTCTTCAATCGCCATTCCTTTTCTAATCAATTCCATCACAGCAAAGAATCTGCGGTCATCTGTTTTATTCATTACCGCTGTAAGTTCATCGATTGATAAGTCCTTGAACTCTGGTAAATGTGTCCCGATATTATCTAGCTCAAGTGAATCACAAGCCTTTTGCAGCGCAGCCTCTAAATTGCGCTCAATCGCCATTACTTCACCGGTTGCTTTCATTTTCGTACCAAGCTTGCGGTCAGCTTTATTGAATTTATCGAACGGCCATCTTGGGAATTTTACGACAACATAGTCAAGTGCCGGCTCAAAGCTCGCATACGTACTCATTGTTAATGGATTTTTCAATTCATCCAATGTATAGCCAACTGCCAGCTTTGCAGCAATTTTCGCAATCGGATAGCCTGTAGCTTTTGATGCTAGAGCAGAAGACCTGCTGACCCGTGGATTAACTTCAATAACATAGTATTGCTTGCTTTTAGTGTCCAAAGCTAATTGAATGTTACATCCACCGACCACACCAAGAGCTGAAACGATTTTTACTGCAGCCGTTCTGAGCATATGATAATCTTGATCAGTCAAGGTTTGAGATGGTGCAACAACAATCGAATCCCCTGTATGCACACCAACTGGATCAATGTTTTCCATGTTACATACAGAAATACATGTTCCCTTATAATCACGGATCATCTCATATTCAACTTCTTTAAAGCCTGCAATACTTTTCTCGATTAAACATTGGGTAATCGGACTTGCCTGCAAGCCGCTTTTTACTAATTTTTTGAATTCCTCGGGATTATTAGCGATCCCGCCGCCTTTACCGCCTAATGTGTAGGCTGGGCGAATGATGATCGGAAATCCAATTTTATTGGAAAATTCCAAAGCTTCCTCTAATGTAGTCACAATTGAGCTTTCTGGTATTGGTTCATTTAAATCATACATTAACTGGCGGAACTCGTTTCGGTCTTCCCCTTTGCGAATCGATTCAATCGAGGTACCGAGCAATTTGACTCCGTATTTTTCCAACACTCCTGCTTCATGAAGCTCCATCGCTAAATTAAGTCCTGTTTGGCCGCCTAATGATGCAAGTAAGCCATCAGGTCTTTCTTTTTCAATAATCTTTGTAACACTTTCAACCGTTAAAGGTTCAAAGTAAAGAACATCTGAAAATTCTTCATCTGTCATAATGGTTGCAGGATTGTTGTTAACTAATACAACTGTATAGCCTTCTTCTTTTAAGGCTAAGCAGCCCTGTGTTCCGGCATAATCAAATTCTGCCGCCTGGCCAATAACAATTGGCCCAGAACCGATGACAACGATTTTTTTAATTGATTTGTTTTTAGACATAAAGTATTTCTCCTTTTGCTGCAGCGACTAAATCTAAAAATTCATCAAAAATCCATTCACTATCCGAAGGTCCTGGATGTGCTTCCGGATGAAATTGTGCTGTTAAAATTGGTAATGTAGAATGCGATAATCCTTCGATTGAATCATCATTAATATGATAAAAACGCTTTGTTAAATTTGTGTCTTTTAAACTCTCACCGACCACAACATAGCTGTGATTTTGTGAGGTGATAAAAACTTTTTTCGTTTTCGTATCATAAACCGGCTGGTTTGCCCCTCTATGACCGAACAATAGTTTTTTTGTTTTTGCCCCAAAGGAAAGAGCGATCAATTGATGACCTAAACAAATTCCGAGAGTTGGGTATGCAGAAACAACTTCTTTAATTTGTGAAAAATAGCTTAAAAGCTGCTCCGGGTCCCCTGGTCCATTTGATAATAGGACACCATCTGGCTTTAATTTTGTGACTTGATCCATCATTTTAAATGGAACGGTTGTTACCTTACAGCCTCTATTAAGCAATGAAGTAAGGATCGATTTTTTATAGCCAAAATCAATTAATGCAATATGCTTTTCACCATTTCCATAGGTTTGCATTTGTGTTGACGCTACTTCAAACACACCATCTTCGTAGATTTCACAAGGCTTGCTTTCTTTGTTTTGCACCTGAGAAATTGTTGCAGCCATTGAACCGTGGTTGCGGATCTTTTTCACAATCGCCCGTGTATCAATGTGATGAATGATTGGAATATTCCACTTTTGCAAATATTCCTTGAAGCTATACTTTGCTTCAAAGTGAGAATAATTGTCTGTACATTCATACATGACCACTGCTTTTACCTGCGGTTGTTTACTTTCATCATCACTGATGTTTATCCCGTAGTTTCCAATTAGCGGATACGTAAAGACCACAATTTGATTTTTATAAGAAGGGTCTGTTAACACTTCCTGATACCCTGTCATCCCTGTAAAAAATACAATTTCTCCGTTTATATCCTGTGAAGAACCATGTTCCAGCTCACCGGTATATACTGAACCATCCTCTAAATGGAGATATCCTTTCATCTGTTTGCACCTCTCGTTTGTCTTAATTGATCCTTCTAAACGTATGCTCCTCATAGTTGTAAACCTATTTGGATATTTATTAAACACTGAGTATTTTTATTCAATCACCTGTAAAAAAAATGCTCAAATTAATGAGCGATAGCTGTTTGCTGAGAAAAAGCTTTATCAATGATTTCAATTGCCTTATCAATTTCTTCATATGAAACGGTTAAAGGCGGGATCAGACGGATGACATTTGGACCTGCAGCAATGACGAGCAAATGATGTTCTCTTAACTGATCAATCATAGCTCCAGCCTGTTTCTTACATTCTATCCCAATTAATAGCCCTTTTCCACGTATTTCTTTTACAAGTGGATGATTTCCTATTATTCTATTCAGCTTATTCACTAGATAGTCGCTTTTTTCATTCACTTCTTTTAGAAAATCATCATTGAAAATTTTTGCTAGAGTTGCCTTTGCTGCTGCCATTGCAATTGGATTACCGCCAAAAGTGGAACCATGGCTCCCTGCTTGAAAGGCTTCGATAAGCGATGCTTTACCAATCATGGCTCCGACAGGCAATCCATTTCCCAACCCCTTAGCAGATGTTATGATATCAGGGGAAATCCCGTAATGTTGGTAGCCAAAAGCCTTGCCTGTTCGGCCAATTCCTGTTTGGATTTCATCGATGATGAGTAAAGCACCAATACGCTTGCATGTTTCCGCAACTTTTTCAATAAATTCCTGTTGTGCTGGAATAACTCCGCCTTCTCCCTGAACAACCTCAAGCATAATGGCTGCCACATCATCCTCTAACTCCTCTAGTGCAGCTGCATCATTGTAAGGAAGATAGGTAAATGTTTGAAGAAGCGGTCCAAAGCCTTGCTGAATTTTTTCCTGACCTGTTGCAGACATCGTTGCAAATGTTCGGCCATGGAAGGATTGAAGGAACGTCACGATTTTCGATTTGCCTGTATGCTTTCTGGCAAGTTTTATCGCAGCTTCGTTTGCTTCTGCACCACTATTACAAAAGAAAACAGCATCTCCATCACTATTCTCAACGAGAACCTTCGCAACATCCTCTTGAATCGGCTGATGAAACATATTGGACGTATGCCAGTATTTTGCGAGCTGATCATGAACAGCCTGGATAATTTCCTCATTTGCATGACCTAAATTACATACAGCAATCCCTGAGACAAAATCTAAATATTTAGTGCCATTTTCATCAGTAATCCATGTGCCTTTTGCTTCTTTTACGGTAACATTCCATCTTGCATAGGTCGGAAATAAATAACTCATGACAAAACCTCCTTCTCGCTTACAATTTTAGTTCCCTTAAATTGGTCATCCTCGATAAATGCTTGCTGTCCACTGACAATCATGACCTCTTTACATACATCTGATAAGGTTGCAGCAGCAGATTGCACCTTTGGAATCATGCCGCCAGTAATGACTTCGTTGTTAATCAGTGTCTCGATTTCAGATGGCGTAATTTTATCAATCAACTGCTTCTCTCCGTCCAAAATTCCCGGTACATCTGTTACGAATAAAAACTTTTCAGCTCCTAAAGCATAGGCAATTGCTGCTGCAGCTAAGTCTGCATTGACATTTAGAGTCTCATTTGTCACAGTCCGTGCAAGTGGCGCCATCACAGGTATATACCCATTTTCCATTAGCAATGAAACAATGGAGGTATCGACAGTTGTCACTTTACCAACTAAGCCTAATGTTTCTTTATTTAAATAATCAGCTTGTAAAGTCCTCCCATCACTACCTGATATTCCAATTGCTTTAAGTTCTTTTTGTTGTAACAGGTTTGTCAGCTGTTTATTAATCTTGCCTGCTAAAACCATTTCAGCAACTGCCAAAACAGCTTCTGTTGTTTTACGTTGCCCGCCTACGAACTCTGTCTCAATATTTAAAGCTTTCAGCATATTTGTGATATCTGGTCCGCCGCCATGGACAATCATGACCTTCCAGTTGTTCTCAACTAATGCATGTAAACTTTGAAAAAATGATTCTGACAATTGGTTTACTGTGCTTCCGCCACATTTTAATACGACTGTTTTTGACATTTTGATCTCCTTATGTTCTGTAACTTGCGTTTATTTTCACGTAATCATAGGTTAAATCACAGCCCCAAGCTTTGCCCGCTTCCTCTCCAACGCCTAGGTTAACTGAAATTTTCACTTGATCCTTTTTTAAGTATTCACTTGCTTCTTCCTCTGAAAAGAGTTGTGGGCTATTATTTGTAAATAAGCAAAGATCCCCTAGATAAATATCGATGTTTTCCGGCTCGACTGCTGCTTCACTATAGCCGACTGCGCAAATAATTCTTCCCCAGTTTGCATCAGCACCATACACAGCTGTTTTTACCAGGCTTGAGCCAACGATTTTCTTCGCAACAAGATTTGCTTCCTGCTTCGTTTTCGCTCCTGTCACTTCAACCTCAATCAGCTTTGTTGCCCCTTCGCCATCTTTGGCAATCTGTTTGGCAAGCTCTTCACTAACCATTTGAAAGGCAGCTTTAAAATCATTCCACTGCGGATGGTTTTCATTTAATTGCTCATTTCCTGCTTGACCATTTGCGAGTACAAGCACCATATCATTTGTTGAAGTATCGCCGTCCACTGTAATTTGGTTATATGTTTTATCAGTAATTTCTTTTAAGGCACCTTGCAAAGATGCTGAATCGATATTCGCATCAGTTGTCACAAAGGCAAGCATTGTCGCCATGTTTGGGTGAATCATGCCCGAACCCTTTGCAGCTCCGCCGATCGTCACCTTTTTCCCGTCAATCATCACTTCATAGCATGATGTTTTCATGACTAAATCTGTTGTAAGAATTGCTTGTTGGAATTCAACAGCCGCTTCCTTTGTCGCCTCTGGCTTTAATTGGTCGATCCCTTGGCGAATTTTATCCATTTTTAAAAATTCGCCGATAACACCCGTTGAAGCAACAGCTACATAGTGATTTTCAATCTGAAACAACTTCGCTGTTCGGTCTCTCATCTCGTATGCATCTTGAAGACCTTGTTCACCTGTACATGCATTGGCATTCGCACTGTTCACGATAATGGCTTGCAGGAGACCTTCCTTTGCAATACTTTCTTGTGTTACCTTTAATGGTGCTGCCTGAAAGTGACTTTGAGTATAAACTGCCGCACAATTAGCAGGAACTTCACTATAAATAACGCCTATATCATTTTTCGAATATCTTAATCCCGCGTGAACACCATCGGCTGAAAATCCTTTCGGTGTAACGACAGATCCATCTTCAATTTTTGTATAGCAAGGGGTTTCCTCTGTTTGTAACACTGCTTTTTCCTCCCTGGTTGTCATTATGGATAAATTGGTGCATGGAATAATCCGGTTGTTTCGTCAAATCCGTTCATAAGATTGAAGTTTTGTACCGCCTGACCTGCCGCACCCTTCATTAAATTATCAATGACCGATACAATCGTCACACGATTTGTACGCTCATCTATTTTTATACCTATATCGCAAAAGTTTGAACCGTAAACTTCTTTTGTTGATGGAAACTCGTTTTGCTTCCGAATGCGGACAAATGGAGAGTCCGCATAAAATTCTTTATATAAATCTAGTAATTTTTCCGTTGTATACGTATCTGTTAAACTAGCATAAATCGTTGACATAATTCCTCGTGTCATCGGAATTAAGTGTGTGCTAAAGGAAATATAAGAAACCGCGTCATTTAATGCGTGAAGCGCTTGTTCAATTTCCGGTACATGCTGATGCTCATGAACTTTATAGATCTTTACATTTTCGTTTACTTCAGAAAAATGAGTTGCTTGTGATGCATTACGTCCTGCACCTGAAACGCCTGTTTTTGCATCAACTATAATGGACTGCTCATGAATTCGTTTTTCCCGGACAACTGGTGCTAGACCTAATATCGTTGCAGTTGGAAAACATCCTGGATTTGCGAGTAAATCAGCCTTTGTTATGTCCGCTTTATTTAATTCGGAAAGACCGTATACAGCTTTCTCTAGAACATCTTCAGCTACACATTCACGTTTATACCACTTTTCATATTCGCTCTTATTTTTTAACCTTAAGTCCCCAGACAAATCGATGATCTTTACATCTGATCCAATAAATTGCGGTGATAAGGTTCTGGATACACCTGGCGGGGTCGCAAGAAATAAAACCTTTACGTTGTTTTTTATTTCATCCACGTCAATATTATTTAGTATATGGCTGCTTAAATCCGTTAAATGCGGAAACGAATGAATATATGGAACATCCATTTCAGAGGATGAATATAATATACACTCCTCAACATATGGATGATTAGACAAGATACGATATAGTTCGACTCCACCATAACCGGTAGCCCCGACAATTCCGACTTTCACCAAATCACCTTCTCTTGTTAAGTTCGATATCTTCTAAATTATTTCTCATTATAAATATGTATAAAAATAAAATCAAGCGTATAAAAAATATTTTTATGAATTTTTCAAAAAAATCCTTTAAAGATAGGATAAAGAACAATTTTTTCTCCCTGTATGCCAATTTATATATATGCATTGATTTGCATAAAAGAAGATCATTCTATTCGAATTTAAATAAAAAAACACCAGTGAAGTATGTTTCCACTGATGTTTTGTATTATCTTATTGAATGCCTAAAGCAATTTTTGCAATTCTGGACATTCTATCCTTTGTCCATGGAGGACTCCAAACGATATTGACTTCAACTTCCTTTACTTCCGGGATATCATAAAGAGCATTTTTCACTTGCTCAACAATCGTGCCTGCTAAAGGACAGCCCATTGATGTTAAAGTCATCTTAACCTCTGTTTTCCCTTGTTCATCCATATCAACGTCGTATACAAGTCCAAGATTGACGATATCAACGCCTAGCTCCGGATCGACAACCGTTTCAAGTGCTCCAAGTATATTTTCCTTTAATGCTTCATCCATGTTTACCGCTCCTCTCTTAAGATCGTACATCAAGTATAGTAAAGAAACCTCATGATTAAAAGGTAAATGCCTCTTGAATCCTGATTTGAGAAAACTACAAATAACGGTCAAACCATTCCACCAACGCTAAAACCCCTTTGCGGGAAACCTTATGATCTGCTAACGGATCGGCAATAAACTTTAAATTTTCAGGTGTTTTTTCATACATCGTAATGATATCCTTGTAAAATTGAAAGGTAGGCGCAAATGGAACAACTTGATCTTGTTCCCCATGCCAAAATAATAATGACCGGTTTTGCAGCTTTTCTTTATGAAGGCTTAAATCATATGGCTCTAAAAGCGAAAGCTGTTCTGCAATTTCTTCCTTTGATAAAGGCAATTCCACTCCATTTTTCTCTAAAGTCGCTAACTGGTCCTTTAAAAGAAATGTATAACAAGGGCTGCCCATAAGACTTACTGCTGCTTTGATCCAATCATATTGAGTTAAAGCACCTAAGGTAGTAATTCCTCCCATAGAGGTACCCGCTACCCCAATTCGTTGATTGTCAATCAACCCGCAATCCTCAAAATGCTCTTTAAGTATGTTAATTTCTTTTATTTCATTTAAAACGATTTTCCAAAACCTCATGCTTAATTCCTTTGTATCATGCTGTTTGCTTCGTTCACCATGATACATTGCTTCAGGGAGTACCACTCTGACTCCTTTTTCAGCTAAATAATAAGCATAATGCAAATTGTTTTCCTTCGCACTCGTAAAGCCATGGACAAAAATAACAAAAGGAGTTTTTTTATCCTTATCTGAATGATTTACAATATGTAGTAGTGGAATGTCTGCTACATTCATTTTTTCAATAATTACCAAGCTAAAACGCGCCTCCCTACTATTTTGCCTCTAATTCATTGTAACATGTAGACATGAAACTTGGAAAAAAGATACACTATTACTAAAGCGCAAGCGCCTTGATCAACCTCGGGCAAATAAGCCACTCATGAATAGAAGGTGTACTTTACCTTCAATTCATGAGTGACTAGACCCTAGAGGGGCTAGGCGCTGGAGCTGGACGTCAAAAACTTAAACAATTTACAATAACAGTTTGATTTCACAAAAGAAAAAACAAAATCTGTCGAAGATAAAAAGGAGACTGTATGGAAACAAAACCCTTCTTAATTGCTTTAGACTTAGACGGCACTCTTTTAAAGGACGATAAGACGATTTCACCGGATTCAAAGGAAGTTATTCAAAAGGCCATGGCAGCTGGGCATATCGTCTGTATTGCGACAGGAAGACCCTTTCGATCAAGCTCCATTTATTACGATGAATTACAACTTACAACCCCGATTGTTAATTTTAATGGGGCATTTGTCCATCATCCTCAAAACGATGAGTGGGGAACCTATCATACAACACTTGAACTGAAGGTTGTAAAAGAAATCATTGACGCAGCAGAAAAGCATCGTATACATAATATGCTCGCTGAAATAGTGGATGATGTGTATTTCCATTATCATGATGAAAAGCTTTTGGATATCTTTAGCATGGGAAATCCTAAGGTTAAAATTGGGGACTTGCGAGAAAGCCTTGGAGATGATGTGACAAGCATCCTCATTCATGCTGATGAAAAGGATGTTGAAAAAATTAGAACCTATTTATCAGATGTGCATGCAGAAATTGTTGATCATAGAAGATGGGCAGCACCATGGCATGTTATAGAAATCATAAAGGCAGGAATTAATAAAGCGGTTGGCTTACAAAAGATTGCAGCCTATTATAACATTCCGGCGGAGAGAATTATTGCTTTCGGAGACGAGGACAATGACTTTGAAATGATTCAATATGCCGGACATGGAGTGGCTATGGGAAATGCAATTGATGACCTTAAAGCGATTGCTAACCATGTTACTAAGTCAAATGAAGAGGATGGAATTGCCCATTATTTAAAAGATGTTTTATCCCTTTAAACAGCGGTGTCAACGCAGATACAATTTGCCATTTATATATCCTTTCATTTCGTACAAAATAATATGGACGTTGAATCAACGTCACCATTTATAAAGGGGGGCTTTATCAATGGGTAAACGTAACAAGTCTAGACGTTTTGTTCAACAAGGCAAAGATACAGTTACTAAGCACGATGAGAGGTTCCCTTACCATACAACTTTATCAGAAGCCGAAGAACGTAATGCAAATAAAGCGATTGATACCCTTGGAGGGATATAAATGGGCAACCAATTGTTTCAACAAGCTCGAGAATCTGTTGCATATGCAGCTTCTATTGCAAGTGGAGCCGCTCAAGGTGATAAATACGAAGCGATCTTAAAAGCAAAAAATGCGTTATCCTCCGCGTATATGAATTGCACAGACGCAGAACGAGCCCAATTGCGAGAGTTTCAAAAAACAATTGATTCTATTTAGATCACTAAAGGTCTGACCCTTCTTAAATGAAAGGAGCAGACCTTTAGGTTTATTCAGGTATTTGAAATGATACTTTCTCAACAAGTTTTTCTTCATTGCGAGCTAAAATAGTTATTTCAGCCTCGTATTCACCAGGTTTTATCCCTTGACCTGTAAACTTCCATGCTTCATTCCATTTCATGCTCTCTTCCGGTTTTATAAGAGCATACTCCATTACCTGAGCAAACATTTTCCCTTGAGAATAACGATACACTTCTTGTTGATTTGCATCCCTGACGATGATTTCATACTTTTGGCTTGTAGAAAATTCAAGTTTTTTCGTCTCTGTTGAATGATTTGTGATCGTCAGCAAAAATTCGACTTGATCTGAAAAAGGATTTACGTCAACTTCAAAATCGAGCTCTTTTTTCTCCACTTCTTCCTCCCCTTCTTCAACAATGGTATTTGCAGAATTTTCATTTCCATTTGCACAGCCTAGTAATAACAAAAGCATCATTCCGAAAGCCAAAAACGACCTTCCCATTCCATTCACCTCATTAATCCTTCCTGAAGAAGCCCATTATTCCTGTTGTTTGAATAATATTTGTAAACGCATTTGGATCTACTTGCTTAATAATTCTCTCTAAATCATACAATTCATAACGAGTTATGACAATAATTAACATATCCTTTGGTTCGTTTGTAAAGCCTCCTTTAGCAGGAAGGGTGGTAATCCCTCTAACTAACTTGGCATGGATTGCCTTTTTAAGCTCATCCGCTTTTTTTGTTACAATCATCGCAGTAAGCTTAACATGTCTCGTATGGATTGTATCAATAACTCTTGTTGTTACATAAAGGGTCACAAGGGTATATAAGGCTTTTTCCCACCCATACAACAAACCGGCTGTTAAAATAATGATGGCATTTAATATAAAAAAGTAAGTACCTACAGGCTTATCCTTCATTCTGGAAAGAATCATTGCGATAATATCCAGTCCACCAGTGGAAGCACCAAATTTCAAGGTAATCCCCACACCAATTGCAAGAATGACACCCCCAAACACAGCATTAAGGATGATGTCTTCAGATAAAGATTCAATTGGAATAAACTCTAAAAATACAGTTGTCGCTGCTACGCTTAAAAAGCTATATAGTGTAAAGGATTTCCCTACCTTTTTCCACCCTAAAAAGGCAACCGGAATATTCAATAGTAATAATAGAATACCTGTGGAAAGATAAAAAGGAGTATATTGCTCAATTACGCTGGACAAAAGTTGAGAGACTCCTGTAAAACCGCTTGAATATACATTTGCCGGAATTAAAAACAAATTCAACGCAATTGCATTTAATAATGCTCCAATAAGGACAACAATTATTTTTTTGACTTCACCTTTTACCATGAATAAATTTCCCTCCTTGCATTCAAAATGCCTTACCCTTGTTGTTCCCATTTTTATAAGAAATGAATACAAAGATTGTATTTTAAACGGGGCATGATAAACTTAAGAAAAGCGCAAGGCGCTTAGCATTCGGCGACAAGCATAAGTCAAATAGGAATAGAAGGTGTTCTTTACCTTCAGTTCCTATTTGACTAGACCCTAGAGCCGATGGCGCCTGGAGCTAGACACGAAAACTAAGTACAAAATTTTATTTCTTAAACTTAAGAAAAGCGCCAACGAAAGCAACAATCTTTTAGAAAAAAGCATTAAATTAAAACGACATCTTACATACTATAAATTTTTTCACAATTATGAGAACAAAAATCTACTCAAATGAGGTGTTTGAATGAATGTACACATCATAGCCGATAGTGCGTGTGATTTACCGATCAACTATTTTGAAGAACATTCCATTTCATTTCTTCCACTCAGTGTAGAAATGAATGGAGAACAGCTCGCAGATCAAAAAGAAATAAAACCTAAGCAGCTTTATGATGCTATGAGAGAAGGAACAGTTGTCAAAACATCACAGGCATCCCCGCTTAGTTTAAAGGAACTATTTACCAGCTTAGCAACCACAGGAATTCCAAGCCTTTATGTGGCATTTTCCTCAGAGCTTTCTGGCACATATCAAACGGCGATGATGATGCGCAATGAGGTGCTGGAAGAATATCCTGACTTCCATTTATCAATTGTTGATTCAAAGTGTGCTTCACTTGGGCATGGTCTTGCTGTTAAATATGCAAAAGAGTTATCTGAAAAAGGGCAATCTTTAAGCGAAATCGAAACAGCCGTTACAAGCTACTGTTCAAAAATGGAGCATATCTTTACAGTTGATGATTTAGAATATTTAGCACGCGGAGGAAGAATCAGCAAAACATCTGCCTTTGTTGGAGGTCTTTTAAATATAAAGCCGTTGCTTCATGTGGAGAACGGAAAGCTTGTTCCGCTTGAAAAAATTCGCGGCCGCAAAAAGGTATTCAAACGGATGATTGAAATCATGAGAGAACGGGGCGTGAACCTGCAAAATCAAACAATAGCAATTAGCCATGGTGATGACGAAAAAGCCGCAAATGAATTGAAGGAAATGATTGAAGAAGCATTCTCACCAAAGGAAATCTACATCAATTACGTTGGAGCAGTTGTTGGTGCACATGCAGGTCCCGGCACGCTTGCGGTCTTCTTCTTAAATGATGAACTATAATACATAGTTCTTCCTTATATGGGCATGATAAGGCTACATTCGTTTGAAAGGAGCTTTATCATGCCACACACTAGTGACAACGACAAAAAGGCAAAAGATAATAATGCGAAACGTCACGAAAAAAATATGATGCGCGAAAAAAACCGCCAAGCAGGCGAACATCAATATTCTAAGAGAACGGATCATAAATAATAGTAAAGAGGATGTCTCACTCTGAACTCTTCAGTGGAGTTTTGAGACATCCTCTTTTTAATCCTGCTTTATTTTTCTGGACTCACATAAATGGTTAGGCAATTCATTTGCAGATCCATCCTGCCATAATGATAAACCTGATTACCGTGCAAAAAATAGTTTTGATCTTTTAAATTTTTATATTGTTCCCTAGTTAAGACTAATTCGTTATGTACACCATTTTCGACTGCCAGAACCTTTATTTCCATCCCCATACCAAATCCTTTTACCTGTTATATTGGTACTTTTAACCTATTCATTCTTTTAAAAATAGTATATTTTGTAGGACATAAAATCGTCAAGATCTTTGATTAAAGTCTTTTCTATATTCCACAATTGGTAACTGTCCCCCGCTTAGCCTCAACCCACCTCACAACCTTATTGGTCGTTGTTTTCTTTAAAGTATGTCCAGCCATCCTGCTGATAGACTCTGCCATGTTTCATTAAGTGGCCTAAAGCACGTTTAAATGCTCCCTTACTTAGTCCAAATCGTTCCTTAATATCGTCTGGATCACTTTTATCTGTATAAGGCATGGCACCGCCTCTTTCCTGCATATATCCATAGATTCTTTCAGCATCACCGCTTAACGCTTCATGCTTACGTGGTAGTAAGCTAACATTAACCGTTCCATCCTCTTTCACATCGATCACTCGTCCCGTAACTGTCTCGCCTAAACGAGGTTCAATTGTCCTTTGTGATGAATGGATAAACCCTTTATATCCTTCTTCTGTTAAAATAAATGAACCTGCAACAATCATACGGTAGACCGTGCCTGTTACTTCTTTATTAAATATTGAACGATCAGCTTTTTTACTTAGCGGGACGACAATCTCCTCAGTTGCAAGTCGTGCAAAAAATCGGCCATTTCCTGAAACCTTTAATGTACAGTAAAGGTTATCACCTGGCTTTGGCCATACCTCACGTAAATAAGGGAGATGATCTTTGGCCACAAGGGCATCCTTGCTTAAGCCAATATCGACAAATGCCCCGAATTCCTCGACAACATCCACTACCGTTACCCAAGCATATGTATCCTCTGTTATAAGCGGCTTTTTCATCGTGGCAGCTAAGCGGTCCTGTGCATCTAATACGAAAAAGACCTCAACCTCTTCACCTACTTCAATTTCCCCGACCACTTCATTATGATGTAAAAGCACACGCTCTTTTCCATCCGTTAAAAAATAACCAAAGTCGACCTTCTCATCTATTGTTAATGTTGCAAAAGTACCTGGCATCATCTTTATATCGATCCTTTCATCTTTAAGTAAAACGTAACTTAATCTCTCATCTTAATTATATCCATTACAGAACACAAGTCTCGTTTTGGATTGTAAAAAGTTGTGATCATTGTCTTATTTTACTATAATCTAACCATATTATATACATAATGGAGGATGAATATGGCGAAAGATAGTTCATTTGATATTGTATCCAAAGTCGAGTTTCCTGAAGTTTCAAATGCAATCAATATTGCAATGAAAGAAATTGCTACGCGCTATGATTTTAAAGGAAGTAAAAGCAATATTACATTAGAGAAAGAAGAACTTATTTTAGTTTCTGATGATGAGTACAAGCTTGAGCAATTAAAAGATGTTTTAATCTCAAAGCTAATCAAGCGAAATGTCCCAATAAAAAACATTTCATACAAAAAAATCGAGAATGCATCAGGCGGAACTGTTCGTCAAAGAGCTGAACTAGTTTCAGGCATTGACAAAGAAAACGCGAAAAAAATAAATACTATCATTAAAAATACAGGATTAAAAGTCAAATCACAAATCCAAGATGATCAAATCCGTGTGACCGGAAAAAGCAGAGACGACCTCCAGCAAGTCATTGCCGCAATCAAAGGAGCCGACCTGCCAATTGATGTACAGTTTATTAATTACCGATAAGTAAAGACTGATTTTTACAATGGCAGTATCACAGCATGTGAGCTGCCTTTTTCTAACACAAATACTACTATTCCACCTTTTCCCATCTGTATTTTTCAATAAAAAATCATTTAACTATTGATATTTTTCGCAATATTAGATAAATTAGTTGTAACACTTTTCAAGATATTAAAGTAAATATGTTAATTTCATATCTTATCAAGAGAAGCTGAGGGACTGGCCCAATGAAGCTTCAGCAACCGGTCAACAACGAGTGAAGATCTCAGGATTCGGTGATTGTCTCAAAGTTCGAAAATAACCCTAAGTTGTTTTCTTTCAGCACCGAAAAATAATAAAAATGAATCGAACAAAACGCACTTGTTTGTTCGAAGCATTTTTTATTATTTTTCACAAGGATTGCTAACCAAGCCGCTGGCAAGCGTAAGCTTGCCGGTGCTGAAAGAAAACAAACAAAACTAAGATTGGGTCATTTCTTTCAACTTTCCAAAACAATCAACTTTTCACCCTCCTAAGATCTTCCGAGTGCCAAGGTGCTAATTCCAGCTAAGCATGTAAAATGCTTGAAAGATAAGGGGAAGCTTTGAATCATTCAGTCTTCTGCTTAAGAAGGCTTTTTTTATTAGAGATCGATTCATCTATTTCCTCGCCACTTTATTAAATAGATCGGAGGCTTTTCAATGAGCTTTTTGGAAGACTTACAGAAAAAGATTTTAATTGGAGACGGAGCAATGGGAACAATGCTTTATACCCACGGTGTCGATCGCTGCTTTGAAGAATTAAATCTTTCAAAGCCTGAGGACGTGCTGCGTGTTCATCAAGCCTATATTCAAGCTGGTGCAGATGTCATTCAAACGAACACATATGGAGCAAATGATATTAAACTCTCACGTTACGGCTTAGAAGATGACATTAGACAAATTAACAAGCAAGCAGTAGAAATCGCAAAACGGGCAGCAGCACCTTCAACATATGTCTTTGGCACAATCGGCGGCATTCGTACCTTTAAGAAGAGCGCACATACTCTAGAAGAAATTAAGCGAAACTTCAGAGAACAGCTTTTTATTCTCTTAAATGAAGATGTCGACGGGATTTTATTAGAAACCTACTATGATTTAGAAGAAATGAAAACGGTCCTGCAAATCGCAAAAAAGGAAACAAACAAACCGATCATTGCCAATGTATCCCTTCATGAAGCGGGTGTCCTTCAAGATGGAACATCCGTAACAAATGCCTTTTCCCTTCTAGAGGAGCTTGGTGCAAATGTCATTGGCTTAAACTGTCATTTAGGGCCATATCATATGATTCAATCTCTTGAAGAAGTACCGCTTCTGGGTCATGCCTATTTATCAGTGTTTCCAAACAGCAGCCTGCCTGCCTTTAATGAAGGACGTCTAGTCTATGAATCTGATGAAGGTTATTTTAAAGAGAGTGCACAAAAGTTTAGAGAGCAAGGAGTTCGTTTAATAGGCGGATGCTGCGGTACAACCCCAAAGCATATTCAAGCAATGGCTGAGGCAGTTTCCCATTTAGCTCCTGTTACTGAAAAAAAGGTGAAAACTCCAAAGCAACAGCAAGAAACGATTGTTACAAAAAATAGTGAAGCACTTCCGCCTCTGCAAGAAATGGTTAAGCAAAAACGTTCTGTCATTGTTGAGCTTGATCCGCCGAAAAAGCTTGGGATGAATGTATTCCTTGAAGGCGCCCAAGCATTGCAAAATGCTGGGATCGATGCCTTAACCCTTGCTGATAACTCGCTTGCCTCTCCTCGGATAAGCAATTTGGCTGCTGGAATATTAGCAAAAGAAAAAACCGGTGGAAGAATGCTGATTCATATTACATGTCGTGACCGCAACCTAATTGGACTACAATCTCATTTAATGGGCTTGCATTCTTTAGGATTAACAGACGTATTAGCAATAACCGGGGACCCTTCGAAAATCGGTGATTTCCCTGGAGCAACATCTGTTTATGATTTATCATCATTTGATTTAATCAGTTTAATTAAACAATTTAATGAGGGTGTTTCTTATTCTGGAAAACCATTAGGAGCGAAAACAAATTTCTCAGTTGCCGCTGCTTTTAATCCAAATGTACGCCACTTAGACAAAGCAGTTGTAAGGCTTGAAAAGAAAATTGCCCATGGTGCAGATTATTTTATCTCACAGCCGCTATATTCAAATCAGCAAATCATTGATGTTTATGAAGCGACACGCGAGTTGAAGGCACCGATCTATATTGGCATCATGCCGTTAACTTCAAGTCGTAACGCTGAATTTATTCATAATGAAATTCCGGGCATTAAATTATCAGATTCCATTCGCGAAAAAATGGCTGCTGCAGGAACGGATAAAGAAAAAGCACGTCAAGAAGGCCTTGCCATTGCCAAGGATTTGATTGATACAGCATTTGATTTATTCAATGGCATTTATTTAATTACTCCATTCCTACAATACGACCTTACAGTGGAGCTTACAAATTACATCCATGAAAAGGAAAAACAACTGGCTGAAAGGAAGATTACACATGTGTAGCATCAGGGATGAACTAAAGAAACGAATCCTTGTACTTGACGGTGCAATGGGTACAATGATTCAAGCTGCCAATCTCACACCTGCTGATTTTGGCGGAGAAGAATATGAAGGCTGTAATGAATATTTAACATTAACAGCTCCAACAACAATCGAAAAAATCCATGAAGCCTACCTCGAAGCAGGCTCAGATATTATTTCCACAAACACATTCGGTGCTACCGGTTTAGTCTTAGACGAATATGAATTAGGCTCACTGGCTCTCGAGCTTAATATTGAATCAGCGAAACTTGCAAAAAAAGCCGCTGAAAAATACTCAACACCCGAGAAACCGAGATTTGTTGCCGGTGCAATGGGTCCAACAACAAAAACATTATCTGTTACAGGTGGTACAACCTTTGATACATTGGTCGATAACTACGAGGAACAAGCCAGAGGATTAATCATTGGCGGAGCAGATGTTCTTCTCCTTGAAACAAGCCAGGATATGCTAAATGTAAAAGCTGGTTTTATCGGGATCCAAAAGGCTTTTGAACAAACAGGGAAAGAACTTCCGCTTATGGTATCTGGAACAATTGAACCGATGGGAACAACATTAGCCGGTCAAGATATTGAAGCATTTTATATCTCCTTAGAGCATATGAAGCCAATTTCTGTTGGTCTAAACTGTGCAACAGGTCCTGAATTTATGACAGACCATATTCGAACGCTTTCTGGATTGGCTAGCACAGCTGTAAGCTGCTATCCAAATGCAGGGCTGCCTGATGAAGAAGGCAACTACCATGAATCACCTGAATCACTTGCGAAAAAGCTTGTTGGCTTTGCTGAACAAGGCTGGTTGAATCTTGTTGGCGGCTGCTGTGGTACAACACCTGAGCACATTAAAGCCATTTCAGAAGCCGTTTCTGCTATTCCTCCACGCAGCATTGAGGAGGTTTCAAACGGTCATACTGTTTCAGGTATTGATGCGCTTCTTTATGAAGAAGGAATGCGTCCATTATTTGTTGGAGAACGGACAAATGTCATCGGCTCTCGTAAATTCAAACGATTAATTGCCGAACAAAAATTTGAAGAAGCTTCAGAGATTGCCAGAGCACAGGTGAAAAATGGAGCACATGTTATCGATATCTGCTTGGCAGACCCAGATCGCGATGAAATGGAAGACATGGAAGCATTCATTAAAGAGGTTGTAAAAAAAGTAAAGGCACCGCTTGTGATTGACTCAACAGATGAAAAAGTAATCGAACGAGCTTTAAAGTACTCGCAAGGAAAAGCGATTATCAACTCGATTAACCTTGAAGATGGAGAAGAACGGTTTGATGCAATTGTCCCGCTTGTTAAAAAATATGGCGGTGCATTAGTTGTTGGGACGATTGATGAAGACGGCATGGCCTTAACTGCTGAAAAGAAGCTTGAAGTAGCGATTCGCTCACATGACCTTCTTGTTAAAAAACATGGCTTAAAAGCTAGTGATTTAATATTCGACCCGCTCGTATTTCCGGTCGGAACTGGTGATGAACAGTATATTGGTTCTGCAAATGAAACGGTGCGCGGCATTCAGCTTATTAAGGAACGCTTGCCGGAATGCTTAACCATCCTAGGAGTTAGTAACGTATCCTTCGGTCTTCCGCCTGTTGGACGCGAGGTATTAAATGCCGTTTATTTATACCACTGTACACAAGCAGGTCTTGACTATGCGATTGTTAACACAGAAAAACTAGAACGATTTGCCTCCATTCCTAAAGAGGAAATTCAGATGGCTGAAGATCTATTGTTTAAAACAACAGATGAAACATTAGCAACGTTTACGAACTTCTATCGCGGCAAGAAAAAAGAGGACAAAAAGCCTGTTCAAAATCTTACCTTAGAAGAACGGCTTGCCAATTATATCGTAGAAGGAACGAAAGAAGGACTTATTCCCGATTTAGAATTGGCACTTAAAAAATATCCTGATCCTCTATCGATCATTAATGGACCACTTATGGCCGGAATGGCTGAGGTTGGTGCGTTATTTAATGACAATCAATTAATTGTTGCCGAAGTACTGCAAAGTGCTGAAGTCATGAAAGCATCGGTGTCCTTTTTAGAGCAATTTATGGAGAAAAAAGATGATAGCGGAAAAGGGAAAATACTTCTTGCAACCGTAAAAGGTGATGTTCACGATATCGGAAAAAACCTTGTAGATATTATTTTAAGCAATAACGGCTATAAGGTTATCGACCTTGGCATTAAGGTTACACCTCAAACCCTAATCCAAGCAGTAAAGGATGAAAAGCCTGATTTAATTGGGTTATCAGGTCTTTTAGTAAAATCCGCCCAGCAAATGGTGATTACCGCTCAAGACTTGCAGGAAGCAAATTGCAATCTGCCAATTTTAGTCGGCGGTGCTGCCCTTTCAAGGAAATTTACAAAAATGAAAATAGCACCACAATATAAGGGCCCTGTTGTATATGCGAAGGATGCGATGGATGGTTTATCGTTAGCGAATCAATTACGAACGACACCAGAGCTATTCGCTGAAAAAGAAGCTGCTGTAACAGAAGAAGCCAAACCAAAGGCAGCACAAACAAAAGCAGTTACCGAGCTCTTAGAAAAACGCGGGAACCTAAGCGAAGCACCAATCTTCACGCCTGTTGATACGAAGCGTCACATTTTGAAGGATATTGACCTAACGCAAATTATCCCGTATGTGAACATGCAAATGTTAATTGGCCACCACCTTGGATTAAAAGGAAAGGTCAAGGAATTGGTGAAAAAGAAGGATCCAAAAGCGGTGGAATTAGTCGAGTTAATCAAGGAATTGCTGAAGGATGGTGCAAAAAAGCAGTGGTTTAAGCCAGCTGCTGCTTATCAATTTTTCCCATCTTATAGCGAAGGGAACAAATTGCATATACTTGATCCAAATGATACGACGACCATACTGCAAACATTTGATTTTCCTAGACAGGAAAAGATGCCATATCGTTGTATTTCAGACTATGTTCGTCCTAAACAGGATGATGATTTTGATTATGTTGCAATGTTTGCTGTTACAGCTGGAAGCCAAATTCGCGAGCTGGCACAAGGCTTTAAAGAACAAGGTGATTATCTAAAGAGCCATGCCGTTCAAGCCCTTGCCTTGGAGCTTGCTGAAGGATTAGCAGAGAGAACGCATCAACTCATTCGTGACCGTTGGGGCTTCCCTGACGCACCTGACTTCACAATGGATCAACGCTTCTCTGCCAAATATCAGGGACAACGATATTCATTCGGTTACCCTGCATGTCCGGACCTAGAGGATCAAGAAAAACTCTTTAACCTATTGCGCCCGGAAGATATCGGCATTCAATTAACAGAAGGCTTTATGATGGAGCCTGAAGCCTCTGTTACAGCGATTGTTGTTTCACATCCAGACGCGAAATATTTTAATGTTATGTAATTCATGATGAAGAGCCCTGAAGCCTGTTGCTTCAGAGCTCTTTTTTTGAGGTGCGAATTACGGAGGAACTGTGCTCATACGAGAAGAAGGATTTTTTCTTTACATCCTAACTAAGAGTTGATGAAGGGACTTTTCCTTGACTCTCTTCCCCTTCTTGTCCTTCATACCCGGAATGATAGCCTTCCTCATTTAAATGGAAAATTCAGGTTTAACCTCCTAGCCATACGGGAATATCAAAACCACTCCAGAAAAACATACTTTCATCCATTTTTTCACATACTACAAAAATCGAATTCCATTTAGGAGGTAATTAATTTGAGTAGCAATCAAAATCAACCAAAACAAACGATGCCGCCACAGCATCAAAATGTGCAGCCAGGTCATGAGGATATTATGAATCCAGCACCTGCATTTGAGGATAAAACCTATATTGGCAGCGGAAAGCTGAAAAACAAGGTAGCAATTATTACTGGAGGAGACAGCGGAATCGGACGAGCTGTTGCCGTCTTTTTCGCCAAAGAAGGTGCAGATGTTGTGATTTCCTATTTAAATGAACAAAAGGATGCAGAGGAAACAAAACAACATGTCGAGGAACATGGACAAAAATGCTTACTCGTTTCAGGGGATATTGGAGATGAATTAGTTTGCCAGCAAATTGTGTCAGAGGCAGTCAATGCTTTTGGAAAAATCGATATTTTAGTAAACAATGCTGCTGAACAGCATCCGCAAAAAGGTATTGAACATATCACAAGCGAGCAACTTGAACGAACATTCCGAACAAATATTTTCTCTTTCTTCTATTTAACGAAAGCTGCTCTTCCCCATTTAAAGGGCGGCAGTGCGATTATTAACACATCATCGATTACTGCTTATGCTGGAAATGAGCAGCTAATTGATTATTCAGCAACTAAAGGAGCGATTACAACCTTTACTAGATCCTTATCCCTTTCTTTAGCGGGCAAAGGGATCCGTGTAAATGCTGTTGCACCAGGTCCAATTTGGACTCCATTAATTCCGTCAACCTTCCCGGCAGATCAAGTTGCCACATTTGGAGCTGATACACCAATGAAACGACCAGGTCAGCCGGAAGAATTAGCACCAGCATATGTGTTCCTAGCTAGCGATGATTCGTCATATATGTCTGGACAAACCCTTCATGTAAATGGCGGGAAGGTTATTAACGGGTAGAGAAAGATGACAAGTGGCTGTTTCAAAAAGATATAATCATTTTGAAACAGCCTTTCCCCTCTTAAATAAAACTACACCAAAAGACTTACGACAAAATCAGGAAGAAACATCCTCCGTTAAAATGATTACGTCCCTTCGCTTTTCAAATAAACTATACGTTAGAAACACCTAAGTTTAATCATTTGACTTTAGGAATGATATTTTTTAAATTTAAATAGTATGTATAGCAACCTTTTTGTTATGATTTTAAAAAAATCGTGTAGAGGGGAATCAAAGTTGCTATAACAACTAAAAACTGGAGGAAGATGTATGTCAAACGTATTATTTATTAAAGCAAATTCACGCCCTGCGGCACAGGCGGTTAGTGTCCAATTATATGATGCTTTCTTGCAAAGCTACAAAGAGTCACATGCTGAAGATACAATCATGGAGCTTGATTTATTCGAAGAGAATTTACCATATTACAGCACGGATATGATTAACGGCATGTTTAAGTTAGGAAAGGGGCTCGAGTTGACTCCAGAGGAACAAGCCGCAACAAAAACGGTTAAAAAATATTTGGATCAGTTTCTTGCAGCAGATAAAATTGTCATTGCCTTCCCGCTTTGGAACTTTACTGTTCCTGCTGTACTGCATACCTACATGGATTATCTTGCTCAAGCTGGTACTTCATTCAAATATACGCCGGAAGGGCCAGTCGGGTTACTTTCTGATAAAAAAGTTGCTCTCCTTAATGCTCGAGGTGGCGTCTATTCTGAAGGGCCTGCTGCTTCAAAAGAAATGGCTGTTAACTATGTAACTACGATTCTAGATTTCTTTGGTATTAAAGATGTGACCAGCATCATTATTGAAGGGCATAATCAAAACCCGGACAAAGCAAATGAAATCATTGAAAACGGACTTAGAGAAGCAGCAACTGCGGCAAATACATTTTAATGTTCGTTTCTTTAGGCTAATCAAAAGGTTAGCCTTTTTTCATTTTCATCAGGCAAATTGACATTAAGATGGCTTCAATCTAAACTTATTTTAAGACAATAATTGGGAGTTTAGATGAAATGAACCTAGCATTAGATGACTATATCAGTATTTATATCCATCAATCCGACTTAATTTTTACAAGCTACATTAAAAGTAAACTGGCCCCGCTTAATATTGCACCAGAACAAAATTTAATTATGATGCTGCTGTGGAAACAAGATGGCCTAAGTCAAAATGAGGTTGCGGAAAAGCTCGACAAGGATAAAACAAATATTGCCAGAATGGCTCACGGCCTCGAACAAAAAGGATTTATCAACAGGTTCAGCTGTCCAAATGACCGCCGAATTCAGCGATTATATTTAACTGAAGCTGGACGGCAATTAAGTCAGCACGTTATTCCGATCGCTGAAGAATTTCATGAAACGCTTTGTAAAAATATCTCCGAGGAAGAGTTGCTGCAGCTACGAAGCATTCTCTCAAAGATGAGAGAAAATTTAAAATGAATGTTCTTGTTCGCCATTTTTAATACTTAAGTGATCGTCAATAAGAGCTGACCAACCGGATCAGCTCTTTTCCATTACTCTTTTCTTTTCCCTCGCTTTTTTGCCAGCACTAAAAACACAATAAACAAAACGGGTACAAGAATAAACACACTAATAAACGGCAGATTCAAGCCCTTTTTTTCGTTCACTTCATAAATCTCAGCTATTTCGCGATCAAGGATAAACTCATATTCTCCATTTTCTTCTTCAAATGTATCACCCGTTAATAATCCTTGAAGCTCTTTATTTTCAGCAATATCAGCCTCAGGGATCACGACCTTTTGTGAAGCAGATGTATTGTTGATCGCTACAATAACTGTTTCGTCCTCAAGTGTCCGTGTAAAAATGATCATACCATCTTTTTCATACAAGACATGATAATCCCCTTTAGTCAGGGCTGGCAGACTGTTGCGAATCTTTGCCAGCTTACCAATATAATCAATCAATTCCTCATCAGATTGAAAATTCATAAGCGGGCGATTTTCAGGAGGCTCTCCCCCATTCAAGGCAATTTCTGTTCCATAATAAACGAAAGGTGTTCCAGGAATCGTGTACATATAGGATAATGCCATTTTCAAGCGAATGCCTGGATGCTGGTTATTTCCAACTGATTTTCTCGTAAAGCGGACATCATTATCACTATCAAGATAGGTTGTCAGTGCAGGTGATGAATTCTCTACAACGTCTGTCATAGCCGCAAAAGGCAGATCAACCTTTGCAAACATGTCTGATGCTTCTTGAAAAAATTGTTCATTTAGAATGGAATCAAAACCTGACTCAAGGTACATAGATTCATTGCCAGAGGCTAGCAATGAACCGATTAAATAAGCATCGTTGTTTACCTTTTTCATCTCGCTATAAAATAGCTGCCAAAATTCTGTTTCACTCGTATCAGGATGATTGATGTAAAAACCATCTGCGTTTGTTTCCTCAAGCCACCATGCAGCTGTTTCAATTAAATAATCTCTCGTTTCTTCGTTTTCAGTCGCGAGATCAGGTAATCCGTTAACCCAACCGTTTAAGCGGTTTTCTTGATCTTGGACATCTGTTAAGTCATCTTTTTGATGGAACCATTGCTGCTTTTCCTCGATCCAAGGATGATTCGGTCCAACATGGTTTGCGACAAACTCTATGATGACCTTCATCTCCCGTTTATGGGCCTCTTCAACCAACCGCTGGAGATCTGCCATGCTTCCAAAATGTTCTTCTACCTGTTTATGGTTTTCAACAAGATTTCCAGTATAATCTTCACTAGCCATAACGGATGATAAAGCGATTGCGGTAAAGCCCATTTCTTTTAAATAATCGAGCTTTTTTATAACCCCTTCTAAGTCTCCGCCATGATAGGCAGCGGGATCCTGTAAATTTCGATCTTTCCCGTCATTATGTGGATTACCGTTATTAAAACGATCAACAACTATGTAATAAACGATTTCCTCCTGCCATGGATGTTCTTCTTTTTCAGCTGCACTTACTGGTAAGGCGTAAAAAAGAAGAAACGGAATGAGTAATCGTATGAAAGCCTTTCTAACCATTTAATTTCCGTTCCTCCTAAACTCAAGGTTTTTTCACTCTATTGTTAAGAGTAGCGCTTTCACTTATCGAACGTCAAACGGAAATTGGTTATTTTTCTAAATATGTGTCAATTATATTGATAGTTTGAATCTATGAAAGGCTCATAAAGGAGGAATCTATGTTTAAAGAGGCCATTTACCATCGACCAAAAAATCAATTTGCCTATGCCATTAATGAACATGCCTTACATATTCAGTTAAAGGCAAAACGAAACGACATACATTCTATTACCCTTTATTATGGCGACCCGTTTGAATTTGAAGACCACCGTTGGAAGCATTCTACTGTCGATATGCAAAAGAGCGGAAATGATGATTTATTTGATTACTGGGCTGTTGAAGTCATTCCGCCTCAGCGCCGTATGCGTTATGCCTTTCAATTAAAAAATCATGAACAAGAGTTGTTTTACACAGAAAAAGGGTTCAGTGATACGGTTCATGATGATTTTTCAGCTTATTTTTGTTTTCCGTTTCATCACCCGTCAGATTGTTTTTCTGCTCCAGAATGGGTGAAAAACACGATTTGGTATCAAATTTTCCCTGATCGGTTTGCAAATGGAAATCCAGAAAATGATCCGCATGGGACACTGCCATGGAATAGCACGGAACCAACAGCTTCCACAATCTTTGGCGGGGATTTTGACGGGGTTATCGAGCGGCTTGATTATTTAGTTGATTTAGGAATCAATGGAATTTACTTTACACCTATTTTCAAAGCTCGTTCCAATCATAAGTATGATTCAATTGATTATATGGAAATCGATCCGCAATTTGGCGATAAGAACACATTTAAACGATTGGTGTCCGAATGTCATAAACGCGGGATAAGGGTTATGCTTGACGCAGTGTTTAATCACTGCGGCGAGGAGTTTCCAGCTTTTCAGGATGCTTTAAAAAATCGTGATGCCTCTCAATATAAGGAATGGTTTCACTTTTCTTCCTTAACTCATGAAGGTGAACCGCATTATCATACCTTTGCATTCGAAAAGAAAATGCCAAAATTAAATACCCAGCATCCTGATGTCAAAAAGTATTTGCTGGAGGTTGGACAATATTGGGTTCGGGAGTTTGGAATCGATGGGTGGAGATTGGATGTGGCAAACGAAATTGATCATCAATTTTGGCGGGATTTTAGGCAAGCAGTGAAAGCCATTAATAAGGATGTTTATCTTGTTGGCGAGGTTTGGCATGATGCTTTGCCATGGCTTGCGGGTGATCAATTCGATGCAGTCATGAACTATCCGTTAGCAAACCATCTTCTCCGCTTTTTTGCTTACGATGCTATAGGTGCCGAACAATTTAGTCACGACCTGCAAAACTGCCTTCATCAATACCCAAAACCTGTACATGAGGCTGCATTTAATTTAGTTGGAAGCCATGATACACCTCGATTATTAAATCTAGCAAGAATGAATCGACAAAAGGTAAAGCTGTTGACAGCTTTTCAGCTCAGCTTTCTTGGCTCCCCCTCTATTTACTATGGGGATGAAATTGGACTGACCGGCGAGCAGGATCCCGGCTGCAGAAAATGTATGGTGTGGGAGATGGAGCACCAGGACCATGACATGCTGAACTTTTTTAAAAAGCTGATCAACTTGCGGAAGAGCTACCCTATCTTAGCAAATGAAGGAAAATTTAACATCTTGGCTGCTGAAAATGAACGGAATTATCTCTGCTATAGCAAAGAAAATGAGCATCAGCTTTTCATTGCTGTTATGAATAATCATCCTTCAACACAAACTCTTCCCTTGCCTCTAGACTTACATGATAAAACCATCCTTGATCTATGGAGGATGGAAGAGTTTGCAGCACATGCCAACGAGCTTTCCGTCACATTAGAGCCCTATGATTTTACTTTTTTGCTGATCACTAAATAAGTTCAACTTCTTTGCTGTCTCCTATGAATCACTTTCCGATACTCAAGAGGGCTTATGCCCTCAATTCTTTTAAAGAGCTTTGAAAAATAGGTTGAATCAATAATCCCTACTTCCTGTGAGATGTTTGCTACTTTATCATCAGTAGTGGCCAGCAGTTTTTTCGCTTGATTCATTCGATATTGATTTAAATACATATTTGGTGTGACACCGATGACTTTTTGCATACATCGTGTGATATAATCAGGATGAAAATGAAGGGTATTCGCGATATCTTCCATCTTGATCTCCTCTTTAAATTTCTCCTGAATATATTTAACCGTTTCTTCAACAACACGCTCTGCAGCAGAAGGGATTTTGCAGGCCTCCTTTTGTAAATGGAGAAGAAATTCTTGAAAATACAGCTGCTGCCTTAATTGATAATCAGGTGTTTGATGATCCATGCTCATTAAGTTATCAAAAATATTTTCTACAAACTTCATATTCTGGGTTTCTCCAAAACTTGGAAGGCAAAAACGATACGATGCCGGAGTCACAAAGTCTCCCTCTGATTCTTGGATATCCGCCCAATTCTCAATCCCTTCCTCTACAAGCTCGTGATCTAAAGGAATTAAAAAATGCAACCAATAATATTCCGTCTTTACTTGGCATTCCTTATGGCCAAAATGTTCAAACCCCGGCACTAAAATGATGTATTGCCCCTCACCAACAGTATAAGGAGTTTGATCCTCGGTTATATATAATTCTCCTGACTTCACATAGATCAAATCAAACACTGTAAATACCCTTTTAAAATGTTTGGCTCCCTTTTCAAATACCGCATACCCGCCTTTTATTAAGGTCGGAAATGGCGGAACCTTAAATGCAATGTAAGCCATACGGCATCTCCCTTATAGTCGTATTTCTCCAAAAGTTGTCGTTATCCTCTCTTTCTATTATACTACAACGTCTGTAAACTAAGTAAGAATTGTTAACGCATAATCGAAGGAGTTGAGAGAAAATGTCATTAGGAAAACCAGATCGTAAAATGACATTATTTGCTCTAACATGGCCAATTTTTATAGAAGTAATGCTCCATATGTTATTAGGGAGTGCTGATACACTGATGCTAAGTCAATATTCTGATAATGCAGTAGCAGCTGTTGGTGTATCAAATCAAATTTTATTTCTGATCATTGTCATGTTTGGTTTCATTGCAACAGGTACGACAATTCTTGTTGCTAGGTATTTAGGTGCGAATAATTTTAGAGAAGCGAAAGAGATTTCGTCTGTATCTCTTTCAGCAAACTTTTTAATAAGCATGATTATTAGTGTAGCTATTGTCATAGCAAGTGAAGAGATTCTATTACTGATGAATCTTCCTAGAGAACTATTGCCAGAAGCAACTATTTATTTACAGCTTGTAGGGGGCTTCTCCTTTATTCAAGCATTGTTTATGACAGCAAGTGCCATTCTTAAAAGCTATGGCTATACAAAGGATACGATGTATATCACAATTGGGATGAATATTATCCATATTATAGGTAACTACTTTTTTATTTTCGGTCCATTCGGCTTACCTGTACTCGGAGTTCCAGGTGTTGCGATATCAACAGTTGTATCACGTATAATAGGTTTAATTGTCATCGTTTATGTATTGAAGAAACGTGTTCACTTTACGATCAATCTTAAAGAGCTGTTTAAGCTGCCAGGACACCATATTAAAAACCTTTTGCATATCGGTGTACCTACTGCAGGTGAACAACTTTCTTATAACACTTCCCAGATGGTAATAACATTTTTTATCACCATGTTAGGAACAGAGGCATTAACAACAAAAATTTACACACAAAATCTCATGATGTTTATGATGTTGTTTAGCTTAGCAGTCAGCCAAGGGACACAAATATTAATTGGTTATTTAATAGGAGCGAAGGATTATGATGCCGCTTATACGAGGGGATTAAAAAGTCTCTATTCAGGGATTCTAATTTCTACGCTAATGGCCATCATCTTTAGTATATTTTCTGATCCCCTCCTTGGCATTTTTACAACCAATGAAAATATTTTAGAAATTGGCGGTATTCTTGTTCTTCTAACGATATTACTTGAGCCTGGCAGAGCTTTTAATATGGTTTTAATTGGATCACTCCGCGCTGCCGGAGATATCCGTTTTCCAACTTATATGGGGATGCTGTCCATGTGGGGTGTAAGTGTACCGGTTGCCTATCTATTAGGCATTCACTTTGATTTAGGACTTATCGGCGTTTGGATAGCATTTATAGCAGATGAATGGCTTCGAGGAATTATTATGCTTCATCGTTGGAAATCACGGGCTTGGATGACTAAAAGTTTTGCTCAGAGACCCGTCACACAATAAATAAAGGATAGACTAAGGGACTGCATGTTTGCAGTCCCTTGCTACTTTAATCTTACATTTTTTACCGCTCATCAATATTAATCTTATAGGTTTCAAACCATACATGTATTTGTGCTAGGTGTGCTAAAAGCTGCGGTCCTGACATTAGCTGGCCAAACCAAGGAACCTGGAATGCTTTTCCTTCTGATTCAATAATATCTTGTAAGGCCTGTTTATTTAATAATACATGTAAGATTGAATCTTTTTTGGCTGAAAGTGAAGAAAGCCAATTTTTCACCAGCCTTGTATATTCCGGGTTATGTGTCTTCGGATATGGACTCTTTTTTCGATACAATACTTCATTCGGAAGAATTCCCTCTAATGCTTTACGCAAGATTCCTTTTTCACGATCACCATGCATCTTTACTTCCCAAGGGATATTCCATACATATTCAACCAAGCGATGATCCGCAAATGGAACGCGAACTTCTAAGCTCGCTCCCATGCTCATCCGATCTTTACGGTCTAATAAATTTGTCATAAACCAATGCATATTTAAATAAAAGAGCTGGCGCCGTTGTGCTTCTAATTCCGATTCTCCATCAAGAAGCGGGGTTTCATTAACCGTTTCTTGATAACGTGCTTGCACATATTCATGTAACTTTAGCTTTTCCTGCCATTCTGGTTTTAACAGCTTTATTCTTTCATCGGTTGAACGCATCCAAGGAAATGCCGATCTTGCTAAATCATCTGGTCGGTGAAACCATGGATATCCTCCAAAAATTTCGTCTGCACACTCCCCAGACAAGCTAACGACAAATTCCTTTTTGATCTCCCGGCAAAACCAAAGCAGCGAAGAATCAACATCAGCCATACCTGGTAAATCACGTACAATGGTCGCTTCGATTAAGTTATCCACTAATTCCTGCTGGGCAATCACACAGCGATGATGTACTGTATTGAATGTTTCACTCATCTTATTAATCCATGGAGCATCGGAATTTGGCTGAAACTCATTTGCTTTAAAGAATTTATCATTGTCCTCATAGTCAATCGAGTACGTATGGAGTCTGCCTTTTCCTTCCTGCTTGTAATGCTCCGCGGCTACCGCTGTAATCGCGCTTGAATCGACCCCACCGGAAAGAAACGTACATAAAGGCACATCTGATACAAGCTGCCGTTTCACGGCATCTGTAAATAGGAAGCGGACCTTTTCAGCTGTCTCATCCAATGAATCCTCATGCGGCTTGCTTTCGACATTCCAATAGCGCCATTTCTTTAACCCATTTTTTGTAAAGGTAAGGGCATGAGCAGGGCGAAGTTCATCGATTCCTTTAAAAACGCCATTTCCCGGAGTTCTGGAAGGGCCTACACCAAATATTTCTGACAAGCCTGTTTTATCTAACACTGCTGAAACAGATGGATGGGCTAAAATCGCTTTTAATTCTGAACCAAAAATAAGCGATCCGTTAGCTTCCTTGTAAAATAAGGGTTTAACCCCTAAACGGTCCCTGCCTATGAATAACTTCTCCTTTGCAGAATCCCAAACCGCAAAGGCAAAAATCCCATTTAAATGGTGAACACATTCCTCTTCCCACTCAATATAGGATTGCAGCAAAACTTCAGTATCTGAATGACCTTTAAAGGTGTATCCTCTTGCTAACAGGACCTTTCTAATATCCTCTGTGTTATATAGTTCACCGTTATAACAAATCGTATAAGAATTCCCTTCCTTTGTCCGGGTCATCGGCTGAATGCCGCATTCCGGGTCAACAACAATTAATCGTTTGTGACCAAATAAGACATTTCCTTCTCCCCATATGTTTGTGTCATCTGGCCCCCTTTTCGCCAAGGTTTCTGTCATCTTTTTAACAGTATCCTGTTTATGAAGGATATTTTCTCTAAAGTTTATCCATCCGGTGATCCCACACATTGATGCATCATCTCCCTAGGGTAAATTATCATGTTTGTTAAACACATCACGTCCCATTACTTCTGGCAGATTGTATTGTATGCCCATCTTAATCAATTGTTGAATTGTCCCAGAAAATTCTGTTCATGCATAAACCTGATCACTTTTGTCTAAAACGTTGATAACAGTATTTCCATAACTATCGTTACATGTTTCACAATCACTGGAGGGTTTAATGAATGTATTCTTCTAAACGAGCAGACTTATTATTAAATCAAAAACGTTCGTACGTTATTGGCTTAATCGAAGTAACGAACGAACAATATGTCATATATGATGATATGAATGATGAACTTCATTTATTAGAAGAGATTCAAGATAATTATTTAGAAATTTTAAGTCCTCACGGGTGGAAACCCGGAAAATGGCTGGGGTTAGGGAAGGTGAAAACAGAGCTTGGCTTAACATCATTGAATTGCGGGGATACCGTTCGTATCAGAAAAAGGCTGCCTATTGCACTTGATGAAATGCTAAAGGAGCTTCACGATGAAACCTTTATGCGCCTGATTAGACAGCTTAACAGCTTATCATTCTCGCCTTTTGATTGTATATATTCCTATAACCATCTCTATTTTTTAAAAAATAAAGTACATAAAAAGGGGGTTTCCTTTTATCAATTTGATAATGAAAATACTATTTGCGGTCTACAGCATCATTTTGAGCGGGGTGTTCATTGCTCAGACCGATTTGAATTTACGACCAGTCTTGGAGAAAGAGGGCTTATAAGTTCTAAGTATTAGTCATAGAAGCTCCTCGCGATGACTAGGATTGATTAAAAAGGAAAATCCAACTAAAAATGAAGATAAGATCTATTTTCGGGCGCCATGATCAATGTGAAGGCGCCCTATTTCATTGAAAAAGAATCTTCATCCCTCAGTTGAACCTCTATTTTTCACAATCATTAAATTAATATTTCTTTTGTTACAAACGGATTGCTGAATGAGGTTTTAAATCGTTTATAAACGGGTATTTACTACTAAACACCAAGAATAGGAGGTTGGATATGCTTGATAAAAATGACTACTTCCTTTTTTCTAGAGAACTCGAACGCTTAATGAGCGATTTTAAACGATGTAATGATCCATCTGTTAAAAAACTTATAAAACTAGAAATACACCATTTACGTTCTATACTGGAAGATCGTAATTAAGTTCTTTTGTAGCACAATATTTAAACGTATTGCATAGGCATTTTATCTATATTTCCTTTTATGAAAAGTGCTCCCACAATTAATCTTAATCTTAAAAAGATAAATTGCTCCAACAATAATTTCAAACAAGCCGTATGAACCTATAAATATTAATGTTTATTCCTCTTGCCACTTTCATTTGTTTTATTCTTTCGTTGCACTTACCAGAATTGCCTCCCCAATGAATGAAGTAATTTGAGTATCATTTATTTGAATCCGAAATTTTCGTTTTACCTTTTCTGTAGTCTTGAGGATAAATTCGTTTAAATCGGCTTTCTGCGAATCTGATAAATGCATCCGATCACACCAGTTCTCAAATTCAAATCGTTTTTCGAAACGATGCCATTCTTGTATTTCAAACCCATTTAATTCTAGCTTTTGAAGCCACTCTGATTTTTTCCAAGCCCGGTAATGGCTATAGTCCCTCATTTTTTCAAGAGTATTATAGAATTGATCGAATTCCTCATCCTCGGGAGCGACATTATCATCCAATAAGAAAGTTCCTCCGTGTTTTAACACACGATAAACCTCGCTAATAAATTGTTCAATGTTTGGGAAATGATGCGGGGCTATACGACACGTAACGAGATCAAACGTTTCGTCAGGAAAAGGCAATTTTTCAGCATCACCTTCAACAAACACAACATTATCATGTCCGTTTTCTTTTATAAACCTTTCAGCAGCTGATAACATTTCAGGTGTTAGATCCAAGGCCGTTACCTTTTGAACATGCGGAGCAAGAGCATTTGCTGTATGTCCACCCCCTGTAGCTACGTCAAGAACCTCCTCGCTTCCCGTTACATGAGCCATTTCAACGAGTTTTTTCAAATCCCCGCCTTTACGGTGTCCTTTGCTTATTACATAATGATTCGCACTGCGACCAAATTGCTGTTGAACATCCTTTTTAATATCCATCGTTTTCCTCCTTCACTTAAATGCTAGTGAATTTGTTCTATATCAGTTTCCAATTCATGGTGATTTCACTCTTATACTATTACTATATTCGAAAATAAAAATAAGAAAATGATAACTTATTTATAAGTGGCGATAAGGAAATGTTATCACCAGTAAGTAGTCAACCAACTTCATCTAAAATTCGATAAGATAAATTTTTGGAATAGACAATTTATATTTAGATACAAGAAGTTAATGGTATAAAAAAAAGAGCCAATAGCTCCTTTCAAATTCAACAAAAAATTTTATTCAACTTATGGAATGTGAATACCACTCCCAGTTTACAAATTCTCCATTTGCAATGCTGTTTTCGATTGATCGCGATTAAATAAACCCATCACATCAACAGTCTGTGTAATATTTACAAATGCGTTCGGGTCAACCTCACGAATACATTGTTTCATATCAGCAAGTTCGTATCGGGAAATAACGGTCATCAATATCTTGCGCTTAATTTGTGTATAGCCGCCCTCTCCGTCCATAATCGTAATTCCGCGGTAAAGCTGACTTAAGAGCTTATTACGAACTTCTTCGCCTTTGTCCGTAATAATAGTGACTGTTAATTTCATGTGGTGAGTATGAATGGAATCAATTACTTTCCCTGTAATAAAAATTGACACTAATGTATAAAGAGCAGAATCCCAATTTAGTAGGAATCCTGAAACCAAAATAACAATTCCGTTTAATCCTGTCAAAATAGCTCCTATTGGGAAATCCATTTTCTTAGCTAGTATCATTCCGATTATGTCAAAACCGCCTGTGGATCCTGAGTATCTCAATATTAAGCCGATTCCAATGCCAGACAATACTCCGCCAAAAATGGATGAAAGAATTGGGTCTGAGCTAACCGCATACACCGGTAAGTAGTAAAGGGCTGCCGAAAGAACAATAACACTCAAAATGGTATAGGAGATAAATCGTTTTCCAAGCTTCATCATCCCTAAAATAAGCAATGGCAAATTCAATAATAAATTCATTGCCCCAGTATCAAAAGGTGTTAATAAGCCAACAATTATGGCAATCCCACTAATTCCAGCACTCAACACTTCGTGTGGGATCAGAAATTGATTATAGGCTATTGCTATTAATAGAGAACCAATAAAAATGACGATTGGTCTAGTCAAATCCCTCATCCTTTCAAATAAAGACAAGACTAATATTTATTCATTATGAGAGAATTATAATCGATTTTAAAGAAAACGAAAATTTAAAAGTTTATTCTGAAAATATATTCAAAAGCTATTGATATAAACATTATCAAAAGGATAATAATATGTATCAAGAAAAAATAAGCACTTTTGTAAAACGCTTTCAGGTGAATAAATATTAATAATAATGCATTAATATTATCTTGAACTTATAAAAAAACACTATCCTTTTTATTCTTTTACGAAGGATAGCGTTTTTTCGTTGAATTACCTTAGGTTGGTACCCATCATGAAGTGAGACCTGCCTAAAATGGAGTTAAATTCATTCATATCTTTGAGCTCTAGAACATTCGCTAAACCTCCTGTTTTACAAACGGCATTCATCCTGATGCGACAAATGCCGCAATTACAAATTCATCAAAGAGCCTTGTACGGTTCCTTTTGGGATTACATTAGGATTCTCAATATCACCAACTAATTGTATATTTCTTTCTATCTTTACGTCTTTATCTAAAATAACGTAGTTTAATAAGCTGTTCTCTCCAACGCAGCTTTTTTGCATGACAATGCTATTTTTAACAATTGTACCTTTTTCAATCTTAACCCCCCGGAAGATTATACAGTTTTCCACATATCCTTCAATGACACACCCATTGGCAATCATGGAATTTTTTACAACAGCTGTTTTTGTATAGCGCGTCGGAGGTTCATCTTTTGCTTTTGTGTAGACGGGTCTATCCTTTACGAATAGCAGCTCCCAGATTGGCCGATTCAACATTTCCATGCTGCTGTTGAAGTAGGAAGAAATGTCGGATATAACCGTTGTATAGCCTTCATGTTCATAACGGGAAAAGCTATATTTCGAAGAAAAGGATTGAAGGAACTCACTTAATGTTTTCACATGGAAACTTTCTTGATGAATTAAATCAATCAATAAAGCTGTTTCTAAAATGTACAGATGAAGCGATTGTTCTTTGTGATAAACTTCTGTAATATGAGCATTTGAGCGAATATGATAATCCAGAACATCCTTAAAATCAATATTGCAAATCGTGCAACTATTGGTAATGACCGCATATTTTTGCTTGCTTCGCAAAAAGTAATCAATATGGTAACGCAATTGGGAAACGATGGAAGATTGATCTAATGGATAATCTGCCCTTGGGGGGAAAACAAAGAGACCGTCTCTTTTCCGAGCCAAATCCCATTGTTTGCCTGAACCAAGATGGTCTAATAACGAACGGGAGTTAATTTTCGGAAAAAGCGCAACGCTATAGATGCCGGAGTTAACCAGATTAGATAACATAAAATCAACTAAACGGTATCTTCCCGCAAACGGAATTGCAGAGAATGTACGGTGAGTTGTTAAAGGCTTTAATTCATCTGTGTATGGTGATGCATCAATAATTCCCAACATTTGCTTATTCATTGCGTTCATCTCCTTCGTTTGCTTAATAGTCTCGTCTTATAACGCAGAAAGCAATTCTTCGGAAACTAAAATAACCTCATCCTTTTCTGAATCAGCGCGAATGATTGTGCCGTCTGGAACATGCATCTCTGGAGGAATAATTACATTTTCAATATAAACATCAGCTCCTATTTTAGCATCCGTCATCACAACAGACTTTTTGACAACCGAATGCTCTCCAACCTGGGCTCCCTGGAACAGAACGGAATGATAAATATTTCCTTCTACAATACAACCCTCGTTAATTAAGGACTCAACGACCTCAGCAGCAGGGGCGATATATTGGGGAGGCTGATTTGGATTAACAGAGTAAATGCGCCATGATTGTTCAAATAAGTTCAGTTGTGAATTCACCGATAGTAAATCCATATTTGCCTCCCACAAACTTTTCACAGTCCCTACATCTTTCCAGTATCCTTTAAACGGATATGCAAAAAGCTTTCTCTTTTGTTCCAAAAGCAAAGGAATGACGTCTTTTCCAAAGTCGTGATTCGAATTTGGGGCGTGCGCATCTATTTCGAGATACTTGTTTAAAATAGACCATTTAAAAATATAAATGCCCATTGAGGCTAAATTATTCTTTGGGTGATCAGGTTTTTCCTGAAACTCCAAAATTTCCAACCTTACATTTGTACTCATAATAACGAAACGGCTTGCTTCTTCCCAAGGTACTTCGATAACAGAAATTGTGACATCTGCCTCTTTTTCAATATGGAAAGCAAGCATTTCACTATAATCCATCTTATAAATGTGATCTCCTGATAGGATAAGCACATACTCCGGCTCATATTGTTTTATATAATTAATATTTTCATGGATTGCACTTGCTGTTCCTTTATACCATCGGACTCCTGAAGATTCCGAATAAGGAGGCAATACAGTGACCCCGCCTTCTGGACGGTCAAGGTCCCATGCACTTCCAATCCCGATATATGAATGCAGTACAAGAGGCTGATACTGCGTCAAAACTCCTACTGTTTCAATACCTGAGTTTGCACAATTACTCAAAGTAAAGTCAATGATGCGATACTTACCGCCAAATGGAACAGCCGGTTTAGCTAAATTTTTGGTCAGAGAGCTAAGACTGCTCCCTTGTCCACCTGCCAGCAGCATTGCAACGCATTTTTTTTTGACCATCTTTTTTCTCCCCCCTTTTGATTTCTGAGTACATAATATACGTAAACCTAATGATAGAATATTCATTTCACTATGATAAATTTTTCCGTGAAATTCCCCTTCCATTCAGCTCTTTCTAGCTTATAACACCCGAACCTCCAAAAGACACGGCATGGCTATTCATGACTACTATGTATGACTTAGATAGCGGCACACCGGCTGTTTATAATTTTCAGAATATTAATGCCGATATTTCGTGTAAGCGTTTTCTTATCGGACGAAAAATAATTTTTCGGAAAACATTATAAACAAAGGAACAGCTAGCAGAAACACTATGACCAAACACTTCCAACTTAATATTATGTTAGAAGCCACCCATAAGTGGAACCACTTGGTGCCTTTTTATTAAAGTTTAAAAAAGTATTCAATCGATCTATAAGGTTTTATATAAAATGTAAACATTTTTTGTTGCTTCTATTTTGAGGTCTAAAAACAACTTTTTGTTTCATTTATATTCTTTAAAATTTTTATTAGACGTTGGCAAATCAATGCTCAACGTCTTTAATGTTAATTTATTTTTACAAAGTACTGAGTTAACTTTTCCATTTTTATCGTTATGCCACAAATTGTATGCGAATTCTAGTATTTTCAAGAGTTTAATAGTTTGTAACTTTTTATAACAGAATTGTTCATTAATGAAATCCTGCATAAAAGAAATATAAATCTGCTTTAAACCTTTTCAAGGCATTGTTCTAATTCCTTCATGAGGAGATTAGCACCTTCACGACTTAACGTGATTTTTCCGTTAGCGATAATAAGATTTTCATCTGAAATTTCTCCAGTAATGATACATTCCTTTTTTTCCTTAAATTTCTTCAAAATAATTTGATCGTTATTAACGTAAATCTCTACTGGATCTCCAACACCTATCCTAAAAACTCTGCGCAATTCAATTGGAAGGACAATTCTTCCTAATTCATCCACTTTTCGTACTACCCCTGTTGCTTTCATAAAACTCTCCCCTTTACAATATTTTTCCATCCCCAAATACCAAAGAGGCTAAGCTTATAGAAAAATAGCTGCTTTAGAAGTTTTCTTAACTTCATGAAGATATTTCCTTACATTATTTTCTGTATGATAAGGGTATGGATATCCTAGCTTGGTGCCAACCTCTACCCCTAATCGCTTAAAAAGATCAGCTGTTCTAAATATTCCATTCCAATTATTCTCTATGTTAGTCTCAGCAAATATCGTTTCAAGTTCCCTCCAGGTTTGCGTATCTAAATAACTTTTTAACCATCTGCCAGTTTTATTAGGATTTACATTCCAACCGTGTTGTACACCAATGTACCAGTCTGTTACTTTTTGAAATAGCATATTAAAACGTATTACGTTGTCTAACATAAATTTGGAAAAATATCGTTCATCATGCAAAAGATTCTTTGCCGCATAAGTTGCATTCCACCAAAAGTCATTCATAAGTTTAGTGTATTCTTCTTCTGTTGGTTTTTTGGTGACAAATGCTGAGTATGATGGAGGTTTTATACCGTGTGTGAGGTTATCTTTATCAAGTAATACCTTATAGCCATTATCATATACAGGAGGTAGTCGAGATGCATTAACAAGTTGCTTTACTGATTCATTTGTTGAAATTTGAAAATCAATCCTTACTCCGTCTTCATAAAGAACTAAACGTGTAACCCAATTTTCACTAACAACAGCCTTTAATGGTTGCAGAGATACTATTGTACCAAAATCCCCAACCCATTCATCACTTAAAAAAGGTTGTAAGTCGTTAACAAACAGCTCAACATTAAAGTCAGAAAACAGATCCCTAGAAGCTTCAGGGTTTGCAAGAGAATTTGTAAGAATGATTGTTCGAATTTCTTCATTACTCTTAGCCCAATTAAGCATCATGCTAATTTTTTCCACATCCATAGGTATCACCTCTCTGAAATTACTTTACTCAATTTACTAGAAAACCTAATAAAAAGGAGTTTTGAGGATCATGTTGAGTTAGGAAGTTTATTAGAAAAGCGCAAGCGCCTTGATCAGCCTAGGGCAAATAAGACGATTTAGAATAGAAGGCGTTCTTTGCCTTCCATTCTAAATCGGCTAGATCCTAGAGGGGCTAGGCGCTGGAGCTAGACACAAAAACTAAGTACAAAAAGTTATACTTTCTTAAACTTGTTAGAAAAACGTGGCTTATCGCTAAGTCCTAATGGCGAAAGCCTTAGTTTTTTTCTTATTCTATCATCCATAAAATCTTTACTTTCTGATAGTATAAAAAAACCGTGATAGCTGAATGACTAAAAACAGGGATTAGAGTAGACTAAGATTTTTTACCATTCATACTAGAACTCTTTTAAAGTTCTTATTGGGATGTTAGGGATATAGTCAGATTTTTATGGCAGCACCTCCTTTTTGGATAGAACGAGATCAACCTAGTTCATTAGCATTTTCTTATATAAATACTATCAAGGGGTAACATCGGATTTTAACTATTTTACATTTTTGAACTTTATGAACAAAAACACTTAGCTTTCTCGCTAAATCGTGTGGATAGAAAAAGTAGTTTTGGAGGGTTCATATAGAGTGGTGGGCATAAATAAAAGCATTGATTACTAAAATCAAAATCAATTTAAATTGGTATTAACGTTGGAAAGTTAGGAACGCCTTTTTTATATAGCATAGTTTATTTTTAATCGTATTGCTTTAAATGAAAATAGCCGCATTTAGCGCAACGAATAGTGCCGGCTGCGTAATTTATTACATATGGCTTTTCTTTTTCACATTGAGGACAAAATCTTACATTCGTTTGTACTATTTTTTCAGTTGTTCCATTCATATCAATACCCCTTTCCACATAGTTTAAAAAGTGAATTCTTTAAATGGGATCTTCTTTACCTTTTTAATAAAAATCGTGTTGATATTTGTCCTAATAATAACTAATTTTTCATATTTTGTAAATATTCAAAATAATTTGAATTGTAAGTTTTATGCTAATTTTCCTCGTTATTTCTTTCGATTTCAACAAATTCCGCCTATTTTAGTTATCAAAGCTATGAAATATTTCCTCAAGTCATTCTCTCTATCTATACTTCTTTATATCAACTTAATTGCTTTTTAATAACAATCTATCTCCTCCAAGTTTGAGAGAATGCATTTATCACAACAAATAGCGACCTTACTCATCTTAATTAGAATGGTGAGGTCGCTTATACTATTTTCTCATTCATTATATTAATCCTTTCGTTTTATCTAAGTTGGTGTTTTTAAAAAAGCCCCTTACCATTAAGTTTAGCCTAAGAAAAATAGAACTTTTCATAACTTGCACTTTATAGATTTTCGAGTGGCATCTCCTCCCATATTATATGTTTGAATGTTGATGTTTCAATCCATTCCGCTGGAAAGTCATTTCCACATTTTTCACAAAAAACAGATTTCATCTCAGAGATACAGACAACACTATCACCTTGTTCAAAAAATCGAAAACAGTCATGGCAAAACCAAGAATTAGTTTTCATCTCCATTTCATTTCACTCCCCTGAGAGAGGATATTTTTTGGATAAAAAATTCTAACATTCTTAATCCCCAGCGCATAGAAATACGCCTTCGCCTAACTTATTTCATTGGAATCACCTTCTCATTCAAATTGCTTTAAAGCTTGTCCCATGTACAATTCTGCACACATTACATTTGACTGATTTACTGGTAACTCCCTCATTCTTCATGGTCAATTACGTCTCGTAAAATGTCTCCATTTATTACCTCCTTTTTTGGGTCTTGTACTTATTATACATTATAGACATATTATTGTGAACTTTCCAAAAAATCAGAAAATTAATAGTTTTATACGCTTTTTCTACTTATTTCTCCCTTTTTCTATCAATTTCTTATGTTTTTAAATTTTTTAAATGAATCCATTATATTGTTAGCATCGTTCATTTTTACAGGTGGACCAAAACGGGATTTTTTATACCAAAATCAATATCAATTGCTGAAAAAATAGTTTCAAAATGATCTCTAAATCGAATAATACTTGTATGTCAACAGACTTTCTTAAATGTATGTTGTTTCCAGCAAACTTATATGAGAGTTTTCATAGTAGATTTTCGGCGTATTCCTTTTATTTTGGGCATATTATATGGTCCAATCGTTCACTTTTCTTTTTATGTAAATGTATTTGTATTCAGACTGTAACATGGTATTACGCGTATCTCGATCACCCCCATGATGAGATGTTTGGATTATTAAATGCCTTCTGTTTATTCTAAAATCACTTCTTCTAACGGAGGGATGGGTAAAATAACATTAACGATTGTTCCTTTATTGATTTCACTTTCAATCGTAATTTTCCCTTGATGCTCTTCAATGATTTTATAACACATCATTAATCCTAACCCTGTTCCTTTTTCTTTGAGGCTATAAAAAGGTTCTCCGAGATATGGAATACGCTCTTTTGGGATCCCGCATCCTTGATCAATACAACGAATGACAACGTGGTTGGGATCGTGTTTCATTACATGAACCACAATTTTCCCTCCACATTTCATCGCTTCAATAGCGTTTTTTATGATGTTAATAAATACTTGTTTTAATTGGTTCACATCACATCGAATCAATGGAATGTCGGCTTCCGTATCAATGATAATTTGTATATTATTCATGGTTGCTTCAGGATAAACAACAACTGAAACCTGCTCGATTAACATTCGTAAATCTTGAAGTTGAATGGTGACAGCCTGCGGCTTTGCTACTGCCATAAATTGATTGGTAATGGATTCAATTCGATTAATCTCAGATGCCATCACATCCAAATACCATAAATTGCTCTCATCTATAGAAGATTGTAACAAACTTAGAAATCCTTTGAGAGAAGTTAACGGATTTCGAATCTCATGAGCAATTCCTGCTGATAATTGACCGACTACAGCAAGCTTCTCCGATTTTCTTAATAATTCTTCCGTTTGCTTCAGTTCTGTGATATCACGTCCTATCATCACTAGTCCTTTACGTCTGCCATCAGGATAAAAAATGGGAACCTTTATAACATCAAAAATAATTGATTGGCCGTCAGGTTGTGGAATCACTTCTTCACTTCGGGTAATATGGCCATTTTCCCACGTTTCTTGATCTGATTTTTCACAACAAGAAAATGTATCTCTATAGAGTTTATTGTATAGAGATAGTTCGCTATTTTTTTTCCCCTGATAAGGAACATTCTCAAACTGAAAGTAGGAAATGGTGGTATCGTTCGCTTCAAGCCATCTTCCCTCACCATCTTTAAAGACAACAACGTCAGGCATGGCATTAATTAAAGTGCGTAATCGTTTCTCGCTTTCTTTCAATGCTTCTTCCATGCGTTTTTGTTCCGTAATATCCCTTAAGATGGATACAAAAGCTGTCACATTCCCCTTCGCATTTACAATTGGGGAGACGAAACTGCTAACATCAATGAAACTTCCATCTTTTCGCTGCCTAATCGTTTCAAACGACATAACATGCCTGTTATTCAATATTTTTTGAAGAATATCAGTATACTTGTCAACTAAATAGTCGGGAATAATAGGCTTTTTTCTTCCTATTACTTCTTGTTCAGTCCAACCAAATACTTCTTCAAAAGCTTTATTTACTTTTATCACATTGTGCTGTATGTCAAAAATAATAATAGAATCCACTGTATTTTTAAGAAATAAATCCAATTGTTGTTTGGTTGATTTTAGATCTGCTTCCATTTGTTTATTTTTGGTAATATCTTTTACAATCCCATGAACTCCAACAATCTCATTATCTATAATAATCGGGAAATTTTTTACTTTTAAATCTACCCGGTATCCATTTTTGTGCTTAATCGCCACCTCATATTCCTGTGGCTTTCCTTTTATTGTTGTTTTCAAATACCTTAATTTAACTTCTAGATATTCTGGAAGAACTAGTGATTTGAGCGCAATCTTTTGAAGTTCTTCAACTGTATATCCCACTATTCTCTCCAATGCCGGATTCGCATCTAATAAACTTCCCTGTAAATCACAAGAATAAACACCATCAGGATTATGATCAAAAAGTGATTTATAAAACTCAGTACATTTAATCGATTTTTTCACCTCAACTTGTTCCTTAACATCAAAATTAGAGGCTAAATTCCCGGAATTTATACTAGGTAAAGATTGGAATGTCTCTTCTATTGCTCTAGGGAAGGAATAATTTGGAGCAAAGTTCATATTCATAAAACTTGTTGGAGGAAAAACGTGAACAACAGCACCGATAGATATTCCTCCATAAATAAACGGGGTTAGCTCAAAACGCCAAATTCCATTTATATGTTCATATTCCCAATGTGTCCTTGACGTTAAGGATAATGATAGAGAAGGAGTGCTGACCAAGAAATGGTCCGAATCAATCAACCTTAGTTCATATAAGATAGAAGATGCTTTAATCACTTTCCATCCGCGATCTAAAACGGCTAAATAGGACTTTGACTGCAGTGAAATATTATAGTTTTGGTAATATTCAGATAACTTAAAGCGTTCCAACTTTAATTGGTTGCGCAGCATCCCACTTACATCTTGAGCCGCTGAAGTTACTACTGATAAAAAATGAGGATGGTTGACTGACCATAGTCCAGTCAAGTCAATGACTCCCAAAAGTTTTTTGGTAGCAGGGTCATAGATAGGAGCAGCTGAACATGTCCACTTTTGTACCTCATGGCAAAAGTGTTCTCCAGCAAACACTTGAATCGGAGAACCAGTAGCAATTGCGGTTCCAATGGCATTCGTACCTGCGTTTTTTTCTGCCCATGATGAGCCGGCGACAAAATTCATATCCTCAGCCTTGAGCATTAAAGACAAATCTCCGTCTAAATAAACGATATCTCCGGAAGGATTACAAAACGTTATCAAATGGCCGGAATCCATATACAAATCCTTTAATTTCGTTAGTACCGGTTTTAACGTACGAAATAAGGGGTCTGTAGACACATAATCCTTAATTTGTTCTTCACTGAGGGTAATAGAAGTCTTCCTTTGCAGCGGACTGATTCCTTGGTCTAAACAACGTTGCCATGATTCATACATTAAAGGGCGGATTTTTGGGGTATTGTTATTTCCTGAAATAAACTTTTCCCATTCACGCTCAAGCTTTAGCTTTTCTGCTTTCGAGCAAGTATGCTTATCAATAGCAGTTAGTTTATTCATTATCATACCTATTCCCCCAAATTAATGATTGTATAGAACAGATTTCTTTCAAATTATTCATTAAAGTTATGTATTTATAAATATTGTAAGCGCTTCCTGACAGATTGTAAATTTAAATATTTTTTATTATCCAATTGTTATCTTTTGTTTATGAGTAAATTTAGTATAAATTAAGTCTGATTTCCATTCATTACAAATTATTATACTTTCACTCATCATTTGTATTATAATATTATATAATGACTTATACAGAGGGGAGAAACTTCATGAAGTTAAACAATTCAAGTTCGCGCCCTTTATATGAACAATTATTGTTAAATATAAAGGATGGAATAAATAATAACGTATACCGTTTAGGAGAAAAAATTCCAAACGAAGCCGAGCTATGTGAAATTTATAATGTTAGCCGAATTACGGTAAGAAGAGCGATTCAAGAATTAGTAGATGAAGGGCTATTAGAGCGAAAACAGGGAAAGGGTACTTTTGTATCAAGAAAAAAAGTTTCCAGAGAATTAGTTACGGTCGAAGGGTTTTCTGACTTTAGCAAACAGCTTGGCAAAAATTCCTCGAAACGAATTTTGGCATGTGAAGAAATAAAGGCAACCGAAAAGATTGCCAATGACCTGCAAATCGCAATCGATTCTCCAGTTTTGAAGCTTTCGCGATTAATGTTACTTGATGACCAGCCATTTACCATTGATATTACTCATTACTCCCTTGAGCGCTTTCCAAAATTGACCGAACGGATCTTTGACTACGAATCTACTTATGATGTTTTAAAAAACATCTATCATATCGATATGAAAAAAACCTCTCAGACCAAAGTACTTACAGCAGTACCAGCTACAGAGGTGGAGGCTGAATATTTAGAATGTGAAATTGGTGATACCCTCTTTAATATTGATAAAACGGTATATGATGACCAAAAAATCCCGATTCATCTCTCTACTTTTAAAACGCCGACAACCCATATCGCTTTTACTATTTCAACATAGCAAAACCCTTAAAAGGGTCTGACTCAATTGAGTCAGACCCTTTTAAGACAGCCTCATTCCTTCTTACGCCATGAGTCGCTTTCCATGCCCAAATGCACCGTTTACCTCACAAGTTTTCGCTGCTTTTACTGCAGCAACCTTTAGAGAGTCTTTAACAGAATACCCATCGAGATAGCTTGTTAAAAACCCTGCGATAAAGGAATCACCTGCACCTAACGTATCAATTACAGTTGCTTTTTCAATCCCTTGTAAAAATCGGTGATGCGGATTCGCCATAATGACCCCTTTGGAACCTCGTGTCACAATAACATTTGGGGTACCTAATCTTTGGATGGTAATGATTAAGTCCTCAATTTCTGTATCTAGTAAATCGCTTCCCGAAACAAAGGCAAAGGTAAGATACGGACATACCTTTTTTAGCAAATCCTCTGTAAAATGATTTGAGAAGTCATATGAAATTGGTAACAGCTTTTGCAATAGCGGCAGCTCTTCATCAAGATTGCTGTATATACTTGTGTGCAACACATCATAGCGTTGGATATAGTCATAATCTTCTCGATTAAGCTTTAGTTTAAGCTTTGATTGAATGCCGCCTTTATTTGAACTAACAAATATTCGGTCTCCTTCATCATTCAGGTCTACATAAGCTTTTCCGCTTTCTCCATATGCTTTTCGAATGTTACGTATATCAACATGATTTACCTTTAAAGACTCCACAATATGCTCGCCTTCAATATCGTTTCCCACAATCCCGATAAAGGCAGTTTCTGCAGCACCATACTGTCTAGCTAAAACGGCTACATTCAATGCATTTCCTCCAGGAAACATTTCATTTCGGTCTTTATATATATCAACAACGTTATCACCAATAGCGATTAATCTCATATTCTTTCTCCTTTCTTACCCTTTCACACTGCCTGAAGCAAGTCCCCGGATAAAATATTTCTGCATAAAGATAAACAGGATGATAATCGGGGCCGCAGATATCATTAACCCTGCCAGCAGAACACCCCAATTTGTTTGTAAGGCATCACGAAATTGCATTAATCCTGCTGGGATTGTTTTTAACGCTTCAGTATCAACAAAAATTAACGCAAACATAAATTCATTCCATGTAAAGTAGGCTGTTAAAACAACCGCTGTTAATAAAATCGGCAAGTTCATAGGAATAAATATTTTTGTGAAAACTTTCCATGTATTACACCCATCAAGAAAAGCTGATTCTTCCAATTCTTTAGGAATCTCAAGAAAAGCTGCTCGAACCAGCAAAATTGTGATGGGAATCCGATAAGCAACATAGGGCAAAATTAGCGCTAAATACGTATCATGTATACCTAAAGCTTGGATCAATTTGTATAAAGGAACTAAGCTTACTTGAGGAGAAAGCATCATCCCGCCCATACAAAAAATGAGTAAGAAGTTTTTCCCTTTAAAATCAAATCTCGTTAGACCGTATGCGCCAAGAGCACTTAGGAAAACGGTCAAAAAGCAAGTGGTTACGGTGACGAATGTACTGTTAAAGAAATAACCTGAAATTCCTGTGTTCCATGCATCGATATAATTCGAAAACAACCATTGTTGTGGTAAGGACCAGCTATTAGAAAAAATCTCCTCAGTCGTTTTAAATGAATTAATGACCATCCAAAACAATGGGTATGCAATGATAATAAAATAGATAATTAAAATAGTATACAAAGGAACAGATCCAAGGATGGCTGTTTGCTTAATTTGTTTTCTTGTATTTGAACGATATTGATAGTCTATAGCTTCTCTTTTCATTTCCACATTAACCATCCCTTCCTGTTCTGAATAGTTTCATTTGGACGATTGAAACAAGTAAGGTGATCAGCAAAATGACGGTTGCAATTGCAGAAGCATACCCCATTTCATCTTTAAAGAACGCCGAATGATAAAGAAGTGTCCCTAGCACTTCACTTGCATTTCCAGGGCCGCCTCCTGTTAAAATGTACGGTTCATTAAAGACGGTAAAAGCTCCGGTTAGCGTAATTAAGGTGGCAACAAAAAACATTTCTCTCACTTGTGGAACCGTCACAGAAAGAAACTTGCGGATCTTGCCAGCCCCGTCAATCTCGGCTGCCTCATATAATTCTTTCGGAATACTTTGAATTGAGACGATAAATAGCATCATAATATAGCCAATACTTTGCCATTGTGAAACAGCAATTACGGCAAAGATCGCTGTTTCAGATTCTCCTAACCATGCTCTTGCCCATTCCTCAGCTCCTATTAAATGTAAGAAACTGTTTAATATTCCGATATCAGGGTTATATACAAAACTAAATAATAAAGCAATCACCGTTATCGAAATAACGACAGGGAGAAAAAAGATTGTTCGAAAAAAACTGCTAACAAATCTAGTCACAGGATCTTCAAGGATTGCTGCTAAAATAAGCCCTCCAAAGACCTGAAAGATGATGGATATAATCGCATACCAAAGATTATTTTTTAAAGCTATATAAAAAACCTCATCTTTAAATAGAGTAAGGAAATGTTCAAATCCAACAAATACTTTATCTGGAGAAAATGCTGAGAATTCATAAAAACTAAAGCGAAAATTTTCCACAATTGGATAATACACAAAAAGTCCCATTAAGAGAATACAAGGTGTTAAATATAAGTAAGGAACGATTTTTTTATTAGGCAATGTTGATCACCTCTGCTTTTTAAAGAAAAGGCGGCCATTTTTAAACCGCCTTTTTCTATGAATAAGTTTATTTTTCTTTTACTTTTTTATTAGCTTTGATTACATCTGCCATCACTTCTTCTGCGGTTTTCTTTCCATCCAGCATCTGTTGTGTACCATTCAAATAAGCATCTACTATTGAAATATCAACTGCAGTATCAAACCATAAATAAGTCTTTTCAGCATTTATGATTAAATCAATTGCTTCTTGCTGAAGCGGTGAAGCGTTTTCAGAATTTGTCGTTCCTTTTACGGCACTATATTCACTTACTTCAGTTAATTGCTCGGTTCCCTTTTCTTTAGAGGTTAAGAATTTAATAAATTCCATTGCTTCTTTAGGATGCTTTGTTTTTGAAGAGATCATAATTCCTTCAGGAGCTGCAGTAATCGAATTAGGGTTCCCCTCTCCTCCTTCAATTGCAGGAGTATTAAAAACACCTAAATTTTCTTTAAGAGATGGTTCAATCAAGCCAATTTCAGCAAGCTGGAAGTAGCCTATTGCCGCTTTTCCACCATTGAATAATTCCCTTGCATATTGATGATCGACAGAGTTAACACCGGTATTAAAGAAAGGTTCCAGCTCCATGAATTTTTCGAGTGCCTTGACATATCCAGGATGGGTAAAATCGCCTTCTGGATTGTTGCGATCATAATCTTTAGCAATAACCTCTTCTGGTACCATTAATTGATTTAATGAACCAATATAATGAGAGATCGTCCATGGTGCTTTGCTTCCAAACGCAATCGGAGTAACCCCCGCTTCCTTTATTTTCTCTGAGACAGCAATTAATTCAGCCCAAGTGGTTGGAATTTCAAGATTCAAATCAGCAAAAATCTTTTTATTATAAAAGAAGGCTTTTCCATCTGTGGACCATGGAATACCGTAAATTTTCCCATCAAGTGTGAACGGTTTAAACTGGGACTCAATGATTTGACTTGACCATTCCTTATCGGCATTCACCGCCTCTGTTAAATCTAACGATTGTCCAGCACGGACAAAGTTGTAGGCAAACTCGCCACTCCAAGAAAAGAAGACATCTGGTGGATTTTTAGAACCTAACACGACTCTAATTTTTTCTTTATACGAGTCGTTCAACACTGCTTCTGTTTTTATTTTTATATTTGGATGTAACTCCTCAAACTCTTTAACGGCATTTTCAAAGTATTGCTTTTTTGGCTCAGTAGGCCAGCGGTGAAAAAATCGAAGCTCAACGGTTTCATCATTTGAAGATGTTTCATTAGCTGAGGAGCAGCCTGCTATCATCGAAAGGAATAGAATGGACACAATACTTAAAATCATTAACCTTTTCATAACCTTCCCCCTTGTAAGTACTAAAGCGATATCATTGCGGAAAAGCGTATGTTTCTCGCTTTTCCGCCCTATTAGTTTAGTATTCTACTTTCCACATATATCTGCGTTTTGATAGAGGATGATTGCGAGCTTCCGCAAGATTATCCGCATACTTCCTTAACACAAAATTTAACACCAGGGGTGCTATGTAACCTTCAACCCCTTCTTGAATTCCTGTAAAATCGAATTCTTTCGCATCCAGGATCACTAGCTTTTTGCCATATCGTTTGGAAAACTCTAATGCTCTTTCTTCTAAATGTCTTGTTTCATCCAACCCTAGTAAAATGATAAAAGGGGTTTCTTCATCAATAATTTCAAATGGACCGTGGAAGTACTCACCTGCATGGATGGCATGAGAGTGGATCCACTGCATTTCCATTAAAATACAAATAGCAAAAGAGTAAGCTACACCATAATTTGCACCGCTAGCCATCGTATAGATTATTTTTTCATCTTTATAAGCTTGTCCAAATTGTACAGCTTTGTCGTGTGATTGGGAAGCAGCTTTTTCATAAACCGTTTGGAGGTTTTCTAAGCTCGCCTCAATCAAATCGAATTTTGGATTATCTTCTACTGTTTTAAGTACACCAAAGACCAATTGATAGATAACCGAATAATTCGTTGTGAAAGCGTTTACTTCCTGCCCCCATTCATATTTCAGAACAACATCTGATGCCTGTGCTAATGGAGAACCTATTTCGTTTGTTAAGGAAACCGTCAATGCACCTTTTGATTTTGCAAATTTTGCTGCTTCTACTGTTTCAGGTGTTGTACCAGAGTGAGAACATAAAATAACAAGCGAATGATTGCCAAGCTTAGAATGATTCCGATAAATGAATTCATTAGAACTATAAAGATGTGCATCCATCTTCTTCGCTTCCCGATCAATGACATATTTGCTCGGGTACATAAGTGCAGAGGATCCACCACAAGCTACGAAAAAAACGTTTTCAACATTCTTTTTCTTAACCTCTGCCAATGCATGTTTTATTTGATTTTTCACATCTACTACTAATTCAGTTTCCATATGAAAGCCTCCCCTTATTTTTTTGGATAAGTAGTTACTACCTATCCACCATAAACAACACACAACATTATAATACGTTATATATTGTTATATTTGATTATATAATATACTGATCTCATCTATGAGTCAATGGAGTTTTTAGAAAATTCAATCGACAATTTTTGCAACTAGATTTCTTATCAATTCTCTTAAATGAAGAAGCCGCCCAAAAGAGGCAGCCTTCTCCATTTTTATATTTGTAATTGAAGTTGTTCCTGTTTTTGTTTATGTTTAATTGTAGCTTGAGCTGCTGCAAGGCGTGCAAGAGGCACACGGTATGGTGAACAGCTTACGTAATCCAATCCTACATCATGGCAGAATTGGATTGAATTCTTTTCTCCTCCATGTTCTCCGCAAATACCTGTTTTTAACCCTGGCTTTCTGCCTCTGCCTAGCTTTACGCCAGTTTCAACAAGTTTTCCTACTCCTTCCTGATCAAGAGAAGCGAATGGATTTTCTGGGAGCACTTTGTTTTCAATATAGGCTTGAAGAAATTTACCCTCTGCATCATCTCGGCTGTATCCAAAAGTAGTTTGCGTTAAATCATTTGTTCCAAACGAGAAAAAGTCCGCCTCTCCGGCAATTTGGTCAGCTGTTAAAGCCGCTCGCGGTACCTCAATCATTGTACCAATGAGATAATCAAATTTCAGTCCTGTTTCTTCCTCAACTAGCAAGCCCGCATTGATCACTAATTGTCGCATTTCTTTTAACTCATTTACATGCCCAACCAATGGAATCATAATTTCTGGTTTGACGACCATTCCTTTTTCCATTACCTTCGCAATTGCATAAAAGATTGCTTTTGCTTGCATCGCGTAAATTTCCGGAAAAATCATTCCCAATCTGCAGCCGCGGTGACCTAACATTGGATTAAATTCATCTAATTGGCGTACTTTTCTTAACAGCTGCTCTTTTTCCTGTAATTCCTTAGATTTTGAATTTGTTATCTGAAGTTTTGTCACCTCAACCAGAAGTTCTTCTTTATCTGGCAAAAACTCGTGAAGAGGAGGATCTAAAAGACGAATCGTTACAGGATTCCCCTGCATCGCTTCAAAGATTCCTTCAAAATCTTCTTGCTGCATTGGCAATAACTTGGCTAGTGCTTTTTCTCGCTCCTGATGTGTTTCTGCAAGTATCATCTCTTGTACAATTGGAATACGCTTGGCATCCATAAACATATGTTCTGTGCGGCATAGTCCGATTCCACCTGCTCCAAACTCAAGAGCTTTTTTGGCATCTTCAGGGTTGTCTGCATTTGCTCTAACGCCAAGTTTTCGTTCCTCATCTGCCCAAGAAAGCAACAATTGAAACTCAGATGAAAGCTGCGGTTCAATCATCGGAATTTCCCCTAACATAATTTCACCCGTTGAACCATCAATCGTAATGACATCACCTTGTTTTACGATCGTGTCTCCTACTTTAAACTGCTTTAATTTTAAGTCAATTTTTAATGATTCACAGCCGCATATACAAGCTTTTCCCATACCCCTTGCAACAACTGCTGCATGGCTTGTCATTCCTCCGCGGCTAGTGACTGTTGCCCCAGCCGCAACAATTCCATGAATATCATCAGGTGTGGTTTCTGGGCGAATAAGAATCACCTTCTTTTTCTCATCCTTCGCTAATCTTTCTGCTTCATCCGCATCGAATACGACTTCTCCTGTTGCTGCCCCAGGAGAAGCTGGCAGACCTTTCGCTAAAGGCTTTCGTTCATATGAATCATCAATGCGGCGATGGAGGAGTTGATTGAGCTGTTCTGGATCTACACGCAGAATAGCCTCCTCCTTAGTAATGATTTGTTCATTTACTAATTCAACTGCGATTCTAATGGCTGCTTGAGCTGTTCTTTTCCCAGTCCTTGTTTGAAGAATAAATAGCTCGCCACGCTCGACAGTAAACTCAATGTCCTGCATGTCTTGATAATGCTTTTCAAGAAGGTGGCAGGTCCGGATTAACTGCTGATATACTTCTGGCATTTCTTCCTGGAGAGAAGCAATCGGTTGCGGGGTACGAATCCCGGCAACAACATCCTCTCCCTGAGCATTTATCAAGTATTCACCGTAAAGCTTTGCTTCCCCTGTTGATGGGTTACGAGTAAAAGCCACTCCAGTACCAGAATTGTTGCCCATATTTCCAAATACCATGCTCTGTATGTTCACTGCTGTTCCAAGATGATCGGGAATATTCTGAAGACGACGGTAAACAATTGCACGTTGATTATTCCATGAATCAAAAACAGCGCGAATCGACAGGAATAACTGCTCCTTTGGATCCTCAGGAAATGTTCTTGTCGAATGCTTAGCTACAATCCTCTTGTATTCTTGGATCACTTCTTTCCAATCTTCTGCAGACATTTCTGGATCTGAACTATATCCCTTTTCTTCCCTGATTTCGTCTAAAAATTGTTCAAAATAAAAACTATCTATTTTAAGGACAACATCGCTAAACATTTGAATAAATCTACGATAAGAGTCATAAGCAAAACGCGGATTGTTTGTTAAGTTTGCCAGCCCCTCAACAGTCTCATCATTCAGGCCAAGATTTAAAATGGTATCCATCATGCCTGGCATTGAATGCACTGCACCAGAGCGGACGGAAACAAGCAGAGGATTGGATGGATCTCCAAGTTTTTTTCCTGTTTTTTCTTCAAGGATATTAAGGGCTTCTAAAATCTGAAATTCAATCTCTTTTGAAATTGATTTTTCCGCATCATAATATGTATTACATGTCTCTGTTGTTATTGTAAAACCATAAGGAACCGGTAACCCAATTCGGGTCATTTCTGCTAGGTTAGCTCCCTTACCTCCTAAAAGTTCCTTTTGTTTGCTGTTACCCTCATCAAACATATAAACAAATTTAACCATGGAATACTGCCCCTCTCTTTTTTAACATTGATAGTATTAAATCAGCCGTCTCTTCTATTGCTTTATTTGAGACATTAATGACCGGACAACCTATACGTTTCATTATTTTTTCAGCATATTCTAATTCTTTAAGGATCCGATCAAAATTCGCATAATTCGCTTGGGTTGTTAACCCTAAATTTTTTAATCGCTCTATGCGAATTTCATTTAATTTATCTGGTGATATGATTAACCCAACACATTTCGTTTTAGGAATAGTAAAAAGTTCATCAGGAGGTGCAATTTCCGGTATTAAAGGTACATTTGCCACCTTAAATCGTTTATGGGCCAAATACATGGAAAGCGGTGTCTTCGATGTTCTAGAAACTCCAATTAATACAATATCTGCATGCTTAATCCCTCTTACATCTTGTCCATCATCATATTTTACTGCGAACTCAACCGCTTCAACTCTGCGGAAATAGTTATCATCTAATTTCCTCATTAGTCTTGGCTGCCGAATCGGCTCTTTATTAAATGTTTGAATAAATGCTTCCATAAGCGGGTTCATTAAGTCAATCGCCATAATTCCTGCCTCTTTTGCCTGCTGGTCAAGAAATTGCTTTAAAGACGGTATAACGATCGTATAGGCAATGATGGAATGATGATATTTCGCGGCCGTAATGACATTACTAATATCGTTTATATCCTCTACATAGGAAATATGCTTAATTTCAACATCTTCCCTATTAAATTGTGATGCAACTGCTTTTACCATCAGCTCAGCTGTTTCGCCAACCGAATCAGATACGACATAAACAATTTCCTTCTTACTCACTTCTGACCTCCTATTCCTTTGCCTCTTTTTATTGTTTCATAGAGTTATTATGTTATACTAATTAATCAAAATATGAAATAATGTGTCATACTTTTTAATTAAATAGTATATTACCACTTATTATACTTCGATTCAATCCCTTTCTTTGAATCTAGTTCAAAAAGTTCAACATTATCTTGCGGGTATATCGATCTTTCAATATAGGTGAGGTTTCCTCAGGATTAAGACGTTTGCTTATTGACTATACAAAATAGTTTCCCTCTATAAATCTTTTGTTTATCAACTATCCCTTGCCTTTATTGCCTATGTGATAATGAGAATCTTAACAACTATAAACCGGGGAGCAATAGAAACAGCCAAGGCTCTCATACGCACCTGGCTGTTTTCTCTCTTCTCTCTAATTAGCAAAATTAAGCCATTCTACTTTTCTTCCAAGTCCCCCACAGGATTTTTACACAGATTTCACGACACAATACGACTCATTTCTTACTTACTATTATTAAACTAAATTTATTAATCTTACTTAAACATTCATAAGTTCCTTTTCAAAAACCTTTTCCGGTGAAACAAAATGATAACCAAGTTCTCTCGCCACAGCTTCGTATGTGATTTCGCCGTTTGCTATGTTTAATCCAAGCTTTAAGGATTCGTTATTAGAAATTGCTTTCAATACACCTTTGTTTGCAATCTGCAACGCGTAAGGAACTGTGACATTTGTTAAAGCAATGGTAGAAGTTCTTGGGACCGCCCCAGGCATGTTTGCCACTGCGTAATGAACCACACCGTGTTTTTCATATGTTGGGTTGTCATGTGTTGTAATATGATCAACCGTCTCTACAATACCTCCTTGGTCAATGGCCACATCTACGACTACAGAACCAGGTTTCATTGCTTTTACCATTTCTTCCGTTACCAGCTTAGGAGCTTTTGCACCTGGAATTAACACAGCTCCGATTAAAAGATCCGCTTCAGCTACAGCTTGTGCAATGTTGAATGGATTGGACATTAATGTTTTAATTTGATTGCCAAAGATATCATCTAATTGACGTAATCGATCTGCACTTAAGTCAATGATGGTGACATCAGCCCCTAAACCGATTGCCATTTTCGCTGCATTTGTTCCCACAACACCCCCACCAATGATGGTCACCTTGCCGCGACTGACACCAGGAACACCTGCAAGAAGGATACCTTTACCGCCATTTGATTTTTGTAAGAATTGAGAACCAATTTGTGCAGCCATACGACCTGCTACCTCACTCATTGGAGTAAGGAGAGGAAGAGTACGATTTACCTCAACAGTTTCATAGGCAATAGCAATAACTCCTTTGTCCTTAAGAGCTTGACCTAAGGCCGGCTCAGCAGCTAAGTGTAAGTAAGTGAATAAGATTAATCCTTCACGGAAGTAACCATATTCGCTTGGAAGAGGTTCTTTTACTTTCATAATCATTTCAGCTTGAGACCACACATCTGCAGCATTTTCAATAATCTCTGCACCAGCATTGGCGTAATCTTCGTTTGTAAAACCACTTCCAGCCCCAGCATCTTTTTCAACCAACACCTTATGTCCAGCATTTACAAAAGAAATTAATCCAGCTGGTGTAAGAGCTACACGATTTTCATTATTTTTAACCTCTTTTGGTACTCCAATAATCATGTTAATCTTCCTCCTAAAGTAAGTAGTTTCCTAGAATAAAATAGATTTCTCCAACCTCTTAAACTAAAATTGGTTTTGATTACGGTTAGAATTGTATTTCAAGTATAAGCATTGGTTGCTTGAACTTCATTAGACACACTGTAAAATACATGGTAGATAGGATACGACATTGTGGACGTTCATTTTACAGCGGTTAAACACAAAAAAACGGATATTTCCTTAAGACTAGGAGATACCCGCTGTTTTTATACTCATATTAATAAATTCCATGCTATGATCCTCTCAAGATTTTTTGATACAGAAACATTCTAATTATATTGCTGCTGTTCCACCTTCTCCTTATCAAGTATTGTCTCAATTACCTTCAGTATGTTAGATGCTTTCATTTTTTGGTAAAATGTTGCCCATTTTCGTTTTTACGATCCTTTTTAATTGTTTTTCAAATGCAAACACAAGGATCCCAAAAACAATGATGATGCCGCCGATTACTTGAGAAATTATGACGGTTTCTCCTAGTAAGATATAAGCTAAAATAATAGCTCCGACGGGTTCAAACAATATCGAAACCGAAATGACATTCGTGCTGATCCATTTTAATGACCAATTAAACAATGAAAGACCAAATAAAGTAGGAACGACGGCTAGCAGCAAAAAATATACCCAGTCTTGAAGAGGATAGCTCATTAATGGATATTGCAAAAAAATGCAGTAAATAAACAATGTAATCGCACTAAAGCTGTATACAATAAATGTATAAGCGGTTAAAGAATGCCTTTTTCTCACTTCTTGACCAAACAGCAAGTAAGCAGTCACCATCGCACAAGCTGCTAATGCGAGAATATCTCCAAATAAAGCCATACCGCTGACATGAAAATCTCCCCAACTAATAATGAAGCTTCCGATTATAGCAATCACTGAGCTTATAACAGCAGTGAACGATATTTTCTCTTTAAAGAAAAAATAAGTGCCGACAAACGAAAAGAGAGGCTGCAGCGTAACAAGCACAACCGAACTTGCAACAGAAGTAAAATTAAGAGATTCAAACCATAAAATAAAATGGACTGCTAAAAACACGCCGGCAACACTCGAAAAAAGCCAATCCTTTTTTGAAAAAGCCTTTAATTCAGGTAAGTTCCTAAATAAAAAAAACGGCAAAATAAGCAGTGCTGAAAAAATAGTCGATAAAATGCAACCACAGCTGAAGGTGCTGTTGTTAATTTAACTAAAACAGCTGAAGTCGAAACAGCTATTACTCCTATAACCAGCGCTATATATGGCATAGTAAATGATGACTTCACAAAATTCCCCTCTCTTTTTCGATATCTCTATTAAATATGGACGAGATATGCTAGGACATTATGGGCACTCATTTCACATTGGTAAAAAACGAATACCCCCTTAAGTCTAGGAAATATTCGCTATTTTTATAATCATATTAATAGATTACATGCTATGAGCTTCAATCTGTTCACTCAATAATATCCCTGGCTAGAATATAATTCACATATGCTTTTGCACTTTCTTTTATTTCTTCATCCATTGCAGTATATGTTCCGTTGAAAATAAAAGCCGGCAAAAAATTAGTCCCTATTAAATTACTAGTTGCCTGGAATGGTTTTAATAGTTCGCTCATAGAGTAATGATTACGTCCACCAGCTTGGTATCTTTCTTTTGCACTGCCTGTTGTTACTGCTAAAATGAGCTCTTTATTATGCAATTTATTCCCATTTGAACCATATGCCCATCCATGAGTAAGTACTTCATCCTGCCATTTTTTAAGAAGTGGTGGAGAACTATACCAATAAAATGGAAACTGCCAAACAATCCTATCATGTTCTTCACATAACTTTTGTTCTCTTTCAATATCAATTTTTTCATCTGGATATTGCTTATAAAGTTCATGAACAGTTATATTGGGGTACTTCTTCAATTCACCTATCCATGTTCTGTTCACAGTCGACTCTTCAATATTTGGATGAGCTACAATGACCAATACCTTCATCAATTTTACCTCCATGCTTAAATTTTTAACATTCCGTATCTTAACCTGAAAACGTGAATAACGAAAATGATTTTCTGATAAGTCAACTAAAAATACCCGCATTAGTCCTTCTTCTAATACGGGAAGCATTTTTTGCATACTTACGTTCAGTAAAACACTAACAAGACTTAAAAAATTCGATCCGCAATTAGATCAAGAGCTTTTTCCCACGAGATTCATAAAATTTATGATGAAGTTCCGTACGCGCTTCTTCAATGCCTGGCTGGAATTGGATAAGCGCTTTGAGCCGTATTTCCATAACCCCCGCTATAGCCGCATCAATTTTCTCATCAGCACGATCCACTAGAGCGTTAAGTTCACGTGCAATCGCAAGTCCAGCTACTGTTCCTTGGGCCCTAGCCACTTTAGCACTTTCAACACCTGTGATATTGCCTGCTACATATAAACCAGTGAGATTAGTTTGCATAAATTCATTATGCAAAGGAACATGTCCTCCTAGTTCGGGAACATAGCAGAAAGAGCAACCAGCAACAGCCGCAAGTTCGGACATTGGTGTGAGACCGCCTGCAATACAGACGAAATCAGCAGATACTATTTTGTCCGTTCCGGATACAACCTCCCCAGATGCAGAAATATCAGCAACGCGCACACCTTCCACTTGCTTTTCCCCAAGTATTTCTAGCGCTGTTTTACGGAGTTGAATAGGAATATCCCACATTTTAAATCCATTTTTCGGATACAACCGTGCTCCAAGTTTCGGGCTTACCCACTTCCCGCCAAATCGGATTAAAGGTGAAGGTGCTAAATGTGATAATCGTAAAAGTGATTCCATCATTTTCTCCGGATTGGCGGCATCGCCAGATAAAAGACCCGGCTGTGGAAGCAAGATACTCTCAATGTGAACGCCACATAATTGCAATTCCCTTGCAATTGCTACTGAGAGGACATTAACACCGATAATGATCCCTTTCTCTCCCGGCTTCACACGATGTACATTCCCCATTACCTGAGCTGCTCCAATCGACATGACACCTGGAAGAGTCCATCCCGGAATCGGAATAGGAGTTTCGGAAGCTCCTGTAGCAAGCAAAAGACATTTAGACTCGATTGCTTTATCAGTAGTATATACACACCACCCATCGTCCAATTTCATTAAATCATATACGGATACTCCACATAGGATATTTACCCCAAGTTGAATGGCACGTTCATGGAGTTTTTGTGCTTCCGCAATCCCGTTCACCCACTTGCCATCAGGTTCCTCATGCAGCTGCCCCAATAAACGGCCTCCAGGCTTTACGAACTCATCTAATACACACACTTCTAATCCATTTTCGGCTGCCGATATGGCTGCGCCTAACCCAGCCGGGCCCGCACCTACAATCACAAGATCAATCATAACTTACCTCCTTTTTGAGAAGTTGCAGAGAGAGAATAGACCTGATTCAATTCGCATATTGTTTTCTACTGGAGTTAAACAAGCCCTAACTGTATTTTTGCCGTTTACTCTTACCCGGCACTCAAAGCAATGACCTATATTACAGTAAATCCCTCGTGGAGTGTCCTTGTCCTCATGACGACGAAGGGTACGAACTCCGGATGCAAGCAAGGCAGATGCAATGGTATCTCCTTCATAAGCGACATATTGTTGATCATCAAAGTAAATCTTTATTTTTGTTTGTTTTTCAAGATTTCCTAAAACAGGATGATCATTAACTCTCATTGAATTCATTTTGTCTCCCCTCCTAATACACCAAATGAAACTGGTCGGACAGGAGGACGATAGCTAAGTGACACTTCATTAGAAACCGCTGGTCCACCTAATTGCTCTACCAATCGATCGATCATACCTCGACAAGTACGTCCCCCGCATGGTCCCATCCCTGCACGAGTTCGTAACTTTACCTCACGTGAGGAACATTGAAAACGCTCAACCGTTTCTTTAATTTCTTTCAACGTTATTTCTTCACATCTACATATTACGGTTTGATTTTCACTCATGGGATTTCTCCTCCATTGTTTCTAGTCTAGGTTCTCTTTAAATGTGTAAGGAACTATTGTTCTCCACATATAATTACGGTTATATAAACGAAAGAGACATCAACATTCATCCTGTGTAAAATAGATGTGCTGCCAACTATTTTTACGCAGAGTGAACGTTTGATGTCTCATACGTACTTAAGTAGCACATTAGAGGATATTATTGAAATACTGCGATGCTTGTTTGTTTACATGCTACGTTTAACTTAATCTATGTTTTCACGATATTTTTTAGATAAAACCATAATATGGTTTTTGACTAGTTGCATAATGAGCCCATTTGATCATGGTAATAAAATCAAATACCGGAAGTTTAACAGCTCTTTGAATATCAGCTGCATACGGCGGTAAATCACTGCATTCCAATAGAATCGCGCCGATATCAGAATTTTCATTTACCATATTGACAGCTGCATCTACTACTTCTCTTCTTACCTTTTCATTATCAAAAGATCCTCTGCTCTCAATGATGGCTGAAAATTCAGGCAACCTGCCTAAATCTCTTACTACACAAATATTTGGATCATCTATACCACAACTTTTAAATAGGTTTGGAGTAATTCCATTTGCATCTGCTGTCAACATACCAATTTTTTGGCTGGGTTTTAGGCCAGTCTTAATCCAAGGTACTTGAACAACACTTGAAAGATAAACTGGAATATCAACAGCTGCAGCTACTTTATCTTGGAAATTGCCAAAAAATCCACATGCCGCACATATTGCCCGCGCTCCTTCTGCTTCAAATTCTTTTGCAGCTTTTATAATATCGTCGAGTAATGTAGGATCACCTAAATGAATTCTTTCTTGATTACAATTTGGCACGACTTTTAGCCTTACAGGAAAGTCATAGGTAGATAGATTTGCAACATTTCCTGGTAAAACAGGGTACCAGCATTCATCTAAATAAAGGATTCCAACTGAATATCCCGCTACATACTGGCCTTTTTTCATCGTAATAATCGTACTCTCTTTTTCTTTGCCTAAATATCCATATTCCCGTGCATCGATCAAATCTTTAGAGATCAATTGCGGTTCCTCCTTATAGATTCAGAGAATACTTTTGTATTCTCTGAATCTATTTAATCTCAATCTTTTTTAGTTGACTGAATACCCTGATTCTTTAAGTTTTTCATTTATACCCCAGAAAAACTTGGCTTATCCGATGATTTAACTTTATATCCTAACTTTACTAGTTCCTCTTTAATCTTTTCTTTTATCTCGTCTGTAGGTTGTGTTAAAGGCTTTCTCACTTTCCCGCCTTTCATTCCGATCAGGTCCATGCCTGCTTTTACCGGCCCTGGATATGGATTACCTTCCGCCTCCATTAAGCCATAGATGCCTGATAATTTTCTATTCAAATCACGCGCAGCATTTAGATCGCTCTTCTCAACTGCCAGTTCGTATATCTCTACTAGTTCCTTAGGAAGCAAATTAACGAGGATTCCAAAAGCACCCTGTCCTCCAACGGAGAAAGTAGGAAGGATAAAGTGTTCTTCACCAGTAAATACAGTAAAGTTTTCAACATCCTTCGTCAAAGCCACAACTTCACATAAGTGACCAAAATCTGCTGATTCTTTAACACTTACAATGTTTTCTTCCTGGCTTAATTCATAGATCATTTCAGGAGAAATGGTAACACTGGTTGCTCCCGGATAATTGTAAATAACGATTCCGACATTTGATTTTGCAGCTACTTCCTTGAAAAATTCCCGAATTCCTTTTTCACTAGTCTTATGATAATAAGGAGGCAGAACCAGTCCCCATTTAGCGCCACAATCTGCAGCATAATTGGCAAGTTCGATTGTTTCTTTGGCAGTTGGGCATCCAACACCTGCCATAACAGGTACTCTTCCTGCAGCATATTCACAGCCAGCCTTGATTAAACTTTTCCGTTCCTCTAATGACATAACATGGTATTCTCCTGTTGTGCCTCCAACCAGAAGACCATGGACTCCGCTTTCAATTTGAAAGTCGATTACTTTCTGATAAGACTTAAAATCAATGGTTTCATCATCATTGAATGGCGTTATTAATGGTACAAAAATTCCTTTTGGTGCAATGCTCATCATTTATTCCTCCAATTATTATAATTTTAGATATTAATAGCTTGTTTTTTCTTGTATCTAGAATAATTCAATTTATCAATGTTAAAATCTGTTGGCTCACCTGTTATGAGCTGAGCCACCATTCTTCCGGTGATCGGAGACATACTGATTCCATCTCCTTCATGCCCACTGGCAATAAAGAACCCAGGGACTTCTTCCACTTCTGACACAATTGGAAGGTGGTCTTCAACCCAAGGTCTCACTCCAGCATAGGCTCTTATGCAGTTAATTTCTTTTAAGACGGGCAAGAAGCGAATGGCCCTCTCTGCAATGGCACGCATAACCTCGACTTCTGAGCTAATATCAAACCCTCTAAAGGCCCGATGTCCTCCTACTAAAAAGTTATTTGCGTCAGTAGGCTCAATCGTAAAAGCGACATTATGTTTTTCAACTAATTCACTTACATTTCTTTTAAACTTAATATCTTCGAATTTAGATAACATGTATCCGAATTCATGAACTTTTTGACTTGCCACCTTCAATGGCGTTTTCTCAGATATTAAGACCATGCCTTTTCTTGGCTTAATCGGGATATGAACCCCTACCATTTCTGCTATTTTAGGTGACCATACTCCGGCACAATTAACGATTCTTTTTGTTTTGAAGGTGCCTCGGTCTGTTACTACACTTTCAACCCTTCCTTTGTCATCAAGTGTAATATTTTGCACAGCATGATAGTCATAAACTTTTAGACCCAGCTTTTTTCCTTCTTCAACAAAGGCATAACATAATTTATATGGGTTCATGGACGAATCTACTTCTGTCCATATTCCTCCGGCTAAATCATCAGCTAAATATGGTTCAATTTCCTGTAATTCATGTCTGTCAACCATGCGCATATCATAACCATCTTTTGCTTGCTGAGAAACATATTCCCTGGCAATTTCCAGCTCTTTTTCTGTTTCACAAACATATAAACTTCCTCGTGAAGCAAACTCGAAATCGACTGAAAATTCTCTGGCTAATTGTTTAAAAAGCTGGATACTTGCATAGCCTATTTCCGTATCAATACCAGGTTTTTTATCACAAATTAATGCAACTGCGTCACATCTGCTCGAAGTACCTGATGCAACACCGCCTTTTTCAATCAATGCAACCTCAAGACCCTTTTTTGCCAAATGGTATGCTACACTAGATCCAATTACACCAGCTCCAATGACCACAACATCAAAATTTCTCATTTGAAATCCCCTCTAAGAAAATATGGTTTCTCTACTGCTATTTCCCCTGAAAAAATCCTGATGGTTCAACTTTAAGGTTTACATTAATCTGCTTCGTTTCTAGATACTCTTCAAAACCATACGTTCCCAAGTCTCTGCCGATTCCGCTTTGCTTGTACCCGCCCCAAGGCGCTTCATTAAACGTTGGGTGATACGTATTGATCCATGTAATCCCTGCACGCAACCTGCGAATCACACGATGTGCTTTAGCGCCGTCATTCGTGAACACAGCACCAGCCAAACCAAAAGCTGTACCATTCGCTAATTCTATGGCTTCCTCTTCTGTTTTGAAGGTTTGAATCACTAAAACCGGACCAAAAATTTCTTCCTGAACAATTCTCATGTTAGGTGTTGTATCTCCAAAGATCGTAGGCTCAACAAAATAACCCTTACCATAATCACCCTCGACAATTCGGTTTCCTCCACAAAGCAAGGTAGCCCCTTCCTTTTTTCCGATCTCAATATAGTCAAGGACAGTGTTCATATGATCTTCTGAAACGAGTGGTCCCATTTCAACATCTGCTTCCCAACCTGGACCAACTTTGATCATCTTGGCACGTTTGACTAATTCAGGTACAAACGTTTCATATAGACTTTCTTCCAGCAATAACCGTGAGCCTGCTGAACACACTTGGCCTTGATTTGCAAATATAGCAAATAATGCATAATCAACTGCTGTTTCAAAATCTGCATCAGCAAAAACAATATTAGGAGATTTTCCGCCTAATTCTAAACTAATCTTCTTCACTGTATCCGCTGCCGATTTCATTAACCTAATGCCTGTATCAGTTCCACCGGTAAAGGAAATTTTATCAACGTCAGGATTAGACACTAATTCTGCCCCTACTTTACTTCCAGGACCTAACACTAGGTTAACGACACCAGGTGGAAATCCTACTTCATCAATTATTTCAAATAAGCGAATGACAGAAAGTGGCGTCTGTTGTGCTGGTTTCACAATCACTGTACAACCAGCAGCAAGGGCGGCAGCAATTTTTTGATTTGCCATAACTAACGGGTAGTTCCAAGGAACGATAAGTCCCACAACACCGATCGGTTCACGGACAACCATTGCTTGAATGTCATCGGGAACATCGTAAGTTTGACCATGTGGCTTTGTTGCTAACCCAGCATAATAACGTAATTGATTTACAGCATCTTCAACGTCAGCAATTGACTCTCTTAATGTTTTTCCATTATTCAATGTATCCAAATAAGCAAATTCTTCTTTTCTTTCATCTAATTTATTTGAAATCTGAAGAAGTAGTTCTGCACGATGTCTAGCTTTGCTATTCATCCATCCATTTTCATAAAATGCCTGTCGTGCAGCTTCAATTGCCTTTTTGGCATCTTCTGCCGTCCCCTCAGTAACTATTCCAATTACCTCTCCATTTGCAGGATTAACAATTTCTCTTGTTTGATTTGATTCACTTAATGCCCACTCACCATTTATGAACATTTTTTGAGTAATACTATTGCTGATTAAAACTGATTCAATATCAGTTTTTTCTAAAATCATTAAGATCACCTCTTCATCAATTTATACAAATTGTAAAATTAAGAATTTTGTAAATACTATCTGCTTTAAAGATACATCAGGTATTAATGTTCTTCATTGGACAATGTGTAAAATATATCTAGTCATTTATTTAACACTAATTGAACTAGATTGATCTTTTATAGTCACAGTGTCCTCTCACCTAGTAATCTTGAAGTATAATGTATAAAAAAACAGATCGCTTCAAGAAACGTCTGTTCAATATTTTCTACTATTTATTTTCAGAGGATTACTTCAGTATCCTTTCTAAAGTGATATAGATTAAAATACAGGATCTACCTCCGCCTTTTCTGCATTTCATAAACTTTTAAAAAGACAGCAATATGGTTTACTCAAGCTATAACCCTTATTGTATAACTACATTTATAGAAAAAAAGAACCTAAACAAATAAAGGTTCTTTCCATTAGCACCATAATCACTTTTGCATGATTAAACTTAATTTGAATTACAAAATTATTTTACTGAGTAACCTCCATCCACGAAAATATGAGTTCCAGTAATGAATGACGATTCGTCTGAGGCCAGAAAAACAGCTGGACCTATAATATCTTCTGTCTCACCTACCCGGTTAAGCATGGTTAGACTACTTTCACGCTCCATTACCCCTTGATCCGCCAACCGTGCTTCAGTCAGATTAGTCCGAATGGTTCCTGGTGCAATCGCGTTTACTCTGATTTTCATTCCTCCGAGATCTGACGCCATATGACGTGTCATAGCAGCAACTGCTCCTTTGGAAGCACCGTATTCTACAGTGTTCGGTTCTGCAAGAATAGAAGTAGTAGAAGAGATATGAATAATTGCACCTCCTCCTTGTTCGGACATAACACGAGCCGCTTCTTGACTACATAGAAATACTCCCTTAGCATTGACCTGCATAACACGGTCGTAATCTTCTTCTGTTAATTCAAGAAAAGGTTTCCGTATCGTAATTCCCGCATTTGCTACGAGAATATCTAACCGGCCAAAATTCTGAACTGTCAGCTCTACGCAATTTTTTACATCTGCTTGATTACCAACATTGATATATGTAGCAAGCCACATTTCCTCTGATGCTCCTGATTCTTGAGCCGCTCTTTGTGCTGATTCTATATTAATATCCGCAAAGACAACTCGTGCACCTTCTTTAAGATATCCTTGTGCAATCGCGGCACCCATACCGGATCCAGCTCCTGTCACTAACGCCACTTTATCTTTAAGTCTCATTTTCACCACTCCTAAAATGTAGTTGTATTCCCATCCTTCTTTAACTAGAAATTAAATGTCTTTTTATTCCTTAAGCAAGAGAACCATATCATTAATAATTAAAACAAATGTCTCAAAATCGGATAAATAGAATGAATAATCTGATTTTTATATTAATAGTTTCTTTATTAGTACTTATTCTTATTATCTTTAATAACAACTTCTTCCACTAATACGTTTTTTCGTGGTTTGATACTTTCCATGATGATATCTGCAACATCATCCGGTTCCATAAACGTTTCTTCTGTTTTAGCTCCCTCCCATAATTCAGTTTTCATATTCCCCATATAAGCCCCAAATACCCTAATAGCAGTATGCTCAAGTTCAAGCGCTAAACTTTCAGTAAATCCCCTTGCACCAAATTTACTTGCACTATAAACCGACTCGGTAATTTTTCCTCTCTTACCTGATAGAGAAACAATGTTGACAATATTACCCTGATTTCTCTTTTTCATGTCGTTTAATACTTCTTGAGTACAAAAGATGGTACCTTTTAAGTTAATATCAATCATTTGGTGGATAGATTCTTCGCTTATATTTTCCGCCAAATCAAAGACCCCAACTCCTGCATTATTAATTAATAGATCAATTTGTCCAACTTCTTCTTTAATTAATTGCAAAACTTTTGCTACATTATTTTTAGACGAAACATCCACTTCATAAATAGAATGACTGTAGCTTAATGTTTCAGCTGTTCGACTAAGTTTTGTTTTCGTTCTTCCGAGCAAACATACGTGGCAGCCTAGGTCAGAATATTTTTTTGCCAACGAAGCCCCTAACCCACTTCCAGCACCTGTAATAACAACAACATTAACATCCATGTAAATATAACTCCTCCTTTATCCCAATATTAGGTTGACCTCTTGATGGATGGACAAAGATCATGACAAATACTATTAAAAAAAAAATGAGATAAATACTACACCTCTGCCCATATTATTCTGTGATCAGAATGACATTTTACGGTTGAAAATAGCCCAACCATTTATAGAGGCAAGCCTAATGTTTCCTTTCATTTAAGAAGAGATAGATGCCCTTTTATTCTGTTCTTGATTCTCAATGTACTTATTTTGTTTTAAATTTTTATATTCTTTTTCCCAATATTCAGCACCTGTTATACCCAGCTTAGCAGGGTCAAATACAGGATCTTTTCCTTCCTTCCTCTGACTCTCGTAATCTTTTAATACTTTAAACGCTTGCTTAGAAAGGAATAAAATAGAAAATATATTCAACCAGGCCATGCTTCCAATTCCTAGGTCTCCTAATCCCCAGGCAAGTGACGCTGCTTTAATACTACCGTAGAAAACAATTGCCAAGATGACAAACTTTAAGACATGCTCTGTCCAAACTCGCTTCACTTTTCCCATTGCATAAGCAAGACATGTTTCTGCACTATAATAATAGGCTACTAATGTAGTAAAGGCAAAGAGTAAAATGGCAATTGCCACAAAAGGAGCACCAAATCCTGTCAGCACCGATTCAACTGCTTTTTGTGTGTAAATTGTACCCGGTTCAACATTCCCCAGATTATTCACAAGTGGTTTCATCCCATCCGGCGTCACATTATACATACCTGTTGAAAGAATCATAAACCCAGTGGCAGAACAAATAAGTAGCGTATCCACATAGACAGCAAAAGACTGAACTAGCCCTTGTTTAGCAGGATGAGAAACTTCTACCGCTGCGGCCCCATAAATTTCACTTCCTACTCCGGCTGCATTTGAATAAATACCTCTTCGAACCCCCCAGGCAATTGCCGAACCTATAATCCCTCCAAATGTTGCATCCATTCCTATAGCACTTGTAATAATAAGTGAAAACATGTGAGGAATTTCAAAAAAATTAACACCTAAAATAATGAAACAAACCAAAATATATCCAACAGCCATAAATGGGACAAGTATCTCTGCAAATTTTGCAATTCGTTTCACACCGCCAAAAATAATAGTAGCTAGAGCAACAACCAATAGGACCCCAGTTACTGAAGGTTTTATCCCAAATGCAGTTTCCATACCAACTGCAACAGTATTTGCCTGTAAAGCCGGTAATAGTATTCCCTGCGCGAGCACTGTGACAATGGCGTAGATTACAGCAAGCCACTTCATTTTTAACCCTTTTTCTATATAAAAGGATGGACCTCCACGCAATTGCCCATTCACTTTAACTTTATATACTTGCGCGAGCGTTGTTTCTACAAAAGAGGTAGCAGCTCCTAAGAATGCCATAACCCACATCCAAAAGAGAGCACCTGGCCCCCCAAACGCGATAGCGGTTGCCACACCTGCAACATTCCCTATTCCTACTCTACTGGAAAGCGTCATGGCTAAACCCTGGAAAGAAGATACCCCCGACGCAGAACTTCCACCTTCAAAAATTAACTTTCTCATATCCTTAAAATGCCTTATTTGAAGAAAACGAGTAGCAACAGAATAAAACACCCCTACTCCTAGGAAAATGTAAACCAATGCTGAACTCCAAACAATTCCATTGAGCCAATTTACAAATGTCTCCATAAAAAATCCCCCATCCGAAAACTAAAGTTTTTCTCTAAACCCCTCGCTTTTATATAGTTTTAAACAACATAATGATGAGATTCATAGATAGATTTCAAATTTTTCAGAATACTCGAAAGTCAGTAAATATCCGCATAGAAATTATCATACAGTTCAAAAATAACTATTAATAGCTGTTCAATCTCCCCTATACTTTACCAAGTAATTTATTTAATTCACCTCCTCATATTAATAGTAGATGCCCCAATAAAATTGATAGCTCATTCTCTTTTTCTGTCAATTTCTTACGTATCTTTTCATTTAGTACTACTCTAATTATTTTGGCATCTTGATTTAAAACCAAACAGAATCTTTTAATTATTACAAATATAAATAATATTTAGATTGCTAACATTGGACATAGTGTTAAAAATTAATAGCTATTAATTTAACATTGAAGTTGGAATGGCTACAGGTTTCAGCTTACATACAACTAAGTTGGGAGAATGAAGCGGGTTAGATCGTTAAGTGTAGACTAAATCTTCAACTGTTTATCATAACTAATAGTTGATTTAACAAAGTACTACTGGGTCAACTCAACTACGATATTACGAGATTTGTTTACCTCCGATAAAAACCTAGAACACGAAAAAAAGAGGGAATATTTTAATAAGAAAAACGCAAGGCGTATAGCATTCGGCGACAAGCATAAAACGAATAGGAATAGAAGGTGTTCTTTACCTTCAATTCCTATTTGACTAGACCCTAGAGCCGATGGCGCCTGGAGCTAGACACTAAAACTAAGTACAAAATTTTATACTTCTTAAAGTGAAATAAAAAACGATTGCCCTCCTTTTTATGGAAGGCAAAGTTGAAAATTATAATAAAAAGTGAATTAATTTAAGTTGAAGATTTAGGAGCCCTGACAATAGCTAAAGCATTTGCTGTAATCCCTCCTACAAGCTTCCAAACAATAATGACTTTACATATGTTCAATTATAATTAACTACAATTGAAATATACTATCCTTTAACGTTTTAACAATAAAAGTAAAGTCATCTTCTGTAATGCTTAATGGAGGAGAAAGTTGCAGAACATTATTGAATCCTGCAACAGTGTCACCATTTTTGCCGATAATCAGACCTTTTTCTTTACAAGCACTGATGACTTTGTTCACTTTTTCAATGGCAGCAGGTTCTTTTGTTTGCTTATCTTCTACTAGTTCAATGCCTAAGAGAAGACCTTTTCCTCGAACATCTCCAACGTTTGGATGGACTTTTACATCCTCTAATTCAATTAATAGTCGTTCACCCAATTCCTTGGAGCGTTCAATGAGCTTCTCATTCTCCATAATTTCTAGGTTCTTCAAAGCAAGGGCGCAAGCAGCAGGATTTCCTCCAAACGTATTCACATGGCGGAAGCGATCATAATCTTCACTGCCTGTATAAGCATCGTAAATCTCTCTTCTGACTGCCGTTGCAGATAACGGAAGATATGCACTTGTAATTCCTTTTGCCATTGTAATGATATCTGGTTTGACGCCATAATTCATAAATCCGAATGGTTTTCCTGTCCGGCCAAATCCGCATATCACTTCATCACAAATAAGCAATGCACCATGCTTCTCGCAAATTTCTTTTACTTTTGCCATGTATCCATCAGGTGGCATTAAAATTCCGCCCCCGGTAATAATCGGTTCCATGATCACACCAGCCAATGTTTCGCTCAACTCCCATGTCATGACACGGTCGATTTCATCTGCGCTTGCCAATGTATGAACATCATCCGGATTACGATACGTGTCAGGAGGTGCTACATGGAGAAACCCTTGTCCCAATGGCTCATATTTATATTTTCGTTGTGCCTGTCCTGTTGCAGCAAGGGATCCCATTGAATTACCGTGGTAAGCCCGATAGCGTGAAATAAACTTATAGCGTCCATGATCCCCTTTTTGATGATGATATTGGCGAGCAATTTTAAATGCTGTTTCGTTCGCTTCTGAACCACTGTTAGAAAAGAAAATGACGTAGTCGTCACCAAGCCATTCATTTAATTTCTCTGCTAACTTAATGGCAGGAACATGACTTTGTGATAAAGGGAAATATGGCATTTCCACAAGTTGTTCAAAAGCCGCTTTTGCAAGCTCTTTACGGCCATACCCCACATTCACGCACCAAAGACCTGACATGCCGTCTAAATAACTGTTTCCATCTATATCCGTCACCCATGCCCCATCTGCTTTTGTGATAATTAAATTTGCTGGATTAGGCGCTGCCCCCCTCATTGCATGCCAAAGGTATTTTTCATCTGTTTTTTGCAAATGTTGTGCTTGTTCTGTTGCTTGCATCATCATCAACTCCATTCTCTCCTTTTATGGTGATACACCTTTTCTTCAATATCGAGCTGTAAGCATTTTTTTACGAGTATAGAATTCTACCCCATCTTTTCCATTGGCATGGAGGTCACCATAGAAGGATTTCTTATAGCCTGAGAATGGGAAGAATGCCATGGGAGCAGGAACTCCAAGATTCACACCAAGCATACCTGCATCAATTTCTTCACGGAATTCACGAATGGCTTTAGCACTGTCAGTATATAAACATGCACCATTTGCGAATTCAGACTTATTTGTAAGTTCAATTGCTTCCTCTAAAGTTTCCACTCGAACAATCGATAACACCGGGGCAAAAATTTCATCTTGCCAAATTTTCATATCCGTTTGTACGTGATCAAAAATCGTAGGGCCAATAAAGTATCCTTGCTCATTCTTTGCATCATTTCTTCCATCCCGGATAAGAGAAGCGCCCTCATTTTTACCATTTTCAATATAATTAATGGTACGTTTTTTATGTGACTCCCGAATGACTGGCCCAAGGAATACGCCTTCATCCATACCATTTCCTATTTTAATTCCATCGGCAGCTTTTTTAAGTCGACTTACTAATTCATCTGCAACGTCTCCAACTGCAACCACAACGGAAGCTGCCATACAACGCTCACCTGCAGAGCCAAATGCAGCACCGATAATATTGTTTACAGCATTGTCTAAATCTGCATCCGGCATGACGATTGAATGATTTTTTGCTCCAGCAAGAGCCTGAACACGTTTGCCATTAGCCGCTGCTGTTTTATATACATACTCAGCCACAGGTTGAGAACCAACGAAGGATACCGTTTTCACATCCTCATTATCTAAAATGCCATTTACAACGTCATGTGCACCATGCACAATATTTAATACACCATCTGGAAGGCCAGCTTCTTTAAACAATTCAGCTAAGCGATTAGCCAACAAAGGTGTTCTTTCGGATGGTTTTAATACAAACGTGTTTCCACATGCAATTGCGAGCGGGAACATCCAGCATGGAACCATCATCGGAAAATTAAACGGTGTGATTCCTCCAATTACTCCAATCGGGTAACGATACATACCCGATTCAACTTCAGTAGCTATATCCGGAAGCTGCTGTCCCATCATTAAAGTTGGTACACCCGCAGCAAATTCAACACATTCAATCCCTCGAAGAACTTCCCCATATGCTTCGTTGTAACTCTTTCCATTTTCTAATGTAACTAGAGTTGCCAATTGGTCCCAATTTTCAACTAATAGTTGTTGATAGCGAAATAAAATTCGAGCTCGTTTAGGTACAGAGACTTTTCTCCACTTTTTGAATGCTTCTTTAGCAACGGCAACTGCGTTATCTAAATCTTCCCGAGTGGAAATTGGCACACGAGCTATTATCTCTCCTGTTGCTGGATTTGGTACTTCTTCAATTTGATTACCTGTAGATTCTATCCATTGTCCACCGATAAAGTTTTTTAATGTTTGGACAGTTTGTGTTAGCTCCATTGTAAAACCTCCGATTTTTGAAAGTATATCAATCCTTTGAGCTAATTATATTTGTCATAAATACCCCTATCATTAGACAATGTGTAAAATATTCCGCATTTTTTTTCTACATTATGAGTGATAACCTTTGAAACTATTGACAAGTTGTCTTTATATAAGAAAAGCGCAAGGCGCTTAGCATTCGGCGACAAGCATAAGGCGAACAGGAATAGTAGGTGTTCTTTACCTTCAATTCCTATTTGACTAGACCCTAAAGGCAGTTAAAATCGCGACGGCCTTATCTCTTAACTGCACTTGCACGTCCTGTGCTTCGCCGCTGGCGCTTGGAGCTAGACACTAAAACTAAGTACAAAATTTTATACTTTCATAAACTATAAAAAAAGAAACCCAGATTTAGGGTTTCACTACAAGTTATGATGACTTAGTTATAGAAGCATATTCATATGGTGACTTAGACGCAGAGGTATATTCATATGCAGATATCGCAACTTCAATTGCTTGACGCTTATAAGGATCCATGAAGTCCCTTCCAATTAGTTCATACAATTTGTCAAGTCGATGATAAAGTGTTTGTCGAACAATATGAAGTTGTTCAGCTGTTTCTTTTTTGGCCCCCTTACATTGCAAATAGACTTTTAATGTTTTTAGTAACTCTCCATTATTCTGTTGATCATGTAATAATACAGGTCCTAAATAATCGGAGATGAATTCACAAAGAATTCCTTGTTCATTAGCTGCTAACACTAATCGGAAAATATATAAATCCTCATAAAAATAATTACTTAATTCATTCGGCATTTTTTCTCGAATATTCAATGTTTCTTTTGCTGTATGAAAACTATTTTTAACATGACTTAAATCATTGACAAATTTTCCTACACTAAATTTAAGTTGGGAAAATTTCTGTTTTTTGATAAAGTCGGACTTTTTTAAGCAATCTATTCCTTCTTGCACCCTGCGCTTCAAATCATCCGTTTTCCACTTATTGAGTAGCACAAAAACCAATTGATTTTTTTGTACATAAGATAACAGAAAGATACCTCGTTGTTCAAAAATAGAGCGAAAATATACTTTTAAATAAGTGAATTCTGAAATAATTTTATCTAGATTATCGGCTTTACAGATTAAAACAGTACATCCATTTGGCTTGAGATTTGGTTCAAGCTCCGAAAGGTATCTGTGAATTTGTTCATTACTATGACCTCCTTCAAGCCAACAACTAACCCATTCCGCTTCTTTCGCCTTTCTTTGTTCTTCAATGTATAATTCGCGTAAAAGGCTTTGAGCTAATGCTATAGCACTACGGTCTAATACTAGAGATTCAAACTCTGTAATGGCCTCGGCTTCCGAAATGATGAACAGATCAGCAAAAGTCTGATTCAATGCTTGCACAGATTGATGAGCAACATTCATAAGTCTAGGTATCTTATTACCTTTCAAAAGTTGAACTAATTTATCTTGTTCTTCTGGTGATTTTTTTGAGATAACTTGAACTTTCCCTTGGTTTGAAATATAAAAAACTGTCATTTTTAAATGATCATGTAAAAGTTGCAAGATTTTTTGCTGTGGATTAGAGGAAAGAAGTAATTGATTTAATCTATTCGAATATTCTTCTAGATCTGAAAGGATTTGATAGTGCTTTTTAATCAAGAGACTATGTATCTCTTGTGTAATATCAATAAACCGTACTTCCTTTGTAAAAACAATTAATGGAAATTCATGGGCGTCCGCTAATTCTATAATTTCTTGTGGTATTTTAGATACATACGATCCTAATTCAATACAAAGCCCAGCTGCATTGGAATTAATAGACTGTTTAACTAATGAACCAAAAACCTCTTTATCTCCTTTCCATCCAATCCCTGTAGAAAGGATAAGCTCATTTCCATTTATAAGATTTTCAATTGAGGTTACTTCCATAACATGGACCCATCGAACGAGCCTATAAAGGCCAGCTTTCCCCGCTATTACTTTTGCATGCTCAAAATGCTTATTCTGTAAAATTTCGTGCACCGATAATTTAACTTCAAAGTTCATTAACAACTTCCTCCCCTGCCTAGGTTTTGGAAAACTTTAATAACTTGTTAATTACAATGGACCAATCAATACTCTTTGTTAATTAAATAGATTCCTTTAATTTCTTACTCAGATTTAAAATGATATTCTAATAATTAACAACTAGCGTAAATATCCCATTCAATACACCAATTATTATATTCATAAATCTATCTCCCCCTTCAATAACGATGTTACATATCCTTACACATTATTTTCAAAATTACATTTTAGGAGGAAAACAATAAGATTAAACCTTTTAAATCAAATGTTTTTTTAAGGCTCAAAAAATGTAAGCGGTTAAAAAATAAAAATCAAATAGCAGTTACCCTTATTTATTTTTGAAGCGTTTTCAATTATTCTGAAATAACTTATTGTTTTCTTGAATTACTTCTTAATAAATAGTTGGCATAGATTTTCGACACACCACTTATAATACCGTACTATCGCACCGAAGCCTTATGCAGCTTCCACTAGAACACTTTTTCAACCGGCAAATACTATTTTCGATTCTTAATTGGAATGTAGATAAGTTATTTTCAGTATAAACGAAAGACTTTCCATGAGTAAAATGAATATTTATAATATTATGTATGAAAAAAACTAATGTTCGAAGGAGAATAAGATGACAATTAGTCGATTTGAGGTCTTTCACGCTGTAGTCGAAACGGGGAGTCTAACAAAAGCCGGAGAAATGTTAAACTTAACGCAATCAGGTATCAGTCATGCCATTAATAGTCTTGAAACTGAATTTGGCTTTTCTTTACTAACCAGAGGGCGATCTGGTATTTATTTAACAAGTAATGGGGAGCGTATGCTTACATATATTCGTGAAATCCTGACCTTAAATGATAGAATGAAACAAGAGGCGGCAGCAATAAACGGTTTGGAAGTGGGGATAGTGAGAATCGGTACATTTACTAGTGTTGCTACACAATGGTTACCCCATATAATAAAACAATTTGAGCATAATCATTCAGGAATTGTTCTAAAATTGTATGAAGGCGATTATTCTACGTTAGAACAGTGGATTTTAAACGGGGTAATTGACTGTGGTTTTCTCACTTTACCTATAACCAAATCACTTGAATTTCTCCCTTTAAAAAAAGATAAAATGCTTTGTATTCTATCAGATCAACATCCACTTCATAAACTAGATAGTATTTCCTTCAAACAAATACAAGAAGAACCCTTGATTATGCCTAAGGAAGGTTGGGACCATGAGATTAAACAAATTTTCAGAGAAAACAATATAAAGCCAAATGTGAAGTACGAGGTATCAGATGACCAAGCGATCATTGCTATGGTCCAAAATAATTTAGGTATCAGCATACGGCCTGAGATGACTTTATCCCATATTCCCAAAAACATTCGTATTCTTAATTTGGAAAACGAGTCTTTTCGTTTTATAGGCATCGCTACAAAACCAAATATGTCTCCTGCCACCAAAAAATTTATTGATTGTGTCCACTCATGGTTATGCGACCACAATTTACTGGATTTGTAGCATTATTAACGTCTTTTCAGGCTAACATATAAAATCCCTTAAGTTTTGCCCTCCTTCATGGTGTGTCTTACTAGTGGGATAAAAGAGAAAATAAAGGATTTGAAGTGATTTTTTTAACAAAGTATGTTATCTTTTTTAATAGAAGATGTGTATAAATAAAAAGAACGGTAAGGTGCTGCTAACACCCTACCGTTAGCACAACATAAATCCTCTGTTTCAGAGGGAAGCAAATGAGTGATTTACCTATTGAAACCACCCTGGCTGAGCTAAAGGGTGGTTTTCACTTTCTTTGTAAAAGATAAATATAATAGAAATAGGTGAAGCAAAGATGGAGTTGGATACATTATATAAAACATATCAACCGTACCTTTTTTCCATTGCATATCGGATGCTTGGATCCATTACCGATGCAGAAGATATGGTTCATGATTTATTCCTTCAGCTTAAGACTGATACCAACCAAATTAAAGACTTGAAAGCCTATCTCGCAAAAGTGATAACAAACCGATGTCTAACTTTCTTAAATTCAGCTCGAAAAAGAAGAGAGCTTTATACAGGGCCTTGGTTACCCGAGCCTCAGGTGCACCAAGCAGAACAGCCTTTAGATAAAATGCTGACAGATGAAACAGTGTCATATGCTTTTCTCATTTTGCTGGATCACCTTTCACCAATTGAAAGAGCAGTGTTTGTACTTAGAGAAGCATTTTCTTATGAGTATAGAGATATTGCTGAGATACTGGAAAAGTCAGAAGTAAATTGCAGAAAAATCTACAGTCGAGCTAAGAAAAAATTAAATACGGATCTGCCTGTTCATCCGAAGAATACTAGGCAGGTTGACCTTATAGCAGAGTCATTTATAAAAGCATCGGTTACCGGTAACTTTGAGGAATTTATTGATCTTCTGACAGAAGATGTTGTACTTATATCCGATGGTGGCGGAAAAGTGCCTGCTGCATTAAATCCAATTGTAAACAAACAGCGTGTATCTGCTTTTCTTAAAGGAGTTACAGCTAAAGGAAGTTTCATAGGAGAAGTTCTTCCAGTGATCGTAAATGGTCAAAAAGGGATCTTGCAAGTAAAAGAGGGACATCCTGACAAAGTCATCTGCTTTGAATTAGATTCTCAACAAAAAACGATCCAGAGAATCTTTATTATCCGAAATCCTGATAAATTAAAGCATATCCCTATTCCTTAAAAAGAATAAACCGAGAGCTCTAATTTGAGCTTTTTTAATGTCACAAATCAAACCTCTATTTAGTCTTAATAGTGAAACATAAATTAATTAAATGGAGGTTATCTACATGGAGCAACGTATTAACTACATGCAAACAAATCGAGAAGTCTTTAGATTAATGAGACAACTGGAGGACTACAAGAAAACAACAGGATTTGATAGTAAACTCATCGAATTAGTGAAAATTCGTGCGTCTCAAATCAATGGCTGTGCTTTCTGCTTGGATATGCACACAAAGGATGCCCGGGCAATTGGTGAAACAGAACAAAGAATATACTGTTTACCGGCTTGGCGGGAGTCACCCTTCTATTCTGAAGAGGAAAGGGCAGCGTTAGAATTAACGGAAGCCGTTACAACCATTTCCGCAAACGGGGTACCAGATGATCTGTATCAACGGGTTCGCAAGCATTTTGATGAAAAACAATATATCGATCTCGTTACGATCATCATCACCATAAACGGATGGAACCGTTTGGCTATCTCAGCAAATAGCATACCAGGACTTTACCAGCCTGTAGCAGAAAAATAATGTTAACAGCATGAGAATGGGGGTGTCTCAACCTTTTGAGACACCCCCATTTTACTCTCTCTTTACTCATTTATTGATTGACCGGCGTAACTGCATCCGTTAGCTCTCGTTCTAATTGTCTTGTAAATTCAGCCGTTTGCTCCTTCGTCCAACCAAGCTTTTCTTCCATAAATGCAATGACCTCATCCTTCCAGCTGCGAACCCAATCAATGTTAAAGAATAAGGCTCCTGTACGGCGAATAAAGAAATCCACTGGCTTTGTTGCCATTTCCTGTTCAATCGCGTACATTAACTGTGCATAAACGATGCGTGATAGCTTCGTTTCTACTGTGTCATACTGTTTTCCGTAACGGAAAAGCTCATCAACATTCGATCCATACATAGCAGCTAAGTGATGTCCCTCTTCTTTTGTGAATCCGGATTGAAGAGCTTCTATTGCTTTTTTTGCAATAAATGGCCCTAACCCTTTAGAACCGCCAACATTTCCTCCTGAAATTGGGTATGTTTTTGTTTGGCTTTCTTTGAATCCTTTCCCCTGTTCTTGAAGACGTTTGGCAATAAGATCAACTACAGCCTCCGCCATTTTCCGGTAGCCAGTAAGCTTCCCGCCCGCGATGGTAATCAGCCCGCTTTCAGCCTCCCAGATTTCATCCTTACGGGAGATTTCAGAAGGATCCTTTCCTTCCTCATAAATTAATGGTCGAACACCAGCCCAGCTTGATTCAACATCCTTTTCTGTTACCTTGACATCAGGGAACATAAAATGGATCGCTTTTAAAATATAATCACGGTCCTCAGCAAGCATCTTCGGATTCGCCGTATCCTTGTCGTAAAACGTATCTGTTGTACCTACATATGTTTTACCATCACGCGGAATCGCAAAGACCATCCGTCCATCAGGTGTATCAAAATAAACGGCTTGACGAAGCGGGAATTTTGACTGATCAATGACTAGATGAACACCTTTTGTCAAGCGAAGCTGTTTATTATTTCTTGCATAATCATGTTTCCGAATCTCATCAACCCAAGGGCCGCCCGCATTTACTACCTTTGCTGCTTTTATTTCATAAAGCTTGTTCGACATCATATCTTTTACAACAACACCTGTTATTTGTTTATTTTCATATAGAAATTCTTCCGCTTTTGCATAATTGATAACATGTGCGCCATTTTCAACAGCCGCTTTCATCGTTTCGATGGTTAAGCGTGCATCATCTGTCCGGTATTCAACATAATATCCGCCGCCTTTTAATCCTGCTTTTTTCACAAGCGGCTCTTTACGCAATGTATCAGTTGCTGAAAGCATAGAACGGCGTTCAGATTTTTTAACACCTGCTAAAAAGTCGTAGACACGAAGACCAATTGACGTACTAAATCTTCCAAAAGTCCCGCCTTTATGAATCGGTAATAACATCCATTCAGGTGTTGTTACATGCGGACCGTTTTCATAAACAATGGCCCGCTCTTTCCCAACCTCAGCAACCATACCGACTTGAAATTGTTTTAAATAACGGAGACCTCCGTGAACAAGCTTTGTTGATCGGCTCGAAGTACCCGCTGCAAAATCCTGCATTTCCACTACCGCTACCTTCATCCCTCTAAGTGAAGCATCTAATGCAATGCCGGCACCTGTAATACCGCCGCCAATAACTAACAAGTCATATTGATCCTTAATCATTTCTGTTAATTGATCTACTCTGTTTAAAGCCGAGAATTTTATCGACATTTCGTTTTTTTCCTCCTATAATTAATGACCTTATTGTTAAAAATATCCAATTATCACTAAAAAAGAGAGACCACGACTTTATTATAGCCCTTTTAAGCTATAACACAGTCTTGGTCTCTCTGAATCTCAAACCAATTTATTAACTTATTTTTATTATAACATATTTCGTTTAATATTGAAGTAGAAAGTTATAAAAAAGAAGGTGTTTCAAGCATAAAGTTTTGAAACACCTCCTTAATCACTTATTAGCCTAATGGGGAAAAGCCTAATGGCAAACGCAAACCTAATAAAATTGTTAGAATAAGTGAAATAATGAAGATAATCCAAAAAACTTTATTTGGCTGGCTTTTTTTCGCCTTAACTAATACCATTTCCATCATACCGATCGTTACGATTCCTAAGATGATCTTACCAATATACTCTCCACTAAATAGATGAATACCTGAAGCAATAAGCACACCTGTCACAATGATTAAAATATAAAACAGTCTTAAAACCATGTGAACTACTTTTTCTTTTCCTGATTTTAATAGTGAGTTTGCTACGAAGAAAAGGATAATGGCGATTACCCATGTCGTAATATGTGCATGTGTCATATTTTTTCCTCCTTAATAGGTTCAAACAACCCTATTTTAGCATGATTCACTAAAAATATTAATGAAACTGGTTCAAAGAATTGTCTGCTTGTGTCTATTTTATGAAATCCTGCCTTCATCATTAGGAATTCATTATTCGATTTCTTAATACCCCGATCTTTTCAATCTCAATCTCTACTAGATCGCCAGGCTGTAAAAACTTAGGAGGGTTAAATCCTTTCCCTACCCCGGCAGGTGTTCCTGTTGCAATAATATCACCTGGTTCAAGCGTTGTTCCTTGTGAGATCGTTGAAATAATATGTTCAATCGTAAAAATCATATCCTTTGTATTGCCATCCTGTCTTACTTCATCATTTACTTTTGTTGTAATTGTTAAATCATAAGGGGTTTCGATTGCAGATTTATGAACGATATAAGGACCGATCGGACAAGAGGTATCCAGGCTTTTGCCAAGCAAAAATTGTTTATGCTGCGCTTGCACATTTCTTGCCGTAATATCATTTACGATCGTATAACCAAACACATAATCCATTGCTTCTGCTTCATTAATTTGCTTGCCTTTTTTTCCAATTACAACCGCAAGTTCTCCCTCATAATCAAGCTCTTTCGTTAGATGTAGATGCGGATCTATTTCATCTTCATGGCCAATGACAGAAGTTGGTGCTTTTGAAAACAACATGACATGTTTCGGTACATCTGCCTCACTTCCCATTTCGATTGCATGTTCTCGGTAGTTTTTCCCTACACAAAAAACATTTTTAGCTGGCCTTGGAATTGGGGAAAGCAGTTTTACATCTTCAATTGGGTAAAGATAGCTTTCAGATCCGTCTTTACCTGCAATTTTATCAACAATTTGTTTTACATTTTGAACAAACTTGTCACCTAATGCCACACAATCAACCATGGATTTTGGGAAAGATGTTAATTCAAAAATATCCTTTTCCGCTTTTTTTAAATCAATGATTTTATCACCGTATACTGCTCCAATAAACTGCTCATTATGTATTGACGCTGTTACGAATTTCATATGTCCCCTCCGTATAGAATCGTTTTGTGTTTGTTGTTACTTTTTCTCTTAAGCTGTGAATCGGGATAGTAAGAATATTCGATAAGCACTCACTGATTTCCTTTAATAATAATGGGGATGTTTCTCTGTCTTTAAAAGGGCCATGATACTTCCAAGGTCCATCTGTTTCGATTAAAAGCTGATCCATCGGGATTTGTCTAGCTAATTTCTGATCTCGTTCCCGGTAACAAACTTCTGGTGTAACAGAAACATAATATCCGCTTGAGACAATATCACTTACTACATCCTCCCGGGCCTTTAACCAATGGAAATGTGCGTGTGGAATTTGCTGCCTCTTTAAGCAGGTTAATGCTTTTTTCGCTTCTTCATGCACAGCATGTAAAACAACTGGCAATTTTATCTCTTTCGCCATCTGCAAAAAAACTTCTAGTACAGATATGTATTCTTCTTCTTTATACCGATCATAAAGCTCCTTTTTTTGATAAGTCGGCAGCCCAATTTCCCCAATAGCAGATAAATGCTTCCGTTCCTGTTTTATCAGATCTAGGAGTTCAGCTAATTCCATACTTGCTGGTGGGGGAGCTTCCGGATGATGTCCGATTGCTGCATAGACAAATTCAGGAAAGCGTTGCTTAAGCTTCAATATCTCATAACTTGATTGCAGGTTTGACGCAACTGCTACAACAGCTTCGATTCCATTTTCCTGCCATCTTAAAATGGCCTCATCTAAATTAGAGTGATATTGATCAAGATGTATATGTGCATCAATCATCAACGAACTCCTCCCAAGGATTATTGTTTAAAAAACTATTTTTTATGGTACGGAAATAACTTATTTAGCAAAGAAATGTGTGTACCTCATATGTAACTGTTGGAGATATTTTGCACTTTTATTTTACACGAATAGAAATAAGGATCATACATATTATTCCTGATAATATGTATGATCCTGCCTTAGACTAATCAAAAGAATTGAACTAGTTGTACTCCATGATATCGTTTTTTTCCAATAGAAAAGTACGACTAATTTTTATCAAGGACTTTATTTTAAATCGGCAATGCTCCGGTTAATGTATAAACAGCTAGATAGATAAAGATAATGGGCCAAGCATACATTACATACTTTATTTGAAAGTTGACAAAGTTTGTCTCTGTAGAATCAACCAACATATATAGTGCTGGAATAACTGGTGAAATTAGACGGAATGCCTGTCCTACCATGGAAGCGACAGCCGCTTCGCTAGCAGAAATTCCATATTGCCCCATAACATCCGCCATTACGCCAGCAATCCCAAAGTAGAAAGCATCTTGCGGTAAAAATGTAATGGCAGGTGCTGCAATTAACGCATAGATTGGCGCCATATTTGAGCCTAATGTTTCTGGAATAATAGCTGTAATAGATGTGGCTAAAGCAGTTGACATCCCACTACCTATTAAAATACCAGAGAAAACCCCAGCAGCCAAGGTTGCCAAAGCTGGTGCCAAAGCATCTGCAGCTAAGTCATCAATTCGTTCATTAATAAGACTTGCAGACTTATAGTTTACCGTAAGGGCAATTGCTGCACCTATCCCAAATAAAACACCGCCATGTGCAACATCCATCACAAGCATAACTAAAATAGCAAGCGTTAAAATTAAATTAAAAGCAAATAGTGTTGGTCTCTTTAATTCAGGATCTTTAAGACGAATAGCATTTAACATGCTTTCCATTTGCTCTGGAGAAATATCCTTAGCAGTCTTAGGATCATACTTTAAACGTTTTCTTTCTTTGATTCCGATAACATAAGCCATTAAAATGGCGAATACTTCAGCAACCAGCATTCCTGGCAGTAGATCTGCAAACAATTCGCCAATACTTACACCCATCGCTGTGGCTGCAGCAATTGTTGGGCCTCCCCATGGTAACTGATTAAAAATTCCAATAGGGGTAACAATAATGACTGCTAAATAAATTAACTTAATATGCATTTGTTTATAGAGTTGAAGGAAAGCAGCAACACAAATAATAATCGTTGTAGTCGTATCACCATTCATCGTGACTACTGTCGCAGTTAAAACTGTTGCCATTGTCACTTTCAATGGGTCACCTTTTGCTTTTTTAATAAAGAATTCGCATAAAGGATCAAACAAACCGACATTAAGCATTATACCGAAATACAACACCGCAAATAAAATAACAATTGCAGGTGAAATAACTCCGGTAGAAACCTCTCCTGTTTCTTCATCTACACTAAATAAAATACCTTCTTTAACCCATTCAAAGAGATCCAAAAAAGAAGCATCCGTTACAAAGGTTGCAATTGCTCCAAAAACAAATGGAACAATTGTTAATGCCCCGAATACAGATAATTTATTTTTTGAAAGAAGTACTATAAATACTATGATCATTAATAATGCTAGGAATGTTAACATACAAACCATCTCCCCCTATAATTTATGAAATCAAATTATTTGTCATTTTAAATAGTTAAGTGTCCGGAACATTATCAGAAGGATCAACTTTTAATGAGGTTCACATGGAAGCGTATACAAAGATTTTCATCCCTTATGATAATACGAAAAAGCAAATCGTGTCATCCAGAAGAATAAATTGGTAGGCATCTTGCTGAAATGATCTCTTTTTACCTACACCTCCATTTCTTTATTTTTTCTAATCTTTAAATTATCAACTTAAGAATGATCACAGATAAAACCCAGCTGAAAGCGCATTCAATAATATCACTCCTTTATTTCAAGGTGTGAGAAAATTAAACAATAAAATACCAATTGACTAGATTGTATGTTAATGTATGCATTAATGTCAACACAATTTTTAGACTATTTCCAACACTACCATTATATTATTTATAGAAAAAACAAATAATACATGTGTTTTTATATATTAAAAGGCATCCAATCGTATTTATTCAAAAAATAATTTTCATTAAAATGCATGAAAAGTATTGACTGTAATGTATACATTATTTAATAATTAGTTCATAAGATATTCACATTAACCCTGATTCAAATAAAAGAGATGTGGAGAGTGGTAGGAGCTGTACGTGTTTTGCATCTAGCTGTTCCCCCCTGAAGAAGGAATTTGAAAAGAAAAATGTGGTTACATGTGTTGTCTCATTTAACTCAAGATCATACGGGAAATCCTCTTTTGAAAGCGATTTCCTCATTATGGTTGTGTGTATTACTTAGAAAATAGACGTATATGGGATGCTAGAGGATTAGAGAAATAGGTTTACTCACTTTAGGCAAAAGCAATCGATAAAGTTGGAACCGGGCATAATAGCCGATTCTAATAGGAGCTTTGGGTGGTTACCAATTTTCTTTCATTTCTCAACTAACTAAATTAAAAATAAAAAGGAGAGTTATTATGAGTGTAATGATTGATAAGACGCAGCAAAAAGAAAAGATGACTGATCTAATGTCAAAGTTTATATCTCTTGTCAGCTATAAACTTCCTGATGATGTCGAAAATAAGTTGAAAGAATTAAGTGAAGAGGAAGACAATAAACTAGCAAAAATCATCTATAAAACTATGTTTGATAACCAGAAGCTGGCTTATGAATTAAAGAGACCTTCATGTCAGGATACAGGTGTTCTCCAGTTTTTTGTTAAGTGTGGACAGAACTTCCCTTTGATTGGCCAGTTAGATAATATTCTGAAAAATAGTGTGTATAAGTCAACTCAAGAAACACCTTTGCGACACAATTCTGTAGAAACATTTGATGAATACAATACAGGAAAGAACATCGGTGATGGTTCACCAAGTATCTTCTGGGAGATTGAAGAAGACAGTGACAAAGTAGAAATCTATACGTATATGGCAGGGGGCGGATGTACCCTTCCTGGAGTGGCTACGGTTCTTATGCCAGGTGAGGGCTATGAAGGTGTGGTAAAGTTTGTGCTTGATCGGATGACAAGTTATGGAATTAACGCCTGTCCTCCACTTCTAGTTGGTGTCGGTGTCGGCACTTCGGTTGAAACAGCAGCTATGAACTCTAAAAAAGCTCTTATGAGACCTGTTGGAAGTCGGAATGAAAATGAAAATGCGGCTAAGATGGAAAAGCTTCTTGAAGATGGAATTAACGCCATTGGCCTTGGACCTCAGGGACTTAAAGGATCTAAATCTGTCATGGGTGTAAATGTTGTGAATACAGCAAGACATCCGTCTACGATTGGAGTTGCAGTCAATACAGGTTGCTGGTCCCATAGACGAGGAAAGATCACTATTGATCGTAATTTAAACTATGTAATTGATACTCACAAGGGGGTAACATTATGAGCAAGAAGGTATTAACAACACCGATAAAAGATGAAGACCTGAAGGATATACGAGTTGGGGATATCATTTACCTAACTGGTACACTGGTTACTTGCAGGGATGTTGCCCACAGAAGACTCATTGAAGAAAAAATCCCTTTACCTGTTGACCTTAAGGGGAAAGCGATTTTCCATGCTGGTCCCATTGTTAAAGACCTTGGAAATGAAAAGTACGAGATCGTTTCTGTTGGTCCAACAACGAGTATGAGAATGGAAAAATTCGAAAAGGAGTTTATTAAAGAAACAGGTGTTAAACTCATTGTTGGAAAAGGTGGAATGGGGAAGAACACTGAGGAAGGATGCAAGACTCACAAAGCGTTGCATCTTGTTTTTCCAGCCGGAAATGCTGTTTATGCAGCAACAAAGGTTGAACAAATCAGAGAAGTGCACTGGAAAGACCTTGGAATGCCTGAATCTCTTTGGGTATGTGAAGTAAATGAGTTTGGTCCTCTTATTGTTTCAATTGATGCAGAAGGAAATAACATATTTGAAGAAAATAAGGTGGAGTTTAATAAAAAGAAGGAAGAACAATATGCGTTAATCAGCGAACAGGTAAGATTTATCAAGTAAGTTACGGAGATGGTGTGGTATGCAGGTACTGCAAAAAATAAAAACGATCGTTCGCTATCAGCGACATAACGGCAAAATATATTACGGAATTGTTGAAGATGACGAAATTTTACAATTATCTAGTAGTTTTTCAGAAATTGCAAATGATGAACTGAAATATGATGGTTCAAGAGTGAAATATAGTGATGTGAAGATTTTGGAGCCAGTAGTACCATCAAAAATTGTTAATTTTGGCTGGACATACGCTGAACACGCAAAAGAAACTGGGGGAAAGGCAAATCCGCAAGAACCGTTTTTGTTTTTAAAACCGACTTCTTCCATGATTCCAGATCAGGGGGAAATCGTTCTTCCCTCAAGTGATTTAACCGATCAGGTGGAAATGGAGGGGGAAGTAGCACTCGTTATTGGAAAACGCTGCAAAAATATTAAAGAAGATGAAGCATTGGAGTATGTTTTTGGCTGTACGATATTTAATGATGTGACTGCAAGAGATCTTACGAAAACTGATCCACAGTTTACGCGCGGGAAAGGCTTTGATACTTTTGGTCCGTTGGGTCCGTATATTGTGAAAGGAATAGATCCAACAAATTTACAAATCGTTACAACCTTAAACGGGAAAGTCGTCCAAGAGGGGAATACGAATCAGATGTCCCTTTCAATTCCTTTCCTTATCAGTTGGATTTCACAGGTTATGACATTGGAGCCTGGAGATGTTTTGGCTACTGGCTCACCTTCAGGGAGTTGTCCAATGAAGTCTGGAGATATTGTAGTTGTTGAAGTTGAGCAGATCGGCAAGCTTTGTAACTATGTAAAATAATACAAAAAGGCTGTAGTTGATTTCTGTGAAATCTCTACAGTCTTTTTTTACACTTTAAGTATAAATCTAGATTCTTACACCGCGGAAAAGTCTCCTTCCATTACCGTTTCTCTTCCGGGAATGGATGCATAGATCGAAGAGCCTCCAGAATTTCATTACGTGCTCTATAGCGATGAGATTGTAACATAGTTCGTACAGCTTCAGGATCCCCTGCCCGCATGACTGCTAGAATTGCCTTATGTTCAATCACTGAACGTGTTGGCTTTGGTCGATGTTCTATTGTGTATAAGCGTGCTCGATGGAGTTGGTCAGACTGACTGTCCACAACACCTCTAAGGCGTGGATTTTGCGCTAAATCAACAATGTAATTATGAAATTGATCATCTAGGTCTGTCCATGCAAGTAGATCGCTTTGTTCTAATGCCTTTTCTTGTTCTTCAATCATACGTTCAAGTTGGTTTAACTCTTCGTCGGTAGCACGACCGGTAGCAAGTTTACCTGCAACACCATCAAGCGCTTCCACCACCTCATAAATTTGTTGAAGATCATCCGCTACTAATGGTGCAACAATAAAACCTCGACGTGGTATAAGCCGTACCCATCCTTCCGTTTCTAACCGCACTAGAGACTCACGCACAGGTGTCCTGCTCATGCCGAGGATTTCCGCTATTTCCCTCTCTAGCACAGTCTGTCCAGGTGGTAATTGAAGGTTGCGAATAGAATGCCGAATGGCCAGATAAGCGCGTTGCGGCAATCGTGTCTCTCCATTCACATCTAAAGTAGACAAAAAGGAACGAACTACCAGCGCAAGATCTGACTGATCTAGTCGTTTAAAATTAGATTCAGTTGTTTGAGGTGTTTTTTGATTATTCATTATCACTCATCCCGATAGGTCTCAAATTTTATGTAACAATATAAGCAAATACTGTTGATTAAAAAATTATATTATAACTTTGCAAGAAAATCATAACAGAAAAATAAACACTCCCTCAATTGATAAAATAGAAAAACAGAAAATTTAGGTAAAGGTCATAATTGATGATGAAAGAATAAGAAAAGCGCAAGCGCCTTGATCAGCCTTGGGCAAATAAGACGCTCATGAATAGAAGGCGTTCTTTGCCTTCAATTCATGAGTTGCTAGACCCTAGAGGGGGGCTACTAGGCGCTGGAGCTGGATATCAAAGCGCTTAGCTACAAAAGAAGGTTCATGACCGTTATAAAACTTGACTAGTATCTATCCTGGTGGAATTTTTCCCCTTAACCTGCTTTAACGTCGCTACGATAAGAAAGCTAACAATTACTAATAAGAGCCATGAGCTCACCTTCCCAAGATGAACAAGACTCCATGCCTCTGTTTGGTTTGGGTATTCCCAAGCTCCAAAGTACGTTGCTATATTTTCTGCTATCCATATAAAAAATCCTATGAGCACAAAAGAAAGTGCGAGTGGCATACGGTAACGAGTTCCATTAACCTCGTATATGACCCATGATTTCCAAAAAACAATGATGACAAGACCGGATAACCAAAAGCGGACGTCAATCCAATAATGGTGTGTGAAAAAATTCAAATAAATCGCAGCTGCAAGAGGTACAACGACCAAAAACGGCGGCCACTTAACAAGTTCAACTTTAAGCCTCCTCCACGCCTGGCAAAGATAACTCGCTACACTTGCATACATGAATCCGCTGTACAAAGGTACACCAAAAATTTTAAAATATCCTTCCTCTGGATATGACCAGGAGCCCATATGTACCTTGAAAAGTTCAAGAGCAAGACCAATAAGGTGGAACAATGTGATAACCTTTAGTTCATCCCGTGTTTCAAGCCCGGAACGCACCATCCACCACTGCATCAGAAGGCAGATGAGGAGCAGCCAGTCATACCGTGGCAGAAAGGGAAGCGGGATGATTTGTGTAAAAGCCAAAGAAGCGAAAATAACGACAGGAAACAAACATGATAGGGCCTGCTCCCACCCAAAACGAACGAGCTGCTTTAGTGCTCCCATAATGCGTAACATTAAAGTTTTTTTCTGAGCACCTTGGATGGTTAAATTCATGAATAACTCCCCTTTTGAATTCGATTCATTAAAAAATTCCCTTTTTCCTTTCCCTGTTGGTTATTACCACTTTATTATTCTTGGGTATCTTCATCACTTCGGTATTCCAAAATATCTCCGGGTTGACAGTCTAAAGCCTTACAAATTGCTTCTAAAGTTGACAGTCGAATCGCCTTTGCCTTTCCATTTTTCAATATAGAAAGATTAGCCATCGTTATTCCAACTCTCTCCGAAAGCTCTGTAACGCTCATTTTCCTTTTAGCCAGCATCACATCAATATTAATAATAATTGCCATGTTCATCACCTCAGACTGTTAAGTCATTTTCTGATTTTATATCAATCGCTTCTTGTAAAAGTCTCTGAAGAACTGCAGCGAAGACTGCGATCACCATTGAAGCAAAAGGAACAACCAAACCAACAAAGATGACACCTGGGGCATCGTCTATTTCCGCAAAGAGATAAAAGAGCGGCAAGACTAGAACATGCAAACAACTGATTGTCATTGCACAGTATTTGATTTTCTTTAAAGCAGTTACAGAAATTTGCGAAAAAGCTTCATTTTTATCAATATAGCGTAAAAGTTTGAAAGCCTGATACAAAGCAAAGTAAAAAGGGATCGCCGATGCATAAAAAACGATGAAAACGAGATATTTTATAAAAGCAAACTCTGGAAGCAATTTTGCTGCAACACTCCCTAACTCAGGTACCAAAAAGATGCACAATGCAAGAACTGGTAATCCCAAAAGAATAACAGCTATCTTTAAAAAGAGCGTTGATACTAATTTCATAAAAAGCACCTCACTTATTTATTGTCAATTTGAATTTAGCATATCATTTATCGTTTTTCAATAAATTTTTATTAATTTTTATGATGTTTTTATTGCTTTGCACTAATAAAAAAGCATTTCCCATTCACCATTCAAGTAATAAGAAATGCTTTAAAAAACTTAATATTATTCAATTTTTTAATAGTTCATACAGATGATTAAATTGGATTATTCACTCCAAGGTAATATTCGTGAATTTTAATTGAAGAATAACCCTATAATATAAATCCCATACACCGTTTTTTTCCGCATTTGTCACACCATTTCCCTTCCCCATCATAAGGTATAATATGGCGCCTAAAAAATACATGAAGCATTTTTGTGCCATTATTTAATAAATAAAAAAGGATGTTCGATATGCCAGCTATTGTAGGAGCCTTTAAGGTAAATAGTGTCGGAACGAGCGGTATTGTTCATATTGGCGATGTGATTACCATTTCCCCATATAGTGAGGTAAAAACCTTTGCTGGTGCTGGCTCCTTTAATACCGGGGATGGTCTTAACATTTATAATCAAAACTCTGTTACGAATACGTATGACAATGATGTAATCGATCAACCGAGTGCAGGAAATCTATAGGGAGTGTTGACGTTGAATTTTTATATCAATCAAACCATTTGTATTAATTATTTGCGGGTGGATGCTGTGAATAATTCCTCCGTTTTGCAAATTGGCAGCGCCGGAATCATCAAACCACTTTCAAACCTCTATAATACAGGCGGTTTTACTTCACCAGCACCGCTTATTGAAACAGAAACACCTACTGGAGTTGTATCAGAAACCTCTGCAGAAACATCACTAGTTCCATTAACATCACCAGCATCATAGTAAAAAATTGTGATAAATGGGCATTCACCCATCTTTGCCTTATTGCATATATAGTAATTATCCTTAATTTGTGCGATGAAGAAAAGGTGGGTGATGATCTTGCATAATAACGACCTATTCAAATACATCTGGCAGCTTCACCAATATATTCAGCATCAGGATCAAAGAATTCTCCAATTAAATCATATGATTCGTGAGCTTAAAAAGGATGTTGAAAAAATAAAGAGTCAGCCTGTTACCAACGTTGAAAAAATTGAGTATAAGTTTGATCAATTAAAGGTTGAACAGCTTGATGGTACATTAAATATTGGATTAAATCCAATGACTCCAGATCAAATCGATAATTTTGATGTTCAACAAAAAGGAATGAACATAAACGGAGTACAACAACAACTGCGCGAACAGCTTTTCCGACAATGCAATGAGGAAATAAATCAATTTTTAAATACAGATTGTGTCGGCTTTATTGAACAAGCGGGGCAGCAATTTGACCTGCGTCTAGATGAACCGCACCGCAGGCATATCATTGAGGACATCCGAAAACAGATCGAAAGCCGAATCAACTATTATATAAATAGCCAGCCATTAACAGAGCAGGATTCTCTTTTAGATAAAAAACAAGAAATCCTTTTGCAGGTCAAAAAGGATGTTGAGAACTCAATTATGCACTTTTTACAGCATTTACCTAAAGATTCTTAAATAAAAGGTGTGGGACACAAATGAATTTTACTGTGGTAAATCACGATTTACAGGTAGGTTCCATTCGTATAATTGGTGTATCAAGTTCATCTGTTTTTTTAATTGGGGATACAAATACCATTTCCCTTTCTTCCGTATTTGACACACCGCCTGAATCACTTATCATTGGCCCGTTTGTGCCGCTGGCTCCAGAATGATTAGTCGATTCTCAAATGTAAATAGAGCCTATGTTAATACAGTTGGAATTAGCTCGGTTTTTAATATCGGCGATTCCATGCAAATTACACCATCGATAAAAGTATTGGCTATTCAACGGGAACAAGAGATTTATTATGATGAAGAAGGAAAGTTTTCGCAGTTTCCCATTTTTGAAGAAGAGATTCCTCAGCCTGTTTTTTATGAACAGTTGACAACAAATTTTTTTAATAAAAATCCTAAAATAAACGTAGATTCTATATCGGTAACTTCCATTTCAAGTTCAGCTATATTGCAGATTGGGTCAACGAAAGATATTGTATGTGAGTCACGTACGAAGCATATCCGGCAATCGAAAAACTAGACGATTCTCATCTCCGCTAATGAACACTCCGCAAACCGATGCATAGACTAAAGTGAGACTTCCATCAGAGGGGGATTTCTCGAAGTACAGGAGCTACGAGTGCCGGTTTCTTTATAGGACGCGGCGAAGTTAATCGGCCATCCTTGCTGATGGTTAGTGAAACGTATCAATTACCATCTAAAACAAAAAGGATGTTTTTCATATGCCAGCGATTGTAGGACCCATTAAGATTAATAGTGTAGATGGCGGAGTCATAAATTTTGGGGATTCCTTCTACCTCTCTCCTAAAAGCCAATCAAAATCAGCGTCTGGCTCTGGTGGAGGAAGCACAGGAGATTTCCATATCATCAATAACGGAATTAGTATAACAAATATGGTAGACCCTGATGTAACAGATCAGAATATGATTGCAAATAATTAAGGAAAAAGGGGATTGGACGATTCTGTGTCCGCTCCCCTTTTTTAAAGTTTAAAGTATAACTTTTTGTACTTCGTTTTTGTGTCTAGCTCCAGCACCTAGCCCCGAAGCACAGGACGTGCAAGTGCAGTCAGTGCGACAGGACGTCGCGTTTTTGACTGCCTCTAGGCTAGGGTCTAGCCAATTTGAAATTGAAGGCAAAGAACGCCTTCTATTCCAAATCGTCTTATTTGCCCGAGGCTGTTCAAGGCCCTTGCGCTTTTTTTATTCACTTTGCTTTAAATGATAATAGTCGCAATTAGCACACCGAATCGAACCCGTTACATAAATAATGACATATGGTCTTTCTTTATTACATTGAGGACAAAATCTCAAATTGGTATGTACGATTTTTTCAGTCGTATCATTCATATAAAAACCACCCTTACGTTTAGAAATCATATAAACAAATAAACTAAAAAATGAACTCTCAAAACATATCATCTCGAAATAACGCAATAACAGATTATCCTTTGTATCAGCCCCACCTATGCCAAATACTATGACGGCCACTCGCGCCATCCAACCCAGTATTATTATATATGAAAACGTTTACATTTGTAAATATTAATCTACCAAAAGATTTGAATCATTTTTTATTATTTAACTTTAAGAAAGCTTTACTAGCAGCTATTGAGCAACCTTTGTAAACTTACTATTTACCAAAAATCATGAAGCATAAATTGGGGCAGCTAAGCCGGTAACATCCATAACGAAAAACCTCTTGGATCTCAAGAGGTTTTCGTTATGCATGATGGAGATAAACTACAATGACTCAATATAAACAGAAGATCCTTTTCCGGAAGGCTCTGCCGGTTCAACAATTAGCTTTCTTGGCAATCTTGCCCTAAGCTCTGAAACATGGCTGATAACGCCTACCGATAAATTTTGGGACTGGAGCTTTTCTAGAGCTGTTACGACTGTATCGAGCAGCTCTCCATCCAATGTCCCGAATCCTTCATCAAGGAAGAAAAATTGAAGCGGGTATTCCCCTCTTAGCTGTATTTGTGATGATAAGGATAATGCCAAGGCAAGTGAAGTTAAGAAGGTTTCTCCACCTGATAGCGTCGATACAGGCCGTCTTACCCCTCCGTTCGCATCATCCCTCATGATAAATCCTCCTTGTGAGTCAACCTCGATGGCATATCTGCCGCGGGTTAACAGACGAAGTCGTTCAGAGGCATCTCGACTGACTTGTTCAAGCTGTTCTTCTGCAACATATTCAACAAAACTATTGCCCTTGAAAACAGATTGGAGTTTTTCCAGCTTTTGCAGGAGATCATCCAATTCTTTTTGCTCGTTTTCAATCTCCATGAAGCGATCATGCTTATCTAACAGCACTTGAAGGGCTTTCGTCTCCGCTCCTTTGCTGGCAACAGCTTCATCAACCTGTTCCTTCACCTCAGCTTTTATTTGCTGAATTTGTTCCCACTCTTCTAATGACAGCTGTTTTCCAGCAAGCTTCTCCTCAATCCGCTGCAGTTCTGTATGAAGCTGCTTAACCTTATCAGAAAAACGCTCAATTTTTTCCTTCATTTGCTGTCTTTTCTCTATTTCTAGGAGAGATGCGAGTGTTTCCTCTATCGTCTTAAAGCTTGTACCTTCACAGACAGACTCCCATTTCTTTTTAGCACCTGCTAGCTTGTTTATCGTTTGCTCAAGCGATTTTTCATATGCTGCCAGTTGGCTTTGCAGCTGGTGATGCAGATTTGAATGGTGCTGCCTTGATTGATATAAGTCATTCTCCTTTGAAATTAATTGCTTGATTTGTTCATCTGTCTCCTTTAATTGAAGGGTTATGCTTTCCCCTGTCCCTGCTTCTTTAAGCTTTTCCTGCTTTTCAGAAATTAACTGGTCACGATGCTTTAGTTGTGAATGTAATTCAATTTCCTGTTCTGTTAACTGCTGATTCAGTCTTTGCTGTTGTTTAACGATTTCTTCCTGTTCTTGAATGAATGCAACACTTTTTTCGATTCGAGTATTTAATTGCTCATAGGCTTTATCTTTTTCAGTGATTTCTTGTTGAAGCTGCTCCACCTGGTCAAACGGAATGGCTGTGAAATGATTTGTATAGGCAGCTTGCTCATGATCAAAATTCCGCTTATACTCATTCAGTTTTTCTTTCCACTCATTTGCATCTTGTTCAGCAGAATAAATAAAATCGTTACGTCTTACCTCCTCCTGCTGCAGCTCACGAATCTTTTTCATCACGTGGTCAATTGCCGCTTTTACTTGAAGATAATCCTGATTGATTGCTTTATATTCATCATGAAAAAGCTTATAGCTCGACTCAAGAGAAAGCTCTTTTTCATTCATGATGAGTGGATTTACCTGTATATTGTTTAGTTGTTTCAGATCATAAAGAAAAGAAAAATCTGCTGTTACTTGTTGTGAGATACCTTCAAGCTTAATTTTGATTGAATGGCTTTCTTGGCTTAAGCTTTGAAGCTGCTCAAGCTGACTTTTTATCCATTCCGATTGTTTTTCTCCTTCTCGTGTCTCCTCTTCTTCGTCATGAACAGGATTTGGGTGATGGGATGAACCGCAAACAGGACATGGCTCCCCGTCATGGAGCTGCTTAACTAGCTCAAGAGCAAGCTTATGGCTCTTTTTCTCCTCTTCTTTAGCAAGGATAAGATCCAACTGATTTTTTATGAAATCAATGTATCTTTCATGCTCCCTTCCCCGTTCAGATACGAGATAATAAAGCTGATTTAAAGAGATAAATTGCTCTTTCAGCTGTTTTTTATGTGTTGACAGCCTCTCTTTAACTTGTAAGATCTTTTGTTTTTCTACATTAATTGCGGCTGTTTTTTTGTCAACAAGCTCTTGTGTCTCAGCTACCATTTGTTGGCATTGCATAATCTTTCGCTTTACGTCTAATGCACCGCGGATTTCCTCGCGTGCTTTTGAAGTAACAGTGTTTGACTTTTGTTGTTCGATTAGTTCTTTTTGCTTTGCAACAGCTTTTTCAACCAACTGCTCCGCCTTTGTAAGGAGAGCTCGGCTTTTTTCGCGGTGCCCCTCAAGCTCCAGCTTTTTATTTGCTAATTCTGATCGCAGCTTTTGATCTTGTATGAGTTCATTTTCGACCTTTTGCAATTGAAGAAGCTTTTCACGTTTAGCCACTAATACCGGTTCTTGTTCTGCCTTGTTCTTGCGAATTTCGTCATAAGAACGGCTTATTTCCTCATACTGCTTCTTCACCTTGTGATATTCATTTTTCGTTGCTGCAAGATGAATCTCTGCTTCCTGTTTTTCTTGCTTAAGTGCTTGAACGCTCTCGGCATATGGCCGCAAAGCCTCTGCCTCTTCAGCCCTTTTCAGCTGCTCCTGCAAATCTTTTATGACAGCCTCTTCAGCTTCTATCTTTACTTTTTCCTTTTCGATACCGGCCTTTTCTTGCTGCAGCAGCCATATTATTTGCTTTTCTTCAAAGTCTTTTGTGACACTCTCTAGCTCTTTATTTCTTTTTTCCAGCAGGATTTCTGCTTCCTTAAGACGGTTTTCTGCCTCTTTTATAGCTTCTAATGACGCGTCTCCTAAGCCTGTTTTCTCTGCTTCAAGCTCATTGCGCTTATTTTTGGTTGAGAATAAGCGGTACTTTAATTTTTTCAATAACTGATCACCATATTGTTCAAGGTGAAATAAGCGCTGAAGCATTTGTCTTCTTTCTGCCCCCTTTAAGGACAGAAATTCTGCAAACTTGCCTTGTGGAAGCACGACTGCGCGAGTGAAATCGTCAATCGTTAAACCAAGTAATCCATATACCTTTTCATTTACATCCACCGCTTTATCGGCAAGTACGATTGTCTCATCACCGACTTCGATCAAGCGGCAAATCGAGGTTTTTACCCTTATCTCATCCGTACGTTTAAACACACGCTCGACGGTATATTGTTTTTTTCCAGAGGCATTCTCCAGCTCAAAGGTAAAGGACACTGTAAGCTGATCTTCAGCATGATTTAAAATCCCATAGGTATTATTCATGGCACGTTCGACTTTTCCATAAAGAGCAAGTGTCATCGCATCCAAGATCGAGGACTTTCCGCTTCCAGTCGGCCCGAAGATTCCAAAGATACCGCTATCGCATAATGACCTAAAATCAACTGTCTGTTTTTCTCTGAAGCTATGCAAACCAGCAACAGCTAACTGTATCGGCTTCATTCTTCATCACCACCCTCAAGATCATCATCCTGCTGCACAAGCTCTAAGAAAAGCTTCACCAGCTCATCCTCCGGCTTTGCCCCGCCGGTTTGTTTTTCATAAAACTGTGTAAATAATTGGTCGATTGGCAAATTAGCTTGGCGTGCTGCAGCCACCTCACGCTCCTGTTGAAATACCGGACGAATATGAATAAATCCTGGATGCCATTTACGCAGATTATGGATTTCTTCAATTGACAATGTACTTGTCAAATGGATTTCTAAATCAATCCATGCAGATGCATCGCGGCCTTCATCTAACCAGCTGTGCACCTGGCTGATCCCTTCAGTTGCTTTCCATCTCACAAGCGGCTTTCCAGAAGAAAGAGGGATTTCCTTCATCATAACAGGCTGATTTGGCTCAGCGTCTACAATGGTTACAGATTTTGCATAACCGATTTCTGAGAAGCTGTAGGCAAGCGGTGACCCGGAATACCTTGTTAATGTGCTGGCACGCTTGATGTTTTGCGGACGGTGCAAGTGACCAAGCGCCACATATTGAGCTGCTTCAGGCATGCTGGTTGCTGCTACGGTATACGCACCCCCAACCTCAATCGGACGTTCAGAATCAGATGAGCTTCCCCCTGCAACATGAATATGGCTCATAGCCAGATTTACCGTATCGTCTCGGAATTGCTTGCTCATCCATGCAAAGAAATCTCGAATTCTTTCATCATATTTATTTCTTAAGAGAATTTCATCGTGAGCTTCTGACAGCACTTGCTCAAGTCTTGCTTCTGATGGATAGGCCAATGCGGCAACCATCATCTGCTGCTGCGCTTTTGGAACATCTACTAAAAGAACCTCATGCTTAGGATAACCTATTAAATGAATTGAATGGTTCCCAGCTAAAGGAGATGCTGCAGAAAGACGATCAGGATTATCATGGTTTCCGGCAATGACAATAATCGGCCGTTTCCCATCATCCGACAGCCGGGAAAGTCCATCATAAAACAGCTGCTCTGCTGCTGCCGGCGGATTCACTGTATCAAAAGCATCACCAGCCATTAAGATCGCATCGACTTTCTCTTCCTTGACAATTCGAACAAGCTCGTCAATAAATTGCGCTTGCTCTGCCAAACGGCTTCGACCTTCGAGCGCTCTCCCCAGATGCCAGTCTGCCGTATGCAATATTCGCATTCGTTCTACACCCTTTCAAATGAACATGAGCTAAGCGCTGCCTGAAGCCCTAAAAGCTGATAAGGCGGCGCTAGTCTTCAATATCTCTTTCTCAATTTTACATGTCGATTAAATATCCACCATCAAAGAAATATAAATATTTTTCCTTTAAAGGTTTCTGGGTAATCTCTTCAATTGCATTAGTATATAGTTCAATTTGAACGCGATATCTTTCTCTTAACACCGCTTCTGCCTCTTCTATTCCTCTTGGAAAGCGGCCTTTAATTGTATCAGTCTTATAATCTAGTAAAACAAAGCCTTCTTCATCTTCAAACAAACAATCAATCACACCTTGAACCAATACAGGCTCATCTTTCAAATTGTCATAAAGCTGTTCTGCTTTAAGCGCGTAGCTGAATGGCACTTCCCGATACACTTGTTTGGCCTGAAGCAGCCTTTTCCCGATTGGGGATGAGAAAAACTCTACAATCTGTTCACGGTTGATGACCTCAGCTAATTCTGCAGAGAGAATTTCCTTTTCAACCAATTCTTCCACTTTTGCTGTTACAACATCCAGCGAAACCGGCTCTGTCAATTTTATATGCTGCATAACCGTATGCATCGCAGTTCCTCGTTCAGCTGCAGAAACCGATTTGCTTTGCATAAACCGTGGGCGATTATATAAAAACGATTGGATTTGATTCCTTTTTATCAACTGCTGATCACTATATTCATCTTGAACCTCTCGCTGTCTTTTCAGTTCTGACACCGATTGCTTTGAACGGCTGCTTGCTGCTGTTTTAAAAGGATACACCCATGTTAATTGTTCATTCACCTGTTCTACCTGTTCACTCTCAAAAGCTACAGGTTCACCATTGCTAATCGCCGATAAGCGTTCATGATTTAGTTCCTCTTCAGCTTTAAAGGTTTCAAGCAGCTCCTCACTTTTTACAATGTCAATCGTCCATTTAGACGGATGCTGGGCAATTTCTTTATTTAAACAGATCTGCCCATCACTTAAAACCGAACAATCCTGATGGCGCACTAATGCTGGTCCAACCCAATCTAAATAGGTTTTCGCTTTGGAGCGTTCAAAATCCGGCAGCAGCCATTCAGTATGTGATACATGCTTCCTCCACTCAGCAATCGTTTTTTCAGGATTTTTTAACGTTCCCAATAAATAAAGCTTTTCTTTTGCCCTTGTTAAGGCAACATATAATACACGCATTTCTTCTGCGAGAAGCTCCATTCGCATTTTTTTCTTTAACGCAATATAAGGCAGCGTTGGATAGCTGATCCGTAATGTTGGATTGATCAGTTTTGTTCCAAAGCCAAGCTCCTTATCAAGCAAGTACTTTCTATTTAGATCCATCATATTAAACTGCTTCGAGAGCCCTGCAACAAAAACAACCGGGAATTCCAAGCCTTTACTGCTATGAATCGTCATTAACCTGACGACATCCTCCTGCTCACCAAGGGCACGTGCTGCACCGAGATCATCTCCGCGCTCCTGCATCCGCTCAATAAAACGCAAAAATCTAAATAAACCTCTAAAGGAGGTTGCCTCATATTGGCGTGCGCGGTCATAAAGGGCACGTAAATTTGCTTGTCTTTGTTTTCCGCCTGGCATTCCGCCGACAAAGTCAAAAAACTTTGTATCACGATAAAGCTGCCAGATTAAGTCTGATACTGAACCTTGTCTAGCTTGCTCGCGCCAGCCTTGCATAAGCGTTATAAATGGGTCCAGTTTGCTGAAAAGTGCTTGATTGGCCAATGAACCCTCTGCTAAAAATGCTTTCACCGCATCATAATACGTCCCTTTTTTGTCAAATGTACGAATCAATGCGAGTTCATTTGCATCCAATCCAACGACAGGAGAACGGAGCACTGATGCTAAAGGTATATCCTGGTACGGATTATCAATGATTTTTAAGAGTGAAAGCATTATCGCTACTTCTGTTGCTTCAAAATATCCGTTTGATAGATTTGCATAGACAGGTATTCCCGCCTGCTTAAACTCCTCCATAATTTGCGGCGCCCACGGCATGGAGCGCAACAAAATCACCACATCCCGATAAGTGATAGGACGAGTGCCGTTTATGCTGCGGTCATAAACCGGGAACTGCTGATCAATAAGCGATTTGATTTTCTTAGCCATCAATCTCGCTTCCAGCTGAACCGTTTCTAATTCCTCTTCATCAAAAACAGCCGGTTCTTCCTCCTGATCAGCTTCCTCGCCATCGCTGCGCTCTACTAATAAAAGCTCTGCATTCATTTCTTCATTTTGGGGATATGACGCTCCAAGCTTAAGCTCTGCATCATGGTCATAATCAATTTCTCCAACCTGCTCACCCATGATTTGCTTAAATAAAAAGTTCGTCCCATCCAACACTTCTGCCCGGCTTCTGAAGTTTTTCGATAAATCAATTCGCAGCCCTGTTTGATTAGCGTTTTGGGTAAATCGTTTATATTTGCTTAAGAAAAGAAACGGCTCTGCCAGACGGAAGCGATAAATCGATTGCTTTACGTCACCGACCATAAACAGATTCCCTGTCGCTTCATCGTCCTTTGTGACAAGCTTAAGGATTGTTTCTTGAACGAGGTTTGTATCCTGGTATTCATCGACCAATACCTCAGAAAATTGATTCTTATAATACAAAGCAGCTTCACTTGGCTCGTTATCCTCGGTTTGCAGAATGTCTAAGCAATAATGCTCTAAATCGGCAAAATCGACAATCCCTTTTTCCTTTTTTATCCCTTCATATCTTTCTGCAAATTCCTTTACAAGCGACACTAGCTTCGAGACAACTGGGTTTAGATGGGTAAAATCGAGCACATAGTTCTTAAGGTGACGCGAAAACATCTCATCACGGAGCTGTTCAATTTGTTTTTTTACTGCATTTCGCAAGGCTGTGACTTGATCGGTTAGGGTTTTATCATATTGATCACCTCTTACCGTTTTTGCTCGTGATAATTTAAATGTTTTTATTTGCTCGCCAAGCTGCTCCCACGAATCCTTTACACGTAAAAGCTCTGAAATTTGCTTTAAATCATCTTCTAGATTTTCTGCGCGTGGTGCCGGTCCAGCCGGCAGCTTTGTCAGCTCCATCGCCTGTTCAAGCTGAGCCTTTGCACCAGTCAGCTGCATGGCGATGTCCTGAAGCAAATAGCGGACAAAAGGCAATGATTCAATTTCTTCTGTTTCTTTCAAATCATACATTTCTGCAAGTTGATCTAACCAAATACTTGGTGTTGGATGTGATCTTGAAAAAAAGTAAAGCTCGCGAATCAATGTTTGCAGCTCAATATCATTGCGATCAGAAGTATAGCGATCAACGAGATCAAAAAACGCCTCATTATCCTCTCTGCTATACTCTTCCTCGAACATATCATCAAGCACTTCATCAATAAGTAATTGCCCTTCTGTTTGATCGGCAATTCTAAAGCTCGGGTCAATATTGATTAAATAATAATACTTTCTAACAACCTGCAGACAAAACGAGTGCAAGGTCGAGATCGATGCTTTATTTAGCAATGTCAGCTGTCTTCGCAAATGAAGAGAGGATGGATTTTCTTTTAATGCTTTTTCCAGCGCTTCGCCAATCCTGCTTCTCATTTCAGCGGCCGATGCATTTGTAAAGGTAACAACAAGCAAAGAATCAACATCAACAGGATTTTCCCTTGAAACGATTTTTCTTATGATTCTTTCAACCAGCACCGCCGTTTTTCCAGATCCAGCCGCTGCAGCAACTAAAATATCCTGTCCGCTTGAGACAATTGCCTTCCACTGATCATCTGTCCATTGACTGTTTTCAGGCTTTGCTATGATTTCACTCATCGCCAGCACCCTCCTCTCTCATTCTTTTTAACACCTCATCGTTCTTTTCACTTTTTAAGATTCGATACGAATTTTCTTCTAATGATTCATCAAACTGGCAGACTGATTTATATTCGCAAAAGGTACACGGAATTTTATCTTTTAACTTAAATGGACGAATATCAATGATTCCATCGGTAATATTTGTGCCAACTTTTTTAAACGTCGACCGGACATGCTTTCTTAATAAAGCGAACTCCTCTTCACTCGCAATGGAGGAGGTCGAGCGGAAGCCGCCTTCTTTTTTCAAGCCAGCTGAGATGATATTTGATGTGCTGCCTTCACTTAGCGTGTTGTCCATAAGCCTTACTGCTTCCTCATCGCCAAGTAATAGCCCCTTCATTTTAAACTTCTTAAAGATTTCCTCATCCAGCTTTTCCTCTGTCATCAACGTCTTAGCTTGAATCATTGGGTCATGGACATGGAAATACAACACACCTGCAGGGGTTGCCTCCACTCCAAGCCACATACTGGAGTTCGAGATGATGACGTCCAAATAGGTAAGCATTTGCAGGGCCAACCCGTAATAGACCTCAGAAAGCTGAACATTTTTTTCGCTTGATTTATAATCGATAATTCGCAGCAAAACACGTCCTGAGCCTGTTGCTTTATCCACTCGGTCGATTCGGCCAGCTACCTCCATCGTGCAGCCATTCGGCAGCGTAAAGCGAAGCGGAGGCAGCTCTCCCCCCTTGCCAAAACCGAGCTCTAAGCCGACAGGTGCAAACCCGCTCGCCTGGGCATGCTCACTCAGGATCACTGCAGCGCGAGTAAGGATTTTTTGCAGCTTTCGTTTAATATAGTGGAAACGATTTGAGCTAAGCAGAATCTCTCTTTGCAATCGCGGGGCAAGGCGATCAACGGCATCATTTGACAGCCGTTCACATTGCTCCTTTGTCAGCTCTCTCCAATCAAGATTCAATTGCTGCAAGCGATCAGATATGAGCTTAAGGGACGAGTGGAACATTTGTCCAATATCAGGTGCTTCAAGCTTGAAAAATTGCCGTTCTTTCAGCTTTAGTCCATGTGAAGCGAAGTGCGAAAATGGACAGCTATTAAATTTCTCCATTCGGGAGACACTTCCTTGAATATGCTCACCGTAGAGCTCACGGCTGATCGATGTTTCAAGCTGTTCTGGTTTGTTTTGATACGTTAAGCTGCTTAATACTCTTTTTGTTAGCTGGCGATTATCCGATGTAATAAAGTAGTTATAAGCATCCCACCAAATTGGATGGATTGGATAGCCGCGCTTCCAGGATTGCAGCTGTGAGGTGACATACGATAACGTCACATGCTTATTCACCATAAAGGATAGCTGTTCATTTAAAGACAGCTGTTCAGGCTCATTAAGAAGTCTTAGCTTTTCAACCATTGGAAACATTTCTTCCACTCGCTTTATAATGACAGAAGGAAGCAGGGCTTTCCCTTCTTCATCAGCCATTGGATACGATAAATAAAGCCTTTCAGCCGGACTTGATAATGCCATATAGATCAGGAAGTTTTCATCAAGGAGCTGCTGTCTTGCCGTAGGAGCAAGATTGATCCCTTGATAATGAAGGGCCTCACGATCATCTTCTGTTAAGATTCCCTCTTCTTTCGGCCTTGCCGGGATCACCCCATCATTTACCCCCACGATAAATGAGCATTTCACATGAAAGAAACGGGATTTTTCAAGATCGGCAATTAAAACTTGATCAATAGCAGGCGGGACCAAGGAAAATTTCATTGATTCCATGCCTGTTTCAAGAATTTCAGCAAACAGCTTTAATGAAACCTGTTCGTCAGACAGAATCTCTACAAATTCATCTAATAGATTCATAACCGCCTGCCAAACTTGATCATGCTCTCTCGCTTCCAGGAGCATTCCCTTTTCTTCTGCTGCCAGACGCAGTCCTTCCATTTTTTCAGGAATGTGTAATTCCTCCAGATACAGATATAAGCTTTCAGCCAAAGCTCGTCCTGACTTGCTGCGTTTTAGCCGATTTTGTAAAGCTTTAATTGGTGTAACAACAATGTCGCGCAGCTGATTAAGCTTTTCCTCCATTTGCTTTTCTTCATCTGTTACGACAAAGTCATCATCAAGTGAATAATAGCGGCGGTAGCGCCAGCGTTCATCATTCGTCCATTTTGAACCTTGGATCCCATATGATAAGCAATAGTTTTCGAGCAAATCCATTTCCTCACGCATTTCCTGCTTATGACGATCAAGCGGATAAAGCAGCTCTGTCTTTACAGCACGAAATACTGCCTCGTAACGCCAATGACCATTGATGATTTCAAGCGTCGAACGAATCAGCTCTACCAAAGGATGGTTCAGCATCGAACGCTTTTGATCGATAAAAAATGGAATCTCGTAATCACGAAAAACTTGTTCTATCACATCGCGATAATCATTTTGATTGCGAATAAGCAGAGCGAGATCACGATAACGATAGTTTTCCTTCCGTACAAGTGTATGAATTTGTCTAGCAATACCTTCAACCTCAGACCGGCGATTTGCCGCTTGAAAAATGGTTAAATCAGGTTTTTGCTCGTAGACAGTTGTTGGTCTCGTATCATAATATTTTTCTAAATGTCTTAAGGTCGGGTTGCCATACCGGTGCTGCTCATTTAAAATAAGCGGAAGCTCAACCTCTTTGCCTTTTTCAAGGGCAAGCTGGAGAACTTTATTGTAGGTTTTTCCTGTCATTTGAAAGAGGTGCAGCTCATGCGGCAAGTGCTCTTCATATGCTTTATCAGCCGTAAGGGCGATCTTCACATTTGCTGCATGCTCCATTAATGCTCCAACAACCTCATATTCTTGAGGAGTAAAGCTATGGAAGCCATCTATATAAATATCGGCTGACTGTAAAAAGTCAGAATCCTGAACCTTTCCCGCTAATAAATGGAGATAATCCTCAGAATCTACGTATTTATCACTAAGCTGAATTTCTAACTGTTTATATAGCAAGGCCATATCATGGAGCTTGTCTGTTAAAGAGGTTTTATCCACTTCGGTAGTCGCACCTGCTAGATACTCCTCCAGCTCCTGCGGTGATAGGAGGTAACGTTTAAATTCAGTTAACATCGCCTCAAGCTGCTGAATAAATCCATTTTTATCACTAGCCTTCGTAAACACCTTAAATTCCTGCTTATATTGCTCGACCAGCTTTCTTAGCATCATCTGAATCCCGGTGCTTGAAAGGTGATGGCGAGTCATTCCTCCTGTCTCCTGGAGAACTCTCCAAGCCAGTCTGCTAAAACTGAACGTTTGTGCACGAATCATTCCGCCTAAACTCGGTGTCTTGATTAATTCATACTCCGCCCCAAACGTCATCTGGTCAGGAACTAGATAAATGATCGGCAGGCCGATCGGTTCTTCGAATAGCTTGTCTCTAATTTGATTTAAGATCTCTTCAGTTTTCCCGCTCCCTGAGCGACCAAGAATAAATTGAATGCTCACTCTTATTCTCCTAACCTTGTTATTTAAAAAAGAAATACCACAACTAAAGATAGTGTGGTAATATAGTCTGTTTTTATATTGTATCCTCTATTATTTTACTTTACTTTTAAGGGAAATTCCATTTATCAGTTATACCAAGTTTTGTATCAACTCAAATCATTTCTAACGAAAAAAATCCAACCAAGTTTGGAAAAACTAAACTTGGTTGGATTTGTCTGCTTTGCAAAGGCTTCCAAAAAGAGTCACTCATAATTCCCGCCTGTCGTAATGGCTTCATCTGCAAAGTTTTCAATGGACGTTTTCTTTTCATAAAAATGAGTTACATACTTTAAAACCCCTTCCCTCGTATAAAAGGGACTAGCAGAAGTTAGCGGAAGCTCCACTGTTTCTCTTAAACTTGCAGATTGATAAATAGCTGTGATTAATTCAAGTGTTTGCCTTCCTTGAATACCATCCACTAGCACATTCTTCTTACCTTGCATAGCTTGCAGAACATCGTGTATTTGTCCAGCATGACCTTCATATAGTAAATCCGCTTGCTCATTATAAAGCTTTTGGATTTTTTCTTCTAATTCTAGGTCATCCTCTGGGAAACCGTTTTGTCTTGATTTTGATGCTTTTACTTTCCATGGAACGGAAACTCGTGCATTTTTCCCCTGGAAAATCAGTTGCTGCTCTTCGCCATGATGAATAACAGAACTCGTGATTTGAACCAAACCGCCATTGTCATATTTCCCGATGGCAACTGAAATGTCTTCAACTTCAGCATTTTGATGTGCAGCATTACTCATAACAGCAGTAATCTCTGAAGGCATCCCGTTCATCCACTGCAGGATATCAATATGGTGAACAGCATGATTTAAGGTAGGTCCGCCGCCTTCCTTTTCCCATGTTCCTCTCCACCACAAATCATAGTAGCAAAAGCCTCGCCACCAATAGGAATCGACTTGTGTATGGACAATGTCCCCCATTAATTTGGAATCAAGGACATGCTTTAATTTCATCATTGGCGATCGAAAACGATTCTGTGCCACAACGGATAAAATCTTTCCATTTTTCTTTGCTGCAGCATTCATTGCATCACACTCTTCTAAAGAGGAGGCCATTGGTTTTTCAACAAGTACATTCTTTCCCGAATTCAATAAAGCAATGGCCGTATCAGCATGTGTGTATGGAGGTGTGCATATCGATACTAAATCTATGTCATGACGTTCAGCCAGCTGTTGATAATCATCATAAATATCCACATTCAGACCATGTTTTTTTGCAAGTTTCTCTGCCTTTTCAGGATAAATATCACATAAAGCAACAATTTTACACGCTTCTGATAACTCCAAGTAACCGTTAATATGGGCAGGGGCAATCGCTCCAGCACCAATAATCGCAACATGAATCATAGACAGTATCCTCTCCTTTTTTCTACTAAGCACTTAAAGGCTCAGTCCCCTAATTTAAACCCCGGAATAAGCCATAAATCCGCCATCAACAGGAACACTGATCCCTGTTACAAATCCACTTGTTTCATCATCAGCCAACCAAAGCAATGTACCTAATAAATCCTCTGGATTACCGAGTCTTCTCATTGGCGTATGGGCGAGTATTTTTTCCGTTCTTTCTGTATTTGTACCATCTTCATTTTTCAGTAATTTTTCATTTTGTTGTGTAAGGAAAAAGCCAGGTGCAATGGCATTTACCCTAATACCTGCTTCAGCCATATGAACCGACAGCCATTTTGTAAAATTCTCGATTCCAGCCTTTGCTGCACTATAGGCAGGAACTTTAGTCATTGGACTAGGTGCACTCATCGAGGATATATTAATGATCGTTCCCTTTTTTCCCACCATTCTTCTTGAGAAAATTTGCGTTGGAATTAATGTCCCGACAATATTCAAGTTAAAAACAAATTGAAAGCCTTCCGTTGTTAGATCAAAAAAGGTTGTAATCTCCTTGTTTTGCAAATCAGATAAATCAAAAGTTTCTTTTGTGGTAACACCTTTCGGATGGTTGCCTCCAGCACCATTGATTAAAATATCGCATGCTCCATATGTGTGATATACCATTTCCTCGGCTTTTTTCACACTTTCAAGGTCCAATACATTGCATTCAACGGCAAATGCTTCTCCGCCATTCTGCTTGATCTCCTCAGCAACCGTGACAGCCTTTTCAAAAGTGCGATTTAAAATCGCTACCTTTACACCTTGTCGAGCAAGCTCCTTTGCCATACAGCTGCATAAAACTCCTCCGCCTCCTGTCACAACAGCTGCTTTTCCTTTTAATCCTTCATATTTTGGTAACATCTTATCCTTCCTTTCTGTTCAGCACTTTTAATATTTTTATAGAATCCATTACATAATAGCTTATCGGCGGCTTCCGAAATATATCGGCGAATTTCTGATTTTATCGGCGGCTTCCGAAATATATCGGCGGGTTTCTGATTTTTTCGGCGGCTTCCGAAATATATCGGCGGGTTTCTGATTTTTTCGGCGCTTTCCGAAATATATCGGCGAATTTCTGATTTTTTCGGAGCTTTCCCAAATATATCGGCGAATTTCTGATTTTATCGGCGGCTTCTGAAATATATCGGCGAATTTCTGATTTTATCGGCGGCTTCAAAAATATATCGGCGCTTTTCTGATTTTATCGGCGCTTTCCGAAATATATCGGCGAATTTCTGATTTTATCGGCGGCTTCTGAAATATATCGGCGAATTTCTGATTTTATCGGCGGCTTCCGAAATATATCGGCGAATTTCTGATTTTATCAGCGCTTTCTGAAATATATCGGCGGGTCTCTGATTTTATCGGCGCTTTCTAAAATATATCGGCGAATTTCTGATTTTATCGGCGGCTTCCTAAATATATCGTCGGGTTTTTCTATATCACTTTTTATGTAGATGACCGCTTTTTAAAGAAATTCTCATTCATGGTTAAAGATCCACCCACCTGAATGTTAGCGCTATCAATAAATGACAGAGAGCTTTTGCAGCTCTGTCCCAAATCTTATATCAATTAGAAATAATCTGGATAGCGGTCCTTAATCTCATCCTTTTCAAAATTCACCAATTTCAAGTGCTGTACCATTAATCTTTCTGCCTTATTCGGGTCTTTTTCCATAATCGCTTGGTAGATTTCTTTATGTTGCGAGACAACAACATTCCAATCTGTATTTGCAGCAAGCCTTAAAACCCTTAATCGGTCAAAGTGGCTGTTCATGTTGCGAATCATTTTCCATGTTCTTAATTTGTTGCATTCTTCAAATAAGATCTTGTGAAATTCTTCATCAAGCTCAAATAATTGATGATACGTTCCTTTTCCTAAGCAAAGCTCTTGCATCGCAACATTTGTTTCTAAACGAAATAGCTTGTTTTCATCAAATACTTCACAAGCTAATCTAACTATAGCTTTTTCAATGTTTTCTCTTGTAAACCTTGCTTCCTCTACATGGTCCAAATCAATTTTTGAAACGATCGTTCCACTTTGAGGATAGATTCCTAATAGCTCCTCTTGAGATAATTTTAGAAAGGCCTCCCTAACTGGTGTTCTGCTTACCTCTAATTTTTCAGCAATTTCCTTTTCGGAAATTTTTGTTCCAGGCTTTAATTCTAAATTAATAATGCGAGTTTTTATTGTTTGGTACACATAATCTCTTGTTGAGCCATTAATCCGTGTGTTCATAGTTGAAATGGCGACCACCCCTTTTTCTGTCCATCTAGGTATTTTAATATCCTAGCTATACTAGCATGGTAGTTATTAGTCAATTATAGTGGAAGTCTAGTAACTTTTCAACCATTTTTTTGAAAATGCTATCAGGATATTCATTGAAAGTAATATGCAATATGTCGTATCAAAAGAGGGCCACACCCCGCAGGCAAACAACAATATATTGTATTAGAGGGGGTGACCCTTAGGTTCTCTAACTAATTATGATTCTCTCTTTCTACAAACAACGCTACACCAATACCTCCGCCTACACATAAGGACGCAAGACCTTTTTTGGCGTCTCTCCGTTCCATCTCATGCAAGAGACTTACGACTATTCGTGAGCCGGTACAGCCAATTGGGTGCCCTAAACTAATACCGCTCCCGTTGACATTCACCTTTGCTCGATTTAAATGGAGCTGTTTTTCTACAGCTAGATATTGAGCGGCAAACGCCTCATTAATTTCAATGACGTCTAAATCGTCTATCGTCCAATTTAACGAAGCGATCCCCTTTTGAATGGCTGGAACAGGTCCGATTCCCATTAACTTTGGATCGACTCCTGCAATTGAATAGTGGGAAATTTTAGCTAAAATAGGGATTCCTCTTTTTTCCGCATCCTCTCTAGTCATTAACACAAGTGCTGCAGCCCCGTCATTTAATGAGGAAGCATTTCCTGCTGTAACGGTTCCATTGTCTTTAAAAATAGCCGGTAATGCTGCAAGCTTTTCAGTTGTTATCTGTCTAGGACCTTCATCCTTCGCTACGATGACTTCTCCCTTTCTCGTTTTAACTGAGATCGGGACAATTTCCTTCGTAAATGTACCTGCCTCTATCGCAGATAAAGCTCGTTGATGACTTGATAATGCAAGTTCATCCTGCTCTTCTCGGGAAATGTGAAATTCCTCTGCAATATTTTCAGCTGTTTCCCCCATCATGATATGATGAATCGGATCCTTTAATATCTCCCATACACTGTCTGTCACCTGTCCGTGCTGCAGCCGTGAGCCCCAGCGATGCTGCTTTAATAAATATGGACTTGAACTCATTGCTTCCACTCCGCCAGCAATCACGATACTGGATTGACCTGTTTGAATTTGCATGGCAGCAGAAATGATCGCCTGAAGCCCTGAGGCACACTGTCGTTGGATAGTGTACCCTGTTGTTGTCTCAGGGAAATTTGCCAAAAGTGCTGCTGTCCGAGCTGTGTTCGGCTCATCTGTTCGCTGAATACAATGACCGAGTATGACTTCGTCCACGTCATGCTTTTCAAGCTTGCTTCTTTTTACAGCCTCATCCAGTACCGGTACAATTAATTGAGTTGGCAACAACTCTTTGAAAGCGCCGCCAAATGAACCAATAGCTGTCCTTGCCGCAGCCGTTATGACCACCTCGCGCATATTCCATCCCCCTGTCATGATTAACTTTAGGATATAAAAAACTCTTATTTTCATTATAATATAGATTTTTGGATATATTTCGGGTTTCTGTAATAAATGGTTAATTATACAATTATGATCTACCAGGGGCAGTCTTAGGGAAATAAGGATTTACACCAGGAAATATAATAGAAAAGCCCAATTTCTCAGCATTAAATTTTGAGAAACTAGGCCTTTTTCGGTGCTCGTCTACATAATATTTCTTTGTTTAACTAAATGGTTTGTACACATACTTACAAGCACAAATACAACAAGTGATGCAACGACAGGAATCGTTACACTATTCATACCAAATAAATTGCCATGGAAATGATAAATATAAATATATGAAACAAGTCCGACAATCATCGAGGCAATTGCTCCGTATTTATTTGCATCTTTCCAATAAAGACCTAGTACTATATTCCATAAGAATGCCGATTCAAGCCCGCCAAATGCAAATAAGTTTAACCAAATTAATAATTCCGGCGGTTTCAATGCAAATAATACAACAGCTAATCCAACAACTGTTGTCACAATAAAGCTTATCCTTTTAATTTCAGCATCTTTTGCACTTGGTTTAATAAAGTTTAAATACACATCTTTTACAAGTGTCGAGCTTATTAAAATTAATAATGCATTTACCGTTGACATAATGGCTGCCATTGGTGCTGCCAATACAATTCCGGCAAGAACAGGCGGTAAAATATCAAGTGTTAATGTTGGCATCACTTTATCCCCAATTTCAATCCCTGGAATCACGGCACGTCCGAAAACACCGATTAGGTGCATCCCAAACATAATTGTTCCAATACCAATTGTCCCAATGATGATTGCACGATGCATTCCTTTCGAATCTTTATAGCTCATCGCACGAACTGCGATTTGCGGCAAGCCAATTACACCGATTCCAATTAAAATCCAGAATGTTGATACATAAAGTGGCGAAAGACTTGAATCTGCTCCGTACGGCGAAACAAGATTTGGATTTTCTTGAACAAGTTTCGCCATGATAGCCGAAACCCCGCCTCCTTCAATAATAACCGCTGAAAGTAGAATGACCGTCCCTATAATCATAACTAAACCCTGCAGTGCATCTGTTAAGGCGACAGCTGCAAAGCCGCCAATAATGACATATACAAGCACCGCAACTGCAAAGATTAACAATGCACCTTGATATGATAACCCTGTTAATGACTCGATTAAACGTGCACCACCAACCCATTGTGCTGTCATCGAGGCGAATAAAAAGACAAAAATAGCAACCGCAGATATCAGCACGATTGAATTTGATTGATAGCGAGCCTTTAGGAAGTCAATCAACGTAATTGCTTCATATTTACGTGCAATAATCGCAAACTTTTTCCCTAAAATCATCAAGACAAAATATCCCGCTGGCAATTGAGCCATCGCAAGCAGCACCCAGCCTAAACCTGTATTATAAGCCACACCAGGTCCGCCAATAAAACTTGACGCACTTCCATATGTCGCCATCATTGTCATGGCAAGCAGGAAGCCGCCCATTTCCCGACCACCAAGGAAATAATCCGATAGGAACGAGTCTGATTTTCGAACACGAGCATTTGCCCAAAAGCCAATAAAGAAAATAATGACAAGGAATAATGCAAGGGGAATAATTACTTGCCAATTCATTCTTCCTCTTCCTCCTCAAGTGAAACTTCGGTAAAGAAGAATTTCATAACGATGGCAATTGACACAATCATAAAAATCGTACCAGCAATACAGCTATAAAAGAACCATGCCGGAAAACCGAGAATGTACGCATATGTCATCGGATCCTGATCTCCGAGTCCATATGCAAACCCATACCAAATGGCAAAGTTGATTAACACAAGAATGATACCTATAATTGCTTCTCGATGTGCAATTTTAAAACGTTTATCTTCCATCAGTCCACACCTTTCCATACTTCATTTTAAGCGTAATTTTCTGAATGACAAGTTTAATGTTCATTTATTTTACCGATTAATGAAAATGAAGATGGTTGTGGTTCTTTTTATCCGGACACCCATTGACTTACTTTTGTTTTTGTTAAAAGATATTATACCCGGGTAAAATCTCATTATTTAATCACTCATGTTTTTAACATAAAGAGTCGTCCCCTTCTCCATCGTGATGTGAACATACATTTTTCCTAATGATGATTCTTTTATTGTGATCCCTTCACCAGTTAGTACAGAGTTTTTTGCAAAAGAAGGTAGCTTCAACGTAAATTCTGAATCACGCTCAGCAGTCATTTCTCCACATAATGATTGCGTAACTACATTCCATGAAAGGCTAACCCGCCCAGTCATAAAACGAAAATTCTTTACTTCCCCCTTTTCCCACTTAGTTGGAAGAGCTGGAAGCAGTTTAATTAGTTTTGGAGAAACATACAGAAGCATTTCTTGAATTGCATTAACAATGCCCATACTAGCATCTAATTGGATTGGTGCTGTCTCAATTTCCATACTTACCCCCATATTTCTCCAATCATTGTGAACGGTGAAAAGGTTATTTAAAAGGCATGAACGTGAGAGTATATCCAAGCATTCCAACGCTTTGTCTCCGTCATTCATTCTTGCCCATATACTCGACATATGTGCTAATGACCACCCAGTTTGTGCACCTAATCTTCTCTTTGAAACAGCCATTCTAAATGCTTCAAACAGGTTCTGATCTTGTTCTTGGTTGATATCTCTACCTGGGAACACAGGATAGATGTGTGAAAGATGACGATGGTTGTAGCGATCATCAAAGGCAGGGTGTAACCATTCCCGCACGGCACCATCTTTATTCACTTCATAAGGCGGAATACGTTCAAGCATTCCCTCCCACTTTTCAATTTCATCTAAATACAATGAGGTCTCTTTTGCTCCCTCAATTAAGTGATTTAGCACTTCTTTCATAATGGCAAAATCCATTGTTGCATTTATGGTGGTTGGCATCGGATGAGCAAGTTGTTTTCCGTCCTTGGGCATAAAATTTTCTGGGGTATTCTCAGGTGAAACAGAAGGAAAAAATTGATAAAGACCATTCTCATCCAAGACGAGAAAATCTTCATAAAAGAGCGCCACTTCTTTTAAAAAGGGAAGTACTTTTTCGATCAAAAGTTTTTCGTCTCCTGTGTAGAGATAATAATCATAATAATGCTGTGCCAGCCACCCGGCTGCTCCCGTCCAATTCATAATAACAGGGACGATTTGATTTGGTATACCAATACCAGGAGTTGTCCCTGCTGGTATATAAATGCCGCGGCAACCATATAACTTTCTAGCATTTTCTCGAAAATCATCCATCATTTCCTCGTAATAGTTGAATAATGCTGGCACTAATTCAGATAGTCCTCCTACTGATGCATGCCAATACATCATTTGAATGTTCTCATTTGCCATCCGATGGCACCACATTAGATTGTAATCGCCACCCCAAAGACCATACATCCCAAATGGTTGTCCCTCAGCTCTTGTACCAGAGATAAAAAGATATCGTCCATAATTCCACAACTTTTCTAGCAAAGGAAGAGGGGCTTCTCCTTCATAAGCATCTAGAAGAAGTTCTTCAATCGATTGTTCGCCTTCAGCATCACTTAATTGTAAGGAAGCTGTGTGGAATAGCTGTGCGTGTAAAGGAATATGTGCACGCAGCAAGTATTGATAATCACCGTTTATCTCTAATAACTCTGCTTGAAGACGTGCCCACTCTTCGCGATGATCTCCTTTAATAAATACTTTCAATATCATTTGAATGTAGTTAGCCTCTTCACAACGGAGACGATTTTTATCAACACTGGTCCTTCCTCCCATAGGAATCAACCGTATGACGGCTCCATAATCTGAATGATCATCATTTTTGGCAGAAAAAAAGATAAATTGATTTTCTACTTTGAGCTGGACCGTACTTTCTAATTCTTTAAGCCGCTGTTCCATGTTTTTATGGTCTGTCTTACGGATACCAAGCTCAAACTCAGCTGTCAGTGATTTCCCCGTTGATGTTATTTCATAGACAACCGCATCGTCTGCTCGTGAAACAAACAAATTCCGTTCATATCGCTCATTCCCCTCTTCCCATCTTACTGATACCTCTCCTGTTTCCATATTGACTTCTCTGCGATAATGTTTAAACCCTTCAGTTTGCTTCATCCTAATGGTTAGTTCAACAAGGGGTAAAAATGATGCTAAGCGGGTGCTGTATCCTTTCTCTTTTAATGTATTTGTTAAATGCCAGCTTGCTTCATGATATTTTTCCTTTTTCATGAGATCCCTTGTTTCGCTGAGTGTATAGCTAACATCGGGAAGTGTATCCTTTCTTCCCATATGCCATAAGCCTTCGTGATTAATTAAAATCTTTTCCAGGCTCACGCCACCTGAAACAGAAGCACCTACCTTTCCGTTCCCTGAGGGCAGCCCTTCTCTCCACATATTTCTCCACCATCCGGCAGGATATTTCAGCGATAAGCGATTCCTGCTATCATTCTTATCTACCAATATGTTAAACCTCCAATCAATTCTGTGAAAAAAATAGGCTGTCACAATAACGAAGGGACAGACCCTTCCTGAGACAGCCTTATTTCCAAATTCTATTAATCAATCATTGCGATACTTTCAAGCACTCTTCATTTTTTACTTTTACTAATTTCTCCATCTCCAAACTTGCCAATAAAAATGGAGCTACTCCCATCAGATCATCACTTACGATTTGCTCACTCATATAGTAGTCATAAGAACCATCACGATACTTAGCACCTCCAAGACCCGCACCCTTGCATATTTGATGAAGGTGTACTCCTTTTTCATCTTCCGTGACAAAATGTTTAAGAATACCATTGTATGAACGGAACACGATATCCGGATCTATACCAGACAAATAACCTAGACGGATTCCCTTTGCTAAAGCATATGTCAGCATACAGGAGCCGGATGCTTCTAAATAATTCCGCTCTCTGCCGTTTTGGTCAAGCAGCTGATACCAGAGGCCGCTTTCTTGATCTTGAACATTTTTAATGTCATGGGCCATTCTTTCAAAAATCCCCATGATTTGCCCTCGTTTTGGGTGATTCACTGGAAAGTGTTCGAGTGAATCGACAATAGCCATGGAATACCATCCCATTGCTCTTCCCCAGGCGTGGAATGACCTTCCTGTTTCTTTATCACACCAGCGCTGTTCCCTGCTTTCATCCCATGCATGATGCAGAAGTCCTGTCATTGGATTGCGCGTTTTCGCTTCGATCAACAAGATTTGCCTAGCAACCTCATCAAATCCTTCTGAAACATGAAACGTTTTAGCATACTCCGCTAAAAATGGTGATGACATATAAACACCATCAAGCCACATTTGAAACGGATAGATTTTTTTATGCCAGAACCCGCCTTCACTTGTTCGCGGCTGTCCTTCAAGCTGTGTGACTAACTGCTGAATGGCTTTTTCATACTTTTCCTTTCCAGTTCGATTCCAGAGCGAGAACAAATTTTTTCCTTTATTAATATGATCTAAATTATATTCTTCGATTGAATAGTCTTTAATCGTTCCATTTTCATTGATGAATAGATCCATATGATTCTTAACGAAGTTATGATAGTTTTCGATGCCGCTCCATTCTGAAAGCCAATCAAATGCCTTTAATGTCATTCCCGCTACATATCCCCATTTATTAGCGATTTTCGGATGGTATCCATTATCACAATGCGAAAGGATCGTTTCCGCTATTTTTATTGACCATTGGTTTGCTTGCATGTTTCACTAGCACTCCTTTCCAGAGTAACCTTTGCTAAAACTACCTATTTTGTTTTTTATAGTACGCTATGCAGCCCTTCCCATTTCACTTTCCAGCGACCATCCTGCGGGAAACCGGGACAACTGCGATCGTTACCATTCTTCCAGCCGCAAATCATCATGGCAACGGCTGTCAAAAGCCCTCCATTACCAGGCAAGTATGCTGTCAAACCTGGCCTTTGATAATTATGGCCGTTTGCTAGATACGTATTTTTCGTTGCCTCCATTAAAAGGAAATCTACAGCTAGTTCTCTTTCACCTAATCTGGCAGCAGTCATTGCACACATAGGAAAATCCCAGCCCCATGCAGATTCCCAGTCCCATACAGCTTTTACTTTATACAATGTATTTCTCATAATCTCTTTATCTACTAATGTACCTGGTAAAATTCCCAGTGCACCAAGCATTGAAGGATGATCATGATTTTTCTCAGTAAAAGTATTCAAACAATTCTCATGTGCCAGATAAACACCATCTTCATCACGAGGCTTCGCCAAAGAATTTGCTACCTTAGACCACAGCGGATTTTCAGGTACGTTTAATCGTTTCGCCCAACTTATGGCGATTTCCAGCCCATATTTCCAGTATTCCAGCTCATAAGGAGGGTTCATGCTTTCATAAATATAGTGACATTCCTGAGCAGGTATTAGTGGAGGTCCAAGAACATAGGCTTTCTTTTTTTCATCCCAATGTGCATATGACACCATGAAGTCTGCAGCTTCAAACACGATTGATTGAAAATGTTCAAGAAATTCTTTAGTTGGATGAACTTGATAACACATTTCTGCTAACGCCATTGGATGTGGTTGTTGCCAAATCAAACCCGGCGCTACCGGGGAAGGACTCTGTTTGCCGTCAATCCCAACCATTTTTGGCCATCTAGCACCGAGATAGCCTTGTGATTCAGCTAGTTCCCTTGCTTGAGGCAAAATGTGCAGATACCATTCAAGACTTTTCTCTAAATATTCCCTTCTTCCCCATATTGGAAAATGTGCCCCATGCCACCAATGCATCTCCAAATGGAATTTTCCAAACCAGCTATTATACATATAACCTGTTTCTTGCGGCGGCAATGACCCGCCGCTGTGAATAGCGGTTAAATACTGTGAAAGAACAACTCTTCGTTCAAGCTCCATTGCACGCGGATCTGTGCATTCAGAAAAATCCACTGCCGCACCTTTTTGCCAAAATGCTTCCCAATAAAAACGGCTTGATTCAAAAACCTCTTCAGGTTTAACAAACAAAGGTTCCTTTTGTGCATAAGAAAAGGTAAACTCTAACGTATCTGAGCATCCATCCCCCATTAACGTATATTCATGAACCCCGGTTTGCTCTAATGAACCTTGATTCCAATCCCATCTTGCGTAATATTGATCCTGATCCATCCTTCTTGTAAATAAAACGGCTTTATCAGAAATCATTTGATAATTTGTTACATGCCTTTCATCATGTCCCCAGTCCGGATGTATCGCTTTTGACCAACTATTATGTGTAACATCTGGCGCTGGGAAAAGTGAAAACACTTGAATACGCTTCTCTTTTAACAATAGAGAAGATACTTGTACAGCGATAACATCATGCTCTGGATGACATGCTGTCTTTACCTGCACAGGAACTCCCTCTACCAAAAATTCACTCGCAACGATTCCTGTCCATAAGTCGAGTGTTTGATTGATTTCTGTCATCTCATCGGGTTTTACAGGCTGATTATTTTTTGATAAAAATCGAAAGGAAACTCTTCCAAGCTGCAATCTGTGAGGATTTTGCCGTAACCAATGGTAAGCTTCCTCTTTCCCTTCAGGCTTCATCGGGTACTTCACCTGACGGCCATATGTATCATAACGTTGATACACGATATCTTCTTCTGAATATAGATTTGGCCGGCCAGTATAATGCCATCCCCAATTTGATTGCGTTCCTAATGGGGTTTCATACACCTCTGGGAAAGTCTGTAACCCTGTAAAGTCACAGCTAAATCCAAATTCTCTGTTTCCAATTGATAATGGTGAAAGTGATTCGATCTTTTGAATAATCGGATTGTGACGTTGGACTATTTGCCTTTTATCTAACAATTATGAATCCTCCTCAAATTTATTGAATACTTCCATCGAACGAAGAATATTACATCACTTCTTTCCTGGATTTTAATACTTCCCGATATTTACCTGGCGTGATATTATTGCATTTTCGAAAGGCCCGAATAAAGCTATTTTCATGCTGATATCCAACCTTTATCGCAATATCTGATATTTTTTCATCCGTATTGACCAATAAATCTGCAGCCCGTTTCATTCTCATATTTGTAAAATAACCGTAAATCGTTTCATTCTTTTCTTTCTTAAATATGGCGCTTGCCAAACTTACACTAATGCCAATGGAATCAACAATTTCTGTGATTCCGATTGGCTCAGCTATATGCTTCTCCATATAATCAATCATCTTTTCTATTAAGAGGGATTCCTTACTTATTCCGATTGTCTGAACCTCTTCTATCAATGCACTTGCTTGTGAATGAAGAAAAACTGCAATATCATCGATGTGCATCGTGTGGAGTTGATTAAAGAAATCCCTTTCCTTATTTTTCACTTTATCCTCATCACGGCTAAGTCGAAGAAAGCGGTCACCAGTCCTTGTGATTATTGACAACGCTTTCTTTTGGCTCATACAACTTCTCCTGATTTCTCCAATGATATGGTCAATCAAGTTTCTGGACCGCAAGCTGTCCCCTGTTTCAATCGCTTCTGACAACTGATCCAAAACATGATCATTTATCGTTATTTTTCGAGAATTCTGTTCCACGAATTCTTCAAACTTTAATATCCTTCCATAGCCTGAATATAACCTGTTTCCAAGCGCTGTATCTGCCTCAAAAATAGCCTCTACCAACTTTCCAAAATCAGTTTTTTGACTGCTGATTCCGATTGAAATACTGAAATCTAGTAATTCCTTAACAATTTGAAGTGCTTCCTTTAGTTTTTTTTCTAAAAGTATTTCATCTTCACCTGGACGAAGAACAATGATTTGTTTATCTTTTCCCAGATCGATACATTCACTATGTGAATATGACTCTGCTATTTCTGTCATAATATTTGCTAAAGCAAATTTTAAAAGGGAATGATCTGAAGCTGGAAATCGATAAGACCATTCATAAAAATGATCAATAGAAATGATCGCAACTTTTAATAGCTGATTGGTTGAGTCTTGGAAATACCCGCTGCATTTTTCACGAATCTCTTTTAAATTTGTGATATTTTTATGATATATATCACTAAAAAACTTTGCTGAGGCTTCTGTTTTTGCCTTTCGTATCATTTGTGATAATTGCGCATGATCACTTAGTAATTCCCCTGCAAGAGCTTCTAAGTGCAGTAAATCATGGTGGTCCATGTCCCGGTTTCCAATATTGAACAACTTTTTCATACGGCGGATCGGTCTAAAGGCGATATTGTTGATATAAAAAATGGCAACTCCACCTAATAATAATGCGAGGATTGAAACGGAAAGAACGACATGACCGACTTTTTTCGATTTGGCTAGTAAACTATCTTGAGGGACAAGAGAAACATATTTCCAGCCCGTGAGCGGTGAAATATTCTGGCTTACGAGCAGTTGGCTGCCTTGATAAGTAATATCGCCCAGATGTTCCTCATTTAATTCAGATACGGCACTCACAATGGCTTTAGAATCTATTTTTTCACTAGAAGAAGTTGAAGTAGAATATATCATTTCATTTTTTTGATCGATAATATAACGTGCACTGCTTAATTTTGCCATATTTGGTGAGTTAAATGGTTCAAAAAGGTCTTGATAGCCAAGATTTATTGCAACGATTCCTTTGAATTCACCTTGTATCATGATTTTCCTAAACAACGTTATTTCGGAACGATTGTATTTTTCTCCAACCTGAACATTTCTTTTTTTCACAATCACTTTTTTATCGCCAAATTCGTCAGCCACCCCTAACCAGGTTGAATCACTAAAAGTAGATTTACGTGAGCTGTATCCATATGGCATTGAAACAAAACTTCCATGTTTCATATCATATATGTAAATACTGTTGATGGTGGATGAACTATTGATAAGAGTAGATAATAACTGGTAAATTTCAGTAACAACATAATATGAATTCTGAATATCGCTATTTAAGAACTTGTAAACATTAGTGTTTAAGGCAACCTTGATCGCAATGTTATCGCTTTCACGAATGTGATTATCAATAATATCCATACTCACTTGCAGCATTTGCTGCTGCGGTTCATTTAACTCCTGCTGCAGCACAGATTTAGATGTTTGATAGGATGTGAAACTCACGATAAGAATGATAAAGAAAACAGCAATCGTTAAAAATAAAATAAGCCTTGTCTCGGTTTTATGAAATGAATATTTAAGCCATTTTTGGAAAGATTGGAGCATTCTTTTCAACCTCCTTTTTTGGCATTATACTACATATTCATTTACGTGAAGGAGATTTTTTACAATCATAACGATTCAAAAGCCTATTCTTGATTTCTTAGTAATTTCATCGTTTCTACCCCAGCAATAAAACAATTCTCATTACGTGTGTCTTTTACAAGAGCGTTGCCCAAAAATTAATTTTTGAGCAACACTTTCTGTAAAACTGATAAATCCGTTATTATTTGTTTACTTTTTCATACCATTCTTGTACTCTTTCAGTAATTTGCTCTCCACCTGCTTTATACCATTTGTCCACAAATTCATCGAACTTCTCGATCGGCCATTCTCCAATTACGATCTTCGTTAAATATTCTTGGAATAATTTATGTGATTGGATATCCGGAAAGCCTTCGTATACAGTAGACGGCAAACCATCTCCAGCAATTCTTCGGGCATCCGCAGTACTCACCTCAAAAATATCCTTCACCATTTGTTGTTGATAGTCTTCCATTGTTTGCTCTATCCGAATATCCATGTCCTCTTTCGTTATTAAATTCTTCATACCTAATGCAATCGGTGTTTCATCATTTTGCGGAAGCAATATCTTTTTCCCATTCTCCACCTTATGCTGTGCACCTTCGATTCCAAAAGTGGTAAATTCGTCATTTGCAGGATCATAGAAGAAGTCTAATAGTTTTAAAGCAGCTGCAGCCTTCTCCTCAGATGCTGCTGGAATCATCCATTCTGGTTCTCCCATGCTTTTTTGAGTGATATATCCGTCAAATCCCTCTGCCTTTGGAAGCGGCATTCCGGCAACATATGCATCTGGTGCCCCTGCAAGCATGGCATTGTGACGCTCACTTAATTTAGAGGGTAGATGGTACCAGCTCCCTACTAAATTGTTATTGATCTTCGCTGTCCAAACCTCTCCTTTATTTAAAAATGTTTCATTGTCTAAAAGTTTTTCTTCATATAAATCGCGAATGAATGAAATAGCTGCTTTCATATTTTTGGTCACACCAGCATATTGAATTTCGCCCTCATAAATATCCCATTCAGGCACACCTTCCCACATGGCGACACCATAGATCGCAAATAAGTGATCCATCCATTCTCCGAATTCCCTTCCTGTTGTCGGAATTTCATCTTGTTTACCATTTCCATTCGGGTCCTTATCACGGAATGCTCTTAAAAGCTCTTTATACTCCTCTACTGTTTTTGGCATCTCCATTCCTACAGCTTCAACCCAATCCTGACGAATTAAGGCTGCTCGTTCTGTAACAAGATTGACTTTTGGTACATAATAAATTTTCCCATCAGGCGTAGCAGAACGTACAACATCCCATGCTTCTTTAGGAATTCTATTCCATACATGTGGTGCATACTTCGGAAGCAGGTCATCCAAAGGTAGTGCTGCACCTTGGCTGATCAAGGTTTGTTCAAATCCACCAATCGGGCGGAAAATATCTGGATAATCTTCTGATGCAAACATCAAATTTAACGCTTCAACCGGGTCAGATCCTGCCGCAGTTGACATTAATTCATATTGAACACCTGTAGCTTCTTGTACTTTTTTCACATGCGGATCGTCGGGTCCAGGTAGAGTCCCTTTACCCAAATGACTTTTAAACACTTTTACTTTTGTTACTTCTTTTGATCCATTGTCTTCAGAAGTACTGGACGTACTTTCAACCTCCTTATTATTGGCACAACCAGCAAGAGTGCCAATAATAAGCATCAAGGCGGTTAGGACAACTAATAAAGACTTGCTGTTACTCTTAACCATTCAACATCCCCCTTTGTTTCATTTCATCATTTATAAAATCAAACCGTTATTCGGTTTAATCTATTTATTCCTTGAGAGAACCGAGGACAGCACCCTTCACAAAATATTTTTGTAAATATGGATACACCAATACAATTGGTATGGTAGCAAAGATGATTGTAGCCGCTTTCAATGTAATCGTGTTGAAATCAAAATCACCCGTAACTAAATTAACATCAGCTAGAGCTTCTGGTGATTCAAAATATCCTCGAAGTCTCAACTGTAATGGCCATAGGGTTTGATCACGTAAAAATAGTACAGCCGATTGGAACGTATTCCAATAACCAACCGCATAAAACAAGCCGATTGTTGCAAGTACGGGCTTTGATAAAGGCAAATAAATTTGAAATAACAAGCGAAAATCATTACATCCATCTATTTTTGCTGCATCATCAAGATCACTCGGTATTCCCATAAAGAAGGTCCTAACGATGATCATATTAAAGGTACTTAATAATCCCGGAATAATGAGCGCCCATAATGAATCCATCAACCCTAGCTCCCTAACTGTTAAAAAGTAGGGAATCATTGGAGCGTTAAAAATCATTGTGATGACGATCGCAACCATCATCGGCTTTTTTAAGAGGAAATCTTTTCTCGACAATGGAAATACAGTCAAAACGGTAATTAGCAGACTCAAAAATGTTCCGACAACCGTAATATAAATTGTCACCCCAAACGATCTCCAAAGCACTTCATTTTGCAGAATATGTTTCCACGTGCCCAAAGTAAATTCCACTGGAAGGAGGAATACCTTTTTGGATTCAGCAGCAATCGGAGAACTGAACGATACAGCTAACAATTGAAGCAAAGGCAGAATCATCGTTGCAGCAATAACACAAAGAAACGTGTAGTTAAATACACTAAAGCATTTTTCTCCCAATGATTTCTTCATTACCATAACCCCTGTCCTGATTTTCTTGCGAGCCTATTAAATATCCAAAGTAAGATAAAGCCTACAACTGATTGAAACAAACCAATTGCTGTTGTAACACTGAATTGCCCTTGAAGCACCCCTGCTCGATAAACATATGTTTCAATGATATCACCAACGGAATAGGTCATTGGCGTTAATAGGTTAAAGATTTGATCAAACCCAAGCTCTAAGAAATTTCCAATATTCAATAAAAATAACGTTAAAATAGTAGGGTACAATAATGGTAGTGTAATATATCTAATTTGTTTCCATCGATTTGCGCCATCCATGACAGCTGCTTCATATAAATTTGGGTTAATCCCTGTTATGGCAGCTAAATAGATAATGGTTCCCCATCCAACCCCTTTCCATATCCCCGAGATAACGACAATTGAACGAAAATAATCCTCTTCCTGCATAAACAAAATGGGTGCTGCTCCAAACAACTCGCGAACGGCATTAACAATTCCTTCTGCAGCCAACAATTCAAAGACGATACCGCCAACAACTACCCATGATAAAAAATGAGGGAGATAAAACAAACTTTGTACAGTTCTTTTAAAGGCCATTAATCGTATTTCATTAAATAACAACGCTAAAATAATCGGTGCCGGGAAACCAAAAATAAGCTGATAAAAAGCAATCAGGAGGGTGTTCCTAAGAACCTGATAAAAATCTTGATAGGAGAAGATAAATTTGAAATTCTCCAACCCAACCCATGGACTGCCTAGAATCCCTTTAAAAATTTGATAATCTTGAAAGGCAATAACACTTCCAAGTAATGGGATGAATTTAAAGATGATGTAAAATAAAATTCCTGGAATGATCATGATATATAGCATCCAGTTTTTTTTAATATTTTCTAAATACAACCTGATAAGACTTTTCTTTTTAATAAGTACATTTGCATGAACTGTCAGGTTTTCATGATGTTGTTTGACCGGTGTATGATCCATCTCTCTACCTCCCTTTTATTTTTTTGAATATTCGCAAATTGATTATAACGATCTTGATCACGCTTAGACAATCATCCATTTTTCCACGAAATGCACAAATTGTAGATAATAGGACAAGTGGCGTAGATATACCAAGATCGTAAAAGATATTATTTGTAAGCGTTTTCCCTTGTGGGTATAAGCTTTTATACAAATGGTTTGTTTTATGTAAGATCTGTTTGTTCAATTTAGGCGATATGTGAGAATGGTAGGTAACAAAACAAGAGCGATATCCCTGATTAAGGAAAAAAATCAGCTTACTTGGGTTATACCGGATATCGGGTATCGGGTATAAGGAAAAAAACGCCTTTCATAACTGGGATGAAAGACGTTTATTTGTTAGTTCCCTTATCCATTGTCCTTCATAACCGAGATGAAGGACATCTTTTTACTCGTTACCTAATCTATTGTCCTTCTTGACTGAGATGAAGGACATCGACTATTGCTTTTCTTAACGAAATGTCCTTCATCAAAATTTTGATGAAGGACATTCTGTAATTATCCGGCAAAAATTATTTCCTGTTAAATAATTCTGTAAATCAACAATTAATTAAAATCTGCTTGCATCTTTACATGGAACCCGTTTATATCTTGCAAACAGCCTTATCTAAACTGTAGACTCCCTTATTTTCCGTGAGTGAAATTTAATTTCCATTTTCAAGCTTTTTAATGAATAACTGTGCATAATTAGAAAGGGTCATTTTTGCCTCAGGCGATACATGATGCTGCATGGTCTTTTGATTAAGCTGTTCAACATATTTGTTCATAAATGCAACGGCTTTTTCTTTTGAACCCATTTCCAAATGATTCTCGGCTTGATTTAGAGTATTTGTTAATTGGGATACAAGTGGACCTGTTAAATCTCCTGTTTTCTCAAATTGATCCATATAATTTTCTAAAACTGTTATAAACCCTGGTGTAACCTTGACGGTGTTGGATCTTTCAGATTCCCCGCTTGCATTTTGGGCTTTAATGTAATAGTTGTATTCTACACCAGGTTTAGCCGTTCGGTCGTAGTACGTATTGACTTTGGCATATCCGATATATTCTACTTCCCCATTTGCTTCTCTGTAAATATTTACTTGGTTTTCTCCACCATTGGATGTCCAAATGAGTCCGACAAATGATTCGCCTACTAGACCGATAGTCAGATCAGATGGTGTGTTAGGGATAGGCATTGTAATTGTAAGTTCATCTGATGCTTTAGTCTCCCCCATTTCATTTACTGCAGTAATTTTATAGGTATAGCCTGTTTTACTTACACTAATACTATCGTCTAGATAAGTGGCTGAAGTTGTACTATCGACCTTAGAAAAAGCACTGTCTCCATTCGCTTTTCTGTATATATTGTAGCTTTCTGCTCCATCCACCGAAGTCCATTTTATTTCGAATGCAGCTGTGGTCACTTCACCTGAAGCTAGTCCTGATGGGACCTCTGGTAATGTTACAGGAGGCTTAGTCGTTGTTGTGACACTGTCAGTTTTTTCTGATTCACCGCCAATGGCTATCGTCGAAACCTTATAGTAATACGTTGTTGAAGGAAGTACGGTATCATCAATATATTCTGCAGTTGCTGTACTGCCTATCTTCTTATAGCTGCCATTTTGTTCAGTGGCTCTGAAAACAGAATAACTAATCGCATTCTCCACTGGAGTCCAATCCAGCTTAACTGATAGACTCTTTATTACAGGTACATTTAATCCTGTAGGTGCAGGAGGAGTTGGTTGTGTAGAATCAAAGGTAAGCACTTCCACACTATTAGATAAAGGTGATTCACCACCGGCATTAAGTGCAGACACCTTATACTGATAGGTGACACCTTGCTCTACTGCAGCATCTACATACTCTGGGATTTTAGAGCTTGCCACCGCTCTAAATACAGGATCCTTTGATGTTGATCGGTAAATGAGATAAGCATCTGCCGCACTTACCGATGTCCAATTAACTGTAATCGCAGCATCCTCGTTTAGTTCACCTTTCAATCCAGAAGGACTGACTAACAGTGGATCTTCATCCGTATTTGTTGGTTTGATGATAACAAAATAATTCATTTTTGACGTATTATTATTCGCTCCCATTACGACAAAGGAGCCGGATGAATAATGCTTTTTGTATAGAGTGTACTCAACCGGTTGATCATCTTGAATACTAGTTCCTGTCTCCTCATAGGAGTTTATTAACCATTCCGGCTTATCAGTAATTCTTGAATCATGCGCCACATAAACATCAGCATCAGCAGTCAAATAGAAGGAAACTAAATCCTCACTTGTAGCACTTCTCGAGCCTACTGCAGATCTGATCCATTCCATGCCCTGCAATTCATCTGGTATTGACTGGAATTTATAAGCCGTTCTATCTCCAGCAACCAGGTCGCCAATTTGAAGATTCTTTTGAACAGACCAATTTGACGCATTCACAGTTCCGTTGCTGCTATTATCGTTGATTGTTACATTCCTAATGATATCTCCGTTCATACTTTCAACCGGTTCCGGAGTTGGTTCCGGCTCTTGTTCGACCGGCGGCTCAAACGGTATTCCTGACCATTCAGGCGGTGTTGTAGGATAATTTTCCGGGAAACCAGGTGCCGCTAATTCATTCAAATATTCTTCTAGATTTGTATAACCATTTCCATTGTGATCTCCGTTTCTGTCCTCCGGGTCAGCAGGATTAAATCCATTATCCTGTTCCCATTCATCAGACATTCCATCTTGGTCAGTGTCAACAGGGGCTATTCCTTTTTCCAGTAAAGGGAACCCTCCAACATCATTTTCATTGCCAATAATGACTCCGGTTTGATTTTTCACGCTATTAATCACACGTTTGTCGACTGCATCCCGCACTAAAGAGGCACCGACATGGTCCAGAACAAGGTTATATGCTGTTTCAGGATCTTGTGTGTGTACTGGAGGGTATTCAAATCGATCCGGAACCACAACACTAGGCCTTTCAACCTCGATAATATCTGTTCCTGTATCAGTTCCATCAAGAACACCGTTTTTATTACTATCAATCCGGTTGTTTTCAATATACACACTATAATTCTCATTGCCTCGTACAATGGCATACTCAGGATCAGCAGAGTTTTTCCCTGCAATAAAATAATTTCCTACAACATTTCCATACCCTTTTGTCCCCGATTCACCACCGGCTACATACGGGAATCCTCCCCAGTTATAGACGATATTGTTAACAAAGTCGATCTGTCCTTTTGTTTTAGGATTTCTGTCATTATTGTGGGCATAGAGATTATGATGCATGCTGATTGTATTCATCTCAATCAACCCGCCCATTGAATGAGTTAGTAGACCTTCAGAAATAATCGACCATTGTACCGTAATATTTTTTGATTTTGGATTTTCATAGTCTTTACTTTTGATCGATAATACCTCATCTGTTCCCCATGAAAAAGTCGAATGGTCGATGATAACATTCTGACAATCTTCAAAATACATCGTATCATCATTAAAGCTCAGATCACCCAATCGGAAGCGAACATACCTGATAACAATGTCACTGCAATCAATGAAACGAATATTGTTCCCTCGAATGGTCACTCCGTCTCCTGATGCTGTTTGACCAGCGATGGTAATATTTGATTTATTTCTAAGCACAATCTGGGGGATGGTTATTTCTCCAGAAATATCAAATACAATGGTACGAGGTGTTTCTCCAGCTGTTGTCAGCGCATCATGGAAAGTCCCCGGACCTTTTAGCTCATAGCTTGTCACATGATAAACCTCTCCACCCCTTCCCCCAGCTGCAGCATACCCGAAGCCTTCTGCTCCAGGAAATGCAGGCAGTAACGCAGTATCAGCTTTTACTGAAGGAGCGACCATTTGAAATAGGGAAAAACACAATATAACAGATAAAAACACGGATAAAAACCTCTTCATCTTATACCTCCCATTACATATTTTCATGCTGACTGAGTGGTATTCTGAGGCTGCGTTGCAATTTTATTAGATTGAGAGGGAAGAATTTTGTTTCATGAAAAATTTGATTATTAAGAAGATAGATGTTTCGTCTATTTGCATACTAAAAAAGCGCAGCCTTACCATCTCATTTCATCCAAAGCAAATGACATACACTTCGTCGCCCCCATTTCCCCTATCTGATTTGATAGGAGATATATGTAATAACCGGGCTGCTGGTGACAGCGCTCTCTTTCTTGCGTATCTGTTTGCTAACTCCCCCCCCCTTTTTTAAAATTCATAACCATTATAGCGATCGATTTCACACGAGAACAATCAACCATTTTTCCATTAGGTATACAAATTATAGAGTAAGCCCACTATATTAAATAGGTTTATCCGCAGCAAGAATCGTTTATAAGCCGGCGAACGCAATGCCACATATTTCTATTAAAATAAAAAAAACGCAAGGCGCTAAGCATTCGGCGACAAGCCTAAGGCGAACAGGAATAGAAGGTGTTCTTTACCTTCAATTCCTGTTTGACTAGACCCTAGAGGCAGTCAAAAACGCGACGTCCTGTCGCATTGACTGCACTTGCACGTCCTGTGCTTCGCCGATGGCGCCTGGAGCTAGATTCAGAAACGCAAGCTATGTTAAGAAAATATATAAATTTTGGTGTTACAAAAAATACTAACCCATCAGACTGCACCATCATCAACTGACGAGATGCTTGCCAATGTGTTAGTATTTATTCCGGTTCTCCAACTGTCCCAATCACATCGTCTATTTTAACCAAGCCAAAATGACGGCTGTCACGGCTTTGAAGACGATTATCTCCAATAACAAAAATATACCCTTTTGGAATTTTTGTTTTATCGATAATTTCTTCTAAGGTAAAATTGCCAATCTGCTTTGTTACTTGATTTTCCTTAATAGAAGGTAAAAACGGTTCATCAACTGCCTTGCCATTGACATAAAGTTGATCATCTTTATAGTAAATTTCATCACCTGGTAAGCCGATTACTCGTTTTACATAAATTTGCTCACGATCAGGCAGATGAAAAACAACAATATCAAATCGATCAAGCGAATCAAAATATAAGGCCAATTTATTAATGGAAAGGAGCATTCCTTCCTCGTACGTCGGTTGCATCGAAACACCTTCAACTTTGTATTCGACAAAGATAAGGTTTTTTAAGAAGATAGCCATTAAACATATACCAACTGTTGTGAAAGCTATTCCCCGTTTTTTCATGGTACCCCCCTACAACATTTTGCGGCCACTTTTTTTTACAGTCATTGACATATTTAAACGTCTCTCGACTCTCTTTCCAATAAACCATAATGAAAGGATAACAACCGCTACCATAATGGATCTTTCTGGCTGTGTGATGAGTGCATGTAAATCTTGACCAATAAAACTTACCACAAAAATCATGACAAACTTTCCAGCTAATACGGCTAATGTGAATTGCCAAAAGCTTACTCTAGAAAGCCCGGCAACTACATTAATTGCAGCAGACGGCGTAAACGGAAAACATAAAATGAGAAACAACGGGCCAAAGCCCCTCCGTTCAATCCATGTCAACAGCTTTTTAATCGCTTTTTTCTCTCGTAACCTCTGAAAGACTTTCCATTCGCCAAGTTTTCTCATGATAATAAATACTATAATAGCACCTGAACAAGCTCCAATCCAAGATAAAAAAAATCCCAGCCAAAGCCCAAACGAATTCACATTTGCCACAATAAATGCTACAAGGGGCAGAAATGGAAAAAATGCTTCAAGCAATGGTAACAATATTCCATAAAACGGACCGAACGAGCGATACGTTTCAAATGCCTCCATTAATTGTTTTAACGAAAAAAAATCCTGCAATGTCTCCGGGTTCATTCTATTCTCCTCAAAAGTCCTTTGGTATCTATTTTACACATTTTTGTCAAAACTTGAAAGCTAGGAACAACTTGCTAAAAACATTTTAATGACTTATAATAAATACGAACAAATGTTCTGTAATTTAAGGGGGCATTTCTGTGACAAGAATACCGAAGGACATCCGAGATATGATCGAATTATCTATTTATTTGCCAATGGCTGTTTCGATCTTCAACCGTGATTTAACCGTTATCGAAAAAAGTCCGTTTAAACTTCATAAACCATACTTAGTGCTGGTAGAAGAATCCCTTAAGCTGGTACAAAAGGATTTAGCAATTGTTAAGCAAGAGCTGCGCAAACGGAATATAAAAGTACACCAGGTCGAACGAGACGAAGCGTTCACGCTTTATTCCTTTCTTTACAACGGCTATGAAGAAAAACATAATTATTTTAATCCAAGAATACGGAACAAGGTATGCGAGCTTATGGAGGAGTATTTATTTAAACCGCAAAAATAAATGGTTTACTTTGGAAAAATTCCATTCTTTTTTATTTAAACGCTGAAAGACACCCCTCTGTAGCAGCAGGTGTCCCTAATTTTCCTAAATCCAGTCTAAAGCTCGGAAAATAAATCGAATCACATACCACAAAACTCTAAACGGAAAGATAATAAGTTCTGGAATATAGAAAAATACTTCAAAAAGGAAATCAGCAAACGCATAACGGCCCCTAAACGACAAAAAAGAGACTGTCCTAAAATGTCCAACTTCTCCAGCAATCACCAACTGAACAGGACTTCATCCTTTTTTGAGGGATCCACTTGTTGGGTTAGAGGAGCTGGACATTTCTATTTAGAATCAGCCTCCATGCATCTTATTAAATTAAATCATCAATATAGTTTTCGTTGAAATTCTCTTATAATTTGTTCATAAATAGCATTTACATCTTTTTCACTTGGCTTGAGAAGCTTGTTTATCTTTTGCTGTTCTAGTTCAATTCGTGATGTGATGATTGTTCGAAGTTGTGCTGTGCGAAAGAGTTGATTTTCAAATGATCCAACTGAAAGTGGTAGAGTGATTGTTTTTCCATTCGTAAAGGTTATCTGTGTATTATCATGCTTTGCTTTTGAATATTCCTTTACATAACCATGAGAAATCCATACACAATGCGATTTCGTTGAAGATGTCGTAGGGAAAAAGTAAATCGAATTTGCTGGATCAATAACGATCGGCGATTTATGGGTAATTCTCATCAGGCCCTTTGTCCCTTCTTTTCTCCCATTAAAAGATATGATACTACTAAATTATTTTATTTCGCTAAAAGTATATACCTCCGAAATCAAAGCTTTCTTCTCACACATGTCCTTCCATTTCTTTTTCCGATCTTCCGTAGTCGTGTAGATTTTCAAAATAGGAGTATGATTGAGTTTCTTTTTAAGTTGGGGGATAGCTTCTGCATATCTAGAAAGTTTCTTCTGGTTGTCTACCATGTGGCGAGTGTGGTCAATTTCTACGAGTTGAAGGACATTGTTTTGTCTGAATACTGCATCAGGGATAATGTATTTATTTTGTTGAATACTATTAGATCCGATCAATCCAATAATTTGATTAGTGTTTTCAACTTCATATTCTAACTTCACTTCATTAGCCCAATCCTCAGGGCAACCGTATTGTATGAAAACTTCATTTCTTAATAACGTGTGAACAATCTGTTGATTTTGTTTCACTTCATTTGTTGAACCTATTAATTTCCTCCCTGATGTATTCAAATAAAAAACTTTCCCTTTAATTTCGTATGAATGGATATATGTTTCATTTAAATACTCTGTAATTTGTTTTATTACCCTCGTTACATTTCTATAACAGCCTAAGTCCATTATTTTCATGATTTGCTTGTATGTGGCGAAATCCAATCGATCAATTATTTGCAGTATCAATTCTGTCCTTTCCTGAGTCTTGATCAATGATAATACCTCCTGTTTCCTTAAAATAAGGCACTTGCATTTCTATTTTCTTCTCAGTTTTGTATATAGCTCTTCCTGGTATGTGTGGTAGCTTCTCAGCTCCTTCTTCATCTAAAATAACCATACTTCCGACTAATTGAGGTACAAGAAAGCTAACACGCGCTACAGTGTTCATTTTTATCTGCATCGGTACAACTTCTTTAATAGGGTATTGAGTGGAAAAGATCAATCTAAACCCTAAACCCCCACCAATACGAGCAATCTCAGATAAAGCAGCCTGACATTCTAAAAGAACCTTCTTAATCCGTTTATCAGCTTGAAAATTAGGACATAGTTCCGCGCCTTCATCGACAATAATAAATGTACGTTTTTTATGTGGTGTATCAACTACATTATTCCATCCTTTTTCCTTGAACAACTTCTCTCTGCTTTTTAATTCATTAACCAAGAAATATAACGTCTCGTAGCTTTCTAGAATGTCACTAGACACGCTTTTTACTTGGGGGTATACATCATACTTCGAGAACTCTAAACCACCCTTTAAATCAAGTATATAGATCTCTACATTATCAGGCTGTGAGTAAATCAGCGAATGAAGTAATGACTTAAGAAAAACAGTTTTACCGAATCTTGTTGTACCTCCATCAATCAAATGAGGGTATTTATCGAAATCGTGATAAATAATTTCATCGTGACTTTTACCGAATGGGATTTCCCATGTATTAGGTTTGATTAAATTAATATCATAATCCCACTTTATAGGGAGTTTTTCCTCATAGACCTTGATAGACAACTTATTATTAAATTCAATTACAACATGTTTATCCAGAGCATCTTTGAAAACAGGTTCAAACTTATTAATGATTAAATCTGAGCTTAATCCATACGGAAGGCTATAATTGTATACCGTATGATTTTCACATTCTCTCATTGATTTAAACCTTGGATATTGGACATAGTTATTTTTAGGGATCCCAATACGAGCATTCTCGAACACTTTTTCGATTTTCTGCTTGTCAGTCAATTTCCTCTTTTTAATTAAAAGACTACCTCCTAATATTGCAGCCGGTACAGCGAAAAATTCTATCATGGATACCCTCCCTATCTATAGATAGTTCCAACTCAATCGGCTGAAAAGATCACTTGATAACTATTGATATAACACACTTTGAATAAGTCAATGAAAGATTCACACGTTGAACACTTCATTGAATTGTTAAATGAACATTTTGACCAAGTTAACAACCACAGTTGCAACCGTCCCATATCCAACTAAAGACAAGACCAGACGTACTATATCACCATCAACCTTCCCCTTCTTCTCTAAAAAGGAAAGGAACATCAAAACACCACCAACAGAACAAACAACCCCATATCCTATCGCGATAGATGAACTCATTTCTTTAAATCCTTTTTGATCTTATTTGCTAATTCAAAATACCCTTCATAATCCTTATCAATCACATCGTGATAAGTCATGTGTTGATACAACATGATTTTCTGATCTGTACTTGCATTCTCATAAAGTTGATTTAAATAATCGGAAGAGTATAAAAGATCGTAGTCAGGTAAGTATGAGTAATTCTTCATGGAAGGATGTTTCTCTCGATGCTCCTTATAACCTTCAAAAATCGAATATAAGATACTCATTTCTTTAATCCACTTAAAAAGTGTAGGACTTTATCAGATTTCTTTTCATCCACCTGATTTTTATTAAGAAGCTCCTTACCCTCTTTAGTAATGTAGATTTTAAATGTTTGACGTTTCATTTGAACACTTCCTTTCAGTTTTCTTAGAACAATACTATGAAGTGTTTTGTTTGTCTTATTCATAATTTCTGAACAAAAATTTATTTTTAACAAACAGGGATAGTCCATTAAATTGTTGAATAAGTATTAAGGTGATGAAATGAAAATAAAATGCAGATTAAATGAATTGTTAGATGAAAGAGGTATAAAGAAGAGATTTATTGCAAAAAAATTAAAGGTGTCACCACCGACTGTTACAGCGTGGAGCAATGATACAAACTTTATTCCTATGGATAAAGCTTTTGAAATAGCCGATATATTAGGATGTAAGGTTGATGATCTTTATAAAAGGGAGAGAGAGACATGATATTTGTAGGGGCGTTATTAGCTTCGTGGATTGTAATGAATTTGTTTTATATCATCATTAATCCATTAACGAGGTATAAAAGGGGCAAAACATTTTTATATGTAGTATCATACGGTTTATACGTGATTTTAGCATTTTTTATTTTATTTGAAACAAGCATTTATTATATTACTGCAGGATTATTATGGTTAGTATGGTATATATATAAAGATAAAAAGAAAGAAAGGAGAGAGGTAAATGGGGAAAGTCACACCAGGGATGAAGATGGAAGGAATTAAACCAGGTGGTTATAGAGCATAAAAAGAAAAGAAGCCCCCAATAAAGAGGGCTTTTTCTTTATACAATTTCGTAATACCAATTACGTTCTTTAAGCCACGCTTCAAACTCAGCTCTCATCTCAGGAGATAAACCACCGGATAAAGCACGTGGGTTTTGATCTTTCTTCCCTTGAATTTGAAACCACCAATTTTTATCAATGAAATAGTCTGTTATTAATTCGACTGACTCTGGACTTAATCCACCTGTCAGAATTTGAACAGATTCTTCTTTTTTAGCAGGTTTAGCAGGTTCCAACAAGGCTTTTACATAGTTCTTAAACTCTGTAAATTCTTTTGGATTCTTAACCCATGGCGCAGGACAATTTTTACGTGTTACATCATAATGACGTACAATATCGGTGTTAGGATCCAATTTATATTTTCTACATAAATAAGACACTTCAATGGCAGCTTTCTTAATCGTCTCAGGATGGAAAGAACCGTCCTTCTCAGGACATAATTCAACGCCAATAGATAAATAGTTAGCATTAGGTTTAAGCTCTCCCACGCCCCTGTATGACCCGTCATTTGCGTGGTAAGCTACTTCATTCAAAGGGATGATGCAAAGCGCTTCTGTTTTATCAATAAAGATATGAGCAGATGCATAACGATCCTTAAGGTTGTTGAAATATTTATAGTGATTGTAAGCCGAAGCACCAGGGTTAGCCGTCCAATGACAAATAATTTTCCTAACTTCTTTTAACTTTTTACCAGGTCGTGAATAAGGATTTTTATTAATGAATTGGTTTTTCATTATTTATCCTCTCCTTTGTTATCTGATTGAATCACATGCAATTTATCCAGAATAACAGATGGTACTTTCACACCAATTTCAGCGAGGTTTTCAACAACGGATAACCCTTCGTTGGCAATATAAAATAGCACCGTAGCATAAGCCACCGCGCCTTTTAAATCTAAAACAACATCAATAATATTTGCTGCAATAATCGCTCCAAATACTCCAATCTTACGAACATATCCGAACCATGCAGTACGACTTCTTAACCGCTTGTTTTTCCAAGCTTTAATAACTCCGGTAATGATATCTAATCCCATCAACACTGCCAATAAATCGAGGAATTTCACCCCTCCGAATAAGTACCCTTGTACGATTTGTAAGTTTTCAATTGCCATTTTTAATCACCCTTTCTAGGCAAAATAAAAAGAGAGCTAATTTTAGCCCTCTTTATCAACGTATTTTTCTTCTTTGGTTTGTGGAAGGAAAACCATAAGAAATCCTATACCACCCACCGCGAAAATTGCTAACCATAACCACCAAGGTTTATCAGGTATAACCGTAAAGACTACACCTGCAACAATTATTAACCATCCTGCTACCCAATGATACCACGCCATTTCATCACTCCATGCTTCTGAGGTTCTTAACAGCCTTTCTCGCGATATCGTTACGTTGTTCATTAAGTTTATTTAATTGATTGCGCTTTTCAGATCCGTTAAGCTCAGAACTATTTTCAATTTCACGCATCTTCTTACTAATATCACTGATTTCTTTTGTGATATCAGCAACATAATCATACTGTCTTTCTTTCGGGAACTCTTGACCTTTTTCCTTTGCAGTTCCTCTTTGTCTCTTAAGTTTCTCCTGTAGATCATACAGTTTACCCACAGATGCACCGGTTGAACCTTGGTTTACAAGGAAAGATCTTGCTATAGGTTGCTGACTTGGTAATTTATCAGCTTTTTCCGGTTTTTGGACTACTCCTGTTCCTTCGAGAATCGCATCAATAGCATTAGTTGCATAAGTACCTAAACCACCAGTAAACCCTCTTATCGTGTTGTCAATGATACGAGGTGAACCAAAGTTCTTGAATGCTCCTTCTCCACCTGTAAGCTTATTAATACCTTTACCTAAGAACTTTGCAGTCTCAGAAGTATTAATATCATGCTGCTCTGGATATTCAATATCATCTTCACGTTGTGGGATAATACGACCTTGCTTAAAGAATGAGTAGTTAGCCATTCCTTCTACAATAGGCGCAAGCCCGGTTAACATGACTGGTATAGAGTATGATGATAATGTTTCTTTTGCGAATCCGTCAAAAGCATCCTTGTTATCTTTATACATGTAATCAAGGAATCTCTCAGGTAAATTCGCAAAGATTGGAGCGAGATCAAATGGTTTAGGGATACGAGCTACTTGATTAGTTCCAGGAACAGGGACTAACCAGAAAGAATTTTTAAGCCAATTCGGTGCATCCTCAATTGTTTCTTGTTGTTTTTCATTAGATAAGTATTTCTGAGCCATGAATGCACCTAAAGTAGGTAATAATACAGCCTTTGCAGATCTTGCAGTAACACCCATCCAATCATCTTGAATAGCACGAATTAACTTACTCTTACCTTGAATGTTCGCATTTAAGAAGGCTACTACCTTGTTAGCTTCACGAATACTTGAACCAGAACGTCCAAAGTCCATGATATCCCTTGCTCTGTATGCAGCTTCTTCTCTTGAAACACCCTTACGTAATGCAGCACGATATTCACCTAGTTTAGTAGCAGTTTCAGAAACATCAGCAATTGCACGTAACACATCGAGATAAGTATTAGGGTTAATAACATTAAGGAATTTTTTAGTATTGCCCTCTTTGATAACATTTTCAAGTGCTTTCTTGTGTACATTACGGTCCATAGAAACAATATTCCCATACCCTGCATTATCTCTTATAAATTGTTGATATAGTTTACCTGGTGTGGTGTATTCCTTATTGCCGATTTTTATCTTCTTACCTTTACCGATTGCTTGAACTAAACCATAAGTAAAGTCAGTAATAGGATTAAAACCGGAATTAGAAACTACATAGGCTTGAACAACGTCACGCATAGGGTTACGCAAACTAAACTCAGGTGTTAGGGTTGCCCCTGCTCTAAGTGTTGATGCCGGCTTTTGAAGTATGTTTATTAATAGATTAGATGATTCTCTATCCATATTCAACATTGTTTTGTAAACATCTGGTGGAACTTCGTATTTTACCTTCTCGCCATTCTCCATAACACTTACAACATTTTTACGCCCAACATCCTCATTTGATTCTAATTTTCGAATAAATTTGTTTTCTGTATCTGCCTTAGAAAGCTTAGAAAGTTGTCTTGCTACGGTATTTCGATCTGCTACTGTTGTAGATTGGAAGATATTTTTAACCATGCTTTCAATTGGATCAATAACTGTACGGTCAGAACCTTCTAACTTTTTAATAGGACTTGATACATTCGCTAATGCTTTGCTTAATCCTGATTTAAAATCAACCTTATCGTCATCAAAGGAACGGAATAAAGGCATGTAGTTAGGCCATTTCTCTCGCATAGCTTCAACGGACTCTTTGCTTAATACTCCTGTATTCGCTAAGTTATCGAGCAATCTGTCGCTAACACCAACTAATTGCTTGCGTGCTGCTTCCATTTCTGGTGTACCTAACTTTTTAATAACTGCTTCAACCTCTTGGTTAGTAAAGCCTGAGTTCATACCCTTAGAGTTAACATCACGAGCGTGAACAGCTAAAGCATAGTCACCAAGATCCTGATATGAGTAACCTTTCTTCTGGATGTCATCGATAATTGGAGCAAGTTCAGTTCTAACAATTTCGTTAGCTTTTGCAGGACTTCCTCTAAACAATCGAGCTTGCTTATACAGGCTATCTTCTGCACTTCCTACCTTGCCCTTGACATTCTGTTCAAGAACTCTTAACGGGGTCATATCGTCCGTAAAATTAGTTTGTAGACGTTGTAATAGGTTGTTAAAAGGTTTTTCCTTCTGAGGGTTACGATCTACCTTAGAAGAGAATGAAGCTAATGGATCGCTAACTGTTTGATTCTGTTTTTCTGCTAAACTTTGTACTGATGGATCGATACGTCTTAATCCTGGATCTTTTCCTGCTGAAATGGCTTCGTATGGTTCTCTTACTCTAGGAGCGCTTATTCTTTTTAACCCTGGATCATTTTGTACAGGTGTAATAGGTTGACTTAAAGCTTCATCGAATTGAGATAGAATCGCATCTCTTTCCTCTTCTAATGCTTGGATAAGAGGTCTTAAAGCAGGTTCTTGTTGTGGGTCTACCATCAACAATTCATTTAATTGCTCTAACTGATCTTCAATTTCTGCAACTTCTTGTGGTCTCCACGCAGGAACATCCCCAAACTCATCACCAAAACCATTTCTTACTTGTTGTTCAGCTAATTGACGTAATTCTGTATTGTTAGGAACACGACCATTTTGAGCATAAAATTCTTGATACCAAATAGGATTCTCAGAAATACGTCCATAACGGTCTACAACCTCACCTAGTTCATCTCTAATGACTCCACCTTGCTGCACACCTCTACGATTAGCCAATGAATCTTTTAAATAATTATACTGTTCATCTACTGCACGATTAAAGGCTTCTATCGACTCGCTGAACGGGTTTTCTTGAACTCTAGGTGTATTTACCTCTGCTTGTGTTCTTCCAATCTCAGGAGGTCTTAAACCGCGTTCCCCTAATTGATCATATAAGCCAGTGGATCTGTTAGGTCTTAACCCGTCAAGTAATGGATTCGATTGTGTTCTAGGTGCTAAAGCATCTAATGAGCTTGCGCTTGGTCCTCCGGAATAAGTAGGTACATCACCTTGAATTAATCGGCTTAATCCTCTTTGAGCGAGCTTACCAGCACCGTATAAAGCAGGATCCGCAATAGCACCAGTAGCAGCACCTAATCCAATATGTCTAAGGTTTTCAGATGCTGAATAATCATCAGGGTTTAATCCTTCACGAATACCTACCTCTGCACCTGCAACTCCTGCGCCAGTAATAGCACCTTTTGCAGCTTCCGAGCCTAAACGTTGACCAATACCCCTCGAACCGAATTGAGTTAATCCTCTCCCTGCTCTAGTTGCGTTTAAAGCCCCATATGCACCGATACCAGGCAGAAGGTAACCTGCACCTGATGTAAGCATGTCAGTGACTCCACCCTCGCCTATGTCACGCTGAGAGGTGTAATAAGGTGTGCGGTTATTTACCTTTTTATCTAGGTTGCTTAATCCACCCATTGTAGCAGAATCAATCGTACGATTAGATCCCCTTGCTATTTCTTGAAAGGCTTTTGATTGGTCCCGATTGATAAAGCTGTCTACTGCTTCTTCTGCACTTACATCATCGAACGGATTAAAGAATTGACCAGCTGCCTTTGCTGCTGCGCCTAAATCATCTAGTAATGAAGGTTTTTTCTTAGCTTTCTTTTTAGGTTTATCATCATCAGCCTTAATGGTAACTTTTTTGCGAAGTATACCACTTTCATCCTCTTTAAAGCCTTTACTCTTTGATTTAGATGTATTTGGAGTAGCTGCCCATCTATCTTGTGGAGTGTTTTCCATATCCTTAGTAGTGAGCTTACCTTCTCGCATTTTACGGTTAAGTTCTTTTCCTTTTTTAATTCGCTTTTGATTGTTCGCGTCTTTTTCTTTCTCCCATTTTTCCTCTAGCTTGATTCGATCCTCTTGAGCCTTCTGAGCCGCTTTCATAGCCTTTTCAAGCTCTTTAACACGTCTTTCATAGTCTGCCTTCTCAAACTCTGCCTGAGCCTGTGAGCGACCTATTTCGCGTGCAGAAGAAAGACCGGCATCATAAGAGCCGGCCCCATATCTACGTTCAAATATTTCCTTGTACTTATTTTGATTAAAGGTTACCATAATCCACCGCCTATCTTAGCATCGATAATGCATCTTGTAACTCTTGTCTAAATCGGTTTGCAACACTTCGTTTGATTGCTGATGATGAAGAACTGAAATACTTATCTACTTTCATACGTTCTGCATAAATACGTCTAATGATATCAGCTTCGGACATGCCTTGCCTTACCCCTGCGTTCTTAAATAATCTGTTTGCTCCACCAGTACCATGTTGAGTAGCTACAGACCAAAGAACGTTTTGTAATGCAGGAGAATAACTGTTTACATTCAATCCTATACTACTTTGGATTTTCCTTGCAGCAGGATCATAATGTGTTCGTTTGATAAATTGATGTTGCAAGTTATTGAAACGTTCACCATAATTCTTAGCTAACGTTTTCCACTCTCGATCAAAACCACTTGAACCAGGAGAATACCTTGCTAATACCTGATAAAAAGAAGGATCGGCACTCTTTAAATAGTTCATGAAACTTTTCATCGTACCTGTATTAGTGGCTATCTGATATGTTCCGTAAGAAGCACCGCCCCAATCACCACTATTTCGAGCGATAGTTCCTGGACCCGAACTTCCCGACTCATATTTTTTACTTAATGAGCCAAGTTGGGAACTACTTACGGCATTAGAAAACCCGAGTTTCTATACAAATCAATCTGAGCATCATTCATGGATTTTTGAAGATTTCCATTGTATTGAAGCTCAAACATTCTCCAAGCAGCATCTTCACCATATTGAGACTTAGCCCAATCCAGTGTAGCTTTTTCATTAGCTGACATATTTTTATATGTGTACTCTCTCCATGCTTTTTCTTGAGCATATTGTTGTTTCTGCCAGTTGAAATTACGATTATCTTGTTGTTGTTGATACTCGAATTGTTGTCTATAACGAGCATCTTCAACCTGATCTCTGTCAATCTGATAATCTTGTTGATCCAAGTAACGTTGATTTTCCATTAACGCTTGGATTCTTTGTGCTTCAAGTTCCAACGCCTTACGGTTGATTTCATTTCGTGCTGCCTGTTCAGCAATGTTAATGTCATTTAATGAATTTTGTCTCTGAGCATTTAACCCAACCTGAGCAGTAACATTTTCACCACTACCACTTAAACCATTTGCAGCCATGATTTCACGTAGCTTTTGAACGTTCTGCATATTCACTACATCAGCTTGGTTTCTTTTTTGTTGATATTGTGGAGCTAAATCCTTCGCTTGATCTTTATAGGCTTGTGATTGCTTGTCATACATCTGATTGATCTTGTTGTTCGTGTCAAAACGACTGAGCGCCTGTTGTGTATCTGTACGATTAGCGCCGCTGATACGAGAAATGTTATTATATCCTGTAGCTTTTAAGCGATTTTCAAGGGATTGAGTAATCCCACCCGCAGCATTAGCGCCACCTAATAAAACAGGATTATGACCACGATCATAAGCGTTTCTAATTGTTTGGATAAGAGCGCCTTGGTTAGATTTAGTTGTATCGAAAAACTCCCCTTGTACACCTCTTGCCTTCGCTGCCGCAATGTCTGTTGCGTTACCAAAATATTTTGGTGTGTATTGATTCATTGTAGCCATATTTTCACCTCTTTCGGCAAAATAAAAAGACGAGCATTAGCCCGTCTGTGTTATGAATGAATTAGCTATACCCTCTGCCTGTACCTAAATACCTAACATTGAATGATACTTGAACGGATTCCGTTTTTGTATTATTAGCATCGAAATTTAGGTTATAATAACCATCTCCACCATTGACAAATGTAGGATTACTCAATCCGACTATAGGAGTTGTAGGAGTTATATTTGTAACAGGCGTTGTAACTGTTACTCCAGAACCAATTAAAACTAAATGCATACCTACGCTTGAAGAAGTGTTGTCTAAATCTCTAATTTTCGCAAAAACTTCAAATGCTAATATTCCAGGTGTAGTTGCTAACGGAGGAACTAAAGTTCTTACAGATATAGGACTAGTAGTTGAAGCAGATATTGTGTAAGAATCAGATTCAAAAACATCCGTTGGTCTATTATACTTTTGAAGAATTCCTCCGCAATTAGTAAAACTTATTAATCCAGTTACACCAGTAGGGTTAATTGCAGCATGGCAAGCAATTAAATCAACTTGACTTGCACTATCAAACTTATAACTCGCTTCTTTTGTTTTCGCTCCTACACCGTTTGAATGACAGCCTATCAACTTAACATTCTTCGCGTTATAAAAAGCAAAATCACTTTGATTAGCAGTTACGTTTGATGACTTATATCCCCAACAATCGACTAGAGTCAAACCGTCAGTAGTGTTTGAAATTTCATAACCATTTGAACCGTTTGTATCAGCATAACAACTATTCAATTGCGAGTAAGAAGCACCCACAAGATAAAACCCATGCCTTGTATTGTTGAAGGAGTGAACGTGATGTGCAGTAATAGAACCAACACCATTTGAGTAAAGTCCATCTCTATTGCCTTCTACATAAGCATTTTGTATATACAAGTCAGGCTTTAATACGTTAATCCCAGATGTTGTACCACCTTTGTACTTACCTAAAATAACAATCGTTTCTAGACCGTTTACTTTTAGAGCGTCAACGGTTGTACCCGTTACAGTACAGTTATTCAATAAGTTTCTAAATCCTTTTGTTTCAATACCTGCACTTGCTCCGCCTGTATCTCCGCTTATATATCCATTGTTTATAGTTACGTAATCAGCGTTTATTGTAACAATTGCACCTGTTGATCCATTACTTTTTAATTTAGCTCCAGGACCAAAAGTCAATTGTTGTTCAGTAGTATTCAACGAAAGGTTGGACACTAGAAAAGTTTTACCCGAAGGGAGATAGATATTCTTTTTTCCTGTATCAATCGCCTGTTGAATCGCTAATGTATCATTTGTTATTCCATCCCCTACGGCATTATAAGGTTTTTCCGTTACATCAACCCAACTTCCTGTTTTCTTGTCATTATCCGCGAATTTTTCATCATGATCTTGGAATTTTGCCTGTACTTCAAACTCTATTGTAGGCTGTGCTAAGATAGCAGGATCTAATTGATCTACCCCAACAGCACCAAGCGCAATTTTTTCACGAATAACCTCTAAATTTTTGAGTTTATTGCGGTCTACCCAATAATTAGCGTTTAAATCATCAACCAACTTATTTAATGTGGACATCAACTCATCAGCAGGAGTCTGCATATATGTTTTAATGTCCGATGGTGAATAATTAGGTGATGGTTTATCAGGTAAATCGGTTGTTTTCTTTGTAAATGGTGACTGTTTTATAAATGCCATCACTTCACCTCATTTTGAACGTTATATTTAATGCCTAGTGAATTTATTTCAAGACTTTCGTCTAATTCATTGTTTTCTAATTTCAATTGAATGTGTGTTATCTTCTTTTCTTTAACCTTTTCAGCGACTTCTTGAGGTATATCAGAAGTCATAAAGGTGAATTTAGTGAAATCAAACGACCAGAAATCAATTTGATCCATTCTGCTCGTACTCTCAAACTCTTCTCCCTTCCTATCTGTACGGATATACAAGCTACAAGAAGTATGAGAACCAGGCTTAAGAGCGTAAAAGATACGACTCACAAGCTTTGTGTACTCAGGTAAACCAAAATTGATTAATTTAGAGTACCAATAAGCGTTAATCGGTTGACCATCGTCATTATAAGGATTTAATTCAGTTTCTTTCTTAAATCTGTAGATTAACCCTTCTGTATTGCTTCCGAAATGCAAATAGCCATCCTTCTCAACGAAACATGACGCGTTAACATTATTGTATATATACCATTCATTCACTTCATAATCATATATATAAACATTCCCATTGACCGCCAACCAATATTTCATATCGAAATCTATTGAAATAGCTTGATCTAAGTTGGGTTCTCTTAATAATCGAGCATCGATATTAGCAGATATATGCTGAGTATTCCTTTCATCCCTTACATTCGATGCGACAAGCATGTGAACACCTGTTTTATTTAACGAAACAGGATTGTTACTAAGGATTTGTATGGAATTTTTTGCATAAGTTCCCACTTGGTCATTGATTGGCCTTATCGGAAATGAAGGATCTCCATTATTTAATTCGAACTGCATCATCCATTTAGTGCGCTCCTTCTCAATAACGAGATAATCGTACTGTTTGGCAAACCCTTGGATCTTTTCGGAGTCATTACCAACCTTATAAAACCCATTCTCAGGGAAATAAGTTGGTTCATACAACCCACTTTGCCACATGTAATTAGGGTAATCAGGGTTTCCACTTACAAACACCCTAGAATCATTAGCACCACCAAATAAAACGTTTAGTTTGCATTTGAATATGCGTTCTTTTAATCCAGAAATGATCTTACTTGCATAGATAATAACATTGTTTGTGCCTGCAGCTGGCGCAGTATTGAAAGTGACCTTACCTTGCGCACGATTAACAGTAAAATCCACGTCTTCTGTTAATCCTACCCCATTGACCTCAGCTGACATCAATCCACCACTAAGATTAGTTAAAGACATTTGATATACAGTTGATGTTCCATCACCACTAAAACTATCTTTGAACCACGAGGTTATAAGGTTAAAGTCCTCATAAGGCTCTCCACCACCGGAAGGATTACGAGATATTGTCAACGTTGGAATATATGCATTCGACTCAGCATCAAACATACCATCAAAAACCGGATCGTAGTAAGATAACTCTTCACCGTCTTGGATATAGCAATAATCTCCAATGGTAAAGAAATTAACAGGTTGACCAGACAAACCACCATCAATAAATACAGGTTGATTGTTCCCTTCTTGTCTATAAAGAGTGTTTCCATGAGCAATCAAAAAAATTGATGTGCCATCCTTTTTTCTAAATAGGAACATTCCGTTTATCTTACCTGTACCTAATGACGTTGAGAATAACTTCTCATATCCTGTTCTCTTCGCAAGTGTACCTTGTGAGCCAATTCGCATGTTAAGCATGTCAGGCGATTGACTGTCATGTATGATTGTTGGATTAGAATTTAAGTTTATCCCTCTAAAGGGGTTTATACGGAATATAGGAGGGTCATTCTTGCGGTTGTTTCCCATTCGAGCCATATTAACACCCCATTCCGCCTAAAACGTCATATACGTCTGTTATAGGCTCTATAGACGTACTTATTTTTCTCTTTAATTCCTCATATCTGTCGTTGTAGAAAGGTGCTGCATCATTATTTTCAACCAATAGCAAATGTGCTGCCAATCCATAAGGTAATACACCCAACGCAATACGATCAGATACTAATAAATTAGAAGATATGTCGGTAATCGGCACAGGTGTTATAGACTGTGGTAACAATTCAGTTTGTAACGCGGTTAAGATTGATAAGGATTTAGATTTATAGTATTCTGGATCATCAGCAAGGATGGCTCCTGTATCTGACACCTCATCCATAAAAACCAACGCCATATCATATACTTGTTGTGCTGTTACTGCCATTTATACCACCTTCTTTACGATTTTTGCGTTTGAATTGTTCGTGAACTTCGACTAATTATCAAGAGAACCCCTCCTATATACAAATAAAAAAGGGGCAGGAAAACCCTACCCCCATCATGTTACTTCTTCGTTGTAGACTCTTTAAGCCCAGCTTTCTCAAATGCTGCTGCTTGTATATCATCACGAGCAATAAGCTTATTTCCATTTCCAGCTACGAAAGTAATTGGATATTTTTTCTCACTCATAAAGTATCACCTCAACTATTAAAGATTTTTATGAATGAAGATCGCATTCTTTTTGTTTTCTAATACGAAAGCATCATAACGTTTACGTCCTTCTACTAACCAACCATTGATCATTTTGTTATCGCAAAGGCTTTTTATCCTCTACTTCTACATGTTTCCATGCAGTTCAGCATACATTTTCACCCTGTCAATACGACTTAGGGGGTCGACACTCGTGGGCGCATTATATTCTGTGCAATAAAAAAAGCACAGGTTCAGCGCCTATGCGTTACGGTGAGCCACATCTTTTACAACGTGCTTTACCTCGGTATTGCCTTCAAACCAACTCCAATTATCGAATTGTTCTTTCGTGTTGTTGCCATACCCAAAACTTTTATGAAAGTTGTTATGACATACTTCACATAGCGTTACACCATTATCTACATTCAATCTGTTTTCTACATCCCAATTATAACCGTTTAAATGATGAGCATTGAGATTATTTCCTCTATCATCACCGCAAACCTTACAAGTGTAATTATCACGCTTAAAAACGTTGATTCTCCACTCAATAATAGCGTAGTAATCTCTATTCAATATTCTTTCTTCATCGGTTATATTAGGATTGTATTTGAAGTGATCCTCTTTCTTTGGTCTGCCACATGGTCTACATAAGCGCCCTTGTTCATCGTTTCTGAATTTATGGAATGAAATCTCATTTTCATGTCCACAACGAGCGATGTATTTCAATTTCCCTCTCCAATTAGCATATTCAGTAGAAATTAGTTTGCATCCTTGTTCTTCGAAGTATCGCTTCACATAATCGTAATCAAATTTGCGTTTAGATGAACCTACTTTAAAAGAACACTTCCTGCAATATAAACCCTTTTCTGCTCTTAGGTTGTAAAGGGATAATTCTTTTTCGTGACCACATTTAGCAATACACTTCATTTTGGTATCAACACTTTTGAATGCATCTTCTAGTAACACTAATCCACGATTTTCAAACTCTCGTCTCGCTAATTCGATATTCCATTTCATACACCAACCACCCCTACCATTATTATACATGGTTGGTTAGTTGATTGGAAGAAGTTGTGCTAAGGTTTCTACCGATTTTGCCGACTATTTTTCATCAACATTACTGTTGAGCCTGGCATCAAGCGTTGGTTAAGCCGCTAGTTGTTTACCAGGAGGGTTATCATGTGTTTTGTAATCTTCTAGTTTTTGAGCTGCTACAGTCGCAACCGGATGTGTCAAGATGAACTCAGTATTTGCAGGAAGGTAAGTAGATGGAACTTTAACAATCTTCACTCCATCAACCTCACCAACTTGACCATTGATAAGCATTTTTTGACCAATTTCAGAAGCTTTGATAAATGAGTTATCAAGTTTCAAGAAATTGTAGAATGAAGGCTTAACGAATGCGATACGACCTGTAGCAGGCACTTTATCTTCGTCTAATGCTTCGCCTGCTTCTAAAAGAGAAGAATAAGCATTTGTTGCATCGATTGCTAATGTTGCTGTATGACCATTTGCAGTCGCAGCAGAACCCATTGCAGCAAGACGATATACATCGATCTCAGGTACAATTACTTCGTCAATTTGACGAGCAAGTGCTTTACCTGCTTGCATAACCATTTGAGTGTCTTGATGATTCGCGCGGTCGATAGTGAACGTGAATGAACGATCACGAGTTAATGTCATCGTTTGTACAGTGTTGTCTAACTCTGCCGCAGTACCATAACGACTTAAACCGGATTTAGTGTAGTCGTTCATTGCTACTGTTGGGATAGAGTAAACATTGATTGAGTTAACTCCATTCCAATCGTATTCGCGGTTTACTGCAGACTCTGTAAGAGATTTTAATTTAAAACGCTCGTCTACCTTCTGACTATATTTACTGGCGAGATTTACTGCCATTTAAATCACTCCTTAAATTGAATTGAAGCCCTTTAAGAAGTCATCTTCACTTGCGGTTTCTGTGCTACCATGTGAAGTAACGCTTCCTATCGGCGCTCGTTTTTCATTTTCTTTGTTTTGTTTTAATATTTGCATTTGTGTCTTAAGCTCATTGTTGTAATGTTCCATGTATGCATACTTTAGAGGAACTCCGTTTTGATGCGCATCCCAGACTTGTTGGGGAATTTCATCTTTGCCTGGTACAAAATCGCGATTATTAACTTGATTAAAGTAAGCGAAGAAATCTTGAAACTCTACATTTCTTTTCTCTTCCTCTGCTTTGGCCTTCTGCTCAGATTCATATTGCTGACGGAATTTCCTGTTTTCAAGCAGTTCCTCTGCAACTTCCTCTGAGATACCTTTTTGAACTAGTTCATTGATTCTATCTTGATACTCAGCTTGTTCTACTGCTTGTAGATACTCTTCAACTGACATATTGTGTTTCTTAGCTTGTGTTTCAACGAATGATAAGCGAGGATCAGTTTCTAAGGCTTGAAGTCTCTCTTGTAGTTTGTCGTAGTTCAAACCCTTCTGAGCAAGCTCACGAGCCTTCTCTTCATCAAGTTCTAACTCTTCCTTGTTGTATTTCACCTTTAAGAAAGCTGCCTTCTGTTCCTCTGTCATACCTTGTGTCTCTGCATCCTCTGTTTGTTCAGACGGTGTGGTATCCTCTTCTGATTCAAATCCAGTGTCTACAGGTTCTTGCTCATCTACTGTTTCTTCGAATGTTTCCTCTGCCTGTGGTAGGGCTTCTTGGTAATCATCCGGAAGGATAATATCTTCATTTTCAAACATTGTGATTCTCCTTTCCCTATGGTTGGGGAATGATTTGTGTGTTAACGCCCACCCAATTAACACCGCCAGTCCTCCTAATACTTAGTAAACGACTTGGCTTCCCAAATAAATCATTTAATCTCTGAATCTGATATAACTCGTTTAGGGTTGTTTAAATCATTGCCAGGGTACGTAATACATTTCTGATTAGCACAAATCAAAGCGACTTGCTCAGTCTCATATGTCTTACCTACTCTTAGAATTGAATTGCAGTATGGGCAAACATCCATTAAATCACCTCATAATAAAAACACCTACATCATAGGTGCTTGTGGTTGTTGCGCCATTTGCGCTTGTAATTCAGCTAATATTGCTTGTTGTTGCTCAGGGCTTGCAGATAAGAAAGCCTGCTGTTCTTCTGGTGGTAACATTTGAATTAGTTGTTCAGATGAAGCAGGTTGTGCCATTTGCTGCATTCTCTCTTGAATACTTGAGATTAATTCCTCTTTTTGTGGTATATACTCAACTGGAACACGATCCAGATAATCGATAATGTCAATATGTCCATTGTTCAATAGGTTGTCTAGTGTTTGTATTGAAGCAATCTCAGACCAGTAAGATGATTCACCTACATCTGCTCGAACATCGAACCACATTTCCTTAAATACACTAAAATCGAAAGGTACTATCTGTTTCTCGCCCTCTATATCCATAGCAATAGGTCTAGTTCCGTAATAAGTACCCATCATGTCAAACAGAATCTTTCCTATATCCTCTATCCACTCATACAGATTCGCTTTAGGATTCTCTAATGGGATAGCAGAGGACTTTTGCACCGCGATAATAGCTGATGTATTCTTAGGATCAATCTGTCCTAGAGCAGCATCAGAAGCGCCTAGAGTCTCTTTCGTGTATTCCATAGCTAGCTCAATTGTTTGGATGATCTGAGTTGACATGTTACCAGGTTCTAAGTATCCGGCAACGTTTTTGATATTCTGATCAGGACCCATGCTGTGAATTGGAATAGCAGCACCAATCTCATTATTCCATGTAGGAACTATATCAGCGTTATATACTGCCTTAGGAAATGCTGTCATCATTAGATGGTACATAACCATTGCAAACATACGGTTAATGAATATCTGATTAGGTAAGATACCTGTACATAATGCACGACCGTGGTATTGGTTCTTTTGCTTTTCCCAATTCAACCATGCAACAGGATAGTGTTCTAAGCCTGTATCAATCTCTTTATAGATATAAGCATTCTCTACACTTTTACTTGCTACGATGGTTTCTACCTCTTCTGTAACAGGGTTGCCCTCTTCATCTAGCATATCCATGCCCATTTCATCTTTTTTAGTACGCTTAACCTTCTTCTTACGGTATACGATAATATATAAGGCTTTACCATACTCATCTGCTTCTACTTCAATCTCACTGCTATCGCCTGATTGGTATTCGTAATGAGCATCAGAGCTAATGGATTCAATCTCTTCCTCTTTCGTCTTATATCGTTTAGCTTCTGCTTTAAGGCTATCGACCATATCACGACCAGAAATGATGATATAAGGCTGTACGTCCACTCTAGAGTTGTTTGCATTACCAAAGAATACATTAGTACCATCGACTAACTCCATACAAATCTCACCGCGTATGTCGTTTGTAGATCCATATGGTTTCTTGGATGTATCAAAATAGAAATGCGCACACGCATCACCTGTTACAGCTGCATCTGTCAGAGCTTCTTTAATCTTGAAGTCCATCTTGTATTTCTCTAGCAAGTTTTGCACCTGGTTATTAGCGAACTCAGCAGGGTTTACCTCATCCTGTCCGTTAATATCCGGTGTATTATGCAATGGTTCAAAGTGTATCTTTACCTTTGATGATGTTAGAGAAGCAACAAAGAATGTAATAACACGTTTGATAATGTTAAACACCGGTTTAGGCATGTTATCAGCTTTTAAGTTTCTCCACTGATCACCTTGAAAGAAGGCTATATTTGCATCTACTGTATCGTAATAGTTAGGTGTTAAACGGTTATTGTAGCTCTTACCTGCTTCGTACAATATCCAATCCTTAGTACGTCTATCATCCATCGTGGTTCACCTTCTTCCGTTCTAACGCTTTATTTACGTCATAATTCATGACTTGTAAGAATCCTTGATGTAATTCCTTCGCTCGTCTTAACTCTTCGCTATCAGCTTCTACAGGCTTCACACGCTTATTGCCAACAAGACGACCAACCTGATAAGCACTGTATATAACGACAAATAAGGCTATCCCAATAAGGAAGCCAAATACAAAATCCATAATTCTCACCTCACCATTGTGTGAACACATTTGTTTGTGGTGTTCCTCCTGTCATATCCTTAACCATCTTCTCATGTCTTTCCTCTGGTGTAGGATTATCAGGATCAGATTTCTTTTTCTTATGCTCCTTAAACTTCATAGCTTCATCATTCAGAGCATAACGCACCATATCTATCGCATGGTTGTTTTTATCCGGAAACTTCGCTTTAAAGTCTCCATTTGCATCCTTCTCTAACTCGTAAGTAAGAAACTCATGAGCAGTGTGAGGACATCGTGTATCATCTATTATGATCTCTTCTAAGCTTTGTAAGAACTTAATCCCATACTCAACAGAGTCAGGACCTTTCTTAACACCTACGATCCGTAAACCGTATTGTCTAAGCTCGTTTATACTCTTAGGCTCAGCAGAGTCAGCCTTGATTAAATCATTATCGATGTTCTCTTCTTTAATGTGATTGTATGCAGCACGATTAGATAAACCAACCTTGTAAAGCTCGTGGAAGATGTATAAGCGTTTCTTCTTCCTGTCATAGTGCATTACACCATAAGCCAGGGGATCTATCGCATAACCAAAATCTAAGCCTCGTTTGATGTTCCAGAACTCTTTTATCTCATCATCCGTAATAGGACGTATCTTGACGTTATCAAATACTTCTCCACCTGTTCCGGTTACTTCCCCTAAGTATTCATGTCTATATGAATTAAGTTTAGTCTCTTTCAAGTGTTCAGCTTCTACAATAAACTGTTCACCTAACCACTCTCTAGGAACAGTAAGGTAATTACTATGATGAAATAAGCGATCTTCCCTGGTGAGTACAACTTCCGCATTCACCCAGTTATTAGATGACTTAGGAGGGTTGTAAGAATAAAATACAGTGAACTTCTTCCCACCACGCATTAGCGATTGGTTAATCATCCGTATTTCTTCCATGCCTACAAACTCGTCAACCTCTTCATACCAGATAAACTTACAGTAACCACGACTAAACTTGATTGACTTGATCTTTTTAGGATTATCAGCACCACGAAAGATTATCTTTTGTCCTGTCGGCTTATAAGTTAATCCAAGTGGACTTATACTCTTATGCCAGTAATGATCAACACCAAGCTTCTCTATAGCCCAAGATAGCTGTTCATATACTGAATCCTTTAATGTATCTTTAACCTTACGCAAGGCTACTGCATTAGCGTTAGGATCACTCATAATGCCTAATATGATCTCGATAGCAACAAAGGATGACTTTGTACTACCACGACCACCACCTAGCCAGTAATGTGTATGACCATCATTCTTTAAGTCTCGATGCACCTCATGGAACGATGGAGCAATCACACTAGATAACTTAACTTTAATCATCTAGATCATCTACTATCGTCACACCTATGTTACCCTCGATTTCTTTTCTGTCAGTCCATAGAGTATAACGCTTGCCAAGTAATTCTAGAGCTTTGATTCTATCCTTAGCACTCATTCCCTTAGTTGTAATCTCAGGTCCATTCTCACCGAATACTACAACGTCCTCATTCTCTTCACCACGAGCAATAGATGTAAGTAAGGTCATAACCTCTTCGGCATCCATAATACGCTTGTTGGACATCTCAGTGAGCTTAGAATCTATATAAGATTTAACACTAGGTTTTGCTAGGTTCTTGAACCCTTCTACACTAGCTGTCTTTTCTGTGCAATTGTAAGCTCTCCTATATGAATCAGTCGCATTACCCGTCTCTATATAGAAGTCAGCAAACCTCTTTTGTTTCTCTGTAAGCTTCATTACATACTCACCTCACTCCTTTACCTTATCCAGTCCACTTTGATATCACGTTTCTTCTGTTCTCCCCTCAACGTGACTACAGCCTGACTAGGGAAGCTTTCTTGATATCGGAACTTCTTAGCGTATTCTGCTGTCTGGACTATTGTATTACCGCATATTAACCATTTCTTTACTTCTCTCACGCATTTGTTATAAGGATCTAAATTATATTCTTTAAATGGTTTAGCAAACTCTTTATGCCAATGCCCACAGTAAAATACATCAGCAGTGGTTTTCCTCATCTTTGTCATGTTTCTCTCTACAGATCCTATTGTCCCACCGCCACCTGTACCATGAAACATTTCAACAGAGTAAAAGCATTTATTCCATGCGTACCCTACTACACCTTCAAACTCCATATACTTATCAAGGATGTCTAATTCCTTACAGAACCATTTGACGATGTCTATACTGACTTCATCCTCTATCCTGTAATCGTGATTCCCTTTTGTTACCCCGTCTATAAGATCCTTATAAGGCTTGAATGTCTCTACAGCAAATTCTAACTGTTCTTCTGGTGTCATTCGTTGAGTGTAAATATCACCTTTGCTATTCTTCGTTACACCCTCGATTAAGTCACCGTTTATTAATATCCTGGTGTTCTCTCGATTTGAAGCAATAAAATCAAATACTCTTTCTAATAATCCATAATCTACAGCTTCACTACCGAAATGTAAGTCATTCATTAGCACCAGATTAATTTCTTTTGGTTTCCCTTGAATATTTGCTTTTATATACTTCAAACCCTCACCACCTTGATTTTTGAATGAACAGGCCCCACCCATTTCTACTCACTGCCTCATAGGTTCATTCGTTTTCCCACTAAAATACGGATAAGGATTTGCACCTTATATGATAAGTAGTTCAGACACTTAACTCGTATGGGCTGTCGAAAGCCCCACTACCCCTGCTACTAGCGTTTACCTATTCCGCCACCGTATTTGTGTACCTCTAGCCTTACCACTCGTACACTTGCACGCTCCCACGACTCAGCGTGTAACCCTCAAAAGAAAAAACGCCTACCCTATTGGATAGACGCTTAACATGACGAATTTACGTTGATTCCCAAATTGACATCTTAAAATTATCACTGCCGAAATTTCCGAGCAGTGTATAATTTTCTATACTTACATAATATCATGGATTTTAATGCCAAAAGTGACATGAAAGTGACATGTTTATACAATCTCAAACGTTTCAACTTCATTTGTTATTGGCAAAGGAATACCTCTAAACTTATGACCTATAATCCGATTTTCATCTTCGAAGAGTTCAATATTGTTATATTGATTCTTATATTCATCTGACATTAATTCATGAAAATATGCAGGATTAATTTTAATCATTGTTGGGTTATTTCTTTTGTTCTTCTTTCTCCATTCATGAATCGCTTCTAATAAATCATTTACCTCCATCCTAACACCTCCGCAACCGCATATACTATCTCATCACGCCATCTCATAGCCTGACGACTTCCTATAAACAGTTTATCAGCTATTCCTTCCCATGTTAAGGTCTGAGGTTTAGTCCAATACTTAAGCCTTACCAACTTCTGATAATCCTCTGGTAATCCTGTATAAACCTTCTGTATAGCGTTCGCAATCTCTTCAAGCTGCCCTAACTTCTTATGAGTCGCTAACCTTGTACCGAGTCTCCCTGTAGGATCTGAGAGGAAGGATGACCTTCCCCCACCTATATTCTCATCATCATTTTCTTTGCAAAACATGATGTTTTTTCTTAACTCTTCAATCTCATTTAGAGTATCTTTATATGAATAAAGTTCTGACTCTATGTGTTTGAATGTGGCTTTCTTTATCTTTACAGCTGTAGTCATCCAATCACCTTCTTAATCTTGTGCTTAATCGTCACCAGATACACTAATTCATCCATCTTTTCCTGCAGCACATGATCTATCCAATCTGAAAGGGTATATTCATCAACATCTACTGTATTACCGTACTTCTCTAATCCCTTTGCTGTTTGTGCTTCTAATAAGTCTTGTACCTCTTTTAATACTGCATTGTTGTTTATCTCTTCTTGTATAGGAGAGTTTTCAAAATTCATGTTAGGCTTAGCTTTACATACGTCTTTATGATCAAACGCCTCAGACAGATATTTAGTTTTGTATCCACATACAGAACATTTATAATTCATCCTACACGCCCCCTCCTGCTACATCCTTCATATCCTTTAACTGTAGCTTCATGATATTTATTTGCTCTAACGTACTGGTATAAGCATTCTTCCATCTTGTCGCTTCTGCTTCTGCCTCTGCTTCTTTCCGTCTGCTCTCTGCAGCTGCAACCTCTGCCATATTCGTTTTATCTGCTACCGATCCGTCACTGTATGAATAAGCACTCGCTAACGCTTCTCTTCTTGTTGCTTCTGCTAATTTCCAAGCCTTCACACTGTTTGCATGAAAACCGCCCAATAGCTCTAGGATCTTTCCGTATAGAGTGAGCTTGCGTATTATGTCTCCTGGTAATTCCTCATTTAACGAGTTAGCTTGTTTATATAATTGTGAGAGCTTTTCAGTGTTACTCATTCTTCATCAACTCCAGGAACTTATCTAATGTCATTGTTACTAACCAAGGTTTGTTATCCACCTTTATAGCGACTGCATCCGGTTTCTCTCTTTCATCCAACACCCAATCATAAAGCGTTTTAAATCCTGTTTTACGGGCTTTTACCTCGAACGCTAACCCTAACCCTATAACATCATTTGAATAGCCTTCTTGCGCCCCTGAGAGAGGGACACGATGACCTCCAATGAGTTTAGCGAACTCTCTTTCTCTTCTTTGTCCCTTGTCTCTTTGGCTTTTCCCCAAGACCTAACACCCTCTTCTCATACAATCTCTTTAACTTTTCATCTGTATATCTTCTAAGCTCTATCCGATCAATTTGAGTGCTATCCTCTAACATTGAAATCATGTTATTTCTGTCCATCTTTCACTTTCCCCTTATTCCCGTTGATATAGTTTTTATGGACTAATGCGTATTCTTCACCTTCTACGAGGATCTTTGTAGGTAGTCCATTTCTAGCCTTAAGTATCTTAATTACTTTAGTCATTGTTTCACCGGCTTTTCTCTCGATCATACCGTCACTCCTGTACTTCCAAAGCCACCAGTTCCTCTTTCGCTTTCGCTTAACTCGTCCGATTCCTCGAATATCGCTTGGATTACTGGTGCTATTACACCTTGTGCTATACGATCACCTTTTTTTACCCTCATAACAATCGGTCCTATATTGTCTACAATCGCGCAAACTTCCCCTCTATACCCTGCATCCACCGTCCCAAACTGAACACGCAGCTTAGTTTTAGATGTAATTCCCGATCTCGGCCTTACTTGCAACTCGTATCCCTGAGGTATATCAAATGCTAATCCCAAAGGTACTTTTTCAGTTCCTTCTGAATAAATAATCACGTCCTCAGTAGCAACAAGATCAAACCCCGAATCACCTTGTTTAGCATACTTAGGTATTACTGCATGTTCTGATAATCGTTTTATCTTTACATTCATTCTTAAGCCCCCACCTTGTAATTTTGAATACTTAAATCACTGATTCGTTTACCGCATAATTTCTCAGTCGCTTTTTCCATCCGTCTACAAATACCGGCTTTAGAGACTGATAGCATCTCTCCTATCTCTCGGTATGAATAGCCTTTTAAGTAAAGCTTGAATGTTTGTTTTTCTCCTGGTGTTAATTGATTCATTTTCTCTTCAAACATGATTTTCTTTATTACTTCACGTTCTACATTCATATTTGATCTGAATAACTCAGCGTAAGTATCTCCATTTTCATTACGCACTACATCTATGCTCTGAATATTTTCGTATACTTTTCTCATTTCTGCTTTAGCTGCATTCTCTAAGTCTTTTAAATATGTTCTTAAGCAAATGGCTAAATAGTACGAGAAGGGTCTATATCCTTGTTTGAATCCTTTTACCACCTTCACTATTTCCATTCTGCAATTTTGGAATAAATCTTCATCGGGTATCCTTAACACCTTAGTTGCTATATCGATAACATTAAATCTTCTGATGATTGCCTTTTTAATCAACCCATCAAGCAGATTTCTGTTTAACATTTCATGTACAACCCCACCAAGTAATTCAGTGGGGCAATTTATATCATTCGTAATAATCGTCTTTAGTTGTTCATCTGTAGCCAGGTGATATCTCATTCAATCACCTCAAAAAGGAAGCGAATCATCCATGTCTACTGGCGTACCACCGAATGGATCGTTATTTGATTGATTTGTATTCTGATTGTTTTCTTGTTTCTTGCTATCCAGGAACTGAACAGAATCTGCCACAACTTCCGTAACATATACAGTTTTATCTGATTTATCTTTGTAAGTACGCGTTTGTAATTTCCCATCGATCCCAACTAAAGAACCTTTCTTGCAAAAATTCGCTGTATTTTCCGCAACTTTTTTAAAGCAAACGATACTCGGAAAATCGGCTTCATCTTTACCGAAACGATTCACTGCGATGTTAAAGGAACATACTGCATTTCCTGATTGTCCGTATCTAAGCTCTGGATCTCTAACCATTCTTCCTACTAGTACGACTCTATTTAACATGTTTAAACTCCCTCTCTATTTCCATGATTGTTTTAAATATTGGATATATCTGTTGTGGTACTACTGCATTTCCTAACGCTTTAATTCTGTCCACCCTATTGGGAACCCCATTAGCCACTCGACCCACGTTGGGTTCAACTGTCCAGGTTGCTCCTGTCTTATCGCATCCGGCAAGCTGTTCGTTGCTTTTCTTCCCTTTTCTGCTAATTTCTCTGGCGTTCTCGCTCCCTTCCAATCTCTCGCTGTTGGAGTCGGATACATCTTCACTGCAGTTGCCAGACCAGTTCCTGAGTTTTTCGAAGCGCCTTTCTTGTTGTAATTCCCGTGGACGGTTGGAGTGGGCCACAACAAAAGTTCTGTCTCTTCTATGTTTGGCGTTGACGGCACAAGCCGGTATAACAAACGTCCTCCATCTGTAACCGACACTTTCCAAGTCAAAAAGCGTTCTGTCGAGTTCCATATTGACGAAGTTAGCAACATTTTCGCCAACAATCCAACTTGGTTTGAGTTCTTTGATAATCCTAAACATCTCCGGCCAGAGGTCGCGGTCATCTTCCGTGCCTTTGCGCTTCCCGGCAACACTGTAAGGTTGGCAAGGGAATCCTCCTGAAATAATGTCAACTGTTCCACCTGACTCAATCACTCCTTTTTCCTCAAGCACTTCTCTGTTTAAAGTTCTTACATCATCAAATATCGGAACCGAAGGCCAATGCTTATTAAGCACTTTCTGACAGAATGGTTCACGCTCACAAAACGCTACAGTTTCAATCCCTGCCCACTCTGCAGCTAAAGCAATTCCTCCGATTCCGGCGAACAACTCAATACTTTTCATGTTGTTCCCCTTTCCGTTCGTATCCAATTTGCTATATATTATATATTGGTGACTTATTGACTTTTTTCTGATTGAGATTTAAAAAACCTATCATACGCCTCTGGTGTCGTGTTATTTACCAACCCTTCTTTAAATAACGTGTATACGTCCTTCCAGAAGTGTTCACCATGTTCTGCTGCTCGTTTAACCCTCAGATACTCAGCAAACTCAAAATCCTTATGCGCTCGATCATGGCACCTCTGACATAATGGAGCTAAGTTTCTCCAATTACCCGATCCCATCGAACTTCTAAAAACTAGATGGTGAGCAAATATAGGTGTATATCCGCATTCTTGGCAATACGCCCCGTATTCTTCTATCATCCGGTTATAATTCTCTTTTGTGATCTTGGTCCGTTCTTTCCTGGATGGAATGACTCTTCCTCGATATAGGTAAGGGTTCTTTTTCTTCTTAGGTTTCTTCACTCGCAGCTTAGGTGTATCTTTTTCTCTTTTCTGTTTTGTAGGTTTAGGACATGGATGGAAGCCGAAGTCTACGCCCATAAACGAATCACTTCTCTAAGGGCTTCATTTTCCTTTGTAAGCTGCTCTAATGCTTCTCGAGTAATTTCTATTGACCGTTTATAATTTTCTAACTCAGCGTCCTTCTCGACTACCAGACCTTTATAATGTTCTTTAAATTGTTTTTCCTCTTTAACTCTTTCTTCCAGATCCTTTAACAGCATTTCATAATCAGCTAGTCTTTTTAGTAAGCCCATATACAACACTCCGATCACCGTTTTTATAAGCTTCTAATTGCTCTGGTGTTAGGAACCATGTTTTTACTGAATAATCATGTGGCTCTGGTCCTCTTCTGCCAAATCTCATATCGCTATTTTTATAAGGTGATATTTTAGTTGTCATATTAATCCTCCTTATTCAAATTTAAAATCGTGTATAGAACCGTCATTGTCTAAATGGAGCATAATCATTTGTACTTCCCTAAGCGTTAAATTAGGGTTTTCACGAATAATTTTTCTTAACCCGTTCCATCTTCTAGCGTGATTCTCTTTCCTGATTTTTTCTGAATCCTTACGCCAATAATCAGCAACAGCTCTCATCGAGAAGAAAATGTCATGCCGATCTTTATCACTCATCGGTCCGTTTCTGTTCTCGCCTAGCTTATAACATAGGTCATGTGCAGCGTATTCGATTCTTGGATCTAGATTCATCACGCTTCCCCCTTCTCTAAAACACGTAATCTATCGGTAAGCGATAAGAACCAATCCTCATCGTCATACTGCAAAGCTAAATTGATCATGTCCATTAAATCAGCTTCCTGGTGTTCAATCTCTGCCGGATCTATATCCTCAAACTTTAATATCGATGTCCGGTTCATCTTATAGCCTGCTGATGATCTGATAAATCTGCCTGATATTTCATTTTCATGTACGTTCGTGATGTATCCTAAGCATTTGTATTTATCAAAAACCCAATCACCTTCACGATACATGTAATCACCCCGTTTATGATTTTCACCCACCCGATCAAACTAACCCAAAGCACCAAGCTTATTGGAGTCGCATATATTACCCCTTTGAAGAAGTTCACTCATTCACCTTTGTCGGTTTTATTTAATTTAATTCGCAATTCAGTTAAGAAATCTAGGAAGTCAACATCTAATTCAGAATACAATCCAAAGGAAGTGTGCTTATGAGAATGGAGAACCTCTTCTTGTAAAAGTAATTGGCGTAAATATTCTTTCTCTATATCGTTAAATAACAGTGATTCTAATTCAATTCGTCTGTCTCTTTCTTTGATGTACTCTCTTTCGAATAACTCATATTTTTCGCGTTCGCGTTTCCACATAGCCTTAAGCCTTTTCACTCTCATATCCTTGAAAATTCCAAGTATCACAATTACCCCCTACTTGTTTCATACTCCCGTAAATACTCATTCATCTTGTTAGATAATCCCTTTCATTCCTCGATCTATCACTAGTATCGCAACCTCTTCTGGTGATCTATCAAACTTATTTGCGATGTAAAAAATCAAATCTTTTGAAGGTGTTCCGTATTCAATCCCTTTTCGCCACATCTTATCGAACTGTCTGACTTGATGAATGTTCCAATGGAAATCTATGTCCTCACAGGCTACATATAAGCTTCTGTTATTGCCTTTCATAAAGCTCCTGTGAATGGATGCTATAGCGCAATCTTCGGATCTAAGGTCAAGCTGTTCCCGACTTAGCATGTGCTTTCACCCACTTCTCGTTAAGGAGATCCCTTAAATATTTCATTCGTTGCTTAAACGCTTCTTGATCTGTTGGGCAAGAGCAAGGGATAAATTGATATATCCCTGCTCCGTTTTCTTGAGTTACTTGTCCGCATTTAGGACACATTTTCAACAACACCCTTTGACCATTTAGCGAATAAATCTACTCTTTCCCCTGTTATAGAACCGCGTCTCATGTCTGTTGGTGTTTGGTAATATACGAACAACCCTTCTACACCCACAACCAATCTTTTTCGTTTTCCACCGTTATGATATGTTTTACCAACCTCGATATCTTTGATTAACACGTTCAATCCTCCACTCGTTTTGATTTCCGATAATCATCAGTAAATAAATCTATAAACCTCGTATTCTCATACATCCGAGAGTGCGCCCTTTCACCAACAAAGTCTGCAAGTTTAGAATCATCTAAGTTTGTTGTCCAAATATTAGGTAATCCCAATCTGCAATTTATAATTTCGTTCCATGTTCTAATGGTCCAACTTACATCAGAAACTTTCGTTGTCTCAACTCCGATATCATCAATCACCAAAACGTCCAGTTTCTTCATATCAGCGAATATTCTTTCTGCTGACCCTTTACCATCAAATGTTGCTTTAAACTTGCTAAACAGGTCTACAGAAGGTATAAAGCCTACTTTGAAACCTCTTGACTTTAATGTCCTTGCTATCGCTTTACTAAGATGTGTTTTACCTGTCCCTGGATTACCCATGATGAGCAGGTTCTTTTCGTCACTTAAACTCTTTTGGCTCAATCGTTGCATGTAATTGATTGTCTTTTCTTTCGCCTTCGTAGTAACTTCATTAGTTGGTTTGTAATTCTTAAATCCTGATTCGTCGTTATCTTCAATGAACCACCAGTTATTAAGGAATTGGTCTAAGCGTTTCTGTTCAAACTCTGTTGTCAATTCCTTTGCCATAACTTTGTTTTTACACTTGGTACACATTTGATCTGCTAAGTATTGGTGTTCTATATCGTCTATGTTGTATTTCCAACCGAATAGCTGACCTTCATCACATTCCGCACATTTTAGCTTTATCAGTTCAATATTTAATGCTTTATTTCTTAAATCAGGCTTGACGTTGAATAACATCCGTTCCATTCGATCTTCGCCAAGGATTCCTAAAATATCTCCAATCGGTTTAATAAGGCAACTCCTCCTCTATTTGTCTCATTCGTTCTTCTTCTTCGGGAGTAAGTGGTTTTATAGCTGCCTGTCTTTTCTTGCTTTCCTCCCCTTGTTCAAAGAGAGAACGTTTTTTAGGATTTTGTTTCTTACTTTCTTCTTTAGCTTTAATGCTTAATGTTGTATAGTGTTTTCTAAGATTGCTAGGTGATAAGATAACCGTTTTCCAGAAATGGTGATTTTGTGACCAGTCAATAGCTTTTTTTATTTGATCGTTTGTTTTTCCATCTCTCTCTCTAATAAGCCTTATTTCATTAGCCCATTTTTCCATATCTGGATTTTTAACTTTGTTTTTTCCATCTCCGTTATCTTGAATAAAATCAAACAACAATTTAGCCAACTCCATGTCAGAAGATTCATACTTGAATTTCTGACGAGAAGTATTTTTCTTTCCATTTTCTTCATTCTCAACATTATTAACATTCTTGTTTGTGTCAATCTGTTGTGGTTCTGTTGTTAATTTGCTGTCATTTTGTTGTGGTTCTGTTGTCAAACTCTCTTGGTACTCTTTCCAGTTAACTATTGATATAACGCTATATTTGTTGAATGATTTGATGTCAAGATTGCCCATCTTTTCAAGTCGTTTTAACCAACTCCATAGCGTTGTATCTTTGGTTTGTTTTCTTGGAGGAATACCCTGATTAAATTCTTGGTGCAAGCTAAATCTTCCCGTAACAAATTGACCAGGTTCTAAGTTCACTTCCTGTTTGTCCACCAAGATGTTCCTTTCCTTATGACTAGCTTTCATAAGGCAGTACATCCAAAGTCTGAACAAGTCAGGATCAAGCCATATAGGACTATACATCATCTTCCTATAAACTTTGATGTACCCCTCCACTTTTCCACCTTCTTAAAAAAAGTTGCATATTTTTCCTAGAACTGTGCTATACTATTAGTATCTAATTTTTATAAACGGATTTTTCAGCCTGGTGCGGTCAACACTAGGCTTATTTTTTTATCTTCTTAATCGCTCGATCAATAACTTCTTTTACATACTCATTATCCGTGTTTTCTCTAACTGCGATTAATTCATTAAGTATCTCTTCATTAGTCATTTGCTCACCCCTTTCTTAATCTCAATGAGATCATTAATTTCACAACCTAACTCAGTGCAAAGCGTGTAGATCGTTGAAAGGTCAAGTCTAGTTGATTGTCCTTTTTTAAAGGATGTAAGAGCATATCTACTAATCTTCGTCTTTTCACTAAGCTCATTAATTGATTTGATGCGCTTTTCCCACATCACATCTTCAAGTTTGAAGTGAAAAAGGTCTTGTACTCCTTCTGGCATTTTTTCACCCCTTTCTATAATTCTATTGTAACACTAGCGATACAATTTTACAATGCTATTATTACTATTTTTAATTTATATATTGCTTAAATTGTAACACCCTGTTATCATAATTGTGTAATAAGCGTGCATACTATAAAGTAAAGGCGGTGAAATCCACATGGGTAATATTAAATCTAATCTGCATATCTTGATGGGCGAAAAGAAGATCCGTAGTATTAATCAGTTGTCTAAAGAAACTGGGATCAGCCGCCCTACTTTAACCAGAATATATAACGATGAAAGTGATCGTATTGAGTTCACAACTATCTATAAGTTGTGCCAATTCTTTGGCTGTGAGGTTGGTGACTTGTTCACTATCGTTAAAGATTGATCAGTGTATTACAGTATTAGTCTATTAGACAAAACTAATTTTAAAGGAGGGCATACCAATGCCAGGACATTACAAAGCACCGACTTATAAACCAACTACTTCAATTACTCTTGATGAAACTTTATTCACTCGTATCGATAAGTTTAGACATAGAAACGAATTTGACAGTCGTAGTGAAGCAATTGACACATTGATTAAATTAGGATTTAAGTACCTTCAAGAGAAGAAAGCTGCTAAACAAGCTGTTGTGTAGGACTATTCCATTCGCGGACGGTCCTATTTTTTTGTGCTTGTCCCTCATAAAACTTCGAAACCTTTTCTTCTCATTTTCATTTTCCAATTGGTGTAGTAGTCGTAGCTTAATTTTAATTTGTTGTATATTTCCTTGTTTTTAAACCCTTGACTTCTTAACTCATTATTGATTCTCAAACGTTCTTGATCATTCATATATAACCTTGGCAATCTTTTGCCTATTACATTGTGGCGTATCTTCCAATCTCGAAAAGCTTGAAGGGAAACGAAAAGGATATTTTCATAGATGTAACGATCTGATTTTCCCTCATCCTTTAATCTGAAATATTCTTCAACAGTGAAACCGGAATCTTCAATTAAGAAACTTTGGCTCATGTGGATACTCCTTTCATCTTCCTTTTATTTGGTGGTAATTTAGGAGTGGAGATAGCTTTCGATATACTCCACCCCAACACCCTAACCCTGTCCAAAACTAATTTTCGATTAAGCCCAATTTCAGCAGCGCTTTTGAAATGTTCCTCAGTGATGCCAAGATAGTTTTTGCATGGTTTTCTGTTCTTCAATCCGTTTTTCTTTTTGTATACCTTTAAGGTGGTAGTACTCATGAACATTAGTTCTGATATTTCTTCGTCTGTAAGGTTTTTTGCTTTGTGTGATAAGTATTCTTCTTTGAAATTTTCCATGGTTTCTCCTTCCTGCGGAATATGTGCGAATACCGAACCAGTTTAAACGGAATTTAAACCGAAATACTGTTCAATTCTCTTTTCAGATGCAGGACTCATAAAATCCACAACTTCACTTTTTTCATTCAATGGAAATATTTCATAAAAACATTCTAATAACCAAGATGGCGGTAATTCCCAACTTTCATGTTCTTTTGGATTCCAAGTCACAACCATGTTGTCAAAAAGATATTGAACAAACACATCGTAATTAGGTATTTTAATTATTTTTCTCAACTCCTTATGTCGCTTTTTACGTCAATTCTTCATCAATTCAAATCCAACAACGCCGGCAAAAACACGATCATACCGATTAAAAACGCACCTACTGCATATGGCAGCCATTCAAACTTAGTGGGGATATGCACGATATCATCTGTAAGCTTTATATGAGTGCCATTATCCATCATTTGTTCGATGGTAACCCTAATATACTCTTCCGATGTTTGAAGGCGTGTAGCAAGCTCTGAGAGGGTTAAAACCTCTTTCTCTTTTACAAGGTCTAATATGGTGTGCTTTAAAATTAACATTTCATTTCCTCCTTATATGCAGAGGGGAAAGATCCCCTCCGTTTATTTAAAATCCTACTTGAGTAACGGCATATGCCGCATCTTCTTGGCTGTGACCTTCATATACCAATTGTTCAATCAACCCTTGTTTTGAAAATGATGTGTAATCAAGATAACTTTTCGCAGTAAGAACCGCTTGTTCTCTCCAATCAACTTCAATGTTATCGACAGCGAAAGTCGCATCTTCTGTTGAGAATCCTTCATACTCTAATTGTTCAATTAGACCTTTCTTTGAAAATGAAGTGTAGTCAAGGTAACTTTTCGCTTGTTCAATAGCGTTTTGTTGTGAAAGTGTTAGTTGTGGTTCTTCTTTCACTTCTTCCTTTGGTTCTTCTACAGGTTCCTCAACAACTTCCGGTTCTTCTACTACTGGTTCTTCAACAGTCTCCTCTACAGGCGCTTCTACTTCCTCTACAGGCTCATTTACTGGCTCAGTAATAGTTTCTTCTTCCTCTGTGCTAAAAATGGCACTACAAGCCCCTACAATCATGAAAAACGCTAAGACTGCTAAACTACCTTTTAGAAATTTCTTCATTTTTCAATTCCCCCTGTTCTTTTATCCACTGTTCAAATTCTTCTTTCGTTAACCCTAATTCAATGGCTTCCTCTACAAGTGCGATCCATTCATCATCCATTGTTTTTCTCCAATGATTTCATCCAAGATACATAATCCTCTAACCACTTGACGTTCTTCTCCAATTCCTTCAACTGCGCTTCACGCTTTTCTGATGGAGTCATTATGCAGACTTCCTTTTCATTAATTGTTGGGTAAGAATGGCATCCATTTCGTTATGGCCTTTACCTTGATCGATCATCCTTTGATACCACTCTTCAAAGCCATCTAATGAGCCTTTTCCGGTTTGATATTTACTCTTAATGATTTCCATACTGATAGTAGGTAAAGCCCACACAGGAAGCTGTGGAGTGTCCCAGTAACCCTTTACATTTGCTTTCTTATCATTGATGTAATTCTCACCTTTTTCTTTTACATCAACCCAAACTTCTTCAAGGTTATATAAGTATCGACCAATGCCCCATTGGACCGCAGCTCTCTTCATTGATCCAGAGAAACCGCCCTTGACTGCTTCTATGTTCGTTTCTTCTGCTCCATCCCATTTTGTGATCCATTCATCACCGATCTTTACGGAGATACCGCATAATACACCGTTACTTCTCCATTCCTTATACTCGTTCTTCCATCCATCAATACCGAAAACTTCATCTAAACGGTTCATGATCGCTCGATTGGTTACATAAGGAAGAACTACAGCTTTATTACCCCTGGTTGTATTCATGGCGCGTTGCACACGAAATTCAATGTCTTGTGGATGGAAAGGCTCTTTTAATCGTTCTAATGAGTTAGTCATGATATCCCTCCTGTTCTAATTCGTAAGGTGAAGCTAAACGCAATTCTCCATCTTCGTCCTTTACAAATGGCTTACCGGAGATCCAAATGAAATTCATCGTTTTTCCTCCTCGTTTTGTGGTACAATCTCATTAGATTCTTTAGGAAGCAGTTCTCTTGCGTGATTTATGATGGTGTCATACTCGCTAACGAGCTGCTCCTTTTTCTCTAAAACAGTTTTTAAGTATTTGATTTGTTCTTCGTATTTCTCGATACGCTGATACGCTTCATTGATTTCACGTTGCTCGTAATTTCGAGACTTGACGATTTCTTTGAAAGCATCCATTTAAGACACCTCTTCCTCATCACTTGTGATTCCAGGTATATCAATTCCTAAGATTTCCGAAATTCTTTCAATAGCATACATTTGACCTTTTATATGTCTCGTCATATGTTCACTTTTATATTGTTTTAATTTTCCTTCTGCTAATTTGTAAAAATCTAAAATCTGTTCTTCTGGTGTTAACTCCACTTCATAACCGATGTAAACAGCCTTGATAAGTGTTTCTAAATCCATTCCGTTTAATGGTTTATATTCATGTAACCATTCACGATTATTCGCATTTCCAAGTATGATATTTTCAAGCTCTGCACCCATCGATACACTAATATTTGTTTTAGCAATTTCAATTGCTTGAGCTTGCTCTTTCGTCAATTTAACTTTCTCCACTTAATAAACCTCCTTATACTCAGCTATACCGCGTGTAAACAACATTTCAGCGAAATTCTCAGGATCTTGCTTGATTGCTTCGATTAATTCTTCTTTTGATCTGTAATGGAACCCGTTTTCCTCAATGTATTTATCGCCCGTTTGTAATTGTTTGCCTTCGAATACGAAATTCATGTGATTACCTCCTGATGTTGTTTGTTCTTACTACTCATTAATTGTTAATTCGTTTTTATTACAATTCCAACAATCAAAACCGACTTCATAACTATAAGTAGCCCATATGTCAATTTTATTTTCTTGTCTTTTTGATCCATCCTCTACTTTTCGTTCGTTCCCACAAATATTGCATTTAATAGTGAAACTCATTCCAACCCTCCTTTTACGACACTTCACGTTGATTCTCTACACGAAACTTCTCTAACTCAGCCATCTTCTCTCGATGAGTTTTAGGCTTCACAAACTGATTATCAACACCGTTCATATCACTGACACCGATAAAGCGCTCAATTACTTCCTCGATCATTTCAAGCCCATCAAGGGTAAGATCGTGACCTATGGCTTCCTCGACTTCCTCACAATCAGGTATATAAGCTTCGTTATCGTAGCAAGCTCCTACATAGTCCCAAATGAGATCGAATGGCTTCATGATACTTTCTCCAATTTTTGAAGCTTCTCAGCTGTAACCAACAGATCATTTAATGTTTCTAATTCATCTTCCAACCCGATGACAACACCTTGGAACAACATCTTTTCTGAATCGTATTCATAAGGTTTATTCTTCCAATAAGTGATTCTTCTTTCACAACTTTTGATTCGAGCTTTGATTGCTTGGATCATGTTAATCCTCCTCATTTAATTACTCTTAACGTATCTAAACGATTGTTACGATCTTCTATATCTTCGAGAGCATTGCAAATTTCTTGAATTGCAACATCAATCAATGTTTGAAGATGTTCTTCTCTACTCTCCAGAACCGTTCTAGATCCATTTTCATCGGTGATAGTCACTTCGTAAAATGGTTTCCTGTCCATATAAGAACTTGTAAGTATGTCAATAGCCTCGTTTAATTGATTGATTATCTTTTCATCGAACTTCATTTAATTCGCAACCTCTGCGCGTTTAAATTCTTGGAGTAATACATCTGTCAATTTGATTTGTCCTTTACCAGTGATCATTGTTGTTCCACTCTGAATGTCACCTTCTGTTCTTTTAACAATCGTTGGTTTTAATTCAAACAAACCTTGTTCAACATACTGCTGTTTAGGGAAGTTCTTCTCTCTTCCACTTTTGATTAGATATCCTTTATCCCTTAACCACTCTAATAATTTATTTCGGCCTATTTTAATGCCATGTTCATCGTAGATAAGCTTAGCGAATGCTCCAACATTGATTGATCCATCACTTATCGCAACTACCTTACCGAAGTTGGTATACTGCATATCACTCTTAATCTGATTTTCAAGTTCGAGGATTTTTCGTTGTTGGAAATCCATTGCTCTTTTAATAACCATGTCGGGACTGTTCCACATTTTTTCAAGTTGTAAAAAATATTGTCTTGCTTCTTTACCTTTATCTGACCGTTGGATCATTGCTATTTCTTTTGCCATATCTAATTTGATGTGGTGATCTTGTTTTGGTCTGCCGCCAGTACTTTCTAACATTTTTGTTATAAAGTCCTGACCTTCTATAAATCCGTATTCTGACATGCGTTCAAACCAAATTGTGTAAGGTGTAGTTACTTCTAAAAACTCATACAACTCTCTACCACTCATGATGATTTCACCTTGTTCGTTTTGTGATGTAGTAATTAGTTCGTTCATTTCTCCATCTCCTTTGAAGGATTTTTTAAATTTTTATCGTATTATTACTACGCTGCTGATTTTTTTGCTTTTCTTCGTTCTTCTTTGAGGATTCTTGGAACGCTTGTTTTCATAAAGAACTTAAGTAATTTTTGCTTTGCATGTTTTGGCATTTTTTAACACCCCTTTATCGTCATGTGCGTTTAACGAACATAGATTATAAAAATAAATCATTCATGGACATATTAAGAAGAGAAGATAATTTGCTTGCTACTCTAAGTGATGGGTTATGTTTACCATTTTCTATATTAGCAAGATAAGCTCGAGAAATTCCCGCTTTCTCTGCTAACTCTTCTTGAGTCCATTTTCGTTCTTTTCGAACTTTTACGAGCTTTTCTCTTGGTGCGTTCATTAGTTCACCTCTTTTCTTGTTCGTTTAACGAACCTTATAGTCATAGTATAAGTGCGTTAAATGAACATGTCAACACTTTTTGTTCAAAAAACGCACTGTTTTTTTAACGAACATTTTTTGTTAAAATAAACTACGAAAGGAGGAGTTGAAATGAGCTTCTCTAAACGATTTAAAGAATTAAGGGAAAAGAAAGGATTGTCTCAAGAAGCTATAGCTGAAAAGCTTAAAATACCTCGTTCGTCTGTAACTCATTATGAAAACAGTGACGATAGGGTACCAAGACAAAAACGACTAAATGAGATTGCTGACTTCTTTGGCGTTAGTGTTGATTATCTTATTGGTCGTTCAGACACAGAAGAATTAACGATTAAAGAAGAGCATTTTTTGCAGGACATCGATAAGTTAAGCATTGAAGAATTAAAAGAAAAACATGTTCTTACTATCGATGGTAAACCAGCAACTAAAGAAGAGATTGAAGCAACCATTGCTTTCATACGATCTTTACGGAGTCTAAAGTAGGTTTGCTTTTTTCATCTTCCTTCTTAATTAATTTACTAATTAGTTCAATCAAATCAACAGATCCATTCATCAAGCAGCAACTCCTTAAGTTGATGTAGAAAGGGTGTCTATTTGGCTTACAGGGTCGGAAGATGCCTACTACGAGATCGACTTGACGAGGTTGGTATGACACAAATTGATTTAGCCGCAAAATTGGACGTAAAAGTACAACAAATTAATAAGTATGTACTAAATAAACAAAAGATGTCTCTCCGAGTTGCAAAGAACATCGCGGTTATTCTAAATTGTCATATCGAAGATCTCTACGAGTGGATTGAAGAAGTAGGCGGTAACGAGTAGATTTATCTGCTCGCACCCTTCATTCAGCCGAATAGCTTAATTAAGAAAATTATACCATATTTCTGTGAAAAATGTTACAAATGTTACTGGTAATTTATTACAATTGTAACATTACGGTAATATTTCTTATTTCTATAGTATCATAATACGAACGTTTGTTCCATATCTATAGTAATGTTTTTATAAAGAAGGGGAATAAAAATGAAAACAGCTATTTATATACGTGTTTCCACTGAAGAACAAGTAAAAGAAGGATATTCGATATCAGCACAAAAACAAAAATTAAAAGCTTTTTGTATTGCTCAGGACTGGGATGTAGTTGGTATTTATGCCGATGAGGGTATTTCAGCTAAAGATACAAACAGACCTCAATTACAACAAATGATTAAAGATATTGAATCTGGAGAAATAGATTGTGTATTAGTGTATCGTCTGGATCGTCTAACGCGTTCTGTTTTAGACTTATATAAATTACTTGAAATTTTCGATCAAAACGATTGTAAATTCAAATCAGCAACAGAGGTTTATGATACTACAACAGCAATGGGTAGAATGTTTATCACAATTGTTGCTGCGCTTGCACAGTGGGAACGCGAAAACATGGGCGAAAGAATCAGTTTTGGATTTGCTGAAAAAGTAAGGCAAGGTAAATACGCTTTGAATTTCAGACCAATCGGCTATAATTTGGATAAAGAAACAAGTAAGCTTTCGATTAAAGAAGATGAAGCCAAGATAGTACGCATGATATTCGATCTATATTTACAAGGTTACAGCGCCAACCGATTGTGTAGGTATTTGAATCATAGAAATATCAGAACCAAGGAAGGTAACACCTGGGGCGATAAACCACTAATGCAAATCCTTAAAAATCCGCTATACAGAGGTGCCATTCGTTGGAATGGAGAGGTATACGAAGATACTCACGAACCAATTGTTTCAAAAGAACAATTTGATGAAGTTCAAAGAACAATCGAAAGCAGAAGAACAAAAGCACCAAGAAGAGTATCGAGTAGGTATATTTTCTCAAGTAAAATAAAATGTATAAAATGCGGATATCCTATGCAAGGATACTACGTAAAAGCCAAATTAGCATCTGGTGAAACAAAATTATACGAACAATACAGATGTTTAAAGAAAAAAACCGGAGAATGCCATGGCGCGCGATCTATTTCAGAAAGGAAATTAGAGGATGCTTTCGTTTACTATCTGGGAAGTTTTGATTTTCTAGAAGATATAGAGGAAATTGCGGCTACCTCAGAAGAAGTGGTGCAACCATCAGAAAAAGTAAATATTGATGAACTTATGAAGGAATTGGAAAAAATCGAAAAAAGAAAAAAGAAATGGCAATATGCATGGAGCGAAGATATGATGTCTGATGAAGATTTTCGCAAAAGAATGAACGAAGCTGATAAAGAAGAAAAGGCCATTAAAGAACAACTCGAAGAATTAGAAAACCTAGAACCCGAAGCTGAATACAGTATTGAACAAATCAAGGAAGTATTAATTGATATTAGAAAAAACTGGAATAAATTAGATAACGATGAAAAGAAAGCCCTTGTTGATTCAGTTGTAGATCGAGTTCACTTTGAGTATGATGAAAAGAACAGATTATATGTTACAGGTGTAGACTTTTATTAGGTCTACACCTTTTTAGTAGTTGTATAACCTTTGTGCCCGAATAACTGCTTCCAAAATATCTGCAGCTTTGATCAATGATTTCCATCGGACGTTTATGTACGACCACCTCCTCTTCATATTCAATGACTTCTGAGTACATTCTGTTTGAATCAGGAATGATCGCCATTGTAAATCGGTTAATAATGTAATCCTCTAAAACATTTTTCAATTCATTCACAACCTTTCTCCTCCTACTTTTTTATTAGGTAATTTTTCACAATTCCAATCTAGCATGTCTAAAAATAAATTTCTATAAATTTTACAAAATCTCAACAAAAAAATGACTTCCTTAACATTTTCTTAAAGAAGTCATTTCTCCAGTATCTTTTCATCCAATTCTTCATTTTCATTTTTATCGTTCAAGCTCTCAATCCCTACCAAAGGATTTAATGCAGTTGGCGAAAGCTCACGTTCTTTTTCTTTATCCATGTTTTCACACCCTTTTAGAATAGCTTATCCAACTAAATGTATTTCATACACGGTTAAAATATTCTGATTAAATTTTTTAAAAATTTTAACTATTTGGTTGATTTTCACTACCTAATTCCATACAATATAAAAAAGGCATCAGGGGGTATCTTTCATGAAAAATAAAAAGTCTTCCTACACTGAGATCATGAAGTCCCGCAATTCAATGAAAAACGTTCCATCCGAGCATCCTGTGTTAGACATGTATATTCAAATGGTTTTAGACGAAGCGTTGTTTAACAGGAAAAGATTTTTGCTAGAAGAACGTATAAATGATGCACTTGACACGAAGAACGAACCATTATTCATGAAGCTATCAAAAGAATACAAGGTATTACGTAAGTTAGGATAAGGGCTGCCATATGGCAGTCTTATTTTTTTGTTGTTTAGGAATTATAAAATTCATTGAACTGTGGATAAGCACTGCGACATCCAGCTCCGAAGTACAGGATGTGCAAGTGCAGTCAGTGCGACAGGACGTCGCGTTTTTGACTGCCAGCGCCTATCGCCTATCAAACTTCAGATCATCTCCCTACGATAAGTCAACATCGGTTCGGTTCTGTTCGCTTACCGTGCTTCCTTTATCTCAGTCGATGCTCCTCCAGTTTGTACGGCGATGACCAAGGCGCTTGCGCTTTTGTTCTCACTAAGCATCTATACAATGATTTAATCGTGAACCCTTTTTCTATTAAAATAACTGGTTTAATTTGCGGCCGTTTTTGGGTAGATGCATTATAGAACACAAAAAAACTAAAAGGAGGAATAAGCATGGACAAGCATAATCAACGTTTTGCTAGAATTTATGATACAGAAGAAGAAGCGATCTCAGCTGTGGAGGATCTAAAAAGACAAGGCTATAAAGCAGAAGAGATCTCTGTAATAAGCAAAAATCAGGATGATGTCGACACAATTACAGATGAAACAGGTACAACTGCGGGCGAAGGAGCAGCAACAGGTGCAGTAGCAGGAGGTACACTTGGCGGGTTAACTGGTTTGTTGGCAGGCGTAGGAGCCCTTGTCATTCCTGGTATTGGACCGATTTTAGCAGCGGGACCAATTGCTGCTACGTTAACGGGTGCGGCTGTAGGAGCAGGAGTCGGCGGATTATCTGGGGCACTCATTGGATTAGGCATTCCAGAAGAAGATGCAAAGCACTACGATACATCTGTTAAAGAAGGCAAAATCTTAGTCATTGTTGACCAAAAAGAAGACTCTGATAAAGGAAACGAACAATCCATTCCTCCAGAGGTAGATACAACCCCTGTTGAAGGAAGTGTTATTCGCGAAAATGATTACAATAACTACGAAGATCGTGATCCTACGATAAATGAAAAGGATAGGAACATAAATACCGGAGCAAATATTGGTAGAAAATGGTAGAGATATATTTTTGGGACAGTTCCTTTAATGTTTTGAGGAACTGTCCCCATTATTTTTTATCCCCTTTGTTCTAGTCACCCTCACGAAAAGCAGTGGGGTATTCCCCATTAAATTAGTGCTTTCCAATACATGCCTCTGTAAGCTGTTCAGCTTCAGTTGAGCCCATAATTTGGAAGAACAACACTCATCAGTGGTATTATTTGGAACTGTCCTACCACCTCAATTTCAAGCCTCCGTAAACTGCTCCGCTTCCGTTGACCCCTTCAACGCGGTTGTCGATGATGTTCCGCCAGAGATCGTTTGAGCCACTTCATCAAAGTACCCAGTTCCAACTTCACGCTGATGTCTTGTTGCTGTATATCCATATACTTCGCTGGCAAATTCACGCTGCTGCAGCTCTGAGTATGCTGCCATGCCATGATCACGGTATCCTCTGGCAAGCTCGAACATGCTATGGTTAAGGGCGTGGAAGCCTGCAAGTGTTACGAATTGGAATTTATAGCCCATTTTCGCAATTTCTTTTTGGAAGTTTGCGATTGTTTGATCATCAAGCTTTTTCTTCCAGTTAAATGATGGTGAGCAATTATAGGCTAATAATTTTCCAGGGAATTTTTCATGTATCGCTTCAGCAAATCTTTTTGCTTGTTCCAGATTAGGTTCAGAGGTTTCACACCAAATTAAATCAGCATATGGTGCATAGGCAAGTCCTCTGCTAATCGCTTGGTCAATGCCGGCACGAGTTCGATAAAAACCTTCAACCGTCCGTTCACCTGTAATAAATTCTTGATCAATCGGATCAATGTCACTTGTAATTAAATCTGCGGCATCCGCATCTGTTCGGGCAATAATGATGGTCGGTGTGCCCATAACGTCTGCTGCCAATCGTGCAGAGATTAGATTTTTTACAGCTGTTTGTGTTGGCAGCAATACCTTCCCGCCTAAGTGTCCGCATTTTTTCTCAGAGGATAATTGGTCTTCAAAATGAACACCCGCTGCACCTGCTTCAATCATTGATTTCATTAATTCGAATACATTTAACTGACCGCCAAAACCAGCTTCTGCATCGGCAACAATCGGAGCAAACCAATCGATATTTCCCTCTCCTTCAAGATGCTGAATTTGATCGGCACGCTGAAGCGCTTGATTGATGCGCTTTACAACATGCGGCACACTGTTTGCCGGGTATAAGCTTTGATCTGGATACATGTTACCGGAAAGGTTTGCATCTGCTGCAACCTGCCACCCGCTTAAGTAGATGGCCTTTAATCCCGCTTTCACCTGCTGTACAGCTTGATTTCCAGTTAACGCTCCTAATGCATGGATATAATCCTCAGTTTGCAGATAGTTCCAAAGCTTTTCTGCTCCGCGTCTAGCAAGAGTATGTTCAATCTCAATAGAGCCCCTTAAGCGAATTACCTCTTCTGCACTGTATGGGCGGGTAATCCCTTCCCAACGCTTATCGAATTCCCAGCTTTCTTGTAATGCTTTTATTCTTTGACCGTTCATTTCCCATTCCCCCATTATTTATTTTAGTTTGTTTATATGGATAGTCGGATATTCTAACTGACTTCTCCTTATCCGTCGATAAATTTTAAAGTTTTTCATAACTTGGTATCGTTAAAAAATCAATAAATTCATCACGCTTCACAAGCTCATCAAACACGGCAATTGCTTCGTTAAATTTCCCCTTTTGAAACCCTGCTTCACCGAGTTCTTCTTGAATCTTCCTAATCTCTTCATCTCTTAATTGCTCATAAAGTTCAAAAGTCAGCTTCCTGCCATCATCAAGGATTCCCCGTGGATGTCTAATCCATTGCCACAGTTGAGCCCGTGAAATTTCTGCGGTTGCGGCATCCTCCATTAAATGATGAATAGGTGCAGCCCCCCTTCCGCTTAGCCATGAGGCAAGATAACGGATGCCAACATCGATATTTGTCCTTACTCCAGCTTCTGTAATCGCACCATCTGGTACCTCAAGTAAATCCTTAGCTGTTACCATAACATCTTCCCGTTTGCGATGAATCTGGTTTGGTGTTTTCATATGCTTATCAAAAACTTCCATTGCCACCTGTACAAGTGCTGGATGTGCCACCCAAGTCCCGTCATGCCCATCAGTTGCTTCACGTTCTTTATCAGCGCGAACCTTTTCAAATGCCTGTTCATTTGCCTCCTGATTATGTTTAATCGGTATTTGTGCAGCCATTCCTCCCATTGCATGAGCGTTACGCTTGTGACATGTTTGAATCGCAAGCAGCGAGTAGGATCTCATAAACCCGACAGTCATTGTTACCTGTGCACGATCTGGCAGGATAACAGGTTCACAGTTTTTAAGTTTCTTTAAATAGCTGAAAATATAATCCCAGCGTCCGCAGTTTAACCCTGCTGAATGTTCTTTTAATTCATAAAGAATTTCATCCATTTCAAAAGCAGCCATAATCGTTTCAATTAAAACCGTCGCTTTAATCGTGCCTCGTGGAATACTTAATTCGTCCTGAGCGAAGCAAAACACATCATTCCAAAGCCTTGCCTCAAGGTGGCTTTCCATTTTAGGTAAATAAAAGTAAGGTCCGCTGCCTCGGTTTATCAGCTCCTTGGCATTATGAAAAAAGAATAATCCAAAATCAACTAAGCTTGCAGAAACTCTTTTTCCATCGAGCTCAATATGCTTTTCCTCAAGATGCCAGCCTCGTGGCCTTACCTTTAATGTAGCGATCTCTTCGTTTAGCTGATAGATTTTACCGTTTTCATTTTCAAAGGAAATCGATCTGCGAACTGCATCTCTTAAATTAACCTGCCCGCTCATAACATTTTCCCAGCTTGGAGATGTTGCATCCTCAAAATCAGCCATGAACACTTTTGCCCCAGAGTTTAACGCATTGATGACCATTTTCCGATCAACCGGTCCGGTAATTTCAACCCGACGATCTTGAAGGTCTTCCGGAATCGGTGCTACTGTCCAATCTCCATTGCGAATATGCTCTGTTTCGGGCAAAAAACACGGTAATTTCCCCTGATCAATTTCCCGCTGCCGTTCGATTCTACGCTGTAATAATTCCTTTCTTCGGGTGCCAAAATTCCTTTCAAGCTTTTCAATAAATTGCAACGCTTCTTGTGTTAACACCTGGTGAAATTCATTTGTCATTTCTCCAATAATTTTACAACCAGTCATTTGTGTTGCCATGATTGAAAGAACACCTCACTCATTATTGTTATAATACAGTTTGTTATTACTAAAACTAATATATAACAGATGAGCAAAAAATGGAACAATTTTCTTTAAAGAATTTTCGAAAAATTTTTTGCCGAGCTCTAATTGCTTAGTTATCGCCAGTTACCATCAATATTTTGACAAACAAAAAAGACCTGGCTTTTGATCACCAGATCCTTGTTCTTAATTGCCTGATTGCTTTTCTCCGTGCTCTTCTAAATAAAGAATCCTCTCAAGCATCGTAGGGTGGGTATAGCGGAAAATCTTGACTAAAGCCGGCGGATTCACCTGGCTTAAACCGGCCTTTGCTAATTCCTGAAACGAGCTTACAGCTGCTTTATGGTTCTGTGTCATCTCAATGGCATACATATCCGCAGATTTTTCCTGGTATCTGGAAACGGTGTTAACTATTGGGCTTGAAGCAAAAGTAAGAACACCTAAAAGAATTAAAAATAACGGAAACGCTGTCAGTTCTTTTATTGATTTTATGTGGAGAAGATTCCCACATTTCTTTACGATCGCCTTCATCATCAAATGGATCAAAAATAATCCGAATAAGCTTAAAATCAAATAACCTGCAATTCCAATATAAATATGGTTCATCACATAATGTCCCATTTCATGTGCCATGATAAATAAAATTTCGTTTTCACTCAACCGATTTAAGGTTGTATCCCATAAAACAATTCTGGAGTTCGAGCCAATTCCATTTACATAAGCATTAAGGGCATTTGTTTTTTCCGACATATTCACTTCATAAACATGTTCAGCCGGAATATCCGCTTTAGCAGCTAATTGCAAAATTTCCTCTTCAAGCTCCTTGTTCTTCAACGGGTAAAAATCATTGTATAAAGGATCTATCACGACCGGCTGTACAAACATTAGAAACAGGGAAAACGGTATCGAAAGCAGCCATGCGTACAACCACCATTTTTTCTCAAATCGTTTAATCAGTCCGTACAGAACAATAACAACCACAGTCATTAATGCATAATTCACCCAAAAATCAATGAGCTGATCCTTCATCCATGAGGAAAACAATTGTGTGGTTATATTGTATGTTTTCGAAATCTGATACCCAATCCACTCAACCGGGAAAGAAATGATTGTTACAAAAAGTGAGAGCCAAAAAAAATAGACAGCTGATTGCAGGCTAAAATATCGCGAAGTCGCATTAGACCATTCCTGCATTTTCTTAGAAAAGCCAGTGATAAGAAATACAAATAATAAAAACCATTCAAAAGGCATTGTAACAAAATAAAGGAAATTTCTTATCGTTGAATATTCCTCTGATAAAATCAGTTCTCTTCCTGACATAAAAGTGGCAGGGTCTGCTGATGTTCCCTCATACGGGGCAGGGACACCAGATTGTGAAAATATAAATAAATACCAATAAACAATTAAAGCATATAGAAAATATAACACGATCGATCGTGTTAACCATTTTCTCAACAGACATCCCCCCTAAAAACAAGCTCATATTCTAGTGTAGTTTTAGACTCCTTTTATTAGAACATAAAATGGGCAAGCACTTCCATCATTCTACTCTTTCTTTCTTTCCTTTGCCAGATAGGGTACAGTTAACTTACAAACTCTTTTTTATATGAGGTGTAGCCATGCTATCAACATACTTTACAAAAATTCAAGATAAACTCCAGCTCGTTTTAGATAAAGAGTCGGAATCAATGAAAATCGTTGCTGCAAAAATAGCAGAAAGCATCCAGCAAGGAGGAATTATCCAATTATTCGGCTGCGGACACTCGCATATTCTGACAGAAGAGGTCTTTTTTCGCGCTGGCGGACTAGCCCCTATTAAGCCAATTCTCATTGAACCACTCATGCTTCATGAAGGGGCGGTTAAATCTTCACAGCTGGAACGACTAAATGACTATGCCGCTCATTTTCTCGATCGCCAGGATATCCAGCCAAATGATGTAGTCATTGTCCTTTCAACTTCTGGTATCAATCCCGTTCCGATTGATGTAGCACTATACGCTAGAGAAAAAGGAGCATTTGTTGTTGGCATTTGTTCGTTTGATTATAGATTAGACCAAACATCAAGGCATAAAAGCGGAAAATTTCTCGCTGATGTTGTTGATCTTGCTCTTAATAATTTTTCCGTAAAGGGAGATGCGATTCTTTCTCATGATAGAGTTAAAGTTCCGTTCATCCCTACCTCAACAGTTATTGGAGCCGCAATGCTAAACGGGATATTAGCAGAGGCAATTAAAAAAATCGCTGATGCAGGTACGGAGCCGCCAATCTTTTTAAGCGGAAATATCGCAGGGGCTGATGAACATAATAAGAAGTTAATTCAGAAGTATAGTAAACGCATTGAGCTGCTAACGAAGGGAATGGATTTTTAAAAAAAGCCTTGGCTTTTTCACACTTATCCACTTCTCTTGTTATTCCTGTAGATAAAAATCCAGCTTATCCTGTAGCAATCGAAGTGTTTTAAAAAAAACAGTAGCTATCAACCACAAATTGTTACCTAGCTGGATAAGGTCTATTGGGTTGAATCAAGTAATTGGTTGCCTCAAATGATACTTCGATTTTAAAAGCCCTATCGAGAGAGCTTTAAACCGAGTCGAATTCACGCGAATGTCCTGCCAGTTAAACGGTTTTGTCTCCCTTAGTATAGTAACTGGGAAGTTTTCAGAGAACATTATCTCACCGGCTAATGAAAAAGTCGTGTTAAGCAGTAAAGAAACTATGATCTAATAAAAAGAATTAAAATCTATACTACAGCTCACACAATCTATCCAGTTGAAAACAATAAGAAAAGCGCAAGGCGACAAGCATAAGGCGAATAAGAATAGAAGGTGTTCTTTACCTTCAATTTCGATTTGACTAGACCCTAGGGACGATAGGGCCTGGAGCTAGACATACAAAATTTTATACTTTCTTAAACTTCGAAAAGAAGAGTGTTGACTCAGTCAACACTCCTTGCGACTGCCCGTCGCACAAAAAAATGCCAGAAGGCATCCAAATAAGGCAAGTGAAATTTCTAAATAACATCGTGGAACAGGATCATCGATTCTTTAAGAGAAGAGTTCTTCCTTTGTTAGGGTTCAAGTCTTTTGAAACATCTACATCCATGCTTTTGTGAGTAGAAGCGATGCATATGATTAAGAAAAGCGCAAGCGCCTTGATCAGCCCCGACAAGCATAAGACGCTCATGAATAGAAGGCGTTCTTTGCATTCAATTCATGAGTGGCTTATGACCTCGAGGGGCTAGGCGCTGGAGCTAGACACAAAAACTAGGTTAAAATTTTATACTTTCTTACCTTTCTAAAAAAAGAGCAGATTGATTTTCGGGATCAGTCTGTCCAAAATCAGAAAAGATTCATCCATCAATTGTTTGAGCATACAGCATAAGGTACGATCCTGCTAGGAATATATACTCTTTATTTCATCTTTGTACAAGAATCATTTAATTGTTTTTGTATAAAAACAAGCAAAACTACGAATCAATGGAGTAGCAGCAGCCTCTTGTACCTTTAACCTTAGTTGATCTGTAGCAACCGGTTCAAATTGATCAATTTTCTTATGACCTATCGCACTGCCCTTTACTAACGTTACCCAGTCGTCTCCTTGCTTAGCTTCGAGAACATATTTCCTTACCCGTTCTCCATAGGCAATCTCTTCCATTAAGATGACATGGTCTATCACTGATTCAACAGGGAGAGACAACACAATTTCATTTCCTTCACCTGACGTTGCAGCAATAGAATTTGCAAACCGTTTTTTTATTTCCTTTCCAAATTCTTGCACTCTTTGGACATCAACATCTGGAATAAGCCCCCGATTATCAGGTGCTACATTCAACAATAAATTCGTTCCATGGCCGACCGAACGATAATAAATATCCATTAATTCATCTAATGAAAGGAGGCTTTGTTCATCGTTTGGATGCCAAAACCAGTGTCTTTTTCGGATCGGTACATCGCATTCCGCTGGTACCCAGGCCGGTGTTTCAGGCATCCATGTCAACATGTCACTTGTGTACATGCTGACTTTTGCTGTTTCAGCCGTATTCCAGCACGGATAAGGGGCAACACCGTCTTCATTGCCGACCCAGCGAATCGTCGGTTCACCCATGTTAAAAATCATTGCATTCGGCTGGTGTTTTTTCACCAAGCCTATAATCCGTTTCCAATCATATTCCCGGCCTTCCGAGCCAGCCCCGTCAAACCACACTTCCACTAACGGACCATAATTGGTTAAAAGTTCAGTTAATTGTTGACAATAAAAGTCATCATACGCTACTTTATCCGAATAGCATGGCTCGTGGCGGTCCCATGGAGATAGGTACAAACCAAACAACATTCCTTGTTCTTGGCAAGCTTCCTCGACCTCTCGAAGGACGTCCCCCTTGCCGTCTTTCCATGGGCTTGATTTTAAGGAATAATCAGTTGTTGCGGTTGGCCATAGACAAAAACCGTCATGATGTTTAGCCGTTAAAATAAAGTATTTAAATCCAGCTTCCTTTGCCAGCTTCACCCACTGTCTTGCATTTAAAGAGGATGGGTTGAATGTTTCTGGTAATTCAGTACCCTTGCCCCATTCCTGGTCGTGAAAGGTGTTCATCCCAAAGTGGCAGAACATGCCCATTTCAAGGTCTTGCCATCTCATTTGCCGCTCAGTTGGTTTGGCTAAATTGGTTGTTTTCATCTTCTCACTCCCTATTATTCCTCAAACAATTCTAACTCAATAACAGTATCCCATTCATCTGGAAGTTGGGCTCCAGTTAAATGTATAAATGCTCCGCTGGAAATATCCGAATATTGCTCTGCCATCCATGGCGTTTGTACTTTTATCTCCGAACCATCAGCTAATAAACGTGCTTTTTTAATCTTTCCTTTTAACCCTTGGAAGTAAATTGGGCCAATCCCGCGGTCATATACATGGGCATAAAGCAAGTTTCCTTTTTTGGTGTAGCGGCCCCACTCCGGCTTTGGCAAGGAAGATGCTCCGCATCCGTAAATGCTTTCCCCGTTTTTCTTCATCCACTTCCCTACGGCTTCTAAAATTTCAAGCGATTCACTAGGGATTTCTCCTTTAGCATCAGGTCCAACATTTAATAGAAAGTTTCCATTCTTGCTTACACATTCTACTAATGTACGAATCACTTGTTTAGGAGATTTATAGTTTTTGTCATGGGCATGGTAACCCCAATGATCATTGAGCGTGATACACGCTTCCCAAGGAACTTGTACCCCATTCTCATTTAATATGCCTTGGGGGGGAACGATTTGTTCAGGAGAATAAAAGTCCCCTGCGTACACCTCAGGATTGCTCGCTTTAATGTTTCCTCCAAGACGGTTGTCGATCAAAATATCCGGCTGCAGGGAACGAATCATTTCTACAAGTTCTGTTGCTCTCCATTTTTCCCCTGTCATATCGTCATAAGAAAAATCAAACCACATCACATCAATTTTCCCATAGTTTGTAAGAAGTTCTCTCACTTGTCCATGCATATATTCGAGGTATTGATCAAAATCGATCTCCTCATCTTTGTAACGTTCATTATCTCTCATTGGATGCTGACGATCTCCGTATTTTGGATAATGGTCATGGTACCAATCAATGATTGAATAGTAGAAACCGACCTTAATCCCTTCTGCTCGAAAAGCCTCAACGTATTCTTTAATTAAATCCCGCTTTGCTGGGGTGTTTGTTGCTTTATATTCGGTTAGTTTGCTCTCGAACAAGCAAAAACCATCATGGTGTTTTGTTGTTAGCACAGCATATTTTTGCCCTGCTCCCTTTGCCGCCTTCGCCCAGACACGCGGGTCGTAATGAATCGGATTAAATTCGTCAAAGAAAGGCTGATAGTCTTCTATACTCAGTTTTTCAAAGCTTCTTACCCATTCCCCGCGTGCCGGAATGGCGTACAATCCCCAATGTATAAACATACCAAAGCGGTCATCTAAAAACCATTTTGTGCGTTCTTCTCTATTTTCCATCGTTTTCACCTCATTTATTAAACTTCACTGTTGGATTTCTCTCAATTGTCCAGCATCAGTTTCAAGGAAAGAATTCCACCTTATGAAGTGAACGAACACTCAGTGGGGATCAAGCGAACACCACTGAGAGAAGTTTCACTTTATCTAACTGACAAACACATAGGTTACTCTTTATACTTAGCGTCATATGCTTCTTGATAGATTTCAAGATATCTTTTCAAGTTCATGCCGTCTAATGTTTGAATATAGGTACCCCAACCTTTTTCAATATCTTCATCGCCTGTAACAAAACGGGCTGTCATTTCTTTGACATAGTCATTGATGGTTTTCTCAAGTTGTGAAAGTTCATTCGACTGTTGATCAGTAAAGAATAAAGTAGGAACAATTTGATCTTCGGAAGCTTTGTATGGTTCGTATAACTCTTTTGTCGCAGTATTTAAAGCTAATCCAAATTTATCTTCACCTACAGCCTGTGCATCCCGAAATTCCTTCGTACGTAAAGATGGCCCCGTTTGATCCCAAGAACTATTTTGAACACCGCTAGCTCCTGGTTTACCCGGAATTAAATAATATTTTGCCTGTTTACCGTTAAATCCAAGTTCACCTTCTTTAGCTTTTCTCCACTGTTTCCCCTCAATTCCTAAAACTGCACGCATCGTCATTGCTTCGTTATACAACGCATCTGCTAATCGAAATGCAACGTCTGGATGTTTCGCATTTTTCGTAATGACAAATTCCGCAGGACGCGTTACAGGATTTGGTAAATATTGTGTCACTTGATTGCCTTCTGGACCTTTTAATGGCGGAATAGCTACATAATCTCCTGATCTAGAATTTGAGAAGCAGCCTTGGGTTGCACAAATTCCCGCACCCAAAATCGGATCTCCTGGATGTTCACCCATTTTCAAAAATTGGTTTCCGTCTTGTATAAAGGATTCGGAAGCTAGTAATCCTTCTTTATTTAGTTTATGCAGCCACATTAATGCTTCTTTCCACTGTGGCTTGTTGTAAACAACATCTATTTTCCCATTATCTAAAATCATATGATTCGAATTACCTGAGTAAATAAACGGACTAATTAAGTATCCATCAACTTGAGCCTCATATGATTGCGGTGTTCCTGCTAATGGGATTTCGTCCGCTTTTCCATTCCCATTCGGATCTTTTTCTTTAAACGCCTTTAACATGTTGTAAAATTCATCTGTAGTTGTTGGTACTTTAAGTTGGAGCTTGTCCAACCATGGCTTATAAACCCACAGTTTTTGCGGCATGGAGCAGTGATAACAAGCATTTACTTGCGGCAAAGCATAGATATTACCGTCCGGTGCTGTAATGGAATCTTTCACTATAGGTAATTGTTGAAAGATTTTCTTTGTTTCAACTCCATACTTGTCAATTAAATCATTTAGGGCTAGAAATGTACCATTTTTCCCATAAATCATCAACTGAGCTGGTGTAATCGGTGCATCCATAATGACATCTGGAAGATCGCCACTGGAAAGGATTAGATTCAGTTTTTGTTCGGCACCTTGCTCTGGGAGAACTTCCCAGTCAATGTGGACATTTGTCTTCTGTTCCAATTCTTTTGTAAATTTATTCGTCTTGAAATCTTGTACCAGACTGTTTCCTTTGACGAGAATTTTAATTGTTGTCTTTTTCTCCGTAATCGGGAATGATCCCGCTTCCGTGACGATTGGTTTTATTTCTTCCGTTGTATTTTCACTGCTAGTCTTTTCATTGGAACAAGCTGATAACACGATTAATAAAGCTAGGATTAAAAAGAAAAACTGCATAGATAGTCGCTTCATAATATCTCTCCCTTTAATGAATGTATGAAAGCTGGTTTTTACTTTTTTCTCGAGCAGGTCTACATCTGTTTTATATATCCCGTTTGAGTTACTTCTAGATACAAGCTACTCGCATTCACCTCCTCCCCCCTAGATACCCCGCATTACTCTTTTAATCCACCGATCATTACCCCTTTGACAAAGTGTTTCTGTACAAACGGATAAATGATCAAAACCGGCACCGATGCGACGATTATCAATGAGTATTTCAATAGCTCACGTAACCCCGCCTGTTTTTGCAAAACTTCTGTATCTTGTAACAGCGTCGGATCGACCTGATTTTGTACTAGTATATTGTTTAAAATCAGTTGCAGCGGGAACAAACTTGGGTCTCTTAAATAAATCAAGGCGTTAAAGAATCCATTCCAATGCCCAACCGCATAGAACAAAGCCATTACAGCGATAATAGGGCCAGAAAGTGGAATAACAATTCTTGTTAAAAACTTGAAGTCACTACAGCCATCCAGTTTGGCCGCTTCATGTATTTCATCCGGAATTGTTGTCTTTAAGTACGTTCTTGTTACGATGACATTAAATACAGATAACGCACCAGGAATAATCATGGCCCACCGGGTATCTAGCATGCCGAGTTCTTTTATTAATAGATAGGTAGGAATTAGTCCGCCGTTAAAAAGTGTCGTAAAGAAGAAAAGAAACATAAAGAAATTTCTACCGTAAAATTCTTTTCTTGATAGCGGGTATGCTGCGAGTATTGTCATCACTATATTAATCAATGTCCCTACAACGGTATAAAAAAGTGAATTTCCATATCCTGTCCAAACTGATTTGTAATTAAAAACGGCCTTATATCCTTCGAGACTAAAATCCACCGGCCAGAGCCATACCTTTCCAGATAAAACCGCTTCTGTTGAGCTAAAGGAAGAACTAATAATAAAAATAAGCGGATAAAGAAAAACAACGAGTAAAATACTTAAGATCGTATAATTGACGACCGTGAATATTCGGTCACTTCTTGTTTCTTTAATTTTGCCGATATCCAATGCGGACACCCCTTTCTACTCTGATTACCACAAGGACTCTTGTCCTATTTTTTTCGCTAGTTTATTTACCGTAATGATCAAAATAAAACCGATAATCGATTTAAACAACCCAACGGCGGCTGCAAAAGAATAATTCGGTATCGCCGAGACGAGACCCACTTTATATACATATGTATCAATAACTTCGGAAGTCCGTAAATTCAAAGGGTTTTGCAAAAGTAATGCCTTTTCAAATCCAATGCTTAATACATTTCCCATATCCAAAATAAGCAGGATAATCATAATCGGCATAATTCCTGGAATATCGATATGCCGTATCCTTTGAAGCTTCGTCGCACCGTCTACAATAGCAGCTTCGTGCAACGTCGGGTTTACACTTGATAAAGCAGCTAAATAAATAATGCAGCCGAAGCCAATATTTTGCCAAATACCTGACCAGACGTAAATCGATTTAAAATAATCTGGATTCCCCATAAACTGAATAGGTTCTTTACCAAAAAGGTGCAATAGTTGATTAATTGGTCCTGTAGGCTCTAGAAACACTAGAATGATACCGACCATAACAACGACCGATATAAAATGCGGGGCATAAGATATCATTTGAACCGTCTTCTTGAAATATTTCTTATTCACATAATTTAAACTAAGCGCCAGTAAAATTGGAAACGGAAAGCCAATGATAAGCTGATAAAGGCTGAGTCCTATTGTATTTTTTATGACTCTCCAAAATTCGTAAGAATGAAAGAAAGCCTCGATATGTTTAAATCCAACCCACGGACTTCCTAATATTCCTTCCGCAGGATTAAAATCTTTAAATGCGATCGTAATTCCGTACATCGGAATATATTGGAAAATAATAATGTAAGCGAGTGGCAGAAGAAAAATTACATATAGCTGCCACGAACTTTTTATTTTCTTCCATGCAGAATTGTTCGTTTTCGTCTTTTTCTTGCTCGTAACATTGGCAGGAAATTCAGTTTTTTTAGAAGTTTTCACAATTTCCAATGTTTACTCCCTCCCTTTGCGTGTTTGTTTTTTAAGCGCTTACAAATAACAACAGACTAAGTAAATCTGTGGTTTTAACTTGATAAAAACAGTCAGTATTTCTCTAAACAGTTTAATTATTTCTTCTGAAGGGTTTACTTTCGAATAGCAGATTTTATCACATGATGTTGATGACAATTCTTCGTTGAGGGAACTCTTGAAGTAAAGTAGATATAACTGTAACTACTAGGGTAAATCAATATTTTAAGAGGAAAATCTTCATTTACAGGTGTCGATATTTTTCACGCCTTGAGATCGTAAATCCATCGAACATCTCACAAATCTTGTAACCTAGGTCGAATTTCAACCTTCAATCTAAATCAAAGTAAAACTTCTCTTAAAAGGTGATGATTCAAACTCAAGCGAGCGGAAGACACCTGCAATTAAATCATTATTGGAGATATGATATTTCAATGTTACCGATAACATTAAAATATCATGAACCGGACCATGTGTCAATCTATATTAAGTGAATTATTATTTTCTGCACATTTGAACAATTTGTTGTAGCTAATATTTTTCACCCCTCCAGCTAAGTACTGCAAGGACAGGTTTGTGATCAGATGCTCCACCATTATTTAATGCTTGTGTGCTGATGACTTGCCATTGATTTCGTCCTCCATACATAATATAATCAATTTTCCCATCTTCTTCGCACGTTGGTTCCGTAATTTTAGCTGTGGCATCATCCCAATTTGTTCTTAATATATCAATTGCAGCAGATTGAGGTGTAGCATTTAAATCACCAGCCAAAATTAAAGGAGTTGTTGTCCCAAATTGATTTTTCAGTTTTTCTGCTTGGGCGATCTGGCACTCCTTCGATTCAAATTCAAGGTGTGTTCCGATAAATGTAAAGGGTGGTAAGTCATTTTCAGGAACAAATTTTCCAACTAACGCGACACGTTGTTCATTGTTAGCTGGATTAGGTAAAGAGATCGTTTCGAATGAGTCTAGCGGAAAGCGATATAATAATGCCTGACCATATTCACCGCCATCAAAATCAACTGCCTTACCAAAAGCGACATTCATCCCAGTCAACTGACCTAATAAATCGGGCTGATCAACATTTTCTGTTCTTTTTACATTTTTATCTACCTCTTGGATCGCTACAAGGTCAGGTTTAACATTATTGATGATAGCAGCTATGCGATTCAAATCAATAATACCGTCATTTCCTTCTCCGTGATGAATGTTAAAGGTTAGAACCCGTAGCTGAGGCTGATTTGCTATTTCAACTGTCATGCTTTGCATCCCCTTTATGTAAATGTCAAAAAAATTTATCTGTATAATTTACCGAAATAAATTCTATTCATCTTCAATTATTTAACCAATACTTCAATAAAATATGGGGGCTCAAAAGAAAAGCAGCCGTTATTTCACACGTATATTCCATGGATTCATTATTTTTTGATATATTTATGTTGCCGATAACCTAAAAACATGCTTTCAAACTTGCTGTCAATTCCAATTTTTTTGTAAACTGTTAATAGATGCTGTTCAGGAGGAAGGAAGTCTCAGATGGTAACTATTTACGATATAGCACAAAAAGCCAATGTTTCACCAATGACCGTTTCAAGAGTGATTAATAAATCCGGTAACATTAGTGAGACTACAAGAAAAAAAGTAGAAGAGATCATAAAAGAAATGGGCTATATACCCAATTCTTCTGCCAGAAAACTGTCAACAAATAAATCGAAAATTCTCGCTTTAGTTATTACTGACATAACGAACCCATTTTTCACAAAAGTAACAAGAGGCGCGGAAGATAAAGCTATGCAAATGGGTTACCAGCTCATTTTATGCAATACGGATGAAAATTTAAAAAAAGAATCTGATTATATTAATATGCTCATCTCATCTGGAGTCGACGGAGTATTAATTACCCCAACTGGAGACCAATCGAAAAAAAATTTACGAACGTTAATCAAACATAATATCCCATTTACCTTACTCGACCGAAAAATAGAAGACATTCAATCCGACGAAGTTAATGGAGACAGCCGTGAAGGAACTAGAAAATTAATAGAACATCTTATTAATCAAGGACATGAAAAAATCGCTTTATTTAACGGGCCGCTGAATACTTCTACGGCACGGGAACGTCAAAAGGCCTATATTGAAACCTTAAAAATTTACGGCCTCGAAGCAAATGAAATTTATCAAAGCCATTATAAACAAGAAAATGCGAACGAAAACGTTAAAAAATTATTATCCCTTTCGATAACAGAACGCCCGACAGCTATTTTTGCAGCAAATAATTTCATTGCAGTTAATACGATTAAAGCGCTTCACCTTCATAATGTAAATGTTCCTGAAGAAATGTCAGTTGTTTGTTTTGATGATTTAGGACCTGTGGATCTTTATCCATTCTTAACCGTTGCATCACAGCCGGCTTACAATTTTGGCTTTACTGGGACCCAGTTATTAATTGATAGAATTGAAAAAAAAGCTCCGCCTGAATATCGAAAAATTGTCCTTCCAGCAGAATTGATCGTTCGAAAATCTTCTATCAATATAAAAGACACCAAAACCCTTTCTTAAACAAACAACCGGGAATCCTTAAATAAGGATCACCCGGTTTTTCGTAATAAATGATTATGTTCCTTTTATTTAGAGTGTCATTCCACGGTTAAAACCTGCTATTTAGCGATGGTGACAACAGCTTCTTGTTTCTGGTGTTCGTTAAGGATCCTGCCTTTTCAATCTCAATTTGTTACAACATCTCCACCTTCAGTCATTCTTATTTCTCAGGCGGAAGCCATCACAAGATATATTCACTATAAGGCTAATAAACTATTAGTCGAAATCCGTTAACACACCTTTTTTTAAAATAATGTTTGCATAGAGCGCTTTTTCACTAGTCGCAACGATAGCATAGGCCTTTTTTGCCCGCTCATAAAATGCAAACCTATCAAGAATCTCAAAATCGTTTAATGGTCCATTATATTCTTGAATGATTGTTCGATACTCATCCCAGATGACAGGCTTTATTGAATCGCCCGGTACTACCTTCATTAATGCCAACGGCTTTTCCACATATGTATCAAGGGGGAATAATTTCATAACGGCATGTAACAGCACCGGAATTTTGTGACCATCACATCTAACTAACCTTTGTGCACAGCTTGCAGAAGGAAAGTTTCCGTCAGCAAACACAATTTCGTCACCGTGTCCCATTTCTAATAGGATTTTCATAAGGTCAGGCGATAATATAGATGGAATCCCTTTTAGCATAGAAGATCATCCTTTCTGTATGTAGAAATAGGATGGTGTGCAGGTTCATGGAACACATCCTAAGTTCCTTGTAAAGAATTTTATTAGCTAATGCCAATTTGGTTGATGCTAATTACTTATAATCGATAATTTTCGTTTTCATTAAGTGAAAGTTGTAATCAAATTCCATTCCGCCTTAGCCCCTTTCCCGTAACCGAGAGTTGCTCCTCCGTCGACCACTATATGCTCTCCTGTTATAAAGGATGAATCATCGCTTGCAAGGAACAGAGCGACTTTTGCAATCTCTAGAGGCGATGCTGTACGTCCCAACATATGGGAACGATCTTGGGCAACAGAGGCCTCTTTCGGGTCTTTCTGCTGCTTTAACCAGCTTTCTAATAAAGGGGTTTGTACACCAGCAGGACAAATGGCATTTACCCTTACTTCAAACGGCGCCAAATCGATAGCCAGCGCTTTTGTTAAAGCGATAACTGCCCCTTTTGAGGCTGAGTAAGCCGGATTGTTTTGTTGACCAGCTACCCCAGTCATCGAGGCCATATTAATGATCGTTCCTTTATTGTATTTAAGGTGGTCTATGACGTATTTCGCAGTGAGAAACATGCTCTTTACATTAACGTGAAATAAATGATCCCATTCCTCTCCGGTCGTATCTTCCAGTTTTTTCGGCAAAATCGTTCCAGCATTGTTAAACAGAATATCAATTTTGCCATACTGTTCAACTGCTAAAGAGATTAGCCTCTTTACATCGGACTCTTCAGAAACGTTACAATTCACCCCGAAAGCTTCGATACCTTGATCTCGTAAATGCGTCACTACACGGGCAATGTTTTCTTCACTAATGTCAGCAATGACCAATTTAGCTCCTTCAGAAGCAAATAATGAAGCAGATGCCTCACCGATTCCACTTGCACCGCCTGTAATAATCGCTGTTTTATTAAGCAATCGCACTGTCATTCCCCCTAGATAATTAAAGTTTTTAACTGTAAGTGATAAAACCGCGCTATAGAAATCGCTTTCATTTCTATAGCTGTTAATTCCTGTGGCATATGGATAATGTCTGCACTAAACTGTGGAAGCTTTTTTAAAAGAGTAATGATGTGCGGCAAATGCTGAGGATAACTAAAATATCAACAGGCAAATCATTTGCTGCTAAAGAGGAAATTTAACAAAATTTTATTTTGCATAACGATGTAAAGTGTAATGATGAAATCCCCTTTATGTTATCGATAACATAAAAATAACATGATTGATTTCTAGTGTCAACTCACCAATTCGTTTTGATTGGAAAGGGCCTAGTGAGAGCAAAAGAAAATAGCTGAGTCCTAACTCAAGGTAAAGCAAGAGTCGAGTCTCAGCACCACTTATTTTCTTTCAATATCAATTTTAAACTTATATTTATCAGCTCGATAAGACGATCTTACAAGCTCCAACGGCGTTCCGTTTTCTAAATACGTCTCCCGTTGAATCAGTAAAACCGGGACACCTTTTTTTATCTTTAAATGTTTACTATCCCCTTCGTTAACAAGAGCAGCTTCAACCGTTTGAGTAGCGTGCCCGATGTTTAATCGCAATTCATTTTCAATATAGGTGTATAACGATTTCTCTAAAATTTCCGGGGTTAATCCAGGGACAAGCTTGACTGGCAAGAAGCTCGTTTCAAGGGCGATCGGCTCCTCATTTGCCAGACGAAGCCGCTTTATTTTATAAATAAGCTCGTCATCATCTAATGAAAGACGTTCCTTTATATCAGGATCCGCAGGGTAAATTTCAAAATGCAATAATTTATTTCCCGGTACTAAGTTACGTGCTTTCATGTCCTCTGTAAAACTCGTAAGGCCTTGTAAGTTTTGTTCGAACTTTTGATTTGATACAAAGGTGCCTTTTCCTTTTTCTCTAAAAAGATAGCCTTTATTCACTAGGTTGGTAATGGCTTGTCTTACCGTCATTCGGCTTATTTGATAGCTTTCGGAAAGCTCGCGTTCTGAAGGCAGAGCGTCCCCGGGCCTTAATTGTTCAGATTCGATCGTTTTTTTGATTTGCTCTTCTAACTGATAATACAAAGGTAGAGGAGAATTTTTGTCAATCACCGAAGAATCTCCTTTCAGTTACACTAATCCACACTATTGTCATTATAATCATCTTTCTTCTTTATGAAAAGTATCGTCATGATCGTCTCTAAAGTTAAACAGAAAACTACCTGGTTAACCATCAGGTAGTTTTCATTTTTGATATTTTAGCCTTTACGGATTTTTTCAATTTCATCTGCTACAAATTGAACTTGTGTCCCTACAATTACTTGGATGCTTTGAGGTCCGACAATATTGATGCCAGGTACACCTGTTGACTTAATTTTATTTTGATCAACGGCATCCATGTCTTTTACTTCAATACGCAGACGTGTTACACAGTTATCTACAGATGTTACATTTTCATCTCCGCCTAAGCCTTCATAAATCTTTTCTGCCATCACAGCGAACTTATTATCACCTGTGGTTGCTGTACTTGCTGTATCTTCTTCTGTGTCCTCTTCTCTTCCTGGAGTAGCTAAGTTAAACTTCGTGATTAAGAAGCGGAATAATACATAGTAAATCACAGCAAATACTAAACCTTGAAGAAGCAGCATATATGGCTGATTAGCTAATGGAAGTCTAGAGCTTAAGACAAAGTCAACTAAACCTGCACTGAAGCCAAAGCCTGCAGTCCAATGGAAGAACGCAGCGATTGCTAATGAGATCCCCGTTAAGGCAGCATGAACAACATATAATGCTGGCGCTAAAAACATAAATGAAAATTCAAAAGGCTCAGTAACCCCTGTAAAGAATGAAGCAAAACCTGCTGCTAGCAACAGGGATGCCGCTTGTTTTTTTCTTTTCGTTTTCGCAGTATGATACATCGCTAGAGCTGCTGCAGGAAGTCCAAACATCATGATTGGAAAGAAACCGGCCTGATACATTCCTGTAATTCCCTTTGTTCCAGTTCCTGCCCAGAAATTGCCGATATCGTTAATACCAGCGACATCAAACCAAAATACGGAATTTAAAGCATGATGCAAGCCTGTAGGAATTAATAATCGGTTAAAGAAGCCGTACAATCCTGCACCGATAAAGTCCAATTTACTAATCGCTGTACCGAAAGATACTAAACCTGTAAAAATAACCGGCCATGCAAAGAACAATACAACTGAAGCAACTAACATGGAAACAGCAGACATAATTGGCACTAATCGTTTTCCACTAAAGAATGCCAATGCCGCTGGCAATTGTACTTCACTAAAGCGATTGTACATAATGGATGCTATAATCCCTGAAAGAATTCCAACAAACTGATTCTCAATTTTTACAAAAGCTGGATTTACATTTTCTGCGTCAATCCCTTGAAGCATAGCGACAGAATCTGTTGAAAGCAAGGTTGTTACGACCAAGTAGGCAACCAACCCGCTCAAAGCCGCGGAACCGTCTTTGTTTTTAGACATGCCGAGCGCTACCCCTACGGCAAATAAAATAGACATGTTATCGATAATTGAAGATCCTGCCTTAATTAAAAATGCAGCGATTGGATTACCTGCTCCCCAGCCCGCTGGGTCTATCCAATAACCGATCCCCATTAAGATCGCAGCAGCTGGCAAAACGGCTACTGGCAGCATTAAAGAGCGACCAATTTTTTGTAAGTACTTCATCATGTTATCTTTTCCTCCTATCAGAAAACCCTATTTTCAAGAAAAATAATAAATACAAAATTAGTAAATATTCTTACCAAAGACGTAGTAAAAAATGATGATCCAGGTAAAACTTCTATAGAATGATTATGTCTGAACCCATAAAAAAATGATGGTCGTTAATCTCTCCCTTCATCACTCTGGAAGCGTTTCACACAATTATAGTAACATCTAATTATATAGATGTCTATACCAATTTCCTTAACCAAATACAGGTAATAACTAAGAAACACAGTTTTTCAACAAAAATTCCACTAAACTGGTATAGACAACTATATAATCAAGTGCTATTCTAAAAATAAGGAAAACGAAAAAGGAGAATGTGGCCATGAGTTCATTTCATAAAGTAATTCTTCAGAACGGGACGATTTATACAGAAAATGAAGTAATCGAAAATGCTTATTTGAAAATAGACGAAGGAAAAATAACGGAATTGGGCCCAATGACTGCACTTACTGATCTGGCTAATTGCAACATCATTACAATTCCTAATGGTTTTAGTTTGATCCCAGGAATGATCGATATTCATATCCATGGAGCTAACGGTGCTGATACAATGGACGGAACAAAAGAAGCACTTGATGTAATGGCAACTACCTTGCCAAAGGAAGGTACAACCAGCTTTTTAGCGACCACGATGACAGAGGATGCAGCAGCCATAGAAAAGGCACTGGAAAATGCTGGGGAATATATCACTTCACAGCAGTCAGCTGGTAACGCAGAAATTCTCGGCATTCATTTAGAAGGTCCCTTTATTCATAAAAACAAAGCAGGCGCTCAACCAATTCATCATATTTTAAATCCAGATTTAGAAACGTTTAAAAAGTGGCAAATGCTTTCTGGAAATCAAATCAAACAAGTAACACTTGCTCCTGAGTGCCCAGGAGGAAAGGAAGTAATTCAATATTTGAACAAAAATGGCATCATTGCATCGATTGCCCATTCCGATGCAACATATGATCAGGTAATAGAAGCGATTGAAAACGGGCTTAATCAAGTCACACATCTCTTTAATCAGATGACCGGCCTTCATCATCGTGACCCGGGTATTGTGGGTGCTGCATTTTTAAGAGATGAACTAATGGTAGAGCTTATAGTAGATGGAATTCATTCCCGACCCGAGGCTGTTAAACTTGCTTATAACCAAATAACAGACGAGCGAATGATCTTGATCACCGATTCAATGAGAGCAAAATGGCTTGAAAATGGAGTTTATGATTTAGGCGGACAAATGGTAACAGTAAAGGATGGCCGTGCATTATTAGATGAAAATACGTTGGCAGGCAGTGTATTAAAAATGAAGGATGCTTTTAAAAACATTCAGGAATTTACACAATGTGATATCCAAAGTGCCATCAAGATGGCTTCTGAAAATCCTGCCAAACAATTAAATGTATTTGACCGCAAAGGAAGCATTTCCGTTGGGAAAGATGCAGACATCGTTGTTCTAGATGAACAAATGGATGTTTATATGACACTATGTAAGGGGAAAGTTGCTTATTCAAAGAATTTGAAGGTTAAAACAGAATCCGAACAAGCAATTAATTAACTATATCTCAACTACAAAGGAGAGGTCATCATGAAAATAATTGAAGTAAAGAATTATCAGGAAATGAGCCAGAGAGCTGCTGAATATATGATCGAAAAAATAAAAAGCACACCAAATCTTACTCTAGGTTTAGCTACAGGCGGGACACCGCTGGGGGTTTATCAGCACTTAATAGAGGATCATAAGCAAAACGGCACATCTTATGCAGAAGTGACAAGCTTTAATTTAGATGAATATATCGGGTTAGCTAAGGATAATCCAAATAGCTATTATTCCTATATGTATGAAAATCTTTTTAAACATATTAATATTTCACCCGAGCGGACACATATTCCATCTGGAATGAATAAGGATTTACAGGCTGAATGTGAAGAATATGAAAATAAAATTGAGCAGCATTTAGGAATCGATTTACAGATTTTAGGGATTGGCAGTAACGGCCATATCGGGTTTAATGAACCTGGAACATCCTTTCAAGCGAAAACACATGTTGTTGACCTGGCACAATCCACCAGAGAGGCTAATGCCCGCTTTTTTAACAGTCTCGATGAAGTTCCAACACAAGCGATCACGATGGGAATTCAAACGATTTTTAAAAGCAAGGAAATTCTTCTTTTAGTATCGGGAAAAGCTAAACAAAATGCCATGATTCAGCTTTTAACTGGGGATGTCACTGAAAGCTTCCCTGCTTCGATTTTAAAACAGCATCCGAATGCAACAATTATTGCGGATGAAGAGGCAATGTTAGGTGTAAAGGATAACAGCTTATTCAAATGAAAATTAGAAAAACAAAAGCTTATCGCCAAGTCCTAATGGCGATAGCCTTTGTTATACTTACTATCATTCATAAATCTTATACTGATAGTATAAAAAATGCCTGCCCCATAACGATTAAGTCTGGGACAGGCATTTTTACTATCCCATCTTAACGGGCAGTAAAACCATCATCTTTCAAGTTTTATGAATAGCTAGCAACTGATTTTGGGATAACTGCCAGTAAAGATCCGATAAGTCTCGCTTTAAATGAGCAGCGCCTTGTCTGATAAAGAACTATCCGATTTTATTTTTGAGAATTCCTCTAACAAAGAATTAACGGTTAATCCTTGCTTTTCTTTCCCTTCTGCTTCAAAGACAATGCTTCCTTTGTCCATCATAATGAGTCGATTTCCTAAATCAACGGCCTGCTGCATATTATGGGTAATCATTAATGTTGTCAGATTGCCATTTTCAACAAGCTTCTTCGTTAGATTTGTAATAAGGTCGGCACGTGATGGATCAAGTGCTGCAGTGTGTTCATCCAATAGTAAAATATCGGGCTTTGTGAAGGTTGCCATCAGAAGTGAAAGAGCTTGGCGCTCACCGCCAGATAACAGTCCAACCTTAGCGGATAAGCGGTTTTCAAGTCCTAACCCTAAGAGCTCTAGCTGCTCCTTAAAATACACGCGCCGTTTTGCTGTAACACCTGGCTTTAATGTACGCTTATGAATCCGCGAATAGGCAATAGCCAGATTTTCTTCAATCGTTAATGTTGGTGACGTACCGGCCATTGGGTCCTGAAATACCCGGCCGATCGATCTTGACCGTTTATATTCAGGAACATCCAACATCGACTTCTCCTTAATAAGCACATCACCATCATCCGGAATCAGCCGCCCGGCAATGACGTTGAGCAGTGTTGATTTCCCTGCTCCATTACTTCCGATGACTGTAACAAAATCGCCTTCTTTTAATGATAATGTTAGGTGATTCAATGCGACTTTTTCATCGATGGAGCTTTCATTAAACACTTTAAAAATTTGCTTTAGTTTCAACATGGCTTACACCCCGCTTTCTGCGTAAGCTTTTTTTCCGTTTATCCTTTTGCTTATTAACAATTTGCGGTATGACAAGCGCACCGATGACGATACACGCTGTAATTAGCTTCATATCTCCAGTTTCAAAAAAGTTGATTCGCAGCGCCATTGCTACGATAATACGGTAAATAATGGCACCGACGATAACCGCCAATGTTGCACGGATAATCGTCTTTACCCCGACTAATGCTTCCCCGATAATAACTGAAGCCAAGCCAATTATGATCATTCCGATCCCCATTCCAACATCACTAAAGCCACCATGCTGTGCAATAAATGCACCTGAAAAAGCAACAAGGGCATTGGATAAGCCTAAGCCGACGATTTTCAGCATATCTGTATTAGCCGAAAAGCTCGTAATCATATTTTGATTGTCACCAACAGCTCTTATCGCTAAGCCTAGCTCTGTCTTCAGGAAGGAATCAAGAAGATATTTTATCACTAAAATTAGGATTAACATCGTTACGACAACTGACCATGTTTGCGGGACAAAGTTCTCTAAGCCAATCGATACGAAAAGCTCCTGAAGAGCTGCATCAATACCAAGCTTATTCCACCAGTCCAAAAGCTGTGTAAATACCGTTTCTTCTTGTAGAAGCGGTACATTTGATCTTCCCATGATTCTTAGATTGATTGAATACAAAGCAATCATCATTAAGATCCCTGATAAAAGCGGGTTAATATTTCCTTTTGTATGCAGCACACCTGTTATACAGCCTGCCAAAAAGCCGACAATTAATGCGACCAAAGTGGCCAGAAAAGGATTAACCCCATTAACAATCAAGACGGCGCTGACCGCTGCACCTGTTACAAAGCTGCCGTCAACCGTTAAATCCGGGAAGTCTAATATTCGAAATGATAAGTATACTCCAAGAGCCATGATCGCATAAATTAAGCCTGACTCTACTGATCCAAATAGGGCTGTAAACATTGCTTCTCACCTTTATTCAAGAATTTCTGCTGCTTCTTTCCATTCTTCTTTTATCTCAATTCCCATATCTTTAGCAGCCTTTGCATTAATTTGCAGCTTTAAGTTTTGTGGATATTGTACTGGGATCTCACTTACTTTTTTCTCTCCAGTTAAAATACTTGCTGCCATTTCCCCTGCTTCAAAACCGATATCGTAATAATCAAAGCCATATGCTGCAAAACCGCCGCGTTTAACTGAGTCTAACTCACCAACAAATAACGGAATATCTTTATCACTTGCAACATCAATCACACTTTCCAGCGCGGAAACTACCGTATTATCTGTAATAACATATAATGAATCTACTTTACCGACTAAAGATTCTGTTGCTTGCTTTACTTCTGCAGATGTTGAAACAGATGCTTCGACAACCTCTAGATCAGTACCTTTCATTGCCTCCTTAACGAGATCAATTTGTGCAACAGAGTTTGACTCACCAGAGTTATAAATCATTCCAACTTTATTTCCATCAATATTCTCGTCTATGAATTTAACTGTATTCGGAATCGCATCCGGATGTGTATCGGTTGTACCGGTAATATTCGCGCCCGGCTCTTCAAAGCTTTTTACTAAGCCGCTTCCAACCGGATCTGTAACAGATGTAAAGACAATCGGAATCTCTTTTGTCGCATTTAATGCACCTTGCGCACTTGGTGTTGAGTTAGCAAAAATTAAATCTACTCCATCACCAGCAAAGTTATTGGCGATCGTTTGGTTGTTATTTTGATCGTTTTGTGCATTTTGAATATCGTATTCTACATTTAAACCTTTTTCCTCTAAAGCAGCCTGGAAGCCTTCTAAAGCTGAATCAAGTGACTGATGCTCAACAATTTGGGTCACTCCAATTTTATATGTTTTTTCACCTTCTGAACCTGAGTCACCACCAGAACCCTCTGTAGCATTGTCATTATTGCCGCAGCCTGATAATGCTAGAAAACCAGCTAGCATCATACCCATTCCTAATTTCCAACCCTTTTTCATATGTTCATTCCCCTTTTTAACGTTTTTCACTGTTATGCGTTTATGCTTTTGTTGATTAAATTATACAGGAACAAGGAAATAGTTCAATATTTTTCGAATATTTTAATAACATTTTTTCTTCCAAATAATTTTGAAATCTAGTAAAAACATGTGAAAAACACAGATACAACAAGAGTGTCTGTGTTTTTTCACAAAAGTAATTTTTCACTTAATCATTTCGATATAGTTCTATTAAAATACTATTTTTGTAAAACTTGATCTTTTAAAGCTCTGCGTAATATTTTCCCTGTCGTATTTTTTGGAAGCTCCTTCAAAAACTCTATTGATTTAGGAATTTTATACTTTGCTAAATGTTCCTTACAGTAGTCAAGAAGCATTTCCTCTGTTATGTCATCATTATTTACCACAACAAAGCATGTAACTGCTTCACCTGAATTCGGGTCTGGTCCCCCAAGAACAGCTGCTTCAACGACCGCATCATGATTGTAAAGAACCTCTTCCACTTCACGAGGATAGACATTATAGCCGCCAACAATGATCATATCCTTTTTGCGATCAACAATATAAAAATAACCATCCTCATCTTTTCTTGCGAGATCACCAGTATAGAGCCAGCCTTCACGAATAGTATGAGCGGTTTCCTCAGGCATTTTATAATAACCCTTCATTACATTTGGACCTTTTACGACTAATTCACCTACTTGGTTCGGTGGCAGCTCTTGTCCCAGCTCATTGACTACTTTATTTTCGACATTGACAATATTTGTTCCAATCGATCCTGGTTTTCTCGGGCGATCAAGCGGGTTGAAGCAAGTGACAGGTGATGCCTCCGATAAACCATAGCCTTCAGAAACGATTACCTTAAATTTCTGTTCAAATTCTTTAAGTAACGCAACCGGCATGGATGCCCCGCCTGAAATACATAAACGTAACGTTTTTAAATCATCAGGATTTGCTTGATCATATTGAAGCAGAATGTTATACATCGTTGGCACCCCGGCAAAAACAGTAGCATGATAGGTTTTAACCAATTGAAAGATAGCGGCAGGGCTAAACTTTGGCACGATTAGCATGGTAGCACCATTCATTAACGGTGCATTTAACGAAACGGTTAAGCAGAAAACATGGAACATCGGTAATGTGGTGACGACCACATCATTCTCAGATATCTTTAAATAATTTGCCGTATCAATCGCATTACTGTATAAATTTTTATGTGTGAGCATGGCTCCCTTTGGCTTACCGGTCGTACCTGATGTATAAAGGATGACGGCGACATCTTCTTCATCAATTTCCGGCCTCGAATAATGGATCGAACCAGTTGACAATAACGTTGTGAACGTTTTCATTTTAGTGGTTATAGATCGATTTGGACCAGCTACCTCTCCTGTGTGCTGAGATGGCGTTGTTTCACAGACGATGAAATGTTCAACCGTTGGCAGGTGTTCATCAAGTCTAGAAAATAATGGAATAAGCAAATCTGCTGTTATAACGATTTTTACGTCGCCATTATTGATCATATATTTGATCTCATTCGGTGTGTAGATAGGATTTATCGGTATAACCGTCGCTCCTGCTCGCAAAGCCCCATATAAAGAAATAATATAATGTGGTGAGTTCCCTAAAACGACTGCTATATGATCCCCTTTATTTACGCCCAAATCATGCAAGCTGCTTGCAAATTGATTAATGGCTACATCAAGCTGCGAATAGGACGTTTCTTTACCCTCGTAAATAAACGCAGGTTTGTTACCAAACGCTTTTACCGTTTGTGTTAACCGTGATGATAAATTCATTCTCTCCCACCCCTTTGATAAAATGAATGAATAACCATTCATTTTCCTGATTAAAAAACCCCTACTTTTCATTATATGGAATGTTTAAGGAATAGACAATCTCTGGGAAGGATTCCAGTTGCATGCTATAGAAATTTCTTTTCATTTCTAAATCAATGAAAGGGCCTAACCTCGCTATGGAAGCAAGAGGCCAGACCCTTACCTATTATTCACTTAAATCAACATTGTGGTACACTTGTCTAACATCTTCTAAATCTTCCAATGCATCGATCATTTTCTCAAATTGTGCCTTCGCATCTTCTGGAAGTGTCACGTCATTTTGCGCCAACATGGTTAATTCTGCGACGGTAAATTCAGTTATGCCGCTATTTTTGAATGCTTCTTGAACGGCATGGAATTGATCAGGTTCAGCATAAACAATGACCTGATCTTCTTCTGCTAGAATATCACGAACTTCTACATCTGCTTCCATTAAAAGCTCAAGAACTTCTTCTTCTGATTTGCCTTCAACGCCGATTACTGCTGTGGCATCAAACATATAGGATACCGAACCGCTTACACCCATGTTACCGCCGTTCTTGCCGAATGCAGCACGCACCTCTGATGCGGTACGGTTAACATTATTGGTCAGCGCATCTACAATCACCATTGATCCGTTTGGTCCAAAGCCTTCATAACGAAGCTCATCATAGTTTTCCTCTGCTCCGCCCTTTGCTTTTTCTATCGCACGGTCAATAATTGTTTTAGGTACACTGTATGTTTTCGCGCGTTCGAGAACAATTTTTAACGCTTGATTTGATTCAGGATCTGGTTCACCTTGCTTTGCGGCTACATATATTTCACGTCCAAACTTTGCATAAATACGACTTGTATTCGCATCCTTTGAAGCTTTCTTTTCTTTAATATTGTTCCACTTACGGCCCATCATGAACACTCTCTTTCTACTTTGAATCTAAATTTAAAAGTTTCTATTACTATGTTCTATTATACCTTAAACACTAGGTAAATGGATAACCTTCATTGTTCATTTCAATTCAAAAGGCAGCTTATTAATAAATAAGCTGCAGAAAATCTGTTTTTTCAATATTTCCAAAGTATTTCTTTACATCTATTTCTTGCAGCGCTTTTTCCAAATCCGACCTATCATACCTCGTACCTATTAAAACCTGTTCTATCTCTGTTACATCGCCAACGCCAAAAAAGTCTCCATAAATCTTACAATTTTCGATCATACCTTTTTGCACTTCTAACCGTACATCAATCTGTCCAATAGGGAATCGGTGTGAATGTTGATAGTTAAATTTAGGGGATTTCCCATAGTTCCAATCCCAATTTTGATAGCGTTCTTTAGAGATCTCATTGATTTTCTTCCAATCTTCATCGGTTAAATCATATGATGGAATTTGATCTGCTCCATTAAAAATATACCGCAGCAAAAGCTCTCTAAAATGTTCAATCGTAATTTTCTCTTCTAAATACTCACTTATATTGGCGACCCTGCTTCTAATTGACTTTATTCCTTTTGATTCGATTTTATCCTTTTTTACTTTTAATGCTGAAACTACACTATCGATTTCCGAATCAAATAATAATGTCCCATGAGAAAACATGCGCCCGCGTGTAGAAAATTGCGCATTTCCAGAAATCTTTCGCCCATCGCTTGCGATAATGTCATTCCGGCCGCTCATTTCTGCTTTCACCCCCAGCTTTTCAAGGGCTTGAACAACAGGTTCGGTAAACTTTTTGAAATTATGAAAGCTATCACCATCATCTTTTGTTATAAAGCTGAAATTCAAATTCCCTTTATCATGGTAAACGGCACCGCCGCCGGAAAGCCTTCTAACAACATGGATCTTATGTTCTTCAACATATGATGTATTAATTTCTTCAATTGTATTTTGATTTTTCCCGATAATAATCGATGGTTCATTTATGTAAAACAATAAATAGGTTTCATTAGGATCTAAATGTTTAACCGCATACTCTTCAATGGCTAAATTTATTCTTGGGTCTGTCATCCCGTTATTATCGATAAACAGCATATCCATTCCTCCATTTAATGATTGCTCCATTCAAGACCGGTGCTTGCCAAGATAACCTGTCCAGTAAATAGCTCGCGAGCTTCCTTTACTAAATTTTCATGATCACCAAAATGCGGCAAATGTGTTAATAAAAGCTGCTTTACACCAGCACCTTGAGCGATTGCTGCTGCTTCTTTGCAATTCATATGACCTGCACTTGTTCCATCTTGATTGCCATAATAGCTCGATTCTGCGAGTAAAAGATCTGCTCCTATCGAAAACGGAATGAAGTCTTCCTTAAAGCTTGTATCGGCTGTATAAACAATCGTCGATTGCTTGTCAGTGATCCTCATGGCAAAACAAGGAGCAGGGTGAACGGTCTGTAAAAAGGTAATCTCAAATGGCCCGATCGTTAATGACTGATTACCATCATACGGTATACCAATTGTTGCATCTTTATAGGTAAGCTTAGCAAAGCCTGCTTGATCTAAAGTATGAGCATAAATTGGGATGGTTTTTTTTGAGCCTTTAATAAATGATGTTACATAACTTGCATATTGCAATGGTCCGATATCTGCTATATGGTCATGATGATAATGAGATAGAATCACAGCGTCCAGTTCATCTATGGCAATAGTCTCCTGGAGTTTTGATAAAACAGCACTTCCGCAATCCACTAACAATCGAAACCCATTTGCTTCAAGCAAATAGCCTGAGGTTGCTTCATTCGGTCCCGGAAATCCGCCCCAGTAACCAATCACCTTTAGTTTCATCTGCTCATCAACCTTTCGTTTCCCATTTATTTTACTATTCAATATTCTCATTATACTAAAGGGCTAACACGAATTCACGTTTACTGGCTTTGCTTCCAAATCCTCTCAACGAGTTCTTTAGATTACCTTTGGGTATAAGCACATTTTTCATAATCCTTGCTAATTTCATCACAAAAAAGGTTTTTTCAGCGAAAATTGTTACAAAACAGTTATTGACACAACAAAACTGTTATAATACAATTAAAGCAACAAATGACAACGGAGGGATTCAAATGATCATGAAAATAACTGAATTTTTCAGAAATTTACCAAAAAAACAATGCAAAGAGTGTGGCCAGGATATTGAGGAACAGCATGAATGCTATGGCAACACATGCAATGAGTGTCTTCATGTAACAGACATATAAGTAATGGCTTCTGCAATCATTCTGTACTAATACACATCCACCATTCTCCATACAAAAAGGATGGCGAATCACTCGCCATCCTTTTTGTGTTTTTAGCTATTAAAGCCTTCTATTTAAGATGTCGCAACTAGCTTCCTTTTCATCATGGTTGATTCCCTTACAGCCAGCTGTGAAGAAAACTCATGCTTTTCGTAAGAGCGGTACTGTTTTTTATGTATTTTATCATAAATAACGTCCATTGATTTCAAGGCCATTTCCTGAACAGGCTGTATCACTGTCGTAATCTGCGGATCTAATATCTCAGTAATTTCCATGTTATCAAAACCAACTACAGCTAGATCCCCTGGTATGCTCCACCCATGTCTTTTTGCTTCAGAAACAACACCTGCTGCAACTGCATCTCCTCCAGTAAAAATAGCTGTCGGTGAAGTTTTCATGCTTGCGATTCTTTTAAAAATTTGTCTTCCATCCTCAACACTTAAAGCTTGTTGAAAGTGAAATTTTTCATCAAAATAACAGCCTGCCTCTGCTAAAGCCTGTTTAAATCCATGTTCCCTTGCCTTCATTCCCTCACTTACCATTCCGTTTGAACAATAAGCGATATGTCTATGACCCCTTTCAAGCAAATGGTTGGCAATTGTATAGCCGCTATATGCTTGATCCATATACACCATCGGAATTTGCGCATTCTCCACAATTTCATTGCAAAGAACAATTGGACCATAGTTTAAATAAGCATCGACAACTGGCCAGTCATTTTCAACCGACGTCATAATAACGCCATCAACCTGCCTCGTTTTGAGAAGATTCAAATAATTTCGTTCTTTCTGTTTTAAGAATTGTGTTTGGCAAATAATTAGTTGATAGCCTTTTGCAGAAGCAGCCATTTCGAGTTTTTCGATCAGCTGACTAAAAAATGGTGTGGATATTTTCGGAATTAAGACAGCGATAATGCCTGTTTTCTGATTTCTTAAGCTTCTCGCAGCAGAGTTTGGAACATACCCCAATTGCTCCATTGCCTGCTGGACAAGCTTCTTTTTCGTATCGGAAACATAAGGATGATCATTTAACACACGTGAAACAGTTGTCCTAGATAATCCCGCTAGTTTCGCGACATCTTCTATGGTAGACAAATTTCTCCCTCCCCACGGCTCTATGTTGCCCACCTTGTTTGACATCTGAAAACGTTTTCATATATAAGTATATGAAAATATTATTTATTTTTCAACCTTTTTTATAAGAAATCTACCTTTTTTTATGACATTTCGGGATTTACTAGAAAGAGAGGCTGATTCATAGCCCCTCTTTTCTAATAGACTAAGCAGAAACCTCGTTCAGTGCCCGCTTTTCCTTTTTCAATTTCATTGTAAAGTAGAGAATTGTACCTGCTATTGCCATGACAAAATATCCTGCTAATACAAGTGCTTGTGACCACATATAATCAAAATTGCCGCTAGAAATAATCGCTTTAAAGCCGGCAACAGAATAGGTCATTGGCAGCCATTGATTAATTTTTTGAAATCCTTCTGGAATTAACTCAAGCGGAAACGTTCCTGCACTTGTTGTTAATTGTAGGATTAACAGGATGATTGCCATGAATCTGCCCGGATCGGCCATCGTTGTTACCAAGAATTGAACAATCGCTATAAAGGTTAAGCTTGTTACTATGCTGAATAGGATAAATAAACCAATATTTTTTACTTCTAATCCTAAACCATATAAAAGGACAAGATCTGCTAGAATCGCTTGAATGACGGCTACAAAAAACAGCACACTAAATTTGCTGGCAAACCAAGCGAAGCCAGATTTCGGTGTTCCAGATGTTTTTCGTAATGGAAACACAACGGTTACTAACAGTGTTCCAACAAACAAAGCAAGTGATAGGAAATATGGTGCAAGACCTGTTCCATAGTTTGGAACCTCGTTTACTTCCTCTGTGTTTAAATCAACCGGATCTGCAACCATATCATAGACCTTATCAGATCCTTTTACATCCTCTGTTTCATCTGTTGCTTCTTTTAGTTTTGTTGAAAGGACAGTTGTTCCATCCGAAAGCTGTGATAATCCGTCATCTAATTGATCAGCGCCATTTGCCAGCTTTTTAGATCCATCTTCTAATGCGATCGAACCATCAGCTAACTGACCAATTCCTTGCTCCAGGGCAGATCCCCCATTTACTAATTGTTCAGTTCCGGATTTTGCTTCAGTTAGCTTGTCACCGAATACATGTAAACCTTCTGTTAAAGACGATTGACCTTGGTTCACTTGAACTGCTCCATGATAAAGCTTTTCCTGTCCTGCAGTTAGCTGATTTATGGCAGCTTCCACGGAAGCAGTTCCTTCATATAGTTTTTCAGCATTAGCCGGTAATGCTGCCACATTTTTGTTAAGCTCACCCGCACCTGCCGCTAATTGATTAAGGTTAGTTGATAGCTGTTTTCCACCTTGATCTAAACTGTTTAGTGCTTCCGCTAATGCTAAAAGCTCCTGTTGTTTTTCTTCAGGTAAAGGCATTCCTTGTAGATCGGAAATCACCTTATTAACCCCAGCAGTCACCTGTGATAAATTTTGTGATAAATCCGCTGCTCCTTCATGAGCAGCAGTGCTTCCATCTGCAAGCTGTTTAGTGCCTTCCACCAGGTTCGGAGCACTATTTTTTAAGGCTCCAACCCCCTTTGTCAAGCTTGGAAGATTATTTTGCAATTTCTTCATGCCTGTTAATGAATCATTTAATCCTGTTACTAATTGTGAAGACCCCGATTCGAGTTTGGCAGATCCGTCATATAATTCCTTCTGCCCCTGTTTCATGGCAGCTAAACCACTATCTAATTCACTTATCCCCTCTACAAGCTTCGTTGACCCTGATGAGGCGTCCTGTAACCCATCTTTAAAAGTAAGTGATTTCGTTACAAGCTGATGAAGATTTTCTGAAAGTTTGCTTGAGCCTTCCTTTAGCTCGCCAGTACCATCGTTAATTTTTTCGGCACCTTCGCTTGCATCTCCAATTCCATCTGCCATTAGCTCAATATTATCAAAAATCGATTCTGCATAAGTTTTCGTTATTGTATTAGCGACCTCTTCTTTAATTTTTGCAACAGCACTTTCACCGATTTGTCCGGAAATAAAGTTATTCCCTTTATTTGTGATAAACGTAAGCTCTAAGTGCTCCGGTTCGTTGCTTTGTAATGTTGTCGCATTGCTTGAAAAGTTTTTTGGAATTTCAATGACCATATAATAGTCTAGTTGTTCAAGACCTTCTTCTGCTTTTTGCTGATCGACAAAATGCCACTCAAACTTCCTGTTTTCTTTTAAATGATCAACTAATTCATTCCCTACATCCAGCTCTTTTCCCTCATAGGTGGTGCCAGTGTCATTGTTGACAACCGCAACAGGCAGCTGATCAAGCTTTCCATATGGATCCCAAAAGGCACCAAGGTAGCCGCCGCTATACATTAGCGGAATAAAAAGAACCCCGATGACAGCGATCAAAACTTTTTTATTTTTAAATAATGCCTTCCATTCTTGTTTGATGAATGACAATTTCCTTCAACCTCCTGTATATCCAAATGACCGTTTTGTTCATTTGGTCATAATGTGGCAAAAAAGTGAGGATTATCAGATTGATAATCCCTTTAACAAATACTGATCAAATACTTCAGCAATTTTTTCTTTTTCGAGCGGTTCATGATGTTTTTCCCAATCAAAAATTAATGAGATATAGAGCTTTAGTAAAATAAAAGCGGTCAGCTCCGGGTCACATGGTTTGATCTCTTTATTTTCAATTGCCACAATGATTTTTTGCTTAATATAATTCAAAATCATCTGTTCAACCTTTTTAACACCTTCATTCACAGTAGGTGTTCCAAGCTCATTACTTTCCTGAAAAAGCTTGATCGTCAATTGATGTGTTTTTCGAAATTCCAAAATACTGTATAACGCTCTATGGACATTTTCTAAAAATGACCTATTGGGATCAAACGCATTCTCTGCAGCTTCCTTCATATCCGCCAGCAGATCATCAATGATTTCAGAGAATAGTTCTTCCTTATTTTTATAAAACGTATAGATTGTTCCTTTTCCGACGTTTGCAAGCTTTGAGACTTGATCCATTGTTGTTGCTTTATATCCAAATTGGGTAAAGGATCTTGTTGCGGCCTCCAGAATTAGCTGCTTTCGATTGATGCCCAAGCTATTCACTCCTATTACTAGAATGACCAAATGAACAAATTGGTCAGTTTTCATATTGTTACTATAACATGTGGTTTAATTGATTTCAATAGCTGGTTTGGGAGACTGTCTTTTAATACAGCATCTCTCTTATCTACCTAACTTTAAACCTATTCATTTATCGCTTTTAACGCACCCTGTAAGGCATCAATAACCCGATCACACCAAAGGTCGAATTCCTTATCTTCTGTTTGAAGCTCTGGGTTAGCTAATATGTTTTCAATCGTTTGCTTAATTCCTTGGTCAACTCGGGTTGTTGCAACAAAATCTGGAACAAGTCGTTTTAGCTTTGAATTATCGAATACAACGGTATTCGCCTTATCTCCTAATAATCCGCCTCTGTAATCCTCTTTACTGCATGCGGCTAAAAATTCGGATGGAACATGGACAGCATTAAGTTTTACGCCAAGGGCATCGGCAATTATTTCGTAAATTTGATTCCAGGTAACGCTTTCATCTGAGGTAATGTGAACAGCTTCTCCAATCGCATGAATATTGCCCATTAAACCGATAAAGCCTTTAGCAAAATCACGATTATGTGTCAACGTCCATAAGGATGTACCATCCCCATGAATAATCACAGGTTTGTTCTCTAACATCCGCTTAGCAACCTGCCAGGATCCCTTTCTTCCATGTACACCAAGCGGAATGGAACGTTCATCATAGGTGTGGCTTGGCCTTACAATTGTTATAGGGAAGCCAGTCTCACGATATTGTTTCACCAAATACTCTTCACAGGCAATTTTATTGCGGGAATACTGCCAATATGGATTTGCCAAAGGCGTTCCTTCTGTAATTCGATAATCTGACAAAGGTGTTTGATACGCGGAAGCAGAGCTTATAAAAATAAATTGCTTCGTTTTGTCGTTAAATAAACGATAATCTCTTTCCAACTGAGCTGGTTCAAACGCGATGAAATCTGCTACAACATCAAACTCTAAATCTTCGATAAGTTTAGCTACATGCTGTTCATCGTTAATATCAGCTTGAATCAAGTTGACAGATGCAGGCAAGTGCTTCGTTCGATTTCCTCTATTAATAAGGTAAAGTTCGCAGCCTTTTTCTGCTAGTTGATTTGTAATTGCTGAGCTAATTGTTCCAGTTCCACCAATAAATAACGCTTTCATACTTTTTAACCTCCGCCAGTATTTTTTTCTTTACATACCCTAAATCCTCGATAATGGCCACCTGCAAACGCCTTTAATGCAGCATGTCCAATACAAGCATCCGTTTCACTCATGAGTATTTAACTGGATGACTTTGGACGCCTTATTTATATATTAATCTATTTTTTTCGTCCTCAATACCCGATTTTCTATAAAAATACGTATTGATTTGATCACGCCATTCTTTAGCACTTCTAAGCTGCTCACTAAAACGGTCCAGTACGTTATGAAATGCCTTTGGAGAAATCTCACCTTCTAGTTGCTTCCATAATTCCATGTATTTCTCAACTTCTTCCACACCTTCAAAATGAGTGTCATAAATATGCTGAATTACCGTTTTTCCTGATTGTAGTCGATGTGTATAGGAAACATGGTGGAAGAATAATAGTAACTCATCTGGACATGTTTCTACGTTTTCATAAATTTCTATGTTCTCAGGGAAATATTGACCTGTATAGCCTGTTCCATCTTTTACTGTTCGATTGACACCAATGCCATTGCGATCGGCAAAGTGATACGTTCCCCATACCGAATATTCATAACCATCGACATTTGGCCCATAATGATGTCCTGGATTCACCATAAACCCAATCCCTAACGGAGCCGTATATTTTTCGTATGTCAGCCAAGATCCCATTAGTATTGTATAAATATGTGTAAACACTTTCTCCTCTTTACCAAAGGTCAATTCAATCCATTCTTTGGCAATTTCTTCTGACGTTAAATCAGGATTCCAAATTAACCGGCCATAGCCATATAAATTTGCTTGGGCTAAAGTATGTCCTGTCCAATTATCGTCATCACCAATATTCGATACCGCTGCTACTCCTGCCAATTCTCTCTCATATAAGGAGCCATCAACAATTGATTTAATTTTTGAGTTCTCCCCTTTTGCATATGTATCAAATTCAAAAACTTCCTTCCATTGAGGGACAAGGAAACAAACATGCTTTTGTTGACCTGTATACTCTTGGGTGATTTGAAATTCCATCACGTGATTCGTCTTTTCTATTGCTCCTAATAAAGGAGAAACAGGCTCTCGTACTTGAAAATCGATTGGACCATTTTTTATTTGCAGAATAACATTATCTAGGAACTTTCCGTCTAATGGTTTGAAATGATCATATGCCGCTCTTGCACGATCTGTACTTCGATCACGCCAATCTTGTAAGCAATTGTAGACAAAGCATCTCCAAATCACAACTCCGCCAAATGGTTTCAATGCCTCAGCTAAAACATTTGCCCCATCCGCATGATTTCTTCCATACGTAAACGGTCCTGGCCGATGTTCCGAATCCGCCTTCACCACAAATCCGCCGAAATCAGGAATATACTGATAAATTTCTGCCGCTTTCGTTTTCCACCATTCCTGCACTTGCGGATCTAAAGGATCTGCGGTACTTAATCCTCCTAACTGAATAGGACTTGAATAATTAATACTTAAGAATAGTTGAATTCCATAGGCACGAAAAATATCAGCTATTTCAGCGACTTCTGGTAAAAACTCTTTATTAATTAATTTCGTTTCTATTTGATGAACATTAACATTATTAATAGAAATTGCATTAATCCCCACGGAAGCCAAAAGCCTTGCATAATCTCTTATTCTCGTTTTATCTTCTACTATTTTTTTATCAGCATAGAATATTGACTTTCCAGCATAGCCCCTCTCCACACTGCCCATCGCATTTGTTTCATCCATATTATCCCATTGGTTAATCATTCTTATTTTATTTCTCGGGTTTTCACTAATAGATAGGCTGTTTAGATCTGCTCCTCTTTGGATTAATCTGAAGAAATGATACATTCCATATAAAAGGCCTTTATCATTGGAAGCGATAACATAAATTGTTTGATGAATTGTTTTAATGGCATAGCCTTCATCATTCATCACATTTGAAAACTGGTTTCTTATCTCACCCCAATCGTCCAATGTAGAGAAAACGATTTGACAATCTGGTGTTTTCTTTTCATTAAGTCTAATCTCTCTTTTAAAAGTATGAGTAAAGGTAGAAACGATTTCACTTTTCACTGTATTTAATATAGGAGAATCACCTATTACTGCCACATCATTAATTGATTGGATAAACTCCTTATTAAACTCTCCTTCAGCTCTTGGTAGCCAGCATAGATCAGCTTGTCGTTCAGACGTATTCATTACTCCCATCATATTCTCTCCCTTGTCTAATTATTTCGGCTTTTAACCAAACGAGCTTACACCCCATATAGTAAGCCCTTTCATTTTTTTTGCAAGAAACTATGTACAAAATCTTTGTGAAAATTTACATATAAATATAATAGCAATCTGGTTATGCACCTACACACAAAAAGTGTATACTAGTATGGTAGATTAGTTTATTTTATCTCATTTTTATCGAATATTCAACTTATTTCTACTGCATCGTCGAATAAACAACCAAAAAACGAGCTTGCTTCCAAGCTCGCTTTCCGCTAATTCACCTCATTCAAATGCTTTAAAACAACCGTCCCAAGACAATCAATAAACTCCTGCTTTGCATTTGGCATTTCCGGACGATAATAGTGAGCGCCTAGCTCATCTGTCACAACCTTGCACTCATAATCATTGTCATAGAGTACTTCTAGGTGATCTGCGACAAAGCCGACAGGAATATAAACAAATGTTTTGTATCCTTCTTTATATAAATCCCTAGTCAAATCCTGGACATCTGGTCCTAACCATGGCTCCGGCGTATTTCCGGCACTTTGCCAGCCAATGACATAATTCTTTACGCCTGCTGCTTCTGCAATTAAGTCAGCCGTTTCCTGTAACTGCTGTGGGTATGGGTCGCCATGTGCCGTGATTTTTTCCGGAAGACTATGTGCAGACACAATGAGTACAGCAGCTTCTCTTTCCTCAGCTGACATGCTTTCATATGTACCTTTTACACGATCAGCCCAGTAGGTAATGAATTTTGGCTCTGTATACCAGCTTTCAACAGACGTTATGTTGACGCCATGCTTGTCTGCCTCTTCTTTTGCCCGTCCATTATATGACTTGACACTGAAGGTTGAGAAATGAGGAGCTAATACGATGCTTACCGCTTCCGTAATCCCGTCTTCATGCATTTGCTGAACAGCATCCTCGATAAATGGTTCAATATGCTTTAAGCCAATATAGAGCTTAAATTCAATCTCATCCTGTACACGATTTAAGTGCTCCTCCAGCTTTTCACCTTGCTCCACCGTAATTTTGGCCAATGGAGAGATTCCGCCGATTGCTTCATATCTTTCTTTTAAATCCTGAAGCATTTCCGGAGCAGGCTTACGGCCATGTCGGATATGTGTATAGTAACGTTCAATATCTTCTTCTTTGTATGGGGTCCCATATGCCATGACTAATAACCCCATTTTTTTCTTAGTCAAAATGATTCACCTCTAGTTCATTTCTAAATTTCTCGTTGTTCTTTATTAAAAAAGCAGATTAAGCGTTCACTTTTACTTTTCTTGAATAATCGTGAATAAAAGTAGTCAACTTCTTCAGATTTTCCGGATTTACCTCAGGAAATACACCGTGTCCAAGATTAAAGATATAACCATCAGTTTGCATTCCTTGGTCCAAAATTTGCTTTGCTCTTTCTTCAATAACTTCCCATGGAGAGAGCAAAATTGCAGGATCAAGATTTCCTTGGAGTGTTTTTGTTAGTCCCATCGAACGAGCTTCCTGGATCTGAAGTCTCCAGTCAAGACCAACAACATCCAAAGGTAGATCATGCCATTCTTTGGCTAAATGACTTGCTCCGACACCGAACATGATTAATGGAACATTCTCTGATTTAAGCTCACTAAAAATCCGTTCCATCGTTGGCTTAATATAATAGCGATAATCTGCCACATTAAGGGCGCCAACCCATGAGTCAAAAATTTGAATCGCTTTTGCCCCTGCTTTAATTTGCGCCTTTACATAGGTAACGCTCATGTCAGCAAGCTTATCCATTAAAGCGAACCATGCCTTCGGTTCTGCATACATAAATGCTTTTGTCTTGTTATAATTTCTAGAAGGACCTCCCTCGATCATATAGCTGGCCAGTGTAAAGGGTGCTCCCGTAAATCCGATTAACGGTACCTCAAGCTGTTCTTGAGTAAGCAGCTTAATCGTCTCTAATACATAGGCAACATCTGTTTCAGGATCAATTTCCCCTAGCTTTTCAACATCACTAAGAGAACGAATAGGGTTATCAATGACCGGCCCGATTCCTGACTTTATTTCAACATTCACGCCGATTGCCGGGAGTGGAGTCATTATATCTTTATAAAGAATTGCAGCATCAACATCATACTGTTCCACAGGCAATCTTGTTACATATGCACATAATTCAGGCTGATGTGTGATTTCAAAAAGGCTGTATTTTTCTTTTATTGCACGGTATTCAGGCTGTGATCGCCCAGCTTGTCTCATATACCAAACCGGAACATAGTCCGTTTTTTCACCGCGACAAGCTTTTAAAAACGTATCATTTATTTTTTTTTCAGCCATCCAAAAAGCCACCTTTCTATCCTAAGAAGGGAAATCCCTTTTATTAAATAATAATAATTATAATCTGATATTAATTCTACATTAAAATCTCAACACTTACAACTATAACGTTTTCAAACCATGTTGTATAGTTATGATGAGGAAATGTCGAAAAAAAGTCGAATTACGAATTATACTTCTACAAAAGAAAACCCATCTTAACGATGATCACCCGTTAGATGGATGTTTCTCTTCAAAAGGTAAGAAAATTATAACCTAGTTTTTTGTGTCTAGCTCCAGCGCCTAACCCCGAAGCACAGGACGTGCAAGTGCAGTCAGTGCGACAGGACGTCGCGTTTTTGACTGCCTCTAGGATATAGTCACTCATGAATTCAAGGCAAAGAACGCCTTCTATTCATGAGCGTCTTATTTGCCCTAGGCTGATCAAGGCGCTTACGCTTTTCTTATTTATTTGAACCAAATAAGCTTGGTTTCGAGAATTCAACTGCGACCCCTTCTTCCCTGGTTTGGACATTAAATGGGGCAACCTTATACGTGCTTTCTGAAAAGACATTTACATACGGAATTTCATAAAATCCTTTACCTGTAACGGTTCCGACAAGCTTTTGTCCACTTTCAGATTGTTCATATATTCGGTATTCCACTCGCTCATCCTGTTGTGCTTCCCATTGAAGTGTTAACGTGATTAATCCAAGCGGTTTAAACGTGTATCTTGCATCTACTCTATCGATTTCCTTGAGGCGGATTGGACTTTCTAAATCATTCACACCTTCTGGAACCTTAAATGCCACGTTTTGTTCCCACTTTGCCTCAGTTAAAATATCCTTAAACAATTTAGTAGGGTAGGAGCTTCCATGTTTTAAATAATGAGTTTTATCGGTCTTATCATATCCCATCCAAATAGCGCCAACGACATTTTCGGTAAAACCAACAAACCAAGCATCCTTCGCCGCTCCCTCAACCCCTGGGAATGAAGTCGTCCCTGTTTTCCCAGCAAGTTCACCTTGAAACGCGCCATGCTTTGCTGTTCCTTCACTCACGACATGCTGAAGCATTCTCGTCATATCCCAGGCCGTTTGCGGAGAATAAACCCGCTCCGCCTCTTGTTTGTTTTCAGCAATGACTTCTCCCTTGCGATCCGATATTTTTTCGATAAGATGATGTTCACTGTAGTTTCCATTCGTTGTGAACGTGCGATAGGCATTTGCCATCTGAATAGGTGTTACCCCTTTTGAGAGTCCTCCCAAGGCGATAGCTAATCCATTATCCTTAAAGGAAATCCCTACCTTTTGTAAATACTTCTTACTGTTCTCAATTCCTAATTCAGATAATGTCCAGACGGCTGCCGCATTTTTAGACGAAATAATGGCATCAAACATGGTTACCTTTCCAGCATATTGGTTATCATAATTTTCCGGTAGGTAATCTCCATATTTTAGCTTTTCATCCTTTAATAACGAATAAGGATGAAACAAGTCTGATTCAATCGATGGGGCATAAACCGCAATCGGTTTAAATGTTGAACCCGGCTGTCGCATCACATTCAATCGATTTAACCCCTTTGGCACGTAATCCCGTCCGCCAATAGCTGCCAAAACGCCTCCTGTTTTATTATCAATTAAAATAAATGCACCTTGTGCATGTTCATCTGTTCCCGGAAAGTACTCTTTCTTTTGGAACAATTCATAAGCAGACTTTTGAAGCTCTTCCTGAAGGGAAACAGTAATCGTATATCCTCCTCTTAATAACTCCTCATTAGAAAGAGCATACTTTTCTTTTGCTTCATCAAATACCATATCAATATAGGTTGATATCCACGGGCTCTCCTGTTTTTTGTTTACTTTTAATTTCACTGTTTTTCCTTGTGTTCTAACAACCTCTTCGTATGAAATATAGTTTTGATCACCCATTAAGCTTAAAATAACATTTCGGCGTTCTCTGCTCTTTTCAGCATTGTCGATTGGCGAGTATGTTGACGGTGCTTTCGGTATCCCTGCTAAAAGGGCCCCTTCCTCAAGAGTCAGCTCTGAAACATCCTTATTAAAATAAAACTTTGCTGCAGATTTAATTCCATAAGCACCGTGCCCAAAATAAACTTGGTTTAAATACATTTCCAGTAATTTTGCTTTGCTGTATCGCTTTTCCAGATTTATAGCGATAATCGCTTCCTTTGTTTTCCGAAGCAGTGTTTTGTCATTTGTCAAAAAGATATTTTTCGCCAGCTGCTGGGTAATCGTGCTGCCTCCTTCAACTTTGCTGCCAGCAAGGATATCCTTATATAAGGCCCTGCCTATCGCTCTCATGTCAATGCCATAATGCTCATAAAACCGTTGGTCTTCAACTGAAATAAATGCCTGCTGCACATGATCCGGCACTTCAGAAATGTCAACAAGCTCCCGATTCTCAATATAGAGCTTTGTTATTTCTTTTCCTTCTATGTCAACGAGCTTAGAAGCTGTGTTCATAACTAATTTCTCATCATCTATTACGTAATTCCCCATAAAAATAATAAATATATAGCCTAAAAACGAGAAAGCAACAGTAATTATTAGTATCAGACACGATAAAAGAAGTTTCTTTTTCATATGCTCACCCCTTATTTCTTTTAGTATTGTTAAAAATAGGCAGGTATATGTGTGAACACAATAAATTTTGGGAAAAGGTGAATAGTAACTGGTATACTAAAATGACCATTTAGCATAATGAACAATGAGGTGATGAGAGATGAAGCTTTACATAACCTATGGTACGGTTGATTACTTAGCCAAGCTGGTGAAGAAACACACCGATAAAAAATTAAGGCTTATGACTAACAATCAAACCGCTGTTTTATTTCATGAAACGGATGGTAAAACGATCTTTAATGTTCCCAAAAAATATGACATCCTTTATTCATCAGGGGATTTGGCGAACGGAGCATATGCTCTCGTGAATAATATCCCTGTTTCATCTGAAGCTAGACCGTTATTCGAAAAAACCTTTCAAGACGAGTCACTAAAAATGGAAAAACAAACCGGCATCTCAGCCATTCGTATATTGCGACCTTTAAAAAGTGATACTTACATTATTTTAACATTATGGGAAAGTGAACAGTACTCTAAGGCATGGCAGGGGTCGACCTCTTTTGATACGATTCTCAAAAAAACGGGCTCAAACGGAGGATTAGGTCAGCCCCTTGCAAATCCTGCATATGTTGCGAAATACTATTCTGTTGATTTGGATGAATAATAATAATGATGGCTGTGTTGCAATAGGAGATGATTGGAAGAAGTCTTCAGGAGTAAAAGATAAATTTTATACTCGGATTCATGAACTAAACTTTGGGATAGAAACACTGACAATGGGATTCTTGGGAATTGAACCACGAATTGTTGGGATTGAACCACAAACTTCATTAAATGAACCACAATTCGTGGGATTGAATCACAAATTTCGATATTTGAACCACTGACAGCGGGATTACCTTCTTTTCTTGGTCCAACCCACGATTAGACAACTTATGCACTTCTGACAATATTTCCTTGGAAATGACAACTTCTTTCTACATGGCTTATGCATGAAATTTTCTTGCCCCACTCACATTCTCTTTCACTCATTCATACAGTATTAAGAACCTATTATAGGCATTTTCCCTACAGGAGTGATAGAAATGGAAATAGATCTTACACTCATTCATTGGATCTACTTAACATTTATTCTTGCAATCGTTGGCTTTATGCTCTTTCGCCGTGATACGACGATTATTTGTATAGTTGGTATACTCTCACTTGCTGCTGCATCGACATTTTCTGTTAGTGATTCTATTAGCAGTCTTTTTAATAGTTTTATCTTTGCCATCACCGAATTATTGCCTACGATTCTTGTTATCTCCATTATTGTTGCAATGAGTAAAATATTAACGATATCAGGCATAAATGAAGTGATGATCTCTCCCTTCTCAAAAGTCATAAAAAATCCGACCACTGCATACTGGACAATTGGGATTTTAATGATGATGATTTCGTTTTTCTTCTGGCCATCACCAGCAGTTGCCTTAATTGGAGCTGTCCTGCTGCCAGTTGCTATCAGAGCAGGCTTGCCGGCGCTAGGCGTTGCGATTTCAATGAATTTATTCGGTCATGGTATCGCTCTTTCAGGTGATTTCATCATCCAAGCTGCAGCAAAGCTGACGGCAGATGCTGCAGGCTTGCCAGTTGGGGATGTCATTCAAGCAAGTATTCCTCTTGTGATTACAATGGGAGTTGTTACAACCATTTCTGCTTATTTTCTCTTAATGAGAGATATTAAGTTAAAAAAACCCTTTCCAACAGTATCAACCCCATCGCCTATTCAGGACTCATCTGATAAACAATTATCAACAGCAGCTAAAAAAATCCTAGCTTTGTTGATACCGATTATTTTTCTAATTGATGTTATCCTCATGTTCACTTTAAACCTTCAAGGCGGAGATGCAACTGCTTTAATCGGTGGAACTGCATTGCTCATTTTAATTGTGACAACTTGTCTGACCCACAAAAAACGCGGTCTCGAAGAAACCACAAACTACTTGATCCAAGGATTTCAGTTTGGATTTCGTGTATTCGGTCCAGTTATACCCATCGCTGCGTTTTTTTACTTAGGGGATGCTGGATTTTATTCCATCATTGGAGAATATTTACCGAAGAGCTCAGAAGGAATTATTAACGATCTCGGTGTTGCCCTTGCCAATGTCGTACCTCTTACACCAGAGGTCGCAACCATTACGTTAACTGGTGTCGGAGTTTTAACAGGACTTGATGGATCGGGCTTCTCAGGTATTTCCCTTGCAGGCTCGATTGCACAATTGTTTTCAACGGCTATTGGGGTTAGTGCGGCAACCTTAACAGCTTTAGGTCAAGTAACAGGAATTTGGGTAGGAGGAGGAACGTTAATTCCGTGGGCATTAATTCCAGCGGCAGCAATCTGCGGTGTTGACCCCTTTGAATTGGCAAGAAAAAATCTAATACCCGTTTCAATTGGGCTTGTTGTGACAACTTTTGTTGCGATGTTTTTAATATAGAAGAAAAATCTAACAATGTCTTTAAAGAGACTTTGTTAGATTTTTTTATTTTGCCTGATAAAAACCATTACGTAATAAAAATTGCTCCATATCCCATAGCCCCAACAATAACAAGGGCAGGGTGCACCTTCCACTTTTCTAATAATAAAAAACTGATGACGATTAGAAAAAGTGTCTGCCAAATACCAGTATCAATGTAGGCTGTAGAAAAAAAGCTAAATGCCATAACCCCAAGTAATACAGCAATTGTCGGTCTAATATAAGTAGTCATTCTTTTGACTTTAGGAGAATCTTTATATTTATATAAAAATCCTAATAATACGATCATTAAGATTAACGATGGGGCAACAGTCGCAAACATGCCTACAAAGCTTCCTAGGATACCACCTTGCTGATAGCCAATATAGCCAGCCATCTTTGTCGCGATTGGACCAGGAAGAGCATTGCCTAATGCAAGCACCTCGCTAAATTCGTTTACACTCATCCAACCGTAGCGATCTACAACCTCATTTTCAATTAATGGAATGGAAGCTGGGCCGCCTCCATACCCTAGTATTCCCGGAATAAAAAAGGCAAGGAAGATTTCCCAATAAATCATGAAGCATTCCCCCTCTCAACAGTACGATCTGATTCAGGATTTTTATCTTTTTTAAAGATGGCTGCAAGTAAAAGGCCGCCAATCAAAATGGCTGGATGTAACCCTATAACCTCCAATAACAAGAAACTGCCGACTAAAAATAGAATTGATTTTAGCCATCCCAAGGATTCTTTAGATTTCGCAAAAAATTCCCATGTTAAGGTTGCAAGCATAACGCCAACTACAGGAACGACCGCAACAGTCATCCCCTGAACCCAAGGATAGTCTTTAACAGAAGAAATAGTCGTTAGCAGAACGATCATTAAGATAATTGTTGGTAAAATAGTCGACAAGGTTGCATTAATAAGCCCTAATATTCCTGCTACTCTATAACCGATATAACCAGCCATTTTAGTAGCAATTGGACCCGGCAATGTGTTGCCTAATGCCAAAACATCGGCAAATTCATCATCATTCATCCATTTATAATGATCCACTACTTCTTTATGTACAAGCGGTATAGAGGATGGACCTCCGCCATAGCCCAAAATCCCAACACGGAAAAACGCTAAAAATAATTGAAGATGTTTCATATGATCTTCCTTTGCAAATTATTTTTTCTGCTTACATTAAATCATGACTTATCTTCCCCGAAAGCATTTTTTCTTTTTACCTTCTATACGATAAACTTTATGATGAATAATTTATTTTATGTCATTTTATATCCGATTGTTAATCTATATTGAAATATAACCTAACAAACGGAAGTTGTTTTACTCTTTTACAATTATAGAGTAAAAATTCACTTGTTTCTATAAATTCTTAAATATTTTTCAAAAAAAAGAGGTTAAGCTCATTTCCCCTTTTCTCAAGGGCATAATGAGAGTAACCTTCTCGAATAGCCATTCTATAATTTCAAGCCGCTTCGACTCTTAAAGCGTCGAAGCAAAATATGGCTCTCTACTCTTGTAATTCCTTCAAGTGCATACAGCTCATTATTGATAAACTTTTCTAACGCACCAAAGTCATCTACTAACACATGCATATGCAGTGTACTTGGACCAGTCATTTGATAACAGCTGGATACACAAGGATTATCTGCTAACGTTTCTGCAACCGATACTAAGGATCCAGGCTCACAATCTACTTCAAAAAAGGCAGAAACATTCTTTCCCATTTTTTCGGAATTAATCACGACGCTGAATTTTTCAATGACTTCATTTTTTATTAATTGGTTTACACGTTCGCGAACAGATACTCTGGACAAATCCAGTTCTTTCCCTATATCAGAATACGACATTCTTCCATTAACTGTTAGTAACTCAAGAATTCTCCTATCAATGTTATCGATCTTCACATTATACCCATCCTTTAGCATTATTTAGTATGAGTATAATATTAACAGACATTGGATGAAAGCCTTTAAGACGAAAGAAAGTTTATACCTAAAATCATTCAACCAGATTTTTAGGAAGTCAATTTATCTTCCAATAGCAGCTCCGTCACTTCTTGGATCAACTCCGCCATGCAGAAAGCCTTGATCATCAACCATTATCGCATTTGCATGCCCCATAATTCCATCAAATTCACCTACCCTTTTAACGAGATGCCCCGCTGCCATTAATTGCTCAATAACAGCTAAAGGTACGCGGCCTTCAATTTTGAGCTCTTGTGTAGCTTCTCCCCAGGTTCTGCCCCATACAAATCGAGGTTCACTAATAGCCTGTTGTGGATCCATACCATAATCGATCATTCTGGTTACCATAACGGTTTGTGTTTGCGGCTGTCCTTCACCACCTTGGGTACCGTAGAGAATCCGAGGTCGTCCATCTTTAAACGCCATCGCAGGCATTAGTGTATGGAAGGTTCTTTTTCTTGGCTCCAAACGATTGACATGTGAAGAATCAAGCGAAAAGAATGAACCCCTGTTCTGCATAATAATTCCAGTATCTCCTGCAACTACTCCTGATCCGAATTCAAAGTAAAGACTTTGTATAAAGGAAACAGCATTCCCCTCCTCATCTATAACTGCAGCATGAGCGGTATCACTGCCAACCGATTGTGTTTGAATATGCCTTGCTCGATCAAATTGAATTGAGCGTGCCATTTTTTGTGCATAAGATTTACTCAGTAATTTATCTAATGGAATAGAGTGAAAGTCCGGGTCAGTTAAATAATGATTGCGATCCTGAAAACATCTTTTTAATGTTTCTACTAATAAATGATAATATTCATATGAGCCTTCTAAAATCGAAGAAAAGTCATAGTTTTCAAGGATATTTAGGGCCATTAGACCTGTAAAGCCTTGTGAATTAGGCGGTGCTTGATACATTTGGCAGCCTCGATATGTAGTTGATATCGGCTCAGTCCATACTCCCTTATGTTCAGCAAAATCAGCTTCAGTAAGCAATCCGCCTTTTTCTTTTAAACGATGGATGATTCGCTTTCCTAACTCGCCTTTATAAAAGCTCTCCCTGCCGTTTCTGGCAATCTCCTTCAATGTGTCGGCTAAATCAGCTTGGATAAATCTCTCATTTACATTTGGCACCTTGTGATCAGGAAGAAAAATAGCTGCTGCATCGTCATCTCTTTGCAGCATCTCAATACATTTCACCGTATTCTCATGCTGATCCTTTGAAAAAGGAAAGCCTGTTCTTGCATACTCGATAGCCGGTTCTAGTACTTCTACTAATGATAACCTTCCATACTCCTTCAGGATTGCATCCCAGCTATCAACCATTCCCGGTACGGTTATGACACTTTCAATCCCGCGGGTCGGAATGGAGCTTTTCCCCTTGTATACATCACGTGTTACGTTAAATCCTGACCTGCCGCTTCCATTATAAGCACGGATCCTTTTATCCTTAGTACTATATGTCAGCCAAAAGGAGTCACCTCCAAGCCCGGTCATATGCGGATATACCACCGCAAGGCAGGCACTAACCGCTACTGCTGCATCAAAAGCATTTCCCCCTTTTTGAAGAATCGTATTTCCAGCCTGTGATGCAAGATAATGAGGGCTTACAACCATTGTCTTGCTCCCTACAATTGTTTTACTCACCCTGCTTTACCCTCCTCAGCTAATTTTCCTACCTTGACAGTTGATGAAGAATCAATTGTTGGTTTAATTTGCTTATCTGTAAAGATAAACAGAATCCCTCCTACGATTAAGAGCACTCCTGATAAATAAAAGCCGAATTCAAGACTTCCCGTTTGATCAGCAAAATACCCGGTAATGTAAGGAGCAAAAATAGAAGATAGCATGCCGCTAAAGTTAAAAAATCCATAAACTCTCGAATACATGGAAGAAGGGGTAATATCAGCCATATACGAAATTAAAACCGGATCAAGCGCTAATTTTCCAAGTAATCCATAAAGAACTAAACCTATAAGAAGCAAGGAATAGTTTTCAATATAAGGAATGGCAAATTGACATAATGCCCCCGCCAACGCCAATAAAATAATTAAAGGCTTTTTGCTTTTTATTTTGTCTGATAAAATTCCAAAGATGATGGCACCAGGAATTGAAGCCCATGGCACTAAAGATGCAATGATGCCAGTTTGTGAAGCATCCACTCCTCGGGCGGTTTGTAAATAGTAAGGAAGCCAAGTCAGCATCCCAAAAAATCCATATAAAGAACAAAAGATTAATAGATACACAAAAAGATGATTTTTTGTAAATAATAGCTTCATATTGCCTTTTTCTTGTATTGCCTTCTCTTGCTTTTGCTCTTTATGGTGATTGTCTTTAACAAATATTCCTATTAAAATCGCCACAATAATTGTCGGTACAGCAAATACATAAAAAGGAAATTGCCAGCCTTTATTTAATGTATATGTAAAATAACTAGATGCAATAAATCCGAGCGAGATCCCAAACGCCATTCCGCTGTTAATCAAAGCCGATACAAGTCCCCGATATTTTTTAGGTGTTATGCTCGATGATATTCCATACTGGGAACCATAATACGTTCCTTCTCCTAAGCCTGTTAAAGCTCTCATCAATAAAAAAATAGCAAAGCTGGCGGCTAAACCGCTCAAATAGGTTGCAACACCAAATAACACATACCCGGCAACTAACACTTTTACCCTTCCAAACTTATCAGCTAAAAACCCTGTAGGTATTTGCATAAGGGCATAAGCAGCAAAAAATACAGTTGACATTAAACCTAACTGAGCTTTATCAAGTTCCCATTCTTCTCCGATGCTGCCCATAACCGGAGAAAGGATGTTGCGATCAGCATACATAAATACCCAACCTAAAAAAAAGAGAAAAATAACAAATGCCGGATGTGTCTTTTTCATTAAAAATCCTCCTCCTATTGTCTGAATATTGAGATCATTATAACAACATTCTTTTCAATAGAAGGGGTTCTTGTCACATATTCTCACCCAGTTTTTTAACGTTTTGAAATTAATCAATTAATTTTAGTTTCGTTTCGAAGGCTTTTAACGTTTTTTAATTCTCAAAACGAAACAGAGTAGCTCAACCACCGTTAATGCTATTTTTAAGCATGTTAGATTTCATCTTACACAATAAAAGGAACAACTATTACCATCAAAAAGTGGTCAAAAAATTGACCAAAATCTCTCAGAGGATTTTGGCCGACATGCTAATTTATTTTTTATTAAAATAATTTACCGACGAAACTTCTCAAGAAACCTTGTCGGATATTCACTCGGAAGCTTGCTAACTTCATCGAGTTTATTCCATTGCTCTTCTGTTAATCTCCAACCAACACTGCCCATATTTTCTTCGAATTGCTCAAGGCTGCTGGCACCAAAAATCGGTGAGGTGATTTCTTCTTTATTTAGCAGCCAATTTAATGCGACTTGAGCAGGGGTTTTGTCCAGTTCATGCGATGCTTCCTGAACGGCTTTTAAAATAGCAAAGTTCCTTTCCGTGGCTCTATATTCCCAGCTGGATTCACCGCCCCCATGGGAAAGTCTTCCGCTTTGAGGTTTTTCACCTTGCTTGTATTTCCCAGTTAAGAAACCTCCTCCAATTGGTGCCCACGGAATGACACCGACATTTTCTTCTTTGCACAAAGGGAGAACTTCCCTATCCATTTCACGACTAAGCAAACTATATTGTGGCTGTATGGAGATAAATCGAACAAGATTATGAAAATCACTATAAGATAAAGCCTTCATCATTTGCCACGCCAAAAAGTTTGAACACCCTATGTATCTTACTTTGCCAGAGCTGACAAGATCATCTAATGTTCTGATCGTTTCTTCAATAGGTGTGATATTATCCCAGACGTGAAGCTGATAAAGATCGATATAATCCGTGTTTAAACGCTTCAAACTTTGGTCGACACCTTCCATAATGCGACGGCGTGAATAGCCAAAATCATTCGGATGAGGGCCTACCCGCATTCTTACCTTTGTTGCCAGCACTACTTCGGAACGGCGATCTTTAATCGCCTTGCCGACAATCCGCTCAGATTCCCCGCCTACATAAACATCTGCTGTATCGATGAAATTTCCTCCCTTATCCAGGAAGCGATGAATCATCTCAATAGATTCAGATTCATTGACCTCCTTTCCTAAGGTCATGGCACCTAAACAAAGTTCTGATACTAATAAACCGCTTTTGCCCAATACTTTGTATTCCATTTGTCTCTCTCCTATCTCGTTTTCTAACTTTCAATATATTATTCGAGATAAGAATGTTTATTCCTTTAAATGAATAAAGGTGTTAAATTGTAAAATCTTTATTCTACTGAATTTACCCGTGCCACTGTATCAATTGTGCAATAATAAGAAATACAATGGCCAGCACAAGCCAGATTAAAAACAACGGCATGTAGAAACGGACCCATTTTTGCCAAGGAACACCAGCAAGTGCCAAAGTTGCCAAAAAGTATCCGGAAGTTGGGAATAATATATTTCCCAGACCATCACCAAATTGATAGGCTAATACAGCCGTCTGCCTTGTTACGCCAATTAAATCCGAAAGCGGCGCTAAAATTGGCATTGTCACCAGGGCTTGCCCGCTTCCAGAAGGAACTAAGAAGCTAAACAGCATTTGGACAAAGAACATTCCAATTGCGCTAAAAATAGCTGGAAATTCACCAACAGCTGCACCTAAGCTATTCACAATCGTATCCATCACCTGGCCATCTTCCAATACGACTGCAACCGCTCTGGCTACGCCAATAATAATGGCCCCAACCAACACCTCGCGGAAGCCTTCATTAAATCCTTCACAAATATTCGTTAGGCTTAATCCGGAAATTATTCCAACGACGATTCCCATCAAAATGAACAGTCCAGCCATCTCTAGCATAAACCATCCTTTTGCTAATACTCCATAAACGAGTAAAACAAAAAACCCAAAAAGGACAAGGAATGCAACTTTTTGACGCATTGTTGCACCTGGTTTATTTCCTTCCGATTTATTTAAATAAACGGTTCTCTTACTTACATCTTCCTCATATACCAGACTTGACTTTGGATTTCTTTTTATCTTTTGAGCGTAACGGACAATATAAAAGATTCCGACCAATACAAATACAACGAAAGCGATGAATCTCATCTCTATTCCCGAAAACACGGGAAGACCTGAAATCTTTTGTCCCAAGCCTGTATTTATTGGATTAAGAAACCCAGTCATAAATCCTGCAGTAGTTGCAACTAAAGCTACCGCAGCAGCAACCATTGAATCATAGCCCATAGCAATCATCAACGGTAAGATAACCGGAACATACACCAGACTTAATTCCTGTGTACCGATCAAACTGCAGACAGTGGCAAACACAACCATAAGCACGGGAATTAGTGTAATACTTCTGGTTGAAAACTTTCTTGTTAATCTGTCAACTCCTATTTCAATAAGCCCTGTATTTCGAATAACCGCAAAGATACCGCCAATAATAAATGTAAAAAACACAACCTCGCCAGCAGCAACCAAGCCCCTCGGTATAACTGTCATAAATTCAGTCAATCCAACAGGTGACCGTTCAACCCATTGAAATGAATCAGGATCAATTGTTGTCCTCCCCTCAGGACCAGGTATTCTTTCATATACTCCAGCAGGAACGAAATAAGTAGCGATAGCTGCAAGAGTAATAAACAAAAATAAAAGAACGTAAATATGCGGCAGTGTGAATCTCTTTTTAACTTTATTGGATTCCATTGGAATATCCAAAGCAGCCTTCTCCACTTTCTCTAACGTCATTCTTACTCCCCCTTTTTTGTTATAATAACTATCATGTAATGTTAATAAACATAACATTCAATTTATGACTAGTTTAACCGATCAATTTATAAGTTTCATTAGAAGATTTGTGAAATTTCATACAATTCCTTGTACAATTTAACTAAATGAATAAGGAATTATATAAAAACATTCACTTCAATGTTAATAAACCTCACATTCAATAGAGCTTTATTCTTTAAAAAAAAGGAATAAAAAAACTTCAGCACCTCGACCTTAATGGTCCAAGTACTGAAGTTTAGTGTCAAAACTCTATCCTCATTCATATTTACATAGCAGCATCTTGATTGATTTTTCTCCTTTCTAGCTTGCTATGTACGAATTTATCGATTGAAATGAATCCGATTAACATTAATCCCCCTGTTATAACCCCGCCAATCACATCGGTGAAAAAATGCTCTCCCTCAATTAACCTGCTAAATCCTATTAACAGAAGCAGAAGTGATGCACCTATAATAATCGGCTGCCTTGTTGTCTCATGTCTGCTGAATTTAACCAAGTAATAAGCAATCATTCCATATAATATCAGTCCCACCATAACATGGCCGCTTGGAAAAGTAAAGCCATCCTCCATATGCAGGACAAAAGACGGACGTTCCCTCCCGATTATCGCCTTTAATAGCTTGTTTCCAATATTCCCAAGAAGGACAGATAAAAACAAAAGCAATGGTGCAAGTATACTTTTTTTAAGTATTAGAAAAAGAAGCATGGCTAGAAATAGGACGGAAATAATACCTGCTGTTGATCCCAGCTTTCCAACCCAATTTATAAGAACAAAGAAAGGCTGATCATGAATACTGTATAGCCCCTTTCCAATCATTGTGTCGAACCTGTTGATAGCATTGGTTTTAATAACTAAGATAAGTCCAAATAAGGCAAATAACAACAATAATACTACATATAATTTTTTCACCATTATCCTCCAGTCGAATTAAATTCTTGAATTTTTTAAATTTTTTAACTACAATCAAGCTAATATAAATTCCTTACTTATTCTAATACATTTTGATATCGAGATATATGTTTTTATAAAGCTGTTAACAATTTTTATCTTTGAGGAGGAGGAATTATGCTAGATCAGTTATGGTCATCATTAGATGCCCATTATTCAGAAATGGTAGAGATTCGCCGGTTTTTACATATGCATCCAGAGCTCTCCTTTCAGGAAGTAAATACAGCCAGCTATATTGAGAATTACTATAAAAAGCTTGGTATCCCCGTTAGATCCAATGTAGGCGGAAACGGTGTTGTGGCAACCATCAAAGGAGATTTGCCGGGTCCCACCGTTGCATTACGAGCAGACTTTGATGCCCTTCCGATACAAGATGAAAAAGATGTTGACTATAAATCTACGGTTCCTGGGGTCATGCATGCATGTGGTCATGACGGCCATACCGCTACATTGCTTGTCTTAGCAATGGTGCTTCACAACAACAGACATCTAATAAACGGAAAGATTATTCTGATCCATCAGCATGCAGAGGAATATGCGCCAGGTGGAGCACTTTCGATGATCGAAGATGGCTGCTTGGAAGATGTTGATGTAATTTTTGGGACACATCTTTGGGCAACTGAGCCTGTTGGAAAAATCCAGTACCGGGTGGGACCGATCATGGCTGCAGCTGATCGATTTGAAATCACGGTCCATGGGAAAGGCGGTCATGGAGCGCAGCCACATAAAACAAAAGATGCCATCCTGATCGGCTCCCAAATCGTCACCAGCCTGCAGCAAATTGTCAGCCGCAAAATAGATCCTACTCATTCCGCAGTTGTGACCGTTGGTTCATTTGTAGCTGAAAATGCCTTTAATATCATTGCCAACTCTGCCAAACTAATCGGAACAGCACGTTCATTTGAGGAAGAGGTAAGAAAACAACTCGAACAAGAGATAGAGCAGGTGGTTAAAGGTACGTGTCTTATGAATGGAGCAGCATATGATTATCTGTATTATCGAGGCTACCCAGCTGTTGTAAACCATCAAGCTGAAACCGAATTTCTTAAAAACATAGCCGAAAAGGTCCCAGGTGTTTATGAGGTAGAAGAAAGCCCGCTGCAAATGGGCGGTGAAGATTTTGCCTATTATCTGCAGCATGTGAAGGGAACATTCTTTTTCACTGGAGCCATGCCGGCTAAAAAGGAAGCAGCTTATCCACATCACCATCCTAAATTCGATATTGATGAAAAGGCGCTTCTTATTGCCGCTAAAACATTATGTAAGGCGGCGATTCAGTATCAGCTTGATTCGGTGAGTGATCAGCCAATTTCAATTTAGAAAGGTTCAGACTAAAGGCGCTTTCCATTAAGGAAGCGCCTAAGAGTTTAATAATCTAGAAGATTAACGGTTTCATATATTCTGTTGATTATTTTCAATAGATAATGCCTTACCACTGCCATGATCTAACCTATTTACATGAGGAACTGTATCAGTGCCATGATTCACTGTCCCATTTGACCTTGATGCATAAGATTTGATTAACTCCGCTACATCAATACCAGTCATTTCCTTTAACGGCTCCTGCATATCTACCATTGTTCTCGTAATACTTTTGCCAAAGGAAGGCACCCCCTGGCCATTGCCTGAATCAATAATTTTAACAGATTCAATATTGTTAAGCGGCTGGGCAATCTTTTCTGCAAAAACTGGTAGCATTTCGATTAATTTTTCGGTGATAATCACCTCGCCATGCTTTTCCATCGCTTCAGCTAATAGCTTTCTTGCTTCAGCTTCGGCTTTCCCTCGTTCACGGATTACATCTGCTTCAGCAGAACCCTCCTCCCTGCGGATTTTTGCTTTTGCTTCACCGGCAATTTCCGCTTTTCGGGCTTCTGCTTCTGCTTTACGAGTTGTTTCATAGTATTCGGCATCCGCTTTTGTTTTTCGAACCTTGCTTTCTTCTTCCTCAAGCTTAACTGCACGTTCACGCTCTAAAAATTTTAGCGTTAATTCTTCTTCTTTTACTTCTTTTGCTAATTTTGCCTTTTCCAATTCATAGGATTGCTCTGATTTTGCCCGGGCACGTTCTGTTTCTTCTTTAAACGCGGCATCCTTAATATCCTTTTCTTTTTTCGATTCCGCGATTGCAATTTGGCGTTTGTATTCTTCCTCTTTCGCCTCTTGATCGGTTTGTGCACGGTGAATACGAGTTTCTCGCTCACTGTTAGCCTCAGCGATTTCCGCCAGTTTACGAACCTCAGCAATACGCGGTCTGCCCAGATTTTCCAAATAGCCATTCTCTTCATCTGCATCACGTAAGTCTGTTAGTCCTAATGAGGTTATCTTAAAGCCCATTAAGTCAAGCTGCTTTTGCGCTACCTCGGATACATCCTGATTAAATTTTTCCCGGTTGCTGTTAATATCTTCAACTGTCATCTTTGAAAGAATCGCACGCAAATTACTTCCGAGGACCTCAATAATTTCCGCTTCAATCTCTGATTGCTCCTTGCCTAAAAACTGCTCTGCATAGTTTGCGATACCGTTTAACGTATCAGCAACCTTTACCATTGCGACCGCATCTGCAACTATTGGGACACCGCCATTTGTGTAAACTCTTGGTGTGGATAGCTTTAATTGAAACGAAGTCAAATTAACAGGTGTAGATGTCTGAAAACGTCTAAGGCGATACCCGCCGCCACGAATGATTTTCATCGAGCGGCCTTCTTGATCGGTAAATATATTCGTTTCCTTCTCAGGATCTCCTAATCTTGGTCCTGTAATAATTAAAGCTTGGTTGGACTTTGCTGTACGGTAGCGATATTTTATCCAAAAGAAATAGCCAACTCCTGCAAGTGCAGCAACAATCAATATGGGAATTAAAAACATAAGTACTCCTATCGCATCTAACATCTTAAGCTTCCCCCTTCATTATATATATCTATATAACCCATGCATCTATTAATGCATGGAAATTGAACTTTTCCCTGTACGAGGTTGGTTAATCTTGCATATTGATCAATATATATTGTTATACGAATCGAAAAGGGAAAGGTTTCAAAATTGGGAAATTTCTACCTAACTCCTTCTTCCACATGTTAAATCTTAAAAGAAAGCGCAAAAAAACAGACTTTCATCCTTATATATATAATAGGGGTTTAGACTGCTATACATAGCTACTACCTGAGGAAAGGAGAAATCCATTGAACACGGATCAAGCATTTACCTTGTTAAAGGAAGCTGGGATAACGGATAATATTGAAACCTTTAAGCGGTGGCTCCGTGAGGGCAGAATAAAAGCAACTGGATTCACGGTAGATGATAAGGCCTTAATGCGTTTTATGAAGGAGCAAACTAAGCTGGATAAGGACGAGGTCATTCGCCAATTAAAAATAAAAATAAAAGCAAAGGATGAGGAAATTAAGGGCATAGAGGAATTACATGCAAGTTCAACAAGGATACTCATCCAGCAAAGAGATAAGCTATATAATGAAATTGGCTTATTGCAAATTGAAAGGAATCATTTAAAAAAGGAAACAATCAATTTATTAAAAGAAAATATTGAATTACGGGATGAGTTGATTGCATTAAAAGAAAAGTTCCATAACGGGGAAAAAGATGGGGATGCTACTCATTCCACCTCAATGTTGAGTGATTTTCGCCAAAAATTGAGCCTTTCAAAAAAAGCAGATGAAAAGGAGATATTTACAGCATTTAAAGAATTATTAAAAATAGCTCATCCAGACCATGGCGGCAATGAAAAAATCTTTCATTATATAAAACAAGAATATGACCAGTTTAGAAACTGGACCAAGTGATAAATACCGGGAATTGTCCTTTTGTGTGGCCATTCTATCGACTGTTTTTTGTCTATCTTATCGTGTTTTGTCCCTTTCGCAGCCTGCTACGGGACTTTTCCTCGTTTCTCTTACCTTATTTTGTCCTATAGAAGCAGTGATTTTTACACAAAATGCAAAAATCACTGCTTCATTTAATTTCTCCCAAATACTCATTAATTCGAAAAGATCCGCAACCGATAGCAATTCATGGCACATTCACCAAGCTGTTGAACAAGGTGATAATTAGCCACTCCCCCTACAACAGCACCAATGCCTGGAAGAATCTGCATTAACTTGACAACATCAATATAATCTCGATATTCCTGCTGAAACACCCGCCAGTCCAAATCCTTCACTTCGTTTTTTAGTGTATCCCAATGTTCGATCTTTTCAAGAGTTTCTTCTTTATGTGTCTCACTTGAAAATGCCAGCTGAAAAACATATAAAAGAAATAGCCTTTCCTCATATTCCTTCGTGCTGTATCCATAAATGCTGGCCACTTCAAATAAAAACTTCATCTTGATACTTAGGAACAAAGGGAAGTCGGCAAGCCCTAATAAAATTCCTCCGGCACCGGTTGAGGCACCTTCAATGGCAGCTGTCTTCTTAAATGTACCTATCGTTTTTTCGACAAGCTGTTCACGTTCCTCAAACGTAAGGTTTTCAATTCTTTTCGGAAATGTGGTAACATTTGAACCTACAAGTGTGGCTTGAACCATTTTTTTAATACTTTCTGTAATAGTTGTATGTACCTTTTCTGGAATCAATTGATTCATTTTCGTCTGCGCTTTTTTAGAGGATCTTTCTAAAAAAGAAGGTCTTCGCAACTGCCTTTGCTTCCAAAGTCTTGCCTCTTCTGCCATCTGCGTTTCATAGGTCATCTGTTATGCACCCTTTTCACTCTTCTTTAACCTCGTTCCCATATACATATATGTAAACAGACTAGCAAACACCACATTTACAGCTAAAGTGATGACAAAAATGAAAGCTGTTGATGTTATCAGTGTTACTACAGAGTAGATAATTGCTTGAACAATAAGCACGCTAAAAATAATTTTTAAAAAGCTTTTTAACTTTTTTCTTTCCGCAATCGGATAAAGATTAGGCAGCTCCAATAAATCAAAATGCTTAAATAAACTCATTATCTGTATCCCCGTTAAGAATGAAAAAATGACCACGATGATCACATTCCCAATTAGCTGTTGATTAATAACCGCTAAAATCACACTGCCGATTATGGTAAGTCTCACCACGATCCCAAAATAATCCCCAGATCGTAAAAATGCTCTACCAAATAAATATTCATAAACATGATCTTGATGGTATGATACTTGCTTTAAGAACAAATCAAGATACTTACGGCGTTTCGCTTGTTTTTTCAATTTAGGGACATCGGTAAATAAGTTGGCCAGCTTATAAAAGGACTGTTTCCTTTCCTCTTCCATCTTGATCAGCTGATCCCATTTAATGGCTTTCGATTTAACAAGCTTGGAAAAATAAGCATCATAGCCCACCATAATGAGAAAAATCACCAGCACAAAAAGATACTGTCCGGAAAGGATAAAAAAGATCATACAACCGTTCATGACAAATCTAACAGCGAGATCGCTCCATTTTGCAGATGCTTCCGTTAAGTATCCCATTTTCCAGCTTATCCGCAAATTCCACACCTTCACGCCAAGCAGCAAGATCAAACTTATGATGAGGCTATTTCCATTTGCGGTCGTTGCTTTAAAATACAATGGAGCAAATAAAATCATGACCACAATTATTAGAAAGCTCTGTGTTACTAAACTATAGGTAAAAGCCTTTTGAAAGTAACCTTTAAGCTTATGCTCCATAGGAAGCAGGAACACGATGTCAGCCTCTTTTAACAAAGTGCGGACATGGGAACGAAGCAAAACCAACGAAAAAACGGTCGCCATGATCAGAACAGCTGGAAAATCAGGAGACAAAGTCTCAAGCCATTTTTGATAGGTGACAGCCCCGCCCGCTGCTAAGAAAATAACCACAAATAAAAGATGGTCATTTAACATGTATTTCAAATATGCCCTTGTTTCATTTATATGATGATTAACCCTTGATTTCCAAATTTCATCAATGCTCTTCATCTTGATCTTCCTTTGTCAGCTGAATATAAAGATCATCAAGTGTAGCATCTCTCATGCCAAACTGTTCCCTTAGCTGCATTAACGTTCCTTTGGCACGGATTTCGCCATTATGTAAAATAATAAAAGAGTCGCAATACCTCTCCGCAGTAGCAAGTATATGTGTAGACATTAAGATTCCTGAACCTTGCTGTTTAGCCTTTTCCATCATTTCCAAAAGAGAATTGATCGCTAACGGATCTAATCCGACAAACGGCTCGTCAATAATGTACAGTGCCGGCTCAATTAAAAACGCGCACATGATCATGACCTTTTGCTTCATACCCTTTGAAAAGTGAGCAGGAAACCATTTCAGTCGTTTCTCCATCCTAAATTCCTTTAAAAGCGGATGAAGGCGTTTTTCAAATGTAGACTGATCAAGACCATAGGCCATTGCCGTTAATTCCAAGTGCTCATATAAAGTTAATTCATCATATAAGATCGGTGTTTCAGGTATAAAGCTGAATTGTGAGCGATAGGCCGCTGCATCGTCAGCAAATGTTTTTGCATTTATTGAAATGCTGCCCTTATGTGCCTCCATCAATCCAATAATATGTTTAATGGTTGTGCTTTTTCCTGCACCATTTAAGCCAATAAGACCAACTATTTGACCTTTATCTACCTCAAACGAAATATCCTTCAAGACAGGGTTTCGCGTATACCCTCCAGTTAACTGATCTACTTTTAACAACACCATTTTTTAGTTGTTCTCCTTTTTTCTTTTTATCTTATCATAAGAAATGCGTAAGCGCCTTGCTCAGCCTAGGGCAAATAAGACGATTTAGAATAGAAGGCGGTCTTTGCCTTCAATTCATGAGTGGCTAGACCCTAGAGGGGCTAGGCGCTGGAGCTAGACACCAAGACTAAGTACAAATTTTATACTATCCAATCAAAAACACTTCTCCTAATGAAGCAAACTTTTTCGCATAATGAAGCACGAACAGGACATCATAATCAATGAGGAAGGGATAGCTTGTCAAACAAAACCCAAAAAAATGAGGTGTTTGTTCCAGACAACTATTTTTCTCAAAGAGCTAGGGAATTCTTTGCTTAACCATTGATGTAAAACACTTACGAAATGAGGTGTCTACGGGCCGCAATTCTCTGAATTAAACGCTCGCATATAATCATTTTGTAAATGAGGTGTTTGTCAAAGACAATATCTTTGATTGTTAAGATTGATTTAACACTTAACAAGGGGATGATCGCTTTGAACAATGGTGATTTTCACATCAGATAGCATTTACTAAAATGTTAAATGAGGTGTTTGTCAAAGCAAACTTCTTATAAAAGAAGCAAAATTGTTTAACCATTGAAGAACAACCTTACGAAATGAGGTGTCTACGGGCCGCAATTCTCTGAATTAAACGCTCGCATATAATCATTTTGTAAACGAGGTGTTTGTCAAAGACATTTTCTCAATCTGTTAAGAAGGATAATCACTTAACAAGGAGATGGTCGTTTTGGACAATGGTGATTTTCACATCAGATAGCATTTATTAAAATGTTAAATGAGGTGTTTGTCAAAGACAATATCCCGAATTTTGAGTAACCTTTCCCTTCTTCTGGAACAGGGTGAGCATCGTTCACCTTGTTCTTTTTTCTTTTCCCCTAAAAATTGTGATAAAATACGATTATCCATAAAACATAACATAATAGCTCTAAAAAAGATGTTGAAAAATGTTTTACTAAAAAATTTAAAATAAAGGTGTGTGAGAACATGAGTGATTGTATTTTTTGCAAAATCATCAACGGTGAGATTCCGAGCGCAAAAGTATTTGAAAACGAGCATGTGTATGCATTTCTTGATATTAGTCAAGTAACAAAAGGACATACCCTTGTTATTCCAAAAGTACATAAAGAAAATATTTATGAAATGACGCCTGAAATTGCAAGCAAGCTGTTTGAGGTTGTTCCGCAAATTGCCAATTCAATTAAAAAACACTTCGAGCCTATAGGATTGAATTTATTAAATAATAATGGCGAAAAAGCCGGACAATCCGTTTTCCACTATCATATGCACATCATTCCTAGATATGGTCAAGGAGACGGGTTCGGGGCTGTTTGGAAAAGCCATGCTGACCAATATACACCTGAACAGCTACAAGAAATTGCAACAACGATTAACGAAGGTATTTCTTAAAAGGGTCTGTCTGTTTAGACCCTTTTTATACCGTTAAAAAACATGTTTTATTAAGTGCCTAACCTCTCATTCATTACTCTTTAATATTGATAACGCTTTCCTTATCAACATTCACAAAGATGAAAATATTCAGTCTATATTTCCGGCAATTTTCATGTTAGGATATGAGTATTATTCAACGTACAAACCAAGGAGGCAATACAGTTGAGAGCTTATAATTTCAATGCAGGACCAGCGGCGATTCCATTACCTGTGCTTGAACGGGCACAAAAAGAATTAGTTAATTTCCAAAATACAGGAATGTCTGTAATGGAGCTTAGCCATCGCAGTAAGGATTATGAGGAAGTACACAACCGAGCAAATGCTTTACTTAGGGAGCTTTTAGGTATTCCCGACACATATGAAGTCCTATTTTTACAAGGCGGGGCAAGCCTGCAGTTTTCAATGATTCCAATGAATTTCCTTCACGAAAACAAAACAGCTCATTTTATTATGTCTGGGGCATGGTCTGAAAAAGCACTAAAAGAAGCACAGCTTTTAGGAGAAACCCGTATTTTAGCATCAAGCAAGGATGAGAATTATACGCATATCCCTAAAGACTATTCTTTAAATGAGATTGAAGATGGAGCTTATTTGCATATCACATCTAACAACACGATTTTCGGCACTCAATGGAAGGAATACCCAACTAGTCCAATCCCATTAATTGCTGATATGTCCAGTGATATTTTATGCAAAGAAATCGATGTGGAGAAATTTTCACTTATTTATGCTGGAGCACAAAAAAATCTTGGTCCTTCAGGTGTAACAGTTGTTATTGTGAAAAAAGACTTTTTAGAAACAGCACGTACGAATGTGCCTACCATTTTAAAGTATTCAACACATGCGAAAAATAACTCTTTATATAACACACCGCCAACCTTCGCCATCTATATGCTGTCACTTGTATTAGAGTGGGTTAAGGAGCAAGGCGGCGTGAAAAGCATTCAAAAAATCAACGAAGAAAAAGCGGGCTATATTTATGCCGCTATTGACGAAAGCGAAGGGTTTTATAAAGCACACGCTACTGAAGACAGCCGTTCTTTAATGAATATTACCTTCACGCTGCCTAACGAAGAGTTAACGAAGAAATTCCTTCAAGCAGCAAAGGAACGTAACTTTATTGGTCTTGCAGGCCATCGTTCAGTAGGCGGCTGCAGAGCTTCTACTTACAACGCGGTTCCTAAAGAAGCATGTATCGCATTAGCTCAATTCATGACTGAATTTAAAAATCAACATCAATGATCTACTTCTTAACGGGCTGACTCATCATCTAAAGAGTCAGCCCTTTTTTCACTTGCTGAAAAATTCTGTACGTTCTGACACTTTATTGCTATAATATGACTAACATCTCTCGCATTAGGAAATCAGTTCACTATTGGGGAGAAATTAGTTCATAGTTTAGAAGAGGAGAGTGGAGAAATGAATACAAGAGTGTTAGTTATCCTTTCTTTATTTGCTGCGATCGGGGCCGTGCTTCATATGGTGATCCCGCCCTTTTACCAAGGGATGAAACCGGATATGATGCTGATTATGATGTTTATTGGAATCCTTTTATTTCCTAGTTTAAAAAATGTCACATTACTTGGGATTGTGACAGGAATTCTGTCTGCCCTGACAACACAGTTTCCAGGCGGTCAACTTCCAAATCTCATAGACAAATTCATTACAGCATTTGTGTTCTTCGGTTTATTGTTAGCAGTAAAGAAAATAGCCCAAAAAGTAGTAACGGCTACAGTGCTAACTGTAATCGGAACAATTGTTTCAGGAACTATTTTCTTGTCATCTGCTCTTGTTATAGCTGGTTTACCTGAGGGTACAGCCTTTACCGCACTGTTCTTAACAGTTGTTTTACCAGCAACATTATTTAATGGAGCAGCAATGGTCATTATTCTGCCAATTATTCAAGCTATTTTTAAACGCTCAAATTTAACAACTACTGTCTAAGTATCGTAACCCGATCCATTCCATGATCGGGTTTTCTTTTTCCCGCCGTTTTTTGACTTTCATCAAAAGCAATAAGCTACCCTTAAAAATCTATTGAAAATAAAGCAAAAGTACACCAATCAGCAATGCTACTGCCCCTCCAGAAGCAAGAACAGTTATTTTTTGTTTGACAATTTTTTTAGGTGGATAAGATGCTGATTGCTGGAGAAGTTTAAAATAATGAAAAGCTCCAATAAAAAGTAATAGACTAATCACAAAAAATAAAAAGATCACACCTGCCATACTCATCCCCCTTTAAATTTTTTTGCTCTTTAAACTAGTTTGTTGATTTCCGCTGCAGGAGTTCATCTTTAGCGGGTGTTCCGGGAGCCTTCTCAGCGTTTCGCGCCTGATTAGGTCTCCCCTGTCCCGTTGGCTCCCGACCTTAGAACATGTCCAATGATAAACCTGCCTAAACAACCAAGCCACTTAAGCCTTATATAAATAACTATGCCAGATACGATTATTCTATGTATAATGTTTAATGAAGACAGATTTGGGTACTTTGGTAAGAAGGATGTTTTTTACTGATGAAGAAATTTACATATACCAATAATGATTGGAGTGCTGAACATGTCAAATAACAAATCATTATTATGCGGTTTCGTTGTTGGCGGCATTATTGGAGGAATTGCTACGTTACTTGCGGCTCCTTCGTCTGGAAAGGAGCTTCGCAGCCAGCTGAACCTTAACCGTAAAAAGCTTGAGGAAACACTAAACCAGTTGAAGTCCGAAAGCATTGCCTTAAAAAATCAAGTGATCATAACAGCTAAAGAAAGCTCTGAAGTCATAAAAGAAGTTTCCACTGATCTAAAAAGAACCATTAATCAATTTCAGAAAGAAATCGAACCACATAAAAAAGATCTGCAAAAAGAAATTGAAGAAGTAGAACAAAAAATAAAGCAGCTTGAACAAACGTTACAATCATAGGACAAGAGTCTCTGCTGCAAAATCCGCATAAAGACTTATTTTAATCGCTTTTCCCTAGTCATTTGATAAAGTTTTTCCCTTGCTTAAATTAACATTTGTTCATCTAAATATTTTTGTTTTCAAATAAAAAGTGTGTTAGACAAAATTTGTTAACACACTTTTTTATGCCGTCAAGTCTTGATATATAAGGAATTATGAAAATATTTAAAAATTTCGTAAATTTACATCTTTATTAATCTTTATTTTATTGGCATAATAGAGAATAATACATTTAGGGAAGAACAGGGGTGACCGGTGATGAAGCATAATGAAAAGGAATATACAATTAAAGAAGCCTTATTATTTAGTCAACGCGTTGCGCAGCTTAGTAAAGCATTATGGAAAACAATCGAAAAAGATTGGCAGCAGTGGATCAAGCCTTATGATCTGAATATCAACGAGCACCATATTCTTTGGATTGCTGACCATTTAAATGGGGCTTCCATTTCAGAGATTGCTAAATTCGGAGTAATGCATGTATCTACTGCATTTAATTTTTCAAAAAAGCTTGAGGAAAGAGGCTATTTAGAGTTTTCCAAAAAAGTTAATGATAAGCGAAATACGTATATTAAGCTTACTAAACAAGGTGAGGAAGTTCTTGCACAGCTTTTAGAGGATTTTAGCCCAGAAAGGAACTCTGTTTTTAAAGGGGCTCTCCCCCTCCAAAATCTGTATGGGAAGTTTCCTGAAATGATTGAAATGATGTGCATCATCCGTAATATTTATGGAGATGATTTTATGGAGATTTTTGAACGCTCCTTTAATAATATTGAGAATTCATTTTATGAGGAAAATGGTACCCTTACAAAAAAAGAACGTAAGACTGAGCAATTATTATCCTCGAGCTGACGTTACTCCATGCATTCTTCAAATTAGGGCAAGAAATTCTTTCATTAAAGAGCGATACAAGCCCTGTTTTGCCATAGCTTGAATGGTTTCACCGATTTCAAGCTTTTCATTTAGCTGACCTGCAAACTGCGTAAGGAGATCTGTAAAGATCACTAATCCTTGCGCTTTTTGTTCCTCATGAAGAAAAGCGAGTTCATCGCATATTTTATATAGTTCTTCTATTTCATCCCTCGTCAATCCTTTTTCCATAACCAAACGATAGAAAGGAAATCGATTGGGCTCAATCATTTGCAGCAACAACGTTTGATAATATTCCAACGTCTCCAAACGTTTTTCTAATGAATCCATGCCGTACCTTCTTTCTAATCACCATTCTTGACCTTTATTGTATAGTATTTCCTGTTTTTTAGAAAGCTACAAAAGACAAACGCGACCAGATTTTTTTACTTTTTTCGTATACTGTTAGAATGAAAGGTAAATGATGTTATTTGATTAATAGGATCTTGATTTCCCATCCAGGACGTAGCGGTTTAAGTACGATAAGTACTAAATCTACTAGCTTAAGCTTCAAAATGATCATAACGACCAGATGCTTTTGTCACTTTTTTACATTTTCATCATTTTCCTAAGATTCAAAGCTATCTTTTTCATAAATAGTTTGGTAATCTAATATGTATAGTGAGGGAAGGGGGATCTCAAATGTTAATTTTCTTCATTTTGTTTGCAGTCTTTATCTTGTTTTATATAAACAAGCTTACAAATGCTTTATGCTTAGTACGTGAGATTCCTGAAGACCGCCAAACAAAGGTATTTAGAACAATAAATGTTCTTATTACGATTTTGTTAATTTCTTCATACATAGAAATCTTGTTTACTTAGGAATTAATAACCTGGACAGATGAGTTAAAATGGCAATTCAATTCATAATTAATGATGGGCTGTATCAATTGGTCTTTAACATTAAACAAAGAGGCTGCCTCTTTTGTTTGAGACAGCCCCATTTTCTCATCTTATAACCATGCTGCACCAACAATGATTAACAAAATGAACAATACAACGATCAAAGCGAATCCGCTTGCGTATCCTCCGCTCATTATGACACCCCCTTTCAATATAGTTACGGTATCCTATGCTGAAAAGCCTATGACCGAATAGGCATCTGCCGCATTTATAAAAAAATTATCCAGTTTCCGGTCCTCTTTTAACAAAGATAAGAAGCCCCAATAATGATTAGCAAAATAAACAATACGACAATCAATGCAAAGTTGTTATTATATCCTTTACTCATATCAATTACCTCCTTTATCTTTTCAAAATATCCTATGATAAATGGTCCTATATGTTTGGACGTTAGCCCAGTTTTTTAAAAATTCATCTTATTCCCTAAAAAGAAACGTCTAAAAATGTTGAATAACCTTGAAAAAACTTTTTGATTTTGTCACATTATGGTATAGTATTTCTTGTACTATCTTGGAATGTAACGTTTTTATTTCTGGGGCAGTATAAGAATAACAGCGTCTTTCGCCATTTAGACTTGGCGTTTTACCAATGTAATACTTTCTAAATATCATGACTAGGAGTTGTATCAAAGGATGAAAAAGGTAGCAATTGCACTAGCTGCAGCGACAAGCCTCTTTGCTTTAAGCGCTTGCAATAACGGAGATTCAGAGGCTGTTGTAGAGACGAAAGCAGGTAATATTACAAAAGAAGAATTTTACGGAGCGATGAAGGAACGATTTGGTGAAGATGTTCTAACAGAGCTTGTTCATGAAAAGGTGTTAAGCGAAAAATATGAAGTTTCCGATAAGGAAGTTCAGGCAGAGTTCGATAAATATAAAACACAATTAGGTGCTCAATTTACAAGCATGGTTGAAATGCAAGGAGAAGATGTTGTTAAACAAATTCTTAAAGTCGACTTGCTTAGAAAGAAAGCAGCCGAAGCTGAAGTAAAAGTGACAGATGAGGACTTAAAGGAATACTACGATACGCTTGAAGGTAAAGTGAAAGCAAGCCACATCTTGGTAGAAGATGAAGCGAAGGCGAAAGAAGTAAAGGATAAGCTTGCTAAAGGCGAAAAATTTGAAGACCTAGCAAAAGAATACTCAACAGATCCAGGATCAGCGCAAAATGGCGGAGATTTAGGCTGGTTCGGGAAAGGTCAAATGGTGAAAGAATTTGAAGACGCAGCCTTTAAATTAAAAGAAGGCCAAGTGAGTGAACCAATTAAAACAGATTACGGTTATCATATTATTAAAGTTACCCAAACAGTAAAACCATTTGATGAAATGAAGGAATCCTTAACAGAGGATGTACGTAACCAAAAACTCCAGCAGCCTGACACAGTCCAATCTGCGTTAGATAAAGCGATAAAGGATGCAAATGTTGAAGTAAAGGATGACGACTTTAAGGATTTATTTAAGGAAACTGAAGCTGAAACAGATACAAAAACAGAAGCTGACTCAGAAGAAAAATAATAAACACCCACCGAAAGCATGGTGTTGTAACAAAGAGAAAAGAGGCTGAAATCCAGCCTCTTTTTTGCATTAAAGTTTTTAACTCGCAGATTGGTCATTTGGAACCTGTTGTTGTTCCAATAATTCCCGCTTCTTTTGGCGCTCTTGTTCGATTCGGTCAATAAATACTTGGCCTTCCTTCTCGATAAACTCATCATCAATCTGTTTATCCTCCCGAGCGGTTTTAAACGCCATGTAACCACTAACAAGGATCCCGATAATACATACATATATCCACCACGGTAATAAAAGCATGTATGCTCCCCCTTTTATAACTTGTGTATGATATGACAAGCCCTTTTACTAAAAACTATGCAAGGAAAGCAAATGTTATTCCTACTATAGATGGATCGATCATTTATTTATGAAAGGTTGGCTTGTAAAAAGAGCGGTTATCTAAGGCAAACACTCTCTCTGTATATTCGCCTGGCTTCACTCGTTCAAGAGCACGATCGAGCATGTTCATTTTCGCATCAAGGTTATCAATATAATGAAGAATTTCTGCCTCTTTAATCATTGGAGGTTTTGGACTTCCCCATTCTGCCTTGCCATGATGACTTAAAACTAGATGCTGAAGAACAACCACTTCTTCTCCTTCAATTTGCAAATGCTCAGCAGCTTTGGCAATTTCATTTACCATAATCGATATATGACCTAATAGGTTTCCTTCGACCGTATATGTTGTGCTGATTGGGCCTGAAAGTTCAATTACCTTCCCTAAGTCATGCAGGATAACACCTGAATAAAGCAAGTCGGTATCAAGACTTGGGTATAAAGTGGCAATTGATTTGGCTAAATCAAGCATTGAGACAACATGGTATGCTAAGCCTGAGACAAATTCATGATGATTTTTTGTTGCAGCTGGATATTCCATAAAGGCTGCTCCATGCTTTTTCAAGAGATATCTTGTTATCCGTTGAATTTTGGGGTTTTTCATTTCAAAAATATATTGTGTAATTTTATCGTTCATCACGTCCTTTGGAACTGGAGCCGTTTCTAAAAAGTCCGAGATATCAACAGTCTCATCCTCATTCTTTGGACGTATGTTACGAATTTTCAATTGATTTCGGCCGCGATAATGGTGGATATCTCCATAGATTTTTACAATGCTTTGGGGAGCATAGGTAGCCTCATCTTCCGGAGTAGCATCCCAAAGCTTTGCTTCTATTTCACCTGAAGTATCTTGTAAAATTAGTGTTAAGAATGCCTTTCCATTGCTGGCAATCCCCTTTGTTGAAGACTTGATAAGCAGATGTACATCCACTTGCTCCCCAACATCATAATAGAGTATTCCTTTCCCCATAATCAAAGCTCCTCTCAGTTTTTAAAGTTTCTGTTTAAGGTATATTTCATCAATGCCATTTTGCCATTGTTAGCAAATTACCTTTTCCAAAATACATATCTTTTTATCTTAAATCATTTATGTATGGTTTAGTATAGCATAGGAATCGATTCTACGGCTTTATCACACATAAATCTTACCTTATCCTGCATTTATCTCTGATAGATTGATAACATGATGAAACAAAGCTGATTTTGCCATATGCTGATGACATGTAAAGTAAATGACCTGGTTTTCCTGCTTAAGCTCCTGTAAAAGCTTCACGCTATTAGCCGTTCGCTGATGATCAAAATGAACAAAACTGTCATCAATCATAATCGGTAGTCGAATCTGTTCATTGATGGATTTAATCAAAGCTAAACGAATCGACAGATACAATTGTTCGGCAGTTGCTTGGCTAAGTTCTTCCGCATAAAAGCTAATCCCATCTTTGCGTTCAACAATAAACGATTGCTTATTTTCAGGTAAAAACACATGCCGATATTTATTAGATGTGAGCTTTTTAAAATACAGTTCAATATAGGTGATTAATGCGGGAAGCTTCGTTTTCCGATGTCGTTCTACTGTTTGGTTTAATAAATCCTTTGCTAGCGCCCGAATGACCCACTGCTCAGCATACTCCCTCACCACAGCCTTTTCATTTTCAAATGCATGGCGGAGATGTGAATACATACCGCTTTGTTCCATGTCCTTAAGCTTAATAATGACACTGGAGTATTTTTGCTGTGCTGCTTTTTCACTGTTTTCAACAGCCTCTATCGCTTTTTCGAGTTCAAGTAATGTTTCATCAATCCCCTCACATTCGGCAACATGAATCGTCTCTAGATCAAGCAGCTTTTCTGTAGTCAGCTGCTTTTCAATCCACAATAACTGTTTATTTAATTCTTCCCTTTCAAGGTGGCTTTTGGCAAGCTTACGGAATTCTTCCTCATCCTCAACGTCCACTTTCTTTAATAACGTCCCCTTTTCCTGTTTCAAAAAGCTAATCTTTTCTGTTAGTGTGTTCATTGCTTCTATCGTTTCTGCTTTACGTTCCAATACTTTCATTCGCTTCCTATTCTTATCAGCTTCGATACTGGAAAGATTCATTAACTCATATACCGCTTCTTCAATCTCAGATTGTGTAATGCCACAAGCTTCCTTTGCTTCAGCAACTGCTTGTTCATATTGCACCAGCTCTTCCTTTATTCCTTTTAGCTCTGAGAGAAGCTGCTGTTTTTTTAGCAGCAGCTGTTGAAGATGCTGCAAAAGGTCAAATGCTTCTAACAAAGCTTCTGCTGAGGTATTTTTCTCTAGTTTTAGCTGTTTCGCTAATTGAGCAATCCGCTCTGAACATTGAAATTGGTCTTTTTCCCATTCCTCATAAAGCTTTAACACACGATCATAGGTTTTTTCATGCTGTTTATGCAGAAGCTGCTCATGATGAATCTCCTGCTTTCGTTTATTATCTTTTTCAAGCAAATTCATCATTTTGGACAATGATTGAACGTCTCCGTCTCTTTCCCTAAGTGATGATAGTTCTCTTTCAAGTGCCTGCTGTTTTTCCCTTAAATGAATGATCAGAGGGTCCTCTTTTTGCAGAACACGCTTTACTTGCAGACAGGCTAAAATCATACCGCTTATCAAAATGCTAGCAACCAGCCAGTTTTGTTGAGTGCTGAAATAAAGGGCAATTATTAATAATAAGACAGACAAACCGCCAAGAAGAAAGCCGCGTTGTTTAATCTCTTGATTATGCTCACCTTTTCTCTGCTTTATTTGTGAGAGAATTTGCTGATGCTCTGTTTTTAAATGGGATGGATTTAACGCTTCTTTTTTCGCAATTTCATTTTCCAATGAGATTCTTTCCGCATCTGATAAGACATCCTTTTCGAGATCACTAAGCTTCCATTCAGCTTCTTCCAATGAGGTTTTAGCTTGCTCAAATTGGCTGTCTAACATTTCCTTCCGCTGTTTTAAGTGTTGGTCATCAGCTAGTACCTTTTTGATTGACTCCTTTATTGGAACAGTGGCTGGAATCTTGACTATATCCTCATCTTGGAGGTGAGGATATAACCTCTGTTTATAAAGAGCTAATTCATTTTGCAGCTGCTCAAGACTTTGTTCCTGCTGATGTCTTTTTTTGCTTTTTTCCTTATATAATGGAAGCTGTTCACGCAAAGAGTGAATGTCTGGAAGCATATGCAGCAGCGTCTCATTGACAATAAGCTTTTCCTCCTCAGCTTCGTATTGCCGGATTTTACTTTGCATGGAATGCAGCTGTGCTTCCATTGGCTGAAGAGTCAATAACAGATGATCCAGTTTTTTCAACCCATCCTCCGGAAAGCCCGCCGTATCGGGAAGCAGTCTTAATTGTTCTAGACACCAATTTTTTTCCCTGATCATAGGAAGAACCGATTGCAGCTTTTCAAGCTCCCTTTGCTTTGTTACATACTGCTTTTTTTCCTCATCTAACGAATGGAGCTGTTCTTCCAAAGATTCTCTTTCATCTGCTAAATATTGGTACTCATTGTTTTTTCGTTTTGCTTCAAGCAATTGACTATTGCTCTCTTTTAGCTTCGAAAGGGCCTCATTCAGTACGGGCCTTTTTCCGCTAGGCTTATAGAGCGAGTCTTGTTGCTTGATAAGGGAATGTTCAACTGCAAATAAGGCATCTGCTCCATAAATGCTTGATAAAAACAAAAACTTTCCAATTTGATCTGAATTTAGTTTTTGGACCTGTTGAAGCCCGTGTATATCAAAAGAGAAAATCGACTTATACGTTTCTCTGTCTATCCCTCCCAGCAATGTTTGTAAATACTCTTCTTTAACCATATCACCCTGTTCTGATTCAATCTTTAGTTCTCCACCAGCTTTTCCAGGGCGTCTTTCAATTTTTAATCGGGTATTGTCTATTGTTCGTACAATCAAGTAACCACCATATGCAGAGCCATTTTTGGGTTCATAACGATTTTCGGTTTGCAGCTTTGTAGGAAATCCAAATAGAATGCTATGAATAAAGGACATAATTGTCGATTTTCCGGCTTCGTTTTCACCGTAAATGACCTGGAGCTCTGGATCTTCTAATGTAATACGTTGATTCTCAAACTTTCCATAGCCATATATCATTAGTTCTTCAATTTTCAAGACTTCTTCACCTCACTTTGCTCTACTAATTCTTTATGTATAAGCTGTTCTGCCTCTGCTAATAGCTGCTTTTGTTCCTCCAACGTAAACGCAGCAATGTATTTTCGGTAGAGTGGATGCTGAGCGAGCGGCTGAATGACCTCTTCAAAAGACTGATAGTTTTCAACTGTCGTATGCAAATCATTGAAAAAGGAAGAAAGCTTTGGATTTTTTTCAATAGAATCGGTCGCTTGATTAACAATTTTGACCACCCAAACAAACGGGTCATATTCGGCTTCTTCCTCATTAAGCGCATCGATTAAATCTTGTATCGTTTCCTTGGATTGCAGAGAGCGGGATAAATCACCCGCACCTGTTAATGTTATCGTTAAACAAGCAGAGCGTTGATTCTTACGAAACTGTTCAATTGCACTTTGACACTCACTTATTAATTCTGAAAAACTAGTAAGGCTGCTAATTGAGAGTTCAACATCTTCCCAAATCACTTCCTCTGTGGAAATGAACTCCATACTCGCCTTGTCTTCATGCATAGCAACTAAATAAAACCCTTTTTCTCCTGCTTCCTTACGATGCCTTCCTTGAATATTTCCCGGATACGCAATAATTGGATTTCGTTCATGAAGAATCTGACGTTTATGAATATGTCCTAATGCCCAATAATCAAAGTCCTTGCTAACTAAATCACTGATTTTAAACGGACAATACACATCATGCTCTTTATTTCCCTCTATTGAACCATGCAGCATTCCAATGTGAAAAACAGAATGGTTGTCCTTTTTCTGATAGTGAGTTGTCATATTTTCGATAACCGAACGGGAAGGATAGCTATATCCATATATATAGGCATGAGGAGTTCCGCCTTTTGAAAAGATCTCCATTTCAACCTGCTTGCTTGAGAAGACATGAACATTGCCGGGCCAGTTGAGATCCAGCCATTTTCCTCCCAAATGATCATGATTGCCATGAATAACATATACTTTTATGCCAGCTTGAGCCAGTCGTTCAAATTCCTTTTTTACCCTTAGCTGTGCCTTTAGACTTCTCTCCTCAGCATCATATAAATCCCCTGATAGAAGGACGAAATCAACCTGTTCTTTAATCGCGATTGAAATTAACTTCGAAAAAGCTAGGAACGTGCTTTCCTTCATTTTCTCAAATAACTGTGAAGGCAAATGCTTTAAGCCTACAAACGGACTATCAATATGCAAATCTGCGGCATGGATAAATCGAATTGATTTTCTCATAAATTTATTCCACCTTTATATTTGGACCTTCTCTATCTGTTTCCCATCTTAATGATAAAGTCTTACTTTATTTTACCATCGTTAAAATACGAATGCACGTTCCCAATACATAATAATAGGGGCTGCCTAAAAAAAATCAGCCCCATTTTTAGCTTAAAGCAAGTACATGTGCAAATTCACTCTCACTTAATGGCTTATAAAATAAATACCCCTGCATAACCTTACAACCATTATTCAGCAGGTAATGCTTTTGATACTCTTTTTCAACTCCTTCTGCAATAATATCTAATTAGTAGCCCCACTTATCTGTATGATCAGGATTACTGGAGGCAACTTCTGACCAATAATTTGGAAAGGTTTGCCTTTCATCAACGTTAACCGGTTGTTCGGAAAAAAGCTGCTGAAATGCTGTATACCAATACCCTACCCCTTAGTAAACATATTGATTTCATATGGATCTGATGATTTAACTCCAACAACCATAAGCTCCTTCTCAAGCTCTCTCATCCTATTATTGGCAACGTCCTGATGATTAGGTGGAAGTGAATTTCTAATAGCAATGGACGCAGTTCACAGTTCCCTGCCAATAATGTTTTCTACATAGAGAGAACCTTCCTTAGCAGTCTCTACAAGATATGATAGCTGCTGGACGATTAATGAGATTTCCCTTTCATTCGATAGAATTAAATTATTTTTAGAACGTATTTAATGAATGGTATTGTTTGCAATTAATATCCAAAGGACAAGTGTAGAAAAAATTAAAGGTAATTTCTTTTTGATTGACATCGAACTACCTCCGTTACTTTTAGTCCGATTAAGGGAATTCATAATGCGAGACCTTCCCTATGTCTCGCCTGACTTGGAAAAACAATCCTTCCTCGAATTTTTACGGGCAGATCCCCCACTTATCTTCTTTGCTTCTCTTGAATATTAAAGTTGGGTTTTACTACTCGTTAAGATCAGGGATAAAATTAGAATTCCCAATATTTTGGTGCTGAATCACGTATTGTATCAAAACTAAAAAAACAGCATTACTTTAACGTAATGCTGCCCTTATTCAACGATATTTTTATTCCACTTTTCATTTTCAACTTTATTGCCTGATCAATTGCGCGATTGTCACATTTCTTAAGCTATCCTTCATAGCCTGTTCAGCCGTTTCTAGCGACTGAATGGTTGCATTTGCAATCTTCGTTGCTAATTCGCTTGTTAAATTAGACGGTACATCCATTTTAAATAATGGACGATCCTGTTCAATTGCATAAAAAATATCAAATAACGTTATGTCTTCTGCATCTTTAGCTAATCGGATGCCTCCCTTTGCCCCTTCTCTTGTCTCCATAATTCCAAACCGGTTTAATGATTGTAAAATTTTAACTGCTGTTGGCACAGGAATGCCAAGTGATTCTGATAAATGTCTAGTAGAAACAAATTCATAGTATCCATGCTCTACTTTAACAGCAGTATAAACGACAATCTCAATGCCTTGCCACAAAGCTAATGAATAGCTCATGCTCTTTTCAACTCCAACTCTGTACAACCTTTATCCCAATCTTAACGGACAGTAAATCCCCCACTCAAAATTCAAGAGAAGCTATGAAGTAGGGGATATCTGCCCCTTAAGATCCGATAAGTTTTCGCTAACCATCAGTGAGGAATAGCTGACTAACTTCGACACGTCCTGTGGCAAAGTCGGCACCTGTACATCCTGTACTTCGAGAAAACCCTCACTTTATAACTAAATATAACAAGTTAGCTAACTTTGTCAATTTATCACCAAGGATCGAAAAAAATACAATTTTCATTGACAAACACTAATAAATAAACTATATATAAATTATATATAGTTTATTTATTTCTAATTTATTAAGGAGGTAAAATGATGTCTAGCAATAGTTCCCCAGAACCATCTGCATTCAGTCCAGAACAGAAACCTGTCCTCCACACACTTGGCCGCTTCATCGTAAAAAGGAGATATCTCATTATTATCATCGGTATAATTTGGATGATTGTTTCAGGAATCATCGCTGCAGGAACCTTAGGAAAGCTAACTCTTAGCAGATTTGAAGTACCTGACTCTGAATCAAACCGAGTGTCGCACCTATTAGAAGAAAATTTTGGGACGGGAAGCTCTAATCTCGTCTTATTAGTCACTGCTAAGACAGGGACGGTCGACAGTAAAGAGGTGAAGGAAGCGGGTCTTGCATTGACAGAGGAATTAGCAAGTGAAGAAGCTTTGCATGAGGCTGGATCCTATTGGTCCAGAGGAAGCACACCAACACTTCGGAGTGATGATGGCAAGCAGGCATTAATTTTAGCGCATATGGATGGCAGTGCAACAGAAGTTAGAGTGAAACTTGGTGAACTGTCTCCAAAATTTACGAGAGAGAACGAATTAATCAAAGTAGAAGTTGGCGGGCAAGACGAGATCTTTAGACAGGTTGGTGAATATGCACGGCAGGATTTCTTGCGGGCTGAACTGATTATTTTACCAGCAGTTTTTGCTATGCTAGTGTTTATGTTTCGCAGAATACGCGTAGCGTTGCTTACCCTAGGAGTAGGATTCTTTGCAATGCTTGGAACTTTGGCTGCTCTTGGCGGTGTGGTTCTTTTTACAGAAGTCTCAACATTTGCCTTGAATCTAACGCTTGTTATGGGATTAGCACTCGGCATTGATTATAGCCTTTTCATCGTTTCCCGTTTCCGGGAAGAAATTGCTACAGGGAAGAATTCCTTTAACGCTGCTGTCCGGACGGTAGAAACAGCTGGAAGAACAGTCATTTTCAGTGGTGTTACAGTTGCCGCTTCCACTGCTGTATTATTTGTTTTTCCGTTTCCTTTTTTACAAACCTTTGCTTACACAGGAATTTTCGTTGTGATGTCAGGCTTGATTGGTTCCGTCATCATCCTCCCGGCAGCCCTGGCTATTTTAGGCCATCGAGTAGCTCGTAAAGGAAATAAACCCTCCACCACTTCAAGGAAAGTTCAAACTGGTTTATGGTATAAAAGCGCGATAACCGTGATGCGTCGACCTTTACTATATGGAGGTATTGCTCTCCTTATCCTCCTTACCCTAGGTTCTCCGATCACCAATCTTAAGTTCGGGCTTCCAGATGATCGTTCCTTGCCAGCAGATGCTTCCAGTCGTATCGTCCAAGAACAAAAACGCGATGGTTTCCAAGCAGAGGAAACGGATGCCATTCATATTGTAGCACCTGCGCTTAAAGATCCTAATTCCGTGCTCGAGGTGATTGATCAATATTCAAGAAGCCTATCCTTAATTCCTGGCATCTTCCAGGTAGACTCAATAGCGGGTTCCTTTTCCGAAGGGAATCGAATTGCTGAGTATGGGGAACATCATGAACGCTTTAATAGCGAAAACGCTGGTACATGGTTGTCGGTGATTCCTTCACAGAAAAGCCTGGAAGAGGATGTGCCTAGGCTCGTTGGCGATATCCGGGAACAAGATGCTCCCTTTGATGTATTGGTCGGGGGCTACCCTGCAGATATGACGGATTTTCGTTCAGCTTTACTTGAACGAATACCGTTGGCGCTCATTCTTATTCTTGTTATCTCATTCACGATTTTATTTCTGATGAGTGGGAGCATTTTACTTCCCTTAAAAGCTACACTGCTCAATATGTTTAGTCTATCAATCATGTTTGGGGCACTTGTCTGGGTTTTCCAGGAAGGAAACCTGTCACAAATATTAAACTTTACTTCAACCGGAACGATCGAACCTAGTATTCCAATCCTGATGTTCTGCATTGCTTACGGCCTTTCGATGGATTATGAGGTGTTTATTCTTTCACGTATTAAAGAGGAATACGATCGAACGGGAAAATTGGAAGAAGCAGTAGCAATCGGTATTCAGCGAAGCGGACCGCTTGTTACGGCTGCAGCTGTCATTTTGGCATTTTCATTTGCCGCTTACGCAACAGGGGATGTCGTCTTTTTGAAGATGCTTGGAGTAGGTATGACTCTAGCCGTCCTTGTTGACGCAACATTGATTAGAGGTGTTCTCCTTCCTTCCTTTATGAAGCTCGCCGGCCGTGCAAATTGGTGGGCGCCAGCAGGACTTCGCCGAATTTACGATCGTTTCGGCATATCTGAAGGAGATTCAGGACTTCCTTTTGATGACAATAAAGGTAATGGTGTGAAAACTTATCATTAGCTTAGATTATTTCAAGATAAGAGCCGGTTTCCTAATATTGGAGTCCCGGCTCTACTAATGCTTATTGCAAAATTATCTAAACACAAAATCCGTTCAAAAAAGAAGGCTTTAGTGTTCAATGGAACCAAAAGATGCAATAAGCATTAGCAGACATCAGAAACGATGATTAAGGGGTAAAACCAGCAACTAAACGATGTTGCCAGATTTACCCCAAAAAGAATTATTTGTATACAAAGTTAGTTTGTGATTATATCATCATCGTTTGGGCTATCAGAATGAGATAAATCTTTTTCTAGTAGGACCACATTCTCTCTTTCATTCCAAATTACATCATATCCTAATGACTCTGCGACTTTTATAACAGGTAAATACGATTTTTTATTCGATTGGTATACCATTAAATCCGTCGAGTCAATAACGCCAGTAGCCTTATATGGATTAATAAGCTTTCTTCTTTCTTTTATGTATTCTTCATCCAAAAGTCCCTTTGTCGGTACATCATAAAAGTCTTCATCTGCCATATAAGCTGCTCGATCAGCATAAGCCAAATGCATTGCTTCTATTAAATGATGAAGATATTCTGGTGAGTTCACTCCCATCTTTTGTACATCGTGATCTTCCATTAATTTTAAATTTTGTTGAACAGTCAAACCCCCTGAACTTGGTGGAGCTGCACTTACAACTTCAAAATCCCGATAAGTTGATTTAACAGGCTCTCGTTCTTTCACTGCATAGTTTTCCAGATCTTCTGTTGTCATCGTTCCTCCACGTTTTTGCACTTCTTTGACAAGTGCTACATTTTTAAATCAACTTTATTGTCACTTAACACTTATAGTTTAACTACTTATCCTTCGACATCAGCAAAGCCCTTTTTAAATCTTTAAAGGACGAGGACTTCCCGTAAATGAGAACACCGCCTTTATATACCCGGGCGCCAAAGATAGCCAGCAGCGTAATGGAAGCAATGAGAATGACAAACGATAATCCGATCTCCCAAGCCGGAATATTCAGCATACCTACCCGCAAAAACATAATCATCGGAGTAAAAAATGGAATATAGGAACTAATGGTAATAAATGTAGTATCCGGGTTTGACAGTCCAAACATCGCGATCATAAATGCTCCAACGATTAAGAAAATCATTGGTGAGATTAATTGCTGGGCATCTTCAATTCTGCTGACAAGCGAACCAAGAAAGGCTGCGAGTGTTGCAAATAGGAAATATCCTAATAGGAAGTAAATTCCTGCATAAATAAACGTTGAGAGCGGAAGCTCGGTAAATCCTAAAAACCCGCCTGTTACTGCATTTAAATCTTCAAATTGGGATCGAATCGATAAATACCCGCCGATAAGAATAATAACCATTTGCGTGATGCTCACTAAACCAATCCCAATTAACTTTGCAAACATTTGATTTACTGGAGACACACTGGATATGAGTATTTCCATCACTCGAGATGATTTTTCTGTGGCGACTTCAGTTGCGATCATGCTGGCATAAAAGATTACAGAGAAATAGATGACAAACAGCAATACATAGACAAGCCCTCTCGCTTGATTCAATTCCTCTTCTGATTTCGCATTATTTTCTAAAGCGACTTTATTTACTTCAACAGGCTGAAACAATTGGGTTAATTCGTCCGACTCAATGCCTAGCCGCTCTCTGCCTATTTCCAGCTTTGATTGCTGGAGAACCTGCTCAATTTGAGTAAAGATCTCTTGATCTGTTATTGATAATGTTTTAACAGTTGCTGTGGGAAACTGGCTTTCGTCATTAGCTAGGATAATAAAGCCATCCAGTTCCTCTTCCAGCACTTGATTTTTAAGCGCAGATTCAGAAGTTGCAGCTTTTTCCACCTTAAAAGGCACTCCACTGGCTTCGAGATTCCTTTCAAACACAGGATACAGATTTTCTGTTTGATCAAGAACAGCAAAGGTTTTTGGACCATCGTCATTAGAGAAGGTGTCAATAATGGTCGTGATATTTGATAAACCAAAAAGAATGAGTACCGTCAGTAAAGTAGTAATAATGAAGGATTTTGTTTTAATTTTGTTCGTATACGTGTGTGCAACCATAATCCAAAACTTATTCATAGGAAGCACCTACCTTCTCTACAAAAATATCATTTAATGATGGTTCTTCAAGGGCAAATTTTCGAACAAAGCCTTGATTTTGCAGCTTCTGAAAAATATGTTGTGAGATTTTCTCATGTTCAACTTGGAGCTCGACACCTTCAGAGGTTTTCTTAAATTTTGTCACACCAGGGGTTTCCTTTAAGAAGTCCATATCAAAATCACCTTGTACAAATACGTTCTTCTTCCCAAATGATCTTTTAATCTCACGAAGTGAACCATGAACAACAGGTTTTCCATGATGCATGATACATAAATGCTGGCAAAGCTCTTCAACATGCTCCATACGATGGCTCGCAAATACAATCGAGGTTCCAGATTCTTTTAAATCAACGACGGCTTTCTTTAATAATTCAACATTTACTGGATCCAATCCGCTAAAAGGCTCATCTAAAATAAGAAGCTTTGGTTTATGTAAAACAGCTGCAATAAATTGAATTTTTTGTTGATTTCCTTTTGAAAGCTCCTCGACCTTTTTATTTGCATATTCAGGAACTTTAAACCGCTCAAGCCAACGATCCATTTCAGCTAACGCTTCGTTCTTGGACATTCCTTTTAATCTACCTAAATAAATGAGTTGGTCCTTTACTTTCAGCTTTGGGTACAAACCTCTCTCTTCAGGTAAGTATCCAATTTGATTACTTTCTTCATAGGAAATTTTTTTATCATTCCATGTAATTGATCCTTCAGATGGGGTTAATAATCCGAGAATCATCCGAAAGGTTGTCGTTTTGCCGGCACCATTTGCTCCAAGGAAACCAAAAATCTCCCTTTCTGGAATCGCTAGTGAAAGCTGATCAACTGCAGTATGTGAACCGAACCGTTTTGTAACATGATCTATATGCAGACCCATACGCTCTCCTCCTTTGTGACTATTTATACGAACAACATTGATAAAGGTTTCATTTACCAAGCAGGAAATCAAAAGAAGACTAAGAATGATATAAGCATAATATTTTTTACAAGGGAAGGAATGGGAGAATGGCCATTTACTATTTAACCGTTTTCGAGAAAAATGGGGAAAAGCTTTGTGATGAAAGCTTTGAAGCTCAATCCGAGCAGGAAGCAAAAGAAATCGGGCAGCGTAAGCTTAAAGAAAATAATTGGGCAGAAAAAACACACCGCTGCACTTCAGCATCTGGAAAGCTCTTATTGTTTGGACGTTAAATCGAGACTTCCATCAGTGAGGGTTACTGCCTTTTAAGATACGATAAAAAGGGCTGCGCCTCAGCCCTTTTATCTTGTGTTTAATTTCCGCTAAATTGCGGCAAACGCTTCTCTAAAAATGCTTGAACCCCTTCACGATGATCGTCTGTGCCCCTCATCTCGAGCTGTTTTTCCGCTTCCTGATTAAGTGTATCGATTAATAGAGGTAGTCCTTGTTTCCTAAAAATCGCTTTTGTTGCAATCATAGCCTTTAATGGCCTTGCTTCCATTTTCCGTTTCAGCAGCTCAAGCTGTTCTTCTGTATCCCCCTCATACACCGCGTCAATTAGCCCTGCCTGCAAAGCTTCATCTGCAGTCATTGCTTTCCCTTCCCAAATCATCTGTTTAGCTGCATGCTCACCAAGTCGATTCTTTAAGAAAAAGTGGCCGCCGCCATCTGGAATAAGTCCTATATTAATAAAATTCATTGCGGTCTTTGCCTGTTTTTCTGCCATGACATAATCACATGCTAAGGCAAAGCTAAGTCCTAGTCCTGCAGCCGCCCCATTTAAAAGGCTCACCGTGACAGCAGGCATTGTATAAAGGGCCAGCACCATCTTCTTAATATTGTCCATGACAGGCTGATATCCTTCATCACTTGTGCTTGAAAGCATTGTCTTTAAATCCCCTCCAGCTGAAAAAGCGCGGCCTCTTCCAGTGATAAATAAAAGCTTGATATCAGATGCTGCTATTTCCTCTAACATTTCTGATAATTCCTTGATCATTTGTATATCCATTGCATTTAAGGAATCCACTCTATTGAAATATAGAGCAGCCGCCTTTCCGTCCTTCACAAATTCAACCGTTTGATTGCCCATCCCATACACCCCTTATTTATATTAAAATACCATTTCGGAATACCGGCACCTTTTTCCTGCTTTTGATAAGAAAATAAATAAGAACGAAAAAAAGCAGTGAGTTTCTTTACCAGTACTCACTGCCTGTCATATTGATATTTTTGTAAGATTAATTAGCAAACAATTCTTCCAAAATGGCAATTTTCTCTTCTGTATAATGCTTAAAGCCGTCATTGTACGATTTTGGATCTTTCGGATTCGCAAAATGAGTAATTTTCTTCGTTTCCGGATGAACAAACTTGCTTGAAGCACCACAGCCAATTCCAATAATCGTCTGCTGCTCCTCCATAATCATAATATTATAAATGCTATCCTGACCTTTTAAGGCATAGCCGACATTTTCTAAATTTCCAAGGATGTTTTTTTGGCGATATAAATAGTATGGTGCATAGCCGTGCTCCTTTGTCCATGTAACGGCATGATCCATCATCGTGCTGATCTCCTCGCGGCTGGCCACCTTATATTTATGTTTATTTTTCGTCATTTCAGAAGCACGTTTAAAGGATAAGGTATGAACCGTTAATGACTCGGGCATAAGCTTTGCAGATTCAGCTAATGTATAATCAAATTCTTTCACACCTTCTCCTGGAAGCCCAATAATCAAATCCATATTAATATTATTCATTCCCATGCTTCTTGCTAAATGGAACTTTTCGATGGTTTCTTCAACAGTATGGTGGCGGCCGATCGCCTTTAATGTATCCTGAATATAGGATTGCGGATTGATACTGATGCGATCAATCTTCCATTTGTTTAAAACGTCCAGTTTTTCCTTTGTAATCGTATCCGGTCTTCCTGCTTCAACCGTAATTTCTCGAATGTTTTCAACATCTGGGAACGACTCGACCATTTCTTCATAGAGCATATCCATTTCTTCTGCTGTAATACTTGTTGGTGTTCCCCCGCCATAATAAACGGTTGTAATCTTTATTCCTTTTTCCTTTAACCAGCGGCCGATTTCCCTCATTTCATAATGCAGCCCGCCAAGGAATGACGTAACAGAGCCTTGACGGCCGTTGATTGCATATGCCGGGAATGTACAGTACGCACATTTTGTCGGGCAAAACGGAATACCGATATAGATGCTGACCTCATTAGAAAGAGAGTCAAGATCAGGAACGACCTCCAATTGACGTTCGACGATTTGCTTCATCAGCTGGATTTTTTCATCTGAGAGCAAATATTCAGCTTTAAACATCTGATGAATCGCTTCTTCTGACATACCTTCCTGACGTTTTTTATGATAAAGCTTTGTAGGACGGACTCCAGTAAGAATCCCCCATTTTTGAATGATTCCTGTATACTCCTGAAGAATGGTTAAATACACATAGGAAAGGGTATTTTTTACAAGCTTTAAACGATCCTTTCCTTCAAGGTGAGAAGGAATGTGCTGTTCTTTCATTGCCGTATATTCTTTTTCATCCTCCGTACGTAAAAAGCCAGTTATTAAAACGCCTGCATCGCTCTCCGTGAAGGAAAACTCAGCTTCAAGCTTTGCCTCTCCTGGTGTGAAGCAAAGCTCGGTTTCTTCAAAAAATAAATTCCCGATCAAGCGCAGCGGCCGATGGAAACGTTCATCCTCTATACCTTTTATATAAATTTTCATTTGTAATCACCTTAACTTATTTTCAAAACTTCTTTAAGTGTACAAAAAAGTTTCTATGCTGGTCAATGTTAGATGTTAGGAGTGTATAAATGATCTTTTTTCTTGCAAGATATCACCAGACAAATGCATATTCTTAAAAAGGACAAACATACAATGGTAATAACTAAATTCTTTAGGAGGCAGAAACCGTTGAAAAAATTTGCTCCTATTTTTATTATTGTTGCAACGATCGCCATTATTGGATACTTTGATTCTGCAATCTTCGCAGAAAAGGAAGAAGCGATTACAAGCTTTCCCCTCCCGGTTGAAGATACAGCTTCTGCGGCTTCTTCAAATGAAGAAACCGATGAACAATCTCCGCAACTACCTACACTTGAAACAAAGCTGGTTGATATTACTATGGAAGATGGATATGTCGTTGAGGTTTATCGCGAATATGAGGTTTATAAGGACGAAGAAGGAAACATCATTGATACAGTCGCAACAGATAATTATCAATATTTACGCTATAAAGAATAGGAATAGGGCTGACTCAAGTTGTCAGCCCCTTTTCATCTTGTTACATAATATCAAAAAAGTACCGTATCACATGGAAAAATACGGGTGAGGAGTATGTTAGACTACAAACTGGAATAAAATCGATAAGTGTTTCACCAATACAAAAAACCTTTTTCATTCTCCTCACCCCAAAACAAAGATCAAGTGGAAAAGCACTTGTTCTTTGTAATTTTATTTTTCTCTATTGAATAAATGGTTCTGGTGCAAAAACCATTTGATAGAGACATAGAGCCTACATGGACTGTTCAATAACAGATTATGATGCAATTCCAAACAACTTATGCATGAATCCAACTTTATTTTGGGCAGACTTCACCTGTGGGTGAAGTTGTCCTTTTTTCATCATTTGCATGGCTTCAACGCCACTCAATATAGAAGTGGCTGTTTCATACGACTTGAATCCCAACATAGAACGCACACGTTTCTTAATGAAACGGTGATCTTGTTCCACTATATTATTGAGATATCTAACTTGCCTTATTTGTATGCCTTCAGGCTTTGTAGATGATCGGAATCAAATTAAATGTAGATAATATGGGATAGATATTTAATCCCATTGATTTTGCGAAATGCCTCTTTTGCTTCCTCTTCTGTATCGAATTCAAACATTTTTATCCCATTCTTTAAATAAAGCGTTAGAATCCACATAATAACCTCCTGTTAAGTAATCTGACTAGCAAGAATACTAATTATTTATTAACCGAATCTACTAAAATAATTAAAACTTTATGCTACTTTTCTGAACCAAGAACTAGATACTTAAACTTTAAATTCGGAACTAAATAATAGAGAAAAAACAAATATATTATTTAACTTTTTGATGTTTTTCATAAATCAACTTTGCTGTCAAAATGTCAAAAATTGCATTCCCAACAGACTTAAAAATAGTTAATTGGCCTTCTTTGTATGCTTTGCTTCCAATATTTGAAAGTTCATTTAAAGATAAAACTTTTGTTTCATCTTTTCCGAATTCTTTTGCTTTAATCATATCCTTAGACTCTAAAAAGGCATCATACGTATCTACAAAGATTCTATCTGCCTTTTTAATAATGGAGTCAGGTAATTCCTGCATAAATGGTTTAAAAGATCCTGAAGCTGCAAAATGCTTTCCAGCCATATCTACATTCAAATTTTCAGGAATAACTGGGTCCTTAGATGTTGTTGTTGTAATAATAATTTCTGCTTCTTCGACAAGTTCTTCAACAGTAGATGCTTTTATTTTAATATTTGGAAAATGTTTCTTTGCTGTAGTAATAAATTCTTCCATTCTATCAAAACTTCTATTATTAACTAATACTTCTTCGATTTGACGAACTGCACATGCTGCTTTCAAATGGCTCCATCCTTGATCTCCCGTTCCAATAACTCCAACCTTTTGGGCTAATTTATTTGATAAATATTTCATACCCAAGCCACTGACCGCACCGGTACGTAAGGCTGTTATTGTACGTGCATCAAATACCCCTAGTGGTTCCATCGTATTCCTATTAAATAATATTAATACTCCTCTTAGTGTAGGTTCCTTAATTTTGGCATTTCCTGGAGCTATACCCACCAATTTTGCAACATAATATTCTTGATAAAAAGAAGGCATCAATAAAGCTGTAGTATCCTTATCATTAATAAACAAACGTTCTGGAACAAATTCTCTTTTCTCACCATCACTAAGGTAATAACTTTCTATGGTTTCAATAACATCGGAAATAGTGATTAGGTTATTTATATCTTTGTCATTCAAGATAATCATTTATTGATAACTCCTTCCTTTTCTATTTAATGAATTCTCAGAAATAACCAATTCTTAACAAAGTACTGCTTTGATAGTGATATGAAAAATTCAAATACAGTTTGGCCTTACTCACGAGAGTATGAGCTAGTTTGCCAAATTACACTTAAAAGGATCCAGTGTTTCTACGCTGCACTTTAAGCATTTATTCGAACATACTTTTTACTACACCAGGGAAGTGTTGTCCTTCTTATTCTTTTTCGGTATAAGTTAGAACAGTATATTTTAGTTTGTTTCCACAATATGAATTCCTCCAAGTTGCATTAAGACTCTCCCCAATTTAATAAACTACCTGTCGTATATAAAAAAGCGCAAGCGCCTTGATCAGCCCCGAAAAGCATAAGACGAATTGGAATAGAAGGCGTTCTTTGCCTTCAATTACAATTTGGCTTATGACCTCGAGGGGCTAGGCGCTGGAGCTAGACACTAAAACTAAGTTCAAAATTTATACTTTATCTCTTAAAAAAAGACCGGGAGAACTCCGGTCTGCATTTTGTAATAAAGAGTAAATTATTCCTCTCTAAATTATTATCCCTGAAGAAAGATTAATTACCCTTTATAAAAACTGTCTTAATAGCAGTATAGAATTCCTTCGCTGTTTCTCCTTGTTCCCGGGAGCCACTACTTGAAGATTTCATGCCTCCGAATGGGGCCTGAAGCTCTACTCCTGCACTTTCCGCATTGATTCGAACTAGACCAGCATCAATTTCGTCAATAAATTCAAGTAAAGAGCTGATGTTAGATGTAAATATGGATGCACTCAATCCATATTTTGTATTATTTGCTATTTCAATAGCTTCTGTTAAGTCTGATGCACGAAGAAGGGTAATAACAGGGCCAAAAATTTCTTCCTGAGCAATTCTCATTTCTGGTTTTACATTCCCAAAAATGGTAGGTGTTATATAAAAGCCTTTGCTATACTCTTCTCCAGATAATGTCTCTCCACCAACTATTAAAGTAGCACCTTCTTCTTTTCCTAGTTCGATATATTCTCTTACGTTATTAAACTGGTTTTCGCTGGCACAAGGCCCCATCCAGATCCCTTCTTTTAGACCGTCTCCTACAGTGATCTTTTTTGTAGCTTGGACAAGTTTTTCTATAAATGTATCATAAATTTGGTTTTCGATAATCACACGACTTGAAGCGGTACATTTTTGTCCAGTTGAACGGAAACCTCCACTAATAACAGCTTCGACAGCTTGGTCTAAATCAGCATCTTTGGTAACAATAACTGGATTTTTCCCTCCCATTTCTAATTGAAACTTTATTCCACGGGATGCTGCTGAATTTGCGACTACTTGCCCCACACCTTCTGATCCGGTAAATGTGATTGCATCTAAGAAGGAATGGTCAATTAATTGTTGTCCTATTACAGAACCAGATCCTGTAATAAAATTCAATACTCCTTTTGGGACTCCGGCTTTTGCAAAACAGTCGACCACTTTTGCAGCAGTAACAGCAGCTTCAGTTGCTGGCTTAAACACTACTGTATTTCCATACACAAGTGCAGGTGCAATTTTCCAAATAGGAATCGCAACAGGAAAGTTCCATGGTGTAATTACACCAACAACCCCAACTGGAGTCCGTTTTGTAAACATAAGGGCATCCTTATCTGATGAAGGGATTACATCGCCATCTTTCCTCATACCTTCACCCGCATAGTATCGAAGAATAGCAACGCCTCGTGCCGTTTCTCCCTTTGCTTCAGGAAGTGTTTTCCCCATTTCCCTAGTCATTGTTTCCGCAATGTCATTTAAGTTTTCCTCAAGAATGTTTGCTACTTTAAATAAAAATTGACCTCTTTCTGCCTGACCAATTTTTTTCCATGATTTTTTAGCTTGATATGCAGATTTAACTGCATTATCTAAATCATCTTTTGTTGATTTCTGTATATAACCTACAATCTCATTTTTATTAGCAGGGTTAATACTTGCTTCTACTTTTTCATTTAAACTTCTAACCCACTGACCGTTAATATAATTTAAATGTGTTGTTGCTATTGTACTTACATTCACTCCTATCACCCTTTCTTCCATTAAAAATGAATGGGCACAATTTTTAATGGAATTATGTACCCGTTCATTTAGCTTTTTATCTATTAAACAGTTAATTGTTTAGAATAATTAAAAGCTTCTTCTATTTTTTGATAACTTTCTTTACTTAGTGGTAAACGAGGTGGACGTGTAGGACCTACTGGTTTACCAGCTAATTCCATCATATATTTAATAGATTGTACAAGCTGAGGGCTAGCATCATAACGGAAAAGTGGTAAAAGATGCTTATAAAGCTTTAGTGCTTCTTCTACTTTCCCCTCTCTTCCTAACCTGAATAATTCTACACCTTCTTTGGGTAAAGCATTTGGAACACCTGAAATCCAACCAGTAGCTCCAACTAAAGCTCCTTCAAGGGCAAGATCATCTACCCCCACCATTACTTCAAGGTCAGTTCTTTCTAAAATTTCTTGCATGCGACGTACATCACCTGAGAACTCTTTAACCGCAACGACACTTTCAAATTTTGAAATTTCCACAAGTAAATCAGGAGTTAAGTCAGTTGGATAGTCTTTTGGGTTATTGTAAGCAATGATAGGAAGACCAACTTCAGATAATGCTCTGTAGTGTTCAATTACTTCACTTTCTAGAGGCTTATAGTTGATTGGAGGTAAAGCCATAATGCCTGCTGCTCCGTGATCCTTTGCATGTTGAACCCATTTAACTGACTGGGCAGTTGAAGGTGCTCCAGAACCTACCACAACAGGAACCCGACCATTTGCTGCTTCGATTACAGTTTCAACTAATTTTGCTCTTTCTTCGGCAGTAAGTGTAGCATATTCTCCTAAAGAACCTCCTGGAACAAGACCATCTACTCCTTGCTCAATTAACCAATTACATAAATCAGTTAATTTGCCGTAATCAATCTGATGATCCTCTGTAAACGGGGTAACAAGTGCTACATAAACTCCACTGAATTTTGCCATAAGTAAATTCCTCCTAATATGAATTATTTTTATTAATTAAAGTACCACTTCAATTTTATTGTAAAATTGAAGTTTTACTTCACTTAATGTGATATTAACATAAACATCAATGTGTTGCAAACAGAATTTTCAAACTTTTTATAAAATACCTATGAAAGATACTATATTCTTGAAATATAGAGTAATTTTGTTTCTATCTCCTCTTGATTTTGATTAATATATCCATTAGGATAGGATATATTTTAATTGAAGTGACACTTTAATCATTGTATAGAGAGTTTTATATATTTTAAATTTATAAAATGTTAAAGGAGTATATACAAAATGGACGATTCTATCGGGATTAAAATAAAAGAGTTGCGAAAAGAACGAAGACTTACATTAAAACAAATCTCAGAGAAAACTAATCTTTCTATCAGTTTTCTTTCACAAGTAGAACGCTTAAAATCATCCGTTACACTTGAGTCACTAAAAAAGATTTCTGAAGCCCTTGATGTTAATCCGAGCTACTTTTTTTCAAATCCAGTGAAAAAAACAACACCGATGATTATAAGAAACTCTTTGAGGGATCTAAACGACAGAACAAATAGCTTTATTTATAAAGATTTAGTCGTTAACATAGAAAATCCCCTTTTTACCCCATTATTGGTTATGTTAAAACCAGGTGAAAATAGAGGCAACTCTTATTCACATAAAGGACAAGAGTTCCTTTATGTCTTAGAAGGAACTCTTACTGTATTAATTGACGATGAAGAACAAAATTTGCACCCTTTTGACTGTATTTATTTAGATTCAACTACTCCACATAACTGGATGAATCACACGGATTCCGATGTGAAGTTTTTATGCATTTCTTCTAATCCTGCCTAATATCAAAAATAAAATTAGTGACATTGACGTACTTAAAATAGAGCAGGTTCACTTATGTGTGAACTCTGCTTAATGTTATTAAAAATTTTTTAAAACTGTTTGGTATTACTTATAATCCAAAATAGTTAATTGTTTTTACTTAAGGTTTTATACAATCTCTTTCCTAGAACTTACATCACTATTATTAAAGTGAAGGCTCTCCCAAATCTCCTTCATTTTGCTTCTGCCACTATCAATCTCAGGATTGAATTGGATTGCAGCTTGTTGACGAACAGTACGGACATTTTGTATTGCTTGTTGCAGTTGCTGGTCAATTGTTTCCAATTCTTTTTTTGCATGTTTGGCAATCGATAAGCCTGCAATTGTTCCTTGAGCCATGGCAATTTTGCCGCTTTCGATACCGGTGATATTACCGGCTACAAATAGCCCGTCGAGAGGGGTTTCCATCGTCTCTGAATGAATAGGTACATGGCCACCAAGTTCAGGAATGTATTGAAATGGACATCCCGCAACTGCAGCAAGCTCTGCCAGCGGATACAAGCCGCCTGCTATACAGACAAAATCTGCTTCGTAAATCATTTCAGATCCTGTAACCATATTGCCATTAACATCAATATCGGCGACGCGAACTCCTTCGACCTGATCTTTACCGATAATTTCGAGTGCTGCTTTACGAAGTTGGAGAGGGGTACCATTCACTTTCATGCCATTTTTCGGATAAAAGTTCAAACCGATATTTCTAATCCAGTCATTCTTCATGAAACGGCCTCCGATACGCAATAGCCTTGATGGGGCGAGATGAGCAGCGTTTAAGAGCGATTTCATGACCTCCCCAGGTTCACCCGCCTTTTGGCTAAGAACACTCTTTTCTGGGAGTACAATCCGATCAACCGTTATACCAGCTAATTGTAATTCATTTAAAATCGCAAATGCTAAAATATTCGCTCCGATAATGATCCCTTTTTTACCGACTTGGACGCGGTGAACATTCGTCATTACTTGAGCCGCACCGATTGACATTACACCGGGAAGGGTCCAGCCGGGCAATGGGATAGGGTATTCAGCGGCTCCGGTGGCTACTAGTACAAATGGTGCCTCTAGCGTACCTAAGCTCGTATACACACTCCATAGATGGTTTTCTTTTTCTAAATTGTAAACGGATACACCACAACGGATATCGACTGATAATTTTTTCGCTTCCTGATGGAGACGTTCTGATTCTTTAATTCCGTTCCACCATTCACCGGAGGGTTCTTGATGAAGTTGTCCAAGCAATCTGCCACCTGGCTTTATAAATTCATCAATAACAGTCACTTTGAGACCAAAGCCCGCACAGGCCTTAGCTCCTGCTAGTCCAGCTGGACCTCCTCCAATCACAATTACATCCATCATCGCTTTTCTACCATCCTTCTTACAATATTAGGAAGCTGTTTGCCACTTTCAACAATCATATCTTTTTCTACAACCGTTAAGCAGGCTCTTACGTTTGCTTGATTATTGACCGTTACACGGCACTCCAAGCAATGGCCGATGTTGCAATAAATCCCCCTAGGTGTCCCGCTATCTTCGTGAACACGCAGTTTTCTTATCCCATTTGCCAAAAGAGCTGCAGCAATCGTTTCATTCTCATATGCTTCATATCTAATTCCATCAAATTGAAAAGAAACACGTTCTCTATCATTTAAATTCCCTAAAACAGGATGTTCTATTATTCTAGTCATTGATTTTCACCTACCGTTCCAAATGTCACCGGCCGAATTGGGGGCTGGTATTTTAGCGGAATTTCACCCGGTGACACATTAGGAATAACACATTCGATAATCTTATCTAAAGTCAGCCTGCACGTGCGGCCTCCACAAAAGCCCATTCCGGCCCTCGTTCTTAATTTTAATTCTCTTGCTGTGCATTTATGTTCATTTGCTGTTGACTGAAGTTGCCCGTAAGTAACCTCTTCACAACGGCAAATAACCATGCTCTCTTTGTTAGCCATTTGAATTCCTCCTCATGATCTTTGTATAAAAATATTATGCAAAAATCGTGCCAACTTAGAGGAGGAAGGGGATTACTTTAAGCCAAGTCGCTTCAATCGATTGTATAACGTAGTTCTTGTGACACCGAGTTGTTTAGCACATTCTAGTTTATTGCCATCCAAAATCTGTAACGCTCTTTTAATTACTTTTTTCTCGTGTTGGTCCATTTCTTCTTGCAGAGATAAAATGGTGACATCACTTTCCTTACATATATTTGATGCAATTTTTTTTGGGGTGTCAAAGCTAATATTGTTTGTATTAAAGGGCAAATAATCTCTTTTTATTACGCCGTCTGTCGCGAATACGACTAGCCGTTCAATGACATTGCGTAGTTCGCGAATATTGCCGGGCCAATCATAACGAAGCAGTTCATGTATTACTTCTGGGGATAATTCATGAATCGTTCGCTGATAACTCAATGAAAAATCATTTAAGAAATAATGGGTTAATTCGATAATATCTTCTTTCCGATCCCTTAAAGGAGGGATGTGTAGGCTGACTACGTTCAAGCGATAATATAAATCTTCACGAAACTTCCCTTCTTTTATTAATTCTTGTAAATCACGATTTGTGGCAGCGATGATTCGGAAGTCGATATTAATTTCCTTTTCTCCGCCAACACGATAATATTTCCGTTCCTGCAGTACTCGCAGAAGCTTCACCTGCATGTCGAGCGGCATTTCGCCTACTTCATCAAGAAATAATGTCCCCCCTTTTGCCAGTTCTATTTTTCCTTTTTTTCCTTTACTGTCAGCGCCGGAGAAGGCGCCTCGCTCATACCCAAATAATTCACTCTCAAATAAAGACGCCGGTATGGCGCCACAATTAATTGAAATAAAAGGTGCGTTTGATTCTTCGCTTGCTTCATGGATGGCTTTAGCAAACACTTCTTTTCCGACACCGCTTTCGCCTAGTATGAGAACCGTTGATTTAACAGAACATACTTTTCTAGCTATATGCACTGTTCTTTGTATGGCAGCACTCTTTCCTTTAATGAAATTAAAGGGATCAAATGAGTCCTTATACTTTGCTACTTCTTGTTCTAAACGGTGGACTTCGCTGGACATGTTAAATAATTTTTCATTAAGCACAACTTGATTCGTGACATCCGTTTCTGAAACGACTGCACCGATAATCTGGCCATTATAATAAACAGGGTTAGAGTTAATTAAGACAAACAAATCAGACCGAGCCTGATGATACTGGCCAACAATACTTTTCCCTTCATGTAGTGATTGCAAGATTTCTAGGTTTTCAAAAAAATCAGTAATAGGTCGGCCAAGTATTGCTTCACGATTAATTGAAAATATCTTTTCTGCTCCTTCTGTCCATGTACAAACGAGCTCGTTATCATCAATGACCGTAACTGAGGCATCCGACGTTTGAACGACTGCTTCATAAAATGCTTTTAATTGATTATAAGAGTTATAAAGCAAATTGATCATTTGTGTGGCTGTTATACAGCCTACAGGATTTTTGTTTGCATCAAGAATTATAGCTGTGGAATGATGACTAAACGCCTGAATCAAGGTGTTGAATGAATCATCCTCATATACGACCTTGCATGAAAGCTCAGGTGTTTTTGCTGTTGAACGATAATAAAATTCACCGTTTTTCTGTTTAATGTCATACTGATCGAACGGTGTATCAATTAGAAGCTGTCTTATGATTTCTTTTACTGATGGTAATGAAAATGCCATGATACCCTCCCAGACTGTAAAAAAATATTAACACTGTAAATGAAATTATACACTTTTTCATAGAATATTCAAAATATTTTTACAGTGGATTTTACCTCAAATTAATGAAAGGTAAAACTTTCGCTTCTAGAAATCGAGGGACCTCATCAGAAATAAATGCCAATAAATTCCTGATTATAGAAACAAAGATTTAATAGCGCCACATCCTCTAAAAGTTATCGCTTTTCCTTTATACTATTGCTTTTGCTTCCAAAGCCTTCTTTACTGTACAACGTTTTTGTTACCTGCACCTTACCATCAGTAGTATTGAAATTGTAATTCATTGCGGAAGTTTCACTATAGTTGGCACACTAATTGCATTATAAGATGATGAAGTCATTTCATCGAGGGGGGATGTTATGTGAAACACTGTGACGTTTTAGTCATTGGTGGGGGAATTATTGGCTGTTCGATTGCTTATTATGCTACTAAATATGGAAGAGACGTAACAATCATTGAAAAAGGGGAATTTGTCAGTGGCACGTCTTCACGATGTGACGGAAATATTTTAGCAATTGATAAAGACCCAGGTTTTGATAGTCAAATGTCATTGTACAGTCAGAAACTAGTTGATGAATTAAGTAGAGAATTGGAGCACCCTTTTGAGTATCGTGCACCAGGTAGCATCCTTGTCTGTGAATCAGATGAGGAGATGGAAGCGGCACAGAAATGGGTCGACCGTCAAAAAGCTGCCGGTTTACCATTCCGCATGCTTGATCGACAGGATATAAGGCAGGAGTCTCCCTTTTTTGCAGATGATTTATTAGGTGGTTTGGAATGTGCTACCGATTCCACCGTGAATCCTTATCTTCTAGCGTTTTCTCTTCTTGAAGAAGCAAAAAAACTAGGGGCTAAAGCCTTGAAACATACCGAAGTAAAACGAATAAAAAAAGAAGAGAGCGCTTCATTTATTGTAGAAACGACAAATGGAGTTTTTACCGCAGATCATGTCGTTAATGCCGCTGGGGTATGGGCACCTCGAATAGGAGAGATGCTTGGTCTTTCAATACCGATTAAACCAAGAAAAGGGCATATTATCGTTGCCTCTAGGCAGCAACATGTGGGATCTCGAAAAGTAATGGAATTTGGTTACTTAATTTCTAAGTTTGGTGGACATCGTCGCGTTGATCCACTGACTGAAAAATACGGAGTAGCTCTTGTCTTTGAACCAACGGAAAGCCAAAACTTTTTAATCGGAAGCAGCAGAGAATTCGTTGGCATCAATACGAAAGTAAACAATGAAGTCATTAAATGTATTGCAAACCGGGCAATCCGCTTTTATCCGAAAATGGCCGATATGATGGTAATTCGTTCGTATGCAGGGTTGCGACCGTGGACGGAAGACCATTTACCAATCGTTTCAAGGGTGGATAGATTCCCAAATTATTACATCGCGGCCGGCCACGAAGGTGACGGAATCAGCCTCGCAGCAGTAACAGGGAAAATAGTAGAAGAACTAATAAATGAAAAAGGAACGTCTATTCCTATTGAACCGCTTAGATTTAACCGTTTTAAAGAAAGGATGTTGAGCAGATGAGGGCACAAAGAGTCTTTACAACCATTGATACACATACAGGCGGGAATCCAACGAGGACGCTGATTAGCGGTCTTCCGAAACTAGTTGGAGAAACAATGTCAGAAAAAATGCTCCATATGAAAAAGGAGTATGATTGGATCCGTATGCTTTTAATGAACGAACCGCGTGGTCATGATGTGATGTCTGGCGCTTTGTTAACGGATCCGTGCCATCCAGAAGCGGATATCGGCGTGATTTATATAGAAACAGGAGGATATTTACCAATGTGCGGACATGATACCATTGGTGTCTGTACTGCTCTAGTTGAATCGGGATTGATCCCCATTCAAGAACCAATTACTTCATTAAAATTGGATACACCTGCAGGACTTGTCGAAGTAGATATTTCCGTAGAAAACGGAAAAGCGAAAGAAGTATCTTTTTGCAATATCCCAGCGTTTCTATTAAAAAGGGTTTCCGTTGATGTCGAGGGAATTGGGCGTGTAGATGCTGATATTGCGTATGGCGGCAATTTTTACGCAATCATTGACGCTAAATCTGTTGGATTGGATTTAATTCCAGAGAATGCTTCCAACATAATCGAAAAAGCGATCAATATCAGAAATACTATTAATGAAAAAACTGAAATCGTTCATCCGCAATATCGATTTATTCGAGGGCTAACCCATGTTGAGTTTTTTACCGACCCAACCCATGAGGAAGCAGATGTGAAAAACACAGTTATTGTTCCTCCAGGAGGAATCGACCGTTCTCCATGTGGAACGGGTACTTCTGCCAAATTGGCTGTCCTATATGCTAATCAAGAAATTTCAATTGAAGAAGAATTTGTTCATGAAAGCATTGTTGGTTCCCTATTTAGAGGACGGGTACTGGAAACAACAGATGTGGAAGGCGTTGAGGCTGTAGTGACCAAGATTACAGGATCAGCTTGGCTAATGGGGATGCATCGGTTCTTCTACCATGAAGAAGATCCGCTTAAAGAAGGGTTTCTGCTTATTCCCCCGATGGAACATGAAACGGAGGACGTAAAATGAAGATTCAAAAGGTATATTTAACAACGGATGTACACGTAGCCGGTGAGGCGTTCCGTGTTATCAAAGATGCTCCATTCATTCATTATCAGAACTTGGAACAGTTAAATGAGCAGTTTCCGCATGTATTTGCAGAAGAGATCAATCTTTTATTGAATGAACCGCGCGGGTTCGCAGGATTAAATGGCTGCCTTGTCGTCCCGCCGATTAGCCAAGAAGCAGATGCGGCAGTATTATTTTTCAATCATGAAGGAACGGTTCCTCTTCATTACAGTGGTATCGTTGCTGTGATGACAGCTTTATTAGAATGTGGCCATTTGCAGCCAAGGGCATCGAGTGAATACAAAATCGAAACGGTAAGTGGTTTGATTTCGGTTACCGCTATTATGGAGAAGGATGAAGTAGTTTCAGTGGTGATAGAAAGTGAACCATGCCAAGTCATTCAATCAAACGTCCCATTGTCTCATTTACATTTAAATACAGACTTTTCTCTCGTGAAAACGGATCAATTATATGCAGTGTTTGAGAAGCGCGATTTTCCTGCAGAGATTTGTGTTGAGGAACTTTCTGAATTGAAGAGATGGGGGAAAACAGTGTTTCAAGCTCTCGAGTCAAAAATTCATGTAAAAGGTGCCATTTTAATGGATGACTCTCATCTAGAAAAGGGGCAAATTAAAACAATCACTTTCCGTGAGGACCAGTATATTGTTCGGTCTCCTGGCTTCGGATCGACGATGGCATGTTATACAAGCTTAATATCTAAAGGTGGATTATATATGGAAAAGCCATTCGTAAATGAAAGTATTTTTGACAGCCGTTTGACAGTACAAGCAGTTAAACAAACAGAAAGTGGCTACCAGTTCAAGTTGACAAGCCGCGGCTTCATTACAGGAATGCAGACATTTGTATTAGATCCGACAGATCCTCTACCTGCTGGATTTTTATTAAAATAATCGAAATATAACCGTTACCTATATTTTTGATTTTCGAGACTTTAAGGGTGAACAAAACGAATGCCAACATACCACTATTGTTATTGGCGAATCCATATCATGATTGCCCTTTATGTCGGATATTCAATTTATTAGTTCACTCGAAAAAGTTTTAACTATGTGATGCCTTCTATGTTGGTAGATCTTGACATGACAGTCAAAGATGTCGGAATATTAATCACTGCTTTTTACCTTGTTTATGTGGCATCCAAGTTTGTTTCTGATAATATAAGCGATAAAGCCAACCCTAGGTTTTTTATGGGTGTGGGTCTAATTCTTACAGGCATCATCTATATTTTCTTTGGATTTAGCTCTTCCCTGATTGCATTTATTTGTCTGTGAATATTGAATGCCTTTTCCAAGGTTGGGGGTGGCCACCGGCTGCTAAATTAATATTCTCGTAAAGAGCGAGGGTTTTGGTGGGCGATTTGTAGTAATACCTCACATAATATAGGCGAAGCATTAATTCCTTTACTTGCCGGTGGATTGGCGGTCACCCTTTTGTGACGTTATGGCATTTTTGTTCCAGGAATAATTGGTATTGCCGCAGGAATAATTGTCATTTGACGTTTACGGGATCGTCCTGCTTCTATGGGCTTACCTACGGTAGGTGAGAATTGGCGTAATGTTCCAATAGAATTAGAACAGGAGAGAATTGGCGTAATGTTCCAATAGAATTAGAACAGGAGAGAAATAGCAAAAAAATGCCAATGACTCAGAATTCTTATTCGTTATATTATTACTAACAAATATATTTGGTTATTATCGTTTTCCTACATCCTGATTTATATCGTCCCGACCAGGATTAAAGACTGGGCAAACCTTTATTTGGTGCGTGAATATGATTATGACTTGGTTAAAGCTAACTCTGCTCTTTCATTGTTAGAAGTAGGCGGCTTTTTCGGTACTATATTTGCAGGATGGGGATCAGATGTTCTATTCAAGGGAAATCGAACCCCAATGAATATTATCTTTATGATTGGTATCGGTGTTGAGGGCTTTATTATGAATTTCCCTAGTCTTGGCTATAGGTTGATCGCCGCTTGCTTTTATGCAATTGGTTTCTTTATCTTTGGTCAAAAAATGCTCATTGGTATCGCAGCATCTGAAACAACTTATAAAGATTCTGCTGGAGCGGCCGTAGATTTTGTCGGTTTATTTGGCTATTTAGGTGCAGATTTGTCTGGTTATCCGCTTTCTATAGTAATTGAGAATACTGGGTGGAATGAGTTTTTTATAACAATGATTGCATCTACCTTATTGTCTGCACTTTTATTGATACCATAAAGGAGACTGTTTAAAAGACTGAGAGATGTTGGGACTGAAAATAAAATCGTTCTCTAAACAGTATCTACAATTTCCACAATAAATGGAAGCGCTTTCGAACACGTTGTGAGGCTTAGTCACAAAAGAAAAATATTACTTAGGGATTATTAGAATCGGACTAATATTCTTGTATTTTTAAGGATGTTAAAAGAGTTCAATTTTTTCTTATAAAGTAAGTATAAACTTTTGGGGGGATTGGAATGGAGAAATTAGTAGAATGGTTAGTTGGGCAGGTATGGAGTATAGGATTGGTTTTCTTTGCACTGGGAGCAGGGTTATTTTTTACTATTGCAACTAGATTTGTGCAAATACGGTATTTTAAGGAAATGATTAAATTGCTTTTCGAAGGCAAGAGTTCAGATTCAGGAGTATCATCTTTTCAGGCTTTTTGTATGGCTCTAGCAGGACGTGTGGGAATTGGGAATATAGCGGGTGTGGCTACGGCCATTGCCTTTGGAGGTCCAGGGGCCGTTTTTTGGATGTGGGTAATGGCAATATTGGGAGGAGCCAGCGCCTTTATAGAATCCACTCTTGCCCAAGTGTTTAAAAGCAAAGTGGGAAATGAATACCGGGGCGGTACACCTTACTTTATTGAAAAAGGTTTAAAGATAAAATGGTTCGCTACTTTGGTGGCTATTGTTGTCACAATTTCCTATGGAATTTTACTGCCAGGCATACAATCGAGCACGATTGCTGTCGGGTTTGAAAATACATCCGGAATAAATAAAGGCATCACAGGAGTTCTATTGGTTGCCTTACTTGCAGCGATTATTTTTGGAGGTGTAAAACGAATTGCCAGTGTTGCGGAAAAAATAGTTCCTTTTATGGCGTTAGGATATGTGATCGTTACATTCATCATTTTATTTGCGAATATGACGGAAGTTCCTGCTATGTTCTCTCTTATCTTCTCTAGCGCATTCGGTTTGAATGAGGCCTTTGGGGGAATTGTAGGTGCAGCGATTGCCTGGGGGGTCAAGAGAGCGGTGTTTTCGAACGTTGCTGGTGTTGGTGAAGGAACGTATAGTTCGGCAGCGGCTGAAGTTTCTCACCCTGCCAAGCAAGGATTAGTCCAAGCTTTTTCGGTCTATATCGATACGATTGTTGTATGTACGGCGACAGCTCTTATGATTCTTGTAACGGGCATGTATAGCGTTACTCCAGAAGGAAAAGAACCAATTGTTGAAACAATGGGAAATGTTGAAGCTGGACCCATCTATACTCAGGAAGCGGTAGAAACTGTATTACCGGGATTTGGCTCTATGTTCGTTTCCATAGCCATCTTCTTCTTCGCTTTCACGACCCTGATGGCATATTATTATATTTCCGAAACGACCCTTGTCTATCTTGATAAAAAATTAAAGCTGCAGTGGTTAAAAACAGTCCTAAAAATTGTATTTTTAGTAATGGTGTACATTGGAAGCGTCGAATCAGCATCTTTATTATGGGCTCTAGGAGATTTAGGGATAGGAAGTATGGCGTGGCTCAATCTTGTTGCGATTTTACTTCTGACAAAACCAACCTTAAAAGTATTAAAGGATTATGAAAGCCAGAAAAAAGCAGGGAAAGATCCAGTTTTTGATCCACGAAAAGTTGGTATAAGCGGTGCTGATTTTTGGGAAGAAAAATCCCCAGATAAGAAAAATAATACTTCTAAAGAAAAAGTGTCTATTTTTCCAAGAAAAGACGCTAGTCTCTAGAAAGAAGGTTAAGGAGGTTTTGATAGTAAAAGGAAGGAATTATAAAAAACCCCACTTACTAGTTAAGAATGGGGTTTCTTCTGTACCTAAAATCCAATTATAAAGTTTATTAGAAGTTATGAGTATTATTTTTTGCTTATAAAAATATGTATATATAGTAAGAATCCTTGCAATTAACACTGCATTAAAGTGGTCACGACTTCCAATCAACCGCTTGCTACTAATATTAACTTCCCATTCTTTTCTTAGGTCTTGTTTTGATAACTTTATAGCTTATTTTGAAGATAAGCTAGGAATTATGCCCTTTTAGCAAACATTTAACCTCCCCCAGCCGGGAAGAATTTAGGTTGGGGGGTACATTCTAAAATGACATTTATATTTTTTAAGACCCCGAATATGGTATAGCGTGGGTAGGAAGTCGGAATGGTACGTGTCAACCAAGAAACAGCTGGAGTTGAATACCAAGCCCCATTTGGCGGCATGAAATGGTCTAGTTCTCACACTAAAAAACAAGGGCAATCAGCTTTGGATTTTTATTCACAAGTAAAAACTTGTGCCATTAAATATTCTTTTAAATTTTTCATCATAAATTGTACATGATTATTAATAGTACGGTGCAAAAACTATTTAATGGAAATATAAAGGCCATCATAACCTGTTAAATTACAGTTAATCAAGGGATTCTTAACAACTTATGTATGAATGTGACATCGTTTTAAGCAGACTTTACCAAGGTAAAGTCTGCTTAAAATCTAAAAGAATTTATCAATAAATTTGTAATTGTCCCTGAAACGACTAATAACACGTGAGTAGATCCCGAAGTTTTTTTGCAGCTCGGAGTTTTGCATAAATTCCTTGTGTAATTATTGGTTCGTACGTGATGCTTATGCATCATTCACGTCATTCTTATTAAGTGAATTATTATTAGTTTCTTTACTTCATCTAACATGTTGTGGATTGAGATTACTAGGAATCGTAACTTTTTAGTTAGAAAAAAGTTATACATAAAATTTGATCACTAATTTAATTACCTTTTTAATTTAATCACTATTTTAATTCCCTTCCCGAAAAATGTTTCAAATGGAGGGTTACTTCTTAAAAGCCTAACACTGTAAACTCAGTAGAAAAAGAAGTTAACACTTTTGCGTTTCCCGTTTCTTCTATATACACATTTTCTTCAATTCGTACCCCGCCATAACCTGGAATGTAAATTCCGGGTTCTATCGTAAACAATAATCCTGGTTCCAATATCAGTTTATTTTTTTCATGGATAGATGGTTCCTCATGTACTTCCATTCCTAAACCATGGCCTACCCTATTATTAAAATATTGTCCGTAACCGTTAGTTTTAATGACATCGCGAGCTGCAATATCTACACTACCTGCTGTATGCCCTACCTTTACAGCATTAATCCCAGCTTGAACAGATTCTCGGACAATCTCATATATTTTCCTTTGTTCAGCCGTACCTTCTCCTACTACAAAAGTGCGGGTAATGTCTGAACAGTAGCCATTTAAGATGACTCCCATATCAATTAATAAAAAATCGCCACGATTAATTTTCTTCTGATCTGGTTGCCCATGAGGAAGCGAAGACTTTTCACCAGATAAAACAATCGTTGAAAACGATGGCCCTTCTGCTCCATACTTTCTCATTAAATATTCCAGTTCCGCCGTTAATTCCAACTCCTTCATGCCCACTTGAACGCGGTTAATCCCTTCAGTAAGCACTTTTTCGATAACATAAACCGCTTCTTGTACCATTGCGCTTTCCTCTGGAGTCTTCTTCATCCTCTGAACTGCAATGAACTGCCCAATATCTTTATAGAGAAATCCTGGATAAAATAAATTGAACTGCTCCTGCTGATATAAACTGAAATTTTTGGTTTCTATTCCTATCGTTTGTACACCTTCCCCAATTTTATTTTTCAAGACTTGATAAGGATTTTGTTCGTCAAAAATGGGGATAATTTTTTTTATCGATGATGTTGCTTCTGCAGCCTCCAAGTCAAGTGCTGGAACAAATAAATAGTGATGTTGATTATGTAAATCGAGCACTAACGCCATAAACCGCTCATGCGGATCAGAATAAAAGCCAGTGTAATAAAAAACACTTTTTGGTGATATGACAATGGCTAAATCTATTTGTTCGCTTTCAAGATACTGGAGTAATAATGCCAGTCTTTCTCGATGTTGATTATTCATCGTAAACACTCCCTAAACAAATGATAAGCTAAGCAATGTTACACAAAGAAAAAATTCCTGCTTTCATGGATCTTTTGAATATTTCATCATAAATTTCTTTCACAATCTCTAACTCTACACTTCTATCTAAATCAGAATCATTAAAAGCTTTTCTCCAAATGATCAACAATAGTGCCAACATGCCTAATTGTCTGCTTGATAATGCTAGTAGTTGACATGTCCAAATCTGCCATTTTATACAAATCCAGCCCCTTTATATTTCCGCCTTGCTTCAGAACTTCAGTCCATTGCTCACCAATACCTTTACCTTCTTTTTTTATTCGTTGTGAAATGATTGTTGCAGCAGATATCCCGACCGAATAAGTAAAAGGATATAGGCCCATATAATAATGCGGCTGTCTCATCCATGTTAATTTTGCCCCTTCATCTATCTCAACTGTTTCTCCCCAGAATTCAGATAAAATTTTCCCTTTTGTTTCGCTAATACTCGAGGTAGTTAATGCTTCTTTATTTTCAACCATCTTATAGAGCCTCCGTAATAACTCTGCCTCTAACACATGTGTGACACAATTATGATGGTAACTCATCATTAAATACATATTTAACCAACGATTAAGTCTCGCGTCGTTTCTCTGTTCCTGTAAATAATGAACTACTAAATGTTCGACTAGTGTAGATGGGGCTTCTACAAATAGCATGGATTGTGAATTATTAATAAATCGTTGATTTTGAGCAGAAAGTGTATAATGGATGGTATGCCCAAGCTCATGACTTAAAAGGAGCATGTCAAACAAGTTGCCTCCCCAAGGATAAAAAGAATAGCCATGGACACCATGAACACCTCCACCAAAGGCAATCATTCTTCGTCCAATATTATCCCCTCGGTAAACCCACCTTTCTGAGAATGCTTTGTGCATTTGATTTTGATACTCAGAACCTAGTACACCTACAGCTTCAGTGATGATTTCTCCTGCTTCCTTATAGCTTATTGGTGGATCAAACTCAGGATCTAAGGGAGCTTTAACATCAGAAAATAAAAGTGTATCTAATCCAAGCTGCTTTTTTCTTAAACGGGCGTATCTTTGCATATGTGGCGATAGCTCATTTTGGAATGTGTCTAATATTTGTTCAAAAAACTCAGTAGAAATTTCATCTGTGGTATAAAAATTAGTTGATGGTGGTGAAAATTGAAGGTGCATATCAAGTACAGATGAAAAACCTCTTATTTTTGCTAAAGTCACATTTTTATTGATTTCATTTGATAAAATTTTTGCAAGTCCATGCTGATGACTCTTTAAACCTTTTGTTAAGGATTTAAAGGCATTTCTACGGAGTGTTGTATCTGGAGATGTTTCAATCTGTGTCATATACGTGTGTAAAGAAACAGGTATTTGATTCCCATTCTTATCCTTTACTGGCTCAAATTTTAAGTCAGAAGATGTAATAGTGAGATAGAATGTTTCAGGTGATTCTAGAGTTTGACCTAATGATGCCAAAATTTCTTCCATTTCTGGGGTTAATGCATGTTGACGGGCTTCGTCAATCCTTTGTAAAAACCGATTATATATTTGAAGATCTTTTTCTTCTTCCATGTATTTTGTCATATCTTCCTTAGGTAATTGGATTAAGGTATTCACAAATTTGGCCGATACCATATTTCCCTTACCAACTAATAGCTGTACTCGTCCCATTAACTTTTGAGCATCCGGATCTGATTCATCCTCCGAATATTTGAACATAGCATAACTTGAGATTCGATGAAGTCTTTCCATTAAATTATCGTATTTTCGGATAACATGAAGTATTTCAAACGCTGAAGATAAAGGGATCTTTCCGCTTAACATTTCATCTATTTCTTGTTCTGCAGCTGAATAAGCTCTCCCCAATTCAATTTCAGAAGAAAAAATATCAGTTAAATTCCATGTAGCTTCTTCTGGAACATCCTTTCGCATTACCAAATTCATAGCAAACTTCCCCTTTCCTAAATATTTTGTTCTTCTTACACCACTTGATTTGGGAAAGAAAAGAGCCGCGTTTTATATAATTGTTTAGCAGAATCATTTAGTAATCGAATATCTATTTTTATGCTTAAGACTCTAATCTACTCAGCAGACTCTGTAACCGGAGTGGCGACAGTCACCTTTTCTTCCCCTTTTATCATTTCATTTGGGAGTGCACAGTTCTGATTGGAAATTTTTTCAACATCTTATATCCCCTTAGTGTAACCAACTAAATACTCTCCATCTATTAGAATATTAACCTGCATTCATAAAGTTTTTTCTGCTTCATTATCCAAGCGTCAAACCATTTTGAGGACTTCCTTCATAAAGAAAACGACATTCAAATCAATAGGGAACATCCCTCCCATCCCGCCTTTCCTTAATCATTCATTTTATCCCTCATGGATCCAAACCCTCATTTGCCCAGATGCTCGATTATTCCATGCATAATATGGGATTGCGGTTATTTGAAAAGGCTTGTTTTTTGGTTTAGTGGTGGAATAAAGTTTATTCTCCCAATCGTCGTCAACTAGTTCTGCCTCTCCTATGATCTTTACAACTCCTCCTAGAAGTGTTTCATCATAAATAGAATGAAGTACTCCTTCCTTCGGGAGAGAAATTTCATGTAAAGAGTAAATATTATCAATTGATTCTAAACAATATATAATCGGTCCTCTTTGAATAGCTACAGTATTTACATTTTGCCTAACTTTCGGATGAGAATATATCCTTTCAATCGGCATAAATAACTCTAATTCTACTCTATCGTCATTTTTCCACTCACGCTCAATACGGACATACCCCTTATCAAAATGGTCGGTAATTTCCAACTCTTTATTATTCACTTTAAGTTTTGCCGTTTTGCACCATTCTGGAATTCGCAGTTTTACTCCAAAGGTATCTGGACACTCTAATTCAAGATTAATAGAGATTTTCTCATTCCAAGGATAATCAGTTTTTTGCCTTAGTTTAATTTGCTGTCCATGTAAATTAAACCTTGCTTCGCCTTGGACATATAAATGGACAACAATATCATCAATGCTTTGTGAATATAGATAATTTCCTAAAGAAGCCAGCAACCTAGCAAGGTTAGGAGGACAACAGGCGCATCCAAACCATTCTTTTCGATGTCGGTCACCAATACTTGCTAAAGGATTAGCGTAAAAGAACTTTTTGCCGTCTAATGAGACACCGCTAATCACACCATTATAAAGGGCACGTTCCATGGCATCTGCATATTTCCCGTCACATTCCAATTGAAGCATTCTATGATTCCAATAAACCAATCCAATAGCTGCACAGGTTTCTGCATATGACGTCTCATTTGGGAGATCATAATCGTAAGTAAATCCCTCATTTTTACCTGTGGATCCAATTCCACCTGTAATAAACATATTTTTCGTATGTAAATGCTCCCATAGTCGTTCACATGCTTTTAATAGTGATTCATCGCCAATTTCTCCAGCAAGATCGGCCATTGCAGAATACATATACATCGCCCTTACTGAATGTCCAACAACTTTATTTTGCTCTCTCACTGGCTTATGAGATTGGTTGTACTCTTTGATGTTATCCAAGTGATTCATAAAATTGTCAAAAAATCCTTTTCTTTCCTTCTTCTCAAGCGTAAAATAATGAGGCTCTTGTCCACGTTCATCTATAAAGAATTGACTTAATTTCAAATAACGTTTTTCACCGGTTACTCGATACAATTTAACAAGGGCCAGCTCGATTTCTTGATGGCCGCAATAACCTCTCTTCTTTCCTTCTTCATATCCAAAAATGGATTCAATATGGTCGGCATAGCGGCAGACTACATCAAGAAGTGTTCGTTTTTTTGTTGCCTCGAAATGAGCTACCCCAGCTTCAATCAAATGTCCGGCACAATATAATTCATGGGCATCACGCAAATCAGTCCAACGTTCACCTGGTTTAACCACAGTAAAGTAAACATTAAGATAGCCATCAGGCTGTTGTGCAGAACTAATTAAGGCAATCACTTCGTCTACCAGCAAATCAAGCTCAGGATCAGGATGAGTGGCAAGGCTGTAGCTTGCCGCTTCCAGCCACTTGGCTACATCAGAATCCCAAAATATATGGGGTTCATTTTCCATACCATGTTTCCAATTAAGTTTAAATGCATCAATTCTCCCAGATTCTTTACATTGCTTATACTGATGAGGAATGGTTTGCTCCCGATTAACTTTAATTCGCGGTGCCCAAAAGACATCATCTATCACTACATTCGTGAAAGATACCGGTTTTAATATTTTTTGTTGCAGTAAATTCATTTTTGTGAACTCCTTTCTAAATAGAAAACGATTTTTATAGAAAAAATAAAGGTTATCTTTATGACTAACCCTTTATACCAGTTAAACTGATCCCTTCAATAAAGTAACGCTGTCCGATAAAGAAAATGACAATTGCAGGAACGGTCATGACTGCTGCTGCTGCCATCATGAGATGCCAATCAGCTGCGTATGAACCTTTTAATTGTAAAAGACCAAGAGCTAACGTATACTTTGCTTCATCATTTAAGAAAATCAATGGTCCAAAAAAGTCATTCCATACACCCATGAAAGTAAAGAAACCTACTACTAACATTGGCGGCTTAACTAATGGGAGTAATATTTTTGTGAATATCTGAAAATGGTTTGCTCCATCAATTAAGGCGGATTCATCTAGTTCTCTTGGAATGTTCATGAAAAACTGGCGCATTAAAAAGATAAAGAAACCGCCGCCGCCAAAAAAAGCAGGAATAATTAACGGCCAAAATGTGTTAATAGCCTCTAACTCTGACCACATTAAAAATGTAGGTATCAGAGTAACAGCTCCTGGGAGCATCATTGTTGCAATAATAAGAGAGAACCAAATATCTCTACCTGGAAATTTCAGTCTGGCAAAGCCATAGCCGCACATACAGCAGGTGATAATCGTCCCAATAAGAACAGGAATTAAAATGATTAAAGTATTTTTAAAGTAAAGCAAAAAATCAATAATGGAAAATATTTCAATATAGTTTGACCACTGGAACTCTTCAGGAAAAAGTTTTGGCGGAAACTCAAATATTTCCGTCGAAGTCATTAAAGAGCTGCGGATAAGCCATACAAAGGGAACTAAGCTTATGACGGCACCTACAATTAATACAGATAGCGAAATTATTCGATTTACAGTTTTTAATTTCATCTTACTTACCTCCCCCGTAATGCACCCAGCTTTTAGAAGACTTAAAGATGAACAATGTAAAAATAAAGATTACTATAAACAAAATCCATGAAAGCGCACTAGCATATCCCATATTATTTTTCTGGAATGCCTCGCGATAAATCAGAAAAACATAAAATAGCGTGCTGTTATTCGGTCCGCCTTCTGTCATGACATAGGCTTGTGTAAATGCTTGAAAGGAGCCGATCAGACCCATAATAAGATTAAAGAAGATTACCGGTGATATTGATGGAACAGTGACGAATCTAAATTTATGCCACCAATTTCCTCCGTCAATATCAACTGCCTCAAGCAGCTGCTTAGGCACGTCTTGCAGCCCTGCAAGAAAAATTAATGCTGTACCACCGCATCCCCACATACTCAATAATATTAATGAAGGAATTACGGTCGTTTCATCATAAATCCACATTAGCTTCGGAAGATGGAAAAAATCTAATATGCTGTTTAATAAACCGAAGTCAGGGTTAAATAGCCATAGCCATAGTATATTGGAGGCAACTGCTGGTACGATAACAGGTAAATAATACATTGTTCTAAATATGGATTGGCCTTTTATACTTATGTTCATAAGTATTGCTACGAATAATGCTGCTAAGAGGGTAAATATTGTACTTCCTATAGCAAAATAAAAAGTCACAAACAGCGATTTTTTGAAATTTAGATCGTTCTTAAAAATCTCCACATAGTTTTGAAATCCTATCCATTGATAATCTCCAACCACCTTATAATCCGTAAAACTAAAATACAAACTTGCTAGCATAGGGCCGATTGTCCAAATTAATAATCCTAAAATAGCTGGAAGGGTAAAAAAATAACCCCAAAATATTTCTTTTTGACGCAATTTAAGATTGCTTTTTACTTTAACCCCCACTTTTGTACTATTAGATTTTATAGGTATATTTCCAATACTCATTTGATCCCTCCTTAAATAAACACAGCAGAGCATCGATCGTTTTTTTAAAACAAAACTTAATTTTAGTGGCTTGTTACGAAGCTATGCACTTCGTAACAAACCTATTTTCAAAAAAGAATTCATTATTTGTATTCATCGCCAAACTTTTGATTTAATTTTGGCATAATGACATCGTTCACAACTTCTTCCGCTTTCTTTTTATTCGTCCAAATTTGGTCTAATCCAGGAGTAATAATTTGACTCGCTTCAGAACGGTCCTTCCAATAATAGTTTGGGTTTTGACGAACATTGTTCATAGCCCAATCGATGACTGATTCTTTAAATTCTTCTGGGTGAATCTCGGTATCAGTCCACTTTTTAATTAACTCAGGATCCTGATACCACTTTTCTTCATTAGGCATCCATAATCCACCAGTAATTAACGGTAAACTATTCTGAGGATCCATTACAAATTTTAAAAATTCCTTTGTTTCATCCCAATTTGCTTTTGTATTGTCAGTATTAAACACCACAATTGGCGTTCCATAACTTGTTGTTACAGCATTTTTCATTTTTGGCAATACACCGATTCCTAAATTTAAATTCTTTTCCTTTTTAGCTTTACCAAGTTCCTGCAACGCCCAATGACCATCAATATTCATGGCAACACGCTTTGTTAGAAGTGCTGTATCCACATTAGGAATAGTGGATAAATTAGCTGGAGTAGGCATTACATGATGAACATACATTAAATCCTGCATTTTCTGTAAGGATTCTATTGTCTCAGGTTTATCAAGGATAATATCCTTTCCATCTTCGGAAATAATCCCTCCATCGTTACTAAAAAGGAATGTCTCATAATGATAAGTAAAGTTATTAACACCATAAGTTTTAATATTTTTTGGATCAAATCCATCTTCACCAGGATGTTTGCCATTTCGGTCTACAGTCAGTTTTTTAGCTACTTCAACAAATTCCTCCCATGTCCAGGCCTCTTCTGCTTTTGTTGGCGGGTATTCTACCCCTGCTTCATCAAATAAATCTTTGTTGTAATAAATATTTGCTACTTCATTAGCCACACTGGAACCAGCAATTGGACCGTTTTCCTCAAACTGAAAAATTGAGTATTTTAATTTGTCTCCGAATTCACCTGAATCAAACAGTGGTTTTAAATCTTTAATCGCACCGCTTTCAAGCCAAGGTGGTAGGCTTCCTTCTGGGAAATAGCCCAAATCCGGAAGAGTATTCGAAGAAGCCATCGTCGTCATTTTTTCTAAATAGTTCCCTTGAACTTGTTGTCCTTTTACTTGAATGTTCGGATGAGAATCGTTAAAGGATTTAAGTAACGCTTCAATTGACTCCTTCTCAAGAGGTCCTCCCCAATACGTGAACTTTAGTTGAACAGCATCTTTATTTCCATTGCTCTCTTCTACATTTCCTGTTGCACTGCTGCCGCCAAAACAACCGCTTAATAGTCCAACAATCAATATTAAGACAACAGAAATTGCAAGATAGAATTTACGTTTTCTCATTTCCCCACACCTTTCTCTATTTTTTCTTATTTAAATTTTCATGTAAGATTCAAGGATGTTTTAGTGATTGAAAAATTGTGTAAAATTTTGGATATTTTTGAAATATTAATTAAAGTATAGAATTATAGTCCGCAGAGGGAGAATGTCAAATGGTGTATAAATCTGACTTTTTCAAAAATAATAGGGTTAATTAAAGATCAATTTGATCTTTTTTTTGACCTCGATTATTAATATTTTATTAAGTCTTAAATAACGTTTATTTCCTGTCTTTCTATAAAAAAGCCTTACTACTGCTAAGACTATTTTTGAGGAATTATAGTACAGTTGCATTACTGAAAACAGAATCAGTATCTTCCATTTATTTTCATCCAGCCTTTATTTGAATGAAAGAATAAGCTAATTTTAATAAATTGATTAATAAAAATGATTAATAGAAACCACTAACTATTTGATAAAATAAAATATTGATAATTTCACCTATATGAACTACCCCCTTCTGAAATCGCTTACCATTCATAATAATCTTAATTTTTAGAATTTTGTTATCCACTAAAATAATATCATTTGGCCCTAAATTTTGTCAGTGGTCCAACTATTACATTAGGTGTATAAATCCGACTATAAATTTAATGGTTTTGGAGGCTTTTCATAGAATTACTTATTAAATTGATAAACGTAAAATTTCATTTGATAATGGAAGTGTATTAAAACCGACGATCACTATAGATAAGTAGATATTTCCCATCTAAAAGTGCTATAGCTTGGTAGAGAGTATCAAATACTATTTTATTATTATTGGAGTGCCCCAGAACATAGCTAACAATTGTGCAATCATATAGATCACGAATAGCACTTAAATAGGCCTTTTTTGATTGTCTATCCTTAAATTCGTAACATTTGTAACCTTTCGGAAATCTGCTTGTATGCCAAAGGTTTTCATAATCAGTAGATTCTATTAAAGTTAAATTTTAGATTGAACATAAAAAGCTCCCCTTAGGGTAAAACAGATTTTTATTTTTAATCTGTCTACCTTAAGGGGAGCAATTCAAAATAATGCGCCTATTTAATATCATTTATTACCACATTTTTTGAAGTAGTGCTTTAAAGTGTCAAATTTTCTTATCATGTACTCTACTTTCTTACTTGAAGTACAGGGTTAATGCTGAAAGATTTTGACTTGTTGTTAATCTAGACCATCAAGTCTTACTGCCCAGATAAAATCTATATAATTGTTAACTCTCTTATAGATTGAGTAAGTACTTCATTTCCATTTTCTGCAACAAGTAAATCATCTTCAATTCTTACACCGCCAAGATTGGGAATGTAAATACCAGGCTCAATAGTTACTACCATTCCTGCTACTATTTTTTGAGGTTTTCCTTTTGTGCTAAAAAATGGATTTTCATGAATATCTAGTCCTATTCCATGACCTGCACCGTGCCCAAAATAATCTCCATAACCTTTTTCTTGAATGTAGCTGCGTGGTAGAGCGTCTACTTCATTTGTCGTAAGTCCTGCCCGTAATCCAGCGACACCTTTATTAAGTGCTTGCAAAACAACTTGATAGACTTCCTTTAGTTTTTCATTCGGCTCTCCAACAGCTACAGTTCGAGTCAAATCTGAACGATATCCATTATAATATGCACCAAAGTCAAGGGTAACCATATCACCTTTTTCAATGACCTTGTCTGATGCGATGCCATGTGGTAGTGCTGAACGATATCCAGAAGCCACTATGATATCATAAGCAGAGGATGCAGCCCCTTCTCTTCTCATGACAAACTCTAATTCATTTGCAACTTTTTTTTCTGTTATTCCAGGTTTAATATAGTTTAATATATGTTTAAAAGCAATATCCCCTATTGCTGCTGCTCTTTTAATAGCGGCAATTTCTTCTTCCGTTTTGATTTCACGAAGCTTTTCAACTACCCCAGAAGTAGGTACAAAAGATACATTAATCGCTTCAGTGTATTTTCGGAATTCTTTATACGAAAGATGTTCTTCCTCAAAGCCAAGTTTGGTAATTCCTAAGCTTACAACCTGTTTTGCTATTTCTGCTGTTAAATCATCTTTATACTGCACAATATTGTACCCTTTTGCTTGGCTGTTAGCTTGCTCTATATACCGAAAATCAGTAACAAATACTGCTTCCTCTCTTGAAACAATTACAACACCCGCAGTTCCAGTAAATCCAGTCATATATCTTCGATTCGTTGGGCTAGCAATAACAATTCCATCAATTCCCAAATATTCAAACTCGCATCTAAGCTTCGTTATTTTATTCAATGGTTCCACTCCCTAATAGTTTGTTTTTTAACATGTATTCATTTAATTATTCTTTTCAGTACGACTAATACCCCAATATAATTCTTTTGACCAATAAGATTGCTGAAACTACCAATACAGCAGAAGCAGACATTATTAGATGCCAATCTGACGTATATGCACATTTTAGTTACTTTAAACCTAGTCCATGTGTATATTAGTTTTCAACATTTAATTAATTTAATGAAGTTAAGAAATCATTCCAAACCTCGGTGCAAATCTTTCACAAAAACGATTATTAACTTTTATCGTGTCATCATCGTTATTGATTGTTGATTTCAATAAAAGGAATTATATTTGTAAAATATAATTCTATACCTTTTTTCAATCATATAAAATCAAGGGTAGTTTTCCTTTCATGTATTAGTTTAACTTTTGTGGATGCGTTTTCAAACGAAATGATAGCATCAACGAATATTAAATGTCAGTAGCTAAAATTAAATATTAGGTGGATTATTCTTACCTTTTAGTAAAATTTGAAATTTTTCATTAAAAAAACGCTCACTCAGCTCCATAATATCTTCTTTCCGGTCTCTTAAAAGTGGAATGTATAAACTTACTAAATTAAGCGGTAATATTTTTGAATTTCTCAACTACGGAAAAAAGATGAGGTTCCCGAATATGTAGTTGAGAAATCAAACCTAATGTGGAGAAAAAGATGCAAAAATTAGGGAGATTTGACAGAACAGGTTAACGAATAAGGGATAGATAGAATATTAATTACCAAAGAGGGGCATATTACCCCTCGATTTTTTTATTCTTTATTTAAATGTGTCCGATAGTAAGCTTTCCGAAATTGTGTTGGGGTTAATTTTTCGTATTTTTTAAATAGCTTCATAAAATATTTTTCATCAGAAATTCCGATTGTATAAGCAATCTCTTTAATGCCAAGGTTTGTAGAAGATAATAGTTCTTTTGCTTTAGATACCTTGAGAATATGAATATATTCTTGGATATTTATTCCGATTTTTTGCTTAAAAATGCGAGATAAATAATCTTTATTGTAATTGAACTGTTCTGCTACTGAAGTAACTGAGATATTATCCGTTGTATGTATACGGAGCCATTCAACAATCTTCACAAGATTTTTGTCAGCTTTTGTTTTTTCTTTTGTTGTTTGGAAATTGGTAAGAGCTTGTTCTGATATTTCAATTAACAAAGTTGTGATTATATAATCAACACTTCTTTTGTTATAGTAGTTTGCATTGGACACATCCAGTAATTGATTAAATAGTATATTAATTCGCTCAACTCTTTGAGGTTTTGAATAGATTGGTATAAAAATATGCGGGTTAGATCGATCATAAGCGGGATTAGAACGAAATGATATTACTTCATCTTCCATAGTCTTATCATCAATCAATGTAAAATGGTTACTGCAATTAAAATGGCACCAATAAAATGATACCCCAGGCTTACACTCCCTATGACCATGATGGGTTTGCGAGCTTAACAAAAGTAAAATATCCCCGGGCTTAATTTCATACTGCGTACCTTCTTGCGTAATGTAAAGAATCTCTTTCACACCAATAATAATTACAAAACTTTTTAGGTTTCGTTTGGTGTGCGTCCAAGGTTCCCTTGATAAAAATTGGCCACATGAAATAAATTCGATAGGTATATTTACATCAGTTTTTAGGAATTGACTCAATATGTTTCATCCTCTATATGTAATTTCATTTATCCTTCTTTCATTCTCATATTTTTTTAAAAAAGGTCAGTTTTATACACCTAATGTAATTGTTGTACTACCGACAAGGATAAGTTACAAATGCTATCATTTTAACAATTCAACTATTCTGAATATTCCACCATTCGTGAACTTTAAGATGTAAACTAACACTATTTTATCACAAATCCAGATGACACAGATATCAAACTTTTTAGGAGGTGGTTCAAATTCATTAAAAATCGAAAGCGTGTTTATAATGTTGTAACTGGGAGTAAAATCATGAAAAATGTAGTAACTTTTGAATGGAGGTTTAAAAATGAATAAAAAATTATTTATTGTTTTAATTCTTACAATGATTGCATCTTTAGTACTTTCTGTTCAACAAAGTTTTGCGGCAACATCAAATTATGTTTTACAAGATCAATCAAATAACAATATAGCTTCTAATAAAACAGTAACTAAACCAAATTCAAGTGAACTTTCAAAAACTCAGATCTATGATATGTTCGGAAGAAGCATCAACAATTATGGCGTTGAACTGGTGGACTGGCAGGGATATATCGCAAACCCTTATGTAAAACTTACAGTTAAACCGCCAAAGGATGCTGTCTTTCCTGTAACCATAACAATTAAAGCAACAGGAACCTCACGTTTAATGATGGATTTGCCAAGCGAGTTGTCTAAAGATGGGGCGACAAAAACGTTAACATTTTTCCAACGCTGAAGAGAAAAAGGATTTTAAACTGGCCATTCATCCTGACCGTATTGGTGGTCCGAATGAAGTTGAAAAATATAAATTAATATTTAAAACTTCGGACAAAATTGGCAAAGGACATACTCAAAACATACCTATTAGAGTTTGGGATCAGGATGATAATAAAGAAACAAATTTCCCTCTGCATTTTGATTATCGTTCTGACACAATTACAGGATACTTTAAGGATGAAGGAATCAGAAATGCTGCAGAACAGGCTGTTAAAGACTGGTTTTACTTCTTTGATATGGAACCCTTTGATGAGGTTCCAGCAAACTCTGAAAGTATTATGATTCCGGGTGATAATTGGGAAAATCATGTAGAAGTAACAAACAATTTACCTTATAACGGTATGTGGATCGCTATGAGAGGACTTAATGATCCATGGTCTACAGGGTATCCAGCTAATAATGGAAATTACCATACAAGAAACGGTGAAATGGTTCCTGGAGAAATCCATAGATCGCTAGGTTTAATTTTAGAGTTTATAGATGGAGCCATTCCATTTACATTACTAGATGATGAAAAATGGTATTTAACTGATTTATATAAAGTAACAGATGTTTATGGACTAATGATGCACGAATTTGGGCATTCATTAGCATTTCATGAGTATTGGTCTGGTATGCAAGAATATAAAGTGAATGGCGGTAATGATCCGGATGTAATTAATTATCAGGGATACCCTGTTCCACTTGATAGCAGTTACCATATACCAAGTGATGAGAAATTTTGGGATCGTATAAGCGGTCAAAGTGCAGGTTGGAAGCATTATTTCCCTACAAGGAGATGGATGTTGACAAAACTTACTCTATTAGTTGCAGAAAATGCCGGATGGAAACTGAACAGAAACCTAACACCTTTTCTTAAACCTCAAATTGTTACTACCTCTCTAGATAATGCAAAAAAAGGCAATAAATATACACAAACGTTATCGGCAATGGGTGGTGTCCCATTTTATGATTGGAGAATAGTGGAGGGCTCTCTTCCTGAAGGATTAAGTTTAAACAGGTTTACCGGAACCATCAATGGAAAAGTATCAAAAAAACAAGCAAAAGAGAACTACACCTTTACCGTTGAATTAAGAGATTATGATGAAAAAAGCATTCCGGTAAAGAAAACATTTTCAATAAAAATACGCTAAACAAAGGTCTCTGAAACAGCGTTTCTTCTATCTCTATTCCAAAAAAGTGTTGACATATTTTCCCTGCACTTTTTTTATAAATATATACAATATATAGTCAAATTAATCCACCTAATCTTTTTTTTCAACTACCGACAGTATTGACCATTTTTTATATGCTTTTTATGTAAGCGATTTACACATAATGATTGGAGGATAAAAAATGCCAAATGTATTAAGTGCAAGAGAAATTGTTGAAAAAGATATTGAAGCTTTATATCTAGGAAACTTAAAAACAGTAGAATTTGATATAAAACTTCCGACTGAAGGAAAATTTGGATCAAAAATTACTTGGCGTTCAAAGGATGATCGATGGATCGATGGGACAGGTAGAGTTCACCGTCCAGAATATGGTAAAGGCGACCGAATTGTTCCCATAACTGCAACTTTTTCATATGGTGAAGTCTCAATAGATAAGATTTATGAAGTTAATATTTTAGAAGAAGAAAATAAAATTCAATTAGAAAAGGTTTTTCCAATTATTCTTGAAAAGAAAGTAAATGAAGAATTTTACCTTCCGTCAGTAGTAGCCATTCAAACAAAAAGTGGCGATATCATTGCACACTCAATTACCTGGAACGAAGAAGAAAGAAAAATTTATGATGAAATAGGTGAAAAAACTGTTTATGGAAAATTAACTGATACTGACTACGATATAAAAGCAACAATCAAAATTAAAAGAAATATTGATATTCATCAGGAAAAATCCACTAAAGTAAAAAGTATTTCAACTACTAAAGTTCGATTGAAAGAGAATACCCTTTTCAAGAAGGCTCAGGACCGGCGTTTAGCATTTCTACTTTCTGTAAACGATGATCAGATGCTATATAACTTTAGAAAAACTTCCGGTTTGGATACGAAAGGTGCTCCTGAAATGATTGGGTGGGATTCACCAGATAGTTTACTTAGAGGTCACACTACAGGGCATTATCTATCTGCACTCGCCTTATGTTATGCTGCAACGGATAATAAAACTATATTTGGAAAACTAACCTATATGATCTCTGAACTTAATAAAGCTCAGTTGGCATTTGAAGCAAATGGAAACTATGGATACGGATTTCTCAGTGGCTATTCCGAAGAACAATTCGATCTTTTGGAACAGTATACACGTTACCCCAAAATTTGGGCTCCTTATTATACATTGCATAAAATATTTGCCGGCTTATTAGATAGTTACAATTTAGCCAAAATTGATTTAGCATTAACCATTGCCGATAAACTTGGGGATTGGGTATACAACCGTCTAAGTGTATTACCAAACAAACAATTGAAAAAAATGTGGGGCATGTATATTGCTGGTGAATTGGGTGGAATGAATGAATCAATGGCTGAATTATATATGTATACCAAAAAGGAAAAACATATTAAGGCAGCAAAACTATTTGACAATGATCGATTATTCTTCCCTATGGAACAAAAGATTGATGCATTGGGTTCACTACATGCCAATCAACACATTCCGCAGATGATCGGTGCAATGAGAATTTTTGATGCCACAAAAGAGAAAAAATACTACGAAATCTCTCATTTCTTTTGGGAATCTGTGGTAAACGCACATATCTATTCAATTGGCGGAACCGGTGAGGGAGAAATGTTTAAGCAGCCTTTTCAAATTGGGGTAAATATTTCCGATAATACTGCAGAAACCTGTGCTTCCTATAATATGCTAAAATTAACAAAAAATCTTTATGAATATGAAGATGATGTAAGATTTATGGATTATTACGAAAGAACAATGTTCAATCATATCCTTTCAAGTACAGATCATGAATGTAAAGGAGCAAGCACGTATTTCATGCCAACCCGTCCGGGCAGCCAAAAAGGATTTGATGGAGAAAATACTTGCTGTCATGGTACAGGATTGGAAAATCATTTCAAATATACGGAAGCTCTATATTTTTCTGATGAAGAATCCCTGTATGTGAATTTGTTTGTCTCTTCTGAAATTAACGATGAGAAAAACGGCATACAAATAGAGCAAAAAGTTCATAACCCATTTTCAGGATCAATTGAATTGGATATAAAAAAATTGAGGAAAAATGCGTTAAAAATACGCTTACCTTATTGGCATAAGGGTGCTGTGAAAATTTTGGTTAATCAATCGGAATATAATGCAAAAGAACTGGCTGGATACTTAGTAATTGAAAAACAGTGGTTTAAAGGTGATAAAGTATCTATCCAATTTTCTCCAACCTTGAGACTTGAATCTACACCCGATAAGAAAAACATTGTTTCTATTGCCTATGGGCCATATATTTTAGCAGCCATTTCGAATCAGGAGAATTATTTAGAATTACCAATAAGCGAAGAGAATCTTCATGAAAAAATTATAAGAATTGGGGGGACGGATCATTTTATGTATGAAGCAGAACAAATTAAATTTGTTCCACTAGCTGAAATAAATCATGAGCACTACCACCTTTATATAAAAACAAAGTAACACTTATATAAAGGATTAAACTCCATATCTCAAGAAGATTTATTCCCCGTTTCTCCTTAAATCTAGAACGGGGAATTTTCTTCATATAATTATTAAGAATCTTAGCCATATTGATCTCAGCCAAACATTTGATTTGAATTTACCACTTTTCAATCAAAGTCATTTTTAATTCTTAAATTTTTTGGGAGTGTTATGTTAATGATCAAAGCTAATTCTTAAGCTTGTTTACTATCATTATGGAGTTTTTCACCATTTATTCCAATGCTCTTTCCAGATCTTAGATTCAACTATACACTTAAAATCATCAATTTACATTCCATAATTTCAGAAGTTAGTACCACCTAAACTCAAATTTTATGAATACTTCGCGTTAAGATGGTATAAAAGGTAAGAAGGAGAAGCATTGCCTCCCCTTCTTACTTATCTATTTTTATTTTCTCTAAGAAATCTAATCTTTGCTGCTTGCGGAAATGCTCTTTTACCATATATGCTACACCCTGTTGGTTATTCGATCTTGTGACCCAATCCGCCACGCGCTTTACTTCAAATGGTGCATTCCACATGGCAACACCTAAGCCCGCTGAGGTAATCATACCAATATCATCCTCAGCATCACCAATCGCAACCGTTTTTTCTAAAGGAATTTTTAGATGGCTCGCTAATGCACGGAGTCCACTTTCTTTTGAAACACCTATTTTCACAATTTCTAGCTTTTTCGCTTGATGATCTCTCACTTCAATTGAATCAAATGCTTCACTTATTAACCCTGCTGCCTCTTCTTTTTCTTCCTCACTGGAGAAGTGTACATCAATTCTCCTTGCAGCTACTGGCTCATCCCGCAGTGAATCACCTAAAGAATCAACAAATTGCACCGGATAAAACATCGAATCAGATGTATTCAAAATGGATTTACTCAGTAAGTTCGATGCGATTTTTTTTCGATTTCCGATTGAAAAGCGCTCATGGGTGATTCTAATATTACATTTAAAATTTTCTAGCACTTGCACAAGATTAAACGTCTGCTCCTCAGAGATACTTTTTTCAAATAAAGGCTTATCAAGATTATCAGAAATAAATGCTCCTCCATGTGCTACTAAAATCGATTCCAGCTTTAATGCTTTTGCAAGTTTTTTGGCAGATTGAAAATGTCTATTCGTTACAAGAGTGACATAGATTCCTTTATCCTTAACATACTCAATCGCTTCTTTCGTTGACGGCTGGAGGCGACCATTCGAACGAAGCAATGTTCCATCAATATTTAGTGCAAGCAACCGATAATGAGTCACTGTGGTTCCCCCTTCTACTGATGTCTTAACCTAATAAGAGGTTATGTCCTTTTTCGCGAAAATAGAACAATAGAAGAGAATATTAGAAAAGCGCAAGCGTCTTGATCAGCCTAGGGCAAATAAGACGCTCATGAATAGAAGGCGTTCTTTGCCTTCAATTCATGAGTGGCTAGACCCTAGAGGGGCTAGGCGCTGGAGCTGGATGTCGTGCGCTTATTCACAGTTTAAGAATTTTATAATTTCCTGGTAAACGATAAAAAACAGAATGGAAAGATCCCATTCTGCTTAAACACCATTTTCTATGTATTTTCCTCGTTTACTGAGCTCCGTACATCTCTTCTAGCGGCTTCATAATAATTTTATTCAAATCTGTTATCACCATGCTTAAGCGCTGCTCGGCAGCCATAAGCTGAGAAATTTTTTCATGTTGTTGAACTAATTGAACAGATTTTTGTGCATGTTCGATTTCTTCTTGTGTAATTTCTTCTCCAGTCATTTGCTTTTGCTGAAGGTTTAATTGAATATCGCGGAAGTTATCAAACATTTTTCTCGATGATTCATCTGCATTTACTTCATCATAAAGACGTTTTAACTCTTTGAAATCGTTACTTTCACGTAATGCCTTCTCTAAATTGTATGCAACATCATATAAATTATCTGACATATGATGAGCCTCCTTTCTTGTCGCTTAGGAAATTATAAAATTCTTCAACTGTGGATAAGCGCTGCGACATCCAGCTCCGAAGCACAGGATGTGCAAGTGCAGTCAGTGCGACAGTACGTCGCGTTTTTGACTGCCAGCGCCTATCGCCTATCAAACTTCAGATCATCTCCCTACGATAAGTCAACATCGGTTCGCTTCGCTTACCGTGTTTCCTTTATCTCAGTCGATGCTCCTCCAGTTTGTACGGCGATGACCAAGGCGCTTGCGCTTTTGTTCTTTTAACTTATGCAGGCTCTATCTACACTATAACAAACTATTAGCAATATTGCATTTTATGCTTATAGGAACTCCATTCATACCAAAAATTTTTAAACGTTCAATTTATAGCAGTATCACGAAAATTGCTTGTAACCCGCCAATGATCCCGCCTAATAGCGCACCTAAATAGGTAATCATCTTAAATTCCCTTTTCGAAATCGATAAGATCATATCCTCAAGGCGCTCAACAGCAAATGTTTCTACTTGTTCCCGAACAACATCCTCTAATTTTAACTGTTTTAATATGCCCTCAAGATGTGAAACAAGATACCCTGTTGACAATTCTATAGCACGCGGGAGCCATTCAACAATAATGGTTTGCTCTCGTGGCTTTAAATAAGTAGAAATTGGCGTTGAAAATAAATCCTCTACTTTTAATTGTTCAACAGCCATATCAAGCAGATTGGATCCTTTTTCGATGATTCTCCACTTTTCGTCTGCTTCTTCAAGTGTCATCTTCTGAATGTTATTCCATTCACGACCAATTAATGTCGTGATCAAATTCGTTGTTTCTTGATTTTTTAAAAACTTAATAACTTCTGGCTGTACTTTATCAAGTAAGCTCTCATTTCCTAAAAACATCCCGATCATATTGCCCAGCATCCCTCTTGTTGAGAGAAAATCTTCGATCATTTCTCCGAGACGGTCCTTGCCTTCCTTGCTTTCAAAAAAGGAAATTCCTTTAGCAATAATGAATTGAGCTAGTTTTGGAATCGCAACATATACATCATCCTTCATTTTTTCCGGAATCATTTGCTCAAGTGTTTTGTTCCTGTTCCCTAAAATAGCATCATCAAATTTGCCTTGCAAAAACGTCTTTAATTTCCCTTTTACAAGCTCTGAAGGATTTTCGATCTTCCATGCAGCCATAATCTGTACAGCCGTTTTATCAGAATTCGTGACCTTTCTTACCTGTTCTTCAGCCCAGGCAAGAAGTTGTTCTTGAAATTGCGCCTGCAAAAACTTGCGCTTCAGCCCTTCTGCTGTTAATAAATGCTCCACAACCATTTTCCCCATTTGATTAGCAAGTTCCTCTCTTCTTTTTGGAATGAGGCCCGGGGTGAAAGGAACCCTTTTACCAAACAAGTATAGGGGCTTGTACGGACGAAATAGCATCTTAATGGCCAAATGGTTCGTTACACCGCCAATTGCGGCGCCAACTACTATCATCATTAATGTCGTCATTAAAATGTTCATAACCATCTACCTTCCAAAACTTCACCGATTTTGTATAGATATCATACGATGTTTTATAGAATAACTGCCTATGAACATTATAGTGCTTGTCCGTAAAGCGATCAAATGAGGGGTTTTATATGAAACACGAAATAATAGAAATGACACCTTTACAACATGCTCCCAGATCTACTTGGTGTGAAATGAGTGAAAAGCTTAGACAGAGATTACATCTTCCTAAAAATCTAACCTCCTTGAAAATTGGGTGTGGAATGCATACTGTCACCTGTACAATCGTATTTATTAAAGAGGATCACTTTGGATTATCTCTTAGTGAAGATGTGTTAAATAAGCTTTGCTTACCTATACATTCCCTATCACTTCAAGGAACACTAAAAAATAATCAGCAGCTCCAGCTTGGCCCTGTTATTGGTTTATTAACTGAAGTAAAAACGACCGAAGATGGTGTAAGATTTGGATCCATTCATGAATTTTGTAAGGAGCTTGCAGCATATTGTATGAACAAAGGGGTCTTTTTTTATATTTTTTCTTTAACGACATACAACAATCAACAAATTGAAGGATACTATCTACATGAATCGGAATGGAAAAAAAGCATTGTTCCCTATCCAAACGTCGTACACAATCGAATAAGTTCAAGAAAGCGGGAGCGCTCAAAAGAATTTTTACAGGTTATCTCTGATATCATTGAAAATAATGTTCCCTATTTTAATGAACGGTTTTTAAACAAATGGGAGGTTCATCAAATATTATCTGAATCTGAACATCTGAAGCCTTATTTACCGATGAGCCAATTATATGAGTCGAAATCTTCTTTAGAATATATGCTCACTGTTAATAAAGATATATTTATAAAACCGATAAATGGCAGCCAAGGGAGACGGATTTTTCGAGTCAAGGAAAAGGATGATCAAACCTATCTTCTAGACTTCACCACTTTTTCCGGTGAAATCAACACTGAATTTACTAACCTGCAAAAACTATATTCCGCTCTTTCTCCCCGTCTAAAAAAAGGACGCTTTTTGTTACAAGAAACAATCCAGCTTAATAAATACCAAAATCGTACACTTGATTTTCGTTTCCTTTGCCATAAAAAAGATTTTCATCAATGGAAGGTTACCTCAGCTGTTGCAAGAGTTTCAGAAGATAACCAGTTTGTAGCAAACCTGGCAAGAGGCGGACAGATTTATCCTATTAAATCCGTTTTAAGTGAGTTATATGGGAAAGACGAAAGCCGTCATCTTCGAAAAATGTTAGCTGAGCTTTCTCTTGAAATTGTAAACACTGTATCACTTCATGCCGGCGGAGAATTTGGCGAATTCGGCATTGACCTTGGGCTGGATCCAAAGGGACATCCGTGGATCATTGAGGTAAATACGAAGCCATCAAAATTAGAGAATGATCAAAAAAGCGAAAGAGTTAGACCTTCCGCACGTTCAATTATAAATTATTGCCTATTTCTTTCCCAACTTAACGGACAGTAAAATCCAAGATTCATAAAAGCTACTAAGTTCAGGAATAACTGCCTGTCATTCTAAGGAGAAGGACAGGATATCTAGTCAGACGAAAGCCATAGGGGGTAGAGGTTCAAGCGTGATAAGTCTCAGCACACCCATCAGTGGGATGAAGTACCTTCTCACTGATGGCAATTTTATGGACTAACTAGTACAGTGAATGGAGTGACCAGTTTGGAACAACTAACATTAGGTTTTTTAGCCATTAATAAAAATCATGAAAATTCATATGCTACTGAAATTGCAAAACGAAGTGAACCATATCAAATTCAATGTGTTCGATTTGAACCTACCTCCATCGACCCTTCCACCTTACTTATAGATGGAGAGAAATTTGATCATCATTCACAAAGCTGGATACAAGCAAAGTTCTCTATCCCAACGTTTATTTATGATCGCTGCTTTTTCAATCAGAAGCAAACTATTCAAAAGAGCAAACCGATAGTGGAATGGCTTAAAAAAAATCCGCAAACAACCTTTTTAGGGATAGGATTACCAGATAAGTGGAAGGTTTACAACTTGTTACAAAGCGACCCTATCATTAGCTGCTATCTTCCCAACACAGAGCTCGTGCAGGAGGCTGTTCAAATCATTCACCATTTAAAGTTACATTCTACTTGTCTCTTAAAGCCATTCACTGGTTCTCGAGGTGCCGGGATTGTCGCAGTCAAACAATTATCTGACTCTATTATGATTACCTACCATAAGGGCCGGGATAAAAAAACAAAACTGTTCGTTTCATTAAAGGAATTTTCAGACTGGTGTGAAAAGCTTATCCAGCAGCAAACTTACCTTCTCCAGCCACTTCTGCCACTTTTAGATAATCAAGGATATCCGTTTGATATACGACTATTCTTGCAAAAAAACCAGCATGGAAAATGGGCCCTTGTTGGCAAAGGGGTTCGTAAAGGATACTACGGCTCCTTTCTTTCAAATTTAAATAGCGGTGGTGAAGCAATCACCTATGAAGAATGGTCCTCCTCCCTGTCAAAAAAGCAAATTGTTTTATTAGAAGATGAGCTTCGCACGATCATCTCGAAATTACCGCCTTTGCTTGAAGAGAAATGCGACCGTTTATTTGAAATCGGGCTTGATATTGGCTATGCGAAGGATGGCTCAGTATGGATCTTAGATATGAATTCAAAGCCAGGCAGGAAAACAATGATAGCTACAAACCCCAAATCAATCGAAAAACTTTATCAAGCACCTCTAGCCTATTGCAGCTATTTGCGAAATCAAGCAGCCATAAAGGAGTCGAACTAAATGAGTACAACATATACCATCCAAATAACGAGCTCCAAAGATGATCGTATACACTTGCCATCAGCTACAATGAAATACGGTCACATCAATCAACTATCATTCGGATCCAGATCAGTTCCTTGTAAGGTTCTGTATAAGGAAGGTCTTGAGAATCAAATTGTATTACCAATAGAAACAGCAACAGATCTGATGCTGCCGGATAAAGGAAAAATCCATCTTTTTTTCAAAGATGGAAATTTGCACTTAGGGTCCTTAGTAGGGGTTTTCACAGCAGGCTTTACAAAATCCGCCCATCGTCCGCTGGGGGAACGCTCGTTGTTTTTCGCTAAATATTTATCCATGGACCAATCGGTTGGGGTCTTTTCCTTTGTTTTCGGGTCCAACCATATTAATTGGGAGGAAGGCACAATCAATGGATTTACTTACGATACTGATGGATGGAAGCAAGTACTCTTTCCGTTTCCAAACGCGGTTTATGACCGACTCCCAAATCGCCGTGTAGAAAATCATCAGGCATTTAAAATAGTAAAAAAGCGCTTCACAGAGGACTACTCGATTCCGTGGTATAATCCTGGTTTTTTTAATAAATGGACGATCCACAAACTCTTAATTCACGACACAGCAGCAGCTAAATATTTGCCGGCAACCTACCACCCTCCTACGATTAGCAGGATGGAAGAAATGCTTGCTTCTTATCAAAGCATTTATTTAAAGCCGGCAAATAGCAGCTTAGGGAATGGCGTCTATCAGCTTATGTATTCAAGAGAAGATAACCAATACTATTGTAGATATCGCGATGAAAAGCAAACGAATCGTTTAAGAAAATATCCTTCTATTGAACATTTCTTAAAGGTAACGTTTAAAGATGAGCTTTCTCATTATATTGCCCAACAGGGAATTAAGTTGCTGCGTATTGATGGAAAGCCTGTTGATTTTAGAGTCCACACAAATAAGGACGAAGAAGGTATTTGGAAGGTAACGGCAATCGCCGCAAAAATAGCAGGAAAAGGAAGTGTAACGACACATTTAAATAACGGCGGTGTTGTAAAAACCCTTGAAGAAATTTATAAGGATGAACAGGAACGGAAAATAGCTCTTCGGAACCTTACAGATGCCTCGATTATTTTAAGTAAAAGCATCGATGACAAAGTTCAAGGATTTGTTGGAGAAATTGGATTTGACTTAGGGATAGATCAAAACGGAAGTGTCTGGATGTTTGAAGCAAACTCGAAGCCGGGAAGATCGATCTTTTGTCATCCCGATCTCAAGGAAGCGGATATCCTTTCACGTAAAGCATCACTTGAATATGGATTATTTTTATCAAAGAAGGCAATATACAACCCTGAGGAATTGATGTATGAAGAACGCTAGCTATTTTCCGCTTGTTGGGATTCTTTCAAGTCCAGGCAAAACAGAAGACTCATTTCGCGGTAATCTGAAGGTTTTTAAAGCCATTCAAAAGGAACTAACAAAAATTGGCGGTCTGTCGTTTATTTTTACAACTAATGACTTCAACGAACACGATGTGAACGGGTATTTTTATTACGAGCATGCTGACAAATGGGGAAAACGTACTTTCCCCATACCCGACCTCATCTATAACAAGATTTCGTTTAGGAAAGAAGAGTCATCTGCCCTATTCCTTTCTCTAAAGCAAACCTTTGAAAATGATGGAAAATATTTCTTTAATCCGTGCTTTTTTGATAAATGGGAAGTCTATCTTGCCCTTGTTAAATCAACTACATTAAACGGTTACCTCCCAAAAACATGGATGTTTACGACGATAAATGATTTGCTCGAAAAATTGAATACGTACCACTCCCTTTATGTAAAACCTGTTAATGGTCATAAAGGGCAAGGAGTTTACAAGCTCTCTTATGATGGCACGAGCTATTACATTTACAAAAAAAATCAAACAATCAATTATGTACAGGCTGATTTTGTGCAAGACACTGAAAAACTATTAATGAAAAAGCCCTACCTCCTTCAAAAAGAAATTCAAACCGATACGATAGATGATTGCAAATATGATTTACGAATCCTCTGCCTGTATGAAAAAGGAGTTCACAAAATCATCGGAATTGGTGTTCGAAAAGCGGATGAAAACTCAATTATCACACATGTACCAAATGGCGGAGAAATCATTCCCTTCCAACAGGTCCAAGATCGGTGCTCTGAGGATAAATTAGATTGGCTGGCTGAAACAGTCGGTAGGCAGCTGATAGAGAGGTATGGCTTTGTCGGTGAATTCTCAATGGATGTGGGAATAACACCTCAAGGGGAGCCAATATTATTTGAGGTAAATTCAAAACCAATGATTTTTGATGAAGTCGATATTCAAACGAAACGAATTGAACGAACGGTTAAATTGTTTGCAGATTTAGCAAATAGTACCAGTCAAAACAAGAAGGAGTTTTAAGTTTTTTTGCCGTATTATTTACAAAGAAGGCAAGGAGACCGAACTGCACCATCTTTCGGTTTTCCTGTTAGTTTAGTTGAAGTCCCCGGACAACTAACCGCCTTAAACCGAGCTGTGAAAGGAGCAATAAGGTTTGATTACACATTTTCAATATAAACCATTGATAAAACAGGCAAGCTTACCTGGTTGGCGAATTTCCTTTTACTTTAGAGGGATTCATTACGATGGGATATATCATAAAAATGGAAAAATCGAATGGGCAGCAACGACGCCTCCAAAAGAGGAAGAAACGGAAATTCAATCACAGATTCATGAACTCATGCTTTTCCATGTGTACGAATAATGAATGATGAAACCGACTCATGCACAAGCTAACAGAGATGAGGAGGTTGTAAAATGAGAAAAAAGGTTGAAGGTGTCAAACAAGATTTGAACTATGAAGGAAAAGATGAAGTGTATTTAGATATTGACAGAATGATAAATGAAGGACTATCTGGCGGCTCGGTCCATCGAAAAGACGACGGTGCCAATATTGAAGAAGCACGGGACCTTGTAAAAGAGGAACCGCCATATTAAGAAAAGCGCAAGCGCCTTGATCAGCCTAGGGCAAATAAGACACTCATGAATAGAAGGCGTTCTTTGCCTTCAATTCATGAGTGGCTAGACCCTAGAGGGGCTAGGCGCTGGAGCTAGACATTAAAACTAAGTACAAAATTTATACTTTTCTTATCTCTTAAAAAAAACCGGGCAAAAACCACGCCCGGTTTTTCTTATGTCTAACTTTTACGCTTTTGCACTTATACTGTTACTTTCATGCTTTGTCAATCTTTTCTATAATAGAAGAAAGACCTATGCATTAAAGGAGCATATCGATGATAGAAAATTTATTGCGACATTATCAAGATGCAATGACAATGACCTATAATCCTAAAGACACCAATTATGAATGGTTCCAAACAGAGCATGGACAAACCTTTGGAATTGTTAAAGCGTCTTTATCAGATAAAGAGATAGAACTGCTAACTTCCTTGTTCCAGTCAGTAGAAACCGTCAATGAGGATCACTTTTCTCTCTCACAGCGCAGGTGGTTTGATTACCTTTTTTCAGAAAGGAAGATTAGTGAACCGCCTCTCCCAGCTGATCATGCAACAATACGGTTCTACTATTTCTATTTAAAACAACCTATCGATGAAAAACAAAATTTTGAAGAAGCTGTCCAAGGAATTATTGATTCAGATCTTATCATATGGTTGAGCCTTTCACATGGAATCATTATTGACGAAAAGCCGTCTATCACATTAGATGCTAAAATCTTAAAGGATTTAAGTGATACTCTTACAACCGATTTCTATGTTGAGCCCTATCTTTATATTGGCCAGCTTCAAAAAAATGATGCTGACCTAAGAGAAAAATTCATACTAGAGCAAAGCTGCTTTCAAGTCTTGCACCGTTCTGCCCATCGGGAAAAAGCCCTAACCTTTTATGATGCAATGCCGCTGTTAATTATGACATCGCCATCTGCCATAAAAAAGGACATTCTCTCTAACCAATTAATAGAAGCAATTGAGGATAAAGAACTCCATCATACGATTGAAGCCTTTTTACAGTCAAATTTAAATGCCTCCTCGACAGCTAAACGATTATTTATTCATCGAAACAGCCTGCAATATCGTTTAGAAAAACTGCTAGAAAAAACAGGTTTAGACATCCGGACGTTTTCTAATGCAACATTCATCTTTCTAGCAACGATTCTCGTTCGTCAAGAAAGTTAGAAAAGCGTTTACAAGTTGCACAAAAGAGCCTAGTATTTTTCGTGCAACTTGTACGTTTACTTTCTTTCCTGAAATCCCTTACAATAAAACCATGATAAAACGCTTTCAAAAATGGGGAGGAATTCAAAAATGGCAGAGTTAAGACTAGAGAATATTTACAAGATTTACGACAATAAAGTAACAGCAGTAGAAGATTTCAACCTTCATATTCAAGATAAAGAATTTATCGTATTCGTTGGTCCATCTGGTTGCGGTAAATCTACTACACTTCGTATGGTTGCAGGATTAGAAGAAATTTCAAAAGGAGATTTCTACATTGATGGAAAGCGTATGAACGATGTTGCTCCTAAAGATCGTGATATCGCGATGGTATTCCAAAACTACGCTCTTTATCCACATATGAACGTTTATGATAACATGGCATTCGGATTAAAGCTTCGTAAATTACCAAAAGACGAAATTGACCGTCGTGTTAATGATGCTGCTAGAATCCTTGGTCTTGAGCAATACTTACAACGTAAACCAAAAGCATTATCAGGTGGTCAACGTCAGCGTGTTGCATTAGGCCGTGCGATCGTTCGTGATGCAAAGGTATTCTTAATGGATGAGCCTTTATCTAACCTTGATGCTAAGCTTCGTGTACAAATGCGTGCGGAAATCACAAAATTACACCAACGCTTACAAACAACAACAATTTACGTAACACATGACCAAACTGAAGCGATGACAATGGCAACACGTCTTGTTGTACTTAAAGATGGTATCATCCAGCAAGTTGGATCTCCTAAAGAAGTGTATGACAAGCCAGAAAATGCATTTGTTGGCGGATTTATCGGATCTCCGGCAATGAACTTCTTTAAAGGAAAACTGACAGATGGCAAGTTCTCATTCGGTACAACAACTGTTGCTGTACCAGAAGGTAAAATGAAATATCTTCGTGAGCAAGGCTATGTAAACAAAGAAGTCTTAATGGGTGTTCGTCCTGAAGAAATTCATGATGAGCCAGTATTTATTGAATCCTCTCAAGGTTCAAAAATCTTAGCTAAAATTGAAGTTGCTGAGTTAATGGGTGCTGAAACAATGCTTTATTCTGAAATTGACGGTCAATCATTCGTAGCACGTGTTGATTCTCGTACAGATGTTAAGCCTGGTCAAACACTTGAATTAGCATTAGACATGAACAAAGCTCACTTCTTCGATATTGATTCAGAACAAAGAATTCGCCCAGCTGGTGAAAAATAATAAGAACGAAACACTGAGGGTCAGGCCTTACCAAACACTTATATAGAACGTTAAACAAGGTTCTATATAGTGTGTTTAAAGGGTCTGACCCTTTTATTATCTCATTCCTTGATGGCATTTGTTTCTTCATGCTGACAAGTTGGGCAATAAAAATAATGAATGCACTGATGATTCACCAACGAGTTCACATCCCCATCAAAAAGCTTCATCATATCGATATCCATATACGCACTGTAATCATCCAAATAATCTGTAATCTTCCCTCTGTCTTCCATAATTGTATGGCAATTCGGGCATTGAATGATTCGAGCTTCTAACCCATTACATAAAGGACACAAATCCATTTCTTCATCCCCTTAAAAAACATGCATACTTTTAGAATCTCAAAACCATCATAATTTATGTACCATAAATGCTTTTCCACATTACAAAGATTTATATTTGCAAGGACAATTAATTGAAAAAAATTACCAATAAATCACTGCATATAAACAAAAAAATCAACCATAATACTTAGTAACAACGGTGCAACAACGCATCAACCCATACAAATCAATGGGTTAAGCCGAGTTAGGCAATGAAATCTAAATTGGTTTCATATGTTGGTGCAAATCCAACTAACCCAGCCAAAATAATCTAAATGAGGAGATGAATTAACATGGCTCAAAACAATTCAAACTCTAATCAACTTGTTGTACCAGGTGCAGCTCAAGCAATCGATCAAATGAAGTATGAAATTGCTTCTGAATTTGGCGTAAACCTTGGTGCTGAAACAACTTCTCGCGCTAACGGTTCTGTTGGTGGAGAAATCACTAAACGTTTAGTATCAATGGCTCAACAATCTATGAGCGGTTTTTCACAACAATAATAATTAAATAAATTGGCTAAAAGAGGCTGGCACTTTGTGTCAGCCTTTTCATTTCTAATGTATCAAACAAGGTTCTCCCACCATATATTATAGGAAAACGTTCATGTGTTTTTCCCCTGCACTATCACCCGTTTCGATCCCCAAATGAAGGACATACATTCGTTAACATCATGTTCGTTTCAAACCATAAAGGAGCGGATAGCTATATTTGATGCGATTGATTGGAAGCTCATTGGTTTTGTCGGTTATACTTTATTCCACGAATATGTTGTTCATATACGTTTTCCACAAATACAATATTGGGGGCAAACAAAGAAAAAAGGATAATCGTGCCGGTACAAAGTAAAAAGAGAAAGGCTAAACAGAACACACCAAGTCTTTCTCTTACCATTAATTCATTAGATTCTTATTCCTCTATTAAGATGGCTGTTCCGTAAGCAATAATCTCAGAAGCATTTTGCATAATAGCTGAAGATTCTAATCTCATACAAACAATGGCATTAGCACCCTTAGCCTTTGCATCTTCCACCATTCTCCCTATCGCCTTTTGCCTGGCTTCTTCCATCATTTCCGTATATTCTTTGAGTTCACCGCCAACGATTGTCTTCAATCCAGCCATAATATCTTTTCCGATATGCTTCGATTGAACCGTACTTCCCCTTACAAACCCTTTATATTCCTTCGTTACTTTACCTGGTACTGATTCAGTAGTCACGATAATCATGCTCATCATCCTCCTTTTTTTCATCTAATCTTGTTTTAACAAACACAGCAAGCAATACGAGTAAAGAGAAGAAATAACCAATGAATAGTCCTATAGCAATTTTTATGTTAAAAAATAAAAAAATAATACCTGTCAACTGAGTGCAAATTGCCGTCAACATACTCACATACTTTACTTTTTCCATCTCCGACTTCCTTTCCCATTCCCTTTTTTTACTATAGCTCTTTTTTGGAAAAAAATGAATATTTATTATCCAGGAACTTACACCTGCCAACCTAGAGATAAAGGACTATCTTACTATTTTCCATTTAATGAGTTTTCAGATTAACTATTTGAGGTATGTAATGATTAACGATTACTTCTCGGAGGTTATATATGGATAAATTAATGACAATAAACTTATTTATAAAGAAGCAATTACGGATTGATCAGCTGTTGAGGGTGAATCAGCTGGCAAAAGCTTATGACGGAAAAATTTATATTTTGCTGCGAAATAAATCGATCATTGATGCGGCTAAGCTCCCATCCTTAGTTACCTGCTTTTTAACCGTTAAAGATGGACAAGCATTGAAAATCTTAATCGATGGTCCCACACCGCAACAAATCATAAATGATTTAAAAGAAATTTGTTCTAAAACGATTACCTTACAACAAAAGCATCTCTTACAGCCTGCAATGAAAGTAAAACTTTAATTACATTTTACAGTTTTACATTTGCCAGGAGGTGGTATATATGTTAAGAACAATCTTTTTAGTTGTCGGAGCAATCGTTGTTATAGGATTTTTACTTAATTTACTTTTTTAATAAACCACCATCATCCAGAAATCTCCACAAATTATAAAATTTTGAAAGGATGATTAAAATGAAAGCATTTGAACGCATAGTTGTAGCTTTTAATAGTTCGGAGGATGGTAAAGAGGCTCTTGAGTTAGGAATTCAGCTTAGCAAGCAGCTGGATGCAGATCTATCCGTAGTTCACATCCAAAAGAAAGCGCTTTTAGACGATAACAATAATTTTGGTACCATGATTCCAACTAGCAGTTATGAAGGAGAAAACACGAGACATTTTCCAGTAATTCCTGATCCTGTTGAACATACCGGAGCAGAGGAATATGACAAAGAAACAATGGCTATACAAAGTGAAGCAAGAAGAATGTTGGATCACCATCAGGCAAGTGGAGAGGTGACAATCCTAGATGGAGACCCGTCCGATGTCATTGTTTCATTCGCAAGGGAAAACAACGCAGACCTGATTGTGGTCGGAAGCCGGGATCACAGCGGCTTAAAACGCTTGTTATTCGGAAGTGTTAGTGAAAAAGTTTCCCAGCAATCTAGTATCCCAGTATTAATCGCAAAATAATTCTATTTGTCTCAAAAGGTCAAGATCTCCCAAACACCAGTTGTGCTTGGAGGTCTTGACCTTTGTGTTTATGAGGCTTTTATTTTTGCATCAACTTTCCTTTTCTTACTATTTTTTTGATTACCTATTAATAGTTGGATAAGTCAGTCGATATACCTAGTAGAACGATTATTCGAAAATACCAAAGGAGATTATTTTTATGGGTTTTCTGTCATTTATAAAAGATAAAAAATCAGCATCTAATGAAGCAGCTATTGAAAAAGATCAAGAACTTATCCAGCAAATTGCTTTAACTGTTGATGAGCCCTCGCTGCAAAAGCAGATTAAAATGGTCGGTTTAACAAAAAATGATCTGCTCCTTTCCTCGAAGCTTAAGCCTTATATTGAAGATAACATTCAAAACATCGTGAATGCCTTTTATTCTTCCTTTGATTTTGAGCAAGCGCTAAACGATATCATTGAAGCATATAGCTCTGTTGAACGATTAAAAACAACGCTAAAGAAGCATATAATCATGATGTTTGATGGTCGTTTCACAAACGATGATGTGAACAGAATTAGAAGAATTGCCTATATACATGTAAAAATTGGCCTTGAGGCCAAATGGTATATAGCAGCCTTTCAACAGCTTTTTTCTTCTGTGATTCAAACAGTTGAACAACATCTTACAACAAAGCAAGACATGGTGGATGCTGTCTTAAGCTTATCCAAATTATTTAATCTGGAACAGCAAATTGTCTTAGAGGCATATGACAATGAGTATGCAGCAGTACGAGCTGAAATTGAGCGTGAAAAAGAACAAATTCGTGCAGACGTTAACGAGCTGGCGATACAATTAGCTGAAGCAAGCGAAGAAACAAATGCATTTGTTCAGGAAATTGTTTCCCAATCAAAGGAAATCGCCTCCTACTCCATTGATCGATCAGAGGTAGCTGCTACAGCAGAGAAACAAGCACATAATGGCAAAAAGGATTTAGATGAACAAAATCAATTAATGTCGTTTATTGAAACAAATACAATCGATATTTTACAACAAATGAAAGTACTGGAGCAAACCTCCGAAAAGATTAATCATGTTGTCTCCATTGTGACTTCTATAGCTGAACAAACAAATTTACTTGCGCTGAATGCTGCTATCGAATCAGCACGTGCCGGCGAATATGGCAAAGGATTTGCTGTGGTTGCAAGTGAAGTTCGCAAGCTAGCCGAAGAGACAAAAAATTCGGTTCAAGGTGTTTCAAGTTTAATTACCAATATTCATTCACAAATCGATAGTATGTCTACCTCTATTAATAAAGTGGCTGAGCTTACAAAAAAGGGCACAACGCAAATGAATGATATGAACTTAATCTTTGATACGATTTTATACATGCTGAATGACAACAAACAACAAAGCGAACAAGCCAAAATGGATTTGTTAAACTTCACCAATGTCATTAATGATGTCTCAAAATCAATTGCGCAAATTGCCGAAACATCTGACAGCTTAAAAGAGATGGCAAAATCCATATAATTAAATCCAACAAAGGGTCAGTCCCACTAACAAGCACCTATTTTACGATCTTTAAAATATGTGTTTGTAGGGTCTGGCTCTTTTGTTTTGAGACAGCTTTTTCGGGCTGTAATCACTATACCAATAAAATCTATAGCTTTATTTACCAACTATAAGAAAAGCTATTTATTAAGACTAATATACTGAGTTTTCCATATTGCAGATTGACAAAGAATATTAGATTGATATAATATTCTTTGTTGTGCTTTTATGCAAAAAAGCATCAAAGCGTTTAAGTTGTAAAGGAGCAAGTATATGATAAAAAGTACAGCATCGTTTCATTTTAAAGAAGCGGTTTTCATTTTATTCCTTATATTAGCGATTATTTTTACTAGTTTATTTGTATGGAAAACAGAGCCGCATCTAGCTTTATTAAATTGTTTGATACTCGTTTCATTTCTTGGCTTGATGAAACGATATACATGGAAAGACTTAGAATCAGGAATCATCAAGGGAATCCAAAGGGGCATACAGCCAATTATCATCCTTGCCTTAATCGGAATCCTAATTGGTGCTTGGATGTCCAGCGGTACGATACCAACTGTTATGGTGTATGCTCTAACCATAATCCGTCCTGATTATTTACTGATTACTTCTTTATTTTCTTGTATGGTGATCTCAAGTCTTGTCGGAAGCTCCTTTACCACTGTTAGCACCGTTGGAGTAGCTCTTATGGGTGCTGGAATGGTAATTGGCCTCCCTGCCCCTTGGGTCGCTGGAGCCATCATTTGTGGTGCATGCTTTGGCGATAAAATGTCACCAATGTCTGATACAACGAATTTTGCCTCAGGGGTCGCTTCTGTTGAGATTTTCACGCATATTAAACATATGACCAAAACAACGATTCCTAGCATCGTTATCACAACGGCTCTTTTTTATTTTCTTGGCACAATTGCACCTATCCATACTGTATCACTTACGGAAATGACAAACATGGTTACGATCATAAAAGACTCCGTTCAAATTAGCAGTCTTACGTTACTTTCACCACTGTTGGTTATCCTTTTAGCGTTTCGGCAGTTCCCTGTTATTCCTGCATTAATCGTTGGAATCATTACGGCAGGAATCACTTCTATCTGGTTGCAGGATGTAACAATTGGCGAGTTTCTTCATGTCTTACAAAACGGGACTACGTTCACAATCGAAAATGAACAGGTCGCTAATATGCTAAATCGCGGCGGCTTACAATCAATGATGTGGTCCATTTCACTCATCATGATTGCCTTTGCTTTTGGCGGTTTGTTAGAGGCATTAAATATTATCCCTGCTTTAATGAACGGATTGATTGAACGTGTTCAGGCAAAGGGTCAGCTTATTCTTTCAACAGCTGCTTCCTCCATTGGGGTGAACCTTTTAACAGGTGAGCAATACTTATCGATTCTAATTCCTGGACAATCCTTTAAAGGCTTGTATGATAAAATGAAAATTGAACGCAAATATATGTCACGGACATTAGAGGATGGAGGTACACTGGTGAATCCGCTGGTTCCTTGGGGGGTAAGCGGCGCCTTTTTTGCACAAACACTTGGTGTTCCTGTTATCGACTATTTGCCTTTTGTATTTTTCTTATATTTATCACCTTTCTTTTCAATTCTTTTTGGATTTATCAGGAATAGGAAAACTGCCTTCTAAATTTTTTAGTAAGTGGATCTGGCGCGAAGTCAGATCCCTTTTTCGTTTTTTTTTTGCAAAATTCTTTGAATCTAGATAAATTTCGACAATTAGTAAGAATTGGTTGATTAATTTACATCTGTACTTTATTATTGATATAGAAACAACACATCTATATATTGATGTGCGTCTAAACAACAAAAACTATATATTGTATCTTTGCGAGTGAAGGCGCCGTTTAGGCTGAAAAGGGAATCTGGTGAAAATCCAGAACTGTCCCCGCAACTGTAAGTGTGACGAACTGAGATTGCCACTGTACACATGATGTATGGGAAGGCCTCAAAGTAGGACGAGCACAAGTCAGGAGACCTACCTATTACTTGCAAAAGTTTCAATTTCTTCGGGGGCTGAGAAGATGAAACGATAGTAAGGATTAATGGGCTTTTTCTCTAATACTGCCCTGCTCTTCTTATCTGTCGTTTTTCCCCACCCCCTTAGTAAAACGAACAGATGGAGGAATTATTATGAATACGACAACAACCCCTGTTATTATTTGCGGGAATCATCAAGAAGCATTTGACCTGAATAAACTTACATCATTTATTAAAAACATACATCAGCATTTCCCTTCACTGGAAATAGACGATTTTCTTACTAGAATCGAAAACACCATTCTCCAAAGAGATTCATATACATCTGAACAACTCACAAATTTGCTCATTTTAGAAGGATTATCAAATATCAATGAACAAGAGCCTGATTGGACCTATTTTTGCGCACAAATCTATTTAACTAAGCTTTACAAGGAAGCTGCTGCAAATAGAGGGTATGATAAATCGCAAAAATACGGAAGCTTCTATCAATTGATTGAGACCTTAGTAACGAAGGGACTTTATCACAGCAAGCTCCTCGATCAATACACAAAAGAAGAGATTGAAGAAATTGGTTCTTATATCAATCCTGAAAACGACAGGTTATTTACATACATTGGTTTAAGAACATTAGCAGACCGCTACTTAACACGTGACTACTCAAAGCAAACCTATGAGCTTCCCCAGGAACGATTCTTAATCATTGCCATGACTTTAATGGCTAATGAAAACAAGGAGCATCGCCTTGAGCTTATAAAACAAGCGTATTGGGCAATGAGTAATCTTTATATGACAGTGGCAACTCCAACCTTATCAAATGCTGGTAAACCTGTCGGACAGTTATCCAGTTGCTTTATTGATACGGTTGACGATAGCCTGCAAGGAATTTTTGACAGCAATACTGACATTGCCAATCTATCAAAATCAGGCGGCGGAATCGGCGCTTATTTAGGAAAAATCCGCAGCCGCGGCAGTGATATAAAAGGCTTTAAAGGTGTTTCATCAGGGGTTAATGATAGCCCTCTTGTAGCGTAAGTTACGAGTAATAAAGGTGGTCAATTGCGGGAAACTCCGAGTATCTCAAGGTAGGATACCATGCAGCAATGACATGGCGAACCCTAAAAAACCGAGAGTGCGGATAATCTGCAGCCGAGCTTCCTAGTTTACTAGGTTGAAGGTTCAACGACTAAGTAGTTATAAAAGAGATTTTATAACTCGAACCACCTATCCACTTTTCGAAGTGGATAAAGATATAGTCTGTTCTGTACAGCGATGTACAGAGGTAGGCAGAGATGACCTATCCCTCTAAATTTTTTTAGAGAGTAACAATTTAAGAATTCCATGGATGAAACAGCTTAACAATACAGCCGTCAGCGTAGACCAGCTAGGACAGCGCAAAGGTGCAATTGCCGTTTATTTAGATGTTTGGCATAAAGATATTTTCTCTTTTCTCGATGCTAAGCTGAATAATGGTGACGAACGCATGCGTACCCATGACTTATTTACAGGCGTTTGCATTCCTGATGTTTTTATGGAACAGGTGGAAGCACGCGGTGATTGGTACTTATTTGATCCTCACGAGGTTCGCAAAGTAATGGGCTACAGCATTGAAGATTTTTATGATGAGGAAAAAGGCAATGGCAGCTTCCGTCAAAAATACTGGGAGTGTGTCAGCAATGATCTGCTAACGAAAGAAAAGGTCCCAGCGATTGAAATCATGAAGCGCATCATGATCAGCCAGTTAGAAGCAGGTACGCCATATATGTTCTATCGCGATGAAGTAAACAGACAAAATGCGAACGCACATCAAGGAATGATCTACTGCAGCAATCTTTGCACAGAAATCACGCAAAATCAAAGCGCAACGACAGTCGAAGAGCAGTATACAGAGGATGGAAAAATCATTACCGTTAAAACGCCGGGTGATTTTGTTGTATGTAACCTCTCCTCTATTAATCTAGCAAAAGCTGTCACAGAAGATGTGTTAGAAAAACTGATCCCAATTCAAGTAAGAATGTTGGACAATGTGATTGATTTAAACACAATTCCTGTGCTTCAAGCAAAAATCACCAACCAGAAGTACCGCTCCATAGGTGTAGGTACGTTCGGATGGCATCACCTGCTGGCACTAAAACAATTAAGATGGGAGCACGAAGAAGCCGTTCAATATGCTGACGAGCTTTATGAAAAGATCTCCTATCTAACAATTCGTGCAAGTATGGAGCTTGCAAAAGAAAAAGGCTCCTATTCCGTATTTGAAGGGTCTGATTGGCAAACTGGCGCTTATTTTGAAAAGCGAGGCTATCTGTCAAAAGAAAGCACTCTTGACTGGGAGCAATTGAAGGAAGAAATAAAAACAAATGGAATTCGGAATGCATACTTAATGGCCGTTGCACCAAACGCATCGACATCCATTATTGCCGGAAGCACAGCAAGCATTGATCCGATTTTCCAAAAGGTTTACTCAGAAGAAAAGAAAGATTATAAAATTCCTGTTACCGTTCCTGATTTAAATTCTACGACAACATGGTATTACAAATCGGCTTATTTTATTGATCAGCGCTGGAGCATCAAGCAAAATGCGGCTAGACAACGCCATATCGACCAGTCGATCTCTTTTAACTTATATGTACAAAACACAATCAAAGCAAAAGACTTATTAGACCTGCATTTAACAGCATGGAAAGAAGGGCTTAAAACAACCTATTACCTCCGCTCAACATCAAGCGAAATCGAAGAATGCGAATCCTGCGCGAGTTAACCGAAAAGCGGAAGCGCCTTGCTCAGCCCCGACAAGCATAAGACGATTTAGAATAGAAGGCGTTCTTTGCCTTCAATTCTAAATTGGCTTATGACTCGAGGGGCTAGGCGCTGCAGCTAGACACCGACACTAATTTATAGAAGGTTATAGTTATTTTTCAAACACCTGAAACGGCTGACACAGCCCCAGGCAAATAAGACGCTTAAAGAAAGATGTATCTTACCATCATTCTTAATCGTCTAATCTTCATTGTTAAATAACGAGAGATAAATAATAAAGGAGCTCACTAAAATGGAAAACACTACACTTATGAAACGGAAAATCATGGATGCTGCTGCTCCGAATCGTTCAACTGCGATCATCAACGGAGAAAGCTCCAATGTGTTAAACTGGGATGATGTTGCCTACCCTTGGGCATTTCCACGTTATAAAAAAATGCTTGCCAATTTCTGGACGCCTTTTGAAATCAATATGGCACAGGATATTAAGCAATATCCTCATTTAACAGACGATGAAAAGGACGCTTTTTTAAAAATCATTGGTCTTCTCGCCCTTCTTGACAGCATTCAAACTGATTATGCTGGAAAAGTCGCTGATTATATAACAGATTCAAGCATTAATGCATTAATGATCATCCTTGCCCAGCAAGAGGTCATTCACAACCATTCCTACTCATATGTCCTTTCAAGCCTTGTTCCGAAACAAACACAGGATGAGGTTTTTGAATATTGGAGAAACGAGCCTATCTTAAGGAAACGAAATGAATTCGTAACCAATGGCTATCAATCCTTTGCTGAGCAGCCAACAATTGAACACCTGTTAAAATCGATTGTGTACGATGTGATCCTAGAAGGACTCTTCTTTTATTCCGGGTTTGCTTTCTTTTACAATTTGGCGCGAAATCAAAAGATGGTTGCAACAAGCACGATGATTAACTATATAAACCGTGATGAACAAATACATGTCGACTTGTTCGTTCAAATCTATAAAGAGGTTTTAAAACAATATCCAGAATATGATACCGAAGAGCTTGCGGATTTTGTAAAAAGCACATTCATGAAAGCTGCCGAGCTCGAAATCGAATGGGGACGTTTTATTATCGGCAATAAAATTGATGGGATCAATATGAAGGATGTTGAGGATTACATTAAATTTTATGCAAATGTCCGATGCAATCAACTAGGCTATGAACGTCCTTTTGAAGGATATCGTACAAACCCTTTAAAATGGATAAAAGCTTATGAGGAAGTTGATTTAGGGAAGTCAGATTTCTTCGAACAAAAATCACGTCAATATACAAAGGTTAATCATGTCGATAATGGATTTGACGATCTATAAGAAACGCGCAAGCGCCTTGATCAACATTTCGCAAAACAAAAGGGAGCGACCTATGATCGCTCCCTTTCCCTTTTTCTACTTGTCTGTATCTCTATCTCTAACCTTTTCTTCTAAAAGCTTAGCTTCAAAAATTTCTTCGTCTGTTTCTTCTTTAATACGTTCTTCCACTCGGATTCTACCTTTTCCCATAAGATATCCCTCCTAAGAAAGCTTATATCCATTATGAAAAAGACTAAACAAAAAGTAAACATAACAAAAGTACTAAAAATCTCAGAATTTTTACAATAAATATCAAAAAATGATTTTTTTCATCAGGAACCTGATACAAATTTCAACATTTTTTGAATTTCGTTTGAAATCATTATTTTTGTGGTAAGTACCATTTAAACGAATTCAATTGATAAATTATGTGATAAAAGAATGATAAAAGTGAGGTAAATATGTAAAGCAATTAAAGAGATTGGATTAACACTTTGCTTAGCTGGCAAAAAAAGTCATTTGATGGTCAGCCTTTTCAAACAAATTCCAGGACATGATTATTTAACAATCATAACCGGGCACTCTACACGTTTCGCAACCTTATGACTCACACTGCCTAAAACCATTTCCTGCAATTTATTTAAACCTCGGCTGCCAATTACGACTATATCAAAATGTTGCTTATTGGCATACCTCACTATTTCTGGACCTGGCTCGCCCTTAAGGATTTCAACAGTATAGTTTATCTGCTTCTGCTTTAAAATTTCTTCAGTAGGTCTAATCTTCCGTAACCGCCTTTCATATACTGCCTCCTTGCTTCCATCTGATAATACATCAGATTTTGAGGTTGAACCATCTACAACATAGATAATCGTAATATTGGCATCATCACTTAATTTTGCCACTTCAGCGGCCTTTATTGCAGCTCGAAAAGCATGCTCTGATCCATCAGTTGCCAACAAAATGTTTTTAAACATCCATTCTCCCCCATTTTGCTTTACTACTATTTTACAGCATCACTTACCTCTTTAATATAAATTTAATTCTACAAATTTCTGCTTAAACTGGAGAGAATTTGAGTTAATCAAAGAAATCTATACAAGTATACGCTTACATATAAATACATATTTTCAATGAATGATGCTATAATATTCCCCGTTAACAACGGCCCCGACTTTCATGAGAGTTGAAAGTCACCTAAAAATTTAATAAGAAAAAGAGGTGCTGTATTGAATACACAAACATTAAAACAACAGTGGTTTGGAAATATCCGTGGGGATATCCTTTCAGGCATCGTTGTTGCCTTAGCACTTATTCCTGAAGCGATTGCGTTTTCGATTATCGCAGGTGTTGACCCGATGGTTGGGTTATATGCCTCATTTTGTATCGCAGTCGTCATTGCCTTCGTAGGAGGAAGACCGGCAATGATTTCTGCAGCCACAGGTGCAATGGCGTTAGTCATGGTTACGTTAGTAGCTGAACACGGGCTCCAATATCTCCTTGCCGCAACGATTTTAACTGGAATAATTCAAATCGTTCTCGGCATTCTTAAAATAGGCAGATTGATGAAGTTTATTCCACGTTCTGTTATGGTTGGCTTTGTTAACTCCTTAGCCATCTTAATTTTCATGGCACAACTTCCCCACTTTGTTGGTGAATCATGGGTTATGTACGCAATGGTTGCAGGTTCATTAGCCATTATATACATTTTGCCTAGGTTTACAAAAGTTGTTCCCTCACCACTTGTAGCGATTATCGTGATGACGATTTTTGCTATTATGTCTGGGGTTTCGGTTCGTACTGTCGGAGATATGGGAGAATTAACACAGGCTTTACCAATGTTCTTAATTCCGCAAATCCCGATTAATTTTGAGACGTTGCAAATTATCCTTCCTTATTCTATCGCATTAGCGCTTGTCGGCCTATTGGAATCACTTTTAACGGCCCAAATTGTTGATGATCTGACAGATACGGAAAGCGATAAAAACAAAGAAGCAAAAGGACAAGGAATCGCCAATATTGTCGCGGGATTTTTTGGTGGAATGGCAGGCTGCGCGATGATCGGCCAATCTGGTATTAACGTTAAATCTGGCGGGCGCGGCCGTTTATCTACACTGGTTGCCGGTGTTTTCCTTATGATCTTAATCCTTTTGTTAAACGATATTCTTGTGCAAATACCAATGGCCGCTTTAGTCGGCGTTATGATCATGGTATCAGTCGGAACATTTGATTGGTCTTCACTGAGAAAGCTGCACGTTATGCCAATTACGGACTCAACTGTGATGATCGTAACAGTTGTCACTGTCGTCTATACACATGATTTATCTAAGGGAGTCATTGCAGGTGTCATCCTTAGTGCGGTTTTCTTTGCCGCTAAAATTTCAAAGGTCCATGTGGACACAAAACGTGATGAAAGCAATCAAAAAACCTATATTGTAAAAGGGCAATTATTTTTTGCTTCTGTTTCAGATTTGGTTACAAGCTTTGACTTTAAAGAAGATATTCAGCATGTGGTTATTGATTTTAGCCAAGCACATTTATGGGATGATTCAGCCGTTGGAGCAATCGATAAAATTGTTTTCAAATTCAAACAAAATGGTACTGATGTGAGGATTGTTGGATTAAATAAAGACAGTTCTACCCTCGTCAAAAAACTCGCTGTTTATGACAAAGCAAATGCTAAAATAGCGAATCATTAATAAGAAAAGCGCAAGCGCCTTGATCAGCCTAAGGCAAATAAGACGCTCATGAATAGAAGGGTTCTTTGCCTTCTATTCATAAGTGGCTAGACCCTAGAGGCAGTCAAAAACGCGACGTCCTGTCGCACTGACTGCACTTGCACGTCCTGTGCTTCGGGGCTAGGCGCTGGAGCTAGACACTAAAACTAAGTACAAAATTTTATAAACTTTAACAAGAGAAGAGAGCCTGATCGAAATGATCAGGCTCTTAATATTAAAAGGCGTTCACCCTAAAAATCTTATCTTATTGTTCAACATCTCTTGAAGTCTCATTTGCTGGTACATCTTCATCTGACAAAAGATGGAAGGATTGCATTAAGATTAATGCCGAGCGGTTTTGATCCTTTGGGTGCGGAACAACTTCAGCCTGGGCAAAAACTTCATTGTTATAGAAGTCTTCTTCTTTTTGATCCATTTTTCTCAATCCTTTCTATTTGCGGTTGTTTACATTTTTACCTTAGAATAGAAATTTATGAGGAAATGCTTTAATCTATAAATAAAATCCTCTACAAAAAGAACCTTCTAAAGTAGTAGAAGGTTCTTTGAACTTTTATGTCATTCAGTTGTTCGAGGTGTTTTAAACCTCTTCACTAAATAATAAACAACGCCCATGAGCACAGCAAAGCTCATGATCGGAATCAGGTATGGACGGGCAGCTTCTTTTATATACATCCAGTTTGAGCCTAACTCGATCCCTAAATATAAAAAGAAAATCGTCCAAGGAATCATTGCAGCAACAGTGTAAACGGTAAATTTCCATAATGGCATTTTGGCAATTCCAGCCGGTATACTTATTGCATGTCTAACAACTGGAATAAATCTGGCCCCGAAGATAACCCCAGAACCATATTTCTCAAACCATGATTCAGCAACATCCAAATGATGCTTATTTATAAACAGGAATTTTCCGTATTTCTCAAGAAATGGTCTTCCTCCATAACTGCCTAGCCAATATAAAAAAAGCTGAGCAATTGTTCCGCCAATCACACCTGCTGCAAATGCGCCTAAAAAGCCGACTCTTCCCATGACAATTAAGTACCCGCCATATCCAAGAACGATTTCACTCGGTATGACCTCAAGCATTAATCCAATGGCTATGCCCAAATATCCTAGGCTTGTCAGCCATTCTAATAGATCGAGAATCGCTTCCTCCATTCGTTCACACCCTTACCCTAATAGTCCAAGCATCTCTTGTCCCTATATACGTATGAAGGAATGGAAGAAAATAACCCTTTTCGCCAAAACTTTATGGGTAAATTTAAGGACCAATTAGTGAATATCCTTTTTCTTGAATCTTCCGCCGCGAACCTCTGCGATATTGGCCACGGCTAAAAAGGCGGATGGATCATGGTCTTCCACGATCGATTTTAATTTTGCTTCCTCTAAACGGGTAATGATACAGAAAATAACCTTCTTATCATCTCCTGTGTAAGCTCCCTCGCCATTAAGGTATGTAACACCGCGTCCCAGCCGGGCTAAAATGGCATCTCCGATTTCCCGGTATTGGTCACTTATAATCCATGCAGACTTTGATTCGTCAAGTCCTTCAAGAACAACATCTATTGTCTTAAATGCTACGAAATAAGCAATCAGTGAATACATGGCCCTGTTCCAGCCAAAGACAAAACCCGCGCTTCCTAGAATAAAAATATTAAAAAACATGATAATTTCGCCAACAGAAAAAGGAAGCTTCTTATTAGCAAGAATCGCTAAAATTTCAGTACCGTCTAATGATCCGCCATATCGGATCACAATCCCAACACCAACACCTAAAATAATTCCGCCAAATACGGTGGCCAAAAGCAAATCCTCAGTAAAAGCGGGTACAGGATGCAGCAAAGAAGTAGCAATGGATAAAACGATAATACCGAACAAGGTTGATAGCGCAAATGTTTTTCCTATTTGTTTATAGCCAATAAAGAAAAAAGGAATGTTTAACAAGAAAATAAATAATCCTAGCTTCCATCCTAATAAATGAGAGAGAATAATCGAGATTCCGACAATTCCCCCATCAATTACCTTGTTGGGAACTAAAAAAATTTCTAAACCGACTGCCATTAACACAGCACCGATAAAAATAAACAAAATTCTTTTCAATAATTTAGTTTTCGTTAAGCCTTGATGTTGTTTAATTTCTCTTTGTAATTCAGCTGGAATTTCTGTCATAAAAGACCCCCTAATCTCTTTACCGTATATTATGATTGTCTTTTCATTATAACGTACAATCATAAATTAGTGGATTTTTACGCTTTTTATGTGAAATTGTATAATAATTTATATTTTTAAACAAAAAAGCTTGAATTCGTTCCAATATGTCGAAAACGAACTCAAGCTATATAGTGTTTATTTACGAGATTTTTTCTCGTTATGCTTTGTTTCGGCTAAATCATTGCCAAAGTCTTTATCAGTATTGATGGCATCACTTGCTTTTTTCATTTTCTTTTGTTGATTTTTGTGACTATCTCTTTCGGCCATTATCTGTTCTCCTTTCTATTAATGAAAGTCGACGTCAATCTTCTTTTTGTTGTCCTTCATTAGCTTCGGCATTCTTACCTCCAGCACTCCATTTTTATAAGTTGCTTTGACTCCTTCATCAGAAACAGGACTAGGAAGAGAAACAGAGCGATGGAAACTGCCAACATATCGTTCCTTACGATGCATATTTTCCTCTTTTATTTCATTTGTTCGATTAATTGAACCGCTGATCCTTAACATATTATTTTCAATATCAATATTGACATCTTCTTTCTTTTCAAGTCCAGGAATATCACATGTAGCAATGATTTCGTTGTTAGTTTCGTGAACATCGACTCTGATGCCAGCCAGATTATGTTCATTTCCTAAAACGGTCGGAAAGTCTGAAAAAAAGCGATCAAATTCTTTTGACAAACCTGCAAATTGTCTAAATGGTTCGTATGGAACTAATGCCATGCTGTTTCCTCCTAACTTATTTAATACAGGGATATTTTTTGCAATTTTATTAAAATCATTCCAATTTATTTTGGTGGAAAATGGTGTACTTACTTGGAGGAAACAAATGAAGAGTTCATACAAAAACTTCTGGGCAGTCCCCCATTGCTTTAAAGCAGTGAGGGACTGTCTCAAAAACAATCACTTATCCGCTGGATAGATTAAACCAATCTGCTTTCTGGCATCCTCCAAGATTTTCGCTGTAGTTAAAGAGTTTGAGTGCGAGTTGAGTTGTGATTGGTGATTTTTGTTTTTCACTAATTCGATAAATTCCTTTGTTTCATAAAACATGCTGGCAGAATCCTGGGGTTGTGTAAGATCTTCAATTCGTCCATCCTTGTAATGAATTTTTACACTTTCCGGAGTGTGAATCTTATCAATAATGATGCTGCCGTTTTCCCCTTGAATTTCTGAAGGAACATAAGAGTTTGTAATTTTGGAATACATAATAACCGCATCCATTTCATCATATGTAAGCAAAAGACTGCCTTCACCATCAACGCCTGACTCAAGCATATAGCTTGAAGCCTTTATTTGCTTTGGCTCTCCAAATAAAACGACTGCAGGGTAAACACAGTAAATGCCGATATCCATAAGTGAGCCATTAGAAAATTCTGGTTTGAATGCATTTAATACAATACCTTCTTTATATTTGTCATAGCGGGAAGAATATTGACAATAGCTTGCAAAATAGCGGCGGACTTTTCCAATTTTGTGCAAATTTTCTTTGATCGCTAAAAAATTAGGCAAAAAGCTTGTTTTTAGTGCTTCCATTAACACAACAGAATGATCATTTGCCGCCTTCATCATTTCGCTTACTTCTCTTGTATTTGAAGCAATTGGCTTTTCACAAAGAACATGTTTCCTATTATTCATGCACAAGATCGCCTGCTTGGCATGCAATGAATTAGGGCTTGCAAGATAAACCGCATCAAACACGTCACTGCTTGCAAATTCCTCTAAATTTGTAAACGTATGCTCTATGTTAAATTTTTTTGCAAATTCTTCTGCCTTTTCATTCGTTCTTGAATAAACAGCTGTAAGTGAAAAATCCTCTACTTTACTAGCGGCTTGAATAAAGCTTTCTGTAATCCAGTTCGTCCCAATTATTCCAAATCGAACCATGCTAATCCCTCCATTAACTCTCTTTACTCTTGGAAAGTATAACTTTTTTTCTCGAAAAGCAAAAGGGCATTGTAGCCATTTTAAAGTTTTACTAATATTTCATGCTTTTTTACTAATTAATTATCGGAAAATATGTCATAATAGATAATTGAGTAATCATGTATATTATTTTTCATATATTCAGAATCCAACCGTTGCAAAGGAGACACACAAGATGAAAAAATTAATCGCAATTGACCTTGATGGAACATTGTTATCGTCAAACATCGAAATTTCTAATGAAAATGTGGAGGCGATTCAAAAAGCGCAACAAGCCGGCCATGTTGTGATGATTTGTTCTGGACGTGCACCGGAAGATATCAAACAGCTCATTGATCAAACACCGCTTGATTGTCCTGTAGCAGGAAGTAATGGCACAAAGGTACTTGCAGACGGAAAATTATTAAGTCAAATTTCCATAGACAAAGAACACGTGAAAAAAGTTGCTGCAATCCTTAACGAGAAAAAATACCCATTTAAACTTTATACAAGCCACGGGATATTAGTTGCTTCCACTTGGACAGAGCGTATGTTGGCATTCCTTGAGCAAAATCAGGAATTCAGCAAAGGTTTAACACCTAAAGAATATAAATTCCTGACTGAACAGCCAAAGGAGACAGATACAATTAAAGTATTTGATGAAATTGAAGAAGTACTTAAAATCGAAGAGATCGCAATTCAAAAGTTCTTCATCCCAACGATTTCAGGAAAAGACGAGCTAATCGCTACCCTTAAAGCGATTGAAGGCATTTCTATTACAACTTCAGGGCCGTTCAATATTGAAATTATGGACACAAATGGACATAAAGGCAACGGAATTAAAGTAATGGCTGAGTATTTTAATATTCCAATTGAAAACACAGTGGCAATCGGAGATAATTTCAACGATGTTCCGATGCTGGAGGCAGCCGGACTTTCCATTGCAATGGGCAATGCTGATCCAACTGTTAAAGACATTGCTGATGTTGTAACTTTAACGAACAATGAGCATGGGGTTGCACATGCAATTGAAACATATGTTTTAGAAAAATAATCTCGTTTTATCTTCTAAAAAAGCTAACAAGTCGTATCAATCCACTTGTTAGCTTTTTTGGATTTGCTGTTTATTTAATTGTGTTTCCTTATTTTCAGAGTCATCCGGATAAACCTTATAAATCATATTAAATAGTTTATTTGATATAAAGCACATTAACATATGGAACGGAAAAAGGATAAGGATCGTCTTTTTGTTTTTTAGTACGTTTTTTTGATACAGGACAAAGTCAAATATAACAACAAATATCATTCTGTAATAAGTAGATAACCTCGTATTTACTTTGTATGTAATCAATAGCACTGCTGATAAGATAAAGGAATACCCAGGTACAATAATAAAATGCTCTCTCCACGAATGAATAATACCTAAACCAAATTTTATTTTACCAAATAATGCAAGAATATATAAGATACTCACATTGATTGAAGTGATTGTTAAATACGAGGTAACCCCTTGTGCGACAGGATGATTATGTTTTAATAAACGATGACAGATGTCACTGCACATAAATGAGATAGGTATGAAGATAAGGGTATAATATGTTTTCCACCATTTCTTGTTAAAGATCTTCATCGAAATAAACAGCCGTTCAATTAAAGCATAACTGATGGCAACAAGTAGTTTAGAACCAAAACCTAATCGAAATGCAGTAAGAGCTGTCGCAGTAATCGGTACATACATCCCCTGAGAAAAGATTGCACCCAAAATATTATCAAAATACTTGTTCCTAAATATTTTAGGCTTATACCGATATCCTTGGAATAAATTGAGAACAAAATACTCGAAAAAATAGGAAAAGCCAATGTTCGTAAATAATAAGATCAAATAGCTTTTATGTCTTTTTTTATATAGGGTATACATTAAAAGAAGAAAATGCATGATTAATAAAATAAGGAATGGTGTAGAATTTTTAATTGTTTTCTTCTTTATCCGCATTTTCATAATCCTGCTCCTAATCATTAGGTTAGTAAGTAGTTTTCGTCTATTTCCCCTTAATTATTCAATAGGAATAAGGAGGCGATATTCTTCTTGAAAACGTAACTATACTGCATATTTTCTCAACAATTACACATTAAACTAGTATGATAAAGAAGATTTTATTTATTCAAAAAAGTGCAATGGGTGAACAAGTATGAACATTTCAGTTAAATTAGGCTTATGGTTTTTTATTTGTATTTTTATCATTGAAACGTGTTCCATGATCTTTCTTCATCGCAACATCGTGCAATCCCTTGTCAGCGATGAGCTTGATTCATTATTGGCAAGAGGAAATAGTCATCGGGATGTATTAGAAATGTCACTTGATAAAGCTACACTTCATCACATTGGATTGATGGAATCTCAAACGGATACAGAAGTTGTCATTACGAATAAATCCGGTGAAGTAATTGAATCCTCCAATCCAATCGATCACGATATGGAAGCCATTCTAAAGTTGAAGGTTGATGACATTCCAAGAAAAGGATTAATTTTACAATCAGATTGGCAAAAGAAGAAGTACATTTCAACAGTTTCACCGTATAATGGAGGAAACGAATCAAAGGGCTATGTTTACATGTTCAAGAGCAAAGATCAGATTCAACATTTAATTTTACAATTAAATAGCCATTTCCTTTTTGCATCATTACTCATTCTATTTTTTCTGTTCATAACGATTTTCTTTTTATCAAGGGCATTAACGAAACCGCTTATCTCAATGAAAGAAGCAACCAGCAGGCTGAGTAGTGGAGATTTTTCTGTAACACTTCCGGTCTCATCTAAGGATGAGCTTGGCGAGCTGGCCCATTCGATCCAAACATTAGCGAACGACTTAAATTATTTAAAAAAAGAGCGTAATGAATTTTTAGCAAGTATTTCTCATGAACTTCAAACACCATTAACTTACATAAAAGGTTATGCCGATATTGGCAAAAGAAACTCGATTGATGAAACCGCAAGATTGCAATATTTACACATTATTCATGAAGAAGCTGATCGCGTAAGCAACCTGCTAAAAGAATTATTTGACCTTGCAAAAATGGACCAAAATACGTTTACCATTACGAAGGAAAAAATCACTCTCTGTTCTTTCCTTCAATCCATTTGTCGAAGAATCCTGCCTGTTTTTACAAGCAAAGGGATCCAATTATCCTATCATTGTCAAAAAGATCTGATTGCTGAAATCGATCCAGTGCGCTTTGAACAAGTCTTATTCAATCTCTTAGATAACGCGCTAAAGTACTCAAATGAACAGACAACCACTGAGATAAAGGCCATCAAGGAGAAAAAGAACATCATCATTACGATTAAAGATCAAGGAATAGGCATTCCTTCTGATGATTTACCCTATATTTTTGACCGCTTATTCCGCGTTGACAAATCTCGCTCAAGGTTAACTGGGGGTTTTGGATTAGGCCTGTCAATTGTAAAAGAAATCGTGGAAGCGCATGATGGTGAAATTTTCGTAGAAAGCCAAATCGGGAATGGAACTTGCTTTAAAATATTGTTGAAGGAGCCATAAAATGAAAACTGTTTTACTTATTGATGACGAAGAAAGGATGCTAAATTTATTATCTTTATATTTATCACCTCATGGCTACAAATGCATAAAAAAAGTGTCAGCAGAAGATGGAATCATTTATTTAGAAAATGAAAAGGTTGATCTTGTCATACTTGATGTTATGATGCCTGGAATGGACGGTTGGACAACCTGTAAAAAAATGAGAGAGTTTTCAGATGTACCGATTATTATGCTAACAGCAAGAGGTGATAAAGCAGATATTGTTAGAGGGCTTAAAATCGGAGCTGACGATTACTTATCTAAACCTTTTAATGAGCAAGAATTAGTAGCAAGAATCGATGCTGTAATCCGTCGGACAGGCAGACAATTTCATAAAGATAAACTGCTGTCATTTAACCATTTAACGTTAAATCCAACAACCTTTGAAGTGAAATATTTGAATAAAGGTATCACCCTGACACCGAAGGAATTTGCCTTGTTAGAATTATTTTTACTATACCCGAATAAGGTGTTTTCACGTGATCACCTTCTTACAACCGTATGGGGGCTAAGCGCTGAAACAGAGGACAGAACAATAGATTCCCATATTCGAAATATTAGAGAAAAACTGCGAAATCGAGCATTTCCAGTTGACCTGCATCTGAAAACAGTTTGGGGAATCGGATATAAATGGAGTACAGAGGAATAGCCAATATGGAAAAAGAGCTTATTTAGCAATTAAGCTCTTTTCCCTTTTAGTTCCATTCTTATTCAGGTGAAAGTTCGCTTTCCGTTACCCATTTGTGATTTTTAACCTCTTCCCCGCCACTTGCCGGTGTGTAATCGACCATATAGACGGTTGTTTCCTCTGCTGCTTCAATGACAGCTGTTGCTCCATTCATCCCTTCCATATGATCTGCTTCTAAGATAACCTCTGAACTAGCTTCTAGTGGCTCTTCACCTGCATTTTTTATTTCCTCATGAATAACCCATTTATGACCTTCCACTTTATCACCGCCTGTTGTTGGTGTATATGTAACAACATAGGCTGTTGTATTATACGCTCCAACAATCGTTGCTTTAGCGCCTTTCATCCCTTCCATATGGTCGGTTTCAAGAATCGCTTGACTGCCAACTTTATAAGCAGGATTCTCTGCTTCTTTCAGCCCTTCAGGAACTTCGCCCGAGCTGGAATGGTCCATATTTGCATGATCCATCTCTGCGTGATCGTTTTCCATCTTTTCTTCTGATCCTGCATTCATCTCGGTGTTTTTCTCCTGCTCAGCTTCCTCCGTATTCGCAGCACATGCTGATAGTATTGATGCGAAAAGAATGGATGTAATTCCTACACTTATTTTTTTCTTCATTTATGTTCCCTCCTCAATATTGGTTACCCTTCAGGTACTTCTTTATTAAGAGGCTAACAAAATAGTTTGCAGAAAATATGCATTTTAACTTAATCAATTATTTCGATAAACACATCAAGTAATTTATTTAGGGAGGGGAACATGATAACTGGTGTCTGACCAGATATGAGCTTTTGCCCATCATTCTTCAACAAAGAGTGCTTTCCAAAGAAGAAATTTACCGTCTATTGCTACTCTTGAATTTAAGTACTATAAAAAATCATCCTTTTTTATATGAAATTTATGAAATATTACTACTATGGCTATACTACTCTTTATAAAATGAATTCCGATTGATTATTACATAATAAAGGTTGAATGCCATGGTTCAAATTACAAAAATTCAATTATTCTCCTTAATGTTATTATTTGAAATTGGCAGTACAACACTGTTTGCATTAGGAATTGGAGCAAAACAGGATGCTTGGATTGTCATATTGATTGCTAGTTTTATGAGTTTGGGTTTATTATGGATTTTTACCGAGATTCAAAAACAATATCCTGATAAAAATTTGGTGGAAATTCTACAATCCCTTTTAGGAAAATGGCTTTCTTTCCCGCTTATTCTTCTTTATGCTTTGTATTTTTATTCGAATGCAAGTTTTAATTTCTATGAATTTGGCGAAATTATTCGAACTACGTTTCTGGAGAATACACCACAACTCGTAATCTTAAGTGTTTTTATGTTTACGACTATTTATATGGTTTTTTTAGGAGTTGAAGTTATTGGTCGAACAGCTGAGATATTAATGCCTGTTCTTATCATCTTTCTCCTATCAACTTTTTTTTTAGCAAGTATTTCAGGAGCCCTTGATTTCCGGGAATTATTTCCTGTTTTGGAAAATGGATGGAATCCTGTTTTAAAAGAAGTTTTAAATGTAGTAAATTTTCCGTTCGGAGAAAGCATCATATTTTTTATGTTTTGGCACTTCATTGATAAAAAGGAATCGGCACGTAAAATTTCTTTGCTCGTCGTGGGTATAACAGGTACAGTTCTTGTTCTAACCAACCTGATCATTATTATGGTATTAGGTTCTGAGCTTGCGGCGAAAGCCGAAATCCCGTTATTAAGAGTTCTCTTTGATATTAATATCGCTGATATTATCACAAATCTTGATATTATTGGAGTTACTGTGCTCTTTATTGGCGGCTTTTACAAAACCCTTCTTAACTTTTACGGTGCTCTATTAACCGTTACAACACTATTCAAGCTTACAAACCATAAATGGACAGCTATCATTATGGGAATCAGCTTAATCGCGTATTCAGTGATCTATTTTCAAAATATTACATTTCACCGATGGGTCGGTACTGAAATGAATACACCTTATATTCATAGAATTTTCCAATCAATCCCTATTATAATTTTAATTATGATTTGGTTAAAAAATAAACCAAAAAATCAACTAAAAAGAAAAGGAGCGTAAAATATGTTAAGTTTACAAACATTATTTGAATTCGGTATTGTGCCAAGCATCTTATACATCGGAGGATTACTATACATAGCAATCCTCATTTTGTTAAACTTTTATTATGCCATTTTTTATTTCATCAAACGTCTTTTTAATAAATCAAATACCTCACCTTAATCTTTCATTTTTAAAGGTTCTTTTAAAAGTTCCCGTGTACCGATATCAGCCTTTACCTTTACTTTTACAGCTGCGTTTGAAAATTGATCCTCCATCCACTTATCTTTTACTTCCTTCCACTTCTTAGGATTTTTTTTATTTAAAGCATTTCCAAAGCCAAAAATATCTGCTTTTAAATCTTTTTGTGCTTTTTCGATTACATTATTGATTTCTTGTTCAATTTTTTTTTCGAGTTCTTTTTCCAACTGATTTAAATAGTCATATTGCTCTTTTCTCGTTTTAAGAGTTCCTTCACCTTGTTGTTCAACAAGCGCTCCAGATGTCTTAATTTCAACGTTAAAAGAGATCTCATTTCCTTTTATTTCAGGCTTTATATTCGAACGGGCTTCCCTAATCTCGATCGAAACTAATTTTTCTTCCTCGAGTAAAGAAGGAAGGGTAAGAACACCGCTATTCACTTCACCAATGATCCAATTATACCCGCGAGCTTCTGTTTCATTAAGAAATCCAACTAACTTGTCATTTTTTATTACAGCCCCTCCTGAGAGTTTCACCTGTTGAGATGCATCCCCCGACCCTACAATCATTTTCAATACTCCGATGACAGGATCGATACCGCCCTTTAATGATTTTTTATAATAGTCATTTAGTTTTATAACCGCCACATCAAAATTTAATTTTTGGTTTTCAAGAATGCTTTCTAAATAATTTGCTTGCACTTTTTCAATTCCTTGCTGTTTCACATCAAGGATATCTCTTGCCTGTGAATCTTTTGTCACACAAAGCCATATATACCCGCGAGCTTCTCTTCCTCTTGTAATCCCATCAAGAATTGGCAATATCCCTTCTCTTGCTAACTGCTCACTTATGATTATTACTCTATTGTGGGCATAAAAATTTTTGCGGTCAAATTCCTGATGGGTATTTCGAATCGCTTTGTAAACGGTATCACCTTTTGTCGTAATTAATTTCACAGGAGAACCTGTTCCTCCAGCTTCAGGTTTTAATGCAGAAGGGTTTAACACTTGTGAGGTAAAAAGAAATTCACCTGTATCGATATCTTTATCGATTCCAACCGCAGAAACGATCCCTATTTCTTTTAACTCCCTTCGATCCCAACAACCAGCTAATAGCAATAAGCTACTTATAACAATAACAACACGTTTCAACTTTCATCACTTCCATCATCCTGCTTTTGGGGGTGAGGCTTTTGATCAAAACCTTCACGTCTTGATTGATGCTGCCAAACAATGGATTGAGGTCTTGCATTCATTTTCCAAAGCGGTGCTCTTATTAAGGTATCTTTCCACTCTCGCAAAATAATAGGTGCATGGGGAGTTAAATAGGGAGTACCAAAAGAGCGCAGTGAGCACATATGAGCAAGAATAATTAAAAAGCCGATTAAAACACCATACAACCCTAAAATACCTGCCAGCAGAACAAAAAAGAGTCTAGATAGAACAACAGCATCATTTATAGCAGGAACAATAAAGCTTGAAATCCCTGTCAATGCCATCGCAATTACCATTGGGGCACTGACAAGTCCTGCTTGAACAGCGCCTTCGCCGATAATTAATGCACCGACAATTGAAATAGCTGAGCCGACTGGTCTAGGCAATCGAACACCTGCCTCCCTTAGGATTTCAAACGCTGTGCCAATTAATAACGTTTCAATTAAGACTGGAAAAGGAACGGCTTCTTCGGCTGCTGCCATTGATGTTAGCAAAATAGTTGGAATCATCGCTTGATGATAACTGGTAAGCGCTACATAAAACGCTGGCGTTGTGACTGTCAAAAATAACGCCAGCAGTCTTAATAACCTAATCGTAGATGCAAAATATGGACGTGAGTAATAATCTTCACTAATTTGTAAGTTCTCAATAAATACGTAAGGAACAATTAATACAAAGGGGGTACCGTCACATAGGATTGCTACTTTTCCTTCTAATAACTTTGCCGCAATAATATCAGGCTTTTCACTATTTCCTACTGTAGGAAAAACCGAATTAGGATGATCTTCAATCAACTGTTCAATATAGCCTGACTCTAAAATGGAATCAATATCAATTGTTTGTAATCTTTTTTTTACTTCTTCAACGATTTTCTTATTTGCAATCCCATCAATATAAGCAATGCGGATTTTAGTGTGAGTCTGTTTTCCAAGTGTAAACTTTTCAAAAAACAGATTTGAATTAATAATTTTTCTCCTAATTAGCCCTGTATTTACTTCAATATTTTCAGTAAATCCTTCACGCGGACCTCTAACAACCGATTCTGTATCAGGTTCAGTAACATTTCTAGAAGCAAACCCTTGTGCTTCGATAATAAGTACAGTGTCATACCCATTAATAAATAGTGCGGCTTTTCCTGATAATATACCGTTCAAAATATCATCTACCGATGAGACTTCTAATAAGCCTCCAACATCCAATACATTTTTCTTAATAACCTGTAGTATGTTTTCTTCGGAGGAAAACCTTTGTTCGTTGATGAAATTTGGTTCCATTAATGGCTTTGCAACATATTGGTTAAGATATTCATTATTTGCAAGAGTTGATAAGTAGCAAAGAAAAACTTTAACCGGCTTATTTATAAACGTTTCAAACTCTCTAAAAACAGCATCATCATTTTTTCCAAGCAGCTTCTTAAGTGTTAAGATATTGTTTTCAATACGTTCATCAATTGTTTGAAATTCTGAAACTGAAACTGCTTTTTGTTTAATAAATGTTCTTTTTGATTGTCTTTTTTTTGAAAAGCGAAATAATTTAAACACGTTTACCACCTTCCAAAAATAGTCGCTCAGTGTAGTATTTGTTGTAATTAGAAATTTTAACAAAAATAAATTAACTTCTTATTATGATTGATCAAGAAGATGAAAACGATGGACTTGATTTAAGTTTTTTTGAGGCAAAAGCAGCTTAAATTACTAACAATGAAATATTAATTCCGCCGAATTTGGACCATCAACTGCGCCAAATATTGTAGAAACCATTGCGATACTAATAGCAGTTGCCCGTTGTTTCTTAATAGCTAAGTCCGTCCCAGCAATTACGAGCTTAGCATTTATTTGTTAGATACCTAATCTTTTCTAAATTATTTCAATCTATAATTACTGTACTTTATCATCAAGGGAAATATTGTAAAATTTTATGGCAAATCTTTATTTTGTGTGGATAACATCCAAAAGGAAAAAAGCCACTGAACACTCAGTGACTTTTCTACTTTATAAATATTTCCTTGTCACACTCTTCCCATCGTAAGAAAACAGCACAGGCTTATCTTCTAACACGCTTTCCATATGAACAGGTCTTCCCCAAAGTTGATACACATATGGCAGAACCTTCTCCAAATATTTAAGATCAAGCTCGATATCTTCATACCAATGTTTTAAATACAGCTCATTGTTTTTCAAATAGTCGCCATCATTTACGGTGATGTATGGGAATCCGCCATTCACCCTCATGCTTACCAGCTGATCCCGTACAGCTTCCCATTCCTTATCAACGATTTTGTAATCCCTGCCCTGCTTTTGGAACAAGTACATATCCTCACGCATAATAAGGTCCTTTGTTAAATAATTGCGAATAAAGGAAATGTCAGATTCAATTTCACGGACTTCAAATATCTTCTCACGGCCAGAGCCTGGTACAACTCCTAACTTTTTCATCTCTTCGGTTGGGTTATTATAGCGTTCTTCAATGTCCTCGAAGATTTTCAATCCTAAATAGTAAGGGTTTATACTTGTTCGCGATGGCTGCACAACACCTGCGTTCAACTTGGCAAATTCAATGGATTCATCAGATGTTAAATCGAGCTCACGGATAATTCGTTGATGCCAGTAGGAAGCCCAGCCTTCGTTCATGATTTTCGTTTCAAGCTGCGGCCAAAAGTACAGCATTTCCTCACGCATCATCGTTAAAATATCCCGCTGCCAATCCTCTAGCTCACGGCTAAATTCCTCAATAAATAAGAGAATATCTTTCTCAGGCGCAGGAGGAAATTTTCGTTTTTTCTTTTTCGGTGCAGGCTTCGGATCTTGTTTTTGATCAAGCTTCCATAGATCATCATATGGTGTTATCGTTTTTTCCTCTTCCTCCTCGAACTCAATGTCATCCATTGTCCATGCGAGCTTTGGACGAACTAATGATGGATCGATATGCTCTTGGATGGAGAGAACAGCGTCTAAGAATGTTTCGACTTCCCGCCTTCCATATTCAATTTCATATTGCTTAATTCGCTCGGCTGTTGCTGCCATGCTTTCGACCATCTCGCGCTTTGTATTACTGAAGCGGGAGTTATTTTTAAAGAAATCACAATGGGCTAACACGTGGGCGACAATTAATTTGTTTTGAATCAAAGAGTTCGTATCTAATAAAAAGGCATAACATGGATCAGAATTAATCACAAGCTCGTATATTTTACTTAGCCCAAGGTCATATTGCAGCTTCATTTTGTGAAATTGCTTCCCAAAGCTCCAATGTGAAAATCTAGTTGGCATACCATATGCCCCAAATGTATAAATAATATCAGCAGGACAGATTTCATATCTCATTGGATAAAAATCTAAGCCGAACCCTTTTGCAATCTCCGTTATTTCCCCAATTGCATACTCAAGAGCCTTATGATCAGCTTCCCTCATGGTCTCCCCCCTAAGCTATTGTTACAATAGTTTATGAGCGAGGGTGTGGAAACATGCTCCTTGATCTTTTCAACTCTTTTGAAATACTTTTATTCTTAGTTCTTTTGAAGGATATTTCTCCGTTCAAGCAATTTGGTAAAGTGCTCCAAGCCTATACTTTTTGCTCCAATGCTGACAGCAGATGATTCTCCATAAAAACCGTGAAAGTCAGATCCACCTGTTTGAATGAGATCCCACTTCTCAGCTAAAGCCCTTGCTTTCTTTTCCGCTTCTTTATCATGTAATGGATGCAAAACCTCGATTCCTTCTAACCCTGCCTGAACCCAATCTTCAACTGCTGAAAAATTATCAAATTGTCCAGGATGTGCGAGAATCGGTAACCCGCCAGCTTCTCTAATAACACGAATCGCATCCATGACATCAATGTACTCAATCGAAATGAAGGCTAGTCCCCGATCATTCGGTGAATCTCCTCTTTTAAAGAGCTTATTATATAAATCACCATAGATCCGATCCGTATATCCTTTTTTCAGTAAAGCATGCATAATATGTTGCTTATACACCCCGGTTCCTTCTTTGCAAAACTCAAGAACCTCTTCCCATGTAATATCATATCCAGCCTCTTGAATGCGTGACACCATTTGCCATGATGCCTCATGCCTTTTTGCAACCAATGGGCTGCATAATTCATCAATCGATGCATGTCCAGGGGTAATATACAAGCCTAAAATATGAGCTCTTCTATTTCTCTCATAATCATAGGCAGAAATTTCGATTCCTGGAATAATTTCTACTCCTAATGACTCTCCTATTTCCATAGCTTGAAAAAGACCTTTCGTCGTGTCGTGATCGGTAATTGCTAAATGCTTGACACCGTTCAATTTAGCAAGACGAATGACTTCCTCAAATGAATACGAATTATCAGAAATATTTGTATGACAATGTAAATCTATCATATCGATCAGCTCCAATTAGATGATTTTAAACGACGATCTTTTTATTTAAAGCACCATTTTCTAGATGGTAATGGGAATCTACGACAGCTTCCATAAATTCAAGATCGTGAAAAATACCGATCATACTTGTTCCTGATTGTTTCAGCTGTTCAATCATTTCTTTTACAGATTGTTTCGAAGCATCATCTAATGAAGCAGTTGGTTCATCAAGCAATAACAGCTTTGGTTTCTTTACCATGGCTTGCGCTAAATTTAATCGAAGCTTTTCACCGCCGCTGAATGTTCTTGGAAAGGAGTTCCATAGGGATTCTGATAATTGAAAATGTGCGAGCATCTTTTTGGCTTGTTCTTCTGCTTCGGTTGTGCTTACGCCCATTTCTAAAATCGCATCCATGACAACCTCCAATGCTGTCACCCTTGGCATCACATTTAGAAATTGTGACACATAACCGATTTCTCTTTTTCTTAAGGCAATGATTTCACGTTCATTAGCTGTGACAAGATCAATGGGGCCAAACTGGTCTGAGTGGAAGATGAGTTCTCCTCCCGTAGGCAGATAGGTACGATAAATCGTTTTTAAGATCGTTGATTTTCCTGCACCGCTTTGTCCGGTAATCCCAATAAACTCTCCTTCACTCAACTCAAAGCTTATATTGTTGCAACCAACTACATGCTCCCCATGTAAGTAATGCATGACAAACGTTTTTACTAATCCCTTCATGCTTAAAAGCACAGCCATATCTTTTCCTCCTCTCAAAAAAACTTATGAGTATTTCTTAATAAATTCCTCTACATTGTTTAAATCTTTATACCGTTCCTCGATCAGCTTACGATCCCAATTCCACCATTCAATTTCCATAAGCTTTTCCGCAATTTCATCTGAAAATCTATTTTTAATTGGTTTGGCTGGGACACCAACAGCTATTGTATAGGCAGGAACATCTTTCGTGACAACCGATCCCGCTCCAATGACCGCACCTGTTCCAATTGAGACTCCAGGCATGATAATAGCGCCGTGACCAATCCACACATCATGCCCGATCGTAACATGATGCTCTCTACGCCAATTAAAAAAATCATGATCATCTTCGTCAGCTAATTGATATTGTGTGAGACGATACGTAAGATGATGCTGTGTCACTCGCCACATCGGATGATTCACAGGGTTGATCCGAACATGTGAGGCGATCGAGCAAAACTTACCAATCGTTGCATAAATGATTTCGGCATCACCAGATGTGTAACTATAATCACCAAAATACGATTCTTCTATTTTTGTATTCGGACCAATTTCCGTCCACTCTCCTATGAAGCTATCTACGATTTGCGAGCTCGGATGGATGGTTGGCTCGTTTGCTAAACGTTTTTTCATAGAGTAAACGTCCTTTCTACACCCTTCCTGTTACAGAAAGCGGCATTTGGTAATTCATTTGACAAACAACCTTTCCATTTACAAGTACAGTTTGTAATACAGGGCGTGCCTTTTCCTCTCTCACAATTAAAAGATCTGCTTTTTTGCCAACTTCGATTGATCCGACTTCATGATCAATATGCAATGCTTTTGCAGGATTTAATGAGACCATATTCATTGATTTATTAATTGGAGTCCCTTGTTTATAAAGTTTAAAGGCAGCATGCAGCAAGGAGGACGGATAATAATCTGAGCACAAAATATCAACAACCTCATGTTCTAATGCTTCCATTGCCGATAGATTATTACTATGAGATTTGCCTAATAAAGCATTCGGAGCACCCATCACAACAAACAGTCCCATTTCTTTTGCTTTCTTGGCTACATGAAGTTCGATTGGAAATTCACTAATAGAAGCATTCCAGTCTTTTACAAGCTTGAGTTTTTCTAATGTGTCATCATCATGGGACGCGATTGGAATATGATGTTCATGAGCTAAATCTGCTAATTCCTTTAGAACATGCTCCTCTAATTTTTCTTGTTTTTTACTTTGCTCAATGATTTCCATTGCTTCTTCTTCAGAAAAGCGACGGTGTTCCACTAACAGCTTTTTATGAATTTCAATGTCTCTAAACTGTCCTTGACCAGGGGTATGGTCCATAAAGGAAAGCTGATTGATTTTCTGTTGTTTAAGTAACTCCTTAACTGGATTAACTGCACTTATATTTGTAATCTCGTATCGCAAATGAGTTTTGTGGCGAATAAGGTAGGCACCTTGAGCCAAGCGGTTAATTTCTTCAATAACAGATAGAACGGTTTTATTTTGTCTAACAAATTTTTTTGCATTTTCTTCAAGTAAAGAGAGAGAATGATAGATGGTTGTAATACCTTCACCAACTAGTTTTTTCTCTAATTCATAGAAGGATACTTCAATAGGAAACGTACTGCTCGGACGAGGCTCGAGCTCCATTTCAATGGCATCACTATGTGAATCAACAAGACCAGGAAGCACCCATGCCCCTTCGGCATCTATATCACCTGGTTGAATATTCTCTGGTTTTCCTTTTAAAATTTGTGAAATTTGATCATCTTCTATGATAATGGTTCCGTTATAAATAACTTCATCAGGTGTGACAATATTGGCAGAATGAATCTTTAGCATGTTCATCATCGTTTTCACCTCATCATTTTTATAAAAGCGAATGGACAAGCTGCTGTGTATAAGGGTGCTGCGGATCCTCTAATATTTGATCTGTAAGGCCTCTTTCAACAACACGCCCATGACGCATCACCATCGTACGATCAGCGAGCATTCTGATCACACCTAAGTCATGGGATACAACAATCATCGCTACACCTAAATCACGTTGAATTTTTCGAATTAAATCTAGTACTCTAGCTTGAACAGAAAGATCAAGTCCGGTCGTTACTTCATCAAGCAAAAGAATCGGTGGATTATTCGCCAACGCTTTCGAGATTTGAACCCTTTGCTGCATTCCGCCGCTAAAATTTTTGGGAAGCTCATCCATTCTGCTGATCGGAATTTCCACATGCTCTAATAACTGTTTTGCCCGGTCTCGTATCGTGCCGACATGAAGAGTACCTGAAGCAATTAACTTTTCCGCAATATTGCCGCCACTTGAAAAAGACATTTTCAACCCTAAGTAGGGGTTTTGATAAACCATGCCCATCATATAATTTCGGATGTATCGCTTTTGTTGAGCAGATTCTTCAAAAATGTTTGCCTCTCCATTTTTATAGGAAGAAATGGTAGCGCGGCCCGATGAAATCCCATCATCAAAATATAAGCTCTTCACTAATGAGCTTTTTCCAGATCCGCTCTCACCTACAATTCCTAAAATTTCCCCTTTATACAGCTTTAAGTTAACATCAATACACGCCCAAACACTCCCGCAATTCGGGCAGCGGTTATCTTTTGCTTGAAGCATTTCAGGTGTTTGGCAATGGGAACACCCTTTTCCATATCTTTTATTTAAGCTATGCACTTCAAGCTCAGGTCCTTCTATTTGCATCGAATGTGTAATCAAACGACATACCCTCTTTCCTTTTGCTGTGTTTGACAGTATCCGGTGTCTGAGCATTGGTATCTTTTCTCTCCGGTTTCCGCATCATAAATCTCATCAAGAAAAACATCTTGGCTGCCGCAACAATGACAGGATAATCCATCAAATTTTTCTACCTCAAATGGGTAATCATCAAATTCAAGCGGCTTTACATCTGTAAATGGCGGAATCGCATAAATCTTCTTTTCTCTGCCTGCACCAAATAAAAACAAACCTTTTGCTTGATGCAATTTCAATAAATCATAACGCGGGATGGGGCTAGGGTTAAAAATATATCGTCCGTTCACCATGCTCGGATAATCAGCACCAATCGTAATTTCACCCCACCTTACGATATCCTCATATAATCTCAGCCAAATGCTGCTGTAATCCATTTCGGCATGAAGTCTTTTTGTATCCTTTTCCTTTGCTTCTACTCTTCTTAACGGTTCTGGTAATGGAACCTGTAAAACCAATATTTGATCCTCTCTCAAAGGAACCTCCGGGATTCGGTGTCTCGTTTGAATAAGAGTAGCCTCTTCAGAATTTTCTGTCGTTCCTATATTCGAACAAGCTTGTACTAATCGTTTAATACTGACGGCATTTACGCTGTCATCATGACCCTGGTCAATGACTTTTAACGTATCCTTTTCACCTATAAGTGAAAGGGTGATTTGTAATCCTCCTGTCCCCCAGCCCCTGCCGATCGGCATCTCTCTTGATGCAAACGGGACTTGGTAGCCAGGAATGGCGACAGCCTTTAAAACGGATCTTCTTATTTCCTTTTTAGATCCTTCATCTAAAAAGGCGTAATTATAAGTGTGGGCAACCTCCATTTTCATTTCCCTTTTCCTCCTTTGCATTTGGTCATACAAATCATCTTAAAATGGACTAAACGTCACAGGCTGTTCTTGCAGGGTATCATTTTGCTTCTTATTTTTTGCTTCTCTAATCCGATCAAGCTTTGATTGGAATGTAATATAATGCGGCAATTTTAAATGTGAAACAAACCCATGTGCTTCAACACTATCTATGTGCAAAAGAACAAATTCCTCATCCTGTGTAGGAGACGTTCCCTCTGTTTCTAAGCTTCTTTCTAAAATCGCCATGGCAATGGCCTTTACTTCGTTTTGTCCAAACGTTAAGCCATATCCTAGTAAAAATTCCACATTTCCTTCTTCGGTTTCAGCAAAAGAATTGATCGTTTCTACCTCGGTTACCATCACCTCACCAATGTAAATGGAGTCTTCTTCATCACCATATGGATAAGGGATATACACTTCCGTATAGCCGACTCTTAGCTCACCTATTGTCGGGTGAACAACACCATATCCTCTCATACTGCTATAGGCAAAAGAGGTCATCGCCCCTGTTTCACCTCTTGAGAGAATTTGCAGGCGTGCAGAACGAGACGCTGGAAAAATAAGCTTGTCCCTTGTTACATCAAAGGGCTCAATCTCTTCACACTGTTTGTTACCGATCAATCCTTCTTTTTCCAACAAGTCGGCCACTTTGCCAAAAGTTGCGGCCTCATGTTCATTAAGCTTTTCATTTAATGCAAAATCAGCTAAAAATTGCTTTATCACGTCTGTTTCTTCTTGGTGCAATTCGAAATTTAACAGTCTATGCGTATAATCATAGGTTGGTCCTAATAATTGACCTCCGGGTATATCTTTAAATGAGGAAGATATCTTTCGTATGACTCTCATCTTGCTAGGTTCTACTGTTCGAGAGTAATAATTTCTCGGTAATGTTGACCGATAGGCTCTTAGTAAAAAGGCTGCTTCTGCCGGATCACCTTCAGCCTGTTTCAACGCTAAAGCAGCATATTCTGGTGCATATAGCCCTCCTTCTCCCATAACCCGGTCAATCAAAAGCCGGAGCTGTGATTCGATATCATTTACCTTCAGAACTTGATCAGCATTTTTTAAACGATAGTATTTGGTCAGAGTATCAGCCTCTTCAATTGCCTTTTGTCCCCCTGTTACTGCAACATAACCCATCTACAATCCCTCACTTTCTACTAATGTCGTTCTAGGTAGTGCCATGATTTCACCACAATTCGTTGTCAGAATAAAATCAATTCCTAAAGGGAATTCACTTGTCGCAAGGTTTCGTTCTTCGATCCACTTGGAAGAAAGTCCCTTAATGTAGACAACGTTACTTGTTTCAATACCAGGCCCTCTCATCGTAAGTTTTAAAGAGGAAGGTACTTTGCTAACCGTTATTTCGTCGACACAAAGTACGACAGTGGCACTATCATGCGGATCTGATAGCGTTCCGTTCTTTAGCTGTTGAATACATTCCGAAATGTTATCCACTTCTTCTGGATGATTGATAAAAAGATAATCGGCAGCATTAATTGGGCTGCCTTTACTATATGTTTTCCATTCCATAGACCGTGTGATTATTTCGGAATGTTCCGCTAGAATATGGAAATTCACTTCCCGATCAATTAGCGTATAAGCGATTCCTTGGAGGGACTTGGAAAATCTCTCTATTTCCTGATTAGTAGCAATCTCTTCAGCGATCCTTTCAATTTTCCCTGGTCTAGCCATACAGTCTAGTAATTTACGAAAAATACGCTGTGTGTCATGTACCATATCAAATGAAGCATCATTAGCTTTTTGCATTGTAATCCTCCATCGTATCAAATTGAACTTTTGTTTTGGCAATTCGTGCTGCTTCTTCTTTTACTTTCTGCTGGATATATGCTTCTTCGAATTCCAATTCGATCAGTAATTGATTTGTGATTGGAAGCTTCGCATTCATCGCCGCATCGATTACTGCGATCTGATAGGATCTTACCGGATCATCGCCCATGACTATCCCTATTCCAGAATGCTGATCAAGAGAAACTGAACATTCTGTTACGAGAACCTCTCCCATATAGAATGGTTGATTTGAGACAGAATCCCGTGTTTTAAGCATGACAAGGCCAGTTGAAGGAGCACGATCAACGCTGACTATCGATGCTTTTTCAATGGCATCTGTCCATTTAGCAAGAAACTCTGGTCTGCCTTCAACGAGAATTTTCATCAACCTCGATTTTTTCAATTTGGATAACCTCCCCATCGTATTGTTTCTTCAATCTTTGTGATACATAAAAGGTAACTTATTGATAAGTTACAATGGTTAAGCTATTGTAAATAACATATGAAGATTTATTAAAGATGCGATCCTTGCGCTAATTTTCTTTTTTTAGCTTTAAGGACAGAACAAAAGCGCAAGCGCCTCGTTCAGCCTAGGGCAAATAAGACGATTTAGAATAGAAGGCGTTCTTTGCCTTCAATTCTAAATTGGCTAGACCCTAGAGGGGCTAGGCGCTGGAGCTGGATGTCAAAGCGCTATCCACAGTCCAAGAATTTTATAATTTCCTAAGCAAAATAAAAGCACAAGAGTTTCCTGTGCTTAAAAAGAATAATAAAGTTATATTTTCACTCGTAATCTTGTTTTAATTCTTGTTGCAATCATTTCCAGCACAATAGCAAAGAATAGGATGAAGAATGTAATTGTCCCTACTTCACGTAAATCCAGATAGAAGCTGCTGGCCATAAACATATCAAAGCCAATCCCGCCTGCACCTGCAGCTGCTCCCATTGCGACCGCAACACCAAAGTTGATTTCAAATCGCAAAAAGGTCCACGAAACGAGATAGGTTAAAGAAGATGGAATAACTGCTTGAAAAACGATCTGCCACCAGCTTGCACCGCTTCCTCGCAGTGCCTCAATAACTCCCTCATCCAACTCTTCAAACGATTCTGAGTATGCTTTTATTAAATATCCAACAGAATGAAAGGTCATTCCAATAACAGCTGCTACACTCCCTAACCCTGCAGCAACGGCAAAAATTAATACCCACAATACCGTTGGAACAGCTCTTATAAACGCAACAACTCCTTTGATTATATTGGATACCTTTTCTGACGATAAATTTTGCGCAGCAAAAAGCGCTAGAAAGAGTGCAATGAGTGCTCCTATTAAGGTAGTTAGTAGCGCCAAACCAATTGTAACCAATACTTGATAGGCTGCATCAGTAAATGAAAAATGTACGAAATGAGGTTCGAGAAACATCACTTTTAAATTAGTAAGTGTAGAAACTACCCCTTCAAATAGATTGATATCCTTATAGTCAAATGTAAAAAACCCATATATTGTAAGGATAGCTAGAATCACAATTGTTAATCTTATTGTCAAAACTGCCTTACTTAATGGTTTAATTTTCATATTTTGAAAAGGATTATTGTGTGAAGGCTCTTCTTTGCTAATGTCAGCAACTCTCACTATAAAATCACCCTTCTTACATAGTTTGAAATGAATTCAATGGTTAGAATCGCAGCAACAATTGTCAGCACCACTAAGCTTGCTGCATTATAATTCAAGCTTTTATAAAACAAGTCAAAGGAAAATCCGATACCTGTGCCAGTCAGGATTCCGACTAAAGTGGCACTGCGAATATTCGTTTCGATCATAAATAACACCCAGCTGATGATCTGGGGAATGCTTGAAGGAATAACAGAATGAATAATAATGGATGTATAGCTGGCACCTGTTGCCGTTAATGCCTCAACAGAATGAAGACCAACTTCATCAATAGTCTCCATAAAGGCTCTTGTTAAAAATCCAAACGATACAAAAAACAGGGCAAAATATCCAGTTAATGAGCTTTGTCCAAAGGAAAAGAGCAAGATCATTGCCCATGCCGCTACATCAATATTACGGAATAATGTCGCAATCCCGCGGCTAATTGCACTTAAAAAACCGTTCATTTTTGTTGTCTTGGATCCGAAGATTGCAAATACAATAGCAAAAACAGATGCAACAGATGCCGCTGCAATTGAGATTAATACAGTTTCCTGCAATTTTTCTAATATACTTGGGAGCTTCTCAAGTGATTCCTGTGTTGGATAAAAATTAGAGAACCCCCACATAATCGCATTAGGAATGGAATGTAAACCCTTTATGACATCAAATTCAGTGATAAGGATGGATCCATATGCAACAATTATGATTAAGGAAAGGACAAGAACCGACTGTGCTCTTTTCTTTAAAAAGAACTTATCCAACGTTTTTTCCTCCTAGATTCATCATTAATTCACCTGCTTCAGATCCATAAATTTTGTGTATCGCTTCATTTGTTATGTCTTTTGGAGATCCATTATATACCACTTCCCCCTTACATACACCGATGATTCGATCAGAATACGTAAGGGCAACGTCAACTTGATGTAAATTTACAAGAACGGTGATACCCATTGTTGTGGATATATTTCGTAAGTGATCCATAATGACTTTTGATGAATTAGGGTCTAATGATGCGATAGGTTCATCACATAAAAGCATTTTTGGATCTTGTATGAGGGCCCGCGCAATTCCAACACGCTGTTTTTGTCCCCCGCTTAATTGATCACATCTTTTATAAACCTGATCTTCTAACCCTAACGTTTTTAATAAAGAAAAAGCCTGTATTTTTTCGGCTTCACTATAGAGACCGAGTGCACCGCCAATAACTGATTTGTATCCTAGTCTTCCATGCAGGACATTCTCAATAACGCTCAGCCTGTTTACGAGATTATAATGTTGAAAAATCATGCCAATCCTTGTTCTTAATTTCCTAAGATCCCGCTTTTTTAAAGCCAGCACATTGACATCATCAAAAATGATATCCCCTCCGTTAGCATCAATCATGCGATTAATGCAGCGAAGGAGAGTCGACTTCCCTGCTCCAGACGGACCAATAATGGAAACAAACTCTCCTTCTTTAACAGAGAAGCTAACATCTGATAACGCAAATGCATCTTGACCATATTGTTTTGATACATTTTTTACTTCAAGTAACGTTTTCATTGTTAACTCCTTTTTTATTTTTTCGAATTACTTAGATAATTCTCTAATCGGATCGAACCAAGCATCTTCAACTTGTAAGAAACGCTCTTTATCCGTTTTCTTAAACAATCCAGTAGCATCTTCCGGGACAAAAATTTTGTCATTATTCGCCAGTTCATCAGAAGTAAAGGCATCAATTAGAGCTTGTCTATCTTCTTCACTAACCGTATCTGTATTAATCGCAAACGGTGCATTTAATACTGGTGTAACGGAGATCAATTTAAACTCTTCACCAGGAACCGTATTGAATGGTTCAGCTGCATCAGCTTTTACTTTATAAGTTGCGCCTGGTGTATTCTCTTCACCATCTGCCAATTCTACATAATTGCTTACACATGTATCACAAAAAGCAGCGACATCTGCTTTGTCAGTCAATAGGTTAACTGCAGAGCCCTGATGCGACCCTCCGTAAAGAACTTCACTAAAGAATTTTCCTCCTTCAAGAAGATCTTCTGGAGTGAGATCCTTGTACTCTTCTTTTTCACTAAAGTGAGAGACGATTCCATCTGAAGGTACCTTAAACCCTGAAGTGGAACTATTTGATACAAAAGAAAACTTTTTATCTACGATGTTATCGATTGAAAACTCGTCACCATTCATATAAGCATCTTCATTTCCCTTTTTAACTGCTAGCCAGCTGTGATATACAGCATCATCTAATGTTCCTGAAGGACCGCTTGGCACAACTAAAGGCTGAACCTTATCATTTTTTGCATTTGCCTCAATATATCCTTGTGCACCCATGAACGCTAAATCGGCATTACCTGAAGCCAGTGATTCAATGGCAATAATATAATCAGTCGTTGTTTTATGTTCCACTTTCTTTCCAGTTGCTTCTTCAATGACCTTTCCTATTTCATCACGCGCATCTTTCAGATCTGCTCCTGACTCATTAGGGTACCAAGCAATCGTAAGCGTATCATCATCACTTGAACCGCTTGCTTGTGTCCCGCCACCAGCTGAACAAGCTGCAGAAATTACTGTCATCATTAAAGCGATCACTAATAATAATGCCTTTTTCATTTTCCATTCCTCCTAAAAAGTAAATGTTTTTTATAATCATCCTGGAAGTGTTAGCGATTCTTCCAATGTTGATTCAACTTAAAATTCCACCAGGCATTTATGCATATCGCCTCTTATTCGTGCAACACTGTATTCAATCGGGTTGCCGCTTGGATGATTCATAATGCTTTCCATTTGAATAATTGGCACACTTTCAGGGATTTCGAGAACTTTTGCATCCTTTAGGATCGGCAATAAAGCTTGGAATATGGATCTGGATCTTACAGGACGTAATTGATAATAATCTGACAGAATCCGGTAAAGTGATTTGAAATTTTGTAAATATTGTTCCAGTTGCGGGACTTCTTCCTCAGGCATGACCGTAGTGGTAATAGAAATAGGCTGCCCTTCTATAAATCTAAGAATTTCTAAACGGTAGATTGTTTGATTTTCTGATAGAAAGAGATTCTTCTGTTCAACATCACTTGGCAATCCTTTTTCCCAAGTTAATAATCTACTCTGATACACAAGACCCAAATTTTCCATATTATCTGTAAAACGAGTCCTTGATGACAACACATACTGAATAGGCTTTTGAACACTATTTACATAGCAGCCCTTTCCTTGAAATGGAGTGATCCAGCCTAAATTTGTCAGCCTTGCCAATGCCTGTCTGATAACATGGCGATTGACATTAAATTGCTGACAAAGCTCATTTTCAGAAGGAATCTTCTGATTTTCCCGAAAGACACCAGATTGGATTTTTTGAATGAGGTACTCTGAAATTTCCAAATGGCACGGCATGTCCTCTTTTAATCTCATCGTCTTGTTTGACTCCTTATTTGTTTCTTTCGACAATTCCACTCTAACTTATCGACAAGTTTCTTAGGTTAAGCTAGAGTAAAAGTTGCATGAAATTTCCTTCCTTTTGTTAATTTATTTTTAAGAAATGATCACTCTTGAAAAAAACCCCTTTACATTTTTACAACCGCTTCAAATTCACAAGGAAAATTGACGTATTTTTTACAAAACAAGCATTTCTCCCTATAACCATTCTCCTATAAACGGCCATGTATATTTATGTGTCATTCAGAAATAATGATGTAATATGTTAAATATTTCTTATCGTTTCCTCAGCACCCTCACGTTTCACGGAAATTCTCAAATAATCTTTTCCAGATGCACCTGATAATTCAAAATTAACGTCTTTGATTCAAGTTTTTGAATAGATGTGTGGTAAGATACGATAGAGTAGATAAATAAATCTAATATGGTGAGGGTATTAAGCATGAGATTAACAAATTACACAGATTACTCTCTTAGAGTTTTAATATATTTAGCGATGAAACCAGAGGGTGAGCTATCGAATATAAAAGAAATTGCTGAGGCTTATAACATTTCAAAGAACCATTTAATGAAGGTCACCTATGAACTCGGCAAAATGAATGTAATTGAAACCATTCGCGGTCGCAATGGCGGCATCCGCCTGGCCCACTCTCCAGAACAAATTAATGTCGGAGAGATCGTCCGTAAAACCGAGGAAGATTTTCATATTGTGGAATGCTTTGATGCAGATCATAATCATTGTGTGATCTCACCTGTCTGCGGATTAAAGCATGTCCTCAATAAGGCCTTACAAGCTTATCTAGCCGTGCTTGATGAGTATACCTTAGCTGATTTGGTTAAGAATCAGCATTCCTTATTAACTTATTTTTCTCTTGGTGAAAATAAGTAATAATAAGAAGACGCTTCTACAAAGGAGCGTCTTCTTTCTTTTCAAGATTTACTGTAATAAGCTTACCTGTCTTTGGATTAAACACAACATTCACATAGACAATAAATTGCTTGTCTTTTTCCTTTACTTTCACATGAAAAATATCCTTTGATTCCTCTTCATTAACTTCCTCTCGGTTTACATATTTATAATCGATGAGCTGGGATTCCGGATATTTTTCTTTTACAGCTGATAAAGCAATTTTACTCCACTTCTCATAGTCAACATTTTGTTCCCCATACGCTTTCATTCCTGCTGTTAAAATAACCATTAATGCGACAATTGTGAATAGGACTTTTGAAAATGATATTGATTTCATAACATCCTCCATAGTTGCTTTTGCTATGAAATTAATTTGTCCTAAATCGTTTGATCCTATTCGACTTTCATTTCAAAAATTCACTCTCTGCATACTTTGCTAAAATGAGTCCCACTTCCTTGTTTCGTTCCCACTCTTCAGGCAAGACAGATAACGGCGGGCTTGTTTCATAATATGGCGGGCTCACTTCGATCGTAAGAGCAGGTCTTTTATATCTTTGAATAAACCAATCGGTAAACCCTCCGCCAACAGCATTCGCTGGAGGATAGTCAATTTCATATCCCGTTGCATGTGCAACCTGCTCAATTATTTGATAATCACGGAAAAGATGTTCAAGCTCATTAAAATAGTACCAATAAATCATCTGTCCAGAGGTATGGTAAGATGCAGCTATAAGAGGTTGAATTTGTTCAGTAAAGCTAACCAGTGCCTTTGCTTCCTTTGCTTCAAGAGGTTTTTTCCCTTTATAACGAGAATATGAGGCATATTCTTGACTTCCCTCAATATTCTCCCACCCCGCAGGATATTGGCGGTTAAGATCCACTCCGAGTCCATTTGCTTTCCATCTTGAAAAGCCTTTTCTCCCTTTATTCATATCCATATATACGTCCTGTAATAAAAAGGGGAACCCCTTTATTCCTTCCTGCTGTATCGTTACCCCATCAGGGTTCACCATCGGGACAAACCAAATCGAAATATGATCTAAAATCTTCAAACAATTTCCATATAATAATTGCTTTTGATCATAAGCTGATGCGTATTCCTTCATCATGTTCATGATGATATGAGTTGTCAGCCACTCACGTCCATGATGACTTCCTGATATAAGAATAGAACGTTCACCTTTACCAACTTTAACAGCCAAAAGCTCTCTTCCAAATTCGGAATGTCCAATCGTTTTTAATTCCAACTGATATGTTTCAGCTAAATCAGTTAATTCATTCTTCATGGATTCATATGTATAAGGTTCAGCAGCCTCGATAACGTCTTGATTCATTCCTAAAAAAACCAACATAAAAAGTATGAACAACCTTTTCCGCATTTTATAGATAACACCCTTTTTTTATCTTTTCTTAACTATCCCATTTTATAAAGGGAATCACTACCACAGCTAATCTAACAACAACACCAAGTTTTTCACAGTAAAAAAAGCCTTAATTCGCACACAATAATCATATCTCCTTAAGAGGGAGGAAATGAAATGAACAATGTTGATTATGATAAAGCCTTGTATTACACACATCGTTCACAATGGGATAACCTTCTTATCCTAATGGTCCGTACAAAGGACGATTTTTTATCAAAGAAAATTGAACATTTTTTACATGCCTATAACTTTGAACATGACTATAAAGAAGTCGAAAAACAGTTATATGCATTACTAAGATATATTGATCACGCTGTTGAAACTCCAGAACTGGAATATGCATATCAGATGTGATAGCACAAAAAAGAGGCTTCACTACAAAGTATTTCCCATACTTTGTAATTCAGCCTCTTTTTTACACTTTAAGAAAGGATAAATTGGCAGCGAAGAAGGAATTTCGACGTAGTGGCCAATTTAAAGTATAAAGTATAAGTGCAACTTCGCCTCTGTCTTCGCCTTTCAGGCTCGCCAGTCGGCGAGTTTTCTTTATTGATTTAACACACGACGTGCGTTTGTGTATACTGTTAATTCATCAATTAATTGCTTAACAAGCAGTGCAGGTTCAGTTTTAATTTCCCTGTTTTCATAATCAAAGCAAATTGGATCTAAAACAAGTTGCTTCGGTATCACATTTGCATAAACACCGCGCATCACTGTTCGCATATTATTTAAGGCATTTATCCCGCCTTTTCCGCCGCCGGCAACTGCAATTAGCCCTACAGGCTTATGCGCAAACTGTTCGCTGCTAAGAAAATCTAATGCATTTTTTAACGCGCCGCTCATACCGCTATGGTATTCAGGAGATAATAAAATAATCGCATCTGCACTTACAACTGCTTGCTTTAATTCATTCACTACTTGCAGCTGTTTTTGCTCCTCTTCTCCATTAAATAATGGTAATTCCCGTTCACTTAAATCGAAGTATTCAGCATTATAGGTTGCCGCTATAAACGATGCCGCTATTCTTGTTCTTCCGGTTTTTCTAGGACTTCCATTTACGACTAAAAATTTCATATCATTAACTCCTAACTTTCGTTTTCTAAATACCCATTTTTTACAGCATATAATGCAGCCTGGGTACGATCTGCCAGCTGCAGCTTAGATAGGATATTTGATACATGTGTTTTCACAGTTTTTTCAGTTATAAATAAGGACGAAGCAATTTCCTTATTGCTTTTCCCTCTTGCAAGCTCGTTCAAAACTTCTTTTTCCCGATTCGTTAACTCACCTATTTTTGAGGATTTTTGACTTGCCCCCATCGATAAATGTGTCATAACATGTGATGTTACCTTAGGGTGGAGTTTACTCTCCCCTCTTAACACATCCCGAATCGTTTGTACCAAATCATCAGGTTCTATATCTTTCAACTGATAGCCAGAAGCCCCTGCACGAATGGCTGGAATGACATGATCCTGATCGGCATAACTAGTTAAAATGATAATCTTTACTGAATCGTTAAGCTCTCGAATGGCTTTCGTTGCCATCACACCATCCATTTCAGGCATAGACAAATCCATTAAAACAACATCCGGTTTTAGCTTAGCAACTAACTCAACCGCTTCTTTCCCATTTTTTGCTTCACCAATTACCTCAATGTCTTTTTGTGTTTTAAGAAAAAATAATAAACCCCTGCGAACGACATGATGATCATCCGCTATTAATATTTTTATTTTTGACATAGTCAGCCCCCCTTTCACAATGGAATGATGATTTTAATCATCGTACCTTGACCAGGTGCACTTGTCAGGTTAAAGCATCCACCTAATTTCATGACCCGATCCCTCATACCTTTAAGACCCAAAGTTGGAATAGACGTTGTTTCATCATAATTAAACCCGTTCCCTTTATCTCTGACAATCATTTCCACTGTTTGCTTTGAACGTGTAATGGATAGATAAACCTGATTGGTTCCAGCATGTTTTTTACAATTATTTAATGCCTCCTGCCCAATTCGCCAAAGCTCCTCTTCGATATGGCATGGCAACGTACTAACACCAGAAATGTCCGACTCTATTCTTAATCTTAATACATTTGCATAATTTAATAGGGCTGCAGCAATTCCATTTTCCAATCCTTGCGGCCGCAGCTGCCAAATGAGCGCCTTCATCTCTGTTAATGCTTCCTGTGATAGCTCCTGTAAATAAGTAAGCATTTCTTGTATATCCGGCTGATTGGTCATTTCCTTCGTGCCTCTTGCTGTCAACATAATGGAAAACAACAGCTGATTGACAGAGTCATGCAAGTCTTGAGCAAGCCTGTTTCGTTCTTCGATTAAGGCATGTCTTCTTTCCTTTTCTACCAGCTGATTACGTTTTATGGCCGTACCGATTTGGAAAGCAACAGCCTCTAATAATGCGAGCTCTCCATCGGAAAAATGTGTTTTCTTTGGTGCAGCAACATTTAACAAGCCAAACTTTTCTTTGCCCGCCCTCAACGGAACGGTAGCATGATGTGTAATTCCCCTCGTCTCTCCCCATTTGTGTTCAATCACATCTTCAATTCGTTTGCATGAAATAATATTGGCAGCTGTTTTCAAACGTCCATCCTTGTAACGATCAATACACCAGCAGCCGCCTGTACACAAAGGCTGTTTCCGGTTCCAAGTTAAGCCTTCCGGTAAAGAATAGTCTGCGGCTAATTCATATTCTCCCTGCTTGTTAATTAAGAAAATCCACCCTGCATCAAGCTCGATCAGATGAAGCAATTCCTTTAAAACATCCCTTAACATATCCCTTACATCTGTTGCTTCGTTCAGCTTTTCAGCAATTGTTTTTAACGTATTTAATTCATGTATCCGATTATCACTCATGCAAGCCTCTCCCAGCCCCAATGTTTTCTACTTTTATTATAACAATTCTTATCAATTACGACCTTCTCAATCCGTATGAATTTACCCTAAGACTTTTGGAGTAGGGTTAAAGCAAATAAAAAGAAAAAGCGGACAAATAGGCTTGTCCGCTTTCTCCTTTTTATTTACTCAATTCTGCAATTAAATCATTTACTTTTTCCATTACTCCTGTTTCCAGTGTTGCAAGCTGCTGTTCACTTTGTTCGAGTGAATCACTCTTAACGCCAAAGTAGAACTTTGCTTTCGGCTCTGTACCTGATGGTCTTACACAGAACCAAGAATTATCCTCAAGTGTGTATTTTAACACGTTAGAGCCTGGCAGATCGATCTTTTCAGTGGTGCCAGCTAAAACATTTTGACGCTCGCTTGTTTTATAATCTTCGATTGTTGTAATTTTTTTGCCAGCAACTTCTGTAGGAGGATTTGTTCTGAAGGAATGAAGAATGCTTTGAATTTGTTCGGCTCCTTCTTTTCCTTTTAATGTTAATGACTGCAGTCCTTCCTTGTAATAGCCGTATTGTTTGAAAATTTCCAGCAACCCTTGATATAAGGTTAATCCTTGCTTTTTATAGAAGGCACAAACTTCTACAGCTAATAGTGCTGCTTGTACCGCATCTTTATCACGTGCGAAATCTCCGATTAAATAGCCATAGCTTTCTTCATAGCCAAACTGGAATTCATATTGTCCAGTTCTTTCATATTCGTTGATTTTCTCACCGATAAATTTAAATCCTGTTAATGTATCAATTGTATCTAAGTTATACGATTTTGCGATCTCACGGCCAATTTCAGATGTCACAATCGTTTTTAACACAACCCCATTGCTTGGAAGAGTTCCATTTGCCTTTTTCTCAGAAAGCAAATAATGAAGCAGCAATGCACCTGTTTGGTTTCCTGTTAATACAACATACTGTCCCTCATTATTTTTTACGGCAACTCCAAGGCGGTCAGCATCAGGATCTGTTCCGATCAGAATATCTGCATCAATTGCTTCACCATCACGAATCGCAAGTGTGAAAGCTTCATGCTCTTCTGGATTAGGAGATTTAACTGTAGAGAAATTAGGATCTGGAAGCTCCTGTTCCTTTACAACCGTTACATTTTTATAGCCCAACGCTTCTAACCCGCGGCGAACAGGCTTATTTGCTGTCCCATGTAATGGTGTAAAAACGATTTTTACATCCACTTCAGTTGATAAAGAAGGGTTAACAGAAATCGTTTTTAATTTTTCTGTATAGGCTTGGTCAATTTCTTCGCCGATCATTTTGATTAGACCTTGTGCTTTTAATTCTGCCTCTTCTTTCACCTCAACAAGCAATTCGTCCTCTACTTTATTGACATAAGAGATCACGGTATCAGCTGCTGCTGGGGGCAATTGGCCTCCATCCTCACCATAAACCTTGTAGCCATTATACTCTGGCGGATTATGACTTGCTGTTACAACAATTCCTGAAAATGCATTTAAATAACGAACTGCAAATGAAAGCTCTGGAGTAGGGCGTAATTCTTCAAATACATATGTTTGAATGCCGTGTGAAGCTAATGTCTTAGCCGCTTCCATTGCAAATTCCGGTGATTTGTGGCGAGAATCATACGCAATCGCTACACCGCGCTTTTTCGCTTCTTCACCAAATGAATCTATGTAAGTTGCCAATCCTTCAGATGCTTTTCGAACAGTATAGATATTCATTCGGTTTGTACCAGGTCCAATCTCACCGCGCATACCGCCTGTTCCAAATTCTAAGTCCTTGTAAAAGCAATCTTCTAATACTTTGGCATTTCCTTCGATCGTACTTAATAACGTTTGTAATTCTTGATCTAAATCCTGCTTATTTTTCCAACGTTGATAGCTTTGTTCCCAGCTCATCTTTACCTCCTGGATTCTTCATAGTATTCTCCCCGAAATAACATTCCTATTTTAGCATATTCTTGGACTTTCCACATACTTGAATTTCTACAAATTCCAACAGATTTGGTGATGTTCTGAGGAAGTTTATAGGCAGAAGTTATTTTAAAACAATGTTGGGAAGTATGGCAAAGATTGATAAGCAACATTCAACTTATTTTTTATTTTTTCAGCATAATAATTAATCGACAAAAGCCGACATTACGTGGAAAAGTATAAAAAGGGTCAGTCCCCGAGTTGATTGAGGACAGACCCTTTTGATTACTTGTTCTTTTTATAATGAATGGAATAGATATCATGTCTGCGGTCCTTTAATTGATTAACCGTACCGGATTGGCGCTGGCGTCTTAAGATCTCCAAGTCTACATCTCCGATGGCAACCATTTCAATATTCGGATTGCATTCAACAACAATGCCATCGCGGGCAAATTCAAAATCTGAAGGTGCGAAAACAGCAGATTGTGCATATTGAATATCCATATTTTCGGTTTGCGGCAGGTTGCCGACAGTTCCAGCGATCACTGTATAAATTTGATTTTCAACAGCACGAGCCTGCGCACAATACCGGACTCGCAAGTAGCCTTGGCGGTCTTCCGTACAAAACGGAGTAAAAATGATCTTCGCTCCTTTATCTGTCGCAATCCTTGCAAGCTCAGGAAATTCAATGTCATAGCAAATTTGGATGGCAATTTTTCCGCAGTCAGTATTGAACACTTTTACTTGATCGCCTCTGCTAATCCCCCACCATTTACGTTCGTTTGGCGTAATATGAAGTTTATATTGCTTTTCAATTGTCCCGTCTCTTCTAAATAAATAGGCAATATTGTAGATTCGTCCTTCTTCCTCTACAACATGTGATCCGCCAATGATGTTGACATTGTATCGTACTGCTAACTCGGTGAATAGCTCGATATATTCTTCCGTATACTCAGTCAGCCTTTGTATCGCTTTACTTGGTACTTTTTCATCAAGGAATGACATAAGCTGTGTTGTAAAGATTTCTGGAAAAACAGCAAAATCGGAACCGGCATCTGAAGCGACATCTGTGTAATACTCTACTTGCTTCGCAAATTCCTCAAAAGAATTAATTTGCTTCATCATATATTGCACAACACAGATCCGAACGGGATGAGATGTTTTATAAAATCGTTTTGTATTTGCATGATAATCAACATTATTCCATTCCATAAGTGTTGCGTATTTATAAGAGGCTAAATCATCCTGCAAATAATTAGGATTAATTCGCATTAACGTAAACCCGTTTAATAATTGGAAAGAAAGAACTGGATCATAAATTTTATGTAAGGTTACTTGCTGAACATATTGTCTTGGTGTTAATTCGTCTGCATATTTATAATAATTAGGAATTCTTCCCCCAATAATAATACTTTTTAAATTCAGCCTTCTTGCAAGATCCTTTCTTGCTTCATATAAACGGTGACCGATTTTCATCCTGCGGTAGTTTGGATGGACCATCACTTCAATTCCGTACATATTATAGCCATCAGGATTATGGTTTGTAATATAGCCGTTATCTGTAATATCATCCCATGTATGACGGTCATCGTATTCATCAAAGTTAATTAACAAGCTGGAACAGGAACCAATAATTTTTCCATCTAATTCTGCACAAAACTGCCCCTCTTGAAAATGTTCAAGATGGCTTTCTAAATGCTCTCGCTTCCACGGTGTCATTCCTGGAAAACATTTCGTTTGCAGCTTTAAAATTTCATCAATGTCACTCTCTTCAATATTGCGTATAACCATTTTCTTCTCAAATTTAGATAAATCTAGCTTTTCCGACATAATGGGTACTCCTCCTGATCTAATTTCAGTATATTTTACCCTTTATTGCTTATCTAAAAACGAGATTAATTCCTTTAATTCCATATGTGCCATTGATTCTAAGCTATGATCCACTTCGCAAAACGTTAAATCCTTTGTGACAGTGTTTGGAACTGTAACACATTTCATCCCCGCTCGCTTTGCTGCTAAAGCGCCATTTGCCGAGTCTTCAAAAGCGATACACTCGTCAGGCCTTACCCCGAGGCATTTGGCAGCTTCCAGATATAGTGCTGGATCAGGCTTTACGTTTTGGACCTGGTCTGATGTACGGATACATTCAAACCGCTCTAATAGGTTTAGTCTTTTTAAGTGTGATGACACCCACTCGTAATTAGAGCTCGATGCCAGGCCAACCTTGAGACCTAGAGTTTTTGCAGCATCTAAATAGTCCACGACACCAGGCCTTTCCTTTTCTTCGACGATCCTTTTCATAAACAGTTCCTTTTGGCGTTGTGACAATTCATTGTGATCAAGTGTTTTCTTCGCCTGCTCTTCAAGATATGTGTAAGGATTAAAATCAGACTTCGTTCCGATCAATTTCCCCCAAAGACTTAAAGGCAATTCACAGTTATGCTCAGCAAAGATTTCACATAAGACTTCATATTCATGGGTTTCCGTATCTAAAATCAATCCATCAAAATCAAAAATTATCGCTTTTATCATATCGATCACCTCTACCTCATTATACAGAAATTAACATTACTTTTCATTTTTGAGGTGTAGGCCTAATTCAGGAAGCCTGCTATGAGACTTTTCTTTGGTTCACTTACTGGTTTTTGTCCTTTATACGCCTTCTATGGGACTCTTTTTGGGTTCTCATACTGGGTTTTGTCCTCTATAAGCCTTCTATGCGACTTTTTTTCAGTTATCTCAATGGGTTTTGTCCTTTATACGCCTTTTATGGGACTCTTCTTAGGTTCTCTTATTGTGTTTTGTCCTTTAAATGAAAAAGAGGACTGACATCGTCAGCCCTCAAGGAGATTTCTGCTTAAGTTGTTTTGTTTGGTTCAGAAATGTTTGTTAAGGCTGCACCTGCAGCTTGGTCTGACAATTGGTTCGTTGCAAGGTCACCTAATGCAACGATACCAACTAGTTGATTGTTTTCGACAATTGGCAAGCGACGGATCTGATGCTGTGCCATAATCTTTGCTGCTTCAGCAGCAGACATTGATTTGTGTCCTGATACAAGGTTAGTGGACATAACCTGTGAAACAGGTGTATTACCATCAAGTCCTTGTGCAGTTGAACGAACCGTGATGTCACGGTCAGTTACAATTCCTTTAAGCTGACCATTATCAACCACCGGGATTGAACCAACATTATCTCTACTCATTAATTCTGCTGCTTCTTTAATCGTTTGATTAGAAGAAATCGTGTCAACATTTGTTGTCATACATTCCTGAATTGTATTATTCAACATCATCATCTCCTTTCGTACATAGTTTGAACAGATTGCTGTACTTTATTTATAGAAAATTTTCTCGGGAATAGTAACGGATAATTCGTTTTCTTGTATAGATCATTTCACTTCTGTTCACAATCTATACATTTTACAGATCATACAGATTACGACTATAATTTAAGAAAACATTATCACTGTGAGGAGATGTCATGTCGAGTACTAAGGAAAAGCAGATTGAAAATTTATTATCCATCGGCTGGATTGCTTCATTTATTGCTACATTAGGCAGTCTCTATTTCTCAGAAATATTACAATATACACCATGTGATCTTTGCTGGTATCAGCGAATATTTATGTATCCTTTAGTCATTATATTAGGTGTTGGCGTATTTAAGAAGGATGCTTCAATTGCGCTTTATTCACTTATTCTGTCAGCCATTGGCGGCTGTATTTCCATTTACCATTACAGCATCCAGAAGATCGACTTTTTGGGGGAAAAATCGATTTCTTGCGGGATTGTCCCTTGTACAGGTGAATACATCAATTGGCTGGGATTTATTACGATCCCGTTTTTGGCACTTGTCGCATTTATCATTATTTTCTCCACAAGCTTACTAATTTTAAAAAAGGCAGGTCGTTAACTTGAAGAAAATACTTATATTTGGTGCAATCATAGTCATTTTATTTGGGGCACTCGCATTCATCACTACCTATCAAAATAAACAACAAGTAGAAGGAAATGTATATGGAAAAGATAATCTTAAGCCAGCAACTATTGATCAACTAGATGACCCGAATTATCAAAACATTATCCTTCCGGACGAGTTGGAAGCAAAGCTGGAAAAGAAAGAGGAAACCATTGTTTACTTCTTCAGTCCAGAATGTACACATTGTCAGGCAACAACCCCTGTTCTTATGCCTGTTGCAGACGAGGTTGGTGTTGAGATTGACCAATTTAACTTGTTAGAATTTGAGGACGGCTGGACCCAATATGGTATTGAGTCAACACCAACGCTTGTTCATTACAAGGATGGAAAAGAGGTTGCCCGCAGTGTAGGTTCAAATACGGAGGAATATTTCCGTAATTTGCTGACTGAATGGGAAGCTAAATAAACATGTAAAAAGAGGATGTTCTAAGGGTCAGACCCTTTTGAAACATCCTCCTTTTTTGTTAAATGATTAAGTTATTTGCCGGTTTTATAAACTGACTAAACTCCCCATCCTGACTTTCAGCTTCTTTGAATTGAGAAAAAGACAGCGGAAAAAAATAGCCATATTCATTTAAATTATGACTGTTTCGTTCAAACATTTCTTGATATTCTTTTTCATGCTTGCAATCGTCAATATGATCAAGCACCGCAATAACCGCTTGAAGGCTTGAAATAATATGAAAGGCATCCTTTAAAGTCCCATTATACATTTGATCAGATTCTTGCGGCTGTAATACCTTTTGTCCTTTTAGCAATTTAATTTCTTTGTCTGGAAAAAATCTCGGAAAAATCTCCGTATATAATTGTTCAACAAGTTCATCTATATGACGCTCTTGTTCCTCAGTTGACGCTACAACAACCTTCATTTCAATCACCCTTTTTATTCTTCCTATCAATTCTTCTTTATCTTGAACTACTGTAAGCATACCATAGTATATTCGGTCATTTTAGAGGTAAGTGTTACCGGAACTAGATTGTACATCCAATATTGGTTCTGTATACTTTTTAAAGAGAAATGAAAACATATAAGGTTGGTGGAATTCTTGAAACGAGTGGGTGAATGGCTCGAAATCAATATCCCGGAAAACTGGGCAAACCACACCGTCTTCCATATTCTAACTAAAGAACTTGGCGCTTCAAAAGCCCTCGTTCAAAAATGGAATCAGATGAAGGCCATTAGAAAAAATGATCAGCAAGCAGATGTAAATCATAGGCTTCATATCAATGACAGCTTATCCTTGCATTTATTTAAAACCGAGGATTATGGTGTAATTCCAGAGCAGCTTCCTATTGAAGTCCTTTATGAGGATGACCATATGCTGATTGTGAATAAACAGTCAGGTATCGATACACACCCAAATGCGCCAGAACAAACAGGGACATTGGCAAATGGCATTGCCTATTACTATCAAATGAACGAACAACAACTCAAAGTAAGGCATATTCATCGACTTGATAAGGATACATCGGGAGCCATCATTTTTGCTAAGCATGACCTGGCCCATACATTATTGGATAAAGCTCTTGAGCAAAGAAAAATTAAACGGACCTATATCGCTATAGCTGAAGGCAAGCTTGCTCAAAGAAAAGGAACGATTGACAAGCCGATTGGAAAGGACCGTCACCATGCGACACGAAGAAGGGTATCACCTGCCGGTCAGAGGGCGATAACCCATTTTCAAGTCAAACATTATATCCCTGATCAACAATTATCAATTGTTGAACTCAGGCTTGATACAGGAAGAACTCATCAAATTCGTGTGCATCTAAGCTCGATCGGCCATCCGATTATTGGTGATGTGCTATATGGGGCGAAAAAGCGAATCATGAACAGACAAGCACTACATGCTGCAAAGGTGACACTTATCCATCCCTTAACTGGAGAAAGGGTCGAGGTTGAAGCTGAATTTCCAAAGGATATGCTTCCCTTCCTTTGAAAAAGGGCAAATGTTCACTAATTCGATGATTTATTTTTGAAGAAGACGACTGATTGATCTACGAACTTTATTTGACAAACAAAGGCACCACATTTTCCGAGAATTATTTCCTATGGTTCACGGATTATGTGGTGCTTTTTGCCTGAATTTCTGATTTAATAAAATATTTACAGTACATCAACATGAAGTTAATAATTTATTGATAGTTTGTACATAGGCAGGATTTTCTCGGTACTTTAACATCAATATTTATAATTGGAGGTTTCATATGTTACAAAACATAGGTATACCAGGACTGATCTTAATTTTAGTTATTGCATTAATTATTTTTGGCCCTTCAAAGCTACCGGAAATTGGACGTGCTTTCGGATCAACCTTAAAAGAGTTTAAAAAAGCAACAAATGATTTAGTAAATGGTGACAAAAAGGATTCAGATAACGAGGAAGATGATAAAAAGCTTCATGCGGTTGAAAGTGCAAAAACGAAAACTGGAAGCTAACATAAGTTGATGTAGGCAGGAATAATCCATAACTTGCTTACATCTTTTTTCTCTTATGATGAATTCGAATCTTTCTTTTTTACGGAAAGGAGCAATGGAATGGACTTAACAGAAAAGAACGTGATTGAACACTTGAGTGAGCTGCGGAAAAGGATCATTATTACCTTGAGTTTTTTCCTCCTCTCCCTCCTTGCCTCCTTTATCTTCGTAAAGGACATTCATGATTTTTTAGTAAAAGACCTTCATGATAAATTAGCCATTTTGGGGCCAGGAGATATTCTTTGGATTTATATGGCGATCGCAGGTTTTAGCGCGATTACCTTAACGATTCCTGTTGCAGCTTTGCAAATATGGCTTTTTGTCAAGCCTGGGTTGAAAAAAGAGGAGCAAAGGGTTACGTTAGCATTTATTCCTGGAATTTTTATTTTATTTCTTTCAGGGATTGCCTTTGGTTATTTTGTATTATTTCCCATCGTCCTGTCGTTCCTGCAAAGCCTTGCTGGAGATCAATTTGAAACCTTTTTTACAGTCGATAAATATTTTCGTTTTATGATTAATCTTACTTTACCTTTCGGATTTTTATTTGAAATGCCCGCGGTTGTCATGTTCTTAACAAGACTAGGTATTATTAATCCGCAGAGGCTAGCAAAAACAAGAAAGGTCTCTTATTTTGTTTTAATCATCATTTCTGTTTTTATTACACCTCCTGATTTTATATCAGATATTTTAGTGATTATCCCTTTATTGCTGCTCTATGAGTTCAGCATTACCTTATCAAAAATTGTGTACCGTAAGAAGATTTCTCTCGAACAAACCATGCTGCAATCAAATGAAAAAACAGCCTGAGCTTTCTCACTTCTTCAGGCTGTTGTTTACTATTAAACACTCTTTTTCTTGGCATAGATAATGTAACGTTGCGGAGCATTGCCAACATAGCTGAACGGATAGCAGGTTGTTAAAAGAAGCTCCTCTGTTTCATTTTGTAAGGTGATAATGCTGACATCATCTGCTTCGACAATTTTTGTTTTCGTGATTTCATATTCAAAGCTGCCATATGGCAAACCAATTTCGAGCGAATCACCGATTTTAAGCTCTCCAGCTCTGCGAAAGACAGTATCCCGATGTCCTGATAGAACAATTTGTCCATTTTCACCCGGATAATAACTGCCTTTATAGTGGCCTACACCTTTTTCGAGATCATCAGGATCTGTTCCCTCCACAATCGGCAAATGCGCATTTAGCCTTGGTATATGTAAGATCCCAACCGCTTCCCCTACCGGCGGTTTAAATGCCCCATTCTTATCCTTAAACACTTCTTTAGCAGGCGGAGATTCAACCATTGCTTGAGCTTCCTCTAATGATTTTGACGTTTGCATTTTGGTATTAACCATTTCCCAACCAGCATATGCCACAATACAAAGGCCAACAACAATTAATAAATAGGATAGCTTCTTCATCTACCTTCCACTCTTTCTTCTATTAATAAGTTCATTATATCACAGAGAAGATGTCCTTTATTAAAAGAGCAGAGTAAATAGGGGGTTTAATTGTTAAATTTTTGTAAATGCCGATCATTCCGATAACTAACTGTGAAACTAATTTATAAAATTTCCGTTATCCCTTTAATTTCCTTTAACATTTTTTCTCTCGTTTCCTTATCAACATGGGGCACGGAAAATAAGAATTTATGTGTGATCACATTGATTCCGCAATAATCAAAAATCCCAACATCCATTGACGTTTCCATGGATGAAACAAGCTGGTTGGGCTTCATAAACTCTTCTGTTTGGCTGGTCGTTTGCAATATGATGGCTCGTTTCCCTTTAAGAAGACCGTCAATCTCCCCTTTTCCAAATCTAAATGCAAATCCATTTGTAAACACACGGTCAATATACCCTTTCAGAATTGCTGGCATGCCGCACCACCAGGTAGGAAAAATAAAGACGAGGTTTTCCGCCCAGGTTATCTCATTTTGTTCTTCCAAAATGTCTTTAGGAAGCTTAGTTTGATAAAACTCTGTATGATTATCCTCTGTTAATAGTGGATCAAATTTCAGCTTATAGAGATCCCGTATTTTAACCTCAAAATTTCTCTTGGTTAAATGTTCTTTTACCTCACTGCAAATAGCATGATTAAAGCTATCCTCATTAGGATGTGCCAATATGATGAGCGTTTTCATACAAGCCTCCAAACGTTATTTTTTTCTAGTATGGATCTTTTCGTGGCCTGTATTCATAAAAAAGCTTTACAAATAATGATTGTTCAACAGGAACATGGCATAAAAGTCTGGTTGAGGTCATATTGCCGGTTATTTGCCTGCATGCTCATTCTCCCTACTCCAGTATGAGCATGTCCAATTTCGATTATATATGGATTATGTTTCAAGATCTTCAATTGGCAATAAAATCTTCACTTTTGTACCAATATTCACCTGACTTTTAAACTCGATGGTTCCTTTATGATTTTGAATCATTTTATAGCTGATCATTAAGCCTAAACCGCTGCCTTTTTCCTTATTGGAGTAAAAGGGTTCCCCGAGAGTATCCAGCCTTTCCTCGGCAATCCCAATGCCCTCATCTTCAATGAGTATATAGACAAATTGATTCTTTTCTTTGCCGAGCTCAATAGAAATGGTTCCGCCATTTGGCATCGCCTCAATCGCATTGTCTACGATATTTCTCAATACTAATTTAATCTGACTTTCATCACAAAAAATGGAAACAGAAGGATCAGCGACTTTTAATGAGAACTGAATATTTAACAGGCTTACCTGATCCTTTATGTCAGACAAAACCTCCTGAAGAAGTGTATACAAATTCTTTTGCTCCCGCTTTATTTCATGATGCGGATTTGCAAGCAGCAAAATTTCAGTGATAAAATTTTCAATTTGCTTCAGTTCTGACAATAAAAGATCCTGAAAAGGAAACTGAGTGTCATTTATTAACTGCATAAAGCCTTTAATACTTGTTAGCGGGTTTCTTATTTCATGAGCAATACTTGCAGCTAATTGCCCTACCGCTGCCAGCTTATCTGCTTTTCTAAGGAGATCTTCCTTCATTTTTGCTTCCGTTATATCCTCGGCAACCCCTGCGATTTGATTGATTGATCCGTCCTTATTTATGATTGGTACGACGCGATGACGTATCCAACGCATTGACCCATTTGCATGAAACATGCGGGATTCAAAATCTACTCTTTCCTTACGATTATTAAAACTTTTCAGGGTGAAATCAAGATCATCCGGGTGAATAGCGTTTAGCCATAGCAAAGGATTTTCGCTATACTCCTCAAAGGTCCTCCCTGAAAAATCATGCCATGTCGAACTCAAGTATAAAAGCTTCTCTTCATTTAAATCATACATCCAAAAGGCTTCTTTAATATTGTTCACAATTTGTTGAAAGCGATCTTGACTTTCCTTCAGCTTTTTTTCTGATTGGATTCGCTCAACTTCATTTCCAATCCATTGGGCCATTAATTGCAAAAACTCTAAGTCTGTATAACTTATTTTATAAGCAGCCTGTTTATCAGATAAAAAGCAAAACGTTCCATAGAATTGATGATTGACAAAGATTGGTGCTCCGATATACTCATTGATTTTGAAACCATTAATATTATATGGAGTTTGTTTAAGATGAATCGGCTCTAAAGCTTCAGCCACTTTGGATGAACAGGTTTCTTCCAATGGAAGTTGATCTCCTGATTTCAGAAAGCCTGTCTCAGTTTTGGCCTCCAAAACCTTATACGTTCCATCATTGATCCGGGAAACAATCCCGTGGGGCATCTGAAACCGTTCACAACCTAATTCCAAAAGATTTTTTAACTTTTCCTGAAAACCCAGTTCAAGATTACTAGTTACTTCATGCAGAATCCTGATTGATCGTTCACTAATGGTTTTCTCCATTAAGTCTGCCTTTAAATCAATTTCTGCTTTGACCCAATTGCTTAAATCGATTAATGTTTTTAAATCTTCATCACTGAACGAACGGGGCTTTGTATCGATAATACATAAAGTACCTAATACATTATTATTTTTTGTTACAATCGGCGCACCTGCGTAAAAACGGATATTGTATTCTTTTACAAGTCGATTATGAACAAATCTCTCATCCATTAATGAATCCTGAACAACCATTGGGTTCTCATCAACCACTACATAATGGCAAAAAGCAGCACTTCTTTCAGTTGAACGCGAATCCTTCAAGTTCTCAGGTAAACCAACGCAGGATTTAAACCACTGTTTATCCTCTGTTATTAACGTAATGAGAGAGATAGGAACGTTAAAAAGCTTGCTTGCCAATTTTGTAATCCGGTCAAAAGATTTTTCTTCAGGAGTATCAATGAGATTAAGATGATATAGTTCTGTTAATCTCCTCTGTTCTTTTTCTAAAAAAGAGGAGCTATTTTCATTATACATACCCTCTAGCTTAAAAATAGAAATCACTCCAAACATTTAATCACATGTACCCTATCCGAAAATTCTATGTTTAGAAAAACTTGGCTTATCGCCAAGTCCTAATGGCGAAAGCCTTAGTTTTTCTTATACTATCATCCATAAAATCTTATACTTCTAATAGTATAAAAATACAGCATCCCTTTAGGGTTTATTGGCCAATGAGATATAAAAATTACCTTACTTTTCAAACTATATTTATCCTACCATATTTAAAAGTAAATACTTGAGGTACTATTGTACTAGTGAGAGAAAAAACAAAAACTGGAACCTATTATTGTCCCAGCCCCTATTGTACAAAATGTTTAAAGTTCCTATATGAGATAAAAGACCTTTAATAAACAAGAACAAAAGCGCAAGCGCCTTGGTCATCGCCGTACAAACTGGAGGAACATCGACTGAGATAAAGGAAACACGGTAAGCGAAGCGAACCGATGTTGACTTATCGTAGGGAGATGATCTGAAGTTTGATAGGCGATAGGCGCTGGCAGTCAAAAACGCGACGTCCTGTCGCACTGACTGCACTTGCACATCCTGTGTTTCGGAGCTGGATGTCGCAGTGCTTATCCACAGTTCAATGAATTTTATAATTTCCTAAACGAAAACAAAGGCTGCCAAGAAGTCAGTTTTCACTAACTTCCTTTGACAGCCTTCACACAAATTATTGTCCTAATTCAGCTAATACTTCTTCAATTTTTGCAAGTTCAGATTGTAAACCGCCGCCGCTTAAGTACCAAAGTGGACCATCTAAGTATATGATACGATTGTTTTTATAAGCTGTCGTTTGCTTAATAATGTCGTTTTCCATGTCTGCTTCAATGCTAGATTTGTTACCATTTGTTGCCGCTGTGCGGTCGATTACGAATAATACTTGTGGATCAAATTCTAAAATTGCTTCGAATCCGAAGTTTGAACCGTGTGATGAAGCTTCAATATCTTCTGTTACAGGTTTGAAGCCATATAGATCATAAATGTAACCGAATCGAGAATTTGGTGCGAATCCTGATAAATTCCCTTCGTTGTACATCGTAACCAATGACGTTTCATAGTTACCAGCTAAAGCTTTAATTTCTTCAAAAGCTGCATCAAATTTAGCTAGGTATTCATCAGCTTCAGCTTCTTTACCAAACATTTTAGCTGCGGTATCTACAGAAGCTAAGAATGTGTTCCAGTAATCATCTTGTGAAGTACCAACGAATACGACTGGAGCGATTTCTTTTAATTCTTCATAGAAGGCAGATTGACGACCAGAGATAAAGATGACGTCTGGTTCAAGTGCTGCGATATCTTCAAGTAAAGGGGTTTTTAAATTACCAATGTTTGCATACTCATCACTTTCATATTCTTCAAGGTGAGCCGGTAAGCTTGAGTCTTTAGCAACCCCTACGATCCCTTCAACTCCAAGAGCATCTAATGTATCTAACATACCATAATCAAATACGGCGATTTTTTCCGGCATCTTTTCAAATGTAACATCCTCAAAACTAATTGTACCTGCTTCTTCACTTTCGGTTGAACCAATTGTTGGAGATACAGTCATTGGATAAACAGGACCTTCTCCTTCTTTAGCTTCTTCTGTTCCTGCTGCTTGATTTTCAGCTGCAGTCGTTTCATTTTGTTCTTCTGTTGAAGCTTCTTCATTAGAACCACATGCAGCAAGCATTAACAACATAGCTACTAGTACAATGGCTAAATTCCATTTTTTCATTTGCCTTACTCTCCTCTTATCTATTTATTTTTATCATTAATGATTATCATTATCATTGATAACGATTGTCATTATAAGATCATTTAATCATTAGCCTCAATACATTTAAAAAATATATTAGACAATTTCGAATAACAATACCTAGAGAAAAACATTATACTTGATAGATATTTTCTCTAGGCTGGTCTTTACTGCTGGCTCACGTATGTGAATTGAAGTATACACAAATACGGCATCCATTTTGTTCTTGAATTGGAATATCCATATCGTAAATATCCCGCAGTGCATCCGAATTAATAATCTCATTTGTTAATCCGTTTTTAACAAGCTTACCGTTTTTTAATGCAACAATGCGGTCTGAATAAACAGATGCAAAATTAATATCATGCAGGACAATGATCACTGTTTTCCCAAGTTCATCTACAAGCTTACGCAAAATCTTCATGATTTGAACAGAGTGCTTCATATCCAGGTTATTTAAAGGCTCGTCAAGCAATACATAGTCCGTATCTTGCGCGATAACCATCGCAATAAACGCACGTTGTTTTTGCCCGCCCGATAATTCATCTAAAAACTTATCCTGCATCTCTGTCAAGTTCATATATTCAATTGCTTGATCAACAAATTTTTCATCCTCAGCTGTAAGACGACCTTTTGAATACGGATAGCGCCCAAATGCAACAAGCTCACGTACCGTTAATCGAACATTAATAAAGTTTGCTTGCTTCAAAATCGAAACTCGCTTAGCAAACTCAGACGACTTCCACTTTTTCACATTATTTTGATCAAGTAATACTTCCCCTGTATCTGCTTCTAATAATCGGCTCACCATGGAAAGAAGTGTCGATTTACCGGCCCCATTTGGTCCGATAAACGATGTAATCGTCCCCGGCTCAATTGTGACAGATACGTCTTCTACAACAGGTTTCTTACCAAATCGCTTCGTTAATCCCTTGATTTCAATCATCCTGCTGCCCTACTTTCCTTTAATAATAAGTAAATGAAGTAAATACCACCGATGAAGTTAATAATGACACTTAGCGTTGTCCGTAATTCAAAAATATGTTCAACAAGGAACTGACCACCGACTAATGCAATAATACTAATCAAACTTGCTCCTAAAATTAATATAGAGTGCTTATACGTAACTAAATATTGATAAGAAAGATTCGCCACGATTAAGCCAAAAAACGTAATCGGGCCAACAAGTGCTGTGGATGTCGCAATTAAGACGGACGATAAAATTAAAATATTCATTACCATACGGTCATAGTTAATACCTAGGTTAATCGCATTTTCACGACCAAGTGACATAACATCCAGCTTATCCATAATCGAATAACCGTAAATAAACGCAATAATTAATATAGCAATTGAAATATATAATAAATCAGCCTTTACATTTGCAAAGCTCCCGAATAAACGAGATTGCAGACTTAAATATTCAACCGGATCGATCAGTACTTGCAAAAATGTGACAAGACTTCCTAAAAGCGCACCTAAAATCATTCCTATTAAAAGGAGTAAATAAATAGGATGCTTATCCGCTCGGAATAAGAAACGATATAATAGGATAGCAAATAAAACCATGGCAAAAATCGCTGCACCGAAATTTAAATATTTATTTAATACCCAAATCGACATTGACCCAGCAAAGAAATAAATTAATGTTTGTACGACTTCGTACATCGAGTCAATGCCCATTACAGAAGGTGTTAAAATACGGTTATGTGTAATTGTCTGGAACACGACTGTTGCATACGCAATCGCAACCCCTGTTACAACCATTGCCGTCACACGAATCATACGTCGTGGGAAGGCATAATCAAAGCCGCCTTTTATATCATAAAACCCGTATAACAAAATACAAATAATGGCAATTACAGCTAATAATATCAACTTCGTACTATTTCGCATATGCTCTCCCCCTAAATAACATAATTAAGAAGATCGCACTGCCGATTACTGCTACAGTTACATTAACTGGAATCTCATAAGGGTGAATAACGATTCGGCCAATAATGTCACATATTAATAGGAAGACAACCCCTAATACTGCCGTATGCGGAATTGTTTTCCGTAAATTATCACCTAAATAAAGAGAGACAATATTCGGTACGATTAAACCTAAAAACGGAATAACCCCGACTGTTAGTACAACTGTTGTCGAAATAATCGCAACAAGGATAAGACCTATATTTAACACAAGCTTATAGCTTAAGCCTAAGTTTTTCGCGAAATCTTCGCCCATACCTGCGACAGTAAATTTATTTGCATAAAGATACGCTAAAATGACAGCAGGAATACTTACATATAACAATTCATAACGACCCGCAATAATTAAGGTGAAACTCCCCATTAACCAAGAAGAAATATTTTGAATAAGATCTTCTTCATATGCAAAAAACGTTGTAATCGATGATAATATATTTCCGTACATAATCCCGATTAACGGGACGAAAATGACATCTTTAAATTTAATACGATCGAGAATTTGCATAAAAATTAAGGTGCCAGCTAAAGCAAATCCAAAGCAAAAAATAATTTCTTGCATATATGTTGTATTTGTAAAAAACAGCATAGAAATTAAAATTCCTAGTTTTGCTGCATCTAACGTACCAGCAGTCGTTGGCGATACAAATTTATTTCGACTTAAAGACTGCATAATTAAACCCGCAATACTCATTCCTGCTCCCGCCAAAATAATCGCCAATAAACGAGGTACTCGACTGATCAAGAAAAGCTGCGTCTTATCCGAATTCCAATCGAGCAAGTCACTTATCTTGATATCAATCGCACCTATAAAAAGCGAAATACATGACAGGATGATCGTCGCAATCACTAACATCCATAATCTCATATGTAATCCTCATTACGTATTTATTTTCAGCATGACAATTGGAAAACGATTATTATTCCAAGTGATAACTTTGTTTAACTATATTTGATAATCATTATCATCGGACTCAAAAAAAAAATGAGCTTGTTTTGATTCAAGTTCGTTATCAATGAGATTGATTATCAACTACATTATTTAATGTATCACAAAAAATATTTAGTGGAAAGTACTATTTTTGTAATATTTTTATTAAATAAATCAAGTTCACAAAATTTCCAAATATTTATTTACGCAGGTTCCATTTTTCTATTAATAATGAGACGGCATAACAAATCCCCCCAATGTAAACAGACTTTTATCTGTCCACTTCGGAGGGATCAATCCTATCATATACGTATCCTCTAGAGTTTTCTAATCATTTCCCTAATCGTTTCTGAGATATCCATATCCTTTTCACGACAATATTGGCTAAGCTTTGCGTATGCCTCATCATCCAGTCGTACATGGATTGAATGATTAAACTTGTCTGAATCAAGCTTTTTCGGCCTGCCTCTCGCTATTTTTCTTCTGCCAATTTCATCCTTCCACACGTTGATGATGACATAGCCATGCTTTTCAATCCAATGGTCACAATCATTTTCTTTCCACATTTTATTTGCTCTTTCTTTAAATTCATTTTTAAATGTGGTCAGCTCTTCACCTTCCAAACCTTTCATGACTGCCTTTTCCATCGCCTTATGCTCAATAAATTGCTGGAATTGAGTATATGATTTAAATGTAAGTTCCTTCATTTTCCCTCTCCTGAAATACGAAAAGCGCAAGGCGCTAAGCATTCGGCGACAAGCATAAGGCGAATAGGAATAGAAGGTGTTCTTTACCTTCAATTCCTATTTGACTTATGACCTCGAGCCGGTGGCGCCTGGAGCTAGACACTAAAACTAAGTTCAAATTTTATACTCTTACCTTTTAAGAAAATGATAACCTTTTCGCAGTACGAATGTAAATATAATTCGTTCATTGGGATTTATTTCAATGCTTGCGGGCAATGTGTAGGAGCTAATTGGAGATTTTCAAAAATAGTCTGTAAGTTTATCTTGTAGACGGTCGACAAAATGGGTATTATTACTTAGGTAATATGTATGGTTCACTAGTTAATTCCCTTATTCAAATAAAATAAAGTAGAAGTGATAGGTGAAATATGGAAGGCTTTATTCGTTTTCTGTCCGAATTTGTCTTTTGGTATCCTTTAATGATGTCTTTGCTTTGGATAGCTGGTTCCAGTCTATTCTTTAAATATCGTGAAAAAGAAGAAGTCATTGACTTTGAACATATTGATTGGCCATTGATTAGCATTTTGGTCCCTTGCTTCAACGAGGAAGAAACGATTGAAGAAACAATCAAGAATTTAACTAGAATCTATTATCCGAAGAAGGAAATTATCGTTGTAAATGATGGAAGTAAAGATGACACATTTAAAATCCTTCGGAAGCTAGCTAAACAGCATCAAGATCTAAAGGTTATTGATTGCCAAGAAAATAGAGGGAAAGCAAATGCTTTAATTATTGCAACTCATGCATCGAATGCTGAGTATCTTGTATGTGTAGACTCTGATGCTTTATTGGATCCATATGCAGCACATTACCTTGTTTACCATTTTCTTCATAAAGGAGAAAGATTAGGGGCAGTAACAGGTAACCCTAGGATCCGTAATCGGGATACACTGATCAGCCGTTTACAGATCGTCGAATACGCATCAATTATAGGAGCAATCAAAAGGACCCAAAGAATACTCGGTAAAATCATGACTGTTTCAGGAGTAGTTGTTGCTTTTCGAAAAAAAGCACTTATTGATGTTGGACTTTGGGATAGAGATATGATCACTGAAGATATTTCTGTTTCTTGGAAATTGCAACAGCGCTTTTGGGATATTCGCTATGAACCTCGTGCATTATGCTGGATGCTTGTTCCCGAAACCATAAAAGGCATTTGGAAACAAAGAATCAGATGGGCTCAAGGTGGACAAGAGGTGATGATGAGATATTGGCGGATTCTATTAAACTGGAAACAAAGGAGAATTTGGCCTGTTTACTTAGAACAATGGGCGAGTTTAATATGGTCTTTTTCATGGGTTTTCGTCACTCTTTATTATTTATTATCAGCATCATCCATACAGCAGTTTTTTATCTGGATTACTTTTTCATCCTTTTCCCTTGTTTTTATGAGTCTTATCCAGCTTTGGGTATCGATAAGAACAGATTCAAAGTATGACAATATTTTAATGTATTATTTATGGGCTGCGTGGTATCCTGCAATTTACTGGTTATTGAACACGGTTATAGTGATGTTTGCTCTTCCAAAAGCAATTAAATCCAGATTAAATGGGGGTTATGCTACATGGGTAAGCCCAGACAGAGGCAACAGAAAAGTGGGTTAATCGTTCATACAAAAATGAATTGGTTAAGAGAACTAGTAATCTCGATTTTTTCTTTAGTTGTTTGGTCTTATTGTGCACTAGTTGTTATCTTTTTCATTACTGCTATATTTGATTATCATGATCCATACAGCAGTCTTATAAAAATGTCCTTTAAAATGACTAATAGCGACATCCGTGCCTTTCTTTTTATTATCCTATTCATTTGGGCTATCTTTTATTTAGTGCTTTGGGGCTGGAAAATTTACAACAAAAAAAGATTTGGATCTTTAAATAGAAGAACCTATCCAGCAAATGCTACAAAAGAAGATCTTCTAAGTCTTCAGTTCATGAGCGAAAAAGATTATGACTCATTACAGCAATCAAATGTTATTATATTTGAAAAAAATCCAATAAAAGAAATATAATAGGTGCATTTTTATGAAGAAAAAAATTATTGGTGCCAGTATTGTTTTAATTGTTGCTTTTGGATGTATTTTTTTTTTCATAATATGAATGATTCTAAATCAGCCATGTTTTTTCCAGAAGAACTTGATTCTAATGGATGTTTAGGATTAAATTACCATCGTATTCGCGAAGACACGTTATTTAATAGAACAATGGAATTTTTAACAGGTGCTGATGAATTAACAATGTATAACGTGTATGAAGAAGACTTTAAAAATCAAATTAAGCTATTAAAACAAGAGGGTGCGACGTTTCTTGACCCTGATAAAATAAGAGAAGCTCAAGAAACAGGCAAATTTCCAGAAAATTGTGTGTTTGGGTTTCCTTTGATGATGTCGACATATCGGTTTATCAAAATGCATTCCCCATTCTAAAAAAATATGATGTACCATTTACGATTTTTGTTATTGCAGGGCATGTTGGAAAGGATTTAGGAAACTTAAAACTGTCATCATGGGAACAATTGAAAGAAATGGTAGATAGCGGATTAGTTACTATTGGTTCACATACCTATAATATGCATAAATTAATTGGTGAGGAGCCAATATTTTTTAAAGAAGACCAGAAAAAAAATTTTGAAGAAGATCTTCTCCTAAGTAAAAAAACAATTAAAAAGAACTTAAACATACAAGTGAAAGATTTTGCCTACCCTTATGGCAATGGCCGAGAGGATTTAGCAGTCTTGATCCACCGTAGTGGATATGAGAGTGCCTATATCCTTGCTCCCAGATCGATCACTGCAGATAACGATAGATTCTGGATGAATCGTATACTTGTCAATGATGAAGTTTTTCATGAAATTGTAAAAAAGTGGATTGAGTAATTTTGATTTTAAATAGTTGTCCTTCCCCAATAAGGACAACTAAATCTGAAATAGGATAAAATATGAGGATGCCAACGCATTCGTAGGAACTTTTGAGAGCTGAGCTTGTATTGATGTGACTATATTAGTCGTTTCTCTTTCTATCAAGGAATCTACATGAATTTCGGCCCCAATCTTGCCCTTATGGTCTGCGAAAAATAAAAAAAGCTGACGAAAATAATTAACCTCAACATATTGTGAAGTCATTCTTTAGTCAGCCATTGCTTCACTATTATTGTTTTAAAATCTCATCAATCATAGCTAATTCTTCTTCTGAAAACGAAAGATTATTAAGTGCAGCAACATTTTCTTCGATTTGACTTACCTTGCTTGCGCCAATTAAAGCAGAGGTTACTCGTCCTTCTCGAAGCACCCAAGCCAATGCCATTTGTGCAAGGTTTTGGCCGCGTTCTACCGCTAGCTCATTTAGCTGTCTCAAGCGGCTTACTACTTGCTCTGTAACCCTGTCCCTATTTAAGAACGTATTTGCTTTTGCCGCTCTCGAGTCAGCTGGAATGCCGGAAATATATTTATTCGTTAGCAGACCTTGCTCTAAAGGACAAAATGCAATCGAACCAACACCATTTTCTGCTAATACATTTTGAAGCCCGTCTTCAATCCAGCGATTGAACATGGAATAACTTGGTTGATGAATGAGTAATGGTGTACCTAGATCGTTTAAGATTTTCACCGCTTCTGCTGTTTGCACTGCATCATAGCTTGAAATCCCAACATATAATGCTTTCCCTTGTTTAACAATCTGAGCTAAAGCACCCATTGTTTCCTCTAAAGGTGTGTTTGGATCAGGACGGTGGGAATAAAAAATATCAACATAATCGAGCCCCATCCGTTTTAAGCTTTGATCAAGGCTGGCAATCAAGTATTTTTTTGATCCCCAGTCACCATATGGGCCATCCCACATATGGTAGCCCGCTTTTGTCGAAATGATCATTTCATCTCGATAAGCAGCAAAATCTGTTTTCAACATCCTTCCAAACATTTCTTCCGCACTTCCTGGCGGCGGTCCGTAGTTATTCGCGAGATCGAAATGGGTAATTCCTAAATCAAATGCTCTATGCAATATTGCACGGCCATTTTCAAATGGATCCACTCCGCCAAAATTATGCCATAACCCTAGTGAAATGGCTGGTAATAACAAACCTGAGTTCCCAACACGATTATATTTCATCGTCTCATAACGCTCTTTACTCGCTATATATCCCATATGTATCCCCTTTCAAAATTACTTTCTCCTCCATTCTACCTCAATTTCTTCTCTATTTGTGTTCAAAATAAATGAAGCCAGCTTTTTTTAAAAGCTGGCTTCATTCAAGTACTTCTTCCTCAGTCTTTTCCATTACTGATGCACGTAATTGCATAATTCGCTTATCATTCATTTTCTCTACTTTAAACACGATATTTTCCAATTCAACTTCAGGCTTTTCATCCTCATTCGGAATATAGCCAAGCTGCCCAATGACAAAGCCGCTTAATGTATCAAAATCCTCTGTTGGAAAATGAATGTTTAAAAGATCTTCAACAACATAAAGATTGGTCATCCCAGGTATGAGATATGTGTTTTCATCAAGCTCAATTATTTCTTCTTCATCGATCCCACGATCATCGTATTCATCAAAGATATTTCCCACGATTTCTTCAATCACGTCTTCAATTGTTACGAGCCCATCTGTACCTCCATATTCGTCAATGGCAATTGCCATATGAATATTATTCATCTGCATTTCTTTAAACAATTCATCAATTCGCTTTGACTCTAAAACAAAATAGGGTTCTCTTAATAGTTCCTTTAGTTTAAATGCTTGTTCATGGCAATTTTCAATAAACTGAATTAAATCTTTAACATGTAAAATCCCGACAATATGATCGATTTTTTCTTCATAAACCGGGAATCTTGTGTATTTCTCAACATTCACTAACCGAACGGTTTCAATTAACGTATAGTCAAGAGGGATCCCGACAATGTTTGTCCGATGTGTCATAATATCCGAAACTGTTTTGTTATCCAATTCAAAAATATTATTAATCATGATTTTTTCTGTTTCTTGAATCGTTCCTCTTTCTTTTCCCACATCGACCATCATGCGGATTTCCTCTTCCGTGACATTTTCTTCATCCGCATTTGGGTCTACTCCAAATAAACGAACGATGAAATTCGTCGATAATGTCAACAATTTAACAAATGGAGATGATATTTTCGATAAAAGGGTAAGCGGGGTGGCAGCAAATGATGAGATCGCTTCAGCTTTTTGCAACGCAAGCCGTTTTGGTACAAGCTCACCTAAAACTAACGTGAAATAGGAAAGAACGAGTGTAATGACAATCACCGAGATTGTCCCTAGCAATTCCTCAGAAATTGGCACACCCCATTCATACAGCAAGCTGGCTAATTGCCCTGCAAAACTTTCAGCCGCAAATGCACTCGCCAAAAATCCTGCAAGCGTAATCCCAATTTGAATCGTTGCCAAAAAGCTGCTCGGTTCAGACAAAAGGTTATTCAACATTTTCGCCTTCTTGTCCCCGCCCTCAGCTAATATCTTGATCTTGTTATCATTTAAAGAAATCAAAGCAATTTCAGAAGCAGCAAAAAATGCATTTACTATAATAAGGACGATTAGAATCATAATTTCCAATGCCAATAAGACCAACCCCCGGTGTTAAAAAAATCATTTCGATACAAATCCAAAGTATAATATTTTATCATGCCCTAAATTGCTGATTTTTTTAAGGAAGATATTTCTGAATAAAAAAAGCGCAAGGTGCTTAGCATTCGGCGACAAGCATAAGGCGAACAGGAATAGAAGGTGTTCTTTACCTTCAATTCCTGTTTGACTAGACCCTAGAGCCGATGGCGCCTGGAGCTAGATTCAGAAATGCAAGCTATGTTAAGAAAATATATAAATTCTGATATTATTACAAAAGCGCAAGCGCCTTGGTCATCGCCGTACAAACTGGAGGAATCGACCGAGATAAAGGAAACACGGTAAGCGAAGCGAACCGATGTTGACTTTTCGTAGGGAGATGATCTGAAGTTTGATAGGCGATAGGCGCTGGCAGTCAAAAACGCGACGTCCTGTCGCACTAACTGCACTTGCACATCCTGTGCTTCGGAGCTGGATGTCGAAGCGCTTACCCACAGTTCAAGAATTTTATAATTTCTTAAGCAATAAAAAAAACCCGCTCAGGTCACCTGAGCAAGGGTCTTGTCTTTAGGCATATAGTTTACTTTCATCATCTTTCCTAAAGAAACTTTTCATTGCTTGGAAAACATCTGCTTTTTGCTTGAGGATGTAATAGCGGAACTTCTCATCATTGATATTTTTATATGCGGACATTAACGTTGAATGGCGGTTATACTGATTGACTTCACCATAACCAAAAATATTCGATACCTTCATCAGCTCAGTTACAAGTTTTACACATCTGGCATTGTCTGATGTTAAATTATCACCATCTGAGAAATGGAATGGATAAATATTGAACCGTGATGGGTTATACTTTTCTTCGATAATTTCAAGTGCTTTTCGATAGGCGGATGAACAGATGGTTCCGCCGCTTTCACCTTTTGAAAAGAAATCTTCTTCAGAAACAACCTTCGCTTCTGTATGATGGGCAATAAATTCAATATCCACCTTTTCGTATTTTGTTCTAAGAAATCTTGTCATCCAGAAGAAAAAGCTTCTTGCCATATATTTTTCCCATAATCCCATCGAGCCGCTCGTATCCATCATCGCAATAACGACTGCTTTTGATTCCGGTTTAACGACTTCATTCCATGTTTTATACTTTAAGTCTTCAGGAAAAATCGGATGAAATTTTCGATTGCCAGACATTGCATTCCGTTTATATGCCGAAAGCATGGTTCGTTTTTTATCAATATTCCCCATTAAACCTGTACGGCGGATGTCATTAAACTCAATATTTTCAATGACAATATTGTCCCGTTCCTTTTGTTTTAAGTTAGGCAGCTCTAACTCTTTAAAAAGTGCGGCTTCCAGCTCGAGTATCGAAACTTCAGCTTCATAATAATCTTCACCGGCCTGATCTCCAGCTCCCTGACCTTTTCCCGGACCTTTGGCATCTGCTTGTGATCCGTCTCTTGCGACCACATCACCAACCTTACTTTCTCCATCTCCTTGGCCAACATGCTTATTTTTATCGTAGTTATAACGAATTTTATATTCGTCCAATGAACGAATCGGGATTTTCACAACATCCTTCCCATTAGACATGATAATACTCTCTTCTGTAATGAGATCAGGTAGGTTGTTGCGAATAGCCTCTTGTACTTTTTCTTGATGGCGTGTTTGATCATCATGGCCTTTACGATGGAGGGTCCAATCTTCTTGAGAAATAACAAAGTTTTGTTCTTCTTTTCCTGACATCTAACCAACTCCCCCTCCAAAAATATTTTTTAAAAGTGTCACATAATTTGTTTTATTAGCATACATTAACGTGGATGAGTAAATTTCATACACAGTCAGACTTGTAATTCTTTGGATTACTCTATCCTATGCGAAAGATTTGATTTATTGACAAATAATTTCGAAAATAAATACGGAATCCTTAAAAATAAGACAAGACCCCAAAGCCTATGAAATAAGGCTTTAAAAGACATTTAGCTGTTTCAAAATGAAATGGGACAACCCCTTTTATCCCTCTCTGTGCATCAACCTGAATTTTCCAAATCAGAATAGAAAAAACAAAGCTGACAATGGTTAATTGCCAGCCACAATCCTCAGGTTTTTTATCTATTTAACAAGCTGCCAACATAGCGTAGTAATTCATTAGCAGAGGTTGAATTGTATCCATGCTCATCGATTAGACGTGCAACAACCTCGTTGATTTTCTTAAGCTGCTGTTCGTCTGGTGTTTTAGAGGACGTTGTGATTTTAACCACATCTTTTAGATCTGCAAATAGCTTTTTCTGGATTGCTTCTCGTAAACGCTCATGTGAATTATAATCAAATCGTTTTCCTTTGCGTGCATAGGCCGAAATACGAATAAGAATTTCCTCACGGAACGCTTTTTTAGCATTTTCCGAAATCCCGATTTGTTCCTCAATCGAACGCATTAATTTTTCATCAGGATTCATTTCCTCACCTGTTAACGGATCACGAAGCTTGTTTTTATTGCAGTAAGCTTCCACATTATCCAGATAGTTATCCATAAGTGTTTTGGCAGATTCTTCATAGGAGTACACAAACGCTTTTTGAACTTCTTTTTTCGCCATATCATCATAAAGCTTACGTGCAACCGAAATGAAGTTTAAGTATTTCTCACGATCTTCATTTGAGATGGAAGCATGCTGATCAAGTCCTTCTTTCAGAGCCCGTAAAACATCAAGTGCATTAATTGATGGTACTTCCTTGCGAATGATGGTTGAAGAAATCCGGTTAATCACATAGCGGGGATCAATGCCTGACATTCCTTCATCATTGTATTCCTTTTGAAGCTCTGCAACATCAACGGAATTAAAGCCTTCTACAATTTCCCCATCATACAATCTCATTTTCTTCACAAGATCGATGTCGCCCCGCTTCGGCTCTTTCAGGCGAGTTAAAATCGTAAACATCGCCGCTACCTTTAACGTATGTGGCGCAATATGAACATCGGAAACATCACTTTCTTTAATCATTTTTTCATAAATCCGCTCTTCCTCAGACACTTTTAAATTATATGGGACAGGCATAACAATAATCCGCGAGTGCAAGGCTTCATTCTTTTTATTTGAAATGAACGAACGATACTCTGTTTCATTCGTATGGGCAACAATTAATTCATCAGCCGAGATTAAGGCAAAACGACCAGCCTTGAAATTACCTTCCTGAGTGAGGGAAAGCAAATGCCATAAAAACTTCTCATCACATTTCAGCATTTCTTGGAATTCCATCATTCCTCGGTTCGCTTTGTTTAATTCCCCGTCAAAACGATAAGCACGAGGATCAGACTCTGAGCCATACTCAGCAATGGTTGAGAAATCTATGCTTCCCGTTAAGTCGGCAATATCCTGTGATTTAGGATCTGATGGACTGAATGTCCCAATCCCCACACGTTTGTCTTCGGATAGAAATACTCTCTCGATTCTTACATCTTCGATACGGCCGCCGTATTCTTCCTCCAACCTCATCACATTTAATGGTGAGAGATTTCCTTCGATACGAATCCCGTATTCTTCATAGAAATCATCTCTTAAATGATGTGGAATCAAGTGAAGAGGGTCTTCATGCATTGGGCAGCCTTTTATCGCATAAACTGCTCCTCTGTCTGAGAGTGAATACTTCTCCAACCCTCTTTTCAGCATGGTAACTAGTGTTGATTTACCGCCACTAACAGGACCCATCAATAGCAAAATCCGCTTTCTGACATCTAATCGTTTTGCAGCAGGATGGAAATACTCTTCTACCAGGCGTTCGAGTGCATTCTCTAGTCCATATAGCTGATGGTCAAAAAACTTATACGTTCTTTTGCCATCAATCTCTTCTATACCAGCATCTTTAATCATATTGTAAACCCTGGAATGAGCTGATTGTGCAACCCAAGGCTTTTCCTTAACAATATCCAAATACTCTACGAAGGTTCCTTCCCACTTTAAGCGTTGCTCATCTTCCCTAAACTTTTCAATTTTCTTTAAAATATCCATAAGGACCTCCTTCATCATTTGGTCGTAGTTGTAAAAAACTCGTGCAGATTAATACACTTTATGCGAGGATGTCCTCTAACATTCTTCTTAGAAGGGAAAAAAGCTATCTATAACCTGCGACAAATGGGATAAATTTTACGGGAAAAATTTTGTTACACGTTCACATCACATTTTGATTAGGTTATAATGAAACTAGCTATAAAAGGGGAAGCTATACATACCCTTACTTGTTCCAACGAGTGATCGATTAGTTAGGAGGCAAAGCGATGAACACGATTTTAGTTTTAGGTGTTAGTTTAGCATTCTTGGTAGCAATCTTTACTGCGGGATATGAAAGCAAACCAGGTGTAAAAAAATAATGCATCAAACAAAGAGGGTCAGCCCCCTGTAAATACAATATATGGAACTTCAAACTGATTTAGTCCTGTATATTGTATTTTTAGGGATCTGACCCTTTCATTTTTGCGAGGCTGTTTTTAAAAGCCTTTTTGTTCATGTGAAAAAGAAAAATGCAAAGATTCTTCTTCTTGAAGTAAGAGGTAAGAAGTTGGACTAGAAGCAATCGGTGAATGACCGATTGCCTTTAAGACATTGATTCTTATGTTAAGCCAGGATAGTTTTGCTGTCTTAACGCTTCATAAATTAAGATCGCTGCTGTGTTCGAAAGATTTAATGAACGAACATGCTCTGTCATTGGCAGGCGCAAGCATCTGTTCATATTTGCCTCCAGCAAATCCTTTGGCAGTCCGGTTGTTTCCCGTCCGAACACAAAGAAATAATCCTTTTCAACATCACTATAATCAAATGTTGTATGTGGCTGCTTGCCGAATTTTGTTAAAAAGAAAAATTCTGCATCCTTATACCCCTCAAATAATTCATCTAAAGAATCATGATAAATCACGTTAACAAATTCCCAATAATCCAATCCGGCACGTTTTAACATTTTATCATCTGTTGAAAACCCTAACGGACGGATTAGATGAAGAGTTGTATTTGTTGCTGCACAAGAACGAGCAATATTCCCTGTATTTGCAGGAATCTCTGGTTGATATAAAACTACATGTAAAGCCAATTTTTTCACCTCATCTACATTATGTGGAAAGGGGGATGAGCGCATGCTTTAAAGCTCGCTTCGCTTGCTCCACCTTTGGACGTTTAAAAAGCAAAAGTCTGCTTATTATTGTTACCAAATGAAATTATACCATTGTTATTTCGAACTCGTATCATCTATGATACGAAAAAATGTATATTTTATATTCGGGGTATAAGCGGTTGAATCCTCATAGGCCCAATAACGCATCCGGCTATTATACGTTTGTGCATTCACCAGCGGCATATTTCCCTGATCCTTTGCGACAACAAAGGTTGTGTGATCATAACGGCCATCACCCTGAAAATCATAGCATATCACATCACCTGGCATTAATTGTTCTGCTGAATCAACAACCTCTGCCCTTAACCCAGTTTTGGAATGGAGAAAAAAGCTCCTCATTGAATTTGCCACTGACCAACTAAAGCTCCAATTATTCTGCTGCATCCACCAGCCGGAGGAGCGATTTGGATAGCCGCGCATTTGTGCTCCGCCTGCATGAAGACACTGAGAAATAAAATTTGTGCAGTTGACATCAAAATTTTTATAAGCTGGATTTGCACTATTCCACCAACGCTCCGCATACTGTACAGCTGCAAGCCTGTCATAAACAAATGATTCCTTGCTTCGCTGGTCGTCGGCAGAAGGTGCTGGCTCATTTCCTATCTCATTAAAATCAACGATCCGATCGTCAACAAGCTCATCGCGATAAAAACGAGCTTTACGATGCTCGATTCGTTCTTCAAGAAAAAAACGGTCATACTGTTTATTTAACCATTTATAGTGACATGTATACAAGGCATTCTTTAAATCCATAGATTGGTCTTCAATCTTTGTAATTCTTACTGTGGTGCTCCCCTTTACAATTTCAGTTTTCCTTTTATCATTTGATTGAAGCCTTCTCTCGAACGCATGGAATTCTTCATCATTCCGATCATTTTTAATCGGTTTTTTATTGATAAGCATTTGAAGCTTCCTCTCATGTAACTCAAAAAGCTTTTGCTTCATGATCTCACCACCATCCTTATTTACTAAAGGGTATGTGAATGCTGCTGAGAAATTCGTTAAAATCATTAATAGGTAACAATCAGGTTGTCCTTATCCTTTTTTACCTTTATACTAGGGTCGGAATAAAAACTAGAGGTGAATACATATGTTACAGGAATTTAAAAAGTTTGCACTGAAAGGAAATGTGTTGGATTTAGCGGTGGCCGTTGTTATTGGGGCGGCGTTCGGTAAAATTGTTACCTCCCTCGTAGAAGATATCATCACGCCAACTGTTGGGCTATTAATGGGCGGGATTAATTTTAGCCATCTTTCCTTAACAGTAGGAAAGGCTGCTATAAAATACGGGGAATTTATTCAGTCAATCGTCGACTTTCTCATCATCGCCTTTTCGATCTTTTTAGTTGTTCGATTCTTTAACCGTTTTAAAAAGAAAGAAGAAAGTGCAGCACCGGCAGTTCCGGAAGTAGATAAGAAAGAAGAGCTTTTAACTGAAATTAGAGATCTTTTAAAAGAAGAAAAGAAATAAATAAAAGGTGGCGTCTTTGCCACCTTTTTATTTTTCTTCAACAAAGGCTAAGCCTTTCTTGATTTCTTTTTTTACATCTTCATCCATCTCTTTTTCATAAGCTTGATGCAATTCTTCAGCAACATCATTTCCGCCTATTTTTCCAATAGCCCATGCTGCCGTTCCGCGAATGACTGGTCTTGGATCTTCATGCATTAATTTGATGAGTTCCGGAAGTGCCGTTGTGTCTTTAAAATGAGCAAGTGCAAGGATCGCATTGCGTTGCAGCGGTTTTTTCCCGCGCCATGCACCAGAGATATGGCCGAATTTTTCTTTAAATTCCCTGTTGCTCATCGTAAGCAGCGGTTTTAATTTTGGCTTGGCGATTTCCGGATCCGGTTCCATTTCCTCGTGAAAATGAAAATCCTTCCCTTTATTCACAGGGCAGACGGTTTGGCAAGTATCACAGCCATATATCCGATTCCCAATTTTCGTGCGATATTCATCAGCTAAAAACCCTTTCGTTTGCGTTAAAAATGCGATGCATTTTGTAGAATCAAGCTGGCCGCCTTGAACAAGAGCGCCAGTCGGACAAACATCAAGGCATTTTCTACAGCTGCCACATTGATCCTCCATCGGTGTATCAGGAGGGAAAGGAAAATTCGTAATCATTTCTCCTAAATAAACATAGGAACCAAATTCGGGCGTGATAATCGAGCAGTTCTTCCCGCTCCAGCCGATTCCCGCCCGTTCTGCAACAGCCCGATCTGAAAGCTCACCAGTATCAACCATTGATTTCACCTGGATATCCGGCACTTTTTCCTTCAAAAAGCTTTCCAGTTTACTTAACCGATCCCGTAAAATCGTGTGATAATCCTGCCCCCATGAAGCACGGCAAAAAATTCCGCGCCGATCCTCTCTCGTGCTTTTAGGAGCATTTTTCATTTTAGAAGGATATGCAAGAGCAATGGAAATAATCGAACTTGCTTTTGGCAGCAGCTTAACAGGTGTGACTCGTTTCTCAATGTCCGGCTCCTCAAAGCCTGATTGATAGCCCAACTCCTGCTGTGTGATAAGCCGCTGCTTCAGCTCCTCAAACATATTGGCACTTGTAAACCCAATTTTATCAATGCCGATTTCTTTACTATAAGCAATCACTTCTTGTTTAAATTGCTCTATATTCATTCCTTTCCCTCCTTTCTTTTAGTTGATGCGGATCAGACGATTCCTTCCTCTCATTATGGTAAAATAACTACAGTACCATGTGGAGGTTAAAATAATGGAAATTCAAATTAGTGATGAAGTAAAGCAAGTAATACCTGATTTTAAAATTGGCATTGTCCGTTATCACGATATTCAAGTCTCTGACTCTCCGCAAATGCTAAAAGGCAGATTGCGATTATTTCAAGAATCCCTTTATTTTGATTATGCAGATAAAAAAGTCACTGACATTCCGGCAATAAACGAATGGAGAAAATTGTTTAAATCTGTTGGCACAGATCCAAATCGCTACCGACCATCTAATGAAGCATTATATCGCCGTGTACAGAAACAACAATTTTTACATAATGTCAACTCAGCAGTGGATCTGAATAATTTTCTTTCTCTGCAATATCAAATCCCATTAGGCATTTATGATGCCGATCAGCTTGATGGAACTATCCTGATTAAAATTGGAACTGAACAGGATTCATATATAGCGATTAATGAACGCGAGGTTTCCTTAGCAAAGAAACTCTTATCTGCTGACCAGCAAGGACCGTTTGGAAGTCCATATGTTGATTCAAAACGATCCGCTGTGACCGAAAACACACGTAATGCGCTTCATCTCATTTATTTCCAGCCATCTCTTCAAAAAGACGAGGCTAACCAGCTATTACAAGCATTGTCAAGCATGTTCACGCAAATACATGGCGGCGAAGCGGTTTATGAGGTTCTTGGGTAGAATGCATAGTAAAAAGTATTTAGGAGTTTGTGTCTAGCTCCGAAGCACAGGACGTGCAAGTGCAGTTAGTGCGACAGGACGTCGCGTTTTTAACTGCCAGCTCTAGCGACTAATGAACTTCCCCCTCCTCGCATGAAGCGCCTTGCTCAGCGACGTAGAAAAAAGAGCACTCCGTATGAGATAAAGCGAGACTACCATCAGTAGTGTTTTTCCTACTGATGGTTAGCGAGACTTATCGGACCTTTACGGGCAGTTTTAATCAATATTTTTCTAAGGCATACACTCTTACTGCCCGTTAAGGTGCGGTAAAGGAAACACGAAGAGCGATAGCGATTCGATGTTGACTTCTTCCGCTTTTCTAAATTAAAAAACGCAATGCCTCGTTTATCTGAGAAACGAAACACTGCGTTGCACACGATTATTATGTATGGAGCGGGTGAAGGGAATCGAACCCTCATCATCAGCTTGGAAGGCTGAGGTTTTACCACTAAACTACACCCGCAAGAACATGATCTATTATAACAAAAAAAGAAAGATAATTCAACAATCTTTTTGATAAAATTGTCGAAGCATGTCGATGACAGTCGGAAAAGTTACTTAATTAGTATATAATCTGTTCACAAAATTATCAAGGGGTATTTTGAATTTTCTTTTTCAAACTGTCGGGGTAAAGGGCGAAAGTCTTATTTCGTTTAAAAAGGTATGCTTTTCCAAGCTTTTTAGCTTAAAATAGAAAGGTAAAATTTCTAAGGAGGCCTATAATATTGAGCAGAGAACCACTTTTTTTTAATCCAATATTTAAAGATCGCATTTGGGGTGGAACACAATTAACTTCCTTTCATTATAATATCCCTTCAGATACTACTGGTGAATGCTGGGCTTTCTCCGCACATCCAAACGGACAAAGCGTGGTAAAAAACGGACAATATGCAGGAGTTTCCTTAGGCGAACTCTGGGAAAAACATCGTGAATTATTCGGAAATATTGAGGGAGACCGCTTCCCGCTATTAACGAAAATCCTTGACGCCAACCAGGATTTATCTGTCCAAGTGCATCCCAATGACGAATATGCTAAGGTCCATGAAAATGGTGAACTAGGAAAAACAGAATGCTGGTACATAATTGATTGCAAAGAAGGCGCGGAAATCATTTACGGTCATCATGCACAAACGAAGGAAGAGTTAGTCAACATGATTGAAAAAGGAGAATGGGATCAGCTATTACGTAGAGTAAAAATCAAGCCGGGCGATTTCTTCTTCGTACCAAGCGGAACAATCCATGCAATTGGAGCTGGTACGATCATCTTAGAAACACAGCAAAACTCTGACACAACCTATCGTGTTTTTGACTTTAACCGTAAAGATGCAGAAGGAAACCTGCGCGAGCTTCATATTGAGAAAAGCATTGAGGTAACAGAAACACCATCCTCACATACTGAAGTATCACCAAAAACCGAACAAATTGATGATGCAGCCATCACAACATATGTAGAATGTCCTTATTTTACCGTTCAAAAATTGAGCCTATCCGGTACAGTTTCACTAACTCAGGACAAACCATTTACATTAGTTAGTGTCATTGAAGGCGAAGGTGAATTAACGCACCAAGGATCAACCTATTCCTATAAAAAAGGCGATCATTTCCTATTACCTAATGGCTTTGGTGAATTCAGCCTAAAAGGGAATGCTGATTTTATCGCTTCTTATCTATAAAAAATTTGGGAAAGTCCCCCTTGTTATTGGGGAACTTTCCCTTTTATTATTTCGACATAACCGATACCCTATATTCATTCGGCGTCAGTCCGACAATTTTTTTAAATACTTTACTGAAATATTTTTCGTTTTGGTAGCCGACTTTAAAGGAAATTTCATATATTTTCAAATGCGGATTTTCCAGGAGCTCCTTGGCCTTTTCAATTCGGATGGTTGTGAGATAGTTTGTGATTGTTTCATTGTATTCGGATTTAAACCTTCTTGAAATATATTCGCGGCTTAAATAAAAGCGATCGGCGATTTCTTGTAAGGTGATATCACGCTCATAATTGTTTCTGATATACGCTTCGATTTCTTGAATGCTGTTTTTTTCTTTTTGGTATTTAACACGAAATAAAAAATGAATAAGTTCATGAAATTCCTTTCGCTTCTCATCCTTAAACTTCTCAAACGAAAAGGAGCCGTCCTCTTCCCAATAGTCCTTGCTATGATAGAAGGAAATGTCCTCGTTAATTTGATATTCCTTTAACCAATTCTTTCTTAATAAATCAAATTGATTTTCCCACGCTTGTATTTGCTCAAGGGAGATAATATGGGCGGTTTGAAGGGTTGTAAAGATTTTGTTCAGCACCTGATCCATTTGCTCAATACTTCCGCTTTGTAAGGCCCACATGATTTCCTGCGTATAATCTAATAGATGAAGCAATGAGCTTGAGCGAATCTCTTCATAAGAAACAATTCTCTTTTTCGCAGCTGACAGCAAATCATGCTTCAGCATTGTTTGCTGAGCAGATTGATACGATCCATGTAGCTGCTGTGATGAATGACCTACTGCAAATATAACATTCATCTGACAACACGTTAAAATACATGTTTGGATTTTCTGAAGTAATCCCTGCTGATCTGTTTGCTTCCACAAAACAATAACAATTTCATCTTCCTTATTAACATTTCTGAAGGATACTCCACTGCGATTGGACCAAACGATTTCATTGCATATATTTAAAATAGTAAAAAACGCCAAATCCCTATCCCCAGCAAAGCTCTTTGATATAATCGGATGAATGGAACCCAATACGGTGGTGAAATTTTCCTTTGTAATATCAATTCCAAATTCTTTTTGAACCCTTTCCCTCGCTTCAGAAGGAATCGTTGGTTTATTGATCATCCCAGTGAATAAATGATCCCAATATAATGGTTTGATCTCATTCATTACCTTTGTATTTTCTAATGTGGATTCCCTCATCAGGGCTTGCTTCTTCCAGTCCTTAATCGCCCTTTCCAAGGTTTCATTTAAAATTTCCGGTTCGATCGGCTTTAAAATATAATCGAAGCTTCCATACGTAATCGCATTTCGCATATAATGAAAATCATCATAGCCGCTTACAACAATAATTTTGCTCGTAATTTTGGATTCATGCAGCCATTTTAAAAGGCTGGTTCCATCTAATTTTGGCATATTCATATCGGTAAAGATGATTTCAGGTCGCTGCTCTTTAATCATGATTTTCGCTTCTTCCCCATCTTTCGCCTCAAAAATTTCATGAATGCCAAGTCGTTCCCATTCTCCCAGCAGCTTAATGCCGTCTCTTACATGGTTCTCATCATCAATAATAATTGCTTTCATTTAGTTAACCTCCCTATCAACTGGAAGTTTAATTGTCACGAAAAGCCCTCCGCTATCAAGATTTTGCAAATGAAATTCAGCTCGCTCATCAAAATACAATTTTAGACGAAAATAAACATTTCTTAGCCCAATATTTGTTCCCTTGTTATTCATCTTTTGTTTTTCTTGGTTAAAGGACTGATAGATTTCTTGAAGCCGGCTATCACTTATTCCTTTTCCATTATCACGAACGGCTATAATGAGTGTATCACCTTCTACCCTTCCGATGATCCATAATTGGCCTTTTGTATCATCGCTGCCATCAAAGCCATGTTTAAAATAATTTTCTATGATTGGCTGGAGAATCATCTTTGGAACCTTTATTGCCAGGGCTTCAGGTTCGATCTGTAAGGAATACTCGAATTGCTCCCCAAACCTTTCCTTTTGTAATAATAAAAACGCCTTTATATAATCGATTTCTCTTTTTAAAGGAACAAAATCCTCATCCATATTCATGCCATATCTCATAATTTTCGAAAGATGTGTAACAAGGGTATACACCTGAGGTACATTATTCTTTAAGGCCAAGGTGCCGATTGATTGCAATGAATTATATAAAAAATGCGGATTTAGCTGTGATTGCAATGCCTTTAATTGATTTGTCTTATTTTCAATCTCAAGCTTATATTCCCGATTAATAAGGTGATTGATTTTACCGATCATTTGGATAAATCTATCCCCTAACACACCGATTTCATCATTTCCAAGTGATTCAAAGTGGACATTCATATTGCCTTCTTCAACCTTTTTAATATTTTGAAGCAATACTCGAATCGGCGAAGTGATTTTAAAGGAAACAAAAAATGTCGCCAGAATGACAAGAATTAACCCAACAATCCCGAACATAATATTGATTTTGGCAACACTCAAGGCGCTTTCAAACACCGACGTATACGGAATGCGCTTGACCAAAATCCAGCCTCCCGATGATTCAGCAATCTTTTCATAAATCATCAAGCCCCGAAATTTATCTTTTTGCCATTCCATTGTTCCATTTGGCTGCGACATATTAATTAACTTTGTAATCCATTCTTCATTTTCCGATACTTCGGAATTAGAGCGAAAAATAAGCTCTCCTTCCGGACTTAAAATATAAAATTCCTCTTTGTCTTTTACATATAATTTCTCACTTATTTCCGAAATTTTATATGGTGCGATATCCAATGAAATATAGCCTAGCAAATGATCTGAAGGAACATCAATTAATGCCCGGTGCAAGGTAAATACATCCCTTCGCTGTTTTTGATCTTCCTCAGTACGATCGGCTTGCAAAATATGCATAGGTTCGATATAAATATAATTCGGATTATTTCTTGCCTTTTGAAAATTTTCTCGATCCCCGTTTTTTAATGAAGAAAACACGACACCAGATCGTTTTGAAACAGACACATTTTGGCGATCTTCCTCAATTGCTATATTCACTCGATTAATATTCTTTTCGGCATAAAGCATGGTTAGCATCACATTTTTGACACTTTCCTTTGCCAAGTAATCATCTTCTTGACCGGGATTTCGCAGGTAACTCATAAAATCTACATTATTATAAAACGATATGGTTAGATTTTTTAATTCCTCAATATAGCCTTCCAAATTTAGCTTTCCCTGATAGAGAAGATTGACATTTTCCTGAACAAACTCATCTTTTAACGACTCTTTCGTATATAAATAGGTGATGACAATTGAGGTTCCAAATGGAACGATTGTAATGAGTAGGAGAAGAACAATCAGCTTTTTGCGTATGCTCGTTTTAACCATGAAGAACCTCCTTATCTTCAGAATGGCATGATAAGCTTTTATTATCCTTATTATAGCTAAAAAGCATGCCCATAAAAGACATGCTTCCCAACATTCACTTTACTTCATATTATCCCAAGTTGCTTGGAATTTTTCTAATGCTGTTTCATAATCGATTTTACCTGCTGCATATTCTTGAATCGTTGCTGCAAACTCTTTATTTGCACCATCCGGCCATTGGAACCAAGTCCAAGGAATTGTTTTTTCCGCTTTTGAATAGTCAAGGATGGATTGACCTAAATCACCTAATCCGGATGCTTCAATATTATCGAATGCTGGGATAAAGGCAAATTCTTCTGTGATATAGCGTTTACCTGTTTCAGAAGAGACCATCCAATTTAAGAATGTTTTTGCTTCTTCAAGGTGCTCAGAGTTTTTATTAATTACCCAGTTATTAGGTACACCTACAGGTAAAACATCTGCATTCGCATCATCATTAAGCGGAATTGGCAAGAGTCCCATATTGATTTCAGGATTGATTTCATAAATCATATTTTCTGTCCAGTTACCTTGTTGCAGCATCGCTGTTTCACCGGAAGCAAATAGGGTTACTTGTGTATTGTAATCTGTTGTTAATGGGTTTCCGTTCGCATATTTAACTTCCATATCAATGATATCTTTGAATTGCTTAAATTGCTCATTTCCAACAAATGAAGCGGAACCGTCATACAAACCTTTAATAAATGCTTGTGGATCATCCTGCTGTGCAAATGGGATATTTAATAAATGCTGTCCAATAACCCACCATTCGCCATAGCCTGCGGAGAATGCTTTAATTCCTGCAGCATCAAGCTTTTTCACAGCGTCTTTTAACTCAGAAAGAGTTTTAGGTGTCTCAGTAATACCTGCTTTTTTAAATAAATCCTTGTTATAAACAAATCCATATCCTTCAAGATTCACTGGCATTCCATATAACTTGCCATCTTCATCTGTCATTGGAACTTTACCAATCGGGAGGACATGCTCAGCCCATGGCTCATTTGATAAATCAGCTAAGTGCTCCTTCCAAAGATCAAGTTCTTTAAATCCGCCATTGTTAAAAATGTCCGGCTCTTCACCTGAGGCAAATTTAGCCTTTAACGCTGCACCATAATCCGCTCCACCGCCAACACTTTCAAGCTTTACTTTAATGTTTGGGTGTTCCTTTTCAAATTCATCGATCATTGCTTGAAGCTGATCTGCGATTTCTACTTTAAATTGGAATAAGTTTAGTGTAACAACCTCTCCATCACCTGAACCAGAATCTGCATTTCCGCTTGTGTTTTCCTGTGTTTTATTTGATGCACATCCTGCCAATACCCCTAATACTAACAGCATTGACATACATAATAGAAAGAACTTCTTCATTACGTATTGACCTCCTTAGTCTCTATGCTTTTTTCTATTTTTATATAAACGGGATTGTCTCATTCGTATTGAAACAGCCCCATTTTATATCCCTTTTGATGACTCCTATTTAATCGAACCTGCTGCAATCCCTTTAATAATATGCTTTTGCAAGAACAGGAAGAAGACAATGATGGGCGCAATCCCCAGCACCAATGCGGCCAAGCCCATATCCCATTGTTTTGTGTACTGGGCAAAGAACGAGCTCGTTGCTAACGGAATCGTTCGTAATCCTGCATCCTGCAGCACAAGCAGCGGCAGTAAGTAGTCATTCCAAATCCATAGCGTATTTAAAATGATGACGGTTACAGTAATCGGTTTCAATAATGGGAAGACAATTCTCCAAAATACGCCAAACTGGCTGCAGCCGTCAACTCTAGCAGACTCTTCAATTTCCTGCGGGATTGTTTTTATAAACCCGTGGAATAAGAAGAGTGATAACGAAACGCCAAATCCAAAGTACATGATGATGATTCCCGGTATACTGTTCATAATTCCAAGCATTCCGCCAAGCTTCATAAGTGGAATCATAACGGTTTGGAATGGAATAACCATTGCTGATACGAAAAGGATAAATAAGAATTTGCTCGTTTTTCCTGGTGTTCGAACCATTTTCCAAGCGGCCATTGAACTGATCACTACAATTCCCGCAATACTAAAAACCGTTATGATCAAAGAATTAAGGAATGCGTCTTGGAAGCTAATAATCTCCCAAACCTTGGCATAGTTACTAAACAAGATTTCCTTAGGCAATGCTGCTGCATCAATTAAAATTTCCGAAAACCCTTTTACTGAATTGATGATCACAAAGTAAAACGGTACAAGGAAAAGTAAAGCAAGAATGATCGCAAAAATCTCAAGGAGGAAGGTGCCAGCCGAATAGTTCTTTTTCATTATGCTTCAACCTCCTTCTTCTTCGTAAACATAACTTGGCATGTTGTAAATACTGCGACAATGATAAAGAATAGAATGGACTTTGCTGTACCTAATCCATATCGATTGTTCATAAATGCTTCTTGATAAATATTAATCGCTACCGATTCTGTTGAATTAAATGGCCCGCCGCCTGTTAAAGAAAGGTTCAGGTCAAATATTTTAAATGCCATTGAAATTGTTAAGAAGAAGCAAATGGTAAACGCCGGTAAAATTAACGGAATAATGATTTTCCTTAAAACAGACAAGTTTGATGCTCCATCCATTTTTGCCGCTTCAAGCAACGAGGTATCTACACCCTGCAAGGCTGCAATATAAATGACCATCATGTAACCGCTCGTTTGCCATGCAAACACAATGACAATTCCCCAAAATGCAGTTGCCTCATCACCCAGCCATGGCAGCTTAAAGAATCCTATGTCCGTTAAATTCCCTATTGATGCAAAGCCTTTTACAAAAATGAACTGCCAAATAAATCCTAGTAAAAGTCCGCCGATTACATTTGGAATAAAAAAGACTGTCCGCAAAATATTTTTCGTTTTTAATGCTGCATTTAACATTAATGCCAGCCCAAAACCAATCACATTACTGATGATAACTGCTGCCAGCATAAATTTTGTCGTGAATAGAAATGAGTTAAAAAACTTAGGATCATCGGTAAAGATCGTCATATAGTTTTCTAAGCCAACCCACTCTACGACCGAGCTAACACCATTCCATGATGTAAACGAGTAATAAACCCCCATAAAAAACGGAATAATTTGCACGAATAGAAAAAATAAAAGTGCTGGTCCTACGAAAGCTGCATAAGACAAGATCTTATTTAGCTTTACCTTTCGTTTTGCTTGCATTTCTACATTTACATAATGTTCCTTTGTATCTAGTTCATTCGTATTTAATTTTGTACCCACTTCATTGACACCACCCAACAACTAATTTGCAAGCGCTTTCCTACATCTAATTATATGGCCCATCAGCAAATGTTTGGATCAACTGTGTTGACTAAAAAGGTGCACATTTTTGACCTTTGACTTTCTCTTAAACAAACAAGCTGTGATTTTCTTTTATCGATTTGAAGTACGGATCGTCGGAAATATGATGGGAAAACAGAAAAACGCTTCTAGCTAATGTAGTGGGTTTTATTCAATGATACTTTTCATCTATTCATTATGGGGGCGGCATTTAGAATCGCTCTATTAGACATTTTCTTTTTATTCAGTGCCGGATTTGTCCTTTATGCCTGCTCTATTAGACAATTTTCACCCATTCATCGAGAGAGTTGTCTTTTAGAACCGCTATATTAGACACTTTCCATCTATTCATCGAGGGGATTGTCCTTTAGAACCGCTCTTTCGGACACTTTCCATCTTTTCATCAAGGGGATTGTCCTTTAGAACCGCTCTTTCGGACACTTTCCATCTTTTCATCAAGGAGATTGTCCTTTAGACCTGCTCTAGTGGACATTTTCAATCTTTTCATCGAGGGGATTGTCCTTTAGACCTGCTCTATTGGACAGCTCCTAGCCATTTATCAAGGGATTTGTCCTATTAAAGACTCTTTTTTCCATTATCAACGAATTCTTTCTTTTGAAAATTTTTCGGGAATGTTGAGAATAAGGTACTTTTTACCCTGATTTTATCCAATTAGTTTGTAAGGCTGGTTGTCCCTTTGGCAATAAATTTAATAAAAAAACACCTTTGAATTTAAGGCGCTTTTTCCTATTTATCTAGTAATTTCGAACAAAAATAATAATAGCCAGTAGTAGACAAAGTGTTGAAGGAATAGCCATGGCAAGAGCTTGGCGTACTCTAATAATGTGAGTATAGATCGCTCCAAGCATTAACACGATGATAATTGAACATCCAATAAGTGCGTAATAACGATTCCAATAACCCAGTATTAATGCAAGAGAAGCCATGATCTCCATTATGCCCGTCACCGTCATAAACCACATTGGGTATTGATAAAGACTCCAATGTTCAATCTGAAAAGTTGGTTTAATGATTTTGATTACTCCACCCAGCCCTATAAACACCATTAATACAAGTTGAAGGATCTTTATCGCCATATTCCTTTTCACTCCTTGTTCAAATTATGCTGAGCCAAATTCCATCATGCCGCTCATCACCAACTTCACAACCTCTTCCGCTAATTTTTTGGGATTGCTCTTATTTTTTAATAAACACTGAAAAATTAGTTGCTCAATCATCCCAAAAATACAGACAGCTACGATCTCCATCGACAATTCTAAACGAAATGTTCCTGAACGCTGCTCAAAGTGTAGGTTGTCCGCAAGTAATCTTATTAGTTTTTCTTTAAATATCTCTGAATCAGGGGCGAGTACTAGACCAATTCGGGTTAAATTTGGGTCCTCAGCAAAAAATTCAAATAATTTTTCTATAGATGCAGTCATTTGCTTAATAAGTTCATCTTTTTCCATTAGCGGAGATAACCGCTGGGTTTCAATTAATTTCCATAGCTTCGTCCGAAATTCATGAACAAGCTCATTAAAAATGGCATCCTTACTAGAAAAATAGAGATAGAACGCAGGCTGTGTTAAGCTTGCCCGCTTCACAATGTTACTGATTTTTGTCTGATGAAATCCATGTTTAGCAAACTCACAGGCGGCGGCTGCTTTAATCCGTGCTTTACTCTCTTTTCCTTTTAATCCTTTTTCTTTGGACATACGAGCTCCTACTTTCATATTACTTACCAATAATGTTACTCATGAGTAACATTGTATAATTTTATAGTACTGGTAAATAAATACAACGTCAATATTTTTTCCAAAACTTAACTTTATAAAAATACTCGTAAATACAAAAAACGACCTAGCTTAATCGCTAGATCGCAGAATAAAATAACTCAATTATGCTTTCGATTGATCTCCAGCACTCAGTTGTGCTTGTTTTACCTTCTCCAAGCTATCCCAAATTCCTAAAATATACATAATGCCAAGGGCACGATCATAGAGTCCGTAACCAGGACGGGCCTGTTCACCCAGATCATCCGTCCGTGATCAGGACGAATATAGCCAGTAAATCCGGTATCATGCAATGCTTTTACGATCTCTTAGAGGTGAGAGCTTTCAACAAAATCACCATTTTCATAGATTTTCACTTTGCGAATATGGGCGAATGAAATCCGTCCCATTGCTGAAAAATGCCTCATGATCGAAGGAATGTCATTCTCCGGATTGGCCCCAAGCGACCCTGAGCATAAGGTTAACCTATTGTATGGACTATCTACTAGTTTGACAATTCGTTCTAGATTTTCCTTACACATATGGCGATCCTTGGTAAGCCGAAAATGGACCATGGCGGATCATCTGGGTGGATTGCCATTTTGACATCATATTCTTCCGCAACCGGGATAATTCGTTCTAAAAAGTATCGCAGATTCTCTAATAAATCTTCCTCGGTTACATCTTTATAGAGCTCAAATGCGCGCTTTATGTTTTTAATGCGCTCTGGTTCCCATCCTGGCATTGAAAAGCCTTTTGACGAGTTTTCAATTTCTTTTATGATAACCTCAGGGTTAACCCCCTCCACCTTTGCTTTTTCATATGCGAGAACAGTAGATCCATCTGGTAACTCCTTAGCAAAGCTCTAATCTCGTCCAGTCAAATACAGGCATAAATTTATAACAAATAACCTTGATACCAGTTTGTGCCAAATTCGATCGTTTCCTGATAATTTTTTATATAATAGTCGCGAGTAGGAAGTCCCAGCTTGATATCCTCATGGACATTGACACTTTCTATTACTTCCAAATTCAACCCTTTGTCTTCAATCTCTTTCTTTAAAGCAAGTATTTGATCAAGCGGCCATATTTCCCCGGTAGGAATATCATGCAGACCACTAACGATCCCATCCATCCCAGGGATTTGCCTGATTTGATCGAGTGTAACGGTATCATCTTGATTGCCAAACCATCGAAATATGATTTTCACATAAAAAAACCTCCCTTTCTTTTGATAAAGGTTAGTCTGCAATGTTGAAAAGTGATCTTTAAATAAGTTTTGGTAAATCTCCAGTCATAAAAATTGAATAGGATGCTTTTCAGGAATAAAGTGAATTGGAAGGCTTGGAAATAAGGATTTCATTCTTTCTGCAAGATGCTTCATTCCTGGTTCCTCGCTAGCGGCATGCCCAATAAGAATAGCTGCATTTTTTCTGTTTTGAACATGCGCATCCCGAATATATTCAGGAGTCTCCCACTCAGGCCCCTCACCGTAAATAATCAAATCAAGATGTTCTTGCTCAATTAATGGTATGGTCAGGTTCCCTCCACCTCTGTATCCTGCTAACAATCCGATTCGAGTGCATCTTAATGACAAATCGCCAATTACACGGACAAACGGAATTCCAAGTTTTCCTTTTATATACTCAGCAATTTCTTTAACGGTCATTGAAGGTATGACCAGGATCGTAGATGTTGGATGATTTTTTTCAATTGATGCATTCCAATCTAATGCTTGAAGGAGACCCTCCATAATGCCGTCTGGCTGGTATTTATGCACATAATCGTGAAACCGGTAAATCGCAGTACCCGATTGCTCAATAAGCCTTCTTTTTTCCATATATACCGGATCATCCTTCAAATGCTCAACATTTTCATGATGACTGTAAAAAATTCCTTCATGGCTGATAATTAAATTTGCCCCCAAATCAATTGCATGCTGCAGAACATAATGTGAAGCCACGAATGTAACGATGATCCCTTTCACTTCTGTGGAGGGATTCCCAAATAAAAGCTTATCAACGGTTGTTTCAAGCTTTTCAACAGGTTCAGTTAGTTTATCCAGCACATCTTGAATCAAGATGGTCATGCCGCTCAACTCCTAACAGATGTACTTTGCTTTGCTAATTTTCAGAGCCTTTCTTTAAAAAATTCATTTCTATGTCCTTGAGCATTTCTTTCATATTCAGCATCATAAGGAAGGCAATAATACTTGCTGTAAAGACAATGAAAAAATCAGTCGTCATAACTGATAGAAAAGCGACGATAAATAGGATCAGCAAATTCCCAATCGTATGTTTAAATTTCATAAAGCTATAATAGACGGACAGCTTAAAAACATCCCTGACCCTGAACTTATAACGGGAATTTATGATAAGAATGTTTAAGCAGAGCATCGTCCATACGATTGTAAGTATGAAAATAACAATGGATAAGATTTGACTTGTTTCAGATGCTGACTGGCGGAGATATTGTAAGTCTACTAATAAGATGAAGTAGACAATGAGTATTGGCAGCCACACAGAAAAAGTATCTTTGATGTTTTTTCGATAACCATAGAAAAAATCACGTGTCGGTGATAGTTCTTTTGTTCGTACAAGCTTTTCCATTGAATAACAAAGGGATGCAAGCGCTGGCCCCGTTGGGATTAACGCTAAAAAGTAAACAATAATATTAGAGAAAGAGGGTTTTAATGTCATAAAGAAAAAGATAAACAGGCTATTTGTTAAGATGAAATAAAGATTGGTTACTAGCAGCCAATAAATGTAGTTTGTCGCAATAAATAGGATCCCTTGACCAAATTCTTTTTTTTCTTCCATGATCATTCCCCCTCTTTTCCTTACTAGTAAAATCAGGCTGTCCCTTCACTCTCGAAGGGACAACCCTATCTGTTCATGCTTACTTAGACTTTTTATATTCTTGGTACGTTTTATTCGCAATATCCAAATATTGCTGTAATCCTTGACCTTCTAATTCTTTTACAAAGGCATCAAATTCACTTAAATCACGCTCACCTAAGATGAACTTAAGTGTATTTTGATCTGTGTAATCTTTTAGCGGTGTGCTTAATAATGTAACCTGTTCACGATCTTCGATTGTATATGGAATTGGCGGTTCAGCTGGAATCGTTGTTTTTGTTTTTGCCATATCCTCTTGGAATTTGATTTCTTCTTCACTAAACATGGAGTGTAAAAGCTCAGTTGTACCACCGTAAGCAAATACACCGCCGGAGAATCCAAAGTCAACACGTAGATCCTTCGTACCAGCCGGGTTTAAACCATTGTAATTGATATCGTCTACTAATTTTCTTACCCCATCAGTTTTTGTGAACGTTTCTCCTTCAACACCCCATTTTGCAAATTCTTGCCCTTCATCACTGTAATATAACCAGTCAATAAATTGCAGGATCGCTTCGAAGTTCTCACTTTCTTTAGCCTTTGCAGAGATCATCACGCCATTTTCTAATCGCGAACCTGACATAAGCTGACCTGCAGGGCCGCCTGGGACCGTAATTTTTGAAATCGAGTAATTTCCTTTACCTAAGTTTTTATCCATGTCCGCTCTGTGTAAAACAACTGTTTGTGAATTACCGTTAATAATAAACGATTTACCAGTAACAAATTTTTGAATCGCCTGATCATCTTCTTGTGTGAAGCTTTCTTTATCTAATAGGCCTTCCTCTACTAACTTATTAAAATACGTTAACATGTCTTTATATTCATTCGTTGTAGCGGCATAGACAAATTCATCTTTTGATTCATCATATTTTAAACCATTTCCAAATCCCCAACCAGCTTTTGTGCCAAATCCGGTAGCAGCGATATTAAGAGTACTAAGGAAAGTGAATCGATCGGAGAACGGTGTCACATCCGGATATAATTCTTTTAATTTTTTCATCGCTACATATAACTCATCCCACGTTTTTGGAATCGCTATATTATGCTTTTCAAAAATATCAGTACGGACAATTAGGGTATAATCTGGCCAAACCTCTTCATGTAAACCTGGAAGCAAATAGAATTTACCATCATTTTGACGTAAGCCCTCTAATTCATCTTCCAGCTTCCATTTTTCCACTTTATCTTTAAAATGGGGCATTTTATCAATATAATCACTAATTGGCAGAATAGCTCCGGAAGAAACAAAAGCTGACTCTTCCCCAGGGTAGGTTTTCGGGATGATTAACGGAGCGTCACCTGAACTAATTAATAAACTTCTTTTTTGTGCATAATCACTCATTGGGACAATCGTAGGTTTTAGTGTAACATTAGTGGTCTCCTTGATTTTGTCCCATAGCAGCCAATCTTTTTTATATGGATAAGTTGGTTGATCCATATATAGAATAGGTAATTCAAAAGCTTCCTCTGCTTTAAAGGTATCCCCTACACCATATGATTTCATTGCACTTTTGGATGGCTTAATTTCTGTGCTTTCACTCCCAGTTTCGTTGCTGGAACAGCCTGCAATAATCATTACAAGTACAACTAGTAAAGTAAAAAAAGACATCAACCTTTTAGAAGCATGTTTCATTTCTCTTCCTCCCCTTTGTTTCTATTATTTATTAGAAAAGCGTTAGCTCCATTTCAGCATCTGTCAACGAAAATCACTATACGCTTATCCTCCTGAGTATCATTTACCCCTGACTTTACTTAACAGATCCCAGCATGACGCCTGATACAAAGTACTTTTGCACAAACGGATATACGGTTAAAATCGGTAAAATCGTAAGCACCATCGTAACCGATTTTATGTTTGATGAAATTTGGGTTAAGTTATCTGCAGATGTTGCGCCAGCTGAGGTGCCCCCAGTCACACCGGCAATCAAGTTTCTAAGATAGATGGTCACTGGAAATAACTCTTTTTGATCGAGATATAGGAAGGCTGGAAACCATGAATTCCAGTGTCCTACTGCATAGAAAAGGACCATTGTGGCAAGAACTGCCTTACTGAGCGGCAAGATGATTTTCACTAGAATGCCATACGTATTCAAACCATCGATCGATGCGGCTTCTTCCAGCTCCTCAGGCATATTTTCAAAGAAGGATTTCATGATGAGCATGTTGTAAATGCTGATTGCACCCGGAATTACGATGGCCCACATTGTATTATCAAACCCTAAGCTATTAATCAATACATAGTTTGGGATCAAACCGCCATTAAAGAACATTGTAAAGACAGCGAACAGTGTTAAAAATCTGCGGCCAACCAATCGTTTTTTTGATAAGGCATATGCAAAGATCGTTGTTAAAAACATGGAAATGACTGTTCCAACAACTGTATAAACCACTGTATTTTTATAGTTGATCCAAAACATTTTATCTTCGGCTACTGTTTTATAGGTTTCAATATTAAAGCCCTTTGGAAGCAGGTTAACCTTGCCGGCATTGATATAGGCTTCACTACTAAAAGATTGGGCAATCACATTCAAAAATGGATAGAGCGTACAGAAGACGATAACAAGTAAGATAATTGTATTGAACACCTTAAAAATCTTATATTGAACAGATTCCTGCATGAAAGCCACCTCCTACCATAGACTTCTTTCTGTTAGCTTCCGCGAAATACCGTTTGCAGTTAACACCAAGATCAATCCAATAATAGACTCGAATAACCCAATCGCTGTCGCATAACTGAAGTTACTTGATTCAAGACCGACACGATATAAATAAGTAGAAATAACATCTGACGTTTCATAGGTTAATGGATTATACAAAAGCAAGATTTTCTCAAAGCCTACAGCCATAAAACTGCCGATATTTAAGATTAACAATGTCACAATGGTTGGAAGGATCCCTGGAATGGTGATATGTAGTGTTTGCTTCCAGCGATTCGCGCCATCCATTTTTGCAGCTTCGTAGAGGGATTCATCAATCGTTGTTAGCGCTGCCAAATATAAAATCGCTCCCCAGCCCATTCCTTGCCAAATCTCTGAGCTAATATAGATGGTTCTAAACCATTCAGCTTGCTGAATAAAGTTAATTTTCTCTCCTGTAAAGAACTCAACAATTGCATTAATCGAACCATTGATTGCGGTCAATTGAAGAATCATTCCGGCAACAATAACAATCGATAAGAAGTGCGGCAAATAAGATGCGGTCTGAACAAATTTCTTGAATTTTTTCGACTTCACTTCATTTAACAATAAAGCAAAGATAATTGGCATTGGAAAGCATAATAATAGGGTCAGTCCGCCAATCACGAGAGTATTTGTGAATACCTTCCAGAACGTCGGGTCATTAATAAACATCTTGAAATAGTGAAAGCCAACCCATGCTTCTCCGTAAATATTGCCTCCGGGAACAAATCGCCTAAAAGCAATGACATTTCCAATCATTGGACCATATTTAAAAATCACCAAATAAATCATCGGCAAAATCAACAATGAGTAAAGCTGCCAATCCTTGCGTATTAAAGTCGCCATTCTTGCTAGCTTACTTGTCTTCACTTCTTTTAATACTTGAGCATTGCCAGCCTTTTCGATTTTAACTTCCCCCATATTAACCCCCCTGACTTTCATTCATAATAAAATCTTGCATTTTATTTCACCCTGTTAAAACGCTTACATATTAGGGGTAAAAACATGTTGTAAAGAGCTGAACACCAGAAAAAATGAACATATTAGTATGGTAGTTTTCGTTGCAATAAATATTTACTTTTCCCTTTACATATAGTAGTTTAATAACTAACAGTTGCACATTAGATGTACTAGTATGGTAACTATGTTTATATATTAAACTAAGTTTTCTTTTTATTCAATACATTTCTTTTACTTTTTTTACAGAAATGACACAACATGGCGGAAGTTGTCAAATTTATGTTTATCAACTCTGCTAAATTAAAGAGGTGATACATGAAGAGAAAAACCAATGTTCAACGTTTTTTCTAACAATGAAATACCCCAATAAATCATCAATGTCAGTCTTCATAGACTATCTTTCCCAAAATAAACGAGAAGAAAGCGAGATACAAAATATGAATAAAAAAATCCTTTTTAATGATGGCTGGGAATTTGCTAAAAGCAGTTTAGAAGAGACAGATTATACAGCTTTGACATTTGAAGCTGTGGATATCCCCCATGATTGGCTCATCTATCAAACAACAAATCTATATGAGAACAGCATTGGCTGGTATCGTAAGCGCTTTACCCGTTCTGAAGCAGCTAAGGAAATTCTGTTGTGTTTTGATGGAGTTTATATGGATTCCTCTCTATATGTAAACAGCGAATTTATTGGCGAATGGAAATACGGCTATTCCTCATTTGAACATGACATCACAGATGCACTTGTTGCAGGGGAAAATGAAATACTAGTAAAAGTCGTGTTTCAAAGCCCTAATAGCAGATGGTACTCAGGTGCAGGCATTTATCGGAATGTCTGGTTAAAAACTCGGGACAAAACTCATATTGCAACAGATGGGATCTACATTTCAACGACCCAGCAGGATGGCGGGTGGCAGGTAGAGATCGACACCGAAATAAACATCAATGAAGAAATACAGCTATCACACTCCCTCATGTATAAAGGCCAACTGCTCGGGACTACTGCAGAGAGGGTGATTCCAGGAGATACTCCCCTTTCTTTTAACCAGCAAAAGCTTTTTATAGAAGACCCTTTGTTATGGAGTCCTGATGATCCTGCACTTTATCAATTGATAACAAAGTTGGATATAGTCGATCATAAAGAAATTGAAACGATCACACAAAATATCGGCTTCCGAAAAATTACCTTGGATCCAAAACAAGGCTTTCTTTTAAATAATAAAAAAATGAAATTAAACGGTGTGTGTGAGCATCATGATTTAGGTGCCTTAGGAGCTGCATTTAATAAGACAGCCTTAAGAAGAAGATTTGAGATTTTAAAGGATATGGGTGTGAATGCGATCCGCACCGCTCACAATATGCCGGCAAAGGAACTGATGGATTTAGCAGATGAGATGGGGTTTCTTGTCGTTTCCGAAGCATTTGATATGTGGGAACGCTCAAAAACACCATATGATTATGCAAGATTCTTTAAGGATTGGGCCCATCTTGATGTAAAAAGCTGGGTGATGCGTGATCGAAATCATCCAAGCCTGATTATGTGGAGCATTGGAAATGAAATTTATGATACCCATGCAGATGAAAGAGGTCAAGAGATCACTAAACTGCTCATGGACTTTGTACGGCAATATGATCCGAAAGGAAATGCAAGCGTTACTATCGGTTCCAACTATATGCCATGGGAGAATGCGCAAAAATGTGCGGATCTTGTGAAGGTTGCCGGCTATAATTATGCCGAAAAATATTATCAAAAGCATCATGAGGAGCATCCTGATTGGATCATCTATGGCAGTGAAACCTCTTCTGTCGTACAAAGCAGGGGCATCTATCATTTCCCATTTGAAAAATCGATCCTGGCAGATGATGACGAGCAATGCTCTGCACTTGGGAATAGTACGACAAGCTGGGGGGCAAAGTCAGCTGAAGCATGTATTCTAGCAGAAAGAGCTACCCCTTTCTCTCTCGGACAATTTCTTTGGACTGGCTTTGACTATATCGGTGAACCGACACCTTATCATACAAAGAACTCTTATTTTGGACAAATTGATACAGCTACCTTTAAGAAGGATTCTTATTACATTTATCAAGCAGCCTGGACAGATTACAAAACAAAGCCAATGGTGCATATTTTCCCTTATTGGGATTTTAATAAAGGGCAAATGATTGATGTTCGCGTATGTTCAAATGCACCAAAAATTGAACTGCAATTGAATGGGAACACAATCGGAACCTATGATATTGACCATGAACATGGAGAACAGCTTGTTGGCTGGTGGAAGATCCCTTATGAAGAAGGCGAATTAACAGCGATCGCCTATGATGAAAATGGCAGCGTGATCGCAACTGATCGTAAGAGATCCTTTAAAGATGCAAAGAAGATTTGTTTGCAGGCAGATAAAGAACAACTAATTGCAAATGGCCAGGATTTACTTTTTGTCGAAATCACGATGAAAGACGAAGCTGGAAATCCTGTAGAAAATGCCAATAACCGGGTACATGTCAATGTGACTGGGGCCGGCCGTCTTATCGGTCTTGATAATGGAGATAGTACCGATTATGATCCATATAAAGGTTTGTCCAGACGATTATTCTCAGGCAAGCTTATGGCGATCATTGGGGCAACCTTAGAACCAGGTAAGTTTCAAATCGAAGTATCTTCTAAAGGATTGGAAAGCCAAACCGCTGAATTTGAGTCCCTTCCAGCAAAGGATTCTATAGAAGGCATTACGGCACATATCGAAAATCAAGATTTACCATGTGTGATGGGAAGCAAGGAAGAAATCCCGCTTCGCAAAATCGAATTGATCAGCGAGACAGGACAACTATTTAATGAAGCAACAACCGAGAAGTATGTAAGCGCAAAACTACATCCAGAAACGACGTCCTATCAAGAGGTTGAGTGGAGTGTCGTCAATGATGCAGGGATTGAGTCCAATATCGCCAAGGTCGAAGCAATAGGTCATATGGCGAAAATAACGGCACTAGGTGATGGTGAATTTCGACTCCGCTGTACGAGTAAAAATGGCAGCGACAAAACCAAGCTTATCTCCCAATTAGAATTTCAGGCAGTTGGCCTTGGTACAGCCTACAAGGATCCATATGGATTTATTTCCGCAGGATTGTATGAATATAGTAAAGGTGAAGTCGGCAACGGAAACGAAAGAGGCGTTGCAACAAGCAGAGATGGCGAAACGCAGGTAGGCTTCCGTGATATCGACTTCGGTCCATATGGTTCTGATACGATCACCATTCCAATTTTCGCCTTAACAAGTGAAGCGTATTCTTTGCAAATTTGGGAGGGCATGCCTGATGAAGACGGAAGTGAATGTCTGGCAGATGTGATCTATCAAAAGGAATCAAAATGGAATGTGTATCAGGAAGAAACGTATCGTCTATCAAAAAGGCTTAAGGGAATTACCTCGATCTGTTTTATCCTTCAGCAGAAGGTTCATATTAAGGGCTTTTCCTTTGAACGAACAAATCGAGCCTTTGCGCAAAATAATGCAGCTGACTGTGACCACATCTATGGGGACACATTTAAGCTGAATGAAAACCGTGTTGAAGGAATAGGAAATAATGTTTCGTTAGAATTAGAAGAGATGGACTTTACAAGCGAAGGCGCTTCAAAGCTTGTACTATTCGGCCGATCGCCTATTGATAAAAATACGATTCATATCCGCTTTGCCAACCAGGAAGGGGAAACAAATCAACTGATTGAATTTACGTACTCAGAAGAATACGAAGAGCGTGTCTTTGAACTTGATAAAATAACTGGAGTCCAAAAGGTAACGTTCATCTTCCTGCCAGGCAGCAACTTCGATTTTGGCTGGTTCCGGTTTGAGAAGTGAAGTATGTAGAGTTAACATACAAAAAAGATTGTTTTCGTAAAAATTGTTGTTTTGAAGACAAGAAAGTGTATTCTTATCGGCGTTTTTTCGATTTTATCAGCGTCTTTCCGATTTTATCGGCGTTTTTTCGATTTTATCGGCGACTTTCCGATTATATCAGCGTTTTTTCGATTTTATCGGCGACTTTCCGATTATATCGGCGACTTTCCGAATATATCAGCGCTCTTTCAATTTTATCGGCGATTTTCCGAATATATCAGCGTTTTTTCGATTTTATCGGCGACTTTCCGAATATATCGGCGTTTTTTCGATTTTATCGGCGTTTTTCCGAATATATCAGCGCCCTTTCAATTTTATCCGCGATTTTCCAAATATATCGGCGTTTTCGCTCTCTTGCCATGAACCTACAAAAAAAGATCAAGCAACCCTTCGTTTCAGGTTTGCTTGATCTTTTTTAAATGATTTTATTGAACAAGTTCATCAACTGATTGCTTTTCATGTACCCGTTTGATTGCTTCACTGATTAACGGAGCAACAGAAAGTTCAACTAGCTTATCAATTCGCTTTTCTTCAGGAAGTCTAATGGAATCTGTTACAACTAGCTCCTTAATAGTAGAGTTTTTGATGCGCTCAATGGCAGGACCAGATAAGACCGGATGTGTACAGCAAGCATAAACCTCTTTTGCGCCATTTTCGAAAAGAGCATTTGCAGCTAATGTAATCGTTCCTGCTGTATCGATAATATCATCGATAAGAATCGCCGTTTTTCCTTCGATATCCCCGACAATGTTCATCACTTCAACCACATTTGGTCTTGGACGTCTTTTATCAATGATTGCAATCGGTGCCTTTAGGCGATCAGCCAATTTACGAGCACGTGTTACCCCGCCATGATCTGGAGAAACAATCACGATATCATCAAGCTGCTTATTTTGGAAATAATCCCCTAAGATAGGTACACCTAAAAGATGATCGATAGGAATATCAAAAAATCCTTGAATTTGCGGTGCATGCAGATCCAAAGTGATCACACGGGTTGCACCAGCCCTTTGAATAAGATTTGCCACAAGCTTTGCTGTAATCGGCTCCCTTGCTCTTGCTTTACGATCCTGTCTTGCATAGCCATAATACGGAATAACGAGGTTGATTGTTTTCGCTGAAGCACGCTTTAAGGCATCGATCATAATTAAGAGTTCCATTAAATGTTCGTTTACCGGATCGCTGATCGATTGAACAAGATAGATTTCGCTGCCACGAATACTTTCCTCAATATTGATTTGGATTTCTCCATCACTAAAGCGCGAAACAGAACTCTTCCCTAATTCAACCCCAAGAATTTCACTAATTTTTTTGGATAATTCCGGTTCAGAGTTTAGCGTAAAAAGTTTTAAATTAGAATCTTCATAGTGATTAGGCATAATACAGTGAAAACCTCCATAAGGATTTTATCGATTATCATACTACTAGTTTACACTATAAGCAGAACGTTCAATAGTGACTTCTTGATAAATTAAAGATAAAAATGAAAATATTTTTTTCAAATTATTAGATACCATATTTGGTTTCAGATCATTTTTCAAAAATAAAATAATGTTACTTTAGTTATTGACCACTCCAATTATTCACATTATCATTAATATAAATATTAACATATTAATAAATTTATAAAATAGTTGGATAATGTCAGAAAAAAAGGAGGTTTGAAGAAGATTATCCGGACATTTATCTAATTGAACACTCAAAATTGAAAGCGTTGACAAAAAAATAAAGAAACGAGGAATAAATATGATCAAACGAATGATCCCTATATTATTAATACTTTTATTAATCATACCAAATCATAGAATCGGTCATGCGATCACTAACAAAGGGAATCCTGTGATTAAAGATAGCTTTAGTGCTGACCCTGCTGCCTTGGTACATAACGGGAAAGTTTACTTATATGTTGGTCATGATGAAGCAGCCACCAACGACAATTTTTTTGTATTGAAGGAATGGAGTATTTATTCTTCTACTGACATGAACAATTGGACACGAGAAGGAACTGTTCCTAGAACGATTTTTGAATGGGCGGACCGTGATTCAGCATGGGCCGGGCAAGTCATAGAAAGAGACGGAAAATTTTATTGGTACACAACTGTCTATAACCCTGATCCGAATGAAAAGGGGTATTCAATTGGGGTAGCGGTTTCCGATAATCCTGTAAAGGGCTGGAAGGATGCGATCGGAGGTCCATTAGTTAGCAAAAGTATGACACCTAATCCGGAAAGTATGGGTGAAGAGCCTTGGGATAATATTGATCCAACCGTTTTTATTGATGATGATGGTCAAGCCTATTTATACTGGGGAAATACCCATTTATATTATGCAAAATTAAAAGATAATATGGTTGAACTAGACGGAGAGATTCATCAAGTGTCGATTGTTGGAATGCAAGGGTCCTACACAGAAGCTCCTTGGCTGCACAAGTATAATGGAAAGTACTATCTCTCCTTTGCTATGAATTGGCCAGAAGAGATTGGCTACGCGATAAGTGACAGCCCGGCTGGACCTTGGACCTTTGCCGGTAAATTAATGGACTCAACAGGAGGCTCTGGCACTAATCACCAATCCATTATTGAATACGCTGGACAATGGTATTTCATTTATCACAATGCTGCCTTGCCTACTGGTGGAGATTATCGACGATCGGTATCGATTGAGGAGCTGAACTATTATCCTGACGGTAAGATCAAGAAGATGAGACCTACTGCTTCAGGTATTAACGATGAACCTCGCTTACTTCAAGTAAAAAACGAAAATGGATATGTCTTTCATTCTAATGATGAAATACGGATCAGCTCGCTCTCTGGAAATCGATATAACTACCAATGGTATCCTGTCCCTGGATTGGCAGACAGTGGAGAAGCGTATATATCATTTCAAGCTGAAAATAAACCAGGATATTATTTAAAAAGAGACGGTTCGACTATTATCCTAGCAAAAAACAATGGAACTCAAGAATTTAAAGAACAAGCCACATTTAAAGTTGTTTCTGGCCTAGCAGATGATGCATTCTCTTCTTTCCAGGCATATAACGCAGAAAACTTATATCTCTTTCAAAAAGAGGATCATACGTTAGGATTATCTGCAACAAACTTGATAGGGGATAAAAATAGCGCAACATTTCAATTAAAAGAAGCAAATGTTAATGGGATTGAGCTTAATATTCATTCAGAAGTCTTAAAGGAAGGTACAGAAACAGTGTTAACAGCAAAGACTCTTCCTGATGATGCATTGTTAAAAGATGTCAAATTTTTCTCATCAAACCCAGATGTCCTTTCTGTATCAGGCTCGCCGTACATTACACCTGAAGGGGAAGTCAACGTGATGTTGAGCGCCCATTCTAAAGGACAGGCCACATTAACAGCGATTACGGAAGATGGACATTTTTCTTCAAGCGTTAACCTTGAGGTAATTGAAAATAAGAAGAAGCCCCAAAAGATGAAAGACGTAAACGTAACGTTTAACCCTTCTACCAAAGAAATACTTATAGAAGGACAATTAAAAAAGAAAGAAGGAAGATTAGTAGCTGCAAGAATCGTAGATCCAAGCGGAAATTCTGATTATATCAAACAGACCCTGACTGGGGAAAAAGGCAAATTTACCTTCAATTATAAATCTGCTAATGTTCACAGTGGTGAATATCATGTAGAAATCTTTAGTGAAGATCCGCTTGCAGCATTTCAGACAAGCTTTACCATGTCACCTCAAGTAACGGCCCATTATGAATTTGATGGTAACCTCTATAACCGGACAGGTACCTTTGGTTCAGGAACCGTAACAGGTAATCGAATCAATAATGAAGGCGGTAATATTCCCCACAATGATGGCATACTGGGTGAAGCTGCATTATTTAATGGTGAATCAGGTATTAAGCTGCCTAACGGGTTGATTAAAAGTCACACATACAGCGTCTCTTTATGGCTTAACCCTGAAGAACTAACACAATTTACAACAACATTCTTTGGTGCTAGAGATATGAATAACTGGGTCAGCCTTGTCCCGAAAGGACCAGGAGCCGGAAATACAATGGTCTGGTCAGGAACGAAATGGTATGATGCTGATACAGGTGTGGCGATTCAACCGAATCAATGGACACATCTCGCTTTTGTCGTAGACAACGGAAAAATAAACATATATATGAATGGAGAAGAAACGTTCTCTGGTACTAGTTTCCCGGATGTTTTCACTTCTGCAAGCTCCGTCTTTGGCTTAGGTGTAAACTATTGGGATACCCCTTACAAAGGATTAATGGATGATTTAAAAATCTATGACAATACGGTTCTTTCAGAAGAAGAGATAAAGAATGAATATAACAACGGTATACATCCTTTGAAAGAAGATCCTTCTTAAAGTGTTGGAAAATGAATATACAGACCCTATATTAGAGGAAGACACTGGGTTCGAAGTGATAGCTTAGGCTATCACTTCTACTTTTATCCTTTATTCCGCCACCCTTAAACATATAAGAGATTGATATTATACAATTTATCCGACCATTAATCTAATGGCTTTCCCATAATCTGCTATTCTCTCAATAGTATCGTTCTTAAACCCAATTCCGATTGATAACAGGGGATACTTTTTAAGTACCCCCTGTTTCTTACTTCTTACAAGATAATTTTAATATTAAGTCTCCTACCCGATTCATCTGATCTACATCAAATATCTCATCAAACTCCAATTTTCTCTTGCCATATTGAATGCGAAGACCTCTTTCAAGCAGCCCATCTTTGAACCAATTAACATTTATGATTGTTTGGTAGCGAAACTTTTCCATGTAATTTAAATCCTTTGTTAAGAACAATACTCTCTTATTTGTAACAATTAAATATCCTTTAATTTCCTTCTTGCTGGATTTGTCATATTCGCAAAAAAGAAAAGTAAGTCCTTTCTCATTTGACTCGAACACTCTTTCGTATAATGCAGTAAAAAATTGCTTATTTCTTTTTATCTCATTGAATTCGTACTGTGTATAATTCATGTTATCTGTGTCAACAACTTTTGCTAATAGTGTAAGAATTTCTTGTTTTTCTTTAGCTTCCTTCTCTTGTCTTATTCTTTCATTATCCGCTCTTTTTTCTTCTTGCTCCTTTTTTAACTTCTCCATTTTCTCAGCACTTTCTCTTTTCTTACGTACTTTTTCTGCTTCTTTTTCAATTCTATACTTTTCTACCTTTTCTTTAACTTGCTCAGGTTCTTGCTTTTTAGTAATTAATTTTACGAAAGCATCTTCAACCTTATAACAAATTGATCTATAGACTCCCATACTATAAAACCTCCTTATCCAACCATTTTTTTAGCTACATAAAAACGGCGAACTAACCAACCAACAATAATAAAACCTAATCCGCCTAAAGTAGTTGCAGTATCCTCTTTTTTCTCTTCTTCATAGTTTTCATAACCCTGTTCATAAAAGTGTTTATATATCACTTCAGACTTCAAATAGGATTTAGGAATAGTATATTTTTCGCCACTTAACCCTTGATTGTATGCGGATTCTTGAATACTTTTAATCTCTTTGTTAGACTCGAAACCTTCTTTATACCATTCTATATACTTCTCATTCTCATATTCTGGTGCTTTGTATTCTAACATTGTATAAGCAGCTTCATATCCCTTTTTAATATAACTTTCCTTTAACTCATTTTGACCTTTTTCAAAACCAGATTGATAAGCCTTTATGTAGATATCTTTAATATCTTTTGGATCATTATTTATATCTTTTTTTCCATCATTATAACCTTTGTTTTCATACTCTTTTTTCTCTGCTTCTTCTCTAAATGAAACCGCTTTATTAAATCCTTGTTCAAAGGCTGTTTTTAGTTGTTCATTCTCCTGATAATTTTCCGGAATTATTATTTTATCCTGCTTACTTCCTAGTTTCTGTCCCGCTTCATTAGCCTTTTTCTTTTCCGATTCAAACTTCAGAATTCCTTCTTTATAACCCTTTTGATAACTTACTTTATAGCTCGCAACATAAGCATCTGAGCCAGTTACGTTTACATTTTCCTCATTTCCGTTCGAACCATCAGTTAAACCAGCTGCATAGCCTTCGCTTCCACCTTTTGCACGATCCTTTTCTGCAGCTACTTTAGCTAATTGTGCATCACTTCCATTAATCTTAGATGTGTCATATCCACTTGGAGCTTCACATGGTATTCCATCATCAACAGCATTTCCCCAACCATCTAATTTTTCTGGATCATTTGTTTTGCTATACCCTTTGGAATTCCAATACTCGACTACATCTTCATATGTACTAAAATCAGAACAATCCTTATCCCAAGATTGAGTGGTTGCAGGTGTATTTGATGTAGAACTACTACTTGATGATGAGGTTTCTTCACCACCATTGTGGTAATGGTATCCTGTACATAGCCCTTTTGCTTGTGACTTTTCGCTGCAGTTATGACCTCCAGAACTATCGGTACGGCCAGAATGAGCTTCGGCAAAGTTTTGAATTAAAAATGATGACAATAAGACCAATAAAATAGTGAATTTTTTCATTTTAATCCCCCTTTTTATCTGTTTTTATATGGTATATAGACTATTTTACTACCTATTTACATAATTTAGATATAGAAATGTAAATTTTCTGAAAATAGTACATTTGTATCATACGAATAATAAGACTTAGAATATGTTAGCGGTTTCACTTGTTAGATCGATGAAATTTCAGATTTCACTCCATCCGTGCTTCTTCTATCTGTATTTTTAATTGAACGGCAAGCTGATTCAGCATTTCTTCAATATGAACGATACAGAATGAATAAAACTCGTAAAAAATATTGGCGAGTTTCTTTATGTGAATATCTGAATTCCTTTTTTTATGAAGCCAATAGTAAGAAGCATTTACTAGATTAAATAGCATTTAAAAAAGTTTGAATAAAGGAGATGCTTTTTTACAATAGTTCTCATTATTATAAGATTAAATGCATGCAAATGGATATAAATTGAAATAAAAAAACCCCAGTCCGAACACCTTTCAGCTAGGTTCTGTTAGGAATTTCCTTTTTTCAAACGTAAAGACCGTTTGCCAAGTGTTTGTTCTCCTAAATGGTTCAGTCTTTCCCAGGCGGACATATAAAAAGCACTTGCAATAGAGGTCAAAGGGTTCCAATTTGAGACGCATATTCAAAAAAATCTGCTTAAATGACCGTTTTAATAGCTTAGAAATTGGCAAGGTAAATGTTATAAACTCGTCAGTCTTTGACGAGTTTATACTTATACTAACGAGCCGCATTTAGTGAAATAAGAAAAGTTGAAGTATCTTCATAAAAAAAGAGGCAGTCCATAGAAAATGTTATACAACAATTTTCGGGACAACCTCTTTTTTATTAATATCTAATCATTCATCGAGCTTTTAATCTGAAAAAGCTTTTGAATAATGAACCACACCTTGAACATTTTTAAGAGAATGATGTGTTAATTCTAGAGCCATAAATACTTCATCTGGCACCTCAAATGGGGCTTGTATATTCCATAAGCTAGCTGGTTTAAAACCAAACTTAGGATAAAAATCTTTATGCCCTAAAACAATTACAGAACTAAACCCGCGGTCTTTTGCGTTTTTTAACGCAACGTGAATTAATTGACTTCCAATTCCTTTTTTCTGATACTCAGGAGTAACAGAAACTGGAGCAAGCGCCAAAGAATTTACTGTGTTATCACCATCTACAATTTTTATTTTAGATAGAAGAATATGACCTATAACATCTTTACCTTGATTTAATGCGACTAATGAAAGTTCAGGAATGAATGCATCTGATTTTCTAATCCTATTTACAAGTAAATGTTCTTTCTTGTCGCTATATTCTTCATTCAAAAATGCTCTTTTAATAATTTCTTCAGTCGTATTATATTCTGTAGTGAGTTCTTGTCGAATTAAGATATCCATTTATAGTCTCCTGTTCTTTTAATAAATTTTATTTTTCATCCTATAAATGGCACTTTCTTTATGCACGAAGGCATTAAGAAAGTGTTACCCCCCCAGCTCTAAACATAAGTTTAACAAACAAAAACCTCCAATTTAGTATGTTCCTATTTTATAAAGTTATGTTGTAGTGGTCAATATCCAGTATATTACATCCTTATTATATTAACTGGTGATTTGCTTTAATAAGAAGCAAGACATTTTTCATATTCACTAAAGCAGCTGTCAGCTTAACAAGGATAATATCTCTTTCTGTGACTTCGATAGAACAATCATTACTTGAAGAACATATTCTTCATCTTGAAAAACAATTAATGACAAATGGTCATAGAGTATTTAATGAGTATCTCGCAGATGATTTTTTGGAGTTTGGAAGTTCAGGAACCACATATGATAAAAAGGCACAGCTTGATGCTGTTAGTAACAAAACTACAATCAATTCTATAAAAATCACAGTAACAGATTTTACTATTAAATTGTTAGCTTCAGATGTTGTATTGGCAACGTATCGAACATTTGTGCATCACAATAGTAAATATGCATTAAGAAGTTCTATTTGAAAAAAAACGATGGTAAATGGCAAATGATATTCCATCAGGGAACCCCTACCAACTAATATCTCCAAAGCATAAAAGGAATTAGTATGTGAGGTATTTTACTTATAGTAAAGAGTTCGTTGATCCAGAAAGGATCAACGCCTTTTTTGCTGAAATCCTACCTTCTTAATCTAAAGAGCAGGATAGTGGATGGTATAAAGTGCCAAGGATATAAAAAGACCAGAATTAAAAACTCATACTTTTTTTGAGGAAAATAAAGTCTTATCAGTATACTGTTCAATAATCAAATGAGAAGAAAGAACTGCCTTAATCAGCAATCCTACTTAAACTCAAGCACCCATGAGTTCAAAACCGACGACTATTCATGTATTATTTTCCATTGTACTTAAAGACTTTTTCGTGATTTCCCATCATGATAGTCTTCCCATAGTGGACCGATGTATTTTTCTAAAGTTTTAACAATAACATCTCTTTGGATTTCTTCGATATTTGCAATATCATTTGCAATATCATTTCTTACTCGTATAAGCACAAATAAAGGGGGTAAATTAGTCTCACGGAAAGCCTTAATCAGGGATTCTTCTTGTGGTGTAATATTCATTAAGCATTCTCTTCCTTTCCAGTTAGATTTTTAATAAGGATTTGGTTGTTAATATGATGTTCCATATGTTTAAGATAATCTTTTACGAGCCACTCTAATGTTTTTTGTTGATTATTTCCTATATCACAAAGATTTGATAATCTCTCTTTTGGAATATTCGATACAGTATTTATGATTTGCTTATTTAATGCTAAAAAAAGGTTTAATATCTCATCAAGTGGTTTTTCTTGATAATTCTGAAGTATTACCCACTGGTTTTGATTATATGATTGGATAACAAATGGTTGTTCTTCGTACTGAATCTTTATAAACCTATTAATATTATTTATTGCAGAGTCGCATAGATGTCCTAAAATCTCTTTTTTGGACCATTTATTTGGTAATGGGCGATTTGATATTTCTGTTTCTGACATTGAGTTATATATCTTCGGTAATGTTTGTATCCAGTGGTTTATTCCATTAATTATATCCTCCACACGACTTCACCCCTTCAATATGTATCTAAAAAACAATATTCGTCTAAAGACATTAATATCCCTTCTTAAACTAAAATGCACCGTTGGTTCAATAAGGAAAAGCCGCCAAATGGCAGCTGGATCTTCAACATTAGCACCCGTTCGTATTATAAGGTTAGCCAGAAAATATTTCTGGTTGACCATTTTTTATATCGATATATGATAAGCGTAGCCGGGGTAGAACGTAAGCACCCGTGGGGCATTGATCCCGTCAGCTAAACCGTTCGCCCCCTACTTGTAGAAACATGTTTGAGGCTGGTTGGGACTATGATCTCGCATAACAAGCGAAGCTATGATACTACAAGAGAAATTATAGGTAGCCGGTAATCTATTATTTGGAGGAGGAATTTAGAATGAATCCAGTCGTAGGCCTGGATGTTTCAAAAGGGGAAAGTGAAGTTCAAGGATTTTTAGATAAAGGAAATCCTTATGGTAAAAGCTTTAGTATCCAGCATGATCTCGAATGGCTAGGTTTATTACTTGAGTTTCTTAATGAAATAAAGGAGATGACCGGTAAGCAACCTCCGGTTGTGTTGGAATCTACAGGGCATTATCATACTCCGGTTGTTCAGTATTTGGAGGAACGGAATTATTTATTAATAATCGTCAATCCATTGATTTCTCAAAGGGCCAAAAGTTCAAGTTTACGAAAAGTGAAAAGTAAGCCCGTATTCAAACAACGCATATAAATAGAGCAGCACCTCCTGGTATGATAAACCTATCAATTTAAGGAGGTGCTTTTCTTATGCCACAACAAAAACTTACTATTGTCCCCGTTATATTACATACCGAAACCGAAAATACTTCTGCAACAAAACCGGCAGCGCTTTCCTCAAATCCTACTTGCTCGATTAAAACTGGCAACGTTGAAAATTCCTTGTTCAACGGCGTAGATGAGCACATCATTCAAACGGTCATGAGGGAGTTGATAAATCGGTGAAACACGATTATACAAATGTGAAAAACATTTATATCATTTGCGGTAAAACTGACATAAGAAAAGGAATTGATGGACTGGCAACACTGATTCAAGTGGAAAAGCACCACAGCCTCCCATTCAACGAAGCATAGCAAGTCCTAGCGTACTTGCCAAGGTGATGTATGATAAATTTTCACAATTCTTACCCCTTTACAGTCAGGTAAAGGAATGGGAACGTTATGGCCTGAATGCTAATGATAAGAACCTTTCGAATTGGGTCATTCCTGCATCACACGATTGGCTAATGCCTATTTACGAACGAATGAAGCATTTGATGATGGCTAAATCGCTTTTACATGTCGACGAAACGTATGGACAAACTATCAACCGATCCGATGGAAAATCTGGTTAAACCAATGCCTATAATTGGGTGTATCGAAGTGTGCCTAGCCAAGGGCCAATAATGACTCTCTTTCAGAGTTCATTATCACGGGCTCGTTCTGTCCTTGAAACTTTTCATTGAAGGTTTTTCTGGAACGATTATTTGCGATGGTTATTCTGCCTATGATAAGTTGGAAGGCGTTACTTTCGCAAATTGTTGAGCGCATGTTCGTCGTTATTGGCTGAAGGCGGACAGTAAAAATGGGCGAATTGGTGTGAGCTTTTGTGACGATTTATATCGACTCGAAAGGAAATTTAAACATTTGTCACCGAGTAAACGCAGGAGAAAAAGACAAAAATACTCGAAGCCAATTGTAGATAAATTCCTTGAATGGGTTGAAAAGTCACCATTCTAAGGGAAAAATGCTCTTGCGAAGGCAGCTGAATACACATTGAACAGGGCAAATGGACTGAAAGCATTCCTGAATGATGGGCGGATTGAAATTGATAATAACCCAGCCGAAAATGCCATTCGCCCCATTGTTATATGAAGGAAAAATTGGCTCTTCAGTGTTAGTGAAGCCGGTGCAAAAGCAAACGCCATTTGTTTGAGTATTTCAGAAACCGCCAAAAGTAACGGCATTGATTTTTATGAATACATAAAGAAGCTTTTGACGGATCTACCGAATCTCGGCATTCATCAAAACCCCGAAATACTAGATCAATACATGCCCTAGTCAAAAATGATTCCGTCAGAATGTACTAAATAAATGAAACAGCTGTAATTCGATTAAAAAAATCAGAATTTACGGCTGTTTGTGATGCGGACCGAAAGGTGCGCTTTTTTTATATTTCGGGCTTACAGACAACAGGAAGCAATTGCGAGTGTTTCTTCTCAAACCAAACTACAATTGCAGTCTCTATTGGATCAAGTGTTTCCAGAATATCGAGGTGTTTTTGGAAATTTATATTCCAAAGTCTCTTTAAAAATGCTTGAAACATTTCCTACTTCAGAGTCTGTTTTAAAGGTATCTAAGACTGATTTAATCGACATTATTTCGTCACTATGTAAAAGTCGATCGGATCAGTTGGCAAGAGAAAAAACTGAGAAACTTATTGAAGCGGCTAGAAGAAACCCATTTCAACAACATATGTATGATAGTCACATCTTTAATCTGAAAATATTAATTAACATGGTTCTTCAATACGAAGAGCATCTATCGAAGTTAGCAGCAGAAATAGATGCCCTCGCAAAAGAAATTAAAGAATATGAGATTATCCAATCTATCCCTAGTATCGGAGAGAAGATTGCAGCAACAATCATCTCAGAAATTGGGGAGATAGAAAGGTTTAATCACCCAAAAAAGTTAGTTGCATTTGCAGGAATAGATCCTAGTGTTTATTCTTCTGGCAGATTTAAAGCTACTCAAACCAAAATCACCAAACGAGGGTCTAGTCGATTAAGACGAGAGTTATATATGGCTGTACGGTGTGGAATTCGTGATGCCAGAAAGCAAAAGACGACGGATGATATTATCGCAAGAAATAAGAAACTACGTGAGTTTTATGATAAAAAGCGCGATGAAGGTAAACCCTTTAGAGTCGCCGTCATTGCCTGTGTAAATAAGCTTATACACAGGATCTATGCCTTATTAAAAAGTAATTCAACCTTCCAAGATATGGTTTAAGTACTAATCCAACCATAAAATGAAAAACCTTCCAAACGTGTAAATTAAGGAAGGTTATTTGACATGAACATTTTTAGTATAGCACGAAGAAATATAGTTTTTTAATGAAAAATGTTGACAAACTATTAGCTGGTTTTATTGAATAATCAATAATACTCCTATAAAATGATAAAAGTCCTTACTCTCTATTTTTTTATTACTCCAAGAGTAATTTTCATACTTGGAGCATAGGTTAAAGAAGAATTAATATTAAATACTTTAGAAAATTGACGTTCTGAATTATATTGAGCCTCTGCTTCACTACATGCAGCCCTCGATTTATTAAACGTTCAATGAACTCTTCCTTTTGGTAGGAACCGTACCTAATCCTTCTTCCCGCAGAGAATCATACAATTTTTGTTTGTCTGGTTGTTTCGTATTAGAGTCAAGAATGTTAACTTTATCACTAACTCGACAATCAATATGTTGTACACCTAATTCACTTAAGTATATTGGTAATTTGATTCCAATATTTCCGTCTTTTCCATTTCGTTTTGCATCCTCTTCATACAAGTTTTGAAGAAAACCAAGATTAATAATTTCTGATTGATTATAATTGTTTAGGTTGTATGAAGACATATTGGAAATCCAATGTGGTTCAAAACATATGATATTTCCTTCCTCTATGATTGAATTAATCATTTTCTGCAACATTTTTTTGGGTCAGCCATATGCAAGGTAAATGCATGACAAACTGCTATGTTGTACTTACTCTCTAATTCAATTTCAGTAACATCTGCGACAATGTGTCCGACTTGCAATTGAAACTTTGGGACAAAAACTACCACAAAAACATAGTTGAATATATTATTTATGCTCCTGGCGTTGGAGTGGCTCTGAATGCATTTACAGTCTTGTCCATAGCAACCTGTGCATCACTTCCCGAATCAAGAATCGTATTTTGAAGCGATTCTTTTTCTACCAATACTGTTGTTACGGTAAGCGGCTTTGATGCTTCGGTAGTCAACAAAGCGTCGACTTGCGCAGAGAAACAAGAATCACTTATCTTGGCATGAACCTCCGTGGCAACAACATGATTATTAGAAATATAATTTCCATTACCCGAAACAATACGTATGATTACAGGTGTTGCACCTACCGGCTTGATGTTCTGAGTATTAATTACTTCAGAAAAGTGATTAGCAATTACAGAATTATTATTGCCACTGATATAGAGGAGACCATACAAATCATCTAAACCATTGTCTATTCCCAGAAAAGGAGTCCAAGGTTCATGGTCACGTAAAAAGTGATTTGAAGAAACCAAGTTTTCCGAACAATTTTCCCTGAATACCACCATTCCTGGATAAAATGAATGAAGTCTATTATTTGTGATACTGGAGCGTGTCACACCATCAAAATAGATACTGCTCGCACCTCGTGGAAAAACATTATTCGCTGTAATCAAAAGTCCACCAAAATTTTGAGCGTAAATTGAATATCCTTTAAAACCGGCTCCTATCAAGTTATCGGTTATTTTTGAAGCCTGTCCCCAACCTCGTAGTTCTATACAGTTACCACATTCAGCTATGAAATTATCATGTATAGTCAGTGCATCTGCATGATATATAGTAATTCCATGTTCTAAATACACAAACCCCATGCCTGTAATCCGAAATGAGTCACAAGCACTTGCAACATAAATACCCGTTTTCCCGTTAGTGTATGTGTTTTCCGGATTTGTTTCTCCTGAACCATCTTCAATAAAATGCAAACCATCAATACAAAAGTCAGAAAACTCTACCGAACTTATTCGGGGATTTCCACTTCGTTCAACATAAAATGCAGCTCCTTTATATTCCTCGTCATTTACTTCTAGGGGAATATCTACGAGTATGCGACTTCCTCCAGGCCACAATTCATACAAATCCGCCCATTCATTCTCAGAAGTATTAAAACGAATACTCGAAGATGTAAACCCGTGTCCAGAACCCATAATTTTAAGATAACTGATGTCTATAACTACTTGACTGCCAAGATGATAATCTCCCGGTGGAATATAGATAACCGCACCCGGCTTTCCGCCTTTATTCACATCAGTGTCCGTTTGCCTACTTTTAATATCTGCTATAATGCTATTGATTACCTCACCAATATCCTCATACGGATTACCGACAGGCCACTCTGTTACGTCGTAATAATTTTTACTAGCCATAAATAAATTCTCCTATCAATTTAGTGTGTTTGTTCATAAACTACTTTTTCCTTGATATAGCTGGAAGTAAAGCCTTACGAATTCGTGCTTTTCCTGCAGCTTTTCTGATTATTTTCTCTCAGAAGGATTATTGCTTGACAAGAAAAATCAGTATTTTCCTAAAGACCATCAGATTCTTCATAAGACTTTATGAACTCACTCAATTCTTATCCACCTTGTGTCATTACCCAAATAATATCAAAGGAACGTGCCGCATCAATGATACGAACAACTAAAGCACTCAATAATACTGGCTGAAGCCATGTGGAGCTTCTTTGAATAGTAATCGAGACAATGGAGCTAGACCTGTTCTGGTTAGGTTCACTGTATTAGATAAATCAATTAACTAACTTCTAGTAAAATCATTTTTCGTTCCTAAATTTACAATGGAATATTCTGTGTTTCTGCGATCTAAGACCATTACATTTCGACTTTTATTAAAGGTCAGTAATAGTTTTTCATTTTCACCTTTGAAAAATTCTGTCGTAAACTTATTACCCTTTTGCATATCAAATTGGACTTCCATTTGTTGACTTCTGCCATCCATACTACTATTCTCGTAATCTCTACTTATGGTGAAGTTTTGAAACCCAACTTTATTTATTTAAATACGTTTCAATAGTATGATATGGCTTCTGTATAAGCTTTCCATCTATCACTGATAGATCTCTCGGTAGTGTCATGGAATTATTCCGTACCTATAGGGTACTTTTTACTGTTTATAGGAACTTTTTAAAACCTTATTGCGGTCTATGACAGCTACGATGTTATTGCACCTAATTTTGGTTCTAGGTAGTGTAAGGAGTTATGTGATTTCTTTCATTAGCCACAGGGAAATAAAAAAATTGGTAAACAAGAAGAGATCTTACGAATAAAAAGCTATCTCTCCTAAAATAACACCGATCTTTTAGAAAGAGACTGACTTATTTTTGCGAGTCAGTCTCCAGGTGATTAGTTGTGACATTTAGTCGTAGTATTTCCACATTTGTTGCAACGCTTTTTGTGTTGGTGATTATTATGCCTGTGTTCATCACAATCATCATTATGGTGGTCTTCTTCGTACTTATTGCCACGTTTTTTATGATGGTGACAATCCATCCTTGTCCCTATCACAATGTCTGTTACATTTCTACATGTCCTGATGGAATCCCCCATAGTTTAGGGGCATTTTTTATTCCTTCATTTTTTAACCTTGTTTTTTACATGATTAAACACAACAGTTGAATCCCAAACATTTAGTCCAAAGTATCCCTCTTTATAGGTTTGGTCGTTTTTGTCAATGACAAGCTTGCCATCTAAATAGGCCTTAATGCTTTCACCTGCGGTTACTACTTTGAGATGATAGCTTTTATTTGCTTCCAGTTTAAGCTTTCCATCATTGTTATAGGTGCCAAGGTCATGACCAACACCATTAACAAACTTGATTAATTTGACAACATTATGTTTTACATCAACATTGACAGCATACGCATTTTTCCCTTCTGAATCGGAACGAAAAACTAATGCACCTGCACCGACTAAGTTACCAACTCTATCTTTATTAGGATCATTTGGATGGGAGTCCGTATCAAGAATTTTTATGTCTGCTTCATACTTAAAATTGCCTCCCGCTTCATTCGATAAAATAAATGCATCCCCACTGCTTTGTCCCTGTTTTCCTGCAATTGTATCTGTCCACCTGCCATTTATTGTTTTCCAACCAGTTAAGGTTGATATAAATCCGCTTTTTTTCCAGATGCTCTTTAATGGATAGATATCCAAAGTTTTTAATGTTACATTTCCATCCTTACTATAAATCTTAACTCCTTTGCTTGTTGGACTAGGGAAGATTTGATCAGTAATAACTGTCTCTCCATTGTTGCCAAACACTTCAACAGCAGAACGATCGACAAAGATATGCATTTTCACTGTTCCATCTGACACAGATAGAGGACCTTCATGCATCTCTAAAACATCGCTGCCATAATCAAAAGAATCCGATTTCGTTCGGTCAACAAATAATTGCTTGTTCGCAACGTCATAGCCTATTTTTGTATACTCATCTGCAGAGCCTTTACGCACTTCAAATCCAAATTCAGTTGACTTTGTATTAGAGACATCAAATTCAGCAATCATTTCAAAAGCATCTCCCGAAAAATCATCTAAAAGATTGCTCTTATTTGAAATCACTTTATTTTTATAAGATACTTTCTTGCTCTTGTCACGAATTGAATTGATCGAAACCGGCGTTTGTTTTAAACGCACACCATCTTCCGTTTGAGTAAGCTCCATCTTACGAGGCAAGCTCATTGAACTTCTCCAAGATGATGTTGGTGTATTGTTGGCGTAGTGCCAGTTGCTCATCCAGCCAAGCCAATATTTCTCGCCATTCTCGCCCTGGGTTCCGCTCCATTCAACTGCAGCATAGTAGTCTGCTCCGTAATCAGTCCATAATACCTGATCAGACGGATTCTCATTTTTGAATGTTTTTCCGTCAAAACTGCCGACAAAATATTGCATACCAGACCCGCCAGCAGGGGCTCCATCATTTAAACTTACTTGCAGCACCCACTTTGTTTTTGTCGGATCGCCATCAATTGGCAATTCAACCAAAGCAGGACATTCCCAAATACCGCCGTTGCTGCCCTGTGTAGAAGGAATCCATTCACCTGAAACAGCCGTCCAGTCTGTAAGGGTTCCGCTCTGCTTAATTTCAGCTTCCATAGGTTCTTTTGCAACATTGTCAACTTCTGCAGGCATAGGGCCCTCATTATAAACATGAACATCATCTAAATTTATATGACCCCAGCCGCCTTCAGCTTGGTCAACCACTTTCATATAAAGCACTTCACCGATATAATCAGAAGCATCCCATACGTATTTGTTATATTTTTCATCATTAAATTTCGTATTTGCCTGACGAATTAATTCTTTATTATCAGAGGCTCTCACTAATGATACATAGCGATTGCTTATGTCATTGCCACCGCCTAATAAGAAATTAATTTCACCAGATCCACCCAGCTTAAAGTAAGAGGAATGCAGTTCACCTGTTGCATCGTCTCCACCCTGAAGATCTGAAAATCCCCATAAATGATAGTTTCCTTCATGGCCAAATGGACCGCCCCAATAGGATGCTGCATCTGTCACATGATCATTTGTAAATGCATTTCCTTTAATTATATTCCAACCAGTTAAATCATCTGTTTCGAAATCATGGTTTTTGATTTCCTTCTCATTTGTTATGATATTCTTATTTAGTTGAACATCTTGAAAATTCGTTGAGGAATTCCAAATGTTCAAGCCTACATATCCAGATGAAAATGTTGTGTCATTGATGTCATGAATGAGATCACCATCTACATATACTTTAATGTTTTCTCCATACGTACTAACCTTTAAATGGTATTTTTGGTCTGTATCAAGATTCATTGCTTTTTCAGTTAAGACTGAAATCTGTCCATTTTCAATTTTCATTAGCTTGACCACATCATTTAATGCATCAATATTTGCAACATAACCATTCTTTGCATCAGCATCTGCGCGGAAAACGAGTGCGCCTGCTCCATTTCCTTCTTTATCTCCAGAAATCATGAGATCTGCTTCATATAATAAGTCATCAGCCGTTTGACCGCTCATAATAAACGCATCGTCCGCAGAGCTCCCATTTTTCCCTGCTAACGTATCTTCCCATGAGCCATTTACGACCTTCCATTTTGACAGGTTCGTCACAAAATTTGATTTATTAGTAAATTCAACATTTCTAAAAGCTGCTGTAGAATTCCAAGCAGATAAACCATAGTAACCGCTTTCGAAAGTTGGATCATTTGCTTCAATAACAAACTGATCGTTTACAGCAACTTTGATTTGGTCCCCATTGGTATCTATCTTTACTTGATAAGTCGTTGAGGTTTTTAGAGTTATTTGTTTGCGAGCAATTTCTTTCGAAATACCATCTACATTTTTACTTAATGTGACAACATCATTTTTTGCATCCAGGTTGGCCACATATCCATTCTTCGCATCCTTGTCAGCGCGAAAAACAAGACCGCCAGCGCCTTCTCTCCCATTCTTTTTGTTAAGGGTGATATCGCCATTATAGCTAAAAGATCCGCCTGCTTGCGAAGACATCGCATAAGAGGTGCGATCAAGACTATTTGCCTGGATCCCGCCATCTGGACCAAATTCACTGGCAAACTCCCAGTCTTTTAAATTCGGTGACGTATAAAACATGACCTTATTTTTTGCTGCTAATGACATGACCCACTGGCTTGTATCTTCATGCCAAAATACCTTCGGATCTCGCCAATCAGGTATCGGAGGATTAGGCATAACAGGATTGCCTTCATACTTTTTCCATGTTCTGCCTTTATCAAGGCTGTAGGCAAGACTTTGGACTTGGCCTTTTTCCCCTGAATGAGTAAAGATGGCAACCATTGCTTCCTTTCCAAACCCTGCTGTATTGTTCCAATCGATCACAGCGCTTCCTGAGAAAATGTCACCGTTTTCATCAGGTGATAAGGCAATCGGCAAATGCTTCCAATATACAAGATCTTTACTTACTGCATGACCCCAATGCATCGGTCCCCATGTGGTCCCATAAGGATGATACTGATAAAACAAATGATATTCACCGTCATAATAAACCATTCCATTTGGATCATTCATCCAGTTTGCTTCAGGGGAAAAATGAAATTGATTACGAAAAGGTTCTTGATAATACCCAGAATCCTCTGCAGCAGAAACACTTGTAAACGGACAACCAAGAACAGTTAAACTGATTAGAAGCGCAGAAATCTTCCTTTTTATAGACATTTTCATATAAACTCCTTTATCATTAAAATAACAAGGTGAAGTTCATGCTGCACTGCTTCCTCTTAAACGGTCTAATAATACGGCTGCTACAATCACGCCGCCTTTTACAACCAACTGCCAATAATAATTCACATCCATTAGTGTTAACCCATTACTGATAACACCCATAATTAAAACCCCGATGATCGTTCCTTGTATTCTGCCTTTTCCTCCAGTTAAACTTGTTCCGCCTAAGATAACTGCAGCAATGGCATCTAATTCATACATTTGCCCTGCAGTCGGCTGGCCGGAATACAATCTTCCAGCTAATACGACACCGCCTAAGCCAGCTAATAAGCCGCTAATGGAATAAACATTAATTAATGCCTTTTCAACCTTGATTCCTGTTAATCGTGCTGCTTCTTCATTTCCGCCGATTGCATAAATATGGCGGCCAAACATTGTATACTTAAGGACAAAAAACATCACGCCATACACCAAAAGCATGATATAGATCGGGGTAGGCACTCCAAAAATAGCCCCGCCGCCAATGAATTTAAAGGTTTCATTTTGCAAAACAATTGGATAGCCGCCACTTATGACATATGCAAGACCGCGAACATATGTAAAGCTTCCTAATGTTACGATAAATGATGGCAATTTCGTTTTTGCTGTAAAAAAGCCATTGATTAGACCTACTGCATAACCTACTGCTGCACCTGATAACATCGCAAGTATCGGGTTAACTCCTGCAGCAGAAACCATAACTGAGATAACACCAGATAAAGCAACTGTAGAACCAACTGATAAATCGATTCCGCCTGTTAAAATAACAATTGTCATTCCTGCAGCTAATATCGCAATAATGGAAACCTGCTTTAATACATTTAACATATTGGCAGTATCTAAAAAGTTTGGTGCTGTGAATGAAAGGACAACACATAATAGTAATAGAATCATAATCATCCCTAAACGATTCCATAGACCATGAAGGATATTTCCTACTTGCAGGCTTTGTGGTGGTGAAGCTGATTGAATATTTTCCTTCATTTTCCTTTACTCCCCTCTAGTAGCTAAATACATAATTTTTTCTTGTGTCGCTTCTTCACTCGAAAGTTCCCCAGTTAATCTTCCTTCGCTCATGACAAGGATCCTATCACTAATTCCTAATATTTCCGGCAGTTCAGATGAAATCACCAATACGGCTAAGCCTTCATCCGCAAGCTTTGAGACAATTTTGTGTATTTCAGTCTTTGCCCCGATATCAACCCCTCGCGTTGGTTCATCTAGCAGTAAAACCTTCGGCGCAATGGATAGCCATTTAGCGATAACTACCTTTTGTTGATTACCGCCGCTAAGGTTCGAAATCTGCTGTTCAGGTGAGGCAATTTTTATATTAAGGTCTTTTATAAACTGATCAGCACTCGCATTAACCTGTTTCCAACGGACTATTCCTGACTTTGAATGCTTTTTTAATTCTGCCATTAATAGATTTTCTTTTACTGACATCGATAAAAATAAACCTTGTTCTTTCCTGCTTTCGGGCACATGGGCGATTCCATTTGCAATCGCATCAATAGGCGATTTTATGATGACAGGCTTGCCATCTACGTAGATTTCTCCGCTTTTCAGCTCCGATGCACCAAATAGCGCCCTAACCAGCTCTGTTCGACCTGCCCCTACCAGTCCTGCTAAACCAACAATTTCACCAGGGTAAATGCTAAATGAAACACCTTTTACAATCGTATGATCTGAAATATTCTTCAACTGTAGAACAGGGGCAACCGGATATGTGCTTGTTGACTCAGCTGCTTTCGTTCGATTAAATAAATCTTTTAAATCACGACCTACCATTAGCTTTACGAGATGGTTAGGATTTGTCTCTTCAATCGGCCCGCTTGCAATCCACTCACCATCGCGTAATACAGTGAATCGATTTGAAATCTTAAAGATTTCGTCCATCCTATGTGAAATATAAACGATCGCAACTCCCTGCCTTTTCAAATCCTCAATAATTTGAAACAGCTTCGTAATCTCTTTATCTGTCAATGAGGCTGTAGGTTCATCCATGATCAGCACCTCTGCCTTAAAGGATAATGCTCGTGCAATCTCGACCATTTGCTGTTGTGCGACACTCAAGGTTGAAACAAGTTGCCGGGGGTTCAGGTTAGATCCCATTGAATCCAGCACCATTTGTGCACGTTCATGTACCTCATCCCATTTGACCATTCCTAAGCGATTTCTCGGAAAGGTTGAACCCATTAAAATATTTTCACTGATTGTAAGATTAGGAGATAAATTTAACTCCTGGTGGATCACACTTATCCCTCTATTCCTTGCATCAACCGGATCCTTCCATGATATTGGCTGACCCTTTAAATAGATCTTCCCGCCGTCTTGATCAGGAGAAAAGATTCCTGCAAGGATTTTCATAAAGGTTGATTTCCCGGCGCCGTTTTCTCCCATTAATGCGTGTACTTCACCAGGATAGAGCTCTATTCTCACATTTTTTAACACCTTTATACTTGAGAATGTTTTACTTATCCCTTCCATATTCAGTACCGGCATTTTCATCATGTTTTGTTTTTTTGATAACAACTCTTTAACAGCCATAAGTCAATCCCACCTTTTACTTATTTGAAAGGGGCTGAGTAAGGGGATGGACACTTATCAGCCTCATTCATCAGGGAGGCTTACCAACCCTTGTAAGAATCTAATGTATCTTGAGTAACTAGCTCAACAGGTACTTTAATAAGCTCTTCAACGTCTTCACCATTTTTCACCTTCATGCCAATTTCAACTGCTTTTTTCACCATTTCACTTGGTGATTGAGCAGAAGTGGCCATAATGGAGCTTCCTTCTTTAGACATTGCTTCTGTCGCTTCAGGAGCACCATCAACACCTACAATGAAAAACTCATCTTTTCTTCCCGCTTGCTCTTGAGCAATTTCCACTCCGATTGCTTCAGGGTCATTGATCGCAAATACAGCGTCAATTGAGCCAGATGGATTCGCTTGCAAAATGCTTTCCATAACGGATAATGCTTTTTCACGGTTACCTTCACCATTTTGCTTAGCAACTACTTTAATTCCAGATTGTTTAATCACATCCTCAAATCCTTGAATACGATCTGTTACAGCTGAAACTGGCGGTCCATCGATTATAACAATGTTTCCTTTTCCATTTAATTGTTCAACTACATATTCACCAGCAAGCTGACCTGCTTGGTAGTTATCTGATGTAACCGTTGCATCAACACCGCCCTCAGCATTTGTATCAACTGCAATGACTGGAATGCCGGCATCCTTCGCTTGTTGAACGGCTGCAGCAATCCCCTTCGAATCAACTGCATTTAATAAAATCACATCGACCTTTTTGGTAATAAAGTTTTCAATTTGCGAGGTTTGTTTTGCAAGATCATATTCGGCGCTTTCGACAAGAACCTCTGCGCCTAATTCTTTCCCGGCTTCTTCAGCACCCTTTCCCATGGCAACGAAAAATGGATTTGCCATAGTACCTACTGTTAATCCGATTGTTAATTTATCGTCACCGTTTTCTTGTCCATCGCTGCCACTTGAAGATTCACTTGCACTGGTGCATGCAGTCATTAAAGCCATTACAAGGATTGAAACTAGCACAAATAAAGTTTTTACATTCTTTTTCATTGTGAGCCCCCCAGGAATTCATTTAATTAATAAAAAACGATTTTCATAGCAAGAAAAATATTGAAGATTACAATTGTAAGCGCCTACAAATATGTGCTGCATCACCTCCCTTAAGACGTTCTATTATGAGTCATTTTCCTTAAAAGATGTGCATAAATCATTTTGATTAATCTTGTTGATAGGAACTTCTATTTGTTAGCATCGACATCGTTCCTCTGAATTAGGATGTTGGAATGTCCTGCTCATATTTCCAATTTTTCATCCACCCGAGCCATAAAAGGCGGTCCATAGGACTTTACTTCGATCACAAATAAACTGATAAGAGTTGAGGCTAATAATGATAGATTCAACGCCTCAATTCGTTCCTTTCATATTTAGCAGCTGATTAAACCACATTTGACATAAGTAATAAATTGTATAGGCTGTGAAACTTCCAATGAATAAAATGGTAACTGGATAAAAATAGAACAGAGCAATCCCTGCTCCTACAATGATCAATAATAGAACAGTTAAGACCGGGTTCATAAGTGAAAAAAGAAAGGCATTTCGAATCACGTGCTTCCAGCTTAGTTCAAAATGGACCATAATCGGAAATAGATAAATAGAGGTCGAACTAAAAAGCAAAATGCCAATGGCTAGGATGATAGAAAGAATGAGCTGTACAACAGAAGTTCCTGGATAAATAAGACGATAATCTAAAAATAAAAAGACGGCCAACAAAATCCAAAATATGGATATTATTAAACTTTGTTTAAAATTCTCCTTAAACATTTTCAAAAAGCTCTTTAAAATATCGTCCGTTTCCTTTTGTAAGATTCGGTTACGGACAACGCCAGACATGGCTGCTGTTGCAGGAAAAAAGGTAACCAGGGGGAGCGACGCAATAACCCATAGTAAATTTAAAAGAAATAAATCTACGATCGTATTTAATGCTGAATATAATCTATTATTTAAACTATTCATCCTGTCACTCTCCCTTTTACCATTTCACTGCTTTATCTCCACGCGGATTTTAACGTATAAAGCTCTAACGAATTCAACTTAACTTTTCCATTTTTTGCATAAAGCTCAATTTGCTTACTTTCTTGATTTGGGAAGATTAAGTCTGTAAGAACCGACACTCCATCGTTTCCGAATAATTCTACAGACGACTGATCCACTAAAACATGTAAGGTGATCTTATTATTCTCTGGCAGTAATTTGCTCTCATGTTTTCCACCGAAGTCCTCATGGAAAACAGCCTCTCCCGAATGGGTTCGATCTACAAATAAGGTTTGGTTTTCTAGGTTATATCCAATAATCGTTTCTTCATTGGTACCCTTGCAAACCTTGAATCCAAATTCCTTGGCCTCTCCAATTTCAAACCCGGCAATGATTTCGAATGTGTTACTTTTTACATTTGCCAAAAGATTTTGACCCGGTACTACTATTTCGTTTTCTATTACTATCTTTTCATGACGAAGACTCTGTAATTCACGAATCGGCTTTTGTACGATCCGGACCCCTTCTTCTGTTTTCTTCAACTCTAATACTCTAGGAATGGTCATCGCACTTCGCCATTCTTTTGTAGGGGTAACATTGGCATAACGCCAGTTACTCATCCAGCCAACATAAATTCTTCTGCCGTCTTCAGCAGATACATCGGACCAGCTGACACCCGCATAATTATCACGTCCATAGTCAATCCACAGAGCCGTTTCTGGGGTGTAATCATTAATAAATGATTTACCATCAAACTCTCCAATAAAATATTGAGTTCTAGATCCTTCTGGATATTCTGGATTATCGCCTATGCTGACAAATAATACCCACTTTTTCTGATCAACATCTCCATTGATTGGTAATTGAAAAAGATCGGGACACTCCCAAACTCCTAAATGTGAGCCATGCCCTTGTCCAAACTCACTCGCAAACTCCCATGAAATTAAATTCTTTGAAGAATAAATTCTAACTGTTTGACCTGCAGCTACCACCATAATCCATTGATTGGTTTCATGGTGCCAGAACACTTTTGGATCACGAAAATCAGTAATACTTTCTTCCTGGAGAACTGGGTTTCCCTCATATTTTCTCCATGTACGTCCGTTATCTTTACTAAAGGCAACACTCTGCCTTTGTCTTGGACGATCAGAATCAGGGTATGTATCCGCATGGGTAAAAATCGCTACTAACCCTGATTTTCCTTCAAAGAAACCACTAGTGTCGTTCCAATCTACGACGGCACTTCCCGAGAAAATTGCCCCATGCTCATCCGGAGCCAAAGCAATCGGGAGGTGTTCCCAGTGAACAAGATCTTTACTTACCGCATGTCCCCAATGCATCGGACCCCATGTGTTTCCATTGGGATGATATTGATAAAATAAATGATATTCCCCGTTAAAAAACACCATCCCATTCGGGTCATTCATCCAGTTTCTCTCTGGGGTGAAGTGATACTGCGGACGGTATTTTTCTGTATAATATTTTTGTTTTTCCAAGAGGTTTTTCATTTACGTTCTTCCTTTCTCAGGAATTCTTTTTTTAAAAACTTTTCAACTTGATCCTTTGTTGGAATGCTGGGAATACCACCTTTTCCTTCTGTCGTTAATGCACCTGCTGCATTAGCGAAAGTGACCATTTCTTCAAAGTCTGCTCCCGTTAAATCATCTAAAGGTTTATTCCTTTCAAGGATTTGATACAATACTCCGCCAACAAAAGCATCCCCTGCTCCTGTTGTATCAACAACGTTTACATCGTATCCTTCTTTTCGGCCATATACATGTCTGCTTCGATAAAAACAGCCTTCTGGACCTAGAGTTATAAATATAACAGCTGTTCCATATTGTTCCTGTAAAACGTCCGTTCCTTTTACCACATCACGATAACCAGTTAAAAATTCCAGCTCTTCCTTTGAAATTTTCACAATGTCTGCATATTCAAATCCCTTTAAAATCTGCCGCTTCGCTTCATCAAGTGACCTCCATAAAGGAATTCGCAAATTAGGATCATAAGAAATGATAACCTTGTGCTTTTTTGCATATTTCAATGCAGTAAAAGTAGCTTTAGCTGCAGGTTCATTCGTTAATGATAAGGAACCGAAATGAAAGATACGGGATTGTTTAATCGTATCCACATCAATTTCATCTTTCTCCAGCATGATATCGGCTCCTGGATTACGGTAAAAACTAAAGGAACGATCCCCTTTTTCATCTAGATGAACAAAAGCCAGTGTAGTATTGACAGTTTCCGAGACCAAAAGATTGCTTGTATCAATCTTTTGGTCTTTCAGGACACACTTGAGCAGATGACCAAATTGATCATTGCCCACTTTTCCAATAAACGCCGTTTTCTTATTTAATCTGGAAAGTGCCGCAAGGACATTGGCCGGCGCCCCGCCAGGGTTGGTTTCAAATAATACATGCCCCTTTTCTGAATAACCGTAGGGGGTAAAATCAATTAATACTTCGCCTAAAGCCGTGACATCAAACATGTACATCATCCCATTTTTTATTTTTTCAAAGAAAAGCCAGATAGTTAAGGAGGTCTGGCTTAATATCAGGATTATTGTTTGTTATAGCGGTCTAATCCTTTTTGATAAACTTTCATTAATTTATCGAGTCCCATATCATTTAATTGCTTCACATACGAATCCCATTCTTTCTCAATTCCGCCCTCGATCAGCCATTGCGCTTCTTTCTGTTTAACAAATGCTTTAATTTCAGGTTCAATCGTATTAATCACTTCCAGTTCTTCAGGGCTAAAGAAGATGGATGGGTAATTTTCCTGTACCATATGAGGTCTGTAATACTGATCAAGAATTTGTAATCTTTCCTTCGCTCTTGGTTCCATGTCTACCACTTTTCCAAAGTGGTCTTTTAGAACGGCAAACGGACCGCCTGGAGCAACCTTTTGACGCAATTCACCCATAGCCACGCCAACAGGGAGTTCTTTATTGACTAACATGCCATTTGCATCTTCCTCGTAAATGTCACCGATTGGTCCCCAGTTAATTTGCGCAGACATTTTTGGCTCATACAATTGGTCAACCCAACGCATCGTAATCTCAGGATTTTTATTCGCCGAGGTAATGACAAAAGCATCTCTACCATACTCGGAATAATTGGAACGTCCAATGACGATTTTTCCATCTTTCCCTTTCAATGGAGGCATTACGACGTAGTCTTTCACCCGATCAGCACCCACTACTTCCGTATTTTCCCACCAAATGAATGAGCCTAGTGTTGGATCCTGTGTTTTCCCTTTTGCAAATAGCTGCTCAGTCTTTTGCGTTACAACCTCAGGGTCAATTAATCCTTCTTTTACCCAGCCGTTATAATATATAATTGCTTCTTTAAACTCCGGCTGAACCGCTGCATAGATTACTTTTCCATCTCTCACAACACGGTGATCCGCTTCAAAAGGTGCATCCGGCAGGCCAAATAATCCAATTAAATCTCCTTCATTACCGCACCAGCCGTTATACCAGAAAGTAAGACCAATTTCGTCTTGCTTTCCATTTCCATTCGGATCTTTTTCCTTAAATGCTTTTAACACATCATGGTATTCTTCTAATGTCGTTGGCATTTCAAGGCCAAGTTTATCCAACCATGTTTTATTAATGAACATTATGTTAGGCATTCCGATAAGATCCATTTCTTCCGCACGTGGCAGGGAATATATATGTCCGTCAGGTGCGGTTACAATTTTTTTCAAATCGGGTCTTTGTTCGAACAGCTTCTTCAAATTAGGAGCATATTTGTCAATTAAATCCTCTAAAGGTATAATCGTTCCGTTTTGGCCATATTGGACAAGGTCGTGATCACTAAATCCAGAAGCATAAAACGCATCTGGCAGGTCACCGCTTGCCAGCATTAAATTTTTCTTTTCTTGATATCCATCGCCAGGGATATTATTCCACTTGATTTTTACGTTCGTTGCTTCTTGAAGTCTTTCAAAAATGACCATTTCTGAATAGTCAGGTGCTAAGGGTGCCTTTGGTGAAACAATGTTTAACGTAACTTCTTTGTCAACAATCGGTAAGCCTGTTTCGTTAAAGGCAGCCTTTTCTGCTTTATCTGTGTTAGCGGATTTGTTGTTAGAGCATCCTGCCAATGCCAATGAGGCACTTAACCCAAATACCAATGCCATGGAAACCTTCTTTTTGTTACCCTTCATTCTTTTCTTCATCGATTTAAGCATTGATTTTCCCCCTCGTTTAATAAAAGTTTTCTATTAACCTTTAATTCCGCCGATCATAACACCTTTCACAAAATACTTTTGGACAAATGGATATACGATTAAAAGCGGAATAGAAGCTACAATAATCACACCGTATTTAATTAACTCTGAGACTCTTTGCTTTGCAGCCAATGATTCCAGGTCACTAATCATCATCGTGGATGCTTCATTTTGAATTAAAATGTTTCGTAATATTAATTGAAGTGGATATAAATTTTCATTATTTAAGTAGATTAATGCATCAAAGTAAGAATTCCAGTGTCCAACTGCATAGAATAACACCATTACTGCGACAATTGGTTTGGATAGCGGCAGGACAATCTTCCAGAAAAACTTGACATCGGAACAGCCGTCCATTTTGGCAGCTTCTAGCAGCTCGTTAGGAATGGAAGTTTCAAAAAAGGTTTTCGCTACAATCACATTCCATACAGCAACAGCCTTCGGTAAGATTAACGCCCACATTGTATTAAGTAAGCCTAAATTTTTTACTACAAGATAAGTAGGGATTAACCCGCCTGAGAAAAACATCGTCATTAGAAACAAGAACATAATCACATTTCTTCCATATAAATCTTTTCTGGATAAGGCATAGGCTGCCATTAAGGTAAAGGAAACATTTACGATTGTTCCACCAACTGTATAGACGATAGAATTCTTATAACCCAGCCATATCTTGCTATCTCGAAAGATCCGATCATATCCCTCGAAGGTAATTTCTTTCGGCAGCAGCCATACCTTGCCTTCGTAAATCATATTGGGATCACTAAAGGAAGCAATAACAATAAAGTACAAAGGATAAACTACCAATATTAAGATGATTGCAACTAGGAAGAAATTAATAATATCAAACACTTTATCTTCCTTTGACCTTCTTGTAATTTTCTTATTTTTCAAAGCTAGTAAACTCATTTTTACTGCACCTCCCTTACCATAAGCCTGTACCAGATAATTTCTTAGCGAACTTATTGACTGCCACTAATAAAATTAAGTTAATCACTGAATTGAACAAACCAACTGCAGCAGCAAAACTATATTGCGCCTGCTGTAAACCCATCTTATAAACATAGGTTGGGATAATTTCTGCTGCCGGCTGGTTCATCGGTGTTTGCAAAAGGTAGGCCTTTTCAAATCCAATATTCATAATGTTACCCACTGATAAAATTAATAGAATAACTGCCGTTGGCATAATGGCTGGAATATCAACATGAAAGATCCGCTGCCACTTATTTGCTCCATCCATCACTGCAGCTTCATGCAGCTCTGGACTGACTCCTGCTAACGCTGCCAGATAAATAATGGCAGCCCATCCGGTCTCTTGCCAAACACCAGAAGCAATATATAATGGTTTAAACCATTCCGGTTTTGCCATAAATGATATCGGATCTCCGCCGAAGATCAGGATTAAGTTATTAATAAGGCCATTGTTTGAAAAGAAAACATAGATCATACCAGCCAATACAACCACTGAGATAAAATGTGGTGCATAAACCACGGTCTGAACAAAACGTTTGTATTTTTCACTCCTAATTTGGTTTAACATAAGAGCAAGAAAAATCGGAAGCGGGAAACCAATGATTAATTGAGTAACGCTAAGACCAAGCGTGTTTTTGATAAGGATCCAAAATTGATAGGAATCAAAAAATCGATCAAAGTGTTTAAATCCAACCCACGGACTTCCAAAAATCCCTTTTGTTGCTACAAAATCTTTAAAAGCAATTAATACTCCATACATCGGGACATAATGGAATACAATAAAATAAATTAATGCAGGTAAAAGAAATAAGTAAAGCTGATAATTACTCAAGATTTTTCTTAACTTTGCTCTTTTTTTACTTTGGATAGGTAAATCGATCACATGATTTGTCTTCCTTGTCACTTCCATATCTTTACCTCACTTTCATTTAACTTTAGGTTAATATATAACTAAGATTTGATAGATCCCTTGTTTGCGTTTCAATTGAAACGTTTCCAAATAAAGAAAAAAATTTTTAAAAATTCAATTGAAACGTTTCCAATTAAAGCTAAAAAATTTTCCGGTTCCAATTGAAACGTTTCCAATTAAAGAAGAAAGATTTGAACAGTTATGTCGTTTCTCCTTCTCTGTACATGACCGGGATTCGATAAATCTCATGTTCTAACCTCTCTCCTTCAACCTTTCTTAATAGAAGTTTCACAGACATTCTGGCCATCTCTTCGACCGGCTGTCGAATCGTTGATAGAATCGGGTGAAACAGCTTATTATCTTGAATTCCATCATAACCAATTACTTTTACATCCTCGGGAGTTCGTATTCCATATTGTTTAGCTTTATCAATATATTTGGCGGCTAGTAAATCAGTATTAGCAAATACGCCGGAAACATTAAGATGTTCTTTTATTTTAAAGAAATCTCCGAAAAATTTATCATCATTATAAACAGCATCATTCTCCTCATAAATGATATATTCAATCCCTTGAGCATTTGCTTCCTCGATAAATCCTTTTTTCCTGAGTTCGACCTCACTGTAGACAGAACTAGTGATTCCCAGATACGCCGCTTTTTTTGCTCCTGCCTTTACAAGTTCTTTTAAGGCAATGCGGCCGCCAATATAGTTATCTGAAGTTACACATGTGATTTTTTTCCCAAAGTGACGGTCAATGCTGATAATCGGAATATCGGTGTTCACGCTATCCTCGATGTCATTATAAGTAATTCCAATAATCCCTGCTACCTTATTCTGGTTGAGCATATCGAAATAATGAAGCTCTTTATCAGGTCTTCCTCCACTATTGCAAAGCATCAATTTATAACCTTCCCGATCAAGCTCATCTTCGATATAATAGGCCAGTTCCGAGAAAAACGGATGCCAAATACTAGGGAGTAATAACGCAACCATTGTTGATTTTTGCATTTTAAAGTTTCTTGCAACTTCATTAGGTGTGTAATTTAATTGTTTGATCGCAGCATTCACTTTCTCCCGTGTTTCGTTCCTTACATTCGGATGATTGTTAATGACTCGTGAAACAGTGCCAACTCCAACTCCTGCCAGGTCTGCAACATCTTTTAAACTTGGCACTACAACTACCTCCAATATTAAAGCGATTTCATAAATTTATGATATCACTAGTTTGGAAACGTTTCAACGGTTTTTTAAAATTAATATTTATAAAATGGGTGAGGATATTCTCCTTAACCATTTTCCCTATCGGACATGCTATTTTGAACCTTTGGCCGCCCCTCTGCCGCATCACTAAGATTAGAATTGTAAATACGACCTACATTTTTTTCCTCAACTATATCTCCGTCTACCAAGAACTTATGCACCTACACTCAATCGATGTAATTGTTCTTCAACAGGAATTTCCGTTCCGGAGACACCTACGACTCCAATCGAGAGACTAGAGAGTTTCTCCGTGGTCCCTTTACGGAAAGTCTGTTCAATCCTCATCTTATATTCCGAAAATTCCTCGTTCTCTGATAAGTTAGCATCCCAAACCTATATTTCAGGACCGGCAACGCTGACGGACGTAACTTCAGTGAAGTTTCCATCCCCATTAACCCATCTTGCTATTATGCGACCATCAAGGAGCATAATGGCACTGATTGCCGGAAAATTGCTATCCAACCAGAAAATCCCTTGAAAAGATCTTCATCCGATTCATCATCAAAAGATGAAAAACTGGAAAATTCAGTTTGATGACTATGAATTTTTAAAATCACCATTTTTTTACGTTTCGCTTCACCAATCAAAGCCTGTAAAATTTCCGTTGACCAAGTCACCCGTCTGCCTCACGTACAGAACAAGCATGTTCGATTTAGACAATTAAATATTCTGAAAACTAAAGGAGGAAAAACAACAATAATGAAAAAATTATTCACTAAGCGTCCAGAAACCATTGATTTTAGGACCTTTTTATTCTAGTGGTTCACCGGAATACGTTTCCGCCAAAAAGAAGCTAAATGAACTATTTAAGCAGCACCAACAAAATAGCATCAACAACCGCTGTACGATTACCGCTTATTCCCTCGCTATTAATCCACAAACTTATTCGATATTCATTTTCTTTTAGCAGCTAGCTGGCTGTGTCGTTCTTGTGGGGTTCTTTGATAAGAAATTAGCCGAGAACGGCGTTATAAGCCTTGCCGCTATATTATCTTGAGCCTTGAAAATTGGCTTTCATGCTGTCGCTTTCATCTCTATTCTTGTTCTCATTTCTAAATTAGGGATGTTCTTATAACTCACATAAATATTGAGGTCAGTAAAAGAAAAAGGGGAAAAGGAGCAAGTTTTAACTTCCCCTAACCCTATAAAGTTAGGGTGTGAGTTACTTTTTTACGTATAGGGGGCCAGAGCAAAAAACGAGAATTTTGTATGTTAAGCAAAGTTAAGGACTTAAAAAAGCTGATTCCTCACCTTATTTTAAGGAATCAGCTTTTTATATTTATTAAACAGATTCGTATACCTCATTTTTTTCTTCTTTAGTCCTTTGCTGTCTTTTATAAACAAATTTAGATAAGCTGATACTACTTTCATATAAGAGTAATAAAGGTATAACCACCAGAATATCTGATAGAAAATCTGGAGGCGTAATCAAAATTGAAACGAAGAATAACAGAAAGTATGCATATTTCCTATTTTTTTGCAAACGATATGGATTTATAATTCCTAAACTTGTTAAAAACATAATGACAACGGGAATTTCAAACAGAACTCCAAAAGGCAAAGTCATGTGAAGCAAAAATTGGAAATATTTCTCCGTTGTAAAGAAAGTAGTAAACATATCATTAGATAGCGACATTAAAAAATTTAGTACAAGAGGAAATAGAATAAAGTAACCAAAACTAATTCCTAATATGAATAGAATAAATAGTCCTGGAATATAAGCAATGGTAACTCTGCGTTCTTTTGGTGTTAAAGCTGGACGTACATACAACCAAGCTTGGTGCGCAGCAACTGGTATAGTAGCTGTTATAGCAACAACGCTTGCAATCATTAAATAAACGAGTAAGATATCACTCGGTCCTAACAGAGCCAGTTTAAATGGCAAGTCTTTAACTAACACATAATAAAAATCTTGGACATATATAAATGCTAGGACTAAAGACAGCAGAAAGACAACTAAAGTGATAATAATGCGTTTACGTAATTCCTCAAAGTGCTGAACTAAGCGCATGTTTTGATCTTCCAACCTAATCACTCCATGAAAAAGAAGATGTAAGACAGAACCTACATCTCCTATTATTTTTTGGTTAGTTATTCTTTCTTATTAGATGTTTCTGAATTTGAATCATCTGTTACAAGATCTCTGGTAGACTTTTTAAATTCCCTTAATGTTGAGCCAAAAGCTCTTCCGATTTCCGGTAACTTAGAAGGTCCGAAAATAATAAGGGCGATGATTAAAATTAGTATTAATCCTGGCCCGCCAATATTTTGAAGCATAATTTCCCCTCCTAATTTTTTGAAATTCATTAGACGCTTATAATCATTTTTAGAATAGCTTCAGCAAAAAAAGTCGTTTAAATCAATATTCTTACCGAGTTTTTTAAATCCTTGATTAATTTTAATTACAGTTGAGAATTTCGGGCGAATCGTTGCCGTACCCCAAATAGAGTAATAGCAGAGCAATAAATTACCAAACGATTGTTGTATTCGAATTAGCTTTATCTACCTCTAACGATGACGCAGAATGAACAATACGTGTATCCACACATGAACCATTGACTACAACTTTTCGATTCGAAGAAATACCATAAATCTTGGTATTAGTCACCCAGTTTCCATTACCACCCATAATTAGGATACGAGTGTTATTTTCTGGTTGAGCAGAATTGATAGTTGAAGCTGTGATATGATTATCATTTCCATTAACATGAATCAGTCCATAAAGACCATCACGCCCAATAGGGTCACTTTTCCAGTTACCTGCACCATCTCTAAGCGCTTGTACTTTTCCAGAAAATAAATTTCCATTTCCTTTAATAATAACAGCACCAGTGTAGTAGCTTTGGATATTATTCCCTGTAAACGTACAATCATTGGCTCCTATAGCTTCTAAACATACATGTCCATCAGGATAGATGTTGTTACCTACAATATTTGCCCAGTTAGGATTTTCTAAAAACACACTTTTTCCTAACGGTTGTGTTCCAAAGTAGTTATTAGCTACTAATAATTGCTGAGAAGCACCGACCGAAAGAAGTCCATTACGAACTTCTGAAATCCAACAGCCTCTTACTGTGCATGCGTCAGCTCCATTTAATCGTAAACCAGTATCTACGTTGATTGTTGAAACACCAATAATACGAACTGCATCATTATCTTGGTCGATATTAACAGCAATTTGACCTTTATCTGTTCCACGACCTTGAATCAAAAAGCTTTCCAGTTGAATCGAAGATACTCGTGGTGCTCCAACGCGTCTTTCAGAAACGATAGCTGTTTGACAGTTATTACCTAATACAAGTTTACTTCCTCCACCTGGATGAGTTAAACCTGTTTGTTCTTCGGGGTCGATATTCGAACGTGTACCTGCATTAACGCCTCTGATTGTCACATAAGAGCGATTAATTTTAATTGGAGAATGAATCCACATTTCTCCTGCTGGTAATTCAATGACTCCTCCAGATGGAGGCATATTATTAATAAGATTATTAATAATTGGTGCGTTGTCAAAATTGGGGTTATTTAACTGTGCTCCATGATCTACTGGGTAATAGATCGTTTCGTTGGCAGCGCTTACCTTTGTTGCCTTAAAAGGAAAACCACTTAAAAATGTTAAGAAAAAAACAGATAATCCTACTACAATGTTCCGTCGTTCTTTTGAATATGACCTTTCAATAGATATATTTGTTTCCATATTATCTCCCCCCTAAGGAATTTACGTATTTTCAAAACTTTTATAAGAAATAGGCTATAAAATACTTGATAGAGGGCTTTTATAAGCAAAAAAATTGCCACCCCCTGCCACATGCATCCCTTGAAGGAAAAGTACCCGTAGTAAACCAAAAATTACAAGGGCTTCCTACCATGCCACCACGTTGTACAAGCTTATAGAGTTAGCCTTACAATGGATGATCGAGCAACGGGTAGACTAACTATTTGTTTAGCAGACCTCTTGAACTAAATCAGCAATCGGCGTTAGCGAACTCTAGACAAACCGAACTTACCAATGGTTTAAAATGGAAAAACAATGACTTATTTGGCATGTCTTCTTTTTGTTCCCTTCGCCTTTGATATCCTTCTGTTAAACCATTGCGGAGCGATTACGTAGGATCACCACCTAAATAGTGGATAAGTTCTTGATACTTATTTAGTTTTCATAGAACTTTTGACACTACCGGAATTTAATTAATATGAACGATTTTCATAGCAAGACAAATATTGAAGATTGAATTTGTTAACGCTTACAAAACTGTTATTGATCACCCCCTTAAGACGTTCTATTATGAGTCATTTTCCTTAAAGATGTGAGTGAATCATTTTGATTAATCTTGTTGATAGGAGTTTCTATTAGTTAGTGGTTTCAAAGAAGTGGTAAGTAGAAACGGTGATTTTTTGTGGTTGAATACTCTGTTAAAACTGATTAAATTTGGATTTTCTTGATTGAATTTGATTATATTATGCTTTTCGAAGACTGTCAATATATTGGAGGAATTAAATAAATTATATTGTTAAAGGTTAACTATTCTCCCTATTTATAACTAATTACTTTTTTAAATCCCTTAGCGTTTTTAAACTTATTAAACTTTCATTCTGTCGTTTTCAAAAAACATTTTATAAAAAACTTTTTTTGTGAATCTCATTGTAAAGGTAAAAATTTTTAAAAGATTATTTGATAAGAATTGCAATGATAAGAGTCTTAATTTTTGAAGCCGGTGCAAAAGCAAACGCCATTTGTTTGAGTATTTCAGAAACCGCCAAAAGTAACGGCATTGATTTTTATGAATACATAAAGAAGCTTTTGACGGATCTACCGAATCTCGGCATTCATCAAAACCCCGAAATACTAGATCAATACATGCCCTGGTCAAAAATGATTCAGTTAGAATGTACTAAATAAATGAAACAGCTGTAATTCGATTAAAAAAATCAGAATTTACGGCTGTTTGTGATGCGGACCGAAAGGTGCGCTTTTTTTATATTTCGGGCTTACAGATGAAGTAAGTCTTTTATCAAAAATAACAATATCAAGATCAGAAGTTTCTGTTGCCTCTCCTCTAACTACACTTCCTGCTAATAAAGCCCCTTGGCAATTTGAAAAGTGCTTATCGATAAATTGTTTCGCTGCTGCTAATGGATCTTGCCTTTCGACCATTCATTTCACCTCAAACAATCTTTTAAATGCCTGTATAAATTGGTCAAAAAGTTTCTGAGAAATTGTCTGCTTATGTTATTGCAAAAAAGTCCCAGTTTGTAAAAGCATTATTTCATTTAAATATACTTCTTAATTAATAATCTTTAATTTATCAACTACTAGATAGAAGCTACTAGTGAATCTATGTAAAAGGAGGTGTGATAAAGTATGAATCCATCATTGGCCTGGAAGTTAAGAAAGGAAACAGCCAAGTTCAACCTTTTACCTCCGGTTCCTAATATTTAGAGCTTTAGGCTCATAAAGTTCGACTTGAAATTAAAGGTTTATTGCTTCGGTAATTCGGTAAAGCTCTGGACAAAAAACTCCCGAAACTTACGTTCCGCCAGGGACATATAGCGCCCTTCAAGCCATGCGATTTGGTAGGTACGCTGACAAATAGGATTATCGATAGGCACTAAATGAATTGACGTCTCTATTTTTTCAATTAAGGTTTCCGGCATAAAAGCAATACCAATTCCCATACGGATGAAATGACCTACTGCAGAATGTTCGTCGACTTCACATATAATATTCGGAGTAAATCCTGCTTTTTGACAAAATTCATCCGTCATTTCTCGGAATGGATTCCCTTGCTTTATACAAATAAAAGGATCATCAGCCACTTCACTCAAGTCTATGTTGCTCCGATTAGCAAATCGATGTGTATGAGGAACAGCTAGTAAGATTTTTTCAGTGAGAAAGGACAATCCCTCTATCCCCGTCTGCTCAATGGGAGGGAAAGTGATACAAAAATCGATATCTCCATTTCGGAGCTGTTGCACCTTTTCCCTCTCTGAAGCCTGAGTGATTTGAAGTTTGACATCAGGGTGCAAGGCTATAAAAGAACCTATTACATCAGAAAAGCATTTATGAGTTGTTGTTGCTAAAAATACACGCCCTCTTTCCACTCCCGCAAGATCTTCAACTTCTCTACGGCCCTCTTCAAGCAACATGAGTGCCATTTCTACTTTCTTCAAATACACTTTTCCGAATGAGTTGAGTCGAATGTTCCTTCCTTTGCGATCAAATAACGGTACACCCAAATCCTCTTCCAACCTAGCGATGGTTTTGCTGAGAGCAGGCTGCGCAATGCGAAGCTCTTGCGCAGCCTTTGTCATATGCTCCAACTTAGCGACTTTTAGAAAATAATGCAGTTGCAGCAGTTCCATGCTCGTCACTCCTTCATTCATATACTCGAGTATATATATAGATATATTAATATGTCTTTTTATTTATTAATAATCAATTATAGAATAAAACATGTAAGCAATAAAAGCTTGCAAAGATTTTAGAGGATTATACTGTTTTGATTATGAGTATTATTGATTAACTACTTCCAGTTTTGGGAGAGCATTTTTAAAAAGAAAATATAGGGAGTAAAAGATCATAACTATAGAGAGGAAGTGTAACCTTTGAAACTAAACCATATCAATCTAACGGTCACTGACGTTAACGCTGCTCGAGAGTTCTTGGAGAAATATTTCGACCTACAAACCAAGAGCACGCATGGTGATTCATTCGCTGTACTGTTAGACGAAGATGGATTATTGCTCGCTTTGATGAAAGGTACTCATGTCAGTTACCCAAAGTCCTTTCATATAGGTTTTTCGCAGGAGAGCGAAGAACGGGTGAACGAGATCTATCAACACTTGAAAAATGATGGATTTGATGTAAAACCGCCAAAAAGGGCTCATCGCTGGACATTTTATGTTAAAGCCCCGGGCGGATTTACCATCGAGGTTCTTAGTTGAATGAAGACATAAATATCGTTCAATAGCAGAATATGTTAATTCGTAATCCTAGGATTACATTTTAAAATAAATATGAAGGGACAATTATCTATGAATAAAGATCAGACAATTCGATTGCTTAACCTTATCGAACAAAAAAAAGAGATTTTAAATTTTGCCTGTCTGGATGATAAAAAGTTCAATTACCTAATTATACTCAATACCGTTCCATCTTCAGCTGGAACCCTTACCCCTTCAGGAGGGATTTAGCATGAAAGCCGCTGCAATTTCTACTTCTGGTCCTCCAAATGTTTTGCAAGTAATGGAATTTGATAACCCTCATTCTGGTGCAGGGCAAGTTCGGGTCCGGGTCAAGGCTGCTGGAATCCAGCCGTTCGACTTGGCGGTGCGTAGTAGTGGCTGGGCACCACCCGGTTTGGAGGTGCGGTATCCACAGATTCTCGGTAACGAGTTTGCAGGAATTATTGATCAAGTCGGGGATAAAGTCACAGACTTCTCTGTCGGCAATGAAGTACTTGGATGGGCTTTACTGGCCTGCTATGCAGAATATGTGGTGGTTAGTGTTGACCAGATTGTGCATAAGCCACAGAACATGCCTTGGGTAGAGGCTGGTGCAATAACAGCCTCTGGTCAAACCGCTCACACCGCGTTACAGGAACTTGGCGTTGACAAGGGAGACACCATATTGATTCACGCTGCAGCTGGTGGAGTTGGTACATTCGCAGTACAACTGGCCCAGGCATGGGGAGCAACTGTCATCGGCACCGCCAGTGAACACAACCACGATTACCTTCGATCGCTGGGTGCGATCCCCGTCACTTATGGAGAGGATCTTGCAGACAGAGTCCGTGCCCTAGCACCGGATGGCGTGGACGTAGCCTTCGATGCAGCTGGGGATGATGCTCTGCGCGCATCGTTGGAACTTGTCGAAAACAAAGACCGAATCGGCACAATTGTTGCGTTCGACCTTGCAGAGGAACTTGGTGTTCGCCCTATACGCAGCCAGAGGTCCGTGGATCGGCTAACTGAGCTAGTAGAACTATACTCGCAAGGGAAATTGCAGATCCATATCAGGAAGGCATTTCCGCTACACCAAGCCGTGGACGCCCATCGAGAGATCGAGAGTGGCCACGGCCGAGGAAAAGTGGTTCTTACAATTGGCTAAAGCGTACTATGGAAATGGATTTAGGGAATTTATGAAGAGTCTTCTCCCACTATTTGCGGCAGCCTCTTTGTATTACTTTTTTATTTAATTCTTTATTATCCTTACACTTTCTAAACAAGGGTGGAATAGCTTACAATCTGATGTGAAGGGTACCTCATTTCCAGTTTTACCTAACTTTATAACGAGTCTATTACTCTCAGATGTTCAACATGAAAAGGAGCGCTTATCTTTGTTCCTGAATAGCGCCCGATTCTAGAAGATCATTGCTTAAATCTCATTCAAGATAAGCACACGTAAGTCTTTTTGTATAACTTTCCTGAAGTCTTTCAGCAATTATATCAACAGTGGAGTTAGGAATCTTAGCGTGTTCAAATAGAATTTTAGCAGCAGATGGTAATGTTTCTTTATTAGCTCAAGTGGACGGGTCCCATAATTTTGACCTCTTAAAAGCTTTTGCACAATGTATGAAACATTCCTCTACTTTCACACCAATACCTACAATAGGTTTTTGTCCTTTAACAGCCATCTTTTCAAGAAGTTCATCATCTTTTACCAAACAAGCCTTACCGTTAACTCTGAGTGTTTCTCCTAATCCTGGAATAAAAAATAAAAGACCAACTTTTGGATTTAATAAAATATTACGCATTGAATCTATTCTTTTGTTTCCTGGTCTTTCTGGTATGATTAAATGCTTATTATCTAGTACACGAACAAATCCAGGCATATCCCCTCTTGGTGAAACATCACAGAAACCTAAATTATCAGAAGTTGAAATCACTAAAAAAGATGACTTAGAAATAAAATCATAACAATGATGGTCTAAATCTGTATCACCTTTCTTTTTATAATGATTTGGCTGTCTGAGTCATTTTGCTTAGAGCAGAATTTTCCCTTTGTTTTGTGACATCGGAAACGAACAGATGAGGAACCTTGCTTGGGCCCGCTTAATCAGCCGTTTATGTTGCGCTTATTCCATAACTCTACCCTTAAGGGCATAACTTACAATTTCCAGGTGAACCAAATAATTTCCTTCCTTACTCCACAATATGGCCCGATTAATTAATAAGAAAAAAATCCTCAAATATCAAAAATTCATATATAAAACGGTTGAACTTTTTCAAAACGGTGCAACTTTATTACAAATAGTTAAACTTTGTTTTAAACGGTCGAACTTTATTTTAAATCCAAATCGTTTCCATAAAACATGCAGAATCAGGAGGTATGATAATGTATTATGACGGGGACGCAATTGATATTATCCTCATATTCATTTTGCTTGCAATGGTACAGAGCCAGCCGACCTCGTGCAGTTGTAAATGAATCAGTAAGCTCTCAAACTTAAAGTTATTCGATGTTAATTTTACTAATTACTAAAAACCACTCACTTACTACAGTTCGCCAATACTTTTTCAGAGTAGAATAGGATATCGCTTATTTGAGAATAATACAAACTCGAACGGAAAGAAGATGGAAAAAGGTTCACGATTGTATAATCGTGAACCTTTTTCTGTTTTCAAGACAACGCATCCGTTTGTATCTACCCTGAGAAAGCTTGATCAATTACCTTTTCTAAGTTCAACTCTACATCACTAGTATAACGCTTCGTTACATTTACATCCTTGTGTCCTGCTAATTTTGCTACTGTGTGAATATCAATTCCTTTATTGATAAGCTTTTGGCAAAACGTATGACGTAACTTATGGGGATTCACATCGTATTTTTGCAACACATATTGTACTGCCCTAGTTGATAGTCTTTTATAGGTGCTTGAAACAAATAATGCTTCTCTGTTTGTATTTAAAGAATCGATATAATTTTTAAGGTGTTTCCTTACTTCTTTTGAAAGTGGAATTATTCTTTCGATTTCCCCATTTTTATCTTTTACAAGAAGCGTACCTTTCTTATCCGTTAGTTTAATATCATCAAAATTTAAATCACAGAGTTCTGAAATTCGAATCCCTGTATACAAAAGAGTATAAACGATTGCGATGTTTCGAAGGTTTCCGTCGAACTCAACCTCCAATAACAATTGCTTTTCTTCGCTTTCTTCAAGAGACTCGGGCATTTCACTTTCCTTGATTTTTTCTTTCCGTTTGATATCCAAGATAATTTGAGATCTCCCTAAAAAGCGTGAAAAAACACTTATTGCTGCAAGGTATTTTTCAATCGTACCCGCATTTTTTTGTTGTTCTTCCAAATAATCCATATATAATTGAACGTCATTCTTTGAAATCTGATCAAGGGATATATTTTTTGTTGTTAACCATGATTGAAATTTCTCAAGAACTCCTACATACGTTTTAATCGTACCATCAGCTTTTCCTTGTTCTTTTTGCCATTTTGCAAATTCATCAATTATACTTTCTTTGCCAGTGTTTTTCATATGAACCACCGCCTTAATTTTTAGAAAAGTATGATTTACTTTCATTATATAAGATGAATTCATATAACTCAACTTCTGTGAAATTATATATAAAAAAGAACTAATCCTAAAAAAGGATTAGTTCTTTTTGTTGTTAACTTTTGCCTGGCAACGTCCTACTCTCACAAGGGGAAACCCCTAACTACCATTGGCGCTGAAGAGCTTAACTTCCGTGTTCGGCATGGGAACGGGTGTGACCTCTTCGCTATCGCCACCAGACATATTTAGTTTAAAGGTTGTTCCTTCAAAACTAGATAACACTTCACAATTCAATTCACTAAAGTTTAACACATTATTAGGTTAAGTCCTCGATCGATTAGTATCTGTCAGCTCCACACGTCACCGCGCTTCCACCTCAGACCTATCAACCTGATCATCTTTCAGGGATCTTACTAGCTTACGCTATGGGAAATCTCATCTTGAGGGGGGCTTCATGCTTAGATGCTTTCAGCACTTATCCCTTCCGCACATAGCTACCCAGCTATGCCTTTGGCAAGACAACTGGTACACCAGCGGTGCGTCCATCCCGGTCCTCTCGTACTAAGGACAGCTCCTCTCAAATTTCCTGCGCCCACGACGGATAGGGACCGAACTGTCTCACGACGTTCTGAACCCAGCTCGCGTACCGCTTTAATGGGCGAACAGCCCAACCCTTGGGACCGACTACAGCCCCAGGATGCGATGAGCCGACATCGAGGTGCCAAACCTCCCCGTCGATGTGGACTCTTGGGGGAGATAAGCCTGTTATCCCCGGGGTAGCTTTTATCCGTTGAGCGATGGCCCTTCCATGCGGAACCACCGGATCACTAAGCCCGACTTTCGTCCCTGCTCGACTTGTAGGTCTCGCAGTCAAGCTCCCTTGTGCCTTTACACTCTGCGAATGATTTCCAACCATTCTGAGGGAACCTTTGGGCGCCTCCGTTACATTTTAGGAGGCGACCGCCCCAGTCAAACTGCCCACCTGACACTGTCTCCCGGCCCGATAAGGGCCGCGGGTTAGAATTTCAATACAGCCAGGGTAGTATCCCACCGACGCCTCCACCGAAGCTGGCGCTCCGGCTTCTCAGGCTCCTACCTATCCTGTACAAGCTGTACCAAAATTCAATATCAGGCTACAGTAAAGCTCCACGGGGTCTTTCCGTCCTGTCGCGGGTAACCTGCATCTTCACAGGTACTATAATTTCACCGAGTCTCTCGTTGAGACAGTGCCCAGATCGTTACGCCTTTCGTGCGGGTCGGAACTTACCCGACAAGGAATTTCGCTACCTTAGGACCGTTATAGTTACGGCCGCCGTTTACTGGGGCTTCAGTTCAAAGCTTCGCTTGCGCTAACCTCTCCCCTTAACCTTCCAGCACCGGGCAGGCGTCAGCCCCTATACTTCGCCTTGCGGCTTCGCAGAGACCTGTGTTTTTGCTAAACAGTCGCCTGGGCCTATTCACTGCGGCTTTTCCGGGCTATTCACCCTAAAAAGCACCCCTTCTCCCGAAGTTACGGGGTCATTTTGCCGAGTTCCTTAACGAGAGTTCTCTCGCTCACCTTAGGATTCTCTCCTCGCCTACCTGTGTCGGTTTGCGGTACGGGCACCTCACACCTCGCTAGAGGCTTTTCTTGGCAGTGTGGAATCAGGAACTTCGGTACTATAGTTCCCTCGCCATCACAGCTCAGCTTATGTGACAACGGGATTTGCCTCGTTGTCAGCCTAACTGCTTGGACGCGCTAATCCAACAGCGCGCTTACCCTATCCTTCTGCGTCCCCCCATTGCTCAAACGGTGAGGAGGTGGTACAGGAATTTCAACCTGTTGGCCATCGCCTACGCCTTTCGGCCTCGGCTTAGGTCCCGACTAACCCTGAGCGGACGAGCCTTCCTCAGGAAACCTTAGGCATTCGGTGGAGGGGATTCTCACCCCTCTTTCGCTACTCATACCGGCATTCTCACTTCTAAGCGCTCCACTAGTCCTTACGGTCTAGCTTCACAGCCCTTAGAACGCTCTCCTACCACTGTTCTAAAAGAACAGTCCACAGCTTCGGTGATACGTTTAGCCCCGGTACATTTTCGGCGCAGAGTCACTCGACCAGTGAGCTATTACGCACTCTTTAAATGGTGGCTGCTTCTAAGCCAACATCCTGGTTGTCTAAGCAACTCCACATCCTTTTCCACTTAACGTATACTTTGGGACCTTAGCTGGTGGTCTGGGCTGTTTCCCTCTTGACTACGGATCTTATCACTCGCAGTCTGACTCCTGAACATAAGTCTTTGGCATTCGGAGTTTGACTGAATTCGGTAACCCGATGGGGGCCCCTAGTCCAATCAGTGCTCTACCTCCAAGACTCTTAATTCAAGGCTAGCCCTAAAGCTATTTCGGAGAGAACCAGCTATCTCCAAGTTCGATTGGAATTTCTCCGCTACCCACACCTCATCCCCGCACTTTTCAACGTGCGTGGGTTCGGGCCTCCATTCAGTGTTACCTGAACTTCACCCTGGACATGGGTAGATCACCTGGTTTCGGGTCTACGACCACGTACTCATTCGCCCTATTTAAGACTCGCTTTCGCTGCGGCTCCGTCTCTTCAACTTAACCTTGCACGGGATCGTAACTCGCCGGTTCATTCTACAAAAGGCACGCCATTACCCATTAACGGGCTTTGACTACTTGTAGGCACACGGTTTCAGGATCTCTTTCACTCCCCTTCCGGGGTGCTTTTCACCTTTCCCTCACGGTACTGGTTCACTATCGGTCACTAGGGAGTATTTAGCCTTGGGAGATGGTCCTCCCTGCTTCCGACGGGATTTCACGTGTCCCGCCGTACTCAGGATCCACTCTGGAGGGAACGAAGTTTCAACTACAGGGTTGTTACCTTCTATGACGGGCCTTTCCAGACCGCTTCATTTACCCCGTTCCTTTGTAACTCCTAATAGAGTGTCCTACAACCCCAAGAGGCAAGCCTCTTGGTTTGGGCTTCTTCCGTTTCGCTCGCCGCTACTCAGGAAATCGCGTTTGCTTTCTCTTCCTCCGGGTACTTAGATGTTTCAGTTCCCCGGGTCTGCCTTCATTACCCTATGGATTCAGGTAAAGATACTGTTCCATTACGAACAGTGGGTTTCCCCATTCGGAAATCTCCGGATCAAAGCTTACTTACAGCTTCCCGAAGCATATCGGTGTTAGTACCGTCCTTCATCGGCTCCTAGTGCCAAGGCATCCACCGTGCGCCCTTAACAACTTAACCTTCGACAAACGATAAGCGTCGAATTTCTTCGTTGACTTCGCGTTCTGCGGTGCTCATGTACCAAAACCGTACACTCCGCTCCTCGACCACTCGTCGCCTCGAACTTCTCGCTTCTCCTTTGTCTCAAGACATAAGTGCTTACTTAATGTCCTGATTAAACATAATTAAGAGAATCACTAACTAAGCGTTTAAACTCAGTGAATTACTTGAATTGTTATTGTTATCTAGTTTTCAAGGAACAATGCCTGAGAGATAGTTCTCTCAAAACTAAACAAAATCAGAAACATCTTTTTATGAAGGATCTTGACCTTCATTTTATCCTTAGAAAGGAGGTGATCCAGCCGCACCTTCCGATACGGCTACCTTGTTACGACTTCACCCCAATCATCTGTCCCACCTTAGGCGGCTGGCTCCTTGCGGTTACCCCACCGACTTCGGGTGTTACAAACTCTCGTGGTGTGACGGGCGGTGTGTACAAGGCCCGGGAACGTATTCACCGCGGCATGCTGATCCGCGATTACTAGCGATTCCGGCTTCATGCAGGCGAGTTGCAGCCTGCAATCCGAACTGAGAATGGTTTTATGGGATTGGCTTGACCTCGCGGTCTTGCAGCCCTTTGTACCATCCATTGTAGCACGTGTGTAGCCCAGGTCATAAGGGGCATGATGATTTGACGTCATCCCCACCTTCCTCCGGTTTGTCACCGGCAGTCACCTTAGAGTGCCCAACTGAATGCTGGCAACTAAGATCAAGGGTTGCGCTCGTTGCGGGACTTAACCCAACATCTCACGACACGAGCTGACGACAACCATGCACCACCTGTCACTTCGTCCCCCGAAGGGGAACCTTCTATCTCTAGAAGTAGCGAAGGATGTCAAGACCTGGTAAGGTTCTTCGCGTTGCTTCGAATTAAACCACATGCTCCACCGCTTGTGCGGGCCCCCGTCAATTCCTTTGAGTTTCAGTCTTGCGACCGTACTCCCCAGGCGGAGTGCTTAATGCGTTTGCTGCAGCACTAAAGGGCGGAAACCCTCTAACACTTAGCACTCATCGTTTACGGCGTGGACTACCAGGGTATCTAATCCTGTTCGCTCCCCACGCTTTCGCGCCTCAGCGTCAGTTACAGACCAGAGAGTCGCCTTCGCCACTGGTGTTCCTCCACATCTCTACGCATTTCACCGCTACACGTGGAATTCCACTCTCCTCTTCTGCACTCAAGTTCCCCAGTTTCCAATGACCCTCCACGGTTGAGCCGTGGGCTTTCACATCAGACTTAAGAAACCGCCTGCGCGCGCTTTACGCCCAATAATTCCGGACAACGCTTGCCACCTACGTATTACCGCGGCTGCTGGCACGTAGTTAGCCGTGGCTTTCTGGTTAGGTACCGTCAAGGTACCGCCCTATTTGAACGGTACTTGTTCTTCCCTAACAACAGAGCTTTACGACCCGAAGGCCTTCTTCGCTCACGCGGCGTTGCTCCGTCAGACTTTCGTCCATTGCGGAAGATTCCCTACTGCTGCCTCCCGTAGGAGTCTGGGCCGTGTCTCAGTCCCAGTGTGGCCGATCACCCTCTCAGGTCGGCTACGCATCGTTGCCTTGGTGAGCCGTTACCTCACCAACTAGCTAATGCGCCGCGGGTCCATCTGTAAGTGGTAGCAAAAGCCACCTTTCAATTCCGAACCATGCGGTTCGAAATATTATCCGGTATTAGCTCCGGTTTCCCGGAGTTATCCCAATCTTACAGGCAGGTTACCCACGTGTTACTCACCCGTCCGCCGCTAATCTCAGGGAGCAAGCTCCCATTGATTCGCTCGACTTGCATGTATTAGGCACGCCGCCAGCGTTCGTCCTGAGCCAGGATCAAACTCTCCAATAAAGTAGTAGTTTGACTTGCTCATATAATGTCTTTATAAAAGACTTGAATTAACGTTGACGTTTCTGTTTTGTTTAGTTTTCAAAGAACTATTTTTCGAGATGAAAATGAACTGATTTCGAAGAATCAGCGACAAAAACTATTGTATCAAACAACTTCATTTTTGTCAACTTCTACGAAAATTTTTTAAAAGAAAAAATCCGCTAATCTCTATTTAATATTTTATAGCGACAAATAAAAACTTATCATTTAATTTTGTAGAAGTCAATGATAAATTCTCAATGTTTTTTTCAAATTAGGTAAATAATATACCATCCTGTTTGAAAAGAGTCAATATGTTTTAATCGACTACTAAATTAGCGACAAGAACTATTGAATCAAACAAATTCACCTTTATCAACTTCTGTTAAAAGTTTTAAAGGAAGAAAATATCGCTTAATATCTTGCAGCGATGAATAACATCTTATCACTTGTTTTCGTAGAAGTCAATAACTAAGTAAAGTGTTTTTTTAATTTTTATTTTGTTCAATATGAGGAACATAAATAATAGGGAATCTAAACATAAAGGCATGTTGAGGGAGGTTAAAGCCTAGAAAATAAGGTATATTCTTTCGACCTCTTACATAAAGTGTTACAGGTTAACGTTGTTAATGTGTTACAACCATTGTAAATAACGAAAAAAAGATTGAGGGAGGAAGGAGTAACAGTTAATGGAAAAGGAAGCTTTCTAAGGGATTATATGTATCAAAACGGAGAGGCATACGATACATATGTATATTCACTACTTAAAAAAATAGATAGGATTCTTCTTCAATTAAAGGAGTGCTTAAGTTCAACAAGAATGAACATATGTGAGAACCTTACTGAAGACTTTAATCAGGTTTAAACCTGATTTTAAACTTAAGTGTAAAAAAACGGCAGCGTAATAGCTGCCTTTTATCATGTTCACATAATAGGTTTACACCAAAGTTTTGATCGAATAAAGTTAAATTCCAAAGTCATATAACATAATATCTGATATTCTAGTGATAGATATTTTAAAAAGAGTGGTAAGAATGTAATGGAATTACAAACAAAGATATTAGATGAAATCATGAACAGTAAAAGGGAAATTGAGCTGATATTACTAAATGGATTCCGTATGAAAGGAACCATTGAAGGTCATGATAAATTTTCGATCGTTTTTAAGTCAAATGGACAGCAGCAGATGATTTTAAAACACGCAATCTCTACAAGCGTTAGATAATACACCCTACTTTAACATGGAATAATACATATATCGGATTAAATATATTTATAATATTAAAATAGCTTGGGTCAACGTTGTCTTCAAAGCATCAATAGTCCATATAAGGAGAGAGTGAAATTTTGAAACCAGAGGGAACTGAGACATTTATATTACTGGATCAAATTATTGTAACTGAAGGCTTTTTAAATTCTAATCCGAGTGTTAAAAAAATACAGCAAGCTATGAATCATGTTAAACGGACAGGCTACTTAGATGAACCTATTACGATTAAGAGGGATACAAAGATCCTTACAGATGGCTACACACGTTATCTTGCTGCTCAAAAGATCGGGATCGATTTAGTCCCTATTGCTTTTGATAATAAGTTTAATTAATTATAAAAAAAAACGCCCCAATTGGAGCTTTTTTTACCGATCAAAAAGGGAAAGGAAATTTCCCGAATGATTACCAATCCTTTTTGAAGCGAATAGAGAAATCAACCCAAGAATAAGAAGAAGAGCACCAATATAGAGGGAGTTTATTTCAATAAAGGCCAATAAGAATAAATAAAAACTAAAGGTTAAAAATAGCCACCCCACAATTAACAAGATGTTCGAATAAACCTCACGCATAGGGATTCAACCTTTCTATTAAACTTTTATTATATTTTAATGTACTCTCCAAATTTTGGAAAGGTTTTTGATGTATTGTAATTGTTGTTCAACATATGTGTAAACCTTAATCTTAATGAAGCTATTCAGACAGGTTGAAACCTGATTCCAACTTAAGTTTGCAAATAAAAAGGCCACTCATGTTAGAGCAGTCATTTGCTGAAATAATACTTTGGACAAAAGTAACAAAATCTATTTAACATACTTTTAAATATGCAAAGTTTTCATACTTATCTATTGTATTAAGTATTAAATGAAGTGATTTCTTTGTTTCTTGTATTTCTTTTTCGATCCTCTCTAACATTTGGATCATTTTTTCTATTTCACGAAGATCCATTGTTCACACTCCTTTAAAGCAGCAATTTACCGATAAGAAATTTAACTAGGAACAATCCCCACTTCAATTTCAGAATATTATACTTTAGACCTACTCTAAATTCATCTACCATGTAAGACAAGAATTATTTAAAAGTTGTAACATTATTGTGAAAGCATTGTAATAAACAAAAAATAAAAGCTAAGTGTCAACTTTCAATTAGGTGTTGTCCCTTAGCTTTTAAAACATGCTATCAAATACGTTTTTCCTTTTGATAAAAAAAGTGACTCTAAATGAGTCACTTCAGGCTGTCGACAAAGTCGGCAGCTATTTTCTTTATCTTTATAAGGTTCAATATATAGTATGATATTTTTGAATTGATATCAATATATGTGAAATTCATGAAGTGAAAACCCCTTTTTCTTCAGTGCTTTTTCTGAAGAAAGGGGTTTGTCTACGGTCTAAAGCCTAATTTCTCAACATTATTGAGAAATTAGGCTTTTTAATATTGAAAATTCCTTAACGTTGAAACCGCATTTTTATCAGAACTGGATAAGTGATAAAATCATTGGTATTATTTAGCACTTGAATTTTATTACATCTGCATGGCGTTTTTTGGACTTATCTTGGACTTACCCCTTATTCTATTCGCATCAAGTTAAAAAGTTAGCTGGCTGCTTGCTGACTCCGTCTTAGGAACAATAGGTTCTACCTTCCCAAGCCAGAAAAGATAAGTTAATGCACCGATTAAGGTAGCTGCTCCAGATACTAAAAGAGCTGGGATAAACGAATGGGTAGACGCAATAATGAAACCAGTTACAATAGGTCCCAAAATACCTCCCATATTCGAAACGCAGTTTTGAAGTCCCCCCACTATGGAAGTCATATTACGAGGTGCTACGTCTCCAGGAAGCGACCAAATAGCGCATGCGGCAGTGGTTAAACCGGCATAAGAAATGGACAATAACGCAATTGAAATGATAGCTGAATCAACTAATCCGGCAAAAGCAATCAAAGTTGCTAACAACATACCTCCAACAAGGTTCAATTTACGGACAAAGGTTAAAGAATACCCTTTTGTGTAAAGATGATCGGCAAACCAGCCTGCACAGAGTTCAGCTACAAGGCCAAATAAAGGGGGAATCATCGACACCCATCCCATTTTCATCAATTCAAAGCCGCGTTCTTGTACAAGGTAAGCCGGGAACCAGGTAATAAAGAAATAAATGGCATAGTTTAGCATGAAAAATCCGACACACATTGCTTGAATATTACGGTATTTAAGAAGTTGATACCATTTCATCGGCTGTGTTTTATCCAGTCCGTCTTTTTTGACCTGTCCATCACGAATATAGGTAAGTTCTTCTTGATTTACATACATATGTTTTTCCGGATCACGGTAATAGGCCCACCAGATAGCTACCCAAATCAGCCCTAAAAGACCGGATACAATAAATGGAACTTTCCATCCGAAAGCAGTCATTAACCAAACAACAAACGGCATCGCTAACGCTGTCCCTACTTTGGAACCGCTGTCAAAAATAGCAGAGACCCTTGTCCTTTCTTTGTCAGGGAACCATTTAGCTGTTACCCCGGCACTGCTTGGATATGCTCCAGCTTCCCCCACCCCTAAAAGAACACGGAATATTAAGAGAGATTTCATGCCTTGGCTAACAGCTGTCAATGCCGTGGCAATCGACCACCAAGCAACACAAAAAGCAAGCGAGAATCGTTGGCCAACTTTGTCAGCTAACCACCCCGCAGGAATCTGAAATAACGCATAGCTCCAAAAGAAAGCAGACATGATAATTCCCATTTGCGCCGCATCTAGTCCGAATTCCTTCATTAAAGCTGGGGTGGTAGCAGATAGGACTGTGCGGTCCAAATAATTAATGGCTATGGCTGCCCACATGAATATAGCAATCTTCCAACGAACGTTGGTTCTTTTTTGATGTATTTCTCTCATATAAAAACCTCCTATTACTGAAATCGAGCTCAAGTAAGGGTAAGAATATTATAACAATATTGAAATTCGATTTATTAATTTATCAAAGGCAAGGATACTATATTGGCAGGTCTATAGAGGAAAAACCGCCCCCTAAAATCATAATAAGATTTTAGGGAACCATCTTGTAATTCTATCTGTCTATGCTTTTACAAATACAGTTTTGATTGCGGTAAAAAATTCGATTGCTGCCTGCCCCTGCTCGCGGGAATGTGAGCTAGACTGTTTCATGCCGCCGAATGGTGCCTGTAATTCAACACCGGCGGTTTCAGCATTAATACGGACAAGTCCTGCATCTATGTCGATGATGAAGGACATCATTGCGCCGATGTCTTTCGTATAAATGGAGGCACTAAGCCCAAATTCAATATCATTAGCCTGCGCTAATGCTTCTTCGATCGTATCCACTTTGATAAGGGCCAACACCGGACCGAAGATTTCCTCCTGGGCAATGACCATTCCATTCGTAACATCCTCAAATACAGTCGGTTGGACATAAAAGCCGTTTTCGCATCCATTCCCGGTATGGCGTTCACCGCCGTATATCAATCTTGCTCCCTCTGCTTTCCCTTTTTCAATATAAGAAAGTACGGTATTTAATTGGTTCTCACTGGCGCATGGTCCCATCCATGATGTATCTTCCATGCCGTTTCCGATTTTTATCTCTTTCACCTTTTGAAGTAGTTTCTCTTTAAATAAATCATATACCTCTGTATGAACAAATACCCGGCTTGTGGCTGTACATTTTTGACCTGTCGATCGAAAGCCGCCGCTGATAGTTCCTTCCACCGCTAGATCGAGGTCAGCATCCGCTGCAATGATGACTGGATTTTTCCCTCCCATCTCCAGCTGATATTTCGCACCTCGAGCCAGGGCCGCCTGTCCGATCTGTTTGCCGGTAGCATTTGATCCTGTGAAGGTAATACCGTTGACATCTGTATGGTTGACCATCGCTGCTCCGACTACGGAGCCAGCCCCAGTCACCATATTCACTACACCATCCGGAATACCTGCCTCATCCATGCATTCGATGACTTTCGCCGCCGTAACAGATGTTTCTTGTGCAGGTTTAATCACAACCGTATTGCCGTAGATCAGCGCAGGTGCCATTTTCCAAATCGGGATGGCTACTGGAAAGTTCCACGGGGATATAACACCGATGACTCCAAGAGGAACACGTTTTGTAAACATCAACGCTTGACTGTCACTGGCTGGAATAACATCACCCGCCTTGCGCATCCCCTCGCCTGCATAGTATCGGAGAATAGCGACACCACGCATTGTCTCACCTTTGGCTTCAGAGAATGTTTTGCCCATTTCCATTGTCATCGTTTCAGCAATCTCATCAAGACGCCTTTCTAGACTATTCGCTATTTTATAGAGATAATCACCGCGTTCTGCTCCTGAAAGACGGCGCCATTCTTTTTGAGCCCTCTTTGCTGCTTCTACAGCTCTATCTACATCTTCCCCACTCGAACTCTGAATGTAGCCGACGATTTCGTTTTTATTAGCAGGATTAATGGATATATCGACTTTTTTTCCGAGAGATGATACCCATTCTCCATTAATATAGTTAAGGTAGGTTTTTACCTGTGTTATAGTGGTCAAAGTTCTAACTCCTTTTCATCTTTTTTTAAAATGTAGGGCCAATCCGCCAAATACCGAAATCATGCTGTTTAAGAATTTCCGCTTTTGTCAGCTTACCAGAAGCAACAAGCTCGATTTCATCGAAAATACGCTGGCCGACCGACTCAATCGATTCTTTGCCTTCGATGATGGTTCCGGCGTTCATATCAATGTTCTCTTCCATTCTTTCAAAAATTCCTGAATTAGTCGCAATCTTGATAACAGGCGCGATTGGTGAACCGGTAGGTGTGCCCCTTCCAGTAGTAAATAAAACAATTTGGGACCCGCCTGCTACCATACCTGTCATCTGTTCAATATCATGCCCAGGGGTATCCATCCACACCAGTCCTTTTTTGGATGGCACCTGAGCATAATCGATCACCTCTTGTAAGGGCCTGCTTCCAGATTTATTTGAAGCACCTAACGATTTTTCTTCTAAGGAACTCAAGCCTCCCTTGATATTTCCAGGGCTCGGATTCCCTGTCCGGATATCCACTCCCATCGTAATGGCACGGTTTTCCATAGCACCGATTACTTCATATACACGCTTGGCTGTCCTATCATCCACTGCACGCTCCGCCAATAGATGTTCCGCACCAATTAGTTCTGTTGTTTCTGCTAAAATCGCAGTGCCACCTTGGTCAACAAGCATATCGCTAACAACCCCTACGGCAGGATTGGCTGATAAACCAGAACAGGCGTCCGAACCGCCGCATTCTGTTCCGATAATAAGCTCACTGAAATCACAGAGTTCCTTCATTTGAGCGGAAGCAGCCTGTACCATTTTCGCTGCTATTCTTGATCCTTCAGCAATAGCGCCAAGCGTTCCACTGTAGTCCTGAATGGAAACTACTTCAACGGGCTTTCCTGTTTTAGCAATTTCTCCCGCAACACTGCGTGCCTGATGAGTTTCGCAGCCAAGACCCAGAACAACTACTCCATAAACATTTGGATTTGCGCCCATTCCTACATAAGTCCGGAATGTTTGATCATAATCGACACCTACTTGTGCACACCCATGCTGATGGATGAAAGAAACCGTTCCTTGCACCAATTCCGTAATTTGTTTAGCCGCCTGTGCAGCACAAGTAATCGTAGGCAAAATTAAAACATGATTTCTGACTCCAACTTGACCGTTGGGACGCCTATATCCCCAAAACCGTTTTCCTTCAATCAACTTTATCCCCCCGTCCTCTTTTTCCTTCCAGATTATGAATATGAACGTGTTCACCCGTACTGATATCAGTAGTGGCAGAGCCAATTACCGCGCCATATTTAAGAATATCCTCCCCTTTGGAGATCGGCGTGACAGCAAATTTATGCCCGAATTCAATTTTTTCTTTTATTTCAACATTAAAGCTTCTCCCTTGGCATGTGACCCTGACATCACTTCCTTTTGGAATACACTCTAAAGCCACAGCCACTTTATCATTTGGTTTCATCATCACCGTTTTAAAAGCTGTACTCATTAAAAATCTCTCCTAAGATATTGGCTTTCTTATTTAATTAGTTAGAAAACTTTTTACAAATTGGGTACCACTGCTTCGGCCAGACGTACCGTATTTTTTAATACCCCAATATCCGAAATTTCAATTTCTATTTGGTCTCCATCCGCCAAAGTAAATTCATTTGGTGGAACAATACATGTTCCTGTTAATAAAACTGTTCCGTTAAAAATCTGATTGTCTTTAATGAGATAAGAAACAAGCTCATCAAAGGTTCGCTTTAATTGACGGGTATTGGCGCTCCCTTCCACCACTCTCTCACCGTTTCTATAGATTCTGCATGTAATCTTAAACTGATAAGGATCTTTAACCGCTTCCGTCAAAAGAATAGCAGGGCCAATAGAGCAGGAATTTCTCCAGATTTTTGCTTGAGGCAAATAAAGTGGATTTTCTCCCTCAATATCACGGCAGCTCATGTCATTTCCGATTGTATATCCTAAAATTTCTCCCTCACTATTGATGACAAGTCCTAACTCCGGCTCAGGGATTTGCCATTTAGAATCTGTTCGAAGAAATACCTGATCATTTGGCCCCACAGTTCTTACAGCAGTGGATTTAAGAAAAATTTCGGGGCGTTTGGCATCATAAACCTTGTCATAAAAAGTAGCTGAGCCGATTATTGTGTCAGTGGATTCGAAGTTTCTGGCATCTCTGCTTTTTTCATATGTAACTCCTGCTGCCCACACTTCTGGAGCTTCAATCGGAACAAGCAATGATAGTTCTTCTAGAGATTGCGGAATTGGATTCAATCCAGAGATAACGCTTTCAACAAAGTGAAGAAGAGAAGTATTTTGATCTTTAGCTTGTTGTGTCAACTCCAAAAAGTCTTTTTGCGGCAGTGAATAGATGAGCCCATCATTAGTTAATGCAGCTAGAACGGGAACAGATTTTTCATTTAAAAAACAAATAATACGCATATAGTCCTCCTTTTTATTTCAGAAATTATTCCTGATAAATGGTTGTTTCCCTCTTCCTCTACTATTTTTTTGGCGTTGCTCACTAAATTTAATTGCAAATTTCGTGCCAAAAGGATAAACATTATTAATTTTCAAAAAATAAAAACCCTTACAACTCTGAATTTGTCAGGCTGCAAAAAAAAAAGCTCCTTTTCATTAAAAGGCAAGGAACCCTTAATATTTGCTACTAATTTACTTTTAACTTTTCATATTTGAAATCCAGATTTCAAATATGAAACACACTGATCAATTTATATAAAAGTTAACTTATTCTGTAAGATCTTTGTTTATTACAAAATCGTTGAAAAAAATAAATAAGGACGTGTACATTACCGCGCTTGTTAATCCTCCGTTTTTATTCTATTCTTCTATCAATCTATTAGTTAATCTGCCTAGTTGTTCAAATAATTCGCATGCACTATAGACTCATTTTTACAACGTTGGCCTTAACCAAAATACTCCTTATCTGTTGTTCCCCCCGCTCATCCAACTTAGTCCCTTGGGCTTTTACCACAGGTATCATTGTTCTTCCTGTAAGCATAACCGACGTCTTCATTGCTGAAATAAAAGGTTGTGAACCATCATAAATACTCATAAGCTCGCTAATTATTTTCTGCATGGAAACTACTTTAGATAAATCCCCACCCCAGTAGGCTTTATAAAGCTCATTGAAAAGTTCAGGTACTACATTCGTAAGTCCACACAGTACCCCATCGCCACCAGCCATTAAGTTCGGAACAAAATATTCGTCAAAACAAGAGAAAACACTAAAGTTTTTAACCGCAGATTTTACAACCTAATCAACCGGCGAGTGAGTGAAATGCTATCCACTGTATCTTTAATAGCGACAATATTCGGAAAATCTAGAGCCAGCCTTAGAACTAACTCTGGACTTATATTGATCGTCCTATCTGGGAAATTGTAAATCATGATGGAAGTTTCGTAGACTGATGTAGCTTTGAAATAAAGTTTAATCAAAAACATCTCACAAACCCGTATTTTATGGTAGATAAGAAAAATCCATTTTGAAAAAAGTTTGATCAAAATGGATTCTTATCTGCAGATTTAAGTTTCAGTTCTATAAAAAAGTTTGATCATTTTCTACCTCCGTTGCTCCACAATCGCGCCCTTCTGGCATAACTAAAATATGATCTCATTCTTAAAATCAATTAATTCTTCTTTCACTAACGTCCCGTTGAACAATCTCGAACAAAGTAAAGACTATGGCTATTTATATATTAAAACCCTCAATAAATCTCAATGCACTTTGTGAATGGTGATCAGCTAGACCTTTTGCAAATTGTTTATCTGGAAATCCTCGATGGAATAGCTTTAAACCACCTGAGGTTAACGAGATATGATGGTGGAATCGATAAAATAACATCCTGTTATAATCAAGAGCATCATTCTTTAGAAATCGGTAAAAATCCCCAAAACGAAACTCTAAAAAACTGTGTTCATGTTCAATATCAAAGAACATTGCTCCTTCAATATCAATCAAAAAGGGGTCTAATTCATCATTAACCAAAACATGGTCAGGACCTAGTTCTCCGTGTATAAATCTATACTGCGTTCTGGGTTTAATTCTTGATTCAAGCTCGTACAAAGTGTCGAGTAATTTAATTTGATTAGCTCTGATGCATTCAAGATATTGAGAGGCATAAGATAACTGTTCTTTTGCATTCTCCATTAGTAACAGATGACAACTTTCTGTATTAATCAACTCATGATTTAATTTCCCATAAGATTTTTTATTATTGGTATGCATGCGAGCCAGCATATCACCCAACTTCTGAAACAATTTATTTTGAACTTTTGAATCTGAATGATGAAAATAATCTTCTGCTTTGTGTCCAGCCACATATTCAACGAGAGCGTAATCAAACGGGTAACGGGTTCTTTCTGTATTTAAATCATATAGAGCAGGAGTTCTAATACCTTGTTGGATTAAATATTGGTTGTTTAATTCAAATAAATCACTACCATAAGAGCGTTCATTTATATCTGCATTTGCTTGTTCTTCTTGAAAATAATTCGAAGCAGGATCCCATATATACAAAACGCAGGAAAATCCATTACTAAAATCAAGTTTAAAAATTACCTTTTGTGCACCGCCATTTATTTTCAAAATCCTCACAACTAAATAATCGGAACCAAAAACCTTCTTTACATAATCCTGTAAATCATCAAGAGCGAGGTGACAAGTAACTTCCATCTAACAACACTCCATTTCTCAATTTTTTCTTGCACCAACTATACAAGAAAAAATTCAGAAAATATAGACTATTTGTTTGTGATTTGTTATGATGTTGAATAGAGTCTTGATAAAAATAGACATGAAAAAAACTCCTTCGGATTTTATACCAAATGGCGTTTTTTTGATCATATTCATAACATCAAATTTTTACTAGTGTTAACCTGCCATGTTTAAGTGAAAACCCTCACAATCTCTACTCTATATTTCAACATAAATATACAATTTTATTGAAAACGTTCCTCAACAATCCGGCCCTTTTCATGCAAAATAAGCGCAGATCCTTATTCCGGAAATGCGCCAGATTCTTGAATAAAAACAACAACTTAAACTAGAGGTGAAACCCTACCCCTTCAATAACCGCCATCCGTTTGCAAAAGAGGAAGTGGTGACGTTAAAAGGTAATAAGTTACCTTTTGGACACTGTTAGATAGGAAATGATAAGTTGAATTTTGACCTTAATCCATAATACATTTTTCGCATGATACATCCCCTTGTTTCTTTATTGTTGCAGTGCTTTTAAAATTATACATGTTCAAAAATATGCCAGCACATATAAGAAGTGCCCCGATAATAATACCAACTGTTATGATCTCCCCAAGTTGTAGCCATCCAAATATAATACCTAGAATAGGAACAAACATTAATGCCATAGATGCTTTTGAAGCATCTATTTTATTTAGTACCCAAAACCAAACTACAAATGTAAAGGCAGTTGAGAACAAACCATTAAATAATAGTGATAACACTGCCGCATTAGACCACTCGATTGAATGGTTTGGTTCTAATATTAAATAGAAAATAAATAAAAATATTGTTCCCATAATAAGTTGCCAACCATTCATATGAATAATATCTATATTTTTGAACTTTAATTTGCTAAAAACATTTGCTGATGCCCAACTAAGGGCTGAAAATAATACTAATAACTCTCCAAATACTACTTTTGGATCAAAATTAATAATTTCTGTTCCTAAAATAAATAAAAGACCGACTAGGCCAAATATCAATCCCACCATTTTATAAATAGTAACTTTCTCATTTAATTTAAAATGACTAATAATTGTAACAAATATAGGCATTGTGTACACTAAAACAGAAGTTTTTCCTGAATCAACAAATTGCATACCATAAGTCAATATTCCCATATAACCTAGAGCCATGAACAAGCTCATGATGAGATAGTTTTTAAAATTCTCCTTACCTACTTTAATCCTTTTCCTTTGTATTATGAGAAGGATAAACAAAGGAATCGCCCCAATTAATAAACGTAGAGATGAAAATAAAATCGGGGGGATGTCACTAATTGCTATTTTCATCGTAACCCATGTATACCCCCAAACAAGAGTAACAGAGATCATTCCCAAGAAAACTTTAAACATAATTTAATCCCCTTTCTTCTGAAGTGATTTCATAGTATGTTATATTTATTTATAACTCAAATACATTTATTTTATAGGAGGTATAACTGATTGGTTATGAACATGAATAACCTAAAAATATTTATGAAAGTCGCCGAAAAATTAAATATTACAGAGGCTTCTAAAGATTTATTTATATCACAACCAGCAGTAAGTAAGGCGGTAAAAAATTTAGAAAAGTCCCTCAATATTAAATTATTCATTAGGGATAAACAAAAGGGATTAATGCTTACTGAAGTGGGGAAAGAAATTCTGATTTTAGCGAGACAAATGAAAGTTATTGAGAACAAAATATATCAAGTTGCTGATCGAGAAAATAAACTTCTTAGCGGTAAGATTAAAGTAGGTTCTTTTCCTGCTGTATCAACAAATATTTTACCAAATACCATCGCATTATTCAGGTCAAAATATCCACTTGTTACTATAGAATTAGTAGAAGGGACATCAAATCAAATAAAAGAATGGGTGGAGGATCGGACTGTTGATATGGGTATAGTTGCCTCTCCCTTTGATCCGTATGAATTTGAAATAATAAACAATGATTATATGGTTGCAATAATTCCTGAAAATCATAGACTAAGTCAAGAAAATAAGATTGATTTAGAAAAATATCAGAATGAAATTATTTTTTGTAAAGGTGGACATGAAATTGCTATATCAAGAATATTTCAAAAAAATAATATTGAGTTTAAAGAGAATCTAACAGTCCAAAATGCTCAAACTTTAATTAATATGGTCAAAAATAACTTAGGTATAGGTATTATTTCGAAATTTACACTTTCTTCTATGTCTCATAATTTAATCATAAAAAACATTAATCCAAGGATAACTCGTGATATCGGTATAATAACACACTCATTTAATGAGGTAACACCTGCCACAAAAGAATTCATCACCATTATGATTCAATCTCATAAATCTGAGTCTTTTATGGATCAAGAAGTTTCAGAAATTGACATTTAAAGAGCTTAACCAGGAAATAAATTTATCTTACAATAGCCAGACTCCTATAAACGTTTGATCCATTCTCGAGAACCTAAACGTTGAGAGGAGTCATTTTTTTATTATAAAGGCTTATTCAATAATATGGCCCGTTTGTGGAATACTGTTTTTCGATAAATAACTCCTTTGGACACAACATAATCTAAAGGGTTAAAACGGTGCAATTTTTTTACAAACGATTCAACTTTTTTCAAAACGGTTTAACTTTTTTATAAACGATTCAACTTTATTTCAAATCTACAACTGAGCTGTAGCTGCATAATAGTTATATAGGTTTTCATCATCGAGTTTGAAATAGTATGGTAAGATAACGACCGCAGCATCCGCGCCTTGATGCTCAGCAACCTGAGTTAGATGAACAACCTCTTCGACGGAAGTTCCTCCTTTTCCTATTAAAACTGGTACCCTGTGATTCACTGTTTAGGTTGCAAACGTAATAAAACCCTTTTCTCTTCCTGTGTAAATGGGGAAGAACTCTCCCATGCTTCCAAGAAATAACAGACCATCAATACCATTATCTATTAAATAGTCAATGTGTTCATGCATACCTTTAAAGCCAATCTTTCCTTCTTGGTCCAGAAGCGTAATAACGGGTGAAATAACCCCTTTAAACACTATAGTCCCTCCACTAAAATTTTCTTGCATGCTCACTAAAACTTAAATACAAATTTCGTGCCAAAATGACGTGATTATATCTATTTTATTAAATATTCCAAACAGCCAAATATTTGGTTATCAGGCTTAAAAAAAGCAGCTCTTATTCATTTAAGAACAAGAACTACTTATAACAGCATGATTACTATTTATATTTCATATTTGGAATTTGTTTTTAATATGAAACGCAATTTCATTTATGAATGTTCAGCTTACGCCAAAGGGTAGTTTTGCTTATTCCAAAATCCATGCAAAGTCTATCCCTGTTTCCATTGTATCGCTCAAGGAGCTGCTTCCAGAGCTGGTTTTCCATTTCCTCGAATTGTTTTGAAAAGGTAATCTGTAACTCGTCAAAATTTTGTCCACCTTTTTCGCAAAGTTTTCCTTTCTTCTCGGCCAGCAGCTCAAGGAGCTTGGACTCTTTTAACTCCTCACCATCCTCAGCACAAATCACTAATCTCTCGATGAAGTTTTGCAATTCACGTGCATTTCCGAACCAATCATAACTCTTTAGACAATCAAAAAGTTGATCCTGTGGCCAAAACAAAACTTTTTGCTCTTTTATACATTCACTCTTTAAAAAAGATAAAGCCATGGGGACTATATCGTCTTTACGTTGCCTGAGTGGAATTAATGGTAACTCCAATACACTCAGTCGGTAATAAAGATCTTCACGAAACCGTCCTAAACGAACCTCTTCACGTAGATCCCGGTTGGTTGCACAGATTATCCGGACATCAATAGGGATTAGCCGATCACCTCCGACTCGACGAACCTCCTTTTCTTGCAATACCCTTAGAAGTTTCGCTTGAAAGTTAAGGGAGATTTCCCCCAATTCATCGAGAAATAACGTCCCGCCATGGGCTAATTCAAAAAGCCCCATCTTACCGCCTTTAACAGCTCCTGTAAAAGTACCCTCAACATAGCCAAAAAGTTCACTTTCCAGAAGACTTTCACTTAAGGCAGCACAGTTTACGGAAACAAAAGGTCCCTTAGCCCGCTTGCTCTCATTATGAATACTCTGTGCAAAGATCTCCTTTCCAGTACCTGTCTCACCATAAATCAAAACTGTACCATTAGATCTAGCGTACTGTCTCGCTCGATTAATACATTTGATTATTTCTGGACTACTACCTTGAATATCTTTAAAAGTTTGCTTGGCCACTAACCCCTTCTCATTAAGCCGAGTCCTGATGTTCATTTCTAAATTTTGAATGTCACGGATTTCTTGGAAAATAGCTACAGTACCATGAAACCTGCCATGAATGATAATAGGAACCCGGTTACAAATAATCTTCTTACCATTAATCTTAAGAAGGATATTTTTTTCTTCATTATGTATGGATAGGATTTTATTTAATCGACTTTCAGGTAAACACTCATCTAGCTTTCGGCCAAGAACTTGGTTTATGGGCACTCCAAATATTCTCTCAGCTGATGTATTATATACAGAAACATTCTCGTCACTATCAATTGTAAGAACTGCCTCTGTTGTAAAATTAAGAATCGTTTCTAGTTGTTTTAAACGGGCCTTCTCTTTTTCCATAGATTTCAAAATGGTAGACGCTTCATTAAGGGCCATTTGAAGGGACATAGGACCTGATTCTAAAAGACATCCATATATCCCATGGTTTACCGCCTGTTGTGTGGCTACTACATCACCCACTACTGCTTCTATGCCTCCGTCTTCAATTAGATGTTTTACCATTTCTGGTATTTCGTTAACATCTTGACAGGGCACGAATTGCAAATCCAAGTCCATAATGTTCTTAAAATGTTGCGCTTGAAATAAAATATTTAAAGTTGTAATAAAGGCGATTTTTTTGAAACCTTGCTCACTTGCCTTACTTAACGCCATTAAAATGTCAACTGACGTTACGGGTATTTCAATTACTGGTAAATCGAATGTATTTCGTAAAGCTTGGGCCGTTCCCCCACGAGAGATAAGGATTTTTGCACCTTGATTAATGCAAGTTCTGATTTCGTTAAGATTTTCCTTGAGATTCCCAGGAATAACTGTAAAAGGAATATTACTACTTTTAATCATCCTTTCGGCCTGCTGCACCATGGTTTCATAGGGGGCAATGATGAGTATATTGTTCATTGGGTAGACACCTCTAATTTTTAAATAATTTCTCCGTAATTAATTCCCGACATAAGCTCCCTTATAGTTTTAATAAAATTTCCTTAGTATTTTGAAGTCAGATTATTATGAGTAACACTAAATTACGTAGATAAAGCATATAATAAGTTTTTGCATCGCGAACAAACCAAATATTCCCTTTCTCGCAGCTGATGTTTGAATACATCAGAAGTAAATCTTCTATTCTTTAAAGAAGGATTTTATATTTTGTTTCCCCCAATCGTACATCATTAAAATGACCGGCATTAAGCTTTGGCCTAATTCTGTTAATGAATATTCCACTCTTGGTGGAACTTCAGGGAATACTTTTCGATGAACAATACCATCTTCCTCTAATTCTCTAATCTGAGTTGTCAATACCTTGTGGGTGATTTTTGGAAACAGACGCTTAATTTCGCTGAATCGTAAAGTACCATCAGTTCCTAAATAATAAATAATCGTTATTTTCCACTTGCCGCTAATAAGGGACAATGTCAATTCTTTTTCACAATTAAATTCTCCATTTTTTATTTTCTTCCTTACTTCCCTCCGTAATTCATCCATAAAATAACCTCCACTTCCCTGCAGTCTAAAGGTATCCTTTTAGTAACCTTCTCACAAAAAAGTGCGTTCTTCCATAAAAAAGGATTATTTTTTAGAATAAATTCAAGATAGAGAATATTGGGATTTAAAGTTTTTATAAAATTAGAGTGTACATTCTAAAAAAAAGCTCTATCAAAATGATAACCAATATCTCTATGTAAGGTAAATAGAATGGAGGATGGAAGAATGATAGGAAACAGAGCAGTAGTTTACAGGGGTGCAGGACGTGTAGCCGTTGAAGATATTAGCTATCCAGATTTAATCCTAAGAGACGGACCTGGAGTAAATCCTTTAAATGTCGGCCGTAAGTGTGAACATGGAGTTATTCTTAAAGTCGTTACGACCAATATTTGTGGAAGTGATCAGCATATGGTTCGCGGTCGGACAACTGCTCCTGAGGGACTTGTTCTCGGTCATGAGATCACGGGTGAAGTCATTGAGGTAGGACGCGATGTTGAATTTATAAAAAAAGGAGATCTTGTATCCGTTCCATTTAATATTGCTTGTGGCCGTTGCCGTAGTTGCAAAGAACGCAACACTCATATTTGCGAGAACGTTAACCCGGATCGTCCCGGTTCCGCTTATGGCTATGTAGATATGGGCGGATGGGTCGGAGGCCAATCCGAGTATGTAATGGTACCATACGCAGACTTCCAATTACTGAAATTCCCAGATAAAGAACAGGCCATGGAAAAAATTCTCGATTTAACGATGCTTTCCGATATCTTTCCAACTGGTTATCACGGTGCGGTAAGCGCTGGCGTGAAGCCTGGTTCTACCGTATATGTTGCTGGAGCTGGACCAGTCGGCTTGGCTGCTGCCCATTCTGCTCAACTTCTTGGCGCCTCTGTCGTTATTGTTGGTGACTTGAATAACGAGCGACTTGTCCAAGCTAGAAGCTTCGGCTGTGAAACGGTAAACCTAAAAGAATATCCAAATCTTGGGGAACAAATTGAGCAAATTTTAGGCATTCCAGAAGTTGATTGTGCAATTGATTGTGTCGGTTTTGAAGCCCATGGACATGGTGCAGGAGCCGGTGAAGCTCCAGCAACTGTATTAAACTCTATAATGGAAGTAACACGTGCCGGCGGACGGCTTGGTATTCCAGGTCTTTATGTTACTGGTGATCCGGGCGCGATCGATAATGATGCGAAAATTGGTACATTGAAGGTCCGTTTGGGGCTCGGCTGGGCCAAAGCACATACCTTTGTGACTGGTCAAACACCGGTTATGAACTATCACCGTGACTTAATGATGGCTATCCTAAGCGGAAAAGCGCAAATCGCCAAAGCTGTTAATGCAACACTGATTTCATTGGATCAAGCACCAGCAGCATATACTGAATTTGATCAGGGTGCTTCCAAGAAATTTGTTATTGACCCTCACGGAATTTTTAATAAATAAAGTCTGTCAGAAGCATTCTCTAAAAAACCCGATGAGCACATTTTGAGACAAAAGGGCATTTTGTAGGTGAACAACACGCTTGAAAAAAGTATTATCCCGGTTATCTAATCATAAAAAATTAGGAGGTTCATTAAGATGAGCAAAATCACATTAGATTTAGCCAAAGAAATTATCGCAGGTGCTGAAGAAGAAGCACAAAGAATTGGGGTTTCCATGGTTATCTCAGTAATGGATGAGGGTGGAAATCTAATTGCTACTCACCGAATGGATGATGCTTGGTTTGCCAGCATCGAAATTGCCCAAAATAAGGCCTGGACGTCTGTTGCCTTAAAAATGCCTTCTGCAAACTTAGCCGATGCAACGGTTCCTGCAGCTGAGCTTTACGGTTTAAATACAACAAACAGTGGACGCCTTGTCGTTTTTGGCGGAGGAATCCCTCTAGTCAATGATGGAAAAGTGGTAGGCGCTGTAGGAGTTAGCGGCAGTACGGTTCCCCATGATATCCAAGTTGCAGAGGCTGCTGTTAAAGTATTTAACAATAAGTTATCGCTATAATAAATGTTCGGAGTTAATGGTTATTTTTGTTATCTTGTTAAAAAACTGAGTTTCAAGCATTTAATGGGAATAAGTTGTACCACATGTTTTTTAGCCAAATAAACATGTGGTATTTTACTTTTTTACAGCATTTCTCATCCTCAGATGATTTCCCTTCACTTTATTGAAAATCCCCCTAGTGAAACATTCAAATTCCCAACGGCTTATTTGCTATATCAGTCTTCATCACTTCCTTAACCAATCCCTCTTCTATCGAAGATAAACATACATTCCACTTGAATAATATAAAAACCTACTTACTTTTATGTCGTCCTTTTTGCTTCTGATTGATTGTCAATGTCTACGTTTTATCAAAAACAACTACATAACAAAAAATGCTTTACTAAACAAAAAACCACATTTACTTTATGATATGCTTATCCACAATTAATCTTAAACTAATTCAACTTCTGTAAAATCAGCAACTCTTCCTCCTCAATCTGGCCCGATCGTGTTATAAGGTTAGCCAGATATTTCTGGTTGAGCATTTTTTATATCGATATATGATTACTATAGCCGGGGTAGAACGTATGGCCCGTGGGACAAAGATCCCCTCCGCAAAACATTTCACCCCCTACTTGTAGAAACATGTTTGAGGCTGGTTGGGACTAAGATCTCGTATAACAAACGAAGCTATGATACTACAGGGATGATATAGGGGTACCGGTAAATATTTTTGGAGGAGGAATTTTATGAGTCCAGTCATTGGTGAACAAACTTAGAAATTGTCAGGGCCATGGCTAAAAATAGAAAATTAATTATACTCTATACAAACTTAGTTTACATAAACACAATTTTAAGAAATCAAAGAGCTTGAGCACCTTTTTAGGTATCTAACCTCTTTTTTTGATAATTTTGAATCCATTTTTGTCTTCATCTCATACAGTATTGAAAAGGCAAAAAGGAGGTTTTGCTAATGGAAATACCTGTGTCTGGACTTATGTATCATTCAGATGATTCAGATCCTATGCATTCCCACCATCTTTATATAACTTCATGGGATGGAAGACCTGTCCATGTCCACGAATTTAAAGGAGTTACCTCTTATGATGTAGGACATGAACACAGATATGCTGGAACTACCGAACCTGCTCCAAGTGGAGTTCAGCATACTCACAAGTATTTTACTTTTACTTCTTTCAATGATGGTCACAAACATCAGATCCGTGGTGTAACAGGTCCTGCTATTCCCCTTCCTGGTGGAGGTCATTATCACAAATTTAATGGGGTTACCACTGTAGATGGCGCTACTCCTCATAGACATAAATATAGTGGAAAAACAAGTCGTTAATAATTTTTTATAAAAACTCATCTATTCGATGAGTTTTTATATTGATCAACATATCTAATCTGCTACTTGAATAGCAAAATGAGTTTTTAAGTAAGGGATAAGGACACATTTCCATTCAAACTCTATATTATTCTCTATCTATGTCCATTCAAAGTTAAGCCCTTGGGCGGCCACTTAAGAAAGTGGCCGTTTTGAATTTGTAATGGTATTTTTTTAGAAATAATATTTTATACAAATTAAAATTGTATTGCATACTGTTTGCTAACACTATAATAAGTAAAATCAAGATAAAATCGAAACAAAAAGCTGTTTTAAAATAAGCCTGAAGCTAAGAAAAAAATAGCCAATCCATGTGTCAAGGTAGAGGCAATAATCCCATACTTCATTCGAACAATAGAACAAACAATTCCTTCATATAGGGTGAAAACAAGTATTATTACTCCTAAATCTGTTACTGTTGCTGCAAGAAATATATGTCCCACTGCAAATAATAACCCCGACAGAAAAACAGATCGCCAAGGACCTGTTAATCTATTAAAATATCCTTGCAGATATCCTCTGAACAAAACTTCTTCCATAAAGTTCCCAAGCAATGCAATAAAAAATAAGGGAAGCAGAATATTTTCCGGAACTCCTCCTCTCTGTTCAATAGGGATAACATTATACATATATAAAAATGGGGAAATAACAACAGCTGCTCCTAACAATCCTGCACAAATTGAAATTACCTTTTTTTGTCCGAACCATAATAGATATACGCTCAATCTTGGATTTAAATAGATAACTACCAATGTAAGTAGCAAGGATGTCAATCCTAATGTATAAAGGATTGGTCCACTTTCTATAAAACGAAGCCATACTGTATTTTCGGTAACACCAAACTGCCAGAATCCCATTGGTGTCATTGCATCCCGTATCAATATAAATCCGAAAACAAGCAAAAACATTTTTATGATCTCATCTTTATTGGGCAGTAATAGATAAGTTATTAATATTAAAATTAGACCTGGTGAAATTCTCAAAGAATACTCTAAAATTTCCATAATAACTTCTCTTCACCTCCAATTTCAATGATCGCATCACAAGCAATGTTATCGACCAAAAGAGGTTGGGTTTCTTTATTTACCTAACCTCTTTGAATGCTTCATTTGTTTTAATTTAATGTCCTGTTCTTCTCTTGGAAGAGCGATTTGTTGATAAACGTACCCCATTCAACGACATAAAATTAATTAAGTTCTACATGAACATGAACATCATGTTCCTTTATTAAAACATGTTCTACATTTGTAGAAATATCATGAGCACTAGTAATATCCAGTGTTGAATTCACTAGGATGACAACATCAACAACCGTATTATTACCATACCTTCTTGCCTTAATGTCTTTAATTCCCTTAACACCATAAGTATTTAGAATGGCTTCTTTATACGACTGAATCTCCCCTTCGTCAAAACCATCTGTTAATTGATGGGAAATTGCTCTAAACCAGGCATACAACTCAATTTTTTTAGAAAACGCTTATCTTATTACGGATAAGCACTCTATAGCTTAATAATAGTCGTTGATGTGGTAAACTTTTATCTTATTCCAGATAGATTTCCAATTCTTTTTGGTTATACGTTCATTATAAATGTTAGCTCGTTCTTCAGATTCTGCAAAATAAGGTGTAGGTTTTACTTCTAAATGAATAACATCTCTAATTCCATAAGGGGCTGTTAATATTACATTGTCTTTTTCATCTAACTTTACTCCTAAAGCTGTTGCTGTTTCAGGAAACTTCGATATAGCATCAACAGAAGAAAAATATGGAGGCATATTACTTTTAAAATGCATTCTCGCTTCATTCTTTACAGACCAAGGGATATTCGGTAGTAGACATTTTAGCTTTTCTTCGATTTTCTTTTCTTCTAATACATCAATATTTGTCGTGTCAAAATAAATTACGTCAATGTCTGAAAGAGCTGTTCTTTCCCTAAAATCGTGTAAAACATCCCAAATTTTTGATCGAACAAATCCAGCACATACCCACCAATCCGGTAAATCCAACGATTTTGTACATTCCAATATTTCCATCATCCATTTATCTTCTCTAATAAGAGAAATGATTGTTTTTTCAGTAATCACTATAAGATTTCTCCTAATAAAATTTATCTTATTAGTTAATTCTTTAATTTCACGTGAAAATCCTTCCTCAACAATATGGCCCTGATTGTTGAAAAAACTAATGACGATTGTTCAACTAAAGGCAAATAGTTGATGAGTTAAGAATATAATTAATTCCAAATCGGGGACAAAAATTAGGTTGTAATTGAGTAGTGGAAGGATTGATTTGAAAAAGGATAAATTAGTTCTTATAGCGAATTTGTTGAAAATGCAGTTATTCAAGGGGAAGCAACCTTAGTAGGGAATCATATAAAAGGTAATAAAGCAAGTGATAAGCTATTTGAAATCATAAATATTGGATAAGGAGGGATATAAAATGAACGCTATTAATCGTTGGATTGTTTTTATACTTCTTGTTTTCATTTCTGGTTTAATGGTCAACAAAGGATTAGATTTATGGTCTCTTGGAGCAAATTTGGATGGTGATGGCATTGGAATACACTTTTTAGGATTAGAGATAAATGATCGAGTACCAGAAGCGAATATTCCTACATATGCAATTGGTTTCTTTGTTGCAAGTTTTATTACTTTGTTGATTGCCTTTGCACTTGTTGGAAAAACGTTTTTAAAGCTAAAAGGTAACACAACAATAAGTTAATTGTTGTTAGATATGCAACTAACCTCTGCAAGAGTTTAGATCAGAACAGTCATTTGAACAAAGGGGTGCAAGAATTAAAGTTAGGAACTGCAATTTTGATGGCTTTTTCTTATTCTACTAACGGCAAATAGTTAAAGAAGAATGAATGTGAATTGTAAAATTTATTCGGAGAAAATATTGACTTCAGGAAAATTCTTGAATACACTGTCATTAATTATGAAATAAAGGCTATGAAGAGAAAAAGTAAAATGATTTTGTTTTTCACCAGATATTGACTTCCCAAATGGCAATCAAATTAACAATATATTTGACAACAGATTTTCATTGTACAACAAGTTTGTCATCATTGAAAAAATCTTAGCATTTGGTTGTCATACCTAAAAACATGATAAAAACAAGAAAACGACGCGTTCCAATTCACGCGTCATTTTTATTGTCATTTTATTAATATGAAACTCATTTATGCACTTTCCTGTGCACTTACTTTTAAATTTGTTTTATTAACGCCCTTATGATTAAGGATTAAGCAAAAAAGAGAGAGAATCGATAATAATAGAAAACCTAAAACATAATCTCCTGCCAAATCTTTTGTTAAACCAAGGACAATTGGCGGAAAAAAGCCTCCAACTCCTCCAATTGCACCGACAATCCCTGTTACCGCACCTGTATTTCCTTTAGAGATTTCAGGTACCATTTTGAAAACCGCACCATTTCCTATTCCTACTAATAGTGAGATGATCAAACAATTTATACTAAAGAAAAGGAAGTTTTCCATAGTAAAAGCAATCAACAGCCCACAACATGTTACTCCACTAAAAACGAGAGCCAACAGCCCTTTTGCTCCAAAACGGTCGGAAAGATAGCCTCCAACCGGGCGTATAAGCGTAGCCAAAACAACGAAAATAGCTGTTTTTATTCCGGCTTCAAGGGCTGAAATCTTAAAAAGATCATTCAAAAATGTAGGTAAATAAATACTGAACGTCACAAAAGTTCCAAATGTAAGGAAGTAAAAAACCGATAAATACCATGTTTCTTTAAATTTTAATACGGAAAGAGATTCCTTTAAAGTTTTATGTTTATCTGTTCTTTGTCCATCTTTTGTCCCTACCCAGAAAAGAATGGACATACATGCCATCGCAATGGCAAGGCTCCAAAATACCCATGAGAGGCCATAAGAGCTAAAAATGGACGGTATCAAGAAATTCGCGACAGCTGATCCTAAATTTCCCATCCCAGCAATTCCTAAGATCAACCCTTGTTTTTGTGGAGGATACCATTTGGATACATAGGTGATGGAAATGGCAAATGTTGTCCCTGCCATCCCGATAAAGAATGCCCAAAATAACAACATGGCAAAAGAATCTGCAAAACCTGCTCCAACCATAGGTAAGATAAGCAGCAACATCGTCAACGCAAAAATTCTTCTCCCGCCATATCGATCTGTTAATATCCCCATTGGAATTCGCATTAAAGACCCCAATAATACTGGGGTAGCAATAAGAATGCTTTTTTGAGTAATACTTAACTGATAAATTTCTTGAATTTCTGTAGCAATCGGTGCAAAAACCGACCATACGGTAAATGAGACAATCATTGACACAGTTGATAAAACTAATACCGATGTTTGACCATTTGAATTCTTCATAAAAACCACCTTGTGATTCTCTTGGTGCTAACTATATAAGTTCCAAGATACTATTTAACAAAATGAAAATCATATATACGACGAGCACAGTGATTGATCAACAATTTTAAAATATGAGTGTTTAATATAAAACAGGAGCTTTTTTTGAAAAGATTACTCTTATTACTAATATTAAAAATGCAAAATGGCCGATGTTTTTCATTGTGATTTCCTCCTATTTTTTTCTGAACTTTTTGTTAATTTAAAAATATCACGTCTTGTAAAATCTTCACATAAACATGTAAGGAAATATAACACAGAATTTTCACAAGTATCGCGGACCACTAGATTTTTAAAGAGCATATTGATTGATCAACAATTTTAAAATATGAGTGTTTAATATAAAACAGGAGCTTTTTTTGAAAAGATTACTCTTATTACTAATATTAAAAACGCGAAATGGCCGATGTTTTTCATTGTAATTTCCCCCTAATTTTTCTGAACTTTTTGTTAACTTAAAAATATCACGTCTTGTAAAATCTTCACACAAACATGTAAGGAAAAATAACACGGAATTTTCACAAGTATCGCGGACCACTAGATTTTTATATACTTGTCGATGCGATGATTCAAGTAATGATGTTATTTTTCATTTGTGAATCGTTTTTTTGTTATCGGAAATGATGCATAGAGGGGAACACAAACATTATGGGGGAATTTTGTATACTAAAGGTGATTTTTCAAACTAAAAAAGCCGATTCCCCCAATTCTTTAAGGAATCAGCTGATTTGAATTTTATACTACAATCGGGCCCTTTTGTGGAATAACTCCTTCAATTTCATTCTTATAAGTTTTATTATTTGCTGAGAACTCCTTTAATTGAACAACATTCATTTCCTAAGTATTCATCCCTTAATAAACCGTATTGAGCTAAATCGTAAAATTTTTCAAATCTATAAACGTGTTGTTTTAAAGTGCCTTCATATTTTAATCCAATCTTCTCCATAATTCTCCACGAACCAGGATTTTCCGTAAATGCTTGGGCGTAAACCTTGTTTAATTTTAAATCGTTAAAACCAAACTCTAGAACAAACCTCGCTGCCTCTGTGCCATAACCTATATTCCAAAAAGGTTTACCAATCCAATAACCTACGCAGTGTCTCGTTCTGAACGATTTCCACTATTTAATCCAATTCCTCTTGCTCCTACATTTTTCGCAAATTTCTCAGCTTCAGTTTAAAAGCTTTCCAAAACCTTTATTTCTATAATTTGACTCCACTATCAAAGCAATTACACGAGCATAAATTCCATCATTGTTATAAAGAACTCCAGTATGAAATCCAATCATCCCTACAACTTTTTGATCATAAATAGCAACAAGTGGATAATGGTTTTACTTCTGACAATCCGCGTTCTGAAGACCCCATTAAGAGTATGAATGATATCGAAAAGGGAATTAAAAAATCTACTCCATCACAATATGCATTATTAGTTGATGGAGAAAAAGCAATTTTAAGGCCATTAAAATTGCTTTAAAAAATGACGTTGTGATTATAGCTGGTAAAGGGCATGAAACTTATCAAATACTTAAAGATAAAACAATTCAATTTGATGATAAAGACATAGTTAGAAAGGCTATTTCAGAAAAGTAGGTTATTCAAGAAAAGGGCGCGTTCGTATTATAAGGTCAACTAGTAGTGATACTGGTTGACCTATTTTATATGGGTTATGCTTTAGGTAGTCGGGGTAGGACGATAGGGCGCGTGGGACTTGATCCCGTCCAGAATAATGTCCACCTCCTACTTGTAGAAACATGTTTGAGGCTGGTTGGGGCTTTGATCCCGAATAACAAGCGAAGCTATGAAACTACAAGATAGTTAGGAGCTACCGGCAAATAAGTAAAAGGAGATGTGATAAAGTATGGATCCAGTTATTGGCCTGGATGTAGCAAAAGGAGAAAGCCAAGTCCAAGCCTTCTTGGCAAGAAAGCAACCTTTTGGAAAAACCTTTAAGTTTAAGCATGATACCAATGGTTTACATGATTTTTATGTATTTTACAAGGAAGTCAAAATGAACGCTGAAGCAGATCCTGTGATCATTTTTGAATCTACTGGACACTATCATGAACCTGTACTTCAATATCTTGAGGAGAGGAGGATAACCTACTATTTAATAAATCCAGTGGTTTCTTACGAAACTAAAAAGAGTAGCCTTCGAAAGGTTAAGTCAGACCCAGCTGATGCTCGACATTTATGCGAACTCTACTACAAGGAAGATCTAGAAACATTTCACCGAAAAAATGTTCAAACCATGAACTTACGTAATTTATCTAGACAACATGATTCATTAACTCGTAATTACGTACAGTTAAAGCTACAGTTTCAAACGATTCTAGATCAAGTTTTTCCTGAATATAAAGGCGTTTTTGGGAATTTGTATTCACAGGTATCTTTAAAGACCTTGCTTTTATATCCTACTTCAGACGTCGTTTTAAAGGTAACAACAGAAGAAATAGCGAGTATGATGCATAGTCTAGGAGGAAAACGTTCGTATGCATGGTTTTGGGATAAAGCGAATAAGCTTAAAGAAGCAGCAGAACGAAACCCATTTAAGAAAACCCTATATAAGAGCCATTTAGTGACCTTAAAGATGTACATCCAAATGCTTCTTCAACAAAAAGAGTTTCTATCCATCCTAGAACAAGAGATTAATGAATTAGCTATACAGTTTGAGGAGTATGAGATTCTCCGTTCCATACCGGGAGTAGGATGTAAGATTGCGGCTACACTCATTTCCGAAATCGGGGAAATCAGGCAGTTTAGTCACCCTAAAAAGCTAGTGGCCATGCAGGAATTGATCCCAGGATCTATCAATCAGGTAAGTTTACAGCTACTATAAACCGCATCACGAAAAGAGGCTCTTCCAAGCTAAGACAAGCTTTATATACAGCCGTTCAGTGTGGATTAACGAATAATCGAAACACCAAACTTAGAGAGTTTTACGACAAAAAAAGAAGTGAGGGAAAACCTCACAAAGTAGCGATAATAGCCTGCGCCAACAAGCTATTACATTGGATTTATGCCATTCTTAAGCATAAAGAGAGTTTCATAGCATAACCAACACCTAATAATTACATTATTTACAAAAACTTCAATTTAATATTTTGAAGTCTTTTTGTCATGCCTTCTTTTATTGTAACATTACTTATGAATTAATATTAAGCCAAAAATATTGACTTATATTAGCTGGTATTCTTTAAAAAGGAATGCTCTTTTCGTATCCAATTAAAAGGAAGTAAATGTTATTTTTATAATAAAGATGGTTGCTCTTCTATTATAGGGGGAGAAAGCTTTAATACGATATATGCTACAATATTAAAAAAGGTAAACTTTGGAGGCACTCCACTGCAATAAGACTTATAACGAAATTAAGTTCTTGATATATCCCGTCAAGGACATATTATGAAACAGTGCTTTAATAAAGGAGTTGTATAAAATGGATAAAAAAAAAGATACAGAAATAAAAAGCTCTTCAAAAGCAGAAAACATTCTACCTCAGATCAATAGTAAAACTAAGCTAGGCGACTTGCGAAAAATCGCGAAGGACATTAAAAAAGATCACGAACTAGCTATGGAACTTTGGTCAACCGAAGAGTTTTTGCCCAGACTATTAGCAATCTTAATTATGGACAAAAAACTTCTTTCAAAAGATGTGCTAAATAAGCTTGATAAGGATATGCAGACTCACACTTTTGATGAGCGAAATAACTTAATGGATTGGTTAATGGCTAATCAGCTCACCAAAGACAAGAAGAAAATTGCATTGATGGAGTCATGGGAAAATAGTCCTTCTGCTCTTCAAAGGCGAGCTTTCTGGTATTATCAAGGGCGATTGAGATGGACTGGACAAACACCGCCTGATAACACCGCAGACTTGCTAACTGCATTAGAAGCTAATATTGCGCAGGAAGAACCGGAAGTTCAATGGGCTATGAATTTCACCGCAGGCTGGATAGGCGTTTATGATGAAAAGAATCGTGCACGTTGTATTAAACTTGGTGAGAAAACGGAACTATACAAAGATGAAATAGTAGCAAAAGGATGTACTCCCAGCTATTTGCCGGAGTTCATTACGATTGAAGTTAACAAACGACATAATAATTAGTTACCTCTGAAAAATTTATTAGGGTTTAATGCAAAAAATAAAGGAATTCAAAGGCTCAATACGAAAATTGTAATAGGCTTGGACCGAAAAATAAAGAAAACAACGCGTTATGGCAGCTAGTTAGTGAAATATGCAAGGAAGATGTAAAGGATTAACCCATATTATCTCTTTTTGATCTGTAGGGCGCTTATCTTTAAGAAGAACAACTTTCCAGCTGAGCAGTACAACGATACTATTCAATAGAAAAAGATCTTCCACAATCGGGCGCATTTCTGCAAGAGGAAATACTTTTCTTTTTTAAGAGATAAGAAAGTATAAATTTTGTACTTAGTTTTGGTGTCTAGCTCCAGCGCCTAGCCCCTCGAGGTCATAAGCCACAAATGAATTGAAGACAAAGAACTTCTTCTATTCATTTGCGTCTTATGCTTGTCGGGGCTGATCAAGGCGTTTGCGCTTTTCTTATTAGTGACTGATTTTTAAGCATTTCTATTTTGGATTTTTTTAGTATTTAAATGAAAACAAAACGAGGAGAAATTTATGTGCCGAAACATTAGAACATTATTTAATTTCGACCCGCCAGCTACCGATGAAGAGATTCATGCAGCAGCTATTCAGTACGTCAGAAAGATAACGGGCTATAACAAGCCCTCAAAGGCGAACGAGGAGGCGTTTAATCGTGCAGTCAATGAAGTAGCAATGATTACTAGGAATTTATTGGACACTCTGGAAACCGGTGCAGAACCTCGTAATCGTGAGGTCGAAGCTGAGCGTGCTCGTGTCAGAGCAGCTAAAAGGTTTGGTACAAGTTAGCGAGGAAAAAAGAGTTAAAGCAATTGTTGATATTCTGCAATCGGGCACTATCCTTGAATTAAGGGTAGTGCTTTTTCCTTTTAAGGGCCATTTAATGGAGAAAAACTGTAACTCATTTAACTGGAAATCGTCTAACAATTAAGGGGGGATCTGATGAAAAAATGGATTGTAAAGTTCTTTGTAATTTTTACTTTTATACTAGTTCTAGTTGGTTGTAGTAAAAGTCAAGAAAATATTGATAAGGTAAATGTTTACGAAATGAAGAGTTTTTCGTCTGTTGAAAAAGATTCGTTGACTACATTTACCGACTCAAAAGTGGTTAATGATTTTATAAAGGCTTTTAACAATGCTAAAAGGGAACCCGGTATAGTGAATATGTCTGACCCCGATAATAAGGTTGACCTTGGAGACGAAACATATTTTCTTTGGATAAGTGAAGAATATGGAACTATAATGAATTTAAATGATACTAATACTATTTACACTCTGTCAAAAAGTTCAGCTAAAACTATTAACGAGTTATTAAATTAAAGGGCAATTCAGGAGAAGAATTGTGCTCCTTCTTTAACCGTTTATAATAAAATTGCACTATTTTAAAAGTTTCACAATTTATAAAAATGATGAATCAAAAAATATATGTGATTTCGTTTTTTCTAATTGAGCAGGATCGTATGAAGAAGCCTGGAGGATTGTCAATGAATATAGATGAGGAAATTTCCATTTTAGAATACAGTCCCGATTGGGAGAACTGGTTTGAAGAAGAAATAATTTCTCTAAAACCGATTTTTCGACCAAACACTACGTTTGAGCACTTTGGCAGCACATCAGTACCTGGACTCACTGCCAAGCCTATTGTTGATATATTGATAGGACTGCATGGAACATTGGAGATTACTGTTAGCCAAAAAAAGGAGTTAGAACAACTTGGATATGAATGTCTTGGAACAGCTGGTGTACAAGGAAGGATTTATTGTCGAAAGCGTGGCATACGCTCGTTCAACCTCGCAGTAACTCAATTCAATTCGACGTTATGGAATGACAATTTAGAGCTAAGAGATTATTTGCGTAGCCACCCTGATGAGGCCGAACTTTATGCTCAACATAAATTGGACGCATATCACCTTGGATATCGAAAATTATTAGCGTATTCGGATTACAAATCTGATTTTATTGCTCAACTTCTCAAACGTGCAAAGGGCTTCTAGGAACTTTTCGAAATTCATAGATCTATTTGACGGCGTGTTTGTCCTCGAGGTCGACATTGACACATTGAACCGGAGGCTTGACGAGCGACCAGAAAATGAATTTGGCAGAAAAAAAACGGAACGGGAACTCATTGCTCGATTGCACCAAACGAAAGAAGACATTCCAAAAAACGGAATTATAATCGACGCCACCGCACCGATCGAGCACGTCGTTGACGAGATCGTCCGTCAAAGCGAAGAAAATAAACGCCAACGACAGTAACTTACGGTCGCTCACGGACAGCCCAATACACCAGTGCACCTGGATACGAATAGTCCCATCAACTACGAACGGGGGCTTTTGTTCAATAACAATCTTCAACAATCGGGCCTCGATTGTTGAACAAAAAGTAAAAAGGTGGTACATATTATATATGACTAATATGTACCATCCCTTATTTTTATAAATTAGGTCTTGAAAACACTAAACCTAATTGTTTATTCCTGATTAATTGCACTTTCATCCATATAAGCAACTTCCCATAAATGACCGTCTATATCCTGAAACCCCCATATATACATAAAACCATGATCTTGAGGGTCACTAAAAGATTTACCACCAGATGATAATGCCTTATTTACTAACTCATCCACTTGATCCCGGCTTTCAGCTGATAAGCAGAAAATTGCTTCGGAAGAAGTAGCAGTATCTGCAATTTCCTTCTTACTAAACCCTTTGAAACGTTCTTCAATCATAATCATAGCAAAGATATTGTCACTGATGATCATACAAGATGTGGTCTCATCGGAGAATTGTGGGTTGAACTCAAAACCAAGCTCCTTGAAAAAATTGGTGGACTTGTTCGAGTCTTTTACCGGTAAATTGATAAAGATATTTTTAGATGTAAATGCCACTTTTATTACCTCCTGTTAATATTATTGGCAAGAATGCCATGCCCATTTTATTTCCTTTAACTAAACTGCACTGTTAAAGAATATCCCTATAGGTACAGGTTTCTTTACTGAACTACGTGGTATTCCCTTATTTCAGCTGCTGAAGAACTTCTTCCAGGCGGTCCCAAGTTTCGGTGATTCCTTGCAGCATGCCCATGTCCATGACGGTCTTGAGAGACTCTGCCGACGAATATTCAGCACGGTTGATCAGCTTCGTCTTGCTGCCCAAATCGATGAATTCCAATGTAACATCAGTCGATGGCATTGCGTCATTCGTATTGCCTGTGTCATCCGAGAAGAAATCGACGTAGACGATCTTCTCCGGCTCAATGATCATCTTATAAACCGCTTTGCCCCAAGATTCCATACCGTAAAATTCACCTTGGTTTTGATCCACACACTTCATACAGTAGTGCCAAACGCCACCCGGCCGGAAATCGACGTTGCAGACAGGAAGCTCCCAACCTCTAGGCCCCCACCAGCGTTTGAGATGCTCGGGATCTTTAAACATCTTGAAAACGAGGTCGCGCGGCGCGTCAAAAATACGCTCCAGCACTAATACCCGATCGTTCTCCACTCTCGAAATCATTGTGTTGTTGGACATTTCCATTCCTCCCATTAATTTTTGTATTAAGTCGTCACTTTTTTCTGTAGTAATCTTTTTTGTCACAATATCAGTCTTTTCTTTGCTGCAATTCACGCAAATAGTCATCCAAGCGATCGAATCTTTCATGCCAGACATGTTGGAATGACTCCAGCCAATTATCTAGATCTTGGAACGGCTGCTGCCGTAGCTTGTAAATTCGCCGATTAGCAATTGCTTGCACCTCGACGAGTCCTGATTCATTAAGTACACGGAGATGTTTAGAAGTTTGTGGCTGGAGAAGACCAAGTCGTTCAGCAATTTCCCCTACAGTGAGAGGGCCATCACGCAAAAGTTCAACAATGTGTAGTCGGTTGGGCTCAGCTAGTGCATTCAAAGTTGTTGTAATTTTTTTGCCCATATTACTATTCTCCTTTCACATTCAATATAACGCATAGGGAATATTCCTGTCAAGGAATATTAAAAGCTTATTATGTAAAAAAATTTCCTTATCTTTCCCTTCGTTCAAGAATCTCCATTTATTGGCCATTTAATGGATTATGATGATCGCTATTTTTAAAGGACTTTATTGTCTCTTAACATCCATTTCGAATGCTATTTATCGTTTAAAAAGTGTGCAATTTATCTTTTAAAGTCACACAAATGCCAACTTCACTTTTACGAAGTAGGGTTTCCGAAAGGTCGTAGAAAAGTAGAACGGCTTTTCCAGACAATGGACCTTTTCAACACATGCCTGGTCATAAAATAACATCTAAAAAAACTAAACACCTTTCCTTAGACGAATAAAAATATCCAGGAGGCTCACCCTTTCGACTAAAGCGAACATCATCTCAAAGGCTTTAAATATAACCAAATCAGGTCTTACTTTATATTGATTCTGACCTGCTTTTCTCATTCTTCGTTTTCTTCTTGAAACCATTACGAACCATGACAACAATCAGCATCAGCAAGGGAATAATGATAAAAAGAGCGAAAGCAACATAATGAGTGAGGAGACCTTCTTCCGTTTGTTCCGCAAAATCGGAAGCTATCACCATTGACATAAAAGTCAGAATAACGCCAACTGGTAACACAATTTGTTGATGGTTTTTTAACTTGAACAAATCTACTATTCCGATTAATACACTATAAAAATAGATAGATGCTTTGAAAAACACTGTAAGCAGCATCGTAAAAACAACAATAGCATCCATTCGTTGAATAAACTCGAAAAGGTTGACCTTTCCAATGGTTGATAACAAAGGAAAAGTAGATCTCTCCACTTGTTCAATATTAAGCACGGCGATATTTAAACTTGTTGTATAAGTTAAGACAAGACCGCTTGTAATTAAGGCAGACAGCCACACTTTTTTCACTAATTCAGGTCGATTTAAGTAAGGAAGAAGCATCGTAAAAACAAGCATTTCTGTAAAAGGGAAAATAAGTATGTCACGAAAAGCTGTCGTTACGATTGGTTTCCATCCATGTTCAAGAGACGGTTGTAAATTATGGATATCGACATTACCTGAAAGAAATACTAAAAGATTACCTGTGAAGCCCATAAAGACTAGAATGACTATAAATACTTCTGCTGTTCTCCCTACTACTTCAATCCCTAGATAAAGGACATAACAAATGGTAAAAACGAATAAGATAATGATTGCTAATAATGGTGTTTCCGGCAATGTCGATGAAAGCAGCAACTCACTGAACTCACGTGTATTTCTAGCAGAAATGTACAAAAAGAAGAGGATGTATAACAATCCAATCATCCATCCTACGTATTTACCAAATATTTTTCTGGCATATCCGGTAAGTGGTAGATTAGGATATTGACGAAATAAAAAGTAATAAATGAAAAATACGATCATTCCCCCCGCACATTCCTAAAAGAATCGCAAGCCAAGCGTCCTTTTTGGCACCTACTCCATAACTTATGACCAATGCAGTCCCCATCTCAAACATGAACATCATGGCAAATAATTGAATGACGCTAATTTTGGCTTTCTCCATCTTCTAGGCCTCTCCCCTCCTTACTGGCTTGATCCGTACGTTTGTATGTCTCATCTAATCATTCATTCTATCCTAGATTCCTATCTTTAATACTTTTAGGGATCGAGGGATGTGTACTACATTTAGTGCGTCCGTTTTTGTATTGAAGATAAAGTTTTTTCTTCATATTAGCATCGATTAGCTCAGACCTCTTGTAATTGTGTTCGTAAGTGCACCAGGTTTGGCTAAATTAAGAAAAGCGCAAGCGCCTTGATCAGCCTAGGGCAAATAAGACGCTCATGAATAGAAGGCGTTCTTTGCCTTCTATTCATGTTTGACTAGACCCTAGAGCTGATGGCTCCTGGAGCTAGATTCAGAAACGCAAGCTATGTTAAGAAAATATATAAGTTCTGATTATTATAAAGAAAACTCGCCGACTTGCGAGCTTGAAAGGTTGAAGCGTGATGAGTAGTTGCGCTGTTACTTTATACTTAAAATTGGCCACTAAGTCGAATTCCCTTCTTCGCTGCCAATTTATACATTCTTAAAGTGTAAAACTTTCTTATATGATGTAGATGTTATAATAATGATTACGATAAAACACACAAAAAAGCGATTCTATATGAAATCGCTTTTCAACATTTCGTGATGAGGTTGCCTTGTTTCTTTCATTGTCTTCCTCGGTCAGACGGACAACTCTGTATCAATAAAAGAGTTGTTTCTTTTTCTAATTCACGATGTAATTCTTCTCCCATGCGCTTCATACCTTCAATAATTTTCTCTTTAGGCATATTCGAGTAATTTAAACGTAAAGTATTATTCTTTGTGCCATTACTTGCTCAAAACCTATTTATAAAACAACAATCTTTTAGTTTTTATAACGTTTAGTAATGATTTGAAAAGTTTATAAGCTATCCTTACTCTAAAAATGTTTCGAATTCTCAGTTACAGTTATTTTTTCGACCTTTCTCTCTTTTCTAGTCGCAAAAATGATAATTGGAATAAGCAGTAATGAAAGCACAGCACCAGCAATGGAAAGAGCTGCATAACTAGAATATGCTACAACTATTCCTGATAAGCCTCCACCTAATGCTCCTGACAAAGCAATTAAAACATCTACAGAACCCTGCGTCTTAGCCCGAGTAGCTGGTGATGTTGCATCTACAAGAATGGCTGTACCACTAATTAGACCAAAATTCCAGCCAAGTCCAAGTAAAACAAGTGCTGTAATGAGTACGACCATTGAATCAGCAGGACCCATAGCACTTAGAATGCCAGTAGCAAGCAGCGTAACGCCAGAAGCAATGGCCATTGTAACACGGCCAATTTTATCAACAAGAAAACCAGTTACTAACGAAGGTAAATACATAGCACCTATGTGAAATCCAATGACAAGCCCTACTTCATTCAACCCATGTCCATGGTGTCCCATATGTATGGGAGTCATCGTCATAATTGACGTCATCACAAATTGAGTTAGAACCATTACGGAAGCACCTGCAAAAATGCCTCGCCTGTTTATCGATAAAACAGTAGATTTTTCCTCTAAAAGACTATTATTTGTTTGAGTGTCTGCTATTGCTTTTGCAACAATAAAGGGATCAGGACGAAGAAAAATTAAAAGAACCAAACCGGCAAGTAGATAAGCTGTAGCAGCTAATATAAATGGACCAGCTAAAGAAGGAATTCCGATCGATATCGCAAACTCACCCATTACATCCACCAGGTTTGGTCCTGCAACTGCACCGAATGTGGTGGAAACCATGGCCATACTAACAGCCTTTGCTCTTTGTGCCCGGTTTGCCAAGTCTGTTCCTGCGTAACGTGCTTGTAAGTTTGTTGCAGATCCTGCTCCATAGATAAGCAGTGAAATAAATAGAAGGAAAATGCTATTTAATAATGCTGAAATGACTACTCCAATGGCACCGATACCGCCAGCCAAAAATCCTGCCGCAAGTCCAGAACGACGTCCAAATCTCTGAGAAAGTCGTCCCACAAGCAGTGCAGCCCCTGCTGATCCTAAAGTAAATAATGCCGTAGGAAGTCCCGTTACACTATCTGTTCCTAACATGTCTTGAGCTAGAAGTGCCCCCACTGTTATTCCTGCTGCAAGTCCTGCTCCTCCAAAAATCTGGGATATGACAACAACCATTAATGTTCTCTTATATAGTTGTTTTTGTTTTTCTGAAGAACGAATGTAGACTTGTAACCAAGCTGATTGATCGTCTAATTTTTTTACGCTATCTTGTAACATTATCGAACCTACCTTTCTAGAAAACTCATTCTCTTTTATATAGTCCTCCAAACTAGATTTCAAACATCTTAACACGCATAAAAAAACCATACAATATTATAATTGTATGGCAAACGATTTTATAAATGTATATCTTTTAATATTAGGTAAGATCGTTCAGTAAACGTTTAAGGATCATCAATCCTTGCTCAAGCTCTTCAAGCGTTTCTGGTGCACAGACAGCAACCCTTACAGCCCTTTCTGGACAACTATTACCAACGACAAAACGTTCCGCCGCATACACTTGTACCCCATGCTGTGCAGCTAATCTTTCAAATTCAGCTCCTGTGGTTTTGCCTGGTAATAGTAACCAGCGAAAGATACCTGAATCAGTTCCTAAACAGGTATAATCTTCCAAATATCGATTAACGACTTGGTTTCTGCGAATGGTTTGTTCCCGATGAACATCAATGATCGTTTCAAATTGATTCGACACAATCGTACGTGCCGCCAGTTCTGCTAATAATGGTGAAACGGATATATTTAAATTATATAGTGCCTTTGAAATTTGCTCCTTGAATCGACTCGGAACTGCTGCATAGGCTAGTCGTAACCCCGGTGCTATTGATTTCGATAAACTCGCAATATAGATAGCCTGGTCTGGTGCGAATGATGCGACTGCTGGAAGTGTTTTTTCGTTGTGAAGATGATACGTCGCATCTTCAATAATGAACTGATTATACTTTTTGGCAATTGCTGCAATCACTTTTCGATTCTCGACAGACATACAGCAAGCTTTCGGATTATGATAATCTGGAATCAAGTAAATGCCTTTAATTTTGTCATTTTTACACGCATATTCAAAGGCACTTGGACTCATTTCATTGTTCGCTGATTTTATCGGTACAATTTGCACACTAAGCATCGCTGCAACCGTTTTTAAGCCAGGGTACGTATGATGGTCAGCACCAATGCGATCTCCAGGCTTACAAAGACTTGCCAGTGTAGCAGCAATCGCATTTTGGCCCCCGTTAGCAAATAAAATGTGATCAACAGTTGTTTCAAATCCACCTCTTCGGATTAGCTTTACAGCTGCATCCTTTTGCCAAAGGCTTTCGCCTGCTCGACCATAACCAAACCATCTTTCATAATCTGTCTCTTGCAGCATACTTTTTAGTTGCAGCAGCAGTGGCTCGTAAGAAGCATTATCTGGAAGTGTTGCTCCCATTTCAATTAATTGCTTCGGCTTTGTTTCTTCGAGTAAATACGCATTCGATAACGCATCATACGATACAAATGTCCCGCTTCCCACCGATGCACTTAACAAGCCCTTTAACTCACACACTTTAAACGCTTTTGAAATCGTACTCAGATTTAAATCTAAATAATCGGCCAGTTCTCGCTGTGGGGGAAGTTTTGTTCCCGGCAATAAAACTCCGTTTAAAATATCCTCTTCCAATTGCCCTGCAAGTGCTTGATAAATTGGCTTTTTCGTTTTATCAATCGATGGTTTCCAGCTCATCGGATAGTTTTCAAAAGAATTGATCGGCATGATACCCATCCTTTTTTACACAATTATATTATTATATCGTTTTTAAAACTATTATAATTTCCCCTTAATATAATGCCCTTTAGTGAGATATCCGAGCAGCAATTATTTTTACTTATTTTGTCGGATATTGCAAAGGCATAAAAAATGCCTTATTCCAATAACGAAATAGAAATCTCCAAAAATTTGTATAATTTTACATTCTGTACATATTCTATGGGTACAGAATTAAACAGTTGAAAGGAATTAATTCATATGGATCGAAATATCTCACAAGCGATTTTATGGTCACTCATTGGAAGTACGATCTTATCCACAATATTTAGTTTTATTGTGATTTATCGGCTAGAAAGAGGTATCAGGAAGGTATCTAAAATTGAACAGCGTTTAGTTGATACAAAAGGAATGTATAATTTGGTTTGAAGGAAATGTAAAATCAATAAAAAGCCGATCCGTCATTATTCTCCCCCATGTAAGGGTTCCCTGTTAGAGTATGATCATTTTTGATAGTCCTTTAACACCCATTTTTCTTGCTCTTACTTTTTTTGCTACTTTAAATCCTCTTATTTATGAACATTTAACTTATAAGCGGGGAGAACTCCTTTGGATCACCATTAAAATGATCATGTATTTATCCCCCTCATATTGACCATATTTTTCCACCTGTTTATAATTGATAGTAAAGTATAAACGAAAATAACCAAAGGAGATGCAAATATGCCACATTATGCAAGACCTCCTTGTTAAGATTTAGAGTTAAATCGAGCGCGAGCACCTCCACTCCCTGATTGACAAACTGTAATCAGAATGGAGAGGAGTGCTTGATCAGCATGGATTATAGGACGAATATTTGGAAACTATATGGCATTCGTTTTTTTCAGAGCCTTATCCCTGCATATGTGATTGAAAGGTTGTTCTGGGAAGAAAGAGGCATGACGATTCAAATGGTCGTGTACACAGAAATTATTTTTGCGATTACCGTTTTTTTCCTTGAGGTTCCGTCAGGTATTATGGCCGACAAGTGGGGCCGGAAGAACATGATCCTGGTAGGTTCCCTATTGGAAGCCTGTATGTTTCTCATCCTGATTTTCGCAACGGAATTCTGGCATTTCGCAGCTGCGATTTTTCTCTCGGGAATTGCTCGTTCTGCATGCAGCGGAGCGGAAAATGCCCTGCTTTATGACTCATTATTGGTAAATGGTAAGGAACGATTGTTTGAAAAGTATCTTGGTCGCTTGAATGTCTTTGATATAACGGCCGCTATCGTAGCAGCATTAAGTGGAAGTTTTTTGGCAAGCTTGTTTCCCTTTGAATATAACTATTGGTTATCGCTTTCCAGCATGCTTGTGTGTGTCTGTTTGTCGTTCATGCTGTCTGAGCCAGTGGTTAAAAGTGATACCGAGGAATCGTTAGCGTTCAAGGAATATATCATTGCATCTGTGCGGTTCTTCAAAAGGAACCCAAGCGTTTGTCTCGTGGTCCTTTCCGGTATGGTAACGGGTGCCGCCTTGAATTTCATCTGGGAGTTTTGGCAGCTTTACTTGAACAGGCTTGAGATTCCAGTGGTCTATTTCGGATTATTTTCAGCGATGTTTATGCTGTTAAGCCTCCCTGGAAATTTGCTTGCCCACATATTGATCAACCGATTCAGGTACAGAACCTTGCTTTTAGCTGTGGCTGCCGTGTTGGCTATTGGATTTTTATATGTTTCAATTATTAGAGACTTCACTGGTTTAGTAGCAGTTTTCCTGATATTTTTGGTTTCAGGCATCATTGAACCGATTGTTAGCGGATATTTGCACCATAAAATGGATTCCTCGATGAGAGCCACTATTGATTCGTTTCAATCATTGGGGCTGAATGGAGTACTCATCTTGACTGGTTTGGGGTTTGGGTATTTTTCATCGGCATTTGATGTGTTTGGCGGATTTGGGTTTATTGGTTTGATTTGTGGAGGATTTTTTGTATATTTTTTGTTTGCGTCGAAAAAGGCAATTGAATAGAAAAAAGGAAATTGGCTGCCCTTGTGTCACTCTAGACCTCATGGGCAGCCTCTATTACTCTTTCACCTTATTTATCTCTACTATAGTAAGTCTGAGTCCATAATTACTGAAGTAAAAAACTTTTGTTTATTGATCACTTATCACTGTCAATGAACAGTGACAGGCACTTTAAATGATTACATCAATTCCTGAACTGCGGCAGCGATGTCTTTCGGAGTAAGTTTATAGAATTCTTTTAGGTAGTCGACTTTACCGACTTGGCCAAATTGTTCTTTTACTCCAATTCGTTTCATTGGAGTTGGGCAGTGTTCACTTAGTACTTCGGCTACTGCGCTTCCTAAGCCGCCAATAATGTTGTGGTTTTCTGCGGTGACAATGGCTTTTGTTTTTTTAGCATATTTCACGATTACGTCTTGGTCAATTGGTTTAATTGAGAACATATCAATGACGGTTGCTTCGATTCCTTGTTCTTGAAGCAAGTCGGCTGCTTTTAACGATTCTGCTACCATGATGCCGCTCGCAATGATGGTCACGTCGACGCCTTCGCGCAGCACCTTTCCTTTGCCTGTTTCAAAAACTTCACCCTCATCGTAAAGTTTTACCGCATGTTTACGAATGGTCCGGATGTAATGGATTCCGTGCTCTTTTTCAATTTTTCGAAGCAAATAGCGGAGCATGGTTGCATCGCTTACTTCATAAACCGTTGCATTCGGAATCAAGCGAACTAGACCAAGGTCCTCAAATGTCATGTGAGTGCCTCCGTTATGCTCAGCCGTTACCCCCGAATCAGACCCTAATATTTTCATATTCGTCTTTGCATATGCACCGGAAACAAAAAGCTGATCAAAGGCACGACGTGTAGCAAATTGGCCGAAAGTATGGACATAAGGGATTTTGCCTGTTAGCGACAGTCCAGCTGCAACTCCAAGCATATTGGCCTCCATGATCCCGCAGTTGATCAATTGATAAGGAATTTCTTTTATGATTTTATTCGTCGTAATCGCACTCATTAAATCGGCTTCTAAGCCAATCACATTCGGATTTTCTTTCGCCATTTCTAAGAGAGTATTGGCATACGTTTGCCGCATTTCCACTTTATCTAATTCATAGTTTTTGGATGGTGTCTGAATCATACACTCACAGCCTTTCCAAGTTTGTTTTCCAACTCAGCGATCGCAGCTAAAATTGCTTCTTCATCCTCTTGGTTTGGGCGGATATGATGGTTGTCTGCCTTCTCTTCTAAATAAGGCACACCCTGACCCTTGGTAGTATCCAAAATAATGGCAACAGGCTGATTTGTTTGCGCCTTTCCCTTTTCAATAGCTTCATAGATTTGTTCTAAGGAACTTCCATCTACTCTCATAGAATAAAAACCAAATGCTTTAAATTTATCCACAAAATCAAGTGGGTCAATAATATCCTTTGTTAAACCGTCCAGCTGTTTTTTATTGTCATCAACAAACACGAAGAGGTGATTCAATTTATGATGGGCTGCAAACTGGAAGGCTTCCCAGCATTGTCCTTCATTTAGTTCACCATCCCCAACAATACAATACGTAAAATGATCTTTAGCTGAAAGTTTATGAGAAAGTGCGACACCAACTGCTGCTGATATCCCTTGCCCTAAAGACCCTGTCGTCATATCAACACCTGGTGTTAAATTCCGATCAGGATGCGAAGGAAGGGACGTTCCATTTTGATTTAGTGTATAAAGCACTTCTTCAGAAAAAAAACCTTTCACTGCTAAAGTTGCATAAAGTCCTGGGCCGCCATGGCCTTTTGATAAAATAAAATAATCGCGATCTTCCCATTTCGGGTTTTTTGGATCCACTTTCATCACTTCGCCATATAAGACCGCTAAAACTTCAATGATCGACAAACTGCCGCCGTAATGTCCAAAACCAAGATTGTAAAGCTCCTTTAATGTCTTTAACCGAATTTCATCACGAAACGTTTCTAATTTTTGAAAATCGATGCCCATGTAAAATCCTCCCTTATTAAAATGAGGTGGCAAGCACCCTTCCATCATTTAATCATGAGACCTTGGGAAGGGGATTCTACCCAAGGTCTCCTAACTATTTAAAAATTAAGCTCCAATTTGTTTTGAGTTCGTACTTTCTTTACCTTTTTTGAAAAAACCCATTGCTACAGCAAGAACGACTAAGCCTACAACTGTAATCGTAACACCAGCAGCGCCAAACGATTTTGCGACATTTCCTAGAAGAATACCAGATGCAGCAAAGTCAGTATCAGAGAATGTTGTACTTGCAAAGCCTAAATCACCAAGAACAGGCATCAAGAATACAGGAAGGAAGGTAATCAACAAGCCATTGGCAAACGACCCAATGGTAGCACCGCGTACACCACCTGTTGCATTACCGAATACCCCTGCGGTGGCCCCTGTAAAAAAGTGAGGAACTACGCCTGGCAAGATAATAACCGCACCTGCAAAACCAAGGATCACCATCCCGACAATACCGCCAAGGAAACTGCAGAAGAACCCAATTAATACGGCATTTGGTGCATATGGGAATACAATCGGACAATCGAGAGCTGGTTTGGAGTTTGGAACAAGCTTCGTTGAAATCCCTTTGAAAGCGGGAACAATTTCAGCTAACACAAGACGAACACCTGACAGGATCACAAAAACTCCGGCAGCAAACGTAACAGCTTGAATGAGAGAGTATACAAGATAATGAGTGCCTCCGCTAAGCTCTTTCTCTACATAAGAAGGTCCGGCAAAGAGAGCAATGACGAAATACAGAATCGTCATCGTTAACGCAATGGTTACAGAGCTATCACGCAAGAATCCTAATCCTTTAGGGAATTTAATCTCTTCTGTCGAACGAGATCCTTTTCCAACAACCTTCCCTACAAGACCGGACAACACATATCCCAAGCTTGAGAAGTGTCCAAAGCCTACATTGTCATTACCCGTAATTTTACGCATAAATGGCTGACAAATCGCTGGGAAAAACGCCATGATTAGACCTAAAGCAAGAGAACCAACGATAATAAGAGGGACTCCCTTTAACCCTGAAACAACCAAGATAACAGCCAGCATACAAGCCATATATAATGTATGATGACCAGTTAAAAAGATATATTTTAATCTCGTAAAACGTGCGATCAAAATATTAGCCAGCATTCCAAAGAACATGATAAGCGCGGTAACGCTGCCATATTCTGATAAAGCCATCGCCACAATGGCCTCGTTATTTGGAACAACCCCGTTTACATGAAAAGCCTCTTGGAACATCTTACCGAATGGATCAAGCGATCCGACGATGATTCCCGCCCCTGCAGAGATAACGAGAAACCCTAAAAAGGTTTTCGTCGTTCCCTTCACAATTTCACTAACTGGCTTTTTCAAAATAAGCAGACCAACTAGTGATATTAACGCAACCAAAACAGCCGGTGTACTTAAAATATCCATGATTAATTTAAGAATTCTTTCACCCATAATATTGCCCCCTTTTACGAATGATTGATTAAAGCAATCCTTTTTGCTGGAGCACTTCCTTTAGTTTTAAGCGAAGACCTTCCATATCAATAATGCTGTCGATTACAATAACTTCTCCTAAATGACCCATTCCTTCCGCAATGTCCTTTGCAGCAATAAAGAGATCCGCTGAATCTGGAGTTGCTGAGCTAAGATCAGAATGTTCTACTTCGATCCCGCTTACACCAAGCTCGGATAAGATTTGCTGCACATTCATCTCTAACATGAAGCTGCTTCCTAAACCTGAACCACATACTGCTAAAATTTTCATAATCAATTCCCCCTAATAATTTGGTCATTTATGTGTATTAAAAATATCTACTAAACTACTGCAGAATATTGATTAAATAATTCCTTAATCTTTTCAATGGAATCCACTTCTTTTAATAGATCAACATTATTCTTTTCACTAAGAAGTTTCGTCAATTGTGAAAGTGCTTTAAGATGAGTCGTATTATCAATCGCTGCGATGCAAAACAACAAACGCACCGGATACTTTTCATCATTTAGAAAATAAACTGGCTTATTAAGCTTTAAAAAGCTCATCCCCACTTGATTGACTCCCGCTTCAGGCCGTGCATGCGGAATGGCCACTTCAGGACCAATCACAACATATGGACCCAAAGTCTTGATATTTTCAATCATCGCTTCAATATAGGAAGACTTGATGGCTCCTGTTGCCAGCAATGGATTTGCTGCTACTTTAACAGCCTCCTCCCAATCAGAAAGCTGTTCAACAATTTGAACAGTTTCTTCTTTTAAAAGCTCGTTTAACACTGGTTGTTTCCCCCTCTGAACAATTGCTTTTTTATGAAACGTTATTTGGCTTAATGCATTCCTTAAACCTTTTCCATCATAAACATTGGCGAATTTTTCAATCGTTTGGATAAGTTCATTTAATGAAATGTCATGGTATTGAATCCCAAAAAGACGCTGATACACTTGAGTCACTAAGTTATTCTTTTCATTCGGTGTCATGATCGTCTTAACATAAAAGCATGGAAGTGTTGTCTCCAGCTCCACTGTGGTAAAGAGGAGGTCATATGAATCTACACTTTCTTTTTGAAACTCCTGAATCGACAAGGTCTTCTCTACCGTAATCTCTGAAAAAAGCGATTCCAACTGATGTTTAACCATCAGTGAGGAGCTTATTCCACTTGGGCAAACGACAATCGCCCGTTTCTTTTTCGGCATTTCTTTCTTTGGTTTTTCTAACATTGCGCCAAAATGAATCGTGATAAACCCTATTTCCTCCTCAGGAATCGTGATGCTTAATAAGGAGCCAATCGGCAGAAGCAGTTCTTTTACAATCGTAAAAAGCTCTTTATGCTCACTCTTAATTTGCTTAAGCAGCGGATTGTTAATAGGAATGCGGTATTTCATCCGAAAATAAGCCGGCTTTACATGCTGATATAATGTGTGAATCACTTCGTCCTTTTTTTCAAACGCAATACAAGCTTTGGATTCAAAATCAAAGACAAGCTGTTCACATAATTTAAAAAGCAAGTCCCGGCCCATGTCTTGTATAGAACTTCTCCCTAAAGACAAACCAAGCAATTGGATCGTGAAGTAACAAAGCTCTGTTTCTTCTTCCTTAAATTGGAGCATCTGCATTAATGCTTTAGACACCTTCCATATCGGGTCTTTTTTTAATAAATCCATTTCATCAGAATGAAACTGAACCAGCTTTCCTTCTTTTTGACGAAAGAAATAGAATAGAAGAAAATAAGCAAACTGTTTAATCCGTTCCTCCACAAAATGCAGGTCAAACTGTGCTTCGATTTGTAGAAGAATACGGTGGATTTCATTAACACCCATGTACCCAGTTCGATCTTTTAACAAGTAATTCATCAGTTTTTCAAAGTATGGAACTTGCAAAAGCTGTGATAAGTAATACATGATAAGAATTCGTTTATCAAACTCTGTTCCTGCAAGATGATACCCTTTCTGTCTGGAATAACGAATTTCGACCAAGTAGGGCTGATTCATTTCATTCGCCTTTTTAACATCGGATATAACGGTGTTCTTGCTTACTTGTAAAAGCTGCGTCAAATGAACCGATGATATTGGCTCTTGCCGTATAAACAGATAGAGATTGATAAAAATCAATCGTTCCTCTTCCGTTAAAATAAAGCTGCCTTCTTGGCCATTGTTTTCCTTCTTCCGAAAATAATCCTCAACCTCTTTCGGGATCTCAAGATATTGAACACCCCTGTATGGAATAGCAGGTAGAGCTCTTTCTTTCAACCAATGATTGACTTTCTCCAGATCATAAGAAATTTGCCGTTTTGTTAATTGAGTATTTTCCATCACCTGATTCATCGTTGTATGTTTTACTTTTAAAAGGTAGTTCAGCAAAACTGCGGGACGTTTTTCAATCATCATTGCTTTACCTCCTGTCATCATCATATAATAAAACGCTTTCATTAAGATTATCGATTGGGAACAAAAGATGTTAGAGTGATCTGACAAAATTGTACTCATCCCTCTATTGGACTTATCCTTGTTCGATTATGGACAAGAGAGAATCGTTTCACTATAGTTAATAGAAAAAAGGAAAAGGGAGAAATACTATGTATTTAATGGATTTTCATCACCATACCAATCATTCCTTTGACTCCACTGCGATGATGGAAGAAGTATGTATCCAAGCAATCAAGAATCATATAAAAGAGATTTGCTTTACAGAGCATTTTTCTGTCAATCCGTTAGCACCTACCTATGGGCATATGGACTTTACAAAATATAAGAATGATATCCAATACTGCCAGGAAAAATACGGCCAGCACATTTCAATTAAGATGGGCATAGAACTTTGTGAGCCGCATCTTTTAAAGGATCAATATGAGCAAACGCTAAAATCACTAAACTTAGACTTTATTTTAGGATCCGTTCATAATCTAAACAACCAAAAGCTCAGACTGTCCCTCAAGAAGCACAACCTGCATGCCCATACCATATATTTCGAAGAACTTTATCAAATGGTGGCAACAGCGGATATCGACGTCATTGCCCATTTCGATTTAATAAAACGCTATGCCTATAAAGAATACGGGATCTATTCTTTTCATGATTATCAAGAAATCATTGAACAAATCATAAAAAAAGCGATTGATCGAAATATAGGAATGGAAATCAATACATCCGGACTGCGAACACAATTAAACCAAACCATGCCATCTCTAGATATTCTAAAGCTTTACAAAACACTTGGAGGCGAAATTCTAACGATTGGATCAGACTCACACAAAGCGGAATCAGTAGGAGCAAAACTGCGTGATGCCTATTCACTAGCCAAGGAATGCGGATTTGACTATATTTATAGTTTTGACAAGAGGAAGCCAATTCCTATAAAAATAAAATAATGTGAGCCACTATTGATTCGTTTTAATCAGTATGACTGAAAGCAGTACTTATCCTGACAGGTTAGGTATTTTTCATCTTCATATGATTTTTTTGCTCTCGAAGAAAAAGATTTACTCCGATTGAGGGTAAAGAGGATAAGGCATTTGCGATAAAGAAGGCATTACGGAGATTTAGGGAAACAAAAATAGACCCCGATGGATTTAATCGGGGCTTTTCATTTATTTGCTCATTTCAATAATGTCAGATTTCTTCTCCTTACGTGCTGCATCCAGAAGAATGAATACCGCCGATAAAATGTGCATAATCATTCCGACAAAAGGAATCCATCCGATCGCTGACGTGACAATTCCGAGAATATTCCCGTATGCTTTAACGCCAACTTTATTTGAAAGGACCAATACGACGATATGAAAAACAAGCATCACTAATAATGGAGTCCAACCCAAGCCGATAATAATACTTCCACCTATGATGGGTATACCTAGAAACGCTTCAATACCACCGGATATCCACTTTAACATTTTGACTGTTTGTCTGTTCATTCATAACCACCTTTTTTGTTTGGGGATGCTTTAGTTACTTCGTATTTAACATCCTTTTTATTTATGTTTCTTATTAATACGTATAAATATGATATAAGTTTCAAAATTAGATATTAATATTTGCAAAGATGTACCAAAAAAATTCAACTCTAATTAAACTCAGAAAGTAGAATAACTTCAACATAAAAAAGCGTTAATCCTTCTTGGATCAACGCACCTGTTAATGGAAAATAAGAAAGTATCCTATACTTCAGATTGAAAAACTTTCTTGGTGAATTCAATAAAATTGTGATGCACTTAGTACCATGAAATAAGGTACGATTGTTTGTTTCACTTGTTGATTTTGCATCTTATTTCTTCCGAACAGGTATCCAAACTTCACTATAAGCGTAATCTTTTTTATGTTCATTCATTTTAGTAAAAGAAAACGCAGGAGCATTGATTACTTCATAGCCGGAAGAAGGAAGCCATTCTGAATATGTTTTGGCCATCGTTTCTTGCAATGTAGTAGGGAATGGTCCCTCATTCGGAAATATCGCCCAAGTATAGGCATCAACTGGAACTTTGTCTAATTTATCACTTACTTGATTTTTAGTCGTTAAAACGCCTATCAAATGTGTTAACTCACCTTCTTCTTTTAGGAAATTAGCATCAGCCTCATAAGAAGCATTGACAATTTCACATGGCTCTATATTTTGAAGAGAATGCATTTCTTCTTTTTGCTCGTCTGTGATACTTTGTGCAAGCTTTACAATCTCGTTATTAACACCTTCAAATTGCATAGGAACACGTTTACTTACACCAACAATATTAAACGCTGGTTTGTCTTCAATTCTAAATTCCATAGGAATTCCTCCCTTGACGGTTATGGTGAATGAAAGTTTGGGAAATGATTTACTAATGCCTGTTTTTATTACATCTGATGGTAAAAATCCACTCCATTTTTTAAATGCTCTAGTAAAACCATCAATTGACTGATAACCATATTTAAAAGCGACATCCGTTACTGTTTCTCCTTGTAATAAATCCTTATTTGCTTCCGACAATTTTCTATTTTTGATATATTCACTAAGTGTCAATCCTGAAAGATAAAAAAATATCTTTCTAAAGTGATAATCAGAAACCCCAGCATATTCAGAAATTACTTCAAGAGATAGATTATTGGTTAAATGATCTTCAATATAGTCAATTACTTGATTTAATTCGTGCAGCATGATCTCCCTCCTTTCATATCTACATCATACATAAGCTGTTTTAACGATGCTCGACTTTTTTCACACAACATATATCGGATTCCATTATTGACAGCAAATATTCCCTTTTTCTCAAAAATAAAAAAGGCTATCTCCAATAGTAAGTACTTGGGACAGCCTCAAAGTAGCAGTATTAATTTTAAATGCCTTTTTATGAACACATTAATTATTTGGTGAATTTATTGAAAACAATATATCAAACATTCACTGATTTTTCCACATTGGTAATCCCATATTACCTAAACCAATAAATGCTATAATCATACTAATTCCCTGTCTATTAAATTAGTTAGTAAGGCAGCGTTGCATCACAAACCATTTCCCACTCGTGTATTTCAAAATCTCTTGCTTTATGAATGACATAAGGATCTTGTCTTACAATCTCCTCGACTTCTTCAATTGAAGAAACTCGATAAATTACTAGTCCTCCAGAATTGTCACTAAAACGACCATTTGCAAATATTTTCCCTTCCTCGCGCTTCTGTTGTAAGAAATCAAGATGCTGAGCGCGGTATTCTTGACTCTTCTCTAGATTCAACATTGGTAAAAAAACAGCAAAGTACTTCATTTGTCATTCAACCTTTCTGTTTTAAAGTTTAATATAAATAATCTATTGTAAATAAATTAAATACTCGGAGACACTTGACTGCTTCTTCCCTAGTCCATAACATAGGATAAGCTGCAATCAGAACCCTTTTTCTCCTCTAACCTCTTAAATTTAAGAGATTTAGAAAAATGTAAATTTTTTTATATGGTAAATACCATATACATTTAATGTCAACATTTATTTGGTAACGCTTTAATGAAGGAAATATTTAAAATATATTGTATTTATTAATGATGAACTCACTTCGATTTAATAATATATTAGCAAATATTAAACAAACTCTAATAGGGTTAAAAATTGCGTTTAGCCAAAAATAATAGTTTTTACATTTAATGATTGGTCCAGTGTGTAGACAAAGTATCACCACTAACCCTTCAGACTGATTGAAAACGTTTGTCTTTCGAGGCACGAAGCCTTCTTTTTATGGAAAAAGTCGAGGCCTGATCCCCGGCAATGTAACACTTAAATACACAGGGAGTCATAGCTCTGAGATTTTGATGAATGTTAAGCCTTCTCCATATAACCATTCCTTTTTACTCGCAGAATTTACAATGAGATATAAAATATTCCATATGGCGAAAGACGATTTAATAGAAAATAGTAAATGAATATGGTAGGTTTTATGATAAAGAAGGTAAGAAAATAAAAAAATGGAAAGGTTGGATTACGTGAAATATAACTTTGATGAAATTGTCAATCGGAGAGGGACCTTTTCGGTAAAATGGGATGGCGGAGAGTTCCTTAGAGAAATTGGTTTTACTAAAAGATATGATGAAGAGACCTTGCCATTATTTACGGCGGACATGGATTTACCCGTACCCCAAGCCTTGATTGATGCTTTACATAAAACCGTCGATCATAAAATTTTTGGCTATTCAATCTTTCCTAATGAGTACTATGAAGCGATTCAGCATTGGTTTAAAAAGAGACATGATTGGGAGATCAAGAAGGAAGAAATCATCTATAGTCCTGGAACGGTCCATGCATTGAATATTGCCGTAAGAGCTCTTACCAAACCAGGTGATGGAATCATTATCCAACGGCCAGTTTACCCGCCTTTTACTTCTGCGATAGAAGGTAATAGCAGAACAGTAAGGAATAATGCTCTTACATATGATGAGGGTGGGTATTATTCTATCGATTTTGAGGATTTCGAAGCAAAAGCAAAAGAAGAAAAGACGAAAATGTTTATTTTGTGTAACCCTCATAATCCTACAGGAAGAATTTTTAATGTGAATGAGCTCAAGAAATTATCTGATATTTGTGCGGAAAATGGAGTCCTTATCGTAGCGGACGAAATACACGGCGATTTAATTAGACGTGATCAAACCTTTATACCAATCGCAAAAGTTGTGGATAATGCTGATCATATTATCACGTTAACCGCTATTAACAAAACATTTAATGTAGCAGGTCTCCATTGTACAAATGCGGTTATCCCCAATCCAGAGCTAAGAGAAATATTCAGTAAAGAAATGGGCTTTCAATTAGCTTCGCCATTTACAATATCCGCTCTCATAGCAGTATACAATGAAGGGGAAGATTGGTTAGAGCAACTGAAAGAATACATTGACGGCACTATGGAATGGGCTGTCAATTTCTTAGCAGAAAAAATGCCGAAAGTGAAAGTGAGAATTCCAGAAGGAACGTATATCTTGTGGATGGATTTTAGCGAATATGGCATTTCACCAGAAGAAGTCCATGATCGCATCTATAACAAAGCGAATGTACTATTAGAAGATGGCAGTATGTTTGGAGAAGAAGGATTACAACATCAAAGAATTTGTATTCCATCGCCAAGGCCGATAATCAAAGAAGCATTTGAAAGAATCGCTAGAGAATTTGAGGATATCAATTAGTCATGTAGATGAAACCACATTTGGTCTCAATTGTTTTCTTCTTACATGGTAACGGGCTTTTAGACTGTAGACAAATCCAATGAAAAATGGATTTGCCTACAGTTTTTTTAAAGATAAGAAGTATAAAATTTTGTACTTAGTTTTAGTGTCTAGCTCCAGCGCCTAGCCCCTCTAGGGTCTAGCCACTCATGAATTGAAGGCAAAGAACGCCTTCTATTCATGAGCGTCTTATTTGCCCTAGGCTGATCAAGGCGCTTGCGCTTTTCTTATAATTCAGCAAAAGAAACGATCATAATATTTTGTTATATTTTGTTGACTTATAGTAAAATATTAGTATTTGCAATAGGAGGATCATTCTTATGAATATTTTGCTTTTAGGTGCAACTGGACGAGTTGGAAGTCATATCGTTACTTATGCCCTGTATGACAGACATCATGTTACTGTATTAGTTCGTACTCCAGAGAAGATTCAAATAAATCATGAAAATTTAACCATTATTCAAGGGAATGTTTTAAATAAAGATGATATCGTACGTGCCATGCATGGGAGTGATATAGTTATTAGCGCACTAAATACGGATGGCACAACCACTCTATCAGAAAGTATGCCACTTATTATCGAAGCAATGGAAAACGAAGGGATAAAACGAATCATAACGATAGGAACTGCAGGTATCCTGCAAAGTAGAACCACGCCAAATTCTCTGCGTTATCAATCAAGTGAATCAAAGCGAAAGTCAACCCGTGCAGCGAAAGAACATCATAAAGTTTACGATATGCTCAAACAATCAACCCTCGATTGGACGATTGTCTGTCCTACGTATTTGCCTGATGGAGAAAGGGTAGGCAAATATCGAATAGACCGAAATTTTTTGCCGGAGGGCGGAGTTGAAATATCCGTACCGGATACAGCAGAATTTACATTTAGACAGATTAAAACAAGCGATTATATAAAATCACGTGTAGGTATCGCCTACTAATAATAATCTTATACTACTTTCATATTGGATTAAATCGTTTGTTTAAACAGAAAATGAGATGCGGCTGATCGACGATAATAAAGTTGTTTAATTTCAATGCTATAAACTCGTATAACACCGTCCGTAAATGTGGACGGTGTTAAATAAAGTTGTTTAAATTTTATGTAAAACACTTTTTCTATACTAAAAATAAAACAATAAAGTCGTTTAAATCTAAAGGTTATACAACAATCGCGCCCGATTGCGGAATATCGTTATATAAGGTAATAGCACCTACATAAGTTACCCGTTACTTTAATAAGGGTATGGTATTTTTTGATTCATTTTTCTGGTTAGTCTCACATCCCTCTCACGATTGGTTCTGGCTGACCAATGAAATACCGTTCGATACTACATTGCTTGCTACAAGACTTTTATCCTCAAATGTCTTGGAGAGAACAATTAAGGGCGTTGAAAATCCGAATGCGTTACAAGAATCAAGGAATTTGGCTAGCGATTCGGTCGTTTCGGTCAATACCTTCATCAAATAATTATACTCCCCGCTGATTCTGTAAAGATCGACAATCTCAGAGGACGTTTCGCTGAAAGCAAGGAAATCCTTGCAATTATTGGTTTTAAACAAAACGAATGCGGTTGTATGCTTGCCAAGCTTATGTGGAGAAAGCTTGGCCCGATAGCCCGTTATAACCCCTTGCTCCTCCAGCTTCCGAAGTCTCTCAGTTACAGCCGGCTGCGACATCGCGATCATTCGGCTTATCTCGGAAATGGGAATCCGGGCATTATCGTGTAGCACCGACAAGATTTTATAATCAATTTGATCCATAATCATATCACCTCATTTTTTAAAGTTATTAACTTGAAACAAATAAATAATTAAGTTTTTCTCCCCAATACTCCTTAATAATCTTATTTAAATTGTATGTTATCTCTAATAAAATGTCACTAACAAACAGTAAAGGAGAATGAGAAATATGACAAAGACATTAAACGAAACTAGAGCGACTGATGGGTTAAACTTTTTCACGACCGGTGATGGAGTTCGGATTGCTTATCGAATCGATGGATCAGCCAGTAAGCCGGTATTGATGCTTGCGAACTCCATCGCCACCTCGATGAACATGTGGGATGGCCAGCTAGCTGAATTATCAAAGCATTTCCGCGTGCTTCGCTACGACTATCGGGGGCATGGCGACTCGGATACGCCCGCCGGTCCGTATTCGTTCGACAGACTAGGACGGGATGTAATCGAACTGCTTGACGCGCTTCACATCGACCGTGTGCATTTCCTCGGGCTATCACTAGGCGGTGTCATCGGACAGTGGCTCGGCATCTACGCTCCTGAGCGGATCGATCGGCTGATTCTGAGCAATACCTCCTCCTACCTGGGGCCGGCCGAGCAATGGGAGGGCCTAATCGCTTCTGTGCTGCAACCAGAGAACCTGACCGAACTCGCCGATATGTTCATGAAGAACTGGTTCCCTTCGCATATGCTAGAGTCGGAGAACGCGCTCGTCACGTCGTTTCGCAAGATGGTACTTGCTACTCGTGCTCAGGGAATTGCAGGAAGCTGGGCTGCGATCCGTGACATGGATATGCGCCGGACTGTCGCTCTTATCAGCAGTCCGACACTAGTTATTGCTGGCCAGTATGATACAGTGACGCTTCCCAGCCACGGCGAATTGATCGCCGAAACGGTGCCGAACGCGAAGCTCGTCATACTGCCCGCAGTTCACCTGTCGAATGTGGAGTATCAAGCCGAATTCCTGAGCGCCGTGCTCGAATTCCTGCAATCGAAATAAGTAAAAGTGTCCATGTGCGAATGAAATAAGTGGATTCTTCCAAATTGTCCAGTGAAATGAGGATGTCACTTTGACAGATAATTTGCGCATATTTTAAGTGTTATTTTGCACATCCAACTTTTAAAACCCAGCTACCTTCAAACGAGAAGATTAGCTGGGTTTCTTAATTATTTATATCTAGTCATTTATAGAACTATTCCGATCGATTTAGTAAAAAAGTCTGCTCATTATTCAGCAATCGCGCCCGTTTGCTTAAGATATTAATTTAATTGATGATAGCTACCTATTAGCTAGAGTGGAACCCTTATTTTAAATACCAAAAAAATTTTATCACCTTCGTAGCATGTTGTTTGTTAAGGACTATCATTTTGATAAAAGCAATTCTGTTTTATAAAAAGGTTAAAAATCTTTTATTCCAGAGATTCTCATGATGCTCAATGATCGTTTTAGCTCCTAGAAGCTCACTGTTAAGAGTGGTTGTTAAACCCTTTTTCATAAATAATTTATATCCTAATCCATGAGCCATTCTAATAGTTGTATCTACACAATATTCAGTTTGTGCACCACAAATTTCAAGTTTATTTATATTTAATTTGCCAAGTTGTTCATTCAAATCAGTCTTGTAAAATGAGTTTGCATGTGTTTTGTTGATATAGATATCTTTATCTTTAGCATCTAGTTCCGGAAACAGTTTCCATTCCGGAGAATTAAGAACCAAATCACTATCATTATGTTGAACAAAAATTATAGGATTGTTTTTTTCTCTAAATAAACTAATTCTTTGATTAACCCCATTTAATACATTTGTTAAGTTATAAAGTGGAACATTTTCAGGCTGAACACCAATTTGCAAGTCAATAATTACCAATGCGGTATTTTCCATAATTATTATTCTCCTCATACCTTTTGAAATAATTAATTTACTTTACAATATCATAAAAATTTCCCTTATATTCTTTTAGAAAAGATCCTCCACATAATGGCCCTTTTAAATGAATAACATGGCTTACGTTTTTAAACATCTTTATTGTAAATGTAACAATTTTATTTGTATTTAATCAACTTTATTGTCACTTAACAGCGGCAACAATCTCCGCTCTTCAACTAAAGCGTCCCATTCTGTTATATCTAAAATATGAATTAGAGTCTTAAAATCAAAAGGAATGATAAGCAAAGGAGATGTTGTAAAAATTAACATCTCTTTTTTTACTAACCTGTTTCGTTCGTATAAATATGTTTTAGATGGATTTTAAATTTATATAATTACCGATCCATCAGAATTTAAACCAATTTTTATAAGATATTATAGAAAAAAAGGATTAGAATTACCCACAGTACCAGAAACAAAGGTAATTAGTCTAACTAAAAAACAATATTATAAAGTGTAAAATACAATGGGGGTGAAGTCATGTCAGTTGTTAAGGCTACAAGTGCAGATATTAACCTTTTGGCAAGATTACTTAGGGCTGAAGCTGAAGGTGAAGGGATAAAAGGAATGTTACTCGTTGGGAATGTAGGAATTAATCGAGTAAGAGCAAATTGTTCCGACTTTAAAGGGATCCGTACTATCCGGGAAATGATCTTTCAACCACATGCATTTGAAGCCGTTACACATGGTTATTTCTATCAAGGGGCAAGGGAAAAGGAGAAGCGTTTAGCACGTCGAGTGATTAATGGTGAAAGATTTTGGCCTGCAAGATTTAGTTTATGGTATTTTAGACCCCCAGGTGATTGTCCTCCACAGTGGTACAATCAACCTTTTGTGGCTCGTTACAAACTTCACTGTTTTTATGAACCAACAGCTGAAACATGTCAAAATGTTTATAACACGTTTTAACACAATAAGAAGATAGAATTCATCGATCAAGATCGTTTTTTCATTGATTATTGAAACTAAACTTAGTAAACTTACTGATGCTTTCACAGTTGTCTTACATTAAGTCGGCTTTCCTCTGATAAAGGAATTCCGAATAAAAGAAAAATTCCTTTGGAGTATCTACCCACCATATAATTAGCTTGTTTACAGTTTAGTTAATGAAAAATAACAGTCCTTTTCACTATAATAAAACGTAATCGACAGAAGAAAATTAAGTTTAACCCGCCATGGAAAAATTACCTGTCATTGAAGCTTACTTTTTACCAATCCTATTAATGGAGGTGGTAAGCATGACAAATCAAAATCCTATTGAGTATACTAAGAAGGTTCTAGATCAACGAAATGACCTTACTGGGCCAAACGATTCAGGCAAGGCATTATATCCAAAACGACCCAAAGATGTATCGATACAGGAGCCTAAACGAAAATAGATCAGATTCTGCTCCCCAAACGGTGATGCATGTAATCTCCTTAATTGCTTCTAATACTCAATTGTTGGAGAAAAACAATACATAAAAGTTTTATTGTTTTTCTCCCTAATATCTTTTATTTCTACACTACACCTCTGACAAATAAATTTGTTCATGCGGATGGATCATTCAATTGAACCGCTTCTACTTCAATATCAGTTTGGTTAAAATACCCTGCTATTGCCGGAAAACTCTCAAATTCCTTCCTTAGGTCCCGAAACGAAATCACCTCATTTCCCCTTGCAAGTTCGAAATCAAGCAAATATTCGTGGCAATTCAATGGGGCTTGATAAAATGTTTCAGTGTAGAATTGGATGGCCTGTTGCTGGCTTCTAGCAAAAATAAAGACAAAATCATTCTTGTTCATCTTCAGCGAGTAAATGCCAACCTTATGAAAACTTAATACATTCTTTTCAATCAATTCCGCTACTTTCTGATGATCGGCTTGATCAAGGTCTATGCTGAATATACTGTCATCCAATGAAAGTTTCTGCTCTTCTAGTAAATGATAGATGTAATGGGCTAATGTGGATTCTTCTAAACGTATACATTCCAAGTAAAGATCTTTCACAATCACGTGATAACACCTCATTATCAATTTTATCGCCATTCCTCTTTTTTCATAAGTCTATTCAAGGACAAGACTCTATTCCTTTTTCTCTTCAATCTTTCCTGTATACTCGTTATAATTTACTGCGATGGTTCCGACTGGACCATTTCGGTTTTTCGAAACAATGATTTCTAGGGAACGATCCTGAGTTTCCTTGTCATAATAAGCTTCACGATACAAGAACAAAATGACATCGGCGTCCTGTTCCACACTGCCCGATTCCCGAATATCTGACATCATCGGCCGTTTATTGGCTCTTGATTCCACCGATCGATTTAGCTGTGCCAAGCATACGACTGGACAATTAAAATCCTTTGCCATCGTTTTGATCGATTTGGATATTTCCGTCACTTGTAAATGGGCATTCCCTCCGTAAGATTCACTAGAGCGGATAAGTGTTAAGTAATCGATAAAAATGATCGGTTTTTTGTATGGAAATTGATTGATCAATTTTCGCGTTTTTGCTCTCATCTCAGCGATCGTTTGTCCAGCACCATCAAAAATTTGCATATGAGTTTCATTGAGCTCACCAATTACATCTGACCATTTATTCTTTTGATTCTCAGATAGCATTCTTTTCGGATCCCGCATTTTTCTACGGTTGAAGCCCCCCGTTGAGGCAATTAATCGACTTGTTATTAGCTTTTCAGGCATTTCCAAGGAAAAGACAAGCGGCAAATACCCAGCCCACCCCGACATTTTAGCAAAATGAAGCATGACGTCGGTTTTTCCCATTGATGGTCTTGCCGCTACAATCGTCACTTCCCCATCTTGAAAGCCGCCTGTTACTTCGTCGAGCTTTTTAATACCCGTTGTTGCACTTTTCAAGATATTTTGATCTTCCCAAGGGGCCTCAAAGATATTTGTTAACGCTTGTTGTAGGGACGTGTGATCATCCATCTTCGTTTGGTTAATTTTATCCAATTCGGCAATGACCTTTGGAATCTCCCAATCATTATTGGTTGCAACTGTTAAAATGTTTCTCTTTTCCCGATTCTTCCAAAGATCAAGAATGAGCCTCTCGATTCCTTCAAATCTCTCAAGATCAGCAAACGATAACAACTCTGAAAGATAAGACATGCCGCCAAATGAATCAAGGTCGGGTAAAGTTGTCAATGTGATTAAATCAATATTCCTACCCGCACGGTTTAACTCAACCATTCTGCGCATTAATTCTTTATGCCGTGTACTTTCCAGATGTTCAGGTTGAATAACGGTATCCTTGAGCAGGTACTCCGCCTTCATCAAGCTTCCTAAGTACACTTTTTCGGCAATACTCATCACTCTTCACCTGCCGTTAGATCAAGTTCAAATTCACTTGGAATATCTCGTCCACCAGGAAACGATTTGGTTGATTGTTTATGTACACGGTTTTGCTCCTCCTGATAAGCATCAATTTCGTTGGCGGTCAGTAACGATTCATTTTCCCAATTTTTAAGAATGCCAACGACATAGTTCAGCCTTCGCTTGTTATTGGCACATGCAATTGCCATGGCTTTTAAGATCACGTCTTTAGGCTGCAAAAAGCTAGAATCATTCAACCAAGCTAACAGCTGCTCTTTCGCATTCATGTTAGAAAAACCAAATCCATTATTGTCCCAAAACTTAATAATTTCTTGAACGTCTTTCGTTTTTTGATTTTGTGATTGATCCTCGATGTCTGGATTATTCTCTATATTTGGGTTAAAAGCTTTTTCTTTTTGTTGTTGTTTTTGTTTTTCTTTTTCTTCTTCTTTTTCTTTTTGTGCCCGTATCGTATGACGAGACATGAAAGGATTGTCAACTTCATTACATTTCGTATCTGGATATGTATCATCTACAACTTGGTTGCTAACTTCCTTCTCAAGATCTGGTTTGCAAAAAGAATCATATAGGCTGCGAATTTCCTCTTTAAGAATGGTCTCGGACACATATGAAATAAGCGAAGTATCCTCGACTTCTTTTAATTCAGACAGGATACAATCCATGACCGGTTTTCCGCCTTTATGCAGGTTATCCTTCCCCCAGTTTTTAATCGCGAGTTCTCTTGTTTCAGGATTGTAACGAATCAACTTGAGATGCCTGGTGAATCGTTCCATTAACGAATGAACACTCTCAATCGAATAGCCCAAATCAAACGCCATTTGTTTTTTCGTAATTCTATAGATTCCTGTTTGAGTCGTATGTGGATTCGTAAGCAGATAGAGGTAAAAATACTTGTCCTCAGGAGTCATCTCTTCTGAAACAAGCGGATTCTTCCAAAAATCAGTACGCACGATTCGATATTTTGCCATCTTTAACCACTACCTTTCTTCTATGAATATTCTTTTCATAGTATATATAGGGAAAAGTGAAGAGAAGAGTAGCGTCAATTTGATGTTTTTCACAAAATTGTAATATTTTGCGAAAGTTTATTTTTGTGGTACTTAACTCCATTTCCATGCGCTTCAGCATGGATCTGTTGTCATTATAGAAATATGGTTTAATGGATTAAAAGTCGGACGTTATGGGAGGTCAAATATATGAATATAGGTTTTGAGAGGAATTTGATAATTGCAGAGAAAATGAAAAAGGGACTATACCATGCTTCTGATACAGTCCCTATTTTTTATTGGGTAAACCTGGTTTCATACACTGAAGATTTAAGGTTTAAACTGAATAAATAGTTTTTTACTAATAAAGCTTTAATAGAATCATATAATCCTTAACTATTTAACTTCTCACTTTCCGATAACTTATATCCCTTAGGCAACTTGAATCCCCGCTCCTCCATGACCTCACGTAGACGGTCTGGGTAGTCGGTGATGATTCCGTCGACTCCGTCGTCAATTACCTTATTCATTGTGGCCTTATCGTTGATTGTCCACGGAATAACCTTCATGCCGGCCTTATGCGCATCCTCTACCATTTCTCTAGTTACATAAGGGACGTAGTTCTCGTCAGTTATTTTACCGTTTTGCGGAAAGCCATGAACAGGTGAAATTGCGTCGGCGCCAAACGATTTAGCTGCTGCCACAAGATCTCCATCGAAGTCATCAATATCGATTCCACCCAGCCACGGTGAAGCTCCCGGTTGGCCTGGCTGTAAGAATTGCGGACCATTGGTTAGTGCAACGACAGGCAAACGCGGCTCTACCTCTTTCATACGCATGAGTGAGCCCCAGTCGAAGCTTTGAATGGATACGCGGTCAAGCATTCCTGCTTCTCGAACGTGACGAGCGACTATTTGCACGAACTCTTCACGTGGAGCTGTTTCCCACGGTGCTCCTGCCTCTACCTTTGTCTCGATGTTCATCCAAACCTTCTTGGCTTTGTAGCGATTCACAAGGTCGAAAACCTCGCTCAGCAACGGCATTTTAGCACCTGGACTCGATTGCTGTTCTGGGTACTCAGGCTTGGTAGTTGTGCCACAGTCCATCGTACGGATTTGAGCAAGAGTGAGGTCCTTTATGTACTTGCCAACGTAAGGGAACTCTGGATCGCCAGGAAATGCTGGGCTCGTATCCTTACAATTTCTACCTGATATTTTGCGATCATGTGTGACAACTGCCTGGTTGTCCTCTGTAATTTGCACATCAAGCTCAAGCGTGCTCACCCCCATTTCAAGCGCATGTGAGAACGATGCAATGGTAGACTCGACAGTGAGTCCCATTCCCCCGCGATGTGCCTGAAGGTCAAACGTACTCGGACCAAAGCTCCTATCCGACTCCTTATCAGCAGCCAAAGCAGGCTGTACCGAACACATCATAAGTGCAGCAATCGCTGCAGCTAAAATCTTTTTCTTTTTCACCTAATTCACTCCTTTTTGAATCTAGTACTTTATTAGAATAAATAGAAAATGTAAATCCTCATTAACGTAGGTGTTAAGTTAGAATAAAGAAAAAGAAAGGTAAAATTCAACTTTCATAGACAATGTTGGGAAACGAAACTATTTATAGGGAGAAGTTTAATTGTACTATTTAAACCAAATAATTTAATTCTTATTAAGAATAGATAAGTAAAATCATTTATTTGTACAATGAAGTGAAAAAAGGTTTGGATCAACTTGTGCCATAAAATCAAGGTCAATCCCAATTTATTTATTAAAATGATAAATCCTTTAATTGATTTTGAATTTAGGAGTTTCTATCCAATCATTTACCTCAGCAGAAATTTGTATAAGACCGATTTTGAAAAAGCGCAACTCATTGTGAAGAAGTGCTTGTACTAATATTTAATTTTTTAGCAATACCGATAGGTCTTATTTTTTTCAATGAGCACACTCCTATATTTAATAACTGTAACTATATGTAAAGTTTATCAAATTAGGCATTGTAAATTCAGTTGTTTTTACTAAAAACTTTAGAATTGGCTTTAATGTTGTAAGCTTGATTTGTAAGATAAAAAAATATGGAGGGATTCATATGACAACAGTAAATATTCAACCGCAGATGACCATCTATGAGTTAGGAGAAGTACTTTTCACTTATATAAAAGATCACTGGAAGGACGTACTGAACAGGAATATCAAAGAGCTTGAACAGCTATTTCCGGAATATGAAGATGCAACATACGGCATGTATTTAGATAAACTTCTTCCGCCAATTTGGAAACTAATAAAAGAAAATGGATTTCGTTCTACAGAAAAAACGAAAGAGGATGACTTTGTTATTGGAGAGTGTCTACACTTTAGAAATTCAATGGAAAAGGCTAAATGGGGCACACCTCATCATGAAAAGCGCGTGTTTTGGATTGTGATTGAAAATCAATATAAAGAAAAGATAGGAACTCTGCTGTTTGAGCTATCTCATTCACATATTGAGTTTAATTTGCCATCGCCGCCAAGGTTTCTTCCTTTAGAAGAAATGAAACGAGAAGAAATCATTAAAAAAATTATTCAACTAGAAGAGAACTTGTCATGATCAGAGTCTGATTTTCCGAATCCTAAGTTCCTGCCCCTCTTTTATTGTTGCCGGGCCGGAGGATGCCATTTGGTTCGCTGAAGAATGCAATAAGACAGGACTAATTTTATTTTAAAACCTGAAAGGAAGTAGATCTGTATGGAATCAAATAAGCAACATGGGCCAAATCCTAAAGCTAAATATCCGATTGAAGGAAATCATGTTGTGCAATTTATTAAAAATACAACTACTAGACCAAACATTATTGTGGGTGAATACTCATATTACGATGCAAGAAATGGTGAATCCTTTGAAGATCAAGTGTTATATCACTACGAGTTCTTCGGAGACAGACTGATTATAGGGAAATTTTGTGCCATAGCACCCGGTGTAACGTTTATTATGAATGGAGCTAATCATAGAATGGATGGTTTTTCAACCTACCCGTTCAATATTTTCGGACACGGTTGGGAGAAATATACGCCAACGTTAGATCAGTTGCCGTTTAAAGGTGATACCATAATTGGAAATGATGTATGGATTGGGATGGATACTGTCATTATGCCTGGAATAAAAATAGGGAACGGTGCAATTGTAGCAGCCAAATCCGTTATTACGCAAGATGTGGAACCTTACACGATCGTTGGGGGAAATCCTGCAAAGAAACTTAAACATCGTTTCTCAGAAGAAATTATTAACGAATTGCAAGAAATTAAATGGTGGGATTTAGATATTGATATGATTTCTGCTCATATTGATGTGATCGTAAATGGAGATATAGAGAATCTAAGGAATTTAAAAAATAAAATATGACATAGTAACAACTTCCGAGAATACTTTATTACCTGCCGTTATTTTGTTTTTAATGATTACCAAAGGTTTTCAATAAAGGAGGAAATACGAATGGCTCCATTTATCCTATTAATTGGATCATTCTTGATTTTTCGCTTGACCGGTTTTTTCGGACTTTCTTATTTTGATAGTTGGGAAACTTCTTTACGAATCGCTGTTGCTCTAATGTTTTTATTTACGGCATCGGCTCATTGGGGAAAGAGACGTCCAGATCTTATCAAAATGGTGCCTCCAGCTCTGCCAAAACCAGGTCTCATCGTGACCATTACTGGAATATTCGAAATCGCTGGCGCAATAGGTCTGTTGATTCCTATCACTTCAAGTTTTGCTTCAGTCGGTTTGGCATTCTTACTTGTTGTTATGTTCCCAGCTAACATTCGCGCTGCACGAAAAGGGATCACCATTGGCGGAAGACCAAGTACTCCTCTTTTCTCTCGAACGATTTTACAAATCATATTTTTTACAGCTGTTATTTTAGCTCGATAGCAGTTATAGACTATTGTGGACATAAGAGAAATTTGTAAGATGGAAGAATAAATTCCCAACCGCCTGGTTCCCGGCGGTCTTTTTTATGGAGCAGCATCCAATTATAGAATAAAAGGTTTAGATTTATTGAACTATGGTTTCCCGTTAGCAGATTTATTTTTGATGTATATGAAATAGAACATGTTTATTTAAAGGACTATCTTTCTTAACAATCACAAAAGAGCTACATAGTAATAGCTCTTTGTAATTTCCTGACTGATTAATTTTTAGATGTATAGATTACTTGAGTTCCTGCAATGAGATCATGTATAGATCGTTTATCTTTTCTTAATCCAATCATACATGCACTAATAATGAAGGCAATTCCAAGTGTTACAACATAAACAAGCGAAGCTAAAATGTAACGTTTCAATGTTGTATCAATTCCTACTTTTTTGCCATCTGTACGTACAATTTTAATCCCTACCACTCTTTTACCAACTGTAAAACCTGACCATATCACAGGGATAATCAGATAATATAAAAAATTAATGCTATTTACAAATATTTCTGTTGCAATGTCAGATACACCTAGTAACATACAAATAAGATAAAGTGGTATAAGTAATAATCCATCAATAATAATTGATCCTAACCGAATCCAAAATCCTGCTGCTTTGTGTTTCATGTTGTTTATTCAACCTTTCTAATAGTATTGTTCATATTTTAATGTTTTTCCTTAAAATTGCATACAGGAATAATATAACACCCACCTTTTTCATTGGAATTAAATAGGAATCTCTATATGAAATGACTCTATTCTTCTAAAGACCAAGTTCGAAAAGGAGACAACTTACTTAAGGAATACGCCCGATCGTTTAAGAAGTTACAATTACGATCGTGTATTTCCTAATGATATTTATTGTAGTTTATCTTTGAAGTGTGCAATATTATTAATTCCCATTCAAATGATAGATTAGTTGCACAACGCCAGAAGAGAACGTTCTTGTATTAACCATTTTTAAATTTAATCTCTGTTTTATATCGATAAACAACGGTTTTCCTTCTCCCAAAATAACAGGGTGAACAGATAATCTAAATTCATCAACAAGCCCTAATTTGATAAAAGTTGTAATAAGACTTGCTCCACCATATAGCCAGATGTCTTTTCCAGGCTTATTCTTTAATTTATTTACTTCTTCAAGAATATTATCATTTATGAATATTGCTTTATTATCAGTCCCTTTTTGCGTTCTGGAAAACACATATTTTTCTTTACTATGAACTAATTCCCAAATTTCTTTTTCTGTATCAGTATCTTCAATTTCTGGAGTAAATTGTCCCCATAAATCGTAGCTTTTTCTTCCATACAAAATAGTATCAATTTGATTCAAGAAATTAATAAACCCCATCTCAGAGTCCATGATGCACCAATCAACTTCCCCATTTTTCCCTTCAATAAAACCATCTAAAGTAACTGCTAAATCTAAAATTATTCTTCTTGGTCTTGCGTTATTGGACATAATTCTTCCTCCCTTTAATCATTTAGATATTGTTTCTCCCGTCAAGTTTTTTTATATTTTCATTATTTATCTTATTATTCTGTAAAAGAAAAGACCTTCCTTAAAAGCAGCTTGGTGCTAAATCCCCCCCTTATTTCATCATAACCATCTAATTAATACTTCGCACAATCACTAATTCCAGAATAAAAAAGAACGCCTTGTTCTACAAGTGCGCACTTTTCTTAAAGACTGGATATCAAGATAATATGCTTTTTCCTAAATAACCCATTAATAATTATTCCTATTAATTGTAGATAATAACAGAAAAAGAAAAGGATGTTGTAATGTGGAAAAATTAATGGTTAGAGGACTATTTGCATTATGTCTTTTAGGATTCCCCTTTGTAGTAAAAAAGCCAAAATTAAAAGAAATGCTAATTATCTTTTTCTCAAAAGGTATATTGTCTACTCTAATTGATGCATACGTAGTGAATACTAAGAGAATTAGCTATCCAGTTCGTCCATTTCCCAAAATTTTTAGTACAAATATTCTTTACGATATGTTATTTTTTCCTCTTTTAAGTGTTATATGGGTTAAGCAAACTTATAACGATAATATCCCAAAAATTTTATTGAAAAGCCTTACTTGGAGTGTACCAATGAGTATCTTTCAATGGTATTTTGAAAAAAACAGTAAATTATTTAATTGGAAGAAATGGTCAATCTTTCACACATTCGGCAGTATCAATTTTACATTATTTACAATTAGAGCTTTACATTGGTTAGTTAAAAAAATAGAAGAAAATTAAATAAACCAAAATTAAGGTTGATTACATGAAAAAAACAAATAAATTAGAAGCTATACTTTGGAGCATTGCTCTTCCCGGTTTTGGTCAACTTCTTAATGGTCACCTTTTTAAAGGTATTGTTTTTATATTTTTAGAATTACTTATAAACGTAATGAGTTCGTTTAACAAAGCTATCATGTATAGTTTTTTAGGAGAAATAAATGAAGCAACAAAAGTAATTGATTATCAATGGCTGATGTTCTATCCTTGTTTGGCGCTCCTGCCCAAAGAGCCGATAAGTGTCCTGAAACTACAATCGAAAGCCATGTTCCTCTCCGATTTGGTGGCGCAATATCTCCAATGATTACGTATATCATCGGAGTGATTGAAGCAACGGACAAACCAGCTAAAATACGGCTAACAATTAGCCATGAAAATGAAAGAGCAAAAGCAGTTAGTGTGTTAGAAATAGCGAACAATAATAAACCAAACGTAATAATTGTTCTCCGTCCCTTTTTATCTGACAGCCAACCAAAGAATGGCGCCGAAAAGGCATAGGTAACCGCAAAAACAGTTACCATCCATCCAGTCGTCTCTGGACTAACCTTATATGCTTCCGAAATGAACGGTAATAACGGAGACACCACAAATAAGTCAGTACCCATTAGAAATAAAGTGATCCAACCAACACTTAAATTTGCTCTCCCTTGTATCTCCATACATCCCCCATATAACATTATTTTTACATATATATTCACTAGGAGTCATAAAAAAGAAGCGATCTTAATAGAAATCGCCCGTTTCTGATATAAGAAAATTTCATTTATATTAATACCCGTTCTATTAGCTTATGCCCCATATAAAAACATAATTTACTGTTAGGTGTAACCATAGGAATAAAATGAATAAAAATATCTAATTCTAAAAAAAACTGTTCTGTATGGAAGGGTGATAGTGGCTAATGGAAAATCCCAACATCAAGTTATCATCTACAGAGATTGCGAGCTTGTGGAGTACATATATTTACGATAGTGCATCTATTTGTTTTTTTAAGCATTTTTTACAACATCTCAAAGATGAAGAAATCATTCCAATTGTAAATGAGGCTTTAAACTTTTCTCACACGCACATGGAAAAAATGAAAAATATATTTAAAAAAGAAAAGTTTCCGATCCCTCAGGGATTTTCGGACATCGATGTTAACTTTTCAGCACCTGCACTATTTGATGATTTGTATGCGTTAAGTTTTGTATATGGTATGAGCAGAATTGGCTTGTTAAATTACGGAATCCTTACTTCAAACGTTGCACGAGATGATGTACTTGAACTGTTTTCTCAAATTCTTCATTCATCGAATGAACTTTATACGAAGTCAGTACGCTGTATGTTATCAAAAGGTATTTATGACCGCCCCCCCAAAATCCCTTATCCTCAAAAAGTTGAATTTATCGAAAAACAATCTTTCTTGACAGGGTGGTTTGGTGAGCGTAGACCGATAAATTCTATGGAGCTTACCGAGGTTTTTTTTAATATTGAAAGAAATTATTTTGGAATACTCTTATTATATGGCTTAATTCAAGTGGTGGACGATAAAGAAATCAAACAGTACCTAAAAAGAGGAAAGGATTTAGCTAATAAGCAAATTAATTATTTGAACAACCTTTTGAAAGAAGAAGATTTGTTGGGGACGGTTCCTGTTGAAATGGAGGTGACAGACTCAAAGGTATCTCCATTTTCAGAAAAATTAATCATGTTTTTGATTACTACACTAAATGCTACGAGTTTTACGTATTTTGGACATGCTTTGTCTGTTTCAATGAGAAGAGATTTAACTGCTAATTATTCCAAAATCTTGACTGAAGTAATGGCATATGCGGAAGATGGATTTAACATAATGGTTGACAGAGGTTGGATGGAAAAACCCCCTGGAGCATTTCAAAGACCTTGAATTTCATTGACCCTAACTTAACAGCACTATAACAAAAACGCCAAAACCATTGATCAAGGGATTGGCGTTTGTTTATTTATTATCATTTATTCAGAGTATTCATCATCGCTTGTGAATCAGCGTTTTCTCTTTTTTCAGATTCTATTAGCTACATGATAATTGAGGTTTTATCCAATCACTTACTCAACAATATGGCCAGATCGTTGAACAAGATCCTATAATAACTAGTTCACACAAGCGATGAACAGATCGATCCTTTTAACTGTGCAAATTCTTTTATGGTTAGCTCGTTCTTACGTCGTGCCATATTTCTACGCCCCCTTTCGCTTTAAAGTGGACTCTGTACTATGCACACGATTCAGTACATTCTATTTTTTTCGTAATATCTTGTGTAATTAAACGTGAAAAAACGACCAGGCATAATCGCCAGATCGTTGATAAATCAGTATTTGCGCTTTAAATTCAGATACCAGTGGTCGGGGTCGAACCGACACTCCCGAAGGAACACGATTTTGAGTCGTGCTTGAAGGTCTGAACCCTTGAACCATTGGTATTATGCCATTTTTAACGTTTCTTAAAAAATACATCATACGACCTGTCAATTTATGTTCCTATTTTAACTTAGCTAGAAATCAATAGCAAGAAAAACACACGTTAAAATACTGTCAATTAACAACATCTTTTTCATTTTTACAGGGTACTGTTTTGTAACTCTGAATGCAGTAGCGGAAGAGCTATTAGATGATTCTATATATGTATTTTAATCTATGGTGATAAGCACCGCCGATACACTAAAAGACACCATTTTTTACGTGCTACAATGCTTTCTCATATTAGTTAGGACGTAATAACATAGACTAACACACCTTAGTTGGTGGTATTCAATCTCAAAGTCTCATTTCTTCATCATTTTTTATATTCGAACCTGTTTTTGCATTTCCACTAGCGTCTATACTATAAAAGCTAATTATTTTTTGGTATTTCTCACTAACCTTTTTAACTTCTTCATGGAATTTCTTTGAGTTATTATAAGTTGATCTTGAATAACAAATGAGAACAAAAATACCATACTCAATTTCTTGACTTATAAGATAAATTGGCAATTGATAATTAATACCTTCGACTATGTTTCTGTTACTATCTAACTTAAATTCAAGTAATGCTTGATACTCTCTCCCATGGGATAGGTGAAAATCAACTACCCCTCTTCCAGTATCTAACTCACGCTGTATAACTATATTGTAAGGTTTTAGAAATTCATTTGCATACATATGAAAAATCACTTGTACACCTTTTTCGTCCATCTCTCCAAGTTTATTATTTAATGCAGTGTTTAACTTATTATGAACGACATAATGATTAAATCGTTTAATAAGTTTATCAACTATTTCATAGAAGGTTTCTTTATCAATTATGCTTCCTTTAACTTTTTCAATTTCTGTATCTTCTTTTTGCACATCATTCTTAATGTTCTCATACTCCAGTAAAATGTCTTCTGGCATCAAATCTGTAAAATACTCTAAATCAATATGCAAAAAGTCATTTACAAGTTTAGGGTTAGTTTTATATAGTTCAAAAATTTCACCGATATCAAGAAAATCAATATCTTCAAAACATATTCCTTTTAAGTCGTTTGGGGTTCTAATTATGCATAATACTTTTAACTCGGCAAAATCCAGTTGTCCATCACCAATTTGTGAATAAAATAATTTAACTGATTCCTTTAAACAAAATCCATCCTCTGAGCTTTCATATACAAAATGTAATATTTGATACAAAACGTATTCCTCAAAAGGAGAAAGTTCATGAACAAAATTATCATTTATATCTCTATAAATTTTATTTAATACTTTCATCCCAAACTCTTCATTATCTTGTCTATGAGGAGGAAAGACAGAACCCAAAATTTCTTCGTATTCAAGGTTACTTCCAACCTCAAGGAAATGCTGGACAATTATGTCCAAAAGATTATGTATTATTTTAGTAAAACCTTTTGAACTCCCGCTACAAATCTTAAGCATACATATCCTCCCAACTGTCCTTTATTAATTTCTTAAAATATAGGTAATAATATCACTTCAGAGTTTGGGAGCGGTGGAACATTAGCATTTTTGATATCTAGAACGGATTGGATCTTGCCCATTTTACAACTGCTTTTTCAAGCGGATCTAACCTAGATTCTAGGGATTGATACCAATGCTTTCTCTCATCTGTTGGTAGGCAACTACCTCCAGCAATAATTGCTCGCCTTAACCAGGTATTAAAATCAAAAAGGTACCTCTTCTTTGAGCGAAACCAATGCTCTTGATTCGCCCTCCCTAGTGATAAAATAATCTTTCTCCGAGAATATGAGTCTTCAAATTTGTTATAAAGCTCAACAAATCTATCAATATTATTCCACTCAGTATCTTCGATAAATAAAGATAATACCCACTGTCTATGAAATTCTAAATGTGAAACTATTGAATCTGAAGATAATAGGTTTAACAACCTTTCACCTAAATTATGTCTATCGTCTTCTTCTAAATTATTTAATGAAGCTATATATTTAACAACATCCTTAAAAACAGGATAGAATTTGTCTACATTTTCTAAAATCATTTCAACAACATTATACTCAAGTTGTGCTAATCTTCTTAGTATAAACTTTGTTATAGGTATATCTAATTCATCGGATGAAATTTGCTCTTGTAGTATCTCCTCCAGGTTAAGATTGACAATTTCCTCTTGAACAGAAGGTTCCAAATCGTCAAAATCAATAGGATCATAAGGATTGTCAAGACCAATTTTGGAAATTATTTCATAAAATCGATTAGATAATGTATCAAGTTCATGATGTTCAACACCTCGTAAATAATGTTCATTGAATTGCTCTACAGTTATTATTTTTGTTTTACTTTGTTGTAATGTTAAACCATGATTTTCAAATAAGTCATGTGCTAGTAAAGCTAACGTTTCATGAGCGTCCCTGTAGGATGTACAAAAGATTCTAAAATCATCACTATAACGGACATAGGTTTTACCTTCAGAAAGTAGTATCCGATCAACATCATCAATCGCTATCTCTGAAAGTAAATTTGAAGCAGAAGGACCTATAGGTATACCATATGAAAAATGCTCATTCCACTGTGACATAATATTTATTAATGCTTTAGCGTGATTTGTTTTTGTTGTTGCACTCCTCAGAGCATTTTCTAGCCTATGGGAATATAGTTTGGCAAAGAAATCAGAAATATCAGCTATTATTACATAAGAAAATTGTTCTGTTTCTACATGTTCTCTTGCTGTACTCGTAAATGTCCCAAAATTTTTAGTTTCATCGAAAAACTTTCCATTTCTATCGGGGTTAAATCTATATGAATGAACAATGTTTCTTTCAGTAGATACTCGTCTATTTTCAATATCTGTACCAATCTCATAAACTAGAGCCGTATAAATCAGATAATCAATAGGATCTAATTGAGTAGAAATTCTAAAGCCGAATCGATTTTTAGGAGTTAAAGAACGACGGAATGGTCTAGTGGTCCATTCTAGTACATTAACATCCTGTAGCCAACTTATAATATTCTCCCAATCATGTTTAATAGCTTCAAATTCAAAAGGTACAGGAAAGATATCAGTATCTCCATATTCTAACGCATGATTTAATGCCCACTCTAAGCTTCTGGGTTGAAGTTTTAACATTATATACACCACCTATTTATTAAATAAATTTCCATAATGAAACAATTTTACCATAAGAATAGTACTTTTTATATTTTGAAATCATAAAAATAGGTCCTTTTCATTTTCCATAACAAAAACACACGTGAAAAATATGTCTATTGACCTGTTTTTTTGCTCTTTTCACACGTGAAATATATTTAACATGATTGTGTGGGTGTAACACAATTCGTACGCTTAAAACTTGTTTTTATAATAAAAAATCCCTCTATCATAAGACAGAGGGTTTAATCTTGTATTTATTTATGTTTGAAATGCTTGATTAGCGTTATATATGTTTTTTGTGTTTGTATATAAGGTTAATCAAAAATTTCAAAACCCTATAAATTCTTTTTGTTTTTATGTTTTTTAATTCGTTTAGTTAAAAGAGTAACCATAATGTTCTTGAAGCTTTTCATAAGCTTCTACATATAAACCTAGAAACATCAATTTCTTATTTTTAATCCATTCGGAATCATCAAAATTAATGACAACTTGCTTCTCTTTTCCGCCAAACTCATCTAAAAATTTGTTATTTTCCTTTAAAGCATTGTTCTGTCTACCCTTTGCTAATTCAACAACATATTTACCTCTTGCTTCATGAAACTGTTCACGATTTTTCAAATAATATTGCAGTTCATCACTGTTGTATAAGTCAATTGCTCCACGATTTTCCTTTTTCCATAACCAACGTTTAATAGGATTGTCACCTGCTTGTAAAAATAATGTATGTGCTTCAAATGTTCTTAATAATTTTAACTGGCAACTATATTCATCTGTAATTTCATATAGTAACTTATCATGTTCTATCCAATATTCTTTTACATCTGATTTATTGCGGTAACGATTAATTTCCTTTAAAGTTAAATGTTTAAATTCTGGTGACTGCTGTAATTTCCTTCTCATTTTTGCAACTTTATCAACAACATGTGTCGTTAACTCAATATATATAGAAACTCCATTTTCATCTACGAGTTCACCAATAGTATGTTTGTTATGTATTATTAACTTTGCATCTTCTAATTTTTTTATGTATCCCATAAAATGATTTGTTAATCTAGTAATCTCTTTATCAATATAATCATATACAACCGTTTGTGTGGTTATATCTATAACTCCTTTTTCCTTTAAAGTAGCAATTTCAATCTTCAAAAAATCTTGATTATATTTTGCTTTACTTGCAATATATAATTCATCTGGAATGAAACAAAAATCAAATAACAATTTTGTTGTGGTCGTTGGTACACTAACATTTGATTTAATTAAATATTCTAAAATCATAACAGGAAAACCTTGTTCATAATTCACTGGTAATTGCCCCTCCCCATTGAATTTTCTATTATCTTCACGTTCCGCTAATTCTTCACGCTGTCCATCTATTTTAATTTTTCTTTTCGACCCTCTACCTTCAACCTCTACAATTTCAAATTCTTGTTTTGCTGTTTTAATCATACTTTCCAATGTTCTTTTATTTACATTACCATTATTTTTTATAAATGATTGCTTTTGCCTTTCAGTGGCAAACCTATTGACAAATTCTTCAAAATTTAAAACTAGCATTTCTTCATACTCCTTAATTTCATTTTTTACTTAAATTGTGCCAAATCGGTTTATATATATTTAAAGATAAATATATAGGTCGATTTTGCACGATTTTATGCTTTTTAAAATAATTATGTACTTTGTCAATCTCTCTAAAAGTACCAAAACTGCTCATTTAAATCTATACTTCTTTTCACTCCCCTAACATCAATCTCTCTGTACGTTCTGGAAAACAAAAAAACACAAATAACCTCATCAATTAAAGAGGAAAATTTGCGTTTGGTTTGTTTATTTATTTTAATGTTTTTATTTAGTTTTATAATGTTATGTGTTTGTAGTTATAGTCACTCAAATCTGACTACATTAATATTATACCATAAATAATAAAAAAAGTCAAAAAATACGCTATATAACTATTGACATCAATATAAAAAAGTGTTATGTAGATTTCACCCGCTTCAGCCTATTTACTACATCCATTTTATGTGTAATAGCAGGGCGAAGCCCACCGAACGTAGTGAGGTCTATGCGGGGCAACGGAGTTGCAACCGCAAATATTTATAAATTCATTAACGGGCTTGTTCTTGATGCTGTTCGTATATACCAGCTGAAGTTAAGTATTTATCTAGTTAATTGTAGTATTGGTACATAGAAAACCGCTCTATTATTCTTTTTGACCTTCTCAATTGTTAGACCCAATCAAAATTATGTCATTAGAGCGGTTTCTGTTAGCGTTTTGATAAAATCACAATTTTATATACTTTAACCTATGCTATGTGCTTCAATCAACTTTTTTAGTATTTGCTATTAACTTAATGCACTTTTCATTTGTTTATTCAATATAAATACATCTCTATTTGAACAATAATAATGAACTTTCATTTAGGTCAAAGTCAATTCATCAATAAAAAAGGATGAACAAATAAGTTCATCCCCTTGTATTAATGAAATTGTTCGGCAACCCTTAAAATTTCATCTTTATATAAAAGAATATCGTTTACACTTTCTAATTTATGAGTAGTTTTTAATTCATCATTTAATTGAATATACTTATTACTTGTATTAAAACCTAATCTACAAATCCATTTACGTATGCTATCATCTAATAAAACGTTAAAATAACTTTTATTATCTCGATAGTAAATTCTACTTGCATCTATGCTTTCTTTAAGCATTAATTTAATTAAAACATAACCTTCTATTTCTTCTTCGGTTGTTACAATTATTGGTTCATCTACTACTTTTTCAAGTTCATCAATTAACTCGTTTTCTTTTGTTGGAGCTACTTCTTCATTAATTTTTTCAGCTAAATTTATTTCATTTCCATCAGTTGAACTTAAAGCCTTATGAAGCTTATCATTCACTTTTTCATTAACAAATTGATTTAGAGATTTTTTTACTATATCTCTAAAATTATCAATTACTTTCTTTGTCTTTACACCTTGATAAACATCACTTAAGACAAATTTAATAAACTCTTCATTTGGTTCGTCCCATTGTTGAGTTAAGAATTTTTTAATTTCATTAGTGTATTTTAATTCTGAAGCAGTAGTTAATACATTTTCCACATTAAAGAAATTCTTTCTAAATTTCGCTAATTCTAGAAAATGATTTTCTCTTATTTCAAGTAAATTAAATATAAAGAATGGTTTTTCGTCCATTTTATTAGGTTCTTCTAAATCTGTGAAGAACTTGTATTCAATGCCATTTGTCAAAATTGCAAACTTAGCTTTAGTAGTCCCAAAATACCTAAATAATTGTGAATCATGCTTATGTAGTTTCTCATGAACACTTTTTGCTTCAATTAAAATTACAGGGTACCCGTTCTCCATTATTGCATAATCAATTTTTTCACCTTTTTTAATACCAACGTCTGCTACGAACTCAGGTACTAATTCCTCAGGGTTAAAAATATCATATCCCAATGCTTGTATTAATGGCATTATTAAAGAGGTTTTAGTTGCTTCCTCTGTTTGAATGTTATCCTTAATTCTTTCTATTCTACTTGATAGCGTTTTAATTTGTTGAATAAAGGTTTCCATAGTAATACCCCCTATTTATAAAAAAATATTCTATAAAAATTATAACAAACAAAATTATACTAATCTGTAATTTTTTATTTAAAATTGGGTTCTCATTTCAATAACATTTAACAAATTAATGGTATAAGACCTATTAACTAACCAAGTTGTCTTTTCCACCCATTTCTACCTTTTTATCAACTTCAATAATATCCACTATTCCTTCATCTAGTACAAGTTTAGAAAACTGTTTATAATAAGTGTATTCTACTAACGCAGTGTTATAATCCACACCTAAAGGATGTTTAGGTTGATTATTTGCAATCTTCCTAAAACAGTACAGACGAAAATTCGAAAACAACGTTTTGAGTGATTCATCCATGTAACGTTTTTGAATTTTCCCATGTTCACCCCAAGCAACTACTATCTTATCTGCATCTTGTAAGGCATTCTGTAAGAAAATATGATTATGCTTGCCAACCATTTTGTTATAGTCTTTTACTTTCTTGAGATCTGTTGGGTCAGTAGCACGATGCAAACAGATTAACAATTTGGAGAGAACCATATCCCCATCTTTTTGCAAATTCAATACATACCTTAGTAGTTTGGTCATCACCTTCGTCGTCTGCCGTGCTTGGATTTAGTAAGACAAATACAACTCTTTTCGGATTTGATTCATCCCATTCTCTTAATAATGAATAACGATAATCCCCATCCATAACCGCTTCTCTCCTCATACTTTTCACTCCCTCTGTAGAATACTATCCATGTTTTCCCCTATATTATTTTGGGTTTATTTTACCATTAACACACATAGTTCTTTTGTCTTATCCTGTCGAGAGAATCCATTCATATTTATATTATTTCATTAACAAGAGAAAGAGTATTTGCAATTTGCTACATTCTAAAGTTTAAATTAATTAAAGGTGAAAATGTTTTATGCTTGTCCATTACATCATCACTAAACAAATTTACATACACTCTCACCATTTCCATAGAGGTATGCCCCAGAATTTGTTGTAGTTCGAAAATTCCTGCTCCATTCTTCACACTTAACTTTGCAAAAGTATGTCTAAATGTGTGGCAGGAACATCTAACACTATTCATATCTGCTTGCTTCCCATAATATGTTACTCTATTTTGAAATTGTCTTTTTGACATTGGTTCACCATCAAGAGTTACAAATAATGAATCAGTTTCCATTACTCCACGTATTTGAATGTATTTCTGTAATTGATTTTTCATTTTTAACTGTATAGGCACTAATCGTTCTTTATAAGTCTTTGTATTCCTAATATGGAGTTTTGACTCATTCCATAATATATCTTGAACACAAACTCCTTGTAATTCACTTACACGAACGCCCGTTTCAAGGAGTAAAAGCATGAAAGTATAATCCCTTACACCAACAAAAGAACGCAAATTAGGCTGATTAAATAGTTTTTGAAGTTGTTCCTTTGTAAAGGTTTCAACAACCTTTCTACGGTCTTTAAGTAATTTAATATCATTTAGAGGATTGTCTTTGATGTATTTTTCACGATGAAGAAAATTGAAGAATGCTCTAATGGCTCTTAAACGGGTGTTAATGGAAACAGTCTGCAATCCTTTCTCTTTCATGTATAGGATTACATTTCGTTTAATATGATCTTTAGCAATAGTATCCATCGAGAGAATTATGTCCTGTTCTTTAAGAATCTTGTAAAACACAGATAGTTCATTTTTGTAGTATTGAATTGTTTGAGGTCTAAGATTCCTTATTTCACAATCATCCACAAATAAAGAAAGAGCTGTTTTAAAATCAATCTCCTTAACAACTTTTGTTGTGTTGACTACCGATAATTCTTCAATAGTTAATTCATTTGTACGCCTTGCCATTTTAATTCCTCCTTATGTTAATGACAGGTACGCACACGATTTTATGTACACGATATTTTTGTAAGAATCGTATTTTAGACAAATAAAAAACGCTCCTTACAAATCGTAAGAAACGTTGATAAATAAGCATTATTAAGTAAATCAGATACCAGTGGTCGGGGTCGAACCGACACTCCCGAAGGAACACGATTTTGAGTCGTTAAAAGACTCCGTAGTATCCCCGTTAGGCACCCGTCCATTTATTCCGAACGTTTAGTCGATAGTATGGCGCACTATCGCTTTCCTTACGTTAATCATAAGCGAATAGGACGAAGATTTCAACGTTTTTCTATAGATTGCGATTTTTAGCGAATTAAACGGACAATCATACGTCTAACGAAAGTTAATTGCGTCAGAATGCGCCTCAGCGACACGCATCGTATAATATTTACATTTACGAATATACTACCGTCAAGACGGCGCTTATCCACTTAATACTCCTAAGAAATCGACTTCACCGGCGCCGTCCACTCGCTATTTTTTATGCGGTCCCGAATAATGATAACGCCCTTCCTTGATCTTCTCGCTATTTTCCCGTATATACTCCCGTAGACCGTCCGGAATCGGCTCGTTATCCAAGTTCTCGAAGTTAACGTGCCATAAACGAGCTCTTCGAAAATCCATCAGATGGACCATCGTACAAGTGTATCCGTGAATATCCGTTTTCTTTGTCGTAGTCATGATACCGCAATTTTCATTTTCCATAACGATTACCTCCTTACGTTATATTATACGAATATACGTTCGATTATCAAATATAAATTATTTACAAAAATTAAGAAACTTGGTCAATTCTTCCTACGTATGTAGTATTATTAAACTATAAACCTTTTAGGGGGTACATACTATGAGTGATATCCAAGAATTTAAAGGAAGTAATGGAACTGTAGTTGTTACACCTACGAAAGTTATTCTTAAGTACGGTAAGTTTCTCGGCTCTGGTAAAGGCGAAAAGGAAATTCGAATCAAAAGTATTACGAGTATCCAGTTAAAGAAACCAAAGTTAATGGCCGGATATATTCAATTTGCTTTTTCCGGTAGTTCTGATACAAAGGGCCGAAGTACATTTGACGCAGCCAAAGATGAAAATACAATCATGTGTAATAACGCTAAACAATTCGAAGGATTTGAAAAAGCTAAGGCACTTATCGAGGAATATCAAGACGCGCTCGAGTCCGGTAGTTCAACGCCATCAAGTACGGATGCGGACGAATTAAAGAAGTTCGCTGAATTACGAGATCAAGGTGTGATTACCGAAGAAGAGTTTAACGCTAAGAAAAAGCAAATACTCGGAATTTAATCAATAGGCCTCGGCGAAATGTCGAGGTTTTTATAATATATAGCGAGCCGAAGCCCGCCTTAATATTCAAATTTACATTGTTTCAAAGCTTCTGGAGAATGGACAAGAATTGGTTCTTTAATTTTTGTACCATCAATGTTTCTCCACAATAATCTATATTCTTTTTGATATGCATATTTTTTCTCTTTAACCAGTGCAGGGAAGTCCAAATAAAATTTATTACTTTTTTCTGAAAAAAAGCTTTTTCTATCTTTTTTATAAACACAACTTTTAGCTAACACTAACTCTTTACCTAGTTTAAACATTTTTCTATTTAAGTAGTTTAAGAAATTAGGAAAGTCCTCAATAATTAATGTTGCCCCACCAAACTCCTTTTTCACTTTTTCATCGTATTCGCGGCAAACACTATAATTATAAAAATATCTTCGAGTAAATTTTGTTATAAATGTACCTCCAGTAAAAGTTACACCATCTTCTACTATAAACGGAGTTAACTTTTTGAATGAGCTTTCAAAATTTGGATTAATTTTTGAGCCAAAAGTGTACGCCCCTAAATTTAGTTCTGAGTAGACAATTCCCTCATTATTATCCCCTCTTTCACTACCATGAATATCTTCATCGTAATTATTTAAATAATTGATATAAATATTCTGTGATTTCTCTAGTAACTCCAGATATTGGGGCTCCATAAATTTGTACACTTTTTTCGGTAAGTTATTTTCCATAATTACATCCTCTTCCCTTACATTGATAAGCTCATTTACTCAATTAAAAAAGAAATTTGGCGAATTCACAAAATAGTAACCCGCCAAACCATATATTTATATTATAACAGTTTACCATAAATATGAAAATTATCTAATTACTTGTAATTGATTCCTAAGCGTATGAACCTGGGTCCACTGAATTAAAAGTATCATATCCGATCCTATGGTTTGCAAATAATATTGTTACTTCATCTCGTACAGATTGAGCATCATATGCTACTTTTATCGTTGAATAATTACTCCCACTATCGTTTACTCCTGCTTTTAACGTTGCATGGTAATACCGTTGTACACCGTTAATAAGTTGATTTTCAAATCCGGTCCCTTTATTTACCGACAACTCTACATACCCTACAGCCGGGTCAGTCGATAATTTATATCTGAAAACAAAATCAACCCAAGCACCTTTTATAATAGGCATTGTCCATTGCGGAGTAGGATAACTGTCTATGTCGGGGAATAACGCGAAATTGTTTCCGAAAATACGGAGTGAATTAGGAGCTCCTCCGTTAAAAGGTGGTCCGTAAATTTCATGTAACATTACATCATTGTCCGGTCCGTCAATTACTTCAAAATCCTCCGGTATATAAACACCAAAACCAACATAAAATTCATCTCCAACCGCCAGAATAGAATTCGTAGCAAGTTGTACCCTCGGATATAAAACCTCGTTATCTATACTTCTCGTGTGAATTCTTGCTACTTGTCGGCTAGTTCCACGTACTGGATCTGATTGAATAAATACTCTTTCTGGAAGTATTGTATTAGGGTACATGCTTATTCCTCTGTATGCAAAAGAAGATTCAAACTTTATTCCACCGCGAGGCCCTACCGCAGTACCGATCCTTAAAGCTGAAAACTTGGAAATGGACGTTTGAATGTCTAAATTACCGCCGCTTGTTTGCCGGACTCGGATAGTGTAATAATCGCCTACATTTGCGACATCTGTTGCCGAAACTTGCGCCGTAACATTGGAGGATTGGTTAACTGTCATAGTTGTTCTTTCTAATGCAGCTCCATTTTTATATATCAAAACTTCCCTAATCCCTGCGTTTACCCCTGCCCAATTTATCGATGCTTCTAATCTGTAAATGCCTGCTTTTTTTATAGTCATTCTCGCAGAATCAGTTGTTGTGTTAACATGCATTCCATCGCTATCAATATCCTCGGCATTCCACAATACTTCTGTAGTTCCTCCAGCAGTTTGGTCCGGTATTGATTGAACCGATGTCCGTCTAGCTATGCATATAATTGGTGCTTCGTTGGACGATGCTGTAACCGCAAAGCCTCTAGCATCCTCATGAGCGCTAACAATCGCCTGAGCATTATCCGACACTTGTACGTCAATTCCGTTTAGCCGTTCATTTAAAACGGGCGCAGCACCTCTTGCCTGAATAACTTCCGCGTCACTTGTTCCACTCTCGATGACGATGTTGTTTAACTGCGTCTGTACGCTATCTACCTTCGTCTTCGCATCAGCCGATTCAGTTTTCGCCTTATTAGCCGTATCTATTGCGGTAGCCGCGTCTGTTTTCGCCTTCTCTGCTACTGTGTCAATTGTTTTAAAATTCTCGTTTGCGTCGTTCCTAAACTTCCGATCAAACGGAACTCCTAACGGTTTATAATTCGCCATCGTAATTCCCCCAATGTAAAAAGCGATGCCCCGAAGGACACCGCCGTTATTTCGTTTTACTGAACTTTTCTTAACTGTCTCATGCGCTCGATTTGCGCTTTCATCTCGTCGATATCAGTCGTATGTGTTTCGCGATGCTTTGTTCTATCCTCGACTTCTAATCGATCCGTTAGTAGTCCGACCGACTGTAGTACGAGTTTAGCAGCGTTAGCATTTTTATTTTTAATAGATGCTTCCATCATCGCCTCTAAAACTTCTGGAATACGGTCCATTGTATTACGGTTGATCTGACGTTTAATTTCGTCGCTAAACTCTATATCCTGTCTCCAGCGATATAACGTTTGTCTCGTTACTCCTACCGCCTCGGCCACTTCGTCTAACGTAAGGCCGCCGTTTTTGGGCTGAGCAAGGTACTTAATTGCCTCGTATTGTTCCGGCTTTAATTGTTTACTCATCGATACCACTCCTTATTAAAGTTTAATTCCGCTAATACGCGCTTGGCGCTGCAATTCGTTCGCTAATCCTTCGCTTACCGTACGTAAAAAAGTCTGAGCGTCGTTTTGATCGCCTGATCCTCCGTGATATTCGAGGTTAACGGTTACGTTTTGAGTCACGTTTTTAGACGATGCTGACGACGACCTATCCCGACTAACATTAACCGATTGAGGTTTAGGAACAGAAACCGCACCTAGAGCGATGTTTCCTGCTGCCTTTTTAACTCCTTTTAATCCGTTCATTAAACCGACTGCCATACCCTCAGCCGTAAAGCCACCGATTTCCATCATTACGCGTGACGGAGAATGCACCCCAAGTATTTGCTTCGCCCATTCTGGAATTAACGAAGCCATTGATTCGATTTTCCTTTGGATAGCTCCGCCCATTGATCCGATACCGTCGATTAAGCCTTGAAGGATATCTTTACCGATCTGATAAAGGTCGATATTTTCGAAGAAAGATTCGATATTTTGCCAGATATCAGACGCAATCCTTTTAATCGATTCCCAAGCGCCTTTCCAGTCGCCTTCTAACAGTTTCATACCGACTTCGATAAATCCGAGGATTAAATCAATTCCAGTATCAACGATAGTCTTAATTGCTTCCCATGCTACTTTTACCGCATTTTTAATGATTGGCCAAACGATTTGAAAGACACCTTTAATAAAGTCCATACTCGACTTAATATTGTCGCCGATGTAACTCATAAACTTTTTAACGAGCGCCATAACCTCATCGCCATGTTGAGCCCACCAAGCTTTGATCTTCGTTAACTGAATGAATATGAAGCCAACAACTGCGTTAAATACTTTCGTCACGACGTCCTTAATCGCGTTTAAAGCAGTAGTAAATGCTTGCTTAATCCAAGCCCAAGCAGCATCGACTGCATTTCTAAACCAATCGATTTTCTTATAAGCAATAACGAAAGCAGCGACAAACCCAACGATAGCAGCCGCGACTAATATAACGGTTCCCATCATCGCTCCAAGACCGGTAATGAGTGGTCCGATTACCATCCACGTTGCAGCAAACGCAGCCTTTAACCCGCCGAACAGCCCTATACCGATTGCAAGTGGCGCGAGTATTAACGTAAGCGCCGGTAATAGCATTAGAAAGGCTTGTAAGATCTTCGCAATTGTCGGATGCGCCTCGTTAAACTTAATCATCATTTTTCCTATCACCGTTATAAAATCGTAGACTTTCGTCATTACAGCCGCAAAAACTTCGACCATCGGTTGAAAGGCTTTACGCATCGTATCCTTCATTGTTTCGAAGGATTTCGTATAGCCAGGAATAGCCCCCGCTGCTTTGTGAAGTGCACCGTACAATACTATACTTGCGACTCCGGCAGCCATTGCGACCATAGGAAATCGCGTTAAACCTTGATTTATTAGCTTAACGTGATCGTTCAGTTGTTTAAGGCTAGCGTTAGGACCTAGCTGTTTAAGCGCAAGATATGCCGGTTGTCCTTTTTTCGCCGTCTCCTCTAACCCTTGCGTGATCTTTAAAAGCCCGTTATTCACTTTGTAAAGAGGGTTATTCATCCTATCGAAGTTTTGAGCGATCTTTTCCGATTGAGTAGAACGCGCAATAACGGAACCAATTGATTCGAAGAATGACATTTTAAAAGCATCGTTATTCGCGATCATTTGATCATTAATCGACTTCTGCTTCTTACCTAACGCTCCTATTGCGTTAATGAACTCACCCGTTTTACCAACATATTGATCGGAAGATTGCGCCAATTTTAAATAACCGTGTTGTACCTCGATTAAGTCGCCTTTAAACGAATTCATCGACTCTTTCGTGCTTGCAAACGCGTTTTTAAGTTCGTTCGCCATTGTCTGGTGCGTAGAAGAAAGTTGACTGATTCCTTTTACGGCATTGGTGCTCATCGATGTCATATCTTTTTTAAACTTATTCATCGTTTTCGAAAATGAATCTACAGCGCTAATGGTAAAACGAACGCCCTCCATCGTCATTTCGAATCACCTGCTTTTTTGAAGCCTTCGGTATATTCTGTCATCATGCTTTCAGCCTTTCTGATACGAAAGACCCCTTCATCAATACGGCCCTGATCGATAGCCCTGACAGCTTTGATTGCTTGGCGAAAAATCTCCTTCAACTGCTTAGGTCGAAGTAGTTTTCTTTCCCACCAGGCAAATTTTAATTTGTGGATTTTATTAAGCCCGTCTTTTAGACTCGTTTCGATATCTCGAACGTTTCTTAGGTCATCCGATTTCACTTCGCTTAACGGTTGGGTTAAATGCTGTAGTATGATATCTTGCAACCTCTGGCCATTGTCCTCCATTTTTAACATTCCCTTCGTTTCGTAGTTACTAGCTTCCACGAATTAATAGATAAATAAAAAGACGACAAGGACCGTGCCGTCCCTGCCGCCGTGCCGATTAGTTAACCGACAAGAAGAAAGCGTATTTCGTTGATAGGTTGACCAGACCCAGCGCAACGAAGTTAAATGTTATTCCTCTGATTTCTCTTTAGCTTCGAAGTAACTATCCGGATCGTTTACTTGCTCCGATATAGAACGTCCGAACGCCCCGTTTACGCTATCGATTACTGAAAAGTTAAATACTCGCGATCCCATCATATGGTCGACCGACTCGATAACCTCTTTTGCTTCGCGTTGCTCATCCGTTAAGAATCCGTCGCTTAGTTTTTCGTAAGTACCAGATAGAGCGTGCTTGATTTGCGCTGCTTCCGGTCCGCCTACGTTAGAAAGAATCGGAGTGATTACCGAAGCAAATTCGGTACGGAATTCATTAGCGAAATACGGATCGTTAATTCCCTTTACGAAGTCCTCGACTAGACCTTTCGCTGAATCTGGCTTTAACGAAAGCATAACCTTCGTTTTTAATTCTTCGACTTGTTGACGGTATTTAGCGATGGCCTTTTCGTCCGGCTTCTTAGTCGGATTGTCTAGCGCTTTTTCGGCTACAGCCTTCGCTTTAGATAATTCGCCCTGGTATTCTTTCTTAATCTGTTGAGAAAGCTTCATAAGATCCTCTTCGAAGTCCTTTTTAATCTCACGAATAATTACGTCCTTTCCGTGATCGGAGAACTTCTTATCGTCCTTTACTTTTTTGATCTCTTTTTCCATCTTGTCTAATAACTCGCGATAACGACCTGTAGATCCATTTAAAATTTCGTGTGCTTTAGTAATGTTGTTTTTCATTATAATTCCCCCTGTAATTTTTCTGTTATTGTGGTACGTCTTTCAATAGCATCGTTTGCTAATTCGAAACATTCAGCAAGCATATTTTTACGCTCGCAATTTCTAATCCGTATATTTTGAGGATTTAGATGTATTTCACGTCTGTATCCTCCGTTTACACGAATAACTGCAGTCTCATCACTTATTAACTTTGAAACATGTTCAATAGCTAAATTAACTGCATCGTTCCATCTCTCTCTATGCACGGTGTAAATAGATGCAATATAAACTGTCTCATTTCCGTCTGTTTCTATAATCCCAATACCCGTTCCATGTTCTCGTCTAAGGAATCCAACCCTAAACTTACGCCGACCCATCGACTCCACCTTCTTTCATCGCTTTAAATGGACTATCGATTGTTTTAATGTTATAGCCGGCGCCCTCCGCGAATTTAACCGCATCATCGAGCGCTGCTTCGGCTACGTCTACGAAATAGAACGAATGTCTTACAAATACGTCTTGCCCGTATATCTCACCCGTTTCGAGGCTGACAACGGATGTTTTTAATATGTCATTGCTTATATACTGATGAACGACAACTTCCACGTTAGATCGCCTTCTTTCGGCGACGTTTATCGTAAACTCGGTCCATATAGATAATTGGAATCTGATTCATTATCGTTTTCCGCGTTACGTCTGGACCAAACTGAATAAACTCGGTATGTTTATCGTCTTGCACTCGAGCAGTGATTCGTTTATCTCCGTATGGATAATCCTTACCTGGTACGCATAGCATCGTTTTTAATCCGTCTCTCATCGTAATCATCTCCCCCTCATAATAAAAAGCCCTACCTAACGGCAAGGCTCGAATAACGCAGCTATTAATCTTCCATCGTCTTTGTAAACTTCACAAACAACTCGGTAACGGTCGTTTTGCATATACTTATGAATTTCGTACTGTCTGTCGGTGTAGATCATCCCGTTTACCGCCTTTAACAATTATGTCTACTTTCGTGTTGAGTCCTTTTAATAACTCCTCGATCGCTAATAAATCGTCTCTCATAATAATTAATCCCTCCGTCATCTTTAATTAAGCGTTAATGTCGAGCTCTTCGTTAATCTGAGCCATTACGGCCTTAATTTCGTTTGTGCAGATGTGGCCAGCTACTTTTAACTGAGCTAGCACTTTCAAATAATCGATTAATTCCTCAACGCGTGATTTCATTCGTGTCATCCTCCTTCCGTCATAAAAAATAGCCCTCCGGTTATCGGAAAGGCTTTAGTCATTTATTCGGTCTTGATAAGAACATCGCAGCAAGCGAAGTGTCCGGTTTTCCTGATTGTCGATAAAAGATAAACGGATTTAACGTAATGTACTTAACCCGCGCATCCTCTACGAATTTAGTAGTCTCAGCAATGGCGCCAGATTTCTTTAACTCTCGTAATACCTCGATCGCTTTCTTTTCGTGCATCCCAATTACTTCGGCTATTTGCTTCGTTGTAAGGAATCGAATATCTGCCGGAACCTCTTCGAAAGGATTGGCGCAAATCATATTCGTTTCGTAGTGAACATACGGTAGTAACTTATATAGGACGCCAAGCTCAGCCGGTTTAAGTTTCAGTTGTTTTAGCGTTGTGAAAAACGTTTTAATCAGCATCGACTCATCCTCTTTGACTTTCTTCCGGAAATGGTATCGCTCATTCATACGGTAATAACCACTCTTATCGATAGAAAGAACATCATCCGTAATCAAATTCTCCACAACCTTTTTTATAGTTTTTGGCGTTACTTTTAAAGCTATCGCTAACTCTTTTTCGGTCATTGGCGATTCATCGGCGTTCATTAAAATAAGTACGTTCGTTTTAAATTGCAAATACGGTTGAAGCATTAAGATGTATCCGCATTGTTTATTCGTTAGATTGTCGGTCACTTCACGGATATTCATCATATGACTAAACGAAAAGTGACGTAGATCCTTCTTTTTATTGCGCTCCTTCTCGATCGCTTCGAGTTGTTCTTGCGACCTATACTGAAATATCTGGCCGGCTTCGTCTTTTCCGTATCCGTTATTCCCTATCGGAGTTATATTACCGACAGGCCTTCCGGTCATTGCCTTAGCTGCTTGCTTCATGTGATCCTTCATAATCATTGATCCCCCTAGTTTGTCTAAAAATAGGTAACCTTTTTTTCCAAAAAACCGCGAAATAGGTAACCTTTTTTTCCATCCCTTAAAAACGCCGCGATCCCTAGAGCCCCAACGCTTCTAGCCCTTTTTTTGTGTGTTTTTAACTAAATTACTTCTTATCTTCTATAACAAATACTAAACCCTTGCGTCCCATCCTCCGTTCCTTTCAGTCACTACGGATGGTCCGCCATGTATGTTTTTTCTTTATCGCTTCGCTCTTTAAGACCATCGAAAAGGTATAATACATTGCATGAGAACGTTCTTTGTTCGAAATGCCAGGCGAAGCCTGTTAGATACCGTTTATATCTCGCTTTAACTTTTCGTATTCTTCGGCTGCCTTGCGTATCTTATCGATAATATCGGCGTTCAAACCTAACTGATCGATTATTCTTCGTTCTACATTTATCGTTATCGGGCGATGCCCATTTTCGATCATAGCAACGTAAGATTGCGATAAGTTACAGATATCGGCGAGTCTATTAGTCGTTAGATTGTAGAAATCTCGGATAATCGGCAGATCATCGGCTTTTAACATCGTTTAACCTCCTTTGTAGTAGTTGTGATAAGTTATCACATTTAGCGAAAATAAAAACGAATAACCTCAAACCGTTAGGCATTCGGTTCGCGGCTATCCGCTGGCTACGTTTCAATATATAGACCGTAGTAAACGGTAAAAGTTGATGTCTTCATTAATACGGATAACTAACGGAATAAAATGCAAGTCTTCGCTATATAGACCGTACTGAACAGTGAAAGTCCACGTCTTCATAATACATAGATACAAAACAGATCGAAATACAAGTTCTCACCTTATAGACCGCCTGAGAGCGAAAAATATGGGTTCATAATACATAGATACAAAATAACGTGAAATAGAAGCCTTCTCTACTTAGTGCGTGAAAGGCGATAAAATATACGGTTCTCATAAAATAAGATACAAAACTTCGAAAAAGTTCGCTTCCTATACGTATAAACAACTAACGGTATAAAACGGTGTAGTCTCTTCGTATATACGGATAACTACGCCTCTAGATTAGAAGCCTTCACTATATAGACCGTCAGAGACGATAAAATGTAGGGTCTCTCACCTTATAGGTGCGTAAAAGTTATTATCGGTACCTATTACGTATAAACACAAAACGCCGATTATTATACGCTTCTCACTCTATAGACCGCCAAAGGACGTAAAAGTTCGTGTTTCTATAGAACATAGATACGAAACTTCGTTTTTTATACGCTTCTCATTACGTAAAGCCAACTGTCGATATGAAATACAAGTTCTCATTCATAACGTATGTACAACTAAAGGCGTAAAAGTTCACGTCTCCCTCCTATAGGTGCCGAGAGAGCGAAAAATCAGTATATTATTAAAAAATATTTTCATCTCACTATATAGGCCGTATTAACAAACAAAAAGCAAGGTCGCATTGCCGTACGACCTTCGATAATCGGTTGCCGCCGATCGATATTAAGCTTGCCGCCAGGCTTGGGTTACTAGCTAATTAACCGTTCGATTACTTCGACGAAGCTCATTTCCGCCAGCTGAGCTCCCGTAATCCTCTTCGCTATTTCTTCACCGTTACCGTTCAGGATTCCGAAGCATAGATATCGGTAAGGCTTTTCTTCGTAAATATGCGCCTCATCTCCGATTACTTCCGTTACCTCTCGAAAGATTAAATCTTCGCCAGAACGTTGGAATACGATTTTATCCGTTATTAAATGCGCCTCAGACCGTTCTACAAACGGTTTATCGTCTATATTGCCGTGATAGACTAGCGTTATTGGTCGACTCATGTTATACTCTCCTTAGGATATATTTGATCGGGGCGCTAGGAAGCTGCAACTTCTTAAGCGCTTTTTTATTTGCATAAAACAATTACGAACGCACTTTCAACGATAAAGAATAATGTATAAAACGCTAGATTAGTTCTCACGATGATGGCCGTTCGCTTTCGCTATTAATAAGAGCAGTTCAGCCGCCGACATGTGCTGAATTAAATTTAGATCGAGCCACTCTTTTTTGAATAATCCACCGCCACCGATTGCCGCGACAGTCTCCTGAATAACTCCGGTTGAATCAATCGTCTCTAAAACTATGCCTTCATGGTCATCGTATACCGATAAGACCAACGAATCACTAAGTTTCAACGAATGCTGGCGTTCTACGAATTCCGTTGCTGCCGAATCTGTATCCGTGAATACCACCTTCGTTTCGATAATTTCGAATTGTACCTCGTCGTTACTGATAATCTCTAATGCCATACAAATCATCCTCTCATTTTATTACCGATTACGCATATGTAATTCGTAACCTTGTCTTTATATTACACCTATGTAATTCGTAAGTCAACCCTCTATTGACAAAAAAATTACGAATTAGTAATATGTAATTAAGAAATAAGGTCGGAGGAGAAGAAAATGTATAAAGTAACTCCAAAAATTACAGAAATATTATCTGAACGGAACATTAGTCAAAAGCAACTAGCCGAAATGACTGGCTTAACTGAGGCGACGATTAGTCGATTTAAAAAGCAAGACCGATTCGATATCGCTACTCTTGTCGCAGTCAGTCGAGCTCTAAACTTATCAATAGAAGATTTATTTCATATTGAAGAAACGAAATAAGGAGCCCGCGAAGGCTCCCTTTTTATTACAGATTATATAAACGTGATCGCTTTCCTACGCGTTACCCTTCTTATTTCGACTATCTCCAGCATCAACTCTGGAAACGTCATATTCGCTAAAGTATCCAAGTCAATCCGAACATAAGGCGTTACTTTAAAGTCGGCCAGTAGCTGCGCACGATCTCCAATCTCAGGACCATACTCCGATTTATATACCTTATATAAGAAGATTCCGTCACTGCAGCTAAATATTACGTGATCTTCGTCGATTTGAAGCGCTCTATGCACACCTCTTATTACCGATCCGTCCTTATCGTAAGACATAAAATTTAACGTTATAACTTCCGGCTGATAGCCAGGCTCGACAATTATCATGCTAACCCTACCTCTCGATGTAGTGACGTCACCTGACGCCTTTATCTTAGTTGCAACTAAAGTTTTAATCTTAGGAGGCGCTACTAAAGTAATTAAGCCTCTAAACGGTAATAAATACGATAACTAAGGTTTTATTTATAACAAGGCAGGCCCCAACTTGCATATTCAGCTTCATATTCCTCACGTAGATGCTTTTTTATCGAAAATTTAACCATCTTATCCCATATTTGCTCCGACACCTTGCATCGCGAAATGGTTACGCCAGACAATCCGAATAAGGCCTCATAAACGAAATGATCGATTTCCAAGCTACCGTCGATTTGCTCACCGTGCTTATCGTATAGAAAAACAAGACAGTTCTCGTCGGCTCCTCCGTACGATATTAATACGTCTCTCATTTTTCGTCCTCCTTAAGACGTTTCTCTTCGTCTTCTTTTACTATCCGGACTAATCCCGGCTTAATTGCTTCGTAAAAAGCCTTAAGCGCTTCTTCTGACGGTTTTTTATTCATGCGACACCTCCTCGTTAAAAGAGTATCGCCAAAATAACGAATAATCCGATCACTCCGAGTATTTCCTTATCGGTATCGCTTAACCAAACGTCCCTTATTTCGTATTTACCGTAGCTTCCCTTTACTTTAACGACTTTGATCCGTCTTTCCTTATAACGAGAAACTAATTCCTCCTGCGTTTGTAATTCGTATTGGTTCGGTAGAAATCGGCCCTTGCTGTCTCGTCTTCGTTGCATTGACGTCCTTACCTCCTTCTTCCGGTTGATAGCGTTGATCCATCCAGTATCCATGCTGACGGATATTCCAAACAGGCGAGGGAAGAGAGACGCCAGGCTTCTTATAAATCGTTAAAAGATCCGCAAACTCCTTCGAATGAGCTGCCGCAAATAAGGCGCCTCTTATGATTTGGTTACGGTCCAAATGCGTTGCGTGAAATAGGCTATCGACATAATTTCGAAAAGCCTCATCGTAACGTACCGTCGGTCTGTACATCGTTATTCACCTCGTTAAGAATAGCCTCGATCATCTTACGACCTTCCTCCGTTAAGTAGATGACGTCCTTACCTTCGATAAGTGATAACGCTAATTCCTTAGTCATGATGATTCCTCCTTTGGTGTGACGCCTTTCCGACGTCCTTGATAAATGATATTAGGCGCTGCTTGTCCGTTATGTTACTTTTTTTCGTCAGGTTTAAAAAGTAACGAAATAGACGAGACTGTTTCTAAAAACGGAAGGTGATCGCAATGTTTGATTTCTTTAACGTTAAGAAGCCGCGGACAAAATTCGGTAAGTTTTTAGATCGGGAAGGAATAACGCAGATAGAGATCGAGGAGAAATCGAAGCTAAGTCGGAGAACAATATCGAGGTTATGCAACGATAAGGAGTACCGTCCTAAGTATGAAACGGTATTGAAAATAAGAAAGGCGCTAAGTAAATTCGGTAAAGACGTACCGGACGATTATTTCGGAATGTAAAATAGACTTCGATTAAACACCTTTAAAACGGTCAATCATATCGTTTAGAGGTGATTTTTTATGAACGGATATATTTCGATTGCAGGATTCGTCTTTATAACGGTAATACTTCCGCTTATCTTACTTTATCTACAATCTAAACGACCGAAGCCAGGTCAATTTGACTTTATCCTATATCAACGTAATAAATGTGAAAGCCCCATAGAACGTCGGTTATTTAACGCTCTAACCTTCCGAGGCTTTAACGTTAGAACTCAGGAACGCTGCGGACCATACCGGATAGACTTGGCGTTACCAACGTACAAGATAGCGATAGAGTGCGATGGAAAAGCGTATCATTCTTCGTCAGAACAAAAGAAACACGACAATCGTAAAAATAACTATCTTCGTAGGAATGGATGGAGCGTCCTCCGATTTACCGGCAGTGATATTAACGGGAATATAACGAAGGTAATACGTAGAATCGAACGGAAAGTAAATGAACGAAGTAATTTCGTATAGACCCGAAGTTTAAAAATATTGCGCGGATTTTAAAGGCGCCTGGCGAAGGGATCTCGCTGGACATACCCGCCCCCCGTATGAAAACGACGGGAAATACGATTGCATAACGTTGCATAAACACGACATTTCTAGTTTACATAATCGATCCTATAGGAAGTTAACGGTATTCATCGATAACCGCCAATCCCTTGCGGCAGTAGGCGTCATGACTTCGCTTGTGAAGTGCGCAATTTATACGCTTATGCACGCTTTCATACATCGTTGGTATGACGGGCTTATTGGCGCTTCACATACGCTTTAGTACGATGAAATAATGCATAAAGATGGCGCTATTTCCCATCGTCAGACCCCCGAAGTTTTCGACCACACACGCGTCAGGACCATGCGGCTGGTGAAATGAGAACAAATCGGAACCCCTAACATCGGTATATGTAACGTAATGTCAACGATATCTCATCTCCACCTAACGCCATATATCCGCATTCTTACGCTATTCCTCTACGTTTCTTTATCGTAGTAAAGCGTGTTACATCGATCTATTCCCATAGTTACGATTTCGGAATCCTTCGCTATCTTTATCATAACTCCGTAAAAATTCTCGTATCTCATCTTCGCTAATTCCGACTTCCAACGCTTCAATAATCAATGCGACCCACTCTTCGTACATCTTTTCTCCCTCATTCCCGTAAATTATTGCTTGACCTGTTTTTCGCTTTTTGGCTTGCTGAGATGACGATAGGAAACGGCTGGCAACGGATTTCACCCCTATACGCCGAGACTACGGAATGTAATCTAAGCGAATAGAAGCGAAGTCGTTAACGTTTTTACTTGCGTCGAAGTACGCCAGGTATCCGTATGTATAACCCCTCTATGACTTCCGACTTTCGCCGAATCGATCTTTCTACATATCAGACCGCCCCAATATGCGTTATAGTTAAACGAAGTTCTGATCAATTACCCTGGTACCGAAGCACCAACGGTCGTCCACTCCTTACCGTTAATGGCCGTAACCGCCTAGACCATCACGCAGTATAGAAGGCATACTGCTTAACGTGATGCGCTCATTTTATGCGTTGGCTGAGCTAACCGGTCAAGTTTCGATTATAGACGTGTTAGTAGGCTGTTCCACGTCTTAAAAAGCGCTGACACCTCGTACATACTTCGAAAAATGGCGCACTTAAATAAGACTTGCATAGCCGTCTTTTTTTCGATAATATGTAATTAGTGAAATGTAGCTTGGCGTATCGACTGTTCCCGCAGCCGTTGCGCTTTTTTTTATGCAATTTTTAGCGTTGTTTTATAAATTGTTTAATGGCGAAAACTCTTTGTGCCGATCATAAACGTCTGATGCGTAAAGATTGACATAGACCTTTACCATCTCCATCGTTGAATGGCCGAGAATCTTCTGTAATTCGAATACGCCAGCTCCGTTCATAACCGACATTTTCGCAAAAGTATGCCTCAACGTATGTGGCGAACACCTAACGCCTTTTATCTTCGCTTGCTTGCCGTATTTACCGACTAGCTTCTGTAGGGCGCCTCTTTGCATCTTTGTCCCATCGATCGTTACAAATAGATGCTCCGTTTCGCACGTACCTCGGATCTTTATATATCTCCGTAGTTGCTCCTTCATTTTCGCTTGAATCGGAACATATCGATGAAAGTGGTTCTTTGTTTCCCGAATAAATATCGTACCTTCGCTCAACTTAACATCCTCGACTAATATCCCCGTAGCTTCACTTAAACGGATTCCAGTTTCGAGCAATAGCAACATATACGTATAGTCACGTAGTCCAGTAAAAGTTCTTTTATCAGGAGCGTTAAGAAGCTGGCGCAATTGCTGCATCGTAAAAGTTTCGATATTTCCTTTCCGTTCTTTAAGTAGCGAATACTTTCTCATCGGATTTTCTTTTATGTATTTGCTTTCGTATAAGTAACCGAAGAAAGCTCGGATTGCTCTAAGGCGAGTATTGATCGTACCATTTTGCTTACCGTTATCTTTCAAATAATCGACGTAACTATCAATATCAGCGCGCACTACCTTCGAAATTAATTCCAATTTATCGTGCTGCGCTAACCAATTCCGAAAATGATTTATCTCGCGTTGATAATAAGTTATCGTAGCTTCACGTAAACTCTTCCTTCTTGCATCGGCTATAAATAGCGACATCGCTCCGTCAAATGACAGCGTATTGAATTCGACCGGCTCGACTGCGATATCTATTTCTCGAGCATTTAAACGATTATTTCGACGTGATGACATAAAAAAAGTCGCCCTCCTCCGTTGGTTTGAAGGAAAGCGACTAGGCACACGACCATTTATCGTAACGTTTAACGGTTATTAAACGCAAAAAAGCGACGATAAATCAGCGATTAATTACGCTGAAGACCGTCGCTATAACGTTCTTGAACATCGAATAAGTACCAGTGGTCGGGGTCGAACCGACACTCCCGAAGGAACACGATTTTGAGTCGTGCGCGTCTGCCAATTCCGCCACACTGGCATGTCAAAATCAATTATACATATGGTGCCGAGGACCGGAATCGAACCGGTACGGTAGTCACCTACCGCAGGATTTTAAGTCCTGTGCGTCTGCCAGTTCCGCCACCCCGGCAAGGGTGTTGTAAATGGAGGCGGCAACCGGATTTGAACCGGTGATAAAGGTTTTGCAGACCTCTGCCTTACCACTTGGCTATGCCGCCATTTAAAACTGGAGCGGAAGACGGGATTCGAACCCGCGACCCCCACCTTGGCAAGGTGGTGTTCTACCACTGAACTACTTCCGCAACTTAATATGATTAATCCGAATACTCTAGCCTATGCAAGAAGATCGGAAATGTTGATAAGAAAATGGCTGGGCTAGCTGGATTCGAACCAACGCATGACGGAGTCAAAGTCCGTTGCCTTACCGCTTGGCTATAGCCCATTGATTAAGCTGCATGTAATACTTTTCTAATAAAATGGGGCGGCTGATGGGAATCGAACCCACGAATGTCGGAACCACAATCCGATGCGTTAACCACTTCGCCACAACCGCCATTAATGTTTATTTGTTATTTGGCAGGGGCAGTAGGAATCGAACCCACACCAAAGGTTTTGGAGACCTCTATTCTACCGTTAAACTATGCCCCTATAATATAAATGGTGGAGGGGGGCAGATTCGAACTGCCGAACCCTAAGGAGCGGATTTACAGTCCGCCGCGTTTAGCCACTTCGCTACCCCTCCAGGATATTACCCAGTGCCGGCGAGAGGACTTGAACCCCCAACCTACTGATTACAAGTCAGTTGCTCTACCAATTGAGCTACACCGGCATTAATTAATAAGTTTATCTTAAATGGTGGCTCGGGACGGAATCGAACCGCCGACACATGGATTTTCAGTCCATTGCTCTACCAACTGAGCTACCGAGCCTAATAGTTTTCGGCTTCCGCTAAGCTTCAAATCTCTTCGTCAGCTCATTCATTCACATCCTCACGTATTGTCATACGCTCCGGTGTTCATTCAATCGCTTCCTCGACCTTTTCGCTTATCGAAACCCTTTTCCTTGAGAAAAGGAATTGAAAATAATAATTTTAAAAAAATGGCGGTCCGGACGGGACTCGAACCCGCGACCTCCTGCGTGACAGGCAGGCATTCTAACCAACTGAACTACCGGACCATTTTTGGTTGCGGAGGCAGGATTTGAACCTGCGACCTTCGGGTTATGAGCCCGACGAGCTACCAGACTGCTCCACCCCGCGATAATATATATGGTGGAGGATGACGGGATCGAACCGCCGACCCCCTGCTTGTAAGGCAGGTGCTCTCCCAGCTGAGCTAATCCTCCGACTTAAATTGGTGACCCGTACGGGATTCGAACCCGTGTTACCGCCGTGAAAGGGCGGTGTCTTAACCGCTTGACCAACGGGCCAATGTATGATAGTGGCGGAGAGCAAGGGATTTGAACCCTTGAGACAGCTTTCACCGCCTACACGATTTCCAATCGTGCTCCTTCGGCCACTCGGACAGCTCTCCAAAATGGCTCCGCAGGCAGGATTCGAACCTGCGACCGATCGGTTAACAGCCGATAGCTCTACCACTGAGCTACTGCGGAATAATAATTAGCCTGGCAACGTCCTACTCTCACAGGGGGAGTCCCCCAACTACCATCGGCGCTGAAGAGCTTAACTTCCGTGTTCGGCATGGGAACGGGTGTGACCTCTTCGCCATCGTCACCAGACAATTGTGACAAAAACTATTATACTATTTTGAAGGAATTTTTCAAGTGTTTTTGAAAAACTTTTATATTCCTTCAAAACTAGATAACGATTAAACAATTCACATACTGAGCTTACGCTTTGTAATAGGTTAAGTCCTCGATCGATTAGTATCAGTCAGCTCCACACGTCACCGCGCTTCCACCTCTGACCTATCAACCTGATCATCTTTCAGGGATCTTACGTTACAAAGTAACAGGGAAATCTCATCTTGAGGGGGGCTTCATGCTTAGATGCTTTCAGCACTTATCCCTTCCGCACATAGCTACCCAGCTATGCCTTTGGCAAGACAACTGGTACACCAGCGGTGCGTCCATCCCGGTCCTCTCGTACTAAGGACAGCTCCTCTCAAATTTCCTGCGCCCACGACGGATAGGGACCGAACTGTCTCACGACGTTCTGAACCCAGCTCGCGTACCGCTTTAATGGGCGAACAGCCCAACCCTTGGGACCGACTACAGCCCCAGGATGCGATGAGCCGACATCGAGGTGCCAAACCTCCCCGTCGATGTGGACTCTTGGGGGAGATAAGCCTGTTATCCCCGGGGTAGCTTTTATCCGTTGAGCGATGGCCCTTCCATGCGGAACCACCGGATCACTAAGCCCGACTTTCGTCCCTGCTCGACTTGTAGGTCTCGCAGTCAAGCTCCCTTGTGCCTTTACACTCTGCGAATGATTTCCAACCATTCTGAGGGAACCTTTGGGCGCCTCCGTTACATTTTAGGAGGCGACCGCCCCAGTCAAACTGCCCACCTGACACTGTCTCCCGGCCCGATAAGGGCCGCGGGTTAGAATTTCAATACAGCCAGGGTAGTATCCCACCGACGCCTCCACCGAAGCTGGCGCTCCGGCTTCTCAGGCTCCTACCTATCCTGTACAAGCTGTACCAAAATTCAATATCAGGCTACAGTAAAGCTCCACGGGGTCTTTCCGTCCTGTCGCGGGTAACCTGCATCTTCACAGGTACTATAATTTCACCGAGTCTCTCGTTGAGACAGTGCCCAGATCGTTACGCCTTTCGTGCGGGTCGGAACTTACCCGACAAGGAATTTCGCTACCTTAGGACCGTTATAGTTACGGCCGCCGTTTACTGGGGCTTCAGTTCAAAGCTTCGCTTGCGCTAACCTCTCCCCTTAACCTTCCAGCACCGGGCAGGCGTCAGCCCCTATACTTCGCCTTGCGGCTTCGCAGAGACCTGTGTTTTTGCTAAACAGTCGCCTGGGCCTATTCACTGCGGCTTTTCCGGGCTATTCACCCTAAAAAGCACCCCTTCTCCCGAAGTTACGGGGTCATTTTGCCGAGTTCCTTAACGAGAGTTCTCTCGCTCACCTTAGGATTCTCTCCTCGCCTACCTGTGTCGGTTTGCGGTACGGGCACCTCACACCTCGCTAGAGGCTTTTCTTGGCAGTGTGGAATCAGGAACTTCGGTACTATAGTTCCCTCGCCATCACAGCTCAGCTTATGTGACAACGGGATTTGCCTCGTTGTCAGCCTAACTGCTTGGACGCGCTAATCCAACAGCGCGCTTACCCTATCCTTCTGCGTCCCCCCATTGCTCAAACGGTGAGGAGGTGGTACAGGAATTTCAACCTGTTGGCCATCGCCTACGCCTTTCGGCCTCGGCTTAGGTCCCGACTAACCCTGAGCGGACGAGCCTTCCTCAGGAAACCTTAGGCATTCGGTGGAGGGGATTCTCACCCCTCTTTCGCTACTCATACCGGCATTCTCACTTCTAAGCGCTCCACTAGTCCTTACGGTCTAGCTTCACAGCCCTTAGAACGCTCTCCTACCACTGTTCTAAAAGAACAGTCCACAGCTTCGGTGATACGTTTAGCCCCGGTACATTTTCGGCGCAGAGTCACTCGACCAGTGAGCTATTACGCACTCTTTAAATGGTGGCTGCTTCTAAGCCAACATCCTGGTTGTCTAAGCAACTCCACATCCTTTTCCACTTAACGTATACTTTGGGACCTTAGCTGGTGGTCTGGGCTGTTTCCCTCTTGACTACGGATCTTATCACTCGCAGTCTGACTCCTGAACATAAGTCTTTGGCATTCGGAGTTTGACTGAATTCGGTAACCCGATGGGGGCCCCTAGTCCAATCAGTGCTCTACCTCCAAGACTCTTAATTCAAGGCTAGCCCTAAAGCTATTTCGGAGAGAACCAGCTATCTCCAAGTTCGATTGGAATTTCTCCGCTACCCACACCTCATCCCCGCACTTTTCAACGTGCGTGGGTTCGGGCCTCCATTCAGTGTTACCTGAACTTCACCCTGGACATGGGTAGATCACCTGGTTTCGGGTCTACGACCACGTACTCATTCGCCCTATTTAAGACTCGCTTTCGCTGCGGCTCCGTCTCTTCAACTTAACCTTGCACGGGATCGTAACTCGCCGGTTCATTCTACAAAAGGCACGCCATTACCCATTAACGGGCTTTGACTACTTGTAGGCACACGGTTTCAGGATCTCTTTCACTCCCCTTCCGGGGTGCTTTTCACCTTTCCCTCACGGTACTGGTTCACTATCGGTCACTAGGGAGTATTTAGCCTTGGGAGATGGTCCTCCCTGCTTCCGACGGGATTTCACGTGTCCCGCCGTACTCAGGATCCACTCTGGAGGGAACGAAGTTTCAACTACAGGGTTGTTACCTTCTATGACGGGCCTTTCCAGACCGCTTCATTTACCCCGTTCCTTTGTAACTCCTAATAGAGTGTCCTACAACCCCAAGAGGCAAGCCTCTTGGTTTGGGCTTCTTCCGTTTCGCTCGCCGCTACTCAGGAAATCGCGTTTGCTTTCTCTTCCTCCGGGTACTTAGATGTTTCAGTTCCCCGGGTCTGCCTTCATTACCCTATGGATTCAGGTAAAGATACTGTTCCATTACGAACAGTGGGTTTCCCCATTCGGAAATCTCCGGATCAAAGCTTACTTACAGCTCCCCGAAGCATATCGGTGTTAGTACCGTCCTTCATCGGCTCCTAGTGCCAAGGCATCCACCGTGCGCCCTTAACAACTTAACCTTTGACATCGAAGATGTCATTTACTAATTATTAAGAGAATCACTAAAAATAAGCGTTTAAACTCAGTGAATTACTTGAATTGTTATCGTTATCTAGTTTTCAAGGAACATAAAGCACAGGATGCACAAATGCTATAAGCATTTAAACTCCTATGTCTTTTTCTTACATATAATGAAAGATCGTAAATGATCTCTCAAAACTAAACAAAAACCAAGCGAGCCTCATTTTCCTTAGAAAGGAGGTGATCCAGCCGCACCTTCCGATACGGCTACCTTGTTACGACTTCACCCCAATCATCTGTCCCACCTTAGGCGGCTGGCTCCTTGCGGTTACCCCACCGACTTCGGGTGTTACAAACTCTCGTGGTGTGACGGGCGGTGTGTACAAGGCCCGGGAACGTATTCACCGCGGCATGCTGATCCGCGATTACTAGCGATTCCGGCTTCATGCAGGCGAGTTGCAGCCTGCAATCCGAACTGAGAATGGTTTTATGGGATTGGCTTGACCTCGCGGTCTTGCAGCCCTTTGTACCATCCATTGTAGCACGTGTGTAGCCCAGGTCATAAGGGGCATGATGATTTGACGTCATCCCCACCTTCCTCCGGTTTGTCACCGGCAGTCACCTTAGAGTGCCCAACTGAATGCTGGCAACTAAGATCAAGGGTTGCGCTCGTTGCGGGACTTAACCCAACATCTCACGACACGAGCTGACGACAACCATGCACCACCTGTCACTTCGTCCCCCGAAGGGGAACCTTCTATCTCTAGAAGTAGCGAAGGATGTCAAGACCTGGTAAGGTTCTTCGCGTTGCTTCGAATTAAACCACATGCTCCACCGCTTGTGCGGGCCCCCGTCAATTCCTTTGAGTTTCAGTCTTGCGACCGTACTCCCCAGGCGGAGTGCTTAATGCGTTTGCTGCAGCACTAAAGGGCGGAAACCCTCTAACACTTAGCACTCATCGTTTACGGCGTGGACTACCAGGGTATCTAATCCTGTTCGCTCCCCACGCTTTCGCGCCTCAGCGTCAGTTACAGACCAGAGAGTCGCCTTCGCCACTGGTGTTCCTCCACATCTCTACGCATTTCACCGCTACACGTGGAATTCCACTCTCCTCTTCTGCACTCAAGTTCCCCAGTTTCCAATGACCCTCCACGGTTGAGCCGTGGGCTTTCACATCAGACTTAAGAAACCGCCTGCGCGCGCTTTACGCCCAATAATTCCGGACAACGCTTGCCACCTACGTATTACCGCGGCTGCTGGCACGTAGTTAGCCGTGGCTTTCTGGTTAGGTACCGTCAAGGTACCGCCCTATTTGAACGGTACTTGTTCTTCCCTAACAACAGAGCTTTACGACCCGAAGGCCTTCTTCGCTCACGCGGCGTTGCTCCGTCAGACTTTCGTCCATTGCGGAAGATTCCCTACTGCTGCCTCCCGTAGGAGTCTGGGCCGTGTCTCAGTCCCAGTGTGGCCGATCACCCTCTCAGGTCGGCTACGCATCGTTGCCTTGGTGAGCCGTTACCTCACCAACTAGCTAATGCGCCGCGGGTCCATCTGTAAGTGGTAGCAAAAGCCACCTTTCAATTCCGAACCATGCGGTTCGAAATATTATCCGGTATTAGCTCCGGTTTCCCGGAGTTATCCCAATCTTACAGGCAGGTTACCCACGTGTTACTCACCCGTCCGCCGCTAATCATCGGGAGCAAGCTCCCTCAGATTCGCTCGACTTGCATGTATTAGGCACGCCGCCAGCGTTCGTCCTGAGCCAGGATCAAACTCTCCAATAAAGAGTTGATATAGCTCATAAAAAATGTACTATTTTAGTACGTTGTTTGTTAATCGAAATTAACGTTGGCACGCTTGGTTTTGTTTAGTTTTCAAAGATCATTATCATGTCGTTTCGTCTAGAAGCGACTTTCTTAATATATCATTTTCATTTCTTCATGTCAACATTTTTTCTCAAAAACTTTTTTGATGAAAAAGTGAGACAGAAGCCGCTGTTTACGTTTTGTGGTAACAGCGACGTTTAATAATATATCATCTCAAAAAATCTAAGTCAATACTTTTTCTCAACAAAATATGCACGATGAAAAACTTCCTTGCCTTTTGTCTCGATCCGTTTAATGGAAACATAATTTTTTTCTACTAGATACTCTAAAAGAACACTTAGATCAACAGAATAATACTTCAATTCTGGATGATGGTGCAATTCATTATATAACCAATATTCCTTCTCTGCCATAACCCTGAGTATATGAGCAGCACCAACCTCAGTTTTTGAATGAATCAAAAAGTCGCTTGCTAGAAATAAAAGCTCCAACCTTTTTTCTAACGACTCATCACTTTCAACTAATTCCTTATATAGCTTATAAATTTGCGGCTCAATTTTTTTCACCTGGTTCCAGACAGTTACCTCAGGGTGAAAGCCTTGGTCGATGACCTCAAGTCTTGCTAAGTGATGAAGAGCATGAACAATATGGTAATAGGCATCCAATAGCTGTTTTGATTCAAAGAATACCTTCCCTTCCAGATATCTTCGAATCAGCTTGCCGTATTCAATCCCAATTTTTAATTTACGCTCTGAAAATGGAAATGTCCGCAAACGTTCAATAAGTCCGATTATGTATTCATTACGATCAAACAGAATCTTCCCATTTAAAACCCAATCAACAATTCTTCTATTTGTTCCTAATAAAATGGCTTCATTTAATTCATCTTCTGACATAACGGTTAATGATGCTTTTTTATCTTCATATTCATAATGCTTCACAAATAGTGAATGATCTGAGTCTTTTATAATGACTAATAACGCAACATCTAAATTATCTGTTAAGGGTGAAGTTTGATTTCGTTTTTCAATCATGATGATTGCTAATGTATTTGAGTGACTAGCCCTTTCTTGATAGATCGGACGGAGAATATTTTCCATCATTATTCCTCCAATATATGGACTTTATTAATGTTTTCTACATATAAAAGCAAAATCCCTTTTCAAAATTTGAACGATAAGGGTAAGTTTTGCGAACTCAAAAATGAACCTCTGATAGTATAAAGGACGATCAGCCTTTAAAACAAACATTAATTACTGATGAACTATAAAAGTTACTTATGTTAACGATTTATCTGCTGTTCAATTCTGTGCTATATTAAACAAAGGAGGTTTAATATATGGCTCGTAAATATTCAAGTAAAATAAATAAAATCAGAACTTTTGCCCTTAGCTTAATTTTTGTAGGCTTCATTATTATGTATGTTGGCGTTTTCTTCAGAACAAACATGTGGGTCATGACGATTTTTATGATGCTGGGAATGCTTTCGATCATCGCCAGCACCGTTGTTTATTTTTGGATTGGAATGTTGTCCACTAAAGCTGTTCAGGTTATCTGCCCGTCCTGCGAGAAACCGACAAAAATACTTGGCCGCGTGGATATGTGCATGTATTGTAAGGAACCATTAACATTAGATAAGGATTTAGAAGGAAAAGAGTTTAATGAGGACTATAATCGTAAAAAAATGAAGACCGAATAGAGTTAAACATTAGAACGGCTGCGTTTCAGCCGTTCTTTTTCTATAAGCTTTTTGACTGCTTTAAAATTCAACAATAGAATCGTAAAGATAAACGGATATGCAATGGCCGAATACCAAAGCTTCCAGCCTGTGTATTGAAAAAACGCCGTTTCTTTTGCAAGCCATTCAAAACCAACCGAAAAAGCTGTCCAACCTAAGATATAAATCGCTTTGGATACAATGCTCTTGTTTAAAGGATAAAAATTTAAAAACAATAAGTTGATGGGGATAAAATATAAATATTGCCCAAGAAACGCTTTAACCTCCACACCTTCTTTAAAATAACTATAAAGTTTATAGTATTTTTCTAGCAGTAAATCGACATTTGTACCTAAAAACAACGCAAACATTGTCGTCGAATACATTTCTATGCCGCTTAACCGTTTCGGCATAAACACGACAATGACGTTAAGAAAAACAAAGAAAAGAAAGATAAGCATCCACATAAAAGGGGTATCTCCTCATTCTTTTCATACTTAAGATTCATTATTTCTTAAGAAAAAATATCACAAGAGAGAGAAGTTACCTTAGAATTGCATAAAAAAACAAGCCCAGTATTAACACCGAGCTTGGATATTAATGAGTTTCTTTCTTTTCACAATCCTTGCAAACACCATAGATCTCCATACGATGATGGCTTACTTTAAATCCTGTTACATGTGCAGCAAGCGCCTCAACCTCATCAAGTCCCGGGTAATGGAAGTCAACAATTTTCCCACAGCTTTCACATATACAGTGGTAATGATCAGACGTTACAAAATCAAATCGACTTGATGCATCGCCATACGTTAATTCCTTTACAAGTCCAACTTCACGAAATACCCTTAAGTTGTTGTAAACTGTCGCAACACTCATATTAGGGAATTTTCCTTCTAACGCTTTATATATATCATCTGCAGTAGGGTGTGTCATGGAATCGACTAAGAATTCAAGTATAGCATGACGTTGAGGTGTAATTCGAACTCCAGTTTGCTTTAATGTTTCTAACGCATCTTTTAATTGATGTTCTGACATCCGCCATGCACCTCACTTTAATAAATATTCTTACTTTATAATGTTTATAATTAGTGTACATTGTGACTAAGACTTTTGTCAATTGTTCTTTCTATATGCAATATAATCTGAAATTCTCTCCATCATCAAGACTAAACTAACCAATTGCTAAAAGGTAAATATCTCCTTTTAAATCGATCGTCGATGCTATCCCTATTATTTGCCTTTAGAAAGGATTCACGTGATTAATAGCCTTTTTCTAAAGAAATGATATTTTCCATACTTGAAATTTGCCCTTCTATGTAAGCTTTTAAGTTCTTCTCAAATATTTTCATCGCTCTTGGTAAATAATTTTTCGTAATACCAGATAAGTGCGGGGTAACCGTTACATTTTCCATATCCCAAAATGGGTGGTCTTCATTCAATGGTTCCTTTTCAAATACATCCAGCACTGCGTGTTTGATTTGTTTTTCATTTAATGCTTGGATCAGATCTCCTTCAATGACAGCGTCTCCCCTGCCAATATTAATAAACACTGCATCCTCTTTCATCCTTTTAAAAGCCTCATATGTTAAAAGACCCTTTGTTTGCTCAGTGCTTGGCAGAACGGAAATGATAAAGTCAGACTTCCCCATTGGAACAAGCATTTCTTTTAACGAATAGGTTTCATGAAAAAACTCGACCGCTCTCCCATCCCGGTTCATACCAAGAACCTGCATTCCGAACGCATTAGACAGCTTAGCTATTGCTGTACCGATCGCTCCCGCTCCTAAAATATAGACGGTTTTTCCGTAGAGCTCCTCCATTCGCACGCGGCGGTCCCATTTGTGCTGCTTTTGATTTTCCATAAGCGTGCTTGCCTGGCGGGAAACCTGCAGCATCATCGCGATACAATACTCTGCCATTGGGATGGCATGAACCCCTTTTGCATTTGTAACATGAATTTTATGTTTTTCTAGCTGTTCAAATGGCAGTTTTTCTATACCTGCTGAGGCAACCATGATCCATTTTAAGTTTGTTGCAGCCTCTATATGCTCGTCCCTTAAATCCTCGCCATAGGTTAAGATAATTTCTGCTTTTGGCAGAATGTCGTTTGCTTCATTGATTTTTTGATCATGATAAAATGTTACATTTTTAAAGCTGCTCTCTAACTGCTCTTTTAGCTGATTAGGCAGTTTTACAGTTGATAGGACGATCACGTAAAAAATCTCCTCTCTCTATGTATTCCCTTTGCAGAACAAAAGCGCAAGCGCCTTGGTCATCGCCGTACAAACTGGAGGAGCATCGACTGAGATAAAGGAAACACGGTAAGCGAAGCGAACCGATGTTGACTTATCGTAGGGAGATGATCTGAAGTTTGATAGGCGATAGGCGCTGGAGCTGGATGTCGCAGCGCTTATTCACAATTCAATGAATTTTATAATTCTAAACGACAAAAAAGAGTGCGGATCATTTGTCCGCACTTAGTCCGGCGCTAACATTTGAGGAGGTAATGCCTTCTGTATAGAGTACGCATTTCCCTGCAAATTGGCTGGACGTTTGCCTTACCTTTTAAAAAATAGGCATGATGATTTTCGTATTAGGATTGTCGTTCTTTTATGTACTCTAATGCTTCTTGAACATGATCCTTCACTTTTACTTTTCTCCATTCCTTGATCAAGTTTCCTTCTGGATCAATAATAAAAGTGGATCGTTCAATCCCCATATATTCTTTTCCAAAATTCTTTTTCAGCTTCCAAACATTATAAGCTTCCGCTAGTTTATGTTCATCATCGACTAACAGTTTAAATGGAAGGTCATGCTTTTCCTTAAACTTTTGGTGTTTTTCCTGAGGGTCAGGACTAACTCCGATAATGACCGCATTTACATCCGCGAAGCTTTGATGCTGATCTCTGAAATCACAGGCTTCTGTCGTGCAGCCGGGTGTCATATCCTTTGGATAAAAATATAAAACAATGTATTTCCCTCTGTAATCAGCAAGTTTTGTTTTTTCACCATTATCAGCGACTAATTCCATATCCGGGGCAGCGCTGCCAATTTCAACTGTCATGTCTATCCCTCCAATAAATCGTTCTACTTTAAGCGTAACCAACTTTCGCTTTTCGTACAACTATTTACTATTATCCAAACCGATAACCGTACGAGCCAGAAAAACCGCTGGAAGGATATAGCCAATTAACGCTTCCAAAACAGCCAGCAACCTGCCGATGCCGATTGGGACAATATCGCCATAGCCTACAGAAAATAATGTAACGGCACTAAAATAAAGTGATGTGGCGAGCTTATCAAAATAATCTCCCGTTAAAGAATTTCCCGCTTCAGTTAAAACGACAAAGTTGCTTTGCATGCAAATGAGATAAATCATCCCAAAGCCAATCAGCAGCGACAAATATAAATAGGTGATCATAATGATGGTTTCAATAGACAAAAAATTCTTTTGAAAGCAAATAACGATAACATTTTTTAAATTCATGAACATACAGATGGCAATGAACACGCAAAATAAAAGCTCCACATAGACCCCACCCTAATCATCTTGCGCTTTGTATACTATATGACAAGCATAGGGGTGGTTATTCAACTGAGTTTGTTTTTGAGGTTATAAAAAGGAGAGCAAAATTTAGTTTACAGGCGTCTTTGCTTTATGAAGGACTTCCTTTCCCTATTGCTTTCTTATCAAGCTTTGTCACTATAGGACTTTTTTCTTTGTTTCTTTGTCTAAGGTTTGTCCCTTTGAGGGTTTCTACGGGACTTTTCTTTGGCTCTCTGGCTACGTTTTGTCTCTTTGGCTCTTTCTACAGGACTTTTCCTCCTCAAATATATAGATTTTGTCCATTATCCCCCTTAAGATAAGCATTAAGAAGGCGTGAATCCCTCTAAGAATTCACGCCTAACTTTATAAAAATCTGCCCGGTATCAATCGGGCTCCTTTAAGAATATTACAATGTTAAATCTAGTTTCCCGCTCCGCGATATCGTTTCACCCCTGCATTCCAAAGAAACACAGAGATCATAAAAAACGCGACTCCCATAACAGGAGTTAAATACGAGTACATATACCATTCTTCTTTTTCAAGAAAAAATGCGGCAGGATATACACCAACAAATGCAAATGGCAGGATCCATGTCAGTACAAAGCGGATCACGGAATTATAAATATCAACCGGATACCGTCCATAGTTTCCAATATTGTACATCATCGGCATAAGCGATGTTCGTGCATCAGACCAAAAGCCGATGCTCGCCAAAGAAACGAAAATCCCGGCATAGACAAGTGCCCCGCTGATCACAAAGACAATAAAGAAAAGAAGATCGTACCATTGAAAGCTTAAGCCTAGCTGAACGGAGGCATAGCCCATAATCACAATCCCGGTGATCGCGCCAAACAAGGATTCAAGCTCCATTCGTTCCAAAATCACCTGGAAAAGACTATGAATCGGTCTTGTTAAGATCCGGTCCATTTCTCCTTTGACAATATAGCGCTCATTAAAATCCCAAATATTAAAGAATGCGCCAAAAACAGCATATGGAACGAGGAAAAAGCCATAAATAAAAATAATTTCATCACGTGTCCAGCCGCTTAAAAACTGAGTATGTCCGAAGACGACAAGGATAAAAACGAGGTTTGTTGCTTGAAACAGCATATCAGATAAAAGCTCGACGACCATGTCCGCCCGGTATTGCATTCTTGTTTTCATATACTGGCCGATATACTGTGTAAGCATCGATAAATAGAACATGACCTCACCCCCCTTGAATAATCATTCGTTTTTTCGCTAAGGACCAAAGCAGCTGGATCGGAATGAGTAACACTAATGCCCAAAAAGCCTGCAACAGAATGGCTTGAAGCACTTCATTCCCCGTCATTCCCTCTGTAAAGATCATGCTCGGAATATAGCTTATTGCCTGAAACGGAAAATACTTCATAACCTCTTGCGCCCATAAAGGATAAAAGCTGATTGGCAGCAGCAAGCCGGAAAATAAATCGATAATGACACGCTTTGCTCTCATAAGCCCATCATTATTAAATAAGAAAAAGGTCAGCATCCCGGTAACTAGATTAATTTGTGTATTAATAATAAAACTAAATAATAGCGAACTTGCAAAAAGCAGCCATGTTTCTCCATTTGATGAAAAATCCATCGGAAACACCAGGCCGACAATGACCATTCCTGGCGCCGAGAAAAAGACTAAGCGAAAGATTCCTTCTCCAAACGCCTGCATCGTCTTCATCCCTAAATAGTTATAAGGCCTAATTAATTCAACAGCCACTTTTCCCTCTTTTATTTCCAATGCAATTTCACGATCAATATTATTAAAATAAAACGCCCTTGCCATCCACGAAACGGCCACATATGTCGTCATTTGCACCGCAGACAAACCTTCTATCGATTCTTTGCCACCATAAATGGCGGTCCATAAAAAATAGTAGGCTCCTATGTTAATACTGTATATCAGGATTCCGCTATAATAGTTGGTTCGATAGGCAAGCATCATCAAAAAGCGGATCCTGATCATTTCGATATATTTATCCATCATCCACCTCAGCTCGTTAATGCCTCTCCCTTTTCATAGATTTTGCGAATAACCTCTTCTGTCGAAATTTCCATCACACTTAAATCTTTAATTTGATGGGCACCTACTACCCGTCCGATAAGCTCTGACATCTGCGCTTCCTTGTCATTAACAAGCGCTGTCCACACATTTAACTTATCACCCTTTTGCCAAGCGACATCAAGATCAGCCGTTAAAAAGGACAATTGCTGCTCAATCACTTTATCAGCAAATTGGAATTGGATCTGTTTGCCCTCTCCCCAGTGAGACCGTAATTCCTCCAGCTGCCCATCATAAATAACCCTTCCTTCATCAAGCATAACAACCCGTTCACACAGCGCTTCGATATCGGAAAGATCATGTGTCGTTAAAAGAATTGTTGTTTTGTATTTTTCATTCATTTCTTTTAAAAACTCGCGAATCTTTAATTTGACCAGCACATCCAATCCGATCGTCGGCTCATCAAGAAACAAGAGCGGCGGATTATGAATCAGTGCTGCAGCTAGCTCACATCTCATTCGTTGCCCTAAAGACAGCTTGCGAACCGGCTTATCCAGCAATGGTCCAATATCAAGCGTTTTGATCACATGATCCATATGCTCGTTATAATCCGCATCCGAAACCTTATATACCTTTTTTAAAAGGCGAAACGATTCCTGGACGGCAATATCCCACCATAATTGCGACCTTTGGCCAAAAACAACACCGATTGTTCGGACAAATCGCTCCCGCTCTTTATGCGGGTTCATTCCATTGACACGAACTTCCCCTGAGGTTGGTGTTAAAATCCCTGTGAGCATTTTGATCGAAGTAGATTTACCAGCACCATTTTCACCGATATACCCCACCATTTCTCCTTGCTTGACAGTAAATGACACATCATTTACGGCCGGAATGATTTTATATTGACGATTTAACAAATCGCGAAATGCACCCTTTAAGCCCTGTCGGCTTGAATATGACTTAAATTCCTTACGCAGGTTTTTAACCTCGATAATATTCGTCATTTTAGTCCCTCCCTTACTTCACCACAACGAATAGTTTAACGAATCTTTTCGAATACAACAAATGCTATGTTTCTATTTTGGAGAGGATTTTTAATTCATGATAAAATAGAAAAGGATTTTGATACATATTAGGAGGAAATCATGAATTTTACAAGATCAAATAAATTACATGAAGAAGCGTTACAGCATATCGTTGGAGGAGTAAACTCCCCTTCACGTTCGTATAAAGCAGTTGGCGGCGGTTCACCTGTAGTCATGGAAAAAGCAAACGGAGCTTACTTCTGGGATGTTGACGGCAATAAATATATCGACTATTTAGCTGCCTATGGCCCAATCATAACCGGTCATGCACACCCGCATATTACAAAAGCAATTCAAAAGGCTGCAGAAAATGGCGTCCTATACGGAACTCCGACCCCGCATGAAGTGACATTTGCCAAAATGCTGAAAGAAGCCATGCCTGCACTTGATAAGGTTCGTTTCGTCAATTCGGGTACTGAGGCGGTTATGACAACAATCCGTGTGGCAAGAGCTTATACTGGCAGAGATAAAATTATCAAGTTTGCCGGCTGCTACCATGGCCATTCTGACCTTGTTCTTGTTGCAGCTGGCTCAGGCCCGTCTACATTAGGAACTCCGGATTCTGCCGGTGTACCAAAAAGCATTGCTCAAGAGGTTATCACCGTTCCTTTTAATGAAATCGAACCATTGAAGGAAGCATTGGATAAATGGGGAGATCAAGTAGCGGCTGTGCTTGTAGAGCCCATCGTCGGAAACTTTGGCATCGTTGAACCAAAACCAGGTTTCTTAGAAAAGGTTAATGAACTGGTTCATGGAGCAGGCGCTCTTGTCATTTATGATGAAGTCATCACTGCGTTTCGGTTCATGTACGGCGGAGCTCAAGACCTTTTGGGGGTATACCCTGATCTAACCGCCTTAGGAAAAATTATCGGCGGAGGACTTCCGATCGGAGCTTACGGCGGCAAAAAAGAAATCATGGAGCAGGTTGCCCCACTTGGACCGGCCTATCAAGCAGGAACAATGGCAGGCAATCCGGCATCGATCTTATCAGGAATCGCCTGCTTAGAGGTTTTACAGCAGGAAAATGTATACGAAAAGCTTGATCAATTAGGTGCACTTCTAGAGGAAGGTATACTAGAGCATGCTCGTACATATACTATTCCGATCACAATCAACCGTCTAAAAGGAGCCCTAACCATTTACTTCACCGATGAAAAAATAACAAACTATGAACAAGCAGAAAACACAGACGGCGAAATGTTCGCCAAATTCTTTAAGCTCATGCTTCACCAAGGAATCAACCTGGCACCATCGAAATATGAAGCATGGTTCTTAACAACTGCACATACTGAAGAAGATATTAGGGAAACATTAAAAGCGGTCGAATACGCTTTTAGTAAGTTAAAATCATAAAAAAACAACATAAGGGCTGTCTTGAAACTATAGAGTCCAGATTCCCAAATAAAATATATAAGAGCTCCAAAGGCTTAATATATCAGGGAATCTGTCCCTTTCAAGACAGCCCTTCATTTTTCCTTATTTTCAGAATAAATTTACGTTTTAAATTTTTATTAAAAAGGGAAATTGTATCTTGTGTAAAATAGATAAACGCTGTATAGTACGTAAATGGTTTACTAAGTCATAAACCAGATGTCTTTATGAAAGGTGTGTCAATAAACATACATGAAACTAGGTGCACGCATCCTGAAAACGGGGATTGCCATTACACTCGCTTTACTTTTAGCTACAGCTTTTCAGCTTCCTTCGGTTGCCTTTGCTGGAATTTCCGCGATTTTTGCGATCCAGCCGACCATTTATCGCTCCTACTTATCGATTATTGAGCAAGTACAGGCAAATGTCATTGGAGCTGCATTAGCCATTGGAGTCGGCCTGCTGTTTGGTTCACATCCAGTGATGATCGGGATAACGGCTATCTTTGTTATAGCGATCAATTTAAAGCTAAAGGCTGAGAGCACAATTCCTGTTGCGCTTGTCACTGTTATTGCCATATTAGAAAGTCCGGGTGATGACTTTTTCGAAGTCGCACTCATCCGCTTTTTCACCATATTATTAGGGGTATTAGCTGCGTTTATCGTGAATTTAGTATTTCTACCACCTAAATATGAAACAAAGCTTTACAAACGCATTACAGAAAATACCGAGGAAATTATTAAATGGATTCGCGTAGATCTTAGACAGGGCTTGGAGCATCATGTGCTGAAGGACGAGATTGTAAAACTTAAGGAGCAAATGATCAAGCTTGATCAGCTTTATTTGAACTATAAAGAGGAACGGAATTATTTTAAAAAAGAAACCTATGCTAAATCGAGAAAGCTTGTTCTCTTCAGACAAATGATCAACGTGACAAACCGTGCATTTGACACCTTAAAAAAGCTTCACCGCTTAGAAAATGAATTGCATCAAATGCCGGAAAGCATTCAAAAAGTGCTTATAGATGAACTAGATTATTTGCTTTATGTCCATGAGGAATCTCTATTGCGTTTTATCGGCAAAATTAAAGCTTCATCTGCAAATGAGCCAATCAGGGAAAATAAATTTAATAAACGCCAGCTAACAGAAGTGATCATGGACTATTATAAAACCCAGGATCCCGATTGTTTCTATCAAACCATTCCGCTCATATCGGCCATCATTGATTATAGTGAACAGCTTGAGCACTTAGATACATTGATTAGCAGCTTCCAAAGCTACCATAAAAAAGACAATGAAATTAAAATAGCAGAGGAATAATTAAGAAAAGCGCAAGGCGACAAGCATTCGGCGACAAGCATAAGGCGAATAGGAATAGAAGGTGTTCTTTACCTTCAATTTCTGGAGCTAGACACTAAAACTAAGTCCAAAATTTTATACTTTAAACTTTAAAAAAGGTTCAGATCCCTCCAATTAAGGGGTCTGAACCTTTTGTTTTGAGACAGCTTTTTTCGTTTACTCATATCTCTTAATCCAATTGCTGGATCTGAAAGAGCTTATAATACTGTCCCTGTTTCTCCATTAAATCTTGATGTGTTCCTTGTTCAACAATCTTGCCATCCTCTATTAAAACAATTTTATTGGCATGGGTAATCGTTGAAAGACGATGTGCAACAATAAACGTTGTCCGGTCCTTCGCTAGTTTTTCAAGCGCCTCCTGGATTAAATGCTCACTCTCTAAATCCAGGGCTGAGGTCGCTTCATCCAAAATAAGAATCGGCGGATTTTTCAAGAAAACCCTTGCAATCGAAACCCGTTGCTTCTGCCCTCCTGAAAGCTTTACTCCTCGTTCGCCAACTCTAGTATCATAGCCATTTGGTAATTTCAAAATAAAATCATGGGCATTTGCTGCCTTTGCAGCTTGGATGATTTCATCTTCAGTCGCATCCGGCTTACCAATCAGGATATTTTCACGAACAGTATTACTAAATAAAAACGTATCCTGGAGCACCATGCCAATTTGTCCGCGCAAGCTTTGGGCTTGATAATCCCTAATATCGATACCATCTAATAAAATACGTCCGTCTGTTACATCATAAAAACGCGGCAGCAGGCTTACAAGCGTTGACTTACCACCCCCGCTCATCCCAACGAGTGCCACAGTTTCCCCTCTCTTCACTTGAAGAGATAAATCCTCAATAATCAGCGCTTCGTTTTCTTGATAGCGGAACGAAATATGTTCAAATTCAACATCGCCCCTAATATTTTTAGCTTCAATTGCATTCGGCTTATCGACAACCTCATAAGGTACATCAATAAACTCAAAAACCCGATCCATTGAAGCGAAGGCTTGGGTTAATGTTGTAGAGGAATTAATCAATCGGCGCAGCGGGTTATACAACTGTTCAATATAAGCAATAAACGCAACCATCGTTCCAATTGACAAATTGCCATGAATCACATGATACCCGGCATAGCTGATTACAACAAGCGGTGCGATATCAGTTAACGTATTAACGATCGCAAAGGTCCGTGCATTCCAGCTTGTATGATCCAATGCTTTAGTAAGAAAATTCATATTTTCCTTGGCAAACTGCTTTTGTTCAAATTCCTCTGTCGCAAAGCTGCGAATAACCGGCATCCCTTGCACACGCTCATGCAAATGCCCTTGAACTTCGGCAAGCGCCTGGGAACGAACCCTTGTTAACTGACGAAGCTTTCCATAAAAGTACTTTACTGAAAAGCCATAAAAAGGAAAAAGGATGATTGATACTAGTGTCAGCTTTATATCCATTGTCAGCATAATACCGATGGCAATGACAATTGTAATGACATCAAGCCACACATTCATTAACCCGGTAATAACAAAATTCTTCGTTTGCTCCACATCATTGATCACACGGGAAATGATTTCTCCGCCCCGTGTGTTTGCATAATAACGCAGGCTTAGCTTTTGCAAATGGGTAAACAGCTGGTCACGGATATCATAAAGAATCTTACTGCCAACCCATTGCGCAAAATATTGCCGGAAATATTCGATCGGCGGACGAACCACCACAAATAAAACAAACATCCCTCCCATAATCAGAAGCAGGGTTTTTGTTTTCTCATCAGCTGTCCCATCTCCGCCAATGATATCATCTAACACATATTTAATAAGTAAAGGCAAAAGCAGCGGAATCGAAAATTTAATAATCCCAATCAATATCGTCCCCGCTATCTGAAGCCGATAAGGCTTAACAAAACCCATATACCTCTTAACAGACCCCAAGAAAATCCCCCTCTATAAGAAAAGCGTAAGCGCCTTGTTCAGCCTAGGGCAAATAAGACGCTCATGAATAGAAGGCGTTCTTTGCCTTCAATTTATGAGTGACTAGACCCTAGAGGGGCTAGGCGCTGGAGCTAGACACCAAAACTAAGTACAAAAGCTTATACATTCATTATCTATATAAAACGCAACCAAGTATGTTTGTTACCCTATAATTCTTTTCACACGAAAAAGGCTGACTCTTTTTTCGCTTTTAGAAGCACACCTTGAGCCACCCTTATTTTCTTTACGATTATCTTATATATGTCAGGTATCGCTCGTACCATTCATCAATAAACTCAGGCGCAAATGGTCCCTTCTTTTGGCGGATCCATCGCAGCAAGGTTTCTAAATTTCGTTTTAAAATAAGATCAATGACTTCCGGATAATTCATGAGTTTGCTGTGCTGCTCATACTCATCCTCATCTAAGATCGTATACGTCATATCAGGATACACTTTTACATCAAGATCATAGTCGATGTATTTTAATGCTTCATCATCCCAAACAAATGGCGAGCTTATATTACAATAATAAGTTACACCATCATCTCTAAGCATGCCGATAATATTAAACCAATGTCTTGCATGGAAATAGCAAATGGCCGGCTCTCTGGTTATCCATGTTCTTCCGTCCGATTCGGTAACCATTGTACGATCATTCCCGCCAATAATACAATGCTGTGAACCTTTTAATACGGTTGATTCTTCCCATACTCTATGGATATAACCATTATGCTTATAACTATGAATTTGAATTTTGTCTCCTTCCTTGGGAAAGCCCACTTTTCTCCCCTTCTTTCAAATAGCCGCTTCGTGAAAGCTAATGTCTCACAAACATCGTCTCCTAATTTATTTATAGTTATTATAACGTTTGTAAATAAAAAAAGAAAACAAAAGAGTCATTTCAAAAGAAATGACCCCCGCCTACACTTAAGAAACCGTTTCAAATTGCTGATTTTCGTAAGAACGAATTACCTCTTCTGTTTGTTTTTCAAACACCTGCTGTATTCTATTTAATTCCAGCTTCATTTCTTCAATCTCATCTTGGATTGAATCAATTTTCGCTTCATCCTGCAGCGCATTCAGCTGTTTCATGATATCCTGGCACCGTTCGATTTCGGATTGCAAATATAATAATTTATCCATCGTCTTTAACTGCTCACCTACCAGTTGATCAAAATTCATCTTTTCCTCCCCTTTCTTTAAAGAGAAACAATATGTGATAGTGTTTAATTCTCCGCTCGTTTATACTTTCCTTTGACTACTTATGTAGAGGAAACAGAAGTTTTGTCGTTTGTAATTATTTGAAGGAATGGCACTGCCGCTAATAAAAGTATTTCACTTATTATAAGTCTTAAACCTATTTATCCCTAAGAAATGCGCAAGCGCCTTGCTCAGCCTAGGGCAAATAAGACGCAAATGAATAGAAGACGTTCTTTTGTCTTCAATTCATTTGCGGCTAGACCCTAGAGGGCTAGGCGCTGGAGCTAGACACCAAAACTAAGTACAAAATTTCTTATCTCCCAAAAAAAGACACCGCTCCATAAACGGAGGGGTGTCTTTTGCATTAGCTATTAAGAGTTTTGGTTCTTTCTAGCTTCAGCTTGTTGGTTTTGTTGTCTTACTTGTTGTGCGTTCGTTTCACTAGCGAATTCAGTTCCGAATTGAGCTGCACCCGCTGCACCTTGCGCTGATTGAGCGTTTTGTTGTCTTACTTGTTGGATGTTAGTTCCAGCTGCAGTTTTACCAGCTTGTTTATTGTTTTGTGCCATTTTATATCACCTCCACGACAATTAGATTGTCCCAGAGGTTCGGATTATATCCAAAAAAACAAAAAAAATTTTTAAGAAATTAAACGAGAAGTGAACGGCCTCCATCTACAATCAAAGTTTGCCCTCTAACCATCGATGCTTTTTCAGACAATAGAAACTCAATCGCATTGACCATGTCTTCGATCTCAACCATTCTTCCGGCTGGCGTATTCTTTTTGGCGTCCTCAAGCAGCTCTTCACGATTAGGGAAATGCTTAAGGGCATCCGTGTCTACTGCTCCACCTGACACAGCATTAACAATAATATTTTTCGGTGCCAATTCAACCGCTAAATATCTCGTAAGTGCTTCAAGTGCAGCCTTTGACACTCCAACCGTTGTATAATTTTCAAGGTACCTGATCGATCCAAGGGAGCTTGTGCTGACGATATAACCGCCGCCAATTCTCTCCATTAGCTTTGCCGCTTCCTGCGCACAGAATAGCAGTGCTTTGCTGTTGATGTTCATCGTCCAATCCCAATGGCTTTCTTCAAGCTCCATGGCCGGCTTTTGCACACCTGAAGCTGCATTATTCACAAATAGATCCAGTCTTCCAAACTGCTCATCTATTTGTGTAAAAAGCTCTTTTATTTTTTCAACCTTTCCAACATTGGCCTTAATCGCAATTGCCTTTACACCAAGTTGTTCAATTTCCTTTACTACCTCTAATGCCGCCGTTTTACTGCGGGCATAGTTTACCACAATATTATAACCTTTCTCTGCTAAACGAATCGCAACCGCTCTTCCTATTCCGCGGCTGCTTCCTGTTACTAACGCTACTTTATTTTCTTGGCTCATTTTGTCAGCTCCTTATATGTAATCAAAAGAATAGATGAATTTATTGTATCAGATACTATATGAAAAGTTCTATTGATCCTAAAACTTAGAGAGGAGGATATCCATGTACGTTGGTCGTGATATGACTGAATTATCGATGATGTCAAAAAAGGAGTGGAAGGATGAAGAGCTTGCCTATTTCCACCACTCCCTTCAACAGGTTGTCCCATACTTAAATGCTGAAGGACAAACCATTCATCGAGAAATTGTTCAAGAAATTGAATCCCGCGGCGGTCTAAACCGAAAAGAAGCTACTTATACGCAAGGCACGAGAATTCAGTATGATTGAGCTCCATTAATTTGCTTATAAATCTGCAAGATTTTCTGATGGGAAACCGGAAAAGCGTATTTATTCAGTTCTTCTGCTGAAACGGCAACAAGGTTGTCATTCGGAGTGTTTTTGACTTCTCCAATAAAAATAGAGATATTCCAAATGATATGGGAAAATACATGTTCAACCGTTCCGGCTAGTTCCGAGAGCTCAACCATCACATGATATTCATTCATTAGATAATCAGAAAGCTGTTCACGATACGTTTTTCCTAAGGAAACATCAATTTCAGTATTCGGATATTCCCACAAATTTGCAAGCAATCCTGTTGCCGGGCGTTTATGAATATAAAGGTTTCCATTCGAATCATATAAGACAGCCGCAGCCATTTGCTTTGGTTTCGGCTTCTTTTTCTTGCTTTTAACAGGCAGCTCTGCTTGAACTCCCTCTTCAAAAGCAGCGCAATGCTCTTGCACTGGACATAAGAGACACGAAGGCGAGGTAGGTGTGCAAATTAATGCCCCAAGCTCCATAAGGGCCTGATTAAATGATGATGGATCCTCCTTTGAAATAAGCTCATAGGTTGCCTCTTCAAAAACTTTCCGTGTTTTTGGCTTTGCGATATCTTCCCATATTGATAAAATTCGCGAAAGCACCCTCATCACATTTCCATCCACAGCAGGCTCCGGAATATTATAGGCAATACTTAAAATCGCACCCTTCGTATAGGGTCCCACCCCTTTTAACTTCGATATTTCAGTTGGAGAATTCGGCACCACACCACCATAGCTCTCCTTCACCTCTTTTACTGCTGCTTGAAGATTACGTACTCTTGAATAATAGCCTAGCCCTTCCCACGCTTTTAATACCTCTTCTTCATTTGCATCCGCCAGCGCTTCTATGGAAGGAAATTTTTCAATAAATGAAGTAAAATAAGGAATAACCGTATCAACTCTTGTTTGCTGCAGCATGATTTCCGAAACCCAGACTTTATACGGGTCTTGGTCTTTGCGCCACGGCAAATCCCTTTTTTCAGCTAAATACCAGGAAATCAAATCCTGTTGAAACTCAAGTATTGGAAAACTTTGCAGCTTATTTTTCAACTCGTTATCCATGTTGATTTTCCTCCGGATGTTAATTTTCATGCAATTTGGGAAAATAAATAATAAATCACTTTATCTAAGATAGTACAAGAGCAATAATTAATAAAGACTTGATGATTAAAATGAAAGAGAATTGCACACATTGGACAATATGCTTACATATAAAGTCATTGTATTAACTAACTCAAAAGAAATACGCAAGCACCTTTGATCAGCATATGACCTCAAGAGGCTAGGCGCTGGCTGTTAATATTTTCTTTTAAAGAAAACTCGCTCACTTGCGAGCTGAAAGGCGAAGCGTGATGAGTAGTTGCGTTTATACTTTGTACTTAAAATTGGCCGCTGCGTTGAATTTCCTTCTGCGCTGGCAATTTATACTCCCTCTTAAAGTGTAAAAAAACAAGGAGGTTCATTTTATTGGATACTGGAACACATGTCGTGATGGGAATTGCATTAGGTGGATTGGCAACACTTGATCCAATTGTAGGGGTTGATAATCCAACAGCCCATGCCGTGTTGCTGGGCACGCTAATTGGTTCCCAAGCGCCTGACCTAGATACAATTTTAAAACTAAGAAACAATGCTAAATATATACGAAATCACCGGGGAATTACTCATTCTATACCAGCTCTTTTTATCTGGTCGGCTTTAATAACCGGGATGATTACCATCTTTATCCCTGAAAGCAATTTACTTCATCTATGGCTTTGGACACTATTAGCAATTGTCGTTCATGTATTTGTTGACATTTTTAATGCCTATGGCACCCAAGCATTAAGACCCTTTACAAAGAAATGGATCGCTTTAGGCTTAATTAATACATTCGATCCATTTATCTTTGTGTCCCATTTAATGGCCATTGCCATTTGGTTAATTGGTGCCCATCCTGGTTATACGTTTTTAACCTTGTATCTTATCCTGATCGGCTATTACCTGATTCGGTATGTCATGCAAAAGAATATTATACACCGTCTCCATAAGCTTGTCCCAGATATTGAACAAGTCATTATCTCACCAACGATGAGATTCCGTCAGTGGCATATCGCCATTATGACGAAGACAAGATTTTATGTGGCAAGATCAATTGATGGAGAAATTAATTTCCTTGATGAATTTGAAAGGGTGCCCGTCCCGCAAACAGATGTCATCCGTGCTGCAGAAGAAGATGATAATATTTCAGCATTCCTGTCATTTTCACCTGTGTATCGCTGGGAAGTCGAGGAATATTCCGATCATTACGAGGTACGATTTATCGACCTCCGCTACCGCAGCAAAGGATACTATCCATTTGTGGCGATCGTTCAGTTAGATCTGGATCTAAACATTGTCAGCTCCTATACTGGTTGGATCTTCAGTGAGGAAAAACTTCGTAAAAAACTCGAGCTGATACCTGAATAATATGAGGCTGTCTCAAAACTTGAGACAGCCTCATATATGTTAAACAAACGTTTAATTAATGCTTTAAATAGTCGTCATTGTTTAGCAAGTGACGATATTTTGGGTTTGTCGCAATAAATTCATGCAGCTTATCCCCATAATTTGTAATTAATTGCCTAACGACTTGCTCTGTCATCTCTTTCCCTCGATATTTTCTCCCCGCTTTTGCTTGTGTTGATTCAAAATCCTCCCATAACAGTTCAATCCAGGTTCTTGCCTGTGCATAGGAAAGGCTATTATTTTTACTTAATAATTCATTTGTTAATCGTTCAAAGTATATTTCCATTTTTCTCACCTCTAGGAAGGAATCGTTACTAATATTCTTTACCGATGCACCCATACTATAAGTACGCTTCTTTTTAAAGAAGCAAATGAATGATGACTTGGAGGGGATTGTGTTGCGCAACAAAGAAGCAGGCTTTCCTAATTTGAGCAACAACAAGTTTGAAGGAGAACCTAGAGCTAAAGCTGAATATGCTTCGAAAAGAGCAGATGGGACAATTAACACTCATCCACAAGAACGGATGAGAGCTTCAGGCAAACGCGAAAACCCTTACTCTTAATACGCAATCACAAACTTGTGGAGGTGCCTAAAAATGGGTACAAAGAAAAGATTTTATGACAATATCTATTCTAATCCATATCATCAGCCATGGGCCAACCCAAAACATGCCCACTCTCAGGTTAATGGTGAAACTATGCTAACTCAAGACCTCATCATTCTCAAAAGACAAACAAGGAAACAATCTTAACTTTCATTTGGACTGGCAGCTCCTATAGCTTGTCAGTCCTTAATTAGCATAGATATTGGCAATGCCTCCTCAACATTTGGAGTTGATAAACGATAACCCCAAGCAAAAATACCATTCATATAATTAATTTTAAACGATTCTCCAGGCGCTCCCTCAATTTCATAAATCTCGTCAGGCTTATAATCACGAGGATCTAATAAATATGACTTTGCCATCGTAATTTTCCGCTCTAACACAGCAAACTCATTCACAATCCCAAGCTGTTCTGCCTTTCTTGCCTTCTCCTTCAAGCTTGCAATTTCACTTTTTAATTCATATTCAGTCATCTCACTATAACGCTTATTATTCAAAGTCAATGTCGTTTACCCCTTCTTCATCAAGATACCTTTCAATCAATTCAACCGAAAACCCTTTTCGATATAAAAATTGCTTCATTTTCATCTTATATTGATAAGGCTCTTCCTTTTGATATTTTTTCTTGCCCTTCTCCGCATGTTTTAGCAGTGCAGCCCATTCCTCTGATTCATCCTGCTCAAACTGAACATCTTCTAAGGCAATTGAAATGATATCATAAGAAAAGCCTTTTCTCAGTAAATGCTGCTCTAATTTTTGCTTCAACTGCACGGTAGAAAGCTGATTATTTTTCTTCAGAAGCTTTTCAGCATGGTTAACCGCTTCTTCAATCTGTGAGGACTGATCATATTGCGTAAGCGCCTGATCGATGATCCCTTGTTCAACCCCTTTACCTGCAAGCTCACGTTTTACTACACTTGGCCCTTTTCCATTTGTTTGCCACTGTGTTCGAACAAAAGCCGTAGCGAATTCTAAATCATCGACATATTTATTTTCCTTTAACTTTAGGATAACCTCTTGTATAACAGGATCTTGAATGTCTTTTTTCTGCAGATGGTCCTCCACTTCTTTAACAGAACGCATTCGATAGCTCAAAAATTCGAGCGCTTTATTGTAGGCCTTTTTCACCTCATCGCCAAATTGAATATCAAGAATATCGAACTCATCAAGCTCTTTTCCTTTTTGGAGATTAAATCGGATGAGTACATCCTGATCCACGCTGAATGCAAATTTTTCATCTAAAAATATATTGAACCGATCATCGGTTTGCTTTTGGGAAGAAATTTTTGTGATGATTGGCATTTTTTCACCTCTTTGCTAGTCGGATGATACTCTTATTTTATCAGATTGTTACTTAACTTGGTGATTCTGAACATATCAGCGGTATTTTAATTTTATTGGCGTTTTCCAAAATTTATCGGCGGGGTTCTGATTTTATCGGCGTTTTCCAAAATTTATCGGCGGGGTTCTGAGTTTATCGGCGTTTTCCAAAATTTATCGGCGGTATTTTAATTTTATCAGCGTTTTCCAAAATTTATCGGCGGGGTTCTGATTTTATCAGAGTTTTTCAAAATATATCAGCGGTATTTTAATTTTATCGGCGGTTTCCGAAATTTATCGGCGGGGTTCTGATTTTATCAGTGATTTCCGAAATTTATCGGCGGGGTTCTGATTTTATCGGCGGTTTCCAAAATTTATCGGCGGTATTTTAATTTTATCAGCGTTTTCCAAAATTTATCGGCGGGGTTCTGATTTTATCAGAGTTTTTCAAAATATATCAGCGGTATTTTAATTTTATCGGCGGTTTCCGAAATTTATCGGCGGGGTTCTGAGTTTATCAGTGATTTCCGAAATTTATCGGCGGGGTTCTGAGTTTATCGGCGGTTTCCAAAATTTATCGGCGGTATTTTAATTTTATCAGCGTTTTCCAAAATTTATCGGCGGGGTTCTGATTTTATCAGCGGTTTCCAAAATTTATCGGCGGGGTTCTGAGTTTATCGGCGTTTTTCAAAATATATCAGCGGTATTTTAATTTTATCAGCGTTTTCCGAAATTTATCGGCGGGGTTCTGAGTTTATCAGCGTTTTCCGAAATTTATCGGCGGGTTTCTCGATTTTATCGGCAAATTTTACAATTAGTTGGTTATCTTTTTTGGCGTTAACTGATTTAGCAAGCCTCCAATCATTCCTCCAACAAACGACTCAACACCTCAATTTTCAATTTGTACCTCCTCCCTTTGTTTATCCCCACTGTCTCTAAAGCCATAGAGTTCAATATTCTCTTCATCACATCTTGAGAAGAAACATTTAAAAATTCTCTAGCTTCTCGATTGCATATTGTTGAATTTACTAGAAAAAAGTAATCTATCAAGGCATTTACATGAGCGTTATTAGAGGTTTTTTCACATTGTACACATAACCATTTTCCACGAATTCTTTTAATAGGAATAACAAAACAATATGGGCATTGCACCCCTTTATAAAGTTCAGATCGGTCAATTTTATAACGTTTCAATACATCATGATTAATTGGAACATGTTTACAAAGTAATAGTTTTTGAACGGACTCCAGATTATTAATTTTTTGATTATTATATTTCTTTTCTAAGTCATTCACTTTATTAGGAATCATAGAACTGGGGATAACTTGAACTTGCTTAGGGAATTTGTTTTTATTTGAGGTTTTAATAACGGATCGTTCATTTGATATAACAACTAGCGTCTCTATAGGTATCGGAGGAAAATTATAATGTTCAAGCCATTTTATCAGTTGAAGACGATGGCGCATTACTTGATTTATAGGATCAGGAAAAGCTTCTTCCTTCTCTTCCATAGTACGCACCAGCTGATTGTACTCAGAATTAAAAATAAGTGTACCCGCTATGTTTTTCACTTCAATAATAAGAAAAAAATATTTTGAAATGATTAGCGTATCCATTTGAAAAAAATGAGACCCGTCATATAGTCTAACATCGTGTAGGATAAAATATCGCTCTTCCTCCAGAAAACTTAGCGGATAATTTAAGGATAACTCACCTTTAAAGCCACTCACTCTCATATTATAATCCTCAAGTATTTGCTTTCTTTTAGGGTGTTCAACCGATAAACGTCGTAAAAGTGCCTGAAGTTGATCAATTAATATAGGTCTCTGGCGTTCCTTTACAATCATAGCATCACTCCTTTTTATTTTTCGTATTTTTTGTACTACCCGTATCATAATTATCCTTTATTATTTTGTAAATCGGCGAAAATTAAAGTTTATCGGCAGTATTCTTATTTTTATCGGCGCCTTTTCATTTTTTTTCGGCTTATTTCTTATTTTATCAGCGCTTTTTCAGTTTTTTCGGCGTTATCCTTATTTTTTCGGCGCTTTTTCAGTTTTTTCGGCGTTGTCCTAATTTTATCGGCGCTTTTTCAGTTTTTTCGGCGTTATCCTTATTTTTATCGGCGCTTTTTCAGTTTTTTCGGCGTTGTCCTAATTTTATCGGCGCTTTTTCAGTTTTTTCGGCGTTGTCCTAATTTTATCGGCGCTTTTTCAGTTTTTTCGGCGTTATCCTTATTTTTTCGGCGACTTTTCATTTTTTTCGGCGTTATCCTTATTTTATCGGCGCTTTTTCATTTTTTTCGGCGTTATCCTTATTTTATCGCTGCTTTTTCCAAATTTCAGCATGTCAGATAAATTATCAGCAACTAAAAACATAATCCAAAAAAACGAGTATAATATCAATAATGGGGAATTCTCCCCACATAAAAATAAAACGTTTATATTCATGGAATGGAGAAAGCTTTATGAATCCAATACTTTTTAAACAGGCGACGGTTTATCCGGTTACTTCTGTTGTTTTGTATGAGACAGATGTTCTTGTGAGGGATGGGAAGATTGCGGCAATTGGCAGGGATCTCGCAGCTTCCGAGAATACTGAGGTGATAAATTGCAAGGACAAGTTTTTATTTCCTGGCTTTATTGATGTTCATACCCATTTGGGGTTATATGATGAGGGTACGGGCTGGGCAGGGAATGATGCGAATGAAACGATTGAGCCGCTGACTCCGCACATTAGGGCGCTGGATGGTGTTCATCCGCTAGATCCTGCTTTTATGGATGCAATTAAATATGGAATCACGACCGTTCATGTTATGCCAGGAAGTGCGAATGTCATTGGCGGGACGACATCGGTCATTAAAACATATGGGACCAATATTTCGAACATGATTATTCAAGAAATTGCAGGCTTAAAGATTGCATTGGGTGAAAATCCGAAGCGGATTCACAGTAATGGAAATAATGAGTCCATTACAAGAATGGGGATAATGGGCATGCTTCGGGAGGCCTTCTACAAAGCCAAATACGGGGATGAGATTGAAGATTTTCGCCTTATTCCGATTAAAAAGGCGCTGCGCCGGGAAATTCCTGTTCGTATTCATGCCCACCGTGCAGATGATATTATTAGCGGAATCCGCTTTGCTGAAGAATTTGAACTAGATTACCGGATTGAACATTGCACAGAAGGTCATCTAATTGCAGATGAATTTATCGGCAAAAAAGCTAAGGTTTGCGTTGGGCCGACTTTAACGCGAAGATCTAAAGTTGAACTAAAAAATAAAAGCTGGTTAACTTATCAAGCCTTAACGGAAAGAGGTGTGGAAGTTTCAATTACAACTGATCATCCCTACACTCCGATTCAGTATTTAAACGTATGTGCCGCTATTGCGGTAAGAGAAGGCTTTGATGCCCAAAAAGCGTTGGAAGGGATTACGATCGCTGCTGCCCGCAACCTAAGAATTGATGACCGCCTTGGAAGTATCGAGGTTGGAAAAGATGCTGATTTAGTTGTTTGGAATTATCATCCTTTCCATTATCTCGCTAAACCGCAATTAACGATGATAGACGGAAGAATAGTCCATAAAGCCTAGGAAAATACTCCCATAAAGATATATTGCAATTATTTTTACCTCCCCCTTTTCATGCACCGTAAAAAGAAAAAAACGATCATTTTCTATAGCTGTTCAACGCATTAAATCAATCACTTATTTCAGTGTTAAATTCACAAAAATGGTAGGAATAATAGAAAATAAACAATTATACTAGGATAAATAACTTTTTTTTGAAATTCGACAAAAAAGTAGTATCTTTTTCACGAAATTTAACGTATTATACTTCATGAAGAATATAATTAAAATTAAATCTAGTAATGGGAAGGCAAATGGTGCGCCACCAGGTTTACTGGTTCTAGTGGGTTCGATTCCCACCCCGAAATTTTTTGCTGTATTATTATTAAAAAAATTTCGAGGGTGGAGATGGCCATATCACGTGGAGTCTGCCCTCATATTGGAGGGATCCCAATGCTAAAAAAACGTGATATTCATGACAGCCATGCACTTTATGAACACATAGTTCACCCTGATGTCTTCCCATTTGTGCGTCAAAAGGCAAGTTCATTTGAAGAATATCTATTTTTAACAAAACAAACCATTGAAGCTGAAGAACGAGGTGAATTGATTTCACGTACCATTTTAGATGAATGGGGTTCTCCAATCGGCACCATTAGTTTGTTTGATATTCAAGATAAAGCTGGTTTTTTAGGCACCTGGTTAGGCAAGCCTTACCACGGAAAAGGATATAATAAACTTGCTAAAGATGCTTTTTTTCATGAATTATTTTATGAATTAGATATTGAAACGATCTTTTTGCGAATTCGCAAACAAAATGTACGTTCAACAAAAGCGGCACAGAAGCTGCCTTATGTTGTGAACGCAAATGAAACAAGAGCAAGTCTCTTGGAACAAATCAATAATGGCGAAGATTTGTTCAATTTATTCGAAATTACGAAAGATTTATATACATTCTACACATACCATCATTCTTTAGAAGCTGATGAGCATCAGCTTAAGGAAGCTTGATAAAAAACAGGTGAAATTCACCTGTTTTTTTGTTAAAGACGAATGCTTCTTCCCTCCTTTGTCAAAACTTATTCTGAAGACAATAATTTGGAAGGATGATGATAGTGGCAGCTGATAAAAAGAAAAGGGACAAAACAAAACAAACACTTTCCAGCATGCAGGAAGTAACCTATTCAAGAGAGTTTAAAATGGCTGACCGTGCAGGTGGATACATAAGTAAATCGAAACACTAACTTCCAACATGAAATTCATAAAAAAAGCCATCCTAATCTTGAACAACTTGTTCAAAGAAAAAGGAGGGCTTTTTTTATGGGTCGTGGACATAAGCATAAACATCAAGCTCGTGATAAAAATTCATCATCACTTCCACAAACTCCGAAAAATCTTAAAAGAGACGGTGTTGACGAGGAATTCTCTCGCGAATTAGCTGACCAAGCAGATTTGGAAGCACAAGCGAGAGCAAATGCTGCCAATCAACGTCAACAAAAAAAATAGAAAACCCAAAAAGGAGTGGATATCCACTCCTTTTTGTGGATAACCCCCTTACGTGTTGTGGATAAATCGATTGTAAAGTTGTGAATAATGTTAACAACTTGTTAATATCTCTTTATATTGCTATTTAGTTATCCACATAGTTATCCGGTTCACATAGACTATTTATCCACAAATTTGTGGATAATGTGCATAAATATTTTCTATCACAACTTTTCCTCTGTGTTCATATACTGAGTACGTATTGGTTTGTATTCAAATAAAGACAGGGGTGTTTATAGTTGGCGTACGAGATCACACGAGATTATATCCGAACCGGTAATTCCCGCTCTGGACAAAGTATTGGTACTGTACGTTTTATTGTTAGTCATGATACTGGCAATCCAGGCTCTACTGCTTATGGTAACCGCAACTACTTCGATACTCAGCAACCTTCTGCTTCTGCACACACCTTTATTGATGATAAATATATTCTTGAGATCATACCGTTAAACGAAAAGGCTTGGCATGTCCGCTCAAGTGTAACAGGTGACAATAGACGATACGGGGCTAATGCTAACGATGCCGCGATTGGTGTAGAATTATGCCATGGCGGTAAAATTAACTTTCAAGAAGCTTATAATCGCTATGTTTGGTATCATGCTTATTTATGTGACAAATTCAACCTTAATCCAAATTCTCATATTATTGCACACGCAACACTTGATCCTGCAAGGCGTACAGATCCAATTAACATATTAAGAACGTACGGAATTTCATGGTCGATGTTTATTGATGATGTTGAAGAAGCGCTCCGTCATTTTAACGGATCTGCCCCTTCTCCGCCGAAGATATCAAAGCCGCCAGCTTCCGAAGTAGGAAGTGTCAGAGTAAAATTGCCTATTGGCGAAGGAGATTCTGGTCCTTTTGTTCGTGATATTCAACAAGAATTAATCAAAGCAGGCTACAGACTTCCACGCTATGGAGCAGATGGAATATTTGGAGAAGAAACGGAAAATGCGGTTATGAAATTCCAAAGAGATCATCACCTTGCAGTGGATGGCTTAGTTGGACCGATTACATTAAATAAGCTTCAAGAGGTTAACCATCAAAGAGTATCTTCCACAGATTTCCCTCTGCCTACAGGGATTTATCGGCGGGGAGATCAAGGCGATGCTGTTAAGCAAATACAGAGAGCCTTAAAACAAATCAATTTTAATCCTGGAGCTATTGATGGGATTTACGGCCCTAATACTGAAGATGCCGTTAGACGTTTCCAATCGATGTACAGAGCTTTGGCTGATGATGGGATTTATGGTCCAAATACACGTAAGTATATCCGAATGGAATTGGATGATTAGTTCTTTCCGAGATCATGAATAACAATGGAGAAAGCAACATAAAGTATTAGTACAACTTAGATCCGACATCACAGAAAAAAGCACGCTGCTCAGGTTTTAGCGGCGTGCTTTACTATGCCTTACAGTTTACACTTCGTTTAACTCACCTTTATATAATCTATTCTTTTTCAATGTGATGTTTAATTCTTTTGCTATTTTCTTTAATTCTCTTTCTTCCCGTTCCGTTACAAGGGAGACAACTGTACCTGAAGCGCCTTGTCTTCCGGTTCTTCCTGATCGGTGAACATATTGGGACGTACTTATCGGTAGGTCATAATGGATGACATGGGTAAGATTAGCGATGTCCAACCCTCTGGCAGCCACATCTGTCGCAAGGAGCAGCCCTTGGTGATCAGATCTTAAGCTTTTAAGTGCCGCTTCTCTCTCTTCCTTTTTTGTATCACTATGCAATAAATAGAAATCAACCCCTTCGTACTCCAATTTTTCTGCAAGTACATCCAGATTGCCAATATCTTTGACAAATCCTAAAGCTTTCATTTTAACTGTTTTGGCTAGTCTCTCAAGCAGCTTTGCTTTTTCTCTTTGTTCACAGACAAGATACACATGCTGAACATCACCGATTGGTACCTCATTTAAAGCAACCTTGATAAGCTCTGGATTTTGTTTCATTAAATCTCTCGCCCTTGATTCCGTGCTTTCATTTAAAGTTGCCGAAAACAGCACAACCTGGCGTTCATTTAACGTTGATTTAATGATTTCTTTGATCGTATTTTTATGCTCAGGCGTTAAAAGCTGGTCCCCTTCATCCAAAACGATGGATTTTACCTCATGCATTTTTAACTTTTTCATTTTAATCAATTCTTGAACTCTTCCCGGAGTTCCGACAATGACTTGAGGACTCTTTTTTAGCTTTTCAACCTGGCGTTTAATATTTGCTCCGCCGATAAAAGAAGCACTTGTAATTTCGCTCCCCTCTGACCATTTTTTTATTTCATCAAAGATTTGCATCACAAGCTCTCTTGATGGAGCGAGTATTACCACTTGTGCATTTTTCTTTTGTTGATCGATCTTATTTAGCATCGGCAAGACATATGCGAGAGTTTTCCCTGTTCCTGTAGGAGACTCTGCAATCACATCCTTGCCTTCTACTATAGCGGGAATCGCTTTAACCTGGATGGCAGTCGGTTCATGAAAATTTGCCTTTTCCCAGTTCGTTTGAATAAATGGCTTTACATCCTTTAAAAAATTCGTTTGTGTCATAAAGTGCAATCTCCTTTACCTAACAAAATTCAATCATTATTTAAATGGCTTAAACCTATTAGAGTATTATTATGTTTTTATAAAAAAAGGCTGTTTTCGCATACTATGTTGTTTTTTAATGCAGTTAAAGGTGAAAATTAGTTCGTTCCATTACGCTTCAGACACAAGACTCGCCGGGGAGGAAGCTGTGCCTCCTCGGCGAGTCTGCGGGGTCTCAGCCTTTCCTCTACTTCCCGCAGGAGACAAGTGTCTTCCGCCCCATTCCACTATAGAGTTAAAATAGTATTCAAAAACAAAAACCTTTACGAAAACTGCCATAGCAAAAGTCAACCATTATACTACAGCTAAATTAAGATAAAAGCAAAATAATTCTTCTTCCCACATTTCCTCCTTTCAACATATTTCCCCAGAAATAATCACCCTTCTCCAAAAACCGAACTTCAGCGACAAATTATGATTCATTCTTTTTTCTTAATCAAACGTTTGTTTAAAAACACAAAATGAAAAGCCCCTTCCCTAAAGAAAGAGGCTTTATCAAGCTTAAACCCACCACATTTGTGACGGTGATTCATTAATTAATACAGTTTTCAGATTTGTCACAGCTCGATCAAATCCTTCATCAATCGACATGATTGGATCTTCATGCTCAATGCTCACTACGTAATCATAGTTATATGTACGTAATGCACTCATGATATCATTCCACTCTGTTAGGCTGTGACCGCAACCAACAGATCGAAATGTCCACGCTCTTGTTTGTACTTCTCCATATGGCTGCATATCTGTTAAACCATACATGTTCACATTGTCTTGATCGATATACGTATCTTTTGCGTGGAAGTGGTGAATGGCATTTGCCTTACCTAAAATTTTGATAGCTGCTACTGGGTCAATGCCTTGCCACCAAAGATGACTTGGGTCAAGGTTTGCACCAATTGCATCACATGTTGCCTCGCGCAGTTTTAGCAATGTGTAAGGAGTGTGAACCAAAAAGCCGCCATGTAATTCTAAACCAATTTTCACATTATGCTCTTGTGCATATTGGCCAACTTCTTTCCAATATGGAATTAATTTTTCCTCCCATTGCCACTTTAACACATCACCATATTCATTCGGCCAAGGAGTAACAGGCCAGTTCGGATATTTTCCACCCTCATGATCACCAGGTGTACCTGAGAATGTATTGACAACAGGTACATTTAATAGAGATGCAAGTTTAATGGTTTTTAATAATGTTTCATGATGGTCTTGTGCCATTTCTTTATCCGGTGAGATTGGGTTTCCGTGGCAGCTGAATGCACTAATGATTAAATCACGTTCTTTAATTTTAGCGACAAATTCATTACGCTTTTCTTCACTCTCAAGTAAAGTATCTACATCACAATGTGAATTTCCAGGATAACCGCCCGTACCGATTTCAACTGCATGAAGTCCTGAAGCTTTTACTCGATCTAACATTTCTTCAAAAGATTTATCATTAAAAAGAACTGTAAATACGCCTAATTTCATAAGAACTCCTCCTCTTATTTACCAGCTTCAGCTGAATAATAGATTTCATCAATGATTTGTGATACCTGTAATGCTTCCTCCGGTTTAACGACAAGCTCAGCATTTCCCATGCAGGCATCAATAAAGTTTTTCGCTTGTGCAACACCCGGATCGTCCTCACCGGACACCCATGGTGCTTGCGTATTAAGTAGCATTCCATTTTTCGCGGTATAGAGCTCCAACGGAAACACACTGATCCCGCCTTCTGTACCGGAAATGCTGACATGCTCTTTGTCATCTAAAATATTGGCTGCCCATGATGATTCCAGTAAAAGTGATGCACCATTTTCAAACTTAATATAAGCTGTTACATGATCATCCACATCAAATGTTTCATGATCGAATGTCCCCCATTGATTCACACTGATAGGTGTTTTACTTAGCGCGTTATACGCACTGCCGTTTACAGAAATATGCTTTGGACTTCCCATCAACCAAATCGCTAAATCTAGCAAATGGCAGCCATAATCTATTAAACTTCCACCGCCTTGAAGGGATTTATTTGTAAATACACCCCAGCCAGGCACTTTTCTTCTACGTAATGCTTGGACTCTCGTAACAAGCGGTGTACCAACCTCTTGCATGAATTGCTTTGCTGCTTGAGAGGCTTTCATAAAACGATAGTGGTAGGCAATGGCCAGCACCTTATTCGCTCGTTTTGATGCCTCAAGCATTTGCTGGCATTCATCTGAAGATAAAGCCATTGGTTTTTCACATAAAACATGTACACCTGCCTCTAATGCAGCAATCGTAATTTCGGCATGAAATTTATTTGGTGTACAAATACAAACTGCATCCACGTGATCAAACATATCTTGGTAGTTTTCATATGCATTGTCTATTTGATACTTAGCCGCTACTTCCTGTGCTCTTTCGTTATTTACATCACTTACTGCAGTAATCACACAGCTGTCTTTAAGAGATTGAAAGGCAGGGATATGGCGTCCTTGCGCAATCCCTCCAACACCGATCAATCCGATACGCAATTTATTCATGCTTGATCACTCAAATACCTTTGCGATGGTTTTAGTATCATTTGACTTGATGGCTGCGAGAATAACAGCTAATGATTTCATTCCTTCTTCACCACAGATTAACGGCTTTGTATTGTTTGCAATAGACGATACGAAATGGTCAATGACATGTGTAGTATTTTGGCCGCCTTCTTCATTTGATTGAATTTTGCCAAGCTGATAGTTAACAACTTCCCCATTCGTATATTGAGCTACTAAAGAATAAGTCGGGTTATCTTCTAGACGAAGGATTCCTTTTTCACCATAGATGATCGTTGAATTGTCTTCTTTTGCTGTATAAGACCAGCTCGCTGCAAGGGTACCAATGATTCCGCTTTCTGTTTTCAGTGCACAAACAGCTGTATCATCGACATCTGCAAAGTCCTTCGCTGACGTTTCAATAAAGGCACCTACCTCAACAATTTCTTCTCCAAGTAAATAGCGAAGTAAATCTGTTTTATGAACACCTAAGTCACCCATTGCACCGATATATGCTTTTTCCTTTTCAAAGAACCAGCTATCTTTGCCGTCAATGCTCCAGCCTTCAGGACCAGGGTGTCCAAATGCTGTTCTAAAGCTGTAGATCTTACCAATCGCACCACTTTCAATTAATTGACGGGCAATTTGATGTGAGCGTACAAAACGTTGGTTGTGTCCAATCATTAATGTTTTGCCGCTTTTATTTGCCGCTTCGATCATGGCATCTGCTTCTTCTTGTGAAGTAGCCATTGGTTTTTCACATAAAACATGTAAGCCATTATTTAATCCTTCAATGGAGATTGGAGCGTGTAAATAGTTCGGTGTACATACACTAATCGCATCCACTTGACCGCTTTGGATGAGTTCTTTGTAATCCGTGTAAGCTTTCGCATTATATTTTTCAGCAATTTCCTTCACACGATCTTCTACGATATCACATACCGCTACAATCTCAACCTCTTTGTTTGCCGCATATTCTGGTAGATGGCGATACTGTGCAATACTTCCACATCCAATAACACCGATTCGTAATTTAGCCATTGTTAAAACTCCTCCCGTTTTATGTAGCGGCCGTCTCAGGTAAGTTAAGGTAAGACAGCCGCTTTATCATTTATGTTTTTTAAAGATAAGCAGAAAGTATAAATTTTTACTTAGTTTTGGTGTCTAGCTCCAGCGCCTAGCCCCTCTAGGGTCTAGCCACTCATGAATAGAAGTCAAAGAACGGCTTCCATTCATGAGCGTCTTATTTGCCCTAGGCTGAGCAAGGCGCTTGCGCTTTTCTTATTTCACTGCAATTGCTTCAAGCGGCTTCGCATTTCCATATACAGGACGCTTGCGATCCACTGGTTTCACATATTTCACTGCATTTTTGATAACTTGTTGTACTTGCTCATTATGATAAGTTGGGTATGTTTCATGCCCTGGACGGAAGTAGAAAATTTTTCCATTGCCGCGTTTGAACACACAGCCGCTGCGGAAAATTTCTCCGCCTTCAAACCAGCTTGTAAAAATCAGCTCATCTGGAGCTGGGATATCAAAGTGTTCGCCATACATTTCTTCTTTCTCAATCTCAATGTATTCGCCAATACCTTCAGCAATTGGATGGCTTGGATCTACTACCCAAATGCGCTCCTTGTCATCAGCTTCACGCCATTTTAGATCACAGCTTGTCCCCATTAATTTTTTAAAGATTTTTGAGAAATGACCGGAGTGAAGAACAATTAATCCCATTCCATCAAGCACCCGCTGTTGTACTCTTTCAACGATTTCATCTGAAACCTCGTGATGTGCCAAATGGCCCCACCAAACTAACACATCTGTATGATTTAATACCTCTTCAGTCAGGCCATGCTCTGGCTCATCAAGTGTTGCTGTTTTCACTTCATAGTTATCCGCTTGTAAAAATTCGGCAATCGCTCCGTGAATTCCTGCTGGATAAATCTCTCTAACTACTTGATTTTTTTGTTCATGTCTATTTTCATTCCATACCGTTACTTTTGTCATTGTTATCCACCCTAATCTATTAATTTTGTTCATAGTATTCCAGTTAACAACTGTGCGATGTGATTAGATGAACTCACCTCCTTAAATGGTACCTGTAGAGCTTCGTACTACAAGTTCAACAGGAAGCATAATTTGTTCCGGCTCCAGCCCTTTATTTTCAATAACGTTAATGGCCGTTTCTGCTGAAACAGCTCCTTTACGAAAAACATCTTGGCGAATCGTTGTTAAGCTTGGTGATGAATAGCGGCTAATCATTAAATCATCAAAACCTACAATTGAAATATCCTCTGGGACTCTTTTTCCATGATCGTTAAGCGATTTCATAATTCCTAGCGCCGTAATATCTGATGAAGTAAAAAGGCCTGTCATCTGTTGGTCATGTGCAATTTCTTTTCCAATTTGATAGCCTTTTTCAAAGGAATTGGCTCTTCCCTCAATGACCATCTCTGAATGAAAGGGGATATTAGCCTCAGCTAATGCGCGTTTAAAGCCAAGGAACCTTTGCCCATCCACATCACAGTCTACTTTTCCATTAGGAATAAAACATATTTTTTCATGTCCTAATTCGATTAAGTGCTTCGTTCCCAAATATCCTCCATGTTCATCATTAATGCGGATATTATGGTAAAGATTCGCATAATCCTCGAATGAATCAACAAAAACCAATGGTGTAGATAACGTTTTCATTTCTTTGAATACTTTTAGGGGAAACTTCCCTAACACGATAAGTGCATCTAAGTTGCGCTTCATGACCCAGTTTTTGCATTCTTCCGGCTTTGAGATTCCAGAGATGAGAAAATCGTAGCCGTTTTTACGACATACATATTCTACTCCGCTAAGAAGCTCACTAAAGTAATGATTTTCCTTAAAGATTGGTGAAAGAGAGTCGTTTACTAACGGCATGATAATACCGATCATATTCGATTTTCTCTTAGAAAGGCTGATTGCTGTGAAATCAGGCTGATAATTCAGCTCTTCAATCGCTTGCAGCACTCTTTCTTTCGTTTCATCTGATACTTTATTTACTCCATTGAGCACATAAGATACCGTTGCAGATGAGACACCAGCGTGTTTTGCTACCTCTCGAATTGTAATTTTCTGTTTCATATTGCCTCCGGTTAAGCGGTTAACTTGCTATAACCATATTATATAATAGCGAAACTAGAAGTCAATGTGTTTTTTAGTCGGAAGTGGAAAAAAAATCATTCCACTACAATTTCTTCTGCCTTAGCAACTAATCTTTCACTCCGTTACTCATCAAACCAGCAGGGGTGCTATACCCCCACTGTTTTTTATGAATCTTCCAGACGCTGACAGCTGTCGCGAATGACCAGCTCTGTCCCAAGAATAGCTTTCATCGGGATGGTTCTGCCTTTTATCCGATCATACAAAAGCTTTGCTGCTGTTTTGCCCATTTCATCTGCATGTATTTTCACAGTAGTAAGCGGCGGATTTAAAAATTTTGCTGCCTCTATATCATTAAAGGCTATGATCGAAACATCCTGCGGCACCTTTATTCCCGCTTCATAAAGTGCTCTCATCGCTCCTATTGCCATTGGATCACTTGAGATGACAAAAGCGGTCGGCAAATTTCCTTTGTCAATCGCTTGTTTCATCAACAGATAGCCGCCGTTGGCCCCCCAATCGCCAATATAAATATTATCAGGATTGTAAAGCCCTCTTTTTCTCATAAAACTTTCAAAGGCGGCCTTTCTAATATCCTCAGTATCGTAGAGAACCTGCTTATCCTGCAGTCTAGAAAAATAATCTTTTCCGCCCAAAAAGCCGATGTCTGTATGCTTGAGATTCAATAAATATTCCAATGCCTCTTCTGTTGCCCAATCATAACCAGATGCCACGATATCATAATTGCCTTTTATGGCTAAATTGTTAATATAAACAATATGATGATTATGATGATAAAGCTCGCTTAAGGATTCAGGGTCAATTCCACCAATCACAATCACGCCATCCAATTCCTTCAGCACATCGAAGGAAGATTCATTCCCTGGTCTAATAACACTTTTTATCGTTAATGGAAGGTTATCACAGCCCATTTCAACTCCTAAGCGGATCGACATGAAATATGGGTCATGTACCTCCTCCTCCTGAGTAACTGATGAAACAATCCCAATCGTATAATTTTCAATTTCAGTCTTTTTTGTATTTTTCTTTCTTGTCGGCTTGTAATTTAATAATTGTGCAACTTCCAGTACTCTTTTCCTCGTGTCATCTCCGACAGATAATGTTGCATCATTATTTAATATTCTTGATACTGTTGCAGTTGACACCCCTGCTTCATTCGCTATGTCTTTTATTGTCGCCATCCTATCACCATGCTTTTTAGTAAAGTTTACTTATGTCCTACCTTATACTATACCAGAGAGAATACGCTTTCAAAAGCGTTTTTTCATCTTTTATTATTTAATGTAATAAAAGTAACGTTTACTAAATCCTCATAAGAAAAGCGCAAGCGCCTTGCTCAGCCCCGACAAGCATAAGACGATTTAGAATAGAAGGCGCTCTTTGCCTTCAATTCTAAATTGGCTTATGACCTCGAGGGGCTAGGCGCTGGAGCTAGACACAAAAACTATGTTAAAATTTTATACTTACCTTTTAAAAAAGGAAGCAACCGTCCCAAGACAGTATGCTTCCTTCTATTTTTTAAATTGAATTGGAGTTCTTTAGTGTATGTGAATTTTTATCAAGGCTGCTTATTGCTACTCCAACACATCCCCCAACAATTGCCGGTACAATCCATTCTAATCCAGCTGATGAGAATGGAAGGATATCCAGTAAACCTTGAACCACACCTAAATCTAACCCGAATGTTTTTAGCCCTCCGATTACTGCAAATATAGCTGTAAAGAGGACCGCACTTCCATAAACTCTTTTTGTATTTTTAAAGAAGCGATGAAATAAGGTAAGGGTAATTAACACGATTGTTAATGGATAGGCGGTGACAAGAAACGGGACTGAAAATTTCAATATTTGATTTAGTCCTAGATTTGATAGTGTGAAGCCTATCAGCGTAATGATCAAAACAACCATTTTGTAGCTTATTTTTGGCAGCAACTTTGAAAAATATTGTCCGCAAGCTGTCGTAAGACCGACAACGGTTGTAAAACAGGCAAGGGTGAAAATGAAACCTAATAGAATATTCCCGCTTTGGCCAAATAAGAGGGTTGCGACTGCTGAAAGAATATCAGTCCCATTTTCAAATTGTCCATTTCCAGCCATCTTTCCACCAATTAATCCTAGAGTAATATAGACTAATGACAGCAACCCACCTGCAATCAACCCTGCCTTAAGCGTATAGTTTGTTATTTGCTTTCTTTCTGATATTCCTCTTTGCTGAATGGATGTGAGAATGACAATCCCAAATGCTAAAGCAGCAAGGGCATCCATTGTGTTGTACCCCTCGATAAAGCCTTTTGAAAACGCACCTGTCTCGTATTGCTCTGTTGGCATTTGCAATGGCGCATCTAATTTCATAAAACCTACAACACATAATATCACCATCGCGAGCAAGAGGATTGGTGTAATCCAGCGACTCATGTATTTTTCCATTTTGGCTGGGTTTAAGCTAACAACATAGACAAGAAGGAAAAATATCACAGTAAAGAGAAGTAAAATCAGTGATGAACTGATTGATTCATGTAAAAACGGCTTGATCCCCATTTCAAATGCCACATTTGCGTTTCGCGGTATCGCTAAAAAAGGTCCGATACTTAAATAAATCACAACCATAAAAACAACGCTAAAAATAGGATGAACGCGATTTCCAATCGTTTGCACCCCTCCAGGGACTAAAGAAACAGCAAGCAAAACCGCAAACGGCAAACCAACCCCTGTGATAATAAAGCCTATGATGGCAGACCAAAAGGATGTCCCTGACTCAGCTCCCAAAAAGGGAGGAAAGATTAAATTGCCTGCTCCAAAAAACATTGAAAATAACATAAGTCCAATTAATAAAGTATCCAGCTTCTTCACAATATACTCTCTCCTCTTAGTATTTTCACATAAAGAAAACTTGGCTGGCGCCAAGCCTTTAGGCGCAGTGCGACTGCCTAGTTGCACTTATACTTCATTCTTAAAATTTGCCCCTGCGTCGAATTTTCTCCTGCGCTGCAAATTTATATTTTTAACGTATAATAAAAAGCCCGCCCCCATATGAAGGGACGAGCTTGTACTCGCGATACCACCCTAATTCCGCAGCATTGAAAAAAACTGCGGCTCTCAATCTGCGTACGAACATACGCATTCCGTTATAACGGCGGAAAACCCGTCAAAACTTACTCATTTCAGTCTCGCATCTCAGAGATGACTTTCAGAAAGCTCCTAACACCAACTCTCACCAATTGTTGGTTTCTCTTTAGTTCAGGGGTGCTATCTTACTCTTCTCTTCATCGAATTTATTATTATAAAATAATTTATCAGAGTGGATATGTACTGTCAATGCTTTTTGAAATTTAGCAAAAACAGGCTGTCTCAAATGGGTCTGACCTTTGCAACAATCACTATAACTGAGATTTCTTACAATCTTAATCTCAGATATATTGGTGATTGTGGAATCAGACACTTCTGTTTTGAGACAGCCTGCTTTCTATTATCTATTATCGTTAAACGAATAAACGTATAAGTGCGATTTTTACGTTCACTTAGTAAGTAAATGCAATTTTTATTGTTAAAATAATAAATGTAAGGAATCCTACCTCAGATTTTTTCATTTTAACAGCCCCTTTGCTTTTGATACTTTAACAATACAGGATGAAAAATTCTTTGTATGTATTTCAGTAAGATTATCTGACGTTATTTTTTTAAAATTTTTTCTTGCATTTATTACTTATGTAATAAAATCTGACATAATTTATTTTTGGACATTGACTGCAGTAAAAGAATTTTCGCAAAGAGATTTCATCCCTTATCATCACAGACCCGCAAACCTGCCCCATCCAAAAACACTGTTTTGTACACCTCAATGACTGAAATTTGCATTTTCAAAATAGATAGATAACTTATGATAACTATAGAAAGCGTTTTCATTGCAACAAGCTTTCTAAATCAAAGGGGTGATCACATGGGATGAAGAGGAAGACGTTTTTGTTGGGCTTAAATGATTTGGATCTTATTAGGAGATTAAACAAAAAGCACTTACAAGGGGGAATATGATGAAATTTAACAAGGCAATCATCTGGTTATTGGCACTTTCTTTTCTTACTTCATCGTTATTATTGGGGGGAATCCAAGTAACAAAGGCGGCAGTTATTGATTCAATACCCAACACAACAAGAGATTTTAAGGAATACGACAATAGTTTTCTATCTGTAACAGGTTTTGCATCATTAGGAGTTCATGACCGAAGCAAATTTACAGGAACCTCTTATTATCGTAAAGTAAAAACGGAAAGAGAGTTTTTGCAGGCAATTTTGGATGCTAAAAGTGGTAATGTGAAAGTAATTGAAGTAGCAAGAGATATCAATTTAGGATGGAAAGAATTAAATCTTAGTTCAGAGGAAGCTAAGAAGTATAATTTTGTAACAAAATATCGTGATCCAATGAACGGATTCACTAATCCAACGTTAGCATCATCTGGCGTTTCACAATTAAGTATTTCTGATGTAGATGGATTGACGATTTTTTCAAAGCAAGGCCAAACAATTAGACATGTAGAATTGAAATTGCAAAGATCAACGAATGATATTGTCATAAGGAATTTGAATTTTGATGGAATGTGGCAATGGGATGATACCGGAAATCATAAAGAAGTAGGCTGGACTTTTATTAAGGTTAATGGTGCAAATAATGTTTGGATCGATCATTGTAAATTTTCCATTGCTGCGGATGGATTAATCGATCTTGAAAATGGCGCCTCCAACGTAACGATTTCATGGTCCGAATTTGGATTACAGGCCAGTGAAAATCCGGCACTTGATAGTGATATATACAAATCCATTATGTATATGGAAGAAAAATATACTGCAAATGCACTAAGCTCTGATAGTGTATATCATAAGATGCGCAGTGCCGGTGCTACTAAAGAACAGATCATGGCTTATGCAGCTTATCACAGTAAAGTCCATTTAAATGGTTCAGGAGATAAAGACTATGTGAATTATGTGAGTAGTAGTGGAGATGTGATAAAGGATGGCAATCAAAGAATCCGGTTAACCCTTGCCTATAACCGTTATACCAATATTGGGCAGAGAGTACCAATGATCCGTCAAGGTACTGGTCATATGTACAACTGTTACCTTGATAACTCAACTCATGATGATGTATTAGAAAATGTAAGTGCCATCGCTGATTACGGCACTGATACTCTGTCACGGGCACTTAATGCAAGAAATGGAGCTTCTATTGCAGCAGATACTTGTGTATTCCATGACATTAACGAGCCAATTACAGGTGCTGAGATTCAAGGATTAGATACTAAAAACATGGATGAACAATGGGCTGAGTTATTTCAAAGCGCTTATAACAGAAATTTAATTGTTAACTCCCACATAACTAATAAATATGGGACTTATACAGGAAGCAGCTGGGACAATAATGGTGAAAACCTCTTTAATAAAGGTTTTACATGGCATAACAAATCTACCATAGGAAATTGGGCATGGTCTTCACATATTGTGGGAAGTGAAAATATGAGTAAAACAAATCCGCCGACTGAGCCATTTACTTTCGAATATAAATATGATGAGAAGCTGCCTTATACTTATTATGTACTCCCTTTAAACAGTGTTGTATCAACGCTTAAACAATTTGCAGGAGCAGACAAAGTTGAAATGGATCCAGAATATTGGTTAAAAACATATTATAGTTCTGAAACAGATCTAATTGAAGAGTGATGTTCTCCCTTTTCCGCGATTGTCCCTTTAGTGGGCGTTATCAATAATGGTTATGCTTCAAAAGGCAGCAAAATATTATATTTAGGTTAGTGAAACAGTTGAAAATTAAAGGACCATACATATTTTCATATCTAAAATGTGTGGTTGGTAATATGAAATAAAGTTAAAACACCTAATAAACCCGTATTTTTCGGTAAAAAAGAAGAATCCTTTTTGAAAAAAAATCGATCAAAATGGATTCTTCTTTAGTAGTTTTAAAAAAGTTATCATTTTCTACCTTCGCTCTTCAACAATCATGCCCTTTCGGAATAACAAACAAATGATATCATTTTTAAAATTAAATTCTTCTTTCACAAAAGTATCCAGTTAAGTAAATAAGCCAGTATCCGTTTTTCTGTTCATTAGCTTTATTATTTATGATAACATGTCCAATATTGTTTGTTGCAGTATTAATTGCCCAAACTTTAATTTGAGTAGGTTGCACAGTAGGCGCTTACAAAAAGTATGAGTAATTAGCTCCATAACAAGCTAGCTACAATACTGTTACTTAGCCTCTTCCATCATTGCCTTTTTACCAACACCTCGATCATCGTAGGTACGGAAATAATGTTCTAGCTCCTCAAGTGTACGTCCCTTAGTTTCAGGCAAGTATTTCTTCACAAAAGCTAGGGATACAAACCCTACAGCCGCAAAGATGAGGAATGTTCCAGACAACCCGATCTTTTCGAGTAATACTGGAAACGACAAGCCAATAAAGAAATTCGTAATCCAGAGGAAAAAGACGCTAACTCCCATGCCGAGACCTCGCAAACGTAATGGGAATATTTCCGAAAGCATGACCCATAATACAGGTGCAATTGCTCCCTGCATGAAAGCTAGAAATATAACCGTCAAGGCAAGCATAATATACGGAAGTGCCGCAGACCCTTTAAGAATAAATGATAGTATCCCCATAAGCAAAAGTACCGTCGTCGTCCCTGACAGACCAGTTAGCATCATTGGTCGACGACCAACCTTGTCAAGGAGCCAGATTCCAACGAAAGTTGCCAAAACAGAGATCAAACCATTGGCAGTATTGCCGATAAGTGCAGCGGACGTTTCGAAACCAGCATCTCTAAGGATTTCAGTTCCATAGTACATAATAGCGTTGACACCCGTAATTTGGGACACAACAGCAACCCCAATTCCGATAAATACGATACGGCGCATCCATGGTATGTTAAGATCTTTAAAACTTGCTTTTTCCATCCCTGACTCTTTAGCTAAAGCTGCCTCAATTTGCTCGAACTCCGATTTAGCCTTTTTTTCCTCTCGTATCTGTCTCAATATGTTTAATGCATACTCATTTTTCCCCTTTGAAACAAGCCAACGTGGACTCTCCGGCATTCTAATCATACCAAAGAATAGAAAAATCGCTGGAAGCGCTGATATGGCCAACATATATCTCCAAACATGAACGTTATCAGCCATTGTGTTACCTAAGATAGCATTGAAAACGAAAGCCAAAAGTTGACCACCAACAATCATCAGTTCGTTCTGGGTAACCATACGGCCCCTACTCTCTGCAGGTGACATTTCTGCTAAATAGGTCGGAACCGTTACCGACGCACCACCTACAGCAAGCCCTAGCAAGAAACGAAAGATAATCATAACAGTAGCGTTCGGAGCGAGAGTACATCCTAGTGCAGCAACAAAGAACAACACTGCAAGATAAAGAATATTTTGGCGACGCCCACAATAATCGGATATGCGGCCCCCGAACACTGCACCCAACGCAGCCCCAAAAAGAAGTGAGCTCGCAATGAGACCTTCAGTGAAAGAGTTGAGACCAAGCGCTTCAGACATAAATGGTAAGGCACCATTGATGACACCTGTGTCGTATCCGAAAAGAAGCCCACCGAATGTCGAGATAACGATAATGGTACGTAAAAATGAATTTTGATTTCCCTGTTTACTCATGTCAATTTCTCCCCTTTTCATTTAAAAATGAATAAGCTATTTTTTATCAAAGTATTTACAAGTCAAGCATTTTTTGATGGATCAGGCGTTGCTCGATCTTTTCCAACTTCCCCAATTGTAATTTTTCAACACTTTGACATTATAATAATTTGAATTTTCACACTTTTTACTCGAATAGTGTTTGTATAACGCTTACATTGTTGGTTAAAAAATTTTTATGGAGGAGATTCAAGATTAATTGTTTAGTAAGTCAGTTAAATTCACCAACAATTGTTACTGATTAAAATGTTTTCTATAGTTTACAATCATCTATAGAAAACATTTTAAAATTTTACTAAGTAACGATTATTCCTGAAAGGGATTTTCAAAAAAATCATGTTAGACATTTAGCTTGTTTTATTCTATCAAAAAGGTAATTGATTGCTCTTATAACTTTATTTATCACGATGTAAACAAGCTTTCTATCTTTCAAAATGATATTAGAGCTTACTGTAACACATATTGTTTACTGTAAAATGCAGGGCGCTCTGGTATAGAAATTGGAACGATCTGACCCGTATGCTTAGCTTTAACGCAAGCATCCACCGTTACTGCTACAACATAACCATCCCAAGCTGATGGTCCATGCATTTCGCCTTTTATTGTAGAATTAATCCATTCTTGGAGTTCAACATCATAGGAATCAATAAAGCGATCTTTCCAATCTACTAGAATATCAGTTAAAAGCTTTGCTTCACTGCGTATAAGGACACTGGATGGTTCAGGTAAATTGGCTATACCTGTTTCTCCAACAACTTGGCATTGAATATCATATCCATATTGGCAATTCACAAATATTTCCGTATCAATTCGTATTCCTTGTTTAGTTTCCAGTAAGACCATATGAGGATCCTGTAGTCCTTTCTCTGCAAGACGCGTGTTTCTAGGAAGGATTACCTGAGCAGAAACATAATCGTCATTGAGTAACCACCGTAAAACATCAATTTCATGAACAAAAGAATCAGTAAGTGCCATATCAGCAGTATAAGAACTAGGAACCGACGGATTTCGGTGTGCACAATGCACCATTAACGGTTCACCAATCTTTCCATTATCAACCACATTTTTCAATGCACGATATCCCTTATCGTAACGTCGCATGAAGCCCACTTGAACCAATTGCTTACCAGATGCAACCTCAGCATCAACGATTCTCTTACAACCCTCGGCAGTTATAGCAAGTGGCTTCTCACAGAATACCGGTTTACCTGCTGCAATGGAAGCTAACACAAATTCCTCATGTGTAGGACCCCAAGAAGTTACAATCACAGCATCAACCTCAGTTGCATTAATAACATCCAGTCCATTTTCATATACCTTTGCATCCAGATTTTCGTTTTTAACAACAGCATTTGCTTGTTCAGCATTCACGTCTGTCACCGCAACAATCTTTCCGCCTGATAAATTGTTTGTAATTCTGCGAATATGATCTTGACCAATAGCACCTGTACCGATTACACCTATTTTTAAAACCATAAAATATATACCTCCTAATTTTATTTATTGATTAACAAGTGAGTGATCACTTGAGTTTCTTTTCTCAAAATCTCTAGGTAACGCTTCCTTAAGAACATTCATCGATTTTTTAACACCTGTAAGTGGGTCCATTGTTAAATCTTCCATTTCAAGAACGACTGGTCCCTCATAGCCCATCATTTTAACTACCGTAAAGAATTCCTTCCAATAACTAACGTCATGTCCATGTCCCAGTGCTACATAATTCCATGAACGGCTGGAAAAACTCTCCATCGGTTTCACATCGATAAGGCCATGTGCATCATTTACTCCTCTTTCAATCCTCACATCTTTAGCATGAACGTGGTACATCGCACTTCCTAATGTTCTTGCTGCTGCGATCGGATCGCCGCCCATCCAAAATAAATGGCTCGGGTCAAAATTCATGCCAACCATGTCTCCAACTTCATTTCTTAATTTAAAAAGGGTTTCTGGATTATAAACTAAATTAAAACCAAGATTTTCAATAGCAATTTTTTGGACACCGTATTCTTTCGCAACTTTCACAGCTTTTTCCCAGTATGGGAAGGCCACTTCATTCCATTGCCATTCCAGCGTTGCAAAATGAGGAGGCAAAATAGGATGTGTCAGCCAGTTAGGTGTTATATCATTTGGTCCTCCGCTGGGACAACCAGACATCATGACAATCGTTTCTACTCCTAAAAGGCCTGCAAGCTGAAATGTTTTTTTAACAACAGCTTTATGAGCTTCTCCCTCTTCCGTCGGTTCGAGTTGATTTCCTGAACAGTTCAATGCGGCAATTTCAAGTCCTCTACTTTTAATAGCATCTAAAAATTTCTCGCGTTGAATGGTACTCTCAAGCAATCCATCTAAATCAACATGCGGTGCTTTAGACCAATTACCGCAGCCTAACTCTAAAGCTTCAATCCCTAACTCAACACATGTATCAAGCATTTCTTCGAAAGGCATGTATCCCAAAATATCAGTAACTAAACCAGTTTTCATCATATAAATTCCTCCTTGGATAAAATTTCACCTAACCGTAATTTTATTAATACTATCAAAACACTTTGCAATTTTAGACAAAGTACAAAGTTAGCATTATACCTATCAAAATATTCTTTTACATTATAAAGATATATATCTAATTACATTCATGGTTGATCACTTCGAAAGATAGTGTTTACTTTGAGTTGAAAATCAATGATCTTGCCAATGAAATCGTCTCACTCATCGCAAACTCAATCCACAATTAATCAACTTTTCATTATAGAAAACACTTACATTTTTACAGGCTAATTAATGCGATATTAGCGCAGCTCTCAACATATTTGAGTGCTAAGTCCTTTCCTATTCCCTTTTGCAGCCCTGTTATGTTTTTTCTTTCAAACTATGTTCCATGATTATGTCCTCCTATGTATATTCAATTTACGCATACGATTGCATTAATTGCAAAAAATAAAAAATGGGTTAAGTTACTGTTTTCACTCTATTTCCCATGATTATCCTCTTAAGTATCTATATTTTTACGCATACGATTGCGTTAATTGCAAAAAAGAGAAAAAGGGATAGTTAAGCTTTTCCCCCGCAAGATTCTCTTATGACCAATGAAGGACTAATTTCTAGTTTTTGTTTCATGGTCGATGTTGAATTTAGTTTCTCTATTAACCGTTTACATGTTAATGTTGCAATTTCTTTTGTAGGTTGATGAATGGTTGAAAGGTATGGTTTATAGAATGTACATAATTCAATATCATCAAATCCTACCACGGCTATCTCATTAGGTACCTTAATATCGAGTTCCTTTAATGCTAAGATTGCTCCTTGTGCCATCAGATCATTCTGAGCAAAGATAGCGGTCACATCTTTTATAATTTCTATGTTATCCTTTATCACTCGGTAACCCGAATGGAAAGTCGTGTCCCCATAAAATAATTTATCACCATCATACTCGAGATCATGATCCTTGAATGCTGCTTTAAAGCCATCAGTCCGTTGTTGAAACTCGCCACCGATGATATTAGCTGAAATGCACATGATGTTCCTGTGACCTAGTTTAATTAAGTGATCACCCGCAATATACCCACCTTTATACTGGTCTACACAAACAAAATCTACATCCTTAGTTTTATAAAAGGGCGGTAAATACTTACAGAAGATAAAAGGAACTTCATTTTTTTCCAGGGTTGCTATTGCTTTATCATCTAAAGACGGCTCCATAATAATCAGTCCATCTACTTTCTTTGCAGCAATGAATCTTTCGATATTATTTTGTTTTGTAAACCTATTCTCAAAAAATGAGATAATAACATCCATTTGCATCCGTTCTAGACTTTCAATAATTTCATTCTGCCATGAGCTAAAGTACACTTCTAAACCCTGGCCAAATAAACTCTTAGGTAAAATGACACCTATTGTACTGGTTTTATTCGCACTTAAGCTTCTTGCATGTGCATTAAATTGAAAGCCATGCTCTTGTGCAATTTTTAAAACCTTTCTCTTAGTTTTCTCTGAAATCATTGGACTGTCATTTAAACATCTGGAGACGGTAGATTGACTTACATTCGCCATTTTTGCAATATCCTTTGTGGTGATTGCCATAATAGCCTAATCGCCTCTTTATTATTTATTTTTATTTGACTACGCATACGTATGCGTTATGTGTTATTAGTTTATAATATTCAGTTAATTACGTCAATAAAAAGTTCATTTTTTTCCATGTTACAAAAATACAATTGCGGATAAATTATTTTTAGTAAAAGGGCTGAATCATTTTCTATAGATTAGAATATCTATTTAGATTCATAGTCATTAAATCATAAAAAGGGGTTTTTTGAAAAAGGCAAGCAATCTCATTATGAATTCCTTACCTTTTTATATTGTTTATATGGGGTAGTATAAGTTTCATCTGTAAAACAGTATATCGCCTTTTCATGAAGCACCTTTTTAACATTATGAAAGACATGAGAATTAGTCGCTTCATCTTTATAATTCATGCTGCCACTCCTCTTATCTGGACATTTAAAAATATAAATCTCCATTACGTTTAAACTCTAAAAATATGGCAATACTGTTTTTATACTTAAGAGATTGTGAGGTTAATAAAAATGAAAAATGTGTTGCCTGCTACTTTTTTAGTGTTTTTTACATTTGTTGCTTTCGGTTTATATTTTCTTTATCAGTTAGGGATTTTTACGATTAAGGTTATGGTGTTAACGTTATAGAGGATTTGAACGGTTCAAATAAAGCAGCGGTTAGCTGCTTTATTTTATTTATTTCATACTCTCACTTACCTGAACAGGGATGTGTTTGCGCTCTGTTGCAATCCAGGCAAGGCCAAAAATAATGACAATCCCGCCAATAATTTGCGTAATTAAAATTGGTTCATTGAAAAAGAACGAACCAGTAACTGCTGCGGAAGCTGGGACAAAATATCTGTAAAAATTCGCTTTTGCTGCCCCTACTTTATTCATCGATACATTCCAGATCACAAACGCTGCAACCGTACAGAGAAGAACATTGTAGGCGATCGCTCCCCAGACACCGATCGTAAACTCAGTCCATTGAATTTCCTGCCATCCGCCTATTGTTACTGGCGTTAGAAAGATGGAGCCAAATAAGATACACCATGCGGAAACACGCAATGGGGAATATTTCGTCATTAAAGGCATACAGGAAAGATTATACAACGCACCGATAAAGCTGATCGCAAGGGCAAGCATATTCCCCAGCATATATTGTGAGCTAAAATCAAAGCCATCCTCGCCACCTAAAATAATCAGTACAACTCCAACTAATGCAACCAATCCGCCTATTGCCAGCCTTGGTGTCATGACTTCCTTTGTAAAGAACGGAGCAAAGAGTGCAGCAAAAATTGGCCATGGTGCAACATTTAATAGTGAAGCGTTCGCAAGAGTAGTATATTTAATTGAATACATGACTAATATTTCTAAAAGGGTAACGCCAAAAAAACCGATGATTGCGAGCTTAATAAGGTCGCGTTTTTCAACTTTAACGCTTCCTTCGGTCCATTTTAAAATGCCAAATAATATCGGCAAGGCTAACCCAAATCTAAGAAATACAAATATCTCTGGGGAAAAAACCTCCATCGCAAACCGTGATATGCCAAAATTGACACCCCATATGACAGCAACGAGGATCAGTCCTATGTAATACACTTGAGTTGATTTCATCTTTTATTCCATCCTATTCTTCTGCCAGCTGAATTTTTGTTTTGTAATTAATAAAATCAAAGCCAGGCAAGTTACCGCCCGGCCTCATCACCAATCGCTCCCTTGATATCATAGAGGGATAAATCTAGCTCCAATTGTTTCTCCATCGCAAGTTTCGCCAGTTCTGCACCAAGATATGGTCCGCTCGTCAAACCTGATGCGCCTAAACCGTTTGCAAGCAAGACTCCTTTGACACCTGGGAGCTCCCCAATAACAGGTAAAAAACCTGGTGTGAACGGTCTAAACCCTACTCTTGTTTCAAGCATCGTACTTTCGGCTAAACCTGGGGCTACCGTTAATGCCTTTTGAAATATTTCGTTCAAACCTCCTGCTGTTACTCGGTAATCCATGCCGGCCTCATCCTCATGTGTTGCACCCACCACTATTCGCCCAGTTTCAAATGCAAGAATATACTGGTTATTTGGCGGCATCACAACCGGCCAGGTGCTTGTGTCCGTATCAGGCATTTCGAGGTGGACGATTTGCGCCTTTTGTGGGGTTACTAAAAAATCAATCCCGATCGATTGAAGAAGATTTCTAGACCAAACACCACCAGTCACAATCACCTTATCTGCTTCTAAGATTTCGTCCTCAATTGCAACCCCGAGAACCCGGTCCTGTTGATGGATCAGGCTTGCATCCCCTTTTATAACAACGGCACCATGCTTGATTGCACCATTAATGAGAGCATCCCGAAGAGCCCTTCCATTTACCCGTGCACCTCCGCTCACAAAAACAGAACCATATTCCTCAGCAATCGGAGGAAACATCTCTCTTGTTTCAGCGGGTGACAAAATGGTAATTTCACCAATTTCAGGCGCATCTTCCCGTCTCTTTCGCGCACGCTCTGCCATTTTTTCCAGCTTCTCTGCATCTGAATGTAAACTTATGGCTCCTACTCGCTTATAGCCCGTTTCTGTTTCACCATCTGCTTCTAATTGTGTAATCAATTCAGGATAGTATCTTGCTCCACCCTTGACCAGCTTGTACCATGCTTTGTTGCGGCGCTGTGTTAACCACGGGCAAACAATCCCGGCTGCTGCATCTGTCGCTTGTCCCTTGTCAAAACGATCGACTAATGTAACCTCGGCTCCTGATAAAGCAAGGTGATATGCGGTGGATGCGCCAAGAATGCCAGCTCCAACGACCATTATTTTCATCTATAACACCTTTTTCGTTTTATATCTCACCGCTAAATTATATAAAATTTTTAAAGCGCACTCAATTTACTATATCCTTTTTTTAACGATTAGCCTTTCCCAATTGATAAAATGATTTGGAATGCCTACTTCTTATCCCCTGTTGATTGGCAAAATAAAATCCCTGCAACCAAGCAAGGAAAACGAATCTTGTTTATCAAATTCTTAACCTATTTTAATATTTTATTTAAAAACTCCCGTCTTTCCTCTGCATGCTCTTTGATGAGGATATCAACACCACTATCGATGTTTTTTTCAACTTTTTCACCCTTTGTCACGTTCACTGCCGCACCAACGCTTAAATACCCCATATCATAAGGATTTTGTGCCACTGAACCAGGAATTGTACCCTCTACAATTAACTCAAGCATTTCGGTAATTCCATCTGCACCTGTAACCGGCATTTTACGTCCATGCTCCTTTATAACCTTTAATGCATCCAATGCTGTTGTGTCATTTGAAGCAATCACACCTTCAACAGTCGGATGATCCTTTAAAATCTTTTCCATTGCGTTTCGATTTTGCGTTGAGCCATTTAATTCTGTCATTTGTGCAACAATTTGAATCCCTGCCGCTTCTAAACTCTTTTTGGCACCTCTTAATCTGTCACCAGAAACAGGACTGCTCATATCTCCGCCAATCAGAGCTGCATGATCTCCCGGCTGAAGCTGGGATGCTAATAATTCTCCTGCCTTTTTCCCTAAATCAAAGTTATCTGTGCCAATATAGGCTGTTTTTTGCGGCCACGGATCATCGGTATCTAACAGCATGACAGGAATATCAGCATTTACAAACTTCTCCAAAGTAGGGATAATTTCTGCCGGAACAATCGGGGAAACAACTAATACATCCGGCTTTTCATTAAGAACTGTTTCCAATATGGCGACCTGTTCTTTAATTGTTCCCTCCAAAGGCGCCATTATTTTTCCATCTACACCAAAGTCCTTAAACCCCTTTTCCGTACCCGCTTTCAGAATTTCCCAATACTCGGAGTTTAAATCCTTAAAAACAACAACGACTTTTGGCTTTTCATCAGCAAATGATTTTGTTATAAACCCAATAATAATAGCAGAAAAAAGTATCGTAATCAGAAAAAGTAATTTGCGGTTTTTAACCATTACATCCTCCCCTCTCTGTAAAGTCTCACGAAGAAATACCCGACCTATCACCGGATTGATTAAAACGAACAGAGAAAACGGTCCCTTGGTCTCCTGTTTCAATATCAATTTCAGCATCATGACGTTCAGCCACACTGTAGCATATTGCTAACCCCAGCCCTGTTCCTGTTTCCTTTGTTGTAAAGAAAGGCGTTCCAATTTTATCCATGATCTCAGGGCTAATGCCTGTACCTTCGTCCTTAATTTGCAAAATGACAGACTGATTTTCTGTAAACGTTTTTATTGTAAGCTTTCCGCCTGCTGACATCGCATCAAGCCCATTTAAGGCAATATTTAAGATAAGCTGGCGAATTTCTTTTTGATCTAAAAAAATCTCATAACATTCACCTAAATCAAGAAAGATATGCTTACTTGCCCTCAAAGCTTCTGCTTGAATAAGCGGTGATAATGCTTCAATAATCGTATTGAGGTTTTGCTTCTTCTTGACACTGACTTTGTTTTTTGCCAAATTGAGAAATTCTGTTATGATCGAATTTGCTCGATTTAATTCTTCCAGCATCAAATCCACGATCTCTTCAGGTAATTTGCTGCTATCATTCCTTGTTACTTGTAAAAATCCGTGAACCGTTGTCATCGGGTTTCGTATTTCATGGGCAATTCCTGCGGCCATTTCACCAATTAAATTCAAACGATCTAATCGGTACATCTCCTTTTCCAAGTGAACCCTTTCGGTAATATCCGTTAATACAATTAGCGCACAGCGTTCATGGTGGATGTCAATCATTTCAGTAGACAACAGCCCAGCACGAATCTCCCCTCGCTTTGTTTTGTAGTTGATTTTTTTGTTGCGAATGACTTGTTCAAGATCAATCATTTCATCCGTCTCATCCACAAACTTTTCGATATCAATCTTTTTATTGACTAATTCCTCATAACAATAACCAGTGAAATTTACCCAACTGGCATTTACATCAATGAAAACTTCCTGTTTCAGTGAAAAAATCGCCATTAAACAAGGACTTGATTCAAAGATCTTTTTGAATCTTTCTTGTGAATGGTTTCGTTCTTCAATCTCTTTTTGCAGCTTTTCATTTGCCTGCAAAAGCTCTAATGTTCGTTCCTCCACAATATGCTCCATATCATGAAGCCTTTGCTTTTTTACTTCCTCGATTTGCTTTCGTTCTGTCACATCTCGTATTGTGCAAACAAAAATCTGTTGATCTTCCACTGTTGCTTCGCCAATTTGAATATCTGCAGGAAAATAGCTTCCGTCCTTCCGCAATACATAGGACTCAATAATCTTGCCTGCAGCCTGTTTGATGGAAGAAAAGATTGAAAATGTAGATTCATTTTCTTGATCACTTCTGACCTTGAGAAACAGCATGACAACATGTTTTCCAATCAACTCGTCAGCTTCATAGCCAAGCATCCCTTTTACAGCCGGGTTCACCGAGATGATAAATCCTTGTTCATCAAATGTGACAATCGTATCGCTGATGGTTTCGCCAATCACCTTTGCTAACGCCTCAGTACGACGCAAATTTAATGTAGTCCGGTCAAGCTTTTTATTTACTTTGATTAATTCGTCAGTACGCTCTTGATCCGTTTGAATAATCGTTTCTTCGTGCTTTTGATGGATTTTAACGAATTGTTCTATTTTTTGTTTAAGAGTTTCCGGATGAAAAGGTTTAAATATATAATCAATCGCTCCCACTGAATACCCTTGTTGAACATGCTCGATATCTTGACTGATGGCCGTTATAAAAATAATCGGGATATGTCTTGTTTTTTCCCTTGCCTTAATAAGCTTTGCTGTTTCAAAGCCGTTTAATCCGGGCATTTGTACGTCGAGCAAAATAACAGCAAAATCATACTTAAGCATACATTTCAACGCTTCTTTTCCTGAATTTGCACTGACCAGGTTATAGTTTGGAGATATGAGGACGGCTTCCAATGCGAGAAGATTTTCTGGATGGTCATCCACCATTAAAATATTAACCTTTTTTGCAGGTAAACTATTTAATTTTTCGATAGATTTTTTCTGGTGCATCAAATTCTCCGTAACAGTTTTCATAGCTTGTAAACTTTATCCCCTCTCTTTTACCTAGTCCAAGAAAACCAGATAAGCTTAGGCTATCGTACAATAGCTTATGAACTTTATTTTGAAGACTCTTATTAAAATAAATTAAGACATTTCGACATATGATGATGTCAAATTCGTTAAAGGAATGATCTGTTACTAAATTATGCTGGGCAAACACGACGTTTTTTTGCAGAAAAGAATGGAAAAACACCTGGTCGTCCACTGCCTTGTAATACTCTGAAAAGGCTCTTTTCCCTCCTGCTTCAAAATAGTTTTTCGTGTAGCGCTGCATTCCATCTAACGGAAACGTGCCCTTTTTTGCCTTTTCTAGAATGTCAGCATTTATATCTGTAGCAAAGATTCTCGATTTTTCATACAGTCCCTCTTCATGTAAAAGAATCGCCATCGAGTAAACTTCTTCACCGGATGAACAGCCGACATGCCAAATGCGAATCTCAGGAAAATCCTTAACAATCGGAATCACCTTTTTTCGAATCGCCAAAAAGAATTCAGGATCACGGAACATTTCCGTCACATTGATCGAAAAGTCCGATATCAGCCTCTCCATGGCATTATGGTCCCGCAAAACCTTTTCCTGAAGGGCTGATATACTAGAAAGATTCTCTTTACTCACTCGATGACAAATTCTCCTTTGAATGAATGGAGCTGCATAATTTCGAAAATCGTATCCATAATAGCGAAATATCGCTTCTAAAAGTAACTCTATTTCAATTTTTTCGATTTCATCTAAATCGGTTTTTGCAGAGGTGATTGGAAATAGGTTTGTAATGTCCTAGCCCTCCTTCCTATATAGCCAGACCTGCATAAGCGAGAATAACTGATCCAAGTTAATTGGCTTGCTAATATAATCTGTTGCTCCAGCATTTAAGCATTCTTCACGGCTGTGCTTCATGGCCTTTGCAGTAAGAGCAATGATCGGAATCGTGCTAAAATCAGGTTTTTTGCGGATTCTGCGCATGGCTTCAAATCCATCAATCTCCGGCATCATTATATCCATTAAAACCAAATCGGTATCTGGATTTTTTTGCAGCATTTCAATACCTTCACGGCCATTTTCCGCAACAATAATATCCATTTCATATTGTTCCAGTGCAATCGTTAAGGCATACACATTGCGAATATCGTCATCGACAATCAAGATTTTCTTATCCTTAAGCAATGATTTCCCATGCTGCTTCAAATTATCTTCTTTCCTTGTCAGGTTATCCTCGTCTAATTGATACTGATTCACTTCAAGACTAACCGCTGCTTCTTCAAAAGCAGAAGTTTCTTCGCTCTTAGCGTTCTGTTCAAAGTGCGGCAAGAATAATGTAAAGGTGCTTCCTTCGCCTTTCTCACTTCTGACCTCAATAAATCCGCCCAAGAGCTGTGCAATTTCTCTGCTGATGGAAAGACCTAGTCCAGTACCGCCATATTGACGGCTTGTCGTTCCATCCGCTTGTTTAAACGCGTCAAAAATCGTTTCTTGTTTATCCTTGGCGATGCCAATCCCCGTATCAATAACAGAGAAGGCCAGCATGGACATCGTTTGTCTATCACCTGCATGGAGCTTTTTATCCATTGTTTTATTCCTAACCTTATGAACAACTAAGGACACGCTGCCGATTTCGGTAAACTTAAATGCATTTGAAAGAAGATTTTTTAAGATTTGCTGGAGCCTTTGTTCATCTGTATAAAAACGGTCTGGCACATCTTCTCCTAGTTCAATAGAGAACTTAACCTGCTTCTGTTTGGCAATCGGGGAGAATTGACTTAAAATATAGTCGCTGATCTGCTTAAGCTCTACTTCCTTTGGCACAACCTCCAATTTACCTGATTCTACTTTGGCAAGATCTAAAATGTCATTAATCAAATGCAGTAAATCATTTCCTGACGTATAGATGGTCCGAATATACTCTTCTTGCTTAGGTGTAAGATTTCCCTCTCCGTTTTCTGAAAGAATTTGCGCCAGGATTAGTAAGCTATTTAACGGTGTTCGCAGCTCATGAGACATATTCGCCAAAAACTCGGATTTATATTGCGAGCTTAACTCCAGCTGCTGTGCCTTCTCCTCAAGCGCCTCGCGAACCTTTTCAATCTCTTTTTTCTTTTGCTCGGATGCTTCATATTGCTCTTCAAGCTTTTCATTCGTTGTCCTTAATTCCTCTTGCTGTAATTGTAATTCTTCAGATTGAGCCTGCAGTTCTTCGGTTAAAGCTTGTGATTCCTGTAACAGCCTTTCAACCCTCATCCGGTTTGAAATACTATTGAGCGTAATGCCGATATGGCTGTTTACTTCTTCAAGCAGCTTTACCTGTGATGGACTAAATGACTCAAACGAGGCAATTTCGATCACTGCAAGGACATCGCCTTCAAATTGAACTGGCAGGATCATGATGTTTTTCGGTGAGCCTTCTCCAATGCCTGAATGAACTTTTATGTATTGATCTGGTACCTCATTAAGCAGGATCGGCCGTTTTTCAACCGCACATTGCCCAACAAGCCCCTCGCCAAAGCCAAATCGCTCAAATCTTTTATTTTCATGTGACAGTGCATAACCTGCAGTCCTTTTTAAATATGGATGACAGTCTTCAATCTCCTTGACATAGAATGCACCATAGCTGGCACCAACCATTGGCACAAGCTTCGCTAATAACTGCTCAGCCAACATCTGAATCGTTTCAACCTCTGGATACATCGTGGATATTTCGGCTATTTTCGTCTTGAGCCAGCTATGTTCCTCTGCTTCTTCAATTAGCCTTTTCTCAAGCTTGCTATGCTCCTCTAACGCTTTGGCCATTTTATTAAAGGCTAAGGCAATTTCACCAATCTCATCTTTATAAAAAACCTCAATTCGGGGCAGCCTTTCAAAATCACTTGTTGTTACACGCTTCATGACAGTGGTCACATTGTTAAGGTTCTTCGTCATACGTCTAATCATATAGATTGTGTAGCTAATGCCAATGGTTAAGCCAATAGCCAAATAAATATAAATCACTGTGACAGCCCAATTATAGGTCTCTCTTGATCTTAATAGCTCATTTTTCATCTCTTGCTCCTGCAGCCCATGGAGAAGCTCTGCAATTTGCAGCATTCTTTGTCTCGTAAGCTCTGCTTCATTCCACAAGGCAGGCTGAATTTCAACATTTTGATCAATGTTCTTTGCCGTCATGACTTGCTGCGCCAAGTTTTGGTAGGACCTATGCAAGGTTTTAAATTTTGCAATCAACTCTTGAGACTCTTCTTGCGTATCCTTTTTTTCAAGGGATTCTAATGCAAGCTGCATATTGATATGAGATTGCTCCCAAGCATTTGTCGCTGCTTGTCGATTGTCACTTGAGTGTTGAGTTGTGATTTCTCTTAACTCTCTTCCAATATTGGCAGTCTCATACTTAATATCTGATGCCATATTAATTCTTTGATACAATTCATTTACTACAACATGCATATTGACTGTTGATTGTTCAAGCATATTCATTAAAATAACAACGATAATTGAAATTAATAGCAATAAGGATCCTATGCTCAAGTAAAGCTTTGTTCTAAATTTCATTTGGCCTCCGCGAATAATGTTTTTCTTTATCCTTTAATGAATTGTTTGTAAAATTTTAATATTCTGTAAATTGCACTTTTACTAGTAAAACTTTTCCGTTAATCTCTTAAAATGACATATTTTGCTTATAATAATACTTTAAATCGTTGTTTATCGTCTACCCATTATTTCAATCTTCAGAGAGTAAAACGAAACTTTTTTCTGCATAAAAAGACAGTTACCCTACTCTAACAAATTATATTAATATATTAAAATGTGAGGATTTATCAAAAAAGAACTAAGTATGTAATTTGCTTCACCTTAAACCAATCCATTATGAACCTTTTTATATCCTTCTTAATTACGAAGCAAGTATTATTTTTTAATACCTTATACAATTCGATTTGCTGATTATTCATCCTTTAAAGGGTCACTACTTGTAATTAATTTCCAACAATAATATAAACATCCCATCAAAAAGGATTATAAAAACGATTCCCATCAAAGAAGGTAATCATAAGTGTAATGACCGAAATAGCTGCGGTTAGACAGAATGCGACATAGTCGTTTTTGTGAAAGCGGCGTTCACGATACCATGTTCGTTTTTCCTTCTTTCCGAACCCCCTCAGCTCCATAACATTGCTAATCGTTTCAATTCGATCTAAGCTTGAAAAAATGAGTGGCATAATAATGGATACCGCATTTTTCATTCGAGCTGGAAGCTTTTCTTTTTTCGACATGTCAAGTCCGCGTGCTTGCTGTGAGAGAGCAATATTTCTGAATTCCCTTTGAAGATCTGGGATATAGCGCAGAGTTAGTGCTACAGCAAACGCAATTCGATAGTTTATGCCGATTTTATTTAATGAAGCTGCAAATTCACTAGGATTTGTCGTTAAGATGAGGATAAGTGCTGCTGGAATGACTGTAATGTATTTTAACGTTACATTAAATTGATAGAATAATTGCTCAAGGGTGAGATCATAGCTCTTTGGCAGCTCAATTAATAAATGCTTTGATCCATAAATCCCAACACCTTCCTGAGGAGAAAAGATGTAAATGGCTATATTATTTAGTAAAAGGAAGAACAGGATGAAGCCCAAAACAAAGGAAATATCACTAAATTTGATTTTTGATAGATGAAATAGAAGAATACTGCTAAAAAGCAAAAATAAGAGAATTCGAGTATCATATGTAAGCATAGCTGCGGTTGACCAAAAGAGAAAACAAATCAGTTTTGTTGCACCTGTTAGTTGATGAACTGGTGAATCTCGATCAATATAAGACAGCATATTAACGACCAAAGCGTTTTTCCCCCTTTTCGTAAAATATATACTGACGTATAAAATCGTTCATTTCATTGATACCTGCTCTTTTGGCTAATTCGTACAAAGATGTTTCTTTTAAATTGGCCTGTTCCATTATATGCTGGCTGCTCAAAATCTTGGTTGCTTGATCATCTGCTATGACTCTTCCATTTGCGATAACAATTGCCCGAGGTGTGTACTCAAGCATAAGGTGCATATCATGTGTAATGATTAAGATGGTAACTCCAAGTCTATTTAGTTCAACAAGAAATTCCATGATCTCTGTGTAATGGCGGTAATCTTGACCTGCTGTGGGCTCATCCAATATGAGAATATCCGGCTGCATCACAAGAATGGATGCAATCGTGACCCGTTTTTTTTGACCATAGCTTAATGCAGAAACCGGCCAATTTCGAAACGGAAGCAGCCCGCATATGTTGAGCGTATGTGTAACACGATCTTTTATTTCGTTTTCCTGAATTCCCCTGACACAAAGTCCGAGGGCAACCTCATCATAGACCATTGCTTTTGAAATCATTTGGTTCGGATTCTGTAACACCATGCCGATTTTAAGCGATCGTTCCTTCAGCGTGTCATGCGTAATATCTCTTCCATCTACTAAGATTCTTCCGGCACTAGGTTTTTCAAGGCCGCAAATCAGTTTGGAAAGAGTAGACTTTCCCGCACCATTCTTTCCTACTATACTAACCATCTCACCTTTTGAAATTGTCAATGTAACATCATTCAAAATTTTACGATGATCATTATACTGAAAATGAATTTGCTGAAGTTCTAAGACTGGGAATTTTTCCAGATCTGACTTTTGTGGTATTCCCCCTTCAAACCAGGATAAAAGTTTTTCTTTACAGGAATTTGTTAAAAGGCGATCCATATGAGTTGGACATATATCAGGGGTAATTCGACAACCAGCATATTTTAATGCTTTTACATATAAAGGCTGACGTAAATCATTTTCCTCTAATACATTTGAGGCTAATAGCTCATCTGGAGACAGATCACACACAACTCGTCCATGATTAATAATGATGATTCGGTCCATTTCTTGATCGAGAACATCCTCGATTCGATGTTCAACAATAAGAACCGTTGCATTTGTCTCTTCATGGATACGATGGATTAGCTCCATTGCATGCTTCCCTGTTGCAGGATCGAGATTTGCCAAAGGCTCATCAAATAGAAGAATTTTCACCTGATCAACCATGACTCCGCCAAGGGCAGCCCGTTGTCGCTGTCCGCCTGATAATTCGTGCAAAGAATGGTTTAAATGGCCATCAAGCTCCACAATCTTGGCTATTTCTTGAACCCTTTCCTTCATTTCCTCTTGGTTTACACAATCATTTTCCAAAGAAAAGGCCATATCCTCCCCAACTGTTAAACCGATAAATTGCCCGTCAGGATCTTGCAGGACAGTCCCTACTATTTTTGACAGAGCAAATATCCCCTGTTCTTTTGTGTCTTTTCCCTTTACCTTCAGCTCTCCAGTGATCTCTCCTTTAAAAGAAAAAGGAACTAGTCCGTTCATACAATGAGCAAGTGTGCTTTTTCCAGAGCCTGAAGGACCCGCGATTAGTACTTTTTCACCTTCATAGATTGTAAGATTAATATCGATAAGTGTTGGCTCCGCTTGACTTTTATATTTAAAACCAAAGTTTTTAAATTCAATCACTGGCACTTTCATTCCATTTCCCCTATCACTCATTTATTATCAAAAGGGACTGACCTTCCTTTCAAAGTCAGCCCCTTTTATGAAATCAAAACCGTTTGAAATTATAATGTTTCTTCCTTTTTCAAGCTATCGGATTTCGTTCGTGTTTTTGCATAGGCAGTGATTAAAATTGTCCCTAAAACACCGACAGTAACAATATTTGCAGCTGCAGCAACGGCTCCCTGTAAGAAGACCTTGTTAACTGGCTCCGCATATATCAATATATCTAAAATCGGGGCAATCAAGATCCAGCCAATCGCCTGTACAATTGCCTGAATGATGTTAAACAAGACAATTTGCTTCGTTGCAAAAACACCCTCCTGAACCGTTGATTTTCGTGTTGCATAACCGATTAAGAAACCGACCAATGCAGAGACAATCACCCAGCTCCACCATGGTGAGCCATAAAATAATGCATCCTTCAAGGCATGCCCAATAAACCCTATAAGTCCGCCGGCAATCGGCCCAAAAACAACAGCCATTAAAGCAAGAAAAGCATACGACGTTTCGATCGACGTGTTCGGAATTCCAGATGGTATTGAAGCAAAACGACCTAAGATGACAAACACTGCTGTTCCAATTCCAATTGCAACGATTGTTTTTGTTGATAAGTTATTCCCCTTCATGAACATCCTCCTTTTCATTTACGTATTCCTGGCTTTAGACAATTCAACTTAACAATAAATTCTTTTTAACTTTATTTTACATTTCACAGACTTATGCTAGGTATTTGGTTCTAGAATAAAGGAGAAAAACAAAAAGCCTCTCTATTTTAGAAAGGCTTTTTACATCTTATTGTTATAAGTAGCTAGTTTATCTTTCTAGCTGCTTGCTGAATAGGATCCCATACACTATTATATGGCGGAGCATAAGCTAAATCTAAATCCAGTAATTGATCGGTTGTCAACGAATGGAATAATGCTGTAGCTAATACATCAATTCGTTTGTCCACACCATTTCCACCGATGATTTGTCCGCCTAAAAGCTTATATGAATGCTCATGATACACTAATTTCACCGTCATTTTTTGATCATCAGGGTAGTATCCGGCAATATCTGTCGCTTGAATGGTTACTGATTGGCAGGGGATGTTTAATCTTTTTGCTTCAGCTTCAGAAATCCCTGTTCGTCCCAATGTTAAATTAAAAAATTTAATGATCGATGTCCCTACAACACCTTTAAAGGTTTTATGATGGTTAATCATGTTCAAGCCAGCAATTTGTCCTTGCTTATTTGCGTGAGTCCCTAAAGGAATATGATCATCCTTTTCTTTAATACGGTGATACTGAGTGGCGCAATCCCCAGCAGCATAGACATCCTCCAAGCTTGTCTGCATATAGGCATTTACCTGAATCGCACCATTTACACTTGTGATAAGGCCGGAATCTTTTAAAAATGCCGTATTTGGTTTCACGCCAATGGCCAATAGGACAAGATCTGTTTCATACTCGCCTTTGTCGGTTTTCACATATTCCACATGATCCTGACCCTTAAAGGCTTCAACAGACTCCCCAAATTTTAATACAATTTTTTGCTTTATTGCTTCCTCATGGATAAGCTCTGCCATCTCTTTATCAAAAATCTTTGCTAATTGCTCATTCCGTTCGATGATCGTGACCTTCTTGCCTAACTCCACAAAGCTTTCTGCCATTTCAAGCCCTATGTATCCGCCGCCGATCACCGTCACATGCTTGATCTCCTTTTTCAGGTAATCCATCATTTTCTTTGCGTCTGGAATCGTTTTTAACGTAAAGATACCTGGCAGGTTCACACCCTCCCAATCCGGGATTACCGGACTTACACCCGTTGCAATAAGAAGACGGTCATACGGCATAGTAAACGTTTTTCCATTTGCATGGTCAATTCCGCTTACCTGCTTACTCTTTGCGTCAACATTCACCACCTCATGAAAAATTCGAGCATCAATTCCGTATTTATTGCGAAACGTTTCCTGCGTACGGGCAATTAATTTATCTGTAGATGCAATTTTTCCACTAATGACATAAGGGAGGCCACATTGGCCATACGAATAGATTCCACCCTTTTCAAAAACCGTTATGTCATTTCCGGAGCTATTGCGGACAATTTGCATAGCAGCACTCATCCCTGCTGCATCTCCGCCGATAATTACAAACTTCATCATCATCCCTCCTTTCATTATTTTCCTTTTAAATTGTATTTTTAAACATAAAAATGCCTTCACAATCTAATAATCTCTTACCGTGCAACACCGAAAAAGCCCAATTCTCTATTAAAATTGAGAATTTGGGCTTTTTTCGTTACTCCAGAAAAACATCTGATTGTTGAAGATCACTAAGGCTTCTATTAACTGGTTTAGTTAAAGCAGCAGCGCTTTCTTTTTCCCCAAGCTCTTTTGTTTCAAGTTCTTCCCAAAAATCAGCATTTTTAATACCAACTTTACTTGGACGAAAGATAGGATTGAGTCCTGCTTTTTTCTGTTCATCGTAATCTTTGAGCGCTTTAACAGCAATTTTAGATAAGAGGAAAATTGTGATTACGTTAATCCATCCGAGAAGTCCAACACCTAAGTCAGTAATCCCCCAGATTAATGGGGCTGAGTTAATAGCACCGAAAATGACCATTCCGAGAAGACCGAAGCGTGCTAAGTGGTTAACAAATTTGCTTGAATGTTTTAGATTAAGTGTTTCTTTAACAAATGAGATATTTGTATCCATTTTGTAGAAATACGTAATTAAAGTTGTAAAACAAAATAAGAATAATGAAGCAGTCATGAAATATTGACCAAACGTCTGTGAAACTAGAGTTCCCATTGCGAATTGAGTATATAATTCAGGACCAGCATCTTGTAAGTTGTTAACAATAGGCTCCCCTCCTTTAGGATTAACGTTATACATTCCTGTAATTAAAATCATAAAAGCAGTTGAAGTACAAATTAAGAAAGTGTCAATATAAATCGAAAGCGCTTGCACCAAACCTTGTTTTGCAGGATGGGATACACTTGTCGCACCAGACTCAAAAGTCTCAGTACCAAGACCTGCAGCACTTGCAAACACTCCACGCTGTACTCCCATAGCAATTGCAGTACCTAAAAGGCCAGCGAATGTAGCATTTAAATTAAATGCACTAGAAACAATTAATGAAAACATAGCCGGGATTTCAGAAGCATTGATAGCTAATAATACGATACAGATACCGACATATCCAAACGCCATAAACGGAACTAAATATTCTGAAACAGTTGCAATACGCTTAACACCACCGTAAATAATAACAGCGATTGATAAGGCTAATAAAGTTCCTGTAACCAAAGGTGGAATATTAAAAGAATCTTTTACAGTTAATGCGATTGTATTAGCTTGTACAGTAGGCCAGAAAATACCGATAACTACTGTTAAAATAATGGCTGAAATAACAGAGAACCATTTTAAATTTAATCCTTTGTAAATATAGAACGGTGTACCACCACGATACTCCCCCTCTAATTTACTTTTATAAATTTGAGTTAGTGTAATCTCGATAAAAGAAGTTGCACTTCCAAAAAATCCTGTGATCCACATCCAAAAAACTGCCCCTGGCCCTCCTAAACTAATAGCGGTAGCCACACCAACGATATTACCCGTTCCGATACGACTACCTAAAGACATTGCTAATGCTTGGAAGGAAGAAATACCTGCGTTGTCATCATTCTTTTCAAATAGTAAAGTAACCATGTCTTTAAAACGTCTGACTTGTACGAATCTGGTTTGGACGGTAAAAAATAGTCCGACAGCTAAGAATAGGAATACTAGAGCATTACTCCAAATATACCTATTCAAGAAATTAACTATTTCTAACATAAAATATCACTCCCTTTCGTTAATATTATTAGATAATTCTGAATATAAATTTTATTATATAGGGAATAATATTATTTGCTTTAGACAATCTGTAAAAATTCATTTCAACTTATCTTACCTTTTGTCACTAGGAAAGGTTGACGATAAATACTAATAATGATACTTAAGTTGTGTGTGCTAAACTATTAGTGTCTTTATTAGACTTAAGAACTCCTCCGTATGCTGATATTTTGGTTGGCGAACCAAAAATATTTAAGCACCACAAGGGAGTTTTTTTATACCACACTGAAAGCTTTTTGGAACCCTAGGCCTAGCCTAGGGTTTTCTTGTTTATAACAAAAAAGGTGATAGATTCTAAGTTCATCTATCACCTTCAATCCTATTCCTTTGAATATTCCCATTCATGGCCGATAGTATTTAAGAATTTTAAAGCCACAAGAGCTATTTCTAAAGATATCTTTTTCGGAAATTGCTCAAAATCATCTTCTAGTAATTCCTGTCTAATCTATTGAGATGGAATTAATAATAGGTAAAGCTTTTGTTACACTTCATTCCAAAAACGTCGAATGTTCTCCATACCAATTTTGGATGTTGCCCTGCATTCCTTTATCCCTTCAAATTCCAACGTAATATAACCATCATAACCTGAAGCTTTAATCTGCTTGACAATCTCTCTTATTTCGATATCTCCTTGACCGACAATAGCTCCGCGTAAAAAATTCCCATTAGAGGTTTTAAACCATTTTCCCGCACCCGGATCTTTGTAGAAAGGTCGGAAATAATTTTCGTACAGCTGTTTGAATATGCTCTAATTTCACCATCGAGCCCCCTTTATCGAGTTAAGTTGTAAGCGCTTAACAAGACTTTATAAGGAATTTCACTTGTTTTCAATAACAATAATTCTACCTTCTAGGAAAAGTGCAATTATTAATAATCTTAATTTTTTCTATTAGCTATCTATTTTTCACCTATTTTAGCTTGATTTCAATGACTCGATCGAATGGAGTCATAAGGTTTAACGATAAGTGTTTACATCCTGCTGAATGTTCATCTTCACGAAGCGTATCCAACCAATGGTCATAAGAGCCTGGTGAGATTTCAATCGAATGATTTCCTACAGAGTAAGCTGCCTTGCCCTCAGTTAAGAAGTATTGCTCATTCCGAACATGCTTCACTCCTTCTCCACTAAATGTTCCCTCTTGATCAAAAATAAACGTTATTTGTGTAAAAACCTCTTCCAATTGGTCGCTCTTAATGTGAAGCTTCCACACGTCTTTCCCTGGAGTGATCGTCACTGTAATTTCGTGCTTCTGAAGATGGGTAACATCACGATGCTGATGTGGAAGCAAATACCACGGAATACTGTTACCATCAATACTCTGCAGTTCATCTAAAAAAGGCTTCGGAATAGGCGAGTTATATCCTTTCTCCATCACAGCACTTAACACATAGCCATCATTCAGTTCCTTCAATTCATCAAAATAAACAATCCCTGGTGAAAAAGCAGTTGCAATCTTTGTTCCTAACAGTCTCACTTTTCCATGTCGAAGTGAAAAAAATGAAGGAGTATTGGTCATGATCGTCGCGCTCGTATCTTTTTTTCGATAACGGACAATTGGTGACCCAAACGCTGTATGTGGGGCACTGTGCAAAATTTTCAGATGATGGCCTACATCAGCAACCCTGCTTAAATACTCAGAACGCGGAAACTGCTTATTGATGATTTTCACATATTCATTAGGAATAGGCTGCCGTTCCCCCTCATTATTCATTCTGTCCGGATAAAGCAGATGTCCAATCATCGCATTAGAATCAACACTGCCAGGTTCTGTTACACTTTCAGCTGCCAAGTCTGCCATATACGAAAAAAGCGGATTTTTATCATGTGCTGCCATTAAGCGATAAATGAAATAATAGTTTGCTAAATTAGATGTCACTCCAAAATCTTGTCTACCCGAATAATCTGTAACAACTTCTCCTGAAGGATGAACAAGATATTGCATTAATTCTAAATTCCTTCTAACAGGCTCGAGTAGCTCTGGGCGATTTAAATTTTGTGCAGCATGGTAAAGCATATTGTTATTCACGGCATTATAAATTCCATTGCTTCGTTCCGTCCATTCTCCATCTTCTGTAAAATCTAATCCTTCCGCTAACCATTCTTCAGCACGGCTTACTAATTCTTCATTTGGAAAGAGTTGATTTAAAAAGGATAGGGCAGCAGTCAGAACCCAGCGATGATTTGGAGTGTGGCAGCCGCCAGTGAGAAGGGCAGGCACAGTCCGTTCTAAAAAAAGCTTCAGATTGGCGCAAACATCATTGTACATGTCCGATGATTGCTTGTTTAATAACAAATAAACCTGTGTTAAACCTACAACGACAAATCCAGTATCAGGCGGGGAATGATAATTCGTTGATCCCAATGAAATCGTTCCATCCTGATGCTGTTGCCTTAGCATATATTCAGACATTTTTCGTAATCGTTCATTTAACTCCTCACTTTGATAAAACTGAGAATCAGGGTTTGCAATTGAGGCAACCCAGGCGGCCATAACTTTTGGGGTATTCCCGTGGCTTGGCAAGGCAACTCCCATAATCGGATCAATAATGCCGCCAAAATATTTACTGGTCGGATCAAGGTCTTGGTAATCCAGCATTTTCCTTGTAAAAGATTCATTCGTTTGTAGAATTTTTTGATACATTGTTAATCCCCCTGTCATCATAATGAAGATTTCCTGTACTTCCTGAAAAAAAAATATTTCTTTTGTGTTTCCCTAACAATAGTTTGTATTTTCAAAACTCTCAACCAAAAAAATTCGTCTTTCTATCAAAATGTCAACTTTTAAAGCTTTTTATTTTTGGCTTTACTAAAATATACACGCACCTCTGCCAATAAAATATTCGTTTTTTTTGAAAGGGCAATTTTTTTATTGAGAGTTTGGAAAGAGCACTTCTATAATGTAGAAAAGTCATTCTGAAGGTATTTCTTTAAGGGGAAGTGGAGGATTACTTTCCGTTTATTTCTTCATGATAAACGTTCATGGTCTTATTCCATTATAAGGTGATGAATAATAAATCCCAAGAAAACCTCTGCTAATACACAGACGGGCTTACTTGGGAATACTAAAATGGAATTTAGAGATATGGACTACACTATCAATTAACTGCAAAACAAGACGATTATTTCCCAGAAAATACACTCTTCGACTGAAGCTGATAGCGAGGAACTGCATTAATTGTCAGAAAAAGGTTAGATAATCATTAAGAACCAGGAGGGAATATTTCTCTGCTTAATCTTCCTTTGCTTCAGTATACATACTATCACTGAAACACCTGTACCAATAATCGTTATCGGCAAGAACACTATAAATCTGCTAAAGCAATAACTTCACCGTTTGATGCATTCACTCCATATTGACAATCTAATTTCCCGCATAAAATATATTGGTTCTGTTTAAATTCATAAACATAATAAGGCTTTAGCTCAAACAATTCTTTGATTTTTTCATACGCTTCTTCTTTTGTTATCATACCGTTATCAGGTACTTGAAATTCCTCAAACATCTCTAGCATCGACTTGTTATCTATGTAATTTACTGCTTGAAAACTATTTGCATCAATCATGACCTTGATTTTTCTCTGAAACACACGATTTTCCTGGCGTTTTGCCCTTAATGTAGCATGAATATACCCTTTATCTCGATGCAGCGTTTTAAGGATCCATTTTCCTGTGTCATTTGGATATTCCTGTCGTAAAAGGTCCTTGACTGTCATCACACATCGATCTTCTTCTGCCTTTGTGATTGGGAATGTATCAGGACTTGGCTCAGCTGAAAAAGCTTGTTCCGTTGTAACATCTTCTATCCAACCAATCTCTTTTCTTTCAAATGGTACGTTGATTGATTCATTCCAATTCATTATTTTATCTATTTTTAAATACGACCTTACATCTGTTATAAACTCAAATGGAATCGTTAACATCCCATCATTCTCGACATAAATCTCTTCCACCGCATAAACAGGAATCATTTTTTCCTGGTCATAGGAAGGAAATTCGACCAACTGCAATTGTTCCTTTGCTAAGTGCTCTATCATATCAAGGGTCAGTGTGTAAGCTTCTTCTTTAACCATTTCTTTAGAAGGAAATTGTCCACTGACTCTGTACAAGGTGAGATCCCCTTCCTGATTAACATTAACTTCGATATATCCTGAAGGTGAAACGGCAACACCATCGATACATTCTCTAAAGCGAAATGCTCCTTCTTCTTGTTTATCCAATTGAAACTGCTTTCCATATGTCAATCCTGTTTCGTATTCAATCCAATTGATCATGTTATTTAGATTAAGATTTGCAAACGTAATCCCATCTTTAGCATATGTTTTCCCCATGACAAAAATAACGCGTTCAAATTTACGAGTATGTAGATTGATCTCAATAACGGCCGCACCTTCTGGATTTGACTCATCATCCTCTTGTTCAATTATATGATTAGGAAACCATTCCATACAAAGCGTATAAATCGTTTTATTAAAGATGTTGACGTTTCGATAAAAGCTATGTTGTTTTAAATAATAATTATCTAATCCAAATTTTTTCTTCGTCAAATCAACTAATTCTTTTATTCTTCGATCCATCTGCATTTCACCTCGAATCTTTTTATGCCGACTCTACATCTTTTTTCACTACATGTTCAGTTAGAATATCAGTCAACTTTTATTTCATTTCTTTTGAAGTCACAATGCAACTTAGCGAAAAGATTTCCTCATTGTCGGCAAAACAATTTCTCGTTTCATTTTTATCATGAGTTGGATAAACTTATAGCTGTAGTAGCCAATGTATCTTGTTAAGTGTCTCATGAGGAAAAAAATCTTCTTCATATACTCCTTGATCATTGTAATTTTTAACCCAATCATTAAACTCTTCACCTGTTATACGAAAACTATCAGTATATTTAGATTTACCATGTCTAATCAATGAAATTTCCATTCTAAAACTACTGTAACTTTTATAAATAAACTTAAATTTGCATGAAGCACAAATAGACCTCATATGAACTTATTGGAATTACCAGCTTCTCTCGAGCAAAAACGAAGTGCGCGGCTCATCATAGTCGGTACAACTGAAGCATGATTTTCTTCAGGTGCTACATAATAGTCAAGGTGGAGGAGCTTATTTCGTATGTCGGTATCCACATCGAAAAAACGCCAATCATCTTTCTAAAAAAGGATAAAGAAGCTATTGTGACTTATTCCCCAAGTTCTTCACTTCTTCTTTGTTCACTTCCAATCACTCCTTCATTTTTGTAAACTTCTTTCAAATCATCTCTAACACTATCTTTTGAAAGAGCAACATTTGAGCGGTAAGCCGCACGTACAATGACATGGGCTGCAACTGGAGCTGTAAGAAAAACAAAGAAAATACCAAGAAATAACCGGATGCTAAAAATTCCTTCCATGATAAAAAAGAGAAAGGTACCAACAAGAATAAAGAGGACACCCATTGTTGATCCTTTTGAAAGTGCATGTGAGCGTGTATAAAGATCAGGGAGGCGAATGAATCCAATTGCACTTAAAAAACTGAAAATGGTACCAACCAATATTAAACTAACTGCAATCAGTTCAATCTGAATGATTACGCTCAATGACCACACCTCTTTCAATATATCTCGCAAAGGCAATTGTCCCAATAAAGGAGAGAATGCCAATTAATAAAATCACTTCAAAAAATCCTGTACTTCTTAGCAAAACTGAAAATATAGCCACTCCTGATATTAAATGAATCCCTAATGCATCGAGTGCCTGCACCCTATCAGGTGCTGTCGGCCCTTTTACCAACCGAAAAATCGTAGCAAAAATGGCAAAACTCAAGAAAATTAATGAACAAATTAATATTCCCTGTATCATGAACGTGTCACCCTCTTAATAGCCTTTTCAAATTTATTTTTAGAATGAAGAACGGCATCGCTTGATTCCGGGATATCCATCGCATGGATATAAAACTTTTTACTGTTTGAAGAAACCTCCACCACAACCGATCCCGGAGTCAATGTTAGCAGTAAGGCCAATAAGGTAATCTCCAAATCTCCTTCCAACTCCGTTTCCAATGTGAAAATACCTGGAGTAATATTGATTCTAGGCCGTGTCACCTGTCGAATAACCAATATACTGGATGTAAATAGTTCAATGATAAATACAAGAAAAAGCCGAACAATGGCAAGCAATGTCACCAAATAAAATTTTGTTGGTAAATATCTTCTCAGGATAAAAAGGACCAACAAACCAAATAAGTAACCGCTAAAGAATGTTAAAACACTCCAATCATCTTGAAGGAACATCCAGATAACACCGATTAATAGATTTATTAATACTTGCATGGGCATGGCTGCCACCCCTTTCCACCATCAAAAATACGATTAGGTTATTGTCTTTGGCCGCTTCCCAATACAGCTTCAATATAAATGCTTGGATTCATTAAGCCTTCAACAGCATCATCAACGTAAGCATGAATACCTTCCGCACCTAAGCCCAGGGCAATTGTTAACATGGTCAGAATTCCAATAGGTAACATTAACCCTTTGGTTGTCCCTTTCTCATCCTCCTCCGTTAAGTCCGTATAACCCCAAAAGCAATTCATAAAGATTTTCATAATCGAATACAAAACCATAAGGCTGGTAAGTAATCCAATCCCACCCAACCAAAAGTATCCTGCTTCAAAAGTTCCTTCTGAAATAAAAATCTTTCCTAAAAAGCCGCTTAATGGCGGAATTCCTGATAGTGATAAGGCGGCAATAAAAAACATCCAGCCTAATCCCGGGTGCAGCCGGATAAGACCACTTATTTCATTAAGTTTACTCGTTCCTGTAAGATGAATGATTGTTCCACCTAATAGGAAAATGAGAGCTTTAACAATCATATCGTGGATTAAATAGAATAATGATCCCGTCATCCCTTCCGTTGTGAAAGAAGCCGCTCCGGCTAAAATAAATCCCACTCCTACAATGACGTTATAAGTTAATATTTTCTTAATATCTCCATAAGCTACAGCACCTATCGCTCCTAATATCATCGTTACAGCTGCTAATATCCCGATTAATAAATGCGTAACTTGCGGGTCATGATAAAAGACTAACGTAAAAACTCTAATAATCGCATAAATCCCTACCTTAGTTAATAGTGCGGCAAATATGGCAGCAACTACAGTAGGTGGAGCACTATAAGAACCAGGAAGCCAATAAAATAGAAATAAACCGGCTTTTAAACTAAACACAATTAAAAATAGAATCGCTACCGTATTCATAAGTCCCTCTTGGCCAACCTCTGCTACCCGAATCGAAAGATGAGCAAAATTCAACGTACCAGTTATGGCATATAAATAGGCAATGGCAACAAGAAATAGAAAAGATGAGATGATGTTAATTAGAATATACTTAATAGACTCCCTTAGTTGAATTCTCGTTCCTCCATGGGAAATCAACACATAGGAAGAAACCAACATCACTTCAAAGCAGACAAATAAATTAAAAATATCCCCTGTAAGGAATGAGCCATTTACCCCAGTAATGAGACATAAAAACAAAGGGTAAAAGTAGTAAGATTCCCGTTCTCTCCCGATCGAGTGAAAAGCATATAATAAGCAACATAAGGAAACAATACAGGTCACAAGGACAAGTAAAACTGAAAACATATCAGCGACCAAACTTACACCAAAGGGGGCTTCCCAACCTCCTAAATGCAGGTATTGAATCCCCTCTTTTTCAATCTGGACCATTAAATAAATGGCCACGGCACCCACCACTACGGTTGATAAAATACTAAGAACCCTTTGGAAATTACTATTTTTCTTCCAAATAACCATCATCATCCCTGTGATGATCGGGATAATGATGGGCAATATCACTAAATTATTCATTCTCAATACCTCCAAGTTGCTCTGTATCATCCGTGCCCAAAACTTTATAAGCCCGGTAACTCAACACTAAAAACAGAGCAGTTGTGGCGAAATTTATGACAATCGCCGTTAATAAGAGGGCTTGCGGCAATGAATCAGCATAGGTAAGATTCTTTATTCCAAGGAGCGGCGGACCTCCCTTTTTTAACCCTCCCATCGTGATAATGAGTAAATTAACACCATGACCAAGAATCGATGTTCCTAAAATAATTTGCAATAAACGTTTCGTCAAAATCAAATAAATACCTATAGCAAATAATATTCCGACAAGGATAGACATTAACGTTTCCATTATCGATCATCACCTATACTCAATATGATTGTGATGGAGGTGCCAATGACCGCCAACGCTACCCCTACATCAAAAATCACTGCTGTTGCCAATTCCGTCTTTCCAAAAACAGGAAGATTAAAATAACCGAAAGACTGAGATAAAAACGGTACATTAAACATCAAAGAGCCGACCCCTGTCAGAACAGAAATTAAGACCCCCACTGCAGCCAGAACTTTAAAATCTACCGGAATATTTTTAAGAACCGTTTCAATATCAAACGAAAGAAATAAAAGGATTAAGGCAGATGCAAAGGCTAGTCCTCCGATAAACCCGCCGCCGGGATAATGATGACCTGAGATAAATAGATTAATGGCAAATGTTAGAATGATTACGACTGCCACTTTTGTGACACTTCTGATGATGACATCATTTGGTTCCTTCATTTTTATCCCCCCCTGATAATCTTAGCTTTATTAAGGTATAAACCCCTAAACCAGCAATGCATAGCACTAAAATTTCCAGCATGGTATCAAACCCTCGGAAATCAACGAGGATTGCATTTACAATATTTTTAGCACCCGCCAATTCATAGGAGTTTTCATAATAACTCGAAATCGATGCGAATAAACGATTCCCATTAGCAGATAGAGCAACAACGGTAACAACAGCGCCCACACCAATCGAGATCACAGCATTTACTGCTTTAAACCGCACACGACTAACTTCTTTCCGAAGCTGAGGTAAATGATAGAAACATAAGAGAAATAAGGCTGTTGTAACTGTCTCCACTACCAACTGGGTTAAGGCCAAATCCGGGGCTCGAAATAAGACAAAGAAAAAAGATACAAGAAAACCTAGTCCCCCAACAGCAACAATACTGGTCATTCTATTCTTCGAAAAAAGAACTGTTAATGCAGTAATAACCATAGCAATCATTAATCCTGCTTCAAAAAAATTAACAGGTGCATCAGCAGAGGGGTTAAAGGAAAAGCCATCGAACAATAACATCGACCCGCCTAAGAGAAGGATGATAAATGAAAAAATATAGACGAGATAATGACGAATAAATCCTGTCATATAGCGATTAGTAATCAATCGAGAAACATTCTCCATCTTTTCTATACCAAGGTTATAGATGTTATTTAATGTTAGACCCTCTGGATAAACGTGATATATTCGATGCCATTTTTTCAAATAAATATATAATAGCGTTCCAACTCCTATCACCCCAAGAGTCATAAATAGCTCTGTATTCCAACCATGCCAAGCACTAATTTTGACATGTAGTTCTCCTTCTTGAGCTAGTGTTGGCAAAACAGCCATTAAAGCTGGTTTTAATAAATAGTGTGAAAGGACATTTGGAAAAAAGAAAATCACAATGACTAAGGAAGCAAGAACTAGTGGGGGAATTAACATCCCAATTGGTGCTTCATGCACTTCCCTGCCCAGTTTTTCAGGCTTATGTTTCCCTCTAATCGTTTTAAATACTAAAATCATGCTGTACACAAATGTAAACACACTGGCAATCCATGCAATGATAGGAATGATTATCCCAATATAGTCCGCATTAAAAGCCGACAGTTGTGCCGTATTTAAAACGGCTGTAAAGAACATTTCCTTACTTAAAAAACCGTTAAAGGGAGGAAGACCTGCCATAGCGAAACCGCCGATTACAGCAAGGGTAAAGGAAATCGGCATTAAATGGATCAAGCCACCAAGCCTTCGAATATCACGCGTGCCCGTCTCATGGTCAATGATGCCAACAACCATAAACAGGCACCCTTTAAAGGTTGAATGGTTCACTAAGTGGAAGATCGCAGCAAAAATGGCCACTGCATATACGGTGGAATCCTCTCCAATCTTGAAATACAATGATGCAGAACCAAAACCAAGCAGGCTCATGATTAAACCTAATTGACTTATGGTTGAGTATGCCAGTAAAGCCTTAAGGTCTGTTTGTCTTACAGCATTTACCGAGCCATATAATAAAGTAATGATCCCTACACCTGACACGATCCAGAACCATTCAGCAGATCCTCCAAAAACGGGTGTGAGGCGGGCAACAAGGTAGATTCCCGCTTTAACCATGGTAGCAGAATGCAAATAAGCACTTATTGGTGTAGGGGCCTCCATTGCGTCCGGCAACCAAATGCTGAATGGAAACTGTGCTGATTTAGTAAACGCACCAATGAGAATCAGGATCATTGCCGGAAAAAATAATAAGTGTGAAGGAAAAACCGCTGCATGACTCACCATTTCACGGATACTATACGTGTCCGAGATCATGGCAAGCATAATGAAACCCGCCAGCATGGCAAGTCCGCCAAATATCGTGATCAACATAGACTTTTGCGCACCATATCGAGATTTTTCACGTTCATACCAGTAGGCAATTAATAAGAAGGAAGACACGCTTGTCATTTCCCAAAATACATATAAAACAAAAATATTATCAGAAAAAACCAGACCAAGCATCGCTCCCATAAACAACAATAGGTAAACATAGAAATTATGAAGCGCCTCGCGATGTTTCGACATATAGTAAATGGAATAGAGAATAACTAGAGTACCGATCCCTGCAATTAACAATCCGAAAACGAAACTTAATCCGTCCACATGAGTTGTAAAGTTAATATTATATGAAGGAAGCCACTGTACAGTAGCTGTGAATGTATTTCCTTGCGAAATTGTGGGTATAAAGGTTAAAAGGTTACTAAATATCAATAATGGTACGAAAAGGACAAACCATCCCGTATGTATGCGCGGTGTGAATTTCTTATATAGGTACGGGACCGCTATTGCAAAGATAAATGGAATTAAGATCATTAGGTGTAACCAAGACATCATTTCCCCTCCCGATAAAATATTAGTTATAAAATCCACATTTCAACGATTGACTGAATGTGTAGCATACGTTATAGTCATACATAGTTTATTGTAAAATGGTATTTTTTTAGGTTAATTCACAGCCATACTGAGGTGAACGAATAATGAAGAGAATAAAGGGACGCATGGACGAAAGCATCCTCGTCTGTGTATATTATGGTCCTAATGGAGAACGTCTCATACAACGGGGCTGTAAGATTGCCAATATGCTTGATTGTCCTCTTTACATCCTGACCGTTGATCCTAAACCCTTTGATGATTTGGATGCAGAAAAGACAAGTTATATTACACGATGGAAACAGTTAGCAGAGCAACATAGCGCTGATGCCTTCATTATGAAAGATAATGAACAAAGACCCATTACAAAAGTAATTGCAGAGGTTGCACGAGAAAAGAACATTACACAGATTATTCTTGGCCAAACAGCTCAAAGTCGCTGGGAACAAATCGCAAAAGGGTCTATTATCAACTCTTTACTGCGTGAAATCCCCTTTGTTGACCTGCATATTATTTCTGTATCACGTTATCTTAAAAATCCTGATAGACATTTTGAAAAAGGAGTACGTGCTTATTTGATAAAGGAGCACGGCCAATACCGCCTAATCTTTAAACATACAAAGGATATTGAGTATGAAGGAATTTTCTTTAAGGAATACGGAACTGACTTTAACAACGGTATTTTCAAATTTATGAAGGATAAAGAAACCTTACAAGTCCAAGTACATGAAGATATCGTGACAGACTTAACAAATGTTGAAATGAATTCAAATTTAAACTCCGATGACGATTACTTATAAGAAAAGCGCAAGCGCCTTGATCAGCCTAGGGCAAATAAGACGCTCATGAATAGAAGGCGTTCTTTGCCTTCAATTCATGAGTGGCTAGACACTAAAACTAAGTTCAAAATTTTATACTTTCTTACCTTATAAAGAAAACTTGGCTGGCGCCAAGCCTTTAGGCTCAGTGCGACTGCCTAGTTGCACTTATACTTCATTCTTAAAATTTGCCACTACGTCGAATTTTCTCCTGCGCTGCAAATTTATACTTTAACGTATAACTCCCTCCACCATTGGTGGAGGCTTTTTTTATCTCCAACTTGTTTACAAATTAATGTCGACTCTAATCATATCTTGATCTTGTTTATTTATCCCGATATAGCGCAGTGTTTCAGAGGGGGACTGATGATGATAAATGTCCATTATAATTGAAATAGCGATCCCCTTCCGATAGGCATGATATCCAAATGTTTTTCTAAGTGTGTGCATTCCTATTTTCTCTTTTATCCCAACCTCTTCCGCTGCTTTATGGATAATCCGATAAGCCTGCTGACGAGTAATCGGTTGGTTATTCTTTTTCGACTTAAACAAATAATCATTTTCATTAAACTCTCGGCTGCTTAAATATGTTTCTAACTCCATCCGAATGGAATTATTAATATAATGCGCCCGTGTATGGCCACTTTTCTCATCTTTCAAATATAAAAATTCCTTAATGTGCTCCCCATCCCATACATCGATAACCCTTAAAGAAAGTAAATCACTGACCCTAATTCCTGTATTGATCCCAAAGACAAAAAGCAATAAATCCCTTTGCGATTGTTTCCTTAAAATGCTCTTTATAGCATTTATACTCTCTATATCTCTTATAGGATTAACAAACTCCATAGGATTTCCTCCAATAACAGGTTACATAATAATATATTAGCATATATTAAGTAACATTACCAAAAGATATGCATACTATTCTTATTAATGAATGAAATAAATAACAGGTTTATCACAACATTTACAAAGATAAAAACAGATGAACATTTGAGTAAGAATTTTATCTTAATTTTTGAGATTACAATAAGAAGGCGACTTACCAATAGGTGAAGTCGCCTGATATCTCATACTCTTTAAGGACATGTACAGTATTTATTTTGGTGCAACAATCGTTTGATCATCGAGTCTAATATCATCAATTGCCCAGTACCAGTTATTTTTGGCATTATACATTCTCCATTGTAGTTTCATAGAAGAAGCGCCTTCAGGAACGTGAATAGATTTCACTTCATACTTATTTAAAACATGACCGTTTCTATTATCAGAAGTGCTTTTGTTGTCATAAATAAGAACTTGCTGCTTTTCGCCATTATCAAAAATTGCTGTTACTTCAGCGGTTTGAATGCCTTCTTGCTTATAATGGGAAGCAAATCCTAATGATAAAGTTTGGCCACCTTCAACTTTTACAGAAGGAGAAGTTAATGTACTATCAAAATACCCTTTGGAAGCAGGTGATCCATAATCATCCCATTCGTCTGGATCAGCCACAGCGATAACACCTTGTCCAAGACCAAAATCTTCACGATCTTGTGTTTCAGCTTTTGTCCAAAAATCTTTTGTCGTAAAGCTCCAACCCTGCCATTCGGTTGTCCCTGCAGGCATATTAGAGCTATTCGTAATCGTCCAGCCATTTGGCGTTTCTTGTGTCCACCCAAGAATGGAGCTAGGAATATTCTCATTTACTGCAGGTTTTAATGATGTCTGCAAACTTTCAAAATTTTGACCAAGCATCATATTCACCAGGACTTGAACTTTCTTTGATCCGATTGCCTGTTCACCTTCATAAGCTGTAATTGTTAATTCAGAAGCCCCTGAAAGTTCTTCAGAAGGTGTAGCTTGAACAGTATACGTTTCTTCTTCATTTCCTGTAAGCTCGTATTGGATCTCATTATTTTCCAACGTCCAGCCGGCAGGTGCATCAATCTTAATTTTTCCGTTTACAGCTTTATTTCCATAATTCTTCATCTTTACATGAAGCGAAGTCGATTCGCCATTCGTAATTAAAGTTGGAGAAGCTTGTACTGAAACTAGTTCTAACGCTTTCGTTGTTCCTTCAGCTTTTAAATTTGTTTCACTAGGATTCCCAAATGAATCCAATGCTTGTACTTCAATTTCATAAGCAGTACCTGGCTGAAGTCCATTCACTGGGAACTCTAATTTTTCAGGCACAGGATCATAATAGAAGTCAGAAAATACTTTAAAGTCTGCATCTATTTTACCAGTCGCTTTATTTTTAGCCTTTATTTGATAGGAATGAACAAGCAAGTTATCAGTTGCCTGTGGAAACTCGATAGTTAAACTTCTTAATGTTGATTTTTCTTTTATAATCGAAGCGTGGTCTTTAGACATAAACGTTGGATTTTTCTGATCACGGTCCTCTGTATAGTTAAAGTTCTTTGTCTTAGCTGGGAATTTGATCACCCATGGCTCCCCTGCCCAATCATCCTTATGGAAATCACGTTTCTTAATAACAACTTCATTGTTATAGACCTCTACAACCATCCCTTGGCTAATATCCCGATATCCTTGTGGGTGAAACCCTTGAAGCTTACCTGGCTCCAATTCTAAATAACTGACTGATGAAGTTCCAACAGATGTAAAGTCTTTTTGATGAATGGTTCTAGGATCTTCAAGCGGATAATGGGAATGTCCAGAGAACGTAATCACTTGAGGATATTCCTTCAATGTATTATATAAAAGCTCTTTATTTTCCTGTGTTCCCCACAAATCACTTCCATACACTGTGTCTTTAATATGCTGATGAAGGAAAACAAAGATCGGTTCTCCCGGATTGTCTTTTTCTGCAGCTTCCAGCTGTTCAGCCAGCCATTTAATTTGCTCAACTGAATACAAACCGTGTGTATTGCTATTTTCAGGACTTAAAGCGATAAAATGATAGCCATTTACTTCTTTGTGATAATAGATTGACTCCATCCCGGTTTTTTCTAGAAAGCGGGCTTGGGCATCCTTAACCGACAGACCATTCCAATAATCATGATTTCCCATTGTAAACATGGAATTGACGCCAGCTTGTTTCTTTGCATTGTAAATAGAGAAAAACTTATCATACTCTGTTGCATATCCGTAATCTGTCAAATCTCCTACAACAACAAAAGCATCCTGATCAGGGGCAACTTTGTTCAGTTGATCCATTGCTGATGTAAACTTTTCCATATCAGCAGTTGATCCATTATCAATATGTACATCACTAATTACAGGAAAAACAAGTTCTGGTTTACGATTGTTTTCTTCTAGATTTGATGATTCTGAGAAAGCTTGTACACTAGGTAGAGAGGACATAAGCCCTAGCATGATTGCTGCTAATAATAATCCAATTTTTTTAGTTGATTTCATCATAAATCCCTCCTAATAATTTTTCCTTCATAATATGAATCTCTACTAAAAACACTCCTTTTTAATTTGTTTTATGTGGACTATATATGAAATATTATAATTTCTTTATTAATCCAACATAATACCAAGGTAAATTTAATGTAAATAAATCAAAAATTCATTAAAGCATCAAAAACAACATTCTACTAGATAAAAGCTAGAAGCAATTTCGACTTTTAGAAATGCTTCTATTTAAAGCTCCTTGATGCTTGCTGGGTTAGAAAATTTAAATATGAATCGATCATGTAAAGAAATTAATATAGCAGGATTGTTATACTTTTTAGCTGTATTGTTACTTTTACAATGATTAGAAGATTATTACAATATCATATAGAAATGAAGACCAAATATTGGGTAACGAATCTATTATTAGATAATTATTAAAAGGTAAGAACCCTTAGAGCGTTACTCAAGAATGGTAAACTATTATATTATTTGGCTAACGAAAATACAGCAGTTTAATTAGAAAAATGAATGCAAAGGAGCTGGAATGTTGAAAATAGATATCCAACAATCATGGTGGGCGATGATCGGTTTAGGAAACGGCACTAGGGAATGGACAATGGAAGAAAAATTTGAAAAGATAGCGGAAGCAGGCTTTACTGGGATCATGGGTTCTCTGCCTGATGATCATGAGGCCGAAAAGTGGAGGAGACTCCTTGATGAATACCAATTTAGTTTCGGGATTCATTCCTTTCCTTCTAAAAAGGAAGATCTTCAACCATTGATTAAAAAAGCAAAGGAATTTGGCGTTCAGTATATAAACTCACAAGTAATGGACGATTTCACTATTGGTGATGATGCAATTCAGCTGTTAAAGGATCTTGTTGCAGAAGCAAAAAAGGAAAATATCCTGTATTTTGTTGAAACACATCGTGGCCGGATTACCCAGGACTTAATTCGGACCGTACATTATGTAAATGAAATTCCTGACTTACGATTAACCATTGATTTTTCCCATTATGTTTTAGCTGGAGAAGGCTGCTATTCAGAGAAAGCAGAAGAGTGTTTGGATATATTATTAAAGAGGACGTCCTCTATTCATGCCCGTGTTTCTAATGGGCAGCAGATACAGGTTGATATTGGTCCTGAGGGAAAACATCCAATGACGGATCGGTTTGTTGGGTGGTGGGAAAAAGGAATGTCCTATTGGTTGAAAGAGGCAAAACCAGGCGATGTTTTGCCTCTTGTATGTGAACTTGGCCCACCAGACTATTCTATTACCCACTATTCAAATCTTACTCCAAAAGAAATTTCAGATCGTTGGGAACAGGCACTCGTTTTTAAAAGAATTCTAGAAGAAGCGTGGAATAGAGTGTCTCCAAAAAACTCTTTTGTTTCTGGTTGACACATTTAGATATTGATAGTGGAAAAAGAAAACCCAACACCAGGTAATGTGTTGAAGATTTCAGCAAGAAACGGCAAGGAAATTAGGAAAAGCAATTTTAAAAGGCAATGGATACGATGTTGTCAAATTGTGGTCGACCGTTAATCCATTGCCCTGCAATTGACAGTCCAGAGTGCAGATGAGTTTTTTAAACCTATACTGCAAAGCATAAAATAATATTTGATCCAAACACAAAAAGTTTACAGGTTCAATTCAGTATAAAATGACAAACATGCCTGCCTTTCTAATAATTTGTTTGTTATTTAAATAAGGAATAAGCTATCTGTTTATTTGCAATTAAATTTTTTGTTGACATTTTATATGGTTCAATTTATTCTTTTAATGAATGAACCATTCACTCATTAAAAGAGCAATTTTGTAAATGAATATATTGGGGGGCGATCAAGATGATCAAAACAGAGGTAAATGTTACAAAAGGCAATTGGGAAAAAGCAATTGTGATTGGTGGAGGAATGGCCGGACTACTCTCTGCAAGAGTACTTTCTGATTATTATACAGAAGTGCTTATCATCGAAAAAGATGATCTACCTGTAAAATCTGAAATTCGTGCAGGTACTCCTCAAGCGTTTCACCCGCATAGATTTACACCTAGAGGTAAAATGATCATGGAACGGCTCTTCCCTGGATTTAATGATGAATTACTGTCTTGCGGCGCCCCATCCACACAGAATAAAATGATTCACCAGACCAATCAATATGGCTCCCTTGTCATGCCCAATACAGAAAATGATGCAACATTCAGCAGAGCGCTGCTTGAGTGGGTATGCCGTCAGCGCGTGAAAAGGATTTCCAATATTAAGTTTCTTACAAAGGTTGACGTAATTGGCTTGCTTATGTCATCAGATCAAGCAGTTGTAACAGGTGTTTATGTACGAGAACGAGAACAACTAGGTCAACAGAATACACTAAGTGCAGACATCGTCATTGATACCAGCGGCCGTTCCTCTAAATTGACAAAATGGCTGCAGCATCTCGGATTTGATGTACCAAGTCCTGATATCCTCAAAGTCTCGCTAGGTTACAGCACTCGCCATTACAAGATCCCCTCCCATTTGTCAGTAAACTGGGATGTCATTCGAATTGCAGGAGATCCTGCCAATAAGACGTTAACCGGGGTATTTTCCACAATTGAGAATAACATAGCTGAAACAGTCCTTTATCGTCCTGGGGGGCATTATCCAACCACAAATGTCGATGAGTATGAACAAGAGATTGCAAAGCTCGCCGATCCATTAATAGCTGAAGTGTTGCAAGAGCTTGAACCAATTACAGTTCCCAGAGGTTATAGAATGACTGAATTATTCCGGCATCACTTTGAAGAAATGGAGCAATGGCCATCAGGATTGTTGGTATTAGGAGATGCTTTCTGCCATTTTGATCCGATTTTTGGCCAAGGAATTACAATGGCTGCAATAGAAGCAGAAATGTTGGAAGCCTGCTTACGTGAACAACGAAATCATCCCTTACCTTATTTTGAACGAAACATACTAAAAAAAATGAATGAAATTGTTGAACCTGCCTGGTGGTTGAATTGTGCTGCTAATCTACCATGGCAAGGAGTTTCATATGCAGGCAAACCGCTGAAGGGGATTGAATTTGCTCAAAAATACTTTGCATTGTATATTAAACATGCTACTACCAAACGTAATTTTGAACGTTATGGTTTGTATTGGGCGGTGAATACTTTACTTTTGCCGCTAGATCGAATAGTAAATTCGCACATGATCTCTTCCATTCTTGCTTCTGAAAAGGGATCTTCCGAAAGCAAAGAATTGCTCTGTGAACTCTCAAATGTATGCGGTCAGACACTTGAGGAACAATTGTCTCAGATTATTCCAGCCTTTCCCTCAACAGCCTTTGAACATTTGAATGCACAAAAATTATGAAAATGATCAGGAGTGAAACATCATTGCACCTTTAAACGAAGAACAGTTGCAGCAAATTCGTGATGAACGAAAAGAACAAATTATGGAAGCAGCCCTTAAGGTCTTTGCTCGACGAGGAATTATTGGCACAAAAATGAGTATGATTGCTAGTGAAGCTGGAATAAGCGCCGGGCTTCTCTACCGCTATTTTCATTCCAAAGATGAACTTTTTACTACACTCGTTCAGCAAGCAATAGATGAATCTATTGCCGGCATCAAGAGCATCTATCACCTACCTGGATCCCCATTAGATAAAATAAAGGCTTTAACCGCTGAGATTCTTAATGAGGGCTCCCAACTTCATTTCATGCTGATGCATCACGCTCGTACGTCAGATGAAGTACCCAAAGATGCCAAAAAGCTTGTCGAGGAGAATACAATGAAGACTTATATCGACATATTGGAACCCCTGTTCATTGAAGGGCAGAAGAAAGGGGAACTTGCAGATGATCATCCTAGCGAACTGATATCATGCTATTTATCCCTTCTTTCCGGGCTAATGACGTTAAATATTCAGGAAGATGAAAATTATCAGATGCCGAAAGTCGATTTATTATTGAGATTTATCGTAAGAACCTCTTAAAAATAAAAGCCTTTGACAATAGTCCTTTCAAGAAACGGGCACGAAAATTCAGAGAAACCATTTTAAAAGGCAATGGGTAATATGTGGTAAATCACATTCCATTGCCTTAAAAAACTTTGTTGTAAATAAGTAAATTAATTTTAGAGGTGCCTTTTTTAGTCAGATGGCCACAATGTTAAGCGCCTTTTCGTGAGCTCATATGTGAGACTTGTTGTTTCGGAAACAATTGATCGATGACAGGATTCGTTTTGTTCATTGTCTTTTTAACAAAAATTGGATTTAGAACCACAAGTGTTATGACATTTGCGAGTAATCCCCAGAAACCTTCATAAATACCGAAGGATTTTCCAGTTGCGTATACAGTAAAGGTAACAATTAGTCCAACAATTAAGCCTAATATTGTAGCCTCTTTCGATTGTTTTCTCCAAAACAGACTAAAGACAATTGCCGGAAAAATTTGAACCATTCCAGAAACACCAAGCAGCTGAAGCGATACAAGTGCTGTCGGGAAGAGCATGCCAAAAATTAACGCTAGTCCAATAACGACAAATACCATCGAACGGGTAATCATTGTTAATTTTGCTGGTTTTACCTTTGGATTAATAAAATCGCGGTAAATATTGTTCGCAAACAGGTTGGAAGCACCAATTGCCATAATGGAGCAAGGAATAAGCGAAGCTAGTGCAATTGTAGAATATGCTAGTCCTTGAACCACACCGCCGTAAGACATTTGGATTAAATTTAATAATGCGAATCGCGGATCGCTTCCTTCTGGCAGTATATGAAATGCAACAAAACCCAGGAAAATAACAAGAATCAACACAATATTGTAAAATGGCAGATAGATTGCATTTTTTCGAAGCGCGTCAGCACTTTTAGCAGTAAATACGCCAGTTGCAGCATGTGCCCACATAAATAACGCCAATCCAGAAATTAATGATGCTGTGATAAACCATGGAAAACTTTTTGGTCCTGTAGCAGGGATGGTTAGCAGCTGCGGAGATTCTGCCACGAATTTATCCATCATTGAACCCCAACTTCCAAAATGGATGATTGGAAGTGATGCAACCATGAATAACATAATAACCCACACTAAAATATCTTTTATTATAGCTGTATAGGTTGGCCCTTTAATACCGCTAAAAAATGTATAAAGTGCTACTAATAAAAACGATAAAATAACAACGACTTTAACATTAATAAACCCTGTCCCAGCTACTGTTAGCGTATCTTGAATCCCAGCTAGCTGTAAATCAATATAAGGGATTAACATTAAGACACCAACGATTGCGATTAATAAAGATAAAAACTTGCTATCAAATCTTTCCTTAGCATAATCAGCAAGTGTTGTTAACTTACGATTTTTCGAAACTTTCCATAGCTTTGGAAGATAGAAATAAGAAGTAAAGAAAGCAATAATGGTATAAGGAATCGCAAAAAATGCTAGACTCCCGCCTGAATAGGCAGTACTAGTTAACCCTAAAAATGTATAAGCCGTATATAAATCAGCGCCTACTAAGAGCCAAACGAGCAATGGTCCAAATCGTCTGCCGCCAACAGACCACTCTTCCACAGAGCTTCTACTCGCTTTATTTCGTCCAGCAATAAATCCAATTAAAACAACTGATAAAACAATGAAACTTGTGATGATCAAAGCTGTTAAATTTCCTTGCATCATTCAATACTCCCTTCTGACTTTTGTAATCGATAAATGACAAACGTACATATTGGAGTGATAACCATTCCTAAAAACAGCCAAAAATGAAAAAATGGCAGTCCAAGAATAATAGGATCAATTCGATTTACAAATGGTATTGCTCCGAGCATAAGTATAAAAGGCAAAACGACTAGGATTACCCTTATGAATTTTTTGCCCATATTTATTCCCCCTCTTTTTAATTTAAATTATTTCAGAATATTAATAATTTAATAATAATATCAATTAATAGATTGTAAAACAAGGGAATCGTATAAAAAAGATCTTATCGTTTTAACCGATAAGATCTTTCCCTCACTGTTACATTTCTATTTAATTCAATCATACATGTAGTGAACAGCATTTGACTTATCCGGAATGTATGTGGCAACATACGGGATGTTAGTGAGTAATTAAGAAAGACAGCCACTATCATCATCGTTAAATGGTCTTACTTTAACGGTGCCTAACTGTTTCCAAAAAGTTAGATCAATCATAGAGTAACCTCAAGGACTCTCTTCATTTGATTTTTCAAATGCTCTGATATAGTTTCCCAAATAAGTACCATAATCAATTTCCGTTGTCTTATATGTACTATTCACTTTACTGCCTAATTCACCACATAATGGACAAATAACTACGTTTGCAAACTCATCATTATCTCCTAGTAATAAGGAAGGTGCTATAAATTTTCATTAAACGATATGCATGTTACTTCCTTAACGAAGTACTCTTTACCAGCATTCTCAAATGGCTTGGATTTTGATCGCAGATTAATATAGATATAGTAGTATTAAACTTAAACTACGTTTTTTCGTACTTCCATATTTTCGAAGTCAATTATTAATTTATTTGCAAGAAAAAAATCACTACCTATGATCCCATCAAATCCATGCATTTCTCTAACATCGCCGAGCTGTATAGAGAAGTTATTAAGTTGGAATTCATCAATATTCATGCAGCTCACTTTTTGTTCAATACAGATTTCAGTGCCACCAATTCCGTACATCTTTAGTGTAATGGCATTTTCTAAATCAAGCATCAGCCCGATTTCTTCGCATAAGTCCGTATCGAAAATGGTTGAAGCGCAGCCAGTATCAAGCAGCACGTTGCTAAATGTCTTTTTCATTCCATTGTATTCAATATGAACAGAAACTAGAGGCAATTGGTCATCCACTGCAAATTTCATACTCTTTTTCGCACCCCTATATATGGCTGCTCAATTACCTTTATTTCTTCGTTATTCGTGTGAAAGATATATAATTCACGGCTTTTATTTTCCGCATGTAGTTTTTTATACGCTTTCCATGCCGCATTGCCGTTCTCAAAGTCATTAATCACTGACATTTCCTCAATAATTCTATCATTATCCTCAGTTTTAGCTCTAAGAGATTCTATCAGCACACCATCGATTTGGAAATTGTTTACGTACTTCATTCCATTTCATTTACCAGCACCTCCGTTTTATCGTATAATTTTGCTTATATATGCTTTACTTGTTCAGAATTTAAGGGAGCTGTATTGATAAATTTAAAGGATTGGAAAATTCTTGTTGGGCTATACAACTTCTTGATTTACATACTCGTTATTTAATATAAAAACTTTTAAAGTAGTTATATTTCTCCATCAAATTTCCATGTATATAATCTTCAATATATTGCAAAGACCTCTCGAGGACTGCAATTTCCATTACTGCATTGATATTATCTATTGCATTTTCATCCAAGTTAACTTTTTTCTTAATTTCTAACAATCGTTGTAAAAGTTCTCTAAACCCTTCTAAAGATTTTTCTTCTTCATATTTGAACTCTCTGTTGAAATCAATATACTTCAGTTCATTCTTATACTCATCCATTCTTTCATTATGAATTCGTTCTGCGTAATCAGCTTGCAACTGTATAGGACCAAATCTAAATTTATTTCTCCAAGATAGAAACACGGATTTTGGGACATCCAAAATAGTTGCACCCTCATAAGGAACAACATCTCTTTCAACACATAATTCATACATTATTTCTTTAAGTGTTTTCCCAAATTTCTCCTCGACTATAGCTTGATATTCACTATTTGTCACAAAAATCCCTCCCCATTTTATTTCTTCATATTTTTGTGATCAATTAAAATAATTAAGGTACACTTCTTCCGTATCAATATTATGGAATTGTTACTCTTTTTTCTATTAAAGATGCCTTTAACAAAATTGGCACTTAGGGCTTCACTCGCCTTAACAAAAGCATCCTGCGCTCCTGCTACTCACTTTTAAAATCTATAGAACACAAATTAAGTACCGAAAACTGGCCCAAATAGGAAATGTTTTACCACGAAATGTTTACTTTTATTTTACATCTTTAAAAATGAGTTTCGCTACACACTCCACGTGTGTGGACTGCTGACGGTAGGAAAATATTTTAGCCAAATGATGTGGTAGTGTTCACCTAAATACTTTAAACATGAAGCAATGGAGAATTTCGAAAAGGACAATTTATTAGAAAAAAAATAAACAATTAACCATTGATCAAGTCAAAGGATTAAATAGTGCATAATCACTAATCAAGCTCAATCCTTTTCAAATAAAAATTAATTAAGGCAAAGGGAATATTTAAAATTCAAAAAATATTTCATTGTAATTGATAATGGCTATTATCTTTTATAACACTCAATTGTCAAGTGACATTTATTCCCCTTTCATTTAAAATAGAATAAAGGAAGGAGGAATGATTATGCCAAAAGTTGAAGATGTTGCATCATACTTATTGAGTATTAGCAAACCTGGCACTTCTTGGTCCATCACTCCGCTAAAACTTCAGAAGTTGTTGTACTACTGTCAAGGTTGGCACATGGCATATAGCAACGGGAACGAACTATTTGATGAAGAAATAGAAGCTTGGGACCATGGTCCTGTTGTTCCAGAAATTTATCGTAAGTACAGACATCACAAGTATCTAACTATACCTAAAGAGTTTTTTGAAAACAAAAACAAAAAAGGAAAGCCCATTTTATCGAAAAAACAGGTAGACATAATTAATGTGGTTTGGGAAACCTACGGAGAATATGACGGGAAATATCTTGAAGAGCTAACACATCAAGAAGACCCTTGGATTGATACTCCAAAAGATAGAATCATCGAAAAAGATAAAATCCTAGAATATTTTAATCATTTAGCTAGAAATGCATAATAAAGTAGAAAACGGGGCGAGGTTTCTCGTCTCTTTCTTATTCTAAAGGGGAAAAATTCATGACGAGATTTTTCAATTGGGTGCAAAAACTAGGGGAGAGATTAAAAATAACGCCATTATTCACTTTATTAAAAGACAAGCAAAAATTATATAGATTACATATAACACTTAAAAGATATCGAAGAAATGTAATAAAGAAAAAATTTTTTGATACCATTTACTACAATTGGTTTATATTGTATGCAATATTCATTATATTTTATTTTTTTATTCCCTCTTTTACAAGCCCTATTCCCGAACCTTTAAAGCAAAGCATTAATGATTTCTTACTTTACACTGGTTTTCAGCATTTTAATGATGCAACTGTTAAGTATATAATCACCACAACTACAAATTTGTTGGTTACTGTACTATCTATTTTATCTGCGATGTATGTATTTACTCATCGAGAACAGAAGTCCATTTCTCCATCCCTTTACAACGAAACGAAGAAAAATGGGCTGGTTGTCTTAGCTGTTACTATTTTAATTTTCACAATGATAACAGGACATACTCTCTCTTCTAATATAGAGTCCTTTTTATCGGAAGGTAATACTCTATATCATCAATTGCACTATACCAAAATCTTAATCTTTAGAATTATGCTATGGGTATTTTTAATCTTCCTTGCCATAATGTTTGTAATTTTGTTAATCAAATATCTCTTTGATTCTATGAATGCTGATAAAATGCTCAAAACATCAATATCTTTACTGTCTGACAACTTTGATTTATTGACGGCATTTTATAAGAACCAAAGATTTTACAAGCTCCTTGATGATGTATATAAGTCTCAACATCATAATATAGAAAGTACCTTTCAATATCTAAAGTTCTTGGGAGATAACAATATGAATAGGGACTTTGATGAAGATATCGACCGTTTATCTAAAGTAATAGAGAAACTTAAAAACTCCTTTGAAAAACTTGAGGTGGAAAATCCAGCTAGTTACTTGTTGGACAGGGACAGAGAGCTTTTTCTTGAAATTTATAATTCTTTACTAAGGAATACTCTATCCTTGACTTTACATTTATACAAGAATAACCATTTTAATAAAGGAAAAAAATTAACCAACCTGTACTTTTCGATTTTTCTTGGTGGAGAAGGAAGCCTTAAACAATATTTCACTTTAAGTTTGAATGAATTTTTAGATTCATTGGATACTTCTAACGAACGGCAAGTGAAACACTTTCTTAATGGTCTCAAAAAACTTCCCGAAGAAAGTACGCTAATCATATATAAAAACTTGATTCAAAGGTTAATTATTAAAGGCAATATAAGTTTATTAACAACAGTTGTATATGATTTTAAAGAGCATATTACCGATGGAATTGAGCGTTCTAAGTCAAAATCCAGCGCTTCTATGTTTAAAGCCATTGCTGCCCAAAATCAAATTAAAATGAAGCAAAATGCCATTATTATTCTTTTACAATTACTGGTGAAAGCTATTGAGATTTCTCAATATGGTATTGCAGGTTTCTTAGTTAAATACATGATTACTAACTTCGATGGGAAGGACATTAATGAAGCCTATAAGAATCTCAGGCAGAACCCAACTTCTTTTACATCTATACTTGAAACACTGGATGAGAATGTTCAAGCGGAAGACGAACATGAAATTGGATTAATCGGATTAAATGCAGAAACCTTCGATTACTGTTGCAAAAAAATGTTGATTCTTCTGTACGGACAACAGCAGTTTGCAATTACCGAAAAGCTTTGGTTCGTTAAAAAGGCTGAATATGAAGTAATTGATTTAGTGTACGAATTTAAGAACTGTCCTTATATTCATTATGTAATGAAAAAGGTGCTCTCAGCTTCTTCTCAATACGGTATGTTATTTTTCAATGATCCAGAGATTATGAAAGATATACACCGTAAGTTAAATATCGAACATCATTATCCTGATAACGAACATCAAAAACTAGAAAAGAGCCCCCAATATACCAAATAATATTGGGGGCATCCGTCATATTTGTAGTTTTTTAATAAAAGATATTTCATTATCAAAATAGTACATTAAGCGTCACTACAATTAGAAACATTAGTTTCTTCTCTATTATTTTGATAAAATACCCAAAATAATAAAAAAGAGATACTCTAGGAGGTTACTTTACATCTTTAATAAAAATTTTTTTTTTGCGTTCAAAGTTTCGATACCAAAGATTCACGTATAAGTCAAACATGGCATTTTCTTTTTCGAAAATAAGACATTCATACTTTCTTTCTAATACATCTTGTATCTCTTCTCTTGTTAACTTCCCCCAAAAAAGAGAACGGTAACCTTCAAATATTAACCAAAGTGCGTTTTGTGTAATATTTTGTATGGATATAAGAGCATCAGTTGTTGAAACTTCTTCGTCTTCATGAGAAATAGCGTTCACTGAAATGAGGCTTTGTACTAGGTCCCCTAATATTTGTAATTTCATTTGAGATAAATCTACAGAATCAAAAAGATCTCTGTAGTTAGAAGAATCATTCATCTCTTTTTTTCCCGATTTTAAATATGAAGCTTTTCATATTGTGTAAAGTATCTTTCAATTTGCCTAATTGACGACAACGAGTCTATTATTTCTAAAGAAGATTGTCCCTTAATAAGGGCACCCAGTCGGTCAGATTCCTGTAATTCTAAAAGAAAATTTAACTCCTTTGTAATTCTTTCAATGCGTGTTCTCTCTAATTCAGAATTCCTATGACCTCCACCGTAATATCTTACCTCAAATAAAGATTCAAGGTAATGTATGTCAACCTGCTCTGCATTTTCTATATTAAATGATATTTCTTTCAATACTTTCGTTGGTTTTTAATACTCAATAAAGTTCTCCCCGTTTATTAGATCAAACACACACTCTTTACCTATAATCTCCGTATCATCAGTTTCCGATAACACTCCTTGCTGCATTGTGTGCAGCTTTATAATAAGGGTTAAACTTTTTCATTTCTTGTTTCATATTTTTGATTTGTAATTTAATACCTGGTTGAAACTCTAAGAATGCTTCCCATAAATTTCTTACTCGATTTGCCTTTAAATTTATTTCTTGATTTTTTGTTATTGCGCTTGTTCCACTTAACTGCTCTACCAACGTTATATCACTATAGATAATAATCTCTGGAAGTGTATTATCTTTTTCTTTATAAAGTATAGAAATTTGTTCAAGAGCAAATTCAATAGCAGAGAGCTCAGCAAATATTATTTGTTTTTTCATAGATTGATTATACAGTTTTTTGGATTTTACAATTACAGAACCCTGCCCAACGAAACAAAGACCCAACCCAAATATTCCTTGAGATTTTAATTCAGAAGCATCAACAAAAACCCTTAGTACGTCTTCATCTAGGATCATATCTTCAGCTCTCTGCTTAGCTTCTGCTGATGGTTCTCTCAGAGATCTCATTAAGTATTGCTTATAGATTCCTTTATGGTCCTTCCATCCCATATCTATATATCATACTCCTTCTGATTTGAATACCATAATTTAGGTTATTAGTGTGTGAATTATATTCTAGTAGGAAATCATTGAATTTCAGAGAAATTGTAATGAATTTTTGACCTGACATTACCCATAAACATCGTATATTGTCTTAACAAGACTAAGGAGTGGAGTGGGAGCAGCATTTGATTCCGAATATACAGCTGCATATGATTTCATATCTAATATTTATTGCTGTGGAAAGCTCCACAAACAGACTCTAAGATATCAATAAATTCTTCTAAATCTCGAGGAGTTAAAATTAAATCAATAGTGTCTCCAAGCCTAGTTTGAAGATAAACCTTTACATTTCCATCCTTATCTGTATTTGGGTTAATAGTAAAATTATCTACTCCGCATGTCATATCAATGATTAAATCCATAAATAACTATCCCCTTCCCGAAAAATAATCTAGTAATTATAAATCCGCTTAATAAACATCATACAACCTTTTAATCAATTGGTAAATATTGCATAAAAAATGTAATGCGTTACAATTTATTGCGAAATCAAAAGCATTTCAATGAAATTAATAGGGATTCTAACCTACGTATATTATTCAACATAAAAACTTTTTCAGAATAAAATTAATGCGTGTGTACTGAGGCTGATTGGTTTTGAGTCTTTAGAATAATGGAAGATACAATAAGAACATAAATATTTTTCTAAAGTACACCGGTGTATTAAAAGTAATCAATGCTTTCAAGCAATTATGACTTGATAAGAAGTGATTAAATAAGAAGTGATTAATTTGACTAAAAATCTATAAGAAGTGATTAATTTGACTAAAAATCTTAACCTAACACTAGGAGGAAATATGAATTCACAGTATATGAAAGCCTGCATCAGCAACAGAATGGTGGAAATAACACAACATTCTATTCATCCACCCACAATCAAACACTCTCAAGGAGGACGTAAACCTTCCTCAAATCAATGCAATGATAATTACGAATACAATCAGAGGATAAGCATTAACCGTGCACGCAAAAATATTCGAAGATTACTAGAATGCAACTTTACAGACCAGTATGCATTTGTCACACTTACATTTAAGTCAACTGAAGAAGTAGATATCACTGACATCAAAAGTTGTTACAAGCTGTTTACTGACTTTAAAAAACGGCTTGCTTACTATTTAAAAACTAATAATCTTCCAGGCTTTAAATACCTAGGTGTTACAGAGTTCCAGGATAAAAATCGCCAAGGAGCAATTCATTATCACCTTATCTGCAACCTTACAGAAGTTTCATTTGAAGACTTACAAAAACTTTGGGGGTACGGATGGGTGAGCAAAGAAATTACCACATCAAATGCAACTGAAAATAAGAAGATTACATTCTATTTAAATAAAGGGATTACTGACCCTCGACTCAATGGTCATAAAAGATATTTCCATTCACATGGTTTGAAACAACCAATTTCTCTTGAAATTGATAATCCATTAGAATTTTACGACCTCCTTACTAAGTGTCAGCCTACTCTTGAAGACGGTGACACCTACCACTCACCATTTACCGGTGAGTCTAAATATGAACAATACTATGTTGAGAATGCAAAGGAGCTGCTTGATTATGTACAAGAAATTATATGATTATCCAGATATTCTAAATGTCTCTGACGTTCAAGAAATCCTAGGAGTAGGAAGGAAACAAGCCTATGAGTTGGTTCATTCTGGACAATTTCACGTTGTGAATGTAGGTAAAAGAATTAAAGTGTCAAAAAACGTGTTAATTAATTGGATTGAAGGAGAAGATAATAATGACACATCAAACAAAATTAGTTAACTGTGGATCAAAAGTATTCATTTATGATTTCAATTGCCGAAAAAAAATTAAGGAGTTAGGATTTGAACAAGATGTAATCCAAGGGAATATTATTTATTTAGAAAGACTTACTTTAACTAATTTTGTAAATAATACGGATAGTCTGATAGTTAAATTTAGATTAAGAATCACACTAAGTGATTACTGGCAAGCAAAAGATAAGATAGATATTTTTCTAAACCATTTAATGAATTCAAGTGGATATAAACAAGTTCAGTACCTAGCTGTGGCAGAAATCCCTACCACTATGAATGCTTGTGCAGCTCATCTCCATCTTGTTACGAGTATTACTCCTTATGATCTGACTAGGACAACAAACCAGGAGATGACTGAGGATGAGGAAGAAGTTTACTTCGAAGAGCTTTGGGGAGATAGTTTATCTATGGACATTTACTCTCCAGAAGATCTCTTATCAAATTTCATCTCAACCTATGAAAAATCACTTGATAGTAAGGTTTTACAAGAATATCCCAAGATATTTCTAAGTAGTAGATTAAAACAACCTGTCATTCTTTGGAATAAAGATGCTGAAACTTTTATTAGAGAGCATAATGTTCTTGATTTTCCTATACACAGATCATCAGAATTATATGATAGGGAATGTGGATATGTAACTATAAATCAATATTCCCTTGATAGAACCAACTCTTTCTTGGACGTATTTGATTACTTTCTTAATCAGAAATAATGCAGTATTACCTTACCTTAATAACAAGGAGTAAGAAACTGACCTCCTTGTTATTTCACTTTACATTCGATTTGTTCACAAATTACCAGGACATACCATGATATTATTTTATGAACATTATGTGCAAAGGTAGACTTTCCCTATGTTTTTGCTATATATAATGTTTAAGAGATAATCATTTCGCTGAGAGGAGAACATGAAAAGAATCTCTCTAAAAAGTGAAATAATATTCAAAAAAGGAAAGAATGTTGTTCCCAAAAGGAATCTCTCTCTCACTTAAGTCGAGAATACAAAATATTGCGAATAGAGGAGAATCTTCGAAGTGAAAAATCATATAATGATAGAATCTAAAATCACATTCATCACAGAGAAACCATGGACGTGGTCTTACCTTTTACATTTATAAACTACTCTAACAGCAACCTCTCTCAAAAACCCTTATATACATTTGGAGTAACCATTCTTAAGAAATGACAACACTATGAACGTGTTGTACTTCCTTAGATGAACGCAATCTCCTCTTAACTCCTACATGGTTTTACCTAATAACAATTGATAACACTATATTCTAGATTTATGAACTATCATTACAATTGAGTAGGAATGGGTGATTTGCCCCTGACCTCTCACACCACCGCTCGTAAGATTTATCGTATATATACGGTGATTCAATTAAGATAAAAGACACAAGGGTTAATAAAGTGTAGATAGACTTTCAATCCTTGATGCTAGGCGAAACATACAATAAGCAGACCAAAATTGATCTGCTTGTCTCAAATATCTCTTAATTTCCAACACAGTTATAAAATATACTGTACATTCTTTTTAAACACATCACATCATGTTACAAAAATCAACTAAAATCTAACGACTTGAACACTACGTGTAGTGGAAACAGGTTAACTCCATTACAAGCAAGCCGGTCGGTAAGGTTTGTGTTCTAGGGTAGAAGGGATCAATACTATCATTGCTCCTGCATCTCTACCACCTGAAGGGTTTTAACAAATTTGAGATTATTATCCGACCGTAATTTTTACAATTACAACCATATTTTCTAAATCCTCAAACATATTCAAGAAATACATTTTATAATTCCTGTGGTAATAAGAGATTCTAAGTGCATGCCTAGCCTTGATGGAACACTGCCACCTTTTATGAGAACCCCCAATTCCATGTTCCGTTCCATAGCTGCTCTAGTTAAATTAGCGCTGGTTATAAAAGCTTGATGCCCATCAGATACAACACATTTTGGATGTACTGCTCCTAATGAACTATTATTAGATTTATCCCAAACATAAATGTCTGCAGAAGGGATAACATCCTTCATTATCTTTATAGAATCACTATTAACTCTACCACCCTGTTCATTAGATATTTCTAACAGCATGTCAATTTTTACATTCCTGCTAATTGCATTTTGTAATGATCTAACTAATGATGGTAATTCATAAGCAACAAAACTGACAATAAAGATTCTGTGTTCTGCTAAATCAATGACTTCTTTTAAAACCTGTTCTGTGTGCCTTACCGGGACTAAACCGGTGTCTGGTCCTGTCCACACTATCTCTACCGAACCTTGCCGTACAAACGAATTTGATGCAGTAACTGATGCTGATTTCAATGCTGCGGAAATCTCTCTTGATGAAATATCAACTTCTTTTTCCCAAGCATTTTTTAACTGGATTAACGTTTGCTGATTAACATTTAGACCTTGTTTAAATGTTGTATTCAATAATTCCGAGGGTAAAGAAATCTTTGATATTTTCTTAGCCATGTATTCTATTCTATCAGGGTGTAAATCAAAGCCAAGTTGAGAAATAACGCTCCAAAGATCATTCATTAATCACGAATCTCCCTTTAAAAAAAGCTGCTCCCTGAAAATCTATCGTATTTACCAAAAGCGCTCTATCCAAATAACGATTCCCACGTTCGCATGATGTTTCTGCCACAAATGAGCATGCGTGGCAAGAAGCTGAATGAAGTGATCGATCTTCACTAGGGTCATGTTCTGAACACATCGGATCTGATGAACAGATTGTTGCCCTATTTAACGCCTGCTCAATCAACCTGCCTAAATTCTCCGGCTTGCCAAGTTCCACTAATCCACCCAAAGTACCATCAGAATCAGCCGCAGCAGTATAAATTAAAATTCCTGCCATTGATGTTTCTTTATCAGCATATATTCTTTCTCTTATGCTTGCCTCATTGTAACCACACTCTAAAGCTAATTCACGAATCAACAAATGGGCAAAGGTATGTAACATCGTAAATCTAATACCTGGAAAACCCTCATTAGGATCTAATTTACGAGCATTACGCCAACCTTTATGCCCATTCAAAAGCATGATGCTACGTTTTTTTACAGCTTCTCGTGCTTCCCATTCTTTCACTATTTCTTCTTTAAATTGAATAAAAATACCTTCCCCATGAACTTCACTTGCAGGAACCCATTTTGGATTGCCTTTAGTAAGTTTGGCTATATAAGGTCTTTCTTCCTCATCCATGGATTCTTCAATTGCCTCAACTCTTGTATAGCCAATTAATGCATTGACCTCTCTAAGACGCTCTAAAAGCAGTACATTTTTAATTTTATCATTGTAATTTGATGGGCAATCTACCTTCCTACTTAGAAAGTGTGGCCAATCTGTAAGCGCTCTTGAAGATGTTAAGACCTTCCATTCAGGTCCTTTAATATCCGTTTCTGTTATAAACTCTTCTTTTGCATTTCCATCTTTCTTTGACTTTATTGCGTCCCATACATCCGCAGGGCTGTATTCACCTATACCTGGTAGAGCACCGCTTTTCGATAAAGTTTTAATCGTGATTTTAGCTTCAAGTTCTGATTCAATTTCTTCAAAATATTCCCATCCGTCTACGATTAATTGATTTAAAGGATTCTTTTCCATAGGAATAGCTAGAGCTGATAATGTTATTGGGAACCAACTGTTTGTTGCCCCAAGTAATACTGCCCTTGCCTCCTCATCACAATTTTGCTCAAAGATATCGAGATGGGGATGCCGCCCCCGACATGCGGGTAAATTTTGTTGTCCTTCCTCTCCAAAGGCATGAACAAGTGATTTACTATCTCCACACAAATCGCATTTAACCCATAGATTTTGTGTTTGTAAAGATGCCCCACTTTCAAAAAAGCGTAGTGTACCTTTACATGAAGATTCCCCACCATGTACAAACCAATGCCATGGGAAATCATCCAGATGACCATTTTTACATGCTAATAAAAAACGAGCAGGTACAGCATCCGATCGGTTACCTTTTTCGCAGTTTGTATGGACAAAATGAGTTTTTTCAGGACGGAATGGATTTGATTTAATATTAAATAACCCTGAATCATACTCTGCTAACAAACCACATTTGACACATCTTAGCCATCGTGGAAAAGGTCTTACTGGAACCCCTATTTTACCCTCTGACGATAATGGACTTGCATTTTCATCTCTAATAAAAGGTGGAACACGCAACCTTTCTACCTGTTGCCCAAGCACTCTCTTAACAGCAGCAAGTAATCTAGCTTCTTCAACTGGAGAGCATTGTTCTTCATCCCAACGTTGTAATCCCATAGTAATTACAGATAAATTTGGCAAATCAATCAAAGCCCCTGGTCCATATGTCCATAAGAGTTGAGTTGGTCTTACATCTCCTACTTTATGCGTACTCATTATCTCTCCCTCCTATCATCACTATCATTTCCTTGACTACGTCTTTTCCAATTTGGTCCTTCAGGAAGAGTTTCGATATCCATTATTAACTGTACACCTGGTTCTACTTCACGCATTGACATAGGAACAGTGAACTTATCCCACGAAACAATTCCTGGTTTTTTTAATAACGAAGCAATATCCCCCTTTTTCCTTTCAGCTTCATATCCCAGTCTTCGTCCAGGTCTATTTGATTCTTTTTGCCATAAATCAATTCGATCCTTTACCATTCCCTCAATCTGTTCTGCTATTGACCTATCATTTTTAATATTCCACCCCCTATTAGAGATGATTTTTCTAACGCTCACAGCTTCAGGTTGAGAGGAACTATTTAAATTTTGTGCCCCAATATTTGGATTTAACTCATCATTTAATAGTCTAATTAAACTTACCATTGTTCCCGTAAGACCACGATCTAATGCTCTAGGCGCAAATGGAGTGACAGACTGTGCTTCAACATGCTTATAAAAGGTTGCATGATAATGTTCAAAAGTTTCATAATGAGAAAGGTCTCTAGGACGGGACCATGTAAGTACTGTAAAAACTATTCCCGGAAAGGATCTGCCAACACGGCTGGTTGACTGAATATATTCAGCTGTACCTTTAGGTTGTCCATTTACCACCATTAATCCAAGCCTGTTTACATCTACCCCTACAGAGAGCATATTTGTAGCAAGGGCAATATCCAGGGCTTGTGTCTCACCCTTTTTCCACTCTTTTTTAAAGGCAATTTCTAGTTGATCAAGTTTTTGGGGAATATCCTTACTAGAAACACGTGATGTTAATTCATCGATATTTTTGACTGATCTTTGACTTAACCCCGGTCTCTCAACTTCACTCATCTGTACTCTATATGATCGTGTCTGGACATCGTCCTCGGCAAGTCTTCGCATACCTCCTAATTCACGTAATGAGTTAAAATAACCAACTAGTGTCATATAAGGATCTGCGGCTTTGCCAAAGTGCTTAAATAAAGTTTGGGCAGCTGTTAATATAGCAACATATACCCTAATTAAAACTGCTGGACGAGAGCTTCCTGGTGAACAAATGCCTACATATCTACGTCCTGGATTATTATTTATTGGTCTTTGAACAGAAAAAAAGTTGTCTTCGACATCCAATCCTTGTGGGGGAAATACTGATACTTGGCGTAAAAAAACACTCTCAACTTGTTCTTCTGCTTTTTTTACTGTCGCAGTTGAAGCAACTACCTTTGGTCTTATCTTCTTCCCTTTATGTTCCCAAGTAGATAGGGAATCTATTGCAGTTTCATATAGACCTACCATTGTTCCTAAAGGACCACTAATTAAATGAAACTCATCCTGTATAATTAAATCAGGTGGGCGTAATCGAGAAACCCTTTTTACTCTTGTTGCTTCAAGCTTTCCTTTTTTTTGATGATTCCCTGTACAAACATCGGAGTCTGGCAAAACAAATCCATGACGTGTGCATTCTTGATTAACATATCCAAAAAGGTTTCTGATTTCTCCTCGCCAAGCCATCATCGCAAATTTATCAACAGTACCAATTAACATTGTAGGTGGATTTCTATAGATTTCTTCATCAACTACAAGTACTGGTAATCCATTTTCCTTAGATTTTGCATGACTGAAGTCACACCTACCATATTTATCACCACAAAATATAAGGGTCCTTCCGACTTCTTTGTCTACACGAATATCGCGTCCCGGTGAAATTTCACTACCACACCAAGGACAACTTGTCAGTTGTGCTGGAGTTGAACCATTACCATGTTTTCCTTCCCTTTCTTTTTCTATTGCCTCATGGCTCTGTTCAGTTGTATTAGGTGTAACTTTTACTCCTACCCATAAACCAATAGTAAAAGGTACTTCACCCCATATTTCAGAATTCTTTTTCCTCAATACTTCCATCGCACAAATAAGCGTTGTTGCTCTTTGAAACTGTTGTAATGTCAAAAGTCTTAAGGTATAGCGCATTATTACCGATAATCCACGACTGGCATCAAGCCCCCCTAGATTACCCTGTTTCCTACGAATAGCCATGGTAAATGCTGCCACTCCTAAATAAGCCTCTGTTTTTCCACCACCCGTCGGAAACCACAATAAATCAGCAAATGCCTCAACCGATTCAGTGCGATCCTTATGTGTAGGATCAGAAAGTGCTGGAATTGATAATAGTAAAAAAGCTAACTGAAATGGTCGCCATGATCTATTCTTAGAGATGTTCAGAGTTTCAAGATTGACCTTCTCTCCTCGTCTTCTTTTAAGTGAATAAATACTCCGAATACGTTGGGAGGCCATTGCTTTATTTGCAAAACGAAATGCTTCCAATGCATCTTTATCCCGAGAGAGTACCATTATACCGTCGCGAAGCCTTTTCAAAATTTCCTCACATTTATTCATAGCTGCCAATGCAACATCATCAAAACCTTTTAACTCTCTTCCTATTCTACTCTTTTGCTCTTCAATCCAATCTTGATAATCATCTGTTAAAATTGATAACACGTCACAAAGTTGTAATTGTTCCAATGTTGCTAAATTTTCCATATCTAAATAACCTTCATTAACCATTTTCCGCATTGCTACTCGGTCTTCAATGTTTAATCCAGGTGTTTCAGTAACCGGAATTTCATAACTTGGAATAACAGAAGTTCGTATTTCTACTGCGTGATTTTTCTCATCATTTGCAACCTTTGCATGAACTGAAATACCATGACCAACTGCAAATTCAACCTGTTTACGGTAAATCATTTCAAGTGTTTCTCTCTCTACATCAATATCATCATCTTTTAAGACAGGTCTTTTCCTAAAAACTGCTTTTCCTTTAGGATCTGAAATTATTATTTCCGGTTGAAATATCCAAGCAACGTCTTGATTGCTTTCGGGTTTTTCTTGTGAATTTACTAGAAAAAGCGTTACTAATCTGTCGCCGTTTTCTAAAGGTGGATAAACTGTTCCTTGAATCAACACTTCAGGGCAATCTTCGTCAACAATTAATGGTTTAAGCATTCCTTCTTTTAATGCAAGCGTCTCAATACCGCCTGAAGGGATTCTCTTCCAAGCTCTAAAGGGTTTCCCATTGTGATCTTCTTTTTCGCTTTTCTCTCGTACGTACCTTCCCCAACTAACACTAATTTCTAACTCTTTAACTGAACCTTCAACACAAAAGGTTAATCCAACCGAAGACGGGACAAGTGATTTATTTGATGAAACATCACTATTTCCATTTGATTCTTCATCATCATTTCTCCCACTTGGCCCCATAGGGTTAACAGAGGCTTTTGCAACTCCTGGATCATCGTACTCATCCTGGAAAGTTTCTTTTGGGGCAAGTCTACCGACTAAATATCGATCCCTAACACTCATTCCTATAATCTCTTCATGCGGACCATTTGCTGGGCCAAGCAAATCATCCCTAACGGCATTTTCCAATAGTTTTCGAATATAAGCCTGTTCCTGTGTAGATTCCCCGGATAAAGTTGGAATAGTTGGAATGTCTGCTCCTGTAATCTCTCTGAAAATACTTTCAAATTCATTCCAGTCAAGACGCTTAATTGTTACGTTTTCATTATTAAACTGAGTATTTATTCTTAATCTCTTATCATTAATTACAGGAAGAATTCCATCAAAATAAAATGTAGTTTTATCTAAATTGGATCGTTTTTGGTATAATCGTGCAAAAGCAGTTACAAAACATCCTTCAATATTTTCTTGTAATATTACGAAGTAATCATCTTTTTTAATACCTTGACACTCTAAACTTGTAAGCCTACAAGTTAATGAAAAGAATTCACCCTTTTGCTCTAAAGATTTCCTTACCAACCATGCATTTGGTGAAACCAAATTATCCTTATTAGTTTCTAAATTAATTACTTTCATACTTTCTTCACTCATTTTTTATCCCCCCTTTTAAATAATAATGGAAAATAATAAGTTCTCCATTATTTGCCATCAAATAAGTCTAGCTGTTCTTCAATAACCTTTAAGGCTCGTTTTTTTTGACTTTTTGTTTTTGAATTGCTTTTCTTTTGCTTTTTCTTTAATTCATGTTGGGTCTCAGCATTAAGGCATTCATTATTGACTTTAAGAAGAAGCCTTAAAATTTCACTTTGAATATCATCCGATATCGTAAAGCGCAACCCCTGTTTAGTTTCTCGGAAATCATGGTCCAAGTTTAAATAATTCCAACCATATGCATTGGCTACAGCTATATCCATTTCTACATGTAATTTTCTAAGTTTTTTAATCTCATCAGAAGTATCATTAGGATTATGGAATCGATTATATATTTGGGTTAATCCTTCATTATTCTCGACCATTATTTTCTTTCTAAAATCATGATAATAATGACCCATATCCTCAAGGTTATTATCTTTTATGTGTATAAATGGGTATGTATCAAAATAATCCGAAGGGGTGTATCTGAGTGTCTCCCCTAAAGTAGTACTCCCACGTCGAACCCATATATCATGAAAGGTACATTGAAGTAAAGAAAAGCTAGTCCAAGAGTGTAAGTCAAATACAACAACCATTTCATTGAAAATTTGTCTAGCTGGAACCCTAGCTATAGCTACATACTTTGTAACTCTAGCTATAACAAAAACTTCTTCATGGTTTTTTATTTGATTATATAGTGCGGGGCGTTTATCACCATGATGCCACCAATACACTTTATGTGCCTTCCTTCTACTCTTATCCCGTTGTGGTTTTACTAATTGTTTAACCCTTTCAAGCAGTTCTGGCCATCTCTTTTCACATTTTTCCAAGGGATAATCACGAAAATCTATAGCAAAACGTTTAGTCTGTTGCTCTGGATCAGTATTAATCTCATTTCCACCCAAGTATGGAAAAATAACACTTGCATTATCCGGATTTCTATCAATGAAATCCTTTGCTTCTTCTTTATCTAAAACGAATCCAATACCCGCTAAAACAGAACCTTGGAAACTTTTCCCCTTGTTTATTAAAAGTGGCTTAGCTTCCCCCCAGCCCTTTTGATCATCTAATGTTGGAGAAATGAAATTAACAATTTCTCCATCAAGTATTTTATTACCTTTCCAATTTCCTTTATGCCCAATTACTTTTGAAGCTAATACTGCGGCTTTTCCAGGCCAGGTAAAGGATGACAATGCATACCTAATAGTGATTTTTTGATTTTCAATCATATATGACAGACCTGTACGAGCAGTATCACCTTGCCCAATTGTTTTAGTAGCCAACAAACCAAATTCACCAGAAGTCCTTAATAATGAAGCAGCTCTTAAATAGAAAAACGAAACTAGGTCTGCATTCAAACTAGCATGCGGCCAAGATGTAGATAACCATGTTACATAGTTATCTCCGAGAGAGCCCCTCATTCTTCGTCCCCCCATGAAAGGTGGATTGCCTATGATTGCATCAAACCCAACACTATTAGACGTAAAAACCTCTGGAAATTCTAACGGCCAGTGGAAAGGTCTATGTATTAGTTTGTTATTTTTTGAAACATGTAATAATGTTTCAAGTGTTCTTTTTTCTAATTTTTCTCTAACCTTATAGTCTCCTTTAAATACTTCCCACACTTCTGATGATAGACTATCTAAAGCAGCGTTTAGTAAACGACTATTCTCACCAAATCTCAAAGCTTCTCCAATCATTGCATCTGCGATTAATTCAATATCTTGCAATTTATTTCTAGCTTCTTGATCAAGTTTAACCATTGCCTTAACATCGTTAATATCAATAATATTTATTCCACGTATACTCTTACGAAGTTTTATTACTTCGTTAACTGTTTCTTCTATTTGATTTCCAAAAATTCTTAACTGTTGTTTATCCTTACTTGGGGAAAAATCCAATTTTTTCAGTTGTTCAATGTCATAAATACCCAAAAGACTGTCTCCATATCGAAAATTATGGTCCAAAAATCCGAATGGACGACCTTTTGATAAAGTAATTAACCATATTGAAAGTTTAGCAAGTTCCACAGCCATCGGGTTTAAATCTACTCCATATAAACACTTTTCAGCCACAATTCTTCTAGCGATTAGAAGTCGATCATCAGTTTGTGACGGCATTAATTCTCCCACAATAGCTCTTTTTATCTTTCCGTCTATAGTTATAACTTTACCCTCTTCTTCTTCTATTGCCCATGCTTCAATTAAACGTTGAGCAAGCCATCGGCAAGCTTGGACTAGAAAAGCACCAGACCCCATAGCTAAATCACAAATCTTAAGATCTAGTATTTCTGAAGATGATTTAATTCGCCATTTTTCACGGTTTATTCCTTCGGATGGTCCGTGATAAACGAGAGGCTCTAACGTTGTTGATATAATAGACTCTGTTAACGATTTAGGGGTATAATGAGTACCCGTTTCTCTACGGTCTAAACCTATTGTGACAATAAACGAATTTTCCCTATAAACAATATGAGAACCCCATGCATCAGTTCTAAGTAACTTCATAAATGGGCGAATACGTTCTGCCAAGTCTATATCTCCACCACATGCCTTAATTAAACTTGATAATTCAGCTTCATTTAAACTTGAGTTTATTGCATTACGAATAGCTGATTCAGATCTATCTGTTTTTTCTTTTATTAACTTAATCAATAGTGCATCGCTCTTATTATTTGTCTTTTCAAGTAAGGATAGAGGAACATTTGGATTCTGAGCTTTTAGGGATCCAATTAATCCTAAAGTAACCTCAGGAACACGTACAACAGTATATTCAAGAAGCCCCTCATACACATGGCCAATTTGTTCAACATCTAGACCCTTATATGAGAGAAAAATAGCTCCTCCAGGTTGTTCCAAAACCTGCAGAGAATTTAATAATAGTAATACAGTCCTATTGTCAATAGGTATCGGATTTGCTAAATCTCTTGTCCAGTCACTACCTTTTTGTCTACCTTCTAGGAAAGGATATCTATCTGGGTCAAACAATGTACCACCAAGTGGAGCAAGACGAAGTGATTCATGGTCTACCCCTCCGTAAACAACACGAAATAGAGTAAGTAATCTCGCCCACGCATCATGACGTCTTTCCAAAACTTCTGGACCAAATCTATCCGAATCCTCAGATAATTGACTTCTGAGATTGGATAAAGCATAAAATTGATCGTATACTTGGTCTCCTAGCAATAACAAGCCTCGGTCTTCGGCACAAAGTATAAATACTAATCGCATCATTACAGCCAATCCAGCCTCGTATAGCTCTTCAGGTGTAACATTTTTTAATAACTCACGATTCCTATCTTCATCTGCCTTATCTAATGCCTGTACAAGCACCTCTACCGCCCTACGAACCTGTTCACCTAAGGTTTCTGTAACATCTTCTTGAAATTCTAATGATTCTAGTAGTAAAGCATCTAATTTTTCATTATCGGGTCCAAAAAATCTACGAACATTCAACAATGATTGGAATGCTTTAAGTGTTGCTGGTTCTTGGAACCATAAACGGGAATACCATGAAACATGTCCTGATACATCTTCAGATGGAGTATATACAAACATCCACTGTTCTCCATTTGTTACTAATCCAAGTGGTACTCCCTGACTTTTACACAACATGGTCATTCGTTCCATTATTGAAATATACCAACCATCACTATTTCCTACAGATAATAAATCCTTTTTTGGTTCTTGAATTGATATAAATAAAAGTGGTTTTTCATTTTCATCATCTCTTACTAAATAATCGGGATAGAATTTTTTGTTACCGTCAGTCTGTATTAAGTAATAGGGTTCTTTTATCTCTTGATTAATAAACAAAACCTCTTCATCATATTCAAGAACCCGTGTTAAAACAAGTTTTACCCATTCCAAATGCAAATCAGAAAGTTCCGGGTCATTGTTTTCTACTGATTCCCACCATTCTTCATAGGCTGAACGTACATGTTTACGTGTATTGGTTTCAACAATATTCAACCCTTGAGGAAAAACTTTATCTAGAACAGGAACAGATAAGAATGGTCCTGATATCTCAATCAAAGAGAGCCATTCATGGTGCCGAGAAAAACTTTTCATTTTTTATCATCTCCCTTTAATAGAGATTCTGGCACTAGTAAAACAACAGCTACAGGAAATGTTCGATCAATTAAATTCGAATAACGCTCTTGCACTGTTGCTATTTCTAATTTCTTTTCGTCAGGAATTCTTGACAATCTTGCTCGTAAAGCATCTACATCACGACGAAGTTGGTTTCTTTGGTCATCGGGCCAAAAATCAAATTGTAGTTGTTCAGTCTTTTGCTCTTTAATCTCTCTTTCAATAAGCTTCTCTAAGTCATCCAATATTGCTGTTATATCCTCTATTTCACCTTTTTTTCGGCGTTTAATACTATTTTCTAAATATTTTAATCGTTCTCGCGAACGCGCTTCTACAGTCGAAATTATAGCTTCTTCATTACTTTCAAATCTTTGTTTTAGAACATTAAATAAACGAAAACTAGGTTCTATTGGTGTCGATGAATTCAAAAGTAATTCAACTTTACTTACCTGTGATATTCGTGTGAATCCTTTTTCTTTTAATAGACCACCTGAAAGTGTTAACTCCTCATGGATTCTATGATGATCCCCACCCGTTATAACTAGTCGTGATTGAATAATAGCTACTGGATAATCTAACTCTTTACTTGGTACAGCTCTAACAGAGACACGGTTTAATTTTTTTATATCATCGAGCTTCCATACCTCTTCACGTAATAAGCGCAGACACATTTGAACGAGTTTATGGTTTAAGTGCGCAAGAACAATATCATCTCTACCTTTTGCTATATCATGATCAAATGTGATTGGTCTTCTTTCACCAGTATGAGGGTGCTCAAGCCCTGCTGTTGCCCTACCCCAAGAACCAGGTAAAATTGGTACCTCAAATACTTTATCCTTCGGTAAACCTTGAATATTAACTGGAATTAAATTTGGTTTTTCTGCTAATTCTAAAGCTATTTTCACAGTTCTATAAATATTTTCTGGGGTAAGATGAAAGTCTTCCTTGGCCTCCAGGAGCTTATCGTGTAACCTAGTAATTCTTTCATTCAATTGCCGTTCAGCTCGGATGAATTTCCGACTTTTTGCTGCCTTAATCTCAGCTGCATTTGTATCTAATAATTTTCTATTACCTAACATCGCTTCTTCAATTTGAAGTGCTATAACAGCCCCAACACTTCCAAGATCCTCGCGAATTCTATCTACCTTTAAAGCTGCACGCATCAAAAATTCATGATCACTTACAATCTTAGATTTATTAGTATGTTTAGTATCGCTTTGACTAAAACCTTTACCTACCGGGTGCCAAATATAAACAAATTTTTCCTTTTGCCCATGTCTATCAATTCTACCATTTCTTTGTTCCATAACATTTGGATTCCATGGAATTTCCACATGTATGAGGTAATTACAATAGTTTTGAAGATCAATTCCCTCTGAAGCTGCATCAGTTGCAAGTAAAATACGTACAGGGGAAATATTCGGATCTGTTTGAAAAGCTGCTTTAACACGTTCTCGTTCTTCAGGAAGCATACTTCCATGGAGAAACATAAGTCGGTCCCCACCATACCCTTGGCTTGCTAATATTTGATGAAGCCATGTATGTGTTGCTCTATACTCTGTGAACAAAACCACCCTTTTGTTGTTCCACTGATTACCATCTCTTAGATGTACTCTTAACCAATCTAAAATAGCATCAGCCTTTGAATCCGTTCTATACTTCGCTGTTTCTGCCCAATTTGAGAGCTTATCTAATATCTCCTTTTCATTATTATTTACGGGAGCTAAATCTTCACTAACAAATTCAATAATCTCATGTAACGCATCTTCTAACTGATGATCATCTGAAAAATCATCTTTAGTACGAAGTATCGCATTATGAAGAATTCGGTTTCTCATTGAACTGTTTTCTCTTTTTGTAACTCTTCCGTTTTCTAAAGAATTCCTGTATTTTGAAAGTGTAGTTGCAAAAGCCATTGGCGATGAAAAAAGCCTTTTCTTTAACAAAGTATGTATAAAATCTACTCCATATTTTGTTTGATTGACATGCCTATTTCTAAGTTCAACAAATTCCTGGAGCAAATTATGAATTTCTATTTCTTCAGTAGAATAATCTATTTCTAATCCCTCAAGTTGGCGAACAGGAAAAACAGGCAACCCTTTTTCGTCAACTATATCATTTTTCAAACGCCGAACCATTACCTGTTTTAGCTTGTTTTCTTCAGGCATTACAGTTCTAGCAAAGCGTTGGTCATCAAGTAGTTCAAGTAATGATGTAAAAGATTCTTGGTAACCATTGTGCGGAGTAGCACTTAAGAATAATCGGTGATTAAAGTGTGGAGAAATCATACGAATTAATTTGGTTCGCTGACTCTCCAACGCATAATTTGAAGCTCCTGATGGTGCTACATTATGAGCTTCATCAATAACCAAAATATCAAACTTTCGTGGATAAGTTGTCTGTGGTGGTAGAATTTCTTTTATTAGTCGTAAACCTTCTCCATTTTTCATCCAATCCATTGAAGTAATTAATCTAGGAAAAGATGTCCATGGATTGGTATGTATACCTCTTTCTCTTCTCAAATGTTTGACATAATCAGTATCTACTATACGAAACTCAAGTCCAAATTTTTCTTGCATTTCTGATTTCCACTTTAACTGTAGAGAGGAAGGACATATTATCAGGACTGACCTTGCTCTATGACGAAGTAGAAGTTCTTGGATAACCAAACCTGCTTCAATTGTTTTACCCAAACCTACATCATCTGCTATCAGAAGATTTACTCTGGCCATATCTACAGCTCTTACTAATGGGTCAAGTTGATAATCCTCAATTGTAATTCCACTACGAAATGGAGCTTGTAGAAAAGATCTATCTGCATTAGTAGAGGCCCCCCAACGTATCGCGTCAAGAAATGCGGCCATCTGATCGGATGAATCCCAGCCTGTAATTCTTGGTAATCCAGCCTTTTCAATTATTTTGGCACCTGGTTCCAATTGCCAAATCACTTGTAATTCCTCAAGATTTGAGTCTTCATCAATTGATGCTAAAGTAACAAGATGTTGGGTTTTAGTAGGTTCTAGTAATGAGCCCTGTACTTCGCTTACAACCCACTGTCTCCTTCTTACTTCAACCAGTTGCCCTGGAGATGGAACAGAACGACTATAAATGTTTGAGTTATCCTTTACTTTTGATTTAACCATTTACCATTTGCTCCCTAAAATATTTTTGTACTGTTTTTATATTCTTACCTACATGGGAATGGATACTTAATCCAATAACTTCTCCAAGTTTAACAGGAACAGCATTACCGATTAATCTTCCAATATGTTTCTTAATAATAGGCTCTCCAGGTGGAACAAATTTATAGTCTTTTGGGAAACTCTGAAAAATTGCTCCTTCTCTTAATGAAATAGCTCTATCTTGCTCAGGGTGTCCAAATCTTCCATTCCCATATCCAAAGAATTGAGTAGTCATAGTTGGAGCTGGAGCATCCCATCTCATTCTCCCATAAACACTTGGGTAAGTTTTTCCTGTATCTTTTTTATGGCAAGCAGCCTGAAGGTCTACATCCCAGTCCCGCCAAGTTCCTCCAGGACGTGATGCTTTTATACGCCTTAAATTAAGAGGACTAAGCACAGGGGTTTGATGTAATGGGTCATTTTCATATACATCTCCTGCTTCAATTGGGGGCAAATCTCCAATTGCATCACGAACAGTCTTTCGCCCTTCTCCAAATAATTCAGGTGACAACAAATTAATTGGGCCAAATTTAGATGCTATTAGTACCAATCTGTTTCGCTGCTGTGGAAGACCATAATCAGAGCAATCTACAATTCCATAATTCACAAAATAATCCAATGATTCTAACTCATTAACAAAATCTTTAAAAACATTTTGTTCTTCAAGATTTGGTACATTTTCCATTGTTATCAATTCTGGATTAACTTCCTTAATAAGTCTTGAGAATTCCATTAATAGCCACCAACGTTTATCATCCTGACTGGCCTTTTGGTTGTAAGTTGAAAATGTTTGACATGGTGCACACCCAGCAAGTAACCGAATTCCATTTTTCCGAAAAGATGGTGTAATATCTTTAGCTGTAACTTCCTCAACAGACTTTAGAAGAAATTTTGCCTGATTATTTTCTGTGTATGGAAATTCACAAGCTGGATCAATATCTATTCCTAAACGAACATCTACACCAGCCTTTTCCAAACCATGGGTTAACCCACCTGCACCACAGAATAAATCAACTGCATATACTTTTCTTTTGGGTGTAATTCCTCTTATTATTTTTTTTAAATCTATTTCTTTTACTGCCATTTGAGCTCCTTCCCCCTAAAAAATACATCAGCTCTAATAATAAAACTAATATTATTTGTCAAGAAAAACTAACTGATTTATCTTTTTCCATTTCCCTCTTCTAATATTGAGATAATCCTTGGATCTTTTTATGATAATATTATTTTACTAAATGATAGTGTCATTGTCGTTATCAAATAATAGCCAACGACATTTTAAGTCATTCAAAACAATACAAGGCATTATTCAGATAACTTCAAAGACCCCGATACCCGATAGTCGTTCTTATTTTTATGTAGTCCCATTTTCCCCTTAAATATTTTTCTATCAAATCTATCCCCATACATTTGATAGAAAATAGGGGGTGGGGCACCGAACTCCACTAGCCGAAGGTTCCATTAAACCAACTACCCCTCTAAAATTTTTTATATTTTTTTCCCTTATTGGGCATTTTCTACGAAATTAGTCGAAATTGAGAGATATTGAAAGAAAATATTGATTATGAGGTTAAATTTAGTACCTTTAATTTCATCTATCACTGGCAATCATGCTTAAAGGTGCCAGACCATTTTAGGAGATCTTAGTATTATACGAATATAATTATCACAAGAAATCAGCTGAGGATACTATAAATAACACCGGGTCTAGACCCCATATTATACGAGGGAATTTCAATGAAAATTGAACGAATTTTTAATGAAGAATCTAACATTACACTTCAGGATACATTAAAGTCAGTAATTGACGAGTTTATTGACAGATTAGTAGACACCTATTATTCTCAAGACAAGGTGAACACTACTACATCTCATGCAGAAGGGAAAGAAGTATCATGAGGTGTGCAGTATATGTTAGGGTTTCGACTGATAAGGAAGAACAAAAAGCTTCACTCGGAAATCAACGGGATTTATTCGCTCGATATATTTCTGATAGGGGTTGGGATATCCATAACTTTTATATTGATATTGAAAGTGGGACCACAGAAAAACGTCAGCAGTTGCAACAACTAATTATCGATGCAAAAGCTAAAAAATTTGATGTGATTTTAGCGAAAGAACTATCACGTTTAGCTCGTAATGGCCGTTTGTCCTATGAGATTCGTGATATTGCTGAACAACACAAGGTTCATATCATCACCTTAGATAATGCTATAAATACATTAGAAGGTAATGGTCAGATGTTCGGCATCTATGCTTGGATGTATGAACAAGAGTCACAGAGAACAAGCGAGCGTGTCAAAGCAGCCTTGAAGAGTCGTGCACAAAAAGGCTTATTTAAAGGTTCCAATGCCCCATATGGTTACACCGTAAAAGAAGGGAAACTTTATTTAAGTACAGATGGAACCCCAGACATTGTAAGACGAATTTTTAGAGATTACTTATCGGGTAAAGGCTTTGATCGTATTGCAAGAGAATTGTATGAAGAAGGAGTCTCTACACCTGCCCAAATTGTTGGAAAGAAGAACGCTAACGATAAGTGGCATGGTTCAACGGTAAGATTAATACTTGAAAATCCACATTATATTGGAGATTTAGTTCAAGGACGTTCTACGACAAGAAGTGTAACAAATAAGATGAGGGATCAAGTCAAGCCGAATAACTTTATCTTTGTCCACAATACCCATGAAGCAATTATTTCTAAACAAGACTTTGAAGCAGTACAGCAACTAATGATGAGTAGGAAACGGACTCGTCCTCAAGCAGAACTACATCTATTTACAAATACTGCTTACTGTGCAGATTGTGGTCGTGGGATGCACTTTAAAAAGAACTGTCGAGGATATATGTGTGGAAATTACAATAAACATGGTGCCAAAGCCTGTAGTGATCATTTAATTAGAGAAGCCGATTTAAAGTTAGCGATTCTAAACGATATAAAAAAACTTGCTTCCATTTTTGATAACCAATATATTTTGGAATCACTTGAATCAAAACTGAAGCAGCAAAAAAAGAATGCTGAGAAGCAAATTGATTCCCTATCTAGGGATTTGGAACGTCTTAAACTTAAGAAAAAGAAATCCCTCAATTTATTTATTGAAGAAAAAATATCAAAAGAAGACTATGATGAATTCGTTAATGATACCAATGAACATATTAATAGCATTTTAGCTAAGATTGAAAACTTAAAGGCAACTCTTCAAACAAAATATGATGAATTGGCATTAATTGAACTAAAACAACAGCTTGACGGATTTATTGATTTTCAAGAACTAACACCTGATATTTTACACCGTTTAATTGAAAGAATTGAAATAAAGGCAGATGGAAGCCCGAGAATCTTTTATCGATTCTCGAGCTCATCTGCTTCTTATTTAATTAATTTTATCAACGCACAGCACTCGACATGCGCCGTATGCGGAAACATATCCACCGGCTGAATATACTCCACCTTATACTCCTTCGACAAATAATCAATATCCTTCGCAAGGGTAGAAGGATTACAAGAAACATAAACAAACTTCTGCGGCTTCACCTTTTTAATCGCGTCTAATAGCTTTCGGTCACACCCTGTTCTAGGCGGATCAACAACAATGACGTCTGGGCGCCAGCCTTCATCCACCCATTTTGGCAGCCAGTGCTCGGCTGTTCCTGTGACATAGGTGGCATTTTCGATGCCATGTCTTTTTGCATTTTCCTGGGCATCCACTATCGCTGCTTCAATGGTGTCCATTCCGCGAACCTCGCTTGCCCCATCTGCAAGCCATAATCCGATTGTTCCTACACCGCAATAGGCATCGGCAATTTTTTCTTTTCCAGTAAGACCTGCTGCTTTTTTCACCTCGTCATATAACTTAACTGTTTGAGCGGGGTTAAGCTGGAAGAAAGCTCGTGCTGAAAGTTCAAAACTTAAGTCACCGAGCGTTTCCTGGATCACCTCTTCACCGCCTAAATGAAGTGTTTTTTCGCCAAAGATTAACGAGGTCTTGTTCCCATTAATGTTTTGGACAATCGATTTGACCTCTGGCAAGCGTTTCTGAATTTCCGCGATAATTAACTTTTTACGCGGCACTTCTTTTTGGGTTGTGATTAACACGACTTGAACTTCACCAGAATGGAAGCCTGCACGGGTCACAATCGTTCGGACGATTCCTTTTCGTTTTCGTTCATCATAAATAGGTACTTGAAAGTCTTCAAGAATCTGCTTTACCTCTTCAGACACTTTATTTGTTAATGGATGCTGGACCATACAGTTTTGGATCGGGATCAGTCGGTGTGAATCCATGCCATATAAACCAGCAATGACCTTGCCGTTTTTTAGCTGTCCAACCTGAAATTGGCTTTTATTCCGGTAGTTCCACGGCTCATCCATGCCAATTGTTGGACGAATATCAAGCTTGTCTAGTTTAAGCTTTGTATGACGTTCGAGTGATTGTATCACTATATCTCGTTTTTCCTTCAGCTGCTGGTCATAAGTCAAATGCTGAAGCTGGCATCCTCCGCACTCTTCATAAATGGGACATGGCGGTTTGACTCGGAAAGGTGACGCTTTACGGATCTTTTTCACCTTTCCTTCTGCAAATTTAGGTTGTATTTTTGTTGCTTCAACTAAAACTTCCTCACCAGGAAGCGCGCCAGGAACAAAGACAACCTGCCTTTTGAAGTACCCGACTCCTTCCCCGTTAATGCCCAAGCGTTTGATCGTTAACGGAAAGGTTTGTCCTTTTGAAATCTTAATTGAATTTCCTTGCTTTTTATCGTTCATTAAAAACGCTCCGTTTCTACTCAATGCTTCTCCATAAATATAAGGTTGCGTAGCTTAAATAGGGCTCCCATTGCTTACTGTATTGGTCCATCTCCTCAGCTGTCGGCTTTTTATTAAGCTTGAAATGCTTTTTAATTGCATTTTGAACGCCAATATCAGCCTTTGGGAAAAGATTTGGACGGCCAAGTCCGGATAAAAGCAGGTTTTGCACTGTCCATGGACCAATGCCCCGTATTTTTATCAGCCTTTTCATAATCTCATCATCTGACAGCATGTCCAGTTCTGCAAAATTTAATTTGCCCTCCGCTATTAATCGTGATGTATCAATAACATATTCCGCTTTTCTTCCGCTGAATTGCAGGGCTTTTAAATCGTCATACTGTAAAGCAGCCACAGTTTCCGGTCTTGGATAAAACCACACATCATCAACCTGATAGCCAAAGGTTTTAACAAAACGTTCAGTTAGCTTATGAGCAAAAGCTAAATTTAACTGCTGATGAATGATGCATTTCATCAAACAGCGATAAGGATCAAATTCTAACACAAGCGGTGTACCTGCATGTTGCTGAAAGATTTCGGCTATGTTTGTTTTTTGAAAATGCAAGCCAAGTGTATGTAATGGAAAATCAAATTGAAAGATTTTTATTATTTTCTTTAATACTTGGTCTTTTACCTTTTCATCACTGCCACTAATATCGAAACATGGATTTGCGATCGTTCCGACTGATTGGACGGTGATGACATACGGCTTATCTTCAATGACTAAAGGGACTTTAACGAATTTCCCTTCTATATTAAGTGTATGAACAGGATCTAAAGACAAACGACTTAAAACTCGCTCAAAATTATATGGTCCTTCAGTTGTGATCGTTTCCCTCCACATATCTCCGCATCCTTTTCCTTTTTAAGCCTATTATAGCATTTTACATAACCAATCTATTCAAGAGCAATTGAAAAACCCTTATCAAAGGGAAATAAGATAAGGGTGATCGATCGCTTTATTGATCATTAAATCGTCCAAGCTTTTAAAAATATAGCCTTGTTTTTCTAAATCCGTTATGGCTTGATCAAGTGCTTCCGCATTATCTTTAGATACCGTATGAAGCAAAAGGATCGCACCAGGATGAATTTGCCTCATAATATTATCGTAAGCGTATTTCCAGCCCCTTTGCGCATCAACCTTCCAATCGATAAATGCCAACGACCAGAATACAGTGGTATATCCAAGTTCCTTTGATTCAGCAAGAACACGGTCACTGAAAATCCCTCTTGGCGGCCGCAGGTAGCTCATCCCTTTTTGTCCAGTAAGCTCTTCTACTTTAAGACGTACTGACTCAAGCTCTTCTTTTAGCTCCTCATCACTCTGTGTCGTTAAATCAGGATGATACCAAGAGTGGTTGCCGACAATATGCCCTTCCTTAACCATTCTTTTCACTAACCCAGGCTCTGTATTTAAATAATGGCCGGTAATAAAAAATGTTGCTGGGACCTTATGCTTTTTTAATACATCAAGAACCTTGGCCGTATAGCCATTTTCATAGCCATTATCAAAGGTTAAGTAGATTTCCTTTTTGGTCGGATCTCCCAAATAAAAGGCACCATGCTTTTCAAGAAGCTTATCTAATTCTTCCCCGGCTGAGGCAGGCTCATGATTTTGACTTCTCTTAAATCCCCAATGAATTGGGTTATTCGGATATGCAGAAACAGTATTCATCGAAAAAAACATAACACAAAATAAAATTACAGCAAAAGACCATTTTTTCATCTTGCTTCTCTCCTCAATTCTTTTCTCGTTATCTATAGTGTTTATTGAGGTCGTTTTTCCATACAGAGTAAAAAATTCCAAGTGAGCATTTTTTTAGTAATAAAAAAAGAAGACCCAAGTTCCCCCAAGTCTTCCTTCCATTTAAATTTTATTTAAACACCGGTTCTTTAAATTGTGCAAGCTTCTCTAATGAAGATTTATCAACATCTGCATGTAAGCTGTTACCATGAGAGTCCATCGTTACAACGGCTGTGAAGCCTTCTACTTTTAGGTGCCACATTGCTTCTGGAATACCAAATTGCATGAAATCGACACCCTCTACGGATTTGATGCAATCTGCATAGTATTGAGCAGCTCCGCCAATTGCATTTAAGTAAACGCCGCCGTGCTCTTTTAATGCTTGCAGTGTTTTTGGACCCATGCCGCCTTTTCCGATAACGGCGCGGATTCCGAAGCGTTTCATAATATCTCCTTGATATGGCTCCTCACGAATGCTTGTTGTAGGTCCAGCCGCTTTCACATGGTAGTTGCCGTCGTCATCCTTCATCATGACAGGTCCGCAGTGATAAATAATTTGTCCATTTAAATCAACAGGTGAATCATTCTCAGATAAATATTTATGAATCGCGTCGCGGCCTGTGTACATCATGCCGTTGATTCGAACTACGTCGCCGACCTTAAGTTCTCTAATTTGTTCTTCTGTAATTGGCGCTTCAAGCACAACTTCTCGAGGTGCCTCCACTTGTTCATTAGCAGCTGCTACTTCATTTTCAGCAAATTCTACCTCTTCACCATCTTGATAAAGCCACTCATTGATTGAACCAGTTTCTGGGTCAATATAAACACCAAGGCGGCGATATGCCCAGCAGTTGTAAGCAACAGAAACGAAGAAGCTTGCTGGAATACGATTGATAACACCGATTTTACAGCCAAGCAAAGTTGTTTCCCCGCCAAAGCCCATTGTGCCGATTCCCAGCTCATTGGCATGTTTCATCACATATTCTTCTAACTGGCGTAAATCTTCACGCTCATTCACATCATCGACTCTTCTAAAGAGCTGTTCTTTTGCAAGTTCATAACCGCTTGTCCGGTCTCCGCCAATTCCAACGCCAATAAAGCCGGCGCTGCAGCCTTGACCTTGTGCTTGGTAAACAGAGTGCATAATACATTTACGAATGCCATCAAGATCTCTTCCAGCTTTACCTAATCCTTCAAGCTCGCATGGCAGGCTATATTGAATATTTTTATTTTCACAGCCGCCGCCTTTTAAAATAAGACGTGCATCAATATAATCCTTTTCCCATTGCTCAAATTTAATAACAGGTGTTCCTTCTCCAAGGTTGTCCCCGCTGTTCGTACCTGAAATCGAATCAACAGAGTTTGGACGTAATTTTCCATCCTTCGTTGCTTGCTCAATAGCACGTTTGATTTCCTTTTTCATTTCAATTTGATTGGCGCCAACAGGAACCTTCAATTTAAACGTTGGCAGACCTGTGTCCTGACAGATTGGTGAAATATTGTCATCCGCCATTTTAATATTATTGGTAATCGTTGCAAGCGACATCGCCGAGCGTGTACCGGCACTTTCTTTTAGTTTTGCAGCAGCAATTGCTCTTCTTACGTCTTTTGGCAGATTGGTCGATGTTTCAACTACCAATTGATACATGCTTTCATAAAAATTCTTCATCTCGGTTCTCCCCTTTAAGCACAAGCGTACATTCAACCCTTAAAATGCAAGCTTTAGCCCCTCTAATTTTTTATCTTTCGGTCAATTCTCTCAATTTTTATTATACTCCTTCCGATATTTATTGAAAAGATCTATTCAAAGCGCTTTCACTAGAAAGGTGGAAGCGCCTGCCCAGCGACGTAGAAAAAAGAGCACTCCGTATGAGCTAAAGCGAGACTACCATCAGTAGGTGTTTTTCCTACTGATGGTTAGCGAGACTTATCGGACCTTTACGGGCAGTTTCAATCAATATTTTTCTAAGGCATACACTCTTACTGCCCGTTAAGGTGCGGCAAAGGAAACACGAAGAGCGATAGCGATTCGATGTTGACTTCCGCATACGAGGAGGATGAAGTTCATTAGTCGCTAGGCGCTGGCAGTCAAATACGCGACGTCCTGTCGCACTGCCTGCACTTGCACGTCCTGTGCTTCGGAGCTAGACACAAAAACTAAGTAAAGAGGTTCAAATAAAAAAGAGCCGACACCCCATCAGTGTCCGCCCTCCTTCTCTTTATCCCAATCCTTCTTAAATTGCTCATACTTAAATTCAAGGTCGTCAAGCATTTGCAATAAACGGTCTATATCATTTACATCTGTAGATTCCGGGTCCATTGAATCAAGTACTTCCATAAACATATTCAATCGGTTTTTTAAATAAGATAGTTGTGAATCCTTATCTTGAACAGCGTTTCCCATTCTACCTCTCCTTTCAACTTTACTATCGTAGCTTATAAGCCTTTTTCTGACAACTATATCCTTATATTTTGAATGTCCTCAAATAGTGATAACATTAAATGTTCATGATAAAATGGTTGGTATGCTATTAAGAAAAGCGCAAGGCGACAAGCATAAAACGCTCCTGAATCGAAGGCGTTCTTTGCCTTCAATTCCAATTTGGCTTGACCTTAGAGTAAGCTAGGCGCTGTAGCTGGATGCCGAAGCGCTATCCACAATATATGAATTTTATAGTTAAGCAAAACAAAGGAGTATCCTCATGAATGCAATAAAGTTATTAAAACCAATTACAACCTCATATGATCCATGGGAAGCTTATTTGGATGTTGAGCAATATGGAAATATGTCGTTAACAAATATCGAATTTACGACTACTACGTTATGCAATATGCGTTGTGAGCACTGTGCGGTTGGTTATACATTACAACCGAAGGATCCCAATGCTCTGCCGCTTGATTTGCTTTTAAAACGATTAGATGAAGTGCCTACTCTTCGCTCGCTTAGCATTACTGGCGGTGAACCAATGCTTTCGTTAAAATCGGTTGACGGGTATGTTGTCCCTCTTTTAAAGTATGCCCATGAACGCGGCATTCGTACCCAAATAAATTCGAACCTGACGCTTGATTTAAAACGCTATGAAAAGATCATCCCTTATTTAGATGTTTTACATATTTCACATAATTGGGGAACAATTGATGAATTTGTCGAGGTTGGTTTTGCGGTTATGGATCGGAAACCAACTTATCAACAAAGGGCTGCGTTATTCGAAAGAATGATCGAAAATAGCCGGGCACTTGTTCAAGCCGGTGTGATTGTTTCCGCTGAAACGATGCTAAATAAGCGCACACTTCCTTATATTGAAAAAATCCATAAACAAATTGTTGAAGAAATGCTTTGTCAGCGCCATGAAATTCATCCAATGTATTCTAGTGATTTTGCAAGCAGCTTAGAAACCCTATCCTTAGAGGAATTGCGAAAAGGGATTCACCATTTATTAGACATTCGCGATGAAAATGTCTGGATGCTTTTTGGTACATTGCCTTTTTATGCATGTAGTGATGATCAGGAAGATTTAGCACTGATTAAACGGCTAAGTGAAAGTAAAAATGTTACAGTCCGAAATGATCCGGATGGCCGCTCCCGGTTAAATGTTAATATTTTTGATGGAAATATTATTGTCACTGATTTTGGCGATGCTCCTCCTTTAGGCAATATCCAGGACAATTCCCTGCAGTCAGCTTATGATAAATGGATGGATTCAGCATTAGCAAAGTCACTTAATTGCCACTGCCCTTCAGTAAAATGTCTAGGACCTAATATCCTTGTAAAGAATAGTTATTATAAGGATGTTGATTTTACAGAACGAAAATCAAAACTATAAGGTGACAAATACGACATGGAACAGTTTAATAAATTCAAGGAATTAGCTATATTTGATGTTGTCGTGGTTGCAGTTGGCCTATGGATCAGCGTCATTCTAATAAATATTGTCATTCGGAAGTTCTTTCAAAAAACAAGCTTTATTGAAGAACGGAAGGAAAAAACGATTGAGAGCATGATGCAGTCTCTTACAAGGTATACAGCGACGATTTGTTTTATCCTGTATATTGTTTCGCAATTTGTGGATAATTTCGGTTCCATTTTGGCTGGTGCTGGAGTAGCTGGGATCATTCTTGGCTTTGGCGCCCAAAGTTTAATAAAGGATATTCTAGCAGGATTGTTTTTAATTTATGAAAAGCAAATTCATCAAGGGGACTTCATTACGATTAATAATACATTTAATGGTACTGTAGAAGAAATTGGCCTTCGTTCCTTAAAAGTACGTGAATGGAGCGGCAAGCTGTTAACGATTAGCAACGGCGAAATTAAACAAATTCAAAATTATAATATTGACCGAATGCGAGTAATTGAACGCGTTGTTGTGAGATTTCGCGAAAATCCTGAAAGAGTCTGGGCTGTGCTGGAAAAAGCATGTGAAACGATCAATGAACAATATGAACATTGTTTAAAACGTGATCTAGAAGGAAATATTATTGAGTCCTTCCAAGTATTTGGAATGACCTCACTAAATGCAGGATTTCACGGATATGAATATACAGTGATCGGGCTTGTTGATGATCAGTATTACTGGAGTACGGCAAAAGAGGCAAGAAAAATCATTGCTCAAGCTTTATATGATGCAAAGATTGGTCTTGCAGAAGGACAAATTTTGCTGCAGCAAAAAGAAGCTGAAATGGTAAAAGAACTGAATCAAGGTTGATTCAGTTCTTTTCATAGATTTCGATCATCTCAACATTTTCCAACCATTTTTTCGCATCTTCCCCATTTGGTTCTGAAATCCAAACATCCCTGTTTTGATCTGTAAGAGAACGGCCTCTTAACCAAATGAGCTTTTTGGCTGAGAGGATACTTTGAGGATGATAATCTCCAAATCCTTTTGGCGGCGAGGTTACTCTGGTTTGTTTATTGGTTTCAATATCAATTAGATAAAGGGACGGCAAAGGATGTTTACTAAAGTTATTTGACCATTCCGTTTCTTTCACCCGGGATGTGAGGATTTTCTGATCATTGATCCAAGTAAAATCAAGCTCTGTATAATGTTCCGGAGTGAGTGAACCATTTACAGACATTTCCTTCATCCTCAACTTTTTATCCTTAAAGCCATAAACGATCCGCCCGCCTCCGGCAATGTAAGCAATGATATCCTTTGTTGGCGCCCACTTCGGCTCACCCACTTCAAAAATAATTTCATCTAACACCTCAAAATCCTTCCCATCCTGTGAAATGACACATAGCATATTGCTGTCCATTGACCAGGAAGCTGTTGGTGAAACAATAAATGAAATCCATTTATTACTTGGTGAGTAGGTAAAATCAGCGGCATAAACGGCGATGATTTTATTATTGTTGTGTCCAATTTCTCTTGGTAGCGTGAAAAAATGATCAACTCCTCCAAATAAGATGATGTCCTTATAAGGAGGTTTTACTTTTTTTGTAAAAAGGATCGCACTTGTCCATCCATCCGGGCGAAGAACCCCTGAGGATGAAAGCAGAAATCCGCTTCCATCAGGTAACCATGTATAACTGTTCACACCGGTTGCGATGTTATAAAACTGCTTAAAATCAGAAATATTTAAAATTCCCCTGTCATTAAACGCAATAATGTTTTTTTGCGGTGCCCATGTTGCGGAATACCCATTATAAAAGATCTTTTTCTTTTCGCCCGTATCAACTCGGTACGCCCAAATGGAGACTTGTTGATCCGATGCATCCTCTTGTTGATAAAGCAGCCACTTTCCATCATAGGACCATTTAGGGGACGAAACTCTGCGGTTATTTGTCACTTGATTTTCTTCACCGTTTATCAATGTCCAAAGCTCTCCATCACGAATAAATGCAGCTTTGAGTTTTTCAGCTGGAATTCCCTCAGCAAACATCATGCTTGGAAATAAGATAGTGATGATGATCGCAAATAGAAAAATTCTATACATATGAATACCTCCTATTCTATAGGATTCTCTTTCTGCTTTTTTCATTAAAAAAGACCAACACGCACACGCGCATTGATCCCTATGCTTCCATTATCTCGGCCGATCTGAGGTAACAAAACCAAATGATGCATGGTCTTGGAGCGGTATCCAAGCACCGATCCCTTGGGAGGTTACATTTTTGACCACAATGCTTTTCTTATTGCCCTTTAAAACTAAGTAGACTTCTCCGTAAGTCACCTTTCCTTTTTCATTCACAGCAGGTGCATAAGCATATAAATACCCTAATTTTTTCGGAGGGATATTATATACTTGGTCTTTCTTTGTTCCGGCACCAATAATCGTCTCAAATGCAAGCGGCAGATTTGTTTTTTTCATCGCCGTTAGCAGCATCATTTTTTTCACATGCTCTGCCTCTGGCACCTTTGCCGTTAACCCGCCTTTGACAGATTTTTGTGCTTCCTGCCTATAATGAACCTGAACCGGTCCTTTCCCGCCTCGGTTATCTTGGTAATTCGTATTGATCTTTTGATATTCCCAATTTGTCGCTGTTTCAGTTGATTCATAATTTAGCGCCCATTCTCCTAAAAAAATTGTTGCCCGGTAACCGAATGCTAACGGAGCATCGGCAATCGTTGATTCATTTAGGATTTTGATTAAATCCGGGTTTTCAATTGGAACCTCTGAAGTCTCAATCAAGCTTCTAGTAAGCTCGCTTGGTTGAAGATATGGCAAATCCTGTGTAGGGTTTGGATAGGTATTTTCCTTCGATATCTCCATAACCGAGCCTGGCATTTTAGGCTTTTGTTGTTTTCCTTCTGCAAGCACAGCACTTGAAAAACTAAATGATAAAAGCAATACTACAGAAATGAGCAACCATCTTTTCATACTTTCTACTCCTTTCATCATGCTTATCCTTAGTGTTTTCAAGTGTTTATTAGTTTATCCAAAATTTTTATCTTTTGATTAACATTTCATATCTTCTTGCGATAGGGACGTTAATTAATTGTATAAAAGGACCAATCAAAAAGGTGATTAAAATCGTTCCTGCTCCAATTGGGCCTTGCATAAAAAAAGCAAGGATCAGTGCACATACCTCTCCAATCGTCTTCCCAACCATAAAGTTTAAGTGAAATCGTTCGTGCAATGAAATCATTAATTGATCGATAGGGTTTGCCGGAAAATCTGTTTGCAAATACATTGAAACTCCAATTGCTATAAAAACGATCCCTCCCAAAAGGGATAGCAGCTGATGATGAAGCAGCTCAAATTCAATATTTCTCATTACGACCACTAACCAAAAGTCAACCGAAAATCCAATAAGAAGGATGGTGATAAGTGCAAGAAGTTTTGGTTTCCCCTTTACAATAAAAGCATTTAAAAACATCAAGAGAATCCCTATAATAATGACCCAGCTGCCAACCGTTAATCCAATCGCATTTGAAAGCCCTACATTTAAAGCGTCCCATGCACCAGCCCCTAATTCTGCTTTAATCGTGAGGGTAACACCAAGTCCCATTAAAAAGAGTCCAATCACATAAAATAAGATTTTAATTTTCATTGTTACGTTCCTTTCTGCAAATGCTATACAATATGCGGACAATCATTACTTTAAAACATGAAATAAAAATAAATAGAATATTTACAAATTTATCATGATAATGTATCATTAAGACATACGATAGAGTGTCCCTAGAATTTTGTTAATGTTTTTTGCAAGCGTTACCAATTTCTCTAGTTATCTGTTTCGTCCTACACAAATTGATGGCTCTGTGCATTTGCACAGAGTTCTTTTTTTGTCTAAAAACTGAAAATAGCCCCGCATAGCGGAGCCAGACTGTTTTCATTCATTATAGTAAATAGAATCCTATCCCCATAATAATATAGGCAGCTAACAAGGTCGCCCCTTCAAACCAGTTTGTATCTCCATCATTTGTAATAGAGATCGTTAGCAAAACTGCAGTTGCCATTGAGATTAACTCCGGCAATGTAAAGACCAGCGGCATTTTTTGAGTGAAAAATAGGGATATGATCACAAGTAATGGTGCAACAAACATCGCGATTTGCAATGTTGAACCGACGGCGATTTCAACAGCAATATTCATCTTATTTTTATAGGCCATAATGATCGCAGAAGCATGCTCAGCAGCATTCCCCACAATCGCAACGATAATAACCCCTATGAACAGCTCTGACCAGCCGAAACTTTCACCAACAGATTCGAAGGTATGTACGAGATTTTCTGAGACATAGGCTACAGCAACTGTTGAAAGCAATAGGATGATTAAAGCCTTCCCCTTTGTCCATTCCGGCTCCTCATGCTCTTCTACGACATCTGTTTTATGTTGGTATACCCCGCGGTGAGTGACAAGCTTAAACAGCAATGCCGCTAAATATAAAATAATTAAGATAACCGATATCCCGATACTTAATGATAGGGTTTGCGTTTCAGTCATTTCCATTGAAAAGACTTCAGGAATGACAAATGCCACAATAACCGCAAACATTAAAAGCCCGGAATTATGACGCGCATCATAAATACTAAATTCCTGTCGCTTAAACTTTAAACCCCCAACAAAAAAGCTTAGTCCTGCAACTAACAGGAGGTTGCCCAGTACAGATCCCGTCAAAGAGGCTAAAACAACTCCTACAAGACCTTCTTTTAATGCAAAAATTGAGATAATCAGCTCGACCGCATTCCCAAATGTGGCATTCAATAATCCCCCAATACGGGGACCGGCTACGATGGCCAAGCTCTCAGTTGCTCTGCCCATAAAACCTGCTAATGCAATAATCGTTATACAATAGACGCCAAACATAATCACCGATGGCCAGTGGAAAATACTCCCGATGACCGAAAGTGGTAAACCAATTAATACGATAAGAGTAAAAATTCGATTTGCCATTAGCCTTCACCTTTCCTTATATAGAATGACTTCCCTCTCTACCCTATAAAATACCTCATTACCACAAATTAAAAACCTACACTCTAAATCGTATTACAATCATTCCTTTATAGATTCCATAATGTGGATAAAAATTTGCATATCGGTATTTTATGTAATTAAAGGTGAGTTTATCCATTCATTTATTTTAGAAAGGTGTTGATTTATTTAATCCTCTAATTCAAACGTTTCTTCAATCTCAATGCTTCCCTGTACCGATTGTGCCATAGGGCAATTTTTACTTGCTACCTCAACTGATTTTTGAATTTTCTCAGGATCTAAGTTCTCTCCCTTAATTCGGTAATGAAGCTGGATTTTTTCAATTCGGTTTGCCATTGCTTCATTTCGTTCAACTTTTGTAGAAATGGTTAAATCTTTAATCTCCATTCTTTTTTTCATTAAAATTTTTCGTAATACACTGCCGCTGCATACTGCGATAGAAGCTGCCATTAGCTGATACGGTCGATGTCCATAAGTCTCGTCCCCTGCTACATGCAGTTCACCATATCCTGTTGTCGTATAAAAGCCAGTTTCCTTCATTTTAAATTCCATCTTTGATTCCTCCATTTTTTACTTAAATTGTATAGGAAAAACAACTTTTAAAAAAGATAGTGAGGTTTTTCGATTCTTGAATTATTCCTTATTTCATAATAATATTCATAGGTAACTACATTAAAAATAAGAGGTATAATATATGACTAAACAGTCTTTGCGTTTTTGGATTCTTGTTTCAATTGTTGGTATATCAGGATTTAGCCAGGGAATGCTTCTTCCGTTAATTGCTGTTATATTTGAAAATAACGGAGTTTCATCAGCTTTAAATGGCTTAAATGCAACGGCATTATATATTGGTATACTTTTAGTATCACCTTTCATGGAATATCCGCTTCGAAAATTCGGCTTTAAGCCAATCATTATTCTTGGTGGCGCGATTGTTGTTGTGTCTCTTGGGTTATTTCCACTTTGGGAATCATTTTGGTTTTGGTTTGTTTTACGGCTATTGATCGGAATTGGCGACCATGCCTTACATTTTGGGACACAGACATGGATTACCTCTTTTTCACCAGAAAGTAAACGGGGCAGAAACATTTCCCTATATGGGTTATTCTTTGGTATTGGCTTTTCGGTGGGGCCCTTAATGACACCGTTAATCGCCATTCATGAAGCATTGCCGTTTATCATCTCTTCTGTGCTTTGCTTTATTGGCTGGGTCTTTCTTTTTCTGTTAAAGAATGATTTTCCAGAACAAACCATCGAGGTAAACACGATGAAGGAATCATTAAAACGGTTTCGACATGCTTTTACATTTGGCTGGGTCGCATTTCTGCCTCCACTAGGGTACGGGTTTTTGGAATCATCCTTGAACGGCAGCTTCCCTGTATACGGCTTACGAATCGGACTTGAAGTCTCAAGCATATCTGTTTTATTATTTTCCTTTGCGATCGGCGCGATTGTGTTCCAGCTGCCGCTTGGTATGCTAAGCGATAAATTTGGCAGAAAAACGATTTTAATGACGATATTATTTGTTGGGGCCATCAGCTTTTCAGCAGCAAGCTTTTTAGAGGAGTCTGTTAGCGCTTTATCCGTTTGCCTCTTTATTGCAGGAATGGCGGTAGGCTCAACCTTTTCATTAGGAATCAGTTATATGACAGACCTAATGCCTAAAGATTTGCTGCCTGCCGGCAATCTGCTATGCGGGGTTGCCTTTAGTGTCGGAAGCTTAGTTGGCCCATATTTAGGCGGGATGTTTATTGAGTACACCGAGGACATCAGCTATTTTCTTATTATCAGCGGTATGCTGTTTGTCATCTTTTTCACCATTACCGCTTATCGACCTAAGAGTCTGCAATCCGAATATAAGCAGGAAAAAGCAACTTCTTTTCAATAAGATTATTGGGGCTGGCATTTGTCAGCTCTTTTTTTAGTATGTGCAGATATTGATTTTTGCTATATATATTGGGGTTTGGCTGATATATTTCGGATTTCCGCCGATATATCCCGGATTTCGCCGATATATCCCGGATTCCGCTGATATATCCCAGATTCCGCCGATATATCCCAGATTCCGCCAATATATTTAGAATTCCGCCGATATATTTCGGATTCCGCCAATATATTTAGAATTCCGCCGATATATTTCGGATTTCGCTGATATATTTCGAATTTCGCCGATATATCCCGGATTTCGCCGATATATCCCGGATTTCGCCGATATATTTCAGATTTCCGCCGATATATCCCGGATTCCGCTGATATATTTCGAATTCCGCCGATATATTTCGGATTTCGCTGATATATTTCAGATTTCCGCCGATATATCCCGGATTTCGCTGATATATCCTGGATTTCGCCGATATATCCCAGACTCCGCCGATATATCCCAGATTCCACCGATATATTTCAGATTTCGCCGATATATCCCGGATCCCGCCGGTATCACTACCTACCAAATACCCTATCCCATCAACTCCCTTCCCTCTATCCACACTTCAATTTCCCTCCACAAAAAAAATTTCCAATAATTCAAAAAAATGATTAACATCTCAAACATTCTGTTATATAATACAATTACAAATAATAAACTGTATCATAACAATAAAGGGAGATGGTTGAAATGATGAACAGGCAAGAACGTAAGAATATGATTGAATTTATCAAAACAATGAAGGAGATTGACAAGGAGACACTTCTTTATATGACTGATGAGGATATTGAGCATATTTATAGTACGGTATATAACAGTTTTATGGAGTTTTCTGAGTAAAAAACGGGATGGCTATTGGATCAATCCAAGAGCCATCCCGTTTTTATTTTAATGGTAGCCGTTTTGACCGTTTGCACTACCGCTTGTTTTATTCTTTGATTTTTGTTTAGAATTTTGCTTTGTATGGCTTCCGCCTTTTTTTGTATGTTTTGTCATCTGATGATCCCCCGCTTTTCATTGGAAGTAAAGACTTGATGTCTTCACTCATTACTATTCCTCAAGGGGGAATGCTGTATAAGTATAAATAACTGGAATTCAATTAAGCTGCATGCTTCCTTTTATATAACAGCGCATTCAGCTCACCGCCTAATATTATGATCATTCCAGATAAATAAAACCAAATCATCAGCACAATAACACCGCCAATGCTGCCATAAGTGGCACTATAATTTGCAAAGTTTGCCACATAATATGAGAACGCTAAGGAGACAGCAATCCAGCCAATTGTTGCCGCAAAAGATCCTGGCAAGCCGTCTTTAATATGTAAATGCTTATTCGGTGCTGCATAGTAAAGAACGGAAAAAACAATAAACAAAATGATTCCGCTGACCAACCATCGCAAGGTATTCCAAATTGTTAAAAATTCATCAGAAAACCCAAAGTTCGAAAAGATAATTAATCCAATTTCCCGGCCAAACACTGGTAATAATAAGGCTACAACGATGACAAACACCATTGCCACTGTAAGTAGGATAGCCATACCGCGCGCTGCAAGAAATGACCTTGTTTCTTCTACATCATAGGCTTTATTAAAAGCCCTAACAATAGCATTGAGTCCATTAGAAGCTGACCAAAGCGTAGCGAGAATCCCGAAAGACAGAAGGCCGCCATTTCTTTGATTGATGATTTGATCTAATGTTTGCTCAATAATCAGCATTGACTGCCCTGGCGCAAAATGCTCAATCGTTCCTAACACTTCATCTTGCGAAATCGGTAAGTAACCGATTAATGTAATCAGGAAAATAAGGAATGGAAACAAGGATAGAAGAAAAAAGTAAGATAGCTGTGCAGCAAGCCCTGCTACCTCATCACTGGTGAATCGCAGGATTAATTCTTTTAGAAATGAGTTTTCCTTTTGCAATTTGCATCACCTCACGATTGTTCTCGTTTTGTCATGAATCGATCCCTTGTCTCTTGTATCATATTGACCACTTGCGGAGTTGTTTCCTTTAGCTCCTTCACCTTTTCATTTACAAAAGAAAGATCATCCGATACTTCCTGAACAATATCTTTTGCTTCATCTATTTTCTTCTTTACATCTGTTGTAAGCGTTGTTGGCTGATCGATATATCCTTTCATTTTAGAAGAGACCTTTTTGCAAGATTGAATGACATCCTCGCGAGTACGTTTGTCCAAAAGTGATACAGCTGCACCAATTACAGCGCCTACAAGCATCCCTGTTAACAGTTTATTCTCGTTTGCCATCTGTTTGTCCCTCCAATTTTAAAAATTGTATATTTTTTTGATTTCTTTTAACAAATTTTCACAGCCTTTTTGCACCATTTCATACACTTCATCAAAATTATCCGTGTAGTAAGGGTCTGGAACATCGGCAATCGGATGGTCTTCGACATAGTCCATAAGACGTGCAATTTTGCCTGTTTGTTTAAAACCTGCTAACCGCCTAATATTCCCTATATTTTCACTATCCATGCCAATAATATAATCGAAGCTTGTTAAGTCCTCTTCCATAAGTTTTCTAGCCTTTTGCCCTTCATAGGAAATATTATTTCTGTCTAAGATCGAACGAGTTCCTTCATGGGGCGGTTTGCCAATATGCCAATTACCGGTTCCTGCTGAATCAACCGCTATTTTTCCTTCCAATCCCTCTTTTTGGATTAAATGTCTCATAATTGCTTCTGCCATTGGGGAACGGCAGATGTTCCCTAAGCAAACAAATAAAATTTTTACCATCTTATCCTCCTATCAAACTTTACCCAAAAATTTATTATTAAAACCGAGATGCTCTTTATTATCATAATCTTTTTTAACACAGTTTTCCTTAAATCAATCTGAAAAGGTGACATGACCAGTCCATTTATAGAATATCCTTGATTAAGCGTATTCAAAGGACAGACTTTTCAAGATCACAATACAATCATGAGGTGGTGGTTTCGGAAGCGTTTAATCAGTGATGTCAATATCTTTCTTTGGAGTTTGCTGTATGTAACAGTTCGAATCAAACGTAAAGCAGGGGTTCCTCATAATTAACAAGTTTTTGTATGCTTATCCGTCATTCATGTTACAATAAACATAATTGTTGAGAAATGGATGAAGAAAGGAGCGAAACATGTGAATCTTACAGAAAAATCGGTTGAAAACGTTGAATACATGATTGAGCAAATTAAAGAAAAGCTACGAGTTCTGAACCTTGGTGCGATCAAGCCTTCACATTTTGACGAAGAAATGTATGAAGAGCTTAAGGATATTTACGAGCATGTGATGAAAAGAAATTCTTTCAGCCCAAATGAAATGCAAGCCATTGCGGAAGAACTTGGGAATCTTCGCAAAAGCTAACATTAACTATTCTGACCTCCCTTAACCCGTCATATGTATGTAAAAAGGGGGAGGTTATGATGTTAGATTGGTGGTTAGCTACTATTAGTTTAGTCGGATTGCTCATCATTTCAATTGGACTTTTTCTTCATACCTTGAAAACAGCAGTCAACGCTGAAGACGCCTACCGAATTGACCCTTTACCTGATGAAAATCGGGAAAATAAAGATTGAAGAAAGAGGCTGCCGAAACAGCCTCTTTCATCTGTTTCTGCAATCTATAAAGTAAGATTAGCATGATCCCGATTGCATACTTCCTCAATATCCTTAATAAATTCAATCACTTTGTTTTCATAGCCTCTCGGATCTGTATTATAGGCTTCCGCATGACCAGCACGAGGCACTAAGTATAATTTCTTGTTCCCTATTTTCCGCTTAAACATATCTATTGTCATTTGCAAGGGTATAAACGAATCTTCCTTACCATGTATGAAAAGAATCGGTGTTTTCGTTTTTTCCAGTCCTTTTATTGGGGAGATATCTGGGAAGCTCCAGCCATGACGAAGTTTTATAAGAAAGCTAACAATATTAATGAGCGGGTATAGCTTAAGCTTTGTATTCATTTTTAGCTTTAGCCTTAAAAGTGATTGAAAATCGCTGAAGGAACAATCGGCAATACAAAAACTTACGCGATGATCACGCTTGCTAATTTCTAATGCAGATGCCGCTCCAAGCGATTCTCCCAGTAAACCAATAAAAGCATTGTCTCCTATTCGCTCTGCTAAATAGTCAATCCATGCTTGTAAGTCATCCTTTTCAAAATAACCGTATGATGTATAGTTCCCGCCGCTCAACCCATGGTACCTATGGTCACATAATAGGACATGGAAGCCTCTTTTCTGAAACATCTTTACATATTTAAAGCTCCCAAACAATGACCATGTAATCCCATGAGCAATGATGATTACTTTTTTGCCTTTTGTCACTGGGAAAAACATTCCATGCAGCTTATACCCATGGTAAGAATCGATAAACAACTCCTCTTTCGGTGTGGCGTGAAAGAGTTGATCATCAAACTCACCCTTCTCTATGCCGAGCTTATAGGTTGTTTCATATGAAAACCGTTTTGGTGAAAGAAGAAGGCGGCAAAGCAAGCCAATAGCCAACAAACTGACGATTGTTACAATCAGAAGCGATAGAAAAAGCCATTGCAGCATCAACTTCTCCTCCCTTCTAGGCTTTTTTATATCTTATTAAAAAGGCCTAAAGGGTGTGAAACTTTTTCTTCTCTAAGTGATAAGAAAAAAATTTGTACTTAGTTTTGGTGTCTAGCTCCAGGCGCCATCAGTGAAGCACAGGACGTGCAAGTGCAGTTAAGAGATAATTTTTAACTGCATCTAGGGTCTAGTCGACGAATGCTAAGCGCCTTTCGCTTTTCTTATTAGATCGTCCATTGATCATGGGCGATGGCAACAAGCTTCCATTCTCCTTTTTCATCCTGTTCAAATACTAAGTTTAATGCCTTCCAATCCATATTCCCATACTCTTCTGTGCCTGCTATATAATATTCAACAGTATGTGAATCGGGAAAAACCTCAGTCAGGTTTCTCTTCAAATTACCTCTTGGTTCCTTTGGATCAAATACAATTTCATCCGCCTGATCAAAGTGATCGTTATAAATATATTTTTGATAATAATCGCTTGGTGTTAACTCTATCGGATCCCCGCTGCCATCCTGGCTCCCCCATGTATAGGTTTGCGAATCTTGGAAAAACCCTTTCATTTTTTCGCTGTCAAACGTAATCGCTTTACCCTCCACATAAATATAAGGGGAAAATAATACACCTTTTTCTGGATGTACATAGCTTGCAAGCTTTTCCCCATTTTTCTCCTTTAAAGCTTGCAATACGTTCTTTGACTTTTCCATAATGATTTCCTTCGGATCAGCTTCAGGTTGATCGTCTTGATTGCCTTCTTCTGGCTCAGTTTCTGAACCTTCCTTCTCACCTTTATTTTCCTCGACTTGCTTATTGTCTTCATCTATTGGTTCATTTACTTGTTCAGCTGCATCCACACATGCAGTAATGGTCATAAACACAGCCAAAAGCATCCATAAAAAAAATGATTTTTTCATTATACCTCTCCTCCTTGTTTTATTTAAAGATAATCCTCATACCAGCACTTTAACCTTTGTACAAGATGTATGTAGAAAAGCATTCCTTCATCACAATTAATTTACCCTAGCCTTTGCAGAGAGAATCTTGAAAAATGCGTAATGATGGGATTGTAAACTCTTTTCTATGCCAATTTTCCTTATCTATTATTAAGTGAAATGTCCTTTATCCCCTGTAAAATGTTCCTTTATAAAGCAACTAAAATAAAAAAAGCAGAAGGTCATATTATGATGCATCTCCTGCTTTTTTCATTGAATAGCTAACTTTATCTATTCCTTTTTGTACACCGTATAAAATAATGGACTTGCCTAAGAAAATAAGCATTAATTGATACCGCTTAAGTCGAACCAATGCACCGATCCCTAAATTCTTAAAAAAATCGAGAACAAAATAACTAAAAAAATAATGCACCATTGCATTAACAAGGAGATATAGCGTAAAGCTTCTGTGAGTCAGCTTCAATATCCAGATCGTGCCGATAAAAAACGGTCCGATAATGAGAGGAAGCTCACCGATTCCAACCGGAAAGATTTTCTCAAAAACCCACCACCATTTTCTTTTTCTAGCTAGGTAGCTTTCTGCTGCTACAAAACAAGACATAAATAAGGATGAAGCCCAATATTTCCTAAATGATCTCCGACCGATCAAAGGAAAGCTTAACCATGGCAAGACCATCAAACCAACTATATACCATTTTGCGTTTTTCAATCCTATCGCACCTTTTTTTTAGTTAGAATGTGCAAAGAATCAAAAAATATCACTCATTTTCCCATTTAATTTTTCTTATCTAAGTATCCTCGGGTCATCCTTTACTTTTTAAAACGATCTAATAGCCTCTCTTTATAAAATGCTGACGCTGGTGAATCAAGGGCTTTCCTTTTGTTTAAGATTGCTTCTAACCTCAGTTGCTTTTCATGCTTTTTCTTAAAAAGTGTCTCCTTTTCATCACTGCTATCACAGGCAGCAAGCAAATCGTCAATTGTCATTAATTCTTCCTTCAAGCGCTCAACATCCTGTAACATATTTGAATTTTTCAATACCTTATAGGCAACGCGAAGATCTTCCGGGATATGTGATAAATCTTCCAGCTTCAGAGGTTTTCCCTGACCTGGCAAATGATTAAACTCTCCCTCTTCAATTGCTTTGCGGATTTTATCTTCAGCAATGATAGAGAAAACATCCATATGATCACGCTCCTTTTTATAAGTATAGCAAAGCAGGAAGGCCTTAAAAATGGCCTTCCTGCTTAATTTTCCTGTTCAATCTCTTCAACAAGCAGGGATAATTCCTCCCAGCGTTCCATTGCTTCTTCTAATTTTTCTTCGATTCGTTCTTGTTCCTTATACAAATCCTGCACTTTGCCAAGATCACTTCCAGCAGCAGCAATTTCCTGCTCAAGCTGCTCTTTTCTTTCCTCCAGGCCGGCGATTTTATCTTCAATTTGCTCCCATTCCTGCTGTTCCTTATAAGAAAGACGTTTTTTCTTCTCCTTTTTATAAGCAGGTTTTTCAGTTGTAACTTCATTTTCCTGTTGCATTTCCTGCAGCTTGCTTGCTTCTAAATAGTCTGTATAGCTCCCTTGAAAGCGGCTTATTTGCCCATCTTTTTCAAATACAAGCAAGTGATCAATGACACGGTCAAGGAAATAGCGATCATGTGATACTGTAAGAACAACGCCTGGAAATTGATCCAGATAATCCTCTAATACACTAAGAGTTTGTGTATCCAGGTCATTTGTAGGCTCATCGAGGAAAAGAACATTTGGCTCTTCCATTAAAACCTTTAATAAATAAAGACGCCGCTTTTCTCCACCGGAAAGCTTGCGGATATATGTCCACTGTGCTGAGCGCGAGAATAAAAAGCGCTCAAGCATCTGTTCAGCTGTGATAACCTGGCCATCAATGGTATGGACAATCTCTGCCGTTTCTTTAATGTACTCTACAACACGAAGATCGCCATCCATTTCTTCATGCTCCTGTGTATAAAAGCCAATTTTCACAGTCGTTCCTACATCAATTGTGCCTTCATCAGCTCGTATTCGACCTGCCATAATATTGAGAAGCGTTGATTTCCCGCTGCCATTTGGCCCAATAATCCCCAGCCTTTCTCCTGGTGTCACCAAATAGCTAAAATCATCGATTAGCTTTTTGCCATCATAGGCTTTCGAAATATGCTCCAGCTCTAATACCTTTTTCCCTAAGCGTACCGAACCAATCGCAAAATCAAGATCCTTGCTTGCAGCCGAACCCTTTTGCTCCTTCAGCTCCTCCACCCGGCCAATTCGCGCCTTTTGCTTTGTCGACCTTGCTTTAGCGCCGCGACGCAGCCATGCAAGTTCACGTCTCAATAAATTTTGTCGTTTTACTTCAGCTTGTTCATCATTGCTTTCTCTTTCCGCCTTCTTTTCAAGAAATACTTCATAATTTCCGGAATATGTGTATAGCTTTCCTTGATCAAGCTCAAAAATTTGATTGGTTACTCGATTTAAAAAATAACGATCATGGGTGATCAGCATGATCGATCCTCTATACTGAGCTAAAAATCCTTCAAGCCATTCAATTGTTTCATTATCAAGATGGTTTGTAGGCTCATCCAATATTAACAAATCTGCTGGCTGAATAAGCGCTTTGGCAATCGCCACACGTTTCTTTTGACCACCAGAAAGATAAGTGGTTTGCTTCGTAAAATCTGTAACACCAAGCTTTGTTAAGACAGTTTTGGCAACCGTATTCGCTTCCCAAGCATCATGCTGGTCCATTTTTTGCTGCATGGCCATGAGTCGCTTTAACTTCATTTCATTTTCAGGATCCTCCTCAAGCTCACTTAATGCTAGCTCATACTCTCTCATGACTTGCATGATCGGAGCATCCCCGTAATAGATTTGTTCTAATACGGTCAATCCTTCCGTCAGCTCTGGATCCTGTGGTAAATATTCAATCCGAATTGAATTTGAATGTGTCAATTCACCGGAATCTGCTGATTCTATTCCGGCAATCACCTTTAATAGAGTAGATTTTCCTGTTCCATTTACACCAATTAAGCCAATTCTCTGCTTGGGCGCGATCGCAAAGGAAATATGATCAAATAAAACTTTATCGCCATATGTTTTATATAAATTTTCAACTTGTAATATACTCATTATTTATCCTATCCTTCTAAAAAGTATGATTCTATTGTATAGCAAAACATTCATTCCATGCTAAAAAAAATGCCCTTGGAATGTTTTTCTTCTATGAAAATGTGGTATTAAGAACTATACACTTTAAGGCGGTGATAGATATGAAAGAAGCAAATAAGCCACAAAGAAAAGAAACAGATCATCCTGAGCAATATAAAACGAAGGAAAAAACATTATTTGAACGCTATGAAAGTGAACAAACGGTAGACCCTATTCCCATGGAGGACCTAAAAAAGGAAAGACGCGAGGAAAAGCAAAAACATAAAACGAAACAAGACTCTGCAAGTGAAGAAAACGATAAATAAAGGGACTGACATCCCAAGTGAGTCCCTTTATCCATCTCTTACGCAATCTCCTTATCCATTTCCTCATAATATGGTTTCAAGGAATGGAAAACCACAGTTTCTACAATAGTAGTATCCATACCCTTTAAAAGAGCTCTGGCATACCGCCAAGCATTTTCTTCAATTCTAAGAGAAATTTTATTTCTTTCAGCCTTGGTCGTACATTCATCGAGCTGATCACATAATTCGACCAGCTCTTGATCCTCGGCATGACCTAATTCATGTGCTGTAACAATCATAAGATAGTCTAAATAATATTGATCTGTCGCAAACAGCTGCACACACTGCTGTTTTATTGTATTAAGATATAAGGTAATCGTATGAGTACCTAGATGATACTTCCCCCCTACAAGGCGTCCATCAGGAAACGTTGATTCTACAACCACGTCGGCTGAAGAACCAGATCGTAGCAAAAGCTGATTGATGACTGATTCAATAACGCTATGCTGCAATGTATTCGTCCCTTCCTTTCAGCTTGATTATCTCTATCTCTTCTTTCCATCATCTCATATTTATGTCTAACATTATATCGTTATTTATCTTTTCATGATATTGATTTTTCCTTTTTTATCCTGTAAAATCAAACTGTATTAATCATATTAATACAGTTAATACGAAGGGGGTTACTTATGTTTCAGTTAGATGTAAGAAGCAGGAAGCCCATTTACGAACAATTAGTCGATAAAATTAAAGAACTCATTATTAATCGCATTTTAAAGCCTGATGAACAGCTGCCATCTGTTAGAATGCTATCAAGTCAATTAACCGTTAATCCTAATACGATTCAGAGAGCTTATCGCGAGCTTGAAAATCAAGGCTTTCTTTATTCGATTAAAGGCAAAGGCAATTTTGTTTCAGCAATTGAACAAATGCCAAATGAAGAAAGGCTGAAAGAATTAAAGACAGATATTAAAAGGTTAATCGCTGAAGCCATCTACCTTGGATTAACAAAGGAAGATTTATATGTACTGTTTCACGAAGCCAATCACCAAACAAAGGGGGTAAACAATAATGATCGAGGTACATTCCGTTAGTAAAAAATACAACAAAAATGATGCTGTCAAGAACCTTTCGCTGACTGTTCATAAAGGTTCGATCTATGGCCTGCTCGGCTCAAACGGTGCAGGGAAAACCTCTCTCTTAAAAATAATTGCAGGAATTAACCGGCAGGATAAAGGAACCATTAAAATTGATGGTGTTTCCGCGTACGAAAACACAGCAATAAAGGAACGTGTTGTCTTTATACCAGATATGTTATATTTTTTCCCACAAATAACCGTTGCCCAAATGGCTGCCCAATATAAAGAATATTATCCGAATTGGAATCAGCAACGGTTTGAACAGCTAAAACCTGCTTTTAATATTGAATTGGGGAGAAAAGTCCACCGCTTATCTAAAGGGATGAAGCGTCAGGTTGCTTTTTGGCTTGCCTTATCTGCAATGCCAGATGTATTAATTTTAGATGAACCGATCGATGGACTTGATCCTGTCATGAGACAAAAAATAAAAAACCTGCTCTTTCAGGATGTTGCAGAGCGTGAAATGACTGTGTTAATTTCCTCACATAATCTTCGTGAAATTGAAGACCTTTGCGATCACGTTGGCATTATGCATAAAGGTCAGATCATTATTGAGAAGGAAATCGATGATCTGAAATCAGATACCCATAAAGTTCAGCTGGCCCTATCTGATCCTACACATGAGGAACATCTCCTGAGCAAGCTGAACATCCTTCATCAAGAAAAAAGAGGCAGCGTACTGCTCCTTATTGTAAAAGGAAAGAAAGAAGAAATTAATAAAGTGATTCATTCAACAGAGATCCTTTTATATGATTTATTGCCTTTAACATTAGAAGAGATATTTATTTATGAAATGGAGGATGTGGGCTATGAAATCGAAAAAATCCTTCTTTAAGATCGGCATTATAAAACAGGATATGAGACAGCACGGCTGGATCAGCTTGATCTATTTTCTATTACTGTTATTCGTCGTCCCACTTGAGCTCATGCAGTTACCATCCAGAGAAAATGTCATATTCGAAGACTATAAAAATTATTTTTTTATTAATACAGAGCTGCAAGTGCTCATCTTGCATTCTATCCCTGTTGCAGCAGGTTTAATTCTATTTCGATACCTTCAAAATGAGGCATCTGTTGACATGGTTCACAGCTTGCCAATTCGCAGAGAGACAATATATTTAAGCCATATTCTAAGCGGATTGCTGTTACTGTTAATCCCAATTATACTCACATCCATTGTCTTATTTTTTGCAACGAATTCAATGAAAGAATTCCACTCGATATTAACAATTCAAGAGCTTCTATCATGGACAGGACTTATGATCTTATTTACGAGCATGTTGTTTATTTTTACCGTTGCCGTTGGAATGATAACGGGAATGTCAAGTGCACAGGCTGTATTGACGTATATTTTTCTATTTTTACCTCTTGGACTGGTAACACTAGTAAACTATAATTTATCTCTTTTACTATTTGGCTATTCAGCTTTTTATATTGAGCAAAAATTAACTTACTTGTCTCCCTTTATGCGTTTTATTGAATTATGGACTACTTCGGAGCCTTTCACTATCTTAGAGGTTGTTATTTATGTCATTTTAACGATTGGTTTCTTCTTAATTGGTATTGGTCTTTACAAAGCAAGACATTTGGAAAAAGCAACAGAAGTAATTGCCTTTCCCATATTAAAGCCTGCGTTTAAATACGGGGTAACATTTTGCAGCATGATCTTTGGCGGCTCTTATTTCTCCGCTGCCGGGTCCCTTCATTGGAATTGGATCATCTTTGGTTATTGCATTGGAGCATTACTAGGTTATGTAATTGCTGAAATGATACTTCAAAAATCATGGAGAATCTTCCATTTCCGACTGTTTACAGGTTTTATTTGCTACAGCATCATTTTTATTTTGCTATTCGTTGGAATAAAAACAGATATTATAAACTATGAAAAGAAGCTGCCGCAAATGGACCAAATTAGTGAAGTATCTTTTGGAAATAAATACGAACTGCAGGATCAGTTGCTGAAAGGCGCAGATATTTACTCAGATTCTAAGCTTTATATTCAGGATGTTCGAAATTTGCATAAGTACATGATCAGTCAGCAGGAATTGATTGAGGGCTTAACGAATGAAATCGGTATCCAGGAAATCATGATATCCTACAGATTAAATAATGGAAAGCTATTTACACGAGAATACAAACTACCGGCAAATCTCATGGTGGATCAGTTAAAACCAGTAATGGAGGCGGAGGATTATAAAATAAACCTCCCTGAATATACACAATTACATGAGGACATTACAGCCATTCGCGTAATCCCAAATGGACCGGCTGGATCATTCGTAACGATTACAGATTCAAAGGAAATTACCGAGCTTACAAGCATCCTCAAAAAGGAACTTCTCTCACAAACCTTTGAGGAACTCACAAGTCCGGTAAGTCCATGGGGATATTTTGAGCTTTCAACAAAATCAATCAAAGACAGACACCAATATGAAGGATATTCAATTAGCTGGAAGAAATCATATGATGACACTTCAGCTTGGCTTGATCAACACGGCTATTTAGATGATGCTCGAATAACTAGCAATGAAATCGCAAAGGCTGAAATCACGAAAATAAACAAGAATGAAACACAGGAATACTACAGTCCAGATGAACTTTTTAGGTTAGGTGAACAACCTATTAGAATTGACGATCAGAAAATCATTTCAACACTTCTAGAGAATTTCACCGACATTTCAGAAAATCAAATGTATTTTATTAAATTTACGTTAAAAGACGGAAATGAATGGTTTGGAGCTATTCCTGAAAATAGTGTTCCAGATGAGGTGAAAAATAAATTGAATTGATTTTACAAGGCTGACCCTTATTTGTGGTCAGCCTTTTTACCTATTTTTTATTTACTTGTTTTCCGCTCTTCTTTTGACTTTGATGACTGCTATTCCCAATTTGCATATCACTGCCTAATTCAATATCATTTCTTCCACTTTGTTTTGCTAATTGCTGACTTGTTTGATTTTCATTTTGTTTTCCTTGCTTAGACATGATATTACCTCCTTTTTATTTCTTTTTTAATATGTACATTTAAAGGAAGTTTATTTCAATCCTTCACAGCAATTAAAAGGGGCTGTCCGTAAAGTAACTTTTCAACCCAATCTTGAAAAAAGGAAAACCCAAGAATGCTGTATATATCAACATTCTTGGGTTTTAATTTTGAGTTATACTACACTATAATGGACTTTTCAGCCCCTTTTGATTAAGACGCTTGATCTTGATCTGATTCCTTCTTATATTCCTTTTCCCAAAAGTCTGCATTTTTGATTCCTAATGCTTTAGGGTTAAATACAGGATCTAATCCTTGCTTTCTTTGTTGTTCGTAATCCTTTAATGCCACTAAGGCCGGTTTTGCCAAGAATACAATCGCGATAATATTGAGCCAAACCATTAGCCCTAATCCGGCATCCCCTAATGCCCAAGCTAATGCAGCCGTTTTTACAGCCCCATAGAAGGATGCTGCGATAATGACCAGTTTTAGGAAAAATGCTGCCACTTTCATATTTTTGCCACGCGCGAGATAGGCAATATTTGTTTCTGCAATATAGTAATAAGCCATAATCGTTGTAAAGGCAAAGAAGAATAATGCTACCGCAACAAATCCTGCTCCGAATCCCGGAAATACAGAATCGATAGCAGCTTGTGTAAAGCCCGGGCCCTCTACCTCTTCCCCTAAATTATTGACAATGAACGAGCCATCTTCCGCTTGCGTATTATACATTCCCGTAATTAAGATCATAAATGCTGTTGCGGAACAGACAAGCAATGTATCAATATAGATTGAGGCTGCTTGTACTAATCCTTGCTTTGCAGGGTGAGAAACCTCAGCAGCTGCAGCGGAATGCGGCCCAGTACCTTGACCTGCTTCATTAGAGTATAAACCGCGCTTTACTCCCCATGAAATGGCCATCCCGATAATCCCGCCAAAGGCAGAATCTAAAGCAAATGCACTTCTAAAAATAAGTGAAATAACTGCAGGTAATTCTGAAATATTCATAAGTACAATCGCAATAGATAATAAAATATAGCCTAAAGCCATAAATGGCACTATAATTTGCGCAGCATTTGCAATCCGCTTAACACCGCCAAAAATAATGAAAGCTAATAAAAGAACAATAACTAAACCGGTTATAGCGGGAGAGATGCCAAACGCATTTTCCACACTTATGGCAATTGAATTGGCTTGAACACCAGGCATTAATATAGCCATTGCAACAATTGCAGCAAAGGCAAAAAGCACCGCAAACCATTTGATTCCTAGCCCTTTTTCAATATAATAGGCAGGCCCCCCGCGATACTGCCCATCTTGCTTTTCTTTGTAAATTTGCCCCAATGTCGACTCAATATAAGAGGTAGACGCACCTAGAAAGGCAATTGCCCACATCCAAAATACCGCACCAGGCCCACCAAAGGCGATGGCAGTCGCAACACCAGCTATATTACCTGTTCCAACACGTCCAGATAACGCCATTGAAAGTGCTTGGAAGGAGGATACACCGGCTTCTGAGCTTTTGCCCTGAAACATGAGCCTCACCATTTCTTTCACATGCCTTACTTGTAAAAATCGCGTTAAAAAAGAAAAAGCTAATCCCACGATAATTAATATGTAAATTACCGGTGTACTCCAAAGAATTTCATTTAAGCTAGTAACAAATTGTTCCAAATGCTTTACCCCCTTGTCATAAATATTAGAATTTTCTATCTTTTAAAATTATAATCAATATGTTTCTATAACACAATAGCGATGTTAGGAAATCTCACATTTCATTTTTTTATAAAAAAAATATTTGAGAAATTAGGTAATCTACCTTTTAAAACAATACATATACCGGATAGTATGAAATTATATAAATATAATAATTTTATTTATCCCCTCCTATATTAGTATAATCAATTAAAGGATTACTATATTAAAGGATCAGTTAGGATTGCTGTTGATTTCTAATCCATATTCGTTTTCCAAGGGATTCTCTACTGTTGCTCTATTTTGCACAAATATGTTCCTGCTAACTTATAAAACTTTAAAATTTATCTTTAGGTTTACAACAGAACCTAAAAAAAATAGCGTGTGACAATTCACACGCCATTTAATAGGTCCTTTTATTTTTTTGCCCACAAAAAAGGAATCCCCAACCTTTATGATAAACACCTTTTATAACCGATGATGAAGCTCATAATAATAGCCCTTCTGCTCTAATAATTCATCATGTGTACCGCTCTCGATAATTCTGCCGTCTTTCAACACAAGGATTTTATCCGCTTTTTGAATCGTATTAAGACGGTGTGCAATTACAAAGGTTGTTCGCCCCTTCATTAGACGGGTTAATGCTTCTTGAATCCGCAATTCAGTCACTGTATCGATGCTGCTTGTCGCCTCATCTAAAATAAGAATTTTCGGATCAGCAAGCATAGCTCTTGCAATTGCGAGAAGCTGTTTTTGACCATGGCTAATTCCGCTGCCATCATGTGTAATCATTGTTTCATATTGATCTGGTAGTTTACGAATAAACGAATCTGCATTTGCTGACTTTGCAGCTTCTATAACCTCCTCATCTGTGGCATCTAATCTTCCATAGCGGATATTCTCTAAAATCGTTCCCTGAAAAAGGAAGGTGTCCTGCAAGACAAAAGCCATTTGCTTTCGCAGCTGATCACGACTAATCTGATTTATATTGATTCCATCAATGGTGATTCGTCCTTCACTTACATCATAGAAGCGGGAGATCAGATTAATCACCGTTGTTTTTCCAGCACCAGTTGGTCCGACTAAGGCAATTGTTTCGCCAGGGGAAGCACGGAAGCTTAACTGCTCCACTGTTTGTCGCTCCTCTTTTTCTTCATATGAAAAGGATACATTTGCAAAGACGACCTCCCCTTTTATCGAAGGAAGCTGAACCATGTTTGTTCCCGCATCTTTTTCTTCTGATTCATCAAGAATATCAAACACTCTTTCCGCCCCGGCAATGGCTGATAAAAGGGTATTAAATTGGTTGGCTAAATCATTAAGCGGCCGGGTAAATTGTCTGGCATACTCAGCAAAGATGACCATCACACCGATCGTTACCATGCCATTTAACGCCAAGATTCCCCCAATCCCTGCAATAATAGCAAAGCTGAGATTATTTAACATATTCATAACCTTAGGAATAAAGCCTGAAATCGTTTGTGCCCAAAAGCCTGATAGCTTTAAGTTATTGCTTTTTTCAACAAAACCTGCGATTACTTTTTCCTCTTGAGAATAGGCTTTAATCATTTTCTGTCCTGAGATGACCTCTTCAATAAACCCATTCAATTCTCCGAGGTTTTGCTGCTGCTTTTTAAAGAGCTTGCCTGTACGTCTTGTAATCCACTTCATTCCAAGTACCATCAATGGAATAATTAACATCGTGATGACTGTAAGAAGCGGACTCAGCATGATCATAACAGCCACTGTACCAATCAGTGTTAAGACACTTGAGAAAATTTGAATAACCGAACTGTTTAACGTTGAGCTCACATTTTCAATATCATTTGTTACCCGGCTCATCAGTTCACCATGCTGCCTTTTATCAAAAAAGGAGATTGGCAGTTTATGAAGATGATGAAAAAGGTCTGTTCTCATTTGATTGACAGTATATTGTGAAATGCCGATCATCCAAAAATTTTGTAAAAACAAGGATAGAGAATGGAAGGCAAACACAGCAACAAGGCTAATTAATAAAAGAAGCAGCCCCTGATGACCTGGAGTAATATTATACTCATCGATCGTCTTTCCAATTAAGTACGGTCCTAACAGCCCTAGACCTGAGCTTGCAATAACCATGAATATTACCAAAATAAACTGAGCACGTTTTTCCGCTAAATAGGCCCATAATCTCTTGATTGTTTTCATACCGTTTTTTAAGCCGGTCTTCGGCTTGTTGGTTGACTTGACATCATGTTCTTCGACTATGATTCTTTCATATTTAAATGGACTAGTTAGTTGCTTTAACATCGGAAAGTTCCCCCATCATCTGAGAATGATAGATTTTTTGATAAAGAGAAGAGGTTTTTCTTAACTCATCATGACTGCCCTCTGCGATCAACACCCCATCATCTAAAAGCAAGATGCGATCCGCTTCTTTTGCAGAACTCACCTTCTGTGTGATTAAAAACGTTGTGCATGTGTATTTACGTAAAGCGGTTAACAGCTTTCTTTCCGTTTTTGCATCCAATGCGCTCGTACTATCATCTAATAAAAGCAGTTTTGGCTTGCGAACTAATGCCCTCGCAACCGTCAGTCTCTGCTTTTGACCACCTGAAAGATTGACACCCTTTTGACCAATCCTTGTTTCATATTGGTTAGGTAATTTTTCAATCGTATCATGAATTTGCGCAGCTTTTGCTGCTTCAATAATCTCTTCTTTCGATGCATCCTCCTTCCCCCACTCAATGTTTTCCTTAACTGAACCGGTAAAAAGGACTGCTTCCTGTGGAACTAAACCAATCTGATCACGGAGATTTTTCATGCTTAAAGAATTAATTGGGGTATGATCAATGTAAATGGTACCTGAATCCACTTCATATAGCCGTGGCAACAGCTGAAAAAGCGAGGACTTCCCTGATCCTGTTCCACCCATTATCGCGATTGTTTCTCCCGGAAAAGCTGTAAAAGAGATATCCTTCAGAACAACCTGATCCGTTCCAGGGTACGTAAAGGAAACATGATCAAAGGTTACTCTTCCTTGTTTAAACGTAAAGGTTTCTTTATCCAGTTCTGACTTGATGTCTGTTTCTAAAACCTCAGAAATCCGGGAAGCGGATGCTTGTGAGCGTGATAGAAACATTACAATGAATGAAAACATGGATAACGCTGAAGTGATTCGGAAGCCGTAGTTTATCATAGCAACCACTTCCCCTACCTGAACGTTTCCGCTTATGACCTGTGACCTGCCATTCCATAAGATAAAAAGGATGGCCATATTCATAATGAATAATAAAATAGGCATGGAGGTTTCAATCATCCGTAAAGCTGTAATCGTTGAATCCCGCAAAGAATCTGTTGCATGTGAAAAACGGTTGATTTCGTGGTTTCTCCTTACATACGCCTTGACCAATCTCATGCCAATTAAATTTTCTCTTAACACATCATTTACATTGTCCAGCTTTGACTGAACTTTTTTAAATAAATGGCTGCCCTTTTTCATGATCCAAATGAGCATCACAATAAGAACCGGAATAACAACGGCAAAAATACTAGCTAGGAAAGGGCTGACGAAAAATGACATAACGACAGAACCGATGACAAGAAGGGGTGCTCGCAACATAATTCTTAGTCCCATAAACAATGTATTTTGCAGCTGTGTTATGTCATTTGTCATTCTTGTAATCAGGGATGCTGCAGGAAAATGACTTAAATGTTCAAAGGAAAATTCCTGCACCTTAACAAAAAGCTGTTTTCGAACATCAAAACCGAAGCTTTGGCTGACATGTGCGGCATAAAACGAGTTAATCATCCCTGAAGCAAAAGCAACAAGTGAAATCCCTGTCATCACTCCGCCCCACACCATAACTGTAGAAAAATCTTCTTTTAAGATCCCTTCATCAATTATTTTTGCCATCAAAAGCGGATGAAGGAGTTCAACTGCTAATTCAATGAGCATCAATGATAGCGCAATTGCCACAGAAAAACGATAAGGCTTTAGAAATGAGCTAAACTTAAACATTTGACATCCTCCAAGCAAATAGTCACAACCAACAAGCATATGTTAGTAAATAATTAATTAAGTTAATTAATTACCTAAGAAAGGGTTTACATTTTAATATTTTAAATGATTACCGACTTTTTTATTAGTTTACCAGTAAATGCTTGATATGCCGAGCAGAATGCCTGAATCATGCAGCTTTTTTATTCCACAAAAAAGCTGCAGCCATCAACCGGTATAAGATGGTGCAGCAAGGTCCCTTATATAGCGATACTCACTTTTGTATGGAGGGCTTTTCCAGATTCAATCATCGTTAATTCGTCCACTCTGTTCAATTCATCTGTTTTCGCCATCCACGGTTCCACACAGACAAATCCCTGACCTGCTTCAGACCAGAGAACAATATAAGGAAATTCCTTCCCAAAGTTCATTGTTACATATTTTCCAATTTCGTCGAGATAAAAACGAACAGAGTCTGTGCTTGTTTTAAATACATACGACTCCTTTTGATTAATGGTCACAGTCTTTTCTAACACCTTTGTTTTCATGTCATTATAATCAAGATATTCCGTTGCATCTGTTTCAAGCTTTAACTGTTTTGACTTTGTTTTAAAATACGGATGGAAGCCGGCATAGATCGGCATGCTTTTTGACGATTTATTTTGATAAGTTTGCTCAATGATCAGCTCATTCTCTCGCAAAATATAAGTAAACAGTAATTCAAAATCAAATGGATATGAGCTTAATGTTTCTTTATTGCTTTCAAGCTTCAGGCTTATCGAGGACTCATCTTTCTCTGTTCTTATTTCACCTACAGTCCATGGCAGGTCACGGGCAAAGCCGTGGTTTTTCATTTTATATGTTTTTCCTTCCCACTTATATTCACTATTTGTTAACTGGCCGGAAATCGGAAATAGAATCGGAATCCCGCCGCGAATATTTTTTTCTTTATTTTGTAATGTTTCCTCATTCATAAATAGCAATTCTTCGCCATTTATCCCTAAGCTTGTAATAATTCCGCCTCGTTCCGGGACAACCTTTAGCCAGGAAGTATTCTTTTCATTTCGCAGTTCAATAACAGTTAGGTTTCCTTCATTGTATTCGTTATGTATATACATTTTCATATGCTCCTTTTTCTTTTTATGTCTACTATACAGATATTGCCTTATGATCGCCAGTATCCGATGTCGGAAGTCTTGGTTTTTTTATGTTGAAATGCATTGTCAACCTGCTATACTAACACTTGAAAAAATCCGTAAATATTTCGCCACAATGGAGGCGCAAAAGCCTACAAATTTTTCAAGGAAAAAGGAGGGTACCATGAACAAAAATACACTAAGTTTTAAAATGCTATTAGAAATCCTCATCGTTTCCACCAGGCTTGGTTTTACGTCATTTGGAGGTCCTATTGCACACTTAGGCTACTTTCATGAGGAATACATCCGCAGAAGGAAATGGATGGATGAAAAAAGTTATGCAGATTTAGTTGCCCTGTGTCAATTTCTTCCCGGTCCTGCCAGCAGCCAGGTTGGAATTGGAATTGGTGTAATGCGTGCAGGAGTGTTAGGAGGAATTACGTCATTTATCGGGTTTACCCTCCCTTCTGTTGTTGCACTTATACTGTTTGCCCTCATTCTTCAAGGATTAAAGATCGGAGATGCCGGTTGGATCCATGGGTTAAAAATCGTTGCTGTTGCTGTCGTTGCCCATGCCATTTTAGGGATGGCCCAAAAATTAACCCCGGACCTTAAGCGAAAAGCAATTGCGTTATTTGCACTGGTAGTTACCCTGCTATGGCAAACAGCTTACACACAAGTTGCGGTTATTTTAATAGCAGGCTTCATAGGATTTCTTCTTTATAAGCAACAAAAAGATGATGATTCGACTCCGATGAACTTTCCTGTTTCTCGTCGGTTTGCGATCATTTGTTTAGGATTATTTTTCGGATTACTATTTCTTTTGCCAATTTTGAGTGAGATAACGTCACTAAGCTGGATTGCGATGTTTGATAGCTTTTATCGTTCCGGTTCATTGGTTTTTGGCGGAGGACATGTTGTTCTTCCTTTACTTGAAAGGGAATTTGTTCCTACCGGCTGGTTAAGCGAAGAGGCCTTCCTTGCCGGGTATGGTGCAGCACAGGCCGTTCCTGGTCCATTATTTACGTTTGCTGCTTATATCGGCGCGGTGATTAACGGCTGGCAAGGAGGATTATTAGCTACATTTGCGATTTTCTTACCAGCATTTCTGCTGATTTTAGGATCCCTCCCTTTCTGGAACGACTTGCGAAGCAACCCTGCGATAAAAGGGGCATTAATGGGTGTAAATGCAGCTGTTGTTGGGATCTTAATCGCTGCCTTTTATCAACCGATTTGGACGAGCACAATTATGACGCCTATTGATTTTGCTTTTGCGGCAATTTTATTCAGTATGCTTGTTTTTTGGAAGCTTGCACCTTGGATCATCGTTGTTGCAGGTGCAGTTGGCGGCTGGCTTCTATCGTATCTATAGGTTTTTTATTCAGACTGTCTATTATAGGACAGTCTATTTTGTTAGATTTCTTTCATCCTCTTAATACTTTCATTTACATAGATTTAACAAAATCACTACTTTTCATTAAACCTAACTTAATAAATAATCAATAGACTAGTACCTAACAGATTATTATGAATTTTTTCTATCATCTCTTTTTTATACTTAGGAGGAACGTATTATGCAATCGATCCGAAAAACATTGAGCTTTCTGCTGATGCTCATGCTTTTAGCAGCTTGCGGCAATCAATCCGAAACAACAGGTTCATCATCTGAAGCAAATGAAAAAACCGAGCAAACAGCCATTGAAGGAGATCTTTCCTTCTACACGTCACAACCTGATGAAGATGCGCAAAAGCTTGTAGATGCTTTTAAAGAAAAATACCCGGACGTCAATGTCGAGATTTTCCGTTCAGGAACTGAAGAGGTTGTAAGCAAAATTCAAGCCGAAAACCAAGCTGGTGATGTACAAGCTGATGTTTTATTAGTAGCCGATGCGGTAACATTTGAGAGTTTAAAGAGCCAGGATCTGCTATTATCCTATCAATCGAAAGAAGCTAGTGAAATCCCCGAAAGCTTTATTGATAAGGATGGCATGTATACAGGTACAAAGGTAATGGCAACCATCTTAGCTGTTAACACAGAAAAGGTTAAGGAGTTACCAGACTCATGGAGTGTTTTAACTTCTAAAGAGGCAAGCGGTCAGAGCATTATGCCAAGTCCGTTATATTCCGGTGCTGCAGCCTATAATTTAGGTGTATTTACAAGAAATGATGAATTCAATTGGGCGTTTTATGAGCAGCTAAAGGATAATGATGTCATGATCACAGAAGGAAACGGTGCTGTCCAACAAGCCGTTGCAGCTGGAGAAAAATCTTATGGAATGGTGGTTGATTTCATCATTGCCCGTGCAAAAGCGGAAGGGTCGCCAATCGATCTTGTTTATCCAAAAGAAGGTGTACCGGTCATTACTGAACCAATTGCCATCATGAAAAATACGGATAATGAAGCTGCCGCTAAAGCGTTTGTAGACTTCGTGCTTTCTGAGGAAGGGCAGCAGCTTGCAGCAGAAATTGGCTACACACCAATTCGTAAAGGAATCGAAGCACCAGAAGGTCTTAAAACAATTGAAGAGATGAAGGTGTTAGAGGCAGAATTAAATGAGCTATATCAAGCGCGTGAGAAAGACAAAGAAGAATTCAGCAGCTTGTTTGGCGATCAATAAGCAGAAACGAGGCGTCAATAAATGGTTTCATCCGCAATAAATACAGGGAACTCGCTTCTTAAGCATCGTTCCCTTTCTTTCTTTTCCTTACTTGGGTTTATCTTCGTTATCCTATTCTTTTTCATCCCGGTTGTTAAGTTATTATATTTAAGCTTTTCCTCTGAAAATGGCTTAAGCCTTAACCACTATACCGAGGTTTTACAAAACCCTGTCACCTGGAAAACAATCTATCATACCTTTCTTATTGTAATCGGCTCTACCATCATTGCCGTTATTCTTGGTGTGGTAACAGCATGGCTGGTTGCTTATACCAATATTCGCCATAAGCAGCTGCTCCAGGTTTTGATCTTTTTACCCTTTGTCATTCCATCCTATATTACAACATTGGCTTGGACGCAATTTTTAGGTGTAAATGGCCCAATCGCTTACATATTAAGCAAACTGCCAGGCGGTCTCGAACCAATCAATCTATATAGTTTAACGGGAATTATCATCGTTATGGGATTTTCCCATTATCCATTAGTTTATTTGTTAACAGTAAGTGTTCTTAGAAAAATCCCCAGAGAGCTGGAAATGGCTGCTAAAGTCTCTGGTGGTACTTCATTTACCGCCTTTTTAAAGGTTACTATGCCGTTAGCACTGCCGGGGATCGCAAGCGGCGGATTGCTAGCCTTTCTTGCCAGCCTTGATAATTTTGGGATCCCTGCATTTTTAGGCATTCCAGCAAATATTCGTGTCTTAAGCACCTATATTTATGAACAAATTATCGGGTTTGGGCCTTCTGCTTTTGCAAAAGGAGCCACACTTTCGGTTATTTTGGGACTAATCGCGATGATCGGAACGCTGATTCAATGGCTGCTGCTAAAGCGTTCAAGACAATTTGAAACAGCAAGAGAGGACAAGGATCCCCGAATCCTTTTAGCTAAAAAAACGAGAATTATAGTTGAAGCCTTTTTGTGGGTGTTCTTAATTGTAACAAGCATAATTCCACTTCTCTCTATGGCTTCGACCTCTCTCATTAAAGCCTATGGTTTAGATTTCTCTTTACAAAATATGAGTTTGAAACATTATGAATTTGTTTTATTCTCAAGTTCAAAAACTCAAGAAGCGATTCTAAACAGCCTTAAGCTTGCATTCATTACAACAGTCATCGGCTTAGGTATTGGCACATGCATTGCCTACTTACGGGTGAGAAAACCGTCCTTTTTTAATAAAACAATGGAGGTCATCGTTGGCATCCCCTATGCTCTTCCCGGAACGGTGATGGCACTGGCTATGATCTTTACATGGTTAGAGCCCATCCCAGGCTGGAATCCCGGGATTTATGGATCAATCTGGATCTTATATATCGCCTATATTACCCGATTTCTTATTTTGCAAATCAGGGGCAGCGCAACCTCCCTCATGCAAGTAGATGTTTCAATGGAGGATGCTGCAAGGACAAGCGGAGCCAATGCCTATAGAAAGTGGCGGAAGATTTTAATACCGCTTATCTTGCCGGGACTAATAAGCGGCGCCTTTTTAGTGTTTCTTACTGCGTTAACTGAATTGACGGTGTCGTCCCTTTTATGGTCGAGCGGTACGGAAACGATCGGCCTTGTTATTTTTAATTTCGAACAGGCAGGCTACACAACTCACTCAACTGCTTTTTCAACAATTATTGTTTTATTAATAGTTATCGGATTTTTGATCATTTTTCTCATGCAAAAGTTTTGGGAAAGAAGGGTGTATCTAAATGGCAACAGAAATTAAACATGTTAGCAAGACCTTCGGGCAAACAGAAGCGTTAAAATCCATTGATTTATCCATTAAAGATGGTGAATTTATTGCCATTCTCGGACCTTCAGGCTGTGGAAAAACAACATTGCTTAAGCTATTAGCAGGCTTTGATTCTCCATCAGCTGGAGAGATTTACATTGGCGGCGAATGTGTAGGTGAGAAACATTATTCCGTCCCCCCGGAAAAACGCAATATTGGAATGGTGTTTCAATCCTTTGCCTTGTGGCCGCACATGAATGTTGCAGAGCATATCAGGTTCCCGCTCCTCCATCATCGTTTTTTAGCTGATGATTTAAAAGCGAATATTGACAAAAGAATGGAAGAGGTTTTACATATTGTTGAGCTTCATGCCTTTGCAAAAAGAATGCCCCATGAATTATCTGGCGGTCAAAAACAGCGGGTAGCATTAGCAAGAGCAATAGCCGCCAAACCTGCGCTTCTGTTAATGGATGAACCGTTAAGCAGTTTAGATGCGGAATTGAGAATGGAGATGCGCAGAGAAATACAAAGCCTCCATCGAATGACAGGTGCCACAATTGTTTATGTCACCCATGATCAAGATGAAGCCCTTGCAATGGCTGACAGAATTGTTGTCATGGAGAATGGGGAAATCCAGCAAACAGGCACTCCAAGAGAGATTTATTATAAGCCTGAAACCGAATTTGTCGCCAAATTCGTCGGGAAGGCAAATCTTATTCCTGGCGAATGGCTCGATGAACAAACATTTAAACCACATGCAAATTCCATCCAATCGTTTTGGACAGGTGTTGAGGTCTCACCTGGTTTAAGAGCAAGAAATCTTTGCCCAATTAGACCGGAGCAATTCTGCTTGTCGCAACATGAAGATGGACTCAAAGGAACGATTACCAATGCCCAATTTCAAGGGAAGGAAATTCATTATATAGTTGATACAGGCTCGAACCTCATAACTATTCACGAGGATTCCCAAAAGGGGCCTTTTCATATTGGTGATCATGTCTATATTCAATTGAAACAATCTACTCTTTCAAAGCCATTACTTCCAATTTAATGGAAAGCTTGTAAGCCTGACCAAGGTTTACAAGCTTTTTTATAATATCAGAATTTATATATTTTCTTAACATAGCTTGCGTTTCTGAATCTAGCTCCAGGCGCCATCGGAGAAGCACAGGACGTGCAAGTGCAGTTAAGAGATAAGGCCGTCGCGTTTTTAACTTAACTGTCTCTAGGGTCTAGTCAAACAGGAATTGAAGGTAAAGAACACCTTCTATTCCTGTTCGCCTTATGCTTGTCGCCGAATGCTTAGCGCCTTGCGCTTTTTTTATAACTCAGAAAATTCTTCTTGAATTTTTCCCAGTTCATGACAATAATATGACTATTAGAGTATTTCGATTTTCGAAACATTTACTATTATAAAGAGGGAGAAAAATAACGATGTCCACTGCTTCACTTCCAAAACAACCTGCATCACTTCCTAATGATACAGGAACTGTTTACAACATTTTATTTATCATTGGTCTTTGTCATTTGTTAAATGACAGTATTCAATCTGTCATTCCGGCTATGTTCCCGATTTTAGAAAACTCAATGGGACTAACATTTACACAGCTTGGCTTCATTGGATTTGCCTTAAATATGGTTTCATCCGTGTTGCAGCCGGTCGTTGGCCTATTTACGGATAAGCGCCCGATGCCTTATGTTCTTCCGATTGGTTTAACTTGCAGTATGCTGGGTGTATTGGGCTTAGCATTCGCTCCATCATTTTTGACAATCCTTCTTTCCGTCATTTTGATCGGTTTAGGCTCAGCTGCTTTTCATCCTGAAGGCTCGCGAGTTGCCTATTTGGCAGCAGGAGAACGCCGCGGGCTGGCACAATCCATCTATCAGGTTGGCGGCAATAGCGGTCAGGCACTTGCCCCGATTATTACGGCCTTAATTCTTGTACCACTCGGGCAATTTGGAGCAATCTGGTTTACGGTTGTTGCTGCTCTCGCCGTCGTCTTTTTAATTTATATTGCAAAGTGGTATTCTAACAGATTAGCAGATCTAAAGCCTGTTAAGGTCACATCTAAAGTCAATCAAACGAATTCTTCCCTATCAAAAGCCGTACGAAACGCCCTTTTGATTATTATTTTCCTGATCTTTGCCCGTTCTTGGTATGTAAGTGCCATTTCAAATTTTTATACGTTTTATGCGATTGAAAAATACGATTTATCAATCGCAGGGTCACAAGTCTATATTTTTTTATTTTTAGTAATGGGGGCAATTGGGACATTTATTGGCGGGCCGTTAGCTGATAAATTCGGCAAACGAAATGTCATTATCGTTTCTTTATTAGCTACCGCACCACTTACTTTAGCATTGCCATTTGTCGGACCTACTCTTTCGTTAGTTGTGCTGGCACTAATCGGCCTCATTCTAATGTCCAGCTTTTCCGTAACGGTTGTTTATGCACAAGAACTGGTTCCTGGAAAAATTGGCACCATGTCTGGTTTAACTGTTGGTCTTGCGTTCGGTATGGGGGCAATTGGCTCGATTGCATTAGGTACGATGATTGACCATGTTGGCTTAACTCCAACGATGATTAGTGTCGCAACCCTGCCATTACTTGGAATTCTAGCATTCCTTCTACCTACGGATCAGATGTTAAGAGAATGGCAAAAGGGAAAATGATAGAATAATAGGAAGAAATTACCTGAATTTTTAATCTAATTGTAACCTACGAGACCCCCTTTCTATGTTATAACTATAAAGACGAGAAAGGGGTTGCATTATGCGAGCTTTAAAGCGAACACTTGCCACACTTGGTATCCTTCTATTATCATTACCTATTTCCTATGTGGCAAACGCAGAATCTACTAAAGACACTTTACATAGTGCTGAAGAACAGCTGAAGCAGAGTCAACAAACCATTCTTCAAAAGGAAAAAGAACAGCAAGCGGTTCAAGAAGAAATCAGCAGCCTTCAAGAGAATGTACAAGCTTTAGAGAGTGAAATCTCTCAGAATCAACAAGGCTTAGCAGAGGTTGAAGGCAAAATTGAAGAAATCCAACAGATCATTCAGCAAAAAAAGGAAGAGATTGTTCTTTTACAGGACAAGGTATACGCGCGTGAAGGAATTATGGAAAAACGGTTAGTTGCCCTTCAACATAGCGATCATACAACAATTGTAATTGAAACACTCGTAAACTCTGAAAGTCTTGGAAATTTCTTTGAACGGATTGGCGCTGTTGCGACACTATTAAATGCAGATCAAAAAATACTAGATCAGCAAGAAGCTGACTTAAAGCAAATTGAGGAAGATAAAAAGGAAATCGATAAACAAGAACAGCTGCTCATTAGTCAGCAGGCTGAATTAGAAGCAAAAAGAGCAACGCTTGAAGAAAATCGTCAAAAACGAAATCAAGCTTTAGTTGCCATGCAAAGTAAATTTACAAAGCTGGCATCTGAAATTAACGTTGCCGAACAAGAGAAAAACACGATCCAATCACAAATAAATTCAATCCAAGCTAAAATTAAAGAGGAAGAGGCTGCGGCAAAAGCGAGAGCCGTTGAGCTTGCTAAAGCGAAAGCAAAAGAAAAGGAAAAAGCTGTAGCTCAACCTGCCGTTGCACCACCTCCTCCTTCAAAACCAGCTTCAAATACAGTTACTAAAAAAGAAGAACAGTCTAAACCGTCTAATTCTAGAAAAGAAATGTATGTAACAGCAACGGCATATAGTCATGAGGATACCGCAAGCGATCTTACCTATTTGGGATATAATATTAAAAAGAACCCTAATATGAAGCTTATCGCTGTTGATCCTGGTGTTATTCCACTCGGTTCGAAAGTATGGGTTGAAGGCTATGGCGTTGCGGTTGCCGGAGATACCGGCGGTGCCATTATCGGCCATAAAATTGATGTGTTGATGCCTTCAAGTGCACATGCGAGGCAATGGGGAAGAAAAACGGTTAAAATTATCATTTTAGATTAAGTTATAGGATAGATTAAAGCAGATTGTACCTGTTTTGATCTATCCTTTTATTTTTTATCCGCTCAGATTTATTTATGTGTTCCTTTGGGGTGATTCTTCATGTAGAGGAACAGATTTGTGATACATATCGAAATGGCAGTAATGACAATATATCCGATAAATAAATGGACATAATTTGCACCCTGGTGTAATCGAAAAAGATTGTGCGCAACAGACAAAGGTCTAAAGATAAACGATATAAAGATGATTAACACAAGAGTATATAAATAAAATTGTTTTTTCTTCTCTACCGTCCATTGATAAACTAGAATAAACAGAACTGGTACAAGCGATGTATCAATACCAAAATTAATTGGCAAATAAGGGATTGCCTTATAAGGATATCCTAAATAATTAAACCTTGATGCGAATGCATCTAAATAGATACTCCAAACATGTATATTAAAGCCGTAAAAACCCAGTTGAAAGATTCTTCTTCGATCAATGGTGAAATAAAGAATAACTAAAGGGAGAATAATCATGAGCACATTCACCCAAAATTGCCATGTATCAAATGAGGAATATTCTTTCCAATAATCAACCCATTGATTAGCAAGATTTTCCTGTGATTGCTTTAATTCTTCAAATTGTTTGGTTTGATCTGGTGGAATTGCAGACTTCATTTCCTCACCCTGCCCGTACGATTTTTCTTACTTTTTCCTTTTATAAAAATTTCTATACAATCATGTTCGTTTCCATCATTTCTTATTTAAAGAATTAGAATAGTTACACACAAAATCAGTTATCTTAAAAATAAAATGATTGTTTAACACATGAAATGGAGCTGATAACGTGGATAGAAGAGACCAGCATTCCCAAGTAACTCCACATCCTGACGGAGAAAAAGAGTCAATCATAAACGATCCCTTAGCTTCTGCTGGATCAAAAATTGGAATTGAAATGAATGCAGATCCGGAATTCACCCAAGAAAAGAATCCGTTTCACTATCAATTCAAACCAGATCCTTCTATGGCACAATTTGAGAGATTAATGAGAGGGAAAAAGATTAAAGAAGAAGGAAGTGACCTAAATGGCTGATTGGAATGAACAAGCCGCACCTAATAACAACCTGCCTGCTAAAAGTATCCGGGCTTCCAAAATGCGCTTAAACAGGGAGAATAAGTTTAAAAAGAAAATCAACAATCGTTCGAATGATGTTTTTTAGTATTGGTAATCGGCAATCGCCGATATAACAACTTTTCCGCTGAAAAATTCAAAAAATCGTTGATAACCTTCTACTCTCTCACCTAAAAGGAAAATTAAAATATAAAAGACTGGCATCTCGTTCGAATACTGTGCCAGTCCTTCTTATTTGTGTATTAAAGCGGTATATTAATTTCAATTTCAGTCCCTTTTCCTTTTTCACTTGTAATATTCATTTTTCCTTTATGATTTTCAATAATATTAAAGCTAATCATTAGACCTAAACCTGTTCCATTTTCCTTTGTCGAGTAAAAACGTTTACCTAATTGTTCAAGCTCCTCTTTAAAATCCCCTTCCCTTCGTCAATAAATATAAGCTGGACATGCTCGTTTACTTTTTTTATTCTAATCACCAGCTTCCCTTCCTTTTCCATCGCTTCAATCCCATTTTTTAGAATATTGATAAACACCTGCTTAAGTTTATTTTCTTCACAATTGACGGTTAACTCATTCACTTCATGATCTGCTTCTATCATAATTTCAATATTGTATAAAATTGCTTGAGTATTTACGATTGTGACAACTGTTTTGATTAAGGATAAGACGTGAATAGGGCGGAAAACCATTTCCTTTGGCTTTGATAAAAGCAGCAGCTCCCCTACGATTAAATTAATTCGATTGATTTCAGAAAGCATGATCGAATTATATACTTCTCGATTTTGTTCACTGTTAGAAGATAATTGTAAAAAGCCTTTCAAGCTTGTTAATGGATTTCTAATTTCATGGGCGATGCCCGCAGCTAGTTCACCTATTACAGAAAGCTGCTCAGAATGCTGCAGTTTTTTTTCATTTTCTATCAGTGCACTTATATCTTTAATCACATAACATTTTTTATGATCCTTGCGAATAGAGCTTATGCTGCTGCAGAGAAGCTCTACATCTAGTTTATGCCCGTTTTTCCGTGTTAATTTCCCTTTCAAATTGAATGGAACTTGTTGCTCATTTGAACTTTTCCCATGTGATATGATAAACTCAAAGACCGATTTTCCAATCAGCTCATGCTTATTTGCTGCTCCTACTAATTGAACAGCCGCCATATTCAACTCCCGAATCCTCTCTTTATCTGTGATTATGACAGGAAGAGGAATTTCCTCAATTGATAGATCTTGATTCCTCTTGGCATGATCAGCCTTTTTACTGGTTTTCAGCAACAGCGATATCTGCAAAATCATGATGATAATGATAAATAGAATGAAGAAGTCATGTAACTCAACGAGAATACCAAGTATTCCGATCAGTCCAAGTATGAAACTAGCCATAATGATGAGCATGTCTTTACGCTGGAGTAAATTTCTTAACTTCATTAAATACCTCCTAATATCAGTCCTTGTACTCCTGAAGCTTTTTTGATCAATATAAAAATGGCCTAACCTCTCGTGTAAGAGAAGTTAGGCCATACGTGACTTTCATCATCTAAAATGATTTTTCACTGCATTTACCTAGCATCTACTATGAATGCCATTAAAGAACGATCTTCTTTTAAATTCCAATCAATAAATATTTCCTTTATTTTTATGTTAAATTTACCTTCATTATAAAAATACCTTTTCTCCAGCTCGTCCTTTGTCACTCTGATCATTCATTTCAAGCTTTTTTAGTATGGCTTGTAAGGGATTTTTTATTATCATCAAAAAAGGAGGCTTTGTAAGGTTGGGCAAATAGAATAAAAGTCCAAGTTTTTATATTGGACTTGGACTATAGCTATTTTATTTAAGATAAAAAACAAGGGTACATTTATCATGTTCAAAATTAAAAATGACAAAGGTATCTTTAATAGCGTTTTGTATACAGCTTTCAAACAAACGTTTATTTAATCCAAAGGTATTCTTTACTTCCATCGCCCACTCAAACAAAAGATCTTCGTAGCCTTTCTTATATAAAATTTGCTCAATTTGGGACATGAACCCTGTGTATTCAATGTAAACAATTGGTGATGACATTTTAGGAGCACTTATTTTTTCAGGAATCTTATGTTTTTCAGAGCATATTTTTTGAATCGCATTTGAAATGCTGTCTTTATTGAATGTTCCTCTTGTAATGTTATGAGAGTCAGACGCTTCAAGCATAATTAAGCCGGTATTATCTTGAAAATTCCAATCGTGATGTATGTGATGATAGCTAATGCCCAATACATCATGTATTTCCGCTCTTATTTCAGCAAAAATCGTTTCAAAGATAACTGACCTTGTCTTGTTTACTAAATACGCTTTATCATTTTTTATTAATACCTCTTCTGCTGGAGTAATAAATTGATTGAGATAAATAAACATTTTATCTTCAATAACCGTTGTAAAGCATGTTGCTGGTCCTTTGCCGAAATTTCTCTTTAAAACCTTACTAATATAACTATTTATATACGTTAAATCCTCTTGACTTTCTTTTGTTTTGATCATATATTGTACTTCCCCCCAATCCAATCACGACAAAAACATTAAAAAGCTTACGGAGCTTTTAATAAAAGACAAAAATGGCCTAACCTCAAGATGAAGTTAGGCCACGGACAGACTTATTTTTAGTAATTCTTCCATTTACCAAAGTATTAATCATTATCATAAGTAAGATGTATTGAAATAAGTTCTAAATAGTTACATATAAAAGAATAATTAATGACAGCTAGACATTAATCGACATTATTCTATCATATCCTGCTATTTAAAACAATTATCATTTATTTAAATCATAAGCGGTTAATGAATGGTTTTAAAGAACCTAACGTATTTTCATTAATCCTTTCCCTTTTTCCTATCAAAATAAACATCTATTTATTTATCGCTTGCTCCAAAATCAACTTATGAATGCTATCCTTGGTCGGTAATGCCGAAATGGCGCCTTTCCCTGTTGTTGTTAAAGCGCCGCTTGCATTTGCATAGGATAAAATATCTTGATGATCGTCCTTCAAGATTTTTATTAATTGAGGTACTGTAGCATGTTTTTCTAAAAGCTTATATAAGAAGCCCCCGATAAATGCATCCCCAGCCCCTGTCGTATCTTGAACAGATACTTGATAGCCTGATGACCGGTAGCACTCCCCATCAACATACAGATCAGCACCCTCTGAACCTTTTGTAAAGATTACCGCTTTTACATCCCCGATAAATAAAGAGTTAATTGCTTCCTTCTCATCTGAAAGACCTGTAATAAATTCTAATTCCTCATCAGAAATCTTCACAAGATGTGCTTCAGGTAAAAATTGAAGAATCGTTTGTCGGCATTCTTGAGGATCTGGCCATAATGGCAGGCGTACATTTGGATCAAAGCTAATGATTGCCCCTTTTTCCTTAGCGGAGTGAATTGCTTTCACATGTGCCTGCTTCATTGGACTGTCCACAAGATCAACCGAACAAAAATGGAGAATATCCCCTTCGCCAAACCAGTTTTCATCAATCTCATCCTCGTTTAACAGCAGGTCTGCAGAAGGATTTCGATAAAAAGAAAAATCTCGTTCTCCATCTTCTTTTAACGATACAAAGGCTAATGCTGTATTTGCTTCAGTTGTTCTTAAAACCCGATCTGTATTCACACCAACCTCGTTTAATGTTGCAACGAGAAAATCACCAAAAGCATCAGCACCGAGCTTCGTGATCATAGAAGCCTTCGCTCCTGCCTTTGCAACCGCAGCTGCAACGTTAGCAGGTGCTCCTCCTGGTGCTTTTTCAAATGAAACAACATCCTTTAACGCTTTGCCTTTTTGCTCTGGAATAAAGTCTATTAATACTTCGCCAATCGAAAATAGTTCTGCCATATCCATTCTCCTCTTCTTTTAAATCTCCCATTTTTCAGCCATCAAGCTCACACTTCCGCCATTCGCAAAAAAACGAATTTCATCACTGGCCTGTTTAGGGAAAATTCTGCTTGTGAATACCTCCTCACCATCATTTATAAAAATTTCAACTGAGGAAGTATCAACAAATAAATGAAATTTGATGTTTCCATCTTTTACTGAGCATTGCCGTTTCGATCCGTATATTTCACCGACAGGTTGTCCAGACATACTTCTGTCTAACACTACTTTTTGCTGCCTTTTATCATACTTAACAATCGTTTTTTCATCGCCTTTTGCACGGAACTCGATCCCGATTTCGTCTGAGTCATTTTCAGTAAACTCACAAATCAGCTCATATGAAACTCCATTAAATAGATGCAGAGTATCATTTGAAATGGTTCCTTTCCATATACTCTTATTCTTCCGAAGCTTTGTAAGTTCCTGCACAGGCTGCTGGATCAGCTTGCCATTTTCAATCTTTAACTCCCTTGGCAAGGTTAAACAATGTGCCCAATCATGTTGATCTGTAGGGTATTCAAGCTCAGGAAGACCCATCCAGCCTACTAAAAGCCGACGTCCGTCTTTCGCTAAGGTTGTTTGTGGTGCATAAAAATCAAAGCCGCGATCAAGCTCATTGAAGCGACCGTGAGTGAAAGACAGGGTCTTCAAATCTAGCTTTTGACCAATTAAGTAACCAGATTGATAGATATTTTGATAGTGATCCCCTTCAGGCTCAAGTCCTTGCGGTGAAAAAACAAACACACCATGACCATTTAATTCAAAGTAATCAGGACATTCCCACATATATCCGAATTGCGGCAAATCTGTTTTCATTTCACCAAGAAATGTCCAGTCTATTAGATTCAAAGACTTATATAATACGGCACAACCTGTTTTATTCTCTCTTTGCGCACCGATTACAGCATAAAAAACATCTCCTGATTTCCATAGCTTCGGGTCTCTGAAATGGTCTGTATAGCCATTTGGAATATCCGCTATTACAGGATCGTTAGGCTTGATGATTTCACCATGCTTGTTCATCTTAGCAATAACCTGGTAGGAATGGCGCTCCCACTGTTCATTTCGGGTATTACCTGTATACATTAAATATAACTGATCCTGATGGACAATGGCACTGCCAGAATAGGCTCCATGGCTGTCATAATCATGATCAGGCTTAATCGCAACCCCGACATTCTCCCAATGAACCAAGTCCTTTGATTTTGTATGATACCAATATTTTAAACCATGAACAGGTCCAAGGGGAAACCATTGATAAAATAAATGGTATTCACCGTTAAAATAAGAAAATCCATTTGGATCATTTAATAGGCCTGTTGGCGGTTGGATATGATAGCTTTGCCTCCACTGACAGCTATTTACATTGCTTTTGATTGCTTCCAGCATATCTTTGCTTACATCTTCGAGTCGGCGATACCTCATCTCTTTTGTCCATTCCATGAAAAATCGTTCTCCTTAAGATTTATATAGTTATAAAGTAAGACAGGAGAATCACAAAGATTCCCCTATTCCATCCTATTAGGCTTGTTTTTTAGCTGCCCTCTTCCCTAAGATGAATGTCACGATAAATGCAACCGCACAAGAAATGAGCATGCCAATCACATAAAACGTAATTGATCCTGGTTTTATTGAAATAATTCCTGGTAGACCCGCTGCACCTAGTGCAATTGCCTTAACATGAAACAGCGCTAAAAAGCCTGACGCTGCACCTGCCCCGATAATGGCCCCGATAAATGGATAACGAAGCTTTAAATTCACACCAAACATTGCCGGCTCCGTAATCCCTAATAAAGCAGAAATGCCTGCTGCTGATGCTACCCCTTTTACTTTTGCATCACGGGCAATTAATAGGACAGCAAGAGTAGCCGCCCCTTGGGCAACGTTTGACATAGCAGCAACAGGGAAAATAAACGAGCCTCCTGTTTTGGCAATATCGGCTAGCAACTGTGTTTCAACAGCTATGAAGCTATGGTGCATTCCCGTTATGACGATCGGTGCATAAGCAAGTCCAAATATTGCTGCACCAATAAAGCCTGTTGTATCATACAACCATATAAGTCCATCTGATAACAAATTTCCTGCTGTTCTCGTGACAGGACCTACAAACGTAAAGGTTAATAATCCAGTAATAAAAATAGATAAAAGCGGTGTTAATAGGTTATCCAATGAAGACGGTGTGATCTTTCTTAAATTCGTTTCTATTTTTGCCAAAATGAATGATGCAACGAGTACAGGTAAGACGGTGCCTTGATAACCAATTTTTGCGATCTCAAATCCAAAGATATTCCAATAAGGTATTTCGCCGTTTGTTAAAGCTTCACCATAGCCCCATCCATTTAATAAATCCGGATGTACCATCAGCATTCCTAATGTTGCCCCTAAATAAGGATTGCCGCCAAAGCGTTGAGTAGCAGAAAATCCAATTAGAATCGGTAAAAAGACAAAGGCTGCATTTGCAAATGTATTAATAAGGGCTGCTAAATCAGCCATTCCTGGATTTGCCTCAACTAGTGACATCCCATCTATAAATAAGTCTTGTGCCGTTAAAAGATTATTAATCCCCATTAATAAACCGCCAGCAACAATCGCCGGAATGATTGGGACAAAAATATCAGAAAGCATTTTCACAAATTGCTGAAGCGGATTCATTTTCTTTGAACCAGCACTGCTAACCTCTTTTGTTGACATTTCCCCCAAACCTGTCAGCTTAGAAAGCTCTTTATAAACATTGTTTACGATTCCTGATCCTAAAATAATTTGGTATTGTCCCCCTGTTGAAAATGTACCTTTTACAATATCCATTTCATCTAATTTCGTTTGATCGACCTTTTCTTCATTGTGTAAAACGAGTCGAAGTCTTGTTGCACAGTGTGCGGCAGCAGAAATATTATCCTTTCCGCCGATTGCTTCTAAAATCTCCTTTGAAATTTGCGGATAATTCATTTGTTATCACCCTTTACAAGTATTTTCATCGGAACCGGTTCCAATATTCAACAAAAAAATAATTATTGGTACCGGTTCCGTTTGGTGTTAAAATAAAAACCGATGCGGAACCGGTTTCAACTACATTGTATTTAGATTATTAAAGTTTGTCAACACTATTGCGCAGAATGATGTCGAAATTTGAAACGGTAACTTTTTCTATCTCATCGCCATTCACTAATTTAATTAATTTTTTTGCTGCAAGAACCCCTGCTTCCTGATAGTAGAATTTAGCTGTTGTAATGCCAGGATGGATAATCTCTGTGATCTCATAGCCGCCAAACCCTGTAATCGAAAGATCTTCAGGAATATGCAATCCTTCCATCTGTGCTGCTTTTAATACACCTAATGCAATATTATCGGTCGCACAAACAAAGATCGAAGGTTGATAGGTCGCTAAGATTTCTGGAAACATCGTAATGGCTGCTTTTAAATTGAAGCTCGTTTCAAAATAGTTGACCTGACAATCTTTTACTTCCTGAACCGCTTTTTGAAAGCCGAGCTTTCGTTTGACTCCAACCGCGATATCCTTTTCAGTTACGCCGAGATAAGCAATTTTCCGATGTCCTTGATTAAGGACATACCGGCCAATTTCAAAACCTGCTTCCTCATCGTTATGAATTAAGCTGTAACACTGCTCATGCTGCTGCCCAACTAATAATACGGGGACATCTATTTTTTGGAATGCCTCTAAATGATCATCGGTTATCTGGGTAGCCAGCAAGATGATGCCTGCAATTTTTTGATTGGCTAAACTGTAGATACTTTCAATCTCACGTTCTAAACTTTGACTTGTATTTGATATTAATAGCTGATAGTTTTGGTATCGCAGCTCTTCATCAATTCCAATTAATGTTTGAGATGTCGCATACGAATTAAGCCTTGGAACAATCGTGCCAATTATATTCGTCTTCTTCGCTTTTAAGCTGCGTGCAAAAGTATTGGGGATATATCCTGTTTCCTTAATAACACGCTCTATTTTCAATTTTGTTGTTTCCCCGACCGAACCACCGTTCAAATACCTTGATACGGTACTTTTGGCAACGCCTGCAAGTTTTGCTATTTCCGCTATTGTCATTTTCTTCACAACTCCGTTATTTTGCTCATTACCAAGAAGTATACACGAAAACATTTGGTAGAATAACTTATTTTGAAAAATTGCCAATATAATTTACTTAATGCAACTAATAAAAGCGCAAGCGCCTTGATCAGCCTAGGGCAAATAAGCCACTCATGAATAGAAGGCGTTCTTTGCCTTCAATTCATGAGTGGCTAGACCCTAGAGGCAGTCAAAAATGCGACGTCCTTATCTCTTGACTGCACTTGCACGTCCTATGCTTCGGGGCTAGACGCTGGAGCTAGACACAAAAACTAGGTTAAAATTTTATACTTAAAGTGTAAAAAAGGGGTCAGTCCCCCAAACATGATATATTGAACCTAAACAGATTCATTATATCGTTGTTTGTTGAATCAAACCCCTATCATATAAATAACCTCACAAAGCTTAAACAGGTACTGCAACAAAGAATTCATTATATAGAGCTTGTACAGCGCGGTTTTCTTGCGGTTCTTTTACGCCAAACATCATGCTTACTTCTGAAGAGCCTTGGTTAATCATTTCAATATTTACCCCGGCATTTGCAAGGGCTTTGGAAGCACGTGCTGTTGTACCTACATTATGGCGCATTCCTTCACCTACGACCATGATCAACGCCAGATTGTGTTCAATAATGACTTCATCTGCTTGTAATTCAGTCATAATTCGGTCGGTTATTTTTTCTTCAATTTCTTTATCCATTTGGTTTTGTCGCAGAATAACTGTGACATCATCGATCCCAGATGGAACATGCTCATAAGTTAACCCGTAATCCTCAAGGATTTGCAGAAGCTTACGACCAAAACCGATTTCCCTATTCATCAAATATTTGCTGACATAAATGCTGCAGAAGCCTTTGTCACTAGCAATTCCAATAACCGGCCCATTTGTGTTTGCACGCTCATTGACAATTCTTGTTCCAGGTGCTGTTGGATTGTTTGTATTCTTTACATTTACAGGGATGCCGGCACGGAATGCAGGAATTAGTGCCTCATCATGGAATACAGAAAAGCCTGCATAAGATAGCTCACGCATTTCACGATATGTTAGTTCCTTGATTTCCTTTGGATTTTTGACAATAGTCGGATTCACTGAATAGACAGCATCAACATCTGTAAAGTTTTCATATAGATCAGCTTTCATTCCGTTTGCAAGGATGGAGCCTGTAATATCTGAGCCGCTTCTTGAGAACGTCAAAACCTCACCGCTTTTGCTATAGCCAAAAAATCCCGGAAAAACAATAATCCCTGAACGTTCACGGAGTTTATACAAATTCTCATATGATTCCGGTAAAACTTGTGCATTTCCAGGCTCGTCAGAAACTAATAAGCCTGCTTCCTTAGGGCTAACATATTGTGCATCAACACCGCTATGCTGAAAATAAGCGGCAATCAGCTTTGCGTTATTATCCTCGCCGCTTGCCTTAACCGCATCTAAAAAGCTCTCCGGTTTGCTTTTATCTCCTTCTAGGAGGTTTTTCAAATCCTTTGAAATCGTTTCAACAATATCTGAAGAAATCTCTAATTCCCTGGCAATGCTCGCATAACGTTCAATGATTGCATCAAACACATCGTCAGCAGGTTCACTTGCTAAATGCTTTTCCGCACATTCGATGAGCAAGTCCGTTACTTTAATATCATCAGAATAACGTTTCCCTGGAGCAGAGACAACGACAGCCTTTCTTTCTGGGTCTGAAACAACGATTTCCAATACTTTTTTGAGCTGTTCTCCTGAGGCTAAGGAGGAACCGCCGAACTTTACGACCTTCATGTCCACATCTCCTACTATTTATAATTTTCAGTCAAATTTTAGTTTTTATTATCGCTTGTTTTTACTAAATAATCAAGAGTTTTCTTTCGTATGGAAACAATTGTTTTTATAGAGAGGACATTCTATGCAGATTTTTGCCATATTAGAAGGAGACTAACCCCGCAGTCTCCCTTTTTCTATTACCTATACGCAATTCACTAAAACATCTTTTTATAATACCTTGCTCAAGAACGCTTTCGTTCTTTCATGCTGAGGTTGGTCAAATAACTGTTTCGGTTCATTTTCTTCTATAATATATCCACCATCCATAAAAATTACGCGATCACCGACTTCTTTTGCAAAACCCATTTCATGTGTGACGACAACCATTGTCATTCCTTCCCTGGCCAGCTGCTTCATGACCTCTAAAACTTCACCGACCATTTCAGGGTCTAAAGCTGATGTAGGTTCATCAAATAACATAATTTTTGGCTCCATCGCTAACGCCCTTGCTATCGCGACCCGCTGTTTTTGTCCTCCGGATAATGAACTTGGATAGGCATGTGCCTTTTCTTCCAAACCAACCTTTTTTAACAGCATCATTCCCTTTTCTTTCGCTTGCTCTGCACTTATCTTTTTTACTTTTAGCGGAGCTAGTGTAATATTTTCAAGGACTGTTTTATGTGGAAACAAATTAAATTGCTGAAACACCATCCCGACCTCTTCACGGATCTTATTAATATCTGTTTTTTTATCTGTTAGATCGCTGCCATTAACTATAACCTGACCGCCCGTAATCGATTCAAGCAAATTCAAGCAGCGTAAAAATGTTGATTTACCCGAACCAGATGGTCCAATAACCACCACAACCTCCTGCGGCTTGATTTGAACATTGATATCCTTTAATACTTCGTTTGCTCCAAATGATTTTTTTAATCGTTGAACGGTTATCATTCTGTATTCAGCCTTCTTTCAAGTAGATTCAGGAGGAAGCTAAGCGATAGTGTAAGGATTAAATAGATCAAGGCAACCGTTAAGTATGGTTCCCATACACGATAGTATTGACTTGACATCGCCCGGCCCCAATACATAATCTCCGGAGCGGCAACAACAGAAACTAATGAAGAATCCTTTATTAACACAATGAACTCATTGCCAAACGGAGGAATCATTCGTTTTATTGCTTGAGGCAAAATAACATCTCTCATTGCTTGAAAATGATTCATACCAAGGGAACGGGCTGCTTCCATTTGTCCGCGATCAATCGATTGAATGCCGCCGCGAAAAATTTCCGCAATATAAGCGGCAGCATTTAAGGAAAGCGCAATAATTCCGGCAGCTATCCCATTTGTTTCTCCGGTAAATAGCGGTACTACACCAAAATGAACAATCAATATTTGCACAAATAACGGCGTCCCGCGAAAGAACGTAATATACCAATTAAAGGGAAGTGCCAGCGATTTGTTCTTCATCATTTTCCCAAGCCCGATTCCTAGTCCGAGAATCATGCCGAGGATAATCCCCGCAAGTGATAGGCCAATTGTTAGCAAGGTCCCTTTTATTAAAAACGGAGCATATTCAATAATAATATCAAAGCGAAAATCCATCATCCTATCCCCCATATAAGGAAAAATTGCGCAGCACCTTTCTCAAAGATGATACGCAATAATCTTTCCTTTATTATTGAGCTTGTTGTGCCTTTAAGTTTTCAATATCCGGGTCTGATCCGAACCATTCATTATAAATTTCAGTATATTTTCCATTGTCTAATATTTTGTTAATGGCCTCATCGAACTCTGCCTTTAATTCACTGCCTTTGGGAAACATTAATCCGTAGTATTCAGCAGCAAAATTATCAGCATCTTCAACTACCTTTAATTTTTTGTCTGGATTATTTTCCACATATTCTTCGACGACCGTGTTATCTGCAACAACAGCATCTGCACCGCCGCTATTTAGCTCCATAATGGCTAAGTTATTATTCTCAAACTTTTTAACATTAGGATTATTTTTTCCTACAATACTATCAACCGCTTCTTGACCTGTTGTACCTGTTTGTACAGCAATGACTTTTCCCTTTAAATCTTCGGCAGATTTTATGTCACTATCTTCAGGGACTAAAATTTTATTTGTTGAGAGGAAATACGGCACTGAAAAGTCATATGTTTGCTTGCGGTCATCGTTTATCGTTATGGCTGATAAGCCAATGTCTGCAATCTTATCTTTAATTTCAACGAATAATGGGTCCCAGCCCACGTTCACTACTTCTACTTCATAACCTGCTTCTTCTGCAACAGCCTTGATAAAATCAATATCAAATCCAACTACTTCACCCTTGTCCTGATACTCAAAAGGTGCATAGTTGGCTTCTGTTACAACTCTAAGTTTTTCTTTCTTTTCTCCCCCATCACTTGATTCCCCGCCAGAAGTCTCCTGGCTTGTTCCACAAGCAGATAAAACCATCATAATGGCAAGTGCCATTATAAAAGACAACATCCCTTTTTTCATCTTTAAATCCCCCTTATTTTTGTATAATAAGATAATTCAGAAAACTTAAGCTATTATGTACTTTTTTTCCTCATAGATATAAGATATGCCTGTATGAAGTATATCAGTATATGTATTTAAATACAATACTATGTATAAAAAACTTTTATTAGAATAGAATTTATTTTCAATTTATTTATTGATGGAGGCTATTTTTCCTTATATTTTATGATTTTGCAAAAAACTGTCAATTGATTTGTAAGGTTCTATAACAAGAAATACCTTTTTAAATCTCTTATCCTAACTTATAAAATTCGTTATTTTTATGCACTTCTGTTTTGTATATTACCTCTTATAGAACAAAATGCGGTACATCCAGTGCTTCGAAGCTCATATCTTCTTTTCCCTAATTAAACCATTCCTAAACAAATGAATGAGGCTTTCTCAAAAGGCACAGTAGCCCTTTTGAGAAAGCCTCATTCTTATTTTTGTTTATAGTAAGTAAGCGCAAGTGCAAATGCTAGGACCGTACCTTTTACAATATCCATTGCATAGTAAGGGACGGACATCATCACAAGCCCATTTTGAAGGATTCCAATTAATACAGCACCTATAAATGTACCAAAAGCATTTGGCTTACCTGCTCCAAGCACTGAAAATCCAATGAATGCCGCGGCAACAGCGTCCATTAAATATGGCGCACCAGCATTAATTTCTGCTGTCATTACCCGGGAAGCTAATACGATGCCTCCGATTGATGCAAACAATGCAGATAATAAATAAGCCGTTACTTTATATTTATTAACAGGAATCCCTGAAAGCCTCGCAGCTTCAATATTCCCGCCAATGACATACATATATCGTCCATGCTTCGTAAAGGTTAGAAAAATGTGAACAACAACCACCACAATGACCATAATGATGATAATCCATGGCACCTGACCGATTTTTTCAAAAGAAGGGCTGATCAGTCCTGTTGAAAATGTTCCATCAGGCATGACCATATTTTGTGAAATGGCAGCCCCTCTTGTGTAGGTGAGAGCAATTCCTTGTACGATAAACATCGTTGCTAACGTGAGCAGCATATCCGGAACTTTTAATTTTACAATAATAAAAGAGTTTAAAACACCTACAAGCAAGGAGGCCACGATTGCCGAAAGGATCGCTACAAATGTGTTTTGAGAGAACCAGACAAACATTGAGATCACAATGGCATTTGACAACGATGCTACAGATCCAACTGAAAGGTCAAATCCATTGACTGATAACGAAATCGTAATGCCAATCGCGATAATCGTTACAATTGAAATCGAGCGTAAAATATTAATCAAATTATTGCCTTGGATAAACGTTGGATTTGATAAAGCAAAGACAATGATAAGAATAAAAATCGTTAAGATCGTTCCATACCTATATAAAAATTGAAAGAGATCAAAAGTCCCTTTTGACGGAATAGTTGCTTGTACAGGATTTGATTGCTTCATCCCTAGTTGCCTCCTGTTGAATAAATTAATAATTCTTCTTCGTTCGTTACATCCGTTTCCACTTCCTTAACAACCTGACCATCATATAAAACATAAACTCGATTTGTAATTCCGATAATTTCTGCAAGCTCGGAGGATGCATAAATGATTGCCTTTCCTCTTCGTGCCAAACCACAGATTAATTCAAAGATATCTTTTTTCGCGCCAACGTCAACTCCCTTTGTCGGCTCGTCAAAGATATAAACATCAGCATCAGCAATTAGCCATTTGCCGATGGCAATTTTTTGTTGATTTCCCCCCGAAAGATTTTGAACAATCGCTTCCTCTGAAGGTGTTTTTACCCCAAGATGATTAATCAGCTCTAACGCCTTCTGTTTCTCTGCTTTTCGGTTTAAAAAACTAAGCGCCTTAGTAAACGCACCTAAACTAGCTGACGTTAAGTTCGTGGTGACAGATTCCTTTACAAGAATCCCTTCTTTTCTTCTTTCCTCAGGCACTAATGCAATCCCTTGCTTTACAGCTTGATAAGGATTTGTTAGCGATAGCACCTTTCCATCAAGCTTTACGACACCTGACTTTATTTTTGCATCTCCAAATAACGCCTTACATAGTTCTGTTTTTCCAGCACCAACTAATCCAGCAATCCCGACAATCTCACCCTTGCGGACAGATAAGGAGATATCCCTTAACTTACCGGTATCACTAAGTGCATTGACCTCAAATAGCACATCTCCAACCTGAGCAGATTTTTTTGGAAATTGCTCTTGAAGCTCTCTGCCTAACATCAGCTCTACTACTTTATTTGGGGTAAGATGGGCAACAAGCTCACGTGAAACAAGCTTCCCGTTCCTCATAATCGTCATTTCATCACAGATTTCAAAAATTTCCGGGAGACGATGGGAAATAAAAATAATCCCGACATTTTTATCTTTTAGCTCCCGAACAATGCGAAATAGTTCTTTTGTTTCTGAATGGCTAAGTGGTGCTGTTGGTTCATCTAATATAAGAAACTTGCAATCTGTTGAAACCGTCCTGGAAATTAGCACCATTTGTTTCTCAGCCAATGTGAGTTCACTCACTAATTTTTTCGTAGATACACGAATGTTTAAGCTGTTTAAAATCGTTTCTGCTTGTTTATGCATGTCTGCCCATTTTATCAATTGCTTTTTCCCCATATCATTAACCGTTTTTGTCAGCATAATGTTTTCCCCTACTGTCAAGTAAGGGATAAGGGCAGTATCAACCTCTTGGTGGACAATTTGAATCCCATTCTCCTGAGCATCCTTTGGCGTTCTAATGGACGTCTTTTCACCATCAATGAAGATGTTCCCGGTGTAATGGTCATATGCGCCTGATAAAACCTTCATCAACGTTGATTTCCCGGCTCCATTTGCTCCGATTAAGGCATGGGTTGTACCAGTTTTCATGATGAAGTCTACAGAATCCAAAGCCTTCACACCTGGAAATTCAATAGAGATATCCTTCATTTCTAAGATTGATTGCTTCAAGTTGCTTTCCTCCTTCCTTTCATAACTAAAAAAGAGGCAGACCCCCAAACATATAGTGAGAACCTAATCTGTTTGTTTTGGGGGCAGACCCTTTGATATACGTTTTATTTTTTATAATATTCCTTTAATGTTTTCATCCACTCTTCTTCAAATGCTGTTGATTGTCCCCAGCCTTCTATTGTCTTTGCAAGATTCACCATATTTACTGGTTCACTTGCTTTTAATAATGCTTCTTGTGAAATGAGTGAAGCCTCAAGATTATAGGTTTGCGGCGTTTCCTCTCCAGCTAGCTTTTTGGCTAGTAATCTCATGTCTACTGCCCCGATTAGCTTTGGATCAACGGCTGCCGTGTATTTCCAAGTGCTGCTTTTATCTTGGATTTCTTGAAGGTCTGCATTAGAAACATCAATTCCATAGATTTTGATTTCATCTCTGCCAGCTTCTTTAATTGCACGGGCTGCACCAATCGCAAATGCGTCCCATGTAGCAAAAATCGCATCGATTTCACCCTTTGGATGCTTATTTAGCATTGCCGCTACAGCATTTTGTGTTTGCACCGAAGTATCAGCTGCAGCTACGCCAAAGCGTTCAATTTCTTTAATACCAGGATTGTTCTTTAATGTTTCTTGATAAACTTGATTACGTCTTACCATTGGCGGGAAGCCATCAACCCAAAGGTATACAATATTCGCTTCTCCATTTGTATCTTTTATTAGCTGCTCCAGTGCTAATGTAGCAAGTGCTTCGTCATCTTGTGAAGTTAAGGTTACACCTTCGATTTGTGATAATTCTTCGTTAGAGTCGAAAGTAACAACGCTTTTTCCAGCATCAACAAGCTTTTGCACAGCTTTAACTGTTGCCGCATCATCTCCGTGGGAAATAATAAATCCATCATAATCCTCTTCAAGCCCTTGTGCGATTGCATCGTGGAATTTTGCTGTATCGCCATTTGCTGTAAATACATCAACTTGGAAGCCTAATGCTTCTCCTTCCTCCTTTGCACCAGCTAAAAATTGAGCTGTATGATCATCCCCGCCGATTTTACGGATGACCTTAATTTTCGCTCCTTCACCGTTCGCAAAGCGCTCTGGGACATTTTCCAGCGATACATCCGGATTCCCTTTTGCAGGTTCAGCTGTTTCAGCACCATTTGAAGAACAGCCTGTTACAAATAATGCAATGACAAGAATGAAAATAAATGCAGAGTTAAATCGTCTGTTTTTCATGTTTGTAAACTCTCCTTTTCCTTTGTGTGATCATTTTTTCCCTTTTTTACTCTAGAACTCAAGCGGATTGAGTCCTTTAAAACGCAAAAAACCTCTCAAAGATAGAGAGGTTTCGCCACACGTATATATAGGAGTCTCCTCTCTTATCTTTCAAAACCCATTTAGGTTTTGCAGGAATTAGCACCAATTCTATAAAAGAACGGTTGCCGGGCATCATCGGGCCAGTCCCTCTGCCACTCTTGATAAGAGATTTACTATGCAATTAAGTAAAATTAAGAATATAATTACTTTAATCGGCTATAGAGGTCTTGTCAACTATTTTTTGACTATTTGTACAAATCAATAAAATAATTGCGCTCACACATTTTCCTTTATCCGGTTTTTTCATCGGCTTTTCCATAACAGACAGGAGCAATAAAATAACTCCTATGATCAAGCAAATATTTTCTTTTTATTTTTATCATCTTGTATACAGATGAACGAATCATGTAAATATATATACTATTATTATAAAATTGATTTCGTAAATTAACCTTTTGCGTATGAATTGGTATAATGGAAGGCAGAACTTATTTTTACATATAAAAGAAAGGTTTGATCTGATTTGGAACACAATTCCTCAAACTTTATTAAAAGCATCATTAAAGAGGATCTAGAAACAGGAAAACGTGATTCTGTCTATACTCGTTTCCCTCCAGAGCCTAACGGATACTTACACATTGGCCATGCAAAGTCAATCGTCATTAATTTTGGTTTAGCGGATGAATTTAATGGAAAAACCAACTTGCGCTTTGATGATACAAACCCGTTAAAGGAAGATACCGAATACGTTGAAGCGATCAAGAAAGATGTCGAATGGCTCGGCTACCAATGGGATGGTTTGTTTTTTGCCTCTGATTACTTTGAAGAAATGTACAACCGTGCTGTTCTCCTAATAAAAAAGGGAAAAGCATATGTTGATGATTTAACAGCTGATGAAATTAGACAATATCGCGGTACACTTACCGAGCCCGGAAAAGAAAGCCCCTATCGGAATCGTTCAGTCGATGAAAACTTAGCTTTATTTGAAAAAATGCGCAAAGGTGAATTCGCCAATGGTGAGAAAGTGCTTCGTGCAAAAATTGATATGTCATCACCTAATATAAATTTACGTGATCCTGTTATTTACCGGATCTCCCATGCAACACATCATAACACAGGCGATGCTTGGTGTATTTACCCGATGTATGCCTTTGCCCATCCTCTAGAGGATGCCATTGAAGGAATTACCCACTCCTTATGTACAACAGAATTTGAGGATCAACGCCCCCTTTATAACTGGGTTATTGAAGAATGTGAAATGGAAAATAAACCGCAGCAAATCGAATTTGGCCGTTTAGGCATTAAAAATACTGTTATGAGTAAACGTAAGCTGAAGCAGCTTGTTGATGAAAACTTCGTTGATGGCTGGGATGATCCTCGAATGCCAACCATTTCAGGTTTAAGAAGAAAAGGGTACACACCTGAAGCCATCCGTGAATTTGTCAAGGAAACAGGTGTATCTAAAGGCTCTGCACTCGTTGATGAGGCAATGCTTGAACACTTCGTCAGAGAAGATTTAAAGCTAAAAGCCCCGCGTACAATGGGAATCTTAAAGCCTTTGAAAGTTGTCATTACGAATTATCCTGAAGGTCAAGTTGAGATGCTTGACGCAGAAATTAACCCTGAGGTTCCTGAAATGGGGATGAGACAAATTCCGTTTTCTCGTGAAATTTACATTGAGCAGGAAGACTTTATGGAGGATCCTCCAAAAAAATATTTCCGTCTCTTCCCTGGAAATGAAGTGCGTTTAAAACATGCCTACTTCATCAAATGTGAGGATGTTATTAAAGATGAGGCTGGAAATGTCATTGAAATCCATTGTACTTATGATCCAGAAACGAAGAGCGGAACGGGTTTTACTGGACGTAAAGTAAAGGGCACATTGCATTGGGTTGATGCAAAGCATGCACTTCCAGCAGAATTCCGCTTATATGAACCACTTATTCTTGATAATAGTGAAAACGAAGAAGACGAAACAGACGTTGATCACAATGAGGAAAAAACCTTCCTCGATTACGTGAACAAAAACTCATTAGAAGTTTTACAAGGCTTCATTGAGCCTAATATGAAAGATTGTAAAGAACATGATAAATTCCAATTTTTCCGTCACGGATACTTCAATGTTGACCCTAAGCATTCTACTGAAGAGAAAAAGGTTTTTAACAGAATTGTATCTTTAAAAAGTTCGTTTAAGTTAAAATAAGTTAAGAAAAGCGCAAGGCGCCCGCCTATCGGCGACAAGCATAAGGCGAATAGGAATAGAAGGTGTTCTTTACCTTCAATTCCTATTTGACTTATGACCTCGAGCCGATGGCGCCTGGAGCTAGACACTAAAACTAAGTACAAAATTTTATACTTTCTTAAACTTGCACAAAGGACGTGTGAATTGTCACACGTCCTTTTATTGTTTATCAAGGCAAATAGTAGACTTTTTATTTTTTGGGCATTATACTGTCACGGAATTTCCTCTTTTTAGCTTTATGAAGGACTTTTCTACTGCTTTCATATTGAGTTTCGTCCTTCATCAGCTTTGTGAAGGACAATTCAACTGTTTTCCTATGGAGTTTTGTCCTTCAGACTTGCTCTCTACCCCAAAAGGATTCTGCTTTTTTTACTTTTTTGTTATTAATGGCAAACTAATCAGAAAGGTAGTGCCGTCATCTGATGAATCATACAATGTAATACACCCATCATGATTTTCCACAATGCGCTTGACGATCATAAGCCCTAATCCAGTACCATTTTCCTTTGAACTAGAGAAAGGCTCGAATAGAGAATCTATTATGGAAGAAGGAATGCCTGAGCCTGAATCCTTTATAAAGACTTGATAGTCCTTTTCCGTTACATGTGATGAAATCGAGATAACACCCTTCCCGCCCATCGCTTCAATGCTGTTGCGGATCATATTATGGAAAACCTGTTTGATTTGCTTGGCATCTACTTGCAATGGTATATGATCCAATTCAATGTTAAATTGAATTTCCTCAGATGATTGAATAATCAGCGGCAGGAATTCACCTAAAATATCTTCTAGATAAGTTTCCCTTTTAATTGGTGCCCCCGGCTTCGATAGTAGCAGCATTTCCTCAATAATAACGTTAATGCGCTCAATTTCCTTCATAATGAGCGACAAATGATACTTGCTTTTTTCCTGTTCTGAAAAGGATTGATTCATTAATGTTAAAAAGCCATGGACAACAGCAAGCGGATTACGAATTTCATGTGCGGCACCTGCTGCCATTTCTCCTACAGCTGCCAACTTTTCAGATTGGTGAATTCGTTTTTCCAGCTTGTCTGTTTCTGTAATGTCAACAAAATTAATGATCCGGCCAATCACCATATGGTTTTGATTTAATAATTCTGTTTGCGACACTAATAAAAAACAATCACCTTCAGATGTAGTAAAAGGTACTTTGGTATGCTTATAATTTTTCTTTGATGACAATATGCTCCAAAACAGCTCATTTTCTTGATCTCGATGATCAGAAGCAAGCTGTTTTACCTGTTGTTCATTTGTATGTAACAGACTGACTGCTGCTGTGTTCAACGATATTTCCGAAGTTTGGTCGTTGATTGTAATGATCCCTACAGGCAAAGAGTTTAAAATTTGCTCACGATACATTTTGTCATTCAATATCGTATTAAATGAATCTTGCAGCCTGGTTGACATTTGGTTAATCGAATGGGTTAAATGCTGCAATTCAAGCTGATGAGGGGAATCGAGTGTTAATCCATATTTCCCGTTAGCAATCAGGTCTACTTTATCGATCATTGTTTCGATTGGTTTCGTTAAACTGGCACTAATTCGATATGAGGCAATAATAGATAAAGCAATCGCCCCAGTGGTTACTAATATTAGCAGCCATAATGAACCCTTTATAATATCGGTAAAGGAATTAGAATGGCCATTTAATTGCGAAAAGGACTCTTCCTGTGCTGCTTTTACATCCTGCTTTAACTGATTAAGCTGCGGGAGATAATGTGTAGTGATATACTCCTCGGCAGCCTTTTTATCATTATAATTGAGAAGACCTTGAACATTGTTGATCATCATGAAATCCAATAGATCTATACTTTTCTTTAAAGGAGCAAGGGATTTAGGAATTGAATCCTCATTGTCTTCAGAATGGTCAAATGAAGCATATGCCTGATATTCCTCGATCATTTCACAGCACATATCGTTTTTAATCGCACTCTCTACAATGTATTCTTTTACATCCAGCTCCTTCTCCAGTTGAGAAAGCCACATAAGCTCAGGGATGTTTCGTTCCTTGATTTTATTGCTAATCTGTGTAATGTCTTCTATCGATTGGACTAAGACTAGCGAAAAACCGCTTAATACAACGGTTAGTAAAAGGAGAATTGTGAGAATCTTCGTTCGAAAAGACATATTTCTACTTAATTTCTTCATCACAATTCCTTTCCTCCCCTAAGGAAACGTCAATTCCCCTTGTTCATACTTCTTCATCTCATTTTTCATAAATTGAATCTCTTTTTCCGTAAACATTGGTCCAAATGGAGCTAAACTGTAGACTCCATGACTTGCATTTAATATAACTTTACCAGAATTCAAACCCTTTTCGCTAAAAAAATCATTCATAATTGCAACATATGTTTGTGAAACATCATTCATCACACTTGTTAAAACGTGTTCCTTCCCCATATAAGATTGATCATCAAGATAACCGATTACATATACATCCTCTTTTTTTGCCAAATCAATCACATCGCGATTATAGGAATTGCCTTTGCTATAAATAACATCAACACCTTCAGAAAGTAACTCCTTCATAAGCTGAATAGCCTTTTTGCCATTATCTCTGCTTCCTACAACCTTCGTATAAATACTGGCTTCTGGTTTATAATAGGCCAAGCCTGCTTCAAATTCAGGATACTCATCACCAGATTCAGTTGGGTTAAGAACACCGATCTTATTTGTCTTCGTTTTAAGCGCTGCAGCTAACCCGGCAAAATATTCAATTTCACCTTGATCAAACGTATACACCGTTTGGTTAGGATGTTTTGCTGTCCCATGAATGGTCACAAATCGCACATCCGGATTAATGAGGGCAGCTTTTGTAAAGACATCTGAAAACTCCCGACCATGGCCAATAATCAGTTTTGATCCATCTTGAATAGCTGTATTAACCGTTTGTACCATTAATTTATCCGTATTAATTTCACTATAAAGTGTAACATCTACTGGAAACTGCTCTTCTATTTTAAGCTGACCTTTATAGGCAAGGCTTCCCCAGCTTTGATCAGCTACTACGTCTGAGGTAATAATCGTCACCTTTGTTTTTTCTAATGTTCCGCTAGAGCTAGTCTCGGCTTCTAGCATAATCCCTTTCGTTTTCAACACAATTGTTCCTACTAGAGCAATAGCAACAATCAGCGTGATAAACCCTATTATTCTAAGTTGTTTCGATTGCTGCAACTTTTTTCTCCCCTTATCATAGTACCTTTCTCCTTAAACATTATAACGAACATAACTTTATCAATCTACAAATATCTAAAAATATCTACACAATTCGACAAAATCTTCATAATTGAAACATTCTAATCAAAACAAAAGGCTCTGATCCTCCAAAATAAGAGATCATCTCTTTATTTGGATTGATCAGAGCTTTCAAGTCAACAGTCTTATTTTTCTAAATAGTGTTTTGTTAACCAGTCCCTCAGTTCATCCTTTAATAGATTGTGAATTGGAGCAGTTGCTTCTTTTTTATATTGCTTCAATAAATTAAGAACCGTTTTTTCTCTTTTAAATTCTTTCAGCATATGGTCCATGTTTTTAATGACGACTGTCTTCGCATTGGATTTTTCCATGACGTCAATTCGTTTTAAATCCTCGTAGTTTGCCTGAACATCCTTATCACCTGTTATGGCAAGGATCGGACAGTTTGCCTGTTTCAAAGCATTAAGAACATCCTCAGAACGATAGCGAAGATGCTCCCTAAACCACTTTGCCGGCATCTTTTTCATCTTGATCCTAATTGTATCACCAGTCGAGCTTTCCATTTTGCTAAAAAGCTCTTCAGTCTGCTTTGCGATCTTATGTTCTTTAACAAGCAGCCTTAACAACGTTCCTTTTATCCCTTTAAGTTTTTTTATTTCTTCGATTGTTTGCCGATTTTGATAAATAATTGGCTCTTTTAAATTTGTGCCCGCTCCCGCAAGCAAAATTAAACCAGCTACAGGAAGAGTTTCATTTACTTTTGTTGCCAAAACACACCCTTCACTATGTCCAAGTAAAATGATTTGATCGTTATTAACTTTAGGATGATTTTTCAAAAAAATGATAGCACTTTTTATGTCATTTACTAAGTCAAGCATTCCGCTTGTTATTGGATTCCCTTCACTTTCACCGACTGCTCGCTTATCATATCGCAATGTGACAAAGCCTAAATCTGTTAAAAAGTGAGCAAGCTCTTTATACAAATTTGTTACAAGAGCGGGCTTCTTCATATTACCGTCCCGATCTGCCCCACCTGAACCGTTTATCATGATAATCGCTGGGTACTGATCATTGTCAGTGTTAGGACATGCAAGTGTACCTTTTAGTGTGACATCACTTTTGAAACTGACCAATTCTTCTACGATAGAGTTCATCCATGACTCTCCTCTTTTATTATTATTATTATTATTATTATTATCAATAATGATAACATTAATCATAAAAAAAGAACAGTACATTTTATGGTTTACTTAGGAAAAGAAAAACTGGGCAATAGCACTACAACACCCAGTTCTCCTTGCTTCATTAATCCTCATCCTTGACATCTATATCCTCTGGAATCGGTTCTTTCATATATTCATCATATAATGTCTTATATTTTTCTAACTGCTCAAAGTGAGTTTGAAATTGATCCTTGTAAATTAGATACTGCTCACCATCGTATAAAGCCCTAATTTTCTTTTGCAGCACTAAGCTAGTTACAACTTCCTCTGACAGTGATAAAAATTCAGCTGTTTCAGAAATGGTTAAATACATATTTTTTCACCCTTTAAAAATAGCCTTCCCTAATTAGACTATTAGGAAAGGCTGAAAATGTAAAGATGAAATCTTACTCAATTTCATTTAACAGGGCAAAAGCTTCTTCTTTAGATTTGGCTGCTAATAATTGATCTCTAAAAGCATCATCCATTAATTTTCGAGATAACATTTGCAGGATTTTCAAATGTGCATCACCTTGGCCCGTTTTTGGTACGGCAATCATAAAGATCAATTTTGCTTCCGTTCCATCAAGACTTTTCCAGTCAACACCATCCTGCTTAATGCCAAATACCACTCTCGGCTTTGTGACTGCATCTGATTTACCATGAGGAATCGCAATGTTCATGCCAATTCCGGTTGAGCTTTCATTTTCACGGTTTATAATGGCTTGTTTAAACTCTTCTTTTGAGGTTAATACGCCTTCAGCGTCTAGCTTTGCAATCATTTCGTCGATGATATCTTCTCGAGTTTGCCCGTTTAGATTTGGATCAATTAACGCCATACTTGTAAGATCTGTTAATTTCTTAACCTCTTCATTTTCTGCTTGTACATCTTTTTCCGGCTGTTCCTCTTTGGCAGGAACCTCAATATGATCTGGCTGCTCCTCGTCTAAATCGTCGATTACCTCAACATCTCTTTTTAAAATGTTTACTAGTATCGCAGTAACAAATGCACCAGCTATAATGGCGACAAAGAACATAATCACATTATCTACCGCACCAAGCACGGCAACAATTGGACCGCCATGGGCAACGCGATCGCCGACATTGCCAATCATTGCAATAACAGAGGCTGCCATAGAACCTGCCATGATACTTGGAATAACACGGAATGGATCTTGGGCTGCAAATGGGATAGCCCCTTCAGTTATTCCGAATAGCCCCATTGTAAACGAAGCTTTTCCTGCTTCTCTTTCTGATGGCTGATATTTCTTTTTGTTTAAAAATGTTGCAATACCCATTCCGATTGGAGGGATACAGATTGCAGCTGCGATCGGACCCATAATTTCATAGTTCCCCTCACCTATCATTGCCGATCCGAATAAAAAGGCAACCTTATTGACTGGACCACCCATATCAAACGAAATCATTGCGCCAAGAATAAGCGCTAATAAAATGGAGCTTGAGCCTTGCATTCCCGCTAACCAAGCTGTTAATGATTCAAATACTTGGGCTACCGGAGCACCGATTACATAAATGAATGCCAGTCCAATAATTAATGATGCCAGCACAGGAATGATAATAATTGGCATAATCGGTTGAATCGCTCTTGGTACCTTCATTTTCTTAATGGCCAATGCTACATAACCAGCTAAAAATCCAGCGATAATTCCTCCAATAAAGCCTGCACCTGCTTCACTTCCATAAAACGAACCATTTGCTGCAATATAGCCGCCAACCATACCAGGAGCCAATCCCGGTCTGTCAGCAATACTATATGCGATAAATCCTGATAAAATCGGCACCATGAATGTAAACGAGGCAGCACCAAGCTTTTCAATTGATTTCCAGAAAGAGTCCTCTGGGATCACCAATCCGCCAGGAGTTTTTTCTCCTCCAAGTGTTAAAGCAACCGCAATTAATAAACCGCCAATAACAATGAATGGAATCATATAGGAAACACCATTCATTAAGTGACGATAGATCGGATTTTGTTTATCCTTCTTCGCCCCTTTGTCATCACCGGTTTTTTTGGCTTCCCCTTTAAAAACCGGCACTTCACCCTTCAAATGTTTTTGGATCAGTTCTTCAGGTTTGCGAATCCCCTCTTGAACACCAACAACTAATACCTTTTTTCCTGCAAAACGATCCTTACTTACTGTTTTATCAGCAGCGATAATAATGCCATCAGCTTCCATGATATCCTTTTCAGTAAATTCGTTTTCTACTCCAATGGAGCCTTGGGTTTCAACCTTCATTGAAACACCCAATTTATCAGCTGCTTTTTGTAGATTTTCCGCAGCCATATACGTATGTGCAATCCCATTTGGGCATGATGTAATCGCTAATAGCTTCATGTTGTAACCTCCTATTGTGCAATCTCTAATCGCTTACATTTACTATACGGCAAGAATTCGACAAAAAAAGATCATTTTTTTACCGTTGCTGCGGAAAAAAGGAAAGAAATGAATTTACTTATGGTAGTTTATATCACAAAAACATAATTATTCTTTTTAATGAAGGCTCTATTTTAAGATAATGTCGTATTTAACTAGGTTCTTGATGAAATCTGTATATGTTGATTCTTGGTAAATAGCAACAAAGTTTGCGAAAATGCATTAGAATATTGAAACACTAAAACTAAAAAAACTGCCTCAGGCAGGGTCAATGCGACCTTTTCTTGAGACAGTTTCTTCTTTATATTTAACTTATCTTTTCATTAAAAATCAATATTATCAGGATCTGGTCCAACTCTCTTGTCCTGATTTAAGCTATCGATTCTTTCCATTTCTGCATTTGATAAAGCAAAATCAAATATTGAGGCATTTTCAATAATTCGCTGTTCTCTTATTGATTTTGGTATTGTCACAACACCATGTTGCAGATCCCACCGTAAAATAATCTGGGCAATGAATTTATTATGCTTTTCGGCAATTTCCTTTAGTACTTCGTTATCTAACAAGTGACCTTGCATAAGTGGTGACCATGCCCCCATTTGAATACCATGTTTTTGACAAAACGCTTGAAGCTCTTTTTGTGTCAAACGCGGATGGTATTCTACCTGATTTACCATCGGTTTTATTTCTGATTCCTTCATCAGGTCCTCTAGGTGGTGAATTTGGAAATTACTTACGCCAATTGCCTTAACCTTCCCGTCTTTATATAGAGTCTCTAATGCTTTCCATGACGGTTTATATTTTCCTTCAACCGGCCAATGAATGAGATATAAGTCTAAGTAGTCCAGGCCAAGCTTCTTTAAACTTTCCTCAAATGCAGCAATGGTAGATTCATATCCTAAATCTGAATTCCAAACCTTTGACGTTATAAATAATTCTTCTCTAGCTATGCCTGTTTCTTCCATAACTTCACGAATCGCTTGTCCAACACCTGCTTCATTCTCATAAATAGCTGCTGTATCAATGCTGCGATAGCCATACTTTATCGCAGATTTTACCGCATTGATTAGTTCGGGTCCTTCCTCTACTTTAAATACCCCAAGACCAAACCAAGGCATTTTTACTCCATTATGCAAAGTTGTAGTATCTTGTAAATTTTTAAGCATTTTATATAACCTCCGTAATGTTTAATCGCTTTATACTTTTCAAGACCTGTTACTTGCCTGTTGATTGGATTTTCCAGCGCTATCTGCCTTCTGCTCCAATCAACATAGGGCAAACTCAGCTACGAGCTTTACGTTGCTATTAATAATATATTTAAGCTTTTACAACCTGATCCTTCCGTTCAAGCGCCCGGCTCAATCCTGTTAAAATGACAGCTGCTACAACCATTAACGAGCCGATCCATGAGGTATGGATAAGCCCAATGGAATCTGTAATCATACCGCCTAAATAAGAACCAATTGCAATACCAGCGTTAAATGCGGCAATATTGATTGCTGACGCAACATCTACCGCTTTTGGAACAAAGCGCTCTGCTAGAATGACGACATATACTTGCAGTCCCGGCACGTTCATGAATGCTAGTAAACCCATTAAAATAATCGTAATGAGACCTGCGATTTTAAATGGTGCAGTAAACATGAGAACTAAAAGGACAATTGCTTGGACAATAAACATATAAAACAGTGAACCAAGTGGATTTTGATTGGATAACTTCCCGCCAATCATATTCCCAATCGCAATTGAAACTCCGTAAACAAGTAATATAACCGCAACTGTACTTTCCTCAAAGCCAGTTATATCCTGAAGCAATGGAGATAAATACGTAAATACAACAAATGTTCCTCCATAGCCTAAAGCCGTAATAATGAATAATAGTAATAACCGGCCATTTGTTATCAGCTTGAACTGGTCACGAAAAGTTGTTCGGTTTCCTTTACGCAAATTTGGTGGGACAAGCATGCTATTGGCAACCAAAGCAATGACACCAATAATAAGAATCGCTATAAAGGCCAGTCTCCAGCCGAATTGCTGACCTATAAACGTTCCAAATGGTACACCTGTTACAGTAGCAACCGTCAATCCTGTAAACATAATTGAAATCGCGCTTGCTCTGCGATTCTCCGGCACAAGATCAGCTGCTATCGTAGACCCAATGGACATAAAGACACCGTGTGAAAATGCAGAAATAATCCGGGCAACTAGTAAAACGCCAATACTAGTAGCACTTGCCGCAAGACCGTTACCTATAATAAAAATAACCATAATCCAAAGTAACAACGTTTTTTTTGACATATTTGATGTTAAAGAGGTAAGGATAGGTGCTCCAAAGGTTACTCCTAATGCATATAAGGAAACCGTTAACCCCGCTGTTGTGATAGGAATATTTAAATCCTCTGCAATTAACGGAAGCAATCCTACACTGATAAATTCTGTTGTTCCTATAGCAAATGCACTGACTGCTAATGCGAGCAGTGCGAATGTACTTTGTCTTTTATCTAAAGCCATCATTTCTCCTCCTTCTTACGTGTAAATGTTTATCCTAGAGCAAAATATATAGTGAGACTTGGTTTTATTGCTCGGATAAAATAATGAAAGTATGGTAAAGATCGGCCGGCAAATGCTATTATGAGTTATGAGGAGCATAAAGAAAAGTACGCACTTTTTTGTGATATAGATACTAAAAAGTCATATAGGTACTTTTTGGTGCCTGTTAAATAGGAGGATTTTAATGAAGCAAAAGAAATACAATATTTCAGTTGAAGCAACCTTAGAGGTAATAGGAGGTAAATGGAAATGCGTCATCCTCTGCCATTTAACACATGGGAAAAAACGAACCAGTGAGTTAAAGCGTCTCATGCCATCGATTACACAGAAAATGTTAACTCAACAGCTGCGAGAGTTAGAGGAAGATGGAGTTATTAATCGAATCGTATATAATCAAATCCCTCCAAAGGTAGAGTACGAGCTTAGCGAATATGGCTGGAGTTTAAAAGAAATTTTGGATTCCCTTTGTGCTTGGGGGGAAAGACATATCATAAAGGTGTACGGAGATAAGTTTTCAGTCTTAGAGGAAAGTATTTTAAATAATGATTAAACATAAGAGACTGTCTCTAAATATAAGGGCAAGACCCTGTTGAGACAGCTCTTATGTCTTCTTTTATCTCCCCCTATACCCAATCTTAACGGGCAGTAATCACCACTAGAAAATGGGGAATATCTGCCCGTAAAGAATCAACGAAGCTTGGTCGCCAATTAAGCCGAAACATAAGGTCTTGGTGGTTTATGGTAATAGCCTCGGCTATCCATCAGTGCGACTGAAGAACTTCCCGCTGATGGAAGTCTCATTTTAGCAATGATAAAAATTGATCAATTGACCTGGCATCAGTCAATTTCTTCAGCAGTGCTGGCTGCTCACTAATTGACGATAGCTCACGAAAAAGCTGCTTTGTTGTTTGCTGATCTTGATTTGGGACGGCCAGCATAAATACCAATGAAACATTTTCTCCTGACCAATCGATTGGTTGCTTGAGTGCTGCTACAGCAATAGCAGGCTTTTTAATTAGCTTTGGGCTTCCATGTGGAATCGCTATTCCCGAGCCAATCGTTGTAGCTGACATTCTTTCCCTCAAGATAGCACTATGACCATATTCCTTATCAACAAAGCCTCCATCATATAATGCAATAGCAAGCTCTTCAATTATTTTAAAGCGATGCTCACTGCTATGCTGTAAGAACAATGCTGATGTTTCAACATACTGAACCAATGCAGAATTTATTTGGTTGTCACCAGCTGTTTGTTGGGCTATAAATTCTTTCAGTCTCTTTTCATCTGCGCCTTCTAATAAAGGAGAAATGACAATATGAGGAATTTTTAAGCCAACTAAATCAATGGTTGAAATAATTAGGTCTACCTTATGATGCTCTAAATAATCTCGTAAATCAGCTTTTGCGATGCTATCAATAATGTGAAGAGATTGATATTTTTTTTCAAGCTTTACATTCAGTAGTTGTGACATCCCAATGCCCATATGACAAACAATGATGGCATTCAATTTGTTCCTTTGATTTTGGCGAAGCCGCTCAATCGAAGCTTGAAAATGAATGGTTAAATAGGCAGCCTCTTCCTCAGGAATGGAAATAGAAAACTTATTGTTGAGTTCTTCTATGACATGAATAACAGAATCAAAGATATATGGATACATTCTTTTTATTTCATTTAGCATCGGGTTTGAGACAGTAAGGCCAAATTTTATTCGATTTAATGCTGAATATAAATGGATGGATAGTCCTTCTCTTAATGATTCATCATTCGTAAAATCCTGCTTTGTTAGTTCTGTCATTTGCAGTAGCAGATCCTCAATAATCGCCTCATGCTGGTCCAAATCATCAACCTTTTCATCTGTTCCTTGGTGCTTTGGAAAGCGATGCCTTCCGCCTAATAAATGAAGCGTGAAATACGCAATTTCTTCCTCTGAAAAATGGACAACAAAAATGATTTCTAGTTTTCTCAAAAATGTGGAAGCCCATTTAAATTCCTGTTTCTCTGAAAGATACTCAAGATCTTGCTTAGCTAGTGAAATTGGATGTCCCAGCTTTGTTCTTCTGATCATCATGAGAAGATGAATAACTAATCTTTCAGTTGTTTCATCTGTAAAAAATAGCAAGTATTGTCGCTGGAAATCATTTAGTTCTCTTTGAATAATCGTCATTTCATGTGGAGTAAACTGCTTTAAGATAAAGTCAGCACCCTCTGCTGCATCCTTCTTCAGCTCTGGTAAATGGGCAAGTGCCCTTCTTTTATTTCCTTCTGTTCCTTCGATGCTTACCCCGACCTTTTGCTTTGATACTAAGTTTAAGCCTTTTTGATCCAACCACTTTTCAATCATATCTAAATCTTTTTTGATAACGGATTTATTCACATAATGTTTATCAGCAAGCTCCTGAGCTGAAACAGGCGATTTGCTCATTAATAGCTGATAGGTAATTTGCATCACCCGATAGGACTCCTCATCGTCCTTCTGCATCGAGTTTGTTTCCTGAAGCATTTGAAAAAGCTGAGTCTTTTCCACTTCATCAATTTCTATGTAAACACCTAAGCCAGGTTTGCGCACCAATTTAGCAGCTGAATGTTCGTTTAAGAAGGTTTCAATCATTTTAAAATCATTGCGGACTGTTTTTTCTGAACACCCAATACGTTCCGCAATCGTTTGAACAAACAGCGGCTTTCCGAATTCGGTTAATAAAATCTTTATTATTTCTTTTTGTCTTTCATTCATGCTTTCACCTATTTCAACGTTGTAACCCCTGCAATATTCCTATCCCATTTATACCATATGGAACAATTTAAAACCAAAAGCAGAAACAATAACTTATGTTTACCTTGCGATATGGCAGGAAACAACTTATAATAAATTACAAATACTTATATATACTTATAAACACTTAAAAAGCAGGCTGATACTATGTTCCAAGAAGAAAGATTACGTCTGATTATCGATTATTTAAAAAAGGAAAAACGAATATCTGTTGATGAAATTTGCCGGATCTTTAAGGTTTCAAGGGATACAGCTAGAAGGGATTTAGTCAGACTTGAGGAAGAAAAAGCGATAATAAGAACACGCGGCGGAGCTATTCTCCCTTCTTCTAAGCATATCATTAAGGACTATTCTAATCGTCTAAGTCTCGTTTCAGCAGAAAAGAAACGGATCGGTAAAAAGGCTGCAGAACTAATAAATAGCGGTGATACAATTATTCTCGATACATCCACAACCGTGCAGGCTTGTGCAGAACATTTAATGGATCTTGAATGTACCATTGTTACCAATTCCATTAACCAAGCGGATCTCTTATCAAAAAATCCCCATGCCCATATTCAATTGCTTGGCGGTGAATTTCATAAGGAGCATCGCTATTTATTCGGAACATCTGTCATTGAAAAGCTTTCCCAATACCATGTAGACAAAACATTTATAGGCTGTTACGGCCTTTCCGAAAAAGGCATAACCGTTGCCCATGAAGAAGATGGAATGGTTATGCGCAAAATGATGCAGCAGGCAGACCAGGTCATCCTTTTAGCCGACCACACGAAAATCGGTGTAACCGGTTATTTTCGCTGTTCAACCTTACAAGATATTGATTTATTTATCACAGATCAAGAACCTGATGAAAGTTTTCAAGAGCTACTTAAAAAGCATGGGGTGGAATTACTGATAGCTCTTTAATCTATTTATTGCAGGAGGGTTTTTAACCATGACAAAATTAATTGCGATTGACCTAGATGGCACGCTTTTAACGAGTAAGAGCCAAATAAGCCCTGAAAATCTTGAAGCCATACATTCAGCCAGGCAAGCGGGAATCGAAATTGTGATTGCAACAGGCCGTGCCCATTTTGATGTGAAAGCCTTGTTTGAAAATACGGGTGTTAAAACTTGGGTGATCGGGGCAAACGGTGCTACGATCCATGACCCTGAAGGCAATCTTTATCATTCACAGCCAATTGAACCTGCCTTAGCTTACGACATTTTACGTTCTTTAGAAGAAGACGGCTATTATTACGAAGTGTTTAGTAATGAATGCATCTTTACTCCTCAAAATGGGAGAGAGCTTTTGGAAATTGAGATTGATCGCATCAAAAGCGCAAACCCGGAAGTTCGCATATCAGAGTTAAAGGAAGCCTTAGTCAAACAATTCAGTCAAACAGGCTTTTTCTTCATTAACTCCTATAAGGAAATTGAAAAAACGGGTGCTGATCTTTATAACATCCTTGCCTTTTCATTTTTTGAAGAAAAGCTTGATGCAGGTTGGAAGAAGTTTGGTCAAATCGAAGGGCTGACCATCGTCTCCTCTGCCCATCATAATTTTGAATTAGAGCACAAAGACGCCTCAAAAGGAATTGCATTAAGAAAGCTTTCGGAAAAATTAGGCATTCCCCTCACAAGCACTGTAGCGATCGGGGACAGCATGAATGATGTTTCGATGTTAAACCTAGCTGGTAAAAGTGTTGCAATGGGAAATGCAAGACAAGAGGTTAAAGAAATTTGTGATGAAGTCACCTTAACAAATGATGAACATGGCGTTGCAAAGGTAATTCGTGCAGCAATGGAAAAAACCTTAACAAATTTAGCATAAATTAAAGGCGCAAATATAGCCAACCACAGATTTTATGTTAATCTGTGGTTGGCCTTTCTATTTCTCCTTAAATAAACGACCGTACGACCACTAAAATACTCAAAATAAACCCGATTAGCCCAAGAAAGGAAAAGACGAAAAGTTCTTTTATCTCTTTTTTCTTTATTAACTTCGGGACTTCACTAGCAAAAATAACAATAAAGATGATTACAATAAGTAAGATCTTAAACATAGACCAATCCTTCTTTTAATTGATATGAATCCTATTTTGTTAAGCCGATTCTTCTTACATAAACCGTTGGATGAACCGAAACGTCCAGTTTTTTAAACCTCTCATTCCAATCCTTTTTATATTTTTCATTCCACTGTTTTGGGTATTTTTTATACACAGCTTCCCCAAAGCCAAAAATATCTGAGCCTAATTCATCTTTTGCTTTTACTAATACTTCATGAATTCTTGTATGAATTTCCTTTTCAAGTTCAGTCTGTAATTTCTCAATATTCTTAGGATCATTTAAATCTAATTCAGAGGCGTTCTCCATTACATTCATCTCTGAAGTCGTATTCACGGTTATTTTGACTTCGCCTTTTTTTATTTCAGGAACGATTTTTGTTTCAGATCGAATAATATTGGCACTAATATTGCCGCCACCTTTCTCCTCTTCTACCTTGACTGTTATCACACCAAGATTCATTTGATCCCTTATCCATAAAATCCCTCTTGTTTCAGAATCATTCATCCATCCTTCCAATTTATCCCCTTTAAATACGGCCGCACCTATAATCGCTTGGGTCTCTTCTGATTTCTCTTTAACCTTTACTTCCAATGGCTCTGTAGCAAATTGGGGAGCTACTGGCTCAAGCCCTTCCGTAAGATACATATCCAAAAATTCTTTAATATTAACTGACAATCCCACACTTAATTTTGTCAATTCTCTTGTTTCCTCTGCAGTTACACTTTCTAAACTAGGTTTGTTTTTAAGGACTTCAAAGGCATTTCCCTTTGTAAACATGATATAACTGTTCATCCTTGGCTCATGGTACCTTGAATAGAAATCGAGAATCGGAGAAACTCCCTTCCTTGCGAGCTCTTCTCCGATTAATAACACCCTGCTATGTGAAAAAAAGATTCGTCTTGACAGTTTACCTTGGAGATGTCGATAGGCTTCAGAAAATGTCTTGCCAGTATCAGAGATCATAAATGTACTATTATCCCCGCTGCCTGTCGGTCCCGTAGTTGGTCCAAGCTTTGACGGAATCGCTACTTGAAGAGTTAAACGAATTTCTTCGTCCTCCAAAAGATCTAATCCAACAGCAGTAACAATCGCAATATCATTGATCTCAATCCGATTCCAGCACCCAGTCAGCAAGAAGATTGAGATGAGCAAAACAAATGAGAATTTAGCGGTTTTCATCTTAGCACCATCCTGCCTATTCTAAGAGAACATCTATTTTTTTCGATTCTGTGTACCCAGCCTTTTCAAATTCCTTTTTCCCACTTGTTCAGGTCGTTCGTCCATCTTCCACCAAGGTGCACGTATAAAGAGGTCCTTAAGGTTATTAAAATTGAATGGAGCAATAGGAGCTAAGTAAGGGACTCCAAAAGATCTTAGTTGAACAAGGTGAACAAGGATAAAAAATACCCCTAGAAGGATTCCGTAAAATCCAAGCAAAGCTGCAAGAAACATCATTAAAAAGCGAAGCAGGCGAATGGCTCCTGTCATGCTGTAGCTAGGAAACATGAACGAAGCAATCCCTGTAATCGATACAACAATAACAAGAGGAGCGGACACAATGCCTGCTTCAACTGCAGCTTGACCAATAACTAAGGCACCAACAATACTAACTGTCGACCCAACCGGCCTTGGCAGCCTTAACCCCGCTTCCCTTAAAGCCTCAAAGGTAATCTCCATTAATAAGGCTTCAACAACCGCTGGGAAAGGAACTTTTTCCCTTGAAGCAGCAACACTAAACAAAAGGTTTGTTGGCAATAGTTCCTGATGGAATGTTGTAACGGCTATATAAATAGAGGGAAACAATAAGGCAATCAATAAAAATAAATAACGGATACCCCGAATAAAAGAAGCCATCATAAACCTTCCATAATAATCCTCAGGAGAATCCATCATTTGGAAAAATGTTACAGGCACAACTAGACCAAATGGGCTATTTTCAACAATAATCCCAACCCTTCCTTCAAGGATGTTACCGACAACCCGATCAGGTCGTTCTGTTTGTAAGACTTGCGGAAAAACAGAATAGGGCTTCTCTTCAATAAATTCAATAATATATCCGCTGTCTTCAATCGCATCTATATCAATTTGCTGTAATCTTTTTCGCACTTCCTCAACTAATGATTCCTCTGCTATTCCTTCTACATAGGTAATAATCACTTCTGTTTTAGAAAGTTTTCCAATTTTCATGCTTTCTAATTTAAGCTTAGGTGTACGGATTCTCCTGCGTATCATGCTTGTATTGGTCCGAATATTTTCTGTAAAGCCCTCTCTTGGTCCTAAAACAACAGCCTCTGAAGGTGGTTCATCTACTGATCGCTGCTGCCAGGATTGCTCACTAATAAATAGGGCTTGTTTAAACCCATTAATGATTAACACGGTTCCGCCAATAAAGAGATGATCAGAGATTTGTTGAATCGTTTCCCCTTTTTTTACTTGGCTTGAGCTGATCTCATCTTCAATATCCTTTAGGGTTAACTGACTCTTTTTTAGAAAATCTTCTTTTTGATTTAATAACGGCTCTAATATACTATCTTCCATTCGTTTCATATCTACTAGACCCTCAAGATACAAAACAATAGCTGTATACGCATTATTTATTTCAAATTTTCGGAACATAAAATCAAAAGAACCTTCAAACATTCGTTTAATTTTATAAAAATCTTCCTCTATAATTCCTGTTAAATAATCTGTTTCATTTTGCTGTTTTTTAGGTTCTTTATTCATAACCTTTTGCGTTGACCTAAAGAGCTTTATCCACCTATTCATACTCATAATCACACCTCCTAAACGAAACTTACTTCCCGCCTAAATATAGACCATTGAAATATTTTCCATTGAAAAAAGGATATATTTTCCACAATTTTAACTTTTTAATTCTATTCTAGTTGAATTTATCTTTTCCGAATTTATCCATGTTATGCGAACTTTAACATTTAAAATTAGGCTCTTTTGAACCTATCTCTTAATCCGCTGCTGACACTTAAAATAAGTTAAAAAACAGCGAAGATTTTTTGGTTCTTTTTGGATCTATTTGATTCTTTTTGTCAATCTACAAGGAAAGATAGAGAAAAAAATGTCTTTTTCATAGAAGAATTGTCGAAAGCATTTCAAAATCTAGCAAAATCATTAATAATAAAGGATATAATTAATATAAATGTTGTGGGAGCCATAGATGATGAATATAGATGATTACACTGAATTGACCAATAAAATAAATTTAGTTAGAAAACTGATGATTGTTACTGCACAAACAAAAGGAATCAATAATCCGGAAACAATTAAATATAGCGAAGAATTAGACCGTTTAATTCTTGAAACGCAATTATTGCTAAAAACAAAAGTGAATAAACCGTTTAATCCACCTGTTAATTCCTATCACCTTTCAACTACTTGAAATTCCCGACATTCATGTTAAAGTGATACTTATTGGATTTTTTCGGGAAGTAATTACCTGCCTTACTCTCTTACCTTCTTCAATTTGGCGGGTGGCTGAACCGTTTGAAAAAGTTAGGTGAATCTATGGATATTAAACAATTACAATATTTTATTGAAGTAGCTGATTTGGGCAGCTTTTCACGTGCAGCTGAGTCATTGTTTATTACTCAGCCTACGATCAGTAAAATGATTAAAAATCTTGAAGAAGAATTAGGTGTACCATTATTTGATCGTTCACGAAAGAAACTTCTATTAACAGATGCGGGACAAACCATTTTAAAACAAGCAAAATTGATCGATAAAGCGTTTACTAATTTAGAAATTGAAGTAGATAATCTCTTAGGCTTGAAAAAAGGACATATTAGAATCGGTTTGCCTCCAATCTTCGATGCCCATGCTTTTCTTAAGATCATCGGCTGTTTTCATGAAAAATACCCTGGGATTACCTTCCAGTTTGTTGAAGATGGATCGAAAAGAATCGAAGATGATGTCGATAAACATATTCTTGATGCCGGTGTTGTTGTTCTTCCAACAAAGGATGACATCTTTGAACATTTTGCTTTTATGGAGGAAGACTTGAAGCTAATTCTCCACCCTAGACATCCTTTAGCTGAAAAAACAGAAGTACATTTAACGGAATTAGCAAATGAATCCTTTATATTATTTAACAAAGACTTTGTATTAAATGATCATATAATCTCTGCTTGCAATAAGAGTGGATTTCATCCGCATATTATCTCTGAAAGCTCACAATGGTCATTTATTGAAGAAATGGTTGCCTCAAAGCTTGGCGTCTCTTTGCTTCCGGAAAGCATTTGCCGCCATCTCAAAAGGAATGTCCGAGCAGTAAAAGTAATCGAGCCATCCATTAGCTGGAATCTTGCCCTTATTTGGAGAAAAAATGCATACATTTCCAATGCAGCTAAAGCATGGTTGCAGTTTACGAAGGAAAAGTTAAAATCGCCATTAGAGTAGCTACAGCAACGATTCAACTGCATATTTATAGTAAGAGGATTCAGGAGATGAATCCTCTTTTTATATTTGAAACCATTTACATAGATAAAAGCTATACTTCCAATAAAAATTAACCATTTTACTAACTTAAATCACAGGCGTACACTTGTAACAGGTTAACAAACCTTTCTATAGAAATGATTCTTTTGTTGGTACCAGCCATTTTTAGCCTTTACGGCAGCAGAAAAAGCCGTACATCTTAATGTAAGTCAACGATGAAAGGAAGTTATAAAAATGGAAGCAAAAAAAACGAAGGAAAGCCGTATTGTTAGTACTGACCAAGTATTATCATGCGATTTAAATAATTATAATACCCTCTTTGGCGGAGTATTGATGAAAAAGCTTGATAATGTTGCAACCTTATCTGCTCGAAGACATTCAAGAGTAAAGGAATGTGTCACAGCATCAACGGATTCAATTGATTTCTTATGCCCTATTCACCAAACTGATTCCGTTTGTATTGAATCCTTTGTGACCTACACCGGAAAAACATCTATGGAAATTTTTTGTAAAGTGATTGCTGAGGATATGATGACAGGCGAACGCAGAATGGCAGCAACAGCCTTCTTAACATTTGTAGCGTTAAATGAAAACAAACAACCTGTTGAAGTGCCGGGGATTATCCCAGAAACGGAAGAAGAAAAGTTTCTCTACAATACTGGTAAAGAAAGAGCGGAAATGCGCAGACTAAGAAGACAAAAAAGTAAGGAATTAGCTGAATATATTACCGTTAGAAAACCATGGGACAAATAAGGAGGAGAGAAGAATGATGCTGGTAACGAGTCAGGCTGAATTAACATCGACCAACGATGCTCTTCAGACATTAAAGAAAGACTTTCCTACACTCTTTCAAAAACTAATGCATGTTGTAAACTTAACACGGGCATTGCAATTCAACTATCAATATATGGGTTGCCTAATAATGGATGAAGATGCTGAACATTACACTCCTAGCTTTGTTTATGGCTCTGTACTACGCTTGTATAAGAAAGAAGTTCAAAAGCTAAGGGATGATGAAAATTTCGACCGAATTAATAAGTTTCTTTCCCATCATAAAAAGATTGGATATGCAAAGATCTCCTTATTAATTCTTGGTCATTCCCCAGAAACGTTAGTTGGTCCTTCTTCTATCAAATAAATTGATGAGGCTGTCTTAATTGAGACAGCCTTATTAAACCGCTCATAATCAAATCCACTATTCCATCATCTTCAATACTAACAACTATGTAAAACATACATTTTTTTCAGTAATAGAATGACTAGCAACAAAAAATGAACACATATTAAAAGAAGGAACATTTGAAAGGAGATACTAATATGGATTTTTTACCGAGAGAGCAAATTATTAATGAGTTACAAGATTCTTTCCAACCACTTATTACCAAATATGGTATAGAAGATATCGGTATTTTTGAAGAAGAGGGTCAGGATCAACATTACTTCTTAGGTTATACAGTTCGAAAAGACGGAAAAACCTATCATGTCCATTCTCCTTTTATTAAAAATCAAGCTGGAGGGTTGGCCCCTGAAAAACGAGAATGGACGATAGAAACTGATGATCCAATGAATAAGGATCTAAAAGGCTATAAACAATTAGAAGATGCTTTTCGCGACATAAAATAATCAATAAAAAAACCTTAGCCATTCGACCTGGAGTGAACTGCACCCCAATTGTTAGACACCATCTAACAGTTGGAGGTGCAGTTTTTTATGGCTAAATTTTCTGCAGAAGATAAATTACAAGCAGTTCAACGTTATTTAAATGGAAATGAGAGTTCATATGAATTAGCTAAATCTTTGGGAACTGATAATAAAGCAATTCTTAAATGGGTCAAACAATATGAATACAATGGTGTAGAAGTATTCGTAAAATTATATACAAATTACACCCAACAGTTTAAACTAGACGTACTAAATTATATGATTGAACACGGTACGTCCATAATGGAAACAGTCGCTATCTTTAATATAGCTGCTCCATCCACAATACTTGTTTGGAAAAAGCAATTTGAAACACAAGGATTAGATGCCCTTCAATCAAAGATAAAGGGGCGTCCATCCATGAAAAAAGATACGAAAAAACAAACTAAATCCACACCACTTGAAGGGTCTGTCGAGGCACTGGAATCACGTATTAAACAACTTGAAATGGAAAACGAGTATTTAAAAAAGTTGAATGCCTTAGTTCAAAACAAGAAAAAATCACCAAACAAGACAAAGCGCAAGTAGTCTATGAATTAAGGCATAAATATCCGGTGAAAGCACTCGTAAAACTCGCTGGCATTCCACGTAGCACTTACTATGATTTAGTGGAACGTATGAATCGTCTAGATCCAGATGCTGATCTAAAAGTGGAAATAAAGGCAATTTATGAAGAACATGAAGGGCGTTATGGCTATCGCCGTATTCGTGATGAACTTGCGAATCGTGGGCAAAAAGTGAATCACAAGAAGGTTCAACGGATTATGAAAGAACTAGGGTTAAAGTGTATCGTACGAATGAAAAAATACAAATCTTATAAAGGTTCGGTCGGTAAAATAGCGCCAAATATTTTAGACCGCCATTTTACGGCAAATACCCCAAATGAAAAGTGGGTAACAGACATTACAGAATTTAAGATATTCGGTGAGAAACTTTATTTTTCGCCTGTCTTAGATTTATTTAATGGGGAGATAATCACGTACACAATTGGTTCTAGACCAACCTATTCTCTTGTTTCAAATATGTTGGAGAAGGCTTTCGAACGTTTACCTGATATCCACCAGCTACTTCTGCATTCCGATCAAGGCTGGCATTATCAAATGAAGAAATATCGTCACGCACTTGAATCCAGAGGGATAGTCCAAAGTATGTCTCGTAAAGGAAACTGTTACGACAACTCTGTTATGGAGAACTTCTTTGGAATTATGAAATCTGAGTTCCTCTACATAAGAGAATTTGAGAGTGTAGAGCATTTTAAAATAGAATTAGAAAAATACATCGATTACTACAATACAAAGCGAATAAAGGCAAAATTAAAAATGAGTCCGGTGCAATACCGAACTCATTTTACCCAAGTTGCCTAATGAAATAACCGTGTCTAACTTTTAGGGGTCACTTCAGAGTAGCTAAGGTTTTTTAATATTAATTCATTTCAATCTGTCATTTGCCAGGCTTTATTCCCTGCTCTTCCCTTGTTTAGAAGAACCGCCCCATGCTTCAACATTTTTTAGTCCTTTAATATTTGAGACATGGAAGACTGGGTTTTTCCCGTTCGCTTTTTGCTTCATATAGTCATTGAGAGCTGCAATCGCAATTTTCCCTAGCAGTACAATCGCAATCAAGTTGATGATCGCCATTAGCGCCATTAGTAAATCCGCAAGACTCCATACAAAGCTTAATGATGCAAGTGATCCAAATGCAACCATCGCCACAACAGCTATACGGTAAATGTTTAGCCAGATTTTATTTGTGTTGATAAATTCAATGTTTGTTTCACCGTAGTAATAGTTCCCGACAACTGAACTAAAGCAAAATAGGAACACAATTAGGGCTAAGAATATACTGGCCCATGAACCCATTGAGGTTTCAAGTGCATTCTGTGTCAGGACAATACCGTCAGATTCTGTTGACGTATAAAGACCAGACAATAAAATAATAAATGCTGTTGAGCTACAGATTAAAAGTGTATCAACGAATACACCAAGAGATTGAATAAGTCCTTGTTTGACAGGATGGCTGACATCAGCTGTTGCTGCCGCATTTGGCGCACTACCCATTCCGGCCTCATTCGAGAACAAACCGCGTTTTATTCCATTCATCATCGCAGCGCCCAGCGCCCCGCCTGCTACTTCATTAGCACCAAAAGCACTCGTAAAAATTAAACCGATTACACTTGGCAGTTCAGAAAAATTCACAACCACGACATAAAGAGCCATCAAGATATATGCTCCTGCCATAACAGGAACAATAATTTCTGATACTGTTGCTACCCTTTTAAGCCCGCCAAAAATGATGACTGCCGTAATGACTGTCAAAACAACCGCTATTAAAACTTTGTTTATACCAAATGATTCATTAAGGGCACTTGTAATCGTATTTGCTTGAACAGAATTAAATGCCAAACCAAATGTTAAAGAAATAATAATTGCAAATGTAACACCCATCCAGCGGGCATTTAATGCTCTTTCCATATAGTAGGCTGGACCGCCACGGAATGTATTCCCATCTTTCACCTTATAAATTTGCGCAAGTGTACTCTCAATAAACGCAGATGCAGAACCAATTAATGCGATTAGCCACATCCAGAATACTGCCCCCGGACCACCTAATGTAATAGCAATGGCAACCCCAGCAAGGTTCCCGGTTCCTACACGTGAAGCTGTGCTTATACAAAAAGCCTGGAAAGAGGACACTCCTTTTTTATCAGCCATAGCTCCTTCGCCTAATAATCTAAACATTTCTCCAATTAACCGGAACTGTACAAACTTTGTGCGAAATGTAAAATAAAGACCTGCACCTATCAGCAAAATAATCAGAACATATGACCAAAGCAAAGTATTGGCTCCATTAATAAAAGTTTCAATTATTTTCATTCTTAACACCCCTATCTAAAAATCTTTTAGCATTACTATCATATACATTTCCTGTAATGGATACGCTTTTACTATATTAGCATATTAAATAGAGTCTTTAAAAACGTTGTTATTTTCTGAATTTTATATAATTAGTAAATAAGCTGTTTTCACAAAGTATGGTTAAGCTATTGATTTTATTACAAATTATTAAAAAGGGTCAGTCCCCCAACTGTTTGAGGGGACCGACCCTTGTGTAAAAAGCTCTGTTTACTTTTTATAGAGAATCCAGCGCTTGCTTTAAATCTTCCCAAATATCCTCCCATGCTTCAAGGCCAACTGATAAGCGCAACAATTGATTTGAAATGCCCATTTTTAGCCTGGCTTCTTCTGGAACGCTCGAATGTGTCATGGAAGCAGGGTGTTGAATCAACGTTTCCGCATCTCCAAGGCTTACTGCAATTGGAATAAGTTTGAGAGCGTTAACAAATTTTACGGCATCTTCATATGTTCCATCAATTTCAAAGGATAGCACGCCTCCCCCTTTTTTCATTTGTCTGGTCATCATTTTAAAATCTGGATGTCCTTTGTCACCAGGGTAATAGACAGCCTTAATTTTAGGATGGTTTTTCAAAAGGGCATGAAGTTTTTCTGCATTTTCGCAATGGCGATCCATCCTCACCGCAAGCGTTTTGATTCCCCGAAGCAATAGCCACGCATCAAAGGGTGAAATGATTCCGCCAATATCCTTCTGCGTCGTTCGTTTTAAATAGTCGATGATCTCCTGACTTCCGACAATGATTCCTGCGATCACATCACCATGCCCGCCAATATATTTCGTCCCGCTATGGATGACAAGATCACAACCTAATGTTAATGGCTTTTGTAAGTAAGGTGTTAAAAATGTATTATCGACAACCACCTTAATCCCCTTTTCTTTGGCAATCCTTGCGACTAATGCTAAATCGATTACTTTCATAGTTGGATTTATCGGTGTTTCAATATAAATACATGTTGTGTTTTCTTGAATATTTGATAAGATCTCATCCGCTGCAGATAATTCTGAAAAAGAGTAATTGATCTGATATTTTTCTTTTAGCAATTGCAATAAACCATACGTACAACCGTACAAACCTTTTGAACATAAAATATGGTCATTTTTCTTTGTTAATCCGATTAAGGTAGCTGAAACAGCTGCCATACCTGATCCAAAAGCAAGTGCAGCCTCCCCTTCTTCTAAAATAGCCATACGTTCCTCTAAAACTTCAACAGTTGGATTTGAAAGCCGAGAATAAATATAGCCATCCTCCATACCAGCAAACCTTCTGGCTCCTTGTTCCATTGTCGAGAATGTAAAGGTGGATGTTTGATAGATAGGCGGGGTTAAACTGTCATGATGATTTTTTGGAGAATAACCGGCATGAATGGCCATTGTTTCAAACTGAGGCTTACGATCTTTTTTCATTGAAATCCCCCTCGTCCGGTATGATAAAGCCGAAATGATTCTATCTGTAAATAGGCGCTTTTGTTATATCATATTTGTTCCAGCACAATTTCGTCACATTTTCCTTTCAAGGATTATTCACCAATCTCAACTTGTTTCCCGATAAAGCCGGATAATAGGATGAGAGAATAAGCCCACAATAACCATGAAGCAAAATATTTATCCGTATTAGGGTCAAGATTTGGAAATAGCTTTTGGAAATAAATTAAAACAACAGCATCGATTAACATGCCAGGCAAAGCGATAAAGAGTGCCGCTTTGATTTTTTGGCTCGAATTAACTTTTTTCCACTTATAAATGGGTACGGTTAAAACGGCGATTAACGGAACAACCAACATATAGGACATAATCATAAGCATGGGCTGGTCATACAGGAAAAAGAATTGCCCCCCGAATCGAAAAATCAATGTCGCTCCAAGCCAAACGAAAAATCCCCAAAATAGAAAAAACATGATAAACACTCCTCCAAATAAAATGATTGTAAATTATTACCTACACTTCCAATCACGTACCATTTTACTTAGATTAAAGGGGAATGTATTGTGCGAATTGTCCTATTTTTCACTTTCAGAAGGTATAAATTGGCAACTAAGAAGGAAATTCGACGTAGTAGCCAATTAAAATGCGAAAAAAGACGCCTACCACCAGCAAATCTTTCCTGACAATCATCAAAGGTGGTTAGAGCGCCTTATCTTCTTATAGTAATGAGATAATCTTTTCTGCTGTGCTTTGCCCGTTTTCAATACAATCCGGAATTCCAACACCATAATAGGAACAGCCTGCAACGATCATTCCTGGATATTTTTCGGCGAGCTTGCCTTCAATCGCATCTACAGTATGGGGATGCGTCTTCCTGTAATTAGGCATACTCTCCATCCAAGTGGTTACTTCGCTGGCAACCGGTTCAGCCGAAATTCCAAGACTTTTTTGAATATCAGTCCGTGCCGCTTGAAGGAGCTCTTGTTTGCTCATGTTTTGTAAACTCGGGAAAAGCGGATGACTGCTTTTATAAAATAGCCTTACTAACAAATTTCCGTTGGATGACGTATGTTCCCATTTTCTGCTTGTCCATGTACAGGCATTGCATGAAAGGTCATGATTGCTTGCGTTAATAAACCCGGTTCCCTCTTCTGGAAGAAGGTGATCTGGAACATCAAAACCAACATACACACTGATAAGTGAGCTGTTTTTCAAATTAGCAAAATCATTCTTTAAATCCGTGTCATTTATCAATTTTTCTGCAGCTGTGTGTGGAATGCTTAACACTATAAAATCAGCTTCTATTGATTCATGATTCATAAAGGAGACGCGATATCGCTCTTCAACTTTTTCTATCACTGTTGCCTTTATATTTTTTACTATTTCAACATCATCCAGTGCTTTTTCATACGCATCAATCAACGTCCCTAAACCATTATTAAAAGAAATGAACTTTCTCTCTCCATTGCTTTGAAATTTCTCCTTATTTACTTCAAAGCCTTTTATGATGCTGCCATACATTTCTTTATAGTCAAACACATATGGCAATGTTGACGCAATGGTTAAGTCCATTAAATCTCCAGAATACACGCCAGAAAGGACAGGGGCAATTTGTTTCTTCACTAGTTCCTTTCCTAGAAAAAATTCAAGAAATTCCCCAATGGAATCGTTTTTCGTAAACCTTTCATTCCTTGTATAAAAATCTTTTAATGCCGCTACTTTTCCTTCAGCTGAAATAAGTGTTGACTTCGCTAATGACTCAATACTTGCCGGAATTCCGAATACTGAATCAGGAGGAATCGGCTTTAACTGACCGTCAGCGTAGATAAACGAGCGCCCTGTCGCATTATACACAACCTCTGATTGCAAACCTAGATCTTCAATAAAGGACATCTTATTCGCCTTGCGTAAAACAATGGAATCGGCACCTGTTTCCATAACAAATTCATGATTATTTACTGTGCGAATCTTCCCCCCCAGTTCGGAAGACGCCTCTGCAAGGATAAGCTTTACATCCGATTGCGTGCTTTTTTTCCACTTATTCAATTCATACATAACAGATAACCCGGTAATGCCGCCACCAATAACTAGAACGGTTTTCACTTTTTCACACCTCTATTTAAGGTCAATATCACTTATTAATAGTGTTCAATACTTTCATGATGGGATTAAACAAACGTTTAATTAACTTTTTAATATTAAATCACACCTAAAGAATGCAGATATACTATAGCAATTGTCAGGGGAACCACCCATCTCATTAAGAACCGCCATACTGCAAACAATTGCGGCGGATACGAGTTTGCCAGCATAAATTCTTGTTTAATTAATGCTTTGTTCATTTTAAACGAAATAAATACGGCAATCAGTAAATTACCGAGCGGCAGCAAAATATTACTAACCAGATAATCAGTTGCATCAAAAATCGTTTTCTCAAAAATAAGCAAGTCACTTAGCGGTCCCATCGATAATGCAGCCGGGATCCCTGCCAAAAAGACAGCTGCTCCAGCCACCCATGAAACGCCCTTTCTTGATCGTTTTCCCCCCTCCGTAAAAGCAGAGACAATGATTTCTAATAGGCTGAAGGAGGAGGTTAAGGTTGCAAATAAGAATAGCAATAGGAAAAGACATAAAAAGAACTCGCCAAATGGAATCTGGGAAAATACAGTCGGGAGAACAATAAATAATAATCCCGGCCCTTCTGTCGGCTCAAGTCCAAGCGCAAAAACGGCTGGAAAAATAGCCAGTCCGGCAAGCAAGGAAACGAAAATATTCATTACCACAACAGAGGTTGCAGACGCCGGAATACTTACTGATTTATCTAAATATGAACTATATGTTACCATACAGGAAAACCCGACAGCCAACGCAAAAAACGATTGGCCTAGTGCATACAATATGCCGTCACCCGTGACACTTGTGAAATCAGGCTTTAGAAAAAATTCCACCCCTGCCATTGCCCCATCCAAGGTTAATGATCTGGCGACAAGAACGATAAAAAAGAGAAATAATAAGGGCATCATATACTTGCTTGCTCGTTCAATGCCATTTTTTATGCCAAACGTAATGACAATAATATTAATAAGTAAATAAAGAGCTAAGCCAAAAAGTGTAATACTTGGCGAGCTTGTTACCTTTCCAAAAAGCTCCGGATAATTAGCTCCAGCATGAATTACTTGGCCAACGATCGAAAGCAGGCTGTAAATTAACACCCATCCCCCAACCACACAATAAAAGGACAGCAATAAAAAGCAGCCGATGACCCCAAGCTTTCCAATGTTATCCCAAAGGCTGTCCGGGGCAAGTTTTTTATACGCGGAGATGGCTTCCTGCTTTGCTCCTCTTCCAATAATAAATTCAGATATTAGCATAGGAAGTCCGATAAGAACCGTAAAAGCGAGAAAAACTAAGAAAAAAGCAGCCCCGCCGTTCATCCCAGCTACATACGGAAACTTCCAAATGGCTCCAAGACCAATGGCAGCTCCAGCAGAGGAAAGAATGAAGCCAAGCTTCGAAGACCATTGTTCACGTTTATTTTGCATAATTTCCTCCTATAATGTTTTTGTAAAACTACCTTATCAATCGATAGATTAAAAATCGTTCGTTAGGATTATGTTCATATAATCCAGGGAGCTTGACCTCCTGCTTCAATTCAAAAGCGCGATGATTTTCTAAATAATAAATATAATCAGCTGCTACATAATATAATATCAGTTCGATGTCCCGCTCTGAATCTTCCACAGAAAGCAAAATATTATTTATGACCTTCATAAAAATCTGAATCGAAAACGGATTAAAAAAATAAAATCGATTATCAAGAGGATGGATTTGGTACTCTTCAGCAAGACAACAGTAAAAATGAATGTTCTCATTGCTTTTTTTTGTCTTTTTTATATACTGATAGTGATTTTTAAGTGCCTCTTGATAGAAAATCTCGTTCATCTCAATTCCTATAACCGTAGCATTTAATAGATAATGGATAAAAAAGTTTAACCTTCCCTTACCGCACCCGAAATCAATTATACGATCACTGCTCTTCATTTCATAGTGATCAACTAAATATTCTAAAGCATCATATGGTGTCGGCTCATATCGGTGATAATGATAGGATTGGTTAAAGCTCAATTGTTCTCCCCTTGTTTTAATGCCAAGTAACTTATCAAAAAACAGTTCTTTCATTCCATGTGCTCCCTATAGTTGTTTTTATTTCAGCCCCAGCAATGTTCATTCCTTACAACAGCTTAGCGAACATGGTATGATAGATAGTAAGATTGAAAGCTGAGATAAGGTGGGATTTAATGAACTGGGTATCCTCCGCAAAAAAAAGTGATTTTCTCAAATGGTTTTTAACTCATCATCAACTAAAAAATACGGAAGCTCGCAGGCTGCTAGAATATATCGTAAAAAATCACCACATCCTTGGAAATCTTTCCTTTACAGATGCCATTCATCCAAAAGAAAGAACGATGATTATTTCAAGCATTCACTCAGATGAACCAGGCTTTCTTTTTTATCATAACAGCTTGAAAACCGAAGATGTTTCAAAAGCGATTGGTTCTCTGATGAATTATCCTTCAGACAAAGTCTATCTTATCCTTCATTTCTTTGGAAAACAATCTAATTACAAGTATACACAGTTAATTGAAACATCTAGATTACAATCGATCAAACAATATGAACAATCTGAGAAAGATGCAAAGACGGTTGATCTTTTCGTTGAAATTTCTTTGCTTAAGAGCCAAATCAATAAGGCATTGGATGATCGGAATGAAGAGCTTTTTAAAGAATTGGCCAGTCGCTTAAAAGAGCTTCAAAATGCGTAAATAATAGAGGCTTTCTCAAAGTGGGTTTATCCCTATTGAGAAAGCCTTTTCTATTCTATTGTCCTATTAAAAAGCATTTCAATATGTCTAATCTCACTGGTAATTTAATGGTAAAAATAGTGAAAAATTCCCTTTGGCTGAAAATTGATTTTAGGTAACATGGTAGTTGTGTTTAATTACTTATAAATCATTCGAAAGCGAGGGAAGAACAATGAAACGAAACAACAAATTTCTCATGCATTGGCTGCTAGTGCTGGTGTTAATTGCTTCTGCGATCTCACCGAGTTTTGCAAATGCAAAAAACACCAAACAGCAAAGCTTGCAAATACAATCAGAAGAATCTGACCAAACCGTTAAGCAACTGATGCAAAAAGCGATGGAACAAATCGAAGCGATCCCGGAAACTCAGTCTCCACAAAAAAATCATAAACGGGTGGAATACGCACTTTTTGAATTACAGGCTGCTGTTGACGGGAATTTCGAAACAAACAATGCGATTAAGTCCTCAAGATTTTTTGACCACAGTTCAACTGCACTAAACATCATTGAAGCATCTCCACAACTTACTTCTGAGATACAAGACCCAATCATAGACAATGTGATAGCAGCAAACAGGCTCGTGACGAAAGAATTACTATCCCTGTTAGAAAAAAATCAAGACATGTTTTCGAAAAAAGAACAAAAGCTTCTAGAGAAAGCGCAAAAAGATTATGAAAAAGGCTTAGACTTTGAAAACAAAAACAACCGCGGGCAATCGATTCATTTCTATCAAAAATCATGGTCAAATGCTCAAGTACTGAAAGATAGAGCGAAACAACTTCTTGATTCTGACGGCGATGGAGCGATGGATCAAATTGAGGAGAAATTAGGGACAGACAAGAATGCAATCGATACAGATCAAGATGGCTTATTAGATGGTTACGAAATTTTAAAGCTCTATACCTCACCTCTTACAAAAGATACTGATAAAAACGGGACACAGGATAGTGAAGAGGACCTTGATCAAGACCGCTTATCAAATCTTGAGGAGCAGAAGCAAGGGACAGATCCTGTTTTAAAGGATTCGGATGCTGATGGCTTAGATGACCATCTAGAATTAAAGGAATTTGGCACCTCACCTTTACTGAAAGATAGCGATCACGACGGCTTGGACGATGCTGGCGAATATCGTGTCGGCACAGACCCGCAGGAGCCAGATTCGGATCGTGACCGACTTTATGATGGACTGGAAAGCTATCCACAAACTTTTACTGATAAAAAATCAGGGGCTGTTCTTGAAGTCACTGGAGAAGGTGACCTCTCATCTGCGGTTTCCATGCAAAATGTATCTGAATATACCTTATTTCAAGACATCCCGGGTGCTGTTTCAGACTTTGTTGATGTTTCGGTAGAACAGAAAGTCGAACATGCAACCATTAAGTTCCCAATCAATAAAGACGCCATCCCCAATGGTGATCTTGAAAAGGTAAAACTAGTTGTATACGATAAAGAAAAACATCAATTCACACAGGTAGAAAACCAGAAAATTGATACGAAAAACGGGGTTATTACAGCCGAGATTGATCGTTTTTCAGTATTTACATTAGTTTATACGCCAGAGTGGGAAAAAAGTCAGCATGCAAAAAGCGCAAGCACTGCATCAAGTTTATCTTATACGATCTTAAATGATCAGGATGACGTCGATACTGACGGAGATAAGCTAACCGATCTTGAAGAAGAATCATTAGGAACCTTTGTCTATTACCCTGATACAGATGGAGACGGATTAGATGACGGAATTGAAGCCGATATTGGATCAGATCCGTTTAACGAAAACATTGACGAAGATTCTTTTAACGACCTTGAGGAGTATGAGGAAGGAAAAGATCCACATCTATATGACAAGGTTTGGACAGATTATGTACAGGAGGTCCTGCTTGGCGCATCTGTCAATGAATTTGGCGAAACCCTTGTTGATTGGGGCTGGATGGAGGAAGATACCTTCAATTCCATTCCATACTTAATCGGACAGCTTGTTTCCGGTTACCTTGTCTATGGGGATATCGTTGACTTCATTGCTAATCTCACCCAAGCAGATATTGGAGACGGCTTGTTAGCAGCTGTCGGGGTGATTCCGGTTGTTGGTGATGGGGCAAAAACGATTGCTAAAATAGTCGAATTCGTTAAACGAGCAAAGGAAAATCTCCCGAAAGCCTTACGAATCGCCATCGATGAGTTCGGAGACAACCCGAAAATCCTTTCCGCTTTATTGGATGAAATCACCGAAGGGGCTGCGAAAACATTAAGGCAAATGGGTGCTTCAGATAGAATGATTGCCCAGCTAGGGAAGCATGGTAACGACCTCCTCAAAATCAGCAAGCTAAAAGGATTAAAACTAGGTGATACTACCCTTACTGCTGCTCAACGGAATCAAATTAACCGGCAAATTCGTCAACGTTGGGGAACAAATTTGGACGCCTCAAAAAGAGCAGAGGCTTTTGCGATGGAAGCAGCCATCTGGTACTATGAGCAGCTCGGGTATAAACTTTTATATTCACAGCGCGATATAAACCAAACGATTCGCACCTCCCAAGGACCAGACATTATCATGAAAACACCAGATGGTGAACCGTTCATTATTGAAGCGAAAGGGTCCTATTCAGAAAAAGGAAAACTAAACGATGGCCGCAGAAAAGGCGCAAGACTGGCTTCCAATGTAGGCGGTGAATATCGTTTATATCTAGCAAGAGATTGGCTGACAGTCAATAGTCAAAGCCGATATATGGATGCCTTTGAGAAAGCCATTCAAAACAACACGATTAGCAAAGAAGAGAAAGAAGCCTATGATATGTTAAAAGATATTATCAATAATGGTTCACCATACAAAAGCTCTGTCGTGTATGGTGGAATTAGAAGTGCAAAATCGGCCATTGAGCCCGGACAAAACCTTGATGAATACATGGAAAACCTATTAAAGGACACAGACTCTTTAGACTTTATTATTATCCGCAATATTTAAGCAAATAAGGCAGGAAAGAAGGAGGCTCTCCTCTCTTTCCTGCCATTCATTTCAGGAGGCCTTAATACCATGAGCAAGCAAATAAAAATAAACGAAAAAAAACTTCTTCAAAAAAAGCAATTTCTTGATTCAATCGGTCCTCAATCATGGTCTGATTATGAAGCCTATGCCAGATGCTTATTCTATCTAGGAGAAAAAGAAAAAGCGAAAGCATATTTTTTAGAAGCAGCCGGTCGGATTGCAAACTTGCTTTCCGTATTTGAAAAAAGAAATCAAACAGAGTTTGCTAGGATAAAAATGGTACAAGCTAATTTTTACCGTCTTGCAGGTGATAATACTGAAAGCCTAAAACAATATGAAGAAATTCAAGGTCTTCTTCTCCATTTATTTAAAACTGAATATGACGAAAATGTCGATAAAGGAAGCAGTCTATTAAGCAAGCTCAGCACCTGCTATTTCTTTCTCGAAGACTATGAAAAATCCGTCCACTATGGAAGCATGGTAAAAGAATGGCAGCCCATCGCACAAGGTTACTCTGAGGGCATTCTTCATGAAAATAACAAACAAATTCAATCCACATTAGACCATGTCATAAAAGAGATTAACCACGAAAAAAGCGTCCCTTATGATACTGGAGCTGAAGTAAGCTTGTGGGATTGGTATGAGATTGGGAAAGAGTTAGCTTTAAAGTTTTCAGCAGTGGAATAAGACCTTGTATCTCCACTGCTTTTTAATGAAAAAAAGTGCATGATTTCCCAAGTTCATGCACCAGCTCTATTTCAACGAATCGAACCGAGTTGTTTGATTTTAATATTTTTAAACACCGCTCGGCCGCCCTCTGTATAAAGGGTAATTCCTTTATCTTCTTTTTCGGGGAATATTAAATTTGAATGTGTGACCTTTCCATCATTAACAAAAACCTCAACACTCATTTTATCAACTAGAATCGTTAAGTGAGCTTGCCGCTTGCTGCTATCAAATGGCGCTGTGCTTTTAGTCGATTGATTCCTATTATCAGGGTGGTTTGTAAATGCCCGGTTCACATATGAGTTTTGTTCTGCTGCGAAAATACCGACGTCAACATGCCGCTGACGATTTTTTGATTCTCTAAGTCTTAACCCTACATTTTTAAGATCTTTCCAAAAAATATCTGTTTCTAATTGATAGACCTCACCTGTATCGTCAAGCGTTACCTCTCCATCTACTTCTATCTGATCATAGGAATAAATCGAAGTGATTAAGTTAGTTAATTCATGAATTGGTTGTGAGCGTAAATAATACTCATTTCCACCAGCATGCATCAATTCAATTTGCCGAACAACTGAATCCATGCCGTTAAAGCCTTCTTTTAAGGTTGGTGTATGATGGGCATAATCCCAATTATTCATCCATGCCAAGGCATAGCGTTGATTGTATGGATCCTTGGCTTTTCCATCCTCAAACGTAACACCGCCATACCAATCAAAGCCATAATCCAGCCATTTCGGTTCTTTTTGATCAGGGAAAAATTCCTTTCCATCGAACATTCCGGTCCAATAGGCATACGTGTTTGGCTTCCCTTGCGATTTTCCATTCGCACTAACCCCAAGCACCCATTTTAATGTCCCGTTGTTCGCGCGCATTAAAAACAGATCCGGGCACTCCACAAGCCCAATATCTTTTGTCATAAGTCCACTCAGATAATGCCACTCTTTTAAGTTATGAGACTCATAAAACCCTATTTTAGTGCCTTCCGCCATAATCAAGATCCATTTTTGATGTCTTTCATCCCATATGATTTTCGGATCTCTAAAATCCTTCGAACCTGGATTTTCCATAATCGGCTCATCGCGATAGGAAGTAAATGTTTTTCCAAAGTCCTTACTATACCATAAAAATTGCTCCTGTTTTCCCCCATCCTTGGAGGGCTGTGTAACAATGGCAATGAGTGTGTTTTTACCAAAGCCTGCCGTATTATCTTTATCAAGTACGACTGACCCTGACCAAGGATCCCCGTTATCATTTGTATATTTCGGAATAGCGATCCCCTCATCCTTCCAATGCACCAAATCCTCTGAAGTTGCGTGCCGCCATTCTGTACCATTGCCATTTGGGTAATCACGATTATAAAGATAATAGTAATGATACTTTCCATTTAAATAAATGGGCCGCTGAGGGTCATTCTTCCACTTATCAGGTGTCGTGAAATGGTAATTGGCTCGATATGATGACTCAACTTGCTCTTTAGGATTATTGATAGGATGGTCAACAGTTGGTTCCATCAAATGAAGAGCTGGATATGTCATTACCCCCGTTAGAATGATGAAGAAGCCAATGATGACATAACACAGATCGTATCCCTTCTTTTTCATTCTTTTTTTATCCAAGGTAACTCACCACGCTTTTCAAAAATTCTTTCTAATATAAAAGAAAAAATGTCAATTAAATAACCGACATTTTTTCTTTTGCATGATCGAAGGGTCACAGACCCCTTTTTGGGATATAAAGTAGGAAATTATTTATTTATCGTGATTTGCCCTTGCTCAAGGATGCCATCTTTTACTACAGATGTTTTTGATCCTTTAATGTTAAGTAAGAAGCTTGGAGCAAATGTAGATTTATGATCCTCGAAGTAACCTCTGTTTGTCATATAGCTTGTGACAACCACATTATCGCTATTCTTTTGCGGAATCGCAAAGTGTGCATATGTCCAAGTAACATCATAAGGATCAAGATCGTGATGTAAGACAATTCCTGTATCATTTAATGGCTTATATGGTCCAGTTAATGAATCTGAAACATAACCTAACAAGTAAATATCGCGATCATCAATGCCGTCAATTGTCATCTTTGATCCTCTTGAACTTGTGAATAAATACCATTTTCCATCCTTTTTAAAGATGTTAGGACGCTCGATTTCATCTGTTACCGTGTTCGATGCAATCAATGGTTTCATTACTTTTTTCACTGTATAATCATCATTTATTTCAATAATACCCATAGCACCATTTGCTAGAGTAGCTAATTCCTTTTTAGGACTTTGTAAAAGCTTTTCCTTTTCAGATTGGAAGAATGGTGTGCTTCCGCCATAATAAGCTTTATTGTAAAGGGATTTTTCACCTTCATATCCGTATTCTGTTCCGGTGTTGGCCTCAAATACAAGATACTTACGGCCTTTTTCTTCAATGTAGTGTGGATCTCTCAACGTATGATTATTAAGGAAATTACCATCTTTGAATGCTTGGTTCACATTTTGATAAACCTTCCCGTCTCCACCCTCAAAGATTGATTTGAAGTCCTCAACACCATCGACTTTAAGTGTATTTGCATCCACTTCAGATACATTCACTTGTGCTGTTGTTAAGGTTTGTTTACCGTATTTCTCTTGCTCAGCATCAAAACCTCCGCGATTTGTATAAAATAATCGAACTTCTCCATCAGATGTTAAGGTTGCTGAACCTGACCATTCTTCTGTTTGATCTTTTAAATATGGATCATTTGGAGCATATTTATCACTGTCTTTAAACACTCTTCCGGCGTTTTTCCAGCTATCAAGCGATGTTTCTCCTACCTTTTTATAGAACATATAAATAAACGTGTCACTTCCGTTTTTCGGGTCACCAGCTAATCCAAAAACAATATGGTATCCATTATATTCTGCTACTGTTCCATCAGCATTTTGCAATGGCCATGTATCCCACACATCTAAATCGATCAATTGCCCGAATTCATTGTATTTTTTTGCTGAAGGGATATTTTGAATGGTTGAGGCATCGAATTGCGGCACCGTATATTTTGGATCTCCATGTTGTTCAATCATTTTATACATGTCTGAACGTGTGATATGAGAGATTCCATAATCTTCTTTGTGATCCAGCGTTTCACTTTGCTTTGCGAAAGCTAATGGACCGCCGCCTCCTACTAAAATAGCTGTACTAAGCGTTACAACTGTTGCTTGTTTGACAAGATTCTTGAGTTTCATCTTCTTCCTCCTTTAATATTTGTTGGCGGGATAAAGAAATAAGTGCGGTATGAGGTTTTAATGTTTAAATCCCGCCTTACATTTATCATTATAGGTTTGTCTTTAGGCTATGAATATGGCGTATATTGATTGGATTTTAGTCTTAAATTGATCTTGTTTCTTTTTAAAATGAACAATAAAAAAAGCCCCGGCAAGGAGGCAATTAATTGTTGATATAAATATTGACATTCGTCTTATTGGCTTGCAGCATTCTCCCATGATTTCTGGAACTCTTGGAGCAATTGATCTCGATTTAACTGTTTTCCTACATATAACTGCATCGCAGAGCTGAATTCAGCTCTTACTCCAACAGGAAAGTGAAACCAGTTAATTGAAAATGTCTTCCCCGCTTTAGAGTAGCGAATGATTTCATCAGCTAACGGTCCTAAGTTGTCAGCCTCCATATTTTCAAATGCGGGGATAAATTTAAAATGGTCTGTTAAATACGTTTTACCTTGTGTTGATGTAACCATCCATGTTAAAAATTTCTTGGCTTCTTTTTTCTTTATTGGCGTGGTTTGTTTGTTAATCACCCAATAATTTGGTACACCGACAACCAAGGAGTCATTATTTCGTTCATCATTGATTGGGATTGGCATCATCCCGATGTTCATATTTGGTGTTAACTGATCAATCAACGGCTGAATCCAGTTGCCTTGTTGAATGATCGCCGCCTGTCCATTGGCAAATAAATTCAACTCCATGTTGTAATCCGTTGTTAGCGGATTTTTGTTTCCATATTTTAACGTGACATCCAATACATTTATCATGTCTTTAAACCTTTGATTGGTTTCAATCCTTTCTGTCCCATGATTTAAAGCATTTATAAAAGCAACTGGATCTTCTTGTTGTGCAAAAGCAATACTTACTAATTGGTCACCTAATTTCCACTCTTCATAATATCCATTTGCAAAAGGCATAATCCCAGCCTGCTGCAGTTTTTCAGCGGCTGCGATTAATTCAGTAAGTGTTTTTGGTAATTCATCAATGCCTGCTTGTTTAAATAAATCCTTATTATAAATAAATCCGTATCCTTCAAGGTTAAATGGCATTCCAAAAATTTTACCGTTTATTTCCATTGGTGTTAATGTATCCTTATATGCTTTGTCAACCCAAGGCTGATCAGAAAGATCCTCCAAATATTTACTCCATAATTTCGCATTTCCGTATCCATTGTTTGTGAAAATGTCGGGACCGGTTCCGGAAGCCATTTGCGCCTTCAAATCGGAAAGATCATCCGCTGCCCCGCCAACGGTGTGAATCTTAATATCGATATGTGGATTTTCCTTTTCATAAGCATTTGCCATTTGTTCAAACTGTGTGGAAATTTCGACTTTTGGATTCCTGACATTTAAGATGATTTTTTCCTTGGTCTGTTTCGCTTCTTTCGTTTCCGTCTCTGTCTTTGTTTGACATGCCGTAAGAAATAAGATCATCATGACAGCCATATACAAGAGTACAAATTGTTTTTTCATTGCTTCACCTCAGTACTTCAGGATATTATGAGTTCATTATCTGCTTCCAATTTGCAGCTTCTTCTCGCTGTTTCGGTACTCGAAAGGTGTCATGCCAACGACTTTTTTAAATAGCTTTGAAAAATATTTCTCATCCTGATAACCGAGCATGGTAGAAATGGAGAAAATACTTTCTTCTGTTTCGATTAACCAGCATTTTGCTTGATTAATTCTTAAGTTCATCATGTATTTAGAGAGCGGCATACCTGTTTCTTGTTTAAACTTTCTTGAGATATGCTCTCGACTCAAAAAGAACCGATTTGACAGTTTTTCCAAACTTAATTCATCCATGTAGTACTTTTCAACATAGGAAACAATATCCTTTATCCGACGGGCTTCATCCAAGTCGTTTAAGCGGTTGATCGATCTGAAAGTTTGTTCTTCTAAAGCCTTTTGCAGAGACTGAAAGGCTATTGGAAGTTCTGTTAATGATGAGATCGGATCACCGTTAACAAGACGTACAGGTATATCAAATTGCTGACTAATCCATTCCTCAATTTCTAACCATTTGCCATGTTTCGTAATCACTAGACAAAGACTATGATCAGTTTGCAGGGCAAATGCGTTTCCTAACTTCTGAATAATAAGCTCATCATCGAGTAACTGAATATATGGATAAGCATGATGCATTTGATAAAAGGAAATAAGGGTAAGATCGTATTTTTCAGATGGTGGAAGATATGAAACCAATTCATTCGAATTGAAAAGCTCTCCAACGCAAGCTGCCGTGACGACCTGATTCATACGCAGTCTTTTAACATCTTCATAGGATTCTTTGTAGTGACGATCCTCTTCTTCCTTTTCCCAGGATCGAACAGCATCCGCTAATGTATGATTAAATGCATCTGCCTCAATGGGTTTCAATAAATAATCAAAGCTGCCGCACTGAATAGCCTTCCGCATATACGAATAGTCGTCAAACCCTGTGATTAAAATGACTTTTCCATTATAAGAAATGCTATCCAACCATTCGATTAATTCTAAACCACTTATTCCAGGCATCTTCACATCTGTAAGGATCATCTCCGGGTTTTCCTTCATGATGATTCTTTTTGCCTCTTCACCATTACATGCCTCGAAGAGATCAGTAATCCCGTACTTCTCCCATTGTCCTAACTGGCGTATGACATCACGTACATTGAATTCATCATCAACAATTAGAACCTTCATAGTCTTTCTCCCTCCCTGCCATTTCATCCCTAGCAAACTTTGAATCTAGAGGAATTGACATACGAACTGAAAAGCCTTTGCCATCCATTGTGTCTAGTTCCAGACCGGCTCCTTGACCATAATTTAATACTAATCGGTCATGAATATTTTTCAGTCCGATATGCTCGCTTGCTACAGGTGCCGTATAAATATTTTCTCTTAAGGTTTCAAGCTCAGAGAGTTTCATGCTAGCTCCGTCATTTTCAACTCCGAGGTGCAAAGTTTGTCCTTTTATTTCTCCATAAATAAGTAAACGAGCATCATAGAAACCTTCTTCATAACAGTGTTTAAAGAAGTTTTCTACAAGCGGCTGAAGAGTCATACTTGGAATTTCCCTTTCCAGAATAGACTCATTTATATGAATAGAAACATTAATAGAGTCTCCAAACCGCTCCTTTTGCAGAGATAAATATGCGTTTATATAATCTACTTCATCTCTTATCAATACCCATTGATCCGCTCGAATGGAGTACCGCATCATTTTGGATAAGGACGTTACTAATTCGTAAACCTTCGGAGAATGAGATCGTAGTGCTACTGCACCGATAGATTGTAAGGCATTAAATAAAAAGTGTGGATTAACCTGAGACTTTAGTGCTCTAAATTGATTTTTTCGATTCTCAATTTCCAATTTATATTCACGATCAATGTGAAGGTTAATTCGATCCATCATATCCTTCATATGTTTTTCTAAATGGCCGATTTCATCTTCTCTGCTGTCATCAAAAGGAACGTCCATATTTCCGCCTTCAATTGATAATACTTTCTGGCTAAGAAGTTTAATAGGGCGAGTAATTCTGTAGGTAATAATACTAATCATGATTAACCCTAATAATCCTACTCCTATTCCAACAAGTATGTTTGTATAAGCAGTCTTTCTGACTTCTTTAAATAAAGATTGGCTAGGGGTAATCTTCACTAATTTCCATTGATTTAGTGGTTCTGATAAGGTTTTTGAAAAGATAATATCTTCACCATTATTAGTTCCCTCCGCTTCAATACGCGGTTGTAATTCAGAAGGAATCTGCTTTCCAATAAGTGTTTGATCACTTGCATACATCACACGATCTTTTGCATCTAATAGTAAAACAGAACCTCCATGCTCTTTTATAAGACTGTTACAAATACGAGCATATCCAGCTATATCAAAATCTATTGTCATAAAACCTAAAAATTTGTTCGTAAGCACATCTTCTATTTTGTGGTGGATACTCATAACCACTGTTTTATCAGATTGGGGAATGGTCGCAGCGTGATTATAATTTTTAATTCGATGCGGGGGTTCAATTATAAACGGTTCGTTTGCGTGATAAAGCTTTTTAATCAAGGGCTGCTCTAAAAAGTCAGGTTGATATTTTCTAGCACTGACCATGGCATTATAAACAGTAAACGATCCTTTATCTTTATCAATATAAAAACGTACTTGGCGAATTTCGTTCCGCATCAAATAGATAGACTCAATACTTTTTTCCACCGCAATCGGATTTAAATAGATGGAATCCTCAAACCCGTTAGTAAAAATTCGGATTAAATCAGGGTTCCGATAGATAATATAAGGAAGATTGCTTAGATCATAAAAGTATTGTTCCAGTTCTTCTGACAATTCCTCCATTTGATCCTCACTGATTTCGAGTTCATGCTGTTCAACACTATGTTTTGTATATTTATAAATGATTAAAACAGATAAAAAGTATGGCAGGATGATAAAAATAAGAAGCATGATTAATAAGCGATGTTGAATACTTTTCACATGGAGATGCTCCTTTCCCACATTAAGATCAAGTAAGCATGCATTTTTTAAGTTATAAAGCTAAATGAATCTCCATCTAAGCAAGAGTTCTGATTAGATAAAAGTGCTTATGAACAACCATTTGTAATATTAAGCCCCAGATCACTTTTTAATTAAAATTCATTTAAAAAGGTATGTCAACATGGCTAAAATCATCTAAAAATAAAGAAGAGAACAGCTAAATACCTATTAAAATATGGATTCGGAAACGTTTACTACAACAGATGAAAACGCTGCAACTGAAAGGATAAATGAATCTTACCTACTAGAATGTGATCAATCTTTAAGTTACATAGGAAAATGTGATTATTTTTTGTGATAATATTTACAATGGGGGAAAATCAAGGAAAAACTTTACAACCTAATATAGGCTTAGAAATGCGCAAGCGCCTTGATCAGCCTAGGGCAAATAAGACGCTCATGAATAGAAGGCGTTCTTTGCCTTTAATTCATGAGTGGCTAGACTCTAGAGGGGCTAGGCGCTGGAGCTAGACACTAAAACTAAGTACAAAATTTTACACTTTCTTAAAACTTTAAAAAAGGATACCATATCATTTCTGATACGATATCCTTCTTTTATAGCAATAGTGTATGTAATAAAAAGATTTAGGGAAAGAGTCTCCCATAAAGTGTGGCAGTTAACCGCTGCAAAACGAAAAAGGCTGGTTTTTTGTAACTTTTCTAATGAATATTTCTCTTTCTGAAATTACCTCCCTTAACTTCTGCTACGTCATATACTGTAACAAAGGCAGCTTCGTCAATTTCATGAATGATTTCTTTTATTTTACTTTCTTCTAAGCGGTTAATCACACATGTGATTTCCATAAATTTTTCATGAGAATAACCGCCGTAAGCTTCTTTATACGTTGCACTACGACCTAAACGATCGCGTATGGTCTCTACCATTAATTGGGGTTGATTTGTAATAATTTTAAATGTTTTAGAACCGCTTAACCCTTCTTCAACGATATGGATCACTTTAGACGCAATAAAGTAAGCAATTGCCGAAAGAATGGCCCCTTGTAGACCAAATACAGTTGAAACGAAAATAAAGACAAACAAGTTTAAGAAAAGGATGAGATCACTTGTCCCAAATGGTAATTTTCGAGAAAGGAGAACGGCCAGCATATCAATTCCATCTAATGCTCCGCCATTACGCAATGCTAACCCCATCCCAAAACCAAGGATAATTCCGCCAACAACGGTAATTAACAACGTATCCCCTTCAATAATCGCTGGGATATGGTGCATGAGGCTTGTCCCAACAGCTAGTGAAGCGATTCCGATAATCGAATTAATGGCGAAGCTTTTCCCAATTTGTTGATAGCCTAACCAGATAAACGGGATATTCAAAACGGCAATAAGAATTCCTAATGGTAATCCAACTAGTTGTGAGCCAACGATACTAAGACCTGTCACACCCCCATCAGATACGTTGTTTGGGATTAATACGGCTTCTAGCCCATAAGCTGCTATAAATCCTCCTAAAATGACGATTAATCCTCTTAACGTTATTTTTAGTTTATTGGGCTTGTGCTTTTTACTTTTACTCATCTAATACCTCACTTCGAACAAAATCTTATCTAATTTTACCATAAAATTTCTTTTTTAAGTATTTTGCACGTTTCGTCCAAGTAAAAAGAATCGCTATTTCACTTAAACTCCTACTCAAAAGTTAAACCTGACAAATCGTTCCGATTCTCGATGTCTTTGTTGTTGGTCTACTCAGCGGCAGCTATTTTTCTTTAAAATGATGAGTTTTATAAACCTAAAAAAGCAACTCTTTAACAAAAGAGTTGCCTATGCTGTCGACAAAGTCAGCAGCAGTTTTTTATGATTTACTTTTCAAATATGAGAAGTATTTCTTAATCTTGAAGTTTAAAAAACAATCTTTTTCCCTTCCTTACGCCACTCTTTATATTCAGCTGCTGCTGTAAAAAGAACATCCGTAGAAGAGTTAAGCGCCGTTTCAAATGAATCTTGTAAAACACCGATGATGAACCCTACTCCAACGACCTGCATGGCCACATCATTCGGGATGCCAAATAAGCTGCATGCCAAAGGAATCAGCAATAACGACCCGCCAGCAACACCTGAGGCACCACATGCACAAACAGCTGCCAGTACGCTTAGAATGATAGCCGTAGGAAGATCCACATGAATGCCAAGTGTATGAACTGCTGCAAGTGTTAATACAGAAATCGTAACAGCAGCACCAGCCATATTGATGGTGGCTCCTAATGGAATGGATACAGAATAACTATCCTTATCCAAACCGAGATCTTCACACAATCTCATATTTACAGGAATATTTGAAGCTGAGCTGCGCGTGAAGAATGCAGTAATGCCGCTCTCCTTTAAACATTTAAACACAAGCGGATATGGATTTCGTCTGATCGCCACAAAGACAATAACCGGATTGACAACCAGCGCTACAAACACCATACAACCAAGCAAAACAGCAAGTAGCTTTCCATAGCTTACTAATGATTCCAATCCATTGGTCGTAATCGATTCAAATACTAACCCCATAATTCCTAATGGTGCAAATTTAATAACCCATGTAACCATCTTTGAGACAGCATCTGAAAAATTAGAAATCAACGTCTTTGTCGTATCAGTGGCATTTTTTAAAGCCAAACCAAGGACAATCGCCCAGGCTAAAATACCAATATAATTTGCATTAACAATAGCATTAACCGGGTTATCTACTACGTTCAGCAATAATGTATTAAGAACCTCTGCAACACCGCCAGGAGGCGTAACACCTTCAGCACCCTTCGCAAGGGTTAACGATACAGGGAAAATAAAACTTACAATAACTGCAATTAATCCAGCTAAAAAGGTCCCTAACAAGTAGAGGACAATAATAGATTTCATATTTGTTCGGTGACCGCTCTTATGCTGAGCGATGGCCGACATGACCAAGAAAAGAACCAGGACAGGTGCAATGGCTTTTAACGCACCGACAAATAATGTTCCTAAAAGAACAACAGCCTTTGCTTGCGGAACCGTTAAAGCCAGGATAATCCCAATAATTAAACCGATTATAATTTGTTTGACCAGACTTAACTGATTCCACTTATTAAGTATTCCTTTCATACATACTCCCCCCTCAAATGTTGATAATGCTTATTTCGAGCCAATCCATTCTGATAAAATAGAATCTACAACCATTCCACTCCACAGATACAACTGTCTATCATTTAATTGAATTATAGTGAGTTTTTTGATATATTACAATATTATTTTTTATATTTGTAATTATCTAAATATTCAAAATCACAATAGGATAAACCATACCTGAAAACAATCTCGCGGGAGACTATAGATATCGTACTAAAATTTCCTCCTAGAAATCGATCCATCCATGTACACCCATGCAGGACACAACCTGTGCATAGAACAGGATTCTTACCTTTGCAAAACCCCTACCTATTTGTTAGGGGCTTCGAATAGTAGTAAGTACATTACATCCGAATTTTTGTTTATGCTATACTTGATAAAGTTTGTGTTAATGGAGGTTTTGATTTATGATGTTAGCGAAAGTCAAGGCACATATTCATTCAATTTATATACATCTGTTTATTGCGGGAATTATTCTTGTTGCCTTCAATCTACGCCCAGCGATTACTTCTCTGGGACCTTTACTCGGAATGATTCAGAATGATGTTAAACTAGCACACTGGAGTGCTGGACTATTGATGAGCTTACCATTAATCGTATTTGCCATCATGTCCCCACTTGTTCCTAAAATAGCAGCTCAGCTAACAAATGAGAAGACCTTACTTATAGGTTTAGCAGTTCTATTAATCGGTATTACGATTCGCACAATTCCAATGGTTTTTACCCTTTTTACCGGGACTCTGCTAGTCGGTTTCGGTATCGCGATCGGAAATGTCCTTTTACCCGCAATTGTAAAGGATAAATTCCCCAAAAGGTTCGGTCTGATGACAAGTGTTTATTCAACATCCATGGGATTGATTGCGTCCTTAGCGTCAGGGATTAGCGTTCCTTTAGCAGCTGACTTGAACCTTGGATGGCAGGGAGCCCAAATTGTATGGGGGTTACCTGTTATCATTGCGCTCATCGTGTGGGCTTTTCTTTTTAAATATAATCAAAGCGATCCTAGTATCTTCCGACAAAGACAAGCCACTAATTCCAAGCAAATGTGGCGTACACTACTTGCCTGGCAAATTGCCATATTCATGGGGTTTCAGTCTCTTTTATTCTATGTAACGATATCGTGGTTACCTGAAATCTTACATAGTCACGGGGTAAGCTTAGCTACTGCAGGATGGTTGCTTTCCTTCACTCAATTGGTAGGATTGCCTGCCAGCTTTTTTATACCAGTCCTTGCAGGGCGCCTCGAATCACAAGTATGGATTGCATTTATACTAAGCATGTGCTCTGTGCTTGGCTATAGTGGTTTACTATTCGGCTCAACCTATCCAATTTTAATTGTAAGTATCATCTTAATTGGGATTGCATTGGGAGGAAGCTTTCCCTTAGCTCTCAGCTATATAGGTCTACGTGCTCGGAACGGTCAGCAGGCTGCAGAGTTATCTGGTATGACACAATCAACAGGTTATGTACTCGCTGCAGTTGGCCCTTTGATCATCGGATATTTGTACGATCTAACGCATATGTGGACAGTTCCCATTCTCATGCTAATCGTCGTCTCAGTCGTTGTGATGATCTTTGGAATCTTATCTGGTCGTAATCGATATGTATAAGGAAAAGAGCGGGACACTTGTTACCGGGCTGAGCATTTTCCTTTCTAATTTGAAAAGGAGCCTGCGGGCTCCTTTTTATATTTTAATTATATGATTTCAGTGAATGACATGTAAGCATCAGGAAACTTTATTCATGGTGGCGGACTCTTTTAATAGGCTTTTGCAAATGCGCTGCCCTGCCCAGGCACAATGCTCTTCTTAGTTTGATTAACTCTTGATTTAAGGAGAAAGAAGAGGCCACTGCCTATTTTCTTTTCGAACGCATACCTTTTAGTAGAGTAATGTTATCCAAATTGAGAAATTGATTATACGTTTCACTATTAACATCAAATAATGCAATTTTTCCATGATCATCATAGTGTATTCCCCACCCATATTTTTTTACTAATGGAGAAGCTCTAAAACAGGCTTTAGGTTTTGTGAAATACTGCTCACGTAATTCATTTAAATTATTTGACTCTATTTGCTCTTTGATCAAATAAGTTTTAAATTGTACATCTTCTTGAGTATATTTGTAAGGATTATTCTTGATTAAATCATATTGAATAGAAGCAATCGTAGGCTTGTTATTTCTTGGGACAGGAACAATAGCAGAAGTAACAGTTGAATCTTCAGAAACTGTAATAAAAGTATTCTTGTAACTCATAAAATGCCCTCCTTATTAAACCTTCTAAAACTTTCATAAATGAGTATATTATTTTTCCCTGCTCAAATTAACCTGCTTCAATAGTACAATCCTTCACAATTCCAATCATATTTTAACATAAATATCCAATTTAAGTGCCAAGTGTTATTCAATCTAATTCCCTTATAAAGCAAAATAGGCGCAATCAATCCTTAGCGCCATAGTTGAGGAATAGGGTTACAAATTATTTAAATACATTTTTATACTATAAAATATATTCTCTTTTTCAGTTACGACCTTAAAGCCATTTTTAACCACATTCTTCGTACCTTCATCAAGTGGCTCTTTAACCCACTGGTCCGTTACAACCCCGTATTCAACCTCTAATCCATTACCATAGAAGATTCTTAGAGAGGTTAAAATCCCCTATTCTTCAAGTGCACTACTCTCAATATTACTGAATATAAAATATTAGAAAAGCTCGTCCATATTTTGACGAGCACAGCACTCCACATGGGTATTCAATACTGTTTTGTTATTCCAATACACGAAAGAAAAGGGCAACACCCAAATATGGGATAGTTGCCTTCTTTTAAAATGAGTTGCGAGACGCACTCCACATGCGCCAAGTGTATGTGGCAACACAAGGGTGCTGGTGGGTTTATTACATTCTAAAGACCTTTTTCTTTTAGAAACAGACTTTATCGAAACAAAAGTTGCCGGCTGCAAAGGAACTTGAAACTGAATAAAATAAGTACACATGAGTTGCTGTGATTCATTTTTTCTCTAACTTTTTGAGAGTTACATCATTTCACTGTCCCCGTCCCATTAACATTCTTTTTCAAAGTTATCAAGTAATGCACGCACTTCATCTGTTGATTTCGTGTTCATCAATTGATTTCTTAATTCGCCAGCTCCACGGAATCCTTTGACATAAATTTTGAAAAAGCGATGAAGCCCTGTGATTGAACGTGGCAGTGCTTCCGCATATTGATCTTGAAGATCAATATGCAGTCTTAAAAGATCAAGATATTCTTTACTGCTATGCTCTTTTGGCTCTTTTTCAAAAGCAAAAGGATTTTTAAAAATACCTCGTCCGATCATAACTCCATCAATATCATATTGTTCAGCAAGCTGCAGCCCAGTTTGGCGGTCAGGAATGTCTCCATTGATTGTTAGCATCGTATCTGGTGCGATACGGTCACGTAATTTTTTGATTTCCGGAATTAGCTCCCAATGCGCATCTACTTGGCTCATTTCCTTTCTTGTACGTAAATGAATAGAAAGGTTCGCAATATCCTGTTTTAAAATATGCGTTAGCCACTCCTCCCACTCCTGAACCTCCTTATAGCCAAGTCGTGTTTTCACGCTGACAGGCAGTCCGCCCGTTTTTGCTGCTTGAATAAGTTCTGCCGCAACGTCTGGACGCAGAATAAGACCACTACCTTTCCCTCTCGATGCCACATTCGGTACAGGGCAGCCCATATTAATATCGATGCCTTTAAATCCTAGCTCTGCCATGCCAATACTCATTTGACGGAAATATTTGGGATTATCCCCCCAAATATGTGCCACCATTGGCTGTTCATCTTCTGTAAAAATCAAACGGCCACGCACACTTTTCATGCCCTCTGGATGACAATAGCTATCCGAGTTTGTAAACTCTGTGAAAAATACATCCGGTCGACCAGCTTCACTTACTACATGACGAAAAACAACATCTGTCACATCTTCCATTGGTGCAAGTACAAAAAATGGTCGCGGTAAATCACGCCAAAAATTATCTATCATTTCAAACTCAAATCCTCTCACTATGGATACAACTTCAAACTCTCGGTCACAAAATTTAAAGTAGACTTCCATCAGTTGGGTTTTTCCCTCATCCCCCACTGATGGTTAGTCGCCCTTATCGGACCTTTACGGGCAGTTGATCCCCCACCTAGCTACTTTGTATACTCATCATCTTGACATGGGGGTCTTACTGCCCGTTAAGAGTGGGATAAAGCCAAATGATCCACTCTTTTACACTTATATCATGCTTAATAACTTATTAACAAATACAAGTACATTTGGACATTTATAATTTGTGCAAAACTATCGGTACGAATGGTATTTTTATAAACCAAAAAGCAGATGGTATAGATTTTTTCTATATCAACTGCTTTTCTATTATACCAACTCCAACCACGCGACCGCTTCACAATGCATCGTATGCGGAAACATATCAACAGGCTGCACCTCAACCGTCTCATAACCGCCCTGCTCAAGCACTTGCAGGTCCCTTGCCAGCGTCCCAGGGTTACAGGACACATAAACCACCCGCTTCGGCTTCATATCCAAGATCGTCTTAAGCAGCGCTTCATCACAGCCTTTACGTGGCGGATCCACTACAATAACATCTGCTTTGTTTCCTTGCTTGTACCACTCTGGGATCACTACCTCTGCCTCGCCAACGGCAAATTCGGCGTTTGTAAATCCGTTAAGCTCTGCATTCCGCTTTGCATCCTCAATTGCTTCAGGCACAATTTCAACGCCAAATACGTTTTTCGCTTTTTGAGCAAGAAATAAAGAAATGGTTCCGATTCCACAATAGGCATCAATGACAGATTCAGCACCTGTTAATCCGGCATACTTCAACGCCTTCTCATACAGCACCTTTGTTTGCTCAGGGTTCACCTGATAAAAGGACCGTGCTGAAATCGCAAATTTTATCTCTCCAATTTTGTCATAAATATATTCGTCGCCCCAAAGAATCTTTGTCTCATCACCGAAAATGACATTCGTACGTTTATTATTAATATTTTGCACGATTGACTTTACATGGGGAAATTGCTTCGTTATTTTATTGATAATGTCATTCTTATGAGGAAAGTCCGCTGTTTTCGTAACAAACACGACCATCATTTCTTGCGTAACCAATCCATAACGTACCATAATATGACGAAGCCAGCCTTTATGCTTTTCCTCATTGTATGCACGGATACCGTACTGCTCGCAGATTTTCTTTACAGCTTTAACAACCTCGTCATTTTCTGCTTGCTGAATGAGACAGCGCTCCATATCAATAATATCGTGGCTTCGTTTTTGGTAGAAGCCTGCGACAAGTCCGCCTTCCCGTTCACCTATTGGCACCTGTGCCTTGTTGCGATAATTCCATGGATCGTTCATGCCAAGTGTCGGATGAACCTTTACTTTGTTCAGATCCAGTTTTCCAATCCGTGCAAGCACTTGCTCTACTTGCTTTTTCTTAAAGTCAAGCTGCCCTTCGTAGCTTACGTGCTGAAGCTGGCATCCTCCGCATTGAGAATAGATAGGGCATGGTGCTTCCACGCGATTTTTACTTTTTTCATACAGCTCAATTAAACGACCGTAGGCAAAACCCTTTTTTACCTTAATCACTTTTATTTTTCCACGCTCGTCTGGAAGCGCATTTTCTACAAAAACAGGGAAACCCTCGATTTTTGCGACACCTGCACCCTCATGTGTGAGATCCTCAAAGGTCACATCATAGTATTCATTTTTCATCACTGGTGCTTGTAATTTAGACATATTGTTCTTCCTTTACATTCAAACTACTTTCGTTCATTTTAACATAATGGACTTCACGAAAAAAACTTGGCCCCTACTCTGCCAAGTTTTCTTATTCCTCCATTTGTCTTGCTTTTTCCTGTGACATTCTTACTTCAATATGCTGATACAAGTTTTCGAATTCCCCAGGAAGCAAGCCGCCGTATTCGCCATCTAAATTAAGCTGCATTTTATCATGTGTTGTGACCTTAACACGATTGGCTTTCGTATAAAGAATATGTTCATCATTAATATGCTCACCTCTTATTGCAAGGCTTGCCACTCGAATAAATTCCGCTAAATTTGCTTTTTTCAAAATTAATAAATCAAACATGCCATCGTTTAGCTTCGAATCTGGTGCGAGCTTTTCAAATCCGCCTACTGAATTTGTAAGCGAAACAAGGAATAACATGATTTCACCTTGAAACAGCTTTCCATCATATTCAATTTCCACTTCAGTAGGACGAATTGATGGCAACATTTCCATCCCTTTTAAATAGTAAGCGAGTTGCCCTACCATTGTTTTAAGCTTGCTAGGAACTTCATACGTAAGCTCTGTCAATCGGCCGCCGCCAGCAATATTGATAAAATATTGCTCATTTACCCGGCCTATATCTATTTTTTGCGGTTCTCCTTCTAAGATCATCTCAACAGCTTGAATGACATTATTTAATGGGATCCCTATTGCCCTTGCAAAGTCATTTGTTGTTCCAACAGGTATGACAGCAAGCTGCGGCCTTACTTCAAGCTCTGCAATACCATTTACAACTTCATTAATTGTCCCATCTCCACCAGCTGCAACAATCAGATCAAAGCCTCGTTCACCTGCTGACCGTGCAGCCTGAATCGCATCACCTTCACAAGTTGTTGCATGACATGAAGTTTCATATCCAGCCTGTTCAAATTTTTGCAATACTTCAGGTAAATACTTTTTAAAAAGCTCACGCCCTGAAGTTGGATTATAGATTATTCTAGCTTTTTTCATCCCCATCATCCTACTAGTATGTATTTATGAACCAACGATTCTTAAAGTTCACTGTTTTCGCTCTCTATATAATGTTCCCAATTTCTTCAATTACCAATCTGCTTTTCCGATTTATGCCCAACTATTATTATCACCATGTTTTTTAGAAAAAGTAAAGTTTTTATTCTTTTCGTTTTATGTATTTTTTATGGCACTAAAACAAAGGGTCAGACCCGCTAACACAATTTATAGGACTTTCAACAATCAGAAGTCATATTATGCATACGGAATCAGACCCTTTTGAATTTCGTTTTTATTAAAAGAATATATTTAATATTTGGTAGGTAATTCCCGCTAAAAGTGCTGAAATTGGCAGCGTAATTACCCATGTTATGATAATTTTTCGTGCTACTCCCCATTTTACTCCTTTAACGCGCTGGGCTGAACCAACCCCCATAATCGCTGAAGAGATAACATGGGTTGTACTAACTGGAAGATGAATGGTTGTTGCACCAAAAATAATTAATGCTGAAGATAAATCAGCCGCCGCACCATTTACTGGACGGATTTTCATGATTTTGCCGCCAACCGTTTTAATGATTTTCCAGCCGCCAATTGATGTTCCGATCCCCATAGCTAAAGCTGCAGAAATTCGGACCCACAAAGGTATGTCTTCAGAGGTATGATAATTTGCTGCAATAAGTGCCATTGTTATAATTCCCATTGCCTTTTGGGCATCGTTTGTTCCGTGGGTAAATGATTGTAAAGCCGCTGTTACAATTTGAAACACTCGAAAACGTTTATTCGATTTATATAAATTTGTCTTTCTGAAAAGGACTGCAAAAAGGCTCATCATGATAAATCCTACACCCAACGCTAAGAAAGGTGAAATGACCAAGGCCTGAAGAATTTTCATAAAGCCGTTCCAATTAAGGATCCCAACGCCAGCAGCTGAAATCGCTGCACCGGCAATCGATCCAATTAATGCATGGGATGAACTGCTCGGGATCCCGTAGTACCATGTAATAAGATTCCAGGCAATTGCGGCAATTAAAGCGGCCAATATGATAACAGAACCGTTTTCCAATGCAAAAGGATCGACAATATCCTTTGTAATTGTTTTTGCTACACCTGTAAAGGTTAGCGCACCAATAAAGTTCATGACCGCCGCTAAAATTATCGCTTTTCTAGGTGATAATGCCCGGGTAGATACTGATGTTGCAATCGCATTTGCAGTATCATGGAACCCATTGATAAAATCAAATGCCAACGCACAAATTACAACTAATATTGTTAGTATTAAAATAGTATCCATATGATTCTTAAAGCTCCCTTATGCGTTACGCATGATAATGGTTTCAATTGTATTTGCTACATCCTGGCAGCTATCCGTAACCTTTTCAAGCATTTCATAAATTTCCTTGCGCTGAATAATTTTAATTGCATCCTTTTCAGTAGAAAATAACTGTTTAATTGACACTCTCAATAATTCATCACATTTTGATTCGATATCTTTAATCTCAATTGAATGCACGCGCATATCAAGTAACTTTTTATTAGACAATAACTCCATTGCTTTCGTAACTTCTATTGAACTGTTGTGAATATACAATACAAATTTATCGATATATTCATCAAATTGTGTAAAGGAGAACATCTCATAATAAGCTACACATTGCTCTAAGCCATCTAATATATCATCCATTTTCATAGCCAATTGAAGAATGTCCTCACGTTCAATCGGAGTTATGAATGTTTTATTTAAATCTACAATTAACTCATGTATATAAGTATCTCCCTTACTTTCATACCCCTTCATGACCGAAGCGATTTCTTTTAGGTCACTAACACTTTTTACTTTAAGATCTACTAAGTACTTTGCAGACTCCTCTAAATTTTTGGCAATCAATAATAATTTCTCAAAAAACATATCTTTTTTCGAACCAAACACCATTAGGAAACCCTCCAAAAAATTCTTCTATTTTTTCTTCACCCAAAGTCTTATTTTAGTGAATTTTGTCGAATTTACAATAAATTTAAATAAAATTTACAAAATCTTAACATTAGGCATGATTATACTCTAAATTATTCTGTTCAAAAACAAAAAAAAAACACAGAGTTTCTGTGTTTCTTATATACTTGCTTAATCATTATATAATTCACTTCTAGCTTTTAACCACTCAAAGAGATGGGTAATAATAACCTTTAATACCGCATATCCAGGGACAGCTAAAATAATCCCGAGAATACCAAATAAATTACCTGCCGTTAAAATAACAAAGATGATTGTAATAGGATGAATATGAAGATTTCTTCCCATTATTTGCGGTGAAATAAACTTTCCCTCAACAAGCTGAACAATTGTCCAAACAATAATTAGTTTAAGCAGCATGATTGGCGAGGTCACAATCGCGATGATTAATGCTGGTGTAATCGCAATAGCCGGTCCCAAATAAGGAACAATGCTTGTAAAGGCAGCAATTAAAGCCAATAATGACGCATAATCAAGCCCTATGATTAAAAATCCTACAAATAATAGAAGCCCGATACAAAAACTAACAATAATCTGACCTCTAATGTAAAGACTAATACTTGTATTAATTTCCTTCATTACATCAAAAGTCTGACTTCGTAATGGCACTGGAAGCAAACTTAAAATGTAAGAAGGCAGTCTCTTTCCATCCTTTAATAAATAAAATAGGATAAAAGGCATAATAATTAATGCCAATAAAAAATCCTTTACGGCTCCTACAAAAACCCCAATTCCACTCCATGTATTATTGAGTAATTTTGATACCTGATTTGAAATATTGTTAGCAAAGTCTGGTACATTTATATTCAGCGTTTTTTGAGCCTCATTCACAAACTGGCTTCCAACTACCGTTTTAATTAACTCCTCTACGTCTCTTGTATATTCCGGAAAGCTTTGGACCAAACTCATAATTTGCTCTCTTAAAAAAGGTATAACAGAGACGATCAGGATGCTGATCAACCCAATAATAAGCAAATATAGCAAGAGAATGGAAAATACCCTTTTTACTTTTAATTTTTCAAGATAGTTCACCACTGGATTTAACAAATAGTAAAGCACTGTTGCCATCATGATGGGTAATAACACCGTTTTGAACAATACCTCTAATGGTGTAAAGATAAATGAAACCTCTCGAAAAATTAATATATTTATCCCAATTAATAATAGTATCATTAAGAACAATACAAATCGATTATTTAAAATAAGCTTTTTAAATGTTCCACTCTTTGATTGACTTGATTTTTCCATCAATTTTCCCCTCTCAAATACTTCAAAGCAAAAAGAGCACTATATGGTTAAAGGCTTGATTACATATAGCTTATCTATCTTAATAGTACCTTTATTTCCTAAAAATTTAAATCACTTTAACATCTTGTTCAAAAAATTTCTTTTCTAACGACCTAAGCGCATATTGTTGAAGACCAACCACATTGTTTTTATGTGAAATTCGTATTATATGACATAAAGGATCGGTTCTGTAATAGAAAAAGGGCTGATCAATAAGTCATTATGACCTATGAACAGCCCTTTCTATATGTTCAACAAGCATGCCAACATGTATTTATTAGGTAACTGATTAAAAAGAAAACCTTTCATTCAAAATGAAAGGTGACTATGTATGATATAATGGCGTCCCAGGAGAGATTCGAACTCCCGACCGACGGCTTAGAAGGCCGTTGCTCTATCCAGCTGAGCTACTGGGACTTAATTTAAAGAACATATAAAGTTTTAAATACTAAATTTGTTATCGTCCCGATTTCAGAAAGATGATTCAAGATGCAGCTCAATCGGTACGCTGATGTCATTTCATGGAAGCGAATTCGTTCGTGCTCTATCCAGCTGAGCTACTGGGACATAATTTTGAAGCTAATTGGCTCCGCAGGTAGGATTCGAACCTACGACCGATCGGTTAACAGCCGATAGCTCTACCACTGAGCTACTGCGGAATAAGAAGTACAGGTATAGGATGGGCCTAAATGGACTTGAACCATCGACCTCACGCTTATCAGGCGTGCGCTCTAACCAGCTGAGCTATAGGCCCGTATTTGGAGCGGGTGAAGGGAATCGAACCCTCATCATCAGCTTGGAAGGCTGAGGTTTTACCACTAAACTACACCCGCTTATTATAAATTATTGGAGGCACCACCCGGATTTGAACCGGGGATAAAGGTTTTGCAGACCTCTGCCTTACCACTTGGCTATGATGCCTTAAAGAATGGCTGGGCTAGCTGGATTCGAACCAGCGCATCACGGAGTCAAAGTCCGTTGCCTTACCGCTTGGCTATAGCCCATTGAGAAGCTCATGAAATACTTCCATGAATATGCTACATGATTAATCACCGCAAGAGGATATTTTGGGATATTTCTGACAGGAAATATCACGAAATACCGTCGACGACTAAGTACACCTTAAAACTGTGTAACGGGCTTGTGTCTATATATAACGGAGTTTACTAAACTCTATGTTTATACACTATTCAGCAAGAATAAAATTATATGTCTTATAAAAAGTAATACTCATAATTCAAAACGAAAATGGGGCGGCTGATGGGAATCGAACCCACGAATGTCGGAACCACAATCCGATGCGTTAACCACTTCGCCACAACCGCCATTATGAAATTGGCAGGGGTAGTAGGAATCGAACCCACATCAAAGGTTTTGGAGACCTTCGTTTTACCATTAAACTATACCCCTATTAAATGGTGGAGGGGGGCAGATTCGAACTGCCGAACCCTAAGGAGCGGATTTACAGTCCGCCGCGTTTAGCCACTTCGCTACCCCTCCGTAATGCTTTAGAAGTTATGAAGTTTAATGGTGGTGGCTCGGGACGGAATCGAACCGCCGACACATGGATTTTCAGTCCATTGCTCTACCAACTGAGCTACCGAGCCTTAATATTGTGTAGTATTTTTAGTTAAAAATAAGTTTTTAGTTTAACGAACCAAAGTTTAATCCTTTTCATTTAAAGCATTTTCTCTTTTATAATTTGTTAATCGTCCTCATCTCAGGAAGCTATTTCAAGGAGCAGCTCGATGAGTACGCTGATGCTATTTCAAGGAAGCTTATTCAGTCGTGCTCTACCGACTGAGCTACCGAGCCAAATAGTTTTCGGCTTCCGCTAATCTTCAAATCTCTTCGTCAGCTCATTCATTCACATCCTCACGTATTGTCATACGCTCCGGTGTTCATTCAATCGCTTCCTCGACCTTCTCGCTTATTGAAACCCTTTTACTCTAGATTAGGAATTTTAAAATGGCGGTCCGGACGGGACTCGAACCCGCGACCTCCTGCGTGACAGGCAGGCATTCTAACCAACTGAACTACCGGACCATTTTGGTTGCGGAGGCAGGATTTGAACCTGCGACCTTCGGGTTATGAGCCCGACGAGCTACCAGACTGCTCCACCCCGCGACGATAATATAAATTAAAGTTTATCTATGCTCTTAGATATTGCCTAATAGAGACCGTCCCGATTTCAGGATGCTGATTCAAGAAGCAGCTCAATCGGTACGCTGATGATTATTCAGTGAAGCATATTCGTTCGTGCTCCACCCTGCGACGATAATATTAAATATGGAGGAGGAAGGGGGATTCGAACCCCCGCGGGCTTTGACACCCCTGTCGGTTTTCAAGACCGATCCCTTCAGCCGGACTTGGGTATTCCTCCTTATTACAATGGACCCTGTAGGACTCGAACCTACGACCGGACGGTTATGAGCCGTCTGCTCTAACCAACTGAGCTAAGGGTCCAATCAACAAATTAAAACTGTCAATTTCAAGTACAAATTGATAGCCTTATTATATTTCTATAGCGGCGGAGGGAATCGAACCCACGACCTCACGGGTATGAACCGTACGCTCTAGCCAGCTGAGCTACACCGCCAAAAAGTAAAACTAAGTGGAGCCTAGCGGGATCGAACCGCTGACCTCCTGCGTGCAAAGCAGGCGCTCTCCCAGCTGAGCTAAGGCCCCAAAAACATTTAAGAAAATGGTCGGGAAGACAGGATTCGAACCTGCGACCCCTTGGTCCCAAACCAAGTGCTCTACCAAGCTGAGCTACTTCCCGTTCTAGATACCAGAGGTAAGATGTGAGAGGTCAAAAATTTTTAAGTACTGCTTCGAATCAAAGCCTTTAATCTAACTTCTGACTTTCGATTTCTTACTTCTAGAAATGGCGCGCCCGAGAGGAGTCGAACCCCTAACCTTTTGATCCGTAGTCAAACGCTCTATCCAATTGAGCTACGGGCGCATTTTAATCTTTATAGTATAATTGGTGCCGAGGACCGGAATCGAACCGGTACGGTAGTCACCTACCGCAGGATTTTAAGTCCTGTGCGTCTGCCAGTTCCGCCACCCCGGCATTTCTAAAGAGCGGAAGACGGGATTCGAACCCGCGACCCCCACCTTGGCAAGGTGGTGTTCTACCACTGAACTACTTCCGCATTATTTAACTGGTGCGGGTGAAGGGACTTGAACCCCCACGTCACAAGGACACTAGATCCTAAGTCTAGCGCGTCTGCCAATTCCGCCACACCCGCACGGTGTGTAATATGGTGAGCCATGAAGGACTCGAACCTTCGACCCTCTGATTAAAAGTCAGATGCTCTACCGACTGAGCTAATGGCTCGTAGTTTCAAAACACTCTTAGTTTTCGACGCCCAAATTTCAGAAAGCTTAGTCAAGAAGCGGTTCAATTTGTGCGCTGATGTTTCGCTTCGCAGTATACTCGTTCGTGCTCTACCAACTGAGCTAATGGCTCGTAGTTTGAAACACGACTGGTTTGACGCCCAATATTCGGTATGCTAACTTATGAGAGTCTAACTTGTGTTCTAAAAAATGGTGGAGGATGACGGGATCGAACCGCCGACCCCCTGCTTGTAAGGCAGGTGCTCTCCCAGCTGAGCTAATCCTCCGATTTAATATGGTGACCCGTACGGGATTCGAACCCGTGTTACCGCCGTGAAAGGGCGGTGTCTTAACCGCTTGACCAACGGGCCAATTTTCACCAATTCAAATAAAGCAAAATAATAGCCCCAAATAAGGGGCCTTTACCTGGCAACGTCCTACTCTCACAGGGGGAAACCCCCAACTACCATCGGCGCTGAAGAGCTTAACTTCCGTGTTCGGCATGGGAACGGGTGTGACCTCTTCGCCATCATTACCAGATAAATGGTTTACGGCTTCCGATGAACTTCACATTTCTGCGTCATCTCAATTGTCAACATCCTCACTCTACATTAAGGTTCTTAGGCTAAATACTCGCACGTCCTGTGCGAAACGCCTAAGTCATCACTTCCTGTGAAAGTCCGGTGTCTCCTCAATTGATTCCTTGAACTGTTCGTTCCTCGAAACCCTCTAACTTTGTATAAAGTTATTAGGAATACTATATTCCTTCAAAACTAGATAACGATGTATAATTCAATTCACTTTGTTTAACGCATTAAATAGGTTAAGTCCTCGATCGATTAGTATCAGTCAGCTCCACACGTCACCGCGCTTCCACCTCTGACCTATCAACCTGATCATCTTTCAGGGATCTTACGTTACAAAGTAACAGGGAAATCTCATCTTGAGGGGGGCTTCATGCTTAGATGCTTTCAGCACTTATCCCTTCCGCACATAGCTACCCAGCTATGCCTTTGGCAAGACAACTGGTACACCAGCGGTGCGTCCATCCCGGTCCTCTCGTACTAAGGACAGCTCCTCTCAAATTTCCTGCGCCCACGACGGATAGGGACCGAACTGTCTCACGACGTTCTGAACCCAGCTCGCGTACCGCTTTAATGGGCGAACAGCCCAACCCTTGGGACCGACTACAGCCCCAGGATGCGATGAGCCGACATCGAGGTGCCAAACCTCCCCGTCGATGTGGACTCTTGGGGGAGATAAGCCTGTTATCCCCGGGGTAGCTTTTATCCGTTGAGCGATGGCCCTTCCATGCGGAACCACCGGATCACTAAGCCCGACTTTCGTCCCTGCTCGACTTGTAGGTCTCGCAGTCAAGCTCCCTTGTGCCTTTACACTCTGCGAATGATTTCCAACCATTCTGAGGGAACCTTTGGGCGCCTCCGTTACATTTTAGGAGGCGACCGCCCCAGTCAAACTGCCCACCTGACACTGTCTCCCGGCCCGATAAGGGCCGCGGGTTAGAATTTCAATACAGCCAGGGTAGTATCCCACCGACGCCTCCACCGAAGCTGGCGCTCCGGCTTCTCAGGCTCCTACCTATCCTGTACAAGCTGTACCAAAATTCAATATCAGGCTACAGTAAAGCTCCACGGGGTCTTTCCGTCCTGTCGCGGGTAACCTGCATCTTCACAGGTACTATAATTTCACCGAGTCTCTCGTTGAGACAGTGCCCAGATCGTTACGCCTTTCGTGCGGGTCGGAACTTACCCGACAAGGAATTTCGCTACCTTAGGACCGTTATAGTTACGGCCGCCGTTTACTGGGGCTTCAGTTCAAAGCTTCGCTTGCGCTAACCTCTCCCCTTAACCTTCCAGCACCGGGCAGGCGTCAGCCCCTATACTTCGCCTTGCGGCTTCGCAGAGACCTGTGTTTTTGCTAAACAGTCGCCTGGGCCTATTCACTGCGGCTTTTCCGGGCTATTCACCCTAAAAAGCACCCCTTCTCCCGAAGTTACGGGGTCATTTTGCCGAGTTCCTTAACGAGAGTTCTCTCGCTCACCTTAGGATTCTCTCCTCGCCTACCTGTGTCGGTTTGCGGTACGGGCACCTCACACCTCGCTAGAGGCTTTTCTTGGCAGTGTGGAATCAGGAACTTCGGTACTATAGTTCCCTCGCCATCAC